>NZ_CM135953.1:0-5529317 GCF_054355555.1 Mycobacterium sp. Panama NTM2 | reverse complement strand
GAACACCCACCCCCTACCGGCCGACGCGAGGACGGCCACACAACAAAGACGAACTGTCCACAAAGTTATCCACAGGCTGTGGAAATGCAGGAGTCCGTCGTTGTCCGCTGTCTACCACCGAGGCTGCCAGTGGTCGGAGCTCGTCACTACGTGGATTCACGTGGTGGGCTCGCGACCGACTGGATGATCCTCGCTTCGTTGTCTTGCGCCGTTCCGGCGTGGAATCGGCCTTGCCAGAAGCTAACAGTTTTCTCTCCGAGTGCCAACAGTTCTGCAACATTGCGCGGAAGCGTAAGTCCGTCTGGCTCAATCGTTCCAGACCCGCGTGACTGTTGAGGTGAATGTGATGCTGCTGACGTGCGGCTGGGCTGTGCGCGGAGGCCGGCCCGGGGGTCTGCGAGCAGGTTTGACCCGGTGAAATCTCGTCAGTACCCTCGAACAGTCGCCCGCACGTGGCGATACGGCTGCGATCCGGTTCATTCCGGGGACCGCGCCGGCTAAGCAAGACGCCGAGCTTACCAACGGCCGACAGCGCGATGCCCGTCAGACACGGGGTTCGCGTGGGGGCCAGACCAACAAGGAGTGACTGCCGTGGCCAAGGGCAAGCGGACCTTCCAGCCCAACAACCGGCGCCGCGCACGCGTGCACGGGTTCCGGCTGCGGATGCGTACCCGCGCGGGGCGCGCCATCGTGTCCGGTCGGCGCCGCAAAGGCCGTCGTTCACTGACTGCGTGACGCGACCCCGGGTCTGACGCGGTGCTTCCGGCACAGAACCGGATGACCCGGTCGACCGAGTTCGGCACCACAGTCAGTCGAGGGACGCGGGCGGCACAGCCCGATCTCGTCGTCTATTGCCTGCGTTCTGATCAGAGTGAGGATGCCGGACCACGGATCGGTCTGGTCGTCTCCAAAGCGGTGGGCAATGCCGTTGCGCGCCACCAGGTGTCTCGGCGTCTTCGTCATGTCGCCCGCACGGTCCTGCCCGAGCTGGAGGCCGTCGATCGGGTGGTCATCCGTGCGCTCCCGGGTAGCCGCGACGCTCGATCACCCCGACTGGAGCAGCAACTGCGGACCGCGTTGCGGCGCATCAGGAGTCGGTCGGAGGCATCGTCATGAGCTCCCGCGCCGTTCGCGCCCTGGTCTGGATGATCCAGCTCTATCGCACCACGGTGTCGCCGTTGCGGCTCCCGACCTGTCGCTTCACTCCCACGTGCAGTCAGTACGCCGTCGACGCGCTCACGGAGTTCGGTCTGGTGCGGGGGAGCTGGCTGGCGCTGGTGCGTCTGTTCAAATGTGGACCATGGCATAACGGAGGGTGGGATCCGATACCGGATCGCTGTCCTGACCGTGAGCACCCCGAAGGTGACCGTCACAGTGACGCCACGGCCGAGAGGGTCGGCGGCCTGGTCACGGAGTCCATAGACCGAGAAGCGCAACCGGATCAGCAAGGGAAGAGTCTGCCGCGTGTTTAACTTCTTCAGCCTCGACATCATCTATTACCCGGTGTCGGCGATCATGTGGGTCTGGTACAAGGCGTTCGCGTTCGTGCTGGGTCCGTCGAACTTCTTCGCGTGGGCCCTGTCGGTGATGTTCCTGGTCTTCACGCTGCGCGCGATCCTCTACAAGCCGTTCGTTCGGCAGATCCGCACCACGCGCCAGATGCAGGAGCTTCAGCCACAGATCAAGGCCCTGCAGAAGAAGTACGGCAAGGACCGCCAGCGCATGGCGTTGGAGATGCAGAAGCTGCAGAAGGAGCACGGGTTCAACCCCATCCTCGGGTGTCTGCCGATGCTGGCGCAGATCCCGGTGTTCCTGGGTCTCTATCACGTGCTGATGTCCTTCAACCGCACGCAGACCGGCATCGGCCGACTCGGGCTGTCGGTCGAGGAGAACAAGAGCCTCGGGAACTACTTCTTCAGCGCCACCGACGTCGGACACTTCCTGGACGCCAACCTGTTCGGTGCACCTCTGGGCGCGACGATGATCCAGAAGCACGGCCTCGAGGCGTTCACCGAGTTCCATCGTCCGGCCGTGATCGCCGTCGGCGTTCCGATCATGATCGCCGCCGGTGTCGCCACCTACTTCAACAGCCGTGCGTCGGTGGCTCGGCAGAGTCCGGAAGCCGCCGCCAACCCGCAGACCGCGATGATGAACAAGTTGGCGCTCTACGTCTTCCCGCTCGGTGTGGTCGTCGGTGGTCCGTTCCTTCCGCTGGCGATCATCCTGTACTGGTTCTCCAACAACATCTGGACCTTCGGTCAGCAGCACTACGTGTTCGGCAAGATCGAGAAGGAAGAGGAAGCCAAGAAGCAGGAGGCGATCGAGCGCCGCGCGGCCAATGCGCCGGCGCCGGGCGCGAAGCCGAGCCGTAAGAAGGCCGGGCGCGTCGAGGCATCTCCTGCGGACGCCGCGATGACCGACGGTGCGGAGATCACCGAATCGAGCATTGCCGAGGAGAAATCGTCCGACTCCACGGCCAGCACGACCAACGGCGATGCCGCGACGAGGAACGGGGCGGTCAGCCGTACCCCGAAACCGGGCGCGCGTCCCAAGAAGCGGAAACGTTGACGCGCGGGTGACCGCGAAGGAGGAAGAGGGATATTCATGACGAATTCAGACACGACCACCCCCGAAGAGCTCGCCGAGGCGGGCTCGGATGTGGCCGCCACGGACACCGCGCGTGAGGGTGGTGCCGGCACGCCCGATCTAGAGGAGCGACTCGTCGCCGAGGGCGAGATCGCCGGGGACTATCTCGAAGAGCTTTTGGACCTGTTGGACTTCGACGGGGACATCGATCTCGACGTCGAGGGCGACCGCGCGGTGGTCAGCATCGACGGCGGGGGAGACCTGACGAAGCTGGTCGGCCGCAAAGGTGAAGTCCTGGATGCGCTTCAGGAATTGACGCGGCTGGCGGTTCATCAGAAGACCGGCGAGCGGAGCCGTCTCATGCTGGACATCGCGCAGTGGCGTAAGCGCCGCCGGGACGAGTTGGCCGCGCTGGGCAGCAAGGTGGCGCACCGCGTCCTCGAGACCGGTGAGCGCGAGGAACTCTCGCCGATGACGCCGTTCGAGCGCAAGATCGTGCACGATGCCGTGGCGGAGATCGACGGTGTGCACAGCGAGAGCGAGGGCGTGGAGCCCTCGCGCCGCGTGGTCATTCTCGTCGACTGACGCCCGAGAGTTACATCCATGTAGTTCGGTGATGGTGCCAGTGTCGGGACAAGGCGGAGGATGTTTCACGTGAAACACGCGGAGCTGCCAGCACCACCGGCGGCGGTCGGGGCAATCTTCGGCGACGCCGCTGACGCCGCTGTCCGCTACGCCGAGATCTTGGCGGGTGCCGGCGTGGAACGCGGGCTTCTGGGGCCTCGCGAGGTGGAGCGGCTCTGGGAGCGTCACGTCCTCAACAGCGCGGCCATCGCAGAGCTGATCGACTCAGGTGAGGCAGTGGCCGACATCGGCAGCGGGGCAGGGCTGCCCGGGATACCGTTGGCCCTGGCTCGCCCGGATGTATCAGTGACGCTCATCGAACCGCTGCTGCGCCGCAGTGAGTTCCTGCGAGAAGTGATCGCAGAGTTGGGCCTCCATGCTGTGGTGGTGCGGGGTAGGGCGGAGGATCGATCGGTGCGCGAGCTCGTGGGGGAGCAGGACGCGGTGGTATCACGTGCGGTCGCTTCACTGGACAAGCTGGCGAAGTGGAGTGTGCCGCTGTTGAGGTCAGGTGGGCGCATGCTGGCCATGAAGGGTGAGCGGGCCGCGGACGAGATACAAGAGCACCGTGAATCTCTGGCTGCGCTTGGGCTGACCCAGATCGAGGTGAAAACGTGTGGCGCTCACGTCGTGGACACTCCGGCGACGGTGGTCGTAGGGTTTCTGAAAGAGGAGCGACGTCGTCGGACTCCGGCGGGAAGGAAGCAACGGTGACGTCTACGGCCGAAGAGCCCACCCCCGATGTTTCACGTGAAACGTGGGGAACGCACGACGTCGACACCCCGATCGGAGCGGAGGCGGAACGCGCGGTTCGACTGATGCACGCTGCAGCAGAGGGCTTGTTGCCCAAGCCGGCCCGCCAGCGCATCTTCACCGTCGCGAACCAAAAGGGCGGTGTCGGGAAAACCACGACCGCGGTGAACATCGCGGCGGCACTCGCCCTGCAGGGAGCGCGCACTCTCGTCATCGACCTCGATCCGCAGGGCAATGCGAGCACCGCGCTCGGCATCGAGCACCGCCCCGGAACACCCTCCTCGTACGAGGTGCTCATCGGTGACATCTCGGTGGAAACCGCGTTGCAGCGGAGCCCTCACAACGAGCTGTTGTTCTGTGTGCCGGCGACCATCGATCTGGCGGGCGCCGAGATCGAATTGGTCAGCATGGTGGCTCGCGAGGGTCGGCTCCGCACCGCGCTCGCCGAGTTGAAGCACCACGATTTCGACTACGTCTTCATCGACTGCCCGCCGTCGCTGGGCCTGCTGACCATCAACGCGCTCGTCGCGGCGCCCGAGGTGCTGATCCCGATTCAGTGCGAGTACTACGCACTGGAAGGGGTCGGCCAGCTGCTCCGCAACATCGAGATGGTCAAGTCGCATCTCAATCCCGAGCTCGACGTGACCACCGTCGTGCTGACGATGTACGACGGTCGGACGAAGCTGGCCGACCAGGTCGCCGTGGACGTCAGAGCCCACTTCGGCGACAAGGTCTTGCGCACGGTGATCCCACGCAGTGTGAAGGTTTCCGAAGCCCCGGGTTACGGGATGACGATCATCGACTACGACCCGGGTTCGCGGGGCGCGATGAGCTACCTCGACGCGAGCCGCGAGCTCGCGCAGCGCGGTGCCCCTGCGGCACAACAGTGACGACTCCCGGCCTCGGTAGCGGTGCGACGAACGAAGGACATGGATGAACAACCCGGCACGTAAGCGCAGTGGGCTCGGTCGCGGGCTGGCATCGCTGATTCCGACCGGCCCGGCGGAAGGTGACGAGCCGGCTACCACCGGACCGCGGATGGGCGCGGCTGCCGCCGACGCCGTGTTCGGTGGCCCGCCCGAGGTGGCGCCGCCGGCAGGTGACGTCGGCGCGGTGTACCGCGAGATCGCCCCGTCGCAGATCGAACCGAACCCGCGCCAGCCGCGACAGGTGTTCGACGAGGAAGCACTGAGCGAGCTGGTCCACTCGATCCGCGAGTTCGGATTGATGCAGCCGATCGTCGTGCGTGCCGTGCCCGAATCCGGCGAAGCCGCGCCCCGCTACCAGCTGGTGATGGGGGAGCGCCGGTGGCGAGCGGCGCAGAAGGCCGGCGTCGCCACCATCCCGGCGATCGTCCGGGAGACCGCCGATGACAGCATGCTGCGGGACGCACTGCTGGAGAACATCCATCGGGTGCAGCTCAATCCTCTGGAAGAGGCGGCCGCGTACCAGCAGCTGCTCGACGAGTTCGCCGTCACCCACGACGAGCTCGCCGCTCGGATCGGACGATCTCGCCCGGTGATCACCAACATGATCCGGCTGCTTCGCCTGCCGATAGCGGTGCAGCGTCGGGTGGCGGCGGGGGTGCTCTCGGCCGGCCACGCCCGGGCGCTCCTGGCCCTCGAGGGTGGGCCGGACATGCAAGAGGAGCTTGCCGCGCGCATCGTTGCCGAGGGCCTGTCCGTACGAGCGACCGAAGAGGCAGTGACTCTTGCGAATCGAGAAGGCGCAGGGGCCCCGCCCGCGCCCCGTCGCAAGCCGATCCAGATGCCCGGCCTGCAGGACGTGGCCGAACAGCTCTCGTCGGCGTTCGACACCCGTGTGACCGTGAGCCTGGGTAAGCGAAAAGGCAAGATCGTCGTCGAATTCGGCTCGGTGGACGATCTGCAGCGGATTGTGGACCTCATGAACTCGTCGGTGCGGTGACCAACCACACGCGGTCGTTACGTCACAGTGACACTGCGGCGGGGCCGTCCGCGCCCGAATCCAGAACGTCGCGCAAAGGCGCTCGGCGCCAGCGGGTTTCGGCTGCGAGGCGATGTGTGGCGGTACGACCGCACAGAGACGAGCCGGTCACGGTCACGCCTTCTATTCTTGAGGGGCAGCCGCGCACCCCTTCGCGGCGAAGATCCCGGGGAGCGTAGTGACCGCACGAATCACGCCTCTGCGGCTCGAAGCATTCGAGCAGCTGCCGAAGCATGCGCGTCGCTGCGTGTACTGGGAAGTCGATCCACTGATCGTCGGAAGCGACCAACAGCTCTCGGACCCCGAGTTCGAGAAGGAAGCCTGGTTGTCGATGGTGATGCTGGAGTGGGGCTCCTGCGGGCAGCTGGCGGTCGAGAGCAGGGAGCCGCTGCCGGAAGACGAGACGGGCGATCAACCGTGCCTGGGTTATGCGTTCTACGCGCCGCCACGCAGCGTGCCCCGCGCGGGGCGCTTCCCGACCGGACCTGTGAGCGCCGACGCGGTGCTGCTGACGTCACTGGGCGTCGACGCGAGCCTCGGTCAGGACGATCTGTCCCGGGCCCTGATCGCCGGGGTGGTCGGTGATCTCGTGCGACGGGGCGTCCGCGCGTTGGAGGCGTTCGGTCGCTCGGCCGCGGCCGACGAGCTGAGCGACCTCGATGAGGTGCCCGCGGATGTGGCGCCCGTGCTCGAAACACTCGGTGACTGCGCGATGGGCACCTGCGTGATGCCGAGCGACCTTCTTCTCGATGCGGGGTTCGTGGTGGTGTCACACCACACGTACTTCCCGCGCCTGCGGTTGGAGCTCGAGCAGGGTCTCGGGTGGAAGGCCGGTGTGGAGGCCGCCCTCGAACGTCTGCTCGAGAGCGCACAGTTGCAGCAGCCGGTCGGCGCCGGCGCGGCAGCGGGCTGCTAGCTGCGGCGGGCCTGCTCGACGGCCATCTCGTGGGCCAACAACTCGGCGAACGTGAAAGTGCCTGTGGGACGGTCGTTCTTACCCAAGAGGTAGAGCCGTTTCACGGCTGCGAGGATGCCCTCGGCGAGGGAGTCACGTGCGCTCGGCGACACCAGCGTGGCCCGATCCCCGGGATTGCTGATGTAGCCGACGTCCACCTGCACGGAGGGCATGCGGGTCAGGCGCAGCAGATCCCATGTGCGGCCGTGCACGCGGCAATCCTGTAAACCGGTGCGCGCCACGACTTCCCGCTGGATGAAGTCGGCCAGATTGCGTCCGATGGTGGAGACCGAGCCGTGCGAGTTGCCGAAGTGGAACGAGGCGACACCGTTGGCCGCGGGGCTTGCCTGACTCTCACACCGCAGGCTGATCATCAGATCGGCACCCACGGAATTGGCGGTGGCGGCACGCTCGGCGTCGGTGGGGGAGGCGGCGGCCGAACGAGACAGGAACGTCTCCATGCCGATGGCCGTCATCCGGCCCTCGAGCCGACTTGCCAAGTCCCACAGGATGTCTGCTTCACTGATGGGCCCCGACGGGCCATTCGTGATCAGCCCGTGGTCACCTCCGCCGCGGCCCGGATCGATGATGATCCTCTTGCCGGACAGCCAGGGTCCGGAGCTGCGCACCAGCTCCTCTTCGCGGATCGCGTGCGGCGAGCCGCCGGTCACGCGGGAACCGAGGTTGTACAGCGAACGCAACGTCTCCGGACCGCAGATGCCGTCGGGGAAGAGTCCGAACTCACGCTGGTACGACATCAGGGCGTTGTGAGTCTGCAACCCGAAGTGCCCGTCGACCAAACCCGTGTAGAAGCCGAGATCCTGCAGGCGCGCCTGCAAGGTGGCGACGTCGTCGCCGTACATCGGGGCGCCGAACTGGTGATTCAGTGTCCGCGCGCCCAGGCGGTAGGACGCCTCTTTGATGGCCCGGTAGGTCGCCTCGCCGACGATGCCGTCGACGAGGAGACCACGGTACTGCTGGAAGGCGCGGACCGCGTGATCGAGCTCGCCGTCGAACACGTCGACGGCAACCCTGCGCCCCGTGACCAGGTCGTCGTCGGGATCGTTCAGCATCCCCAGGGCGGCCAGCGCGGTCCGGATCTCGGTGACCGCTGCAGAACGGTCACCGCGACGCAGACTCGACATAGGCAGCATTCTCTCAGAAGGGGAGAGGATTCCGGAAAACCCCAGGGAAGTGTCCAGGGGTGAAACGAGGTCCGCTACAGCACGTCAGCGAGCTCGCGCAGCAGCGCAGCCTTGCCTTTCGCCCCCACGATCCGCTTCACGGGCTCGCCGTCCTTGAACAGGATCATGGTGGGGATCGACACGACAGAGAAGTCCCGAGCCGTCGCCGGGTTCTCGTCGACGTCGAGCTTGGCCACCGTGAGCGACCCGGCCTTCTCGGACGCGATCTCTTCCAGCACGGGGGCGACCATCTTGCACGGGCCGCACCACGTCGCCCAGAAATCGACCAGCACCGGGGTGCCGCTGGACAGCACGTCCTGGGAGAAGGAATCGTCGGTGACAGCCACGGTCGCCGAGGTGGACTCGCTCATTGCTGTGCTCCAATCAGATCGCTGTCGTCGGTGGTGGTGGAGGTTCGTTCGCCCGGCTCGGCGTGATCGGCCAGCCAGCGTTCCGCGTCGATCGCTGCGGCACAACCACTTCCGGCGGCGGTGATGGCCTGCCGATAGGTGTGATCGACCAGATCGCCCGCGGCGAAGACGCCGTCGACAGAGGTGTAGGTGGTACGGCCGACGACCTGGACGTAACCCTCGTCGTCGAGATCGACCTGCCCGCGGACCAACTCCGATCGCGGATCATGCCCGATCGCGACGAACACGCCGGTGACGGCCAGCGCGGACTGCTGACCGGTGATGGTGTTGCGCAGCTTGATGCCGGTCACCTTCGGATCGCCTTCGATGGCTTCCACGGCGGTGTTGGTCAAGATGGTGATCTTCTCGTTCTGCTCCGCGCGCTCGAGCATGATCTTCGAGGCACGGAACTCGTCGCGCCGATGGATCAGCGTGACGCTGCGCGCGAAGCGGGTCAGGAACGTGGCTTCCTCCATCGCCGAATCGCCACCGCCGACCACGGCGATGTCCTGATCGCGGAAGAAGAAGCCGTCACAGGTGGCGCACGTGCTGACGCCCATGCCGAGCAGCGCGTCCTCACCGGGGACCCCGAGGTGGCGGGCCGCGGCGCCCATCGCGAGGATGACGGCGCGCGCCTGATGGGTTTCGTCGCCGACGGTGACGGTCTTCACCGGTCCGGTGAGGTCGACCGCGTCGACGTCCTCCATGCGCAGGTCCGCGCCGAAGCGCAGCGCCTGCTCACGCATCTGATCCATCAGTTCGGGACCGGTGATGCCGTCCTTGAAGCCGGGGTAGTTCTCCACCTCGGTCGTGGTCATCAGAGCGCCGCCGAACTGGCTGCCTTCGAAGACGAGGGGTTTGAGCTGGGCCCGCGCGCTGTAGACGGCCGCGGTGTATCCGGCCGGACCGGAACCGACGATGATCAGGTCATGGACGGTGGACGAGGAGGTCATGAGTGCCTTTCTGCCTGCAATCCTTGAACACCAGGGTAGGCCGGGCTGTTCCCGATGGCCGCCCGGGCGGGTCAGCGGTGTTTCGAGGGTGGTTCGGCGGCCCGCAGGGCGGCGCCGATACGGGCGGTGACTTCGGCGGGCACCTCGGGCGCTGAGGCGCTGTCGCTCTTGAGCTCGGCGCCGAGTCGACCCAGTTCCCTGCGGACGGTGTCGAGGGCGGCCAGCGCGTGGGCGGCCTCGGGGTCGGCACGCACTCGCCGGCGCACGGCAGCGGCGGTGTCGTCGTCGAGGAGTCCGGCTTGGAGGTCGGCCAGCAGTTCCGGTGTGACGGGTTCGAGCTCACTGCCCATCTCCACCCCCGCTGGTTGCGTTGTCCGCTGACCGTCTGAGGCTATCCGACGGAGCTCACTCGCTGTGTTCTGTCGTGAACACGGCCAGAGATGTCGCGAGCTTGAGGCGGGCCCGCGCGCACCGGCTCTTGACGGTCCCTTGCGGGACACCGAGCATCTGCGCGGTCTCGGCAACGGAGAACCCCTGCATGTCGACCGCGACGACGGCGGCGCGCTGCTCGACCGGCAGATTCAGCAGCGCCCGTTCGATCACGATCGTGGTGTCGACGTGGCGGGTCGGGTCGGTCCCGCAGCTCAGCTGGTCGTCGAGCATGGCGTGATCGCGGAACTTGTTGCGGCGCAACCGGTCCAGGCATGCATTGACGACGATGCGATGCAGCCAGCTACTGACGGCCGAGTCGTGCCGGAAAGCTGCGGCGGTGCGGTGCGCGGCCAGCAGGGCGTCCTGTAGCGCGTCGGCGGCGTCGTCGGGATTCGCGGTGGTCAGCGTCGCGAGCCGGTAGAGCTGACGGTGGTGGCGGTAGAACAATTCCTCGAAGGCGTAGCGGTCCCCGGCGACGTGCGCGGCGAGCAGCTCGGCGTCGGTGCGCGGCCGGATCCCGCCGTCGCCCTGCGCCCCGAAAAACCCCACAGCCGAACCCTAGGCGGCTCCAGCAGGGGTTCGACGCACCAGTTTTCGCTCAGCCCGCGGCTTTGAGCGTGATCTCCGAGACGTCGCTGCGGCTCTCGCCGTTGACCTGTCCGAGTGTGGAGATCCACACCAGGACGTAAGAGGTCGGTGCGGCGTCCTCGACCGGGATGGTGTTGGCGCCGGGCTTGAGCGTCGTCGGCTGGGTGAGCGCGGTCGTGTCGTCCAGTGAGGACGGGGACGCCGACGTGGCCGACCGGATCTGCACCGCGGTGCCGGTGCTGTTCACGGAGATGCCCACAGAACCGAGCCTGGTCGGTTGCGGCAGCTGGAGCATCAGGCCCACACCGTTCTTGAATCCGGGGAAGGGTGTCGCGTCGCTGTAGGTGTCGGTGGGCCACACAGTGGACGGGTCGCCGTCGATCGCCAATCCGGCGAGATCCGGTGCATCGGCCTCACCTTCGGGCGAGAAGACAGTCGCGCGAACGGGTTTCACGACTGCCCCGGCATCCGGGGCGCTGATGCTCGGCTCCGAGGAGGTCGGGGCGTTGAGACCGAGCTCGTCACCGCTGAGGCCGTTGCCGACGTCTCCGAAGATCCGGCTCAGCACGGTCGCCAGCAGGATCACCACGAGCACCACCGCTGCCGCAGCCACACTGGCGCCGATGATCAGGCGCTTGCGCCGCCGAGCCGCGTCGTCGGGATCGACCGGCCCGTCGGGACCGGCCGGAGTCTCGAGCGCAGGCTCGTCGACAGGCGCGAGATGATCGGTGCGATCGGCGATGGCCGTCGCCTGCTGCAGCAGATTGAGCATGGTCGACGCGCTGCGGATACCGCCGTTCTCCTGTGCAGCCCGGGCGGCGGCGGCCGAGATCTGGAACGGGATGTCACGGTCGACGGCGCGCGGTTCGACCGGTTGGCCCGCCGCATCGAGGTCGGCCGCGGCCAGCCCGCTCGGCTCGCCACTCTCGGGCAACGGCCACCGGTTGACCAGCAGTGCGTACAGTGCCGCGCCGATGCCGCGGATGTCGTCGTCCGGAGTCGCCGACGGCAGCGTCGCCGGGAAGGCCAGGGCCACGTCGCCTTCGATGCTGACCCGGATACGCGACGGATGGTCGATGGCCAGCGCGACGCCGCTGCGGTGGGCGGCTTCCGCGGCCGCGGCCAGTGACTGGATCGCCCGCGCGCCCCCGATCGGAGAGGGAGAGGTGTCGGCGACCTCGGCGAGCGAGCCGCCGCGGATCCACTCGGACACGACGAGCCCACCGGAACCGGTGTTCAGCACGTCCAGCACGCGTGCCACCCCCGGCATGTCGAGGCGGCCGAGTCGCTGGGTGCGGTCCAGGATCGCCTCGACCTCGCCCGCGGGCAGGGTGCGGTCGGGGTCGACGAACGTCAGCGCGACCTGGCGGTCCAACGCGGTGTCGAGCGCCTGCCAGAACTGCAGCGTGGGCGGGCCGCCATGGAACACCAAGAGGCGGTAGCGGCCCTTGCCGACGGCAGCCCCCGGGATCAGATGAAGGTCTTCGCCGGCGTTGGCGGCCTCGAGCGGTGGCTCGCGGGGCGGATCGAAGGCCAACGATTCGCGCGTGGGGTCGTTGCTGTAGTCGGCGCGGGGCCGCGGCGGGCCGGCCGCGGGTATCGCCTCGGTCGGCCGCTCGGGCTCGGCCGACGCCGGCTCGACGGGAGCCGGCTCGTCGGCAACCTCGGGGACGTCCGGTTGGAAGTCGTCAGCGGACGGACGGTCGGCGCGCGCGGTCTCCGGCGGGATCCGAGAACCACCGGCGGGGGTGTCACTCACGGCAGCTCCTTTCCCGATCCTGCGTTCGCCAACCATGCCCCCGTGTCCCCGGTGCGTCGATCCGGGAAACTGACGCGTCCGTCGCGTCGAGGTGAGATCAGGGTACGTGAGGCCGCCGCTCGGACGGGCCGGGACGGAGGCGCCGGGCCGGGCGCGCCGACGACCCAGGCGCGAGCGGACCGCGGCGACCCCCGCAACCGCCTCGGGCACCTTGGCGCCGAGCAATACACCGACGATGATCGGCCCCATGACCAGGCCGAGGACGGCCAAGCGCAGCAGCGATCCGGCCGCGCCGAAGTGGTCGGTGAGGGAACCGAGCCCACCCAGCCGGTCCAACACATGGGCCGTCAGCCCCGCCGTCAACGCCGCGGTGATCGTCACCAGCACGGTGCGGACGACGCCGGGGGAGAACAGCCGCCCGCCGGGAGGATCGAGCCGGCCACGCAGCAACAGGTAACCGACCGTGGCGCCGGCCAGGAAGCCCAACCCGTTGGCCAGACCGAGATAGCCGGCGACCAGCTCCCGGTCGGCGGTCAGATGCGGCGCGGCCAGCGATCCCGCGACCTTGACGGCCGTGATCACCACGATCAGCACGATGGGCGTCCACGGCTCCTCGCGGGCGTAGAACACCCGCAACTGCAGAAGCACCAGCGCGTAGGGGATCAGCGTGAACGCCGACAGCGTGATCGCCATGCCGAGGTACCCCGCGTCGACGGCGCCGAAGTTGCCGTAGGAGAACAGCGCACTGCCGATCGCCGGACCGCCGACCGTCATCAACGCGACGATCGGGATCAGCGTCACCATCGTCAGCCGAGTCGCCAACGACAGGTCCGCGAGCACGGCGGGCGCGTCACCGGCCGCCGCGTTCCGCGACAGCCGCGGCATGACAACCGTCAGCACCGTCACCCCGACGATCCCGAACGGCAACTGCAGGATCAGCCAGGTGTAGTTGTAGATGGCCGGGCCCGACGCCGCCGCACCGCTGGCGACCTGGTTGCCCACGATGAACCCGACCTGGCTGATGAGCACGTAGAGCACCATCGCCAGCGCCATCATCCCGAACTTCTTCAGACGGTCGTCGATGCCCCACAGTGGGCGCAGGCTGACCCGTTCCCGGCGGATCGCGACGAACAGCACCGCGGCCTGCGCGACGACGCCGAGCGTGGTGCCGATGCCGAGGACCAGGAGTTTGGCGTCGCCCATCGTGACCGGGTTCAGCGACAGTTCGCCCGGCACGAGCAGATACAAGCCGAGGGTGAGGATCGCCACGACGTTGTTGACCACCGGCGCCCATGCCGGCGGCCCGAAGATGTTGCGGGTGTTCAGGATTGCCATGAAGACCGACGAGAGCCCGTAGAAGATGATCTGCGGCAGGAGCAGATAGGCGAACGCGGTGGTCAGCGGACGGTCCACCAGCGGTTCCGAACCCAGCATGAGGTCGACCAGCAGCGGCGCGGCGGCCGTCGAGATGATCGTGACGACGAGCAGCAGCGTGGTGGCCAACGTCAGTAGCCTGCGGATGAACGCGGACCCGCCGTCGGGATCGTCGCGTTCGGCGCGGGCGAGTACCGGCACGAAGATCGCGGTGAACGTCGCCTCCAGCACCAGCGCGGCGATCATGTTGGGTAGTTGGTTGGCGACGGTGAACGCGCTCGACAGCGCTGCGCCAAGGATCGCGGCGAGCAGCACGATCCGGGCGAAGCCGGTCAGCCGGCTGACCAGCGTGGCAAACGCCATTCCCCACGAGCGCGACACCACCGCCGCGTCGGACAGCTCGGCGCGGGCCGGGGCCCGCCGCGGTTGTGCCGTACTCACCGCCGCCTCGTGTCGTCATCGGAGTACGCCAGCGCGACCTCGATCGGATCGGGACGGTCCAGGTCGGCGGGGTCCGGCTGGCCGCGGAACCGGTGCCACAGCCGACGCCCGACGAGCAGGACCAGCACCGCGCCGCCGGTCAGCGTGATGAAGAACAGCACCTTGCCGTAGGCGTTGGAGTGCACGGACAGCCGCACGGGTTCGCCGAGCGACAGACCGTCGACGGTCCGCAGCGCCACGTCGACCGCCACCCGCTGCGTGAAGTGCACCTCGATCGGCACCTTGAGCGGTAGGAAGCCGGGCGGCAGCACGATCTCGCCGGGGTCGGTCACCGACATCCCGGGCGGGGCGTCGATCTGCAGCCGCACCCGGATCGGCACGGGCAGATCGTTGCGCAGGGCGAGCGGCAGCGGGCTGCGCTCGGTGGCCAGCGTGTAGGACCCCCCGGGATTGACGATCGTCACCGCCCGGAACAGATCTTCCACCGTCGAACCGACGGTGGTCAGCCGCTGTTGGGCGAGCCCGTTGCGGGCGTCCGGCGGCACCGACTGGCTCAGCGCGCGCAGCATGTCCTCGCGCAGCGGAGCCGTGTACTGCGCCCCGGTCAGCCCGGTGCGTTCGTCGGTGCTCAGCGCGTTCGTCAGGCCACGAAGTCGGTCGGTGGTCGCCGCGATCCCGGACACCACGGCGTCGTCGAACCGTCCCCGCGGATTGCCGATGCCGTCCGGCGGGGCTGCGGCGCTGCCGTGCACGGCGGCGGCCTCGTCCAGCACCGCCCGCAGCGGTCGCGGCACCGCGAGCCCCGAGCGGATGGTGGTGGCGACGGTGGTCAGGACCGCCTGCGCGTCGTCGGCGGTGGCGTTCCACATCAGCGGCGGCATGACCAGCTGACCCCGGGGTTCGCTGTCGGGATCCAAGCCACGCCACAGCAACGCACCCAGGGCGTCCTGGCGCCGCACGATCGCCGAATCCTGTTTCACCGACACGCTCAGCGACGGGGCCAGGTACGACGGCGTCTCCGCCGTGGTGCCCATACTGGCCAGCGCCGCGCCGACGGCGGGGTCGAAGGGGGCTTTCACGACATTGGGTGTGTAGCGCACCGGAGCGGTGTCCGCGGTCTGCGGTTGCCCGCCGTCGGCCTCGTCGGGCCCGGTCAGATTCGCGGCGGCCAGCGCCACCGTGGGGCCCTGCGCCGACAACAGGTCGACGGCCCCCGCGGTGAGGGGACCGTCGCCGATGACGGTGGCGCCGCGGGTGGAGGTCACGCCGAGGATCTGGTCGACGACGTCCGCCGCGCCGTTCGTCGCCGCGGCGGCCAGCGTGGGGTCACCGACCCGGTGCAGCGCGTCGAGATCGGCCTGCGCGTACGGGGTGGCTGTCACGCATATCCGCGCTGCCAGCGCCTTGAGCCGGGTGAGCCACCCGATCGCGGCCTGCTGCCCGGTGCCCGGATGCGTCGGGGTGGTGCGCGGCCCCGCGTCCGCGGCGTCGTTGACGACGTAGCCGCCTGTCATCGCGTTGACGGTGACCAGCAGGTCGGGGTCGACGGCCAGACACAGCGCGTCGGTGATCTCGCCGCCGGGATCGACCTGTGGGCTGGTCGCGAAATCGGCCGCCGCCAGCAGGCTGTCCAGCCGGCCGCCGGGCGCCAGCGACACCGCGAGGTCGTCGTCGATGAGCCGTACCGGAGTGGTTCCGCCGGGGGCGCCCGCCGCCAGCCGGGGCCGGTCGGCGAGCGGCCAGAACACCGTCATGCCGACCGGGCGGGTGGTGTCGGGCGGCACCGCCGAGGTCACCGTGTCGGTGGCCGCATCGGTCTGCTCATCGGGCGGCACGCCGAGCACGGGCAGCAGGAAACGGGAATCGTCGAGACGGGCCGGGGCGCCGTAATCGGGGGTGCCGTTGACGTTCACCATCACCGGGTAGATGCCCGGCTCGGTCACGTCGAGGGACGGTCGGTCGGTCGAGCGCAGCGGATAGGCGAGCCGGAAGGGCACGATCTGTCCGCGGGCCATCTCCGGGGCGATCGTGATGAAGTCGGCGACCGGCTGGAACTGGTCGACATTGCCGGCGAGGTCGGTGCGCAGCGCCGTCGACGAGGCGACCGGACCGGCGCGTTCGAGGCGCACCACCACGTCGCGGACCGCGCGGTCACCGACGTTGCGGATGGTGCCGGTCACCGTGACCATCGGGTCGCTGGTGGTGGTGACGACATCGGGTGTGATGCCGTCGATCTGGACGGTGAGGAACGGCAGGGGCGACGACTGCGTGGCCGGCTGGGCGTCCGCGACGGCGGGGCCGACGATCGGCAGGACGGCAGCCAGCAGCGCGACGACCGCGGCGAGCAGGCGCGCGGGCAGGCCGATCACGGACCCTGACCGTAGCCGTTCGCCCGTCGGCCCGGCTGGGGTTGCGCCGTCGGATCAGTCCGGTGGTTGCGGGTGCGCGAGTGCGTCTGTCCCCGGCGCCGCGGCGTGCTGCGCGGCAAGGGCGGCAGCGCCGCGGGCCCGTCGCTGTGCAGCTTGTCGATGAGCTCGTCGGCGACCTCGGCGAGGCGGCGTTCGTCGGCGTAGGCGAGTCGTTTCGGCAGTTCCCGCAGGGGCACCCAGGCGACTTCGGTGACCTCCACGTCCTCGTCGGACAGCTCGCCCCCGGCGAATCGCATCAGATAGTGGTGCACGGTCTTGTGGACGCGACGGCCCTCGGTGACGAACCAGTAGTCGATGCTGCCCAGGGCGGCCAGCACGCTGCCCTGGATGCCGGTCTCCTCGGCCACCTCACGGATCGCTGTCTGTTCGGCGGTCTCGCCGCGTTCGATGTGGCCCTTGGGCAGGGACCACAGCATGCGCCCGCGGCGGTCGATCCGGCCGATCAACGCGGCCATCTGGCTGTCCTTGGGTCCGTCGAGTCCGTCGATGACCAGGCCACCCGCCGACGTCTCGTGCACGGTGCGCAGGCGTTCGGTGGGGCGGCGCGGACCGGAGCGCTGCGGTTTGGGAGTCGCGGATGAGGCGTTTGTGGGGCTCTTCTCTCGGGTGCCGGCCGCCTCCTGGGCGCCTGCCTCGGGTGGTCCTGCCGCGCGTCGGCCGCGACGCCGCCCGCGGCGACGTCGAGGTTTTGGCTGCTCGCCGTCCGACACCCAAGCGATAGTAGCTGCCGTGAACTACCGGCCACGCCGCACTCGCCGGTCGGTGACATGCCTGTGACCAGTAGGCTCATCGGACGTGCCTGAGCCCTCGCCCGGACAAGATGTCGCCGAACTACTGGCTGCCGCGCAGGTGTCCCTGGGGCGCCACCACAGCGTGCTGCAGGCGCTCGGCCGGCTGTTCACCGATGCGGGCCACTCCGTCTATCTGGTGGGCGGCAGTGTGCGCGACGCACTGCTGGGCCGGCTCGGCACCGATCTCGACTTCACCACCGACGCCCGGCCGGAGCAGATGCAGGCCCTGCTCTCCGACTGGGCGGACGCGCTGTGGGACACCGGGATCGCGTTCGGCACCGTCGGCGCCGGCAAGAACGGCGACCGCCTGGAGCTCACGACGTTCCGCGCCGACTCCTACGACCACGTCACCCGTCACCCCGAGGTGCGCTTCGGCGACGACCTCGCCGACGACCTGATCCGTCGCGACTTCACCGTCAACGCGATGGCGGTGCGGCTGGATCCGGACATGCCGGGTGGCCTCGGGGAGTTCCTCGATCCTCTCGGCGGGCTCGCCGCCCTGCAGGCCCGCACGCTGGACACGCCGGCCGAGCCCGAGGTGAGCTTCACCGACGATCCGCTGCGCATGCTGCGGGCCGCACGCTTCACCGCGCAGCTGGGATTCACGGTGGCCCCGCGGGTGCGCCACGCGCTGACCGAGATGGCACCGCAGCTCGCGCGGATCAGCGTCGAGCGGGTGGCGGCCGAGCTGGACAAGATGCTGCTGGGTGCCGATCCGGTGGCGGGCGTGGATCTGATGGTGCAGACCGGGCTGGGCGAGATCGTGCTGCCCGAGGTGGGCGCGATGCGGATGGCGATCGACGAGCACCACCAGCACAAGGACGTGTACCAGCATTCGCTCACGGTGCTGCGCCAGGCCATCGACCTGGAGACGGACGGCCCGGATCTGGTGCTGCGCTGGGCGGCGCTGCTGCACGACATCGGCAAGCCTGCGACCCGGCGCCACGAACCCGATGGCGGTGTGAGCTTCCATCACCACGAGGTGGTCGGCGCGAAGATGACCCGCAAGCGGATGCGCGCGCTGAAGTACTCCAAGCAAATGGTCGACGACGTGTCGCAGCTGGTGTACCTGCATCTGCGGTTCCACGGGTACGGGGAGGGCCGGTGGACCGATTCGGCGGTGCGCCGCTACGTGACCGACGCCGGTCCGCTGCTGAGCCGGCTGCACAAGCTGGTGCGAGCGGACTGCACGACGCGCAACAAGCGCCGCGCGGCGCGCCTGCAGGCCAACTACGACGATCTCGAACACCGCATCGCCGAGCTGGCGGCCAAGGAGGACCTGGCGCGGGTCCGGCCGGACATCGACGGCAACGAGATAATGCAGATCCTCGGCATCCCGCCCGGCCCCGAGGTCGGGCAGGCGTGGAACCACCTCAAAGAGGCGCGTCTGGACCGCGGCCCGCTGAGCCACGAGGAGGCGGTCGAGGAATTGCTCAGGTGGTGGAACGAGCGGGGCCAGTCGCGCGTCTGACAGTCATGGAGTACTGCCTGGGCGACCTCGACGGCGGCGCCACGATGTGGAGCGCGGATCCGAGCACTGACGTCGACGGTGACGGCGTGCTGGATGCGGTGATGCTCGATCTGGATCACGACGGTCTGGTCGACGATGCGCTGGCCGATCTGGATGCCGACGGGCTCGCCGAGCGCGGCGTCCTCGGGCTCGGGGGAGCGGGCGCCGTCGACGTCGGCGACGACGGGACGGGTACGTGGGCGGTGCACCTGGATCGCGGCGCGGCGTTGCGTTGGCTCGGGCTCGACGGCGTGGAGCACCCGGCCGGCGGTGCCGCGGTGGATCTGGACGGTGACGGCCAGGCCGGCGAGCGCTTGGTCGACACCGATGGTGACGGGCTCGCCGACCGGGCGTTCGGGTCGGGGACGGCCTGGGCCGATACCGACGGTGACGGTCGCTGGGACGTGCGCCTCGTCGACGCCGACGGTGACGGCGCGGCCGACAGCGCCACCCCGCTCTGATCAGCCGCGGCCCGGCCCGGGCGGTCCGGCGAACGCCTGCGCGATCGTGAGCCACTGCTCGGCGTCCGGGCCGACGGCCACCACGTCGAGCGCGGCGCGCGGCCGGCGCTGCGTCACGAGCATGCAGAAGTGCTCTGCCGAGCCCTCCACCCGCTGGGCCGCATCCTCGGGACCCCAGGTCCAGTCACTGCCGTCGGGGGCACGCAGTTTCACGTGGAACACGTCGGCGGGCGGGGTCAGGCCGTGCACGGCGTACGCGAAGTCGCGCGTGCGCACCCCGATGTGGGCGATCGACCGCAGCCGGGCCGTCGGCGGCCTGCTCGTCCCCAACGCGTCGACCACGTCGAGGCCGTGCGCCCAGGTCTCCATCAGCCGGGCGGTGGCCATGGACGCCGCACTCATCGGCGGCCCGAACCACGGCAGCTTGCGTCCCTCGGGGACAGTCAGCAGCGCGTCGTGCAGCGCGGCCCGGGTGCTGCGCCAGTCAGCGAGCAGGTCGGCCGGCGCCGTCGCCGCCAACTCCTCGGCAGCGGCGTCGACGAAGCCGGTCGGATTCTGCGCCGCGGCGGACACCACCTCGGAGGTGAACGTCGCCTCGTCGGTGACGGCGATCAGCGCGACCCGGTCGGTCCACAGCAGGTGCGCGATCTGATGGGCGATGGTCCACCCGGCCGCCGGGGTGGCGGTCGCCCAGCGCTGCGCCGGCAGGTCGGCGACCAGCGCATCCAGCTCGTCGCTCTCGGCGCGCAGGTCAGCGACGATCGGTGCGGCTCCGGCCATGCATCACCCTAGCCCGCCGGGCGTTGCCGCCGGGCCACCGTCGCGTAGACGGCCAGCCCAACCAGGTACAGCGCGGTGCCGGCGATCGCGATACCGGGCGCGTGCCCGTCGGCCGGGATGACGAACGCGGCCGCGGCGATCGCGAGGATGAACGCCATCCAGAACAGCGCGTCCTGCACGGTGAAGACGTGGCCGCGCAGCGCGTCGTCCACGTCGATCTGCATCGCGGTGTCGGCACACAGCTTCACCACCTGGCCGGCCCCGCCGAGCAGGAAGCCGCACACGATCATGACCGGCAGTTTCAACGTCGCCCCGCACAACTGGACCGCGGCCGCGAAGGCCAGCGCCACCATCGGGGTCGCGTACCGGCCCCAGCGCTTCACCAGAACGGGCGTCAGGGCCGTCGCCAGAAAGGACCCGATGCCGGTCGCCGCCACGAACAGCACCGCGGTCCCCAGCCCTGCCACCGCGGCCGCGTCGGTGTGCCGCACGGTCACCAGCACCAGCAACGTGTTGAGGCCGAACGCCATCCGATGCGCCGAGAGCCCCGACAGGGTCGCCGCCACCGTCGGCACCGCGAGCACCGTGCGCGCCCCGTGCAGCCATCCGGTTGCGACGGCGTAGGCGACCGAGCCGTGCACGGCGCGGACACTCTCGTCGGGGCCCAGCATCCGGGGCGGAAAGCGCACCGACAGCCACAGCGCCAGGGCCACCGGCACCGCCACGCAGAAGATGATCATCGACGCGCCGGAGTCGCTGGAGCCGAACAACCAGCGTGGCAGCAGCATGAAGTTCGCACCGAAGAACGCGGCCGCCGCTCCCGTGGCCGTCGCGATCGAGTTCATCGCCACGACCTGCTCGCGCGGCACCACGTGGGGCAGCGCCGCCGACAGACCTGACGAGACGAATCGGGTCATCCCGTTGACCACCAGCGCGCCCAACAGGATCGGAAGATCACCCAGGCCGGCCGCCAGCAACGTGCCGACGACGACGGCCAGCACGAGGCGGCCGGTGTTGGCGCCGATGAGCACCACCCGCCGGTCCCAGCGGTCCAGCAGCGCCCCCGCGAACGGCCCGAGCACCGAGTACGGCAGGAACAGCACGGCGAACGCTGCCGCGATCGCCCACGGGTCGGCGGCGCGCTCCGGGTTGAATAGGATCGCGCCGGCCAGTCCGGCCTGGAAGAGCCCGTCGCCGAACTGACTGACCGCCCGCAACTCCAGCAGGCGGCGGAAGCCGGGCAGCGACGTCGTCGACTGCAGTGTTCTCTTCCACACCGAACGCCACGCTGCGCGGGAGGCGCGATCGTCGGGCACGGAGGTCACGTCCTAGCAGAGTGGGTGGCAGAGAAGAAGGCCGGCAGGAGCCGACCGGACACCACAGTACAAATATCGCGCCGCCCGCCGCTTGTTCGCCTCCACGCGATGGCGGTGATGACAGAATGGTTCGGTGCCACAGCCAGAGGACCCGGAGGATTTCGTCGCCCCAGCGGCACACCGGGTGCGCGCGGGGACATTGCTGCTGGCCAACACCGATCTGTTGGAGCCGACGTTCCGTCGCAGCGTGATCTACGTCGTCGAGCACAACGACGGCGGCACGCTCGGGGTGGTGCTGAACCGGGCCAGCGAGACCGCCGTCTACAACGTGCTTCCGCAATGGGTGAAGCTGGCCACCAAGCCGAAGACGATGTTCGTCGGCGGTCCGGTCAAGCGTGACGCCGCGCTCTGCCTCGCGACGCTGCGTACCGGCGTCGACGTGGCCGGCGCGCCCGGGCTGCGCCACATTCAGGGTCGGATCGCGATGGTCGATCTGGATGCCGACCCCGAGGCGGTGGCGCCGATGGTGGAAGGCGTCCGCATCTTCGCCGGATACTCGGGCTGGACCATCGGCCAGCTGGAGGGGGAGATCGAGCGCGACGACTGGATCGTGCTGTCGGCGCTGCCGTCCGACGTGCTCGCCGAGCCCCGAACAGATCTGTGGGGGCGGGTGCTGCGTCGTCAGCCCATGCCGCTACCGCTGCTCGCCACGCACCCGATCGACCTCAGCCGTAACTGATCTCATCGGCACGACAAGGTGCAGGCCGCACACGAGCCGGCACAGCCGGCGTCGGCGCTCTGCCGCGCGTTGGCGCGGGCCACGACCTTGGCGCTCTGCCAGCAGCCGGCAGCCACGGTCGCTGCAGCCCCCAGAACGCAGACCGTGAGCACCACGGCCGCCGTGGAGGCGGGTGCGGCGAACGCGACGGCCGCGCCCGCGGCGAGCATGACGGCCGCGGCCAACTGAATCGGAGCCACCCCGCGCAGGACCTGCCGGACGAAGTCACCGTCAGGGGCGGGCCGCGTCAGCGACCAGACACCCAGCGCCGCTGTCAGAAACGCAACGCCCAGGCACAACACTGCGGCGACCATCACGAGATACGAGGATACGGCCTCCGAGGCGGGCCGCCGTCCCCCGGGCGCCAGGCTTCGCCCGGGGGACGACGCCGCTCAACCCTGCAGTCCCAGCAGCTGCGGCGCGGGGGCCACCGCAGCGGGGAGAGCAGGAGCCGGGGGCGCCGGTGGTGCCGGCGCAGGGGGCGCGCCCAGCGGCGCACCGGGGGCGGGCGCCGCGGACGGCACGCTCACCTTGAAGCCCTTGATGATCGCCTCCGTCGCGTCCGCGGCGGCGACGACCTGGTCGACGCTCGTGGTGACGGCCAGTGACACCAGGTACCGGTCGGGACCGACGGTCGCGATGACGTGGCGGCGCGATGTGTTCAGCGTCATCGCGTTCTCGCGGTACGTGCCTTCGATCAACGACGACGGCATCCCGCCGAAGTCGGCGAACGAGGCGTCGGTGGCGCGCCACGCCGGCTGCTGCTGGGCGTCGATGAACCCATGGCTGATCGCTTCTCGCGGGTCGAAGTCACCGACCAGCTTGTAGACCACCACCTGGGCGTTCGAAGAGTACAACCCGTTGCCGCCGACGCGATCGGCGATCACTGCGAACGCATCGGGCACGTTCGGATCGGGGATGTGCTGCCAACCGCGCGGCATCGGCAGCACGATGTTCAGGGCGCGGAAGTCGCGGCTCGACTGCGGCTGCATGGTGACGCCCTTGGCCGTGAAGAAGTCGGTGAGCGTGCCCGAGGTGGCAGGGGCGAGCTGCGGCTGCTGGACGACTGCGGGAGCGGTGACTCCGGCGGGTACCGCGGCCATTCCCGCCGTGACGGGTGCCACACCCGCGGGCACCGCGGAGACGCCCGGCGCCGCGATGGTCGCCGGCGACGGCTGGGTGGGCTGCACCGGCAGCGGCTGCGCCGACGCGGTCGCCGCGACAGTGAGCGTGACGGTGAGCACGCCTGCCACAGCGACGGCGCACGCACCCAGTCCTTCTGCCAGAACCCGCCAGCCGCGGGCGATTTCGCTCATCGAGTGAAGTCCTCCCAGTTAGTGTCACCGACTCCCTGGCGCCTCGTGTACAGACGCGACCGGGGTCAGGCGAGAAATGTATCCACGCCGCTGAGCCGGTCACCAGGGCTGGAATCGAGCTGGGACCAACCCCTGACGCATCCGCAACGGAACCGATACCAACCCGTGGCCCGCGGGGCGGCCGAGCTGCGGCTTATACCCTGTTGGCGTGACCGACGCGCCGACTGGAACCGATGACACCCCCCGCCACCGCTATACCGCGGAGCTGGCCGGGGAGATCGAGCGGTCGTGGCAGCAGCAATGGGCGCAGCGCGGCACCTTCAACGTGGCCAACCCGGTCGGCGAGCTCGCACCCGCCGACGGCACGCCGATCCCCGCCGACAAGATGTTCGTGCAGGACATGTTCCCGTACCCGTCGGGGGAGGGGCTGCACGTCGGTCATCCGCTGGGCTACATCGCCACCGACGTCTACGCCCGCTACTACCGCATGACCGGTCGGAACGTGTTGCACGCGTTGGGTTTCGACGCGTTCGGCTTGCCTGCCGAGCAGTACGCGATCCAGACCGGCACCCACCCGCGCACCCGCACGGAAGCCAACATCGTCAACTTCCGCCGCCAGCTGGGCCGGCTGGGACTCGGGCACGACACCCGGCGCAGCTTCTCCACCACCGACGTCGACTTCTACAAGTGGACGCAGTGGATCTTCCTGCAGATCTTCGATGCCTGGTTCGACCCGGTCCAGAACAAGGCGCGACCGATCGCCGACCTGGTCGCCGAGTTCGAGAACGGCGAACGGGAGGTCGGTGACGGCCGTAGCTGGTCGGCGCTGAGCAGCGGCGAACGTGCCGATGTCCTGGCCGATCACCGCCTGGTCTATCTCGCCGACTCGGTGGTGAACTGGTGCCCCGGACTGGGCACGGTCCTGGCCAACGAGGAGGTCACCGCCGACGGCCGCAGTGAGCGCGGCAACTTCCCGGTGTTCCGGAAACGCCTGCGGCAGTGGATGATGCGCATCACCGCCTACTCCGACCGGTTGCTCGAAGATCTCGACGTGCTGGACTGGCCGGACAAGGTCAAGACCATGCAGCGCAACTGGATCGGGCGGTCGACCGGCGCGAGCGTGCTGTTCGGCACGGACGCCGGCGACGTCGAGGTGTTCACCACCCGCCCGGACACGCTGTTCGGGGCGACCTACTTGGTGCTGGCTCCCGAGCACGATCTGGTCGACGGGTTGGTCGCCGAGCAGTGGCCCGACGGCGTGGACGAACGGTGGACGTTCGGTGCGGCGTCGCCGCGGGAGGCCGTCGCCGCCTACCGCGCGTCGATCGCGGCGAAGTCGGATCTGGAGCGGCAGGAGAACAAGACCAAGACCGGGGTGTTCCTGGGCGCGTATGCGGTGAATCCGGCCAACGATCAGAGGGTCCCGGTGTTCATCGCCGACTATGTGCTCGCCGGCTACGGCACCGGCGCTATCATGGCGGTGCCCGGTGGTGATCAACGTGACTGGGATTTCGCCACCGAGTTCGGCTTGCCGATCGTGGAAGTGGTTGCCGGCGGCGATGTTTCGGAGGCCGCCTACACGGGCGACGGGCCCCTGGTGAATTCCGACTTTCTCGACGGGATGGACGTGGCGGCGGCCAAGGAGGCGATCACCGAGCGGCTGGTCGCACAGGGCCGCGGCCGGGCCCGCGTCGAGTACAAGCTGCGGGATTGGCTTTTCGCCCGTCAGCGCTACTGGGGCGAGCCGTTCCCGATCGTTTACGACTCCGACGGGCGCGCCCACGGGCTGCCCGAGGAGCTGCTCCCGGTCGAACTGCCCGACGTGCCGGACTACTCGCCGGTGCTCTTCGACCCCACCGATGCGGACAGCGAGCCGTCGCCGCCGCTGGCCAAGGCCACGGACTGGGTCAATGTCGAATTGGACCTCGGTGACGGGCGCAAGTCCTACACCCGCGACACCAACGTGATGCCGCAGTGGGCCGGCAGCTCCTGGTACGAGCTGCGCTACACCGATCCGTACAACACAGAAGCGATGTGTGCCAAGGAGAACGAGGCGTATTGGATGGGTCCGCGCCCGGCCGAGCACGGCGCCCAGGACCCCGGCGGTGTCGATCTGTACGTCGGTGGGGTCGAGCACGCCGTGCTGCACCTGCTGTACTCCCGCTTCTGGCACAAGGTGCTCTACGACCTGGGCCACGTGAGCTCGCGCGAGCCGTACCGGCGACTGGTCAACCAGGGCTACATCCAGGCGTTCGCCTACACGGATTCGCGCGGTGCGTACGTGCCGGCCGCGGACGTGATCGAGCGGGACGGGAAGTTCTTCTACGACGGCGCCGAGGTCAACCAGGAGTTCGGCAAGATCGGCAAGAGCTTGAAGAACTCGGTGTCGCCCGACGAGATCTGCGAGGAGTACGGCGCGGACACACTGCGCGTGTACGAGATGTCGATGGGTCCGCTGGAGGCGTCGCGGCCCTGGGCGACCAAGGACGTCGTCGGCGCGCATCGCTTCCTGCAGCGGGTGTGGCGCCTGGTGGTCGACGAGACGACGGGTGAGCTGCGTGCCACCGCAGGCGACGCCGATGACAACACGCGAAAGCTGTTGCACCGCACGATCTCCGGAGTCGGTGAGGACTATGCGGCACTGCGCAACAACACGGCGGCGGCCAAGCTGATCGAGTACACCAATCACCTGACCAAGCAATCGGTGACCGCGCGCGAGGCGCTCGAACCCCTGGTGCTGATGGTGGCGCCGTTGGCTCCGCACCTCGCAGAGGAGCTGTGGTCGCGACTGGGGCATGACGGGTCGCTGGCGCACGGCCCGTTCCCGGTGGCCGATCCGGCCTATTTGGTCGAGGACACCGTCGAGTACCCGGTGCAGGTGAACGGCAAGGTGCGCAGCCGGGTCACGGTGGCGGCCGACGCCGCCCCGGCAGTGGTCGAGGCGGCTGCGCTGGCCGACGAGAAGGTCGCGGGCTTCCTGGAGGGCCGCACCCCCAAGAAGCTGATCGTGGTGCCCGGCCGTTTGGTCAACGTCGTCGTCTGAGCGATCTCGGCGTGCTTTTCGTCGCTGAGCGACGGTTTACCCGCCGAAATCGCGGGTAGTGCGCGTCCGCATGGTCACCGATGCCGCCCCTGATGCCGTCACCCTGCGCACCCTGGAAGCCCGGAGGCCCTTCCCGCTGCGTCTGAAACCGGTCGGCGGCCTGATCTACCGCCTCGTGACCACCACCGATCACAAGCTGATCGGCATCATGTACGTCGTCACGTGCTTCGCCTTCTTCTTCCTTGCCGGGTTGATGGCGCTGATGATGCGCACCGAGCTCGCGGTGCCGGGTCTGCAGTTCCTGTCCAACGAGCAGTACAACCAGCTGTTCACGATGCACGGCACGATCATGCTGCTGTTCTATGCCACACCGATCGTGTTCGGCTTCGCGAATCTGGTGCTGCCGCTGCAGATCGGCGCGCCTGACGTCGCGTTCCCCCGGTTGAACGCGTTCTCCTACTGGCTGTTCCTCTTCGGCGCGTTGATCGCGCTGGGAGGGTTCATCACCCCCGGCGGTGCTGCGGACTTCGGGTGGACTGCGTACTCCCCGCTGACGGACTCGACACACTCGCCCGGCGCGGGCGGCGATCTGTGGATCATGGGCCTGGCCATCGGAGGTCTGGGGACGATCCTCGGCGCGGTCAACATGATCACCACTGTGGTGTGCATGCGGGCCCCGGGCATGACGATGTTCCGGATGCCGATCTTCACCTGGAACATCCTGGTGACGTCGATTCTGGTGCTGATGGCGTTCCCCATCCTGACCGCAGCGCTGTTCGGGCTGGCGGCCGACCGGCATCTCGGCGCCCACGTCTTCGACGCCGCCAACGGCGGTGCAATCCTGTGGCAGCACCTGTTCTGGTTCTTCGGCCATCCCGAGGTGTACATCGTGGCGTTGCCGTTCTTCGGGATCGTCACCGAGATCATTCCGGTCTTCAGCCGTAAACCCATCTTCGGCTACACCACGCTGGTGTACGCCACGTTGGGAATCGGTGCGCTGTCGGTGGTCGTCTGGGCGCACCACATGTTCGCCACCGGTGCGGTGTTGCTGCCGTTCTTCGCATTCACCACCTATCTGATCGCGGTTCCGACGGGCATCAAGTTCTTCAACTGGATCGGCACGATGTGGAAAGGCCAGTTGAGTTTCGAGACACCGATGCTGTGGTCGATCGGTTTCCTGGTGACGTTCCTGCTGGGTGGTCTGACGGGTGTGCTGTTGGCGAGTCCGCCGCTGGACTTCCACGTCACCGACACCTACTTCGTCGTCGCGCATTTCCACTACGTACTGTTCGGCACGATCGTCTTCGCCACCTACGGCGGCGTCTACTTCTGGTTCCCGAAGATGACCGGCCGCATGCTCGACGAGCGGCTGGGAAAAGCCAACTTCTGGCTCACGTTCATCGGCTTCCACCTGACCTTCGGGATCCAGCACTGGCTCGGTGATGCCGGGATGCCGCGCCGCTACGCCGACTATCTGCCCACCGACGGCTTCACCGGCATGCACATCGCGTCCACGATCGGCGCGTTCATCTTGGGGGTGTCGATGTTGCCGTTCGTCTGGAACGTCTTCAAGAGCTGGCGCTACGGCGAGCCGGTGACGGTCGACGATCCGTGGGGGCATGGCAATTCGCTGGAGTGGGCGACCAGCTGCCCACCGCCCCGGCACAACTTCACCGAACTTCCTCGAATCCGTTCGGAGCGGCCGGCTTTCGAGTTGCACTATCCCCACATGGTCGAACGGATGCGGGACGAGGCGCACATCGGCCGCCATGCCACCGCGGGTGAGTCGCCAGGGGGATACGGGCCGCGCACCGAACCCGACCGTTGATCAGCGGGGCCGGACGACGACCTCGTGGATATGGGCGTCGCGGGGTGAGGTGATCGCGTCGACGGTGACGGCTGCGACGGTCTGCGGGCTCAGGAACTGAGACGGGTCGTAGTCGCGACCCTCGTAGGCGACGAGGTCCTCTTGCATGGCGGTGGCGATCCGGCCGGGGTGCACGGAGGTCACCCGCAGCGACGGTTCGTCCGCGCGCAGGGAATCGGCGAACCCGCGCAGCGCGAACTTGCTCGCCGAGTAGGACGCCAGCCCTGGTGAGGCGTTGATGCCGGCGCCGGAGTTGATGAACACGACGTGCCCGGCCGCGGCGCGCAGCGCGGGCAGCAGTTCGAGGGTGAGGGCGACGGCGCCGACGACGTTGACGGCCATGGTGGACCGCCACTGGTCGACGGTGCTCTCCCCGACCCGGCCCGGGTAGGCGACACCGGCGTTGTGGATCAGCACGTCGAGTTCGACGATCGGCTCCACCACGGCGGGGATCGCATCCGGATCTGCCAGGTCGATCGGCCACGTCGTCGCCCCGCACCGCGAGGCGACTGCGTCGAGACGGTCCGAGGGTCGCCCGGCGAGGAACAGGGTGTGGGTCGGGGCCAGCGCCTCGGCGAGCGCGGCTCCGACGCCTCCGGCAGCGCCGGTGATCATGGCGGTCGGCACATTCGCACCCTACCGACCTGCGCCGCGTCCCAACTCGTCGCATCATGGGAGGCGATGCCACACGATCCGAGCTTTGCCCCGACGCAACTCGCCGCCCGCGCGGCCTACCTGTTGCGCGGCAACGATCTCGGCACGATGACCACCGCGGCGCCGTTGCTGTACCCGCACATGTGGAGTTGGGACGCCGCGTTCGTCGCGATCGGCCTAGCTCCGCTGTCGGTCGAGCGAGCCGTGGTGGAACTGGACACCCTGCTGTCGGCGCAATGGCGCAACGGCATGATCCCGCACATCGTGTTCGCCAACGGCGTCGACGGCTACTTCCCGGGGCCGGCCCGGTGGGCCGCGTCGGCGCTCTCGCCCGACGCTCCCCGCGGCAGGCACACCTCGGGTATCACGCAGCCGCCGGTGCACGCGATCGCCGTGCAGCGCATTCTCGACCATGCGCGGCGGCGCGGCCGCTCCACGCGCGCGGTCGCGGACGCGTTCCTGGATCGCCGGTGGGGCGATATGGTGCGCTGGCATCGATGGCTCGCCGAGTGCCGAGACCAGAAGGAGCACGGCCGGATCACGGTGTACCACGGGTGGGAGTCCGGCATGGACAATTCACCGCGCTGGGATGGCCCGTATGCCAACGTGATTCCCGGTGACGTACCGCCGTATCAACGCGAGGACAACAAGATCAACACCGACGCCAGCCAGCGTCCCAGCGATCTGGAATACGACCGCTACCTGTGGCTGGTCGAGGAGATGAAGTCCGTTCGCTACGACGATCGGCTGCTGGCCAATGCGATGAGCTTCGCGGTCGAGGACGTGTTCGTCTCGGCGATCTTCTCCGTGGCCTGCCAGGTGCTCGCCGAGATCGGCGAGGACCACAAGCGCCCGCACGCCGACGTCAAGGACCTGTATTCCTGGGCCGACCGGTTCCGGGCCGGCGTGATCGACACCACCGATCAACGGACGGGCGCGGCAAGGGATTTCGACGTCCGTGGCGACCGGTGGATCGGCACCGAGACGGCGGCGCAGTTCGCGCCGCTGCTGTGCGGAGGCCTCCCGCACGAGCGGGAACGCTCGCTGATCCGGCTGCTCGAGGGGCCTCGGTTCTGCGGGCATCCGGATCTGGCGTACGCGCTGATCCCGTCGACGTCGCCGGTGTCGCGCGACTTCCGGTCCCGCGAGTACTGGCGCGGACCGGTGTGGCCGGTGATGACGTGGTTGTTCTCCTGGTGCTTCGCCCGGCGCGGTTGGGCGGAGCGGTCGTCGGCGCTGCGACGCGAGGGCTTACGCCAGGCCAGCGACGGCACGTTCGCCGAGTACTACGAACCGTTCACCGGGGAGCCGCTGGGCAGCATGCAGCAGTCGTGGACGGCGGCCGCGGTGCTCGACTGGCTGGGGTGAGAACTATTCGGCGATGCGCTCGAGCGGCGCCAGAGCGTTCGACAGCGCCGCGAGCTCCTCTTCGCTGAGCTTGCTCAGCAGCTGCGCCAGATGGGCCTGCCGGGAGGCCAGGGCATCGCGATGCTGGGCCAGGCCTTCGGGGGTGATCTCCACCAGCACAGCCCGCAGATCCGAGGGATCGCGGGACCGCTTGACCAGGCCCAGTTTCTCGAGACGCCGGATGGCGACGGTGGTGGTGGGGGTGCGGACACGCTCGTGAGCGGCCAGCTCCGTCATCCGCATGGGGCCGCGGTCGAGCAAAGTCAACAGGATCGACAGCTGCGCCAACGTCAGATCGCCGGCCGTGGGCGTCTTCCCCGTGTGGCGCAGCACGGACATCAACTTGGCGAGCACGCGCTGCAGATCGCCGGCAACGTCGCTGACCTGGGCGTCCGTGGTCACCATAATTTTGGCAGTCTAACGGGTCGCGGGCCGCCGCGACGCCTGGTCAGACGCTTTCGGAGCAAATAGTGCTACAGCACTTGTGAGAGGAAACGTTGCAGCCGCTCCGTTTCGGCTTTCTCGAAGATCTGCTCGGGCGGTCCGGTCTCGACCACGCGGCCACGATCCATGAACACCACGGTGTCGGCGAAGGACCGCGCGAAGTCCATCTCGTGGGTCACGATCACCATCGTCATCCCGTCGGCGCCGAGTTCGGCGATGAGCGCCAGCACCCCTTTGACGAGTTCGGGGTCCAGTGCCGAGGTCGCCTCGTCGAAGAACATCACCTGCGGAGACATCGCCAGCGCACGCGCGATCGCGACGCGCTGCTGCTGACCGCCCGACAGGGTCGACGGCCGCACCTCCGCCTTGTGCCGCAGCCCGACCCGGTCGAGTTGTGTCAGACCGAGTTCGCGGGCCGCGTCGGCGTCGAGGCCCTTGAGGCGTCGCGGGGCCAACGTGACGTTCTCCAGCACCGTCTTGTGCGGGAACAGCTGAAACTGCTGGAACACCATGCCGATTCGTTGGCGCAGCTGATCTGGATCGTCACCGAGCACAGACCGCCCGTCGAGCAGGATGTCACCGCGATCGGGTTCGTAGAGGCGGTTGAGGGTGCGCAACAGCGTGGACTTTCCCGATCCTGACGGTCCGATGACGGCCGTCGACGTGCCCGCGGCGACGTCGAGATCGACTCCGCGCAGGACGGCGTTCGGGCCGAAGGACAGGTGAAGGTCGGTGGCGGCCAGCGACACCGGCTCGGTTCCGGTGGACGTCGCCATCAGTTCATCTCCTGCGCGGTCGAGGTCAGCAACGGATCGTCTTCCTCGTCGGGCCGGCGACCCCGACGCAGGCGCGCGTCGATGAAGTTCACCAGGTGGGTCAGCGGGATCGTCAGCGCGAGGTAGAAGAGGCCGGCAGCGACGAGGGGGGAGAGATTCCCGGTCTGCGCGTTGAGGTCCCGGCCCACCTGGAACAGCTCCCGCTGGTTGGCGATCAGCCCGAGGAAGTACACCAGCGAGGATGCCTTGAGCAGCGAGATGAACTGGTTCATCAACGCGGGCAACACCCGTCGCACACCCTGGGGGACCACCACGAGACGCATCGAGGTGGCATAGCTGAACCCCAGAGCCCGGGACGCTTCCAATTGGCCGGGGTCGACGCTCTGGATGCCGGACCGGAAGATCTCACCGACGTAGGCGGCGGCCATCAACCCCAGTGCCGCGATGCCCAGCGGGTAGGGGTTGTTCCCGGTGAGATGCCCGACGACCGGACCGACGCCCAGCCCGATCAACAGGATGATGACCACCTCGGGAAGTCCGCGGAAGATGTCGGTGTAGACCCGCGCGGGCCACCGCAACCACCGCGAGCTCGAGATGCCGGCCACCGCCAGCACCATGCCCAGCACCAGCCCGATCACGCTGGCCGCGACGGTCAGGATCACGGTGTTGGGCAGGCCCGTGGTCAGCAGATCGGGGATCGCCTGGCGGTAGAGGTCCCAGTCGAGGAACGACGCCGCGAGTTGAGACAGCACAGATCTCGGGGCGGCGGGCTCGGTTGGCGTCTCGGCGGCGTTGTTCTGCGCAGCGATCGCGGCGAAGTCGGGCAGCTGCGGCACCGGGGCCGCTTTCGAGCCGGGCTTCCAACCCGGGGGCAGTGCGCGGGGCACCCAATCGGAGTACAGCCGCGACCATGTGCCGTCGGCGATGATCGCGTCCAGGCCAGAGTTGAGCGCGTCGATCAGCGGCTGGTTGTCCTTGGCGACCGCCCACGCGACGAAATTGTCCAGGCTGAACGTGTTCTCGATGATCTGGGCGGGATCGCCCGGCTGCACCGTGCCCTGCGCCTGCTGCGACGGCGCCACCCACGCGTCGATCTGCCCGGTCTTCAGGCTGGCGTAGACGGTGTTGTAGTCGGGGAACTTGACGGGCTGCAGCTTCAGCGTGTCGATGACGTAGGACTCCTGCACAGTGCCCTGCACGACGCCGATCCGCTGTCCTTCGGCCAGCTCGTCGAAGCCGGTGATCGGTGAGCCCTGCGGGACAACCAGGGAGAAGTATCCGAAGTCGTAGCCGTTGGTGAAGCCGACGGTCTGCCGGCGGGCGTCGGTGGTGGTGATCGACGACGAGCCGACGTCGAACCGCCGGGAGGCCACCTGCGCGAGCAGGCCGCTGAACTCGGTGCCGACGAACTCGATGCGCAGACCGAGCTTGTCGGCGACGGCCCGCAGCAATTCGTTGTCGTAACCCGTGAACTGCCCGGACGAGTCGATACAGATGCTGGGCGGGGCGTCCGACAGGGTGCCGACGGTCAGCGTGCCGGGGCGCGAGAGCCCGAGCGCGTTGACGTCGATGTCCTGCAGCGGTTTGACCCCGGGGGTCGTGTACTTGTCGTCATCGGGGCCGCCGGCCGCCGCAGAGAGGTTGGTGGGCAGCGCGCTGGCGCTCTGTTCGCCCGGCGGGGCGCACTGGTCGTTCTGGGCGCCTGCCGGGGCGGCGAGACCCATCGCCGCGAGCAACCCGGCCACCCACAGCACTGCGAACCATTTCACGATCAGACCGGGCATCCGCTTGCTGCTCATCTCAAGCAACGTAGTGGGCGGCTCGGCGCGCCCGGTTGGTTCGGCTCATTCAAAGCCGAATGGGGTGCCGAATCGGGCCGCCCGTCAGCTCTCGCGCCGGTCGCGCCACCGGCACAGCGCCTCAGCCTTGGAGAGGTCGTAGTCGGGGCCGTTGACACCGATGGTCAGCAGCGTGACGCCGAGCCCGACGAGCGATTCCGCACCGGCGAGCATCTCGTCCTCGCTGCCCTCGGGGACGCCGGAGGACCGTTCGATCGCCGAGGGATCCCGCCCGACGTCGGCACAGTGGCCGTCGAGGACCTCGGCCTTGCGCGGATAGGTGGAGGCGTCGGTGAAGCCGTGCCAGATGTCGGCGTACTCGGCGACCAGGCGCAGTGTCTTCTTCTCGCCCTGCCCGCCGATCAGGATCGGGATGTCGCGCGTCGGCGCCGGGTTGAGCTTGGACAGCCGTGACGTGATTCGGGGCATCGCGGCAGCGAGGTCGTCGAGCCGGCTGCCCGCGGTGCCGAACTCATAGCCGTACTCGTCGTAATCCTTTTCTTTCCACCCGGATCCGATGCCGAGGATGAGCCGGCCGTCGGAGATGTGGTCGACGGTGCGGGCCATGTCGGCGAGGAGCTCGGGGTTGCGGTAGGAGTTGCATGTCACCAGAGCGCCGAACTCGATGCGCGAGGTCTGCTCCGCCCACGCGGCGAGCATGGTCCAACATTCGTAGTGCGCGCCGTCGGGGTCGCCGTAGAGCGGGAAGAAGTGGTCCCAGTTGAAGGCGATGTCGACGCCGATGTCCTCGCAGCGGCGCACGGCGTCGCGGATGTGGCGGTACTCGGTCGAATGCTGGGGCTGCAGTTGCACGCCGATGCGCACAGGACGGCTGGTCATTCCAGGACAGTAGCCCCTGGCGAGCAGACGCAAACTCGAGCTCCTGTGGCCCCAAAACACTCGAGTTCGCGTCTGCTCGCGGGAGAGAACTACACGCCGATCTGCCCGTTGTCCTTCCACACCGCCACCACCGACGGCCGGGCGGTGCCGTTGCCGCCCTCGGGCCAGCGAGACTGCGGGTCGTCGATGCTGTTGTCGTCGTTCTCGCCGGGGTGCTGTACGCACACGGTGACGAGGGTGTCGGTGACGACGGGCCCGCAGGTCTCCGCTCCGATCGGCACGGTCAGGAACAGTTTCACCTCACCGCGATTGGGGCCGTCGAGCGCGACGGCGAACAATCCGTCGTTGGAGTCCAGCGCGTTGCCGTCGGTCGAGATCCACAGGTTGCCGTGGCTGTCGAACGCGAGGTTGTCCGGGCAGGAGATCGGGCTGACCTTGCTCTTGTCGAAGCCCGCGTAGTAGGTGTCGGCGGCGGCGGGGTCGCCGCACACCAGCAGCAGCTCCCAGGTGAAATCGGTACCGGCGTGGTTGTCGGTGATCTCGAGGATCTGCCCGCTCTTGTTGTCGTTGCGGGGGTTCGCGGCGTCGGGGGCGGCCTCGCCGGGTGCGCCACGTTCGTCGTTGTTCGTCAGTGCCACATAGACTTTGCCGGTCTTGGGGTTGGCCTCGAAGTCCTCGGGCCGGTCCATCTTGGTGGCACCGGCCTTGTCGGCGGCCATCCGGGTGAACACCGCGGCCTCCTGCGCCGTGATGCCGTCGACCAGCGACTCGGCCTGTCCGCCGGGGCCGCTGCGCAGCAGAGGCAGCCAGGTGCCGGTACCGCTGAACGAGCCCCTTTCCGGCAGCGTGCCCGAGCCGTCGATCTGTGCCGGCGGGATGTCGCTGGAGAGCTTCGCGACGTACAGCGTGCCCTCGTCGAGGATCGACATGTTGTGGGCAATCGCCCCGGCCCCTGGTTGAACCTTTTTCGACGAGATGAACTTGTACATGTAGTCGAAGCGCTGATCGTCGCCGGTGTAGGCGACGACGGTGCCGTCGTCGGTCACGTAGATGGTCGCGGCTTCGTGCTTGAGCCGGCCCAGAGCGGTGTGCTTCACCGGGGTCGACGCCGGATCCCACGGGTTGAGCTCCACGACGTAGCCGAAGCGGTTCACCTCGTTGGGATTCTGGGTGAGGTCGAACCGCGGATCGAAGGTCTCCCACTTCAGCGCGGTCGGTTCGGCTTCCACGCCGTAGCGATCCATCCGGTCGGCATCGACGGGTCCGGGCTTGCGGGCGCCCTCGGGTGCGCCGAAATACTCGTGGAAGTTCTCTTCGCCCGACAGCACCGTGCCCCACGGGGTGACCCCGCCCGAGCAGTTCGCGAATGTGCCTGCGACGGTCCGGCCCTCGGGGTCGGCAGCGGTCTTGACGAAATCGCTACCCGCGGCGGGCCCGACGAGAGCGAAGGGGCTGTCGGCGGTGATGCGTCGGTTGTAGCTGCCCATCACCGGCTTCAGGCCGTCCGGGGTGCGCTCCACCTCGACAACCCCCATGCCGACGGCCGCGGTCTCGACCTCGAACTGCTCCCGGGTAGGGGCGTCGGGCTGAAAGCCCGGGAACATGAACTGCGGTGTCACGTATTCGAAGTTGGTCACCAGCAGGAAGCGATTCTGCTTGCCGGGGATCGGCAGCAAACCCGCGAAGTCGTTGTTGAAGCCGAACTGTCCGCGCTGGGCCGCACCGGTCTGCCGGTTGACGTCGAACGCCGGCGCGCCGGGCAGGATCGGGTCCCCCCAGCTGATGACGACGGCGTGCCGGTAGTCGTCGGCGACGACGACGGCGTCCTCGCTGTTGGGAGCGACCGAGGCGAAGTTCATGCCGGGCAGCGGTCCGGGCGCCGGTGCCGCCGACGAAGTGGTGGGTGCGGGCTGGGAGGGGGAGGAGCAGGCCGCCAGCGCGGAGCCTGCGCCGACGGCCAGCACGGCGACACCGCCCGCCTGCAACATCGAGCGGCGAGACACCGCCTTGGCGATGTCTCCGAAGTACTCGTTGTCACTGCGGTTGGGTACGGGTTTCGAGCAGGCGTCCCCACACTTGTACACGCACGTGACGTGCTGGCGGCGGGACTTCCCGTCGTGGCTGACGAACAGGTTCAACGGCAGGAGCGTCATGAATTCCCTCGGGTTGCTACCGGCGCGGACCGCGCGAACCTACGACACCCGAACCAGCAGCAGACCACCAGAGAGTGAACAGCAAGTGTCCAGGGTCAGCCGGCCAGCACGCCCCGCAGCAGCTCCACCAGGACCTGCGGCTGGTCACTCTGCACCGAGTGCCCCGAGTTCTCGACGACATGCACGCCCCGGAATCCTGGCGCTCTGCGGGCGAATTCGGCGGCGTCGTCGTCGTCGACGAAGAACGACTTCGCCCCGCGGATCAACGTCGTCGGCGTGTGCAACCGCGGCACGTCGTCCCACAGGCCTTCGAAACCCTTGCCCGTGCGGATGGAGTCGTACCGCCACGTCCATGAGCCGTCGTCGAGCCGCTTCGAATTGTGGAACACCCCCCGCCGCAACGACTCCCGGTCGCGGTGGGGAGCGGCGGCGACGGTCACGTCGAGCATCGCGGCGAAGGACGGAAAGGTGCGCTCGCCCTGGACCAGGGCGACGGTGCCCTTCTGGGCGTCGGTCATCTGCTGGTGCCGTTCGGGTGCCGACGGGGTGACGTCGACGAGGACCAGGCGGCGCACCAGCTCGGGGGCGTGCACCGCCAGCCGCAGCGCGGTCAGCCCGCCGAGCGACATACCGACCACCAGCTCGGCGTCGGGGGCCAGGTCACGGACCACCGGTTCGACAGCGTGGGCGTTGAGCACCGGGCCGTAGTCTCCGTCCTCGCGCCACGCGGAACGTCCATGGCCCGGGAGATCGATCGCCAGTGCGGGCAGGCCCAGTCCGAGGATCACGGTGTCCCAGGTGTGCGCGTTCTGACCACCGCCGTGCAGGAACACCACCCGGACCGGGTCATCTCCGAACCGCAGCGCACTGACCGGGCCGTGCTCGACCCGTTCCGCCGACATGGGCTCACCGACGACGCCGGCTTGCCGCGCGTTCTCGTGCAGGAAGACGAATTCGGAGAGGCCGGCCAGTTCGTCGTCGCTGTCGTCCATGGTTGGACACTACGCACAGCGCAGTTATTGGGATGCGGCCGGTATCGGGTGTGTGCCACCGTCGAGGCCATGTCCGCGATCACCTTCCGAAGTGCAGTAGAGGCCGACTGGCCCGCGATGGGTCTGATCACGGCGGCGGCGTTCGGCTTCCAACAGTCCGAGGAGACGGCGCAGGCCTGGCGTTCGCTGATCGCTTCGAACGGTGCCGTCGTCGCGTGCGACGGCGATGACGTGGTGGGTACCGCCTTGTTCCTGGATCTGGAGTTGACGGTGCCGGGTGGAGCCGTGCTGCCGATGGCCGGTGTGTCGATGGTTGCGGTCGCCCCGACGCATCGTCGGCGGGGTGCGCTGAGCGGCATGCTCGACGAACTGCATCGGCGGATGGACGCCTATCCGATCGCCGGTCTGGAGGCCAGTGAAGCCGAGATCTACGGACGCTTCGGGTACGGCCCGGCGACGGTGTGGGAGCGGCTCGAAGTACACCGGCGCGGCGCGCGCGTGCATCGCGGCGTTCCGGATCCCGGTGGTGTGCGCATCGTGCGCTCGGTCGAGCATCGCGCGCAGCTGGAGGACATCGACGAGCGGTGGCGTCTGCGCACCCCCGGCGGGCTGCACACGCCGGCTCGGCTCTGGGATGAGGTGCTCGCAGACCGTGAGGAGTCGAGAAGTGGTGGGACTCAGCGCTATTGCCTTCTGCATCGGGACGGGTACGCGTTCTACCGCTTGTTCGGCAGCGACGAGAAGACGACCGCCGAGGTGACGAAGTTCGCGGCGGTGACCGCGGAGGCGGAGATCGCGCTCTGGCGGGTGCTGCTGGGGCTCGACCTCAAGAAGGTCGTCGGCATCCACACCCATCCCGACAGCGTGCTGCGCTATCTAATGACCGATCCGCGGTTGGCGCGCACCACGGACGTCTTCGACGGGTTGTGGCTGCGCATGCTCGACATTCCCGCGGTGCTGCAGGCGCGTACCTATTCGACGGATCTGAGCGTGGTGTTCGAGGTGTCCGACGAGTTCCTCGGCCGCGGTGGGCGTTTCGCGGTGACGGTGCGCAACGGCCGCGCGCGGTGTGAGCGCACCGGGGCTGCGGCGGATGTCCACCTCGATGTCTCGGTGTTGGGAAGCCTCTATTTGGGCACGCATCGCGCGTCGTCGTTCGCCGCCGCACAGCGACTGCGCTGCAGCGACACCGGAGTCGTCATCGCGCTCGACAAGGCCTTCGCCACTGACGTGCCGGCCGAACTCGGGTTCGGTTTCTGAGCCCAGAACGAGACTGCGGGGAGATCGACCATCCCGGTGGAATGGCGATCTCCCCGCAGTCTCGACGCGAGAACTCAGCCCTCGATGAACTTCTCCAGCTGCTCACGCGCGAGGTCGTCGGCGAGCTGCTTGGGCGGGCTCTTCATCAGGTAGGCCGAGGCGGCTTCGATGGGGCCACCGATGCCGCGGTCCTTGGCGATCTTCGCCGCGCGCACGGCGTCGATGATCACACCGGCGGAGTTGGGGGAGTCCCACACCTCGAGCTTGTACTCCAGATTGAGCGGCACGTCACCGAAGGCGCGGCCTTCGAGGCGCACGTAGGCCCACTTGCGGTCGTCGAGCCACGCGACGTGGTCGGACGGGCCGATGTGGACGTTCTTGTCCTCCACCTTGCCGGCCAGCGAGCCGGACAGGTTCGACGTGACGGCCTGGGTCTTGGACACCTTCTTCGACTCGAGGCGTGAGCGCTCGAGCATGTTGAGGAAGTCCATGTTGCCGCCGACGTTGAGCTGGTAGGTCCGGTCCAGCGTGACGCCGCGATCCTCGAACAGCTTGGCCATCACACGGTGGGTGATGGTCGCGCCGACCTGGCTCTTGATGTCGTCACCGACGATCGGCACGCCGGCGTCTTCGAACTTCTTGGCCCACACCGGATCCGAGGCGATGAACACCGGCAGCGCGTTGACGAAGGCCACGCCGGCGTCGATCGCGCACTGGGCGTAGAACTTGTCGGCCTCTTCGGAGCCCACGGGCAGGTAGGACACCAGCACGTCGACCTCGGCGTCCTTGAGCGCCTTGACGACGTCAACGGCTTCGGCGTCGGACACCTCGATGGTGTCGGCGTAGTACTTGCCGATGCCGTCCAGGGTCGGCCCGCGCTGCACGACGATGTCGGTGGGCGGCACGTCGGCGATCTTGATGGTGTTGTTCTCCGACGCGAAGATCGCCTCGGACAGGTCGAAGCCGACCTTCTTGGCATCCACGTCGAACGCGGCGACGAACTTCACGTCGCGCACGTGGTAGGGGCCGAGCTTGACGTGCATCAGGCCGGGCACGCTGGCGTTCTCGTCGGCGTCCTTGTAGTACTGCACGCCCTGTACGAGCGAGGACGCGCAGTTACCCACGCCGACGATCGCGACCCGGACGTCATTGCTTGCGGTCATGACGACTTCTCCTCTTGTCCTACTTCACTGCTGTGTGGGTGGTACTTGGCTGTGTGGGTGGTGCTACGGCTCAACTCTGTTCAGCACGGCCCTGCGCCGACTTCTCCGCCGCGATCAACTCGTTGAGCCAGGTGACTTCGCGTTCGCTCGATTCCAGGCCCAGCTGATGGAGCTGGCGGGTGTAGCGATCGAACGAGTTGCTCGCCCGCGCGATTGCTTCACGCAGACCTTCGCGGCGCTCTTCCACCTGACGGCGGCGGCCTTCCAGAATCCGCATCCTGGCCTCTGCCGGGGTGCGGTTGAAGAAGGCGAGGTGTACGCCGAACCCGTCGTCGGAAAAGTTCTGTGGGCCGGTGTCGGCCACCAGTTCCGTGAAGCGCTGCTTGCCGGCCTCGGTGAGCTGGTAGACGCGACGCGCACGGCGCACCTTGAGGGTGCCCTCCGGTGCCGCGTCCTCGACGATCAGCCCATCGGCCTGCATGCGGCGCAACGCGGGATACAGAGAACCGTAGGAGAACGCGCGGAACGCCCCCAGCAGGCCCGTCAACCTCTTGCGCAATTCGTAGCCGTGCATCGGCGATTCCTGGAGCAACCCGAGAATGGCGAGTTCCAGCATTCGGGCACCTCCTTCATGAATCAGCCGCTACGACGGTTCGACACCTCGCGCAATAGTATCGCGCCGATATATTGATCGCCACAGGGGTGCCCGGGAGGGAGTGCCGGGAAAGCGTCAGTCGTTGGCGTAGCTGACGCGTTTGACGGTCAGATCGCCGTTGAGCTCCAGGTAACCGCTGTTCCCGAAGTTGGGGCTGACGTAGACACTGATCTCGATGCTCTCCGGTGGCGCCGTCATATCGCTGTTGGCCTCGATGCTGATGTACGTCGTCTTCACTTCTTTCGGATCGATGCCCACCGTCTCAGGGGCGCCGCGCACGATCCCGACGAGCTTCGCGATGTCGAACGCTCCGAGATCGACGACACGAGCGTCGGAGCTCACACTCGTCTCGTCCGGGTCGTCCCACCCGCCCCGATAGGAGTACCTCAGCACCCGCCGAGGTTCGGTCGGGTCGGGCCGCTCCAGCGAGGCGTAGTCGGAGTAGATGGTCATCGAGTAGCCCATCGTGTCGCCGAACTTCTGCTTCATCTGGGTGAACAGACCCGTGAGTCCGCCGAGGGAGTGCAGCTGCCGGGGTGGGGTGAGCACCTCGGCGGGAATGCCGTCGTCCTTCGCTCCGGGGTCGGAGGTGAAGTTCAACGGCGACGGCGTGTTGCCGTAGAGGCCCCACCCGACGGCGATCCCGAAGATCACCAGCACCGCGGCCATCGCGATCCGGATGCCGACGCCACCCGGCAGTGACGGCAGCCGGCGCGGAGGTGTGCGCAGCTGGGTGGGCGCATTGCCGGTCTGCAGATCCGCGACGAGCTGCTGCAGCTCACCCAGCGTGGCCGCGTTGGTCGCGGATTTCACCCGCTCTCCGTGCTCGGTCATCGACAGTTGACCCTCGGCCAGCGCCGTGTCGAGGATCTGGCACGTGTCGGTGCGGTCACTGTCTTTTGCGCGTGTCCAGGACGTACCGCGAGCTGAGCTGCCGGGAGCCACGACGAGATCGTAAGAGTTGGGTCACTGATCCCGCAGGCCCGTGACCGACCCGACGGCCTCGGGTGCCCGTCGCGCCTCCGCCGCCCCGGCGCCGACGTACTCTGGTCAGCGTGCGATTGCAGCGACAGGTGGTGGACTACGCCCTGCGGCGCCGGTCGCTGCTGGCCGAGGTGTATTCCGGGCGCACCGGCGTCACGGAGGTCTGCGACGCGAATCCCTATCTGTTGCGCGCCGCGAAGTTCCACGGCAAGCCCAGTTCGGTGATGTGTCCGATCTGCCGGAAGGAGCAGCTGACGCTCGTGTCGTGGGTGTTCGGCGATCACCTCGGCGCAGTGTCCGGGTCGGCGCGCACCGCCGAAGAGCTCGTCCTGCTGGCGACGCGTTACGACGAATTCTCGGTTCACGTTGTGGAGGTATGCCGGACGTGCAGCTGGAATCACCTGGTGAAGTCCTACGTGCTGGGCGCGATTCCGCCGCCCAAGGGATCCCGTCCGCGCCGCACGCAGACCGCGCGCGGCACGGCGCGGACGGCCAGTGAATAACCCGGGGCGCCCCGACCATTCCGCCGAGAGAGCCCGTGATGGGCGCAGACCGGCCGATGGCAGTGGCGCGCGACCCCAACCCCGACCGCAGCAGCGGCCCGATGCTCCACGGCATCGGTCCGACGGTCCTGCGCGCCCACGTCCCGACGACCGGTTGACGACGGTGTTGCCGCCGGTTCGCGAGGAGCGGCCGCGGCATCTGAAGGATCCGATCGACGACGTCAAGCGGGCGCTCGACGGTCGTCCGCCGAAGCAACCGCCGCCGCCGCCGCGTCGCCCGACGGGCGGTGGCGGTCCGGGCGGGGGCGGTCCGTCGGGTCATCGACCCGGCTGGCGCGAGCAGATCAACTGGAGGTGGGTGCGCCGCGGCCTGGTCGCCGCCGCCGCCGTGCTCATCGTCTTGCCGCTGCTGACGTTCGGCATGGCGTACCTCATCGTCGACGTGCCCAACCCGGGCGACATCCGCACCGCGCAGGTGTCGACGATCCTGGCCAGCGACGGATCGGAGATCGCGAAGATCGTCCCGCCCGAGGGCAACCGGATCGACGTCGGCATCGACCAGATTCCGGTGCATGTGCGCGACGCCGTGATGGCCGCCGAGGACCGCGACTTCTACTCCAATCCGGGCTTCTCGTTCACCGGCTTCCTGCGCGCCTTCAAGAACAACCTGTTCGGCGGCGACCTGCAGGGCGGGTCGACGATCACCCAGCAGTACGTGAAGAACGCTCTGGTCGGCGACGCTCGGTCGGGCGTGGGCGGGCTGGTCCGAAAAGCCAAGGAGCTGGTCATCTCGACGAAGATGTCCAGCGAGTGGTCCAAGGACCAGGTGATGCAGTCCTACCTGAACATCATCTATTTCGGTCGCGGCGCCTACGGCGTGGCCGCTGCGTCGAAGGCGTACTTCAACAAGCCCGTCGAGCAACTCACCGTCGCCGAGGGTGCACTGCTCGCTGCGCTGATCCAGCGGCCGTCGGCGCTCGATCCCGCCGTCGACCCCGAAGCCGCGAACGACCGGTGGAACTGGGTGCTCGACGGCATGGTGGAGATCGGCGCGCTGTCGGCCAAGGACCGCGCAGCGCAGGTGTTCCCGCCGACGATCCCGCCGGACGCGGCGACCACCCAGAATCAGACGACCGGGCCCAACGGCCTGATCGAACGCCAGGTGATCAACGAGCTGATGGACATCTTCAACATCAGCGAACAGCAGCTCAACACCGAGGGCCTGCAGGTCACGACGACCATCGACCCGAAGGCGCAGTCGGCTGCTCTGGACGCGGTCGACGAGTACATGGACGGTCAGGACCCGGACATGCGCACGGCGGTGGTGTCCATCGACCCCAAGACCGGCGGAGTGAAGGCCTACTACGGCGGCTCGGACGCCAACGGATTCGACTTCGCCCAGGCCGGATTGCCGACCGGATCGTCGTTCAAGGTGTTCGCGTTGATCGCCGCGCTGCAGCAGGGCATGGGTCTGGGCTACCAGGTGGACAGCTCGCCGCTGACGGTCGACGGCATCAAGATCACGAACGTCGAGGGCAGCAGCTGCGGCAACTGCAACATCGCCGAGGCGTTGAAGAGGTCGCTGAACACCAGCTACTACCGGCTGATGCTCAAGCTGAAGAACGGTCCCCAGGATGTGGCCGATGCCGCGCACGCGGCCGGTATCGCCGAGAGCTTCCCCGGTGTCGAGCACACGCTATCCGAGGACGGCAAGGGCGGCCCGCCCAACAACGGCATCGTGCTGGGCCAGTACCAGTCCCGGGTGATCGACATGGCTTCGGCCTACGCGACGATCGCGGCGTCCGGGGTGTACCACAAGCCGCACTTCGTGCAGAAGGTCGTCAATTCCGAGGGCACTGTCCTGTTCGACGCGACCCAGGAGGACAACGCGGGCGAGCAGCGCATCGACAAGGCCGTGGCCGACAACGTCATCGCGGCCATGCAGCCGATCGCCGGGTACTCGAACGGTCACGCGCTGGCCGGCGGTCGCCCGTCGGGCGCCAAGACCGGAACCAATCAGCTCGGTGACACCGGTGCCAACCGCGACGCCTGGATGGTCGGTTACACGCCGTCGTTGTCGACGGCCGTCTGGGTCGGCACCGTCGACGGCACGAAGCCGCTCGAGAACAAGTGGGGCTCACCGGTGTACGGATCGGGTATCCCGAGCGACATCTGGAAGGCCACGATGGACGGTGCGCTGGACGGCACCGACAACGAGTCGTTCCCGAAGCCGGAGGAGATCGGCGGGTACGCCGGTGTGCCACAGGCCCCGCCACCACCGCCGTCGACCACGGTGGCGCCGCCGCCGTCCAACACGGTGATCCAGCCGACTCTCGAGATCGCGCCCGGCATCACGATCCCGTGGGGCCCGCCGACGACGGTGCCGGCAACGCCCGCGCCCGCACCGGACGGGGCGGCCCCCGGTCCCGAGGTGGTGCCAGGCGCGCCGTCGCCCGCCGTTCCGCCGCCCGGCGCTCCGGCTCCGCTGGTGCCTGGCGCGCCGCCGCCTCCGTGACGTCACCGGTTCCGTCGGCCACCGAGTCGCCGGCACCAGTCGAATCGCCGGCTCCGCTGGCCGAGGATCGCCGGAGCCTCGACGACCGCGACTTTCCCAGCCGCACTGACACTCTCGGTGCCGCGCTGTCGGGCACCATCGGCGGTCCGGTCGGTCGGCACGCGCTGATCGGCCGCACTCGTTTCCTGACCCCGCTGCGGGTGATGCTGATCATCGCGCTGGTGTTCCTGGCGTTGGGCTACTCCACCAAGGCGGCATGCCTGCAGACGACCGGCACGGGGACAGCCGATCAGCGGGTCGGCAACTGGGCCAACAACCGGGCCTACTACGAGCTCTGTTACTCCGACACCGTGCCGCTCTACACGGCCGAGCTGCTCAATCTCGGGAAGTTCCCGTACAAGTCGAGCTGGTTGGAAACCGACGAGAAGGGCATGCCCCGGGTCCAGTACGACGGCACCCCCGCGGTGCGGTACATGGAGTATCCGGTGTTGACCGGGATCTACCAGTACCTGTCGATGTCGCTGGCCAAGACGTACACGACCCTGACCAAGCTGACGTCGGTGCCGATCATCGCCGAGGTGGTGATGTTCTTCAACATCTCCGCGTTCGGCCTCGCGCTGGCCTGGCTCACCACCGTGTGGGCGACGGCGCTGCTGGCCGGCGCCCGGCGCATCTGGGACGCCGCATTGGTCGCGGCTTCTCCGCTGGTGATCTTCCAGATCTTCACCAACTTCGATGCGCTCGCGACCGCGGCCGCCGCCGGTGCACTGCTGGCCTGGGCGCGCCGAAAACCTGTCCTGGCGGGCGTGCTGATCGGCCTGGGGGTGGCCGCGAAGCTCTATCCGCTTTTGCTGCTGATCCCCTTGCTGCTGCTGGCTGTTCGCACGTCACGGCTTCGCGAGCTCGCCAAGACGGCGCTCGCGGCCGCGGTGACCTGGCTGGTGGTCAACCTGCCGATCATGGTGCTGTTCCCGCGGGGATGGTCGGAGTTCTTCCGGCTCAACACCCGTCGCGGTGACGACATGGATTCGCTCTACAACGTGGTGAAGTCGTTCACCGGGTGGCAGGGGTTCGACCCGGATCTCGGCTTCTGGGAGCCGCCGGTGGTGCTCAACACCGTCACCGCCGCGCTGTTCGTGGCGTGCTGCATCGCGATCGCGTACATCACGCTGACCGCCGCGCGCCGACCGCGCGTCGCCCAGATCGCGTTCCTGGTGGTGGCCGCGTTCCTGCTGACCAACAAGGTGTGGAGTCCGCAGTTCTCCCTGTGGTTGGTGCCGCTGGCGGTGTTGGCGCTGCCGCACCGGCGGGTGCTGCTGGCCTGGATGACGATCGACATGCTGGTCTGGGTGCCGCGCATGCTCTACCTGTTCGGTGAGCAGAACAAGGGCCTGCCCGAGCAGTGGTTCACCGCCACGGTGCTGCTTCGCGACATCGCGGTGGTGGTGTTGTGCGCGTTGATCATTCGCCAGATCTACCGTCCGGAGCTGGATCTGGTGCGCGACGAGGGCATCGACGATCCGGCCGGCGGGCCGTTCGACCGGGCTCCCGATGCGTATCCGCCGTGGGTGCCGGACTGGTTGCAGCCACGGGGTCACATACGGGCCCACCGGGCCAGCGCGAAGCTGTAGAGCCCGTAGCACGCGAAGCCGAGCGCGGCGAACCCGAGCAGCACGCCCCCGGCAGGCGAATCGCCGAGGGTCTTGACCGCCGCGTCCAGCCCGGCGGCCTGGGACGGATCGGTGCGCACTGCGGCGATCATCACCAGGATGCCGGTCAACGCGTACACCAGTCCCTCGGCGACGTACCCGTACGTTCCCAGCACCACGACGACCGGGCCGCCCGAGATCGTCAGATCGTCGACGAATCGTCGGGACGCGCCTTTGTACGCGTAGTACCCGCCGATGACGGCGATGACGACGCCGACTGCGATCAGTGCGGCCCGACCCCAAACAGTCTGCATCAGAACGAAACTGAGACCGGAGTTCCGCTCGCTGCTGGGCTGACGGCTGCCGACGGCGAAGCGCACGCTGGTATAGCCGACGCTGCAGTAGACCGCCACCAGGCCGAGGGCTTTGAGGCGATTACCGGGGCTGGTGTCTTCCGGATCGCTGCCGCGCTCGGCGGGATGCAGCCCGAAGATCGCCTCCGCCAGACGCCAGGCGGCCAGCGGCACGAGAGCAACGGCGATCGCCCACAGGATCACCGCGCCGTCGGTGGTACTGGCCACGGTCGCCATCGCTCCCGACGGGTCGGCGTTACCGCTCAGGCCGGAGGCGATCCTGACGATCACGTAGGCGATCAAGAAGTGCAGGGAGCCGCTCGCGATGAAACCCGCACGCGCCGCGCGGCGGATACCGTTGTGCTGGACGAGCCGGTCGATGGGGAGCGGCTCGGACACCAGAGCGCACTACCCGCGATGGTGGTCGGCGAAACGAGAGCTCCCGGGCGGTGTTTGCCCCCTTGCGCCGATGGTTATATTTGCTAACAACTCGATGTTTCACAGGCTGGAGTCGTCTCATGAGTTTCCTCACCAAGACCGTGCCCGTCGCGGTCCTCCTGGGCGGCTTCGCCGCGGGTGCGTTGGGCCTCGGCGCGGCGACGTCGGTCGCCCAGCCGCCGCCCCCGCCTCCCGGACCGGCCGAGTTCCCCCCGAACCCGCCGGGCGAGCCGGTGCCGAACTGGGCGCCGCGCAAGCCGGCCGACATGTGGAACGGCGAGCCCGTGGTGTGGACGTCGATGTGGGGTGGCCGCTGGGGTGTGTGGAAGCACGGCCAATTCATCACGCTGTCGTCCAACCCCGTCACCAACGGCGGCTGAGCATCGGACTGGGCAGCTGCCTAGCTGCGCTATATAGTTGGCCCACGGCGCGACGCGCGCAGGCATTCGACGAAGTAGGAGCAACCATGACCGGAATGGTGAGTCGGGTGCTGCGGACCGCGCTGGCGACGGCGGCGGCCGCAGGGGCGTTGTTCGGCGCGGCGGGTACCGCCCAGGCGGACTCGACCGACGACTATCCGATTCCGCACCGCATCATCGTCACCACCTGTGACGTCGAGCAGTACATGGCTGCCGCCCGCGACACCAGCCCGGTGTACTTCGAGCGCTACATGATCGACCGGAGCAACCGGCCGGCGGATGTGCAGAAGATGGCCTTCGACCGGATCCACTGGTTCTTCTCCCTCGACCCGGTCGCGAGGCGCCAGTACTCCGAGGACACCGCGACCAACGTCTTCTACGAGCAGACGGCCACGCGTTGGGGTAACTGGGCGAAGCTGTTCTTCAACAACAAGGGTGTCGTGGCGCATGCCACCGACGTCTGCATGAACTACCCCAAGGGCGACATGTCCGTCTGGGACTGGCCCGTTCGCCGTTAGCGATTTCGTTCCTCCCTCCCTGGTCATGTAGCCTGGGCCGGTTGCCGACGCAGGCGACCCTCCTGCCACGGACACGCCGTGGCCGTCAGACCAGAGGAGGTGATGGGTTCCCTATGCGTCCATACGAAATCATGGTCATCCTCGACCCCACACTCGACGAGCGCACCGTTGCTCCGTCATTGGAGACGTTCCTGAACGTCATCCGCAAAGACGGTGGCAGCGTCGACAAGGTCGACATCTGGGGCAGGCGCCGGCTGGCCTACGAGATCGCCAAGCATGCCGAGGGCATCTACGCGGTGGTCGATGTCAAAGCAGAGCCCGCGACGGTGTCCGAGCTCGACCGTCAGCTCAACCTCAACGAGTCCGTGCTGCGGACCAAGGTGATGCGGACCGACAAGCACTAAAGAGTGCCGATCGTCGGAGCCGCTGCGTAGGCTCGCGCCCAACGTCCGCTCACCTAGGAGGAACTCGTGGCTGGTGACACCACCATCACCGTCGTAGGAAACCTGACCGCCGATCCGGAACTGCGTTTCACGCCGTCCGGTGCCGCGGTGGCCAACTTCACCGTTGCGTCCACCCCGCGCATCTACGACCGGCAGAGCGGAGAGTGGAAGGACGGCGAAGCGCTGTTCCTGCGGTGCAACATCTGGCGGGAGGCCGCCGAGAACGTGGCCGAGAGCCTGACCCGCGGGTCGCGCGTCATCGTGACGGGCCGGCTCAAGCAGCGCTCCTTCGAAACCCGCGAGGGCGAGAAGCGCACGGTGGTCGAGGTCGAGGTCGACGAGATCGGGCCGTCGCTGCGCTACGCGACCGCGAAGGTGAACAAGGCGAGCCGCAGTGGCGGCGGCGGGGGCGGTTTCGGCGGCGGCGGCGGATCGTCGCGCGGCTCGGAGCAGCCCAGGTCGGGGGCGCAGGACGACCCGTGGGGCAGCGCGCCCGCGTCGGGCTCCTTCGGCGGTGCCGACGACGAACCGCCCTTCTGAGACAACACATTTCGGAACATTCCGAGACATTTCAAGAAAGAGTTAGACACATGGCCAAGTCCTCCACCAAGAGGCGTCCGGCTCCGGAGAAGCCGGTCAAGACACGCAAGTGCGTGTTCTGCTCGAAGAAGGGGCAGAACATCGATTACAAGGACACCGCGCTGCTGCGCACCTACATCAGCGAGCGCGGCAAGATCCGTGCCCGTCGGGTGACCGGCAATTGCGTTCAGCACCAACGCGATATCGCCATCGCGGTGAAGAACGCCCGCGAGGTCGCGTTGCTGCCGTTCAGCTCGTCGACGCGATAAGGACGATTGAGATGAAACTGATTCTGACTGCCGAGGTGGAGCACCTCGGAACGGCCGGCGACGCGGTCGAGGTGAAGGACGGCTACGGCCGTAATTACCTGTTGCCCCGCGGGCTGGCGATCGTGGCCACCCGTGGCGCTGCTCGCCAGGCCGAGGACATCCGGCGCGCGCAGGAGCTCAAGAGCGTCAAGAGCCTCGAGCACGCCAATGAACTCAAGACCGCACTCGAGGGCCTCGACGGCGTCGAGCTCTCGGTGAAGACCGCCGGGGACTCGGGCAAGCTGTTCGGCTCGGTGACCGCGGCCGACGTGGTCGGCGCGATCAAGAAGGCCGGCGGTCCGAACCTCGACAAGCGGACCGTGCAGCTGCCCAAGTCGCACATCAAGACCGTGGGCACCCACGCCGTCACGATCCGGCTGCACCACGATGTGGCCGCGACCGTGTCGCTGAACGTGGTCGCCAACTAACAACTGACGAGTCAACGGCCGGGTGAGGACCGAGAGGTCCGAGCCCGGCCGTTGTCGTGCTTTCGGCGAACTGTTCTGGCCGATTCCGTCACAGCGAACATAACCCGGTGTTAACCTGCCCGGCCCGCGATGGAAACGCAACACGCCCGAGAAGGCAACCCGGGTCGACACGCCGACTGATTTACCATCCACAGAGTCGACCCCGTCTCAACAGGCGTTCAGCTGCGGAAACGGACCAGATCACAGTGTTGATCCACAAGTTGTCCCCAGTACCTCAACATGGCTCACCAGACCTATCCACACGCCATCCCCAGGTCTGTCAACAAGGGGTGGTTGCGTCTCGCGTAGCAACGTCTAGCGTTGGCCGTCGCGGACACGATGCGGGCGCCGCGGGGACGATGTCGGTGCACCGACATACAGTTCCATCGAACGTCCGTTCGACACCGATTTGGGGAGGGGTGAGGGCACCGCGTGGCTGTCGTCGATGACTTGGGCCGGCCCGATGAGCACGCGGCCATGGAGCCTCCTCCGAACGAGGAGTTCGGTCGGCAGCCCCCGCAGGATTTGGCGGCCGAGCAGGCCGTGCTGGGCGGCATGCTGCTGAGCAAGGACGCGATCGCCGATGTTCTGGAGCGGCTGCGCCCCGGTGACTTCTACAAGCCGGCCAACCAACTGGTCTACGACGCGGTGCTGGATCTGTACGGCCGCGGGGAGCCTGCTGACGCGGTCACCGTCGCGGCAGAACTGGACCGCAAGGGGTTGTTGCGCCGGGTCGGCGGCGCGCCCTATCTGCACACGCTGATCTCCACGGTGCCGACGGCGGCTAACGCCGGGTTCTATGCCGAGATCGTGGCGGAGAAGTCGCTGCTGCGCCGGCTCGTGGAGGCCGGCACCCGGGTGGTGCAGTACGGCTACGCCGGTGCCGAGGGTGCTGACGTCAACGAGATCGTGGACCGTGCGCAGGCCGAGATCTATGACGTCACCGAGCGCCGGGCCACCGAGGATTTCGTCCCGCTCGAAGAGCTGCTGCAGCCGACGATGGACGAGATCGACGCGATCGCGTCCCAGGGCGGCATCTCCAAGGGTGTGCCGACGGGCTTCACCGAGCTGGATGAGCTGACCAACGGGCTGCATCCCGGGCAGATGATCGTCGTGGCCGCACGTCCCGGTATGGGGAAGGCGCTGGCGTTGGACACCCCGCTGCCGACGCCGTCGGGGTGGACGACCATGGGCGAGGTCGCCGTCGGGGACGAGCTGATCGGGCCCGATGGCTTGCCGACGCGGGTGGTCGCCGCGACCGAGGTGATGACCGAGCGGCCGTGCTTCGAGGTCGAATTCTCCGATGGCACAGTGATCGTCGCCGACGCGGAGCACCAGTGGTTGACGTCCGGTGCCATCCGTACGACGCGGGACATCGCCGAGACGCTGCCCACCGGCCACACCGTGACGAACACCGTGGCGATTCAGCGCGCGGATGCCGACCTTTCGCTACCGCCGTACGCGTTCGGTGCTTCGCTCGGTGAATCAACATACGACCCGGAGATCCAGATGTGGATCGAGGCGGAGTCGAATGAGCCGGGGGCTGTCGCTCGGGACCGTATCCCGGCGCAGTACCTGCGCGCGTCAGAGGCGCAGCGGCGGAGTCTGCTGGCGGGGTTGCTCGATGCTTCGGGGATCATCGCAGATGACGGTTCGATTGAGCTCGAGATGGCTGGCGAGAGCCTCGCGCGCGACGTCGCGGAACTGGTCGCGTCGTTGGGGTACTCCTGTGTGTCGGTGGCGCCGGCGTCACTTCGAATCATCACCGGCGACAGTGTGTTCCGCGTGCACCGCAAGGAAATGCTGCACAAGGAGCGACGGGCGACGGGCGCCGCGGCGCGGGCGATCGTCGACGTGCGGCCGGTGGCGAGCGTGCCGGTGCGGTGCGTGGAGGTCGACAATGCCAGCCACATGTATCTGGCGAGCCGGTCGATGATCCCGACGCACAACTCGACACTCGGCCTCGACTTCATGCGGTCGTGCTCGATCAAGCACCACCTGCCGAGCATCGTGTTCTCGCTGGAGATGAGCAAGACCGAGATAGTCATGCGACTGTTGTCCGCGGAGGCGCGGATCAAGTTGGCCGACATGCGATCTGGCCGCATGAGCGATGACGACTGGACGCGCCTGGCTCGGCGGATGAGTGAAATCAGCGAGGCGCCGCTCTACATCGACGACTCGCCGAACCTGACGATGATGGAGATCCGCGCGAAGGCGAGACGTCTCAAGCAGAAGGCCGACCTGCGTCTCGTGGTGATCGACTACCTGCAGCTGATGACGTCGGGCAAGAAGGTCGAATCACGACAGCAGGAAGTCTCGGAGTTCTCCCGGCAGATCAAGCTACTCGCCAAAGAGCTGGAGGTTCCGGTGGTGGCGATGAGCCAGCTGAACCGTGGACCGGAGCAGCGGACGGACAAGAAGCCGCAGCTGTCCGATCTTCGCGAGTCGGGTTCGATTGAGCAGGACGCGGATATGGTTGTGCTACTTCACCGTCCAGACGCCTTCGAGAGCGACGACCCGCGCGGTGGGGAAGCGGATCTCATCGTCGCCAAGCACCGTGCCGGCCCGACGCGGACGGTCACCGTGGCGCACCAGCTGCATCTCTCGCGGTTCGCGAATATGGCGAAGCAGTAGGGCAGCCCTGTAGGTTCTCAAATTTGACTGCACTTTCTCACGCCTGACTGCACCACGGCTGCACTTGTGCAGAAAACCTGAGACACGCCGTGTGGAATCCGCCCAGCGGCATTTCGGCGATGCGATGGTGGCGGCATGCCGGAAGCGGGGGCACCGCCACTCCCGAATATCTCTGTGCGTTCAAGGGACTCCTTGACGGAGGCATGCATGGAATGGGATCGCGCTCCTCTTGAATTGATCAGCAATGCAGCGCCGTGGCGGACGTTCCGCTGGCGCCACGGTCAGAAGCACTATTCGGGTACTTACTGGTCGGCGACCGAGCGGGCGCATGTCATCTACGAATCTCGTCTGGAACTCGCGCGTCTGCTGTTCGCGGACTTTGATCCCGCGGTTACTCGAATCATTGCGCAGCCGTTCCTGATTCGCACCTTAATCGATAGGCGTATGCGCAAGCACGTGCCGGACTACCTGCTGTTGACTGACAATGGACCGGTAGTCGTTGATGTGAAGCCGCGCTCTCAGCTCGATGAGCCAAAAGTCAGGCTCACTCTCGACTGGACAAGGACGCTCGTCGAACGGCGTGGATGGCGGTACGAGGTATGGAGCCAGCCGCCGCCTTCGGGGCGGGCGATCTGAGCCCGATCGAGGGCGGGTTGGGCGGTGAAGTCGAAGTCGGTGATCGTCTTGATCGCCGGAAACCCGGCATACCGAATACGTTGCCGTGCCACGGATTCAGCGCGAGCGTTCGATTCGACCGCCAGCACCGCGGCCAGGTAGTCCTCCAACGACCACCCCGCGGCGCGGCCCTGCTCGGCCAGACGGGCGTAGTGCCCGCCGATCCGCGGCGCCTTCAACAGTCGGGACTGGTGGGCGATCAGCTTGTCGACCTCACCGGGCGCCGCGGTCCGCTTAGCGGCCATCAGGCGACCTCCCCGGTCCCGAACACCGCGTCGTAATCGCTCAGGTCGGCGACCTCCACGTCGACCTCCAATCGGCCCTCAGGGCCGGTTCGTCCGTGCAGGTACTGTTGCCGCAACACCGAGGCCGCCGCGACGTGTGCCGGATCGGATGCCAATGCGTGTGCACCCCAGAACCTTTCATGATCGGCGACCATCCTGTCGCCGCAGTGGGCGCGGACCCTGTCCAGGGTGGCGGTCACGGTAATCATCCGCCCGATCGCCTCGGGATGCACCGAATACGCACTCGCGGCGATCGCCACGTAGTAGTCGCGGCCCAGCCGGGAGCTCACCGTGGTCCCGGTCGCCGGAGCGACCGGCGGCAGGGTGGCCATCGCCACCCGGTCGGTGATCAGCGCCTCGGACGGGATCAGCCGGGTTGTGGCATGGCGGCGCACGTTGGCCACCACACTGAGCCAGTCGACGAGCTGGGCGTTGAAGTCCGCCGGCGAGCAGAACGTCCGACCAGGAAGAAACGATCTGCCGAGGTAGCCGTTGGCTCGCTCCACCACGCCCTTGGTCTCGGGATCGTACGGGCGGGCCTGGATCAGCCGGGTGCCCAGCACCCCGCAGAACCCGGACACCCCCTGGGCGAGCCGACCACGCTGACCGATGCCGGACTCATTGTCCCACAACAAGTTCCGAGGAACCGCACCGAAGTCACGGGAGAGCAGCTGCCACATCCCGGCCAACAAATCCCCGGTGATCCGCGACGGCAGCATCACCGCGGCGATGAACCGCGAATACGCCGCGACCATCACCAACACCGGAAACGACCGCAGCACCCCGGCGTGATCGGGCACCAGCGCACCGGGAAACCACAGATCGCACTGCACCTGCTCCCCGGGCAGATGCACCAGACGGTCACACGGATCGGCCGGGGCGTACTCCGGCCGGATCCTCGCCACGTTCTCCGCGAACCAGGAGTGCCCACCGCTCCAGCCGACCCGCTCGGCGATCACCGAGGCCGCCATCGTCGGATACTCACGCAACAGCCCCCGTACCGCCGACTCGACCGCCAACCAGGCCGACGACGTCACCGGCGCCCGTTCATAGCGTGGCGGCGACTCCGAATGCACCGCGTTGGCCACGGTGTTACGCGACAGCTTCAGCCGCCGCGCGATCTCAGCATGCGACAACTTCTCCGACCGTTACAACCGGCGGATCTCGGCCCAGTCCTCCACAGTGATCACTCTCCAATCAGAAGGGTGCTCACTTTTCGACCGGAATCACCTGCTCACTTTTCGACCAGAATTGACACGAGTTCTTCGATCGTATGGTCGGCATCAAATCCGACCGAAGTCTTCAATTGGATCAACACGTTTGTGGGACAGGTCAGAAGGTCAGTGGAAGCGAGCACATCGTCAATATGTCGTCGCTCAACGGCGTCACCCGTGGCGTGGCCGTCTCGGGGGATTACGCGGCGACCAAGTTTCGGTGTCGGCGGCCCAGCGAGATCTTGAAGGCAGAAATGGAACCCGTCGGTATCACGGTGGTGCTGCCAGGCCTATCCGAAGCCAAGTATCACCATTCGGAATCGAACGGATAAGGACTGTCGATCCCACTTAGGGGATGGACCCAGATCTTAGAGAGCGTAGGGTTTTTTGCGGGTGTGGGCTGTCGCACTAAACCTAGGGTCGCATGTTTCCCTCCCTGAGTTTTGGGCCAGGACTCGGCCATCGCAACGATGTCCTGCGCGCGGATTCGAACGCGTACGCTCAGGCCTCAGCGACTGTCGGCTGAGGGTCTCCACAGTGCACCATGCATCAAGCAGAACGCCGTGTCTGGCTCGCGAACACACCTAAAATCCTGTGTGCTCGCGAGCCAGACACGGCGTGTCAAGGGTCCCAGGCGGTTATGGAAGAGCCGGTGCCCCGGAGATCTGTCAGTCAGTTCGTTCCTGCGATAAGTCCGAACTCAGTGAGCAGTTCGCCTATTTCGCTCTGATCCAGCTTGCGCACAATCCGGTTCCGGACGAAATCAGGCCCCGGCAAGGGAAGCTCTGCGCCGTCGCGGAGGCGCGATGTGGCGAACAGCAACTTACGAATGTCATAGGTGGAGTTGAACACCTCGGGGACACCACGTTCGATGTTGAGCAGCTGGTAGGCGGCTTCCATCCCGGTGCGCACCGAGTACTCGGTGGTGAAGATGGTGTCCCGTGTCGTTTCGGCGAACTGGCCGATGAACGCGAAATTCACTGCACCAGAGGGGACAACGTCGGGCCTATCGCCAGCCCGGCGGGGGAGGAAGAACGAGGTGACGTACGGCATCATCACCGGAACGCACTTGGCGCCGGTGGCGGCGAGTTCAGCGATGTCACCCTCGGGCACGCCGAGGTGGTACAGCCATTCTTGGGTGATCTCTTCGCCGGTGCAGTCCTGCATCGGCTTCTTAATGAAATCTCCGGGGCGGTCGACGAACAGCGAATAGACCCACACCACGATCTGATCGGCGGGCTGCTGTTTGAAGTGGGGTTGGCGGTTGACGGTCCAGCTCAGCAGCCAACTCGAATCGCGGACGGTTACGATGCCGCCGGTGACGACCTTGCCGCTGAACGGGTCACGCTTGCAGATCTTCTGAATGTATTCGGGGATCCGGGCGTCAATGGTGGTGACGGTCGCTGATTCCCACTTGCTCTGCGCGATGTTGTCGCAGAACACTTCCGGATGACCGAACGAGGGGTCCTTGGCGGCGATGCTTCGCCACAAATCCCACGCCGGTGCGGGACCTTCGTCAAGACGGGCGGCGGTGTGGTGGTCGCCGTTGTTGGAGTTCTCGGTCAGCGATCCAATCGTGGTGAACACCAGATCGTTCGCCGACAGGTAGGTGCCTCCAGGCTGGCCACCTTCGGTCCAGTGAATGTAGGTCGCGACTTTGTGGTCTCCGGAGCTGAGGTCGAAATCGATGTCGGTGACCTCGGTTTCGAATCGGAACGTCACGCCCTGGTCGATCAGCCAGCGGGTCAGGGGCAGCACCAGCGATTCGTATTGGTTGTACTTGGTGAACTTCAGCGCCGAGAAGTCGGGCAGGCCGCCGATGTGGTGGACGAACCGGTGCAAGTAGAGCTTCATCTCCAGGGCGCTGTGCCACTCTTCGAACGCGAACATGGTGCGCCAGTACAGCCAGAAGTTACTGCCGAGGAAGTCCTTCCCAAAGACTTCGTCGATGCGTTTGCCTTCCATCTCTTCCCGTGTCGCCAGGAAGATCCTAACAATGTCTTTTTGCGCTTTATCTGTGAGCCCGAATAGGCCGTCGGTGTGGGCGTCCTGGCCGCGCTTTTCGGTGACGCGTTGCAGTGAGTAGTTCGGGTCGTCCTTGTTGAGCCAGTAGAACTCGTCGAGCACTGAGGACCCCTCGACCTCGATGCTCGGGACCGAGCGGAACAGGTCCCACAAGCATTCCATGTGGTCCTCCATTTCGCGACCGCCTCGGATCACGAACCCCTTCTCGGGTTCCTTGATCCCGTCAAGCGCGCCGCCAGGCAGTTTCAGTCGTTCCAGAATGGTGATCTTGCTGCCGGGCATCTGGCCGTCTCGGATCAGGAACGCTGCACCCGATAAGGATGCCAGACCGGCCCCGACGAACCACGCCGACTTATCCTGCACCCCTTGGGGTTTACGAGGGCGGGCGAATGCTTCATAGTTGCCGCTGCTGTAGTACATGTCGTTCTCCTCGATATCTAAATGGGCTATTTCGTGGGATAGGTGTAGAAACCCTGACCGGTGGCCACACCAAGACGCCCCTTGTCGATGTAGTTATCTTTGAGCCAGGCGGCGATCTGCTGTGACGCCTCGTCTCCGTGGGACAACAGGTTGTACGGTGTCGTCAGGCCGACGATGTCGAAGATCTGGAACGGCCCGACGGGGGCGCCGGTGGCAATCCTCCACGTGTTGTCTACGGTCTCGGGGTCGGCGTAACCGCCGGCGGCCAACTCAGCAGCCGCGTGCAGCAATGGCACCAGCAGCGAGTTCAGCACGTAACCGGCCTTCTCCCTGTGCAATTCGATTGGCACCATGCCGATCGAATTGGCGAACTCGACGACGGCTGCGTATACCTTGGGGTCGGTGTCGGCGGTGCCCATCACCTCGGCGGTGTTGAACCGCCAGATCTGATTGGCGAAGTGCAGGGCCAAGAACCGGTGGGGGCGGCCGGTGAGATCCTTGAGGTCGCTCGGCAACAGGGTCGAGGAGTTCGTCGCGAAGATCGTGCGTTCCGGCGCGAGGGTCGCCAGCTTGCGATACGTATCCTTCTTGACATCAAGGACTTCCGGGACAGCTTCGATCACCAAGTCGGCCTTGGCGACGGCATCGGACAGATCCGACGTCAACCGGATCCGCGTGAATGCTTCCTTGGCCTTGCCGTCGGCGGCGCCGTCCACCTCGGCTTCGTAGGTGTCGATCAACTTGGTGAAGCGCTTGCGGCCTGCGGCCAGGGCGTCGTCGTCGATGTCGTAGGCAACCACGGGGAGCCCGTGGTAGGCGGTCTGAAATGCGATCTGCGATCCCAACACGCCGGTGCCGAGCACCGTCACCGCGCTGATGTTGTCGGACATCGTGTACCTCCTTGATTCAGTGACGTCCGCGGCGTTGTTCGCGGAGTGTCGTGGTCGCGACGAATCCCGTCGCGATCTGGGTGACTTGTTCTTTGAGTTCGCGGATCGGATCGGTGCCGTGATGGGCTCCGGTCGCCGGCTGCGCTACCAGCAGGTGCACCACGGCGAAGATGCTGCGCGCCGCCCGCATCGCAGCGACCTTGACCTCGGAGCGGTTGACGTCCGGGTTCGTGATGGCGGCCGAAAGCCGTTCTGCGAGAGATTTCTCCAGCTCGCCTACGAGTGCCAGTCCCTCGGCCCGGTGCCCGACCGAGGGCGGCCCGAAGAGCAGTTCCCGCTGATAGAGCACCGTGTTCCCGGGATCGCGTCCTGCGGCATGCACGATGGGAGCGGCCATGGCGAACACCGCGTCGGTCGGGTCGTCGCAGAAGCTCGCCGCCGTCTTGCCGGCGTCGATCGCCGCTCGGAACTGCTGGTTATAGACCATCAACAACAGGTCGCCCTTGGAGGTTGCGTATCGAAACAGCGTGCCCGCGGCGATGTCAGCGCGATCGGAGATCTGCTGGGTCGTGACCGCCTCGAAGCCGTGTTCGGCGAACAGCTGGGCGGCCGCGGTGAAGATGCGGTCGCGCTTGTCCTGCATGTTCCGCAGTCGCCGCCCGCCGCGCCCTGTCACTCCATCACCGGTTTGGTCTGCGATCTTCGACGCCACAAGTGCCTCCATGAGTCCTCTCAACAATGAGCATACTCAATATTTGGTCGGTGGCAACCTCAGCCATTACGGCCGTAGCCGGTACCCATGGACTGGGCGGCGAACTGCGTGCTAAGCGCGAAGGGCGGTGCGGTGCAAAGCTCCAGCGGTCCGACTGCGACGAATTCGGCACCGGCGGTGAGGAGTCGGTCTTCACTGTGCATCCCCGGCGGCGTCGGGACCACTCGGCCGGCGGCCAGTGCCGCATCGACGTCGCTCGCGGTGTCTGTGATGGTGCGACATCGACAGGATCCATCCTGACCTGCGGCGAGCCGCTGTCTACGAAAAGGCAAACCTTGACGCAGATGTGGAAAGTCGATTAGCGAGTCGTCAACTGTTACGGCAGCACCCAAGGCGGCGCTGCGCAACAACAATTAGGTGGTGTCTTGGCGCATCTTCTCAGGGGAGCTACCAATCCCGGAAGCGCTGCGTTGAAAATCTTCAGCTTCTCGGCGCGGGAATCTGGGGGGATACCGAGGAATCCGACGCGGCGATTTGGTCGCCTGCCAGCATCTGACGGATGGGCGCGTCGACGGCAATCAGACTGTCGGTCCACGCGTTGCGAGAGCGCGACGTTCTCCGGTTCGGGGTGCAGGCGCGCTTGAAGACATCTTCGAGCTCGTTGTCGAGCAATCGCGCCATGATAGTCGCGCCACGGTCCGGGTCGGCCAGGATCCAGCCGTGGCTGGCGTCCGGCACTTCGTACAGGGTGGCCTGGGCGAGCCGGGTCATGTCGAGGGCGCTCTGCCAGGGCACAATCAGATCATTGCGGGCATGAAGGACAAAGGTGGGGACGTGGTTGGCCGCGAGCAGACGCAGGTTCGCACTGCTATCGCTATCGGCGGCGATCGCCCGAATGGCCCACAGCGGTTCGGCGGGCTGACGCACGGTGCGCCACGCGGTCTGCACGACCAGTTGGGCATAACGCAGATGCGCCCGCCCGCGCAGCGCCCGCTGTTCCAGCACCGCGTCGCACATGGCTGCGGCGAGCCCCCAGGCGAGGGTGTGCGGTGCGGTGTTGGCGCGCAACGCCTTCTGATCGAACGTGGTTCCCGCTGCGGCATCGACGAGCACGGCGGCCAGCACGCGTTCGGGGTGGCCAGCGGCCAGCTCGATGGTCATCCGGCCGCCCATGGAGTGACCCATGAACACCGCCTGGCGAACACCCAGCGCGTCGAGGGCGCGGATGGTCAGTGCGCTCATGCCGGAGAACGTGCGGGGTTCGGGCAGTGGGACCGTCTCCCCGTGGCCGGCGGCATCGAGCGCGATCACCAGGAAGCCCAACTCGGCCAACCGGGACAGCAGCTGCAAATAAGTGCGACGGTCCATCGCCACGCCATGCTGAAGCACGAGTGGCACGCCGTGCCCACTGATCGACACCCCGACGCGGTGCCCATCATCGAGCGCCACGCTGTGATGCACCACCGGGGGCGATACCGTCACCGAGGGGTCCTGCCGTTCTTTCATGGTGATGTCCCTCGTCGTCGTCATGTCATTTCCAGACACAATTATGACTATACTCATTAATGACTGCACCCCGGAACGAGTCGGTGGTGTCGAGCGCAACAGCATCCACGACCTGAGAATCGCAGACGGCGGGTCGATGGGCAGCCGAAGGAGAGGCCGATCGGATGGACGCAAAGGCTGATGACGGGGCCGCCGAGGAAGGTGTAGACCTGCCCGCCGACGAGGCGCCGTCGGCTGCATAGCCGGTGGTGATCGCTGCTGGCCTCGGGGTGGACGGCGAGCACGGTCCGTTGTTCTCCGACGTCGATCTGGTGTTGTCGCAGGGGTTTCACGCTATTCAAATGCCCGGCGGCCCCGCGCAGGACGCACTGTTGTTGACCATCGCCGGACGTTTCGCGCCGACCCGCGGCACCGTCTCGGTGTTCGGGGACACGAGGCCGCGTGCCATCCGACGGCACTGTGCGATCGCCGCGTTCACCGACATCGACGAACTCGACGAATCCGTCACCGTGCGCACCGTCGTTACCGAGCAGTGTCGGTGGCTGGCGCCGTGGTACGCGCGGATCTCGGCCGACGCTGGAACCACAGTGCTGCAGGAGGTGTTTGGCGATAACCCCGTGCCCGCACCCGGCTGCTTTGTCGTCGAACTGTCCGATCTGGACCTGTTTCTGCTGCGAGTCACCTTGGCGCTGCTCTCCGATCGACCGGTGCTGGTGGTCGGCGATCTCGAACAGGTCCGCGACAACGAGCGCCGAGCCGTCGCCGTCGACCGGCTCGGTGCGATCGCGGCGACCCTCACCGTCGTGGTGGGCGTGACCAACCCGCTCGGCCATGACGCACCCGAGCACGATCTGCATGATCACCGCATCCTGACCGGAAGGAATCAATGATGTTGGCAGGCTTGGCATACGGATCGGAGATCAAGCGATTCGGCCGCAGCCGTATGACCCGCGCCGCCATGGTAGTGCTGATGCTGCTGCCCCTGGTGTACGGGGCGCTCTACCTATGGGCATTCCAGGATCCGTTCGGCAATGTAGACAAGATGCCCGTGGCGTTGGTCAACAACGACCGCGGCGCAGAGGTCTCCGGACACCACATCAACGCCGGGGACGAGATCGTCAAAAGCATCACCGCGGACGCCAGCCTGGACTGGCACGTGGTAGACAGCGAAGAAGCCCGCAGCGGCGTCGAACACGGCCGCTACTACTTCATGCTCGAAATGCCGCCCGACTTCAGCGAAGCGATCGCATCACCGACAACCGGACAACCCACCAAAGCAAACCTCATCGCGATCTACAACGACGCGAACAACTACGTCTCGACGACCATCGGGCGCAGCGCAATCAACCAGATCCTCAACGCGGTGTCCACCAGGATCTCAGGGCAAGCGGTTAACCAGGTGCTCTCGGTCATCATCTCCTCCGGGGCGGGTATCACCCAAGCCGCCGACGGCGCACGCCAACTCGCCGACGGGGCAGCAGACCTCGACGACGGCGTTGGACGGCTGGTGCAGGGTGTCGACACCGCACTGCCTGCTTCCCGCCAACTCGCGGCGGGAGCACAACAGCTCTCATCGGGGATCGACAAGGCGACCGACCCGCTGCTGACGCTGAGCAAGGCCGCCGCGCAGATCGGCGCTGACACCGACCAACTCCAGCGAGGCGGCGACGCCCTCCAAGAGGCCGCCGACCAGATCGGCGGCATCGCCGCCGCCCAGGACGCATCCGCGGCCACGCTGGCCACCGTGATCGACCAACTGCACACCAGCAACGACCCGATCGCCCAGAGCGCCGCCAACACCCTCGCAGGCGTCCGAGACCAACTGCACACCCACCAATTCACCCCGCAGATCCGCCAGCACCTCACCGACGCGCAGCAGGCGGCCATCTCCTTGACCTCAACACTGCGCACCCCCGGCAGCCCATTGAGCCAGGCCCTCGACGACCTGGGGCGCAGCGGCCAGGCAGCGACCGACAAGCTCACCCAACTGCGTAACGGGGCGCATCGACTCGCCTCGGGCAACGCTCAATTGGCCAGCGGCATCACCAAACTGGTCGATGGAACTCACCAACTGAAGTCAGGCACTGCCCAGCTGCGCGGTGGATCCGCCGAGCTTGCCACCAAACTCGCCGACGGCGCGCGACAGGTCCCGTCGTGGACACCACAGCAGAAGAATGCCATCGCCGACACCATCGGCGGCCCGGTGCAACTGACTTCCGAGCACGACAACGATGCCCCCAACTTCGCCGCCGGGATGGCGCCGTTCTTCCTCACCCTGGCCCTATTCTTCGGTGCTCTGGTGTTGTGGATGGTATTGCGTCCCTTGCAAACCCGTCCCATCGCCGCTGAAGTAATCGCTCTACGCGTCGTACTGGCAAGCTATTTGCCGGCGGTCACGTTGGCGACGATGCAAGCCGTCATCCTCTACTGCGTAGTGCGATTCGCCCTTGGGTTACATCTGGTCCACCCCGCGGCCACGCTCGCCTTCATGATCCTCATCTCGTGGGTATTCGTCGCCGTCACCCAAGCCGTCAATGCTCTGGTCGGACCGGCGGTGGGACGCGTCCTGATCATGGCGCTGCTGATGGTGCAGTTGGTCAGCGCCGGCGGGCTGTATCCAGTCGAAACCACCAGCAGACCATTCCAGGTTCTGCACCGGTATGACCCCATGGCCTACGGCGTCAACGGATTACGAGAACTCGTCCTCGGCGGCATCGACTACCGACTCTGGCAAGCCCTCGGAGTCCTTGTGGCGATCGCACTCGTCGCCGTAGCGATCTCATGTCTGTCGGCACGACGCAACCGACAATGGAACATCATCAGATTAATCCCTGCGATCAAGATGTGACGACGTCGCCGCAGTCGAACTTGGGCACTCCCAAACCTCGGGCGCTCTGCGCCAACGCGAGACCTGACTCGACAGCACCGGGCCGCCCTAGCTGTACTGACCACGGACGTTGGTGACGGCGTGGTGAGGTGACAAGACGAAGACCTCCGAGTGGAGTGCGAGCTGTCTAGGAACGCTCACCGATCTCGGAGGTCTTCGTGGTTCACCGTAATGCCCCTTTGTCTGAAACCGGTCGTCTGCGTCTGGCTCGTTGCGTCGTCGATGACGGATGGTCGCGTCGGCGGGCGGCGGAACGCTTCCAGGTGTCGGTGACCACCGTCTGTCGGTGGGTGAACCGCTACCTCGAGCTGGGTGCGGCCGGAATGGCCGACCGCAGCTCACGACCGCACCACAGCCCCAACCGCACCCCCACGCGGACCGAGCGACGCATCATCGGTGTGCGCGTCACCCGCCGTTGGGGACCGGCCCGGATCGCTTACCTGCTACGGCTCAACGTCTCCACGGTGCACAACGTGCTGCGCCGCTACCGCATCGCCCGACTGCGCTGGCTTGACCGCGCCACCGGCCGCGTCGTGCGGCGCATGGAATCCGCGGCTTGCGGCGATCTGGTGCACGTCGATGTCAAAAAGCTGGGCAAGATCCCCGCCGGCGGAGGATGGCGCAAGCTGGGCCGCACGAAGGGTCGGCGCAATTCCCAAGCCGACAAGACCGGGGCGACCAACAAGCACCGTCAGCCGTTGCGGGGCTATCACTTTCTGCACACCGCCCTGGACGCGCATTCCCGCTTGGCCTATTCCGAGATGCTGGCCGATGAACGCAAAGACACCGCATCCGAGTTCTGGAAACCGGCCAAATCTTGGTTCCTCGAACAGGGGGTCCTCGTTCGAAAGGTGTGGACCGACAACGGATCATGTTACCGGTCGCACGCCTTCCGGGACGCGCTGGGCGATGGCATTGAGCATCGCCGCACACGACCGTATCGACCGCAGACCAACGGCAAAGTGGAGCGCTTCCACCGCACCCTGGCCGACGAGTGGGCCTACGCCCAGCTCTACCTGAACGACGAGCAACGCTGCCAGGAGTACCCGCGCTGGTTGCACACCTACAATCACCACCGCGGCCACACAGCACTCGGCGGTCAAGCACCAGCCAGCCGTGTACCTAACCTCTCAGGTCAGTACACCTAGCCGCGCGATCCGTTTATCAGGCCTACCGCACCAGCTATTGTCTGCTTCAGATGCAGTAGTGGGTTTGGCGTGTCTAGCTTGATTACCCGCGCAGGGTGATTAGGTGCGATGCGCACGGCCATGGAGTCAACGCTTCTTGAATCGCCCTGGAAATGTTGGAGGCTCCTGACCTTGGAAACGAGGATGCAGGTATGCCGAAGGAACAGTCGCCCGGGAAGCCGACGACACGCCGTTACAGTGCCGAGGAGAAAGCCGCCGCGGTGTGGATGGTCCGGGCGTTACGGGCCGAGCTGGGCACCGACCAGGGCACGGTGGCGCGGGTGGCCAGTCAGCTCGGCTACGGCGTGGAGTCAGTGCGCCTGTGGGTGCGCCAGGCCGACATCGATGCAGGATTGGCCCCCGGGGTGACGACCTTGGAGTCAAAGAAGGTTCAGCAACTCGAACAGGAGATCCGAGAACTCAAGCGCGCTTACGAAATTCTGAAGCGAGCGGCGAGTTTCTTCGGGGCGGAGCTCGACCGCCAACACAAGAAGTAGTCGACTTCATCGACACCCACCGCGAGGAGTTCGGGGTCGAGCCCATCTGCACCGTCCTGCGCAGCGCAGGCCTGCAGGTGGCCCCGAGCACCTACTACGACGCCAAGACCCGACCGCCGTCAGCGCGGGCTCAGCGGGACGCCGTCCTTGGCCCGGCGTTGCGCCAGCTCTGGACCGACAACTACTGCGTTTACGGGGCCCGCAAGCTCTGGAAAACCGCGCGCCGGGCCGGCCATGACGTCGGCCGCGATCAGGTGGCCCGCCTGATGCGCGCCGCCGGCATCGAAGGGGTGCGGCGCGGCAAACGAGTCCGCACCACCAAGCCCGACCCAGCCGCGGCCCGGCACCCGGACCTTGTGAAGCGGAAGTTCACCGCGACCGCACCGAATCAGTTGTGGGTGACGGATCTGACGTTCGTGCCGACTTGGGCCGGGGTCGCGTATGTGTGCTTCATCGTCGATGCGTACTCACGGATGATCGTGGGGTGGCGGGTGGCCAGTCACATGCGGACTTCGATGGTCCTCGACGCGTTGGAGATGGCGCGATGGTCACGCGGAACTGCGTTGCACGACTTGATATGTCACTCCGATGCCGGGTCGCAGTTCACGTCCGTTCGCTACGGTGAGCGACTCGCCGAGATCGGTGCGGTGCCCTCGATCGGTACCGTTGGGGACAGTTTCGATAATGCTCTCGCGGAGACGGTCAACGGCTACTACAAGGCCGAGTTGATCTACGGACCGGCCCGCAACGGGCCGTGGAAGACCGTCGAAGACGTCGAGCTGGCCACCCTCAGCTGGACCTATTGGCACAACACCGCACGGCTACACAGCTACCTCGGCGACATTCCGCCAGTCGAGTTCGAAGCCGCCTTCTACGATGCATACCGGACCGATCAGCCTTTGATCGGAATCCAATAGCCCGAGCCTCCGGCAGAACCAGGGCGGTTCACATCACTTGAATTAGGCTGTCTTGGAACGACCTTCGCATGCCACGATGCTCCGCATGGGTGTGCAGGTGACCTGCGCTTTCATTCAAAACAGACACAGACCGTGGCGGCGTGCAGGAATTGATCACATCGAACTGTATTGCTGCGACGCGTAATTCGAATCGACGGTAACTGCAGCAATTCTTCCGTCACGGGGTGTTCGATGCCGTTAGGCGATCGGCATTTCAACGGCACGATGCCGGTGCCGTAAGTGACCCGTGGTCAGGAAGGTGCGGAAGATGAGCCGACCAAAGCTAGGTCCGCGAGATCGAGTCCGTGTCGAATTCCGCCTACCACGCGAAGTGGCTGAGGCCGCGTACCGCTGCGCCGATGATTGGGACGTGTCCCTGTCAGAAGCTGGATCCAGACTCATCGAGTCCGGTTACACAAGCCTCGGTTCGAAGTCGAAAATCCGCGCCTTAGTGGATGATTCGTGTCGAGAAGACTCGGCTGGTCTGAACCCGTCCACCAACCCAGCGATGGACGGAGGGGATGCGACTCGGCGGGCGTAGAGAAGTCGCCGTCGTAGCGGCGGCCCCAGATATGGCGAAGGGCCGGGCTGGCACCCGGCCCCTCGCTAGCGGCCCTGAGGGCCGCAGTTCCAGATAAGCCCCTCCGAAGGGACCTCATGATTGCAACGCATTCCTGCGCCCATGTCAACGCTCCGACACGTGTGTCGACACCTCAGCGCCGCGGCGGTGCTACCGGTGGCTGAACTTCGCACCCCTCCGATCGCCGCGTCCCTCTCCTTCAAAACTCGTGATGACGATGCCGTCCAAACAGTCGACTGGGATGACGCGAACGGCGTCGCAACGTGCTCGCTCACACCCTGGCGGACATTCCGGTGGTGGTACGGGCAGCACCACTACTCCGGGACCTACTGGTCCGCGACAATGCAAGATCATGTGATCTATGAATCCAGGCTCGAGCTAACCAGGCTCATCTACGCCGACTACGACCCTGAAGTGACTTCTATTGTCGCCCAGCCCTTCCTGATCGAGGCGGTCGTGGACGGCGAGAGGCGGAGACGCATCCCCGACTACCTGCTCCTAACATCACTCGGGCCGGTGGTGGTCGACGTCAAACCAATGGCCCGTACAACTGCGCCCAAAGTCTCTTACGCCCTGAAGTGGACGCGGGAACTCATCCAGGAGTTGGGGTGGCGCTACGAAGTGTGGACCGAGCCGCCGCCAATTGAACTCGCGAATCTTCGCTTCCTCTGAGTCCCCCCGGCGAGTCCGGAGACTTCCTGATCTGAGAACTCAGCCAGCGGCTGGTCTCTGTCGTTGAGCGTAGTAGGCGGCCTCAAGCTCGGCTGGTGGGATGTTGCCGCAGTACTCGTAAAGCCGGTGGTGGTTGAACCAGTCGACCCATCTCGCGGTAGCCAACTCCAGGTCCTCGATCGTGCGCCAGGGTTTACGTGGTTTGATCAGCTCGGTCTTGTACAGGCCGTTGATCGTTTCGGCTAGAGCGTTGTCATACGAGCTGCCCACCGCCCCGACCGACGGCTGGATACGGGCTTCGGCGAGCCGCTCGGTAAACCGGATTGATGTGTATTGCGAGCCCCTATCCGTATGGTGGACAACATCTTTGAGATCACTCACGCCTTGCTTCTGGCGGGTCCAGATGGCCTGTTCGATCGCATCGAGCACCATTGAGGTGGCCATGGTCGCCGCCACCCGCCAGCCCAGGATCCGCCGGGCGTAGGCGTCGGTGACAAATGCGACGTAGGCGAATCCCGACCAGGTCGACACATAGGTCAGATCCGCCACCCACAACCGGTCCGGGGCACGCGGTCCGAACTGGCGGCTCACCAGATCTGCCGGCCGGGTGGCCTCGGGGTCGGCGATCGTGGTGCGTTTGACCGTGCCGCGCACCGCCCCGCGCAGGCCGAACTCAGCCATCAACCGCTCGACGGTGCATCGGGCCACCTCAACGCCCTCGCGGTTGAGCGCCAGCCACACTTTGCGGGCACCGTAGACCCCCGTAGTTGGCGGCGTGGACACGGGCGATCTCGGGTCTGAGGTCCTCGTCGCGGACCTCGCGGCGGCTGGGTCGGCGCCCCAGGTGTTCGTAGTAGGTGGACGGGGCGATCTGAACACCGAGCCCGACAAGCTCGGCGCAGATCGACTGGACACCCCACCGCAGACCGTCGGGGCCGTCTCGATGGCCCTGATGCTCGGCGATGAACCGGCAGATCAGTGGTGTGGCCGGTCCAGTTCGGCCGCGAAGAAAGCCGATGCCGTCTTCAAAATGGCATTGGCTCTGCGCAATTCAGCGTTCTCGCTGCGCAGCTTCTTCAGCTCGGCGGACTCCTCGGTCGTGGTCCCGGGCCGGGCGCCGGCGTCGACCTGAGCCTGGCGGACCCACTTGCGGACCGTCTCGGCCGTGCCGACCCCCAACAACCGGGCGACCTCGGTCATCGCCGCCCACTCCGATTCGTGCTGATCGCTGATCTCGGCGACCATTCGCACCGCCCGCTCACGCAGCTCGGGCGGGTACCTCCTCGACGAACCACCTGACATGACCCCATCCTTCCCAAGAAGGGAAGTCTCCGGACTCGCCGGGGGGACTCAAGGGCTGCACACCAATAACCGGTGCGCATCAAACCCGGGGCGATTCACCCAGGGCAATCCCTGCGATGGTGCTTCGCTCGCGCGTACCGGCATGGGACCGATCTTGTCCATCGAGGCAACACCGAAACCGAAAAAACATTACAAAAGGCTTGGTCATCCGGATCGACCCGTGGCGGCGGACGAGGCCTGGCAACCGTTAGGCGACACGCAACCTCGTCCCTGGGCACAGCACGTCCAACAAAGGTGCTGGGCCAGCTGCTCGGGCCCCGCAGCGCCGAGGCCGGCTGACCGCAACGGGCAGCAAGGTTGCACCTAACATGTCACCGGCAGACGTATTCTGGGGTGATGGTAGGCAGGCCGATCGTCGAGCGCATTTCCTCCTCCGAACAGTCGTTGACTGACCGAGCGATAAGAGCAATCCGCGACGCGATCAATGATGGCGCATTGGTGCCCGGAGAGCTGTACTCGGTCAAGCGCCTGGCCGACGAACTCGGGGTATCCCGAAGTCCAGCCCGAGATGCATTGCTCCGATTGGAGGAGACAGGAGTGATCAAGTTCGAGCGCAACCGAGGATTCCGGATCACGATGCCTCTCCCAACCGATCTCGCGGAGATGTTCGCCGTGCGGATGGCCCTCGAATGCCCAGCGGCGGCAGCAGCCGCTGCACAGGCATCTCACCTGCAACGCGCAGTCATCTCGGCTGAACTCGAGAAAATGCGCGAAGCAGCTATCACCGACCAAGAAGCGCTCTTCCAACAACACGATCAATTGCTGCACCGCTCAATCTTGGAGGCCGCTGGCAATCAGCATGCCCGAAAGATCGTTGAGTCCATCCGCGATGCCACCCGACTTGTGGGCGCTTCGACGTTCGAAAATTTCCGAACTCTACGAGAGGTCTACCATGAACATGTTCCGATCGTGGATGCCGTTCTAGCCGGCAATGCCAGCCTGGCTGCCCAGGCCATGGGCGAGCACCTGACCAACACCGGACAACTACTGATTCGCAAAGCTCTGGGCGACTCCACTGGTGAGGCCGCACGCCAACTCTGGGCGGCCAAGGTCTACCTCACTTCCAACTGACTCGCCGCCGATCGATCGCTGACGCGCTCACCAGTATCACTAGCGCAACGAGGGTCATCGCGGTCGCGCCCCAGAACGTCGATGCGTAACCCAGTCCCGCGGAAACAGTCAGGCCTCCCAACCATGCCCCTAGCGCATTTCCGATGTTAAAGGCGGCGATGTTCGCCCCAGACGTCAGAGTCGGCGCCTGGTGGGCGTGGCGGAGCACCCGAGATTGCAGCGCGGGTACGGTGGCGAATCCGAAGCACCCCATTGCGAACAACAGGACTGCAGCGGCGACGGGCGATCTGGCGAAAGCAGCGAAAGCGGCCAGGTTCAACGAGAGCAGCACAAGTAGCGCGATTAAGGCACCCTCGCCGTGGCGGTCGGCCAGCCGTCCGCCCATCAGGTTGCCCAGTACCAATCCGACACCGAAGAGCACCAGCAGCCAGGGCACCGCCGCCTCACTGAACCCGCTGGTCCGAGTCAGCGTGTAGGCGATGTAGGTAAATGCGCCAAACATTCCGCCAAAGCCGAACACTGTTATCCCTAGCGACACCAGTACACTCGGCCGCGTCAATGTGCGGAATTCGACTGTCACCGTGATCTGTTCACGCGTGTTGGCGCGCGGTACCAAGAGCAAGATACTGACGAATCCGAGGATGCCATTGGCCACGATGACCCAGAACAGCATGCGCCACCCCCATGTCTGGGCGATCCACGTTCCCAACGGAACGCCCAGGACGTTGGCCAGAGTCAGTCCCCCGAACATCAAAGCGATCGCCCCAGCGCGTCGACCCTTGCCTGCCAGATCGGCGGCCAAGACCGCACCTACGCCGAAAAACGCGCCATGGCATAGGGCTGCGATGATCCGCCCGGTGAGCATCGTGGAATACGTTGTGGCTAAGGCAGATAGGGTGTTCCCGACGATGAACAGGCCCATGAGCATCAGCAGCGCAGACTTCTGCGTGACCCGTGTTGCGGCGACGGTAAGCAGAATGCCGCCCACCGCGACACTGACGGCATAGCCGGAGACCAACCAGCCCGCGATGGCCTCACCTACACCGAAGGATTCCGCCACCTGCGGAAGCACCCCGACGATTGCAAACTCGGTGAGTCCGATGCCGAATGAACCAACAGCAAGAGCCAGGACTGCCGGGTTAATTCGACCCACCCTCAGTCGCCTTCGTACTGAAGGATGTACATACCGGCGTTGTAATCGGTCAGGTACATCACCCCGCGGGGATCGACGAACACGTCGGCGCTTTGGATGATGCGAGGACGATTCGGCCTGACGTCGAACATCACCTCGGGAGCTGGGGGTACCCAGGCCCCCACCTCCCGGGGCCTAAAGGCATCAGAGATGTCATAGACGCGCAATCCGGCGTTTTGGTAGGTCATAAAAACGAGATCGCTGGTCTGTAGCGATCCCGGACGATTCTCGTGCATATTGTGCGGGCCGAAGTGGGCGCCCTTGGCAATGTAGTCAGCGTCCTCGGGCTGGGGCAAAGTGGAGATAGAGATGGGATTCGCCGGTTCCCGGATATCGAAGATCCAAGTCCGCTTAATGCCATCGGCGGCATTGTCGGCAATGCCTTCATCAGCCACCACAAGGAGCTGCCGGTCTGGCAACGGCAGCGGGCTGTGTGTGCCGCCACCGAACGGCGCAGCCCAGTTGCGATGCGCAATCAACGATGGTGCGGTGCGATCGCTGATGTCGAGCAGTGTCAATCCACCGTCGCGCCACGCCCCATAAGCGGTGTCGCCAGCGACCAGTGCATGATGCAGGCCGTAGCGCCATTGCACCACGTCCCAGGAAGGATGTTCACCACCGGCGACATGCTGCCCGGGCAGCCACCACCGCCCGGCGATGAATGGCTTGGTGGGATCGGACATGTCGATCGTGACGAAGATGTAGTCGGTGAATCCGCGCAGAAGAGCCGATGCGTACGCCCATCGGCCGCCGGTGTACCAGATCCGATGTAGCCCAACACCGTCGACCGGCATGAAACCTATCTGACGAGGCGCCGCCGGATCGGAGATGTCAAAGACACTCATACCCGCCGTGTAGTCGACGGGCTGGTCAGCGAAGACCTCGCCGATGGACTTTCCGTAATAGTTCGATTCGTCAGCAAAAGCGGGGTGCGCGAAAAGATTTGCGGCGTTAACCACGAGCAGAAGGTCGTCGGCGGCCTGCAAGTGAAGGTTCCACGTTCGTGGTGGTGCTGGCGTGAAGCTGACCGGACGAGGATTGCGTGGGTCGCTGACATCGATCGAGGTGAAACCGTTGGAGAACATGTGCGCGACGATCGCGTGGTCGCGCCACACCATCACCTGGAGCCCGTCGCCTCGGCCAGCCTGATCGGTGTAGCCGAGGAATGACACGTTGTGGGCGTAGTCGGGCGTCTCGCGGGTCATGATCTTGCTCCTTGAGTATCCGAGGCGGGTGTGATGTAGACACAATCCACGTAAAAATGTATTGCAGTTAACAGGTAACATGTTACAGTACTTCGGTTGCCGGGTCCATGTGCGGTCCGCATGCAGAAGGGGTTTTGATGCGATGTCCTCCGACCAACAAGCGACAACCGGCGATGGCCATACCTCGCAGTTGCCGCTGCTGAGCATTCGCGGCCTGGAGAAGTCGTTCTTCGCAACGCGCGCAGCTCGCGATGTCAGCTTCGAAGTGGGCGCGGGTGAAATCGTGGCGCTATTGGGCGAGAACGGAGCGGGTAAGTCCACTGTCATCAAGATGCTCGCGGGCGCATACAAGCCCGATGCCGGTGAAATCCTGCTCAACGGACGGGAATTGGCGGCTGGCGACACCCGGGCCGGCATCTCATTCGTGCACCAGAACCTCGGCCTGGTGGAGTGGATGACCGTCGCTGAGAACATTGCCCAACTCGTCGGATACCCGCGCAGGTTCGGGCTTATCGACTACCGGGCGATGCGTCGACGAGCCGAGGAGATCCTGGCACTGGTCGGCGGAGAGATCGACCCCGACTCGCGCGTTATGACACTGCCCCGCACCGAGCGGAGTCTGCTGGCCATCGCCAGGAGTCTGGTGACCGAACCGGAGCTGCTGGTTCTGGACGAGCCCACGGCCTCGCTGCCCGCCCAAGATGTCGAGCGTCTCTTCGATGTGCTGCGTCAGCTTCGCGACTCCGGCGTGGGCATGATCTACGTCTCGCATCGCCTCGACGAGGTGTACGAGATCTCTTCTCGGGCGGTGGTCATGCGCAACGGTGCGGTGGTGGCCGATCGACCGGTCGATTCGTTGCCACACGCCGATCTGGTCGAACTCATCTGCGGTACGTCGGCCCACGACCCGGTGTTTGAGGCGCCGAAGGATCGCGAACGAGTCCGGATCGACAAGCTTGTGCTTGAGCAAATGGAGGCCATCGATCTCACCGTGCGGGCCGGCGAGATCGTGGCACTGTGCGGGCTCCGCGGCGCTGGGCAAGAGAAAATCGGTCGCTGCCTCGCGGGCGCGTTGCCCCCGCGCTCGGGCCGAGTCATGGTCGACGGTGACGCCGCTGATCTGCGGACGTGCCGCGGAGCAATCGCCAGCGGCATCGGATTCAGTACGTCGAACCGCGAATCGGAAGCCGTCGCCGCCGGTCTGACAGTGCGTGAGAATTTGTTCCTTAATCCGGGCTTGTGGGGTCGTCCCTCTTGGCGGCCTAGCACTCGCAATGCTGAAGCACGGTTCGCCACAGAGGTACTCGCGCCATTTGGCGTGCGTCCCGCGGATCCGGAGTTGTCGCTGGATACGTTCTCTGGCGGCAATCAACAGAAAGTCATCCTTGCCCGGTGGATCGGATTGGGACGGAAGGTACTGGTCCTCGAAGAACCCACGATGGGGGTGGACGTCGGCGCCAAGGCTGATATTTACGCGTTGCTCGCCGAGGCCGCCAGCACCAGTACTGCGGTCGTCCTGATCTCCACCGATATGGAAGAAGTCGCCAAGGTGGCGCACCGGGCCGTGGTGTTCGGCCGTGGCCGGGTGGTCGCTGAGATCGAGCGGCCCCATCTCTCCATCGGCAACCTCGTAGCTGCCGCTTCTGACCTCGATACAACAACTGCTGCACGGAGTAACTCATGAGTGAAGCCTCGTTGAAATCTACTGCCCTGGAACCACCGTCAGGGGCGCATTGGTATCGGCGGCTGGTGCCGGTCTACGGCATGGTCGTCCTGACCGTTCTTCTCGTGCTCGCCTTCTCGATAGCGAAGCCCGACTCGTTTCCGACGTTGACCAACTTCCAAGTCCTCGCCGCCGGCAACGCAACACTATTTATGCTGGCACTCGCGGCGACTATCCCGATGGTCGCAGGCAAGATCGATCTATCGTTCGGTTACGGGGTCGGTCTGTGGCAGATCATGGCGTTGAAGTGGCAGATCATGGGGCTCGACTACCGAGTGGTCATCGTCATGGTGTTGGCCGGCGGGGCGCTGATCGGCTTTGCCAATGCCTTACTAATCGAGATGGCCCAAGTTGACGCCTTTATCGCCACGTTGGCCACCGGGCAGGTGATTTACGCGATCTCCTACTGGGTCACTGGCGGCAAGCAGATCACCGACGACACCGGTGCCCGCGCAGTGTTGTTCGACGAGCTGGCGCATTGGTCGCTCGGTCCCATCCCGGGGCCGTTCGTCGTCGCGGTGCTGCTTGCCGTGGTCTTGTGGGTGGTCCTCGACTACCTTCCCGTCGGCCGGTACCTATACGCGATCGGAGCCAACCCCAAAGCCGCCGAACTCACCGGGATCAAGCGCCGCCGGTATGTCTTCGGGGCGATGATCACTTCCGGAATGATCACTGCCCTTGCGGGAATCCTGTTGTCTGCCAGGCAGGGTGGCGTTGCGCAAAGCAATATCGGCCCCGAGTACATGCTCGCCGCCCTGACCGCAGCATTTCTGGGTTCCACCACCATTCGCCCCGGCCGGGTCAATGCTCTCGGAACCGTGGTGGGCGTCTTGATCGCAGTTATCGGGATCTCCGGTCTGATGCAGGTGCTCCCCGGCCAGTTCTACCTGTCCCCGTTGTTCAACGGATTGACCCTAGTGGCAGCCATCACGATCGCAGCGTTGGCGACTCGAAAGCGCGTTGCACGCGCTGGGGCGCCAACAACCACTGCGCCGCCAAGCAACCGGACTCCCTGGCCCCCAACGTCAGTCCCAGCCATGACGGCCCAGCCGGCGGACCATTGAGAAAGGACGGACTCGTGCATCGCAAGTTAGTCACCGGCGCTGCGTCTGCCGCGTTGTTGTTAGTAGTTGTGACGGGCTGTGCTTCGGAGAGCGTCGGAGCCGCAAATCGATCGGCCACACCGGTCGAGGACTATTCCTCGATCGTGCCCAAGGGGGACATCGTCGCGGGATCACTGCAGATCGTCAAGGAAAGCCTATCGGCCAGTAAAGGTTTCACACCCCCGTCGCAGGGGGCTCACGCACAGCGTTCCGGCGCTCACATCGCCTACGTAGCGGCCGACCTCAACGACGGCGGCCCCAGTGGAGTGGGAATCGGACTGCTCGAGGCCACCAAGGTCATCGGCTGGACCGTTGACACATTCGACGGCAAGGGCACGGTCCAAGGACACACCGACGCCATCAACCAGGCACTCACAACCAAACCGGCTGCGATCGTGCTCGGCAGTGTCGACGCTGTCGAACAAAGCGCAACCATCAAGGCCGCCAATGATGCCGGCATACCGGTATTCGGATGGCACTCGGCAGCCGACCCCGGCCCGAGCGCAGGATTGGTGACGAACATCTCCACCGATCCTGCGCGAGTCGCCCAATTGGCCGCCGCTTACGCCGTCGCCGATTCGAAAGGCACGGCTGGCGTGGCGATCATGACCGACAGTCAGTACTCGGTGGCCATCGCCAAGTCTGATGCCATGGCGGCCTACGTGAAAGCTTGCGGGGGATGCCAAGTTCTCACGGTGGAGGACTCTCCCGTTTCGGATACCGCGCAACGGATGCCCGGCGTGATCTCCAACCTGTTGCAGCAACATGGGGATCGATTTACGTACCTACTCGGCGTGAATGGGAACTACTTCACCGGTGCAGCGCCCGCACTCCAGTCCGCGGGCAAGCCGCCTTCCGGTCCGCCCAAAGGCATCGCCGCGGGCAATGGCGATGCAGCAGAATTGCAACGTATCCGCACCGGCCAGTATCAGGCGGCAACGGTGGCTGAACCGCTTTACCTGCAGGCGTGGCAGATTATCGATGCGATCAACAGCACTCTGGCCGGCCAGAAAGTGACCGACTGGGTCGCCGACCCCGGACTCATCGATGCATCCAATGTGCCGAAGTCAGGCAACGTGTTCGACCCGCCGAGTGGCTATCGCGATATCTACCGGTCTGTGTGGGGTGTGTAGCGCCACTACCCGAAGGCCTATGTTTCACTTCACGTAACATGTCACATGCTAGATGGAGGAGAATCTGTGACCACGCCCCTCACCCATGGCGTCTGGAATGTCGTCGCCACGCCCTTTCATTCCGACTCGCTCGATGTCGACCTGGACAGCCTCGCCCGACTCGTGGCCAGCTATCAGGAAGCGGGAGCTGCGGGCTTGACCGTGCTCGGCGTGTTCGGCGAAGCGGCATCCCTTTCGCGCGCTGAGCGCAGGCTGGTCTTGAATACGGTCGCTGCGACCGTGAACCTGCCGTTGGTGGTTGGCGTAACTGCACTGTCGACTCGGCCCGCCATTGACGAGGTGCGCGAGGCCCAAGACGTGGTCGGTGATCGCATCGCAGGAGTGATGATCCAACTGAACACCGCGGCGCCCAGGACGCTGGCAGCGCATCTGTCGACGATTCACGGGCAGACCGGCGCAGGCATCGTGGCCCAAAACTACCCGGTGTCCAGCGGGGTGAGCATTGGCGTCGATGACGAGATCGATGCGCTCGGCCAGACCAGCGGTCTTGTCGCGATAAAGGCTGAGGCCGCACCGACGGCCCTTCGCATCGGCGAGCTCGTTGATCGCTTTGCGACACCGGTATTTGGCGGACTCGGCGGCGTCGGGCTGATCGATGAGCTCGAAGCCGGCGCAGCTGGCGCAATGACTGGCTTCTCGTTTCCCGAGGGACTGATCGCGGCCGTAAACGCCCATCGGACCGGCGGTTTCGAAGCCGCACGATCTGCCTTCGCGCCCTATCTGCCGTTGAGTTGTTTCGAACAGCAGCCACGCATTGCCCTAGCGATCCGTAAAGCATGTCTGGTCGAGCGCGGCTTGATCGCAGCCGACGCCGTCCGACCACCAGCGCCGAGCTTGCCACCGATGATGCGAACCTTGATGAAGAAACACCTGGCGGTCCTCGGAGCCGGCGAGGCTTGGCAGTGAGCCTCGCGGACGCCGTCAGCAATGACCAGACCGATGATGGCCGGGCACCAACTCGCCCACGCCTGGCGGTGTTGGGTGCCGGCGAGGTTGGACGGCTCTACGCGCAGTGCGCGTCAGCAACCTTTGACGTGAGTGTGCTCGATCCTGTTGCAGGGACACGTGTTCAGGACGAGCTCGCTTCAATTGGCATCACGTTCTATCGCCAGCCTGGTGAGTGGCTGGGTCCCGTGGATCGGGTGTGGTCCTGCGTGCCCGGCGATCTCGCCATATCGGCTATTGAGGGGATCGTCGCACACCTGGGACAACAGACCGTCTATGTCGACATGACGACGGCCTCGCCGTCGGACAAGCGGACCGCGGCGCAACGCGCGGTCCGGTCCGGCGTCCATTACGTCGACGTTGCGATCATGGGAGCCGTGTCACTCACGCGAGTGGCGACGCCGCTGCTCATCGCTGGTCCGGATGCACAGACCGTTGCCGCCGAGTTCGGTGCGCTCGGCGCCGTGACAACAGTGATCGACGCAGGCGAGGTCGGCGACGCAGTCCAGCTCAAACTTCTTCGAACTGTCATCACGAAAGGCCTGGAAGCCCTCGCGGTCGACGCCTTCACGTCGGCGAGCAGCCGGGGCCTGCGGGACTCCCTACTCAGCGCACTCGGCGATATCGATCAACGCGGATTCACCGCCTTCCTCAACGCGGTTGTGGCCACCCATCCCCAGCATGCCGAGCGGCGCATGCACGAGATCGACCGTGCCATAGTTCAACTCGAGGCGGATGGAGTTACCTCACCCGCCCTGGCCGGCGCACGTGACACATTTGCCGCGACCGTACAGAAAGGAACGCAGCATGGACCTGGGCATCGATAACCGGTTGGCTCTTGTGATGGGAGGCACCGGCGGCCTCGGCCTGGCCGTCGCCACTGAGCTGGCATCCGAAGGCGCGCGGATCGCACTATGTGGCCGGGACGAGAAGCGCACCGCCGCAGCGGCGGGCGCCCTGCGCGCAAAAGGCGCCACGGTAATCGCTCAGCACTGGGATCTGCGCAACCTGGAAGCCGGGCACCGGGCCATTGACGCAATCGAGGCAGTCGAGGGGCCCATCGACGTACTTTTCGCCAACACCGGTGGCCCCGCCCCCGGTCGGGCGGTCGACATCAGCCGTGACGCCCTGGCCGATGCATTCGCTGCGATGGTGGCTCCGGTGGTCGAACTCGGTGGTCGTCTGGCCCAGTCCATGGCCGATCGGGGTTGGGGCCGCATCGTGGCCGCACTAAGTTCGGGGGTGGAGAGTCCCATCCCCAACCTCGCGATCTCCAACACCGTCCGACCGGCCCTTCGCGCGTGGGCCAAGAACTTGTCGACGGAGTTGGCTTCGTCGGGTGTCACAGTCAATTGCGTTGTCCCCGGACGGATCTCAACCGGTCGGGTGGCCGCCCTGGATGCTGCGAAAGCTGAGCGCGACCATTTGAGCGTCGCCGAGGTCGCCGCGGCCAGTGCCTCCTCGATACCCGCTGGCCGATATGGTGATCCAACCGAGTTCGCGGCAGTGGTCGCGTTCCTGTGTGGACAGCCCGCGTCGTATGTGACCGGCACGACTGTGCGTATCGACGGGGGCATGATCGCCGGCGTGTGATCGACAACTGGCCTGGCGGCCGGGCTGGCGCTACGCCATGTCAGACAATCTGTGTTCTACGCGAAGATGGCATTAAGGACGGCTGCACCGAGCCGTAGCCAGCGCCGACAAGTGCAACCAGAGGACGTCTCGCGCCGTCGGGGAGCTGATGGATGTTGGTGCTCGGTTGGCAGCGGGCGCAGTCAATGCCGTGGTCAGGCGGCTCGGAGCGGAGGGTGTTGTCATTCGACCCAGCCGTTGTGCAACGGGCCCACGTCGCACGCAAGGAGGGATTGCAAGCTCACTGCGAAGGACGAACCCCGGTTCTTGGGTGCCGGTCGAGGTGGGCTGCGAACAATTCAGCCAAGTGCTGGCCGCGACGGTCCGCGAGGTCCGACAACTGGGTTCGGCACGAGTACCCATCTGCCAGAACAGGGGTATCGTTCCCTGCCGTTGCTACTGCCGGTAGCAGCTGTTGCCCGGCGACGGATACCGAAACCTCGTAGTGGCCCTTCTCCACTCCGAAATTCCCTGCCAGTCCACAGCATCCACCCAGTCGTTGCACATCCGCACCCGCTTGTTCGAGAAGTGCCTCATCGGGGCTCCAGCCCATCACGGCGTGATGGTGGCAGTGGGGCTGGGCGATGACCGTTGTTCCGTGCAAGTCTGGCGGTTTCCATCGACTATCAGTCAATAGTTCGGCCAGCGTACGGGTAGCGCGTGCAACGCGTCGTGCATTCTCGTTGTTGACGAGTTCGACTGCATCTGAACGTAATACGGCGGTGCAAGAAGGCTCCACACCGACGATGGGTATGCCCTCGCGCTCGGACTGCGCGAGGGCGTCCACTGCGCGTCCAAGGATCTTTTTGGCGGTGTTTAGCTGCCCGGTGGAAATCCAGGTCAGGCCGCAGCACTGCTGCCTGGTCGTGAGCCGTGGAGAGTAACCGGCGTCTTCAAGGATTCGCACCACCGCAATACCCACCCCCGGAGTGAAGTAGTTGGTGAACGAGTCAACGAAGACGGTCACGGGATCACCACTGCTAGGACGCTCGGCCTCGGTGCCGGTGAACCAGGATCGAAACGTCCTGGGCGCGAGTGGCGGTACGAACCGGCGACTGTCGACACCTGCTGCGGACAGCGCTAGACGTCCGATCCCGGGTATGGCCATGCTTGCGTTGGCTAACTTCGGTGCCTTGCTGCCGATTCTGGCCCAGCGGGGCAGCCATCCAAGCGAGTAGTGCGACGCTGGGCGAATTCGATGGCGGTAGCGCTGATGAAGGACCTCAGATTTGAAGGTTGCCATGTCCACCCCGCTGGGACAGTCAGAAGCGCATCCCTTGCAGGAAAGGCACAGGTCGAGAGCATCGCGCACTTCGGGCGATCGCCACCCAGTGGTTATGACGGACCCATTGATCATTTCCTGCAGAACTCGGGCACGGCCGCGGGTGGAGTCCTTCTCCTCTCGAGTGGCCTGGTATGACGGGCACATCACAGCGCCCGGGGCGGTGTTGTCGGCTCGGCATTTCCCGACTCCGGTGCATCGATGTACCGCTTGAGTGAAGTTCACACTGTCTTGGTGATACGCGAAAGCCAGATTGCGGCGGACGGTCGGGGCGGCTGGCACACGGAGATCGGCGTCGACGGGGCGCGGTTCGACCACAATGCCGGGATTGAGCACGTTGTCGGGATCGAAGGCATACTTGACGGCCGAGAAGAGCTCGATGGCCTCCGGCGAATACATCAGGGGCAGCAGTTCGCTGCGCGCGCGACCGTCCCCGTGCTCGCCCGACAACGATCCACCGTATCCGGCGACCAGCGCTCCGGCCGCGAACAGAAATTCACGGAATGTCCTCGTGCCGCCTGACTTATCGAGGGGAAGATCAATTCGAATATGCAGACAACCATCACCGAAATGGCCGTAGGGAAGTCCGCTGACGTCGAAGAAATCCATGAGTTCCTCGAAGCGTCGCAGATACTCACCGAGCCGGTCGGGCGGCACGGCGGCATCTTCCCAGCCAGCATGGGCCGGCCGCCCGGCGGCGCTTCGGCCTGACAATCCCGCACCGTCGGCGCGGATCCGCCATAGCGCAGCGGCGCGCGCCTCGGCGGTAACAACAAGCGAATCGATTGCGCCACAGCTCTCGCCGACGACCTGAGCCAACCCGAGCGTGTCGACGTAGGTCTCGCCGACGAGTTCGACGAATAGCCACGCTTGGCCGCGTGGGAGCGGTGGCACGGCTCCAGATCCGCGACGCTCGCGCACTACATCGACAATCCGTGAGTCGATTCCCTCGCACGCAGTCGGTGAGTACTTCAGCACGGTCGGCGCAGCGTCGCCGGCCGACGCGATGTCGGAGTAGCCGAGGACGACGAGCACTCGATTGGCGGGCTCCCTCACGAGCCGAACTGTGGCCTCGGTGACTAGTCCCAAGGTGCCTTCGCTGCCGACGAGCATGCGCGCAACGTCAAACTTGTTCTCGGGCAGCAGGTGTTCGAGCGCATACCCCGAAACCTGACGACCGAACTGTCCGAACTGAGTGCGGATCGTCTCCAGTCCGCGTAGCGCAATTGCCTGTAGGTCCAGCAACGTCGGCGACCGTGGTGGGCTGCTCAACGACGGTCCACGGACCGCTGCGGCAAGGCGTAGATCTTCACCACGGCTAGTCAGAACGCGCAGGGCGGTCACGTTGTCGGAAGTGCGGCCATAGCCCAGAGTCCGCGACCCACAGGCATTGTTGCCGATCATTCCCCCGATCGTGCAACGTGTGTGAGTGGATGGATCTGGGCCAAACCGCATCCCGTGCTGTGCGGCGGCGGCTTGCAGGGTTGCCTGCACCGTGCCCGGCTGCACAACCGCAGTACCACCAGCGGCGTCGATGTCGATCACTGAATTCATATGTCGGCTGAAGTCCAGTACAACACCCGAACCCACCGCGTTGCCAGCTACCGAAGTCCCGGCTCCGCGCGCAGTGATTGGCACCCCTTCTGCTCGGCAAACCGTTAGCGCCGCTGCGACCTCTTCGGCGTCGCGCGGACACACAACTGCCTGGGGACTGACTCGGTAGAGCGACGCGTCCGAGGAGTAGGCCGCGCGTCTCGTGCCGTCGATGTGCACTTCCCCAATCCCAGCGTGCTGGAGGAGGCCGGCCAATGCCTGTGGAGCGATCACATGTAACATGTTATGCGCACTTAGCGCCTAGCGGAAGCCTCGTCTCAGCGATGCCGCTCCAGACTGGATCCGGGTAGTTTGGCGTCCGACTCCGTCGGAGAGCTACTTTTCGAACGACGTCAAGGGGTCCAGGGCGTTCCAGTGTGGGTTGAGCGCATCGATGGTGTCGATGTTGTCTTCGGCCCACGCTCTGATCTGGGCCAACGGTTCGTTAACGCTGATACCCAGCTTGGTCAGCGAATACTCGACCCGCGGCGGCACCTCCGCGTACACGGTTCGCTCGACTAGTGAGGCCGCTTCGAGCCGCCGGAGGGTCTTGGTGAGCATCTTCGCGCCCACTCCGGGCAGCGCAGCTTGCAGTTCGGAGAATCGCATGCGATCGCGCTCGTCGAGCAGACCGATGGCCAGCGCCGACCACTTATTGGCAAGCAGATCGAGCAACGCGCGACAGGGACACCGTTCGGCGTAGACGTTGTGTTGATCGTGACGTCCCGAGGGACAACGTGTGGGCATCGGAGGTTACTCCTGGCGGATGACCTGCATTTCTTTCGTCACCGATAGTAATGGGCCTTGAAGGACACCGGGTTGTCACTTCTACCATTCGGCATGCCGACGTACCGGCGCATGCCGCGTGCGGGGCGTCGAGAGTGTGCAGTCCTGTCGAAAGGGTGGCTGATGGTGCGGATGGTTCGAACAGGTGGCACCGGTGGGAGCGTGATCGCGTGAGCGGCGCGGGGCCGCTGGGGTCGTGGATCGGCGAGGACTACGAGGTGGTCGCCGAGATTAGCGAGAGCATGCCGACGGGTGTAACGGTCGCTGACGACGGCCGTGTCTTCGTGTCGTTCCCTCGATGGGGCGACGATGTCCCGTTCACAGTCGCCGAGATCGTCGATGGCCGGCCGGTTCCGTACCCGAACCCGGAGGTGAACCGGTGGTCACCGGGTGATCCCGCGACGCAGCTGATCTCGGTGCAAAGCGTGGTGGTCGACCCGACTGGATCGCTATGGCTTCTCGATACGGGTGCTCCGGAGTTCGGTCCGTTCGTCGCAGGCGGGGCCAAGCTGATACAGGTTGACCTATCGACGAATGAAGTGGTGCGCGTGCTGCGTCCCTCGGCCGAGGCCGTGACGGCGACGACGTACTTGAACGACGTCCGCTTCGACTTCTCGCGCGGGGTGGCCGGTTATGCGTACGTCACCGATTCGCAGCCAACGGGTGCACTGATCGTCTTCGACCTGCACACCGGTGAGTCCTGGTGCCGGCTGCGCGGCCATTACTCGACGCAAGCGGTCGATCAGTTTCGCGCGGTGGTCCAAGGCGTCGTACGCGAGGGTTACAAGGTCGGTGCCGACGGCATTGCCATGAGTGCCGACGGCTCACGAATCTTCTACTGCCCCTTGTCGAGTCGCCGACTGTATTCGGTGGACACCGCAGCATTGTTGGACCGTGGCCGTGACGATGACGACGTCGCACAGACAATCACCGATCACGGCGACAAAGGCGCCTCCGACGGCATGGAATCCGATACCGACGGCGCGCTGTATGTCACCGCCTACGAGCACTCCGCGGTGTTCAGACGTGACGCCGAGGGTGAGTGGTCAACCGTGTTCCACGGCCGAGATCTGCTGTGGCCCGACACGTTGGCGTTGGGCGGGGACGGCTACCTGTATGTCAGCGTCAACCAGTTGCCCCGTTCGCCGCTGTTCAACTCCGGCGTCGACGACCGGATCCTGCCGTACTTGATCATTCGCAAGCACATCGGCGCGACGCCGATTCGACTGGTGAAGTCCGGTCAGTGAGGGCGATCGTTTACCACCCGGGCGGGGATTCGGTGCTTGAGCTCATCGATCGGCCGATTCCGCCGGTCGGTGCCGGGGAAGTTCGTGTCCGTGTCGTCGTGGCTGGGGTCAATCCGACGGATCTGGACGCTCGCCGTCGGGATCGCGACGCCGTGGCAGCGGCTTACGTCCCCGGACAGGATGGTGCAGGAATCATCGATGCGGTCGGCGAGCACGTCGACGGCATCGAGGTCGGCGACCGCGTGTGGTTGTGGGACGTTGCATGGCAACGCACGGAAGGCACCGCCCAGGAGTACGTCGTGGTGCCGGCGATTCAGGCCGTTCGATTGCCTGCGGAGGTGTCGTTCGACGTCGGTGCCTCGCTGGGCATTCCCGCGTTGACCGCCCACCGCGCGCTCACCTCTCTCGCCGAGGGTCCGCTGGAGCTGTCTGCAGGTGCGCTCAGTGGGCGCTGCGTGCTCGTGGCCGGCGGCGCCGGCGCGGTCGGTAATGCGGCCATCCAATTGGCTCGGTGGGCGGGCGCCGAGATCATCGCCACGGTCAGTGACCAGACCAAGGGGCGGTTGGCCCGAGCTGCGGGCGCTCACCACGTCCTCAACTACCGTGAGGTCGACGTACCCGAGCAGGTTTCCGGCATCGCCGAGCACGGAGTTGACCTCATCGTCGAGGTCAACGCTCAGGCCAACATCGCGGCCGACATGGCCATGATCGGCCATCATGGTGGCATCTCCATCTACACCCCCGGCGACGGCACGACATCGATTCCGTCGATACCGGCGATGACCAAGAACGTTCAGGTGTCCTTCATCCTCACCTACACCACGACGCCGGCCCAGAAGCACCGCGCCATGCAGTCAGTGAGCACCGCGGTTGCCGAAGGGGCGCTCACCGTGGGTGATGCCGCCGGGCTGCCCATCACGCGCTACCCACTCGCCGAGACCGAACTCGCCCACAGCGCGGTCGAACACCACGCGGTCGGCAAGGTGCTCATCGACGTCGCAAGCGATCCGACATCCTGACCGAGCGAAAGCCGTACTGATGCTGAAGATTTCACTCCCAAGAACCCGCGTCACTGCCGGATCACGCGACGGGGTGCGGCCGTGAGAGCCCCCGACCTCGCGACCGGGTTCATCCACCTGGGCCACTCCGATCAGGGTGGGCGGCCCGACGCGATGCAAGTGCAGTACTGGCGTGAGCATGTTTACGTCGGGCACCTGTTCAACAGCGGATTCTCGGTCATCGACGTGTCCAGTCCCCGCGAACCGCGCACCGTCGGATTCCACCCGGCGCCGGAGAACACGTGGAACATCCATCTGCAGGCCGCCGATGACCTTCTGCTGGTCATCCACGCCAAGGACCTGTGGAAACAGTTCGACGTCGAACAGAGCTACTACACCGGCTCGGTAGGCACCCGACTGCAGCAGTCAACCAAGGACTGGAGTGCCGGCGTCGCCGTCTACGACATCTCCGATCCCGCCAAACCGCGTCAGATCTCGTTCCTCCCGGTCGAGGGCGTTGGAGTGCATCGCCTGTGGTTCCCCGGTGGGCGCTACGCGTACGCCTCGGTGTTGTCGGAGGGCTTCACCGACTACGTGTTCAAGATCATCGACCTGCATGACCCCGCCAGGCCCTCGTTCATCGGCGAATACTGGCTTCCTGGAATGAATTCCGCTGCCGGCGAGACTCCGGGCTGGGATGAGGACAAGTGGCGATACGCGCTGCATCACGCCATCATCGACGGCGACACCGCTTATGCGTCATGGCGCGACGGCGGTCTGGCCTTGCTGGACATCAGCGATCGGCGACGTCCCCGACAGATCTCGTACCGCAACTGGTCGCCCCCTTTCGGCGGCGGTACGCACACCGCGTTGCCGTTGCCGGGTCGCGGCCTGTTGGTCGTGGCCGATGAGGCCACCGCCGACGACCTCGCCGACGGCCTCAAACACGTCTGGGTGTTCGACGTGCGGGAGCCCGAGAACCCGATCAGCATCGCGACGTTCCCCACACCCGATGAGGACGACTACGCCCACAAGGGGCGTCACTTCGGTCCGCACAATCTGCACGAGAACCGGCCGGGGAGCTTCGTGTCCGAGGAGATCGTCTTCGCCACCTACCAGAACGCCGGGGTGCGTGCCTACGATCTATCGGATCCGTTTCAGCCCGTCCAGGTGGCCGCGTTCGTGCCCGGACAGCCGGACCGCGTGATCGACCCTCGTCCCGGCGGCAAACCGGTCGTGCAGACCGCGGACGTGTACGTCCGCGACGACGGGGTGACGTTCACCACCGATTACAACGGTGGCCTCGACGTTCTGCAGTACACCGGCGAAACGCGTTGAGCGCATTGATATGACAGAGCTTCGGCACACGGCGGCGGGGCCGGTCGCCTCCTACCACCGGCTCGTTACCGGGGCGTCCGGTCTGAGCACGATCGCCGAAGCCGAGCTCGCCGGATTCGTGGTCAGATCGGTGGGTGGGCAGGCGGCTCCGACAGCCGCCAAGGACGTTCCCGGTCACTTCGACAACGTGTCCTTTCTCGTTCTACCCGTCGGTTGGGTTGGTGACTGGCACGAGAGCCCGCATCCGCAATGGGTGGTCGCGTTGCGCGGTCGGTGGTTCATTGAAGCGCAGGACGGGACGCGAGTGGCGTTCGGGCCGGGTGATCTGCATTGGGGAGCCGATCAGCACACCACTGCCGCCGGAGCCGGTGGACACGGACACCGCAGCGGTCAGGCCGGCGATGAGCCCTGCCTGCTGATGATGATCCAACGGGTACGCGACGAGTGCTGCGGTGAGAATTCAGCGGACGACGTGCAGTAACCGATCGACCATGGCATCGAGGAAGTCCCCTGGTGGCGTGTAGCTGGTGGTAACCATCCGAAGCCGGCCCTGGTACGTCGTGACGCCGGTGACGGTCTCGTCGGCGATCTGATTCAGCAGGATCGGGCCCCACAGGGCGTCGGGCCGGATCGCGCGGACAGGATCGGAGTCGTTCTTTCGTACACCGAGATTGGTGACGGTCAGGTCGTGGCTGAGTCCATTGAGCAGGAACTGCTGCGCCCCGTGTGCGCTGATACGGGCCGGCACCATGGACTGCACCGTCTCAGACGCCGTGCGTATACCGTGTGCTGATCTCAACGGCCGGAGCTGATCCAGCACGTCGCGCGCATCGTCCCAGAACGAGGCGCGATCGGTGGTGGCCATTCCCGTGCGGGCGGCCATGAAGTAGTCGGCACAGTCGTTCGGGTTTCCGATCAACCCGCGAAAGTTGATGGGGGACAACACTCGTACGTAGGGCAGGCTGCGGGAACCCGCGAATGTCCGTGATGCCGCAACGACGATCGCCGAGTGCACGGTAGTTCCGTGGGTTCGGCACTGCTCGACCAGGGCGGCGGTGTCCTTCTCGGTCCACTCGCAGGTAGCGAGGTGAGGAGGGGTTCTGTCGAACGGTCGGATCGTGCTCATGGCACTCAGGTGCGGATCTGCGGCCGGCACGGAGTCTGGTGACAGCGCCGAACCCGGGACACGTGGTGGGTGCTGCGCCAGCATCACTTCCTGCGGCGGCGGCAGAGGGAGCGGTGGGAGTTCGACACCGTTGAGCGCGGACACCAGGTCCTCGACGATCAGAGCCGATGAGATGCCGTCGGCGATGGTGTGATCGAACGTCAGCAGGATGGTGCTGCGCAGCGGTCCCGCCATGAGCGTCGCGCGCACCAGGGGAGCTGCTTGGCGATCGAACGGCGTGGACAGTTCGACGGCCGCGATGTGCGTCCACTGGGCGGAGGTGTCTGCGACGCGTTGTAGGGGGATCGGTCGCACCGACGCCTGGGCGATGAACACGGGACCACCGGTGCCGTCGTCCTCGACCGACACACGCAGCAGCGGGTGCCGCGCCTGAACGGCGCGAAGTGCAGCCCTAAGCGCGGGATCGCCGATTTCAGAGGGAAATTCAGCAACGAACGCGAAGTGAAGCGGGTTGCGTTCGGAGTAGCGGTAGAAGAGCCGCTCGAAGGCACCCAGCGCGCGTTGCGGATGGGGTGTTGTCATGCTCGTCAATCCTGTGAGAGCGAACCTTCCACGCGCCTGATCTCGGCGTCCATGGAATCGTGATGAGATGTGGCGGCGAGGAATTCAGCCGTTTGAGGCAGGCTCAGATGCAGGTCGCTTTCCACTGCCAGTTCGATCCGACCCGACTCGAGTTGGCAGTCCAGGACGTGTCCACCGTGTTGGCGCGATTCATCGATGAAGTGCAGGTGGTAGCCGGCTACCGATATGCCTTGTTCGAATGCCGGGGTGCGATAGCCGACCAGATTCCCCGAGATCGCGCCAAAGGTCGCTTCCTGTTGGCCCGTGGTCGCATCGGCGAGGCGTGGGTAGGGACGGTGCTGTTCGGCCAGCGTTCTGGTACGAACCTCGCTGAACGTGCCGGAGACGCGTATCGCCACGATCGCGTTGGAGCTGCCGATGGCAGCGTCGATCACGTTGCGCATCGCCGCGAAGGGGGAGGGTTGCTCGACGGGGAGCACCACCTCGGGGGCGAAGTAGGTCACCGCGGCGAACGGCGTCCGTTCGTCGGGACCGGCGAGCACCGCGGTGCCGTCCGAGTGCAGGTGGTAGCAGATGCCGTCGAGCACGACCATCTCACCGTCGAGGTGGTTGAACGTGCCCAGTCCGAAGTCGCCGTGGGTGAGCAGCTGGGCGATCGTGACGTCGCTGTCGTAGACGCCTTCCAACAGGGCGGCGATGGTCGATGTCTGGTAGAGCGTGCCGGGACGCCGCAGTAGGGAGTGAGCGAGTTCGCCTGCAGTGGTGCGCTCGTCGGGCGCGGGCGCTGTCATGCCGAGAAGTCCGTGTACGGGCTGGACGAGCGTTTACGGATCGCCGCGTCGAGTCGTACGAGCATCTCGTTGCCGATGTACAGCTGAGCGAGATCGGCCAGGGCCGCCTCTCCGATGAGATGTTCGGAGTCCCGCAAGACGAGCAAGGTGGCGTTGTCGGTCGCTCCGAGGATCACCTTCGGGTCTTGCAGCCGGCGAATCCGGAAACGTGCGTGCAGGGCCTGCGGATGCCAGAACGGCATCACCACCCACTGCTGATCCCCTACGGCGTCGATGAAGCGCTGAATGCAGTCATCCTCGGTGCCGTTCTCGAAGTGGTAACCGGCGCCGTCAAGCCCGTACTCACTGACGGCCCGCGGGGACATCTCACTGATACCGGCCCCGGGCGCCATCCCCTGGATGCGGCGATCCATGCGCTCGAGCGCGAGCGGATTCAGGAGATCGGGTATGGACGCGATTTCCGCAGGTACGTAATCCGGGACTCCCCAGATCGGGTAGGGCTCGTATAGGACGCTGAGCATGCGCACCTTATCGGCGAGCGGGGCGAAGTACTGGCCGTGACTCCACGGCAACCATGCCGCGACGAGCACGTCCACTTCGGATCTGCCCAACGCCTCGAACATCAACGAGTGCGGCGCTGAGGTCCGCTCGACGTCGTGACCGTGGGAGCGCAGCACCAATTCGACCTGTTCGGCGGCGGCATCGTGAAACGACAGTCCAATGTGTCCAACGCGGACGGGTCTGGGCACGACATTCCTTCCAGCGACCAACATGCAACGACGCCGCCAACGTAATCGCCGATGTGCGGTATCAAGCAAGGGCGGCAACTTTCACCGAGGAAACTATGGAGCGTCAGAGTGGACGGGTCCCGAATGCCCCTCGCCCCGCCGTACGCTCCAATGCTTTCCGTGAGGAAACTTGCGGGCCTTGACGGAAAGCGGCGTCTCGCAGTTACCGTTTCGGCCTGGCCGCAGGCGTGCGCACGTCTGCTACCAAACGGCCTTTGTCGACACCCCAACTCCCCACGATCGAGAGGCGGCCGAAGATGGATGAGCACGTCTCGGAAATGGCCGACTCGGGATTGACCATAGGACACGTATCGACGCGCGTAGTGGTCGTGCCGCTGGGTAGACCCGTGATCGCCGACATCGGCCGATTCGATCAATGGCCCCTGGTGCTCGTCGATATCGAAACCACCAACGGTGTCGTGGGTTCCAGCTACATCGCCCCCTACCGGCAGTCCGCGGTGCGTGGAATCGTCGCCGAAATCAGCGACCTCGTTGACAACGTCGTCTTTCGCGGCTCGTCACCGATCGACGTCTTCGACTCCGCCGCCAAGGCAACCAACGTCGTGGGAACCGCCGGCATGTCGCGGATCGCGGCCTCGGCGTTGGACATGGCCCTGTGGGACGCCCTGGCCAAACAGGCCGGTCTGCCGCTGGCCGTTCTGCTCGGCGGATCACTAGGGCCGGTACGGGCGTACAACAGCAACGGACTGTGGCGCCACGATCCGGCGACGCTGCAAGCCGAGGCCGTCGAACTGCTCGCAGACGGCGGCTTCACCGCCGTCAAGCTGCGCCTGGGCAACGAACACCTCGAAGACGATCTCTACGCCATCTCGGCGGTCCGCGGAGCCACTGAAGCGCACCTGGATCTGATGGTGGACTTCAATCAGGCGCTGGGGTTCGGGGACGCCGTGCGGCGTTGCCACGAACTCGACGATCAGGGCTTGTACTGGTTCGAGGAACCGATCGTCTACGACAACCTCAGCGGATACGCCCAGCTGGCGAGGCATGTGAAGACACCGCTGCAGCTCGGCGAAAACCACTACGGGCCAAGGGATCTGTGGAATCTCGCGGCCGCCGGCGGCGTCCATTACGCCATGGGGGATCTGATGCGGATCGGCGGCGTGACCGGTTGGCTTCGAACAGCCGGAGTGGCCGGGGCAGCAGGTATCCAATACTCCAACCACCTCTACCCGGAGTTCGCTGCCCACCTGTTGCGGGTCACCCCGTCCGCGCACTGGTTGGAGTGGGTGGACTGGGCCCATCCGATCCTGGATAACCCGGCCCTACCAGTTGACGGTCACGTCACGGCCCCCAACCTTGCGGGCACCGGCCTGGTCTGGGACGAGCCCGCGATCCGCAAGTACGCGGTATCGGTATGACGGCCACTTCAGCCATCCGATACGAACCGCATAGAAACGAGAGTTGAGACCATGTTCACGGTGCGTGAGGCGTTCTTCGAAGTGGCCCGTCAGCTCGGTCTGACGACGATGTTCGGGAACCCGGGGTCGACGGAAGAACCACTCCTGCGGGACTTCCCCGACGATTTCACCTACGTGCTCACGCTGCAGGAATCACCGGCGGTGGCAATGGCCGACGGCTACGCGCAACGGACCGGACGACCGGCCTTGGTCAACCTGCATACGGCCGCCGGACTCGGAAACGCCATCGGCAACATCGAAAGCGCTTTCTACAATCGGGCTCCTCTGATCATCACCGCCGGCCAGCAGACACGCGAAATGCTGCTACTGGAGCCGTATTTGACGAACTCCGCCCCCCACGTCGTCGCCGAGCCCTTCGTGAAGTGGGCCTACGAGCCGGCACGTGCCGAGGATGTCCCGGCAGCGCTGGTCCGCGCCTATGCCGCCGCCGTGCTTCCCCCCGCTGGACCGGTGTTCCTGTCCATCCCCATGGATGATTGCGACAAGGCCGTCGCGCGCATTCCAGCGGTACGCACGGTGAGTTCACGGTTGGCCGCCGACCCGGCCACACTGGCCCCGATCATCGACGGCCTCCGCTCGGCGACCGCGCCAGCCCTGGTGTTCGGTGGGGCGGTCGACCAGTCGGGGGGTTGGGACGACGCCGTTGCGCTCGCCGAGCGGTTGCGTTGCAAGGTCTACGCCGCACCATTGGAAGGCAGACCCGGATTCCCCGAGAATCACCCCCAATTCGCGGGGCCACTGCCACCAGCCATCGGTCCACTGGGACGGCAATTGGCCGACCACGACGTCGTCGTCGTCATCGGTGCGCCGGTGTTCCGTTACTACCCCTACATTCCCGGCGAATACGTCGCAGACACCACAACACTGTTTCACGTCACCGACGACCCATCAGAAGCCGCGCGAGCGCCCGTTGGCACCTCGATCCTCGCCGACCCCGCCCGCGCATGCGCTGTTCTCGCCGAAGCGCTTCCCCAAGCCAGCCGCGAAGTCGCGGTCACACCGAAGCCCGAGGCTGTCGCAGATCCCGACCATCTGACCCCGGCCCTGCTGTACACGACGATCGAGCAGGTGCGGCCAGCCGACAGCATCATCGTTCAAGAATCCATGTCAACAGTCGGCCAGCTACGCCGAATCATCCCTACAGCTAGCCCGGCGTCGTTCTACTCGATGTCGAGCGGCGTCCTCGGCTACGGACTTCCCGCCGCGGTCGGCGTCGCCCTCGCCGAACGTGAGCAGGGCTCCAACCGCAAGGTCATCTGCATCGTCGGGGACGGTGCCGCCAACTACGTCATCCAGGGCATCTGGACGGCCGTCCAACAGCGACTCCCCGTGCTGTTCGTCGTGGCTCGAAACGGTGCGTACAACATCCTGAAGTCCTTCGCTGAACTGCTGCAAACACCGGGAGTGCCCGGACTCGACCTCCCGGGGCTGGACTTCATTGCGCTCGCCAACGGCTACGGATGCACGGCCGAACGCGTCTCCGATCCCGCCGCTCTGCGTGACATCCTGGCACGCGGTGTCGCAGCAGACCGGCCTCATCTCATCGAGGTGAGTGTGGACGCGACGGTTCCACCTCTACTGTCCTGACAGAGTGCCGTCTACGAATCAACTCATCAGATCCCGAGGAACCGAATATGCAGATCACCAAGCACGACACCGCAGTTGTGTTCATCGATCCCCAGATCGATGTTCTGAGCCCGCGCGGAAAGAACTGGGCGGTGCTCGAAGACAGCGTCACCGAGAACGGAACCGTCGAGCACATGACCGCCATCTTCGAGGCCGCCAAAGATCACGGATTCCACGTCGCTATCTCGCCCCACTACTTCTATCCCGCAGATGACGACTGGAACTTCAACGGCCCCTTGGAATCCGCCGAGTTCGAATCACGGACCTTCAGCCGTGCGGGTGCATTGGACCTGACCGGATTCAGCGAGTCGGGTGCCGACTGGCTTCCGGAGTTCAAGCCCTACATCGACGACGTACGCACCATCGTCGCCAGCCCCCACAAGGTGTTCGGACCCCAGACCAATGACCTCGTTCTGCAACTGCGCAAACGCCGGGTGAGCAAGGTCATCCTGGGCGGCATGCTGGCGAACATGTGCGTTGAATCGCACCTGCGCGAGCTACTGGAACAGGGATTCGAATTGGCCGTCGTCACCGACGCCACAGCCGGACCCCGGCACCCGCTCTGGGGTGACGGATACCAGGCAGCGATGGTGAACTACCAATACCTCGCCCACCACGTCACCACGACAGCCGCCATCACCGCACAGATGGCCGCATCCGCTTAGTAGTCACGCACGCCCATGAGTCATCGACCACGTCGAGGAAGGCCGGTATCGCCATGGCAACTGTTGCCGATCACGTCATCTCGGTATTGAAGCTCAGCGGTATCCGCCGCATCTACGGCTTGCCCGGCGACAGCCTCAACGGATTCACCGACGCCATTCGCCGAGCTGGCGACATCAGCTGGGAACACGTCCGCCATGAGGAGACCGCGGCGTTCGCCGCCGGCGCCGATGCCGCACTCACAGATCAGCTCGCCGTCTGCGTCGGCAGCTGCGGGCCCGGCAATCTACATCTGATCAACGGACTGTTCGATGCGCAACGCAGCCGGGTCCCCGTGCTCGCGATCGCCGCGCACATCCCGCGGACGGAGATCGGTTCCGAGTACTTCCAGGAAACCCATCCACAGGACCTGTTCGGAGAATGCAGCGTGTACTGCGAACTGGTCAGCACACCCGAGACGATGCCGCGCATCCTGGAGATGGCGATGCGCGCCGCCATCGAGGACAGAGGCGTCGCCGTCGTCGTGGTGCCCGGCGAGATCTTCCTGGCCAAGATGGCCAAGTCGCCGTGGCTACGGCCTGTGCTGCCCACCAGATCCGTGGTCCGGCCCACCGACGAGTCGTTGGCCGCCGCCGCGGCGATCCTCAACGGCGCCAACAACATCACCATCCTCGGTGGTGCCGGGGTGGCCGGCGCGCATGATGAACTGCTTCAGCTGGCCGCCACCCTGCAGGCGCCGATCGTGCACGCGCTGCGCGGCAAGGAGTACATCGAATACGACAACCCCTACGACGTCGGCATGACCGGGCTGCTCGGGTTCGCGTCAGGATACAAAGCCATCGACGAGGCCGACGTGCTGCTGATGCTCGGTACCGACTTTCCGTATCAGCAGTTCTATCCCGAGAAGGCGACGGTCATCCAGGTCGACATCCGCGGCCGCCATCTGGGCCGCCGAACCCCGGTCGACCTGGGTTTGGTCGGTAGGGTCGCCGACACACTGAGCGCTCTGCAGCCGCTGCTACAGCAGAAGCGTGACCGCACCCACCTCGATCGCTGTCTGCGGCACTACCGCAACACCCGCTCATCGCTGGACGCACTCGCGGTCAACGATCGCGATCGCACCCCCATACGGCCGGAATGTGTTGCGGCAGAAGCCAGTCGGATGGCCACCGACGATGCGGTGTTCACCGTCGACGTAGGCTCCCCGGTGGTGTGGGCCGCCCGCTATCTGACGATGAATGGAAAGCGGCGGCTGATCGGTTCGTTCAACCACGGCACCATGGCGTGCGCACTGCCCCTGGCGATAGGCGCCCAGGCCGTGGATCGTCGGCGTCAGGTCGTTGCGTTCGCGGGTGACGGTGGGCTGACGATGTTGTTCGGCGAGCTGATCTCTCGTTGGCGCAGAACCGGCTTCCGGTCAAGATCGTGGTGTTCAACAACTCATCGCTCAATTTCGTCGATTTGGAGATGAAGGCCGCCGGCATCGTCAACTTCGGCACCGACCTGCAGAATCCGAACTTCGCCGACGTCGCGGAGGCCCTGGGTATGTTCGGCCGCCGCGTCGAGCGCCCCGGTGACCTGGACGCCGCACTGGCCGAGGCATTCGCCCACGAGGGCCCAGCCGTCATTGACGTGGTGACCGAGCGCCAGGAGTTGTCCGTTCCGCCGTCGATCACGCTAGAGCAGGCAAAAGGCTTCTCGTTGTACGCGATCCGTACCGTGCTGGCTGGCCGGGGCGAAGAGCTTCTCGACTTGTTCACCGCGAACGTGGCCAGGCGAATCCTCGACTAGCCGCGCGCACAGGCGATGTCGTCGGCAGCACGCGACGGTGCGCTGTGGAGATGCGGCTGCAACATCGCAGAAGGCGACTCCGTGGACGTACTGGGCGAGCGAATCGGTGCCAGGCGGAGCTCGGGGGTATCGACGTTGAGGACGAACCAGCGCTGAATGCTGGCCAATCGTTCAGCGAGACTGACACCGAGTTCGGTGAGTTCGTACTCCACGCGCGGAGGGACCTCCGCATACACCGTCCGGTGAACCAGCGAGACCGCCTCCAAACGTCGCAGTGTGCGCGTGAGCATCTTGGCCCCGACTCCCGGCAAAGACTGCTGCAGTTCACCAAAGCGGGCTACCCCACGGGCATAGAGCAGGTCCAACGTCAGCGCCGACCACTTGGAACCCAGCAGTTCGAACAACGTGCACCGAGCGATCGACTGAGCCGGTGGTGCGCACGGACCCAGATGCTCCTCGAAGGCCGCGGTCATGATCGGCCACGTCCCCCGGATGAGCCGCCGAGCGTATGAACGGAAACCGCGTCCTCCGGATGCAGCGCAGCACCGAGCGCACTCGACCAGTTCGTCACCGCCCTGTCGACCAGCGGAGTCCCCGAGCCATAGAGATCGAACATGTGCGGTGCTCCCGGCACGAGATGCAACTCGACCGAGACCCCCGCCGAGGTGAGTCGCTGCACCCATCCCAGGACGGCATCTCGACTCGGGTCCAGTGCACCGATCATCACGTAGATCGGCGGCAGGCCGGCAAGATCGACGACACGCCCAGGGACTGCATACAACGCCTCGGCAGGATCGTCGCCGCCTAGGTAGAGCGACCACATGTCCACACAGTCGTCTCGACCGAAGAACCGCGCGTCCTCGGGGCAACTCCGACATCCTGTGTCGAGGCGATCATCTACAACGGGGTAGCCCATGAAAACATAGCAGATTTCCGGCGAGCCCAGATCCCTCGACTTCACGGCCAACCCGAAAGCCATTGCGGCCCCTGACGAGTGGCCGGCCACGGCGACCCGAGTCCGATCGATCGACAGCTCCCCAGCATGAGCGATGGCCCATTCCGTTGCCCACCAGCAGTCGTCGAATCCCGCCGGATAGGGGTGCTCCGGTGCGAGTCGGTAGTCGACGGAAACGACCACGGCATCGAGCTCACGTGCCGTACGCCGGCAATGGGCGTCCTCGGTTCCCAGGTCGCCGAGAACGAACCCGCCGCCGTGACACCACACGATTGCCGGCCGCAGCTGGTCCCCGGGGCCCTGGCGAGCGCGATAGATACGCACAGTGAGCGGTCCGCCGGTGGGTCCGGTGATGACCCGGTCCTCAACGAGTAGACCGCCACCCGGACATCGGGGTGGGTTTTCCGCCATAGCCGCGCGCGTGGCCGCTATGTCGGCGAAGAGATGCAGTTCAGGCAGGTCCGCGGTGCCCGTCCGCAGATCCGGATGAAGCGATAGCGACGAATCCGACAAGGCAGCCTCCTTGATCTTTGATCAAGACCAGTATGCTCTAACGTTGATCATTGATCAACGGCACCGCGGTACGTCACACCGCTTGCGCGTGCGACTAGGCGGGAGAGACCACATGTCGACGAGGGCACCGAAGAATTTGACGGGGGCAGATGTGGTGCGCGCCGCCCTGGTGGTCTTGAATGACGTCGGCCTTGACGGGTTGACGATGCGTTTGGTGGCCAAACAGCTTGGCGTGCAGTTGAACACGGTGTATTGGCATGCGAAGAACAAGCCCGAACTGCTGGAGATGATCGCCGACGCCGTGTTGGACGATTGTGGCAGCGTCGCGCTGTCGGGAGACTGGCAAGAGCGGCTCGCAGCCTTGCTGAACAGTTATCGACACGCCCTGCTACGTCACCGCGACGGTGCGCGTCTGGTCGCAGGAACTTATTCGGTGATGCCCAACACCCTCGCGCTGTCCGAGCAGCTCACGAGCACGTTCCTCGCCGCCGGGTTCTCCGAAGAGGTCGCAACCTGGGCGACCTGGCACTCTTCGGCACTCGTGTTGGGCCTGGTTCTCGAGCAGCAAGGCGAACCAGAGGACTGGCGACAGCGGCTTGACCATGGTGTCGACGTGGCGCAGTACCCGTCCGTGAAGGTCGCCCATGAGCATCATGTGTCTGGCGACCACGATGCCCGGTTCGACTTCAGTCGCGATCTCCTGCTGCGAGGGCTCGACTCCTTGCTTCACGAGGCCGACAGAATTCGCCTCGACACTCGTTCGTGACCGCGGTGCTGACCGCGCAGCGTGTTCATGCGGGAGCGGTACCGAAGGATCGCAGGTCGTCGGTGGTTCACGCGCACGCGCAGGACCTCGGAACAGGTGCGACCCAGTGGTCGCTTTACCAGCTTTGGTGTCGCCTAGGAAACTAACGGTCCTTGCAGGACAGCGAGGTGCAGGGCCTACCATCGCGGCGACGTAATCCAGCACGTCGCGCCGGCTCGGCCGACGATCCGCTGGATAGTCCGCCGGCACAACGTGGTTCCGGACGGTGCGTGCGCGGCAACCGATATCCCGGAAAGCCAGGCGACGCGCGAGAGGTGGTCGCCGCAGAACTCGAAGCAAGCGGCGCGGATCAAAGGAGACGAAAGTGGGAGCAACGAAACGAACACGACGGTCGCGAGTCGTCGCGGGTTGCACCGCGGTGCTACTGATGGTGGTTGCATTCGTCTCGGCCTGCGGCTCGAACGACAAGCCCGAAGCGCCGACCTCGACGTCCACTTCCACATCGCCGGCCGGCCCGCAGCCCAGTGTGGAGCCCACGACGAAGAGCATCGATCCCAACGGGGGGAACCTGTTCACCCCCGAGATCAAGGCCCCGCCGGCACCGACCGAGCCGCCCGGCGTTCACCGCAACAACTGAGTGAGAACCGACGGTCGATGCGCACCGCACATCGAAGGATAGGACTTCCCGCATGAATAACGTTCGAGCACAGGCATTACGCCGGGTTGCGGCCTGGTCGATGACGACGGCTGTGGTTGCCGTGTCGGTCATCGGATGTGGGCACGCCGACGAGCCCAGTCCCACCACGTCGGAGAGCACCACGTCGAGTGCGACCGTAACGCCAACCGAGAAGGCCATCGATCCGACCGGCGCGAATAAGTTCACGCCGTCGGTTCAGGCCCCGCCCGCACCCACCGTTCCGGGGGGCCAGCACCCCGGGATCAACGGCGTTCCCTGACCGAGTTGGTGGGTCCAGCCGAAGAATCGACGTGCTTTGTGACGGAAGCGAGACTGATGTGAGTGACATTGATGCGGATCTGGTAGTCATCGGCTTCGGCAAGGGCGGCAAGACACTCGCTGCGACGCTGGGTCGCCAAGGCAAACGTGTCGTCATGATCGAACGCTCGAACCAGATGTACGGCGGTACGTGCATCAACATCGGCTGTGTGCCCACGAAGTCGATGGTGTTCGCAGCCGAGGAAGCACTCGGCCATCCCCGTGACCCGGAGATGTACACCGCCGCGGTGCACCGGACGGCGGAGCTGACAGCCAGCCTTCGCGAACAGAACTACGCCATGCTCGACAGCATCCCCGGTGTCGACGTCCTGACGGGAACGGCGACGTTTCTGGACGCCCACACCGTGTCGGTCCAGACTGACGACGGCGTGGTGACGGTCGAGGGCCACCACATCGTAATCGGCACCGGATCGGAACCCGTATGGCCCAGTATTCCTGGCTTACAGGGTAATCCGCGGGCCATGACCAGCACCGAGCTACTGGCCACGGATCAACTGCCCAGCAGTCTGGTCGTTCTCGGCGGCGGCTACGTGGGCCTCGAGTTCGCCGCGATGTGCGCCGCATACGGCGCCCACGTCACCCTGCTGGAACGGCAGCCGGCGGTTCTGAGCCGTGAAGACGACGACGTCGCGGCGGTCGCCGTGAAACTGTTGGAAGAGGCCGGAGTGCGCATCGTGTGCGCGGCCGACGTCACCTCGATCGACGAGTCGACAGTGCACTACCGCGTCGGGGCCCGCGAAACATCGGTGGAAGCCGACGGCATCCTGGTGGCGCTGGGCCGTCGTCCCGTGACATCCGGCCTCAACCTGGAGGGCGCGAGCATCGCCATCCGCGACGACGGCACCATTGCGGTCGACGAGCACCTCCGCACCAGTCAACCCCACATATTCGCCGTCGGTGACGTCAACGGCGGCCCTCAATTCACCTACGTATCGCTCGACGATTACCGAGTTGTACTGGATCAACTCAACGGCAACGGATCCCGAACCACCTCCGATCGTGTCGCCGTGCCCTACACGCTCTTCATGACACCCCCGTTGGCGCGAGTGGGACTTACCGAACGGCAAGCCCGTGAAGCGGTCGGAGCCATCAAGGTCGCGGCGCTGCCGGTGGCCAAGATGGCGACCGTGCCGCGGGCGCGAATCGTGCACCAGCCCTCCGGCCTGATGAAGGTGGTCGTCGATGCCGACACCGATGAGATCCTCGGCGCGGCGCTCCTGTCCTACGACTCCCACGAGGTGATCAACACCGTGGCACTGGCGATGCGCCACGGCATCACCGCGACGACACTGCGGGACTCCATCTACACCCATCCATCGATGACCGAAGCGTTCAACCAACTCCTGGGGATGCTGTGAGGCAGAACCGGTCCGCTCAGATCACCGACGCCGAGTCGGCCGATGGCATCCTCGACAACGTCGCCCGCCGTGTTCTGTGGTTGTCCACGGCAATGATCCATCACGCGAATCGCCGTCGCGCCAACAACTCCGGCATGAAAATCGGCGGCCACCAGGCATCGTCGGCATCCATGGTCACGATCATGACGTCGCTCTGGTTCGAGCACCTGCGATCGGGTGATCGGGTGTCAGTCAAACCCCACGCATCACCGGTTCTCCACGCCATCAACTACCTACTTGGCGAGCTCGACGAGTCGTATCTGACTCGGCTCCGGGAATTCGGCGGACTGCAGAGCTACCCCAGCCGTGCCAAGGATCCCGATCCCGTCGATTACTCGACCGGATCGGTCGGCATCGGAGCGACGGCGCCCATCTGGGCAGCGATGGCACGGCGTTATGTTGACAGCAGGTACGGGCAGCCGGATGACCTGGTCGGAGCTGATCGTTCGAGCGGCGCGGCGTTGGCCCGGCAGTACTCACTCGTCGGCGATGCCGAGCTAGACGAAGGCGCGGTATGGGAAGCAGTTTTGGATCCCGCCGTGGCCGACTTCGGTGAGATCGTCTGGATCATCGACATGAACCGTCAGTCGCTGGACCGCGTGGTACCCCACATCGCCGCCGACCGGCTGGAGCAGATGTTCGATGCTGCTGGCTGGCAGGTCATCAACGTGCGTTTCGGGGGCCTGCTGCAATCCCTGTTCGCCGACCCGCAGCACGGAGCCTCGCTGCGGGCCCGCATCGTCGAAATGCCGAACCCTGAGTACCAGCGTCTGCTGCGATGCGACGTCGACGAGCTGCGACGTCGCCTACCGGGCGGCGGCGCCCACGCCGACTCCGTCGCGCAGTTGATTGCGGGTCTCGACGACCAGACCCTCGCCACGGCGATCCGTAATCTCGGCGGGCACGACTTCGCAGCGTTGCGGGATGCGTTCTCGCAGATCGACGACTCCCGGCCGACGGTGATCGTCGCCTACACGATCAAAGGACGTGGATTACCGACCGAAGGACATCCGCAGAACCACTCGTCTCTGCTCACCGAAGCCCAATACCAAAAGCTGGCCGCCGATTTGGATACCGATGTCGATCTCCCCTGGAAGGCGTTCGACGCACAGAGCGCCGAGGCGCGGCTCTGTGTGGAAACCGCTAGCCGCCTCACGCGACATGCCGTTCCCGACGCAAGTGCGGTCATCGACGGTGTCCCGAGCGACTTCGGGCGCACACCCGGCGGAACCTCGAGCACGCAGGCCGCCCTCGGAAGGGCGCTGCTCGATCTGACCCGTGAGGCGCCGCCGGTTGCCGGCCGAGTGGTGACGGTGAGCCCGGACGTCAGTTCGACGACGAACCTCGCGGGCTGGCTGAACAAGGTGGGTGTGTGGTCGCCTGCGGAGCAACGAGACTGGTTCGACGACGACGCCGAGACCCTCATGCACTGGCGACAGGGCCCGAGCGGCCAACACATGGAACTCGGAATCGCCGAGACCAACCTCGTGGGCTTGATCGGCGAACTGGGGGCGACATGGAGCCGCTGGGGTCAGCCGCTGTTCCCGATCGGTGTCCTGTACGACCCGTTCGTCGAACGCGCGTTGGAACCGTGGTCCTACGGCATTTACGCTGGCGGACAATCGATCCTGGTGGGAACGCCGTCCGGCGTGACCCTGGCCGCCGAAGGCGGGGCACATCAGTCGATCAAGACCCCGTCGATCGGCCTCGAGCAACCAGACTGCACGAGTTACGAACCCGCGTTCGCCCTCGACGTCGAATGGATTCTGCTGTCGTGCATCGGGAAGCTGGGTCGCCCCGGCGGATCGTCGTCCTATCTTCGGTTGTCGACCCGACCCGTCGACCAGACCCTGGCCGCGGTGCCCGCCGACGCCGCCGCTCGCGAGCGACGGCGTCAGCATGCGGTCGCCGGCGCCTACACGTTGCGGCGCGCCGCGGCCGTCGACGTCACCCTCGTCACGATGGGGGCAATGGTGACCGAAACACTGACTGCGGCAGATCGTTTGACGGACATGGGTATCGGCGTCGACGTCGTGTGCGTAACGAGTCCGGGACTTCTGTTCGAGTCCGTGCAGGCGCGCCGCGGGCTCGGCGATGCTCCCACCTGGATACTCGACCAGGTCTTCCCAACTGGCCGTTCCGCCCCGATGGTGACGGTCCTCGACGGTCACCCTCACACGTTGGCGTTCCTGAGCACGGTCAACAACGTCATGCTGACGCCCCTGGGTGTCAGTCGCTTCGGACAAGTCGGCGATCTCGACGCCGTCTACCGATACCACGGGATCGACGCTGACAGTATCGTGCGCGCGGCCCTGGACGTCACGGCGTGAGCACGGAAAATGATCTGCCACAACACTGTTGGTCGATATGACACTTTCCGAACGAAGGGAACAATGCGAAATGAGCACGATGAAGGCCGTGGCGTCGTATGCGGGGTTGTCGCTGGACGACCCGACGTCCATCCAGGACATCGCGGTTGAACAGCCCGTGTTACGGCCGCACGACGTGTTGGTGCGCGTAGCCGCCGTGTCGGTGAATCCCGTCGACCGAAAACGGCACCGCGGTCTCACCGCCGCCGACGGCCCGGTGGTACTGGGCTTCGATGCAGCGGGAACCATCGAAGCCGTAGGCCCGGAAGTGACGACGTTGTCGATCGGGGACGAGGTGTGGTACGCCGGAGACGTCAGCCGCCCCGGCACCAACGCCGAACTGCACGCGGTCGACGAGCGCATCGTGTCTCGCAAACCGACAACGCTCACGTTCGCCGAAGCCGCCGCCTTGCCGTTGACCACGATCACCGCCTGGGAGTCGCTGTTCGAGCGCTTCGCCCTGACCAAGGACACAACCGGGGATCTCGTCATCATCGGGGGTGCCGGCGGCGTTGGTTCGATCATGACGCAACTGGCCAAGAAGCTGACCGGGGTCCGGGTCATCGCCACCGCGAGCAGACCCGAATCGCGAGAATGGGTGTTGCAAATGGGGGCCGACGACGTCGTCGATCATCACCACCTAGAAGAGGAAGCGCTCCAGGCGGCTCCCGGTGGCGTGGATTACCTCTTCACGCCCTTCTCCCACGGAAACGTCGAGACCTTCTCCGCGGTGATGCGCCCATTCGGACACATCACCGCCATCGACGATCCTGAAGGCCTGGATCTCGCCCCGCTGAAGCCCAAGAGCATCGCATGGCATTGGGAGTTGATGTTCACGCGGCCCCTCTTTGGTTACGACATGCTCGCGCAGCAGCGCCTCCTGAGCGAGGCTGCAGCGCTCGTCGATGCCGGAACTATCAAGACCACGGTCACCAAGACGATCCACGGCCTGAATGCCTCCGGTATACGGGAGGCCCACCAAGCCGTCGAGTCCGGCGAGATGATCGGCAAAGTCGTCGTGGTCGCGTGACACCGAACAGTCCCAGAGTCTTGATCATCCCGCCACGACCATAACGGAGTAGGGCAATGGCTTTCATCACCACCTCTGACGGCACCGACATCTTCTACAAGGACTGGGGGACCGGCCAACCCATCGTGTTCAGCCATGGCTGGCCACTGTCTTCGGACGACTGGGACAACCAGATGCTGTACTTCCTGTCCGAGGGCTTCCGGGTGATCGCCCACGATCGGCGAGGCCACGGCCGCTCCACCCAAACCTCCGGCGGCCACGACATCGACCACTACGCCGATGACCTGGCAGCCCTAACAGAACACCTCGATCTGCGCGACGCGGTCCACGTGGGGCATTCCACTGGCGGCGGTGAGGTGGTCCGCTACCTGGCCCGCCACGGCGAGGGTCGCGCAGCGAAGGCGGTCCTGATCAGTGCGATCCCGCCGTTGATGGTGCAGACCGCGGAAAATCCAGAAGGGCTGCCCAAGAGCGTGTTCGACGACTTGCAGGCCCAACTGGCCGTCAACCGCTCGGTGTTCTACCGCAATCTAGCCGCTGGGCCCTTCTACAACTTCGACCAGCCGGGCGCGGAGCCGTCGGAGGCCATCATCGCGAATTGGTGGCGCCAGGGCATGATGGGTGACGCGCTGTCACACTACGACGGCATTGTCGCGTTCTCGCAAACCGACTTCACCGACGACCTCAGGACCATCACCATTCCTACCCTGGTGATGCACAGCGTCAATGACCAGATCGTTCCGTTTGTAGCGTCGGGCCCGAAGTCGGCACAGTTGCTGGTGAACGGGACGTTGAAGACCTACGCCGACGGCTTCCCCCACGGTATGCCCACCACCCACGCCGACGTGATCAACGCCGACCTGCTCAACTTCATCAAGGACTCAGGCGTGCCCGGCATGTAGACCCGTCGTTGCTATCGAGGCTGCGGTCGGACAGTTCAACGGGGCCGCCCACGGATGTCCCGAAACAGCTGCGGCCGCCTGAGTTGGTTGGACCCAGCCGCGCAGTTGCCAACGTCCTGCTCGTCGCGCCTCGACGCCTGCGGCTGTCACCGACCCTCGGGTTGGAGCGCCGCCGCGGACACTCCACCGCAGTCAACCATCGGCTAGCACGCGAGACTAGATCAGGTTCTCCGCGTCGCCGTAACGTATGTCACACGTAGCGTGCTCCACCTTCGACGTGCACGGTCTCTCCACTGACGAAACCCGCGGTGAATAGCCACATCGCAGCATCGACGATATCGGTAAGGGTGCCGACCCGGCCCGCCAAGGCGCCGTCGGACGACTGGGCGAAGAATGACTGCCGTTGCTTGGTCGGCATCGCATCCCAGGCTCCCGAGTCGATGATTCCCGGCGAAATCGCGTTCACCCGAATAGGTGCCAATTCCTTGGCAAGGGAGCTGGCGGTGAACTGCACGGCTCCGTTGGCGATCGCCATGACGCTGTAGGGCGCGGCCGGCTTCCACGCGGCGATGCCAGAGAACAGCAGGAACGAACCACCGGCAGGCATCCTCGGTGCGAAATGCTTGGCAACCAACAAGGGGCCGACGACCTTCGCCTGAAACGCTCCGAGGATTCCGTCTTTCTGCACGTCTGCGACCGCAACGTTGTGATGAGCCGCCGAGGTGATAACGACATGATCGATGACCGACATCGATTCGGCGGCTGCGACGATGGTCGACTCGTCATCGAGGTCCAACCTGATGCCGGTGGCGCCGGGCAGATCGGCGGCCGCCGCGGCCGCGGACGCAGCGTTGCGTCCGGCTATCACGACCGATGCGCCAGCCTGCGCTGCGCGGCGGCAGATGGCTAGCCCAATGTTCTTAGTGCCGCCGATGACCAAAACCGTCTGCCCCGCTAGGGAGCTTGTACTAGCCATGTCCAATTCCTTCTGGGGATAGTTGATCTCGCCTTCCAGCAACCACGCAATGACGCCGATGCTGCCGCACCGGGGTGATCGCTAGCGCGAGATCTGAAACACGTACGAAGCTCACGAGTTGGCCGCCCAACGCGGCGGGGACGTCGATACCGGCCTTCTACCTTCGCCCGAGGCTGGCCTGCACACGCTGCTCGACCTTCTTTCCCAGTTCGGGGTCCACGTTGCGCCAGTACTCGAAGACCCGAGACAGCACGGGTTCCTTCACGCCGTCGAGGACGTGCCCGACGATGTTGCCGACCAGACGTTCGCGCTCAGCGTCGTCGAACACGTCACGCACCAACGCACCGGCCTGGCTCCAGTCGTCGTCCTCGGCCCGCAGCGCGTACGCGGTCCTGACCATGTCGCCGTCGGACATCCAGTGCACCTCGGCCACGCGTTTTGGATCCTCGGCCACCGGGCCGCCCATCGAGTTCGGCGCGTACACCGGGTCGGTCGACAACTTGATGCGCATGGCCCCGTCCTTCGAGTACGCGTTGACGTCGACCTTGGGCTCGTTGACGGGAATCTGCTTGTAGTTCACCCCAAGTCGGGCCCGGTGCGCATCGGCGTAGGAGAACCCGCGCGCCAGCAGCATCGTGTCCGGCGACAGCCCCGTGCCAGGCACGGTGTTGTTGGGCTCGAACGCCACCTGCTCGATCTGCGCGTGGTAGTCGACGACGTTGCGGTTCAGCGTCATCGTCCCCACGTCGACGAGCGGATAGTCGGCGTGCGGCCACACCTTCGTCAGATCGAACGGGTTGATCCGATACGTCTTGGCGTCCTCGAACGGCATGATCTGCACCTTCAACGTCCAGCTCGGGTGTTCGCCCGCCTCGATCGCGTCGTAGAGATCGCGCTGGTGGTAGTCACCGTCCTCGCCGGCGATGCGATCCGCGTCCTCCTGCGTGAGGTAGTCGACACCCTGGTCGGAGATGAAGTGGTACTTCACCCAGAACAGTTCGCCATCGGCGTTGACCCAGCTATACGTGTGACTCGAGTAGCCGTTCATGTGCCGCCACGACTTCGGGATGCCGCGGTCCCCCATCAGGTACGTCACCTGATGGGCCGACTCCGGCACCAGCGTCCAGAAGTCCCACTGCATGTTGTGATCGCGAAGGTTGTTGGCGGCCATGCGTTTCTGGCTGCGGATGAAGTTCTGGAACTTCATCGGGTCACGCACGAAGAACACCGGGGTGTTGTTGCCGACCATGTCGAAGTTGCCCTCGGACGTGTAGAACTTCAGCGAGAAGCCGCGCGGATCGCGCCACGTGTCTGGGCTGCCACGCTCACCGGCCACGGTGGAGAACCTGGCCACCATCTCGGTCTTGACGCCCGGCTGCAGGAACGCGGCCTTGGTGTACTTGCTGACGTCGCCGGTCACCTCGAACTCGCCGAAGGCGCCGCCGCCCTTCGCGTGCGGTTGCCGCTCGGGAATGCGCTCGCGGTTGAAGTTGGCCATCTGCTCGATCAGGTAGTGGTCCTGGAGCAGGATCGGCCCGTCTGGGCCGACGGTCAGTGAATGCTCGACGCTGGGGACTGGTGCGCCGCCATCGGTCGTTGCGATCTTCTCGGTCATTCCGGTTGCCCCTTCAGGTGTGAGCGCGACACGTCGTAGACGCTTAAAAGCGGTGAAAGCAATGGAATCTCGAAGCTGCGGCAGAGTTGCCACTTACGACTCAGAGATGACCACGTAACCCTGCTGGCTCAGCTGGGTAATACGAGCCATCGCGTCCGTGTTCACCTTGACGCCTTCGATGGTGTCGGAGTTGATCCACCCGTGGGCTCTAGCGGTTGCTCCACACAGTTCAACACCGACACCGGCGGCCATCAGGTCGGTGATGAGTCCGCGAAATGGATTGCCGGTCTGTATGTTACGGTCGCGGTTGTACGCTTGGTCGCTGAGCGCGGGATGTCCGGCGTTGGTGTGGAATACGACAATCAGGTTCGGTTCGACGCCCCAAACCGTTGCGTCATCGCGAATCAGATTCGCGTGAAACAACGCGGCCGGAAGGTCACCCTCAAAGCTCAGCGACGCAATACTGAACACCACGCTTACGCTGGTCAGTTCGACTGGGATATCGACGATCAGGCTATCGCTATTGTTTGGCATAGCAGGGCACTCCTACGTTTGATTCCGTCGCGACAGGCCGCGTCGACAGCTTGAACACAACGTCTACTCGGGGCTGAGCGATGCTGCGTTGGCCAGGCTCGTCGTGTGCCAACCCTCTGCAGTACTCGCCTGCCACCAAAGCGTGAATTTACAACCAGCAGTGGGTATCTAACAAGGACGCTAACTTCCCTCGGGGAAACCATCCCTGCTATCCGAGCGGCTGGCAGCGAGCGGGAACAGGCTTGGTGCTAAGACGAGAACGGAAGCGTGACGCACTGCACGGAACCGCATCTTCAGTGGCTCTGTGGGCGCTCACCTCGAACTCATGGACAACTGCGTGAAGTAGCCGTCGAACCGTGGGTCGTCGATGCGAACTTTAGGTCAAGCCGACGGTCGAGATGCTCGCAGCTGAGGTTCCCCCCGAAAAGTGGACAGGGGTTACGCGGCTTGAGTGACCGCGGTCAGTGATTGTTCGTAAGCGATGGGGCTGAGCATCCCTATCGTGGAGTGCCGTCGTTGAGTGTTATAGAAATACATCCACTTGTCAACGGCTGCAATGAGTTCGGACATTGTGGCGAAGGTGTGGCGGTAGTAGTACTCGTGCTTGAACGTCGACCACAGCGATTCGGCACCGCTGTTGTCCCAGCAAATCCCGGTGGCACCCATTGACCGGCGTAAACCGGCATCAGCGCAGGCCTGGGCCATCGCCGCAGCGGTGTATTGAGTTCCCCTGTCGGAGTGGATGATGGTGCCGCTGGCCTGGCCGCCTCTGACGGCTACGGCCGCGGCCAGTGCGTCCGTGACCAGCTCGGTGCGCATGTGGTCGGCCACTGACCAGCCCAGTACCCGTTTGGAGTGCTCGTCACGGATTGCGCACAGGTACATATCGCCTTCGCCGCAGGTCAGGTACGTGATGTCCGAGCTCCACACTGCATCAGGGCGGCCCTGGTCAAAGTGACGCTCGACCAGATCCGGCGGAAACGACGCCTTCGGATCGACCACGGTGGTGGCAACTTTGAAGGTGCGGGGGCTGATCCCGGCCAGACCGATCTCGGCCATGATCGTGGCCACCGTCTTTTCCGAGACCGCCTCGCCGGCGGCACGCAAGTCAGCGGTGATCCGCGGCGAGCCGTAGGTCCCGCCGGAGTCGCGGTGATGGGTGATGATCTTCACGGTCAGATCGGCTTTGCGTTGGCGGCGATCAGTCAATTCCGTTGCAGTGGAACGATGTGCATGTTTGTAGTAACCCGAAGTCGACACCTCCAGTAGGCGAGCCATGCGGGTGATCGCGGTGGTGACGCACTCTGCGGCCATCAGCTCGAACCGGTCTACTTCGGTCCGTTGGCGGCAAAGTACGCCGAGGCTTTTTTCAGGAACGCGATGTCTTTCTCTTGCTCGGCGACTTGGCGCCGTAATCGCGTCAGTTCGGTGCGCTCGGCCGGGGTCAACGGTTCGTCGTTGCGGGCTGCGGCGGCCTCAACACGGCGACGTTCATCGGCGACCCAGCGGCCCAGCAGGCCTTCATTGAGGCCGAGTTCGCGGGCGACCTCGGCGATGGTGCGCCCGGAGTCGATGACTCGGTGAGCGGCCTCGACCTTGTACTCAGTCGTGAACGACCGGCGGGTTCGGGACATGGTGACATCCTTCCAGCGGAACCAAGAATCCCGCTATCTCGATGTCCACCACCCGGGGGGAACCTCACACCCAGTCAGAAGAAACGTGTGCGCGACCACGTCACTCCTTCGTCAGCTCCGGATGCCGACACCGAGGCGATTGGCGACATCCTCTGGTACTTGGCGACGACAGCGGCCCGGCTGGGTGTTGACCTTAACCATGCGGCTGCAGGCAACCTGCAGAAAATCGCCGACCGATGGCCCGCGACCGACGCGCCGTACCCCGACGCCGGGCCAGACCGCCCTGAAGCCGGCGGGATCAGGCCCCCCAGCGTCATTCTCGGTCAGGCCCGTGTCTTTGACGACGGGTATCGACGGGAGCAACGGCTTCCTCGTCAGTTCCGCGTGGCCATCGCGCCAGACCCGTTCCTCGGCTCTGGACGAGTCCGCATGGTTCGCAACGGTCAACGGTTTGGCGATCCGCTTAGTGACAATGCGGCTGAGTCCGACTGGTACCGCTACCACGACGCGTTCCACCTGGCCTACGCGGCGATCTTGGGCTGGAGTCCCGTCTTTCGAGCTCTCGGAGGCCTCAAGAGGCGAGACGTACCGCTAGTCGACGAGGTCGAGGATGGCGGCCGCGCGATCGCGATCGAGGAAGGTATCGCGGCGTTCCTCTTCGAAGAAGCACGACGCAACGACTGGTTTGTCCACGGTCAGTCGGTTCCCGGGGACGCCTTGGCATTGTGTCGTCGGCTGACATCGCAACTTGAAGCCAAGGTGATCACACCCATGGAATGGGAACGTGCTGTGCTGACGGGCTTCGACTGTTGGCGCACCCTGGTCACCGTGGGCCGTGGCGTGTTGGTGGGTGACCTCGATGCGCGCACTCGCACGGTCGAACCACTGACCGACGCTGACGCATCCCTGCACCACCACGTATGCGTGGAAGCGGCAGCGGAAAAGCTGGCCGAGAAGGGCAGCTCCGCAGGGGAGGTAACCGACTGAATCGCGACCTGGATCCGCGAACGAATCGGATCGCGGGGTGCCGCGCCTTGAGGCAGAGGGCTGTCGGCAAAAGGCGAGTAAACCAAGCGCCACACGCTCGATACCTGGAAGGCTGAACCAAACACCGGGGGACCAGGGCACAGGATACGAACGGCCTCGTCCCGCCCCCGGTCGCCAAGCCGCCTTGGAGCGTGGGCGACCAGGGTGCAGTACTGATTCAGCGACTTAGGTTGACGACCGTAAATGCCACGCGGATAGAGGATTCGCGGTCCAGTCGTGAATTTGGGGGCATTCCCAGCATAACCGAATGCGATGTCGAAGCCACTTACAATCAGAAGTGCGAATCGAGAACGCGGGACATGTTGTGGGACAAAAGGTTTCAACCTATACAGATAGCCCTCTCCTCCTCGGCATCGGCGACGCCACTACGGACGGCAAGGCGCTAAGGGCCGGAGTATTCGAGTTCTGTTCCACCGTCACAGTGACGAATCGGCGACGACGGCTATCGAGTTTGGCAAGCATGTCGGATGACGACGGATTCGGCGAAATCGCCCGTGCCTAGGAAATGCAACGGTTCGTGAGACAAACCCAGGTGAAGTTGCCGTGAGACATATGGAATAACTGCAGGTCAGCAATCTGGGAAATGCAGCCGATCGTGAGAACCTACACCCGTTGCTCCCAAAATCTCATGACCGATTCCGTTTGAGGTGACCACCGAATACCGGTCGATCATCAAGCGCGACAGCTGCGGGTTCGCCGCCTATCTATCCGGCTGTTCGACCTAGCGACGTGAGTGACCCCCGCCGGATTGCTGCACGGAATGACCGGATCGACGCCATTGTTGCCGTGGGAGCTGGGTCAATGACAGGAGGACGTTCCATGACGTTGAGCGGTGCCGTGGCGGTGGTGTCGGGTGCGTCGAGTGGGATCGGTTGGGCGACGGCACGGGCGCTCTCGACCCAGGGCGCAACCGTGTTGGCCCTCGCCCGACGCATCGATCGGTTGACCGAGCTCGCGGACGGCATCGCCGCCGATGGAGGACGAGCGCGAGCCTTCGAAGTCGACGTCGCCGACGCATCCGCCGTCGAGCGCGTCATCCGGGCCATCGGCGAGGAGTACGGTCAGATCGACGTCTTGGTCAACAATGCCGGCGTTTTGGCCAACGGGCCGGCCGTCGGCGCCGATCTCTCCGACTGGCACCGCATGATCGACATCAACGTCGGCGGAGTACTCAACCTCACCCACGCGGCCCTGTCGTATCTGGTGACTGCCGCAGAAGGCGCCCGCGGCGTCGCCGACATCGTGAATACGAGTTCTGCTGCCGGACGGCGGGTTCCGGGTCCGAACAGCAATGTCTACGCTGCGAGCAAGCATGCCGTCGGTGCATTCAGTGAAGCGCTGCGGCAGGAACTCAGCGGCAAGCAGGTGCGTGTTGGTCTCATCGAACCCGGAGTGGTCCGCACCGAGATGACGACCGGCGGTGCGAAGCACGCGCCCGACGCAACAGGCGGCCGACCGCTGCACCCCGACGACGTGGCCGGTGCGATCATGTACATGATCACCCAGCCGCCGCACGTCGCAGTGAACGAAATCCTCTTGCGCCCAACGGAACAAGTCATCTAGCGGACGTCCGCACCTGGAGCCCGATGACGTCAGACGCGTCAGTCGAGCCGTCTGGTCAGACTGGGAATCAGCACCGTGTCCACGAGGGTGCGTACGGTCTCTTCGGTCGGCGGTCGGTCGGCGACCAGTGCGCGGAACACCAGGTATCCGGGCAGCAGGTCGAAGATCTCCTCGTTGATCGCCGACGCGTCGATCTCGCCGCGTTCCACCGCATCCGCGAGCACGCCGTCGATGATCAACTTGCGCTGCATGACGAACTTCTGGTGGAACGCCTGGCTGAGCCGCGGGTTGTGGGACATCTCGTTCAGTACGGCTCGCATGGTGGACGTGTGCTCGTCCGAGTGTTCGCACACCGCCCGTCCGATCTCGATCAGATCTTGTCGCAGAGACCCGGTGCGGGGCGGTGCCGAAGAGCCGCGGGTGCCCTCGATGAATGCCGCGAGCACCAGGTCGGCTTTGGAGGGCCATCGCCGATACATTGTCGCCTTGCTCGCCCGTGCTTCCGCCGCGACGGCATCAACAGTCAATCGGTCGTACCCGTGCAGCCGCAGCTGCTGCAACGTGACGGCCAGGAGTTCGGCCTCGCGCGCCGTCCACGGACATTGCGAGGTGTCGGCCATCTCCTCGGCGTTCACGTCTTCCACCTTCGGTCGCGCGATGGGAATGCTCTCGCGATCAGTGATGTTCCCAGCTGCAGAGCAGTCACTCATGCGCACGTCAAGCGGTTGCGATGCTTCGTACGGTACCGTACCGTTCTCATACGGTCCACAGGATGGCCACCAGACACAGCCAGTGCCGGTTGTGTCGGCCGAACGCGAAAGGCGCACCAGTGAGTGGGATTTCGGTCGGCCGGCTGGCGCGGCGGTGGTGGACGGTCATCGTCGCCGTCGTGGTGGTCGCCCTGGTCGCGTTCACCGTCGTCCGGTTGCACGGGATCTTCGGTTCCGACAACGAGGTCTCCCGGCCGGGTTCTGATGCGCTGGAGAACACGGGCTTCAACCCCAAGCAGGTGATCTTCGAGGTCTTCGGGTCTCCGGGATCGGTGGCCACCATCAACTATCTCGACATTCACGCCCAACCGCAGCGGGTCGATGACGTCCCGCTCCCGTGGACGCAGACGTTGACCACGGATGACCCGACGCTGTACGCGGATCTGCGCGCGCAGGGCGACGGCGACACGATCGGCTGCCGGATCACGGTCAACGGGATCGTCAAGGACGAAAGGTCCACGAACAACGTGAACGGTTACATCTCCTGCCTGGACAAGACGGCATGAGCAGCCACAGCGCCGAGACCGTCGAGGGGTCTCGGATGGCGCGGCTGATCCGTCGGCTGTCACTTCCCATCGTGTTGATCTGGGTCGCCATTGCCGTGCTGTCCAACGTGCTGGCCCCTCAACTCGAGGTTGTCGGCGCAGAACGTTCGGTGGGTCTCAATGCGCCGGATGCTCCGTCGATTCAAGCGATGCGTCACATCGGACAGGTGTTCCACGAATTCGATTCGGACAGCGCGGCGATGATCGTGCTCGAGGGTGACAAGCCCCTCGGTGCCGACGCGCACGAGTTCTATGACCGATTGGTCAAGCGCCTGGCGGCCGACACCGAGCACGTCGAGCACATCCAGGACTTCTGGGGTGACCCGCTGACCGCCGGCGGATCGCAGAGCAAGGACGGCAAGGCCGCCACCGTGCAGCTCTACCTGCACGGGAACCAGGGCGAGGCGGCGTCCAACGAATCGGTGGACGCGGTCCGCAAGATCGTCGCCGACACCCCCGCGCCGCCGGGCGTGAAGGCCTATGTCACCGGAGCCTCGCCTCTGGTCACCGACAACTTCGAAGTCGGCAGCGAGGGCACGCACGAGGTCACGGCCATCACCTTCCTGGTGATCGCGATCATGCTGCTGGTCGTCTACCGTTCCGTGGTCTCGATGCTGATCGTTCTGGTCATGGTGGCCGTCGAACTGATGGCGGCGCGCGGGGTGGTCGCCATGCTCGCGCACTCCGGTGTCATAGGCCTGTCCACGTACTCCACGAATCTGTTGACGCTGCTGGCCATCGCGGCCGGGACGGACTACGCGATCTTCGTCGTGGGCCGGTACCAGGAGGCGCGCAACAAAGGGCTCGATCGACTCCCGGCGTACTTCGACATGTACCGCGGCACCGTGCATGTCATCCTCGGCTCGGGCTTGACCATCGCCGGCGCGGTGGCATGTATGCAGTTCACCCGGCTGCCGTACTTCCAGACCCTGGGGATCCCGGCAGCGCTCGGCGTCGTCGTCACGTTGGCTGCGGCGTTGACGATGGGGCCTGCAGTTCTGTTGATCGCCAGCCGTTTCGGGTTGTTGGAACCCAAGCGCAAGCTACAGGCGCGCGGGTGGCACCGGATCGGCACGGCCATCGTGCGCTGGCCCGGCCCCATCCTGGTCGTGACACTGGGCATCGCGCTGATCGGTGTGCTCGCACTGCCCGGCTACCGGACCAGCTACGACAACCGTCCCTACATCCCGGACAGTGCGCCCGGTGTGGTCGGTATGCAGGCCGCCGAGCGGCACTTCACCGAGGCGCGGATCAACCCGGAGCTGTTGATGATCGAAACCGATCACGACATGCGTAACCCGGCCGACATGCTCATCCTGGAGCGCGTCGCCAAAGCGGTCCTGCACACCCCAGGGATCGCTCTGGTGCAGTCGATCACCCGGCCCCTCGGCACACCGATCACGCACAGCTCGATACCGTTTCAGATCAGCGCATCCAGTGCCAGCCAGATCATGAACCTGAGCTATCAACAGGACCGCGCCCAGGATCTGCTCAAACAAGCACACGAGATCGACAACACGATCAATGTGCTCAGGCAGCAGTTGGCCCTGCAACAACAGAGTGCCGCGGTCACCCACGAGCAGACCGAGGCATTCCATGACACCGTGAACACAGTCACCGATCTGCGCGACAAGCTCGCCAACTTCGACGACCAGTTCAGGCCGCTGCGCAACTACTTCTACTGGGAGCCGCACTGCTTCGACATACCGCTGTGTGCCGCGCTGCGCTCGGTGTTCGACTCCCTCGACGGGATCTCCGAGCTGGCCGACAAGTTCAACGCGATCACCGCCAGCCTGGACAAGCTCGACGCGCTGCAGCCACAGCTCGTTGCGCTGCTACCACCGCAGATCGCCATTCAGGAACGCAACCGCGAACTGACGTTGTCGAACTACGCGACCACGGGCGGCACCAACAACCAGAGCCAGGAGGCGCTGGTCAACGCCACCGCGATGGGGAAGGCCTTCGACGACGCCAAGAACGACGACTCCTTCTACCTACCACCGGAGGCGTTCGACAACCCGGACTTCAAGCGTGGCCTGAAATTGTTCCTGTCGCCCGACGGTAGGGCGGCCAGAATGATCGTCACCCATCAGGGCAATCCGGCTGACCCCGAGGGGATTCCGCACATCGACGCCATCAAGGACGCGGCGTTCGATGCGTTGAAAGCCACCCCGATGTCGGATGCCAAGATCTACGTCGCGGGGCTGGCTTCGACCAACAAGGACATTCAGGAGGGTATGACGTACGACCTGCTGATCTCGGCGCTGGCGGCGTTGGCGCTGATCCTGTTGGTCATGATGTTCATCACCCGCAGCATCGTGGCCGCCATCGTGATCGTCGGCACCGTGGCGCTGTCCCTCGGCGCCTCGGTCGGTCTGTCAGTGCTGCTGTGGCAGTACATCTTCGGGATCCACCTGTTCTGGATCGTGGTGCCGTTGGCAATCATCCTGTTGCTCGCGGTCGGTGCGGATTACAACCTGCTGCTGATCTCCCGGTTCGAGGAGGAGATGCATGCCGGCCTGCGTACGGGCATCATCCGGGCGATGGCCGGTACCGGTCGCGTCGTCACCGCAGCCGGATTGGTCTTCGCCGCGACGATGTCGTCGTTCATCTTCAGCGACCTGGTGGTGCTCGGTCAGATCGGCACCACGATCGGGCTCGGGCTCCTGTTCGACACTTTGGTGGTGCGCTCGTTCATGACACCGGCCATCGCAGCGCTCCTGGGGCGGTGGTTCTGGTGGCCGCTGAACGTACGGCCCAGCCCGGCCAGCCGGATGTTCCGGCCGTACGGAACCCGCACCGCGGTGCGGGAGTTGCTCCACCTCGACGAGCGCAAGCGCGATGCCTCGGCGGCCGTAGACAACTAGAAGATCCGAGTGCCGGTACGGAGAAGAGCCGGCAGGTGTAAGCAGTCCCCTGTGGCGCGTGTTGGCACTGGCATGTTGACCAGCACGCCGTCAGCGAAGAAAGCGGGAGTCCGAGACGACGGCGTATTGCCGGTCACGGTGAGGTGCGTCGCGGCACTCGCCACGCGTCTTGGCGGCAGGCAGCAAAGGAGCTATCGGTTGCTGGCTCGCGCGCGGCGCGTACAGAACGCACGTCGTTGGTGGAAGATACTCAAGGGCCACTGGCGGTTTCGACGCGGTGAACCGGATTTGAGCGGAGATTCGGCCAGACTGCACCACGTGCCGAGTTAAGATTTGGCCTCGCTGGACGAGGTACAGCGAGGGCGTCACCGGGACTGCTCAACACGTAAGGGGGCCGTGCATGTCGGGCAGCGAGTTTCCGGTACCCGGTAACGAAGACAGGCGGATGCAGGTTCTCGCCGATTACAACATCCTGGATTCGCTGCCGGAACAGGCGTACGACGACTTCGCGAAGCTCGCTTCGGCGATCTGCGGCACACCGATCGCGCTCATCACATTGGTGGATGACGACCGCCAGTGGTTCAAGGCGAATGTGGGCCTGGGCGTGAGCGAGACACCCCGGTCACAAGCGTTCTGTGCGCACGCGATCATGGATCCCGGCAACGTGATGACGGTCGAGGATGCCACCGCCGACCAGCGCTTTGCCGCGAATCCACTGGTGACCGGAGACCCCGGTATCCGTTTCTACGCCGGCGCACCGCTTGTGGCACCGACCGGTGAGGCGCTGGGCACGATCTGTGTGATCGACCGCGAGCCGCGCAGTCTCACCGAAACCCAGCGAGAGGCGCTGGAGATACTCTCCCGCGAGATCATCGTGCAACTCGAACTCCGGCGGAGTATCGCGACGCTCGAGCAGGCTGTTCTCGACCAGGAGAAGTACGTCGAACTCCTGCAGGAGTACCAGCGGGACATCGAGAAGGTCCGGGTGCACCTGGAGTCACAGTCGGTCACCGACGTGCTGACAGGCGTGAAGAATCGACGGTCATTCGACCTGACAGTCGAAGAGGAATTCATGCGCGCGCGCTCGAGACGGACGACGCTGTCACTGCTCATGATCGACATCGACAACTTCAAATCCTTCAACGATGAGTTCGGTCATCCGGCGGGTGATGAGGTGCTGCGCTCGGTCGCGCAGTTCCTGCAGTCGGAGATGCGCGAGTCGGACTCCCTGTTCCGTTACGGCGGGGAGGAATTCGCGGTCGTTCTGCCCGAGACCACATGCAAAGGCGCGTTCGTGCTCGCCGAACGGTTCCGGCGCACCGTGCAGAGGGCACCGTGGCCGAAACGCGCGATCACGATCAGCGTCGGGGTGGCCGCGATCGACGCGGACACCGTCTCGCCGCGGGAGCTTCTCCAATGCGCCGACCAAGCGCTCTACAGCGCAAAGCAGACCGGCCGCAATCGGGTGACCATGGCCCCCAGCGGGACGTGACCGCCCGCGGGTAGCTCACTCGCGGTGGAGCCCGCGGGGGTCGCTCAGGTGCGGGTTGACGAAACCAGTTGGCGGCGGCAGGGTGTGGCCGTCGCTCTGCTCATCGAGTCCGGTCGCTACCCGCAGGAAAGGACCGAAAAGGCGCCATCCCAGTTGCAGAGCAAGTGCGTCTGCAGTGGCGACGCGCGCTGCGTAGTCGTCGTCGTAGTGGTCCCGGGCGGCCGCGATGAGTTGATCGATGTTGGGAAAGCTGCGTTGAAGCCGTGCGACGTCGTAGCCATCGAGCAGCGCGCGGGCGATGACCTTCCAACTCCGCTCCGCGCGCGCTTCGACGACTGCGCGTGGCGCGCCCGCATCTCGCGCGGACACCAAGTCCTCGGCGAGGTAGTCCAGCACCGATGTCACAACCGCTTCCTTCGTGCCGATGTGGCGGAAGATCAGCCCGGCGTTGACCCCTGAGCGGTCGGCGATGTCGCGCATGGACGTCGCGGCCGGACCTCGCTCAGCGAACAGGTCTGCCGCATGCGGCAGCACGACGGTACGAACCCGTGTGGCCGCGTCGCTCGGCCCTCCACTTGCTGTAGTCACTCGACTACAGTAGCGTGTAGTCAATCGACTACAGCGCGCGGTCAGACGCGTGGCGCAGACAGGGAAACGCATGTCAGATCACTTGCTCGAAGCGCGTCAAATCTCCGGTGCAGATCGCACCTTGGCGTCGTATTACAGTGTGCGCGGCGTTGTTTCGCTCGCCTGGGTCGCCGCCGCGTTGCTCATCGGGTCCACGTCGGCGTTCATCGCCGGCGCCCTGCTGCTGTTCTATCCGGCATGGGATGCCGCCGCCAACGCGGTCGATGCCCGGCTGCACGGAGGCCTTCGGCGCAATCCCACCCAGGCGTTCAACATGGCGGTCAGCGGCCTGACGACAGTCGCCGTGGGTATCGCACTCACGATGAGCCTCAACGCCGTCCTGGGGGTCTTCGGGGTGTGGGCAGCCATCTCGGGGTTGCTGCAACTGGCAACGGCGGTGCGTCGGTGGAAGCGCGCGGGAGCACAGTGGGTGATGATCCTCAGCGGTGCCCAATCCGCAATCGCCGGCGCCATGTTCGTGCTGGCGGCCGGCGCCCCGGAGACGCCGGGCGTCGTCGACATCACCCCTTATGCCGCGTTCGGCGCCTTCTACTTCCTCGTCTCGGCGGCGTGGCTGGTCTTCTCCGCTGCACGACGCCGACATCAGATCCTGCCGAAGGGATGACTCGTGTCTTGCGTACCGGTGATTCGAGCATGCTGGGGGGCCGACTCGTACCCCCTTTCGATGCGGATGCCGGCACGACACTGGTCGACAGGCAGCGGACAGAAAGGGCGAAGACCGTGACCGCAGAGCGCGATGTCGAGATCCGCCACGGTCGGGCCATGGTGGACCCGAACGAGACCGTCCGTATCGGCTACACGCTCGTCACTCCGGCTGAACCCACGAAGACCGTCGTGCTGCTTCACGGCGCCCCCCAAACGCGGTACGAGTGGCGCAAAGTCATGCTGCCGCTGGCCGACGCCGGCTACCGGGTGATCATGCCCGACTATCGCGGCGCCGGTGCGTCTGACAAACCCCGTGACGGGTACGACAAGTGGACGATGGCCGGTGATGTCCACAGTCTCGTACACGAGATCCTGGGCGTGACGGAGCCCGTTTCGCTCGTCGGTCATGATCTGGGGTCGACCCTGGCTCTCGGTTACGCGCTGCGGTATCGCGATGATGTCGTGAGTGCCACGTTCATAGAGGCTCCGCTACCGGGCACCGCCTACTACGACTGGCGTGTAGCTCAGAAATCGGCGTGGCAGTTCGCCTTTCATGCCAACACCGACATCGCGGTCTACCTCACGCACGGGCGTGAACGGTGGTACATCAACCGATTCTTCGACGATCTCACCTACCAGCCGGATGCGATCTCCGACGACGATCTCGGCGTCTACGCCAGAGCGTTCGAAGCCCCGGGAGCCATGCGCGCGATGTGTGAGGTCTATCGAGAGCTCGACCGCGACGCCGAGGACAATCGCGCTGCGCTGCGGCAACGCGGCAAGCTCACCATTCCGGTGCTGGCCTCCGGCGGCGCCTCGAATCCGCTCGCCGGGAACTTTCGGGCGATGTGTGAAGAGATCGCCGATTCGGTGACGGATCAGCTCGTCCCGGACTGCGGCCACTGGATAGCCGAGGAACAGCCGATGTACTTCACCGGGATGTTCTGCGACTTCGATGCGACCGCTCGAGGCGTGACGACAACAGCAACACAATCACATGGAGGTATGAGACATGGGTGAAGGGAACCCGCAGACAATCGAGATAGCCGGAAAGGCAGTGTCGCGGTTGGGTTTCGGATCGATGCGATTCACCGGCCGCGGAATCTGGGGCGAGCCCCGCGACAGGGACGAATGTATCGCCGTGGCCCGTCGGGCGGTCGACCTCGGTGTCCAGTTCATCGACACCGCGGACTCCTATGGCCCGCACGTCGCCGAGCAGATCTTGCACGAGGCGCTGCACCCCTACCCTGATGACGTCGTGATCGCGACGAAGGCGGGCCTGACCCGGAACGGGCCGGACGTCATCGATACCGCATCAGGGCCGAAGCGACTCGGGCCGGCCGCGTGGCCACCGGTGGGGCGGCCCGAATACCTGCGACAGCAGGTGCTGATGAGCATGCGGCGCTTGGGAGTCGACCAGATCGATCTCCTGCAGTTGCACAGGGTCGATCCCAAAGTGCCGTTGGCAGATCAGATCGGAGAGCTGAAGGCGCTCCGAGATGAGGGCAAGATCCGTGAGATCGGGATGTCGCAGTGCACAGTGGCCCAGCTCGACGAGGCGCGACAGATCGTCGAGATCGTCAGTGTGCAGAGTCGGTTCAACGTCGTCGATCGCAGCGCGGGCGACATGTTGGAGGTGTGCGAACGCGATGGGCTCGCGTTCATTCCGTGGGCGCCGGTTGCGCAGGGTGGGCTCGACGCGGCGCACCAAACCCTCGCGGACATCGCCCAGGCGCACCGGTGCACGATCAACCAAGTGGCGATCGCCTGGTTGTTGCATGTGTCCCCGGCGATGCTCGTCATCCCTGGCACGTCGCGCCGCACGCATCTGGAGGAGAACATGGCCGCCGCGGACATCCGGTTGACCCCGGATCAGATCGACGCCCTCAGCGCGGCTACGCCGATGCGGTCTGCGTCGTGAGCGGTTGCAGCAGGGCGACGGCGTCGGGGGACGGACCGTTCTGCGCCGGGCAGTAGACGAACAGCCGCTGATCGGGTGCGTCGGCGACCTCGAGTGCCTCGAAGTGCAGGTGTAGCTCACCGGCTTGCGGATGGTGAAACACCTTGTCCTCACTGGCGCGCGGGCGTACGTGGTGCGTTGCCCACAGCTCGGCGAACACTGAACTCTGAGCTGAGATCTCATCGACCACCTCGGCGACACGGTCGTCGTTCGGAAATCGAGTCAGGCCTGCGCGGAGGTTGCCGACCACCTGAGTGGCCACCTGGTGCCAGTTCGGGTAGAAGTCTCTGGCGGCAGGGTCGCAGAACACCATGCGCGCGAGGTTGTCGGTGTGGGTGAAGCCGCTGTACATCGCACGAGCAGCGGCGTTGAGCCTGAGGATGTTGAGGCCGAGATCGACGACGATTGCCGGCACGCGAAGACCGGAATCGACGAGAAGTTCGATCCCGGCCGAGACGTCGGTCGCGTGAGCGGGCAGCGCGATCGGCTGCGGATGCACGAGCGAGACGAGATAGGCCGTTGCGTGCGGATCGAGCCGAAGCGCGCGGGCGAGGGCACGAAGCACTTGGAGCGACGGTCGCTTTTCCCGACCCTGTTCGAGCCGTCGGTAGTAATCGGTGCTCAGTCCGGCAAGGAGAGCCAGCTCTTCTCTGCGCAGACCCCGAACTCGCCGGCCGTCACCGGGAATCAGGCCGACGTCCTGTGGCGTGACCGCGTCGCGTCTCGCTCGCAAGAACGAGGAAAGCTCCGCCGATCGATCTGCCATGGCCCTATCCGTAACCGACAGCCCTGAAGCCGTCACATGATGGTCAACTGTAGAGGGTGTCGGACCTGCCGGCAGCCTCCCGGCCGACCAGGGGCCGAACGACGTCTGTCAAGCTGCTCGGTAGTCATTACCGAGGAGAGTGATGTCGACACCACAGGACACCGCGCCGCCCGCCGATACCGTTCATTCGCCGACGCGGGCATGGACCGCGGTCGTGGTGCTTGCTGTCGTGGGCACCCTGAATTACGTCGACCGCTTCCTGCCAGGAGTCCTGGCCGAACCGATCAAGCGAGATCTTGCGCTGTCTGACACCGCAATCGGCGTCATCAACGGGTTCGGATTCCTCATCGTGTACGCAGTCGTGGGCATTCTCATCGCGCGCGTCGCCGACCGCGGTGCCTTCGGTGCCGTCATCGCCGGGTGCCTGACGTTGTGGGGCGCGATGACCATGCTCGGCGGCGCGGTCCAGTCCGGTCTGCAGCTTGCGTTGACCCGCGTCGGTGTGGCCATCGGCGAGGCGGGCAGCACACCGGCTGCTCACGCCTACGTAGCTCGCAACTTCGTCGCCGACAAGCGATCGGCGCCGCTGGCGGTCACCACCATGGCGATCCCACTCGCCAGTGCCGCGAGCCTGCTCGGTGGCGGCCTACTCGCCGAAAATTTGGGGTGGCGAGCGGCTTTCGTGACCATGGGTGTCATCAGCGTGCTCCTGGCGCCGGTGGTGCTCTGGGTGGTCGGAGTTCGTCAGAACCTGCCGACCCCGCCGCTGCGGCAGGACGTCAGCACGATGAGATGGTGGGAGCCCCTGCGCAAGCGCAGCTTCCTGGCGATGGTGGCCGGCACTGCGCTGGTGTCCGCGGCCGGATACTCGTTGACCACCTTCGCGCCGGCCTTCTTGATGCGGACCCGGGGAATGACCCTCGGCCAGGTCGGTGTCGAGTACGGTCTGACCACCGGACTGCTCGGGATTCTGGGGCTGCTCATCGTCGGCCGGATCTCCGACCGGTTGGCCGCACGCGACCCACGGTGGCTGCTGTGGATCGTGGTCATTCTCATCGCGGGCCTGCTGCCCGCGTCCGTACTGGCATTCATCGTCGAGAACCGTTGGTGGTGTGTCGGTTTCCTGGCTCTGTCCTATGTCATCGGCATCGCTTATCTTGCGCCCTCCATCGCCGCGATCCAGCGTGTGGTTCTTCCCGAACATCGCGCGACGGCGTCGGCGGTGTTCTTGTTCTTCAACGCGACGCTGGGTGCGGTCGGGCCGTTTGTCACTGGCGTGGTCAGCGACTCCCTGACGGCCGAGATGGGTTCCCAAGCACTGGGAAGGGCGTTGCTGATTCTTGTGCCCAGCATGCAGTTGGTGGCGATCGGGTGTTACGCGCTCGCCGCGAAACACTATCGGCGCGACATCATCGCGGAGGTATGAGCGCAGCGGGCGCTTGGTCAGCCAGCGCTGCGCCGGCATCGGTGAGGTCGACTCCCACGCGATGACCCGTGGGTCGTCGGGCCCACCATCACATCAGCGGTTCGGGGGTGAACGTGACATCGACGTCGCCCACGGTCATCGTCACCTGCCCCTCGATCACAACGACCTGTCCCGTCACCCGCCGATCCACTGTCTGAGCCAACTGTTGCACCGGCTGATGCGGGATCTGCAACACGGACAGGTTCGGCAGCCCCGCCACTTTGGGGCCGACGGTGCGCCACCAAGTGGCCACTCCCGCGGCGAACGGCAACAGCACCACCCGGTCGGCTTGGCCGGCCGCTTTGCCCAGGACGCGGTCGTCGGGTTGGCCCACGGCGATCCACTCCAGGATTCGGCCTGTGAAATCGGCGAGCCGTAGGTCCGGTACGCCTGGGGTCGACAGACCCGGCCCGAACGTCAACTCGCCGTCGACGTCGCTGAGTCGGTGTGCGCGAAGTCCAAACGCCAATAACCGCACCACCATCCGCTCATCGGTCTCACTGGGGTGACGGGCCACTGTCAGCGAGTGATCGGCGTAGTAGCCGTGATCGACATCGGAGACGCCGAGGTCGACTTTGAACACGGTTGCAGAAAGTGCCACACCACAGCCTCGGTGATCGCTCGGCGCACCGCAAACGGCACGCTTGTCTCCACCGCGCACGAACCCACACTTGTCGGGGGTCGAATGTATGTTCGAGGTATGTCGGAGGCGCGGGAGGCGGTGGCGGGGCTGCGGGCCGCCGTCGATGCCGTGCTCGCCGCCGATCTCGATCTGTCGACCGCCGCGGAGATCACCGAGCTGCTCGACGAGCTCGAATCCGCCGGCTGCCGCCTGCCTGCGGCCCGGCACCGCGCGTTGGCGCGGTTGCAGGACGAGACGTCTGCGGTGCAGATGGGGGCCAAGAACTGGCGCGACGTCCTCGCGACCCGCTACCGGATCAGTGGGTCGGAGGCGCATCGGCGGTTGACTGAGGCCGCGTTGCTCGCCCCGCGGCGGTCGATGACCGGGACACCGCTGCCGCCGGTGCTCGCGGAGACCGCCTCCGCGCAGGCGCAGGGCCGGATCACGCCGGAGCATGTGGAGATCATCCGGAAAGCCGTGGACAAGCTGCCCGGCTTCTGCGACCTGACCACGCGGGAGCAGTTCGAAGCCGATGTAGTGCGCATCGCCACCGGCGCCGGGCCCAAAGCCACCCACGACGCCGCAGAACTGGAACTGTTTCTGCTCGATCAGGACGGCCCTGAACCCGACGACACCGAACGCACCCGGAAACGGGCTCTGAGCAAGTCGCGGCAGGGGCGGGACGGGATGACGCCGTGGCGGGCCGACCTGACCCCAGAAGCGGCGGCGGTGTGGGAAGCGATCTTCGCCAAATACGCCGCCCCGGGCATGTGCAACCCCGACGACCCCGAACCGTGCACCTCCGGCACTCCGACCCAAGCGCAGATCGACAGTGATCACCGCAGCCTGGCCCAACGCCAGCACGACGCCCTGGTCGCAGTCGGGCGGATCGCCCTGATGAGCGGTGAGCTCGGTCAACTGAACGGGTTACCGGTGACCGTGATCGTGCGCACGACCCTGCAGGACCTGGAATCCCGGGCCGGGATCGGGACGACGGGTGGCGGCACCCGGCTGCCCATCAAGGACGTGATCCGCATGGGCGCGCACGGCAGTCACTATCTGGCGGTGTTCGACCGGGCCACCGGTGCCGCCCTGGACCTGTTCCGGACACGGCGGGTGGCGTCGGCGGCGCAGCGGATCATGCTGATCGCCCGCGACGGGGGCTGCACCAAACCCGGCTGCCCCGTCGGGGCCTACGGCTGCCAGGTCCACCACGTCACCCAGCACTGGGCTGATGGTGGGCTCACCAACATCGACGACCTCGGCCTGGCCTGCCCACCCGACAACCGCTCCGTCGGCGAGGGCGGTTGGACCACGTCGATGAACACCCGCCACGAGGTCGAATGGGCCCCACCGCCGAACCTCGACACCGGCCAAACCCGCATCAACACCCACCACACCCCCGAACGCCTCCTCCGACCACCCGACGACGAGGAGACCGACACTGACGGGACAAAACCGGTCAGCGAGGCCGACGCCTGCCCACCATCCCCGACCGGCGATCCGTCAGAACCCGGCGGACCCGCACCACCCGACAACCAGGTCGCCTGACGGCGCCGCCCCACTCCTCGTCGTCAGCCGGGGTCTCCCGGTTCGCCCATGGTGACCGAACTGTCAGAACTGACTGACGCCACCGTCGACATACACTTCTGACCCCGTCATGTAGGAACTGGCGTCCGACGCCAGGAAGGCGATGACAGCGCCGATTTCCTCCGCGCGGGCGCGGCGCTTCAGAGGCACAGTCGAAGTCAAATCGGACAGTGCGTCGTCGGCCCCGGTGAAAAGGTCTGCGAGCCCGGGTGTTTCGGTGAGTCCGGGAGCGACGACGTTGACGCGAATTCTGCGGTCAATGAGTTCGGCGGCCCATGTGCGAGCCAACGAGCGGATCGCGGCTTTCGACGCGGCGTACACGCTCGCCCCTGGAGCGGCCTTCACGTCGGCATTCGAACCGCACAGAATGATCGATGCTCCCTCGCGCAAGAACGGAAGCGCAGTCTGCACGGCGAAGGTCACTCCGCCGACGTTGGTGTCGAGAATTCTCCTGTAGTGCTCCCAGGTGAGGGCGCCGAGCGTCGCGAATTCGTTGATGCCCGCATTCGCGAAAACGACATCCAACTGACGTCCCGAGGTCTCGATGGTGGCCGCCAGCGCCTGAAGATCAGCGTCCGAGGTGACATCCGCGCGTAGGGGAGTGGCGTGTGCGGCGCCGATTGTCAGGACGGCCTGTGCGAGTGCGTCCTCACGACGCCCGACCAGGAACACGTGGGCCCCCTCATTCGCGAGCGCGCGTGCCCCGGCGAGGCCGATCCCGGACGTCGCTCCGGTGACGAGCGCGGTCTTGCCAGCAAGGTTCGGCATGGATCCTCCAGTTTTGTACCGATCGGTCGCAGCCGACGGTACCAGTTCTATACCGAACGGTAAAAAACGGGTGACTCCGGAATACAATCGGTCCAATGAGCGCAGGGCAACGGCACGCGGGAGGTCGACCGCGAGCCTTCGACGAGAACGACGCGCTCGATGCGGCCATCGATGTGTTCTGGCGTCTCGGCTACGAGGGCGCATCTCTAACCGAGCTCACGCAGGCGATGGGTATCAACAAGCCGAGCCTGTATGCGGCGTACGGCAGTAAAGAAGGACTGTTCCTTCGTGCGCTGGAACGCTACAGGCAGTGCTATCACGGACATCTGAGTCAGTTGCTGGCCCAGTCCAACGCGTATGACGTGCTGGCGGCCTACCTCCGCGACACTGTCCGGGCCGTGCGGGCCGGCAGCGCGCTCGGATGCCTGTCCATCCAGGGCGGTATCTCCTGCGGGCCGGGCAACGCCCACATACCGCAGATGCTCGCCGATTACCGTCGGGGGATCGAAGACGCGATCGCGAAAGCTCTTGCAGCGACCGAAGACGCCGCGGCCATCGATGCCGCCTCACTGGCCGGTTATGCCGTCACGATCGGGCAGGGGCTTGCGGTCGACGCTGCGGCAGGAGTACCGCAGGGCCGGCTCGACGCCGCCGTCGACGTGGCGCTGGCCGGCCTGGCGGCGACACTCAAAAGGTAGGACTACTCGGGGAAATCGGCGCTACGCGAGAGCTTCTCGTTGGACCGGATATCGGCCAACGCGCCTTCGAGTGTGTCGACCACCGCATCGAATCCGCCGTTGCCGAGGACAAGTCGCCGAAGAGGCGGGTTCTGCGCCATGGCCGCGATCACCGCACGCGCACCTCGCCGCGGATCGCCCGGCTGCGCACCGTCCATCGCCGCGAAGGCAGCGCGCACCTGCTCGAGCATCTCGTGGTACTCCGAAATATGTTCCTCTACAGGTTCATCCGCGAATCCGGCGTACGCGTTGGTGCGGAACGCCCCTGGTTCCACCGCCATCACGGAGATGCCCTGTGCCGCCACCTCATTGCGGAGCGCTTCGGTGACCGCCTCGACGGCGAACTTCGTCGCGCTGTAGTAACCGAACCCGGTCGCCGCGACCAACCCGGCCACCGACGACACGTTGACGATCCAGCCGTTGCCGCGGGCGCGCATGCCCGGCAGCACCGTCCGCGTCACCGACAGCACCGCGAAGAAGTTCAGCTCGAACATGGCGCGCACCGTCGACTCGTCCATCGCTTCGATCGACCCGAACCAGCCGCGGCCGGCGTTGTTGACCACCACGTCGATGCCGCCGAACTGCTCCTCGACGGCCTGCACTGCGTGCCGCACCTGCGCGGCGTCGGTGACATCCAGCGGCACCACGACAACCCGGTCCCCGTACTGCTCGGCCTACGCGGCCAGTTCCTGCCGCCGGCGAGAGGTCAGCGCCACGCGGTCGCCGGTCTCGAGCGCCGCCTCGGCGAACGCCACCCCGAGCCCGCCGGGCGTGCCTCCTGTGATGAACCAGCGGCGCGTCACGGCTCGATCACCACCCGGCTGATCAGCGTTCCGTCCAGCGTGAACCGGTAGGTGAGATCGGCGACACCGCCGGGAAAGTCGCCCTCGAGGTGTTGCCCGACGTCCACGCCCGCCTCTGTCGTCGTCGCGCCGGTGAACTCAGTGGTGTAGGTGTATTCGCAGGCCGCAGTCGCGATCCACGTCCCGATCATGTCGTGTCCCGCGTGATCGTGACCCTCGTCGGTCACCACGGTATCGGCGGTCAGTGTGGCCAGCGCGCGGTCCACCTGGCGGGCGTCGACTGCGGTCATGAATGTGGTGATGGTGTCCGGGAGTGCGTCCCATGCAGTTGTCATGAGACGACCGTGGACCTTCCCCTACGGGGAGGGTCAAGCCGACGATCCGACGTTGACCTTGCCCCTACGGGAAGCTGCAGAATCGTCCCGGGTGACGGCCGAACCGCCAAGGAGGACGCCATGGGTGCACAGGTGTCGATCGGTGACTTCTCGCTGATGACGAGTCTCAGCAGGAAGGCCCTGCGGCACTATCACGATCTCGGGATCCTCGAACCCACCCACATCGACCCCCATACCGGTTACCGCTTCTACGACACCAGCCAGGTCGACCACGCCCACATCATCCGGCGGTTCCGCTCGCTCGGCATGTCCATTCCCGACATCAAAGCGCTGCTGAGCACCGACGACGCCATGGCCCGAACCGAGATCATCACCACACACCTCGAGCAGATGGAGCAGCAGCTACAGCAGACTCGTGAAACCGTGAGCGCGCTGCGCGAACTCCTCGCCCCGGTGGACGTCTCCGCCGCCGTGGAGGTGCGGCAGGAACCGGCACTCGCGGTCTGGTCGGTCAGTGCGGTCATCGACATCGACGACATCGACACCTGGTTCGGGGGGACGCTGTCGAGGCTCGGGGATGCGCTGTCAACGGCCACCGGCGGCCGTGACGCCGCTTTCTACGGTGGCCTCTACGAACGGACCCTGTTCAGTGAATCCCACGGTGAAGCAACCCTGTTCGTCCCTGCGCCGAATTCGGCGTCCGCACCGCGGGGCGTCCGCGGCCACGTGCTCCCGCGCGCGGACTATGCGGTGCTCACCCACACCGGCGATCACGAAGGGATCGACCGCACGTATGCGGCTCTGGGGACGTATGCCAACGAACGATTGATCAGTGGTCAGGGACCGACCCGCGAGCACTATCTCGGAGGATCACTGTCCGAGCCAACGAGTTTCGCCGCGACCGAGATCTACTGGCCCATCTTTCGAACGACGGTCGAGTGAGCGTTGTCGGGCGCTATCGTCAGGCGCGATGAGTACCCGAGCGTTCTTCGCGTTGACCACAGACGACGCCGGCCGCGAGGCCTTCGAGCCCACACCCTGGGCGCGCGGTCCGTGGGGCGACACCGTCAGCGGCAACTATCTTGGTGGCCTGCTGGGCCTCATCGGTGAGCGTGATGTCGCGGACCAAGCGGCCGGCATGCATCCGGCTCGGTTCACCGTGGACCTGATGAGACCCGCGGCGATGACGCCCGTGTCGGTGACCACCGACGTCGTCCGGGCGGGGCGCCGCCTTCTTCTGGCCGACGTGGTGATGACCCAGGACGATAAGTCGATCGCGCGAGCGAGTCTCCTTTATCTGCGCCCGGGTGAGCAGCCGTCGGCTCCGCGTTGGTCGGCCGATGTGCACATGCCGCCGCTGCCGGCGATGCCGGACACGATTCCCGATGAGGCGCCGATGCTGATGTTCACCGCGGGGCGGGACGACGCAAGCCCCCATGACGGTCTGGCGGCGTGGGCGCACAGCGGCCCGAAGTACGTGTGGTTTCACGATCTGCTGCCGATCGTCGACGCGTTGCCCAAGACTCCCTTCGGATCCGCGGCGATGGCGGGTGACGTGTCGAGCTCGCTCACGGGCTTCGGCCCGGACGGCCTGCCATTCATCAATGCCGACTACACGGTGTCTCTGAGCCGACATCCGCAGGGGCGGTTCATCGGCTTGGCCGCCCTGACGCACCACAGCCATGACGGGATAGCAACGGGAACAGCGCTTCTCGTCGACGAAGTGGGGCCGATCGGAACAGCCTCCGCCACCGCGCTGGTCAATCCCGGCTTTTCTCCTCCGAACCTCCCACTGTCCTGACCGCGATCAGTGGCTACTGCCGGAGCAGCGGCGCACTGCGGTAGCTCCACATGCCTATCGAACTGAAAGCGTCGCGGTAGATCGAGAGAAGCTCGTCGGGCCGTGCGGTGGCGAGTTCGGCGAGCGGCTTGTCGGCACTGCCGCTGCCCGAGAAGATAAAGTCGTTTCCCAGGGTGTCGGCGGCGGCCAACTGGAAGACCGTCAACGCGCGGCGAACATGACTGGCCGAACTGATGATCAGCGCGTGCGTCGCTCGCACACTGGCGAGCACCTCCACACCGTAGGAAGCGTTCTCGACCGTGGAACGCGCGAAGTTCTCGTCGTGAATGCGATCGGCTGCGACACCGTTGTCGACGAGCCACTCCTTCATCGACTCGCCTTCGGTGCGACCTGACTGCTCGACGCCGCCGGTGACGATGATGGGAGCAGCCGGCCACCGCTGCGCCGCCGCCTTCGTCTGCTGGAGACGAGCGATCAAGATGTCGTCCATCGACCCGTCTTCGTGCAACGCATACCCCAGCGTCACGATGGCGAGCCCTGGCTCCGGCAGCGCCGGAAGGGCATCGGTCAGGGGTGTCGAGACCTTCTCATCGATCGTCGCGAACATCGCAGTCAACTGCTCGGCGCGTGCGGGATCCAGCGCCCGGATCTGATCGACGTAGTTGTCGGCCTCGGCTCGGCGGCCGAGATACCGGGACCAGCCGGCCAGATACGACTGCGCGTCAACATCATTCGGCGCAGTGTCGAGGGCCTGCTTGTAGAGCGCGACGGCAGCGTCGACGTCCTTGCGGGCGATCTGCGCGGATGCCGCACTGGAGAGGAGGTCGTTGCGGTAGGGAGCGAGCTCGTGCGCCTGCATCAACCGGTCGGCGACGATGGACATGTTGTCCACGGTCTTGTCGGTGTTGCCGGCCGACGACGTTCTCGCCGGCGCGTCGAATGCTTCTTCTGCTTCGTCGAGTAGCTTCTCGACTCTGTCGTGCGTGCTCCCGCCTCCCGCCGAGCTCGCCTGAGTCTGCGAGGTGGGTGTCGAGGGCGTGGGCGGGTCGGTGCGGTCGTTGGCGCAAGCCGCGCCGCCGAGGACGACGGCGGCGGCAGACATGACCAGCACTACGCGCGAGAGTGATCGATCCATGACAAGGTCCCCCTGGCGATCGGCTGTGACCTCCACCGTAGGCGATCAAGCCGGGTGGTCAGCGGCGTGACAACCAGTCCTCGAGCCGCGTAGTGCCTAATTCGGCATCGTCGCCCGTGACGAGTGTCGTGTAATCGATCGCCAGCCCGCTGTAGGTGGCGCACGGATCGTCGATGACGTCGAGCGTTCGGCCCTGGTGCCGCATGACGGTACGAGCCATGTCGGCGAAGGTCATCTTCTCCGGTCCGCCGACGTGATGAACGGCGTTGAGCGGCCGGCTTGTCGCGATGTCGGCCAGAACGGCTGTCACCTCGGTGGAGTCGATGGGTTGTATCAGGGCCACCGGTGCCCGAACGACGTCGTCGGCGACGAGGGATTCGGTGATCGGTTCGGCGAGCTCGTGGAACTGGGTGGCGCGCAGAACCGTCCAGGGGATGCCGGCTTTCGCCGCCGCCCGCTCCTGCGCCACCTTGCCTCGGATGTACCCCGACTGGTCGGCCATCCGGTCCGCGCCGACGATCGACAGGACGACGTAGTGGCCGACGCCCGCCCGTGCTGCGGCGGCGGACAGGTTGGCCGAAGCTCGTTCGAAGAACACCTCGGCGGAATCGTCCGGCGTCGCGGAGTTGCTCACGTCGATGACGACGTCCGCGCCGGACAGGGCCGTGTCCAGACCGTCGCCGGTGAGCAGATCGGTTCCCGTGGCCCGAGATGCCTGCGTGACCTCGTGCCCGCGGTCGCTGAGCACGGGGACCAGTCGGCGGCCGATCAATCCGGTCGCGCCGATGACGGTGATCTTCTTCGGGGTCTCGGTGGGCACGCCAACCACGTTGCCAGCGGAGATGGCGACGCGCCCCCTGGAAACCCCGTGGTTGGTCCGCGGCGCAGACCATTGACACGCAAGTGCTCACTTGCCTAACGTGGCGGAGTGTGGGCGATGTCTTCAAGGCGTTGGCCGATCCCACGCGACGGACGATCCTCGACGAGCTCACCGACCGCAACGGGCAGACGCTGTTCGAGATCTGCGCACGCTTGGCGTCCAAGCACGGCCTCGGTTCGTCGCGTCAGGCGATCTCCCAACACCTCGACGTTCTCGAGGCCGCGGGACTGGTGACCACGCGACGCGAGGGCCGCTTCAAGTACCACGACATCGACACCACGCCGCTGGAACCGATCGTCGAGCGATGGCTGACCAAGCCGGGTCCGACACCGACGAGAAGGAATCGACATGAGGATCACCCTGACTAGCGTTTTCGTCGACGAGCAGGACAAGGCGCTGAAGTTCTACACCGAAGTGCTTGGCTTCCAAGCCAAACACGACATACCGATGGGCGAGCACCGGTGGATCACGGTGGTGTCACCGGAGGAGCCCGGGGGCGCCGAAGTCGTGCTCGAACCGGACAGTCACCCCGCGGTGACGCCGTTCAGAGAAGCGCTCGCGGCCGACGGCATCCCCTTCACGTCATTCGCTGTCGACGACGTCCACGCCGAATACGAGCGGCTCCGTGCGCTCGGGGTCTCCTTCACACAAGAGCCGACGGCCATGGGACCCGTGACGACGGCCGTTCTCGACGACACCTGCGGCAACCTGATCCAGATCCACCAGATGAGTTAGCCCTGCAGCCTTGCGATCGATGGCCACTTCCCGAACAGTTGAAGAATCGACGGGAAGGGATGACCGATGACCACCACCAGTGATGACGTGAGCCGCGAGCCCCGCCCCGATGAGGCCGAAGACAACGCGTTCTTTCCTTCGCCGTATTCGTTGACTCAATACGTTCCACCCCGGACCGACTTCGACCGGGTCGAGCACCAGGGCGCCTATACCGGGGGCCGATGGAAGATCTTGACGATAGCCGCTGAGGAACGCTACCTCTTGTGCAAGAACGGAGTACTGTTCTCCACCGGAAACCACCCCGTGGAAACACTTCTGCCGCTTCATCATCTGATGGAGGCGGGTTTCGAGGTCGAGATCGCCACGGTCACCGGCTACCCGGCCAAGCTGGAGCTGTGGGCGTTGCCGGCCGAGGATCAGACCGTCGCGCACGCCCATGAGGCACTGAAGCCGAAACTCAAGCAGCCCAAGAAGCTCTCCGACGTCGTCGCCGATGAACTCGGCGAAGACTCCGACTACCTCGCAGTGCTCATCCCCGGCGGGCACGGAGCGCTCATCGGGCTGCCGGACTCCGAGCTGGTGGCCGAAACTCTGGACTGGGCGCTGAACCGCGAGAGATACATCATCACGTTGTGCCACGGACCGGCCGCGCTGTTGGCGGTCGGCCAGAACGGTCGTCGGTCACCCTTCGCGGGTTACTCGATGTGCGTGTTCCCCGATGCCCTCGACGAGGGAGCCAACGTCGACATGGGATACATCCCCGGACATCTGCAATGGCTGTTGGCCGAATCTCTGAAGGCGCAGGGCATTACGGTCCTCAACGACGACATGACCGGCAAGGTGCACCAGGATCGGAAGTTGCTCAGCGGGGACAGTCCCCTGGCGGCCAACAATCTCGGTCTCCTTGCCGCCGACGTCCTGGTGAAGGCGGCAGCCACGGCGCGCTGACGGCGCACCGCACCGCACGACGGCAGAATCGCCCAGCACTAGTACAGTGTGCTAGAAAGGTGGGCGGAGGTGCCGCTGGATGCCCGATTCCGTCACACACAGCACGCGAGACAAAATTCTGATCGCCGCGGCGACCATGCTCGGCGAGAACCCGACCTCGCGCTTGAGCGTGCGTGCGGTCGCTGCGCGCGCCGGCGTCAGCGTCGGCTCACTGCGCCACTTCTTCCCGACCCAGCAAGAGCTGATCGACACGGTCGTCGCCGCCTTGTACGACCTCGACATCCCGGACGACCCCATGCACGACACCGCCGTCCCTCCGGCCGAGCGGCTGCTGGCCTGCCTGCAACTGCTGCTCTCCCAAGTGGGCACGGGTGATCGGGCGCGCCAGTACATACGAGCACTGCACGACGCGTACGTCGTCTCGCCGCCGTCGGAGGACGCGACCCATTCGTTTCTTGCGCTCGAGCGGCTGAACCTGCACCAGATTGCCAAGTGGCTCAGGGTGTTACGAGACGAACAGGCCCTTGCTACGGATGACATCGACATCGCGGCGCGATTCCTCGGCACCGTGGTCAACGGCCTCTCGCTCGAGCGCGCGCTTCCGGGCGACCGAGGGCGACTCCCCTTCGAGGCGATGACTCTGCGCATCGCCGTCGCCAGCATACTGAAAGATGAGAATGCGCATGTCGAAAAGCGTTGACTTACATACGTTGTCCCGGTGGCGGCCGGTCCAGGTCGTCATGGACAACCGCCGGGTGTACCTGGGGCTGAATGTAGCCACCTACGGTCTGGTTCTGGCGGGGTTCGGCGCCGGGCTCGTGTTCCCGGGGTTACAGCACGGCCAGCAGGTGCGGTTGGAACAAGACGGCACGGCAGAGCTCGTCCTGTCGATCTTCCGCAATCCCTGGCTTTTCGCCCTCGTCATCCTGGCCGTGAACAGCCTGAAGCTCAGCCTGATGACGATCGTCGTTCCCTCCCTCATCGTGCCGTTCGCCGGAATGGCGTTGTTCGCGTATTGGGCCGCGCAGACGGGAGCGGCTCTCGCACCAGCGAGCGATATCGGCTGGGTCGCTCTGATCCCTCACTCCGTCACACTGCTCATCGAGCTCCAGGCGTACATCCTCCTGGTGCTCGGGGCCTTTTTGTTGGGCAAGGCGTGGATACGCCCTGAAAACGTTGGCGCGCAGACTCATCGAGGTGGCTACCTCGGCGGGTTGAGACAGCTCGGGTGGCTTGCGATGCCGGCGGCCGGCTTGCTGGTCGTAGGCGCACTGTACGAGGCGTTCTCGCTCCGGTACCTGCTCAATCCGCTGGCACAGTGGTTGTTATGAGCGGCGCAGCGCGTCCCGCCGGAAGTCTCGTGGGTTGACGCCCCGCACCCGCTTGAACGCCGTACTGAACGCGAACGGGTCGGTGTAGCCGACTGAGCGGCCCACGTCGGCGATCGACAGGCTGGGTTCGTCGGTCAGCCGGTCCACCGCGAGGGCCATCCGCCAACGGGTCAGATACGTGAGCGGAGCTTCCCCCATCTGATCGGCGAAACGTTTTGCGAGAGTGGATCGCGACACCCCGATGCGTTCGGCCAGGGTCGCCACCGTCCATGGCGCCGCCGGATCGGAGTGCAGAAGGCGCAGTGCGTCACCCACCACCGGATCGCGCTGAGCCACCCACCAGGCCGGTGGCTCACCGCCGGGCCGGTCGAACCACCCGCGGATGGTGCACACCAGCATCCAGTCGAGGAGTCGGTCGAGCACCACTTGCTGTCCCGGCGCATCCACGGCGACCTCCTGGGCGAGATGAACGAGTACAGCGTCGCCGGTCGCGTCGGCGCCGGCGTGCACGATCACGGGCAAGGCATCCAGCAGCCGCCGGCTGATCTCTCCGCGCAGGGGATACGCACCGACGATCAAAGTGGTTGCGCCGGAATCTGTGTGAGGCTCAGCCCACCCCAGGCGGTGGCGGGTTCCACCCTGCTCGGGGATCGCGCAGAACTCACCGCAGGCCATCGGCTCGGCCGGCGTGTCGAGCGCGTCGACGAACGTGAACGTTCCGGGGCCGCGCACGACGACCGTCTCATGGGAGTCGATGCGTTGCGGCGCGGCGTTCTCGGGGACGATCCACCCGCCGCCTCCGAGGACCGCGCACAGAGTCAGCGGTGCACCGTCGACGAAGTGCAGCGACCACGGCGGCGTCAGGACAGAATTGCCGAACAGCGATCCGTGCGCCCGTACGCCGCGAAAGAGATCACCGAATGCGTCCATGACGCCGACGATAGAGGATCGCAAAGGAATTCCGGATCGCAACCCATGTACTCGTCCGATTTGCCGAGGTTGAATCATGGGCATGACCGATTCGACCGGCTCCTGCTTCACGGACGACGATCTGCGCCTGCTGCGCCGCCCCCTCTACGGGTTCCTGTCCACCGCCGAGGGGACGAGGCCCCCACAACCACGACCCGTGTGGTTCGAGGTGACCGACACGGAAGACATTGCGCTGTTCAGCGCACCGGACACCACCCGGGTACGCCGGCTTCGCCGGGATTCCCGCGCGTCGCTGGTGGTGACCGCTCCCGTCGGTGAGCGGGAACAGTGGGTGTCGGTGACGGGCACCGCGACAGTGGCCGACGACGGAGCGCGCGCCTTGCTCGAGCGACTCGCGCCGCGCTACTGGGACCTCCGGGATTCCCGTCGCGCAGAGGATCTCGCGGCGATGATGAGCGAGCAGTGGGTGCGGATCGTCATCCATCCGGAGAAGGTGCATCGCTACGCGATGTGAACCCGTGTCACACTGCGGCCCGCTCCTCGGCGAACAGCCGGGTGCGCGCGGCGGTGTACTCCTCGCTCAAGCGTGACACCAACTCTGCCGTGGAGACCACCTCGCGGATGGCGCCGATACCCTGCCCGGCGCCCCAGATGTCCTTCCACGCCTTGGCATCGGTGTTCCCACCCGAACCGAAATCTATTGTCGAGGGATCGGATTGGGGCAGGTTGTCGGGATCCAGACCGGCCGCCTCGATGGAGCCGCGCAGATAGTTGCCGTGCACACCGGTGAAGAGGTTCGAGTACACGATGTCGTTTGCACCGCTGGCGGCGATCATGTCCTTGTAGGCGGCCTCGGTGCGCGCCTCCGTCGTCGCCAGGAAGGCTGAACCGATGTACGCGAGATCGGCGCCGGCGGCCTGAGCGGCCAGAATGGAGCGGCCGTGTCCGATGGCACCGGAGAGCAGGAGCGGTCCGTCGAACCAGGCGCGGATCTCCTGCACCAGTGCGAACGGCGAGATGGTACCGGCGTGCCCACCTGCTCCCGCGGCGACGGCGATCAGGCCGTCAGCGCCTTTGTCGATGGCTTTGCGCGCGAACGTGTCGTTGATGACGTCGTGCAGCACGATGCCGCCGTAGGAGTGGATGGCGTCGTTGACGTCCGCGCGAGCGCCCAGTGAGGTGATCACGATGGGGACCTTGAAGTCGATGCACGCCTGGACGTCCTCGTCGAGACGTGCGTTCGATTTGTGGACAATCTGGTTCACGGCGAAGGGTGCCGTCACGAGGTCGGGATGGTCGCGGCGCCGGGTGTCCAACGCGGTGGTGATCTGTTCCAACCACTCGCGCACCGCCGGGCCCGGTCGGGCGTTGAGTGCGGGGAAGGATCCGACGACGCCGGCGCTGCACTGTGCGATCACCAATTCCGGTCCCGAGCACAGGAACAAGGGGGCTGCGACGGCGGGAAGTGTGAGGTTGTCACGCAAGATCTCGGGTAAGGCCATGGGGCAGTCACTTTCGCTCGGGTTGCACTGTCGTGGGGGATGATCCGTCGTGTCCTGGACGCGGGGAAGCCAGTTCGTCTGCGGTCTCGGCGATCTCGCGCCAGAAGGCGATCGAGGCCTTCTCGATCATCTGGCCCGCCCGCAACGTCGCCAGGGGGTAGCCCAGACCGGGCCGATCCTGGTAGCGGCGCTGCAAGTCGGTGTAGTACGCCAATCGGGTCTTGCGTTCCACGATCTGGTTCTCGGCGAGCTCACGCGTGCTCGCGGGATCGGCGAGCTCGCCGAAATGGAGTTTCAGCAGCGCCTCGTCATGCAACTCCGACGGCTGTGAGGTACCCGGGTCGCGCAGCCAGTTTCTCAGGCAGTCAAGGCCAACCGGTGTGATCGTGAAGAACTGGCGACGTCGGCCGCCGGCTTCTGTCTCGGAGTGCAGCAGGCCGCAGTCCTCGAGTCGGCGCGGTTCGCGATACAGCGTCGCGTGCTGGAGGGGCCACAGGTAGGCGATGGATTCAGCGACGTACTGCTTGAGCTGATACGAGGTGGTGGGGCCACGCACGGCGACGACGCCCAGCACCACGTAGGAGAGGTGGTTGAGCCGGGAGCCCTCGGACATGCAAGTGACCGTATCATTGATACGGTCACTACCGAAAAATGACCAGATTCTGATTTGTGTCTATTCGACCCGCGAGCCGCCCTATGGTGTCGACGACTGCAGTGACGCAGGCGTCAATATCGAGGTGGGAGTCGAATGTCGCAACTGTCAGCGTGGATGGGTGCCGGTGTGGTGGCCGCGGGGATGTCGGCGGCGATGATCGCGGGTGCCGACGCGGCGTCGGCGGACACGGGTTCTGACACGGGAGGTACCTCGAGCAGTGCCTCGGAGACGACCCACCGCGGCCCCCGTGCGTCGCATGACTCGGCCACAGAGGCCACGAAGACGGACTCCGAGACGACGGACGCCGATCAGGACACCCGAGTCACTGACACGGACAGAGCCCACGCGGACGACACGGACACTGAAGGCGCGGACACCGACGCAGACGTCGCCGACGTGGATGCCGACGACGACGGGGCAGACGACACGGGCACCGACGACAAAGACACAGACATCGACGACGCACGCGACGCGGATGCCTCTGACGCGATGGACGACGTCGTTGCTCCCGAGTCGGAGTCAGAGCCCGAGCCGGTCGATAGAGTGCCGGCCGATACGGTGATCGATGACGCGCCCGCGACGCCACCTGCCAACGCACGAACGATCGCGTACGAGACGACAGCACAGCGTGTTTCACCGAATCGCCCCTCAGCGCTGGTATCCGCGCCGGAGCGCCGGACCCTCGAGGAGGTCATCCAGTCCCTGGTGACAGAGATCGTCGGAGCGGCGATCCGCGTCGTCGCCGGACCGCCGGTGGTACCGCCGGGCGTGGACGTCACCGTTCGCAGCTCGCGGTTGGAGATCACCGATGGCCGCTTCGTTCGAGCGGACTGGTACTACCCCGACGGCGACGAACTGCCGGAGCGGTTCATCTATCTGCAGCACGGCTACCGGGGTGTGGGCGCGATGTACAGCTACACCGCGTCGTGGCTCGCCGAGCGTACCCATAGCATCGTCGTCGTCCCGACGCTGTCATCCAATCCCTATGTGCGCGACGGTTTCTGGCTCGGCGATGATCAGGTGTACCGCGCGACCGCGCAGCTGCTGCTCGGTGATCGTGACGCACTGACGGCCAGCGCGGTGGCTGCAGGCTTCGCCAAGCGCTACGGCGCGACCGCCGCGCTGCCGGACCGGTTCGCGTTGGTCGGCCACTCGCTGGGCGCGGGTGTGGCCGCAGGTGCGGCCGGTTACTACGCCGAAGCCGTCGTCGCCGGCGGGGCGACCAACCACCTCGTGGGGATCATGACCCTCGACGGCGCACCGCCGGGGACGGTGCTGGCGGGCGCGCTGGACAAGCTCGAGGGTCTGGACACCTACATCCCGGTGTTCGAGCTCGGCGCGCCCAGGGAGGACGGCTCGCCCCGCCGTGTCGACCAAGCACTCAACGAGCACCGGCCGGGACACTTCAACGGGGTGGTGCTGGACAACGGGCAGCATCTGGATTCGATGCAGGGCGGCAGCCGGGCCATCCAGCTCATCTCCTATCTCAATCAGGGTTTCCCGACCGAGCAGAACAAGTCGGCCGCCCAGACCCTGATGGCGGGTTGGCTGAACGACATCTTCGCGGGCCGCATCGACCCGTCGACGGGAGCGTGTGCGGGCGGCGATTGCGCGGGGATCTACGGCGCGCCCGGCGCGGAGATCACCGTCGCGACGCCGGCCGGTGCTGCCACCGGCACGGTCATCGGTACCTCGGTTGCCGTGGCGAGGACCGATTTCCGCCCGGCTTCGGTCACGTCTTTGGTGTCGCGGCGATCGGCGTCGGTGCGCCTGGTCATCGCGGGGTGATCGAACCTCCCACCTCAGGTTAAGCGAGCGTAGGGGGCTTGCGGCAAGACCCCGGTGCTCCGGCATGCTGGCGCGGCCCCTGTCCCTCGCTCGGAAGGACCGCCCAGTGGCTCCACCCCTAGAGAACGGCCCGTTCTTTCACGGCACGATCGCGGACCTGACAGTCGGCGACCTGCTGACCGCCGGGAGACCGTCCAACTACCGCCCCGAGATCGTGATGAACCACATCTACTTCACCGCGCTGGTCGACGGCGCGGGGTTGGCTGCGGAGATCGCCGCGGAACTGGCGGACGGGTCACCGACGCCTCGGGTCTACCAGGTGGACCCGATGGGAGAGTTCGAGGACGACCCGAACGTGACCGACAAGAAGTTCCCCGGAAATCCGACCCGCTCGTACCGCAGCACCGCTCCGCTGCGGGTGGTCGCCGAGGTCACCGAGTGGCAGCGGTTGACTTCAGAGCAGCTGCAGATGTGGCGGGAACGGTTGGCTGTCCTGCTCGCCGATGACGGCGGGGAGATCATCAACTGAGCGCGACACTCAGCTAGACATCCTCGGGTGCAGTTCGTAGCCTTGCGCGGGACGTCGATCGCCCCGGCCGGGGCCATTCCGAGAACAAGGGATCGTGACAATCCGCATGCGCCATCTACGGGAGACGCTCACCGGCGTGGCGGGCGCCCTGCTGGTGGTCTCCGTGACGATCGGTCCCGCGCATGCCGATCCCGCCGACGAGGCGCTGAACACCCTGAACGAGCTCTCTCGGCAAGCGGTTGCGAGTCGCGAGGCCGTCACCGCGGCGCAGCGTGACGCAGACACGAAGCAGGCTGAGGTCAGCGCGGCCGAGGATCGCGTACGCGGTGATGAAGCTGCACTGGCCGACGCGAACACCCGGCTCGCACCCCTGCAGGATGCGGTCGACCGCCTCGCGGCGATGAACTACACGAGCGGCGGGGACAACCAGATGGCGACGGTGCTCACCGCGTCGTCCCCGCAGCGCCTCATCGACCGCCTGTCGCTGCAGCACCTGATGGACGCGACGACGACTGCGCAGGTGCGGTCGTATCGGCAGACACGCCACCAGGTAGAGGCCGCTGCCCGGGCCTCCGAGCGCTCGGCCGCCGACGCCCGCGCAGCGGCGGAACGCGCCGCAGCGATCCGAGCCGAACTGCAGGCCAAATGGCAGGACCTCCTCCGGCGGATCGCGGCTGCGGAGAAGCAGTACGCGGCACTCACCCCGCAGCAGCAAGCGGTCATCGACGCTGCGGTTCCGCCCCCACCGCCGGCCGCGCCTCCCGTACCTCAGGACCCGGCTGTCGTCGCGATGCCCGGTCTGCCACCCGGCGACCTCGCCCCGCCGCCCGAGATCTCCGACGCCCTTCCGGTCGGCGTCGCCAATGAGGCCGGGCTACAACCCAATACGATCCTGGCCGCGCGAGCTGTCAGCGCTCAGTTCCCGCAGATCTCCACCATCGACGGGGTGCGTCCGGACTCGAAGCCCTGGCATCCGCGGGGCCTCGCGATCGACATCATGATCCCCAATCCCGACAGTCCCGAGGGGATCGCGCTCGGTGATCAGATCCGGGCATTCGCACTCGCGAACGCGTCGCGCTTCGGCTTGCAGGACGTGATCTGGCGCGGCACGTACTCCACCCCGGCCGGCCCTCAGGCGTCCGGATACGGTCACTACGACCACGTCCACATCACCACCACGCCGCGCAACTGACCACGCCCCTCAGGGGTTTGCGTCGATGCCGGTGATCGTGATCGTGAACGGGCCTTGCTGCTTGTCGAGGATGTAGACGGCCACCTCGTCGATGGTGGAGGGATCGAGCAGGCGCGGGGCGTTCGGTTCAGGGTCCAGACGCATCCCGACAGGTTCGAACCCCGCGACGGGTAGCGCGTAGTCGCCCGCGATCCCGGCGTCGGTGCGGAACCGTTGGATGTAGGACCACGGGTGCCCGGCGACGCCGGCCTTCAGCACGTAGGTCTTGCCGTCGCCGACGGCCCGCACGGTCAGCGCCGTAGCGCCCGCCGCGCGCTGCCCGATGCCGGGACCCTGTGGACTGCGGGCAGAGGCGAACCCACCGTTGTTCTCCAACGACAACGTGCCCGAGAACTCCAGGCCGCCTCCGCTGAATGCCACGCGGGAGGTCGACTTTCCGCCCATCACCGGATCGTTGACCGTGGTCCAGCCGGCCACGGCGTCGGCGTTGTCGAGCGCCACCAGACTCACCGCACCGCCGCTCGGCGCGATCGTCGTCTCGTCCGCGTTGGCAGGCCGTCCGCATGACACCACCAGAGCCGAGACCATGAGACCGATGCTCAACAGCCACAGTCGATTCCGCGACATGTCAGCAAACATCCGCGGTGGAGCCCATCTCACGGCTCCGCATGGGCATACCGTCGATCACCGAGTAGACGACCTCGAGATCCGGGACGTCGTCGGTGCGCCACTTCTCGCCGCCGTCCTTGCCGACCAACACCACGGTGAACGCGTCCGGAGCCACGGCGTACCGCTGCCGCAGGCGATCCACCTCACCTGGGTCCATCACCGCGCCGTCTAGAGTGCTGCTGCCGCCGGCGACCACCACCGCGAGCACCATGTCGCGGTCGGTGAACCCGCACCGGGCATCTTCGATTCTGCGGAGAGTCTCCGTCAACCTCGGGTCGTCTCCGGCGGGGGCGAAAACGACGAGAGGGCGACGCTCCCACAGGTAGTCACCGAGTCCGCCGGCCCATGCCGTCGCCGAACCGAGCGCGGCGCTGATCGCCACGAGGGTGGCGACGAACGCCGACCGCACCACGCTGCGCTGTCGGGCCATAGTGGCTACCACGGTACCGACGCCGGGGTGTGGACGGGTACGCGATGTGCGGCAGTGCATGCGCAAACGTCCGCAAACGTATTGTCCACAATTGAGCTGCGTGCGATACAGTTCTGGCGTGCCCGGCCCCCGTCTGGATGAGCAGCTGTGCTTCGCGCTGTACTCCGCGTCGCGTGCTGTCACGGCTGCGTACCGACCGCTTCTGGAGGAATTGCAGCTCACCTACCCGCAGTATCTGGTGCTCATGGTGCTGTGGGAGGAAGAACCCTGCACGGTCGGCCATCTGGGTGATCGCCTCCATCTCGACTCGGGCACCTTGTCGCCCCTGCTCAAGCGTTTGGAGTCGGCCGGCCTCGTGCGCCGTCAGCGCAGCGCCGCCGACGAGAGGCGCGTCGAGATCTCCTTGACAGCGCAGGGTCGCGCCCTGGAAGACCGTGCGGCCTGCATCCCGGACCGGCTGCTGGGCTCGAACCAGTCGGCCGCCGCGGATCTCGCTGTGCTGCGTGACGCCCTGCAGCAGGTGACCGCGGACCTGCACGCACGCGCCGCCGACTGACATCACCGACCTGACAACCACGAGAGGTTCACCTGTGTCCGAACTGTCTGCTCCGCCACCCACCACCCGTGCCCGGACCATCGGTCGTCTGGTGCTGGCGGGTGCGATGGTCTTCGCCGGCTTCAGCCACCTGTTCTGGGCGCGCAAGGAGTTCCAGGCGCAGGTGCCCACATGGGTGCCGATGGACGCCGATGGTGTCGTGATGGCCTCGGGCGGTGTGGAGATCACCCTGGGCGTCGGACTCGCGCTGCTGCGGCGGGACCGTGTTCTGGTCGGCAGGCTGCTCGCGGCGTTCTTCGTGCTGATCTTCCCGGGAAACATCGCCCAATTCGTCAATCAGGCCGACGGTTTCGGGCTGAACAATGACACCAGCCGGTTCGTCAGGCTGCTGTTCCAGCCCGTGCTGATCGCCTGGGCGCTGTGGGCTACCGGGATTCCGCGGGGGATTCCGCGCCGGCGCTGAGGATCCGCTCCACGGCAGCCACGGCCTCGCCTGCCCCGAAAGTCCTCAGGCGGCTCAGCGGCATCGACGAGATCATCGTCAGCATGTCGGTTCCGAGGCCGTCCCCCGGGGCCATGGCCTGGAACAGCTGGAGCAGCCGCGGGCCGACGACAGGATCGGCGAGCAGTTCACCCAGTGTGGAGTCCGTCGTCAACGGAATGTGCACGGGATCGCCCGACACCTCAATATCCGTACTGCACATGATGTTTCGGCTTGATCTACCCACTCTCACGCAGCATCGGCCGCCTTCCACGACCCACTCCTCGATGCGGTCGTCCCAGTGCGCGAGCTCGGTCCGCGGGATGTTCATCGTCACAGTGGCGTCGGCCCCGCTCTCCAATTCGACGACGTCGAACGCCTTGAGTTCCTGGGGTGGTCGGGTGACGGCCGACTCCGGGAAGGCCAGATACACCTGGACGACCTCCCGGCCGGACCGATCGCCGATGTTGGTCACCGTGACCGACACGGTGACGCCGGCGTCGTCCACGGCGGCGGACAGCTCGCTGTAGCGGAAGTCGGTGTAGGACAGTCCATGCCCGAACGGAAAGGTCACCTCGATGTCGCGGGCGTCGTATCCCCGGTACCCGACGAAGACGCCCTCGCCGTAACGCACCTCTGAGTGCTCGCCGGGGAAGGTGAGAAACGAGGGCACGTCCTGCAGGCGGACGGGCACTGTCTCGGCGAGTCTGCCCGACGGGTCGGTGATACCGAAGAGAACGTCGGCGATCGCGGCGCCACCGCCCTGCCCGAGCAGAGCGCCATCGAGAATCGCTGCGGCGCAGCGGTTCACCTCCGACAATCTCACGACACCGCCGTGCGAGAGCACCGCGATCGTGCGGGGTTGCACCGCGCGGACGGCTTCCAGCAGCCGGATCTGCTCAGCCGGGAGATCGATGTGCGTGCGGTCGTGACCTTCCGACTCGTCCTCATCCCAGAGGCCGAGGAACACCACGGCGACGTCGGCGGCACGAGCCGAGGAGACGGCGGCGTCGGTGTCGTCAGCGCCGTCCTCGAAAGTGACCTGCCCGCCGGCGCGGGCCCGGATCTCGTCGAGGGGCACGTCGAGCTCGGCCGCGTTGATGTGTGAACTGCCACCGCCCTGGTAGCGCGGTTGGACGGCGAAACGACCGATCACAGCGACGGTTTCGTGCGCAGTCAGCGGGAGGACCGCGTCGTCGTTCTTGAGCAGCACGATGCTGCGCGCCGCTGCCTCACGGGCCAGCAGGTGGTGGGCGTGTCGATCGATGGCCACCGGTTCGGCAGCAGCCGCGCGCCGTAACAGCCGCACGACGCGAGCGGCGGATTCGTCGACCACGTCCGGGTCGAGCCGGCCCTGCCCGACGGCGGCGACGACATCGTCGTCCATCGTCGCGTCACCTCCGGGCATGGCAAGGTCCAGACCGGCCGCCAGCGCCGCGACCCTGTCTGCGACCGCACCCCAGTCGCTGACCACCAACCCGTCGAAGCCCCACTCCCCACGCAGGACGTCGGTCAGCAGTCACCTGTTCTCCGAGGCGTAGACGCCGTTGATCTTGTTGTAGGAGCACATCACGGTCCAGGGCTGCGCCTGGGTGACCACGAGCTCGAAGCTCTTCAGGTAGATCTCCCGTAGTGCCCGCGCATCGACCTGCGAATCGGAGCGCATCCTGTCGGTCTCGGCGTTGTTCGTGGCGAAGTGTTTGACCGAGGCGCCCACGCCTCGGTCCTGCAGGCCGTCGACCCATGCAGCGCCGAGGCTGCCGCTCAGCAACGGATCTTCGGAGTAGTACTCGAAATTGCGCCCGCAGCGCGGATCGCGCTTGATGTTGACACCGGGGCCGAGCACCACGCTCACCCCGAGTGCGCGGGCCTCGTCGGCGATGGCGGCCGCGACCCGGCGGACGAGAGTGCGGTCCCAGCTCTGGGCCAAGCCCGCAGCCGGCGGAAAGCAGGTCGCGGGTGAGCTGGCGCCCAGACCAAGATGGTCTGCCGTGGCGTGCTGAACGCGGACGCCGTGCGGACCGTCGGTGAGCGTGATCGCCTGGAGGCCGGCGACGGTCTTGGTCTGCCAGAACGACGCTCCGCTACCGAGCGAGGCCTTCACATGCAGCGGCAGGTCCGAGGTCGACGTGTCCATGATGACGACGGTACGCACGCGCCGTGTGTCGCCGACGGGTCAGGAGTGCGCGATCTTCGTCGCCTCGATGATGTCGTGCGGCACGACGGAGAAGGTCCGACCGGTGGGCCGCAGTCCCGCGCCGACGAGCAACCTCTCGATCTCCTCTTTCGACCGCAGCCTGCCGCCGTCGCGCTGGGTGAGAGTGTGCAGATCGAGCAACGGAGAGAACGGATTCGGACGGTTGCGCGGCTGCAGGTATTCGATCACCAGGAGTGTGGCGCCGACGGGCATGCTCGCCGCCACGGTCGCGACGATGGTCGAGCAGCGGTCGTCGTCCCAGTCGTGCAGGACGTCTTTGAGGATGTAGACGTCGGCGGTGGCGTCGACGGAACCGAAGATGTCTCCCTCGACGCGCTCGATCCGGCTGGCGACGCCGCGTTCGGCGAGGAAGCGGTCCGCTTCGGCGAGCATGGCGGGACTGTCGACCAGGATTCCGCGCAGCTCCGCCTGGGTCTCGGTCACGATCACCGACAGCAGCGTCCCGATTCCGCCGGCGACGTCGCACACCACCGCACCGTCGGGCCATGGGTAGACGCGCGCGATCCCGCGCGCGATCATGCTGGTCGCCTGCCGCATCGTCGCCGCGAAGATCTGTTGCTCGTCGGGATGGGCCGCATACCACTCCCACACCGACACACCGTGCACGAGCTCGAAAGCGCTTCGGCCGCTGCGCACACTCGCCGCGAGACCACCCCACGCGTCGACCGTCGACCGCATTCCCTTGTAGCGCATCCACGCCCGCAGTGACGAGGGATGGTCACTGCGCAGCACCGCACCCATGGGGGTCAGTCGGGCCGCACCCGTGCGACGGTCCAGGGTGCAGAGGCCACCCGCGACCGCCCCGCGCAGGAGGCGATGAGTGGCCTCCGGGTCGCAGTCGAGACGCGTCGCGATCTGATGGGCGGTCATCGGCCCGGCGGCGAGCACATCGGCGATCCCGAGCTCGGCGACTGCTGCGGCGATCTGCACTCCGGCGACACCCTCACCGAGGTCGAGCATCGCGAACTGCGGCGGCACCAACCTGTCGGCGAAGCGCTTGAGCCCGCGCCGAAGCGCGAGCGTGGCCAGCACCACGGGTAGGGGCGTCGACGGCATCCGTGCAGGCTACCTGCGTGGCATGCGCAGATCGCGGACCCTGTGAGGTGGGCTCACGTGAGCAGAACCGGAACGGCGGCGTCGTCGAGGAGAGCCGACAGCCTCGCGGCGAGCAGGCCGTCCTCTCGGCCCGGGATCACCACGAGCTGGGCAGAGCGTGCCAGCGGCAGCAGCGCACTGCCGGGCTGACCGGTTCGGATGACGCGGTCCACCATGACGTCGGGGTACCGTCCGCTGTGATCGGCCAGACGTTCCGCAACCAGTGCGCATTCGCGGTCGCGCTGGTCGGCCCAGTCGATCGGACACCAGGCCGGTGACGGAAAGCTCAGCGCGCCCGGCTCTTTCCAGCAGTGCACCGCCACCAGCGGTGCGGCTGCCAGGGAAGCGCTGGTGAACGCGGCCTCGATCGCGCCGTGGTCGGCGACCGAACCCTCGACGGCGACGACGACCGGTGCGCCCGGGCGGGGTGTGTATCCCTCGGGTACGAGCGCTACCTCGAGGTGGGGGAGCAGTGTGCCGACGAGCCGAGTGAGAGCGGGCCAGCGGCGTCGGTGTCTGGGCACCCCGATCGCGAACAGGTGCACCGCTTCAGGCAGCTGCGCCAGCGCAGCAGCGGGATCGTGTGGATCGAAGGGCAGGCGTGTCGCGGGCCGTTGAGCGATCGCCGAGTCACGGGCCCACGCCACGGCGCCCGACACCGCGGTGCTTCCGTCGTCTGCGACGGCCGCCGGCGCATCGGCGGGTGAGGCGCCCCGGAATCGGGTGCCGTCGTCGGACAGTGTTGTCATGTCTACCTCCTGGACGCGTGAGTTGTGAGATGTCAGCGAGGGCCGAGCAGTTCGCCGCGGATGCTGCCGTGAACGGTGCGTGTCGCCACCAGACACCACGTACCGAGCAGACACACGTAACCGATCACCGCCGCGACGCGCAGGGCCGGTAGTCCGGTGTGCAGCGCCAACTGCGTTGTGCCGGTGACGAATGTGCCGACGGGGAACGTCAGACTCCACCACGTCAACGCGAACGGCATGCCACGGCGCAGGGTTCGCACGGTCAGCGATGTCGCCAGCACGATCCACAACACGGCGAACCCCCACACGGGTACGCCGAAGAGAACCGCGAAGACCTGCAACCCGCCCGCGATCTGCGGATCGACGGCCAGTGCCGCGGTGCCGCCGAGGAGTCCCGCCGCGGTGATGGACTGGCCCAATGGGCCCAGCACGATCCACAGCGTGGCGACCCGCGCGGTGCCGGATGTCCCGTAGTGCACGAGCCTGCTCCAGATCATCGTGGTGATGATCAGCGCGGCGATCATCGACAGTCCGAACATCGCGAAGCAGGCGTAGAGCAGGGTGGCGCGACCGGTCTGGCTGCCGATGTGCGGAATGAGCAGAGCCCCCGTCGCGGCCGACACCATCGGCGGCACCAGCGGCATGAGCCAGCCGCCAAAAGCGGCGTCGGGCCCGACGTCGTGCTGGGTGACCATCAGGAACGGGATGACGGCCGCGGTGATGAGTCCGCCTGCCGTACCGAGAATCCACAGCGTCCAATCGAGCCGCAGGGCGGCGCCGGCGCCGATGAGGTCGCCGCCGACCAGCAGCGCCCCGGCGCCGACCGTCAGCAGCGCCATGGGGGCGGCGCCGTAGAAGTGCGCCATGGCTGCGTTGCGCGCATGGCCGAGGGCGACGGCGGGGTGCCGCAGCCAGAACGAGCCGACCGCCACGATGAGCACGGCGAGCACTGCTGCAGCCAGCACCCAGACCACCTGAGCGAAGCCGCGCAGCCCCGGCACGTGGATCGGCAGGCTCGCTGCCGCGGTGGCGACGATCCCGGTTCCCATCACCGAGGCGAACCAGTTCGGTCCGACGTGGTGCAGCAGGGGTTTCGGCGCCTCGGTGACGTGGCCGGCCGGAGGGAGTGTGAGCGTGGATTGCTGCATGATTGTCACGGTAGGAGCTGGTGGCGCGGCTGAACAGCAATCAAGACACAAACAGAATCTGTGAGCCGATCACTCGCTTCGATGGCGCCGGACAGTGGCGATGTGGCTCAGCAGGTCCCGTGCGGCACCCGCAGGGGGAGTGCTGGCACCCACCCACACCGCGCGCAGGGCGCGGCGGAGTTCGAGGCCGGCCACCTCGACGGCGCGCAGACGTCCGAGTTCGAGATCGTCGGCGACGGCCAGTCTGCTCAAGACAGCCGGTCCTGCGTCGGCCAGCACTGCTGCGCGGACGGCGGCGGCGCTGGACAGTTCGAGCGCTGGCGGGACCTGCTCGGCGTCGGTGGCGCGCCGAAGCGCGCTGGCGAGGAACTCCCTTGTGCCCGAACCCTTCTCGCGTGTCACCAACGCCGCTGCCGCGAGCTCGCCGGCGGAGATCGGCGCCGGCCGACGCGCCCACCTGTGTGCGGGTGGCACCACCACCACGAGGTCATCGTGGGCGACGGTGGTGCTGCGCAACGGTCGTGGCACCCCGGGGCTCTCGACGAAGCCAAGATCGGCTCGATCGTCACCGATGGCCGCGACCACCTGCTCGCTGTTGGCGGCGGTGAGGATGACATCCGGCGGCGTCGCGCGCTGCCGGGTGACGCTGTCTCGCCAGCTGACCAGCCAGCGCGGCAGGAGTTGTTCGGCGATGGTCTGGCTCGCGGTGATCCGCAGCCGTGTCCTGCTGTCGTCGCGCAGCGTCGCGAGTCCCGCGTCGACCTCGTGGGCCACGGTCAGCAGGCGGTCTGCCCACTGGGCGGCGACCGCGCCCGCCGGGGTGAGACGAGACCCGGTCTTGCTGCGGATGACGAGGCGCACCCCCGTCTGCCGCTCGAGAGCAGCGATGCGCGCAGACACAGCCTGCTGAGTCAGCCCGCACTCCCGCCCCGCGCCGCTGAGGGTGCCGGTGCGGGCGATCGCGAGAAGGACCTCCAACGACGTGAGGTCGGGCATTCTCGCGCTCAGCTGCACACGATCGACCTTAAGGCGACGTGACGTGCACCGGGTGTGCAAGCACCGACTCGTGCATGTACCCGAGCTCATTCCAGGGGGTCCGGTCCGGTTGGACCGTGCCACGGTTGTCGGTGGCGCGCACCCGCAGGACGTGCTCCCCGGGGGTCGCATTCCAGTGGAACTGCCAGCGCGCCCACACCCCGGCGGAGCCGGGCGAGGTGATGGTGGCGGGCAGCCACGGATCGTCGTCGATCCGGTACTGAACGCTGGTGACCCATCCTTCGCCGGCGAAGGCGCGACCGCGGATCAACTGAGCCCCCGCGGACAGGGTCGCCGGCCACGGGAGCTCGATGAGACTGGACAGCGCCGGCTCGGTGATGGCCGGGCCGCGGGCGGGACCGTCGGCGTGCAGGCCGGGGCCGATCAGCACGTAATCCTCGGTGTTCCAGGGCGTGTGGAGATGGCGGGTGCTGACCTCGAGACGGCCCAGCCACTTGATGCTCGCCGCGCCCAGCCAGCCGGACACCACCACCCGGGCCGGAAAGCCGTGGTCGACGGGGAGGGGCTCCCCGTTCATGGCGATCGCGACGATCGTGTCATCGGCGAGCGCCTTGGCCAGCGGCAGCGGTCTGCGGGCTCGGATCTGGTCGAGGGACTCCGGCATCACTTCGACAGCGTCGTCGGTGAGATCTGCCGGTGCCAGCAGCTCGCGCAGCCGCACCCCGGTCCACTCCGCGGTGCTGATCGCCCCCCGCCCCCACTGAGTGCCCTCGAACGTGTGCTGCACTTCCTGTCCGAACAGTGCGCGGCGATTACCCGCGCACTCCAAGGTCCGGATCATCGACACGAGGGGAAAGTCGTTGCACAACTGGGCATACGAGTACTCCAGCGGCGTTCGAGCGCCGTCACCGTCGACGCGAAGGGTCCAGGTGCCGGCGTCGATACGGGGTGACGGAGCATGGCTGCGGATGAAGAAGCGGTCGTTGGGTGTGATGTCGCCGAGCATCTGTGTCGGGTTGGTCCCGTAGTCGAGCCCGGTACCGGCGTCTTCCATCAGCTCTGCAGGTGTCGGCTTCACCACCGCGGATTCGCTCACTTCTGCAGGATAGGCCCGTGGCGGATTTTGCCCAGACGGCAATCATCCTTGCCAGGGGTCTCGGGCGCTGGGCACGCTGAATCGATGACAGACTCTTCCGGTCGGGCACATCTGCTACCCGACGCTGCGCTCTACGAACGCCTCGGCGAACCGCTGACCGCACAGTGCATTCCCCACGCATTCGAGGCGGTCGGCGGCATCGCTGCCGGCACCGAGGTGCTCGACGTCGCCTGCGGACCGGGCGGTCTGAGCGTGGCCGCGGCCGAGCTCGGTGCCCGCGTCGTGGCCACCGACATCTCCGAGGCCATGGTGGCGCGGGCGGCGCAGCGACTGGCGCCCCACCCGGCGTGCTCCGCGACCGTCATGGATGCGCAGGCGCTCGACATCGGCGACCACACCGTCGACATCGCCTTCTCGATGTTCGGCATCATCAACCTGCCCGAGTGGCGCACCGCCCTGCGGGAAATGGCCCGGGTGACCCGCCCCGGTGGCCGCGGCTGCATCAGCAGCTGGAAGGACCCCCGAACAGTCGGCTCGGTAGCGCTACTCGTCGAAGCGATGGCAGAGGTCTTTCCGGAACGCGAGCCGGTACCGCTACCCGAGGGCGTGCTGCTGGCTGCCGACGTCGATGCGCTGCATCGGGAGATGGCCGGGGCGGGCTTCCGCGACGTCACGGTCCGCCCGGTGCAGCTCACCTGGGCCGGTCCGACCATGGCGAGATTTCGCGCCGACATCGACGAGGTGTTCGGGTTCCTGCCGCCGTTCACGGGTCTGTCGCCGGAGGAACGCGAACGTCTGACTCCGGCACTGACTGCGGCGGCACAGCGCCGTGCAGGGGCCGACGGATCGTTGATTGTCGCCACCACGGCGCATCTCGCCGTGGGACGGGTCTGACGCCCGCGGCCGATCAGCCCGGGCGGGTCAGCGGCGCGGGCCAGTCGGCCGGGGCATCCGCCAGCGACGACGTGTCGGGCAGCGGGAGCGTGCACAACGCCGCCGCTTGCTTCGCGTGAATTCCGAAGGTGCGCAGCAGATGCCGCGCAACCTCGTCGACCGTGGCGTCGGCGTCACGATCGGGTCTTTCTCGCAGCAGTGTGGCCAGGCCGATCAGCGCGCCGCCGGCCAGCGCAAGTCCCACGTCGGGATCGGCGAGCGTGAAGCGGCCGGCGTCGATGGCCGCGGCGATGTCACGACGAGCGCGAGGAGACAGCCCGTGCTCGGAGAAGATCAACGACCCGGCATTGGCCAGCAGCAGTGCCGCCTCCTGCGGTCGATGACGAAACAGCCTGCCGGCAAGGCGGAACCGCGTGACGAAAGCTTCCGCCGGGTCGCTGATCGACTCGGTGAAGACATCGAGCAGCGCGCCCATCTGGTCGAGAGCGTCGGTCAGGGCCGCTTCGAACAGTTGCTCCTTGCTCTCGAAATGGTTGTAGAACGACCCCATTCCGACATCGGCGGCCTGGGTGATCTCCAGGATCGGAACCGCGAGTTTGCCTTCGGCGATGAACGTCTGCGCCGCGCGCACCAGCGCCGCGCGCGTGCGCATCTTGCGCCGCTGGAGCCGGTTGACGGGCTGCTCACCGCCGTCGACCTCGGGCGAATCCATGGAGGCAGGATAGCAGTGATGGTCCCAGTCCTGAGGAATTCGTCAGTGCGGTGGCCGCTGCGGACGCGGAATCTTTTCCGTCGTCGATCGCTTGTGCTTGGACACGGGGCGGAACAGTTCGGCCATGAAGGAAAGAGACGGCGATGACGAGTGCCCTGTCCGGAAAACGCGCCCTGGTCACCGGCGGTTCGCGAGGTATCGGAGCGGCGATCGTGCGCCGCCTCGTCGCCGACGGCGCCGCTGTCGCGTTCACCTACCAGTCCTCGCCCGAGCCGGCGAAGAACCTGGTCGACGAACTGACGGCAGGGGGCGGCACAGTCGTCGCACTGCAGGCCGACAGCGCCGATCCCGCCGCCGTCTCCGATGCGGTGGCGGCGGCAGCGTCGTCCCTCGGCGGTCTCGACATCCTGGTCAACAACGCCGGAATCGCCTACGGGGCGCCCATCGAGGTGTTTCCCCTCGAGGAGTTCGACCGCCTCATCGCCGTCAACGTGCGGGGTGTCTTCGCTGCCACCAAGGCCGCCGTCCCGCACCTGGGGGAGGGCGGGCGCATCATCACGATCGGCAGTGTCAACGCCGACCGCGCACCGATGGGCGGCCTGTCCGGGTATGCGTTGACCAAGGCCGCCGTCGCCGGGTTCACCCGCGGGTTGGTGCGTGAGCTGGCCCCCCGCGGGATCACGGTCAACACGATCCAGCCGGGCCCGGTGGCCACCGACATGAACCCCGAAGAGGGTGGCGCGTTCTCCGATCAGGTACGTCCGTTCATCGCCGTCGGTCGGTACGGTCAGCCGCCCGACATCGCCAGTGCGGTGGCGTATCTGGCGTCCCCGGAAGCGAGCTATGTCACCGGCGTCACGTGGAACATCGACGGCGGCTTCGTGATCTGACGCTCGGCGCTAATCGACGATGCGGATCAACTTCTTGTTCACGAATTCGTCCATGCCGAACCGGCCCAGCTCGCGTCCGAAGCCGGACCGCTTCACGCCACCGAAGGGCAGCTCGGCCCCTTCGGCGCCGACCGCGTTGACGAACACCATGCCCGCCTCGATCTTGTCGGCGACCCGCTTGGCCTGTTCGCTGTCGGTGGTGAAGACGTAGGAGCCCAGCCCGAACGGGGTGTCGTTGGCCAGCTCGACCGCCTCCTGCTCGTCGGCCACCTTGTAAACCGACGCGACGGGCCCGAACAGCTCCTCGCGGTAGTCGCGCGGCATGTCGGTGAGCACCCCGGGCGGGAAGTGGGCGCCGTTGCGCTCACCCTGGCTGGTCAAGTTGGCCCCGGCCTCGACGGCCCGCTTGACCTGATCCTCGAGGCGCTCTGCGGCGGCCACCGACGACAGCGGGGCCAGACCGTCCGCCTTGCCCAGGACCTTCTCGGTGAACTTGTCGAGGAACTGGTCGTAGACGTTCTCGGCGACGATGATGCGCTTGGCCGCGTTGCAGGCCTGGCCGGTGTTCTCGAACCGCCCGTCGACCGCGGCCTCCACGGTGGCGTCCAGGTCATCGGTCGACAGCACGATGAACGGGTCGGAACCACCGAGTTCGAGCACGACCTTCTTGAGGTTGCGGCCCGCGATCTCGGCGACGGCGGCGCCGGCCCGCTCCGAGCCGGTCAGCGACACGCCCTGCACGCGGGGGTCGGCGATCGCGTCGGCGATCTGCTCGTTGGTGGCGTAGACGTTGACGTAGGCCCCCTCGGGGAAGCCTGCGTCGCGGAAGATCTTCTGCAGCGCCTCCGCCGACTCCGGACACTGCGGCGCGTGCTTGAGCACGATGGTGTTGCCGATGGTGAGGTTCGGTCCGGCGAAACGGGCCACCTGGTAGTACGGGTAGTTCCACGGCATGATGCCCAGCAGCACGCCCACCGAGCTCCGCCGGATCAGCGCGGATCCCTCGCCCTCGAGAAGATCGATCGGCTCGTCGGCGAGGAACTTCTCGGCGTTGTCGGCGTAGTAGGTGTAGATCGCCGCGCTGAACTCCACCTCGCCGACCGACTGGTCCAGCGGCTTGCCCATCTCACGCTGGATGATGCGCGCGAGCTCGTCCTTGCGCTCCTCGTGCAGCTCGGCGACCCGGCGGATCAGCGCTGCCCGATCAGCGACCGAGGAGGTCTTCGACCACTCGCGGTGCGCCTTGTCGGCCGCGGCGATCGCCTGCTCGATCTGCTCGTCGGTGGCCGTCGGGTATTCCTTGACCAACTCGCCGGTGGACGGGTCGACCACTGCGTACATAGACGTGCTCATCGACAGTTCGCTCCTCAAGATCGGGCTCGTTGAACGGGCCGAGTACAAGCCGTGCGCCGCCAGTCTAGGTCGCGGTGTTCCGGGGCGGGTCGACTTCGTCGGCGTCGGGTATCGGCTCGCCCATGTTGACCGTCAGCGGCCGCCGCAAGAAGCGCGTAAGCCACAGCAGCACAACGATTCCGATGGCGAACCAGATGATCCCGTACCGGGTGGACTCGGGCGACAAATAGAGCCAGAGCAGCACGGTGGCCGCGACACCGACACCGGGCAGGACGACGTTGCGGAAGATCTGGCCGGCACCGCTGACCTCACGGCGGCGGTAGGCGAAGTAGACGATCACGGTCAGGTTGACGAACGTGAAGGCGATGAGCGCGCCGAAGTTGATCAGCGAGGCGACGAAATCGAGGTTGAACGCAATCGCCAGCAGCGACACCAGACCCACGAAGATGATCGCGTAGGACGGCGTCTGGAAGCTCGGGTGCAGGTACCCGAAGAAGCGTCCGACGGGGCCGCGACCGTTGCGCCCCATCACGTACAGCAGACGCGACACCGACGCGTGTGACGCGAGGCTGGAAGCCACCGTGGCCGCGAACGCCGCCGCGGTCAGCAGGATCTTGAACAGATGCCCACCGACGTTGAACGCGATTTCTGGCAGCGCACTGTTCTCCAGCGACTCCTGGCTGAAGTTCGACACGTCCGGGAACAGCGACTGGGTGAAGAAGGCGGCGACGAAGAAGATGGCGCCACCGATGAGCAGCGCCAGCAGGATCGCCTTCGGCACTGTCGACGCATCCTTGGCTTCCTCGGTGTACATCGTGATCGCATCGAACCCGATGAACGAGAACGCCACGATCGTCGCGCCGGTGATCACCAGGTCGAGATGCACACCCTCGTGCCACAGCGGCTTGGTCGAGAACAACGTCCCGTTACCAGCGCCGTCCATCAGGGACTTGGCGGCCAGGATCAGGAACACCCCGATCAGCACCACCTCGAACACCACCAGCAGCATGTTCACCCGCGACGTGTTGGTCATGCTGAACAGACACATCCCGGTGATCGCGGCGACGTAGACGACGACGAACAGCCACTGCGGGGCATCGGGGAAGAACGAGTACATGTAGCTGCGGATGATCAGCGCGTTCACCAGCGGGAGCAGCAGGTAGTCGAGCAGCGCGGCCCACCCGATGAGGAAGCCGAAGTTGGGGCTGATCGTCGCCGAGGTGTACGTGTATGCCGAACCGGCCGAGGGAAACACCGTCGTCATCCGGCCGTAGCTGATCGCGGTGAAAGCCATGACCACCAGCGCGAAGACATAGGCGGTCGGAACCACGCCGCCGGTTTCGTCGGAGACGATGCCGAACGTGTCGAACACGACCGTCGGGGTCATGTAACCCAGCCCGAGGAACACGATCGCCCAGAGACCCAGGGTGCGGGCCAGCGCGGGAGAACCCGAGGAGCCGGAGGCTGACTGAGTCATGGTGGCACCGCCATCTCGCTGGTGGAAAAAGGTACTCACGGGGCTTACCACAACCTCGGCGGTTCTGTACCGTGACCAGCCATGCGATATGTCGTCGGGTACGGTCCGCGTCAGCGCGGCGTCGACGGAGTGAACGTCGCGGCCACCCTGGCGCGCTCCTCCGGAGCCACCCTCGAACTCGTGTCGGTGCTGCCCAGCGATGCACCGACGTTCCAGCGGTATTCCCCTGACCAGGCCTTCAACGCCGAGCTCGATGAGCAGGCCCGAGAATGGTTGCGCGACGGCCTGTCGCGGGTCCCCGACGGCGTGACCGCCGACGCCACGGTGCAGCGCGCCGACTCGATCACCCAGGGGCTGCTCGATGCGGCCACCGACCCCGACCGCGGCGAGGCCGGGCTCATCGTGGTCGGTACCTATCACCGCGTGCGGAGCGGCCGGTTCGGTCTGGGCAGCCTCGCCGATGCACTGCTGCACGCCTCTCCGGTGCCGGTCGCCCTCGCGCCGGCTCAGTACCGAGCGCAGCCCGGGGTCTCTCGCATCACCTGCGCCGTCGGGCTGCGGCCGGGCAACGAGGTGCTGTTCGACAACGCCGTCCGGCTGGCCGGCGAATGGCGGGTTCCGCTGCGCTTGATGTCGCTGGTGGCACTCGACGAGGACGTGCGAGGCGACGGCGACGAATGGACCCGCGCTGCGCAGGAACACGCGGCCCGGCTGGTCGCCGAGGCACACCAGCGGTTACCGGCCGAGTGCCCGGTCACCAGCATCGTCGGTCGGGGGCGCTCGCTGGAAGACGCCGTCGAGGGCGTCGAGTTCTCCGACAGCGAGGTCGTGCTGGTGGGGTCGAGCCGGCTGGCCGCGCCCCGGCGACTGTTCCTCGGCCGGTCGGCCGCCAAGATCCTGCGAGCGTTGCCGGTACCGCTGATCGTCTGGCCGAGGGACTGACCGGACCGATTCGCCGACGAAAACGCCGCCGAGCGCCCATGCTGTTTATTGACGCTCAAGCAAAGGGTGGCAATGGTGGGCACCGGTCGATGTCTGGCGTATCTCGTCGCTTTCCCGATGGCCTACAGCCTGGCGATAGTGGCAGGGCGTGCCACGCGGCTCGGCGGTGACGAGATCTCACTGGTGTGGCCGGCCGCCGCCGTGGCCACCATCTGGCTCCTCGCGACCCGGTCGTGCCGAGCACAACAGCGTGGCGCGCACGTCGCCCTGCTGGTCGCTCTCACCTTCGTCGTGAACCTGGCCACCGGTGCGGCGGTGCCGCTCGCCGCCTGGTTCGTGCTGGTCAATCTGGTGCTCGCCGCGGTGACGGTGGCGGTGCTGACGCGCGGCGGACGGGTGGCGTCCCTGCGAGATCCGGGTGACCTCGCCCGTCTGGTCGTAGCTGTGGTCGTCGGCACCAGCGCCGCGGCGGTGTTGGCCGCCGGATACTTCCGAGTCGTCGAGGGCGACTCTTTCGGGGAGACGTTCGCGCTGTTCGCCGTTCGCAACGGCGCCTCGTTGCTGTTGGGCGTCTCGATCTGGCTGCGCGCCCAGGAGATCACCTGGGCGTGGCCGCGCTTCACCGTTCGAGGTCTTCCGGAAGCGATCGCAGTGACATGCACCGCCGTCGTCACCTTCGTATATGCCTTCTGGCTGAACACCGGCGTCCCGATCGCGTTCATCGTGCTGGTGCCTGCGGTCTGGTTGGCGCTGCGCTACAGCACCACGGTGGCGACGACCTTCCTCATGATCGCGGGCGCCTGGATCGTCGGCGCCACCTTGCGCAACCGGGGCGCGCTGATCGTCCCCGACGTCGAGTTGCGCGCGCTGCTCGCGCAGGCCATGGTCATCAGCCTGACCGTCGTGGTGCTGACCCTCGCGCTCTACCGCGACTCCCGCGCGCGGTTGATCGCGGAGCTCTCCCGGGCGCGGGACGCGGCGGACCGCACGTCGGAGCTCCTCGGTGCGGTCCTCGACAGCATCCACGACAGCGTGGTGCTCACCGATGCCGACGGCGACGTCGTCGTGAAGAACTCTCGAGCCGTGTCGTCGGGTCACATCGACGACATCGCGCAGGCCGTTCGGGACGCCGGGACCGGTGTCGCCGGTAAGCGGGATCTCGTGATCGAGGCGCAGAACCGGGTCATCGAATTGACCACCGCCCCATTGGCGCTGCGGCCGGCCTTCACCGTCGCCGCCTTCCGGGACGTCACCGAGGAACGGCAGCACGCCGAGCAACTGCGGGCGGCGCATGATCTGTTCGCCGGGGTCTTGGAGGCGGCGTACGAGCAGGCGATCATCGGCACCGACGCGGCAGGGCGGATCACGGTGTTCAACCACGGCGCCGAACGGTTGCTGGGGTGGTCTGCCGCGGAGATGATCGGACGCTCTCCGATCGTGTTCCACCACCTGCCCGAGGTACAGGAGAGGGCGGCCGAGCTCGGCATCGCCCGGGCGCAGGACGTCTTCTTCCGGCACCTCACCCCGCGGACCGCCGACGTCCGGGAGTGGACCTATGTCCGCCGCGACGGCAGCCGAGTACCCGTGAGCGTGGCCATCTCTCAGATGACCGACCGCGACGGCGGATGTGTCGGCTACATCGGCGTGGCCACGGACATCACCGAGCGCAAGGCCGTAGAAGCCGAGCTCACACATCTGGCCTCGCACGATCCGTTGACCGGCCTCGCCAACCGCGCGCTGTTCATGGAGCGCGTGGAAGCGGCTCTGACAGCTGCCGGCCGCGCCGAGGCGACCGGAGTCGGATTGATCTTCCTCGACCTCGACGGGTTCAAGGCCGTCAACGACACCTGGGGGCACGCCTGCGGCGACGAGGTGCTCAAAACCGTTGCCGAACGGTTGACTTCGGTGAGCCGATCGGAGGACACCGCCGCGCGCCTGGGAGGCGACGAGTTCGCGGTGCTCTGCCCGCAGGTGCGCGATGCGGAGGCCCTACGCCGTGCTGCCGAACGCATCAGAGCAGAATTGCGCCGACCGGTGACGCTGGGGAACGGGCGGATCTACGACCAGCTGTCGGTCAGTGTCGGGGTCGCGCTCGCCGAACCGGGGTGCGAGGGAGAGACGCTGCTGCAGCGCGCCGACAAGCTGATGTACTCCGCCAAGCGCCACGGCAAAGACTGTGTCGCCATCAGCGGCGATGTCCCTCGAGCGCCTTTCCCGCGGCAGGACTCACAGCTGCAATCCGAACTGTCCCGCGCCCTGGACCGCGACGAGCTCGCAGTGCACTTCCAACCGATCGTGAACCTGGACACCGCGAAAAACGTTGCAGCAGAGGCATTGCTGCGGTGGCAACACCCCGACCGGGGGTTGTTGTTGCCCGGGGACTTCCTGACGATGGCCGAAGCGTCGGTCCTGATGCCGGCGATCGGTCGCAGGGTGCTCGGTGAGGCGTGTCACCAGGCCGTGTCGTGGACCGGCTGCTGGTCCGAGGCCGCGGTCCACGTCAACGTCTCGGGCCGTCAACTCGAACGCGGCGACCTACGCAGCGATGTCCTGTCCGCGCTGCAGGTGAGCGGCCTCGACCCGCACCGGCTCGTGCTCGAGCTGACCGAGACACACGCCGGTCATGCCGCCCGTTCTCTGTGCGGGGACCTGGAGGCACTGCGGGAACTGGGAGTGCAGATCGCGATCGACGACGTCGGTACCGGTTTCAACGGCCTGCAGAAATTGGTGGACTATCCGTTCGACATCATCAAGATCAGCAGGCAGTTCATCGCAGGGATGCTCGACGACAAGCGGTGTGCGATGTTCACCCGGGCGATCGTCGAGCTCGGTCCCCGTGTCGGGATGACCGTGATCGCCGAGGGCATCGAGCGGCCCGAACAACGCGACCGTCTTCTCGAATGGGGGTGTGCACGGGGGCAGGGTTTCCTCTTCGGGCGCGCCGGCTCGGACATCGATGGAATCAAATCGCCCGCAATGCTGTTTGACCCTGCGTAGGCGGCACCACCGCCCAGCAGAGACGACAAGAGGCGATAGCAATGAAGAAGTTCGGATTGATGAGCATGGTCGCCGGCGCGATGACCGCCGCCGTGATCGGTTTCGCTGGTCCGGCCCAGGCCGACCAGAGCGGGTTCGGGTTCGGCGGCTACGGCTACGGCCACCACGGCTACGGATACAGCAACGACTACTACCCGTGGTACGACCAGCTGTTCCCGCACGTGCACGTGCCGCACGTGGACACCACCGTCCACAACTGATCGACGAACGTCACAGAGGGCGCCCGCAGCAGCGGGCGCCCTCTTTCGTGTCCTCAGGCGCGGATCACTGAGAGTCGGCGCCGCCGTTCAGATGGTCGACGACGAAGGCGGCCGCCTGGTCGGCCATGCCGTTGCTCTTGTAGGCGCTGTGGGCGGCCCGATCGAAAGCACCCGGCTGACACACCGGATCGCCCGGCGCGCACAGCTGCAGCGTCTTGTTCGCGTACAGGGGCCCGACGGTCAACGACGGTGCATTGCGGTCGACGAGGTTGAGGAAGAACGGGTCTGGTGTGCCGAAGAGCACGACCGCAGCCACGTGCGGCGCGACGGAGGCAGGCATGGGCCCGTCGATGTCGGGGGGCAGGATGAATCCCGGTGGCACGTGATCGAAGGTGGTGTAGGCCGCGACCGCGGCGCCCTGGGAGTAGCCGCCCAGCACGATCTGCGTCTGCGGGCAGCTACTCACCACCGACTGGATGTGATCCGCGGCATCGGCGACGCCGCTGACGGCGGTGGGGAAGTCCAGCGAGGCCGGGTAGTTCACTCCGTAGGTGGCCACTGGTGCGCTCAGGCGAGTGTTCAGCGCATCGACCAGTGCCTGACCGGTGTCTCCGATCCCCGGTGCCTCCAGCGTTCCCCGGGCGAACACGACCTCGACCGCCGGGCAGGCAGGTGCCGGCTGCGCCGCGGCGATCCCGGCAGCCTGGGGCCCCACGCACGCAGCCACGAGGGCGGCGGCCGCGCCGACGACGCGGCTCACCCGCAGGGTCCGGAGACTGGCGTTCATGACGGTCCTTTCGCAGTGGTGACAGGCCTGTCGCCCGATGTCCCGAACGTCATGCGCGAGAGCATGCGGTCGCGCAGCGTCAGGGTGTGGAGCAATACCGCACAGACGTGGGCGGCGATGACGACCACCAGGAGGTAGGCCAGTACCGAATGGGTCTGCCGTAGAGCAAAATACACGTCCGCATCGAACGGCGCGATCGAAGGCAGATGGAACCCGGCAACGATGGCCGGCCGACCCGCCGCGGAGACTATGGCCCAGCCGACCAGAGGCTGTACCAGCAGCAGGGTGTACATCAGCCGCTCTGAGTAGGTGACGATCCTCGCCTCGAACCGTCCGACGGTCGGCGGCCACGCCGGCGGATGCGTGACGCGGCGATTGACCAGGCGCACCACCGTGACGACCAGGATCAAGATGCCGATGCTCATGTGCACCGCGACCAGCGCGGCGTAGGAGCCGATGGAATTCACCATCGCGAAGCCGATCAGCAGGGCAGCGAAGACTCCGATCGCGGTGATCCAGTGCAGGATTCGGGAGCGCACCGCGAACCGCCGGGGGGCCGTCATGCGCGTACCTCGTCGACCTGGACCGCCGGCGGTGAGGACGGTTCGCCGGTGCGCAACCGATAAGACGCGGCGTACACCGAGGACCGGGCGCTCAGGAGAGGGTCCGCAGAGGGTTCGAGGCCATCCGGCAGTACCAATGGATCGAAGTTGACGTCCCGCGCGTTGCCGGGGGCTTCGGTCCGGGCCGAGGTCAGGGTGAGAGTTCCGGCATCGATGCGTTGCCGGTCGGCCGGCCACGGCAGCGTGGCGTCGTCGTGCGGATCCGATGCCTGACCGACGACGAGTTCGAGCCGCCAGCTCAGCGGTGTGTTGCGGATCTGCCGCACCAGCGCATCGAAGAGGCCATCGCGTCCCGATCCGGCGGGCAGCGCGGTGTTTAAGGGGACGAACGACCAGCGCACCGGCGTGCGCACCCCCGCGGCGTCGACGGCGTAGAAGGTGTTGAGACTGGAGTACGTACTGTCTGCGAAACCCGTTGTCGGCGGGTGCTTTTTGATGATTCGCATGGCTGCCGCCGTCTCGGGGTGGGCCTGCAGGAATGCCGCCATCTTGACCGGATCGGGTTTACCGGTGCCCGGTACCGTCTTGCCGGCTTGGGCCCTGGCCAGGAACCCTTGGGCCGAGTTGTCGGGGAACACCGGCAGGTTCAGCGTCGCGGTGCGCCACTGCCGGCGGTGCGGCAGGTCGAAGGCCAGACCCAGCCCGCGCGCAGCACCAGGGGTGTCCGCGACGAACGGGTCACCGCCGGCCAGCGAGAAGCGCCCGAGGACCGGGGTGCGGCCGGGTCGGAAAACGGCCGCTGTCGACAGTGCCGACCCGTTCCCGGTGCTGTCGAAATAACCGGACACCGCAACACCTTTCGCGTGGTTCTTGCGGAAGCCCAGGTGTGTCCCGTAAACCCCACGGAGGCCGTCGATGACGGTCTGTCGGGTGAACCTGGCGGCAGGTCTGATCCAGTCGTTCGCGTAGGCGACGGCGCCGAGATCGACGGCGAGGAACGCGCCGACGCCCACGAGTCCGGCCAGCACTGACCGGCGATCGATCTCGGCACGCCAGGATGGTCCGTTCACCGTCGGTACCCTCCGTGCTGGCGGCGCACCGCGCCGCGGCGGGAAATGGTCACAAGCGATCCTGACGGGCACGGACCCCATACCGCATTGCCGGTACCGACCAGCAGCAGTGGCGGCTGGCATCACCACTTGGTGAGGGTTAACCCCACTCGTGCCCTTGGCCCGTTCAGCGCTGCTGCGCGCGCCATTTGTCGAGAAGCCGGCGGTCCCGCTTGGTGGGTCGGCCCGCGCCCCGGTCCCGCATCGCAACCGGAATCGCGACGGCCGGGGGCGGGGGCGGCGTGCGGTCCAGGTAGCAGGTCGCCGCGTCGGCGGGGCCGACACGCTTCTGGATCACGCGGACCACCTCGACGATCCGGGTGCGACCGCCGATCAGGGCGCGCACCGTGTCGCCGGGACCGACCATCGTCGACGGCTTGGCGGGCCGGTCGTTGACTCGTACGTGACCGCCGCGGCACGCTTCGGCGGCGTCCGGGCGCGTCTTGGTCAACCGGACCGCCCACAGCCAGCGGTCCACGCGCGTGGCGTCCATGGAGACCATCATGGAACATCGCCGGCGATGAGCCCCACCGCCGCATTCCGGCGTTCGCGAAGAAATGCCGCCACTTCGCCTGCGGCTGCGTTGATGTCGTCGCTCGTCGCATCGTCCGGTCCGAGCAGTGCGGTGACAGCGGCACTGACGACCCGCAGCGGGTCGGTCGCCGGACGGGAATCGGCCATCATCGTCATCGCGACACCTGTCACCAGACCGTGGAGGGCGAACGCCTGATCGGCGATGTCCCAGTCGCTCCTGATCATTCGATGACGACGCCAGACCGGCAGGACCGCGCCGATGACCGCGCTCGGCCCCAGGGTCTCGTGCAGCGTGAGGGAGCGGGGATGGTCGGCCAGCATGCCGAGCAGATCACCGTCCTGACGCTGCAACGCCGCGACCAACGGATGGTTGACGGCCGCGTCGAGCATCGTCGGGCAGAACCGAGACGGTCGTGCCAGATCGGGATCGCTGTCGAGGCGGGTGATCAGGTCATCGAGGAGGGCGAGGAACCCGCGTCCGACCAGCCCGAGCAACAGATCGTCCTTGGTGGGCCAGTACAGGTAGACGGTGCCCTTGCCGACGTGCGCGCGCGCCGCGACATCGGCGACGGTGAAGCCACGCGCACCCCGTTTGAGGAGAAGCTCGCCGGCGGCCGTCACCACGCGAGCGGCCGTGGCCGACTGCTGCTCGGGCAGGGCGGTCGGCGCGGAACTCACCGGCCGACTATAGCCGCGCCGACGACGCCGCAGATCGAACTGACCATTTCAGTATTCTGGTCAGCCGTTCCGGTACGCTGGCGGCCGTGAATGTGTTCTCCGTCGTCGACCGGGCCAAGCGAGTGGCAGCCATGGAGTCGGCCATCTTCTCGCTCGCCGACCGACTGCACCCCGTGGTGTCGAGGTCGCGCATCTACGTCGACGGACTCGATCGGCTACCGCGCGACGGACGCTTCCTCCTGGTCGGGAACCACACGACGGCAGGCTGGCCGGAAATCGTGATGATTCCCTACTTCGTGCACGCCGAACTGGGCGTCCGGGTGAGGGGTTTGGCGACCAGACAGCTGGCCGACATGGGTGGCCTCGGTGGGGAGATCGCCGAAGCCGCCGGTGCCGTGGTGGGCGATCCCGCCACCGCTGCCGAACTGATGAGCAAGGGCGAGACCGTGCTTGTGTTCCCCGGTGGGGGACGCGACATGCTCAAGTTCAAGGGCGAGGAGTATCGGCTTCTCTGGCAGGGCCGCAGTGGTTTCGCGAGGTTGGCCATCGCGCACGACTATCCGATCGTGCCTGTCGGGCTGGTGGGCGGGGACGACGTGTTCCACAGCATGACCGAGCGCGACGGGGCCTGGGAGCGGATGACCCGCGGCATCGGCGAGCGACTGCACGGGGTGCGCGGCGTCGGCATCCCGCTGGTCCGCGGCATCGGGCCGACATTCGCACCGCGACCGCAGCGGATGTACCTGCGTTTCGGCGCTCCGATCCCCACGGAACGGCCCACCGGCACCGCGGTGGAGTCGTGGGAGCGAGCGGTCAAGCAGACCACCCAGAACGCGCTCGAGTCGATCCTCGACGAGGTGCAGACCCTCCGCGCCGAGGACCCCTTCCGCCGGCTCAACCCGCTCGCCTGGCGCAGCGCGGTCCAGCCGCCGGCTCAGACCGCGTAGCGCGTGCGCCCCCGCCCGGAGGCCTTCGCGTGGTACATCGCCTCATCGGCGGCCCGGAGCAACTCGAGGGCGTCGCGGACGTCGTTCACGCCCACCAACGTGACGCCGATGCTCGCGGTCACGGTGAGCTCGACGTCGTGGTACCGGATCGGATCGGTTGCCGCACAATGTAATCGGTCGATCAGCTGGTCCAGCTCGGACCGTTCGATGCGCTGCATCAGCAGCACCACGAACTCGTCTCCCGCCAACCGCGCGATCACATCGGACTCCCGCAGCGCCTGCTTCATCCGGGCCGACGTGGTGACCAGCACCGCGTCACCGGCGTCGTGGCCGAAGGAGTCGTTGACGAACTTGAGGTCGTCGAGATCGATGAACAGCACCGCGCTGAGCCGCTGCACCGCATCCGGGCGCAACGACGCCGCGATGCGTGCAAAGGCCCCCGATCGGTTCAGCAGGCCGGTCAACACATCGTGGGCGGCTTCGTGGGCGGCGCGCTCGTGCGCGACCTTCTGCGGGGTGATGTCGACGAACGTCGCGACGACCGGCGAGTGTGGCGGATCGTCGGGGCTCAGCAATCGGGTGCTCATGGAGAGCCACACCCTGCTGCCGTCCTCACAGTCGACGCCCACCACGCGGTCGACCTGGGGGACGCCGGAATGCGCCACCTGCCAGACCGGCTGCTGCATGACAGGCAACGTGCACCCCTCCGCGTCGACCAGGGGGATGTTCGAGGCGAACGGCGCATCGACCGGTCGCACCGTGGCCAGGATGCGTTGCGCCGCCGGGTTCGTCGACATCACCGAGCCGTCGGCGCCGAACACGACCACCCCGGCGTCCAGCGCCGTCACCACTGCCTCGAAGTGTCGTTCGGCGCGGCGCAGAGCGGTCATGTCCGCGCAGATCAGCACGTACCCGGACGCGGTCCGCGCCGCGGTCAGCCGGATGGAGCGGGGGGAGCCATCGGAAGCGACGTGCGTCGTGTGCAGCACCCCCAATGTGTCGATCAGCCGCTCGGCGTCGATCTCCGCGCCCACCGCGTCGTGCACGGGACGGTCCCGCACCTCGTGGAACCGGCGGCCGTAGATCTTCTCGGCCGCGGCATTCCAACTGCTGACCGTGCCTTCGCGGGACAACCCGATGACGCCGTCGCTGATGTGGTCGAGCAACGCCGCCTGGTAGCGCAGGAGGTCCGCCGCTCGGCTCGTGGTCAGATCGCGGAAATAGGTGACGACCGCGGGCCGGTCGTTCCAGTGGATCCGGATCGAGGTGGCTTCGACGTCGCGCACCGCTCCGCGCGATCGGCTCATGGACACCTCGGTCGGGGGAGCGTTGTCGCCGTCGCGGTGCAGACCGTTCAGGCGGCTCTCCACCTTCGGCAGGATGTCGGCCGGGATGAAATCCGACACTTTTCGCCCGACCAGGTCGTTGCTGCCCCGCACCCCCATCCACCGCACCGCGGTGGCGTTCGCGAACACGATCGTGCCGTCCTGATGGACACAGATACCGTCGCTGGCCAGATCGAACAGCTCGCGGAAGCGCTGCTCGGCGACTGCTGCGCCGTCCACCGCCGCCGGTGCGGCGTCGGTGTCGTCTCCTGACATACCCGCCCCCGCCGGCCCGATCCCTTCGATCGAGGCTAGCGTGTCGGCGGGTGCATTCGATGAGAAACGGGTATCGACGGTGCCATGGGTAATCCGCGTCCGAAAGTCCTGATCATCGGCGGGGGATTCGGCGGCTTGTTCTGCGCCCGCCGCTTCCGCGGGGTCGACGTCGACGTGACTCTGCTCGACCGAGCCGCGTGCCACGTGTTCCAGCCCCTGCTCTACCAGTGCGCGACGGGCACCCTCAGCATCGGCCAGATCAGCCGTTCCCTGCGTGAGGAACTCGAGCACCATCCCAACGTCCAGACGTTGCTCGGGGAGGCCGTTCGCCTGGATCCCGAGGCGCGACGGGTGACAGCGCGCCGACCCGACGACTCCACTTTCGAACTCGACTACGACTACCTGGTGATCGCGGCGGGGATGCGGCAGTCCTACTTCGGTCACGAGGAATTCGCCACGTGGGCGCCCGGGATGAAGACACTCGACGATGCGCTGAGCATCCGGCGCCGGGTGTTCGCCGCGTTCGAGATCGCCGAGACGCTGCCGCCGGGACCGGACCGGGACGCGTGGTTGACGTTCATCGTCGCCGGAGGCGGTCCCACAGGTGTCGAATTGGCCGGGCAGATCCGGGAACTGGCGACGCGGGCGTTGGCCAACGAATTCCACAGCATCCAACCGCGGGAAGCACGCGTGCTGCTGTTCGACGGCGGCGACCGGGTGCTGAAGAGCTTCGCCCCCGCCCTGGCCGGTCGGGCACAGGAGACGCTGGAGAACCTCGGGGTGCAGATGCACTTCGGCGTCCACGTCACCGATGTCCGGCGCGAGGGCGTGACGGTGAGCCCGAAAGGCGGCGGGCCGAGCCGGGACTACGCCAGCCGCACCGTGCTGTGGACCGCGGGCGTGGAAGCGGTGCCTTTCGTCCGGCACGCCGCCGACGTCCTCGGTGCGCACACGGATCGGTCCGGCCGCATCACCGTCGACCCCGATCTGTCGGTGTCCGGCCACCGGGAGGTCTTCGTGATCGGTGACATCGCAGGGCGTGACGGTCTGCCCGGCGTCGCGGAGAACGCCATGCAGGGCGGGTTGCACGCGGCGGCGTGTATCCGGCGCGACGTGAGTGGCAAGCGACGCAAGAACTACCGCTACCGTGACCTCGGCTCCGCGGCCTACATCAGCCGCGGCAACGCGTTGCTGCAAGCGGGGCCCGTCAAGCTGGCCGGGGCGTGGGGCTGGCTGGGCTGGGGGTTCATCCACATCGCCTTCCTCACCGGGGTCCGCAACCGGTTCAGTACCGTCGGCACCTGGATGGCGACGATCGCCCGGGCCAACCGCAGCGACCGCACCTTCATCCTGGGCGGCTCCGGCCACCCCGAGGAGCCCTACACCTGGGAATCGCCGGTGCACCAGAGTTACAAGGCGGGCCCGGAGAAGTCGGCGTAGGACGCTGCGGCGCGGTGGGCGCGCCCGACGACGAGTGGGCCGACGATCATCGGCATACCCCGCCAGGTCGCGCGCTCGATCTCCGGCGTGAACCCGCAGGCGGTCATCGTCTCGAGAGTGTTTCTGTTGCAGACACATCCGCCGGCGAAGGCGCGCCAGGGTCGCAGCAGCAGGTCCTGCCATGCCGCCAGCCATCGTGATCGCGCTCGGACGTGTTCGATGAACAGCAGCCGCCCCTCGGGAGTGAGCACCCGCGCGATCTCTCGCAGCGCACGCTCGGGTTCGGCGACGGTGCACAGCACCAGCGTCGAGACCACGGTGTCCACCGACGCGTCGGGCAGCGCAAGACCTTCGGCCGGTACATCGATGATCCGGGCGACCCGGCCGAGCCCCTGAAGCCGACGGTGGAGCCGGTGGCGCATCCCGGGCTCCGGTTCGGCCAGGATCAGCTCGTCGATCGCGGCGGGATAGCAGGGCAGGTTGAGTCCGGTCCCCGCCCCGATCTCGAGTACCCGCCCGGATGCCCCGGCGAGCAGCGTCCGTCGGCGGCGCCGCATCCCCGCGAGCTCGCCCAGCCACAGGAAGGGGTCATAGAGCAGCGCCGTCACGCGCAACCACGCCTGGTTCACGGCTCGAATGTAGGAGCCGGTGACCGCGCGCCGCATCGCCCGAATCGGCCATCACCGCGCGATGGCCGGTACGGGTCAGTCAGAGGAGCCCCTGACGGTTCGCCTCGGCGACGGCTGCGGTGCGTGATGGGCAGCCGAGCTTGTGACGGATGTTGGCGACGTGCCGGTGCACGGTGTGTGGACTGATGCCCAGGTGTGCGGCGATCTCACGGTCGCCCAGACCGCGCGCCACACAGCGCAGGACATCGCGCTCGCGCACCGACAGCGGCCCCGTGACCGGCGCAGCCGCGTCGGCCGCCGCAGTGGTGAGGCCGGCGCGGCAGGCGCGCACGACCGCGCCGACGTCGCCGTACCACGGGAAGTGCGAACTACCCTGCAGCGGAATGAGAACCGCGTCGGGAATCGAGGCGGCGACCTCCCGGCCGAGTCGGAACGGGACCGCACGATCGTCGCGCCGATGTACCACGGTCGTGGGTGCCCGCACGTCGGTCAGATACGCGCGCACGTCGAGCCGGTACACCGCGTCGAGCAGCGCCGCGGCGGTCTGCGCCGTGGCCGACGCGCGTTGGAGTCGCGCGAATCGTTCGTGCTCGCAGGTGTCTGCGTCGGCGAGGAAGATGTCGCCGAGAACCCTGGCCCCCAAACCCCAGTGCGCGTCGATGGCCGCGACGACCGCGCGGCCGACCTCGGGTGGGGTCAGCAGGCCACCCCGCGCGAAGGCGCCGTAGAGAACCAGTCGGTCCACGCGTTCGGGATACGTTGCGGCGAAGGCGATTGCGGTCGCACCACCCGAGGAACCGCCCAGCAGCGACACCCGGTCCAGCCGCAATTCGTCGCAGAGCGACCGCAGCGTCTCCACGTCGTGTTCGAGGGTCAGGTCGGGCGCGCTCACGTCGCGATCGGACATGCCCACGCCGAGGCGGTCGTAGCGGATCAGTGTGCGATCCTCGGCGATCCCCGTCCAGAAGCGCTGCACGCCCGGTTGCTGCCAGTCGAGTTCGAGATGACTCACCCACCAGGCGGGAGCGACCAGCGGCGGTTGGGCACCGCGGACCGGACCGCGCACCTCGTACGCCAGCCGGCGGTCACCGACGCGCAGGAACTGCATCGCCTCGAAACCCCTGTCCCACAGGCTGTAGAACGTACACCCGGGGCAGACCTACGCGTCGGGGATTCGGACCTCGTCCCCGATCTCGACGATCCCGCCGGTGACGACGTCGGCGTACAGACCCGCGCACGGCAGGACCCCGAATTCGCCCGCCTGGACGCGGTTGTGTTCGAGCGCATACCGAACGGCGTGCGGGGAACGCGGCAGCGAACCGTGCTCCAGCGTGGGTACCGAGCAACGTGGCGTGGGCAACGTCCCGCGCACCCGTGTCGTGCCGATGCCGAACGTGACACCGACCCAGTCGTTCTCCACGAAAGGTGGACAGCCATGCGGGGTTTCGATCACGATGTTGGGGCGGTAGCGCACCGCCTGCCCGTGCTCGAACCCGATGGCGTCGAGCGTGGCCGTGGTGATCAGGTGCACGGGAGAGTGATCGACGAAGGCGCCTCCGGGTGTGCCCTGCGCGATCTCGAGGAGCTCGGCCTCGATGTCGGCGTCGATGCCGTGGGTCAGCACGTCGACCGGATCGGAGCGCTCGACCGTGGCCCCCGCGTGGCGCTCGTCGGCCAGATGGACGCGCCGTCCGACCATCTCCGAGATCGCCTCGGGCGATTCTGCGACCGGTATGGCGCGCCCGTCGGGCAGGGTGAGCACGACACCGCCGTCCTCGGTGGATGCCGAGCACTGCAGCAATCGGCGCCACAGGCGGGGGTTCTTGGCCGTGGCCACTCGTCCCGTCTCGTCGTCGACGAACGCGAAACCGCGATCGCCTGCGGCACCGAGGGGGCCGAACTCCAGACGGGTGCACTCTTCGCCGAGCATCGACTTCACGGGATAGCGGTGCAGTGCGGCCACCCGGCCGCTCGGAACGGTAGTCATCGCCTGCGCCAGCGTACGGGCCGCCACGTGCGGTCAGCCGGTCTGCGCGATCGCGAACAATCCGGCGACGCCGACGACGTAGATGACGAGCACCGCCAGCGAATCGATGCCCATCCGGGCGACGCGCCGCTGGGGGCGGAACAGCAGGCCTGCGGCATAGCCCAACGTCATCACGATGGCCAGCGCGGTGAGGTAGATGTCGGTGCGCTCTGCCTGGGGCAGCACGGCATCCCCGGACAGCAACGTCGCCATCAGGAACAGCACGGGAAGGAAGGCGTTGCCCCCGAAGATGTCGGACACGGCGAGCTGATAGTCCCCGTTGCGCACCGACGCCAGGCCGGTCGACAGCTCGGGCAACGACGTCGCCGCGGCCAGCACCGTGGCGCCGAAGAGAACCCCGGACAGGCCGACGCCGTCGGCGATCGCATCACCACTGCGTTCGAGGACGACCCCGGCGACGAGCGTGACCACGGCGGCCAGGCCGAAGATCAGCGCCGATCGCGTCGTGCTGACGCCCTGTGCGGTCGCCTCGCGCTCGTTGCGCGCCGCGCTGTGACCGCGGGGTTTGTCCTGACCGTCGGGCGGTTCGCCGGATTCGTGCCACGGCAGGGATCGTCCGGCGCGGCGCAGCAACAGCAACCCACCCACCCAGACCGCCAGGATCAGCACGGCGGCGGGGGTCACGCGCCAGGCGATCAACGTCGGCGGGAGCTGCGTACCGGCGATCACCAGCGCCAGGACCGCCACCACGAGGGTCGCCTCGAGCACCAGCACCAGGGAGGCGGCGCGGTAGGTCAGGGGCCGCGGTCCGCGCACCCCGAAGGCGTCGAGTGCCACCAGGACCACGGTCTGGATGGCGATACCGCCGAGGATGTTGCCGACCGCGACGCCCAGATTTCCCGACAGCGAAGCGCTGGCGACGATCGCGATCTCCGGCAGGTTGGTGGCGACCGCGAGCAGGATCAACCCACCCAGCGCCGACCCGAGATGGAGCCGGGTGGACAGCACATCGGTCTGGTTGGACAGCGAGATACCGGCGACCCAGATCGCCGCGGCGGCAGCACCGAACGCCAGCAGCAGGGCCCACAACGGCCAACCTGACACAGGTGTTTCCTCTCGAACGGGGGCGGTGGGCGAGGGCTACCCGGTACGGCGGTGAGAAACCTGTCAACTTCCTGAAAGCGCGCTGGCAGTGCGCATCCGGCGATTGCCGCACGCTGTCGTGACTCCGATGTTGTGCGGTACGGTCCCGTGTCGTACCGTCAACGAAGTTGATTAGTGATCCTAGCGATCTCCGGACGGTCCGCGCCTTGTCGCCGCTCCTGAAAGGCCAACGCATGCAGCGGGATTCGTTCGCCCGGCGGCTCGGGCGACGGTGGCCGCTGCTCGTTGCGGTCGTGGTGATCGCCGTGGCCGGATTCGCGGTCTACCGGTTGCACGGGATCTTCGCCTCGGGCGACGTCACCGCCACCCCCAGCGGATCGGACAGCCAGATCGTGCCGTTCAACCCCAAGCACGTCGTCCTCGACGTCTTCGGTCCGCCCGGCACCACGGCCACCGTCACCTACCTCGACGTCCACGCCCAGCCGCAGAAAGCGCTCGGCGTCGCGCTGCCCTGGTCCTACGACGCCGTCACCACCGACCCCGCCGTCTTCGTCAACGTCGCCGCTCAGGGCGACGGCAACTCCATCGGTTGCCGAATCACGATCGACGGCCAGGTCAAAGACGAGAAGCAGGTGAACACGCTGAACGCCTACACCTTCTGCCTGGACAAGTCCGGATGAGCGCGCCGATGTCCTGGCGATCGGTCCCCGATCTGATCCGGCGTTTCTCGGTGCTGATCGCGCTGTTCTGGCTCGCGACGGCCGTTCTCACCAACGTGTTCGTACCGCAGCTGGAGACGGTCGCCGAGTCCCACAACGTCTCGCTGAGCCCCCAGGATGCACCGTCGCTGCAGGCCAGCAAGCGCATCGGCAAGGACTTCGGGGAGTACGACTCCGACAGCTCCGCGATGATCGTCCTGGAGGGCGACCAACCCCTCGGGGCCGAGGCGCATCGCTACTACGACGGGCTCGTCGCCAAACTCGAACAGGACACCACCCACGTCCAGCACATCCAGAACTTCTGGGGTGACCCGCTGACCGCGGCGGGCTCGCAGAGCTCCGACGGCAAGGCCGCACTCGTGCAGGTGTTCCTGGCCGGAAACCAGGGCGAGTCGCTGGCCAACGAGTCCGTCGACTCGGTGCGCGACATCGTCGACCACACCCCGGCCCCGCCCGGGGTGAAGGCCTACGTGACGGGCCCGGCGCCGCTGATCACCGACCAGTTCGAGGTCGGGCGGCAGGGCACGCTGAAGACCACGCTGATCACCATCGGCGTCATCGCGGTCATGCTGATGGTCTACTTCCGGCGACTGACCACGGTGTTCTTCGTGATCTTCACCGTGATGATCGAATTGACCGCATCCCGCGGTGTGGTCGCGGTCCTGGCCAACGCCGGCATCATCGAGCTCTCCACCTACTCGACGAACCTGTTGACCCTGCTGGTCATCGCGGCCGGAACCGACTACGCGATCTTCATCCTCGGCCGCTTCCACGAAGCGCGCTACGCCGGCCAGGACCGGATCGCGGCGTTCACGACGATGTATCACGGCACCTCGCACATCATCCTGGGGTCCGGGTTGACCATCGCCGGCGCGGTGCTGTGCCTGACGTTCACCCGGCTGCCGTACTTCCAGAGTCTCGGGGTGCCTGCCGGCATCGGCGTGCTCGTCGCCGTGGTGGCCGCGCTGACGTTGGCGCCGGCGCTGCTGGCGATCGGTCGGCACTTCGGACTCTTCGAGCCGGCGAGGCCGATGAGCACCCGCGGGTGGCGACGAATCGGCACGGCCATCGTCCGCTGGCCGGGCCCCATCCTGGTGGCCACCGTCGCGATCGCGCTGATCGGTCTGCTGGCGCTGCCGAACTACAAGACCAACTACGACAACCGCACGTACATGCCCGCCGACTCGCCGGCCAACGTCGGCTACGCGGCCGCGGAGCGGCACTTCTCCCAGGCTCGGTTGGAGCCCGAACTGCTGATGGTCGAGGCGGACCACGACCTGCGCAATCCGACCGACATGATCCTGCTCGAGCGGGTCGCCAAGGCCGTCTTCCACACCGACGGCATCGCGCAGGTGCAGTCGATCACGCGTCCGCTGGGCACTCCGCTGGACCACACGTCGATCCCGTTCCAGCTCAGCGCCAGCAGTGCGGCCCAGATCAACTCGCTGCCCTTCCAGAAGGCCCGCACCGCCGACCTGCTCAAGCAGGTCGGTGTCATCAACGATTCGATCAACACGTTGCGCAAACAGTATGAGCTGCAACAACAGTCGGCAGCAGTGACCGACGAGCAGACCAGGGCGTTCGCCCAGACCGTCGCGACGGCCCAGGACTTGCGCGACAAGATCGCCAACTTCGACGATTTCTTCCGGCCGATCCGCAACTACTTCTACTTCGAGCCGCACTGCTACGACATCCCGATCTGTTGGGCGCTGCGGTCGCTGTTCGACGCCCTCGACGGCATCAACGACCTGACCGACCAGCTCGCCAACGTCGCAGGCAGCATCGCGAAACTCGATGCGCTGCAACCGAAGCTGCTGGCTCTCATTCCGCCACAGATCAGCGATCAGCAGACCAACCGCGATCTGACCATGACCAACTACGCGACCCAATCCGGGCTGAACGAGCAGAACTCGCGGGCGCTGGAGAACTCGACGCAGCTCGGCGCGGCGTATGACGCGTCGAAGACCGACGACTCGTTCTATCTGCCCCCGGAAGCATTCACCAACCCCGAATTCCAGCGCGGGCTCAAGCTCTTCCTCTCACCCGATGGCAAGGCCGCGCGGATGATCATCACCCACGAGGGCGATCCCGCGACCACCGAGGGCATCTCGCACATCGATGCGATCCGGCATGCGGCGGTCGAGGCCGTCAAAGGCACGCCGTTGGCGGGTTCGCGCATTTTCATCGCCGGTACCGCGGCCACCTACAAGGACATCGCCGACGGCGCGAAGTACGACCTGATGATCGCGGGCATCGCGGCGCTGTGCCTGATCCTTCTGGTGATGATGTTCATCACGCGCAGCATCGTCGCGGCGTTCGTCATCGTCGGCACCGTGGCGCTCTCGCTCGGCGCGTCGTTCGGGCTGTCGGTCTTGATCTGGCAGGACCTGCTGGGCATCCAGCTGTACTGGATCGTGTTGGCGCTGGCCATCATTCTGTTGCTGGCTGTCGGCTCGGACTACAACCTGCTGCTGATCTCCCGCTTCAAAGAGGAGATCGGGGCCGGTCTGAACACGGGGATCATCCGGGCCATGGCGGGCTCCGGGTCGGTCGTGACGGCGGCCGGGCTGGTGTTCGCGGCCACGATGGCGTCGTTCCTGTTCGCCGATCTGCGCATTCTGGGTCAGATCGGTACGACGATCGCGCTCGGTCTGCTGTTCGACACCCTCATCGTGCGGTCGTTCATGACGCCGGCGGTGGCCGCCCTGCTGGGCCGCTGGTTCTGGTGGCCCCTGCGGGTGCGGCCGAGGCCGGCGAGTCAGATGCTGCAGCCCTACGGGTCACGCGCGGCGGTGCGGCAGTTGCTGCTGTGGGAGGACGACGATCCGGCGGTCCGGCACGCGAAGTAGCCGGGCTCAGACGTGCGCGGGTGTGCGCTGCTCCATCGGCTCGGTGTCGAGCACCTCGACGTCACGCAGCTTGGCCTTCAGCGCGGCGACGCGGCGGAGTTGATTGGCCATGTTCAGCGATGTCAGCATCGGGATTCCGCCGATGAACGTCCGGAACGACGGGTGCCCCCCGTCGAGGTGCAGGACGAACATGCACCCCACGACGTAGAAGAACCCGAGGGTGAACAGCGCGGCGGGAATGGCGTAGGCGAGTGGGGAGCGGGCGTCGTCGATCAACTCGGCCGCATAGTGGGCTTCATCACGTGTCAGCGGTTGCCGCTTCCGTAGCTTCGCCAGCACCTCCTTGTGCGCGCCGACGGTGTCACCCAGCGGGTGCGACGTCCGCCGCTCGAGGCGTCCGATGTAGACGAAAACGCCAGTGGCGAAAACGATTTCGGCGACAGCGGCAAGCGCCGTCAGATCGCCCCACAGACCGAGACCCACGATGGAACTCCTCACGCTCGACAAGGAAGGTTACCCGGGCTAACTGTTGTCGACGCATGCTCACAGCAAGGACACAGGAAGGCTGGCCACGGGCGCCCCTCGGTACCCTCGCGGGTGATCCCCTCAGGAAAGGCTTCCCGTTGACGACACAGTCCGCGACCGCTGTGGATGGTATTGCCGGCTGGACGGTCGAGTTGATGGAGCGGTGGGGCGGCCTCGGTGCCGGCATCGCGATCGCGGCCGAGAACCTCTTCCCGCCGGTGCCGAGCGAGGTGATCCTGCCGATGGCGGGCTTCGCCGCACGCCTCGGCGACCTGTCGCTGGCCGAGGCGATCGCCGGTGCCACCGCGGGCTCCATCGTCGGCGCCTGGCTGCTGTACGCCCTCGGGGCGTGGCTCGGGCACAACCGGATGCGCGCGTTGATCCTGCGGATCCCCCTCGTCGACGCCGAGGATGTCGACAGAACGACGGCATGGTTCGGCAAGCACGGCGCCAAGGCGGTGCTGATCGGCCGCGTGATCCCGCTGTTCCGCAGCTTCATCTCGATCCCGGCAGGCGCCGAGCGCATGAACTTCGCGCTGTTCACGGTGCTGACGCTGCTCGGCAGCCTGGTGTGGAACAGCGCCCTGATCGGCGCGGGCTACGTGCTCGGGGCCAATTGGCACGCCATCGATCCGTACACCGCCGTCCTGCAGTACCTGGTGCTCGGCGCCGTCGCCCTCTGGACCGTCCGATTCGTCATCGCGCGGAGGCGTCGCGCCCGGGCGTAAGACACTTCGACATCGAAGCACTAGGGTGGTGCGGTGGCCGACTCGTTGAACCCCGAGCAACTGCGGGCGTACTTCGCGTTGATGGAGTCGGTCAGCCTTCTGCAGTACGCCGTCCGCCAACAGCTCCTCGACGACGGCGGCCTGAGCTACGTGCAGTTCGAGATCCTCGCGAAGCTCTCGGACAACGATCGACCGCTCACGATGACCGAGCTCGCCGACGGCGTGGTCTACAGCCGTTCCGGACTGACCCACCAGGCCGGCCTTCTGGAACGGCAGGGCTTGATCAGGCGCACCCCGTCGCCCGACGACCAGCGCGCCACCGTCGTCGAGATCACCGAAGCGGGCCGCGACCGGGTGGCGGCGGTGCTGCCGGGGCACATCGAGGTCGTGCGGGAGTTGCTCTTCGACGCGCTGTCCGCCCGCGACGTGCGTGTACTCGCGGACATGATGAGCGCGGCGCGCGACCACATGCGTGCTCGCCCGCCGCGCTCCGCGGCCCGCCGCCGCCACCGCGCCGACTGACCGGCGTCAGTTCCCCGCGGGGACGAGCAGCGTCTTGCCGTGCAGGCGGCCGCTGTCGGAGTCGTCGTGCACGGCGGCGGCCTCTGCGAGGGGGCGGCGATCGGCGACCTCGATGCGCAGCTGCCCCTCGTCGACGCTCGTGACCAGCGCGGCCAGTTGGGCGGCATCGCTGCGGACGAACACCCGCTGGGTGCGGACGCCCCTTGGCGGCTCCTCGGGTCCGAACACCATGGTGCCCACGTGGAATCCGCCGTCGGCGATCAGGCTGATCAGTTCCCGCGTCTGTTCGTCGGTGGTGGAGACGAGGTTCAGGACGACGTCGAACGGGGCGCCTTCGACCTGGATAGGCGAGTGGGTGTAGTCGATGTGGGCGACCAGCTGGTCGGCCCCGAGGCCCAGCAGCCGCTGCGCGTCACGGTCCCTGGTCGTCGCCGTGACGTGTGCGCCGGCCTGCTTCGCCAATTGCACGGCGTACCCCCCGACGGCTCCCGACGCCCCGTTGATCAGCACTCGCTGTCCCGATGTGAGCCCGGCGATCTCGAACAGGGCCTGCCAGGCGGTCAGCGCAGGCTCGGGCAGCGCGGCGGCGTCGGCCAGGGGCACCGAGGTGGGAGCCGCGGCCAACGCCTGCGCGGGCACCACGGCGTACTCGGCGGCCGCGCCGTCCGCATCGAGTGGCAGGAATGCCACCACGGCGTCGCCGACGGTCCACCCGGTCACGCCGTCGCCCAGCTCAGCGACCGTGCCGGCCACGTCCACACCCGGGATGTGGGGGAACGCGACCTGGTAGACCTCGGCGAGGTAACCGCCCCGGATGCCCGCGTCCACCGGGTTGAACGAGGTGGCTGCGACCTCGACCAGCACCTGCTGCGGCCCGGGTGTCGGGCGCGGCGCGTCCTCGTAACGCAGCACGTCACTGCTGCCGTACTCGTGGTACCGGATTGCCTTCATGGTGTCCTCCTCCAGCTCATGTGCTTCGAATTCGAAGCATCTGGAGGCTGCAACTCACTTCACTGTCGAAGCATTCCCGAGAGCCCGGAGGTCTTGCGGTGGTCAGGAAAACCGGACCGCGAGGGTGGCGAGGCCGAAGATCTTCTTGCCGGCCGACTTCGCGCCCACGATCAGGACCCCCGACCGCGTCTCGGGGTCCAGAGACTTCACCTTGCCGCTGAACTCGACGTCGGCGCCCTCCTTGGCCGACACGATCGCCGGCGCCGACAACCGCACGGCGAATCGCAGCGCCGCGCCGGGATCACCGGTCCACGACGAGGCGAATCCGGCGCCCAAGCCCATCGTCAGCATGCCGTGCGCGATCACATCGGGCAGCCCGGCCAGCTTGGCGATGTCCTCGTCCCAATGAATGGGGTTGGCGTCGCCGGCCACGCCGGCGTAGTTGACCAGGTCGCCCCGCGAGAGCCGGGTGTGGAGCACGGGGATCTCCTCGCCGGCGGCCACGTCGTCGAACGCCCGCGAGCCCGGCGTCCGCGTCGAGCCACCGTCGGACACCCGGACGTCACCGTCGGGCCGCACCGTCTTCTCGTAGCCTTCTTGCGATCCTCCGATGTCGAGGATGTTCATGTCGTGCATCATCGCGTTCTGCACCGCGGTCTTGACGTCGGCGCCGATGTCCTCGGCCGTCACCCCGACCACCGTGGTGTGCAGTGTGTGCACCCGCTCGCCTGCGGCGTCGGTGAACGTGTTGGTGACGGTGATCAGGTCACGCCCGGCGATGCGGCGTACCGAGGTCAGTTCAACGTCGATCTTCAGCTCGTCGCCCGCCACGATCGGGCGGTGCTGCTCGAAGACCTCCTCGGTCTGCATGTAGGTGTCGTAGCCGACGACCACCTCTTCGAACATCCGGCGGTTGCACTGCATCCCCGGCGCCGAGGTGAATGTCAGCGGCGCGATCAGGTCGGCGTAGCCGAGGGCAGCGGCGGCGTCGACGTCCCAATGTGCCGGGTGGTAGTCCTGCACGGCGCGGGCATACTCGCGCAACTTCTCGCGGCCGACGAGGTACGTGCCGTCCATCTGGTAGTAGTGGCCCACCCGGGCTTCCAACGGCGACGTTTCGGCTGCGGCAGTCATGACTGCGTGATCTTACGCGTGACGCAGCGGGCACCTTTGTCGCAGACTGTGTGCGCACCGCTCGGCGAAGGAGATCAGGTGACCGACAGCCCATCCGTGTCCATCGTTGCTCCACCACTGCCAGGAGGGGCGACCCTGCCCTTCCCGCCGGTGCCCTCGGGCAGCGTCGCCGGCCGCACCTTGGGCGAGTCGACGTATGCGCCGCGTCCCACGCCGCAGCGGCTGCACCCGGACACCCCCAACATCGTGATCGTGCTGATCGACGACGCGGGCCCCGGGCTCCCCTCGACCTTCGGCGGCGAGATCAGAACCGAGACGCTGGACCGAATGACATCAGAAGGTGTGTCATACAACAGGTTCCACACCACGGCAATGTGCTCGCCGACGCGGGCCTCGCTGCTCACCGGGCGCAATCACCACGAGATCGGCAACGGTCAGATCGCCGAGCTGGCCAATGACTGGGACGGTTATGCCGGCAAGATCCCCCGCTCGAGCGCGACGGTGGCCGAGGTGCTCAAGCAGTACGGATACGCCACATCGGCCTTCGGTAAGTGGCACAACACCCCGGCGGAGGAGACGACCGCAGCAGGTCCGTTCGAGAACTGGCCCACAGGGCTGGGATTCGAGTACTTCTACGGCTTCCTGGCCGGCGAGGCTTCCCAGTACGAGCCCCACCTGGTCCGCAACACCACGGTGGTGAGCCCGCCTCGGACCCCGGAGGAGGGCTATCACCTGTCTGAGGACCTGGCCGATGACGCGATCGGTTGGCTGCGCCGCCACCGCGCGTTCAACGCCGACAAACCGTTCTTCATGTACTGGGCCAGCGGCTGTCTGCACGGGCCGCACCACATCATGAAGGACTGGGCAGACAAGTACGCCGGGGCCTTCGACGACGGATGGGACGCCTACCGGGCTCGGGTGTTCGAGCGAGCCAAGGAGAAGGGCTGGCTGCCGGGCGACTGCCAACTGACCGAACGCGACGAGACGCTGCCCGCGTGGGACGACATCCCCGAGGACGAGAAACCGTTCCAGCGGCGGCTGATGGAGGTCGCGGCCGGCTACGCCGAACACGTCGACGTCCAGGTCGGTCGCCTCGCCGACGAGCTGGACCGGCTCGGGTACGCCGACAACACGGTGTTCGTCTACATCTGGGGTGACAACGGCTCCTCTGGTGAGGGACAGAACGGCACCATTGCAGAGCTGTTGGCGCAGAACGGGATTCCGACGACGGTTCGGCAGCACATCGATGCGCTCGAGGAGTTGGGCGGCCTCGACGTGCTCGGCTCGCCTGTGGTGGACAACCAGTATCACGCGGGATGGGCGTGGGCGGGCTCGACGCCGTACAAGGGCATGAAACTGCTGGCGTCCCATCTCGGTGGCACCCGCAACCCGATGGTGGTGCGATGGCCCGCAATGGTCGCGGCCGACCCCACGCCGCGCGACGTGTTCCTGCACTGCAACGACGTCGTGCCCACGCTGTACGAGCTGATCGGCATCGAGCCTCCGCGGTCGGTGAACGGCGAACCCCAGATGCCTCTCGCGGGCGTCAGCTTCGCCCGGACGCTCACCGACCGGTCGGCTGACGGCGGCAAACCCACCCAGTACTTCGAGATCATGGGCAGCCGGGCCATCTACCACGAAGGATGGCTGGCGTGTGCCCGCGGCCCGCGTTTGCCGTGGGTGCCCGGTCAACCGGAGGGCATCGCCACCTGGACACCCGACCATGACGCGTGGGAGCTCTACCACCTCGACGAGGACTGGTCGCAGGCACACGATCTCGCCACCGCACACCCCGACAAGCTCGCTCAGATGCGCGAGATGTTCGCGATCGAAGCCGCCCGCAACGCGGTGCTTCCGATCGGCGGTGGACTGTGGGTGCCGGTGTATCACCCGGAATTGCGCATCACCCCGCCGTACAGCGAGTGGGAGTTCTCCGGTGACATGGTGCGCATGCCCGAGTTCTGCGCTCCGGCACTCGGCAACAAGGACAACACCGTGGTCATCGACGCGGAGATCCCGGCGAACGCCAACGGGGTGCTGTATGCCCTCGGCGGCGCGGCCGGCGGGCTCACCTGCTACTTCGACGACGGCTACCTCTGCTACGAGTACAACTTGTTCATCCTGTCCCGCACCGTGATCCGCTCGGAAGGGCGCATCAACCCGGGCCGGTCGCAGATCGTCGTGACGACGCGCTATGCGGAACGTCGACCCGCCGGACCGCTCGACGTCACCGTGACGGTCGACGGAGACGACGTCGCGGCGGGCCGGGTTCCCATCAGCGCACCGTTGCTGTTCACCGCCAACGACTGCCTCGACATCGGCACCTGCCTGGGCTCGCCCGTGTCACGGGACTATCGCGAACGGGCTCCGTTCCCCTTCGAGGGACACATCGACCGCGTGCACGTCGCCTACCTCTAGTGGCGGGCGACGGACTCACCGCCTCTCAGCAGCGGGCGTGGGTCGCCTACATGCGGGTGTACCACCGGCTCGAGTACGAGATGAACCGGCACCTGCAGCGCGACTGCGGGATGTCACTTGCGGACTACACGGTGCTCAACGCGCTCTACAACGCGCCGGGGCGCAGTGCCCAACTGTCCAGCTTGGCCACCGTCATCGGATGGGAGCGCAGCCGGCTCTCGCACCACCTGAAGCGCATGGCCACGCGCGGGCTGATCGACCGGCTGCCCTCGACCGCCGACCGCCGCGCCACCGACATCACGCTCGCCGACGACGGCGCCCGCCGGTTCCGGGAAGCCGCCCCGGTGCATGCCGCCTGGGTGAGCGAGACGGTGTTCTCCGACACCGACCGTGGCCAGGAGACGGCGCTGGCCGACGTCCTGACCACGGTCCACGACTCACTCCTGCGCGCGGGCACGCTCCCGCCTCCGGGATTCGGGCCGCCGGCCGACTAGTCACACCTGCGCTCACACCTGTTCTGTGCCACCGTCGACGAACACCTCTGCCCCCGTCATGAAGCTGCTCTGATCCGACGCCAGGAACAGCACCGCAGCGGCGATCTCCTCCGGCCGGCCGACCCGGCCCAACGGGACCTTCGCCGCCTCGGAGTCCAACAGCTCCTGCTCGGCACCCGGGGCCAGCCCGACCAGTCCCGGTGTCTCGATCGGGCCGGGCACCACGGTGTTGACCCGGATGCCGCTGGGCGCCAATTCGGCAGCCCAGGTGCGGCCGAAGGAGCGGATCGCCGCCTTGGTGGCCGCGTACACACTGAACGACGGCGTGCCGTTGGAGGCCGCCGTGGAGCCCGCGAGGACGATCGAGGCGCCGCGGTTGAGCAGAGGCAGCACCTTCTGCACGGTGAACAGGGTGCCGCCCACGTTGGTGGTGAACGTTGAGGTGAAGTGCTCGACGGTGATGTCGGGCAGTGCGGCGAACTCGCCGCCGCCGGCGTTGGCGAACACCACGTCCAAGCCCTTGCCCCGGGCCGCGATGGCGTCGACGACCGCCGTCAGTTCCTCCGGCTTCGACACGTCGCTGCGGACCCCCGTCGCCGCGTCGCCGATGGACGCGACGGCTGCGTCCAGCGCATCCTGCCGACGACCGGTGATCACGACATGAGCGCCCTCGGCGGCCAGGCGCTGCGCGGTGGCCAGTCCGATCCCTGAGGTGCCGCCGGTGACGAGTGCGGTCTTGCCGTCCAGCTGTCCCATGATGCTTCCCTTCTCTTGGTGGATACGCGCTTCAACGTAGGTGACATGTCACCTATTCCAGGTGTAAATTGGCGCGCGGTCGGCGACCGGCACTAGGTTTCTCTGGGTGATCTCCCGCGCTGCGCGCGTCATCGCGCGCTGGACCGTTCCGCTCCTGGCCGTGCTCACCGTCGCTGGACTCGTCTCGGCTCCGGTCACTCCTGCACCGGCGATCCGCCTCGCGGCCGACGCCAACCCGCTGGCGGGATTGCCCTTCTACGTCAACCCCGATTCCAAGGGCATCAGGGCGGCTCGCGGCGCCGGCAATCCGACGCTGGACCGAGTGGTCAACACGCCCACCGCGTACTGGATGGACCAGCTGTCCACTCCGGCGGTCGACGCGAAGTACATCGCGACCGCACAGGCTGCAGGCACCATGCCGATCCTCGCCCTCTACGGCATCCCGCACCGCGACTGCGGCAGCTTCGCCGCGGGCGGCTTCGGATCCGCGGGCGCCTACCGCAACTGGATCGACGGTGTCGCGGGCGCGATCGGCGGCGGACCTGCCACCGTGATCCTCGAGCCCGACGCCCTCGCGATGGCCGACTGCCTCTCGGGCGATCAACGGCAAGAGCGGTTCGACCTGATCTCGTATGCGGTGGACACGTTGACGCGCAACCCCGGCACCGCCGTCTACGTCGACGCCGGCCACTCCCGGTGGGTCAGCGCCGAGGAGATGGCGAACCGGCTCAACCAGGTCGGTGTCGCCAAGGCTCGCGGCTTCAGCCTCAACACCGCCAACTTCTTCACCACCGAGGAAGAGATCGGCTACGGCTCGGCGATCTCCGGCATGACCGGCGGTAAGCCGTTCGTCATCGACACCTCGCGCAACGGCGCCGGCCCGGTCGAGGGTGACCCGCTGTACTGGTGCAACCCCGAAGGACGTGCCCTCGGCGTGGCGCCCACCGCCAACACCGGCAACCCGCAGGTGGACGCCTTCCTGTGGGTCAAGCGGCCCGGCGAATCCGACGGTTCGTGCGGCCGCGGCGAGCCGGGCGCAGGCACCTTCGTCAACCAGTACGCCATCGACCTGGCCCGCAACGCCGGCTGGTGAGCGTCCCGCGCGCGTAGGATTTCTTCCGCAGAACCCCGGGCGGAAGGACACACGGTGGCGAGCGGACCCGATACCGCGACGCTGAAGCGGGTGCTGGAGGCGGCCGGTTGGGCGCCATCGGCACAGAACACGCAACCGTGGCAGTGGCACGTCGACCCCGACGCCCTGCATTTGGACGCCGACTGGAGTCGCCGGCTCGGCGGGTCACCCTTCGACCGACGTGACGTCCTGCTCGCCTGCGGAGCCGTGCTCGATCACTGCGCGATCGCGCTGGGCGCTGCGGGCTGGGCCACCCGCATCCACCGCTTTCCCGGCGGCGCCGTGCTCGATCCCGGTCTGAATCCTGTGCGCCTGGCGACCTTCGAGATGATCGAATCGGTTCCCGCGCCCGCCGCGCGCGAGCTCGCCGGTGTCATCCGCCGCCGCCGGTCCGACCGGCGTGGCTACGGCACCGCTGCCCTTCCCGACGCGACGATCGAAACGCTGCTGGTGCGTGCTGCGCGCCGCGGTGTGGATCTGGCGGTGGTGCCGACCGCCCGCTGGCACCGCGACGACTCCGGGCAGGTGCATCTCCACTTCGGCGACGCGGTCCACGCCGGCCCGACCGCAACCCCTGCCGACGGCGCGCTGCTCGTGCTCGGCACCGAGGACGACTCCGATGCGGCACGGCTGCGCGCCGGGGAAGTGGCCAGCCGCGTTCTCCTGTCGGCGACGGCGCTGGGTTTGGCGACCTGTCCGTTGACCGAGCCGCTGCGCTCGGCGCGGGACCGGGTCGCGGTGGCGTGTGAGGTGTTCGACGGCACCCGGCACCCACAGATGCTGATCCGCATCGGCACACCACCGCCCGATGCGCCGGATGTGCCGCCCGTCGCCCGGCGGCCGCTGGCCGAGACGACGACGTGGTCGGTATCCGGGAGTTAGTGGCGCGGGGGTCAGCGGCGCATCCGCTGCGGCGGCGCTGATCGGCGCTGCGGCCGGTGCCATCCCGACTGCGCCGTCCAGATGACGTGGGCGAGACCGTGCCCGAGGCGGTCCAGACGGGCAAGCGCCGACGCCAGATCGGCGGCAAGCGGAAGCTCGCCGTCCGGGTCGCAGATCGACAGCATCCGGCGCACCGGGTCGCCGCCCACGATCATCCAGTCCACGTCGATGCGCGTGCAGTGCACGCTGATGTAATACAGCGCAGTGAAACCGGCGGTGCCGAAGAATTCGACGGCGCGCAAGTCGAGCACGAGTTGCTTCGAGATCCGTGTGTGGCGCTGTACGTAGCGGCCGAAGTCGCGGCCGTTGAGAGCGTCGATCTCACCGACGACCGCGATGGCGACCCTGGTGGACGAGCAGTGCCGGGCCTCGAAAACGGCTGCGCCGCAACGCTGTTGCTCGTAGTCCGAGCTGTGCTGTATGGAGAAGCGGCGCTGCTTCTCGACGGTGGTCATGGTGGTGGCACCTCGGATCGGTCGAACTCGTGGACACTCCGCGGGCTGCAAGCTCAACCAAAGTCAAGATAGTACGGATTTCGTTTGAGCGAAAGGTTCGTTCGCATTCTTGACAGACGCCTCTCAGCAGCGCGTCTGTGTCTGCGCATCGCCTGAAAATTGACGCTCAGGCTGATCTGACGCGGAAGTGCTACGAAATCCGTCGTCGCGTCACCGCAGGCACAATGGATCGTGCCCTCACATGCGATCATCTCCGGCGCCGGCATCGCCGGTCCTGCCCTGGCCCACCAACTCACCGCGCGCGGCTGGCGCACCACCGTTCTCGAGCGTTACCCGCAGCGTCGCGACGAGGGACAGAACGTCGACATCCGCGGCGCCGCACGTGAGGTCATCCGGCGCATGGGCATCGACGCCGACGTGCGCGCGGCGAACACCACCGAGATCGGAACCCGTTTCGTCACCGCCGACGGGCGAGCCGTGGCCTCGTTCCCGGTCGGCCGCGGGGGCCGCTCCGACGGACCCACCGCCGAACTGGAGATCCTGCGCGGTGAACTGTCCCGCATCCTCGTCGAACACACCGAACAGCAGACCGACTACCGTTTCGACACCCAGCTCTGCGACGTCACCGACCACGGCGACCGGGTGACCGCGGCTCTGAGCGACGGCTCGACGTTGGACGCGGACGTTCTCGTCATCGCCGAGGGGCTGTACTCGCGGTCGCGCCGGTTCGTCACCCCCGTCGCCGTTCACACCCTGGGGATGTACTGCGCCTATGCCACGCTGCCGCGGGAGCACACCGACGACCGATGGTGGAACTGGCAGCACGCGACCAGGTCTCGCAGCGTGCACCTTCGACCTGACAACCTCGGCACCACCCGGGCATTGCTGACGTTCATGTCCGACGTGCGGGGCCTCGAGGAACTCAGCAGCGGGGACCAGATCACGCTGCTGCGTCGCACGTTCGCCGACGTCGGGGGCGCCGCGCCGCGCATCCTCGATGCCCTCGACGCCGGAGCACCGATGTACTTCTCCGCCGTCGGCCAGGTGCATCCGCCGGTCTGGAGCAAGGGACGCATCGGGCTGCTCGGCGACAGCGCGTTCTGCAACGCGACGTTCGGCGGTGCCGGCACCAGCCTCGCGCTGATCGGCGGCCATCTGTTGGCCCGCGAGCTCGCCGACGGGGACGATCCCGGCGGCGCGCTGCGCCGCTACCAGCGAGTCATGCAACCGTTCGTGGCGACAGCGCCCACCGTCCGCGAAGGCACGCTGCGGCTGGCCAATCCACGCTCGCAGGCCGGGGTGCGCGCCGTGCACGCCGTCGGGCGCGTCGCGGCGGGTCCGCTCGGCAGAGCAGTCGGTGCGGTGTCGGGAATGGCAGGGATCGGCGGTGACGAGGTGTCACTGCCCTGATGCGTGCAGCAGTGCGTCGATGACCCTCATCTCAGCGGCGCTCGCCCACGATGGATTCGCCTGCATCGGAACGCGAAACACCTCGAGCTCGGCCAACTCCGGAACCGTCCGCAGGTGTGCCGCCGTCAGCGGCGTGGAGAGCAGCGGGATGTGCACCGGTACCCGGTGTCGGCCGTCGGCGATCACCACGTCGCCCGTGATCCGTCCCAGGCCCCAGATGCCGCGGTCCGGCCGCGTCGTCACCCACAGCAGCACCCGCTGGCCGGGCTGCATCAACCGCGTTCGGTAGTTGTCGGCCACACACCACTGCGGCGCAGTGTGTCCGGCCGCGACCATGGGCTCGACCGGCGTGTGGCGTGGGTTGGCCTTGATCACCCACGCGCCCAGCGTCTCGAGCGAGACCCGGTCAGACGTCGGAGCTCTCCCGCCACAGGTCGATGCCGGATTCGATGGCGTATCGGTCGATCTCGGCGAGTTCCTCGTCGGTGAAGTCCAGGTTCTTCAACGCGCCCAGGTTCTCGTCGAGCTGGGCCACGCTCGACGCGCCGATCAACGTCGACGCCACCGTCGGCTCCCGCAGGACCCAGGCCAGCGCCAGCTGGGCCAGCGACTGACCGCGACGTTCGGCGATGGCGGCCAGGCCCCGCAGCCGCTCCAGCACGTCGTCGGTGACCTGCTCGTCATCGAAGGTCGGCCGCGCCGTCGCACGCTCCACGCCGTCGGCGGGCTGGGTGAGATAGCGGTCGGTGAGCAGGCCCTGCGCCAGCGCGGTGAACGCGATCGCGCCCATGCCCGCCGTGTTCAGCTCGGCGGCCAGACCGTCCTCGATCCAGCGGTTCAGAAGCGAGTACGACGGCTGATGGATGACCAGGGGCGTGCCCAGCCGGCGCGCGATCGCCGCCGCCTCTGCCGTCTTGGATTGCGAGTACGACGAGATGCCGACGTAGCGGGTCTTGCCCATGCGGACCGCCGTGTCGAGCGCGCCGATCGTCTCCTCCAGCGGAGTGTTCGCATCGATGCGATGGGAGTAGAAGATGTCGACGTAGTCGAGCCCGAGGCGATCGAGGGACTCGTCGAGGCTGTTCAACATATAGGTGCGGCCGCCGAGCTGACCGTACGGGCCGGGCCACATGTCCCAGCCGGCCTTGGTGGAGATCAGCAACTCGTTGCGGTACGGCTTGAAGTCTCGGCGCAGCATGCGGCCGAAGTTCTCCTCCGCCGAACCGTACGGCGGGCCGTAGTTGTTGGCCAGGTCGAAATGTGTGATGCCGCGATCGAAGGCGTGCCGCAACACTTCTCGCTGCGTGTCGAATGGCCGGTTGTCGCCGAAGTTGTACCAGAGCCCCAGCGAGATCGCCGGCAGCAGCAGCCCCGAGGTGCCCACCCTCCGGTAGGGCATCTCGCTGTACCGCTGGGCCGAGGCCACCCAGGGGTCATGGGTGAACGGAACGTCGGGGATCGCGAACTGCTCGGCCATCTGTTCATCGTAGGCGTGCGGCCCCGGTGTCCATGAGGGTCATCGTCGTAGCGGGGCCGCGGCCTCGAACTGAGCCGCCTTGCCGGCGGATTGCCAGGAGAGCCACCGCTCCCAGCGGTGCAGATTCGTCTGCTGCCACCACCGGTCCAGGGGCGGGCTGACCCGGCGCCCGATCTCCAGCGCCGTGATCACCGGTGCGCGGGCCAGCAGGAGCGCGATGCCGGGCAGCGCCGACGGCAGCCGGTAGCGGCGGCGATTCCACGGCAGCATGTACAGGCCGAGATAACCCGCCTGCACCCGGTAGTGGTACTCGGCGCGCAGCCGGCGCAGACCACGGTGCGAGGCCGTCGGGGCGAAGGCGGGCACGAAGGATTCGACGAGTTCGCGTCCGCTGTCGCCGCTGTCGTGGCTGCGGGCGGAGTCGGCCATCAGCAGGATCCGCCACGCGTCGGCGACGGTCTCGGGAAAGTAGCCGTCGCACCGCACGCCGACGAGATGTCCGCAATACCGGTTGAAGTGCAGCACCGCACGCATCTCGGCGGGAGAGGTGAGGTGGCCGAGGGCGAACAGCCCCAGCGCCGGTGCCACGCTGCCGCCGAGCAGCGTGAGCAACATCGCGGACTGGCTGATCGGCAGGCCCCAGCGCTCAGCGTCCCACTCCGGGTGTTCCCGCACCCGCTGCCGGACGCTGACGTGCATGATGCGCACGTGCAGCGAGATGCTCCGACCGAGTGAGCCGGGGGTCAACAGCGCACCCGGACGGCACACCTCGATCCACCAGCGCGACGTCTCGAGGTAGCGGTGCAGCGCGCGCTGGCCGGCGTACCCGCCCGAGAGGGACAGCGGCACCGCGAGCCAGGCCTCGGTGTAGGTGTCGGTGGTGCCGGCGTTGCCGAGGGCGCCCAGCGCATACGCCCATCGTCGCCAGACCGCGGCGCCCTGCTCGACCAGCTCGGGGTCCAGCCAGTCGGGCATCTCCTCGAACTCCGCGAACAGCGCCCGCATCGACTCAGGCGCCTCGGGGAGACTGTCGATGCCGCGGAGCTGGGCCTCCTCCACCAGATCGCGCGCGCGCCGGGCGCCCATGTGCCCGTGGTAGGTCTCGGCCACGAAGCGCTCGGCCACCGGGTCACCCTCGGTGAGGCCCGCGATGAAGGCTCGCGCCACCGTGTCGGACGGAAACGGGTCCACTCCTGTCAGCCGCCGGAGGCCGTGACGCAGCCGGGCGCGGCGGACGCCCACCTCGGGGTAGCGGAATGCAGTCGGTGCAGCGGGCGGGCGTACGGTGTCGGGCATCTGTCTGTCTTAGCGCAGGGTGGCTGCCACGGTCCGGCGGTTTAGTGGCTCTGCTCATCCTTCCTGTGGATCGTCGTCCGCGAGCGTGCCGTCGGCCTCGGTGAATTCGACGCTGTACGGGGCACGTGGCGGCGCGATCTCATCGAGTCGTTCGTTGATCGCCTGCGCCACGATGTCGTGCTGCAACGGAGGCAGCGCCAACGCACCGTTGAGATAGGCGTCGAGTTCGAACCGGCTCGCGATCCCGCCGTACGCGAAGTAGCGCAACCACAGTTCGGCAGTCGTGAGGCCTGCGGATTCGAACGCCTGCCGGAATCGTTGTTGTACGTCGCCCTGACTGACCATCTGTCTGCTCACCCTTCTGTCGCCGAGGCGACGACCCGCTCGGCGACCTGAATCAGGATGCGGCGGCTGCCGTGGGACTCCAGGACGAGCTGTCGAAACGCCTCGTCGGGACCGATCTGGTTGCGCGCCATCATGATCCCTCGGGCCATCGAGATGACGTCGCGGTTGCGCAACGTGTCTTCGAGGGTGTCGCTCATCCGTTCCGCGGCCTGCACCGTCAGGACATTGCCGACGAAGATCGCCGCCTGACGTGCGAAGCGACGCAACAGGTCTGCGTCTTTGTCGGAGTATGCGTCCGCCGCTGTGGAGTACACCTTCAGGGCCCCCAGGGAACGCTCATCCACGAGCAGGGCAGCGCTCATGAAGGACCGCATTCCCTCTGCACGTGCCGCGCGCGTCCACGACGGCCATCGTTGTTCGTCTGCATCCGGCTCCGACCGGATGAAGCGGCCTTCGCGCCACGCAGTCAAGCACGGCCCCTCGTCGAGCTGATACTGCAGATCATCGAGCAGCTCTGCGAGCGGGTCGGTGGCGGCGGATGTGATACGCCTGCCGTCCGAATCCAGCAGAGACAGACCGGCTCCGGTGCTGTGACCGATGGTGTCGGCGGCCACAGACGTCATGGTGGCCAGCGCTGTGGTGACGGTGTCCTCGGTCAGCAAGATGCCGGCCAGGCTGGCGAAGATGCCGGCCAACTCCATGTCGGGCTGCGGCTGGGAGCGGTCATCACGAGCTCCTACCCCACACGGCGTCCGTCATGCGCCCGTCGGACGGTTTCCCCTGCGCTGTGACAGCGGGAGAGAGGATGGCCGGGTGGCCACCCTGGTGTCTGTGAACGTGGGGCTGCCCCGCGACGTGTCGTGGAACGATCGCACCGTTTTCACCGGGGCCTGGAAAGATCCCGTCTCCGGACCGCGGCGGGTGCGTCGGCTCAACATCGACGGCGACGGACAGGGCGACCTCGGCGGCCACGGCGGGGAGAATCGCGCCGTGCTGGTGTACCAGATGGATTCCTACCGGCACTGGGCCCGCGAGTTCGGGCGCGACGACCTGGTGCCCGGACTGCTGGGGGAGAACCTCACGGTGGAAGGACTCCCTGATGACGAAGTCTGTATCGGTGACCGCTACCGCGTGGGCGACGCGGTCCTCGAGGTGACCCAGCCCAGGGTCACCTGCTACCGCGCCGGGATGCGGATCGGGGAGCCGCGGATGGCCGCGCTGCTGGTCGCCCATCGGCGGCCGGGGTTCTACTGCAGGGTGATCACGGAGGGCGACGTCGAAGCCGGTCAGGAGATCGTCAAGATCGCCGATGGCCCCGAGCAGATGACCGTCGCCGAGGTCGACGCATTGCTCTACCTGCCCGGCCACCCGCGCGACGGACTCGCCCGGGCGCTGCGCATCCCCGCACTCAGCCCGGGCTGGCAGGACTCCCTGCGGGCGCTTGCCGAACACGACGCCGCAGCCTCCGGCAACCCCGGCCTGGCCGCCGCCGGTCCGCCGCCCGCCTGGACCGGCTTCCGGTCGCTTGTCGTACGCGACGTCGTCGAGGAGAGCCGGTCGGTACGGTCGGTGGTCCTCGCCGATCCGGCTGACGCGCCGTTACCGAAATGGCTTGCCGGCCAATCGGTCACGGTGCGGTTGCCGCGCAGCGGCGAAGCGCCCGCCCTGATCCGTACCTATTCGCTGTGCAACGCGCCGGGCAGTCCCGCCTACCGCATCGGCGTCAAGCGCGAACCGCACGGCGCCGCAAGCGAATACCTGCACACACGGCTGCGACCCGGGTACTCGCTCGACGTCGCCGCGCCGCGCGGCACGTTCTGGTTGGCCGACGACGAGTCACCCGTCGTCCTCGTCTCCGCCGGGGTCGGGGTCACGCCGGTGTTGTCGATGCTGGCCGCTCTGGTGGCCACCGCGTCCACCCGGCCGGTGTGGTGGCTGCACGGCGCGCGCAACGGCGCCGACCACGCCTTCGCGGCCGAAGTCCATGAGGCACTGAAAGCACTGCCGCACAGCACGTCTCACGTTGTCTACAGCCAGCCCGCGTCGACAGACCGCGTGGGGGTCGACTTCAGCGCGTCGGGTCGGCTGTCGGCGGCGACGCTCGAGGTGTTGAACATCCCCCGCGAGGCCCGCGCCTATGTGTGCGGACCGCAGCCGTTCATGACCGCGATGGAAGCGGCGCTGCTCGAACACGGCCTGAACCCGTCGCGGGTGCACACCGAGATCTTCGGTGCGGGCCCGGCCCTCACGCCCGGTATCGCCGCCACCACCGTCGCTCCGCACCAACCCGACGGCGACCCGGGACCGGGGCCCGAGGTGCAGTTCGTCCGCAGCGGGCTCGCTGTGCAGTGGGGGCCCGATCGGATGAGCCTGCTCGAACTCGCCGAGGCGTGCGACGTGCCGACCCGGTGGTCGTGCCGTACCGGCGTGTGTCACAACTGCGAGACGGCCGTGCTGTCCGGGTCGGTGCGCTACGACCCCGAGCCGCTGGAACCGCCCGCCGACGGGAACGTGCTCATCTGTTGCGCGTCACCCGTCGAGCCGCTGGCGCTGGATCTGTAGCGGCGACTGCCACCGGAACATCCCCGCGCCCTGGGCATAGGACAGATGGCCGCCGAGCGCGCCGCCGATTCCCATCGCCAGAAGCCCGAGGATGGCGTAGCGGCGCGCGGCAGCCGGCTTGTCGCGTCGGTACGCGCGGTAGGCCAGCGAGAACAGCCCGACGGCCACCGCATTCGAGCCCGCATGCACCAGACCCACCCGCTGCTGCCGGCGATTCAACAACGGGAAATCGGCCCAACCGGCGAGCACCGTCGGTGGAACAGCGGCCAGACCGACGCCGAGAAGCCTGCGCGCAGCCTCCGGATCGTCGAACACGACGTCGAACAGCATCGAGGCCGACCACGCCCCGATCGGGACCGTGACCAGCAGCGGATGAACCGGGTGCCCCAGCCACGAGCCGCGCAGCAGTCGCGCGAGCCCGGTACGGGTGACGATCCGGTCCGCGACGTCCGCTGCGGCCCCGGCCGTGCCATCGAGCGAATCGAAACGTTCGACACCGGCGAGGATCTCATGCGCATTCATGCCGGGGCACTACCCCGTGGCCGCCCGTCCAATCACGTTCCACGATGTCGATGCATAGTGACACCGGGACGGGGTAACCGCGCCCGCATGGCGAAGATCGGCTACTTCCTGTCCTGTGAGCAGTACACCCCTGCGAGTCTGATCGAGCAGGCCAAACGCGCCGAGGACGCCGGGTTCGAGGCGTTGTGGATCTCCGATCACTTCCATCCGTGGAACGACGAGCAGGGCCAGAGCCCCTTCGTGTGGGGCGTGATCGGAGCGCTGTCTCAGGTCACGTCGCTGCCGGTGAGCACGGCGGTGACGTGTCCGACGATGCGGATTCACCCGGCGATCATCGCGCAGGCGGCCGCGACGGCGGCTGTGCAGCTCGACGGCAGGTTCGTGCTCGGGGTGGGCAGCGGAGAACTGCTCAACGAGCACATCTTCGGCGATCCGTGGCCATCGGTGGGCGTCCGGCTGGAGATGCTCGAAGAGGCGATCGACGTGATCCGCCTGCTGCACCGCGGCGACGAGGTCAGCCACCACGGCGAACACTACGAGGTGCAGGAGGCGCGCATCTACACCCGCACCGAGCAGCCGGTGCCCATCTATGTGTCCGGATTCGGCCCGCAGGCAGCTGAATTCGCCGGACGGCTCGGGGACGGGTTCTGCACGACGATGCCCGACGCCGAGTTGATCACGACGTTCCGCGACTCCGGTGGTGGCGACAAGCCGGTGCAGGCGGGCACGAAGGTGAGTTGGGATCGCGATGCCGACACCGGGCTCGATGCCGCGCACCGGCTGTGGGCCAACGAGGCACTGCCCGGTCAGTTGGCGCAGACGCTGCCGCGGCCGCGTGACTTCATGGCAGCGTCGACTCTGGTCCCGCGTGACATGGTGGCCGAGTCGGTGGCGTGCGGCCCAGATGCCGATGCCCACGCTGCCCAGGTGCGCCAGTACGTCGACGCCGGGGTGGACGAGGTCTACGTGCAGCAGATCGGTCCGGACCTCGACGGATTCTTCACCAGCTGGCAGCAGGACGTACTGCCGCAGTTCAGCTGACGCGGCTCGGCTCGGCTGGCATTGCACCCGGCCCAAACCGACGTTCGGGCGGGGAATGGCCGTGATTTCGCACCCGAACGTCGGTTTGGGCGCGGTCAGGACCTCCGCATCGCCTCGGTGATCGCGGCGACCCGCGGATCGGCCCGCAGCTCCTCCAGGGTTTCCGGCAGCGGAAGCCGCCAGTTCGGATACTCGTCCACGGTGCCGGGCAAATTCGGCTGACTTACCTCGCCGATGACGTCGTAGGGCGAGATCAACCTGAGTCTGCTCGGGGTGCGGGCCAGGAGCCGGTGCATCGCGAGAACGATGGCGTCGTCGTCGGTCTCGTCGGCTCCGAGGACCCCCTCGGAACGCAACAGCGCCAGCCACTCCGCCCGTTCGGCGTCGGCATTCGCCTGCTCGGCCGGCACGTCGTCGAGCAGGCCGAGGTCGGCGCGCGCCCGTACGTGCTCACCCTGCAGGAAGCCCGCGGCAGTCGGCAGGTCGTGGGTCGAGATGCTCGCGGCCGCCCGCTCGGGCCATCGTGTCGGGGGCAGTAGCGGCTCGTCCGGCTCGTCCAGGTCGCGGGTGAACCACGCGACCGCGCAGCCGAGCATCTCGTTGTCCGCCAGGTCCTGCGTCACCTCGGGCTCGACGGTGCCCAGGTCCTCGCCGACGACGGTGGCGTTGGCGCGGTGGGCTTCCAGCGCCAGCACCGCCAGCATCGCCTCGGCGTCGTAGTGCACGTAGGTGCCGCGGTCGGGACCGTCGCCCGGCGGTATCCACCACAGCCGCCACAACCCGGCGACGTGGTCGATGCGCAGCCCGTCGGCATGGGAGAGCACGGCGCGCAGCATGTCGCGCAACGGTGCGTATCCACTCTCAGCCAACCGGTCGGGCCGCCATGGTGGCAGCCCCCAGTCCTGGCCGCGCGGCGTGAAGTTGTCCGGCGGCGCGCCGATGCTGACCCCGGTCGCCAGTACATCGGCCAGTGCCCACGCGTCGGCGCCGTCCGCGTCGACGCCGACCGCGAGGTCGTGAAGCACCCCCAACGCCATTCCTGAGGACTTCGCCGCATCCCGCGTCGCACTGAGCTGCGCAGCGCACTGCTCCTGAACCCACGAATGAAAAGCCAACCGCGGAGCCAACTCTCGTCGGGCCGCGGTGATGGCCTCGCCGGACACCTGGCGCAGCGGTGCGGGCCACCGGCTCCACCGGCCACCGTGCCGTTCGGCGAGCGCACAGTAGGTGGCCCAGTCGCGCAGGCCGTCGGACGCATCGCCGGCCAGCGGATCGGGTCGTCCCGCCGAGTGCCACAGCAGCTCCAGCGCCGAACGCTTCGCCGCCCACACCAGATCGTGGTCGATGCGCGGCGTGGTCGCCGAGACGCGGAGCGCGTCGACGTCGGCACGGGTGGTGGGGTCGGCGTGCGCATAGGCCGGCAGGTCCTCGATACGCAACGCCAAGGGGTTGGCGAACCGGCGGCTCGACGGCGTGTACGGCGAGGGCTGCACCGGGTGGGTCGGGCCGGGTGCGTGCAGCGGATTGAGAAGCACCGCCCCGCAACCGTGTTCGGCTGCCGTCCAGCGGATGAATTCGGTCAGATCGCCGAGGTCGCCGATACCCCAGGAGCGTTCGGAGCGCAGCGCGTAGAGCTGCAGCATCCAGCCCCACGTGTCCGGGGCCGTGGGCACCGTGGGTGGCGCCGCGACGAGTGTGACTTCCTGGCCGTCGCGGGTGTGCAGCCGATACCACCCGGGCGCCAGATCGGCTGGGATCTCGTCGTGCACGTCGATGTGGACGCCGTCCTCGGCGACCAGCAGTGTCGCCCCGGGAACCGACCGCGCCCGACCGGTCAACCGCACGGCGAGGGTCGGTGGCAGCACCCCGGCGCGCTCACGCTCCTCGAGGCGGGCCAACTCGGCGCGGCGCTGCGCCTCGGTACCGGCCTCCACGTCGAGAAGTCCGAGCACGCGGATCACGACCTCGGCATCGACGTTCACCGGTTCTCGACGCTCGTTGCGGTAGGAGGTCGCGACGCCGTGCGCGTCGGCCAACCGGCGCAGATCGACGGGCACGGGCGGAAGATCGGGGCTCACCGCGGCTCTATACCCCGCGCGCAGATCTCTACACTGCCGCGCCGACGAGGTGCCCGATCCCATAGGTGATCAGCAGTGCGAGACCGCCACCGATCACGTTACGGGCCATCGCGCGTTGCTTGGGCGCGCCGCCGAGGGCGGCCGACACCGCGCCGGTGAGCAGAAGCGCGGCGAGGACGGCCACCACGGTCACCGGCACGCGCCACGTGGTCGGAGGTGCCAGGATCGCGATGATGGGGAGCAGCGCACCGATGGTGAAGGACAGTGCCGAGGACAGCGCAGCCTGCCACGGATTGGTGAATTCCCCAGGTGTGATACCCAATTCGGCCTCGGCGTGTGCGGTGAAGGCGTCATGGGAGGTGAGTTCCTCGGCGACGGTGCGTGCGGTGGCGGGGTTGAGCCCCTTCGCCTCGTACAGGGCGGCGAGTTCGTCCAGTTCGGCCGCGGGATCGTCGCGCAACTCGCGGCGCTCCTTGTTCAGGAGGGCCTTCTCGGTGTCGCGCTGCGTGCTCACCGAGACGTATTCGCCCAGCGCCATCGACACCGCGCCGGCGGCCAGCCCGGCGATGCCGGCGGTCAGGATCGGGCCGCGCTCCGCCGTCGCCGCGGCGACGCCGACCACCAGGCCCGCGGTCGACACGATCCCGTCGTTGGCTCCCAAGACGCCTGCACGCAACCAATTCAGCTTGGCGGCAACGGAACCGAGATGTGGTTCGTCAGGGTGGGGGTCGGTGCTCACCGGGCCACCGTAGCGAGAACGCCAGTCCGCCACCAGCAAACCTAGCCTGCCCAAACGAGGGGCTACGCTCGCGGACATGAGGTTCGGCATCGCCACGTTCGTCAACGACGACACCATCGACACCGTCTCGCTGGCGCGCGCCGTGGAGGAACGCGGCTTCACGTCGCTGGGCATCGCCGAGCACACCCACATCCCGGCGAGCCGGGACACACCGTATCCCGGCGGCGGCGATCTGCCGTCGGTGTACTACCGCACGCTGGACCCGTTCGTCACCCTGGCCGCCGCGGCGGCGGTGACCTCGTCCATCGAGTTGATCACCGGGATCGCGCTGCTGATCCAGCGCGACCCCATCATCACCGCCAAGGAGGCGGCCAGCGTCGACCTGATCTCCGGCGGGCGGTTCGTCTTCGGCGTCGGCGCGGGGTGGAATCTCGAGGAGATGCGTCAGCACGGCACCGACCCCGCGACCAGGGGCGCGCTGCTCGACGAACGCATCGAGGCGATCATCGCGCTGTGGACCACCGAACCCGCGGAGTACCACGGCCGTCACGTGCACATCGAACCGTCCTACCTACGGCCCAAACCCGTACGCACGCCGCACCCGCCGGTGTTCATCGGCGGGAACTCGGCGGCCACGGTGACCCGGATCGTCCGGCACCGGGCGGGCTGGTTGGCCAACCCGATTCCGCTGCCTGAGCTGGGTGAGCGCGTGGCGCAGATCCGCGACCGTGCCGACCACGACGTGCCGCTGAGGTTGTTCTCGGCGCCGAACGACCCCGACTACTGGCAGGGGGCAGCGGATCTCGGCTTCGAAGAAGCGGGGCGGCTACTGCCGACCAAGCCGCTCGACGACTCGCTGCGCATCCTCGACCAGTTGGCCGACAGGGTGGCGCAGTTCGGGTAGGTCAGTGAGCGGCGGCGATGCGCCGGGGTGCTCCCGCCGGCAGCGTCGGGGCGGCCGCGGGCGTGGCCACGCGGCGGCGGCGCCGTGCATCGCGCACGATCCGCCGGGTCAGCTGGCGCTCGTCGCGATCACTGATGGATCGCATGCGCTGGGCCAGGATGTCGAGCTGCTGCCAACTCAGCCCGTCGAGGTCGCCATCTGCGTCGTGGGTCGCCACGACGACGGCGCCCCGCAGGAGCGGCACGTTCTTGGCGGTGAAATTGGTTGTCGCCAGTAGTAATTCGGTTGCATGGCGGTTGACACGGCGCTGGCACCGCCCCGCTGAGGAACTGAACCAGAAGTCGATGTGACGGTCGGCGCTGCTCAGCGACTGCAGGCCTCGGTCGTGGATGAGACGGTCGATGTCGGCCCGGGTGTAGGCCCGTGTCTCATAAACCAGGCCTTTGGTGCTGAAGTACAGGATTGTGTTCATTCCGATGATCCATTCGTCACTTTCTCGGTGGTGGGTGACACGTGCAACGCGTCGTTACTGGAGTTACCCATGTGACAATTGAGACAAACCTTGATAACGATCGAAACATTCCCCTCCCGCGATACGGTCGCGTGATGGACTTCGCCGAGTACCGGACGTACGACGCCGTGGGGCTGGCCGAGCTGGTGGCCTCGAAGGAGGTGGCTGCGGAGGAGCTGCTGTCGGTCGCCAGGGAGCGCGCCGCTGCCGTCGATCCGCGGATCAACGCGATCGTGCGCGACGTGCCCGCTCCCGCGCCGGCCGACGGCCCGCTGAGCGGGGTGCCGTTCCTGATCAAGGATCTGGGCCAGGACTTCGCGGGAATGCCCACGGGGTCGGGCTCGCGGGCGCTGGCGTCGCGACCGGCCACCGAGCACTCCACGGTCGTGCGCCGCTGGCTCGATGCCGGCCTGGTGATCTTCGGACAGACCAACACACCCGAGTTCGGAGCGAAGGGGATCACCGAACCCGTCGCGAACGGTGCGACGCGCAATCCGTGGAACCTCGCGCACAGCCCCGGCGGCTCCTCGGGCGGGTCGGCGGCGGCCGTCGCCGCCGGCATCGTCCCGTGCGCGGGCGCCAGCGACGGCGGCGGGTCGATCCGCATCCCCGCGGGCTGCTGTGGACTGTTCGGACTCAAACCCGGCCGGGGTCTCGTGCCGTCCGGCCCTGCGGCCGGCGAACCGATGCACGGCGCCGCGGTCAACGGTGTCGTGTCCCGGTCCGTGCGCGACACCGCGGCCATGCTCGACGTGCTGCGCGGTGGCGAGCCCGGCGCGCCCTACCAGCCCGCGATACCCGCCGAGCCGTTCGCGGCAGGCCTGGACGCCGAACCCGCGCCGCTGCGGATCGGCGTGCGCGTCCCGTCGTCGATCACCCCGTCGCCGCACCCGGAGGCCTACGCCGCCGTCGAGAAGGCCGTCCGCTTGCTGACCGAGTTGGGCCACCACGTCGAGGAGCTGCCCGAGGCGCCCTTCGACGACGCGGCGCTGGCCCGCGACTTCCTGCTGACCTGGTTCGTCTCGCTGGCCTACGAGGTCGACGAGGCGAAGAAGCTGACCGGCGCCACTGACGGGTCCTTCGAGCGCGACACGCTGATCATGGCGGCGCTGGGCCGGGCCACCGGCGCCGTGGATTACGTCGACGCCGTGGCCCGCCGCCACGTTCACACCCGCCGGCTCACCGACTTCTTCTCGACCCACGACCTACTGCTGACACCGACCCTGGCCAGTCCGCCACCCGTGATCGGCGCGTTCGACCTGCCCGCGGCGCTGGCCCGCGGCGCCGACGTGCTGCTGAAGACCCGGACCGCGAAGATGCTGCGGTTCACCACGATCGTCGACGACATGGTCGACGACAACCTCGGCTGGGTGCCTTACACCCAGCTGGCGAACCTCACCGGCCGCCCGGCGATGTCGGTGCCGCTGCACTGGACCGCGGACGGACTGCCGCTCGGGGTCCAGTTCGTGGCGCCGCTTGCCGGGGAGTCGCTGCTGCTGCGCCTCGCCGCACAGCTGGAGCGTGCCGCGCCCTGGTTCGACCGCGTGCCTGCCCTCTAGCGTTCCTCGCCCCCTGGCGACTCGGCCTCGCGGCGTTCCTCCTTGAGCCGGTCCTTGCTGCGAATCAGGCGCAGCAGAGTGACGAGCCCCAGCCCGCCGACGATGTTCCCGAGCAGGGTGTAGCCGAACCAGGACAGCCAATCCAGATAGCCGAACGAGGTGCCGCCGGCGATCAGCGCGCCGAAGATCAGCAGCGAATCCAGGATCGAGTGGAACAGCTGCAGACCGGCCAGCAGGAACGCACCGGCGACCGCCGCGGCGATCTTGGCCGGCATCGAGTCGGTGCCGTGCTGCATGCGGGTCATCAACGTGATCACCATGCCGCCGAGCAGGGAGAGCGCGACGGCCTCGGCGTTCAGCGGGGCGTCCACGAAGTGCTGCGCCGACTCGATGGTCTGCTCGTGCAGTTTGGGGAACGCCGTCATGACCAGCCACATGATCAGCCAGCCGCCGACCAGATTCGCCGCGAGCGTGCCGCCCCACAGCTTGAACAGCTGGCCGACGCTCGCACGCTTGGCCGCCACGGTGGTGACCGGCACCAGGAAGCCCTCGGTGAACAGCTCGCTGCGGCCCAGCAGCAGCGCCAGGAAGCCGACTGAGAAGGCCAGCCCGGCAAGCAGCGGATTGCCGGTGGCCAGCAGCACCGACAGGTAGGCGAGCACACCCATCGCCACCTCGGTGCCGCCGAAGAACCCGGTGACGAGTACCTCGCGGACACTTCTGTGCATACGCTGGGTGCCCTCGTCGACCATCCGATTGAAAGCCTGCTCGAGGGCGTCCTCGATCGGGCTGTCGGAGTCGCCGAGTTTGCGCTGGTCGGTGTCCATCGCGCGCGGGTACCCGCTCAGAGCCCGCCGATATCCTGCGGTCTCACTCTCGTGGCGGTGCGAAGTACAGCTCCTGACTCACCGTGCACACCAGTCGGCCGTCGCGGTTGAACATCGAGCCGGTGCCCAGCGCCAGGGCTGCGGTGCTGCTGGGTGAGCACTGGTCGTAGAGGAGCCAGTCGGACAGATCGGCCGGGGCGTGGAACCACACCGAGTGGTCGCGCTGCAGTGAGGTTCCGATCCTGCCCCGGGCTCGGTACACCGGCTCGGTGAGCGTCACCGCCGACAGGTACGCGACCAGCGCGGCCGTGCGCACCGGAGCCTGGTCGGGCAACGGGCCGTCCGGCCGCCACCACATGAGACTGCGTGCCGGCGGCGTCGCATCGGGGGCCCCGGTGTCGACGATCCGCCGTTCGAACCAGCGCAGGCTGGCCCACTGCCCGGCCGTCGCCGCCGAGGACTCCGCCACGTGTGGCGGCACCACCGGTAGCGACTCCGGGGCCGGCACCGTCGGACACGTCGGCTGATAGCCGCCCGCCTGGGAGTCCAGCGCGGAGAACGACGACATGGCCTCGAGCAGGATCTGATCGTCCTGGCGGGCGGTCACCCGGCGCGCGGAGAAGGTGCGGCCTTCCTGCAGATCGACGACGTCGAACCGGACCGGCCGGCGCGCGTCGCCGGGCCGCAGGAAATACGTGTGCACGCTGTGCGGGGCACGGCCGGGTGCGGTCAGGCTCGCGGCCAGCAGCGCCTGTGCGGAGATGTGCCCGCCGAGGATGTGGTTGGCGGGTGCCGGCAGCTGCTCGCCGCTGAACGAGCGGGGCTCGATGCGGGTCAGCTCCAGCGAGGCGAGCACGTCGGCGAGCGAGGAGGTCGGGGATGAGCCCATGCCGGCGATCTTGCCCGACGTTCGCCAGGCCGCCGGACGGGCGGCAGGTTTACCCGCGGTCCATGGTGGTCAATCTCACTGCCATGCCCGGGTTCGGTGATGCGCTGGAATGGCTCAAACACGAGATCTCGGCGCGTGTACCGAAAGCCGATCTGGACCAGCGCGACGCCGACTACATCCTCGAGCAACTGCCCGGGTTGTGGTTGCTGGCATCGCTGTACTTCCGTGCCGACGTGCGTGGCCTGGACCGCATCCCCGCCAACGGTCCCGTGCTGATGGTCGGCAACCACAGCGGCGGCAACCTGCCGCCGGACACCTTCGTGTTCACGCTGGCGTTCTGCTCGTATTTCGGCGTCGAGCGACCGTTCTACCAACTCGCGCACAACCTCGTCGTCTCCATGCCGGGGCTGGGCGCGCTGCGCAAGTTCGGCACCGTCGCCGCCAACCACGACAACGCCACGCTCGCGCTGAAATCCGGTGCCGCACTGCTGGTCTACCCCGGCGGCGACTACGAGGTGTTCCGGCCGTCCTGGGAGCGTCACGACGTCGACTTCGGCGGTCGGAAGGGATATGTGAAGCTCGCCCGGGAAGCGGGTGTGCCGATCGTGCCCATCGCCAGCGTCGGCGGCCAGGAGGCAGCGCTGTTCCTCGACCGCGGGCAGTGGCTGGCGAAGCTGCTGATGGTCGACAGGATCGCCCGGCTCAAGAGCGTGCCGATCCTGTTGGCCCCGCCGTGGGGGCTGACGGTCAGCGACTTCGTGCCGCGACTGCCACTGCCCACCAAGGTCGTCATCGAAGTCCAGGAACCCATCGCGGCCGCCGAGATCGCCGACGCCGACGACGACGCCATCAACGACCGGGTGCTGGCGAGCCTGCGGGGCGCAGTCGATCGGCTGGGCGCCGAGCGCCGCTTCCCGGTGATCGGATAGGGGGAGCGATGCGACTGTCCCGCAGCATCGTCGTCGACGTCGAACCGCACCTGGTGTGGAAACACATCAGCGATCCCGGGTGCTATCCCGAATTCATGGCCAACCTCGAGCGATGGGAAACCGTCACCGATGCCCCTGCCGGCGTGGGTGCGCGGTACACCGTGCACTGGAAGGTGGGCTCCGTCCCCATCGGCGGGGTGATCGAGGTGTCCGAGTTCGACGAGCCGCGCGACTTGGCATGGATCGGCATCACCGGGATCACGCTGCGGGGCCGGTTCCGGATGCGCGACGCCGGTGACGGCCGCACGAAGGTGACGTTCCGGTTGGCCTACGAGGCCCCTGGGGGGCTGCTGGGACTGATCGCCGACCGTGTCGCCGCCAGTCAGGTGAGCCGCACGATGGACGAGACCCTGCGCCGCCTCAAGGATCTCGTCGAAGCCTGAGTCTGCTGTACTCGCAGCCGTGTCGTCGATTCCGGTGCGTGCGATCCCGGCCTGGTCCGTGCCGCTGTTCTTCGTCGTCGGCGCGGTCTCCCAGTATGTCGGCGCGGCGATCGGTGTGTGGCTGTTCGCGACCACCGAGCCCGCGACCGTTGCCTGGCTGCGCGCGGCGGGCGCCGCGCTGGCCCTGCTCGCGTGGCGTCGGCCATGGAGAGGGCCATTCAAAGGGTCATGGAGAACGCGCTGGACGAGACGCAGTGTGGGTACGGCTGCCGCGTTCGGCGCCGTCACCGTCGCGATGAACGTCGCGTTCTACGAGGCGATCGCGCGCATCCCGTTGGGCACCGCGGTCGCCATCGAGTTCACCGGCCCGATCGCCGTGTCCCTCCTCGGCTCCCGTCGTCCCCTCGATTACCTGGCCGCGGCACTGGTCGGGACGGGGGTGTATCTGGTGGCCGGGGTGCAGTCCGGCGTCGACGTGGCGGGCGTGGCCTTCGCGGTGCTCGCCGCCGTGCTGTGGGCGGGGTACATCGTGCTCGGCAAGAGGGTTGCCGACGCGGGGACGGGGCTGGACTCGTTGGCGGTGGGCATGGCCGTCGCCGCGGCGGTGAGCGCACCGGTGTTGCTGGGGGCGCAGGCCGCCGTCGATGTGTCCGTGCTCGCGGAGCCGCGGACCTGGCTGTGGGGTGCGGGCATCGGGCTGCTCTCCAGTGCCATCCCGTACGCGTTGGATCAGCCGGTGCTGGCCACGATCGGCAGGGCCCGGTTCGCGCTGCTCCTGGCACTGCTGCCCGCCACGGCGGCCGTCGTCGGCGCCGTCGCTCTCGCGCAGCGGCCGACCGCCGCCGAGGCCGCCGGCATCGCCGCGGTGATGGCCGCTCTGGCGGTCAGTGCCCGGGCCGCCCGCAGCAGCACCGGCGACGGCGGCACAATCGAGCCATGAGCTGTCAGCACGCCACCGGATTCGACACCGCGTTCACCGTCGATGCCTCCCGCATCACGTTCGGCCGCGGATGCATTCGCGAGGTGGGGGACCGGGCGGCCGCGCTGGGCATGCGTCGGGTCGCACTGTTCACCGATCCGTCGGTGGCCGAGCTCGAGCTGTTCGACACCGCCCGGCGCGCGCTCTCCGACGCGGGCCTCGACGTCGTGACCTACGCCGAGGCCTCCGTCGAACCCACCGACGAATCATTCCGCGCTGCAGCTGCTTTCGCCACGGAGACCCGTCCCGACGGGTACGTGTCGGTCGGCGGCGGATCGGTCATCGACACCGCCAAGGCCGCCAACCTCTATGCCACCCACCCCGCCGACTTCGCGGCGTACGTCAATGCACCCGTCGGAGAAGGCCGCCCGGTGCCGGGGCCGCTGGCACCCCACATCGCGTGCCCGACGACGTCGGGCACCGGCAGCGAGGTCACCGGCATCGCGATCTTCGATTTGCTCGAGATGCACGCCAAGACCGGTATCGCCGGCCCGGCGCTGCGGCCCAGTGAAGCCCTCGTCGACCCCGACAGCACCGACACGCTGCCCAGCGAGGTGGTCGCCTGCAGCGGACTCGACGTGCTCTCCCACGCGCTGGAGTCCTACACCGCGCGGCCCTTCACCCGGCGGGCGGCGCCGTCGCGGGCGAGTGCCCGGCCCATGAGCCAGGGCGCCAACCCGTGGAGTGACCTGGGCAGCCGCGAAGCCCTGGCGCTGCTCGGCCGCTATCTGGTGCGCGCGGTGACCGACGCGTCGGACCGGGAGGCCCGCGAGCAGACGATGTGGGCGGCGACGCTGGCCGGTATCGCGTTCGGCAACGCCGGCGTGCACATTCCCCACGCGATGGCCTACGCCGTGGCCGGTCAGGTTCGCGAGTTCCGTCCCTCCGGCTATCCCGGTGACAAACCGCTTGTGCCGCATGGGATGTCAGTGATACTCAATGCGCCGGCCGCGTTCCGGATCACCGCGCCGTCCGACCCGGCCCGTCATCTCGCCGCCGCCGGGCACCTCGGCGCCGACGTCGGGGGTGCCGCCGCGGCCGATGCGGGGGAGGTGCTCGCGGAGCATCTCGTCGGCATCATGGCCGCGGTCGGGATGCCCGCCGGGCTCGCCGATGTCGGGTACGGCGACGGCGATGTCGAGTCGTTGGCGGCGGGGGCGTTTCCGCAGCAGCGGCTCCTCGGCAACGCCCCGATCGACGTCGATGAAGCGTTGTTGGCCACCATCTTCCGCGGTGCTCTGAGCTATGCCTGAGCCCATGCCCGAGGCCGGCATCGACGGTTACGGCTACGTCCTGCCCATCACCACCCGGTGGATGGACAACGACGTGTACGGCCACGTCAACAACGTGACCTACTACAGCTACTTCGACACAATCGCCAACCACTTCCTGATCACCGAGGGCGGCCTCGACATCCACACCTCGCCGGTCATCGCGCTGGTCGTCGAGTCGTCGTGCACCTACCGTGCCCCGGCCGCCTATCCCGACCAGTTGCGCGCCGGTCTGCGCGTCGATGTGATGTCCCGGCGCTCGGTCACCTGGGGCGTGGCGATCTTCGGCGCGGACGACGCCGAGCCGCTGGCCCACGGCCGCTTCGTGCACGTCTTCGTCGACCGCGAGCAGCGCAGGGCGGTACCGATCCCCGACCCCATCCGCGCCGCGCTGGAAACTATTGCCGCACAGCCGCAATGAGATCAGCGACCTGGCGTGCGTCGTGCAGCGCGGCCGGGTCGTCAGAGGGTGCGTAGCGGTCGGCTGCTTCGTCGTAGCGCGCGCCGGCAATGCTGCCGTGGTCGGCGTCGAGTTCCACCACCCGCACCGGCCACCCGGCCGACGTGAGCTCCTGCGCGAACGCCCGGCTGGCCTGTAGGGGCACCACGTCATCGGCGCGGCCGTGCAGCAGCGTGAACGGTGTGCCCGTTCCGGTGCGCGGCAGCGCATCGGCGGGCGGCGCCCCGCTGATCGGGTCGGCCACCATGAACGCCCGGCCAGACATACCGTGTGCGCCAGCGGCACGTCCAGGTCGTCGGCGTGCAACGTCAGGCCCGCGGCGGCGGTACCACCCAGCGACCAGCCGACGAGCGTGACGGCATCGGCCGTCCGGCTGCGCACCCAGTCGACCGACGCGAGCAGATCCGACCGTCCGTGATCAGCCGCGTGCGAATCCCAGTCGGGCGCCACCACACCGAAACCCCGCTCGGCCAGCGCTGTGGCCAGCCGTCCGACGGTAGCGCGGGCGTCGGTCTGGGTGCCGTGCCACAGCAGCAGGGGCGTATCGCCCGGCTCGCCGTAGACGTCAGCCTGGCGGCCGCGTGCGTACTCGATGGTCTCCATCCCCTCCGGGTGCCCACCTCGGCGCAAACGACTCATCGCTGACAGGTCGGGCACCACCAGGTGCGGCGGCGCTCGGGGTCGTTCGCTGCTTCGGCGACCACCCGGATCGTCGTCCCGCAGCGCAGGCAGGGCCGACCGGCCCGGCCGGCCACCCAGTGCTGCTCCCCTTTGCGTCGCACCCCGGTCGTCACCTGCATCGCGCCCGGCACGGTCGCGGAGTGGCGCAGCGCTCGCGCCCCCAGCTCCAGCAACGCGGTGGTGTCGACCTGACCGACCGGGGTCCACGGATCATGACCACGCAGGAAGCACAGCTCGTTGGCCCACAGATTGCCGAACCCGGCCACGCACCGCTGATCCAACAGTGCGGCGACGAGCGGTCGCTGCCGATCTGCGCCGAGGCGACGCACCGCCTCGCCGAGATCCCAGTCCTGACGCAGCGGGTCGGGTCCGAGGTGGCCGATACACCGCGCCTCGTCGGCCGTGCGCACCAGCTCGACCACGGGCAGCTTCACGCCGTAGGCGGCGGGCCCGTCGGTACGGAGCAGCACCCGGACGTCGGGCATCACCGACCGCGGCAGCCACCGCCCGGCGTTCGACACCGTCCACGACCCCGACATCCGCAGGTGCGTGTGCAGGGTGACGGCACCCGACAACCGGGTCAGCAGATGCTTGCCGTGGGTCACATGGGCGATCACGGTACGGCCGGCGAGGTCGTCGGTGGCGTGCGCCGGCACGCGCAGCTCTCCGCGGACCAGTGTCCGGTCTGTCAGGGCGGCGTCGAGCCGGCGGGCCAGCGCGTAGACGGTGTCACCCTCGGGCACGCGGTCTCAGACGCTGCGGGATTCGCTCGCCGCCTCGCGGGTGGGCCGGGTGGTGAGGTGGTCCAGCACACCGGTGATGTCCAACAGCCGCTGCAGTTGGGGTGGGCGGTGGTCGAGGTGCAGATGTACCCCGGCGGCGGAGGTCTTGCGGTGCACGAGCAGCAGCCCGGACAGTCCGGCGGAATCGCAGAACGTCAGACCGGCGAAGTCGAGGCGCAGGTCGGTGACCGCGGATGAACCGGCCAGCACATCGCACACGGCCGACACGAGCGTGGCCGTGCTCCCGTAATCGAGGTCGCCGGTCACGGTCAACCTGGCGGAGGTGCCGTCGATGTCGGTGCTCAGCGTGAGGTTCATGCAGATGCTGCCTGGTCGATCGGGGCCCTGCCGAGGGCACGGTGTGCCGCGGCGAGGAGGCGCTGGGTACGGGGGAACTCGGACAGGTGGGCGGCCAGTGCGTCGAGTGCGGGATGCAGCGACGCCGCGGGCACCCCACGGGCGGTCAGGATCTCGGCGGTCCAGGTGACGAAATCGGTGAACAGGGCATCGTCGTCGAGGTACAGCGCGGTCGCCAGGAAGTCGACGATGTGCGCGATGTCCTCGGTGGTGTGCTGCCGCTGCTGCTCGGTGTAGTCGCGCATCGCGGGAAACCGGGTCTCCAGCTCGGTCACCGTCGTCGCGACCAGGTTGCCGGCCGTGGTGCTGACCATCGTGTACTCCTGGTCGGCCAGGTGCGGCAGATCGTTGATGGGTTGATGTGGCGCGCACGGCGTGCGGCGCGGGACGCCGTCGGCCAGCAGCACGGCCGCGGTCCTGGCATCGGGTGCCCATGCGTCGGCCCCCAACTGCGATGCGAAGCGACCGTCCGTGCCGAAGCCGGCGCCACCGGCGAGGACCGGAACCCCCGCGGCCTGGCATGCCGTGATCGCGGCATGCGCGGTGGGCAGGCGGGTCGGGATCATGCAGGACAGCGCCACCGCGTCGGGACCGTGCTGGTGCAGATGCGCGATCAGATGGGGGGTGGGCACCTGGGCGCCGAGGAAGTCGACCTGCCAGCCGCGCAGGCGCAGCACCTCGGCGAGCAGCCGGGCAGGCAGCGCGTGCCACTCGCCGTCCACGCACGCGACGGTCACCCGGCCCATCGTCGTCTCCGTCGACCGGCATGCGGCGTGGTGGGCCAGGGCCGCGATCACCCGGTCGTTGATCGCGGTGGCGACGTGCTCCTGCACCACGGTGATCCGGTTGGCCGCCCACTCCGTGCCCACTCGCCGCTGCACGGGCGCGATCACCTCGAGCAGGAGCTCCTCGCAGGGCACACCCGCGTCGGCGGCCTCGAGAATCGTTGTGGCGGCGGCGTATTCGTCACCGTCGAGGAGTGCGGCCCAGAGCCTGTCGATGGTGGTGCTCATGCGGACGCCGTGTACCTGCCCGCGGTGTGCCCGTCGACCGCACTGAGGTGGGTGCGGCGGGGCGAGGTGATCGCCACCACGGCGATGTCGTCGTGGGGGCGGCCCTTCACCCACTGGGAGGTGAGCATCATGATGCGCTCGACGACGGCCTCGGCGGGCATGCCGGCGCACTCGCGCAGGGCGGCGGTCAGCCGCGGCTCCCCGAACATCTCCGTACCGGTCGGCCCGCCGTGTGCCTCTGTCACCCCGTCGGTGAAGAGCAGACAGGTCTCACCCGGCGCCAGAGTGGTCAGAAAGGTGGACGACTTGATCTCGGGCAGCGCGCCGACCAGCGTGCCGCGCGTATCGGCTTCCTCCACCCGCCCGTCAGCACGCACGATCAGCGGCGCCAGGTGTCCCGCGCTGGTCAGGCGCAGGGCCACCTGCCCGTCGCGGCGGCTCACCGACGCCAGCACCAACGTCGCGAACTTCGTGTGCTCGGCGGACAGCAGCGCGCTGTTGAGCAACCGCAGCACGCCGGCGTGGTCGTCGGCCAGCGGCGCGAGCGCCTGCAGGGTGTTGCGGATCTTGCCGGTGACCAGCGCGGCCTCCAGACCCTTGTCGCAGACGTCGCCGAGCACGACCAGCGTCTCGTCCTCCGGGTTCGCCGCTGGGTGGACGTCGTAGAAGTCACCGCTGATGAGGTGGTCGTCCTCCGAGGCGCGGTAGCCGCCTGCCAACTTGATGCCATGGAAGCGGTGCAGTTGCGGGGGCAGCAGGTCACGCATCAGGGTGCGGGTGATCGCAGCCTGCTCGCCGTACAGGCGGGCAGCGGACAGGGCTGTACCGGCGCGGGCCGCGAAGAGGCGAGCGAACACCTCCTCGCCGTCGCTGAACGCCATCTGCGAGGTCTGCCGCAGCAGCACCAGTGCGCCTGCCGGCACGCCGTGGCCGGGCAGCGGGGTGATCACGATGGAGCCGACGGGACCGGAGAAGCCCGCCGGAATGAGCCATTCGGGCACCGTGGCCGGATCGATCCACCGCGACGGCACCGGCGGGAAGCCGCGCAGAGCCTCCGCGAGGCCGGGAACCAGCTCGGGCCCGCCGTCGACGCTGCGCCGGACGACGGTGCCGTCGGGACCTGCGCACACCAGCGAGATCTGTCGACGTGTCGCGGGCGCCACGACCACCGCGGCGTCGGCGAGGTGGCGCGCCGCCATCCGCACCGTCGCTTCCATGCAGCGTTCGACGTTCAGCGACGCCATCAGCTCCGTGGAGGCCTCGTCGAGGAATGCGGCCCGGTCACGTTCGCGGCCGACCGCGTCCTGGGCCTGCCGCAGGGCCCGGTCGTTGTCGGTGAACAACCACCAGGCGACGGCACCGTCGGGGAGCTTCGTCGGACGCGCCTCCACGTCGCAGCCGGCGACGTCGCCGGTGGCGGTGAGAGGCAGCTCGACGTGGGCGGCAGTCAGCCAGGCGGGGGCGCAGTCGGGAAGCGATGCGCCGGGCGTCGCGGCGGGCAACAGTGCCAGCGCCGCGGGACTACAGGCGCGCACCGTGCCCTCGGCGTTCACCACGATCACGGGATGGGGAACGTGGTCCCAGGTGGTGGACCAGGTGAGCTCGGCAGCAGGGGCATCCAGCTCGGGGGTGGCGTTCTCCCGCACGTCAACCCCCATTCGATGTCGTTGGTCACTCTACGCCGGTGCGGCGGTTCAGCGATTTGCCTTGGCTGCAGCGGTCGGACCACCCTGGACGAAGTGAGCCAAGAAGTGAGCACCGCCCCCGGCGCGACAGCTGATACCTCGACGGTAACGCATCATCGGCCGCGATCGGGACTTGTGACGATTCTGTCCGCTCTCGCGATCATGCTCGTCGCGGCGAATCTGCGGCCTGCCGTGGTGGCGGTGGCGCCGCTGGTCGGGGACATCAAGGCGGCAACCGGATGGGGAAGCGGGGTCACGGGTCTCCTCACGACCCTGCCGGTGCTGGTGTTCGGCCTCGTCTCGCCGCTCGCACCCCGGTGCGCGGCGCGCTTCGGTATCGAACGCACCGTCTTCGCGGCGATGGCGGTCCTGGTCGCCGCCAGCGCGTTTCGGCTCCTGCCCACCCCGGGGGCGTTGTTCGCCGGTTCCGCGTTGGCGGGTGTGGGCATCGGCGTCTGCAACGTCGTGCTGCCGTCGCTGATCAAGCGTGACTTCGTGCACCACTCCGGGCTGATGACCGGCCTGTACTCGATGACGCTGTCGGGTGGCGCCGCGGCGGCCGCGGCACTGACCATTCCCATCGACGGAGCGCTGGGTGGCAACTGGCGGCTCGCGCTCGCCAGTTGGGGTGTGTTCGCGGCGGTTGCCCTGGTCATCTGGACACCGCAACTGCGCCGCGTGCACCGGATCCGTGCCGGGCGTCCGGCCACGTCGCTGTGGCGCAACCCGATCGCATGGGCTGTCACCGCATTCATGGCGGCGCAGTCGTTGATCTTCTACACCTTCACCGCCTGGCTGCCGGAGTTCCTGGTGGACCGGGGCATGAACGCCAGCAGCGCCGGCGCCGTGCTGGCCCTCGGTCAGGTGGCCGGGCTGGTGATGTCCCTGCTGGCGCCGATCGTGGCGGGCAGGTTCACCGATCAGCGGGCGGTCACCCTGGGCGCGCTGGGGCTGACCGCCGTGGGCTTCGTCGGCCTGTTGACGACGACGTCGGCGCCGACGCTGTGGACGATGCTGGTGATGGCCGGACCAGGCGCTTCGATCAGCCTCGCGCTGCTGTTCATGGTGCTGCGCAGCACCTCGACCGACCAGACCGGCCAGGTGTCGGGCATGGCACAGAGCGTCGGCTACGGCGTGGCGGCGGTCGGCCCGGTCGCCATCGGTGCCTTGCACGACGTGACCGGGTCATGGACGGTGGCGATGGCCGTGCTTGCGCGGGCGCTGGTTCCGCAGGCCGTCTCGGCACTGTGGGCGGCCAGGGACGTCACCATGGACGACCACCAAAAAAGCCGGTGACCCCGAGGTCACCGGCTTTGCTCTGCGGGCGTCAGCTCTGCGCGGATTCGTACCGTTCGGCGACGGCCACCAGTTCGTCGCGGATGGACGAATCCGGCAGTGAACGGATCCGCGCGTACAGGCGACGCCGATCCCTGGCGAGCTTGAGGTTGGCGCGGAACTGCGCGACAGACATGGTGCGTGTACTCCTTTTTCGGTTCCCCGGGGTGCCGGGGTGCTGGGGGTGTGGCCTGTGGGCGAGGATCGCCCGCCCAGCAGGCACAACTCGACATGCTCCCGTGTTAATTCCACGTAAATCAACTCGCTGACGTGTGAGTTCGCGAACAGTGAGCGCCGTCACCGCAGGCGTGGCTCGGGCGAAAGCGGGTACCGCGTTGGCCATGACATCCAGCACCGGTGACCCCGAGGACCTCGACGCCGTTCTGACGCCCACCGAGGAGGCTCATCCCGATCGCCGCGAACACGCCAAGACGCCCAAACATCTCGACGACGACGAATTGGCCCGGCGCACCCAGCACGAGCGCGACGTGGTGGCCGAAGATCAGGAGCAGCAGCGATGACCACGCCCGACGACCCGAACGACGCCGGCCCCGATTCCGAGCACGACGTGCCGCCGGCCAACCCCGCCTACGCGACGCCGCCGCCGGAGGGGCTGCCCGACGCCGACCGGGACTGAATCCGGTCGCGGGGGCGCACGGCCACCAGCAGTGCGCCCCCGACGAACAGCGCCGCGGCCGTCACCGGGAGGCGACCACCGGGCGCGAAGCCCTGTGCAGACAGCAACGCCAGGGCCACCGCGCACGCCGCAGTCCCCGCGTACAGCGTCGCCTCCGCGAGCGCGCCCGGCACCGGGACCGTGACCGTCGGCAGCGCGGCCGCGACGAACCGGCGTTGCCAGTGCAACAACGCGAGCAGAGCAGCGGCCACCACTGCGAGCACCACTTCCCATTCCAGACGAGCCAGCCACCACGCGCCCGAACCGAGCGGCGGTTGCGGCAGCAGCCCGCTGGGGTAGCCGACGAGGGTCACGATGATCACGGGCAGCATGTGCCACAGGTACAGCGCCATCACGTTCTGGTTGGCGACGGCGATCACGCGCGGCCATACCCCGCGTGCCAGCACCCGGTTCAGAACCGGCACGAGAGCGAACAGCACGCCGATCTGGACCAGGGCCAAGGCCAGCAGGGCCGCCGACGGCGGCGCGCTGTTCTCCACGCGATCACCCGGCACGCCGATCATCGCGGTCGGATAGGGGCCCCAGGTCACCAGCGCGGGCAGGGCCAGTGCGGCGATCGCCGCGGTGCCGAGCAGCACGCGCCTGCTCAGTCGGCCGTCGTGGAAAGCGATGCCGAGCTGGTAGATCGCTGCCCAGCAGAAGAAATAGTTCGCCATCCGGACCTCGGCGTGGTCGGTCGCGATGCCCACGATGTCGACCAGCACCAGGCAGATCCCGAGGACCAGCGGCACCCGCAACCCCCAACGCCGGTGCGCGGCGACCGCCACCGGGGTCAGCGCGACCACCATCAGGTACACGGCGAGAAACCACAGGTGCATCGCGACGGCCCACCCGCCCAGCTCCAGCACGGAGCCGCTGATGCCCAGCGCCAGCAGGATCGCCATCACGACCACGATGAATCCCGCGTAGACGCCGGTGGGCCCCAACGTGCGGGCCACCCGGCGACGGATCCACTGTTGCCTGGCCGCGGTGCCCGCCTGCCCGGGCAGTCTCTCCCACGATGCCGCACTGGCGTATCCGGCGACGGCGAAGAACACGGGAACCACCTGGAAGAACCACGTGATCCACTGGGTGAACGGCATCAGCACGAGCGGGTTGTCCCGACCGAAGGAGCCGTCGCGGTACGTCATCACCGACAGCAGCCAGTGCCCGATCACGACGAGCAGCACCGCCGCGGACCGATACAGGTCGAGTGCGCCTTCGCGCGACGGGGCGGCGTCCGCGGTGGTGGACTCGGTCATCGACCCTCCCGGTGCGCATGTCTGCCATCCGCACGGTAGCCGAAGGGCACTACGTCACCGATGCGCGCGAAACGTGGACGAAGGCTGACAGCAGCGTCAGAATCTCACGTATGAACTGCCTGCTGAGTCATCGCCGCGTCGGCGTGTTGGCCGGACTGGGTGCGACGTTGCTGAGCGGCGTGGTCTGTGCGCCTGCTGCGTCGGCCGACGTGTGCGGCAGCGTCGGCGGCCGCTTCGTCTCGGTGAGCGGTTGCGGCAACGTCGCCGACGCGGTCGCACCGTGGGTACCGCCACCCGGGGCCTACGCGCCGCTGCCCGAGGACTACGCGGCGCCCCCGCCCCCGCCCCCGCCGCCCCCGCCGCCGAACGTGAACGTCTGCGCCAGCGTCGGCCGTCGGGTCACCGTGAGCGGCTGTGTCTAGGCGGCGATCCGCCGCGCTGTTGTGCGGGCCGACGGCCGTGGTCGCGGGTGCGCTGGCGGTCGCAGCGCCGGCCGCTGCGGAGTGTGTGAGCTCCAACGGCACCACGGTCTGCTCGCAGGGCAGCGTGCGCGGCACCGACAACGGGCAGGGTCCTGGGACGCTCGACACCGGACCCGCGTGGCCGTACCCCTGCGAATACGACTGGTACTGCAACGACGGCGGGCTCTCGATCATCTTCACGCCCGGCCGCAACTGACAACGACAGGAGCACCATGAGCACTCTCCTCACCCGTGCCGCCCTCGCGGCGATCGCGCCGGCAGCGGCACTGCTGACCGTCGCGGTCCCGGCGTCCGCACAGCCCGCCCCGCCACCCCCGCCGAATTGCACGGCCGCCGATCTGGCCGGCGTGATGGCCGGGGTCACCGCTTCGACGTCTGCCTACCTGTTCACCCACCCGGACGTGAACGACTTCTTCACCAGCTTGCGGGGCAAGAGCCGCGACGAGATGAAGACGGCGGTCGAGAGCTACATCGCCGGCCGACCGGACGTCGGCGACTCGTTGCGCGCGATCCGGCAACCCTCGGTCGACTTCCGCGCCCGCTGCGGCTAGCTGTCGCCCTGCGGCTGGTCGGCCATGCGACCGGGCCTGCACAGCACGACGACGACGCCGCATAGCACGGCGGCGACCCCGAACGCTGCGTAGACACCGACCGCGTCGGCGGTGCCGCCCAGCACGGCGGCCGCCAAGGGGCGTGAGCCGAGGAAACCCACCAGCCACAGGGCCATGATGCGGCCGCGAAGCTCTTCGGGGGCCTGCTCCTGTACGACTGTGCCGAGCCCGGTCATGGCCCACCCGAAGCCGATGCCTGCCAGCGCGAACCCGGCCACGGCCACGGCGAACACGGAGCCGAGCGCCAACACCGCGCAGCCGGCCGTCAGAGCCCACAGGCCGAGCCAGGACACGAGATCGGCACCGATGCGGCCACGCAGCACCGCCAGCAGTGCCATCCCGACCGCGGCGCCGACCCCGAATACCGCCGACAGCATGCCGACCATCCGGGCGTCCCCGCCGAGCGAAGCGGCCACCGACGGGGTGAGGGTGATCGACGAGTCCGACGCGACGCCGACCACCGTCACCGCGAGGAGGGCCAGCAGCAACCGGCGATCACCCAAGACGTAGCGGACCGCGACCCGTACCCGGTAGTCGGCGCCCGAGCGGCGCGCAGGCGGGACCGGGAACCGCACCACGATCAGAAGCGCCGCGAACACGAGGTGCAGACCCGCGCTCGCCGCGAAGGCGGACGCCGGCCCAAGGTGAGCGGCCAGGTAGGCGCCGGCGGCGGGACCCAGGATGCGGCCGATCGTCATCGGCATGCTGTTGAGAGCCATGGCCGTGGACAGTTCGCCCTCCCGGATCAGGCTGGGCACGATCGACTGCATCGCCGGCCCACCGACGGCGAATCCGAAACCGACGAGCAGCGAGCCCAGCAGCACGGCGACCGCCGCCGACATGTCGCGTGCCGACGGCGCGGTGAACAGCCACGCAGCCACCACACCGGAGCCCGCTGCGCAGAAAAGCCGCCCGAGCAGGATCTGGCGAATCGGATTCCCGGTGTCGGCCCACTTGCCGCTGGTCGGGGTGAGCAAAAGCTGCGGCCCGAATTGTGCGACGCCCACCATGCCGACCATCAGCGCCGAGCCGGTGGCGTCATAAATGACGATCGCCGCGACGATGCCGTGCGTCCACACCGCGACGACCGAGAAGATCTTCCCCCAGAACAGCGCGCCGAAGACACGGTCGAACATCAGCCCCAGCGCGCCGCGGGCGCGCCGGCCCGCCGCGTCGTCTCTCTTGGGGTCATCGCGCGCGAGCGTCACCCGATCTGCATAGCACAGGCGCGTTACCAGCATTGACCGCCCATCCTGTCCAGTGAGCGAAATCGCCAGTGCGGCATGGTTTTCGGCGTAACAGGCGGTCGGCCCGGATCGATACACTGGGCGGCCGGTCCGTGTTCGGCTCCGTTCTTGTTCCTGGTCCAATCCCCTGTCGAAGGATGATGCGTTGACCCGCCCGACCGCACAGGTCAGCTCCGCCCCCGGAGGTGCCCTGGGGCGCCGCACCGCGCTCAAGGCCTCCGTGGTCGCTGCGGCGGCGATGACACTGACGCCGGTGCCCCGTGCGTCGGCCGACGACGGGCCCTGGTCGCTCGACCGGGCCGGCCGCTGGTATCAGGAACAGGACTGGCTGGTGGGCGCCAACTACATCGCCGGCAACGCGGTCAACCAGTTGGAGATGTTCCAGCCCGGGACGTTCGATCCGCTGCGCATCGACGCCGAGCTACGGCTGGCGCGGCTGGCCGGGATGAACACCGTGCGGGTGTTCCTGCACGACCTCCTGTGGATACAGGATCCGACCGGCTTCCTGCGGCGCATCGGTCACGTCGTCGACATCGCCTCACGCAACGGCATACGGCCGCTGTTCGTCCTGTTCGACTCCTGCTGGGATCCGCTGCCCGCCCTCGGCAGGCAGGCCGCCCCACGACCCGGCATCCACAACTCCCGCTGGGTGCAGAGCCCCGGGGCGGAGAATCTCGACGACCGGCGCTACAAGCGCGTGCTCCACGACTACGTCGTCGGTGTGCTCACCCGCTTCCGCGGCGACCGTCGCATCCTCGGGTGGGATCTGTGGAACGAACCCGACAACCCCGCCAAGCAGTACCGGGACACCGAACGCGCCGACAAAGTCGCACTCGTCGCCGACCTGCTGCCCCAGGTGTTCCGGTGGGCACGTTCTGTCGGGACCATCCATCCGCTGACCAGCGGCGTGTGGGACGGGCCGTGGGCCGACGCCCGGCTGCGCAGTGAGATCGCGAGCATCCAGCTCGATCAGTCCGACGTCGTCTCGTTCCACAGCTACGACGACCCGGCCGGGTTCGACGCCCGCATCAGCGAGCTCGCGTTCACCCGTCGCCCGCTGTTGTGCACCGAGTACATGGCGAGATCGCTGGACTGCACGGTCGAGAACATCCTGCCGATCACCAAGCGTCGCAACGTCGGAGCGTTCGCGTGGGGCCTGGTGGCGGGTAAGACGCAGACCTACTACCCGTGGGATTCGTGGGATCGGCCGTACACCACCGAACCGACGCCATGGTTCCACGATCTGCTCACCCGTGACGGAGCGCCCTACCGGCCGGCTGAGATCGCGACGATCCGAAATCTGACCGGCCGGCCCCGCCCGTCCTGACCTTTCAGCGGGCCTTCCACTGCGGGCGGCGCTTCTCGCGCCACGCCGAAATACCTTCTGCCACATCCGCTGTCGCACCCGCCACCTTGCGCATCACCTCGCCGAAGCGCACGGATTCGATCCACCCCATGTCGGCGGTGCGCCAGGCCACTTCCTTGGTGGCCCGCTGCGCCAGCGGCGCAGCCGCAGTCAGGGTGTGAGCCCACTCCCGTGCCGCGGGAAGCAACTCGTCGGGCTCCACCAGCTTCCACACCAGCCCCACGTCCTTGGCCCGCTCGGCCGTCATCGGCTGGCCCGTCAGCAGCAGCTCCATCGCATCGGCCCACCGCAGCCGTTGCGGAAGCCGGATGGCACCGACGATCGTGGGCACGCCGATCGTCACCTCGGGAAACGCGAATGTCGCTCCGGTGCTCGCGATCACGAAGTCGCAGAACAGAACTCCGGTGAGACCGTAACCCACGCACGGTCCCTGAACCGCCGCGATCGTCGGTTTGAACAGCTCCATGCCGCTCTCGAAGGAGTTGATGGTCGGCTTTTCCCAGAACGTGCCGCCGAACGTCCCCACTGCACCCTCGCCGTCCTTGAGGTCGGCTCCGGCGCAGAACACCCGGCCGGTGGCGGTCAGGATGCCCACCCAGGCGTCCTCGTCGTCGCGAAACCGGTTCCACGCCGCATTGAGTTCTTGTCGGAGTGCACCGTTGATGGCGTTGCCCGCCTCCGGGCGGTTCAGCGTGATCGTGGCGACGTGATCGTCGAGCTCGTAGGTGACCAGGCTCATGGCGCCACTGTAAGGCTCACTCCCCGCGCTTCTCCGCGTGCAGGAACGCCGCCGTGTCGTAGTAGGTGCGGAACGCGGTGATGGTCTGGTCGTCGCCCTCGAGCACGCTCACTCCGTCGTAGCTGAAGTCGGTACCGTCGCGCAGCGTCCCGGTCGAGCTCCACTCCAGGTAGGCGATGCCGTCATCGGTGACGGTATGGGTGAAGTCCGACGACAGGTCGCCGAACACGTCGCGGTATTGCGTCCAGAAAGTGCGCGCACCATCGGCGCCGCGTTGTTGGTGGGGGAGACCCGCCTTGGTCAGGGTCGCGTCGTCGGAGAACAACTCGACCAATGGCTCCACATCACGGCCTTCGTGGAGACGGCCCAGCGCGTCGATGAAGTGTTTCGTCAGCTCATGCATGAGTTCGGCCTACCCGCGCGGGGGTGAGCCATGCGCGCGGGGATCAAGAGGTCACTGTTCCGACATGGACTGTCGCCGGGGCACATCGACCTTCATCAGGTCCTGCGCGATCACCAGATCACCGGAGTAGACCTCGGCCGCCTCGGCGCGATGTCGTTCGGTGTCGGGATACCGCTGCGAGAAATGCGTGAGCACAAGCCGCCGCACCCCGCACTCGGCGGCCACTGTCGCGGCCTGCCGGGCGGTCAGGTGTCCGTAGTCGCGGGCCAGTCGGGCGTCGCTGTCGAGGAACGTCGCCTCCATGACCAACGGGTCGGCACCCTCGGCGAGCCCATAGACCGCGTCGCAGAGCCGAGTGTCCATCACGAAGGCGAACCGCTGTCCCCGGCGGGGCGCCGTGACGTCGGACAGTCGGACGGTTCGGCCGGCCACCTCGAGCACTCCGGCACGCTGCAGTTCGCCGACCGAGGGACCACCGATCCCGTACGCGCTCAACGCCGTCCGATCGAAGCGATACCCGTCGGGCTCGACGAGCCGGTAACCGAACGCATCGACCGAGTGATCCAGCCGGTGGGCGTGCAGCTCCCCGAACGATCCGCTCGCTATCAGCCCGTCGGCATCGATCGGGTGTGGCCGGATGTCGGTGACGTCATGGAACTCACTGGCGTGCCGTAGCCGGTCGAAGAACCGACTGCCCGATGCCGGGAAGTGGGCGTCGACGGGGCTGCGCACGCCGTCCAGCGAGAGACGCGCGACGACCCCCGGTAAACCCAGGCAGTGATCGCCGTGAAAGTGGCTGAGACACAGGCGAGTCAGACGGCTCACTGAGACTCCTGCGTACACCATCTGCCGCTGCGTTCCCTCGCCCGGGTCGAAGAGAATGCTCTCGTCGTCCCAGCGCAGGAGATAACCGTTGTGATTTCGCCGCCGGGTCGGCACCTGGCTGGCGGTGCCGAGGACGATGAGCTCACGCGCCACGACCGCGAGACTACGCAGAGTGCCCGAGTGCCTGCGGCGCGGTCACCCCGCCTCAGGTGTGGGCGGGCGTCGCCGCGAACTGGTCGGTGATGGCCTGGCAGAACGCGGGCAGGTCGTCGGGGGACCGGCTGGTGATCAGGTTGCCGTCGATGCAGACCTCCTGGTCGACGACCGTCGCGCCTGCGTTGCGCAGATCGGTGCGCAAGCTGGGATACGAGGTGAGAGTGCGGTCCTTGGCGACGCCGGCTTCCAGCAGGACCCACGGTCCGTGACAGATCGCGGCGACCGGCTTGCCGGAGCGGACGAACTGACCGACGAATGCGACGGCCGCATCGTCGAGGCGCAGCTTGTCACCGTTGACCGTGCCGCCGGGAATTACCAGCGCGTCGTACTCATCGACGCCGGCGTCGCTCACCATCCGGTCGACCGAGAAGGTGCCCGCCGGTTCGAGATCGTGATTGCGCGCGTCGATCTCGCCCTCTGTGATCGACAGGAGTTCGGCGCGACCGCCGGCCTCGGTGACCGCATCGCGGGGCCGCTCGAGTTCGACCTTCTCCACGCCATCGGTGGCCAGAAAGGCGATCCTGCGACCCTGGAGTTCGTTCGGCATAGTGGCATCCTTTCGTCGGCTCCGCTGGCGGTTACCCAGTGCCCGACGATCGAACCCCCGAGTGGCTCAGGCCGACTCGGTCCCGTCGGTGTGCGGGGTCGGGCTCTGCGCCGACTCCCACTTGGACTCCAGAAACCGGGTGACGCGGGTGCCCGCGGCGAACTCGAGCTGGAACGTCTCGCCGTCGCCGTCGTCTTCGAGCGTGACCACGTACCCGGTGTCGCCGGCGGCGACGTGGACGACCTTGTACTGCCGCTCCCCGTCTCCACGATCGGCGGTGATGATGTCACCGGGGGCGACGTCGTCGATGCGGTCCTCAGAGGTCGGGTCGGCCGATGTGTCAGACATGGGTCGACGGTAACCGACGCGAGTGTGCGTCCCGCACCCGATCGTTTGGCCAGCAAACGCGGGGGTACTGATGGACTGGCGCTGCTCTCCGCGCGTCAGCCCGAGAGAGGAAGCCCCCATGACACCCTCCACCCAAAGACGCCGGCTGGCGCGAGTCGCCGCCTCGTTGATCGCGGGTGCCGCCGCGGTGTCCGCCGGCGCCGCCGCACCCACCGCAGCCGCCCAAGGATGTCCGGACGTCGAGGTGGTGTTCGCGCGCGGGACCAGTGAGCAACCCGGTGTCGGGGGCGTCGGGCAGGCCTTCGTGGACGCGGTGCGCGCGCAGGCGGCACCTCGGACGGTGGGCGTGTACGCGGTGGACTACGCCGCGTCGAACAATTTCGCAGCGCGCACCGAGATCGCGCAGACCGTGATCGACGGCATCCGCGACGAAGCCGACCACGTGGAGTCGATGGCGGCGAACTGCCCGAACACCCGGATGGTGCTCGGTGGCTACTCCCAGGGCGCTCTGGTGACCGGCTTCACGACATCGATGTCGTGCCCGACATGGTGCCCACCGCCATCGCGCCGCGCCCGATGCCACCGGAGGTGGCCGACCATGTCGCCGCCGTCGTGCTGTTCGGCACGCCCTCAGGGCCGTTCCTGGAGCGCTACGGCGCACCTGCCATCACGATCGGTCCGCGGTATGCGGACAAGACCCTCCAGCTGTGCGCGCAGGGTGACACGATCTGCTCCGGCGCGCCTGACGGTGGCCCGACCGTGGCGCACGCCCTGTACCCGGTCAACGGGATGGTCAACGAGGGAGCGGCGTACGCCGTGGGTCGGCTCTGACGCCTCACGCCCCCGCAGGCACCGGATAGCGGTCGTTGACGTCGGCGTTGGTGTCTTTGCGGGCGCAATGGGCGCAGCAGAAGATGCCCTCGTCGGTCTCGATGCCATGACCGAGGATTCGGCACCCGCAATGTCCGCATTCCGGCGCGAGTTGCATCGCGGCGCATTCGACGCTGTCGAACGTCGCAGAACGACCGTCCGGCCAGGTCACCGTGAATGCCTTGTCGTAGTCGTTGCCGCACGTCGCGCAGATGGTCATGGGGAGCCTCTCTGAGGTGGTAGGGCCGGCCGGATCGACCGCCGCGGGCGGGATTCCCGCGGCGTGGTCAGACAAACAGGGGTTTGGCCGGTTGGAGAGGGGGCATCAGGGACACGTGACCACCGCATACACGGATTTAGGCGCCACCCCGACCGGAGTTTATCCGCCACAGGAAGATTCGCAGCTGCTGATCGACGCGATGGTGGCGGCCGGGCTTGCCCCCGGAGCCAAGGTGGCCGATCTGTGCACCGGCAGCGGTGTGGTCGCTCTGGCCGCCGCCGCAGCCGGTGCGGCCGAGGTGACGGCGTTCGACATCTGCCCGAAAGCCGTCGACCACGCGCGACGCAGCGCGCTGACCGCGGGTGCCGACCTGTCGGTCCATCGCGGGTCCTGGGCGCGCGCAGTCGAATTCGGCCCCTTCGACCTGGTGCTGGCCAATCCGCCCTACGTTCCGCAGGCACCGATCGACGACACAGACGAGATCCCGGTGGACGCCGGACCTGCGCAGGCATGGAACGCCGGCGCCGACGGGCGTCTGGTGCTCGACCCCATGTGCGCCGCAGCGCCGCTGCTGCTCGCCGAGGGTGGCACGATGCTCATCGTGCACTCGGAATGCTCGGACGCCGATCGGACGCTCGCCGCGCTGCGCCATCAGGGCATGACGGCGGACATCGTTGCGCAGCAACTCATTCCGTTCGGTCCGGTGATGACCGCGCGTGCGCAGTGGCTGATGGGTGTGGGCCTGCTCCCGCAGGGCTGCACGATGGAACGCATCGTCGTGATCCGCGCGGATGCACCGTGAGTGACCAAACCCCGCGTACCGTACGCGTCGTGCCGGGTGGGCCCGTGATGATCGAAGGCCCTGTGCGCGTGGAACTCCCGGACGGTGCGGTGGTGGAATCGGACAGATTCATGGTGGCCATCTGCGCCTGCCGGCGGTCGAAGACGTATCCGCTCTGCGACACCAGCCACCGCCGCCGGCAACGCCCGGCGGCGGCGGAGGCGGATTCAGTCCAGGGTGCGGCGGAGTGAGCTCCGCCCCGCGGTCCAGCTTTCCATGAGGTGATCGGCGAGGCGGCCCTCAACGAGGTCGAAGGCCCGGATGCCGAAGACCACGTCCGCGTCCAGCTCGGGCTCGCGGGCCACCAGGTCACCGACCACATCGGTGCGGACGACCTGTTCGTGTACCGCGTCTGCTTCGATGTGTTCGCGGTAGAAGGCCGCGCACTCTTCGGGTGCGCCCATGCGCTCCAGCGCGGCCACCATGCGCTTGGACCCGGGGGGCGACGTCACCTCCGTGGCTGCGAAGTGGCCGACGGCAGCGCCGCGCCACCGTCGGTGCAGGCCGAACATCGACATCAGATTCACGACGGCCAGCGATTGCGCCGGGACGTCGGCGAGGTAGCCGAGGTAGGTCGTGTCCAGCCCGGCGGCCGCCATCAGGTCGGCGAACAGCTGCTGATGCAATCTGGGCCCCTTGCCCGCACCGAACTCGTCGAACTCGACGGCCACGAACGACGCCTTGGCCTGTCCGGTCAGGCGTGGGATCGCCCACGCATGCGGATCGCCTTCTTTGAGGTGGTACAGCGAGCGGTGAGCGAAGTACTCCCGCATCTGATCCCAGGTGCCGCTGTCACGCAGATAGTAGGACGGGCCCGTGCCACCGACGGGTTCGGTGCAGAGAGCGTCCAGCTCAGCGAGCGCGCTGGTTCCGAGCTCGATGTCTTCGACGCCGCGGTGGACGTCGGACAGGAAGAGATCCTCCAGGCGACCGCGGAGATACAGCAGCCCGGGGTTCCACTCCCATCCGGCGTCCACTCCCGCGAACCCTCGGTAGTGCAGTTCATAGCAGAGGTAGAGCGCCAGCTGCAGATCGATGCCCGCGGGATCGGCGTCGGCCAGCGACGTCTCGACTTTCGTCAGGTAGCGCAGGGGTGCCCGCTCGGCCAGCAGCTCGATCACGGACAGCGAGATCGGCCCGCGCGGTTCGGGCAGCAGGGGTTGAACCATCGTCGGCATCACGGCTGCGACATACCCCCCTGGCATCGCGCCAAACGGTGTGCGCGCGTACCCACTTGGGGGTCTTGATCACACCTGGTGCTGCCTTTTTCACATTTCGGCAGCGCAGCTGTCAGACCCCCCGATCGCTGGGTAGCCCACGAAACAGGCGCACACCAGTGCCAGCGACCGAAGAAGAAGCCGACTCCCGAAGGAGTGTGTACGACACATGGCCACCACCGTCACCACCGAATCCATCACCGCCACGCTGATCGCCCAGCTTCGTACGCTGCTCGATCTGACGAACACCGAGATCCAGGTCGCCGAGACCCGCATCGTGCAGGCGCGCACCGACGCGGTGCGACGCGAGCTGACGCAGAACGCCGAGAACGGCCGGGCGCGCGCCGAGCAGATCGAGGCCGCGATCCGCGACCTCGGCGGCTTCCCCGATGTCATCGGGCCGTTCCTGGGCCGCGCCGCTGCCGCGGTGAAGGCGCTCACCGAGCAGGCGGAGCCGTTCGACGAGGCGCTGCTGGGCGACCTCGCGCTCGAGGATCAGCTCCTGGACCGCTCTCGTTACGTCAAGGCCCTGGCCGTCGCCGCCAAGCACAAGGACGTCGAGGAGCTGGCTGACCGCCTGATCACCGCCCACTCGGCGACCGTCGACTGGCTGACCACCGTGCTCGCCGAGGATGCGCTCGGCGGTCCGGCGGCGCTGCGCCGCACCCCCCTGCAGGCCGCGGCGGGGCTTACGGTCAAGCTGCTGAACCTGCCGTTCACCTGGTCGGTGGAACGTGCCGACCGGGCCGTGGAAGCGGTGCGCTCTGTGCGTCCGGCGGTTGGCGGCATCGTCGACCGCGGGGCCCGCAGCGGCGAGATCGCCGCGAAGGCGTTCGCCGGAGCACGGAACTCCGCACTGGAGGCCGCCGAGCGCATCACGCGTGAGCAGGGTGCGCAGGACGTCGCCGACGTGATCCACGCCGCGCGCGGCGCCGCCGGTGTCCTGGACAGCGACGAGTTGCCGATCGCCGAGTACGACGAGCTCAACCAGACCGATGCGGTGGCCGCGGTCAAGGAGCTGACCGAGGCCTCCGACATCCGCGTGATCGTGGCCTACGAGGAGGCGCACAAGAATCGTCAGCGCGTCGTGTCCGCCGCGCAGACCCGCCTGGCCGCCATCGCTCAGGACGTGGTCGGCATCAGCTGATCATGCACGCTTGCAACCCGTCGGCGCGACCCCCACAGGGTGTCGCGCCGGCGGCGTCTCACCAGTCGCGCACGCCCTTCGGCAGGGGCTGCCTTGACGTTGCCTGCACGTCTCGTTAGAGAATCTTTGGTGACATTCCGACGGGTCGAGGGGAATCGGACGAGATGACAGCCACAGCTCACCGGCCGGCCGTCGTGGTGACGGCGTTGGCCGCGACGACGGCGCTGGCCGCTGACGCCGAGGAATCGTGGGCCGCGCTGCTCAACGGCAAGAGCGGGATCGGCTCCATCGCCGACCGTCTCATCGACGAGTTCCCGTTGCCGGTGACCATCGGTGGGTTGATCCGCGAGGAGCTCGATCCTCAGCTCAGCCGGGTGGAGGTCCGCCGCCTGTCCTACACGCAGAAGATGGCCCTGCTGCTGAGCCGCCGGCTCTGGGAGGCCGCGGGTGCACCCGAGGTCGACACCCGGCGCCTGCTGGTGTCGGTGAGCCACGCGTACGGCTCGACGATGGACCTGTGGACGGGATACGAGGAGTTCAAGTCTCGCGGACTTCGCGCGATCTCTCCGCTGGCGGTTCAGATGCACATGCCCAACGCGCCGGCTGCCGCCGTGGGCCTGGACCGGCACGCCAAGGCCGGCGTCATCGCCCCCACCAGCGGCGATGCGTCTGGGGCGGCAGCCATCGCCGAGGCCTGGCGGCTGATCACGCTGGGCGAGGCCGACGTCGCGATCTGTGGCGGGGTGGAGCAGCGGATCGAACCGCTGCCCATCGCCGCCTTCGACAACATGGGCCTGCTGTCGCATCGCAACGACGACCCGGGGGGCGCGTGCCGCCCGTTCGACAAGGACCGCGACGGCATGGTGTTCGGTGAGGGCGGGGCGCTGCTGCTGCTCGAAACCGAGGAGCACGCCAGGGCACGCGGGGCGACCATCCTGGGTCGGCTGCTCGGCGTGGGCACCACCTCGGACACCGTCGACCTGATCGAGCCGGAACCCCACGGGCAGCTGGCCGCCGCGGCGTTGAGCCGGGCGCTGGAGCTCGCCGGCGTTGACCCGGGCGATGTGGACGCGGTGATCGCCCACGCTGCCGGCACGCGCGTCGGTGACCTCGCCGAGGCCCGCGCGCTGCACGCCGTCCTGGGAAACCACAGGCCCGCCGTGACCGCCCCCAAGGCCGCACTCGGCCACTCGATGGGCGCCTCGGGCGCGGTGGCCGCTGCACTGGCCGTGCAGTCGCTGCGGGACGGGGTGTTGGCTCCGACGTTGAACCACGACACTCCCGACCCCGACATCGATCTGGATGTGGTCGCCGGTGAACGCCGCTCCGGCGACTACCGCTACGCGGTGTCCAACACGCTGGGATTCGGCGGTCACAACGTGTCGCTGGTCTTCGGGCGGTAGCCCTACCTGATCAGGTACTCCTGACCGGGCATGAACGTGCCCAGCAACTCGTCGCGGGCCCCGTGGGAGCGCACGGTCTCGGCGAACGGGTCCCCGGCGTGCATCGCCAGGAGCAGGTGTTCGGCGCTGAACCACTCGCGCTGGACGACGTCGCGCTGCGCCGCGGACGTGCTCTCGTTCAAGGCCCACATCGAGATGAACAGATCGGCGGTGACGTCCACGTCGGGCACCAGGCCGATCGGGACCACGTTGACCTTGCCGCGGCTCAGAGCGACCGGGGCACTCTGATGCAGCACAACCCGGTCCGCGCCGATGGTGGCGCTCAAGTAGAGCCACTGCAGCGCGGAGAAGACCGGCGTGTCGATCAACACCACGGTCGGTCCGCTGCCATGCCAGCGGACCAGCAGACGGGCCAGGCTACCGAATCCTCCACCCCATTCGACGACGGTGTCCACGTCGCGGAGGCTTCGGCCGGTGGTCCCCTGATAGCGCGCCAGGTGATGCAATTGGTGGACGGTGTTCGACGACGTCAGGACAGAGGTGTCCGGCACAGCCACCGTCGGCGGCATGCCCACCGGGTCCTCGGCCAGCAGCTCCACATCGTCGAGATGTGCCAGAACGTAGGGGAGTTCCTCGGGGAGGAGGCGTTCGCCGACGAACATCTGATAGCGGATGGCCGGGTGACGCAGAAAATCCCACGGTGGTACCGGCAGCAGGAAGCGGGCCAGGTCCGCGTTGCGCTGTGCCCAGTCGGCTCGCACGTAGCGGGTGGTCGTGCAATCCTGCACCGCGGCGAGTTGTTCGGCGAATTGCGCTGCGAGACGGTCGAACTGGGCCTGGTCGGTGACGGTCATCGAGATGCCTCCGTGCTGGGATCCTCGCCGCGGGTCAGGGGCGGGGCGTGCTCGATCACCCCGGCGGTGCGGGCCAGTCCGCCGGACAGCCGCTCGGCCACGACGGCAGGAGTGCCCGACCCACTGCGCGCGGCACCATCCAACCGGTCGCGGAGCCGGTCGATCGTGGTCAGCGGCGCTGCCGCGAGCACATTGCCGGGTGGGCGGCGCGCGACGACGGGATGGGCACGCGTCGGTGCGGTGCGCCGGACCGCTTCCCATGCCAGGCCGAGCGCAGCGAGCTGCCGGGTCGACAGCGCCGCCGCCAACTTGGGGAACAGGACGTCTTCTTCGTCGCGGACGTCTTCACGCAGCAGGGGCACGATCCGGGACCACAATTCGCGGTGTTCTGCGCTATCCGGCGGGTGCTTCTCCAGCTGGGTGAACAGCTCGTTGATCTGCTGGTGTTCCTGCTCGATGGTCAGGGTGAGCTCGGCTCCGTCGGGGAGAACGCGGCGCACAACCGGCCACAGCACCGATTCCTCGGCGAATGCGTGCGGGAACACCAGCCGGCACAGCCGATTCAGCGCGTCCTGCCGGTCCGCTCCCGAGGTGGCTTCGATCTCGTGCAGTAGTCGATCGAGTTCGGTGTGGTCACGCTTCTGTCGGGTCAGGACACTGGTCATGGTCGGCCGACATACCCGTCACCACCGGCCTCAACCGTCGCCGGGGCTACTGTCGAGCGGTGACCCTGGGCTATGACGACGCGCTGCGGGACCGCATCAGGGACAACCTGATCGGGCATCGGCGGCGCATCGTCACCGATCCTGACAAGCGCCGCGCTGCCGTGGCCGTGGTGCTGGTCGACTCCGTGGTCGGAGAGGACCGGGTGGATCCGGCTCCGGTGGACGACTGGATCGCCGGGCGGCCGATGCCCGAGAACTTGGACGGCCGCATGGTCGATGTGTCCGGTGGTGCGGCTTTCCTGCTGTGCCGCAGGGCATCTCGTCTGTCGACTCACGCCGCTCAGTGGGCGTTGCCCGGAGGTCGGTTGGACCCGGGGGAGACGGCGGTCGACGCGGCGTTGCGCGAGCTCGACGAGGAGGTCGGCGTGGCGCTGCCGGACGACGCGGTGCTCGGACTGCTCGACGACTATCCGACCCGCTCGGGGTACGTCATCACCCCCGTCGTGGTCTGGGGCGGTGGCCGGCTCGACCTGCGCCCGGCGCCCGACGAGGTGGTCGCGGTGTATCGGGTGGGACTTCACCAGCTGTTGAGGGCAGACTCGCCGCGGTTCGTGACGATCCCGGAGAGCCCGCGCCCGGTGGTACAGATCCCGCTGGGCAATGACCTGATCCACGCCCCGACCGGAGCCGTGCTGCTGCAGCTGAGGTGGCTGGGGCTGGAAGGCCGGGCCGATCCCGTCGACCAGCTGGAACAGCCCGTGTTCGCGTGGCGATGAGCCGACGCCGGTGTTTCTGCCGGGGGCGCGCCGGGTAGCCCGTGCTCGATGGTCACGACACACCTGCACGGCAGGCATCGACGCTCCACCGCACCGGCGCACGCCGGTCCGCGGTGGGGCCTGCTCTCGATGATCGTGGCCGGTGGAATGGCGGGATGGCTGCTCGCCGTCGCCGGGCCCGACGGCGCACAGCCGGCGACCGTTTCGATGCCGCAGCCGGTGGCGCCCGTTGCCGTCACCCAGGACGTCCAGCGTGCCGGGCAGGTGACCGCCGTGTCACCTCACTCGCTGACCACCGTGGATGCCGACGGGAAGACCACGACGTTCGCCATCACGCCGGACACCGCACGCGTGCTTCCCCCGGGATCGACGACGGTGCGACCCGCCCAGCACGTCGTCGTGGTCGGTGCCGTCCGCGACGGCGTTTTGGTGGCCACCGCGATCGCCGATCGCGACTCGGCGAACGGCGGCGGTCCGCCGATGGACTATCAGCTACCGAACTGACGAGCAGCCACCTCCTTGCAGATGTCACAACATAGTTGTTAGCTTTGTGATGTTTCCTGAGAAGTCGTGGCCTGCGAGGAGGTGCGGTGACAGCGATGCCGCCTGCGCGCGCCACCGGCAACGCCTCCCGCCGCGCCGAGATCGCTCAGTTCGTCCGCGCCAAGGGCACCGCCCGGATCGACGAGCTGGCTGACCAATTCGGCGTCAGCACCATGACCATCCACCGCGACCTCGACCACCTTCACCAGGTCGGCATGGTGCGCAAGGTGCGTTCGGGAGCCGAGGCGCCGCCCAGTGAGGCGTTCGAACGCAACGTCGGGCTCCGCCGCATGCTGAACCTCGACGAAAAGCAGGCGGTGGCCAGAGCCGCCGTGGGCTGGGCCACCGACCGTGTCGACATGACGGCCGTGGCACTCGACGACAGCACCACCGCACTGCACGTCGTGCCGTTGCTCGCCCCGCACCTGCCGCTCACCGTGTTCACCAACTTCCTGCCCGCGATCAACGACCTCGCGACCGACCCGCGGGTCCATCTGAACGCGATCGGCGGCGACTTCGTCCCCGAGTTCTCCTCCTTCCTCGGCCCGCAGGCCACCAGGGCGTTGAACGACGTGCACTACGACGTGCTGTTCATGTCGGTGCCGGCGCTCTCGCGCGGCAGGTGCTTTCATCCCTCCAGCGCCGCAGCGCAACTCAAGCGCGCCTTCATGGACGGCGCCGAGCTGCGCGTGCTGCTGGTCGACCACACCAAATTCGCCCGCCGCGCCATTCATCGGGTCTGCGACCTGACGGACTTCGACGTCGTCGTCGTCGACGCCGGAATCGACCCCGACGAGCACCGTCGTCTCGCCGACGCCGGAGTGAACGTCCTGGTGGCCCGGCCGTGAGTTCCCCGACGGCGCCGCTGGTCATCGCGGTCGATTGCTCGACCACCGCCGCGAAGGCGATCGTGGTCGACGCCACGGGCCGGGTGGTGGGTTCGGCGAGCCAGGCGCTGGATACACGCAGTCCGGTCCCGCACTGGTTCGAGCAGGACAGCCGCCAATGGTGGACTGCCACCGATGCGGCGATCACAGCTGCGCTGCAACAGATTTCGGATCGCAGCACGGTGGCAGCGATCTGCGTGACCCATCAGCGGGAGAGCTTCGTCTGCCTCGACAGCGCCGGCGTGCCGATACGGCCGGCCATCCTGTGGCTCGACGGCCGCGCCGAGGCCGAGGTCCGTGCCTACGGCACCGAGCGCGTGGAACTGTTGTCGGGCAAGCCCGCCGACATCACCCCGGGGCTCTACAAGCTGCTGTGGCTGCGCGACCACGAACCCGACACGATGGCGCGCTGTCACCGCGTCGCCGACGTGCACACCTATCTGGTGCACGCCATGACCGGTCGCTGGGTGTCCAGCACCGCGTCGGTCGATCCGCTGGCCGTGATCGACCAGAGCACCGGCGACTACAGCGACGAGCTGCTCGATGTCGCGGGGGTGCGGCGGGATCAGATGCCCGAATTGGTCACGAGCGGAACCACGATCGCCACAGTGCTCCCGGACATCGCCGACAGGTGGGGCGTGCGCCGCGACGTCGCGGTGATCGCGGGCACCGGCGACGGTCAGGCCGGCGGCATCGGCCTCGGGGTGACCGATCCGGGGGCGGCCTACCTGGTGCTCGGGACGGCCGTCGTGATCGGCAGCGAGACGATGTCCTACGTTCCGGCACGGGCGTACCGATCGATGATCTCGGCGATGCCGGGGCAGTGCACCGTGGAGACATTCAGCTCCTCGGGCACCTACCTGTCGACCTGGTTCCGCCGTGAGTTCGGTGACCCCGGTCTGGTCGGCGCACCGGATCCCGCGCTCGAGCAGGCGGCCGCGGCGCTGCCGATCGGCAGTGAACGGCTGGTCACGCTGCCGTACTGGAACGGCGCGCAGACTCCGCACTGGGACGGGCAGGCCTCGGGAGTGACGTTGGGCTGGCAGGGATGTCACACCCGCGCGCACTTTTATCGCTCCCTGCTGGAGGGCATCGCACTCGAACTGCGCCTGCAGCTCGATGGACTCGAGGCCGCGCGCGGCGAACGCGTCGAGGTGATCCGGGCGACCGGCGGCGGGGCGCGCAGTCCGCTGTGGACGCAGATACTGGCGGACGTCTTCGATCGGCCGCTGCAGGTGTGCGCGACCGGCGAGGTCAGTGCGCTCGGCGCGGCCGCGATCGCGCTGACGGCGGTCGGCGCCTACGAGTCGCTGCCGGCAGCCGCGGCGGCGGTGAGCGTCACCGACGCCGTGGTGGCTCCGCGCCCGGACGCGGCCGCTGCCTACCGCCGGCTGCGCACCCTCTATGAGCGGATCTACCAGCAGACCCGAGATCTGTTGCACACCTTGCACGAAACACCTCTGCACCAGCTGTCGAAGGAGAATCCCGCGTGAGAGCCGCCATGTTCTACGGTCCCGGCGAGTTGAGGCTGGAGGACATCGGCTCCACCGAGCCCGGACCGGGAGAGATCCTCGTCGAGGTGCGCGCCGCCGCGACGTGCGGCACCGACCTCAAGTCGTACCGCCGCGGCCACCCCAAGCTGTTCCCGACCCTGCCGTCGCGGTTCGGCCATGAGTTCGCCGGCGTCGTCACGGCGGTCGGTGACGGTGTCGACACGTTCGCGGTCGGCGACCGCGTCACCGCCGCCAACACCGTGCCATGCGGTTACTGCTGGGCGTGTATCCGCCATCGCGAAAGCCTCTGCGAGAACTTGGAATTCCTCAACGGCGCCTTCGCCGAGGAAGTGGTGATCCCGGCCGCGATCGTGGCCAGGAACACCTACACGCTGCCCGACGATCTCGATTTCGCCGACGCGGCGCCACTCGAGCCGCTGGCCACGGTGGTGCACGGGATGGCCGAAACGGGGATCGAACTCGGCGACACGGTCGTGGTGCACGGGGCGGGCCCGATCGGGCTGATGTTCGTGCGGCTGGCCACACTGCGGGGGGCCAACGTCATCTCCGTCGACCAGTCGCCGTGGCGGCTGCAACAGGCGTTGCGGGCCGGCGCCGTCGACACCATCGACCTGTCCGAGGTGACTGACTTCGAGGACCGCGTCGCGCTGATCAAACGACACACCCCCCATGGCCGCGGCGCCGACGTCGGCATCGAAGCCGTCGGCCTGCCTCAGGTGTGGGAGCAGACCGTGCGTACGCTGCGGCCCGGCGCGACAGCGGTGCTGTTCGGCGGAACACCGGCTGGCGCAGCGTTTTCCGTCGACTCCAGCGCCATGCACTACGAGGAATACACCCTCAAGGGGGTCTTCCACCACACGCCGAACTACGTCCGTACCGCCGTCGAGTTGCTGTCCAGCCGCAAGGTGGACGGCTCGATGCTGGTGACCGAGCGTCGGCCGCTGTCGGACCTGGTGCCCAGCCTGGAGGACATGGCCGCCGGCCGCGGATCGAAATACATTCTCGAACCATGAAATTCGAAGAGCAGCGGCAGCAGGTCGTCGACGCCTGCCAGTACCTCAGCCGCTCGGGCCTGGTCGTCGGCACCGCAGGAAACGTGTCGATCCGGGTCGACGACATCGTTGTCATCTCACCCAGCGGGGTCGACTACGAGGCGATGTCGGCGCGCGATGTCGGCATCCACGACCTGGACGGCAACGCCGTGGACGCCGTGCTCGCGCCGTCGAGCGAGCTGGCCCTGCACCTGGCGGTGTACCGCTCAACAGCGCACACGGCCGTCGTGCACACCCACGCGCCGGCTTCGACGGCGTTGTCCACCGTCGTCGACGAAGTCCCTGCGTCGCACTACTATTCGGCGCTGTTCGGCGGCCCCGTTCGCGTCGCCCCGTACGCCACCTTCGGCACCCAGCAGCTGGCCGACAACGTCATCGCTGCACTGCGGGACCGCACCGCAGCGCTGATGGGCAACCACGGCGCCGTGCTGGCCGGTGCGGCACTGCCCAAGGTTCTGAATCTGGTGCCCTACCTCGAGTACGTGTGCGACGTGCAGCTGCGGGCGATGGCGACCGGGGCGCCGGTGCGGATCCTCGACGACGCCGAGATCGCCGAGGTCGGGAGGCTGCTGTCCGGCTACGGGCAACAGGCGTCCGGGAAGGACTGACGAAAGAGGGGCCGGTCGCGGTGCGACCGGCCCCACTTGGGGTGGTGTGTCAGGGCTGCTTCTGGCCCGGGATTCCCTCGTAGGCGATGTCGCCGGTCTTGAGGTTCTGGGCGGTCAGCTCCGAGAGCCCGTCGAGGAACTTCTGCCGATCGGTCACCACGTGCTGGATCGCGACGTCGACGTTGTCCTTGGTGATGGCCGGCATCACGTACACCGGCTTGGTGTTCACCTCTTCCTTCTTGGCGAGCGCATTCGCGACGGCCAGGCCGGCGGACAGCTCGACGGTGCCGTTCTGCAGCGAGGTGCCGATGAACTCACCGCTCTTGACCGCGTTGAGGCCGTCCTCGATGCCGTCGATACCGACGATGGGCACGTCGTTGCGGCCGGACTCCTTGAGTGCCTGCAACGCACCGAGACCCATGTCGTCGTTCTCGGAGACGACGGCGTTGATCTGCGGGCCGAAGCCGGAGATCCAGTTCTTCATCTTGTTGACGGCTTCGTCGCGCTTCCAGTTGGCCGTGTCCTTGGCGAGCACCTTGATGTCCGGGTACTTGGCCAGCACGTTGTTGATGCCCTTGGTGCGGTCGAGCTCGCCGGACTGGCCCAGCGGACCCTGCAGGATCACGATGTTGCCCTTACCACCGAGGTGGTCGGCCATCATCTGCATCTCCTGCTCACCGGCGGCGACGTCGTCGGGCTGTACGCTGCCCGCGACGTCGGGGTTGTTCAGCGCGGCGTTGACGGCCACCAGCGGGATGCCCTTGGCCTTCGCGCTGGCGACCTGGGGAGCGAGCGAATCCGCCTGGATCGGCACCACGATGATGGCGTCGACACCCTGATTGACCATCGAGTCGACCTGGCTGGCCTGCGTGGAAACGTCGAGATTGGCGGAGTTCCAGACCAATTCGATGTTGTTGTCCTTGGCGTAGGCCTCCATGCCCTCTTTGCCCGCGGTGATGAACGAGCTCATGTCGTACACCGTGACGCCGATGCGCTTGGTGTCCGCGTTGGACGTGGTGTCGCCGGCCCCGCAGGCGGTCAGTGAGGCGCCGAGTACGCCCGCCGACGCCATCGCCGCGATCTTGGTGATCAATCTCATGGGTTCTCTCTTCTTTCGATTTCGACAGTGAAACGTGGTGCGGAGATGGGTGATTCGGCTCGCCTCAGGTACGCCTCCTGGAGGACCAGACGTCGACCGCGACCGCGGCGACGATCAGCACGCCCTTGATCACGTCCTGCCAGTAGGCGGGCACCACCAGGATGTCGAGGCCGTTGTTGAGGGTCATGATCATGAACAGGCCCAGCGCGGTACCCCAGATGCTGCCGCGCCCGCCCATCAGGCTGGCACCGCCGATCACGACGGCCGCGATGGCATCGAGTTCGTAGCCCTGGCCCAGGTTCGGCGGCCCGGAGATCACGCGGGAGGCGAGCATGACACCCGAGAGTCCGGCCAGCAGCCCGGATATCGCGTACACGCTGAACAGCACGTTCTTGGCGTTGATGCCGGCGATCTCCGCGGCATTGCGGTTGCCGCCGACCGCGTACACCCGCATGCCGTAGGTGGTGCGCTTCATGATGATCGCCAGCGCGATGATGCCGATGATCATCAACAGCACGGGGATCTGCAGGCCGAGGATCTTGGTGTTGGCGATCGAGCCGAATTCGGAGGGCAGCCCGTTGATCGGTGCGCCGCCGCCGATCACATACGCCAGACCCGAGCCCGCCGTCAGAGTGCCCAGGGTGGCGATGAACGGGGGCACGTTGATGCGCGAGACCAGGATTCCGTTCACACAGCCGACGGCCAGGCCGACCAGCACGGCGACCAGCACGGTCAGCCAGACCTGGCCGGGGTTGGCCTTGGCTGTCGCCGCGGCCGACATCGCCGACACCGCGATCACGCTGCCCACCGAGAGATCGATCCCGCCGGTGAGGATCACCAGCGTCTGACCGAGCGCGATCAACGCGAACGGCGCCGCGGCGACCAGGATGGTCACCAGGTTGTCGGGGGTGGAGAAGCGTGCACTGCGGTAGCTGAAGTAGGCGATCACCAGCAGCACCACGATCACCATCGAGTAGCGCAGCAGCATGCCCGAGATCCATTGCCGCGAGAACAATTTCACCGGCTCGCCGGTGATCGGCGAGACGACGGTCGGGGCAGCCGACGGGCCGGGCGGCTGCGCGCTGCTGTCGACGTCGGTACTCATGAAGCCTCCTGCTTCGGGGTCGTCGTTGATCGGGTGTCGAGGGCGGTGGCCAGGCGGAAGACCGATTCCTGGACCTCGGGGTGGTCGAGCGCGTCGCGGTCGAGTTCGCCGACGAACCTGCCGTCGCGCATGACGAATGCGCGGTGCGAGAGCCCGACGATCTCCGGCATGTCCGACGACGCCATCAGCACCGCCATCCCGTTCGCCGCGAATTCGGTGACGATGCGGTAGATCTCGCTACGCGCACCGACGTCGACGCCGCGGGTCGGCTCGTCGAGCAGCAGGACGTTGACGTCGCCGGTGAGCCAGCGCGCCAACACCACCTTCTGCTGATTGCCGCCCGAGAGCGTGCCGACTTCCTGGCTCAGCCCGTGCGTCTTGAGCCGCACCGACGACATCACGTCGGACACCGCTTTGTTGCGGGCCCGGGCGCGCAGCCAGCCGGCCAGAGAGAACGACGAGAGCCGGGGCAGGGTGCCGTTGTCGAGCACGCTCATCGAGAGCACCACCCCGGAGAGCTTGCGGTCTTCGGGCACCATCGCCATGCCGGCGCTGATGGCCGCCGCGGGCTGATTGCGCTTGACGGTCTTGCCGCGCACGGTGATCTGACCGGCGCTGCTGGACCGGGCGCCGAAGATCGCCTCCAGCAACTCGGTGCGGCCTGCGCCGACGAGACCGGCCAAACCCACGATCTCGCCGGCGTGCACTGTGAAGGACACCGGTCCCGAGGCGCCCTCGACCTGCAGGTCGCGCACCTCGAGAACAGGGTCGGTGCCCGGTGTCGGGCGGTCGGGAAAAAGAGCGTCGAGTTCGCGGCCGATCATCGCGGTGACGATGTCGTCGTCGCTGACGTCGCCGATCGGCTTGTCGAGGATCAGCCCGCCGTCGCGCAGCACCACGACCCGGTCGGCGATCGCACGGATCTCGGCCATCTTGTGGGTGGTGTAGACCATCGCCACCCCGTGCTCGCGGAGCCGCCGCACCACCTTGTACAGGCCTTCGACCTCGCGTTCGGAGATCGCGGAGGTCGGTTCGTCGAGCATGACGACCTGCGCGCCTGTGCTGGCGGCCTTGACGATCTCGACGATCTGCCGCAACCCCACCGGCAGGCTCCCCATCCGTGCGGACGGATCGATCGCGACGCCGAAGACGGCCAGCGCGTCGCGTGCCTGGTCGATCATCGCGCGCCGGTTCAGGAACGGGCCGACGGTGAGTTCGCGCCCTACGAAGAGGTTTTCGTAGACCGACATGTTCTCGATCGAGGCCAGTTCCTGTGGCACGATCGCCACGCCGTGGCGCACCGCGTCGCGGGTGTTGCCCGGTGCCAGCGTGGCGTCGCCGACGGTGACGGTGCCGTGGTCGGCGCTGTACTGGCCGCTGATGATCTTCATCAGCGTGGACTTGCCCGCACCGTTCTCCCCGGCCAGTGCGGTGACCGTGCCGGGCTGCAGATCGAGTGTGATGCCCTGCAGCACAGGCACTCCGCCGAAGCCCTTGCGAATGTCGTTGCAGCGCAACAGCGCTTTCCCGGTGGTGCTCATCGGGGCTCCACGATCGACTTCAGGCTGGCCGGGTCGGAATCGCTGTCGAGCGCCTCGCCGACGTGCTCGAGGTCGTAGCGGCCGGTCACCATCGCGTCGAGGTCGACAGCGCCGCTGGAGACCAGGTGGATGGCCGCAGGCCAGGTGTCGGTGTAGCGGAACACGCCGGTGAGGTTGATCTCGTTGTTCGCGATGTGCGCTACGGGCAGCGGGTATTCGTCGGCGCCCATGCCGACCAGCACCACGTGCCCGGCCGGACCGACGGCCTTGATGCCGCTGACCACCGCGGCCGGCACGCCGGTGGCGTCGACGAACGCGTCCACCGGCTCGATCGCCGCGACGTCGACCGCGGTGGGATCGAGCACCTCGGTCGCGCCGAACTGCAGCGCCTTCTCCCGGCGGGAGGCGACGAGGTCGGTGACGACGATGCGGGCGGCCCCGAACGCGCGGGCGGTCTGCGCGCAGATGACACCGATCGGTCCGGCACCGGCGATCAGGATCGAGGTGCCGGGCGCCACGTGCGCCTTGCGCATGGTCGCGATGGCGACCGACAGCGGCTCGAGCAGCGCGGCGGCATCGTCGGACATCGAATCGGGCACCGGGTGGGCCATGTCATCGTCGGTGAGCACGTACCGGCAGAAGGCTCCGTCGATCGGCGGGGTGGCGTAGAACTCGATGTGACGGCACAGGTTGTAGCGGCCCGCCCGGCACTGTTCACACCGCCGGCACGGGTGCTGCGGTTCGACCGCGACGCGCTGGCCGACGCGGGTCGGGTCGACTCCCGCGCCCACCGCGGCGATGCGCCCGGAGAGCTCGTGACCCAGGATCATGGGCTGCTCGACGACGAAGTCACCGATGCGCCCGTGCCGGTAGTAGTGCACGTCCGAGCCGCACACGCCGACGGCTGCGACCTCGACGAGAACCTGGTGATCGCCCGGTGTGGGTACCGGTCTGTCCTCGATCTGCAGGGCGCCGACGCCGGTCATGACACTGGCCCGCATGGTGGCCGGGGTCGATTCGACGGTCCCGGAACTGGCCACGGTCACATCGCACTCCCTCGCGCTCATCTGTTACACAAACCGCTCATTTGATGCTTGTGATGTGGATCATTCTCTGGGCTATGCTCACATGTCAAGCGGCTGTGCTCATATGAGCAGTGTTGATGATCGGGTGGGCAGGGAGGCGAGATGGGACCGGACGAGCTGTTCCAGCGCGCCGTCATCGCCCGCCGCTACTACCTGGAGGGACGCACCCGCGTCGAGATCGCCGAGGAATTCGGGCTGTCCCGCTTCAAAGTCGCCCGCATGCTGGAAGAGGCGCTGGAATCCGGAATGGTCGAGATCACGATCCACGATCCGGGTGCGATCGACGTCGAGCTGTCCACCGCTCTGCAGAAGCGCTACTCGCTGCAGCACGCCTACGCCGTCGTGGGTCAGTCCAAGAACACCGCCGACCGGGTCGAAGCCGTCGCGAAGGCGATGGCCGACCTGCTGCATTCCGTCCTGCGCAAAGGCGATGTGATCGGCATCGACTGCGGCCGCACGATGACCCGCATCGCCCCCTACCTGCACGATCTACCGCGGTGCGACGTCGTGCAGCTGACCGGCCTGGCCGGTGGGCTCACCTCCAACGGCGCCGACCTGACCCGGCGCATCACCGAGGTCACCGGTGGCAAGTCGTGGCCGCTCTACGCCCCCTACGTCGTCGCCGACGCCCGCACAGCGCGCAGCCTGGCGAGCACCTCGCCGATCAAGGACGCGTTCGCCAACCACTCCCGGGTGACCTGCGCCCTCGTCTCCGTCGGCGGCTGGACCGCCGAGGCGTCGCAGGTGTACACCTCGGTGCCCGACGACGAGGCCGCCGCGCTGTACGACGCCGGTGTGCGCGCCGAGACCTGCGGGCTGTTGCTCGACGAGAACGGCAGGCGCATCGCCGGTCTCGACGAGCGGCGCATGGGCATCACCGAAGCGGGTCTGCGCGCCATCCCGACCGTCATCGCGATCTGCGCCGGAGCCGAGAAGATCGTCGCCACCCGCGCCGTCCTGCGCTCCGGATTGATCTCCGGCCTGGTGACCGACACCGAGATCGCGGCCGCTGTCCTGGATGAGGACCTCGTCCCACACAGCGAAAGGACTTCACCATGACCGAGCCGGTAGTCGACCTGGACTTCCCGTTGACCGGGAAGACCGCGATGGTGACCGGAGGTGCGTCGGGCATCGGCGCAGCCATCGCCGCCGCGTTCGCGGCCAAGGGTGCCCGCGTCGCGGTCGTCGACCTCGACGGGGATGCGGCCCGGGCGCGGGCGACCGACCTCGGCGCCGACAGCAGCGGGTTCGCCGCCGACGTCGCCGATCCCGCGTCGGTCACCGCGGCGGTCGACGACGTCGTCGCCGCGTTCGGCCGCATCGACATCCTGGTCAACAGCGCCGGCATCGTGATGCTCGCCCCCGCCGAGGATCTCGGCCTCGACGCGTGGACCAAGACCATCGCGGTCAACCTCACCGGCACGTTCCTGGTCTGCCAGGCCGTCGGACAGCACATGCTCGCGGCGGGCGGGGGCGCCATCGTGAACATGGCGTCGCAGGCCGCGACGGTGGCGCTCGACCAGCACGTCGCGTACTGCGCGTCGAAGTTCGGCGTCGTCGGGGTGTCGAAGGTGCTGGCCTCCGAATGGGGCCCGCGCGGGGTGCGGGTGAACACGATCTCACCGACGGTGGTGCTCACCGAACTCGGCCGCAAGGCCTGGGACGGCCCGCGCGGCGACGAGCTGAAAAAGCAGATCCCCGCCGGTCGCTTCGCCTATCCCGACGAAATCGCTGCAGCGGCAGTCTTTCTCGCTTCCGACGCGGCGGCGATGATCACCGGCGCAGACCTGCTCATCGACGGCGGCTACACGATCCGTTAGCCGACCTTCGCGATGTGCGGGTGTTCGGCCCCGGGAGGCGTTATGTTTGCCAGGCAACACGGGGGGAGTCTGGCAATGGCATCGAGTGAGCACATCGGTCGGGTAGGGGCGCTGGCGGTCGCGCTCGGCATCGGGTACGCGGTCGCGGCCTCATCGGGCGTGGCGTGGGCGGCACCCGACACGAGCAGTGGGGCAGGCACGTCCGCCGCTTCTGACGGCATGACCAACCGTGTCGCCCACCCTCTGCGTGAGCGCGGCCCGAAAAAGCCTGCGCGACCGTCAAAAACCGATGTCGGCGGCGGAACGGCAGAATCCGGACATCCCACCGCAGAATCCGGCGACTCCGCCGCCGAGGGCACCGTCACCCGGCACGCACATCGTCCCAAGGCCACTCGGCGGGCCACCCCGGAGGCCGACCACGGGGTCGAAGGCACCTCCGACCGCGACGACGCAGCACCTCGGCCCACGCCGCGGCGATCGGTCGCCGCCAGTTTGCCCATCTCCTCGAGTGCGCCTGCGAGTTCGTCCTCGGTACCGGACTCGACCGGCCCCGCTGCACAGGCACATCCCGGCGTCACGGTGTTGAGGTCGCTGTTCGCGCCGCACACCCCCGCACACGGTTCCGACGAGCCCGACGCCCCGGCTGCTGCGCCGCTGATCTGGACGATGCTCGCCCAAGCCCGACGGCAGGTCGCCGAGGGCAGTGACGTCGGGACCACCGGCCCGCAGACCAGCACCTCCCAGACGTTGGCCGCGGAGGCTGCATCGGTGGCCGTCCCGGGCCGACCGAACGGTCCGGTCGTCGTCGGCGCCGATGGAACCCTGTATCAGGTCACCTCCGACGCCACAGGAACACGGGTCAGCATCCTCGACAGCGACGGGAACGTCGTCACCACCACGGGTTATCTGCCGGGCGGGACGGCGAACTCGCGTGTCGACTCGATCGCGGCGCGGCCGGACGGCACGCTGCTCGTGTCGACGGTCAACGGCGGCCTGAGGAACCGGTCGACCATCTCGGCGGTCGACAACCAGGGCGAGGTCACCACCGTTGCACGTCTCGTCGGCGGCGCGGGTGGCCTGACCGTGGGTGCGGACGGGTCGGTGTACACCGAGACCACGATCACCGTGCCCTTCATCCCCTACGGCTCGTACTCCTACCGCTTCGTCCGGATCTCGCCTGATGACACCGTGCGGTCACTGCCGCCCCGCACCTCGTTGACGCTGGCCGAGGACGGCACCGCCTACCTGCTGTCGAGCGGCTTCGGAAGCTCCACGCTGCGGGCATTCGACACCGCCGGGAAGTCGAAAGCGATCTTCGTGCCCTACTCGGCCTCCGCGCTGGGCGAGCCGGTGGTCGGTCCGGACGGCACGCTCTATCTGACCGCCGACGTCCGACTGTTCGGCAGCCAGACCACCCGGCTGTACACGGTCAACGGCACCTCGAGCAGTGTGCGAACCCTGTCGGGGTTGGCAGGTTTCACCGTGGTGACCGACGACGGCGTCTACCTCGAGACGCACACCTTCGACGGTGCCAAGGACAACGGGGTCGACGGGACCACCTACATCTCGAAGCTCACCCGGACCAGCATCGACACCCTCGACCCGATCGACGGCCGCATCTCGACGCTGACAGGCTTCCAGGTGACGCCGGCGGGAGCCGTGTACGCCCCCATCGTGGATCCGACCGCGGACACCACTGCCGTTGCGGTGTTCGACTCCGCCGGCAACCGCACGACGATCGTCCTGCCCGGCACGACGCCCGCCGACCCCGGATTCGTTCAGGCAATCGGCGCCGGCCCGCATGCCGACGAGTTCGGTTACGTCAGGTACTCCGCAGGCGTTGCCGACCATGTCGCAGTCCTGGGCGCCGACGGGACCGTGGTGCGGACCGTCGACCTGCCGGCGGGCGCCACCGTCGACGGTCCGGTGATCTTCGGGCCCGACGGCACGCCCTATGCCGTGGTGAGGTACCCCGCCGGCACCCTGCCCCCGGGCACGTTGGCCACCCAGGTCCTGTCTCTGTCGACAGACACCCTCACCCCGTCCGTACCCGACGGGCGCAACCCGGGCTTCGTCGACATCCAGTTCGCGCCCGACGGAACCGGTTACCTCCTGACGAGGGCAGGTTCGCCGAGCAGCATCACGGTCACCGGCTTCGACGCGCTCGGCGCGACGGGCACGAGCCTGACACTGGCCGACCCGCTCGCGGTCGACGGCACGAAACCCCTGCTGTTCGCCCCGGACGGCACGGGCTACGTCGTCGACTACGGTCCGAGCGGCGGTGCGGTGTACGCCCTGTCGGCATCGGGCGTGAGCACGCTGCTCGACATCCCCTTCGTTGCCGGCATGCCCGTGTACTACGTCGTGATCGGCGCCGATGGCACGCCGTACCTGACGACGGGCTCCGGCAACAGCACCACGGTCACGCCGCTCGCCTAACCGGTCTTCTCGAAAGCCCGGTTCCGGCGCTCGGCATCCGCGCTGCCGCTGAACAGGCCCGAATCTGCTTGTGGACCATGGTGATACCCGTTGTTCCGAAGGCCTGCCCGGTCGCTGTCGGTCTGGTGCTCGATGCGCCGCACCGGCAGCGCACCGGGGTTGCTGCGCTGCAGCCAGGCCACCATTCCCTCGCGGACATCGCAGCGCAGGTCGAAAAGCTGTCCCGCGTTCGAGGCGCTGACCAACATGCGAACCCGCACGACTCCGTCGACGGCGTCGGTCACCTGCAGCACGCCCACGCGGCCATCCCACTTGTCGTTGTTGCGCAGCAACCGGTCCAGCTCGGCCCGCATCGCATCGAACGGGACGGTGAAATCGACGTCGAGTTCCGCGGTGCCCAGCAGCTGGGTGGCGTTGCGGGTCCAGTTCTGGAACGGGGTCGTGGTGAAGTACGTGCACGGAAGCACCAGCCGGCGCTCGTCCCACAGATGGACCACGACGTAGGTCAGGGTGATCTCCTCGATCCGGCCCCATTCCTCTTCGAGGACCACGACGTCGCCGACCCTGATGGCGTCGGAGAACGCGATCTGGATCCCGGCGAACACCGACCCCAGCGAGGTCTGCGCGGCCAGACCGGCGACCACGGTCAACACTCCGGCCGAGGCGAACACCGTTCGACCGATGTCGCTGAACGACGGGAATGTCATCAGGGCCGCCGCCACGCCCAGCACCACGATGATCGCGACCGCCAGGCGGCGCAGCGTGGTGACCTGGGTGCGGATCTTGCGGCGGTGCCGGTCGGCGTCGGTCAGGCCGGTGTCCCCGCCGGCGAACCGGTCGATGATCTGCCGTTCGGCCACCGTCACGAGGCTGGCCACCATCCAGGTCATGGCACCGATCAACGCGATCAGCAGGAGATGGTCCAACCAGCCCCGCCACGATGACTGGTCGTCGGAGGTGCGTTTGATGGTCGCGGTGGCGGCGATCACCACCAGCGTCGCTCGCAGCGGCATGCGGGTCAGCTCAGCGATGTCGTGCAGCACGCGGCTGCGCCGGCCCAGCCGTTGCAGCAGCCAGGACACCGCGAGTCCCAGCACGTACGCGACGGCGACGGCGCCGGCCACCCATGCCGCAGTGGTGGCGAAGTGTGTTGCGGGCGCGAAGTTTGCATCGTCCACAGGAAGTCGGACTCCTCGGGATCGGGGTGGAAACGCGGGAACGCCGGAAACGACGCCGCGACACGGCGCCGGAAAGACATCGTCATCGACATCGGCGGCGCACCCGTCGCGTTCCCGGCTCCGGGGCAGTGCAAAACAGCCTCACGCAATCTGTCGGGTGATTGCGATTCAATTCACACGCTTGGCGACCTGGCGTTTGATCTTGTCCGGCAGGGCATCGGCCGCCGCGAGTCGGGGGAGCAGCTCCGGCTCGGTCATCAACGCCCGGAACACGAGCTCGACCGTGACGTCGTGATCGGGACGCGAGACGATCTCGATCGGGTCGCCGGCGCGCACCGTTCCGGGGGTGATGACGCGGAAGTACGCGCCGGGTAACGCGGCGGCGGTGAACGTCTTCATCCACCCGCGGATGCCCAGCCAGGTGGTGAACGTCCGGCACGGCGTGCGGGGGCTGGTGACTTCGAGAACCAGGCCGTCCGAGCCGATCACCCACCGCTCACCCACCAGTGCGCCGGTCACGTCGACGCCGCTCGTGGTGAGGTTCTCGCCGAACATCCCGTTGGTCAGCTCGCGGTCGAGTTCAGCCGCCCACCGGTCGAGGTCCTCACGCGCATAGGCGTACACCGCCTGGTCGTCGCCGCCGTGGTAGCGGCGATTGCAGATCGAGTCCCCGACGACGCCGCTGCCCAAGCCGTCCTTGCGCGGCCCGGGAGCCCGCACCTCGAGAGCCTCGGCACTCGGCCGCTTGTCGATTCCGGTGCGTAGCTCGCCCAAATCGGTGGGCACGGGCGCCGTGTTCACCGTCAACACCGAGGCCATCACAGGTCCGCCAGATCGTCGGGAACGTCGACGGCGTAGGTCGCCAGCACCTCGAGCGGAACGGCGTCGAGGGTGCGTTCGTTCGTCGAGGCCAGCACCACGGGGCAGGCCTGCCCGTCCTGGTGTGCCCGCAGCCAGTTGCGTGCCGTCACGCACCAGCGGTCACCGGGCACGAGGCCGGGAAACCGGTAGGCGGGCATCGGTGTACTCAAATCGTTGCCGATGGACCGCTGATGAGCCAGGAACTCCGCGGTCACGACGGCGCAGGTGGTGTGCAGGCCGGCATCGTCGTCGCCGGTGCTGCAACAGCCGTCGCGATAGAACCCGGTCAGAGGTTCGGTGCCGCAGGGGTCCAGCGGCTCGCCGAGCACATTGAGATCTGCCACGGACTCAGCCTAGGTGTCAGATGCTGAGTCGGCGGTAGCGCTGCAGCCGCCGGATGGCAGGCGCCGGCGCGGTCCCGTCCTTCGGCGCCAGCGCGGCCGACACGGCAGCGTGCACGCTCTCGGTGTCGAGGTGCATGCCGATCGCGACCAGGGAGTTGGCGGGAGCTTGCGCGGGGGCGGGTGCCACGTGCACGGACGCACCGACGACATTCACCACGTAGCGGCGCACCGCGCCGCGGAATCGGACCGCGACCGTGCCCTTCATCCGGTACACGCCCGCCGGCGGTTCCTCGAGCAGATCCAACACCGCGCCGGGATCCACACACCCGTCGCTGAGCACGGTCACCGAGTCGGCATGCGTGTGGTCGTGCGGACGGTCGTCCTCGCCCGCTTTCAACAGCTCCTGGAAGCTCAGCTGCCCCATCTGCTCGTCGGCGGCGACGTCGAACAGCAGCGCGGGGTCGATCCGCCCGGCCGTGGCGCCCACGATCTGCGCATGCGGGTTGGTCCCGCGCACGCGCTCGGCCACCCGTCGCAGCGTGGCGTCCGGATCGGCGACTCGGTCGAGCTTGTTGACCACGACCAGCGTCGCGGCCCCGTAGCGTGCCGGCGGTGCGGCATCCCTGTCGACGGTGTCGAAGTGGGTGACCGCATCCAGCACATCGACCACGCCGCCCGAGCGGCTCCCGTCGACGCCGCTGAACCGGATGATGCGGGAGATCGCCACCGGGTCGGCCAGTCCGCTCGCCTCCACGATGATCGCGTCGAGGCGCAGCCGCGGATCGGCGAGCCGGGTCAGCGCCACGTCGAGACCGCCGTCATCAGGCAGGCAGCAGATGCACCCTCCCGCGATCGATGCGGGTTCGTCGACCTGGCCGGTGACCAGGCCGGCGTCGACGTTGAGCTCGCCGAAGTCGTTGATCACCACGCCGATTCGAGCGTCGGGGCTGCGCAGCACGTGGTTGAGCAACGTCGTCTTGCCGGCGCCGAGATAGCCGGTCAGCGCGATGACGGGGATCGGTTGCACAGCTGGGCAGGCTACCGGGGTGGCGGGAAGAAATGACGGCGTCCAGGATTCGCCGGTAGCATCAGCGTCCGCGCCGTGAGCGCGGATCGTGGGGTGGAACGGGTGCGCGGCGATATGGACGGTGGCACGGCCGACGAGCCGTCGCTCCCCGATGCCGCCTCTGACCTGCAGGTGCTCCGGGCCCTGCTGCGTATCGCCGAGGCGGTCGCCCGGGCCGACGGGTTCGACGAGGCCCTCGAGGTGATCGCCGAGCAGGCGCTCGCCGCGGTGCGGGCGTCGTCGCTGTCGATCAGCCGCTGGGAGGCCGACCTCGCATCGCTGCGGACGATCATCAACGTCGGCGATCTGGCCCCCGGCGAGACCCGCTGGCCCACCGACGAGTACTACCCGATGGGCGGCGACCCGCACGTGGCGGAGTTGCTGCTACACGGCCGCCCCTATCTCAACGCCCTCGACGAGCCCGACTGCCCGCCGCACTGCGTCGCCTGGCTGGAGCAGATCGGCAAGGAGAGCGAGATCGCCGTGCCGATCATGAGCGGCGACTCGATGTGGGGCGAGATCTGGGCCTCCGGTGACGACGGCCGACGCTTCGACCTCGGTGACGCGCAGCTGCTGTCGGCCATCGCCGCGTACATCACGGTGGCGCTCAACCGCTCCGAGACGCTGAACACCGTGTGGGGCTACGCGATGCAGGACCCACTCACCGGCATCGCCAACCGACGCGCAGTCGATCAGCGATTCGCCGAATTGGACTGGGAGACATCGACTCCAGTGGTGATGCTGTGTGATCTGGACGGCTTCAAGCGGATCAACGACCGGGACGGACATCCCGCGGGGGACCAGCTGCTGCGTGATGTCGCAGCAGTGCTCGGCAGTCAGGCCGACACCGTCGAGGGTGCCATCGCCGCCCGGCTGGGAGGTGACGAGTTCTGCATCGTGCTTCCCGATGCGACGTTGGCGTCGGCGCAGGTGTTCGCCACCGATGCCACCCGTGCGCTGCACGACGTCGTCGATCGCGAGGTGAGTCTGTGCTGGGGCGCCGCGACGACGGGCCCGAACGTGCGCAGCGCCGCAGAGTTGCTGGCCGCCGCCGATGCCGCGCTGCTGCATGCCAAGCGGCAAGGACCGGCCCGCTACAGCACCGGTGCGTCCCCGTCACCGGATGCGCGAGATCTCACCGGCTGGGACCGGCGCTCGGGTCCGCGGCGCGCCGTCGACCGGTTGGCCTCCGATGTGGTGCGGATGCTCGACGAACAGCCCGACATGACGCTTGCTTCTGCGTTGGAGGCGTTGGCCGTCGCCCTCGCGCAGGCTCTCGACGCCGCAGCGTGGGCGATCTCGGAGACCGCCGGGGGAGGGACGATGCTGCGGATGGTCAGCAACGTCGCGAGTGTGCGCAAGCGGGAGGCGGGGCTGACCGTGCTCGTCGATTACGGACCGCCGCACTACGCCCTCGCCGATTACCCCGCGTCGGCGCGCGCGATCGCCGACGGTTCGACGTTTCTGGCGGCGGTGGGGATGGAATCCGCCGATCCCGATGAGATCGCCCTCCTGCGCGAGCTGGGGTACCGGGCGGTGCTCGGCGTCGGCGTGCCCGCCGGGGACACCGGCTATCTGTTGGAGATCTATTCCCACGACGGGTATACCGATCTGGCCGAGATAGCACCGCTGGCACGGGTTCTCGCCGCATACTGCGTCACTCGCGTCAGCGGTAACCAGCCGAGCCGCCGTCGGCCATCAGTGTCTGACCGGTGACGAACGCGGCATCGTCGCTCAGCAGGAAGCACACCACGGGGCCGATGTCGGTCGCCACGTCGCCGAGCCGGCCGAGCGGGACTGCGCGCACGGTGCGCTCGTAGGTCTGCGGGTCCATCTCCCGCCACGCCCTGATGCTCTCGGTCTCGGCGTACGGGCAGACCACGTTGACGCGGATGCGGTGACGCCCCCATTCCAGCGCTGCGACCTTCGACATCCCCCGGATGGCTTCCTTCGCCGCGCCGTAGGCGCCGAACCGCGGCAGGCCCTGGGTCCCCGACCCCGAGCCGAGGTTGACGATGCTGCCGCCGCCGTTGCTCGCGAACACGGGATACACCGCCTGCATCAGCCTGAAGGTGGCTCGCGGCCCGACGTCGAACACGAGGTCGTAGTCCTGCTCGGTGATGTCCTGAAAAGCCGTGGGCTCGTTGGTCGCAATCGCGTTGTTCACCAGGGCGTGCACCGTGCCGAAGGCGTCGACGGCCGCCGCCACGATGCGCTCGGCGGCGTCGCTCTCGCGCAGGTCCACGGCCAGCGAATCGACGGAACCCTCGGACAGCTCCGCGGCCGTCGCGCGCAGCAGCTCCTCGTCGCGGTCCACCAGCAGCACCGACGCGCCGCGCGTGGTCAGCGCCCTGGCGATGCCCTTGCCGACGCCGCGGGCGGCGCCTGTGACGATGACGGCCCGTCCGGCCAGTTCCGTCATGCCGGCGCTCCCTTCACGATCACTCCGTCCCTGACGATGGTGTGCAGGTTCGCCGCCGGATCACCCAGCAGAGTCAGATCGGTCGTCGGGTCTCCGTCGACCAGCAGCACGTCGGCCCATGCGCCGACGGTGATCTCACCGAGCCGGGCCGACCGGTAGGGGTCCCGGTCACCGGCCATGCGAAGGAGCGCGGCATTGCCTGACGTGACGAGCTTGAGGGCGGTGACGGCGCTCATGTACTCGCCGAGCCGTACCAGCATCGCGCTCTGGAGACCGACGTGCTCGGGCTCGAACAGCAGGTCGGTACCCCAGGCGAGCCGCACACCGTGGGTGGCGGCCCAGCCGAAGAGCTGGTCGGTGCCGGCGCAGATCTCGCGGTTTTTCTCGGCGCTGTCCGGGTTCGCGAACGTGTGATCGTGTTCGGCGAAGGGCTGGGTGGACAGCCACACCTCACGTTCGGCGAGCATCGCGATGGTGGGTTCGTCAGCGAGGTGGCCATGCTCGATCGACTTCACCCCCGCCTCGACGGCGCGGCGGATCCCGGTGACGTTGTAGACGTGCGTGGCGACGTAGGTGCCGTAGTCCTCGGCGGCCTGCACCGCGGCCCGGATCTCGGCAGGTGTGAACTGCACCGTGTAGAGCGGGTCGTACAGCGAGGCCGCGCCGCCGCCGACCATCAGTTTGATCTGGCTGGCCCCGAGCTTGAGCTGTTCGCGCACCGCGGCCAGTACGCGGTCAGGCCCGTCGGCCACGCGCATGAAGCCGATCTGCTCGGCGCGGGATTCATTGCCGCCCAGCGCAGTCGGCCGTTCGTAGACGAAACCGAAATCCCCGTGGCCGCCGGTCTGCGACAGCGCAGCCTGGCTGGGATAGATGCGCGGCCCCAGCGCAGGACGGGCGTCGATCACCGCCTTGAGGCCTGCGGTGTCGCCGGCCATGTCGCGCACCGTGGTGAAGCCGCGCATCAGGGTGTCGGTGGCGCCGGCCAGCGCCGTGGCGGCGAGCAGTGTCTGCGAGCCCATGGCGAGGTTCAGCAGCGAGTTCGACATGCCCACCAGGTGCACGTGCGCGTCGATCATGCCGGGCATAAGGGTGCGTCCGGCGCCGTCTATCACGACGGTGTGGTCGTTCTCGGCGATGGGTGACCGTTCCACTGCGGCGATCGTGCGGCCCTGGATCAGCACGTGCCCGTCGGTCGTCCGATCGGAGAGCCCGTCGAAAATCCGCACGTTCTTGATCAGCAGGGGCATGGCGCTCACGCTAGCCGGTGACAGACACCCAGAAGCGGACACCGAAAAGCCGGACCCGCATTGCGGGCCCGGCTGGGGTTCGGTGGTCAGTGTTTACGAAACTGGGATGGAGGCGCAGCCGACGCCGGGGATGCAGCCCGAGACGCCACCGGGTCCGGCCGAACCGCCGACACCGCCGGGGTTGGTCGAGCCGCTGGCGCCACCGGGGCCTGCCGCACCGGACGGGCCGCCGGGGATCGACCCGCTGGCACCCTCAGGTCCGGCCGCTCCGGCGACGCCGCCGGGGTTGGTGGAACCGCTCGCGCCACCGGGGCCTGCCGTGCCCGCGGGGCCGCCGGGAATGCCACCCGTGGCGCCGCCGGGACCCGCGGTGCCCACCGAGGCGCAGGGAGTGCCGTCGGGATTGAAGCAGGGCGGCGGAGCCGGCTGAGCGAAAGTCAGGGGCGCCGTTGCGATTGCAGTCGCCGCCGCGCCCGCGAAGATCAAGGAACCTAGATTCAGTGTCTTGTGTCGCATGGCTAAGTAGTTGCCCGATTGCTGCAGAATCGAAACCAGCCGATGGTGGCATCCTGGCGGGATGGGTCTGATCTTTCGGCTGGCCGAGCTGCTGGTGGTGCTCTTGCCGGTGGTCGGCGTCGCGTACGCGACCTACCGCGGCATCGCCGCGACGCGCCGTCAACGCGACCCGGAGCTGCCTCCGGCGCCTCCTGCGCGGTCCGCCACCGCAGCCCAGCGTCGCACCGTGCTGCGGACGGTGGAACAGCATGACCGCACCGACACCCGGTGGCTGGAATACGAACTGGACGCCGCGAAGGTGCTCGACTACCCGTTGATGACCGACCTGCGCGATCCCCTCACCGAACGGTTCCACCGAGCCAAGCTGCGCGCTGATTTTCTCCGGCCCGCCGACATCGGCGATCTACTGGAGGATCGCGAAGCGCTGCGCAGCTATGTCGATGCGGTCGGTGAGTACGCGACGGCGTTCGACATCGCCGAAGCCGAAGCGCGGCGGCGCAAACGAGCCGCCTTCAGCACGGATGAGCAGGACCGCCTGACGCGCGCACAACGACTACTCCGGGTCGCTGCCGACACCGCCGCCACCCCGCAGGAGCGCGAGCGCGCCTACCGGCTGGCGCAGCGCGAACTCGACGGACTGCTCGTGCTGCCGGAGCGTGCCCGCCACGAGTTGGAACGCGGGATCAGTGGTGAGCTAGGCGATTAGCCGACAGCAGCATCGGCGACGTCGAGCGCCCGGTCGAGGATCGCCACACCTTCGCGTGCGAGGTCCTCGGTGATGATGCAGGGCGGCACGACGTGGATCCGGTTGTAGTTGGCGAACGGCAGCATGCCGAGCTTCTTGCATTCGCCGATGACGGAATTCATTGCCGTGCTGGAGCTTCCGTAGGGCGCCAACGGCTCGCGGGTGTCTTGATCGGCGACGAGTTCGACGGCCCAGAACACACCGGTGCCTCGGACTTCGCCGACACTGCGATGCCGCGCCGCGACGTCGCGCAGGGCAGGCCCGAGGACCTCGGTGCCGATACGCGCGGCGTTGTCGACGATGCCCTCGTCAGCCATCGCGGTGATGGTCGCGACGGCGGCGGCGGTCGCCAGCGGATGACCGGAGTAGGTGAGCCCGCCGGGGTAGGCGCGGTGGGCGAACGTCTCGGCGATGTGTGGGGAGATCGCCACCCCGCCGAGGGGCACGTAGCCGGAGTTGACGCCTTTGGCGAAGGTCAGCAGATCGGGCACGACGTCGAAATGGTCGATGGCGAACCACTTTCCGCTGCGGCCGAAGCCCGACATCACCTCGTCGGCGATGTAGACGATGCCGTATTCGTCGCACAGGGCGCGGATGCCGGCGAGGTAGCCGGGCGGGGGCACCATGATGCCGGCGGTGCCGGGGATGGACTCCAGGATGATCGCGGCGATCGTCGACGGACCCTCCATGCGGATGATGTCGCGAAGGTGCGCCAGCGCGCGCTCGGATTCCTCTTCCTCCGAGGTGGCGTGGAACTGCGAGCGGTACAGGAAGGGACCGAAGAAGTGCACGATGCCGGCGTTGCCGTGGTCGTTGGGCCAGCGGCGCGGGTCGCCGGTCAGGTTGATCGCGGTCTCGGTACCGCCGTGGTAGGAGCGATAACGGGAGAGCACCTTGTAGCGACCGGTGTGCAGGCGGGCCATGCGTACCGCGTGCTCGACGGCGTCGGCGCCGCCATTGGTGAAGAAGATCTTGTTCAGCTCGCCCGGGGTGCGCTCGGCGACCAGGCGGGCGGCTTCGGAGCGGGCGGCATTCGCGTGCTGCGGCGCGACCGTACACAGCTTCGCGGCCTGTTCGGCGATCGCCGCGACCACCTTGGGGTGCTGATGACCGATGTTGGTGTTGACCAGCATCGAGGAGAAGTCGAGGAGCCGGTGGCCGTCGCCGTCCCACACGTGGCAGCCCTCCGACGCGGTGATCGTCATCGGCGCGATCTCGGCCTGTGCCGACCACGAGTGGAACACGTGGGCACGGTCGAGCTCGTAGGCGCGGACGGCCTCGGCGCGGGCTTCGTCGGCGGTCAGGCCGTTGGGCAACGTCGATTCATGCAAGGTCGGATTGGCCACGGGTAAACCGTAGTCGGTGTTCCTGGCCGCCTGCTATGGCCACGGGAGGCAAGAGAATTTGTCGGGGGTCGAATGTACGTTCGAAGTATGTCGGAGGCGCGGGAGGCGGTGGCGGGGCTACGGGCTGCCGTCGATGCCGTGCTCGCCGCCGATCTCGATCTGTCGACCGCCCCGGAGATCACCGAGCTGCTCGACGAGCTCGAATCCGCCGGCTGCCGCCTGCCTGCGGCCCGGCACCGCGCCCTGGCGCGGCTGCAGGAGGAGACGTCTGCGGTGCAGATGGGGGCGAAGAACTGGCGCGACGTCCTCGCGACCCGCTACCGGATCAGCGGGTCGGAGGCGCATCGGCGCCTGACTGAGGCCTCCTTGCTCGCCCCGCGGCGGTCGATGACGGGGACACCGCTGCCGCCGGTGCTCGCGGAGACCGCCTCTGCGCAGGCGCAGGGGCGCATCACGCCCGAGCACGTCGAGATCATCCGGAAAGCCGTGGACAAGCTGCCCGGCTTCTGCGACCTGACCACGCGGGAGCAGTTCGAAGCCGATGTAGTGCGCATCGCCACCGGCGCCGGCCCGAAAGAGACGCGCGACGCTGCGGATTTGGAGTTGTTCCTGCTTGATCAGGACGGCCCCGAACCCGACGACACCGAACGCACCCGGAAACGGGCTCTGAGCAAGTCGCGGCAGGGTCGGGACGGGATGACCGCGTGGCGGGCTGATCTGACCCCGGAGGCGGCGGCGGTGTGGGAGGCGATCTTCGCCAAGTACGCCGCCCCGGGCATGTGTAACCCCGACGACCCCGAGCCGTGCACGTCGGGGACTCCGACGCAGGCGCAGATCGACGGTGATCATCGCAGCCTGGCCCAACGCCAGCACGACGCACTGGTCGCGGTCGGACGCATCGCCCTGATGAGCGGTGAGCTGGGTCAGTTGAACGGGTTACCGGTGACCGTCATTGTGCGGACCACCCTGCAGGACCTGGAATCGCGCGCCGGAATCGGGACGACGGGTGGCGGCACCCGGCTGCCCATCAAGGACGTGATCCGCATGGGCGCCCACGCCTCCCACTATCTGGCGGTGTTCGACCGGGCGACCGGTTCCGCCCTGGACCTGTTCCGCACCCGCAGGGTGGCGTCAGCGGCGCAGCGGATCATGCTGATCGCCCGCGACGGAGGCTGCACCAAACCCGGCTGCCCCGTCGGGGCCTACGGCTGCCAGGTCCACCACGTCACCACCGACTGGGCTGATGGTGGGCTCACCAACATCGACGACCTCGGCCTGGCCTGCCCACCCGACAACCGCAGCGTCGGACCCGGCGGTTGGACCACGTCGATGAACACCCGCCACGACGTCGAATGGACCCCACCGCCGAACCTCGACACCGGCCAAATCCGCATCAACACCCACCACACCCCCGAACGACTCCTCCGCCCGCCCGACGACGAGGAGACCGACACTGACGGGACAAAACCGGTCAGCGAGGCCGACGCCTGCCCACCATCCCCGAGCGGCGATCCATCAGAACCCGGCGGACCCGCACCACCCGATAACGAAGCGGCGTGAGTGCCGACTAGCCCTCGGAGGCCGCCTCGAGCTCGGCCAGCGCCTCGCCGCTGTAGACGGCGAGGCGCTGCAGATGGGGCAGCCGGTCGCGGCAGCCCACGAACCCGATGTTCAGGGTGTCGGCGTAGCTCTGCAGCGTGATGTTCAGCGCCATGCCGTGGATCGGGATGGACACCGGATACGTCGCCTCCAGCCGAGAGCCGTTGAACCACAACGGTTCCCGCGGACCCGGCACATTCGAGACGCAGAGGTTGAACGTGTAGGGCCACGGCGCCTTCACGCCGGTCAGGGCGCCGGCGATCTGGGTGCCCGCGGGCGCCAGCAGAGCGGCGCTGTAGGCGATGATCGCCGCCGGCGACATGTTCTGCAGCTGCGCCTTGGCCGCTCCCGTCGCAGCGGTGATGGTGCTCAGCCGTTCCACCGGATCGGCGATGTCGGTGCCCATCGGCGCGAGGATCGCACCGACGGCATTGCCGCCGCCCTCATCGCCCTTGGGTCGGACGTTGACCGGCAGGAAGGCGATCAGCGACCGGTCCGGCAGTTCGTCGATCTCCGAGAGGAACTTGCGCAGACCGCCGCCGAGGATCGCCAACGCCACGTCGTTGATCGTCGCGCCGTGCTGGGAGCTCAGCTTCTTGAGGCGGTCGAAGTCGTACTGCTGCGTCGCGAACCGTCGATTGCGGCTGATGCGCGCATTGAGAATGCTGTGCGGCGCCGACGCCGAACCGGCGATCTGGGCGTACTCCCCGTCACGGCGGATCTGCGTGTTCACCACCGCGGTCGCGAGGTCGACCGCCGAGCTCACGCCGCCGGTGACCGTCGAGCCGATGCCGCCCAGCGCGCGCAGCGTCGCGGAGATCGGGTTCACCGTCTCGGTGCTGGGAAGCGGCCGTTCACGGGCGGGCAGCGGCACGTTGAAGAACATCCGGGTGTCCCGCGACTCCGGGTCGGTGGACAGGCTGCGGGCGAGCATCCGCATCGCGCTGTAGCCGTCGACCAAGGCGTGGTGGATCTTCATGTACAGCGCGAACCGGCCGCCTTCGAGGCCCTCGATCACGTGCAGCTCCCACGGCGGCCGGGTCAGGTCGAGGTGGTTGCTGTGCAGCCGCGAGACCAGGACGCCGAGCTCGCGTTCGTCACCGGGGCTCGCCAATGCCGAGCGGCGCACGTGGTAGTCGAAGTCGAAATCGGTGTCCTCGACCCAGCTGTGCAACGGGCTGAACTGCAACCGCGGGTGGGCGAGCTTGAGGTTCCACGGCCGCATCACCTCCTGGCGGCGCGCCTCGGCGATCATCTCGCGCAGGTAGCCGACCGTCGCGTCGGGCGGCGGCGTGAACGGCAGCAGGCCGGCCACGTGCATCTTCGAACTCGGTGTTTCCCCGTAGATGAACAGCAGGTCCTGCAGACCGAGCCTCTTGCTGGTGGCGCTCACGCCGCCACGGTACGCGGTGTTCTCAGGTCCCACAGAATGTTCGGAACGAGGCGGAGAACTCCTGATGGCCGGGCTCTGCGTAGCGCTGCAGATCCGGACGCGGCTGGAACGGTGAGCGCACCGCGGCGAGCAACGATTCCACCGGGCCCAGCTCGCCGACGGTGGCGGCGGCCAGGGCTTCCTCCACCAGATGGTTGCGGGGGATGTAAACGGGATTCACCGCGTCCATGGCCGCCGGATCGGGATCCAGCGCGCGCCAGCGGGCCAGCCAGACGTCGAACCCGGCGAGATCGACGAACTCACCGCGCACCGGCTCGGCGTTCCCGCGGGCCGCCTCGGCCAGCCGCCGGTAGAACGACGTGTGGTCCACGCCGCTGTTCTGCATCTGAACGAGCAGCTCTTCGCTGAGCGCATCGGCTGCATCAGCAGGTGCGCCGGCGAGCCCCAACTTGGCCCGCATGCCCCGATTCCACCGCGCCAGGTAACGGTCGCGGAACCGCCCCAGCGACTCCTCGGCCTGGCCCACGGCCGTGTCGATGTCCGCGTGGAGCAGCGGCAGCAGTGCCTCGGCGAAGCGCGCCAGGTTCCACAGCGCGATGCCCGGCTGGTTGCCGTAGGCGTAGCGGCCCCCGTGGTCGATCGAGCTGAACACCGTCTGCGGATCGAAGGCTTCCATGAACGCGCACGGCCCGTAGTCGATGGTCTCGCCCGAGATCGTCATGTTGTCGGTGTTCATCACGCCGTGCACGAAGCCGACGAGCATCCACTGTGCCACCAGGTCGGCCTGCACATCGATGACCGCCTCGAGCAGGGCTCGGTAGGGAACCTCCGCGTCCGCGCAGGCGGGGTGATGACGCGCGATCGCGTAGTCCGCCAGCCGGCGCAGCACACCGATGTCCTTGGTCTGGCGGGCGATCAGCGACGCGTACTCGAAGCTGCCGACACGTAGATGGCTGGCCGCGACCCGGGCGAGGACGGCCCCGGGCAGCTCGGTCTCGCGGTACACCGGCCGTCCGGTCGCCACCACCGACAGCGAACGGGTGGTCGGGATGCCGAGCGCATGCATGGCTTCGCTGATCACGAATTCCCGCATCATCGGTCCGATCGCCGCCAGGCCGTCGCCGCCGCGCGCGAACGGGGTGCGCCCCGACCCTTTCAGATGCAGGTCGCGCACCTGTCCGTCGGCGTCGACGAGTTCGCCGAGCAGCAGCGCCCGCCCGTCGCCGAGCCGTGGGACGAAGCCGCCGAACTGATGACCCGCGTAGGCCTGCGCCACCGGCGTCGCGTCGGCAGGGACCGCGGTACCGGCGAGCAGCCGCACCCCCTCGGGCCCGCGCAACCATTCCGGGTCCACACCCAGCTCGGCGGCCAGCGCCTCGTTGAGCACCAGCAGCGTCGGGTGGGGCGCGTTCTCGGCCTGCCATCGCACCGCGAGTTCGGGCAGGTCGCGAACGAACGTGTCCTGCAGCGCGATACTCATCCTTCCCAGCCTACGGAGACGGCTCGACCAGCGCGATGGCGTCGACGTCGTCCTCGACGGGGATCCTGCGGGAACTCTCCTCGACGACCAGCGCACCGGCCGGATCGCCGTACCCGTCGCTGTGCGGCAGTACCAGCGCCCGCTGCCCCGGAGCCAGCTCGGTGGTCTGCAATGCCGACGTCGGCGGGGTGACCTGCGCGATGTGATCCCCCGTCAACTGCCACACCACCGGCGACGCGGCCTGCGACTGGCCGCAGCGCCACGTCGTCAGGCTCAGCTTCGGCGGACCCTCGCGGGGCCACCACAGCTTGGTGATCCGGAATCCCGCCGCCGGGTCGGTGGCGGCGACGTCGAACGTCTGCTGGTTGCCGTCGGCGTCGGACTGCACCACCGCCGCCGTTCCGCAGGCATCGCCGGTCGCCCGGTAGACCGCGTAGGCCAGCGACCCGCCGTCGGGGGAGAGCCGAGCGACCGAGACCGGGCTGTTCGCGTCGACTTGTCCCAGCGACGTCGGGGGGCCGGAGCCGCGTACCGCATAGAGGGTGTCCGGGCCGCCGAACGGAGACGGCGTGCCTTCGACGCGGGCCAGCACCGCGGTCCCGGCGCGCGCGACGATCAGTCGGGGGTCGCCCGCCGGGACGGGGGGGAGGTCGACGGTCTGCAGCAGCCGCGGTGTCGCGTCGGATGCGGACAGGTCGAGACTCATGAGCCGGTTCGGCTGCTCCCACCACACGATCGTGCTGCCGCCCGCGGTACCCAGCGTCGGGCCCACCGGAACCTGGCGGATACCGCCCCGCCGGTTCTGCACGTCGATGACGGCGACGTGGTTGTCCACGGTGCGGGCGAAGACGAATCGGCCGTCCTCGGTGGTGATCAGATCGTTGTTGGGCGTGAAGGCGCCGGCCACCGTGGCGATCTTGGTGGTGCCGTCGACGAGGCCGATCTCGTCGGCGGCACGGTAGGCCAGCATCGGGCCGGTGGGTGCGGTCGGGGTCGTCGACGGATCGAACGGCGAGGTGACTTGCGGCGCAGCAGGGTCGGTGCTGGTCGATGACGTCGGCCCGGGCGGTGACTGCAGGCCGCTGCACGCCGCGACCAGAACGGTCAACAGCGCGAACAGCGCGGCGGTGAGGGCGGGACGGAACGAATTTCTCATAGGGGATCGCTCTCCATGTAAGCCGAAGAAAGGGCGACCGGGGCCGCGGGGTGGGTGCGCGGCGCGCCCCACACCGCCCCGCTCGGTATGGTGATTGCTCGCCGGCGACGGGGGAATCGTGGGCTGACGAGCAACGTCGGCCGGACAGCCGGACTCGAGAACCTCAGATGTGGAGCAACGCTGTGAGTCTGAACACCATCGCTTTGGAGCTGGTGCCGCCGAACGTCGACCGCGGTCGCGAGCAGGCTCTCTCCGACGCCGAGAAGGTGCTGCGCTGCTCGGCCGAGGCGGGCGTCGGCGGTCGGGTACGGCACGTGATGATCCCCGGCATGATCGAGGAGGACGACGACCGTCCCCTCGAGATGAAGCCCAAACTGGACGTCCTCGAGTTCTGGTCGATGATCAAGCCCGAACTGCCCGATGTGCGGGGGCTGTGCACTCAGGTCACCGCGTTCATGGACGAGCCGACACTGCGCGGCCGGTTGACCGAGCTCAGTGACAGCGGATTCGACGGCATCGCCTTCGTCGGGGTGCCGCGCACGCTGAGCGACGGCGAGGGCTCCGGGGTGGCCCCCACGGACGCGTTGACGATGTTCGACGAGGTCGTCGACAACCGCGGGGTCATCCTCATCCCCACCCGCGACGGCGAGCAGGGCAGGTTCACGTTCAAGTGCGACCGCGGCGCCACCTACGGCATGACGCAGCTGCTGTACTCCGACACGATCGTCGGCTTCCTCACCGAGTTCGCCGCGACGAGCGAGCACCGGCCCGAGATCCTGCTGTCGTTCGGGTTCGTGCCGGCGGTGGAGACCAAGGTCGGCCTGATCAACTGGCTGATCCAGGACCCCGGTAACGCCGCCGTCGCGGCAGAGCAGGAATTCGTCAAGCAGCTGGCCGGGGCGGAGCCGGTGCAGCGGCGCAAGCTGATGGTCGACCTGTACAAGCGCGTGGTCGACGGCGTGGGCGAGCTCGGTTTCCCGCTCAGCATTCACTTCGAGGCCACCTACGGCATCAACACCCCGGCGTTCGAGACGTTCGCCGAAATGCTCGCCCACTGGGCGCCCGACGCCTGACCGTCACCGCAGTCCTGCTCGGACGCTGCGTGTGCACTCGTCCTTCGATCGTCGTCCGGCCTAGGGCAACGGTCGGCCGTAGATCGGCTCGTGTGGGTTGCCGGGCTCTTCGATGACCGGCAGCGGGTAGACGGGAAGGTCGTCCGGCAGCGGTGACTCGGGCTGCGGGATGGTCGACGGCGGGGTGCCGGTCGGGCTTTCCGCAGCCGGCGGCGTCGCGACGCCGGCTCCGGCGGCCACGCCGGGGGTCGGGGTGCCCGGCGGTTCCAGACCGGCGGAGATGCCGTAACGGGTGTTGGAGGTCACCAGCGGTCCTTCGTCCTGGGGTGCGTTGCCCCGGGCGCTGCCGGGCAGCCCCTCCGACTGCGACGGCGTGTCCACGGTCGCGGCGATACGGACCCCGCGTGAGTCGGTCAGCGGCGGCGGTTCGACGGCGATGACGTTGTAGGGGTAGTCGAAGCTGCCCGGTTCGACGTCCGGCGCCAGCGGTACCCACGGCGGCGGGTCGGGTAACTCCGGCTGGGCGGCCGCCGTCGGAGCGGCGAGGAGCGCCACCGCCGCCAGCAGTGAGCTCATCGTCCGACGCATCATCGCTGTCTCAGATCTTGATCGGGTCGCCGTAGACCGCGAATGCGTGTGCGCGACGTCGGTCGATACTCGCAGGTACGCATACGACCGCACGGTCACGTCGCCGCCGCACGCATCGGCCTTGATGTGGATGTTGTCGATGTCGATCATTGCCCTGCCGTCCTGGCTGAGCGTCATGTTCGACAGCGGGAGGTCGACGATCACACCCGGCTGCAGCACCGTCTGCACGAAGCCCGCGACGCCGCCCGTGCCGCCGACGGACACCCCGGAGTCACCGCCGATGCCGACGGCCCCCTGGGGTGCGACGCCGGCCGTGCCGCCGTACTGCAGCCCCGCGGACACATCGGACTGGCAGCCGAGCTGATAACCCAGGATGAAGATGCTGTCGGTGATGGGGCTCGACCCGCCGACGGCCGTGGCGGTCGCCGACGCCGTGACGAAGCCCTCGCGGGAGTCATTGGCATTGGCCAGATTCGGCACCGAGTTGACCACCTCGTTGTCGATCCGGATGTTGAGGTGCCAGCCGTCGCGCGACACTTTGTCGTAGGTCTGCGGCCGCATCGCCACCGGTTCGGCCTGGGCGGAGGTGAACGTCCCCGCCGTGCAGAACAACGCTGTCGTGCAGAACATCACCGTCATCGCAGCAGCGAGCACCCCCGCACCCCAACGCACGCGTGTAGCTAAGCAGACGAACGGGCGCCGCGCGCGCTCGCACCGGTCGCCGCATGCCAGAGTGGAGGTCATGATCCCTGCGCAGACCCCCGTCGGCACGCTGGGCTCGACGTCGATCGACTGCCCGAACCCAGGTGAGCTGGCCGATTTCTACTCGGCCCTGCTCGGCATGCGACGGCTGGTGGAGACGCCCGACGGCGGCGTCGTGGCGATCACCGACGGAAAGGCCATCCTGGCGTTGATGCGTGTCGACGGTTACGTCCCACCGACGTGGCCGGACCTAAAGGTGCCGGCCCAGATGCATCTCGATGTGTCGGTGACCGATGTCGAGGCCGCGGTGGCAGCCGCCCAGCGACTCGGCGCACGCCAGGCCGAGGTGCAGCCTCAGCCGACCCTGTGGCGGGTGATGCTGGACCCGGCCGGTCATCCGTTCTGCCTGACCGCGGTGACCGCCGGCTGAGATGCCCGAGTCAAAACCTGAGCAGGTGCGCGCCCTGCGCGCCCGGCTCGACGGCCTGACGCTGCGGGACGCGTCGCGGTTGGGTCGCAAACTGCGCCAGCTCAGATCTCCCGAACCCAACCAGCTGGACCGGCTGACCCAGCAGATCGCGACCGCCGAGGCGCTGGTCGCCACCCGCATGGCTGCGGTTCCGACGATCAGCTACCCGGATCTGCCGGTCAGCGAGCGCCGCGATGACATCGCCGCTGCGATCGCGGCGAACCAGGTGGTGATCGTGGCCGGCGAAACGGGGTCGGGCAAGACTACGCAGCTGCCGAAGATCTGCCTCGAGCTCGGTCGCGGGATCCGCGGCACCATCGGGCACACGCAACCGCGCCGGCTGGCCGCGCGCACGGTGGCGCAGCGGATCGCCGACGAGCTCGGCACCCCGCTGGGTGAGGCGGTCGGCTACACCGTGCGCTTCACCGACCAGGCCAGTGACCGCACGCTGGTGAAGCTGATGACCGACGGCATCCTGCTGGCCGACATCCAGCGTGACCGCCGCTTGCTGCGCTACGACACCCTGATCATCGACGAAGCGCACGAGCGCAGCCTCAATATCGACTTCCTGCTCGGGTATCTGCGTCAGCTGCTGCCCCGTCGGCCCGACCTGAAGGTGATCGTCACATCGGCGACCATCGAGCCGGAGCGTTTCGCCCAACACTTCGCCACGGACGGCCTACCCGCCCCGATCCTCGAGGTCAGCGGACGCACGTACCCCGTCGAAATCCGTTATCGCCCACTGGAAGTCCCCGTGGTGATCGACGATGAGGATCCCGACGATCCCGACCACGAGGTGGTGCGCACCGAGGTGCGCGATCCGACCGAGGCGATCGTCGACGCCGTCGCCGAGCTTGCGAGCGAGCCCCCGGGCGACGTCCTGGTGTTCCTGTCCGGCGAACGCGAGATCCGCGACACCGCAGAGGCGTTGCGCGCTGACCTCGGCGAGCGGGCCGAGATCCTGCCGCTCTACGCCCGCCTGCCGACCGCCGAGCAGCAGAAGGTGTTCACCCCGAGCCGGGCCCGCCGGCGAGTGGTGCTGGCCACCAACGTCGCCGAGACATCGCTGACGGTGCCCGGCATCCGTTACGTCGTCGACCCCGGAACCGCACGGATCTCGCGGTACAGCCGGCGGACCAAGGTGCAGCGGTTGCCGATCGAACCGATCTCCCAGGCGTCGGCCGCGCAGCGGGCCGGCCGATCGGGGCGTACCGCTCCGGGTGTGTGTATCCGCCTGTACTCGGAGCAGGACTTCGAATCCCGGCCCCGCTACACCGATCCGGAGATATTGCGCACCAACCTCGCCGCGGTGATCCTGCAGATGGCCGCACTCGGGTTCGGCGACATCGAGGGGTTCGGCTTCCTGGACCCGCCCGACGCGCGCAGTATCCGTGACGGCATCGCGCTGCTGACCGAACTCGGCGCCTTCACCGACGGTGAGCTCACTCCTCTCGGCCGCCGGCTGGCGCAGATCCCGGTGGATCCGCGCCTGGGCCGGATGATCCTGCAGGCCGATGCGGAGGGCTGTGTGCGAGAGATGCTGGTGCTCGCCGCAGCGCTGTCCATCCCGGACCCGCGGGAGCGGCCCAGCGATCGGGAGGAGGCGGCCCGGCAGAAACACGCGCGCTTCGCCGACGAACACTCCGATTTCGTGTCGTTCCTGAACCTATGGCGCTACCTCGGCGAGCAGCGAAAGGAGCGTTCCGGCAGCTCTTTCCGGCGGATGTGCCGCGATGAGTTCCTGCACTACCTACGGATTCGGGAGTGGCAGGACCTGGTCGGGCAGCTGCGGGGCATCTGCCGCGATCTGGGCATCACCGAATCCGACGAGCCGGCCGACGTGGCGCAGGTGCACGCGGCACTGACTGCGGGCCTGCTGTCGCACATCGGGATGCGCGAGGGCGACGCCCGGGACTATCTGGGCGCGCGAAACGCCAGGTTCGTGCTGGCACCCGGCTCGGTGCTGACCCGCCGCCCACCGCGGTGGGTCGTGGTGGCCGACCTGGTAGAGACCAGCCGGCTCTACGGGCGTATCGCGGCCCGCATCGATCCCGAGGCCGTCGAGCGGGTGGCGGCACACCTGGTCGTCCGCACGTACAGCGAGCCGCATTGGGATGCCGAGCGCGGCGCGGTGATGGCATACGAGAAGGTGACGCTCTACGGGCTGCCGCTGGTGGCGCGCCGGCGGGTGAACTACGCGCAGATCGATCCGCAGGTGGCCCGCGAACTGTTCATCCGCCACGCCCTCGTCGACCAGGAGTGGCGCACCAAACACCACTTCTTCGCCGACAATGCCCGGCTCAGAACAGAACTCGCCGATCTCGAGGAGCGCGCCCGCCGTCGTGACCTGCTGGTCGGTCACGAGGAGATCTACGCGTTCTACGACGCCAGGATCCCCGCCGACGTGGTGTCGGCACGGCATTTCGACGGGTGGTGGCGCAAACAGCGGCACCGTACCCCCGAGCTGCTGACGCTGACGCGAGACGACCTGCTGCGCAACGAGTCCGGTGCCGATCAGCCCGACGCCTGGCAGGCCGACGACGTCGCGCTGCCCCTGTCCTACCGGTACGATCCCGGTGCCACAGACGACGGTGTCACGGTCCACGTGCCCGTCGACGTCCTCGCCCGGTTGGGTGGTGACGAGTTCGCCTGGCAGGTACCGGCCCTGCGCGAGGAACTGCTGACCGCGCTGATCAAGTCGCTGCCCAAGGACCTTCGTCGCAATTTCGTGCCCGCGCCCGACACCGCCCGCGCGCTGCTGTCGTCGATCACGCCCGATGACGGCCCGCTGCTCGACGCGGTCCAGCGCGAATTGCGGCGCCGCACCGGTGTTCTCGTTCCGATCGACGCATTCGACCTGGACAAGATCCCGGCGCATCTGAGGGTGACGTTCGCAGTGGAGACCGCCGACGGCACGGTGGTGGCTCGCGGAAAGGATCTCACCGAACTGCAGCACACGCTGGCCGCGCCGGCCCGGGATGCGGTGGCGGCCGCGGCCGGTGACCTGGAGCGCACGGGCCTACGGACATGGCCCGACACTGACGAGCTGCCGCGCGTGGTGGAACGACCGGGGCGTTCCGGCAACACGGTGCGCGGCTACCCCGCGCTCGTCGACGAGGGAGCGTCGGTGGCGGTGCGGGTGTTCGCAAGCGCCGCCGAGCAGGCCGTCGCGGCGCCTGCCGGTACCCGGCGCCTGCTGCGGCTGACAGGGCCATCGGTGGCCAAGCAGGTCGAGAAGGCTCTCGACATGCGAACCCGGCTGTCCTTGGGGACCAACCCGGACGGCTCACTGGCGGCGTTGATCGAGGACTGCGCCGACGCCGCGATGCAGCTGCTGGTACCCGAACCCCTATGGACAAGAACAGAATTCGAGCAGGCCCGCAGCCGCGTGACCCGGGAGCTGGTGCCCACCACCCTCGACGTGGCGCGCCGGGCGGAGAAGGTGGTCACCGCCCTGCACGAAGTGTCGCTCGCGCTGCCCGACACGCCGTCGGCGGCGCAGGCCGATGCGATCGCCGACATCCGTGCCCAGCTCGCGCGGCTGGTGCCCGCCGGCTTCGTGGCAGCGGCGGGGGCGCCGCGGCTGGCCGACCTCACCCGATATCTGACCGCGATCAGCCGCAGGCTCGAGCGGCTACCGCAGGCGCCGGTCGCCGACCGCGAACGGATGGCCCGGGTGGATGCGATGCAGGACGCCTACGACGAGGTGGTCGCGGCGCTGTCCCCGACCCGGGCGGCCGCGGCCGACGTGCGCGACATCGCCTGGATGATCGAGGAATTGCGGGTCAGCCTGTGGGCGCAGCAACTCGGTACGCCCCGCCCGGTGAGCGAGCAGCGGATCCACCGCGCGCTGGACGCGATCACGGCCTGACACTGCTCACCCCAGCGCGGCGATTCGGGCGACCGTCAACGCCGACGTCAGCTGCAGCAGGTCGGCAGGACGCGACATCGCCAACCCTGTCAGTTCTTCCAGGCGGCGCATCCGCTGGGCCACCGTGTTGGGATGCAGGTGCAGCCGTGCGCCGGCGGCGCGCCGGTCGAGCCCGGCGTCGATGACCACTCGGGCGGTCTCGAGCAGCGCCGTCGAGCGAGTGCGGTCGTACTCGATGGCGGAGCCCAGCACGGAGGTCGCGAATTCGGTCAGGCGCGCCGAGTCTCCCAGCTCGAGCAGCAGCTGATCGACCGTCAGTTGGGTCAGGTCGATCACGGCCGGGCCCCCTGCGCCGGCGGCCAGGTCCAGGGCGCCACGGACGGCGCGGAATGCGGCGGGCAATCCCGCGGCGTCGACTGTTCTCGACACAGCGGCGATCACCCCCGGGACGGCGACGGTGTCGAGCAGCCGGCGCGTTGTCTCCATGGCATTTCCGTGGGGCCAGAGCAGGATCACGTCGCCGCGGTGCACGGCGGACAGCGGGCGCTGCGTCGTGTGCCGGAAGAAGCGGTCGGCCGCGGCCAGCAGGGTCTCACTGTCGTTGCAGCGCAACGCGATCAGTGTCTGTGTGCCGGCGAGATCCCAGCCCAACCGCCGGGCCCGGTCGATGATCGCGGGCAGCCCGCCGGGATCGGTGCCGAGTACGTCGGCCACCAGTGAACCCCGCAGGCGCTGTTCGACTTCAGCCGCTGTGCGCGCACGTAGCAGCTCGAGTGCGGTGACGACCGCGGCCTGTTCGACCGCGCGAACGTCCACGGCAGACAACGGCTCGTCCGTCGCAGCGACGTGGATGTGCGCCACCGGGGCGCCGTCGAGGATCACGTCGGTGACGGTCGTGGGCTCGGTGTCCATGGCCGAGCCGGCGGCGGCCAGCTGTTCGCCATAGACGTCGTCGATCAGCACCGGCCGCCCCAGCAGTCCGGCCAGTGCCTCGGCGACACCGGTGACCCCCTCACCACGGAGGGCCGTCGCGGTCAGCAAAGAGTGCACCTCCGCGGCGCGCCGCAATTCGGCGATCGTCGCCTGCTCGGCGGCGCGCAGTTGGGCGGTGCCGAGCGCGACGGCGACCTGGGTGGCCAGCGTGCTGACCAGGCCGATCTCCGCTCGATCGAACCGGTGCGGGCCGGCGCGGTATCCGTTGAGTGCCCCGACCACGGCACCCGAGCGGCGCAGCGGCACCGAGATCAGTGCCCGATAGCCCTGCTCGTGCGCCACCCCACTCCAGGTGAAGTGCGGTTTGCGATCGATGTCGTCGACCGTCACCACCTCGCCCGTCCGAAACGCGATGCTGGTCGGTGCCTCGGACTCGTCACGCACGTCGAGCAGGATCGGTCGGTCGGCGTTGACCTGGGCGACGTAGTCCGGCGACAGTCCGTGCGAGCCGACGATCGTCAGGGCAGTGCGATCGGCGGTCGGCAGGAACACCGCGCAGAAGTCGTACCCGAGCAGCGTGCAGGCGGTCTCGGCCACTCTGTCCAGGACGGCCTCCACCGGGGTGTTCCCGCCGACGGCTTCCCCGATGTCCGCCAGGGCGGCCAGCCAGACCTCCAGCTGACTCTCTCCGCTGTATGTGTCAACTGACATGAGAATCAGCGTAAGTATGTCTGTCAAGACATTGCCTCTGCCGGCGCCGACCTCCACAGTGAGAGTCGTGACCGCGGTCACAGACCAAGGAGGTAGCCGGTGACACTTTCGATTCGGACCTGGGCGCGCGCGGTGCTCGCCCTGGTCGTCAGCGCGGTCTTGCTGGCCGCCACCGGCTGCGCGGCCGGGTTGGGCGGGCCGGCATCGTCACGCACCGCCCGTGACGGCGTCATCCGCTTCACCTTCGCCCCCGACCCGATCTGGGACTACATGAACGAGACCGGCGTGGTGGCGCAGTGGGAGCGCGACACCGGCTACCGCATCGAGACCAGCGCGACGTGGGACGAGTTCGGCCTCTTCGCCGGCGGTCATGCCGACATCATCTCCACCGCGTCGTTCGAGGTGCCGGGCCTCGAAGAGCAGACCCGGCGCGAGACCGTCATCATCGGCCGCTACAACGCCGAACGCAGCCGCATCCTGGTGCGCGCCGACGATCCCGCGCAGACGCTGGCCGACCTTAAAGGCAAGCGGCTAGGAGTGTTCACCACGGTGTCGGGCACGCTGGTGTGGAGCGCCCTGGTCAAGCAGATGCATAACGCCCAGCTGGTCGACGGGGACTACCAGGTCATCGTCGCCGACATCCAGAACCTGTCGAACCTGTTGGCCCGCGGCGAGATCGATGCCTGCATCTGCTATCCGGACCTGTCGGCCCGCGAGCTGCGAGACGGCTCGGTGCGCCCGCTCTACGACGGGAAGTCATCGGCCGATCTGTTCGCCGAACTGAACGCGCCGGGCCACGACGGCCCGATGGGCAACGTCTTCGTCGGCCGGAAAGACTGGGTGGACGCCCACCCGGGTGAGGTGTCGGCCTTCCTCGACCTGTGGGACCGCGGCCTGGCCGAATGGCAGGCCCACCGCGACGAGATGATCGAACGCTACCCCCAGCACTTCGCCGTCAGCACGCCCGAAGACATCGCGTGGATGAAGGCCTATGTCGCCGAACATGACTGGGTGGTCGACGAGGTGCGCTTCGACCCGAAGTGGGCCGCCGACGAGAGCTCCGTCTTCGACCTGATGCGCGCCACCGGCGTCATCGGCGATGACGTCACCGATCCGAAGTTCCTGCCGACCGAAGGAGTTCAGCCGTGACCTCGACCGTCGCCCCGCCGGATTCGCCGTCCGTACCGGCGTCCGCCACCCGGCGCCCCCGCCGGCGGCGTCCCGGCCTGACCGCGAACCTGCGGTGGCTGGCCTCGGGCGCCGCACTGGTCCTCGCGGTCGCGATCTGGGCGGCCGTCGCCGCGTGGATCGACGACCCGATCGTCCCCCGGCCCGCCGGGGTTGCCGAGCAGGTGGGCGCGATCGTCGTCTCAGGCGAGGCGCTGTCCAACTTCACGGTCAGCATCGCCAAGATCGCCGCCGGGTTCGTGATCGCGATGGCCGGTGGCCTGGTCATCGGATTCCTGATGGGCCGCAGCCGATTCATGACGGCGTACTTCTCGCTGCCGCTGTTCGTTCTCGGCAACATGCCGGGGCTGACGTACGCGGTGTTCGGACTGCTCATCTTCGGTGTCGGCGCAGGCGGTCCGATCGTGGTCTCTGCGCTGGTGGCACTGCCGTTCATCGCGATCAACGTCGCCGAGGGAGTTCGCTCGGTGGACGGCAAGCTGCTGTCGATGTGCCAGGCCTTCGGCCGCAGCCGCACCGACGTGTTGCGCCACCTCTACCTCCCTGCAGTGACGACGTTCGTCTTCGCCGGCGTCCGATACGGGTTCGCGATGGCCTGGAAGGTGGAGGCGCTGACCGAGGTGTTCGGCGCCGGCAGCGGCGTCGGCTTCATGATCCGCAAGGCCTACCAAGAGTTCCGCGTCGACGACATGCTCGCCTGGACAACCCTTTTCATCGTCGCGATGGTGCTGATCGAGCGCGGGCTGGCCGCGCTGGAAAATCGCTTCTTCGCCTGGCGCAAGGAGATCGCATGACCACCATGACCCGCCGGATCTCGAGCGGATCACTCTCGGCCACAGCGGTTCTGGCCGCCGTGGCGAGCATCCTGGCCGCCTGGCAGCTGGCCGTCGTCCTCGGCAACCGCGTGCCATCACTACCAGACGCGGTGACCCGGCTGGGTTCTGAAGCCGCCGCCGGCGAACTCTGGGGCAACCTGGCGATCAGCATGAACCGATTCGTGCTCGGGCTCGCGGCCGCGCTGGTGGTGGGCGCCGCGCTGGGCGTGCTGATGGGACTGTCCCGGGTGGCGGATCTGGCCTTCTCCGATCTGACCGCCGCCGGACTCGCCATCCCCGCGGTGATCTGGGCGCTGCTGACCACGATGTGGTTCGGTTTCGGCTGGCTCACCCCGGTGATGACGGTGTTCCTGTCCGGGCTGCCCTTCGTCGTGGTCAACATCGCCAAGGCCACCCGGGCCGTGCCCGCGGAGTTGGTGTTGATGGCACGGGCGTTCGGGGTGTCACGGGCGAAGGTGCTGCGCCAGATCGTCGCACCGGCGGTGGCCGGGTCCACCGTGGCCGCCGTGCGCTTCGCGATCATGAGCGCCTGGAACGGGCTGTTGCTGGCCGAATGGTTCGGTTCCACCTCGGGCGTCGGCTGGCGCGCCCGCTACTGGTACGACGCCAATCAACTCGACGGTTTCCTCGCCTGGGTGCTGGTGTTCATCGCCCTGCTGGTGGTCGCCGATCTGCTGATCCTGGGTCCCATCGAGCGCCGCACCACCCGCTGGCGCACCGTCTAGAAAGCGAGAAAAGTTCATGGCTGCAATCGAAATCCGGAAGCTGGTCAAAGAATTCACCGACCGCCGCGGAGCGGTCACCCGGGTCATCGACGAGGTCGACCTGACGATCTCGGGCGAGACCTTCGTCTCGGTGGTCGGCCCGTCGGGCAGCGGAAAGACCACGCTGCTCAACATCGTCTCCGGCATCGAGTCGCACACATCCGGCACGGTGTCGCTGCGAGCCGGCTCGCGCGACGCCCGGGTCGGCTATGTGTTCCAGGACCCGCGGCTGCTGCCGTGGCGCACCGTGATGGCCAACCTCGGCTTCGTCCAGCACGAGCGCGACGGGTGGCAGGACCGCGCCCGGCACTACCTCGACCTGGTCGGCCTGAGCCACTGCGCCGACCGGTTCCCCGCGCAGCTCTCCGGTGGTCAACAGCAGCGCATCGGCATCGCCCGCGCGTTCGCCGTAGAGCCCGACATCCTGCTGATGGACGAGCCGTTCAGCCACCTCGACGCGATGACCTCGCGCACCCTGCGCGAGCATCTGGAACGGATCTGGCTGGAGTCGCGCCGCACGGTCATGTTCGTCACCCACGACGTCACCGAGGCGGTGCAGCTCTCCGACCGCATCGTCGTGCTCGCCCCCGGCGGTCGGGTGCACGAGATCATCGACGTGGACCTGCCGCGGCCGCGCCGCGCCTCCGATCCGGCGGTGGCCCTGCTGCAGGCCGAGGTGCTGGCCCGCTTCGAAGCACTCGAGGCGATGGGTGCTGCGGCATGACCGTGCGCTCGGGACCGATCGATGTCCACGCACACTGGTTGCCGCAGCACCTGTTCGGGCTCGCTCCGGGTTCCCCGCTGCCCCCGCTGCGCGACCACTACGGCGAACTGCACCTGGGCGAGCTGCCGTTGTCCATCGAGACCGAGGCGATGAGCGACGTGTCCCGGGTGCTGGCGGACACCGACGCCGCCGGCCTGGGCGCTCGCGTGCTGTCCGCCCCGCCGTTCGCGTTCCCGGTCGCCGATGCTGACGCTGACGAGTTCGTCGGTACCTACAACGACGACCTCGCCAAGGTCTGCCGGGACAGCGATGGGCGGCTGGTGGGTCTCGGGCTGGTGTCACTGCACGATCCGGAGGCGGCCACCAAGCAGATGACGGCGCTGGCCGGCGTCGACGGGATGTGCGGGATCGCCATGCCGCCGTTGCTGGGCACGGCATCGTTCGATGTCGACCCCATGCGGGAGATCGTAGGCGCCGCAGGGGATCTCGGTCTGGCGGTACTCGTGCACCCGATGCAACTCCCCCGGCCGGAATGGTCGTCGCACTATTTGGCGAACCTGATCGGCAACCCCGTCGAATCCGCCACGGCAGCAGCCGCACTCACCCTCGGCGGCGTCCTCGACGAGTTCCCGACCTTGCGGATCTGCCTGGTGCACGGTGGGGGCTGCGCAACCGCCCTGGTGGGTCGCTGGGCGCACGGCTGGCAGCAGCGCGCCGACGTGCGCGGTGCCGGCACCCGGCCACCCCGGGAGATGTTCTCGCAGTTGTGGTTCGACACGCTCACCCATGACGTGCCGGCACTGCAGTTGCTGCGCGCGCACGCCGACCCTGCCCGCCTGATGTGCGGCAGCGACTATCCGTTCGACATGGGCACCCCCACCCCTCTCGACCTCCCGCATGCGGCGGGCATCGACGACGCCGCACTGGAGGCCAACGCCCGAGCGTTCCTCGGGCTCGACACAGGAGAACACCATGAGTGACGTGAGTTGGAGTGGTCACCGGGCGCTGGTGATCGGCGGATCGATCGGAGGATTGACAGCCGCGCTGCTGCTGCGCCGCCTCGGCTTCGACGTCGACGTGTACGAGCGCACGCCGACCGATCTCGACGGCCGCGGCGGCGGCATCGTCCTGCAGCCCGACACACTGCGCTGGTTCGCCGAATGCAGCACCCAGCACCCGGAGACAGTGAGCACCAGAACACATTTCGTGCAGTACCTGGGACCGGACAACACCGTCGTCCATCGTGAGGACGCGCCGTGGAGCTACACGTCATGGGGCACCTTCTACCGGGCCCTGCTCACCGACTTCACCGATGCGGCGGGCACGGGCCACTATCACCTCGGCGAGTACGCCGCCGGCTTCGACCAGGACGCCGACGCCGTGACGGTGCGGTTCGCCTCGGGCAGAATCGAATCCGCCGAAATCGTCGTGTTCGCCGACGGCATCGGGTCACCGAGCCGGCGACGCATCGCGCCCGACGCGCGCATGGAGTACTCCGGGTACGTCGGCTGGCGCGGCACGGTGCCCGAGCGAGAGGTGTCAGCCGAGACGTTCGAGCTGCTGCATGACTCGATCAGCTACAGCGTCGCGCCGCACACGCACATCAACGTCTATCCGATTCCCGCGCCCGGCGGCGGTTTGGCCGTGGGGGAGCGGCTGCTCAACTACGTCTGGTACCGCAACGTCCCCGAGGGGCATCAGCTCGACGAGCTGATGACCGACAAGCGGGGCTTCGTCGCCGGGGTGTCGCTGCATCCCGGTCAGGTGCAGGACCGGTTCGTCGACGAGATGCGTTCGGCCGCAACCGAACTGCTCGCCCCCGCCGCCGCCGAGGTGGTGCTGCGTACCGAGCAGCCCTACCTGCAGGCCGTCTATGACGTCGGCGTTTCCCAGATGACACTGGGCAGAGTGGCGCTCGTCGGCGACGCGGCCAGCGCAGCCCGGCCGCACGCCGCGGCGGGTACCGCCAAGGCCGCCGCGAACGCGTGGGCTCTGTATGACGCACTCTCCGACAGCGCCGACATCGCCGAGGCGCTGGCCAAATGGGAGCCCGGCCAGCTCGAGCTGGGGCAGCGGCTGCTGCGCCGCGTCAAGGAGATGGGCACCCGCTCGCAGGTGGACTGCACCTGGGTGCCCGGCGACCCCGACAACCGATTCGGCCTGTACGGCCCGGGCCACTGACTCAAGGAGAGACCATGACCAGTACCCGCGAGTTCCTCACCGAAGCCCCGCTGGCGGGGACGTTGGTGGGTACCGACTTCGACGGCTGGAGCGACGACCTGCGCGCCGAGTTCGCCGAGCACGCGCACGACGGGCATGTCGGCTCCCGGCTGCTCAGCGAGAACGACCGCGTCCGGGTCTGGGAGATCCGGCTCGCACCGGGCGAACGCTGGCATGCGCACCGCCACGTGCTCGACTACTTCTGGACCGCGGTCAACGCCGGAACCAGCAGGCAGCACACTGCCGACGGCACCACCCGCGAGGTGTCCTATGCCGCCGGCGAGACCCGCCACTTCCGTTTTGCCGCAGGGGAATTCCTGCTGCACGACATCGAGAACGTCGGCGACACCGAGCTGGTGTTCACCACCGTCGAACACCTCGACTCGGAGAACGCGGCGCTGCCCCTCTAGGGGGTGACGGCAGCACTCGCCGGATCGATGAGGATCTTGGCGTGCGTCTCGGGATCGCCGAGGGCGTCGAACGCCGCGGCGACCCCGTCGAGGCCCACCGTGCCGGTCACCAGCGCCGAGGCGTCGAGCTTGCCGTCGGCGAGCATGTGCAAGGTGTCGCGGAACTCCAGCGGCGTGTAGCCGAACACGAACCGGACGTCGACTTCCTTGCCGATCGCCATGGCCGGCCGGATCTTGTCGTCGCCCATGCACACGCCGACCACGACGATACGCGACGCCAGCGGGGCGGCGCCGATGACGCCGTCGATCATCCCGGGCACTCCGACGCACTCGAAGATCACCGGCGGCTTGGGCGCCGTCCCGCCCAGGCGGTCGGCCAACCGGTAGACGTGCGACCAACCGGGCACCTTGCGCAGTTTCTCCATCGAGCCCATGCCGAACTCGTACAGCGCCGGGAGTTCGGTCATCCCGCGCTGTTTGGCGGGCACCGCCTCATAGGGCGAGTCCGCGGCCGGGTCGACGACGACGTCGGCGCCGCAGCGGGCGGCCAGTGCCCGCCGGCCGGGGGAGAAGTCGCTGGCGACGATCGTGCGGACGCCGAGTGTCTTGAGGTGACAGATCACCGCGAGGCCCACGGGCCCGCAGCCCAGCACGATCGCGACGTCCTTCGTGGCGATCTCGCTGCGCCGCACCGCGTGATGCGCCACCGCCATCGGTTCGGTCAGCGCCGCGGTCGCCGGGTCCAGCCCGTTGGGCACCGCGAACGTCATCGCGGCTTCGGCCAGCACCTGCTCGGCGTAGGCGCCCGGCGCCAGCGGCGAGAGACCCGTCAGGTGCACTCCGCCGTGGGCGCGCAGCAGCGGGAACGACACCACCGTGGTGCCGGGGGCGAACTCCTTGCCCACCTTGCGGCCGCGCTCGGCGACCACGCCGCAGAATTCGTGGCCCATCACGACCGGGGTGTCGCTGCGCATGAAGTCGGTGTAGCCGCCCTCGGCCATCACCTCGGTGAGTTCGTCGGCGTGGTTCCTGGCGTGTAGATCGGATCCGCAGATGCCGCAGCGCAGCACCTGGAGGACCAGCTGGCCCTCGGCGGGGACGGGATCGGGCGCCTCGACCACGTCGAGGGAACCGTGCGCACAGGAGACCGCTTTCATCGGCCCATCGTCGCACGGTAGAACAACGGTATGACCAGACGGCAGAAGTGGGCGGGTATCGCACTGGCGGTGCTGGCCGTCGTCACCGTCGTGCCGGGCGCGCACGCCGAGCCTCAGCCGCCACCGGGGACCGCCGCCGTGCCGATCGTCGAGCCCGTCGTGCTGGGCGAGATGCCGCACGACCCGATGGCGTTCACCGAGGGCTTCGAGATCGACGGCGGCGTGCTGTACGAGGGCACCGGCGAGGTCGGCACCTCCCAGCTGCGCGAGCTCGACCCCGACACCGGCGCTGTCCGCAAGGCCGTCGACATGCCCGGCCGCTATTTCGGCGAGGGCGTCACCGTCGTCGGTGACAAGATCTGGCAGCTCACCTACACCGACGGCGTGGCCGTCGAATGGGATCGCGCCACGCTGACCCCGATCCGGGAAGTCCCGCTCACACCGCAGGGCTGGGGGCTCTGCCGCGACGGCGACCGGTTGATCCGCAGTGACGGCACCGCCCGGCTGCGCTTCCAGACCACTGCCGATCTGACCGAGACGGGCGGGGTCGACGTCACCAAGGACGGGAGGCCGGTCACCGGCCTGAACGAACTGGAGTGCGTCGGCGACCGGGTGTGGGCGAACGTGTGGCCCACCGACCAGATCGTGCGGATCGATCCGGCCACCGGCGTGGTGGATCTCGCGGTCGACGCGAGCGGGTTGCGTGCGCGCGGCATCCCGCCGACGGCGCAGGTCCTCAACGGTATCGCGCATGTCGCCGGTGACGAGTTCCTGCTGACCGGCAAGTACTGGCCGACCACCTTCCGGGTCAGGCTGGGGTGACGCCGGTGACCGAGATGAGCAAGGTGCGCTCGCTGTCCATCGTGACCGTGGCCTACGTCCTGGCGGTCGCCGTGGCCGGGGCGTGGCTGCTGTGGGGACCAGGCACCGGGCGGTTGTGGCTGGACACACTGATCGCCGACGTGCTGGCCACGCTGGTGGTGTCCGCGTTCAGCCGCGCCTACGGCAATTCCAGCTTCTATGACGCGTATTGGAGCGTGATCCCCCCGCTGCTGCTCTTCTTCTGGTGGAGCCAGGGTGAGGGGGACCCGCTGCGGTCATGGCTGCTCGCGGTACTGGTCGTCGTGTGGGCGGTGCGCCTGACGGGAAACTGGCTGTACGCGTTCCCCGGTCTGCACCACGAGGATTGGCGCTATCCGATGTTCCGCGAGAAGGCGGGACGCTGGGAGTTCGTGGTCGACCTGGTGGCGATCCACCTGATCCCGACGCTGCAGGTGTTCCTCGCGATGGTCCCCGCCTACATCGCGGTGACGAGGCCGGAGCGCGGCCTGGCGTGGCTCAGCATCGTCGCGTTCGTGCTCGGAATGGCCGCGGTGGCACTCGAATTCGTCGCCGACGCGCAGATGCACCGCTTCGTGCGCGACCGGCGGCCCGGTCAGGTGATGGACCGCGGGCTGTGGGCGTGGTCGCGGCATCCGAACTACTTCGGGGAGTTCGGGTTCTGGTTCGCGGTGGCCCTGTTCGGCGTGGCGGCATGGCCGACGGCGTGGTGGTTGTTCGCGGGCGCGGCCGCGATGCTCGCGATGTTCCTCGGCGCGAGCATCCCGATGATGGAGGAGCGCAGCCTGGCGCGCCGGCCGGACTACCGAGCGGTGATGGACCGTGTCCCCCGGTTCGTGCCCAGGCCGCCGGCGAAGGTGCGCGCGTGAAGCGGGTGGTGATCGCCGGCCTCGGCGACACCGGCGTGCTCACCGCGATCAAGCTGGCCCGCCACGCACAGGTCACCGGAATCTGCAGCAAGCCAGGCCTCGTCAGTGGGCAGGAGCTGGGCTGGCGGCTGGCCCGGCCCGACGAGTGGGCCCGCCACAACTGGATCCCGTACCGACGGTTCCGGGGTCTCGACCGGGTCACCACTGTGCACGGCACGCTCACCGCGCTGGACCTTCAATCCCGCTGCGTCGCCGTGGAACTCGCCGACGGCACCGCACAGCAGGTGCCCTACGACGCGCTCGTCATCGCCACCGGGGTGCGTAACGGGTTCTGGCGCACGCCCGTGCTCCAGGCTGCGGACGAGGTCGACGCGGATCTGCGCGCACCCCATCAGAAGCTCGCCGAGGCGCAGTCGGTGATCGTCGTGGGCGGCGGTGCGGCCGCGGTCAGCAGCGCCGCGCAGATCGCGACGACCTGGCCCGGGACCCGGGTGGATCTGTACTACCCGGGGCAGCGCGCGCTCGTCGGGCATCACCCCCGGACCTGGAAGACGGTGCAGCGCAGGCTCACCGATGCGGGAGTGCGGCTGCACCCGGGCCATCGGGCCGAGGTGGACCAGACCCCGGCCGAGCTGACGACCGAGCCGGTGCGCTGGCGCACCGGCCAGCCACCCGCGACCGCCGAGGTGGTGCTGTGGGCGATCGGGCGAGTCGTCCCCAACACGGGCTGGCTGCCCGCCGAGCTGCTCGACGAGCAGGGCTTCGTGCGGGTGACACCAACACTGCAGGTGCCCGGGCATCCGGAGGTGTTCGCGATCGGCGACGTCGCCGCCACGGATCCGCTGCGCAGCTCGGCGCGCAACCGTGCCGACGGCCTACTGGCCCGCAACGTGCGTGCGTTCTTCGACGGCGGCGAGCTCGGTGAGTACAAACCGCCCACCCGGCGCTGGGGTTCGGTGCTGGGCATCCAACCGGACGGCCTGGAGGTGTTCGCCCCGAACGGGCGTGCGTTCCGTGTTCCGGCGTGGTCGTTCGAGCGGGTGTTGATGCCCTGGATCGTGGCGCGGGGCATCTACCGGGGGATCAGACCCGGGGCATCTCGGCGTTGATGCGGTCCAGCAGCTGCGGGTAGCGCTTGGCTTCCTTGTGGCCACTCGGCTTGCCGCTGCTGACCACCGCGACCGACAGCGCGCGGTCCGGGTCGGCCCACATCGCGATGTCGGTCAGGCCGGTGTGGCCGAAGGCGCCTACCGCGTCGCGGCCGAACGGGCCGAACCGCCCGGAGCCCAGCATGTATCCGGTGCCCCACCGCATCGGCTTCAACCCGGTCGCCAGGTCGGGTCGCAACCGGCGCGCCTCTCTGGTCGCCGTGCGCAGCGTCGCCGGCGACATCACCCGAACGCCGTCGAGTTCACCGCCACGGCAGAGGATTTCGGCGAACCGGGACAACTCGTTGGCGTTCGAGACCGTGCTCGACGACGGGATCACGCTGGTCAGAAACGCCGGGGTATTGGAGAACGGGATGATCTGCTGCGGCGTGCCGCCGACGGCGATCTTGAACGCCTTGGCGATCGGTGCCGGCAGCGGCTTGCCGGTGACGTGACTGGGTGCCACCAGCGGAACATCCTGCGGTGCAACGCCGTAATTCGTCCACCGGAATCCCAGTGGGTCCAGGATCTCGTCGCGCAGGATGTCGCGGATGTTCCGTCCGGCCGCGGCGCCGATGATCTCGCGCATCAGCGGCCCCCACGTCAGGCCGTGATAGATGTGCACCAGCCCGGGAGGATGGATCGGCTTGAGCTGGCCGAGCATCTCGCGTGCGTAGTCGCTGTCGTCCATCCGTTTCAGATCGGGCCGCGGACCGGTCGCGAAGGGCACCCCGGCGCTGTGCGTCATCACGTGCCGGATCGTGGTGCGGTCCTTCCCGTGGCTGGTGTAGGTCGGCAGGTAGTCGCAGACCCGGTCCTCGAGGGAGAACACTCCGCGCTCGATGAGCATGTGCGCGATGGTCGTGGTGATCGCCTTGGCCGTCGAGTACACGCAGAACGGGGTGTCCGTACCGACGACGATCTTCCCCGCGTCGGGCGGATCGGCGGGGCCGTTGCCCCAGGCGTGGCCGATGGCCCGGTCGAGGACGACGCGGCCGTCGCGGCGTATGGACACCTGGATCGCCGGGTGCATTCCCGCGGCGTACCAGTGCCGGGCGGCCTGCCAGATGCGCTCGACCGCGGCGGGGTCGACGCCCGTGTGGTCCTCGGTGCCCACTGAGGTGATCGCATCGAGGTCGTCGGGGACCGCGATCCGGCCGTCCGCGGCGGAGCTCAGCGAGGCCCTCCGTTGAACATGCCACTGCCGATCGCCTGCGTCAGCGCGCCCAACAGGTCGCCCGGACCCGGCTGGGGTGGCATCGGGGCATTGGTGAGCTGCCAGGTCTGGCAGTCGCTGGTGGTGAACGTCGTGTCGGTCGCGTCGATCTGGACGAACGCCGGCTTCTTCGTCAACGCGTTGTCGACCAGCTTGTCTCCGGCCGAGCGCTTCCAGTAGCACGCACCGTTGTCGACAGGGCCGGCGGAGGAGTACACGCCGGGGACGATGTCCTTGCCGACCGCGTACGACCCGTTGGCGTCGATAGTGGTCTTCGGGCCCTCGCCGGCAGGTGCGGGCGCGGGCGGGGCAGGCTGAGCGTGAGCCAGGGGGGCCACGACGCAGGAGCACGCGAGAGCGATGCCGACGGTGGCGAGACGCATCGATGTCATGAGAACAGCCTCATAGAAAGCCAGTCTAAGTGCTGCGGCGGCGGGCGTGAACCCGCCGCCGCAGCCTCAGGTGTACTGCCCGGCGTCAGCCGGCCATGAAGGTGTCGTAGGCCGACTGCAGATCGGCGGGCAGCACGGTGACGTTGCAGGTGCGCTGCGTGTCGCCGATCGGCGCGAGGATGCCCCGCAGATCGTGGTACTCGCCCGGGTTCGCGGTGAAGTAGCCACGCAGGTTTGCCTCGGCCTCGGGACGAGGCTGGCTCATCGCGGCGGTCACGGCCTGGTTGGCGCCGGGATGGCTGTCGAGGTACTGCCGCGCTGCGGTGGTCGCCGAACCCACGGTGCCCGCGACCTGGCTGGCGGTGCAGCCCGGGGCCGGCTGGGCCGACGCGACCGGCGCGGCCACGCCTGCTGCGGCCAACCCGCCGAAGACACATGCCGCCCCGACGCGAGCCAGGTTCTTGCGCACGCTGATAGCACTGGAATTCATGGTGTTGTGGTCCTTCTTCGAATGTCGATCGTGTTGCTCGTCCCCGCCCGTAAACCACGGTAGCCGCGCGCCGAGGGGCTCAAACAGGAGAAGGGAACGGTGGTCGGCGGGGGTGCCGCGGTGTTACACCCCTGGGCGTGACATCGGCAACAAAACGGCGTGGGAGATTGGGTGCTCGGTGAGGTTTCTCAGAATTCGAAGCACACTCTTAGCTGATCGTGATTTGGGTTGTGTCCGAATCGTTATGCGCCGACGGCTAATTTGGTGGCGTGAAGTTGGAATTGCTGATGCCCGGCATCGAGGTGGGACTCGTCACCACGAACCTCGACGCGATGACCGCGTTCTACGAAGGGTTCCTCGAACTCGAACCGCAGGGCGAGATCGAGTTCTCGGGCGGGTCTCAGCGCCGCTATTCCCTGGGGGCGTGTGTCCTCAAGCTGGTCACCTACACCACCCCGCCGGCACCGGCCGTGCCCGGCGGCGGCCGGACCCAAGCCGGCCTGCGCTATTTCACGATCGGGGTCACCGGGCTGCGCGCCGTCGCGGACGCGTTCGAGGCGTCGCCCTACGAGATCGTCGAGCCACCGACCGAGTTCGCGCCGGTGCCCGGGATGGGGTTCATGTTCGTCGCCGACCCCGACGGCAACCACATCGAGCTGTTCGGCACCCTGTGAGTCAGCCCGGTTACCCACCCCCGCCGCCGGCGGTGTGCTACCGCCACCCGGACCGGCCGACCTACGTCGGCTGCGCCCGCTGCAACCGCCCCATCTGCGGCGAGTGCATGCACAGTGCCGCAGTGGGACACCAGTGTGCCGACTGTGTCGGCGCCGGCGCCCGATCGGTGCGTCAGGCGACCACTCCGTTCGGCGCGGTGGCGCGCCGGTCGACGACGCCGGTGGTCACGTACACGCTGATCGGGATCAACGTCGCGATGTTCGTCCTGCAGATGGCTCTGCCGGGGTTGGAGCGCGCCCTGGCGCTCTGGCCGGTCGCCGTCGCCGACGGTGAGTGGTATCGGCTGCTGACGTCGGCGTTCCTGCACTTCGGGTTCGCCCACATCGCGTTCAACATGCTTGCGCTGTACTTCGTGGGTCCGCCCCTGGAGATCGCACTGGGCCGGTTGCGCTTCGCCGCGCTGTATCTGCTCAGTGCTCTCGGTGGCGCCGCGCTGGCGTATCTGCTGACGCTCAACGCGCTGACCGCGGGGGCCTCGGGGGCGGTGTTCGGTCTGTTCGGCGCGACGTTCGTGGTGGGCAGGCGCCTGAACATGGACGTCCGCGGTGTGATGGCGGTGATCGTGCTGAACCTGGCGTTCACGTTCGTCTTCCCTCTGATCAGCGGGCAGAACATCAGCTGGCAGGGCCACATCGGCGGGCTGATCACCGGAGCCGCGGTGGCCGCCGCCTACGCTTACGCGCCGCGCGCCCAGCGCACGGCTGTGCAGCTGGGCGCGAGCGCCGCGATCCTGGTGCTGATCGTCGCCGTCGTGCTGTGGCGCACGGCTGACCTGCGGGCGACGTTCGGCCTGTAGCCGATCGGCGGCCGGCTAGATGCGGTCGCCGAGCGTGGAGTTCAGCTCTGCATAGCGGTGCGGGGAGCGCGCGCGGATGACATACGCGCCGATGATGCCGATGATCAGGGATGCGAACAGCATGGTGGTGAAGGTGATCTGCAGCCATCCTCCTCCGCCGAGCAGGACGTCCATGCCCGTGATCGCGTACCAGAGGAACGGCAGCAGTCCGGCGACGCCGAGCAGGGGGGCGATGAAGGTGTTCCAGGGCCGCTTGTCGACAGTCGACCGGCGGAAGAACACGAAGATGGCGATGCTGGCGATCGTCTGCAGCAAGATGATGCCGGCGGCGCCGACGCCGGTCCACCAGGTGAACAGGGTGGCGTAGGGATCGAGCCGGAAGATCGCGAAGACGGCGACGACGACAGCGACCATGGCGATCTGCACGTAACAGGCCAGTGCCGGCGATTTGCGTGTCGGATGGGTCGTGCCCAGCCGCGACCAGATGACGCCCTGACGACCCAGTGAGTACAGGTAGCGGGCGACGTTGTTGTGGAACGTCAGGATGGCGGCGAACAGGCTGGTGATGACCAGGAGCTGAAAGGCCTCTGTGCCGGCGCGGCCGAGGACGCTGTCGCTCACGGCGAAGACCAGGTTGCCGCCTTCGGTTCCGGCGAGCTCGACGATGTTCCCGACGCCCACGGCGTTGACGATGAGGAATGCGGTGACGGCGTAGAACACCCCCATGAAGATCACCGCGGCGTAGGTGGCGCGCGGGACGGTGCGCTTGGGGTCTTTGGCTTCTTCGCCGTAGATGGCCGTGCCCTCGAAGCCGATGAACGAGGCATGAGCGAACATCAGCGCGACACCGATCGCACCGGCGAACACCGCCGAGGGAGCGAACGGTTCGAGCGAATAGTCACTGAGGGGATTGGGTGAGTTCACGAGGATGCCGATGTTGAGCACCAAGATGACACCGGTCTCGAGGGTCAACAGCACCGCCAGTACGCGGGCACCCGCGTGGATCTGGCGGACGCCGAGGAACAGTGACGCACCCATGGCCAGAGCCGAGAAGACCCACCACGGGACGCCGACACCGGTGTGCCGAGAGGTGAATTCGGCTGCGTAGTAGCCGAAGCCGCCGATGACTCCGAGCTGGATGGCGTTGTAGGCGAAGATCGCCAGGGAGGCCGACCCGAGACCCATCGGTCTGCCGAGACCCCGGGTGATGAACGCGTAGAAGGCGCCGGCGTTGGTGATGTGCTTGCTCATGGCGACGTAGCCGACCGCGAAGACGGTCAACACGACCGCCACGGCGACGAAGGCGCCGGCGATTCCCACGCCGTTGCCGGAGCCGATGATCACCGGGAACAACGCCACGACGACGGTCAGCGGGGCGGCGGCGGCCACCACGAAGAACACGATGCCGAGAACGCCGATTTGGTTGCGGGCCAGACCCTTCGACCCGTCAGGCGCGTCCTTCAGGGTGGCCAGCGATTGGGGGTCATCCTGGTGCAGCATGGCGGTCCTTCGTGGTGAGGTGGTCGGTTAACGGGTGGTCTTGCTGCGGGCGGCGAACTTCACGACCTTGCGCAGGGCGGGGCTGCTCGCCACGGTGTAGCCGAGCTTCTTGCCGGTCTTGGTGTCCATGACGGTCTCCATGGCGCGGTCGATGACGCCGGCCTTGGGCGCCGGGCCGACGCGCTGCGCAGTCGGTGCGGGGGTTCCGTTCAGGTCGGCGATGACGACCTGAGCGGCGTTGTGGCCGTTGGCGCCCATCACTCCGCCGCCGGGGTGAGTGCCGGAGCCGCAGAGGTAGTAGTTGTCAACCGTGGTGCGGTAGTCGGCCAGTTCGGGAGTGGGCCGGTTGTTGAAGAGCTGGTCGAAGAACATCGCGCCGTGGAAGATGTTGCCGCCGGTCAGCCCGTAGTCGCGTTCGAGGTCCTTCGGGGTGATGATGACCCGCTCGAGGATGTGGCCGCGCAGGTTGGGCGCGTACTTGTACAGCACCTCCAGCACACGGTCCGCCCAGTCCTCGCGGATGGTGTCCCAGTCGGTGCCGGCCAGTTCGAACGGCAGCTGTTGCACGCCCAGCGTCATCGTGTGCTTGCCCTCGGGAGCCAGGGTCGAATCGTGCGTGGACTGGATGACAGCCTCGATCACGAAGTCGTCCGGGATCTCACCGCGCCGCTCGGCCTCCCAGGCGCGCTCGAAGTTCTCGATCGAGGCACCCATGATCGCCTGCGCCTGGTGCTGGGGCCCCTGCACGCCGGCGGGGAAGCCGATGTAGTCGGGGAGCTCGTCGATCAACAGGTGGATGCGAGCCATCGAGCCGCGGGCGTCGTAGTCAGCCAGCTTGGCGGTGAGTTTGGCGTCCACGGTGCCGGCCGGTAACAGCTGCAGCATGGAGCGTTGCGGATCGGCGTTGGAGATCACCGTGCGCGCCGAAATGATCTGTCCGTCAGCCAGTTTCACGCCAGTGGCTTGGCCTCGGCTGACCGCGACCTGTTCGACCGGGGAGGAGAGCCGGATCTCGGCGCCATGTGCCTGTGCGCTGCGGGCCATGGCCTGGGTGATACCGCCCATGCCTCCCTTGACGAAACCCCACTGGCCGAGCGTGCCCTTGAACTCTCCGACCGAGTGATGGCCGTAGACGTAGCCGGTGCCGGGGGTGGACGGGCCGCCCCACACGGAGATCATGCCGAAGAAGGTGAACAGACCCTTGATGTGTTCGTTCTCGAAGTACCGGTCCAGCAGATCCTTCGTCGAGAGCAACACCATCTCGTTGAAGAGATCCTCGGCGCCGGCGGCCTCGAAGGCGGCCAGCACCTGCGAGCGGCTGGGAGCCGGCGAGAGCAGGAACGGCGTGAGAATGGACGCGAATTTCTTGACACGCAAACCGAATTCGAGGAAGGCGGCGGCATCGCGCGCGGAGAACTTCTCGATCTCCCTGAGGGTCTTGTCCATGTCCTTCCACACGAACAGATGGCTGCCGTCCGGGAAGATGCTGACCTCACTGGCTGCGGTCTGATACATCTCCAAGCCGTAGCGCTCCAGTTCCAGATCGGCGATGATCTCCGGGCGCAGCAGGCTGGCGATGAACGCACACGACGACCAGGTGGCGCCGGCGATGAGTTCCTCACTCGTACACGCGCCACCCACCACATCGCGGGCCTCCAGGACCAGGACCTTCTTGCCCGCACGGGCCAGGTATCCGGCGGTGATCAGACCGTTGTGGCCCGCGCCGATGACAATGGCGTCGTAGTCGGGGGCGGTGGTGGATGTCATTGGTGTTCTCCCGGGATGGCGTGAGTGAAGTAGGTGCGGACGGTGGCCGGGTCGACGAGTCGGTCGAACCCCGCGATGACGGGTTTCATGCTCGGGTGGTGGTCGCGGAACTGCTCCCAATCGGCCCAGTCGGTGACCTCCATGACCTCCAGGATGTCGGCCGGAGCACCGTCAGGTGCATCGTTGACGCGGAACGCTTCGAAGCGCCGAACGAGATCACCGCGGGCGAGGCACGTCGGCCGGTCCAGCTCGTTGGAGAACCGCTCGAACTCGGCCGGGTCGACGCCGGGCAACATGGAGAACAGATTCACCGCTACTACCGTGCGGTTGGGAACAGTCATCGCAGGACCTCTGAAGTCGTTGTGCAGCTTGGTATTCGGTCAGCTCGCCAGATTGATCATGATGTGCTTGATCTCGGTGTACTCCTCGACGGAGTAGATCGACATGTCGTTGCCGTGCCCGGACTGCTTGAATCCGCCGTGCGGCATCTCCGAGACGATGGGCAGGTGGTCGTTGACCCAGACCGTGCCGAATTGCAGCGTGCGCGCGGCGCGCATCGCCCGGCCGACATCGCGGGTGAAGACCGACGCCGCCAGTCCGTACTCGATGTCGTTGGCCCAGGCGAAGGCTTGCTCTTCGCTACTGAACCGGGTGGTGGTGACCACCGGGCCGAAGACTTCCTTCTGGACGATCTCGGAGTCCTGCGCGGCGTCGACGACAAGGGATGGCTTGTACCAGAATCCGGGGCCTGAGCCGATGCCGCCGACCGCCAGCGAAGCCGGGCCGGAGGCGACTGCGCGATCGACGAAGCCGGCCACCCGGTCGCGCTGGCGTTCGGAGATGACCGGGCCCATCTCGGTCGATTCGTCCGCGGGCGCACCCATGGCCACCTTGCTCACGGCGCGGGTCAGTTCGGTGACGAACTCGTCGTAGATGCCGTCGGCGATGTACACGCGAGAAGCGGCCATGCAGTCCTGACCGGAATTGCCGTAACCGCCTTCGCAGATCTTCGCGATCGCGAGTTCGGCGTCACAGTCGTCGAAGACGAGCACCGGCGCCTTGCCGCCGAGTTCCAGATGGAGCCGTTTGAGGTTGTCGGCGCCGGTGCGGGCGACGACCTTTCCGGTGGCGGTGTCGCCGGTCAGCGAGCTCATCCGGACCCGTGGATGACCGGTCAGTGCCGCGCCCACGGTGTCGCCGTGGCCGGTGACGACGTTCAACACGCCGGCCGGGAACAGGTCGGCGGCCAATTCGGCGAGGCGCAACGTGGTCAGCGGCGTCTGCTCACTGGGCTTGAGCACCAGCGTGTTTCCGGTCATCAGCGCCGGGCAGATCTTCCAGATCGCCATGACGAGGGGGAAGTTCCACGGCGCGACGCTGCCGACCACGCCGAGCGGGTCGCGCCGGATGATGCTGGTGTGGGTGGGGGAGTACTCACCCGCGGCGCGGCCCTCCAGCACGCGTGCGGCGCCGGCGAAGAACCGCATGTTGTCCACCCCGAAGGGGATCTCTTCGCGCGCCACGGAAATCGGCTTGCCGACGTTCTGCGACTCCAGCTGGGCGAACTCCTCGGCGTGGGCCTCCAGGCGATCGGCCAGCTTCAACAGGAGTTCGGCGCGCTTGCCGGGTGTGGTCGCCGCCCAATCGTCGAACGCCTTCTCGGCCGCGCTGACCGCGCGACCGACATCCGCCGCGTCGCCCAGTGGCACGGTGGCGATCTGTTCGCCGTTCGCCGGGTTGATCACGGCTTCGAGTGCGCCGCTGGCGGCGGGGACATGCTCTCCTGCCACGTACATGAGTGGGCCGTCGGCCATGGAAGTTCTTCTCCAAGTCAAAGAGAGGGAGGCCCGCCGAGCGGACATGCTCAAGTGTTGAACAGTTGACATGGAGAACTTAAGCACAGGGTTCAGGTGTCCGCAAGACGAGCGGTCAGAAAAATCGTGGTGGTGATACGGGCGTCATCAGCGCGGGCGTCGCGCCGGCGCGGCGACTACCGACGCGAGTCCGGTTCAGCCCGCACTGCGGGCGGCGAGGATCTCGCGAACCTCGTCACGGTTCTCGGTGATGATCTCGGCGATCGTGTCGCGAGCTGCGACGGGATCCCGGGAGGTGAAGGCCGCCACGATGCGCTGGTGTTCGTCTTCGAGTCCGGATCCGGTCTCGTACTCGTGGTGATCCAGCGAGAGAACCAGCAGGAAATAGCGGAGATCGCCGAGTAATTCGGAGTAGAACTTGTCGAGCCGCGGACTGTTCATGAGACCGACGATGGCGCGGTGGATGTCCAGATCCTTCTCCACGATGATGCGCGGATCGTGGGTCGTCATGGCACTTTTCAGCGCCTCCATGGCGTTGAGCAACGGCTCGAGATCCGTGTCGGGTCCCAGTGACGCCGCGGCCGCGGTCTCCAAGTGCAGGCGAGCGCGGTAGATGTCGAGAACCTCCTCATCGGAGGGGTCCCACACCACCAGGCCGCGGTTGAAGGTGTAGCGCACCAGCCCGGTGCCCTGCAGGAGGCGCACGGCTTCTCGCACGGTGTTGCGAGAGATGCCCAGGGCGTCGGCGACCACGGCTTCCCGGATGCGCTCACCGGGTTTGAGTTCGCCTTCGAGGATCATGTCCATCAATCCATCGGCGATCTGCTGCGCACTACTGCGCCCGACGATCTGAATCCGTTCGGCGATGGACATGGCCTCAGCGTACAACTGTTGAACAGCCATTCTGATCGCTCGTCGGCGCGGCACGCTGGGCGGCTGGACGTGCCCTGCTCTAATGTTCTACAGTTCAGCCACAGATTCCGGTGCGCTCTGAGACTGCGGCCCCCTTCGGCAGGAGAACAGGATTCCAATGACGGACGCTTTCGACGACGGGGCCCTCGTCGCCCCGGTGTGGGCGCCTGCGCGGGATGTGGAGGTGATCAAGGGCTCAGCGGCACTGGATCGCATCGCACGGGAGAGTGCGCTCGGTGAGTCCACGGAGCAGCGCTTCCCGGAGCATCGAGTCGACGCCGAACTGCAGCGCCAGTATCAGCTCGCCGGTGAGCTGACCCGCATCCCCACCGAGAAGGACGACACGTTCCGGCTGGACACCGACGTCGGACGATTCCTGGTCAAGATCGCTCCCGCGACCGAGACCGCCCAGATCGTCAATCTGCAGTCCGCGGTCATGCTGCACCTGGAGAAGAGTCGTCCGCCCATTCGCGCCCAGCGGCTGATCCGCGGAGTGCACGGCCAAGTCGAATCCAGCGTGATCGATCCGGGCGGGAGGTCGCGCATCATGCGGGTCATGAGCTATCTCGACGGCGCACTTCTCTCGTCGGTCACTCCCAGCACGACCCAGTTCCAGCAAGTCGGCGCCACGCTGGCGCGTCTCGACACGGGCTTGATCAACTTCCGTCATCCCGGTGAATCACGGTCGCTGATCTGGGATCTGAAGAACTTCATGCACATGCGGCCGCTACTGGAGCTGGTCAACGACCGCGACGATGTGACGATGGCGTCGTGGATCTTCGATCAGTTCGACGCTCTGGTCGCACCCCGGCTCGGCACCCTCGCGACACAGATGATCCACGGTGATTTCAGCCCTTTCAACGTGGTCGTCGACCCCACGGCAGACGAATTCGTGGTCGGCGTCATCGATTTCGGTGATGTCGTACGCAGTCCCGTGGTGTTCGAGTTGGCCGTTGCGGTCGCCAACCACATCGGCATCGACGACCGGCGGCCCTGGGACAGTGCGCTCGAGATCGTCCGCGGCTACCGTGCGGTCCGACCGATGCCCGAGCGCGACGTGGCGCTGCTGGCGATCGCCGGACCTGCGCGGCTTCTCCTACGCGCCTTGATCTTCGGCTGGCGGGCGGCGGTCGATCCGCGCAGCCGTGACTACGGGTTGTCCCATTCGGCGCGAGATTGGAGCAGACTGCGATCTGCGCTGTCGATGGCCACACCCGCCGTGCAGCAACTGCTATCGACCACCGGCACGTCGCCGACCCAGACAGGAGCACACCGACGATGAGACAGGCGTTCACGCCGCGAGCATCCGAGCCGATGGTGAACGGGTTCGACAGGTCGCGCATCGACGAGCTTCCCCCGCGCACCCGCGGCCAGGTGCAGGCCCGGGATCGTCTCCTCGGGCCGGGCTACCGGTTGTTCTACGAAGACCCCGTGGAGATCGTGCGCGGGGAAGGGACGCTGCTCTTCGACGCCGACGGCACCGACTATCTCGACGTCTACAACAACGTGGCCAGCGTCGGGCACTGCCACCCCTATGTCGTCGACGCGATCCACCGGCAGCTGTCGACGCTGAACACCAACACCCGCTACATCCAGCAGTCGATACTGGAATACAGCGAGCAGTTCCTGACCACCATGCCCGCCGCGATCGGGCACGTCATGTACACCTGCACCGGTTCTGAAGCCAACGATCTCGCGATGCGGGTGGCCCGGTATCACACCGGGAACCAGGGCATCATCGTCACCTCCGGCGCCTACCACGGACTCACCTCGGACGTGTCGGCCTTCTCACCGTCCCTCGGTGTCGGCGTCCCCCTCGGACCGCACGTGCGCACCGTCAGCGCACCGGATCGCCTGCGCCGAGGCGGGAATGAGAATCTGGTCGCGCAGATGCGCAGCGAGGTGCGCGAGGCGATCGCGGATCTGGAGCGTCACGGGTTCGGTGTGGCGGCCTTCATCGCCGACATGATCTTCTCCTCCGACGGGATCTATGCCGACCCCGCGGGCTTCCTGCAGCCCGTCATCGAGGAGATCCACAGCGCCGGCGCGTTGTTCATCGCCGACGAGGTGCAACCCGGCTTCGGCCGCACGGGCCGGCACTGGTGGGGTTTCCAGCGTCACGGCCTCACCCCCGACATCGTGACCACCGGTAAACCGATGGGCAACGGCATTCCCATCGCCGCCGCCGCCTTCCGGCCCGAACTGCTCGTGGAGTTCGGCCGTAACATCCGGTATTTCAACACCTTCGGTGGCAACTCCGTGTCGATCGCGGCGGCCCAGGCGGTGTTGGACGTGATCAACGACGAACAGTTGATGCGCAACGCCGACACGGTGGGTGACTACATCGCAGCCGAGATCGCGACCATGGCTGCCGCCTACGAGCAGATCGCCGAGGTTCGCGGAGCCGGCCTGTTCGTGGGGGTGGACATCGTCACCGACCGTGAGTCCCACACCCCGGACGGAGACGCGACGTTACGTGTGGTCAACCAGATGCGTCGGCGCCGCGTGCTGATCTCGGCGTCGGGACCGCGCGGTAGCGTCCTCAAAGTCCGCCCGCCACTGCCTTTCTCGATGTCCGACGCCGACCGTCTGCTGGAGAATCTTGCGGCGGTGCTCGCCGAGGAACTGCATTGACCTCCACGCTCGTGCAGCGGCTGAGCGCCCGTTCCGTCGAGGTCGACACCAGCAGCAGGCGCCTGGCCGAGTACAGCTATGACGCCTCGAACTATCGGGTGGTGCCGTCGGCCGTCGTCTTTCCCCGTGACGCGGCGGAGGTCAGCGAGACCGTCGGCCTCTGTGCGGAACTCGGCGTCCCCCTGGTGGCGCGCGGTGGCGGCACGTCGATGGCAGGCAACGCCGTCGGCCGCGGAGTCGTCTTGGATCTGTCGCGTCACATGAACCGTGTCGTGACCATCGACGCCGCCACCAGAACCGCCGTCGTCGAGCCCGGCGTCGTCGTGGCGCAGTTGGCGGCGGCCGTGCAGCAGAGCACCTCCAACCGGTTGACGTTCGCACCGGACCCGTCCAGCCGTAACCGCGCCACCGTGGGGGGCTCGATCGGGAACGACGCCTGCGGAAACCACTCGGTCCGCTACGGGCGTACCGGCGACCACGTGGTGTCGTTGGACCTGGTGCTCGCCGACGGCACCCGCGTGACGGCCACCCGCGCCGGGTTGCATGCCACCGATCCGGCGGACACCCTCGCCGCTGAGCGAGCCAGTGCCCTCTCCGCCGACCTGCGCACCCTGGCAGCCCGGTACATGGCTCAATTCCGGCTGGAACTGGGTCGCATCCCCCGGCAGGTGTCAGGATTCCATCTCGCTCATCTGTTGCCGGAGAACGGCTTCGACGTCGCGCGTGCACTGGTGGGAAGCGAGGGTGCGTGCGCCGTCGTGGTCGGGGCGACGGTCAGCCTGGTCGACGTGCCGCCCTCGGCGCTGCTGCTCATCGTCGCCTACGACGACATCGTCGACGCCGCCCGTGACGTCACCACGATCCTGAAGTACTCGCCGGCGGCGATCGAAGGCATCGACGAACAGATCGTCGCCACGATGAGAGCGCGGCGCGGCGACGCTTCCGTCGCCGCATTGCCCGCCGGCCGCGCCTGGCTCTACATCGATCTCGACGGTGACGACGACCAAACCGTCGCCGACCACGCGAAGCGCCTCGCTGCCGAACTCCATGTCAACGGACGCGCTCGGCAGTCCCGGGAAGTCCGCGATCCCGCCGAACGTGCGACGTTGTGGCGCGTCCGAGAGGACGGAGCCGGCTTGTCGTCTCGACTGCAACTGGCCGACGGCACCACCGTGACCTCGTGGCCCGGCTGGGAGGACTCCGCCGTCGCCCCGGAGAACCTCGCCGACTACCTCGCCGATTTCCGGCTCCTGCTCCAACGACACGGGCTGATCGGCGTGATGTACGGCCACTTCGGCGCCGGCTGCATGCACATCCGCATCACGTTCGATCAACGCACCCCGGCAGGGCGGCAGGTGATGGCGCAATTCCTCACCGCCGCAGCCCGCTTGGTGGTCGAACACGGCGGCACGCTCTCAGGCGAACACGGCGACGGACGCGCCCGCTCGCAGCTGCTGCCCGAAATGTACTCGCCGACGATGATGGAGGCGTTCGCGCGATTCAAGGATCTGTTCGACCCGACGAACATCCTCAACCCCGGCATGATCGTGGCGCCCGAACCGGTCACCGAGCAGCTCGCACTGGCCGGCATCCCGGCACTGCCCTGGCAGACGACCTTCACCCTCGAGGACTCCGCCGAGCCAGGTTCCAGCCCGTTCGCCGAGGCCGTCCAGCGCTGCATCGGGGTGGGCAGGTGCCGCTCGCACAGCGGCGGCGTGATGTGCCCGAGCTACCGGGCCACCGGCGACGAGAAGGACTCGACGCGGGCACGCGCCCGCGTTCTGCAGGACATGGTGCGCGGCGCCCGCACGACGGAACAGGGTTGGGCCTCCACCGACGTCCGCGACGTGCTGGACCTGTGCCTGTCCTGCAAAGCCTGCTCCACCGACTGCCCGACCGGTGTCGACATGGCCACCTACAAGGCGGAATTCCTCGACCACCACTACCGCGGACGTATCCGCCCGATGTCGCACTACTCGCTGGGGTGGCTACCGCGGTGGTTGGCCATCACATCGCGGACGGCCCCCGCCGTCAACGCCGTCCTGGCCGGCCCGCTGCGATCGCCGGCGCTGCGCCTCGGCGGCCTGACCGCGCAGAGACCGCTACCCACCTTCGCGTCTCGCCGCGAGCTGCTCGCCCACGTCGGCGCGCCGAGTGGCGGCTCCGCTGATGTGGTCCTGCTGGTGGATTCGTTCACCAAGGGGTTTCGCCCCGAGGTCGCCGGAGCGGCGCGTCGGGTCATCGAGGACGCCGGCCACCGTGCCGAGGTGCGCACCGACGTGTGCTGTGGCCTCACCTGGATCTCCACCGGACAACTGCGCCACGCCCGGAAACGCCTGACGCGCACCGCGGCCGCCCTCGACGACCGCACCGACCGGCCGATCGTCGTCACCGAGCCGAGCTGTGCGGCCGCGCTGCGCAAGGACCTCCCTGAACTCGTCCCCGGTGACGCCGCCCGACGGGTGTCGCGGCGTATCCGCAGTTTCGCCGAGCAGATCACTGCGCAGAGCGAGAGCGGCTGGACGCCGAAACCGGTTCTGCCCGAAGCTGTCACCCTGCAGACCCACTGTCACGAATACGCCGTGTTCGGCGCGGCCACCCAGCGCCGCGCTCTTGCCGCTGTCGGCGTCGACACGGTACGTGAGGCAACCGGATGTTGCGGGGTGGCAGGCAATTTCGGCTTCGAGCGCCGGCACTACGACGTCAGCATGGCGGTCGCCGAACTGGCTCTGGCTCCGGCGCTGCGCGCCGACCGCGACGCGGTGGTGCTCACCGATGGCTTCAGCTGCCACATGCAGGCCAGGCAGTTGGCGAACGCTCCGACGACCCGCAGCTCCCTGCACCTCGCCCAGATCCTCGACCCGACACTGGAGAACCAACGATGACGTCGACCACGCTGCAGCCCGGTCTCGAAGGGATACCCACCGGGCTTCTGATCGGTGGGGAATGGCGCGCCGCGAGCGACGGGACCGTGTTCGAGGTGGAGAACCCCGCCACCGGAGAGCTGTTGGCCAGCGTTGCCGACGCCGGGCCCGGGGACGCTGACGCGGCGCTGGAGGCCGCAGTCGCGGCGCAGGGCGCATGGGCTCGCACCGCCCCGCGCGTCCGCAGCGAAATCCTCAAGCGCGCATACGATCTGGTGATGTCCAGGCAGGACTGGCTGGCCGAGGTGATGACCTGCGAGATGGGTAAGCCACTCGCGGAGGCAAGAGGCGAGGTGGCCTACGCCGCAGAGTTCCTGCGGTGGTTCTCCGAAGAAGCAGTCCGGATCTCCGGCGACCACACCACGACCGGTGACGGTGCGAACCGCATCATCGTCACGCGGGAACCGGTGGGACCGTGTCTGCTCATCACGCCATGGAACTTCCCGTTGGCGATGGGCACCCGAAAGATCGCGCCCGCCGTGGCCGCCGGCTGCACGATGGTCCTCAAACCCGCGCCGCAGACTCCGCTGACCTCGTTGGCTCTGGCGGCGATCCTGCAGCAGAGCGGTCTGCCCGAGGGGGTGCTCAACGTCGTCACCACCACCGATGCAGCGGCGGTGGTGCAGCGCTGGATGAGCAGCGGAAAAGCCCGCAAGATCAGCTTCACCGGGTCCACCGGGGTCGGCAAGGTCCTGCTGCGCCAGGCCGCCGACACGGTGATGCGATCGTCGATGGAACTGGGCGGCAACGCACCGTTCATCGTCTGCGCCGACGCCGACATCGACACCGCGGTGGACGGCGCGATGGCGGCCAAGATGCGCAACATGGGGGAGGCGTGCACCGCGGCGAACCGCTTGTACGTCCACCGTTCTCTCGCCGAGGATTTCGGCGCGCGACTCGCAGCGAGGATGGCCGAACTGCACGTGGGCAACGGCCTCGAGGACGGCACCGACGTCGGGCCGCTCATCGACGCCGGGGGCCGGGCCAAAGTCCAGCACCTCGTCGACGACGCGCTCGCCCGCGGTGCCACCGCCTTGACCGGGGGTCACCTTCCCGACGGACCGGGATACTTCTATCCACCCACAGTGCTCGCGAACGTGCCGCCCGATTCCGAACTGATGACCACAGAGGTGTTCGGTCCGGTCGCACCCGTCATCCCGTTCGATGACGAGGACGACGTGATCGCCCGGGCCAACGACACCGACTGGGGTCTCGTCGGATACGTGTTCACCCAGGACATCGATCGCGCCTTCGACCTGAGCGAACGTCTCGACGTCGGCATGGTCGGCGTCAACACCGGAGTGGTGTCCAACCCTGCCGCACCCTTCGGAGGTGTCAAGCAGTCCGGCCTGGGACGCGAGGGCGGCAAGGTGGGGATCGACGAATTCCTCGAGTACAAGTACCTGTCGGTCCCCCGGCGCCGGGGGAGGGCGGACATACCTACCGTCGTGCCGGCCACGGGCGGCGTGGAAAATCGTCCGTCTGGGTAGAAAGGGAGGGTGTTCGGCTTACCCGATCAGATCCGTGCCTGCCTGTTCGATCTCGACGGCGTGCTCACCGACACCGCCAGCGTGCACAAGCGGGCATGGAAGGCGATGTTCGACGAGTTCCTCCGGCAGCGCGACGGCGACGACTTCACCCCGTTCGACGTGGGCTCCGATTACGACGACTACGTCGACGGCAAACCGCGTGGGGACGGGGTGCGCTCGTTCCTGCAGAGCCGACACATCGACGTGGACGACGACTGCGTGCGTGCCCTCGGCGACAAGAAGAACACCGCCTTCCAGCAGACGCTGGAGAAGGACGGGGTCGAGGTGTTCGACGGCTCGCGGCGGTACCTGGAGGCCGTCGCGGAGGCCGGGTTGCGCCGCGCCGTGGTGTCCTCGAGCGCCAACACCGAGCAGGTCCTGCAGATCACCGGCCTGGCGCAGTACGTCGAGGTGCGCGTCGACGGCGTGACGCTGCGGGAGGAACATCTGCCCGGCAAGCCCGCACCCGACAGCTTCCTGCGGGCCGCCGAGCTGCTCGGCGTCTCACCGGCCGAGGCCGCGGTGTTCGAGGACGCTCAGTCGGGTGTGGCCGCGGGCCGCGCCGGACACTTCGGCGTCGTCATCGGCGTCGACCGGGTGGGGCAGGCCGACGAACTGCGCGAGCACGGTGCCGACACGGTGGTCACCGACCTCGAGGAGTTGCTCGACCGATGATGATCACCGACGAGGCCTTCCCGGTCGAGCCGTGGCAGATCCGCGAAACCCAGCTCGTGTTCGATCTGCTGCCGCAGACGGAGTCGATCTTCGCCCTGTCCAACGGCCACATCGGCTTACGCGGCAACCTCGACGAGGGCGAACCCTTCGGGCTGCCCGGCACGTACCTCAACGGGTTCTACGAGACACGGCCACTGCCCTACGCCGAAGCCGGGTTCGGCTATCCCGAGGACGGTCAGTCGATCGTCGACGTGACCAACGGGAAGCTGATCCGCCTGCTGGTCGAGGACGAACCGTTCGACGTCCGCTACGGCCACCTGCTGTCCCACGAGCGGGTGCTCGACATGCGGGCGGGCACCCTGACCCGGGACGTCGAGTGGAAATCGCCCGCGGGTAAGCACATTCGCGTGACCTCGGTGCGGCTGGTGTCACTGGCGCAGCGTGGGCTGGCCGCGATCGAGTACATCGTCGAGGCGGTCGACGATCCGGTGCGTGTCACCCTGCAGTCCGAGCTGGTGGCCAACGAGGACCAGCCCGAGCCCTCCGACGATCCGCGGGTCGCGTCGGTGCTGAGGAAGCCGCTCGAGGCGATCCAGCACGAGGTCAGCGACAACGGTGCGGTCCTGATCCACCGCACCCGGACCAGCAACCTGATGATGGCCGCGGCGATGGACCACGTCGTCGACGCCCCCGGCCGCGTCGACATCAGCGGTGACGCCGGAGGGGACTGGGCCCGTACCACCGTGGTCTGCGGACTGCAGCCCGGGGAAAAGCTGCGCCTGGTCAAGTATCTCGCGTACGGCTGGTCGAGCATCAGGTCCCGGCCCGCACTGCGCGATCAGGTGGCCGCGGCCATCGCCGGAGCTCGCTACACCGGCTGGGACGGTCTGCTCGCCTCCCAGCGCGAGTACCTCGACGACTTCTGGGACAGCGCGGACGTCGAGGTCGACGGTGACGCCGATTGCCAGCAGGCGGTGCGGTTCGGGCTGTTCCACGTGATACAGGCCAGTGCCCGCGCCGAACGTCGCGCGATCGCGGGCAAGGGCCTCACCGGGACCGGTTACGACGGCCACGCCTTCTGGGACACAGAGGGATTCGTGCTGCCGGTGCTCACCTACACCGCGCCCCACGCCGCCGCCGATGCACTGCGTTGGCGCTCCTCGACGCTGGGTCTGGCCCGTGACCGCGCTGCCGAACTCGACCTGAAAGGCGCCAGCTTCCCGTGGCGCACCATCGCCGGCGAGGAGTGCTCCGCCTACTGGCCCGCCGGTACCGCCGCATTCCACGTCAACGCCGACATCGCGATGGCGTTCGACCGCTACCGGGTGGTCACCGGTGACGACTCGCTGGAAAAGGAGTGCGGGCTGGCGGTTCTCGTGGAGACCGCGCGGCTGTGGTTGTCACTGGGGCATCACGATCGCAACGGGCTCTGGCGGATCGACGGCGTCACCGGCCCCGACGAGTACACCGCGGTGGTGCGTGACAACGTGTTCACCAACCTGATGGCGGCGAACAACCTGCGCATCGCGGCGAACGCGTGCCACCGAAACCCCGACGCCGCCCGCGAACTCGGCGTGGACAACGAGGAGACCGCGGCGTGGCGCGACGCCGCCGAGGCTGTGCACATCCCGTATGACGACGAGCTCGGCGTGCACCCTCAGTGCGACGGCTTCACGACGCTGCGGGAGTGGGATTTCTCGGCGAACGCCGAATACCCCCTGCTGCTGCACGAACCGTACGTACGCCTCTATCCGTCGCAAGTGGTCAAGCAGGCCGACCTGGTGCTGGCCATGCAGTGGCAGAGCCACGCGTTCACCATCGAGCAGAAGGCGCGCAATGTCGACTATTACGAGAAGCGCACCACTCGTGACTCGTCGCTGTCGGCGTGCACCCAGGCGGTGATGTGCGCCGAGGTCGGCCATCTCGAGCTCGCGCACGACTACGCCTACGAGGCCGCGTTGATCGATCTGCGCAACCTGCACCACAACACCGGTGACGGGCTCCATCTGGCGTCGCTGGCGGGCAGCTGGACCGCACTCGTCGGCGGCTTCGGCGGGCTGCGCGACGACGAAGGCATGCTGAGCCTCAACCCGCATTTGCCCTCGGGGATCAAGCGACTCTCGTTCCGCTTGCGCTGGCGCAACTTTCGCGTCACCGTCGAGGCTGACCACTCGTCGGTCACCTACACGCTGCGCGACGGACCGCATCATCGCCTGACCATCAGCCACGCCGGCGAACCGCTGGAGATCAACACCGACTCGCCCACCACGGTGTCCGTCAAGCCGATCACCCCGCTGTTGCCGACGCCCACCCAGCCACCCGGGCGCGAGCCCATGCGCAGGCACGTGAAGAAATCAGACCTCGAGGCGTGAGCCGATGACGACGGTCCGCTCCAGTGGCAGCCCGAAGTAGGCGGCGGTGTCGGAGGTGATGTAGGACGTGGCGATGAACAACCGGGTGCGCCACCGCGCCATCGATCGCCGATGTCCCTCGCACAGTTCGAGTTTCGACAAGAAGTAGGTCGCGTGCGCCAGGTCGAGCGGGCCTTCGGTCTGCTCGGGTTCGACCAGGCTCAGCGCGTTGGGCACGTTGATGTGTTCCATGTACCCGAACCGGGCCACCACGTGCACGATCCCGTCATCACTCGCGCCGAGCCGGTCGACGGTGATCCGATCGGAATCCGGGACCCGCGGCACCGGCTCGGTGGTGAGAGTCATGATCACCACATGGGTCGCCAGCACGTGGTTGTGTTCGACGTTGGCGCGCATGGACAGTGGTGCCGTGTCGTCGCCTCTGTTCAGGAAGACCGCCGTGCCGGGCAGTCTCACCAGCGGCGGATCCATCGTGGCCAGCCCGTCGATGAACTCCTGCATCGGGCCCTCGACGCGGCGCCGTTCCTCGGTCACGATGCCCCGGCCCCGCTGCCACGTCGTCATCACCACGAACGCGACGACGGCGATCAGCAGCGGCAGCCACGCCCCGTGCACCAGCTTGGTCATGTTGGCCGCGAAGAACATCAGATCGACGGTCAGCAACACCGCTCCACCGCCGAGCACCAGCCACAGCGGTGCTCCGGCGCGGGTCCGGGCGAGGTAGAGGAACAGCAGGGTGGTGATCGTGATCGTGCCGGTGACCGCCATCCCGAACGCGTACGCCAGTGCCGAGGAGCTGCGGAACGCGAACACCAGGATCAGCACCGCCACCATCAGCATCCCGTTGATCCAGGGCACGTAGACCTGGCCCATCGCGGTGGCCGACGTGTAGTGGATGCGCAGCCGCGGCAGGTATCCCAGCTTCGCGGCCTGCGACGCGACCGAGAACGCGCCGGTGATCACCGCCTGTGAGGCGATCACCGTTGCCGCGGTCGCCAGCACCACCATCGGGATGCGACCCCACCCCGGTACCAGAAGGAAAAACGGTGCGGCGACGGCACGTTCGTCGGACAGCACCAGGGCGCCCTGCCCGAAGTAGTTCAGGGTGCAGGCCGGCAGCACCAGCCCCAGCCAGCCCACGGTGATGGCTCTGCGGCCGAAGTGCCCCATGTCGGCGTACAGCGCCTCGGCGCCGGTGACCGCGAGCACGATCGCCGCGAGCGCGAAGAACGCGATGTGGAAATGCTCGGACAGGAACTCCAGTGCGTGCGTCGGTGACAGCGCCCAGAGGATGTCGGGGTTGGCGGCGATGCCGCGGATGCCGCACATACCGATCACGGCGAACCACACGATCATCACCGGACCGAAGAACCGGCCCACGGTTTCGGTGCCGCGCCGCTGCACGGAGAACAGGATCACGATGATGACCGCCGTCACCGGCACCACGAAGTCGGCGAACCCGGGGTCGATCACCTTGACACCCTCGACCGCCGAGAGCACCGAGATCGCCGGGGTGATCATGCTGTCGCCGAAGAACAGCGCCGCGCCGAACACTCCCAGCGCGGCCAGCACCGCGGACACTCGCCTCGCCCCCGACTCGGGGGGCCTCGAGAACTTCTTGACCAGCGTGATCAGCGCCATGATGCCGCCCTCACCGTGGTTGTCGGCGCGCATCACCAGCGTGACGTAGGTGAACGTCACGATCATCATCACCGACCAGAAGATCAACGACACCACGCCGTAGACATGTGGGCGGGACACCGGCACCGGGTGCGGGTCGTGGGGGTCGAAGACGGTGGCGAGTGTGTAGATCGGGCTGGTGCCGATGTCGCCGAACACCACACCGAGTGCGCCGACCACGATGGCCGGGCGGAGTGGATGACGACCAGTGTTCTCGGTGATAGTGGACAGTGTGACTGACGCGGTGGCGGACGCACTCGATGCGCTCTATGCGGCGCGCCCCGAGGACTTCGCCGCGCGCCGGAAAGAGCTGGCGGCGGCCGCCAAGCGTGCCGGTGACGGCTCCGCCGCGAAACAGATCGGCGGGAGCCGTAAACCCACCGCCGCGGCGTGGGTGGTGAACCTGCTGGCGCTCACGGGCACGGCGCGAACACAACTGGCCGACCTGCGCGCGCGGTTGCGGGATGCGCACGCGGCGATGGACGGTGAGGCGATCCGCGCCCTGACCTCCGAGCAGCGCCGCCTCGTCGAGGAACTGAGCCGGGCGGGTTTCGCCGCCGCCGGGATCACCGAGCCGTCGCCAGGGATGCGCGACGACGTCGTGTCCACCCTGCAAGCCGCGGTCGCCGACCCGGACGTGCTCTCTCGATTGGGTCGGCTGACCAAGGCCGAGCAGTGGTCGGGCTTCGGTGACTTCGGCGTCGCGACGGCGGTGACGGCCACGCGTGGCCCGGGCCGACCCGTGCCGCGGGCCGCCCCGGCCCGGCCGGTGACGTCGCCGGCGCTCACAGCGGCGCTGGCCCGGCAGGCGGACGCCGACTCCGCTCTGCCGGAGCTGCAGTCCGATCTGGCCGCGGCCCGGTTGCGGGCCGAGGACGCGCGGCGCCGCCTCGCCGCCGCCGAAGAGGCGCTTGACGCAGCCGAAACGGCGCTGCACGCCGCAGAAGACGCCTACGCGACCGGCAAGCACGCGAGCCGGGAGGCCGCGGCGGCCGTCAGGGCCGCGAGATCAGCCCGCTGATTCCCGCTACCCTGGGCACAGGCATCCACACAGGGGAGGCGCGGGAGATGAAGCTTCGAGTGCTGCCGAATGTCACAGTCGAGGTGGACGACCGGCTCCAGCGCAGAATGCGGCGCGCCGGGGAGCGGTGGCGGCTGAACATGCGGGCCTACCTACTGAGCGCGGCCGACGACGTCGATTCGGCCGTGGACACCGCCGGGGATCGGGTGCGCGGGTTGTGCGATCGTGCGGTCAACCGGATCGACTCCGTGGCGGCCACCGTCACCGACAAGATCGCACCGGAACCGCAGGCGCAGCCGGCGCCGCAGGAGCGGCCCCGGCTGCGGGTGGTCAAGGGCGAGCGCGCCAGCTAGCAGCCGGCTACGTTCGCATGCGACCGGTCCGGCCGCCGACGAAGAACGAGCCGGCGAGCACGACCAGGCCGACGACGGCCACCGGGATGGACCAGGAGCGCCGCGACGACAGCGCCGATTCGCACTCGGCGACGAAATCCTTGTGGGGGATGAGCTCGTTCAAGACGGGCAGGTTGGCCGGGTTCTGCCCGTCGACGTCTCGCGCTTGCGACAGATCCGAGGCGATCGCGTTGCCACACCCGATGTCACCCTGTGGCCCGGGCACCGACACCGGCACCAGCAGCGCGATGACTCCGACGAGCAAGACCACCGCGCCGACGAGCATGACCAATCTCCGCAGATTCATGGCGCAGGGAGTGCCCAGTTCCGCGGAGCTGAAACAAGATCGATCTCCGGCACGCGCCGAGCCGGGTGGGCAGCAGGCCCTCCGATGTGCTGTCCTAGTCGGGTGATCGGCCATGGTGTGACCGTCCTGCTGTCGTTGTTGGCGGCGGTGTTTCTGGCCATCGGCATCGTGGTGCGGCAGCGGGCCACCCTCGACGTGCCGGCCGAGCACGGCGTCAGCTCGGTGATGGTGCTGACGCTGATCCGCAGACCGCTGTGGTGGGCGGGAACCGCGGCGGCGGTCGCCGGCTATGTGTTCCAGGCGCTCGCGCTGGCCAACGGGTCGCTGCTCCTCGTGCAGCCGATCCTGGTGTCGGCACTGCTGTTCGCGCTGCCGCTGTCGGCCCGTCTGGCGCATCGCCGGGTGACCCGGGCGGAGTGGGCGTGGGCGCTGCTGCTCACCGCGGCGCTGGCCGTGTTCGTGGTGCTCGCCAAACCCAGCCCCGGTGACTACGAGGCGTCACTCGGGACGTCGGCGATCGTCGCCGTCGTGTGCACGGTGTTGGTGATGGCCTGCGTCGTGGTCGCGCTGCGCAGCGCCGACTGGCGGCGCGCGGTGCTGCTCGCCGTCGCGGTGGGTGTGCTGTTCGGCGTCGTCGCCGTGTTGACGAAGTTGGTCATGCACGTCCTGATCCACGAGGGAGTCCTCGCCGTCCTGGTCACACCGGTGCCCTACCTGTTGGTGGTGCTCGGCGTGATCGCGGTACTGCTGCAGCAGTCGGCGTTCCACGCCGGATCCCTGCAGACGTCGGTGCCGACGATGCTGACGCTGGAGCCGGTGATCGCGGTCGTCCTCGGGGCGGTCGTGCTCGGCGAGCACCTGGACGTCGGCCGCCTCGACGCGGTGGCGCTGGCGATCTCGACGCTGGCGATGGCGGCCGGCACGATCGCGCTGGGCCGCGACGAAGGTGCCTACGAGGAACAACTGATCGCGCCCGCCGACGCCGAGTCCGCAGGGTCTGTCGGTCAGGCCGCCTCGGGCACCGAGTAGCCGACAGAGGCTGCGACGTCGCGCAGCGCCAGCCGCAGCCGGATCCGGCCGCGGTGCAGGCGCGACATCACGGTGCCGATCGGGATGTCGAGCCGGGTGGCGATCTCGCGGAATGCCAAGCCCTCGACGTCGGCGTAGTAGACCGCGGTGCGGTACTTCTCGGGCAGGGAATGCATCGCCGCCGCGATCGCCGGGTCGCCGATGAGCGCCAGCACCTGTTCTTCGGTGGAGCCCGAGACGCCCGCGCGTCGATGGTGGCCCAGCAGTTGGCGTTCGGAGAACTCGTCGGTGAACTCCAGGGCCGGCCGCCGCTGCGCCTTGCGGTGCTCGCTGATGTGCGCGTTGACCATGATGCGGTACAGCCACCCCGCCAGGTTGGTGCCCTCACAGAACCCGTCGAACGCCGCGAACGCCTTGGCAGCCGTCTCCTGCAGGAGATCCTCGGCACTGACAGGGTCGCGGGTCAGCCGCACCGCATGCCCGCGCATCTGGCGCAGCAGTGGCACCGCGTCGCGTTCGAATCGTTCGGTGAGCTGGCGGCGATCGGTCATCGGGGCTCCTCGGCGTGCGTGGATGTTGCCCTCAACTCTTCCGCCGAAACGCGCACCGCGTCTGCCCGGCTGACCCCCAACCGCATGGCGGACAACCACCGCGGCCTCTACCGGCTAACCCCCACCCCAGGACGCCCAGCGGTGAATCCGGATGCTGATCACGGGGCCGTCGAGCGCGACCCGTTCGTACTGCGGATACTTCGCGCGCAGGGCAGCGTACCCCGCCGTCACCGTGTGGCCGGCCCGGTGGATCGTCGCCGTGCCGTCCGCGCGCACCCACCACAGCTGCGACCAGTCGTCGTCGTAATGCTCGACCAGCAGGCTCACCTCGGGCCGGTGCGCGATGTTGTCCAGTCGGCGCAGCCGCTGCGTCGACTTGGGTTTCGCGTCGACCGCGGTGAACACCGTGTCGTCTCGACCTGGCGCCATCGCGAACACCACCGGGACGACGTGCGGGGCGCCGTCGGGCCGCACGGTGGCGAGCACCGCCACCGGTGCGCCACCGAACTCGGTGACATGCCGGGAGATGCTCACCCGCTCAACCCTAGGCGCGAGCAGCGCCGCCGGGATATGGTTCACCGCGATGACACGGCCAGGTAACCGCCGCGCCACTGCGCCGCCTCCTGCTCACCGGAAGGTCTCAACCATGCCCTCTGCCAACACCACTGGACGACTGTCCCGGTTCCTCGTCTGCGCCGCCTCCGCACTGCTGGTCGCCGGTGCCGCCGCGTGCGCCCCGCCGGAGAAGAACGACTCCGGCTCGCAGACGCAGTCCGGTGTCAAGGCCGCCGAGGCCACCTCGGCGCAGGACTTCGGGGGAATGGACGGCCTCGTCAAGGCCGCCAAGGACGAGGGCGAGCTCAATGTGATTGCGCTGCCGCCGGATTGGGCCAACTACGGCGCGATCATCAAGGCGTTCTCCGACAAGTACGGCATCAAGGTCAACTCCGCCCAGCCCGATGCGTCGAGCCAGGACGAGATCAACGCGGCCAACCAGCAGAAGGGCCGCAGCAGTGCGCCCGACGTGTTCGACCTCGGCCAGTCCGTGGCCCTGTCCAACACCGCGATGTTCGCGCCGTACAAGGTGGCGACCTTCGACGACATCCCGGCCGCGTTCAAGGATCCGAACGGGACCTGGGTCAATGACTACGGCGGCTACATGTCGATCGGCTTCGACTCGGCCAAGGTGCCGCCGGTGACGAACGTCAACGATCTGCTCAAGCCGGAGTACCAGGGCAAGGTCGCGCTCAACGGCGACCCCACCCAGGCGGGCGCGGCGTTTTCCGGTGTGCTGATGGTGGCGTTGTCGCAGGGCGGTTCGGCCGACGACATCGCCCCCGGAGTCGAGTTCTTCCGCAAGCTCAAGCAGGCGGGCAACTTCCTGCCGGTCGATCCGACTCCCGCAACCATCGAGTCGGGGCAGACCCCTGTCGTGATCGACTGGAACTACACGAATTCCGCTGAGACCAAGAAGCTTCCGTCCTGGACGGTGCTGGTGCCGCCGAACGCCGCGGTCGCCGGGTACTACTACCAGGCGATCAACAAGGAGGCACCGCATCCGGCGGCGGCGCGGCTGTGGCAGGAGTTCCTCTACAGCGACGAGGGGCAGAACCTCTACGCTGCGGGCGGCGTCCGCCCCGTTCGCGCCGACACCATGATCGCCGACAAGACGCTGGACGCCGAGGTCGCCAAGGCCTTGCCGGTGGTCGACGGGCCGGTCACGGTGCCGACCCCGCAGCAGACGGAAGCGGCCTCGAAGTACCTGTCGGAGAACTGGGCTGCCGCGGTTGGCTGACATGCGCCGCGTCCGAGACGGCCTGCCGCTGGTGCCGTTCCTGGCCGTCGTCGTGGTGTTCCTGATCATCCCGACGGTCACCGTCGTGGTCGGTGCGGTCTACCTCGACGGGGTGTTCTCGCTGGATCGCATCGCGGCGTTGTTCACCGGCACGGCGCTGTCGGCGCTGCGCGACAGCGTGCTGCTGTCCGCGGCCACGGCCGTGCTCGGTGCGGTGCTCGGTGCGCTGATGGCGTGGCTGATCGTCAGCAGCCCGCCGACGTCGATGGTGCGCCGGGCAGTGCTGTCGCTCTGCAGCGTGCTGGCCCAGTTCGGGGGCGTCGCACTGGCTTTCGCGTTCCTGGCGACGGTCGGGCTGAACGGTGTGCTGACGCTGTGGGTGCAGCAGGTCACCGGCTGGAACCTCGCAGGCTCGGGGTGGCTGTACGGCCTGAGCGGATTGACCCTCGTCTACACCTACTTTCAGATCCCGCTGATGGTGATCGTCTTCGTGCCCGCGCTGGAAGGTCTGCGGGAGCAGTGGCGTGAAGCGGCGGTGAGCCTCGGCGCCTCGACGTGGGATTACTGGCGCGAGGTCGCGGTGCCGCTGCTGACACCCGCGTTCCTCGGCTCGATGCTGCTGTTGTTCGCCAACGCCTTCGCCGCCTATGCGACGGCGGCCGCACTCGTCAGTCAGGGCAGCCCGATCCTGCCGCTGCTGATCCGGGCGTCGCTGGTCAGCGAGGTGGTCCTGGGGCAGGCCGGCTTCGCCTACGCGCTGGCGTTGGAGATGATCGTCGTGGTGGCCGTGGTGATGATCGCCTACAACCGGCTGGTGCGGCGCAGCGCGCGGTGGCTGTCATGACGCGGATGGTGCGCGGGCTGCTGTGGGTGCTGTTCGGACTCTTCTTCTGCTTCCCGCTCTACGCGATGGCCGACTTCTCCACCCGCGACCTGATCTCCGGCGGGCGCACCGGGCAGGCCTGGGCCAACCTGATCGCCGACGAGGCGCTCTACCAGGCGATCATCGTCTCGTTGTCGCTGGCGGTGCTGACCGTGCTCGCGATGCTGATTCTGTTGGTGCCCACCATGATCTGGGTCCGGCTGCGCGCGCCGTGGGCCAAGGGCATGATCGAGTTCCTCTGCCTGCTGCCGCTGACGATTCCCGCGCTGGTGATCGTCGTCGGGTTGCGCAACGTCTACCTGTGGGTCACGTACTTCCTCGGGGAGTCCGCGTTGACGCTGACGTTCGTCTACGTCGTCATCGTGCTGCCGTTCGCCTACCGGGCGCTGGATGCCGCGCTGTCGAGCATCGATCTACAGACGCTCTCCGAGGCGGCGCGATCGCTGGGTGCGGGCTGGGCGACGACGATCCTGCGGGTCGTGGTGCCCAACATCTGGTCGGGCATCCTGTCGGCCGCGTTCATCTCGATCGCCGTGGTGCTCGGCGAGTACACCATCGCCTCGCTGTCGGGATACGAGACGCTGCAGGTGCAGATCGTGACCATCGGCAAGAGCAACGGGCCGACCTCGGTGGCCGCGTCGCTCGCCACGTTGCTGTTCGGCTTCGCGCTGCTGCTGATCCTCTCCCTGGTCACCCGCGGCCGCCGCCATCAGACAGGAGTGACCACGTGACCGGAGTTGCCGTCGAGCTCACCGAGCTGACCCGTCTCTACGGTGAAACCCGGGCGCTGGACGGGCTGACCCTGCACATCGAGCCGGGCGAGATGGTGGCGCTGCTCGGCCCGTCGGGCTGCGGCAAGACCACGGCGCTGCGCATCCTCGCCGGCCTCGACGAGGCGACGTCGGGCACGGTGACCGTCGGCGGCGTCGACGTCAGCAGGGTGCCCGCCAACAAGCGGGACATGGGCATGGTGTTCCAGGCCTACAGCCTGTTCCCACACCTGACCGTGCTCGACAACGTCGCCTTCGGCCTGAAGATGCGGGGAAAAGCCAAGGGCGAGAGGCTTTCCCGGGCCGCCGACATGCTCGAGCTGGTGGGCCTGGGAGCGCTGGGCAGCCGCTACGCCAAAGAGCTCTCCGGCGGACAGCAGCAGCGTGTGGCGCTGGCCCGCGCGCTGGCGATCCAGCCCCGGGTGCTGCTGCTCGACGAACCGCTCTCGGCGCTGGACGCCAAGGTGCGCACCCAGCTGCGCGACGAGATCCGGCGGGTCCAACTCGACGTCGGCACCACCACGCTGTTCGTCACTCACGACCAGGAGGAGGCGCTGGCCGTCGCCGACCGGGTCGGGGTGATGAACAAGGGCCGGCTCGAGCAGCTTGCCGAACCCGCCGAGCTCTACGCGCACCCCGCGACGCCGTTCGTCGCGGACTTCGTCGGGCTCAACAACAAGGTGCCCGCTTCGGTCTCGGGTGGTCGTGCGTCGCTGCTGGGTCTGTCGCTGCCCGCGGCACCGGGTTCCGTCGACGGTGAAGGTGTGGCGATGGTGCGGCCGGAGTCGGTGAGCGTGACCGCCGACCCGTCAGGTAGCGCGACGGTGACCTCGGTGTCGTTCCTCGGGGCGATCTCGCGGGTTCACCTGGCGGCCGCCGACGGCGCGGCGCTGATGGCTCAGATGGCCAGTACGGCTGCCCGGGATCTGCAGCCGGGGCAGCGGGTGGCGCTGCGCGTGGACAGCGACGGCGTGCTGGTCACGCGGGCCTGACGGGCGCCGAGTTCGACGAAATGGCGGGATCTCCTCGCACTTTCCCGCCCGAACGTCGGTTTGGGCGGGGAGGGGTTACACGTCCTTGACCGGGTCGATACCCAGGTCGCGGTAGCTCACCAGCGCGTGAAACGGGATGCCGCGCTTGGCGAAACGGGCCGCGGCGATGTCCCCGCGATCGACCATCGGGATCACGCCCGTCACCACGACGCCGATGGGCGCGATGCGTTCCAGCGCCAGCTCGGTGGAACCGCCGGTGCTGATCACGTCGTCGACGAGCAGCACCCGGTCCCCGGATTGCAACCGCGTGCCCTCGATCCACTGCTCGCGACCGCGGCTCTTCTGCTCCTTGCGCACCGAGAACCACGCCTTGCCGGTCACCATCGCCACGCCGTGCGCGAGCGGGTCGGCCCCCATCGTCAGGCCGCCGACCGCATCGAACTCGATGCCGTGAGCTGCGGCCAGATCGGCCACCGCGCGGCTCACCACCGACAGCCGCTCCCCGGTGTCGACGGCGAACTTGCCGTCGATGTAGTCGTGGCTGAGCTGGCCGCTGGCCAGCCGGAACGGCTCCTCACGACGTTCGTGCCCGCGGGTGCGGATCAGCTCGAACGCGGCCTGCCAGGTCTCGGGACGCTGCATCTGCTCGGACATAGCGCGATCGTAGTGCCCGCCCTGGATCACTGCCCGCGGGCCCGACGCGTCAACTCGACCGCGGCGGAACGCAATTCGTCGATCGAACCCAGGGGAGCGGCGAAACCGATTCGTGTGTAGGCCATTCCGCGTTCGGTCATGACACGCAGGTCGAGTCCGTATCGGTCCACGCCGGTGCACGACGCGGTGGTGGTGTCCGGGTAGCCGCCCAGTTCGCGTGCCATCGCCGCCAGTGCGTCGGCGTGATCGTCGTTGAGGTGGGTGATCGCGCCCGCGGCGTGCGGACTGACGGGGTCCGGCTCGGCGGCGGCGTAATCGGCGCCGGTCGTGGATTCCATGCGGCCGTAGCCGCCGACCCACCGCACGCGGTTCACCCGCAACACCCACAGCGTGAAGTCCGTGTAGTCGATGTAGTACTTGGCCGCAGCGACCGCCGCCAGGTGCGCGTCGCGGGCGGCGGCCTGCTCGTCGCCGCTCGGCCGTTCCACATGTCCGGCGATCGTGATGCGCGCGTTCGCCAACGGATCGGACTCGGTGGCGGGGGCGACGACGGCGAGGCTCGCGCGCGGGTCTGCCGCCAGGTTGCGGCCGTGCTCGGCCAGATTCGACACGCAGAGCACCGGGGCGCCGCCGAGCAGGCCGTAGGTCACGAACGACGCCCACGGGTCGCCGTCGGCGGTCAGCGTCGCCAGCGTGGCGGAATTCGTCGACGCCGCGATCGTGCGGGCCTCTTCGGCCGCCGACGGGCGGGCCGGATTGACGGGTTCGCGCAGCGGCGGCGGAATGGTCGGCGCATCGCCTGGGTCGCCGTGATCGCGGGGTCGGCTTCCGGACGTCACCACGGCACCATAGCTGGCACCATGAACCACTGACGCACGCGTCGATTTCCGGCGGCGCTCAGCAAACTCCGAACCGGCCGTGGGCTTGTGCTGATGTGCGAGAATTGCCCAGATAGTCAACGGCTTGGATTCGATCCCGGGTTCGGTACTGCGTCCGGCTGAATGAGGGGACATCATGGGGCGGCCCGCATCGCGTGTCTTCGCGGCCGCCGGTGCGCTCGTCACGGTCGTCTTCCTCAGCGGGATCGGCGCCGCACCCGTCCTGGCTCAGCCGTCGGACGGCGACGGTTCCTCGCAGACCACGTCGGACTCCGGCGAGAAGGATTCCGGTTCCGAGGCGCCGAAGGACACGTCGACCGACACCTCCACCGGTGGCTCGACGGCGTCGATCGACCCTCCCGATACGGACTCGTCGGTCTCCGTCGACACCGACGTCGACGAACCCACGCGCAGCGGGGGCTCACGCGAACCCTCCGAACCCGATTCCCCGCCGTCCTCGCGCGAGTCCGGCAAGGCCGACTCCGGCCGCTCGCTGACGCTCCCGATGCTGCGGCTACCCGCCCCCGGTGAGATCCCGTCGGGCCAGCTCCCTCTGCCGCGCAACTTCTACACCACCGTCGAGATCCCCGTACCCACCCTGACGCAGTTCCTGTCGGCATTGTCGATCGTGCCGCCCGCCCCGCCGCCGGGGCCGTCGTTCCGCACCCAGGAGGAGGCTCCGGTGGTGGACGCCGCCACGGGCACCGCCGGCGGAGGGGGTGGCGGCGGCGCCGGTCGTGACCCGGCGGTGCTGCACGCGCCGCTGGTCGTGACCGTTCCCCGCGCCATCACGGCCGCCGGAACCGGAGCCCGGGCCGGCGCCCGCACACCCGGCGCCGTCGCTGCCGAACCGGGCGTGACCGCCCCCGGTGTCGCCGGGGCGAGCACCCCGACGATCCGCGGTTCGATCGCCCCGACGCCCGGCGCCACCGCACGACCGATGGCCACCGGTGCGGGGCCGCGACCCGAATCGATGCCACGCTCCATGGTGAGTCCGACCGTCGCGCAGCTCGCCGCCGTGGCGCTTCCCGGGCTCGCCGGCCTCATCCTGCTGACCTTCGGCGGCGGCGTGGTCGGCTACCGGCAGGCCAACAGCCTGCGCTTCGTGCGCACTGCCGGTGCAGAGCGTTTCCTCGCCTGAGCGTGAGGTCCACGGCGCCGGAACGGGTACTAGAGACACCGTGATGAGATTGCCGTTCGCTGACTGGATCGTGCGACAGCGCTGGTACGCCGGTCGCACCCGCCAATTGACCCGTGCCGAACCCGCCGCCGTGACCTCCCTCGGTGCCGATCTCGACCACGTCCTGCTCGACGTCGGATACGCCGACAACACCACCGAGCGCTACCAGGTGCTGATCCGCTGGAGCGACACCCCGGTGCCCGAGTTCGGTGACCTCGCGGCCATCGGGTCCGACGAGGGTCGGTTCGCCTACGACGCCATGTTCGACCCCGCCGCGGCCAGCCGTCTGCTCACCCTGATCGACGAGTCGGCGACGGCGGGTCCGCTGACGTTCGCCAAGGAGCCCGGCGCCACGTTGCCGCTCGACGCGGCGCCCCGGGTGTCGGGAGCCGAACAGAGCAACACCAGCGTGATCTTCGGCAGCGACGCCATCCTCAAGGTGTTCCGCCGGGTGACAGCAGGCATCAATCCCGACATCGAGTTGAACCAGGTATTGGCGCGCGCACACAACAGCCATGTCGCGACGCTGTTCGGATCGTTCGAGACCACCTCCGAGACCGATCCGGCGGAGCCGTCCGCGTTGGGCATGGTGACCGCGTTCGCGGCCGGCAGCTGCGAGGGCTGGGACATGGCGACGGCCAGCACCCGCGAGGACTTCTCCGACTTCACCGCCGAGTCCCGCCCACTCGGGGAAGCGGTGGCCTCGGTGCACGCCGCGCTGGCCGACGCCCTGGGAACCTCGACCGTCCCGTTCCCCGTCGACACGGTGCTGCACCGGTTGCGCACCGCGGTCGACGCCGCGCCCGCGCTGGCCGAGCATGCGCCTCGGATCGAAGCGCGCTATCGCGCCCTGGCCGGCGAGACGATGCTCGTGCAGCGCGTGCACGGAGATCTGCATCTGGGCCAGGTGCTGCGGACCGAGGACGGCTGGGTGCTCATCGACTTCGAGGGCGAACCCGGAGCGCCGCTCGAGGAGCGGCGTCGACCGGACTCGCCGATGCGTGACGTGGCAGGGGTGTTGCGGTCGTTCGAATACGCCGCCTACCAGCTGGTGGTCGAGCGCGGTGACGGTGACGGCGGTGGCCGCGAGCTCGCGGAGCGGGCGCGGCAGTGGGTGGAGCGCAACAGTGCCGCCTTCTGCGACGGGTACGCCGCCGGCGGCGGGTCGGATCCGGCTGCGGCGAGGCACATCCTGGCTGCGTATGAGCTGGACAAGGCCGTCTACGAGGCGGCGTACGAGGCCCGGTTCCGGCCGACATGGCTGCCGATCCCGATGCGGTCGATCGAGCGCATCGTGGCGAGCTGACGGCCGAACAAGCTGGCAACCGTGGCCACCCGGTAGGTCACCGCCGCTCTACGGCTCCTACTCCGGCCCGCCCGACCGGTGGCAGGGCGTCATGACGCCCGCCAACAGGCGGCCACGGCTGCAACAGCTCTCTCAAGCTAACACATCGATGCGGTAAAGACGCTGAACCCGGCCGCTAAGCGCGATGCCGCGCAACGTCTTTCATGGTGGGGGTCAGTCGGTCTGCGCCCGCAGCACGACGGTCGCCCGCGCCGGCACCTCGAGCGTCGCCCCTGCCGGGTGTGCTTCGGCCGGCTCACCGTCGGGGGTGAGTTCGGCGGTGTGGATCTCCTGCACCCACGCCTTCCCGAACTCCTTGGGCGGCAACGTGAACTCGATCGGCTCGTAGTGGGCGTTGAAGCACAGCAGGAACGAGTCGTCGATCACCCGCTGGCCGCGCGCATCCATGTCCGGGATGCCGTGGCCGTTGAGGAACACCGTGAGCGACTTCGCGAAGCCGGCCTCCCAGTCCTCGCCGCTCATCTCGGTGCCGTCCGGACTGAACCACGCGATGTCGGGAAGTCCGGCGACGCCGCGGCGGCCGACGGGCTTGCCGGAGAAGAACCGGCGCCGCCGGAACACGGGGTGATTGGCCCGCAATTCCGCGACCGCGCGCGTGAAGTCCAGCAGGCCCTCGTCGACTGTGGACCAGTCGATCCAGGTGATCTCGTTGTCCTGGCAGTAGCCGTTGTTGTTGCCGCCCTGGGTGCGTCCGAGCTCATCGCCGTGGCACATCATCGGCACGCCCTGGGACAGCAGCAGCGTGGCCATGAAGTTGCGTTCCTGCTGGGCGCGCAGCGCGTTGATCTCCGGATCGTCGGTGGGCCCTTCGACCCCGCAGTTCCAGGACCGGTTGTGGCTCTCGCCGTCGTTGTTGTCCTCGCCGTTGGCCTCGTTGTGTTTCTCGTTGTACGACACCAGGTCGCGCAGCGTGAACCCGTCGTGGGCGATGACGAAGTTGATCGACGCGACAGGCCGGCGCGCGGTGTGCTCGTAGAGGTCCGACGAGCCGGTCAACCGGTAGGCGAACTCGTCGATGCTGGCGCCTTCGCCGCGCCAGAAGTCGCGGACGGTGTCGCGGTACTTGCCGTTCCACTCCGTCCACTGCGGCGGGAAGTTACCCACCTGATAGCCACCCGGGCCGACGTCCCACGGCTCGGCGATCAGCTTGACCTGGCTGACCGTCGGGTCCTGCTGCACGAGTTCGAAGAACGTGGCCAGGCGGTCGACCTCGTAGAACTCGCGGGCCAGTGTCGAGGCCAGGTCGAAGCGGAATCCGTCGACGTGCATCTCGGTCACCCAGTACCGCAGCGAGTCCATCAGCAGCTGCAGCGTGTGCGGATGGCTGACGTTGAGGCTGTTGCCGGTGCCCGTGTAGTCCATGTAGAACCGCTTGTCGTCGTCGACGAGGTGGTAGTACGCGGCGTTGTCGATGCCGCGCATGGACAACGTCGGACCCATGTGGTTGCCCTCGGCGGTGTGGTTGTAGACCACGTCGAGGATGACCTCGATGTTCGCCTCGTGCAGCGCCCGCACCATCGCCTTGAACTCCTGGACCTGTCCGCCCGGGTTCGGGTTGGAGCTGTACTTGAAGTCCGGCGCGAAGAAGCCGATGGTGTTGTAGCCCCAGTAGTTCGACAGGCCCTTGTCCACCAGCGTCGAATCGTTGGCGAAGTGGTGCACCGGCATCAGCTCGATCGCGGTGATGTTGAGCGACTTCAGGTGCTCGATGATCGCCGGGTGCGCCACGGCGGCGTAGGTGCCGCGGATCTGCTCCGGAATGTCGGGATGCGTCATCGTGAGGCCCTTGACGTGGGCCTCGTAGATCACCGAGTCGGCGTACTCGTGGTTCGGTGGCCGGTCGACGCCCCAGTCGAAGAAGGGGTTGATCACGACGCACTTGGGCATGTTGGCGGCCGAGTCGTCGTCGTTGCGGCTGTCCGGGTCGCCGAAGTTGTAGCTGAACAGCGACTGGTCCCACTCGAAACTTCCGTCGATGGCCTTCGCATACGGGTCGAGCAGCAGCTTGTTCGGGTTGCAGCGCAGACCGTTCTCGGGGTCGTAGGGGCCGTGCACCCGGTAGCCGTAGCGCTGGCCGGGCTCGATGCTCGGGATGAACCCGTGCCAGACGAAGCCGTCGACCTCGGGCAGCGTGATGCAGGCGGTCTGGTCGCCGGCTGCGTCGAACAGGCACAGCTCGACCTTCTCGGCGGCCTCACTGAACAGCGCGAAGTTGGTGCCGTAGCCGTCGTAGGTGGCGCCGAGGGGGTAGGCCTTGCCGGGCCACACCTCGAGCGGAAAGGAGGTGTCCGGCGAGGCGGCGGTCTGAGTCAAGGAACTCTCCTGGTGTTCGATCGGCTGTGGCGGTAGCGGATGCCCAGAACTGGGACGGTGCAACCGTCCGATGGGTCACAGATTCGTCGTCAGTGGACGGTCACGCCGGCGGCTCGTAGGGCGCCGACGGCTTCGTCGGTCGACGCGGAAGCGACGCCGGCGGTGAGATCGAGCAGCACACGGGTGGTCAGCCCGTGGGCGGCGGCGTCGGCGGCGGTCGCCTTGACGCAGTAATCGGTGGCGATGCCCACGACGTCGACGGTGTCCACATCGCGCCGGCGCAGCCAGTCGGCCAGCGAGGTGCCGTCGTCGTCGACGCCCTCGAAGCCGCTGTAGGCGGCCGAGTACCGGCCCTTGTAGAACACCGCCTCCACGGGCGTGGCATCCAGATCGGGGTGGAACTCGGCGCCGTCGGTGCCGACGACGCAGTGCCGCGGCCAGGACGTGACGTAGTCCGGGTGATCGGAGAAATGCTCACCCGGGTCGATGTGGAAGTCCTTGGTGGCCACCACGTGGTCGTAGCCGTGCTCGCCGCCCAGCAGGCCGGTGATGGCGCGCGCCACGGCGGCACCGCCCTCGACGGCCAGCGATCCGCCTTCGCAGAAGTCGTTCTGCACGTCGACGATGATGAGCGCGTTCATCCACCCACGGTATCGCCGTTGCCTCTGACCCGCTGATGGGCGGTCAGGAGCAGGTGATCGAACGTCTCCCGGCTCGGCAGTGTGTCCCGGTAGTCGAGCTGCTGGTAGTCGGCGAGCAGCTGCTCGGCCAGTGCGCGCAACTTGACGTTGCACTCCTGTGAGCGCCAGCGCAGCAACTCGAACGCGGCGTCGCCGTCCACCCGGTAGATGAGCATCAGCATGCCCTTCACCTGTTCGATCACCGCGCGGTTCTCGGCGATCTCCGCCAACGCGGCGGTGACCATCTCCTGGGTCATCGTCCCGGTCGAGGTGACGTCGACATAGAAGCCGTGTGTGCCGACCACCTGACCCTGCTCGTCGGTCATCCGGTCGCCGACCACGACGACGTCGCGGATATCACCGCGGGTGTCGACGATGCGATGCCGAGTGGAGAACGGCCGGTGGGCTCGGCGCATCTCCTCCAGTGTCGCGGCGATCGTCTGACGATCGTCGGGATGTTTGTGGGAGAGCACGAGTTCGGTGGTCGGCGTCACCGTGCCGGGTTCGTAGCCGTGCATGATCTGCACCGCTTTCGACCACTCCCAGCGCTCGTCGTCGAAGTGGAATGTGAACCATCCGACGCGCTGCGGTTCGTCACCGTCGAGCGCCTGCTCTCCTGAGTCCACGCCGGGCACATCGAGCACGATAGCGTCGGAGACGCCCCCGGTATGCGAAGTCAGCCACCGAACAGCAAATACAACCCCAGGAATGTGTAGCCGACCATCACCAACATCATGGCCAGCTGCCCGGTCACCTGATGCGCCCGCGGGAGCAAAGCCAATGAGCGGTCGTGCGCGGCGATGACACCGGCGATGTGGCCGGCGACGACGAAGCCCACCTTGAGCGTGGCGCCCACCGCGGGATGCATCGAGAGCAGGTAGCTGACCTCGTTGTCGGCCAGACCCAGGACATTCCAGCCTCGACCGAGCGGGTCCGCCAGCCGGATGATCGCCTCCTGCCCGCGCTCGACCAGGTAGGTGAGGTAGTGGGCGAACACGTAACCGATGACGATCGGGATCAGCGAATGGGCCATCTCGGCCGGCAGTTCACGCCGCCGCTGCGCATCCACGCCTCCGGTGCAGCGGGCCGCCAGGGTGAAGGACCCCGCGACCACTACGGCGAACAGCAGCAGACCCGCCGTCCGCAGCAGGCTGGCCGTCACCGCCGAGTCCGTGACCCGGTCGGAGAAATTGCGGAACGCGGGCGTCGCGGAGAAGCTGTCGAACGCGGTCGAGCCGAGCAGCACTGACAGCACCGCGACGACGCCGGGGCGCACCGGCAGCGTCGGCAGGTGATCGAACGGGTTGCCGATCGCGATCCGGCCGTCGGGATTGCGGCGCATCGGAGAGAGCCGGGACGCGACGACGCTGTAGACCTCGAACGGATCCGCGCGGGCGCACCATCGGGTGCCGCACCACAGCGTGCCCGCGAACGTGATGGCCAGGTAGACGAGGAGCCAGATCCGGATCGCGTGCAGGGACCCGGGATCCGGGCTGGCCAACTCGAGCCAGACGAATGCGAACAAGCCCACCGCGGCCGGCCAGTACCCCAGCCGCTCGGGGTAGCTGCGTCCCAGCGAGGGTCTGCCAATGACGCGGTGCACGGCACGGACCGGCGAGATGGCCCGCCACACCGGGCCCAACAGCAGGGACAGCGCGACGAGCCCCACCCACAGCAGCACGTAGAACACGCCGGGGAGCGCGTTGTCGGATGTCTGCGGCCCGAAGACGGCGGCCATCGCCACCCACGCCGTCAACACCAGCGTCAGCACCGTCACGATCCAGCGGGTCGCCGTCGCGTCGACGACACGCGTGACCACGCCGGGAAGAGCCCGGCCCGGCCGCGTTGCGTCGAACTTCGGTGTCCGCCACGCCAGCGCGACGACGGCGAACGTGAACGTCAGTGCCCAGGCCGCACCGATCAGGGCGTACGTGAACGGGATCGGCAGATCGGTCGAGCCGCCCAACCCGTGGGCGAGCACGTGGGAGGTCACTGAACGGCGATGGTGGCGATGGTCTTGTTCAGCTCGTGCAGTTCGATGTCGATGCGCCCGGGTACGCCGGCGGAGAACTGGAATGTCTGGCCGGGACCGACGGCGATCGGGAACGAATGCTCGGGCGTGGAGTGCACGTGCAGTTCGTCGACGGCGTCACTGTCGACCTGAATCACGATGGGCTGGTTGACCTTCGCCTGCAATTGTTCGTTGGTCGGCGTGACCTGGCCGTCCTTGATCGTCACGTCGACCACGACCCGCTGCGGCGGGTTCTGCGCGTCGGTCATCTGCGTCGGCGCCGGGCCGCCCGCGCTGGAACTCGCGGTGCCGGCGTCGTCACTCTTGTTGCCTCCGCACCCGGCGATCAGCAGAGCCGCAGCGGCACTCAGCACGAGAAGTCTTCTCACGGTTCCCCTGTCTCGTCGGACTTCTTGCGGTTCTTCCTGGCGATGTAGAACACCACGCCGGCCACCACGAACGCCGGGGCGAACGCGGGCAGCGCCAACCAGATCGAGTGATCCGCGAGGATCACCACCTCCGCCGCCGGGGTCATGCCTGCGCGGAGGGTTGCAGCTCGTTCTCGCTGCCGGTCGGCTCGTTGTTGTTGATGCGGCCACCACCCCAGCTGATCCCGGCGATCATCGCCAGAGTGCAGACCAGCACGATGAGGCAGCCGATGAGCCACAGCGAGGCGGGGATGTCGGGGCTGCGCTCGCGCTGGAGGATGGTGATCTCCGAGACGAACGGCCGGGTGAACTGCGCCTCGGCCGGTACCTCCTCGGCGCCGATACCCGGATCTCCGGCAAGGAAGATGGGCACCGCGGTCAGTGTGGTGCCGTCGTGGACGCGCAGCAGCGTCTTCCACTGCCCCGACACGGGCATCGGCTTGGTCGAGACGTAATGGCCCGGCCCCACCTGGTCGAGGTGATCGATGAACTGACCGCGTTCGTTGGCCAGCCCGCCCTGCCACGCGAGCACCGACACCCAGTTGGGGTCGTCGCTGATCGCGTCCGGAGGGTTGAAGCGCACATCGGCGGTCACGAAGCGTCCTGGGCCGGGCCCCTGGGTTTCCGTCAGCGCGAAGGTCGCAGTCTCGTTCTGCGGCACCGAATATCGCAGGCCGTTGGCGGTGGCGCCTCCGATCGCGAGCACGGTCAGCACGACCAGGCCGATGGACATCGCCCGACCGGGCAGCTTCCGCCCGGTGAGGACCATGCCGATCATGCCTCCGCAGCCGCCCGCCAAGATGGCGACGGGCACGGACATCGCCAGCGCCTCGGGCCAGATGCTGGTCGGCCACGGGTAGGGGTAGATGGCGTCGATCCACAGCGACTCCAGCCACAGCCCGACGGTGGCGACGCCCAGGCCGCTGACCATGCCGAAGAGCACCGGACGTTTGAACAGCGGTGTGAGCGCCACCAACTCCACGACCAGGGCGGGGCCGAGATACAGCGGGAACCAGTTCACGGGCGCGTCGAGCAGAGGCGCGACCATGAACGCGATGATCCCGCGCAGACCGATGGCCACGACGGCGGCGATGATCGCCGCGCCGCGACCGAGGAAGATGCGGGCGGCGACAAGAGCCACCGCGGCCGCCGCCGCGATCAGCATCGGCTGGAACACCTGCCGGAATTGCGGCACCCCGAAGTCGAATTCGATCTGGTACACCGAGAGGCCGATGAGGACACCGGCGAACGCGAGGTACTGGATGAACTTCAGCCCGATGCCGTCGCGCGGGGCGTCCGCGCCGACCGCTCGCTTGCCTTCGACTTCCAGATAGGCCGCGGCGATCGTGGAGAAGCCGGCGCCGCCGATCATCATCAGGTGCGTCGGACCCCACAGCGTGACGTCCTGGCCGAAGATGCGGTGCCACACGTCGTCGAGCGGGAAGCCGATCAGCGCGTACATGCCGCAGCCGGCCATCACGATGCCGCCGACCGGGGCGTACCAGTTGTCGGTGATGCGGACGGCGGCCGGACCCGGCTTGTCGAAGGGCAGCACGATCGCCGTGCATCCCGCGATGAACACGAAGAACAGCCCGATGATGATGAAGTAGTGCGCCGGGTTGGCCAGCGGACCGGGATCGCGGCCCTTGCCGATGTGCAGGCTGACGTCCCAGATGAAGCCGAACAGCGCGCAGATGATCGCGCTGACGAAGATCGCGACGGGCAGTGCCACCCATCCCGGCCGGTGGAACTTACGGCCCAACCACTCGGCGAGGTCGGCCAGCCAGGAGATCCTGTGCTGGCGGTGCAGATATCCGATCCACAGCAGGACCGCGGTGACGGCGAGAGCCACTGCGGACAGGCCGAACACCTGGCTGAGTTCGGCGCCACCACCTTCGCTGCCCTGTGCGAGCACCGCGACGTCCGGTCGAGAATGCGTCATCGTCATTCCTGTTCACCCGTGCCGATGGAGTCCTTACTGGGCGGTAATGTTGCCAGAAGCACCTCAGGTGAAACCAGGGGTATCGGGTTTTTTCACCAACCGACATCTTGACGCGTTCATGACGTCGCTGCTGCCACTGCCTGGTGCATGCGTGCGAACGTCCGGCGCCCGGCGCAGCCGACGATCACACCACGGGCGCCAGTTCTGTCCGCGCGCCCCCGCCTCGATGTGTTGCTGGCAACCACGCCCGCGGGTTTGCGGCACGGCGTCACTTCTTGGGCGGGCGCAGCACCTTCATGGCAGCGTTCATCACCGGCGCCGGCACCCGGTCCTTCATCGCGAGCGCAGTGTTGGCCGCCTGCGTGCGCGCGGGTGTACCGCGCCCGAACATGCGGTTCAGCGGACCGCCGGTGGGTTCCAGGTCGACGTGCAGTGGTGGTCTGCCCTCAGCGGCCCCCAGCGCGTTGGAGATGACGATCCGCTGGATCTCGCTGGTGCCTTCGAAGATGGTGTAGAGCTTCGCGTCCCGGTACCACTTCTCCACGGGGTGGTCCTTGATGTAGCCCCAGCCGCCCATCGTCTGGATGGCCCGCTCGGTGGTCCGCACCGCCAATTCACTGGCGGCCAACTTCGACATCGAGCCCTCGCCGCGTTCGAACCGCACTCCCGTGGCCGCCATCCACGACGCCCGCCAGGTCAACAACCGGGCGGCGTCCAGCCCCGTGGCCAGATCTGCCAGCGGGAACGCGATGCCCTGGTTGTCGATGATGGGCCCGCCGAAGGCCTCGCGCCGCTTGGCGTATTCGGTGACGTATTCCAGTGCGGCCCGGGTGATTCCGAGCGCCTGGGCGGCGACCATCGGCCGCGTCTGCTCGAACGTCCCCAGCGTGGCGGAGCCCGAGTGCTTGCCGCCCTCGACGGCTTCGCGTGCTTTGGCCAGCTTGTGCTCGAGCTTCTCGTGTCCGCCGAGGAGGTTCTCCGCCGGCACTCGCACGCCGTTGAACTTCAGCTCGGCGGTGTGCGAAGCGCGGCAGCCGAGCTTGTCGAGCTTGCGGACCATCTCCAAGCCCGGGGTGCCGCCCGGCACGATGAACAGCGCCTGACCTTTGTGGCCCAGCTCCTGGTCGACGACGGCATTCACGACATGCACATTGGCGATGCCGCCGTTGCCGATCCACATCTTGTGGCCGTCGATGATCCAGTCCGCATCCGGGCCGTCACCGTCGCGCCGGGCCGTCGTCCGCAGATTCCGGACATCACTGCCGCCCTCTGGTTCGGAGATCGCTAGCGCGGCGAGCTTGATGTCACCCGGGGTGCCGAAGCACTCCGGCGCCCACTGGAGCATCTGCTCGGGTGAGGCGGCCTGTCCGATCGCCGACAGCGCCAGCGCGGGCATCACCACGGCCAGTCCGATGCCGGCGCAGCCCCAGAACAGTTCCTCCATGAACATCGGCAGGGACAGGCCGGTCGGGTCGCCGATGAGATCTCGGTAGAACAGCGGACTCTAGAAGCCCCTCTGCGCCGCCTCTTCGAGAACCGGCCATGGGAATTCCTGGCGCTGGTCGTACTCGGCGGCTACGGGTCGAACGACCTGCTCTGCGAATTCGTGTGTGCGCCTTGCCAAGTCGTGCTGGGCGACGGTCGGGGTGATGTCGAAGGTCACGACGGCACCCCCGCGGACATCAGCACGGATGTCACCTCAGTTGTCGGCCGGCCGATCGATCCGAACATGCGCACCACCGCCTTCTCCCTGCGCCTCGGCTGACGGGGTACCCACGGTGACATCGAAATCCACCGATCACGCGGACAACGCCTGCGGGGGCCGCCGGCCTCCACGATGCGCCGTTGCGCCTCGCCGACGGAGATGCGCAATCGACGGGACAGCACCTGGGCCCACGAACCGCCGCCGAGCTCCGCCGGCGGAGGCCCGCTCACCAGCCGACGGATGATGCGGCGTTGGAGGGCGACGACCGCCTTGTCCAGCTCCTCGAGCCGCACCGTCAGCGCGCGCAGATCGGTGGGGCGGAGTTCGTGCAGCGGCAGGTCGGCCAGCGCACGGTAGGCGATATCGAGGGCGTCGAGGGCGGTGAACACATCATTCGAACTCATGTGGCGCTCCTAGTGTTCTCATGGGCGCATTCATGCTGGTCAGCAAGGTTTTGCGGTGCGATACAACGGGATCGGCGTTCCTTGGGTGAATTGAGGGACGCGCACGCGGTGTGCCTCTAGGTTTCGGGGTTACCACACCAACCGCAACCACAAGGAACGATCCGCGTGCGCGTCAGTACTGCATTTAACCGTCTGCTGGCCATTCCCGGAGCCACCGTCACCGACGTCGTGATCGGCGATGGCGACATCGAGGTCATGCTTCGGCCCCGAGCCCGGCTGATGACCTGTCCGTGCGGCAAACGGTGGCCCACCGCATACGATCGGCGCCGCCGGCGGTGGCGACATCTTGACCTGGCGCGTTGCCGGCTCTGGCTGGTCTATGACATTCGGCGAGTGAACTGCCCCAAGTGTGGAGTGACCACCGAAGCGGTGCCCTGGGCCCGACCCCTAGCCCGCCATACCCGCGACTTCGAAGACATGGTGCTGTGGCTGGCTCAACGCACCGACCGCACCTCTGTATCGACGTTGATGCGCTGCGCCTGGGAGACGGTGACCGCGATCATCCACCGAGGCGTCGCCGAATTGCTCGACCAACGCCGACTCGACACGCTCTACCGTATCGGCGTCGATGAGATCTGCTACCGCCACCCGCACCGCTACCTGACGATCATCGGCGACCACGACACCGGCACCGTCATCGATATCCAGCCCGGACGAAGCAAGGAGTCCTTAACGAACTTCTATGACAGTCAACCTGATTCGATCCTCGACCAGATCGAAGCAGTCAGCATGGACGTCTCAAGCATCTACACCAGCGCCACGAAAGAACATCTCCCCAAGGCGGTCATCTGCTACGACGGCTTCCACCTGATGCAATGGGTCAACCGCGCCCTAGACCGCGTCTACGCCGAATCGATGACCGGACCCGGCCGGACCGCAATGAGCACCGCAGACTGGAAAACCGGACGCTGGGCGCTGCGCACCGGAGAGAACAAACTCAGCGACACCAAACGCGACCTGGTCAACCACATCACCCGCACCAACCGACGCATCGGACGGGCCTGGACCCTCAAAGAACAAGCCCGCGACCTCTACCGCTACGACCATCCACCCGGGGTCGCCCGCCAACGACTCAAAGCCTGGATCACCGCCGCCAAACGCTCCCGCATCCCCGTCTTCATCTCCCTCGGCAAACGCTTCCAGACCTACTTCGAGCCCATTCTGGCCGCCATCGAACTCCGCATCTCCAACGCCCTCCTCGAAGGCATCAACGCCACCACCAGGCTCGTCAACGCCCGCGGCTACGGCCACCACTCCGCCCAAACACTGGCCGCAATGATCTACCTCTGCCGCGGCGGACTACACCCCCAGCTACCCACAAAAACATGAGGAGCCGCACTCATGTTCGAGACTCTATGGGGCACCACCGACATTGATGCTGTTAATCAGTTTCGGGTGAGGATGGTCTTGCTCGTTCGCCGCCGGTGATGACTCGTCCGCTGACTGACGCCCTGTTGGGTTGTCTTCCAATTGATTTGTCTCACCGGCGACGTGCGGGCAAGCACCGCAACAGCCCTGGTAGGGCGGACATGACTTAATCAGGAGCCTGTCCGCTGCCTCATCAATGTCTTGTCTGCCCGCCCTACCGGGTTGTCACTCATCGCACGGTTCATTGCACGGAGAGGACACCACCATCGTGACACCCCGACGTCGCGTCGTCATCGGCATCGACACCCACCTCGACACCATTCACCTGGCCGCGATCACCGATACCAGTCAACTGCTCGGTGATGCCGAATTTGCCACCAGCCCGACCGGGTATTGGGCGGCGATCTGCTGGGCGCGTAGCTTCGGCGAGGTCGTCTCCGTCGGCGTTGAGGGAACCAGCTCCTATGGCGCGGGCATCACACAGGCATTGCAGGCCAACGATATTCACACCGTCGAGGTCAATCGTCCCGACCGCGCCGCACGGCGTAAGCAAGGGAAATCTGATCCACTCGATGCCTACAGCGCTGCCCGCGCGGTGTTGGCCGGCCACAGCCTAGCCGTGCCCAAAGACCCCCACACCGGGGCGCTCAAAGCTCTATTGGTCGCCCGCCGCGGCGCGATCAAAGCCCGCACTGCAGCGATCAATCAGATCAAAGACCTCCTGGTCACCGCTCCGGCCGAGCTCCGCGAGCGTTATCGCCGCTACCCCACGACGCTGCGCCTGATCGACGCGCTGGCGCGGTGTCGCCCCACCGCGCACGAGGACCCTACCGCCGTATCGGTGCTGATCGCCTGCAAAGCACTGGCACAGCGCATCGAGTTCCTCGAGCGCCAAGACCGCGACCTGGCCGCCGAGCTCGATTCCCTGACCACAGCGCTCAACCCCGCCCTGCGGGCGGCCTACGGCGTCGGGCCCGATACTGCCGCCCAACTGCTTATCACCGCCGGCACCAACAGCCACCGCCTCCGCAGCGAGGCAGCGTTCGCGATGCTCGCCGGCGCCGCGCCGATACCCGCCTCCTCGGGAAAGACCACCCGGCATCGGCTCTCCCGCGGTGGAGACCGCGCCGCCAACAACGCTTTGCACCGCATCGCTCTAGTGCGTTGGTCCCATGAGCCGCGCACCCGCGATTACGTCGCCCGACAACTGGCTGTCGGACGTTCCAAAAAGGACGTCCTGCGGCTGCTCAAACGAGCCATCGCCCGCGAAATGTTTCGACACCTCACCGCACCCAGCCCGATCGACGACTACAGCGATCTACGCCCCACCCGACAAGCCCGCAAGATCACCCTCACCACCGTCGCCAACCATTTCGGGGTCTGGCCCACCCAGATCTCCCGACTCGAACGTGGCCTCAAACGCGACGACACCCTCGCCACCAACTACCGCCGCTGGCTAAACACCCAGCTCATCGATGTCGCTTGACGCTTAACAGAGATAGGAGCATCACGTCGAATATCCTGCGGTGATGGCCCGAAAGTATGCGACTGCCGACACCGTCGCCGCCGACGAACTGCACGACTTCATCCGACCGCGTCATCAGATGGTGCTCACCACGTTCCGTGCCGACGGGTCGCTGCAGACGTCGCCGGTGACCGGCGGTCTCGACGAGCAGGGCCGCATCGTGGTGGCCAGCTATCCGCAGCGGGCCAAGGCGGCCAATATCCGCCGGAACCCGCGTGCCAGCGTGCTGGTGCTCAGCGATGAGTTCAACGGTCCTTACGTCCAGGTCGACGGTTCGGCCGAGGTGATCGCGCTGCCGGCGGCGGTCGAGCCTCTGGTGGAGTACTTCCGCGCGGTGGCCGGTGAACACCCCGACTGGGACGAGTACCGGCAGGCGATGGTGGACCAAGGAAAGTGCCTGATCAGGGTCACGCCGCAACGATGGGGTCCGGTCGCCACCGGCGGCTTCCCGCCGTCGTGACCGAGAGGTCGGGCAGGACGGCCGGCACCGATTGTGGTAGTCAGAGCTAGCAGACGCGTTGCATCAGCTAGCACGTCAAACTATAGTCTGGACACATGTCCAGGAGGGGTTCGGATTTCTTGCGCCACATGATTCGGCCAGCTCGCAGCGGTTCCTCGCGCTGGACTCGCACCCATCTTCCTACTCCGGCATAGGTGAGCTGACGATGCGTATCGCCTTGCTGTCCTATCGGAGCAAGACACACTGTGGCGGGCAGGGCGTCTACGTGCGCCACCTCAGCCGCGGATTGGTCGAGCTCGGCCACCAGGTCGAGCTCTTCTCCGGACAGCCCTATCCCGAGGGGCTCGATCCGCGCGTGCGCCTGACCAAGGTGCCCAGTCTCGACCTCTACCGCGAGCCGGATCCCTTCCGCGTGCCGCGGCCCAGCGAGATCCGGACCAGCATCGACCTCGAGGAACTGCTGACCACCTGGACGGCGGGGTTCCCGGAGCCGAAGACGTTCAGCAAGCGGGTGGCCCGGCTGCTCGCCGATCGGCTCGACGATTTCGACGTCGTCCACGACAACCAGTGTCTGGGTACCGGGCTGCTCGACATCGCCGCCTTGGGAATGCCCGTCGTTGCCACCGTCCATCACCCGATCACGCGCGACCGTGTCGTCGAGGTGGCAGCGGCGCCGTGGTGGCGCAAGCCGCTCGTACGTCGCTGGTACGCCTTCGCCGAGATGCAGAAGGCGGTCGCGCGCCGGATCCCCGAACTCGTCACCGTCTCCTCGACGTCGGCGACCGACATCGCCGAGGACTTCGCGGTCGACCCGCGCCAGTTGCACGTCGTACCCCTCGGAGTGGACACCGAGCTCTTCGGTCCGGCAGAACATCGGGTCCGCAACCGGATCATCGCGATCGCCAGCGCCGACGTGCCCCTCAAAGGCGTGAGCCATCTCCTGCACGCGATCGCCCGACTGCGCGTGGAACGGGACCTGGAACTGCAACTGGTCGCCAAGCTCGAACCCAACGGGCCCACGGAGAAGCTCATCGCCGAATTGGGCATTTCCGACATCGTGCACAGCTCCAGCGGGCTGTCCGACACGGAACTGGCCGACCTGCTGGCCTCAGCCGAGGTCGCGTGCATTCCCTCACTCTACGAAGGGTTTTCGCTGCCGGCCGTGGAGGCGATGGCCAGCGGCACCCCGATCGTCGCCAGCCGGGCGGGCGCGTTACCCGAGGTCGTCGGCGCCGACGGCGACTGTGCACGATTGGTGACTCCGGCCAATGTCGACGAGTTGACCGCCGTGCTGGGTGAGCTGCTCGACTCGCCACTGGAAATGCGCAGGCTCGGTGCCAACGGACGGCGCCGCGCACTCGATGTGTTCAGCTGGGAATCCGTTGCCGCACAGACGGTGGCGGTGTACCAACAAGCTCGGGAAAGGGTCGCTGCATGCTGACCGTGGACTTCGACCGCCTCGGTGTCGGTGCGGGAACCAAGGTGATCGACGTCGGCTGCGGAGCCGGCCGGCACACGTTCGAGGCGTTCCGGCGCGGCGCCGATGTCATCGGATTCGACCAGAACGCCGCCGATCTGAACGACGTCGACGCGATCCTGCAGGCGATGAAGGAGCAGGGGGAGGCGCCTTCATCGGCCAGAGGTGAGGCCGTCAAGGGTGACGCTCTGGATCTCCCGTACCCTGCCGCCACGTTCGACTGCGTGATCGCCTCGGAAATCCTCGAACACGTCCCCGAAGACGACCGCGCCATCGCAGAACTGGTGCGCGTCCTCAAACCCGGTGGAGCACTGGCGATCACGGTTCCGCGCTGGCTGCCCGAGCGCATCTGCTGGGCGCTGTCGGACTCCTACCACGCCAACGAGGGCGGCCACATCCGCATCTACCGGGCCGATGAACTGCGCGACAAGGTGCTCGGGCACGGACTGACGTTGACACACACCCACCACGCGCACGCGCTGCACTCGCCGTACTGGTGGCTCAAATGCGCGGTCGGAACCGAACGGGAAGGTCATCCCGCCGTCGGCGCGTACCACAAGATGCTGGTGTGGGACATGATGAGTCGCCCCTGGTTGACCCGAACCGCCGAGGCGGTTCTCAACCCGGTCATCGGTAAGAGCGTCGCCCTCTACTTCACCAAGCCGAGCTGATGGCCAACGTCCCCCACGTGGCAGGCGTCTTCACGCCCGAACAGTGCCTGCAGACCGCGGAATCCATTGCCGCGACGCAGGAGTCTTCGGGTGCGATTCCCTGGTCGGTGGGTGGACACACGGACCCGTGGGATCACATCGAGAACGCGATGGCGCTGACCGCAGCCGGCCTGCTGGACAACGCGCGAGCGGCTTTCGAGTGGTCGCGGGTCATGCAGCGGGCCGACGGCAGCTGGCCGATCCAGCTTCGTGCCGGCGTCGTCGAAGATCCCCACAGCGACAGCAACTTCTGTGCCTACATCGCAACCGGCGTGTGGCACCACGTGCTCGTGACCGGCGACCGTGGTTTCGCCGAATCGATGTGGCCGGTGGTCACCAAAGCCATCGACTTCGTCCTGAGCCTGCAGAAGAGTACCGGCGAGATCGCTTGGGCGGCAGGTCCTTCCGGCCGTGCCGAGGAAGCTCTGCTGACGGGGTGCTCGAGCATCCACCACAGCATCCGATGTGCGCTGGCGCTGGCCGACTATCTGGGCGAGCCGCAACCGGAGTGGGAGGTCGCGGTGGGGCGTCTCGGGCACGCCATCGCCGAGCACCCCGAGGGATTCACCGTCAAGGACCGCTGGTCGATGGAGTGGTACTACCCGGTGCTGGGCGGCGCCGTCCGAGGCCCGCGCGCGCAGGAGCGCATCGACGCCCGCTGGCACGACTTCGTCGTCCCCGGTCTGGGCATCCGCTGCGTGGACGACCGGCCCTGGGTCACCGGTGCCGAAACGTGTGAGCTGGTGCTGGCACTCGAGGCGATGGGTGACCGCAGCAGGGCCCATGAACAGTTCACGGCGATGCATCATCTACGCGAAGAGGACGGCTCCTACTGGACCGGTCTGGTGTACGCCGACGGAAAGCGCTGGCCCGTGGAGCGCACCACATGGACGGGGGCGGCGGTGATCCTGGCTGCCGACGCGTTGTCCTCGGCGACTCCGGGCAGCGGCATCTTCCGCGGCTCCGATCTGCCGCGGGGCCTGGAGGGCGAGTACGACTGCGAGTGCGCGATCAGCGAGCGCTAGCGTCCGCCGAGCGTCCCGGCCTCGCCGGTGACCCTTTCCAACACCCTCATCGAACCCGTCGCGACGACCTCGCGGAAGTCGCCGCAGTCCAGAGCGCGTCGATAGATGTGGAACGGCGCTTGACCGCCGTCGGCCGGATCGGGGAACACATCGTGGATCACCAGCGCACCGCCCTTCTCCACCCACTGCGCCCAGCCGTCGAAGTCGCGTTGCGCGGCCTCCTCGGTGTGGCCGCCGTCGATGAACAACAGCCGCAACGGTGTTCGCCACCCGCGCGCCACGACATAGGAGCGGCCGACCACCGCGACGACGTGCTCGTCCAAGCCGGCCGCGTCGAGTGTGTGACGCAGGGTCGGCAAGGTGTCGAACAGGCCGGTGACGGGGTCGACCAGCGACGAGTCGTGGTACTCCCAGCCCGCCTGGTGCTCCTCGGAGCCGTGGTGATGGTCGACGGTGAACACCAGACCCCCCGTCTGCTGCGCGGCCGCACCCAGCATCACAGTGGACTTACCGCAGTAGGTGCCGATCTCGACAGCCACCCCGTCGCCCAGGTAGCGCAGCGCGGTGTCGTAGAGCGCTCGGCCCTCGTCGGCGGGCATGAATCCCGTGACCCGCTGCGCGAGCTCGAACAGTGTTGCGGCGGCAGGCGGCATCGTCATGGCCTTCAACCTACCGTTGCTGGCATCAGTGGGTTGTAGTAGCGTCCGGACATGTGTCCGATCCGGCCCACGAGTCGACTCGACGGCGCCTGACGGCCAAGCAGGTCGAAACCGTGGAGCGGCTCGGGCAGGCCGCGGTCACCGTCCTCGGCCGTGAGGGGTTCGCCGGTCTGACGGTGCGGCGAGTCGCCGCTGAAGCCGGCGTCGGCGCGGCGACCGCATACACGTACTTCTCGTCAAAAGAGCATCTGGTGGCCGAGGTCTTCTGGCGCCGCCTCGCCGGATCTCCCTGTGTACCGCACCGATCCGAGGATCCGGCCGTACGGGTCATCGAGGTGTTGGGTCACATCTCCCAGCCGGTGGCCGACGAGCCGGAGTTCGCCGGCGCGGTGACGGCAGCGCTGCTCGGACGTGACCCCGATGTCGAGGTGCTGCGCCTGCGTATCGGTCGCGACATCAGGGACCGACTGTCGCAGGCCGTCGGCGCCGACGCCGACCCCGGTGTCGTCGACACGCTCGAACTGCTGTATTCCGGGGCACTGGTGAGAGCGGGCATGGGATACGCCTCCTATGAGGAGATCGCTCGGAGACTGGCGACCGCGGCACGCCTTCTACTGGGTTAGCCCCGGTCGGCGCGCTCGACCAGTGCGGCGCACATCGCGCGCACAGAAGCCACCTCGGTCTGCCGCAGCTTGATCAACCGACGAATGTTGCGTCCCCGCTCCGACTTCCGGGCTGCAGGCGGCAACTTCCGCAATTCGGTGCAACGCTCGACGATCTCGGTCTCGAGCTCCTGCCAGCGCGTGGTGAGCATGGTCAGGTAGTAGGCCGCCTGAGCGTCGGCCGGTGGAGGTCTCACTACCCGGTGGTGGGGACATGGGAGGCGATCAGATCGGCGATCTGGCTCGCTTGACGCACCTCGACGGTGTTCGGAACACAAGCCAGCACGTCGATGACCACGTTGGCACGTGTCGAGATCACATGCTCGCACGACGATGTGCTGGCGCCGGCCGACCGGCTGATGGTCATGCGGAGACGATCGGTGCCGGTATCGAGATCACCGCTGCGCCAACGGGGGAGGCGCTGATCGTTCAGCGTGATGTTGACCGTGTGGTTGGTGCACTTGGACCAGCGGTCGGCAGACCGGGTGACGAAATCGCGCGCGGTATCGGCGCTCGGATAGGACACCACCGACTGGACCACGGAGGACCGCCACTGATCGTTGCCAGGAGCGCGAAGCAACTGGCGTCGCACGGAATCCCACGTCCCGTCGTCGGACGTGCCGTAGATCGCGGATTCCCCCGGATGCCAGACACCCAGGCAGTTCACGTTCGGGAGCAGGTTGCGGTTGTCGTCCATGGCGGTGTCGACCGGCTGGGCGATCAACGGAGCACCGTTCATCATTGACTGCACGTCGTTGGTGCTCAGCAGGAGATCACTCAATGCCGAATCGGGAACGAGTACAGGAGGATTCGCTGTCGGTCGAGCATAACTGCACCCCGCTGCGAGCGTCGCCACCGCAGCGATGCCCAGAGCCGCCCAGCGTCGTCGCCGTCGTCTCATGCGTGTGTGCCCGCGACAGCGCAGGCCTGTTGCGCGGCGACAGCGTCGTTGTTGAGCTCGTCGGCGGTCGTGTTCAGCGTGTCGCGGCCTCCCCGCAAGCCCATCTTGATGAGCAGCTTGGTGGCGTCGACCGACCACCGTCGCATCGGATCGGCCACGCCAGGCGGCACGCCCGGGGTGTTCGCGGCGGACATCGCGACGGCCGCGCCCTGGCGTAACGCGGTGCGGCCCAGGACATTACTGTTCTCCACCGCGGGATCGGAGTAGGTCTCGGTCGCGTAACCGTCCAGTGAGTCGGCGAAGTCCCCGTAGTAGGTCGCCGTGGAGTCGAGCACCTGGGCGAACTGGCTGCAGGCTGCGACCGCCGCGGGATCCGCGCTGTCGGAGCCCGGAGTGGCCACCTGGATCGCCGGCGCACCCGGATCGGCCATCGCGTCGACGGGTTGTGCAGTGGCAGGCGATGACAGCAACAGAACTGCGCACACGCTCCCGCACGCGGGTAAGAGGGCTTTCGCGACGATGCGTTCGATTGTCACGGTGTTCTCCGATTCCTTCACTGTCCTGATTTATCGACGGGAAGCGTTCGCAATCAACGTTTCCTAGCGCACGGTGGATGCACTCAATGCGGTCAAGGTGAACGGATGGCGAACCGGCAGAGGCGTGCTGTGGACTATTCAGAGGTTGGCGACAAGCTCACAGTGAACCTCACAGCGTACTTTCAGCAAAGAGGTGCACTCGATAGGCGCCGGGCTCGAGGCCGTCGCCGCCCGTTCACCAGAACGACACCCGGCCAGTGGACGCTCTGCGGGTCAATGGCGATATCCCGTTCCCCGCATCCACGAGAGGCGTCGTCGAACCAATGTTGAACCGCTATGTCACGCTCGCCGCTGTCTGCCTGGCGGCACCGGTGTGGGTCGCGCCGCTTGTCGCAGCGGAGCCGGCTCCTCCCAATCCAGGTGTACAGCCTGTCGCGGACGCGGCACCTGTCCCGCCGCCGCCCGACGGAGCGGTCCCGTCCGGCCCTCCCGGAATCCTCGACACCCCTGACGGCTGGCACCTGGAAGTGTCGGGGAGCAGCGAAACCCAGCTTCCGGTGGCGCCGCTGACCACCGCGATCTCGTCGCGCGAGTACCTCGTGAGCGGCACCTTCACGGGCAAGATCACCGGCAAGGGCAAGACCACTTTGGCCGGCGGGTCGATGGAGGCCGGTGAGCAGATCGGCTGCGGCATCATCTCCGACGAGACGGAGATCAACCCCGGCGCGAGCATCACGCCCAGCATCGGCATCCCGTTCACGGGTAACCCGGCGTTCGGCGCCTCCCTCAGCCTGCAGGGCAAGGTCTACCTCAAGCCCGGCACGGTCACGACGGTGGCACTCGACAAGAAGTCTTTCAAGGGCACCTCGACCCGTATCACGCTGACCGGTGTGCGGGTCAAGACCGATCAGTGCGCGGGTCAGTCCTTCATCCGGTCCTATGCGACGTTGACCAGCTCGACTGACAACACCGACGACGTCGTCACCTACCTCGGCGTGACGAAGGCGGTGTAGGCCCACCCGGACCCTCGTTCGTCATCACAGACTTCGCTGACCGAAAGACTCTGAGAGGCAATCGTATCCATGAAGAAGAAGCTCCTCGCGCTGGCCGCCGCCGGCCTCGTCCTCCCGGCTTTCGCGGTACCCACCGCGCTCGCCCAGCCGGCTCCGCCGGCCCCACTGCCGCCGCCGGTCGACGGTGCGCCGCCGCCGGACGCCGGGCCGCCGCCGGACAACGGTGTCGTGGCATCCGCGCCGCCCGGAGTGGTCATGTCGCCGGACGGATGGCAGCTCAGCGTCGCCGCCACCGGTGAGACCCAGCTGCCGATCGCCCCGCTGACCACCGCGGTGTCCTCGCGCGAATACCTGGTCGGCGGAACGTTTGTCGGCACGGTGACCGGGAACGGCAAGACCAAGCTCAACGGCGGCGTGCTCGAGGCTGGCTACCAGATCGGTTGCGGTATCGAGCTCGGCCAGGTCCGGCTCATCGGTTCGGTGGGTGTCGGCACGTCGGGGTCGACGCTGACCGGGGGTCTCGTGCCGACGGGCGTGAACTTCCCGATCTCCGGCACCCTCGAGATCCACCTCAAGCCCGGCACGGTGAACCAGGTGTCGGTGGACAAGAAGTCGTTCAAGGCGGCGCCCGCCCGCGTCACGCTCAAGGACGTACACATCAAGGTCGACGGGTGTGCGGGACAGTCGTTCCTGCGGTCCTACGCGACATTGACCAGCTCTACGACCGACACCGACGACATCGTGGCGTACTACGGCGTCACGAAGTCCGTATGACCCTGGTGATCCGGCAGGCACCGGCGGCGCTTCTGGCCGCCGGTGCCGCTGTCGTCTTCGCGGCGGTGGCCAACGCCCAGCCGCCGGCGCCGCCGGAGCCACTGCCGCCCGCACCGGCGCCTGCGCCGGCGCCGGGTCCGACCATCCCGGTGATCGGTGCTCCGCTCGGTCCGCAAGGCTGGAACATGCTCGCTCAGGCGGACCAACCCGCTGTTCCGGGAATGCTGGGGGCTCCGCCGATCTCCGGCATCGACCGCACCACGGTCCTCGGCCAGAACGCGGTGCCGTCGGCGCCGGGCGCCGGTCCGGGCGTCGTACCGAACCTGCGGGCCTTCAACAACGCCTACGGGGTGCCGCAGAACGAGGTGCCGTCGGCGCCGGGACAGGGCCAGCAGTTCGACGTCGCGCCCGGGGACGAGAACGCCGACGTCAATGGTCGTACCTGGCTGGGTCGCTACATCGACCTGTACCGCGATGGGCGACTGAGGGGTTCGCTGTTGGGTCAGTTGCCGCAGCAGCAACTCGGTGAGCCGCTGCCGGGGACCGCTCCGCCTGCCGGGACGAACATCCCGCCGGGGTTGGTGCAGTTCCTGCCCGATCCGGCAGTACCCCCTCCACCGCCCTGACCGTGCTGCGCGAAAGTGCTCCCTGTGCTGTGAATTGACGTTCGCGGCCGCGGTGTGAGCACTTTCGCGACGTACCAGTCATACGACGATCGGCCCCCACGGTTCGTGGGGGCCGATCGCTGTGTGAGGTCAGGCGGCGTCGGCCTCGGGCTTGCGGTGCTTGCCGCCGAGCGACGGAGCAGCCTTCTTCTTCTCCGAGTCGTCTTTCGTCGCGGTCTTGCCGTCTGCTGGGGAGTCGGTCTCCGCCTTCTTCGTCTCGGATGTCGTCTGATCGGTGCTGTGGGTGCCGTCGGTGCTGTCGGTGTCAGAGGCGTTGTCGGCCTTCGTGTCCGATGTCGAGGCTGCCTCGTCGACGGTCGGCTCGGACGACTCCTTCACCTCGACGGCACGGTGCTTGCCGCCGAGCGCTTTGGGCGTCTCCGCGGTGTCGGGCTCGACGGACTCGTCAGCGACGCCGTGGCCGGCGCTCAGCTGCGACAGGAACGGGTGCGGGCTGTCGAGCACGGTCACCGCCGTGTCGTCGCCGGCGAGCAGGTTCGGGGCGTGCCGCGCCTGCAGTGCCACCTGTGCATCGTTGCCGCCGAAGATCTGGTCGATGATGCTCTTGTTGTAGGCGAGCTCGCTCTTGACTGCGGTGGAGATGCCGGGCAGGGCGCCCTTGAGGTTGGCCTTGACGGTGTCGACGTACGCGGGGATCTCGCTGGTGCGGTTGGTCAGCACATAGGTGACCACCGAGAGGGGCAGCGACACCAGCTGGACGACGGCATTGGCCGCGCTGCCGACGGCCTTCGAGACGCCCAGGAAGTTGTGATACGGAATCGTCAGCAGCTGCAGCAGCAGCGTGCCCTGATCCACCGGATCTGCTGCTGCGGCAACGGTGGTGGCGGACGCGGCGACGTTCGGCAGCTGATCCTTCGGGCCGAACACCTGCGAGAGCAGGTCGAGGTCGTACTGCACCTCACTCTTGATCGCTGTGGAGATCCCGGGCAGCGCACCGTCGACGTTCTTTCGGACGGTGGCGATGTAATCGGGGATCTCGCCTGCGCGGTTGGTCAGCACGTAGGTGGCGACCGAGAACGGCAGCGACGCGACCTGCAGGTAGGCGTTGACGGCACTGCCGACGGCCTTGGAGACACCGAGAACATTGTGGTACGGAGCCGTGAGCAGCTGCAGCAGTAGCGTGGCCCGGTCGACGCCGGACAACTCGGCCATCGTGTCGACCGCCTCCACCAGCGTGGCCTCGTTTGCCGGTGCGACAGGCGAATTCAGCGTTCGAAGCGACGGCGGAACCGGGTCGAAGGTGGTGACCGCGGCGGACAACTCGACGGGGATCGTCGCGATGGCGCGCACGGAATCGGGGGTGGTGGTCGGGATCATCGCCGGAGCCGCCAGGCAGGCGGCCGAGACGAATGTCACGAGGGGTTTGCCAATGGACGAGTGCATACCGTCGCCTTCATACAGGGGTGTCAGGACGGACGGAAATGTACGGGCCTCGCACATGGGGATCCGGAACACATTGCAGCGCGCAGTTTCTCAGCAGTTGAACGCGCGGCGACTTTCCTGGGAGCGGCTAGCCGACGACCAGTGCCGCTGCCGCGGCGGTTGCCGGTTCGGTGATCTCGGCGACGTCGCGGCCGTCTTCGACGACGAAGGCCGTCAACTCGCGCAATCCTCCGAGCAGGATCAGCGCGGTCGTGGCGGGTAGTGGGTGCACCCCGGCCCGCTGGAACCCCGGGCTGGCGGTCAGCGTCGTCAGCAGCTCGGTGAGGTCGCCCATCACCTGGCGGTGCAGCGGCCGTGCGACGACTCCCAGGGCGGGCGCTTCTCTGATCCAGCACAGCGTGATGGCCGGGCGCGCCCCGATGTGGGCCACATAGGCGTCGACCGCCTGCCGGATCTGCGATCTCCATTCATCCTCTGGCGCAACGGCGCCGCGGATACTCGCCATCAGCTCGGCGTTGTTGCGTCTGAGCAGTTCGATCAGGCACTGCTCCTTGCCGGCGAAGTGCTCGTAGAAGGTGCGCTTCGAGGTGCGTGCGTGCCGGACGATGTCGGCGACGGTGCTGTCGCGGTAACCGCGCTCGCCGATCGACGCGGCCAACCCGTCGAGCAATCGGTCCAGTGTCGGCATCGACATCGGCACTGCTGGCTCGGTCATCGTCACCTCCGTGATGCCTCAGATCAAGATGCCCGCGAAATCTGATCCATGCCTCAGGTAAGAATGCCCGCGAAACGGCGTTGGGTCAGGAGGCCTTGATCCGGATGCCTTTGCGGGTGTCGGGTAGGGCGGTGGGGATGCTGGCGAGGTAGAGCTGTTCGGTTTTCTCCTTGGCCAGCTGGAGAAGTCGGTTCTGCAGGTCGGCGATCTGGCGTCCCATCGCGGCCGGGTTCAGGCTGTCGCGGTAGGTCAGGAGCTCCGATTCTTGGGCTGGTGAGAGGACGCCGGCCGCCAGTAGCCGGTCCAGTGGGGTCTTGGGCTGGTCGTAGAGACGGCGGCGCCGGCCGTCACCGCTGCTGGCGTAGCCGATGGGTTTGATGGTGGGGGTCAGGTAGTTGAGCCGGTCGTTGACCAGAGGCCAGAGCCGGTTGAGCACCGCACGTTCCTCGTCGGTGTCGTAGCGGTAGTAGAACCCGTACTTGCGGACGAGATGGTTGTTCTTGGACTCGATGGTGGCCTGGTCGTTCTTCTTGTACGGCCGGGAGCGGGTGAAGAAGATCTCCATCTGCCCGGCCCATTTGATGACGGCTTTGTTGAGGAACTCGGTGCCGTTGTCGAAGTCCAAACCAGTTACCTCATACGGTATTTCATGCACACCTGCTTTCAGGGCGGCCAGGATGTGGGTGTGGGCGTTGTTGCGCACGGTCCGCGTGAAAGTCCAGCCGGTGTGCACATCGGTGAGGTTGAGGGTGCGGGCGAACTCGCCCTTCAACGTCGGCCCGCAGTGCGCGACGGTGTCTCCTTCGAAAAAGCCTGGCGCAGCTTCGATTTCGTCGGTGGCCTTGCGAATCTTGACCGACGAGCGCAACAGCGGCGAGGGCTTGGTGGTGGACTTGCCCTTGATCTGGTCTTTGGCTTTCACCGGCGCCAGATAGCGGTCGATTGACGCCGCGCTCATCGCCAACAGCTCCTCGCGCACCGTCGGGCTGTAACGGTCACGGCCAAAGACCAACTCGCCGTGGCGCTCCAACCCGTCGAGCTGCAGGGCCATCGAAGCAGCCAGGTACTTGCCGCACTGCCCACCCGAGGCGGCCCAGACCTTCTGCAGCACCTTACGGGTGTCATAGCTGTACTTCGGCGAGCGCGGTTTGCGCGGCCGTTTTGCGACACTGCGGCCCGCACCCGGCGGGCGCCTGGCCGCTACCGTGAGCCGCCGGCGGGCGTTATCACGCGACCAGCCGGTCACCTCGACCACCTGATCCAGAATCCGGCCCCGGTCCTTCTTCGAAGCCCTCACATACGCCTTGGCGTACCTGGCGGTGACCTCGGCACGAGACGCCATCGACAACCCACTTCCCATGCTCCACGACTATCACCATTTCGCGGGCATTCTTACGTGAGGCACCGAGGGCGTTTCGCGGGCACTTTTCGTGAGTCAAGCCGCAGCCCGTGATGCCTCAGATCAAGATGCCCGCGAAATCTGATCCATGCCTCAGGTAAGAATGCCCGCGAAACGGCGTTGGGTCAGGAGGCCTTGATCCGGATGCCTTTGCGGGTGTCGGGTAGGGCGGTGGGGATGCTGGCGAGGTAGAGCTGTTCGGTTTTCTCCTTGGCCAGCTGGAGAAGTCGGTTCTGCAGGTCGGCGATCTGGCGTCCCATCGCGGCCGGGTTCAGGCTGTCGCGGTAGGTCAGGAGCTCCGATTCTTGGGCTGGTGAGAGGACGCCGGCCGCCAGTAGCCGGTCCAGTGGGGTCTTGGGCTGGTCGTAGAGACGGCGGCGCCGGCCGTCACCGCTGCTGGCGTAGCCGATGGGTTTGATGGTGGGGGTCAGGTAGTTGAGCCGGTCGTTGACCAGAGGCCAGAGCCGGTTGAGCACCGCACGTTCCTCGTCGGTGTCGTAGCGGTAGTAGAACCCGTACTTGCGGACGAGATGGTTGTTCTTGGACTCGATGGTGGCCTGGTCGTTCTTCTTGTACGGCCGGGAGCGGGTGAAGAAGATCTCCATCTGCCCGGCCCATTTGATGACGGCTTTGTTGAGGAACTCGGTGCCGTTGTCGAAGTCCAAACCAGTTACCTCATACGGTATTTCATGCACACCTGCTTTCAGGGCGGCCAGGATGTGGGTGTGGGCGTTGTTGCGCACGGTCCGCGTGAAAGTCCAGCCGGTGTGCACATCGGTGAGGTTGAGGGTGCGGGCGAACTCGCCCTTCAACGTCGGCCCGCAGTGCGCGACGGTGTCTCCTTCGAAAAAGCCTGGCGCAGCTTCGATTTCGTCGGTGGCCTTGCGAATCTTGACCGACGAGCGCAACAGCGGCGAGGGCTTGGTGGTGGACTTGCCCTTGATCTGGTCTTTGGCTTTCACCGGCGCCAGATAGCGGTCGATTGACGCCGCGCTCATCGCCAACAGCTCCTCGCGCACCGTCGGGCTGTAACGGTCACGGCCAAAGACCAACTCGCCGTGGCGCTCCAACCCGTCGAGCTGCAGGGCCATCGAAGCAGCCAGGTACTTGCCGCACTGCCCACCCGAGGCGGCCCAGACCTTCTGCAGCACCTTACGGGTGTCATAGCTGTACTTCGGCGAGCGCGGTTTGCGCGGCCGTTTTGCGACACTGCGGCCCGCACCCGGCGGGCGCCTGGCCGCTACCGTGAGCCGCCGGCGGGCGTTATCACGCGACCAGCCGGTCACCTCGACCACCTGATCCAGAATCCGGCCCCGGTCCTTCTTCGAAGCCCTCACATACGCCTTGGCGTACCTGGCGGTGACCTCGGCACGAGACGCCATCGACAACCCACTTCCCATGCTCCACGACTATCACCATTTCGCGGGCATTCTTACGTGAGGCACCGAGGGCGTTTCGCGGGCACTTTTCGTGAGTCAAGCCGACCTCTTGCGGTTCCCTGGTACCAACCGGTACCGTACCGGACATGACTGTGGTACACGGCAGTACCAGCGACGCGGCCACGGATCGCCTTCCTCCGGGTCCGCGAATCCCGCCTGCGCTGCAGGGACTCGGGTTCTCGTTCGCCCGAAAATGGACGGTGCGCCAGGCCACGCGCCAGTGCGGTGACGTGTTCACACTGAGCCTCCCGGTGTTCGGGCGGTCGGTGATCGTGGCCGATCCCGTGCTGGCGAAGCAGGTCTTCATGGCCGACCCCGACGACGTGGGCAACATCTCGCCCAATCTGTCGCGCGTGCTCGGCCCCGGTTCGGTGTTCGCCCTCGACGGCGCCGACCATCGACTGCGGCGCAAGCTGCTGACGCCGCCGCTGCACGGCAAGAGCATCAAGAACTACGAGCGCATCTTCGAAGAGGAGACGCTGCGCGAGATCCAGACATGGCCGGAGGGTTCGTCATTCGAGACGCTCGAGCCGATGATGCGGATCACGCTGAACGTCATCCTGCGCGCGGTGTTCGGCGCGGACGGCGCACACCTGGACGAGCTGCGGCGCAGCATCCCGCCCTGGGTCACGCTGGGGTCGAGGCTGGCCGTGCTCCCGATGCCCTCGCACACCTACGGGCGGTTCACCCCGTGGGGCCGGCTCGCGGCCTACCGCAAGACCTACGACGAGATCATCGGCCGGCTGATCGACGCCGTCGCCGCCGATCCGAACCTCGACTCACGCGACGACGTGCTCTCGCTCCTGCTGCGCAGCTCCTACGACGACGGCTCAGCGATGTCACGGGAGGACGTCGGTGACGAACTGCTCACCCTGCTGGCCGCCGGGCACGAGACCACTGCTGCGACCCTGGGGTGGGCTTTCGAGAGATTCAGTCGCCACCCCGAGGTGCTCGAGGCGCTCGCCGCGGAAGCCGACACCGAGGACAACACCTACCGGCAGGCGGCGATCCTCGAGGTGCAGCGCACGCGCACGATCATCGACTTCGCGGGACGGCACGTGTACGCACCGTCGTTCGAGCTCGGCGACTGGGTGATCCCGCACGGCTACTCGATCCTCGTGGCGATCGCGCAGATGCACCGCCGCGCAGAGGAATTCCCTGATCCGTTGACGTTCGACCCCCAACGCTTCGTCGGTCAGCGACCCTCCACCTTCGCCCACATCCCGTTCGGCGGCGGCACCCGACGTTGTGTCGGGGCCACCTTCGCCAACGTGGAGATGGACGTCGTGCTACGAACGGTGTTGCGCCACTGCACCATCGACTCGACCACCGAGCCGGCGGAGAAGGCGCACTTCCGCGGTGTCGCCCACACGCCGAAGCTGGGCGGACGGATCGTGGTCCGCCGCCGCCGCCAGGCGAAGTAGACCGCCGCCGCTAGCTACACCTGCGTGCGCTTCGGCAGCTTCCAGCCCGGCCGCGGAAAGTGGCAGGTGTAGCCGTTGGGGTAGTGCAGCAGGTAGTCCTGGTGCTCCGGCTCGGCCTCCCAGAAATCCGGTGCGGGGCTGACCTCGGTGACCACCTTGCCCGGCCACAGGCCGGAGGCGTCGACGTCGGCGATCGTGTCGAGTGCGACCTCGCGCTGTTCGTCGTCGACGTAGAAGATCTCCGAGCGGTAGCTGGAGCCGACGTCGTTGCCCTGCCGGTTCTTCGTCGTCGGATCGTGGATCTGGAAGAAGAACTCGAGCAGCGCCCGATAGTCGGTCTGCGCCGGGTCGTAGACGATCTCGACGGCCTCGGCGTGCCCCGGATGGTTGCGATAGGTCGGGTGATCGTTCTGCCCGCCGGTGTAGCCGACGCGGGTGGACACCACGCCCGGCTGGCGGCGGATCAGATCCTGCATGCCCCAGAAGCAGCCGCCGGCCAGCACGGCCCGCTTGTAGTCACTCATGCGCGCTCCTCGTCGGATTCGGTGGATTCGGTGAACAATTCACGGTACTGCCCATAGCCCTGGGCCTCGAGGTCGTCGAGGTGGACGAACCGTAGCGCCGCAGAGTTGATGCAGTACCGCAGGCCGCCCGCCTCGCGCGGTCCGTCGGTGAAGACGTGTCCGAGGTGGCTGTCGCCGTGGGCGGAGCGGACCTCGGTGCGCATCATCAAATGGGAGAAGTCGCGCTTGCGGATGACGTTCTCCGGGTCGACGGGCCGAGTGAAGCTCGGCCATCCCGAGCCGCTCTCGAACTTGTCGACCGACGCGAACAGCGGCTCACCGGACACCACGTCGACGTAGAGGCCGGGTTCGTGGTTGTCCCAGTACTCGCCGGTGAAGGGGCGCTCGGTGCCGTTCTCCTGAGTGACGTGGTACTGCTCGGGCGACAGTGCGCCGACCGCGTCGGGATTTCTGTTGTAGGTCTGGGTCACGGGACCTCCTCGGGTTGGCACTTGTACAACCGTGAGTGGTCTGCCGTTAGTTCCCGTTACGGACCTCGTCGACCAGCGTCACGATCTCGTCAGCGACGGCCTGCGGCCGGTACAGCATCTGGTTGTGTCCGGTCCCCGGCACGATGACGTTGGCAGTGCCGAGCGCGGCCGCCAACATGTCGTTCGCCTGATGGACCTGAGCCTGGGTGTAGTTGTCAGGCTTGAGGTTCTTCGGCGCGGCGAATTTGTCGGCGCTCAGGACCACGGCCGGGACGCGGGGCAGCGGGGGTGCGGCCGCGATCGTCGCGAACGCGTCGTACGGCAGGATCGCTTCCTCTCCCGGCGGCTTGTTGCGCCCGTCGGCGTCGAAGGCGTCGTTCTGGTCGGGCCGTCCGACGCTCAGCAGGAATTCCGACGTCGGCTCGGAGAAGAGCAGGCCGCTGACGAGTTCCGGATGCTGTCGCGCCAGCAGGTCGAGAACCAGGCCGCCGTAGGAGTGGGCGACGAACACCATCGGGGTAGGAAGCTGTGCCGCGGTGATCAACGCGACGACGTCGTCGACGTCCTGCTGCACGGTGTGCGGCTGCGCGACGGGGGTCGACCGATCCGGGCCGTCGGGCCGGGTGTCGGGTCTGTCGTAGGTGCAGATGCGCGTCGTGCGCGCGACGATCGGCTGCGCCGCGAGGTCGGTGGGGTAGTCGATCGCGGCCTCTTCGACGAGGTCGTAGGGTTGGGAGCGAACCGGGTCGTCCGGCGCGATCGACGCGTTCCATGCCTGGGCGTAGCTGCCCATGCCGGGAATGACGAAGACGGTGGGCGAGTCCGCAGCGGCGCTGCCCTGGCAGTTTAGATAGAGGCTGCGACCGTTGCCGATGTCGATCAGCCCGGCGAAGTCCTGCGCGAGGGCGGGTGGAGCGGTTGCGAGCGCGACGATGACCCCGATGGTCGTCGCGAGCGACGTCTTCACGTCAAGGACGATACGACCGGTCGACAAGACCAGGTAGAACGTGTTCTAGTTCTGGGTGTGACGGGTAGCACTTTCAGTCGCGACGAACTGATCGAAGCGTTCGCCGAGTTCGAGAAGACGGTCGATCGCGCGGCGACCACGCGCGACTGGGACCCTTGGGTCGCGCAGTACACCGACGACGTGCTCTACATCGAGCACGCGGCCGGCACGATGCGTGGCCGCGAGGAGGTGCGGCCCTGGATCTGGAACACCATGGAAACGTTCCCGGGCAGCTACATGACGTCGTTCCCGTCGCGGTGGAAGGTGTTCGACGAGGACACCGGGCGGGTGATCTGCGAGCTCGACAACCCGATGCGCGACCCCGGTGACGGAACGATCATCAGCGCGACGAACATCTCGATCGTCACCTATGCCGGTGACGGTCAGTGGTGCCGGCAGGAGGACATCTACAACCCACTGCGCTTCGTCAAGGCCACGCTGAAGTGGTGCCGCAGAGCCCAGGAGCTCGGCACCCTGCCCGACGAGGCCGCCGAGTGGATGGCGCAGGTGACGCGATGAGCGCACTGGTGATCGGGGCCAACGGCTACCTCGGCAGCCATGTGACCCGACAGCTCATCGACGCCGGAGAAGACGTGCGCGTGATGGTCCGCGACGGCGCCAACACGATCGGTATCGACGACCTCATCGGACAAGGTGCCGTGACGCGCTTCGTCGGCGACATCTTCGACCACGCGGTGTTGCGCGAGGCCATGACCGGTGTCGACATCGTCTACTACTGCGTCGTCGACACCCGCGGGTGGCTGCGCGATCCGGCACCGCTGTTCCGCACCAACGTCGAGGGCACCCGCGGAGTACTCGACGTCGCGGTCGAACCGGCGATCGCGGCTGGGCTGCGGAAGTTCGTGTTCACCAGCAGCTACGCCACGGTCGCCCGGCGGCGCGGCCACACCGCGACCGAGGACGACGTGATCAGCGACGAGAGTGCGCTCACCCCGTACGTGCAGTCGCGCGTGCAGGCCGAGCGCCTCGTCCTGGAGTACGCCCGCCACCGCGGCCTGCCCGCGGTGGCGATGTGCGTATCCACCACATACGGCGCGGGGGACTGGGGCCGCACCCCGCACGGCGCGATCATCGCCGGCGCCGCGTTCGGCAAGCTGCCGTTCGTGCTGGGGAGCATCGAGCTCGAGGCCGTCGGCATCGACGACGCGGCGGCCGCCCTGCTGCTCGCCGCCGAGAAGGGCAGGGTCGGCGAGCGCTATCTGATCTCGGAGAAAATGATCTCCAACGCCGAGGTGGTGCGCATCGCCGCCGAGGCGGTCGGGGTCCCGGCGCCGAGCCGAACGATCCCGCTGCCGCTGACCTACGCGATGGCAGCAATCGGCAGTCTCAAGGCGCGGCTCACCGGAACCGACGAGCGTCTCTCGCTGGACTCCGTACGACTGATGCGTGCCGAAGCCCCCGTCGACTGCAGCAAGGCAAGGCGGGAACTGGGGTGGCAGCCCCGGCCCGTCGAGGAGTCGATCCGGGAGGCCGCGAAATTCTGGGTCGACCTGCGCTCCGCGAAACGGTAGGCCCTGCCACAATCTGTCGGTGCTCAACGGTTACATCTCGCACTGGTACGACGGCCTGCCCACTCCCCGCGCCGCGCTACCAGGCAGTCGTGACGCCGATGTCTGCGTCGTCGGCGCCGGCTACACAGGGTTGTGGACGGCCTACTACCTGAAAAGGGCGGACCCCAGCCTTCGGATCGTGGTGCTCGAGGCCCGGTTCGCCGGATTCGGGGCCTCGGGGCGCAACGGCGGCTGGCTGTCGGGTCTGGTGCCCGGCGATCGTGAGCGCATGGCGCAGCAGTACGGCCGCGACGGTGTGGTGGCGTGGCAGCGTGCGCTCAACGAGGCCGTCGACGAGGTCATCGACGTCGCCGCGACAGAGGGCATCGACGCCGGCATCGTCAAGGGCGGAACGCTCGAAGTCGCCCGTAATCGGGCGCAGGAAAGTCGGCTGGCCGCCGCCGCGGCCACAGAGCGACGCTGGCAGGTGGACGGTATCGAGGAACTCTCCAGAGACGAAGCGCGGCAACGCATCCAGCTCAGTGACGTAGTGGCGGCGTACCACAACCCGCACTGCGCCCGGATTCAGCCGGCGCGCCTGGTGCGCGGATTGGCCGACACCGTCGCCGCGCTCGGCGTCGACATCTACGAGCGCTCACCGGTGGTCGAGATCGCGGCCGGTCGGGCAGTCACCCCGCGCGGCACCGTCACCGCCCCGATCGTGCTGCGTGCCACCGAGGGATTCACCGCGGGGCTGCCCGGGCTGAAACGCCGCTGGTTACCGATGAACAGCTCGATGATCGCGACCGACCCGATCCCGGCGCACGTATGGGACGAGATCGGCTGGCAGGGTAGGGAAACGCTCGGCGACACCGCGCACGGCTTCTTCTACGCGCAGCGCACCGTCGACGACCGCATCGCGATCGGCGGGCGCAGCGTGCCCTACCGGTTCGGCTCCCGCACCGACCGGGACGGCCGGGTGCCCGAGCGCACCATCACCGCACTGACCGCCACGCTGCGCAAGGTTCTGCCACAGGTGTCCGACATCGGCATCGCGCACGGCTGGTGCGGCGTGTTGGCGGTGCCGCGGGACTGGGAGGCGACCGTCGACTTCGACAGGACCAGCGGGCTGGGCTGGGCCGGCGGCTACGTGGGCCACGGCGTCACCGCGACCAACCTGGCCGGCCGCACACTCGTCGACCTGGTGCTCGGCCGCTCGACCCCCTTGACCGAGTTGCCCTGGGTGGGCCACCGGTCCAAGCAGTGGGAGCCCGAACCGCTGCGCTGGCTCGGAGTGCGGGGCATGTACCTGGCGTACAAGGCCGCAGATTGGCACGAGGCGCGGGGCCGTGCCGGAACCTCGCCGATCGCCGTCGTCGCGGACAAGATCGCCGGCCGGCCGCATTAGTCGGGACCGAGGCGTTCAATGGAGTCATGACCGACCGCCCTGTACTCGAACCGTCGAGCGAACACCCGATCACCGTGACCCCGACCGGGCACCGCGTCGTCGTCAGGATCGCCGGCGAGGTGATCGCCGACACCACCGCCGCGCTCACCTTGCAAGAGTCCGATTACCCTGCGGTGCAATACATTCCGATGTCAGACGTGAGCGCCGACCGGTTGCAGCGCAGCGATACCGCCACCTATTGCCCCTTCAAGGGGGACGCCGGCTACTACCACGTCAGAACCGATGGTGACACCGTCACTGACGCGGTGTGGACCTACGAGCAGCCCTATCCCGCGGTCTCGGCCATCGCCGGGCACGTCGCGTTCTACCCGAACAAGGCCGATGTCGTGGTGGAGCCCTAGCCCGTGGGGGAGAGCAGGACGGCCAGCGTCACCTTCGCCGGCCCCGCGAGTCCGGCGCTGACACTGTCACCGTTGCGCCGGGGCCGGGCCGACCCGTGTTACCACGACGCGCCCGACGGGGCGATCTGGCGGACCAGCCTGCTGGCGAGTGGGCCCGTCACCGCGCGCATCACCCGCGACGCGATCGACACCGTCGGATGCGAGGCGTGGGGCCCGGGGGCCGCGCAGTTCACCGACGAGCTGCCCGCCCTGCTCGGGGCCGACGACGACACGACCGGGTTCGACCCGCAGGAGCCGACGATCGCGAAGGCCCATCAGCGCGTCCCGCACCTGCGTCTGGGCCGCACCGGGCGTGTGCTCGAGGCGCTGGTGCCGGCCGTTCTGGAGCAGCGGGTGTACGGCAAGGACGCCCGGCGTGCCTGGCGCACCCTCGTCGGCAAGTACGGCGCGCCCGCCCCCGGTCCTGCACCCACCCACATGCGCGTGCCGCCGACGGCCGAGGGGTGGCGTCGGGTGCCGTCCTGGGAGTTCCACCTCGCGAACGTCGATCCTGGCCGCGCGCGGACGGTGGTCGGATGCGCGCAGCGTGCGGACGCCCTCGAGCGGCTGGTCCACCGGTCCTGCGAGGCGGCGCGGACCGCGATGACGTCGCTGCCCGGCGTCGGTGTGTGGACGGCGGCCGAGGTCGCCCAGCGGGCCATGGGGGACGCCGACGCCCTGTCGATCGGGGACTATCACCTGGCGACGATGGTGGGCTGGAGTCTGCTCGGCCACCCCATCGACGACGACGCGATGGTGGCGCTGCTGGCGCCGCTGTCGCCGCACCGCCACCGCGCCGTCCGACTGCTGGAAGCCAGTGGGCTCGCGGTGAATCCGCGATTCGGGCCGCGGGCGGCCATCCCCAATCTTGCCGAACTGTGACGTCGAGCGCAGACGATTATCGCGCCGACGGCCCGGGTACACCCCACGCGACAAGCGAAGGAGTTGTTACATGACGACGTTCACCGTGCCCGGACTGTCCGACAAGGCGGGGGCCGAGGTCGCAGAACTGCTGCAGAAGGCGCTGAGCCGGTACAACGATCTGCACCTGACGCTCAAGCACGTGCACTGGAATGTCGTGGGCCCCAACTTCATCGGGGTTCACGAGATGATCGACCCGCAGGTCGAACTGGTGCGCGGATACGCAGACGAAGTGGCCGAGCGCATCGCCGCCCTCGGCGCGTCGCCGCAGGGCACACCCGGAGCCATCCAGAAGGACCGCACCTGGGACGACTATTCGGTGGGCCGCGACACGGTGCAGGCGCACCTGGCTGCCCTCGACCTCGTCTACACCGGCGTCATCGAGGACACCCGCAAGAGCATCGAGCGCTCCGGTGAGCTCGACCCGGTCACCGAGGACATGCTGATCGGCCACGCCGGCGAGCTGGAGAAGTTCCAGTGGTTCGTGCGCGCCCATCTGGAGAACTCCGGTGGGCATCTCGCCAACGACGGTCAGAAGACGGAGAAGGCTGCGGCCGACGCCGCGAAGAACGGCTGAGCGGCCGGGTTCACCGGTACGCCGTGAGGCGCCCGGTGAGGGCCGGGCGGCCGTCCGAACCGATCGCCACGGAATCCACCACAGCGCTACGCCGGCCCACTCGGGTCGGCGTGGCGCTGTAGTGCGCTCCGGCGCCCCCGTGCATCGGGCGCAGGAAGTTCACTCGCAGCGACCCGGTGGCGAACGCCGGCCCGTCACCGGCATTCAGCGCTGCTGATCCGACCAGCTCGAGCCCCATCGAGGACACCCCGCCGTGGATCACGCCGACGCCGTTGTACAGCGCGGGGTCATCGCGCTGGACCAGCACTGTCGCCGAGCCGCCGGTCTCGCCCACCTCGACGGCCATGCGATCGGCCAGCCGCGGTCCGATCACCGCCACATCAGGAGCCTCAGACCACGTCGTGAACGTCTCGGGTGCGGGGATGAAGAACGAACGCACCGTGGCCGTCGCGATCACGGTGTCATCGACGCACAGCTCGCAGAGCGCGAGTGCTGTCGTCGTCTTCGGTCCCACGGCCCGCGCGACTCCGACCACAGGGTGGTCAGGTGCAGCCGCGATGACGTCAACGGCGCCGGGTGCGATCTCGAGAGCCAATTCGCTCGACACCGTCCATTCGCCGGACGCCCGGCGGACGTGGTTCGCCGCGCCGGCGACATGGTCGACCAGCATCGCGAGCGGAGCGACAGTAGGCAGCCCGGTGAGCGGATTGACCAGGCCGGCGGTCGGAACGGATGCGGTTGCCGAGTCGGGGTCGTCGTCGTCGGTTTCGATCCCGAAACGTCCCAGGGGGTGGTTCAGCGGATAACGCACCCGGTCAGCCTGACCGGTGCGCCGCGACCGCCTCACGGTGGGGTGGCTGGCGTAGTCAATGACGTTGCTGCGCAGCCTTTTTCGCGTTACCTGCCCGCGTCGTGCGCCGTCGCGATCACCGCCGGCGACACGGGTGCTAACTCTAAGAATCTCGCCAGGCTTTCAGCAAACTCACATGCCACTCTATCTGCACTTAAAGGGCATGTTTTCGTTCTACGGCAAATGTATGATGGGGGTGTCGCCGAGATGTGATCTGGCTCTCAATCGTCACCCTCGATCGGCATCGGGGTGAAAGACTGTCCATGGCAACGTTATTCGTCCGTGTCCTGGCCGCAGAGTCGGCAAACCGGGGCCGCGCCGGACGATCCTCGTTAGGCTCCACTAAGTTGGCATGTCAGGGGCCCTTTGTCATATCGTTTTGAGCACTTGTGGCGAGTGGAAAAAGGGCCGCCGTTCAGTGCTGCACGGAAGCCCCTCTGCCGCCGCCCCGGCTAACGTTCTCGCGCCGAGGTGTCTGAAGAAATAAGGTAGGTGGGAATGGCGCCCAGTCCTCAGGGCCTGTACAACCCCGCATTCGAGCACGACGCGTGCGGCGTGGCGATGGTGGCCGACATGCACGGCCGCCGCAGCCGCGACATCGTCGAAAAAGCCATCACCGCGCTGCTCAACCTGGAACACCGAGGCGCCCAGGGCGCGGAGCCGAACACCGGCGACGGTGCGGGCATCCTGCTGCAGGTACCGCACGAGTACTTCCAGGCGATCGTGGACTTCGATCTGCCCGAGCCGGGCAGCTACGCCACTGGTATCGCGTTCCTTCCGCAGTCGTCCAAGGACGCAGCCACGGCCTGCGAAGCCGTCGGCAAGATCGCCGAGGCCGAAGGCCTGCAGGTGCTGGGGTGGCGCGATGTGCCCACCGACGAATCGTCGCTGGGTGCTCTGGCCCGCGACGCCATGCCGACCTTCCGGCAGGTCTTCCTCGCCGGCGCCGCCGGAATGGACCTCGAACGCCGCGCCTACGTCGTGCGCAAGCGGGCCGAACACGAACTCGGCACCAAGGGACCGGGCCAGGACGGCCCCGGCCGCGAGACCGTCTACTTCCCGAGCCTGTCCGGCCAGACCTTCGTCTACAAGGGCATGCTGACCACACCGCAGCTCAAGGCCTTCTACCTCGACCTGCAGGATGAGCGCCTCACCAGCGCGCTCGGCATCGTGCACTCCCGGTTCTCCACCAACACGTTTCCGTCGTGGCCGCTGGCCCACCCGTTCCGGCGCGTCGCCCACAACGGCGAGATCAACACCGTCACCGGCAACGAGAACTGGATGCGCGCCCGCGAGGCGCTGATCAACACCGACGTGTTCGGCTCGGGCCAGGACTTGGACAAGATCGTCCCCGTCTGCACGCCGGGAGCGTCCGACACCGCCCGGTTCGACGAGGTACTCGAGCTCCTGCACCTGGGCGGCCGCAGCCTGCCGCATGCGGTGCTGATGATGATCCCGGAGGCCTGGGAGCGGCACGAGTCGATGGACCCCGCGCGGCGGGCGTTCTACCAATACCACGCCTCGCTGATTGAACCCTGGGACGGCCCCGCCGCCGTCTGCTTCACCGACGGCACCGTGATCGGCGCGGTCCTGGACCGCAACGGTCTGCGGCCCTCGCGTATCTGGGTGACCAGCGACGGACTCGTCGTGATGGCGTCGGAGGCCGGCGTCCTCGACGTCGACCCCGCCACCGTCGTGCAGAAGATGCGTCTGCAGCCCGGGCGCATGTTCCTCGTCGACACCGCGCAGGGGCGCATCGTCGACGACGAAGAGATCAAAGCCGAGCTGGCCGCCGAGCAGCCGTACCAGGACTGGCTCGACGCCGGCCTGTTCCAGCTCGAAGAACTCCCCCCCGGCGACTACGTCCGGATGCCGCACCATCGCGTGGTGCTGCGGCAGCAGATCTTCGGCTACACCTACGAAGAGCTGAACATGCTCGTCGGGCCGATGGCCCGCACCGGTGCCGAGGCCCTCGGCTCGATGGGCACCGACACCCCGATCGCCGTGCTCTCCGCGCGGCCCCGGGTGCTGTTCGACTACTTCCAGCAGCTGTTCGCCCAGGTCACCAACCCGCCGCTGGATGCCATTCGCGAAGAGGTGGTCACCAGCCTGGCCGGCACGGTCGGCCCGGAGGGTGACCTGCTCAACCCCGACGCCGAGTCGTGTCGCCAGATCGCGCTGTCGCAGCCGATCCTGCGCAACGCCGAGCTGTCGAAGCTGATGTGCGTCGACCCCGATCACGAGATCCGCGGCCACAAGCACGGCATGCGCGCCGCGGTGATCCGCTGCCTGTACCCGGTCAACCGCGGCGGCCAGGGACTCAAGGAGGCCCTCGACAACGTCCGCGCCAAGGTGTCGGCCGCCATCCGCGACGGCGCCCGCATCATCGTGCTCTCCGACCGCGAATCCAACGAGCAGATGGCACCGATCCCGTCGCTGCTGTCCGTGGCCGCTGTGCACCACCACCTGGTCCGTGACCGGACCCGCACCAAGGTCGGTCTGGTCGTGGAAGCCGGCGACGCCCGCGAGGTGCACCACATGGCGTGCCTCGTCGGATTCGGCGCCGCCGCGATCAACCCCTACATGGCGTTCGAGTCGATCGAGGACATGGTCGACAGGGGCGTCATCAGCGGAATCAGCAGCGACCAGGCCAAGGCCAACTACGTCAAGGCCGCGGGCAAGGGCGTGCTCAAGGTGATGTCGAAGATGGGCATCTCGACGCTGGCGTCCTATACCGGTGCGCAGCTGTTCCAGGCCATCGGGATCAGCCAGAAGCTGCTCGACGAGTACTTCACCGGGCTGTCCTGCCCGGTCGGCGGCATCGACCTCGACGACATCGCGGCCGACGTCTCCGCCCGGCATTCGCTGGCGTACCTGGACCGTCCCGATGAATGGGCGCACCGTGAGCTCGAGGTGGGCGGTGAATACCAGTGGCGGCGCGAGGGCGAGTACCACCTGTTCAACCCGGACACCGTGTTCAAGCTCCAGCACTCCACGCGCACCGGCCAGTACGAGGTGTTCAAGGAGTACACCAAGCTGGTCGACGACCAGAGCGAGCGGATGGCCTCGCTGCGCGGGCTCCTGAAATTCCGTGCGGGCGAACGTCCGTCGGTTCCGCTCGACGAGGTGGAACCGGCCAGCGAGATCGTCAAGCGGTTCTCCACCGGCGCGATGAGCTACGGCTCGATCTCGGCGGAGGCCCACGAGACGCTGGCCATCGCGATGAACCGGCTCGGCGGCCGGTCGAACTCGGGCGAGGGCGGCGAAGCGGTCGCGCGCTTCGACCGCGACGAGAACGGAGACTGGCGGCGCAGCGCGATCAAGCAGGTCGCCTCGGGCCGCTTCGGCGTCACGTCGCACTACCTGTCGAACTGCACCGACATCCAGATCAAGATGGCTCAGGGTGCGAAACCCGGTGAGGGCGGCCAACTTCCGGGGCACAAGGTGTACCCGTGGGTGGCCGAGGTCCGGCACTCCACGCCCGGCGTGGGGTTGATCTCGCCGCCGCCGCACCACGACATCTACTCCATCGAGGATCTCGCCCAGCTGATCCACGACCTCAAGAACGCCAACCCGCAGGCGCGGGTGCACGTGAAGCTGGTGAGCGAGAACGGCGTCGGCACCGTCGCCGCGGGTGTGTCCAAGGCGCACGCCGACGTGGTGCTCATCTCCGGGCACGACGGCGGCACCGGCGCCACCCCGCTGACGTCGATGAAGCACGCCGGCGCGCCGTGGGAGCTGGGGCTGGCCGAAACGCAGCAGACCCTGCTGCTCAACGGGCTTCGCGACCGCATCGTGGTCCAGGTCGACGGCCAGCTCAAGACGGGCCGCGACGTCGTGATCGCGGCGCTGCTGGGCGCCGAGGAGTTCGGCTTCGCCACCGCACCGCTGGTGGTGTCGGGCTGCATCATGATGCGCGTCTGCCACCTCGACACCTGCCCCGTGGGTGTGGCCACCCAGAATCCGTTGCTGCGGCAGCGCTTCAACGGCAAGCCCGAGTTCGTCGAGAACTTCTTCATGTTCATCGCCGAAGAGGTTCGGGAGCTGATGGCGCAGTTGGGCTTCCGGACCGTGAACGAGATGGTCGGCCAGGTCGGTGCACTCGACACCGCCAAGGCTGCCGAGCACTGGAAGGCCCACAAGCTCGATCTGGCTCCCGTGCTGCACGAACCAGAGTCGGCGTTCATGAACCAGGACCTGTACTGCAGTTCGCGTCAGGACCACGGATTGGACAAGGCGCTCGACCAGCAGCTGATCGTGCAGTGCCGGGAGGCACTCGACGGCGGTGCGCCTGTGCGCTTCTCCACGACCATCGCCAACGTCAACCGCACCGTCGGCACCATGCTCGGTCACGAGGTGACGAAGGCCTACGGGGGACAGGGTCTTCCCGACGGCACGATCGACATCACCTTCGAGGGCTCAGCGGGCAACAGCTTCGGCGCGTTCGTCCCGAAGGGCATCACGCTGCGGGTCTACGGTGACGCCAACGACTATGTCGGCAAGGGTCTTTCCGGCGGACGCATCGTGGTGCGCCCACCGGACGCGGCGCCCTCGGGCTATGTGGCGGAGGACAACATCATCGCCGGCAACGTGGTGCTCTTCGGCGCCACCAGCGGGCAGATGTTCCTCCGCGGTCAGGTGGGGGAGCGGTTCGCCGTGCGGAACTCCGGCGCGCACGCCGTCGTGGAAGGCGTCGGCGACCACGGCTGCGAATACATGACGGGTGGACGGGTCGTGATCCTCGGCCCCACCGGCCGCAATTTCGCGGCGGGTATGTCCGGCGGCATCAGCTACGTCTACGACCCCGACAACGTGCTCGCCGACAATCTCAACGGCGACATGGTGGCTCTCGAGAGCCTCGACGACGAGGACACCGAGTTCCTGCGCGACATCATCGCCGCGCATGTGGACGCCACCGATTCGGCCGTGGGCCAACGGATTCTGGCCGACTGGGACGCCCAGTCCGGATATTTCACCAAGGTGATGCCCCGCGATTACAAGCGTGTGTTGCAGGCCATCGCCGATGCGGAACGCAACGGAGACGATGTGAACGAGGCGATCATGGCGGCCGCAAGTGGCTGATCCGCGCGGTTTCATGAAGTACACCCACCGGGAGACCCCGCAGCGTCGCCCCGTCGACCTGCGGCTGCGGGACTGGAAAGAGGTCTACGAGGATTTCCCTCCCGACCATCTGCAGGTTCAGGCCGCCCGCTGCATGGACTGCGGTATCCCGTTCTGTCACAACGGGTGTCCGCTGGGGAACCTGATCCCGGAGTGGAACGACCTGGTGCGCACCGACCGGTGGCGCGAAGCGATCGAGCGGTTGCACGCGACCAACAACTTCCCGGAGTTCACCGGGCGGCTGTGCCCGGCCCCGTGCGAGGGCTCGTGCGTGCTCGGCATCAACCAGGACCCGGTGACCATCAAGCAGGTCGAGGTCGAGATCATCGACCGGGCCTTCGACGAAGGCTGGGTGGTTCCGTTGCCGCCCGATCGTCTCACCGGCAAGAAGGTGGCCGTCGTCGGCTCCGGTCCGGCGGGACTCGCTGCGGCGCAACAGCTCACGCGCGCGGGTCACGATGTGACGGTGTTCGAGCGCGACGACCGGATCGGCGGCCTGCTCCGTTACGGCATCCCCGAGTTCAAGATGGAGAAGCGCCACATCGACCGTCGTCTCGAGCAGATGGAGGCCGAGGGTACGAAGTTCCGTACCGGCGTGAACGTCGGCGTCGACATCACTGCCGCGCAACTGCGATCGCAGTTCGATGCGGTGGTGCTGGCCGGCGGCGCGACGGCGCGGCGGGATCTACCGATCCCCGGGCGCGACCTCGACGGTATCCACCAGGCCATGGAATACCTGCCCTGGGCCAACCGCGTCCAGCTCGGCGATCCCGTCGTCGACGACGACGATCAGCCACCGATCACCGCAAAAGGCAAGAAGGTCATCATCATCGGCGGCGGTGATACGGGCGCCGATTGCCTGGGCACCGCGCACCGCCAGGGCGCCGAGCACGTGCACCAGTTCGAGATTATGCCGCGGCCGCCGGAGACCCGCGCGGATTCGACACCGTGGCCGACCTATCCGCTGATGTACCGGGTCACCTCCGCGCACGAAGAGGGTGGAGAGCGGGTGTACTCGGTCAACACCGAAGAGTTCTTCGGTGAGAACGGCCGAGTGACTGGCCTGCGCGGCTACGAGGTCGAGATGAAGGCCGGCAAGTTCGAGAAGGTCGACGGCACCGAATTCGAGATGGCCGCCGACCTCGTGCTGCTGGCCATGGGCTTCACCGGCCCGGAGCGCGAGGGCTTGTTGGCCGACCTGAAGGTCGAGATGAGCGAGCGCGGCAACGTCAACCGTGACTCGAAGTTCGCCACGTCCGTGCCCGGGGTGTACGTCGCGGGCGACATGGGCCGCGGTCAGTCCCTGATCGTGTGGGCGATCGCCGAGGGCCGCGCGGCGGCCTCGGCCGTGGACACGTATCTGATGGGACACACGGCTCTGCCGGCGCCCATCAAGCCCACCGCGGTGCCGCAGCGGTAGTCAGCACACCGGGGTGATTTCGAACCCCGGCCCGCACCGCGAGATCACCCTCGTGGATGCCGTCGTTGTGCCACGGCACGCCTTGCGGTCGTCGGCGTCTGCTGTAACGGCGTGCGGTGGGCGAGATTTCGCGAGAGTGCACGGGCGGTTGTGCGCGCATCGATTCCGCAACCGTCCGTGCACGCTCGGTGCACGAGACGGTCAATGAACGGTGTCGGTGTGTTAACAGCAGCCACACCAGTCACACAAGAAACAGCATATTTTTGTTCGGCGTGGCTTCCGGTGTTTGCCAGCGGTCAGGTATCTAATGACTTGGTGAGGGCGCTGCGGTAATGTGGCTCCCCGGTTCAGCTATACGTACACCGCAGGAGTGATCACCGTGTCCATCAACCCGGTTACCCGCACTCGGATCAGTCGTATTACCTGGTCACTGTTCCGCCACCATGTCAAAAGCCGCGAATTTCCGGCTAAAGCAGAGCGCCTGATCACCCCTGACGAACTCGTTCGGTACGGCTTCTAGCGAATTTTGTCGCACCCGTCGATCTGTAGACGGACCGCGAGAACCGCAACGTTGCCTTCCGTTACCGAATCGTGATCGTCACTGATCTTTGCTGAGTAGACCTGAGTCGCGAATCGCCTCGGCGAGCGGCTCGAGCACCGCGGGATCATAGGGCGGTGGCAGGTAGATGATCGCCAGATCGAGGCCCTCGGCACCCAGGGCGACGCAGTCCTCGATGAGCTTGCGGTAGTTCTGGTCCTCCAGCCGCACATGCGACGAGAGCATGATCTCTTTGGGGTCGCGCCCCACGTCGGCGCAATGCCGCTTCAGCACATCCCGCTTGCGGGCGAACTCCTCCGGGGTGCCGCCCACGTAGTTCCAGTGGTCGGCGTACTGGGCGGTGATGCGCAGGGTGCGTTTCTCGCCATTGCCGCCGATGCAGATCGGCGGATGCGGCTGCTGCGGGCCCTTCGGCTCGTTGCGCGCGTCCTTGAGCTGATAGAACCGCCCGTCGAAGGTGGTGGTCTCCTGGGTCAGGAGGCCCTTGAGCACCTGGCACGCCTCCTCGAAGCGGTCGAACCGTTCCTTGATGCCGCCCAGTTCGATGCCGTAGGCGCCGGACTCCTCCTCGTTCCACCCGGCGCCGATGCCGAGTTCGAGCCGGCCATTGGACACGATGTCCAGAGCCGAGGCCATGTTGGCCAGGACGGCCGGATGTCGGTAGTGGATGCCGGTGACGAGCACGCCGACACGCAACCGGGTGGTCGCCTGCGCCAGGGCGGTCAGGGTGATCCACCCCTCCAGGCAGGGGCCGGACGAGTCCGAGAAGATCGGATAGAAGTGATCGAAGGTCCAGCCGGATTCGAAGACGTCGATATCGTCGGCGGCCTGCCAGACAGCGAGCATGTCCGACCAGGTGGTGTTCTGCGGGGATGTCTTGAAGGCGAATCTCACTATGCCGACTCTAGGACGAAACCCTCGGGATGCGCCGATGAGTTCGCCACATGATCCGAGTCAGCATGGACATGATCGATATGACCTCTGCATGTGCAGGCACCGCGGATCTGGTGCGGGCCGTCAGTGACGATGAGTTGAGTGGACCGACACCCTGTTCGGAGATGAGCGTGGCGGCGTTGGTGTCGCATCTGGGCGGGCTGGCGGCGGCGTTCACCGCGGCGGCCGCCAAGGACTTCGGCGAGCTGACCGACACCCCGCCCGAGATCAGCGACCAGCTCGACGACGATTGGCGGACGTTCTACCCGCAGCGGCTGAAGGAGATGGCTGTGGCGTGGAACGGCCCGGCGGCGTGGGAGGGAATGTCGCGCGCCGGCGGGGTGGACTTTCCTGCCCAGGTCGGGGGCAGGATCGCGCTCACCGAGGTGGTCGTGCACGGCTGGGATCTGGCCCGCGCGACCGGCCGACCCTATGCGGTGGACGACGACGTCCTGCGTGCGGTGCTTCCGCACGTGACGGAATTTGCCTCTGGCGCACCGGTCGAGGGACTCTTCGCCGCGGCGGTGCCGGTCAGTGACGATGCGCCACTGCTGGATCGGGTGATCGCGCTGACCGGACGGGATCCGGCCTGGACGCCTTGAGGCGCGCCTAACAGCCTCACTGCACCCTTCCGTCGGAGAAAACACTGACGCCTCGGCTCACGTCGAGCCCTGCCCAAACCGACGTTCGGGCGGATAATTGCCGTGCTTTCGCGCCCAAACGTTGGTTTGGGCGTAGTCAGTTGGTAGAACCGGACAAGAGGGGTCTTGACACGAATTTCTCTCCTCGGATACGGGCACACTGGGGGTATGGATCCGGTCACCGCTCTGCGCCAGATCGCCTACTACAAGGACCGTGCGCGTGAGGATCCGCGCCGAGTGATGGCCTACCGCAACGCCGCCGACGTCGTCGAGGCGCTCACCGACGCGCAGCGGGAGAGGCACGGCGCCGCCAACAGCTGGCAATCGCTGCCCCGGATCGGACCCAAGACCGCCAAGGTCATCGCCCAGGCGTGGGCCGGGCAGGAGCCCGACGTGCTGGTCGAGTTGCGGGAATCTGCAGAGGATCTCGGCGGCGGTGTGATCCGGGCGGCGCTGCGCGGTGATCTGCACGTGCACTCGAACTGGTCGGACGGCTCGGCGCCCATCGAGGAGATGATGCTCGCCGCCCGCGACCTGGGTCACGAGTACTGCGCATTGACCGACCACTCACCGCGCCTGAAGATCGCCAACGGCCTCTCACCCGATCGACTCCGCCACCAACTCGACGTCATCGACGAGGTCCGCGAAACCGTCGCTCCCATGCGCATTCTCACCGGGATCGAGGTCGACATCCTCGAGGACGGCTCACTCGATCAGGAGCCCGAACTGCTCGAGCGGCTCGACGTCGTCGTGGCGAGCGTGCATTCCAAGCTGGCGATGGATGCCCCTGCCATGACCCGGCGCATGATCACGGCCGTCACCAACCCACACGCCGACATCCTCGGGCACTGCACCGGCCGACTGGTCACCGGCGGACGAGGAATGCGCCCGGAGAGCAGCTTCGACGCAGACGCCGTGTTCACGGCGTGCCGCGACGCGGGCACCGCGGTGGAGATCAACTCGCGGCCGGAACGGCGCGATCCGCCGACCCGATTGCTCACCCTCGCGATGGACATCGGCTGCGTGTTCTCCATCGACACCGACTCGCACGCACCTGGCCAACTCGATTTCCTCGGCTACGGCGCCCAGCGCGCGCTCGATGCCGGGCTGCCCGCCGAGCGCATTGTCAACACCTGGGATGCGGATACTCTGCTCGCCTGGACGCGAGCCTGACGCGTCAATCGGGCAGCATCGGCATCTCCCAGCCGGTGTCCCGGCCCACCAGAACTCCCCGCGTCACGGCGGCATTGCCGTAGCGTCCTCGCACCCGGTCGATCGCCGCGTCGATGCTCGTCGTGTCCGCGGCGAGTTCGCAGTGCGAGAACGGCAGCTCCATCTGCTGCGCACCGTCGCGGTCGATGTTGCACACCGCGAACCCCACCAACGTCAGGCCCCGCTCGGCGATCAACGGCGCCGCGGCCGCCACCAGGGACCGGGCCGCCTGCAGGATCGCGTCCGTCGACGCCGTGGCCCGGGGCAGCGTGTGAGACCGGGTCACCCGGCCGAAATCGTCGAACCGCACGCGCAGCACCACGGTGCGTCCCGTCCGGTCGGCCGCCCGCATGCGCCGGGTGATCCGATCGACCAGGTTGACCACGACTGCATCCACCTCCGCCGGCGACATCGTGTTGCCGGCCCGCCCCAGCGCGCGCTGGGCCCCCACCGATCGGCGGCGCTGCCCCGTCACCACCCGACGGCGATCCTGATTGCGCGACAGGGCAAACAACTGGCGGCCCATCGCCCCGCCCACCATCGATCGCAACGTGGCCTCGTTCAGTTCGGCGACGTCGGCGACCGTGTCGATGCCGTGCTCGTGGAGCTTGGCAGCGGTCTTGGCGCCAACGCCCCACAGTCGGCGCACCGGCAGCGGGTGGAGGAAGGCGAGCTCGCGATCGGGCGGCACCAGCAGCAGCCCGTCGGGCTTGGCTTCCTGACTGGCCACTTTGGCGAGGAACTTGGTGCGCGCGATCCCGACGGTGATCGGCAACCCCACCTCGTCGCGCACCCGTTCCCGCAGCCGTGCGCCGACCTGCACCGGTGTGCCCGAGACCCGGCGCAGCCCGGACACGTCAAGGAAGGCCTCATCGATCGAGAGGGGCTCCACGGCCGGCGTCGTATCCCGGAACACCGCGAACACCGCCTCGCTGGCCTGTGAATACGCCGACATGCGTGGCGGCACCACGATGGCTTGTGGACACAACGCGCGGGCCTGCCGACCGCCCATGGCCGTCCGCACCCCGAACGCCTTGGCTTCATAGCTGGCTGCCAGCACGACGCCGGCGCCCACGATCACCGGCTGACCGCGCAGCGCAGGGTTGTCCCGCTGCTCCACCGACGCGTAGAACGAGTCGAGATCAGCGTGGAGGATGCTGGCTTCCCCGGACACGAACACATGTTCGCATCGAGGGCCGACAGAACGACCGAACAGCTAGTCCGAGTCGCCGTAGATGCTGGTGGTCCAGATGTGCACGAGGTTGTCGAGCACCCGGTGATCGGGGACAGCAGGCTGCTGGCCGACGAACGTGGCCGCCATGACCGACTCGTTCATCAGGTTGAGCGCAGTCGCCAGTTCGATCGCGGGCACCGTCACCGGTGCCGCACCGGCAGCCCGCTCCGCCTCGATGACGGTCGCGGAATGATCGATCCAGCGCTGCATCGACCGCGCCCACATCTCGCGCGCGGCCGAGTCCGTGCTGCGCACCCCGACGGTCGCCGCGCACACCGCACGGTGGGCGCCGAAGGTGCGCACGAACACGTCGATACCGCGGCGCCAGAACGCCCGGCGATCCACGGGCCGCGTCGCGATGATCTCGGCCAGTGCCGCGTCGGCCTCGGCGATCACCCGCTCCAGCAGTGTGAGCAGGACGGCATCCTTGGAGGGGAAGTAGAAGTAGAAGGTGGGCCGCGAGATCCCGGCGCCCTTGGCGAGGTCGTCGACTGAGATTTGGGCGAGGGGGCGGTGCTCCAGCAGCCGCTCGGCGGTCTCCAGGATCGCCAATTCCCGGTCGTCACCGGACGGGCGCGAACTGCGCCGGCCGCGGCCGGCACGCGCATGGCTGGTGGTGGTCACTCCCTGAACTTTACACTCTGTTGAGATTGTCGACGCGGTGTTGACTGACTCGACGCGGCGTTGATAGCTTGCCTCCATGACCGAGTTCGTCGACGTCGTCATCGTGGGAGCCGGCATCTCCGGCATCAGCGCCGCATGGCACCTGCAGGATCGCTGCCCCGGCACCAGCTACGTCGTCCTCGAGCGGCGGGCCCACCTCGGCGGTACCTGGGACCTCTTCCAGTACCCCGGAATCCGCTCGGACTCTGACATGTTCACTCTCGGCTTCCGGTTCAAGCCGTGGACGTCGAACAAGGCCATCGCCGACGGACCGTCGATCATGGCCTACCTCGAGGAGACGGTCACCGAATTCGGGATCGACAAGCACATCCGCTACGGGCACACCGTCACGAATGCCGACTGGTCCGACGACGAGAGCCGCTGGACGGTGACCGTCGACCGCGACGGTGAACAGGTCGAGATCTCCGCCCGCTACCTGATGGCCTGCAGTGGCTACTACAACTACGACCAGGGTTATGCCCCGGAGTTTCCGGGGGCCGCCGATTTCACCGGTCCGATCGTGCACCCGCAGCACTGGCCCACCGATCTCGACTACGCCGGCAAGCGCATCGTGGTGATCGGCAGCGGTGCCACCGCAGTCACTCTGATTCCCGCCCTTGTCAATTCCGGTGCCGGACATCTGACCATGCTGCAGCGATCGCCGACGTTCATCGCCGCGCTGCCCGACGTCGACCCGTTCACCGTCGCGACCAACAAACGCCTGCCCGCCAAGGCCGCCTATGTGTTGAACCGCTGGAAGAGCATCCTCGCCCAGTCCGCGCAGTATCAGATCGCCCGGCGCTTCCCCGACTTCTTCCGCAAGCAACTCCTGACGATGGCCCGGCATCGACTGCCGGAGGGCTTCGATGTCGACAAACACTTCAACCCTCGCTACAACCCGTGGGACGAGCGAGTGTGCCTGGCTCCCAACGGAGATCTGTTCAAGACCATCCGCGCGGGCAAGGCCGACATCGTCACCGACACCATCGATCGTTTCACCGAGACGGGCATCGCGTTGTCGTCGGGCAGGCACCTGGATGCCGACATCATCGTCACGGCAACGGGATTGAACCTCCAGCTATTCGGAGGTGCGACGATCTCACGCAATGGTGAGCCGCTGGTGCTCAACGAGTCGATGGCCTACAAGGGCATGATGCTGACGAACATGCCGAACATGGCGTTCACCATCGGCTACACCAACGCATCGTGGACGCTGAAGGCCGACCTCGTGTCGGAGTTCTTCTGCCGTGTCATCAATCACATGCAGGACAAGGATTACGACACCGTCGAGCCCAGGCATCCCGGTTCCACCGTCGACGAAGCGCCGCTGATGGACTTCACGCCGGGATACGTGCTGCGCGCACTGGACTATCTGCCCAAATCCGGCTCGCGCACCCCCTGGCGGCTCAAGCAGAACTACCTGCTCGACCTGCAACTGATCAGGCGCGGCAAGGTCGACGACTCCGCTCTCGAGTTCACCAAACACCGCGCGGCAGTGCGCAGTTCGGCATGATCAGCCGGCGACGACGACGATCCCGTCGTCGTCGCTGTAGGCGATGTCACCCGGGGTGAACACCACACCGCCGAACTCGACGGCCTCGTCGCGCACGCCGTCGCCGGTCTTGGTGCTCTTGCGCGGGTTGGTGCCCAGCGCCTTGATGCCGATGTCGAGGGTCCGCAACGTCGAAGCGTCCCGCACCGCCCCGTTGATGATCAGCCCGGACCAGCCGCTGGCCCGGCCCAACTCCGCGATCACGTCGCCCACCAGTGCGGTGTGCACAGACCCGGACCCATCGATGACCAGCACGCCACCGTCGCCGGGCTCCGAGAGGACCGATTTGAGCAGCGCATTGTCCTGAAAACAGCGCACGGTGGTGATCGGGCCGGCGAACTCGGTGCGCCCACCGAACTGACGCATCTGCAGATCACAGCTGCGCACATCGGGGCCGATCTCGTCGACCAGGTCAGCGGTGGGGCGCGGAGTCACAGTCACCGCGCCATTATGCCGCGGCCTCAATCCTGATTGCGCCGTGCGGCGAGCAGAACCACGACCAGCGCGAGAATCCCGGTGACGGCCGCGGCGGCGAGAGGTAGACGAGCCGACCGGGACTCCTCCCGGCTGACGGGCACGGGGGCCGTGACGGCGGGGCTGGCTGTCGCGACAGTCGTTTTAGCCTGCGCAGCAACCTCTTTGGCGGCAGTGGCCAAAGCGTCGGCGTCCTGCGGCGGGAGGACCTTCTCTGCCGGAACCTTCTTCGCCGGGGCTTTCTTGGCAGGCGCCTTCTTCGCCGGCGCTTTCTTGGCCGCTACCTTCTTCGCCGGCACCTTCTTGGCGGGCACCTTCTTCGCCGGGGCCTTCTTGGCGGGCGTCTTCTTGGCGGGTGTCTTCTTGGCCGGAACGGCTGCGGGATCGCCGTCGGGGGGCGAAGCATCCGATCGGTCTTCGGGCCGATCCGACTGCTCCATGTCACCGCTCCTTCGACTGTCCAGGCCTGCGCGTCAATTCATCATGCCAGGCCCGCCTGCCCGTCGGTGTGCCGTGTCAGCCGGTCACCGCGAGCGTCGCCGCCGCAGCCAGCGTGACCGCCATCAACCCCAACTCGGTGTAGGCACGGGTGCGCGAGAGCCCGGCGCTGGACCGGTGGGCCCGCGCGTCGGGCAACCAGGACGCGCGATTGCGCCAGGCCAGCACCAGAAGGACGGCTGTGAGCGCCACCTTCGCGCACAGCACCCTGCCCCACCCGCTCGACACCAGCTGCGTGGGTGTCTCGAGTACCGCCAGGCCTGCCACCACACCGCCGATGAGCAGCACAGCGACGCTCGCCAGTGACAGCTGGGAGAAACGCGGCAGCACGCGCGCCCACTGCCCCCGGTGCGACACGGTGAGCACCAGTGCCGCGAGCGCTCCACACCAGACGGCTGCAGCGAGCGTGTGCACTGCGACAGCGACACCGCCGACCGCGTCCTCACCCAGGTGCCCCGTCAACGGGTGGCCCACCACACCGATGGCGGCGACCCCCGCCGTGGCGGCCGCCACCGGTGCGGTCCGCGGCGCGAACGCCGCCGCGACGCCGACCGCTGCCGCGGCGATGATCGTCACCAGCGCGGCACGCCCGGGAGCGGTGTCGACGCTGAAGTCCCACACGATGTGCAGACCGACGCCGGCGACGCTGCGGCCCGCCGCCTCAGCGGTCGCCAGGACGAGCCGCAGCAGCTCAGCCGCCAGCCACACCGCCGAGGCGGCCAGCAGCGGCGCGGTGGCGCGTCGCAGCAGCTCATAGCGATGCCGTGGGCCGTCGAGCGCGGGCACCACCGACAATCCCACGGTCACCACCGCGGCGCTGTCGGCGACCGCCCGGACCAGCGCTGTCGACAGCGACGCCCCCGGGAAGGCCAGCGCCCACGCCAGCACGCAGGCGGCGGTGACGAGCAGACCGCCCGCCGCCGCCCTGCCACGCGTCATGATCTGCGGCGGACCGCCCACACCGCACCCGCGGCCACCACGGCGAGCGCGCCGACCACGAACGGCCACGCCGGCGGCCCCGCAGGCGAGTCCGGAGCAGCTTCCGACGCAGTCGGTGTCGGCGACGGCGCGGCCGCCCCGGACGCGGCCGGCGTGGGAAGAGCTGCGGGCGCACCAATCGACACCTGGAACGGCCACGACCCCGTCACGACGTGACCGTCAGCTGATGTCGCCCGGTAGTTGACCGTGTAGGTGCCGGCGGGCGCGCCGGAGCGGACCCCGACGCTGATCACGGCGCCGTCGACGGCGGGTTCGCCGTCGGCCCACTGGGTGCCGTCCGGGCCGACGACCGTCATCGCCGCGAACTCGGGTTGCATCGTCTCGCTGAACGTCGCGCTGACCCGGGTGGGGGCCTGGGGCAGGACAGCGTTGTCGGCGGGATCGCCGGCGAGGCGGGCGGCGTGCGCCCACGCCGGACCGGCGTTGATCAGCGCGGCCAGGACGAGGACCAGTCCGGTTGCCGCGATCGCGAAGAGGTGGGCGAGCCGCGGCTGCCCACGGTGAAGTACGTGCATTCGTTTGTCTGCTTCCTGTGTCGGTTCTGTCGGGATCGGGGTCAGCCCGCGACGGGCGGACCTCGATGCGACATCGACGTGGCGAGCAGCAGCTCCGCGAACAGCGGTTGGTCGGCAGCACAGAGGACGCATTCCGGGGTGTCGGAGACCGTCGCCTCCGCCGGGACGGCGGTCCGCCGCACGACGCGGCCCAGCAGCCGGCAGAGCCGCTCGCCGGCGTTGATCAGCAGGGCACCCACCAGGACTGCGCCCACGTGCGCGGCGAGCATCGGCCCATGGGTCGCGGGTGCGGCGTGAGGGTGACCGACCGCGAGCACCGCGTGGCCCACGAGCTGTCCCGCCGACAGCAGAAGGGCCATCGGACCCACATTCCGGGCACGGGGGGTCGCCGTAGCGACCGCGCCCACCGTCACCCCGACGAGCAGCAGCCCGACCATGCCGGGGCCGACGGCGAGATGGCCACCGCCGGTCGCGTGAGCGGCCAGCGACAGCGCCGCCGTCACCAGGCCCGCAGCGCCACCACGCAGCAGGACCGGCTGGCGCGCGTCGGGCATGGTCTGGGGCCGGGTTCTCGAGTGGGGCTCAGGCCACGCCGAGGCGTGCCAACAGATCGGCGTCGATACCGTCGAGCTGCTGGGCGATGGCCGCGTGGGCCGGCTTGCGGCGAGCGGGCGGCATGCTCTCAGCGGCCGTGACCGCGGCCGCCAGATCGGTGAGGCGCTCGCTGATCGCCGCGGCGAACTGTTTGGTCTCGGCGTCCTTCGGCTTCTTCTCGGTCAGCTGGCGCAACGAATGCTCCGCCCCGGCGATCCGCGCGGACAGCTCCGCACCGTGCCCCGAGAACTGCCCGAGCTGGCTGACGGGAATGCCGAGGCGGTCGGCGCGACGCTCGTCGATCAACCCCCGAGCGGAGATCGACGCGCGGTACACCAGCGGGATCACGACCGGCGCCAACAGTCGCGACACCGTCAACGCCCTGCGAATCTTCGTGGGAGTGAACAACTTTCCTTCACGAGCGGCCTTCAGCTGAGTTTCGGCCACCTTCAGCGCGGCGCGATCGCTGTCCCGTTGTGCCCGCAGCTGCGCCCGCAGCGCCTTCGCCGCGGACTTCTGCTCGGCTTTGAAGCGGCGTACCTCGTTCTTGGCCGAGAGCTTGGCCTCCAGCTTCGCCTTGGTCTTGATCGCGCGTCTCTCGGCTCTGCGAGTGGCGCGGGACTTACGTCGCTTGAACAGACTCATCCCTGGGCCCTCTCCACTCTCTCTAGCCGGCGGTGACCCACACTAGCGTCCGCCTTCCGGTGATGAACCGCCTGGAGGGCAGGGACCGCTGTGCGAGAATCGAACATCACCCGGGACCTCCTTCCGCCCGACGCCCGGGAAGGTGGTGACGACGTGGGTCCGCGAGCGCGCAGTGCCGTAGCCGCCTGTCTGACCGCGGGTGGTCTCTGGGTCTGCGGCTCCGGCGCGACGGCATCTGCCGAGCCTGCCGACGCGACCGGTCCCGCCGCCTCCGGCGAACGCAGCCAGGACCCGCCGCGGGTCAACCGCCCCCCGGCAGCGGAGGAGCCGTCGAGCCGTCGTGGGCTCGGCACGAAGTGGCGCCGCCCCCACCGCGTCGTCCACCGGCAGGATCGTGATCCCACCGATCCCTGCTGCGACAGGGGCGGTAAGGACTGTGGTCCGGGCTGGCCCTGGCCGCCGTCCGATCCCGACGATCCGGAACCACCCGGCATCCCGGCACCCTCGGAGCATGGTGGCGTCAGCGATCGACCGGTGGTCGCGCCGCGCCCTGGCGGGATCGGCACGCCCGGTGTGGGCGCACCCCAGACACGGCCTCCGATCGAGCTGCCCTTCGACCCCGACGTACTCGACGTCGTGCCGGGCGTCGGACTGCCGGCGACCGGGGCGAGCGCGCCGATCACGCTGCCGGTGCTGCCGGTCGTCGCACCGGCAGCAGGAGCGGGACCGGGTATCGGTGCTCCGCGAGCTGTCGAGGCCCCGCCGGCACCGGCTGCCCCGCCCCGCGTCGCACAGGAACCGCCCCCGGCCCGGCCGGTCGAGCCGGTGGAGAACGCCCTCGCCGGGTCCCGGCCACCGGCGCCGACCCGGGTCGGTTACGGCGACACGTTGCGCACCGCAGGCACATCGCAGCTGGCCGCGCTGGCGTTGCCCGGCGTCGTCGGCATTCTGATCCTGACGGCGCTCGGCGGTGTGGTCGGCTACCGCCAGGCCAAGGCCGGGCAGACGGTTCGTGCCCGCAGCACAGCGCGATTCATGAACTGAGACGATATGCGTGCCGGCTTGGGGTAAGCGGCGCATAGTAAAGCTGTCGCCATTGGGGTCCGACGAGTCGGAGAGGGTCTGAGAGGGGGGCGCGATGCCTGCGAGTCGCCACGTCACCCGTGCGGTGGGGGAGGTGCTCGACCTGGCCCCGCGGCACGGGGAGATCACCTTGCCGCGTCTGGTCCAGGCGGTCAGCGAACACCGGGGCCGCTCCATCGAACTCACCAGCGCCGAACTCCCGCCCGGCGTCTGCGGTCAATGGCGCCAGTACACCGATCACGACGTGTTCCTGATCCAGCAGGGTCTGCCCGCCTGGGATCGCACCCTCGCCCACGAACTCGGCCACCTGGTGCTCGGGCACGAGGGCATTCCCGTCACCGAGGCGGCCCGCGACAGCACCGAGCTGGCCAGCTCGGAGCTGATCGGTTACATGCTCAACCAACGCACCGGATGCATGGGTCCCGCCGGCGAGGACGCCGAGCAGGAGGCGGAGGACTTCGCGGCGCTGTTGATCTACCGGCTGGGCCGGTTGCCGTCGGATCGGTCGTCGATCGTCCAGGTGCGCCTCGGAGAGGCGTTTGGTTGATCGTCTGGGTGATCGCCGGTCTCCTGGGGTTGGCGACCGGACTTCGCATCGGCTGGGCGCTGGTCAACAAGCAGTCTCTGGTCAGCTCCGCGATGATCCTGGCGCTGGGCAGCCTCGGGGTGGTCGCAGCGCTCAATTGGCAGCCGCTGGCACTGCTGATCGACACGCTGCTGCACTGGCCCAACATCGCGATGGGACTCAGCCAGGTGGCGCTGATCGCCTGCGCTGCGGGCAGCTGCGTGATGATCACCACGGTGTCGAGCAACCGGTCGCCCGCTGCCGCCAGGAAGATCGCGATGGTGCAGTACGGGGTCGCCGGGGCGATTGCCGTGGCCAGCCTCGCGGTGTTCTTTGCAGCGGGCCGAGGCACCGAGATGGCTCCCCGCGAGTATCTGCGGCGCAGCCTCGGCGGTGAGGGAGCGTCTCTGCCGTGGTTGTTGCCGCTGCTCTACGTGATGCTGGCACTGAGCCTGGTCGCGTGGGCGGGACTGCGGCACAGCAACAGGACCCGCCGGGGACGAGCGCTGTTCGTGTTCACCGTTGGCATCGCCCTCATCGTCGCGGCGTCCGCGTTCTTCCTGCTGCGTGCGGTCGGCACCAGTGGCGCGGTCGGGGTGGGCGCGGCGGCCACGCTGCTGGGCGCGGCGATGTTGATCGTGGCGGCGGGCTCGCTGCTGCCGAGCCTGGAGGACTGGTTCGGCGCGCGGCGTGAACTGCGCATCATCCGGCCGATCCTGACCGAACTCGGACGTCGTCACCCCGACGTCGGCATCGGAGTCCGCCCGCGCGGACCGCTGGTGTTCCGGGTGGCCGAGCGCATGTCGCTGATCTCCGATGCGCTGTTCCTCGAGGCGACCGCCGCAGCGGGCGCCCTGCGCCGCGTCGACGCCGGCTCGGCGGGAACCGACTCCGCAGAGGGGGACGAGCCCGACGGGCACACAGAGGTGCAGCCGCCCGACGTGACGCCGGTGGAGCAGGCCGCTGCGATCGCGGCGTGGATCGCCGAGCAGCAGGATTTCCCCGGTCTGTCGTGGCTACGACAGCCCGCCAGCTATTCCGACCGCGAATGGATCCTGGAAATCGCCCGTCAGTACCGTGCTCTCGACTCGGGCGGCTCGTAGGCCCGCCTTCGCCGGTCCGACCCGCGGAAGCGGGTCAGGCTACACGTCGAGGTTCTCTTTACGCCGCAGCTCGTCGACCTTCTGAACGATGTCCTGTTTCGCCTCGGCGGACAGGCCGACCGTGCGGGCTGCGATGCGGCGAACACCCTCGTCCCGCATCCCGGCGAGCAGCGTCAGCTCCTTGTCGAGCTTCTCGTAGTACTCGTCGTCGGTGAAGTACGCCGGCTTGATGCGGAAGAAGTTGGCAAGCGCGGCCATCGTGGCGACCGAGGGATTGGTTCGGTTGCCAGAACGCAGCTGCGACAGGTAGGGCGCAGACATGGTGACGCCTTCGGCCTTGAGTGCGGCGATCACCTCGGCCGAGGTGTGGGGGCCACGTCCGGGCGGGTAGACGGTGTCGAACAAGCGATTCAGGCGAGCGGCAAACGTGTTGCTCATGGGATTGACCTCCACATACTGACGAGCGTTTTTCAGGGGCGGCGTATTTGCTGATCATCGTAGCGACAGATGTGTCCACAACCAAGTGCAAACCACGGAAAAGTAAACCAGGGCTTGCGTCGCTGGCCGCCGCTGCTGCTGTGAACGGCGTGGACGCGGTATCTGCCACGGGCGGGGCACGATGCAGCTAGGCAAATAATAACGCCTCCGTAGCAAGGGTACGTGCGGCTTTCCCCCGACGGGTTGCCCGCGCAGGTGACCAGAAGGTGGTTGGCAACCACGCGCCACGGGGCGAGGCGAACACACAGGAATTTGCTAGGTGTTCGGTCTGTCACGATCCCGACCGGATCGTGAGCCGCGCTGCACGCCCGGTGATGCGCAAACCGCGGCGGCCGCCACCGTCGCTGACAGTGCCACGCTGTCAGTAGCCAATGGCACCGGGCGAGAAGTCTTCCCGGCTGGTCAGGCGGCCAGCAGCATCGCGAGAATCGCGGTATCGGGATGGCTGATCGGATCGAGACCCACTCGGCTCACCATCGATGTGACGGTGCCGTCGGACTCGGCCTCGACCCAGGCCGCGCGGTGTTCGAGACCCAGATGGGGCAGCCCGGGCAGCAGGACACACCCCGACGCCGCCCCTGTGCACTCGGGCAGCGACGGCGTGGTCTCCGACGGGGGATGCAGCATCAGCAGCGCGGGCGGCTGCCGTTCTGCGAAGTGCCCGGGCGCCACCGCGGCATCCCCCACGACCGTGCCCTCGGCCACGACCAGCCCCACCGTTCCCGGCTCCGGCTCGTCGGGCAGTTCCTCGCGCGCTCCGAAGATCGTCGTGGTGGACAGCAGGCCCGGCAGCGACGCGACACGCACCGCGACCATCAACAGCTGCGCCCACTCCTTCGTGGAATCAGGCCACCGGCCCGACACGACGAAGCCCTTGAGGGACCCACGCGAATGAAACGGTGCGATCTCGATCGCCCGACCGGACCCGAAATCCATCTCGCCTCCCGGCATCGGTGAGCAACAGCCAGACACGTCTGTGGGTCGATTCGCTCAGGATGCGGCAGCCCTCGGCAAGCACGCAAGTGGACACGGCGCATCGATACCTCGCGGACACAAAACCGGCCCGGTCCACGAGGACCGGGCCGGTGACGGGTGTGGTGTCACGCAGGCGGGTAGACACCCATCTGCTTGCCCTTGTCGGTCTGCCAGAAGATGTCGGAGATCTCGTCGATGGTCTTGAGCAGCTTCTCCGCGACAGCGGCGTCCAGAGACTTCTTGACGTCGCCGGCGCCGTGCACGCCGTCCCAGAACAACTGGTGCAGGTTCGGGAACTGCTCGAAGTGCTCCTTGGTGAAGAAGTCGGCCCACAGCACCATCAGGTGATGCTTGACCTCTTCGGCCTGGCGCTCCTTGATGATGATCGCGCGGGTCTTGAAGTGGTCGTCATCCGAATCGTGGTACTTCTGAATGGTTTTCAGGCACGACATCGCCTCGATCTTGGCCTGGGCGGGGTCGTAGACACCGCAGTACAGATCGCAGTGCGCATGGGCAGGAGTGGCATTGGAGAACACGGAGTCGAAGAGTCGATGCAGCATGGCTTTAACTTACCCTCAAGATCATGGGGCTTAACCTCGGACGGCCGGTATTTCCGCACGGTCCGCCGGTGCGTCGGTTCCTGGTGGTCGAGGACTCGATGCGGCCGACGTTGCAGCCGGGGGACGGCCTGCTCGCGCTGCGCTGCCGACACATGAGCACCGGCCAACTACGCGTGTTTCCCGACCCGTCGCGCTCGTCGCGCTATCTGGTCAAGCGGGTGGGCCGAGTGCGCCGCGATGCGGGTGGTCTGATGTTCGAGGCGGTGTCGGACAACGCCGACGCGCCGGGCGTGGTCGATTCGCGAACGTTCGGCTGGATCGCCGCCGATCGCAGCTACCGGGTGGTGTGGACCGTGCGCCGGGCCGGCCGCCGTCCCACGTGACTCAGAACAGGACGATGAGCGCCAGAACGGCGAGCAACACCAGCGCGATCACGCCGGCCCGCATGAAGGCCATCAACTGACTGCGCGTGTAGGCGCGCGACGACGACTGCCACTCCGACGGCGGAAACGCCGAGCCCGGCCCTGTGGATGATTGGGCCATCAGATGCTCCTCACCTGCACGTTGATGCTGCTGCCCCCACGTGCGCACCCCAGTGACATCTGTCACAAACGAACCATGTGATCGCGATCATAACCTCATTTGTCCTACTCGGAAAAATCGGCCGGACATCAGCGGCAGCGTCGTCGAAATCGTTAGGCGGCCGAGACATTTCGCTCAGTTCGTTTCCTGGACTGGCAACCGGCTGTGAATTCTCGGGATGTTTCGGCGCGCGATCATCCACAGCCCGCCGAGACGGCGCTGACAATTGCCCTCACAGCCTGTGGATGAACCTGTGGAATCTGTGGATAGGTCGGTGCCGGGATCGATTTCGCTGCCGCCCGGGCGCGGTGGTGCCGCCGACCCGGAACATGTCAGCATGGCCACATGGACCACACCGGGGTGAGGCAAGCGGGCGTCGGCGAGATCCCGGCCGAGTTCGACACCGGATCGGACGGCCCCGTCCTGCTCGACGTCCGTGAGGACGACGAGTGGCGGCTCGGGCACGCCCCGGGCGCGCGGCACATCCCGATGAGCGAGGTGCCTGCCCGGATGGCCGAGATTCCGGCCGACGCCGAGCTGTACGTCATCTGTCACGCCGGTGGTCGGTCCCAGCGCGTCGCCGACTACTTGGTCCGCAACGGCTATCAGCCGGTTAACGTCAGCGGCGGGATGTCGGCCTGGGCCGGTGCGGGCCGACCGGTGATCACCGATGACGGCCGTCCGGGCACCGTCTGATCCTGGTGTCGGGCTCCTTCTGATCAGCCTTTCAGCCGGCGACATTAAGCTGGCCGGATGATCCAGGTGTGCTCCCAGTGCGGGACGCGATGGAACGTGCGTGATCGGCAGCGGGTCTGGTGCCCACGCTGTCGGGGCACGTTGCTCGCCCCGGGGAGCTCGGCACCGGCACCGGAATGGGGTCGGCGTGACCCTGCGCCCGCGCAGCGGCGGCCCACCCCCGGCTTGCCGCCGGGCTTCAAGTGGATCGCCGTGCGGCCCGGCGCGCCCCCGGCGCCGCGCCCTCCCCGCCGCGATCTTGGCCCGACGCCCCGGTATTCGGTGATCCCGAGGTGGGGTCTCGTCGAGCACTTCGACACCCCCGCCGAGGAGAAACCGGTACGCACCGGCCCCTCCCTGACCGCGGTACAGATGACCCTGGTGACCACCGCTGCGGTGCTCGGCGCCGCCGCATTCGTGCACCTGATCCGCTACGTGCTGCTGATCGTCAACCGCACGGTGCTGCTCAATCCGTGGGTGGCCGGTATCGCCACCTGGGGCGGCGTGGCGGTGAGCGTGGTGGCCCTGTTCACCACGGTGGCCAGCATCCTGCTGTTGACGCAATGGCTGGTGAGCCGGCGCGCCGCCGCCTACGCCCACCACGGGCAGGACGATCCTCGCCCGGCCTGGATGCTGCGGTTGTGCTGCCTTCTGCCGCTGGTGAACCTCTTCTGGGCGCCGGTGTTCGTGCTCGAACTGGCACAGGTCGAAGGCCGGCAGAACTGGCTGAGACGACCCATCTCGGTGTGGTGGGTGGTGTGGGTGGTCAGCACCGCGGTGTCGGTGTTCTCGATCGCCACCAGCTTCACCACCGACCCTCAGGGCATCGCCGACAACACCGTCACCACGATCGTGGCCTACCTGTTCGCCGCGGGGGCTCTGCTCCTGGTGCTGCAGGTGTTCCTGGGCTTCGAACGCCAGCCGGTGGAACGGCCGTCGAAGCGGTGGTTGATGGTCACGGCACCGGCGGTGGCCGAAACTCCCGGCGACGATCAGGCGCGTGCGGTTGAGCCGGAAGGGCAGAACCCGGCAGCATAGCCTCATGAGTTCCGGCGGGACGTCCGACGGCCACCCGTTCGTGGTGGCTCACCGTGGCGCCTCGGCCGATCTGCCCGAACACACCAGAGCGGCCTATGCGCGGGCGCTCGACGAGGGTGCCGACGCGGTGGAATGCGATGTGCGGTTGACCCGCGACGGGCACCTGGTGTGCGTGCACGACCGTCGGCTGGACCGCACGTCGACGGGCAACGGACTGGTCAGCGAGATGACCCTGGCCCAGCTGCGGGAACTCGATTACGGCTCCTGGCATCCGAGTTGGCGTCCCGACGGCAGCCAGGGCGACACCGGGCTGCTCACTCTCGACGATCTGGTGTCGCTGGTCCTCGACTGGAACCGGCCCGTGAAGATGTTCATCGAGACCAAACACCCCGTCCGCTACGGCGCACTGGTGGAGAGCAAGGTGCTCGCGCTGCTGCACCGGTACGGCATCGCCTCACCCGCGTCGGCGGATCTCTCCCGGGCAGTGGTCATGTCGTTCTCCGCCGCGGCGGTCTGGCGGATTCGGCGGGCGGCTCCGCTGTTGCCGACGGTGCTGCTGGGCGAGACGTCCCGATTCCTCGGGGGCAGTGCGGCGACGACGGTCGGCGCGACCGCGGTCGGCCCGTCGATCGCCACGTTGCGCGAGCATCCCGAACTGGTGGACCGTGCCGCGGCGCAGGGACGTGCCCTCTACTGCTGGACCGTCGACCACTACGAGGACGTGCAGTACTGCCGTGACCTCGGGGTGGCGTGGATCGCGACCAACCATCCCGGGCGCACCAAGGACTGGCTGCAGAACGGCCTGAAGGGCGCGGGTCGCGACTGACGGTCAGGGGTTCGCGGCATCGAGCACGTCCTGCGGGATCGGTGCATCCGACGCCAGCGCGGAGAACAACTGCTGCGCCGCCTCGCTGTCCCACACGACGATGGAACCGGAGCCGTTCTCGGTGAACTCGCCGATCGGCACCGTGATGTTCTGCAGGTCGCCGCGCAACGCCCAGCCCAGCCGCGCGAGATCCCACACGTGGTCGCCGTCGGCGACGGTGACGGTGTCGGCCGCCGCGGTGGCCATCGGGTACCAGCGCAGCGGGTTCAGCAGCACCGACGGGCTGACCGCGCGGTGCACCAGCGTGGACATGAAGGCGCGCTGATTGGCCATCCGGTCGAGATCGGCGCGCGGGGTGGCGCGGCTGCGCACGAACCCGAGTGCCTGCTGTCCGTCCACGTGTTGGCAGCCGGCGGGCAGGTCGATGCCGGCCAGCGGATCGTTGACGGGTTCCGGTGGGCACACCGTCACGCCGCCGACCGCGTCGACGAGACCTGCGAAGCCGCCGAAACCGATCTCCGCGTAGTGGTCGACGCGCAGTCCGGTGGCCTGCTCGACCGTCTGGGCGAGCAACGCCGGGCCGCCGAGGGAGAAGGCGGCATTGATCTTGTCGCTGTCGTATCCGGGGATCGGCACGTACGAGTCCCGGGGGATCGACACCATCGTGGCCGGGGTGCTCGACCCCAGTCCGGGCAGATGGACCAGCAGGATCGTGTCGGTGCGGCTGTTGCCGAGGTCTCCACCGGTCGCGAGCTCGGCTTGCTGTTCGGGGGTCAGATCGGACCGGCTGTCCGAACCCACCAGGAGCCATGTCGTCCCGGCCCCCTGCGCGGGCCGGTCCGCGTAGTCCGTCAGAGCCGGGACGCGCCGCAGTGTGGTGTCGATCCAGACGCCGGCACCGAGCAGCGCCAGGACCGCCACCAGCAGTACGACCGGGATCACCCGTAGCCAGCGCCGCGGGCGGCGCGGGGGGCGTCGCGGCGGGGTCGGGGCAACAGGTGGGCGCGCAGCGGGTGGGCGCGCAACGGGTGGGGGTCGCCGTGCGTGCGGCGGCGGCGGGGCGGGGCGTCGCGGCGGAACCGGCGGTGAGGGTGCGGCCGGCGGGGGTGCGGGCCGGTAGCGCGGATCGCGCCGGAGCTGTGGCGGCGGCTCCCGCCGCGGCGGATGGCCACGTGGCGGGGGCGGTGGCGCCGGCCGGGGGACGGGCGGCCGCTCGTCGTTCACAGCAAGAACCTACTGCAACCAGGTCAATCGGCCGGCCAGCAAGGAGTACCCGACGAAGGCGACCGCGTCGATCAGCGTGTGGGCGACGATGAGTGGCCACAGCCGTCCCGTGCGCTGCCACGCGTATCCGAACACCACTCCCATGGCGACGTTGCCGAGTCCGGCTCCGAAACCCTGATAGAGGTGGTAGATCCCGCGCAGCAGGCTCGACAGGGCCAGCGCGACCCACGGGTTGACCTGCAGTTGGCGCAGCCGGGTCAGCAGGAAGCCGACGACCACGACCTCCTCGGCCCACCCGTTGCCGAATGACAGCAGTAGCAGCACCGGGATGCGCCACCAGGTGTCGTTGAGTTCGGCGGGCTCGACCGAGGCGTTGACCCCGAGGACACGGGCCAGCTGGTAGAGCGCCAACCCGGGTATGCCGATCACCAGGGCCAGCCCGACGCCGCCGAGAAAGTCTGTGCGCCACCGGAATCGGGCGAGGCCGATGCGTGCGGGGCTGTCGCCGGCGCGCCACAGGAGATACAGCGCGAGGCCGCCCCAGGCCAGCAGCTGGAACAGTCCGGCGAGGTTGAGACCGAGGTCGATCAGGCTGAACGGCGACCGGCGTGGGTTCAGCGCCACTGTCTGACCCGACAGGCCCAGCAGGACGGCTTCGATCAGACGCAGCAGCGCGGTGTATCCGCTCAACCCGAAGGTGACGGCGAGGACCACCGCGATCTCGATGCGCAGGGCGCGACGCTGCGCATCGGTCGGCGGTTCGCTCACCGCAGCTACGGTAGCGGTGTGCCGGGGCCTGTCGATCAGGCGCGCGTCAGACGCGGCGGGCGCGCAGCCCGTTCAGGAACGGGCAACCCATCAGGATCCGGATCGCCCGGCTCAGCCCGGTCACGTCGTCGACGGGATGCGGGAACGGCAGCCGGACATCGTGGTCGCCGTCGGTCGACTCGACGCGCAGCGCGACGCCGTAGCGATCGAGTCCGAGTGGACGCACACGGCCGTTGCGCAGGGCCCCGGGCAGTCGGCTGGCCAATCGGTCGACGACGTCGCGGTGCTCGGCGTCCAGGTGTTGCAGCCAGGCCGATTCCATCGCACAGAACGGGTCGGGCAGTGCGCCGAGCAGGCTCGCGACCGAGATGGCCTCGGCGCCGGTGGAATCCGCCGCGACCACGGACTCGATCTCCAGACGCATGAGCGCATCCTCGCCCTCGACGCTGTTCACCTCCAGCAGGGCGGGGTGGGGATTCGCGGCGGCGATCAGGTCGAGCAGGGCGGGCACCTCGCGGTCGGGCACGGTCCACAACCGGCCCTGTATCCACACCAGCGACCGGACCGGTTCGCGCAGCGGCAGCGGCGCGTAGTCGGTCAACTCGAGCACTGCCTGCACACCCGCGGCGCCGGACGTGGCGGCTGTCGCGGCCAGTGCGCTCGCGGCGGGAACGGTCAGGGCGACCGACCCGTCGCAGAGCAGGTGCACCACCGGGGTGGGTGTCGGGTCGAGCCCGTCGGTGGCGACCATCGCTGCGGTAGCGCGTGCACAGGCGCTACGGATCCGCTCGGCGGTCGTCGGTGTCTGGATCGGTGTCTGTGGTGGTCCCTGCACTGTCGCCTCCTGAGTTAGGTGAGGCTAACTTAAACACAAGTATGGCGCGACGCAAGGCTTTATGCCGTCGACCAGCACAAGTGCACCCACCCGATAGGCTGACCCCGTGTCCCGCATCGCGTACCTCGGCCCTGAGGGAACGTTCACCGAGGCGGCACTTCGCACCCTCGACGCGGACCGCCTGATTCCCGCGCCGGGCCCCGTCACCCGGGTCGCCACCGACAGCACATCCGCCGCGGTGGCCGCCGTACGCTCCGGCGACGCCGACTTCGCCTGCGTTCCGATCGAGAACTCCATCGACGGGTCCGTGCTGCCGACGCTCGACAGTCTCGCCGACGGCCCGCCGGTGCAGATCTACGCCGAACTCACCCTCGACGTGGCGTTCACGATCGCGGTACGACCCGGCGTCCCCGCCGCGTCGGTGCGCACCGTGTCGGCGTTCCCGATCGCCACCGCCCAGGTCAAGGGGTGGCTGGCCGCCAACCTGCCCGGCGTGAGCGTGCTGCCGGCCCACTCCAACGCGGCGGCCGCCGCCGAAGTCGCCGCCTGCCGCGCCGACGCGGCAGTCACGACCGCGCTGGCCACCGAGCGGTACAGCTTGGACGCGCTGGCCACCGACGTCGTCGACGAACCGAACGCCAGGACCCGCTTCGTCCTCGTGGGAGCACCCGCCGCACCGCCGGCGCGCACCGGGGCCGATCGGACGTCGGTGGTGCTCCGGCTGGCGAATGTGCCGGGCTCGCTCGCGATGGCCATGACCGAACTCGCGATCCGCGACATCGACCTGACCCGCATCGAGTCCCGGCCCACCCGCACCGAGCTGGGCACCTACATGTTCTTCCTCGACTTCGTCGGCCACATCGACGACGCCCCGGTCGCCGAAGCGCTGCGCGCACTCCATCGCCGCTGCGCCGACGTGCGCTACCTGGGGTCCTGGCCCACCGGCGAGCCGGCAGGCACCCCACCCCCGTCGACCGACGAGGCGACGACGTGGCTGACACGACTGCGCGAGGGCCGGACGTGAGCGGGCGCCTCGTGCTGGTGAGGCACGGACAGACGCACAGCAACGTGGCGCGGCGGCTCGACACCCGCCCGCCGGGCGCCCACCTGACCGATCTGGGCCGTGACCAGGCTCGCCGCTTCGCGAGCACGCTGGCCGCGCAGCCCGGTCTCATCGCGCACTCCGTTGCGACCCGCGCCGTCCAGACCGCCGGCGAGATCAGCAGGGTGCTCGGTGCGGCCCACGCGCTCGCGGAGGTCGACGGCATCCACGAGGTGCAGGTCGGCGACCTGGAAGACCGGAGCGACGAGGCCGCCCACGAGGAGTTCACGGCGATCTACCGGCGCTGGCACGACGGGGAGCTCGGTGTCGCGCTGCCGGGCGGCGAAACAGGTCATCAGGTTCTCGACCGCTACGTTCCGGTGCTCGACGACCTGCGCACGCGCTACCTCGACGACGACACCTGGCACAGCGACATCGTCGTCGTCAGCCACGGCGCCGCCATCCGGCTGGTGGCCGCCGTGCTCGCCGGCGTCGACAGCACCTTTGCGATCGACCATCACCTCGCCAACACCGAGACGGTGGTGCTCGCGCCCGTCACAGACGGACGCTGGAACTGCCTGCAGTGGGGCGCGCTGACGCCGCCGTTCGGCCCGGACGCCGCGGCGGTGACGACCGTCGGCGACGGTGCCGCGGCGTCAGCCGACCCGATGGGCTGACACCACCGCCACCCGGCCATCCTCCTGGTCGCACGCGCAGCCGACCGCATCGCAATCGAGGTGCATGTCGTGGGCGGCGGGCGGGGTGAGGCAACCGTCCTCGGTGCACTCCTCCCGCCGATAAGCGTGGTGGATCAGCGCACCGTGGCAGTGCTCGAGACCCGCCGCGCAGGCACGGCACTGTTCGCTCATGGTCTGTTCTTAGCACTCATCGCCGACACGATCGGGTTGCCGCGCTCGAGTACTGCTCAGCCCCAGCCGAGTTCGTGCAGACGCTCGTCGTCGATGCCGAAATGGTGGGCGATCTCGTGGATCACGGTGATGGCGACCTCGTCGACCACCTCGGCGTCGGTGTGGCAGATGTCGAGCAGCGCATCGCGATAGATCGTGATGGTGTCGGGCAGCGCACCGGCATACCAGGAGTCGCGCTCGGTGAGCGCCACGCCCTCGTAGAGCCCCAGCAACTCGGGCTCGTCGGGATTGCGGTCGGCAACCAGGATGACCACGTTGTCGATCGCCGCGGCCAGCTCGGCCGGGAGCAGGTCGAGCGCGTCACCGACCAGCTCGTCGAACCGCTGCGGACTCATCCGCACGGCCATCAGGGGCCGGGCGGCGGAAGTGGTGCGGCCGGGGGTGGTACCGGCTCCGCCGGCGCCGGCGCGGCCGGAGGCGCCTGCTCGGCGGGCGGCAACGCCACCTCGGCGGGGGGTGCGGGCGGCGGGGGTGGTGGGCCGCCCAGGAACGTGTTGCCCTGCCCCGGTACCGGATCGGGCGCGGGCGCCTGCTGGGTGGGCGTCGGTGCGGCCGTCGTCGCCAGCTGCGGCATGTGCTGGGTCTGCTGGCTGCTGTCGGAGGATTGCGACGACTGGGAGCCCGAACCGGAGCTGGAGCTGGAGCTGCTGGACTGCGACGACGTGTCCGGCACCGAAGGCACCTCGATCGGCGGCAGGTTCAGGCGCTCCTCGGGGATGTCCGGCGGCGGCACCGGCGGCTGCCCATTGATCATCAGCGGACCCTTGGCACTGTTGAGCAGTGTCGACCAGCCGCCGTTACCCAGCGTGGCGCCGATGCTGCACGACACCTGCCGGCTGCCCGCCGACCAACTGGGCAGCGAGACCGTGCTGTAGATCAGCGTCAGCGTGGTGTTCCGCAATTGGATGGGGGCCAGGTAGGCGTCGGTCATCTTGGTGCAGGTGTCCTTGATGAACGTGTCCTGCTCGGCTTCCGGTGGCAGCGCGCCCGGGAACTTCTCGGCCAAATTCACCGCACCGGTGACCTCCATCGCGTGCGGGGCGGCGCAGTCGACGGGGATGTCGGTGGGCTGGTTGGTGGTCGGGTCGATGCCCAGGCAGGTGCCGGCGGGCCACACCTTGGACTGGTCGATGTCGGCGACCTTGCCGGTGAAGGCCAGCTGCTGGTTGTTCGGGCCGGGCAGCTGCAGGCCGCAGAGCATGCGCCGCTCCCCGGACTGCTTCCAGGCCTTGTCGCCGGACCAGAGCATGCTGATCGTGAACTTGCTGTTGGGGTCGTACTTCGCGCCGAGGTACCGCCGGACGGCGGCCGTGCACTGCTCCTGGCTGATCTGCTGGATGCGTGCGGCCGAGGGTGGCGCGGCGTCGGGTCCGTACTCGCTGCCCGGGAACGTGCGCATGTCGACCGACTCCGCCACCTCGAAGCGGTGCTCGGCGGTGCAGTCCACGACCTCGGCGGCGTCGGGGGTGCGTTCCGGCCAGGTCAGGCAATCGCCGCTCTTGGCGTGGTCGAACGTGTCGTTGCCGCGGGGGCCCAGCGAGATCGAGTTCGCGGTGAGGCCGCCGGCCGGATCGGTCTGCGGCAGCGCGGTGATGACACCGGCGATCAGCAGGCCACCCAGGGCCGTCAGCAGCAGGGCGCGGCGCGTTCCCTCGGCCTGCAGGCTGTGCCACCAGCGTGGCGAGCGCGGCTCCGGACCGGCGGGCGGCGGCTCAGGTGGGTTCGAGGACGACGAGAACATCGCCCACCATTGTGGCAGGCGTGTCAGGTGCTGTGACAAGTGATGCAGCTGTAACGTTATGCGGCTGACGCTGCGGCCCGTAGGGTTGCGCGATGTGATCGACCTGAAAGTGCTGCGAGAAAACCCTGACGCGGTGCGGGCATCCCAGCGGGCGCGGGGGGAAGATCCCGGCCTCGTCGACGCCCTGGCCGACGCCGATGCCGCCCGACGTGCCGCCATCTCGGAAGCGGACACCTTGCGCGCCGAACAGAAAACGGCCAGCAAGGCGGTGGGGAAGGCCTCCCCTGACGAACGCCCCGTGCTACTGGCGGCGGCCAAGGAACTCGCCGACCGGGTGCGGGCCGCCGAGGCGGCTCAGGCCGAGGCCGAGCGGGCCTTCACCGCGGCGCACATGGCGATCGCCAATGTCGTCATCGACGGCGTGCCTGCGGGCGGCGAGGACGCCTTCGTGGTGCTCGACACGGTCGGCGAACCACCCGTCCTGGAGAACCCGAAGGATCACCTGGATCTCGGCGAGTCGCTGGGATTGATCGACATGGACCGCGGCGCCAAGGTGTCGGGGTCCCGGTTCTACTTCCTCACCGGGTACGGCGCCCTGTTGCAGCTGGCGTTGTTCCAGCTCGCCGTGCGCACCGCCACCGAGAACGGGTTCACGCTGATGATCCCGCCGGTGCTGGTGCGCCCGGAGATCATGGCAGGCACGGGGTTCCTCGGTGCCCACGCCGACGAGGTGTACCACCTCGCCGACGACGACCTCTATCTCGTCGGCACGTCCGAGGTGCCGCTGGCCGGCTACCACTCCGATGAGATCCTCGACCTGTCGAACGGTCCCCGCCGATACGCCGGCTGGTCGTCGTGCTTTCGGCGTGAGGCGGGCAGCTACGGCAAGGACACTCGCGGCATCATCCGCGTGCACCAGTTCGACAAGATCGAGGGCTTCGTCTACTGCAAGCCCGCCGACGCCGAGGCAGAGCACGAGCGCCTGCTGGGCTGGCAGCGTCAGATGCTCGCCCACATCGAGGTGCCCTACCGCGTGATCGACATCGCCGCGGGCGACCTCGGCTCCTCGGCAGCCCGCAAATTCGATTGCGAGGCATGGGTTCCCACGCAGCAGACCTACCGCGAGCTGACGTCGACCTCGAACTGCACGACGTTCCAGGCTCGTCGCCTGGCGGTGCGCTACCGAGACGACAACGGCAAGCCGCAGACCGCCGCCACGCTGAACGGAACGCTGGCCACCACACGCTGGCTGGTCGCCATTCTGGAGAACCACCAGCAACCCGACGGCAGCGTGCGGGTACCCCAGGCGCTGGTGCCCTATCTCGGGGTCGAGGTGCTCACCCCGAATTAGCGATCGTTCAGCAGCTTGTCGAGCAGGTCGACGAACGCGTTCGGGTGTACGGGCGTACAGGCAGGCCGCGGGAAGGCGCCGCGCACGTCGAGGACGACCAGCGTGGACTTGAGCGGCCGGTTCACGTCCAGGGGCAGCCAATGCCGGAAGTCGGTGCCCCACAGCCGAAATCGCGACATGAACAGCCCCAGCGGGCTGACCTGGTAGCCGCGGATGTCACGCAGCGGGATGATCTTCGAGGTGCCCGACGGAAAGTGGTAGCGGCGCAACGTCAGTGCTTCGCGGTCGAGCTGGATGAGCCCGTCGTCGTAGAACGGGCTCGCGGGGGCGCCGAGGCTCACAGCTTCTGCGACCTCAGCTCGTGGCCCTTGGTGGTCAGGCACCGGCCGTTCTCGAGGTTCCATTGCCAACCGTGCAGATTGCACGTCAGCGTGGTTCCCTCCACCACACCGAACTTCGACAGATCAGCCTTCAGATGGGGACAGCGGCGCTGAATCTCCCACCCGTCCAGCGTGATCGACGCGGTGTCGTCGTGGGCCTCGGCGAACCAGCCGTCGGCGTAGGCGATGCGCTCGTCGGTCAGGCATTTGAAGAACGTGTACAGGTACTCGTTGTACCCACCGACCCGCCAGGCGCGGAACCGGGTGGACAGGAAGATCGTGTTCACCCAGTCCGGTTCCCGGTCACGAACGACCGTCCGCACCAGCTCGGCGGGAATCTCGAAGCCGTAGCGGAACTTCTCGTCCGGGATCGGTTCCCGCACAGCGCGTTTGGGGAAGTCGAGCACCACTGTTTCTCGATGGTCCCGGGACTCCAGCCGCAGCTCGACGGGATAGCCGATACCGTCGCAGATCTGGTCGGAGGCCGACATGATCGGCTCGAACAGGTCCCGCAGGGGCTCGAGCAGCGACTCGCCCGCCGCCGGCGCCCAGGAGGCCTTCTCGGCGGCCAGCACCGGGGCCATCCGCTCGGCGTACGCCGCGATGTAGTCGGCCTTGCCGGTGGTGAAGATCGCCCGGACCTCGTCGTCGGGCAACGGGTGGTGCAGCGAATCCAGCGCGGAGCCCGTGAAAGTCGCCGTCGAACCGGGAATCATCAACAGCCCGCCGGTGTGCCCGTGGGCGGCCATCTGATCCAGGAACACCACCTGGTCGGGGAAGATGTTCGCCGGGTCGCCGTGGTCGTCGTTGAGGTCACGCAGTTCGGGGTCCAGGAAACACGGCGGACCCGCCGATGGCACCACCCATGTGGCGCCGACCTGCGCGATGTACTGCCGGCACCGGTCCATCTGTCGCTGACGCTTCTGCACCCCGAATGCGTGCTTTGCCCGGTCGGGCATGTCGTAGACCATCGGGTACCAGATCGCCCCCGAGTACTGGAGCATGTGAACGTCGACCTGACCGAAATCGGCGGCCAGCACGTCGAGGTCGACCGGGCGGGCGTCGTTCATGTTGAACGCCACCGTCTCACCGTCGGAGACCACCAGGCCGGAGTCGCCGATGGGGCCGTCCGCGGGGGCCCGCAGGGCGATGATCATCACGTCGAGGTCGCCCTTGGGACCGCTGACGCGGTGTTTCACCGAATTGGTGGTCTCGAAGAACCGGTGGAAGCCGAGCTTCTCCAGCTCGCGGCGCAGATCCGGGACGGGGTAATCCGGCAGCAGCACCACGGCGTCCTTGCGGACGTGATCGCGCAGGATCACGGGGTCGAAGTGGTCCTTGTGCAGATGCGAGACGTAGAGGTAGTCGACGTCGCCCAGCGCGGTCCAGTCCAAGCCGCTGTTGTCCGGGAACGGGAACCAGGAGGCGAAGTAGGCCGGGGTCACCCACGGATCACACAGGATGCTCCCGGCCGTGGTGTCGATGCGAAAGCCGGCGTGCCCGACACTGGTGACCTGCACGAATACCCCTCTGACGACTGCTTGCTCGGCTGCCAGCTTAGCCCGGCCGCGCGGGCTCGTCGTTCCACCGGTGCCGGTAGAACGCGATGCGTTCGGCGTCCGGTGCCGCCCCGTAGGCACCGAGCAGCACCGCCTCCCACTCGCCGCCCGGATAGTTCCAGTCCAGCGACATCGTGGCGATGGCGAGGTCGGCCCAGCGGTCGGCGATGCCGAGGTCGCCGAGGTCGACGTGGCCGGCGAACGAGCCGTCGTCAGCCATCAGAGTGTTGGGGGCGCAGGCGTCGCCGTGGCACACCACGAGCCGTTCGGGTGGGGGAGCGCCCTCGCCGATCCAGGACGGCGCGCCGAACGGACAGTCGACCACCGGCAGGGCGTCGTGCAGCGCGCGCAGCCCGGCGCCGATCGCGCGGGCAGCATCGGCGGGTCGGCCGGTCCACTGCGCGTCGACGGCCGAGCGACCGGGCAGGGCCGCGGTGTGCAACCAGCCGCGACCGCTGTCCAGCACCTCGGGCACGGTCGCGTGGCGACGAGCCCATGCCAGCCGCACCGCCTCGTCGACGAGCAGGTGGGCCACCGGTTCCGGGTAGGTTTTGACGTACTCGGCCGGAGGACGGCCGACGGCGAACGTGACCCCGCCCAGGTCGTTCACCCACACCGCGGTCACCGGCCGCCCGCCCGCGACCCGGGACACGACGGCCGGGACGGGCATCGATCGGCTCGGCGTACTCACGGCGAGGCCCACTGTGCCACGCACTACGCTGGCGCCTGTGGAACCGGTATACGGCACTGTCATCCAGCTCGCCCGGCTCGTCTGGCGCGCGCAGGGCCTGACCTTCACCGTCACCGGCGTCGAGAACCTGCCCCGCACCGGCGGTGCGGTGATCGCGATCAACCACACCAGCTACTTCGACTTCACCTTCGCCGGGCTGCCCGCCTACCAGCAGCACCTGGGCCGCAAGGTCCGGTTCATGGCCAAGAAGGAGGTCTTCGACCACAAGGTCACCGGGCCGATCATGCGCAGCCTGCGCCACATCGCGGTCGACCGGGACAGCGGCGCGGCGTCGTATGCCGAGGCGGTGCAGAAGCTCTCCGACGGCGAGTTCGTCGGTGTCTACCCCGAGGCCACGATCAGCCGCAGCTTCGAGATCAAGGACTTCAAATCCGGCGCGGCCCGGATGGCGATCGACGCGGGTGTGCCGATCGTGCCGCACATCGTGTGGGGCGCTCAGCGAATCTGGACCAAGGGCCACCCGAAGAAGATGTGGCGACCCAAGGTGCCGATCTCGGTGGCGGTGGGCGCTCCCATCCCTCCGACGTTGCCCGCGGCCGAATTGACCGCGCTGCTGCATTCGCGCATGCAGCACCTGCTGACCGAGGTGCAGGACGCGTACGGGCCGCATCCTCCCGGTGAGTTCTGGGTGCCGCATCGCCTGGGCGGCGGTGCGCCGACCCTGGCCGAGGCCAACCGGATGGACGCCGAGGAGGCGGCCGCCAAGGCCGCCCGCCGGGCGGGGCCGTCAGCCGAGGCACCGGGATAAGCCGTGGAGCCGGTCTTCCGCTCGCTCGAGATCGCGGCGACGCTGTTGGTCCGGGCCACCGGAACGACGATCACCTTCCGCGGGTTGGAGAACATGCCCACCTCGGGCGGGGCGGTCATCGCGATCAACCACACCAGCTACGTCGACTGGCTGCCTGCCGCGCTGGCTGCCATGCACCGGGGTCGCCGGATGCGGTTCATGATCAAGGCCGAGATGAACGAGGTGAAGGTGGTCGCCTATCTGATCAAGCACACCAAGACCATTCCGGTGGATCGCACGGCCGGCGCGCAAGCCTACGTCCATGCCGTCGAGGCGCTGCGGGCCGGGGAGATCGTCGGGGTCTACCCCGAGGCCACCATCAGCCGCAGCTTCGAGCTCAAGGAGTTCAAGAGTGGGGCCGCCCGCATGGCGCGTGAGGCACAGGTGCCGATCGTGCCGCTGATCGTCTGGGGTGCGCAGCGGATCTGGACCAAGGACCAACCACGAGCGTTGGGCCGCAAGAAGATTCCGGTCACCGTAGCGGTGGGCGAACCGATCGTCCCTGACGTCGGTGTCGATGAACTCAGCGGCCGGATGCGGGAGGCGATGACCGCGTTGCTGCACGACGCGCAACAGGGGTACCCGGCCCCGGCCGGGGCGGCGTGGTTACCGCGCCGGCTCGGTGGAAGCGCGCCCACCCCGGTCGAAGCCGCCCGGCGCGAAGAAGAGGAGCTCGCCGCGCGGGCCCGCAAGCGGAAAGGATCGGCGTGACGCCCGAACTCGTGGCGACAGATGTCGACGGCACCCTGCTCGACGAGGACGAAACGGTCAGCCCGCGCACCCGCGAGGCGGTCCGCGCCGTCGTCGATTCCGGCGCGCGGTTCGTGCTCGCCACGGGCAGGCCGCCGCGCTGGATCACCCCGATCGTCGATCAGTTGGGTTTCGCGCCGATGGCGGTGTGCGCGAACGGCGCGGTGATCTACGACCCGTCCGTGGATCGAATCGTCAGCGCGCGCACCCTGTCTGCCGACCAACTCGCACAGCTCGCCGAGATCGCTGCGCGAGTGATTCCCGGCGCCGGTCTGGCGGTCGAACGGGTGGGCAGATCCGCCCATGACGCCGCGACCCCGCAGTTCGTCAGTTCTCCGGGTTACGAACACGCGTGGCTCAACCCGGACAACACGGAGGTGTCGCTGGCGGATCTGCTCAGCGCGCCGGCGGTGAAGCTGCTGATCCGCAAGGCGGGGGCGCGCAGTGCCGACATGGCCGCGGCCCTGATCGAGCATGTCGGTGGGGCCGGCGACATCACGTACTCCACGAACAACGGCCTGATCGAGATCGTCCCCACCGGGATCAGCAAGGCAACCGGGATCGCGGAATTGAGTGCGCCGCTCGGCATCGACGCCGCGCAGATCGTCACGTTCGGTGACATGCCCAACGATGTGCCGATGCTGGCGTGGGCGGGGCTGGGAGTCGCGATGGGCAACGCGCATCCGGACGCGGTCGCGGCCGCGGACGAGGTGACGGCGACCAACGCCGAGGATGGCGTCGCGCGGGTGCTGGAGCGGTTCTGGGGCTGACCGACTCGGGTTCGGTCAGGCCGGGTTGATCGGGGGCGTGAATCGCTCGAGCTGCACGGGGTTGTCGACCCGGCGGGTCAGCTCGACCGGGATGCCGTCGGTCACGCGGGTGACGGTGCCCTTCTCCCGATCGAAGTTGAGCGTCCCGTGTTGGAAGTTCTGCACGATCCACTGCGGTTCGGCGATCTCGGCGCTGGTCGGCAGGCCGAGGGCGCCTCGCTCGAATCCCAATGTGCCCCAGGCGTTGTAGAGCTCGCCGGTGATCGGTTCGGCACCCGTCGTGGGGGACCAGTAGATGGCGCCGTGTTCGAAGGTGGCATACCGGGTGGCGCCCTCTCCGGACGCTTCGGGTGAGGTGGGCTTGCCGAGGTAGCTGCGCACCGCGCCCAACTTCTCCCACGTGTCGAAGATCGCGCCGCCCCGCAGTTGTTCGATCAACAGGTCGGCCCCGGGTGGCTCGTTGAATGCTGCTGCCATCTCCCGGATCTGACCCATGAGCGCGTAGGCGGCGTTGCCCGGGCACTCGGTGTTGCCGACGTCGCGGTGGGTGAAGATGGTCGGCAGCGTCGGTGACGAGCCGAACGGGAACTTGGTGAATGCTCCGCCTTCGGACGGCAGCACCACCGTGCCCCGCGGATCGACCCCGGCCTGGCCAAGCACCCAGCCGAGAAGTCGTGCCGTGGTGCGCAATTGGATGGGCGTGGGAGGCACGTCGGTGAAGTTGCCGAGCATCGCCACGCCCCAGGTGTTGTGGTTGAACCCACCGGTGTGGCTGCCCTCGACCGGCCGGGTCATACCGCCGGCGCGGCCCTCGAACACCTGCCCGTACTTGTCGACCAACGCGTTGTAGGCGATGTCGCACCAGCCCAGGGTGCGGGTGTGGTACTCGTAGATCGAGCGGACGATCCCCGCGGAATCCTGTGGTGTGTAGTCGTTGCTCCCCGCCGAGTGGTGCACCACTCCGGCCTGGATCTTGCTGTCGTAGCGCGGTTCTCCGCAGCGCATCGATTCGTCGGCGCCCCAGGCGGCGCGGTTGATGATGCTCGGCGGTTGCCCCGGCGGGGTGGCGGCGTTGGGCAGGGGAAGCAGATCGACCGGTGCCTGAGGCGGGCTGATCAGGACGGCGTTGATGTTCTCCCCGAAGGGTTGCTCGACGGTGGCAGGGATGTAGCCCAGGCCCGGGCGTGGCTCCTGCGCGGGGCCCGCAGGTCCGGTGACGGGAGCGTCGGGCGGGCGGGTCACCTCGATCTGAACCGTCGTGGTGCGTCCGACGAACACGGGTTCGGTGCCGCGCGGGGCGGCGTGACTGCTCGGGCCCACACCCTCGAGCGCCTCGGCGTCGTACCAGGGTCCCCAGCTGCCGTCGGACTTCTTCGCTCGGACGCGTGCAGTGGTGCCCGTCAGGTCACCAGAGGTCAGCGCGACCATCGAGAACGGGGTGTCCTGATGGATCTCGCGGACGGTGCGGCCCCCGCCGATCTCTGCCAGCGGCTGCGACGCCATCTGCGGAGCGGCGATCGCGGGGGCGGGTGACGGACCGGCGGCGACGATTGCGCGCACCAGCAGCGCGGTGAGTAACACCGTCCCCGCCAGCGCGGCGATCAGTGTCGACCTCGGACGACGACACAGCACGGGCTGATGTTACGTATGTGTCAGCTGTTACTGGTGTTCCGACACGCGGACGCGCCGACGGCACCGCAGAGCACGTGGCTTCTACGGTGCCGTCGTCGTGGGTGGTCTTCGGTCGTGGGCGGTACTAGCCGGCGTCGAGCGCCGCCTCTGCGGCGCCCAGCCCGGCCTGAGCCGGGGCGGCCGCGGCGCTGGCGGCATCTGCTGCTGCCGCGGGGGCTGCGGCAGCCGCTGCCGCCGGGGGCTTGACCGCCGACATGATCGCCGGCATCAACACGCCCTTGAGCAGGTCGATGGCCTCGCCCGCGCCGAGGGAGTTGGCAGCGCTGGTCAGATCACCGAGCAGGCCGCCGCTGCTGGACGCCACCGGCTGGGTGGCGGCCAGGGACGGGTCGCCGAGGATCGGGTAGCCCGCGCCCAGCGCCGGATCGAGGCCGATGGGCGCCGAGATCGGCACCTCGCCCGCGCCGAGTCCCGCCGTCGAGATCGGGGCCGCGCCCAGGACGGGGTCGGTCAGCGCCGGCGGCGTGCTGAGGCCCGGCGTGGTGAGCCCGGCCGGCGTGGTCAGCGACGGTGTGGTCAACGCCGGGGTCGTCAGGCCCGGGGTGGTCAGCCCGGGCGCGCTCAGGGCCGGATCCGTGAGAGACGGTGTGGTGAGACCGGGTGAGCTCAGGGCCGGGTCGGCCAGGGACGGGGTGGCGCCGATCGGGCTGGTCAGCGCGGGGTTCGCCAGCCCGGGGTCGGTGAGCGACGGCGCGCCGAGGCCGGTGCCCAGGCCCGTGCCCAGTCCAGGGGTCAGGGTGGTCGGCGACGTGGCGCCGGTGCCGGTCAGCAGGCCCGTGGGCAGCGGCGGCAGGTTGATCCCGAACTGCGAAAGCCCCTGCGACAGAGCGGAGATCAACTCACCGGGCAGGTCGGTGATGGTGGCGGCCTGGCGGAACTCGCGATGCTGCGGCTGCGTGGACGGCGAGGTCAGCTGGGTGGTGGCGACAACTGCAACGGGACCTGCGACGGCCAGAGCGGCGACTGTGCTCAGGGCTGTCGAGAGCCGGCGGCGACGTCGGTTCGGCACGGAAGTCTCCTCAATACATGGACTACAGGCGGTAGATCGCGGATCGGTGCTACGCGATCGATGATACTGATGTGACTGGTGGGACCAGAGTGACGATATGGAATCGTGAGCTAATCGCGACCTGCGCCGCTGCGCCACCGCGGGGCGGGCACCCGCCGTCAGATACCCTTGCTGCCGATGTTCTCCTCTGATTCCCGCTCACCCGATGGTGCCTTCGACCTTTATGTCGTCGGCTCCGGGTTCTTCGGCCTGACGATCGCCGAGCGGGCGGCCACCCAGCTCGACAAGCGGGTTCTGGTCCTCGAACGGCGCTCGCACCTCGGCGGCAACGCGTACTCCGAACCCGAGCCGCAGACCGGTATCGAGGTGCACCGCTATGGCGCGCACCTCTTCCACACCAGCAACCAGCGGGTGTGGGACTACGTGCGGCAGTTCACCGAGTTCACCGGCTACCAGCACCGCGTCTTCGCGCTGCACAACGGCCAGGCCTACCAGTTCCCGATGGGGCTGGGGCTGGTCAGCCAGTTCTTCGGCCGCTACTTCACCCCTGACGAGGCACGGGCCTTGATCGCCGAGCAGGCGGGCGAGATCGAGACCGCGGACGCGCAGAACCTCGAGGAGAAGGCCATCTCGCTGATCGGCCGTCCGCTGTACGAGGCGTTCGTCAAGGACTACACCGCCAAGCAGTGGCAGACCGATCCGAAGGAACTGCCCGCCTCGACGATCAATCGGCTGCCGGTGCGCTACACCTTCGACAACCGCTACTTCAACGACACCTACGAGGGTCTCCCGGTCGACGGTTACACCGCGTGGCTGGAGAACATGGCCGCCGACGAGCGCATCGAGGTGCGCCTGGACACCGACTGGTTCGACGTGCGCGACGAGTTGCGGGCGGCCAACCCCGATGCTCCGGTGGTCTACACCGGCCCGCTGGACCGCTACTTCGACTACAGCGAGGGCCGGCTGGGCTGGCGCACGCTGGACTTCGACCTCGAGGTCCTGCCCACCGGGGATTTCCAGGGCACCCCGGTGATGAACTACAACGACGCGGACGTGCCGTTCACCCGCATCCACGAGTTCCGGCACTTCCATCCCGAGCGGGCGTACCCCGAAGACAAGACGGTGATCATGCGGGAGTACTCCCGCTTCGCCGAGGCCGACGACGAGCCCTACTACCCGATCAACACAGAGTCCGATCGCGCTCTGCTGGCTGCCTACCGGACCCGAGCCAAGGCCGAGACCGCAACGGCCAACGTGCTTTTCGGCGGACGACTGGGCACCTACCAGTACCTGGACATGCACATGGCGATCGCCAGCGCGCTCAACATGTACGACAACACGCTGGCGCCGCATCTGCGTGACGGTGCGCCGCTGGTCGAGGAGACAGACACATGACAACCAGCGACATCCCGTCCGGCGCGCTCGCGCCGGGTCAGTCCGCGGCGGTGAGCCCGCTGGCCCGGGTGATCCTGCCGCGTCCCGGTGAGCCGCTCGACGTGCGCAAGCTCTACATCGAGGAGTCGGACACCAACGCCCGGCGTGCGCACGCTCCGACCCGCACGACGCTGGAGATCGGCACCGAATCCGAGGTGTCGTTCGCGACGTACTTCAACGCGTTCCCGGCCAGCTACTGGCGACGCTGGTCGGTGCTGGACTGCGTCGTGCTGCGCGTGGAGCTCACGGGCAGCGCCCGCGTGGACGTCTACCGGTCGAAGGCGACCGGTGCGCGCATCACCGTCGGTGGTGCACCCGTGGTGAGCGTCTCCGACGACGAGCCTGCGGTCGCGGAATTCGAGATCGACCTCACCCCGTTCGAGGACGGCGGCTGGATCTGGTTCGACATCACCACCGACTCCCCGACGACGCTGCACCACGCGGGCTGGTACGCGCCGATCCCGGCGCCCGGACGGGCGAACGTGGCCGTCGGTATCCCGACGTTCAACCGGCCCTCGGACTGCGTCAGCGCCCTGGCGGCGTTGACGTCCGACCCGCTGGTCGACGAGGTGATCAGCGCCGTCATCGTGTCCGACCAGGGCACCAAGAAGGCCAAGGACCATCCCGGTTTCGCTGAGGCCGCCGCGGCGCTGGGTGACCGGCTCTCGATCCACAACCAGCCCAATCTCGGAGGCTCGGGCGGCTACAGCCGCGTGATGTACGAGGCGCTGAAGAACACCGACTGCGAACAGATCCTGTTCATGGACGACGACATCCGGATCGAGCCCGACTCGATCCTGCGCGCCCTTGCGATGAATCGGTTCGCCAAGGTGCCCACCCTCGTCGGCGGCCAGATGCTCAACCTGCAGGAGCCCAGCCACCTGCACGTCATGGGTGAGATGGTCGACTCCGAGAACTTCATGTGGACCGGTGCGGTCAACACCGAGTACGACCACAACTTCGCGAAGTATCCACTGAACGACGAGGACGAGCCTCGCAGCCGGCTGCTGCACCGACGCATCGACGTCGACTACAACGGTTGGTGGATGTGCATGATCCCGCGCCAGGTCGCCGAGGAACTGGGCCAGCCGCTGCCGCTGTTCATCAAGTGGGACGACGCCGACTACGGCCTGCGCGCCGGTGAGCACGGATACCCGACGGTGACGCTGCCCGGCGCGGCGATCTGGCACATGGCGTGGAGCGACAAGGACGACGCGATCGACTGGCAGGCGTACTTCCACCTGCGCAACCGGTTGATCGTGGCGGCCCTGCACTGGGACGGCAACATTCGCGGCCTGCTGCGCAGCCACCTCAAAGCGACGCTGAAACATCTCCTCTGCCTTGAGTATTCGACCGTCGCGATTCAGAACAAGGCGATGGACGATTTCCTCGCCGGCCCCGAGCGGCTCTTCTCGATCCTGGAGTCGTCGCTGCCCGAGGTCCGCGCGATGCGTCAGGAGTATCCGGACGCGGTGGTCCTGCCCAGCGCCACCACGCTGCCGACCCCGTCGGACAAGCGCTGGCGCAAGAAGGTGGAGATCCCGACGAACCCGCTGGCGATCTCGCTGCGGCTGAGCCGCGGCGTGGTGCACCAGCTCAAGCCCCACGATCCCGAACACCATCAGCGTCCCCAGGTCAACGTCGCCACCCAGGACGCGCGGTGGTTCTCGCTGTGCAACGTCGACGGCGTCACCGTGACCACCGCCGACGGCCGCGGCGTGGTGTATCGCCAGCGAGACCGCGAGAAGATGTTCGAGCTGCTGCGCGAGTCGCTCAAACGGCAGGCGCTGATCGCCCGCAAGTTCACCAAGATGCGCAAGGCGTACCGCTCCGCGCTGCCGATGCTGACCAGCACACAGAAGTGGGAGAGCGTGCTGCTGGACACAATCCCCGAGACCGGCCGTGTCTGAGCCGCCGCGCGGCGAGGATGCCGCGCTGGTGGCGGTGCAGTCGACGATGGCGCATCGCCCGGGCGTGCTGCCGGGGGCGCGGGCCCTGTCGCATTTCGGCGAGCACGGCCTCGGCTGGCTCGCCGTCGCCGCGCTCGGTGCCTGGCTCGTGCCGGCTCGGCGACGCCAGTACGTGACCGCCGGCGTCGGCGCGTTCGCCGCACACGCCGCCGCGGTCCTGATCAAGCGCGTGGTGCGTCGTGCGCGTCCGCACCACCCGGCGATCGCGGTCAACGTCGGCACCCCGAGTCGGTTGAGCTTCCCGTCGGCGCATGCCACGTCGACCGCCGCGGCAGCGGTGCTGCTCGCCCGCCCGACCGGCCTGCCGCTGCCCGCGCTGCTGATCCCGCCGATGGCGTTGTCGCGCTTGGTCCTCGGCGTGCACTATCCGAGCGACGTCATCGCCGGGGTCGCCGTCGGCACCGCCGTCGCCGGCGTGGTCGCCAGGGCCGCCGATGCGCTCGAAGGAGGATCGCGATGAGTACATCCCAGGTTCGCGAGACGGGATCGTCGGCGGGGCCGCCCAAGAACCTGCCGGCCGGGGTCATCAAAGCGATCCGGCCGCGGCAGTGGGTGAAGAACCTGCTCGTGCTGGCCGCCCCGATCGCGGCGTTCGGCGGCACGGTCCGCTACGACTACGACGTGATGGCGATCAACATCGTGATCGCGTTCGTGGCGTTCTCGTTGGCGGCGTCGTGCATCTACCTGGTCAACGATTCGCGCGACGTCGAGGCCGACCGCGCGCATCCGACCAAGAGGTTCCGGCCCATCGCCGCCGGAGTGGTTCCCGAGTGGCTGGCCTACACCCTCGCGGTTGTCCTCGGTGTGGCCTCGCTGGCCATCTCGCTGCTCGCCTCGCCGAACCTCGCCGTGGTGATCGCCGTCTACATCGCGATGCAGTTGGCCTACTGTTTCGGCCTCAAACATCAAGCGGTGCTGGACATCTGCATCGTCTCCTCGGCCTACCTGATCCGTGCGATCGCCGGCGGCGCCGCCGCGGGTATCCCACTGTCGCAGTGGTTCTTGCTGGTCATGACGTTCGGGTCCCTGTTCATGGTGGCCGGCAAGCGCTATGCGGAACTGCAATTGGCCGAACGCACCGGCGCCAAGATCCGCAAGTCGCTGGAGAGCTACACCGCGTCGTACCTGAGGTTCGTGTGGACCGTGGCGGCCACGGCGATGGTGGTCTGCTACAGCCTGTGGGCCTTCGAGCGCGACGGTGCCAACGCCTCGTGGTACGCGATCACGATCATTCCCATCACCATCGCGATCCTGCGCTATGCCGTCGACGTCGACGGAGGGCTGGCCGGCGAACCCGAGGAGATCGCGCTGAAGGATCGGGTTCTGCAGCTGCTGCTGCTGGCGTGGATCGGGACCATCGGTGCCGCAATCTTCTTCAGCTGAGCGGATCACCACCGCGGCGGCGGACCGGCTGAACCGGTGGCCCGCCTTCCCGTACCACGCCTGGGTGCGGATCAGTCTGTGGGTCAGCGTGGCCACGGTCGTGGCGCTCTTCGGGTGGGGCGCCTGGCAGCGGCGCTGGATCGCGGACGACGGCCTGATCGTGCTCCGGACGGTGCGAAACCTGTTGGCGGGCAACGGTCCGGTGTTCAACGCCGGTGAGCGGGTGGAGGCCAACACCTCCACCGCGTGGTCCTATCTGGTGACCCTCGGCGGGTTCATCGCCGGATCGGCGCGCCTCGAGTACGTGGCGCTGGTCCTGGCTCTGGTCCTCAGCCTGCTGGGCGTGGCCCTGCTGATGCTGGGCACCGCGCGTCTGTACGCCCCCGGCCTCGGCGGGCGGCGCGCGATCTTCCTGCCCGCGGGCGCGCTGGTCTACATCGCGGTTCCGCCGGCACGTGACTTCGCCACCTCCGGGCTCGAAAACGGTTTGGTGCTGGCTTATCTCGGGCTCCTGTGGTGGATGATGGTCTGCTGGTCGCAGGCCCCGCGCCGAGGCGGGGCATCCCGTGGATTCCAGATCACCCTCGCTGTCGTCGCGGGATTCTCGGTGCTGGTGCGTCCCGAGCTGGCACTGATCGGCGGCGTCGCGCTGGTGATGATGCTCGTCGCCACCACCGGCTGGGCGGCGCGGGTGGCTCTCGTCGTGGCCGGTGGTCTGATCCCGGTCGCCTATCAGATCTTTCGCATGGGCTACTACGGGTTGCTGGTTCCCGGGACCGCGTTGGCCAAGGATGCGTCGGGGGCGAAGTGGGACCAGGGCTTGGTCTACCTGGCCAACTTCAACCGGCCCTATCTGCTCTGGGCGCCTGCGATTCTGCTGATCGGGCTGGGCTTGATGGTGCTGCTGCTGCGCGGCCGGCCCCGATGGGCGCAGCGCACCCCGGCAGGCGACACCCGCAGAGAATCCGGCTGGATTGCGCGCGCGGTCCAGAGTCCGCCCGCGGTGGTGGCTTTCATGCTGATCTCCGGTGTCCTGCAAGCGGTCTACTGGATCCGGCAGGGTGGCGACTTCATGCACGGCCGGGTACTGCTGACGCCGATGTTCTGTCTGCTGGCCCCGGTGGCGGTGATCCCGCTGCTGCTGCCCGACCGCACCCGGATGGCGCGCGGCGCCGGCTACCTGTACGCCGGCGCGACTGCGGTGCTGTGGCTGGCCGTGGCGGGATGGGCGCTCTGGGCGGCCAATTCGCCGGGGCTGGGAGCCGACGCCACGCGGGTGACCTACAGCGGCATCGTCGACGAGCGCCGGTTCTACTCCCAGGCCACCGGGCACGCTCACCCGTTGACGGCGTCCGACTACCTGGACTATCCGCGGATGCGGGCGGTGCTGACCGCGATCGAGAACACGCCGGACGGGGCGCTCCTGCTTCCTTCGGGCAACTACGACCGCTGGGACGTCGTGCCCGCGCTTCCGCCCCCTCCGGAGGTCCGGGCAGCGGCCGCCGGCGGGTACGTCGGCCCGCACACCGTGTTCTTCACCAATCTCGGCATGCTCGGCATGAACGTCGGCCTCGACGTGCGCGTCATCGATCAGATCGGGTTGGCCAACCCGCTCGCCGCGCACACCGCGCGGCTGACCGACGGCCGCATCGGACACGACAAGAACCTGTTCCCGGATTGGGCGGTGGCCGAGGGGCCGTTCCTCAAGGAGCGACCGTGGATTCCGCCGTACCTGGACGAGGACTGGATCCGTCAGGCCGAGGCGGCGCTGAAATGCCCCGAGACCGAGAAGGTGCTCGACGCGATCCGCGCGCCGATGGGCATTCGCCGGTTCCTGTCCAACGTGGTGCACGCCGCGGAATACACCCGCTACCGCATCGACCGCGTGCCGCTCTACGAACTCGCCCGGTGCGGTCTGCCGATCCCGGAGCCGGTCGATCCGCCGTACACCGGGCTTCCCCCGACCGGGCCGTGAGCGTCCCGATTTGGCCCGGGGTCATGATGTCTGCTTTCGTAACGGGAGGTACCCCGGCGACAGATATGCCGGACAGGTAACAGACGACGGGCCGCGAGCGCGTATCGCGGCGACAAGAGACGGCCACAAAGGTGTGGTTGACTACACGGGCACGAGGCCGGGTCGGGGACCGGCGGCTGGTTGCTGCTGTACGACGAGATGGGACACGAAAAAGCATGAAGTTCGGTGTAAGGCTGCGCGCCAACGCGCGACGGCTCACGATCGCGGCCCTGGTGGCAGCCGTGTTGCCCGCCGTGATCGGTGTGGTGGGCGGCTCCGCGACGGCGAGCGCGTTCTCGCGCCCGGGTCTGCCGGTGGAGTACCTGATGGTGCCCTCGGCCGGTATGGGTCGCGACATCAAGGTGCAGTTCCAGAGCGGCGGCCCCAATGCGCCCGGTCTCTACCTGCTCGACGGTCTGCGCGCGCAGGACGACTTCAACGGCTGGGACATCAACACCCAGGCGTTCGAGTGGTACCTCGACTCCGGCCTGGCGACGATCATGCCGGTCGGCGGCCAGTCCAGCTTCTACAGCGACTGGTACAAGCCGGCGTGCGGTAAGGCCGGTTGCCAGACCTACAAGTGGGAGACGTTCCTCACCCAGGAGCTGCCCGCGTACCTGGCCGCCAACAAGGGTGTGAACCCCAACCGCAACGCGGCCGTCGGCCTGTCGATGGCGGGTTCGGCCGCGCTGACGCTGGCGATCTACCACCCCAACCAGTTCCAGTACGCCGGGTCGCTGTCCGGCTTCCTGAACCTGTCCGAGGGCTGGTGGCCCGCGCTGGTCAACATCTCCATGGGTGACGCCGGCGGCTTCAAGGCCAACGACATGTGGGGCCCCACCGAGGACCCCAACAGCGCCTGGAAGCGCAACGACCCGATGGTCAACATCGGCAAGCTCGTCGCCAACAACACCCGCATCTGGATCTACTGCGGTAACGGCAAGCCGTCGGAGCTGGGCGGTAACAACCTGCCCGCCAAGTTCCTCGAGGGTCTGACGATCCGCACCAACCGGACCTTCCAGGAGGAGTACCTGAAGGCCGGCGGGACCAACGGCGTGTTCAACTTCCCGTCCTCCGGCGCCCACGACTGGGGCTACTGGGGCCAGCAGCTCCAGCAGATGAAGCCTGACGTCCAGCGGGTGCTCGGCGCTGTCCCGCAGCCGTCGGCTCCGCCCGCACCGGTCGAGGCTCCGGCCGACGGCGGCTAGTCCGCCTGCTGTTCGTCACTGACGGCGGTGTCCCTGCAGGGGCGCCGCCGTCAGTCGCTTTGCCCCCCGACCCGTCGGGGTGATGTGGTTCACTACGTTGCGGTCGGTGTGATTCGAGAGGTGGGGTTGATGCGTGGGCTGATCCGGACTTTGATGGCGGTCGTGCTGGCGGCTGCGGCAGGCTTCGCCGGCGGGGTGGGCACCGCTCACGCGCAGGGCGTCGAGATGCTGATGGTGCCCTCGGCAGCGATGGGCCGCGCGATCCCGGTCGCGTTCTCCGGCGGCGGTCCACACGCGGTCGTGCTGCTCGACGCCTTCAACGGCGCGCCCGACGTCAGCAACTGGGTGACGGCGGGCAATGCGATGAACACGCTGGCCGGCAAGGGCATCTCGGTGGTCGCCCCGGCCGGTGGTGCGTGGAGCATGTACACCAACTGGGAGCAGGACGGCAGCAAGCAGTGGGAGACCTTCCTCGCCGACGAGCTGCCCAACTGGCTGGCCGCCAACAAGGGGCTGGCGCCCGGCGGGCACGGCATCGTCGGCGCGGCCATGGGCGGCACCGGTGCGGTGACGATGGCGACCTTCCACCCCGACCGCTACCGCTTCGCGGGTTCGCTGTCAGGCTTCCTCACCCCGTCGAACACGACGATGAACGGTGCGATCACCGCGGGTCTGGCGCGGTTCGGCGGCGTCGACACCCGCAACATGTGGGGTCTGCCTCAGCTGGGCCGCTGGAAGTGGCACGACCCCGATGTCCATGTGCAGCTGCTGGCCGACAACAACACCCGTCTGTGGATCTTCAGCCCGTCGACCACGACCTGCACCGACGTGCCGGCGATGATCGGTTACTGCGACCAGGCCCAAGGCAGCAACCGGGCTTTCTACCAGCACTACCGCGCGGTCGGCGGCGGTAACGGCCACTTCGACTTCCCGGCGGCCGGCACCCACGACTGGGGAACGTGGAGCGCGCAGCTGGGTGCGATGAGCGGAGAACTCGTCACGACGATCCGGTAGGCGAGCGCTCCTCGAGAGCCCCGGTACGTTGGAATCCGTGCATCACAGGTCACGGTCCGCATCGGCGGGTGCAGGTGTCGCTGGGTGCTTGCTGGTCGCGACGTCGTTGTTGGCCGGTTGCAGCGCCCGCGACCAGGTGTTCGCCGGGCCGGCCTCGGAGACCCAGCCCTGGCCCGCGCACGGGGAGACGGGCGCGCAGCTGCCGGGTGGGGCCGATCAGGGAGGAGCCAGCAACGCGCTGGTGGTCACGCCGCGCCAGCGCGCCTACCTCGACGCCCTGCGATCCGCGGGGGTGATGCCGTCCAGCGATCTGGCGGCCCTGAGCATCGGCTCCTATGTGTGCCAGGCGCGTGCGGCCAGACAACCCGACCAGGCGGTGTGGGACTTCGTCGCACCGCTGGTACGCAACGACGCGAGCGAACCGGCGTCCGGCGGTGTCACGAGCTCGGGCGCCGCGCTTCCGTCGGCGAACCGGCTGCACGCCGAGACCGCCGACTACATTCGCATCGCCACCGACGAACTCTGCTAGGAGCTTGGACAACACATGGCCAAAACCAATCGGCGTAAACGCCACCGCCTGCTGGCGCTGTTCGCTGCCGGGGCGGTGGGCCTCGCGGTCGTGCTGATCGTCGCCGTCGTGATCGTGGTGCTGCGTCGGCCCGACGGTGGTTCGACGGCCATCCCGCCCACCGCGCTGCCGCCGACGGGCGCGCCGTCCGGCGCACCGGGCACGCCGAGCAAGCCGCGGCCGGCGTTCCAGGACGCCAGCTGCCCCGATGTGCAGCTCATCTCGATTCCCGGCACCTGGGAGTCTTCGCGGGCGCTGGACCCGTTCAACCCCGTGCAGTTCCCCGCGGCGCTGCTGCTGCGCGTCACGAACCCGATCCGCGCCGAGTTCGGTAACGACCGGGTCGAGGTGTTCACCGTTCCCTACACGGCGCAGTTCCACAATCCGCTGTCGGCCGATCAGCAGATGTCCTACAACGACAGCCGGGCCGAGGGCACCCGGGCCGCCGTGCAGGCGATGACCGACATGAACAACCGGTGCCCGTTGACCAGCTATGTGCTGATCGGGTTCTCCCAGGGCGCGGTGATCGCCGGGGACATCGCCAGCGACATCGGCAACGGCCGCGGTCCGGTGGACCAGGATCTGGTGCTGGGCGTGACGCTGGTCGCCGATGGCCGCCGCCAGGACGGCGTCGGGCAGGACATCGGGCCCAACCCGGACGGCCAGGGCGCGGAGATCACCCTGCACGAGGTGCCGACGCTGTCGGCGTTGGGTCTGACGATGACGGGTCCGCGGCCGGGCGGTTTCGGTGCGCTCAACGACCGCACCAACGAGATCTGCGCACGGGGGGATCTGATCTGCGCGGCGCCGTCGTCGGCGTTCAACATCACCCAGCTGCCCAAGACTCTGGAGGTGCTCAGCGGCGGCGCCGGTCAGCCGGTTCATGCGATGTACGCCACCACGCAGTTCTGGGCCCTGGACGGGCAGCCGGCCACCGAGTGGACGCTGAACTGGGCGCGGCAGCTGATCAATAACGCTCCGCAGCCGAAACATGGCTGACACGTGACCGGGAAGATTTGGCCGCGGTCAGGGCGTCGCCTAACATTAAGGGAAATCTAAGACCACAGTTTGAGACCACACGAACGGCGGCTCAGGGGCGGGGGGCCGTCACCCCGGTACGATTTCGGGGTTTGGGATTCATCCCATGTGATTGGAGTTGAGATGGCGTTCCACAACCCGTTCATCAAGGACGGACTTATCAAGTTCCCGGACAACGGGAGCCTGGTCAAGCACGTCGAGCGATGGGCGAAGGTGCGTGGAGACAAGCTCGCCTACCGGTTCGTCGACTTCTCGACCGAGCGTGACGGGGTCTATCGAGACCTGAACTGGGCGGACTTCGGTGCACGCAACCGTGCCGTCGGCGCACGACTGCAGCAGGTCACCCAGCCCGGCGACCGCGTGGCCATCTTGTGCCCGCAGAACCTGGAGTACCTGGTCGCGTTCTTCGGTGTGCTGTACTCGGGCCGCATCGCCGTGCCGCTGTTCGATCCGAACGAGCCCGGCCACGTCGGCCGGCTGCATGCCGTGCTCGATGACTGCCAGCCCTCGGCGATCCTGACGACGACGGCGGCCGCCGAGGGCGTTCGCAAATTCTTCCGCACCCGGCCGGCCAATCAGCGCCCCCGCGTCATCGCGGTCGACGCGGTGCCCAACGAGGTCGGCTCCACATGGGAGCCCATCGACGTCCAGCACGACACCATCGCCTATCTGCAGTACACGTCCGGGTCCACCCGCATCCCGACCGGTGTGCAGATCACCCATCTGAACCTCGCCACGAACGTGGTCCAGGTGATCGAGGCGCTCGACGGGCAAGAGGGCGACCGCGGCGTGTCGTGGCTGCCGTTCTTCCACGACATGGGCCTGATCACCGTGCTGCTGTCCCCGATGCTCGGGCACTACATCACGTTCATGACACCGGCCGCCTTCGTTCGTCGGCCGGGCCGGTGGATCCGCGAGATGGCCCGCCGCGAGGGTGACACCGGCGGCACCATCTCGGTGGCGCCGAACTTCGCGTTCGACCACGCCGCGGCGCGGGGCGTGCCCAAGGAGGGAGAAGAGCCCCTCGACATGTCGAACATCAAGTGCATCCTCAACGGCAGCGAGCCGATCTCGGCGGCCACGGTCAATCGTTTCAACGAGGCATTCGGCCCCTTCGGTTTCAAGCCGCAGGCCATCAAGCCGTCCTACGGTCTGGCCGAGGCCACGCTGTTCGTCTCGACCACACCCATGAACGCCGAGCCGCGGATCATCTACGTGGACCGCGACGAGCTCAACAACCACCGCTTCGTCGAGGTGCCCGAGGACTCGCCCAAGGCCGTCGCCCAGGCCGGTGCCGGCAAGATCGGTGTCGCGGAGTGGGCGGTCATCGTCGACGCCGACACCGCGAGTGAGCTGCCCGACGGCCAGATCGGCGAGGTGTGGATCAGCGGCCAGAACATGGGCACCGGATACTGGGGCAAGCCCGACGAGACCGCCGCGACATTCCAGAACATCCTCAAGTCGCGTACCGAACCGTCGCATGCCCAAGGCGCCACCGACGACGCGACCTGGGTGCGGACCGGTGACCTCGGCGCGTACCACGAGGGCGAGCTCTACATCACCGGCCGCACGAAGGATCTGGTGATCATCGACGGCCGCAACCATTACCCGCAGGACCTGGAGTACTCGGCGCAGGAGGCCACCAAGGCGTTGCGCACCGGATTCGTCGCCGCGTTCTCCGTGCCGGCCAACCAGCTGCCCGACGAAGTGTTCGCCGACGCGCATTCCGGCCTCAAGCGGGATCCGAGTGACACGTCCGAACAGCTGGTCATCGTCGGCGAGCGCGCACCGGGTGCGCACAAGCTCGACATGGCTCCCATCGCCGACGACATCCGTGCGGCGATCGCGGTGCGTCACGGTGTGACGGTGCGTGACGTGCTGCTGACTCCCGCCGGTGCCATCCCTCGTACGTCGAGCGGAAAGATCGGCCGCCGCGCCTGCCGCTCGGCCTACCTGGACGGCAGCCTGCGCAGCGGAAAGGTGGCCAACGCCTTCCCGGACGAGACGGACTGACGCCCAACTACATCAACGGCAACAGCGGCCCGAGGGGGCCGCTTGTCGATCGTGAGGTTATGTGAACATGGCTGATTCGCAAGACAATTCGCGCGTACCGGACATGACCGTGAACGACATGCGGGAATGGCTGCGCAACTGGATCGGCAATGCCACCGGGCAGTCCCCGGACTCCATCAACGAGTCGACGCCGATGGTCGAGCTGGGTCTGTCCTCGCGTGACGCGGTCGCCATGGCCAGCGACATCGAGGACCTCACCGGGGTCACGCTCACCGCGACGGTGGCGTTCCGCCATCCCACGATCGAATCGCTGGCGACGGTGATCATCGAGGGCGAGCCGGAAGAGGATCTCGCCGCACTCGATGCCGAGGACTGGTCGCGCGACGGAGACGAGGGTCGGCTCAACATCGCGATCGTCGGCGTCGGCACCCGGTTCCCGGGCGACATGAACACCCCGGACCAGACCTGGGAGGCGTTGCTCGAGGGTCGTGACGCGATCACCGACCTGCCCGAGGGGCGCTGGTCGGAGTTCCTGTCCGAGCCGCGCATCGCCGAGCGAGTGGCCAAGGCCCGCACCCGTGGCGGGTACCTCAAGGACATCAAGGGTTTCGACGCGGAGTTCTTCGCGCTGTCGAAGATGGAAGCCGACAACATCGATCCGCAGCAGCGGATGGCTCTCGAGCTGACGTGGGAAGCGCTGGAGCACGCCAGAATCCCGGCGTCGAGCCTGCGCGGCGGCAATGTCGGCGTGTTCATCGGCAGCTCGGTCAACGACTACATGTTCATGTCGGTCGCCGATCCGACCGTCGCTCATCCCTATGCCATCACCGGTAACTCGAGCGCGGTCATCGCGAACCGGGTCTCCTACTTCTACGACTTCCGCGGCCCGTCGATGGCCATCGACACGGCGTGCTCGTCGGCGCTGGTCGCCGTGCACGAGGGGATGAAGGCGCTGCGCGCCGGGGACGCCGACGTCGTCATCGCCGGCGGCGTCAACGCGCTGATCACCCCGCTGGTCACGCTCGGCTTCGACGAGGTCGGCGGCGTGCTGGCCTCCGATGGCCGGATCAAATCGTTCTCCTCCGACGCCGACGGCTACGCCCGCTCGGAGGGCGGCGGCATGATCGTGCTCAAACGCCTCGAGGACGCCCGCCGCGACAGGGACGACATCCTCGCGGTTATCGCGGGTGGCGCGGTCAACCACGACGGCCGCTCCAACGGCATGCTCGCGCCGAACCCCGACGCCCAGGAAGCCGTGCTGCGCAAGGCCTACAAGGACGCGGGCATCGACCCGCGCTCCGTCGACTACGTCGAAGCGCACGGCACCGGCACCATCCTCGGCGACCCGATCGAGGCCGACGCGCTGGGCCGGGTGATCGGCCGCGGCCGCGCTGCCGACAAGCCGGCTCTGCTGGGTGCGGTCAAATCCAATGTGGGCCACCTGGAGTCGGCGGCCGGCGCGGCGAGCCTGGCCAAGGTCGCGCTGGCGCTGCGCAACAACAAGATCCCGCCGTCGATCAACTACGCCGGACCCAACCCCTACATCGACTTCGACGCCGAACACCTGAAGGTGGCCGACACGGTGACCGACTGGCCGCGCTACAGCGGCAAGGCCATCGCCGGTGTGTCCGGGTTCGGCTTCGGCGGCGCCAACGCCCACCTGGTGGTGCGCGAGGTGCTCGCCAGTGATCTCGTCGAGCCCGCTCCCGAACCCGACGTCGCGATCGTGACGCCCGCCAATGACGACGCCAAGGCCGTGTACGTGGGCGGCGTGCGGATGGACGAGTACGGCGAGTTTCTCGACGATGAGCCGCTTGCGCGAAGAGAATCAGGCTTCGACGAGGACGACGTGCTGGACACCCCCGCGGCGGCCGCCGAGGGCGAGTACGAGCTGCCGGGCCTGACCGACCGGGCCGAGGAGCTGCTGGAGGCCGCACGTGAGCAACTCGCAGCCGCGGAGGCGCCGAATCCGATTGTGCCCCTGGCGGTGTCGGGATTCCTGACCTCGCGGAAGAAGGCTGCCGCCGCCGAGCTGGCCGACTGGATCGACAGCCCCGAGGGGCGTGAGTCGTCGCTGGAGTCGATCGGGCGCTCGCTGTCGCGGCGCAACCACGGCCGGTCGCGCGCCGTGGTGCTGGCCCACGATCACGACGAGGCGATCAAGGGCCTGCGCGCCATCGCCGACGGCAAGCCCACCCCGCTCGTCATCAGCGCCGACGGTCCGGTGACCAACGGACCGGTGTGGGTGCTCGCCGGATTCGGCGCGCAGCACCGCAAGATGGGCAAGAGCCTCTACCTGCGAGACGAGACGTTCGCCGAGTGGATCAACAAGGTGGACAGCCTCATTCAGGACGAGCGCGGGTTCTCCGTCCTCGAGCTCATCCTCGACGACGCGATCGACTACACCGACGAGACCACCGAGCTGCCGATCGAGAAGGTGCAGCTGGTGATCTTCGCGATCCAGATCGCGCTCGGCGAGCTACTCAAGTCCCACGGCGCGAAACCCGGTGCGCTGGTGGGGCAGTCGCTCGGCGAGGCGGCGGCGGCCTACTTCTCCGGCGGCCTCTCGCTGGAGGACGCGACCCGGACCATCTGCTCGCGCAGCCACCTGATGGGTGAGGGCGAGGCGATGCTGTTCGGCGAGTACATCCGGTTGATGGCGCTGGTCGAGTACTCGGCCGACGAGATCGAGACCGTGTTTTCCGACTTCAAGAACCTCGAGGTGTGCGTGTACGCCGCGCCGACGCAGACGGTGATCGGCGGCCCGCCCGACGAGGTGGACGCGATCATCGCTCGCGCAGAATCGGAGGGCAAGTTCGCCCGCAAGTTCCAGACCAAGGGCGCCAGCCACACGTCGCAGATGGATCCGCTGCTCGGCGAACTGGCCGCGGAACTGCAAGGCATCGAGGCACATCCGCTGCAGGTCGCCTACTACTCGACCGTGCACGAGGGCAATCTGATTCGCGCGGGCGCGGAGCCGATCCACGATGTGGACTACTGGAAGAAGGGGCTGCGGCACAGCGTCTACTTCACCCACGGCATCCGCAACGCCGTCGACAACGGGCACACCACGTTCCTCGAGTTGGCGCCCAACCCGGTGGCGCTCATGCAGGCGGGGCTCACCACCGCGGACGCGGGATTGCATGACGCGCAGTTGATCCCGACGCTGGCGCGCAAGCAGGACGAGGTCGACTCGATGACCACGGCCATGGCGCACCTGTTCGTGCACGGCCACGACCTCGACTTCCGCACCCTGTTCCCGCGGACGTCGCGCGGGCTGGCCGGGTCGATGGACTTCGCGAACATTCCGCCCACCCGGTTCAAGCGCAAGCCGCACTGGCTGGATGCGCACTTCACCGGCGACAGCTCGTCGGTGATGCCGGGCAGCCATGTCGCGACGCCGGACGGCCGGCACGTGTGGGAGTTCTCGCCCCGCGGCGAAGCGGATCTGGCGGCGCTGGTGAAAAGCGCTGCGGCGATGGTCCTTCCGGACGCGAAACTGGTCGCCTCCGAGCAGCGCGCGGTGCCCGCCGAGGGCTCTCGCTTGGTCACCACGTTGAGCCGCCATCCGGGCGGGGCGAGTGTGCAGGTGCATGCGCGGATCGATGAATCGTTCACGCTGGTCTACGACGCGATCGTCAGCCGTAACGGTGCGCAGACCGCGCTACCGACCGCGGTCGGAGCCGGCACCATCGCCGAGAGCACCGTGGTCGCGGCGCCAGAGCCGGAGCCGGCGGAAGAAGCCGCCATTCTCCAGGACAACCTGACCGCGGGCGCCGGTCTGGCCGCGAATTTCGCCAAGTGGTCCCCGGATTCGGGCGAGACCATCGGTCAGCGGCTCGGCACGATCGTGGGCTCTGCCATGGGCTACGAGCCCGAGGATCTGCCGTGGGAGGTGCCGCTGATCGAGCTGGGGCTGGATTCGCTGATGGCGGTGCGCATCAAGAACCGCGTCGAGTACGACTTCGACCTGCCGCCGATCCAGCTGACCGCGGTGCGCGACGCCAACCTGTATGCGGTGGAGAAGCTGATCGCCTACGCGATCGAGCACCGTGATGAGGTCGACCAGCTCGCCGAGGCCCAGAAGGGCAAGACGGCCGAGGAGATCGCTGCCGAGCAGGCCGAGATGATGGGCGGCGCGAGCACTGTCGCGGAGCTCGAGGCCAGGCTCGCCGAGGCGGGCCACCCGATCGCCGCGCCCGCCGAGCAGTCCCCGGCAGAGCAGATCGCGACCGACAGCGTCGAGGCCCAGCAGGACCTGACGATCCCGGCCCCGCCGACGGATCCGAGCGGCCCGGGTATCCCGCCGCCGCCGACGAACCCAGCCGGTCCGACCGCAGGTGCCGACAAGCCCAGCGCCGCGAGCCTGGCCGCGAAGGTGCTGACGCAGGAGGCGGTCACCGAGGCGCTCGGCGCCGACGTGCCGCCGCGCGACGCCGCCGAACGCGTCACGTTCGCCACATGGGCGATCGTCACCGGCAAGTCGCCCGGCGGCATCTTCAACGAGCTGCCCTCGATCGACGACGCCACCGCGCAGAAGCTGGCCGAGCGGCTCTCCGAGCGCGCCGACGGTGAGGTGACCGCCGAACAGGTCAAGTCCGCAGGCACTATCCAGGACCTGTCCACCGTCGTGCGCGATCTGATGGACGCCGGCGAGGTCGACGGGTTCGTCCGCACGATCCGGGCCAGGCCCGAGGGGTCGACGCGCATCCCGGTGTTCGTCTTCCACCCGGCCGGCGGGTCGACCGTGGTCTACGAACCGCTGCTCAAGCGGTTGCCGCCGGACACCCCGATGTACGGATTCGAGCGGGTCGAGGGCTCGGTCGAGGAGCGGGCCGCCGAGTACCTGCCGAAGTTGCGGGAGATCCAGGGCGACGGCCCCTACATCCTGGTCGGTTGGTCGCTCGGTGGGGCACTGGCCTACGCCTGCGCGATCGGGCTCAAGCGCGAGGGCGCCGATGTGCGGTTCGTCGGGCTGATCGACATGGTGCGTCCGGGCGAGGAGATTCCGCAGACCAAAGAGGAGACCCGCGCGCGGTGGGATCGCTACGCCCTGTTCGCGCAGCGCACCTTCAACGTCGAGATCCCCGAGATCCCGTACGAGGACCTCGAGGCGCTCGACGACGAGGGACAGGTTCGCTACGTCCTCGATGCCGTGCAACAGGCCGGGGTGGAGATCCCGGGCGGCATCATCGAGCACCAGCGGACGTCGTACCTGGACAACCGGCTCCTCGAGACCGCGGAGATCCAGCCCTACGACGGTCACGTCACGCTGTACATGGCCGACCGCTACCACGACGACGCGATCTTCTTCGAGCCGCGCTACGCCGTCCGTCAGCCCGACGGCGGCTGGGGCGAATTCGTGGAGGACCTCGAGATCGTGCCGGTCGGGGGCGAGCACATCCAGGTCATCGACGAGCCGTACATTTCCAAGGTCGGGGCACACCTGAGTGAAGCGATCACCGTGATCGAGAGCGAGAGCAAGTGACCACGAAAACGACGGCGGAATTGCTGACCGAGCTCCGAGAGAAGCTGGAGCTGGCCAAGGAGCCGGGCGGCGAGAAAGCCGTCGCCAAGCGCGCGAAGAAGGGCATCCCCTCAGCCCGGGACCGCATCTACGAGCTGCTCGACCCGGGCAGCTTCCTCGAGATCGGGGCACTGGCCAAGACTCCGGGTGACCCGGAAGCGCTCTACGGCGACGGCGTGGTCACCGGACACGGCACCATCAACGGCCGTCCGGTGGGTGTGTTCAGCCATGACCAGACCGTCTTCCAGGGCTCGGTCGGTGAGATGTTCGGCCGCAAGGTCGCGCGCCTGATGGAGTGGGTCGCGATGGTCGGCTGCCCGATCATCGGCATCAACGACTCGGCGGGCGCGCGCATCCAGGACGCGGTGACGTCGCTGGCCTGGTACGCCGAGTTGGGCCGCCGCCACGAGATGCTGCGTGGACTGGTGCCCGAGATCTCGCTGATCTTCGGCAAGTGCGCCGGCGGCGCGGTGTACTCGCCGATCCAGACGGATTTGATCGTCGCGGTGCGCGACCAGGGGTACATGTTCATCACCGGTCCCGACGTCATCAAGGACGTCACCGGTGAGGACGTCACGTTCGACGAACTCGGCGGCGCCGATGTGCAGGCGCAGCGCGGCAACATCCACAAGGTCGTCGAATCGGAGGCTGCCGCCTACCAGTACGTGCGGGACTATCTGAGCTTCCTTCCCGCCAACCACTTCGACGACGCACCGATCATCAACCCCGGGCTGGAACCGGAGATCACCCCGCACGACCTCGAGCTGGACACGATCGTGCCGGACTCCGACAACCAGGCCTACGACATGATGGAGATCCTGCTGCGGATCTTCGACGACGGCGACGTGTTCGAGGTCTCCGATCAGCGCGGCCGCGCGATGATCACCGCGTTCGCCCGGGTCGACGGCCGGCCGGTCGGTGTCATCGCCAACCAGCCCATGGTGCTCTCCGGTGCGGTCGACAGCGAGGCGTCCGACAAGGCATCGAGCTTCATCCGGTTCTGCGATTCGTTCAACCTGCCATTGGTGTTCGTCGTCGACACCCCGGGCGCCATGCCCGGCGTCGAGGAGGAGAAGAACGGCATCATCAAGCGCGGCGGCCGGTTCTTCAACGCGATCGTCGAGGCCGACGTCCCGAAGGTGACGATCGTCGTCCGTAAGGCGTACGGCGGCGGTTACGCGGTGATGGGCTCCAAGCAGCTCTCCGCGGATCTGAACTTCGCGTGGCCGACGGCCCGTATCGCGGTGATCGGCGCCGAGGGTGCGGCGCAGCTGTTGGTGAAGCGGTTCCCTGATCCGACCGCGCCCGAGGTGCAGAAGATCCGCAAGGACTTCATCGAGGGCTACAACCTCAACATGGCCACCCCGTGGATCGCGGCCGAGCGCGGCTACATCGACGGCGTCATCGAACCGCACGAGACGCGGCTGCTGCTGCGCAAGTCGCTCAAGCTGCTGCGCGACAAGCAACCGTTCCCGAAGGTGCTGCGCAAACACGGCCTGACGCCCATCTAGAACTGTGGTGCGGTTGGATAGAGCTCGTGTCGACTGACTTCACCGGGCTGCGTCGGGGTGCGCCGCTGGGCGATCCACGTTTGGACCTGTGCGATCTGTACGTGTTCCCGTCCCCCAGGGACCCGGGCCGCACGGCGCTGATCCTGACTGCGAACCCGAACGCGGATGCGATGCATCCCGACGCGGTGTACCGCATCGCGATCGACAACGACGGGGATCTGCGCAACGACATCGCGTTCAACTTCGTCTTCTCCGAGCCTTTCGGGGAGCCGTCTTCGCCTCGCCAGAAAGTCGATGTCCGCTTGGCTCTGCAAGCCGAGGCGCGCGTCGATGCCGCAGTCGGGTCGGAGATCTTCGGCGGGCTGGACGTGTCGTTCGACGACGAGCCGCATCTGTGGCGGTCGCGGTCGGGCTCGTTCTCGTTCTTCGCCGGCGCGCGCAGCGACGCGGCGTTCGCGGGCTCGAAGGTCATCGCGATGGCTGTGGAGTTGCCGACGGCCTACCTCGGTGCCGCGCCGGACGTGCGGATCTGGGCGCGCTGCAGCGTCAACACCGACGGCCGGTGGGTACACGCGGACCGGGCCGCGCACCCGTGGGTCAGCGGGTTCTTCCCCGATGACGAGCAACTCGCCGAGTTCAACGCCGGCGAGCCGAACCGCGACCAGGGCCGCTGGATGGGGCATCTCATCGAGCTGATGGGCGAGACGGGCGGTTACACCCGGTCGGAGGCCATCGACGCGATCACCGCGGAAGGCACGCTGCCCGATGTGCTGACGTACAACCCGAGCAAGCCCGCCGGATACCCGAACGGCCGCACGCTGCGCGACGATGTCGCCGACTACCGGTCGAAGTTCCTGACCAACGGCCGGACCGCTCTCACCGACTTCGCGCCGGGCGGGGACTTCCTGCCCGACTTCCCCTACCTCAACGCGCCGTAGGGGTTTCGCGATGCCGCTGACCGACGGGGACGTGATCGCGGGCTACACGGTCATGCGGCTGCTGGGCTCGGGGGGCATGGGTGAGGTGTATCTGGCCCGGCACCCGCGGTTGCCTCGTAACGACGCCGTGAAGGTGCTCTCGGCCTCGGTGTGTGCCGACACCGAGTACCGGGAGCGCTTCAACCGGGAAGCCGACATCGCGGCCACACTATGGCACCCGCACATCGTGTCGGTGCACGACAGGGGCGACTTCGACGGCCGGTTGTGGTTGTCGATGGATCACGTCGAGGGCACCGACGCCGCGCAGCTGCTCGCCGAGCGGTATCCCGATGGCATGCCGCCGGAGCTGGTGGTCCGCATCGTGACCGCGGTGGGGGAGGCGCTGGATTACGCGCATGCGCGCGGTCTGCTGCACCGCGACGTCAAACCGGCCAACATCCTGATCGCCGACCCCGGCACCGATGATGAGCGAATCCTGTTGGCGGACTTCGGCATTGCGCGCAGGGTCGGCGAGGTCAGCGCGTTGACGGGCACGGACATGACGGTCGGCACCGTGGCCTACTCGGCACCGGAGCAGCTCACCGCCGACAAGGACATCGACGGTCGGGCCGATCAGTATGCACTCGCGGCGACGGCCTACCAGTTGCTGACGGGGTCGCCGCCGTTCCAACATTCGAACCCGGCGATCGTGATCAGTTCACATCTGTCGGCGCGGCCGCCGTCGATCGCGCAGGCGCGGCCCGATCTGTCGGGGTTGGGCGGTGCCCTGGAGAAGGCGCTGGCCAAGTCGCCTGCCGACCGGTTCGAACGCTGCATCGACTTCGCGAGGGCGCTGGCCAACCGGACCGGGTTGGTGGCACCGACGCACGGCGTGGACCCGCAGGCGACGATGCCGGCGCAGTCCGCCGCGGCCGGGCCGCGCCATGCGAAACCGGATCGGGCTGCTGCTCGCTCGCGAGGACGCACCCTCGCGGTGGTGGCGCTGGTGCTGTCGCTGCTGGCGGTCGTCGCGACGCTGTTCGTGGTGCTGCACGACGAGCCGGCGAAGACGGACACCGTCGCGGTGCCCGTGGTGGTGATCGGCGCGGACTGTGGGACGCTGGGCGCGGCCGGGATCACCGAACAGAAGGCGCAGGCCTACTGCGCGAAGGTGACCGGGTCGGATCAGCAATTGTGGTCGCTGTATTCGTCCGATATCGCCAAGCCGACCGGCACCGGGGACGTCCCGGTTCAGGTGTGCGTGCAGCAGACCGATCGGTCGCAGGACGAATGTCAGGGCGACATCGCGCGGGAGAACGCCGATCCCAGCGCCAACGACAACACCAACTAGGTCAGACGCTGCGGTACAGCCGGATCGACACCGCGCAGAGCCAGGCCCAGCTCAGCACGACGGCGACGGTGAAGGCGAGCAGCGCCGCGGTGCCGCCCTGCCCGGAGGACAGCCACACGAAGCTCGCCGCGAACACGAGCCCGACGATCCGCGACGGCCAGCCGCCGAACACGAAGCACGCCGCGACCAGACACGCGAAACCCACACCGGCCACGGCGAAGTGGGTGATGCCGTGCCACGTCATCACGCCGGGGCCGGCGGGCGTGCCGGGCGGGAATCCGTCGGAAGGATCCGCGCGGAACAGGCCCGCGAGCATCAGCGCCAGCCCGTAGCCGCAGAGAAGTCCTGCCGTCCACATCGCACGCCTGCCCCGCCCCAGCGCTCGGCCGACCCCGACGCCTGCGGCGATCGTCATCGCGCCACACACTGCGAAGGTGGCGATCTGAATCCATCCGAGGTCGCCGTTGGCGAGCTGGCTCGCAGCGTGGCGGGTCGGGTCGAATCCGTCGCGGGTGACGGCTTGCACCGCGACCGACAGCACGTACAGGGGGCCTGCGATCACGCCATAGCCGAGAAGCGATTTGGTGATGCGATCTGCGAGCGGCGGGCAATCGGTCGTGGTCAACACGCCTCCCGGGTCAGCGTTCATGCCAGAATGGAACTAGACCGTACAGTACCCGAAACTGGACTGTCCAGTACCGAAGAGGTGTGATGCCGGAACAGAGTCGATCGGCCCGCAAACGCGCGACCATCCTGGCCGAGGGGCGCCGACTGTTCCTGGCCCACGGCTACCAGGGCACCAGCGTCGACGCGATCGCGGCGGCCGCGGAGGTGTCCAAACAGACGGTCTACAAACAGTTCGGCGACAAACTCGCCCTGCTGATGGCGATCGTGGACGAGGCGTTGACCCACACCGTGGGCAGCTTCACCGCGCGCGTCGCCGAACTCGCCGAGAGCACCGACCTGGAGCAGGATCTGACGGTGCTGGCCCGCGACTATCTGCATGCGGTGCTGGCCGAACCGGTGGTCCAACTGCGCCGCCTGGTGATCGGCGAGGCCGATCGCGTGCCCGATCTCGCCGAGGCGTATCTGCGGCGGGCGCCGGGCCGGATGCTGGCGGCGTTCGCCGACTGCTTCGAGGCGCTCGATCGCCGCGGCTTGCTCACGATCACCGAAAGTGAGGTCGCTGCTGAGCATTTCGCGTTCCTGGTCGTCGGACGGTGCATCGACGAGGCCCTGTTCCGCGGCGGTCCGGCGGTGCAGGGCAGCCTCGACGTGGACAGGCAGGCGCGCGACGGTGTGCGCGTGTTCCTCGCCGCCTACGGCCCCCGTCAGATCGCAGAGAGCGCGAGCCACTCGCCGACCGCGAACCCGTCTTCTCGCGTGTCGAGGGTCGCGCCACCCCGGCCGGGATAGTGCGCCGGGATCACGATCGCGCCCCGGCGCGCCGCTTCGGTCAACACGCGGTGCCGGGTTCGCGCGGCCGCTTCGGGGTCTTCGTCGAACGCACACGCATCGTCGGGGCGGACCAGTTGGATCGGGCAGTGCGTCAGATCGCCGACGAAGACGGCGGGCACGCCGGCGTCGAGCCACACCACCGAGGAACCCGGCGTGTGACCGCTCGCCGGCCGCAGCCACAGCGAGTCGCTGAGCTGATGATCGCCGGAGTACAGCTCGGTCTGGCCGGCGACGGGAATCACGCTGTCGGCAAACACGATTCGCATGCCCTTGTTGGCGCTGTCGCCGTCGGGTGAGAAGTGACGATAGTCGGCGTCGGGCATCAGGTAGCGGGCGTTGGGGAACGTCGGCACCCACGCGCCGTCGACCAGTCGGGTGTTCCAGCCGACGTGATCGGTGTGCAGATGCGTGTTGATCACGACATCGACGTCGTCCGGCGCCACTCCGGCGGCAGCCAGCGTGTCCAGATAACCGGTCTGCAGCTGGTGCAGCGGGGCGAAGTGGGGCCGGTCCCTGTCGTTACCGACACCGGTGTCGACCAGCACGATCAACCCGTCGACCTGCAGCACCCACGTCTGCATCGCGATCTTCCACTGGTCGGCGGCGCGGTCCCAGAACAGCGGTTCCAGCAGGTCGGCGTGGTCGGCCCACACGTGTGCCGGGGTCTGGCCGAACAGCGACGTCGTCATCTGGACCCGGAGCTCGACCACCCGCGTCAGCGTGGCCCGGCCGAGCTGGATCCGGTCGGTCACGGCTCGATGCGCATCGGGCCGGGCGACCACAGTCCGGAATGTGTGGCGTCGCCGAGGTCGATCTGGGCCGGCTGGGCGTCGACGATGGTGTCGAAACGGCGCAGCGACCCCCAGTCCTGACCCCAATCGTGGGAGAGGTAGGTGGACATCACCGACGCGCGTAGCAGCAGATCGGTGATTCCCAGCAGGCCGCCGTTCTTGCCGTCCTGCCAGGTGTCGGTGCTCTGCAGTTTGGCGAAGTAGTCGGGTGAGATTCGGAATTTGGGCACGTCGGTGACGCCGTTGGCGTGCAGCATCGGCTGCTGGCAGGGGAACGCGAGCCCGACGGCCCAGTCCATCAGCACCGGCTGAGTGGAACCGATGTACTCCTGCACCGAGCGGACCTCCGGCACCCGCGGCGGCGTCACCGCCACCCAGTCGCCCTGCCCCAGCGACAGGTCCTCGGCGACCACGCGGACCGCGACCGCGTCGATGGGGATCTGCGAGCGCGGGTACCGCAGGTTGCGCCAAGACGGCGTGGGGCCGATGTCGTAGGGCTGCACCCGGCCGGCCGGAACCGGCGTGCCGTCGGGACCCCGGGTCGCGTACTCGAGTTCCACGGTCTGGCCCGAGGTCAGTCCGTTGGCGACGCTGGTGCCCTCGATCGTGCCGGCCGCGGTGATCACCACAAGGGGGTGCGCATCGTCGGGCGCGGGCAGCGCGTACCAGGCCGAGGTGAGACGGCTTTCCTGTTGCGCAGCAGTCGAATACGAACCCGCGACCGGCACGCGCGCGGGGTCCAGGCCGTAGGGCAGCGGCACTGTCGACCCGTTGATCCCCGGCCGGGACAGCTTGATCGGCCGGTTCCAGTCGTAGTCGGTGCCCGGTTGCGGATTGTTGAGCCGGATGGCCTCGGCGATGATCTTCTCCGGAACCCCGTTGGGGGAGAACCCGGTTGGCGTCGCACCGCCCAGTGGTCCGAGCGCGCCGTAGTCGCCGGGAAGGGGTGCGAGGAATCCCGCGTTCGAATCCGGTTCCACCAGAACATCGTCGGCCAGGCCGCAGCCCCCGGCGAACGCCCGCACGTTGGCCCACCCGTTTGAGTATGTGGGGTACTGACGAATGACGCCGATGGCCATCGAGACGACCGACACCACCACCATCAGCCCGGCCGCGATCGGGATGGGCGCCGTCGTCAGCAGCCGGACGAGCCGGGGTTCTCGCCGCGGCGACAGGTGCAGCCAGTACGCCCACAGTGCGGCCACCACGAACAGCGCGAAGAACACGGTGCTGACGCTCACGCCGCCGATCTTGGGCACCGAATTGTTGAACAGCACACCGAAATTCGACACATACCACCAGCCGTTGGTGGAGGCGAAGCACAGGGCCAGCACGAAGAACACCAGTGACAGGAACGCCATGCGGTTGCGGGCCGAACGCAACACGACCGGGGACACCATCACGGTGGCCAGCGCCGCCATCGCGCCACCCACGGCGGCGAACAGCCCGAAGTGATGAATCCACTTGGTGGGGGTGAACATCAGGAAGAAGATGGTCGCGAAGATCACGCCCATCAGGCGCCACGCCGGACCGGTCGCCACTCCGGGCACCCGCTTGCGGCGCAGCATCATGAACAGCGACGGGAACAGGCACATCGCGGTGAACAGGAAGGCCACCCGCCGCTCGATCGCGCCGTCGGTGGTCGGCAGGATCAGGTAGTAGTACCGCAGGTTCTCGGTGTACCACTCCTGGCTCGGGCCGATCGCGGTACGAATCCTGGTGGCTTCCAGCACCGTTGCCAGTGTCTGGTCGGCGAACACGACGGTGAGCACGATGGTTCCGGCGGCCAGCAGCGGCAGCACCAGGGGCCAGGTCCCCACCAGGGCGCGCCGCCGCATCAGGATGCGCAGGATCGGACGCCCACCGGCGACCAGTGCGGCCACTGCGATCAACCCGGTCGGTTGAATGCCGAGGGTGAACGCCGCGGTGGTGATGGCGAGCGCGGCGGGGGTGAGCCGGCCGGAGGTGATCGCGCGCTCGATCAACACGTAGGTGACAAGCGCGCCGGTGGCGATCTGCCCCTCGGGGCGCAGGCCGTTGTTGAACGGCATCCATGCCGCCAGTAGCACGAACCCGGCGGCCCACATCGCAGCCCGGCTGCTCCACACGGCCGGGCCGAGCCGGGGCAGCACCTCCCGGGACAGCAGAAGCCAGCAGATGAGCGAGCACACCAGGTCGGGCAACCGGATCCAGATGCTGGCGTCACTGACGTGCGTCATCAACGCCAGCAGGTTGTAGTACCAGCCGAACGGGTCCTCGGGGCTGCCGAACCAGCGGAAGTAGTTCGACATGTAGCCGGCGTGGTCGGCCACCCGGGCCATGCCCAGGATGTAGCCGTCGTCGCTGCTGTTGGCGCCGATCACGTACCAGAGCAGGAAGCCGCCGACGACGACGCCGTCGACCGCCGAGAGCGACCGCCAGCGCATCGGGATGAGCCGGTGCATGCGGCGCCCGTCGAGGCGGTCCAGGCGCCACAGGGCGAGCAGCGCGATCACCGTCGAGACGATCGCGAGCAGGATCGCGGTCAGCTTGAGCGCGCTGGGGTGGCTGGTGAAGCGGGTGTCGATGGTCGCGGAGAACTGCAGGCCCGGCGGTGCCGGGCCGACCAGGTCGGTGAACACGCCGACGATGGCCGGCCGCAGGTTGGGGTCGTCGTAGCCGGTGCGCTGCGGTGTTCCGTCGGACTTTCTCAGGCCGACGAATTCGGCGAAGGTGCCGTCGTGCGAGGACGTGATGTCCAGGCGCTCACAACCGCCGATGCGGTTGCGGTTGACGCTGGCCACCACGACGTTGCGGACGATCACGTCGACGCGGGAGGCGGTGACGTTGACCAGCATCGCGTTGAGCGCCGCATCGCGGCCCTGCGCGGGTGCCGTGCCCAGCGCCAGACCGCCCCGAGCGGGCATGCCGGCCAGCACGGGGCAGGGGATGGAGGCGGTGAGCGTCACCGGGGCCTGCGAGATCAGCGGCGCGGTGACGTCGTCCACCCGGCCCTGTTGCGGCCAGTTCAGCGTCGCCGTGGTCTGGGTGACCGGCAGCAGCGGGGTGGCCACCGCCAGCACGAAGCCGAGCAACCCCGCGATCGTCGCGACCCAGCGCGCCACCTTCACGTCGTCGCGCATCACGGCTACATCCATGCTGCCGTTCACTCCGTTCACGGCTTTAGCCGCGCTGCCGTTCACTCCGTTCACGGCTTTAGCCGCGCTGCCGTTCACTCCGTTCACGGCAGGGCCCTGATCGGTCCGCCCCGGCTCCAGCCGAACACTCGGGTCGATCCTTCCTCGACGACGGCGTCGGGCGCCTCGTCGCGCGGTACGACGCGGATGTAGCGCTCCAGTGAGCCCCAGTCGCGGTACCAGTCGTCACGCAGGTACGTCGGAATGGTCGCCGTCCGCAGCAGGGCTTGGATGAACAGGAACGGTCCGCCCGATTCGGCTGATTGCCACTGGTTCGACGACACCACCATCTGCTTGAAGTTCGGGATGATGCGGTACTCCGGCAGCTCGGCGATCCCGAGGTGCTCGGCGAACGGCCGCTGGCAGGGGAAGTTCGCGGCGGTGGCGATGTCCATCAGCACCGGGGTGTCGCTGCCGAGGAACTGCTGGGCGGTCTGCAGCACAGGCACCCGCGGCGGGGTGAACCCGAACCACTGGTCCTCGGACAGGTTGGGGTCGTCGGCGACGATGCGGGCGACGTTGGCCTCCGGCGGCGCCGTCGTCAACGGGAAGCGCAGGTTGCGCCACGCCTTCTGCGCGAAGATGTCGATGGGTTGGACTTCGTTCAGCGCCTGGTAGGAGCCGTCGGGCCGGTGCACGCCCCACTGCAGCTTTAGTGACTGGCCGTAGTTGAACGAGCCGTCCTCGTTGTAGTACCAGATGGCCCCGGCCGCGGCGACGCTCACCAGCGGCCGGTCGGGGGTTCGGGGAGGCAACTGGTACCAGGCCGAGGTGGCCTTCGCCGCGACGGCATTCTCGCCGTAGCTGCCCATCACCGGAGTGCGCTCGGGGTCCAGCCCGAACGGCAGGAACACCCGGGAACCGTTGACGCCTTCGGGGCCGTAGCCGCCGCCGGTGCCTGCGGCGTATCCGATGCCGATGTTCGGTTTGTCCACCGGGCCGTCGGTGTTGACGGTGCCCGGGTTGGCGGCGACGGGCTCGGCCGGCTCGAGGGTGTCGCTGATGCCGTTGGGCGTGAACCCGACCGGGTCTTCGCCGCCGAGCGGGCCGTACCGGCCCCACTGTTGACCCGGAACCGGTTGCAGCATGCCGGCGTTGGTGTCGGCTTCGACGAGGACCTCGTCGGCCATCGCGCAGCTGTCCGTGCTCAGGCCCGAACGCAGCGCGGCGATGTTGGCTGCGCCGGTGGTGTAGACGGGGTAGCGGCCCGCGGTCGCCTTGAGCATCGAGCCGAGTTCGAGGACGACCATGATGATCGCGACGACGAGCAGCGGGGTGGACGCCAGCGCGCGGTTGCGGCCGGTGTCGGCGACCTGGGTGTGGCCCGCGTAGTCGATGCGGAAGTGCAGCCAGGCCGAGAGCAGGCCACCCGCGATGGCCAGCACCAGGAAGATCGTGGTGACCGGGAAGTGCGCGATCACCGGCTGCTTGTCGAACCACGGCACGCCGTAGTTGCCGACGTAGAACCAGCCGTTGATGCCGGAGGTCGCCCAGGCCAGGACGAACAGCAGGGCGGTCACGTACAGCGCGAGGTTGCGGCGGCTGTGCAGCCCGACGCGGGCGAACGCGAAAGCAGTCACCCCGCCGAGCGCACCGGCCAGCCCGGCGAAGGCACCGAACTGCACCGCCCACTTCGTCGGGGTCAGGGTCAGCAGCAGCAGACCGATGGCGGCGCTGCCCGTCAGCCGCCACACCGGCCCGCTCACCGCGCCGGGCACCCGGCCGCGTCGCAGCAGCACCATGATCAGCCCGAACACACACAGCAGCAGGACCAGCACGGCGAACCGGCGCGTCAGCGAACCGTCGACGCTCTCTTCGACGGTGAGGTAGTAGTAGCGCAGGAACTCCTGGTACCAGGGGATCGTCGGCCCGACGACGTACTTGATGCGCACCGATTCGGCGACCGTCGCGAGTGTCTGGTCGCGGAACACGATCACCGAGACCAGCGAGACGGCCGCGACCAGGGGCAGCAGTGTCGCCGCGAATCCGTCGGTGCGGCGGCGGCTCGACACGACGCGGGTGATGCCGCGTGCGCCCACCAGCAGCGGCGCCAGCGCGACCAGGCCCTGCGGTGCCAGCGTCACGGAGAACATCGCGATCACGATCGCGACGGCCGACGGCCACAGCCGACGGGTCCCGAGGGTCCACTCGACCAGCATCAGGATCGCCACCACGGCGAAGGCGATGAGCGGTTCGGGCCGCAACCCGTTGTTGAAGGGCAGCCACGCCGCAAGGAACACCGCGGCGGCGGTCCAGGTGGCCACGCGGTTCGCGGCGACGCGGCGGCCCAGCCGGGGAAGCAGGCACCGACTGATGATCAGCCAGGTGCCGATGCCGGCGAGCGTGGCGGGCAGTCGCATCCACACTCCGGCGGCGCTGATCGAGGCCAGGTGGGCCAGCACGCTCTGGTACCAGTCGAACGGCGCCTCGGACGCCCCGAAATAGCGGTAGTAGTTGGTGGTGTAGCCGGCTTCGCCGGCCACCCGCGCCATCGTCAGGTTGTAACCGTCGTCGGAGGACGTCGCACCGACGACATGCCAGATCAGCAGGCCGCCGATGACGCCGAGATCGGCCACCCAGGTCGCCCAGCCGACGCGTCGCGGGGTGCGCGGCGGGCGCCGTCCGGACACCCGGTCGAGCATCGCGAGCGCGATGATCGAGCCGATCACACAGAGGACGCCGAGCGCCATCACCAGCGTCTTCAGCGCGGTCGGCGTGGTGATGAAACGGGTGTCGACGTCGATACGCGCGTTCAGGCCCGATTGCACCGGGACCCGCAGATCGGTGAACACACCGGCCACCTGGGGCCGCTTGTCGACGCCGAGCGTGCCGGTCGCGCCGGGGATGCCGACGAAATCGGCTCCGACCGCACCGACGTTGGCCCACAGCCGCAGCGCGCTGCACGCGCCGCGGTCCACGTCCTGCCGGGGCGCGACCGCGGCGACGGTGTCGCGGAACGCGACGTAGACGACGTCGGCGTTGGCCCGGACGAACAGCCCGTTCCGGCCGGCGTCGATCCCGTCGGCCGGGATCGTCGAGAACACCACTCCGCCGTCGGCGGGCAGGCTCGCCACCGCGGTGCAGGGGATCGTGACGTCGAGCGCCCTGGGGGCGCCGGAGACGAGCGGCGCGGTGATGTCGCTGACGGAGCCGTCGGCGTCGGCGCCCTGCGGCCACAGGATCGTGGCGGTCTGTTGGGTGACCGGGAGAAGCGGTGTGACAGCGCAGCACAGGATGCCGATGAGCCCCAGAACTCCCGCGAGGATCGCGACGAGACGGGAACTGCGGGCAGGCACGAGGCTCGATGGTAGACGGGTCTAGGACAGACGCAGCGGCGCCGGGCTCCACAGCCCGCTACGCGTTGCCGAACCGAGATCCAGTCGCGCCACGTCAGCGCCTGGGTAGTAGGGCGTGAGCTGCTGCAGCGCACCCCAGTCGCGGGACCAGTCGTACTTCAGGTAAGTCGGCACGGTGGTGGCGCGCAACAGGAGTTCGGTGATGCCGAGCGGGCCACCGCCGAGGTAGTCCATCACCGGCGAGTTGGCCTCGGCGCCGAAGCGGTCCGGCAGGATGCGCCACTTGGGCACCTCGATGACGCCGAGGCGGTGTCCGAACGGACGTTGGCACGGAAACGCGAGCCCGACCAACCAGTCCAGCAGCACGGGGTCGCTGGAACCCACGACGTCCTGCAGCGTGCGCAGCTCCGGGATGCGGGGCGGGGTGACGGCGATCCAGTGCGTCGGGCTGAGATCGTCGTCGGTGGCCACCAGCCGGATGCGAGTGGCGTCGGCGGGGATGGCCGACAGCGGCACACGCAGGTTGCGCCACGCGGGTGCCGCACCCACATCGGCGAAGCCGACGCTGCCGCCCGGGATGTCGTCGTCGCCCGCCCACTGGACCACGAGGTCGTCGGGGTCGAACCGGCCCGCCGCCGACACCACCAGCAGTGAGTCGGAGCGGTCGCCGGCGTTCCAGCCGGCGGGCAGGCGGTACCAGGCCGAGCGCAGGAACGCGGGCGCCTGCGTGCCGCTGCGCCAGCTGCCCAGCACGGGGGTGCGCGCGGGGTTCAGGTTGTAGGGCAGCCGGGCGCGGGAGTCGTTGATCCCGGCAGCGGCGGTCGTGCCGCCCTCGGTGCCCGCTTCGCTGCCGGTGACCACCCCGCTGTCGGAGTCGGCGAAGTTGTCGGAGCCGGGCTGCTCGGACACCGGGTCGGCGGACACGTCGGCCGGAATCCCGTTCGGGGTGAACCCTTCCGATCGCGCGGCGCCGAGCGAGGTGCTGACCGGGGTGTCGATCGGGGTGAGGATGCCGGCGTTGGGATCCTGCTCGACCATGACGTCTTCGGCCATGCCGCACGTCTTTCCGGTCAACGCCTCGAGGTTGGACCGGCCGACCGTCCAGGCCGGGTACTGGCCGGTCATCGCCAGCGTCAGCGAGCCCACCTCGAAGATCACCAGGGCCCAGGTGGCGATCGCCAGCGGCGCGCGGGCCACAGACCGCCAGCGCCGCGGGGGCCCCTCGGGTGCGGCATCGCGTCCCGAGAAGTGCACCCAGGCGGCCACCAGCAGGGCGAGCACGGAGAGCCCGAGCAGCATGGTGGTGAACCCGAAGTGCCATTCCGGGAACGAATTCGACCACGGCACACCGAAGTTGGAGACGTACCACCACCCGTTGACGGTCGCGAACGACAGCGCGGTGACGAACAGTACGGCCGCGGCGAACACGGTGCGGTTGCGGCGGGACCGCATGGCTGCGGTCGAGATGGCCACGGCCGCCAGAGCGCCCAGCGAACCGGCCAGCCCGGCGAACACGCCGAAGTGGTGGGTCCACTTGGTCGGGGTGAACATCATCGCCAGGAACGCGATGACGGTGATCCCGATGATGCGGCGGCTCGGTCCGAGTGCGGTCCCGGGGATCCGGCCCTTGCGTAGCGTCATCGCGATCGCCACGGCCAGCGCCAGCAGCACGGTCAGCACGGCGAACCGACGGGCCACCGACCCGTCGGGGCTGGTGGTGAACAGCCGCGAGTAGCGGATGTGTTCGTCGAACCAGGCCAGGCTGGGTCCGACGGCGGACTTGAAGCTGCTGGCCTGCAGTTCGGCGGCCAGCGTCTGATCGCGGAAGATCAGGAATATCGTCACGGTGCCCGCGGCGGCGATCGGCGCCAGCAGCGCCCAGTAGCCGAACCGCGAGACATGGGCGGCCACAATCGTTTTCAGCGGCCCGACGGCAACCAGTAGCGCGCCGATGGCGGCGATGCCGGTGGGACCGGAGAACAGCGTGAGGGCCCCGATGATCACGGCGATCGCCACGGGCAACAGTCGGCTGGTGGCGACGCCGCGCTCGACCGAGCACCAGGTCAGCAGGATGCCGAGCGCGATGATCGGCTCCGGACGCAGACCGTTGTTCAGCGGCAGCCAGAACGCCAGGAAGAGCCCGGCGGCCGTCCACGCCGCGGCCCGGCTGTGTTTGACCGCGTCGCCGAGGCGGGGGATCACCTCGCGGCTGATCACCCACCAGCAGGCCAGCCCCATCAGCAGCGTGGGCAGCCGCATCCACACGCTGGTGGTGCTGACGTGCGCCCACAGGGCGAGCAGGTCGTAGTACCACCCGAACGGCGATTCGGGGGTGCCGAACCAGCGGTAGTAGTTGGCCATGTAGCCGGCGTTCTCCGACACCCGCGCCATGGTCAGGATGTAGCCGTCGTCGGCGGTGTTGGCGCCGACGAAGTGCCACCACACCATCACGGCGGTGACCAGCCCGTCCAGCGGGGACAGCGACCACCAGCGTGGCGGCAGGAACCGCTTGTGCCGTCGGCCGTCGGCGCTGTCGAGCACGTGCAGCGCGGCCAGCGAGATCACCGTCATCGCGAGCCCGACGATCATCGCGACGAGCTTGAGCGCAGTCGGCGACGTGCTGTACCGGGAATCGACGGTGGCCGAGAATTGCAGACCGGGCGGCGCCGGGCCGGACAGGTCGGTGAACACACCGACGATCTGAGGGCGGAAGTCGTAGCCGCTGCGCTCACCGCGAAGCGGCTCTCCGGCATCGGAGGAGTCGGGCGGTTGGGTGAGACCGACGAACTCGCCGGTCACCTTGTCCGCGTGGGCGGTGAACGTCAGCTCTCGGCAGGCCGGGCTGAGCACCTGGTCCAGCGGTGCGCTGACCACCGGGGTGTTGCGGACGATCACCAGAACGTCGTTGTTGACCCGCTCGATGAGCAGCCCGCGGTCGACGGCCTTGGGTGCCTGTTTGGGCACGGTGGACAGCAGCACGGAGCGGCCGGGCCGGTCCAGCCCCGCGGCTGCCTGGCAGGGGATCGTGATGTCGAGATCGGTGGCGACGTAACCGATCAGCGGGGCGTCGACGCTGGCGAGCACCCCGTTCTGCGGCCAGTTCAGCTGCGCGGTGGTCTGCGTCACCGGCAACAGCGGGGTGGCGATCGCCAGCGCGGTGCCCAGCAGGCCCGCGATGATCGCGATCAGGCGCGCGGTGCGGTGGTTACCACTCCTCGCCTGCTGCTCCGCCACGGAGCTAGATCGTAGAGGGCGTGCGGATGGCCAGCACGAACGGCCCGATCGTGGACACGTCGAAGCGTGGATCGTCGAACAGCGCCTCGTCGAGGGCGACGTGGTAGCGCCGCACATTGGGCTGATTGGGGTAGACGTCGGAGGCCAGCCGCAGCGTGTAGGTGTCGCCCGCGCCGCGGCGCATCAGGAGGACGCTGGGCGGCTGCCACGGCAGCGCGTCCAACGCGGCGATGAACTGATCGGCGCTGGTCAGCATCGACCACCCCTCGATGGCGCCCGCCCGTTCGGTGAACTGGGCCAGCGGGTTGGCGTAGTGCGACGTCAGACCCTGGAAGCCGTAGTAGGGGTAGTAGGACAGGAAGCTGTAGTCGGCCGTCATCACCACGGTCTCGTTGCGGGGCCGGCCGGTCACCTCTTGGATCTTCGCGTCGACCTCGCGGTAGTACTGCTCGGCGCCGGGGGGCCTGCGGTCGGCGCGCTGGCCGGAGCCGTCGGTGTCGGTGTAGGCGACGACGATGTCGGAGCGCAGCACGTCGGGGATGTCCTGGCTGAAGGTGAGCGCGCCGAGCGCGCCGACCGCGGTGGCGACGGCGACCACCCGGTGGGCGTTCGGTGCGCTCACCCGTGCGGCCAGGGCGCGGGCCGTCTCGATGAAGCCGAATGCGCCGGCGGCGGTGAGCAGCACGGTGAGCGTCGATTGCAGCCGGAACGACAGCAGCGTGGTGCCGACCAGCGTGGTCAACATCGACAGCAGGGACCAGGCGTAGACGGCGAGCACCGCCACGGCCAGCGCCCCCGCACGGGTGGAGCTGCGCGCCCTGACCACGAGCCAGAGCGTGCCCAGCAGGCACAGCGCACCGAGCAGCGTGAACTCCAGCATCGGGAACGACAGCTGGGCACCGTCGACGGGCAGGTAGTGCTGGGCGGTGCCGCGATCGGCGGGCGTGCCTTTCGCCGCGGCGATCAGGTAGGGCGCCCACCCGATCAGCGCGATTGCACCGGAGATGACCGCGATGACGGCGAGACGCAGGAGCGGGTCCCAGTGCCTGCGGGTGACGGCCAGCAGCACCGCCATAATCGTGAGCGTGAACGCGGCGTAGGCGAGCAGCAGTGTGTAGAACAGCGCGGCGCCGCCGAGGAAGATGCCGACGGCGACGACAGCGGCCCACCCGGTTTTCCCGCCTCCCCGGGTCTTGCCGCCCAGTCCCGACCACGCCAGCACGAAGATCGGCGGCAGCAGCACGGTGATGATCGCGGCGTAAGGCTCGGCTGGGGTGTAGGCGAGCGCGGTGGCGGCGGTCGCGGTGCTGACCACGAGGGCGTACTCGAAGCGGATCATCGCGGCCCACAGCGCGAACGCGAGCACGATCGCGATCGTGATCGAGAGGACCGACCACGGCTTGAACATCTCCCAGGCCGGCGTGCCGGTCAGCGCAGCGAGCCGGCCGCCGAGCCAGAACCAGCCGGGCGGATAGAACGGCGGCAGGCCGATGTAGGTCATGTCGTGCAGGGCGGCCGAGTCGGTCAACCGCGTCAAGTATTCGGTGCGGAACTGCTGGTCGACGGAGATCCCGAACAGGTACAGCTTGGTGGCGCCCAGCGGCATCCCCAGCGTCACCACGGAGAAGGCGGCGAGGAACAGCACCGCGCCGAGGCGGGCCACGGTGCGGCGCCCACGACGCCACACCAGCCCGGCGGCGAGAAGCCCTGCCAGACAGACGACCTGACCGACCGTGGTCAGCGCGTGCAGCTGATTGGAGGAGTTGTAGGCCGGCCACTCGACGCGCGCGATCGCGGCCAGGCTGACGACCGCGACCACGGCAGCAATCGCGGCCGCGACGGCCATCTGGCCGGCCACTCGAACCGGCGCGGCCAGCGCGCTGGGCATCAGATGGGCAGCTTGCGGAAGATCGGGCGGGGGATGTGGCGAAGCACCATCATCACGTAACGGAAGGCCCCGGGCGCCCACACCAGATCCTTGCCCTTGGCCGACGCGGTGACCGCGAGTTCGGCGACGTACTCCTTGTCGACGGTCAACGGCGCTTCCTTGACGTGTGCGCTCATGCGGGTGCGCACCTGGCCGGGCCGGATGACGAGCACCCGAACGCCGTACTCGCGCAATGCTTCTCCCAGACCGAGGTAGAAACCGTCCAGGCCCGCCTTGGTGGAGCCGTAGACGAAGTTGGAGCGCCGCACGCGTTCGCCGGCGGCGGAGCTCATCGCGATGATCTGACCGGAGCCCTGCGCGCGCATCTTGTCACCGACGAGCACGCCCACCGAGACGGCGGCGGTGTAGTTGATGTCGGCGATCTGGACGGCTTTGCGCTGGTTCTGCCACAGCTCCTCGGCGTCGCCGAGGAGGCCGAACGCCACGATCGCGACGTCGACGTCCCCCTTCGACCATGCAGTGTCGATGACGGCGGGGTGGCTGTCGGTGTCGAGGGCGTCGAAGTCGATGACCTCGACGGCCTTGGCACCCGCATCGCGCATTCGCGCCTCGGCCGCATCGCGCAGCGGATCGCCCGGCATGCACGCGAGGATCACGCGGGCCGCGGCGTTGCGCAGGTAGCGAGCGCAGATCGCCAGCCCGATCTCGGAGGTGCCTCCGAGCAGCAGGATGGTCTGGGGGTTGCCGGTGGCATCAAACACCATTTACAGAAGCTCCAGTCGTCGAGCCATGTCGGAGGCGAAGACCCCGGTGGGATCGACCCTGCGGCGCACCGCGATCCACTCGTCGATGCGCGGGTACATGGCGTGGAAGGTCTCGGCTGTGGTGCGGGAATCCTTGGCGGTGTAGAGGCGGCCGCCGAACTCGAGGACCCGCTTGTCGAGTCCGTTGAGGAACTCGTTGAGGCCCGGCTTGATCGGGAAATCCACGCACACGTTCCAGCCGGGGATCGGAAAGCTCAGCGGCGCTTGGTTTCCCGGACCGAACAGCTTGAACACGTTGAGGAAGGAGTAGAACCCGGAGCGCTGGATGTCGACGAGGATTGCCTTGAACTCCTCGACGGCGTCGGTAGGAACCACGAACTGGTACTGGCCGAAACCCAGTGAGCCGTAGGCCCGGTTCCACTCCCCGAACATGTCGAGCGGGTGGTAGAACTGCGTCAGGTTCTGGACCTTGCCGCGGTAGGTGCCCGACTTGCGGTACCAGAGCTCGCCGATCGGCATGAAGGTGTACTTGTTCGCCAAGCCGTTGGGGAACACGTCGGGCAGCGTGAGCAGTTGCGGCGCATCGAATTTCAGCGGATTCTTCTGCAGCTTCGGCGGCAGCTGGTCGAGGGTGGCCAGGGAACCGCGGGAGATGGCGGCGCGGCCGAGCTTGGGCGGGGCGCTGATCGCGTCGAACCACGCGCTGGAGTAGGTGTAGTTGTCCTCGGTGCCGTCGCTGTGGAAGGCGATCGTCTCGTCGAGGCTCGCGGTGACGTCACCGTCGGCGATGAAGTACGCGGTCTCGGTCGGCGTCATCGCGATGGTGGCGCGCAGGATGATGCCGGTCAGCCCGTTGCCGCCGACGGTGGCCCAGAAGAGCTCACGCTCGGGACCGTCGGGGGTGATCGTGCGGACCTGGCCATCGGCGGTGAGCAGCTCCATCGAGCGGACGTGGTTGCCGAAGCTGCCGGCACTGTGGTGGTTCTTGCCGTGGATGTCGCAGGCGATGGCGCCGCCGATGGTGACCTGGCGGGTGCCGGGCAACACGGGCACCCACAGTCCGAGCGGCAGCGCCGCGCGCATCAGCTGGTCGAGGTTGACGCCGGCATCGACGTCGACGAGCGCGTCGTCGGTGTTGATCGCATGGATGCGGTTGAGCGCGTTCATGTCGATGACCAGGCCGCCGCCGTTCTGGGCGTTGTCACCGTACGAGCGGCCGAGGCCACGGGCGAGTACCCCCCGGTCGGGGTCTTCGGCGGCGCGGGTGACGGCCTTGACGATCACCTCGGGATCCGGCGTCGTCAGCACCTGCGCGACGGTCGGGGCGGTGCGGCCCCAGCCGGTCAGGCGCTTGGCGGTGGTCGGAAACTCGGTGCGAAACATCGTCACAGAGGGTACCGCTTCGCAGCGGCCACTCGGTGCAGCGCGAGGGTGGCGCGGAGGTCGTCGAGCAGCGGGTCGACGAAGTCGGTGCGGTGCTTGGCATCGGTGGCCGCGCGGGCGCTGAGATACATGAACGTCATCGCGGACAGGATGAGTGCGATGTGGGCCAGCGCCTGGTCGATCGGGAGTGCGATGTCCAGCCACTGGCTGCGCGCCGGATTCCCGTCGGTCAGGTGGTCGAGCACCGTGTCGTTGAGCACCACGAGCCCCATCACGAAGAAGATCACGCCGGTCACGAGGGCGACGACCAGTGCCTGGATGCTCTGAGCAAGGGACACCACCGCGACGACCTTGACCCTTTCCGACCGGCGCAACGGTGGCTCGATGTCGGCGATCAGAGGGCGGCAGGCGTGGATGGACTCGGTGACCGTGAAGGTCAGCGCGATCGCGGCCATGCCGCCGGCCAGCAGCCAGATCCGGCTGGTCTCGAGGTTGGCGGCGATGTACCAGACGGTGTTGTTGAAGAACACCAGAAGGGTGAGCAGAACCACCGGAAGTGCCCTGGCGAACAGTTGGCCCGCCGAGCGCAGATGGGTGAACGTGGTGCGCAGCGCCCAGGCCAGGATCGCGCCGAACCCGCAGCCGGTCGCGCCCAGGATCACGAGGACCACCGCCACGTCGACGGCTTCGGTGCCGAAGGCCGTCCACCCACCGGCCTCATAGGTGTCCGACGCCAGACCGACCACGACCGAGCCCCACGCGATCACCGCGCGCGCCCGCGTGCTCGCGATGCGGCTCACGGCGAACGCGACGCCCGCCATCAGCGGGACGAGCGCGGCCAGCACCACGAGCACCGACCAATCGGCGATCGTCGGGGACGTGCTGATGTCGATGTCCTGGTCACCCGAGGCGACCAGAACGTAGAGCTCGGCGAGCATCAACGTGGCCCAGGCGGCCAGCGCCGGTGCCGACCGACGCACGACGGCATGCCAACCGTTGGTGACCAGCGCTGTTCGTGCCGCCGGGCCGACCGTCATCGCAGCCGGAAGATGACGGCGCGCTGCACGATGAAGTTGATCACGGTCGCAGTGCCCTGTGCGATGACGAAGGCGACCGGGACCTGCCAGGGCTGGTTCTGGAACTGCAGGTAGAACACGTAGTTGATGCCCACCTGAACCGCGTAGGTGACCGCATAGAGCACCACCACTGCGATGAACCGCGCGCGGCTGGGCGGCGCCTGGAAGGTCCACCGTCGATTGATCAGGTAGGCCGTCGTCGTCCCGGCGATGAAGCTCAGCGTCTTGGCGACGTTGACGTGCAGGCCCGCGGCGAGCAACGCCACGTACAGCCCGAAGTCCACGACGGCCGCCAGCCCACCGGTCACGACGAACCGCCAGATCTGCGTCGTCAGACTCAGCTGCGGTGACAGCGGGGGCTCGGCCACCCGGGCAGCTTAGAACGGGGGAGGTCCGTGGGGTTCGGCGCCGTGCTGTTGGTTGAGGCGACGCGCCGCGGTGACCGCGCGGGCTCGGTTCTGCGCGCGGGTGTGTCGGCGCCGCGGCATCATCGCACCGCGCGCCACGCAGGCTGTGGGTCTCGGCGGGTCGTCGTCCCACAGCGTGCCGGTCGGGCGGCACAGCGACGGGAAGAGATGCCGACTGCCCGGATACGTCGTGTACTCGTGGCCGGTCGGGCTGGTCCATATCACCGTGCCGTCGGGCAGCTGACGGTCGCGCCAGCCCTCGGGGCCGTCCCAGAACGTCTTTAGGAGATGATGAAAACGGCACAGCGCCTTGAGGTTCGACGCATGGGTGGGTCCGACGGGGTAGGGGACGGTGTGATCGATGTCGGCTTCGGTGGCGGGCACGTCGCAGCCGGGAAAGCGGCAGGTGACATCGCGGCAGCGGACGAACTCGGCGAGTGCGCGCGACGGCGTGTAGCGGCCTTCGGGCAGAGAGTCCCCCGGGTGCATGATCTGGCGTAGGCGCGCCCGGGTCAGGTTCAGCGCCTCCACCGGAGTGACGCCGGACCCGAAGAGGAGTGCGGGCTTGTTCGTGCGGGCGGGTGCCGGGGTGGCCGTGTCTTTCACGGTCTCGCTGTCGGCGATCACGAACACCGTCGTGTTCCGGCTCGGCGTCGGCCCGCTGGCGGCGTCACAATCCTCGAGACCGCACTGACACACCAGCGCGTCGAGCCCGGCACCGACCGCATTCAGCGCGTCGGCCCGGCGATTCTGGGGGCTGCGGGGGTCCGCCGCGCAGACGGTGTGCGCAATCGCCTCCAGGCGGTCCTGCAGCGCGGTCGCGTCGGCGGCCGGCAGCAGGGCCCAGACGCTCGTGAATCCCGGCGCGTCCGAGGGCGAGCCGAACTCGACCCGCCGTTCCGTCGCGGATTCCACCACCTGACGCACCGCGATCGGATCGTGCGCCAACACGGTCGCGTCGATGGCTTGCTCGAGCTTCTTCTCCGACAGCTGCCCCCAGCGGCCGACCCGGTCCGCGATCACCGCATCGACCTCGGCCATCACCGCCGGGTCGGTCACCAGTCCGGTGCGGTAGACGATCTTGCGGATCAGCAGATCGGTGATGAGCCCCTCGGCGAACAGCGCCGCCACCCGGGGCAGCCGATCTCTGAGCGCCACCGCGCGTTGGGTCTGGTGGAGTGCAAGCCCCTGCGTGACGCCCACGGCCACCGCCACCTCGGCGGCGACCGCTGCCTCGGGATCGAGCCACCAGCCGGAGCGATCCTCGGCGTCGACTCCCGTGCGCCGGGTGAACAACTCGGCCATCACCGCCATCTTGCGGGCCGCGGCGGCGTTCTCGTCGCGCGCCCATTGCCGGGCGGCGTCAATCAGATCTGCGGCACTCAACGCGCTCAGATCCGATTCTTCGAACATGTGTTCGAGTATACCGGGTGCGCCGACGAGTTTCAGTCATGTGTTTCTGCCACCGATGATCAAATTTCTGCCACCCGAAATGTTCTGGGGCGCGGGCGAGTTCCAGCTATCAGATCACCACGATCGAAAACCAGAAGAGGGCAAGACAATGAAGAAGTTCACCATCACCACAGCTGCCGCCGCCGCCCTGACTGCCGGAGCCCTGGGCTTGGCCGCCCCCGCATTCGCCGCCCCGACCGGAGGCGACGCCGAGCAGACCATCAGCGAGCTCGAGGCGCAGGGCAACCGGGTCGTCGTGACCCGCCAGTCCAGCGCACCGCTGGACGAGGCGTCGGTCGTCTCCGTGACCCGCGGGCCCATCCAGCGCGGCGCCGAGCCGTTCGGTACCTCCAACGGCGATTCGAACCGCTCGACCATCAACCAGACGATCTACGTCACGGTGAAGTAGTCCCCTCCGAGATCCCCCCTCGGAGAACGGCAAAGGGCGCCCCCACAAGGGGCGCCCTTTGTCATGGGATCCGCCGCAGTCGGACCAGCGGAATGGTTCGATCACCCGCTCGCACTTCGTAATCCGCGTAACCGGCGTAGAGGTCCACGGCCCTCTCCCATGCATCGGTGCGCTCGGCAGGGTCGGTGATCTCCGACGCGGTGTAGGTGCCGCTGCGCCGGCCGGCGAGGACTTCGACGCGGGGGTTGACCTTCAGATTGCGATACCACGACGGGTTGCCCGGCCGGCCATAGTTGGACGCGATCAGGATCATCGAATCACCGTCGACCACATACAGCAGCGGCAAGGTGCGGCGCTGGCCGGTCTTGGCGCCGATCGTCGTCAACAGCATCGCCGGAACCGGGAACACACTGCTGATGCGACCGCCGCTGAGGCGCAGTAGCGGCGGATCGATCCGTGGCGCCAGCCGGGTGACGTACCAGTAGCCCGGCTGCGTACGCGCGAAGCGTTCGAGAATTCGCTCGTACGCGTTCATGTGACGCCGCATGGTGCGACGCTACAACCGACTGGCGGCCAGCACCTCACACAACGCCGAGATCGCCGCGCCGAAGGCATGTTCGGGTGGCGCGGCGTACCCGACGACGATGCCGTCGCGCTGATCGACAGCCGCGTCGGGGTGGCGCAGGATCGACAGCCCGGTCAGCGCGATCCCGGCCTCGCCCGCCCGGCGCATCACCTCGGCCTCGGTGCCGTCGGGCAGCGTCACCAGCAGATTGAGTCCGGCAGCCAATCCGGCCGTGCCCACGTCGAACGGTGTCAGTGCGCCCACGAGTGCGTCCCTGCGCCGCCGGTACCGCCCGCGCATCCGTCGGATGTGGCGGTCGTAGTACCCCCGCGACACGAAGTCGGCCAGGGTGAGTTGATTGATCACGTCGACGGAGAACTGTTGGCCTCCAGCGGCGTCGACGACCAGGTCCATCAGCGTCTCGGGCAGGACGAGCCACCCCAGCCGCAATGCGGGTGACAGGCTCTTGCTGACCGATCCGAGGTAGACCACCCGTCCCGGGTCCAACGCCTGCAGCGCGCCGATGGGTTGGCGATCGAAGCGAAATTCCCCGTCGTAGTCGTCGTCGAGCACGAAAGCCGATGTCCGGCGGGCCCATTCGACCACCGCGGTACGTCGCGACGGGTGCAGCGGCATCCCCAGCGGATTGTGGTGCGCCGGTGTCAGAAGCACGCCGGCAGCGTCGAGCCCCTCCAGTTCCTCGACGACGGCGCCGTGGTCGTCGACGCCGATCGGCACCGTCGACCCGCCCGCTGCCGTGATCGCATCGCGAAACAAGTGCAGCCCATACGCTTCGACCGCAATCGGACCGCCCAGCGCCCGGGTCAGCAGCTCCACGCCGTGGCGGACGCCGGCGCAGATGACGATCGACTCCGGCGAAGTTCGAACATCGCGTGCGCGCGCCAGATAATCCGCCAAGGCAGAACGCAACTCGATACGTCCCCGCGGGTCTCCCAGGTGCAGTGCGGAGTTCGGCGCGGCGATCAGCGCGCGACGCGTCGACGCGATCCACTGGCTTCGGGGGAATTCCGACACATCCGGCGACCCGGGCATCAGGTTGTGGACCGGGGCGACCGATTGCCCGCGGGGCCGGGTGTGGGCAGACGGCTGGGCCGTGTTCAGCACCCAGGTGCCCGCCCCCTGGCGGGACCCGAACCACCCCTCGGCGACGAGTTCGGCGTAAGCGTCGGCGACGGTGTTGCGGGCCAGTCCGAGATCGGCGGCCAACGTGCGCGACGCCGGCAACATGGTGCCCGGCGTCAGCCGGCCGGATCGTGCCGCTTCGCGCAGCGCCGCGATCACCGTCTCCTTCGCGCCCCTCGTCCCGGGGACGAGCATCTGCCGCAGTTCCAGGTGCAGATCGCGCCCACCTGAATTGGCCCATGAAACCACGGGTCAATTGAACCATCGGCGCGGGCTTCTACCGCCTAGCGTCGATGTCATGACACAGACACTGACCGGTCCGAGATTTCCGATCTACAAGAGCTCTCCGGAGCTGTACGACGCGATGATGAAGCTCTCCACCGCGGCGGCCAAGGACGTCGAGCCCGAGCTGGGTGAGCTGATCAAGATCCGCGCCTCGCAGATGAACCGCTGCGCGTTCTGCCTCGACATGCACACCCGCGACGCACGCAAACTGGGTGTGAGCGACCAGAAGATCGACGTCCTCGCGGCGTGGACCGAAGCCGGCGACCTCTTCAGTGCGCGCGAACGGGCTGCCCTCGCGCTCACCGAATCCCTCACGGTGCTCGGCGATCACGGGGTGCCCGAGGACGTCTACGCCGTCGCCGCCGACACGTTCACCCAACGCGAGCTCGGCCAGGTGATCGCGATGGCCGTCACCATCAACGCCTGGAATCGGATCAACGCCGCCGTGCAGACCCCACCGCCGCACCGCTGAGTCGGCGAAGAAGTGCCGTTGGACCCTACGAGTCACCGGCGTCGCCGACGACCATGGTGGACATGGATGCGACAACCGCCCCGGTGACCGAGCTGTCCGAATCGCAGAGCTGGCAGCTGCTGTCCGGACTCACGCTCGGCAGATTGGTGACCACCGTCGGCGGCTGGACGGAGATCTTCCCCGTCAACTACGTCGTCCAGCACAAGACCCTGCTGTTCCGCACCGCCGAGGGCACGAAGCTGCTGACCGCGGTTCTCAACGAGAACGTCGTGTTCGAAGCGGACGACCACAACGTCGCCGAGGGGTGGAGCGTCGTGGTCCGCGGAACAGCCAAGCTACTCAGCGCATCCGCCGAGATCGCCGAGGCCGACAGCGCCGGCCTGTATCCATGGGTCGCGACCCGCAAGCTGCGCTACGTGCGGATCGCCCCGCACACGCTCACGGGTCGCCGGTTCGTCTTCGGACCGGAGCCGGATCGGAACGCCCTGGTCAGCTGAGCGTCACACCCAGTACGGCACCCGCGCCCGATACTGGCGCATCGCCAGTGCGGCGAACGTCCAGCCGAGCACGGTCAGCACCAGCACCACCAGCCAGTGCCGCAGTTCCTGATCCGCGCCGAGCAGCGGTGCGCGCACGATGTCGAGGTAGTGCAGCAGCGGGTTGAGTTCGACGATCTTGGCCCAGTGCCCGGCACCCTGGGCCTGCAGCGTGGCCTCGTTCCAGATGATCGGCGTCATGAAGAACAGCAGCTGCACCAGGCTGTTCAGCAGCGGGCTGATGTCGCGGTAGCGGGTCGCGAGGATGCCGAAACACAGGGACACCCAGACACAGTTCAACGCAATGAGACCGAGCGCCGGGATGACGGCGAGGTCGGTCCACGTCCACGGCTTCGGATAGATGATCGCGATGATCACGAAGATGATGATGTTGTGGGCGAACAGGATCATCTGCCGCCACACCAGCCGGTAGACGTGCACCGACAGCGGCGTCGGAAGCTGTTTGATCAGGCCCTCGTTGGCGATGAACACCTCGGCGCCCTCGAGGATCGAGGCGTTGATCAGGTTCCAGATGATCAACCCGAGCGTGACATAGGGAAGGTGTTCGGACAGTTCGAGTTTGAACAGCTTGGAGTAGAGCGCACCCATCGCGACGGCCGTCGTGCCCGTGGCGATGGTGATCCAGAACGGGCCTAGCACAGAACGTCGGTAGCGCTGCTTGATGTCCTGCCAACCCAGGTGCAACCACAGCTCGCGCTTGCCGAAGCCGCCGACCAGATCGGCCCATGCGCGGGTGAACGTCCTCGACTGCGCCGCGGCATCGGTGAACGTCATCGGCGTGTGAACCTCTCTCGTCGTCCCATCCGTCGCAACCGAATCCACTCGGCGAAGCCGCGGGGGTCGCGCGCCGACACCAGGAAGTACCAGCCGAAGCGCAGCCACTCCTGCGCGACGAGCTTGCGCATGCCCGGCTGGGCCTGCAGGTAGCCGCGGTTGCGGTAGGTGTAGAACCGCTTGATCTCGTTGTCGGGGTACTGGGTGTGCATCCGGCCGCCCAGGATGGGCTTGAATTCCTCTGTGCCGCACGGGTGGAGATAGACCGCGTCAAGGCAGGTGCCGAACGGCAGACCCGTGCGGATCAGGCGCCGGTGCACCTCGGTCTCGTCGCCGCGGATGAACAGCCGCAGATCCGGCACGCCCACCGCCTCGATCGTCGACGCGCGGAACAGTGCGCCGTTGAACAGCGAGGCGATGCCGGGCAACAGGTCTCCGCTGCCGTCGGTGCGCAATTCGCTGGCCAGCCGCCGCCACACCAGGCCGCGGCGCAGCGGGAACGCGAGCCGTTCGGGGTGGTCGAGGTTGCACACCATCGGCGACACCTCGGCGAGTCCGTGCCGCTCGGCGCACCGCAGCAAGGTCCCCAACACCTCACTGTCCTGCGGGCGGCCGTCGTCGTCGGCCAGCCACACCCAGTCCGCGCCGAGCGCCAGCGCATGCAGCATGCCGAGCGCGAAGCCGCCCGCGCCGCCGAGGTTGCGCTTCGAGCCCAGGTAGGTCGTCGAAATCGGTTGGCCGGCAACGATATCCCGCACCGTGTCATCGGCGTCGTTGTCGACGACGATCAGGTGGTCGGGGCGGCGGCTCTGCGACGCCACGACGTCGAGGGACTTCGCGAGCTCGTCGGGACGGCGATGGGTGACGACGACCGCGCATACGGTCTCACCCACGCGCGGTCTCCTCGAGGACCTCCCGCACATGCCGTGCGGCGTCCTCGCCCTCGTAGGCCCGCACCACGTCCTCGATGCCGCCCTCCATCTTCACGGTGCCGTGGTCGATCCACATCGCGGTGTTGCACAGGCGGGCCAGGAACTCGTTGGAATGGCTGGCGAAGACCAGGATTCCCGACCGTGCCACCAGATCGGCCAGTCGGGTCTGCGCCTTCTTCAGGAAGTCGGCGTCGACCGCGCCGATGCCCTCGTCGAGGAGCAGGATCTCCGGATCGATGCTCGTCACCACACCCATCGCCAATCGCACGCGCATACCGGTCGAGTACGTCCGCAGCGGCATCGACAGGTAGTCGCCGAGCTCGGTGAACTCGGCGATCTCGTCGACCTTGGACATCATCTGCTTGCGCGTCTGCCCGAGGAACAGGCCGCGGATGATGATGTTCTCGAAGCCGGAGATCTCGGGGTCCATGCCGACGCCCAGGTCGAAGACGGGGGCCACCCGGCCCTGCACCGTCGCCACGCCGCGAGTCGGCTCGTAGATGCCCGACAGCAGGCGCAGCAGCGTGGACTTACCCGCGCCGTTGTGTCCGACCAGGCCGACCCGGTCGCCCATCTTCAACGACATCGTGATGTCGCGGAGCGCCTCGATGACGACGACGTTGGATTCGTTGCGCCCGATCGCGCCGCCGGCCTTGCCGAGGAACGCCTTTTTCAGCGAGCGCGTCTTGGCGTCGAAGATCGGAAACTCCACCCACGCGTCGCGCGTCTCGATGAATGGTTCCGTCGAGCTGTGGGGACTGCTCACCGACGTCTCACAGGTACTGCCCGGTGCCGGGATGCCCGGGCCCGCCGCGTTGCCCCGGGATGCTCACGCCGGGCGGAAGCGCCCCCTGGCGCATCTGCTCGAGCTGCTGACGGGCGGCCATCTGCTGGGCGAACAGGGCGGTCTGGATGCCGTGGAACAGGCCCTCCAGCCAGCCCACCAGCTGCGCTTGGGCGATCCGCAGCTCCGAATCCGACGGCACCGCGTCCTCGGTGAACGGCAGCGTGAGCCGCTCGAGTTCGGCACGCAACTCCGGCGCGAGGCCGTCCTCCAGCTCGCTGATGCTGGTGCGGTGGATGTCGCGCAGCCGGCCGCGGCTGGCTTCGTCGAGCGGGGCGGCGCGCACCTCCTCGAGCAGCTGTTTGATCATGGTGCCGATCCGCATGACTTTGGCCGGTTGCTCGACGAGGTCGGTGAGCGATTTCCCGTCGGAGCTCTGCTCGGCGTCGGGCGTCCCGTCGCCGATGATCTCGATGTTGTCGTCGTTGTCCGATGTCATGCCCGAAGTCATGTTCCTAGAGTGCCCCAGCGTTGCGTCGTCATTCCGGTCGGGCTCCGCGCCACCGATAGATGCGCGTCTCGCCGTTGTCGTAGATCTTCTCCCAGGAGCGGGATTTGTCCAGCGACGCCAGCCCGTCGGGGATCACGAATCCCCGCACCACCGGCGTGCTCACGAGAAGGTAGCGGATGTTCAGCGCCGCGACCGCCTCGGCCACCCGGGGATCGGTGTCGGCGTCGTCGGCGTAGGCCCAGATGATGAATCGGTGATAGCCGGGTCCCTGCTGCACCGGGTAGTCGTAGTGGGTCCACAGCGGGTGCAGATCGGCGATGGCGTACATCCACGCGGTGCCGTCGGTGTTGGCGTTGGCGATCAGGGTGTCGCGCGCCCCCGGCAGCGTGGCCAGGTACGCGAACGCCTCGAGGTCCTTGCCGTCGATGATCACCGAGTCGTACTTGTCGCCGAACAGGAACTCGTGGCGGGGCAGGTAGTGCACGGCGGATGAGACGGCTGCCACCGCGAGCACGGCCGCGACCGCGGCGTGGCGGACGCGCGCCGGAATCGTCGGCACACGCTCGGTCAACCAGCAGGCGCCGGCCGTGGCCGCGATGCCGGCCAGCGCGCTCAGCAGCAGGGTGATCACCGCGGACAGCCGGCGCGGGTCGCTGTAGAAGAGGTCGCTGAACTGGCCGATGGCCGCCCCCAGGGGGCCACCGAACGGCGCCGAGGAGTGCACGATCGCCACGACCAGCAGCAGCCACACCGGCACGGGCCACCACACCCGCCGAACGATCAGCAGGATGCCGCCGGCGGCCGCCAGCACGACCAGCCACCATTGGATCGGGAAGTCGTTGAGGTGGCGGGTGTGCTGCACGACCGCGTCGAACAGTGCTCGCTTCCTGCCCTGATGGGTGACGAACGAATGCCCTTCGATGATCTCCGCCTGCTGCAGCACACCGAGGAACTGGGGCAGCAGCAGCGCCACCGACGGAGCGGCGACGGCGACGAGGGTGCCGAGATCGGCGAGACGGCTCCGTACGGGGTGGCGCAGCACCTCGACCGACCACCAGGCGGCGACCAGCAGGACCGTGACCACTCCGCCGGTGATGTGCACGGAGAAGACCCCGACGACGGCCAGCACGGCCATCGGGATGCGGTCGCGGTGGGCCAGCGTGGTGGTGACGAGTACGAACGCGCCGACGGCGATGCCGTAGGCCGCGAGATTGGCGATCGAGGCGGTGTCGAATTCGACATAGGGGACCGCGGTGAACGATGCGGCCAGCGCCGCCGAGGTGGCGGCCGCCCCGAAGGTGGGCCACGGCGCCGCCCACCGGTGCATGAGCTGCCACGTCAACACCGCCGCGCTGGCCGGAAACAGCCAGCAGGACACCGCGACGGAGACGACCGTGTAGGCCGTCGCGGGCGCCGCCCCGGTCACCTGGGCGAACACCGCGGCCAGCGCGTGGAAGGCGGACGGGTAATACAGCGCCTCGTGGGTTTCGATGTTGCGTAGTTCGCCCATGTGCGTCGGGGAGGCCTGGCCGGTGTCGAGGATGAACCGGATGGTGTTGGCGTGCCAGACGGCGTCCCAGGTGCTGGGAATCGACTGCCAGTTCTGCAGCCCGCGGGAGGCGGCCACCCAGATCAGGATCGCGCCGACGACGACGCCTGCCCCGGTCACCAGCGCCGCACCGCGCGGCGGGCGCGATCTCTGCGGCAGGTTCTGCAGGCCCGGCCGGACTCGTCGCGCCAGTAGCCGCAAACCAGCGATCGCAGCTGCCAACACCGCGAGAGCAACCAGCGCCGTGCCGGCGTTCCATGGCACTGCGAGGGCACCGAACGGCACGATTGCCATGGCCACGGCGCCGTAGGTCAGAGCCGGCCCGGCGGCCACCGCGGCGGTCCAACCCAGCCCGCCGCACCGGGCGATGATTGCCCCGGGGATCACCAGCAACGCCCACGCAACCAGCACGCCGTACCCGTTGCTCACTGGACTAGTATGGCTGCCCAGATGTCCCGTACCGGCCACGGCATGGGCAGCAGGAGCGAGGTCGGGCAATCGCTCACCGACCGCGATGCGGCGGTACGGCGAGGTTCCCTGGACGCACTAAGGTGGGCTGACATGGCATACGACGTCGCCCGGGTGCGTGGTCTGCACCCATCGTTGGGCGATGGCTGGGTGCACTTCGACGCGCAGCACGGCATGCTGCTGCCGGATACGGTCAGCCGTGCGGTGTCCACCGCGTTCCGCGGCTCGATGCCGACGGTGGGCAGTCCGCACCCGTCATCGCGGCGCAGCGCGGCGGTGCTCGCTGCAGCCCGCCAGGCGGTGGCCGATCTGGTCAACGCCGACCCTGCCGGGGTGGTCCTCGGCGCCGACCGCGCAGTGCTGCTGACGTCGCTTGCCGATGCGGCATCGGGCCGCGTCGGCCTCGGTTACGAGGTCGTGGTGTCCCGGCTCGACGACGAGGCGAACATCGCCCCGTGGTTGCGCGCGGCCAACCGCTACGGCGCCCAGGTCAAGTGGGCCGAGGTGGACATCGAGACCGGAGACCTGCCCACGTGGCAGTGGGAGGGCCTGGTGAACCGGGCCACCCGGCTGGTCGCATTGACCTCGGCGTCAACCACTTTGGGCACGGTCACCGAGCTGCGCGAGGTGACCAAGCTGGTGCACGACGTCGGCGGCCTCGCCGTCGTCGATCACTCGGCCGCCGCACCCTACCGCCTCATCGACATCGACGAGGTGGAGGCCGACGTGGTGGCGCTCAACGCACTGGCCTGGGGTGGTCCCCCGGTCGGCGCGCTCGTCTTCCGTGACCCGTCGCTCATCGACGCATTCGGGTCGGTCTCCTTGGACCCCGACGCAACCGGACCGGCTCGTCTGGAGTTGGGCTCGCACCAGTTCGGTTATCTCGCCGGCCTGGTGGCGAGCATCGAATACCTTGCCGGTCTTGAAGATTCGGCCCAGGGCAGCCGTCGTGAACGGCTCGCGGTGTCGATGAGGTCCGCCTCGGCCTACCTCGACGGGCTGTTCGACTATCTGCTGTCCTCGCTGCGGGTGCTGCCCACGGTGATCGTGATCGGCAGTCCGGAGGAGCGCATCCCGGTGCTCAGCTTCGCCGTCGAGAACGTGCCCGCCGAGCGGGTGGTGCAGCGGCTCGCCGACAACGGAATCCTCGCGATCGCGAACGCGAGTTCTCGCGTGCTCGACGTCATCGGGGTCAACGACGTGGGGGGCGCGGTGACGATCGGACTGGCCCACTACAGCACCGCGGCCGAGGTCGATCAGCTGGTGCGGGCGCTCGCTTCGCTCGGCTGACCTGCGCTAATCACTTACGCGCAGAATGACTTTCCCGGACACGTCGCCGGATTCGAGCAGCTCGTGGGCCGCCTGGGCCTGCGAGATCGGGAACTCGGCGCCGATCACCGGTCTGACCTGGCCGTCGGCGATCATGGGCCACACGTTGTCCCGCACCTGCGTGACGATCTCGGACTTCCCGGCAGGGCCGTCAACGGGTCGGGCACGGAGCGCGGTGGCGAACACGCCGCCGCGAATGGCCAGGAGCTTGCCGATGTTCAGGTCGCCCGTGGCGCCACCTTGCATGCCGATGATGACCACGCGACCGTCTTTGGCGAGGGCATCGATGTTGCGGTCCAGGTAGGCCGCCCCCATGATGTCGAGGATGACGTCGGCCCCGCCCGCGTCGCGGATCACCTCGACGAAATCCTGGGAGTGGTAGTCGATGGTGATCTCCGCGCCGAGTTCTGCGCACAGCTCGAGTTTGTTCGCCGATCCTGCGGTCACCGCGACCCGGCACCCCAGCGCGCCGGCTACCTGGATCGCGTGGGTGCCGATGCCGCTTGCGCCCCCGTGCACGAGGAGCAGTTGGCCGGGCCGGATGCCGGCGGTCATCACGATGTTCGACCAGACGGTGCACGCCACCTCGGGTAGTCCGGCGGCGTATGCCAGAGGTACCCCCTCGGGTGCGGGGAGCAGCTGACCCGCCGGAACGGCGACGTATTCGGCGTAACCGCCGCCTGCCAGCAAAGCGCAGACCTGTTGCCCCGGGGCCCACTCCGTCGTACCGAGGTCGGCACCCAAGCTCTCGATAACCCCGGACACCTCGAGCCCGATGATGTCGCTCGCGCCCGGTGGAGGTGGGTAGTGCCCGGCCGCTTGGAGCAGGTCGGCCCGATTCACCCCGGCGGCGGTGACCCGCAGCAACACTTCGCCGGGACCGGGTACCACATCGGGGACGGTGTGCCAGGTCAGTCGGCCGGAGTCCGCCACGATAGCCAGCATTGGGGCAACGCTACTACGCAGCGGAAACAGCAGTCCTTTTGCCCGATCGCAACAGGCCGCTGCCTCTAATATGTGCACATGGAGGGGACCATCGGGGGGCGTAGCGCGAGCGATACGCCGGGTTTGGACGTGTCAGAACAGCGTGCGTGGCAGAACTTCTTGGAAGCCGCGCTGCGGTTGTACGCGACGATGAACAGAGCGCTTGTGGACAAGCACAAGCTCACACTGAACGACGTGCGATTGCTCGACCTGCTCGCCGCGTCGCCGGCGGGTTCTGCCCGGATGGGCGATCTCGCGGAGTCGTTGATGTCGCTGCCGAGCCGTGTCACGCGGCAGATCAACCGGCTGGAGAAACAGAGCCTGGTGACGCGCGGCGCCAGCCCGGACGACGGTCGCGGGGTGCTGGCATCGATCACCTCGCAGGGCCGAGACGCGCTGTCGTCGGCGCAGCAGACGTACGGGGCGGCGGTGCGCGAGCACTTCGTCGAGCGGCTGTCGCGTCCGCAGGTGGCGGCGATGGGGGAGAACTGCCGCCGGATCAGCACCGCGTTGCAGTCGGGGGCGCCGTCGGCGAAGGTCGGCCGCGTCTAGACTGACCCGCGGTGGCGTGGCAGAGCGGCCTAATGCACTCGCCTTGAAAGCGAGAGACGGCTAACACCGTCCGGGGGTTCAAATCCCTCCGCCACCGCTTCGCTACACCCGGCCGGCGACGAACGCCGCGGCTTGGTCGACCATGCCGTTCTGCACGTAGGCGTAGTGCCCCGTATTGGTGGAGGGTCCCGCGTCGCAGTACTGGTCGCCGGTGGCGCACTGGTCGATGGTCCGACTGCCATAAACCGGGCTCTTGTCGGGGAGCGGGCCGCCGCCGTTCATCGTGCGCATCGGATTGCCGAACACCGCGAGCGCCGCGACGTGCGGCTCGTCCTCGGCGGGGATGGGCATCGGGGTGAACAGGCCCACACGCTGGCCGATCGCCACGACATCGACGACACCGGCGCCCTGTGAATAACCGCCCAGGACGATGCGGGTGTCGGGACAGGTGGTCGCCGTGGCGTGTACGCGGGCCAGCGCGTCGGTACCGCCTGCGCGCACCGAGGTGTAGAGGTTCCAGTCGGCGGGATAGTTCACTGCGTAGGTCGACACCGATTTGGCGCCCACCTTGCTGCGGACCGAGTCGATGAACGCGGTGCCGAGCCACCCTACGCCGGCAGGCTCGGTCGTCCCTCGGGCGAATATGACTTCCACATCGCTGCAACCCTGTGCGGATGCCGCTGGTACACCCATCCCGGTCGCTGTGCCCGCGCATATGGTTGCGACAGTGGACAAGACACTCCACACGGATCGTCTTTTCACGGTGCTTCTGTTGCACGAAGCAAAGTCATCGAAACATCCATAGCAATGCCAATTGCCATCGAGTGCCCAACCTGCGGAGGTGTCCGCCGATCGGAGGACATGACGATCCACCGACGCATTCCACCCAATAGCGGATGTGAATATCCGGCAAAGCCGTCAATATCGACCCATGACGACGGAAACGGCCTCTGCCGCCACCCAACCGCTCTGGCGGATCGCGCTGTCCAGCTACGTCGGTTCGGCGATCGAGTTCTACGACTTCTTCATCTACGGCACCGCCGCGGCGCTGGTGTTCCCGACGGTGTTCTTTCCCGAGTTGAGCCCGATCATGGCAACAACGGCCTCGCTGGGTGCGTTCGCGGCCGCGTTCCTGGCCCGTCCGGTGGGGGCGGCGGTGTTCGGACACTTCGGCGATCGCATCAGCCGCAAGCAGACTCTGGTCGTGACGCTGTTGCTGATGGGCGTCGCGACCGTCGGGGTGGGCCTCATTCCCAGCACAGCAACCATCGGAGTGGCGGCGCCGTTGTTGCTGCTCGGTCTGCGGCTGATCCAGGGCTTCGCGGTCGGCGGCGAGTGGGCCGGTGCGGTGCTGCTCAGCGCCGAGAACTCACCGCAGAACCGACGCGGCTTCTACGGCATGTTCACCCAGCTCGGCCTGGGCACCGCCCTGGTGCTGGCCAACCTCGTGTTCTGGGTGGTGCAGGCCATCTTCGGGGAGGATCCGGGCTCGGCGTTCTTCGGTTGGGCATGGCGAATCCCGTTCCTGCTCAGCGGGATTCTGATCCTGGTGGCGCTCTACATCCGCATGCACGTCAAGGATTCCCCGGTGCGCGACGAGGACACCGGTCACCAGGGTGCGCCCTTGGTTGCGCTGTTCCGCCGCCAAGGCCGGCAGGTGCTGCTGGCCGCCGGTGTCGCCGTGTGCGCTCCCATGCTGGTGTTCCAGGCGGGTACCTTCTTCGTCCACTACGCCGCCGACCGGCTCGACTTCTCCTACGACCTGGTGTTGATGACCGGGGTGATCGGCGGGCTGTGCGCGGTGGGCTTCGCCGCGGTGTCAGCGATCCTCAGCGACACCTACGGCCGGCGCCGCGTCGTGTCCTGGGGATTCGCGCTGACGGCGCCGTGGGCGTTCGCGGTGTTCCCGCTGATCGAGACCGGCGACAAGATGATGTTCGGCGTGACGATCGTGGTGACGTACTGCCTGATCGGGTGGTGTATGGGACCGCTGGCCGCGTTGCTTCCCGAGATCTTCGCCCCCGCGTACCGCTACACCGGCGCGGCGCTGTCGCACACGCTGGGCGCCATCGTGGGCGGCGCGCTGCCGCCGGTCGTGTCGCCGATGCTGCTCGCGACCTACGGCGGCTGGGCGGTGTCGGTGATGATGGGCGGTCTGGGTCTGGTCAGCCTCGCGTGTGTGCTGGCGCTGCCGGAGACGGCCGGACGCCGGCTCTAGACGATCACTCGCCGGTGAAGTCGGGCGGACGCTTCTCGAACATCGCGGTCACGCCTTCGGTGAGATCCTTCGACGCCATGAACGCCGAGTTCCACGCCGCGACGTAGCGCAGGCTGGCCGATACCGCGGCGGTGCGCTGCTCGTCGAGCACGTCCTTGATGCCGGCGACCACCAGGGGCGGGTTCGCAGCGATCTCCGCCGCGGTGGCCCGCGCCGCGGCCAGAGATGACTCGGCGTCGGGGTACACGTCGTTGACCAGACCGATCTTCTCGGCGCGTGCAGCGTCGATGTCCTTGCCCGTCAACGCCAACTCCCGAAGGTGTCCGTCGGACAGGATCAGCGGCAGCCGGGCCAGCGAACCCACGTCGGCGACGATCGCGAGTTTGACCTCCCGCACCGAGAACTTCGCGTCGGCGCTGGCATACCGGATGTCGACGGCCGAGATCAGGTCGACGCCACCGCCGATGCACCAGCCGTGCACCGAGGCGATCACCGGGGTGCGGCAGTCGGCCACTGCGGTGATCGACTGTTGCATGGTCTTCAGGCGGGCGTGGAACTCGGCGCGGGGCTTGGCCAGGGCGCCCTGCTCCATCATCGGGGCCAGTGTGCCGCCCATCGCGGCCAGGTCGAGGCCGTAGCTGAAGTTCTTGCCGGAGCCGGTCAGCACGATCGCGCGCACGTCGGGGTCGGCATCCAATTCTGCGAACACCTGCGGGAGTTCGGCCCAGAACGCCGGTCCCATCGCGTTGCCCTTGCCCGGGCCGATCAACGTGACCTGCGCGACGCGCTCGGCGATCTCGACCGTCACTGACTCATAGCTGCTGCCCATGGATCATGAGGCTAGCCGCCGCCGTGAGCCGTCAGCCCATCAGGACGTCGGCGACCTTGGCGCTGGGAAAGAACTGACAGGCCGCGTCGGCGAGCAGTTGGCCCACCGTCTCGCCGTTGACCCCGAGCGGATTGTTGCCCTGGGCGAGAATCGCCTTGACCACCGCGAGCCGAGTCGCCTCGTCGAGCTGGTTGTACTCCTGACACCCCATGCTCGTCGCGTTCGGCGGGGGAGGCACTTCCGGAACGTCGGTGTTGCGCGTCGGCAGCGGCAAATTGGGGATCGTGATCTCGGGCAGGCCGGGTAGCCCGGGAATGCTCGGCAGCCGGCTCGGCGCGCTCGGTTCCGTCGTCAGCGGCGGTCCCGGCTCGGTTGTCTGGGCGACCGCACCTTCAGTGCTGCGCTGGCACGCCGTCGTCGCGCCGAGCGCGATCGCCAAGCCGACCACGGCGGCCGTCGTCACCCGTGCACGCGTCCTCATCTCCGCCACGATAGGTGTCACACCCGCTCGAGATAGAAATACAGGTGGCGCGGCGTGCCGGAGCTGGTGTCCATGGCGCCCTTGCCGTTCATGATGCCGAGGACGGCGTTGTCGTCGACGACCTTGAAGTGGTCGTGCACCGGCTTGCCGTCATAGACCATCGACGCGACCGTCTCGCCACGGAACTCCTCCATCCAGAGGCTGGCTTCGCCGTTCATCGCCTCGGTGTTGGAGAACTTGGTGCCGTCGGCGTCGAGGCACACCAGCGGCTTGGCGTCGGCAGCCGAATGGAAGGTCTTGCCGAACCAGTTGAGCCGCTTCATGAAACCGTTGGCCTTGTGGCCGGTGTCGAACTCACCGCCCTTCCACTCGCCGATCATGAACTCGATGGTGGCGGGCGCCAACGTGGCCCAGAACGCGTCGAGCTCGGCGTCGTCGATACGGCCGGTGCGCGCGGTCAGTTCGGTGAAGGTTTTCCGGGGGTCGGTCATGGGCGTCCTGTCCAGGTGCGGGCGAAATCGAGGAAGGCGTCGTTCTCGTGCGGGGCGGCCACGGTGACCCGCACGCCGTCGTCACCGTAGGGCCGCACGATGATGCGGTTGTTGGCGGCGTCGGCGGCGAACTGCTGGGCGCGGCCGGTCAGTGGCAGCCAGACGAAGTTGGCCTGCGACGGTGGCAGCTCGTACCCGGCCTCGCGGAGTGCGTTCGAGACGCGGGTGCGTTCGGCGACGACGGCGTCGGTGCGTTCGAGCAGTTCGTCGGCCGCGTCGAGCGAGGCAATGGCAGCGGCCTGCGAGACGGTCGTGGCGGTGAAGGGGACGTAGACCTTGGACAGGGCGCTGACGATGTCGGGCTCGGCGACGGCGTAGCCGACGCGCAGGCCCGCCAGGCCGTACGCCTTGGAGAAGGTCCGGAGCACGACGACGTTGGGGTGCGCCCGGACCAGGCCGAAGCTGTCGGGCACGAGGTCGTCGCGGATGTACTCGATGTAGGCCTCGTCGAGCACCACCATGATGTGCGACGGGACGGCCTCGACGAATGCGGCCAGCTTGGCGGGGTCGACGACGGTGCTCGTCGGGTTGTTCGGATTGCAGACGAAGATCAGCCGGGTGCGGTCGGTGACCGCGGCGAGCATCGCGTCGAGGTCGAAGGTGTGGTCGGTCAGCGGCACCTGTATCGGGGTGGCGCCGGCGGTGCGGACCTGCAGTGGGTAGATCTCGAAGCTGCGCCAGCCGAACAGCACCTCGTCGCCGACGGTCGAGGTGATCTGGATCAGCTGCTGGCACAGGCTCACCGACCCGCAGCCCACGGAGATGTGCTCAGGCGCGAAGTTCACGTGCTTGGCGAGGCGCTCTTTGAGCTCGACGTATCCGTTGTCGGGGTAGCGGTTGATGCCGTCCATCGCGGCGGCGACCGCGGCCCGCACGCTGGGCAGGGGGCCGTGCACGGTTTCGTTGCTGGCGATCTTGATGGCGCCCGGCACGGTCTTGCCCGGCGTGTAGGCGGGCAGATCGGCGAGTTCAGGGCGGAGACGGGCGGGCACCGAACCAGTTTAGGGGTGTGGTCGATCTGCTTTGCTTCCCGCGGCAGGGCCTGTGTACTCTCTCCTTTCGGCGGTCAACGTCAGGAGGCGTGCCAGAGCGGCCGAATGGGACTCACTGCTAATGAGTTGCCCGCCTTAAAGCGGGCCGGAGGTTCAAATCCTCTCGCCTCCGCCAACAACTGAACATGCACCACCCAAGCGCCCGTAGCTCAACGGATAGAGCATCTGACTACGGATCAGAAGGTTAGGGGTTCGAATCCCTTCGGGCGCGCTTCGTTTTCCGGTTGGCCAGCACCATGTCGACCGCCGCCTCGATCACATCGTCGTCGGGCAACGTGCCGAACATCAGTGACGGGCACGCCACCACTCCGGCCAGCATCGAGATCGCCGCTTCCAACTGCACACCCTCGAAAACGTTCTCCAGCATCGCGCGGACCGGGCGCTGCGCCTCGGTGTTCAGTGCGTCGCGGATCTCGGCCATCGTCTCGATCGACGCCCACTGCGCCATCGCGTAGAGGACCTTGTCCAGGTGTAGTTCGGTGACGGCCTCGCGGAACGACTGGAGCTCGCCGATCAGGTCGGCCCGCAGGTCGCCGGAGGGCTCGGTGTGGGGTAGCTCGCCGATGGCGTCGACGGCGATCCGGAGCAAGTCGACGCGCGACGGCCAGTGGGTGTAGAGCGTGGTCTTGGAGTAGCCGGCGAGTTCCGCGACGCGGGCGTGGGTGACGGCATCGGAGCCCTCGGTCACGAGAACGTCGAGTGCGGTGCGGCCGACGTCGGCGCGGGTGCGGATGATGCGGGAGTCTTCGCCGTTCGCGGGCGTCTTGCGGGTGCGGCCTGCCATGACTGCAGCTCACCTTCCCGTCCGTTGTCTCGACCTCCACAGGATAAGTGCTGACTTTCGTCCCTAGAGGACAACCGCGCCGCAGTTGTTGACTGCCGACGTGGCGATCGTCGAGAAAACCGAGAGGCTGGTGGCACGCAGGCCATTCCCTCCTCGCCTGGGGCCCAAAGGCAACCTGCTCTACAAGTTGATCACGACCACCGATCACAAGCGGATCGGCATCATGTATTGCGTCGTGTGTTTCGTCTTCTTCATGGTGGGCGGGCTCATGGCCCTGTTCATTCGCACCGAGTTGGCCCTGCCAGGACTGCAGTTCCTGTCCAACGAGCAGTACAACCAGCTGTTCACCATGCACGGCACGGCGATGCTGCTGTTCTATGCGACCCCGATCGTGTTCGGGTTCGCGAACCTGGTGTTGCCGTTGCAGATCGGCGCGCCGGATGTCGCGTTCCCGCGACTGAATGCGCTGTCGTTCTGGCTGTTCCTCTTCGGTGCGCTGATCGCATTGGCAGGTTTCATCACGCCCGGCGGGGCGGCCGACTTCGGTTGGACGGCTTACGCTCCGCTCTCGGATGCGGTGCATTCTCCGGGGGTCGGCGCGGATTTGTGGATCTTCGGACTCGGGGTGGGCGGTCTGGGCACCATCTTGGGTGCGGTCAACATGGTCACCACAGTCGTGTGCATGCGCGCGCCCGGTATGACGATGTTCCGGATGCCGATCTTCACGTGGAACATCCTGGTGACCTCGATCCTGGTGCTGCTCATCTTCCCGCTGCTGACGGCGGCGCTCTTCGGCCTGGCGGCCGATCGGCGCCTCGGTGCTCACGTCTACGACCCCGCCAACGGTGGCGTCATCCTGTGGCAGCACCTGTTCTGGTATTTCGGCCATCCTGAGGTCTACGTCATCGCGCTGCCGTTCTTCGGCATCATCAGCGAGGTCATTCCGGTGTTCTCCCGGAAACCGATCTTCGGCTACACGACGCTCGTGTACGCCACGTTCTCGATCGCGGCGTTGTCGATGGCGGTCTGGGCGCACCACATGTTCGCCACGGGTGCGGTGCTGCTGCCGTTCTTCTCGTTCATGACGTTCCTGATCGCGGTGCCCACGGGCATCAAGTTCTTCAACTGGATCGGCACGATGTGGAAGGGCACGCTGACGTTCGAGACGCCGATGCTGTTCGCGGTCGGGTTCATCGTGACGTTCCTGCTGGGTGGGCTGTCGGGGGTGATGCTGGCCAGTCCCCCGCTGGACTTCCACGTCACCGACAGCTATTTCGTGGTGGCGCACTTCCACTACGTGCTGTTCGGCACCATCGTGTTCGCCACCTACGCCGGCATCTACTTCTGGTTCCCGAAGATGACCGGTCGGCTGCTCGACGAGCGGCTGGGCAAGCTGCATTTCTGGTTGACGTTCATCGGCTTCCACACCACGTTCCTGGTGCAGCACTGGCTCGGCAACGAAGGGATGCCGCGTCGCTACGCCGACTATCTACCCACTGACGGGTTCACGACGTTGAACATCGTCTCGACGATCGGCTCCTTCATCCTGGGCGTCTCGATGCTCCCGTTCGTGTGGAACATCTTCAAGAGCTGGCGCTACGGCGAGCCGGTGACGGTCGACGACCCGTGGGGCTACGGGAACTCCCTGGAGTGGGCCACCAGCTGCCCGCCCCCGCGGCATAACTTCACAGAGCTACCCCGGATCCGTTCGGAGCGGCCCGCTTTCGAACTGCACCATCCCCACATGGTGGAGCGGATGCGTGCCGAGGCGCACGCTGGACGGACGCACGAGGTTGGCGCCTGAAACTGGTGTGCCGGGCCGGGTGAAAGCCCGGATAAGCTTTTCGGTGATGTCCGACGTCTCCATGCTCACGCGATCCGCCCAGGCGAGCCTCGGTGTCAAGGACTACGGTGCGGCCGCGGCTGCAGCGTGGGCGGTGTTGAACGTCGATCCGTCCAACGAGCACGCGATGCGGCTCTACACGCTCGCGTTGCACGGCCAGGGGCGGGGCGCTGATGCGCTGGCGATGGCGTGGCGTCTGGTGACTCAGCACCCGGGGTCGGCGCTGGCGCACTACACGTACGCCAGCCTGCTGCACGAGTTGCGGCAGGATCAGCAGGCATCGGCGGTCGTCGACGAGGCGTTGCGGCTCGACCCGACGAATACGGACGCACTGGTATTGCGTGGCGATATCTTTCGCACGACGTGGGGCGCTCAGGCCGCAGAGCAGCAGTATCTGCAGGCGCTGCGGATCGAGCCGAACAATGCGTTGGCGACGCACAACCTTGCGGTGAGCCGGTTGCGGTGGGGGACGTTGACGCAGGCGGTGCGGGGGCTGTTGGTCGCGGATGGTTTGAATCCGGCGTTGCGGCCGTTGGTGATCGACAACATCGGGCTGGCGATGGCGCGGGTGCTGCGGATGGCGACGGCGTCGGTGGTGTTCCTGGCCGTGGCGCTGATCGTGGTGATGGCGGCCGATGACGACGGGATGTCGACGGTGCTGCCGCGGATCGCGGCGGGCGTGCTGGGTGCAGCGCTGGTGGTGCCGTTGGTGTGGGTTTTCCGTACCGTGCCCGGCACTGTGTTGAATCTGGTTGTCCGGCAACGATTTCTCTTGGGTGTTCGGCTGGCGTTCGTGGCGCTGGCGGTGCTGTTGGGTCTGGTGACGGCAGCGGTGGGGTCGAATCCGGTCTCCGATGTGGCGGGCACGCTGCTGCTGATGGGTGTGTTCGGGCTGACGGTGCTGGGGTTCGTGACGGGCTCGTAGCGGCGTCACACACTGAACAGTGGGCGGCCTTCGGCATCCTCGTAGGACGCGATGATGTCGGCCAGAGGGTGCGATACGAGTATCAACCACGTTGTCCTCATTCCTCTTTGAAGCCTCGCAATCCGACTTGTCGCGTAGCTCGATCGCGTCGTTCCGATCGCTGACATTCAGTCGGCCTAGTCACCGAATCCATAGCTCTTCAGGCCGATGGGAAATCACTGCCGAAGATGTCACGCAGCCAAGTCATCAACTCGTTCTCGTTTGCGTTCGGGGGCAGGCGTGACCAGGTTGTCCTTGGGCTCGGGAAAGGAGGAGCATCAGTCGCCACGTGCCGGTGCGGTTCGACAATCCAAAAGTGTTGTCCGCGTGCGGCAGTGCGAGCATGAAGTTGATTGCGCCGTGTCGTTCTGACCAATGCACTTGGACTCTGCAGTCCGGTCCACGATAGAAGATTGCCCACATGTCTAGACCGAGAAAGGCTTGCCAGTTCTTCAGCCGGCATGGCCTTCCCTTCGGACATCGGCTCTTGTGTTCTCGATGTAACTGGTGTGTGGGTACTCGTGCCGGATGCACGCCGCGATGTCGGCTGAGCATTGCAGGGGGACTCTGCCGTGGTTCACCACTCCGATGTGGCTGTACCGACTTTGCGAGGGACGGATCATCAATCACGTTGTCCCCATCTCTCTGCGAAGGGTAGTCAGTCACCCTGCCGTGCAACGTCAGTCCCGGATGGGCTCCGAGACAGGCTCCCGCCCGGGGAGGTCACTCACGAACCCCTGTGCGGCGTACTCACACTTCTCGAAAGAGAGCCGCTCATCGTTGCCGAGGGTGTTGTCGACGACCAGAGCGACCCGTACGGGGAAACTTCTCATGCCGTTGTGAAGTTGCATGCCCGCCAAGAGGCTGCACACCACCACCGCGTACACCCACAGAAATGCGCCAGCACCGTCGCGGCCGTGGAACTCAGGTTGGGTTCGCGACCAATCGAAGGTTGGCGAGGGGTGGAAGCGCAGGGGCGTGTCGACGACGACCAAAAAGTAGTCGCTTCGGTCTGGTCCCGCCATCTGCCGCGCTACGCGCCCGGCTACCGGAAGTTGGCTCTGCAACTCCGAAATGGCGTACGGCAGGCCACCTCCCGACTGATCCCAGTCGATGCTGTCGATTGTGAGGTGCGGCATGCAGTCTCTCTGTGTTGTCTGGCGGTCAACGCCGATCAGGAGGTCGGTTCACGGTTCTTCCGGCACCAACTGGTTCTCCACCCCTCGCACATCGCTCAACCTGCCGGTATCGATGACGACTTCGTAGACGCCGGACTCGACCAGGCCGGCGCCGATCCTTTGGGCGCTCACAGGGTCTTCGGTGAGCAGGAGTAACTCGGCGGTTCTTCCCGATGTTCGCAGAATGCGCACCGGGACACCGTCGAGCTGTGCGGTGTAGACGCGTTCGAAGATTTCGGTCTCGGCAAGCGGGACGCTCGCTGACCACACATTGGCACGGACTGGCTGAAACCCCGTCGGTCCGTCGGTTGCGATGGCTGTCAGATGAACGGTCTCTGCGACGACATCGGCGAAGTATTCGCTGCCGCGCCACCGCGCGAGCGTGCCGACCATCGAACTCGGCGGGCGCCACCGCTTCGCATTGAGCCAGCCTCGAGCAACCCCTTCATAACGGGAGAGGACCTTCTGCTCACCGTCTGAGCGAAGTCGCCAGTATTCCGATCCGTAGGGGTACCGGGTGCGGCTCATGGACCAGACTCGAGCAAGCGAGTCGCCACGGAGGAAGCCGTTCGGGAAGGTGGGCCAGGGGCGCGGCGCATCGTCGGGCGGTCGCAACGACGCGAGGCGGGGTTGTTCGAAACGGACCACGTCGACGAACTGCGGAGCGCCATCCACCCCGTATGCCGCCAGGAGTTGTTGCGGGGTAGCTAAATCGGCGACAGCTGCGGCATCGGTGACAAGACCCCCGACCTGATCGTCGCCAGTCTCCACGATGGCCGTCGCCAAGGCGGAGTTGAGCAGTTTCTGCAATATCAGGCGGTCAGGCATAAGGCGTCTCCTCCACCGCGATGCTGTCGAAGTCCTCGGGCTTGTAATGTCCCGTCCACCCCATGTACTGGTCGCCGTCGAGTCCGAGTTCGTCTGCAACGGCGGGCGATCCGATGAAGGAGACTCCGATTTGTCCGTCGTGGAATCGACTGACGAGAGAAACTTCGTGGCCGGAAAGAAGTCCGGTCACCTTTCTGTAGACGGTCTTCTCTATCGACGATCGAGGCACCTTGACCCACGGCCGGTAATAGCCGGGCTCGAACCGGGACTGACCAGCTTCGATGGCGTCGGGGAATTCTGGTCCGCCTTCTGCGCGTAGTGCGATCCAGTTGTCGCCGGTGAAGGCGATCGGGTACTGCTTCCCCCGGTATGTTGCGACACCGCCCGAGACAGGAACATCCATGTCAATTGCCCTGGGGTATCCACTCATCGCGATCGAGGACAGCCACCAATCGTTGCGTTCCATCGTCAAGGATTTCCCACATCTCCGCACCTTCCCGCATCGTGATCCCGGATGCAACGTACTCAGGTATGACGTCGTCACCGGATTTTGTGAATCCGTTTCCAGTGAAGGGATCTTCCCAGCTGTCGAACCGACTGTTCCCGCCCATATCGGAGTTCCGCGGTACCTCGTAGAGATCACTGGACGTCGGGTTGTCCGCCTGGAAGCGGATGAGCATTGTCCCCGGATCATGCTGCGCAAAAGGCGATCCTCCGTAGTCCAGCCGAAGATGGTCATAGATCGCCGCCGGCGAGGACAGATGCGCAGTGTCCCCTGCCACGGTGACCGAACCGTTGACTATCCGCGGATCGAAATTGGTCCCCCCCATGATGTAGTCGTCAGCTCGGCCACGGACGAAGTTGCCTTCGGAGTCGAAGAATCCGGGCGGAATGACCTTCTGCATCACGGTATCCGCTGTCGGTGCGGGCAAGGCGTCGCGAATCGAAGTCAACAAGTGGCGTTGGTCCGCCGTCAGGGCGTCAGTCGGGGTGTTGATCAGGTCGACGAGGTCGCTCTTATTCACCCCGTGTGCAGCGAGGACATCGTTTACCCGATGGTTGTCGATGAGCTGTTCAGGAGCGAAGGACGTGGTGTGCTCACTGTCGTCCATCATCGAGTAAACCCGCGCGTGCGGGTCGTGCGGAGCGTCGCCGCCGGGCGGCGTGTGATGATCGTTGCCGGGGGACGGCTCGCTGCCGTTGGAGTGGGCCCCCGGATCATGGGTTCCGCCGGGATCTGCGGAACCACCACTGTGCGGGCCTGCTTCCGATCCCGCGCGTCCGCCTGATGACTCCGGCGATGCTGCATGTGACGGGGACGAATGTGCGGAACCGCCGGGTTCGGATCCCCCGCCGGGTGACGCCGCCCCGCCCGGAGAAGCCGACGGCGTCGACCCGCCCGGCGATGATCCGTTGGGCGACGCCGAAGAGCCCGGCGACGCGTCGCCACCACCTCGTCCCGCATCCACCGGTGCGCGTGGGCCGGAGCTACCCTCGGCCCTTGCGCCCGACGGCTGGCCACTCGGTGCCGACGGCTCACCAGTACGCGGGCCGCCACCTGACGGGCCGCTGCCTGACGGGCTGCCACCCGACGGTGCCGACCCACCCGGCGCCGAACCGGCGCCAACAGACCCCGGCCCCGCCCCGCCCGGAATTGGCTCGGGCCGCAGCGGCGGGATCCCGCCGGCCGTGCCGGGGTTGAACTCCGGAATATGAGGCGCCTCAATCGGACTCGGCGTCGCGCGGGTCCAGCTGCCCAGCTCGCCGATCTTGGGCAACCGCCCTTCCTCCAAGACGCGCCTGCTGAGGTTCAGGCCTTTGGCCACATTGCCGGTCTTCGACAATGCGCCGCCGGGTACGAACAGCGAGCCGATGTTGAAAATCGCCTCGCCCGCCGCGCGGCCCGGATGATCGCCGGACCACTTGTCCCACGCCACGAATTCCTTGGCCATGTTGGCCAGCACGCCGGGCGCACTGGACGGATCCTTGGCCACCGAGAGCGCCATCTCGGCCATGCCCTTCCAGGTGTCCGGGTCGGCCATCGCCACCACGCCCGACACGGTGCCGATCAATCCGGTCAGCGCGCCCACCTGAACGTCGTTCACCAGCGTCAGGTAGTCGGCGAGAACGTTGCCAGCGCCGTCGCCGAACGTCTGCACCAGGATGGGACGAATCCACTTCTGGAATGCCGTTGCCGCGTCACCGATCACGCCGGTCAGTTCCTCGAGCAGGCCGACGATGCCCTTCACCTGATTCTGGAAGTTGTGCAGCACCGTGCTGACGTCGTGGGCGACCTCGCGCAGAATGTCGTCGGCCTCACCGGTGAAGATGCCCTTCACGGTGTCCCAGAGCCCGTCGAGAGACAGCCGATCGAGTATCCGCCGAATCGCGTCCTGGGTTTCCTGCACACCGTTGGCAAAATCCGTAATCGATTGCGCGACAGAGGTGCACGCGTCGGTCAGCGATGAAATGGCGGTGCCGAGGTCCTTCAGCGCTGCCTTCATCGCCGCGCCTTCGGGGACCTGTTGGGCCGCGACGACACTCTCGATCCCGCTCAGCTGTGGCTTGATCAACGCGAAACCGGTGGCGAAGTTGCGCCACTGCGTTGCGGTCACGCCCATGATCGGCGCGTTGCCCGACGGCCACGTCATCGCCCCGCCGGCAAGGAATCCGATGCCGGGCAGCATCTGCAGGAACGGTTGGATCAGGTACCACTTGTCCGGCGGCGGAACCGTGACACCGTTGGGACCGGCGGGCACGTGCGCAGGCAAGGCTTTGTCGGGCTCGGCGCCGACGCCGCCCGACGGGCCGGGCCCGCCGATCGTCGCCGCGGCGTCGGCGTTGCGGTAGTTGTAACCGGTCGCCTGCAACAGCATGCCCACCGCGTTGAACGCGTTGGCCGCATCCGCGACCGCCGAGGTGAACTCACCGGCCTGATGGCCGTACTTCAGCCCGAAGTTCATCCCCGCCGGGTCCGTGCCCGAAGAAATGCCGCCGGCCAGCGCCGTGCCCAGTGCGTCCGACAGCCGAGCCAGCTGAGAACCGATCGCACCGGTCTGCTGACCCGCGGCGATCAACGCCTCAGGGTCAACCTCGATCCGCACCGCGTGACCCCCCGATGGTCATGCCTGCCACATCTGACCGTTCTTGGCGACGGCATCGGTGTAGTTCTTGTGCGCCGTGTCGGCGACCTTCTGCAGTGCGGTGAGCGCCTCCTTCATCTGCTCGGCGCCGTCCTCCCACTGCTTCTGGGCCTGCGCCTGTGCGTCCGACCCGGCGCCCTCCCACGACCCGCGCAGCATCGTCATCGTGTGCTCGATGTCGTCGAGGCATTCGGTCACCTCGCGGCCGAACTGCTCCATGTGGGTGATCGCGGCGCGCAGCGCATCGAAGTCGACGATCAGCTTGCTCATCGGTCATCCCGCGGCCGTGAATCCCGGTCGGAATCTGGTGCCGTGTCGGGTGCAGGGGCCTCGCCGCCCTGGCCCGCCCCCTCGACGAGGGACGCCACCTGCTCGACGAATCCGCCGGCCATCTGCGCGCCCTGCTGCAGGAAACCGCCGAGCTGCTGGGGCGCCGACTGCGCGGACTCCGCGACCGAGCCCAGCTGCTCGAGATTCATGGCCTGCGCCAACCCCGTCAGCGGCTCGGACGGGGGCGAAGAAGTGACCGGCGCGGCACTCGGAGCCCCGCCTCCGCCACCACCCCCCGTGGGCGCACCCCCACCGCCCTGCATCGTCGCGTTCAGCGCCTCGCCGGACTGCTCGTCGGTCTTGGCGTACTCCTTGCCTGCCAGGCTCAGCAGGTCCGCCATGGTCTGCAGCCCGCGGACCACCTGTCCGGCCCCGGTGTGCCACTGATCCCAGGCGGGCCCGTACGCCGACGCCGCGCCACCTTTCCAGCCCGAGCCCAGTAGCTGGCGGGTCTCGAGGTCCACCCCGGACAGCCCGTCCTGCAGGCGCTGTCCGGCGTCGCGCAGGCGCTCGGATGCCGCCTGCAGTTCCGAGACCACCACCTCGACCGAACGCTCCACGGCAAGCAGCCTATTAGCCGGCGAGAGGGGGCCCGTGCGCCAATTTCGCGGCCGCCCGACGGCCTAGGCTGGGCACGTGCGCCTCCTGCTGATCGCCGACACGCACGTCTCGAAGCGCGCCAAGGACCTGCCGCCCCAGGTGTGGGACGCGGTCGACGTCGCCGACGTGGTGATCCACGCGGGCGACTGGGTGGAGCCGGGCCTGCTCGACGTGCTGGAGAAACGGTCCCGTCGGTTGGTGGCCTGCTGGGGCAATAACGACGGCGACGAGCTGCGCCGCCGGCTGCCCGAGCGCGCCGACGTGGAGTTGGGCGGGTTGCGCTTCACCGTCACCCACGAGACGGGCGGCGCGCCCGGCCGCGACGCGCGGATGGCCAAGGCCTACCCCGACACCGACGTGCTGGTGTTCGGCCACAGCCACATCCCGTGGGACACGACGGCCGAGACGGGGCTGCGGCTGCTCAATCCCGGGTCGCCGACCGACCGGCGCCGCCAGCCGCACTGCACCTACATGACCGCGACCGTCGCCGACGGCGCACTCACCGACGTCGAGCTGCACCGGGTGCCGCACCGTGAGTGACCGGCCGGCCACCGTCGACGACGTGCACCGCATCGCCGCGGCCATGCCGCATGTGACGCGGATCGTGGGGCCGAAAGCGGGCAACGCGATCTATCAGGTGGGCGGCAAGTCGTTCGTGTTCTTCCGAACTCCGCGACCTGACGCGGTCGATCCCGACACCGGAGAGAAGTACCCGGACGTCATCGTGATCTGGGTGGAGTCCGAGGCCGACAAGCTGGCACTGACCCAGGATCCTGAGTCGCCGTTCTTCACCACGCCGCACTTCGACGGGCATCTGTCGGTGCTGGTGCGGGAGAGCCGACTCGGCGAGGTCGCGCTGAGCGAGCTGCAGGAGCTGATTCAGGACGCCTGGCTGTCGCGCGCGTCGAAGCGCCGCGCGCAGCAGTGGCTCAGCCGGGACGGGTGACCTTGTCGTGCTCGGCCCCGCAGCAGAACAGCGCGAGCCGCGCCGGGACGTCGCCGGGGTTGCGCCACCGGTGCCGGGTCCCGTTCTGCACCACGGTGTCGCCGGGGTGCAGCGTCACCTCCGCGCCGTCGCCGAGCTCCAGGATCACCGTGCCGTCGAGCACCACCTCGAAGTCGATCGTGTCGGTGGTGTGCATACCGGGGTCGTCGAGCTCCATGTAGCCGAGGAGGCCGGGGAGCTTCTCCTCGCCGTCGGCGATCGCCTCCTCGGTGGTGAGGTCGTCCGTCCGGGCCGTCGCGGTACCGGGCGGCAACGTGAACATCGAGAAGCGGAACCCGCCGACCGGCGGAAAGTACGTGCGCCAGTTCGGCATCGATCCGTCGTCGGGGAAATGTGACGTCTCGTCCCCGCCCCACAGCATCGTGAACTCCGAACCCGGCAGCAGTACCGGGGTGCGAGGCGCGACGGTGTCGTCGCTGACGAACACCGATTTCCCGTTGGCATCGTGACCTGTGACCACTCGGCGGACATCCATCGGCTCAGTCAACCACCGAGACGAGGCCCATCGTGGCAGTCTCAGCGGAATGGAGCACAAGCCGCCCACCAGCACCATCGAAGCCGCGCACCGTGATCATCTGAGCACCCTCCCGTTCGACGACACCCGGGATTTCACCGACGCCGATCGCGGCTACATCGCCGCGAGAACGCCCTGCGTCATCACCGCGGCCGATGGCCGGGTGGTGTGGGACAACGACGTCTACGACTTCCTGCAAGGGGACGCGCCGACGTCGGTCCACCCCAGCTTGTGGCGACAGTCCCAGCTCGTCGCCAAGCAGGGCCTGTACGAGGTGGTAGAAGGCATCTACCAGGTGCGCGGATTCGATCTGTCCAACATCACGTTCGTCGAGGGCGACACCGGGATCATCGTGATCGACCCGCTGGTGTCCACCGAGGTGGCAGCGGCTGCGCTGGCGCTGTACCGCGAGCACCGGGGCGAGCGGCCCGTCACCGCCGTCATCTACACCCACAGCCACGTCGACCATTTCGGCGGTGTGCTCGGGGTGACCACCCAGGCCGACGTCGATGCGGGCAGGGTCGCGGTGCTCGCACCGGAGGGCTTCACCGCGCACGCCGTGCAGGAGAACGTCTACGCGGGCACAGCGATGGCGCGGCGCGCCGGCTACATGTACGGCGCCGTCCTCGAGCGGGGGCCGCAGGGCCAGGTGGGGTGCGGGCTCGGCCAGACCCCGTCCACCGGGGAAGTGGCGATCATCGTGCCCACCATCGACATCCGCGAGACCGGCGAGACCCACACCATCGACGGTGTCGAGATCGAATTCCAGATGGCGCCCGGTACGGAGGCGCCGGCCGAGATGCACTTCTACTTCCCGAAGTTCCGGGCGCTGTGCATGGCCGAGAACGCCACCCACAACCTGCACAATCTGCTGACTCTGCGCGGCGCGCTGGTGCGCGATCCGCACGGCTGGGCCGGGTACCTCACCGAGGCGATCGACACCTTCGCCGATCGAGCCGACGTCGTGTTCGCCTCCCACCACTGGCCGACGTGGGGCAAGGACCGCATCGTCGAATTCCTGTCGCTGCAACGCGATCTCTACGCCTACCTGCACGATCAGACCCTGCGTCAGCTCAACCAGGGCTACACCGGGATCGAGATCGCCGAGACGTTTGCGATGCCGCCTGCGCTCGAGAACGCCTGGCATGCCCGCGGTTACTACGGCTCCGTGAGCCACAACGTCAAGGCTGTCTATCAGCGCTACATGGGCTGGTTCGACGGCAACCCGGCCCGGTTGTGGCCGCACCCGCCCGAGGCGGCCGGACCGCGCTACGTCGCCGCGATGGGCGGGCTGGACCGCGTGGTCGAGCTCGCGCAGGAGGCCTTCGACGACGGTGACTTCCGCTGGGCAGCAACACTTCTCGATCACGCCGTCTTCACCGACGAGAATCACGCAGGGGCCCGCCAGCTCTACGCCGACACCCTCGAACAGCTGGCGTACGGGGCGGAGACCGCCACCTGGCGCAACTTCTTCCTGGCAGGGGCCACCGAACTGCGTGACGGGAACTTCGGCACCCCCACCACCACGTCCACCACGATGGCCGCCCAGCTGTCGCCCGAGCAGATGTTCGACGTGCTGGCGATCAGCGTGAACGGGCCGCGCGCATGGGATCTCGACCTGGCGATCGACGTCACCTTCCTCGACACCGCCACCAATTACCGGCTCACGCTGCGCAACGGCGTGCTGGTCTACCGCAAGGTCGACGCCGACGATCAGACCGCGCAGGCGACGATCCGGCTGGCGACCAAGGTGCGGTTGCTGAGCCTCGCGGCCGGCGACGCGACGTCGCCGGGTGTCGAGATCGCCGGCGACGCCGACGTTCTGGCGAAGCTGGTGGACGTGCTGGACAAGCCCGATCCCGACTTCGACATCGTGACGCCCTAGTGACTCGCTAGGGCTGGCCGCCGTCAGCGCGGATGATCGACCCCGTCGTGAAGCTGCTGGCATCCGACATCAGAAACAGTGCGGCGCCGATGATCTCCGGCGGCTGACCGGCACGCCGTAATGCCAGGTGGCCGAAGGCCTGGTCGGGGTCGAACGTCCACGCGTCGGCGATGTCGGTGAGGAACGGCCCGGGCATGAGCGTATTCACTCGCACCGTCGGTCCGTAGGCCTTCGCCAGCGCCTCGGTCATCGCATTGAGACCCGCTTTGGCTGCCGCATAGGGAAGGAACATCGGATCCGGGCGCAGCGAACCGCTGGTGCTGACGTTGATGATCGACCCGCCGCCCGCGGCCTGCATTCGCTCGCCCACCAGAGCCGACAACCGGAACGGGCCCTTGAGGTTCAGGTTCAGCACGGCGTCGAACAGTTTCTCGGTGACATCGGTGAGCGAGTCGTACAGCGGCGACATGCCGGCGTTGTTCACCAGCACGTCGACCCTCCCGAAGCGCTCGTAGGCCGCGTCGACGAGGCCGTCGAGCTGATCCCACCGCCCGACGTGCACCGCGTACGGCAGCGCAGCGCGACCCGTCTCCGCGGTGATCTCCTCGGCGGTCGCGACGCACGCCTCGAACGTTCTGCTGGCGATCACGACGTCAGCGCCGCACCGGGCCGCGGCGAACGCCATCTCCCGGCCCAGCCCGCGACTGCCCCCGGTCACGAGCACCACGCGGTCCGTCATGTCGAACAGCGCATCGGCATACCCGGTCACGGGCCCTATGGTGGCACGGTGCAACTGCTTCTCGTCCGACACGCCCTCCCGCTGCGCAGCGAACCCGGGGAGGGGTCGGACCCGAGCCTGTCGCCCGACGGTGTGGCCCAGGCCGCCCGGCTACCCGACGCGCTCGCCCGCTTCCCGATCACCCGCCTGGTGAGCAGTCCGCAGGTGCGGGCCATCGAGACCGGCAAGCCGGTCGCCGACAAGCTCGGGTTGCCCATCGAGGTCGACGACCGCCTGGCCGAGTACGACCGCGATCTCGAGCACTACATCCCGATCGAGCAGATCGCGCAGGAAAGCCCGCAGGAGCTGCAGCGGTTGATCGACGGTCACCTGCCCAGCAGCGTCGACGAGGATGCCTTCCGCGCCCGCATCACCGCCGGCGTCGACGACGTGATCGGCGCTGCCGGCCACGACGACACCGTCGTGGTGTTGAGCCACGGAGGTGTGATCAACGTGCTGCTGCACACGATCCTGCGCACACCGCGGCTGCTGAACTTCCACGTCGACTACGCCTCGGTGACCCGGGTGCTGTCCTCGCGCAGCGGTCGGCTCTCGGTGGCCAGCGTCAACGGGACCGAACACGTATGGGATCTGCTGCCGCGAAACACCAGGTGGTAAACAGAACGCCGTGACCGACCTCGAAGGCCTCGACCTCACCGCCCTGGATCGCCACCTGCGGGAGGTGGGTGTTCCGCGCGGCGGTGATCTGCGCGCCGAGCTGGTCTCCGGTGGTCGGTCGAATCTGACGTTCCTGGTCGCCGACGACCTATCGAAGTGGGTGCTGCGCCGCCCGCCGTTGCACGGGCTCACGCCGTCCGCGCATGACATGGCCCGTGAGTACCGGGTGGTGGCCGCGCTCGCCGACACCAAAGTGCCGGTGGCCCGGGCGGTGACGATGCGCAACGACGACGCCGTGCTGGGCGCGCCCTTCCAGATGGTGGATTTCGTGCCCGGCCGGGTGGTGCGCCACACCGAGCAGCTCGAGGCGCTCGGCGACGAAACCGCCATCGAAAAGTGTGTCGACGCGCTGATCCGTGTCCTGGCCGATCTGCACGCGGTGGAACCCGAGGCGGTGGGTCTCGGCGACTTCGGCAAACCCACCGGCTATCTCGAGCGCCAGGTGCGGCGCTGGGGTTCACAATGGGACCTGGTCAAACAGCCCGACGACCCCTGCGATGCCGACGTCAGAACGCTGCACGCCCGGCTGGCTGAATCGCTGCCCGCGCAGAGCCGGTCGGCGATCGTGCACGGCGACTACCGCATCGACAACACGATCCTCGACGCCGAGGACGCGACCAAGGTCGTGGCCGTGCTCGACTGGGAGATGTCCACGCTCGGCGACCCGCTCAGCGACGCCGCGCTGATGTGCGTCTACCGGCACCCCACCTTCCATTTCGTGCACGCCGACGCGGCGTGGGCATCGGAGTTGGTGCCCGACCCCGACGCGCTCGCCGAGAAATACTCACGCGCCGCCGGAGTCGACCTGGACCACTGGGACTTCTACATGGCGCTGGCCTACTTCAAGCTCGCGATCATCGGGGCCGGCATCGCCTATCGCGCGCGGGAGGCCGGCGTCACCGACGACGGCGATCGCGTCGAAGAGGCCGTCGCCCCGCTGATCGCCGCGGGGTTGCGCTCACTGTCCTGAGCGCGGAGGTTTCCCGTTTCGAGCCGGTGGGTAGAGAGACGCGTGCCCTCCGGTCAGATGAAGCGTGATGTCGGTGCCGAACTCGACATCGAGATCACCGAGCCCACGACGCTCGAATTCCAGATCGCGGTGGCGCCTCAGCCCGGGGCGGAGGTCACCGAGAAGCTGTCGTTCGTGTTGGACGGCAACGAGATTCCCCGCGAGAGCATTCGCGAGATCTCCGGCGATCACGGCAATCGCATCCACAAGTTCGAGGTCGCCGGCGGCAATCTGAAGGTCAGCTACACAGCGTCCGTGCTCGGGCAGGCCGATCCGACACCGGTGACCGAGCTGGACCTGACCACGTATCTGCGGCCGAGCCGCTACGCCGAGGCCGACAAGTTCTTCGGTTTCGCCGCGACCGAATTCGGCGACTTCACCGACTCCGTCAAGCTGTTGGAGAAGGTCTCGTCGTGGGTGGGGTCTCGGTTGAACTACGTCCCCGGCTCCAGCGATCCGATCGACGGCGCCGCAGACACCTTGCTCGCCGGGTCCGGCGTGTGCCGCGACTACGCCCACCTCGTCATCGCCCTGCTGCGGGCGGTCAACGTGCCCGCCCGCCTGGTGTCGGTGTACGCACCGGGCTGTTCGCCGATGGACTTCCACGCCGTGGCCGAAGCGTTCGTCGACGGGCAGTGGCGCGTGGTCGACGCGACATGCCTGGCGCCGCGGCAGTCGATGCTGCGGATCGCGACGGGGCGCGACGCCGCGGACACCGCCTGGCTGGACAACCACCGCGGGTCGATCGCGGTCAATTCGATGAACGTCACTGCCACCGTCGACGGCGACTTACCCCGAGATTCGGTCGATCAGGTCGTGTCCATCCGGTGAATCCGGCTCACAACCCGGCCTTGAGGTTCTTCTTCGCCGCCCGGCGCAACTGGAAAATGCGCACCGCCCCGACCGCCACGGTGAGCAAGCCGCCGGCGACCGCCGCCGCCAGGATCGCGACGCCCAGCGGCAAGCTCCACCGCCACCCCAGGAACGCGAATTCGGCCGACTCGGTGTTCTGCGCGATGAAGATCAGCAGCACGATCAGGATCAGGAAACCCAGCGCGAGCGCCGACCACAGCGCCGCAGCCCGGGTGCGGTGCACCGCCGACTGCGGCGGCACAGAGTTGCCTTGTGCCGGTGTCGTCGGCACGTCGTGCGCGGGCGGCGGGTCAGCCGACGAGAACGGTTCGCTGGACATGGCTCCATTCTTGCCCTTTCGCGCTTCGAATGAAACATGCACAGATGTCGCGTTAGGGTCACGAAAGCTTCCGCGAATTGGAGAGGACGTTCCAGAGTGAACCGTTTCCGAAACCACTCTCGAAAATCCGGATGGGCGCCGTTGCGCGTCCTTCTCGCCGTGGTACTGGCACTCACCCCGGCGGCGTGTGGCAGCTCCAACCCGCTCGGCGGTGGTGAGGTGTCCGGTGATCTGAAGTCCATCAAGGTGGGTTCAGCGGACTTCACCGAGTCCAAGATCATCGCCGAGATCTATGCCCAGGCTTTGGAAGCCAACGGATTCGACGTCTCCCGGCAGTTCGGGATCGGCAGCCGCGAGACCTACATTCCGGCCGTACAGGATCATTCGATCGACCTGATCCCCGAGTACACCGGAAACCTGCTGCAGTACTTCGACGAGAAGAGCCCGGCCACCACACCCGACGCCGTGCTGCTGGCGCTGTTCAAGGCGCTGCCCGGTGACCTGTCCATCCTGGTTCCCTCGCCCGCCGAGGACAAGGACACCCTGGCGGTGTCGGAGGCCACGGCGCAGCGCTGGAACCTGAAGTCGATCGCCGATCTCGCCGCGCGCTCGGCGGAGGTCAAAGTGGGCGGCCCATCGGAGTTCCAGACGCGGCAGACCGGCCTCGTGGGGCTCAAGGAGAAGTACGGTCTGGACATCGCGCCGGCCAACTTCGTGGCGATCAGCGACGGCGGCGGTCCTGCGACGGTGCAGGCGCTCACCAACGGCACCGTCACCGCGGCCAACATCTTCTCCACCTCCCCGGCGATCGAGCAGAGCAATCTCGTGGTGCTCGACGATCCCGAGAACGTGTTCCTCGCCGCCAACGTGGTGCCGCTGGTCGCCTCTCAGAAGAAGTCGACGGAACTGAAGACGGTTCTCGACGCGGTGAGCGCCAAGCTCACCACCGAGGCGCTGATCGAGTTGAACACCTCGGTGGAAGGCAACCAGGGCGTCGACCCCGACGAAGCTGCGGGAAAGTGGATCGCCGACAACGGTTTCGACAAGCCGATCGGGAAGTAGGGGCGATGATCACGTTCACCGACGTCACCAAGAAGTACCCGGACGGCACCGTCGCCGTCGACGACCTCACCCTGGAAGTCCCCGAGGGGACACTCACGGTGTTCGTCGGGCCGTCCGGCTGCGGCAAGACGACGTCCATGCGGATGATCAACCGGATGATCGACCCGACGTCGGGCACCCTGACGGTCAACGGTGACGACGTCACGAAGGTCGATCCGGTCAAGCTGCGGCTCGGCATCGGATACGTCATCCAGAGTGCGGGCCTGATGCCCCATCTGCGGGTCATCGACAACGTCGCGACGGTACCGGTGTTGCAAGGTGAATCACGGCGCAGCGCACGGAAATCCGCGTTGGGTGTCCTGGAACGGGTGGGCCTGGACCCGGCGCTGGCCAACCGCTACCCGGCACAGCTGTCCGGCGGCCAGCAGCAGCGGGTGGGGGTGGCTCGCGCCCTGGCGGCCGATCCGCCGATCCTGTTGATGGACGAGCCGTTCAGTGCGGTCGATCCCGTGGTGCGCGACGACCTGCAGAACGAGATCGTGCGGCTGCAAAAGGAATTGCGCAAGACCATCGTCTTCGTCACCCACGACATCGACGAGGCGATCAAGCTCGGCGACAAGGTCGCGGTCTTCGGGCGCGGCGGGGTACTGCAGCAGTACGACGCCCCAGCGCGACTGCTGTCCAATCCCGCCAACGACGCGGTCGCGGGCTTCGTCGGCGCAGACCGCGGCTACCGGGGTTTGCAGTTCTTCCACGCCACCGGCCTGCCGGTTCACGACATCCGCCACGTGGGTGAGCCCGAGATCGACGCCCTGACGCTGGGTCCCGGCGAGTGGGTGTTGGTCACCCATCCGGACGGCAGCCCGTACGCGTGGATCGACGCCGACGGCGTCGAGCTGCACCGCGCCGGGCGATCGCTCTACGACAGCACGATCGCCGGGGGTTCGCTGTTCCGTCCCGACGGCACCTTGCGGCTGGCGCTGGACGCGGCACTCTCGTCACCGGCCGGGCTGGGCGTCGCCGTCGACGAGCACGACCAGGTCATCGGCGGGGTCCGCGCCGACGACGTGATCGACGCACTGGAGACGCAGCGCACCGCCCGGCAGGCCGACGAGTAATGCAATACCTGCTCACCCATCTCGACGATCTCTGGGCGCTGACCGTGATCCACCTACGGCTCTCGTTGATCCCGATCGTGCTGGGACTGGTGATCGCGGTCCCGCTGGGCGCGCTGGTGCAGCGCACGACGGTGCTGCGACGGCTCACCACCGTCACGGCGAGCATCATCTTCACGATCCCGTCACTGGCCCTGTTCGTGGTGCTGCCGTTGATCATCCCCACGAGGATTCTCGACGAGGCGAACGTCATCGTCGCGCTCACGCTCTACACGGTGGCGCTCCTGGTCCGTGCCGTCCCCGAGGCGCTCGACGCGGTGTCACCCGCCGTGCTCGACGCCGCCACCGCCGTCGGCTACAAGCCGCTCACCCGGATGCTCAAAGTCGAACTGCCGCTGGCGATTCCGGTGCTCATCGCGAGCCTGCGCGTGGTGGCGGTGACCAACATCTCGATGGTGTCGGTCGGCTCGGTGATCGGCATCGGTGGCCTCGGTACGTGGTTCACCGAGGGCTATCAGTCCAACAAGAGCGACCAGATCGTGGCCGGCATCATCGCCATCTTCGTCCTCGCACTCGTCGTCGACACGCTGATCATGGTGGCCGGCAAGCTCATGACGCCATGGACGAGAACGCAGACGAAAACCGCGGCACCGAAGGGGGCGTCGGTGTGAACTTCCTCCAGCAGGCACTCTCGTTCATCTTCACCGCGGCCAACTGGTCCGGCCCGGCCGGGCTGGGCATCCGGATACTCGAGCACCTGCAGTACACGGCGGTGGCGACGTTCTTCTCCGCACTGATCGCGGTGCCGATCGGAATGCTGATCGGCCACACCGGACGCGGCACCTTCCTCGTGGTCACCGGCGTCAACGCGCTGCGTGCCCTTCCCACCCTGGGCGTGCTGCTGCTCGGCGTCTTGCTGTGGGGTCTCGGACTGGTACCGCCGACGGTCGCGCTGATGTTGCTCGGCATCCCGCCGCTACTGGCGGGCACGTATGCCGGCATCGCGAACGTGGACCGCTCGGTGGTCGATGCGGCGCGGTCGATGGGCATGACGGAACGGCGCATCCTGCTGCGCGTCGAAACCCCCATCGCCATGCCGCTGATCCTCGGCGGTCTGCGTACCGCGACGTTGCAGATCGTCGCGACGGCGACCATCGCGGCCTACGCCAGCCTGGGCGGGTTGGGCCGCTACCTGATCGACGGCATCAAGATCCGCCAGTTCCACATCGCGCTGGTGGGCGCACTGATGGTGACTCTGCTGGCGCTGATCCTGGACGCCGCGCTGGCCTTCGCGGTGTGGCTGTCGGTACCCGGTACGGGCCGGTTGCGCGGCAGCCGATCGGTGCCCACCCCCTTGCTCTCCGACGAGGTGGCGCTCGAATCTCGACCCAGTTCGGCAGCCCGCCACGAACGGGTGGGGCCGTCGCCTACGGTAGACCCATGAGTGAAGCCGACCGCTCTGAGACGACCGCCTTTCCCGCTGTGCTGACGTGGCGTGCGCCTGATGTGCCGCGGATGGAGTCGGTGCGCGTGCAGCTCTCGGGTAATCGCATCAAGGCCTACGGCCGCGTCGTCGCTGCCGCCACATCGGCGCACCCCGCGTTCAGCGCCTCCTACGATCTGGTCACCGATGAGACCGGCGCCACGAAGCGGCTGTCGATGACCGTCACGCTGGCCGAGCGTGAACGGCAACTATCGGTCGCACGCGACGAGGAGAACATGTGGCTGGTCCAGGAGCACTCGGGTCAGACCAGCAGGTCGTCCTATGAGGGCGCGCTCGACGTCGACGTGGTCTTCAGCCCGTTCTTCAACGCCCTGCCCATCCGTCGCGCTGCGGTGATGCCCGGCAGCGGGGAGTCGGTGACGGTTCCGGTGGTCTATCTGCGGGTGCCCGATCTGTCGGTGGACGTCGCGCACATCAGCTACGCGGCCACCCCCGACGGCATCAAGCTGGACTCGCCCGTCGCCGACACCACCGTCACCGTCGACGCCGACGGCTTCATCCTCGACTATCCCGGCTTGGCAGAACGGATCTGATCACACCGCCGGCCCGCCCGGCGGCGGCCAGCTCCTCGCGCCAGCCCTCGGCGCCGATCACCGTGCCCTCGATATCGGGTCGGCTGACGTTGTCGTAGCCCACGCGGGCAGCGTGTCCCGCGGTGACCAGTTCGGCGACCGAGCCGTGGTGAGCCAACTGCTCGCGGGCGCGGGTGAGCAACCGCAACGCATCGTCGAGCGCCGGCAACAGCGCGTCGGCGTTGGCCTCGCACATCGCGCGTACCAGCTCGGGCGCGGTGGCGGCCACCCGCGTGCCGTCGCGGAATGAGCCCGCCGCGAGCGCGAAGGCCAGCGGGACGGACGCTGCTGTCGCGGCCAGGGCCTCGGCGAGCAGGTGGGGCAGGTGCGAGATCGTCGCCGCAGCTCTGTCGTGCTCGTCGGACCGGGCGGGCACCACGATCGAGCGGCAGTCCAGCGCCAACGTCATCACCTCGGCCCAGACCTGCGGGTCGACGTGGTCGTCGACGCTGATGACCCAGGGTGCACCGACGAACAGATCCGCATCACCGGCGGTCCATCCGGAGTGTGCGGTACCGGTCATCGGGTGGCCGCCGACGAACCGGTCGAGCAGCCCGGCCGTGCGGACCTCGTCCAGGACCGCCCCCTTCACACTGGTGACATCGGTGAGAGCGCAGTGCGGTGCCGTCGCGCGCACACGGCCGAGCATCGTCGGCAGGGCCGGCATGGGGACCGCCAGCACCACCAACGCACCGAGATCGGCGGCGCGGGTGAGGGCCTCGTCGAGGTGAGTGGTGGCGTCGTATCCGTCGAAGCGGGCGGCCTCCACACCCTCGACCGACCGGTTGTATCCGAACACGGGGCGCCCGGCGGCCCGGGCCGCGCGCATCAGCGAGCCGCCGATCAACCCGAGCCCCAGGACGCAAACGGGTGTCTTCTCCACCTGTCCAGGTTGGCATAGCGCATGGTCAACGCCATTGCAGGGGACTACGGTTAGCTCTCATGGCAGCGCAGCGTGCACAGGCTCAGCAGCGTTCGGTCGATGAACCGGACGGCTTCGGCGTGGCGGTGGTGCGTGAAGAGGGCAAGTGGCGGTGCACCGCGCTGCGCGCGGGCGCACTGACCAGCCTGTCCGCCGCCGAAACCGAGCTTCGCGAATTACGGAGTGCCGGAGCTGTTTTCGGGATTCTGGACATCGACGACGAGTTCTTCGTGATCGTGCGCCCCGCACCGTCGGGCACCCGTCTGCTGCTGTCCGACGCGACCGCGGCGCTGGACTACGACATCGCCGCCGAGGTGCTGGAGAAGCTCGACGCGGATTTCGACGACGACGAACTCGAGAGCGCCGACCCGTTCGAAGAAGGTGACATCGGCTTGCTGTCCGACATCGGCCTGCCCGAAGCCGTGATGGGCGTGATCCTCGACGAGAGCGACGACCTCTACGCCGACGAGCAGGTGGGCAGGATCGCCCGGGAGATGGGTTTCGCCGACGAACTCGCCGCTGTGCTGGACAGATTGGGCCGGTGACCGACGAGCAGCTGATCCGGGCTGCCCTGGCCGCGGCATTGGCGGCCGGACCGCGTGACGTGCCGATCGGTGCCGTCGTCGTGGCTGCCGACGGCACGGAACTCGCCGGGGCGGCGAATGCCCGCGAGGAGCTCGGTGACCCGACCGCCCACGCGGAGATCCTCGCGCTGCGCGCCGCGGCGGCAGTGCACGGCGACGGCTGGCGACTCGAGGGTGCGACGCTCGCGGTGACGGTCGAGCCGTGCACGATGTGCGCGGGTGCATTGGTGATGGCGCGGGTGGCGCGGGTGGTGTTCGGCGCGTGGGAGCCCAAGACCGGGGCGGTCGGCTCGCTGTGGGATGTGGTGCGCGATCGCCGGCTCACACACCGGCCGCAGGTGCGTGGCGGGGTTCTGGCCGAGCTGTGTGCCGCTCCGCTCGAGAAGTTCTTCGCCGGCCAGCGCTGAGCTGGTGTGCATCCAGAGCGCGTTCTGGTCCGATACGGCGCTCTGACCGCACACCAGCGGCCGGTTTGGGCCGCGGGCGCCGGCTCGGTAAGCTGCCACACGGTGGCGTGTCCGAGCGGCCTAAGGAGCACGCCTCGAAAGCGTGTGACGGGTAACCCCCGTCCGAGGGTTCAAATCCCTCCGCCACCGCCAAAGCCCCGAGTCTGCGATCCAGACGCGGGGCTTTTTGCTGCCTCACCGCACCCCACGGTGTTACCCTGCCGTCGATTAGCGCGTTCACCAGGGAGCACGCTCACTGTGGGGGGTCGCCATGGGTCAATCCGCACACGTCGGGCGGATCGGAACGTTAGCTGTTGCCCTGGGGATCGGGTTGGCGATGACAGGCGCCCCCGCCGTCGCATGGGCCGATGCCGGTGGGGAGACGGCCGTCGACAGCAGCCAGCGCACGGTCGAGCGACCGACCGACAGGCAAGACCAGCGCACCACCGACAAGGTCGCCGAGCGCCGGAAGTCCAGAAAGAGCCTGCGAGCCGACGACGAGCCTCGGGTGCCGAAGCGGCACCTGCGGGTCAGCGAAGCGGAGACCGAAGCGGTGCCGGCGCAAGACCGTGTCGAGCCCGCGCAGGCGCCGGCCGAGCCGGCCGTCGCACCGCAGGCCGACCCACCGGCGAGGCGCGTGAACGTCCCCGAACCCGTCGCGGTGCAGGCCCCGGTAACCGACACCGAGACGCCCGAGCTCTCGCGAACACCGATAGTCCGTACAGTCCTGCGGGCGGTGAGCGGCGCCGTCGCCGTGGGCTCCGGGTACGGCACGCAGCCCGGCACTCCGCTGCTGTGGGGCCTGATGGCCTGGGTGCGACGCCAGACGCACGACGGCGACGCGGTCAGCGCGGCCGCGCTCGCGGCGGCGAACACCGCCCCGGTCGCCAGCGGTGACGTCTACGCCGGTGTCGAAGACAAGACCATCAAGGGCAATGTGCTGGACAACGACACCGACCCCGACGGAACCACGTTGGTCGCCAGCGTGGTGGCGGGTCCGTCCTACGGCATGGTGACGCTGAACGCGAACGGCGCGTTCGTCTACACGCCTTCGACCAACTACCACGGCGTCGACACCTTCAGCTACACCGCGTCCGACGGTCTCGCCGCCAGCAATATCGCCGTGGTCTCACTGACCGTGGCCGCGGTCGACGACATCGTGTTCCGGTTCACCTACGGCAGCGGGGCGCAGTACTGGACGCCTCAGGCCAAGGCGGCACTGCAGGCGGCGGCCGACCGCTTGTCGGAGTACATCGCCACGTCCAGTCCGGTCACCCTCACCTACAACGTCACCGGGGAGAACAACCCCGCGGCAACGTATCTGGCGACCGGGGGCACGAACTTCGGGGTTCCGCGCCGGCCGGCCTTCTCCAACGCCATGATCAAGAAGGTCACCTCACGATTCCACACCGATGCGAACCGCACCGCCGCCGACGGCAATCTGCTGGTGAACTTCTCGTACCCCTATTACTCGTACGACGATTCGCCGGCGGCCAACGAGGTCGACTTCCAGACCGTGGCGATGCACGAGCTGTTGCACAGCCTCGGCTACCAGGCCGTGTTGGACGGTGGTCAGACCAACCGCAGGTCCTGGCTCACCTACGACAAGTTCATCGTCGATCAGAGCGGTACCCGGGTGATCAGCAGCCTAGGCCGCTTCAACGGCGCCTTTGCCGCCAATCTGTCGGGCGCCGACGGGGGCCTCTTCTTCGGCGGTGCGAATGCCGTCGCCGCCTACGGCGGTCCTGTTCCCCTGCAGGCGCTGTCGCTCTCACACCTGCGACTGGCGACATTCCCCTACGGCGGACCGAACGCCAAGCTGATGGGACCGGTCGCCCCGAACGGCAAGACACTGCGCGTTCTCAGCCCGGTCGAATCGGCGATCCTCCGTGACCTGGGGTACACGGTGGCGTCCCCGGCGCCGTCCGTGTTGTAGCCACCGGTCGCACGCGAAGGGCCCGCCACCACGCGGGTGACGGGCCCTCGAGGTCGCTGTCTACTTCTTGAAAGCGTCCTTCACGTTCTCCACGGCGTCCTTGACGCTCGACTTGGCCTGGTCGAGTTTGCCCTCGTTCTCGGTGTCCTTGTCGCCGGTCACCTTGCCGAGGCCCTCCTTGGCCTTGCCGCCCAAGTCGTCGATCTTGTTGCTGGCCTTGTCTTCGGCGCCCATGTGCGTGGTCCCTTCGCTCTGATATCCAGCCCGGGGGTCGAGCCGTTGGGTCAGGGGTACCTGAACGGTTCGTTTTTGAAACACGCCGTCACGGGTCGACCGGGTCGCCTTGGTCACAGGCTCGGGCCGAGCGACGTCAGACGCCGGCGGGCACCTCGGCAGGCACGGGCTCGACCGTCACCTTGATCGCTTCGCCGTTCTTGACGATCCGGAAGGCCTCGAGCACGTCGTCGAGGGGGATGTGACGGGTGATGAGGTCCTTGACCGGCACCTGCCCGCTCGAGATGTACTCCAGCGCCCGCTTGTTGTGTTCGGGGGCAGAGCCGTTCGCGCCGTGGATGTGCAGCTGCCGGTAGTGCACCAGGTTCGAGTCGCAAGTGATCGTCGGGTCGGTCTTGGGCAGACCGCCGAAGAACGAGATCCGACCGTTGCGCGCCGCCATCGAAATAGCCTGTTCCTGAGCGACATTCGCAGCAGTCGCGGTGATCACCACGTCGGCACCGCGGCCACCCGTCAACTCCATGACCCGCTGCACCACGTCCACCTCGGCACCGTTGATGATCTCGTCGGGAGCGACGGCATCGGCCGACATCTGCAGGCGGGCAGCGTTCACGTCGACCAGATACACCGGGCCGCAGTTGTGTACGCCGCGCGCAATGCGGATGTGCATGCACCCGATCGGCCCGGCGCCGAACACGACGACGGTGTCGCCCTCTTCGATGCCGAGCAGTTCCTGGGCGTTGATCGCACAGGCGAACGGCTCGGCGGCAGATGCCTCGTCGAAGCCGACGTTGTCCGGAATGCGGTTCAGCCCATCGACTTTGAGCACCTCACGGGGCACGATCATGTACTCGGCGAAGCCGCCGTCGTACTGGTATCCCATCGATGTCTGGTTCTGGCACACCGCCATCCAGCCCTTGCGGCACTCGTAGCATTCACCACACGGCACCGCTGCGATCACCTGCACCCGATCGCCGACGGCCCAGTTGCTGCCATAGGTGGCGTTGACCTGATCGCCCACCTCGACGATCTCACCGGCGATCTCGTGTCCGATCGTGCGCGGCGGCGTCAGGTTCTGGTGGCCGTTGTAGAAGATCTTCACATCGGTGCCGCACGTCGAGCAGTTGCGCACGCGCAGCTTGACCTCATCGGATGCGCAGTCGGGTTCCGGCACGTCTTCCAACCGGACGTCTTCGGGGGCGTAGAAGCGCAGTGCCTTCATCGTGGGAGTCCTCTCGGGATCGGCAACGTGCTCGAGTGGTGTGCTGTTGAGCACTCTATCCGCCATCCGGGCATAAAACCACCATCAATACTGACCGAATATGCCCGAATGCTTGCGTGAATGCCCGTTTGTGCGGTCTACTTGCACATGTGACCGGCGTCACCGGCAAGAATCGGAGGAGTTCCATGGCAACAGCAACCCAGGACACACCACCCCGTGCCGGGGCGCGGGTGCGCGTCCAGAAATTCGGCACGGCACTGTCGAACATGGTCATGCCCAACATCGGGGCGTTCATCGCGTGGGGCCTGATCACCGCGCTGTTCATCGAGCAGGGCTGGCTGCAGGGCATCTTCTCTGCGTTGAAGAATCCCGATGGGTGGGTCGCCCACATCGGGGGATGGGGCTCCTACGACGGCGGCGGCATCGTCGGCCCGATGATCACCTACCTGCTGCCGATCCTGATCGGCTACACCGGCGGCCGGATGGTGCACGGCAATCGCGGCGCGGTGGTCGGGGCGATCGCCACGATCGGCGTGGTGACCGGCTCCGACGTGCCGATGTTCATGGGCGCCATGCTGATGGGCCCGCTCGGCGGCTGGTGCATGAAGAAGCTGGACGCGCTGTGGGAAGGCAAGATCCGTCCCGGGTTCGAGATGCTCGTCGACAACTTCTCCGCCGGCATCCTCGGCATGTTGCTCGCGATCGTCGGCTTCTTCGGCGTCGGCCCGATCGTCTCGGCGTTCACCCGCGGCGCCGGCAACGCCGTGGACTTCCTCGTCGACAACGATCTGCTGCCGCTCACCTCGATCCTGATCGAACCGGCGAAGGTGCTGTTCCTCAACAACGCCATCAACCACGGCGTGCTCACCCCGTTGGGCACCACACAGGCGCTGGAAACCGGGAAGTCGATCCTCTTCCTGCTGGAGACCAACCCCGGCCCCGGACTCGGCGTGCTGCTGGCGTTCATGTTCTTCGGGCGTGGCGCGGCCCGCGCGTCGGCCCCGGGTGCGGCGATCATCCAGTTCTTCGGCGGCATCCACGAGATCTACTTCCCGTACGTGCTGATGAAGCCCAAGCTGCTGGCCGCAACGATCCTCGGCGGGATGACCGGTGTGTTCATCAACGTGTTGTTCGGTTCGGGACTGCGCGCTCCCGCCGCACCGGGGTCGATCATCGCCATCTACGCCCAGACGCCGGGGAACAGCTTCCTCGGCGTGACGTTGGCGGTGCTCGGCGCCACCGCGGTGTCGTTCGCGGTCGCGGCGTTCCTGCTGAAGACCGACAAAGACACCGATGAGCCCGATCTCGCTGCCGCGGCGGCGAGCATGGAGTCGATGAAGGGCAAGAAGTCCAGTGTGGCTTCGGCTCTCGTCGGCGGGGGTGTCGCCACGAAGGCGGGACCCATTCACACCATCGTGTTCGCCTGCGACGCCGGGATGGGGTCGTCGGCGATGGGTGCTTCGGTGCTGCGCCGCAAGATCCAGGGCGCGGGCTTCGGGGACGTGAAGGTGTCGAACGCGGCCATCTCCAACCTCACCGACACCTACGACCTCGTGGTGTCGCACCGCGACCTGACCGATCGGGCCCGCCAACGGACGCCCTCGGCGCGTCACGTCTCCGTCGACGACTTCATGGGCAGCCCCCGCTACGACGAGATCGTCGACACGCTGGCCGAGACCAACGGGGCAGCGGGCGTCGAAGCAGCCCCGGTATCCGACGAGCCGGCCGAGCCCGTGGCGACGACCGGCGGCGACGTCCTGTCGGTGGACTCGATCGTGCTCGACGGGACGGCGCGCACCGCCGCCGATGCGATCGACGAAGCCGGTCAGTTGCTGGTCGCCGCAGGCGCAGTCGAGCAGGCCTATGTCACCGCGATGCACGACCGGGAGAGTTCGATCTCGACGTACATGGGCAACGGTCTGGCGATCCCGCACGGCACCAACGAGGCCAAGGACACGATCCGGCGGACGGGGCTGTCGTTCGTGCGCTACTCCGAGCCGATCGACTGGAACGGCAAGCCGGCCGAGTTCGTGGTCGGGATCGCCGGGGCGGGAAAGGATCACATGGCGCTGCTGACGAAGATCGCGCAGGTGTTCTTGAAGGCCGACGACGTCGCCCGGCTGCGGGCGGCGACGTCGGCGGAGGAGATCAAGGCGATACTCACCGCGGCGGACTAGCGTGACGTCGGTGGATTCCGACACCCGCCAGAGCCGGATCGTCGAGTTCGCCCGCACCCGAGGGCGAGTCGAGGTGGCCTCGCTCGCGACAGAGCTGGACGTCGCGAGCGAGACCATCCGCCGTGACCTGAAGGTGCTGGCCGGCCGCCGTCTGCTCAAGCGGGTGCACGGCGGCGCGGTGCCGTTGGAGACGGCCGCGTTCGAATCGGGTGTGGAGTACCGCAGCCAGGTCGATCTCGCGCAGAAGCACCGCATCGCGATCGCGGCCACCGAACTGTTGCACGGGGCCGAAACCGTCTATCTGGACGAGGGATTCACGCCCCGGTTGATCGCCGAACGGCTGGCCGAGGAGGAGCTGACGGTCGTGACCTCGTCGCTGCTGGCGGCCGAGGCGTTGGCCCACAGCCGTTCCGTCACCGTGCTGCTACTCGGCGGTCGCATGCGGGGCAGGACGCTGGCGACCGTCGACCACTGGGCGGTCGACATGCTCTCCGGACTGGTGATCGACGTGGCCTTCCTCGGCACCAACGGGATCTCACTCGAGCACGGGCTGACGACGCCCGATCCTGCGGTGGCCGCGGTGAAGAGCACCGCCGTACACGTGGCGCGGCGGCCCATCCTGGTCGCCGCACACTCGAAGTTCGGCGAGAGCAGCTTCTGTCGCTTCGCGAAAGTGTCCGACTTCGAATCGATCGTCAGCGGAGCCGAACTCGACCCGGCCACCGCCCGTCGGTACGAGGCCCTCGGGCCCGTGCTGATTCGCGCCTGATCACTCGTCGTCGTCGACCACGGTGTAAAACGAGTCCCCGTCCTCGGGGGTGCCGTCGATCTGGCCGTGATCACGACGGTCGGTCCGCACCTCGGCCTCGCCAGTCGGGGCCAGCACGTCGGGTTCCTCGGCGGCGAGGCGCTCGTCGAGGCTCTCGTCCTCCTCGGCCTCGATCCACTGATCCGGCGGATCGACGACGATGTCACCGTCGTCGTTGCGCACCTCGTCGGAGTCCAGGGATTCACTCGGTCCGAGCGTGTTGTCGGGTCCTGCGTCGTCGTAATCGCCGTCACGGTCCATGACAGACAGTGTGCGTCAGCCGTAGAACATCACGGAGTAATCGGCGGACCACGCGCCGCCGGCGCACTTCATCGGCACACCGTCGGGCGATTGCGCCACGCCGGTCGCATCGCCGCACGGCGAGCGGAGCAGACGCACGCCGACAAGCGGCGGGAACGACACCCACACGCGATTGGAACTGCACGCCAGCGTGTTGCCGCCGGCATCGAGGCCGAAGTTGTAGCGGGTCGCCTGGTTGCATTCACCGCCGGCATGGACCCCGCGGTCCACGTATGGGACGCATGCGGCGTCGTCGCAGGCGCCCGGCGACGCGGTCGCCGTTCCGGCGCCGAACCCCAGGACCGGGGCGACCAGCAGACCACCGGCAAGTGCGAGCAGACCTCTCATGCCCTGCAGCCTAAGTGGTCCGGCCGCGCTCCCGAGCGGGCTTTGCCGGCATTGACCCGATATCGCGCCATGGCGCGTAGCGTGTCGGCTCATGAAGGCGCGGTCTACTGCGGTCACGCTCGGGTTGGCACTCGGGTCGGCGGCCGCCGTCGTCTCCGCGCCGTCGGCGGCTGCCGACACGGTGGCGTATCTGGTCAACGTCACGGTGCGGCCCGGCTACAACTTCCCGAACGCCGACGCCGCGATCGGCTACGGACGCAGCATCTGCGATCGGGTCGCGGCGAAGACCAGCTACGCCGACCTGGTGGACCAGGTGACGGCCGACTTCCACAGCACCGATTGGTACCAGGGCGCCTATCTGATCAACCAGGCCGTCAACGAACTCTGCCCGGCACAGATCTGGCAGCTGCGGCAGTCGGCCGCCGGTTACCGACCGTCGTGATTCAGGGGCAGGTCACTTCGAGCTCGAACGGCTTGTTGACCGGTTGCAGCGGGTTGGCCATGTCGACGCCGGTGGCGGTCCCCGAGATCTTGTAGGTCTTGTCGTCCTTCTCGACCTTGGCCTCACCCTGGCCCGAACCGCTGGCGTAGCCGAGTGTCACGCCGTTCACATCGCCCAGCGCCACGGAGACCACCGACGGGTTGTCGCCGGTGCTCACCACAGCGCCGACACCGCCTGTCGTGTTGCCGATCGCGATGTTGGTGTTGCCGCCCGCGTCCGTGCAGACGACGTTGCCCTGGATCTCCTGGTCCTGACCGTCGATCGTGACGGTGGACTTGCCCTCAGCGGCCGCGACCGACGAGGTCTCTCCGGATGTCTCCGACTTCTTCTCGGACGAACAGCCCGACAGGCCGGCGATGAGGATCGCTGCGCCGCCCACGGCGACCAGGACGTCACGCTTCATCACGGTTCTCCTTCATGTCTTCATGGGGATCCGCCGCTGGATCACCGCGGCCAGTATGGGCGGCGGGCAGGTCGGAGTTATCCAGATTGCGAAAATGTGACACAGCTGATTGGCAGCCGATATGCAGGCTCGCCGGGCAGCGGGCGGCCCCGAGTCAACAGGAAACGGCGATGGTGAACGTGCCCGACGTGCGGAAACTCGGGCTGTCGGTGGCGAAGCCGTCCGCGGTGCCGGTGATCTCGTAGGTGCGGCCCGTCATGCTCACCGAGGCATCACCTCCGAGCCCCGCGTTGTAGCTGCCGGTGAACCCGCCCAGATCGGTGATGCCGACCTGGCGAACCACCAGTCCGTCGGCGTTGGACACCATCGCCGAGACCCCGCGGCTGTCGTCACCGGTCTCGATCGTCATCAGGGAACCGGCCGGCGTGCAGCGCACCGACTCGGTTTTCCCGAGATCCTGACCGTTGACGCTGACCTGTGCGGTGCCGGCGACGAGCTGGCCCGGGGGCGGGTCGTAGGGTGGCGGTGCCGACGAGCACCCGGCCAGCACTGCCGCCGCAGCACCGGCCCATGCGCCTCGAATCCTCACAATGGAAGAATCTACGTCCGTGCCGCCCCCGAACACCCGCGATCCGTACTTCTGCGTCGAGGCGGAATTGCCAGGGCGGGCGGGCCGAGCAGGGGTGATCCACACCCCGCACGGCGACATCCGCACCCCAGCCTTCATCGCCGTCGGCACCCAGGCCACCGTCAAGGCGGTTCTGCCTGAAACCATGAAAAGTCTTGGCGCGCAGGCGATTCTGGCCAACGCCTACCATCTCTATCTGCAACCCGGCGCAGACATCGTGGACGAGGCGGGCGGCCTGGGCGCCTTCATGAACTGGCCGGGTCCCACGTTCACCGACAGTGGTGGCTTCCAGGTGATGTCGCTGGGCGTCGGGTTCAAGAAGGTCCTGGCGATGGACACCACGCGGGTGCAGACAGACGACATCATCGCCGAGGGCAAGCAGCGGCTCGCCCACGTCGACGACGACGGCGTGACGTTCCGCTCGCACCTCAACGGCTCGACGCACCGCTTCACCCCCGAGGTGTCGATCGGTATCCAGCATCAGCTCGGCGCCGACATCATCTTCGCGTTCGACGAGCTGACCACGTTGGTCAACACCCGCGGATACCAGGAGCAGTCGGTCGAGCGCACGCACCGGTGGGCGCAGCGCTGCCTGGCCGAGCATCGCCGGCTCACGCAGGTACGCGCCGACAAACCGCCCCAGGCTCTGTTCGGTGTGGTGCAGGGCGCGCAATACGAGGACCTGCGCCGCCAGGCCGCGCGCGGGCTGACCGAGATCGTCGACGACGACGGTGCCGGGTTCGACGGCTACGGGATCGGCGGTGCGCTGGAGAAGCAGAACCTCGCCACCATCGTCGGCTGGGTCACCAGCGAACTGCCCGCCGACAAGCCCCGGCATCTGCTCGGCATCAGCGAACCCGATGACCTGTTCGCGGCGGTGGCGGCCGGCGCCGACACCTTCGACTGCGTCTCGCCCTCGCGGGTGGCGCGCAACGCGGCGGTCTACTCCCGCACCGGTCGGTACAACCTCACGGGCTCGCGTTACCGGCGCGACTTCACGCCGATCGACGACGAATGCGACTGCTACACCTGCGCCCACTACACGCGCGCCTACCTGCGCCATCTGTTCAAGGCAAAGGAAATCCTGGCCTCGACGCTGGCGACGATCCACAACGAACGCTTCGTCGTGCGGCTGGTCGACGACATCCGCGCGGCCATCCTGGCCGGCCGCTTCGACGAGCTGCGCGAGCATGTGCTGGGGCGGTACTACGGGACGCGGGCACAATAGGGCATGACCACAGGCAGGATCGACGAAGCGCCGGACGTCCTGCTGCGCGAGCTCCTCGATCCTGATCACCGCGCCGACCCCTACCCGCTCTATGCCGGCCTCCGCGAGCACGGCCCCCTGGTTCTGCCCGATCACAACCTCGCGGTGTTCACGTCCTACGCCGACTGCGACGAGGTGCTCCGTCACCCGGCCGCGTGCAGCGACCGGCTGAAGTCCACGGTGGCCCGGCGTGCGATCGCCAACGGCGCTCCGGCGCGCCCGCTCGGACCGCCCGGCTTCCTGTTCCTCGATCCGCCCGACCACACCCGGCTGCGCCGGCTGGTCAGCAAAGCGTTCGTGCCGAAGGTCGTGCGCGAACTGGAGCCCGCCATCACCGGCATGGTGGACGAGCTGCTCGATGCGGCGGCGAGCCCGTTCGACGCGGTCGCCGGACTGGCCCATCCGCTGCCGGTCGCGGTGATCTGCCGGCTGCTCGGCGTGCCCGTCGACGACGAGCCACGCTTCCGCGACGCCTCCGCCCGGCTCGCCCAAGGGCTGGACCCGTTCGTGTCGATCACCGGTGCTGCCGATGACGGCGTCGAGGAGCGGTTGCGCGCAGGACAGTGGCTGCGGGAGTACCTGCGCGGGCTGATCGCCGAGCGACGGCGCGAACCCGGCGAGGACCTGATGTCGGCGCTGGTCGCTGTGGAGGAGTCCGGCGACGTGCTCACCGAGGACGAGATCGTCGCCACCTGCAATCTGCTGCTGATCGCCGGGCACGAGACGACGGTGAACCTCATCGCGAACGCGACGCTGGCGCTGCTGCGCCACCCCGACCAGTGGGCCGCGCTGACCCGCGATCCGAGCCGTGCCGCCGCGGTGATCGAGGAGACGCTGCGCTACGACCCGCCGGTGCAGCTGATCGGCCGCGTCGCGGGGGAGGACATGACGATCGGGGGGGCCCGTATTCCCAAGGGAGACAACATGTTGCTTCTGCTGGCCGCTGCGCACCGCGACCCAGCGGCGACGGAGCGCCCCGACGAGTTCGACCCGGAACGTCCGGCGATCCGCCACCTCGGGTTCGGCAAGGGCCCGCATTTCTGCATCGGCGCTCCGCTGGCGCGAGTGGAAGCCACCGTGGCGCTGACCGCGCTGACCACCCGCTTCCCCGATGCACGCCTGGCCGCCGAGCCGGCCTACAAACCGAACGTCACCCTGCGGGGGATGGAGGAGCTGTCGATCACGTTGTGACGCAGGCTAACTCAGCGCGGCGATGACCTCGCCGGCAGCGCGCTCGCCCGCTTCGACGGCGCCCTCCATGTAAGCGCTCCAGTGCGTGGCGGTATCGGTCGAGGCCCAGTGGATGACCCCGATCGGCTCGGCGAGTGCGGGGCCGTAGGTGGTCCACACGAGCGGCCCGCAGTTGGCGTTGTAGCAGCCTCGCGTCCACTGCCGGCTGCCCCATTCGCCGTCGATGTAGTACTGGGGGTTCGCCGCCCGATCCCCGTAGTGGCGGACCAGTTCCGCGGTGAGTGCCGCCCGCCGATCCTCCTCGGACCAGTGCAGGTGCGTGCGCGCCTGCTCGCCCTCCAGGAACAGCAGGATCACCCCGCGGTCGTCGCCGGGCAGGCAGGTGTCGTTGGACATCCGGGCCGGTCCGATGTCGGAGATCAACTGGCCGTTGTGGCCGTCGGCACGCCAGAACGGCTCGTCGTAGACGAAAAACGCTTTCATGGCAGCCGAGTTCGGCATGCGCTGGGTGAGCTGGTCGCGATACCCCGACAGCGGTGGATCGTAGGCGATGCGGCCCGCCAGCATCGGCGAGATGGCCACGATGACCCGGCGCGCGCGGGCGGTGCGGCCGCCGCGGCAGTGCACGTTGACGCTGTCGGCAGTGTGCTCGATCAGCTGCACCGGGGCCTCGAGCACGAGATGGCTCTCGACCAACGCCGCCAACCGGTTCGGGATCTCGGCCGTCCCGCCGACGAACCGGGTCGTTTGCGCCCCACCTTCGGATTCGGCGAACAGTTCGGCGGTCACACCGCACGTCTGGATCGTGAACAGCAGATGCAGGAACGACACCTCTACCGTTGGCACCGCGAGGATTCCGACTGTGCAGATCTCCAGCAGCGTGCGCGCCACCGGGGAGAGTCCCTGGCCGTCGTACCAGGCGCCCGCGGTGATCGCGTCCCACTCCGCGGCGTGCGGAGCCGTCCACGGTGCCTCCGGCGGAACCTCGGCCGCCAGCTCGTCGAGCAGCCGCAGCACCTTCTCCAGCTCGGCGAGCTCACCCCCGAATCGGCGATGGAACTCGTTCTCGCGCAACACCCCCGAGCCGACCAGTTCGTAGGAGGTCTCCCCCTCGTCGTACTGCTCGTAGGTCTGCACACCGAGTTCGGCAGCGAGCGCGAACATCCGGTGGTGGGTGTCGCCGATCCACTGGGCGCCCAGCTCCACCGGCAACCCGGGGGCCACCTCCTCGGTGAGCACGCGGCCCCCGACGCGTTCGTCGGCCTCCAGGACCAGCGGGGTCAGGCCGGCGGCGAGGACCGTGCGCGCCGCGATCAGCCCGGAGATGCCCGCACCGACGATCACGACGTCGGCCTCGAGTGCTGCCATGCCGACAGCTTCTCACGGTGGTCTAGAGCGGCTTGAGGATTCGCTGCAGGAACTGCCGGGTGCGCTCGTGCTGCGGGTCGCCGATCACCGCGGCGGGCGGGCCCTGCTCGAGGATCACCCCGGAGTCGGTGAACAGCACCTGATCGGACACTTGCCTGGCGAACTGGATCTCATGGGTGACGATCACCAGCGTCTGCCCCTCGACTGCCAGATCGCGGATCACCGCCAGTACTTCGCCCACCAGTTCCGGGTCCAATGCCGAGGTGGGCTCGTCGAACAGCACGACCTTGGGGTTCAGCGCGAGCGCCCGGGCGATGCCGACGCGCTGCTGCTGACCGCCGGAGAGTTGGAACGGATACTGGTCGCGCTTGTCGGCCAGCCCCACCTGGTCGAGCAAGGTCACCGCCTCGGCCCGGGCCTGCTCGCGCGGCCGTTTCTGCGCGACGACCGGTCCCTCGATGACGTTCTCCAGCACCGTCTTGTGCGGAAACAGGTTGTGGGACTGGAACACGAAGCCGCTCTGGGCCCGGTACTCGCGCAGCGTGTTCTTCGTGACGGGTGCGCTGAAGTCGATCTCGACGTCCCCGACGCGGATCACGCCGGCGTCCGGAGCGTCGAGTGCATTGAGCGCACGCAGCAAGGTGGTCTTGCCGGAGCCGGAAGGTCCGATGATCGTCGTCGCCGAACCGCGGGGCACGGTGAACGACACGTCCTTGAGCACCTCCAACGGGCCGAAGGACTTCCGCACGCCTCGGGCGATGATCCGGTCCTCGCTCATCATCTTCTCCTCCTCGCGCGAGCGCTCGTCATCATCTTCTGTTCCTCGCGCGAGCGCTCGTCATCTCGCCACGTACCTCTCCAGTCGATGCTCGATTCTGGCCTGACCGAACGACAACACCAGGCAGATCACCCAGTAGTAGACGGCGGCGGTGCCGTAGAGGGCGAAGAACTCGAACGTCGGCGCGGCGATGATCTGCGCCTGCCGCAGGAGCTCGGTGACGAGGATGGTCGACGCCAGCGAGGTGTCTTTCACCAGGGAGATCAGGGTGTTCGACAGCGGGGGTACCGCGACGCGGGTCGCCTGGGGCAGGATGATCCGGCGCAGGGTTCCTGCGTAGTCCAGACCGATGGTCTGCGCCGCCTCCCACTGCCCCTTCGGGATGCTCTGGATCGCCGATCGGATGATCTCGGCGGCGTATCCGCCGACGTTCAGCGAGAACGCGATCACCGCGGCGGGGAACGGGTCGATCTTCACACCGAACTGGGGTAGGGCGAAGAACACGATGAACAACTGCACCAGCAGCGGAGTCCCGCGGATCACCGAGATGTAGAACCGGGCGACGTTGCTGGCCACGATGTTCGACGACAGCCGCGCCAACGCCACCGCGAGGGCGATCACCAGACCCAGAGCGAAACTGATCACGGTCAGCGGGATCGTCATCGTCAATGCCGCCCGCGCCAGCGGCCAGAGGTTCTCCCGGACCAGCTGCCAGGTGGACCGCGCCGGGGGCGCCGTGTCGGCGGCCTCGGGCGCCCCGGAGGCGTTGGCGTTGAGGTACTTCTGCGAGATCCGCGCGAGCGTGCCGTCGGCGCGGAGTTGGTCGAGCGCGCTGTTCAGTTCGGGCAGCAGCCCGCTGTCCTTGCGGGCGGCGAAGCCCTGCTCGCTCTTCTCCCCGACAGTGCCGGCGATCTTGACCGAGGTGTCCTTGGTCTCGGCCAGATAGGCGTACACCGCGATGCTGTCGTTGATGACGACGTCGACGCGGCCCTGGCTGAGCAGGGTGATCGCCTGGGTGAAGCCCTCGACCGTTTCCACCCGGGCGCCGGCCCTGCGGGCGACCTCGGACCAGTTGCTGGTGGCGTTCTCGGCGGCCACCTTGCCTTTCAGATCCGCCGTCGACGTGATCGAGGTGTCGCCGGCACGGGTGACGATGACGCCCTCACCTACTGAATACGGCTGCGAGAGGTCGTATTTGGCTTGGCGTTCGGGGTTGATCGTGACCTCGTTGGCGACCACGTCGAACCGGTCGGCCTCCAGCGCGGCGAACATCGCATCCCACGGCGTCTCGACGAACTCGACGCGCACGCCGAGCTTCTCTGCGACGGCGCGTGCCACGTCGACGTCGTATCCGACCAGCTCTCCCGTCGCGGCATCGTGGTAGGAGAACGGGGCGTACACGCCCTCGGTCCCCACCCGCAGCACCCCGGCCGAGGCGATCGGGGTGTCGCCGCCGCCCGAGGACCCGGCGCATCCGGTGAGGATCAGCGCCGCGAGGAGAAGGATCGACAGGGTTCTGATCACCCGGGCACATATACCCACGGTGAGCGGGGTAGACGCGCCGGATCGAAATCGTCGAGCATGCCGTCCACGGTGCTCGACGTGAATCCGAGAGAGTCGGCGATCAGGGCCAGCGTCTGCTCGACGCCGATCTCGGCGAGGGTGACCGCGCCATCGCGTTTGGCCAGCCGGGCGCCGTCGGCGTTGAGGACCAGCGGCACATGGGCGTAGACCGGTTCGGGGTGGCCGAGCAGCCGGGCGAGATAGGCCTGCCGGGGCGAGGAGGATAACAGGTCGTCTCCTCGGACCACCTGGTCGATCCCGGCTTCGGCGTCGTCGACGACGACCGCCAGGTTGTAGGCGGGTACGCCGTCGCCGCGGCGGACGACGAAGTCGTCGACCAGACCCGTGTAGTCGCCGTGCAGCAGGTCGTGCACCGTCGCCGTCGTGGTGTCGGTCCGCAACCGCAACGCCGGGGGCCGCCCGGTGTCCGCGCGCCGGTGCGCCCGCTCGGTGTCGGTGAGGTCGCGGCACGTACCCGGATACGCCCCCTCGGGGGCGTGCGGCGCCCGCGGCGCCTGCGCGATGTCGCGTCGGCTGCAATAGCACTCATAGAGCAGGCCACGCCGGTCGAGATCCTCGACGACGGCGTCGTAGCGGTCCGGGTGGTCGGTCTGCCTGGTGGCCGGGCCGTCCCAGGTGACGCCGATGGCGGCCAGGTCGGCGAGTTGGCGCTCGGCGATGTCGGTGTGAGTGCGGTCGTCGAGGTCCTCGACGCGCATCAGGAACCGGCGGCCGGTGGCGCGGGCGAACAACCAGGCGAGCACCGCGGTGCGTAGGTTCCCCAGGTGCAGGTCGGCCGACGGGCTCGGGGCGAATCTGCCGGCGCCGCACGTACTGGTCACCGTGTCACTGTGACAGACCGGTGTCAGACGGCGCGCCGGTCCCGGCTCTGCAGGGCGACCGACGCCACCGATGCCGCCGCCACCTCCGGCGCGACGCCGACGCCGCGGCCCTGCGCGGTGACCGCGAGCCGGGTGCGGTCACCGCGGAAGAGGTCGCGGGAGAATTCACACGGGGTGTCGTGCTGGTCGTAGGTGATCCGGGTGATCAGCAGCAGGGCCGAATTAGCCTGGATGCCAAGAAGATTGGCCTCTTCATCGGTGGCGTTCACCGCCTCGATGCGCTCGTCGGCCCGCGCAGCGACCAGACCGTAGCGGCTCTCCAGGATCTCGTAGAGCGAGCCTCCGAGCTGCTGTTCGAGCAGGCCCGGAAACGCGTCGGCGGGAAACTGCGCGAGCTCCAGGGAGATCGGCGAACCGTCGGCCAGCCGGACACGCTGGATCTCGACGACGAAGTCGTCGCCGGACAGGCCCAGTGCCTTCTGTGAGGTGGCGTCGGCGGCGCAGATCTTGGTGGACAGCACCCGGGTGCCTGCGACATAACCCTGGCTGGCCAGGAACGCGGGGACTCCGACGACGTCGCCGAGGCTGCGCTGCACCTGCGCGTGGCTGATGAAGATCCCGCCGGCCCGCCCGATCACCCGGTCGACCAGGCCGGCCTCCTCCAGAGCGGCCAGAACCTGACGCAAGCTGGAGCGGCTGGTGCGATACCGGTCGGCGAGCTCACGCTCGCTGCCGAGCTTGGTGCCCGGCTCGCCAGCGTTGATGTCGGCCACGATCCGGCGCCGCAGGTCTTCGGTATGCGTGGCCACCCGCGTCTCCTCGCGCCTGAATTTGGTCGGACCAAATCAGGATACGTGCTCCTCAGAGGTCGGCGAGCGCCTCTGCCGATTCCGGCAGGATCTGACCGCCGTCGACGACGAGCGTCTGACCGGTGATGTAGGCGGCTTCGTCGGTGGCGAAGAACAGTGCCGCGTTACCGATGTCGGCGACCGTGCCGAGCGTGCCGGTGGGGATGGCGGCCTTCATCTGGTCCATGTACTGCTCACCCATCTCGACGAGGCCCTCGGTCAGAATGTTGCCGGGCAGCACCGCGTTGACGGTGATCTTCTTGCGCGCCAACTCGATGGCCGCGGTGCGCAGGAACCCGAGCTGCGCGGCCTTGCTGGCGCCGTAGTGCGACCAGCCGGGAAAGCCGGTGATGGGTCCGGTGATCGACGAGGTCAGCACGATGCGGCCGTGGCCGCTGGCGGTCAGCGGCTCCAGAGCGGCCTGCACGATGTAGAAGGTGCCTTTGACGTTGGTGTCGAGCACCTGGTCGAGATCCTCCGGGGTCATCTCGCTCAGCGACGCCGACGGGAAGATTCCCGCGTTGGCGCAGACGATGTCGAGGCCGCCGTGACGTTCGACCGCGGCCGCCACCACCGCGCGGCAGTCGTCCGGACTGGTCACATCGGCGGTGTGACCGCTCACCGTGCCCGGCAGGTTGGCGAAATCAGCGACCGTGCGGTCGATGTCGGCCTGGGTGCGGCCGGTGAGCACGACGTTGACACCGGCACGGGCAAAGACCTCGACGATGCCTCGGCCGATGCCCTTGCTGCCACCGGTCACGATGGCCGTACGGCCCTGCAGGGAGGTGAACATGGACGAACCTTTCGAATGTCAGGTCAGCGAGTGACCGTCGGAGGACAGGTACTTCTCGGCGAGCATGCAACTGCCTGCCGCATAGGTCACGGAAATGGCCTGCGATTCCCGGGAGTGGCTGTGCGTGCCCATCCAGGCGAGCAGCAGCATCCGCCGCAGCAGCACGAACGACGCGAGCATGTCCTCGTCGGCGGCGGACATCTCGCGGCGGGTGCGGTAGCCGCTGACCCAGGCGTCTTGCCACTCCGGCACCGAGGGGTGATCTTCGAAGAACGACACCGCGGTGCCGAAGTCGTAGAAATACCAACCGAATCCGCAGTCGTCGAAATCGATCACCGTGATGGTGTCGTCGTCGACCAGCAGGTTGGCCAACCGCAGGTCGGCGTGAACCAGGCCGAACGTGTCGCTGCCCGTTCCGTATTCGGCGAGCCGCTGGCCCAGCAGCTGCTCGGCCCGGATCAGGACCTCGGCCTCGGACTCTCCGACCCCGATCGCGTCACGCCAGCGTCCCCAGCGCGGTGAGGCGCCCAGGCTGTGCTCCCAGTCCCAGGCGAAGCGACTGAACGCCGGGGGGCGCTGCCAGCTGCGAGCGTGGTCGTGCAGCGCGGCGGTGATACATCCCAGCGTGTGGAAATCCGTTCCGCTGAGGGTGTTCTCGTCGGGTTCGGCACCGGGCACCATCTCGAAGTGCACGACGTGCCGTGGTGTCCCCTCGTGTTCGACGGTGACCACACGACGCCCGTCACGAGTCGGCACCACCGTCGGCACCGTGACGTCGCTGTCACGGCGCAACGCGTCCAGCCACATCAGCTCGGACTCGATCTGATCGGCGCGGTGGTAGTTCTTGCGGTGTACCCGCAGGATCGACCGGTGCCCGCAGCCGGGCTCTTCGACGGCGTAGGTGGCGTTCTCGGAGAGGTTCAGCAGCCGCAGCGCCGAGCCCTGCGGCAAATCGAACTCCTCGAGGGCCTTCTGTGCGACGACCTCATCACCGCCGAGGTCAGCACCGAGATCGCTCAATGGTCCCGCCCCTCGATCCCCTGCAGCACCGTGGTGATCGCCTCGCGGGCGGTCACCACATCGTTGGTGCTGCCGCTGATGTAGAGCCGGCCGGCCGCACCGATCATCTGCACGTCGACCAGGGTCAGGCCGGGTGCAGCGCGCTCGGCCTCGTTGGCGGCGACCGCGGCGAACAGCGCCGGTGTCATCTCGTAGACGAGCAGCGACTGCCCCGGCAGCACCATCGAGGCCTGCCGGTTGCGGTTGAGGATCACCGCGTGCTGATCGGTGATATCGGCGATCACGTCGTGGTAGAGCACTCGCGGGCGCAGCTGATCGGACGCCGAGCTCTTCGTGCCGTTCAGGATCGCCTCACCGGCCCGGCGCACGTCGGCCAGATCGCTCGAGTGGATCTCGAGGACACCGAACTGGCGTTCCACGTAGAGGATTCCGGGTTGGATACCGGGCACCTCGCGCAGTGCCAGGTCGATGACCCGCTCGATCGCCAGCGCCGGCGACACCTCGACGATGAGCGCGTGCTCCCCGGCATACGGCGGATAGCCGCGGGCGCGGGTCGGCGTCCCGAGATAGGCGGCGAACTGCTGCTGCAGATCCTCGACAAGCAGGTAGACGCGGATGTCGGTCCGGGTCGGTGCGTCGGTGGCGGCCATCGGGTGAGGTTACTGCGCGGCGACGGAGAAGTGCGCGCCGAGCTCGTTGTGCGGGCGCGGGATCACGTGCACGCTGATGAGCTCGCCCACCTGGGCGGCGGCCTCGGCGCCGGCCTCTGTCGCGGCCTTGACCGCGCCCACCTCGCCGGTGACGATCACGGCGACCAGACCGTCACCGACCTGCTGACGGTCGGTGATGGTCACGTTGGCAGCCTTGACCATTGCGTCCGCCGCGGCGAGCGCCGCGACGAAGCCCTTGGTCTCGATCATGCCGATCGCGTTGCTGGCCATGGTTTCTCCTTCTGTGTGGGTGGTGATGACGGTGTTCTGGTTATTCGTCGGGGTCGATGGAGCCGATGATCAGGGCGTCGACCGGCGGCGGCGTGCCGGTGAACCAGCTCGCCGCCACCGACCCCTGGGTGATCAGGACGTGCTCGCCGACGCCGCTGCCGAGGACGTCGAACGCGATCAGCCGCGACCCGGAGCCGTCGACCTCGACTTCGAGGAAGGCGCCGGCCGGCAGACCGTCGATGCGTCGGGTCGACCAGACCTGACCGGTGACCGTGCCACGGATCATGTTCGCTCCTTGTGGATCGTCACGCCCAGCGCACGGGCGCGTTCGCGGGCCAGCGGGGTGAGCACGGCCTTGGGGCCGAGGACCAGGGAAGAGCCGGATGCGGCGATGTCGGCGATCTGCCGCTCGGTGACCGCGCCGCGGTCGACGCGTCGACTGCCCCCGGCGCCTGGACGTTCCGTCCCGGCCAGGCGAAAGGACAGCCGGCCGTGCCGAAGGTCGGCGCGCGTCTTGGGATTCTCGAACAGTCGCAACAGGTTCCGCACGAAGACGTCGAGGTCGCGGTCGTTGGTGATGCGGACTGTGTCCACCCGCGACCGTTCGTCGGCGGCCAACGGCCCGGTGGCCACCGGACCCTCCGGCACCCGGGGGGCCGGCGGTGGGGGGGACGGCTGCGCAGCCGGGCGGGGTGCCGGCGCAGGTTTCAGGTCGCCGATGGCCTCCCTGATCACCTCGCGCACCAGCTGGCGCAGCGCATCCCGGTCGATGCTCACCGCACGCTCCGCGCCAGGGCTTCTTCGGCCGCCGCGGCGGCCTGGCGGATGTCGGATTCGCTCCCGGACAGGTAGACCCGGCCGGTCGCGCCGATCATGCGGAAGTCGACGACCTTGATGTCGGCGGCTTTCTCGGCCTCGTTGGTGGCCAGGATCGCATAGGAGGCCGGCGCGACCTCGAGCACGTACAGCGTCTCACCGGCCAGCACCATCGACCCGATCTTGTTGCGGTTGATCAGGAATGCGTGCTGGGAGTCGATGCTGGAGATGATGCGCGACGCCAGGATCTGCGGCGGTTTGGCGTCGGCCGTCGCGTCCCCGTCACGGCCCAGCTCGGCAAGTGCCGCATCGGCGGCGGACTGCACGGCGTCGGTGTCGCCGTGGAACTCCAGGTAGCCGAACTGACGCTCGACGACGAGCACTCCGGCCTGCACCTCGGCGTGTTTGAGCGCGACGTCGGTGACGCCCTCGATGTCGAGACCTGGTGCCACCTCGATGATCTGGGCCGCCACGCCGGCCCGCGGCAAGGCGCCTTTGATCCAGGTACCCAGATACGACATCGTCTGCGGCTGGAGCCGATCGATGAAGATGAACGAACGCAGTTCAGCCACGGGTCACCTCTTGATCAGTTGGGCGAGTTCTTCGGCCACCAGTGCGCGCAGCTCGGCGCGCAGCGCCTCGATGCCCGGGTCGGCGGCGCGGCGGGACGCGGTCGGGCGGCTCACCGGTGCAGCGGGCGCCGGGCCGGACGTGTCGTTCGACGCGCGCGGATACGCGGGCACCGGTTCGGCCGGGGTGCGCCACGGTGAGAGCCCGGCGAAACTGGGCATCGCGACGCCGGCATCGGAGTTGTAGGCGATCCGCGTCCAGTTCATCAGGTTCTCGGGCTGCAGGTTCTCCCCGATCGAGCTGCGGCCGACGAACCCGGTGCCGATCGTCATCGACGGCGCGAGGTTGGTCTCCAGGCCGGAGCTGCCCGTGGAGTTCCCGACGTTGACCGACACCCGCAGAACCGGCACGTTGGCTGCGAATTCGGTGATGGTGGAGGCGCTTTCGCTGTGGATCGCGGCCGAGTGTCCGGCGCCGGCGATGCGGACCACCGCGCGGGCGGCGCGGATGCCGCGCTGCGCGTCGGCGACCGTCGTCATGCCGAGCACCGGGCTGAGTTTCTCGTGGGTGAGCACCTCCTCGCCGATCAGATCGGTGAACGGGGCCACCAGCACCTTCGTCTTGGGCGTCACCCGCAGCCCGATGCGCTCGGCGATCCACGCGGCATCGCGCCCGACCACGTCGGTGTTCAGGGCGCCCTCGGGGAACATGAACTCGCGCAGCCGCTGGGTGGCGTCGGCGTCGAGGACGTGCGCGCCGTGCCGGGTGAGTGCCGAGGTGAGCTTGCCGGCGATCGCCTCCTCGGCGATCAGTACGGATTCGTTGGTGCACAGCACCGAGTTGTCGAACGCCTTGCTCTCGACGATGCGGCGCGCGGCGGCGTCGATGTCGGCCGTCGCGTCGACGAAGACGGGCACGTTGCCCGGCCCCACACCCAGCGCGGGATTGCCCGAGGAGTAGGCCGCCCGCACGACGCCGGTGCCGCCGGTGGCGACGATGACGTCGGTGCGTTCGTCGATCATCATCGCTTCGATCAGCGGCAGGGTCGGTTCGTCGATGACCTGGACGACCCCGTCGGGGGCACCCGCTGCGACGGCGGCCTCGGCCAGCAGGCGGGCCGCCTCGGTCGAGCACTGGCGGGCCCGCGGGTGCGGCGCGACGACCACCGCATTGCGCGTCATCAGCGCCAGAATCACCTTGAAGTACACCGTGGCAACGGGATTGGTGGTCGGGCACAGTGCGAGCACGACACCGGCCGGGCGGGGGATCTCCACGATCTTGCGAGCCGTGTCGATGCGCGGGGTCACGTAGTCCTGGTCGCGATAGAAGTCCACGATGCCGCGTGAGCAGGCGCGGTTCTTGACGATCTTGTGGTCGACGACGCCCATCTGGGTCTCGGCGACGGCGGCCGCGGCGAAACGTTCGGCGTTGCGGTGCCCGGCATCGGCGACCGCTTCGACGATGCGCGCCACCGACGCCTGGTCGTACTCGGCGTACGCGGCCGCGGCGAAGCGCGCCCGTTCCAGCAGTTGACCCGCCTGCGCTACCGATATCACGGCTTCCTCCGTCCGGTCGCGGCCAGCTTCGCCCGCCCGACGGCGACCTCGACGCGGTCGAGCACGTCCTCGCACAGTTCGCGGTTGAGCAGTAGGCCCGGTTTGAATTGCAGGACACGGGGATCGAGGGTGGAGAAGATCGCCCACACGCCGCCGTTGTACAGCTCGCGCATCACGAACTTCGCGCCCTCGGGGTGGTCGAACTCCAGGCCGATGACAACGCCGTTCTGCCGGATGCCGATGAACCAGTCCGGGTGGTCGGCCTGGATGCGAGCCAGACCGCGGGCGAAGATGTCGGCGATGTAGTGCACCGAGGAGCGGACTTCGGGGCGAGAAGTGATCTCGAGTGTCTTGAGTGCGGCCACGCAACCGAGTTCGGCACCGCCGAAGGTGGAGATGTGGCCGAAGCCGTCCTGCTCGAGCCACTGGGCCGCGCGATCGCTGAGCAGCGCGGCGGTGATGGGATACATGCCGCCGGAAAGGCCCTTGCCGGTGACCATGATGTCGGGCTCGATGCCGTGTTTGGTGATCGCCCACATCTCGCCGGTGCGCATCAGCCCGGTCTGCACCTCGTCGGCGATGTAGAGCGCGTCGTAGCGGACGCACATCTCCTTGACCGCTTCCAGATAACCGATGGGCGGCAACGGGAACCCGTAGGTGGCGGGGATGGTCTCCATGATCACCGCGGCGACGTCGCGACCACGCAGTGCCTGTTCCATCGCATCGGTGTCGCCGAAGGGCACCTGCACGAACTCGTCGGGCCGGTCGGCGAGGAACAGTTTGGCGAACCGGTCGTCACCGGTGGCCACCGCCAGCCCGGTGTGGCCGTGGTAGGCCTTGACGATCGAGACGATCTTGCGACGCTGCATGGCGTGGCGCGCGCTCTTGAGCGCGATGTCGATGGCCTCGCCGCCGCCGGAGCCGAACGCGACCTTGGTCAGCGACGCCGGCGCCGATTCGATCAGCTTCTGCGCCAATGCTGTTCGCGCCACAGACGGGAAGTGGTGGTTGCCGACGTCGAAGTACTGCATACCTTCGGAGATGGCGGCGACCAGTTCGGGATTGCGATGGCCGAGGTTGTAGGTGCCACCGTTGAGGTGCATGTCGATGAGGCGGCGTCCGCTCATGTCCCACAGGAAGTAGTCCTGCCTGCGATCGATCACGAGGTCGACCCCGGAGTCGGTCCAGAACTGGGTCTTGTCCGGGTTCCAGTACTCCTTGGCACGTTCGAGCACCTGTGCCTTGGATTCGAACGAGAACGTGCCGTAGTCGTACACGAAACTCCCTGTCGTCAGGTCGCGGGGGCTGACCAAAAGCTAAAGGGTAGGACCATTTATGTCAACAGAGCCCGTTTGGGGTTGCGCGGTTCATTTGGTAGTGCCAATATGACTGCCGAATATCCCCTGTGGTCTAGGCCACACAGACCGACCATGATGGCCTGTCTCCCCTTCGCCTGGAAGGTGCTCGTCGAATGACAGAAGATGTCGTGCCCCGCCAAACATCGAATGATTCGGTGCAACGGCTCAAGCGCAACGCCGTAGGCACCTTCGGGGTGATCTTCATGGCGGTGGCGACCGCGGCCCCGATCACCGCGATGGTCGGCAACGTGCCGATCGCCGTCGGTTTCGGCAACGGTACCCACGCCCCGGCCGGTTACCTCGTCGCCACGATCGTGTTGGGCCTCTTCGCGATCGGGTACGCGACGATGGCCAAGCACATCACGTCCACGGGGGCGTTCTACGGCTACATCTCCCACGGTCTCGGCCGGGTGATCGGGATGGCGAGCGGGCTGATCATCACGATGGCCTACGTCGTGTTCGAGGGCTCGCTGATCGGCATCTTCGCGTTCTTCTTCCAGAATCTGTTCTCCAGTCAGCTCGGGATCACGATCCACTGGCTGATCCCTGCGCTGCTGATGCTGGCGCTGAACTGCATCCTGACCTACTTCGACGTCAACCTCACCGCCAAGGTGCTCGGCGTCTTCCTGATCACCGAGATCGTCATGCTGTCGCTCGGTGCGCTGGCCGTCGCGGTCAAGGGCGGTGGCCCGGACGGCTTCGCCGTCGGCCAGATCCTCAACCCGGTCGGCGCGTTCCAGCCCGCAGCCATCGCCGGCGCCAGCGCCGGCCTCGGCCTGTTCTTCGCGTTCTGGTCGTGGGTCGGCTTCGAATCCACGGCCATGTACGGCGAGGAGTCCAAGGACCCCAAGCGGATCATCCCGCGCGCCACCATGATCGCCGTGCTCGGCGTCGGCATCTTCTACATCTTCGTGTCCTGGATGGCGATCGCCGGCACCGGCCCGCAGAAGGCCATCGAGCTCGCCCAGGATGCCAACACCAGCTCGGAGATCTTCTTCGGCCCCGTGCGCAGCACCTACGGGGAATGGGCGATCACCCTGTTCAACATCCTGCTGGTGACCGGTTCGTTCGCGTGCGGCATGGCATTCCACAACTGCGCATCGCGCTACCTGTACGCCATGGGCCGTGAGGGCCTGCACGCCGGCCTGCAGAAGACCCTGGGCGCCACGCATCCGCACCACGGCTCGCCGCACATCGCCTCGTTCGTGCAGACCGGCATCACGCTGGTGATCATCCTGGCGTTCTTCTTCGCCGGTATGGACCCCTACGTGCACATGTACACGCTGCTGGCGATCCTGGGCACCATGGCGATCCTGATCGTGCAGTCGCTGTGTGCCTTCTCCGTCGTCGCCTACTTCCACTTCCACAAGAACCATCCCTCCAGCGCCCACTGGTTCAAGACGTTCCTCGCGCCGCTGCTCGGCGGCATCGGCATGCTCTACGTGGTGTACCTGCTGTGGGAGCACAAAGACGCCGCCGCCGGTGCTGCCTCGGGCACGCTGCTGTTCAAGCTGACACCATGGATCGTGGTCGGGTTGTTCGCGTTCGGTGCGGCGATGGCGCTGTACTTCAAGTTCGCCGACAAGGACCGGTACGAGCTGATCGGTCGGATCGTCTACGAGGACAACGAAGTCCGCGACTGACGATTCGACGCCGAGAGTCCAGCCAGGAGGCTTGCATGGCAGACGAGTTGGGCCGGTTCCGGGTACTGAACGCCAAGGCCGTCAATCTCGACGGGTTCAGCGTCCCGGACCCCCGACTCGGTCTCGCCGCGATGAGCAGCCCCCATGACCCCTCCCCGTCCCTGACCATTCGGGACGGGGAGGTCGTCGAGCTCGATGGCAAAGGCGCCAGCGAGTTCGACGTGATCGACGAGTTCATCGCCCGCTACGGCATCGACCTCGCGGTCGCCGAGGAGGCGATGGCTCTCGACGACGTGACGCTGGCGCGGATGGCGGTGGACATCAACGTCCCCCGTGCGGAGGTGGTACGGCTGATCGGCGGCACCACACCCGCCAAGCTCGCCCGCGTCATCGCGCTGATGTCCCCGGTCGAGATGCAGATGGCGATGGCCAAGATGCGGGCTCGCCGGACCCCGAGCAACCAGGCGCACGTGACCAACCAGCTCGACGACCCGCTGTTGATCGCCGCGGACGCCGCGAGCGCGGTCGCCTACGGTTTCCGGGAGGTCGAGACCACCGTGCCGGTGCTCGGCGATGCACCCTCGAATGCGGTGGCGTTGCTGATCGGCTCACAGGTCGGTACGCCGGGCGCGATGGCGCAGTGCTCGATCGAGGAGGCCCTCGAGCTCCGCCTTGGCCTGCGCGGTCTCACCAGCTACGCCGAGACCATCTCGATCTACGGCACCGAGCAGGTGTTCGTCGACGGTGACGACACCCCGTTCAGCAAGGCCATTCTCACCTCCGCTTATGCGTCTCGTGGTCTCAAGATGCGGGTCACCAGCGGCGGCGGCGCCGAGGTCCTGATGGGCGCGGCCGAACAGTGCTCGATCCTGTACCTGGAATCGCGGTGTGTGTCGCTGGCGCGTGCGCTCGGCTCCCAGGGCGTGCAGAACGGCGGCATCGACGGGGTCGGCGTGGTGGCCTCGGTGCCCGAGGGCATGAAGGAGCTGCTCGCCGAGAACCTGATGGTGATGATGCGCGACCTGGAGTCGTGCGCGGGTAACGACAACCTGATCTCCGAGTCCGACATCCGTCGCAGCGCGCACACGCTGCCTGTGCTGCTCGCCGGCGCCGACTTCATCTTCTCCGGGTTCGGCTCGATTCCGCGCTACGACAACGCTTTCGCGCTGTCGAACTTCAACTCCGACGACATGGACGACTTCCTGGTGCTGCAGCGCGACTGGGGTGCCGACGGCGGGTTGCGCACCGTGTCCCCGGAGCACCTCGAGACGGTCCGGCGGCGTGCCGCGCAAGCGGTCCAGGCGGTCTATCGCGATCTCGGTCTCGCCGACTACGACGACGCCCGCGTCGAGCAGGTGGTGGCGGCCAACGGTTCCCGCGATCTGCCCGCCGGCCACCCGAAGATGGTCGCCGAGGCGGCCGCGTCGATCGAGGCCAAACAGTTGACGGTCTTCGACGTGATCGCCTCGCTGTACCGCACCGGTTTCACCGAGGAGGCCGAGGCCATCACGACCCTGACGCGCGAGCGCCTCAAGGGCGATCAGCTGCAGACCTCGGCGATCTTCGACGAGCACTTCGGGGTGCTGTCCAAGCTCACCGACCCCAACGACTACACGGGCCCGGCCACCGGATACGCACTCACCGACGCCCGGCGCGCCGAGATCGACGCCATCCGCCAGGCCCGCACCGGCGACGAATTGACCGCCGACCAGGACGAGCACCGCGGGCACGTGACCGTCGTCGACGTCGAGCCGGCCCGGCAGGGCAGCGATCCGCGCGAAGTGTGCATCGGCCTGTCCCCGGCCTGGGGACGCAGCGTCTGGTTGAGCCTGTGCGGGTTGACGATCGGTGAGGTGCTGCGCCAGTTGTCGGCCGGACTGGAAGAGGAAGGCTGTGTGGCCCGCACCGTGCAGGTGCGCTCGACCATCGACGTGGGCCTCATCGGGTTGACCGCAGCCCGGCTCTCCGGCTCCGGAATCGGAATCGGGTTGCAGGGCAAAGGAACCGCGCTCATCCACCGACGCGACCTTGCGCCACTGGCGAACCTCGAACTGTTCAGCGTGGCGCCGCTGCTGACCGCGAAGATGTATCGGGAGCTGGGCCGCAACGCCGCCCGGCACGCGAAGGGAATGGCCCCGGTGCCGATCTTCACCGGAGGCACCGACGAATCCATCTCCGCGCGGTATCACGCGAGGGCAGTGGCGTTGGTGGCGCTGGAACGTCAGGCCTGCGAACCGGGGGCAGCCCCCGTCACGGTGAAGGTGGAACGGCCATGAGCGAGATCACCGTCGGCAACGCGGTGGACGGCAAGCTCGGGCTGGCCGATCTGCGGATGGATCCCGCGGCGCTGGCCCACCAGGCTGCGGTGGCCGAACAGGGCGGAAACCCGCAGCTCGCCGAGAACTTCCTGCGGGCAGCGGAATTGGCGATGATCGACGACGAAGACGTGATGGCGCTCTACGAGGCACTGCGCCCGCACCGGTCGACGGCCGCGGAGTTGGAGCAGCTGCGCATCTCGCTGATCGACCGCGGCGCGCCCCGGTGCGCCGCGCTGGTCGAGCAGGCCGCCGCCGCGTACGCCCGTCGAGGCCTGCTGCGTTGACCCGCACGGTCGCCGGGATCGACATCGGCAACCACACCACCGAGATCGTGGTCGCCAGGGTGGACGGCGGTGCGGTCACGACGCTCTCACACGGTCAGGCCCCCACCCGCGGGCGCAAGGGCAGCCATGACTCGCTGCAGGGCGCCGCTGCGCTGCTGCACAAGATCGAGGTCGAGGCCGGGGTCAGCGCCGATGAACTGCTGCTCTCGGCGTTGCGGCCGGTCGACACCGCGACCGCGCCGATCCCGCCGGCCTATTCACCCACAGCGCCGGTGCGCAGCCTGCGCCGCCCGGACGCCAGCACGCCGGCCGGCGCGGGGCACGCAGTAGGACAACATGTTCGGCTCGTGGATCTGAGTTCATCGCCGGTGGACGGGCCGGTGGTCGTGTCCGTCGATGAGGTCACCGATTTCGAGGATGCCGCGCGTGAGATCGGTGCGGCGGTCGCCCGCGGACGGCAGGTCGTGGGGGTGGTGGCCGCGCAGGACGACGCCGTCCTGATTCGCAACCGCATTCCGATCGACGTGCCGGTCGTCGACGAGTGCGACGTCGCCGGGCTCGCCCCCGGGGCGCTGGTCGCGGTCGAGGTCGTCGAGCAGGGCCGCGCGTACCGGGCCATGGCCGACCCGATCGCGCTGTCTGCGGCGCTGAACCTGCCGCTGGAATCTCTGTCCGAGGTGGCCGAGTTCTGTCGCGAGTTGGCCGACGCGGCAGCGATCGCGGTCACTGCGCGGACCGAACCCCCGCCCCCGCCCGCCGCCGACGAGGACTACGTCGAGATCCGTGTCGATGACCGTGCGGTCCGCTACACCCCGGCGCAGGCACACACGGTGCTGCGCCGCTCGGTTCCGGGGTCGGTCACCCACGTTCGGTTGCGATCGATGCCGTCCGCAGCAGGCGGCCTCGCCGTGCACGACGCGTTCTTCACCGACCTGGCGACCATCGACAACGGGGCGTGGCTGCGCCGCGGCGTCGTCGACGCCCACGGCACCGTGGTCGCCCTGCTGGCCGCCGAGGAAGCGGCTGACGCCGCCGGGCAGTTGAGCGAGCTGACCGGCCGGCCCGCTCGCACGCTGACCTCCGAGCCCGAGGCGGCGGCATGGGGCGCGCGCACCACGCCGGGTTTCCCGCCCGGGGCCATGGTGTGCGACATCGGCGGCGGCACAGTCGATCTCATCGGTGCCGAGGCGACCGTGGTCGCCGCGGGCGCGGGCGAGTCGATCACCGTGGCCATCGCCGCGGTGCTCGGCATCCCGCAGGCGCTCGCCGAGACGGTCAAACGCACCCCCGCGGTGCGGGTGGAGGGTCCGCACGTCGCGCACGAGGAGGACGGCAGGCGGGTCTTCCTCGACGCCCCCGCGTCGTCGGATGCCATCGGTCGGTTGTGCACCCGGGGCAGCGCGGGCCTGGTGCCGTTCTCGAACCGGCTGGCCGCCGAGGAGTGGCGCAGCCTGCGGCTGGCGGTCAAGCAAGAGACCGTCGCCGCCAACATCGCACGATGCCTGACCGCGTTCGACGAGCCGCCGCGAGCCTTGCTGCTGGCCGGTGGCGGCGCGCTCGACGACGAGTTGATGCGGACGGTCGCCGAGGCGCTGCGGCCCGCGCGGATCGTGGTGGGCAGGGCGCACATCGACGGTGTGCACGGTCCGCGCTTCGCCGTCGCCCGCGGCCTGGTCGCCCTCTACGCCGAGCAGACGCGAACTCGAGCGACACGCCGCTGAAAACACTCGAGTTCGCGTCTGCTCGCGGGGCAAATCACCGCCGCGCGGGAAGCGGTAGTCCTGCGATCGCGTGGGCAATATGGCCGCGCCAGTGGGCCGGTTCGATGCGATGGATGGCCTCCCCGTCAAACGCGCTGAAGATCACCACATCTGGGGTGATTTCAGCGAGCGCACGCAGACTTGCGCCGATCGCGGCGGCGTCGTCTGGAGTGTGGAAGCCCTCGATGTAGCCTGCGCGCCATTCACCGTCGATGTGGAACAGTGCGTCGCCGGTGAAGAGGTAGCGGCCTTCGGCCCCGGGGACCAAATAGCAGACGCTGCCCGGCGAATGTCCCGGTGTCGGGATGATTTCGATGCCGTTGGCGTCGACGTAGCGACCCGTCACGGGCACGTCGACGTGGTGGTGTCTGCTGATCTCGGCGAGATCCCCGGTCGGCGCGTGCAATGCCGAGCCGAACCGTTCCGCGATGCGGGCGAGCATCGGGCCGGCTTCGTCGCGGTGGCTCAGGTACTGATGGCGGACACCACCGAGCGCGTCGAGCCCGTCGAAGTCGGCATCGGTGGCCGGCGAGTAGAACAGGATGTTCGCCGGCGTCCACAGATACGCGTGGGTGGTCAGTCCGGGAAATGGTGAGTCGGTGCGGGTTTCGTAGAGGTCGCTGAGTACACGTTGCATGCGGCAAGCTTGAAACCTCAACATTGCTTCAGGTCAAGTACCGCGGCGACCAGACGCGAACTCGAGAGACACGCCGCTGAGAACACTCGAGTTCGCGTCTGTTCGCGGGAAAGACTCAGCCCAACTCGGCGAGCTGCTCGACTGCTGGTGCGATGCCCTCGATCCACGCGGCCGGAGAACCGGTGGGCGGGAACACGATCACCTCGTCGACCCCCAGTTTCGCGTAGTCGGCCATGCCGGACACGAAGTCGTCGCGGGTGTCCGGCGCCGGGCTCAGGTCGTTGACCGCGATGGTCTTGCGGATGGTGTCGTAGTCGCGGCCGACGTCGTCGCAGTGCCCACGCAGCACCTGCAGCTTGTGGGCCACTTCCTCGGCTGAGGAGGCGATCAGGTTGCAGGCGTCGCCGTACTGGGCGACCAGCCGCAGGGTCTTTCGTTCACCGCTCCCGCCGATGAGCACCTTGGGTTTGTTGATCGGCTGCGGATTGCACAACGTTTCCTGCAGGTGGTAGTGCTTGCCGCGATACTCCCCGTTGTTGTCCGGGTCCCACATCTGGTCACAGATCTGGATGGTCTCTTCGAGGCGTTCGAAGCGTTCCTTCAGCGGCGGGTAGGGCACGCCGAGCCCGAGGTGCTCACGCTCGTACCACGCCGCGCCGATACCCAGGACCGCGCGGCCACCGGAGAGCACGTCGACGGTCGTCACCGTCTTGGCGAGCAGTCCGGGATGGCGGTAGGTCACGCCGGTGACGAGCAGGCCCAGGTCGATCTGGGACGTATGGCCGGCGAGGTAGCCGAGCAGCGTGTAGCCCTCCAGCATGTTGGCTTCCGCGGGCAACCCGGTGGGTTCGATCTGGAAGAAGTGGTCCATGAACCACAGCGAGTTGGCGCCGACCGCCTCGGCGGCCTCGCCGACGCTGGCGAGTTCAGGTCCGATCGCTGTGGTGCCACCGTCGATGTCGAGAATGGGAATGCTGAGTCCGAGGTCCATGTTCGGCTACAAGACGGTGGTCGGCGTCACCATTCCCGATTGGCAGCAACTCGATGGCGACGCCGGCAACTGCCACCGTCACTGCCGGGCCATGGCCACCCGCAGTGCCTCCTCCGGCGAGACGCGGTGATTCTCGGCGACCGCAGCCTCGGCGATGGCGAGTTGCACGCCCTTCACCCGGCCGGTGAACGCGTTGCGTCCGGCGTGGTAGTCAGGGGAGACCGGCGACCCGGAGTCGAGTCCGACATCGCAGCCGTCATCGGCCGAGAAGATCATCGGAAGGGTCGCGTCGACCTCACCACTGCCCACCTCGGTGCCGTCGACGTACAGGCGCACCGCACCGCCGCCGCCGAGGCCCTCGCCGCGGTAGTCGAATTCCATGCGCACCTGGTGATCACCGGCGGGCAGCGGCTCGCGGGATGCCGCGTAGAAGTGCCGCACCCCGCCGAGGTTGTAGCAGTACTTCAACGTGCCGTGGTGAGCGTAGAGGCTCCAGCCGCCGATGCTCGCACCCTGGGCGATGATCACGCCCTCCGCCCCCGATTCGGGGACCTCGATCTCCGCGGTGACCGAGTGCGACTTGTTCTTCAGGTTCAGCACGCAGTTCTCCGACAGGTGGCCCATCCCACCGAACAGCAGCTGGGTGTTGCCGCGGATCAGTACGGGCCGGCCGGCGACGTCGGGGTTCAGTCGCCGGGCCACGTCGTCGTCGAGCGGCAACACGTTGTAGCGGGTCGCCTCGATCAACCAGAGTCGTTGCAGCTCATGGAGTTTCTCCGGCATCTCGGCGGCCAGGTCACGGGCCTGACTCCAGTCCACGGTGGTGTCGTAGAGCTCCCACACGTCGTCGTCGAAGGCCGGCACGTCGTCCTCGACCAGCAGCCACGGCGTCTTGTGCTTGGTGACCGCGGTCCACCCCTTGTGGTAGATGCCGCGGTTGCCGAACATCTCGAAGTACTGGGTCTCGTGGCGGTCCGCCGCGTCGGCGTCGTCGAACGAGTACAGCATGCTCACCCCCTCGATCGGGTGCTGCTGCACGCCGTTGACGAACAGCGGCTCCGGCAGGCCCGCGGCCTCGAGGATCGTCGGCGCGACGTCGATGACGTGGTGGAACTGCCAGCGCATCTCACCGCGCGACTCAATAGCGTTGGGCCAGTGCACGATCGTGCCGTTGCGTGTGCCGCCCCAGTGAGAGGCGACTTGTTTGGTCCACTGGTACGGCGTGTCCATGGCGTGCGCCCAGCCGACCGCGTAGTGGTTGTAGGAGTCGGGCCCGCCGAACTGGTCGAGCCGCTCGGTCATGAACTCCGGTGTCTCGATCGCGGCCATGCCGTTGAAGTTCAGCATCTCGTTGTAGGTACCGTTCAGCGTTCCTTCGGCCGAGGCGCCGTTGTCGCCGATGATGTAGTAGATCAGCGTGTCGTCGAGGACACCGAGATCCTGCAGTCCGTCGACGAGGCGGCCCACATGGTGGTCGGTGTACTCGAGGAACCCGGCATAGACCTCCATCTGCCGGCGCAGCACCGGCTTGAGGTCGTCGGGCATGTCGTCCCAGGCCGGGATCTCGGCGTGCCGCGCGGTGAGCTCGCACTCCGGCGGGATCACGCCCAGCTCCTTCTGCCGTGCGAACGTCCGCTCCCGCAGCGCATCCCAGCCGTCGTCGAAGCGCCCGCGGTACTTGTCGGCCCACTCCGCGGGGACGTGGTGCGGCGCGTGGGTGGCGCCCGGGGCGAAATAGACGAAGAACGGTTTGTCGGCCGCGAGCGCCTTCTGCTGACCGATCCAGGCGAGCGCCTTGTCGGTCATGTCCGCCATGAAGTGGTAACCCTCGTCGGGCGTACGAGTCACCTCGATCGGATTGGTGCCCTCGAACAGCGTCGGGTACCACTGGTTGGCCTCGCCGCCGACGAAGCCGTAGAAGTACTCGAAGCCGCCGCCGCCGGTGGGCCAGGCGTCGAAGGGGCCCACCGGGCTGGTCTCCCACACAGGTATCTCATGGCACTTGCCGAACTGAGCGGTGTTGTAGCCGTTGAGTTTCAGCGTGCGCGCGATCGGTGACATCGTGTTGGGCAGCACCGAGCTGTAGCCCGGGGCTCCGGTGGCGATCTCGGTGATGCCGCCCATGCCGGTCGAGTGGTGGTTGCGGCCGGTCAGCAACGCCTGCCGCGTCGGTGAACACAGTGCGGTCGTGTGAAAGCGGTTGTACCGCAAGCCATTGGCCGCCAGGCGTTCCGCGACCGGCGTCGCACACGGCCCGCCGAATGCGCTCGAGGCACCGAAGCCGACGTCGTCGAGCAGGATCACCAGGACATTGGGCGCGCCGTCGGGCGGGCGCACCGGCTGGATCGGCGGGTAGCTGGTGTCTGGGTCTTTGGCGTCGTAGGTGATCAGGCCCGTGCGTGACGGTGTGGGGATGGGGAGATGGGTCCGCTGGATCACGATGTCCTCCGTGCTCGTCGGCGACTGCTTCACCGATCCACGGCAGACCCTAGACCCGGGACGATGTCGTCGAGGCGGAAATTGACGGGCCGGTCCAGCTGATCGAAGGTGCAGGAGCGCGGATCGCGGTCGGGCCGCCACCGATTGAATTGCGCGGTGTGCCGGAAGCGGCTGCCCTCCATGTGGTCGTAGCGCACCTCGACGACGCGCTCGGGCCGCAACGGCACGAACGACAGGTCCTTGCCCGCGTTCCACCGCGACCCCCCGCCGTAGCGACGCACCACATCCGGGTCGGCGTGCGCGGCCCAGTTCCACGGGTGCTCGTCGAACGTCGTCACCAGCGGTTGCAATTCGGCGAACAGCGCGCGCCGGCGCGCCATCGGGAACGCGCCGATCACCCCGACCGACGCCAGCGACCCGTCGGCCGCGTACAGCCCGAGCAGCAGCGAGCCGATCGCATCCGGCCCGGATTTGTGCAGCCGATAGCCGGCGACCACACAGTCGGCGGTGCGCTGGTGCTTGATCTTGAACATCACCCGCTTGTCGGGCTGGTAGGTCACCTCGGGCGGTTTGGCGATGACCCCGTCGAGACCGGCGCCTTCGAACTCGTCGAACCAGCGGAGGGCGGTGGCCAGGTCGGTGGTCGCCGGGGTGACGTGGATCGTCGGTCCGCACCCGGCGAGTGCGTCGACGAGAGCGGCGCGCCGTTCGGCGAAGGGCCGCGCGGTCAGGTCGTCGTCACCGAGGGCGAGCAGATCGAAGGCGATGAACGCGGCCGGGGTCTGCTCGGCCAGCATCCGTACCCGCGAGGCGGCAGGGTGCAGGCGCAGCTGCAGCGCCTCGAAATCCAGGCCGTCGGCGGTGGCGATGACGATCTCGCCGTCGATCACGCAGCGCGGCGGCAGCTCGGCCCGTGCGGCGTCGGCGATCTCGGGGAAGTAGCGCGTCATCGGCCGCTCGTTGCGGCTGCCGAGTTCGACGTCGTGACCGTCGCGGAAAAGGATCGACCGGAACCCGTCCCACTTCGGCTCGTACCACGCGTCCGGCGGGATCTCGGGGACCGACTTCGCCAGCATCGGCGACACGGGCGGCAGCACGGGGAGTCTCATCGACTCCCATTCTGACCGGCCGGCTCAGCGCTTCCTGCCGACCAGTGCGTCGACCGGGTCGGGCGCGCCGTCACGATCCTTGACCGTCCGGTAGGCCGCGAACCCGACGACGAGGGTGAGCACCACGAAGATCAGCGCGAAGTACTGCAGGAACAGCGAGTCGCCGTCGGGGTTGTAGACCTCCTGACGCGGCCAGCCGATGTTGATCACCAGCAGTGCGCCCATCACGACCGCGATCAGGTTGACCGGGATCCCCCAGCGGCCCAGGTCCATGATCGGTTTCCCGTGCGACAGGCTGGTCCCGCGCAGCCGGTGCATCAGCGCAGGCACCGTGACCATCAGGTAGGCGAGATAGACGATGACCACCGACACCGACGCGATCGCGGCGAACACGCTGGCCTGACCGAGGTTGACCAGCAGCACCAGGATGGCCAGCGCGCTGACCGAGATGCCGGTGATGACCGGTGTGCCGGTGCGCTTGTTGACCTTCGCGAGGAACGAGCCGAACGGCAACCGGTTGTCGCGGGCCATCGAGAACATCACCCGCGAGGCCGACGCCTGGATCGCCAGCGTCGCCGAGAAGATCGCGACGGCCACCAGGCCCAGCAGCGTCTTGCCGAGCCACGTGTCGAGCTGGCTCTCGATCACCCAGGCCATCCCGCCGTGGGCGAGGTCGTCGCCGAGGACGGGGGCCGACATCAGCGCGGCCACGATCATCAATCCACCGCCGAGGAACGAGACGAGCAGTGCGGTCACGATCGCCTTGGGTGCGGTGCGCCGCGGGTCGCGGGTCTCCTCGGAGAGCTCTGCGGCGCTGTCGAATCCGTACATCACGTAAGCGGCCATCAGCATCGAGGCCAGGAACGCCGGCAGGTAGTGCACGCCGGTGCCATGGCCACCGGTGTCGAGCACGGCCTTTGCGGGGCTGCGCTCGGCGGTCAGGAACATCGCGCCGATGATGAGGATGACGCCGACGATCTCCAGCGTCACCCCGGTCACCGTGATCCGGGCCATGAACCGCACGCCGACGGCGCTGATGATCGTGCAGATCACGATCGTGACGGCGCCGAGGATGATGCCGTTGGTGGCGCCGTCGACCGACAGCGGGTCCATGTCCTCACCGACCAGCTGGAACCCGCTCCAGATGGGCGGCAGCACCGTCTGCATCGCGATGGCCAGCGCGGCGATCGACACGATGTAGCCGATGAGCATGAACCATCCGGCGAACCAGCCGATCGCGTTGCCGGCCAGTCGTCGTGACCACTGGTAGATCGCGCCGGCGACGGGGAACTTGCCGGACAGTTCGGCGAAGACGAGGCACACGCAGAACTGGCAGACGAAGACGATGGGCCAGGTGAAGAAGAACGAGGGACCGCCGAGGGCGAAGCCGAGCGGAAAGAACGCGAACACCGTGGTCAGGATCGAGACGAACGAGAAGCCGGCCGCGAACGAGGCGTAGCCGCCGATGCCTCGGTGGAGTTCCTGGGTGTAGCCGAGTTCCTCCAGGGTGGAGGCGTCCTCGGCGGAGGAGATGGCGGGATCGTAGCCGGCGGTCATGGCGCTCCTGACATAGACATTCCTGTCGTGCGACAGAAACGTACGAAACGATCGTGTGCTGGCCGTTTCGGTGATGTCACGGCTGTGTGACCGGAGCCTGGAAAGGCCACAATCAACTCCATGTCGCACGGTCATGATCTCGCGCAGACCGTCACCGCGCTCGACATGTGTGCCGACGAAGCGGCTCTGCGTGCCGAGATCGCCCGTGCGATGGCCGGCCTCTCCCGACGGCCCGAAGCGTCACAGGCGTGGTCGGCGGTGCTGCGCCGCGCCGTGGCGGCCGCGGTGCGCGTGGTGGAACCGGCGGACTGGACGTGGTTGGTCTCGGGGAGCGTGGCCCGAGGAGAGGCCGTGCCGGGGTCCGACGTCGAGACGATGGTGATGCTCGGCGACGGGGTCGGTGACCCCGAGAAGGCCGACCTGCTGGCCCGTGCCGCGCAGGTGCATGCGCTGCTGGAACGCAGTGGGATCGGTGGCGACGCCAACGGCGTGCTTGCCAGCCGGTCGCGGTTCTGCCGGCGGCGGAGCAGCTGGGACGAGGGCATCGAACGCTGGGCGACCGAGCCCGAGCGGGACCGGGGCGTGGTGATGACCGGTTTGGTGGCCGATGCGTCTGCCCTGGCCGGCGCGGAGGACGCGATGCGGGTGGGTGCGGCTGCCGCGGCCGGCCGGCACTACGCGGTGCGTCAGGCGATGCTGCAGGACGCGACGGCGGTGCGGGCTTCGGTCCCGTCGCGGCTGCGGGTGTTCGTCAGCGCCGGGGACGCCGTCGACGTCAAGCGCGCCGTGCTCGACCCGGTGGTCAAGATGGCGCGCTGGGCCGCGCTGTCGGTCGGTTCCACCGAGCTGACCACCCGGCAACGGTTGGTCGACGGCGCCGCAGGCGGGGTGCTCGACTCCGACGACGCCGAGACGCTGCGCGAGTGCCAGCAGTGGTTGATGCGGTTCCGGTGGCAGGCCCGGGTTGCGAATCTGCGGACCGGCCGCACAGTGGGGGACGTGGTCGCCCTTGGTGAGTTGTCCCCCCAGGACCGTGCCGCGTTACGCAGCGTCGCCCGGGAGGTGTCCGGCGTGATGCGCAAACTCGGCTATCTGGCGTCGGTGTCGGCGTTCGCCGACCAGTAGATGGACGCCGAGGAGCACGTCGTCGCGACGACGGTGGCCGTACACCGCATCGAGGGGTGGCGCCCCGACGCCGAACACCTCGAGTCGCTCGCCGCGATCGCGCGGGGGGAGCTTCGCTGCGACGATCATCTGGCCGGCTACCGGCGCCGCCACCCCCCGCCCGTTCGGCAGCGTCGGCGGCTGCGGATCGGACGGCCCGCGCCTTATCTGATCCCGGGAACATCGCTGCTGCGCAACGAGTTCGGAGTCACCACTGCCGATGCTCTCGCCGATCTCGAGTACATGACCTCCGCGGCGCGCATGGCGGAGTGGCTGTGTCGTCGGCCCGCTGAGCAACCGCTCGACGTCCGCGACATTCACCGGCATCTGTTCGGCGGGGTTTACGACTGGGCGGGCCGCTATCGGACCGTTGAATTGCGCCGGGGCAAGCAGTCTTTCGGTTCTGTGTCGGCGATCGCCGACGCGATGGCCACGGTGCACGACCGGGCGCAGCGGCTGAGCGGTGGAGATCACGACTCGCCACGATTGGCGTACGAACTCGCCCGGATCTACGCTGATTACAACCAGATTCACCCGTTTCGGGAGGGCAACGGCCGCGCCGGCGCTCTGCTGCTGCTCGGTGTCGCGGCGCACCGCGGTCGGCGGCTCGACTTCACCGGGATCGAGCGGGCCGACTGGTATGCCGCGGCGATCGACAGCATGCCGCTGCGCCGCGACGGCCGAGCGAGCCACCGGCCGTTTCTGTATCTGCTGAACCGGGCGCTGCGATGAGCGCATGATGGGGGCATGCTCCGAGTCGTGCTCTGCCTGCCGGTGGCCGTGCTGCTCGCAGCCCCCTGCGCAGCCGAACCGAGCTCGGCGGCAGCCGTCATCGACGAACTCGAAGATCAGGGGTACGACGTCGCCATCAACTGGGTGAGCGGCATCAGCAGTCGACCGCTGTCGGAGTGCCGCTCGCTGGGTGTGCACAATCCGGATCTCACGGGCCCGCCGCCAGAGACGTTCACGACGGTCTACGTCGACGTGTCGTGCCCCAACGATCACGACGACGGCGGCGTCTGGATCGAGGGTGGTCTGGGCGGTGTGGGAGTCGGCATCAGCAACTGAGCGCGATGAGATTGTCTGGGTACTCGGGTCTACGTGACTATGGAAGCCATGGATCTGCCCGTGATGCCGCCGCTGGAGCCGATGCTGGCCAAGGCGCAGAAGGCGGTCCCCGCAGAGGCCGGTGTGTGGTCGTATGAGCCCAAGTGGGACGGGTTCCGGGCGTTGGTGTTCCGCGACGGCGACGAGGTGGTGCTGCTCTCGCGCAGCGGCAAGGATCTGGCCCGCTATTTCCCTGAGGTCCTCGACGCGGTGCGCGACGAACTGGCGCCGCGCTGCGTGCTCGACGGAGAGATCGTGGTGCCACGCGACATGGGGGGCCGTGTGAGGCTGGACTGGGAGTCGCTGAGCCAGCGAATCCATCCCGCCGAGTCGCGCGTGCGGATGCTGTCGGAGCAGACACCGGCGCACTTCATCGGTTTCGACGCCCTCGCTGTCGGTGACACCTCGCTGCTGAAGGAGCCCTTCCGGACCCGGCGAGAAGCCTTGATCGAGGCGGTCAATGAGAAGCAGTGGTGCCACGTCACCCGAACCACCGAGGACTCCGCGCTGGGCACGCAGTGGCTGCAGGACTTCGAGGGCGCGGGGTTGGACGGGGTGATCGCCAAGCGACTCGGTGGCGTGTACCTGCCGGGTAAGCGCGACATGGTGAAGGTCAAGCATGCCCGCGACGCCGATTGCGTGGCGATCGGCTATCGAATCCACAAGAGCGGAGAGGGTATCGGCTCGATCCTGCTCGGCCTGTACCGAGACGACGGTGAGCTGCAGATGGTCGGCGGGGCCGCCTCGTTCACCGCGAAGGCGCGGCTGTCGCTGCTGGCCGATCTCGAGCCGTTGCGCATCGGTGATGACGTCCGGGACGGGGAGCCGAGCCGCTGGAACTCCGCCGCGGACAAGCGCTGGATCCCGGTGCGGCCCGAGCGGGTGTGCGAGGTCGCCTACGACCAGATGGAAGGGGACCGCTTCCGCCACGCGGTGACGTTCCGCCGGTGGCGCCCCGATCGCGACCCGGCCAGCTGCACCTTCGACCAGCTCGACGTGCCGGCGACCTACGACCTCTACGACGTTCTGGAGTCCTCCGGGGCGAGCGAAGCGACGGGGGAGGGGAATTGATGCCCAGTTCCGCAACCGAACTCGATGTCGACGGGGTGAAGGTCCGGCTGACCAACCCGGACAAGCCGTATTTCCCGAAGCTCGGCGCCGAGGGCACCAAGGGCAAGCTGGTCGAGTACTACCTGTCGGTGGCCGACCGCATGGTCGCGTTGCTGCGGGACCGGCCGGTGCACCTGCAACGCTTCCCCGACGGCATCGACGGTGAGGAGATCTACCAGAAGCGGGTGCCGCAGAAGCATCCCGACTACCTCGAGACCTGCACCGTCACCTTTCCGTCCGGCCGCACCGCCGACGCCCTGAAGATCACCCACCCGTCGGCGATCATATGGGCCGCGCAGATGGGTTCGGTGACCTTGCATCCGTGGCAGGTGCGTTGCCCGGACACCGAACACCCCGACGAGTTGCGCGTCGACCTCGACCCCCAGCCGGGCACCGGTTTCGCCGAGGCTGTCGCGGTGGCGGTCGACGTGCTCAAGCCGCTGCTCGACGAGCACGGCCTGGTCGGGTATCCGAAGACGTCGGGCGGGCGCGGCGTGCACGTGTTCCTGCGCATCGCACCCGAGTGGGATTTCGTCGCGGTGCGCCGGGCCGGGATCGCGCTGGCCCGCGAGGTCGAGCGGCGGGCGCCCGACGCGGTGACGACGTCGTGGTGGAAGGAGGAGCGGGGTGAGCGGTTGTTCATCGACTACAACCAGAACGCGCGCGATCGCACGTTCGCCTCGCCGTACTCGGTGCGCAAGACGCCGATCGCCACGGTGTCGACGCCGTTGACGTGGGACGAGCTGCGCACGGCCGATCCCGACGACTACACCATTCAGACGGTGCCCGACTTCGTCGCCGGCCGGCCCGATCCGTGGGCCGGCATCGACGACGTCGCCCAGTCGATCGAGCCGCTGCTGGAGATGGTGGCCGCCGACGAAGACCGCGGGCTCGGCGACCTGCCGTACCCGCCGAGCTACCCGAAGATGCCGGGCGAACCACCGCGTGTGCAGCCCAGCAAGAAGGTCGCGGCGCACTGGGACGACGAGGGAAATCCGATCACGTAACCGCAAGGGCGACAGTGAGTTCGGCGATCGTTCGCGAATCCTGCAACCTATCGCCGTAGGCGTCGCGCAGTTGTCGCAACCGATAGCGGATCGTCGAGGGCGAGACGTACAGCTCGGCAGCCACGTCCTCGCGGCGGCCCTGGTGCAACAACCAGGACCGCAGCGTCTCGACGAGCCGGTCCCGCGCCCGGTCGGGCATCCCCGCCAACGGCGCAAGCACCCGATTGCGCAGGTCCGCAAGGGCTTCGGCGTCGGCGCTGACCACCAGTTCCGGGAGGAACTCGTCGGTGTCCAGGACGCCGACGGCATCCGGTCCGCGCAGCGCCGCGGCCCGAACCGCCCGGCGTACCGACGATCGCGCCGTCTGCCACGGCGTCGCCGGTCCCACAACCGCATTCGACGTTTCCAGCGACACGAGGAACGGTGCGCGGGCCGTGCCGCCGACATCGCAGACGATGACGACATGCTGACCGGAGGCCACCTCCTCGATGGCATCCTCGGGCACATTGAGCGTGCGTGGATCTGCCGAGATCGCGGCATGCCGCCGGCTCGCCAACACGACCGCTGTGAGCGTGCGCGGGACAATCCAATTCGCCTCTGCTGCAGCGCGTTCCAGCTCCTCCGTGGGCGCGCCGCTCAACACCAGGCGAACCAGCCGCTCCCGCTGCCGCTCGCGGTCCAACCCTGACTTCGCCTGTTCCTCGGCATAACCCGCCACTCCTGCTGCCGAGATCTGATCCAGGTAGGCAAAGAACATCTCGGCGAATGCGCTGATCTGGTCTCGGTCGATGCCGTCACGCACAGCCAGAGAACTCCAGTCGCGCCACAGTTCGCGCGCCCCCACCCGGTAAGCCGCCAGCTGCACCTCAGTGGGGCGGCCGTTGCGGGCTTCACGGCGGCCGAAGCGGTAGGCCGTGTCCAGCACGTCCTGCATCGGCACGGCCGTGAGCGGTTCTGTCGACGCGTGCAATTGGTTCAGCAAGGCACCCAACAGCTGGTCGGCCGATGCGTCGATGACCGGCCGCCACGACTCCTCGGCAGCGGCTGCCAGCGCGGGTACCTCGGCGATCACGGCCAACACCATGCGGTCGATCAGGTCAGGCAACCCCGCCCGCATCGCGGCGAGCGTGTGCGGCGGCAGCCCGACGATTCGCGGTCCCGGGGTCCGTGGCTCGGCCATGCCGACGATCGTACGGGCGCGGGAACCCGCGGTTGCCCTCTCAAGGCAGTTTCAGCGGGAAAGTTTGGCCGTTCGGGGCGAGAAGCTGCCCACAGAGGTGAAGAAGAATAGGCGGCATGACCATCTCGTCGACCACGCCCGGTAGTGGTGCCAGTCGGGAGGACATCTCGCTGCGGCTGCTCAAGGGCTCGGCCAAGAAGTCCTACGAACCCGTCGTCGACATCGACTGGGACGCCCCACTGGCCGATGACAAGTACTACGTCCCGCCGCAGATGTCGTCGCTCTACGGCACGCCGCTGTGGGAGCAGATGTCCCAGCAGCAGCGGTTCGAACTGTCGCGGCAGGAGTTCGTCAACTACCTGTCGATGGGGATCTGGTTCGAGAACATGCTCAATCAGTCGTTGCTACGCGGCATGATCCACTCCTCGCCGACGGCGCACAGCACGTTCTACGAGCTGACCGAGCTGGGTGACGAGGCGCGCCACATGCTGATGTTCGGCAAGGCGATCGAGCGCGTGGGCGTGGAGCCCTTCTGGCCCACCGGGAATGCAGCGCGCCGGGTCAATGCGATGGCCTTCGTGTTCCGCGGCCCGATGCTGTGGATCGCAGCGTTGGTCGGGGAGGAGATCTTCGATGCGTTGCAACGCAGGATCCTCGAGGACGGCGACGACGTTCAGCCCCTGGTGCAGCGGGTTATGCGCATCCACGTCACCGAGGAGGCCCGCCACATCCAGTTCGCCCGCGACGGCATCCGCCGGGACGTCGGCTCGCTGTCGCCGCGCATGCGCTGGCTCCTGGCGAATCTGCATGGCCTCGGCGCCCGGCTCTACCTCCAGAACTTCACCCGGCGCGGTCTCTACCAACGGGTGGGTCTCGACGGCGCCGAAGCGCAACGACAGGCCCGCGCCAACCCGCACTTCCACGCCGTCCAGCGAACGGGTTTCGCCTCGCTGGGTGAGTTCCTCGACGACGTCGGGCTGATGGGGCCGGTGGCCCGCCGGATGTGGAAGCGTAGTCACTTCCTGTGACCGATCTGGGTGACGGGGAGGTGGGCAGGCCCGGCTACGCCGGACCGGCCAGCCTGGTCGTCGGCGACGTGCGTCATTCGGTACGGGTCCGGTTGACGGGGTCGATCAATCCGTTCGACGGGCGCTACCACTGGCAGGGCACCGTCTACGACGCGCCGGCGGACGTCCGATCGGGCAGCGCCGCGGCCCGGCTGTGCGTGGCCGACGACGATGTGGCCGCTCGGCTCGTGGAGCGGACCCCGGGCGGACATCTGATGATCAGCGGCGTCGGCCGGCCGCCGTTCCCGCTCTGACCCGGAGGGCGATAGCGTCTCAGAGTGACGTCAGCCGCTACCCTGCCCAGGTGACCTTCCGCAAACTCCTCGCCGCGCTGGCGATCATCGGAGTGCTGGCCAGCGGCGTCGGCATCGCGTCGCTCGTGCTGGTGGCCAGGTCCGACGAGCAGCAGTCCGCGGTCCCGCGTCGGACACCGCCCGCTCCGCCACCGCCGTCGGTGCCCACGGTCAAGGAGTTCCTGATCGGGGTCACGGTGACCAACCAGACCTGCCAGCCCAACGGCCCGTGCGTGTACACCTACACGATCGAACCCAAATACGTTGGGCTGCATCCTTTCCCGGAGACGCCGTTCGCCGTCGAGTACGAGGTCACCGGCGGTACCGCGCCGCAGCCGGGCCGGTTCACCGTGCAGGGCGAGAAGGCGGAGATCTTCAAGGACGTCCAGATCGAAGGGCCACCGGGAGCGCGGCTGTCGGTGAACGTCCTGCGCGTCGTGGAAGAACCACCGCCTCCACCGCCGCCACCCGGCGCGCCGCCGCCACCACCCGCCCCGCCGGCGGCGCAGCCGTGACCGAACCGCGGCGGAGCCCCTGGATCCGCAACTTCACTCCCGCACCGTCAGCGCCACTGCGTCTGGTGTGCTTCCCGCACGCAGGTGGATCGGCCAGCTACTACTTTCCGTTGTCGCGGGCGCTGTCCCCGGAGTTCGACGTCTTCGCGGTGCAGTATCCGGGCAGGCAGGACCGGTACAGGGAACCGTTCGTCGAGACCATCGATGAGCTCGCCGACCAGATCACCACCGAGCTGGCCGCGGTGCCCGCCGGGCCGATGGCGTTCTTCGGGCACAGCATGGGTGCCGTGTTGGCGTTCGAGGTGACCCGCAGGCTGGAGGCATCGCAGCGCCGCGCCCCGGTGACGATCTTCGCCTCCGGTTCGCGAGCACCCAGCCGCTACGGCGACGAACGGGACCACAAGGACGACCGCGAGCTGGTGGACGTGATGCGCCAGCTCGGCGGCACCGACCCGCGGGTGCTGGAGAACAAGGAGATGCTCGAGACGTTCCTGCCGGCGTTCCGCAACGACTACCGCGCGCTACAGGCCTACCACCGCGACACCGACATCGGCATCCACGTACCCGTGGTCGTGATGACCGCGACCGATGACCCGAAGACCAGCGTGGCCGACGCATCGGCGTGGCATGAGCACACCTCGGCGGCTGGCAGCGTGCACACCTTCTCCGGCGGGCACTTTTATCTGGAGAAGCAGCCGCAGCAGGTGATCGACGTCATCGCCGCGACGTTGCGGGCGATACCGGACTGACCGCGCACCCACCGTCAAAGTGGCGAGCAGACGCGAACTCGAGCGCGACACGCGCGAAAAGCTCGAGATTGTGTCTGCTCGCCGGGAGGACAGCGGGTCAGGTACCCGGGGTGAGGACCGCCTTGCCGGTGCGCGTGCCACCGCTGCGGTCGATCCAGGTCAGATCGACGACGTCGCCGGGGTAGTGCCGGTCCAGCACGGCGGGCAGCGACTTCGACGAGTCCAGCCGCACCCCGTCCACAGCGAGCAGCAGATCGCCGTCGGCCAGTCCGGCCTGCTCGGCCGGGCCACCGCGCAGCACCTCCTGGATGACGACGCCCGTTTCGCCGCGGTCGGCGGCCCGTATACCGACGCCCAGCAGGACCGGGGGGCCGATGTGCACGCTGTCCGACGCCGCCCCGGCACGGATCTGGTTCGCGATCGACATTGCGTCGTTGATCGGGATCGCGAACCCCTTGCCGCCCGGGCCCATCCGGAAGTTCACCGACGCGGCGGTGGTGATGCCGACGACTTCGCCGTTGGCGTTGACGACGGGGCCGCCCGAGTCGCCCGCCCGCACCGGTGCGGCGAACTCGATCAGGCCGGTGATCTCGTCGCTGGAGCCGGTCAGCGTGTCCTCGGCGTTGACCGTCTGACCAAAGGCCGTGAATGTGCCCGCCTCCTGCGTCAGCGGACTCTGGGTGCCCGAGGCGTTGCCCAGCGCGATGACGGGTTCACCGGGAACCAGGATGTTCGAATCACCGATCCGGGCGGGCGGAAGGCCGACGGCACCCAGTAACTGGAGCACGGCGACGTCGCGCTTGCGGTCGTACCCGACCAGGGTCGCGGGGTAGGCGCGTCCGTTCACGGTGCCGGTGATGCGGTCTGCGCCCTGGACGACGTGGAAGTTGGTCAGGACCTGGCCTCCGGGGTCGATCACGAAGCCGGTACCCGCGCCGATGACGCCCTGGTAGTCGACCTGGGTGTCGATCCGCACGACTGACGGCTCGACCTGCATCGAGACGGCGACCAGGTCGGTGGGGGCAGCGGAGGCCGGCGCCACCGGGGCGACGAATGCCATCGCTGCGATCACTGCGGCCAGGGCGAACCTCAACCGGGGAAAAGAACCCATAGCGTCAATAGTGGCTGTCGGATGAGCTGCTGTCGAACGAGCTCGTGCTTGCTCAGTCCTCGACCGCGACCGAACCGCGGGTGCGGCGACGCCTGCTGAGCAGCGTGCCCTTGCCGCTGGGGCGCTTGTTCTGCAGCTTGCCGGGGCCGTCGGAATCGTCCTCGGAACCGTCGTCGGAGTCGTCGGCGTCGCTACCGGTGGTCGGCTCCTCCGACACGTCTCCGGCCTCGTCATCGGTCTGGCCGTCTGCGTCTGCGCTGTCAGTCGCGTCGTCACTGCTGTCGTCACCGGCCTCGGTGCCGGTGTCGTCTTTCCGGCGCCGCCGAGACGTGCGCTGCTTGACCTTCACCGGTTTCGGGGGCGGCGGCGGCAGCTCCGCGACGAAGGCCAGGTAGAACCCGAGGAACCCGAGCAGCGCGATCGCCGCGGCCGCGCCGTAGATGCCGAACAACCACTGTCCGGCGCTGTCCAGCGAGATCCAGATCTCGGCGATCGCCGTCCCGATGATCAGGACCGCGGCCAGCACGTGCAGGACGATCGAGGCGGTGCGCAACCGGAGCGCCACGTGGGGCACGCCGAACTCGGGCCGGCGGGTGCGTTGCAGCGTGAACACGACGGGCAGCGCGGCCAGGCCGATCAGCGCGCCGGTGACAATTCGCATCGCGGAGCCCAGCGTGTGCGAGGTGTCGCCGAGCAGTTCAAAAGTGCGGGGAAGGACGAAGAAGTAGTAGAGGACACCTGCGGCAACGGCGAACGACACGTGCCAGACCACCGCGACGGTGCGGCCCATACTCCTCCTCGATCGTGGTGCCCGGGGTGCGATGACGTGGGTGAACCGGTCGATCGCACCCCGGGCGAGTGCGGAGGATGCGGGATTTGAACCCGCGAGGGCTGTTAACCCAACCCGCGTTCCAGGCGAGCGCCATAGGCCACTAGGCGAATCCTCCGTCGGCAATGGTAACCGACTGCCATGGTGGCTCGAAAAATCCGCCACCCGCTAGACTCCTCGTGGACCCCGCGCGGCGTCCATCCTGTGAACTCCCCCAGGGCCGGAAGGCAGCAAGGGTCAACGGGCTCTGGCGGGTGCGCGGGGTCCCCTTCATGTCACCCACACGACGGGAAAGGCGAGCCGTGGCGTTTCAGTCGCTGAGCCGCGAAGAGCTGGCCCAGCAGCACGAACTGCAGCAGCGTAACTACGCCGAGCTGCAGGCCAAGAAGCTCGCGCTCGACCTCACCCGCGGCAAGCCGTCACCTGCCCAACTCGATCTGTCCAATGCGCTGCTGAGCCTGCCTGGAGAAGGTCCGGATGCGTTCCGAGACCCCGACGGCACCGACACCCGCAACTACGGCGGTCTGCACGGCCTCCCTGCCCTGCGCGCCATTTTCGGCGAGCTGCTGGGTATCGGAGCGTCGAACCTGATCGCGGGCAACAACGCCAGCCTCGAGTTCATGCACGACGTGGTCGTCTATTCGCTGCTGCACGGCGGCGTCGACTCGCCCCGGCCCTGGATCGACGACCTGCGCGACGGCACAGGTGTGAAGTTCCTGTGCCCGGCGCCCGGGTACGACCGTCACTTCGCGATCACCGAGAGCCTCGGCATCGAGATGATCACGGTGCCGATGCGCGAGGACGGGCCCGACGTCGACCTCATCGAAGAACTCGTCGCCGTGGACCCGGCGATTAAGGGCATGTGGTGCGTGCCGGTGTACGCCAACCCCACCGGTGCCACCTATTCCTGGGAAGTGGTTCGCCGGTTGGTTCAGATGCCAACGGCCGCAACCGACTTCCGCTTGATGTGGGACAACGCCTACATGGTGCACACGCTCACCCACGAGTTCGCCAAGCAGGTCGACGTGCTGGGCCTGGCCGCGGCCGCCAACCACCCGAATCGGCCCCTCGTGTTCGCCTCGACCTCGAAGATCACCTTCGCCGGGGCAGGGGTCAGCTTCTTCGGCGGATCGCTGGGCAACATCGCGTGGTACCTACAGCACGCGGGCAAGAAGTCGATCGGACCCGACAAGGTCAATCAGCTTCGGCACCTGCGCTTCTTCGGCGACGCCGACGGGGTCCGGCTGCACATGCAGCGCCACCAGGAGTTGCTCGCGCCAAAGTTCGCGCTCGTCCAGGAGATCCTGGAGGACCGGCTGGGCGAGTCCAAGATCGCGTCGTGGACCGACCCCAAGGGCGGCTACTTCGTCAGCCTCGACGTGCTGCCCGGGACGGCCAAGCGCACCGTAGCGTTGGCCAAAGATGCGGGGATCGCCGTGACCGAGGCCGGCGCCTCGTTCCCATACCGAAAAGACCCGGAAGACAGCAACATCCGGATCGCGCCGACGTTCCCGGGGATGGCCGATCTGCGCGAAGCGATCGACGGGTTGGCCACGTGCGCGCTGCTGTCGGCCACCGAGTCACTGCTGGCCGACAAGTAAGCCGCGAAGTAGGCCGCGAAGTAGTCGGATGGGGTCGGTAGCCTGCTTCCGTGGCTCTCTACCGTAAGTACCGACCGGCGACCTTCGCCGAGGTCGTCGGCCAGGAACACGTCACCGAGCCGTTGTCCATCGCGCTGAACTCGGGCCGCATCAACCATGCGTACCTGTTCTCGGGGCCGCGGGGCTGCGGAAAGACGTCCTCGGCGCGCATCATGGCGCGGTCGCTGAACTGCGAGCAGGGCCCGACCTCCACGCCCTGCGGGGTGTGCCCGTCGTGCGTGGCGTTGGCGCCCAACGGTCCGGGCAGCGTCGACGTCACCGAGCTCGACGCCGCCAGCCACGGCAGGGTCGACGACACCCGTGAACTCCGGGACCGCGCGTTCTACGCCCCTGCGCAATCGCGGTACCGGATCTTCATCATCGACGAAGCGCACATGGTCAGTAAGGAGGGTTTCAATGCCCTGCTCAAGATCGTCGAGGAACCGCCGGACCACCTGATCTTCGTGTTCGCCACCACCGAGCCGGAGAAGGTGCTGCCGACCATCCGCTCGCGCACCCACCACTATCCGTTCCGGCTGCTGGCGCCCCGCATCATGCGGTCACTGATCGAGAAGATCGTCGCCTCGGAGAGCGTCGACGTCGACGACGCGGTGTACCCGCTCGTCATCCGGGCCGGCGGCGGCTCACCGCGAGACACGCTGTCGGTCCTCGATCAACTGCTCGCCGGCGCCGACGGGAACCATGTCGCCTACCAGCGTGCACTGGCGCTGCTGGGGGCCACGGACGTCGCGCTGATCGACGATGCGATCGATGCGCTCGCCGCCGGTGACGCAGCGGCGTTGTTCGGCGCGGTCGAGGGTGTCGTCGACGCGGGCCACGACCCGCGCCGCTTCGCGACGGATCTGCTGGAGCGGTTCCGGGACCTGATCGTGCTGCAGGCCGTGCCGGACGCTGTCGCCCGCGGCGTGGTGGACGGGGCCGAGGACGAGTTGGACAGGATGCGCGATCAGGCGGCGCGGATCGGGACGGCCACGCTGACCCGCTACGCCGAGGTGGTGCACGCCGGGCTGGGGGAGATGCGCGGAGCGACGGCGCCGCGGCTCCTGCTCGAAGTGGTGTGCGCGCGCCTGCTGCTGCCGTCGGCCAGCGACACCGAGTCCGCGCTGTTGCAGCGGGTGGAACGCATCGAGACCCGCCTGGACATGTCGATCCCCGCCGACGGGGGCGCCACCCCTGCTGCCGCGGCGCCGGTCAAGCAGTACGTCCGCAAGACCAAGGTGGCGGAACAAGCCGTCGAGCAGCCTTCCGTTCGGCCCGCCGCACCGCCGACACCGCCGACACCACCGCCCGCCCCGCAGGCGGCGCCACCGAGGCCGGCGGCACCGGCGCCTTCCGCACCTGCTGCGCCGGCTCCCGCCGCACCGGAACCTGCGGCGCCCGAACCGGTTTCGTCACCGCCGCCGGTGCGCCCGCCCGCTGCGCCCGCGGTCGAAGTCCCACCCGTCACCCCCGCGGCTGCGGTCGCGGCGGGTGAGCCGAACGCCGCGGCCGTGCGCAGCATGTGGACCACGGTGCGCGAGAAGGTCAGGGAGCGCAGCCGCACCACCGAGGTGATGCTGGCCGGGGCGATCGTGCGCGCGGTGGAGGACGGCACGCTGATCCTCAGCCACGAGTCGGCGCCGCTGGCCAAACGGTTGACCGAGCAGCGCAACGCCGACGTCATCCGGGAGGCGCTCAAGGACGCGCTGGGGGTGAACTGGGCCGTGCGCTGCGAGGTGGGCTCCGCACCCGCCGCGGCGCCTGCGCCCGCTCAGCCGCGCCGGATACCCGACGAGCCGCCACCACCGCCGGACGGGGACGACGAGGAGAGCATGCTGGCCGAGGCCGGCACGATCGACCCCGCCGCCCCCCGCCGCGACCCGGAGGAAGCGGCGTTGGAGCTGCTGCAGAGCGAGCTGGGCGCGCGCCGTATCGACGGGTGAGCGGTCAGGCGGTCCACCAGGGCCGCAGCGGCAGGCCGCCGTCGCGGCCATGTTCATCGAGCTTCGCGGCCAACACCTGGTGCAGTTGAATCGCGTTCTGCTCGAAGCCCACTCGCGAGGCCGCCATGTACAGACCCCACACCTTGGCGGTGGGCAGCCCCACTTCGTCGACCGCCTGATCCCAGTTGGCGACGAGGTTGCGACACCAGTCCCGCAGCGTCATCGCGTAGTGGTGACGCAGGTTCTCCTCGTGCAGCACCTCCAGGCCGACGTCCTGGATCTCGGTGATGATGCGGCCGGACCCGGTCAGCTCCCCGTCGGGGAACACGTAGCGGTCGATGAACCCACCCGCAGCGGCGCCGTGTCGGTTGTCGTGCCGGGTGATGCAGTGGTTGAGGAGCAACCCACCGGTGCGCAGCTTGGACTTCAGGAACCGGAAGTAGGCCGGATAGTTGGCCACCCCGATGTGTTCGGTCAGACCGATCGAGGACACGGCGTCGAATTGGGATTCCCGCACGTCGCGGTAATCGCTGTGGCGCACCTGCGCCAGATCGCCCAATCCCTCGTCGGCGATGGCTTTCTGGGCCCACTCGGCCTGCTGGCGGGACAGCGTGACGCCGATCGCGTTCACGCCGTGCCGGGCCGCGTAGCGCACCATGCCGCCCCAACCGCAGCCGACGTCGAGCAACCGGTCGCCGGGCTGCAACCGCAGCTTCTCGAACACCAATCGGTATTTGTTCTCCTGCGCCTCTTCCAACGACGCATCCGGCCGCGGATAGCAGGCACAGGTGTAGGTCATCGACGGCCCCAGCACCCACTCGTAGAAGGTGTTCGACACGTCGTAGTGGTGATGGATGGCCTCGGCGTCACGAGTCTTGCTGTGCCGCAGTCCTTCTGCGAAGCGGCGCCAACGTGGCAGCGCCTCCTGTGGCGGCGGTGAGATCGGCTTGAGGTGCTCGATGCCGATCGAACGGATGATCTGAGCCAGCACCCGCGCCGAAGGCCGCTTGAAGTCCAGCTTCTCGGTCAGCGCGTTGAGCAACGGGTACGGATCACCAGGGTGCACACCCCGCATGTCGAGGTTGCCGGAGATGTAGGCGCGCGCCAGGCCCAGATCACCGGGAGCGGTCGCGAGGTAGGTGGTGCCGCGCGGGGTCAGCAGATCCAGGCCGAGATCGGCGTCGTCGGGCCCGGCGCTGCTGCCGTCGTAGGCGGTGAACCTCAGCGGCTGCGTGCCCGAGGCGAATATCTCCAGGATCTCGGCCAGCGTCAGCTTCGGGGCCTCGGCCGTCTCTCGAAAGGTCGTCATTGTCGCCGCACCGCCTTCGCATACAGGTCCAGAAACCGTGAGTCCGGGTCGTAGGTCTTCTTCACAGTGGTGTACACCTCGCCGCCGTAGAGCTCGTCGAACTCCTCCCGCGAGTAGAAGGCGTCCGAGTACAGGGATTTGTGTCCGGCGAGGTCGCTGACCTTCCGCTCGATCATCTTGTTCGTGTACCCCTCCTGCGGCCCGATAGGCACCGAGGACCAGAATCCGACGTTGACGTAACTGTGCTGCGGCCGAATCGGATACAACGGCCAGCCATCAGCTGAACTCGTCGATTCGCGCAGGCGCAACGGGCACAACCAGATCGGTTCGATCGGGATCGTGGCCAGGAACCATTCCACGAACTCGGCGGTGTTCTCGATCGGCACCTCGATGTCCTGCACGACCCGCTCCCGCGGTGGCCGGCCGTTGCGCTTCTCGATGCGATCGGCGATGTCGAAGCGCTGGTCGTAGCCGATCAGCTTCCAGTAGAAGCTGCTGCGCCGAAGGCGTCGCGGCCAGATGCGCCTGATCCGAGGGTTCTGGGCGCCGAAAGCCCGTGAGCACCAGAACCAGTCGGGATCCCAGCGCCACAGGTAGTCATGGATCGTCAACCGGTCGTGCTTCTCCCCGGCCGGATGCTGGATGGACCGGTAGTAGATCTGCTGGCCGGTGTAGTCGCTGACGGGGCCCGGCGTGGCCGACTGTGTGCCCAGACACAGGTAGCTCTCGTCGGCGGTGAACACGACACCGTCGAGGTAGTCGACCCGCTCGCCGTTCCAGCCGCCCGTTTCGATGATGCGGTCCATCGCCTCGACGAGCTCGGCGATGGAGTGGAAGCGCAGGTGGCGCAGAACCACGAACGGCTTGACCGGCTCCAGCTCGATCTTCAACCGAACCGAATACCCGAGCGTGCCATACGAATTGGGGAAGGTTGCGAACAGATCGGGGTGTTCGGTGGCCGACGTGCGCACGATTTCGCCTGTGCCGGTGAGGATGTCCATCTCGAGCACCGACTCGTGCGGCAGACCGTTGCGGAACGACGTCGACTCGATGCCCAACCCGGTGACGGCGCCGCCGAGGGTGATCGTCTTCAGCTGCGGAACGACCAGGGGTGAGAGTCCGTACGGCAGTGTCGCGGCGACGAGATCTTCATAGGTGCACATGCCGGCCACGTCGGCGGTGCGTGATTCGGGATCGACGGCGATCACACCGGTCAGGCCGGAGACGTCCAACCGGGGCGCCGTGGTCTTGGCGCGGGCGCGGAACAGATTCGAGGTGGGCTTGGCCAGGCGTACGGTCGCGCCTGCCGGGATCGCCCGGTAGCTGGTCAGGAGCCGCTGCACACCATCGGCGTGCGCGGCCCACGTGTCGATCGAGCCCGCTGCCACACATATACGCTAGTCCGCGGTCGCACCCGATGCGACCGCACCCACTCGACGACAAGGAGTTCCACCGATGGGACAGGTCAGCGCGTCCAGCACGGTTCTGATCGACGCCGACCCCGCGACAGTGCTCGGCGCCGTCGCCGACTACCAGGCGATGCGGCCGAAGATCCTGTCCGAGCACTACAGCGGCTACCGAGTGCTCGAGGGCGGTCAGGGCGCAGGAACGGTCGTCACGTGGAAACTGCAAGCCACCAAGTCCCGCTCGCGTGACGTCAAGGCCACCGTCGACGTGGCCGGCCGCACCGTGATCGAGAAGGACGCCAACTCGTCGATGGTGACCAACTGGACGGTCGCACCGGCCGGGCCGGGGTCGTCGGTGACGGTCAAGACGTCCTGGCAGGGCGCCGGCGGCATCGGTGGGTTCTTCGAGAAGACGTTCGCGCCGATCGGCCTGCGCAAGATCCAGGCCGAGGTGCTGGGCAACCTCAAGCGTGAGGTGGAGGGCACCGAGGGCGTCGAGGGCACCCTCGGCTGACGTCTAACCGCGCTGAGCGCCCAGGAACGCCACCACGCCGCGCACGATCGCGTCCGCGTACTTCTGGCGGCCCTCGGGTGTCTTCATCAGCCCTGAGTCGATCGGGTTCTTCATGTTCCCGCACTCGACGAGGATCGACGGGTACTGCGCCAGGTTCAGCCCGGCGATGTCGGCGCGGGGGTTGAGCCCCGACGATCCGATGTAGGTCGCCGGCGGAATCCCCGAGCCCGCCATCGTGTCGCGCATGACCTGGGCGAATTGCACCGCGGGCCCGGCCTGGGCCGTGTTCAGCGGCGGCGACGAGTAGAGCACGTGGAAGCCGCGCCCGGTCGGCGGACCGCCGTCGGCGTGGATCGAGACGATCGCGTTCGGCCGGATCGCGTTGGCCATCGCGGCGCGTTCGTCGACGCAGGGCCCCGGCCCCGTGTCGTCGCCGCGCGACATCGCCGTCCGCACCCCGAGACCCGTCAGTGCCTGCCGCACCCGCAGCGTGGTGTCCCAGGTGAACGTGTGCTCGGGGTAGCCGTCGTCGGTGGCCGTGCCGCTGGCCTGGCAGTCCTTGGTGCCGCCGCGGCCGGTGGGGACCTGGCGGCTCAGGCCAGCCATCGACGCCTGGTGACCCGGGTCGAGGAACACGATCATGCCGGCGATGTTGGAGGGGGCGGCGTGTGCTGGTGCGGCGAGTGTGGAGGCCGCGACGAGCAGCCCGGCGAGGATCTGGGCGCCGACACGGCGAGGGGCTCTCATCAGCACCGCGCCACGGTAGCCCGCCTCCCGACTACGCTGGAAGCCCTGAGCGCCGCTTCGGCGTGAGCGCAACCAAGTCGATACCGACACGCAATCAACCCGCAAGAGGATCAGCATGCAGCCTGGTGGCCAACCCGATATGTCCGCACTGCTCGCCCAGGCGCAGCAGATGCAGCAGCAGTTGATGGAGGCGCAGGCAGCGCTGGCCGCCGCGGAGGTGCACGGTCAGGCCGGAGGCGGCCTGGTGCAGGTCACGATGCGGGGCAGCGGCGAGGTCGTCGGCGTGGCGATCGATCCCAAGGTGGTCGACCCGTCGGACGTGGAGACCCTGCAGGACCTCATCGTCGGGGCGATCTCCGACGCCGCGAAGCAGGTCACGATCCTGGCCCATGACCGGCTCGGCCCGCTGGCGGGCGGCATGGGCGGCCAGGGATTCCCCGGCCTGCCGGGGATGTGACTTGTTCGAAGGACCCGTTCAGGACCTGATCGACGAGCTCGGCAAGCTGCCCGGGATCGGCCCGAAGAGCGCCCAGCGGATCGCATTCCACCTGCTGTCCGTCGAACCGCCGGACATCGACCGGCTGACCGCGGTGCTGAACAAGGTGCGCGACGGGGTGACGTTCTGCGCGGTGTGCGGCAACGTCAGCGACGAGGAGCGCTGCCGCATCTGTGCGGACCCGCGCCGGGACGCGTCGCTGGTGTGCGTGGTCGAAGAGCCCAAGGACGTCCAGGCCGTCGAGCGGACGCGAGAATTCCGCGGGCGCTATCACGTGCTGGGTGGGGCGCTGGATCCGCTCTCGGGCATCGGCCCGGACCAGCTGCGGATCCGGGAACTGCTGAACCGGATCGGTGAGCGTGTCGACGGCGTGGAGGTCGCCGAGGTGATCATCGCGACCGACCCCAACACCGAGGGGGAGGCGACTGCGACATACCTGGTGCGGATGCTGCGCGACATCCCGGGGTTGACGGTGACGCGTATCGCGTCGGGTCTGCCGATGGGCGGGGATCTGGAATTCGCCGACGAGCTGACGCTCGGCCGGGCGCTCGCCGGTCGTCGTGCGATGGCCTGATCGGGAGACCTGAGCCGCAACGCCGGCCAAACCCACGTTTTGTCGGCGATCACTCGCACTTTCGCTGCAGAACGTGGATGTCGCTCACATGTCGGTGGCCGTTGTCAGGATGGCTGCATGAACAGGGTCATTCTCGGCGGCGAGGCGGTCCGGGCGGGTGTGGTGACCCGGCACGAACTGCGCCGTGATTACACGAAGCTCTACCGCGGCGTCTTCGTCCGTGCCGGCGGGGAGATCTCGCTCAAAGACCGTGCGATCGGTGCGTGGTTGGCCACCGGTAGGCACGGGGTGATCGCCGGGGTGACCGCGTCCGCGCTGCACGGGGCGCCGTGGGTGGATGCGCGGCAACCCATCGAGGTGACCGGAGCCAAAGGCCGGCCGCAGGACGGTCTTCTGTTGCGCACCGAACGCCTGGCAGCAGATGAAATCACCGATGTCGGCGGTTTGCCCGTCACCACTCGGGTGCGTACGGCGTTCGATCTCGGTCGTCACCTCGAACGCACCGAGGCGTTGGCCCGGCTGGATGCGCTGATGTGGAACCAGCGGTTCGACATCGCCGAGGTGGCCGAGCTGGCGCAGCGGTATCCGCGGGTGCGGGGCGTCGCCCAGCTGCGCGAGTTGCTGCCCCTGGTCGACGGCGGTGCGGCGTCCCCGCGCGAGAGCGCGATTCGGCTTGCGCTGCACGACAACGGCTTTCCGCGGCCCGAGACGCAGTACCCGGTGCTCGACGGATCGCGGCCGGTCGCGTTTCTCGACCTCGCCTATCCGGAGTACGGCGTCGCCGTCGAATACGACGGCGACCATCACCGCACCGACCGCCGGACCTACGTCAACGACATCACCCGGCTACGGATGCTGGAGCAGCGCGACTGGATCGTCATCCGGGTGATCGCCGAGGACCGGCCCGACGCCTGGCTGTCCCGCGTCGCCACAGCGCTGCGGGAGAGGGGGTGCCCGCTGCCGCTCTCCCTCGTCACGACGCTGTGCGCGTGACGGCCTCGTGCCGGAGCCGGGCCGTCATCCGGCGGTAGCCGTTGAGGTTCACCAGACCCCGGTGCTCGGGTGCGCCACACGGCCGCAGGTCGGGGTAGCGGTCGAACAGGGCCCGCAATGCCGTCACCGCCTCGTTGCGGGCCAGCGCGGCGCCCAGGCAGACATGGATGCCGCTGCCGAACGCCAGATGTTCGCGAGCGTTCGGCCGGGTGATGTCGAAACGGTCCGGCTGGTCGAAGACCTGGGGATCCCTGTTGGCGCCCCCGAGCAGCAGGACCACCGCGGTGCCGCGCGGGATCGGCACCCCGGCGATCTCGGTGTCGCGGCTGGCCTCGCGCGCGGTCATCTGCACCGGGCTGTCGAAACGCAGCATCTCCTCGACGGCTGACGGCCACAGATCGGGATCGTCGCGCAGGAGCGCGAGCTGGTCCGGGTGATTCATCAGTGCGACGATGCCGTTGCCGATGAGATTGACTGTGGTCTCGACCCCCGCGCCCACGAGCAGCGCCGCGTTGGCCCGCAGCACGCGGTCGGTGAGGCCGCCCTCGAGGGCCATGGTGCTGAACGGCGTGCCGTCGGAACCTTCGGCGCGCAGCCGCCGGAAGTGCTCCAGCAGATACGCCTCGACGTCCCGCAGTTCGGTGATCGCGCCGTGGTAGGCCGACCAGGTGATACCGATGTCGAGGAGCGGAGCAATTCGGTTGCCCCAGCGGAGGATTCGCTGTCGGTCGGCGATCGGCACGCCGAGGAGATCGCTGATCACCGCGGCGGGCACCTGCGCGGCGTAGTCGGAGATCAGGTCCACCTCGTCGCGGCCGTCGAGCCCGTCGAGCAGTGCGAGGGTCAGCTCGTCGATGCGGGAGTCGAGTGTGGCGATGGCGCGAGGGGTGAAGCTGCGCGACACCATCTTGCGGTAACCGGTGTGCTCGGGAGGATCGGTCATCAGCATCGACGGTGACTCGACGGGATTGGGCAGCCCCGGGTCGAGCCGGCGCATGACGCGCGCGATGACCTCGGGCAGGCCCGTCTCCGCGGGATCGGCGACCACGAAGTCGTTGTCGCGCAGCACACTGCGGCAGACCGCGTGATCGGCGCTGACCAACACCAGGGGAGTGCGGGCCAGCGGGCCGGCCGCGCGGATCTCTTCGATGCGGCGCAGCCGTCCGGACGGATCGTCGCGACCCAGGCTCAGTGTCGCCATCGGTTCTCCCCGGCGGGCGCGCGACGAGAGGACGGCTCGGGGAATGCCGTGCAGTGCTGTCCAGCGCATCCAGGTCGCCAGTCCGTTACCCATACGTCGACGGTAGGCAGTGTCGCGCACGGGCGCATCGTCCCTGAAGCGCAGGTTCGCCTCCTACCGGGGTAGGAGGGCGAATGCCTACCGCGGGCGGTGTCGCGGTTTCCGGACCGCTCCTACACTGGGCCGATGCTCGATGCGCTGCGGCACCGCGTGCGCGGGTACGCCGCGCGCAAGGCCGAGGACATGCCGGGCGGCTACACCTGGCCGTTCGTCATCAGCGTCGACGTGACCATGGTGGTCGTCTCGGTGATCGCGGCACTGCAGCGACCGTGGTCGCACTGGTGGATCGCCGCCGTCGCGTTGCTGATCGCGATCGTGCCCGATGTCGTGTTCTTCTTCCTGGACCGGCGGGTGCCCGTGGCGGTCGAGGCGGCCACGGTGTGGCTGGCGTGGATGGCGAGTACCGCGTTGCTCCTGTTCGCGTTCCCGACACCGATCAGCGGGGACTTCGCACCGCTGCTGCTCAGTCTGCTGACCGGGATGATCGGTGCGTTCACCTCGACGCGCGCCAGTCTGCTGGTGGCGCTGTCCGCGGCGGCGCTCGTCGGTGCAGCAATGTGGGCCGGACGGCTCGAAACTCCCTGGCTCTACCTGACATTCATTGCGATCGGCCTGCTCGTCGGCTCGCTGATGCGGACCCAGCAGGAGTTGCTGATCGAACAGCGGCGGGCGCAGGCCAAACTCGCCGAACACGCCGCCGCCGACGAGCGGCGCCGGATCGCCCGCGAGGTCCACGACGTGATCGCGCACTCGTTGAGTGTGACGCTGCTGCACGTCACCGGTGCGCGACGCGATCTGCAGGTCGACCGCGATGTCGACGAGGCGGTGGCGGCACTCGAGCAGGCCGAGCGTCTCGGCCGCCAGGCCATGGCCGACATCCGCCACACTGTCGGCCTGCTCGCCGACGCCGCCGGCACGGCGGTCCCCAACCCCGGCATCGGCGATCTGGCCGCGCTCGTGAAGGATTTCGTGCGGGCCGGGTTGTCGGTGTCGTTGCGCATCACCGGGGACGTCGACCGGATCTCCGCGGGCGAGGGATTGGCCCTGTACCGCATCGCGCAGGAGTCGCTGGCCAATGTCGCCAAGCACGCGCCGGAGGCGGCGACGTCGGTCGCGCTCGACGTCGGCAACGTGGCGCGGCTCGCGATCGTGAATCGGGTTCCGGTTCCCGTCGCGGGCGCAGGTGCGCAACTCGAAGGGCGAGGCATGCGCGGCATGCGGCAGAGGATCAAACTGCTCGGCGGCACGTTGGAGGCGGGACCCGACGGTGACGGGTGGTCGGTGCGCGCGGTCATCCCCGTCGACGGTCGGCCCGGCTGCGTGGTGCGGGACGGTGCACTGTGACCCCCGACCCGGTGAGTGCGCTGCTCGTCGACGACCAGGAGTTGGTGCGCTCGGGCCTGCGCCGCATCCTGCGGCGCCGCGACGGGATCGTCGTCGTCGGCGAATGCTCCGACGGCGACGAGGTGCCTGCGGCAGTGGCCGAGCACCGGCCCGACGTGGTCGTCATGGATCTGCGAATGAAGCGCGTCAACGGGATCGAGGCGACGCAAACCCTGACCGACCGTGGCGGGCCGCCGGTGCTGGCGCTCACCACGTTCAGCGACGAGGAGCTGCTCTCGGGCGTATTACGTGCGGGCGCAGCCGGATTCGTCCTGAAGGATTCGCCTGCCGAGGAACTCATCCGGGCGGTGCACGCCGTCGCGCGCGGCGACGGGTATCTGGACCCGTCGGTGACCGCGCGGGTGCTGACCACCTATCGCACGGCGGCCGCCGATCCCGCGCCCGAGGCGGTGCGGGAGCTGACGCCGCGGGAACTCGACGTGCTGACGCTGGTCGCCAAGGGCCGCTCCAACAGTGAGATCGCCGAGGAACTCGTCATCTCCGGTGTCACAGTGAAGAGTCACATCGGCCGCATCTTCGGCAAACTGGGGTTGCGGGATCGTCCGGCGGCCATCGTGTACGCCTATCGCCACGGCATCGTGGCCGCCCGCTGATCTACACGCGTCGCGGCGCTGCCAGCCGTTCCTGCCGCAGCTTGTCGACCTCCGGAAGGGGCAGTGGCGCAAGCGGTCCCACCACCTTGGCGAGCAGGTGATCGGCGAGCTCGGGATTGCGCGCCAAGCAGCAGCCGTGCAGATAGGTCGCGACGACACTGCCCTGGACGGCACCGTCCACCCCGGAGCCCGCGCGGTTGCCTGCGCCCTTGGTGACCGCGGCCAGCGGTCGCGCCTCTGCACCCAGATCGGTTCCGCCCCGGTGATTCTCGAAGCCGGTCAACGGCTGCGTGAGCCCGTCGATCAGCGGTGTGGAGGCCACTTCGCCGATCGTCCGCTCGGGCTGCGGTGAGGTCGTGACGTCGAGCAGACCCACGCCGGCCACCCGTTCCCCGGCGGACGTCTCGTACCAATGGCCCAGCACCTGGATCGCCGCGCAGATCGCCAGCACCGGGGCGCCGCGCGAGACCGCCTGCTGCAGACCGGGATAGCGCACCAGATGCTTGGTGGCGAGCCGCTGCGCGTAGTCCTCGGCGCCGCCGAGGGTGTAGATGTCCAGCTCGGCGGGCACGGGATCGTCGAGCGTGATCTCGACGATGTCGGCGTCGATGCCGCGCAACCGCAGCCGCTGCCGCAGCACCAGCGAGTTGCCGCCGTCGCCGTAGGTGCCCATCACGTCGGGCAGGACGAGCCCGATGCGGACCGCGGACTCGCTCATGGCAGCCGCCTGTTCAGCTGGAGGAACGCCGTGTAATTGGCGAGCACCTCGACGTGGCCGGGTGGGCAGCTGCGGATCGCGGCCATCGTGTCGTGCACCAGCGTGTGCTCGACGCCGGCGTAGCCGAGGCGCACCGCGAGATCGGTGCCGCGTTCCCCGGCGGCGACCACCGGCACGTTCTCGAAGTGCTCGAAGCGGACGTCCCACAGCCAGGACAGGTCCTCGCCATCGGGTACCTGACCGTTGACCGAGATCACCACACCCGCTGCGTCGCGGTCGAGCATCGACAGCGCCTCCTGCCACCCGGCGGGATTCTTGGCCAGCAGCAGGCGGGCCGTGTGCGACGGGCCGACCGGAACGGTGCGGTAGCGGCCGGCCACTTCGTCGACGGCCGACACGGCGGCGACGGCCGCGACGGGATCGGCGCCGAGGGTGACGGCCGCGGCGACAGCCTGGGTCGCGTTGCCCCGGTTCACCATGCCCGGCAGGGTGAGCGTCATCGGCAGGCTCAGACCGTCGGGGCCGTGGATGTGCGTGTCGTCGTACCACCACGCCGGGGTGGGCCGGTGGAAATCGCAGCCCGTCGAGCGCCAGTGCGCGCCGTCGCGCACGATCACCTCACCCGAGCGGGGGCAGCTCACCGAATCGCTGGCCCAGCCGCCGCCGGCAGCCACCCACACGACATGGGGGTGGTCGTAAGCCGCCGAGGTCATCAAGACGTCGTCGCAGTTGGCGACCACCACCGCCGCCCGGTGCCGGGCCAACCCGGCGCGCAGGGTCCGCTCGATGTGGTTGATCTCACCCACCCGGTCGAGTTGATCTCGCGACAGATTGAGCAGCACGATGACCGAGGGCGTGATGGCGTCACTGACGTGCGGGACGTGCATCTCGTCGACCTCGAGCGCGGCCAGCGGCGCGTCCGGTGCGGAGGCGAGCGCGGCCACCAGCCCGGCGTCCATGTTGGCGCCCTCGGCGTTCGTGGCGACGGGTCCGAGGGTGGCCAGCGCTGCGGCCGTCATCCGGGTGGTGGTGGACTTGCCGTTGGTGCCGGTGACGACGACCGTGCGGCGGCCCTGCCCGAGTTGGCGCAGGATCGACCCGTCGATGGTCATCGCGACGAGGCCGCCGATCATCGCGCCGGCACCGCGGCCGGTGACACGCGATGCCCACCGGGCGCCTGCACCGGCTGCGAGAGCAGCTCGTCCGCGTACCGAAACCATTCCCGGCAGTTTAGAGAAGGGCCCGACACGCGGCGTGGGGAGCAGGGCTTGTCGGAGCTGCGTGCCATTCTCAGACGGTGAGCTCAACCGCCGTCAGCACCTGGGGTCGGCCCGCCGATCACGCGGGCGCCGGGTGGGCGGTCGTCGACGTCGAGACCTCCGGTTTCCGGCCGGGGCAGGCCCGTGTCGTCAGCGTCGCCGCGCTCGCGCTCAGCGATGACGGCAACGTCGAGAAGAGCCTGTACACGCTGCTGAATCCGGGGGTCGACCCCGGCCCCACCCACATCCACGGGCTCACCGCAGAGATGCTGGCCGGCCAGCCGACGTTCGCCGATGTGGTCTCTGACCTGTGCGACGTGCTGCGGGGACGGACCCTGGTGGCCCACAACGTGGGATTCGACTATTCGTTCCTGGCCGCCGAAGCGGAGATGGTGGGGGCTGAGCTGCCGACCGACACGGTGATGTGCACGGTCGAATTGGCCCGACGGCTGGACCTCGGGACGGAGAACCTGCGACTGGAGACGTTGGCCGCGCACTGGGGCGTCACCCAGATGCGCCCGCACGATGCCCTCGACGACGCGATGGTGCTCGCGCAGATACTCAAACCGGTTCTGGTGCGCGCGCGTGAACGCCGCGCCTGGCTACCGGTGCACCCGGTGTCGCGTCGAGCCTGGCCGAACGGGCGAGTCACCCACGGCGAGTTGCGTCCACTCAAGGCTATCGCCGCCCGGCTTCCGTGCGCATACGCCAACCCTGGCCGCCACGTCCCCGGCCGGCCCCTGGTCCAGGGCATGCGTATCGCAGTCGCCGACGTGGATCGGACCTACGAGGAACTGATCGAACGGATGTTGCACGCCGGTCTGGCATACACGGAATCGGTCGACCAGCACACGTCGCTGATCGTCAACGATGTGCCGGATACGCAGCAGGGCAAAGGCTTTCAGGCGAGAGAACTCGGGGTGCCGGTGATGTCGTCGGGCGAGTTCATGGACGCGGTGGTGTCGGTCGTCGGTGGCGCCCAGGTCGAGGACTTCGTCGGCTCCGACCTGGGCGAGGACCAACTCGCGCTGTTCTGACTCAGGGCGCTTCGCAGATGCGTCCCGGGGTACATCCCGCGACATCGGGCATACCGTCTTGGCCCGGCGGGATCTCGCCCACGATGGGCGGCGGACCACCCTCGGGTGCCGGGGCGTCACACGCGGCGCCACGCGAGGCGCCGCCCGGATCGTCACACGGCACATTGGGCTGTGCACCGGCGACCGGAGCCATCGCGATGACCGTCGCGGCGGCCCCGGTCAGCAGGGCTGTTCCGAAGGTGATGAGTTTCATGCTGCTGTGAATTGCCAGCGACCACGCTGGCGAAACGATCTAATCGTCGCCGTTGTTGCACACCCGGCCGGGGATGCAGCCTGCACCGCCGATGTAGGGATTGGTGCCACCCTGGCTCGCGGCCGGACCCGTGTTCGTCGTCCCGCCGCCGGGGGCGACGTTTGCGCACGGCGTGCCGTCAGCGGCGCCGTGCGGCGTCGCGCATTCCGGCTGAGCGGCCGCTGCGGGTGCGAACGAGATCGCCGCGGCAGCGGCGAGGGTGAGCAGAGAACCGAAAGTGAAATTGAGCTTCATGTTGGACAGGCTTCCCGCCACGAGGTGCGTGAAACGCCAATCAGCACAAGTCATTTCTCGGTCACTCCTGCGCGGCGCACGAGCCCCCCCGGCCGGATCAGCGCCGGGCGGCCCGGTTCACCGCCGACACCACCGCGCGCAGCGAGGCCGTCGTGATCGAGGTGGCGATCCCCACACCCCACACGGTGTGACCGTCGATCGCCGCCTCCACGTAGGCCGCGGCCTGCGCCTCTTCGCCCGAGGACATCGCGTGCTCCGAGTAGTCCAGCACGTTGACGTGGTAACCGATGGCGCCCAGCGCGTCGCAGAACGCGGCCAGTGGTCCGTTACCGGCTCCGACGATCTCACGTTCGGTTCCGTCGACCTTGACGACGGCGGTGATGGTGTCGGTACCGCCGTCGACCTCGGCTGCGTCGACGCGTTGCCGCATGCGCTCCAGCGGGGTGATCGGTGCCAGGTACTCCTCGTAGAACGCGTCCCACATCTCCTTGGGCGACACTTCGCCGCCCTCACCGTCGGTGATGGCCTGGATGGCCGCGGAGAACTCGATCTGCAGCCGTCGGGGCAGCGCCAACCCGTGATCGGCCTTCATGATGTAGGCCACGCCACCCTTGCCGGACTGCGAATTGACCCGGATCACAGCCTCGTACGTGCGCCCGACGTCCTTCGGATCGATCGGCAGGTAGGGAACCTGCCACAAGATGTCGTCGACGTCTTTGTCCGCGGCATCGGCGTCGAACTTCATCGCGTCCAGGCCCTTGTTGATCGCGTCCTGATGGCTTCCCGAGAACGCGGTGTACACCAGATCGCCGCCGTAGGGGTGGCGTTCGTGGACGGGCAGCTGGTTGCAGTACTCGACGGTGCGGCGGATCTCGTCGATGTTCGAGAAGTCGATCTGCGGATCGACGCCGCGGGAGAACATGTTCAGGCCCAGTGTGACCAGGCACACGTTTCCGGTGCGCTCGCCGTTGCCGAACAGGCATCCTTCGATCCGGTCCGCGCCGGCCTGATAACCCAATTCGGCTGCTGCGACAGCAGTTCCGCGGTCGTTGTGGGGGTGCAGGCTCAAGATGATCGAGTCCCGCGGCGTCAGGTGCCGGTTCATCCACTCGATGGAGTCGGCGTAGACGTTGGGCGTGGCCATCTCCACCGTCGCCGGCAGGTTCACGATCAGCGGCACCTCGGGCGTCGGCGCGACGATCTCGGCGACGGCGTTGCAGACCTCGACCGCGTATTCCAGTTCGGTGCCGGTGTAGGACTCCGGCGAGTACTCGAAGCGCCACTGCGTGCCGGGGTACTTCTTGGCCTCCTCGACGCACATCCGCGCGCCGTCGGTCGCTATTTTCTTCACGGCGTCGCGGTCGGCACGGAACACGACGCGGCGCTGCAGGATCGACGTCGAGTTGTAGAAGTGCACGATCGCCCGAGGCGCGCCCTCACAGGCCTTGAACGTTTTCTCGATCAGTTCGGGGCGGCACTGCGTCAGCACCTGGATCGTCACGTCGTCGGGAATCGCGCCCTGTTCGATGATCTCTCGGACGAAGTCGAAGTCGGTCTGGCTGGCCGACGGGAAGCCGACCTCGATCTCCTTGTAGCCCATCCGGACCAGCAGGTCGAACATGCGCCGTTTGCGGGCCGGGCTCATCGGGTCGATCAGCGCCTGGTTGCCGTCGCGCAGGTCGACCGCGCACCACAGCGGGGCGGTGTCGATGACCTTGTCGGGCCACGTGCGGTCGGGCAGTGTGACGGGCTCGACCTCGGCGGCGAAGCTGCGGTACCGGCTGACCGGCATGGACGAGGCGCGCTGGGTGTTCCAGGCGGGCTGGCCGTCGCGGCGGGGGCCGGCGGGCGTGGTGATGGTGCGTACCGAATGGAAAGCGTCGGGCGTGAAGTTCTCGGTCATGATGGTGGGCTCCGGGTTGGTCTAGGGATTCTCAGACCGGCGCATCGCGAATACCCGCGACGGGAGGCCAGTCTGGATCAGACCCCGTCGCGGCGTCCGAGAAGGAGCACCCGCTGCACGCCAGTGACTGTACTCCCGAGGGCGCGTCGGGCAAAACGGGCCGCGGGTGTGCGGTGTAATCCGCGACACGCCGCGGCAGGCGTATCGCGACGCACACTCGGCGCGCTCAGACGTGCGAGTCGGGGAACGCGATCACCGACAGGAAGCGGATCGGCACCTCGACCAGGTCGACGGGACCGTGGGCGCCCTCGCCGTCGAACTGCAGCGAATCGCCGGGGTGCAGCCGGTAGACGGAGCGGCTGTGGCTGTAGTCCATGACCCCTTCGAGCATGTAGATGAACTCCGTGCCCGGGTGCTGGAACAGTGGATACGTCTGGCTCTTTTCCGACAGCGTGACCTGCAGACACTCCAGCCGCTTGTGCTCGCCGCGCAGCGAGCCGAGCAGCTCGTAGTCGTGGCCTTCGCGGGTGCCCTCGCGAACGATCCGTGCCCCGGTGCCTGCCCGCACGAACGCGGCGGGACGTTCGACGTCCGCGCCGCGGAACAGGCTGGTGACCGGCACGTCGAAGCCCTTGGCCAGCAGTGCGAGCGTGGACAGGCTGCAGGAGGTCTGTGCGTTCTCGATCTTGCTCATCATCGCCTTCGAGATGCCGATGCGTGCGGCGGTGTCGGCGACGGTGAGGCCCTGTTGCAACCGCAGCAGCCGCACGTTGCGGCCGATCGCCGCTTCGATCTCGAGTTCGTCGACGGGTTCGGCGGGGTCGCGATCCCGGGCCGTGCCCGACTTGTTGCGCAGCAGCGGCGCGTGCTCGTCAGCGGAGGTCACAGCTCACCTGTCTAGCGCATCTCTCCCGCGCCGACGTACGGGTACGGCGTGGTGAGCAGGTCGCCGTCGGCGAAGCGGGACAGCCGGAAGTCCGACGCCGGGATGCGTGGATCGCGGCTGTGGCCGTCGACGACGATGTCGGCGACGAGCCGGCCGACTGCGGGTGCGATCTTGAACCCATGGCCGGAGAAGCCGGCCGCGACCACCAGGCCGTCGAGACCGGTGCGCGAGATCACCGGATTCCAGTCGGGAGTCACGTCGTAGCAACCCGCGTAGCTGCTGGTGATGACGGCGTCGGGGAGGCCGGGGAAGCGGGTGCCGACCTTGTCGACGGTGATGTCGACGAACTCCTCGGTCGCCCGGTTGAGGTAGTTGTCCGGATCGGCGGTCTGCGCATCGCTGAGATCGCTGTTGCCGAACAGTATTTCGCCGCCGGTCTCGGGCCGCACGTACTGCAGCGACACCAGGTCGGAGAACACCGGCACCGGACCCAGATCGACACCGGGGTCGATCAGCACGATCTGTTCGCGTACGACGCGGATCGGCACCTCGACGCCGTAGCGGGCGAGGAACGGCTGCGTCCATGCTCCGGTCGCGACGACGACGGTGCCGGCGGACATCTCGGTGCCGTCGGCCAGCGCCACACCGGTCACCCGGTCCCCAGATTGGATCAAACCTGTTGCGGCGCAGCCTTGCCGGAGGCGGATGCCGGCAGCGCGGGCCGTCGTGGCGAAGGCCTGAGCGGTCTGGTAGGCGTCACCGTAACCGCCACGGGCCTCGTAGCCGAACGCGGCGAACGGCGTGAGATCGGCGACGGGCCACATCCGCGCAACCTCGGCATGGTCGATCTCCTCGGTGTCCACTCCGACGGCGCGCTGAGCGGCGAGGCTCTTCCGCAACGCGTCGACGTTGGGCTCGCCCACGCCGACGATGTAGCCGGTCTGCCGGAAACCGATGTCGGTGCCGAAGATCTCGTCGGCCTGCTCGAACACCTCCAGGCCCACGGCGGCCATCGCGGCCAGTGAGCTCACCCCGTAGTGGCAGCGCACGATGCCGCTGGACTTTCCGGTCATGCCCGACCCGACGGTGCTGCGTTCGACGATGGCGACATCGGTGATGCCGCGCTCGGCCAACGCCCACGCGGCCGCGCAGCCCTCGAGGCCGCCGCCGACGATGACGACGTCGGCCGTGCTCATTGCCCCGGAATCCACGACGTGCCTGCCAATGGGACCTTCGCCATCGCCGCGGCCTCGATACTGACGGCGACCAGGTCGTCGGGCTCGAGGTGGCAGACGTGGGACTTGCCGCAGGCACGGGCGATCGTCTGCGCCTCCATCGTCAGCACCCGCAGGTAGTTGGCCAGCCGTTGGCCGGCAGCCACCGGGTCCAGGCGGGCGGCGAGCTCGGGGTCCTGCGTGCTGATGCCTGCGGGATCGTTGCCGTCCTGGTAGTCGTCGTAGAAACCCGCTGCGCTGCCCAGTTTTTCGTAGTCAGCGGCATACCGGGGGTGGTTGTCGCCCAGTGCGATCAGAGCGGCGGTGCCGATCGCGACGGCATCGGCACCCAGCGCCAGCGCCTTGGCGACGTCGGCACCGTTGCGGATGCCACCGGAGACAATCAACTGGACTTTGCGATGGACGCCGAGTTCCTGCAGCGCCCGCACCGCCTCGGGGATCGCGGCGAGCGTCGGGATGCCGACGTGTTCGATGAACACTTCCTGGGTGGCGGCGGTGCCGCCCTGCATGCCGTCGACGACGACGACGTCGGCGCCGGCGTGCACCGCGAGCTTGACGTCATAGTAGGTGCGGGTGGCGCCGACCTTGACGTAGATCGGCTTCTCCCAGTCGGTGATCTCCCGCAACTCGTTGATTTTGATGGTCAGATCGTCGGGCCCGGTCCAGTCGGGGTGACGGCATGCCGACCGCTGATCGATGCCCTGCGGCAGGGTACGCATCGCGGCGACCCGTTCGGAGATCTTCTGCCCCAACAGCATTCCGCCGCCGCCGGGTTTGGCGCCCTGGCCGAGCACCACCTCGATCGCATCGGCCTTGCGGAGATCGTCGGGATTCATGCCGTACCGCGACGGCAGGTACTGGTACACCAGGTGCTTGCTTTGGCCGCGCTCCTCGGGCGTCATGCCGCCGTCGCCGGTGGTCGTCGACGTGCCGACCTCGCTGGCACCCCGGCCCAGCGCCTCCTTGGCCGGCCCGGACAGGGCGCCGAAGCTCATGCCGGCGATGGTGACCGGGATGGCCAGGTGCAGAGGGTGTTTGGCGTGCCGATCACCGAGCACCACATCGGTGGAGCAGCGTTCGCGATAGCCCTCCAGCGGATACCGGGACATCGACGCGCCGAGGAACAGCAGATCGTCGAAGTGGGGGAGCCGCCGTTTGGCGCCCCACCCGCGGATGTCGTACACGCCGGTGTCTGCGGCGCGCTGGATCGCCGCGATCGTGGCGCGGTCGAACGTGGCGGACTCACGCAGGCCGAGGCGGGCGCGATCGTCTGTGTCGGTCATCAGTAGCTCGCAGAGTTGTCGACGTGGAAGTGATAGAGCGATCGAGCCGACCCGTAGCGGGTGTAGGCGGCGGTGTCGTCGTCGTCGAATCCTGCTGACTTGAGCAGTTGTTCGAGTTCCTCGTGGTGTTCGGGGCGCATCGGCTTGGCGACGCAATCTGCGCCGAGGGAGGCGACCTCTCCCCGAACGTAGATGCGGGCTTCGTAGAGCGAGTCGCCGAGCGCCTCACCGGCGTTGCCGCGCACAACGAGCCGGCCGGCCTGGGCCATGAACGCGCTCATGTGGCCGACATTGCCGCCCACCACGATGTCGACGCCCTTCATCGAGATGCCGCACCGCGCCGCGGCGTCGCCCTCGATGACCAGCAGACCACCGTGGGCCGTCGCGCCGGCGGACTGCGAGGCGTTGCCTTTGACCCACACCGAACCGCTCATCATGTTCTCCGCGACACCGGTGCCTGCGTTGCCGTTGATCACCACGTCGGCGTGCTGGTTCATGCCGGCGGCGTAGTACCCGACGTGACCGTCGATCGTGACGCGGACCGGGGCGTCGAGTCCGACGGCGACGTTGTGCGCGCCAGCCGGGTGGGCGATGACGAACTCACCCTGCAGATCCGGGGCGTGCAGTGCGGTGTTCACCTCACGCAGCGGGGTGGTGGTGAGGTCGAGTCGAGTCGTTACCTGCTCCATGCGTAGACGACCTCCGGTTCGGGTTCCCAGATGCGCGCGCTCTCGACGCCGGGAAGGCCTGACAGGGCGCGGTATTCGCTGGCCATCGCCACCCAGTCGGCGGTCTCGGCGATGACCGCGGGCTTGCATGCGATGGCGTCCCGGACGACGGCGAACGAATCGCGGTTGGACACCAGCAGCGTGTAGAAGCCGTCGAAGGTCGCGCAGAGCTCCTTGAGGGCACTCTCGACGTCGCGGCCCTCCGACAGCTGCGCCGCGATGAAGCGGGCGCCGACCTCGGTGTCGTTCTCACTGTCGAACATCACACCGCGCGAGCGCAGTTCGCGGCGGATGGTGGCGTGATTGGCGAACGAGCCGTTGTGCACCATGCACTGACCCGGTCCGACGGCGTAGGGGTGACAGCCCGACGGGGTCACTGCGGACTCGGTCGCCATCCGGGTGTGCCCGACGCCCTGCCAGCCCTGGGCGGCGGAGAGCCCCCACTGCTCGGTGAGCGCGCGCGGGTGGCCGACGCCTTTGAGGACTGCCATGTCGGAGCCGAAGCCGGCGACGATGGCCTGCGGATAGCAGGCCTTCACCGCCGTCAGCAGCGCCTCCGAGGAGGTGTCGCAGGACAACAGGCGGCTGTCACCGACCGCGACCACGTCGACGGCGTCGGCGTCCTCGTCGAGGGCGGTGGCGACGGTGCGCCGGATCAGCTCGACGTCCTCGGCCCGGCCGGTGCCCAGATCAGCCACCGACACGCAACCCTGACCGGGCGGTGACCACGTGGAATCCCCGTACACCGCGACACCGGCGGAATCACTTCCCCGGTCGCCCATTTCGCACAGCATGCCGGACAGCAGGGTGCCCAATCGCGGATAGAGCTCTGGTGTGCGTAGGTGTAACCCCACGATGCCGCACATGTTTTCCTCCGTGCCGTCAGAAGGCGGTCAGGTACTGGTCGATCTCCCACGGGCTGACCGCACTGTGGTAGTTGAAGAATTCCTCGCGTTTGATGCCGGCGAAGTACGCGGCGACCCCGTCCCCGGCGGCGTCGAGGACGCCGGTGATGACGGGATCGGTCTCGAGTTCCTCGACGGCGTGCAACAGCGTGGGTGGCAGTGCGCGAGTGCTCGTTCCCGAGCCCACCGGCCCGGGGTCTGCGCTGCGCTTGATTCCGTCGATGCCCGCACCCAGGGCCGCGGCGATCGCCAGGTAGGGGTTGGCCGAGCCGTCGCCGCCGCGCAACTCGACGCGCTCGGCGTCGGGAACCCGGATGTAGTGGGTGCGGTCGTTGCCGCCGTAGGTGGGTAGCCGCGGCGCCCAGGAGGCGCCCGACCGTGTGGACACCGCACCGGTCCGTTTGTAGGAGTTGACCGTCGGCGCGATCACCGCCTGCAGTGCGCAGGCGTGGTCGAGGATGCCGCCGATGAAACCGTAAGCTGTGTCGGATAATCCGAGCCCCCGACCGTCGTCACCCTGTGCCGGGAACACGGCGTTGCCCGCGCTGGTCAGCGACAGGTGTAGGTGCAGCCCGCTGCCGGTCTTGTCGGAGAACGGTTTCGGCATGAATGTCGCGATCATGCCGCGCTCCGCGGCGATCATCGACAACAGGTAGCGCAACGTGATGACGCGATCAGCGGTGGTCAGCGCATCGGCGAACGTGAAGTTCTGCTCGAACTGGCCGTTGCCGTCCTCGTGGTCGTTGGCGTAGTTGGACCAGCCGAGTCCGTTCATCGCGGCCGACACGGCCGTCAGGTGGTCGTACATGCGGGTGACACCGCGGGCGTCGTAGCAGGGCTGAGAAGCGGTGTCGGCGGCGTCGGCGACCGCGACGCCACCGTCGTCGGTGCGGCGCAGCAGGAAGTACTCGACCTCTGCCCCCACCCACGGGTCGAAACCGGCGTCCGCGCAACGCTGTACGAGGTTTCTGAGGATCACCCGCGGCGCGTACGGCCAGGGCGCTCCGTCGACGTGGGGATCGCAGTGCACGATCGCCAGGCCCTCTTTGAGGAAGGGGACCGGGGTGAACGATGCCGGATCGGGCAGCGCCATCAGATCGGGGTCCTTCGGCTCCTGGCCCATGGCACCCACGGCGTAGCCGGCGAAGCCGACGCCCTCGGTGGCCAGGAGGTCGATCGCCTCGACGGGAACCAATTTGGCGCAGGGCTTTCCGCGCAGGTCGACGAACAGCGCGAGGATGAATTTGGTGCCGGCCTTCTTGGCCGCGACCGCGAGGTCCTGGGTCATGTCGTCCACCTTGTGTCTCTTGTTAGGAATCAAGGTATCAGTAGCGGAAACACGCCGCATGTCGAACGGCCGGTGCGGACCCAGTCCGCACCGGCCGTTCTGATGGTTCGTTCAGACAGAGGCGAGTTCGTACGACGCCTCGCGGTGGAACGCCGCGTCGATGCCCTTCTCCTCGTCGTCGGGCGAAATGCGAATGCCGACAGTCTTCTTCAGCGCGAAGGCGATGATGCCGGCGACGACGAACGAGTAGATCATCACCGCGCCCGCGGCCACAGCCTGCCGCCACAGCTGGTCGAACCCGCCACCGTAGAACAGGCCGTTGGTGGCATTGGGCATCGAGTCGCTCGCCAGGAAGCCGATCAGCAGGGTGCCGATCACGCCGCCCACGAGGTGAACACCGACCACGTCGAGCGAATCGTCGTAACCGAAGCGCTCCTTGAGGCCGACGGCGTAGACACAGACCGCACCGGCGATAGCGCCGAGGATGATCGCGCCGACCGGCGTCACCGCGCCGCAGGCCGGGGTGATCGCGACCAGGCCGGTGATCGCACCCGAGGCCGCGCCGACACCGGTCACGTGCCCGTCCTTGATCTTCTCCACCGCGATCCACGCCAGCGTGGCAGCGCACGTGGCGACGAATGTGGTGACCATGACGATCGCGGCCGAATCACCCGCAGCAAGAGCCGAACCGCCGTTGAACGCATACCAACCGGCCCACAGCAGCCCCGCGCCCAGCAGCGTCAGTGGCACGTTGTGCGGCTTGCGCAGCTGGCCCCAGCTCGCCGACTTGCCCAACACGATGGCGACGGCCAGGGCGGCCGCGCCGGCGTTGATGTGCACCGCGGTACCGCCCGCGAAGTCGATGGCCTTGAGTTTGTTGGCGATCCAGCCACCCGCCGAGTCCTCGGTGACCACGCCGTCGAAGGCGAAAACCCAATGGGCGACCGGGAAGTAGACCAGCACCGCCCACAGGGTCGCGAAGCCCATCCAGGCGCCGAACTTCATCCGATCGGCGACGGCCCCGGAGATCAGCGCCACTGTGATCGCGGCGAAGAGCGCCTGGAAGATCGAGAACAAGCTGACCGGCAGGCCTGAGATCGTCGTCTGCGTCTCCAGAAGGTCCTTCATGCCGGCGAATTCGGTCAGGTTGCCGAGGAACCCGCCGTACGAGGTGCCGAAGACCATCGAGAAGCCGAACAACACCCACAGCACGCCGACCACAGCAACCGCGCCGAACGTCATCATCATCATGTTGGTCGAGCTCTTGACGGACACCATGCCGCCGTAGAACAACGCCAGGCCGGGGATCATCAGCGTGAGGCCGATGATGCAACACAGCATGAACGCGGTCGTTCCCGTATCCATAAACATCTCCTGCGATTCTCGGCCCCGCTGCAGAGCCGCTCACCGACAGTTACTGATGTCTCTGTTACGTGGACTGTTTCCTCAGGTTTCGTCCGCGTAACGGAATTGCGCGATTGCGGTGTGATGGCAAACATGCCCGACGGCGCGAGTGTGCGGTTTCATCCGCAACACGCCGCTTGAGTTCAAGGGGTCGATGCAACAGTTGGCGGTTTGGACAGTAGTTGGTTAAGGGCTTCGGCTGGGGTTTTCCAGTCGAGGGTTTTGCGGGGTCGGCCGTTGAGTTCGGCGGCGACGTTGTCGAGGTAGCCGGGCCCCCACAGCGATAAGTCGGTGCTTTTGGGGAAGTACTGGCGCAGAAGCCCGTTGGTGTTCTCGTTCGTGCCGCGTTGCCAAGGCGAGTGGGGATCGCAGAAGTAGATGTCGAGATCGGCGGCCGCGGCGATCGCTGCGTGATTGGCCATTTCGCTGCCCTGGTCCCAGGTCAGCGAGCGACGCAAGTGCTCGGGCAGCTCGCTCATCTTGGCCACGATCGCGTTCTGCACGCTCAGCGCCGTGTGATCCTCGGGAAGGTGCAACAGCATGACGAACCGGGTGCTGCGCTCGACGAGAGTGCCGATCGCCGAGGCTGAGGCGGTCGACCCCAAAATCAGATCGCCTTCCCAGTGCCCGGGAACCGCTCGGTCGGCGACCTCGGCGGGACGCTGGCTGATGTTGATCATGCCGGGGATACGACCACGACGGGCTCCTGCAGGGCGCTGAGGGTGTCGGATCGCGCGCTTGGTGCGTAGGCAGCGGTGCAGCTCTTGCCGTAGCGATCCACGCCCTTGCACGTAGATGGCCTGGTAGACCGCCTCGTGTGACACTCACATCTCCGGATCGTCGGGAAAATCGCTGCGCAGCCGCCTCGCGATCTGTTGAGGACTGTGGTGCAGCTCCAGTCGAGTCTGCACCTCCTGGCGCAGGGTGTCATCGCAGGCCAGTCGGCGCTGCTTGGGCCGACGGGCGCGTTCGGCCGAGCGGTCGTGAGCAGCTGTGGCCAGATAACGCACCGACGAGGCATTGCCGCTCTGGCGGGCACCGAAGGCGTGTTTGCGTCGATACCCCGATTTACGGCCCTGGTGGCGGTTCCGCAGCTCGCTGTTGTTGTCGATTTCGCGTTTGATCGTCGATGCTGGCCGACCTAATCGTCGGCCGATGGATCGCAACGACTCACCGGTGCACACACCTACCTGAATTTCGATGCGATCGTCCAACGTCAGCCGCCGACGAGGGCCACTCGGTTTCGCTTGGGATGTGGCTGGTTTCACGCCGCCAGCCTCACGGAACCACCGCTTCCCACAGCCGTCGGACACGCCGACAGCCACACCGGCCTCAGCCGGACTCAGACCCGCCCGGACATGCTCCCAGAACGTCGGCATCCGCGACCACAACGGGACTCGACCCATCGCAACACTCCTCAATCAACACGGGGTGTTGCATCGATCGCTTGAATCCGCCCCGCGAGAGGCGTATCAGGACGCACACTCGGCGTCGCCGACGAGCGTGATCAGCCCAGCGGCCAGTTCAGCACGATCTCGTCGAGCGGGCGCCGCTCGCGGGGCATCGAATCGCGCTCGGCGATCTCCGGGTCGACGTCGGCGTAATCGCCGAGCCGGCCGACCGCGATCACCATCAGTGGACGCAGCTCGGCGGACAGATCGAATGCCTCGCGAGCCCGGTTGGCGTCGAACCCCGCCATCGGATGCACGATCAGCCCGCGCGACACGGCCTCCACCGACAACATCCCCAGGGCCGATCCCGCGTCGACACCGGAATAGAGCGCGGTGTTCTCGTCAGGCCCCTGGTCGGCGCAGAGCAGGATCAGCGCGCTGGCCACCCGGGCGTAGCTGTTTCCTCTGCTGAGCACGTCGGACAGCGTGGCGAAGGTCGCCTCACCGCGGCGACCCACCACGAATCGGACCGGCTGGCGGCGTCCCCACGTGGGTGCCCACCGGGCCGCCTCGAGCAGCGCGACCAGGTCGTCGTCACTGATCTGCGCGGTCGGATCGAAGGCCCGCGCACTCCAGCGAGCGGCGATGGGCGGGTGAAGGGGAACCGAGGTCTGGGCCGACCGGGCATCGGGTGTCACATCGCCGACGCTACTGGGGCGAATAAATCACGTGCGCGCAGCCTTTATCCTTGTTCGGGATTCCCGCACGTTGGAAAGGTTCGAGTAGTGGCGCTCGTCGTACAGAAGTACGGCGGATCCTCGGTGTCCGACGCCGAGCGCATCCGCCGTGTGGCCGAGCGCATCGTCGAAACCAAGAAGGCCGGCAACGACGTCGTCGTCGTGGTCTCGGCCATGGGTGACACGACCGATGAACTGCTCGACCTGGCCAAGCAGGTGTCGCCCGCACCGCCGGTCCGTGAACTCGACATGCTGCTGACCGCCGGGGAACGCATCTCGAATGCGCTGGTCGCGATGGCGATCGAGTCCCTCGGCGCGCAGGCCCGGTCGTTTACCGGCTCCCAGGCCGGTGTGGTCACCACCGGTACCCACGGCAACGCCAAGATCATCGATGTCACCCCCACCCGGCTGCGCTCCGCGCTCGACGAAGGCCAGATCGTGCTCGTCGCCGGCTTCCAGGGCGTCAGCCAGGACACCAAGGACGTGACCACGCTGGGTCGCGGCGGTTCCGACACCACCGCCGTCGCGGTAGCCGCCGCGCTCAAAGCCGACGTCTGCGAGATCTACACCGACGTCGACGGCATCTTCACCGCCGATCCGCGCATCGTGCCCAACGCCCAGCGCCTCGACACCGTCTCCTTCGAGGAGATGCTTGAGATGGCCGCTGCCGGCGCGAAGGTGTTGATGCTGCGTTGCGTCGAGTACGCGCGCCGCTACGACCTGCCCATCCACGTCCGCTCGTCGTACACCGACAGGCCCGGCACCATCGTCACAGGATCGATCGAGGACATCCCCATGGAAGACGCCATTCTGACCGGAGTTGCCCACGACCGCGGCGAGGCGAAGGTGACCGTCGTCGGCCTGCCCGACGTCCCCGGCTACGCCGCCCAGGTGTTCCGCGCGATCGCCGACACCGACGTCAACATCGACATGGTGCTGCAGAACATCTCCAAGGTCGAAGACGGCAAGACCGACATCACGTTCACGTGCTCGCGCGAGAGCGGGCCCGGCGCGGTGGAGAAGCTGACCTCGCTGCAGGACGAGATCGGCTTCACCCGGGTGCTCTACGACGACCACATCGGCAAGGTCTCGCTCATCGGGGCCGGCATGCGCTCACACCCGGGCGTGACGGCGACCTTCTGCGAGGCGCTGGCCAACGCCGGCATCAACATCGACCTGATCTCCACGTCCGAGATCCGCATCTCGGTGCTGATCAAGGACACCGAACTCGACCGCGCCGTCGCCGCACTGCACGAGGCCTTCGGGCTCGGCGGTGACGAGGAAGCGGTCGTCTACGCGGGAACGGGGCGCTAGAGATGGTGCGGATAGGCGTTGTCGGCGCGACCGGTCAGGTCGGCCAGGTCATGCGAACCCTGTTGGCGGAACGCGACTTTCCCGCCACCGAGGTCCGGTTCTTCGCCTCGTCGCGCTCGGCGGGCAAGAAGCTGGAGTTCCGCGGCCAGGAGATCGAGGTCGAGGACTCCGAGACGGCGGATCCGTCCGGGCTGGACATCGCGTTGTTCTCCGCCGGCGCGACGATGTCGCGGGTGCAGGCGCCGCGGTTCGCCGCCGCGGGCGCGGTCGTGATCGACAACTCCTCGGCCTGGCGCAAGGATCCCGATGTCCCGCTGGTGGTTTCAGAGGTCAACTTCGCGCGCGATGCCGGGGTGCGGCCCAAGGGCATCATCGCCAACCCGAACTGCACGACGATGGCGGCGATGCCGGTGCTCAAGCCGCTGCACGAGAAGGCCGGCCTGGTCCGGATGATCGCCTCGACCTACCAGGCGGTGTCGGGCAGCGGACTGGCCGGTGTCGACGAACTCTTCGGTCAGGCCAGCGCCGTGGTGGCCGACAGCCAGGCGCTGGTGCACGACGGCAGCGCGGTGGCCTTCCCCGCGCCGAACAAGTACGTGGCGCCGATCGCGTTCAACGTCGTGCCGCTGGCGGGTTCGCTCGTCGACGACGGCTCCGGCGAGACCGACGAAGACCAGAAGCTGCGCAACGAGAGTCGGAAGATTCTCGGCATCCCCGACCTCGCCGTGTCGGGCACGTGCGTGCGGGTGCCGGTCTACACCGGACATTCACTCTCGCTCAATGTCGAGTTCGCGCAGCCGCTGTCGGCCGCTGAAGCGACCGAGATCCTGTCGGGCGCGCCCGGTGTGACCCTGGTCGACGTTCCCACCCCGTTGGCCGCCGCGGGTGTGGACGACTCTCTGGTCGGCCGGATTCGCCAGGATCCGGGGGTGCCCGACGGCCGCGGCCTCGCACTCTTCGTCTCCGGGGACAACCTTCGAAAAGGTGCTGCGCTGAACACCATTCAGATCGCCGAGCTGCTGGCCGCTCAGCTCTGATCCGCCGAAACCGACGTTTGGGCGGATAAGTGCGAGAGACGGGCGCCATTTCGTCGATCTCGGCGCTGGTGCTCGCCCTGGCCCTGGCTCCCGCCGCGTCTGCCACGCCCGTCGATCTTCCCCCGCTGCAGCCCGGGCAGGTGTTGCGCGTCGGTCCGGTGGCCGGAACAGGCACGCCCACAGTCGATTACGGTATCGGCGCGACGGATCTCTGCGAGTTCATGCAGTTCCCGTCGGGCATCCTGCAGGTGTGCGGTGACAGCTTCGCCGGCCAAGGTGTCGGATTCGGTGGGTGGTATTCGCCGATCGCGCTGCACGTGGTCGACGGCTCGCTCGAGGATGCCGGCGGGGTGCGCTACGACGGGGTGACGGGGGTCGACACCCCGCTGCTCGCCGACCCGACCCCGCCGGGATCGTCGCAGCTGCCGGCCGGCATCGTCGAGATCAACCGCGAGAACTACCTGCTCGTCACCACCACCAAGGATCTGCGGCCCCGGTCGTCACGTCTGGTAAAAGCCGAAGCGGGACAAGGCCGGTGGTCCACCGTGCCCGGCTCAGTGCGCGATGCCGCCTTCGCCGGGGGAGGGCAGTCGCAGATCAGCGGGTACTACGACCCGATTCCGACCGCAGACTCGCCGCGGGGCTGGGTGTACATCGTCGCGAACGACTTCGATCGCACCGGACCGCTGACTCTCTACCGGACGCCGCCGCAGACCTTCACCGATCGCGCTGCGTGGCAGGCCTGGTCGCCCGAGGGCTGGGGTACTCGGCCGGCGCCGTTGTGGGACGACCGGATCGGTGAGATGAGCGTGCGCCAGATCGACGGGCAGACCGTGCTGTCGTACTTCAACGCCAGCACCGGCAACATGGAGATCCGCGTCGCCAACGATCCGACCCAGCTCGGGACTGCGCCGGTGACCACCGTCGTCGTCGCGGCGCCGTGGCCGCAGCAGGCCGAGGATCTGCCACCGCCGCAGGACAACCGGCTCGCCCAGCCCTACGGGGGATATCTCTCGCCCGCCTCGACACCCGATGCGGTGCGCGTGTTCGTCAGCCAGTGGAACACCATGCCGCGCGGAGGCAGCCCTTACCGGGTGATCCAGTTCGCGGTCAATCCGTACAAGCCCTGACGGTGCGCCCTGCCGGCGTTTGCACTGCCGACAAACCGGACATGATGTCCATGGCGGATGTGATCGCGCGGGGAAGGGAGATACCGGTGTCCGTTCTGTTCATCGCGGAGAGGTCCAGACGAGCGAGTGCGGGACTGTCGGGCCTGTCGATGGTCGCCGGAGAGGGTGTCACGTACTCCGAGGACCCGCCGTTCCTGTACAGCGACGCGCCCGCCGAGGCGAGGAGAGTCGCGCTGGTCAGCGGCGGGGGCGCGGGCCACGAGCCGATGCACGGTGGTTTCGTCGGCCGCGGCGGGCTGGACGCGGCCTGCCCGGGCGAGATCTTCACCTCCCCGCACAATCGGCAGATCTACGCGGCGTGCAGCCAGGTCGCGCGACCGGACGGCGTGCTGCAGATCGTGAAGAACTACACCGGCGACGTCCTGAATTTCAACATCGCCGCGGAGAGGCTGCGGGCCGACGGCATCCCGGTGGAGCAGGTCCTGGTCGACGACGACTGGGGTTCGCGCGACGCCGGCAAGGTCGGCAGGCGGGGCACCGCGGCGACGGTGATCGTCGAGAAAGTGCTGGGCGCGGCGGCCGACGACGGGATGTCCCTGGCGGACCTGGCCGCCTTGGGCCGCGACATCGTCGCGCGATCGCGCACGGTGGCGATCGCCGCGGAGGCGCATCGCAGCCCGGGAGACGGCGACCGCGCCTTCGACGTATCGCCGGGCTCGCTCGAATTCGGCGTCGGCATCCACGGCGAGCCCGCACGCGAGACCATCGAGGTCGCCGACCTCGACGGGCTGGTCAGCACCATGGTCGACGCGCTGACCGCCGATCTGTCCGCACCGGACGGAGTCGTGGTGCTGGTCAACGGCCTCGGCGGAACCGGGCAACTCGAGTTGCTGCACGTCGGTGACGCCGCGGCCAGGGCGCTCGCCGACCGCGACCTGACGGTGCGCAGCCTGGTCGCGGGCGCGTACTGCACTGCCCTGGACATGCGGGGCGTGAGCTTGACGGTGGTCGACGCCGACCCGGCCTGGCTGCCGCACTGGTACGCCGATCACGGCACACCCGGGCTGCCCCGGCCCCGGCCGTTCCCGGGAATCCGGACCCTGCGCGGCGTCGCGGCCGACGACGACGCATCCGAGTCCGCGTCATCCTGGCTACAGGACGTCGCGAGCCGAACCGAGCGGCTACGGGATCGGTTCAACGCGCTCGATCAGGCAGCCGGCGACGGGGACTTCGGCGACAACCTCGCGGTCGGGGTTGGGTATGCGGTGCGGCGCGGAGACGTCGACGACGACGTGGTGGCCGATCTCTCCCATCTCGCGGCGGCGTTCCTGGACGACGTCGGCGGGTCGAGCGGACCGCTGCTGGGGCTGGTGTTCGGCGGGGTGTCGTCCCGTGCCGAGGATTCTCGGTCCGAGGGGCTCGGCGGCGCCGTGCTCGCCGGCCTCGCCGACGCGTTGACCGCCGTGCAGCGGGCCGGCGGCGCCGAGCCGGGCGACCGCACACTGGTCGATCCGCTGGCCGCGATCGTCGAGGACGCCCGCACGCGCGGCGTCGACGCGCTCGACGAGGCCTCGGTGCTGGCGGGGATCGAGGCGGCCGCATCGACCGCGGACATGGTCGCCGGCCGGGGCCGGGCCGCCTATGTGGGTGAGCGCGCGATCGGCACGCCCGATGCCGGTGCTGTGGCGATCGCGTGGCTGGCGGCGCTGCTGTGGCAGACCGCCGGCGGTGGTTCTCCCGCGGTCGACGACGCGCTGGCCGACCTGCTGTCGGTGCGCTGACTCCGACTCAAAGGGTATTCACAGCCGGCACCTAAGCCTCGTTGTGCGTCGTGGAGCAGGATCGTGCGCATGAGTGAGACACCGCCACCGTCGACACCGTCGTCATCTCCGTCGTCACCCCGGCCGGAGGAGAACGAGCCCGCCACCGGCCCCGTCTTCCCGCCCACCTACAACGAGCCGCCCGCCACCTTCGCTCAGCCCTCGTCGATACCGCCGCAGACCGTGTACGTCGAGCGGTCGGGCCGCCTCACCAAGGTGGCGGCGTGGGTCGGCATCGTCGCCGGTTCGCTGTTCATCGTGGTCGTGATCTTCGGCGCCGGCTTCTTCACCGGGAAGGCCGTCGGCAATCACCGCGACTACGACGGTCGCGGCCACGAGATGATGATGCGTCCCGGCACGGCCATGTTCCCGATGGGCCCGCCCGGAGGGATGCAACGCGGGCCCGCGTTCCCCGGGCCGTTCGGACCCGGACAGATCATCGAGATCCCGCGGCCACCGGGCGGCGCTCCGGATACGCCGACTACGCCTCGGCCGTGACCCACCGGTGGCAGGGTGACGGGTGCGGCTTTCGGGTACCCGCACCTCGGCGGCGCAGCCCGGCAGCCGCCCAGCCCCTGAGGAGAGTAGATGTCTGACAAGTACGCGACCACCGACGGCGGGGCCCCGGTCCCCAGCCTCGAACACTCGCTGACCGTCGGCCCCGATGGGCCCATCCTGCTGCAGGACCACTACCTGCTCGAGCAGATGGCCAACTTCAACAGGGAGCGCATCCCGGAGCGGCAGCCGCACGCCAAGGGCGGCGGCGCCTTCGGTGAATTCGAGGTCACTCACGACGTCAGTGCCTTCACCAAGGCCGCGTTCCTACAGCCCGGGGTGAAGACCGAGATGGTCGCGAGATTCTCGACGGTCGCCGGCGAGCGGGGCAGCCCAGACACCTGGCGGGATCCGCGCGGGTTCGCGCTGAAGTTCTACACGTCCGAGGGCAACTTCGACATGGTCGGCAACAACACCCCGGTGTTCTTCCTGCGCGACCCCATGAAGTTCCAGAACTTCATCCGCAGCCAGAAACGGCTGCAGGCGTCGAACGTGCGCGACCACAACATGCAGTGGGACTTCTGGACGCTGTCGCCGGAGTCGGCGCACCAGGTCACTTGGCTGATGGGGGACCGCGGCATACCCAAGACGTGGCGCCACATGAACGGCTACTCCAGCCACACCTACAGCTGGGTGAACGCCAGCGACGAGCTGTTCTGGGTGAAGTACCACTTCAAGACCGACCAGGGCATCGACTACCTGACCCAGGAGGACGCCGACCGGCTGGCCGGTGAAGACGGCGACTATCACCAGCGCGACCTGTTCACCTCCATCGAGGACGGCAACTTCCCGTCCTGGACGCTGCATGTGCAGATCATGCCGTTCGAGGACGCGAAGACCTACCGCTTCAACCCGTTCGACCTGACGAAGGTCTGGCCGCACAGCGACTACCCGCTGCAGCAGGTCGGGAAGATGACGTTGAACCGCAACGTCGTCGACTACCACGCGCAGATCGAGCAGGCGGCGTTCGAACCGAACAACATCGTGCCGGGTACCGGTCTGTCTCCGGACAAGATGCTTCTGGCGCGCGGCTTCTCGTACGCCGACGCGCACCGGCACCGCCTCGGGGTCAACTACAAGCAGATCCCCGTCAACGAACCCAAGGTGGAGGTGCGCGCCTACTCCAAGGACGGGCCGATGCGTATCCACAACGTCACCGACCCGGTCTATGCGCCCAATTCGATGGGCGGTCCCGAGGCCGATCCGCGGCGGGCGTCGGAGGTGCACTGGGCGTCCGACGGGGACATGGTCCGCGCCGCCTACGCCCTGCGCGCCGAGGACGACGACTGGGGTCAGGCCGGCACGCTGGTGCGGGAGGTCCTCGACGACGACGCGCGAGACCGGTTGGTGCACAACATCGTCGGCCATGTGTCCGATGGCGTGAAGGAGCCGGTGCTGTCCCGGGTGTTCGAGTACTGGCGCAACGTCGATCCCGATCTGGGCAAGAAGGTCGAGGAAGGCGTGAGAGGCGCTTAATTCTGCCGCGAGTGCACGGTTTCTGACGAGACCGCCCGAGAGGGCCCATCAGAAACCGTGCGCTCGGCAGCTAGCGCTGACCCGGGTAGGGCAGCAGCGCCATCTCGCGGGCGTTCTTGATCGCCGCCGCGACCTGCTTCTGCTGCTGCACCGTGACGCCGGTGACCGCACGCGAGCGGATCTTGCCGCGCTCGGACAGGAACTGCCGCAGCGTGGCGGTGTCTTTGTAATCGACGTCCTTGATCCCCAACGACGACAACAGGTTCCGCCGCTTCTTCGCGGGCTCGGCCACCCGCCTCGATCGCTTCACCAGCTCGACTTCCGCACGCCGGGCAGCTCGCCGCGGTGGGCGAGTTCACGCACCCGCACCCGCGAGAGCCCGAATTTGCGCAGATGGCCGCGGGGCCGGCCGTCGACGGCGTCGCGGTTGCGTAGCCGTACGGGGCTCGCATCGCGCGGCTGCCGGTTCAGCTCTGCTCGGGCGGCAGCCTTCTCGTCAGGTCCACCCGTACGGATGACCTCCTTCAGCTCGGCACGGCGCTCGGCGTAGCGGGCCACCACCTCACGGCGCCGGGCGTCGGCGACGACCTTGGACTTCTTGGCCATCAGCGCTCTTCGCGGAAGTCGACGTGGCGACGCGCGACAGGGTCGTACTTGCGCAACACGATGCGATCGGGATCGTTGCGCCGGTTCTTGCGGGTGACGTAGGTGTAGCCCGTGCCGGCTGTCGAGCGGAGCTTGACCACGGGGCGGATGTCAGTGGTTCGTGCCATCAGAGTCTTCCTTCCCGGCGGAGGCGGGCCACCACCGATTCGATGCCGTCGCGGTCGATGGTCTTGATGCCCTTTGCACTGACGCGCAACGTGATTCGGCGACCTTCGGACGGCAGGTAATAGGTCTTGCGTTGGATGTTGGGGTCCCAGCGCCGGCGGGTGCGGCGGTGCGAATGCGACACCGCGTTGCCGAAGCCGGGCGCGCGACCGGTGACCTGGCAGCGAGCTGCCATGGCGCCTCCTTATTGAAAATCGTTTTCGACAAGATGCGGAGTGGACTGTAGCGTGAACGCGTCGTTAGTGAAAATCATTCCCGATAAGGAGTCAGCCGATGCGCACCCCCGTCATCGTCGTGTCCGGCCAGGACGGCACCGCCGAGATCGCTCGAGTGCTCCTCGAGCGCCCCGGCACCACGGTGGTGGAGCACTACTTCGACGGGCACGTGGTGCACCGCACCACCGCCTCGGTGCAGCGCGGAGTCACCGTGAAAGCCGACGCCGTCCTGGAGCTGACGAACTGCTGCCTGGCCTGCACCGTGCGCGAGGATCTGCTGGCCCACCTGTGTCACCTGCACCGCCGAGGTGACCTCGAGCGCATCGTGGTGCGCCTCGCCGCGTGGCTGGAGCCCGAGCCCGTCTGCGCCGCGATCACGCACTCGGCCGCGGCCCGCGAGGTGTCCCTCGGCGCGGTGATCACGGCCGTCGACACGGGCAGCTGGCTGTCCCAGGCGCTCGGTGAGGACGAGCTGGCCGACGGGCGCACCGTGGCGCAGGTCGTGGTGGGGCAGGCCGAGTTCGCCGACGTCGCCGTCGTGACAGCTCCGGACCCCGAAACCCTCGCCGTGGTGCGCAGACTCGCGCCGCGGGCCCGCATCACCGTCGGCAGCGACCGGCTGGAACTCGCGCTCGCGCACCTCGAACCCGACGCGCGGCGCGGGCGCGGGCGCGATCCGCACGCCTCGCTCCTGGGTGGTCAACCACCGTTGGATCCCGACGGTCGCGTCGGGCTGGTCGAGTTCACCGCGCGGCGGCCATTCCATCCCGAACGTCTGCACGACGCACTCGACGTGTTACTCGACGGCGTGGTGCGCAGCCGCGGGCGGCTCTGGTTGGCGAACCGGTCTGACAGGGTGATGTGGCTGGAGTCCGCGGGCGGTGGGCTGCGGGTCACCAACGCAGGGAAGTGGCTGGCGGCGATGACGTCTCGCGAGGTGGCCTACGTCGATCCGGAGCGCCGTGCGATGGCGGCTCTGATGTGGGACCCGCGCCACGGCGACCGGCACACCTCGCTGGCCGTGCTGACGTGCGGAGCCCACGACGGCGACATCACCCGCGCTCTGCGCGACGCCGTCCTGACCGACGACGAGATGAATGATGACGACGAATGGTCCGGTTACGCAGACCCTTTCGGGGACTGGCATGCCGACCCGTGCGGTGAGCAGGTGTCCACCGCGCTCCCGGATCGCGAAGGCCACGCCGGGGATTGACAGGTGGCTCAGCGCTCCGAGTCGAGTGCCGCCATGTGGGCCGCGGGATAGCGGTCGCCGGCCACCCGCTCTGCGGGTACCGCCGCCTCGATGCGGCCCAGTTGGGCGTCGGTCAGCTCGATGTCGACCGCCCCGAGCGCCTCGGTCAACCGGGTACGGGTGCGCGCGCCGATGAGCGCAACGACATCCGTGCCGCGGGCGATGACCCAGGCGATGGCGGCCTGCGCCACCGAGATACCGAGCTCGTCGGCCACCCGGCGGAGCGCTTCGACCAGATCGAGGTTGTGCGTGAGGTTTTCGCCGGAGAACCTCGGACTGAGCGTCCGCATGTCACCATCGCCGATGCCGGCTGCGGTCCAGTGCCCGCCGAGGAGACCGCGGGCCAGCACGCCGTAGGCCGTGATGCCGATGCCGAGTTCCCGACAGGTTGCGAGGATGTCGCGTTCGACCCCGCGGGAGGCCAGCGAGTACTCGATCTGCAGATCGGAGATCGGCCGAACCGCGGCGGCGCGCCGCAGGGTGTCCGCGCCGACTTCGGAGAGTCCGATGTGCCGCACGAATCCGCCGTCGACGAGTTCGCCGATGGCGCCGACGGTTTCCTCGATCGGCACGGTCGGGTCGAGGCGCGCGGGCCGGTAGATGTCGATGTAATCGGTACCCAGCCTCTGCAGCGAATACGCCGCGGCGGCTTTCGCCGACGCCGGGCGCGCGTCGAACCCGACCCAGGAGCCGTCGGGGCCGAGTTGCCCCCCGAACTTCACGCTGAGTTGGTACTGCTCGCGTGGGATCGCACGCAGCGCCTCGGACAGCAACAGCTCGTTGTGCCCCGTGCCGTAGAAATCGCCGGTGTCCAGCAGGGTGATCCCGGCCTCGAGAGCCGCGCGTACGGTCGCCACGCTCTCCGCCCGGTCGGCGTGGCCGTAGGCCCCCGACATACCCATGCACCCGAGCCCGAGTGCGGATGTGGTCAGTGATCCGAGTGTGGTCGTTTTCATGACCACACTGTCGACGGAATGCGACGGCACAACCACGGCACGCTTCGCCGGGGACTCGGAGTCCCTGGCTACGCGGGGACGTGGTGACCACAATGGCTGGATGGATGGTCGGATGGACCGTGACGCCCTCGCAGGGTTCCTGCGCCGACGACGAGAGGCCATCACGCCCGCGGAGGTCGGCCTGCCTGAAGGCGCACGTCGACGCACGTCGGGGCTGCGGCGCGAGGAGGTGGCGCAGCTGGCCGGGATGTCGGCCGACTACTACGGACGGTTGGAGCAGGCGAGGAGCACGCAACCGTCCACTCAGATGGTGCGGGCGATGGCGCGGGCGTTGCGGCTCTCCGAGGACGAGACCGACCATCTGCACCACCTCGCGGGCCACGCGGCCCCCGATCGCGGCAACCGTTCGATGCACGTCGGACCCGCGTTGATGTTCGTCCTCGACCAGATGCGCGACGCCGCGGCGTTCGTCACCTCCGACACCTACGTCGTCCTGGCCCAGAACCAACTCGCCACAGTGCTGATGGGCGATCTCGGAGCGCATGCGAGCACCGGGCCGTCGGCGAGCATGAGCTATCGGTGGTTCACCGACCCGCGGATGCGTGAGCGCGTACCGCCGCACGAGCGCGACGAGCACAGCCGGATCATGGTGGCCGATCTGCGGGCGGCGTGGGCGCGCCGGCGGGCCGACCCGGACATGCGGGAACTCATCGACGCTCTGCTCCGGGAGAGCTCGGAATTCGCCGCACTGTGGACGCGCCACGAGGTGGCCGTCCGGAGGATGCAGCGAAAGACGTTCGTGACGGCGGTGGGCCCGCTGACCCTCGATTGCGAGGTCCTGGCAGCGACCCACGGGCAGAAGCTGGTGGTGCTCACACCGCCGCCCGGGTCCGCAGCGCTGGAGAACCTGCGGCTGCTCAGCGTTGTGGGACCGGCTCCGGCGGGCCTGGCATGATCGGCTCGGTGAGCACCGCGCGGATGATCGTTGCCGTGACCATGTCGGGAGTGGGAGTGGCTGTCGCGCCGGCCACCCCCGCCGCCGCCCGGCCGTCCGATCCCGGAGTGGTGAACTACGCCGTTCTGAACAAGGGGTCGGTGGGCAACATCGTGGGGGCGCGCCTCGGATTCGAGTCGACGTTCACGGCGCCGTTCCAGGCCTACTGGGTCGACGATCCGGTCTGCAACAACTGGGCCGACATCGGGTTGCCCGAGGTGTACCTCGATCCCGACCTCGCCGCGTTCAACGGTGCGACGGCCCAGGAATCCCCGACCGACATGACGCACTTCGTCAAACAGGCGGTCGGCGTCTTCGCCACGTCCGAGGCCGCCGGCCGCGCGTATCACCGCGTCGTCGACCGGACCGTCGGCTGCAACGGCCAGACCAGCGCGATGCACCTCGACAACGGCGCCACCCAGGTGTGGAGCTTCACGGGCGGGCCCGCCGGTGCCGACCAGGCCGACTGGGTCAAACAGGAGGTCGGAGCCGACCGGCGCTGCTTCGTCACCACCCGGCTGCGCGAGAACGTCCTGCTGCAGGCCAAGGTGTGCCAATCGGGCAACGGCGGACCCGCCGTCAACGTGCTCGCCGGCGCGATCCAGAACACCCTGGGCCAGTAACGCTGCGGGTCCCGGCGGGCACGTCATAGGTGTGTCACGCCGCGGACGGGGAAATTGTCGGTGCGGTCTGGAAGATAAAAGGGAAGACTCGTCTTCGCAGATCGTCAACGATGGAAAGAGGGCGGCTGATATGGCCCGCACCATGCCGTGCGACGTTTCCGCCGGCGACACACTGGCCAGCGCCGAAGCCGCCGCCGAACGCCTCGTCGGCAGCTGTCTGGTCGACGGACCCGTCGGCGGAGTCGGCCTCGAAGTCGAGGCGCACTGCTTCGTTCTGGCCGATCCCGCGCGCCGTCCGGGCTGGGACGAGCTGACTGCGACGATCGCGACTCTGCCCCCTCTGCCCGGCGGCAGCGTGGTCACCGTGGAGCCCGGCGGCGCGGTCGAGCTGTCAGGGCCGCCGGCGGCCGAGCCCGCCGCCGCGATCGCGGCGATGCGTTCGGATCGCGCGGCGCTGCGCACGGCGTTCCGCCGGGAGGGCCTGGGTCTGGTGCTCCTCGGTGCCGACCCGCTGCGGCCACCCCAGCGGGTCAACCCCGGTGGCCGCTACCAGGCCATGGAGACGTTCTTCTCGACCAGCGGCACCGGGGAGGCGGGTGCGGCGATGATGACGTCGACGGCGTCGATCCAGGTCAACCTCGAGGCGGGTCCGCGTTCCCAGTGGGCGGACCGGGTCCGGCTGGCCCATGCGCTCGGTCCGACCATGGTCGCCGTCGCGGCGAATTCGCCGGTGCTGGCGGGCGCCTTCACCGGCTGGCAATCCAGCCGTCAGCGGGTGTGGTCCCAACTGGACTCGGCGCGCTGCGGCCCCGTGCTCGGCGCCAGCGGAGACGATCCGGCCAGCGACTGGGCGCGTTACGCCCTGCGGGCACCCGTCATGCTGGTGCACACCCCCGACCCGGAACCGGTCACCGAATGGGTGCCGTTCGCGGACTGGGCCGACGGCCGGGTGCTACTCGGCGGCCGACGGCCTACCAAAGCCGACCTCGACTACCACCTGACCACGCTGTTTCCCCCGGTGCGTCCCCGCGGGTTCCTGGAGATCCGCTATCTGGACAGCGTGCCGGACGAACTGTGGCCCGCGGTGGCGTGGACCCTTGCGACACTTCTCGACGATCCGGTCGCGGCCGACATCGCGGCCGAAGCCACCGAGGAGGTCGCGACGGCGTGGGATCGCGCGGCCCGCGTGGGCCTGGCTGATCGTCATCTGCACGCGGCCGCGCTCACCTGTGTGAGCGCCGCGGCCGAACGGGCGCCGTCGGAGGTGGCGGAGTCCATGGACATGCTGGTGCGTGCGGTCGAGCGAGGCCGCTGCGCCGCCGACGACGTCGCCGACCGCGTGGTGGACACCGGCATCGCCGGTGCGATCACCCACCTGGCAGAAGGAGAACTGTGACCGCGCGCGAGGTGCTCGCCGAGGAATTGATCACCGCCCGCGACCGAACCCTGCGGTTGGTCGACTTCGACGACGCCGAGGTGCGGCGCCAGTACGACCCGTTGATGAGCCCGCTGGTCTGGGACCTCGCCCACATCGGCCAGCAGGAAGAGCTGTGGCTGCTGCGGGGCGGCAACCCCGACCGGCCGGGGATGCTGTCGCGCCAGGTCGACCAGCTCTATGACGCGTTCGTGCATTCCCGGGCCAGCCGGGTCGACCTGCCGCTGCTGCCGCCCGCCGATGCCCGCGCGTACTGCGCCACGGTGCGCAACAAGGTGCTCGACGCGCTGGATGCGCTGCCCGACGATCATCCCGAGGCCTTCACGTTCGCAATGGTGGCCAGCCACGAGAACCAGCACGACGAGACCATGCTGCAGGCGCTGAACCTGCGCTCAGGTGCGCCGCTGCTCGACCGTGGCTGCGCGCTGCCCGAAGGCCGCGCCAGGCTCGCCGGGACATGGGTCGAGGTGCCCGCGGGTGAGTTCGTGCTCGGCGTCGACCCGGCCACCGAGCCCTTCTCGCTGGACAACGAGCGGCCCGCGCACACGGTCGACGTTCCCGCGTTCCGCATCGGCCGGGTCCCCGTCACCAACGCCGAATGGCAACAGTTCATCGACGACGGCGGATACGACGAGCGTCGCTGGTGGACGGATGCCGGGTGGGCCCATCGGCAGCAGGCCGGGCTGACCGCGCCGCAGTTCTGGAACACCGGCACTCTGGCCGGTACCCGCACCCGCTTCGGCCACATCGAGGACATCCCCGCCGACGAGCCCGTGCAGCACATCGACTTCCACGAAGCGCAGGCCTACGCGGCGTGGTCCGGTGCCCGCCTGCCCACGGAGGTCGAATGGGAGAAAGCGTGCGCTTGGGACCCTGCGGTCGGTCGGCGCCGGCGCTACCCCTGGGGGTCGCACGCGCCGTCTGCCGAGCGGGTCAACCTCGGGGGCACCGCGCTGCGGCCGGCTCCGGTCGGCGCCTATCCCGGCGGTGCCTCGGCCTACGGCGCCGAACAGATGCTGGGTGACGTGTGGGAGTGGACCACCTCGACGTTGCGGCCGTGGCCGGGGTTCACGCCGATGGTGTACGAGCAATACTCGTCCCCGTTCTTCGACGGGATCACCTCGGGGGAATACCGCGTCCTGCGCGGCGGCTCCTGGGCGGTGGCGCCCGGAATCCTGCGGCCGAGCTTCCGCAACTGGGACCATCCGATCCGCCGACAGATCTTCTCGGGCGTGCGGTTGGCCTGGGATGTGTAGGCACCTGGCCTGGTCGGGCGCGCCGGTCACGCTGGCGTCGCTGATGCTCGACCCGCCGTCCGGGCTGCTGGTGCAGTCCTATGCGCCGCGCCGGCAGAAACACGGGCTGATGAACGCAGACGGTTGGGGTGCAGGGTTTTTCGACGACGGGCAGCCCCGACGGTGGCGCAGCGCCGCACCCCTGTGGGGTGACGCGTCGTTCGCGTCGGTCGCGCCTGCGCTGAGGAGTTCCTGCGTGGTCGCCGCGGTGCGCTCGGCCAGCGTCGGGATGCCGATCGAGCCCTCGGCGTCGGCGCCGTTCACCGACGGCACCTGGCTGCTCTCGCACAACGGGGTGGTCGATCGCGCGGTCCTGCCGTTGTCCTCGCACGCCGAATCGACCAACGACAGCGCTCTGCTGGCCGCGCTGATCTTCGATCGGGGACTCGACCGGCTCGGCGACACCGTGGCCTCGGTGGCCGCCGACGATCCGAACGCCCGGTTGAACATCCTGGCCGGCAACGGTTCTCACCTGCTGGCCACCACGTGGGGCGACACCCTGTCGGTACTGCGCCGGCCCGACGGCGTGGTGGTGGCCAGCGAACCCTATGACGACGACCCGGCGTGGCAGGAGATCCCCGATCGCCACCTCGTGTCGGTGACCGGCAACGGGATCGACGCTCGGGTCGACCTCACCCCGCTGAAAGGATCGTGATGACGTTCTCGCTGGAGAACTACCTGGCCGCCGACGCCGCCGAGGCGGCCTTGCGTCGCGATGTCCGCGATGGATTGACCGGTGCGCCGAAGTCGTTGCCGCCCAAGTGGTTCTACGATTCCGTGGGCAGCGACCTGTTCGACCAGATCACCCGGCTGCCCGAGTACTACCCGACGCGTGCGGAGGCGCAGATCCTCGCGGCGCGCGCCGCGGAGATCGCGGCCGCCTCCGGCGCCGACACCCTGGTCGAACTGGGCAGCGGCACGTCGGAGAAGACCCGCCGACTACTCGACGCGATGCGCGAGCGCGGCGCACTGCGCAGATTCATCCCGTTCGACGTCGATGCGACGGTGCTCGAGGCGGCGGGCGCCGCGATCGCCGACGAATACCCGGGCATCGAGATCGCCGCGGTGTGCGGGGATTTCGAGGAGCATCTGGGCAAGATCCCGGCCGCCGGCCGCCGCCTGATCGCGTTCCTGGGTTCCACCATCGGCAACCTCACCGCCGGCCCCCGTGCCGAATTCCTGTCGTCGGTGGCGGCGATGATGCAGCCGGGCGACACCCTGCTGCTGGGCACCGATCTGGTCAAGGACACCGAGCGGCTGGTGCGCGCCTACGACGACGCCGCCGGGGTGACGGCCCGGTTCAACCTGAACGTGCTCGCTGTCGTGAACCGGGAACTGGGTGCGGATTTCGACGCCACCGCATTCACCCATGTGGCCCGCTGGAACCCCGACGAGGAGCGCATCGAGATGTGGCTGCGGTCGGATCGCGCGCAGCGCGTGAGCATCCCTGCGCTCGACCTGACTGTCGACTTCGCCGACGGCGAGGAGATGCTCACCGAAGTGTCGTGCAAGTTCCGGCCCGCGGGCGTGGACGCCGAACTCCGCGCGGCCGGCCTGACCCGCACACAGTGGTGGACCGATGAGGCAGGCGACTTCGGCCTGTCGTTGGCGGTCAAGTGACACTCGCGCAGGAGTGGCGGGCCGCGCGCCCCCCGGCGGCCGGAGTGCACCTGGACAGCGCCGCATGCTCGCGTCAGAGTGTCGCGGCCCTCGAGGCGGCGGCACGACACGCGCAGCACGAAGCCGAGGTCGGCGGCTATGTCGCTGCCGTCGCGGCGGCCCCGGTACTGGCCGCGGGCCGGGCCGCGGTGCGAGCGATGGCCGGGATGGCCGACGCCGAGGTGTTCTTCACCACGGGGTCCAACCACGCATTCGACATCCTGCTCGCGGACTGGGCCGGTGACCGGGTGATCGCCTGCCTGACCGGCGAATACGGTCCCAACCTCGCGATCATGGCCCGCCACGGCTTCGAGATCCGGGACCTGCCCGTCGACGGTTTCGGTCGGCTCGACCTCGACGCCGTCGGCGCGGCTCTCTCCAACGATCCGCCCGCGCTGGTGCACCTGACGATGCTGGGCAGCCACAGCGGGGTGGTCCAGCCGGCGCGCGAACTGGCCGGCGCGTGCCGCAGCCAGGGGTTGCCGCTGATCGTAGACGCGGCACAAGGTTTCGCGCACCTCGACTGCACGGACATCGGCGCTGATGCGATCTACACGTCGTCGCGCAAATGGTCGGCCGGGCCGCGCGGCGTGGGTGTGCTGGCCACCCGCCCCGGGTTGCTGTCGGACGGCACGCAGCAGCGGATCGCGCACGCTGAAGCCAGCGTCGCCTCGCACGTCGGGTTTTCGGTGGCGCTCGGCGAGCACCTCGCCGCAGGCCCGGCGGACATCCAGGCCCGGCTGCGCGAGGTGGGGGCTCAGACCCGCCGCGCGCTGGCCGACGTCGCGGGCTGGCACATACGGGAAAACGTCGACGAACCGAGCGCGATCACGACGCTGACCCCGCCCGAGGGCGTCGACGCCGCAGCGGTGCGGGAGGAGCTGATCGCCGAGCACAGCATCCTGACCACGTTCGTCGGCGTCGAGCGCGCGCCGAAGGAGTTGACCCGTCCCGCCCTGCGCGTCTCGCCGCACGTCGACGTGACCGACGACGACCTGGCGATCCTGGCCTCCGCTTTGGCGGTCGTGACCAGGGTGTGACGCGGGGCACTTCTGGTTATCCCTGCTTCACCATCACTGGAGGGGGATGCCGAGCATGACCGCCACCGACGCCGACGAATCCGGACCGCAGAGAACAGAGAAGCCGGAGAAGAAGCGCGACCGCACCCACTGGCTCTACCTCATGGTGATCGCCGCGGTCATCGCCGGCGTCGTCGTCGGCCTGGTGGCGCCCGAGGTGGCCGGATCGCTCGGCGTGCTGGGGGAGCTGTTCGTCAAGCTGATCAAGATGATGATCGTCCCGGTCATCTTCTGCACCGTCGTCCTGGGCATCGGCAAGGTGAAGGCCGCGACCGCGGTGGGCAAGGTCGGCGGCCTTGCCATCGCCTACTTCTTGGTGATGTCCACGGTGGCGCTGGCCATCGGCCTCGTGGTCGGCAACATCATCAGTCCCGGCACCGGGCTCAATGTGCCCAACGACCCCGGCAAGGGTGTCGAGCTGGCCGGTGAGGCCGAATCTGCCGGCGGCACAATGGACTTCATCGCCAACATCATCCCGTCGACGTTGTTCTCGTCGGTGACCGAAGGCAACGTGCTGCAGGCGCTGTTCGTGGCGCTGCTCGTCGGTTTCGGTATCCAGTCGCTGGGCACCGCGGGGGAGCCGTTGCTGCGCGGCATCGAGGCGCTGCAGAAGCTTGTGTTCAAGATCCTGATCGGCGTGCTGTGGCTCGCGCCGATCGGTGCCTTCGGCGCGATCGCGGCCGTGGTGGGCGACACCGGCTTCGAGGCGGTGATCCAGCTGGGCGTGCTGATGGCGGCCTTCTACCTGACCTGCGTGATCTTCGTCTTCGGGGTGCTCGGCGCGCTGTTGTGGACCGTGGCGCGGGTGTCGGTGTTCAAGCTCGCCCGGTACCTGGCCCGCGAATATCTGCTGATCGTCGCGACGTCGTCGTCGGAATCGGCGCTGCCGCGGCTGATCGCGAAGATGGAGCACGCCGGGGTCAAACCCGCGACCGTCGGCATCGTCGTGCCCACCGGCTACTCCTTCAACCTCGACGGCACCGCGATCTACCTGACCATGGCGTCGCTGTTTATCGCCGACGCCCTGGGCGACCCGCTGTCCATCCCCGAACAACTCGGCTTGCTCGCGTTCATGATCGTCGCCTCCAAGGGTGCCGCCGGCGTCAGCGGCGCCGGGCTGGCCACGCTCGCGGCCGGGCTGCAGAGCCACCGACCCGAACTGCTCGACGGCGTCGGGATCATCGTCGGCATCGACCGGTTCATGTCCGAGGCGCGCGCGTTGACCAACTTCTCCGGCAACGCCGTCGCCACCCTGCTGGTCGGGCACTGGACGCACAGCGTCGACGAGGAGCGGCTGCGCGACGTCCTCGACGGCCACCGCCCGTTCGACGAATCCACGATGGTCGACGACCACGACACCAGCGACCGGCCCAAGGAGACCTCTCCGACCGGGTAGGTAGGGCCCTGCCCGCCCGTCCGCACTTGCGCTGCCCGACGATTCGGTTGTGCCCGGCAACTGTTCTGTCGGTCACATCTGACGTGCCATGGTGGTCCCCGACACCACCGGCAGCACCGCAGAGAGGACCCCGCCATGAAGGTCGAAGATCTTCTGAAGCCCTTCCCCATCAAGGAGTTTCACCCATTCCCCCGCGCCATGATGGGGCCCGGCGCGCATGAGATGGTCGGCCCGGAGGCCCTCAAGATGGGCTTCAAGCGGGTCCTGCTGATGAGCTCGGGCCTGCGCGGCACCGACATCGTGCACAACATGGCCGAGTCGCTGAAATGGCACGGCCTCGAGGTCGTCGTCTACGACAAGGTGGAGTCCAACCCCAAGGACTACAACGTCATGGACTCGGTGAAGCTCTACCAGGAGAACGAGTGCGACAGCTTCATCTCCATCGGCGGCGGCTCCACCCACGACGCGTGCAAGGGCGCCCGCATCTCGATCGCCCATGACGGCCGCAACGTCAACGATTTCGAGGGCTTCAACAAGAGCGAGAACCCGAAGAACCCGCCGCACATCGCGATCTCCACCACCGCGGGCACCGGCTCGGAGACCTCCTGGGCCTACGTCATCACCGACACCACCACCGATCCCGACAACCCGCACAAGTACGTGGCATTCGACGACGCGTCGGTGGCGACGCTGGCCGTCGACGACCCGGTGCTGTACTACGAATGCCCGACCGACTACACCGCACAGTGCGGCTTCGACGTGCTCGCGCACGCCTCGGAACCCTATGTGTCACGGCTCAACTTCGAACCGTCGCTGGGCAACGCGATCCGCGCGATCAAGCTGACCGCCGAGAACCTGCGCGAAGCCACCTGGAACGGAACGGATCTCAAGGGCCGTGAGGGCATGATGTACGCCCAGTACATCGCCGCGCAGGCGTTCAACTCCGGTGGCCTCGGCATCATCCACTCGATCTCGCACGCGGTGAGCGCGTTCTACGACACCCACCACGGCCTCAACAACGCGATCGCGCTGCCCCGGGTGTGGGCATTCAACATGCCGGTGGCCTACAAGCGCTTCGCCGACATCGCCCAGGCGATGGGCGTGGACACCTACGGCATGACCGACGTGCAGGCCGCCGACGCCGCACTGGCCGCGGCGATCCGCCTGCTGCGCGACGTCAACATCATCGAGCGCTTCGTCGACGTCAAGCAGGACAGCTACTCGAAGAACCGGCTGGGCAAGGGCCCCACCAAGTTCTACGAGAACGCACCGGTGATCAAGGGCGACAAGGCCGACGTCGACCGCATCACCAACCACGTCCTCGGTGATGCCTGCACGCCGGGCAACGCCAAGGAGTGCACGTTCGACACCGTGCGCCCGGTGGTCGAGCACTGCATGACCGGCAGCCTCGACGAGCTGCTGCCGTAACGATGTTCGCGACCGTGGAGGAGGTGCGCGAGGCGCTCGCCGGGCAGGGTTACATCGCCGACGAGCGCCTGGCCACCACCGTGTTCTTGCAGACCCGCCTGGACAAGCCGCTGCTGATCGAGGGGCCCGCCGGGGTCGGCAAGACCGAATTGGCCAAGATGCTGGCGGCTGCGACAGGCCGCCGGCTGCTGCGCCTGCAGTGCTACGAAGGCCAGGACGAGACCAAGGCGCTCTACGAATGGGATTACGGCAAGCAGCTGCTGTACACCCAGATCCTTCGCGAGAAGATCGGGCAGCTGGTGGCCGATGCGACGGATCTCGACGAGGCCGTCGAGCGCATCGGTACCCAGGAGAGCGTGTTCTTCTCCGATCGCTTCCTGGCGCCGCGCCCCCTGCTGGAGGCGGTCCGGTCCGACGAACCGGTGGTACTGCTGATCGACGAGATCGACCGCGCCGACGAGGCATTGGAGGCGGTCCTGCTCGAACTGCTCGGCGAATATCAGGTTTCGGTTCCCGAACTGGGCACCTTCACCGCCACCCACGTGCCCTACGTGATCCTCACATCGAACAACACCCGAGATCTCGCGGCAGCGCTCAAGAGGCGGTGCCTTCACCTGTTCCTCGACTATCCGGCCGCCGAGCGGGAACTGCAGATCGTGCAGTCGAAGAACACCGGCCTGTCCGACGCGCTGGCCACCCAGCTCGTCGACGTCGTGCGCGGGTTGCGGGACCTGGAACTGCGCAAGGCGCCCAGCATCTCCGAGACCATCGACTGGGCCCGCACCCTGGCCGTCCTGGGTGTCGACGATCTGACCGCCCAGGTGCTCTCGGACACCGTGTCGGTGGTCGTCAAGTACGACAAGGACGTGCGCAAGGCACTCGATGCGCTGCCGCGGCTGGTCGACCCGAACGCGAAAGTACCGGAGCACCATCACCATTCGCATGGTCATCCGCACGGGCACGACCACCGTCACGACCACGATCACCATGATCACGGCGACGACGGTCGGACCGCCCGGCTGGCCAAGGACAAACCCGGCCGCTTCACGGACGGCTACTACGGCACGCCCAAGAAGTCGGAGCAGTCGGAAACGACCCTGCTGGGCCGACGCCGGGCACTGTGACCGATGGAAGCCACGCTGCACCGCTTCGTGCGGCTTCTGCGTCTGGGCGGGGTGCGGGTCTCGATCCCCGAGGCGACCGACGCGATGCGGTGCGCCGCGCAACCCGGGGTGCTGTCGTCACGGGCCGTGCTGCGCACCGCACTGCGCGTCGCGCTGATCAAGGACGAGCGTGACGGCCCGGTCTTCGACGAGATCTTCGACGCGTTCTTCCACCTCGTGCGGGTGGGTGACGACGCCTCCGGGCACGGGCACTCCCACGCCCATGACGACCTCGTCGACACCGGCGAGCTCGAATCCTTCACGCTCTCAGAGCAACCCAGCGACACCCCGGAGCAGGGTCACGAGCACGGGAAGCCATCGAGCATCCGCGACTACTTCAAACAGGAGGACCTCGCCCAGCGCTACAACATGCACCAGGAGGCCAACAAGATCGACCTGGCCGCCTTGACCGACGAGATCGCGTTCAGCGATCAGGCCCGCACAGGCGCCGATGACGCCTACCGGGTGCAGCTGTCCACCGACCGGCTGAGCGGTGCGCCCACCGTCGGCACGCTCTCGACGTCGGCCGGTACCCCCGTGGACGCGGAGCTGACCATCGCCCAGCAGGAGGCCCTACTCGGTTGGCTGGACGGCGAATTCGGTACCCAGGACGGGGACCAAGGTGACGCCGCGGCGATGCGCAGGCGGCTGGCAGGGGTCCTGGAGAATCTGCCGCAGGCACTGAGGCGTCACCTGGAGGCGCTACTGGCGCTGGAAACCGCGATCGTCGAGACGCGGGAGCGGCGCGAAGCCCGGGTGGACCGGATCGGGGAGGCCGAACGCGCCGACCTCGAGGACTCGCTGCGCCGGCTCGCCCGCACCCTGCACGGCGCGCTGACCCACCGGCGCCGGATCGCGGCCGCGGGGCGCGTCGACTCCGGCCAGACCATGCGCCGCAACATGCGCTTCGACGGGGTGCCGTTCATGCCGGTGACCGTGCGGCGCGCCGAGGACCGGCCCCGGCTGGTCGTGCTGGCCGACGTGAGCCTGTCGGTGCGAGCCACGTCGCGGTTCACGCTGAGCCTCGTGCACGGACTGCAGGACCTGTTCACCCAGGTTCGATCGTTCGTGTTCGTCGCCGACGTCGCCGAGACCACAGAACTGTTCCGCGAGCTACCCGACGATCGAGCCCTCGGGCAGATCTTCGGCGGCGATGTCGTCGACACGGCGGCGAACTCCGACTACGGAGCCGTGTTCGGCGAGTTCCTGGCCGAGCACTCGTCGGCCGTGACCCGGCGCACCACGGTGCTGGTGCTCGGAGACGGTCGCACGAACGGCCGCGATCCCAACCTGGCCGCGTTCGAGGAGATCACCCGCCGCGCGCGCGAAACCGTGTGGCTCACCCCGGAGCCGCGCTACTCGTGGGGTCTGGGCAGCTGCGATCTGCCCCGGTACGCCGAGTTCTGCGACCGGGTGCGGGTGGTGGCCGACCTGACGGGTCTGGAAAGCGCCGCCCACGATTTCGCGGCGGAAGCGGTCGGCAGGTGACCTGCGGGTCGTACCCTGGAAACGCCCGGTCACAGCACGTGACCGGCGCGAGGGTTGGCGAGGCGAGAAGGTGACGACAGGACACACGCACACGGCGGTGGAGTCACGCCTGCTGAAGTTCCACGCCCCGGAGATCGTGTTCGGGGTGTCCTCGATGGTCGAGGCCGCGCACGCGGCGATGCGGCTCGGGGCGATGCGGCCGATGCTGGTGACCGACCCCGGCCTCATCGAGGCCGGCTGGGCCGACGAGATGGTCGGACACCTCGCCGACCAGGGCATCGCGACCCGGCTGTGGCACGACCTGACGCCCAACCCCAAGGACCACGAGATCGCCGCGGGGTTCGAGCGCTACGCCGAGTCCGGCTGCGACGTGCTGGTGGCCGTCGGTGGCGGATCGGTGATAGACGCCGCCAAAGGCGTGGCGATCCTGGCCGCCAACGGCGGGAACATCCTCGACTACGAGGGCGTGGACAAGGCCGAGATGCCGATTCCGCCACTGGTGGTGGTGCCGTCCACGTCCGGCACCGGCGCCGACGTCTCGCAGTTCTGCATCGTCACAGACACCACCCGCAACACCAAGATCACGATCCTCGGCAGGGCGCTGGTGCCCGACATCACGGTGATCGATCCGCGGCTGCTCACCACGATGCCGGACTGGCTCAACGCGGCCACCGGTCTGGACGCCCTCACCCACGGCATCGAGGCGTTCGTCTCCCTGGGCCACAACCAGCTCACCGACCACCACGCGCTGCGCGCCGTGCAGATGGTGACCGACAACCTGGCCCACACCCTGGCGCGCCCGGACGAGATGCCGGCGCGGGTGCACATGGCCCAGGCCGCGCTGGAAGCGGGCCTGGCGTTCACCAACGCGATCCTCGGCGCCACGCACGCGATGAGCCATCAGGTGGGCGGGCTGCTCGACCTGCCGCACGGTGTCGTCAACGGTGTGCTGCTGCCGCACGTGATCCGGTTCAACGCCGAAACCGACCCCGAGCCGTACAAGACCATCGCGACGTTCCTCGGGGTGGCCGATCACGGCATGCCTGCCGCCGAAGCAGCACTCGCGCTGGCCGACCGCATCGACAGGCTGGCCCGCGACGTCGGAGTGCCCCGCGGGCTCGCCGAACTCGGTGTGCGGCACGAAGATCTGCCCCGGCTGGCGACGACCGCGCTGTCCGACGCGTGTATGAGCACCAATCCGCGGCCCGCGGATGTGGCGCAGATGCAGGCGTTGTTCCAGGCGGCGATGTGAGATGACGGCCGCCGACGCCGGCCCACCCGATCTGGCCAGGCTCACCGGCTTACGCTCGGGCAAGGGTCGCTTCTACTCCGAGTTGCGCGTCACCGCAGCGCGATTGGACCGGGTCATCGCGGCCCTGGACACCATCTCCCGCGCTCTGGTCCAGACGATCGACGGTCCGGAGAAGCTCGTGCGTGCGGTGGCCGAGGCGGCGCGAGCCACGCTGGACGCCGACTGGGTGCTGCTGGCCCTGGCCGACGGCGCGCTACCCGAAGCCAGTGTGCGACATCTGATCCTGGATTCCGCGGGCGTGGCCTACGCCTTCGAAGGCCTCTGCGACGCCACCGATCCGGGTGCGGCGCTGCCGGATGCGGTCCTCAACCGACTCAACGACATCCTGCGCGGACAGCTGGCCGCGTTCCGGTTGCCGGTGATGGAGAGCCGGCATGCCCACGTACCGATCGAGTTGGACGGCACGGTGATCGGGGCATTCGCGGCATGGACCTCGCCGCACCGGACCCTCGACGGCACCGATGCGATGGTGATGCGCATCCTCGCCGGTCAGACCGCGGTGGCGCTGCAGAATTCGGCGCTGTTCACCAAATCGGTGACGCTCTTGGAGCAGTCCGAGGCGCGCAACGCCGAACTGCTGGCCACCCAGCGCGAACTCGGAGCCGTCCAGCGCCACCAGGTCCTCAACTCCGAACGTCACCGTATCGCCCGCGAACTGCACGACAGCGTCGCGCAGACGGTGCTCTCGGCCGGAATGCAGATCGAAGTGTGCCGCAGTGAGATCGCCGAGCAGTCAACCGACCTCGCGGGTCGGCTCGATCTGGCCAAGGAGCTCACCCGCTCAGCCACCGAACAGTTGCGCTCGGCGATCTATGCGTTGAACCAGCCCGCCGACGCGCAGCGGTCCAGCCTGACCGCCATGCTGGGGCAGCTCGCCACCGTGCACATGCCCGAGGATCTCCGGGTGAGCCTGCGCGTCGACGGGCACGCACGGGAGCTGCCCAGCGATGTCGAGCACGCCCTGCTGCGCATCGCGGGGGAGGCGCTGTTCAACACCGCGATGCACGGCAACGCCACCCGTGCCATCGTGCGGCTCACGTATCGCGCGGACGCGGTGTCACTTTCGATCGCCGACGACGGCACGGGCGATCCCCACAAGATCCGGCTCATGCTGAGGATGGCGGAGGCCGCCGACGTCGACGGCCGCCACCGCGGTCTGGCCAACATGGCCGCCCGCGCGACCGGACACGGCGGCAGCTTCGATGTGTACCGATCCCGCCTCGGCGGAGTCCGCGTCGTGGCTCGCATCCCGTATCGCGCAGCAGTTCTCGAAGAAAGTGGGATGCCATGACACCCATCAGGCTGGTCCTCGTCGATGACCACGCGATCCTGCGCCAAGGTCTGCGGTCGGTTCTCGAACGCGCCGACGACCTCGTCGTCGTCGGCGAGGCGGCCTCGGAGGCCGAGGCCGAAGCGGTTGTGCGCGCCACCTCGCCCGACGTCGTGCTGCTCGACCTCAAACTCTCGGCGGGCTCGGAGTTCGAAGGACTGACGCTGTGCGGCAAGCTCTCCGCCGCCTATCCCGGCCTGGGCCTGCTGATCCTCACCACATTCCTCGACGAGGACCTGGTGGTGCGCGCCGTCCATGCCGGCGCCCGCGGCTACGTCGTCAAGGACGTCGACACCACCGAGCTGGTCCGCGCGATCCGCGCGATCTCCGCCGGGGACAGCGCGTTCGACTCGCGCAGCGCCGCGGCGGTGGTCCGCTCCCTGTCGGGCCGCGGTGAGCCGAAGGCGCAGCTGACCGACCGGGAGGTCGAGGTGTTGCGGCTGCTGGCGGCGGGGCTGTCCAACAACAAGATCGGCGAGAAGCTCTACATCTCTGCGACGACGGCGAAGTTCCACGTCAGCAACATCATGCGCAAGCTCGAGGTGAGCAGACGGGCCGAGGCGGTGTACGCCGCGAGCAAGCGGGGCCTGATCTAACGGTCGAGGATCAGCCAGCCGCCGTGGAACTCGAAGGTGCGTGCGGAGATTCCGCGATGGCGGCGCATCAGGTCGTCTGCCAGACCCTGCATGCGTGAGCGGTCGAAGCGCTGCAGGTGTCCGTAGCAGGCGCGTGGCTCGTCTTCGAAGGGGACGGCGATCACCACCCGGCGGCGCGCCAGGCGCAGCGCCTCGTCGCAGACCGCGATCATCACCGCGTCCGGGAGATGTTCGATCAGGTGCAGCGCGGTGACGGTGTCTGCGCTGCCCGACGGCAGCGGCACGGCTGTCGCATCGCAGGCCAGCGTGGTCAGCGGACGCTGTAGCCGTGGGCTCACGGCGGCGAGGAGTCGCATGGTCGAGGCGCTGAGATCGGTTGCGGTGACCTCGATGTGGCGGGCCATGCGCAGGGGGAAGAAGCCGAAACACGATCCCAGATCGAGCAATCGGGTGCCGAGCACCTGCGCCTGCGCTTCGGCGTGGATGGGCCCGAAGGCAGTGGCACCGCGGTCGAGGGCAGCCAGCGAATTGCGATAGAACCGCAGCCAGGATGCCACGCTGCCGTCGACGGTCGAGCGGACCACCCCGGTGAAGACCAGCTCGAACTCCGCCTGTCCGCGCAGTACCTCGGTGTCGACGAGGTGCTCGGTCAGCAGCGAGGTCAGCGCGTCGGACAGCTCCGCGGGACCCAGATCGTGCTCGACACTGAGCAGTTCGTCACGCCGCTGCACACAGAACCTGCCCGCGCACACCGTTGCCGCGCTGCGGTGGGGTCGGTGCGGGCCCCGCCGGCGACTGACCCGGATGCCGTGGCTGCTCCACAGGCCCCGGGGCGACGGTGCCAGCGGATCGAGTTGAGCTGCTTGCATATTCGCTGACGCTAGGAGATGGTGGGCGGTGCTCGCGTGCCCCGATCGGGTGCGATGTGCGGGCCGCCCGGGTGGGTGGGTACTGTCCGATCGGCGAGTTCTGGCGCCTCGGTCGGGCTTCTACCGTGGACGGCACCGAGATGCAGAGGAGTCACCATGGCCGCCTGGTTCGAGACAGTCGCCGACGCGCAACGACGAGCCCGGAAGCGACTGCCACCCAGCGTGTACAGCGCACTCGTCGCCGGTTCCGAGAAGGGCGTCACGGTATCGGACAACACGGCGGCGTTCGCCGAGCTGGGATTCGCACCGCACGTGGCCGGCCTGTCCGGTAAGCGTGACATGGCGACCACGGTGATGGGACAGGCGATCTCGCTTCCCGTGCTGATCTCTCCGACCGGCGTACAGGCGGTCCATCCGGACGGCGAGGTGGCGGTGGCCCGCGCGGCGGCCGCCCGCGGCACCGCGATCGGTCTGTCGTCGTTCGCGAGCAAGCCGATCGAGGAGGTCACGCTCGCCAACCCGGCCACGTTCTTCCAGATGTACTGGACCGGCGGCCGGGACAAGCTGCTGGCCCGCATGGAGCGAGCGCGGCGCGCGGGCGCGGCGGGCCTGATCATCACCACCGACTGGTCCTTCTCCAACGGCAGAGACTGGGGCAGCCCGGCCATCCCGGAACGGATGGACCTCAAGGCGATGCTGCGCTTCGCTCCCGAAGGGCTCCGCAGGCCGCGGTGGCTTCTCGAGTTCGCGAAGACGGGACGGGTGCCGGACCTGACCGCGCCCAACCTCGCCGACGGCGGCGCCGCGCCGACCTTCTTCGGCGCCTACGGCGAATGGATGCAGACGCCGCTGCCGACCTGGGACGACATCGCCTGGCTGCGGGAACAGTGGGGCGGGCCCTTCATGCTCAAGGGCGTGATGCGCGTCGACGACGCCCGGCGGGCCGTCGACGCCGGCGTCACCGCGATCTCGGTGTCCAACCACGGCGGTAACAACCTCGACGGCACCCCGGCAGCGATCCGTGCGCTGCCCGCCATCGCCGAGGCGGTCGGCGACCAGCTGGAGATCGTGCTCGACGGCGGCATCCGTCGCGGGTCCGACGTCGTCAAGGCCGTCGCCCTCGGCGCGCGGGCGGTGATGATCGGGCGCGCGTACCTGTGGGGGCTGGCCGCCGGCGGGCAGGCCGGCGTCGAGAACGTCCTCGACATCCTGCGCGGCGGAATCGATTCCGCGCTACTCGGCCTCGGGTTGTCGTCCATTCAAGAACTGCAGCCCGCCAGTGTCATTGTGCCCGAGGGCTTTCGACGCGACCTCGGAGTGTAGCGGGGGTCTGCCGGAGACTACTGCGACTTGTGTGCGGTGAGCAGGAACGCGCTCATCTTCGCGCGTCCCTTGTCGTCACGCGCATGCGGCGGCAGGGGGACCTCGGCAGGCATCTTCGCGTGGATGAAGGCTGGTCGCACCTCGTCGATCTCCCAGTATCTGCCGACCACCTCGCGCAGCTCGTCCTCGGTGACCTCGTTGGGCTTCTGGTCGACGTCGGGCGGGAACGCACCCGCGGCGAACACCAGGATGAAGTAGTTCGCTCCCGGCGCTGCGGCGCGGTGCACCGATCGCACGTACCCGTCGCGGCCGTCGACGGGCAAGGAGTGGAACAGCGTCGAGTCCATCACCGTGGAGAACCGGCCGTCGAAGCCGGTGATGTTCGTGATGTCCGCCGCCAGGAACGTCGCCCCGGTCAGGCCGCGGTCCTGCGCCGCCGCCGTCGCAGCGGCGACCGCGGTCGGGGAGAGGTCGATCCCGGTCACGGTGTGGCCCTGGGCCGCCAGCGCCAGCGACAACTGGGCGTGCCCGCAGCCGGCGTCGAGCACCTCACTGCGGACCTTGCCCGCCGCGATCAGAGCGGCGAGTTCGGGTTGCGGTTCACCGATGTTCCAGGGCGGCTCGCCGCCGAGGTCGGTCTCGCCCCGATACGCGCTGTCCCAGTCCATGTCATGGAGGTTGTCGGCCATGAGCGCCAAGGTACGCGTCGTGCGGGAAGTTTCGACCGGCCTCGCGGCTTGAAGAAGGAGACAGGTTCACCGAATCCGGTTCACCGACGGACGGACACACCATGACGATCAGGCCCCTGACCATCCCCCGCGGTTCCTTCGACCTCGCAGGACTGCTGCACCTGCCCGACGACCAGCGCCCGGGCCCGGCTGTCGTCCTGTCGACGCCCGGCAGCAGCGTGAAGGAACAGATCGGCGCCAATTATGCGTCCCGATTGGCGGCCAGGGGCATCGCCGCTCTCGTGTTCGACCCGGCGTACCAGGGTGAGAGCGGTGGCACGCCGCGCGACCTCGAGGATCCGTACCGGCGCGGCGAGGACATCTCGTTCGCCATCGACGCGCTCCAGCAGGTGCCCGGCATCGACGCCGATCGCATCGGAGTGCTCGGCATCTGTGCCGGCGGCGGATACGCCGTGCACACGGCCCGCACCGACCACCGCATCCGCGCGGTCGGCACCGTGGTGGCCGGCAACATGGGCGACAGCTGGCGGTCGTCCGCATTCTCTCCCGACGGTCCGGCGGCGGCGCTGGACCGTCGGGCGGCGGAGCGCACCCGCGAGGTCCGGACCGGCCGCCTCGAGCGGCTCACCTGGCTGCCCGACACCGCGGAAGACGCTGTCGCCGCGGGCATCACCGACATCGACAACACCCAGGCGATCGAGTACTACCGGACGCCGCGGGGCGGTCACCCGCGGTCGACCAATCGACGGCTGGCCCGGGGCGACACCCTGCTGATCGGGTACGACGCATTCCACCTCGTGGATCAGTTGCTGACCCAGCCGCTGCAGGTCATCCTGGCCGGACGCCGAGGCGTGACGGGGTCCTACGAGGCGGGCATGAAGCTCTGGCAGCTCGCCCCGAATCCGATCGACCTGATGGTGATCGAGGGCGCCGGCCACTACGAGATGTACGACGTGGCCGAATACGTCGATCAAGCGGTCGACCGGCTGGCCGCGTTCTACCGCGAGCACCTACCAGCGACGTAGTTACCGCTGGCCCTCACGTCGGCACCTCCCAGGTGTGCACCGGATCGTTGGTGTGCATGTGTTCGCAGTACAGGCGCAACATCTCGGCCAGCGCCTCGGGTCGGCTCAGGCCGCGGTCCTGCAGCGCGGCCACCGCGGCGGTCTGCCAGACCGCGCCGTTGCGGCCTGTCTTGGCGCGCCCCTCGATCACCCCGAGGTAGCGGTCCCGCACCTCGGCGGCCACCTCCCAGCGACGCAATCCCTCATCGGCCAACGGCAGCAGATGGCGCAGCACCAGTTCGTCCGGGGTGACCTCGCCGGCGCCCGGCCAGTAGAGGCGGGCATCCAGCCCGTGCTGGGCGGCGGCCTCGAAATTCGCCCGGGCCGTGGCGAAACTGAGCTTGGTCCACAGGGGGCGATCCTCTTCGGACAGTGCTCGCAGCGCGCCGTAGTAGAACGCGGCGTTGGCCATCATGTCGACCACCGTGGGTCCCGCGGGCAGCACCCGGTTCTCGACCCGAAGGTGCGGACGACCCGCCACGACGTCGTAGACCGGGCGGTTCCAGCGGTAGATGGTGCCGTTGTGCAGCCGCAGCTCCGACAGCGTCGGCGTGCGGCCTGCGGCGAGTTCGGCAACCGGATCCTCGTCAGACAGCTCGGGCAGCAGCGACGGGAAGTACCTCACGTTCTCCTCGAACAGGTCGAATATCGAGGTGATCCAGCGTTCCCCGAACCACACCCGCGGCCGCACACCCTGGGTCTTCAACTCGTCGGGGCGCGTGTCGGTGGCCTGGGCGAAGAGTTCGATGCGCGTCTCGGCCCACAGCCGGTGGCCGAAGAAGAACGGTGAATTGGCGCCCAGGGCGAGCTGCGGCCCGGCCAGCACCTGGGCGGCGTTCCAGTTGTCGGCGAAGTCGCCGGGGGAGACCTGCAGATGCAATTGCATGCTGGTGCAGGCGGATTCGGGTGCGATCGACGCGGTCTGCAGGCTCAGGCGTTCCGGACCAGCGATGTCGATGTCGATGTCCTCACCGCGCGCGGTGAAGATCGAGTCGTTGAGTGCCTGGTAGCGGGTCGACTCGCTCATCCAGTGGCCGGCCAGGTGCTGAGGCATCAACGTCGGCAGGATGCCGACCATCACGATGTGCGAACCGTCGGTGTTGGCCTTGGCCTCCGCGGCGTTCAGGCTGGCCCGCACCTCGGCCTCCAGGTCGAGCCCGGCGCGGCCGGGCAGCCGGCGCGGCGGCACGTTGAACTCGATGTTGTAGGCGCCGAGTTCGGTCTGGTAGGCCGGGTCGGCGATCGCGGCGAGCACCTCGGAGTTGGTCATCGCCGGCTGGTAGTCACCGTCGACCAGGTTGCACTCGATCTCCATGCCGGTCAGCGGCTTCTCGAAGTCGAAGCTGGACTGCGCCAGCATCGTCTCGAACACGTCGAGGCACAGCTGCACCTTGCGTCGGTACTCGCGGCGGTGCTCGCGAGTGAACTCGGTCTGTGTCAGTTCCTCGCCCACGACAGCCATTCAACGCCATCGCCGGCGGTCGGGCGGGACAGTTGGCCGGTAAGGTCGCTCCTGCGGCACGGGGGGAGGAATCGACGTCGGTGAGTTCGAGTGTCAGCTTTGCGCTGCTCGGGCCGTTCCACATGACCGTGGGAGGTGCGGCGGTCCCGCTGGGCACGCCGAAGCAGCGGGCCGTGCTGGCCGTCCTGGTGCTGCACCGCAATCGGGCCCTGCCCGCCGAGATGCTGATCGACGCCGTCTGGGGTGAGCAGGCCCCGGCCGAGGCCCGCGCCAGTCTGCACGCCTACGTCTCCAACCTGCGCCGTCTGCTGCGCACCTCCGGCGTGGACGACCGCCGGCTCCTGGAGAAGACCTCCGGGGGCTACCGGGTGCACGTCGACGATCAAGACGTGGACCTGGACCGGTTCATCGCGGCCCGGACGGCAGGTCTGGAGTCGGCCGCGGCGGGACAGTTCGAGGAAGCGAGTGCCCACCTGTCGGACGCGCTGGCCCAGTGGCAGGGTGACTTCCTCACCGACCTGCGGGGCTTCCCGTTCGTGCAGCCCTTCGAGGTGGCCCTGTCGGAAGACAGGATCTCGGCGCACACCGTCCGAGCCCAGTCCGAGATCGCCTGTGGCAGAGCCGAGTCGGTGATCGGTGAACTCGAGGAGTTGGTCGCCCGCCACCCCTACCGGGAGCCGCTGTGGGCCCAACTGATGACGGCGTACTACCTCACGCAGCGTCAATCCGACGCCCTGGACGCGTATCGCCGGCTGAAAGCGGTGCTCGCCGAGGAACTCGGCATCGACCCGGCGCCCGAACTGCGCGACCTGCATGCCGTGATCCTGGCGCAGGGGCCCCTGAACGTGGGACCGTCGATCAGGAAGACCGCGGCCGACACCATGGTGGCCACCGTCAACCGCCTGATGTCGGCGTCGCAGGCCGGCGCCGCGCGGCTGCGCGCGCCGGCGGGCCGGACGTATCCGCTGACCCATGCCGTCACTCGGATCGGCCGGCATTCCGACAACGACATCGTGCTCGGCGACCCGCGCGTCAGCCGCCATCACGCGGTCATCATCGGCTCGGGCACCGGGTTCGTGATCATCGACGCCGGGTCGGCCAACGGGATCCACCGGAACGGAGGACGGGTCCAAGGCAGCGCGGAGCTCTCCGACGGCGACCGGCTCGGGATCGGCGACGGCGAGTTCGTCTTCGAACACGACACCTGAGATCACGCGACCGCCCGGCCGCCGGGGCGTCCCAAGATTTTTCCAAGCCCGTCCCGTGATCGTTGTCTCACTCGTCGCGGACACCGGGACGGCACGGTCGACAATCCGGCCGCGCCACCGATCGGGGGACGGCACGACCGGTGCCCGACGAGCAGGCCGCTGATGCGAGGGGACTCATGCGGCCGCCCGGCCGGGTCCGGGGTCTTCGGCGGAGTACGTGCGCCGAGACTCCGGGTCCGGCCACCCGGTCAGCCGAGGACGGCGCGCGCCCGCACCACGTCGGGCAGGGTGCAGTCCGCGGGAAGCCGGGTCAGTGCGTCGGCGAGCTGGGGACGGGCAGGCTCGCCGCGGAGGTCGACGTCGTCGAGCGCGGCCCGCAGCTCGTAGAGCGGCGCACCCTGGTGTCGGGCGAGCGCCATCGCCACTCCCAGATCCGCGGCGCTGGTGTCGGGGTCGGTGTGCGTCTTGGCGCGCGCCCTCAGCAACTCCGCGTCGAAGAAGTGCATCTGGGTCTCCTCGGCGATCTGCAGCGCTGCATCGATACGGTCGCGGGCGTCGTCGAGACGGCCGGCCGCGATCAGCAGTTGGCCGATCACGCAGTCGTATTGGGTTTGATAGGCGTACAGCCCGAGGGATCGCCAGAAGTCGGTGAACCCGGTGAGCGCATCGATCTGCGCCGACAGCTCGTGCGCGGGCCGGGCTGCGCGCAATGACATCTCGGCCGCGACGGTGGCCTGCCCCAGCGTCGAGCCCAGCGCGTGCCAGAAGTCGATGCCGTAGCGCTCGGCCCGCTCGACCATGTCGGACACCACCCGCTCGGCGCGATCGAGGTCGCCGCTCTCCCGGCGCAGCCAGATCTCGATGTGGTTGGCGTACGCCTGGTTGTAGGGACCCCACGGGAACGCCAGTTCGTCCCCCCGATTCTCGGCCTTCGCCATCGCGAGTTCCGCGGCCGCCTGCTCACCTCGCAGCACGTGGTAGATCGAGAGGTGCTCGTAGGCCAGCGCGACCACGTCCCAGGGGATGAACCACAGCTCCTGCATGCTGTTCTGACCCTCGGCGTCGAAGCCGGCGCTGGCCTCCTCGAAATACCTACGCGCCTGGTCGAATTCGCCGCGCAGGAACATCACCATGCCCTGCACGCAGGCGATGGCCGGGTTCCACACCCGGCGCCGCTCGTCGGGAGTCTCCTGCAGCGCCTCCGCCAGCTGGTGTGCGCGGCGCAGATCGGATTTGTTGATGTAGTAGCTGCTCACCGCGAGCAGCGTCCCGATCACCTGATCGTCGTGCAGATCCGAACCGACGATCTGCAGGCTTCGCTCCAGATCCTCAGCCACTGAAGGGCTTTGGTAACCCTCGGCGGTGGAGGTGAGGAACCCGCGCTCGAGCCGCGGCTCGATCTCCAGGCGGTCGCGATCACGCCCGGGCTGGCAGAGCTCCAGCTGGGCCAGCGACCGCGTCAGGTACGTGCGGGCTTCCTCCAGCGCACCGCGCCGGCGTGCGGTGGCCGACGCCTCGCGATACGCCCCGGCGGCGTCGGCGTGCCGCTCGGCCTGCTCGTAGTGGGCGGCGACCAGACGCCAGTCCGGCTCCCCGGCCGCGCCGGCGACCAGGACGTCGGCGGTCCGGCCGTGCAACGCCCGGCGCACGCTCGGCGGCGCCAGTTCAGCGGCCACCTCCCGCAGCAGCTCGTGGCGGAACTTCCACACGTCGGGCCCGTGCGGCTCGAACACCTTGGCGTCCTCGAGCTCGTCGATCACGTCGTCGACCTTGTCCTCGCTCAGCGCCGACACCGCGATGAGCAGGGAACGATCCACCTGCCTGCCGATCACCGCCGCCGCCTCGACGACCGGCACGACATCGGGAACGGCGAGCAGCCTGGCGAACAGCGGCTCGTAGAGAGAATCGGGCACGGTGGAAGCTGCTGCGCCCGAGTCGGATTCGAGTCCGTTGACCACCTGCTCGATGTAGTACGGCACACCGCCGCAGCGCGCCCGCACCGCCGCACACTGCTCGGGCGCGATCCGCGGATCGAGGGCCAACACCAGCTCGTCGGTCTGTTCGTCGGACAGCGGCGACAGGTCGAAGACCTTGGCGGGCCACTGCGCACCGAGCCAATTGCCTTCGCGACCGGTGATCACCACCAGCAGCCGGCCGTCGGTCGCCGCGAGCACACTGCCCAGCAGGTCGAGCGTGGACCTGTCGAACCAATGGGCGTCCTCGGCCAGGAGCAGGCCGGGCCGGCCGCCGAACACGGCGAACAGATAGTTCTTCATGGCCGCCGCGATGAGTTCGGCCAGTTTGCGGCCCTCCGCTTGCGGTGGCGCATAGCCGAGAGCGGCATCGAGACCCAGAATCGGTGCGAGCAAACCGATCTCGGTCCCGGGGTCGAGGCCGAGCGCGAGTAGCTCGGCCTCCAGCAGGTGCAGGCGGCGGACCGGCTCGGTGACCCGGGTAATGCCGCAGCGGCGCTCCAGCAGCAGTCGCGCCGGATGCAGGCCCACGTCGGCGTGCACGGGGGAGCCGACGAGTTCGATGGCGGTGGCGTTGTCCCGGGTCACCAGCTCGGTGGCCGCCGCGGCGAGCCGGCTCTTGCCGATGCCCGCCTCGCCGCGGAACACCACAGCCGGCACCGTCAGCGTGCCCGCCTGTGCGCGCCGCCAACTCTTCTCCAACCGGCTGAACTCGCGGTCCCGTCCCACCAGCGGACCCATCGGTGCGGTCGTGGTGTAGGCGCGCTCGCCGAGGACGCGGAACGGATTGAGCACCTCCGCCGAGCCTGGCATCGCCGCCGACGGCATCCGTTCCAGATCGAACGCGTTGCGCACCAATGGTTCCACCGAGTGCGACACCGCCACCCCGCCGGTCGGCGCCAGGGCCGACACCTGCGCGGCGAGGCTGACCGCCAGGCCGTACACGTCGTCCTGGTCGCTGTCGAGATAGACCGGCCCGCGGTGCACACCGATGCGGACGTCGACACCCGCACCGAATCGGCGCCTCGCCTGCTCGCTGAGCCGTTCCACGTCGCGCGCGATGTCGAGCCCCGCCTGGACCGCGCGGCGCACGTCGTCGTCATGGGCGTTCGGATAACCGAACACCACCAGCAGGCCGTCGGCCTTGGAGGAGGCGACGTGACCCTCGTAGCGGTCGGCGACCTGCCGCACGAGGTCGCGGAAACGGCTGACCAGGAGGCGGTGGGTCTCCGGCTCCACACGCAGCGCCAGCTCGGTGGCATCGACGAGGTCGGCCGAGATCATGGTCAGGCGGCGGATCTCGCCCCGATCGGTGGGCGCTCGCAACAGGTCCTCGGCCTCGGCGTTGCGGTGGTCGACGGCCAGGACCTGGTCGGCCAGCGCGGACGCCTTGACCCGGTCACCGCTGTTGACGGCGGCGACCGCCCGGTCCAGGAGATCGTCGATGGAGTCGCCCGTGCGCGTGAGGTCCAGGCCGCCCTCGCTCGTCTCCTGCCCGCCGGGCTCACCGCCCAGAAGCGTCGCGGCCATGTCGCCGTCCGCGCCGGGCGGGTTCGCCGTCACCGACACCCGCACCGGGGTGGACGCGGCGCTGTCGAGCGCGCGGCTCGCCGCTTCGGCGAGCTCCAGCGCGGTCTGGTACCGATCGTCGGGGTTCTTGGCCATGCCTGTGGCGATGACGGCGTCGAACGCGGCCGGGATGTACGGGGTCATCGTCGACGGCATCGGCGGTGGCGCGGTCAGATGCGCCATCATCTGCTCCTCGACACTCTGGCCGGGGAACGGTGTCCTGCCCGTCAGGCATTGCGCCAGAACGCATGTCAGCGAGTACACATCGGACCGCACGTCGCTGATCCCGTTGCGGAACCGTTCGGGCGCCATGTACGGCAGGGTGCCGACGATGTGCGCGGAGTTGGTCAGGCCGGTGTCGGTCACGGCCCGTGCCACGCCGAAATCGATCAGGTAGGCGAAGTCATAACGGGCGATGAGGATGTTGGACGGCTTTACGTCGCGGTGCACCAGCCCGGCCTGATGCGCGGCGTCGAGCGCCATCGCGACCTGCTCGACGATCACCACCGCCCGGCCCGGGACGAGCACCCCACTGCCGAGCAACGTCTGCAGGTCACAGCCGTCGATCAGCCGCATGTCCACGTACAGCCGACCGTCCACCTCGCCGTAGTTGTGGATCGGCACCACGTGGGGCTCGGTCAGTCGGGCGGCGGCGTGCGCCTCACGGCGGAAGCGCTGCAGGTAGAGCTCGTCCTCGGCCCACTGGGCGGGCAGCAGTTTGAGCGCCACCACGCGGTCGGTCACCGTGTCGTGGGCGCGCCACACCTCGCCCATGCCGCCACGGCCCAGCACCTCGATCAACCGGTACCGACCGAAGGGAGTCCCCTCCATCGAACCTCCCCCCGCACAACCAGCAACCCCCGCGATGCTGTCACATTATGCCGCCTCGGTCGGAGCGCGACCGGTTCGGCGCAGCTTGTCGAGGGCGTCGCGACCGTGGCTCAGGCGCCTGCCGACGGTCCTCGCGAGGCCAGCATCACCTGCGGGCTGAGGCAGCCGCCGCGCAGTTCCACACGCATGTCCGGATCGGCGTGACGGGCGAGTGCGCGCAGCGCCGACGGGCTGTAGGTCCGCAGCGAGCTGATCACGCCGTCGTGGGCGAACGGCAGGAACGGTGCCAGCGGCAGCATCGTCGCCAACCGGGCCAGGTGAAGCGGCGTCGGCGGGCGGGGCAGATCGATGATCAGCAGTGTGGTGGCCACGCGGGTGCCCTCGGCGAGGACCCTCGCGGCGGCGGTCGGCGGCAGGTGGTGGAACGCCAGGGCGAACACCGCGAGGTCGTAGGCGCCGTCGGCGGCGTCGAGCGCGGTGGCGTCCATCTGTGCGACGGTGGCGCGGGGGTGCGCGCCGAGCTCGGCTTCGATGGTCGCGACGGATTCGGGTTCGACGTCGGTGACGGTGACGCGGGCCGACGGATGCCATTCGAGCAGCCGGCGGGACAAGGCACCATGGCCCGCCCCCAGCTCGAGGATGCGCGGGTCGGGGATGTCGGCGACCTGCTCGAGCGCGATCGTGGCGAATCGGTCGTGATTGCCGAACACGTCGCCGGTCCAGTCCAGCGCGCGGATCACGCTGCGCTTGACCTTCGGGTCGACGTCATCGCGGTCCAGGTACTCCTGGCGGTCGGTCTCCAGCAGGCGGTCCAGGCAGGAGGCCTTCGGACCGCCGCGTGGCATGTTCACCAGGCCCGCCGGCGGGGCGGGGCGGTTCAGGGCCCCACCTGGAACGGCACGACAGGCGGCAGGCCGCCACCGGGCATGGTGAACAGTTCGGGCATCTGCGGGCGCTCCGTGGGAACCTTCGCGCCGTCGCGGTACACGAGTGTCCCGGTGTAGACGCCGTTGTCGTAATCGTCGTAGTAGAAGCTGCCTGCGACGATGTACTGGCATTCGGCACGGGTCGCGGTCACGGGCACGAAGACGCCGCCGTACTCGGGAGACTCGCACCCGGCCCGGGGATCGGCGGGTGGGGGAGCGGGCTGAGCGAGCGCGGGCCCGCTGAACAGGAGCGGCGCGGCCGCAGCGGTGGCGATGAGACCGGCGAGACCGTAGCGGCGGGATCGAGCGTTGATGAGCGGCACCTTTCCGTCGCGTCTTCGCACTCTAGCGCGACCCGGCGGGGCGTTCGGTCGATCAGCTGGGTCTGGTGGTCCATCATGGACCGATGGCCGACTTCGTCGCTGCAATCGACCAGGGCACCACCAGCACCCGGTGCATGATCTTCGACCATGACGGCGCCGAGGTGGGTCGTCACCAACTCGAACACGAACAGATCCTGCCCCGCGCCGGCTGGGTCGAACACAACCCCGTGGAGATCTGGGAGCGCACCGGCTCGGTGCTGGCGACGGCACTGAACAAGACGAACCTGTCGACCGGCGACCTCGCGGCGCTCGGGATCACCAACCAGCGTGAGACCTCACTGGTCTGGAACCGCAAAACAGGACGGCCGTACCACAATGCGATCGTCTGGCAGGACACCCGCACCGACCGCATCGCCTCGGCCCTGGACCGCGACGAGCGCGGTGACATCATCCGCCGCAAGGCCGGGCTGCCGCCGGCCACCTACTTCGCCGGCGGCAAGGTGCAGTGGATCCTCGACAACGTCGACGGGGTGCGGGAGGACGCCGAGAAGGGCGACGCGATCTTCGGCACCACGGACACCTGGGTGCTGTGGAACCTCACCGGTGGGCACCGGGGCGGAGTGCACGTCACCGATGTCACCAACGCCAGTCGCACGATGCTGATGAACCTGGAGACACTCGACTGGGACGACGAGTTGCTGTCGTTCTTCGGGATTCCGCGTCAGATGCTGCCCGAGATCCGGCCGTCGTCGGTGACCGAACCGTTCGGCACCACCCGTGACACCGGCCCGGCCGACGGCGAGATCCCGATCACCGGCATCCTGGGCGACCAGCAGGCGGCGATGGTCGGGCAGGTCTGCCTCGCTGAAGGCGAAGCCAAGAACACCTATGGCACAGGCAATTTCCTGCTCCTCAACACCGGGGAGAAGATCGTCCGCTCCGACAACGGGCTACTGACCACGGTCTGCTACCAGTTCGGTGACGCGAAACCCGTGTACGCGCTGGAGGGTTCGATCGCGGTGACCGGTTCGGCCGTGCAGTGGCTGCGCGACCAACTCGGCATCATCAGCGGCGCCTCGCAGAGCGAGTCCCTGGCCCGTCAAGTCGAAGACAACGGTGGCGTGTACTTCGTGCCCGCGTTCTCGGGTCTCTTCGCGCCGTACTGGCGTTCGGATGCGCGCGGCGCGATCGTCGGGCTCTCCCGCTACAACACGAACGCACATGTGGCGCGCGCGACGCTCGAGGCGATCTGCTACCAGAGCCGCGACGTCGTCGACGCGATGGAGGCCGACTCCGGCGTGCACCTCGAGGTACTCAAGGTCGACGGCGGCATCACGGCCAACGACCTGTGCATGCAGATCCAGGCCGACGTGCTCGGCGTCGACGTCGTCAAGCCCGTCGTCGCCGAGACCACCGCTCTGGGCGCGGCCTATGCCGCCGGGCTGGGCGTCGGGTTCTGGGACGGCGCCGACGACCTGCGCGCGAATTGGCAAGAGGACAAGCGCTGGTCGCCGGACTGGTCCGATGAGCAGCGCGCCTCCGGCTACGAAGGATGGCAGAAGGCCGTCTCGCGCACGCTGGACTGGGTGGACGTGGACTAGCTGCGCTAGTTGTCGCCGGCCGCGACCAGCGAGCGCAGCGTGACGTCCGGGTTCTCCCGCGCCACGTTCTCCAGCCGCCACTTCGTGGAGAACACCGCCAGCAGAACGCCGTCGGTGCGGGTGAACACCTCGACCGAGGCCAGCTTCTGCAGCACCTCGGCGCCCTCGTCGTCGGTGATCCGAGCGACGGTGTAGCCCAACGGTTCCAGCGTGATCGGGGCGCCGAATTCGGCGGCCATCCGGTGGCTGGCCACCTCGAACTGCATCGGCCCGACCGCGGCGAGCACCGGGGCCTGCTCGCCGCGCCGGTCCGAGCGCAGCACCTGCACCACGCCCTCCTGGTCCAGCTGCTCGATGCCTTTGCGGAACTGCTTGTGCTTACTCGGATCCTTGCCGCGCGCGACCGAGAAGTATTCGGGGGAGAAGCTCGGAATCGGCGGATACACCACGGGCACATCGGAATACAGCGTGTCGCCGGGACGCAGGGCTTGGGCGTTCGCGAGACCGATGACATCGCCGGGCCACGCGGTCTCCAGCGTGGAGCGCTGCTGACCGAACACCGTCTGCGCGTACTTGGTGACGAACGGCTTGCCCGTCGACGCGTGGGTGAGCACGTCACCGCGTTCGAAGGTGCCCGAACACACTCGCGCATAAGCGATCCGGTCCCGGTGCGCCGAATCCATGCCGGCCTGCACCTTGAACACGAACGCGCTGAACGGGGCCGTCGCCTCGCGGCGGTTGCCGTCGGCGTCGAGCGCGCCCGCCGGTGGCGGGGCGAGTTCGGACAGCACGTCGAGAAGCTGGTTCACCCCGAAATTGAGGGCCGCGGAGGTGAACAGCACCGGGCTCGACGTGCAGTCCCGGAAGGTCTCGGGATCAAAATCGGCGTCGTCGGCACTGAGCAGCTCCGACTCCTCGACCGCGGTGTCCCAGTCCACGCCCGCGGCGTCGTGCGCCTGCTCGGCGGCGATGTGCTCCTCAGGCGCGGCGGTCGCGCCGCCCGCGGTCCGGGTGAAGCGAATGTAGGTACCGGTGCGCCGGTCCAAGACACCCTTGAAGTCGCCGGCGATGCCGACGGGCCACGTCAGCGGCGTCGGCTTGAGTCCGATGCGGGTCTGGATCTCGTCGATCAACTCCAGTGCGTGCCGGCCCGGACGGTCCCACTTGTTGATCACCGTGATGATCGGGATGCGGCGGTGACGGCACACCTGGAACAGCTTGAGTGTCTGCGGTTCCAGACCCTTGGCCGCGTCGATCAGCATCACCGCCGAGTCGACGGCGGTCAGCACGCGGTAGGTGTCCTCGGAGAAGTCGGCGTGGCCCGGGGTGTCGAGCAGGTTGATCACGCAGGTGTCCCCGGTCTTGGTGACGTAGGGGAACTGCAGCGCCGTCGAGGTGATCGAGATGCCCCGTGCCTTCTCCATCTCCATCCAGTCCGAGACGGTGGAGCGGCGGCCGGCCTTGCCGTGGATGGCACCGGCCTCGGTGATGGCTTTGGCGTGCAGAACCAGCGCTTCGGTCAGGGTGGACTTGCCGGCGTCGGGGTGACTAATGACGGCGAAGGTCCGTCTGCGCTGCGCTTCCGCCGACAACTGGTCGGGTCGAGACCCGGCGGTACTGGTCGTCATGATGACGTCGATGGTATTGCCGCCGGCGGCCAAACGAAGAATCCCCGGCCCGGCCTCACACGGCGGCGTCGAGCGCCTGCTTGGTCTCCTCGTCGAGCTCGATGTCGGCGACCGCGGTGTTCTCCTCCAGGTGCGCCACCGACGAAGTCCCCGGGATCAGCAGCACGTTGGGGGCGACGCTCAGCGTCCACGCCAGCGCGATCTGCGCCGGGGTGCGGCCCAGCTTCTCCGCTTCGGCCCGCACCGCGGGATGCCCGAGCACGGGGTTGTCGGCGGTGAAAGCCGACCCCAGCGGGAAGAACGGTACGAACGAGATGCCCCGTTCGGTGCACAGGTCGAGCAGCGGCTGGGACGTGCGGTCGACGAGGTTGTAGGCGTTCTGCACGGTGACGATGTCGGTCTTGTCCAACGCGATCCGCAGGTGCTCTTCGGACACGCTGCTCAACCCGATGCCCTCGATCAGGCCCTCGTCGCGGGCGGCGATCATCGTGTCGAGCTGGCGGGGGAACAGGTCTTTGTCGACGGGGTCGACCCTGGTGGGATCCCCGGAGTGGATGCGCAGGTTGACCGCCGCGATGCGGTCGGTGCCCAGGGTCTGGAGGTTCTGCTCGATGTCGGCACGCAGCTCGTCGGGCTGCTGGGCGGAGTTCCAGTTGCCCGCCTCGTCGCGGCGCGCGCCGACCTTGCTGACCAGGGCCAGGTTCTCCGGGTACGGGTGCAGCGCCTCGCGGATCAGCTCGTTGGCGACCTTCGGACCGTAGAACTCGGCGGTGTCGATGTGGTTGATGCCCAGTTCCAGGGCGTGTCTGAGGACTCTGATCGCCTCGTCGTGGTCCCGGGGCGGGCCCATCACGCCCGGTCCGGGCAGCTGCATGGCACCGAATCCGACGCGGCCGACGACGTGGTTGGCGAGGCTGAAAGTCTGCATGGTGACTAGTGACGCAGAACCGGCGCGGTTTCATCCCGAGTTCGGGAAAGAAACCGCGCCGGTCTCGGCACTCAGATGTCGCGCTCAGTCCTCGCTGAGGACCTGATAGATCTCCCGGCGCGCATTGTTGACGATCTCGACGATGCGCTGCTGCTGCTCACCGGTGGCGGCGTGCGCGGACTGCGCGACCGCGCCCATCAGCTGGCCGATGGCGGTGCGCAGGCCCATGGCGGCCGGATCGGCACCCGAGGTGATCTCGTCCCACGGCGGGGTCTCGATCTTCTCGGCGGCGGCGCGACCCTCGTCGGTCAGCTCGAACAGCTTCTTGCTGCCTTCGCTTTCGGTCGCCACCAGTAGACCTTCGTCGACCAGCAGCTGCAGCGTGGGGTACACCGAACCGGGGCTCGGCTTCCACAGTTGCTGGCTGCGCGCGTCGATCTCCTGGATCATCTCGTAGCCGTGCATCGGCCGCTCCGCGAGCAGAGCGAGGATCGCGGCGCGCACATCGCCGCGTCGGCCGCGACCGCCACCGCGGCGTCCGCCGCCGCGCCCGCCGGCGCCGAAGCCGAACGGTCCGGGGCCGAAACCGGGGCCGAAGCCCGGGCCGAACCCGGGGCCGCCGGGCCCGGGGGCGAAGGGGCCGAATCCGAAGCCGGCCTGGCCCCGGTGATCGCGCACGTGCTCGCGGAGGTGGTCGCGGAATTCGCGTCGCGCCTGGCGCCGATGCTCGTGCAGCGCGCGGCGGTCGTGGGGACGGAACCCGAAATCAGGACCGAAACTCGGGCCGGGCTCGGGAGGGGTGAATGGGGTGTTCATGTCGTGTCCTTACGTCGTGGGGAGCGCGGTGATGCGCTCCGATGCATTGACGATATATCGGAAACTATCGCGATGCAACGGTCACTTTCTGAGATGAGGTGGCAGGCTGGTCGGATGACAGACACCGACAGCGAGGCGCCCGTCGACGTGTTCCGCACCGGCAACTACGCGCCCGTGCCCGACGAACTCACCGCTTTCGACCTGCCCGTCGAGGGCGCCATTCCCCCTGAGCTGACGGGCTGGTACCTGCGCAACGGCCCCAACCCGCGCGCCGACGGCGGGCACTGGTTCACCGGGGACGGCATGGTGCACGGCGTGCGCATCGAAGGCGGCCGGGCGGCCTGGTATCGCAACCGCTGGGTGCGCACCGAGAGCTTCGAGGAGCCGTTCGGCGTCTACAACCCCGACGGCAGCCGCAACCTGCGCTCCAGTGTCGCCAACACCCACGTCGTCAACCACGCGGGCAAGACTCTGGCGCTCGTGGAATCCTCACTGCCCTACGAGATCACCAACGACCTGCGCACCGTCGGCGCCTACGACTTCGGCGGCAAGCTCGTCGACGCGATGACCGCCCACCCGAAGATCTGCCCGACCACCGGCGAGCTCCACTTCGGCTACGGAAATCTGCTCGGCCCCAACGTCACCTATCATCGCGCCGACGCCTCCGGTGACCTGGTGATCAACCGCCCCGTCGAGCTGCCCGCGATGACGATGATGCACGACTTCGCGTTGACCGCCAATCACGTTGTCTTCATGGATCTTCCGGTGGTGTTCAATCTGGAAGCGGCGATGCGGGGCAGTATGCCGTTCCGCTGGGACGACGATTACGGAGCTCGGTTGGGTGTCCTGCGGCGTGACGATCCGTTCGGTCCGATCCGCTGGTTCGACATCGACCCGTGCTACGTGTTCCACGTCGTCAACGCCCACGACACTGCCGACGGACTTGTCCTGCAGGCGGTGCGATATGCCGAACTGTGGCGCGATAGCAGTGATTTCGGTCCGAAGGCGGTGATGTGGACGTGGACGATCGACATGCTGCGCGGCACCGTCGCCGAGGCGCAGCTCGACGACCGGGCCGTGGAGTTCCCGCGGATCGACGACCGGCTGGTGACGCTGCCGGCCCGGTACTCGGTGACGGTCGCCGGGGCGAGTCTGGTCCGCCACGACCTCGTCACCGGCGCCGCGCAGGAGCACCGATTCGGCACCGCCGCCTCACCCGGAGGTCCGGGCGAGGCGGTGTTCGTGCCCGCCGACGGTCCGGCCGACGAGAGCAGCGGTTGGTACCTGGCCTATGTGTACGACGCCGAGCGAGACGGCAGTGATCTTGTCATCATCGACGCCGCCGACTTCACCGGTCAGCCGATCGCGAGAATTGGACTGCCGCAACGGGTTCCCTACGGATTCCACGGCAACTGGATCCCCGGCTGAGTCAGCTCGCGGCCGCGCGGTGCTGCTGCGGGCTCACACCGTGCACGCGCTTGAACGCGGTGCTCAGCGCGAACGGGCTGCCGTAGCCGACCTGGTGGGCCACCGCGGCGACCGTGGCGCCGGAGCGCAGCAGATCGGCGGCCAGTGCGAGCCGCCACCCGGTCAGGAACGCCATAGGTGGCTCGCCGACCAGATCGGTGAACCGGCGAGCGAACGCAGCCCGCGAGCACCCGACCGCGGTGGCCAATCGTGCGACCGTCCACGGGTGAGAAGGGTTGCGGTACATCAATTTCAGGGCGGGGCCGATCATCGCGTCATGCTCGGCCCGCCACCACGTCGGCGCTGCGCCGCCGCGGTCGAACCAGGTGCGAACCGCGGAGATCAGCAGGAGATCGAGCAGCCGGTCCAGATACGCTTCCTGGCCGGGCCCGTCGCGTCCGGCCTCGTCCGAGAGCAACGTCACCAGCGACGCGTCGGCCGCCACCACGGCCACCGGTGGCAAGGCGTCGAGCAGTCGGGCGCTGACCATGCTGTGGCCCTCGTAGGCGCCGATCACCGACCGGCAGGCGCCGGTGCCCCTGTTGCCCCACGTGCGCACCCCGAGCGACATCTCGAAACGCAGGTCGTCCCCGGACACGGTCGTGCAGTGCTGGCCGGGATGGATGACGATCGTCGGCCGGGTGTCGGCGTCGTCGGCGAAGACGTAGGGCTGCGTGCCGCGGGTCAGTGCCAGGTGCCCGTCGGTCAGTTCGATCGGCCGGCCGTCGGCGGGGACGATCACCGCGCGCCCGTGAGTCTGGCAGATGACGGTCAACGGCGCCTCGTCGCACACGCGCATCGCCCACGGCGGGTCCAGCCGCATCCGCAACATGAAGGCGCCTCGGGCGCGGATACCGTCCAGCAGGCCGGCGAGAGCGTCCATGAAGTCACCGTAGACGCTCGATGATGTTGCTGCGTGTTTCAGCTATGGATCGTCTTGCAGAGGCAGGGTGGACTGGACCCCATGACCACCAGTGCCCTCACCATCGTCTCGTCCGCTTCCGCCGTGGCCAGTGCCGCGGCGGGCGGCATGATGTTCGTGTTCTCGACGTTCGTGATGGCCGGCCTCGATCGCGCCGGCCCGGAGAACGCCGTCGCGGCGATGAAGGGCATCAACGCCGCAGCGCAGACCAGTGGGATGTTCCTGCTCGCGTATTTCGGCGCCGCGCTGTTGGCGCTCGCGATGGGGGTGACGGCGGTGGTGGCCTCGCCGCCCGGTCGGGGATGGTTGCTGGCCGGCGCCGCGTTCGGCGTGGCGGGCGCGATCGTCACCGTGGCGGCCAACGTACCTCTCAACGACGGGCTCGACGCCGCCGCCGTTACGCCCGATGTGTGGCGGGCCTACCTGGTGAGTTGGACCTCGTGGAATCACGTGCGGACGGTCACGAGCCTGGTGGCCGCGGTGCTGACGATGGTCGGCGTGGTGCGTCAGTAGGGGTTGGGCGCGGGTGGCTGCAGGCGCTGCACGGCCCGGCGATGCCGCTCGGCGAGAACCGCGGCGAGCACCTGGCCGGCCGGCGTGCCCGGCGGGGGTGGCGGGGAGACCTGTGCGACCACCTCACCGGTGATGCGGCCGGCCATCTCGTCGCGCACCCGGGGATCCAGCTGGTGCGCGCGATTCAGATACTGCCTTGCCATCTCGGCGGTTTCGGGCCGCAGCGCGGACAGCTCGAGCGCCGACGCCCAGGGTGCGAGCTGCGGCGGCATCATCGGGGGCGGTGCCATCCGGGGGCCGCGTTCGGTGATCACGACCGTGCCGGCGAAGATGTCGCCGATCCGTTTGCCCTGCGGTGAGACCAGACTGCAGATCACCGCGGGTCCGCCGGTCAGCATCCAGATCTCCAGCACTCCGGAGAGCGCGCGAAACAACGCCTGGCGGAACCGTTCTGGACTGCCGTCGTCAGACACCACGCGCAGACCCATCGCCATCTTGCCCAGCGACCTGCCCCGGGTCGCGGTCTCGAAGATCAACGGATACCCCACCAGGGCGAGCACGGTGAACACGATGAGCACCGCATCGGAGAGCGCGGAATCCCACTGCGAGAGCGTCAATGCCCACAGCAGTACACCGAGAACGTAGAAGATGACCACGACCACGACATCGATCACCGTCGACACGACGCGCACCGGCAACTGGGCGATCTGGATGTCGAGGACGACCGCGTCACCGGTCACCACCTGCGGGCTGGCCATGCTGCCACGCTACTAAAGTCGGCGGGGTGGATGTCGACGCGTTCGTGCTGGCGCACCGGCCGGCCTGGGATCGCCTCGACCATCTGGTGAAGCGGCGCAGGCGGCTCACCGGTGCCGAAGCCGACGAACTGGTGGAGCTCTACCAGCGGGTGTCGACGCACCTGTCGATGGTGCGGTCATCGTCGGCGGACGCGGTGCTCGTCGGCAAGCTCTCCAGCCTGGTGGCACGGGCACGCTCCGTCGTCACATCCGCGCACGCCCCGCTGTGGCGGGAGTTCGTGCGCTTCTGGACGGTGTCGTTCCCCGTCGTCGCGTATCGCTCCTGGCGGTGGTGGGCGGGTACCGCGATCGCGTTCTTCGCCGTGTCGGCGGTGTTGGCGGTATGGGTCGCCGGCACCCCCGAGGTGCAGGCCACGATCGGCACACCGCGGGAGATCGAGCAGCTGGTCAACACGGAGTTCGCGGCCTACTACAGCGAGCACCCGGCGGCGTCGTTCGCGTTCAGCGTCTGGACCAACAACGCGTGGATCGCCGCGCAGTGCGTGGTCGCGGCGATCCTGCTCGGAATCCCCATCCCGTACATCCTCTTTCAGAACGCGCTCAACTTCGGGGTGCTCGCGGGCGTGATGTTCGGCGCCGGCCGCGGCGACGTCTTCCTCGGGCTGATCACCCCGCACGGGTTGATCGAACTGACCGCGGTGTTCCTGGCGGCGGCCGCGGGCATGCGGCTGGGCTGGTCTGTGGTGGCGCCGGGGGACCGGCCGCGTGCGCAAGTCCTCGCCGAACAAGGCCGGGCGGTGATCTCGGTGGCGATCGGGCTGGTCGCGGTGCTGGCGATCGCGGGGCTGATCGAGGCCTTCGTCACGCCGTCGCCGCTGCCCACGTTCCTGCGGATCGCGATCGGGGTGGCCGCGGAGGCCTGCTTCCTCGGCTATGTCGGGTACTTCGGGCGTCGCGCCGTGCGCCGCGGGGAGACCGGGGACATCGACGACGCACCCGACTACGTCCCGACGGGCTGACTTTGTTCCGGCGAGCAGACTTTGTTCCGGCGAGCAGACGCGAACTCGAGCTCTTTTGGGCGTGTCTCACGCGAGTTTGCGACTGTTCGCGGGGATGTGGCGGTCCAGATGTGCGGCGATCCGCTCGACGAGTTTCCGGGGATACATCCGCACGTCGGCGGCCACGATCGGAATGACCGTCCACCCGAGCTGTTGAATCGCGGCAAAACGTGCACGATCGCGGAGCATCTCGAGCCGTCCGGCGTGCCATTCGACACTCTCGTACTCCGCAACCACACCGGCGTCGGGCCAGGCGAAATCGACGCGCCAATTGTCGATCTGGTACTGCAACTCCGGCAGGGGGAGACCGCCGTCGATCATCACCAGGCGGGCCTCGCTCTCCATCGGCGATTCGGCGCGGCCGTCGGCGACGGGTGCCAGCGCGCGCACCGCGACGATGCCGCGGCGGCCTTTCTGCTCGGTGATCGCTTGCTCGATCTCGCGGGGCGTGCACCATCCCGAGTGCAGGGCCGCGTCGAGAGTGGCCAGTGCGCGGGGCCGGGGCAGCATGCGAGCGGTCTCGACCGCGGTCCATGCCGGAGCGGTCGCGAGCCTGCCGTTGACACGCTTCAGCGGTGCGCCTAGACGCTGGTGCACCATGAGACCGAGGGTCGGCCGCAGGCGAATGCCGGGGTCGAGCACATGCAGCGTCGTGGTGCCCTCGGTGTCGAAGCCGTAGAGCGCGGCCGCGGTCCCCAGGCATGCGACAGCGGGCTGACCCAGGTGGTGATCGAGTACGGCGAGTCGGCCCGCGCGGTCGGGGAGCGCCCTGCCGTACATGCCATGCCGAACGCGGATGAGTTCACCCCGCTTCGCCAGGTGATCGAGCCGGCCGCGGGTGATGACAGTGAGAAGCGTTGCGGTGTCGACGAAATCTCCGTGGCGAATGAACAGGTCCGCGAGCGCCGGTTGCATGCCGCGATCGTGCGGCCGGCACGACGGGGGTGTGGCGCACCAATCGGTGCATCTGGGGATGAATGCGTGTCTGGGGATGACTTTTGTTGCGCGACCAGACACAAACTCGAGCCGACACGCCGCGGAAAAGCTCGAGTTCGTGTCTGCTCGCCGAAAGAGGGTGAGCCCTACAGGCGGCCGGTGGCCTTCATCGCCAGGTAGTGATCGGCCAGCGCCGGCGCCAGGTCCTCCGGCGGTGCGTCGACGACGTCGACACCGCGGCTGCGCAACCGCGATGCGATGTCGCGCCGCTCGCCTCGGGCCCGCTCGGCCGCCGCGGCGTCGTACACCTCGACCGCATCCGCCCGACCCGCCGCGAGCGCGTCGACCCGCGGGTCGGACACCGCAGCCAGCAGCACCTGATGCTTGGCCGTCAGCTGCCCGAGCACACCCATCAGCCCCTCGTCGATCGCGGCGGCGTTCAGATCCGTCAACAGCACGACCAGCGCCCGCCGCCGCACCCGCCGCAGCACCGCCGCCACCATCGCGCGCGCGTCGGACTCCACCAGCGCCGGCTCCAACGGCGCCATCGCCTCGACGAGCCGAGCCAGCAGCTCGCTGCGCGACGCGGTGAACACACCGGCCCGGGTGACGCGATCGTGTGCCAGGAAGTCGACATGATCACCTGCGCGAGACGCCAGCGCCGCCAGCAGCAGCGCGGCATCCATCGACCAGTCCAGCCGCGGCCAGCCGACCGGCTCGGCCGCCGCGGGATCGACACCGACGCGGCCCGCCGACGTCCGCCCGGTGTCCAGCACGATCACCACCCGCCGATCCCGCTCGGGACGCCACGTGCGCACCACCACGTCGGCGCGCCGGGCAGTCGCACGCCAGTCGATCGACCGGACGTCGTCGCCGACGACGTACTCGCGCAGCGAATCGAACTCACTGCCCTGGCCGCGGATCAACGCCGGTGTCGCACCCTCGAGTTCACGCAACCGCGCGAGCCGCGACGGCAGGTGCTTGCGTGAGAGGAACGGCGGCAGGACGCGGACGTCGTCCTCGACGCGGTGCGAGCCCTGCCGGCCCGCCAGCCCCAGCGGGCCGAGCGAGCGGGCGGTGACGGGACCGGACACCTGATCGCCGCGACGAACCGGGTTCAGCGTCGTGGTCACCGAAACCTGCGCTCCGTCAGCAAGATCGATCGCGTGGGTGCGTGGTGTCGCGGCCGCGCTGGGCGCCCAGGCGTCCCGCACCACCCCCCGGAAGCGGGACCGCCCACGGTTGGTGATGCGCAGGGTCGTCTCGACCGGCTGGCCGAGCCGCGCCGATCGAGTCCCGCTGCGCATGAACTCGAGTGCGCGCGGGTTGCCCGCCAGCGCGACGTCGACGAGTACGGCGGCGCACAACAGAGCCGACAAGGCCACGAAAGTAAGTGCAGGAGAGGGTGACAACCCGACCGGCACTGCGCACACCGCCGCGACCAGCCCCGTGCGCCCGGTCAGGATCACCAGCGGGGTACCGGTACCGCGGAGAGGATGCCCTCGAGAACACCGTCGGCGCTGGCACCTTCCAGCTCGGCTTCCGGTCGCAGAGCCACCCGGTGCCGCAGCGTCGGGCGAGCCATCGCCTTCACGTCGTCGGGGGTCACGTAGCTGCGGCCCGACAGCCACGCCCAGGACCGGGCCGTGGCCATCAGCGCCGTGGCCCCGCGCGGCGAGACGCCCAGCTTCAACGACGGCGAATGCCTTGTGGCACCGACGATGTCGACGATGTAGCCGAGCACCTCGTCGGCGACCAGCACCCGCCGGACCGCCTCCCGGCCCGCGGCCAACTCCGCCGGTCCCGCGACGGCCCGCACGGCGGACAGATCCCGCGGATCGAACCCGCGGGCGTGGCGATCCAGGATCGCGATCTCCTGATCCCGGGGCGGCAGCGGGATGTCGAGCTTGAGCAGGAACCGGTCCAGCTGCGCTTCGGGCAGTTGATAGGTGCCCTCGTACTCGATCGGGTTCTGTGTCGCGGCCACGATGAACGGGTCGGGCAGCGCTCGTGGATCGCCGTCGACGCTGACCTGGCGCTCCTCCATCGCCTCCAACAGGGCGGCCTGCGTCTTGGGTGGCGTGCGGTTGACCTCGTCGGCCAGAAGCAGATTCGTGAACACGGGACCGGCGCGGAAGGTGAACTCGGCCGTGCGGGCGTCGTAGACCAGCGAACCGGTGACGTCACCGGGCATCAGGTCCGGCGTGAACTGAACCCGCTTGAACTCCAGTTGCAACGCCGCCGCCAAGCTGCGCACCAGCAGCGTCTTCGCGACGCCAGGAACCCCCTCGAGCAGGACGTGGCCGCGGCACAGCAGCGCGACCACGAGACCGCTGACCACCGCGTCCTGGCCGACGACGACCTTGCCGATCTCGGTGCGCAGAGCCATCAGCGCAGCGCGGGCCCCCTGCTCGGAGTGGTCTGTGGTGCTCGGCTGTGTCACGACTGCGCGACCTGCCTTTCGATGTCGTCGAGTGCGCGGGCCAGAGCCACCAGCTCGGTGTCGTCCTCCGGTGGCTGCCCGTACAGGATATGGGCGAGGGCCTGCGGGTCCTGTCCGCAGCGTCGGGCCAGGGCCGCGACGACGTCCCCCGGGACGGCGTCGGGTCGCAGGCCCAGCCGGGGCAGCAGACGTTGTCGGGTCGAGGTGCGCAGCGCGTCGGCCGCGCGATCGCGTGCGCGCCGCGACCGATACAGCCGGCCACGGCCCTCCACGGTCTCCGAGGCGCGCACGACCACCGGCAGAGGTTCGGCCACCAACGGGCCCACGCGCCGGCCGCGCCACAGCGCCAGCAGGGCGACGGCCACGACGAGCTGAAGCACCATCCAGACGACCTGATCGGGGATCAGGTCGATGATGTCGGCATCGCCTGTCGAGGCGGTGCCCTCGCCGCGTTGCGGCGCATACCAGATCACCGTGTTGCGCGTACCGGTCAGATTCATCGCCAGCGCGGCGTTGCCCTCCTCGAGCAGAGCGGAATTCGTCAGGAAGCTCGCGTCGCCGAGCACGGTGACGGTTCGTCCCGCGTCGTCGTATCGGGCCAACGCTCCGCCGTAACAGCGGGTCACGGGGGTGGGCCCGGCCGGTTCGAAGGTGTCGGCCACCCCGAACTGGACGGACCCTGCGCGCTGCGCCTCGCGCAGATCGCATCCCGGTGTCAGGCCGCCGAATTCGGTCGCGTCACTGCTGCGCACCGCCGGCGCCAGCGCCTCGCGGGTCTTGCCGATCGGCGCCAGGAGAAGCCGGTCGCCGGGCAGAGCCGCGAGCCGGCGCAGCTGGTCGTCGTCGTAGAGCCAGAACGTCTGGCCTGCGACCAGCAGCGTGTCCGGGCGCGCTGCGCGCTCGACGTCGGCCACCGAGTCGGCGACGACGACGTCGATTCCGTTGTCGCGCAGCAGAGTGATCAACGCCCGGGTACCGTCGGGGGACGTCGACGCGGGCTCGAGGGGTCCGCCGGGGCGAGGCGATGTCAGCCAGGTGCTCAGTGTCGCGATCGCGACGATGGCGACGAGCGCGAGCAGGACCCAGCGCCAGGTCTTCCATCGCTGCCCGAGCGTGGGGCCGATCGCGGTGGTCATCGCACCGGGGCCCAGGGAGGCTGCGCCGGAGGTGCCTGCGCCGCGGTGGCCGCCGGCCGCCGGCCCAGCGCATCGTCGAGGGCACTCACCATCCGATACTGCTCTTCGGTGCCGGCCACGTCACCGTAGCTGACGTCGTTGAAAGCACCTGCGGCGGAGTCGAAGTGGGAGGCCAGTTCGGGTAGCGAGTGTCCCGCGGCGTGGGCCAGTTCGGTGGCCGTCCGGCCGGGTGCCGCGCCCAGCACCTCGTCGTCCTCCAGCTGCCGGGCCACGGCACGCAACCGGTGCTGGATCGCCGGGGTCCATTCACCGTGTGCCGCATGACGTTGCGCGGTGGCCCGGTGTTCGGCGGCGCTGAGGACGTGACCGGTGAACAACGCGTCGGTCTCGGTTGTGCTGGTGCGCATGGCTCGTCGCGCGATTCGGATCACGACCACGACAGCGACGATGCTCAGCAGTACCAGGATCGTCACCGTCAGCCAGCCACCCGGCAGCGCTGCCGCTTCGGCGGTGATGCGGTACAGCAGGCGATCCAGCCAGGCGAGGAACTGGTCGGTCAGCGACGGCCGGGGATAGATCGCTTTGGACAGTTCGTTCTGTGCCGCGTCCCGGGCTGCGTCGCCGTCGATGTCGATCGGGGCCACGTCACCGCCGGCCGGTCAACCACAGATCGTCGGTGGAGTGCGGCGCTGTCGGCGTCTGCACGGCGCCGGTCTGCAGCACGAGGTCGAACGCCTCGGCGCGGATACGGCGATCGGTGTACTGCAGCACCACGATTCCCGCGTTGAACGGGCCGGTGATGATCTGCCCGATCGCGCCGCCGACGGCGATGATGACCAGCGCGACCATCGCCGCGGACACGCTGCCCCCGGTGCTCAGCAGGACCTGCCCGCCGAAGCTGAACGGGATCGCGACGGCCCCGGCGACCAGCTGCGCGACCAGGACCGCGAGCAGGCGGATGCCCAGCACGCGCCAGAAGTCACCGCGGATCAAGGCGAACGACCGCTTGACGGCCGAGACGATGTCGCGGCGCTCCAGCACGATGGCGGCCGGGGTGAACGACAGCATCGTCCCGACGTAGAAGAGCCCGGCCACCAGCGCCAGCCCCAGCGGCACGGCGACCGCGAAGGCCGCCCACCCGTTGACGAACACCCCGACCGAGACGACGATCGCCACGACGATGCCGATGGCCACCACCGCGCCGATCGCCTCGAGCACCGTGAAGCCGAGCAAGGCCCACAACCTCGGCTTCAGCCGGTGCCACGCCTCGGCGATCGTGATGTTCGCGCCGAAGATCGCCCGGCCGATGACCACGGTGAGCAATCCGCTCAGCAGAATCGTCGAGAGCGCGGTCGCCACTGCAGCGGTGAAACTCGACAGCAGTGAGGCGATGCCCGCGCCGGTCTCGAACATCGTGGCGCCGGTGGCGGCGCTGTCGATCGCCTGCTCCACGTCGCCGCTCAGGGCCAGCGGCCACAACGACAGGATGAGGGCCACCACCTGCGCGGCGACCACCACGATCGTCGTCAATCCCAGCGTGGCCTTGGGGTTGGCCCGCATGTAGGCGAATGCCCCGTTGAACATGTCCGACAGCGTCAGCGGCCGCAGCGGCACGATGCCCGGACGCAGCACGGGTGGCGGGCCCCAGCCCGACGGTCCGAAGCCCGGCGGCGGCCCGTAGCCCGGCGGGGGACCGTACCCGGGCGGCGGGCCGTAACCCGGCGGCGGGCCGTAACCCGGAGGTGGACCCCACCCCGGAGGGGGACCGTACCCGGGTGGTGGGCCGGCAGGAGTGTTCCAGCCCGGGGCCGCCCCGTAGCCGCCGGCGTCGTAGGTCATGATCACCATCTTGTCGAGCGTGCCGGGTCTTGACAACGCGGCCCCCCGCCCGCGCGGCTCGTTTCGGCACGGGCGTCCCGGGTACTCCCGCGGCATGACCCGTTTCGGCTACACCCTGATGACCGAGCAGAGTGGACCCAAAGACCTTGTCCGCTATGCAGTTTCGGCAGAGCAGGCCGGTTTCGACTTCGAAGTCTCCAGCGACCACTATTTCCCCTGGCTGGCCTCGCAGGGCCACGCGCCGTATGCCTGGACGGTGCTCGGAGCGGTGGCGCATGCGACCGAACGTGTCGAGTTGATGACGTATGTGACCTGTCCGACGATCCGGTATCACCCGGCGGTCGTCGCGCAGAAGGCTGCCACGCTGCAGATCCTGGCCGACGGCCGCTTCACCCTCGGCGTCGGCTCCGGAGAGAACCTCAACGAGCACATCGTCGGGCAGCGCTGGCCGACCGTCGCGCGCCGTCAGGACATGTTGCGCGAGGCGATCCAGATCATCCGGGAACTGCACACCGGTGAGCTCGTCGACTGGAAAGGCGAGTATTTCGAGGTCGATTCGGCTCGGATCTGGGATGTGCCCGAGGTACCGGTGCCGATCGCTGCAGCCGTCTCCGGAGACCGCTCGGTGGAGAACTTCGCCCCGCTGGCCGACCATCTGATCGCCGTCGAGCCGAAAAAGGACCTCGTCGACGCCTGGCACGACGCCCGTCGCGCCACCGGATTGCCCGGCGACGTGCGGGTGATCGGACAGATCCCGATCAGCTGGGACCCCGACCGTGACGCCGCGATCGAACGGGCCCACGACCAGTTCCGCTGGTTCGCAGGCGGTTGGGCGGTCAACGCCGACCTGCCCACCACGATGGGCTTCGACGGGGCCACCCAGTTCGTCCGTCCGGAGGACACCGCGGACTCGATCCCGTGCGGACCGGACCTCGACGCGATCGTCGACGCCGTCTCCGAGTACTGGAAAGCCGGGTTCACCGACATCGCGCTGGTCCAGGTGGGCGGCGACACCCAGGACGCATTCCTGAGCGAGGCGGCGGGGCCGCTGCTCGAGAAACTGCGCACTGCGGCGGCGTGAGGAGGCAACGATGACACGCGGTAGCGGAATCTACGACGATGACGAGGGTTCGACGGCCGACCGGGCGCGCGACACCGAGAAGGACCCGGACCGCGACACCCCGGACGTCGACAAGGACAGCGGAGAGCCGACCGCCTAACGCGTCGCGACCGGATCGTGGCGGCGCTTGGTCTCCAGGCGGTACCACGTCCACCAGAACAGCAACGCCGACGCGATCGACCCCGCCGCGGCGAGCCACTGCGAGCTGAGGAACAGCCGCCACGATGTCGGTTCGTCGTCGACGTGCGCAGCGACGGCGTGCAACATCTGTATACCGCCGAGGCCCAGGCATGCTGCCCCGATGACGCCCACCGCGACGACGAACACGGTGCGCAGGACGAAGCGCTGCGGGCTGGGGGACACCACGGCGCGAATCCGTCCGGTGCGCGAGAGCAGCAGCGCGGCCAGGCACGCCACCGCCAGCGCGACCGCGTCCGCGGCCAGCGTGTCGGACAGCCGGTGCGCCTGGATGATCACCGTGTAGGCCCCGATGCCGACCGCCCACGTCAACGTCAGGAACATCGCGATGCCGCGAAACCGGTAGGGCATCACGATCATCGTCGCGAACAACAGGCACATCGCGGCTGTGGTGTGCCCGCTGGGCAGCGTGTTCTCCGCGAACTGTCCGTCGATCGCGGTCAGGTCGGGCCGGGACAACACGTGGTACTTCAGGATCTGCGTGACCGCCTGGCCGCCGAGGATCACCCCCACCCCGGCCACCGCGAGCCACACCTGGCGCCGCAGCAGGCCGATCGCGGCGACGAGCACCGTGGCGGCGATCTGCGAACCCACCGTGATGGTGTGAAACGCCCGCAGGGCGACCCGGTGCAGCTCGGGGTCGACCTGATCGGCACCGCGCAGCGCCGCGTCCTCGAGCCGCTGACCCAGCGTGGTCTGGACGGCCAGCAGATACACCGCGACGAGGACCAGAAGCGCCACGACAAGCACGACGGCCCACTGCCGGCGCGCCCGCCGCAGCCGGTCGTCGCCGACGTCGGCGATCCGCCGTCGTGCCCTCGTCACCGGCCATCCCCCTGTCGGCTCGACCCCAGAGACAGGAAACGCCCAAACCGGCAATCGGTTTGGGCGTCTTGCTGTCGGGGTGGCGGGATTCGAACCCACGACCTCTTCGTCCCGAACGAAGCACGCTACCAAGCTGCGCCACACCCCGTGTGAAGCCACGACAGCGTATCGCACGGCCCTGGGGTGAAGCCAAACGCATGACACGCCGCGGGATGGAATGGGTATGTCAGTGGCGTTGTGCACACTGACGAACAGCGACAATCGAAACGAGGCAGGTCATGACCGGACTGGGTGCATCGCTCTACCTGGGCTTCTTCGCGCTGGCAGCGCTGTGGCTGTTCCTGACCTCCGACGGGCCCCTGTCGCCGCTGTCGCGGCGGTCACAGGATCACGGCCAGCGGCCGGACCGTTCGAACTCGGCCAGCACCTCGGCGGGTCCCGACGGGTCGAGTCCGTGGCTGATGAGCCACTCGTCGCGAAAGTAGGTCTCGGCGTAGCGTTCGCCACCGTCGCACAGAAGGGTCACGACCGAGCCCGACCGGCCGGCCTCGGCCATCTCACACAGCAGCTGGAAGGCACCCCAGACGTTCGTCCCCGTCGACGGGCCCACCCGGCGGTTCAGGACCCGGCTGACGTGGTGCGCGGTGGCCACCGATGCCGCGTCGGGCACCGTCATCATCCGGTCGACCACTCCCGGCAGGAACGACGGCTCCACCCGGGGCCGGCCGATGCCTTCGATGCGGGAGGACTTCTCGGTCACCACCTGCGGGTCGTCGCGCACGAACGACGGATAGAACGCGGAGTTCTCCGGATCGACGACGCACAGCCGGGTCGGATGCCGGCGGTAACGCAGGTAACGGCCGATCGTCGCACTGGTACCACCCGTGCCGGCCCCGACGACGATCCACTCCGGAATCGGGTGGGCTTCGCGCACCATCTGGTCGAAAATCGACTCGGCGATGTTGTTGTTGCCCCGCCAGTCGGTGGCTCGTTCGGCATTGGTGAACTGATCGAGGTAGTGCCCGCCGGTCTCCTCGGCCAACCGCTGCGCCTCGGCATAGACCTGTGCCGACTCGGTGACGAAATGGCAGTGGCCGCCCTGGGATTGGATCAGCGCGACCTTGGTCGCACTGGTGGAGGCGGGCATCACCGCGATGAACGGCAGCCCGATCATCGACGCGAAATACGCCTCCGACACCGCCGTCGACCCGGACGAGGCCTCGATCACCGTCGTGCCCTCGCAGATCCACCCGTTGCACAGGGCGTAAAGGAACAGTGAGCGCGCCAGCCGGTGCTTCAGGCTGCCGGTGATGTGGGTGCTCTCGTCCTTCAGATAGAGCGCCAGATCGCAGTTCTGCCCCCACGTCGAGGGCAGCGGGTAGCGCAGCAGGTGGGTGTCAGCGCTGCGGCGGGCATCAGCCTCGATGAGCCGGACTGCGTTGTCGACCCATGAACGGGACCGGTCCTGCGCGGCCGACGAGGCCGGGTCGCTCACCGCGCCGATACGGTCGGATGCGATTGTCCGGCAACACGTCCCGCATCGGAGCCGCCTGTCGGCGCGGCCACCAGCGTCAGCAACGTCGCCTCCGGGCGGCAGCAGAACCGCAGCGGCGCGAACGGCGACGTGCCGATGCCTGCCGACACGTGCAGCTGGGTCCGCGCACCCCACCGGGACGGGCCCTTGACCCGCGACCGATCCAGCTCGCAGTTGGTGACGATCGCGCCGTAGAACGGCAGGCACAACTGCCCGCCGTGGGTGTGGCCCGCCATGACGAGCTGGTACCCGTCGGCGGCGAAACGGTCGAGCACCCGCGGCTCTGGCGAGTGCGTCAACCCCAGCGTCAGGTTCGCCGTCGGATCGGCCGCCCCCTCGATGGTCGCGTAGCGGTCCCGCGACAGGTGGGGATCGTCGACGCCGGCCGCAGCGATCCGCAGACCCGCGACGTCGAGATCGCGCCGGGTGTGCGTCAGGTCCAGCCAGCCCCGTTCGGTGAACGCGGCGCGCAGGTCCTGCCAGGGCAGCGGTTCGCCGTGGATGCGGTGCCCCGGCTTGGTCAGATAATTCGCGGGGTTCTTCAGCCGCGGCGCGAAATAGTCGTTGCTGCCGAACACGAACACCCCCGGCACCGACAGCAGGTCACCGAGCGCCTGCACGACCGCCGGAACCGCCTTCGGATGGGCCAGGTTGTCGCCCGTGTTGACCACCAGATCCGGCTCCAGACCCGCCAGCTCACGCAGCCAGGCCTGCTTGCGGCGCTGCGTGGGGCGCATGTGGATGTCGCTGATGTGCAACACCTTCAGCGGCGAGGAGCCGGGCGAGAGCACCGGCATCGTCGCCTCGCGCAGCACGAACGCGTTGCGTTCGATCACCGAGGCGTAGGCGATGCCGGCCACGAGCGTGCCGGCCGACATGAGCGTGGTGTTCTTCACGGCGGTCGTCACCTTCGAACCAGCAGAACCAGGCATCATTCCAGCCTACTGCCACCGGCTGTGCCGCGAGTGGTCCGCGCCGATCAGGGCGGTGGCGGCGGCGCGGGTGGCGGCGGAGGTCCGAGCACCGGCACGGTGATCGGCGGCAGACCCGGAATGTTGATCACCGTCTCTCCGACCGGCGGCGGGGGTGCGCCCGGCGGCACGGCTCCTGGCGGAGGCGGCGGTGGAGCCGGGGCGATGCCGTTGGAGATCTGGATCGTGATGATCGACCCCGGGACCGTCTGCCCGGTGGGCGACGTACCGACGACGGTGCCGTAGGACGACGAGCTGTTCACCGGCGTCGCCTGGTCGGCGACCTGGAAACCGGCCTCCCGCAGCCGCGCCCGCGCGGTGTCCTGGCTCATCCCGGCCACGCTGGGAACCCGCGAGCCCGGCGCGCCGTCGACATAGCGCGGATCGGTCGGGGGCAGCGCCACGTCACCGAAGGTGGTGGCGATCGGTTGCATCGCGGTGAACCAGGTCCGGGCCGGCTCGTTGCCGCCGAAGAGGTTGCCGTCCCCGCACTGCCGCAGCGGGAACGAGCACAGTTCACCGGGGCTGTTGGAGTCGTCGTAGATGTAGTTGGCTGCCGCGAGCTGGTTGGTGAACCCGAGGAACGCCGACGAGCGGTGCGCCTCGGTGGTTCCCGTCTTGCCCGACATCGGCAGATTCCAGCCGACCGATCCGGCGGCACCGGCCGCGGTGCCGTTGCCCTGGTCGTCATGGCTCATCGCGTTGGCCAGCGTGTTCGCCAGGCCCTCGGGCACCGCCTGCTCGCACGTCTCCGTCGTCACCGCGACCTCTTCGCCGTGGCGGTCGACGACCTGCGCGATCGGATTGGGCGGGCACCACGTGCCGCCCGACGACAACGTCGCGGCGACGTTGGACAACTCCAGCGCGTTCACCTCGATCGGGCCCAGCGTGAACGAGCCCAGGTTCTGCCGCTTGATGAAATCGGCGAGGCTCTCGTTGCTCTCCGGGTCGTAGTCGCGCGCGGTCCCGGGCAAGGCGTAGGAGCGCAACCCCAGCCGGACGGCCATGTCGACGGCGCGCTGCACTCCGACCTGGGCGATCAGCTTCGCGAACGCGGTGTTGGGCGACGTCGCCAATGCGTCGGTGACGCTCATCTGACCGCGGTAGTTGCCGGCGTTCTGCACGCACCACGTGGCGGGTGGGCAGCCGCGCGCACCGCCGCTCCCCAGGCCCTTGGCCTCGAACCGCGACGGAGCGTCGAGTGTGGCGTTGATGCCCATCCCCATCTCCAGCGCCGCGGCCGTGGTGAAGACCTTGAACACCGAGCCGGCGCCGTCACCGACCAGCGAGAACGGCTGCGGTTGCATCGTCTCGCCGGCGTCGAGGTTGAGCCCGTAGGTCCGGTTGCTGGCCATCGCGAGCACCGGGTGGGACTCCTTGCCCGGCCGGATCACGCTCATCACGCTGGCCACGCCCTCCAGGTCGGGCGCGGCGATCCCGTCGATCGAGGACTTCACCGTGTTCTGGATGTCCGGGTCGAGCGTCGTCTTGATCAGATAGCCGCCCTTGGCCACCTGGTCCTTGCTGATCCCGGCGCGCGCCAGGTAGTCGAGGGCGTAGTCGCAGAAGAACGCCCGGTCGCCGGCGGCGATGCAGCCGCGGGGGAGCTCCTTGGGCGTCGGCAGGACGCCGAGGGGCTCCTGCTTGGCCGCACGCAGCTCGTCGGCGTGCTCGGGGATGTTCTCGATCATCGTGTCGAGCACCAGGTTGCGCCGCGCCAATGCGCCGTCGGGGTTGGTGTACGGGTTCAGCGTGCTGGTCGACTGGACCATGCCGGCCAGCAGCGCGGCCTGCTGCCAGTTCAACTCCGAGGCGTTGATGCCGAAGTAGGTCTGGGCGGCGTCCTGGATACCGAAGGCGCCGTTGCCGAAGGACACCAGGTTCAGGTAGCGGGTGAGGATCTCCGGTTTGGTGAACGTCTTGTCCAGCGTCAGGGCCATCCGGATCTCGCGCAGCTTGCGGGCCGGGGTGGTCTCGACGGCGGCCCGCTTCTCGGCGTCGGTCTGCGCGAGCACCAGCAGCTGGTAGTTCTTCACGTACTGCTGCTCGAGCGTCGATCCACCGCGGGTGTCGAGGTTGCCCGACAGATATCCCGAGAGCCCCGTCAGCGTGCCCTGCCAGTCCACACCGTTGTGCTCGGCAAACCGCTTGTCCTCGATCGAGACGATGGCCAGCTTCATCGTGTTGGCGATCTGATCGCTGGGTACCTCGAAGCGCCGCTGGCTGTACAGCCACGCGATGACGTTGCCCTTCGCGTCGACCATGGTCGACACCTGTGGCACCTCGCCCTCGACCAGCTGAGCGGATCCATTGGCCACCACATCCGAGGCGCGGTTCGACATCAGACCCACGCCGCCGACGACGGGGAACATCAGCCCCGCGGCGATCACGCTGGCCAGAAGTACGCACCAGGCGAGCTTGATCACCGTGACCGCACGCGGCGGCCCGGCCTTGTCCTCCTCCGGCATGGGTTACAGAGTAGCGACGCCCGTCCAGCACACCGAGTTCGAGCGCCTCCTCCTGACTCGTGGCAGGAGCTGACAAACGCCGAGGTCGGGCGCCAGGTCGGGCACTGTACCGGCGTGACGGCACGGTTGTCCCAAAAAAGTGGTCACGAACGTATTGCGCAAAACGCCGGTGACCACCTAAATTGAGCGCACAGTGCGATACAGGTCACACAAGGACCTCGCAGTGTGGCGTAGATCGCACTCAGGCGATCGACGTCGCAGTTTCAGCCGTCTGCGTTGTCGGGGCGCGGCCAGAACGAAGGGGATCGCTGGTGTCAGTTACCAAGCCCGCCGCTCGCAAGACCACGGTCAACACAACTAGCGATTCCATTCTGCACGGTGCAGAGGCAGAAGCCCGTATTGCGTGGGTTTCGCAAGCCCGGTGTCGCCAGACCGATCCCGACGAGCTGTTCGTCCGCGGCGCCGCTCAGCGTAAGGCCGCGGTCATCTGCCGGCACTGCCCGGTGATCGCCGAGTGCGGCGCCGACGCGCTGGACAACCGCGTGGAGTTCGGGGTGTGGGGTGGCATGACCGAGCGTCAGCGCCGCGCCCTGCTCAAGCAGCACCCCGACGTGGTCTCCTGGTCGGACTTCTTCGCCGCTCAGCGCAAACACCGCAGCGCCGGCTAGATCGCGCGGCTTTCAGCCACGTCAAAATTTGCTTTGCTGGGACTTGCCGGTGAAGCGGCCCGACGCCGTCAGGCCGCGGCGGTCTGCCCGGTGATCTGATCCGCGATCGCGCGCAGCGCCTCCAGGTCCGACACGTCGAACGGCAGCGACGGCACACCGACGATCGCCACGTGGGGGTTGGCGCCGGTGAACCGCGACAGCAGACGGACCTCCCGCTTGGCCGTCGAGGCCCGGTCGGCATGTACCCGCAGCACTGCAGCGGTCAACGATCCCGCCTCGGCGGCGTCCAACTCGTCGGCCGCCTTGGTCGCCGCATCGGCGTTCAGATCGCACAGCGTCGGGTGGGTGCGGTTGAGGATCAGACCGGCCAGCGGCATCCGCTCCGAGGACAGCCGGTCGACGAAGAACGACGCCTCCCGCAGCGCGTCGGGTTCGGCCGCGGAGACGACGACGAACTGCGTGCCGCGACGCTTGAGGAGCTCATAGGTCCGGTCGGCCTTCTCCCGGAACCCGCCGAACGTGGCATCCAGCGACTGCACGAATCCCGCTGCGTCAGAGAGCATCTGCGAGCCCAGGATCGTCGACATGCCCTTCATCGCCAGACCCACCGCGCCGGTCACCAGACGGCCGATGCCCCGCCCCGGCGCCAGCAGCAGCCGCCACAGCCGGCTGTCCATGAAGCTGCCCAGCCGCTTCGGCGCGTCGAGGAAGTCCAGCGCGTTGCGCGACGGTGGCGTGTCCACCACGATCAGATCCCACTTGTCCTCTGCCAGAAGCTGTCCCAGCTTCTCCATGGCCATGTACTCCTGCGTGCCCGCCAGCGACGTGGCCACCGTTTGGTAGAACTGGTTGTCCAGGATTGCGTCGGCGCGGTCGGGCCCCGAGTACTGGACGACCATCTCGTCGAACGTCCGACGCATGTCGAGCATCATCGCGTACAGCTCACCCGACACCTCGGGGGCCAGCGGGACCCGCTGGGGAACGTTGCCCAGATCCTTGATGCCGAGCGCCTGAGCGAGCCGCTTGGCCGGGTCGATGGTCAGGACCACGACGGTACGACCGTACTCGGCGGCACGCAGCGCCATCGCGGCGGCGGTGGTGGTCTTGCCGACGCCGCCTGCGCCGCAGCACACGACGACGCGATTGGCCTTGTCGCGCAGTATCGATCCCATGTCCAGGGTCACCGGAGCGGTGCTCATCATCTGCCTCTCGTCACCGCACGCCCTGCTGGGCGAGCGCTTCGGCCAACTCGTACAGGCTGCCCAGATCGACGCCATCGGCCAGGGCGGGGAGGTCGAGGCGCGGGACCTCGAGTTCGGTCAGCTGCCCCGCGCTCTCAGCGCGTGCCGCGATACGCGTCGCGTGCTCGATGGTCTCGGTCAGCAGGCCGGCGAAGTCGTTGTCGGACAACGTGATTCCGGCACTGCTCAGTCCCGCGCGGATCGCGTCGGCGTCGATGTCGCCGTCGGCCGCCTTGGTCAGATCATCCGGCGGCAGGTAGGCGGGGATGTTGCGGTTGATGATCACCGATCCGATCGGCAGCTCCATCTCGCGCAGCTCGGCGATCGCCTCCAGGGTCTCCTGCACCGGCAACGCCTCCAGGAGCGTCACGAGATGGATCGCGGTCATGTCGGAGTGCAACAGCCGCACCACGCCGTCGGCCTGCGAGTGCACCGGCCCACCCTTGGCTAGATCCGACACCGCCTTGGTGACGTCGAGGAAGCGGGCGATTCGGCCCGTCGGCGGTGAGTCGACGACCACTGCGTCGTAGTAGCCGTACTTGCCCTTGGCTTCCTTCGGCGTGCGGGTGACGACCTCTTTGATCTTCCCGGTCAGCAGCACATCACGCAGGCCTGGCGCGATCGTCGTCGCGAACTCGACAGCCCCGATCCGGCGCATGGCCCGCCCCGCCAGCCCCAGGTTGTAGAACATGTCCAGGTACTCCAGGAACGCGGCCTCGGTGTCGATGGCCAGCGCGTTGACCTGACCGCCACCCTCCGCGGTCGCGATCTTGACCTCTTCGTAAGGCAGCGGCGGGACATCGAAGAGTTGCGCGATACCTTGGCGCCCTTCGACTTCCACGAGAAGCACCTTGCGGCCGCCGGCGGCCAGCGCCAGCGCCAGGGCGGCGGCGATCGTCGACTTCCCGGTGCCACCTTTGCCACTGACGAAATGCAGGCGCGCCTCGGCCAGCCGCGCCGGCCAGGTACCGCGGGGTGAGCCCTCTGGTGTGGTTGCCACCACTGCATGCTAGCCATAGCGGTCGGAGCGCCCGATAAGCTCGGCCGCATGAGCGAATCGACCCGGTGGGAATACGCGACCGTTCCGTTGCTGACGCACGCGACCAAACAGATCCTCGATCAGTGGGGCGAAGACGGCTGGGAGCTGGTCTCGGTGTTGCCGGGCCCGACCGGCGAGCAGCACGTCGCGTACCTGAAGCGCGCCAAGTGAGCCAGCCGATCTGGTCGGAGCGGCTGGCAGAGCTGGGCATCGCCCTGCCCGAGGTCGTCGCGCCACTGGCCGCCTACGTGCCCGCGGTGCGTACGGGCAACCTCGTCTACACCGCGGGGCAGCTGCCCATCGCCGGCGGTGAGCTGGTCGAGACGGGCAAGGTGGGCGCCGAGGTGTCAGTCGAGGACGCCGCGCACCTGGCCCGCCGGTGCGCGCTGAACGCGCTCGCCGCCGTCGACGCCCTCGTCGGAATCGACGCGGTCGTGCGGGTGGTCAAGGTCGTCGGCTTCGTCGCATCCGCACCCGGCTTCGGTGGCCAACCCGTCGTCATCAACGGGGCGTCCGAACTGTTCGGCGAGATCTTCGGTGACGCCGGTGCGCACGCCCGATCGGCGGTCGGGGTGTCGGAGCTGCCGCGCAATGCACCGGTGGAAGTGGAGCTCATCGTCGAGGTTGCCGAAGGCGACGATTAGGCCGAGGTTCAGTAGATGGAGCACCCCGCGTACGGAATGCTGCGGCCGGTCACCGAGACCGCGTCGGTGCTGCTGTGCGACAACCCGGGGCGCATGACGCTCGACGGCACCAACACATGGGTGCTGCGCGGGCACGGCAGTGACGAGATGGTGGTCGTCGACCCCGGACCCGACGACCGGGACGAACACATCGAACGGCTGGCGGCGCTGGGCCCGATCCCGCTCGTGCTGATCAGCCACCGGCACGAGGACCACACCGGTGGAATCGACCGGCTCGTCGACCTGACCGGCGCCGTGGTGCGGTCCGTCGGCAGCGGCTTCCAGCGCGGTCTCGGGGGAGCGCTGACCGACGGTGAGGTCATCGACGCGGCCGGAGTGCGCATCACGGTGCTGGCCACGCCGGGCCACACCGCGGATTCGCTGTCTTTCCTGCTCGACGACGCCGTGCTGACCGCCGACACCGTGCTGGGCCGCGGTACGACGGTGATCGACTCCGAGGACGGCGATCTCGGCGACTATCTGGAGTCGCTCCTGCGATTGCGTGGTCTCGGCCATCGCACGGTGCTACCCGGGCACGGACCCGACCTCGACGACCTGGCCGCGGTCGCCGACGGCTATCTGGCGCATCGACACGAGCGCCTGGAGCAGGTCCGCTCGGCGCTGCGGGATCTCGGGGAGGACGCCACCGCGCGTGCAGTGGTCGAACACGTCTACACCGACGTCGACGAAAAACTCTGGGACGCGGCCGAGTGGAGCGTGCAGGCGCAGCTGGATTACCTGCGCCGGTAGCCAGCTACCTCGCTCGGCGCGCCAGGCGCTCGCTGTCGCTGATCAGCACGCTCTTGCCCTCGAGGCGGATCCATCCGCGGTGCGCGAAGTCGGCGAGCGCCTTGTTCACGGTCTCGCGGGACGCGCCGACGAGCTGGGCGATCTCTTCTTGCGTCAGGTCGTGGGTGACGCGCAGCGCCCCACCTTCCTGCGTGCCGAAGCGCTGAGCCAGCTGCAGCAGCTGCTTGGCCACGCGGCCCGGGACGTCGGTGAAGATGAGGTCCGCCAGGTTGTTGTTGGTGCGGCGCAACCGACGGGCCAGCACCCGCAGGAGCTGCTCGGCGATCTCGGGGCGATCGGCGATCCACGCGCGCAGCGCCTCACGGTCCATCGAGACCGCGCGCACCTCGGTGATGGTGGTCGCGCTCGACGTGCGCGGGCCCGGGTCGAAGATCGACAGCTCACCGAACATGTCCGACGGGCCCATGATGGTCAGCAGATTCTCCCGGCCGTCCGGCGAGCGCCGGCCGATCTTCACCTTGCCGGTGATGATGATGTAGAGCCGGTCGCCGGGCTCGCCCTCGGCGAACACGGTGTGCCCGCGGGGGAAGTCGACAGGCTGGAGCTGCTTGGTCAGCGCGGAAACAGCGCTGGGTTCGACCCCTTGGAAGATTCCGGCCCTGGCCAGGATCTCGTCCACGTTGCCCCTCTTGTAGAAGAAGTTGGTAGTCAGACATGCACGCCGACGTCGGTGACGACGGCCGGATCAGTCTAGAGCCATGCCCTGTCGTGACCAGCCCACGCTACACAGGATTGGCATGTCGGGTCTGCTGAAACCCGTTATTGACGCGGCGCGGCAACGACGCGGTCATCGGCAAACCCGACACCGCCGCCGCATGCACGGGTGCCGCCGCCACCTCGCGCTCCACGCGTCGCCGGTTCTGGTCGCTGATCGCGGTGTCCAGGCCGTCGCGCACGAGCGCGTCGACGTCGCTGGCCTCGGCCTGGCTCAGGAAATCGGCGACCTCGGCCGCCGAGATGGTCTGCTGGCGCAGCCCGGCCTCCACCTTCTCCAGCCCGAACGTCGCCAGCATCAACAACCCCGGTATCAGCGCGACGAGCAACCATGACACATGCGGAATTAAACACGGCCAATGTCTCGGACGGATCACGAAAAGCCCTCGTTAACGACCTGACCGGAGCCGCCGTGCCCGTGGTTCTGTCGGGGCTGGTCAGTACGCTGGCGAGGTGACCGCGACCAAACGGGCCAGTGCTGGGGACACCGCCAAATCTGCCGCCAAGTGGGACAGAGAGACCCACCTGGGTCTGGTTCGGCGCGCCCGCCGGATGAACCGCACGCTGGCCGAGGCGTTTCCGCACGTGTACTGCGAGCTCGACTTCACCAATCCTCTCGAGCTCACGGTCGCCACCATCCTGTCCGCGCAGAGCACCGACAAGCGCGTCAACCTGACCACGCCGGCGCTGTTCTCGGTCTACCGCACCGCGCAGGACTACGCCCGAGCCGACCGCGCGCAGCTCGAGGAGCTGATCCGCCCCACCGGGTTCTTCCGCAACAAGGCGTCCGCCCTGATCCGGCTGGGCCAGGAGCTGGTCGAGCGGTTCGACGGCGAGGTGCCCGCCACCCTCGACGAACTGGTCACGCTGCCCGGGGTGGGCCGTAAGACGGCCAACGTCATCCTCGGCAACGCGTTCGACGTCCCCGGGATCACCGTCGACACCCACTTCGGCCGGCTCGCCCGGCGGTGGCGCTGGACCGCCGAAGAGGACCCGGTCAAGGTCGAGCACGCGGTCGGCGAGCTGATCGAACGGCGTGAATGGACGCTGCTCAGCCACCGGGTGATCTTCCACGGCAGGCGCGTGTGCCATGCCCGTAAGCCTGCGTGCGGGGTGTGCGTGCTCGCCAAGGACTGCCCCTCCTACGGCACCGGCCCCACCGATCCGCTGGTGGCGGCTCCGCTGGTCAAGGGCCCGGAGACCGAGCACCTGCTGGCACTGGCCGGCCTGTAACGGCCCCGATGAGCACGTCCGCACGCTGGAGCGTCGTGGCGCTGGTGGTCCTCATCGCGCTCGGCGCCGCGCTGTTCAACGAGCTCGGAGACGACCCGACCGGTCCCGCAGCACCCGCGGCACCCGGTGCGGTGTCGCCGCGCGACAAGCGCGACGCCGACACTGCGGACGCGCTGGCGGCGCCGCGCGCGCGGGCCGCTCTCGCGCCCTGTCCCACCCCGGGCGCCGGGGCAGGACCGGAGGTGTTGCGCGGCATCGTCGTCGAATGCGCCGGTGACGGCACTCCGGTCGAGGTGGCCCGCGCCGTCGCGGGCCGGCCGACCGTGCTCAACCTGTGGGCGTACTGGTGCGGGCCGTGCGCCGACGAGCTACCGGCTATGGCGGAATACCAGCGCCGGGTCGGGTCGTCGGTGCAGGTGCTCACCGTCCATCAGGACGAGAACGAGACCGCGGGGTTGCTGCGGCTCGCCGAGCTCGGGGTGCACCTGCCGACGCTGCAGGACGGGCGGCGCCGGATCGCCGCTGCGCTGCAGGTTCCCAATGTCATGCCGGCGACGGTGGTCCTCCGCGGAGACGGTAGCGTGGCGCAGATCCTGCCTCGGTCGTTTGCCACCGCCGACGAGATCGCCGCCGCAGTGGACCCGACGATTGGAGTGAGGTGAGCTGGGAGATCGTCGACGGTGAGCTGACACCCGACGCCGCACCGCCCTGGCTGTCCCCGCTCGTCACGGACCCGGCCGCGATCAAGGACGCCTACCGGCAACGGGTGCCCGCCGGAGTCCTCGCGGCGCTGACCGCGGCGAACGCCACCGCAGCCGTCACCGGCGCCCGCCGCGACGCCGCCGTGCTGGTGTTGTTCTCCGGACCCGACCACGGCACCCCGGGTGAGCTGCCGCCCGACGCGGACCTGCTGGTCACCGTGCGAGCCTCGACGCTGCGCCACCACGCCGGCCAAGCCGCATTTCCCGGCGGCGCCGCCGACCCCGGCGACCGCAGCCCGGTGCACACCGCGCTGCGCGAAGCCACCGAGGAGACAGGGCTGGCGGCCTCCCGGCTGCGGACCCTGGCCACCCTGGACACGATGTTCATCCCGCCGTCGGGTTTCCAGGTGGTGCCGGTGCTCGCCTACTCCGCCGACCCCGGGCCGGTCGCGGTCGTCGACCCGTCCGAGACCGCCGTCGTCGCCCGGGTCCCGGTGCGCGCGTTCGTCAACCCGGACAACCGGCTCATGGTGTATCGCAAGGAGAACACCCGCCGTTCGGCCGGCCCGGCGTTCCTGCTCAACCAGATGCTGGTGTGGGGATTCACCGGTCACGTCATCGCCGCGATGCTCGATGTCGCCGGCTGGACGCAGCCCTGGGACGCCGACGCCGTCTGTGAACTCGGCGATGCAATGGCGCGCCTGGAGGCCGCGGGCAGCTACGGTGAGGTCCAACGATGACATCGTCACAGTGGCTGGACATAGCCGTACTCGCCGTAGCGCTGATCGCCGCCATCTCGGGCTGGCGATCCGGCGCGCCCGGTTCTGTGCTCGCCCTGGTGGGCGTGGTGCTCGGCGCGGTCGCCGGCGTGCTGCTGGCCCCGCACGTGGTCGATCACATCGACGGGCCGCGCACCAAACTGTTCACGACGTTGTTCCTCATCCTCGCGCTGGTCGTGATCGGTGAGATCGCCGGCGTGGTCCTGGGCCGCGCGGTTCGCGGCGCGATCCGCAATCCCACGCTGCGCGTGGTGGACTCGGTGATCGGCGTGGCCGTGCAACTGGTCCTCGTGCTGACCGCCGCGTGGCTGCTCGGCACCGCGCTGGCCTCCTCGCCGCAGCCCAACCTCGCCGCCGCCGTGCAGGGGTCGCGGGTGATCGCCGAGGTCGATTCCGTCGCGCCGAACTGGTTGCGCTCGGTACCCGGCCGGCTGTCCGGGCTGTGGGACACCTCGGGGTTGCACGACGTCCTCAAGGATTTCGGTCCGACGCCGGTCGCCGCGGTCGACGCGCCGGACGCCTCGCTGGCCAACTCCGCGGTCGTCGGCACGACGCGGTCCAGTGTGGTCAAGGTGCGCGGCGTCGCCACCGGATGCCAGAAGGTGCTCGAGGGCAGCGGATTCGTCGTCGCACCCAACCGGGTGATGTCGAACGCCCACGTCGTCGCCGGATCGGAGAGCGTCACCGTCGACGTCGACGGCAAGGAGTACCCCGCCACGGTCGTCAGTTACGACCCCGACGCCGACATCTCGATTCTCGACGTGCCCGACCTGCCGTCCGCGCCACTGCAGTTCGTCGACACCGAGGCGCCCGCCGGCACCGACGGCATCGTGATGGGCTATCCCGGTGGTGGCGACTTCACCGCGACGCCCGCGCGGGTGCGCGAGGTGATCGAACTCAACGGGCCCGACATCTACCGCAAAACCACGGTGACGCGCGAGGTGTACACGATCCGCGGCACCGTGAAGCAGGGCAACTCGGGCGGCCCGATGATCAACCGGTCGGGCAAGGTGCTCGGCGTGGTGTTCGGCGCGGCCGTCGACGACGTCGACACCGGGTTCGTGCTGACCGCCCAGGAGGTGGCCCGGCAGATGGCCCGGGTCGGCAACGTCGCCCCGGTTGCGACGGGCGCCTGCATCAGCGGCTGATCAGCCGTACACCTGACGGAGGAACCGCTCGAGCTGCGCGTTCACCGCTGCCGGCGCCTCTTCGTGCGCGAAATGCCCCGCGCCGTCGACAGATACGTAACGGCCGTGCGGCGCGAAGTTCTGTGTCCGGTACACCGGGTCGGCGAGCACATACGGATCGGCGTCGCCACGCAGATGCAGCACCGGCACGGCGATCGGCCGCTTCATCGAGCGCATGAACCGTCGACCCTCGCTGCGCAGCTGGCTGCGTACCGCCCACCGCTGATACTCCAGCGCCGAATGCGCGGCCGACGGAATCTGGATGGCCCGCCGCAACAGCGGCATGGTCTCGGCGAAGTCGTCGCCGGCCTGCCACCGCGCGCTGGACCGGGCACGCACGATGCGCTCGAGTTCGACACCGTCGTGCCGGGTCAGGACGCGTTCCGGCCACATCGGCAGTTGATAGCGCAACATCGACGGCAGCAGCGCCCGCCCCTGATCGCGGCGGCGCACCGTCGAGGCCCGCAGCGCCGCCGGGTGCGGTGAGCTGACCACCGCTATCGCGTGCACCACGCGCGGATGCAGCACCGCCGTGGCCCAGCAGACCAGTCCGCCGTCGGCGTGGCCCACCAGCGTCGCGGTGTTGTGGCCCAGCGCGCGCACCAGACCCGCGGTGTCCCCGGCGAGTGTCCAGCCGTCGTATCCGCGCGGAGGTTTGTCGCTGCCGCCGTAGCCGCGGAGATCGACCGCCACCACCCGCGCTCCCGACAGGCCCCGCAGTTGATGCCGCCAGGACCACCAGAACGAGCCGAAGCCGTGCAGCAGGATGACCAGGGGCCGGTCGGTCAGCGGCCGGGACTGGTCATCGGCACCCGCCTCCCGTTCGGCCTCGACGACATGGAAGCGGATGCCGTTGGCGTGCACGTCGAGATGACGCCACGGTCCGCCGATGCGAACGACCGACGGATCGGGTGCGGCCATTACCAGCCGGACGGGTCCGCCGCCGCCGGCTGCTTGCCGTTCGTGCCTGTGGTGACGGCCTTCTTGTCGGCGCCGCCGCCGAACGCCTCGGGGATCTCCTTGACCGATTCGATGGTCTTGCGGGGACCACGGATGCGCCGCACCTTCAGGAAGCCGACCAGGGCCAACACCGCGGTGACCACGACCATGATCCCGAACACGATCAGGAACGCCGCCCAGCGCCACAACCACGTGTCGAGCAGCTCGGCGACGAAGAAGAAGAAAAAGAACGTGGAGTAGAACAGCACCACCAGCGCCAGGATGAAGAAGACGCTGCCCGTCAGGCCCTTCTTGACGTCGCGAGTGATCTCGGCCTTGGCGAGTTCGACCTCGGCGCGCACCAGTGTCGACACCTGGGCGGTCGCCTCCTTGACCAGATCGCCGATCGACGGGTCCGGCTTCGGCGCGTGCGGATCCACCAGCGGTATGGATGTCACCGTCGCCGGTGCGCCGTTACTGCGATCGCTCACAAGAGCTTCCTTCCCCGCATGTGATCTGGTCGCGGCTTATGTTGCCACGTGGCGTGAAACGAAACGATTCCGCGGTGACGTTAGACTGCCTTGATTCCTTCTATGGCGGGTCGGGCCGTAGTCATCGGCATGTCGATTGGGTGTGAGCTGTGAAGACGAACGACCAGCCAGGACTTCTTTCTGCGATCTTCGCGGTGCTGACGCTGCTCGGTGCGGGTCTGATCGGCGTCACCGGTGTCGCTCATGCGGCAGCTCCGGTCACCCTCGGCGGAGGTTCCGGTCTGGTCGTCAACGGCGACACGCTGTGCACGCTGACCGCGATCGGCACCGACCGCAGCGGCAACCTCATCGGCTTCACCTCCGCGCACTGCGGCGGGCCCGGCGCAGTCGTCGCCAGTGAGGCCGAGCAGGATTCGGGCATCGTCGGGACCATGGTGGCCGGCAACGACGTGCTGGACTACGCGGTGATCAAATTTGACCCGGCCAAGGTGCGTCCGGTCAACGAGGTCAACGGGTTCCGCATCGACGGCATCGGACCCGACCCCACGTTCGGCGAGGTGGCCTGCAAGCTGGGGCGGACCACCGGCTACTCGTGCGGTGTGACGTGGGGACCCGGGCAGCAGCCCGGCACGATCGTCAACCAGGTGTGCGGACAGCCCGGCGACTCCGGCGCGCCCGTCACCGTCGGCAACAAGCTCGTCGGCATGATCCACGGCGCGTTCTCCGAAGACCTGCCCACCTGCGTGGTCAAGTTCATCCCGCTGCACACGCCTGCGGTGACGATGTCGATCAACACGCAGCTGGCCGACATCACGGCCAAGAACAGGCCGGGCAGCGGGTTCGTACCCGTCGGCCCGGCCTGACGTCACGTCCGGCGTGCTCAGCGCACCGCGCGGCGCAGCCGGATCGCGGCGCTGACGATCAGCGCGATCACCGCGCCGACACCCGCCGCGCCGAGCAGCGCGACACCCTGGGCGAGGTCGAAGTTCCAGCCGACGAAGTTGATCGTGGTGTGCACCGTGTTCTGCAGTACGAAGACCGCCAGCGCGACGACGAGCAGAAACGCGACGGTCAGCGAGAACTTCGCCGCGAAACCGGAACGACGGGCGGGGGTGTGGTCCGTGGTGCGGTGAGTGGTCATGGTCAATCCCTCTTTTCTGTGATCCGTTGTGTCACAGATAGAGACGGAAACCATGGGCACGACCGAACGTCGCGCGGACGTGACGCTGCACACCCGCGCGACGGGTTTACTTGCTGGCCCTGATCGCTTCGAAGACGCTGGGGTCGACCAGTGTGGAGGTGTCGCCGAGTTCACGGCCTTCGGCGACGTCGCGCAGGAGCCGGCGCATGATCTTGCCGCTGCGCGTCTTGGGGAGTTCGGGTACGACGTGGATCTCCCGCGGTTTGGCGATGGGGGAGATCTCCCGGGCGACCTCGGCGCGCAACTCGTCGACCATGGACTCCTCCCCGCCGTGGGCGCTGGACTTGAGGATGACGAACGCGCAGATCGCCTGGCCGGTGTGCTCGTCGGACGCGCCGACGACCGCGGCCTCGGCCACCCCGGAGTGCCCGACGAGCGCCGACTCCACCTCGGCGGTGGAGATGCGGTGCCCGGAGATGTTCATGACGTCGTCGATGCGGCCCAGGACCCAGATCTCGCCGTCCTTGCCGTACCGGGCGCCGTCACCGGCGAAGTACCAGCCCTGCTCGGCGAAGCGCGACCAATACGTCTCCTTGAACCGCTCCGGGTCCCCCCAGATGCCGCGCAGCATCGACGGCCACGGCTTGTCGAGCACCAGGTAGCCGCTGGCCTGCTCGCCGTGATCGGTGCCCGGCGCGAGCTCGTTGCCGTCGTCGTCGACGATCTTGGCCGAGATGCCCGGCAGTGCGCGCATCGCCGAGCCCGGCTTGCACTCCGTGACACCGGGCAGCGGGGAGATCATGATCGCGCCTGTCTCGGTCTGCCACCAGGTGTCCACGATCGGCGTCTTGTCCGCGCCGAACGCCATCCGGTACCAGCGCCACGCCTCGGGGTTGATCGGCTCACCGACCGAGCCCAGCAGTCGCAGGCTCGACAGGTCGTGCTCGGCGGGGATCTGGCGACCCCACTTCATGAACGTGCGCACCAGCGTCGGGGCGGTGTAGTAGATGGTGACGCCGTACTTTTCGATGGTCTCGAAGTGGCGATGCTCGTTCGGCGACGCCGGCGTGCCCTCGTAGACCACCTGGGTGACGCCGTTGGACAGCGGCCCGTACACGATGTAGGTGTGGCCGGTCACCCAGCCGATGTCGGCGGTGCACCAGTAGACGTCGGTCTCAGGCTTGATGTCGAAGACGTTGAAATGGGTGTACGACGCCTGGGTCAGGTAGCCGCCCGAGGTGTGCATGATGCCTTTGGGCTTGCCGGTGGTGCCGGAGGTGTAGAGCAGGAACAGCGGATGCTCGGAGTCGAACGTTTCGGGGGTGTGGTCGGTGGAAGCCTTCGGCACCACCTCGTCCCACCACAGGTCACGTCCGTCGGTCCACGGGGCGTCGATCCCGGTGCGGCGCACCACCAGCACGTGTTCGACCGGGCTCTGGTCGCCGAGGCCGTCGATGGCTTCGTCGACCCCGTCCTTGAGCGACACGGCCTGCCCGCGCCGGTATTGACCGTCGGTGGTGATGACGATCTTTGCTTGGGCGTCGTCGATGCGGGCTTTGAGCGCGCTGGCGGAGAATCCGGCGAACACGACCGAGTGCATGGCGCCGAGGCGGGCACACGCCAGCATGGCGATGATGGCCTCGGGCACCATCGGCATGTAGATCGCCACCCGGTCACCCGCGGCGAGGCCTAGCTCGGTCAGGGCGTTGGCCGCTTGGCACACTTCGTCTTTGAGCTCGGCGTAGGTGATGGAGCGGGAATGACCGACCGGTTCACCCTCCCAGTGGATCGCGACGCGGTCGCCGTTGCCGGCCTCGACGTGGCGGTCGACGCAGTTGTAGGCCACGTTGAGCGTGCCGCCGACGAACCACTTCGCGACCGGGGGCTCCGACCAGTCCAGGACCTCGCCGAACGGCGTCTCCCACGCCAGCCGCTGGGCCTGGGTGGCCCAGAACCCCAGCCGGTCCGCCTCGGCCTCCTCGTAGAGCGCCTCGGTCGCATTGGCCTGAGCGCTGAACTCGGGTGCGGGCGGGTACGAAGCCTGAACGTCAGCATGCGTCTCGGTCATGACTGTGAGGGTAGTCACCCAACGTTGCATCGACGTTGGCAACTCACAACCGCCGCTGCGGGCGGCGCCCGACGGGCGACGAACGTCGCAACCGGCGCGCCGATCGGTCGGCCGGGGATGGATTAGCGTGTGCGGGCGTGACCGATCCGCTTGCCCCGCTGACCACTCTGCCCGGCGTCGCCGAGGCGGGGGAGGAGGCGCGCGAGGCCCTGGGCCGGGCGCACCGGCACCGGGCGAATCTGCGCGGCTGGCCCGGCACGGCCGCCGAGGCAGCACTGCGGGCGGCCCGCGCGTCGTCGGTGCTCGACGGTGGTCCGTTGCAGTTCTCGGCTGAGGGCACGGGGAGCGAGGACAGTGACCGCGACAGCGACAGGGATCCGGTGCTCGCCGGTGCGTTACGCGTTGCGGAGGCACTCGAAGGCGGTCAGGGCGCCCTCATCGGGGTGTGGCGGCGAGCTCCGCTGCAGGCCATCGCGCGGTTGCATTCGTTGGCCGCAGCCGACCTCGTCGACGCAGATTCTCTCGGCCGTCCACGCACGAACCCCGACATCGGCCGCCGCCTGGAACTGCTCGCCGACCTCGCGACCGGCGCAACTCGGGTGCCCGCGACGGTCCTCGCTGCGGTGGCCCACGGCGAACTGCTGACGCTGGCACCCTTCGGCAGCGCCGACGGCGTGGTGGCGCGCGGGGTGTCCCGGCTGATCACGATCGCCAGCGGGCTGGATCCCCACGGTCTCGGGGTGCCGGAGATGCACTGGATGCGCCGATCGGGCGACTACACCGCAGCGGCAAGGGGTTTCGCCTCTGGCACCCCGACCGGACTGGCGGCATGGCTGGTGCTCAGCAACGAGGCGCTGCACGCGGGTGCCCGCGAGGCATTGTCGATCGCGGCCTCAGCCTCGTCCTGAGATCTACTCAGCAAAGCAAAAGCGGGCGGCGTTCCGAAGTAATTCGAAAAGTACTTCGGCGCGCCGCCCGCCAGCACGAGTCGCTGGTTACCATGCGTGCGTTGTGGGTTGCGTGGGTGGCCTCGGCGCTGCGCGATCCGTTACGGCTGCGACCCCACCCAAAGGATCGTCGTGGCCGTCCGGTCTTCGCACTTACGCAGGCCCGCAACACTTTTGCCTGTTCCGCGGCATGTGCGCCGCGTGGGTTCCGGGACTCGTGCTGGGGAGCCGAGGTCGGGAGATCGAGCCTTCTCTTCCGGCTCGACCTTGGCCTCGCCCGGCTTCCGTGGTTCCTTTGTACTACGTGACTGCGGTCACATCAAGGCCTAAATGCGTCGGTTTCCCGATTCGTTACGCGGACCGTTCAGCTATGTATAGGAGGCAGATCAGAAGGCGAACCGACGCAACAGTGTGTAGGTCAGGGCTCCTGCCGCGAGCGCACTGACGCCGACGGCCGCCGTGGTCGCCACCGCCGCTCCGGACGGCGCAGGCAGCCGGTCGCGCAGCGACACCGGATTGGTGAACGACCGGATCGGCCAGTCGTGGGCGGCGGCCTCCTTGCGCAGCGCACGATCGGGGTTGACGACGGTCGGATGTCCGACCGTCGTCAGCATCGGGAGGTCGGTGATGGAGTCGGAGTAGGCGTAGCAGTGCTCGAGCGCGTACCCCTCGCGAGCGGCCAACGCGCGGATCGCCTCCGCCTTGCCCTCTCCGTAGCAGTAGAACGCGATGTCACCGGTGTAGCGGCCGTCTTCGACGACCATCCGGGTCGCCATCGCGTGTGTTGCGCCCAGGGCCCGTGCGATGGGACCGACGATCTCCTCGCCCGAGGCGGAGACGACGACCACGTCGCGACCGCACAGTTTGTGGTCGGAGATCAACTCCGCAGCTTCGGCGAACACCAGCGGGTCGACGATGTCGTGCAGCGCTTCACCGACCACCGACTTGACCTGCTCGACGTCCCAGCCGGCGCACATCGTCGTGATGTGGGCGCGCATCCGGTCCATCTGATCGTGATCGGCGCCGGACATGGTGAACAAGAATTGCGCATAGGCGGATTTGAGGACCGTTCGCCGGTTCATTAGCCCCTGGCTGAAGAACGGTTTGCTGAAAGCCAAAGTGCTGGATTTAGCGATGACGGTTTTGTCGAGATCGAAGAACGCCGCGGTCCGCACGGGGTGCTCGCCGGACGGCGTCCCGGAGGCCGCTTCGGCACCCGTCGCCGGGTCGGAGGGGTTCACGCTGTCAGCATAAGACTCGCTCGCGTGACAAATAGCGGCAGATCGTACAAATTGGCAGTTCACGACACGTGGCTGCGTCTGCAGCGATTTCAAGATCTGCGTCGACTTCTCTGCGGCGCGGTCTTGCGCCAGTCCGCTCGCGCGTGTGTATAGTGGGCATCACTCGGCTTATGCCGGGTGTGCATCAGCCCGACCCCCCGGGGCTGATACACGACGACCTCCGCCTCCTCCCCCCCTGGCGGGGGTCGTCCCTTTTCTGGACCAATTCGCAATGCGGATAGTTCACGGTCCACCCCAATAGTTGCGGAACGTCATTTTCGGCGACCGCGCAAGTCTCCGGATGCGGACCTGTGGACAGGTCCGCGGTCATCCACAGGACGCCGCGGCGCCCTGGCGGCGGGCATCGGACGCCGCGCAGTCTGAGCGACATGACCGCTGCCGCCGTTCTGATCGTCGTCTCCGATCGCGTCCTGCGCGGGCTGATCGACCGCGTGGTCGCCGCGTCCGGTGTGCACGCCGTCCGCAGCGCCGATGCCGCGGACCGACGCGCGTGGTCCGGTGCGGCGGCCGTTCTGCTCGACACCGCGGCGGCTCGCGCGTGCGTCGACGGCGCTCTTCCCCGGCGGGCGGGCGTGGCGTTGATCTGCACGTCTGGCCCCGACGCGGCCCACTGGGAGGCTGCCGTCGCGGTCGGCGCCCACCACGTCCTCGCGCTGCCCGCCCAGGAGGCCGACCTCATGGCGGTGCTGACCGAAGCTGCCGACGGGTCACCGGACGGCGGGCGCCGAGGTTCGGTGGTCGCGGTGATGTCAGGTCGCGGTGGGGGTGGTGCGTCCGTGTTCTCGGTGGCGTTGGCCCGGACGGCCGGCGAGGCTCTGCTCATCGACGCGGACCCGTGGGGCGGCGGTCTCGATCTGGTCCTGGGCAGTGAAACCGTGCCGGGTTTGCGGTGGCCGGACCTGACGCTGGCCGGCGGGCGCCTGGCCTACTCGGCTCTGCGCGCTGCGCTGCCCCGGTCCCACGGCGTCGCGATCCTGGCGGGCAGCCGAGTGCTGGCCGGCGAACGACCCGCTGCGGAGCTCGACCCGCGAGCGCTGGGCGCGGTGGTCGACGCCGGCAGCCGGGCGGCCGTGACAGTGGTCTCCGATGTCGCCCGCCGCCCCTGCGCGGCCACCGACACAGCCGTGAGCGCAGCAGATCTCGTGGTGTTGGTCACACCCGCCGACGTACGGTCCTGCGCAGCCGCGGCCGCAACGGCGCAGTGGGTGCTCGCCAGCAACCCCAACACCGGGCTGCTCGTGCGCGGCCCGTCCCCCGGCGGACTGCGGCCCATCGATGTCGCGCGCATCGTCGGATTGCCGCTGCTGGCGACCATGCGTCCGCAACCGGGTGTGGATCAGCAACTCGAGCGCGGTGGTGTGCGGATGCGGGGGAGTTCGCCGCTGGCCGTCGCCGCTCGCACCGTGCTGGCCGTGCTGCAGACCCAGGGCGACTCAGCGAGAGGCGTCGCTGCGTGAACTCGCCTCTGCTCGATCGGGTCCGCGAGCGTCTCGCCGCCGACGGTGCAGCGCTGCGGCCGAGTGTCGTGGCAGCGGCGATCCGCGCCGAGTCGGGAGGCGTGCTCGGGGACACCGAGGTGCTCTCCAGCCTGCGTGAACTGCAGACCGAACTCGTCGGAGCGGGCATCCTCGAGCCGCTGCTCACCGCGCCCGGCACCACCGACGTGCTCGTCACGGCGCCGGACGCGGTGTGGGTCGACGACGGGACGGGTTTGCGACGCAGTGGTGTGAGGTTCGCTGACGACGCCGCGGTGCGGCGCCTCGCGCAGCGGCTCGCGCTGGCGGCGGGCCGGCGCCTCGACGACGCCCAACCGTGGGTCGATGGCCACCTCACCGACCTGGGGAGATCGGCGGGGGCTCCGATGAGTGTGCGGCTGCACGCCATGTTGTCGCCGATCGCCGCGGGCGGCACCTGTCTGTCCCTGCGCGTGCTGCGCCCCGCCACCCAGGACCTGGATGCGCTGGCGGCCACCGGCACCATTCCCGCCGAGGCGGCTGCGTTGTTGCGTGGCATCATCGCGGCCCGGCTCGCCTTCGTGGTGTCGGGCGGCACGGGTAGTGGCAAGACGACGATGCTGGCCGCGCTGCTCGGTGCAGTGCCCGCCGACGAACGGATCCTCTGCGTCGAGGACGCCGCGGAGCTGGCACCGCCTCATCCGCACCTGGTCTCGCTGGTCGCCCGCGCAGCCAATGTGGAGGGCGTCGGCGAAGTCACCGTGCGCGACCTGGTTCGGCAGGCGCTGCGGATGCGGCCCGACCGCATCGTCGTCGGCGAGGTGCGCGGCGCCGAGGTGGTGGACCTGCTCACCGCGCTGAACACCGGTCATGACGGCGGCGCGGGCACGGTGCACGCGAACAGCCCGGCAGAGATCCCCGCTCGATTCGAGGCGCTCGCCGCCCTCGGCGGGCTGGGCCGCGCGGCGCTGCACAGTCAGCTCGGCGCGGCGATCCAGGTGGTCGTGCACATGTCACGGACCCGGACGGGCCAGCGCCGGGTCGCCGAAATCGGGGTGCTCAGACGCGAGCGCGACGGCGCGGTGTCGGTGGTGCCGGGCTGGGATGCCGACAGCGGGCAGCGAGAGGGTGCGGACACGCTGCGGCGTCTCATCGAGCGTAGGTGTGGGTCGTGACAGTGGCGGCAGTGGCGTTGGCGCTGGCGCTGCTGGCGTGGGCACCGACGACGCGGGCGCCTGCCCGGCCGATGGCGGCCCGGCCGCGTCGGCGGCCGCCGACGCTGCTGGTCGCCCTTCTCGCCGGCACGGTGTCGGCCTGCATTCTCCCGCTGACCCTGGTGCTTGCGGCCGCAACGATGGTGACGGTGGTGGCGGTGCGCCATCGGTGCCGTGCCAGGCGGCGCGTGGGCATCCACGAGGCGAACGCGCTGCACGGTGCGCTCGAGGTCCTGGTCTCCGAACTACGGGTCGGGGCGCATCCCGTCGCGGCGATCGACACCGCTGCCCGGGAGATCGCGGGGCCGGTCGGCACGTCGTTCGCCGCCGTCGCGGCCCGTGCGGTTCTCGGTGCCGACGTCGTGGCCGGACTGCGGGCAGAGTCGCACCGCTCACTGGTGCCGGGGCACTGGGAACGGTTGGCGGTGTGCTGGCAGCTCGCTGCGCGGCACGGACTCGCGATCGCATCGCTGATGCAGGCCGCGCAGCGCGACCTGGCTGAACGCGAACGCTTCCGGTCCCGGGTGGACGCGGGGATGGCGGGCGCGCGCACCACGGGCACGCTGCTGGCCGGGTTACCGGTGCTGGGCGTGCTGCTCGGGTGCGCGATCGGTGCCGATCCGCTGGGTTTCCTGATGTCCGGCGGCATCGGTGGGTGGCTGATGTGTATCGGCACTGCGCTCATCGGGGTCGGTCTGCTGTGGTCGGACCGAATCACGGCCTCGGTGCTGATATGACGTCGGCCGCACTGTTCCTCGCACTCGCAGTGCTCGCGCTCCCGCAGGTGTCCACGGCGCTAAGGGCGACAGAGCGGCACGCGCCGTCGCAGGCCCGTCCGCCGGCGCCGGCGGACGGGCCGCTCGCGGTGGCGGCAGCGCTGGATGCGTTCGCGGCGTGCCTGCGCGCGGGGATGGCGGTGTCGAGTGCGGCGGCAGCGGTCGCCGAGGCGGCGCCGTCCCGGCTGGCGGCTGTCTTGCGGCGTGGCGCCGACCTGCTGGCGCTGGGGGCGGATGCCGGCCGGGCCTGGGCGGACCCGGCAGACGAAGCCGACATGCATGTGCGCGCCTATCTGCGGCTGGCGCGCCGATCGGCGGCATCGGGCGCCGCGCTGGCGCAGGGCGTCGAGGATCTCGCGACCACGCTGCGAGCCGAGGCCGCTGATGCTGCCGGAGCCCGAGCCGAGCGGGCCGCCGTCCTGATCGCAGGCCCGCTGGGGCTCTGCTACCTGCCGGCGTTCATCTGCCTGGGCATCGTGCCGGTCATCGCGGGGCTGGCCGGAGATGTCCTGCGCTCAGGAATGTTGTGACAACCAACGAGGAGGATCTGCATGCTCAATCAACGAGTCGCTGCACTGCGGGCGCGTCTGCTGCTGTTCGCGGTGGCCGACGACGGAATGTCCACCGTCGAGTACGCGATCGGCACCATCGCTGCCGCGGCCTTCGGCGCGATCCTGTACACGGTCGTGACGGGGGATTCGATCGTCGGTGCGCTGACCAACATCATCACGCGCGCCCTGAACACGAACATCTAGATGCTGGTTTCGCGACCGTGGAGGCGGCGTTCGCCATCCTCACGCTCGTGGCGATCCTGGCGGTCTGCCTGGCCGGGCTCACCGCGATCACCATGCAGGTGCGGTGTGTCGATGCCGCCAGGGAAGCCGCCCGCCTCGCCGCTCGCGGTGACGAGAACGCCGCCACCGCGACCGCCCGCCAGATCGCGCCGCCGCACGCCGGCATCGAACTGCGGCGCGACGGCGGGTTCGCGGTCGCGACCGTCACATCGCGGGCGGCGCTGCTGCCGGGCGTCGCGATCACCGCCCGTGCCGTCTCGGCGCTGGAGCCGGGCGTCTGACGACACGGGCGCTGCCACCGTCCTCGCGGCGTTCCTGATCACCGCCGTGGCGGCCGTCGCGGCGGGCGGTGCCGTGCTCGGCTCGGTCGTGATCGCCCGGCATCGCGCGGCCGCGGCGGCGGATCTCGCCGCGTTGAGTGCTGCGGCCGCACTGCCCGGCGGCAGAGAGGCGGCGTGCACGACGGCGGCTTCCGTGGCACGGGCGATGGCCTCTACGGTGACCGGGTGCGAGGTCGACGGGCTGGACGTGCTGGTGACCGCCGAGGTGGTGCCGGCGATCGGCGCGGCTCTGGTCGGCGCGGCAACAGCGGCCGCCCGCGCGGGCCCGCTCGAAGCGGCAGGGTTTACGTGGCCGTAAGCCTGGATACGCACCCGTCATGACCGGCCGCGAACTGCTCGCCGGCCGCTACGAACTGCGCGGCCTGCTCGGTCGCGGCGGGATGGCCGAGGTCCGCGACGGCTGGGACACCCGGCTGTGCCGGCCGGTGGCCGTCAAGGTGCTGCATCCGCACATGGCCGACGATCCCGAGCTGCGCCGTCGATTCGAGGTCGAGGCGAAGGCGGCGGCAGCCCTCGAGCATCCCAACGTGGTCGCCGTCCACGATTTCGGCGAGCATGACGGAGCGCCGTTCATCGTGATGGAGCGGCTCCCCGGCCGCACGCTGCACGACATGATGGGCGCGGGTCCGATGGCTCCCCACCAGGTTCGCGCCATCCTCGACGACGTCCTCGCCGGCCTGAGCGTTGCTCACGCCGCCGGCGTGCTGCACCGCGACGTCAAACCGGGCAACGTCCTGGTCTCGTCGTCCGGAGATCGGATGAAGGTCGCCGACTTCGGCATCGCCAAGACCGGCGGCGGCGCCGAAACCAAGACGGGCCAGATCATCGGGACCCTGTGCTACATGAGCCCGGAGCGGGTCACCGGAGCTCCCGCGTCGGTCGCCGACGACCTCTACGCCGTCGCCGTCATCGGGTACGAGGCGCTGGTCGGGCACCGCGCCTTCCCGCACGACAACCCGGTCGCCCTGGCCCGCGCGATCATCGACACACCGCCGCCTCCGCTGAGCCAGATGCGCACCGACATCGATCCCGCGCTGGCGGCCGTGATCACCCGCGGGATGGCCCGCGATCCCGCTCACCGCTTCGGCGGCGCGGACCACATGCGCGCCGCACTGGCCGGTGACCCCGCTGCTCTGGCCGCTCCACGACCCGTCGCCGCCGCGCCGCGACCCGCCACGCGGGTGATGGCGACCCCGCTACCACCGACCGCGGGGTACCCGCCGCCCCCGCCGGTGCGCGCGACCCGAGGGCGGCGGAATCCGCGCCGCGTCATCCTCGCGGGGGCCGCCATCGCCGCCGCGTTCGTCGTCTCGGCGCTGGCGCTCGCACTCGATCCCTTCAGCTCGTCACCCTCGCCGGCGTCGGTCACCACCAGCACCAGCGTGACCCCGCCGCCCACCCCGCCTCCCACCGAGCCGAGCAGTGCGACCCCGGTGACGTCGGCACCACCGCCGGCCGTGGCACCGGCCCCGGCCCCCAAACCGCGGGGAGGCGGACCGGGGCCCGGCCACGGCAACGGCAACGGCCACGGAAACGGCAAGAAGGACAAGCCCTAGCCCGGCACCTGAGCGACTCAGCGCTCCTCGAGCCGGGCCTCGGAGAGTTCGTCGTCGGTCGGAAGACGCAATTCGGCGAGTCCAGCGATCACCCCGTCGTGCAACTCGATGCGGTGAACCGTCACGTGCACCGGCGTCCAGCCGCCGTCGCGGGCGATCACCCGCAGCACGCCCGACACCGACCCCTCCCCGAAACCCGCGGCCATCTCGGCGACCGCGGGGCGATCGTGCGGGTGAATGGCCTGCTCACTCGACATCCCGGCCCGCCAGTCGAAGAACGGTGCCGGATCGTCGAGCCATTTGACGAGCATCCAGTGAGCGGGATCGACCAGCGCCCGGTGGATGCCCGGCCTGGCCAGGCTGGCCAGGATCCGCTCGGCCAGGGAGGCCTCGCTGTCAGGCTTGCCCTCGTGCACGCTGCGCCAGGTCATCGCTCGGCACACCAACCGCGGCGCCCCGTCGTCATCGACGTCGTCGTCGACCTCCTCGAGCGAGCGCGCCACGAAGCCGATGGTGATCTGCTCCCCGCGGTGATCGGTGACGTCCCACGTCGTACAGATCGTCACACCGGGCCGCGGCTTGATCAGCATGCTGATCACCTCCGCCTCGCGCGGATTGAGATCGCGACGAGGGAGGTCGTCGGCGAACGCGCGGCCCTGCGTCGGTTGCGTCGCCGGATCCCATCCGCCGATCTTGAGGGATTCGACCGTGTCGGTGGCGGTGCCGTTGGTGAGGTCCCACAGCAGGCAACCCACCTCCGGGCGTGGTGGCGGGTCCTCATGGGCCGCACCGATCCACATCTGCACCCCGTGGATGCGGCCGTCCGACATCGCGACCACCTCGGTGCGGATCACGCAGTCGTTCTTCGGGGTGATGCTGCTCAACCCGGTCCGGCCGCGCACCGTCTCACTGATCGCGGTCTGGATCGCCATCAGGTGAGGGTTGCGCCGAAGCAGAGACGAGATCGGGATCAAGTTCTTGGTGTGGGCCCCCTGAGCGACCACGGTCGGTTCGCTCCCCAGCGTCTCCACGAGCATCCAGTCGTGGCTCATGACGTGATCCTACCGAGCCGTCTGCTGCGAGATCCGCATCCAGACCCCCCTCGGGAATGTCGATATGCCCAGTGAAGAGCAAATTTGTCTTGCCTCGGTGCACCTCCCCCGGTAGGTTCCCAGCTACTGGGGCGGGTACGGATTCCGTCGTCGGGTCCGCGGCGATCGTCGAGGGGTCGGTCGCTCCGCCCGTCAGCGGGCATCGACGCGCGACACTGCGGCGAGCACCAGACGCAACACCCGGACCGCACCGTCCTTGTCGAGTGGATCGTTGCCGTTGCCGCATTTCGGCGACTGCACGCACGACGGACACCCCGCCGGGCACTCGCACGACTCGATCGCCGAGGCCGTGGCCGCCCACCACCGCGTGATCGCACCGAATCCCCGAGCCGCGAAGCCGGCGCCGCCGGGATAGCCGTCGTAGACGAAGATCGTCGGTAGCCCGTCCACCGGGCCGACGGCGGTGGACACGCCGCCGATGTCCCCCCGGTCGCAGCTGGCGATCAGCGGGAGCAGCCCGATGGCAGCGTGTTCGGCTGCGTGCAGCGACCCGGGGGTGCGCAAGGGGTCGATTCCGCTGTCGGACAGTGCTTCCGGGGTGATGGTGCACATCACCGCCATGGTCTCGAGCGTGCGCGTGGGCATGTCGAGTTCGCAGAAGTCGATGACCTCGCCGTCGAGGCGCCGCCTCAGATATCCGGTGACGGTGTTGCTCACGCACACGGGCACCAGGCCGATCGTCACGGGACCGTACCTCGCGCGGTCACCCGGGCCGGTGACCGTGATGTCGGTGACTTCCCGGGCGAAGGTGGTGTATCCGGGGTCCTCGGCGTGCACGAAAGCGATACCGTCCTCAAAGTCCAGCGAATCCACCACGTAGCTCTCGCCCTGGTGGAGGTAGACCGCGCCAGGGTGCACCGAAGCGGCGGCCTGTCCGGCACCGGTGCTGCCCAGCATCCGGCCGGTACCCGCCTCGAGGATCGCGACCTGACCGCCGATCGATCCCCGGATGTCCACGGCCGGATGGGGATCGAGCCCGGGGGCGGGGAAATAGCCACTGGGCCGGCGACGCAACAGACCGTCGTCGACCAGAGTGCCCGCCACCGCCTCGGCGTCCCACATCCGCACCTCGGCGTCGGTCAGCGGCAATTCGGTGGCCGCGCACAGCAGTTGGGGGCCCAGCACATAGGGGTTGGCCGGATCGATCACGACCCGCTCGATCGGCTTGTCCAGCAGCGCAGCCGGATGATGCACCAGATACGTGTCCAGGGGGTCGTCGCGTGCGATGAGTACCACCAGCGCTCCCTGACCGCGCCGGCCCGCCCGCCCGGCTTGCTGCCAGAACGACGCGACCGTGCCCGGAAAGCCCGCCAGGACAACGGCGTCGAGCCCGGCGATGTCGACGCCGAGTTCGAGCGCGTTCGTCGTCGCCATGCCACGCAGCCGTCCGTCGGCGAGCGCGCGCTCCAGCTCGCGGCGATCCTCGGCCAGGTACCCCGCCCGGTACGACGCGACCTGCTCGGCCAATTCCGGTGTCGTCTCGGCCAACCGGGTTCTGGCCCCGAGGGCCGTCAGCTCTGCTCCGCGTCGGGAGCGCACGAACGTCAGAGTCCGTGCGCCCTCGGTGATCAGGTCGGCCATCACGCGTGACGCCTCCGCACCGGCCGAGCGGCGCACCGGCGCACCGTTCTCTCCGACGAGATCGGTGAGCAGGGCCGGCTCCCACAGCGCCACCGTGCGCGCGCCCTGCGGTGAGCCGTCCTCGGTGACCTCGATGACGGTCTGCCCGATCAGCTCGGCCGCGGTGATCGCGGGCTCGGCGGTCGTGGCACTGGCGAAGATCACCGTCGGCATCTGCCCGTCGGGGGAGTAGCGCGCGCACAGGCGTAGCAGCCGACGCAGCACCATCGCCACGTTGGAGCCGAAAATGCCTCGGTAGTAATGGCATTCGTCGACGACCACGAACTTCAGGTGGCGCAGGAAGACCGCCCAGCGGGCATGGTTGCGCAACATCGACAGGTGGATCATGTCGGGGTTGGAGAAGATCCAGCGGGAGCGCTCGCGGGCGAATCGCCGGACATCGGCCGAGGTGTCGCCGTCGTAGGACGTCGGGGCGACGTGATCGAGTCCGGCCGCAGCGGTCAACGACGCGACGGCGCGCAACTGATCGTGTCCGAGGGCCTTGGTGGGCGAGAGGTACAGCGTCCGTGAGCGCGGGTTGTCCTTCAGCTCCGTCAGAATGGGCAGCTGATACGCCAGCGATTTGCCCGACGCGGTGCCAGTGCTGAGGACGACGTGGCGGCCGGCATGGGCATGCTCGGCGGCGGTGAGCTGATGTGACCACAGGCTGCTGATGCCGTGATCGACGAACGCCCGCACCACATCTGAGGGCGCCCAGGACGGCCAGTGCCGGCTGTGTGCGGGGCGAGGCGGGAGGTCGGCGACATGACGCAACGGATGCTCGTCCGGCGCGGTGCCGTCGACCGCGCAGGCGAGCAGCGCGCGGCCGAATCCCTGCGCCGGATCGGGCACCTCGGAGCCTCTCACCCATCCCCTACATCGTGTCGTATGTGAATTGTGGACTACATGATGCTGTGCAAGAGCTTGTCGGACTGTCGCAGCAGCGCTGTTCATGGTTGACTTACCGCGGTCGCAGCTTCTGTGTTCGTGTATACGCACTCGCAGGAACAACGTTGCGATCGCGGTTCCTGCGAGGGTTGTAGGTCGGGTCGAGTTCCGAGCACTCCACGAAGGTATGGCGGTCGGAACGGGCCCGGTCTGCCGAAAGACGGCGGGCCGCACCCGGTGAAACACAGAGAAGGAAATTACGAAAGATGCCACAGGGAACTGTGAAGTGGTTCAACGCGGAGAAGGGCTTCGGCTTCATCGCCCCCGAGGACGGCTCCGCTGACGTTTTTGTCCACTACACGGAGATCCAGGGTTCCGGCTTCCGCACCCTGGAAGAGAACCAGAAGGTCGAGTTCGAGGTCGGCCAGAGCCCCAAGGGGCCGCAGGCCACCGGCGTTCGCGCCGTCTGAGTCACCTTAAGACCTGGCACCCCCGCGTCACCGCCCGCCGGCGGCGCGGGGGTGTTTTCGCATCAGGTCATCACCGCGGCGCCGCGTCCCCGCCGGCATCCGCGGTGATGCTGCCTGGCTGGCCTACTGTCATCTGTGTGAGCCAGCTGTCCTTCTTCTCGGCTGAGTCGGTGCCACCGGCCATCGCCGACCTGACGGGGATGCTGGCCGGACCGGGTCAGGCCGTACTGGTCGCCGGTGCGCAGGGGCAGGCCGCGCGCCTGTCGGTGGTCGTGGACCGGCCGTGGCGCGCCGAGGCGCTGGCCGAGATGATCGCCGACGCGGGACTGTCGCCCGAGATCTCCCGCACCGACGAGAACACGCCTCTGGTCCGGACCGCGGTCGATGCCCGGTTGACTCCGATCGCGCTGGAGTGGACGCGCGGTGCGGTCAAGACCGTGCCGCCGCAATGGCTGCCCGGGCCGCGCGAGCTGCGCGCGTGGACGCTGGCAGCGGGTACTCCGGAAGCCGATGACCGCTATCTGCTCGGGTTGGATCCGCACGCGCCGGACACGCATTCGGTGCTCGCGTCGGCGATGATGCGGGTCGGGATTGCGCCGACGCTGATCGGGACCCGGGGTTCGCGGCCGGCGCTGCGGATCAGTGGCCGACGCCGGCTGTCGCGCCTGGTAGAGAACGTGGGGGAACCTCCGGAGGACGCCCAGGCGTTGGCGTCATGGCCACGGATCTGACGGCCGGCGGACGCTCGTCCGGCGGGGAGCCGGTTTGCGTCGGCACGCGCAGGGTGCGAAATTGATCGGTGCCGGGGCCGGGTGGCGCAGCGATGTGTGAGCCTGCCGGCGGTACAGAGAAGAAGTAGTAGGAGTCGAGATAGTGAACGGGATAGGTGGCTGACGGAGACCGCGACCGCGGTGGAAACGGCAGGGTTAGGCGGCTCGTCATTGTCGAGTCGCCCACCAAGGCGCGCAAAATCGCCGGCTATCTCGGGTCGAACTACATCGTCGAGTCGTCCCGTGGACACATCCGCGACCTGCCGCGCAACGCCGCGGACGTCCCGGCGAAGTACAAGTCGGAGCCGTGGGCCCGGCTCGGGGTGAACGTCGACGAGAACTTCGAGCCGCTCTACATCATCAGCCCGGAGAAGAAGAGCACGGTTGCCGAGCTGAAGGACCTGCTCAAAGGCGTCGACGAGCTCTATCTCGCCACGGACGGTGACCGCGAAGGCGAGGCCATCGCCTGGCACCTGCTGGAGACCCTGAAGCCGCGCATCCCGGTCAAGCGCATGGTGTTCCACGAGATCACCGAGCCGGCGATCCGCGCCGCCGCGGAAGATCCACGCGACCTGGACAACGCGCTGGTCGACGCCCAGGAGACCCGCCGCATCCTCGACCGTCTCTACGGCTACGAGGTCAGCCCCGTGCTGTGGAAGAAGGTCGCCCCCAAGCTCTCGGCCGGCCGGGTGCAGTCCGTCGCGACCCGCATCATCGTGCAGCGCGAGCGCGAGCGCATGGCGTTCCGCAGCGCCGGCTACTGGGATGTCTCCGCCGAGCTCGACGCCAGCGTCTCCGACGCGAACGCCACGCCTCCGACGTTCACCGCCAAGCTCAACACCGTCGACGGAAGGCGCGTGGCGACCGGCCGCGATTTCGACTCCCTCGGTGGGCTGAAGAAGCCCGACGAGGTGCTCGTTCTCGACGAATCCGCCGCGAATGCTCTGGCCGGCGGCTTGCGCGGGGCCCAGCTGCAGGTGTCCTCGGTCGAGCAGAAGCCCTACACCCGCCGCCCCTACCCACCGTTCATGACCTCGACGCTGCAGCAGGAGGCCGGCCGCAAGCTGCGGTTCTCCTCCGAGCGCACGATGAGCATCGCCCAGCGGCTGTACGAGAACGGCTACATCACCTACATGCGTACCGACTCGACCACGCTGTCGCAGTCGGCCATCAACGCGGCCCGCACGCAGGCCCAGCAGCTCTACGGCGAGGAGTACGTGCATCCGTCGCCGCGCCAGTACACCCGCAAGGTGAAGAACGCCCAGGAAGCGCACGAGGCCATCCGGCCCGCCGGCGACGTGTTCGCCACGCCGGGGCAGCTGCACGCCGCGCTGGACACCGACGAGTTCCGGCTCTACGAGCTGATCTGGCAGCGCACCGTGGCCTCCCAGATGGCCGATGCGCGCGGCACCACGCTGAGCCTGCGGATCGCGGGGCAGGCCTCCGGCGGCGAACAGGTCGTCTTCAACGCCAGCGGCCGCACGATCACGTTCCCGGGCTTCCTCAAGGCCTACGTGGAAAGCCTCGACGAGCAGGCCGGTGGTGAGGCCGACGACGCCGAGAGCCGGCTGCCGAACCTGACGCAGGGCCAGCGCGTCGACGCCAAGGACCTGACCGCCGACGGGCACACGACCAGCCCGCCGGCCCGCTACACCGAGGCGTCGCTGATCAAGGCGCTCGAAGACCTCGGCATCGGCCGGCCGTCGACGTACAGCTCGATCATCAAGACCATCCAGGACCGCGGCTACGTGCACAAGAAGGGCAGCGCGCTGGTGCCGTCGTGGGTGGCGTTCGCCGTCATCGGCCTGCTCGAGCAGCATTTCGCGCGGCTGGTCGACTACGACTTCACCGCGGCGATGGAGGACGAGCTCGACGAGATCGCGGCGGGTAACGAGCGAAGGACCAACTGGCTCAGCAACTTCTACTTCGGCGGCGAGCACGGCGTGGACGGCTCGATCGCGCGCGCCGGCGGTCTGAAGAAGCTGGTGGGCGGCAACCTCGAGGACATCGACGCGCGACTCGTCAACTCCATCAAGCTGTTCGACGACGCCGAGGGTCGCGCGGTCAACGTCCGAGTCGGCCGCAACGGCCCGTATCTCGAGCGCATGGTGGACGATCCGGACAACCCGGGTGAGCTCAAGCCGCAGCGCGCCAACCTCAACGACGATCTCACCCCGGACGAGCTGACTCTCGAGCTGGCCGAAAAGCTTTTCGCCACACCGCAAGAGGGCCGATCACTGGGGATCGACCCCGAGACAGGCCACGAGATCGTGGCCAAGGACGGCCGGTACGGGCCGTACGTCACCGAGGTGCTGCCGGAACCACCCGACGATCCGGATGCCGGGTCGACGGCGAAGAAGGGCAAGAAGCCGACGGGTCCGAAGCCGCGCACCGGATCGTTGTTGCGCTCCATGGATTTGGAGACCGTGACGCTCCAGGACGCCTTGAAGCTGCTGTCGCTGCCGCGGGTGGTGGGCGTCGATCCGGCGACCGGTGATGAGATCACTGCGCAGAACGGCCGCTACGGCCCGTATCTGAAGAAGGGCACCGACTCTCGGTCGCTGGCCACCGAGGAGCAGATGTTCGACATCACCCTCGACGAGGCGTTGAAGATCTATTCCGAGCCGAAGCGCCGCGGCCGTCAGGGTGCGGCGACGCCGCCGCTGCGTGAGCTGGGCAACGACGCGGCATCGGGCAAACCGATGGTGATCAAGGACGGCCGCTTCGGCCCCTACGTCACCGACGGCGAAACCAACGCCAGCCTGCGCAAGGGCGACGACGTCATGTCGATCACCGACGAGCGGGCATCGGAGTTGTTGGCCGACAGGCGAGCTCGCGGACCGGTCAAGAAGAAGGCAGCCAAGAAGGCGCCGGCGAAGAAGGCCGCCAAGAAGGCGCCGGCCAAGAAGGCCGCCAAGAAGGCCTGACGACGATCAAGCGGCGAGGGACGAGCCGCGATGAGGAGTCGGGCAATAAGAGAAAGCCTGACGACGATAAGCGGCGAGGGACGAGCCGCGATGAGAAGTCGGGCAATCAGAGAAAGCCTGAGTCAGCGCGAGGACTTCGACACGTCGCCGGTGACCTCCACCTCGGGCGGGCTGACCAGCCCCACCGGCCGGGCCAGCTGCGTCGGGGCGGTACGGCCGCGCAGGTTCACCGTCTCACCGACGTCCCAGCACAGGGCCTCGGAGTCCAGGGCTTCGCTGACCGCGATGGCCGACGCCAGCACGTGCCCTTTCTCCAGCTTCGCCAGCTCGGTCAGCCGCGCCGCCTCGTTGACCGGGTCGCCGATCACGGTGTACTCGAAGCGGGCCTGTGCACCGATGTGGCCGGCGATCGCCCGGCCGGCGGACACGCCGATGCCGAACTCGGTCTCGCCCAGCACTTCGATGAGCTCGTCGTGGAGCTCGCGGGAGGCCGCCAACGCGGCCCCGGACGCATCGGGGTGTTCGATGGGTGCACCGAAGATCGCCAGCGCGGCGTCGCCCTGGAACTTGTTGACGAACCCGCCGTGCCGGTTGACCGTGTCGACGACGACGCGGAAGAAGTCGTTGAGCAGGCTGACCACGTCGGCGGCCGGGATGGTGGCCGCCAGGTGCGTCGAGCCGACCAGGTCGACGAACAGCACCGCGACGTCGCGTTCCTGCCCACCCAGCTCGGTACCCCGCTCGAGCGCCCGGCGGGCCACGTCCTCGCCGACGTAGCGGCCGAACAGATCCCGCAGCCGCTGCCGTTCGGCCAGATCGCGGACCATGTCGTTGAACCCGGCCTGCAGCAGGCCCAACTCGCTGGCGTCGTAGATCTGCATGTGGGCGTTGTAGTTACCGCGCTGCACCTCGCCCAGCGCCCAGCGCAGCTGACGTAGCGGGTCGGCGATCGACATGGCCACCAGCACGGTGCTGGACAGTCCGATGACCAGCGCGACGATCGCCAGCAGCAGGATCGTCGTGATCACCCGGTCCGCAGGTGCGGTGAGGATCTCGAATTTGCTCGCGACCAGGGCGAGCAGGATGGCCACCAGCGGCACTCCGGTGGACAGCACCCACGTCAGGACCTGCCGCAGGATGACGCCGGGGGCGTGGAACTTCTCCGGCACCCCGCCCCGCAGCGCCGCTACCGCGACGGGCCGCAGCACGCGTTCGGACTGCAGGTAGCCGATGATCGCGGTCGCGGTGGCGCCCAGACCGGTCGCCACGGCGACGACGGGGGCGGACTTGCTGGCCACCGGCCAGCTGGCCACGATGAACACCACCGAGCCGAGCAACCAGTTCGTCGCGCTGATCACCGAGCGGTAGAACGGCATCCGCAGCGCCCGCATGCGGGCGACCTCGGTGTCGGCGGGGTCGCGGTCGCCGAGCAGCATGTCGCGGCGCTGCCAGCGCATCACCGGGATCAGCATGCGTAGCGTCAGGTAGGACGCCACGGTGAACGACACGAACAGATAACCCAGGAAGATCGCCAGGTTGGAGGTGGGCAGGTCCTGCAGCTGGATGCGGTCCTCGGGCGGGAGCCCGAATCGGAGGAAGCCGAGCACCAGAAGGGCGCCGATGATGTCGGCCTGCAGCATGCCGAGGGTGAACACCGGCCAGGGGGTGCGCGCGACCCAGCGGACGAATGCGCTGATTCGCCCCACCTCGATCGCTTCGGCAGCCACGCAATCACCGTATCGGGCGGAGCTGACGGGCACGGGGCCTCTGGGACGGACGTGTCGGTTCGCAGCACTACTGTTATCGGCGATGACGGGTGTTTTTTCGCGTCTGGTGGGCCAAGACGCTGTGGAGGCGGAGCTGACGGCCGCCGCCCGGGCCGCGCGCGGTGATTCCGCTCACAACGGTGCAGGCGAGGTGGGCACGATGACCCATGCCTGGCTGATCACCGGCCCGCCGGGGTCCGGCCGGTCGGTGGCTGCGCTGTGTTTCGCGGCGGCACTGCAGTGCACCTCCGCCGGCGTTCCGGGCTGCGGTGAGTGCCGCGCCTGCAGCACCACGATGGCGGGCACCCATGCCGATGTACGCAGGATCATCCCGGAGGGGCTGTCCATCGGCGTGGACGCGATGCGCACGATCGTGCAGATAGCGTCCCGGCGGCCGGGGACCGGCCGGTGGCAGATCGTCGTCATCGAAGATGCCGACCGGCTGACCGAGGGCGCCGCCAACGCCCTGCTCAAGGTGGTGGAGGAGCCGCCGCCGTCGACGGTGTTCCTGCTGTGCGCGCCGTCGGTGGACCCGGAGGACATCGCGATCACGCTGCGCTCCCGGTGCCGGCACATCGCGCTGGTCACCCCGGGGGTCGACGCGATCGCGAAGGTGCTGGTGGAGCGCGACGGGTTGCCGGAGGCCGAGGCGGCCTGGGCAGCGTCGGTGAGCGGCGGCCACGTCGGCCGCGCCCGCCGGCTGGCGACGGACGAGCAGGCCCGGGAGCGGCGCCGACGGGCACTGGGTCTCGCGCGGGAAGCGGCGACCCCGTCGCGGGCGTACGCCGCGGCCGAGGAGTTGGTGCTCACCGCCGAGGCGGAGGCCAAGGCGCTGACCGTGGACCGCAATGAGGAAGAGGTCGAGGAGCTGCGCACCGCACTGGGCGCGGGCGGCACCGGGAAAGGCACCGCGGGCACGATGCGCGGCGCGGCCGGCGCACTCAAGGATCTGGAGAAGCGGCAGAAGTCCCGCCAGACCCGCGCGTCGCGGGACGCACTGGATCGGGCGCTGATCGATCTCGCCACGTACTTCCGGGACGCGCTGCTGATCGCCTCGGGCGCCTCGGACATCGCGCCCAATCACCCCGACATGGCGGAGAAGGTGGCCGCGATGGCGGCGCACGCGTCTCCGTCGGCGCTGCTGCGCTGCATCGAGGCGGTGCTGGAATGCCGGGAGGCGCTGGCGGTCAACGTGAAGCCGAAATTCGCCGTCGACGCCATGGTGGGCACGGTGGGGCAGGCGCTACGGGGCTGACCCTGTGTAGGTGAATTGGGTGCACGCCGTGCCCTGCCGTAGACTCGTCCCGCCCGACCAGGCCGCCTTAGCTCAGTCGGTAGAGCGATTCACTCGTAATGAATAGGTCGGGGGTTCGATTCCCCCAGGCGGCTCCACGTGATACTCGCTAGGCCCGTCGTCCGCTGACTCCGCAGATGGGAGTGACCCTTGACGACCCCTGTCACTGTCGCCGTTGCGCAGTACGCGCCCGGTGAGGACAAGGACGCCAACCTCGAGGTGATCAGCGGCTACGTGACCGAGGCCGCGAGGCAGGGCGCGGAACTCGTGGTGTTCCCCGAGTACTCGATGTTCACCGCACCGGCCATGGACGAGCGGTTCCTCGCCTCGGCCGAATCGCTGGACGGTCCCTTCGTCTCGGCGCTGCGGGAGCTGGCCCGGGGCGCGGCCGTGACGGTCGTCGCCGGCATGAACGAGACCACCGACAGTGCCGAGCAGATCCACAACACGCTGCTGGCCATCGACAACGACGGCAAGGTCACCGCCGCCTACCGCAAGGTGCACCTCTACGACGCCTTCGGCTACGCCGAATCCCGCGTCGTGCGGGCCGGAGTCATCGACACCCCGGAGACGTTCATCGTCGGCGCGTTCACCTTCGGCATGCAGACCTGCTACGACCTCAGGTTCCCCGAAGTGACCCGGCGCCTGGTCGACGCCGGCGCCGACGCCGTGCTGATCCCCGCGGAGTGGGTGCCGGGTCCGCTGAAGGAGAACCACTGGACCACGCTGGTGCGGGCGCGGGCCATCGAGAACACCGTCTACGTCGCCGCGGCCGACCAGTGCGGCACGCATGGCGCCGGCAACAGCATGATCGTCGACCCGATGGGTGTCGTGCTGGCCTCGCTCGGCGAGGAGGCCGGCGTGGTGTCGGCACAGCTGACTGCCGACCGCATCGAGCGGGTGCGCGAGAAGAACCCGGCGTTGAGGTTGCGCCGCTTCACCGTGGTCGAACGCTGAGGGTCAGCGCGGGGCGAGGAAGCCGACGGGGCCGGAGGCCACGCACACCGACAAGGCGGCGGTGTTGGCGCGCACGGTGATCGCGTCGCCGGCACCGGGCAGCCGGACGAACACCCGGTTCAGCCCGGGCCGCACCGGCACCTTGACCTCGTCTCCCTCGCTGAGCCGCACCAGGATCGAACCATCGGAATTGGCAAGGTAATTGAGCTCCACCGTCCAGTCCGCGGGTAGCAGCGGTCCGTCGAGCGGCATGCGGGCGGGGAAGTCGGGCTGCACCAGGTAGCCGCAGCGGGGGTCGGGGCCGGGCCGGATGCTGCGCACCCAGGTGACGAGTGCGTCGACGACCCGTCCCGACGAATCGAGCATTCTCGGATCTGTTGTCGCCGAGCTGAATTCGGGACGGTCCGGCAGCAGTGCGAACATGTGCGAGGTCAGGTTCTCCGGCCACGCCACCCGCTGGAGCACCAGCGGATCGACCTCCTGGTCCAACATCGGTGCGCTCGAGGCGGCCCTGGCCGCCGCCAGTCCGGCACGGGCATTGACCAGATACCCGCGGGTCGGATTGTCGCGCCAGCTCGTCAGGAACGTGGACGTCGAGTACAGGCTGCCGGCCACGAAAAGCAGTGCGCCGCAGGCGACGAGGGGACGCGACCACCGAGGCGAGTCATGCCGCGCCGGCGCCAGGACCCCGATCGCGGCGAGCAGCGTCAGCACCACCACCAGGTCGGGCAGATAGCGCAGCGTCTGCGCGAGTTCGAGCGCGGTGAACCGAGACGATCGCATCAGATAGATGGGAACCTGGCAGGCCACCGCGTAACCCAGGGCGACCGCCCACACCGGGCCCAGCCTGCGGCGACGGCGCACGGTCAGCACCGCCACCGTCGCGAGCGCCACCCACCCGAGCGCCATGACGGCCACCGGCGGGGTGGCCCACGGCGAGGCCGGCGCCCAGCGTTGCCACTCCCACGGCCCGCCGACCAGTCCCGGCACGATGCCGTGGGTCACCGACCGCCACAGCAGATCCCAGGTCATCGCCAGGTCGAAACTCCACCGCTGCTGATCGACCACCGCGATGTACACCCCGACCCACGCCACGGTCAGCGCCAGGCAGGACAGCCACAGGTGTCGGCCGCGGCGCCACACCTGCGGCACAGTCGCTTCGGCGGTCACGTGTCCGTACACCGCGGTGATCGCGAACGCCGCGAACGGGATGATCGCCGCCTTCTCGAAGAACAGCAGCCCGCCGAAGAACACCGCTGTCCCGGTGACCGCGTAGCGGACGGCGCCCGTCCGCACCAGCTGGATCGCATCGGCGCACACCCACGCCAGCGCCGCGACCATCGGCAGCGAATTCAGCCCGGCCGCCCACCACGCGAAACTGGGCACCGCCAACGGGGTGAACAGCGCGAACGTCAACGGAACCAGCAGCGCCGGCCGCCATCCGAGGATCACGTGCAGTGCGCGCAGCAGCGCCACCGACGCCACCAGCGCCAGCACCACCAGGCTGATGGCCGGGCCGATCCAGTTCAGCGGCGCGACCCGGGTGATCAGACCGGCCACCAGGAACGCGCCCGGCATGACGTGCCCGTCGTGGTCGTCGAACAGGTAGCCCGGCGACAGCAGCGGCTGGGTGCCGGCGCGGCCCACGAGGATCAGATCGTCCCAGTAGAAGTAGCCGCCGAACGCGAGCACCGCCCGCACGGCCAGGTGCAGCGCGATGACGGCGACGGCGGCGCGCGCGACCCATCTCATGTCGCCTGCGACTGTACGGATGCGCGGAAACCGAGGACGCCGCCGGTATGGTGACCCGATGCGCACACTGGTCACCGGGGCGGCGGGTTTCATCGGATCGACACTGGTCGACAGGTTGTTGGCCGAAGGCCACTCGGTGGTCGGACTCGACGATCTGAGCTCGGGCCGCAGTGAGAATCTGGGCCCGGCCGAGCGGCACGACACCTTCGACTTCGTCAAGGCCGACATCGTCGACGCCGACCTGGTGGCGCTGCTGGCCGACGTCAAGCCGGAGGTCGTCTTCCACCTGGCCGCCCAGATCTCGGTGAGCCGCTCGGTCACCGAGCCGGTGTTCGATTCCAGTGTCAACGTCGTCGGGACGGTGCGCCTCGCCGAGGCGGCCCGGCTGGCCGGCGTCCGCAAGATCGTGCACACCTCATCGGGTGGGTCGGTCTACGGCGCCACGCCCCGCTATCCCACCGACGAGAACAACCCTCTCGACCCCGCATCGCCCTATGCGGCCAGCAAGGTCTGCGGTGAGGTGTACTTCGGCATGTTCCGCAACCTCTACGGCCTGGACTGCAGCCACATCGCGCCCGCCAACGTGTACGGGCCGCGCCAGGATCCGCACGGCGAGGCCGGCGTCGTCGCGATCTTCTCCCGAGCGTTGCTCGCCGGGCGGCCGACCAAGATCTTCGGGGACGGCACCGACACGCGCGACTACGTGTTCGTCGACGACGTCGTCGACGCGTTCGTGCGCGCCTCGGGGGAGGCCGGCAGCGGGCAGCGGTTCAACATCGGCACCGGTGTGGAGACCTCCACGCGGCAGCTGCACACCGAGATCGCGCGCGCCGCGGGAGCATCCGACGAGCCCGAGTTCCTCCCGCCGCGGCTGGGCGACGTGCGCCGGTCCTGCCTGGACAACGGCCGCGCGGGCGCGGTGCTCGGCTGGCAGCCGCAGGTTCGGCTGCGCGACGGGGTCGCCCGTACCGTGGACTACTTCCGTGAGGAGATCTGACCCTCACCGGGTTCGCGTGCGTTCTGCAGCGCGACCGCGCGGGCGAGCCGGGTGTACTTGGCCTCGATGTCCTTGAAGCGCATGTAGGTCGACAGCGTCGTGAAGGCGAACGCGATGATCAGCACGTACTCCAGCAGATCGGTGCCGCGGTCCACGCCGAGCCAGTTGGCGACGACGGTGGTGTCGTCGGGGCGCAGGATCGCGTAGATGCCGGCGATCACGAACAGTACGTAGCCGACCTTCACCCACGCCTTCGAGCGGGCGCTGGAGCGCGAGCGCAACAGGTAGACCAGCAGCGCGAGCACCGACGCGATCAGCAGAACCTGAATCCAGTTCACCGGGTCGTCCTCCTGCGCAGCAGGCCGTCGAACACGATGTTGACCCCGTTGAGCAACGGTTGGCCCTTGGCCTTCGAGTAGTCCGTGTAGCGGATGTCGACGGGGACCTCGGCCACCCGCCATCCTTTTTCGTCGGCCAGCGCGATGAATTCGCCGGCGTGCCCCATGCCGCTGATCGTCAGGTCGAGATCGTCGGCGACGCGCCGGTTGAACACCCGCAGCCCGTTGTGGGCGTCGGTCAGCCCCAGCCTGCGGTTGCGGCGGCTCAGGGTGGCCACCGCCTTCAGGATCATGCGCTTGAGCAGCGGGGTCTGGGTCGGGCCGCCGGTGAAGCGGCTGCCCAGGACCAGGTCGGCGTCACCGGCGCGCAGGTGGTCGATCATCGCGACGACGTCGTCGACCCGGTGCTGCCCGTCCGCGTCGAACGTCGCGAACAGCGCGGCTCCGGGCCGGGCGCGGGCGTATTCGACGCCGGTCTGGATGGCCGCGCCCTGACCGAGATTGACCGGGTGGGTGAGGACGTGGGCGCCGGCGCGCAACGCGAGGTCCCCGGTGCCGTCGGTACTGCCGTCGTCGACGCAGACCACGTTGGCGAACACCGCGAGCACGTCACCGATGACCTGCTCGATCACGGTCGCTTCACGGTAGGCGGGGATCACGATCCACACGTCGCGGGAGCGCTGGTCCGTGCCGTTCGAAGAGGGGTCCGAGGTGACGATGGGCAACAAAGTACACCGCCTACCGTGGCGGAACCTTGGCAAGTGCGACCAGGTGCACGGCGATGCCCAGCAGCGGGCCGCACAGCAGCGCCACCACGGTCCGTACCTCGAGTTGCAGCGGCAGCGCCAGCAGCGTCGCGGCGGCGACGGTCGCCGACATCCAGCCGACGGCGTAGGCGCGGTGCAGCGCGGCGGCGACGGCGGCGGCGCCGGTCAGCGTCAGCAACGCGATCATCACCGCCGCCGCGGTGAGCCAGCCCAGCAGCACTCCGTCGGCCACGTACTCGGGGCCGAATGCCTCGCGCAGCAGCCACGGCCCGAAAACGGCCGCAGCGGTCACCCCGACGGCGCCCAGCACCAGCACGACGACGGCCGGAACGATCAACGCCCGCAGGCGATGTGCGCGCTGATCCACGAAGTGGGCGATCAGATTGCCCTGCATCGCGGTCAACGGCACCAGCAGCGGCGCGCGCGTCAACGTGACGGCGAGGATGACCACGCCGCCGGCGGCACCGAGATCGCCCGAGGTGGCCTTCAGCAGCACCGGAAAGCCCATCACGAGCACCGCACTGGCCCCTGCCGCGGCGATCGAGTGGCCGGCCCCCCGCAGGAACGTCGCTGTGGTGCCCGGGGTGTAGAGCCGCGCCGCGGCGCGGGTCACTGGGGAGGTGAGCAGCATCAGCAGCCAGCCCACCGCGCCCGCCACCGTCGCCCACAGGTAGCCGCCCAGCCCCCAGCCGAGGACGAAGCTGCCCGCGGCGACCGCGACCCGCAGCAAGGCGTCGGCGACCATCAGCGCGCCGTACTCCGACCAGTGGTCGAGCCCGGCCAACAGGCCCAGCAGCGTGGTGTGGATGCAGAACCCGGCCAGCCCCGCGGCCAGCAGCGCGACGCTGAGCAGTGTCGCGTCGGCGAACACGTGTCCGGCCCACAGCGGTGCGGTGATCGCGATCGCGGCCGCGGAGCCCAGTCCCACCCCGATGCCGATCCGCACCGGACGGGTGCGCTCCCCGCCAGGGGCGACCGCCGTTGCCTGCCTGACCTCCCGGGTGGTTTCCTGCAGCAGACCGAACGCGGCGCCGCTGGCGAGGCCGAACGCGCCCCAGAACACCCCGAAGACCGAGAATCCGGCGGGCTCGAGATCTCGGGCGGCCAGATAGAGGACGGCGTATCCGCACAGCGCGGACACCGCGGTCGCCGCCCCGACACGCACCATGCTGCCGCGCGTGACGGCGCCCGGACCGACGGTCGCGTCGGTCACTGGTCCAGGGGCGGAACGTCGGTCGCGTAGAGCCACGCCTCCCACAGGGGGCGCAAGGAGTCGTCACTGTAGCGGGCAGCCAGTCCGATGAAGTCGTCGGTGACCACGCTGGCGTGCCGGTACCGCGTCGTCCAGTCCTTGAGGAGGGCGAAGAAACTCTTGTCGCCCAGCCTGTTTCGCAGCGTGTGCAGGGTGAGCGCGCCGCGTTTGTAGACGCGGTCGTCGAACATGTCGCGGGGTCCGGGGTCGGCGAGGACGAGATCCTGGGCAGAGTGGGTCAGCCGGTGGTGGTAGTGCCGGGCCCAGTCGTCGGCGCTGCGCTGCCCGCAGTGTTCGGACCACAACCATTCGGCGTAGCAGGCGAAGCCCTCGTGCAGCCAGATGTGGCGCCACCGCTGCACGGTGACCGAATTGCCGAACCACTGGTGGGCGAGCTCATGGGCGATCAACCGTTCGGCGCCCCGCTGTCCGTCACAGTGGTTGGCGCCGAAGATCGAGATGCCTTGCGCCTCCAGCGGGATCTCGAGGTCGTCGTCGGTGATCACCACCGTGTAGCCGGTGTCGAGCGGGTAGGGGCCGAAGAGCTTGGTGAACAGTTTCATCATCTGGCCCTGCCGGCCGAAGTCGTGGGCCACCTCGTCGCGCAGCCGCTCGGGAGCGACGGCGTGGATCGCCGTGCCGTTCTTGGCGATGCGGTGCCGTTCGTAGACCCCGATCTGCAGGGTGATCAGGTACGTCGACGTGGGTTCGGCCTGCTCGTAGGTCCACGTGGTCATCGCGGCCCGCACCCGCTTGTGGAGCAGCTTCCCGTTGGCCAACGCGAAATACGGGCTCTCCGTGCTGATCTGGATGCCGTAGCTGGCCTTGGCGGCGGGATGGTCGTCGCACGGAAACCACGACGACGCCCCGTTGGGCTGACCCGCCACCAGGGCGCCCTCGGTGAGTTCTTCGAAACCGACCTCGCCCCACAGCGTTCGGACCGGGCGGGGGGTGCCGCCGTAGCGCACGACGATCGTCATCGCCGCGCCGGCGGGCAGCCGGTCGGTCAGGCTGATGTGCAGCTTGCTGTTCGAGGTGCGGAAGTTGTTCGGCCGCTTGCCGTTCACCGTCAACTTCGACACCGACAGCGCCGCGGACAGATCCAGCGTGAAGGTCTGCAGTTCGGCGAGCGTGACCGCGGTGATCGTGGCGGTCCCGGCGAGCCGGTTGATCGCGACCTTGTACTCGAGGTCGAGCTCGTAGCGCGACACCCGGTAGCCGAAGTTGCCGGTGCCGGGCAGGTAGGGGTCGATGACCGGCGGCGTTCCCTTTTTGGCGACCTGTTTGCGTGCCCTCACGCGGCCGCCGACTTCTTCGCCTTGCCGCCGTCGTCCGCGCGTTTCTTGCGCGGCGGCAGCCACGGCGCGATCGGGTTGCCCTGCCAGCGGGTCGACGGCGGGACCTCGTCACCGCGCACGACCAGCGACGCCGGACCGACGGTGGCGCCGGCGCCCAGCCGCGCGGCGGGCAACGCCACGCAGTGCGGGCCGAGCGTCGCACCGGCGTCCAGCACCACGGTGTCCATCCGCATGATGCGGTCGTGGAACAGGTGCGTCTGCACCACGCAGCCGCGGTTCACCGTCGCGCCGTCGCCGAGGGTCACCAGATCGGCCTCGGGCAGCCAGTACGTCTCACACCACACTCCGCGTCCGATCGTCGCGCCCAGTGCGCGCAGCCATACGTTCATCACCGGTGTACCCGACGCGGCCCGGGCGAACCACGGCGCCGCGACGGTCTCGACGAAGGTGTCCGAGACCTCGTTGCGCCAGACGAACGACGACCACAGTGGATGTTCGATCGCGGTGATGCGGCCCACCAGAAGCCATTTCGCCGCGACGGCGATCCCACCGGCCGCTGCGCCGGCGACCAGCAGCACCAGGCCGGTCAGCAGCGCGGCACCCAGCCACCCGACTGCCAGCACCAGCGATTGCCCGGCCAGCAGCACCCCGAGGCCGATCGCGAACGTGACGACGACGGGCACGAACCGGAACATCTCGACCACCGCGCGCAGCACGCGCAACCGCGGCGACGGATGGAAGGTGCGTAGCGCGTCCGCCGCGGTCGGCTTGCGGCGCAGCCGCATCGGCGGACTGCCCAGCCACGACGAACCGGCCTTCGCCTTGTGCGGAGTCGCCGACAGCACCGCGACCAGACCGTCGTCGGGCACGCGCCGGCCGGGCTGGGTGATGCCGGAGTTGCCCAGGAAAGCGCGCTTGCCGACGGTGGCGCGGGCCACGTGGATCCAGCCGCCCCCCAACTCGTAAGAGGCGACCATCGTGTCGTCGGCGAGGAACGCGCCGTCCTCGACGACGGTGAACTTCGGGATCAGCAGCGCGGTCGAGATCTCGGTGCCCTTGCCGATCTTCGCGCCGAGCAGGCGCAGCCACCACGGTGTCGCCAGCCCGGCGTAGATCGGGAACAGGTAGGTGCGCGCGCCGTCCATCAGCCGTTCGGTCGCCCACAGCTGCCACCCCGACCGGCTGCGCACCGGGTGGTAGCCCTCGTGCAGGCCGACGGCGAGCAGGCGCACCCCTATCACTGTCAGCGCGGCGTAGACGAGCATCGCCGCCGCGGTCGCCGGGATCGTCGCAGCGAGGGCGGGCAGCAGCGCATCGCGTAGGGTCGCGGTGCCGCGGACGGCCCAGCCGATCACGGCGAGCCCGGCGGCCAGCGCCGCGAGTGGCAGCGCTCCCAGCAGCATCGAGGTCACGCCGTACATCGCCACCCACACCGGAGCGCGTGGCGGCCGGTGATCGGGCCACGGATGCTTGGCCTTGCCGGACTTCACCGCCGGCGAGCCCTTCCAGTACTGCCCGTTCTTGACCTTGCCGACGACACCGGATCCCGGTGCCACATCGGCGTTCTTGCCGACGACCGCGCCGGGCAGCAGTGTGGTGCGCGCGCCGATGGTGGAGTCGTTGCCGATGGTGATGGGCCCGACGTGGAACAGATCGCCGTCGATCCAGTGCCCGGTCAGGTCCACCTCCGGCTCGATCGAGCAGCGGTGACCGATCCGCAGCATTCCGGTGACCGGCGGCGCGGAATGCAGGTCGACCCCGCTGCCCACCGAGTTGCCCAGCGCGCGTGCGTAATACACCAGCCAGGGTGCGCCGGCCATGTTCTCCGCGCCGCTGGCGTCGGCGAGCCGCTCGGCCAGCCAGATCCGCAGGTGCACCGATCCGCCGCGCCGGTAGGTGCCCGGTTGCAGCGTGCCGACGAGGATGCGTGCGCCGAGCACCGCGATGCCCATCCGCCCGGGCGGTGAGACGAACAGCAGGAAGCCGGCGAGAATCCACCACCAGCTGACGGGCCGCGCCCACGGCACCAGGTCGATCGCGGCGGCGAGGTTGTTGGCGACGGCCAGCCACACCACCCATTGCATACCGGTGAGCGTGGCCAACGGCACCGTCAGCGCCACCTGGACAGCCTGGGTCAGCCGCGCCACGGGACGCACGGTGCGGGTCTCGACGGCCGGCGGCGGCTCCAGCTCGTCGAGATACCCGGCGAGCGAGCCCAGCCGGGGATGGTCGTAGAGGTCGGCGACGGTCACCTGCGGGTAGCGCTGCCGCAGCACCGCGATCAACTGGGCGGCCGACAGCGAGCCGCCGCCGAGGGCGAAGAAGTCGGCGCTCGGACCGTCGATCGGGGCGGCGAGCACGTCGCGCCACAGGCCGGCCAGCCAGCCGAGCGTGCCGCCGAGATCTGCCGCGGTTTCGTCGGGATCGTTGCCGCCCCCGGTCACCGGCCAGGGCAGCGCGGCGCGATCCACCTTGCCCGACGTGCGGGTGGGGAGTTCGTCGACGACCACCAGTCGCGGCACCAACGCCGCGGGCAGCGACTCGGCCAGCCGCGCGCGGGCGGACGCCAGGTCGAACGCGCCGCCGGGGGCGGCGACCACGTAGCCGACCAGCAGCGGGGTGCCGCTCGCGGTGCGGCGCACGGCCGCCGCGCCACCGCTGACGCCGGGCAGGTGCACCAGCGCGGTGTCGACCTCGCCGAGCTCGATGCGGCGGCCGCCGACCTTGACCTGGTCGTCGGCCCGGCCCATGAAGTAGAGCCCGTCGGCTTCGAGCCGTACCAGGTCGCCGCTGCGGTAGGCGCGGCTCCACGCCAGTGTCGGGGCCGCGGCGTACTTCTCGGCGTCCTTGTCGGGGTCGAGGTAGCGCGCGAGCCCGACGCCGCCGATCACCAGCTCGCCGACCTCGCCGATGCCGACCGGATTGCCTGCGGCGTCGACGACGGCCAGATCCCAGCCCGGCAGCGGCAACCCGATGCTGACAGGCCCGGTCCCGGTCAACTGAGCGGCACAAGCCACCACCGTCGCTTCGGTGGGACCGTAGGTGTTCCACACCTCCCGGCCCTCGACCGCCAGGCGCGCGGCCAGCTCGGGCGGGCACGCCTCGCCGCCGAAGATCAGCAGCCGCACCGCCTCGAGCGCCTCGGCCGGCCACAGCGAGGCCAGCGTCGGGACCGTGGACACCACGGTGATGTCACGCGATACCAGCCACGGACCCAGGTCCATGCCGCTGCGCACCAGCGAGCGCGGTGCGGGCACCAGGCACGCGCCGTGCCGCCAGGCCAGCCACATCTCCTCGCACGACGCGTCGAACGCCACCGACAGTCCGGCCAGCACCCGGTCACCCGGGCCCAGCGGGTTGTCCTGCAGGAACATCTGCGCTTCGGCGTCGACGAACGCCGCGGCGTTGCGGTGGGTGACCGCGACGCCCTTGGGCGTGCCGGTGGAACCCGAGGTGAAGATGATCCACGCGTCGTCGCGGCTCAGTGGTGCCGTCGCGCGCCAGCCGCGGGATGCACCGGGGCCCCGGATCAGGCCGCGCTCGGTGATCACCGCGACGACCTCGGCCTCGGTGAACACCAGTTCCGCCCGCTCGGCCGGGTCGTCGGCGTCGACGGGCACGTAGGCCGCACCCGCGGCGAGGGTGGCCAGGATCGCGACGTAGAGCGCATAGCTGCCCGACGGCATCCGGATGCCGATCCGGTCGCCGCGGCCGATGCCGCGCGCCGCCAGCCACGCCACGCTGTCCTCGACGTCGGCGATCAATTCGGAGTAGGTGAGCTGCACGGTGCCGTCGTCCAGGGCGGTCGCATCCGGGTGGCGACGCGCGGTGTCGTAGAGGATGTCGATCAGCGTGCGCGCCGCCGGTGCCTGCGCCGACAGCAGGTACTGCGGCGGGATCGCCGAGGTTGGATCCGGTGCTGTCACGGGTACAAAGTACTCACTGCGGATGGCCGCTTCTCGCCGTCGGGCGGCCGCTGATTCGCGTGTCGACGGCGCACCTGGCAGAATCGCCCGCTTGGAGGGGAGTATTCCTTCGCCACAGTGTCGTCATCACGTCGCCCGCATCCGGGGGACCGGTGCTGCGGGCCGGATGCCGGAAGCGGTGGCGGTGGAAGAGACCTCCGGCGTTGGAACGACGACCGGAGGTTAGATGAACGTCAGTGCTCTCGAGTGGGGGATCACGCTCAGCGTGACCATCGCGATCCTGCTCTTCGATGTGGTTGTGATCGGGCGCCGTCCGCACGAGCCGTCCAAGCGGGAAACCGGCACCGCGCTGGGTATCTACGTCGGACTCGCGATCGCGTTCGGCGTGTGGATCTGGTTCTTCCACGGCAGCCAGTACGGTGTCGAGTTCTTCGCCGGCTGGCTCACCGAGTACAGCCTGTCGGTGGACAACCTGTTCATCTTCTTGATCATCATGGCCAGCTTCAAGGTGCCGCGGATCTATCAGCAGCAGGCCCTGCTCGTGGGCATCATCCTGGCGCTGATCTTCCGCGGCATCTTCATTGCCCTCGGCGCCGTCGCGATCGAGCAGTTCTCCTGGGTCTTCTACCTGTTCGGCGCCTTCCTGGTGTACACCGCGATCAAGCTGGTGCGTGACACCGACCACGACGACGACGGTGAGAACGGTGTGGTGCGCTTCGCGCAGAAGCGCTTGAAGTTCACCGACACCTGGGACGGCCTGAAGCTGTGGGTGAAGGAGAACGGCTCCGGACGGTTGATGACGCCGATGTTCCTGGTGATCATCGCGCTCGGTACCACCGACCTGTTGTTCGCGCTGGACTCGATTCCCGCGATCTACGGCCTGACCCGCGAGCCGTACCTGGTGTTCGCCGCCAACGTGTTCGCGCTGATGGGCTTGCGGCAGCTGTACTTCCTGCTCGGCGACCTGCTCAAGCGGCTGGTCTACCTGTCGCAGGGGTTGGCGTTCATCCTGGGCTTCATCGGGGTGAAGCTGCTGCTGCATGCGCTGCACGAGAACGAGGTGCCGTTCATCAACGGTGGCGAGCCCGTGAAGGTGCCGGAGATCCCGACGTTGGCCAGCCTGGGCGTCATCGTCGTCACGCTGCTGATCACGACCGCGGCGAGCCTGTACAAGACGCGAGTGCACGACGTCCGTAAGAACGGTGAGGCGGCTTCCGAGACCGCAGAGGAGAGCACCGACCCCGCGAGGGACACCACCCGCTAGGCGGTTGCGCTCGCGCTGATCTCAACGGGGGCGCGGGTGTGCGAGGGCGGTTACCGTGCCGGGTGTGCGGATCTTTGTCAGCGACGACGCCGGGGTGCGGGAACTGACCGACAGCGAGCAACCCGTCATCCGGGTGTCGGCGCCTGACCTGCAGCGCGCCCGTCAGGTGCGCTCACGGATCCGGTCTGGTCCGGGGAACGCGGCGGTGATCCTGGACGTCACGGTCGCGGTCGCCCGGGACTTCCGGGCCGCCCGTGCGGCCTTCGGCGACCAGTCGGCCGACACGATCCGCTACGCGGGCACCGTCGCCGGGTTGGCAGGTCTGCTCGCCGACATCTCCTCGGCCGGGGTCGCCGACGGGGTCACGCTGATCGGCGCGTCGGGCGGCCAGGATCTCGAACGCATCGGTCGGGACGCACTGGCCGAGTTGGCCGCGCGCAATCAGCCTCGGGCGTCCTGAAGCGCTTCGTCGATCAGCCGGGAATAGCGCAACGCGAGGGCTGAGCCCGTCGTCCCCGCGCCCATCTTGTTCATCACGTAGGCGAAGGTGGCCCGCCGGTCGAGGTCCATCACGACCAGCGACCCACCCCAGCCGCCCCACCAGCACACCCGCCCGGCTGGGACCGCGGGCACGCTCTCAGGCGACGGCAGGCCGAAACCGATCCCGAAGCGGAGGGGAATGCCGAGCACCAGGTCGGTGCCGTGCGACTGCTCGATGAAGATCGTGGCGATGGTGGCGGGGGACAGCACCTTCGTGCCGTTGACGGTGCCGCCCAGCGATATCGCGCGCAGCGCGCGGACCAACCCGCGGGCGTTGCCGTGGCCGTTGGCGCCGCCGATGTCGGCCCGCCGCCACGGTGTGGTTTCGGCGACCGCGACACCGTAGGCGCCGGGCGGGAACGCCGCGAACGTCTTGACCGCCGGGTGGTCGGGGGCGAGCCGGTCCAGGGCGCGGTCGCGCGGCGGGGGAGCGACCAGCTCGGCGATGCGCGGCTCGTCGCCGGCCTGCGCGCCGATCTGGACGTCAGCGTCCCAAGGGACGGAAACGTGCTCTCGGACGAAGTCTTTGAGCGTGCTGCCGGTGATGCGACGGACCAGCTGACCGATCAGGTGCCCGTAGTTCATCGCGTGGTAGCCCGACGCGGTGCCCGGTTCCCACCACGGGGTCTGATTCGCCAGGTGGGCGGTGGCGCGCTCCCAGTCGTAGATGTGCTCGACCCCGAACGGCACCTGCCAGCCCGACACACCCGAGGTGTGGGCGAGCAGGTGGCGCACCTCGATGCCGGCCTTGCCGTTGGCCCCGAATTCCGGCCAGTACCTCGCGACCGGCGCGAACGGGTCGAGGTGGCCCGCGTCGACCAGCAGCAGCGCGGCCAGCGCGGTCAGCGTCTTGGTGCACGACCAGAAGTTGACGATCGTATCCTGCTGCCAGGCAACGGTTTTCGCGCGATCGGCGTAGCCGCCCCACAGGTCGGCGACGAGTTCGCCGTCGACGTCGACCGTCAGCGACGCGCCGAGCTCCTCACCCGCGGAGATCTCCTCGGCCAGAGCGGCGGCGAGGCGGTCGAAGCGGGGTTCCCAGTGACCGTGCACCGCGCCATGCATGGAGGCGAGCCTAGAGCCACCCCGCGGTCACCAGTTGTCGTAACCGCCCTCCGGGCCCAGCATGCGTTCCAGCCGGGTGCGGTTGATCTTGGCCAGTTCGTTGCGCACGATCTTGCGCTCGGTCTCGTGATCGTTGAGCAGGCGGTCGGCCATGGTGGCCAGCACGGTGTCGGCGCTGTAGCCGTTGACGTACATCACGAAGCCGAACCCGAAATGCTCGAGGTAGGTCTTCGAGGCGTCGGCCAGTCGCGCCATCATCTCGGGGCGTGCGTCTTTGACTGCGCACTGTTCGGCTGCCGACTTCTCGCTGCCGGGCCGCCGGCCCACGTCCGGGTAGGCCTGCAGGATCGAGTCGATCGAGTCCTCGCCGAGCGCGAACAGCAGCCCGTCGGCGCAGCGGAACAGCTGGTCGTGGGAGGTGAAGGGGCGTTGCCGGGCCAGGTCGGCGGCCAGCGGCACGCTGAAGCAGCATTCGTAGACGGCGTGCACGGCGCGGCGCATCGACAGCGCGTTGAACGCCTCCAGTCCGATCCCCTGATGCAGCAACACACCGTCATGATCGGACGCGGAAACGGCGCGGACGTAACGCCGTGTTACGGGCAGGTCAAATCCGGCGAGCAGACACAAACTTGAGCCGACACGCCGTCAACGCGCGCGAGTTCGCGTCTCCTCGGCCAGATAAGTCTTGCCCAGGAGAACTAGTGGCCTTCGGTCGTGAAGCGCTCGATCGAGCGGTTCACCTCGGCCTCGGCTTCCTCGCGACCCACCCAGTCCGCGGCGTGCACGAACTTGCCCGGCTCGAGGTCCTTGTAGTGCACGAAGAAGTGCTTGATCGCGTCGAGCTCGAACTCCGACACGTCGCCGATGTCCTGGATGTGGTCCCACCGCGGGTCGGCGAGCACGCACAGCACCTTGTCGTCGCCGCCCTTCTCGTCGGTCATGCGGAACATGCCGACGGGGCGGGCCTCGACGATGCACCCGGGGAACACCGGCTCGGGCAGCAGCACCAGCGCATCCAGCGGATCGCCGTCCTCGCCAAGGGTGTCCTCGATGTAGCCGTAGTCGGTCGGATAGCCGAACGCGGTGAACAGGTAGCGGTCCAGCTTCACCTTGCCGCTGTCGTGATCGACCTCGTACTTGTTGCGTGAACCCTTCGGGATCTCGATGAGAACGTCGAACTGCACCGGGGAGGCTCCTTCGCATGACGGGCGATCAACAGGCCGGAACCACCTTAGTGCGGAGCGATACCCTGCACTACGGGGGTGGCTTTCCGACTCATCGAGCGACAGGGGAACTATGCGGCCGACTCGATGGCGAAGGTCCACCTATGTGTTGGTCGGCCTCGCCGTGGTGGTCGTGGTGGCGGGGCTCGTCGCCACGGCCGCACTGATCGCCGGCCGGCACACCTCCGACGCGGTGGCCGTCAAGGCCGCGCCGGCGCCCGCGACCGCTGACCCCGGCGTCGTTCCGGTGCCCGAGACCGCCGACATGCCGACACCCGCCGGGCTCGCCGCGGCGCTGCGTGTCGTGGTGGCCGATCCGAACCTGGGGCAGTTCACCGGCCGCATCACCGACGCGATGACCGGTGACGAGCTGTGGGCGCAGAGCCCGCGCGTGCCGATGCAGCCCGCGTCGGTCAACAAGCTGCTCACCACCGCCGCGGCGCTGCTGACCCTCGATCGCGAGGCCCGGTTGACGACGCGGGTGGTGGCCACCTCGCCCGGAACCGTGGTGCTCGTCGGGGGCGGCGATCCGACGCTGTCAGCCGCGCCGCGGGGCACCGACACCTGGTACCGCGACGCCGCGCGGATCGTCGACCTCGCCGACCAGGTCCGCCGCAGCGGGGTGACCGCGCGCAGCGTCGCCGTCGACGTCAGCGCCTACAGCGGCCCGACGATGGCGCCCGGGTGGGATCCGCTGGACATCGACGGCGGCGACATCGCCCCGATGGAAGCGGTCATGCTCGACGGTGGCCGCACCCAGCCGGTGACCGTGAATTCGGCCCGCTCGCGCACCCCCGCACTCGACGCCGGTCGCGCGCTCGCCGTCGCGCTCGGCGTCGATCCGCAGACGGTGACCGTGCTGCCGTCGGCCGCCCGTGGCCGCGAGATCGCCTCGGTCCAGTCGCCGCCGCTGATCCAGCGGTTGCGCGACATGATGAACGCCTCGGACAACGTGATGGCCGAGTCGACGGGCCGGGAGGTCGCCGCGGAAACGGGCCGGCCGCAGAGTTTCACCGGCGCGGTCAGCGCCGTGCTCGCCGCGCTCGACGACGCCGGGATCGACACCAGTGGGGCGCGGCTGCTGGACTCCAGCGGGCTGTCGGTCGACGACCGGCTGACCGCCGAGACACTCGACGAGGTCGTGGGGGCGGCGGCCGGTGACGACCACCCCCGGCTGCGTCCGCTGCTGGACCTGCTGCCGATCGCCGGCGGCAGCGGCACGCTGTCCAACCGCTACCTCGACACCCCGCCCGGTCGCGATGCCGCCGGGTATCTGCGCGCCAAGACCGGTTCGCTGACCGCCACCAATTCCCTGGCCGGCATCGTGACCGATTCCAACGGCCGGGTGTTGACGTTCGCGCTGCTGTCCAACCGGGCCGGCCCCAGCGGGCGCACCGCGCTCGACGCGTTCGCCGCGACGCTGCGATCGTGCGGGTGCCGCTCATGAGCCAGACCTTCTCCGTCGGTAGCGCAGTGGACTGGAATCTGGCCGCGTCGTTCGGTGGCAAGCTGGCCCGTCCCGAGCCGCCGGCCACCGACTACACGCGCCGACAGGTGATCGCGCAGCTGGCCGATGCGGCGCGCGCCGCCGAGGTGCCGGTGCGCGAGGTGACCGGTCTGGCCGAGGGCGCGGACATCCCGGAAGCCCGGATCGTCGACCGGCCGCAGTGGATCCGCGCGGCCGCCGGGTCCATGCGGGCGATGACCGGCGGCAGCGACGGCGCCAAGCCCCGCGCGATCAGCGGGCGGATCGCCGGCGTGCAGACGGGCGCGGTGCTGGCGTTCGTGTCGTCGGGGATTCTGGGGCAATACGATCCGTTCGCCCCGAATGGCGGTGAACTGCTGCTGGTGTATCCGAACGTCATCGCGGTGGAGCGCCAGCTGCACGTACAGCCGGCCGACTTCCGGATGTGGGTCTGCCTGCACGAGGTCACCCACCGCGTGCAGTTCCGCGCCAACCCGTGGCTGGCCGGCCACATGTCCGACGCGCTCGGCGTGCTGACCTCCGACGCCGGCGAGGACGTGACCCAGGTGATCGGGCGGCTGGCCGACTTCGTCCGGCAACGGCGTTCCGGTGAAGCGCCAGAAGCGAATTCGGCCGGCATCCTGGGCCTGGTGCGGGCCGTGCAGTCCGGCGCGCAACGTGAGGCGCTGGATCGGCTGCTGGTGTTGGGCACGTTGCTCGAGGGCCACGCCGATCACGTGATGGACGCCGTGGGGCCTGCGGTGGTGCCGTCGGTGGCCACCATCCGCCGCCGGTTCGACCAGCGCAGGCATCGGCGCCAGCCGCCGGTGCAGCGGCTGCTGCGGGCGCTGCTCGGCATCGACGCGAAGATGGACCAGTACACGCGCGGCAAGGCGTTCGTCGACGCCGTGGTGTCGACGGTGGGCATGGCGCGGTTCAACACGATCTGGACCGGCCCGCACACCCTGCCGCAGCCCGACGAGATCGACGAGCCGCAGCGATGGATCGACCGGGTGCTGTAGCGCAGCTGCGCGCGGCGCTGCGCCGGTTCTCCGCCGAGTACGGGCTGGACGGGCCCTGGTGTGTCGCGCTGTCGGGCGGGCCCGATTCGCTGGCGCTGACCGCGGTCGCCGCAGCGCTGCGGCCGACGACGGCGTTGATCGTCGATCACGGGCTCCAGGCCGGCTCCGACACCGTCGCCGCGACAGCACGCGACCAGGCGCTGAACCTGGGTTGCGTTGCTGCGCAGGTGTTTTCGGTCTCGGTCGGCGCCGGCGGCGGGCCGGAGGCGGCGGCGCGCACCGCGCGGTACGCGGCGCTGGAGCAGGCCCGCGCGGGGATGCCGGTGCTGCTGGGGCACACGCTCGACGATCAGGCGGAGACGGTGCTGCTGGGGCTGGGCCGTGGCTCGGGTGCCCGCTCGATCGCCGGGATGGTGGCCTACGACGCGCCGTGGTGCCGGCCGCTGCTGGGGGTGCGGCGCAGCGTCACCGAAGCCGCGTGTGCCGAGCTGGCACTGACGCCGTGGCGAGATCCCCACAACGACGACCGTCGCTTCACCCGGGTGCGGCTGCGCGCCGAGGTGCTGCCGCTGCTCGAGGACGTGCTCTCCGGCGGCGTCGCCGAGGCGCTGGCCCGCACCGCCTCCGCGCTGCGGGAGGACAGCGACGCGCTCGACGCGCTCGCCGCCGGCATCGCCGTAGAACCCGACCTGCCGGTCGCGACTCTGACGGCGCTGCCGGCCGCACTGCGCCGCCGGGTGATCCGGCGCTGGCTGCTCGACGGCGGTGCCGCCGGCCTGACCGATGCGCAGATCCGCGCGGTCGACGCCCTGGTCACGGCCTGGCGCGGGCAGGGCGGAGTCGCGGTCCCGAGCGCGATGACACGGCGTCGGCTGTTCGCGGGCCGGCGTGGTGAGGTGCTGACGCTCTACCGCGAGCCGGTCGCCGAGTGAGCACCGCTACGCTCTAGGCGTGCCTGCGCATGGCGAGTTGTATCCCGGGGACATCAAGTCGGTGTTGCTGTCGGAGGAGCAGATCCGCGCCAAGACCGCGGAACTCGCCGATCTGATCGCCGCCGATTACCCGACGCCGGGGGAGGGGCAGCAGGACCTGCTGCTGATCACGGTGCTCAAGGGTGCGGTCATGTTCGTCACCGACCTGGCCCGGGCGATCCCGCTGCCCACGCAGCTGGAGTTCATGGCGGTCAGCTCGTACGGCTCGTCGACGTCGTCGTCGGGTGTGGTGCGCATCCTCAAGGACCTCGATCGCGACATCAACGACCGCGATGTGCTGATCGTCGAGGACATCGTCGACTCCGGCCTGACGCTGTCGTGGCTGCTGCGCAACCTGGCCACCCGGCGGCCGCGTTCGCTGCGGGTGTGCACGCTGCTGCGGAAGCCCGATGCGGTGCGCGCCGACGTCGACATCGAATACATCGGCTTCGACATCCCCAACGAGTTCGTGGTCGGCTACGGCCTCGACTACGCCGAGCGCTACCGCGATCTGCCGTTCATCGGCACGCTCGACCCGAAGGTCTATACCGACTGACCCACCCCCCGCCCAAACCGACGTTCGGGCGGGAAAGCGCGAGAAGTTCTCGCCATTTCGTCGATCTGGACGCAGGATCGAAGCCATGACCGACACCGCGTTGCGCATCTGCCCGTTCTGCGAGGCCACCTGCGGCCTGACGCTGACCATCGACGAGGGCCGCGTCATCGGCGCCCGGGGTGATCGCGACGACGTGTTCAGCCACGGATTCATCTGCCCGAAAGGTGCCAGCTTCGCCGAGCTCGACAACGATCCCGATCGGTTGCGGGCGCCGCTGGTCCGTCGCGACGGCGTGCTCACCGAGGCCACGTGGGAGGAGGCGTTCGCTGCGGCCGCCGAGGGTCTGAGCGCGGTGATCCGCGAGAACGGCGGAGCGTCGGTCGGGCTGTATCTCGGAAACCCCAACGCGCACACGGTCGCCGGCGCGCTGTATCCGCCGCTGATCATCCGCGGCCTTGGCACCCGGCAGGTGTTCTCGGCGAGCACGTTGGACCAGATGCCCAAGCACGTGTCGCTGGGCCTGATGTTCGGCAGCCCGGTCGCGTTCACTGTGCCCGACCTCGACCGCACCGACTATCTCGTGATCATCGGGGCCAACCCCCTGGTGTCCAACGGCAGCGTGACCACCGCCCCCGACTTCGGCGGCAAGATGCGCGAGATCCGCAAGCGGGGCGGCCGCATCGTCGTCATCGACCCGGCCCGCACCCGCACCGCCGAACTCGCCGATCGCCACCTCGCGCCGCGCCCCGGCACCGACGCGGCGCTGCTGTTCGCGGTGGTGCACGTGCTGTTCGACGAGGACCTGGTGACTCTCGGGGAGATCGGAGACCACGTCGCCGGACTCGATGACGTGCGGGCGGCCGCGCGGGACTTCGCACCCGACGCCGTCGCCGAGTACTGCGGCGTCGACGCCGACGAGATCCGCACGCTGGCACGCGAACTCGCCGCGGCGCCCAGCGCGGCCGTCTATGGCCGGATCGGCACATCGACCGTCGAGTTCGGCACCCTCGGCAGCTGGCTCGTCGACGTCGTCAACGTCCTCACCGGCAATCTGGACCGGCCCGGCGGCGCGATGTTCCCCTGCTCGGCGGTGGCGCCGGCGCCGCGCGGGCACCGGCCCGGCAAGGGGTTCCGCACCGGTCGCTGGCACAGCCGGGTGTCCGGCCGTCCCGAGGTGCTCTCCGAACTGCCCACCCCTGTCCTCGCCGAGGAGATCGAGACGCCGGGCGACGGTCAGATCCGGGCGATGATCACGGTCGCGGGTAACCCGGTGCTGTCCGCCCCCGACGGCGACCGGCTCGACAAAGCACTGGAGCGCGTCACGTTCATGGTCAGCGTCGACCCCTACGTGAACGAGACGACCCGCCACGCCGACGTCATCCTGCCCCCACCCCCGCCGTCGCGCGCCCCGCACTTCGACGTCGCGCTCAACGCTCTCGCTATCCGGAACAACGCCCGCTACTCACCGCCGGTGTTGCCGCTCCACGGCCGGCCCAGCGAGGCCGAGATCCTGTCGCGGCTCGCGCTGGTCGTGTACGGCCTGGGCCAGGACGCCGACCCGGCGCTGGTCGATGAGCAGGTCATCGCCACCACCCTGGCCAAGGAGACCGCGGACCCCGATTCACCGGTCGCCGGGCGCGCGGTCGACGAGCTGACCGCGATGCTGCCCGCCGGCCCCGGCTATGAGCGCCGGCTCGACATGATGCTGCGCCTGGGCGCCTACGGCGACGCGTTCGGCGCTCGCCCGGACGGCCTCACGCTGCAGCGGCTCAGGGACGCACCGCACGGTGTCGATCTGGGTCCGCTGCAGCCGCGGCTGCTCGACGTGCTGCGTACGCCGTCGGGTCGAGTCGAGCTTGCGCCGCCCGCCCTGATCGAGGACGCGGCCCGGCTGCGCGAGGCGATGGCGCGTCCCGCCCAGGGCTTCGTGCTGATCGGGCGCAGGCACCTGCGCAGCAACAACAGCTGGATGCACAACCTGCCCGCACTCGCGGGCGGCACCAACCGCTGCACGCTGCGGATGCACCCCGACGACGCCGCCGACCTCGGCGTCACCGACACCGCCGTGGTCAAGGGTGCCGGCGGCGAGCTGGTGGTGCCCGTCGAGCTCACCGACGGCATCCGCCGCGGCGTGCTGTCGCTGCCGCACGGGTGGGGGCACGACCGTCCGGGCACCGGCCAGCAGCTGGCCGCCGGTCAGCCGGGCGTCAACGTCAACCAGCTCAACGACGGGTCGCTGCTCGATCCGCTCTCGGGCACCGCGGTGCTCAACGGGCTCCCCGTCACCGTCGGGCCCTCTAGCTGAGCTGCCACACGACCGTCACCGAGAAGCCGACGGTCTGCTGACCCGGCTCCAGCGGCACCGCGGCCTCCATCGCACGCGGCATCGCCGGCATCGGCACCGGCGGGGTGGGCGCGGCCGACTCGGAGATCGAGATGACGTCGCCGAGGTCGAGCCCCGACAGCTGCGCGTACTGATTCGCTCGGTCCTTGGCGTCATTGAACGCGCGGGCGCGGGCGTCACGGACCAGCTGTGAGTCGTCGTCGATGGAGTAGTTGATCGAGTTGATGCGCGCGGCGTTGCCGCCGGTGCTGACGATCAGACCGATCGCGTCCGACGCCTTGGCCAGATCGCGGATCGTGACGGTGATCGAGTTGGTGGCGCGGTACGCGGAGATCGTGGTGCTGTCGCTGCCGTACTGCGGCTGCAGATCCGCTGCGGTGGTGGCGATGTCCTTGCGGTCGATCCCGGCGCCGACCAGTGCGTCGATGACGGCCTGCTGGCGCTCGCTGGTCTGGCTCATCGCGCCGGTGGCGTCCGCGGCCTGGAACTCCATGGATGCGTTGACCGTCAATGTGTCCGGGGTGCCTTTGACCTGACCTTCGCCGACGACGGTGACCTGCCGGGCGTCGGTGCCGGGCGACGCGGCCGGTCCGGACCGCGCGTCGCAGGCGGCCGCCGAAGCCGCGACGACGCCGGCGGCGGCGACGGTCAGAGCGATCCGGGTGACGGGTCTGCGGGCTGTGTGCGACATGGCTGGCACAGTAACGCGCCGAGCCCGGCATCGGTGCGTCACTCGGCGCGGTGGCGTCCCCAACCCTTGTGCGTCTTCTTCGCGGGCTTGGGCGTGCTCGCCGCGGCGCTGTCGCTCGCGGGCGGGGCGGTGACGGACGGCGTGTCGTCGGCGCTCTGCGTGCTGTCGTCACCGGACCGGCGCGGTTTCCGCGCGGGGGAGTCATCCGAATCATCCTCGGCGGCAGTATGTTTCGAGAACAATGCGCGACGGGTGGGAGCGGGCTCGGCTTCGTCGGCCGCGAGGACCGTCTTCTCGGGTTCCGGTGCGACGACCGGCGCAGGCTGCGGCGCGTCCAGATACGGCCGGTCGTAGGCCTTTTCGATGATGTCGGTGAGCGGGCCGTTCAATTTCGCGGCCAGCTCGTCGAACCCCAGGGCGCGCAACGGTTTCAGCAGCGGTAGCTCCGTCGTCGGGACGAACACGTAGGTGGTGTTGCCCTCGGTCCACACCACGTTGTCCGGATCGTCGAGGTCGACCCCGCGGTAGTCCAGGTGCATCGGGGAGAGCATGCCTGCCGCGACGTTGGCCAGCGCCAGCAGGTTCAGCGGCCGGTCCGGGAAGTCGGCCATCGGGTCGTACTGCCGGACCACGTCGATCACGTGATAGTCGGTGGGCTCGATCGGTGGCATGAGACCGCCGTGGGCCCGCCGCGGATTGCCGATCAGGACGAAGGACACCTCGTCGGGCGAGGGCGCGCCGGCCACCCCGGAGTGCTGGGCCATCCACTCCTCGGCCACACCGGCGCCGTTGCTGAAGCCCAGCACGACGGTCGGGCCGTCGCCGATGGCCTGCGACGGCGACGCCGCCAGTTGCGAGAGCTGCCGGTCCAGGGCGCGTACCCCGTTACCCGTCGCGAACGGAACATAGTCCAGCCGGGAGCACGTGGCGGTGGCGCACAGCGACCCCTGCAGGGCGGTGTCCAGAGACCACACCGGCCACAGCGGGCTGATCGTCACCACGGAGCTCGCCGGGGGCGGGTCTACGGCGGCAGCGGATGACGGGGGCGCCATGCCCAGAGACAACACCGCGCTCGCCGCGACGACCGGCGGGACCACATACCGCGCCGACAGCTGCGGAAGGCCGAGTGACGGCCGGACCGCCGGTTCGGGCTCGCGCAGTGACTCTCCGAGGTCGTCGAGGACGGCGACGAGGAGACCGTCGCGGTCGCCGAAGTGGCCGTAGAGCACGTCCGTGCTGACGCCTGCCGCCTCGGCGACGTCGGCCATGCTGGCCGCAGGCCCGAGGTCGGCGAATGTGTGACGCGCCGAGGTGACCAGGGCGGCGCGGTCAGACCGGCCCACAGACACACGGCGTCGCTTTGCTGTGAAGTTCACGTCAATTTCCCCCCGGTGGCATGCCGCCCCAACCCGCAGCAAACATACCCGCCCGTGGTGGATATCACACCTCAAACCGCGAGGAACTCGAACAACAATCGGCTCAGCTCGTCCGGCCGCCCCACGGTCAGCCAATGTCCTGGCCACTCCGTCACGACCTCCCGACACGGTCCGCTGACCACTTCGCTGGAGCGGTGTCGCGGAATGTGGGCCAGCTCCGGTTACCCGGCCTCGGCCACCTGCAGCGTCACCACGTTGGTGTGGACTCTCCGTGTGCGCGCGGCGTCGAGTGTGAGTCTGGATCGCGAGTTCGGCGCAGATTCCGATCTGTGTGCACACCAGCGGCGGGAACTCCAGAGGCTGCCGAACGTTGGTCTAGCGGTAGCCTTGAGGTTTCCAGCTGGCGTTCTTGGAAGGATTTTGGCCGGGGTTCTTTCACCCTGGCCGCACACATCGATGAACCGGACCAACGCATGAACCGTAAAAATGTGATCCGCACGCTCACGGTGATCGCCGTGGTCCTGTTGCTGGGGTGGTTCTTCTTCTACTTCAGTGACGACACCCGCGGCTACAAGCCCGTCGACACCTCGGTCGCGATGTCGCAGATCACCAGCGGCAACGTCACCAGCGCGCAGATCGACGACCGTGAGCAGCAGCTGCGGCTGGAGCTCAAAGACGGCAACGGGGACACCGAGAACAGCGACAAGATCATCACCAAGTACCCGACCGGGTACGGCGTGACGCTGTTCGAGGCGCTGCAGGGCAAGAACGTCAAGACGAACACGGTGGTCAATCAGTCCAGCGTGCTGGGCTCGCTGCTGATCTACATGCTGCCGCTGCTGCTGCTGGTCGGCCTGTTCGTGCTGTTCTCCCGCATGCAGACAGGCGGCCGGATGGGCTTCGGCTTCGGCAAATCGCGGGCCAAGCAGCTGTCCAAGGACATGCCCAAGACCACGTTCGCCGACGTCGCGGGCGTCGACGAGGCGGTCGAGGAGCTCTACGAGATCAAGGACTTCCTTCAGAACCCGAGCCGCTACCAGGCGCTCGGCGCCAAGATCCCCAAGGGCGTGCTGCTCTACGGCCCGCCCGGCACCGGCAAGACGCTGCTGGCCCGCGCCGTGGCCGGGGAGGCCGGGGTGCCGTTCTTCACGATCTCGGGCTCTGACTTCGTCGAGATGTTCGTGGGTGTCGGCGCCTCCCGCGTGCGCGACCTCTTCGAGCAGGCCAAGCAGAACAGCCCGTGCATCATCTTCGTCGACGAGATCGACGCGGTCGGCCGCCAGCGCGGCGCCGGCCTCGGCGGCGGTCACGACGAACGCGAGCAGACGCTCAACCAGCTGCTCGTCGAGATGGACGGCTTCGGCGACCGCCAGGGCGTCATCCTGATCGCAGCCACCAACCGGCCCGACATCCTCGATCCCGCGCTCCTGCGGCCCGGCCGCTTCGACCGCCAGATCCCGGTCTCCAGCCCCGACCTGGCCGGCCGCCGCGCCGTGCTGAAGGTGCACTCGCAGGGCAAGCCGATCGCCCCCGACGCCGACCTCGAGGGTCTGGCCAAGCGCACCGTCGGCATGTCCGGCGCCGACCTGGCCAACGTCATCAACGAGGCCGCGCTGCTGACCGCGCGCGAGAACGGCACCGTCATCACCGGCCCGGCGCTCGAAGAGGCCGTGGACCGCGTGGTCGGCGGGCCGCGCCGCAAGAGCCGGCTGATCAGCGAGCACGAGAAGAAGATCACCGCCTACCACGAGGGCGGGCACACGCTGGCCGCCTGGGCGATGCCCGACATCGAGCCCATCTACAAGGTGACGATCCTGGCCCGCGGGCGCACCGGCGGTCACGCGATGGCGGTGCCGGAGGACGACAAGGGACTGATGACGCGCTCGGAGATGATCGCGCGCCTGGTGTTCGCGATGGGCGGGCGCGCCGCCGAGGAGCTCGTGTTCCGGGAGCCGACCACCGGCGCGTCCTCTGACATCGACCAGGCCACCAAGATCGCCCGCGCGATGGTCACCGAGTACGGCATGAGCTCCAAGCTGGGCGCGGTGCGCTACGGCACCGAGCACGGCGACCCGTTCCTGGGCCGCACGATGGGCAACCAAGCGGACTACAGCCACGAGGTCGCCCAGATCATCGACGACGAGATCCGCAAGCTCATCGAGGCCGCGCACACCGAGGCGTGGGAGATCCTCACCGAGTACCGCGACGTGCTCGACGTGCTGGCCGGCGAGCTGCTGGAGAAGGAGACGCTGCACCGCAAGGAGCTGGAGCAGATCTTCGGTGATGTGAAGAAGCGCCCGCGGTTGACGATGTTCGACGACTTCGGTGGCCGCGTGCCGTCGGACAAGCCGCCGATCAAGACCCCCGGCGAGCTCGCCATCGAACGCGGCGAGCCGTGGCCCAAGCCGGTGCCGGAGCCCGCGTTCAAGACCGCGATCGCCCAGGCGTCCAAGGCTGCCGCCGATGCGGCGCACCGCAACGGCGGCAACGGGACCAACGGCGCGAATGGTGCGCCGGGCGGGCCGACCCAGCCCGACTACGGCGCTCCGGCCGGGTGGCATGCCCCCGGCTGGCCGCCCCCGCCGCAGCAGCAGGGCGGTGCCCCGCAGCAGCAACCGCAGCCCGGCTACTGGTATCCGCCGTCGGGATATCAGGGTGCGCCGGCTCATCCGCAGCCGCCGTATTATCCGCCCTACCAGCAGCCGTATCCGCAGCCCGCACCGCCGGAACAGGACGGTGGTCAGGGCGGCCACGACAACGGCCGCGGTGAGAACGGGCGCGGCACCCCGCCGGGCAACGGGTAACGGAGGAGACCTCGATGACGCGGTCGCAGGACATTTCGGCCACGCTCACCACCCGGGAATTCGACCAGGCTCGTGCGGAGGCCGCTGTGCGCGAGCTCCTGCTCGCCGTCGGTGAGGATCCGGACCGGCACGGCCTGATCGACACCCCGGCGCGCGTGGCACGGGCCTACCGGGAGATGTTCGCAGGCCTCTACACCGATCCCGACGATGTACTCAACACCACGTTCGACGAGCAGCACGACGAGCTCGTGCTGGTCAAGGACATCCCGATGTACTCGACGTGCGAGCACCACCTGGTGTCCTTCCACGGCGTCGCGCACGTCGGCTACATCCCCGGCAAGGACGGCCGCGTGACGGGCCTGTCGAAGCTGGCCCGTGTGGTCGATCTGTACGCCAAGCGACCGCAGGTGCAGGAGCGGCTGACCTGCCAGATCGCCGACGCGCTCATGCGCAAACTCGATCCACGGGGAGCGATCGTGGTGATCGAGGCCGAACACCTGTGCATGGCGATGCGCGGCATCCGCAAGCCGGGGGCCAGCACCACGACGTCGGCGGTGCGCGGACAGTTCAAGACCGACAAGGCATCTCGCGCCGAAGCTCTGGACCTGATCCTGCGGAAGTGATCATCGCCGACCTGTCGTCCACTGCGGCGCCCGTGGCCGTCATGGGCGTCGTCAACGTCACCGACGACTCGTTCTCCGACGGCGGCTTGTTCCTGGACCGGGATCGCGCGGTCGCGCACGGGGTCGAGCTGGTGGCACACGGCGCGGCGATCATCGATGTCGGCGGCGAATCCACCCGCCCCGGCGCAACCCGCATCGACCCCGCGGTGGAGACCGCCCGCATCCTTCCGGTCATCGCCGAACTCGCCGCCCGCGGCATCACGGTCAGCGTCGACACGATGCACGCCGGGGTAGCCAGCGCAGCGCTGGAGAGCGGAGCCCGCATCGTCAACGACGTCTCGGGCGGCAGGGCGGATCCGGACATGGTGCGCGTGGTCGCCGACGCGGGCGTGCCGTGGGTGCTGATGCACTGGCGCTCGGTCGACAGCGCGCGGCCGCACGAGCCCCCGGTCTACGGCGACGTCGTGACCGAGGTGCGCGACGAGTTGATGGCCTGCGTCGACGCCGCCGTTGCGGCCGGCGTGGATCCCGGGCGGCTGATCCTCGATCCCGGGCTCGGTTTCGCGAAGACCGCGCACCACAACTGGGCGTTGCTGGCCGCGCTGCCGGAGTTCGTCGCCACCGGTATCCCGATCCTCGTCGGCGCGTCGCGCAAACGATTCCTCGGCACATTGCTGGCCGGCGCCGACGGGACCCCGCGGCCGCCCGGCGGACGGGAGACGGCGACGGCGGCGATCTCGGCCCTGGCCGCCTGGCACGGGGCGTGGGGGGTGCGGGTGCACGACGTGCGCGCCTCAGTGGATGCGCTTGCGGTGGTGTCGGCCTGGCGCAACGCGGGTGAGGAGGCCCAGCCGAATGGCTGACCGGATCGAGTTGCGCGGCCTGCGGGTGCGCGGCAATCACGGGGTGTTCGACCACGAGCGCCGCGACGGGCAGGACTTCGTCGTCGACATCACGGTGTGGATCGACCTGGCCGCCGCTGCCGCGAGCGACGATCTCGCCGACACCCTGGACTACGGAGCGCTCGCCCAGCGCGCCGCCGACATCGTCGCCGGCCCGCCGCGGCAGCTGATCGAGACCGTGGCCGGTGAGATAGCCGAGGACGTCATGGCCGACGAGCGCGTGCACGCCGTCGAAGTGGCCGTGCACAAGCCGGCCGCCCCGATCCCGCTGGACTTCGCCGACGTCGCGGTGATCGCCCGCCGGTCCCGCCGCGGCGGGCGCGGGGCGGGGCCGCCCGCTGGCCCCGCCAGCCCCGCGGCGGGGCCGCGATGACGTCGGTGGTGCTCTCGATCGGGTCCAATCTCGGCGACCGGGCGGCGTATCTGCAGTCGGTCCTCGACGGCCTCGGCGACACGGTCACCGCGGTGTCGCCGGTCTACGAGACGGCGGCGTGGGGTGGGGTCGAGCAGGGCGCCTTTCTCAATGCGGTGGTGCTGGCCGACGACGCGTCGACGGGACCCCACCAGTGGCTGCACCGCGCCCACGAACTAGAGGCAGCCGCCCAGCGGACACGCGAACAGCATTGGGGGCCAAGGACACTCGACGTCGATCTGGTTCAGGTGCGCGACGGTGGCCGCGAGCTCACCGTCGACGACGACGTCTTGACCCTGCCGCACCGGTACGCCCACGTCCGGGCGTTCGTCCTCGTCCCGTGGCTGGCGGTCGCTCCCGCGGCCACGCTGACGGTCGAGGGTCGACCCACCTCCGTCGCGGATCTGCTGGGCGCTCTCGATCCGGCCGAGCGTGCCGGCGTGCACCTCACAGAGCACGTACTGACACCCCGGACCGCACGCTGATGGGACCGACGCGCAAGCGCGACCTCGTCGCGGGGGCGGCAGCAGCCGCCGTACTGGGTTACGTGCTGGTGCGGGCCACCTACCGGTACTTCCCGCCGATCACGGTGTGGACGGGCATGTCGCTGCTCGGCGTCGCGATCGCCCTCGCAGGCTGGGGCTTCTACGTCCGGGCGCGTATTCGCGACGGGGAGATCGGCGTCGGTCGCGGTCGGCTGCATCCGTTGGCGGTGGCGCGCTCGGTGCTGATCGCCAAGGCCGCGGCGTGGATGGGTGCGGTCGTGCTGGGGTGGTGGGTGGCTGTGTCGGTCTACGTGCTGCCGCGCCGCGACGCGCTGCGGGTGGCCGCGGCCGACAGCCCCGGAGCCGTCGTCGCGGCGCTCTGCGCGCTGGCGCTGGTCGCGGCGGCGCTGTGGCTGCAGCATTGCTGCCGGTCTCCCGACGACGCCCCGCCCGACGCCGATCCGGCGCCCGGCTGAGGCGTCATCCGGCTTCGTGACCGAATCGCCGCAAGGGTCGACACGCGTGGCGACCTGTGGCGGGTACAGTCGCCCCATGACCGATCCGACCCGTGGCGCCCGCATGCGTCGGGGCGGTCGGCGGCCCGGCTGGATCTTGATGACAGCGTTGCTGGTGCTGGCCATCGCGGCCAGTTCTGCCCTGGTTTTCACTGATCGCGTCGAGTTGCTCAAGCTTGCTGTGATCCTCGCGCTGTGGGCCGCGGTGGTCGCGGCTTTCGTGTCGGTGATCTATCGCAGACAGAGCGACAGCGACCAGGCCAAGGTGCGGGATCTGAAGCTGGTGTACGACCTTCAGTTGGAACGCGAGATCTCGGCGCGCCGCGAATACGAGCTGACGGTCGAGAGCCACCTGCGCCGTGAGCTGGCGAGTGAGCTGCGGGCGCAATCGGCCGACGAGGTGGCCGCGCTGCGGGCCGAGCTGGCCGCGCTGCGGGCCAATCTCGAGTACCTGTTCGACACCGATCTGTCGGAGCGCCCGGCACTGGAGCACGATCGCGCCGAGGCGCCGTCCCTGCCCACCGCCGGACGGGTCAGCAGCAGTCGCGTCGACACCGAGGACGCCGACGCCCGCCGGGCCGCCCTCGACACCGACGAGCACTCCCCGGACACCGAGGAGAGCCCGATCATCGACGTCCCCGCCGAACCGCACCCCGACGACGCCTGGCCGCGGGTGCCCGACCCGGCCGAGCCGGTCGGTGGGGCCCACCGGCGCGCCGGGGAGCAGGCCGGGCCCTGGACGCCTCCGACGCCGCCGCCACCTGCGCAGGCGCCGCAGTTCCCGTGGTTGCCGCCGCAGGCCACCCCGGAGCAGTCGGCACCGCCGCCGCCTCGGCCGGCGGATGCTCGCGGCACGTCGGGCACGTGGCAGCCCGCACCCGCCGAAGGCCGGTTCATTCCCGCCGGTCAACCTGGTTCGCACTGGTCGTCCCCACCTGCACCCCCACCGCAGCCGGAGCCGTCACGCCCCGAGCCGTCACGCCCCGAGCCCGACGCCGCGCCGGAGTACGTGGGCCGTCGGCGTGCCCCGGAGGCGATGGAGCCCTCCGGGCCGCCCCGGGGCCGGCACTCGTCGGCATCGGAGCCGGAGCCACCCGTCGAGGAGGTCCCCGACGCGCCCGAGGACGAGGACGGCGGCGCGCACACCGGTGGTCAGTCCGTCGCCGAACTGCTGGCGCGGCTGCAGGCGAGTCCGACCGGCGGGGGACGGCGCCGCCGCCGCGAGGACTGATCCGGACGCTGGGTTAGGCTGAGGCCGACCGGTACCCGCCCTGCGGGACCGGACCGACGTGAGAATTCAGCGAGGGCGAACGCGATGGTTGCGATGGTGCAGCCCCCGATCGGTGGGAGTGCTCCCCACGACGGACTCCGCCCCGCCCGGCTGACCGTCGGCGTCGTCTCGGCGGGCAAGGTGGGCGCCGTCCTCGGCGCGGCACTGGAACGGGCCGAGCACGTGGTCGCCGGGTGCAGCGCGGTGTCGCGAGCGTCCCGCGCGCGAGCGGCCCGGTGGTTGCCGGACACCCCGGTGCTGGCCGTCGCCGATGTCGCCGCACGCGCGGAGCTGCTCCTGCTGGCCGTGCCCGATGCCGCATTGGCCGACTTGGTGGCGGGGCTGGCGGCCACGGGTGCGGTACGGCCCAACACGATCGTCGCGCACACGTCGGGCGCCAACGGGATCGGAATCCTCGCGCCGCTGGCCGAGCAGGGGTGCATCACGGTGGCGATGCATCCGGCTATGACGTTCGCCGACACCGACGAGGACGTGGATCGGTTGCGCGGCACCTGCTTCGGGATCACCGCCGCCGACGAGATCGGTTACGCGATCGCGCAGTCGCTGGTCCTGGAAGTGGGCGGTGAACCGTTCCGGGTGCGGGAGGACGCGCGCACGCTGTATCACGCGGCGCTCGCGCACGGCAGCAACCACGTAGTGACCGTCGTGCTCGATGCGCTGGAGGCGCTACGGGCCGCGTTGACCGGGCAGGAGCTGCTCGGTCAGGACATCGTCGCCGACGTCCCCGGCGGGTTGGCCGAACGGATCATGGGTCCGCTGGTCCGGGCCTCGGTGGACAACGCACTGCGGACGGGTCAGCGCGCGCTGACCGGTCCCGTTTCCCGAGGGGATGCCGCCGCGGTCGCCGGCCATCTGCAGGCTCTCGAAGAGGTCAATCCTGCTCTCGCGCAGGCATATCGAACGAATTCCCACCGGACGGCCCAGCGGGCGGAGGCGCCCCGCGCCGTCTTCGACGTACTGGCGGAGGCAGAACAGTGATCAAGACGGGACCGACATTCTCCGCAGGAGAACTCAACACCTACCGGAGCCCCACCGAGGTCGCCGACGTGACCCGCGCGCTGCGCGCCACCGGGCGCCGCATCATGCTCGTCCCGACGATGGGTGCCCTCCACGATGGCCACCTGACGCTGATCCGCACCGCAAAGCGGGTGCCCGGCGCCGTCGTGGTGGTGTCGATCTTCGTCAACCCCTTGCAGTTCGGCGCCGGTGAGGATCTCGACGCCTACCCCCGCACCCTCGCCGACGACCTCGACGCGCTGCGCGCCGAAGGGGTGGAGATCGCCTACACCCCGACGGCCCAGGACATGTACCCGCAGGGTCAGCGCACCACCGTGGTGCCGGGACCGCTCGGAGCAGAGCTCGAAGGCTCCTCGCGGCCAACGCATTTCGCCGGAGTGCTGACCGTCGTCGCCAAGCTGTTCAACATCGTGCGGCCCGACCGCGCCTACTTCGGGGAGAAGGACTACCAGCAGCTGACGCTGATCCGGCAGATGGTCGCCGACCTGGATCTGGGCGTGCAGATCCAGGGCGTGCCGATCGTGCGCGAAGCCGACGGGCTGGCGATGTCCTCACGCAATCGGTACCTCGATCCCGTGCAGCGCGAGCAGGCCGGCGCCCTGTCGGCTGCCCTGCTCGCCGGCATGTACGCCGCGGCCACCGGAGTGCCCGCGGCGCTCGATGCCGCCCGCGCCGTGCTGGACGAGGTGCCCGCATTGGAGGTCGACTATCTGGAGGTGCGCGATCCGATGCTCGGGCCCGCACCCGTGGAGGGGCCCGCGCGAATGCTGGTGGCCGCCAGGCTCGGAACCACGCGGCTACTCGACAACATCGCGATCGACATCGGTGCGAGCGCCGGCATCGACGGTCACCCTCGCACCCCGAGCGGTGAGAGCCACGAACTTCCCTGGAGAAACTGAGTGCTGCTCGTCATCGACGTCCGTAACACCCACACCGTCGTCGGTCTGATCTCCGGTGCCGGCGATCACGCGAAGGTGGTGTCGCACTGGCGCATTCGCACCGAGTCCGAGGTCACCGCCGACGAACTGGCGCTCACGATCGACGGGTTGATCGGCGACGACGCCGAGCGGCTCACCGGTGCGGCGGGCCTGTCGACCGTGCCGTCGGTGCTGCACGAGGTCCGCGTGATGCTCGAGCAGTACTGGCCCGCAGTGCCCCATGTGCTGATCGAACCCGGGGTGCGCACCGGCATCCCGCTTCTGGTCGACAACCCCAAAGAAGTGGGTGCCGACCGCATCGTCAATTGCCTTGCGGCCTATCAGAAATACGGCACCGCGGCGATCGTCGTCGACTTCGGGTCGTCGATATGTGTGGACGTGGTCTCGGCCAAGGGTGAGTTCCTGGGCGGCGCCATCGCCCCCGGTGTCCAGGTGTCCTCCGATGCAGCCGCCGCACGTTCGGCGGCGTTGCGCCGCGTCGAGTTGACCCGGCCGCGGTCGGTGATCGGCAAGAACACCGTCGAATGCATGCAGGCCGGCGCTGTGTTCGGGTTTGCCGGGCTGGTGGACGGTCTGGTGAGTCGGGTGCGTTCGGACGTCGACGGCTTCTCCGGCGACGACGTCGCGGTGGTGGCGACCGGGCACGGCGCCCCGCTGGTGCTCGCCGACCTGCGGACCGTTCAGCACTACGACCGCCATCTGACCCTCGACGGGTTGCGTCTGGTGTTCGAACGCAACCGCGACAACCAGCGCGGCAAGCTCAAGGGCGCCCGGTAGCGCTCACCAGCGACTTCGGGGGCGGTGGGCTGGTCATTTAAGCTGGCACGTCGTGACCGACGAATCCGGCAGGCCAGATCTCGACCGTGACGACTCCGGGGACATCGCCGACGACATCCCCGAGCAGTTCCGGATCCGTCAGGCGAAGCGTCAGAAGCTGCTCGACGAGGGACGCGACCCCTATCCCGTCGAGGTCGCCCGCACGCACACCCTCGCCGAGGTCCGTGCGGCGTTTCCCGATCTGGCCGCCGACGAGACGACGGGCCAGGTCGTCGGGGTCTCCGGCCGCGTCATCTTCGCCCGGAATTCCGGCAAGCTGTGCTTCGCCACGCTGCAGGAGGGTGACGGTACCCAGCTGCAGGCGATGATCAGTCTCAACCAGGTCGGCCAGGAGTCCCTCGACGCGTGGAAGGCCGAGGTCGACCTCGGAGACATCGTGTTCGTGCACGGTGAGGTGATCAGCTCCCGCCGCGGTGAGCTCTCTGTGCTGGCCGATTCGTGGCAAATGGCGGCCAAGTCACTGCGGCCGTTGCCGGTGGCTCACAAAGAGATGAGTGAGGAGTCGCGGGTCCGGCAGCGCTACGTGGACCTGATCGTGCGTCCCGAAGCCCGCGCCATCGCCCGGCAGCGAGTCGCCGTGGTGCGTGCGGTGCGGGCGGCGCTCGAGCGGCGCGGCTTCCTGGAGGTCGAGACGCCCATCCTGCAGACCTTGGCAGGTGGTGCGGCGGCGCGGCCCTTCGTCACACACTCCAACGCCCTCGATGCCGACCTGTATCTGCGGATTGCGCCGGAGCTTTTTCTCAAACGGTGTGTGGTGGGCGGATTCGACAGGGTCTTCGAGTTGAATCGGGTGTTCCGGAACGAGGGTGCCGATTCCACGCATTCCCCCGAATTCGCGATGCTCGAGACATATCAGGCGTACGGAACTTATGACGATTCCGCGACCATGACGCGCGAACTCATTCAAGAAGTCGCCGACGAGGCGATAGGTACGCGGCAGGTGCCATTGCCGGACGGCAGCACCTATGACCTCGACGGTGAATGGGACACAGTTGCGATGTATCCCTCATTGTCGGAAGGGCTCGGTGAGGAGATCACGCCGGCGACCGGTGCCGATGAATTGTGGCGCATCGCCGACCGCCTCGGCGTGGAAATTCCCCGTGACCGTGGTTACGGCCACGGGAAATTGGTCGAGGAACTGTGGGAGCACGTGGTCGGCAACACATTGTGGGCGCCCACCTTCGTGCGGGATTTCCCGGTCGAGACCACACCTTTGACCCGTGCGCACCGCAGCATCGACGGCGTCACCGAGAAGTGGGACCTCTACGTCCGTAAGTTCGAGTTGGCCACCGGATACTCGGAATTGATCGACCCGGTGATCCAGCGCGAACGTTTCGAGGCGCAAGCCCGGGCGGCCGCCTCGGGCGATGACGAGGCGATGCTTCTCGACGAGGATTTCCTCTCCGCCCTGGAGTACGGGATGCCGCCCACGACCGGAACGGGAATGGGTGTGGACCGCTTGTTGATGGCGTTGACGGGGTTGGCTATTCGCGAGACTGTTTTGTTTCCCATTGTTCGGCGCCACTCTTAGTCATCGGAGTTCGACGGCTCAGTTCGTCACGCGGTCTTCTGCAGTTGCGATTCCTGCGACATCTGACGTTGTTGAAGGAAAAGCGCATTTATGGCACATTGATCCCGGGGTTCGGGGTCATGGAGTTGCGGGGCAGCGCGTACAGAAGGGCATTGGGCCATGGCGAAAAAAGTCACCGTCACTCTTGTCGATGATTTCGACGGTGACGGCGCCGCCGACGAGACCGTCGAATTCGGTCTGGACGGCGTGAGCTATGAGATCGATTTGTCGGCGAAGAACGCCGCCAAACTCCGCAATGATTTGAACAAATGGGTCGAGGCGGGCCGCCGCGTCGGTGGCCGTCGCCGGGGCCGGGCGGCCGGCACCGGCCGGGGTCGCGCCGCGATCGACCGTGAGCAGAGCGCGGCGATCAGGGAGTGGGCCCGTCGCAACGGTCACAACGTGTCCACCCGCGGACGCATCCCGGCCGACGTCATCGACGCCTTCCACGAGGCCACCTAGCGGCAACAGCGCGCCCGGTTGCCGGGCGCATTCCGTGGTTCCCGCGGCCGGCGGGCGTTCGCTACCGGCGAAGCCGCCGGCCCTGCTCTGACGAAACGATTCTGCGGGTCGCGACGTTGGACCCTACGGCGCCAGGTGATCGTCCGCCGTTCAGCCCGCAGAGAACCCCTCGCGAACGGGCCGACAGGCGGGGCACCTGTGGCCGCCGCCCATTACAGTGGACGGCAGGTGCGGGCACGCCTTTTGCGTGCGGCACCCATCTATGCGATGGAGAGCAGGTAACCACGGATGTTCGAAAGATTCACCGACCGTGCACGTCGGGTTGTCGTCCTGGCTCAGGAAGAGGCCCGGATGCTCAACCACAACTACATCGGCACCGAGCACATCCTGCTGGGACTCATTCACGAGGGTGAGGGAGTGGCCGCCAAGTCACTCGAGTCGCTGGGCATCTCCCTGGAGGGTGTGCGCAGCCAGGTCGAGGAGATCATCGGTCAGGGCCAGCAGGCGCCGTCCGGGCACATCCCCTTCACCCCGCGTGCCAAGAAGGTGCTGGAGCTCAGCCTGCGTGAGGCGCTGCAGCTCGGCCACAACTACATCGGCACCGAGCACATCCTGCTCGGGCTGATCCGCGAGGGCGAGGGTGTGGCCGCGCAGGTGCTCGTCAAGCTCGGCGCGGAACTCACCCGGGTGCGCCAGCAGGTCATCCAGCTACTGAGCGGCTACCAGGGCAAGGAGACCGCCGAAGCCGGTACCGGCGGGCGCAGCGGCGAGGCGGGCAACCCGTCGACCTCGCTGGTGCTCGACCAGTTCGGCCGCAACCTGACCGCCGCCGCGATGGAGGGCAAGCTCGACCCCGTCATCGGCCGCGAGAAGGAAATCGAGCGGGTCATGCAGGTGCTGAGCCGCCGAACGAAGAACAACCCGGTTCTGATCGGCGAGCCGGGTGTCGGCAAGACCGCCGTCGTCGAGGGCCTGGCCCAGGCGATCGTGCACGGCGACGTGCCCGAGACGCTCAAGGACAAGCAGCTCTACACCCTGGACCTCGGTTCGCTGGTCGCGGGCAGCCGCTACCGCGGTGACTTCGAGGAGCGCCTGAAGAAGGTGCTCAAGGAGATCAACACCCGCGGCGACATCATCCTGTTCATCGACGAGCTGCACACGCTCGTCGGTGCCGGTGCCGCCGAGGGCGCGATCGACGCGGCCAGCATCCTGAAGCCGAAGCTGGCCCGCGGTGAGCTGCAGACCATCGGCGCGACCACGCTCGACGAGTACCGCAAGTACATCGAGAAGGACGCCGCGCTCGAGCGCCGGTTCCAGCCGGTGCAGGTCGGCGAGCCGACGGTGGCGCACACGATCGAGATCCTCAAGGGTCTGCGGGACCGCTACGAGGCGCACCACCGCGTCTCGATCACCGACGGGGCGATCGCGGCGGCCGCCACGCTGGCCGACCGCTACATCAACGACCGGTTCCTGCCGGACAAGGCGATCGACCTGATCGACGAGGCGGGCGCCCGGATGCGTATCCGCCGGATGACCGCGCCGCCGGACCTGCGCGAGTTCGACGAGAAGATCGCCGACGCGCGCCGGGAGAAGGAGTCCGCGATCGACGCGCAGGACTTCGAGAAGGCCGCCAACCTGCGCGACAAGGAGAAGCAGCTCGTCGCGCAGCGCGCCGAGCGTGAAAAGCAGTGGCGCTCAGGTGATCTCGACGTGGTCGCCGAGGTCGACGACGAGCAGATCGCCGAGGTGCTGGGCAACTGGACCGGTATCCCGGTGTTCAAGCTCACCGAGGAGGAGACCACGCGTCTGCTCCGCATGGAAGACGAGCTGCACAAGCGGATCATCGGCCAGGAGGACGCCGTCAAGGCGGTCTCGAAGGCGATCCGTCGTACGCGCGCCGGTCTGAAGGACCCCAAGCGTCCGTCGGGCTCGTTCATCTTCGCCGGCCCGTCCGGCGTCGGGAAGACCGAGCTGTCCAAGGCGCTGGCCAACTTCCTGTTCGGCGAGGACGACGCGCTCATCCAGATCGACATGGGCGAGTTCCACGACCGCTTCACCGCCTCGCGGCTCTTCGGTGCCCCTCCGGGGTACGTCGGCTACGAGGAGGGCGGCCAGCTCACCGAGAAGGTGCGCCGCAAGCCGTTCAGCGTCGTGCTGTTCGACGAGATCGAGAAGGCCCACCAGGAGATCTACAACAGCCTCCTGCAGGTCCTCGAGGACGGCCGTCTCACCGACGGTCAGGGCCGCACGGTCGACTTCAAGAACACCGTGCTGATCTTCACGTCGAACCTCGGAACGTCCGACATCTCCAAGGCGGTGGGCCTCGGCTTCACCCAGGGTGGTGGCGAGAACAACTACGAGCGGATGAAGCAGAAGGTCAACGACGAGCTGAAGAAGCACTTCCGCCCGGAGTTCCTGAACCGTATCGACGACATCATCGTGTTCCACCAGCTGACGCAGGACGAGATCATCAAGATGGTCGACCTGATGATCGGCCGGGTCGGCAACCAGTTGCGGGCCAAGGACATGACGATGGAGCTGACCGATCGGGCCAAGGCCCTGCTGGCCAAGCGCGGCTTCGATCCGGTGCTGGGAGCGCGTCCGTTGCGGCGCACCATCCAGCGCGAGATCGAGGACCAGCTGTCGGAGAAGATCCTCTTCGAAGAGGTCGGACCCGGCCAGCACGTCACCGTCGACGTCGAGAACTGGGACGGCGAGGGTCAGGGCGAGGACGCGGTGTTCACCTTCCACGGTGGGCCGAAGCGCTCCGAGCCGGCAGAGGCTGATCTGGCGCAGGCCGGCGCAGCCGAATAAGCGACACGCCGAACGGGCGGTCACCCACCAGGGTGGCCGCCCGTTTGTCGTTCCTCGACCCCCCGCGGTTGTGCGGTTTCATCCGCGACTCGCCGCCAAGGCCGTATCGCGATACACACTCGCGACGTGGTCGGCGCCCACAGGCGACCGGCGCGCTCTATGATCCGTATGTCAATCGACGGTAGTCGGAATCTGGTGAGACTCCAGAACGGTCGCGCCACTGTGACAGTCAGACCCGATGCCGTCGGCACCTGCCGACTGGGACGCGACATCCCGGAAAGGACCTCTCATGACCACTCCTGACGCCCCACGGGCTACGACCCCACGCACAGAGGCACTCGACTTCTCGGCCACCAAAGCGGCGCTGTGGCTGTCGCTGACCGCGTTCCTTGCGCTGGTCGTGCTGTACTTCGTCGGCGTCGACCAGGGCGCGACATCCGTGTTCGGCGACAACATGTACATCCACGAGTTCGTCCACGATGCTCGTCACCTCCTCGGATTCCCCTGCCACTGACGGGGCCAGGGGTTACCTGAGAATGGAAAAGCAGATCATCTGGCGCGGAATTCTCTCCGGCGCCATCGCAGGTGTGCTCGCGTTCGTCTTCGCGAAGATCTTCCTCGAGCCGGTCATCGGCCGGGCCATTGACTTCGAGGACGGCATCTCGGCCGCGCACGAGCACATGGACATGGCCACCGAGATGGCCACAGCGGGCGGCCACTCGCATGGTGAGGGCGGCGAGCTCTTCAGCCGCGGCATCCAGTCGACCATCGGCATGGGCCTGGGGGTCCTGCTGTTCAGTGTCGCGCTGGGCGCGCTATTCTCGGTCGTCTTCGCGTTCGCCTACGGCCGCATCGGGAACCTGTCGGCGCGGGCCACATCCGTGGTCGTCGCCGGAGCGATGTTCGTGGCGCTGTGGCTCATCCCGGCGCTGAAGTATCCGCCGAGTCCGCCGGCGACCAGCGACGACGCCACGATCTACCAGCGTTCGATGCTGTACCTGCTGATGGTGGGGCTCTCGGCGTTGCTGATGGTGGCGGCGGTCTACCTGGGTCGTCAGCTGACGTCGAAGCTGGGGGCGTGGAACGCGACGCTCACGGCCGGTGCGGTGTATCTCGTCGCGGTGTTCGCGCTGATGCTGGTCTTGCCGACGATCAACGAGACGCCCGGGCCGATGGTCGACGACGCGGGAGCCATCGTGTTCCCCGGCTTCCCGGCTGCCGACCTGTACGAGTTCCGGCTCTACTCGCTGACGACCCAGCTCATCGTCTGGACGACGATCGGGCTGACGTTCGCGGCCATGGTCTCGAAGCTTCTCGGCGAGAAGCGGAAGGACGCGCTGACGGTGTGAGCGAGGTCGTCCGGCTGACACTCGTGTCGCACGGCATGACCGACGCGATGTCAGCCGGACGGTTCCCCACCGACGAACCGCTCAACGTGCTCGGCCGCGGGCAGGTGTCCGATGCGCGCGCCGAGCTCAGGGACGCCGACCGGGCCTACTGCGGCCCCGAGGCGCGCGCCATCCAGACCGCCGACGTGCTCGGCGTGCGGGCCGACGTCGAGCCGAAGCTCGCCGATCTGGATTGCGGGCGGTGGCGCGGGGAGAAGCTCACCCGGGTGCAGCCCGCCGATCTGGCGATCTGGCTGACCGATCCCACCCGGGCTCCGCACGGGGGCGAGAGCGTCGTCGAGCTGATCACCCGGGTGCGAGGGTGGCTGGACTCGCTGACCTCGCAGCACGTCCGCGTCGTCGCCGCGACACACCCGGCCGTCATCCGCGCGGCGCTGCTGGTGGTTCTGGACGCCCCGCCGAAGTCGTTCTGGCGCATCGACATTGCGCCTGCCAGCGCCACGGTGCTGCATTTTCGCGGACACGCCTGGACGCTTCGGGCGTGACCGGGGCACCGGTCAGGGTTGGACTAGGCCGAACATCTGCCGGGCGATCGACAACAGCCAGGACGCCGCCGTCGGGCTGCGGTACTGCGACCAGTTGGTCTGCATGCTGACCACCCAGCTCTGGCCGGTGCGGTCGGTGGCGAACCAGCTGAACGTCAGATCGCCGGGCAGGTTGCCCGCCTTCGCCGCGATGTAGGGCCACTCCGCGCGGTCCAGGTCGATGCCCGGCACGGCGGTGAGGATGTCGTGCACCGGCGCGGCCTCGGCGGTCGCGTTGCGTTGCAGCGCCGCGTGCAGCCGGCAGATGTCGGCCGCGCTGGCGTACCACTCGGCACCGATGTCCGACGCCGGCATGTGGGTGCGCTGCGGATCCGGTTCGTAGGGGCGCGAATTGGTCTGCTGCAGCAGCTGTGCGCGCCCGGCGTGGTTGGCCTGCTTCCACTGCTCACGCAGGTTCGGCTCGCCCCAGCCCACGGAGAACATCTCGTGCATCGTCGGGAACGGCGTCATGCTGGCCGGGTCGTGGTGGCCGGCGGCAACGAGCGCACGCTCGATCGCTCCCGGGCCCAGTCGCGCGATCAGCAGGTCGGTGGCCATGTTGTCGCTGGCCGAGATCATCTGCTGAGCCGCGTCACGCACGGACACCGTCGAGCCGGGAGGGAGCTTGTCGAAGCCCGAGGAGCCGACGGCCTTGGCTTCTTTGGTGATCGTCAGCGGATCGGTCCACGACACCGTGTGCGCTTTCACCGCGTCCGACAGCGCGTAGAGCACGTAGAGCTTGAAGATCGACGCCAACGGCAGCGACATCTCTGTGTTGGTGCCCGCGACCTTCTCGCAGCGGCCGTCGGTCACCTTCGCCACCTGGTAGGAGTACTTCGCGCCCGTCTTGGTGATCTCGGCGTCGACGTCGCTGAACGACGTGATGCGCGGCGGCACCAGGTCGACGGAGAACCGGTCCACCATGCCGGCGTCGTCGGTGCGCAGCTCGATGGTCTGCCCGACCCCGTAGGAGGTCAGTACGTGCAGCGTGGCGCTGCCCGCGCCGACGTCGACCTCGGTGACCGTGAACGGGCGGTCCCACCACATGCGGTCCATCGTCACGCCGACGGCTTCGACGACCTGGGGGGCGGCCAGCGTGCGGATGCCGTTCTCCCCGATGGGCCAGTCGCTGTTGAGCATGTCCATGGTCTGCTTGGCGCGCAGACCCTGCGGGGTGTTGATCTGGATGGGGACGCCGTAGGCGGCGTCGGCGGGAGCGGGCCGGGTGGCGGCGCAGCCGTTCACCAGCGCGGCGACAGCGATGAGTGCGGTCACGCAGGTGAGCGCGCGGCGTCGCGCCCCGGCGCCCCTAGGCCTGCGCGCGGGTTCCTGCAACGTCGAGCACAACCTCGAACTCCAGCAGTGACGCGCCCTTGGCGACGGGGTTGGCACGTTCCCCGGCATGCGCCTCGATGGCGGGTCCGGTGGCCCAGGCCTGGAACGCCTCTTCGGATTCCCACTGGGTGACGACGAAGTACCTGTCCTCGCCCTTGACGGGGCGCAACAGCTGGAACCCGAGGAAGCCGGCCTGGTTGTCGACGGCATGGGCGCGGTGGGCGAACCGCTTCTCCAGCTCGGGTCCGGCGCCGGGCGGGACCTCGATCGCGTTGATCTTCACCACCGGTGTGGTGTTCGCGTTCTGCTCGGACATGGCGTTCAGGCTACCGCGCGCCCGATGCCATGATGACCCCATGGAGCTGCTCACGGCCCACGGCGGTGCGGGGCGCCCGCTGGTGCTGGTCCATGGCCTGATGGGGCGGGGTAGCACGTGGTCGCGGCAGCTGCCCTGGCTCGCCGGCCACGGTCGGGTGTTCACCTACGACGCGCCGTGGCACCGGGGGCCAGAGGTGCCCGACACCCACCCGATCTCGACCGAGCGTTTCGTCGACGATCTGGCCGAGGCGGTCTCCAGTCTGGGCGAACCGGCCGTGCTGATCGGGCATTCGATGGGTGCGCTGCATGCGTGGTGTCTGGCTGCGCAGCGGCCCGAGGTGGTCGACGCGCTGGTGGTCGAGGACATGGCGCCGGACTTCCGCGGCCGCACCACCGGTGCGTGGGAGCCGTGGCTCTACGCACTGCCGGCGGAGTTCGCGTCGGAGGCGCAAGTCATCGAGGCGTTCGGCCCGGTCGCCGGGCGGTACTTCCTGGACGCCTTCGACCGCACCGCCACGGGCTGGCGGCTGCACGGGCAGCCGTCTCGGTGGATCGAGATCGCCGCTGAGTGGGGGAGGCGGGATTACTGGGCGCAGTGGCGGGCCGTCGACGTGCCGACGCTGCTGATCGAGGCCGGCGACTCGGTGACCCCGCCGGGGCAGATGGCGGAGATGGCGCGCACGGGTGCTGAGACGACGTACGTCACGGTGCCCGGCGCCGGTCACCTGGTCCACGACGACGCCCCGATGAAATATCGGGACGTCGTCGAGGCGTTTCTATCGACGTTCGCCGGTGGCGGTTGAGCTTGGCCAGGACGGCTGCCGTTCGAAGCGGGTCCGGATGGCGTCGGCTTCATGCTCGATGCGCATCAGGTCGCGGTCGTCGGTGAACAACCGCCCGGCCAGTGGTGCGGAGATGCGGAACTGGTCGCGGTGCAGGCGCAGCACGCCGGAGCGGTGAGCTGCCCAGGTGAGGGCCGCAGCGAGGGCGAACGGTGCGGCGAGGATCAGGGAGGTCAGTGCGATGCTCATGGCAGTAATGCTCCGCCTGCGAAAGATCGTGCCACCAGTGGCAGAAGCGACATCCGTCGATAAGATGCTGCCATGACGATACGGACGGTGTCGGCGCTGGTGCTCGACGGGCTGGCAGTGTTCGAGTTCGGCGTGATCTGCGAGGTGTTCGGCATCGACCGCTCCGCGGACGGCGTGCCGAACTTCGACTTCAAGGTCTGCGGCCCCGAACCCGGCAAGCCGCTGCGCACGTCGGTCGGCGCCACGATCATCCCGGACCACGGGCTCGACGACCTCGTCGGAGCCGATCTGGTCGCGATCCCCGCGATCGGCGGCGGCGACTACCTGCCCGAGGCGCTGGCTGCGATCCGGCGGGCCGCCGATTCGGGGTCGATCATCCTGACGGTGTGCTCGGGCGCGTTCGTCGCCGGCGCGGCCGGCCTGCTCGACGGGCGGCCGTGCACCACCCACTGGATGCACGCCGACGAGCTCGCCCGCATGTATCCGACCGCCCAGGTGGACCGCAACGTGCTGTTCGTCGACGACGGGAACCTGGTCACCAGTGCGGGCACCGCGGCGGGCATCGATGCGTGTCTGCACCTGGTGCGTCGCGAGATGGGCAGCGAGATCACCAACAAGATCGCCCGCCGAATGGTGGTGCCACCGCAGCGCGATGGCGGTCAACGGCAGTACATCGATCAGCCGATTCCGGTGCGATGTTCGGAACGCTTTGCCCCGCACCTGGATTGGATTCTGGCCAACCTCGACAAGCCCCACACCGTCACGTCGCTGGCGCGCAGGGCCCACATGTCGGGCCGCACGTTCGCGCGCCGCTTCGTCGAAGAGACCGGCCGCACCCCCATGCAGTGGGTGACCGATCAGCGTGTGCTGTTCGCCCGGCGGCTGCTGGAGGAGACCACGCTCGACATCGACAACATCGCCGAACAGTCCGGGTTCGGCAACGCCACGCTGTTGCGCCACCACTTTCGCCGCATCATCGGCGTCACGCCGTCGGACTACCGACGTCGATTCGCTTCTGCCGCAGCGGAAGCGGAGTGCGCCGCTACTGCCTGACGTCGCCGGCTTCGCCGGCGAGAGCGAACCGGCCGTCGTCGGTCTGCTCCACCAAACCGTCCACCAGCAGCGAATCCAGGCAGCGGTCGCGCTGAGCGGTGTCGGTCAGCCACGCCACGTCCAGTTGCGCACGGGTGACCGGTTTGTCGCTGCCGCGCAACACGTCCAGCAGCTTGCCCCGCACCTGACGGTCGGTGCCGGCGAACTTCTGCACCTTGCGCGCGGGGCCGGTGCCGGCGGGAAACCCGAGCGAGCGCCACGCGCACCGCGACAGCGGGCACACGCCGCACTTCGGCGATCGCGCCGTGCACACGATCGCGCCGAGTTCCATGAGCGCCACCGAGAACGTCGGCGCCCGCTCGTCGTCGGGCAGCAGCGCCGCCACGTCGTCGAGGTCACGGACCGACGCCGCCGCGGCGTCGTCACGCCCGTGCACCGCTCGCGCGACGACGCGGCGGACGTTGGTGTCGACCACGGGCACCCGCTGCCGGTAGGCGAAGCAGGCCACCGCCCGCGCGGTGTAGGTGCCGATTCCGGGCAGTGAGAGCAGGGTGTCGACATCGGTGGGCACCACGTCGCCGTATTCGGTGGCGATCACCGTCGCGCACTCGTGCAGCCGCTTGGCCCGCCGCGGATAGCCCAGCTTGCCCCAGGCGCGCAGTACGTCGGCCGCGCTGGCCGCCGCGGTCGCCGACGGGGTCGGCCAGCGGGCGATCCACTCCTGCCAGATCGGCTCCACCCTGGCGACGGGCGTCTGCTGCAGCATGAACTCGCTGACCAGGATCTGCCACGCCGAGACCCCCGGTTGCCGCCACGGCAGGTCGCGCTGCGCGGCGGCGTACCAGTCGAGGAGCTCACCCGCGTCGATCATCGATGCAGGCTGGGGCAGAATGGCCGCCATGCCGAACACGAACCCGTTGACCGCGTGGAAAGCACTCAAAGAGGGTAACGAGCGCTTCGTCGCGGGGAAGCCGGAGCACCCGAGCCAGAGCATCGAGCACCGCGCCAGCCTGGCCGCCGCGCAGAAGCCGACGGCGATCGTGTTCGGGTGCGCCGACAGCCGCGTGGCCGCGGAGATCATCTTCGACCAGGGGCTCGGGGACATGTTCGTGGTCCGCACCGCCGGCCACGTCATCGACAGCGCGGTGCTCGGCTCGATCGAGTACGGGGTCGCCGTGCTGAACGTGCCGCTGATCGTGGTGCTCGGCCATGACAGCTGCGGTGCGGTCGGAGCCACGCTGACCGCGCTCGACGACGGTTCGCTGCCCGGTGGCTACATCCGCGACGTCGTCGAGCGGGTGACGCCGTCGATCCTGGTGGGCCGCCGCGAAGGCCTGAGCCGCGTGGACGAGTTCGAGGCCCGCCACGTCACCGAGACGGGCAGGCAGCTGCGCAGCCGCTCCACCATCATCTCCGATGCCGTGGCCGAGGGCCGGCTCGCGATCGTCGGGTTGACCTACCACCTGGCCGACGGGCAGGTGGTGTTGCGCGATCACATAGGCGACATCGGCGAAAACTGAAAGGCAACACGCCGGGTGGCGTCGAACAGAGTCGCTTGAGCTGGCCTTACCGTGATCTCGTGCTGGATTTGGAACCGCATGGCCCGCTGCCCCAACAGATCTACTGGCGACGCAGGATGTTGGCGCTCGGCGTGTCCGTGCTGGTCATCGGGATCATCGCCGCCGTCGTCGCCGTCGTGGTGATGAACAGCACCAGCACCGAGCAGCCCACCGCCAACGAGGCGCAGAGCTCCCAGGCAGCCGCCCCGGCGACGCCGCTGCCCGGAGACAATCCGCAGGTCAAGACCCCCATTCAGGCGCCGGCTCAGCAGGCGCCGCCGCCGACCGCGACCCCGACGGCCGCCGTGGTGCCCCCGCCGATCCTCAAGGAGGGCGACGACTGCCCCGACTCCACGCTGGCGGTCAAGGGCATCACCAATCAGCCGCAGTACGTCGTCGGTGATCAGCCGAAGTTCACGATGGTGGTCACCAACATCGGGTTGGTCGCCTGCCAGCGCGATGTCGGTGCGGCGGTGTTGGCCGCGTACGTGTATTCGCTGGACAATCAGCGGCTGTGGTCGAACCTGGACTGCGCGCCGTCCAACGAGACGCTGATCAAGACGTTCCAGCCCGGCGAGCAGGTGACCACCGAGGTGACCTGGACGGGGATGGGTTCGGCGCCGAACTGCCCGCTGCCGCGTCAGCCGATCGGGCCGGGTACCTACAACCTCGTCGTGCAGTTGGGCAATCTGCGGTCGGCGACGGTGCCGTTCGTCCTGGCGCAGCCGGGCCAGCAGCCGCCGCCGGTCGACGGTGCGCCGCACCTGCCGGTGCCCGGGCCCGCACCCGCGGGCTAGGCCAGCCGGTCGGCGATCGTCGACTCGGCCAGCTGAGAGAGGCCCTCGCGGATGTGGCGCGCCCACATCGAGCCGATGCCGTCGACAGACTGCAGATCGCTCGCGCTCGCCGCGAGCAGGCCCTGCAGGGAACCGAAGTTGCGCACCAGCAGGTCGACGTGCGCGAACTGCAGCCGCGGGATGCCCGACATCGCGCGGTAGCCGCGTGAGCTCATCGCCGAGTCCTGCGCCTCGGCCGTCGATGGGTATCCGAAAACCCTTGCCAGCGTGGTGAAGTCGAGCAGCTCGTTGTCCGACAGCCCGTCGAGCTCCTCGAGAGTCGCGGTCACCTGCGCAGCGGTGGGTGGATCGGGATTGGCGTGGTAGTCGCGCACGATCAGCTCGCGGTCGATGTCGTTGTCACCCACCAGCTCGTCGAGCTGCAGCTTCAACTGCCGGCCGTCGGTGCCGAGTTCGACCACGTCGGAGTCGATCTCGAGGCTGATGCGGCGCACCATCTCCAGCCGCTGCACCACGGTCATCACGTCGCGCAGCGTCACGAAGTCCTCGATCTCGGCCATCGAGAGCTGCCTGCTGACTTCGTCGAGGCGGGTCTTGTAGCGCTCCAGCGTGTCGATCGTCTGGTTGGCACGCGAGAGGATGGTCGCCGAGTCGGGCACCACGTGCCGCTCCCCGGCGACGTAGACCGTCACGATGCTCATCGAGTGGCTGACCGAGATCACCGGGTAGCCGGTCTGGATCGCGGTGCGCTCAGCCGAACGGTGCCGGGTTCCGGACTCCTCGGTCGGGATGGACGGGTCGGGCACCAATTGCACGTTGGCACGCAGGATTCGGCTGCCGTCGCTGGACAGCACCACGGCGCCGTCCATCTTCGACAGCTCCCGCAGCCGGGTGGGCGCGTAGCGCACGTCCAGCGAGAAGCCGCCGTCGCAGATCGCCTCGACGCTGTCGTCGAACCCGATGACGATCAGGGCCCCGGTGCGCCCCCGCAGGATGCGCTCCAGCCCGTCGCGCAGCGGAGTGCCGGGTGCCAGTCGGGCGATCGTCTCCCGCAGCGTCGGACGGGCCAACGGAACGACCGTGCGCGTGCTGCGTCCCGTCGACTTCACGGCCATCCGATCCCCTCGAGAGTTGGCTCAGTTCGCGTCATTCTGGCTGATCCGGCGCAGCACCTGCAATGCCGAGGAGATGTTGTCGGCCTCGAAGGTCCGCAACCCGGCGGGCGCCGAGGTCAGCCCGGCCGGCACGACGGCCGTGGTGAACCCGAGGCGGGCGGCCTCGGCCAACCGGCGATCCATCCCGGTGACCCGGCGTAGATCGCCGGCCAGGCCGACCTCGCCGATCGCGATCGCCGATGTCGGCATCGCCAGATCGGTGTACGCGGAGGCGATCGCCAGCGCGACGGCGAGATCCGATGACGAATCGGTGAGCCGCATGCCGCCGACCGTGGACAGGTAGATGTCGTTGGCGCCGACGGGCAGCCGCGCCCGCTTCTCCAGCACCGCGGTGATCATCGCCGCGCGGGAGGAATCGATGCCGCTGACCGCGCGACGCGGGCTGCCGCTGGCGGGGGAGCCGATCAGCGCCTGCACCTCGCCGATCATCGGGCGTTTGCCGTCGAGCGTGACGGTCACCGAGGTGCCGGGCACCGGTTTGGGACGCTGGTCCAGGAACAGGCCCGACGCATCCGCAACGCCCTCGATCCCGTTGTCGTGCAACAGGAAACAGCCGACCTCGTCCGCGGCGCCGAACCGGTTCTTGATGCCGCGCACCATCCGCAACGCCGACGCGCGGTCGCCTTCGAAGTGCAGCACGACGTCGACGAGGTGCTCCAGTGAGCGAGGCCCGGCGATCGCCCCGTCCTTGGTCACGTGGCCGACGAGCAGCATGGCGACCCCGGTCGTCTTCGCCGTCATCGTCAGGGCGGTGGTGATGGCCCGAACCTGGGTCACCCCGCCGGTGACACCGTCGGCCTCGGTGGTCGACATGGTCTGCACAGAGTCGACGACGACCAGCGACGGCCTGACCGCGTCGATGTGGCCGAGCGCGGTCTGCAGGTCGGATTCGGCGGCCAGGTAGACCTCGTCGTGCGTGCATCCGGTGCGCTCGGCCCGCAGCCGGATCTGACCGGCCGATTCCTCACCCGATAGGTAGAGCGCACGACGCCCCATCTGCGCCCAACGGTGTGTGACCTCGAGCAGCAGCGTCGATTTTCCGACACCGGGATCGCCGGCGAGCAAGGTGACCGAGCCGGGCACCACGCCGCCACCGAGAACCCGGTCGAGCTCACCGATGCCGGTGGGGTAGTGCCGTGTGCGCCCGGGGTCGATGGCGCTGATGGGTACGGCGGGGGAGGCGGGGGCGATGGCACGGCGGATCGCTGTCCCGCCGACGGCGGCCAAGGCCACCTCGTTGACCGTGCCCCATGTCCCGCAGTCGGGGCAGCGACCCACCCATTTGGGCGTTTGATGGTGGCATTCCGAGCACCGATATTGCGAACGTGTTTTCGAAGGCCGGGCCACGAGTGCGACGGTATCGGCCCGCACCGACAAGTGGAGGGCGCGGCGCGCCCGTGTCGGGTGGCTAGTGTCCGCCCGCGTGCTCGCCGGAACTCTCCGAGACCGCTGCTCCGGCGTCGGAGACCTCGCGCCGCGGCGATTCGCCGGCGGAGATCGGCACGGGCACCGTGGTGTCTCCCGCCTTCTCGAACGTGAACGTGAAGTCGTAGGTCAGGCCGTTGGTGATCGGCTTGGTCAGCGCGACGCGCGCCTGGGCCGCATCGGCGGGCTCGACCGCCTCCAGCGGCGTGGTCTGCCCGTCCGGGGTGCCGACGATCAATGCCCCGTTGGCGGGCAGATCCCTACCGCCGGTCAGCGACACCGAGCCGATGTCCGACGTGATGCGGACGAGCTTGTCGTTGGTGTCGGGCGAGGTGTTTGCGGCGGTGAAGATCAGCTCCACGTCGCTGCCCGGACGCACGTAATCCGATGTCTGCTGGGCGCGCAGGTGGACGTTGCGCAGCGCGATGGGGCCGGCTTTGCCACTCGTACCGTTGATCGCCGGCTCCTGCGTAGCCGTCTGGGACACCTGACCGGCACCGCAGCCGCTCAGCACGGCCGACAGCGCGATCGCTGCCGTCGCCACGGCGGTCGTGACAGAAGTGCGCCGATCCAAGGGTTTCACTCAGGTGCCTCCTGCTCGGCCGGCAACGCGACGTGACATGCCGGTCTCCATCGTTCGACTATGCAGAGTAGTAGGTCGCGATTGCCGGCGGTAGCGCAGGGCGCACCAGGCGCCCGCCTTGCACGGAATCGGGCCCCTGTCAACCCCCGATGTTGCCCGTCTGTGCCCCTGACCTGCATCGTTGGTGCACCCCCGGAAACGGCCCGTGTTAAACTCGTCATGTGAAAGGGGCTCGAATCTGATGATTTTCAAGGTCGGAGACACCGTCGTCTATCCACACCACGGTGCTGCGTTGATCGAGGCGATCGAAACCCGAACCATCAAAGGCGAGCAGAAGGAATACCTCGTCTTGAAGGTCGCCCAGGGCGATCTGACTGTCCGGGTGCCTGCGGACAATGCCGAATACGTGGGGGTGCGCGACGTCGTCGGCCAGGAGGGCCTCGACAAGGTTTTCCAGGTGCTTCGTGCCCCGCATACCGAAGAGCCGACGAACTGGTCGCGCCGCTACAAGGCCAATCTCGAGAAGCTGGCCTCCGGTGACGTGAACAAGGTCGCCGAGGTCGTCCGCGACCTGTGGCGTCGTGATCAGGAGCGCGGGCTCTCCGCGGGCGAGAAGCGGATGCTGGCCAAGGCTCGGCAGATTCTCGTCGGCGAACTGGCGCTGGCCGAGAACACCGACGACGCCAAGGCGTCGATCATCCTCGACGAAGTTCTCGCCGCCGCGTCCTGACGTGATTCCTCGCGTCGGTCTCGGTATCGACGTCCACCCGGTGGAAGCGGGGCGGCCGTGCTGGCTGCTGGGTCTTCTGTTCGACGACGCCGACGGTTGTGCCGGTCACTCCGACGGCGACGTCGCCGCCCATGCTCTCTGCGACGCACTGCTGTCCGCAGCGGGCATGGGCGACGTCGGTGAGGTCTTCGGCACCGACCGCCCCGAATGGCGGGGGGTGTCGGGCGCGGACATGCTGCGCCATGTCCGTTCTCTGCTCGACGACGCCGGGCTGCGCGTGGGGAACGCCGCGGTGCAGGTCATCGGCAACCGGCCCAAGGTCGGCCCACGCCGGGCGGAAGCGCAGGAGCTGCTGTCCGCGCTCGTGGGTGGACCGGTGTCGGTATCGGCGACCACCACCGACGGGCTCGGGTTGACGGGACGAGGTGAGGGTCTGGCGGCGCTCGCGACGGCCCTGGTGACAAGCGATGAGGGTTCTGCCTGATCCGGCCGGTAAGCTGGCCCGTCGTGACCGAACGCCCTGCAGCTCCCATGCGGCTGTATGACACCTTGTCTGGCGGTGTGCGCGATTTCGCGCCGCTGCGGCCCGGCCACGTCTCCATCTACCTCTGCGGTGCCACCGTTCAGGGTCTGCCGCACATCGGCCATGTGCGCAGCGGCGTCGCGTTCGACGTGCTGCGGCGATGGCTGACCGCGAAGGGCTACGACGTCGCGTTCATCCGCAACGTCACCGACATCGACGACAAGATCCTGAACAAGGCGGCCGACGCGGGCCGGCCGTGGTGGGAGTGGGCGGCGACCTACGAGCGTGCGTTCTCGGCGGCCTACGACGCGCTGGGTGTGCTGCCGCCGTCGGCCGAACCGCGGGCCACCGGGCACATCACGCAGATGGTCGAGCTGATCGAGCGGTTGATCGAGCGCGGCCACGCTTACACCGGGGCGGGTGACGTGTACTTCGACGTCGCGACGCTGCCCGACTACGGCAAGCTGTCGGGGCACCGGATCGACGACGTGCACCAGGGCGAGGGGGTCGCGACCGGCAAGCGGGATCAGCGGGACTTCACGCTGTGGAAGGGCGCCAAGCCCGGCGAGCCGTCCTGGCCGACGCCGTGGGGACGCGGCCGGCCCGGCTGGCACACCGAGTGTGTGGCGATGGCCCACGAGTACCTGGGCGCCGAATTCGACATCCACGCCGGCGGCATGGACCTGGTGTTCCCGCACCACGAGAACGAGATCGCCCAGGCCGAGGCGGCCGGTGACGGTTTCGCCCGGTTCTGGTTGCACAACGGCTGGGTCACCATGGGTGGCGAGAAGATGAGCAAGTCGCTGGGCAATGTGCTCGCCATTCCTGCTGTGCTGCAACGGGTTCGGGCCGCGGAGCTGCGGTACTACCTCGGTAGCGCGCACTACCGGTCGATGCTCGAGTTCTCCGAGACCGCACTGGCCGACGCGGCGAAGGCCTACAGCGGTATCGAGGATTTCCTGCATCGCGTGCGCAACCGCGTGGGTGCGGTGGTGCCGGGCGAGTGGACACCGAAGTTCGGCGCCGCGCTCGACGACGACCTGTCGGTGCCCATGGCGCTGGCCGAGGTGCACGCCGCCCGCGCCGAGGGCAATCGCGCGCTGGACGCCGGCGACCACGAGTCGGCGCTGACGCAGGCGATGTCGATCCGGGCGATGATGGGCATCCTGGGCGCCGACCCACTCGACGAGCGCTGGGAATCCCGCGACGAGACGTCCGCCGCATTGGCCGCCGTCGACGTCCTCGTCCAGGCCGAGGTGCGCCGTCGCGGTGAGGCCAGGGCGCGCCGCGACTGGGCCGAGGCCGATGCGATCCGGGACCGGCTCAAGGAAGCCGGCATCGAGGTGACCGACACCGCCGACGGTCCGCAATGGTCTCTCAGCGACGGAACGGACAAGTAGATGGCGGGCAATTCTCAGCGCCGCGGCGCGATACGCAAGGCAGGGACGAAGAAGGGTCCGACGGTCGGCTCCGGCGGCGTGCGAAGGCGCGGCCTGGAGGGCAAGGGGGCGACGCCGCCCGCGCATCAGCGGCCCAATCACCCGGCGGCCAAACGCGCCGCCAAGGCGGCGCGGCAGGCGCAGGGCAGGCACAAGAAGACCGACGACACCGAGACCGTCCTGGGCCGCAATCCGGTGGTGGAGTGCCTGCGCGCGGGTGTGCCGGCGACGGCGCTGTACGTCGCGCTGGGCGCGGACTCCGACGAACGCCTGACCGAGGCGGTGCAGACCGCGGCCGATCGGGGCATCGCCATCCTTGAGGTGCCCAAGCACGACCTGGACCGGATCGCGGCCAACGGCCTGCACCAGGGCATCGCGCTGCAGGTGCCGCCCTACGCCTACGCCCATCCCGACGACCTGCTCGCGCAGGCGAAGAAAGATGTGGCACCGCCGCTGCTGGTGGCGCTCGACAACATCTCCGACCCGCGCAACCTCGGGGCCATCGTCCGTTCGGTCGCCGCGTTCGGCGGCCACGGCGTGCTGATCCCGCAGCGCCGGTCGGCGTCCGTGACGGCGGTGGCGTGGCGCACCAGCGCCGGCGCGGCCGCACGCACCCCGGTCGCCCGGGCCACCAATCTCACGCGCGCGTTGAAGCAGTACGCCGATGCGGGCATTCAGATCGTCGGGCTCGACGCCGGTGGGGACACCGCGATCGACGACATCGACGGTAGCGGCCCGATCATGGTGGTGGTCGGGTCCGAGGGCAAGGGGCTGTCCCGATTGGTGCGGGAGACCTGCGATGCCATCGTGTCGATACCGATGGCCGGGCCCACCGAATCGCTCAACGCGTCGGTGGCCGCAGGCGTGGTGCTGGCCGAGATCGCCCGCCAGCGCCGCAGCTAGACGCCGATCAGCTCGAGCCCGGCCCACAGCGCGAGCACGGCCGCGACCAGAGTCACCGGGGTGGTGACCAATCCGACGCGGCTGAACTCGGCGAAGCTGGGGTTGATGTCGCGGCGGACGACGCTGCGCCACAGCAGGTTCGCGAGCGATCCCACATAGGTGAGGTTGGGGCCGATGTTGACACCGATCAGCACGGCCAGGACCGCGGCCGGGCCGACGGGCGCCGCGAGCGGCAGCAGTACGAGCACCGCGGGCAGATTGTTGACGATGTTGGACAGCACCGCGGCTACCGCGGCGATGCCGAGCAGCGCCACCAGGCCCTGTCCGTCGGGCAGCACCCGGTGCATCGCGGGTTCGAGGCCGTTGCGCATCACCGCCGCGACGACCACGCCCAAGCACAGCACGAACGCCAGGAACGGCACGTCGATCGCGACGACGATCCTGCGGACCGACGTGCGCCGAGTGACCAGCCCGCGCACGCCGAGCGCCACTGCCCCGGCCAGGGCCGCCCACGCCGGCGACAGACCCACCAGGGAGGTGACCGCGAACCCGGCCAGCGTGAGCCCGACGGTGACCAGAGCGAACAGCGGCAGCTCGACGGGTTCGCGCGGCGCGGGCTGCGGTTCGACTGCGAGATCGCGACGAAAGAGCATGCGCAGCAACACGTATTCGACTGCGATGGCGGCCAGCCACGGCAACGACATCAGCGCGGCGAAATGTAGGAACGTCAATCCGGCGGCGCTGAACGCCAGCAGGTTGGTCAGGTTGGACACCGGCAGCAGCAGCGAGGCGCTGTTGGACAGGTGCGCGGTCGCATAGGCATGCGGCCGCGCGGGCACGGCCAGCGTGCGTGCCGTCGCGAGAACCACCGGGGTGAGCAGCACGACCGTGGCGTCCAGGCTGAGGATCGCCGTGACGGCGGCGGAGACCCCGAACACCGACAGCAGCAGCCGGTGCTGGCCGCCGGAGGTGGCGCGGGCCATCAGCACACCGGTCGCGTGGAACAGGCCTTCGTCGTCGCACAGCCGCGCCAGCACCAGCACCGCGGCGAGGAAGCCGACGACGGGCGCGAGTTCGCTGATCTCGGCCCACGCGCCCGGCCAGTCGATCGCGCCGGTGACGATGACGAGTGCGGCGGCGGGTACCGCCACCACCGCCTCGGGCCAGCCGTGCGGGCGCAGCAGCGCGAAACCCAGGACCGCGACGAGCGCGGCCACCGACAGGATCAGAGCCATGGATCGGCGCGCTGCCAGAGGGTCGGGAAGTGCAGGGGCACGCCGTCCTCGGCGGCGAGCGTGGCAAGGGTGCGCACGGATGCGTCGAGGTCGTCGGCGGCGTAGGGCAGCGCGCGCAGCGGCTGGTCGAGGGAGCGGAAGAAGTCGTCCCAGTGGATGAGCACGACGCGGCGCGCCCCGACGGTGCGCACGGTCTCGGTCCAGTACTCGACGAGATAGCTTCGCGGCTGCAGTCCGAGTTGGCCGACGCCGAGGTAGGCCACCTCGGCGCGCCGGCCGGCCAGGGCGCCGCGGCGGAAGCCGGCGCTGCCGACGATCAGGATCGTCCGCCCGCTGTGGCGGTGGGTGACGAGCGTGGACCACGCTTCGCCGCAGCGGTACGCCGACGCGCGGGCCGGCGGCCGGACCGGCGCGGTGATCTGACCGGGGAACCGGTCGGGAGGGCAGTGGTGGCCTTCGATCAGGGTGACGTCGAAGGCGCCGGTGGTGACGGGTTCGCCGGGGGTGACGACGTCGACGCGGTCGAGGCCCGCTCCGCGGCCGATCTGCGCAGCCGAGGTCCCGCCGAGCAGCCGGGCACCGGTTCTGGTCGCGACGACGGCGGAGTCCATGGCGTGGTCGAAATGGGTGTGCACCGGGGTGACCGCGTCGAGGTGCGTGATGCCGAGCCGCGTGAGCGCGCTGTCGATGCGGGACGACGACGGACGCAGGGGCCGGGTCGCGACGGCGACGAGGCCGGGTCGGGAGAAGAAGCCGTCGGTCAGCACCGCGGAGTCTCCGTCGGTGACGAGCAGCGTCGTGACGCCGGCCCACGTCACCGTCACCGGCGACCCGGTCGTCGCCGCGGGTACGTCGAATTGATCGGCGTACGCGGCGAGGTCGGGCCTGCCGAGCTTGAGGCGCATGACGGCAACCCTAGGGGGCGATCCTGGGTGCTCTAGGAGGTGCGCTGTGCGAACTGCTGGCGCAGCCCGGTTGCCGCAGCGCCGAGGCATGCCGCGGCCACCGCGCCGGCGAACCACGGGAACACCGCGGCCAGATCCCACCGCGTGGCCGCCCAGCCTGCCACCAGTGTTGGCACGGCCATCGCGGAGTAGGCCGCCAGGTAGAACGCCGACATCGTCTCGCCGCGTCGGCCGGCCGGCACCACGTCGGACAGGTGGCGCAGCGACCCGCCGAAGCCGAGTCCGAACGTCGCGCCGAGCAACGCTGCGGCCACGAACACCAGCTGCGGTTGGTGGGTCAGCAGCACCGGGATGGTCAAGAGCAGCGACACCGCCATCCCGACGTCACCGATGATCGCGGAGTACTTGGCGGGCAGCCTCGTCGCGGCGAGCTGTGCCAGGGCAGCGGCGAACGCGGTGCTGCCCACGACGGCTCCGCCGAACACGAGGTTGTCGATGTGGGTCTGGCGGGCCGCCAGTGACGGGTACAACGACAGCAGCACGCCCAGCACCGACCAGGAGGCCATCGCGCCTGTCGCGGAGAACCAGAAGTCGCCCCGGATCTCGCGCGGCACCGCGGGTCTGGCGATCCGAATCGGCCCGGCGCTGCGCGCGGTGTGCGGCTCCCGCAGGCACAACACGCCCACCCCGACGATCAGGCACACCACTGCGACCACCGCGTACGGGGTGCGCAGCGGATGCGGTGCGTACTGGGCAAGCAGCGCGGAGCCGAGGATCGCGACGGTCATGCCGACGTTGAAGCTGACTCCGGACAGCTGCCCGCTGCGCACTCCGTGCTCGGGCCGCAGATCGAGCAGCGCGGCGGCCCCGGCGACGACGATCGAGCCGACGGCGGCACCGTGGATGGCGCGGGCGAGCAGCAGCAGGGCCATGGTGTCGGCGATCAGGAAGACACCCAGGCCGACGAGCAGGGCGATCAGCGCGCCGACGAGTACCGGCTTGCGCCCCACCACGTCGGAGATGCGCCCCGAGACCAGCACAGCGCCGAGCGCGGCGACCGCGTAGACGGCGAAGACGATCGTGGTGGCCAACGGGGAGAGGTGCCAGTTCGATTCGTAGATGCCGTAGAGCGGTGCGGGAACGCCGGAGACACCGAGGGCCACCCCGCTGAGCACGAGCAGCAGCGGATACGCCCAGCGTTGCGTCTCGGTGATCGGACGGTCGATCGCCACCATCTGGAGTCCCTTCTGCGTCGAGTACAGTACGACGGACATCGAACCCGCTCGAGAGTACGCTGGGTTCGACACTCATCAAACCCGACGTGGTGAAGGACACGCCATGCCCGTAGACGCGCAGCCGGTGGCCCCGGTGCAACAGGTGTTGGCCGCCCTGCATGATCCGGTGCGGTTGGAGATCGTCCGCCGCCTGCACAACGCAGGCGTCTCCGTGCAGTGCGGCGCCCTCTACGACGGCATCAACAAGTCGACGGCCACGCACCACTTCAGGATCCTGCGCGAGGCCGGGCTGACCGAGCGGCTGACGCGCGACGGGCTCACCTATCAGCGGCTGCGCACCGACGAGGTGGAGGCCGCGCTGCCCGGCCTTCTCGACAGCATCGTGCGTGGCGCCAATCGCGCGGTCGGCGTCAGCTGAACGCGCTCAGCTCGACGCCCTCGGCCCGGAGCCGTTCCCGCACCGTGGTGGCGATCTGTACCGCCCCGGGCGAATCGCCGTGCACGCACACCGATTCCACTGAGATGGGAATCGTCGAGCCGTCCACGGCGCTCACCCGTCCCCGGGTGACCATCGAGATGACCCGCTCGGCGATCTCGTCGGGGTCGTGCAGCACTGCATTGCGCTCACGTCGCGACACCAACTGTCCGTCGGGCCGGTAGGCCCGGTCGGCGAACGCCTCGGGCACCGTGCGCACGCCCTTGTCCTCCGCTTCGGCGAACAGCACGGACCCGGCGAGTCCGAGCACCGGTAGCGCCGGGTCGACAGCATGTATCGCCGCGATCACCGCACGTGCCTGACCGCGGTGGCTCACCACCGAGTTGTACAGCGCGCCATGGGGTTTGACGTAGGAAACCGCCGAGCCGGCCGCGGCGGCGAGTGCCGACAGCGCCCCGATCTGGTACACCACGTCCGCCGTCAACTCGTCGGCGGGCACGTCGATGAAGCGGCGGCCGAAGCCCGCCAGATCCCGGTAGCTGACCTGCGCGCCGATCTGCACACCGCGGTCGGCGGCAAGCCGGCAGGTACGTGCCAAGGTGGCCGCGTCGCCGGCGTGGAAACCGCACGCGACGTTGGCGCTGGTGACGATGCCGAGCATGGCCTCGTCGTCGCCCAGCTGCCACACCCCGAAGCTCTCGCCGAGGTCGGCGTTAAGATCGACCGTCCGGCTGGTCACTCCGCCAGCCTAGCGGCGGCTGCCGATCAGCCAGCAGACCAGGAAGATCGCGAACGAGATCGTCGTGACGAACACCGAGACGGGGACGCCGGGAGCCAGGGAGAGCACCAGGCCGCCGACGGCCGCGGTCTCGGCGAACGCCACCGACGCGACCATCGCCTTCGCCGGCGAGGTGCACACCCGCGCCGCCGCGGCGGCCGGCGTGATCAGCAGGCTCATGACCAGCAGGGCGCCGACGATCTGCACGCCCTGGGCGGCCGTCACACCGACCAGCGCCGCGAACACGATGCCGAGCCCGCGCACCGGCACACTGCGGCCCGCAGCCACCTCGGGGTCCACGGTGGCGAACAGCAACGGTCGATAGCAGAGCGCCAGCACGGCGATGACGACCACGGTGACCACGGTGAGCAGCGCGAGGCCGGAGTAGCCGACACCGACGATCTGACCGGTCAGCAGCGCGAAGCTGGTACCGGTGCGACCCGGATAGAGGTGGATGAACAGCACCGCCAAGCCCAGACCGAACGCCATGACGACGCCGATCGCGGAGTCCCGTTCGCGCACGCGCTGGCCGAGTATGCCGAACAGGATGGCCGCCAGGGCGGAGCCCACCAGCGCGCCGACACCGATGCTGAATCCGGTGAGCAACGCGAATGCCGCACCGGTGAGCGACAATTCGGCCGATCCATGCACCGCGAAGGACATCTGCCGCATGACGATCAGCGGGCCGATGATGCCCGAGACCAACGCCAGCAGCACCGACGCGAGCAGGGCCTGCTGAACGAAATCGCGGCCGAGCAGATCCGCGGTGGTCGAGAAATCGAAGAAGTTCGCGACGGCCGTGGCGAGCTTGTCATTCACCGGCGTGCTCCGCGCGGTCGCAATGGTGATGCTGGTACTGGCTCTGATCGCCGACCACGATGTAGCGTCCGCCGACCTCGAGCACCTCGATGTCGGAGTGGTAGAGCTGCGAGAGAGTCGCCGAGTTCATCACCTCCGGAACGGTGCCCACGCGGAAGCGGCCGTCGACGAGGTACACGACCCGGTCCACGTACGGCAGGACCGGGTCGAGTTCGTGGGTGACGAACAGGACCGCGGTGCGGGCGTCGCGGCGGCGCTGATCGATCAGCGAGGAGACCAGGTTGGCGTTGGCCGGATCGAGGTTGAGCAGCGGCTCGTCGCACAGCAACAGCACCGGATCGGTCACCAGCGCCTGGGCCACGCGCACCCGCTGCAATTCGCCGCCGGACATGACGCCGACCGACGTGTGCGCCAACGCCTCGCCGTTGACCTGTGCCAGTGCCCGTGTGACTGCGGCGCGTCGTGCCCGGCGTGCCGCGCCGCCCCAGCCGGCGAAGCCCCACCGGTGCCCGTCGTAGCCGAGGCCGACGAGATCGGCGCCGCGCAGGGACAGGCCGCGGTCCATCGAGCGGTGCTGGGGTACGTAGCCGATCTGCCGGCTGCCCGCGGTCACCGGGTCCCCAGCCACGGTGACGCTGCCCGCGCTCAGCGGCACCTGGCCGAGCAAGACCTTGAGCAGTGACGTCTTGCCCGTGCCGTTGGGGCCGAGTACCGCGATGAACTCGCCGGCGCGCACGGTGAGATCGAAGTCGTCCCACAGGACGCGATCGCCGAAGGCGAGGCGCGCGCCGGTCAGTTCGACGACGTCATCGGTGGCCACGACGGGTGATTATCGGCTGGGCGGGGGCGGACTATCCAGCGCGGCCGCCATGTCGTCGACGACCTTGCGCTGCCACTGCAGGTAGTCCATGCCCTCGGGCAGGGTCTCGGTGACCGTGACGACAGGGACCACGGCCCTCCGGGCGGCCTCGGAGAGCTGCTGGGTGACCGGGCCCGCGGTCTGGCTGTTCACCACGACGGCGGAGACCTCGCGCTTGCCGATCAGGTCCAAGACGGTGGCCAGGTCGGCCGGCGACGGGTCGCCGCCTTCCTCGACGGCGTTGGCGAACGACGGCGGCGTCTTGTCCGCGATTCCCGCGTTGCGCAGCGCGTAGAAGGCGACGGGTTCGGTGGACACCACCGAGGCGCCGGGGTGAGCCTGGCCGATGCCGTGCTGAGCCAGGATGAGGGTGTCCAGGGCCGCGCCGAACTTGTCCGCGTTCGCGGTGTAGTCCGCGGCGTGCTCGGCATCGTTCTTGCTCAGCGTGTCGGCGATGTTCTCGGCGACGATCTTGACGGTGGGGAGGTCGTAGAACAGGTGTTCGTTGGCCGGCGGTTGATCCGGCGACAGCGAGGCCGCGGCGATGGCGGGGATGTCGTGCGAGTTCTCCAGCACGTCGTCCATCCAGTGGTCGTAGTGGTCGCCGTTGTAGACGACCAGTGAGGCGTCGGCGATCTGGGCGACCTGGGCCGGGCTCGCCTCGAAGGAGTGGGGGTCCTCCACGGTGCCGTTGACGATCGACGTGACGGTGGCGTGGTTGCCGACGACGGTGGCCGCGACGCTGCCCCAGACATCAGTCGAGGCGACGACGTTGAGTGTGCCGTGTTCGGTGTTCGGGGGGGTCTGCGAACAGCCGGTGAGGACGAGTAGGGCGGCCATCGCGACTGACGGCACGGCAACGAGGGCTCGCATGCGCAACTCCTGATACAAATGAAAATCGTTTCCAATAACTGGTTCAATGTAGCGTATCGCCACCGGTGCGTGCACACCGCCGTCTGAACCACGATCCACTAACGTCTGAATTCATGTCCAGGTCTCCCGCGCCCCGGCGGCGGGCAACCCTGGCCTCGCTGGCCGCCGAACTCAAGGTGTCGCGCACCACCGTCTCGAACGCCTACAACCGTCCCGATCAGCTCTCGGCCGAACTGCGCGAGCGGGTGCTCTCGACGGCCAAGCGGCTCGGCTACCCCGGACCCGATCCGGTCGCCCGTTCGCTACGGACCCGCAAAGCCGGCGCGGTGGGCCTGATCATCACCGAACCGTTGAACTATTCGTTCTCCGATCCGGCCGCGCTGGATTTCGTCGCCGGTCTGGCCGAATCCTGCGAGGCGGTCGGTCAGGGGCTGCTGCTGGTCGCCGTCGGCCCGAATCGCAGCGTGAGTGACGGCACGGCCGCGGTCCTCGCCGCAGGCGTCGACGGGTTCGTCATCTACTCGGCCTCCGACGACGACCCGTACCTGCCGGTGGTGCTGCAGCGGCACCTGCCCGTCGTGGTGGTCGATCAGCCCAAGGACGTGGCCGGGGCGTCGCGGGTGGGCATCGACGATCGCGCGGCGATGCGTGGTCTCGCCGAGCACGTCCTCGAGCTCGGGCACCGGGAGATCGGGTTGCTGACCATGCGGCTGGGCCGGGAGTGGCCGCACGGCGATCCCCGGCCGGCGCTCGCCGACCCCGCCCGCGTCCTCAACCCGGAATTCCAGGTGCAGAGCGAACGCATCCTCGGGGTTCACGACGCGCTGGCGGGCGCGGGTCTCGACCCTGGCGCGCTGACGGTCGTGGAGAGCTACGAGCACCTGCCGACCTCGGGCGGCGCGGGAGCCGACGTCGCACTGGAAGCCAACCCCCGGATCACCGCGTTGATGTGTACCGCCGACGTGCTCGCGCTCTCGGCGATGGACCGGCTGCGGGCCCGCGGGGTGTACGTCCCGGGGCAGATGACGGTGACGGGTTTCGACGGCGTGCCGGAGGCGCTGTCGCGTGGGCTGACCACGGTGCGTCAGCCGAGTGTCGAAAAGGGTCGTCGCGCAGGTGAATTGCTGCACAACCCACCGCGTTCCGGGCTGCCGGCGATCGAGGTGCTCGACACCGAGCTGGTGCGCGGGCGGACGTCGGGCCCGCCTTCCTAACCGCCGGCCCGCACGCGGTGCAGCTCCGCCAGCGCGGCCGCGACGTCCTCGGGCGCATCGACCCGGTACGCGGCGGCGGTGTCGCCGGGGCCCACCTTGACCCCGACGTCGGCGTCGGTCAGCCTGCGGAACGCTTTCTCGTCGGTCACGTCGTCGCCGAAGAACACCACGGCGGCGGCGCGGTGTTCGGCGCGCAGGATGTCGAGCGCCTCACCCTTGTCGGTGGAGATCACCGCGAACTCGAGCACCGCCTTGCCGGCCGTGGCATGGGCATCCCAGCTCTCGGCGGCATCTCGGGCCGCGGCCAGCGCCGCCTCACCGTCGGCATCGGAGGCGTTGCGGACGTGCAGCGCGACGCTGGCGGGCTTGGTCTCGACCGTGACACCGGCCCTGTCCGCGGCGATCGCCGACAGCGTCTCGGTGATGCTGTCCAGCAGATCGGTGTCGATGTCGTGGGCGAAGCCGGAGTCGAACTCCGCGCCGTGGCTGCCGACCAGGTGCACGGCCGCGGGCATCGACGAGAGCGTCCGCAGATCGCGCAGCGCACGCCCGGAGATCAACGCCACCTCCGTCTCGGGCAGACCCGCCAACGCGACCAGCGCGTCGGCGGCGGCGGGCAGCGGGCGGGCGTCGGCGGGGTTCGAGACGATCTCGGCCAGCGTTCCGTCGAAGTCGGAGGTGACGAGCAGCCGGGGTGCCCGAGCCGCGGCAGCCAGGGCGTCAGACAGCTCGGGGGGTAACACAGGGCCGATCTTAGGCGGCTCAGATCTTGGGTTGCTCACCGTCGCCGATGAGCAGTCGCATCGCGAGATCCAGTCGCTTGCTCACATCGGTGGCCGAGGCGCGGCGGGTGAGCCAGGCCAGCAGATTCGACAACCACACGTCGGAGATCACGCGCGCGATGTGGTACTGGTCCTCGGTCGGCTCGCCCTCGCTCATCGCCCGGGCGAACATCGAGTCCATCAGCTTGCCGACGTAGTCGACCTCGCCGGCGGCCGAGGCGTCGGCGAACACGAACGCGCGTGTCATCGCCTCGGTGAGCAGGGGATTGCGCTGCATGGCGCGGTTGAGCTTGCCGACCATGATGTTGAGCCGCTGATACGGAGTCGCGCCCGCGGCCAGTACGGAGCGGTCGGTCTTGGCGTCGATGCGTTCGAACTCGCGGCCGAGCGCAGAGACCAGCAGGTGCACCTTCGACGGGAAGTAGCGGTACAGCGTGCCCACCGCGACGTCGGCCCGCTCTGCCACCGCCCGCATCTGCACGGCCTCGTAGCCACCCTTCGACGCGATCGCCAGCGTCGCGTCGAGGATGCGCTTGCGCCGTTCGCGCTGCGCCTCGGAGCCGAGTTCGGATTCCGCCAGCACCGCGACGTTCATCACCTGCCGGGGGCGGGCGTCCGCTCCCGCGCCGTCGGCGCGCGCCGACGACCCTGTTGCGGACTGAGACGACCCGGACATGCGGCGTGACTCCTTCGGTGTTCTGCGGCAGATGCATGGGAATGCAACCGAAGGAAAACGATACGCATTCCGGTCGCGACTTTCTCGCCACCCTCTGCCCGTCACCAACGATCTGGTCTGCTGCGATGGCGTTCGACTTGACGTTCGAACACTGGCACTATTAGAACACGTTCTAGTGGGAAGCACGGGGTTCTCACCCAAAGCCTAGGAGTCACGGTGTCGGCAACGATCAGCGACGAGCAGTCCGCGGCACGCGAACTCGTCCGTGACTGGGCAGCGGGTTCGACGTCGCTGGAGGCGGTCCGCGACGTGGAGCAGGGCTCGACCGACGCCTGGCGCGCACCCTTCGATGCGCTGGCTGCCTTGGGCATGTTCGGGGTGGCGCTTCCCGAGGACGTCGGCGGCGCCGACGGCACGATCGCCGACCTCTGCGCGATGCTCGAGGAAGCCGCCGCCGGTCTGATCCCGGGTCCGGTGGCCACCACCGCCCTGGCCACGCTCCTGCTCGACGGTGCCCACCGCGAGCTCGTCGAAGCGTTGGCTGCCGGAGCGCGCACGGCCGGCGTCGCGGTGCGCGCGAAGCTGACGCTGACGGGTGACACGGTGTCGGGCACTGCCCCGACCGTGCTGGGCGCGACCGCTGACGGGGTGCTTCTGCTCCCTGCCGGCGACGTGTGGGTGCTGGTCGATGCGACCGCGGACGGAGTCGTCGTCGAAGCCCGCAAGGCCACGGACTTCTCCCGCCCGCTGGCCCGGGTGACTCTCGACGGGGCGCCTGCCACGGTGCTCGCGTGTTCCCCACAACGCGTGGTGGACCTCGCGGCGACGGTCGCGGCGGCCGAGGCCGCCGGAGTGGCGCGCTGGCTGCTGACGACGGCGACCGAGTACGCGAAGGTGCGCGAGCAGTTCGGCAAGCCGATCGGCAGCTTCCAGGCGATCAAGCACATGTGCGCCGAGATGCTGTTGCGCAGCGAGCAGGCCTCGGTGGCCGCCGCCGACGCCGCCCGCGCGGCAAGCGAATCCGACGACCAGCAGCTGTCGATCGCCGCGGCGCTGGCCGCGTCGGTTGGTATCGAGGCAGTCACGGCCAACGCCAAGGACTGCATCCAGGTGCTGGGCGGTATCGGCATCACCTGGGAGCACGACGCGCACCTGTACCTACGGCGCGCCTACGGCATCGGGCACTTCCTGGGCGGCCGGTCTCACTGGCTGCGCCGGGTCGCCGCGCTGACTCAGCAGGGGGTGCGCCGCGAACTGCACGTCGACCTCGCCTCGGTGGCCGATCTGCGACCCGAGATCGCTTCTGCGGTAGCCGAAGTCGCCGCTGCACCGCAAGACCGTCGGCAGGTCGTGATGGCCGAGACGGGCCTGCTGGCACCGCACTGGCCGCGCCCGCACGGCCGCGACGCGGGCCCGGCCGAGCAGCTGCTCATCGACTCCGAGCTGGCGGCGGCCGGCATCACCCGCCCGGATCTGGTGATCGGGTGGTGGGCGGTCCCGACGATCCTCGAGCACGGCAGCGCCGAGCAGATCGAGCAGTTCGTCCCGCCGACGCTGCGCGGCGACCTGCAGTGGTGCCAGCTGTTCAGCGAGCCGGGCGCCGGCTCGGATCTGGCCGCGCTTCGCACCAAAGCTGTTCGTGCCGAAGGCGGTTGGAAGCTCACCGGACAGAAGGTGTGGACCTCGGCGGCGCAGAAGGCGCACTGGGGTGTGTGTCTGGCGAGAACGGACCCCGACGCGCCGAAACACAAGGGCATCACGTACTTCCTGATCGACATGACCAGCCCCGGCATCGTGATCCGTCCGCTGCGTGAGATCACCGGCGACGAACTGTTCAACGAGGTGTTCTTCGACGACGTGTTCGTGCCCGACGAGATGGTGGTGGGTGCGGTCAACGACGGGTGGAAGCTGGCGCGCACCACGCTGGCCAACGAGCGGGTCGCGATGGCCCAGGGCACCGCGCTGGGCAACCCGATGGAAGAGCTGCTGCGCGCGCTGTCAGAGGCGGATGTCGATGACGCGCAACAGGATCGGCTCGGTGAGCTGATCTGCACCGCCCAGGTGGGCTCACTGCTGGATCAGCGCATCGCGCAGCTCGCGGTCGGTGGCCGGGACCCCGGCCCGCAGGCCAGCGCCCGCAAGCTCATCGGTGTGCGGTACCGCCAGGCGCTCGCGGAATTCCGCATGGAGCTCTCCGACGGTGCCGGTGCGGTGGAGAACCAGCAGGTGCACGACTTCCTGAACACGCGGTGCCTGACCATCGCCGGAGGCACGGAGCAGATCCTGCTGACGATGGCGGGCGAGCGGCTGCTCGGGCTGCCGCGCTAGCCGAAGCGGGTCTGCGCGCAAGCGGTCGGCGTGGTCAGATTGACCCCGCTGTAGACCACCTGGATCTGCGAGCACGCGATGAAGTCGGCGCCGGTGGCCGGTAAGCCGTTCTGCCACTGGGTGGGCACGGAGTCGCCGTCGGAGGTGAATCGTGCGATGTCGCCACCGCCGAAGTAGGTGATCGACAGCTCGACGTCGTTGAGCGAGCGGTACATCTTGGACAGCACGTTCTGGTGGTTGGCGCCCTTGAGTTCGCGCGGATTGCCCGACGGTGCGCTGTACCACGCCTGCTGCCACACGTCGCGGTCCGAACTGCGCAACGTGACGGTCTGACGCGCCCAGGTGTCGCCGGGGAACCCGGTGGGCCCGCTCGGGGTGAGCAGGCTCGCGGTGGTGGTGAAGAAGCACCGGTTCTGGGCCGCGTCACAGTTGGCCGAGACCTGCATCTGGATGGACGTGGCGGGGTCGACGGCGATCGAACTGGTCTTGGTGTCCGATGCGGCGGACGCCGTCGCCGGCTGCATCAGGGCCGCCATCGCCAGGGCCGTCGCACCTACCACCGCGAGCCGCTTCATTCTGGCGAACCTAGCGCGCGGCTCACTCGTCATAGGTCACTTCGACCGAATCCGAGAGCGGATGCGCCTGACACGCCAGGATCAGACCCTCGTCGAGATCCTGTTGTTCGAGCACATCGTTGACCTCCATCTCGGTGTCACCCGATTTCTTGACCACCGCGCAGGCGCCGCAATGCCCCTCTCGGCAGGAGAACGGTGCGTCGAGCCCCTTGTCCAGCAGCACGTCGAGCAACTTCGCGCGCCGTGGCCAGCTCAGTTCGTGGGTGGTGCCGTCGAGGGTCACCACCGCGGTCGCGGGGCCCTCGTCGCCGTCATCGGTGTCGTCGAGGACGACGGCGGCGAACGGGTCGGAGTCCAGCGACTTGAACACCTCGATGTGCACGCGTTCGGGAGCCGAGCCGCACGCGCTGAGCGCCTCCTGGGCGGCGGCCATGAACGGGCCGGGCCCGCAGAGGAACGCCTCGCGGTCGCGGTACGGCGCGAGCAGTGCAGCGAGCGCCGAGGCGGTCGGCAGCCCCTGCACGGACTCGAGCCAGTGCACCGTGGTCAGCCGGTCGGGGTGCGCGGCGGCGAGTTCGCGCAGCGCGGCGGCGAAGATCACCGAGTCCTGGTCGCGGTTGGCGTAGACGAGGGTGACCTGTCCGCTGCCCCGGGCGAGAGCGGACTTCAGGATCGCCATCATTGGCGTGATGCCGCTGCCCGCGGCCAGCAGCAGGAAGTCTTTGTCGAGGTCGGCCGGCACGAAGGTGCCGGACGGGGCCAGCACGTGCATGCGCATGCCGGGGTAGGCGTTGTCGCAGAGCCAATTGGAGGCGTAGCCGTCGACGGTGCGCTTGACGGTGACGGTGAGGGGGTCTCCGGTGTGCGGTGAGCTGCACAGCGAGTAGCAGCGAGCCACCGAGCCGGTCTTGTCGCTGGGCACGCGCAGGGTCAGGAACTGCCCGGGCGAGTACCGCAGCTTGTCGGCGGGCACCCCGTCGGTCGCGGTGAACACCAACGAGCGGGCGTCGGCCGTCTCGTCGATCACCTTCGCGATCTCCAGCTCGAGCACGTGCGCACCCAATGGCTCGTCGGTCACAGGCGGCTCTCTCTTCCACACCGTCGGGGGCTGATAACTAGAACAGGTTACAGAAACGCATGTCCGCTGGTCCAGCCACCACAGGACACCGCTACTCGACACAAATCGTAACGTGTTCTAATCTTTGTGCAGGTCCCTACTCCTGGGAAGGCTCAACCAGTGACGTCCATTGAACAGCGCGACGTGCAGTCCGTTCTCGCCGGCATCGACGATCTCCTGCCGCGCATCGCCAAGCGGGCCGCGGCCGCCGAGGAGCTGCGCCGCCTGCCCGACGACACCGTCGCCGAGCTCGACGAGGTCGGCTTCTTCAAGCTGCTGCAGCCCGAGCAGTGGGGAGGCCTGCAGTGCGACCCGACGGTGTTCTACGAGGCCGTGCGCCGCATCGCGAGCGCCTGCGGCTCGACGGGCTGGGTGAGCTCGATCATCGGCGTGCACAACTGGCATCTCGCGCTGTTCGATCAGCAGGCCCAGGAAGACGTGTGGGGCGACGATCCCACGGTCCGGGTCTCCTCGTCCTACGCCCCGATGGGGGCAGGAACCGTCGTCGATGGCGGCTACCTGGTCAGCGGCGCGTGGCAGTGGTCCTCCGGCTGCGACCACGCGACGTGGGCGTTCCTGGGCGGCCCGGTGATCAAGGACGGGCGCCCGGTCGACTTCGGCAGCTTCCTGATCCCGCGCTCCGACTACCGCATCGACGATGTGTGGAACGTGGTGGGGCTCAAGGCCACCGGCAGCAACACCGTTGTCGTCAAGGACGTGTTCGTCCCGCGGCACCGGTTCCTGTCGTACAAGGCGATGAACGACGGCACGGCCGGCGGCTACGAGACCAACTCCGCGCCGGTCTACAAGATGCCGTGGGGCACCATGCATCCGACGACGATCAGCGCGCCGATCATGGGTATGGCCTATGGCGCGTACGACGCTCACGTCGAGCACCAGGGCAAGCGGGTGCGCGCCGCGTTCGCCGGCGAGAAGTCCAAAGAGGATCCGTTCGCCAAGATCCGGATCGCCGAGGCGGCCAGCGACATCGACGCCGGCTGGCGGCAGCTGATCGGCAATGTCGGCGAGGAGTACGGGCTGCTGCAGTCGGGTCAGGAGATCCCGTTCTCGCTGCGCGCGCGTGCCCGCCGCGACCAGGTGCGCGCCACCAAGCGCGCCATCGAGTCGATCGATCTGCTCTTCGAGGCCTCGGGTGCGACGGCGCTGAACTCTGATCAGCCGGTGCAGCGGTTCTGGCGGGATGCGCACGCCGGGCGGGTGCACGCGGCCAACGAGCCCGAGCGCGCCTACCTGATCTTCGGCAACGATGCGTTCGGTCTCCCGCCCCAGGACACGATGGTCTAGTGACGTCGTTCGCCGCCGAAGCTGCTCAGCAGCAGGAGATCACGTTCGAATCCACCTCGCGCTACGCGCAGGTGAGAGACGACATGCGGTTGCACTACCACGAGGCGGGTGACCCGGCCTCGCCGACGGTGGTGCTGCTGCACGGGGGAGGGCCGGGTGCGTCGAGCTGGTCGAACTTCAGCCGCAACATCGGCGTGCTGGCCCAGCATTTCCATGTGCTCGCGGTCGATCAGCCCGGTTACGGGCACTCCGACAAGCACACCGAACACGAGCAGTACAACCGCTACAGCGCGACCGCACTGCTCGGGTTGTTCGATCATCTGGGCATCGAACGTGCTGCGCTGGTGGGCAATTCGCTCGGCGGCGGAACCGCGGTGCGGTTCGCGCTGGACAATCCCAAGCGCGCGGGCCGCCTGGTGCTGATGGGGCCGGGTGGGCTGAGCGTCAACCTGTTCGCCCCGGACCCCACCGAGGGTGTGAAGCTGCTGGGCCGTTTCGCCAACGATCCGACGCGGGAGAACATCGAGAGGTTCCTGCGCATCATGGTCTTCGATCAGTCGCTGATCACCCCGGAGCTGGTCGAGGAGCGGTTCCAGATCGCCAGCACCCCCGAGTCGCTGGCTGCCACCAAGGCGATGGGAAAGTCGTTCGCGGGTGCGGACTTCGAGCTCGGCATGATGTGGCGCGACGTGTACAAGCTGCGCCAGCCGGTGCTGTTGATCTGGGGCCGCGAGGACCGCGTCAATCCGCTCGACGGTGCGCTGGTGGCGCTCAAGCAGATCCCGCGCGTGCAGCTACATGTGTTCGGGCAGTGCGGCCACTGGGCGCAGCTGGAGAAGTTCGACGAATTCAACAAGCTGACCATCGATTTCCTCGGAGGGTGACGTCGTGACGATCCGTTCACTCGGATACCTGCGTATCGAGAGCACCGATGTCGCCGCGTGGCGGGAGTACGGGCTCAAGGTGCTCGGCATGGTGGAGGGCAACGGTCCCACCGAAGGTGCGCTCTACCTGCGGATGGACGAGTTCCCCGCTCGGCTCGTCATCGTCCCCGGTGAGCACGACCGGCTCATGGTCTCCGGCTGGGAGACCGCGAACGCCGCAGCGCTGCAGGAGGTTCGGCAGCGACTCGACGTACAGGGGGTGCCCTACAAGGAGGGCACCGCCTCCGAACTCGCTGAGCGCCGCGTCGACGAGATGATCACGTTCGACGATCCGTCCGGGAACACACTCGAGGTGTTCCACGGTGTCGCGTTGGAGCACCGCCGCGTGGTGAGCCCGTACGGGCACAAGTTCGTCACCGAGGAGCAGGGGCTCGGGCACGTCGTGCTCACCACCCGTGACGACGTCGAGACGCTGCACTTCTACCGTGACGTGCTCGGCTTCAGCCTGCGCGACTCGATGAAGCTACCGCCGCAGCTGGTCGGCCGGCCCGCCGACGGCGCGCCGGCATGGTTGCGCTTCCTCGGGGTGAACCCCCGCCACCACAGCTTGGCGTTCATGCCCGGCGAAACCCCCAGTGGCATCGTGCATCTGATGGTCGAGGTGGAGAACGCCGACGACGTCGGCCTCTGCCTGGACCGGGCGTTGCGCCGTAAGGTCAAGATGTCGGCGACCCTCGGCCGGCACGTCAACGACAAGATGCTGTCGTTCTACATGAAGACACCGGGCGGGTTCGACATCGAATTCGGTTGCGAGGGCCTCGAAGTCGACGATCACAGCTGGGTGGCGCGGGAAAGCACCGCGGTCTCGCTGTGGGGGCACGACTTCAGCGTGGGCTTCAAGTAGCGGTGTCCGGCGCACCGATCGACCCGCGCACGTTCCGCAATGTGCTGGGGCAGTTCTGCACCGGCATCACCGTGATAACGACCGTGCACGAGGACGTCCCGGTGGGGTTCGCCTGCCAGTCCTTCGCCGCGTTGTCGTTGGACCCGCCGCTGGTGCTGTTCTGCCCGACCAAAGTGAGCCGGTCCTGGCAGGCGATCGAGGCGAGCGGCCGGTTCTGCGTGAACATCCTGCACGAGAACCAGAAGCCGGTGTCGGCGCGCTTCGGGTCGCGGGAGCCGGACAAGTTCGCCGAGATCGACTGGTCGCGCTCGCCGCTGGGGTCGCCGATCATCGACGGCACGCTGGCCCACATCGACTGCACGGTGGCCTCGGTGCACGACGGTGGCGACCATTTCGTGGTGTTCGGGGCGGTGCATTCGCTGTCCGACGTGCCCAGAACCAAGCCGCGGCCGCTGCTGTTCTACCAGGGCCAGTACACGGGCATCGAGCCCGACAAGACGACCCCGGCCGATTGGCGCAACGACCTCGAGGCGTTCCTGACCGCGACCACCGACGACACCTGGCTCTGATCACGCCGAATCACACGGCTGTCATTCATCCCCAATGTGGATAACCCTGGGGATGAACGCGCGGCTTGTCAGTCGCCCTCCGCGAGAGCGGCCGCGCCGATCGCCACGAACAGCCCCGCGCCGGCCGCGACCCCGAGCAACGTTCCTCTCGGCGCCCCGGCGCGCACGGCGAGCGCCGTTGCGGCGATGTCCGCGCTGTCGATGACGATCCCCGCGCGCAGGACTGCGCGGCGAACCGACGCGTCTGGGTGGCGCAGCCCTGCCGCCAGCAGCAGATCCCGGATACCGAAGAGGCGCGATATCAACCCGGTGCTGCCGTCGGCGGGCATCGCTCCGAGCAGGAACGTCCGCCAGGCGTGACGTGGACTGATCCAGGAGAACGCTCCGGCGAAGGCTCGGAGCACTGCCATGGCGGTCGTGGCGCGGTGGGCGGTCGACTGTGTTGCGGGTGATGACATGTTGCTCCTCAACGTTTGTAGTGGTTACTACAAACTCTAGATTGTAGTAACCACTACGATCAAGGCCGATGGGCCACAAATATTCTCGCGACGAGATCCTCGAAGGGGCAGTGCGGACCGCGGTCGAGCACGGCCTCAGTTCCCTGTCTTTCGGACGGCTGGCGAGGCACCTGGGGACGAGCGACCGCGTCATCGTCTACTACTTCCCGACGAAGAACGCTCTCGTCACCGATGTCCTGGTGGCCATCGGCATCCGGCTGCAGAGCGTCCTCGCGGACGCGTTCCCGGCGACCGCCGAGGATCACCGGCAGATGGCCACCGCGGCATACCCGGCGCTGGCCGACCCTAGGGTGGATCCGCTGTTCGCGGTGTACTTCGAGGCGTGTGGCCTCGCCGCGGCGCGCGTTGCCCCGTTCCACGAGGTCGCGCCGCAGCTCATGACGGCGTGGGTCGGGTGGCTGGCCGACTACTTCACAGGTCCCCAGGCGCGGCGCACGCGCGAAGCGGAAGCGACCTTGGCGCTGATCGACGGGCTCCTGCTGATGCGTCACCTGGCCGGCCCGCGGGCCGCGGACCGGGCGGCGGAAGCGCTGGGCCTATAGCACCACGCCGAGCAGGGCGTCGTGCTGCGCGCTCATCTGCGCTTCGATCGCCTCGATGACGGCAGCCACCTCGGGCCGGCGCCGTGTCTCCGGCCTGGCGACCAGCCAATAGGCCAACCGGACCGACACGGTCTCGGACAGCACCCGGATCAGATCGCCGTGCCGGTCGGCCATGAAACACGGCAGCAGCCCGAGACCCGCCGCCGCCCTGGTGGCCTCGACGTGGACGAACACATTGGTGGAGGTCACCGATTCGCGCATCGCGGGGGCGAAGCTGGTCGCCAGGTCCAGATCGTCGACCTGCAGCATGGAGTCGATGAAGTAGACCAGCGGAAAGCGCTGTAGATCGGCCACATCCGCGGGCGGCCCGTGCTCGGCCAGGTAGTCGCGCGAACCGTAGAGGCCCAGGCAGTAGTCGCCCAACCGCTGGGCGGTGGCGCGGTGCACGCGAGGTTCGCTGCCGGGTTCTGCCACCACGACTTCGAGGTCGAGTCCTGAGCGCTGCTGGGTGGCGCGCCGGGTGGCGGCGACGATCTCGACCGCGACGTCGGGGTGCCTGCGCTGCACCGCCGCGGCGGCGGGTGCGGCGATGTAGGCGGAGAACCCGTCGGTGGCCGACAGCCGGACGACGCCTTCGAGCACGCGGTTGCCCGCGGCGTCGGCGGTGAGTGAGCGTACGGCCGACTCGACCGCCTCGGCTGCCGCGAGGGCGTCGCGGCCGAGCTCGGTGAGTTCCCAGCCGCCGGCCACTCGCGCGAGCACGCGTCCGCCCATCGCCCGCTCCAGAGCGGTGATGCGACGGCTGATCGTGGTGTGGTTGAGGCCGAGTTCCTCTGCCGCGGTGGTGTATCGACCGGTGCGTCCGACGGCGAGGAGAACGAGCAGATCGTCGGCGCTGGGGCGGCGCACGGGCGAGGACATTTCTGCATTTTTGCAGATCTCGCGTGCGGTTTTGGCCATTGCTGCGGTGGGTAGCTGCAGGAATACTCATTGAGGTCTGTGGTGGGCATCACAACAAAGGGGTGTGAATTGAGTACGCAACAGGGCGACGGGTCGGTCACGACCGGTCTCAAGCGCGTCGTCGCCGCATCGATGGCCGGCACCGTCGTGGAATGGTACGAGTTCTTTCTCTACGCCACCGCCGCGACGCTGGTGTTCAACAAAGTGTTCTTCGCCGAAGGCACGAGTGAGGCCGCGGGACTGATCGCGGCATTGTTGACCTACGCGGTCGGCTTCGTCGCCCGTCCGCTGGGCGGGGTGGTGTTCGGGCACTTCGGCGACAAGCACGGCCGCAAGAAGCTGCTCCAGTTCGCGATCCTGCTCGTCGGCGTGGCGACGTTCCTGATGGGCTGCCTGCCCACGTACGCCCAGATCGGGGTGTGGGCACCGATCCTGCTCGTGGTCCTGCGTTTCCTGCAGGGCTTCGCGGTCGGCGGTGAGTGGGGCGGCGCCGTGCTGCTCGTCGCCGAGCACAGTCCGAGCAAGGACCGGGCGTTCTGGGCCAGCTGGCCGCAGGCCGCAGTGCCCGTCGGCAACATGCTGGCGACCGTGGTTCTGCTGGTGCTCACCGGCACGCTGTCCGATGCGGCCTTCCTGTCGTGGGGCTGGCGAGTGGCGTTCTGGCTCTCGGCAGTGGTCGTGCTGATCGGCTATTACATCCGCACCAAGGTCACCGACGCACCGATCTTCGTGGAGGCGCAGCAGGAGGTGGAGCGGGTCAAGTCCGTGTCCTACGGCGTGGTCGAGGTGCTGAAGCGTTATCCCCGTGGGGTGTTCACGGCGATGGGGCTGCGGTTCGCCGAGAACATCATGTACTACCTCGTCGTCACGTTCTCGATCGTCTACCTCAAGACCCACGTCGGCGCCGACACCAGCGACATCCTGTGGTGGCTGCTCGCGGCGCACTTCGTGCACTTCCTGGTCATCCCGCAGGTCGGCCGGCTCTCGGACCGGTTCGGTCGTCGCCCGGTGTACATCACCGGTGCCGTGCTGGCCGCGACGTGGGGGTTCTTCGCCTTCCCGATGATGAACAGCGGCAGCTACCTGCTGATCATGGCCGCGATCATCCTCGGCCTGATGATCCACTCGCTGATGTACGCGCCTCAGCCGGCGATCATGGCCGAGATGTTCCCGACCCGGATGCGCTACTCGGGGGTGTCGCTCGGCTACCAGGTGACCTCGATCGTGGCCGGCTCGCTGGCGCCGGCGATCGCGACCTGGCTGCTCGACGACTTCGGGACCTGGGTGCCGATCGCGGTGTACCTCGCCGGCGCCGCCGTCATCACGCTGATCGCCGCCTGGTTCACGCGCGAGACGAGGGGCCTGGACCTCGAGACGCTCGACGAGGCCGACCGTGAACAGCTCGCCAAGACCGGCGTCGCGTGAGTGGGCACGGCATGAGCGAGCTGGGTGGCCGCACCGCGCTGGTGACCGGCGGGGCCAGCGGGATCGGCGCCGCGTGCGCACGCGAACTCGCCTCTCGTGGGGCGTCGGTCACGGTCGCCGACATCGACGACGTGGGTGCCAAGGCGCTGGCCCAGGAGATCGGCGGGACGGCCTGGTCGCTGGACCTGTCGGATGTCGCCGCGCTGGAAGACCTGCGCCTCGAGGTCGACATCCTGGTCAACAACGCCGGCATCCAGAGCATCAGCGAGATCGCCGAGTTCCCCCCTGACCGCTTCCGCGCGATGCTGGCGCTGATGGTGGAGGCGCCGTTCCTGTTGATCCGGGCGGCGCTACCGCACATGTACCGCGAGGGCTACGGGCGCGTCATCAACATCTCGTCCATCCACGGGCTGCGGGCGTCGCCGTTCAAGGTGGCCTACGTGACGGCCAAGCACGCGCTCGAGGGGCTGTCCAAGGTGACCGCGCTCGAAGGCGGCCCGCACGGCGTCACCAGCAATTGCGTCAACCCGGGCTACGTGCGGACCCCGTTGGTGACCAAGCAGATCGCCGATCAGGCGCGAACGCATAACATCGCCGAGGATCAGGTCATCACGGACATCCTCCTCAAGGAGAGTGCGGTGAAGCGGCTGGTCGAGCCCGAGGAGGTGAGTGCTTTGGTGGCGTGGCTTGCGACACCTGCGGCGGGGATGGTGACCGGCGCGTCGTACACGATGGACGGTGGATGGAGCGCTCGGTGACGGCGACGACCGACGCGCCGCAGTGGGTGCCCTCCGACGACGACGTCGCCCAAGCCCGGGTCACAGATTTCGCGCGCTTCGCCGAGCGGCGGACGGGTGGCATCTACCCGGACTACCACGCGCTGTGGCAGTGGTCGATCGATGACCTCGAGGGGTTCTGGTCGACGCTGTGGGACTACTTCGACCTCGGTGAGCGTGGACCGACGGTGCTCGAAGACGCGGAGATGCCTGGCGCGCAATGGTTTCGCGGAACCACGTGCAACTACGTCGACGCGGTCGTCCGCAATGCCCGCGCAGACCGGCCCGCGATCATCTCGGTCAGCGAGAACGGGCCGGATCGCGAGGTGTCGTGGGCGGAGATGCTCGGCCGCGCCGCGGCGTTCGCCGACAAGCTGCGCGCCACCGGTGTAGCGGCCGGTGACCGGGTGGTCGGCTACCTGCCCAACATCGCCGAGGCGGTGATCGCGTTCCTCGCGACGGCAAGCATTGGCGCGGTGTGGAGTGCGTGTGGTCAGGACTATTCGGCGAAGGCAGCGTTGGATCGGCTCGGCCAACTCGAACCCACGGTGCTCGTCGCCGCCGACGGCTATCACTTCGCCGGCAAGTACCGCGACAAGCGTGCGGACGTCGCGGCGCTGCGGGACGGGATGCCCACGCTGAGGGCGACGTTCACGCTCGCTGATCTCGATGAGGTGAGCTCGCACGGCCTCGACAGTGTCGCCGTGCCGTTCGACCATCCGCTGTGGGTCCTGTTCTCCTCGGGCACCACGGGATTGCCGAAGGGCATCGTGCACGGCCATGGCGGCGTCGTCGTCGAACATCTCAAAGCTGTTGCGCTGCAATCCGATATCGGACCCGCCGACACCTTCTTCTGGTACACCAGCCCGAGCTGGATGATGTGGAATTTCCAGGTCGCCGGGCTGCTGGTCGGTGCGACGATCGTCTGCTACGACGGTAGCCCGAGCGCACCGGAGCCCGACGCACTGTGGGCCATTGCGGCTCGCGTCGGCGCCACGGTGCTGGGCACCAGCCCCGGCTACGTACTCGGCTGCATCAAGGCCGATGCCCGTCCTGCGGTCACCCATGATCTGTCCGCACTGCGGAGCATCGGGATCACCGGCTCGTCGCTGCCCGCGTCGTCGTCCCTGTGGTTGGCCGACAACGTCGGCGTGCAGATCGCGTCGATCAGCGGAGGCACCGATGTGGTGTCGGCCTTCATCGGCGGCGTGCGCACTGTTGCCGTCTGGCCCGGCGAGCTGTCGGCGCCGTTTCTCGGCGTCGCGCTCGACGCCTGGGACGAGTCGGGTCACCCGGTCCGCGGCGAGGTCGGCGAGCTCGTCATCACCAAGCCGATGCCGTCGATGCCGATCGCGTTCTGGCACGATCCCGATCAAAGCCGTTACCGCGAGGCCTATTTCGACACTTACCCGGGTGTGTGGCGGCACGGTGACTGGATCACGATCACCGAGCACGGCAGCGTCATCGTGCACGGCCGCTCCGATTCCACCCTGAACCGGCACGGCATCCGGATGGGGAGTGCCGACATCTACCAGGCTGTCGAGCGCCTCCCCGAGATCGCCGAGGCGCTGGTGATCGGGGCCGAACAGCCCGACGGCGGTTACTGGATGCCGCTGTTCGTGGTTCTCGCCGGGGGAATCGAGCTCGATGATGCGCTGCGACAACGCATCAATGAAGCCATCCGCACCGAGGTCTCGCCCCGCCACGTGCCCGACGAGATCATCGTCGCGCCGGGTGTGCCGCACACCCGCACCGGCAAGAAGCTCGAGGTCCCGATCAAGAAACTGTTCCAGGGCCGCGATGCCGCCACCGTCGTCGATCGCAGTGCCGTCGACGATCCCGATCTGCTCGACTGGTACGTCACGCAACGTCGCGCCTGACCAAGTCGATCGCGAGGATTCCCTCGACCACGCTGTAGCGGCGGGCCGTCGGTGGTCCGGGTAGTGGTGGTGCGGTGGAGTGGTAGGTCGCGCCGGTGGGGGTTCGGTAGGTGGCGGTGTGGCGGCCCTCGGTGTCGTGGGTGGTGACGGTCCAGCCGGGGGCTTCTTTGGCGTAGTTACAGGCTTCGCAGGCACCCAATCCGTTGAGCGCTGAGGTGGGTCCGCTGTGGCGGGCGGGAACTGCGTGGTCGTGGTGGCGGATGGGGGCGTCGCAGTACGGGGTGCGACACGTCTGATCCCGCAGCCCGATGAACGCCGCCAACCCCGTCGGGAAGATCCGCGCCCGCGATTCCATCGCGACCAGCTGCCCCGACGTGGGGTGGCGGTAGAGCCGCCGCAGTGTCGCTTTCGCCGTCTCATCAGCCACGGCATCCGACACCAGGTCGCGCACCACCGCCGCCGGCACGGGCCCGTAGCCCTCGACCCAGCCGGGGCTGTCGTCGTCGCCGAAGAGGGTGGCGTCGGCCATGACCAGGTTCACCGCGATCGGCGCCGGCGTCTCGGCCGGGCGGGCGGTGACCCGTTGGTAGAGGGTGTCGGTCATGATCTGTCCGCGCGGGCGCCCGTCCCCGCACAGGTCAGCCTCACGCTTCAAGGCGGCATACACCCCGATGCCCTGGGACAGTGGCATCAGCGCAGTCAGCTGCACCATGCCGTTCGGCGCGGGCCGGGTCGACACCCGCGCAGACGCCGCCGCGCGTTCTTTCCGTTGAACCACCGCGGCGGCGTCGAGGCGGGCTGCGATGGCCGCGGCGGCGGCTTCGATGCGGGCATTGCCCAACCCCACCAGCGCTTGCTGGTCAGCGCACAGCTCGGCATCCAACGTCCGCCGGTCCTCCACGGTCAGGCAGGCGGATTGTTTGACGATCAGGGTGGCTCGCCACTCGGTCAGGACCCCGGCGGCCAGGGCGGCCAAAGTGTGGGGCATCTCCTCGACCAGCGCGCGGGCGAACCCGAGGTGCTGGTTACCGTGGGCGGGCGAATCAGACCGGGCCAGCGCGACTTCGGAGGCGAGCCCGCGCCCCTGCTTCGCGGCCGGCATCCCGGCAGCGGTTTCGGCGGCGCGGCGTTTCTCCGCCCACAGCGCGGTGGCGCGGGCCTGCACCGCGGCCGCGCGAGCTTTCACACGTTCGCAGTGCGCCACGACCTCGCGCAGCTCAGCCTCGGAGGCCGAACCATCGACATCGAACATCTGTGCGAACATGCCGCCAACGTACAACCCCCCACCGACATTGATGCTGTTAATCAGTTTCGGGTGAGGATGGTCTTGCTCGTTCGCCGCCGGTGATGACTCGTCCGCTGACTGACGCCCTGTTGGGTTGTCTTCCAATTGATTTGTCTCACCGGCGACGTGCGGGCAAGCACCGCAACAGCCCTGGTAGGGCGGACATGACTTAATCAGGAGCCTGTCCGCTGCCTCATCAATGTCTTGTCTGCCCGCCCTACCGGGTTGTCACTCATCGCACGGTTCATTGCACGGAGAGGACACCACCATCGTGACACCCCGACGTCGCGTCGTCATCGGCATCGACACCCACCTCGACACCATTCACCTGGCCGCGATCACCGATACCAGTCAACTGCTCGGTGATGCCGAATTTGCCACCAGCCCGACCGGGTATTGGGCGGCGATCTGCTGGGCGCGTAGCTTCGGCGAGGTCGTCTCCGTCGGCGTTGAGGGAACCAGCTCCTATGGCGCGGGCATCACACAGGCATTGCAGGCCAACGATATTCACACCGTCGAGGTCAATCGTCCCGACCGCGCCGCACGGCGTAAGCAAGGGAAATCTGATCCACTCGATGCCTACAGCGCTGCCCGCGCGGTGTTGGCCGGCCACAGCCTAGCCGTGCCCAAAGACCCCCACGCCGGGGCGCTCAAAGCTCTATTGGTCGCCCGCCGCGGCGCGATCAAAGCCCGCACTGCAGCGATCAATCAGATCAAAGACCTCCTGGTCACCGCTCCGGCCGAGCTCCGCGAGCGTTATCGCCGCTACCCCACGACGCTGCGCCTGATCGACGCGCTGGCGCGGTGTCGCCCCACCGCGCACGAGGACCCTACCGCCGTATCGGTGCTGATCGCCTGCAAAGCACTGGCACAGCGCATCGAGTTCCTCGAGCGCCAAGACCGCGACCTGGCCGCCGAGCTCGATTCCCTGACCACAGCGCTCAACCCCGCCCTGCGGGCGGCCTACGGCGTCGGGCCCGATACTGCCGCCCAACTGCTTATCACCGCCGGCACCAACAGCCACCGCCTCCGCAGCGAGGCAGCGTTCGCGATGCTCGCCGGCGCCGCGCCGATACCCGCCTCCTCGGGAAAGACCACCCGGCATCGGCTCTCCCGCGGTGGAGACCGCGCCGCCAACAACGCTTTGCACCGCATCGCTCTAGTGCGTTGGTCCCATGAGCCGCGCACCCGCGATTACGTCGCCCGACAACTGGCTGTCGGACGTTCCAAAAAGGACGTCCTGCGGCTGCTCAAACGAGCCATCGCCCGCGAAATGTTTCGACACCTCACCGCACCCAGCCCGATCGACGACTACAGCGATCTACGCCCCACCCGACAAGCCCGCAAGATCACCCTCACCACCGTCGCCAACCATTTCGGGGTCTGGCCCACCCAGATCTCCCGACTCGAACGTGGCCTCAAACGCGACGACACCCTCGCCACCAACTACCGCCGCTGGCTAAACACCCAGCTCATCGATGTCGCTTGACGCTTAACAGAGATAGGAGCATCACGTCATTCCTGCTAGCACTACCGGGCAATTGGTGGCCAGCCATGGCGACGCCGACCCACCGACAGATGAGGATCGGAGAAGCAACATTCGCACAGCCAGGAGGACGACATGACCACCACCAAAGCCGCCGGATTCGCGGGCCTCGCCACTGCCCTGGCGGGACTGCTGATCGCGTTCGCGCCCGCCGGGGCAGCCGTCACCCCAGCCCTCGCCGACGGTCATGTGATGGCGACCGGCCAGAACGGCGGCGCCGACCCGCTGATCCCATTCGGCACCGAACCGATGTCACCGGTTCACCTGGGCTACATCGACAGCAATCATGACGAGGCCAACACCTCCAACGGCGCCGTCGACGTTCCGTTCTGATCCCCGTCCCGTCAGGCCCTCGCCGGATCAGCCAACACCGGCGCGAACGCGAGCTCGGCCGCGCCGATCACGACCGTCTCGCCACCCAGCGTCGCCGGCACGATCCGCACGAGATCGCGAGGCCCGCCCATGCTGCGGCGGCTCAACTCTTCCCGGAGGATCGCGCCGGCGTACGCGGGGAAGGCGCGCAGAAAACCACCCAGGACCACCAGTCTGGGGTTCAGCATGTTGATGGCGTTGCCCAGCGCGATCGCCAGCGACCGGGCCTGGCGTTGTAAGACATCACGTTCGGCATCGGTCGGACATGGTTGCGCGTCGCCGGGTTCGACGCGTTCCGATTCGGCGATCAGCCGTGCCAGCGGCGCCTGGGTCACTTCGGTCTCCAGGCATCCGGTGCTGCCGCAGTGACAGGGTTCCGCTCCACCGACGAACGTGTGTCCCAATTCCCCCGCATAACCGGCGACGCCCTGGAGAAGGCCACCGGCGACCACGAATCCGGCGCCGATGCCCGTTGTTCCGCCGTTGACGTAGATGAGGTGATCGGCGCCGTGATGTCGGCCGAAAAGATGTTCCGCGATCGCTCCGGCGTTGGCGTCGTTGGCGGCATAGACCGGTAAACCCGTTGCTGCACTGAGCAATTCGCCGATCTTGACGTCGTGCCAGTCGAGATTGGGCGCGAGTTGCACCGTCGATTCCGGGCTGTGCACCAAACCCGGCACCGCGACACCGATTGCGGTGAGTGCGCTGGTTTCGGGCAGCGTGCGGGCGATTCGTTGCACGATCTCGGCGGCCACCGACACGGCCTCATCGGGCGTCGGCACACTCTCGGTCGGGCACCGGACCACCTCCAGTACGGTGCCGCCCATTGCGACCACGCCGATGGTGACCGCGTCGACCTCCGGGATGACGGTCGCTGCCACGACCCGCCGCCCCGGGCGGACGATGGGGCTCGGCCTGCCCACTTGAGAGACCGGCGCGGCCGGCAGCTCCTCGGCCAGACCTCGCGCCACCAACTCTTCGACCAGATCCTTGATGGTCGACCGGGACAACGCCGTGCGGCGGGTCAGTTCGGCGCGGCTCAGCGCGCCGTGGCGGTGCACCAGAGTCAGCACGTTCGACAGGTTTCGACGCCGCACACCGTCGGCGCCCGCACCAGACCGCGGGGATGTCACGGGTCACCTCCAGGCCTTGACAGTGGTACAGAGCACATCTTATGTTCGCGCAGAGAACAAACTACAGCTTTCGGAGGGCTTTCGACATGACCTTGGTGGAGTCCGGCACCGAAACCACCCAGAACCTCACCCCGACACCGGCGGACAAATTCTCCTTCGGGCTCTGGACCGTTGGCTGGACGGCCGGCGATCCGTTCGGCGTCGCGACCCGCCCCTCGCTGGATGTGGTCGAGGCGGTCGAGCGACTCGCAGCACTCGGCGCGTACGGGTTGACGTTCCACGACGACGACCTCTTCCCGTTCGGCAGTTCCGATGCCGAGCGTCGACGGATGATCGAGCGGCTCACCTCAGCGCTGTCGGCGACAGGCATGACGGTGCCGATGGTGACGACGAATCTGTTCAGCCAGCCGGTGTTCAAGGACGGGGGATTCACCAGCAACGACCGCGGCGTGCGTCGTTTCGCGCTGCGCAAGGTGTTGCGCAACCTCGATCTGGCCGCCGAACTCGGGGCACAGACCTTCGTGCTGTGGGGTGGGCGTGAAGGCAGCGAATACGATTCCGCCAAAGACGTCCACGCTGCCTTCGAGCGTTACCGCGAGGCACTGAACCTGCTGTGCGAGTACGTCATCGACCAGAACATCGAGATCCGGTTCGCCATCGAACCCAAGCCGAACGAGCCGCGCGGCGACATCCTGCTCCCGACGGTCGGACATGCGCTCGCGTTCATCGACACACTCGCTCACCCGCAGATGGTGGGAGTCAACCCGGAGGTGGGTCACGAACAGATGGCCGGCCTGAACTTCGTGCACGGCATCGGTCAGGCGCTCTACAGTGGCAAGCTGTTCCACATCGACCTCAACGGGCAGCGCGGCATCAAGTTCGACCAGGATCTGGTGTTCGGCCACGGGGATCTCGCCAACGCGTTCGCTCTGGTCGACCTCCTCGAGCACGGCGGTGTCGACGGTGGCGCCGCCTACACCGGTCCGCGCCACTTCGACTACAAGCCCAGCCGCACCGAGGACGTCGACGGGGTCTGGGAATCGGCGGCTGCGAACATGCGCATGTACCTGTTGCTCAAAGAACGCGCGGCGGCCTTCCGGGCGGATCCCGCGGTGGCCGAGGCGATGTCGCAGGCAAAGGTCGCCGAACTCCGGACGCCGACGCTCGATCCCGGCGAAACATACGCCGACCTGCTGGCCGACCGGTCGGCGTACGAGGAGTTCGACGCCGACTCCTACTTCGGCGCAAAGGGATTCGGCTTCGTCAGGTTGCACCAGCTGGCCCTGGAGCACCTGATGGGCGCCCGCTGACACTCTGGACGTGACGTGTATCACGTTATAAGTTGCCCACGATAACAAAACTGCACCGGAGGCGAATCCCGTGAAACGATCGAGCACTCTGCTGTCCGCCCTTCTCGCCACCACGGTGGTGGCGGCCACCCTCAGCGCCTGCAGCAGCTCCGACTCCGGAGGGGACAACGCGCAGGCCGGCGCCGGCAAGGTCGGCGTCATCCTGCCCGACACGAAGTCCTCGGTCCGGTGGGAATCCAAGGATCGGCCGGCGCTGGAGGCGGCCTTCAAAGAAGCCGGGGTGCCGTACAACATCCAGAATGCCGAGGGCTCGGCCGATCAGATGGCCACCATCGCCGACGGCATGATCGCCGACGGGGTCACCGTCCTGGCCATCGTGAACCTCGACTCAGACAGCGGCGCCTCCATCCAGCAGAAGGCGGCCGCCCAGGGCGTGAAGACCATCGATTACGACCGCCTCACCCTCGGTGGTTCCGCCGACGCCTACGTCTCGTTCGACAACACCAAAGTCGGTGAGCTGCAAGGCCAGGGGTTGGTCGACTGCCTCGGCGGCAAGCCGGCCAACGTGGTGTTCCTCAACGGCTCGCCGACCGACAACAACGCGACGCTGTTCTCCTCCGGTGCGCATTCGGTGATCGATGCGACACCGACCATCACCAACGTCGGCGAACAGGCCGTCCCCGACTGGGACAACGACAAGGCGGTCACCATCTTCGAGCAGCTCTACACCGCCGCCGGCGGAAAGGTCGACGGCGTGTACGCCGCGAACGACGGCCTCGCCGGTTCGGTGATCTCGATCCTGGACAAGAACAAGCGGGCCGGACAGGTGCCGGTCACCGGACAGGACGCCACGGTCGAAGGGCTGCAGAACATCCTCGCCGGGACACAGTGCATGACGGTGTATAAGTCCGCGACCGAGGAGGCGGGAGCATTGGCGAAGGCGGCGATCGCCTTGGCCAACGGGCAGACGCCGGAGACCAACAGCACCTCACGCGACGATCAGGGCAACCGAGACGTGCCATCGGTGCTGCTGACTCCGAAGTCGATCACCAAGGACAACGTCGACGTCGTGTTCACCGACGGCGGCCAGTCCAAGGACGAGGTGTGCGCGGGCCAGTTCGCGGCGATGTGCTCGGCGGCAGGAGTCTGAGCACCCATGGATGACAGGCTCTCGGCCAGCGAGCCCATCCTCGAATTGCGCGGCGTCAACAAGAGTTTCGGCGTCGTCCATGTGTTGCACGACATCGACTTCCGCGTGTATCCCGGGCAGGTCACCGCCCTCGTGGGGGACAACGGTGCCGGGAAGTCGACGTTGGTCAAGGCGATCGCCGGAATACACCCCATCGACAGCGGCACCTATCTGTTCGGCGGGAGTCCGGTCACCGTGCACGGACCCACCGATGTGTCGGCGCTCGGGGTGGAGGTGGTGTACCAGGATCTCGCGCTGTGCGACAACCTCGACATCGTCGAGAACATGTTCCTGGGCCGGGAACTCACCACGCGCGGCATGCTCGACGAGGCACGGATGGAGACGATGGCGCGCGACGCGCTCACCTCGCTGTCGGTGCGGACGGTCGCTTCGGTGCGGCAGACGGTGTCGAGTCTGTCGGGTGGTCAACGGCAGACCGTCGCGATCGCGAAGTCGGTGCTGTGGAAGTCGAAAGTCGTTCTGCTGGACGAGCCCACCGCCGCACTCGGGGTCGCGCAGACCCAGCAGGTGATCGAGTTGGTGCGTCGGCTCGCCGACCAGGGTGTGGGAGTCGTGCTGATCTCCCACAATCTGGCCGACGTGTTCTCGGTGGCCGACCGGATCTGCGCGCTGTACCTCGGCCGGGTCGCCGCCGACGTGAAGGCCGGCGACGTCACCCACGGTCAGGTGGTCGAGCTGATCACCGCGGGCCGGTCGGGCTCCCTCGGACTGGCCCCGGTCGACGCCTCCGAAACCCTGTGACACCCGGGAAGGACACCCCCACCATGGCGACAGTCACCGGCGCCACCGCGCACTCGGACTTCGCGATCGACGCACGCTCCGACGCAGGTTTCGCGGATGCGGTGCGCTCCTACGTGCGCCGGGTCCGCGGCGGTGACATGGGTTCACTGCCTGCGGTTCTCGGCTTGATCGTGCTCTTCGTGGTGTTCGGGTTCGCCAACGACCGGTTCATGTCGGCGCTGAACCTGGCCAACCTCGTCACCCAGGCCGGGGCCATCTGCGTGCTGGCGATGGGTCTGGTGTTCGTGCTGCTGCTCGGCGACATCGACCTGTCCGCCGGCGTCGCCGGTGGGGTGTCGGCGTGCGTGATGGCGTTGACGATGGTCGATCTGCGCTGGCCGTGGTGGGCGGCGGTGCTCGCCGGGATCGCGTCCGGCGCGGTGATCGGTCTGTGTATCGGTGTGCTGCGGGCCAAGCTCGGAATCCCGTCGTTCGTGGTCACGTTGGCGTTCTTCCTCGGACTACAGGGCGTGACGCTCAAGCTCATCGGTGAGGGCGGATCGGTGCGGGTCGACGATCCGGTGATCCGCGGGCTGACCATCAGCAATCTGGCGGTGCCGGTGGGGTGGACGATCGCCGGGCTGGTCGTGGTGGGTTTCGCCGTGCTGGAGGTCGTGCAGTACCGGCGCAAGCGCGCCCTGAACCTGGCCCATGCGCCGTCCGGTGTGGTCGCGGCGCGCATCGCAGCCGTCGCGGCTGTGGTGCTCGGTGTGACGTTCGTGATGAGCGTCAACCGCAGCGTCAACCCCAACGTGCAGATCCGGGGCGTGCCCTACGTTCTTCCGCTGATCGTGGTGCTGTTGATCGTCATGACGTTCGTGCTGCAGCGCACGTCGTACGGCAGGCATGTCTACGCTGTCGGCGGCAACGCGGAAGCCGCTCGCCGCGCGGGCATTTCAGTCAACCGCATCCGTGTGTCCGTGTTCGTCGTGGCGTCGTCGATGGCGGCGCTCAGCGGCATCATCGCCGCGTCCTACGCCGGTAAGGTGTCGGCGTCCTCGGGTGCAGGCAACACGCTGTTGTACGCAGTGGGTGCGGCGGTCATCGGCGGCACCTCGCTGTTCGGTGGGCGCGGTCGCGCGGTCGACGCGGTGATCGGCGGTGTGGTGGTGGCGACCATCGCCAACGGGCTCGGCCTGCTCAACCAGTCGTCCTACATCAACTTCCTGGTCACCGGCGGTGTGCTGCTGCTCGCGGCGAGCGTCGACGCGATCTCGCGGCGGCGTCGCTCGTCGACCGGGCTCGGCTGAGCGTCACCGCAGCCACGCGCCGATGCGGCGCAGCGCCTCGGAGATGTCGGCGGACGGTCCGGCGAAGGACAGCCGCACCGACGCTCCTCCCCGCACCGTGTCGAAGTCGACTCCCGGCGCGATCGCGACGCCGGTGTCCGACAGCAGCGTCGAGCAGAAGCGCAGCGAATCCGTGGTCACGTGGGAGACGTCGGCGTAGACGTAGAACGCGCCGTCTGCGGGTGCGAGGCGGTCGATTCCGAGCCCGCGCAGACCGTCGAGCAGCAATGTGCGATTGGCGCCGTAGCCGTCGAGCAACGCCTCCGCCTCGGCGATGGAGTCCTCGGTGAACGCGGCGACGGCCGCCAGCTGGGGGAGGACCGGCGGGCAGATGGTGAAGTTCCCCGTCAGCCGGTCCACGGCCCTGCGTAACTCCTCCGGCACCAGCAGCCACCCCAGCCGCCATCCGGTCATCGCGAAGTACTTCGAAAAACTGTTCACCACAACGGCTTCGCGTGATGTCTCCCATGCACAGCTGGTGTCGGGAGCCCCTGGGTAGACCAGGCCGTGGTACACCTCGTCACTGATCAAGCGCACACCGGACTCGGCGCACCACGTCGCGATCGCCGCCAACTCGGCAGGCGGGATCACGGTCCCGGTGGGGTTTGCCGGGCTCGCCACGATGACGCCGGCCACGGGTGGGTCCAGGTTCGTGAGCATGTCCAGGGTCGGCTGGAAGCGGGTGTCGGGTCCACAGGGCAACTCCACGACGTCGCAGCCGAGCGCGGTCAGGATGTTGCGGTAGCAGGGGTAGCCGGGACTGGCGATCGCGACCCGGTCGCCGGCGTCGAAGCAGGCCAGGAACGCCAGCAGGAACCCGCCCGAGGAGCCGGTGGTGATCACGACGTCATCGGGGGCGACAGCCAGGCCGTGCCGATGGTCGTAGGTCGCGGCGATCGCAGCACGCAACTCGGGGATGCCGAGTGCGACGGTGTAGCCGAGACGATCGTTGTTCAGCGCTGCGATCGCCGCCTCGCGAACGGCCGTCGGCGCGCCCGCGCTGGGCTGCCCGGCGGACAGATTGACCAGATCGCCGTGCGTGCGTTGCCGCTCCGCCGCGGCGAGCCAGACATCCATCACATAGAACGGGGGGATGCCGGACCGCAGCGAAACGCTCATGCAGCCAGGCTAGAACAGTTCAGATTCGAGGCGGCGCACCTGCTCGCGGGGGGCTCCGAGCAGCTGCGCGCTGCCATGGGCCCGCTTGAAATAGAGCTGGATGTCGCTCTCCCACGTGATCGCGATACCGCCGTGCATCTGCACCGCCTCGGCGGCGACACCGGTGAACGCCTCGCTGGCAGCCAGCCGGGCCCGTGCCGCCGCCACCGGCGAGGGTGCCGCGGTGTACTCCTCGATGGCCTCGTCGACGATCGCGCGGGCGGTCTCGACCGCGACGTACTGATCGGCCATCCGGTGTTTGAGCGCCTGAAAGCTGCCGATCGGCCGGCCGAACTGGACCCGGTCCTTCGTGTAGGCGACTGTCAGGTCCAGGCAGCGCGATGCCGCGCCGACCTGTTCGGCAGCGAGGAGGATCGCCGCCATGTCGGCCATCCCCGGGTCCGGTCCGAGCACCACAGTGTCGCCGGGTTCCAGCGCAGCCAGCGGACGGGTGATGTCCATCGCGACGGCCGCGGTCGAGGTGAATGTCCGCCAGTGGCTCACGTTTTCCCCGTCGGCGGCGATGACGACGTCGGCCACGTTGCCGTTGACGACGTAGCCGGGGTCGAACACGACGGTGCCGATCGCGCTGCCCTCGGCCAGCGACTCCAGCAGATCTGCGGGCGGCTCGGGCCGCGAGAGGAGGGCGAGTTCGGCGAGCGTGGTGCCCAGCAGCGGCGTGGGCACCAGTGCCCTGGCCAGTTCGCCGAGTACCACTGCGGCGTCGGCGAGTTCACCGCCCGCGCCGCCGAGGTCCTCGGGCACCACCAGCGCCGCGGCACCCACCTGCTCGCACAGCATCGCCCAGAGCGACTCGTCGTAGCCGCGTTCGGACGCGGCGGCCGTTCGTACCGCCTCGGGTGAGGCGTGCTTGTCGATCAGCGCTGCGACGGTGTCGCGCAGCATCTCCCGTTCGTCGCTCGACGTCACAATGCCTCCAACACTCGTCGACGGTGCCACGTGGGGTCACCCCAGGCGGGCCGCAGGGCCTGCGCCCGGAGCAGCAGCAGCGACAGGTCGTGTTCCTGGGTGTATCCGATCGCGCCGTGGGTCTGCAGCGCCGAGCGGGCGGCGAGCAACGCCGCATCGGCGGCGGCGACCTTGGCGGCGCTCACATCACGCGCGGTGTCGGGGGAGCCGTCGGCCAGTGCGAGCGCTGCCCCGTACACCAGCGGGCGCGCCATCTCGACGGCGATCAGCACGTCGGCGAGCTTGTGCTTGATGGCCTGGTACGTGCCGATGACGGTGCCGAATTGGCTGCGCTGCTTGGCATAGGAGACCGACGCGTCCAGCATGGCCTGCGCCGCTCCCACCAGTTGTGCGGCCGTCGCCAGTGCACCGAACTCGAACGCGCGCGCCCCGTCGGCGGGATGCGCGGCCCCGCTCGGGGTCACCTCGAACAGGCGGCGGCTGGGGTCGACGGACGCGTGCGGCTCGGCGGGCGTGGCCTCTGCCACCGTCTCGTCGTCGATCAGCAGCACGAGCCCGGCGGTGTCGGCGTCGACGGCGCGGGGGACTCTCGGGGGTGCGGCGACCGTGGCGATCAGCTCACCCGCAGCCAGCGCACCGGACCGCTCGTCGTCGGCGAGCAGAACCGGTGCGACAGCGATGGATTCGACGACCGGGCCGGGAACGTTCCACCGGCCCAGCCGTTCCAGGGCGACCACGAGATCCACCGGGTGGGCGTCGATGCCGTCGAATCGTTCGGCCACCATCAGCGCGGTCACGCCCAGGTCGGCCAGTTGCGCCCAGATCTTGCGGCCGGGCCCGGTGTCGTCGGCCGCCCATGCCCGCACCGCGTCCGGGACGTTGGCCGCACCGAGGGCGGCGTCGATGCTCGCGGCGAAGTCCCGCTGTTGGTCGTCGATCTCGAAGTTCACGTCTCGTCTACTTTCGGGGCAGGCCCAGCAGCCGCTCGGCGATGATGTTGCGCTGGATCTCGTTGGTACCCGCGTAGATCGGGCCGCCGAGCGCGAACAGCAGCCCCTCGGTGACGCTGTCCATCAGCTCGCCGTCGGCACCGCGCAGATCCAGCGCGGTCTGGTGCAGTGCCACGTCCAAGTCGGACCAGAACACCTTGGTGATCGACGACTCGGCACCGAGCTCGCCGCCGGCCGCCACGCGTGTCACGGTACCGAAGGTGTGCAGCCGGTAGGCCTGGGCCTTGATCCACGCATCGGCCACCCGATCGGTGAACTCCGGCTTCGGATCGTTCTTCCACTGGGCGACAAGCCGTTCGGCAGGTGCCAGGAACCGCGCGGGGCTGCGCAACGACATGCCGCGCTCGTTGCTCGACGTGCTCATCGCGGCGCGCCAGCCGTCGTGCACGCCACCGATGACGTCCTCGTCGGGCACGAACACGTCTTCGAGGAAGATCTCTCCGAAACCCGTGGCGCCCCCGAGTTGGGCGATCGGCCGCACGGTGACGCCGTCGGCCTTCAGATCGAACATCACGTAGGTGAGGCCTTTGTGCCGCTGTGCCTCTGGGTCGGAACGGAACAGCCCGAACGCGCGCTCCCCGAACACCGCGCGTGAGCTCCAGATCTTCTGCCCGTTGAGCAGCCAGCCGCCGTCGGTGCGGGTGGCGGTCGAGCGCAGCGACGCCAGGTCGCTGCCCGACTCGGGCTCTGACCACGCCTGCGCCCAGATCTCCTCGCCGCTGGCCATTTTCGGCAGGATGCGATCGCGTTGCTCTTCGGTGCCGTGCGCGAACAGCGTGGGTGCGAGCATCGAGGTGCCGTTGGCGCTGGCGCGTCCCGGTGCGCCGGCGCGGAAGTATTCCTCCTCGAACACGATCCACTGCAGCAGCGAGGCGTCGCGGCCGCCGTAGCGCTGCGGCCAGGTGATCACCGACAGCCCGGCGTCGAAGAGGATCTTGTCCCACCGTCGATGCTGTTCGAAACCCTCGGCGGTGTCGTAGGACTCGGTGGGGAAGTCGCCGGTGTGACCCTCGAGGAATGCGCGAACCTCGGCGCGGAACGCCTCGGTGTCGTCGTCGATGTGGAGGTCCATCAGTTCCTCTCTCTCAGTTGAGGTTTGACCACCTTGCCGCCGGGGTTGCGGGGCAGCGCGTCGAGGAACTCGACCGAGCGCGGGGTCTTGAAGTTGGCGAGGTGGGCGCGCGCGTGATCGATCACCGACGCGGCGGTCAGCTCGGTGCCGGGCAGCGTCACGACGAACGCCTTGCCGACCTCCCCGAGCCGCTCGTCGGGTACGCCGATGACGGCGACCTCGGCGACACCGGGCAGCCGCGCGAGCACCTGCTCGATCTCGGCGGGGTAGACGTTGAAGCCGCCGCAGATGTACATGTCCTTGAGCCGGTCGGTGATCTTGAGATTGCCGGCGTCATCGAGTTCGCCGACGTCACCGGTGTGCAGCCAGCCCTCGGCGTCGATCGCCGCGGCCGTGGCGTCCGGGTCGTCGAGGTAGCCCAGCATCACGTTGGGCCCGCGGAGCAAGACTTCTCCCTGGTCGCCGATGCGCAGTTCGAAGTCGGCGATCGGCCGGCCCGACGTGGTGGCGACGGTCACCGCGTCGTCGTCGGCGCGGCACATCGTCCCGAACCCGGCGGCCTCGGTCAGCCCGTACGCGGTCAGCACGATGTCGATGTCGAGCTCGTTCTGCATCCGCTCGATCAGCACCACCGGGATCGTCGCGGCGCCGGTGACCGCGAAACGCAGCGAGTGCAGGTCGAACTCGGCGCGGCGCGGATGGTCGAGCAGGGTCTGGTAGATGGTCGGCGGCCCGGGCAGCACGGTGATGCGGTGCTCTTCGACGGCCCGCATCGCGGCCTCGGGGTTGAAGGTCAGGGCGGGGAACAGCGTCGCACCGGTCTGCAGGCAGGCCAGGATGCCGGCCTTGTAGCCGAAGTTGTGGAAGAACGGGTTGATGCACAGGTAGCGGTCGGCGCTGGTGAGCTGCCCACAGGCGGCCCAGGCCGCCGACGCATCGAGGGATTGTCGGTGCGCGCAACGGACTCCCTTGCTGCGGCCGGTGGTGCCCGAGGTGAACAGGATGTCGGAGACGTCGTCGGCGCCGACGGCCGCAGCGCGGGCGTCGACGGCGGCCAGATCCGTTCCGGTGGCCATGAACTCGTCCCACGTGCCGTCGTCGACGTCGACGGGGATACGCACGATGTGCCGCAGCGCGGGCAGCGAGGACCGTTCGATGCTCGCCGCCTTGTCGGCACCGAGAAACGCCCCTGAGGCGAACAGCAGCGGCGCCGCGGTGCGCGCGAGGATGTCGGTGGCCTCGCTGGCGGTGTAGCGGGTGTTCAGAGGGACGAGCACGCCGCCGGCGTGGTGGACGGCGAGGCAGGCCACCACCCAGTGCCATGTGTTCGGCGACCAGATCGCGATGCGGTCACCGGCAGCGGTGCCCGCCGCGATCAAGGCGGCCGCGGCCTGGCGAACCTCGGCGCGCAGCTGCGCGAACGTCAGCGTCCCGGCGGGCGTGACGACTGCGGGGTGGTCGGGGAGTTCACGCGCGATGTGGTCCAGAACCGCGGGAGTGGTTCTCGCGGCGGTGGTCATGGAACTCCTTGGGGATCGGTTACCCGAGCAAGTGCTTGGTAGGTTAGCCTACAGGGGTGATTGAGGTCCAGGAGTTCAGGGCGCAGGTCCGCGACTGGCTGGCCGAGAACCTGGTCGGCGACTTCGCGGCACTCAAGGGGTTGGGCGGTCCCGGTCGCGAACACGAGGCCTTCGAGGAGCGGCTGGCCTGGAACCGCCACCTGGCGGCCGCCGGTCTGACGTGTCTGGGGTGGCCGGAGGAGCACGGCGGCCGCGGGTTGTCGGTGGCCCACCGCGTCGCGTTCTACGAGGAGTACGCGAAGGCCGATGCGCCCGACAAGGTCAACCACCTCGGCGAGGAACTCCTCGGCCCCACGTTGATCGCCTACGGCACACCTGAGCAGCAGAAGCGGTTCCTGCCGAAGATCCTCGACGTCACCGAGTTGTGGTCGCAGGGCTACTCCGAGCCCGGCGCAGGTAGTGATCTGGCCAATGTGTCGACCACGGCCGTGCTCGACGGTGACCAGTGGATCCTCAACGGCCAGAAGGTGTGGACGTCGCTGGCGCACTGGGCGCAGTGGTGTTTCGTGGTGGCGCGCTCGGAGAAGGGGTCCAAGCGGCACGCCGGCCTGTCGTTCCTGCTGGTGCCACTGGATCAGCCCGGCGTCGAGATCCGCCCCATCATCCAGCTCACCGGGGACTCGGAGTTCAACGAGGTGTTCTTCACCGATGCCCGCACCGATGCCGACCTGGTGGTCGGGGAACCCGGTGACGGGTGGCGAGTGGCGATGGGACTGCTGACGTTCGAACGCGGCGTGTCCACGCTGGGCCAGCAGATCCGTTACGCGCGCGAGCATTCCAACCTCGTCGAGCTGGCCAAGCGCACGGGCGCCGCCGACGATCCGTTGATCCGGGAGCGGCTCACCCGGTCATGGGCGGGTCTGCGCGCGATGCGTTCGTACGCCCTGGCCACGATGGACGTCGAACGGCCGGGTCAAGATTCCGTGTCGAAGTTGCTGTGGGCCAACTGGCATCGCGAGCTGGGAGAGATCGCGATGGATGTGGTGGGCACGGCGGGCCTCACACTGCCCGAGGGAGAATTCAGCGAGTGGCAGCGGCTGTACCTGTTCTCCCGCGCCGATACCATCTACGGCGGCTCGAATGAGGTGCAGCGCAACATCATCGCCGAGCGTGTGCTCGGCCTGCCCAGAGAGGCCCGCCCGTGACCAGTGACTTGTCCGTTGCCCCCGCCGAGATCGAGGGCCACAACCTGCTGTCCGGCAAGGTGGTGCTGGTGACCGCCGCCGCGGGCACCGGGATCGGCTCGACGACCGCGCGGCGTGCGCTGGCCGAAGGCGCCGACGTCGTGGTCTCCGACTACCACGAGCGCCGCCTGGGTGAGACGCGCGACGACCTCGCCGCGCTCGGCCTGGGCAAGGTCCACGCCGTGGTGTGCGACGTCACCTCCACCGCGGCGGTCGACGGGCTGTTCGCCGAGGCGGTCGACAAAGCCGGACGGCTCGACGTGTTGGTCAACAACGCAGGCCTCGGCGGTCAGACCCCGGTGATCGACATGACCGACGACGAATGGGACCGGGTGCTCAACGTGACGTTGACGTCGGTGATGCGGGCGACGCGGGCCGCGCTGCGCTACTTCCGTGACGCCGGGCACGGCGGGGTGATCGTCAACAACGCCAGCGTGCTGGGCTGGCGTGCGCAGCACTCTCAATCGCATTACGCCGCAGCCAAAGCCGGTGTCATGGCGCTGACACGGTGCAGCGCGATCGAGGCGGTCGAGTACGGCGTGCGGATCAACGCGGTGTCGCCGAGCATCGCCCGGCACAAGTTCCTGGAGAAGACGTCGAGCTCCGAGCTGCTCGACCGGCTGGCCCAGGGCGAGGCGTTCGGCCGGGCCGCCGAACCGTGGGAGGTCGCGGCCACCATCGCGTTCCTGGCCAGTGACTACTCCAGTTACCTCACCGGTGAGGTGATCTCGGTGTCGAGCCAGCACCCATGAGCGCCGGAGCCACCAACACCCGTCGCGACGAGCTCCTCGCGCTCGCCGCGACGATGTTCGCCGAGCGTGGCCTGCGCGCCACCACCGTGCGCGACATCGCGGACTCGGCCGGAATCCTCTCGGGCAGCCTCTATCACCACTTCTCGTCGAAGGAGGAGATGGTCGACGAGGTGCTGCGCGGCTTCCTCGACTGGCTCTTCGACCGTTACCGGCAGATCGTCGAGACGGAACCGAACCCGCTCGAACGCCTCAAGGGGCTGTTCATGGCGTCGTTCGAGGCCATCGCGACCCGGCACGCCGAGGTGGTGATCTATCAGGACGAGGCCAAGCGGCTCTCCGCGCAGCCACGGTTCGCCTACGTCGAGGAACGCAACAAAGAACAGCGCAAGATGTGGATCGACGTGCTCACCCAGGGCATCGAGGAAGGGCATTTCCGTCCGGATGTCGACGTCGACCTCGTCTACCGATTCATCCGCGACACCACCTGGGTGTCGGTCCGGTGGTACCAGCCGGGCGGTCCGCTGACCGCCGAGGAGGTCGGCCGGCAATACCTTTCGATCGTTCTCGGTGGAATCACCCCGACAGAAGGAGTCCACAATGGCTGACGCATATGTCATCGACGCCGTCCGCACCGCCATCGGTAAGCGCAACGGATCGCTGGCCGGTGTACATCCGGTCGACCTGGGCGCGGTGATCTGGCGCGGCCTGTTCGACCGTAACGACGTCGATCCGGGTGCCGTGGACGACGTGATCGCCGGCTGTGTCGATGCGATCGGTCCGCAGGCCGGCAACATCGCGCGGTTGTCGTGGCTGGCGGCCGGTTTCCCCGAAGAGGTGCCGGGCGTGACCGTCGACCGACAGTGCGGATCGAGCCAGCAGGCCATCTCGTTCGGCGCCCAGGCGATCATGTCCGGCACGGCCGATCTCATCGTGGCCGGCGGCGTGCAGAACATGAGCCAGATCCCGATCAGCTCGGCGATGACCGTCGCCGAACAGTTCGGGTTCACCTCTCCCACCAACGAATCCAAGAGCTGGCTCCATCGTTACGGGGATCAGGAGATCTCCCAGTTCCGCGGGGCCGAGATGATCGCCGAGAAGTGGGACATCAGCCGGGAGGACATGGAGCAGTTCGCGCTGACCAGTCATCAGCGCGCGCAGGCGGCGATCCGGGCGGGCCACTTCGACAACGAGATCCTCGAGGTGGAGGGCTTCCGGGTCGACGAGGGCCCGCGTGACACCTCCCTGGAGAAGATGGCCGCGCTGAACACCCTCGTCGACGGCGGCCGGCTGACCGCGGCGATGGCCAGCCAGATCTCCGACGGCGCCAGCGCGGTCTTGCTGGCGTCCGAGCAGGCGGTCAAGGAGCACGGCCTCAAGCCCCGCGCCCGCATCCACCACATCAGCGCCCGCGGTGCCGACCCGGTGTTCATGCTGACCGGGCCGATTCCCGCCACCCGCTACGCGCTGGAGAAGACCGGGCTGACGATCGACGACATCGACACGGTCGAGATCAACGAGGCGTTCGCGCCGGTGGTGCAGGCCTGGCTCAAGGAGATCAAGGCCGATCCCGCGAAAGTGAACCCCAGCGGTGGCGGGATCGCGCTCGGTCACCCGCTCGGCGCCACGGGGGCAAAGCTTTTCGCGACCATGCTGAACACGCTGGAACGTACCGGCGGCCGCTACGGCCTGCAGACCATGTGCGAGGGCGGCGGCACCGCCAACGTCACGATCATCGAGCGGCTCTAGTTCTTCCGGCGAACAGACACAATCTCGAGTGATTCCGCGGCGTGTCTGCTCGAGTTCATGTCTGTTCGCCGGAAGAACTGAGCGCTCGCCAGATCCGGGCCGGCGTCATCGGGAGGCGGTACACCCGTGCGCCGGTGGCGCGGGCGATGGCATTCGCCAGCGCGGGGGCGACCGGGTTGTAGGGCGCTTCGCTCATCGACTTCGCGCCGAAAGGCCCCAACGTGTCGTAGGTGTCGGCGAAGTACACCTCGGTCGCCGGGATGTCGGCCAGCTGTGGCAGATGGTAGTTGCGCAACGTGGTCGTCCACACCGCGCCGTCGGGGCCGACGTGCATCTCCTCGTACAACGCCGAGCCGATGCCCTGTGCCACACCGCCTTCCACCTGCCCTCGACATTGCTGCGGGTTCATCACCACCCCCGCGTCGGCAGCGTGCACGCTCTGCAGGATGCGCACCTCACCGGTCTCGACGTCGACGGCGACGCGGACGGCGTGCACGTTGAACGCGACCGAGCGGGGGGTGCCGCCGTGGCGGCCGTGGCCGGTCAGCGGCACGGGCAGATCGGCGAAATCGAGTAGCTGACCCGCGCAGTGCACGCCGTTGCGGGTCAGCATGCACGCACCGCGGGGAACACCGGTCATCTCCGAGGCCGCCGCCTCGAGTTGGGACCGGAGTCTCTGCGCGGCTTCCAGCGTGGCTTGTCCCGCCACCACGGTGCCGGCCGAGCCGAACGCGCCGGTATCGTATCCGGTTGCCGCCGTGTCGGATTGGGTGATCGAGATGTTGTCGACGACCGTGTTGAGTGCGGTGGCCGCGATCTGCGCGTGCACGGTCGTGGTCCCGTTGCCGAACTCGGCCGTCCCGACGCGCAGGGTGTACCGCCCGTCGGCGTCGATGCTCACCGCCGCCTCGGCGAGGTGGCCGCGCGGCGGGATGGTGGCGATCATCGCGACCGCCATACCCTCGCCTGTGCGCCACTGCGGTCCGGGCGGAGCGGCCACGCCGTTGCCCCGGCGCAGCGCGGCCTGCGCGAGATCGAGGCACTGGTCCAACCCGTAGCTTCCGAACGTCAGATCGTCATCGAGCACGTGCGCGTCGACGAAGTCGTCGCCCGGCACGACCACGTTGCGCCGCCGGAAATCGAACGGGTCCATCCCGAGACGGTCGGCGAGCTGGTCCAGCGCGGATTCGATCGCGAAGATCAGCTGCCCGAGTCCGTAGCCGCGGAAAGCCCCCGACGGGAGGTTGTTCGTATACACCGCGCGGGCGTCGACCCGCTTGTTCGCACACCGGTACACCGACATCGACTCCCCGCACCCGTGGAACATCACTCCCGGGCTGTGGTTGCCGTAGGCGCCGGCGTCGACGAGCACGTCGACCGCGAGTGCGGTCAACACTCCTGACGCGTCGGCGGCGGCGGTGACGTCCACCCGGAACGGGTGTCGGCACGGTGCGCTGATGAACTCGTCGCTGCGGCTGAACTCGTAGCGCACCGGCTCGCCCAGCCGTAGTACCGCCAGCGCCACCAGGTCCTCGACGAGCATCTCCTGTTTGCCGCCGAATCCACCGCCGACCCGCTTGGTGAACACCTGAACCTCGTCGGTGGACAGCCCGAACAGATGGCACAGTTCGTCGCGCACCAGGAACGGGACCTGCGTGCTGGTGCGGATCACCAACCGGCCCGCGTCGTCGCGCCATCCGGTGCACCCGTGAGTCTCCAGATGCGCGTGCTGAACTCGTTGGGTGTGCCAGCGACCGCGGACCACCGCGCCACCCTGTGCCGACGCCAGGCCGCGCTCGACGTCGCCCACCCCGCCGTGCAGTTCGGCGACCAGATTGCGGGCCGGGTCGGCGATCCGGGCGTCCGCACCCTTGTCGCCGTGCAGCGCAGGTGTACCGGGCGCCGCGGCCTGCTCGGGATCGAACACGGCCGGTAACTCCTCGTACGTGACGACGAGTGCGCGGCAGCCCTTTTCCGCGACCGCCGGGCTGTCGGCGACCACCGCCGCCACCCGCTGCCCGACGAACCGCACGACGTCGTCGAGGATCACCGTGTCGTCGGGATCGTCGTCCCGGTTCTGGTGTCGCGCCGTGGAGAACCGCACGTCCGGACTGTCGGCGTGGGTCAGCACCAGCCGCACTCCCGGAAGGGCGACGGCAGCCGAGGCGTCGATGGAGACGATACGGGCATGGGCCACCGGGCTGGTCAGCACCGCCAGGTGCAGCAGCCCCGGTGGCGCGAAATCCATGGTGTACTCCTCGGTTCCGGTCACCACCCGGACCGCGGCGGGCGCGCCGATCGACCGTCCCGCATCCTGGCCGTCGGATTTCTCGACGTTCACCGTGCCCGAGAGGGCATCGGTGATGGCCCGATAACCGGTGCATCGGCACAGGTTGTTCTTCAACTGCTGGGGGAGCTGTTCCGGGTCGACGGCCGACAGGGACGCCGCAGTGGTCACCATGCCCGCCGTACAGAAGCCGCACTGGAAACCGGCAGCCTCGACGAAGCGACGCTGCATCGGGTGTAGATCACCGGCGTCGCCGAGACCGGCCGCGGTGGTCACCTCCCGACCGGCCGCGCGAAAAGCCGGGTACACGCACGAATGCACGGCCGCGCCGTCGACGAGTACCGAGCAGGCGCCGCAATCGCCGGCGTCGCACCCCTTCTTGACCTCGAAGTGGCCCAGCTCCCGCAGGAAGGTGCGCAGGCACTGGCCCGGGCGTGGAACATCGTCGCGGGCAATCCCGTTGACGGTCACCGTCATGACAGCTCGTCGACGATCTGCTCGGCCAGCCGGTGCGTCATCGCGGCGCGCCAGTCGGGGTCGCCGTGGGCATCGCGGGTCCACGCGTCGTCCGGGATCACCGACAGTGCCTCCCGCAGCGCATCCCTGGACGGCACGGTGGTGACATGCAGGACGTACGGGCGGACTGTCGCCGCGGTCACCGAGATCGTGAGTGCGCCGCCGTCGGCCGGGGCGTCGCGACGGCCGATGACGACCACGCCTGACCGTCCCAGCGGCGACTGCGCCAGCTTGCGGTACGCGATCCGACCGCGCAGGGCCGCCGCCGGAAGATGTACCGACCGCAGGACCTCGCCGATGGCCAGCACGTTGCAGATGACCCCGGTGACGAAGTCGGCGACCGGCACGGTACGCGTCTCGCCATCGGGCTGCCAGATCAGCGCGGTGCCGTCCAGTGCCGTGGCCAGCGAGATCATCGAGCCCGCGGGCAGGGACAGGCAGATGTTGCCGCCCACGGTGGCGGTGCGCCAGATCTTGAACCCGGCCACCAGCGCAGTGCAGCACTGCGCGAACAGCGGTGCCGCGGTCCAGTCCCGGCGACGCCCGGGCAGGGTGGTCGACAGCTCGGCGAGATCGGCCAGCGTACAGGTGGCGGCGATCTCGATACCGTTGTCCGACAGCACAATCGGCGGCCAGTTCAGCGAGGTGATGTCTATCAGGCGGGCGATGTGCGGCTGGGGTTCGGAGAACAGCCAGGTGCCGCCTGCGAGGATCGCGTCCGTGGGCCCCAGTGGCCACACCTCGTCGCGGGACGGCGGGGTGTGCACCGCCTCGACGGTGTTGAGGTCCATCACTGCACCGTAGATCGCGGGTGGTCGCGGTGCAGGGCAAGCGGCCGAACTGCGAGTTGGCCGCGACGCTGGGACAATCGGCCGGTGCGTGCCTACCGCGGTCATCTGCTGCACATCGGTGGCGCGCCCCGGCTCCAGCAGGCGAGCGAGCATCTCGTGTCGGAGCCCGACGGAGTGCTGGTCGTCGACGACGACGGTGTGATCGCGTTCAGCGGTGCCCACTCGCGGCTCCCAACAGAGTTGGCCCACGCCGAGCTGATCGACTGCCGGCCGGGGTTCCTGCTGCCGGGGTTCATCGACACCCACATCCACTTCCCGCAGACCTACTGCACCGACACCTACGGCGGCGGACAGCTGCTGGACTGGTTGCAGCGGTGCATCTTTCCCGCCGAGGCGATGCTCGCGGACGCGGAGCTGGCCCAGCGCACGGCGCGGGACTTCTGCCGCCGCAGGATCGAGGTCGGCACCACCACCGCGCTCGTGTTCGGGTCCGCCTTTCCCGACGCGCAGGACGCGTTGTTCACCGAATCGCTGCGCATCGGCCTCCGCACCATCTCCGGTCGCGGCATCCAGACGGTGGGCCCGGAGGCGGCGCAGCCGCTGCTCACCGACGAGGCGACCGCGATCGAGCTGTCGGTCGAGGAGATCGACCGGTGGCATGCGGTCGACCCGCTGCTGCAGGTGGCCCTGGTGCCCCGCTTCGCACTGTCGGTGACCGCACGGACGCTGGCCGCGCTGGGGGAGCTCTACGACTCGGTGCGTGCCGCGGGGGTGTACTTCCACAGTCATCTCTCCGAGAATCTGCGCGAGATCGACGCCGTCCGAAGCGCGTTGGACGTCTCCTGCTACCTCGACGCGTATGACGGGCGCATCGGCCCGACGGGATCGCCCACGCTTCTCGGCCCGCGCAGCGTGCTCGCGCACGCCGTGCACTGCACCGACCACGAGCTGGCTCGCCTCGCCGAGACGGGCAGCTCGATAGCGCACTGTCCGACCTCGCAGCAGTTCCTCGGGTCGGGCACGATGCCGTGGCTGCGCACGACAGCCGGCGGCGTGACGGTGGCGCTCGGCAGCGATGTGGGCGCGGGTGACGAATGGCTGATGGCGCGCGTGGCCAACGACTGCTTCAAGGTGCACATCAGCGAGCCAGGTGGCGCGGGGCTCTCGATCCCACCGGCCCAGCTGCTGTTCACCGCCACCCTGGCGGGCGCCAGGGCGCTGGACATCGAGGACCGGGTGGGCAATCTGGACGCAGGCAAGCAGGCCGACTTCCTGGTCATCGACCCGCAGCGCCAGCCGTTGCTGCCCGAGCTGCTCGAGCGGGTGGTGCCCGAGGACCCCGAGAACGCAGACCGGCTGCTGTTCACGCTGCTGCTGGGCCTGCGCGAGGCTGCGATCGCGCAGGTCTACGTGCAGGGCCGCAAGCTCACGGGGGCGTGAGGGGCCCGCCCATGATGTTGCCGACGATTCCGCGAATGATGGTGCTGCCGTCCTCTTTTCGGAGCTCGTCGTACCAGGAGGCGGTGACATCGGGATCTTTGGCGTGCGTCACGTCGCAGCGACGGCGGGCCCGCAGCACCAGATCTCCGGCCCGCTCGGCGCGTGCGCTCTGGTAGGCCAGCAGCGCGGCGTGCACGTCGCCAGGGTGGTCGCGTAGCGCCCACTGCAACGCCACCGCGTCCTCCATCGCCGAACAGCCACCCTGCCCGATGTCGGGCGTGGTGTTGTGGGCGGCATCCCCCAGCACCGCGACGCGCCCCTTCACCCACGTGTCGAACGGGTCCAGGTCGAGGATCTCCACGCGATTGGTGGTGGCGGGATCGAGGATCTCGATGAGCCGGTGCACCCCGGGCGCCCACCCGGCGAAGTGGCGGCGCAGCGTCTCCTTGACATCGCCGCCGACGACCCCGGCCGGATCCCCGACGATGTCGAAGAAGAAGTAGAACCTGCCGCGGGCGACCGGCATCACCGAAACTCGTTGCCCCTCAGCGACATAGGTCGTCCACTCCGTGGCGGGCCCGATCGCCTCGTCGACCGGTACGAGCCCGTTGACGTTCACGTACCCCGCATACCGACGCGTGACCGGACCTCCCAGGACGTACTCGCGCGTGATCGAGTTCGCCCCGTCGGCGCCGATGATCAGATCCGCGGACACGGTGGTCCCGTCGGCGAACGTCGCCACCGCGGCGTCGGGCCCGTCCTCGACCGCCACCATCTTCCTGCCGAAGTGGATCTCGTCCATGCCGTAGTGGTTCATCAGCATCGACTGCAGTTCGGCACGCGCGATCGGGTAGGGGCGTTGGCCCACCTGGTCGATCAGCGGCTGCATCGAGAACCGGCACATCGTCGCCCCGGTGTGCCCGTCGACGTAGCTCATCGTCTCGACGCGGCCGCCCAGGGCGGCCGTCTCCTCGGCGAGGCCGAGGTAGTTCAGGCATTTGACACCGTTGGACCACACCGAGATCGCCGCGCCGACGGGCTTGTTCTCGGTGACGCGTTCGTAGACGTGGGTGTCGACGCCGATCTGCCTCAACGCGATCGCCGCGCTCATACCTCCCATGCCGGCACCGATGATCACGGCTTTCACGACGGTCAGCTCCCTCGGTAGGTGGAGTAGGCGTAGGGCGAGAGCAGCAGCGGAACGTGGTGGTGTGCCGCGGGATCGGTGACCTCGAAGGCGATCACGACCTCGGGGTAGAACCCGGTGACGCCCTGGGCCGCGAAATAGCCTGCGGTGTCGAAGCGCAACCGATACGTGCCGGTTTCGAGGTCGGCGGCCAGCACCCCGATGCGGCCGTCGTCGTCGGTCACACCGGCCGACACCTCGCTGCCGGATCGGGTGAGGGTGACCGCGACGCCGGCGGCGGGGCGGCCCGTGGTGGCGTCGAGAACATGGGTGGACAGGCTCATGGGATCAGCATCCCCGATCCGGGCTCATGTGTGCGGCTCGCTGAGCAGACGCTCCAGCCGCAGCCGGTTGATCTTCGCCAGTTCGCTGCGCATCACCCGACGCTCGGTGTCCGGGTCATTGTTCAGCCGTTCGGTCAGGATCGTCAGCAACTCCTCGGCCGAGCGACCGCTGGCGCACACCAGATACACGTAACCGAAGCGGTCTTCGTACTCGCGGTTCTTGGCCGCGAGCGCCGCCTTGACCTCGTCGTCGGCACCTGCGACGCGGGCCTGCTCGCGTGCCGACGACGGATTGTCGGGGGCGGCGCCGATCCGGGGATGCCCGTCGAGGGCGGCGTCGAGCTCGGCGTCGGGCAGCTCGGCCAGCACCCGATCGGCGCGGTCGTAGAGCGCGTCGGCGTCGCGGAACGGCGCGGCGGCCAACACCCGTCGCGCCCAGATCGGCGACGAGCACACCTCGAACAGCAGATGCATCTGCCGGCGCTCGGAGGCGGCGTTGAAGCCTGTCAGCCCGACCGCTCTCACGAGAGTTCGTTGAGCCTGCTGAAACGGTCAGCCGCAACGGGATTGGCGTCGGCGACCAGATCGGTGAACCGATGGTTGACGATCTTGGCGACCTCGATCAGGGCGAACGCCTTCTCCGCCGCCGGCGAGTTGTCCATGCGGGACCACCCGTTACGCAGCACCCGGTCGAAGCGCTCGGTTTCCTTGGCGCAGATGATCAACGGAAAGCCGAAATGGCTTCGGTACGCGGTGGCGAGCTCCACGACGTCATTGTGGTCGTCGTCGTCGAGATTGGACAGGGCCACGTGGTCCACGGCGAGCACCTGGCCCGTCTCGTCCTCGGCGCCCAGATCGGGGAACGCGTCGAGCAGTTCGGCCTGCTGGTCGGACGTGCCGGTGAGCACCGCGTCCTGGAACGCCTCGCGCAGTGCGGCGGTGTCGGCGAACGGCCGCTGCTCGTACGCGCGTTCGACGGCCCACGGCACGTCCTGTAGCACGTGGCCGAACACCTCGGTGAAGCGCTCCTTGGTCATCGCGTTGACCTCGCCGAGCGTGATCGAGCCGCCGCCGGCGACCCGCGGACCGGCCGAACCGGTGTGGAAGAACACGATGTTGAGCAGGATCGCGCTGACCGCGCCGATGCTGATGCCGCTGCCGAAGATCAGGTCGAGGCCGGTGGGCATGGCCTTGGCGATGTCCGGGTAGGCCGTGACCCACAGCGCCAGTGCGAGGCTCGTGGTGACGATGATGAGGTTGCGGTGGTCGGTGAAGTCGACCTTGCCCAGTGTCTGGATGCCGACGACGGCGACGGTGGCGAACAACGTCAGTGCGGCGCCGCCCAGCACGGGATTGGGGATGGAGGCAACGACAGCCGCGACCTTGGGCAGGAAGCCGAGAAGGATCATGAACACCCCGGCCGCGGCGACCACCCAGCGGCTCTTGACCCCGGTGAGTCGCACCAGGCCGACGTTCTCGGAGAACGCGGTGTAGGGGAAGGAGTTGAAGACGCCGCCGATCGTGGTGGCCAGCCCGTCGGCGCGGAGCACGTTGCCGATGTCGGAGGCCTTGACCCGCCTGCCGACGATCTCGCCGGTGGCGATGGTCGACCCCGTCGATTCGACGGCGGTGATCATCAGCACGATGATCATCGTCAAACAGGCCACGAAGTCGAATTTGGGCAACCCGAACAGGAACGGCGGCGTGAAGCCGATCGCGGACGCCTCGCCTACTCGCGCGAAGTCCATGTCGCCCAACACGAATGCGACAGCGCACCCGATCACCAGGCCGAGCAGCACAGCGATGGTCGCCAGGAAGCCGCGGAAGATGCGCTGGATCGCGACGATGACCGCGATGGTGCCGACGGCGTAGAGGAACCATCGGATGTTGGTCGGGTCGGGCTCGTGCGTGCGCGGGTTGGTGACGGCGTCCATGGCGCCGACGGGTACCAGGCACAGGCCGATGATCGTGATCAGGGTGCCGGTGACGACGGGCGGGAAGAACTTCAGCAGTTTGATGAACACCGGCGCGATCAGGAAGGTGAACACACCGGCGACGATCACCGCCCCGTACACGTAGAGCATGCTCGCCGCGCCCCCGCCGTGGGCGAGGCCGATCGCGATGATCGGTGACACCCCCGCGAACGTGACGCCCTGCAGCAGCGGCAGGCGCACGCCGATGTTGCGGAAGCCGACGGCCTGAATGATCGAGGCGATGCCACAGGTGAACAGGTCGGCGGTGATCAGCTTGACGAGTTCTTGCTGGGACAGTCCGACCGCGCCGGCGATGATGATCGGCACGAGGACGGCGCCCGCGTAGAACGCGACGACGTGCTGGAACCCGTAGGTGGCGAGCTTCGGGACGGGCAGCACCTCGTCGACTGGATGGGTGCGCTTGCTCGTGCCGCGGGCGGTCGGTGTCGACATCGGTTCAGGATCCGACAGCTGCGCTCACCTACCGTGACGCGCACGTTTCCGCGATGTTGCAGCTCCCGTTTCTCCCGCGAGAAGACAGGAACTCGAGTGATTCAGCGGCGTGTCCGCTCGAGTTCGCGTCTGTCCCCTACTCCGTGGGGGCCCCACGCCGAAGGAACGGGGGGCCCCTCGCCGAAGGAACGTCAGTGGTCGTGCAGGATCACGCCGCGGACGTTGCGCCCGGCACGCATGTCCTCGTAGCCCTCGTTCACCTCGGCCAGCTTGTACTCGTGGGTCACGGTCTCGTCGAGCAGCAGTTTGCCCTCGCGGTAGAGCGAGAGCAGGCGCGGGATGTCGGCGCGCGGGTTGGCCTCACCGTAGAGGCTCCCGAGCAGCCGCTTCTGGAACAGCGTGAACATCATCATCGACAACGTGGCTTGATTGTCGGCCATCGTCGACAGCGCGGTCACGACGACCGCCCCGCCCTTGCGGATGATGTTGACCGCGTCGTCGATCATCGTCCCCTCGAGCAGGCCGACGGTCAGGATCGCGGAGTCGGCCATCACTCCGCGGGTCAGCTCCGCGACGAGTGCGGTCGCCTCGGGCAGTGATGCGACGAAGTGCGTGGCACCGAGTTGTAAAGCCTTGGCGCGCTTGTCCTCGACCGGCTCGACCACGACGATCTTCTCGGCGCCGGCCAGCCGCGCGCCCTGCACTGCGCCGCTGCCGATCCCGCCGAACCCGATCACCACGACCGTGTCGCCGGGCTGAACATCGGCGGTGTTGACCGCCGATCCCCACCCGGTCGTCACGCCGCAGCCGAGCAGGCAGGCTCGGGAAAGCGGTACGTCGTCGTCGATCTTGACGATGGAGGCCTCCGGCACGGTGCCGTATTGCGAGAACGTGCCCACCAACGACATGACGCCGATCTCCTGCCCTCGGGCGCGTCGCCGGTAGGTGCCGTCCAGCTGGGTGCCGGCCATGATGATCGCGCCGAGGTCGCAGAGGTTCTGGTGGCCCGTCGAGCAGAACCGGCAGCGGCCGCATGCCGGGAGGAACGACGCCACCACATGGTCGCCCGGGGCCAGATCGCGCACGCCCGGACCGACTTCGCGGACGATCCCCGCTCCCTCGTGCCCGCCGATCATCGGCAGGGGGAAGGGGAGGTCACCGGTGCGGATGTGCTCGTCGGAGTGGCACAGACCGGTGGCCTCCCAGGAGACCAGCACCTCGCCGTCACCGGGCGGATCTAGATCGATCTCCTCGACGCTCCAGTCCGAGCCGTACTCCCACAGAATCGCGGCGTTGGTCTTCATCGGCCGAGTCTAAGAAGCGCTCCGGCCCGCCCGCGGCGATTTCGCCCGACACGTGTCAGACCGCGGTCAGCGCCAGCCCCGCCAGAGCGATCAACCAGCTCGCGAAGCTGCCGACCAAGAAGTACTCGGTCACCTCATCGATGCCGAGGCCCTTCAGATCGGTGGTCTCCGCGGACTCTCGACGGGCCGCGGTGAGCTCGGGAAAGCGGATGATGCCCTTGGCTGCGATCACCGCCGAGGCCGCACCGAACTCGCCGCCGAGCGCCAGCCCGAGGATCAGCAGTCGCTCCATCGGGCCGAGCAACCGGCCACCCTTGAGGCGGTCCGACGGCTGGGGCATGCCGACCGGGCGGACCGCGCCGACCGCGCCGAGGATCAGCCGCACCAGCTGATTCGCGGTGACCAGCTGCAGCAGAACCACGCCGGCGATCATCAGAGCCCGGTCCGGCTCGACCTCGGCGAAACCGATCCACGGCAGCCACCACCCGAGCGGGCCCGCCGCCGGCGAGGCCGAGCCGCCGAACGCGACGATCAGTGCGGCGCCCGCGCCGAACACCGCGAGTGCACGACCCTGCCGCGTCCCGGTGCGCTCCGCGGCGTCGCCGAGGACCACCCAGACGACCGAGACCGCGGCGGCGACGGCGAGCAGGGCGATGTCGCCGAGGTGCCAGAGCCCCGCCGCGGTAGCGCCGACGATCACCATGAGCGGTCCGGCGACCAGTGCAGGCCATCGGCGGCCGCTGAGCTTGCGGACGATGTCGGCGACACCGACGGCGATGAGGAACACCGCCAGGACACCCATCACAGCTCCCGCAGTTCGGCGGCGGCTGCGAGGAGCAGATCGAGCCCGTCCCTGCCGGCGCGCTGGGATACCGCCGATGCGCTGATGCCTTCCGCCATCGCCAACTCCTTCTTGGTGCGTCCCGCGCGCATCCCGGCGAGTATCCGCAGGGAGCGATCGTCGAGTGAGCCAAGCAGATGGTCCCGACACATCAGGGCGGCATTGATGGCGTGGGGGTCGGCTCCTCCGCCCGTCTCGTTGCGGAACGCGGTGCGCACGTGTGTCATCCCCGGTTGCTGCTGACTGGTGGCGGTCCACTCGATGGCCGCGCGCGCCGCCCACCAGCCCGGCCCGTCCTGGATCCCGGACGCCTCGTCGAGCGCGGTCACAGCGCCCCAACCGAGTCCGAAGCGGATGTCGACATCGGGCGCCAGCGTCAGGCGCAGCGTGAGTGCGGCGTCGATCGCGAGCCCGACCGTCGGGTACGCGCCCTGGAACTCGTCGCCAACCGTGAGCGACGGCGGGTCGAGGGCACCCTCGGCCACGGCGGCCAACGCGGTGGTGACACGGCGGTGCAGGGCGCGTCGATCGGGGAACGTGCGGGAGCCGACGACGTCACCGATGAGCGTCGCGCGTGGCGCTGAAGACGCCGACTTCATTCGTGCCATATGAAGATGATAACTTCATATTGAGAAGATGAAGCCGGACACTTCACTTCTGTATGGGCCGAGGGAGTCTGTCCTCTGCGGTGGTGCCGCTCACGGCGTGATGTGAGCGGTGGCCGACTGCAGGTGCTCGATGGCCTCGGCCACGATCGCCGGAACCAGGTCGGCACACGACGGCAGGTCGTCGATGATCCCGGTGACCTGCCCGGAGGCCAGCACGCCGGCGTCCGTATTACCCTCGACCAGGCCGGCTTTCAGCAGCATCGGCGTGTTGGCGGCCATCACCACCTGAGCCCAGGTCAGATCTTTGCCGTGCCGCATTGCCATGCCGTCGCGCAGCATCGACCGCCACGTCATCCCGCTCATCTTCTTGAACTTCTGCGCATTGCCGACCGCGGCGGCGAGCCCGCGCACCGGCGATCCGCCCTCCAGCTTCTCGACCAGGCCGGTGCGCAGTACCCGGTGCGGCATGCCGTCGACACGCGTGGAGACGACCGTTCCGTCCAGGGCTGTCTGCAGATAGCGCTGTTTGACGGCGTCGGGCACGGTGGAGTCGGAGGTGAGCAGGAAGCGGGTACCCATCGCGACGCCCGCGGCACCGTAGGACAGCGCGGCGGCGAGGCCCCGGCCGTCGAAGAAGCCGCCCGCCGCGATCACCGGCATCCCGGTATCGGCGACGGCGTCGAGCACCGAGGGCAGCAGCAGCGTCGTGGCGATCGGACCGGTGTGGCCGCCGCCTTCGCCGCCCTGCACGATCACCGCATCGGCACCCCAACCGGCCACCTTCTTGGCGTGCTTGGCCAAGCCCACCGAGGGAATCACCACTACGCCGGCGTCTTTCAGCTTGGCGATCAGGTCGGGCTTGGGAGCCAGGGCGAAGGAGGCGACTTTGACTCCCTCGCGGATCAGGAGGTCGACGCGGTCGTTCGCGTCGCCGGCGTCGGCACGGATGTTGATGCCGAAGGGCTTGTCGGTGGCGGCTTTGACCTTGGCGACCGCGGTCGTGAGCTCGTCGAGAGTCATCGTCGCCGACGCGAGAATGCCGAGGCCGCCGGCATTCGACGTCGCCGACACCAGCCGTGCTCCGGCGACCCAGCCCATGCCGGTCTGCACGACCGGATGCTCGATGCCCACCAGCTCCGTGAGCGGGGTGCGCAGACTGCTCACTTCACTTCCTTGTCCCGCAGCGACTTCGGATCGATGACCTCACGAAGAAGGCGAAGTTCCTCCTCGGTGGGCAGCCGCGTGGTGTCCGCGTCACCGAGCCCGTGTACCTCGAACGAGGTGTTCTCGGCGACCTGCTCGGCCTCGATGCCGGGGTGCAGCGACAGCGCGCGCATCTGATGGTCGGGACCGTTGAAGTCGAAGACGCCCAGATTGGTCACGACCCGGAAGACGTTGACGAATCGGTAGGCGGGATTGTCGGAATCGATCTTGTCCCAGCCGATTCCAGAGACGATGTCGACGGACTCACCGAACACCCGCGTCGAGTGGTTGCCCACCCAGTAGCTGGTCGCATGGTTGATGGTGTTTCCCGGCGCGCCCCGCACCCCGAACATCTGCCGTTTCGGGTGTTGCATCGGGCCGAACGCCGAGAGGTTCTGGTTGCCGTAGCGGTCGATCTGGTTGGCGCCCATCACCACATGGCGACGGCCCCAGGCCAGCGTCTCGAACACACGGCCAAACGGCATCCACCCCTCGATGGCGGCGGCCGCTCCGATGGCGGGGGTGTCGGCGATCAGCCGGGCCTCACCGTCGGTGAGCACGATGTCGGGCGAGAACGTCAGCCGGGCCAGCCGCGCCCCGACCGAGACGATCGTCGTCATCGGGCTGACCATGATCTCGCCTGCGTCGCGGAACAATTCGGCGCAGGCGACGGCGCACACCTCTGCACGGGTTGCCGAGATCACTGGGCCGCCTCCTGGAATGTGCGCACTGCTGCCTGATAGTCGGATTCGCTGCCGGACAAATAGGTCTCGACGAACGTCGTCCACGTCTCGTCGGAGCCGGCCGCCTCGGCGTAGTGCCGCTGGAACTTCTCATCGCGGCGGTAATCGGGCTCGGCGGTGGTGAAGTGCGCCCCGTTGGGCGCCTCGACCACCGTGTCGACCATCATCCGGTTGATCAGCAGGGCCTGCGGCGGAACGGACTTGACGAGTTCCTCCGTCGAGACCACCTTCTCGACCGACAGGAACCGGCGCTGCGCCGACATCAGGAACAGATCGTCGAAGTACGGATCGATGCCGGTGTAGGCCGCATTGCCTTGCGCGTCACCGAGATTCATGTGCACGAACGCTGCGTCGAGATTCAGGGCGGGCATCGCGATGAGCTCCTCGTAGCCCTCGCCTGTCAGATACGGCGACCGTACGGTCTTGAGTTCGTCGCCCCAGAACGCACGCACATCGCTGCCGAGGCCGGCGCGGATCGGCAGGAACGGCAGGCGCTGTGCGGCGGCCTGTAGACCGCAGCGGAGCATGCCCTCGTCCATCTCGCGCGCCTCGATGGCACCGCTGGTGCGCGCCTTGGCGAACCACGGATCGTAGAACGGCGGGGAGTCCAGCGAGACGAAGCCGTAGTAGGCCCGTTTGACCTTGCCTGCAGAACACAGCAGGCCGAGATCCGGTCCGCCGTAGGTGACCACGGTGAGATCGGTGACGTCGGTGCGCAGCAGCGCCCGTACGAACGCCATCGGCTTGCGCCGTGATCCCCAGCCGCCGATGCCGATCGTCATGCCACTTTCGACGCCGGCCACGGCCTCGTCGAGAGTGGTTCTTTTATCTGACACTATTTTGACCCCTTGTCCGTGCCCGCGAACGCATCCCGATGTTCGTCGGACACGCCGGCCAGGTTGAGCTCGAAGGTGAAGCCCTGCTCCATCCGGTAGCGCGCGGTGACCGGCTGCACGTCGATGAAGTTCAGCGCTTCCTTGGCCGCACGGATCACCCGGGTGTCCTTGGCCGCGATGTCGCGGGCCACCCGCAGGGCGGCCTCGTCGAGATCGGCGCGCGGGACGACCTCGTGCACAGAACCGAAGTGGTGCAACGTGTTCGCGTCGACGGTGGCGGCGGTGAAGAACAGTCGACGCATCATGTGCTGGGGCACGAGACGGGACAGATGCGTCGCAGCGCCGAGAGCGCCACGTTCGACCTCGGGCAGCCCGAACTTCGCGTCGTCGGAGGCGACGATGACGTCGGCGTTGCCGACGAGCCCGATGCCCCCGCCGACACAGAAGCCGTTGACCGCGGCGATCACCGGTACCGCGCACTCGTACACGGCCCGAAACGCCTCGTAGCACCCGCGGTTGGCGTCGATCAATGCGGTGAAGCCCTCGGTGTTCTGCATCTCCTTGATGTCGACACCGGCGTTGAAGCCGCGACCCTCGGCCCGCAGGATCACCACATGCGTGCTCTGCTCACGCCCGGCGGCGGTGATCGCGTCGGCGAGTTCGAACCAGCCCCTCGACGGAATCGCGTTGACGGGTGGGTAGTCGACGGTCACCGAGACGATTCCCGGTTCCACCGTCGCGGTGGTGATCGGCATGCGCAACTCCTGGGTGGCTACCTAAGCAAGCACTTGCTTGGTACGCTAGCACAGTGACCGACGCCCTCGACAGCGCCATCAGCCTCGCCCTCAGTGGCCGCGTCGTGTTGGTGACCGGCGGTGTCCGCGGCGTCGGGGCGGGCATCAGCACGGTGTTCGCCGAGCAGGGTGCCGTCGTCGTCACCTGCGCCCGCCGCGCCGTCGACGGGTCACCGTTCGAGTTCCGCGCCTGCGACATCCGCGACGACGATGCGGTGGCAGGGTTGATCGCGGGAATCGCCGCCGATCACGGACGGCTCGATGTCGTGGTCAACAACGCCGGCGGATCGCCGTATGTGCCCGCCGCCGAAGCCTCGGCGAACTTCAGTCGCAAGATCGTGGAGCTGAACCTGCTCGGCGCTCTGTCGGTGGCCAACCATGCGAACACCGTTATGCAACAGCAGGATTCGGGCGGATCGATCATCAACATCTCCAGCGTCAGCGGCCGGCGGCCCACACCTGGAACCGCGGCCTACGGTGCCGCAAAAGCCGGCATCGAGAGCATCACCAGCACACTCGCGGTCGAGTGGGCCCCGAAGGTCCGGGTGAACTCGGTGGTGGTCGGCATGGTGGAGACCGAGCAGGCCGACCTCTTCTACGGTGACGCCGATTCGATCGCCGCGATCTCCCGCAATGTGCCTCTGGGCAGACTCGCCCGACCCAGCGACGTGGGCTGGGCCGCGGCATTCCTCGCCTCACCGGCGGCCTCGTACATCAGCGGGGCATCGCTGGAAGTGCACGGTGGCGGGGAGCCGCCGCACTACTTGTCCACCACCACCGCCGACATCAAGAAGTAGAGGAGACAACGGGAATGGGATTGCTCGACGGCCGCGTGGTCATCGTGACGGGCGCGGGTGGCGGCATCGGCCGCGCGCATGCTCTCGCCTTCGCCGCCGAGGGGGCGCGCGTCGTCGTCAACGACATCGGTGTCGGCCTCGACGGGTCGCCGGCCGGGGGTGGCAGTGCCGCTCAGTCCGTCGTCGATGAAATCACCGCTGCGGGAGGCGAAGCCGTCACCAGCGGCGCCAACGTCGCCGACTGGGCTCAGGCCGAGGGGCTGATCCAGACCGCCGTCGATGCCTTCGGCGGACTCGACGTGGTGGTGAACAACGCCGGAATCGTGCGCGACCGCATGTTCGCCAACACCAGCGAAGAAGAGTTCGACGCCGTCACCGCGGTGCATCTGAAAGGCCACTTCGCCACGATGAAGCATGCGGCCGCGTACTGGCGCGCCAAGTCCAAGGCGGGCGAATCCGTCGACGCCCGCATCATCAACACGAGCTCGGGGGCGGGTCTGCAGGGCAGCGTCGGACAGGCGAATTACAGCGCGGCCAAAGCCGGGATCGCGGCACTCACGCTCGTCGCGGCAGCCGAGATGGGGCGCTACGGCGTCTCGGTCAATGCGATCGCGCCGTCGGCACGCACCCGGATGACGGAGACGGTGTTCGCAGACATGATGTCCACGCAGGGGCAGGATTTCGACGCGATGGCTCCGGAGAACATCTCGCCTCTGGTGGTGTGGTTGGGCAGTGTGGAATCTCGCGACGTCACTGGGAAGATGTTCGAAGTGGAAGGCGGAAAGATTCGCGTCGCCGAGGGGTGGGCGCACGGGCCGGAGATCGACAAGGGGGCGAAGTGGGACCCGGCCGAGCTGGGTCCCGTGGTCGCCGACCTGCTCGGCAAAGCCCGTCCGGCGGTACCGGTCTACGGGGCCTGACTCAAGCCGGGTCGCAGATGACGATCGGGATCTTGCGGTCGGTGTAGGACCGGTAGTTGGCGAAGTCGGGATACATGGCGTCGAGCTTGGGCCAGTATTCGTCGCGTTCAGCGTCGGTGGCATCGCGGGCGACCAATGTGAGGGTTTCCTTCTTGGTCTGGAAGGTGACCTCGGGATTGGCTCGGAGATTGAGGTACCACATCGGGTTGGTGGCTCGGCCGCCCTGTGAGGCGACGAGCACGATGCGACGGCCCTCTTGGAGAAACAGCAGCGGACTGTCCCGAGCCTCGCCGGATTTGCGGCCGATCGTGGTCAGGATGCCGACTTCGGCGCCGCGCAGGAACTTGTTGCCGAGCCTGCCGCCCGACTTCTTGAACAGCCACGTGTTGGCCTTCGACATCCATTTGATCGCGGTGCCGACCTTGGCCGAATTGAGGCCTTCGATTTGTCTGGGGCTCAGCGGGCGAGGCGGATTGGCCATGGATGCACCCTATCTCGTCAGGAAGGGCCGGATCGAGGCGTTGATGTGGTGGATCAACCCGTCGGAAGCCGGTATCAGGAACGTCTCGTCGATGCGGGCCCCGACACTGCGCCCGCCCAGCTTCGGTTTGGTGGAGAGTTCGAACCGCGCGCGCACCGTGTCCCCGTCGATCGTGAACTCCGGGGTGGAGACCTTCTCGATGACGCGGTACTGCAGCCCACGATTGAGGCTGCGCCGCAGATGATCTCCCGAGAACCCGGTCTTGAGCCCGACCTCGACCCGGGTGCACCCGGGCGCGAACGGCACGTCGTCGGCCCGGTGGCTGGCCAATGCACTGATGTACGCCTGCGCCGCGGCGATCCGCTCGGCGTCCGGGACGGCCATCAGATGCGCTCGATGATGGTCCCGGTCGACAGTGCACCGCCGGCGCACATGGTGATCAGCGCCGTCGTCTTGTCGGTGCGCTCCAACTCGTGCAGCGCGGTGGTGATGAGGCGGCTACCAGTGCTCCCCACCGGGTGGCCCAACGCGATCGCCCCACCGCTGACGTTGACCGTGTCCATGTCGGGCTCGTGCACCCGGGCCCAGGACAGCACGACGGACGCGAACGCCTCGTTGATCTCCGTGATGTCGATGTCGCCCATCTTCATGCCGGCCTTCTCGAGCACCTTCGCGGTCGACTGCACCGGTCCGTCGAGGTGGTAGTACGGCTCGGCTCCCACCAAGGCCTGGCTGACGATGCGCGCCCGGGGCCGCAGCCCGTGCGCCTTGGCGACGTCTTCGTCCATCCAGAGCACCGCCGCGGCCCCGTCGGAGATCTGCGACGAGGTGCCCGCGGTGTGAATACCGCCCTCCATCACCGGGTTCAGCGACGCCAGGGCTTCCAGCGTGGTGTCCCGCAGACCCTGGTCGCGGGTGACCGGCGCCCTCTCGGAGGTGGGCTGCTTGTTCTCGTCGAGCACAGGCGCCTCGATGGGGCTGATCTCGCGGTCGAAACGACCTTCAGCCCACGCCTGCTTGGCCTTGCGCTGCGACTCGAACCCGAAGCGGTCGATGTCCTCACGGGTGATGCCGCGGCGCTTGGCGATCCGCTCGGCCGCTTCGAATTGGTTGGGCATGTCGATGTCCCAGGATTCCGCGCGGATCTTCGACCGGTCGGGGCCGGCGTTGGCGCCCAGACCGACCCGGCTCATCGCCTCGACGCCGCACGCGATGCCCATGTCGATCGCCCCGGCGGCGATCAGCCCGGCGATCAGATGGTTGGCCTGCTGGCCGCTGCCACACTGGCAGTCCACCGTGGTGGCCCCGACGTGTTCGGGAAGCCCGGCCGTCAACCACGCCACCCGGGTGATGTTGTTGGACTGCTCGCCGTACTGGGTGACGCAGCCGCCGATCACCTGTTCGATGCCCGCCGCGTCGACGCCCGCCTTGTCGACCAGCGCCTTCTGTACCGCCCCCAGCAGCTCGGTGGCATGCAGTCCGGAGAGCCATCCATTGCGCTTGCCGATGGGGCTACGGGTGGCTTCGACGATGACAGGGTTACCCATGGCGTCAGGCTAGAACACGTTTCATTACTCTGACAAGCGGCGATGCCGCTGTGCCTTTTATCTGCGGTAGAGGCATGTTTTACTGGCACTAGAACACGTTGCAATTGAGGAGCGCTTCCCTATGCCAGGCCCGAACACCTGCCCGATCAGCCCCCACTTCGACTTCCTCGACGCGAGCCTGAATCTCGAGCGTCTACCGGTGGAGGAGTTGGCGGAGCTGCGCAAGTCCGAGCCCGTCCACTGGGTCGACATCCCCGGCGGCACCGGCGGCTTCGGAGACAAAGGCTATTGGCTCGTCACCAAGCACGCCGACGTCAAAGAGGTGTCCAAGCGCAACGACATCTTCGGCAGCTCGCCCGACGGCGCGATCCCCACCTGGCCGGCGGACATGACCCGCGATGCGATCGACCTGCAGAAGGCCGTTCTGCTCAACATGGACGCGCCGCAGCACACCCGGTTGCGCAAGATCATCTCCCGGGGATTCACGCCGCGGGCGATCGGGCGCCTCGAGGACGAACTACGCGCCCGCGCACAGAAGATCGCCGAGAGCGCCCGCGCGGAGGGCGCTGGTGACTTCGTCGAACAGGTGTCCTGCGAACTGCCGCTGCAGGCGATCGCCGAACTGCTCGGCGTGCCGCAGGATGACCGCGACAAGATCTTCCGCTGGTCCAACGAGATGACCGCAGGCGAGGATCCCGAGTATGCGGACGTCGATCCCGCGATGTCGTCGTTCGAGCTGATCACCTATGCGATGAAGATGGCCGAGGAGCGGGCCAAGAACCCGACCGAGGACATCGTGACCAAGCTGATCCAAGCCGACTTCGACGGGGAGAAGCTCTCCGACGACGAGTTCGGCTTCTTCGTGGTGATGCTGGCGGTGGCCGGCAACGAGACCACCCGCAATTCGATCACCCACGGCATGATCGCGTTCTCGCAGAATCCCGATCAGTGGGAGCTCTACAAGAAGGAACGTCCGGAGAGCGCGGCCGACGAGATCGTGCGCTGGGCCACGCCGGTGTCGGCGTTCCAACGCACCGCGCTGGAGGACACCGAGCTGGGCGGAGTGAGCATCAAGAAGGGTGAGCGGGTGGTGATGTCCTACCGTTCGGCCAACTTCGACGAGGACGTCTTCACCGACCCGGACAAGTTCGACGTCATGCGCAACCCCAACCCGCACGTCGGATTCGGTGGTACGGGCGCCCACTACTGCATCGGCGCGAACCTGGCGAAGATGACGATCAACCTGATCTTCAACGCCGTCGCCGACCACATGCCGGATCTCCAACCGATCGGCGAACCCGAACGGTTAAAGTCGGGCTGGCTCAACGGCATCAAGCACTGGCAGGTGGACTACACCGGGCAGGGCTGTCCGGTCAAGCACTGACGCAGAAGAAGACTCGAGGAGGAGTCGGGTGGATTTCACTCCAGACGAGGGCCAGCAGGCTGTTGCCGACGTGGTCACGTCCGTGCTGGACCGCGACAACACCTGGGACGCCCTGGTTTCCGGCGGCGTGCTGGCGCTGGCGGCTCCCGAGCGCCTGGGCGGTGACGGTCTCGGACTCGCCGAGATCGCGACCGCGTTGACCGAGATCGGCAGGCACGGCACCGTCAGCCCAGCGCCGGTGACGCTCGCCGCGGCGGCCGTGCTTCTCAGTTCGGCGTCTGCTGAGCAACAGGACCGTTTTCTCTCCGGGTTGGCCAAAGGGTCAGTCCTCACGGTCGCTCTGAACGAGCCCGGCGCGTCCCAGCCCGACCGGCCCGCCACCACGTTGGCCGGGGGAGTCCTCAACGGCACCAAGCTCGCGGTCGGATTCGCTGCCGATGCCGAATGGATGGTCGTCACCACAGATTCGGGCGTCGTGGTGGTGCGCGGTGATGCCGAGGGTGTCTCGACGACGAAGACACCGTCGGCCAGCGGCGCCGACGAGTTCGTGGTGACGTTCCGCGCCGTGGCGGTCGCCGACGTCGACGTGCTGGCCGGCGTCGACGCGCACCGGGTGAACCAAGTGGTGCTGGCCGCTTTCGGCGCGTTCGCGGCGGGACTGGTGGCCGGCGCGCTGCGGTTGACCGCGGACTACGTCGCCACCCGCGAGCAGTTCGGCCGCCCGCTGTCGACTTTCCAGACCGTGGCGGCTCAGCTGTCCGAGGTGTACATCGCGTCCCGGACGATCTCGCTGGTGTCGACCTCGGCGGCGTGGCTGCTGGCCCAGGGGCTCGACGCCGATGACGATCTGGCGATCCTCGGCTACTGGCTCACCTCGCAGGCTCCGCCGGCCATGCGGCTGTGCCATCACCTGCACGGCGGAATGGGTATGGACATCACCTATCCGATGGACCGCTATTTCTCGTCGATCAAAGACCTGACCCGCGCGCTGGGTGGTCCGACGCACCGTCTCGATCTGGTGGGAGCGTAAATGTACATCGAACTGACCCCCGAGCAGCGCGCACTGCAAGCCGAACTGCGCCAGTACTTCTCGACGTTGATCACGCCCGACGAGGCCGAGGCCATGGAGTCGAATCGGCACAACGAGGCCTACCGCGCGGTCATCAAGCGCATGGGAACTGATGGCAAGCTCGGCATGGGATGGCCCAAGGAGTACGGCGGTCTGGGTTTCGGCCCCATCGAGCAGCAGATCTTCGTCAACGAGGCCAACCGCGCCGACGTTCCGCTGCCGCTGGTGACGCTGCAGACCGTCGGACCGACGCTGCAGGTCTACGGCACCGACGAGCAGAAGAAGAAGTTCTTGCCCGGAATCCTCTCCGGTGACATCCATTTCGCGATCGGCTACTCCGAGCCGGATGCCGGTACCGACTTGGCGTCGCTGCGGACGACCGCTGTCCGGCATGGCGACGAATACATCGTGAACGGGCAGAAGATGTGGACCACCGGCGCACACGACGCCGACTACATCTGGCTCGCGTGCCGCACCGATCCGGAAGCGGCCAAGCACAAGGGCATTTCGATCCTCATCGTCGACACCAAGGATCCAGGCTTCTCCTGGACGCCGATCATCCTGTCCGACGGGGCGCACCACACCAACGCGTCCTATTACAACGACGTCCGGGTGCCGGCCGACATGCTCGTCGGCGAGGAGAACGGCGGCTGGAAGCTGATCACCACCCAGCTCAACCACGAGCGGGTGGGCCTCGGTCCGGCCGGGCGCATCGCCGGCATCTACGACAGAGTGCACGTGTGGGCGTCGAAGCCCGGCTCGGATGGCGTCACGCCGGTCGAGCAGCCGGATGTCCGGCGTCTGCTGGCACAGATCAAGACGATCTGGCGGGTCAACGAGTTGTTGAACTGGCAGGTGGCCGCCTCGGGTGAGACCATCGCCGTCGCCGACGCGGCCGCCACGAAAGTGTTCTCCACCGAACGGGTTCAGGATGTGGGCCGGCTTGCCGAGGAAATCGTCGGCGCCTACGGCAATCCCGCGGACCCCGAGACCGGCGAACTGCTCGATTGGCTGGACAAGATGACCAAGCGCAACCTGGTCATCACCTTCGGTGGTGGTGTCAACGAGGTGATGCGCGAACAGATCGCGGCGTCGGGTCTGAAGGTGCCGAGGGTGTCACGATGAGCGCTTGCGCGAAGAGTAGAGGGTCGCGGTGAGTGATCTGCGCGCCGCGATCGACGAGGTCACCGCGGCGGGCCGGAGTGAGCCGCGCCGCGGCCCGGATCCGGTGAACCTCCCGATGATCCACCACTGGGTGGACGCGATCGGCGACAAGAATCCGATTTACGTCGACGAGGAGGCGGCCAGGGCGGCCGGCCATCCCGGCATCGTCGCCCCGCCGGCGATGATCCAGGTCTGGACGATGGGCGGGCTCGGCGAGGGCCGCTCCGACGACGATCCGCTGTCGAAGATGATGGCGCTCTTCGACGATGCCGGCTTCGTCGGCGTGGTCGCCACCAACTGCGAACAGACCTATCACCGGTATCTACGTCCCGGCGAAGAGGTCGAGATCCACGCCGAGATCACCGACGTGGTCGGACCGAAACAGACCGCGCTGGGCGAGGGTTACTTCATCAACCAGCTGATCACCTGGGTCACCGGTGACGGTGAGAAGGTCGCGGAGATGAAGTGGCGCATCATGAAATTCGCGCCTCGCGTCAAGGACGCACCGGCTGTTCCCGACGATCTCGACCCCGACAAACTGATGCGCCCGGCGTCGTCCCGGGACACCAAGTTCTTCTGGGACGGGGTCGCTGCGCACGAGTTGCGCATCCAACGCCGCCCCGACGGCAGCCTGCAGCATCCGCCGGTACCCGCGGTGTGGGCCGATAAGGACGACCCGGTCGACTACGTCGTCGCCAGCGGCAACGGCACGGTGTACAGCTACGTCGTCCACCACGCGCCGAAAGTGCCCGGGCGGACGCTGCCGTTCGTGATCGCACTCGTCGAACTGGAGGAGGGCGTCCGCATGCTCGGCGAACTCCGGGGCGTCGATCCCGTCGACGTGAAGATCGGGATGCCCGTCAGCGCAACATATCTCGACTTCCCGGACAGTGACATCAGCCCGGCCTGGACCCTGTACGCATGGGAGCCCCGATCATGAGCGCACCGACCGTACCGTCCGTCGAGGTGGGTACCGCCTTGCCGGAGCTGGCCCTCTACGCCGACCCGACCTTCATCGTGTCCACCGCCATCGCCACGCGCGACTACCAGGACGTCCACCATGACCGGGACAAGGCCCAGGCCAAGGGATCGAAGGACATCTTCGTCAACATTCTCACCGACACCGGTCTGGTGCAGCGCTACCTCACCGACTGGGCCGGCCCCACGGCGATGATCCGGTCGATCTCGCTGCGTCTCGGAGTGCCGTGGTACGCCTACGACACGGTCACGTTCCGCGGTGAGGTGACCGCCGTCGACGGTGACCGCGTCACGGTCAAGGTGACGGGCAGCAACAGCCTCGGCGATCATGTGATCGCCACGGCCACACTGACATTGGGCGGTGCCCAGTGACGGGCGGGCTGTCGGGCCGGGCTGCTATCGCCGGGATCGGCGCCACCGACTTCTCCAAGAATTCCGGACGCAGTGAACTGCGTCTGGCGGCCGAAGCTGTGCTCGACGCCCTCGATGACGCGGGGCTCGCACCGTCGGACGTCGACGGCCTCGTGACGTTCACGATGGACTCCAATCTCGAAACCGCCGTGGCGCGGGCCACCGGCATCGGAGACCTGAGTTTCTTCAGCCAGATCGGTTACGGGGGTGGGGCGGCGGCAGCGACGGTGCAGCAGGCCGCGCTCGCCGTGGCCACCGGCGTGGCCGAGGTCGTCGTCGCCTATCGCGCGTTCAACGAGCGCTCGGAGTTCCGCTTCGGCCAGGTGTCGACGGGCCTGACGGCCAACGCCGATTCCCGAGGCGTGGAGTACAGCTGGTCCTACCCGCACGGGCTGAGTACGCCGGCCGCGTCAGTCGCCATGATCGCGCAGCGCTACATGCACGAATACGGCGCCACGAGCCGGGATTTCGGTGTGATCTCGGTGGCCGACCGTAAGCACGCCGCGAACAATCCCAAAGCGCACTTCTACGCTAAGCCGATCACGATCGAGGATCACCAGAACTCCCGGTGGATCGCCGAGCCGTTGCGCCTGCTGGACTGCTGCCAGGAGACCGACGGCGGTGTCGCGATCGTGGTGACCACGCCGGAACGGGCGAAGGATCTCAAGCACCGGCCCGCCGTCATCGAGGCCGCGGCCCAGGGCGCGGGCGCCGATCAGTTCACGATGTACTCCTACTACCGCGACGAACTCGGCCTGCCCGAGATGGGGCTGGTGGGTGAGCAACTGTGGGCACAGAGCGGGCTGACCCCACACGACATCCAGACGGCGATCCTCTACGACCACTTCACCCCGTACACACTGATCCAGCTGGAGGAGCTCGGCTTCTGCGGCAAGGGTGAGGCCAAGGACTTCATCGCGGATGGCGCCATCGAGCTCGGCGGCAGGTTGCCGATCAACACCCACGGCGGGCAGCTGGGAGAGGCCTACATCCACGGCATGAACGGCATTGCCGAGGGTGTACGCCAGCTCCGCGGGACCTCGGTCAACCAGGTTCCCGACGTCGAACACGTGCTCGTGACAGCGGGCACCGGCGTGCCGACCTCGGGACTGATCCTCGGCTGACGCACGAGCGCAGCAAATTCTGACGCCATCAATGGGTGTAACGAGCAGGGCTCCCGTGTGCCTGCTACGACTGGTAGTTGCGGCATCTTCGACAGGAATTTTCCGAAAGCCGGCATGGCGTAGCCTCAGCAGTCGTACCGACGGGCGAGCCCGTCAACAGGCAAAATAGAGATCGTTTGCTCTGTAGCCAATCCAACCGGTGTTTTCTCATGCAAATACCGGTGTACACTCGGAAATTCGCGCTTGACGGCAAATTTAGCAAACTCACATAATAAGTGGTGTCAGTGCGTGCCATGCGCATTCGTGTCAGCATCGGGGATCGCATGGGCCGTCGGCACGTGGAAATGGGGGCAGGTATGGGGTCGGCGGTGGATTTCGGCAAACTGGTGCCGACTCGGCTGGGACCGGCGGTGACCGCCTCGGTACGAAAACGCCGGGCCCGGTGATGACTCAGATGTGGGGCACGCTCGGCAGGGCGCAGTTGCCCGGCGACATCTGGACGCTTCTGGACAACGATGGGGAAAAACCTGGAGAGCTTCCGGTGGGTGCCCCGATCCTTTCGGGCGGCCTGCCCATCGTCGCGCCGCACCGGCGCCGAACCCGCCTCGTCGGACCCTGCACCGCCGACGGGGCGGATCTGGAGTTGCCGGTCGGCGAAATCCTGATCATCGATGACTCTCGGCTCCAGCGCGACAATCTCTCGATCATCCTCGCGGGTGGCGCGGCGTCGAGGCCGATCGCGGCGTGGAACGTCGACTCGCTGAGCGCGGCGCTGGACATGGCTGATCCCGGGTCGCCGTGCATCGTTCTGCTGAATCTGATGACGCACGGGAGCATCACATTGCTTCATCTCGTGCGGGAATTGCGTCCAGCGGCCAGGGTGATCGTCATCGGCGTCACGGAGAGCGACGAGGCCGACGTCATCGCGTGCGCGGAAGCCGGTGTCGCCGGCTACCACCTCCGATCAGAGTCGCTCGGCGAACTCCGTACGCTCATCGCGCGGGTGGCAAACGGTGAATCCCGTTGTCCAACAGTGGTATCGACGATCTTGCTCAAGCATTTGTCGGCCATGGCGGGGCAGCGGCGACACGGCCCATCAGAACCTGACCTCACCGCTCGCGAAATGCAGATTCTCCGCATGCTGGAAGACGGTCTGTCGAATCGGGATATCGCCGAACGGCTTTGCATCACTCTCCACACTGTCAAGAATCACGTCCACGGCATCTTGAGCAAGCTCGGGGTACGCACTCGCGCGGAAGCCGCTGCGTTGTCCCGGTCGCTGCGTTGAACGCTTCCTCCAGGCGAGGGTCTAGGTCGAACCAGAGAGCAAAGATGGCTCTATCGGTCCATGTACGTGAGCCTCCACTCGGTCGATAGTTGGTGAGCGGGACCTCTGAATACTGGAGTGCCCGCTCGGCCGATGAGGGGGATCACATGGTGGGGCGACGATATGCGTCATCCTGCGCCGTAGTCACAATGGGGCGGCCACGGCTGACAGAAGATCAGCGACGCTCAGGGCGTGCACTTGTGGCCGCGTTCGTCGCCGGCGGGCTGGCGGTGAGCGCACTCTTGTACCCGGGTGCCGCCGAGGTGCCCGTGACCGGTCTCGGTCAGGCGCCGTCGCAAGGGGCAGATTTCGTGCGGGGGCTCTCCGGGCGGATCGCCACCATCGCGACGAATGTGACCGCTGCCTTCGAGAAACTCGACCTTCGAGAAGTGCTCCATGTGGTCGAGTTCATCGAAAGGAATCCCGCTGCGCTTCCGCCGCAGACAGTCCTGGCGCTCACCGACACCTACGGCCTCGGAAATGTCATCCATCTGGTGACGGTCGTCGGGGGAGGCGGTGTAGTCGTGCGTTCTCCTGCAGACATCTTCGGCGGTGCCATCGGAGGAAGCGGGGGTGGAGTCCCCCCGTCGGGGATCGACCCGCGAACGGACTGGGCCTGGCTGTGGCAGCTTCTGCTGAGCCGGTTGCCCGCCCACATCGCGACGAGTGTGCCGGCGATGCTCAGCAGCGTGCTGTCTGCGCTGGACCCGGTGAGCGCGCAGACGTTGATGACCGCGCTGACCGCAACGACCGCGGTGCCTGAATCCCTGACGCTGCCCACATCCGTGCCGGCCCCGGCGCCCGCCCCATCGGCTGTCTCCCTACCTGTCGATGTGCCGGGGCCGGCACCCTCGCCGGTGATGTCCGCACCGCCGGCTCCGCCGTCGCCGGCGCCGATCATCGCCGAGACCGCGATACCGCCAGCCTCTTACCCACCTCCACCGCCGACGACGGTGCAGGACCTCCCCTCCACCGAAGACGTGCCACCCCCGACATCGGCGAATGTGCCCACCCCCGAACCGCAGACCGACGACCACATCACTGGGATCGATTCTCCCGGAAAAGATCCCGCCGACAGCACGGTTGATCCCGGCGATGCCGCCACCACGCGCCCGACCTCCAGCGCCGACGAGAACGGACCATCGGAGTCGAGTCCAGAGCCGAACCGTTCGGAAGGGACCGGCGACCATGATTCGTCTGGTTCATCGGCTGCCGGTGGAGGCAGTTCCCCGTCGTCGGACACGACGGGCGATTAGAACGTGCTCACGTCCGGACTGGGCGCAGATGACGGCCGCCGCCACCAACGGTGAACGGCGCGCTCCCGCGGGCCGAACCGTTCTCGTTGTCGACGACTGCGCGCTCCACCGTGAGGTGTTGGCATCGGCGCTTCTCTCGATGGGTATCGCCGCCATCCGAACCGCATGGGATCTGCCGTCTCTGATCGGCACGCTGGAATCGACGACACCGCAGGTCATTCTGGTGAACATGGCGACCGTCGGGGTGAACACTCTACTGCGAGCTGCGTGCAGTCTGAGTCCGGAAACCCCGCTCATAGCAGTCGGCGTCAATGAGGACGACTCGGATACCATCTTCGCCTGCGCAGCGGCACGCGTGAAAGCGTTTCACACCAGATCTGAGTCATTGGCCGATCTTCTCCTGCTGATCACGCTGGTTGCGCAAGGCAAGGTCGCCTATCCGCCGCAGATCGCGGCAACGTTGATGGGCCACGACACAGCCGTCGCCGGGCGGGGTCGGAGAACTTTGGATCGAGACCTGACTGATCGAGAGATCCAGATCCTCAAGCTGCTCGAACTGGGCCATTCGAACCAAGAAATCGCCGAGCGATTGTCGATTGCGGTCCATACGGTGAAAAACCACGTGCACAGCCTCCTGACCAAGCTGGGAGTCAGTACCCGCGGCGAGGCCGCCGCCCTGTCTCCGAGGATCCGGCCGAACCGGAGATCCAGTCGGGGTACTGGTCCGCGGTCTAGGAAAAATTGGCCCTGACGGTCCATGTACGTCGTGATTGACGAGCCCGATAGTTGTGGGGTGCCCGGCTAGCCGGCCACAGCAGTCACCGGCGACAGGGCGAAGCGAACCGCCGGAACCACAGACGAACTGGCTATCACATCGAGTCGATGTGTGTTTCTCGGGGGAGGAACTGTTGACCACGCAGCAGATCGTTCGGCATTCGATCGTCACCACGCGACATCCTGCGACGCACGGTGTCGAAGACCGCGCCGTGACGGGATCGATGAGCCACCATGTCCCACATTCACGTCTGCTGGTCATCGATGACAGCGCTCTGTACCGCGAGTGCCTGTTGGGTGTCTTGACTGCGCGGCAGTCTTTTTCAGCGCACGGTATGACCTGGGATCCGACGTCACTGATCGCCGCAATGCAGACCACGCGTCCCGATGTCATCCTCCTCGGCGGATCCATCTGTCACAGTGCCGTGCTGATCAAGCAGATCAGACAGATCAACCCGGCGGTGCGCGTGATCGTCACGGGGCTTCCCGAAGAGGACGAGAGCAACATCGTCGCCTGTGCGCAAGCCGGCGCAGCCGGCTTCCACTTGCGCAGCGAATCACTGACCGATCTGCTTGCTTTGATACACGCCGTTGCTGACGGCCGTCAGTACTGTTCGCCGACGATATCGGGCATCCTGCTGCGGCACATGTCTGAGGCGGCCGCACAGCGGCGAAGGCCCGCGCCGAAGGGTTCGGTGCTGACCGCTCGGGAGATGCAGATCCTTCACATGCTGGAATCTGGTCTGGCGAATCGTGATATCGCCGACCGGCTCTGCATCGCCGTCCACACGGTGAAGAACCACGTGCACAGCGTCTTGACCAAGCTCGGCGTCAGCAGTCGCGAGCAGGCTGCTGCGCTCGCCCGGAAGATGATTGCCACGGGCGAACTCTCGGCGATCTAGATCTCGATTCAGACCGAAGATCGCTCTCAGTGCTCATGCGACGCACAGCCCCGTTCCTCGATAGTGAATGTGTGATCGGGGGATTAGCTCGGGTTGGGAGTGGGGGATCGCTGATGGTGGCATCTCGGGGCGTTGACAGGCCGGCACCGCGACAGATGTTCGTACGGCGAGGAGATCGGTGATGTGCGGAATCATCGCGTGCCGCACCGATCGGTCGGCGGTCGAGTTCCTCAGGATCGGCCTGCGCCGACTCGAATACCGCGGATACGATTCCGTGGGAATCGCAGTCCGGGATGCGGACGGGCAGCTCGTGAGGTTGCGTACCACCGGACGTACGGCTGCGCTGGACCGTCTTCTTGACAACTGGTCTCATCAGCGGTTCGACGGTTGTGGAATCGGCCATACGCGGTGGGCTACGCACGGTTCGGTGAGCGAAGGAAACGCTCATCCGCATCTCGACTGCACCGGTGAGATCAGCGTCGTCCACAACGGGATCATCGAGAACGCCGCCCAGCTGAGGGTCGAACTGCACTCGGCGGGCCACCTGTTCAGTAGCGATGTCGACAGCGAAGTGCTGTGCCACCTCATCGAGGACGAGCGCCTCATCAATGGTGACCTGACACAGGCTGTGCAGAAGGCTCTCGTGCGCGCTGAGGGTTCATGGGCCATCGCGGTACTCGACGGCTCGAGCGGTCGAATCGTCGTGGCGGCGCAAGGTTCTCCGCTGCTCGTCGCACATACCGATCTCGGTGTCTTCGCAGCCAGCGACATCGCGGCAATAGCGGACTGGGCAGGCGAATTCCGAGTTCTCGACGATGGCGATGTCGTCGATCTGTGCAACGACGGGGCATGGTGTGGCGCCGAAGACTCGACCTCGGTACCGACGCTGCGCCGCCGTCTGTGGGCTGGTGGCGATGTGGACCTGACGGGATACGCCGACTACATGTCCAAAGAGATCGATGAGCAACCGGCCATGGCCGAACGGCTGCTCGATGCTACGGCCGACATGATCGCGGACGGAACACTCTGGCGGCAAACAGGACTGCCGACGTTCAGCCGTCTGCAGGTCCTCGGATGTGGCACCTCCTTGAACGCAGGTTCGGTGATCGGCAACCTGGTGCGCACGCTCGGCGGCATTCCGGTGACGACGGTCGTCGCCAGCGAGGCGGCGACAGAAATCCCCGAACCCGGACAGCTGTGCCTGGCCATGAGCCAGTCCGGGGAAACGGCAGACGTGTTACGGGCGCTGGAATTCCGCGGCGGCGCACCGGTGCTGGCTCTGACCAACAACACGCACTCCACTCTCGCTCGGCTGGCCGATGCGACGGTGGGATGCTCAGCCGGTCCGGAGATCGGGGTTGCTGCCACGAAAACGTTCCTGGCGCAGGTGATCACCGGTGTGGCCCTCATGATTTCGGCTCTCGTGGCTTCGAATCGACTGTCGTCGGCGGAAGCCGCTGGTCTCGTCGACGAGATGCGCCGCATGCCCGATCAAATGGCGGCGGCCTATGCGCAAGCCCGCCGCGCCGTACCCCGACTCGTCGACGAGTTGGTCGCCGCCGACGGGTTCGTCTTCATCGCGCGCGGCGGCAGTTTGCCCTATGCGGCGGAAGGAGCTCTCAAGCTCAAGGAGTTGACCTACCTGTGGGCCGAGCACTGTCCCGCCGGAGAGCTCAAACATGGACCGCTGGCGCTGATCAGTCCAGGTACTCCTGTGGTCGTCGTGGACAACGGTGAACCGAAGCTGGCCGGCAACATCGCGGAAGTGAATGCACGCGGTGCACGGGTGGTCACCATCGGACCTCCCGGTAGCACGATCCCGATCGAGAGCATCAGGGGCGCGGCCTGGGGCCCCGTCGCGGCGACGTTGCCGCTGCAGGTACTCGCCCGCGACCTTGCGGCGGCGCTGGGACGCGACGTCGACAAGCCGCGCAACCTGGCGAAGTCGGTGACAGTCGAATGACCGACCACACCTGTGCTTCCCGTCGCCTGCGCGCCGTCGAATACCCCATCGAGACCGACGTGATCGATGACTTCACCGCCGCGACCGACGAGGGGCCGGACCGCACCGCGATCGTGCACAACGGGAAGGCCGTCACCTATCGAGAGTTCGAACAGCACGTCACCGAGATCGCATCGGCCTGTCGGCTGCCGCGGGTCGCGGGCGCCGATCGGATCGCGGCGCTGGTCTCCCACACCCCCTCTGCCGCAGCGACTCTGTTGGGCGTGCTGTCTGCCGGCCTCACCTACTGTCCGATCGACGGCGCACTCCCGGCTGAGCGTGTTCGCAGCATGATGTCGGCGCTGCGTGTGGACCGTGTGTACTCGGCGTTGCAGTCGGACACCGTGATGCCCGGCGTGCGAGTCGAGGAATTCCATGCTGTGGACCCGGCCAGGCCCACCCTGTCGCAAGTTCAGCGATCACCCGACGATGCGGCATACGTGCTGTGCACGTCGGGGTCGACCGGTACCCCGAAACCTGTTGTGGTCTCGCGGCGTGCGTTGGGTGTCACGGTGCGGGCGCTGCGCACCCTCTTCGAGCTGACACCGCAGGACCGCGTGCTGCAGTTCGCTTCGCTGGGGTGGGACACCTGCTTGGAAGAGATCCTGCCGACTCTGACCGCCGGGGCAGCTCTCGTCTTCGACGACCGCGTGCACTGCGGGTCCTTTCCCATGTTCCTGAGAGCGGTCGCCGAGCAAGCCATATCGGTGATCGATCTGCCGACGGCGTTCTGGCATGAACTGGTGTGCTTCCTCGACGAGGAGAACGAGGTGCTGCCGGCCTGCATACGACTCGTGGTAGTCGGTGGAGAGATGGTCGATCCGACTCGGCTGCGACAGTGGACACAGCTCGGTATGGAGCACGTCCGGTTGCTCAACACCTACGGATGCACCGAGACGACGTTGATCACCCACGCTGTGCAGTTGCGCGGTGCCGGAACCGAGATCGGCGTCGGCGCCTCCGCCGATGCTCCCATCGGAATCGCACTCCCGCATGTCGTCGATCACATCACCGACGACGGTGAATTGCTGATCTCCGGTCCGGGTGTGGCGAGCGGGTACCTGGGGATGCCCGAACAGAGCGCCTCCGCCTTCACTGTCGCTGATCACGGATGCGGACCGATGCGCTGGTTTCACACCGGTGACGTCGTGGTCCGAAACGATCACGGTCTGCTCCATGCGCGTGGTCGGGCGGACGAACAGCTGAAAGTGCTCGGGGTGCGGGTGCATCCGGCCGAAGTGGAAGCCCATCTGCACTCGCATCCGTCAGTGGCCGCCTCCGTGGTGGTCGGCGAAAGGACATCAGCCGGAAAGCGCCTCGCCGCGTACGTCGTTGCGAGACAACCGGTGACGGCGAAAGAACTCAAGAATTACCTCGGTGGTCGACTGCCCGGGCAATTCGTCCCGTCGCGGATCACGTTCGTCACCGCGCTGGCTCACACCCAGAGCGGCAAGGTCGATCGCGCGGCAACCCGCCGTGCCGTCACAGACATCAGCGAAGGAGCCAACCCATGAATTCCGACCACATCGTCGCGATCTACCGACGCGTCCTCGAAAAGTCGCATCTGACCGAGGATTCGGACTTCTTCGATCTCGGCGGGGACTCGTTGCTGGCCACCCGTGTCCTCAGTGCGATCGCACGCGACTTCGGGACCGAGCTGGTCTACGACGACATCGTCGACAACCCCACGCCGCGCGGGCTGTGCGCGCTTGTCGTAGGAGCCGTGGCCTCGTGACCGCACCGGGCGACCGTGTCCTCGTGGTGGGCGCAGGCCTGGCCGGGCTGACGGCTGCCGTCGAACTGAGCAAGGCCGGCGTCGACGTGACGGTGCTGGAAGCTCGCGATCGGGTGGGCGGGCGGATGCACGGAGTGCAGGCCGCACCCGGTGTCGTCGCCGATGGCGGTGCGGCGTATCTCGGCGTCCGGCACACTCAACTGCTCGGGCTGATCGACGAATACCGGCTCTCGCTCGTGTCCACCGAGATGGTGGGCGACAGTACGTTCCTGATCGGTGACACACGCACCTCCACCGCGGGGCGAATCCCCCCGCTCAACGCGGTAGCGCTCGGCGGTCTCTTCGACCGACTCGACGAGCTCGTCACCGTGATCGATCCGGATGCGCCCTGGCGTACCCCGGGGGCCGACTTTCTCGACCGCCAGACTGCCGCGAACTGGCTCATCGAGGAGGAGGCGCGGCTCGACGCGCACACCTTCTTCCCGCTCTTCCTGGGCGAGATGATGGCGGCGGACCCGTCGTCGATCTCGGCTCTGCACATGGCGTTCTATCTGAAGTCGGGCGGCGGAATCAGGTATCTGAATGCCTTCGAAGGGGGTGCGCAGCAGTGGCGCATCGACGGTGGCGCCCATCAGCTGTGCGCCGCGCTCGCGAGGCGGCTCGCCGGCCGGGTGCGGCTGAACCAATCGGTTCGTGCGATCGATCAGGATGACAGCGGCGTGATGGTGCGGTGCGGGTCAGGCACCGATGACGCGACCACCGACTACTCCGCAGACCATGTCATCGTCGCCGTCCCGCCACTGTTGGCGCAGCGCATCCAGTTTCGGCCGGCTCTCGGCAGGCCCCGCGCGCGCACGGTCACCGCCCCCGGATGTGCCGTCAAAGTGCATCTGGGCTACCCGGCCCCTCTCTGGCGCAAGCTCGGCCGGTCGGGGTGGTCGGTGAGTACCGACGGGCCGCTGCTGTCCACTGTCGACGATTCCCCACCCGACGGATCTGCAGGGGTGTTGACCGGGTTCGTCACCGGTGCAGCGGCATCGGCATTCTCGTCGATGTCGATAGACGAGCAGCGCAACGCAGTGCTCGCACATGTCGATCGACTCTTTCCCGAGTTGCCGGCTCCGACAACCTGCACGGTCACGGACTGGTTGGCCGAGGAGTATTCGAAAGGGTGTTATGCGGCGCTGTTCGGTCCGGGTGACTGGCTTGCGCTGGGACCGACACTCACTCAACCGCATGGCCGTGTCCATTGGGCGGGTACAGAGACGAGCCTCGAGTTCTTCGGCCTGATGGAGGGCGCCATCAGGTCAGGGCGCCGCGCTGCCGCAACGTTGCTGCAGGCCGCCGACGACACGACCGACTCGCAGAAGGTGCTGACGCGATGACCACACTGGCCGGACCTGAGCACGCCGGCGACCTCACGGCCGTCACCCGTCAGCCGTACTCGTACCAACGCCGAGAGCTGGCCGAACCCGACTGGCGTCGCTACCCGGGATGGGCAGGGGTCACCGAAACCGAGTGGCGAGACCCGCAATGGCAGCGAGCGCACGCGGTCAAGAACATCGGTCAATTGCGTTCCGTCATCGGCGATCTTCTCGACGAAAGGTTCTACGCCGATCTCGATCTCGACCAGAAACAGCGCGCGACCATGTCGATGCTGCTTCCGCCGCAGTGCCTGAACACCATGGCGACGCAGGCTGTGTCGCAACGGAATGCATTCACCGCGGCCTTCTATGCCGATCCGATCCGGAGGTACATGCTGCCGGTGTTCAGCGATCGGCACGCCGAGTGGTGCTCACACCCCTACGCCGAGCGCGACTCGCTGCACGAGAGCGACATGTGGGTGGTCGAAGGCTTGACGCATCGGTATCCGACGAAGGTGCTCGCCGAGCTTCTCTCGACCTGCCCGCAGTACTGCGGTCACTGCACCCGGATGGACCTGGTCGGAAATTCCACACCGGCGGTGACCAAGACGAGGCTCACACTTGCGCCCAACGACCGACAGGACCGGATGCTCGAGTACCTGACGGCAACCCCGTCAGTGCGTGACGTCGTGGTGTCAGGTGGTGACGTCGCCAATGTGCCCTGGCCGCGATTGGAGTCGTTCCTCCGTCGGTTACTGGCCATCGACACCGTTCGCGACATCCGTCTGGCGACCAAAGCCCTTGGCGCGCTACCCCAACACTGGTTGCAACCCAATGTCGTCGACGGCGTCGGTGCGGTGTCGCGGCTCGCCGCCGCGCGGGGGGTCAACCTGGCCGTGCACACTCACATCAATCACGTCCAGTCGGTCACCCCCCTCGTCGCGGCCGCTGCCCGGGGACTTCTCGACGCCGGGGTCAGGGATGTGCGCAATCAGGGAGTTCTGATGCGCGGAGTCAACGACACCACCGAGGATCTGCTCGACCTGTGCTTCGCGCTGCAAGGTGAGGCGAACATCCTGCCCTATTACTTCTACATGTGCGACATGATTCCGCATGCCGAACACTGGCGGACCCCTCTCTGGCAGGCGCAGCAGCTGCAGCTGTCGATCATGGGCTATCTGCCGGGTTTCGCCACCCCGCGGGTTGTCTGCGACGTTCCTTACGTCGGCAAGCGATGGGTACATCAAGCGGTCGAGTACAACCAGGAGCTCGGAATCTCCTACTGGAGCAAGAACTACCGCACCGTGCTCGACGGATCCGACGGTGCGGCACTGAGCCGCGTCTATCCGTTCTACGACCCGATCGACACCTTGCCGGCAGCCGGACGGAACTGGTGGACGCAGAACATGGACGCAGAGGAACTCACCGATGCCGGTACATGAACCCTCCGCCGGGCCGCGGCGGAGGCCGTGTCCTGTGCAGCTCGGCCCGATCACTGCCGAGGACGTCGCCGAGGTCGCTCAGTTCCTACAGGTGCACCACAACAGGCGTGTGCCGTGGCTCTGTGCCATCGCGGCGGTGCCGTGGTCGGTGCAGGCACCGAATCACGGTTTCATGCTGCGTGACGCGGGGCGGGTCGTGGGGACGTTGTTGGCCGTGTACTCGGAACGTCTGGTGGGCGGTCGAACGGAGCGGTTCTGCAACCTGGGTTCGTGGTGTGTGCTGCCGGAGTACCGCTCGCGCAGTCTCGCTCTTCTCGAGGCGCTGCTCCAACAGGAGGGTTACCACTTCACGGTACTGTCACCCAACGAGGACTCCCAGGAGATCCTCGCATGGTTGAAATTCCGGCCGCTGAACTCGTCAGCGGTCGTCGTACCGCACATCCCCTTGCCCACACCGTTCCACCGAACGGTGATCGTGACGTACCCGCCCAGTATCGAGAAGCTCTTGCGGTCAACCGATCTCACGCTGTATCGCGACCATGCCCGGGCAGGTGCGGCACATCACCTCGTGATCATGCGCGGCGGCCGCAGCTGTTACGTGATGTACCGGGAGTCGCGCCACACCACCGGGGTACGTACAGCGGTCCTGCTTCATGTCAGCGACGCTGACCTGTTCCTCCAGGAGCTGATTCCGCTGACCCGTCATCTCCTGCTGCGGCACGGCCTGGTGGCGACCGTCGCCGACCTGCAGTTGATCGGGCGCAAGCCGCGCCTGGCCATCGACACGCGGCGGCGACCACGAATGTTCCGGAGCGCCACGCTGTCACCCGAGCAGATCGACGAACTCTACAGCGAGCTGGTCTGCGTTCCGCTGTGAGCTCGGCACATCGGTGACCCGCCGGCACCCACGCGATGGCGGCCGGTGTTGCCGACGATGGGCGTTGCTCTTCGCCACTGTGCCGCCGTCCCTCGGGCGCTGAAGACCGGCGATGGCCGCCGGTCGACACACGGTCCGAATCGGACGAACGACGACGAGCTGCGAGCTTCGGTGATATCCGACCAGGCCGGTGCAGTCCGCAACAACTGCCACCATTTCCGCTCGTGCGGTGCGGCAACGGTTGTCGCGCGTCCGCCACGGTCAGTGAAACCGGTTGTCTCAGAACTAGTCCCAAGATCTATGCCAAAGATGGCCCCGACGGTCCATGTACTGCACGGACCGGGCATCGGATAGTTGAGGGGTGTTCGAGACGTTAGCTGTCCAGTCCGATTCCGGGTCGCTGGCACGGCAACGACGGGGGAGCGTCTACGGAAAGCGTTGCAGCATGCGATCACTGGTCACCGGCGCCGCCGGGTTCATAGGGTCCGCACTGGTCGACCGTCTGCTGGCAGAGGGTCATCAGGTCATCGGAATCGACAACTTCAGCGCCGGCGAACGCAGCAACCTGGATGACGCCTTCGAACGCAACGCGGTCGACCCCGGACGATTCCGGATGATCAGCCTGGACGTGCAGGCACCCGAATTGATCGGAGTCGTCGCGGGTTCCCGTCCGGACACGGTTTTCCATCTCGCCGCTCAGTCGGATCCGGCCGCATCGATCGCGGATCCGCAGCTCGATGCGCGCAGCAACGTATTGGGAACCATCAATCTGTGTGAGGCGAGCCGACTGGCCGGTGTCCGCCGCATCGTGTACGCGGGTTGCCAAGCGCCTGTTGCTGCGGGCACGCCCACTTCACCCAACGGCGCAGCCAAGTCGGCTGGTGAGCTGTACCTGCAGGCCTGGGCGCAGATGTACGATCTGTCGCCGATCTGCTTGGCGCTGGGCGACGTCTACGGACCTCGGCAGCGCCCGCGGGGATCGGGAAACCTGGTCGCGGCCCTGGTCTGTGCGATGGTCACCGGTGTCCCTCACGGCGTCCGTCGTGACAACGTGCCTGGGCGCGACTACGTCTACATCGACGATGTCGTGGATGCGTTCCTGCTCGCCGCGGCAGCGCCGATCGACGCTGCCGGCAGCTACCGCATCGGTACGGGGCGCACCACCACCGGTGCGCACCTGTACCCGCTGATCGCTGCGGCGCTCGACGGCACTCCGATGCCGGAGACATGGCTGTCGACGGACACCGCCTCGACTGAAGACAATCGTCTCGGCTGGCAGCCCACCGTCGGACTGTCCGAAGGCATCCGGCGTGCCGTCCGATGGTGGTGCGGTGTGCTGGAACCCGCAACGGGATCGATGAACCGCACCGCAGCAGTCGAGTTGGCGGGCTAGCGATGGCAAGTCCAGAGGTCGTCACTCGAGCGCGTGGAACGAAGTTCGTCACCGCGCCGGGGCGCCGTCGCGGCACCGAGCCGACGCTGACCGGCGCCGAAAACCCCGCAGTCGCCGCGGAATCGGCCGATCGGCGGCCTCCGGCAGTGATCGAGCGTCTGCGGTGGCAGCGGCATTATGCGGGTCGTCTTCTGATCGTCGACATCGTGGTCGTCACCGGGACCGTGGTGCTCGCCCAGTATCTGAGATTCAGCAGCTCGGCTTCGACCGAGGTCGCCAGCGGTTATGTGACGGCGTACTCGATCCTGGTCGCGACCCTGTGGTTGTCGGCGTTGGCAGGTTTCCGCACTCGCTCGCCCAAGATCATCGGTACTGGACTCGAGGAGTACCGCCGGCTCTGCGCGGCGTCTTTCGCCACTTTCGGTGCGCTGGCGATCGCAGAGCTCCTGCTCAAGCTGGAGATCTCGCGTGGTTACCTTGCCGTGGCGCTACCCGGTGGGATCATCGGTCTCCTTCTCGGTCGATGGCTGGGCCGTAAGCACCTGTCGCTGCAGAGGTCGGCGGGGGCCTGCCGGACCGCTGTGCTGGCGATCGGGGACTGCGCCTCGGTGACCCATCTCGCGGCCGAGTTGACCGCCGATCCCGCGGATGGCTACCAGGTCGTCGGTGTCTGCATCCCGGGTTACGACCCCGGTGGCCCCTCGCTCCTGACAGTCGGTGACTGTCAGCTGCCCATCGTCGGGGGCGAGAACAATGCACTGTCGGCGATCGGGTCCTGCGGCGCGGACACCGTCGCCATCGCCGGGACCGGGCAGGTCGGGGTTCCCGCCCTGCGCAGGCTCATCTGGGAGCTCGAACCCATGGGGGTGGACCTGATGGTGTGCCCCGGTGTGATGGACGTGGCACTCTCACGGCTGGTGATGCGGCCCATCTCCGGCCTGCCCCTGCTTCAGATCGAGAAGCCGCAGTACCGCGGCGCCAAACGATTTCAGAAACGGGCGTTCGACTTCTGCTTCGCGTTGGCGGCTCTGGCCGTGACGTTTCCGGTGCTCGTCGTCGCTGCCGTCATGATCAAGATCACCAGTCGAGGACCGGTGTTCTACAGCGCAGAACGCATCGGCATCGACGGGCGACCCTTCGCGATGCTCAAGTTCCGCAGCATGATCGCCGACGCCGACCAGTACCTCGACGACCTTCTCGCCCGGAACGAAGGCGACGGTGTGCTGTTCAAGATCCGCGACGATCCGCGTATCACACCCGTGGGTCGCGTACTGAGAAGGTTCAGTATCGACGAACTGCCACAGTTCATCAATGTTCTCAAACAGGAGATGAGCGTCGTCGGTCCACGACCGCCGCTGCGCCGCGAGGTCGAGGCCTACGACTGCGACGTACTGCGCAGGCTGCTGGTCAAACCGGGCATCACCGGTTTGTGGCAGGTGAGTGGCAGATCGGACCTTTCCTGGGACACATCGATCCGACTCGACCTGTCCTATGTCGACAACTGGTCGATGATCGGCGACCTCGTGATCATCGCCAAGACCCTGAGAGCCGTAGTGCAGCGCAAAGGTGCCTACTGATGACGACATCTTTCGACCATGAAAAAACCTTCTTGCCAATTGATCTGATGAAGACCGGCTTCGAACAGACGACATCGGCGAGGAGCCGGACATGAATGCACAAGTGGCGCGCTACATCGATCAGGTTCAGCGGCGCTGGTGGGTGGTGCTGCTGATCCTCGGGGCTGTCGTCTTCACCACCGCGGTGACGGCAGACGACCGCCCGCAGTATGTCGGCAAGGCGCTGCTCGTGCAGTCGTCGCCGGGCCAGAGTCCGGAGCAGGACGCGACGATGGCGGTCGGATACTCGACACTGTTCAACGAGCCGTCGACGACGACCCGGCTCAGGGAGTCGGCGCAGATCCCCGACTCGGTCGAGTTCACGGCGAGCACTGTCGCGGCCAGCCCGATCCTCACGATCGAGGCAACCGCTGACGATCCCGGCGTCGCGCAGACTGCTGCGCAACGCATGGCCGAGACCTTCCGCGAGGACATCAACTCGGTGCGGCGAGCCGGCTACACCAAGGAACTCAACGACACTCAGCGACAGCTGGATTCGGCACAGTCGCATCCTCAACCCGATGGCAGCATGAACCCGTTGGTGCCCATCCTGCAGGCACGCCTCGATGCCATGCGCAGCGATGGCGCCAGCCGTCTGCAGGATCTGCAACTGCGCGCCGGCGTGACCAAGACCGATCCGAAGATCGCCTCCCAGCTGCTCTCCGGAGCCGTGGGGGGTGGTTGCCTCGGTGTCCTGGCCGCCCTCGCTCTGGGTGCGCTCTCACGACGGGTGGTGCATGCCGACGACATCCTCGACAAGACCGGGGTGGAACCGTTGGTCGAGATCCCCCGCGGGGGGTCGGCCTCTGCGAGCCGCCTGCGGGAGAGCGGTCTGCGCGTACTGGCGAACCACCTGAGCGTGCAGGATCTACCCAAATCCGCGGTCGTGGCGGTCACAGATTGCCGGGGCGCCGCGACCGCACGGGAGATATCGGAGAACCTGGCGAGGTTGTCAGCTCAGCAGGGGCGTCGCACGGTGCTGGTCTACGCTGACAACGACATCGACCGTCCGGCAACCGGTCTCGGATTCAACGATGTGCTGGCCAACAGCAGCCTGGTCAACGATGCGCTGATCGACGGCGCGGTCGACTCTCTCCGCATCCTTCCGGCCGGTACCGTGATCGCCGACCGGTTCTCGCTCATGAGTCGTGAGCGCATCGACGCCGTTCTCGACGAATTGCGCGTCGACAACGATCACATCGTGATCGCGGCCCCTCCCATCGCCGAGATCATCGATGCCGCACCGCTCTTCGCGGCGGCCGACTTCACGCTGATCACGGTGGAGAAAAGGCGGTCGCGCTTCTCCGACGTGACGACGGCTGCGCTGGCGCTGGGCGACGCCCGAGCACACCTCCTCGGCGCCGTGCTCGCCGAAGGAAGCGGTGATCGGCCCGTCATGGTTGGTCCGCGACGATGACGATGTCGTTGGGTCAGGTCGCCCTACTGGGGGCAGTCGCGGTCGCTGTCGCGATCTGCGCTCTGCGCAGCCCCAGCCTCGCGGTGCTGATCCTGATCATCGCGACGTTCCTGCGGTTGCCCTGGTCGCCGGAAGTGATCCTGCCGGTCGAACCCTGGTTGATGGTCTTCGTCATCGTCATGTGCGCGACCGTGGCTTGGATGGTGCGGACGCACGATCGACTTCGCGGTATCGGTGCCGTCGAGTGCGTGATGGTGTCGTACCTGCTGTGGAACTTCTACTCGATGGCCGCTCCCCACGAGTACCCGGCGGTCGATCCACATTCCGGTGAACCGCTGCCGGTACTCCGTTTCATCGTGATCACGACGCTCATCCCGTTCGCCGCCTACGCAGTGGGGCGCTTGACCTTCGACCGCCAACAGCAGGTGCGTGCGCTGCTGTGGACCCTGTTGTCGGTGTCGGCGTATTCGGCCGCGGTGAGCATCATGCCGGTCGTCGGACTGGGCCCATGGGTGTGGCCCCGCTACATCGTGACAGACCCGGCATGGGTCGGCCGGGCCGTCGGGGTGTTCAACCAGCCGGTCGTCAACGGCATGGTGCTGGTACTCGGGTTCGCGATCGCGACGACGTTGGCCAGTCGCCGAGGCGATCCCGGATGGCAGAGGAGTCTGGCGGTACTGATTGCCGTCGCGTGCGGGGCAGGCATATACCTCACCTACACCCGCGCGGTGTGGTTGAGCGCGCTTGTCGTCCTCGTTCTCGGGGTCTGGTTGGCGCGGGGTATCCGCACGGCCTATCTCGGAGTGCTCGCACTGGTGTTCTCGGTGGTCGCCCTCAACTGGTCGAGATTCACCAGCAGTGACCGCACCCGCGGGGGTGTCACCTCGGAAAGCGAGATCGAGTCACGGCTCAACGACATTCAAACGGCGCTGTGGGCCAGGACGCAGGAACCACTCACGGGCTGGGGTATCGGGCGGTTCCCCGCTGTGAACCGGTATCACCACCAGCAGTGGTCGCCGCAGGTGCCCTGGATCAGCGGCTACGGGGAGGCGTCACACACCAACGATCTGGGATTGCTCGCGGAACTCGGAGTCATCGGCCTGGCGCTGTGGCTCGGGGTCCTGGTCATGGTCGCGTACCGGTTGAAGGAAGCGTACCGAACGCTTCCCGATGACGATCTGACGGGAAAGCCGCTCGTCGTGATCGGCATCATGGTGCTGACCATCCTGGTGTGCACCGGTCTCACGGTGGACTTGCGCTACTTCGACTTTCCCATTCTGGTCACCTTTCTGATCGTCGGAGTAGCGATCGGCGGGGCAGATCGTGCGGCGCTGAAAGTCCCAGGCGCCGAGATGATGCTCCATCAGCGGACGGCAGTTCACCATGGTTGAGCGCTGCGTACTGTGGGTGTCCACCAGCACCAGGACGCGGGGCGGCGTCGCGTCCTACGTCCGTGCGATGCAGCGGACGTCCCTGTGGGACGGCTGGGGCATTCGGCACATCACCACTCACCGCGACGGCTCTGTCGTCGAGAAGGTGGCGTCGTTCCTCGGGGGAGCTCTGATCTTCCTCGCGAACGTGTACATGCGGCGACCCGACGTCATCCACCTGCACGCCAGCATCCGCGGTAGCTTCGTGCGCAAGGCGCTGCTGCTGTGGATCAGTCGGCCATCGGGAGTACCCGTCGTCCTGCACATGCACGGGTCCGGTTTCCCCGACTGGTATGAGGGCTCGCCCCGGTTTCTGCGGGCATGGATCCGGTCCACACTCGGCCATGCGGGCGCGTTCGTGACGCTCAGTGAGAAGTGGGCTGAGCAAGTTCAGTTGATTGCACCCAGGGCACGAATCAGGGTCATTCCGAACGGAATCGAGCCGGCCCAGCAATCAAGGACACCGGAGCGCGGTGAACCTGTACGCGTGCTGTTCCTCGGCCGTATCGGAGACCGCAAAGGCGCCTTCAGGTTGTTGGACGCGTGGGCCAAGCTCGCGTGTGAGCCCGACTTCGTCGGCGCACAGGGTATTGCGGCTCACCTGACGGTCGCGGGAGACGGCGAGGTCGAGCGGGCGCGGACGCAGTGCCGGCGCCTCGGTCTCGATGACAGCGTCACAGTGAGCGACTGGCTCTCCGAGCGGGAGGCGGCGGCGGTGCTCGACAGATCCCAGATCCTGGTCCTGCCCTCGCGGAGTGAAGGGCAGCCGATGGCAGTGCTGGAGGCGATGGCGCGTGGTCTGTGCGTGGTCGCCACCGATGTGGACGGCTTACCCGAAATGATCGGCGGCGGTTGCGGTGTACTGATCCCGCCTGACGACACCGAGGCGATCCTCGCTGCGCTGCGGAGCGTCGTCTTCGATGCGGATCTGCGACAGCAATGCGGTGCATCGGCTCGTACTCGCGTCCGCGACCGGCTCGACGTCAGCGTCATCGCGGGCAGCATCGACGGTCTGTACCGCGAGGTGTGCCATGAGTGACAGGCCGATTCGGGCATTGTTCGTGGTGCCCGAGTTGAAACACGGTGGAGCCGAACGCCACCTGACCACGCTACTGCCACGGCTGGATCGGACGCGGGTGCTGCCCTCGGTCGTCTGCGTCGGCGGTGAAGGCGCGTTGTATGCCGACCTGCGCGCTGCCGGCATTCACTCCACGGTGTTGCCTCTGAGGAAACAGCACGCCTGGCGGGCGCTGCGCGAACTCACTGCCATCATGCGGCATCAGCGGCCAGACGTCGTGTCGGTGTGGGGATACAACGCAGAGACGCTGGGCCGCATCGCCGCTCGAGCCGCGGCTGTTCCCCACTCCATCATGTGGGTACACAACGCGACCGAGATCACGGCTCGTGGACTGGTGCAGCGCCTCGTCGACAGAGCGTTGATCCCCTGGACCAGCCGATACTTCGGTGTCGCAGAATCTCAGCGCCCGTTCCTGGTCGAACAACGCCGGTATCCCGCCGACCGGATCGAGATCATCTGCAACGGCGTGGATCTGCTGGACTTCGCTGCGGGAACGGATCGAACACCACTGGCCGAGTTCGGAATCCCCGATGGCGCACCGGTGGTGGCTGTCGTCGCGGCTCTGCGCCCGGAGAAGGACCACGTGAATCTCCTGCACGCCGCACGCAGGGTCATCGACAGCGTGCCGAACGCACACTTCCTCGTCATCGGCGACGGCGAGTGTCGCGCGCACCTGTCCGCGTTGTGCGACCACCTGCACATTACGGCGAGCGTGCACTTCGCGGGAGCGCGAGACGACGTCAGCCGACTACTTCGAGCGATCGACGTCTTCACGCTGACGTCGACGACCGAATGCCTTCCGATCGCTCTGCTCGAAGCCATGGCGTGCGGGCGCCCAGCCGTGTGTACCGCAGTCGGCGGAATGACCGAGGTGATCACAGACGGTGTGACCGGATACCTGGTGGCGCCGGGCGATTCCGCGCAACTGGCTGATCGTCTCGTGCGCCTGCTGTCAGATCCCCACGCTGCGCACCGCATGGGTCGCGCGGCACGCCGTCGAGTCGAAGACAGCTACGCATTGGACCGCAGCGTCGATGCGACACAGCGGGCCCTGGAACAACTCGTATCGAACCGACAGGCGAACGGAGTCAGAGTATGAAACGGCACATCGTGATTATCGTGGAGAACCTCTCGGTTCCCTTCGACCGCCGCGTGTGGCAGGAGGCGCGAGCCCTCACCGACGCCGGGTTCCAGGTCACCGTCATCTGTCCGACCGGTGAGCAACAGGACACCGAAACGGAGGTGGACATCGACGGAGTCCACATCCTGCGCTACCCGCTGCGCCCGGCCACCGGCGGACCGAAGGGATACCTGCGGGAGTACAGCGCTGCTCTGTGGCACACACTGCGGCTTGCGATCAAGGTCCGCAGGCAAGGCCGTGTCGACGTCATCCAGGCGTGCAACCCACCCGATCTCCTGTTCCTGGTTGCGGTGCTCTTGCGGCCCGGCGGCACCCGATTCGTGTTCGACCACCACGACCTGGTACCCGAACTGTTCCTGTCCCGCTTCCCGAGCGGAGGCCGAGTGCTCTTCCACTTGACCCGCTGGGTCGAACGCATGACGTTCGCCGCCGCCGATGCGGTCATCTCCACCAACGAGAGCTACCGACGGGTGGCAATCGAGAGAGGCGGAATGCGACCCGATCAGGTGGTCGTCGTGCGCAGCGCGCCCGACCTCACCCGCTTCGTCCCCCAGCCGCCCGACCGCACGTTGGCCGCCGGCAAGCCTCATCTGTTGGCGTACTTGGGGGTGATGGGGCCCCAGGACGGCGTCGACTATGCCCTTCGGGCAGTGCGCATCCTGCGTGACGAACTCGGGCGCAACGACTTCCATTGCATCTTCATGGGCGCGGGTGACGCGTACGACGACTTGGCCAAGCTCAGCGCCGAACTCGGAATCACCGACATCGTCGAGTTCCCCGGCCGCGTGTCCGACGAGTTCGTCACACGCTGCCTGTCCACCGCGCAGGTGTGCTTGTCCCCGGATCCGTCGAACCCGCTCAACGACGTGTCGACGATGAACAAGGTGGTGGAGTACATGGCGATGGGACGGCCCATCGTGTCGTTCGATCTCGCCGAGGCGCGGGTGTCCGCCGGTGAGGCGGCGGTGTATGTGCAAGACAACGACGAGCGTGCGTTCGCCGAAGCGATCAATTCCCTTCTGGACGATCCTGTCCGTCGCGAGCGGATGGGAGACCTCGGACGTCGCAGGGTCCAAGACGAGCTGTCGTGGCAGGTCTCGAGCCGGGTCCTCGTCTGGTTCTACGAACGGCTGCTCGGCGCCCAACAGCGCCCGGTGCCGGTAGGCCGCGGCGTCGCATGAGCTCAGGTCCGATTGTCGCACCACGACCTGCCATCGACGGGGCGGACCCGACCACCCATCTACCGGGTGACCCTACCCGCAGGAGGAGTCGGGCCCTGACCGCAGGCATCTTCTCGATCGCTTTCGGCGTCTATGCGCTGCTGCCGACACGCAATTTCAACTATGCGGACGACTCACTGTCCTGGGCGTATCAACTGACGCAGCCGAGCGGGGTGATCAACAGCCACCACCTGTATCTGAACGGAATGAGGGTGCTGTACCGGCTGCTGCACGACATCGGTATCACCGTCAATCCGGTCGAGCTGTTGTCGCTCTACTCGGCGGTGTGGGGAGCCACTGGACTGGCAGTGCTGTTCATGCTGCTGGGCCGGGCCGGCCTGGGACGGCAGGCGCTGTGGGGCACTCTGTTCTGTGCGTTCAGCGCCGGATACTGGTCCTATTCCATCGTCGGCGATGTCTACGTACCGGCGACCGCGCTCATGGTGATCGGCTTCTTCTGCACGTACTGCGGGCTCACCGCGCAGAATCCCCGTCGCGCAGCGCAATACGCTGCCGGGGCGATCGTTGCGTTCTCGGCGATGATCCTCCATCACCAGGCATTCGCGATGGTCGTGGTCGGCTTGGTTCCCGCCGCTCTGCTGATGAGGCACACCGGTGTTCGCAGACGACTGACCTACGCTGCGGTGCTGCCGATGGCGGTTGGACTGTTGACCTCCGCGTCGTACCTGCTCGCCTATACGTCCCTGCCCGCGACGCAGCAGCACGGAATCGTGCGGTTCGGCGCCGGGTACGTCGAATCGTTCGATCCGAGGGCCGACCAGAAGCAACTGAATCTCGCTTCTGCGGCCAACATGGCCGTAGGGCAGACGCGGGCACTGGTCTCGACCAACGTGGTGTTCCGCAGCCCTGCTGTCGCCGAGGCCGTCGCACACCGATATCCGTATCGCGCCACGTATCCGTTCCCCTACCTGGTCCGCGACGTCTCACCCCCGGCCGCCATCGCCATCGGTGTGTCAGCCGCGCTGGCCGCGGTGCTGACCGCGTGTCTGGCGGTGCGGGGACTGTGGGCGGGTCTCAAGGAGCGGGGCCTGATCCTGCTCGTGTTCCTTCCGATGATCCCGCAAGCTCTCTTCTTCGGTTGGTGGGAGGGTATCTCCGACGAGTTCGCACTCTGGACGCTGCCATTGCTCGCGATCATCGTCACGCGCGGCGCTGCGCAGCTGACACGCCCGGCGCGGTGGCTGGGCGTCACGGTCACCTGTCTTTTCGTGAGTACGCTGGCGGGATCGACAAGCCTGTATTGGAACGCAGACAACGACATCGACTTCGTCAACGACCGGTATGTGCACTCGCTGGGAAGCAACGACGTACTGATCGGCTTCGAGGACATCCAATCCGATTTCCGCATCAAACTCGAGGCGCAGCAACGTGGTTTTCGGTACCTCAACTACTTCAACGTTCGTAACCCGGAGCAGAATTCGGCCTTCGACGCAGCTCTGCAGAGATCGATCGCGTCTCACGCCAACATCTATGTCTCGCCCCGTCTGAGCTATCCGCCGCAGAGTGCGGTCGTCTTCAAGCAGTCGACCGAACCGCAATTCGAGACGGGCCGACGCGACCTGCTGACCACGTTGCACGGGATCAGCGGCATCCACTGGCTGAAGCCAACGGTGTTCTCTGCCAGGTACTTCCACGTCGATCCGGGTGCTCCTGCCCCGAACTGAGAGGGATTCGTCATGTCCAGCCTCACGTGGTACGCCGGCCGCGCGGCGACGATGTCGCCGCGGGAGGTGCTCTGGCGCGCCCGACGCCTCGGCGATGCCCTGGTGCTCGGTGACGGTCTCCGCGCACCGGCGGGCTCTGCGTCGCTGCGCGGCGACAGGGATGACTGGGAGATGTTGCGCAAGCGCTTCATCTCGGGCACCGCAGCGCCGGTCCTGCTCGATGAGCGTCGCGCCGCGCACATCGCTGACACGTGCGACGTCGGCGCACTGATCGCCGAAGCCGACAGGATCTGTGACGGCGAACGCTCATATTTCGGGTACGGTCCGACGAACGTCGGCCGTTTCGTCGACTGGAACCACGACCCCATCAGCGGCTTTCACTGGCCAAACCTGGCCGGGAACCGCATCGATCACCGCGTTGCACCCAGCGATCCGAAATGGATCTGGGAGCTCAACCGCCTCCAGCATCTGCCCCTGCTGGCGCAGGCTTGGCTTTTCACCGGCGAAGCGTTCTATGCAGAAACAGCCTTTGCTCATCTTGATTCATGGCTCGACCAGAATCCCGTGGGTACCGGAATCGCATGGCGGGGCGCATTCGAGCCGGGCATCAGAGCCATCTCGATTGCCCTTGCCGTGCAGGGCTTGCGGACGTCACCCGCCCTGACCACCCCCAGGTACCAGCGGCTGGTGCGAATGTTGGACGCGACAGCACGGTACTGCTGGCGTGCCAGGTCGCGCTTCAGCTCGGCGAACAACCACCTGATCGGTGAGCTGAGCGGGATGGTGACGGTATGCCTGTTGTTCCCTGAGGTGGCCGTGTCGGAGGGCGTGCTCGCCCGAGCGGTCACCATCCTGGCTCGGGAAGCGGACAACTTGATCGCTCCTGACGGTTCCGGTGCCGAGCAGTCGGTGTCGTACCAGATCTTCGCTGCCGAGTTGCTCGCCGTGGTCGCAGTACTGCTTCGCCCGCACGGTATGCAGGGAGCCGCTGACATCGTCGCAGCGATCGATCGCGGCGGGACCTATCTCGCCCTTCTGGTCGGCGCCGACGATCCCGACCCCCGGTACGGCGACGATGACGACAGCTTCGCCGTACGACTGGGTGCGGAACCGAAACGGACGGTACGCCAACATCTCGGCGTCGTGGGGGCCATCACCGGCAATGACAGCGCAGTGAGGTACGGGGTGGGCACCCTCACTTCGGCATGGTTCGCGGATGCACTTCGTACTCGCCCACCTGGGGCCGAGGAAACGGCTCGCGCCGTCGTCGGCCCCAGCGGTTACGCCCAGGATGGCGGTCTGGTGGTTCTGCGCAGCGGCCGACGCCGAATCACCATGGACGTAGCCCCGCTCGGCTACCTGTCGACAGCGGCGCACGGGCACGCCGACGCACTCGCTGTCACCGTCGCTGCCGACGGGCACGATCTGATCGTCGACCCGGGGACGGGCAGCTTCTACCGGAACCCAGCCGTGCGCGAGGCCCACCGCGGCACCCGCATGCACGCCACGGTGTGTGTGGACGGCCTCGATCAGTCCGAGCCGGGTGGACCGTTCTATTGGCGACGGCGCGCAACCCCGACGGTGCACTCGGTCGACGTGGGAACCGGTGTCGTCGACGCCGAGCACGACGGGTACCGCCGACTCGCTGACCCGGTGACACATCGTCGTTGGCTCCTCGCGCCGCCCGGTGATCCTGTCGTACTCGTCGTCGATGTGGTCACGGGTCGATCGGAACACGACGTCACCGTGTCGTGGCCACTTCACCCCAGCCTCGGGATGACGCCCGTCCCGGCGGGCCATCTCATCTCGCGCGGTCAGGTGCCGGTGATGGGCATCTTCTACGGCGCGACGGCAACCATCGGGCTCGAACAGGTTCGCGGTGACAGAGACACGAACCTGGGATGGTGGTCGGATCGTCTGGAAAGCAGGACACCGGCCTGGCTGGTCGGTGTCCGAACCCGGTCCGTCCTTCCCGTGGCGATCGCGTCCCTGGTGTACATGGGCGATCCCGCGCCCATTTCCGGTCCCGTGATCACTTGCCAGACAACGTCATTGACGGTCCGCTGGACTCAAGGCGGCGCTGCCCGCCAGGTGAGCATCGATACCCGCCGCCCCGGCATCCGCAGCGGCGAACTTCCTCAACGATCGAAACGATAGGAAAATCATGAAGGATCCGATGCGTCCCGCGGTCAGTGTTTTCGGACTCGGGTATGTGGGCTGTGTGAGCGCAGTCTGTCTCGCCTCGCGCCGGAACCGCGTCGTCGGCGTCGACGTCAATCTCGACAAACTCGACGCCCTCAGGCGTGGCGTGGCCCCCGTGGTCGAGGAACGTATCGGCGAGCTCACGGCGCAGGTGGTGGCCGCCGGGGATCTGATCGTGACCGCCGACGCCGCCGCCGCGGTGCTCGACACCGACCTGTCCCTGATCTGCGTCGGTACGCCGTCTGCGCCGGGCGGCGGGCTGTCCACCACCGCACTGGAGAAGGTCACCGACGCCATCGGGGCCGCACTGGCCGTGAAGGCAGGCTGGCACGTGGTCGTCTACCGCAGCACCATGGTGCCCGGCACGTGCGAGGATCTGCTCATCCCTCGCCTCGAAGCGGCGTCCGGAAAGCGTGCCGGCATCGATTTCGGAGTCTGCGTCAACCCGGAGTTCCTCCGGGAGGGTACGAGCGTACGCGACTTCTTCGATCCGGCGAAAACCGTTGTCGGCACCAATGAGTCGCGCAGCGCCTCGATGGTGCTCGGGCTCTACGACGAGCTGCCCGGGAAGCGGTTTCAGGTGCCGATCAGAGTTGCCGAGATGGCGAAATACGTCGACAACAGCTTCCACGCACTCAAGGTCGACTTCGCCAACGAGATCGGAGCGATCTGTTCGGTGTTGACTCTGGACTCCTATGACGTCATGGAGATCTTCTGTACCGACACGAAACTGAACATCAGCACCGCGTACCTCAAACCGGGCTTCGCTTTCGGCGGATCCTGCTTACCCAAAGACGTTCGCGCACTGACTCACACCGCGCGACAGAATGACCTCGACGTCCCGCTTCTGGCCAATCTGCTGACCTCCAACGAAAGTCAGATGCGCCGCGCGGTCGACTTGGTGCTGGCCGCGGGCCGTCGCAAAGTCGCGATCTTCGGTCTGTCCTTCAAGCAGGGCACCGATGACCTGCGTGACAGTCCACTGGTCGAACTCGCCGAGCGTCTCATCGGCAAGGGTTTCGACGTCAAGATCTATGATCCGACCGTCGTGCTGTCCCGTCTGACGGGCGCGAACCGCCAGTACATCAGCGAGCAGCTCCCTCACATCGGGGACCTGCTCAGTGATGATGCGGGCGCGGTGTTCGATCACGGCGAGGTCCTGATTGTCGGATCGCGCCGACCGGAAGTCGTCGAGGTGATCGAGCAGGCCGGATCCGACCGGTACATCGTCGATCTCGTGCGTCTGCCTGCCGCCGCGACGCTGCGCGGGACGCCGAACTATCAGGGGATCGGGTGGTGACCATGAACAGCCTGTCTCTCACCGACGCGTCGAATACCCGCCCCCGACGCCGGTCCCGCCCGCTGGATGCGGGCGGGACCGGTGTGCCGGGCCGGCGAGCGGGTCTGCGGGTGCTGATGATCGGTCCCTACCCGCTCGAACCGGGGCGTGTGCGCGGCGGCATCGAAGCGGTCACCAGCGTTCTCGTTCCGGCGCTGGCAGAACGGGACGACGTCGAGAGCATCACCGTGGTGCGTTTTCACGACGGTGACGCGCCCGTGCCCTTCCGTCGGGAGGGGGACAAGGTGGACGTTCACTACGTACGCAGTCAGCGGTGGTTACGCACCCTCACCGGCTCCTATCTCGACCTGTGCAGAGCACGCCGACTGGTGCGACGGCTTCACCCAGATGTGGTGCACGGCCAAGAAGTCGGATTGAGCGGCGCCATCGCGCTGCGCTGCAGCCCGAAGACCGCGGTCACTGTCCACGGGCTCCTGCTGTCCGACATGAGCTCTGAGGGGCACGGCATGCGGTGCCTGCGTCGAGTGCTGCGGGACGGCCTCATGCGCAGAATGCAGCAGTCGGTGCTCCGCCGCGCGAGACTCGTCATATCGATCTCGAATTGGGATGCGAGGATCCTCGACGTACCCATGCAGGGCGAACGGGTGCTGATAGCCAATCCGATCGGTGGGGAGTTCTTCAGCCTGGCACCATCGGGGCTCACGCGACCCCACATTCTCTACGCCGGGGTTTTCACCGAGCGCAAGAATCCGATCGGAGTCATCAACGCGTTCGCCCTGGCACGGGCGTTCGTGCCGTCAGCGACGCTGACGCTCGTCGGTCCCCACCCTGACCCCGATTACCTGCGAGCTGTCCGCAACAGGGTCGAGGATCTCGGCCTGCGCGGCTGTGTCGAGATCGCCGACCTGGTCGGGGTCGAGCGCATGCGCGAAGAGATCGCTGCTGCCCGAGCCGTGGCACTGTTCTCTCGGGAGGAGAACGCCCCTACGATCCTGGCCCAAGCCATGGCGGCCGGCAAGCCCGTGATCGCGAGCCGCGTGGGTGGGGTGACCGACATGGTGAGCGATGACGAGACGGGCTTCCTGGTCGACCCTGACGACGAGCCGGCACTCGCCGACGGGATGGTGAGGCTCCTCGGCGATCAGGCCCTGGCTCTACGGATGGGTTGGCGGGCACATGAGGTCGCCGTCGACCGCTTCACGGCAGCGGCTGTCGCGGAGAAGACCGTGGCAGCGTATCGAGAAGTGTTGTCGTGAGGGCGAAATGATGACCAGCATCGACGAACTGGCATCGAAACTGTTGTGCGTCAGCGGGATGGCGGCAGTGGCCCGCCGGATACACTCCCGTCAGCTTGTCATTCTCATGTTCCATGGCGTGGAGGCGGAGCCACCCAGCCCTCCGTGCGACTGGGTGATCGACGCTGCGGCACTGCGGCGAAACCTGACGTGGCTGCGCCGTCGCTACCATGTCCTGCCGCTTGCAGAGGCGCTCGAGCGGCTCGGTGACGGATCGCTGCCGCGGCGGGCCGCGGTGGTGACCTTCGACGACGGCACAGCCAACCTGCTGACCCATGCCGCACCCGTCCTGCGCGACCTCGGTGTGCCGGCAGCGGTGTTCCTCGCCACGGGTCCCATGGGCACCGCGGAATTGCTGTGGGCTGACCGCCTGTGGTTGGCATTCGCGCAGACGACCCGATCCGAGGTCGACCTCTCCTCGTTGGGTCTCGGGACACGCCCCGTGACGGCAGACATCGACCGCGCCGCCGCACGCGATGTCACCATCGCGCGGCTCAAGGAACTGCCGGATGCGCAACGTCTCGCCGAAATGCGGACCGTCCTCGAGGCTCTCGGTCAAGACTGCGCCGCCGGCGGTGAGCTCTTCCGACTGCTGTCCTGGCCGGAGGCCGGTGATCTCGCCTGCGACGGGCTGGTGAGCCTGCACCCGCACAGCGTGACGCACCCTATTCTCGCGCGCTGCGACGACGCCAAGGTGGAATTCGAGGTCGCAGAGTCGTGCCGGGCATTGAGAATCAACACCGGTCGGACGCCGACGATCTTCGCCTATCCCAACGGCGGCGAGCAGGACATCGACGAACGTACTCGGCAAGCACTGGAGCGGAACGGTATCCGGTGGGCGCTGTCCACCATCGAAGGGTTCGCGGACTCCGGATCAGATCCCTTCCTGTTGCCCCGGATCGGTGTTTCGCCGCATCAGACTTTCCCGCAGTTCGTCCGCAGAACATCGGGCCTGGCTCTGCGACCACGCCGCCGGCGCAGATCCGGCGCGCGACGACGCACCGCGGACCATGGCGGACCGGAGCCGGCGCTCGCCGTGACCGGCCACAAGTCGTGGAGTGGGCGGACGTGACGACGCTCATCGTGACAGCGACACGCGTGGACACCATGTCCAACGGAACCGATCTGAGGATCGCGCAGCTCTGCGCGCTCATTCCCGACGAGCGGCATCTGTTCGTAGCCCCGCTGCATTCTCCTCCTGAGCGACCGTCGACGATCGACCGATCGACTCTGTTCACCAGTGTCACCGAGTGCGGACCGATGCTGACCGGTCCACTCTCACCGCGCCGGCACTTCCGCCTCGACGATCTCCACTATCTGCGGCACAGTCGGGCCAGAGAATTCTCCGCCGTACGGCAACGACTCGAAGCCCTGATCGTCGAGTACGCGATCTCGCAGATCGTGGTGTTCGGGGAGGAACTTGTCGAATTGGTCGCCGACATCGACGTCGAACACGCCGTGCTCGACGTCTGCGACAGCATGGCACTGCGGCGCAGCCGCGCCTTCGGATACGCCGGCGGCTTCCGTAGCCGACGGTGGCAGGACGCAATCGATCTGATCCGGGCCCGCCGCACGGAAGCGCGGCTGCCGCAGCTGTTCGACCGGGTGGTCACCGCCAGCGACGCCGACACGACGCACATCATCGCCCTCAGCGGCACCGCGTCGAACGTGCAAACCGTGCCCAACGGCGTCGACGAGAGCTATCTCGCCGCGATGCCACCGCCGGCGGACCGCCGCGCCGTGGTGTTCTGGGGCAACCTGGACTTCGCGCCCAATGCGGATGCGCTCGCGTACTTCTTCGACGACGTGTGGTTCCCCACATTGCGTGATGCCGCGGTAGCTGTCGAGGTCGTGGGACGCAATGCCCCGCCGTGGTTGGTCGAGCTCGCTGAACGCGAACCTCTGGTTCGGTTGGCTGGTTTCGTGCCGGACCTGCGATCCACGGTGTCGCGCTACCCCGTGATGATCAACCCCATGCAGACCGGAAGCGGGGTCAAGAACAAGGTGCTCGAGGCCTTCGGTCTCGGTGTCGTGGTGGTCTCGACGCCCCTCGGGGTCGAGGCGCTCAGTGCGGTCCGCAACGGGGAGCACCTCGTCATCGCCGAGGAGAGCCGGGAGTTCGCCGCGGCGGTGCTGGAACTGCTCGATGACGCGGACTGCCGACTTCGATTGCGCACCAACGCCAATGCGCTGCTTCACGAGCATTACCGCTGGGACGTGGTCGGTCGACCGTGGCGGACCATGGTCGATGGGGGCGATGTCACCGCGGGACGAGGTCGACGGTGACTGGCACCTCCGGGGCTGATGTCGACACGCCAGATCTCAGCGGGCCGGGTTCGATGGCGGGCACGCTGCGTCGCGGTGCGGCGATATCGACGGCGATGCTGGTGTTCACCCAACTCGTATCCCTCGTTCAGACCCTCGTCCTGGCTCGGCTGCTCTCGCCGGAGGAGGTCGGCTGGTTCGCAGCCGGTACGGTGCTTTCCAGCTTCCTGATCACATTCGCAGAGGGCGGACTGGCCAATGCACTGGTGCAACGCGAGGGCAGGCTCCACGACGCGACGGTCACGGTGTTCTGGGCGACCTTGTCGACCGGTCTGGCATGGGCGCTCGTGGCGGTGGCCTGTGCGCCGTTGATCGGAAGACTGTTCGGGAGCGCGATCGTGGGATCGATCTGCGCCGTCTCGGCGGGCTCCATCGTCTTGCACGCCTTGACCTATGTGCCGGATGCCCTGTTGCAACGTCGCTTCGACTTCCGGGCCAGGTACATCGTCCAACCCGTCATCGTGGTGACCTTCGCCGTCACATCGGTGACGCTGTGCGCCAACGGCTTCGGCGTGTGGGGTCTGGTCATCGGCTCCTACTGCTCGGTCGCGGCCTGGCTTGTCGCGACGTGGACCCTGGCCGGTTTCCGCTCCGTAGCGCGGGGGCGCCCCTCGCTGGCGGTGTGGCGGGAGTTGACAGCCTTCTCGCTGCCGTTGGTCACGTGGACGATCGTCAACCGGGCCAGGGACATGATCGAGACGGCCATCGTGGGAGGTGCCCTGAACCCGACCGCGTTGGGTTTTTACCGCTACGGTCGCCGGCTGGGTGCTCTGCCGGAGGTCGCGGTGATCGACGTCGCATCCTACGTGTTGTTTCCGGCCTTCTCCCGGCTGGCCGGCGACCCGGCGCGGTTGCGTTCGGCGTTCCGCCGTGCCCTCCAGGTGCTGTGGTGTCTGACCCTGCCGGTGGCCTGCTTGATCATCGCAATCGGGGAGCCTGCGGTGGTGGTGCTGCTGGGCGAGAAGTGGAGGGGCGCAGGCGTCATGCTCGTGGCGCTGGCCGGGATCGGACCCGGAGTGGCGATGATGGCCGTCGGCATGGAATCGATCAAAGGTGTCGGGCGCACTGCGCCCCTGCACTGGGTGACGATCGTCAGTACGGCACTCGGCCTCGGACTGCTGTTCGCTCTGCTGCCCCTGGGCCTCGCCGGAGTGGGCCTGGCCCTGTCGTTGTCAACGCTTGCGGCAGGATTTCTCAGCCTGCTGCTGGCGCGTCGGCCGGTCGGCCTGACCATCGGCGAGCTCGTCCGCTTGCTGGGTCCACCGGTATTGGTGGCAGCTGCGCCGGCCGTCGGCGTCGGCCTCATCGAGCACCTGCTCATTCATGTCGACGAGCGCACGGTTTTCGTTGCCGCGCCGCTCCTGGCTCTGGAGGCCGCGGGATACCTCGCTCTCTGTGCGGTCGGACTCTCCTGGTTCGTTCCCTCGGCGTGGCATGAGATCTCCACGGTCGCACGTCAAATGCGGAATCGAAGCGCGTAGATCGGTGAAAGGAACTGCCATGGCGCAATGTCGCAGGATCTCACTCGTCGCACTGGTCACGTCTCTGGCGGTCATCGCGGGGTGTGTGAGTGGACAAGCGCTGCCGGAGGCTGCGTCGCAGACGATGTTCACCGGCGACTACTCGACGGGTGACTTCAGCCAGTGGTCGAGTGTGCAGAACAAGTCATTCAACGGACCCGGGGCAGACTACCGGCCGACGTATTCCGCCACCGTGGTCAACGATCCTGTGAAAGGGCGGGCGGCGCGATTCGAGGTGCGGGCAGGAGACTGGCCCGGCTTCGCCGGAGGGGAGCGCTCGGACGTCGGTTCTGACCAGGGTCAGACAGGCGGTACGGAGGGGCAGGTCCGGTGGTACCGCTTCTCCACGATGTTCGATCCCACTTTCCCGCAGAACCACGCCGATCTGGGCTGGGGTGTCACGAACGGATGGCATCCCGACTCCAGCGTGGGGAGTGCCGGGTTCGAGTGGGGTGTGGGCGCCAGGAACGGCTTCTGGTCTCTTGTCGTCGACGAGCAGACCCGCCCGGGGGTGTACGTGCGCGATTACACCGTCTTCGAGACGCCGTTGGACGTCGGCAGGTGGCATGACGTGATCATGCAGGTGAAGTGGTCGACCGACCCAAGTGTGGGGTGGATACGTCTGTGGCACAACGGTGTTCGTCAACTGTTCGCCGGCGGCTCGGATACCCTCGCTCTGAGCACGCTGGTCCCCGGTTCGACGAACTGCTATTACAAAGAGGGTTACTACCGAGAAGCCATGCAGCCCACAGGAATCGTCTACCACACCGGGTTCCGGGCGGCCATCGACGAGAATGGTCTGTGATCCGTAGACGAGTGCCGCTCAGCTCTGCAGGACCAGACTCGCCGGCTCGGCTCCGTCGAGGAAGATTCGCGCCCAGACGTCGAGCGTGAGGACGCTCCAGAGCTCCTTGCCGAAGTCGTAGCGACCGGCGCGGTGCAGTGCGAGAGCATGCCGCACGCGGTCGGGGTCCACCAGCGGGTCAGGCCGCGCTTCGGGCCCGAGTGTGAGCCGCTCCAATGCATCTCCGAGCCCGCCGCGAAACCACGGTCCGATGGGCACCGCAAAACCGATCTTCTTGCGCGACAGCAGCTCAGCCGGCAGGCGCCGGCTGGCGATCTCGCGGATGACGATCTTAGTGCGTCGCGGCGAGGCTTTGAGTTCACCGGGGAGGCGAGCCGCGAATTCGGCGAGCTCGTGGTCGAGCAGCGGCATCCGTCCCTCGATGGATGCCGCCATGGTCATCTTGTCGCCCCGGACGAGAAGGTTGTCCGCGAGATAGCTCTCCACGTCCAGCGCCAGCATGCGATCGAGGGAGCTCATGGTGGGGTCGATGTCCGCCAAAGCAGCTGCCAGCGGGCGCAGGTCGTTGTCCGAGAGCCCGGCCACGGGGTCGGCGCCGAACCACGCCGGCCACCGATCGTCAGGTGTCCCGGACGCCAGAGCTCTGAGTGCCATTCGAGCCCGGCGCGGTAACCGATGCCACGCGGCCAAGGTGTTCAGCCGTTCTTCGCCGAGGAGGGCACGGGCGGGCGACCCTGCGCGATGAAGCAAGGCGTCAACGCGATACTTCGGATAACCACCGAAGAGTTCGTCGCCACCCTCCCCGGACAGGACCACCGTCACGTGTTCCCGTGCCAGGCGAGACAGCGCGAGCAGCGGGATCTCGGACGGTTCGGCCAACGGTTCGTCGCGATGCCAGATCGCCTGCGGCATGAGCCGAAGGAATTCGTCGGGCCCGAGTCGCGTCTCGTGGTGGCGGGTCCGCAACGTCTCGGCCGTCGCGCGGGCGGTTGCCAACTCGTCGCCTGCCCAACTCTGGTCGAAGCCCACCGAAAAGGTCTGCACCGGCTCGTCGCAGAGCTCCGACATGAACGACAGCACGGTGCTCGAGTCCAGTCCGCCGGACAGGAAACACCCGAGCGGCACATCGCTGACGAGGCGACGCTCAACGGCGGTGCGCATCAGACCCTCCGCCTCGTCTGCGGCCTCGCCGATGGTGATCGACGCTTTTTCGTCATAGCGCAGCCGCCACCAGCGCTCGATGGACAACCCGTCATCGCTGATGATCATCTTGTGGCCGGGGGGGAGTTGCCGGACGGATCGGAAAAGGGTCCGCGGGTTCGGGACATAACGCAGAGTCAGATAGGCCTGCAGCGCTTCGTCATCCACCTCTGCAGAAACACCCGCGGCCAGTAGGGCTTTGATCTCCGAGCCGAAGACGACCTCACCGCCCCTGCGTGAGTAGTACAGCGGCTTCTTGCCGAAGCGGTCGCGGGCCACGAGGAGCCGGCGACGGTTGTCGTCCCACAGCGCCACCGCGAACATGCCCACGAGTCGATGGAGCACGTCATCGCCCCACTCCTCGTATCCGTGGACGAGAACCTCTGTGTCGCAGTGAGTTGTGAACCGGTGGCCGTGGCGCTCGAGCTCGGTCCGCAGTTCGCGAAAGTTGTAGATCTCGCCGTTGAAGACGACGGCGACCGTGCCGTCCTCGTTGAAGATCGGTTGGTCGCCGCCGCTCAGGTCGATGATCGCCAACCGGCGCATTCCCATCGAAATCCGATGTCGGTGAAAGCTTCCGTCGCCGTCAGGGCCACGGTGCACGATCGTCGTCAGCATGCGCTCGAGTCGCTGCGAGCGCGCGTCGAGCTCACCGTCACTCCAGATGCCGCAGATGCCACACATCAGTGGCCACCGCAGCGTGATGTTCCCCCTCGAGGTGTTTCCCCCACACCGGGATTCTGTCAAGCTTCGATGGGCGGCGCCACGCCTCGACGCGTATTCGATGGCCTTGATGCCACGCCGAACGGTCCTACACCGCGTGCGGAACGTCATCTAACCTTGACGGAATGAGTTCCGACGCGCCGCAACCCGACGACGAGGACACCGGGCCGCTGCAGATCGGCTCGCCTGTGCCGCCGTCGGCGCGGGCGGATCGTCGGTTCGATGCCCCGCTGTCGGTGAATCCACGGCCCGTGCACCGCAACAACCGGCCGTTGGTTCTGATTGCGGTCGCCACCGTCGCAGTGGTCGGGCTCGGGGTCCTCGCGTGGCTGTTCTGGCCGTCGTCGCAGGGCTCGGATGCCGCGGACGGTGCTGCTGCGGCGACGTCGCCGACGGAGACTCCCGAACAGGCGCAGGCACGGTTGATGCGGATGCTGCCGCCGGGGTACGCCCCGGACTCCTGTGAGACGGTGGTGCCCGCGCAGGGGGCACTGGCCCAGGTCAGCTGTGGCCAGAACACCGATGCCGGTGGTCCGCTGACGGCCACCTACACGCTGGCTACCGACAAGGCTGCCGCCGAGGACCTGTTCGACAACATCGTGGCCACGTCATCGGTGGTCGATTGCCCGGGCAACATCCAGTCGCCTGGACCGTGGCGGCGCAACGCGACCCCGCAGCAGACAGCGGGAACGCTGGTGTGCGGATTCCAGCAGAGCAAGCCGACGGTCGGCTGGAGCACCGACGCGAACCTGCTGATCAGTCAGGTGCAGTCCGGGCCGACGGGCCCCAACATGGTCCAGCTCTACACCTGGTGGGCATCGCACTCCTAGCGGAGTTCGCGGCCCACCAGCTGAGGTGCTGTCAGGACGGCGGGGGCACCACGACGGTGGTCGTGGCCGGGCTCTGCATCGGTGCGGGGCTACCGCTGCTGCCTTCGGGCAGCGGGGTGCCCGAACTGCCCTGAGGCGCCGGGCTCACTGCGGCGGGTGCCGGCGCCGGAGTGGCCGCGGCGGGCACCGGAGCGGGGCTGGCCGGAGCCATCTCGGCGGGCATCGGAGTTCCGGCCTCACCCGCCGGCAGCGGTGTCCCGGCGCTACCCGCAGGCAACGGAGTGCCCGAGCTGCCCTGCGGCAGCGGTGTGCCCGCGCTGCCCGCAGGCACGGGGGCGGGCGTCTCGGTGGCCGAGGCAGGAGCTGCGCCCGGGGTGGGCGGCGTCGACGTGGTAGCGGTCTCCGGGGTGGCCGTCTCGGCGGCGCCGGAGGACGTGGAGCCCGACGATGCAGGGGCGCTGTAGCCGCCCGTTGCGGGCGCCGGCGGTGGCGGCGGGGGCTCCACCCACAGCAGCAGCTGGTCGGGACCGCCGTCGGAATAGAAGACGCTGTCGGGCTTTTCACCTGTCACGTCGAAGTAGATCTTGCCGGTGGTCTTCTCGCCCTGCGCCAGCGTCGAGGGGTTCACGCCCTGAGGTGCGGCCACGGTGAACAGCACCCGGTAGGTGTCACCGTTGCGGGCGCGCGCATTGAGATTGGACACGATGGGTGTGACCGACCCGGCGATCGCTTCGTCGGTGGCGGTGGCTTCCCACAGCGTGCCGACGGCCTGATAGGGGATCATGTCGCTGCTGGGCTTGAGGCCGGTGATCGTCCAGTGCTGCACGACGTTGCCGTTGACGAGTTCACCGGGCTGGCCGAGGTACTGCACCTCCGCGTCAGCCGACGCGATCGGTGCCCCGGAAACGCCGATCGCAGCCGCTGCGGCGGCAGCGATCACTGCGGGCTTGAATTTCACTGGATTGTCCTCCCGACTTTCTTTGGGCGAGCAGCGAGATACACCTCACGAGCAACCTAACAGCTCCCAGAAGCACCCCCGCGCACCAATTTGTTCGATGAGGTGGCTTCGGCCTTAGCGGACAGTCGAACTGAGCTGGCGGCATCGAGCGCAACGGGCATGCCGACACGACCGCGAGCAGCAAATCTCGTGATTGACGTCGGAACGGGCCCCCGACGGACTATCGTCCCCGGCTGACGGGGATTTCGATCACGAACAGGGGATCATTTTTCATGGGCAAGCACTCCAAGAGCGGCGCACGGTCGATGTCGGTGCGCACCTATCTCGCGGCGGGGGTCACTGCGGGCGTGACCAGCGTCGCGATGGCCGGCATCGGCACGCTGATGCTGGACTACGACGCCGCGCCGGCGCAGGTGACGCATCAGATCCAACTCGTGAACGACGAGCACGTGCTGTGGTGGGCGCAGGTCGGCCATAAGAGCAAGAAGGTCAACGCGGCCGACGCCCCGAGCGCCCCGGTGAAGCCTGCGCTGCGGCCGATGATCGGTGAGGGCGGCTGGCTCTATGGAGACGGTGTCGACGCCGCCGCCGACTGCACCGGCGCCGCGTGCAACGGCGGCGACGCCGGTCTGCTGGGCGGCAACGGCGGAAACGGGGCCAATGGCGGCTCCGGTGGGAACGCGGGCAAGTGGTTCGGCAACGGCGGTAACGGCGGCGACGGTGTCGACGCGGCCGCTGACTGCACCGGCGCTGCATGCAACGGCGGCGCCGGCGGCGCGGGTGGCGCCGGCGGCAAGTTCGGTGGCAACGGCGGCAACGGTGGTAACGGCGGCAAGGGTGTGAACAACACCGCCAACGTCGTCGACGACCCGGCAACCAAGGACAAGGACGAGTCCGCCGTCAACAACGCCTTCGGCGGTAACGGTGGTGCCGGCGGCTCCGGTGGCCGATGGGGCGGCAAGGGCGGCAACGGTGGCAACGGTGGCAGCGCCGCCTCCGCCAACGGCTCGTCGCAGGGCGGCAAGGGCGGCGCCGGTGGCGACGGCGGTGAGGTCGGCAAGACCACCGCCGGTAACGGTGGCAACGGCGGCAGCGCCGACACCACGGGCACCGACGAGATCGCCGTCGGTGGTAACGGTGGTTCCGGCGGTCGCTCGGAGAACGGCACCGGCGGTGCCGGTGGCACCGGTGGCGCCGCGACCGGCAACAACGACAACGACACCTACGGTGGCGACGGTGGTTCCGGCGGCAGTACCAAGAACGGCCAGGCCGGCGCCGGCGGCGCAGGCGGCAACGCCGGCGCGGCCGGGGGAGACGCGACCGGCGGTGACGGCGGCGACGGCGGTGGCGCGACCGGCATCGTCGGTAAGGGCGGCGACGGCGGCAAGGGTGGCAACGGCACGTCCGCAACCGGCACCGGCAAGGGCGGTGCCGGTGGCACCGGCGGCGGCGGCGGCTTCGCCGGAAAGTCCGGCAACGACGGCGCCGACGGCACCGGCAGTGGGACCGGTGCCTCGACCTAACCGGCACGGTTGAGCATCAGCCGGGTGTCGACCACGGTCGGCACCCGGCTGATTGCTGTGCGCTCTCGTCAAAGTCGCTGGCTGCCAACCTGATTGGATGGTCTATCATCGCTGGCATGTCTGACACCAAACCGGCGTGGATGGCCCCGGCCGCGCTCGTCGTCGCCGTCGTCGCGCTTGCCCTCGCCGCATGGGGGCTGCTGCGCCCGTCGTCGACCGACAGCGCGAACACCGCTGCGCTCCCGTCCACCGGTGACGCCAAGACCGAGATCTGTCAGGCGTTCACCACGGTGCGCAACGCGGTGTCACTGCAGACCAACGCGAATCTCGGCACCGACAAGGTCGCTCGTCAGGCAGTGGCCGCGAATGCGCGGCTCGCCACACTCGGAGGCGGCCAGTACCTGCTCTCCCGGCTCAACGCCGCTGTGCCCGGTGATCTGGCCGACGCGGTGCGGTCGTTCGCCAACGATCTCACCTACATCGGCATGGGCCAGCTTGCCGGCGCCCCCGGCGACGACCCCGCCCAGGCCCAGCGGCAGCAGAGCGCGCAGGACACCGCGACGAAGATCGACGAGATGTGCCGCTAGCCAATCAGGCAGGCACGAAGTCGACACCGGCCAGTGCTACGGCGTCATCGCGTTCCGGCGCGGTGACCACCGCCCGATAGGCTCCGGCGTCCTTCCAGACGCTGACCTTCAGCGTCTCGCCGGGGAACACGACACCGGCCATGCGCGCGCCGTAGGACTTCAGGGCAGCGACATCGCCGTCGAGCAGGTTGTCGACCAGCGCCTTGCAGGTCATTCCGTAGGTGCACAGCCCGTGCAGGATCGGGCGTGGAAAGCCTGCTGTCGCAGCGAATTCCGGGTCCGAATGCAGAGGGTTGCGATCGCCGCACATGCGGTACAGCAGTGCCTGCTGCGGTGAGGTGGGCAGCGTCAGTTCGATGTCGGGCGCACCTTCGGGCGCCGCGGACGATCCCGACGGGCCGCGGTCGCCGCCGAAGCCGCCCTCACCGCGGGCGAAGATCGAGCGCTTCTGCGTCCACAGCGGGGTTCCGTCAGCGTCTTTGACCTCGGTCTCCGACCAGATCACCGCGGCCTTGCCCTTGTCCCAGATCTCGGTGAACCGGGTGACCGCGGTGGCCGTCCCCGACGGCGGGATCGGACCGGGCACGGTCACCGCCTCGCTGGCGTGCAACACCTTGGACAGCTCGATGTCGATGCCGGGGAACTTCACCACGGGGGGTTCGGTCAGGTGGAAGCTCTGCGCGACATTGCCGAAGGTCGGCAGCACCTGCGGTGTGCCGTCGGTCAGATAGCGCAACTCGCGCGGATCCATCGGATCGGCACCCGCACCGAGCCCGAGATGATAGAGCTGCACATCGCTGCTGCTCCAGGAGAATTCGACCGGCGGCAGTTCGGCACCGATCGCCTCGTCGAGGTTGATGGGCATGGCTACTCCTTGCCGGCCAGGTGCCGTGCCGCGAGGTACCCGAAGGTCATCGCGGGGCCGATGGTGCCGCCGGGTCCGGGATAGGTGTGCCCCATCACCGGGGCGCTGACGTTACCCGCCGCGTAGAGTCCGTCGATGACCGAGCCGTCGTCGCGCAGGGCACGTCCGTGGACGTCGGTGACGATGCCGCCCTTGGTGCCGAGGTCCCCGGGCACCATCTTCGCGGCGTAGTACGGGGCGTGGCTGATCTCGCCGAGGTTGGGGTTCGGCTTGTTGGTGGGATCGCCGTAGTAGCGGTCGTAGGCGCTCTCGCCGCGTCTGAAATCCTCGTCGACGCCGCTGCGAGCGAATCCGTTGAAGCGCTGCACCGTCTCGGACAGGGCCTCGACGGGTAGACCGGTCTTGGCTGCCAGCTCGTCGAGCGTGTCCGCCTTCACGATCACCCCGGATTCCATCCACTTGTTCGGAATCCGTTGCCCCGGTTGCAATCCGGCGAAGATGTAGCGGTCGCGATACTGCTGGTCGAAGATCAGCCACGCCGGGATGTTTTCGCCGGGACCCTGACCCTGCCCGTATTGCCCGCCGTACATGTGGTGGCACGCCTCGACGTACGGCATCGACTCGTTCATGAACCGCTTGCCGTTCATGTTGACGATGATCGAGCCGGGGGAGTTGCGCTCGGAGAGGGCGAACCACGGGGCACCCTTGAGTGGCACCGTGGGGCCCCACCACGCGTCTTCCATGACATCCAATGCGGCACCGAGCTTTTCGGCGGCGAGGATGCCGTCGCCGGTGTTGGCCGCCGCGCCCACCGTCCACTCGGTGGTGATCGGGGCGCGCTGGTACTTGACCCGCATCTGTTCGTTGTGCTCGAAACCGCCGCTGCCCAGGATCACCCCGCGCCGGGCCCGGATCAGCGTCGGCTCTGCGCTCTCGGGTTCGGCAGTGTTGCGCACATAGATGCCGCGAACCACCCCGTCTTCGACGTGGAGGTCCGTCATCGCGGTGTTCAGCTGCACCGGCACCCCCGCCTTCTGCAGGCCGATGCGCAGCGGCGCGATCAACGCGCGACCCATGCCCACGAGGTTCTTGCCGGTGGCCTGCGCCCACATCGTGCGCGCGCCGACCTTCAGGCTGCGCAGCACCCCGCGGGGATGACGCTTGAGTTGGTTGAGCCGCACGTAGTCCTGCTGCATCACCACCACGTTGAGCGGCACCTTGCCGTACGGGGGTTCCAGGCCCTTCATGTCGGGTCCCAGCTTCTTGGCGTCGAACGGCTTCGGTTCCACCGATCGCCCGGTCGACTTGCCCCCGGGTGCCTCGGGGTAATAGTCGGAGTAGTTCGGCACCCAGCAGAGCTTCAGCGGTGAGTGCTCGAGCACGAATGACAGCATCTCCGGACCGCGGTCGAGGTAGGTGTCGATCTTCTCGGCGGGCACGACGTCGCCGATGATCGAGTGCAGGTAGGTGCGGGCGGCCTCGCGGGTGTCGCTGACCCCGTCCCGCTCGAGAACCTCGTTGTTCGGAATCCACACCCCGCCACCCGAGCGGGCGGTCGAACCACCATAGTGCGGAGCCTTCTCGACGACTATCGTCGAGAGGCCCTGATGAGCGGCCGTGAGGGCGGCGACCATACCTGCGGCGCCGCTGCCCACCACGACGACGTCATACTCCTGCTCGGTCATGTAGAACACGTTATAGAATTGCCCGGCCGACTAACAACTGTGCCGGTGGACGAAACGAGGGGAATTCACATGTTGCCCGCGCAGGTGCGCGAGAAGCTCGCCGCCGACCTGGCCGAAGCCGAGCGCACACGTCAGCCCATCTCACCTCTCACGGACGCTCATCCCGACATCGACGTCGTCGATGCCTACGAGATCCAGCTGATCAACATCCGGTCGAAGGTGGCCGACGGCGCGCGGGTGATCGGCCACAAGGTGGGGCTGTCCTCGGAGGCCATGCAGAAGATGATGAACGTCGACGAGCCCGACTACGGGCATCTGCTCGACGGCATGGAGGTGTTCGAGGATCGGCCCGTGGAGTCGGCCCGGTATCTGTACCCCCGGGTGGAGGTCGAGGTCGGCTTCATCCTCTCCGACGACCTGCCGGGCGCCGGCTGCACCGAGGACGACGTGCTGGCGGCGACCGCGGCGTTCGCGCCGGCGATCGAGTTGATCGACACGCGCATCACGAATTGGCAGATCAAGCTGTGCGACACCATCGCCGACAACGCCTCGTCGGCGGGATGGGTACTGGGCGAGGCGCGGGTCTCGCCCAAGGACATCGACATCCGAAGCATCGACGCGGTGCTGACCAACAACGGCGAGGTGGTCGCCGAAGGGCGCAGCGACGCGGTTCTGGGCAACCCCGTCACCGCGGTGGCGTGGCTGGCGCGCAAGGTGGAGGGGTTCGGCGTCCGCCTGAAGGCCGGTGACATCGTGCTGCCGGGGTCGTGCACCCGCGCGATCGACGCGCCGCCGGGTAGCCGTTTCGTCGCCGATTTTTCCGGGTTGGGTTCGGTACGACTGGATTTCGAATAGGAGCCTGATATGGCTGACAAGGCAACCGTGGCGATCGTCGGGTCGGGCAACATCAGTACCGACCTGCTGTACAAACTCCTGCGTTCGGAGTGGCTGGAGCCGCGCTGGATGATCGGGATCGACCCGGAGAGTGAGGGTTTGGCTCGCGCCCGCAAGCTCGGTCTGGAGACCTCCCACGAGGGGGTGGACTGGCTGCTCGCACGGGACGAGATGCCGGACATGGTGTTCGAGGCGACCAGTGCCTACGTGCACCGGGATGCGGCACCGCGGTACGCCGAGGCCGGTATCCGGGCGATCGATCTGACCCCCGCGGCGGTGGGGCCGGGGGTGATCCCGCCGGCGAATCTGCGCGAGCATCTGGACGCGCCGAACGTGAACATGGTGACCTGCGGTGGGCAGGCGACCATTCCGATCGTCTACGCCGTGAGTCGTGTGGTGGGGGTGCCCTATGCCGAGATCGTGGCGTCGGTGTCCTCGGCGTCGGCGGGTCCGGGCACCCGGGCCAACATCGACGAGTTCACCAAGACCACCAGCGCCGGGGTGTCGACGATCGGCGGTGCACAGCGGGGTAAGGCGATCATCATCCTCAACCCGGCGGACCCGCCGATGATCATGCGCGACACCATCTTCTGCGCGATTCCCGACGACGCCGACCACGCCGCGATCACGGCGTCGATCAAGGAGGTGATGGCCGAGGTGCAGACCTATGTGCCCGGCTATCGGTTGCTCAACGAGCCGCAGTTCGATGAGCCGTCGGTGGTCAACGGAGGCACCCATGTCGTCACGACGTTCATCGAAGTGGAGGGTGCGGGCGACTACCTGCCGCCCTACGCTGGAAATCTGGACATCATGACTGCCGCGGCCACCAAGGTGGGCGAGGAGATCGCCAAGGAAGTCCTGGCAGCGACCACCGGAGGTCACGCATGAGCGGCATCTATTTCGATCCGATGTGGGATGTGCGGATGACGGACACGTCGCTGCGCGACGGGTCCCATCACAAGCGGCATCAGTTCACCAAAGACGAAGTGGGTGCGATCGTCGCGGCCCTGGATGCGGCCGGGGTGCCGGTCATCGAGGTCACCCACGGTGACGGGCTGGGCGGGTCGAGCTTCAACTACGGGTTCTCCAAGACCCCCGAGCAGGAACTGATCAAGCTCGCCGCCGAGACGGCGAAAGACTCGAAGATCGCGTTCCTGATGCTGCCCGGGGTGGGCACCAAGGAAGACATCAAAGAGGCGCAGAACAACGGCGGGTCGATCTGCCGCATCGCCACCCATTGCACCGAGGCTGACGTCTCGATCCAGCATTTCGGGCTCGCCCGTGAACTCGGGTTGGAGACCGTCGGGTTCTTGATGATGAGTCACACGATCTCCCCGGACAAGCTCGCCAAGCAGGCGCGGATCATGGCCGATGCGGGGTGTCAGTGTGTCTATGTGGTCGACTCCGCCGGTGCCTTGGTGTTGGAGGGGGTGCGGGATCGGGTCGCGGCGTTGGTCGCCGAACTCGGTGACGACGCGCAGGTGGGTTTCCACGGGCACGAGAACCTCGGTTTGGGCGTGGCCAACTCCATCGAGGCCGTGCGGGCCGGGGCCAAGCAGATCGACGGGTCGTGCCGCCGCTTCGGGGCGGGGGCCGGTAACGCGCCGGTGGAGGCGTTGATCGGGGTGTTCGACAAGATCGGTGTGAAGACCGGCATCGATTTCTTCGACATCGCCGACGCTGCCGAAGAGGTCGTCGCCCCGGCGATGCCGGCCGAGTGCCTGCTCGACCGCAACGCGTTGATCATGGGCTACTCCGGGGTGTACTCCAGCTTCCTCAAACACGCCATCCGCCAGTCCGAGCGCTACGGGGTGCCCGCGCACAAGCTGCTGCACCGTGCCGGGCAGCGCAAACTCATCGGCGGCCAGGAAGACCAGCTCATCGACATCGCCCTGGAGATCAAACGGGAGATGGACGCGGCGGCGACCACGTAGGCCCGCGCGCAGGACGACCGTCAGCCGGTGAACGTGAGCAGACGGCCGGCTTCCGGCGGTTGCGCGGTGTTTAGCTTCCGCGGCGATCGGCTAGCAAAAAGGGAAAGCGAATGTGCGTTCGCAGACCCAGAGGAGTGATTGCCCGTGACTTCCACCGACACCGTTCGCCGTGGACTGTTCGGCGTGTTCGCAGGCGGCCTGCTCACCTTCGGCGCGGTCGCGATCATCGCCCCCGTGGCCCGCGCCGAGCCGGCTCCGGGGCCGGTCTTCACCTCGGACTGCTCGGCCGCCAGTGTCGCCGGCACCGTGAGCACCGCAGCAGCCTCGGAGGGTGCATACCTGACGGCCAACCCGCAGACCAACGAGGCGCTTTCCACGATGTCGGCCCAGCCTCAGCCGGAGGCCCAGCAGGCGTATGTGACGTACCTCAAGGACAACCCGCAGGTCCAGCGTCAACTGGAGGCCATCTACGAACCGGTCGGCTCACTGAAGCAACGCTGCGGCATCACTGTGACGCCCACTCCCGTCGCCCAGGCGGTGTGGACCGTACAAACCCCGCAGCTCCCGAGCGCGCCGGAGCCCGACAACGCGGGGGACTCCGAGGCGCCGACGGCCTGATCGTCGACCGCCGACCACTGACCGTGCGTTCCTGCGGGAGGCACGGTCAGTGTGTGTCGGGGGTGTCGGAGACGATGGGGTCATGGTGACCCGCGACGACGCGCAGAAGATTCTCGAACAGCTGGCGGGTCCGGGTGCGCAGCTGCGCGACGACCAGTGGACGGCGATCGAGGCGCTGGTGGTACACCGGCGACGTGCGCTGGTGGTGCAACGTACCGGGTGGGGGAAGTCGGCGGTCTATTTCATCGCGGCCACCCTGCTGCGTCGCAACGGTCACGGCGCCACGGTCATCGTCTCGCCGTTGCTCGCGTTGATGCGTAACCAGGTCGCGTCGGCGGAGAAGGCGGGGGTGCGTGCCGCAACCATCAACTCGAGCAACATGACCGACTGGGACGGCATCCATGCTCGGGTGCGTGACGGCGATCTCGACGTCCTCCTCGTCAGCCCGGAACGGCTGAACAATCCCGACTTCCGTGACTCCGTGTTGCCCGAGCTCGCACGCGACGCCGGCCTCGTCGTCGTGGACGAGGCGCATTGCGTCTCCGACTGGGGCCATGATTTCCGCCCCGACTACCGCCGCATCCGCACGCTGCTCGCCGACCTCGGCAGCGATGTTCCGGTCCTCGCCACGACGGCCACCGCCAACGACCGAGTGGTCGCCGACGTCGCTGCGCAGCTCGGCGTCGGCGGCCGTGACACGCTGGTGCTGCGCGGGGGTCTGGATCGGGAATCCCTGCGGCTGTCGGTCGTCACCGCCGGTAACCCCGCGCAGCGCGCCGCCTGGCTGGCCGCACATCTCGGCGAGCTGCCCGGCTCGGGCATCGTCTACACCCTGACCGTGGCCCAGGCTCAGGACGTCGCTGCGCTGCTGCGCGAGCGGGGCTATCCGGTCGCGGCGTACACGGGCGCCACCGACGCCGCCGAACGGGAGCAGCTCGAAGCGGATCTGCTGGGCAACCGCGTGAAGGCGCTGATCGCCACGTCGGCACTGGGCATGGGGTTCGACAAACCCGATCTGGGATTCGTGGTCCACCTCGGTGCGCCGTCGTCGCCGATCGCGTATTACCAGCAGGTCGGCCGCGCCGGCCGTGCCACCGAGCGTGCCGAGGTGATCCTGCTGCCCGGCCACGAGGACGCCGACATCTGGCGGTATTTCGGGTCTCTGGCGTTTCCGCCGGAACAGTTGGTGCGCAAGGTGATTCGTGAGCTGGACGTGGACCGTCCGCTGTCGACGGCGGCGCTTGAGCCGCTCGTCGACCTCAATCGTTCCCGGCTCGAGATGGTGCTCAAGGTCCTCGACGTCGACGGGGCGGTCCGCAGGGTCAAAGGCGGCTGGACAGGCACCGGCGAGCCGTGGGAGTACGACGAGCAGCGCTATCGGACTCTCGACGAGGCACGCCGCCGAGAGCAGCGGGCCATGCTCGACTACCAGGCCACCCAGCGGTGCCGGATGGCGTTCCTGCGCGCCCAACTCGACGATCCGACACTGACGCCCGACGAGCGCTGCGGACGGTGCGACAACTGCACCGGTGAACGTGTCAGCGGCGACGTCGCCGCGTCCGACTCCGAGGAGATCCGCGCCGCACTGATGCGTCCCGGGGTCGAATTGGCGCCGCGCAAGCAGTGGCCGACTGGCCTCGCCAAGCTGGGTATCGAGCTGTCGGGCCGGATCACCGACGGACCGTCGCCCGGCCGCGTCGTCGGGCGGCTCACCGACCTGGGCTGGGGTGCACGGCTACGGGCGCTGCTCGACGGGCCCGACGCCGAGGTGCCAGACGATGTGGTGAGCGCCGCGGTGAAGGTGCTCGCGGCGTGGAACTGGACGACGCGGCCGACCGCGGTGATGGCGCTCGACTCGGCCACGCATCCGCTGCTGATCACCTCGCTGCGCGCGCGGTTGGCCGAGCTGGGCAGGCTCACCGATCTCGGCACTCTGCAGTACACCCCAGGCCACCGGCCCGTCGGCGCCGCGAACTCGGCCTACCGCGTCGCGGCACTGCACGGCGCGTGGTCGGTTCCCGACGCCGTGCCCGACGGCCCGGTGCTGCTCGTCGACGACCGCACCGACACCGGGTGGACGATGACGATGGCGGTCCGCGTCGTACGCGCGGCCGGCGCCGCTGACGTGCTCCCGTTCGCGCTGGCCGCTACGTCCTAGCCGGTGCCGGACATCCGGGTCTGGCGCCGCCGAGCTGCGCGGTCACCGCGTCGGCGGCGGCGACCACCGCGCGCGCCCGTTCGCCGATCTCGCGCTCGGTCAGCGCCGTGCCGATGTGCATCGAAGCCACCATGGCCTGGCGCCGGTGCTGATCGAAGACGGGGGCGGAGATCACGCTGATGTCGTGGCGAGTCCGTGCCCGCCTGTCCTCCTGCAACGACACGCGTTCGCCGATGTCGGAGACCAGCTCGCCCAGCAGCGCCCGCAGTTCGTCGGGCAGTGTGGCCGACATCCCGGCCATCAGCGCATACAGCCGCCGACCGGCCGGCGTCTGTCGTTCCACCAGGTAGCCGTCCGCGCGACACGCGGTGATCACGCGGTGCAACCGCTGAGTGTCGGTGCGCAACGGAATCGTCGGTTCCTTGGCCAGCCACGCCCGGGCGGCGAGATCGTCCCACAGCACGAACATCAGTCCGACCGGCGGCGCGAACGGATAACTCTGGCCCACTTCGACACCGGGGTGCGCTCCGGCCGGGCTGACCAGGTCGAGCACGGTGATGCGATCGTCGATCACCGCCGACAGCGCTGCGGTGACCCCGAACCGGGTGGACAGGCGGCGTAGCTCGTCGCGCACGGCCGGGCTGACCCGCATCGCCTCCTGGGCGCGGTGGCCGAGCGTGATCAGGGCCGGTCCCAGCCGATAGGTCTTGTCGGTGTCGTCGCGCACCAGGTAGCCGGCCTCGGCAAGCGAGGTGACGATGCCCAGGCAGGTGGGCTTGCTCAGGCCGAGGCGGCGTGCCAGATCCGAGACACCGAAGCGTTCCGTCGGTCGTGCACCGAGGAATTCGAGGATCGCGACGACCCGGTCGGTGGGCGGCGAGACGCGGCGGGCAGTCGGCGACACATGCCGAACGGTACATATTTGGAACGCTACGGTCGATATATTGACTCCTGTTAGAACGCGTTCTAATTTCGGGGGCGTGCACGCACAGCCGCTGATCGACGCCATCGCCGAGGCCGAGGCGCTCGTCGTCGCCGCGCCCTTCATCGAATCCGACGCCGACCTCCTCGAAGGTCTGCAGTACTTCGCCGGATGCGTGGCGGCCTGCACGCACGTCGCCTTCGACTACGACCGCGACCACCCGTTCCTGCACAGCGGAACCGGTCCGTTCACCAAGATGGGCCTCGACAATCCCGACACGCTGTACTTCGGTACCCGCGTCGTGCCGGGCCACGAGTACGTGGTGACCGGTCGTCGCGGCACGACGACCGATCTCAGTTTCCAGATGCTCGGCGGCGAGTACACCGACGACAACGTCCCGGACAGCGAGACGGCGTTCGACGATCGCGAACTCGACATCGCGCCCGACGGCACCTTCGAATGGCGGGTGGTGCCGAAATCGCCCGCGCAGTTGGTGATTCGTGAGGTGTACAACGATTGGTCGGCGCAGCGCGGTACGTTGGCGATTGCGCGCACCGACACTGCGGGCACCGCACCGCCGCCGCTGACCCCTGAGCTGATGGAGAAGCGGTTCGCGGTCGCGGGCAAGCAGTTGGTACAGCGGGTCAAGACCTGGCTGCAGTTTCCGCAGTGGTTCTACGACACGCTGCCGGTGAACACGATGGTGCCGCCGCGGCTCACCCCGGGTGGGTTGGCCACCCAGTATTCGTCGGTCGGCCACTTCGATCTGGCGCCCGATCAGGCCATGGTGATCACCGTGCCGGTCTCCGATGCGCCCTACATGGGCTTCCAGCTCGGCAGTCTCTGGTACATCTCGCTGGATTACATCAACCACCAGACCTCGTTGAACGGGACGCAGGCGCAGGCGGATCCGGACGGCTTCATCCGCATCGTGGTTTCCGACGAGAACCCCGGTGTGACGAACTGGGTCGAAACACTCGGCCACCGCAAGGGTTACCTGCAGTTCCGGTGGCAACGGGTGTCCCGGCAGATGACCGAGGCCGACGGTCCGACGGTGGCGGTGATGGACCTCGACGACGTCGCCGGCGCATTGCCGTACCACAAGGACAACGTGATCTCCTCCGACGACTGGCGGGCGCGAATCGCTCTGCGTCAGCAGCAGATCGGCTACAGGATGGTGGGATAGCGATGGGCATGCTCGAGAACAAGGTCGTTCTGATCAGCGGCGTCGGACCGGCGCTGGGCACCACGCTGGCGCGGCGATGCGCACAGGAGGGCGCTGATCTGGTGTTGGCCGCACGGACCGTTGAGCGGCTCGAGGGTGTAGCGGGGGAGGTCGAGGGCCTCGGTCGGCGCGCGGTGTCGGTGGGTACCGACATCACCGACGAGGCGCAGGTGAGCAATCTCGTCGAGAAATCGCTCGAGGCGTACGGCAAGGTCGATGTGTTGATCAACAACGCATTCAAGGTGCCGTCGATGAAGCCGTTGGCCAAGACCAGCTTCGACCACATCCGGGAGACGTTCGAGCTCACGGTGCTCGGGGCGCTCCGGCTGATCCAGGGGCTGACGCCGGCACTGGCGGAGGCCAAGGGCTCAGTCGTGAACGTGAATTCGATGGTGGTGCGACATTCCGATCCCAAGCAGGGTGCGTACAAGATGGCCAAGTCGGCGCTGCTGGCCATGTCGCAATCGCTGGCCAGCGAGCTGGGCGACCAGGGCATTCGGGTGAACTCGGTTCTGCCGGGCTATATCTGGGGCGGCACGCTGCAAGGTTACTTCGAGCACCAAGCCGGCAAGTACGGCACGACCGTCGATGAGATCTACAAAGCCGCTGCGGTCAACTCCGATCTCAAACGGCTGCCCACCGAAGACGAAGTGGCCTCGGCGATCTTGTTCATGGCCAGCGACCTGTCCAGTGGGATCACCGGACAGGCATTGGATGTCAACTGCGGGGAGTACAAGGCGTGAGTTCCTCCGCCCGCACGAATGTCGGCACCGTCGAGGATCTGCACGCCTCAGCGGTGAAGGCCTGCGGACTCGACGATTTCGGTAGCGACGACGACAACTATCGCGAAGCGCTGGCCGTCCTGCTCCAGTCCTATCAGCGCGATGCCGACCTGACCGAGTTCGGCAGCAAGATGCAGCGGTTCTTCGTGCGCAACGCTTTGGTGGCGCGGCTGGTGTCGGAGGCGGCGTTCAAGCAGTATCCCGAACACGTCGACGTGCCGATCGAGCGGCCGATCTTCGTCACCGGCCTGCCACGCACCGGCACCACCGCCGTGCACCGGTTGCTGGCCGCCGATCCGCGCCACCAGGGCCTGGAGCTGTGGCTCGCCGAGTTCCCGCAGCCCCGGCCGCCCCGCGAAACCTGGTCGCAGAACCCGGTTTTCCAGCAGCTGGATGCGCAGTTCAGCAAGGCGCATGCGGAGAACCCGGACTACACCGGCCTGCACTACATGACCGCCGACGAGGTGGAGGAGTGCTGGCAGCTGCTGCGGCAGTCGCTGCATTCGGTCAGCTACGAGACGTTGGCTCACCTGCCGACCTACTCGCAGTGGCTCGCGCGGCAGGATTGGACGAAGCCCTATCAGCGGCACCGCAAGAACCTCCAGCTGATCGGGCTGAACGACGCCGAGAAGCGCTGGGTGTTGAAGAACCCCAGCCATCTGTTCGCCCTCGATGCGCTGTTCGCGACGTACCCCGACGCGCTGGTGATCCAGTGCCACCGACCGGCAGAGACGATCATGGCGTCGATGTGCTCTCTGGCACAGCACACCACCGAGGGGTGGTCGCACAGCTTCCACGGCAAGGTGATCGGGGAGGATTCGCTCGAGACGTGGTCTCGGGGGCTGCGGTTGTTCAGCGCCGAGCGGGCCCAGCACGATCCGGCGCAGTTCTACGATCTCGACTACTTCGCGCTGATCAAGGATCCGGTGTCCGCCGTCGAGGACATCTACCGGGCGTTCGACATCGAGTTCACCGACGAGGCACGCGCGGCCGTCGTGCAGACCCACGAGAAGAGCCAGCAGGGCCCACGAGCCCCGAAACACACTTATTCACTGGCGGATTACGGGCTGACCGAAGACCAGGTCAAAGAACAGTTCGCCGGCCTGTAGCCGGGCCCCTCTTCCGCCCAAACCAACGAATGGGCGCACTTGTGCGGGTGGATCGCGCCATTTCGTCGATCTCGGCGCCACGCTCGAGATCGACGAAATGGCGGACTTCACTCGCACGAATCCGCCTGAACGTGAGTTTGGGCGAGAGTGGACAGGCGGCCCGTCAGCCGTCGCCTGGGGAGGGTGCGCTCGAGTACTCCTCGAGACACCCCTCGGCCACGGCGTGGCGAATGCTGTCCGCCAGTCGCGGGCATGCTCGTTCGCGGGCGGGATCGCCTCCAGACGAACGGATCTCGGCGAAATGCGCGCAGCGCTGCGTCGCCTCGCTCGTCCACTGGACCGAGGTGTGCGCCGGCCCGAGTTTCTTGACGCGCACCGCGACATGACAGAAACGGCAGTCCACCGACGCCAGACCGGAGTTCAGGTACCGCTCGCGATCGGCCTGACTGCTCGCACGCACCGCGGCCGCACGCTCCGGATCCGACGCGAAATCCGGTGCCTTACCCCAACTTCGGCTTGAACCCGGAGTGTGACCGTGCTCGTGCTCCTCGTCGTCGTGGCCGTGCAACAGCAGCATCGACTTGGCGAGGCGGTCCACATCCGGAGTGTCTGTCACGTCGACTGCTTCTCCGCGTCCCTTGCTTTCAGGTTCTCCTCGACTTCGACGTTCCACTTCTGCACCGCAGCCGTGGTGTCGACCTCCATCTCGAACCGGTCGGTCATCTCCGGTGTCACATCGGCGACGTCGACGTAGAACTGCTGGTACCACCGGCGCATCTGGTACACCGCGCCGTCTTCCTCCACCAGCAGCGGGTTGTCGATGCGGGTCTTGTGCTTCCAGATCTCCACGTCCTGCAGGAAGCCCTTGCTGACCCCGTCGGTGAAGGCGTCGGCCAGCTTCTCGGTGGTCTTGTCGTCCAGCCCCTTGGGCTTCTCGACGATGACGCCCCACTGCAGCATGAACGAATCCTGGGTCACCGGGTAGTGGCAGTTGATCAGGATCGACTCGGCCTTGAAGTCGCCGTAGGTGTTGTGCAGCCAGTTGATCATGAACGACGGGCCGAAGTAGCTCGCCTCGGAGTCGAGCTTGGCGTCGCCGTACGCGGTGCCCATGTCGTTGATGTCGGGTCGGCCCACGTTGTGGAGGTACTGAGACGCGATGTGGCCCTCGAAGACGTTCTTGAAGTACGTCGGCAGGCCGAAGTGGATGTAGAAGAAGTGCGCCATGTCGGTGACGTTGTCGATGATCTCGCGGCAGTTGCTGCCCTCGATGAGCATCGAGTTCCACTTCCAGTCGGTCCACTCGCCGCTGGCCCACTCGGGGATCTCGGGGATGCGCACTTCGTCCTGGGGTGGATTGCCCTCATGGTCGTGCCACACGAACAACAGGCCGCCCCGGACATCGGTGTGCCAGGCGCGCGTGCGCGCCAGCCGTGGCGTGCGCTTGGCGTAGGGCACGAGCTTGCACTTGCCGTCGCCGCCCCACCGCCAGTCGTGGAACGGGCAGGCCACCTCGTCGCCCTTGATCGTGCCCTGGGCGAGATTGCCGCCCATGTGCCGGCAGTAGCCGTCGAGGATCTTCACCTCGCCCGCCGAGTCGGCGAAGACCACCAGCATGGTGCCGAAGATCTCGATGCCGTGCGGCTTGCCGTCGAGGTAGTCCTTCACCGGTCCCAGGCAGTGCCAGCCGCGCGCGAAGCGGTCGGGCAGCGTGCCGGTGTCGATCTCGCGAATGCTCGCGGTTCCCGCCGTGTCGGTGCTCACCTGGGGCCTCCCCAATCTTGCTCGAATTAGAACACGTTACAGTTTTTCGCCGCCGCCGCGCAATCGGCGGACTGTCACCAGGGCAAAACGTTGCGCATCTCACCCTGATCATCGGGGTACCCGGCTGGCCGTGATCACACGTTCCTCGATATAGTGCACACCGTGTCCACTATTACCGCCCCGGCCAGGCTGACCGGGACCCGTCGGTGGCTGGCGGTCGCCGCGGCGACGTTCGCGATCGCCTGGGGTGGCAACGAGTTCACCCCTCTGCTGGTCATGTACCGCACGGGAGCGGGCTTCTCCGGGCTGACCGTCGACCTGCTGCTGTTCGCCTACGTGCTCGGCATCGTGCCGGCCCTGCTCATCGGCGGCCCGCTGTCGGACCGCTTCGGGCGCCGCCCGCTGATGCTCCCTGCGCCGCTGCTGGCCGCGGGGGGCTCGCTCATCCTCGCCGCCGGCGCCGACTCCGCGGTGGTCCTCGCTGTCGGCCGCGTGTTCAGCGGGCTGGCGCTCGGACTCGCGATGGCCGTCGGCGGCAGCTGGCTCAAGGAACTCTCCGCACCGCCCTACGGCGACGGCACCGCGGGCGCCCGGCGCGCGGCGATGAGCCTGACCGCCGGTTTCGGTCTGGGCGCCGCCGCCGCGGGCGCGCTCGCACAGTGGGGCCCCGCGCCGACCGTGCTGTCCTATGCGTGCAACGCTGCCCTGGCCTTCGCGGCGGCGGCAGCGCTCACCGTCGCGCCCGAGACACGCGAACGCCACGAGACCTCGAGCCCGTGGTGGGCCGACCTGGTGATCCCGACGGCGGCGCGGCGTCGCTTCCTGCGCGTCGTCCTACCCGTTGCGCCATGGGTCTTCGGAGCCGCGGGTTCGGCGTACGCGGTGTTGCCCGCGCTGCTGACGGACCGTGTGCCGCACGCGCCGATCGCGTTCTCCGCGCTGCTGTGTGTCGTCGCGCTCGGGGTCGGCTTCGGCGTGCAACAGGCCGGACGGGCGCTGGGCGCTGACGGTCCGCGGGGTGTGCCGACCGCGCTGCTGCTGTTGGCGGCGGGAATGGTGTGCGCTGCCTGGGCGGCCGCCGCGCTGACAGTGATGGCGGCGCTGATCGCCGCCGCGGTGCTCGGCGCTGGTTACGGCATGGCGCTGCTCGCGGGCCTTCAGGAGGTGCAACGGCTCGCCGGCCCCGACGATCTGGCGGGCATGACGGCGATCTTCTACAGCCTGAGTTACCTGGGTTTCGGCATTCCCGCCGCACTGTCTCTGCTGGCGGAGGCCGGTGTGTCCTATCCCGCGATGTTCGGCGCCGGCGCCGTGTTGGCCCTCGGCTGCCTGGTTGTGGTGATGAGCGGCACCCGACGGTCCTAGGGTCTGTCCATGGCCAACCGTCGCGGACGTCCGCGGAGCGAGGCCGTGCGCGGCGCCATCCTCACCGCAGCAGCCGAATTGGCCGCCGAAGGTGGCCCGGGCGCGGCGACCATCGACGCGATCGCCCGTCGGGCCGAGGTCAGCCGCACGACGATCTACAAATGGTGGCCATCGGCGTCGGCGATCGTGCTCGAGGGCCTACTGGAGTCGGTGCGGGAGTCGATCGTGCGGCCTCCGGGCAGCACCACGATCGAGGCGCTCATCCATCACGTCAGCGCCCTCAACGCCATCCTGGCCGATCCCGGCGTCGGGGCGCTGCTGCGCAACGTGATCGCGGCGGCCGCCGGCGATCCGGCGATCCAGACGGCGCTGCTCGCCCAGTGGATCGAACCCCGGCGCGGTGCCGTCGTGGACGCGCTGACCGACGCGGTCGCGGTCGGAGAACTGTCGGGCGACACCGACATCGAGGTGGTGGTGGACGCGTTGGTGTCACCGCCGTACTACCGGCTCGTGTTCGGGATGCCGCCGCTGTCCGAGCACGGGGTGCGTGCGCTGGTCGACGCGGTGTGGACCGGCTGCTCCTAGGTGTCCTGCCAGCCGGAGTGGATGTAGGTGTCGGCGAACCGCTTCAGCGAGTCCTTCTTCTGCTCGATCGGAGCGTCGAAGCCCAATCCGTCGAACACCCACGGGATCACGATGTTATCGGTGACGCCGGACTCGGCCAGCTCCCGGTGCCCGTCGACGCCGAACTTGTCGATGCAGACGGCCTGATACTCGTACGGTCCGTCGGCGCGGCCGTATTCGGCCCTCAGCGCTTCGATGTTGCCGATCGTCTCGGCCAGCTCGGCCCCGGTCATCATCGCGCTGGTCCACCCGTCGCCGATCCGTGCCGCCCGTCGCAGCGCGACGTCGGTGTGACCACCCACGTAGAACGGCACCGGCTCGCTGGGGGCGGGACTCATCTGCAGCCGGTCGAAGTCGTAGAAGTCGCCGTGGAACTCGACCATGCCGCCGCCGAGCACGAGCTTGATCACATCGATCATCTCGTCGACGCGCTTGCCGCGTTTGGCGTAGGGCACTCCGCACCACTCGAATTCCTCCGGCGCCCAGCCGATTCCGACGCCGAATCCGAACCGGTTGCCGGTCAGGTTGGCCACCGAGCCCACCTGGCGGGCCAACAGCAGCGGATTGCGCGAGCCCAGCTTCATCACGTTGGTGTAGAAGCGCAGCGTCGAGGTGACCGCACCCATCGCGCCGGCCGCGACCAGCGGGTCCACCCACGGGGTGTTCTCGTCCCACATACGCGACCCGTCGGGTGTGTACGGGTAATCCGCCGACTGCTTCTCCATGTAGAACAGCGAATCGGGCAGCGCGATCGCGTCGAATCCGACCTCTTCTGCGGTCCGGGCGATCTCGAGCAGCTGGTCGATGGGACCCATCGCCACGCTGCAGGTGTACTTCATCACGCGCCCGGCTTGTCGCCGGGTTTGTCACTGGAGACCACCCACATCGAGTAGTACTGCGCCCCACCGCCGTACGCGTGCCCGAGAGCCTTGCGGGCACCGGGGACCTGGTGGTCGGCGCCCTTGCCCATCACCTGGATGGCGGACTCGGCGAACCGGATCATGCCGGATGCGCCGATCGGGTTCGATGACAGCACCCCACCGGACGGGTTGAACGGGATGCGCCCACCGATGGCGGTCTCCCCGGCTTCGGTCAGCTTCCAGCCCTCGCCCTCCGGGGCGAAACCGAGACTCTCCAGCCACATCGGCTCGTACCAGGAGAACGGCACGTACACCTCGGCCACGTCGATCTCATCGATCGGGCTGGTGATCCCGGCCGATTTCCACAGCGCCGCTGCCGCGTCGCGGCTGGCCTGGGGATTGACCTGATCGCGGCCGGCGTAGGCCAGCGGTTCGGTGCGCAACGCGGTCGCGTGCACCCAGGCGACCGGGTGTCCCTCGGCGACACGCGCATCCGCGCTGGCCTCGTCGCCGATCACCATCGCCGCCGCGCCGTCCGACGACGGGCACGTCTCGTCGTAACGGATCGGATCCCACAGCATCGGAGAGGACATCACCTTCTCCAGCGTGATGTCGGGCTGGTGCAGATGGGCCAGCGGGTTCTTGACCGCGTTGAGCCGGTCCTTGACCGCGACCATCGCGCCGATGTGGGTGGGGGCACCGGAACGGCGGATGTAGGCGCGCACGTGCGGGGCGAAGTACCCGCCCGCTCCGGCACCGACGGGCTTGGTGAACGGCACCGGAATGCTCAACGCCCACATGGCATTGGACTCCGACTGCTTCTCCCACGCCATCGTGAGCACCCGGCGGTACTTGCCCGACTGCACCAGGCTCGCGGCCACGATCGCCGTGGAACCGCCCACCGAACCCGCCGTGTGCACACGGATCAGCGGCTTGTTCGTCGCACCCGTCGCGTCGACCATGAACAGCTCGGGCATCATGACGCCCTCGAAGAAGTCGGGCGCCTTACCCACCACGACGGCGTCGATGTCGGCGAACGTGACGCCGGCATCGGCCAGCGCGCGATCGATGGCCTCGCGCACCAGGCCGTTCATCGACACGTCGGTACGCTTGGCGACGTACTTGGTCTGGCCCGTACCCAGCACGGCGGCGAGATGTTTGGCCATGATCACTTACCCTCCAGGACGGCGACCAGATTCTGTTGCAGCGCAGGCCCGCTCGTCGCGTGTGCCAGGACGCGGGAGGCCTCACCGGCGAAGATGTGGCGGGCGGCCTCGCCGATCCGCTCCAACCCCGTCGAGAACATCGGGTTCGCGGCCAGCGCACCGCCGCTCGGGTTGATCGTCGTCGAATCACCCAGCCCGATCGCCTCCTTCAGGATCAAGTGCTGGTGGCTGAACGGCGCGTAGATCTCCGCGATGTCGATCGACGACGTGTCACCGCCGGTGGCCGCCTGGGCCGATGCCGCCGTGGACGGCGAGTCGGTGAGATCGCGGGCGCCGAGCACCGGGGTCTCGATGCGATGCTCGATGCCGGTGATCCATGCGGGTCGTTCGCGGAGCTCGCGAGCCCGATCGCCGGCGGCCAGCACGATCGCCGATGCGCCGTCGGTGATCGGCGCGATGTCATGACGGCGCAACGGTTCTGCGAAGTAGGGCTGAGAGAGCAGCTCGTCGACGCTGCTCCCGGACTGCAGACGGTCCACGCGGGGGGACGCCTGCTGGGCGTCCAGCGCCACCTGGGCCATCTGCTCGGCCGTCCACTTCCCGGAATCGAGGCCCAGACGCGCCTGCAGGCCGGCCATGCTGACGGAGTCGGGCCACAGCGGGGCCACGGTGTAGGGGTCGGTCTGCAGGGCGAGCACGCGGCGCAGCGTGCCCGCGCTGGACTTGCCGAAGCCGTACACCAGGGCCGTCTCCACCTCGCCGGTGAGGATCTTGATGTAGGCCTCGTACAGCGCCCACGCGGCGTCCATCTCGACGTGGGATTCGTTGATCGGCGGCACCGCGCCGATCGAATCGATCGCCGAGATGAATGAGAAGGCGCGCCCGGCAAGGTAATCCGACGATCCGGAGCACCAGAAGCCGATGTCGGACTTCGTGATGCCGAGATCGTCGTAGATCTCGGCGAAGCACGGCATCAACATCTCGACGCCGTTGGTGGTGCCGTCGGTGCGGCGCACGTGCGGAGCGTGCGCGAACCCGACCACTGCTACGTCAGTCATTGTGTGTGCCCCTCTAGAGGTGATGCTTGTAGGAGTCGTACTCGGCGTCGGGTTCGCCGGTCGGCCGGAAGTACTCGATGTTGTCGATGCCCAGGCCCCACTGGTCCTGCGGCTTCCACACCGCTTCGACGCGCATGCCCATCCGCACCTTGTGAGCCTCGATGTCAGAGACGAGGTGCAGCACAGGGATGTCGGCCCCGTCGAGCAGCACGTAGGCGGCGACATAGGGCGGCTTGATGCGCTGGCCCGCGAACGGGATGTTGATGATCGCGAACGTCGTGACGGTGCCTTTGTCCGACACCTCGATGAACTGGTCGAGCGGCTGACCGGTTGCCGGGTTGGCCTCTTTCGGCGGGAAATACACCTTCCCGTCCTCCCCGGACCGCGCCCCCAGCAGGGTGCCCTTCTCGAGCGCGCGCAGGAACGTGCTCTCGGGAAACGATGCGGTGTGCTGGATTTCAATCGCCGACGGGGAGATCACCATGGTCACCGGATCGAGTCCCTCGGCAGGCGCCGGAGTCTCCTCCGCCTGTTCACCGAGCTCGAAGTACGCGATGTCGGTGATCGCGCCGACGGTGTCCTCAGCCCAGTGCACGTGCACGCGGGCGCCGGTCGTGACCGCGTCGGGTCCGTCGGCGGCCACGGCGTGCAGTAGGGCGGTGTCGGCGCCGTCGAGGCGGATCAGTGCCCACGCGAACGGGCGGTCCAGCGGTTGGCCCTCCAACGGGTGCGCCTGCCACGTCCAGGACAGCACGGTGCCGACGCTCTCGACCGGAACGACCTCGGTCAGGGCCTCGGAGGTGACGGGGTCATACTCAGCGGGCGGAACGTGGACCCGGCCGTCGGAACCACGGACACCGACAACGCGTCGCTCACGCAGAGCGGTGAAGAACTCACCGAGGAGTGGTCCCACTGAACGGGTGTAGTCGAATGAGAGCCTCAGCGGCGCTGACAGCGGCGGCTCATGGGGATCGATCTGCACCGGACTGCTTTGGCTGGTGGTCACGGCATCGAGTAGAACAGGTTCTAAGAATGGTTTCAAGAACGGGTGTGGAGGCGACCGCATGAAGTTGGGATTGCAGCTCGGATACTGGGGCGCACAGCCGCCGGAGAACCATGCCGAACTCGTCGCGGCCGCCGAGGAGGCGGGCTTCGACACGGTGTTCACCGCCGAGGCGTGGGGCTCCGACGCGTACACGCCGCTGGCGTGGTGGGGCCGCGAGACCAGCCGGATGCGGCTGGGCACGTCGGTCATCCAGCTCTCCGCCCGCACCCCCACCGCGTGTGCGATGGCGGCCCTGACGCTCGATCACCTCTCGGGCGGCAGGCACATCCTCGGGCTGGGTGTGTCCGGACCGCAGGTCGTCGAGGGCTGGTACGGCGCGAAGTTCCCCAAGCCGCTGGCCCGCACCCGCGAGTACGTCGACATCCTGCGCCAGGTCTGGGCGCGAGAGGCCCCCGTGCACAGCGACGGCCCGCACTATCCGCTGCCGCTGACCGGTGAGGGCACCACCGGGCTGGGCAAGAACCTCAAGCCGATCACCCATCCGCTGCGTGCCGACATCCCCGTCATGCTGGGCGCCGAGGGACCCAAGAACGTCGCGCTGGCCGCCGAGATCTGCGACGGCTGGCTGCCGATCTTCTATTCGCCGCGCATCGCGTCGATGTACAACGAGTGGCTCGACGAGGGCTTCGCGCGGCCCGGTGCTCGCCGGACCCGGGAGACATTCGAGATCTGCGCGACCGCGCAGGTCGTCGTCACCGACGACCGGCCCGCGATCATGGAGCTGATGAAGCCGCACCTGGCGCTCTACATGGGCGGAATGGGCGCCGAGGACACCAACTTCCACGCCGACGTGTATCGCCGGATGGGGTACGCCGAGGTCGTCGACGACGTGACGAAACTGTTCCGCAGTGACCGCAAAGACGAGGCGGCGAAGATCATTCCCGACGAGCTGGTCGACGATTCCGCGATCGTCGGCGACCTGGCATTCGTGCAGGAGCAGATCAAGGCCTGGGAGGCCGCCGGGGTGACGATGATGGTGGTGGGTGCCCGGTCGACCGACCAGATCCGGGATCTCGCCGCGCTGGTGTAGACAGATCTTGCTGACTGTCTAGAACACGTTCTAGATTGGCGGTGTGAGCCAACACACCATTGCCGGGACCGTGCTGACGATGCCGGTGCGGGTGCGCACCGCGCACCAGCACACCGCCATGTTCGTCGTCGACGCCGATGCCGCGCAGCGAATGATCGACTACAGCGGGCTACGGGTGTGCCGTTTCCTGGGCAATCGCGCGATGGTCGTGCTCATGCTGATGCGCTACGAGGACACCGACCTCGGGCAGTACTGGGAGTACGGCACCAACGTGATGGTGAACCCGCCGGGCTCTGATGCGACAGGCCTCGCCGCGCTGCAGTCGGCCGGTGCGTTCGTTCACCATCTTCCCGTCGACCAGTCGTTCACGCTGGAGGCGGGCCGCACCATCTGGGGTTATCCGAAGGTGATGGCGGACTTCACCATTCGTGACGGCCGACGGTACGGATTCGACGTCACCATCGACGGCGCGCACGTCATCTCGATGGACTTCGCGCCGGGTCTGCCGGTGCCCGGCCGGTTCACCGCGCGCCCGCAGGTGCATTCGACGTACTCCTACGCCGACGGTGTGATCCGGGAGACGCCGGGGGAGATGCGGATGACGGGCGTGCGTTATCGACCCGGCGGCGTCCGCGTCCGCCTGGGCACCCACCCTTACGCCGCCGAACTCGCGGCACTGGGATTGCCGAAACGCGCCCTGGTGTCCAGTTCGGCTGCCAACGTGGACATGACTTTTGCCGACGCCAAGGAGATCGTGTGACCGCCATGCAGATGGGCATCGCCCCCGCCAAGCCCGACGTCGATCTGGCGGACGGCAACTTCTACGCTGACGGGCGGGCTGCGCGGGAGGCCTACGCGTGGATGCGTGCCAACCAGCCGGTGTTCCGCGACCGCAACGGCCTGGCCGCCGCGACGACCTATCAGGCGGTGCTCGACGCCGAGCGCAATCCCGAATTGTTCTCCAGCACAGGCGGTATCCGTCCCGACCAACCGGGCATGCCGTACATGATCGACATGGACGACCCAGCCCACATCCTGCGGCGCAAACTGGTGAACTCGGGCTTCACCCGCAAGCGGGTGATGGACAAGGTGCCCTCGATCGAGCGGCTCTGCGACGCGCTGATCGATGCGGTGTGCGAGCGCGGCGAGGCCGACTTCGTCCGCGACATCGCCGCACCGCTGCCGATGGCCGTCATCGGCGACATGCTGGGGGTGCTGCCGTCCGAACGCGACAAACTGCTGGAATGGTCCGACGACCTGGTGTGCGGGCTGTCGTCCACGGTGGACGAGCAGACGATCCAGAAGTTGATGGAGACCTTCGCCGCCTACACCGCCTTCACCATGGAGGTGATCGCCGACCGGCGCGCGAACCCGACCGACGACCTGTTCTCGGTGCTGGTCAACGCCGAGGTCGAAGGCCAGAAGATGAGCGACGACGAGATCGTCTTCGAGACGCTGCTGATCCTCATCGGCGGCGACGAGACCACTCGCCACACGCTCTCCGGCGGCACGGAACAGCTGCTGCGGCACCAGGATCAGTGGCAGCGGCTGACGAGCGATCTCGAGCTGCTGCCCGGCGCCATCGAGGAGACGCTGCGCTGGACGTCGCCGGTGAAGAACATGTGCCGCACGCTGACGGCCGACACCGAGTTCCACGGCACGGCCCTGAGTGCCGGCGAGAAGATCATGCTGATGTTCGAATCGGCGAACTTCGACGAGTCCGTGTTCGGCGATCCGCAGAACTTTCGCATCGATCGAAACCCGAACAGCCACCTCGCCTTCGGTTTCGGCACACACTTCTGCCTGGGCAATCAGCTGGCACGCCTCGAGCTGAAGATCATGATGACCAAGGTGCTGACCCGGCTGCCGGATCTGCGGCTGGCCGAAGAGGGCATGCTGCCGCTACGGCCGGCGAACTTCGTCAGTGGACTGGAGTCGATGCCGGTGGTGTTCACGCCGTCGGCGAAGGTGCTCTGACACTCACCCCGGCCGCCGAGTGTGCGTCCTGATACGCCCGCCGCGGCGTGTCGCGGATGAAACCGCACACTCGCGGCGCCGCTACTTCATCTGGAAGTTGGGGGCCCGCTTCTCCTTGAACGCCCGCGGGCCTTCCTTGGCGTCCTCGGAGAGGAACACCGGGATGCCGTTGGCGGTGTCGGGCTTGAACGCCTCCTCCTCGTGCATGCCCTCGGTCTCGCGGATCGTCTTGAGGATCGCCTGCACAGCGAGCGGACCGTTGTTGTTGATCACCTCGGCGATCTCGAGCGCCTTGTCGAGCGCGCCGCCGTCGGGCACCACGTGACCGATCAGACCGTAGGACAGTGCCTCGGCGGCGGTGATGTGACGACCGGTCAGCAGCAGATCGCACGCGATCGTGTAGGGGATCTGGCGCACCAGCCGCACGGCGGACCCACCCATCGGGTACAGGCTCCACTTCGCCTCGGAGATGCCGAACTTCGCGCTCTCACCGGCGATCCGGATATCGGTGCCCTGCAGGATCTCCGTACCGCCTGCGATCGCGGGCCCCTCGACGGCCGCGATCAGCGGCTTGGTCAACCGCCGGCCCTTCAGGAGCGCCGGGATCGAGGAGGGGTCGTAGCTGCCTTCTCTGAAGGAGTCGCCCGGCGGCTTCGCCGAGGCGGCCTTGAGGTCCATGCCGGCGCAGAAGTAGCCACCCGCGCCGGTCAGGATGCAGGTGCGGATCTCCGGATCGTCGTCGACGCGATCCCACGCCTCGACCATGATCGCCATCATCTCGCCGGACAGCGCATTGCGTGCCTGTGGCCGGTTCATCGTGACGATCAGCGTGTGTCCGCGCTGCTCAACCAGGCAGTCGGGCTGCTCTTGCGAATTCTGCGCGTCACTCACGGATCAGGCCGCCTTCCAGCGTCGTTGCCATAGACTTGTCTGGAAATGTAACACGTTCTAGTTTAGAGCCGTGGCCCTGAACATCGCCGATCTCGCCGAGCACGCCATCGACGCCGTGCCTGACCGTGTCGCCCTCATCTCGGGCGACGAGCAGCTCACCTACGCCGAGCTCGAGGAGAAAGCCAACCGGCTCGCGCACTACCTCCTCGACCAGGGCGTCAAGAAAGACGACAAGGTCGGGCTCTACTGCCGCAACCGTATCGAGATCGTCATCGGCATGCTGGGCATCATCAAGGCCGGCGCGATCCTGGTGAACGTCAACTTCCGCTACGTCGAAGGCGAGCTGAAGTACCTGTTCGACAACTCCGACATGGTCGCGCTGATCCACGAGCGCCGCTACGCCGACCGGGTGGCCAACGTGCTGCCCGAGACCCCGAACGTGAAGACCATCCTGGTCGTCGAGGACGGCACCGACGAGGACTTCCAACGCTATGGCGGGGTGGAGTTCTACGCGGCGCTCGAGCAGGGCTCACCCGAGCGGGACTTCGGTCCGCGCAGCGAGGACGACATCTATCTGCTCTACACCGGGGGTACCACGGGCTTCCCCAAGGGCGTGATGTGGCGCCATGAGGACATCTACCGGGTCCTGTTCGGCGGCACCGACTTCGCCACCGGCGAACCGATCGCCGACGAGTACGACCTCGCCAAGCAGGCGGCGGCGAATCCGCCGATGGTGCGCTACCCGATTCCGCCGATGATCCACGGCGCCACGCAGTCCGCCACCTGGATGTCACTGTTCACCGGGCACACCACCGTGCTCGCGCCCGAATTCGACGCCGACGCGGTATGGCGCACCATCCACGAGCACAAGGTCAACCTGCTGTTCTTCACCGGTGACGCGATGGCCCGTCCTCTGCTGGACGCGCTGCTCGCACACCAGGACGCCGGGAACCAATACGACCTCGATTCGCTGTTCCTGCTCGCCAGCACCGCCGCGCTGTTCTCCACCAGCCTGAAGGAGAAGTTCCTCGAGCTGCTGCCCAACCGGATCATCACCGATTCGATCGGCTCGTCGGAGACGGGCTTCGGCGGGACCAGCGTGGTGGCCAAGGGGCAGTCGCACACCGGCGGCCCGCGCGTGACGATCGACAAGAACACCAAGGTGCTCGACGAGAACGGCAACGAGATCGAGCCGGGATCGGGTAAGCGCGGCATCATCGCCAAGTGCGGCCACATCCCGGTCGGCTACTTCAAGGACGAGAAGAAGACCGCGGAGACGTTCCGTACCTATCACGGTGTGCGGTACGCGATTCCGGGCGATTACGCCGAGGTGGAGGCCGACGGCACCGTGACGATGCTGGGCCGCGGGTCGGTGTCGATCAACTCAGGTGGGGAGAAGATCTACCCCGAAGAGGTGGAGGCCGCGCTCAAGGGTCATCCCGACGTGTTCGACGCGCTCGTGGTCGGTGTGCCCGACCCCCGGTTCGGGCAGCACGTGGCCGCGGTCGTGCATCCCCGCGAGGGAAGCAAGCCGACGCTCGCGGACCTCGACGCGTTCGTGCGCAGCGAGATCGCGGGGTACAAGGTGCCGCGCAGCCTGTGGCTGGTCGACGAGGTGAAGCGATCGCCGGCAGGCAAACCCGATTACCGGTGGGCCAAAGACGTGACCGAGGCGCGGCCCGCCGACGAGGTCCACTCCAAGCACGTCGCCACCAGCTCCTAGGCAGGAACCACCATGAGAACCGAACTCTGCGATCGCTTCGGCATCGAGTACCCGATCTTCGTGTTCACCCCATCGGAGAAGGTGGCCGCAGCCGTCACCAAGGCCGGCGGACTCGGGGTGCTCGGATGCGTGCGCTTCAACGATGCCGACGACCTCGAGAACGTGCTGCAGTGGATGGACGCCAACACCGACGGCAAGCCCTACGGCGTCGACATCGTGATGCCCGCCAAGGTGCCGACCGAGGGCACATCGGTCGACATCAACAAGCTCATCCCTGCCCAGCACCGCGAGTTCGTCGACAAGACGCTCGCCGACCTCGGCGTGCCCCCGCTGCCCGCCGACGAGGAGCGCTCCGAAGGCGTTCTGGGATGGCTGCATTCGGTGGCGCGCAGCCACGTCGAGGTGGCGCTCAAGCACCCGATCAAGCTCATCGCGAACGCGCTGGGCTCACCGCCCAAGGACGTCATCGACCAGGTGCACGAGGCCGGTGTGCCGATCGCCGCGCTGGCGGGTTCGGCCAAACACGCTGTGCGGCATGCGGACAACGGCGTCGACATCGTCGTGGCCCAAGGCCACGAGGCCGGGGGACACACCGGCGAGATCGGATCGATGGTGCTCTGGCCGGAGATCGTCGACGCCCTCGACGGCACGACCCCGGTGCTGGCGGCCGGCGGCATCGGCACCGGGCGGCAGGTCGCGGCGGCGCTGGCCCTTGGCGCGCAGGGGGTCTGGATGGGCTCGGCCTTCCTCACCTCTGCCGAATACGACCTCGGCGTGCGCCTGGACTCGGGTCGGTCGGTCATCCAGGAAGCCATGCTGACCGCGACATCGGCCGACACGGTGCGTCGCCGGATCTACACCGGCAAGCCGGCGCGACTGCTCAAGAGCCGCTGGACGGACGCCTGGGACGCCGACGGTGCACCCGAGCCACTGCCGATGCCGCTGCAGAACATCCTCGTCAGCGAGGCGCATCAGCGGATGAGCGAATCGACCGATCCCACCGCGGTCGCGATGCCCGTCGGGCAGATCGTGGGCCGGATGAACGAGATCCGGCCCGTCGCCGACATCATCGCCGAACTGGTCAGTGGATTCGACGAGGCGACGAAACGGCTGGACGGCATCCGCGGGGCCTGAGCCGGCGTATAAAGCAGGGGTGAACGGCGCGCACTCCCTGCTCACCACGTTGGTCGACGCCGGCGTGGACATCTGCTTCGCCAACCCCGGGACGTCGGAGATGCACTTCGTCGCCGCGCTCGACTCGGTCGGCGGCATGCGCGGCGTGCTCACGCTGTTCGAGGGCGTCGCCACCGGCGCCGCCGACGGCTACGCCCGTATCGCGGGCACGCCCGCCGCGGTGCTCCTGCATCTGGGGCCCGGCCTGGGCAACGGCCTGGCCAACCTGCACAACGCGCGCCGCGCCCACAGCCCCATGGTCGTCGTGGTCGGCGACCACGCCACCTACCACAAGAAGTACGACGCCCCTTTGGAATCCGACATCGACGCGGTCGCGGGCACTGTCTCGGGCTGGGTGCGTCGCACGATGCGCCCCGAGGACGTCGCCGCGGACACCACCGCCGCCCTCGACGCGGCGCGCCTGGCAGCGGTGGCGACGCTGATCCTGCCCGCCGACGTGTCGTGGAGCGACGGGGAGGCGCGCGAGGCGGCCGAGGCGGTACCGGCCGACCACATTGTCGACGACGAGGCTCTGCACGCGGCCGCTGCGGCCCTGCGCTCCGGCGAACGCACCGTGCTCCTCATCGGCGGCGACGCCACCCATGGGCCGGGACTGGCAGCTGCCGTCCGCATCGGCGATGCCACGGGGGCGACGGTGCTGTGCGAGACGTTTCCCGCCCGGCTCCAGCGCGGCGCGGGCGTGCCGGCCGTCGACCGACTCGCCTACTTCGCCGAGGCCGCCGCCGAACAGCTGGCCGGTGCCCGGCACCTCATTCTCGCCGGGGCCCCGTCGCCGGTGTCGTTCTTCGCCTACCCGGACAAGCCCAGCGACCTCGTGCCCGCCGGCTGTGCGGTGCACGTGCTGGCGTCGCATCGCGGAGCGGCAGCCGCACTGGAACGTCTCGCCGACGAGGTGGCACCGGGCACCACCGCGAATGTGGCGCCGGCCCAGCGCCCGGCGCTGCCCAGCGGCGAGCTCACCGCGTTCTCCGCGGCCGCGGTGATCGGCGCCCTGCTGCCCGACGACGCCATCGTGGTCGACGAGTCCAACACCGCGGGGGTGGGCATCGCCGCGGCGACGGCCGGCGCGCCGGCCCACGACGTCCTGACGCTGACCGGCGGCGCCATCGGCTACGGCCTGCCCGCCGCGATCGGTGCGGCGCTCGCGGCACCGCACCGTCCCGTCCTGGCCCTGCAGGCCGACGGTTCGGCGATGTACACGATCTCGGCGCTGTGGACGCACGCCCGCGAGAACCTCGACGTGACGACGGTGATCTTCAACAACGGTGCCTACGACATCCTGCGTATCGAGCTGCAGCGGGTCGGGGCAACCAGCGGGACCGAGCCCGGCCCCAAGGCTCGGGAGCTGCTCGACTTACGTTCGCCTGCCGTCGATTTCGTGCGTGTCGCCGAGGGTTTCGGGGTGCCCGGCCGGCGCGTGCGTACCGCAGAGGAGTTCGCCGCCGCGCTGGCCGACGCGTTCGCCGAGCCGGGCCCGCACCTGATCGAGGCGATGGTGCCGTCCCTGCTGGGTTAACTTCGCGGGGTCTGCCCGGCCGCGTCAGCCCGCAGGTTCTCTTCCACTTCCTGCTGCCAGAGATCGTTGGCGTGGGTGGTGTCGACTTCCTGCTCGAAGCGGTCGGTCATGTCGGGGGTGACGTCGGCGGCGTCGACGTAGAACTGTTCGTACCAGCGCCGGTGCTGGTACACCGGGCCGTCCTCCTCGGTCAGCAGCGGGTTGTCGATGCGGGACTTGTTCTTCCAGATCTCCACGTCTTCGAGAAAGCCCTCGCCGAAGCTACGGTTCATCGCCCCGGCCAGCTTGGCGGCCTTGTCCGCGGGCAGGCCGGGCATCGCGGCCACCGACACGCCCCACTGCAACATGAAGGAGTCGTGGGTGACGGGGTAGTGGCAGTTGATCAGCGCCACCTCGACGGTGAAGCCGGGCGCGAGGTCGTTGTGCAGCCAGTTGATCATGTACGCGGGACCGAAGTACGTGGCCTCCGATCGCAGATAGGTTCCCTCCCAGAGCTTTTCCGGGTCGGCGACGTAGTCGGGCCGAGGCTTGGACTCCATGTACTGGCTGGCGGTGTGGCCTTCGATGACGTTCTTGAAGTACGTCGGGTAGGCACGGTGGATGTAGAAGAAGTGCGCCATGTCGACGTTGTTGTCGACGATCTCGCGGCAGTGCGATCCTTCGATCAACACCGAACTCCACTGCCACGGCGACCACCGGCCCTCGTCGTACCCCTCGATGGTGGGCGGGGTCAGCTCCGGGGCCGGCGTCGAGCCTTCCGGGTCGTGCCAGACCAGCAGCTGACCGTTGACCTCGGTGGTGAGCCAGGCACGGGTGCGCGCCATCCGCGGGGTGCGCTTGGCATACGGCACCAACGAGCACCGGCCGTCTCCGCGCCACCGCCAGTCGTGGAACGGGCACGCGATGTCGTCGCCTTTGACGGTGCCCTGGGCGAGGTTGCCGCCCATGTGTCTGCAGTAGCCGTCGAGGACCTTCAGCTCGCCGGCCGAATCGGCGAACACCACCAGCAGCGTGCCGAAAGCGTTGATGCCGTGTGGTTTTCCGTCCCGGAAGTCCTGCACGAGACCCAGGCAGTGCCAGCCCCGGGCGAAGCGCGTCGGCGCGGCGCCGGTGTCGATCTCGCGAACGGGCTCAGTCATGGCGTGGTCCTTCCTGTCATGTCCAGCACGGCCAGGTGGCTGAACACCATGGAGGTGCCGATGGGGTTGCCGCCGCCGGGGTATGCGGTTCCGCTGGGGGCGGCCATGGTGTTGCCTGCCGCGTACAGGCCGGGGATCACTGCTCCGGTGGTGTCGAGCACCCGGGCCGACGTATCGGTGCGCAGACCTCCCTTGGTGCCCAGATCCGAGACGCCGAAGGCGGCAGCGTGGAACGGCGGTCGCTCGATCGGGCGCAGCGGGGACGCGCCACCGGAGAACGCGCGATCGTAGGGTTCGCCGCCCCGGTCGAAATCCTCGTCCACCCCGCGGTGGGCGAAATCGTTGAACCGCCGCACCGTCGCGACGAGATTGCCCGGCGGAACGCCGATCACTCGGGCCAACTCCTCGAGAGAGTCTGCGCTGCGCCACAATCCGGCGTCGACGTAACGCTGTGTGTCCACCATCGACACGTTGGGGGCCTTGACCGGCGGTACCGGACCCTCACCGTCGTCGTACACCATCCAGTACGGCAGGGTGACCGACCCGTCGGCCATCGCGGTCAGCACGGCGCGCCCCAACCGGTCGTAGGCCGCGGATTCGTTGGTGAACCGCCTGCCGTGATCGTCGACGAAGATGCCGCCGGTGAACCACAACGCGAATGCGGCTGTGCCGTCGGGATGCATCAGACCCGGTGACCACCACGCCTGATCCATCAGGTCGGTGGCGGCGCCGGCCGTGATCGCGGCCAGGTGCGCGAGCCCACGGTTCGACGGCGGCCCCATCGTGTCGCGGGAGCTGCCCGGCACGCCGTATCGCTCCCGCATCTCGTCGTTGCGCTCGAAGCCGCCTGCGGCCAACAGAACCCCACGCCGTGCGCGGATTGCGCGGCTGCCCTGCGCGTCGGTGACGACCGCGCCGACCACGGCACCGTTGTCGACGATGAGCTCGGTGAGCGCCGTGCTCAACCGCGTCTGCGCGTGCGGGAAGCGGCGCAGCGCGATCAGGAACCGGGCGATCAGCGCCCGACCGCCCACGAAGTAGTCGTCCGGCTGCGGATGCCCCAGACGATCGGTGTCGAGAGGACCCCGAATGAGCTCTCGAAGATCCGGCGCGGCCGCGACTTTCAGCGGCTTGGCGGCGATGTGTCGCATGCCGTCGGCGCGCGCCTTCGGTGCGTGTCCGAAGTAGTCCGGCCAGGGCAGCAGCGAGAACTTCAGCTGCTCGTCGGCCTCCAGGTAGGCGATCAGCGGGGCTCCGCTGCGGACATAGGTTTCGCGCAGCGCGGCCGGGGTGCGGTCGCCGACGACGGCGTTGTAGTACTCGAGCGCGTCGTCGATGGTGTCGTCCTGTGCGTCGCCGTAACCGGCGCGCTGGAGAACGGGGTTGCACGGGAACCACATTCCGCCGCCACCGGAGTAGGCCGTGGTGCCGCCGAACGTCTCCGACGCCTCGACCAACACGACCTCGAGACCTTCGCGGGCCGCGGTGTAGGCACCCGTGACGCCGCCGGCGCCCGACCCGGCGACGACGACGTCGGTCTCGGCGTCCCAGTACTGAATGGTCTTCGCGCGAGCGCTCATCCCGTCAGACATGGCGTTCCCTTCCGTGGGCCGCGAACTCCGCGTCGAGCGCCTCCTTGTCGGCGACGGTCATCATCCGGTACACGGGCGAGCCCCGGCCCGCCCAGCGATACACCGGCTCATCGGTGTGCCACCGCTGCGCCTGCAGGTCCCGCTTGAGCACCTTGTTCGACCCGGTCACCGGTAGGTCGGCAGACACCCGCAGCAGCCGGGGCGCGCCTTTGGTGCCGAGATCCGGCTGCGCGTCGAGGAACTCGGTGAACTGGCCGACGTCGAACCCGCACGGGTCGGCGACCTCCACCGCGGCCATCACCTGATCTCCGGAGCGGGGGTCCGGCACGCCGTACACCGCTGCGGCGATCACGCCGCTGTGCCGGCGCAGCACGCGTTCGATGGTCAGCGCCGAGATGTTCTCGCCGTCGACCCGGATCCAGTCGCCGCGCCGGCCCGCGAAGTACAGGAACCCGGCGCCGTCCACATAGCCGAGGTCACCCGACCAGTACCACCCGTTGCGGGTGCGCTCGGCCTCGGCCGCGTCGTTGCGGTAGTAGCCCTCGAAGTCGCGGGCGCCGCGGCGGTCGACGATCTCGCCGACCGCCTCGTCGGCGTTGCACACCCGACCTGTCTCATCGAGAACCGCTGCTGGACAGGTTCGTAACGTGTCCGAGTCGACGACGACGACGTCCGCGTGGGCGGGGCGGCCCAGCGCGCCCGGCGGCGCCTCCGGATCGGGTGCGGCCACCGCGCCGCCCTCACTGGAGCCGTACCCTTCGAACAGCTCGGCTGCGAAGCGGCGGCGGAATTCCTTCTGGTCCTCGGGCGAGGCCTCGGTGCCGAAGCCGCGCTGCAGCGGGTTGTCGGCGTCGTCGGGCAGCTCAGGGGTCGCCAGCAGGTAGCCCAGTGCCTTGCCGACGTAGGTGAAGAACGTGGCGCCGAAGAAGCGCACGTCGGGTAGGAAGCCCGACGCCGAGAACGTCGGGGTCAGGCAGACGGTCGCGCCATTGGCCAGGGCCGGCGCCCACAGCGCCATCAGGGCGTTGCCGTGGAACAGCGGCATGCAGCAGTAGTCGACGTCACCGCGGTGGTGACCGAACTTCTCGGTGGCCGTGTAGGCGATGCGGGCCAGCCGGCCCTGCGTGCATCGGACGGCTTTCGATGTGCCGGTGGTGCCGGAGGTGAACAGCAACAGCATCAGCGTCGTCGCGTCCACGCCGGGCGCAGCCTCGGCCGGTGCCCCGCGATGTCCATCGACGAGGTGGCGGTACCGCAGATCGTCGACGCACCAGATCAGCTCGGCGTCGACGCCGTGGTCGAGAGTGCGTAGGCGCTCGGCGCCGGCCGTGTCGGTGACGACCATCGCGCAGTCCGCGTGCCGAATGTCGGCCGCCAGATCACGCGCACCACGGGTGGGATTCAGGCCGACGACGGTGGCGCCGGCCAACGCCGCTGCGCCGAGCCAGAACACGAACTCGGGCACATTGGGCAACAGCACACCGATGTGAAACGGTGCGTTCCCGGGCTTTCGGGCCAGTGCCAGCGCCGCCCGGGCCGTCGAACACGCCACCACGTCGTCCCAGGTCCAGGCCTGCTCGCGGGTGCGTAACCCGGGGTGCGTGTCGTCGGCCCGTGCCAGCAGCATCGACGAGATGTCGGCGTGTCCGGTCACGGCCGGTCGATCTCGTGCACGTCGTCGGAGCAGTCGATACCTTCGGCCGACAGCTGCCGCTTGATCACCTTGAACGTCTGGGTGCGCGGCAGCGTGGTGGCCACGCGCACATACACCGGCCACTGCTTGGGCCCCAGATCGTCCTGCGCGCAGAGGAACTGCGTGAACGTCACCGGATCGAACGCCGCGGGGTCGGGCAGCACCAGCGCAGCCATCACGCGGTCGCCCACGGTGTCGTCGGGAATGGGATAGACGACGGCCTCGGTGACGCCGGGATAGCGCATGAGGATGCGCTCGATCGGGGCGGTGCCGAGATTCTCACCGTCGACCCGCAGCCAGTCACCCAGTCTCCCTGCGAAGTACGCGAAGCCGCGTTCGTCGGTGTAGGCGAGGTCTCCACTGTGGTAGACCCCGCCGCGCATCCGATCGGCATCGGCCTCGGAATTGTGGTAGTAGCCGCGGAACTGGCCGGGGCCCTCGGTGTTGACCAGCTCGCCGACCACACCGGGTGGGCACGGCCGCCCCGTCTCGACGTCGACGATCGTGACCCCGCCCACGAGCGGGCCCAGTGCCCCGTCGGGTGTGTCGGGGGTCCGTGCGATCGAGACGCCGCCTTCGCTCGAACCGAATCCGTCGACGACCTCGACGGCGAAGCGCTCCGCGAAGCGGCTCAGGTCCCGCGGCGCGCCCTCGTTGCCGTAGGCCACCCTCAGAGGATTGTCGGCGTCGTCGCTGCGCTCGGGCGTCGCGAGAATGTAGGACAGCGGCTTACCGACGTAATTGGCGTAGGTGGCGCCGACTCTGCGGACATCGGGAAAGAACTGCGAGGCGGAGAACCTGCGCCGCAGGGCGACGGACGCACGGCCGGCGACGGCCGGCGCCCAGCCGGCCATGATCGCGTTGGAGTGGAACAGCGGCATGGACAGATAGCACGTGTCCGACGGGCCGAGGCCGAACCGTTCGGCCAGCATCGCTCCCGGGAACGCGACCTTGTCGTGCGTGCAGCGCACCGCCTTGGGATCGCCGCTCGTGCCCGAGGTGAAGATCAGCATGAAGAGGTCGTCGGGCCCGGCGTCGCGGAACCGGATCTCGGCACCGGCGTGCGCGGCCAGTTCGTCGGCGAACGCGCATGATTCGACATCGACGGAAGCGATCCCGGGGACGGTGCTGTCACGATCGGCCAACACCAACTGGCAGTCGGCGTGGTCGATGTCGCGTTGCAGCGCTGCCCCGCGCCTGGTCGGATTCAGCCCCACCGGAACGATGCCCGACATCGCCGCGGCCATCAGCATGCAGGAGAAGAACGGTGTGTTCCCGGCGAGCACGCCGACGTGCGGTGGCCGGTCCGGGTCCAGGCGTGCCCGCAGCAGCGCGGCCAGGGCGGCGGCGTCGGTGAGGTGATCGCGCCAGGAGACGAACGACACCTCTCCGGCGCCGTCGATGCCGTACACACCGCCGTCCTGTACGTCGGCCAACGGCGACACCAGCGCGGTGACCGTGGGTGCGACCGGGACGCCCACCGTGACTCAGGCCGGCGTGTCGGCCAATTCGCGGCCGATACGCAGCAACTGCCCGGTGGCCCCGCCGAGCGTGAACTCGGTCTGCTTGGCGGCGAGGAAGTAGCGATGTACCGGATGGTCGGTGTCGATACCCACTCCGCCGTGGACGTGAACGGCCGTGTGGGCCACGCGATGTCCCGCCTCGGCGGCCCAGAACGCCGCACTGGCCACGTCGATGTCGGCCGGCAGATCCTCCGAGACCCGCCACGCGGCCTGGGTCAGGGTGAGCCGCAGCCCCTTGATGTCGATGTAGCCGTCGGCAAGCCGGGCCGACACCGCCTGGAAACTGCCGATGGGACGGTCGAACTGCTCGCGTTCCCGGGCGTAGGCGGCCGTCATCTCCAGTGCACGCTCGACCACGCCGAGCTGGTAGGCGCTACGGCCGAGCGAGCCGCGGGTGATGAGCCAGTCCACGACCTCCGGCCCGCCGATGCGGCGGTCGGCGGGCACGGTGACCTCGTGCAGCTCCAGTGCACCGACGCTGCCGAGCCCCGTGGTGTCGAGAGCGGTGACCGTGAGCCCGCTGTCGCTCCTGGCGATGAGGAAAACGCCGACGCCCGAATCTGTTTCGGCCGGGACGAGGAAGGCGTCGGCCTTCGGCGCGAACGGCACCAGCGTGCGGGCACCGGTCAGCGTGACCTCGGACCCTTCCGTGCGCGCCCGGACCGGGCCCTCACCCATCTCGCCGTCGAGCGCGACCGTGAGGATCTTCTCGCCGCGCACGGCGGGGGCTGCCCATTCCTGCGCCAGGTCGTCCGAGGCGAATCGGGTCAGCGCTCCCGCGCCCAGCACGACGGACTCCAAGTACGGCACCGCGGCCAGCTGGCGGCCGAGCGCGACCAGCACCGCGACCTCCTCCAGCGCGCCGTATCCGCCGCCGCCGACCTCTTCCGGTGCGGTGGTCGACAGGATGTCGGCGTCGATCAGCTTGCGCCACAGCGCATCGTCGAAGCGGCCGCCCTGCTGCGGCCCGAGCCCGTCGAGCTCCCGCTGATGGTCGGCCGTGCACACCGATTCGGTGATCGTGCGAACCAGTCCGCCGAGATCGTCGCTGGCCTCTGTCGTCGAGAAATCCATGTCGAAGCTCCCTTTACCGGTTCACTCGGGGCAGCCCGAGCGCCACCATGCCGATGATGTCTCGCTGGATCTCGTTGGTACCGCCGCCGAACGTGAGGATCAGGCACGACCGGTGCATCCGCTCGATCCGGCCGCGCAGCAGAGCGCCCGGGGAATCCGCGCGCAGGGTGGCCGCGGTGCCCATCACCTCCATCAGCAACCGGTACGCCTCGGTGGCCAACTCGGTGCCGTACACCTTGGCCGCCGACGCGTCGGCAGGGGAGGGCGCGGCGTCCTCCGTGGACGCCAGTTCCCAGTTGATCAGCTTGAGCACCTCGGCCTTGGCGTGCACCCGCGCGAGATTGAGCTGCACCCACTGCGCATCGATCAACCGGCTGCCGTGCACGTCCTTGGTGTTCTGCGCCCACTCGCGCACCGCGTTCAGGGCGACGAAGATCGGCTGCGCCGAGACCAGTGCGACACGCTCGTGGTTCAGCTGGTTGGTCACCAGCTTCCAGCCGGCGTTCTCCTCGCCGACGAGGCTGCTGACCGGGACCCGGACATCCTGGTAATAGGTCGCGCTGGTGTCCACGCCCGCAACGGTGTGCACCGGCGTCCAGGAGAACCCCTCGGCCGTCGTCGGCACGATCAGCATCGAGATGCCTCGGTGCTTCTTGGCTTCGGTGTTGGTGCGCACGGCCAGCCACACGTAGTCGGCGTAGGCGATCAGCGACGTCCACATCTTCTGCCCGTTGATCACGTACTCGTCGCCGTCGCGCATCGCGGTGGTGCGCAGCGAAGCCAGGTCGGTGCCGGCGCCCGGCTCGGAGTACCCGATCGAGAAGTGCAGCTCGCCCGCGGCGATCTTGGGCAGGAAGAACTTCTTCTGCTCGTCGCTGCCGAAATGCATGATCGTCGGCGCGACGCTGTTGATGGTCAGGAACGGAACCGGCACGTTGGCGATCGCGGCCTCGTCGTTGAAGATCAGCCCGTCCATCGGCGGCCGCGCCTGACCGCCGTACTCCGTCGGCCAGGACAGCGTCAGCCAGCCGTCCTTGCCCATCTGGGCGACGGTCTCCCGGTAGACGTTCCCGCGGCCCATCTCGCCGTCGTTGCTCGCCAGCGCCTCCGCACGCTCCGGGGTCATCAGCTTGGTGAAGTACGCGCGCAGCTCGCGGCGCAGCTCCTCTTGCTCGGGGGTGTAGCCGATCCGCATCGCGATCCTCACTAGTCTGCGAGCCTGTACCCGGTGCCATTCCGGACGCCCGTGTGGATACCTCAGGTCTTCCCCGGTTGTAACACGTTCTAGTCTTGGGGTCCAGGCTGGTGCCACACTGGGTGCGCTGCGAATCGGCCTACAGCCCTAGACCGTCAGGAGGAAGTCATGCGAGTTGAAGTGGATCGTGACCGTTGCGAGGGCAATGCCGTGTGCGTCGGAATAGCCCCCGACCTGTTCGACCTCGACGACGAGGACTACGCGGTGGTCAAGGCCGACCCCGTACCCGAAGGGGAGGAGGCGGTGGCCGAGCAGGCCATCATCGAGTGCCCCCGGGCAGCCCTGATCCGGCACGACTAGAGGTATTCATAAGTGACTTCTCCGAAGACTGACATCGATCTGTCCGGACGCGTCGCGGTCGTGACCGGAGCCGCCGCCGGACTGGGCCGGGCCGAGGCCGTCGGGCTGGCGCGCGCCGGAGCCACCGTGGTGGTCAACGACATCGCACCCGCGCTCGACCGCTCGGATGTTCTCGACGAGATCGCCCAGGTCGGTGCCAAGGGAGTGGCCGTGGCCGGCGACATCAGCGAGCGCTCGACAGCAGATGAACTCGTCGAGACCGCCGACGGTCTGGGCGGGCTGGGCATCGTGGTCAACAACGCCGGCATCACCCGCGACCGCATCCTGTTCAACATGACCGACGAGGAATGGGATGCGGTCATCAACGTGCACCTGCGCGGGCACTTCCTGCTGACCCGCAACGCCGCCACCTATTGGCGGTCGAAGGCCAAGGCCGGAGACGGTCAGATCTACGGCCGGATCATCAACACATCGTCCGAGGCCGGTCTGTCCGGCCCGGTCGGCCAGCCCAACTACGGTGCGGCGAAGGCGGGAATCACTGCGCTGACGCTGTCCGCGGCGCGCGCTCTGGGCCGCTTCGGTGTCCGCGCGAATGCCATCGCGCCGCGGGCCAGGACCGCGATGTCGGCCGGCGTGTTCGGTGACGCCCCGGAGTTGCCCGACGGTGTGGTCGACCCGCTGTCGCCCGAGCACGTCGTGAACCTGGTGCGGTTCCTGGCATCTCCTGCCGCCGAAGCCGTCAACGGACAGCTGTTCATCGTCTATGGTCCGACGGTGACGCTCCTCGCGGCGCCGACGGCGGAAAAGCAATTCAGTGCCGACGGCGACGAGTGGGACCCGTCCGCATTGTCGGCAACTCTGCAGGAATACTTTGCTGATCGTGACCCGGAGAAAAGCTTCTCGGCGGCGATGGGGCTCGGCGACCGAGACTGACAGTCTCTGTTGTCACAGGCGATCCGCAGGTAGAACGTGTTCTAGAATGACCTGTGTCACACATGGTCTGAGCAGTGCAAACATAACAAAATGACGTGGATTGCCGGTCTTTGACACTGCGAACGTGTTCTAGTTAGTATGATCCGGCTCACGGGAGGCAGCGCCGAGTGCGGGGGTGGGAACCCCACGCAGGCAGCTTCTCGGTAAGAGTTCGCCAGGCGTACGTTGTCGACACCTTCGGACCGAGATCGGAGCACGCGTTTGATCGAACAGCTTGCGGCGCCCGCGCGGGCCGTGGGCGGGTTCGTCGAGATGTCCTTGGACACTTTCGCCAAGTCCTTCCGCCGACCGTTCCAGTTCCGCGAATTCCTGGATCAGACGTGGATGATCGCGCGCGTGTCCCTGGTCCCCACCCTGCTGGTGGCGATCCCGTTCACCGTTCTGGTGGCGTTCACGCTGAACATCCTGCTGCGTGAGATCGGTGCGGCGGATCTGTCCGGCGCCGGTACCGCGTTCGGCACGATCACGCAGCTGGGGCCGGTGGTGACGGTGCTGGTCGTCGCCGGTGCCGGGGCGACCGCGATCTGTGCCGACCTGGGGGCCCGCACGATCCGCGAGGAGATCGACGCCATGCGGGTGCTGGGTATCGACCCCATCCAGCGGCTGGTGGTGCCCCGCGTGCTGGCGTCGACGTTCGTGGCGCTTCTGCTCAACGGCCTGGTCTGCCTGATCGGTCTGGCCGGCGGCTACGTGTTCTCGGTGTTCCTGCAGGGTGTCAACCCGGGGGCGTTCATCAACGGACTGACGGTGCTGACCGGGCTCGGGGAACTGGTGCTGGCCGAGATCAAGGCGCTGCTGTTCGGCGTCGTCGCCGGGCTGGTGGGCTGCTACCGCGGCCTGACCGTCAAGGGCGGCCCCAAGGGCGTGGGCAACGCGGTCAACGAGACCGTGGTCTACGCGTTCATCTGCCTGTTCGTGATCAACGTGATCATGACGGCGGTCGGGGTGAGAGTGCTGGCCCGCTGATGAGTTACGACCTCACCCTCCGGTTCCGGCGCGCGTTCAGTGGCGTGCCGCGCGCCGTCGACACCGTGGGCGAGCAGGCGCTGTTCTACGGCGAATCGGTGAAATACATCCCCAACGCGGTCACTCGTTATCGCAAGGAGACGATCCGGCTCATCGCCGAGATGACCATGGGCACCGGCGCTCTCGTGATGATCGGCGGAACGGTCGGCGTGGCGGCGTTCATGACGCTCGCCTCCGGCGGCGTGATCGCCGTGCAGGGATATTCGTCGCTGGGGAACATCGGCATCGAGGCGCTCACCGGGTTCCTGTCGGCCTTCCTCAACGTGCGGATCGTGGCGCCGGTCATCGCGGGCATCGCGCTCGCGGCGACCATCGGTGCCGGCGCGACAGCGCAACTGGGCGCGATGCGGGTCGCCGAGGAGATCGACGCCGTGGAGTCGATGGCCGTGCACGCGGTGTCGTATCTGGTGTCGACGCGCCTGATCGCCGGACTGATCGCGATCGTCCCGCTGTACGCACTGTCGGTGCTCGCCGCGTTCTTCGCGGCCCGCTTCACCACCGTCTACATCAACGGTCAGTCCGCGGGCCTCTACGACCACTACTTCAACACGTTCCTGGTGCCCAGCGATCTGCTCTGGTCGTTCCTGCAAGCCATCGTGATGTCGGTGGCGGTGATGCTCGTTCACACCTACTACGGCTTCAACGCATCCGGCGGCCCGGTCGGGGTGGGCATCGCCGTGGGGCAGGCCGTACGTACGTCGCTCATCGTCGTGGTGACGATCGTGCTGTTCATCTCGCTGGCCGTCTACGGCGCCTCGGGCAACTTCAACCTCTCCGGATAGGACGACAGCTTTCATGGCCAACGGTGACGCCAAGCGCAGCCACGTGAGGATCGCTGCAGCGATACTCGCTGTGGTGGTGCTCGCCGCCGTCGTCTTCACGTACCTGTCGTACACCGCGGCCTTCACCTCGACCGACAAGGTGACGGTGCTCTCGCCGCGCGCCGGTCTGGTGATGGAGACCAAGGCGAAGGTGAAATATCGCGGCATCCAGGTCGGCGAGGTCGAGTCGATCGACTACGCCGGGCAGGACGCCAAGTTGACACTGGCCATCCGCAGCGACGACATGCGCTACATCCCGAGCAATGCGCAGGTCCGCATCGCGGGCAACACCATCTTCGGCGCCAAGTCGGTGGAGTTCCTGACACCGCCCGACCCGGACAAGACGCCGCTGCGGGCGGGGACCCAGGTGCAAGCCAAGGATGTTCAGCTGGAGGTCAACACCCTGTTCCAGACGCTGACCGACGTGCTCGGCAAGATCGATCCGGTCAACCTGAACGCGACGCTGTCCGCGCTGGCCGAAGGTCTGCGCGGGCACGGAGACGACCTCGGCGCCGGGTTGTCGGGACTCAATTACTATCTGCAACAGCTGAACCCGAAGTTGCCGACCCTGCAGGACGACTTCCGCAAGGCGGCGGTCGTCACCAACATCTACGGCGACGCCGCCCCCGATCTCGCGACGATCCTCGACAACGCGCCGACCGTCAGCAAGACAGTGGTCGACGAGCAGGACAACCTGAACGCGACACTGCTGGCCGCCACGGGGCTGGGCAACAATGCCGCCGACACCCTCGAACCAGGGGCAGACGATTTGATCGCGGCCATTCAGCGGTTGCGGGCACCGCTGAAGGTGGTCGGCGACTACTCGCCCGAGTTCGGCTGCCTGGTCAAGGGCATCTCGATCGCGATCGAGCGGTTCGCGCCGATCATCGGTGGGATTCGTCCCGGCCTGTTCGTGTCGTCGAGTTTCATTCCCGGCTCGCCCGCGTACACCTACCCCGAGAGCCTGCCCATCGTGAATGCCTCGGGCGGCCCGAACTGTCGCGGCTTACCGGACGCTCCGAGCAAGCAGTTCGGCGGATCGTGGTATCACAGCCCGTTCCTGGTGACCGACAACGCCTACGTGCCCTACCAGCCGAACACCGAGCTGCAGTTCGACGCACCCTCGACGCTGCAGTTCCTGTTCAACGGGGCCTTCGCGGAACGGGATGATTTCTAGTGGCACGCAGACTCGGTGCGCAGGACCGCACCATGATCAATGTCGGGGTGTTCACCGTGGTGATGCTGCTCGTCGCCGCCATGCTGATCGTGGTGTTCGGCGAGTTCCGGTTCGGTTCGGACAAGGACTATCACGCCACCTTCACTGACGCCTCGCGGCTCAAGGCCGGCCAAGACGTGCGTATCGCGGGCGTGCCCGTCGGTGCGGTCAAAGACGTCACGCTCAACGACGACAACACCGTCGACGTCGCGTTCGCGCTCAACGAGCGCTATCAGCTCTACACCTCCAGCAAGGCGCTGGTCCGCTACGAGAACCTGGTGGGCGATCGCTACCTCGAGATCGCCTCGGGCCCGGGCGATCTGATCAAGCTCCCGCCGGGTGGCACCATCACCAACACCGCGCCCGCGCTCGATCTGGACGCCTTGCTCGGCGGTCTGAAGCCGGTCTTCAAGGGCCTGGACGGACGGAAGATCAACGAGGTCAGTAATGCGATCATCGAGTTGCTGCAGGGCCAAGGCGGCGCGCTGTCGCAGATGCTGTCGTCCACCAGTGCGTTCACCCAGGACCTGGCCGCGCGCGATCGACTGATCGGGGACCTGATCACTCATCTGAACACGGTGCTCGGCACGGTCGACGAGAAGGGGGCCGAGTTCGACGCCACCGTGGACAAGCTGCAGAAGGTGCTCACCGGTCTCGCGCAGGGGCGCGATCCGATCGCCGGCGCCATCGGCCCGCTGTCCACGGCCACCAACGACCTGACAGAGACGCTGGAGAAGAGTCGCCGTCCGCTGCAGGGGGTGCTGGAGAACGTGCGGCCCCTGGCGCAGCGTATGGATGAGCGCAAGGGTGACATCAACAAGGTCATCGAGCCGCTCGCGGAGAACTACCTGCGGCTCAACGCACTCGGCGCGTACGGCTCGTTCTTCAACATCTATTACTGCTCGATCCGCATGAAGATCAACGGGCCGGCCGGGAGCGACATCCTCATCCCGTTCGGTGGCCCACCGGATCCGTCGAAGGGGAGGTGCTCTGAGAATGGCTAGACCTGACGGTGGAAACCCCTTGCGCACCGGCATTTTCGGCATCGTGCTGGTGACCTGCCTGGTTCTGGTGTCGTTCGGTTACAGCAACCTCCCGTTCATGCCGCAGGGCAAGCCGTACGAGGCGTTCTTCACCGATGCCGGCGGCATCTCGCCGGGCAACGATGTCAACGTCTCGGGGATCAACGTCGGCAAGGTCGAGAGCGTGGCCCTGGCCGGCGACACCGCGAAGGTGACGTTCACCGTCGACCGCAAGATCATGGTGGGTGACCAGTCGCTGGTGGCGATCAAGACCGATACTGTGCTGGGCGAGAAGTCGTTGGCCGTGACCCCCAGGGGCGGCGGGTCGGTGACCTCGATCCCGGTGGGGCGCACCACGACTCCGTACACCCTCAACACTGCGCTGCAGGATCTCGGGCAGAACGCCAGTGAATTGGACAAGCCGCGATTCGAGCAGGCGCTGCAGACGCTGACCGACTCGTTGCGTGATGCCAAGCCGCAGCTGCGCGGTGCGCTCGACGGCGTCACGAACCTGTCGCGCAGCCTGAACAAGCGCGACGAAGCGCTCGAACAGTTGCTCACCCACGCCAAGCGCATCACCGACACGCTGGCCCAGCGGTCCGGCCAGGTCAACCAGCTCATCGTCGACGGGAACATGCTGTTCGCCGCCCTCGACGAGCGTCGGCAGGCGCTGAGCAATCTGATCGGCGGAATCGACGATGTCTCACGACAACTCTCGGGCTTCGTCGCCGACAACAAGCGGGAGTTCGGCCCGGCGTTGAAGCAGCTGAACTTGGTGATGGACAACCTGCTGGAGCGGCGCGAGCACATCGGCGAGGCGCTCAAGCGGCTGCCGCCGTACGCGACCACACTCGGCGAAGTGGTCGGCTCGGGCCCCGGATTCCAGATCAACCTCTACGGTCTGCCGCCCGCCTCGCTGTCCGAAGTCCTGCTCGACACCTACTTCCAGCCGGGCAAACTGCCCGACAGCCTTGCCGACTACCTGCGCGGATTCATCTCCGAGCGACTGATCATCAGGCCGAAGTCGCCATGACACACAACGATTTGTCTCCGAAGAAGGCCCGCGTGCTGCGTATCGCGCTGGCGGCCGTGCTCGTCGTCGCCTTGGTGTCGGCCGTGTACCTGGTGTGGCCGTCGCGGGGCGGCAATAAGGTGGTGGCCTACTTCTCGTCTGCGGTCGGTCTCTACTCCGGCGACGAGGTGCGGGTCATCGGCGTCCCGGTGGGTCGCATCGACTCGATCGAACCCCGTGCCAAGGACGTCAAGATCACGATGTCCATCGACGACGGGGTCAAGATCCCGGCCGACGCGCAGGCGCTGATCATCTCTCCGAACCTGGTCGCGGCGAGGTTCATCCAGCTGGCACCGGCCTACACCGGTGGCCCGGTGATGGCGGACGACGCCGAGATCGGGCCGGACCGCACCGCTGTCCCGGTGGAGTGGGACGAGGTCAAGGAGCAGCTCACCCAGCTGAGCAGCCAGCTGGGTCCGCAGCAGAACTCCGTGCAGGGCCCACTCAAGGCGTTCGTCGACCAGGCCGCCGACACCCTGGATGGCAACGGTGAGTCGTTCCGGCAGGCGATTCGCGAGTTGTCCCAGACTGCGGGTCGTCTCGGCGACAGCAGAACCGACCTCTTCGGTACGGTCCGCAATCTGCAGGTGCTCGTCAACGCTCTGTCCAACAGCAACCAGCAGATCGTGCAGTTCACCGACCACGTTGCGTCGGTGTCGCAGGTACTCGCCGACAGCTCCGCCGACCTGGACAACACGCTCGGAACGTTGAATCAGGCCCTGTCAGACGTGAAAGGCCTACTGGGGGACAACAATAAGGCGCTCGTCGATCAGGTGGGCAAGCTGGCGGACTTCACCAACCTGCTCACCGAGCACAGCGACGACATCGAGCAGGTCCTGCACATCACGCCGAACGGTCTGGCCAACTTCTACAACATCTACAACCCCGCGCAGGGCACCGTCGGCGGTCTGCTGACGCTGCCGAACTTCTCTAATCCCGTCCAGTTTATCTGCGGTGGCACCTTCGACGTCGGCGCGAACCCGGACAATTACAAGCGCGCGGAGATCTGCCGCCAGCGGATGGGCCCGGTGTTCAAGCGGATCGCCATGAACTTCCCACCGCTGCTGTTCCACCCCATCAACAGCATCACCGCGTACAAGGGCCAGATCCAGTACGACACCCCGGCGACGGAAGCCAAGGCCCAGACGCCGGTGCCGTACCTGCAGTGGCAGAACGCCCCTGGAACGACGCCGCCGCCGATCGGTCCGGGTACAGCTGATCTGGCGTCGATGTTCCTGCCTACCGCTCCGGCGCAGGGTGCAGGTCCGGCACCCGGTCCCGCTGCGGCACAGGGTTCGGGTCCGGCACCCGGTCCCGTTCCGACCGTGGGGGGAGGCTCATGATCCGCAAGGTCATTCGGCCTGCGCTGGCCCTCGGCACCCTGACGGTGCTGGTGTCCGGGTGTGAATTCGGAGGATTGAACTCGCTGGACATGCCGGGCACCGCCGGGCACGGCGAGGGTTCCTACACCGTGACCGTCGAGCTGCCGGACGTGGCGACGCTGCCGCAAAACTCACCGGTGATGGTCAACGATGTGACCGTGGGTAGTGTGTCGGGCATCGACGCCGTCCAGCGCGCCGACGGGACGTTCTACGCGGCGGTGAAGCTGTCGCTGGACAAGGACGTCAATCTGCCCGCCAATGCAATCGCGAAGGTCGCGCAGACCTCGCTGTTGGGCTCCCAGCACGTCGAATTGGCCGAGCCCCCGGAGAAGCCCGTCGGCCGGTTGGCTGAAAACTCCAACATCCCGCTGGACCGTACGGGTCGGTATCCGACCACCGAGGAAGTGCTGTCCTCGCTCGGCGTCGTCGTCAACAAGGGCAATCTCGGCGCGTTGCAGGACATCACCGAGGAGTTCTACAACGCCGTCGTCGGGCGCCAGGGTACGTTCACCGACCTGATTCCTCGGCTGGCCGAGCTGACGTCATCGCTGGACCGGCAGACCGACGACATCATCTCTGCCGCCGAGGGTCTCGACCGCTTCGCTGGCATCCTCGCGCGTAGCAAGGACAGTCTGGGCCGCACCCTGGACACGCTGCCCGCGGCGCTCGATGTCCTGGACCGCAACCGGGCCGCCATCGTCGACACCTTCACCGCGCTGCGCAGGCTCGCGGTGGTGGGCTCGAAGATCCTCGCCGAGACGAAGGTGGATCTGGCTGCCGACCTCAAGGATCTGTTCCCGGTGGTCAAAGCACTCAACGACAACGCCGATGACTTCATCCACAGCCTGGAGTTTCTGCCGACATTCCCGTTCCACTACCAGTACCTGCGCAAGGCGGTCCGCGGCGACTACCTCAACGTCTTCGTCACGTTCGACCTGACATTGCGTCGCCTCGGCGAGACGGTGTTCACCACCTCGCTCGGGCTCGATCCGAACATGAAGCGCCTCAACGAGGTCGTCAACCCCCCGGACTTCCTGACCGGCGAGTTGGCCAACCTGTCCGGACAGGCGGCCGACCCCTTCAAGATTGCGCCGGGAACGGCCACCCAGCACGAGGGGACACCGTAGATGCTGGACCGGCTCTCCAAGATCCAACTGTCGATCTTCGCCTTCGTGACCGTGCTGACCGTCGGCGCGATATCGATCTTCTACCTTCGCGTGCCCGAGGCGATCGGGTTGAACTCCTATCGGGTGACCGCCAACTTCACCGCGGCCGGTGGCCTGTACCAGAACGCCAACGTCACCTACCGCGGCGTCACCGTGGGCCAGGTGGAATCCGTCGGCCTGTCCGACGACGGCGTCGTCGCGCACATGCGCCTCGACAGCGGAACCCCGGTGCCGGCCAACGTGACGGCGACCGTCAAGAGCGTGTCGGCCATCGGCGAACAGTACGTCGACCTGGTCCCGCCGGAGGACCCCTCCGGGGACAAGCTGCGCAACGGCGCCGACATCCCGGTGAGCCGGACCGCGATCGGACAGGACATCGCCGGCCTGCTGCAGCAGGCGGATTCGCTGGTCAACAGCCTCGGTGACAGCCGGATCAAGGATCTGCTGCGGGAAACGTTCACGGCGTTCAACGGTTCCGGGCCGGAGCTCGCCCGGCTGATCCAGTCCGGGCGGCTGCTCGTGGACGAAGCCAACGCCAACTACGGGCAGACCACCCAGCTGATCGATCAGGCGGGACCGTTCCTGGATTCGCAGATCGCCAGCGGGGACAACATCCGCTCGCTGGCCGACGGACTGGCCCGGTTCACCGGCGAGGTGGCGAACGCCGACCCGCAGCTGCGCACACTGCTGCAGACCGCCCCGGGCGCCGCCGGCGTCGCGAACGAGACCTTCGAGGGCATTCGCCCCGACTTCCCGATGCTCGCAGCCAATCTCGCGAACCTGGGGCGCATCGGCGTCATCTATCATAAGTCGATCGAACAGGCGCTGGTCATCTTCCCGGCTCTGATTGCCGCGCTGAACACCGTCGCCGGCGGCGTGCCCGCCGACGAGGGCGGCAAGCTGGACTTCAAGGTCCACCTCAACGATCCACCCACCTGCTCGGTCGGGTTCCTGCCGCCGACCACTATCCGCTCGCCAGGGGATACGACGCTGCGCGAGTTGCCGACCGATATGTACTGCAAGACGCCGCAGAACGACCCCGCGGTGGTGCGCGGTGCCCGCAACTATCCGTGCCAGGAGTTCCCGGGTAAGCGCGCGCCGACGATCCAGCTCTGCCGCGACCCCAAAGGTTACGTACCGATCGGCACCAACCCGTGGCGCGGGCCTCCGGTCCCGCTGGGCACCCCGATCGAGGACGGGCGCAACATCCTGCCGCCCAACAAGTTCCCGTTCATTCCGCCGCAGGTGGATCCGGATCCGGGTCCGCCGGTGGTGCAGCTGCCGCCGGGCGCGGTGCCCGGACCCGGGCCGGCCCCGCACGCGCCGTTCCCGCTGCCGGTGCCGCCGAACGAGCCGGGGCCGCCGCCCCCGCCGTGGCCGTACTTCGCACCCCCGGACCAGGTGGTGCCGCCGTACGGCCGGACACCACCGGCGCCTGCAGCTCCTGCCCCGGCCGCTCCTGCGCCGGCACCGCCGCCCGCTCCCGGGGTGCCCGCCGCTCCGTCGGGTCCGCTGCTGCCCGCCGAGGCGGTGCCGCAGCCGGGTGGGCCGATGCCACAGGCGGCGGGACCCGCGATGGCGACCTATGACCAGAACGGCACGTTCGTCGACCCTGCCGGCGGAACTGGCACCTTCGCCGGTGGAACTGACAAACTGGCGCCTGCAGAGAACTGGGTCGATCTGATGTTGGCCCCGAAGCAGCTATAGGCAGGACGAGTTGGTAGAAGCCAGTCCGCGTGAGGTGAGCCGGCCCCCACGGCGTCGCGCCTCCCGCGCCGCCGGGCCCGCCACCGGTGCCGAACCGGAGGCCCCCCTCGCGGTGTTCCTCGACACCCCGGGCACCACGACGGTCCGCCGTCCGGTCTCGGTGTCGGCGGCTCCGCCGCCCCGTCGCCGGGCCAACCGCGGCCTCGTCGCGCTGGTGGCTCTTCTGGCACTGGTCGTCCTGGCCGGTGCGCTGGGCGGTGGGGTGGCGTGGATGCTGCACGAGCAACGCGCCCAGGAGGCGGTGCTGGCACGTGACCAACGGTTCGTCGACACGGCGTCACAGCTGGTGGTCAACATGTTCAGCTATACGCAGGACAACATCGACGACAGCGTGAACCGATTCGTCAACGGCACCAGCGGACCGCTGCGCGACATGCTCAGCCAGGGCAACAACGTCGACAACCTCAAGGCGATCTTCCGCGACACCAACGCCAGCTCCGAGGCCGTCATCAACGGCGCCGCGCTGGAAAAGGTCGACCCGATCAGTGGTAACGCCTCGGTGCTGGTATCGGCCCGGGTGACGGTGACCGACATCGACGGCACCAACAAGCCGTCGCAGCCCTACCGCATGCGGGTGATCGTGCACGAGGACGACAACGGGCACATGACGGGCTATGACCTCAAGTACCCCGACGGCGGCAACTGATGGGGAACGGGATCTCGCGGCTGATCGCCGCCATCGCCGTGCTGTTGTCCCTCGGTGTGGCAGCACTCGGCGGCGTGGGCGGTTGGCTCTTCTGGGACAGGGTGCAGCTGCAGGGCGAACAGGCTGCTCGCCAAGAGCTGGCTCCGCTTGCCCAGCAACAGATTCCACAGGTGTTCGGGTACGACTACCAGACGGTCGAGGGCAGCCTCGGCAAGGTGTACCCGCTGCTGACACCGAGCTATCGCCGGGAGTTCGAGGACCGCGCCGTCAAAGACATCATCCCGCAGGCGCGCGATCGCCAACTGGTCAGCCAGGCCAACGTCGTGGGCGTCGGAGTTCTCGAGGCGCAACGCGATTCGGCGTCGGTGATGGTGTACATGAACCGCACCGTGACGGACAAGTCCCGTCAGCCCATCTACGACGGCAGCCGGCTGCGTGTCGATTACCAGAAGATCGACGGCAAGTGGCTGATCAACTACATCACTCCGATCTAGAGTCGGCCAAGGCGTCGAGGAAGGACCGCGCCCAGCGGTCCACATCGTGGGCGAGCACCTGGCGGCGCAGTGCCCGCATCCGGCGCCTGCCCTCCTCCGGAGTCTGTGTCAGCGCCGCCTCGATGGCGTCCTTGACGCCTTCGAGGTGGTGGGGGTTCGTCAGATAGGCCTGCCGCAATTCGGCTGCCGCCCCGGTGAACTCACTCAACACCAGAGCGCCGCCGAGATCGCTGCGGCACGCCACGTACTCCTTGGCCACCAGGTTCATCCCGTCGCGCAGCGGGGTGACGAGCATGACGTCGGCGGCGACGTAGAAGGCGATCAGGTCCTCCCGGGGCACAGGGCGATGCAGGTAGTGCAACACCGGGTGCCCGACCTGTCCGTACTCGCCGTTGACGTGCCCCACCTGACGTTCGATGTCCTCCCGCATCGCGATGTAGCTCTCGACCCGTTCACGGCTCGGCGTGGCCAGCTGCACCAGCACGGTGTCCTCGGGGTCGATACGGTCTTCACCGAGCAGCTCGGAGAACGCCCGCAGACGGACGTCGATGCCCTTGGTGTAGTCCAGTCGGTCGACACCCAGCAACACCTTGCGCGGGTTCCCGAGCTCGGCGCGAATCTCTCTGGCGCGCTGGCGGATCCGACGGGTGCGGGCCTGCTGATCGAGGTCACCGGAGTCGATGGAGATCGGGAACGCGCCGACCTTGACGGTGCGGAATCCGACGAAGACCTCCCCGAATCGGGAGCGGACACCGACGTTGCCGCGGGAGGTGTTGGCGCCCACGAGTCGGCGCGACAGGATCAGGAAGTTCTGCGCGCCGCCTGGTAGGTGGAAGCCCACCAGGTCCGCACCGAGTAGACCTTCGATGATCTCGGTACGCCAGGGCATCTGCATGAACAGTTCGACCGGCGGAAAAGGGATGTGCAAGAAGAAGCCGATGGTCAAGTCGGGCCGCAGCATCCGCAGCATCTTCGGCACGAGCTGCAGCTGGTAGTCCTGCACCCAGACGGTGGCGCCCTCGGCCGCGGTCCGGGCCGTCGCTTCGGCGAATCGGCGGTTGACCTCGACGTAACGGTCCCACCACTGCCGGTGGTAGATCGGTTTGACGATGACGTCGTGGTACAGCGGCCACAGGGTCGCGTTGGAGAACCCCTCGTAGTATTCGGCGACGTCGTCGGCGGACAGCCGCACCGGCACCAACGTCATGCCGTCCTGCTCGATGGGCTCGTCGAAGCTGTCCGGGTCGTCGGCCTCTTCGGGAACCCCGGGCCACCCGATCCAGGCGCCGCTGCGCCTGCGCAGGAGCGGCTCGAGCGCGGTGACCAGCCCTCCGGGGCTGCGCTTGTATTCCGTGGAACCGTCGGGCCGGCGGACGATGTCTATGGGTAGACGATTGGCGACGACGACGAAGTCGGCCGACGCAGCCGAGCCCGAGCGGTCGTCTGGGCCGCTCGGATCCGGCATTATGCGTCGAGCTTCGCCGGTCCGATGCCGAGCATCGACAGGAAGACCCGGCATTCGTCGGCGTCGGTGGCGTAGGCGGCGACCACGCGTCGCGCCTGGCGCTCGGTGCTGTCGGCGATGGGCTCGACGTCGCCGATCTCGGCGGGGTCAGGTTTGGCAGGCATGGGGACAACTGTAGCCAATGCCGGGGCCGGAAGCCGAAGCCTGTTCGCGGCCTCCTCCGGTGCCGTATAACTGGAACACGTTCTCGTTTTGGTGTCGTGGAAGGTGTACGGATGCAACTCTCCGATGCAATGTTGTCCGGGCGAACGGTGCTGGTCACCGGCGGGGGCAGCGGAATCGGCAAGGGGGTGGCGGCGGCCGTCGTGGCCGCCGGCGGCAACGCGATGCTGATGGGTCGGAACGCGGACAAGCTGGCCGCCGCCGCGGAGGAGATCGGCGGCGCGGTGCGTTATGAGCCGGGTGACGTCACCGACGAGGACGAGGTGGCCCGCACCGTCGACGCCGCGGCGGCGTGGACGGGGCGGCTGGACGGTGTGGTGCACTGTGCCGGCGGCAGCGACACCATCGGCCCGATCACCCAGCTGGACTCCGAGGCGTGGCGGCGACTGGTCGACCTCAACATCAACGGCACCTTCTACGTCCTCAAGCATTCGGCGCGGATGATGGTGCGCGGCGGTGGGGGATCGTTCGTCGGCATCTCCTCGATCGCGGCGAGCAACACCCACCGCTGGTTCGGTGCGTACGGGGTGTCCAAGGCCGGGGTGGACCATCTGATGCAACTGGCCGCCGACGAGCTCGGCCCCTCGCTGGTGCGGGTGAACTGCCTCCGGCCGGGCCTGATCCGCACCGATCTGGTGGCGGCGATCTTCATGTCACCGGAGGTGAGCGGCGACTACGCGGCGGCCACCCCGCTCCCTCGCCCCGGCGAGGCCGAGGATGTGGCCAACGCGGCGGTGTTCTTGCTCAGTGATGCTTCGAGCTACATCACCGGACAGCTGATCAACGTCGACGGCGGCATGATGCTGCGCCGGGGACCGGACTTCTCGGCGATGCTGGAACCGGTCTTCGGCGCCGACGGGCTGCGCGGCGTCGTCTCCGAGTAGCAGCCTCTACCGCTCGTGGTGGATGCGACCGTCCGTCTCGGTGAGCGGCCGCCCCCCACCGCCCCAGCGGGAGGCGATGATCTCGGCGGCGATGGACACCGCGGTCTCTTCGGGGGTCCGCGCGCCCAGGTCGAGCCCGATCGGGCTGGACAGCCGGCTCACGCCGTCGTCGGTCAATCCCGCGTCCCGTAGGCGGCGCATCCGGTCCTCGTGGGTACGGCGCGATCCCATCACGCCGACGTAGCCGACCTCGGGGAGCCGCAAGGCGACCTCGAGCACCGGAACGTCGAACTTCGGATCGTGGGTGAGTACACAGATCGCGGTGCGGGCGTCGAGGGCGCCACGCTCGGCCTCCCCGGCCAGGTACCGGTGGGGCCAGTCCACCACCACGTCCTCGGCAGCGGGAAACCTTGCCGCGGTGGCGAATACCGGACGGGCATCGCAGACAGTGACACGGTATCCGAGCAGCGCCGCCTGGGCGGCGAGTGCGGCCGCGAAATCGATCGCACCGAAGATGATCATTCGTGGCCGCGGCGCATGGCTGGCTACGAAGACTTCCATCCCGACGTCCTGGCGCTGCCCGTCCGGCCCGTAACTCAGAACGCCGGAGCGGCCCGCGGCCAGCAGACCCCTGGCGTCGTCGACGATCGCGGCATCGGCTCGTCCGGATCCGACGGAGCCGTCGGCGAAGTCCGGCCCGACGACGATCCGCCGCCCCCACCACTCGGAGTCGGGGTGGTCGATGACGGTCGCCACCGCCACCGCCCGGTGCTCCGAGATGTCGTCGGCGACCGCCTGCAACTGGGGAAAGGTCAGCCGCGACACCGGTTCGGTGAAGACGTCGATGGTGCCCCCGCAGGTCAATCCGACGGCGAAGGCGTCGTCGTCGCTGACGCCGTAGCGTTGCAACTGCGGGCGACCGCTCGCCACGACCTCGCCCGCTGCCTCGTACACCGCCGACTCGACGCAGCCGCCCGACACCGAGCCCGCGACAGCTCCGTCGGGGGCCACCACCATGGCCGCACCGGGTGGGCGCGGGGCCGAGCGCATCGTGCGGACGACCGTCGACAGTCCCGCGGTGCCGCCGGTCCGCCAGACGGCCAGCAACTCATCGAGCACGTCGCGCACGTGCGCAGTATAAGGCTGTGGCCGACCGGTCACACCTTGGTCAGGTCCGTGTGCATCAGCATCACGTTGTAGCTCGACCACAGCGAGAGGTTGAAGTACAGGTCCGACCCGGTGCCCTCGGTGGACGGCGACCAGGGGTGCAGCATCGGTGCGTAGATGCCGCCGGGCTGCTGGGTCATCAGGACCGTCGCGTCCGACCAGACGCCCTCGGGGGTGTCCGCGGTCCGCATCACGATGCTGTTGTTCTGATCGCCGTAGAGCACGATGTACTTGCCGAGATAGTCGTTGTACTGCACCGACATTTCGCTGACCGTGTACCCGGGTTTGGTGAAACCCAGGAAACCGCCGGACTTTCCGATGATCGCCGTGGCCGCCGATGGGTTCCCCTTCACCCAGCCGGCCGGCGAGCTGCCCAGCCAGCTCTTCTTCGCGGCTTTGTAGTACTCGTATTTCGACGGGTCGAGGATGTCTTCGGGTGCGACGCGGGACAGGTACGCCGCGCCCTGGCGGCCGTTCGGTGTGCCGTACACGTAGATGTAACCGTCGTCGCCCTTGACGAACGCCGACTGTTGAAAGTTCTTGTTGCCACTGAGGAACGAGTTGTAACGAATGCTGTTGGGATCGATGGTGAAGTTCTCGCCGTTGTCCACCGAGTACCCGATGGCCGAGTAGTTGGTGGTCCACCTACCCGCCGAACCCCACTTGCTGACCGACATGTAGCTGACGTACTGGATGGTGCCGAAGGGGGTGTCCTCGGTGACCGGCACGTTGACCGAGACGCCCGCGGTCGGGATCATCGTCACCGAATTCGGCAACCACCTCTGGGGGTTGATGATTGGGCGCGCATTCACCGGGCCGTCCAGCGGTGCACCACCGAAGTAGTTGCCGGTGAACCACTCTCCGTTGGGGATCGTGATGCCGTCGCTCAGATCGCGGTCCGAGCTGCGGAACAGCGTGTTGAAGATGTGCCGGCCGGTCATGTTGGCTCCGCTGAACGTGTCGCCGACAGCGATCAGCACCTGGTGCTCGTTGTAGGGGGTGGACGGGTCGTCGACCATGCCGTTGTCCCACATGGTGCCGACGTCGGTGCCCCAGACGCTGAACCGGTCCACCGTGTTGGCCTTCAACGGATCACCGTAGGAGTAGCCGCCGGTCACCCAGCTGACGAAGTTGGTCGACGGGCTGACCTGAGGATTCAGCCACGGCGAGTACGGCGTGATCGCCGCGGCGGCCAGCGAGGTGTCGGTGGTCAGGCTCGCGGTGGCGACGCGGGTCGTGCGCGCAGCCGACAGCGTCTCGAGCTCGCGCCGCGCGGCCGACATCAGAGCCCACAGGAATGGCGGCGCAGCCGTCTGGCCCTGGCCGGGATCGGCCTTCTGGTGTGCCCAGTCGACCATGCTGCGAGCCACCTCCACGACGGCCTTGACGACGGGTCGATCGATGGGGCGTTGCGTCTGAGGCGCTTGCGGGGCGGGCTGCGATGCTGACCGCAGCAGCGTCAGCCGTGAGGAGGTGCGCGGCGGTTCGGCAGGGTCGGGTGAGACGACCTCGGCGGGACGGGCCGACCGGGACGGCGTTGCATCCGCAGTATCGGGGGTCTCGGGTTCCGACACCGACGTCTCGGTCGCGTGGTCCCGCGCACTCTCGGACTTCTTCCAGGTCGGCCGGGATGTCCGCTTCGTGGCCGGTGTCGTGGTCGTCACCGCATCGGCGTCGGAGTCGGCCTTCTCGGAGGTGTCCGACGTGTCCGTCTTCGTGGGCTTGTCGGCCTTGCCGAAGCGACGTGGCCTCTCCGCGCGGTCGGCTCCAGTCGAGGTGGTGCGGGCCTTCGGCCCCGCGGCGGCCGAGGATTTTCCTCCCGACGAGGCCGACGAGGCCGACGATCCAGAGGACGCCGAGGGTCCCGCCGATCCCGACGAGGAGGTGTCATCGGCCCAGGCCTGACCCGCGAACACCGCCGATCCGATACCCAGGGCGACGGCCAGGGCGCCGACGCGGCCGATGTGCGCTGCGGAACTCAACAGAAAAGCCCTCCGAAACCGGTCTCTCGTCCCCCGACGTACGCGTCATTCAAGCGCATCGTGCAGGAGTCGGCCAGCAAAAGGGTGTAACGGTCCCGTTTTCGTTTCGCGACTGTGATCGTTGGCTTTTCCAGATCGGCGGGGGACGACTGCAAATCTGGACGCCGCACGCGTGGAGCCCCCTGTCAGGATTGAACTGACGACCTACGCTTTACAAGAGCGTTGCTCTACCGCTGAGCTAAGGAGGCGTGGAAAGCCAGCTTAACGGCTGTGCGGTCACTCCTCGACATCGATCACCCTCTGCGGCGTCGCCGGTCGCGCCATGAACCGGGCCCGCGGGCGCCGGCCCGGCAGCGGGATGCGATCGGCGATGTTGCTCAACGGGTTCACCACCTGGCTCAACACGATCACCGCCTCGCGCAGCGCCTCGATCGTCGGCTCGAGCGCCTCCAAGCCCGGGGACAGCCGGTTCAACGTGTCCGCAACCGTCGCCAGCTGCTCCAGCGGGCCGTTGCGCGCGGTCAGGGTGTCCACGACGCCGCCTTCGGCGAACAGGCGGTCGGCCACGCCGTCCTCGGCCAGCAGCCGGTCCACGAGACCGTCCTCGGCGAGCAGCTGATCGACCAGCCCGCCGGGCGCGATCGCGCGCATCAGCCCGCTGTCCTCTTCGGTCAGCCGCTCCAGCGCGCCGCCGGGGGCCGTCAACCGGTCCACCACACCACCCGGCCGCAGCAGGCGGTCCAGTGCACCGTCGGGGGCCAGCGCCCGGCCCAGCGGCTGGTCCTCATCCATCAGGCGTGCGAGCCGGTTGGCCCGCTCCACGGCATCCTGCACGCCGATCATCGCGGCGAACGAGGTCGGCGGCTGACGGACGCCGCTTCCCGGTTCGCCGAGCGCTTTGCGGGCGATGCCCAGTCCTCCGCCGGCCATCCCCAGACCGGCGTCGGCCACGGCCAGACCCACCCTCACCGGCGTCAACGCGAGATCGCTGAGGGATTTGCCGAGGTTCATGCGATCCAGTCTAGGAACAGCGCAAGAATGAACTCACAGGAACCACACAGCGAGCGCGCAGCAGTTTTCCAATTCATGGGATGAAACTGAGGACCATGGCCATGCCAGTGCAGGACAACATCCCGGAAGCTCGCATCCTCGTCGTCGACGACGAGACCAACATCGTCGAGCTGCTGTCGGTGAGCTTGAAGTTTCAAGGCTTCGAGGTCCACACCGCGTCCAACGGTCCGGCCGCCCTCGACCTGGCCCGCGAGATGCGCCCCGACGCGATCATCCTCGACGTGATGATGCCCGGCATGGACGGCTTCGGATTGCTGCGCCGGCTGCGCGCCGACGGGATCGAGGCGCCGGCGCTGTTCCTGACTGCTCGTGATTCCCTGCAGGACAAGATCGCCGGGCTGACCCTCGGCGGCGACGACTACGTGACCAAACCGTTCAGCCTCGAAGAGGTGGTGGCGCGGCTGCGGGTGATCCTGCGCCGCGCGGGCGGCGGGGTGCAGGAGCCGCGCACCTCACGGCTGAAGTTCGCCGACATCGAGCTCGACGAGGACACCCACGAGGTGTGGAAAGCCGGCGAGCCGGTGTCGCTGTCGCCCACGGAGTTCACTCTGCTCCGGTACTTCATCATCAACGCCGGCACCGTGCTGTCGAAGCCGAAGATCCTCGATCACGTCTGGCGGTACGACTTCGGCGGCGACGTCAACGTCGTCGAGTCCTACGTGTCGTATCTGCGCCGCAAGATCGACACCGGGGACAAGCGTCTGCTGCACACCCTGAGGGGTGTGGGGTATGTACTTCGCGAACCCCGGTGACAATGGGGGTGTGCCCCAGATCAGACGCGGGATCCCGCTTCGGGTAGGACTGGTCGCAGCGATGTTGCTGCTGGTCGGTTGTGGTCTGCTGGCGTCCGGCGTCGCGGTGACCACGATCATGCATCACACGCTCATCAACCGTGTCGATGACACGTTGCGGGATGCCTCCCGCGGCTGGGCGCAGGTGCCCAGGCAGTCGCCCGCCGATCCCGAGGACCAAGGCCCCAACCCGGGCCGGCCCCCGTCGGACTACTACGTGCGGGTCATCGAACCGGGCGGCACCGCGTGGGTCGCGGTCAACGACCGCGACGCCGAGCCCGCCCTGCCCGCCGACAACGACGTCGGTCCAGAACCGGTGACGGTCGGCAGCGTCGGTGACCCTGCGGCGGAATGGCGCGCGATGACCGTGCCGGGCACCGGAGGTGAGCTCACCACCGTCGCGATCGACCTCTCCGACGTGAAGTCCACGACCCGCGCCTTGGTCGCCGCGCAGGTGGGTATCGGTGTCGCGGTGCTGCTCGTGCTCGGCATCGTCGGGTACGCGGTGGTGCATCGCAGCCTGCGCCCGCTCGCCGAGGTCGAGCAGACCGCCGCCGCGATCGCCGCGGGGCAGCTGGACCGCCGCGTTCCCGAACGGGATCCCCGCACCGAGGTCGGCCGGCTCTCCCTGGCCCTGAACGGCATGCTGGCGCAGATCCAGCGCGCGATGGCGTCGTCGGAGTCCTCGGCGGACCAGGCGCGCGAGTCCGAGGACCGGATGCGCCGATTCATCACCGACGCCAGCCATGAACTGCGCACACCGCTGACCACGATCCGCGGCTTCGCCGAACTGTATCGCCAGGGTGCGGCTCGGGACGTGGAGATGCTGATGGGCCGCATCGAAAGTGAATCCCGGCGGATGGGCCTGCTGGTGGAGGACCTGCTGCTGCTGGCCCGTCTCGACGCGCAGCGGCCGTTGGAGCAGCGCCGCGTGGATCTGCTCGCCCTCGCCAGCGACGCCGTGCACGACGCCCAGTCCATCGCGCCGCGCCGGCCGATCCGCATGGAGGTGTTCGACGGCCCGGGCACGCCGGAGGTACTCGGCGACGAGGCGCGGCTGCGTCAGGTGCTCTCCAATCTGGTCGCCAACGCGCTCCAGCACACGCCCGAGACGGCCGCGGTCACGATCCGGGTCGGCACCGACGGGGACTCCGCCGTCCTCGAGGTGCGCGACGAAGGGCCGGGGATGAGTGTCGAGGACGCCCAGCGGGTGTTCGAACGCTTCTACCGTGCAGACTCCTCGCGGGCGCGCGCCAGCGGCGGGACCGGCCTGGGGCTGTCGATCGTCGACTCGCTGGTCTACGCCCACGGTGGCACGGTGGGTGTGACCACCGCGCCGGGACGGGGCTGCACGTTCCGGGTCAGCCTGCCCCGCATCGCGGAGGCCGCCGAAGCCACCGAGGGCCGGATGCCCGCCTCGGTCGACGCCCCGGTCAGCTGAGCTCGGCCAGCGCCGCCTTGATGCGGCGTTGCGCGTCGTCGAGCGATTCCGGCGACGGATCGTTGTCGACGTTCGCGAACCCAAAGTCGGCCAGGTCGCGTGCCGGGAAGACGTGCACGTGCAGATGCGGCACCTCGAGACCGGCGATGATGACACCGGAACGTTCGGTGTCGAAGGCCTTACACACCGCCCTGCCGATCAGCTGACAGACTTCCATCACGCGGGCGAACTCAGCGGCGTCGATGTCCTGCCAGTTGTCGATCTCGGCGCGCGGCACCACCAGCGTGTGGCCTGGGGTCATCGGCTGGATGGTCAGGAACGCCACCACGTCGTCGTCTTCGTAGACGAATCGGCCCGGCAGCTCGCCGTTGATGATCTTGGTGAAGACGGTCGCCATGGCACCGAGCATTCCATAGCCTGGCCGCATGCTGGGTTTGATGCAGGACCGACCACTGTTGATTTCGTCGCTGATCGACTACGCCGCGGCGTTCCACGGGGACGCGGAGATCGTCTCGCATGTGCCTGAAGGTCCCAAGGGCACTGTGCGGCGTTCGTCGTGGCGTGAGGTCGGCGAAGTGTCCAAGCAGGTCGCCAACGCGCTGAGCGAGTGGGGCGTGGAAGCCGGCGACCGCGTCGCCACGCTCGCCTGGAACAGCGACCGCCACCTTGCGCTGTACTTCGGGGTATCGGGGTCGGGCGCGGTGATGCACACGGTCAACCCGCGGTTGTTCCGTGAGCAGATCGCGTACATCATCAACCATGCCGAAGATCGAATTCTGTTCTTCGACATCACGTTTGCGTCGCTGGTAGCGGAGCTGGCACCCGAGCTGACCACCGTGGTCACCTATGTCGCCATGACCGACCGCGACCACATGCCCGAGGTGCCCGGGTTGCCCGAAGGCGCCCTGCTGTGCTGGGACGACGTCATCGGACGCCAGTCCACCCACTACGACTGGCCGGAGTTCGACGAGCGCAGCGCGTCGTCGCTGTGCTACACCTCGGGCACCACCGGTAACCCCAAAGGTGTTCTGTACTCACATCGTTCGACGATGCTGCACACCCTGATGGCCGCGGCGCGCGATGCCAACGACGTGCACAGCGGATCGGTGATCCTGCTCGTGGTGCCGATGTTCCACGCCAACGCCTGGGGCACCCCCTACACCGCCGCGATGGTGGGCGCCAAGCTGGTGCTGCCCGGTCCTCACCTCGACGGCGAGTCGGTGTATGAGTTGATGAAAGCCGAAGGGGTGAACCAATCCCAGGGTGTCCCGACGGTGTGGATGATGCTGTTCTCCTACCTCGACGCCCATCCGGAGATCGACCCCCACGAACTCGGGCTGCGCATCGCCGGCACCGGCGGAGCGGCGCTGCCGCTGTCTATGATCGAGCGCTTCGAGAAGGACTTCGGCGCGCAGGCCATGCAGGGGTGGGGGATGACCGAGACCTCCCCGCTGTGCGTGATCGGCCGGCTGCTGCCCAAGCACGAGGGACTCTCCCCGGCCGAGAAGAACCAGATCCTGCTCAAGCAGGGGCGGGGCATCTGCGGGGTCGAGTTGAAGATCGTCGACGACGAGGGCAACCGGTTGCCCTGGGACGGTAAGGCTTTCGGTGAGGTGTGGCTGCGCGGGCCGTGGATCGCCAGCGGCTACTACCGTGGCGAGGGCGGGGAGAAGCTCGACGCGGAAGGGTTCTTCCCGACCGGCGATGTGGCGACCATCGACCCCGACGGCTACCTGCAGCTGGTCGACCGCGCCAAGGACGTGATCAAGTCCGGCGGCGAGTGGGTGAGCTCGATCGACCTGGAGAACGCCGCGCTGGGCCACCCGGCGGTGGCCGAAGCCGCGGTGATCGGGGTGCCGCACCCGAAATGGCAGGAGCGGCCGCTGCTGGTGGCCGTGTTGCGCAAGGGCCACGACGCGACCCGGGAGGACATCCTCGAGTATCTGGCCGGTGAGGTCGTCAAGTGGTGGCTGCCCGACGACGTCGTCTTCGTCGACGAGCTGCCCCACACCGCCACCGGCAAGATCCTCAAACTCGAGCTGCGCAAGCAGTACCGCGACCACGAGCTGCCCGGCGTCAGCTCCTGACGTGCTCTGAGACTTTCTGGGAGATCTCGGCCACGGTCCACGGCGGTGAGTCGTGGTGGTCGCGATAGGCCACGATCTGCGGGGTGGGCCGGTCGAAGCGGCCGACGAATCCGCCTGCGGCGATGAAGATCTGGCCGGTGATGTCGGCGGCGCGGTCGCTGACCAGATAGGCATACGTGGATGCTGCGTACTCCGGCGGCGCGGCGTCCAGTGCGCCGGCCATGCTGACGTCGTCGAGCAGACCGCGCCGGTTCAGCTCCACGATGTGCGCCTCGTAGTCCGGTCCGCTGGACAGACGCGTCTTGGCTCCTGGACACACCACGTTCGCGCGCACCCCGTGTTCGGCCAGTTCGGCGGCGATGGCCAGGGTCAGGCTGTTCACGGCGCCTTTGCCGGCCGGGTATCCGGTACCGCCGTAGTCGCCGAGGAACGCGAACGATCCGGTGTTGACGATGGCCCCCGAACCTTGTCGCGCCATCAGCGGCGCCGCGGCCCGGCAGGTCTGGAAGACCGTGCCCAGGTGGGCGTCGAGCAGCTCCTGGAATTGCGCGGCGGTGACGGTGAGGATCGACGATCCCGCCGGTTCCGCCGTGCCGGCACAATTGACCAGGATGTCGATGCGGCCGAATTCCTGCACACACCGTGCGATCAACGCGTCCGCGATCGCGGGGTCCGCCGGCGAGCCGGCACACCCGAGGGCCCCGCTGATACCGCCCGCCGCCTCGTCGACGGCGTCAGGATCCCGGCCGTTGACGACGACGCCGGCGCCGAGGTCGGCCAACAGGGCCGCCACCGCCCGCCCGATCCCGCGCGTGCCGCCCACGACGACGGCAGCGCGACCGGACAGCTCAGCGCTGATGCGTGCTTCCCGCCTCGGTGAACGTCATCGCGTCCATGTTCCAGTACCCGCGCAGGTTGGTGATCAGACCCGCGTCGTCCACCCGATAGGTGAACGCACCACGGACCGTCGCGACGAATCCGTTCGGAAACGTCGTCTCCAACACCAGGATGTAGGCGATCTCCGTCGGACTGCTCGACGGGAACGTCTCCTCGCAGGTGATGCGGAGCCGGTTCGGCCCGATGTTCGTGTCGAAGAAGGCCGACACGGCCTCCTTGCCGCGCACACCGGTGCCGTCGGGATTGGTGACGGCCTCGCCGATCGGATCCTCGATCACGATGTCGTCGCTCATCAGCGCCAACCAACCCTCGCGGTCGCCGCTCTGCACGCAACGCCACGACGCCTGCGATGCGGCGACCACCGGTGCCAACGCTGCCTCGGTCACCGCGGTCTACCGATCGGCGTCGGTGTAGCGGATCACGCCGCGGATGTTCCTGCCCTCGAGCATGTCCCGGTACCCGTCGTTGATCTGCTCGAGCTTGTACTGGCGGGTCACCATGTCGTCGAGATTCAGCCTGCCCGCCTTGTACATCGACAGCAGCTGCGGGATGTCGAAGTGCGGGTTGCCGCCGCCGAAGATGGTGCCCTGCAGGTTCTTCTGCAGCAGGGTCAGCATCGACAGGTTCAGCGTGACGTCGGAGCTCGCCATGTTGGCGACCGCGGTGACGACGCAGGTACCGCCCTTGGCGGTGATGTTGAGGTAGTTGTCGATCTCCTCACCCTTGAGCTCGCCGGTGGTGATGATCGTCTTCGACGCCATCCGCCCCTGGGTGGTCTCGGCGACGCCCATCATCGCGGCGCCGATGTCGGGGTAGGCGTGCGTGGCGCCGAACTTGAGCGCCTGGTCGCGCTTCCACTCGACCGGGTCGATCGCGAAGATGTTGCGTGCGCCCGCGTTCAGCGCGCCCTGCAGCGCGCCCATGCCGACGCCACCGATACCGGCGATCACCACGTCGTCGCCCGGGCGAACGTTGGCGCTGCGCACCGCCGAGCCGTACCCGGTGGTGACGCCGCAGCCGACGAGGCAGGCCACCTCGAACGGGATCGACGGGTCGATCTTCACCACCGAGCTCTTGTGGACGACCATGTACGGGCTGAAGGTGCCCAGCAGCGTCATCGGAATGACCGGTGTGCCGTCCTTGACCGCGTGGATGCGGTGCGTGTTGTCCGAGACCGCGGTGCCCTGCAGCAGCATCGCGCCCAGGTCGCAGAGGTTGCGCATCCCGGCCTGACATGACGGGCAGGAGCCGCAGGAGGGGATGAACGACAGCACGACGTGGTCACCAGGCTCGAGGCCCTCGACGCCGGGCCCGACCTCGGTGACGATGCCGGCGCCCTCGTGTCCGCCGAGCACCGGGAAGCCCGCCATCGGGATGTCACCGGTGACCAGGTGATGGTCCGAGTGGCACATGCCCGAGGCTTCCATCTGGATCTTGACCTCGTCCTTGACGGGGTCGCCGATCTCGATCTCCTCGATCGACCAGGGCTGGTTGAACTCCCAGATCAGGGCGCCTTTGGTCTTCATATCTCCTGCTTTCGACGAGTGCTCGCACAATCCAGACTAGAGGCTCTAGTTAGCCACATCACACCACCCCCAAGCAACTGCTTGGTGGTGCGCTCACCAGATCGGGACGGGAGCTTCACCGATCGGGTAGTAGCCGGGCAGTTTCTCGCCGGCCAGCGAGCGTTCGATGCGCTTCTGCATGGTCGGGGTCAGGTCGCCGGATTCGATGAGCTTCATGAAGGCCTTCTGCACGTGGCCGAAGTCGAAGAAGTCCCGCTGCCACTCGATCAGCAACTGGTCGTTCAGCCGGAACCAGCTGCCGCCGATGCCGTAGATCTCGTCGCTGCTGCCGTCGCTCTTGTGGGCGATCTGCTTCCAGAAGCCGACGATCTCGTTCTGTTTGTCGTCGATGAGCACCTTCTGGTACTCGTACACCCAGTTCTCCAGGCCTTCCATCTCCAGACCCAGTGCCACATCGCGGATCTCGCTCTTGTTGACGCACATGACGTCTTCTTTGGGCCCGATGTTCCAGCCGTAGGTCGCGTCCTCGGTGTAGAACTCGGCCAGCGGCTTCCAGTCGCCCGCGGCTTCGGCGGCACGGTTGGCGTCCAGCCAGCGTTGCACCCAGTCTTCCAGTTGTTCGCGGGACGCCATCGTCACTCCTTCGTGTCGGTGAGGGAAAGGGCTCGGGTAGGGCACATCTCGACGGCGAGCTCGACCGCCTCGCGCAGCTCGTCGGGGGGTTCTGCATCGAGGATCTCGACCGCGCCGCGCTTGGGCACCCGAAACACGTCGGGCGCCTCCAGTTCGCACATGGCGTGCCCCTGGCAGAGGTCCTCGTCGAGTTCGACGCGATAGGACCCCATCAGGGCCTCACCCGCCTGCGGTAGCGCACCTTCGCCGGCTGGGCCAGCTGCACCACCATCTTCGAGTGGTCGTTGCGGTAGGTCTCCGGCGGCTGCGCCATCTCGAACTCGTACTCGCGCAGCAAGACCGAGAAGATCGCCTTGATCTGCATCTGTGCGAACGCGGCCCCCACGCAACGATGTTTGCCCGCGCCGAAGGGAATCCACGTCCACCGGTTGACGAGATCTTCCTGGCGGGGCTTCTGGTAGCGGTCGGGGTCGAAGGTGTCGGGATTCGGGAAGTCCTCGGGGATTCGGTTCGAGATGGCCGGCGAGGCGGCCACCATCTGCCCGGTGTGGATCGGGCGCCCCGCCACCTCGAACTCGTCCTGCGCGACGCGCATCAGGATGATCAGCGGCGGATGCAGGCGCAGCGTCTCCTTGAGGGAGTTGTCCAGCTTCGGGATCTGGCGCAGCGCATGGAAACTCACTTCTTGGCCGTCGGCGTAGAGCTCGTCGAGCTCGGTCTGCACCTGGGCGTACACCTGCGGGTTGCGTAGCAGTTCGATCAGGGTCCACGATGACGTGCCCGAGCTGGTGTGATGCCCGGCGAACATCAGCGAGATGAACATGCCGGTGACCTCGTTGGCGGTGAACCGCGGATTGCCCTGGTCGTCTTTGATCGAGACCAGCACGTCGAGCAGGTCTCGGTCCTCTTTGCCCTTCGGCGGGTCGGCGATCCGCCCGTTCATGATCTCCTGTACCAGCGCAACGAGTTTCACGCGCGACTCGTCGCGGATACGGAAGCTGTCGATGTCGAGGTACGGGTCGACGTAGCAGAGAGGATCGGTTCCGCGCTCGAGCTGGTGGTAGTACTCGGCGAAGCGCGAGTCCAGCTGGTTGCGGAACTTCAGACCGATCAGGCACGCCGTCGACGTGTAGATGGTCAACTCCGAGAAGAAGTCGAGCAGCTCGATCTCCCCTTCGTCGCCCCAGTTCTCGATCATCCGGCGGACTTCGTTCTCGATCGTCGCGGCGTGGCCCTTCATCTGCTCGCCACGCAGCGCGGTGTTGTGCAGCATCTCCGCACGCCGTTCCGGATCGGCGTCGAACACCACGCCCTCACCGAAGATCGGCGTCATGAACGGGTAGGCCTCGGCCTGGTTGAGCTCGCTGTCGCTGGACCGGAAGAAGAATTCGTTGGCCTCGGCGCCCGAGAGCATGACGACCTGCTTGCCCGCGAGCTGGAACCATCCGACGTCACCGCACTCGTCGCGCAGGCGCTGCATCAAACCGATCGGGTCGGTGCGGAACTCCTCGAGGTGGCCGTGTTCTTCCTCGCCTCCCGACACGCGGGGAACCGCCGTCGTCGTGGTCATGTGAGGTTCTCCTCGTTCAGCGTCAGCCGCTGGCGACTCGTGGTCTGGGTCAGCGGCGCTTCGGGCTGCAGCTCCATGTTCGCGATGAAGCCGCCGCGTGGTGTCTCGGCGACGAACGTGATGGCGCGTGCGAGATCGGCTGCGCGCAGGAAGTAATCGTGGCGGGCCTGGCCCCATTTGGCCCAGTCCTCCAGAGCCGGCCCGATCAGCTCGGCGGGCAGGCTCCAGCCCATGCCCGTCTTCGTGGGTCCGGGATGCACGATCGACGCGCGCACTCCGGTGCCCTCGAGTTCCATCTGGTAATTGGTGACCATCGCGACCAGCGCCGCCTTTGCCGCACCGTACGCGCCCATGTGAGGGCGTTGCCGCAGTGCCACATCGGATCCCACGAAGATGAGATCGCCGCGTTGCCGCTCCAGCATGCCCGGCAGCACGGCGGTGGCCACCCGGTTGGCGCCGATCAGGTGGATCTGGATCTGCGATTCGAACTGCTCGGTGCTGATCGAGTCGAGCTTGCCGAAGTAGGTGTCGCCGGCACCGGCCACCAGTACCTCGATGTCGCCGAGCTCGGCGGTGGTCTGCTCGACGCAGGCCTTCACCGAGTCGGGATCGGTCACGTCGAGGTGTACCGCGATCGCCTCACCGCCGTCGGCGCGGATCTGTCCGACGATCTCCTCGAGCTTCTCGACCCGGCGGGCGCCGAGCGCCACGGGGAAACCGCGCGATGCCAGCTGGACGGCCGTGGCGGCGCCGATACCGGAGGACGCACCGGCGACGAGCGCCGGTCTGCGGTCGGGCAGTGGTTCGAAACGGGGCATCAGCGCACTTTCACGTCGATGGGCAGGTGAGCGAACCCGCGCACGTTGCTCGAGTGGACACGGACGGCGTTGTCCTCGTCGACCTCGAACCCGCGGATTCTGGTGAACAGTTCGGTCAGCGCGACGCGCGCCTCCATGCGCGCCAGGTGGGCACCGAGGCAGAAGTGTGCGCCGCTACCGAAACTCATGAGTTTGGAGCCGATCTCGCGACCGATGACGAAGTCGTCGGGCCGGTCGAACACGCGCTCGTCACGGTGCGCCGAGCCGGGGAGCAGCAGCACGATGTCGCCGTCGGGAATCGCGGTGTCGTAGAGCGTGAGCTCCCCGGCGACGGTGCGGGCCAGGATCTGGCTGGACGTGTCGTAGCGCAGTGTCTCTTCGACCCACGGGGCCACCCTGCTCAGATCGTCGTAGACGGGGGCGAGCTGATCGGGGTTGCGGTGGCCCCAGAAGGCCGCGTTGGCAAGGAGTTTGGTGGTGGTCTCGTTGCCGGCGATCACCATCAGGAACATGAACCCGAGGATCTCGTCGTCGGTCAGGCGATCCCCGTCGATCTCGGCCTCCAGGAGCGCGGAGGTGAGGTCGTCGGTGAGCTGCGACCGTCGTCGGGCGACCATGTCCTGGTAGTAGACGATGAGGTTCAGCGATGCCTCGACCGCCGCGGGCGGCACGTCCGTCACGCCCTCGTCGCGGTGCATCACACCGTCGGCCCATGACCGCACTTGCGCGCGGTCGGCCTCGGGTACGCCCATCAGCTCGGAGATCACGTCCATCGGCAGCTTGCCGGCGAACTCGTCGACGTAGTCGACCGTCTCCCCGCCGGCGGCCTTCTCCAGCATCGTGTCCAGGTGCCGGACCGCGATCTCGGTGACGCGGGGTTCGAGTTCGCGAATCCGGCGCGGTGTGAAGCCTTTCGAGACCAGGGTGCGCAGCCGCAGATGAGCGGGATCGTCCATGGCGAGGAACGACATGGTCTTCGACGCGTGCGGACCGCGCGACGCCGGGTCCAGCGAGACGCCGAACTTGTTGGACAGTGACGAGCTGTTACGGAAACCGGTCAGCACATCCTGGTGGCGTGACAGCGCCCAGAATCCCAGCTCCTCGTTGCGGTACAGCGGTGCCTCGTCGCGCAGGCGCTGGTAGTACGGGTACGGATCTTCGTGGAAGGCGTAGTCGTAGGGGTCGAGCAGGATCTCACTGACAGTCATTGGTCGTCTCCGACGATGAGGCCCACCACGTAGCTGAGGCGGTCGGCGATCTGGTGGTAGGTGAAGGCGCCGCTGCCCGCATTGACCAGCGCGCCGAAGAACGTCATCTCCAGCGCGGCCAATGTGCGTGGATCGGCGTCCGGGCCGACGGCGGAGCGGATGCGACGGTGGATCTCGGCGCCGATCCGGTCCCGCACGGTCAGCACCGCCGGGTCGCCGCCCGACAGCAGCGCCGTGGTGCAGGCCGCCGCCACCTCGGGCTCGTCGGCGACCGTCAACGCCAGGGCGCGCAACGTCTTCTCGACCCGGTCGGCGGTGCTGTCGTTGACATCGGTGAAGTACTCGACCTGACGGACCAGATCGAGGTAGATCTCCGCGATCAGGTGGTTCTTCGACGAGAAGTAGGTGTAGGCGGTGGCCGGAGCCACCTTCGCGCGCGCGGCGACCGCGCGCACGGTCAACTCCGCATACGACGACTCCCGCAACATCACCAGGCCCGCGTCGAGCACCTTGCGAAAGGTCTCCTCCTGTCGCCGGTTGCGCCGGGAGGCCCGGTCCGCGCCGGAGATCGCGGTGACGGCATCGCTGGACACATGTCCAACGTATCGGAATTCCGCCCCGGCAGGCAAGCCTTCGGTGAAAAGACCTGACAGAGAGCATGTTCGGTCGATACGTCGGCACGTCCTTGCCTGCCGACGGCCGCGGCGCTATGGTGCCTCGAAGGGCGATGTCAGACAGTTGTCCAGAAATCAGACAGGGAGTGCGGATGGGAATCTCGGCCGATCGCGAGAGCGCGTTGCTGATCGACGGCAAGCTCGTCGCCGGCAGCGGTGGCGTGTTCCCGACCATCAACCCCGCCACCGAAGAGGTCCTCGGGATGGCGGCCGACGCGGGCGCCGATGACATGAGCGCCGCGATCGGTGCGGCTCGGCGCGCGTTCGACGAGACCGGCTGGTCTACGGACGTCGAGCTGCGGGTGCGGTGTCTGCGGCAACTGCAGCAGGCCATGCGCGACAACATCGACGAGCTGCGCGAACTGACGATCGCCGAGGTCGGTGCGCCGCGGATGCTGACGGCGGCCGCCCAGCTCGAGGGACCCGTCGAGGACCTCAGCTTCTGCGCCGACACCGCCGAGTCCTACTCCTGGACAACCGATCTGGGAATCGCCGCACCGATGGGAATCAAGACCCGGCGCACCATCGCCCGCGAGGCCGTCGGCGTCGTCGGCGCGATCACACCGTGGAACTTCCCCCACCAGATCAACCTGGCCAAGGTGGGCCCGGCGCTGGCCGCGGGAAACACGTTGGTGCTCAAGCCCGCTCCCGACACTCCTTGGGCCGCGGCGATCCTCGGCGAACTGATCACCGAGCACACCGACTTCCCGGCCGGGGTCGTCAACATCGTGACCTCCAGTGACCACGGGGTCGGCGCGCTGCTGTCCCGCGATTCCCGGGTGGACATGGTGTCGTTCACCGGTTCCACCGCGACCGGGCGCGCTGTGATGTCCGACAGCGCCGCCACCCTGAAGAAGGTGTTCCTCGAACTCGGCGGCAAGTCGGCGTTTCTCGTCCTCGATGATGCCGACCTGGCCGGGGCGTGCTCGATGGCGGCGTTCACCGCGTCGATGCATGCCGGCCAGGGATGCGCGATCACCACTCGGTTGGTCGTTCCCCGCGACCGGTACGACGAGGCGGTCGAGGCGGCAGCCGCCACCATGGGTGGTCTCAAACCCGGCGACCCGACCAAGAAGAGCACGATCTGCGGCCCGGTGATCTCCGAGCGTCAACGCGACCGAGTGCAGGGCTATCTCGACAAAGCGGTCGCCGAGGGTGGCCGATTCGCCTGCGGCGGGGGACGTCCCGCCGATCGGGACGTCGGCTACTTCATCGAACCGACGGTGATCGCCGGCCTGGACAACACCGCGACGGTGGCGCGCGAGGAGATCTTCGGCCCGGTGCTGACCGTCATCGCCCACGACGGCGACGACGACGCCGTGCGCATCGCCAACGATTCGCCCTACGGGTTGTCGGGCACGGTCTTCTCCGCCGACGAGGACCGCGCGGCCGCGGTCGCCGCCCGGATGCGCGTCGGCACGGTCAACGTCAACGGCGGGGTCTGGTATTCGGCCGACATGCCGTTCGGCGGATACAAGCAATCCGGAATCGGCCGGGAGATGGGGCTCGCCGGTTTCGAGGAGTACCTCGAGATCAAAGCCATTGCGACAGCGGCGAACTAAGGAGACGTGCATGGGACTCTACGGAGATCAGTTCCAGGACAAGGTGGCCATCGTCACCGGCGCCGGCGGCGGCATCGGGCAGGCCTATGCCGAGGCGCTCGCCCGGGAGGGCGCGGCCGTCGTCGTCGCCGACATCAACAGCGAGGGCGCTCAGAAGGTCGCCGACGGGATCACCGGCGAGGGAGGCACCGCGCTGGCCGTGCGCGTCGACGTCTCCGACCCCGAGTCCGCCAAAGAGATGGCAGCACAGACCCTCTCGGAGTTCGGTGGGATCGATTACCTGGTCAACAACGCGGCGATCTTCGGCGGCATGAAGCTGGACTTCCTCGTCACCGTCGACCCGGAGTACTACCGCAAGTTCATGAGCGTGAACCTCGACGGCGCGCTGTGGTGCACCCGCGCGGTGTACCGAAAGATGGCCAAGCGCGGTGGCGGGGCGATCGTCAACCAGTCGTCGACGGCCGCATGGCTGTACGCGAACTTCTACGGACTGGCCAAAGTCGGCATCAACGGGCTGACCCAGCAGCTGTCCCGCGAGCTGGGTGGCCAGAACATCCGCATCAACGCGATCGCACCCGGGCCCATCGACACCGAGGCCAACCGCACCACCACCCCGCAGGAGATGGTCGCCGACATCGTCAAGAACATCCCGCTGTCCCGGATGGGTCAGCCCGACGACCTCGTCGGAATGTGCCTGTTCCTGTTGTCGGATCAGGCGAAGTGGATCACGGGGCAGATCTTCAACGTCGACGGCGGACAGATCATCCGCTCATGACCGAGCCGCGGCTGGGCTACATCGGGCTGGGTAACCAGGGTGCCCCGATGGCGAAGCGACTGGTCGGCTGGCCGGGTGGGCTGATCGTTTTCGACGTGCGGACCGACGCCATGACGCCGTTGGCCGAAGCCGGTGCTTCCCTGGCCGATCGCGTGGCGGACGTCGCTGCCGCCGACGTCATCAGCGTCACCGTCCTGACCGACGCGCAGGTGCGCGACGTCGTCGCCGAACTCGCCGACCACGCCCGCCCCGGCACCGTGATCGCGATCCACTCGACCATCGAGCCCGACACCGCGCCCGAGCTCGCAGAGAAGGTGAAAGACAGGGGCATTCACATCGTCGACGCCCCGGTCAGCGGCGGGGCGGGCGCCGCCGACAAAGGCGAGCTGGCCGTCATGGTCGGTGCCGACGACGACGCCTACGACATCGTCAAACCGGTGTTCAAGCAGTGGGCCTCGATGGTGGTCCGCGCCGGTGAACCCGGTGCGGGCACGCGGATGAAAGTCGCCCGCAACATGCTGACCTTCGTCGGCTTCGCGGCTGCGTTCGAAGCGCAGAGGCTGGCGGAAGCAGCAGGCATTGATCTGCAGAAGCTGGGCCGGGTCGTCCGCCACAGCGACGCACAGAGCGGCGGCCCCGGCGCGATCATGGTGCGCGACGACCTCGGGCCGCTGGCCCCCGACCATTGGCTCCACCAGATGTTCAGTCACACCCGGGGGCTAGCCGACAAGGATCTGCGGCTGGCGCTGAAGATGGGTGAGGCGGTCGGCGTGGAGCTGCCGCTGGCGCAGATCGCCCTGCGCGACATGGCTGCGGGACTCGGCTTGTCCCGTCTGAACCCGACTGAACAGGAGTGAGCGACATGGACGAGCTGCGCCGCAGGGGCCTGGAGAAGATGAACGAGGTCTACGGCTGGGAGATGCCCGACATGCCGGGCGACTACTTCGCTCTGACCGCGGATCACCTGTTCGGCACGATCTGGTCGCGGCCGGGTCTGTCGATGCGCGACAAGCGCATCATGACGCTGACCGTGGTGACCGCGCTGGGGATCACCGATTTGGCCGAGATCCAGACGAATGCGGCGCTGGCCAACGACGAGCTCAGCGAAGACGAGCTCAAGGAGATGGCGATCTTCCTGACGCACTATCTCGGCTTTCCGCTGGGCTCCAAGTTCGACGGCGTGGTGACCAAGGTGGCCAAGCAGCGTCGCAAGGCCGCGCAGGCCGGCGGCGGCGAGGACAAGAAGGCCAACATGGATGCGGCATTGCAGATGCACTCCGGGAGTACCTCGCATGAGCAGTAGGTACGCCCATCTCACCCGCGAGCAGCTCGCCGTCCTCGTGCCCGAGCTGCTGCTCATCGGGCAGATGATCGACCGCTCCGGAATGGCCTGGTGCATCAGCAATTTCGGGCGCGAAGCCATGCTCGAGATCGCCATCGAGGAGTGGATGGGCGCGAGCCCCATCTACACCCGCCGGATGCAGAAGGCGCTGCGTTACGAGGGCACCGACGTCATCACGATCTTCAAAGGTCTGCAGCTCGACATCGGCGCTCCACCGCAGTTCATGGACTTCCGGTACACCGTGCACGATCGCTGGCACGGCGAGTTCCACCTCGACCACTGCGGAGCGCTGCTCGACGTCGAGCCGATGGGGGGGGACTACGTGCGCGGCATGTGCCACGACATCGAAGACCCCACCTTCGACGCGACCGCGGTTGCGACCAACCGCAGGGCGCAGATCCGCCCCATCCACCGGCCGCCACGGACGCCCGCCGACCGTCACCCGCACTGCGCGTGGACCGTGACCATCGACGACTCCCACCCCGAGGTCGCCGACCATCCGGTGCTCGAGGTGATCGCGGGCACGCACGCGGCGCGCACCGAACTCGACCCGATCGACCCCGCCGACGCGGGGAGCAGTGATTACTCTGGAAACCTGTTGTCGGACTTCGACTTCGGCGCGTTCTCTCATTCGGCGCTGGTGCGGATCGCTGACGAGGTCTGTCTGCAGATGCACCTGCTGAACCTCTCGTTCGTGATCGCGGTGGGTGCGCGCGCAGGCGCCGATCAGGCACTGGCCACCGAGATCTGCACCAAACAGCTCACCGGGGTCGCCGGACTGGCCGCCGAGCGCATCCACCGCGCGCTGGAGCTGCCTGCCGGCATCGATGGCGCCGTGGAGATGCTGCGTCTGCACCCGATGCTCAACCCGACCGCGTACGTGCAGGCCGACTTCGGACCGGATTCGGTAGAAGTTCGGCGCTCGCCGGCGCATGAGGACGGCGCATGGGTGTCGCTCGTCCATCCCGACGAGCGTCGCCCGCTGCAGGCCGCGGTCGCCGCGGTCGATCCTCACCTCGACGTGGAGGTGGCCGGTGCCCGCTCCGACTGGACCGCACGGGTGGTGCGTCGCGACACGCCGGCCCGCGAGCTCGGCGAGGTGGCGGTGGTCAAGATCAGTGGGGGAGCTTCTTTCGAGTTCCAGCCGAGGCGGTCGCTGCCGCTGACGGTGGTGTAGCGCTCAGCGCGCCGCCCACCCACCGGCGCAGATAGCTGCGCAGCGCCGCGCCGCGTCGCGGGGGGCGGCCCGGGTCGATCACGAACGACTGGATGACCCGCAGCAGGTGCTCGGCGAGTTCGTCGAGATCGTCGTCGCGGTAGCCGTGGGCGGCCCAGTCGACGTCGAGCCTGCCGATCATGTCGCGACCGAACTGCAGTGCGACGTCCGAGGTCACCGATTCGGCGTGGGTCGTGCCGCCCGGAACGAGCAGCAACCCGATGTACTTCTCCCGCGGCAACCACTCCAGCGCGGTGGCGACCGCTTCGGTGACTGCCTCGGCCGGGCCGGAGATGCCGGCGACGTGCACGGCCAGCCGCTGGAGGAATCCGTCGACGGCGCGGACCGCGGCCGCCACCAGCAGCGCCTCGGTGCTGGGGAAGTACCGGTACACCGTCTGCCGGGTCACCCCGACGGAGCGGGCGACGTCGGAGATGGAGAACTCGGCCCCGTGGTCCTCGATGGCCTTGCCCGCCGCGGCCAGGATGCGCCCGATGGCCTCCTCGTCGGAGGCCGGTTTGGCTCCTGACCAACCGTGGGTGCGCACGATGGCACCTTAGTCATGCTGAGGCCGGGTCGAGCGGTCGTCAGCGATACGCGACGCGCAACTCCTTCACGCCGTTGATCCACCCCGACCGCAGGCGTTGCGGTTCGGCCACCTTGGTGATGTCCGGAATCTGTTCGGCGATCTGCTCGAAGATGAGCTTGATCTCCATGCGGGCCAGGTTGGCGCCGATGCAGTAGTGGGCGCCGTTGCCGCCGAACGACAGGTGCGGATTCGGGTCGCGGAGGATGTCGAACTCGAAGGGCCGATCGAAGACCTCCTCGTCGAAGTTCGCCGAGCTGTAGAACAACCCCACCCGCTGGCCCTCGCGGATCAGCGTGCCGCCGACCTCCACGTCCTCGGTCGCGGTGCGTTGGAAGCAGTGCACCGGCGTGGCCCAGCGGATGATCTCGTCGACCGCTGTCTGTGGGCGGTCGCGAGTGAACAGCTCCCACTGGTCGGGGTGTTCGAGGAACGCGTTCATGCCGTGGGTCATCGCGTTGCGGGTGGTCTCGTTGCCTGCCACCGCCAGCAGGATGACGAAGAACGCGAACTCGACGTCGGACATGCTGTCGCCGTCCTCACTCAGCGCGTCGGCCTGGACGAGCCGGGTGACGATGTCGTCTGCGGGGCTGGGGGCACCTCCCGCTTGCGGGGGACGCCGCCGCTCCTCGGCCATCGTGTACGCATAGCCCATCAGCTCGGCGTTGGCCGCGACGTGATCGGTCTGGAAATCCGGGTCGTCGGTGTTCATGATCGCGTTGGTCCACTCGAACAACTTCTCCCGGTCCGCTTCGGGCACGCCGATGAGGTCGGCGATCGCCTGCAGCGGCAACGACATGGCGATGTCGTGGACGAAGTCGCCGCTGCCCTTGGCGGCGGCGGTGGCGACGATCTCGCGGGCGGCCGCGGCGAGCTTGTCCTCCAGTGTGGCGATGGCCCGCGGCGTGAACAGGCGCGAGACGATCTTGCGCAGCCGGGTGTGCTCCGGCGCGTCGTGGTTGATCAGCAGCGCCTTGGTCAGCTCCAGCTGATCGGCGGTCACGCCCTCGGGTAGCCGCATCACAGCGCCTTTGCGGTTGGTCGACCACAGCGTCCCGTCGCGGGAGATCGCCTTGATGTCGGCGTGGCGGGTGATCACCCAGTACCCGCCGTCGCCGAACACCGACTCGGCCTGCTCGTTCCACCACACCGGCGCGGTCTTGCGCAGTTCGGTGAACTCACGCACCGGCATGCCGTTGACCAGGACATCCGGGTCGGTGAAGTCGTAGCCGGTCGGCAGGAAAGGGCAGCTGGTCATGGTGGCCTCCGAGGTGTGACGTGCGGCACTCCCGTGCGACCATACACCTGATCGGGTAACTGTATGCTCAGTGGTGCGTCGGCGGCGTCGCGGTGCGATTAGGGTGGTCACCTGTGCACGTCCTGGTGATCGGTTCCGGAGCCCGTGAACACGCGCTGCTGCTCGCGCTGCGCCGAGACCCCGAGGTGGACGGACTCTCCGTCGCGCCCGGAAACGCCGGCACCGCCGCGGTCGCCGACCAGTACGACGTCGACGTGACGTCGGCCGACGAGGTCGTCGCGCTGGCCCGGCGGGTGGGGGCGGACCTGGTGGTCGTCGGCCCCGAGGTGCCGCTGGTCCTCGGAGTGGCCGACGCGGTGCGCGCGGCCGGTATCGCCTGCTTCGGTCCCACGCGCGACGCCGCCCGCATCGAAGGCTCCAAAGCATTCGCCAAGGACGTCATGAGCGTTGCCGGCGTGAGGACGGCGACCAGCGAGATCGTCGACAACCCCGGACATCTCGACGCCGCACTCGACCGTTTCGGTCCGCCCGCCGGTGAGCAGGCCTGGGTGGTCAAGGACGACGGGCTCGCCGCCGGCAAGGGTGTGGTCGTCACCGCCGATCGTGAGGTCGCCCGCGCGCACGCGGCGAGCCTGCTCGAAGCAGGCCACCCCGTGCTCCTCGAATCGTTCCTCGACGGCCCGGAGGTGTCGCTGTTCTGCCTCGTCGACGGCGAAACCGTGGTGCCGCTGCTGCCTGCGCAGGACTCCAAGCGAGTCGGTGACGGGGACACCGGCCCCAACACCGGCGGGATGGGTGCCTACACCCCGCTGCCGTGGCTGCCCGCCGACATGACCACGCGCATCGTCGACGAGATCGTCAGACCCGTTGCCGTGGAACTGGTTCGGCGCGGCAGTGCGTTCTCCGGGCTGCTCTACGCCGGCTTGGCGATCACGTCGAAGGGTCCCGCCGTCGTCGAGTTCAACTGCCGCTTCGGCGATCCCGAGACCCAGGCGGTGCTCGCCCTGCTCGACTCGCCGCTCGCGGCGTTGCTGATGGCCGCCGCCACCGGCGAACTGGCTGCCGCGCCGGCGCCGCGGTGGCGCGACGGCGCCGCCGTGACCGTCGTCGTCGCCGCCGAGAACTACCCGGGCCGGCCTCGGGTCGGTGACGTCATCACCGGTGCCGACGCCGACGGGGTCCTGCACGCAGGCACCGCGCGCCGCGACGACGGTGCGCTGGTGTCATCCGGCGGACGGGTGCTCTCGGTGGTGGGCACCGGTGCCGACCTCGCGGCCGCACGCGCCTCGGCCTACGCGACCATCGACGCTATTCGACTGCCGGGTAGCCACTTTCGCACCGACATCGGGCTGGCCGCCGCGCAGGGCGACATCAGTCTCTAAGCCGTCAGCAGCGGGGCCATCCAGGTCAGCTCCGAACTGAGCTGCGACGACCAGAACGCGGCGTTGTGCCCGCCCGGGGAGAACCCGCCGGCCGGCGGGGTGGGCAACTGGCCGATGAACTGCCGGGTCGCCGCGGCGAACGGGTCGTCGTCGCCGATGTCGATGCGCAACGGGATGCCGGTGAGCCCCGGCAGGCCCCAGACGCTGTTGGCCTCGTAGTCCGCCGCACCGTCGAACGCGCCCGGGGCCGCGGCCCCCGGTGCGGTCCACAGAGCCGGGCTGACCGCACAGATCGCCGCCGTGCGCGCCGCGCCCAGCCGGGCGCCCAGCAGCATGGCGCCGTAGCCGCCCATCGACCACCCGAGGAATCCGACTCGTGACGTGTCGAGTCCCTGCTCTGCGAGAAGCGGCAGGAACTCGTCGAGCACCATCGCGCCCGGATCATCACCGGAGGCGCGCCGGTGCCAGTACCCGTTGCCACCGTCGACGGCGGCGAGAGCGAACGGGGGTACACCGGCAGCGACCGCATCGGCGAGGAACTGTTCGGCGCCCATCGACATGACCGTGGCAGCGCTGCTGTCCTTGCCGTGCAGCAGGATCACCGGACGCAGCGGCGCCGTCTGGCCGGGCGGCCGGGCGATGATCCAGTTGGTCGGCGCGCCACCGCGCGCCGCAGACGTGAACGTGCCTGCGGCGTACGTCGGCGCCGCTGCGGGCGGCGCGGCGACCGCCGCCGCCCGGGTCAACGCGGACACGGCGGTCACCCCTGCTGCGGTCACGAGTCCGGCCCGGTACCCGAGCCCGAGCATCGCGCGGCGGCTGATCCTCGACATGCGCGTCATCATGCCATCGGCGCCGCAGCGAATTGCCGAAAGCCCGATGCCGTACCCCCGTGGCTGGCACGATGCTAGACGTGACGGCAGCAGTCACTCCGAAGGGAGAACGTCGGCGGTATGCGCTGGTCAGCGCCGCTGCCGACCTGCTGTGCGAAGGCGGGTTCGACGCGGTGCGGCATCGCGCAGTCGCGCGGCGGGCCGGGCTGCCACTGGCCTCGACGACGTACTACTTTTCTTCGCTGGATGACCTGATCGCCCACGCGGTCGAATACGTCGGCGTGCTCGAGACCCAGGAGCTCCAGAACCGCGTGGCGGATCTGTCGCGGCGGCGGCGAGGTCCGGAAGCGACCGCCGACATCCTGGTCGATCTGCTCGTTGGGGACAGCCGCGAACGGGTGACCGAACACCTGATCTCCCGCTACGAGCGGCTGATCGCCTGCGCGCGCCAGCCCAACCTGCGTGACATCCAGCGCAGAATCCTCAAACACCGCACCGACGCGGTGATCGCGGTCGTCGAACGGTGTGGCCGCGCCGTGCACCCCGAGCTGCTGACCGCGCTGGTGTGCGCGGTCGACGGCGCCGTGGTGGCCGCACTCGTCGGCGACGGCGACGGGCCACGCGCCACGGCCCGGGCCACGTTGATCGACGTGATCGACGTGCTGGCTCCCTACACTTAGCCTCTGCGCCCGCGGGCGCGGTGACCGAAGATGGGTGGATCGACCAACAGGTAGGGGGAGGCGCATGGCGGAGTCGGCGACCGGTCAGCAGACCAAGCAGCCCGAGTTGAAGCGGGTGATGGGACCGGGCCTGCTTCTGCTGTTCGTGGTCGGGGACATCCTGGGCACCGGCGTGTATGCGCTCGTCGGCGACGTTGCCGCCGAAGTCGGTGGCGCAGCATGGGTTCCGTTCCTCGTCGCCTTCGGCGTCGCGACGATCACCGCGTTCAGCTATCTGGAGTTGGTGACCAAGTACCCGCAGGCCGCAGGTGCTGCGCTCTATGCGCACAAGGCATTCGGCATCCACTTCGTCACGTTCCTGGTCGCCTTCGTGGTCATGTGTTCCGGAATCACCTCGGCCTCAACGGCTTCCAGAGCGTTCGCGGCGAACTTCTTCACCGGGATCGACGTCGACGCGTCCAAGCTCGCGGTGGCCCTGCTGGCGCTGGGGTTCATGGCGGCGCTGGCCGCCATCAACTATCGGGGGGTGGGCGAGAGCGTCAAGCTCAACGTCGTCCTGACGATCGTCGAGATCACCGGCCTGGTCCTGGTGATCTTCGTCGGAATGTGGGCCTTCACGCGTGGCGGGGACATCGACTTCTCCCGCGTCGTCGCATTCGAGACGGGCGAGGAGAAGAACACCTTCCTGGCGATCACCGCGGCGACCTCACTGGCCTTCTTCGCGATGGTCGGCTTCGAGGACTCGGTCAACATGGCCGAGGAGACCAAGGACCCGGTCAAGACATTCCCGAAGATCCTGCTGTCCGGGCTCTCGATCGCCGGGGTCGTCTACATCCTCGTCTCGATCGTCGCGGTGGCGCTGGTGCCGATCGGCAAGCTGGAGGCCAGTGACACCCCGCTGGTCGAGGTCGTCAAGGCGGGCGCGCCCGCGTTGCCGATCGACTCGATCCTGCCGTTCATCACGATGTTCGCGGTCTCGAACACCGCGCTGATCAACATGCTGATGGCGAGCCGGCTGATCTACGGCATGGCCCGTCAGCACGTGCTGCCGCAGGTGCTCGGGACCGTGCATCCCACGCGCCGCTCACCGTGGGTGGCCATCGTCTTCACCACGCTGATCGCGTTCGGTCTGATCACCTACGTCAGCGCCTTCGCCAGCAGCAACGCGATCTCCGTGCTCGGCGGCACCACCAGCCTCCTGCTGCTCGCGGTGTTCGCGGTGGTCAACGTGGCGGTGCTGGTGCTCCGCCGCGACGTGCGCGAGACGGGCGGGCACTTCACGACCCCGACGATCCTGCCGGTCATCGGCTTCCTCGTCTCGCTGTATCTGGTGACGCCGCTGTCCGGTCGCCCCGCTCAGCAGTACCTCGTGGCCGGCGCGCTGGTCGCGCTCGGGGTGGTGCTGTTCTTCATCACCCAGCTGATCAACCGCCAGCTCGGTATCCGCGACGCCCACATCACCGATCCGACGCACCTGGGCGCCGGGCCGGACGACTGAGTCAGACTCCGGCGAGCGACGTCCGGCGCGCAGCGGCCCGGTCGAGCAGATCCTGATCGTCTCGTGTCAGCGGCGGATGTGCCGACGAATACACGTCGACGACGGCACCGAAGCGTCGCATGACGGCGCCGGGGCTGATGCCGAACCAGCTCCGGCATTCCTGCTCGGGCAGGGGACGATCCGACGGCTGACTCACGACGAACGCCAGAATGCGGCGGTCATACCAGTCCAGAATCACGGCCTCACCTCAGCACTCGATGTAGTTGACCCCGACGTTCACGGCGAGGCCGCCGGTGGACGTCTCCTTGTATTTGGCGAGCATGTCGGCTCCGGTGGTGCGCATCGTCTCGATCACCTGATCGAGCGTCACGTGGTGGGACCCGTCACCGCACGAGGCCTCCGATGGGATCACAGGTGAGGCCCAGGCTGTGCTCCATGGCGATCTCCGCTGCGTTCTCCACCCGTTCCGGTATGCCGCCGAGAAGACGGCTACCGCGCGACGCGTGATCGACGAAGTGGCGTGTTCCACGGATTCTCTCCCGCTCGATCGTCGGTCTGGGCGGGTACGGGGTCACCAGTCGATCGAGAACTCCTCGGCTGCGTCGATGAGCCAGTCGGCGAGGTACCGGGCGAACGAGGACCGCACGATGACGCGGTAGTCGGTACCGTCGTCGCTCATCGGCATGAGCACCACGCCGGCGTGGCCGAGCATCGTCTGCGCGGCATCGCCGGGCCCGAACACCCGGGGGTGCAGATCCAGTGAGCAGCCCTTCGCGAGAACCGCCCGGGCGTGGGCGCCGCGCAGGCGCATCGACGTGCGCTGAGCCGAAACATCGACTCCCGCAACGCCATGCGCGGCTGTCGCGTCGCGCAGAGCAGCCTCCATCTGCTCGCCGTCACGGGTGGACGACACGGCGAGCCACTCCTGCGGGCCGAGCCAGATCACCGACGCATCAGGCCCGTCGACGACGGTCGACGGCGCCGTCGGCAACGCTTCGACACCGAGGACATCCGCCGCGGCAGCGGCACCGGTACCGGCCGGAACGACCCACAGGTCCACCATCGCGAAGAACGGTTCCTCGGTCGCGGACGCCGAGGCCGGCAACGCGGCAAGCCGCGACTGGTGGGAGTGCAATGGACTGCGGCGAGTCAGGGTGTCAGCCATCGCGGCGAGCTCCTTCGGGATCGACGAGCACAGCACCGGTGACATCGACAGGCACCAGGGTGCCGTCGACCGGGACGTGCAGGGTGTGGCCGATGCGGTCTCGGCCACCCTTGATAAGAGCCAGTGCGAACGGGCGCCCGAGCTCGGCACTGCGATAGCTCGACGTCACATGCCCGAGCATCGGCACCGGCGGCGCGGGCAGCACGCCGTCCTCGGCGAACTCGATGATCTGCGCGCCCTCGGGCAGCACCGTGTCCGCATCGGTGGGCAGCAGCCCGACGAACTGCTTACGGAGCGGGCTGAGGTTCTCTCGGCGGGTGAACGATCGCTTGCCGATGAAGTCCGGCTTCTTCTTCGACACCGCCCACCCCATGCCGAGATCCTGCGGGGTGATCGTGCCGTCGGTGTCCTGCCCGATGATCGGATAGCCCTTCTCGGCCCGAAGCACGTGCATCGTCTCGGTGCCGTAGGGCGTAATTCCGTATTGGCCGCCTGCCTCGATCAGGCGCTCCCACAACGCCGTTGCGTACCAGCCCATGACGTTGACCTCGTAGGCGAGCTCACCGGAGAAGCTGACCCGGGCCACGCGCACGTGCACACCGTCGATCGAAGTGTCCCGCCACGCCATGAACGGAAAAGCGTCGTTGCTGACATCGAGGTCGCCGAACACCGCACCGACCACGTCGCGGGACTTCGGGCCCACGACGGGGAAGGTGTGCCACTGTTCGGTGACCGATGTCAGCCGGACCCGCAGGTGCGGCCATTCGGTCTGCAGCCACTCCTCCATCCAGTCGAGGATGCGTGCCGCGCCGCCGGTGGTGGTGAAAGCCATGTACCGGTCCTCGGCCAGGCGCATCACCGTGCCGTCGTCGATGACCATGCCGTCGACGCCGCACATCACGCCGTAGCGGACCGTGCCGACCTTCAGCGTGCTCATCATGTTCGTGTAGAGCAGGTCCAGGAACTCACCGGCGTCGGGGCCCTGCACGTCGATCTTGCCCAGCGTCGAGCCGTCGAGAATCCCGACTCCTGTTCGTACAGCGGCACATTCGCGTAGGACCGCGGCCTCCATGCTCTCGCCGGGCTGCGGGTAGTACCGCGGCCGCTTCCACATGCCGACGTCTTCGAACACTGCCTCGGCCTCGACGTGCCAATCGTGTACCGCGGTCACCCGCTCCGGGTCGTAGAGGGGGCCGCGGTCCCGGCCGGCCAGCGCCGCGAAGGCGACCGGCGTGTACGGCGGCCGGAACGTCGTGACGCCGAGCGTCTCGACCGGAGTGCCGAGCAGTGCGGACACGATGCCAGAGGCCACCACACCCGAGGTCTTGCCCTGATCGTGTGCGGTGCCGATGGTCGTGTAGCGCTTGATGTGCTCCATACAGCGCATCCCCGCACCGACCGCACGGACCAGATCGGCGACCGTGGCATCGCGCTGGACGTCGACGAACTGCCGCGTCGCCGACGTCGAGTCGGGCACGTACCACAGGACAGCGCCGGAGGCCTGCTGCTCAGTCGGGTCGTGTTCGGCACCAAAGGAATTCGCTGACGGGGTGAATCCTAGGGCGGTGACGGCCGCCGCGGCGGCCTCCCGTCCGCTGCGCAGGCATCCGGGAAGGTCGAACACTCCGTCGGCCGCACCGGCGACGCTGATGCCGTCCAGGCTCTCGCCCGGCACGAACGCGCCGAGTGTGTCGTCGTAGCGCAGCGTGCCCCGCGCCTGGCTGAACAGGTGCACCGCGGGATTCCACCCGCCGCTGACGAGCAGCACGTCGCAGGGAATCACGGTGGTTCCGCCGCCGGGCAGCTTGATGACGGCGTGGGTCACGCGGGCCGCGCCGCGCGTGCCGGTGACGACCGCGCCGGTGTGGAGCGCAATGCCCCGCTCCGCGCAGCGGTCGCGCAGCGCCGTACTCACCTCGCCGCGCGCCTCCACGACGGCGGCGACTCCCACGCCCGCATCGTGCAGGTCGAACGCCGACCGGTAGGCGCTGTCGTTCGTGGTGAAGACAACTGCCCGCTCACCGACACGCACTCCGAAGCGGTGCAGGAACGTCCGTGCGGCCGCGGCGAGCATGATGCCCGGACGGTCGTTGTCGGCGAACACCACCGGGCGTTCGTGTGCTCCGGCGGCGACCAGAACATGGCGCGCGCGAATCCGCCACACCCGCTGCCTGCTGACGCCGGCAGGTGCCTCGGCACCGAGGTGATCGGTGCGCCGCTGCAGCGCGAGCACGAAGCCGTCGTCGTAGTGCCCGAACGCAGTGGTGCGCTGCAGATGCAGCACATCGGGATGGCCGGCGAGCTCGGTCACGGCCTTGGCGACCCAGTCCAGCGCGGGCTCGCCCGCGACCTGATCGGTCGAACCGAGCAGCGCGCCACCGGCCTCGCTCTGCTCGTCGATGAGCACGACCCGCGCCCCGGCCCGGGCCGCGGTCAGTGCCGCCGCGAGGCCCGCCGGCCCGGCGCCGACGACGAGAAAATCGGTGTGGACATGGGTGCTGTCGTAGGTGGCGGTGTCGGGGACATCCGCGAGCCGGCCCTGCCCCGGAAGTCCGCGAGCGACAAGACCATCGAACAGTTCGACGGTGGTCGCGAGCAGCATCGGCTCGGGGAAGGGGTGCTCGATCTGGACGAGACCGCCGGTGTCCTCCGCCCAGGCGGCGGTGAAGCCGCGCGGGCGGCCCAGTTTGATGCTCGTGGCCACCTGGTGCACACCATGGGCGAGCAGCGCCGAGGCAAGCGTGTCACCGCGGTGTCCGGTGTACTCCCGGTCGTTAAACGTGAACGTCAAAGCGGTGTCGCGGTCGACGCGGCCACCCGTTTCGGTGCGGAACGCTGCATTCATAGAATCGTCGGCTTCGTCTCGTCCAGCCGGTAGGTCCGCTGGAATCGGTAGGTGGCGGTGTCGCGAACGGCGTTGAACCAGCGCCGGCATCCGTGGCTGTGGGACCATCTCTCGGCGAACAGGCCCTTGGGGTTGTCGCGGAAGAACACGAAGTGCGCCCACTGTTCGTCGGTGAGTGCGTGGGGATCCTCGGGGTAGGCGATGTGCGCCTGCCCGCCGTAGTGGAACTCGGTCTCCTCGCGGGGCCCGCACCACGGGCATTCGATGAGCTGCACGGTGAATGCTCCTTAGCTCAGTGTGCGACGCCCGCGGCGCCGTGTTCGTCGACCAGCGCGCCGGTGACGAACCGGTCCAGGCTGAACGGTGCGATGAAGTCGTGCTGTTCGCCGGTGGCCAGCGTGTCGGCCAGACACCACCCGATTCCGGGCGTCGCCTTGAAACCCCCTGTGCCCCAGCCGGCGTTGAGATAAAGATTCTCGAACGGCGTGCGCCCGACGATGGGGGAGGCGTCCGGGCAGACGTCGACGATGCCTGCCCAGGTGCGCAACAGGTGGGCCCGCGCGAACACGGGGAACAGTTCGACGGCCGCGGCCATCTGACGCTCGATGACGTGGAAGGCGCCGCGCTGGCCGTACCCGTTGTAGGAGTCGATGCCGGCGCCCATCACGAGTTCACCCTTGTGGGCCTGGGAGACGTAGACGTGCACCGCGTTCGACATCACGATCGTCGGGTGTACCGGCTCCAGCAGCTCGGAGACCAGGGCCTGCAGGGGATGGCTCTGCAGCGGCGTGCGGATGCCGAGCATGTCGGTCAGCGTCGAGGTGTGCCCGGCCGCGCACAGCGCGACACGGCCCGCTCCGATGGTGCCCTGCGTGGTGCGCACGGCGGTCACCCGGTCGCCGTCGGTCTCGAAGCCGATGACCTCGCAGTTCTGGATGATGTCGATCCCGGCCTGATCGGCGCGCCGCGCGAAACCCCAAGCGACGTAATCGTGTTTGGCGATCCCGGCCCGAGGTTGGTACGTCGCCCCGAGCACCGGATAGCGAATCTCGTGGGAGATGTTCACGATCGGGCACAACTTCTTGACCTCGTCGGGGTCCACCCACTGGGCGTCGATACCGTTGAGCTTGTTGGCCTCGACGCGGCGCACGCTGTCGCGGACATCCTGCAGGCTGTGGGCGAGGTTGAGCACACCGCGCTGACTGAACAGGATCGGGTAATCCAGGTCGTCTTCGAGCGTCTCCCACAGTTTGAGCGCGTGCTCGTAGATGCGGGCACTCTCGTCCCACAGGTAGTTGGAGCGGATCAGCGTAGTGTTGCGCGCCATGTTGCCGCCGGCCAGCCAGCCGCGTTCGAGCACCGCGACGTTGGTGATGCCGTGGTTCTTGGCCAGATAGTGCGCGGTCGCCAGGCCGTGCCCGCCGCCGCCGACGATGACGACGTCATAGGTCTTCTTCGGTTCGGGTGTGCGCCAGAGGAATTCGGGGTGATCGGGCAGGTGCGCTCCCGGCGGGGCGGCGTGCGTTGTCACAGCACAGTCTCCGTCGGTTCGGGGTAGAGCGGGTAGCGGCGGGCGAGTATGTCGACCCGGGTGCGCAATGCTAGAAGGTCGGCGTCGGCGGTGTCGACAGTCATTGATCGCCCTTCGGGATCGCTTGATACGTGACTAATATATCAACCGTCGCCTACAGTAGGATCAGTTCGCGATCACGTCAACAGTGCGAACGGTGAATGAAGGAGCGGCGATGACCCTCACGGACTTGACCGTTCCCGACGCCGATGCCGGTGCTGAGAACACGGCCGATCGGGCGTACGAGGCGGTGCGGGAACGTCTGGTGATGCTCGACATCAAGCCCGGCGAGCCGATCAACGACGACCGCCTGGGCGCCGAACTCGGTGTCGGTCGCACGCCCGTGCGCGAGGCGCTTAAACGACTCGAACGGGAGCGGCTGGTGATCGCCTACCCGCGCCGAGGAACGTTCGCGACCGCAGTCGACATGACCGACCTGGCCGACATCTCCGAGATCCGGCGTCAGTTGGAACCCATGGCCGCCGCGCGCGCAGCCCGGGTGGCAACCGTCGAGTCCCGACGCCGGCTCGCCGATCTCGCCGAGGGCATCGCGCGGATCGCGGACTCCGATCATCCGCGGGAGGTGTTGCGGCACGACGTCCGAGTGCACCGCGAGATCTACCGCGCGTCGCAAAACCCGCACCTGGAGGGGATTCTGGTGAGCCTCGACGCCCACGCCACCCGGATCTGGTGCCTGTTCCTCGACCGGCTCCCCGACGTCATCACCCACGTCCGCGAACACATCGCGCTGCTGGACGCGATCGTCTCCGGAGACGGTGAAACCGCGTCGAGTCTGACGCTGTCGCACGTCAAGGGCTTCGAACAGGCCATCCGCGCGTTGCTGTAGAGGTGTCGACACACTGATATATCATCGGCACTCCTGAGGAAGGACGTGTCGGTGACGGTTGTCGGTGTGGAATCGCTCGGTGAGATCGACCTCGCCACGATGTCGCTGGCCGATCAGGCCTATCTGATCATTCAGGACAAGCTGATCATGCTGGACATCCGGCCCAACGAGGCGATCGTGGAAAGCGACCTGGCCGCAGGCCTGGGGTTGGGCCGCACGCCGGTGCGAGAAGCTCTCAAGCGCCTCGAAGCCGACCGTCTCGTCATCTCCTTCCCGCGCCGCGGCACGTTCGCCACGGGTGTCGATGTCGCGGACCTGCGCCATATCTCGCAGATTCGCGTCAATCTCGAGCCGGTGGCGGCCCGCACCGCGACGGAGAACGCATCGGCGGCGATGCGCACCCACCTGCTGCAACTGGCCGACCAGACCGAGGCTCTGGAAATCGACACCATCGACCGTCACGAACTCATGCGCTGGGATCTGCGGGTGCACCGCGCCATCTACCGCGCCGCCGGCAACCCGCATCTGGAAGACGTCCTGATCCGGTACGACAACCTGGCGACCCGGATCTTCTGCCTGTTCCTCGATCGGCTCACGGTGGTCGCGCACCACGTCGGTGAACACACCGCGCTGCTGCGGACCATCGCCGAGGGCGACGGGGACGCGGCTGCCGCCATCGCGCTGGCCCACGTCACCGGGTTCGAAGAAGCAGTGCGCTCCGTCGTTTGATGTACCGGTCGTCTAGGGCCTCGGCGTGAATGTGGTTGTCACGAGCGGATTCTGATCATCTCGGGATCGACGAGCGGTTCGGCCGCGACGGTGGCCGCCACCCGCCGGTCGAAGTACGCGATCTCCACCGCAGTGCCGACGGCCACCGACGCGGGCAGCCATGCGTAGGCGATCGGAACGCCGACTGTGTGGCCGAACGCCGCACTGGTTACATAGCCGGCCGGCTCGCCGTCAAGCAGCACCGGTTCCGAACCGAGGACGACGGAGCGGCCGTCATCGACGGTCAGGCAGACCAGTCGACGTTCGACCGTGTCGTCGGAGACGCCGGCAAGAGCGTCGTGGCCGACATAACCGTCCTTCTGCGGGCGCACGGCGAAACCGAGGCCCGCCTCGTACGGGTTGTGCTCGGTGGTCATGTCGTTGCCCCAGGATCGGTACCCCTTCTCCATCCGCAGGCTGTTGAACGCGGCGCGGCCCGCCGCGATCACGCCGTGGCGCCGGCCCTTGGCCCACAACGCATCCCACAGCCGCAGGCCGTGCTCGGCGGTGGTGTAGAGCTCCCAGCCGAGTTCGCCGACGTAGGAGAGGCGCATCGCGGTCACCGGTACCCCGGCGATGCGCACCTGCTTGCACCGGAAGTACTTGAAGCCCTCGTTGGAGAAGTCGTCGCGGCTCAGCGCCGACACCAGGTCGCGTGCCCTCGGCCCCCAGACGCCGATGCAACAGGTACCGCCGGTGATGTCCCGCACGACCACGCTGTCGTCGGCCTGCCGACGGACGTAGTCGAGGTCGAGGTTGCCGTTGACGCCGACCTGAAAGGTGTCGGGTGAGAGCCGGGCGACCGTGACGTCGCTGCGCACACCGCCCGCCCCGTCGAGCATGAGCGTGTAGGTCACCGAGCCGACGGACTTGTCCATCTTCCCGGTGGTGAGCCGCTCCAGCAGCGCCAGGGCGCCGGGTCCGGTGACCTCCAGCCGCTTCAACGGGGTCATGTCGTAGAGCGCGACCGCGGTCCTGGTGCGCCACGCCTCCGCGGCGGCAATCGGCGAGTGGAACATCGCCGCCCAAGAATCCCGCTGCGGCGGTTGCCATTCCGCGGGCAGCGTCGCCACGAGGTCGGCGTTGGTCTCGAACCAGTGCGGCCGCTCCCAGCCGCCGGCCTCGAGGAACACCGCACCCAGGTCCTGCTGTCGTGCGTGGAACGGGCTGACGCGCAGTCCGCGCGGAGATTCCCTGGGCTGCAACGGATGCAGGATGTCGTAGACCTCGACGAAGTTCTGCTGCGAGGTCTCGCTGACGTAATCGGGATCGAGCTGGACATCTTCGAAGCGGTGCACGTCGCAGCCGTTCAGCGCGACGTCGGACCGGCCGTCGACGAGTAGCTGGGCCACCGCGCGCGCGACACCGGCAGAGTGCGTCACCCAGACCGCCTCGGCGATCCAGAAGCCCGCGACGTCGGGCGACTCGCCGATCAGCGGTGCGCCGTCGGGGGTGAACGAGAAGATGCCGTTGAAGCCCGACTCGACGGTTGCCGTCTGAAGGCAGGGCAGCAGCAGCTTGCTCTGCTCCCAGGCGGGCGCGAAGTCCTCGTCGGTGAACTCGAGCATGGAAGGCATTGTCTCCGAGGTGATCTCGCGGCCGGGCAGCTCGCGCAGATCGACCGGCATGGGTCGGTGGGCATACGATCCGATGCCGAGGCGGTCGACGTGTTCACGGAAGTACAGGTCCTGGTCCTGGTGACGCAGGATCGGATACCCGGCCTCCGACGCCTCGGTGTTACGTCCCGCCAGCTCGGGAATCCGATGGGTCTTGACGTACTGGTGTGCCAGGGGGAGCAGCGGCACGGCCATGCCGACGAGCGCGCCCAGCTCAGCACCCCAGAATCCGGCGCAGGACACCACGATGTCGGCGGGCACTGTCCCGGCCGTCGTCGCGACGCCGGTGACCTTTCCTCCGCTGTGTTCGATCCCGACCACCCGCGTGGATCCTCGGAACTCGGCGCCGCGACTCTGCGCGCGCCGGCTCAGCGCGACGACGACCCGCGACGCCTTGGCCAGTCCATCGGTCTCCACATGCAGCCCGCCGAGGATGCGGCGGGGGTCGAGGAGCGGGTGGAGCTTGACGCACTCCTGCGGATCGATGACCCGCGCGGCCACTCCCCATGAGGTGGCGAAGCCGTGCCGGCGGTGCAGCTCGGCGAGCCGCTCCTCAGTCGTCGCGACCTCGAGGCCGCCGACCTGGTTGAAACACCACGCGCCGTCGACGTCGAGCGTCAGGAATTTCTCCACGGTGTAGGACGCGAACGTCGTCATCGTCTTCGAGGCGTTGGTCTGGAACACCAGACCCGGTGCGTGCGAGGAGGACCCGCCCGTCAGCGGCAGCGGCCCCTGGTCGAGGACCGTGACCCGGTCCCAGCCGCGAGCGGTCAGCTCGTCGGCGAGGTTGGTGCCGACGATGCCGGCACCGATGATCACGACGCGAGGGGATCCCATGTGCGTGGCCGCTCCTTGTTCGTGTTGATCAACAACTGATATACCAAGGCTAAGGTGCCGTTGATCGACGGTCAACAGCTACGCGCAGACGCGCTGAACGCACGCTTTCTGATGGATTTCGCCCCATCTTCATCAGAATGCGTGCGCTCAGGGGTGGCGGTCTTTGGCAAAGCCATCGCGGTAAGGTCGCTGCGGTGAGCAACGGGAGCTCCGACTCGGGCGGGGGTGTGCAGTCAGTCGATCGGGCGGTATCCGTTCTCGAGATCCTGGCCCGCCTCGGCGAGGTCGGCGTGACCGAACTCGCCAGTGAGATCGGCGTGCACAAGTCCACGGTGTCGCGGCTGTTGTCTGCACTGGAAGACCATGAGCTCGTCGAGCAAGCCTACGAGCGCGGCAAGTACCGCCTCGGGTTCGGCCTGCTGCGCCTGTCCAACGCAGTGTCCGGGCAACTCGACGTCACGCAGCAAGGCCGAGAGATCTGCGAGCGTCTCGCAGCCGAGCTGGGTGAGACGGTCAACATCGCGGTGCTTCGGTCGCACTACGTGGTCAACGTCGATCAGGCCCGTGGTCCGCGATCGGTCGGAAGCCACAACTGGGTCGGTGAGCTGACCCCGCTCCACGCGACCTCCAGCGGCAAAATCCTGTTGGCCTACATGTCCCCGGACGCGCGCCGCGACGTGCTCGCGGAGGCGGGGCTGACCCGCTACACCGACCGCACGATCACCTCGGTGGACGAACTCGACCGTCAACTGATGGCGATCGCCGCCGACGGTCACGTGATCTCCACCGAGGAGATGGAGCCCGGACTGACCGCGGTGGCGGCGCCGATCAGGGATCACGCCGGCATCGTCATCGCGGCGCTGAGTGTGTCGGGACCCGTCTACCGCCTCGATGCCGACCGCGCCCGCGAGATCGTCCCCGCTGTCGTCGCTGCGGCGGACGCCGTCTCCGAACGCATGGGTCACCAGGGCTGACAGCACTGGAACGGACCTCCTTCTCGGCACGGAGGGTCTCGCCGAGCAAATCATGCAGTGACCAGTGCTTTCGGCACCCCGCGAAGAGTCAGGAAAGTCACAGCGAGCCACGCCGCTCCTCCGGTTGACAACGTTTGTGACGGCTCACACACTGTTGCGTATTACGAATTGCGTTCCTTAATGCGCGTCATCTGTTGGTAACAGGAAGGCAACACATGATCGACGTCTGCCCGCTTGCCGACCTGCCCCCGGGTGAATCGATCCGCGTCGCCGTCGATCCGCCGATCGCCGTCTTCCACACCGACGGTGGCGAGGTGTTCGCCATCGACGACACGTGCTCACACCAGGACGCGTCGCTGGCCGATGGCTGGCTCGAAGGCTGCGAAGTCGAATGCCCGCTGCACGCCTCACGCTTCGACCTGCGCACCGGCGCTGTCGACGCACCTCCTGCCAAATTGCCCGTCCGTACCCACACCGTCGTCGTCGACGACGGCATGATCCGCGTCGATCTGAGCACCGACACACCCAACCTCCCTCCCGGCACCCGCGCGCGTCTCGCCCAGAGGTAGCCATGGAACACATCGCCGTCATCGGGGCATCGCTCGCCGGCTTGTCGGCCGTCAGGGCGCTTCGCGCACAGGGTTTTTCGGGTCGCATCACCGTCATCGGCGACGAGAGCCGGCGGCCCTATGACCGCCCCCCGCTGTCCAAGGCCTTCCTCGCCGGCGTCATGACCGAGCACGATCTGTGCCTCGAGGACTCCGATGACCTCGCAGCAGAATGGCTGCTCGGCTCGGCGGCCACCGCACTCGACACCACTTCCAACACCGTAGAACTCGCCGACGGTCGGCGCGTGCACGCTGACGGCTTCGTGATCGCCACCGGATCTCGGGCCAGGCACTGGCCCGGCTGCGAGACGATGGCGGGAGTCCACGTCATCCGCACCATCGACGACGCGATCGCGCTGCGCGCAGAGCTGTGCCCGGGCGGACAGATGGTCGTGATCGGCGCAGGCTTCATCGGCGCCGAGGTCGCCTCCACTGCGCGTGCCCTCGGTATGCACGTGACGATCGTCGAGGCTGCACCGACACCGCTTCAGGTGCAGCTCGGCGCGCGACTGGGCGCAGTCGTCGCACAGGCCCACACGTCGCACGGCACGACGCTGATCTGTGGAGTCGGGGTGGCGGGCGTGGCGTGCGGTTCGACCGACCGGGTCACCGGGGTCGATCTGACCGACGGCCGCCACTTGCCCGCCGACGTCGTGGTCGTCGGCATCGGCGGAGTGCCGAACATCGAGTGGTTGCAGGGCAGCGGCCTGGAACTCGGCAACGGAGTCATCTGCGGTCCGAGCGGCCAGACGAACATTCCCACTGTGGTCGCAGTGGGTGACTGCGCGGCCTGGCACGACGCGTCGACCGGCGTCACGCGCCGCGTGGAGCACTGGACCGGCGCCGTCGAACGGCCCGCGATCGCCGTCGCCACCCTCCTCTCGGGTGGGCTGTATTGCGGTCCTGCGCCGAAGGCGCCGTACTTCTGGTCCGACCAGTACGGCTCGCGGATCCAGTTCGCCGGCAACGCGCTTCCCGACGACGAGATCACGATCGAGGAAGGCAGCTGCGAGAGCGGCAGCTTCCTCGCCACCTACCGACGTGACGGTCGGCTCGTCGCCGTTCTCGGCGTCGACCAGCCCAAGCTGTTCACCCGGTGGCGCCGCCAGCTCGCGGCAGCTCCGGTTGCCGTCTGACTCTCTTCCCCACCCCAGCCCTTTCCCAGGAGTCTCATGACCACGTTCGAAGCGGCCCCTCATCTGCCCGAGAGTCTCATCTCCACGCTGGCGGGCCACTACTACACAGACCCCGAGGTGTTCGCCCTCGAGCAGCAGAAAATCTTCGAGACGATGTGGTTCTGCGCGGTGCGCTCCGCCGATCTCGACAAGCCGGGTACCTTCAAGACCGTGCAGGTGGGCGGCGAGAGCGTCCTCGTGACCAGGTCGCGCACCGGCGCGGTCAACGCGTTCTTCAACATCTGTCGCCACCGCGGGGCGCAGCTGTGCACCGAGGGCAGCGGTGAAGTGCGCCGCGCGTTCCAATGTCCTTATCACGCATGGACCTACGATCTCGACGGCAAGCTCATCGCCGCTCCGAACCTGACGAAGATGCCGGACATCGACAGGGTCGAGTACGGGCTGCGCACGGTCGCGGTGCGAGAGTGGCTGGGATACGTGTGGGTGTGCCTGGCCGACGAGCCGCCGTCGTTCGAGGGCACGGTCATGCAGGAGATCGTCGATCGGCTGGGTGATCTCGAGTCGATCGAGCGCTACGGCATCGAAGAGCTCAGCGTGGGCCGCCGCATCGTCTACGACGTCAAGGCGAACTGGAAGCTCATCGTCGAGAACTTCATGGAGTGCTACCACTGCGCCACCATCCATCCGGAGTTGACCGAGGTGCTGCCCGAGTTCGCCGACGGGTACGCAGCGCAGTACTACGTGGGGCACGGTGCCGAATTCGGCCATAGCGTACGAGGTTTCACGATCGACGGCTCCGAGGGTCTCGATCACCTCCCGGGCGTCACCGCCGAACAGGACCGCCGCTACTACGCGATCACGGTGCGCCCGCAGGTGTTCGTCAACCTGGTGCCCGACCACGTGATCGTGCACCGGATGTTCCCGCTCGCCGCCGACCACACCGTGGTGGAGTGTGACTGGCTTTACGTACCGGAGGTGGTCGAGTCCGGCCGCGACGTCAGCCACTCGGTGGAACTTTTCCACCGGGTGAACAGCCAAGACTTCGAGGCTGCCGAAAGGTGCCAGCCCGCAATGAGTTCGCGGGTCTACCGCAATGGCGGTGTGCTCGTTCCCAGCGAGCACCACATCGGCGCCTTCCACGACTGGCTACGCGGCATGCTCGCCGTGTGAGTCAGCTGAGCCGTTCGGACCTGTTCTCCAGCAGCCGGATTCGGTGTGCATTGCCGGGAAGATCGATGTAGCGGCGGCCGTAGAGCTTCAACAGCGCATCGTCGAGGCGTCGCACTGCCCCCGGCGGGAAGCGGTAGTCCATGGCGGCGTTCACCGCATCGGTGTCGACGCCGGCCAACACCGAGTCCACCTCGTCGATCGAGTCGATGTCGAGATCGAGCAGCAGACCGGCCATCCACCCGTAGTGGTCGGTGCGCGACCACCCTGCGTCGGGGAACCGGTTGGCCAGGTAGGTGGCCAAGACCGGCGTCGGAATACCCGCCTCACCGGCGGCGCGCGGCCGTTCGGCCGGGGTGGTCGAGCGCAACCGCTCCCGGATCGCGGAGAACTCCCGGTCCGCGAGCTCGAGCAGACCCGCGGCGAGGGTGAACCGCCGGTCCAAATCGGGGGCGTCCTCCTCGGGGATCGAACCCTTGTAGCGGACGTCGTGCTCGAACTCCGCCCACGCGTGCTGCAGGATCGTGCGCACCTGCACCGACGCCGGCTGTTGCTCGCCCTCGGCCGCCAGCAGGAGATGCCTGCTGGCGTAGCCCCAGCGGCCCTCGCTCGCGGTTTCCACCCCCATGTCCCGATCGTCGAGCAGCTGCATCTCCTGCCCGAGCAGCCGGGCGACCGCGGCGACGTCGTCGCGCAGATACGTGATCACCCGCAAGCCGATCTGATCGGTGATCTCCGAGAGAGGATCGGCATACAACCGGTGGCCGTCGACGTGCCGGTCGGCCTTGGCGGCAAAAGATGCCACCGACTTGGTCCGGGCGGTCACGCTCAGATAATCGATCCCGGCGTCGTCCAGCAGCGCCGTGACCATCGTCAGGTAGCGCTCGGTGGACGCCATCAGCGCGGTGCGCCGCCGGGTGTAGGTCGCGATCGCCTCGTGCACCACACCAGGTGTCGGCTCCGGCGGGGCGGGCACCAGGTCCGACGGCAACGTCGGTGTCACGATGCACCCGGTCTCGGCGTCGCCGTAACAGGTCACCGCGTCCGGTCGGCGGGCAGCGAACATCGCCACGAAGGCGCAGACCACCGCGTCGACCGGATCTTCCACTCGGCGCAATTCGCTTTTCCGCTCGGCACTTTCGGCCATCGCGCGCAGCCGCACCCAGTCGGGTGAGTCGGCCACCCGCAGCGAGGGCTCCGCGGTCGCAAGCCCTTCGACCAGATCCATCAACCGCAGCAGTTCGGCTTGCAGCTGCGCCACCGAGCGGCCCGGCTTGGCCTTGTACTTCAGCGTGCGACCCAGCCGGAACAACGCCACCGTGGCCGCATGGGGATACACCTCGAGCGCGCGGCGCGGCCCGTCGGACTGCGGATCGATGTCCAGGCCGAGGGCGTCGGCCAGCCGCCCGGCCCGGGTGCCGTCGGCGAACTCCGGCTTGCCCGTGTTCGACGGATGCGCGCCGGCCTGGAATTTCGCGAAATCGGCGTTGAGCGCCCGCTCGGCCGGCCGCTGACCAGTCGGGTTGCGCACGACGATCGGTGCGTCGATACCCACCACACAGTCGCCGTCGACGTAGGGCGCCACCATCGAACGGATGCTGGCGTCATCGGTGGCCGCCGACGCCGCCACCAGCCGGCCGCCGTCGTCGACGACGGCGACACCGGTGGGTTTGCGCTGGCCCCATGCCAGGTCCAGACCGACGAAATACATGGCCCCTACTGTGCCCGATAGGCTGTTGGGCCGTGAGCAACCGCGCGTCCATTCCCGATGTCCTGGCCCATCGCTACGCCAGCGAGGAGATGGTGGCGATCTGGTCGCCGGAAGCCAAGATCGTGGCCGAACGCCGGCTGTGGCTGGCGGTGCTGCGGGCGCAGAGCGAACTCGGCGTGGAGGTACCCGCCGGCGTCGTCGACGATTACGAGAAGGTGCTCGAGAACGTCGACCTCGACTCCATCGCGGCGCGGGAACGCGTGCTGCGCCACGACGTCAAGGCCCGGATCGAGGAGTTCAACGCCCTCGCCGGCCACGAGCACGTGCACAAGGGCATGACCAGCCGCGACCTCACCGAGAACGTCGAGCAGATGCAGATCCGGCGCTCGTTGCAACTCGTGCATGCGCGCGGCATCGCCGTCGCCGCTCGGTTGGCCGAGCGGGCCGCACTCTATCGCGACCTCGTGATGGCGGGCCGCAGCCACAACGTCGCGGCCCAGGCCACCACGCTGGGCAAGCGATTCGCCTCAGCGGCAGAGGAGACCCTGGTCGCGCTGCGCCGCATCGAGGAACTCATCGCCCGCTACCCGTTGCGCGGCATCAAGGGGCCGATGGGCACCGCCCAGGACATGCTCGACCTGTTCGACGGCGACACCGCGCGGCTGGCCGACCTGGAGACCCGCGTCGCCCAGTTCCTCGGCTTCACCGACATCTTGACCAGTGTCGGGCAGGTGTATCCGCGATCGCTGGACCACGACGTGGTGTCCGCGCTCGTCCAACTCGGCGCGGGACCGTCGTCGTTCGCGCACACCATCCGGTTGATGGCCGGCCACGAACTGGTCACCGAGGGGTTCGCCCCCGGCCAGGTGGGGTCATCGGCGATGCCACACAAGATGAACACGCGCAGCTGCGAGCGGGTCAACGGGTTGCAGGTGGTGTTGCGCGGATACGCCTCCATGGCAGCGGAATTGGCGGGTGCGCAGTGGAATGAGGGCGACGTGTTCTGCTCGGTGGTGCGTCGGGTCGCACTGCCGGATGCGTTCTTCGCCATCGACGGGCAGACCGAGACGTTCCTGACCGTGCTCGACGAGTTCGGTGCCTACCCCGCGGTGATCCAGCGGGAGCTCGACCGCTATCTGCCGTTCCTGGCGACGACGCGCATCCTGATCGCCGCGGTCCGCGCCGGGGTGGGCCGCGAGACCGCGCACGAGGTGATCAAGGAGCACGCGGTCGCGGTGGCGCTGGCGATGCGCGAGCGCGGCGCCGAACCCGATCTGCTGGATCGGCTGGCCGCCGATCCGCGCCTTCCCCTGGACCGTGCGGCGCTCGACGGCGTGCTGGCCGACAAGGCCGCCTTCACCGGTGCAGCCGCGGACCAGGTGGACCGCGTGATCGCGGCCGTCGACGATCTGGTCGCGCGGTACCCGGGCGCGGCCGATTACACCTCGGGCGCGATTCTGTGACGGCGACCGCGGACGCTTCGACTTCTGGGTGGACCGGGATCGACTTCACCGATCTCGACAACTTCGCCGCGGGCTTTCCCCACCACCTGTTCGCGCGCCACCGTGAGCACGCCCCGGTGTACTGGCACGAACCGACCGAGAACACGCCCGACGGGGAGGGCTTCTGGTCGGTGGCGACCCACGCCGAAACCCTTGCCGTGCTTCGTGATCCGGACACCTACTCCTCGGTGACCGGCGGCGGTCGCCCGTTCGGTGGCACGCTGCTGCAGGATCTGCCGATCGCCGGTCAGCTGCTCAACATGATGGACGACCCGCGCCACGCGGCGGTGCGCCGTCTCGTCAGCTCCGGTCTGACGCCCCGGATGATCTCGCGTGTCGAAGACGACCTGCGGATGCGGGCCCGCCGCCTTCTCGATGCCGTGCGGCCGGGCGAGCCGGTGGACGTCGTCACCGAGATTGCCGCCGAGATCCCGATGCAGATGATCTGCATCCTGCTGGGAGTGCCCGAGTCCGAGCGGCATTGGCTGTTCGAAGCCATCGAACCGAGCTTCGATTTCGGCGACGCCCGCCGGGCCACCATCTCCCGGCTCTCCGTCGAGGAGGCCGGCTCCCGGATGTTCGCCTACGGCCAGGAATTGATCGCCGCCAAGAAAGCCGCGCCGAGCGACGACATGCTCTCGGTGGTGGTCAACTCCGACGATCCGGAGCTGTCCGAGCTGGAGAGCTATCTGTTCTTCAGCCTGCTCTTCAGTGCAGGGGCGGAGACCACCCGCAACGCCATCGCCGGCGGACTGCTGGCTCTGATCGACAATCCCGACGCCCACACCGCGCTGCGGGCCGAGCCGTCGCTTCTGCCGACCGCGATCGAGGAGATGGTCCGGTGGACCTCGCCGTCCCCGTCGAAGCGGCGCACCGCCACCCGGCCGACCACCCTGGCCGGCCGGCGCATCGACGCCGGGCAGAAGGTCCTGGTGTGGGAGGGTTCGGCCAACCGCGACGCGGCGGTGTTCGTCGATCCCGACCGGTTCGACGTCGCCCGAAAGCCCAACCCGCATCTGGGTTTCGGGCACGGTGTGCACTACTGCCTGGGCGCCAACCTGGCTCGGCTGGAATTGCGGGTGATCTTCTCCGAACTGCTCAGCCGGTTCTCGGCGATGCGGCTGGCCGCGCCGGTGGAATGGACGAGAAGCAACCGGCACACCGGACTGCGGCACCTGATGGTGGAGCTGTCATGAGCGAGTACCCCGACCTCCGGGTCTCCGATGCCGACCGCGCCGCGGTACGTGGACTGCTCGAGCGGGCCGTCGGTCACGGCATGCTGAGCCTCGACGAGTACAGCGAGCGCCTCGATGCGGTGTTCGCGGCGCGCACCCGTCGCGACCTCGACGTGGTGATCGCTGACCTGCCGTTCGGCCGCGAGCCCGCGACGCCGCCCGCCCACGAGGTACGCAGCTGGCTGTCCAGCATCACCCGCAAGGGGCCGTGGACGGTGCCCCCGCGCATGCGACTGGTCACCAGGATGTGTTCGACCACCCTGGATTTCACGTCGGCGGTGCTCCCGGGGCCGGTGGTGCACGTCGAGGTCGACGACTACTTCGGCTCCGTCGAACTGGTGCTGCCCGACGGCGCGACCGCGGACTGCAACCGGGTCAGCACCGTCGGCGGCTCGACGTCGGTCCGGGTGGGGACCGGTGCGCCGTCGCAGCGGTTGCACGTCGTCGTGACCGGACGGGTGCGGTTCGGGTCTCTCACCGTGCGGCACCCGTTCGGGGCGACGCTGCGGCGCTTCCTGCGCTAACTCGGCCGGCGCAGATTCGTCGCTCTGATCCCGGTCGCCCGCAACTCGAGAGCGGCCAGCCCGCGAATCGCCATCCGATCCTGGCTGCGCCACGCCCCGACGGGGTCGGCGGTGACCGCGGCGAGCTTGGGTAGCGGACGGTTGGCCAGCGCCCGCAGCGCCAACAGCTCCTCTCCGGCGAGGGTGGACGCCAGCGTCACCGCCGTCCATTTGCGCCGCGCGAACCGCACGCGCAGGAACAGCCACGGCATCATCAGCGCGAGGATCGGGGGCGCGGCCACTGCCAGCGCCAACAACCACGCCAACCAGCTGGCCGTCCCGCCCAGGGACTGACCGGCCCCGGCGATCTCGCGGGCCGCATCGCCGGCTGCGCTGAGCGGCTTGGCCAGCGCGTCCCCGATCAGCGGCACGTTGTCGGCGCTGTTGCCGGCCGAGTCGAGGTTGCCGGCCACACCGTTGGCGCCGCTCTCGACCTGGTAGCCGAAGTCGGCGATCACCGCGACGGCCGCGTGCACCGCCAGACCGATGATGACCCAGACGGCGGTCCAGCCGATGACGACGACGTCGCTGAACAGCTGACGCAGCAGCCGCGCGGGCGTCGTGGCATAGGGAACCCATCGCGATCTCATGCGATCGATCACAGCACACGGGGCGCTCCTGACGGACCGATAGGCTGGCCCGATGCGTCCCGCTCTGTCCGACTACCAGCACCTGGCCAGCGGCAAGGTTCGTGAGCTCTATCGGGTGGATGAGGGACACCTGCTCTTCGTCGCCACCGACCGGATCTCGGCCTACGACTACATCCTCGACAGTGAGATTCCGGACAAGGGCCGCATCCTCACCGCGATGAGCGTGTTCTTCTTCGATCTCCTGCCGGTGCCCAACCACCTCGCCGGCCCACCCGACGATCCCCGCATCCCCGACGAGGTGCTCGGCCGCGCGCTGGTGGTGCACCGACTCGACATGCTGCCCGTCGAAGCCGTGGCTCGCGGATACCTGACCGGCTCGGGCCTGATCGACTACCAGAACAGCGGCAGCGTCTGCGGAATCGAGCTGCCCGAGGGTCTGGTGGAGGCGAGCCGCTTCGCCGAGCCGCTGTTCACCCCGGCGACCAAGGCGGAGCTGGGGGATCACGACGTCAACATCAGTTACGACGACGTCGTCGGCCTGATCGGCTCCGCCCGAGCCGAGGAGTTACGCGACCTGACGTTGCAGACCTACCGCCGCGGCGCCGACCACGCGCTGAGCCGGGGCATCATCGTCGCCGACACCAAGTTCGAATTCGGTGTCGACGCCGACGGGCAACTGACGCTCGCCGACGAGGTGTTCACCCCCGACTCGTCGCGGTACTGGAATGCCGACGACCACACCGAGGGCTCCGTGCAGAACAGCTTCGACAAGCAGTTCGTCCGCAACTGGTTGACCGGCCCCGACTCGGGCTGGGACCGTCACGGCGATCAACCGCCGCCACCGTTGCCCGCCGACATCGTCGAGGCGACGCGTGCGCGCTACATCGAAGCCTACGAACGTATTTCGGGTCTGAAGTTCGCGGAGTGGATCGGAGGACAGCGGTGAAGCCGCCGGTGGCCAAACGTGTCGAGCATCGGCGTGCTCACCACGGTGACGTGTTCGTCGACCCCTATGAGTGGTTGCGGGAGAAGGACAGCGCCGAGGTGATCGACCACCTCGAGGCCGAGAACGCCTTCACCGAGCACATCACCGCCGACCTCGCTCCGCTGCGGCAGTCGATCTTCGACGAGATCAAGGCCCGTACCAAAGAAACCGATCTGTCGGTGCCGACACGGCGCGGGGACTGGTGGTACTACGGACGCAGCTTCGCCGGAAAGCAGTACGGCGTGCATTGCCGGTGCCCCGTCGCCGACCCTGACGACTGGACACCGCCGCAGCTGACCGAAGACACCGACATCCCCGGTGAGCAGGTCCTGCTCGACGAGAACGTCGAAGCCGAGGGGCACGACTTCTTCTCCCTCGGCGCTGCCAGCGTCAGCGTGGACGGCACCGTGCTCGCCTACTCCGTCGACGTCGTCGGGGACGAGCGGTACACGTTGCGGTTCAAGGATTTACGGACCGGCGAACGGTATGACGACGAGATCGCCGGGATCGGCGCCGGCGCCACCTGGGCCGCCGACAACAAGACCATCTACTACACCACCGTCGACGACGCCTGGCGACCCGACACCGTGTGGCGGCACCGGCTGGGCGCCGGCCTGCCGGCCAAGAAGGTCTACCACGAGCCCGACGAGAGATTCTGGGTCGCCTGCGGGCGCACGCGGAGCAACAAGTACGTGCTGATCGCGGCCGGCAGCGCGATCACCTCGGAGATGCGTTACGCCGACGCCGCCGATGCGGACGCGCAATTCACCGTGGTGTGGCCGCGCCGCGACGGAGTGGAGTACTCCGTCGAACACGCCGTCGTCGCCGACGAGGACCGCTTCCTCATCATGCACAACGACGGTGCCGAGAACTTCACGCTCGTCGAAGCGCCGGTGGCCGATCCATCGGCGACCCGCACCCTGATCGAGCACCGCGACGACGTGCGGTTGGATGCTGTCGACGCGTTCGCCGAGCTGCTCGTCGTGAGCTACCGCAGCGAGGCGTTGCCGCGAATTCAGCTGTGGCCCCTGCGTGGAACCGGTTACGGCGAGGCCCGCGATGTCACCTTCGACTCGGAGCTGATGTCGGTCGGGTTGTCCGCCAACCCGAACTGGGCCGCACCGCGGCTGCGCATCGGCGCGACCTCGTTCGTCACACCCGTGCGGGTCTACGACCTCGACCTGGCCACCGGCGAGCGCGTGCTGTTGCGCGAACAGCCGGTGCTCGGCGACTACCGGGCCGAGGACTACGTCGAACGCCGGGACTGGGCGATCGCCGAAGACGGTGCGCGCGTGCCGTTGTCGATCATCCACCGGGTCGGCGTCACCGCGCCTGCACCGCTGTTGCTCTACGGCTACGGCGCCTACGAGTCCTGCGAAGACCCGCGCTTCTCGATCGCGCGGCTCTCCCTGCTCGATCGCGGCATGGTGTACGCGGTGGCGCACGTGCGCGGCGGCGGAGAGCTCGGCCGGCTCTGGTACGAGCACGGCAAGCTGCTCGAGAAGCGCAACACGTTCACCGACTTCATCGCCGCAGGAAGGCATCTCGTCGACACCGGCGTCACGACCGCCGACACGATGGTGGCCTACGGCGGTAGCGCGGGGGGCCTGCTGATGGGTGCGGTCGCCAACATGGCGCCCGAGCTGTTCGCCGGCATCCTGGCCGCCGTGCCCTTCGTCGATCCCCTCACCACGATCCTCGACCCGTCACTGCCGCTGACGGTCACCGAGTGGGACGAGTGGGGCAACCCGCTCGACGACGCCGATGTGTACCACTACATGAAGTCGTATTCGCCGTACGAGAACGTCGAGGCCAAGCGCTATCCCGCGATCCTGGCGATGACCTCGCTCAACGACACCCGCGTCTACTACGTCGAACCCGCCAAATGGGTGGCCGCGCTGCGGCACGCTCAGCACGAACCCGAGCGCGACGGTGTCCGAGTGCTCTTGAAGACCGAGATGAACGCCGGCCACGGCGGCATCAGCGGACGCTACGAACGCTGGAAAGAGACGGCGTTCCAGTACGCCTGGCTGCTCGATGTGGCGGGGCTGGCCGGCGCAGACGTAGCGTCTGCCTCATGACGCTCACCGACATGCCCCTGACCACCCTGGACGGACAGGCCACCACACTGGGGGAGTTGGCCGACGGCGCGGCGCTCGTGGTGAATGTGGCGTCCAAATGCGGGCTCACGCCGCAGTACAGCGCCTTGGAGCAGCTCGCGAAGGACTACCGGGATCGCGGGCTGACGGTGATCGGGGTGCCCTGCAACCAGTTCATGGGGCAGGAACCCGGCACCGCCGAGGAGATCCAGACCTTCTGCTCGACCACCTATGGGGTGACGTTTCCGCTGCTGGCCAAGACCGATGTCAACGGGCCCGACCGGCACCCGCTGTACGCGACGCTGACCCAGACCGCGGACGGCAGCGGCGAGGCCGGTGACGTGCAGTGGAACTTCGAGAAGTTCCTGCTCGCGCCCGGCGGCGAGGTGGTCGCCCGGTTCCGGCCGCGCACGGTACCCGATGCGCCCGAGGTGATCGCCGCGATCGAAGACGTGCTGGAGTAGCTTCGCGGGGCAGCGCACACAGTTCAGCCACACGAGTGGCGGCGTTGTCCATCGCGACACCTGGCGTTGCGACACTGCGGAAGTGGCAGGACAACTGATCGTCTCGATCTCCGGAGTCAGCGACCGCACGATCGACGACGTGGCGGCGTTCCACGGGCAGCTGGCGCGGCGCGGCGTGCCGGCATCGTTCCTGGTGGCGCCCCGGCTCAAGGGCGGATACCGGCTCGACCGCGACCCCGGCACCGTCTCGTGGCTCGCGCAGCGGCGCGACGCCGGCGATGCGATCGTGCTGCACGGTTTCGACGAGGCTGCCACCAAGACGCGTCGCGGAGAGTTCGCGACGCTGCCCGCACACGAGGCCAACCTGCGCCTGATGGCCGCCGACCGGATCCTCGAACACCTCGGTCTGCGCACCCGGCTGTTCGCCGCACCCGGCTGGAACGTCTCCGACGGCGCGGTCACGGCACTGCCGCGCAACGGCTTTCGCGTGATGGCCGGACTGGGCGGGATCACCGACCTGGTCCGCGGTACGACGGTGCGGGGGCGCGTCCTCGGCATCGGTGAGGGATTCCTGAGCGAACCGTGGTGGTGCCGAACCGTCGTGCTCGCCGCGGAGCGCACCGCACGCCGCGACGGCATCGTGCGGGTGGCCGTCGCGGCGCGGCACCTGCGCCGGCCCGGCCCGCGACAGGCGATGCTGGACGCCGCCGACCTGGCGCTGATGCACGGGTGTGAGCCCACCGTCTACGCCTGGCGGCACCCGGCTGCGTTGTCCGACGCCGCCTGAGGGGTTCCGCTCGCTACATTGGCCGCATGGCAGATGATGCTGACGTCATCGTGGTCGGTGCCGGCCTGGCCGGCCTGGTGGCCGCATGTGAGCTGGTCGAGCGGGGCCGACGCGTGCTCATCGTCGACCAGGAGAACGCCGCCAACGTCGGAGGGCAGGCCTTCTGGTCTTTCGGCGGGCTGTTCTTCGTCGACAGCCCCGAGCAGCGGCGTCTCGGCATCCGGGACAGTCACGAGCTGGCCCTGCAGGACTGGCTCGGCACCGCCGGGTTCGACCGCCCCGAGGACCACTGGCCCCGGCAGTGGGCGCATGCGTACGTCGACTTCGCGGCCGGCGAGAAGCGCAGCTGGCTCGGTGACCGCGGGCTCAAGGTCTTTCCGCTCGTCGGCTGGGCCGAGCGCGGCGGCTACGGCGCCCGCGGGCACGGCAACTCCGTGCCGCGGTTCCACATCACCTGGGGCACCGGGCCCGGCCTGGTCGAGATCTTCGCGCGCCGACTGACCGGCCCGCTGGTGCGCTTCGCGCACCGCCACCGCGTCGACGAGGTGGTCGTCGAGAACGGCGCCGTCGTCGGGGTGCGCGGGGCGGTGCTGGAGCCGTCGTCCGCGGCACGCGGCGCACCGTCGTCTCGAAACTCCATCGGCGAGTTCGATTTTCGCGCACAAGCGGTCATCGTCGCCAGCGGCGGCATCGGCGGCAACCACGACCTCGTGCGGGCGAACTGGCCGCAGCGGATGGGCCGGGTGCCCGAGCAGCTCCTCAGCGGCGTGCCCGAGCACGTCGACGGGCGGATGCTCGGGATCGCCGCGGCAGCCGGGGCGCACATGATCAACAGCGACCGGATGTGGCACTACACCGAGGGCATCACGAATTACGACTCGATCTGGCCGCGGCACGGCATCCGCATCCTGCCCGGCCCGTCGTCGCTGTGGCTCGACGCCAGCGGGCGGCGGCTGCCCGTTCCGCTCTACCCGGGCTTCGACACCCTCGGCACGCTGGAGTACATCTGCCGGACCGGCCAGGACTACACGTGGTTCGTGCTGAACAAGCGGATCGTCGACAAGGAGTTCGGCCTGTCCGGGCAGGAACAGAACCCGGACCTGACGGGCCGCAGTGTGCGCCTGGTCCTCGAACGTGGCCGCAAGGGACCCGCACCGGTGCACGCCTTCGTCGACAAGGGCGTCGACTTCGTCACCGCCGACTCACTGCGTGAGCTCGTCGCGAAGATGAACGCTGTACCCGATGTGCAGCCATTGGACTACGCGACGGTCGAAGCGGAGGTGACCGCGCGCGACCGGGAGGTGGCCAACCGGTTCACCAAGGACAGCCAGATCACCGCGATCCGCGGCGCGCGTGGCTATCTCGCCGACCGCGTGAGCCGCGTCGTCGCACCACACCGGCTCACCGACCCCAAGGCCGGCCCGCTGATCGCCGTGAAGCTACACATCCTGACGCGAAAATCGTTGGGCGGCTTGCAGACCGACCTCGACTCCCGAGCGCTGGGCGCCGACGGCACGCCGGTGGCCGGGCTGTATGCCGCCGGCGAAGCCGCGGGTTTCGGCGGCGGTGGCGTGCACGGGTACCGCTCGTTGGAGGGAACGTTCCTCGGCGGGTGCGTGTTCTCCGGTCGCGCGGCGGGCCGGGCCGCAGCCCGCGACGTGGGCTAGTTTTTCTGCGCGAGCAGTCGCGAACTCGAGTGCTTTCTCTGGCGTGTCACTCGAGTTCGCGACTTCTCGCGGTCAGACCGGTGGCGCGCTGACCTGGTATTGCTGGATCGACCAGCCGTCGTGGGCTCGGGCGAGCACCACGCCGAGGCGCAGCGAGACCACCGTGCGGTCGGCCCGGTGGAAATCGGCGGCGCCGTACCCGACGACCACGTGCTCGGCGGGCCGGCGGATCTCGTCGATGCGGTAGTCGACCGTCATACCGTGGGGCTGGCCGCCGTAGTAGCGGCGCACCCCGTCGCGTCCCACCGTGTAGGGCGCCAGTCCTTGGAAGACGGCGTCGTCGGCGAACACAGCGGCCACCCGCTCGGGGTCATGCGCGTCGATGCCGGCCTTCCACTGGTCGAGTACGGATACCAGGATCTCGCGGCTAGTGTCCGGCACTTTGACCTCCGTCGACGTGCAGGATCTCCCCGGTGACGAAGCCTGCCTTCTCCAAATACAGCACGGCATCGACGACGTCGTCGAGGGTGCCGAGGCGACCCACCGGGTGCAACGCGGCCAAGAACGGGTGCGTGGCCGGGTCGTGCATCGGGGTGTCGATGGTGCCCAGCGCGACGGCGTTGACTCGAATTCCCCTGTCGGCAAACTCGATGGCGAGAGAGCGGGTGGCGGCATCGAGTCCGCCCTTGGTCAGCGAGGCCAACGCCGACGGCACCTTCTTGTCGGCCTGACCGACCAGGCTGGTGGAGATGTTCACGATGTGTCCGCCGCGCTCGAGCATCGCCGGGATGGCGGCACGGGTGACCTCGAAGAAGCCGCGGGTGTTCACCCCGGTCACAGCTTCGTAGTCTTCGTCGGTGTACTCGGTGAACGGTTTGGCGATGAAGATGCCGGCGTTGTTGACGACGGTGTCCACGCGGCCGAAGCGTTCGTGTGCGGCGGCGATTAAGGCGGCACCGACGCCCGGTTGGGCGATGTCGCCGGCGACGGTGACGATCATCGGGTCGTCACTGGGGGCGATGCTGCGCGAGGTGGCGACGACGCCATAGCCCAGGCGACGGTAGCCTGCGACGAGCGCCGCCCCGATGCCCTGCGATGCCCCGGTGATGATTGCTACTTCAGATGTGCTGTTCATGTCCTGCTCAACGTGAGTGCCTGGCGTCGCATGTCCGCTCGGCGGGACCGGATTCCTCGCTGTTGAGAGGTCCTGCCTATCACGCTGCGGAACGTGGAGCTGCGTCAGTTGCGCTACTTCGTCGCCGTGGCCGACGAGCTGAATTTCGGCCGCGCTGCGGAACGGCTGCGGATCGCAGGACCCTCGCTGTCGCAACAGATCAAGGCGCTCGAACGGGACCTCAAGGTCCAGCTCTTCGACCGTGACCGCCGATCCGTCGCTCTGACCCCGGCCGGTGCCGCACTGGTGTCCGAGGCCAAGGCGCTGATCGATCAGGCGGATGCATTACGCAGGCGCGCAACGGGTTTGGCGGCATCAGAGCCGATTCGGATCGGTTGCGTCAACTGGTGTCCGACCGACTGGGCCGAACGCGCCGCGGGCGTCGCGCAACTCCGCGTCGACACCTGGGTGATGCCCTCGCACACCCAAGCCGAGCGCGTGGCCAGCGGAGCGCTCGACCTGGCGATCTGCTGGGTGCAGGCACGCGACCTCGACGCACTGGCCCTTCAGGCGCGACTCATCGGCATCGATCGCCTGCACGCCCTGGGGCCGGGCGGCGACGAGTCGGCGGTGACGGCCGCCGACGTCGTCGTCCTGGTCGACACGGACGCCGCGAGTTGGTCGTCGTGGAACCGGTACGCCGAGGAGCTCGCCGCGAGTACCGGCGCGAGCGTCGTCCGCACCGACGACGGCGGAGTCACCGGCCCTGCGTTCGTCGAACACGTGCGACGGCTGAGGCGTCCCGTGCTGATCAACCCGAGAGGCCAGCGTGATCCCGAACCGCGAGATCTGGTGCGGCGGGAAGTGATCGAACCGACGCCGCTGTGGACGTGGTCACTGGTCTGGCGTGCGGACGACGATCGACCGGCGGTGCGCGCCATCGTCGACGAATTCAGCAGCGACACCCGTGATCTGACGGTCGACGACCCGGGAACGTGGGTTCCTGCTGATGATCCACACCGCGGCGGCGGCCAACGCAGCCGCTGAGACGGTGAAAGCGGACATCACGAGCGCAGGCCGGTACCCACCGGTGGTCAGCGGGGCCACCAGCAACGGTCCGGCGATCTGTCCGACGGAGTAGCCGACGGTCAGCAGTGCCACCGCCGAACGGACGCCGAGCAATCGGCCCTCGGCGACCGCCAAGGTACTGACCCCGATGAACGTGCCACCGAACAACAGGGCACCCACGAGGCTGGCGGCGCTGCTGCCCTGACAGGCCAACGCGATCCCGGCGGCCTGCAGCGCGAGTGCGACGGTGAGCGTCGCCGGCTGGCCGTGTCGGGCTCCCAGCCGCGCCCACAGCGCCGCGGACGGCACCACAGCCACGCCGACGACCAGCCAGACCCCGGCGCCCAAGGCGCCGGGGGAGTGCTCGGTCACCGCGGCGACGAGGAACGTTCCGGCGATGATGTAGCCGACGCCTTCCAAGGTGTACGCGGTGAACAACAGCAGGAAACGCGGCCCACCGGCCCGATGTGTCTCCGCGTGCGTCGTCGTCGGCGTCCGCCGCGGATGCAATGACCAGCCCGTCGCGCCCAAGACGGTGGCCAAGGTCGCCGCCGCCCACCAGGCGGTGCGCCAGTCGTCGGCGGGCAGCGCGAGGACAAGCGCGGCGGACGTCGCGATACCGGCACCGACCCCGCCGAAACCCCATCCCGCCTTCTCCGGCAGGCGCTCCAGCAGCGTGTTGACGGCCACCACGAAGACCACCGCGCTCGCGAACCCGGCGACGGTGCGGGCAGTCAGCCACACTGCCGCGTGCGTCGTCGTCGGCATCGCGGCCAGGCTGACCACGATGGCGATCAGCGACGTGCGGCACGCCAACGCGGAGTGGGCCAACCGGGCCGAGAACGTCGTGGCCATCGCGCCGGCCAGGTAGCCGACGTAATTGGCCGTCGCCAGGTGTCCGGCGGCCTGCGCGGTCAGGCCGGCCTGACCCGTCATCAGCGGCAGGATCGGGGTGTAGACGAACCGGCCCAGGCCCATGGCAGCGGCCAGTGCGCCGGCGGTGGGCAGCACGCCGCTGCGCAGGTGTCGTCGCATGACTCGAGCCTGAGCGTTGCGCGGTGTGCCTGCCAGGATCGAATTCCTCTCAGCTGACAGGCATTAACTCCTACACCTAGAACTCGGTGCCGTTCTCCGGCTCGAGAACCTGGAAGTCGGCGCTCGTCATCTCGTCGAGTCGGCCGTAGTAGATGGGCCGCGCAACCGGATCGACGACCGCCTGATGGATCGGCACCGCGCGCGTCGGGTTCACCGCACGCAGGTAGTCGACGGCCTCGGAGATCTTCATCCACGGCGCGGCTGCCGGGGTGGCGAGCACGTCGACCGGCTCGTCCGGAACGAACAGCGCATCACCGGGATGCATCAGCCGCGCGGCATGGCCGCCATCGCCGATCAGATACGAAATGTTGTCGATCACAGGGATTTCCGGATGGATGACAGCGTGTTGACCGCCTACCCCGCGCACCGTCAGGTGCCCGATCGACAGCGAATCCCCCACGTGTACAGCCCGCCACGGCTCGCCGAGCTGGGCCGCGGTCTGCGGATCGGCGTAGAGCAAAGCCTGCGGGTTCGCGTCGACCAGCGCCGGCAACCGCTCGGGATCGGCGTGATCGGGATGCTGATGGGTGATCAGGATCGCCGACAGACCTGTGATGCCCTCGAAGCCGTGGGAGAAATTGCCCGGATCGAACAGGATCGTGGTCTCACCGCCGGGTTGATCACCGGGTCGAGCACTGGCAGAAAAGCTCGCCAACAGGCAGGAATGGCCGAAGTGTGTGAGCTGCATGCCTATAGTCTGGCCCGCACAGGGGAGCGGGGGTAGTGCGGATGCGGTGGATGCTCACACTGGCGTTGGCGTTCTCGGGGGTCTTCCTGGCCTCCGGTGAGGCGAATGCGGTGCCCGGATTCTGTCCGCCCACCTGCGACGCGATCCCCGATGCCGCGTGGGTCGAGTCGAGTTCGCTGCCGCTGGCGTCGATCTATCGGTGGCCGTCGTTGGCCGGCCTCGCGGTCACGGCACCGGCACCCCGTTTCGAGTTCGAGTCATGGTGCGTCACCCCCGAGTCGTCAACGGATCCGCGCCGCTATGCGGTCGCCGCGCGCGCCACGGTGCCCAACCCGGACGGCCAATGGAACCTGCAGGTGCAGGTCATCCATTGGCGCGGGGACGTCGTCACCGGCGGACAGACCGCGCTCGAGGTCCTGGAGAAGGCGCGCATCGCCCTGGCGTCCTGCGGGGACGGTGTGTCGCCATCACTGACCACCAACGAGGCCGATCGGATCGCGGCCGTGATCAGCGAAGCGGGCAGCCGGGTGATGCGGACCTATCTGCTGGCGGACCCGGCCAGCAGCACCATCGTCGAGGCTGCCCTGTGGACCACGCTGCCCACGCGGGTCGAGTGGCGCGCGGTGCCCGACGCGCGGATCTTCGATGCGCTGGCGGCGCCGTTGTGTGCCGCCTACCTGGGCTCGTGCCGGTGAGGCGGGGCTGCCGTCGCCGCAGGTAGAGTGTCCGCGTGGCAAAAGTGGTGGTTCACGTCATGCCGAAGACCGAGATCCTCGACCCGCAGGGGCAGGCGATCGTCGGTGCGCTGGGTCGGCTCGGCTTCGACGGCATCTCAGATGTGCGGCAGGGCAAGCGGTTCGAGCTCGAGGTCGACGATGCGATCGACGACGAGAAGCTCGCCGCGATCGCTGAATCTCTGCTCGCCAACACCGTGATCGAGGACTGGACCGTCACCCGGGAGGATGGCTCATGACGCGTGTGGGCGTGATCACATTCCCCGGGACGCTCGACGACATCGACGCTGCGCGGGCGGTGCGCCTGGCCGGCGGCGAAGCCGTCAATCTCTGGCACGCCGACGCCGACCTCAAAGGCGTCGACGCCGTCATCGTGCCCGGTGGTTTCTCCTACGGCGACTACCTGCGGTGCGGCGCGATCGCGCGCTTCGCGCCCGTAATGGGTGAGGTGGTGGCCGCGGCCGAGCGAGGGATGCCGGTGCTGGGCATCTGCAACGGGTTCCAGGTGCTGTGCGAAGCGGGGCTGCTGCCGGGCGCGCTGACCCGGAACGTCGGGCTGCACTTCGTCTGCCGCGACGTGTGGCTCGAGGTCGCGTCCAACTCGTCGGCGTGGTCGACCCGCTACGAACAGGGCGCCGACATCCTGGTGCCGTTGAAGTCGGGCGAGGGGCGCTACGTCGCGAGCGAGCAGGTGCTCGATGAACTCGAAGGAGAGGGTCGGGTGGTCTTCCGGTATCGGGAGAACATCAACGGCTCGATGCGCGACATCGCGGGCATCAGCTCGGCAAACGGGCGCGTCGTCGGCCTGATGCCGCACCCCGAGCACGCGACCGAGGCGCTGACCGGTCCGTCCGACGACGGACTCGGGATCTTCTACTCGGCGCTGGACGCCATCCTGGTGTCCTGACGGCGGTGCCCGTCCGCTGGCGCGAACGCAGCGTTCTCGTGCGCGCGCTGCGTTTATGGCGGACGCGGAACCCACACACGTTCCGCGACAAGGTCCGGTACAAGATGCTGCGGGACCACCGGCCGCTGGTCGTGACATTCGCCGACAAAGCCGCAGTGCGTGGCTATGTCGCCGACGTGGTGGGGGACCGCTACCTCCCGCGGGTGTACGCGATCCTCGACGATCCCGCAGGGCTGGCCGAGGTCGATTTGCCGGCCGCGTACGTCGTCAAGCCGACGCACGGCAGCGGGGCGGCGATCGTCGTCTCCGATCGCGCGCCGCGTGAGGCTCGTCTGCCGGTCGAGCCTGGCAGCTGGGTCTATTCGCATGTGCGGCCCGACTCTGCGCCGCGGTCCGATGTGATCCGTATCGTGACGGGCTGGTTGGCTCAGCTCTACGGTCAGGGGCCGAACCGGGAGTGGGTGTACGGGCGGGTTCCCCGACGGGTGATCGTCGAGGAGAAGCTCGGTAGTGATTCCGTCCCGGACGACTACAAGTTCTTCGTGTTCCATGGCACGTGCTGGTTCATACAGGTGGACCAGGGCCGGTTCGGTTCGCGCACACAGGATTTCTTCACGGCGGGTTGGGAACACCTGGCGCTGCGGGGGAGCGCGCCGTGCGCGGATCGCGAGCCAGCGAAGCCGGATCGGTTGACCGAGATGATCGAAGTCGCGGAGAAGCTCGGTGCGGAAACGGATTTCGTCAGAGTCGATGTGTACGACGTCGACGGGCGAGTTGTCTTTGGGGAGCTGACGAGCTTTCCTGCGGGCGGAGACAGTCCCTTCGAGCCTGAGTCGTTCAACCTCGAGTTCGGGCGCCCGTGGACGGTTCCGCGTCGGTACTAGCGCCTTCGCCGCCCACGAACGTGCGCGAGATGCCACATCCTCCCGGCGTGTTGCGTGCAGACACGCGCGCTCGCCGGACGGGAGGTGCCCCCGGCTCGCCGGACGGGTCAAGGGGTCAGGGCGACCGAGGCCTCCGCCGTGTAGCAGAGGAACGTCAGCGTCTCCTCCAGATACAGCTGCACGGTCTCGGCATCGTGAGCCAGGTAGCCGATCGCGACGTCGGTGCCCAGCTGCAGATCGAAATCTCCTCCGCGCGTAGACAACACAAATGCGCCGTCAATGGCGGGCGCCCAGATGATGTCACCGTCGACCAAGCGGTTGATGTGCTCGAGGATCGGATAGCCGTGCGCCGTCGTCTCGGCGACGCGGGTGTACACCTCGGCCGAGAGCAGCACCGCATACGGTCCGTCGACCCCGGCCAACCGCAGCGCACTCAACGCCTGGGCGATGACGTCGGGAATGGCCCGCGGATCCTCGGGCAGCGCGAGCGCGGCGTTGGAACTGCAGGTGCGGATACCGTCGATGGACGCGGCCGCGTACCCCTCGAAGATCGCCCGGTCCTCGGCGAACGCCAACTTACGGGCCGCCTCCTTGACCGGGTCCCAATCCGAGTCCTGCGAGCCACGCTCGACATCGTCGATGTCGATCCGCTTGACGCTGAACGGAACTCGCAGGCGAACCAGCGGACGCGCCTCGCGCAGGTGCGCGATCACACCGTCGCCGGGCGCCGATACGTCGACCAGGTGCCCCGTGCTGACCGCTGCCGTCACCGCGCCCCCGGGCTCGCTGACATCGACCACCCGGCGTCCCGCGATGTGGCGCTTGAACGTTCGCGTCGCCTCGCTCTCGATCTCGCCCCACGCGGCATCGGTGACCGGAGCCAGCTCCCGGTACAGGTTGTTCATTGCGGTTGTCCCTTCAGACTGCCGATGGCCAGAGAGCCAGTGGCGCGCTCCGGAATGGAAACGGGAAGCGGGGGTGGATCATCGAGAAAATCCTGGACCGGGGTGAAGAACATCGACCCTGTGATCGCCGTCGAGAATTCCAGGATGTGATCGGTGGTGCCGGGCGGCGAACCGATGAACATGTTGGTCAGCATGCGTTCGGTGACCGCGGCCGAACGCGAATACCCGATGAAGTAGGTGCCGAACTCGCCGCGCCTGATCTGCCCGAATGGCATGTTGTGGCGCACGATCTTGAGTTCGGTGCCGGCGTCGTCTTCGATCACGTTGAGTGCCACATGAGAGTTGGCCGGCTTGACCGCATCGTCGAGTTCGATGTCGTCGAGTTTGGTGCGCCCGATCACCCGCTCCTGATCCTCGGTGGACAGCGCATTCCAGGCGGCCATGTCGTGCAGGTACTTCTGCACGTGCACATAGCAGCCGCCCGCGAATTCGGGGTCCTCGTCACCGATCCGGGTGGCGCTGTCGGCGAGCGGGCCGTCGGGATTCTCGGTGCCGTCGACGAAGCCGAGGAGGTCGCGGTTGTCGAAGAAGCGGAAGCCGTGGGTCTCGTCGACGACCGTGATCGGTCCCATCGCACCGACGATCTTCATCGCCAGTTCGAAGCAGACGTCCATCGTCTCCGCGCGGATGTGGAAGAGCAGATCACCCGGCGTGGCCGGGGCCCTGTGCCGACCTCCGTCGAGTGCGACGAACGGGTGCAGCTCGACCGGCCTGGGACCGGAGAACAGCCGATCCCACGCTGCAGAACCGATCGACGTCACCACAGACAGGTGCTTGCTCGGGTCGCGAAACCCGATCGCGCGCACCAACCCGGCGATGTCGCCCAGCGCGTCGTGAACCGCCTGCTCTCCACCGTCGTCGATGGTCGCGACGAGAAAGATCGCCGCCGGGGTCAGCGGCGCGAGCACCGGCTGCGGCAGTAACTCGGGCACCGTCTGACCCTAAATCATGATCAATTCCGGCGATCGACGAAGATGATGAACCATGGCGGCTGATGCGCAGGGTCTGTGTGAGTTCATCGATGACTCCCCTTCGCCGTTCCACGCCTGCCGCACCGCCGCGGAGCGGCTGCGCGACGCCGGGTTCACCGAGCTGTCCGAGGGCGACGCATGGACGGGCACCGGCGATCACTTCGTCATCCGCGCCGGCTCCCTGATCGCGTGGCGCTCGACCGGCGAATCTCACCTGCCCTTCCGGATCGTCGGCGCCCACACCGACAGCCCGAATCTGCGGGTCAAGCAGCACCCGGACCGGACCGTCGCGGGCTGGCAGGTGGTGGCGCTGCAGCCCTACGGCGGGGCGTGGCTGAACTCCTGGCTCGACCGCGACCTGGGCCTCAGCGGCCGGCTCTCCGTGCGTGATGGCGCCACCGCGGAGGACGTCCTGGTCCGCATCGACGACCCGATCCTGCGCGTCCCGCAGCTGGCCATCCATCTGTCGGAGGACCGCAAAGGCGTCGAGCTCAACCCGCAGCGACACGTCAATGCCGTGTGGGGAATCGGCGGCCCGCGCTCGTTCCTCGACTACGTCGCCGAGCGCGCCGATGTCGACCCGGACGGGGTACTCGGATTCGACCTGATGACCCACGACCTGACGCCCTCGCGGCTCACCGGTGTCGACGGCGAACTCGTCAGCGCTCCGCGCCTGGACAACCAGGCGACCTGCTACGCCGGGCTGGAGGCGTTACTGGCGGCACCGGCGTCGACGGTGACCCCGGTCCTGGTGCTGTTCGACCACGAAGAGGTGGGCTCGCAATCCGACCACGGCGCCCAGTCCGATCTGCTGTTGACGGTGCTCGAGCGCATCACCCTGGCCTCGGGCGGCGGTCGGGAAGACTTCCTGCGCCGCTGCTCGACGTCGATGGTGGCCTCCGGCGACATGGCGCACGCCACGCACCCCAACTATCCCGAACGGCACGAGCCCGGACACCTGATCGAGGTCAACGCCGGCCCCGTGCTGAAGGTGCAGCCCAACCTGCGCTACGCCACCGACGGCCGGACCGCGGCGGCGTTCGCGCTCGCGTGCGATCAGGCCGGTGTTCCGCTGCAGCGCTACGAGCACCGGGCCGATCTGCCGTGCGGCTCGACGATCGGTCCGATGACCGCCGCGCGCACCGGCATTCCGACCGTCGACGTCGGCGCCGCCCAGTTGGCGATGCATTCGGCGCGCGAGGTGATGGGCGCCGTAGACGTCGCGGCGTACTCGGCGGCGCTCGCGGCGTTCTTGTCACCGGCCTGACCTAAGGTCGGCCCCATGTCACTCGACGTCGCGATGATCACCTTCGATTGTTCGGATCCCGATGCGCTCGCCGATTGGTGGGCCGAGGCGCTCGGCGGACGCGTCAATCCCGAGGCGCCAGGCGAATTCGTCATGGTCGCCCGGGAGACGGGCCCGGCGCTGGGCTTCCAGCGGGTGCCCGATCCGACGCCCGGCAAGAACAAGGTGCATCTCGACCTCCACGCGGGCGACAAGGAGGCCGAAGTGACCCGCCTGGTCGAGTTGGGCGCGCGAGAAACGGGGCGGCACAGCATCGGAGAGAAATTCCACTGGGTGGTGCTCGCCGACCCGGAAGGCAACGCGTTCTGCATCGTCGGCGGGTAGCCGCTGGCAAGATCGCCGTGTGCTGATCTCGTTGATCGCCTTTTCGGCGGTGTTCGCCGCGTGGGCGCTCGGGGCGGGACGGCTCGAACGGGCCCGGCTGACAGCACCGATGGTGCTGATATGCGCCGGCGTGGCCGCCGGCTTCACCACCTCCGACGCCCTGGCCGTCGCGCTCAACGCCGACGTCGCCCAGCACGGCGCCGAGATCATCCTCGCGGTCCTGCTGTTCGTCGACGCCACCGACGTCCGCGGTGGACTGTTCGGCCGGGAGCCCCGCGCGGCGCTGCGCATGCTGTTCCTCGCCATGCCGTTGAGCCTTGGGCTGGCAGTGCTGCTCGGCGCGTGGATGCTGCCCGAGCTGTCCTTCGCGGTGCTCTTGGTCATCGCGTGCGCGGTGGTACCGACCGATTTCGCACCCGCGGCGACCATCCTGCGGGACGCCCGGGTGCCCGAACGGGTGCGCAACGTTCTCAACGTCGAAGCCGGCTACAACGACGGCATCGTCGCCCCCGTGTTCCTGTTCGCGCTGACGCTGGCGGGGAGTGACGTCCGCACCGAGACGCCGCTGCGCGCGCTGGGCGCGGCGGTGCCCGAGGCCCTGACGGCGATCGTCCTCGGCGGCGCGGTGGGCGCGCTGCTCGCGCTCGCGATCAACGGCGCCACCCGGCGCGGCTGGATGACGGGTCAGAGCGTGCGGATGATCTTGGTCACTGCCCCGATGCTGGCCTACGGTCTGAGCCTCGCGTTCGACGGCAACGGATTCGTCTCGGCGTTCGTCTGCGGAATCACGTTCCACTACCTGCGGCACTCCCCGGCCTGGCACGAGGAACTGGAGTTCGTCGACGACATCGGCTTCCTGCTGTCGGCGATCATGTGGTTCGTCGTCGGCGCGGTCGCCGTCCTCGCTGTCGAGCGCGGAGTGTCCTGGCAGACCGTGGTTTTCTGCCTGCTGGCGCTGACCCTCGTCCGCGTGCTCCCGGTCGCGGTGGCGATGCTGAGATCGCCGTTCTCGTGGCGGGAACGCATGATGCTGGCCTGGTTGGGTCCACGCGGAACGTCGACCATCGTGTTCGGGCTGCTGGCCTACAACGTGCTCGACGGGGCCGAGGAACACGACGCGCTGGCGGTCATGGTGGTCGTGGTGCTCGGCAGCGTCGTGATCCACGGGCTGATCGCGCCGTCTGCCGCGGCACGCTGGTCGCGCGCTGCGAACTAGACTGTCCGGCGTGACGTCCGGGCTCACCCACGAAGTCGACACGGTCGACCACGCCGCTTCCACCCCCGATCAGCCGCAGCCGTTCCGCGAGCTCGGCCTCAAGGACGACGAGTACGCGCGCATCCGCGAGATCCTCGGCCGTCGACCGACCGACGCGGAACTCGCGATGTACTCGGTCATGTGGAGTGAGCACTGCTCCTACAAGTCCTCGAAGGTGCATCTGCGGTACTTCGGTGAGACGACCACCGCGAAGATGCGCGAAGCGATGCTCGCGGGCATCGGGGAGAACGCCGGCGTGGTCGACATCGGCGACGGCTGGGCGGCGACGTTCAAGGTCGAGTCTCACAACCACCCCTCCTACATCGAGCCCTACCAGGGCGCAGCCACCGGCGTCGGCGGCATCGTCCGCGACATCATGGCGATGGGGGCCCGCCCGGTCGCGGTGATGGACCAGCTGCGCTTCGGTGCGGCCGACGCCCCCGACACCCGGCGCGTGCTCGACGGCGTGGTGCGCGGTGTCGGCGGCTACGGCAACTCGCTCGGGCTGCCCAACATCGGCGGTGAGACGGTCTTCGACGCCAGCTACGCGGGCAACCCGTTGGTCAACGCATTGTGTGTGGGCGTGCTGCGCACCGAGGATCTCAAGCTCGCCTTCGCCTCCGGCGCGGGGAACAAGATCATCCTGTTCGGTGCGCGCACCGGCCTCGACGGCATCGGCGGCGTGTCGGTGCTGGCGTCGGAGACGTTCGGAGGCGACGAGTCAGGCGCGGGCCGCAAGAAGCTGCCCAGCGTGCAGGTCGGAGACCCGTTCACCGAGAAGGTGCTGATCGAGTGCTGCCTCGAGCTGTACGCGGCGGACCTCGTGGTGGGCATCCAGGATCTCGGCGGTGCCGGATTGTCCTGTGCGACATCGGAATTGGCGTCGGCCGGCGACGGCGGCATGCGCGTCGAGCTGGACCGGGTGCCGTTGCGTGCGGCCAACATGACTCCGGCGGAGATCCTGTCCAGCGAGTCGCAGGAGCGCATGTGCGCCGTCGTCGCCCCCGAGAACGTCGACGCGTTCCTCGCGGTGTGCCGCAAGTGGGACGTGCTCGCCACGGTGATCGGCGAGGTGACCGACGGCGACCGTCTCGAAATCACTTGGCACGGCGAGACAGTCGTCGATGTGCCGCCGCGAACGGTCGCCCACGAGGGGCCCGTCTACGAGCGGCCGGTGGAGCGCCCCGACACCCAGGACGCGCTCAACGCCGACACCTCGGCGGCGCTTCCCCGACCGTCCACCGGCGACGAGCTCCGCGCGACACTGCTCGCGATGGTCGGCAGCCCGCACCTGTGCAGTCGCGCATTCATCACCGAGCAGTACGACCGCTACGTGCGGGGCAACACCGTACTCGCCGAGAACGCCGACGGCGGAGTGCTCCGCGTCGACGAGGAAACCGGCCGCGGAATCGCGATCTCCACCGATGCGTCCGGCCGCTACACCGCGCTGGACCCGTACACCGGTGCCCAGCTCGCGCTGGCCGAGGCCTATCGCAACGTCGCGGTCACCGGCGCCACCCCCGTCGCCGTGACCAACTGCCTCAACTTCGGCTCGCCCGAGGACCCGGGCGTGATGTGGCAGTTCTCGCAAGCCGTCCGCGGTCTCGCCGATGGTGCTGCGGTACTGGGCATTCCGGTCACCGGCGGCAACGTCAGCTTCTACAACCAGACCGGCACCACGCCGATCCTGCCGACCCCGGTCGTCGGCATCCTGGGCGTCATCGACGATGTGAAGCGGCGCATCCCCACCGGGTTCGGCACCGAACCGGGAGAGACGCTGATCCTGCTCGGCGACACCCACGACGAACTCGACGGCTCCATCTGGGCGCAGGTGACCGCCGATCATCTCGGCGGCGTGCCGCCCCGGGTCGACCTCGAGCGGGAACGTCTGCTGGCCGAGGTGCTGACCGCAGCCTCCCGCGACGGTCTCGTCTCCGCGGCGCACGATCTGTCCGAGGGCGGGCTGATCCAGGCTGCCGTCGAAGGTGCCCTGACCGGCGAAACCGGTTGCCGCCTCATCGTTCCCGACGGGTCGGACCCGTTCGTGTTCCTGTTCTCGGAGTCGGCGGGCCGGGTGCTGGTGGCGGTCCCACGCACCGAAGAGAGCCGATTCACCGCGATGTGTGAGGCCCGCGGGTTGCCGGCCACCCGGGTCGGTGTGGTCGACCAGGGGCCCGAGGGTGGCGAGCCCTCTGTCGAGGTACAGGGGCTGTTCACAGTGAGCCTGCAGGAGTTGCGCCAGACGTCGGAAGGTGTGTTGCCCGGGTTGTTCGGGTGACCTCGTCGGAGTCCACCCCACATCCCCTCTATGTCTGGGCGTGGGGCCTGCTGCGGCTGGACTTCACCGGCATCGCGTTCGCCGCGCTGTTCTTCTGTCTGTCCCTGACACCGTCACTGCTGCCGAGGGACTGGCTGTTCCAGGGACTGATCGGCGGGATCAATGCCGCTATCGGTTACGGCATCGGAGTGTTCCTCGCGCGCATGGCGCGCCGGTTCGTGCTCGCCGGCCGATCCTGGTGGCCGCCGTCGCTTGCGGTGTCCTCGGCGCTGAAGACCGGAACCGTGGTGCTGTCACTGCTGGCCTGCGTGCTGATGGTGATTCCGGCCGCCGGCTGGCAGCGCCAGGTGTCGGCGTTGATGGGCCTGCCCGGACCGAGCACCGCGAGTTATCTGCGGACCCTGGTGCTCGCCGCGGTCATCGGCGGCGTGTGCGTCGCGGTCACCCGTGTGCTCATCGACCTGATCCGAACGTTGGCTCGCTACCTGATCCGGCGATGGCGCATCTCCGACGAACTCGCGCTCTTCGTCGGCACCGCGATCGTGGTCGTGCTGGTGCTTACGCTGGTCAACGGTGTGCTGCTGCGGGGGTTCCTGGCCGGCGCCAACCGGGTCTTCCAGCCCCAGAATGACACCACGATGGCTGGCATCAGCCAACCGCGGGTGCCGCAGCGATCGGGCAGCCCGGAGTCATTCGCGCCGTGGGACACGCTCGGGTACCAGGGGCGCAGCTTCGTGGCCACCGGGCCGAGTGCGGCCGAACTCACCGCGATCAACGGCAGACCCGCCAAAGAGCCGGTCCGCGTCTACGTCGGGCTGGAGACCGCCGACACCGACGAGGCCAGGATGGCGGTGCTGCTCAGCGAGCTGGAACGCAGCGGCGCCTTCGAGCGCCAGGTTCTGGTGATCGCCCCCACCACCGGTACCGGGTGGATCAATCCGGTCGCCGCGCGCTCACTGGAGATGATGTACAACGGTGACACCGCGATCGTCGGATCGCAGTACTCCTATCTGCCGAGCTGGATTTCGTTCATCGGCGATCAGCGCAAATCGGTGGAGTTCGGCCGCATGATGATCGACGCCATCCACGACCGCTGGGCGAGCTTGCCGCCGCAGCGACGCCCGCGACTGCTCCTCTACGGCGAGAGCCTGGGCTCGATGGCGGGCCAGGGTGCCTTCGACTGGCTGCCCGACATCTCCCGGATGGGATTCTCGTCGGTGCTGTGGGTGGGGCCGCCCAACGCCAGCTCGCTCTGGCACGAGATCACCGTCCGGCGAGACCCCGGAACGCCGGAGGTTCACCCTCGCTATGACAACGGCCGCACCGTTCGGTTCTCGATGGGCAGCGATGCGGCCCAGATCGCCCGCGACGCCGCAGAACCGTGGGAGGGCACCAGAGTGCTGTTCCTGCAACACCCTTCGGACCCGATCGTCTGGTGGTCGCAAGATCTCCTGTTCAGCAGACCCGACTGGCTGGCCGAGCCGCCGGGGCGCGACCGGACGGCCTCCATGCGGTGGTACCCCATCATCACGTTCTGGCAGGTTGCCGCCGACATGACCAACGCGTCGTCGGTGCCCGGCGGGCACGGTCACAACTACGGCGACTACATCCTCGACGGGTGGGTCGCGGTGGCACCGCCGCCGGGGTGGACGCCTGCCGACACCGAACGGATCAGGATGGCTCTGCAGCGCACCGGGCCCGAGGACGGATAGTGAACCGCGAACGCGGCCAAGCATTGTCGCTTGCCGCACTGCTTCTCGGCTGGAGCGTCGTGGCCCCACGGATTCCGCGACGCTGGTATCCCGCACCGCATCTGTTGCTGGGCGCCGCCGCCGCGGCGTCGACCGGTGCCCCGCTCGGTCTGCGCCCGCCCGCGCTGACACAGGGTCTTCGGTGGGGGAGTGCCGCCGCCACCACTGTCGTTGCGGCAGTGGCACTGTCGACGACGCTCGGCTCGGTGCGCGCGGGGATTGCGACCCGTACACCCCCTTCGTCGCCCGCGAGGTGGCTCCTGCTGCACATCCCGCTCGGCACCGTATGGTCCGAGGAGGCGGCCTTTCGCGGCGCGCTGGGCCACGCGGCCGTGCGCGCATTCGGTGTCGCCCGCGGACGCTGGTTCACCGCGGCGGTGTTCGGCCTTTCCCATGTCCCCGATGCCCGCGCGGCGCAGGATTCGGTGCCGGCGACGGTGCTGATCACCGGGGCGGCCGGCTGGATCTTCTCCTGGCTTCGGGACAGATCCGGAAGCCTGGCGGCGCCGATGCTGGCCCATCTCGCGGTCAACGAGGCCGGAGCCGTTGCGGCCGTGGTGTTGTCGCGACGGATCACGGATTGATCGTGTACTCGCCGACTTGTCTGCCCCATACGTAGTCGGTCAGCAACGGCTGCCCGAGCTCGAGATGGTTGTAGGGCGCGAGATTGAACCCGGTGTCCATCACCAGATAGGGGTTCGGCCACAGGTCCCGGGTGATCTTCTGCCAGCATCCCGGCCTGCCCTCGGGACCTCCCCGCGCATTGACGCGCGGCAGGTTGTCCGGATAGACGAACGGATTCCCTGCGCCGGTGATGGTGCCCGCCGCGCGCAGCGAATATCCGTTGTCACCGCCGAGCACGCGGGTGATCTCCGGGGCCACCTCGGCGTAGTTGCGAACCGTGCAGAACATCATGCCGCGGTAGTCGTCGAGCAACCGTGAGGTGGGCAGCAGATCGGCCGCACCCCGAATCAGGTACGGGCCACCACGATCCAGCACCGACGTCGCGGGATCGGCGAAGCCGACCGCTGCCATCAACGCGGCGTCGACGTCGCCCGTGCCGGCGGACAGCGTGCGCGCGGTGGTGACCGCGGAGGCGAGTCCGTCCAGGAGATCCGGTGCGGCAGCCGCGTATATGTCGGCCAGCTCCCTGAAAGAGCGCACGTCAGCCCGCCACTGCGGCATCAGGTCGTCGAATTCGGCCAGGATGCGGTTGCCGTTCTCCAGCGACGCACCGAACCGGTCGCCCAGCCCGGTCAACGCCTCGGCGGTCGCGCTCAGCGTCTGATTGAGCTTGACCGGGTCGACCTGCTCGGCGATCGCAGTGACCGTCTCGAACAGCGTGTTGAATTCCGTCGTCACCGCGTCGGCGCGCAGCACGCTGCCGTCGGAAAGCCGTTGCGCCTCGGGCTGTGCCGGTGACATCAACGAGATGTACTTGTTGCCGAACACCGTCGTCGCCCGGATCTCGGCGCTTGCGTTGGCCGGGATGACACCCATCACGTCGGGATCGATGTCCAATGTCAGGCGGGCGCCTCCATCGGTATCGGACGCGATCTGCGCCACCCGGCCGATCTCGACGCCGTTGAACGTGACCTTGGCACCGCGCTCGACGACGAGCCCGGCCCGGTTCGAGAGCAGCGTCACCGTCGAGTACGCGGTGAAGTCCCCCCGGAACTGCAGGAAGAGGACCGCGCCGAAAACGGCGAGCACCGCGAGCATCAGCGCGCCCAGCCGCCGGTAGGGCGGTGCGTCCGGGGCTGAAGACACTTTGAGAACCTAGATCATGGCCGTTCGCCGTGCGCTCGATCCGGAAAAGACCCGCGCCGCCGTCGCCGCGGTGGCGGACTGGCTGCGCGATGAGCACGCCGAAACCCCGCCGCGCCCTAAGGTGGCCGACGCGGTGCGGGCGACGGCCAGGACGCTGGCGTCGGTCGCCCCCGGTGCCTCTGTCGAGGTGAGGGTGCCGCCGTTCGTCGCCGTCCAGTGCGTCGCCGGCCCGCGTCACACCCGCGGCACCCCGCCCAACATCGTCGAAACCGACCCGCGCACCTGGCTGTTGCTGGCCACCGGTCTGCGCACGCTCGACGACGCGGCCGTCACCGGCGCACTTCAACTGTCCGGGTCACGGGCTCGGGAGATCGCCGCGGCGCTGCCGTTGCTCGCGTTGCCGCAGTGACCGGGGAATCGCCGCGCGGCCACAGCGGTTGTCGACTACGGCGCGGCGAGATTCCGCGTTTGACAGCGGTTGACCGTAGACTGGCCACCGTCACCCACCGCCCCTAGGGAGCAGCGCCGATCGTGACCGCCGAGCAGCCCGCCCAGCATGAGAACGAGCCTCGAGAAGAGTGCGGAGTCTTCGGAGTCTGGGCACCCGGCGAGGAAGTGGCCAAACTCACGTACTACGGCCTGTATGCCCTGCAACACAGGGGCCAGGAAGCAGCGGGCATCGCTGTGGCCGACGGCTCCCAGGTGTTGGTCTTCAAGGATCTCGGGCTGGTCAGCCAGGTCTTCGACGAGCAGACACTCGCCGCGATGCCCGGTCACGTCGCCGTCGGACATTGCCGGTACTCCACCACCGGCTCCACCACGTGGGAGAACGCCCAGCCGGTGTTCCGTAACACCGCCGCAGGCACCGGCGTGGCCCTGGGACACAACGGCAACCTGGTCAACACCGCCGAGCTGGCCGCCCGCGCACGCGCCCGCGCACGCGACGAAGGCCTGATGAGCAACCGCGGGGCGGCTGCGGCGACCACCGACTCCGACATCCTGGGCGCCCTGCTGGCACACGGCGCGGCGGATTCCTCGCTCGAGCAGGCCGCACTGGAACTGCTGCCGACGGTTCGTGGCGCCTTCTGCCTGACCTTCATGGACGAGAACACCCTCTACGCTGCCCGCGATCCCTACGGCGTGCGGCCGCTCTCGCTCGGCCGGCTCGACCGCGGCTGGGTGGTCGCGTCGGAAACCGCCGCGCTCGACATCGTCGGCGCCTCGTTCGTCCGCGACATCGAACCCGGTGAGCTGCTGGCCATCGACGCCGATGGCGTGCGGTCCACGCGATTCGCCAATCCGACGCCCAAAGGCTGCGTGTTCGAGTACGTCTACCTGGCCCGGCCCGACAGCACGCTCGTCGGCCGCTCGGTGCACGCCACCCGCGTCGACATCGGCCGCCGGCTCGCCCGGGAGAGCGCCGTGGACGCCGACCTCGTGATCGGTGTGCCCGAGTCCGGGACCCCGGCCGCCGTCGGCTACGCGCAGGAATCCGGCATCCCCTACGGCCAGGGCCTGATGAAGAACGCCTACGTCGGCCGTACCTTCATCCAGCCGTCGCAGACCATCCGCCAGCTCGGTATCCGGCTCAAGCTCAACCCGCTCAAAGACGTCATCCGTGGCAAGCGGCTGATCGTCGTCGACGACTCGATCGTGCGGGGCAACACCCAGCGGGCCCTGATCCGGATGCTGCGCGAAGCCGGTGCCGTCGAGGTTCACGTACGCATCGCCTCCCCGCCGGTGAAATGGCCGTGCTTCTACGGCATCGACTTCGCCACGCCGGCGGAGCTGATCGCCAATGCGGCCAACGCCGACGGCGCCGGCGAGGAGATGCTCGACGCGGTCCGCCACGCCATCGGCGCCGACACGCTGGCCTACATCTCGCAGCAGGGCATGATCTCGGCCACCGAGCAACCCGCCTCGCGCCTGTGCTCGGCCTGCTTCGACGGCAACTACCCGATCGAACTGCCGGGTGAGACCGCGTTGGGCAAGAACGTCATCGAGCACATGCTGGCCACCGCCGCACGTACCGGCATTCCGCTGACGTCGGAGAACGACAACGCCTCGGCGCTGCGCCGCCCGTAGAGCCGACGCCGCGAGAGTTATTGCGGCGCGACTTTGCTGAACCGCAGCAGGTGCCTGCGTCCCGTGTGATCCTCCTTCAGGGCGGCCACCACGGAGTCGCGGTACGAGGTCAGTCCTGCCGCCGGCGGGGGGATCACCGCGTCGATGTCGTGCTCGTGGCAGATCGCGTCGCATTCCAGCGACTCCACCAGCGGACGCGCGAGCCCGGCCTTGATCGGCGTCACCAGACCCACCCAGTGGCTGGCGATCGTCGGCGTCAGGAACGGCAGGACCACCATCACGCGGCGGCGCAGCCCCGCGACGTCGGCGTAGGTCTGCATCGCGTCGCCGTACTCCATGACGTCGGGCCCGCCCACATCCCACGTGCGTGACTCAGGAACGTCGGCACTGGCCGCTTCCGCGAGGTAGTACAGCGCGTCGTCGATCGAGATCGGCTGGATCTTGTTGTGCACCCACTTCGGTGTCGTCATCACGGGCAGCCGGTCGGTGAGATGACGCACCATCTCGAAGGACGCGGAACCCGACCCGATCACGATGCCTGCCTGCAGCACCACCGTCTCGATCGACGAGGCCAGCAGGATCTCGCCGACCTCCACGCGCGACCCCAGGTGGCGCGACAGGTCGACGCCCTCGGGATGCAGACCGCTCAAGTAGACGATGCGGCGTACCCCTGCCTTCTCGGCGGCGGTCACCACATTGCGCGCGGAGCGAGCCTCCTCGGAGACGAAATCCTTCGACGTGCCCATCGAATGCACCAGGTAGTAGACGACGTCCACACCCTCGAACGCCGCCTCCAGCGAGTCCGGCTTGGTCAGATCACCCGCGGCCACCTCGATCTGGTCGCGCCACGGCGCGGAATCCAGCTTCGCCGGCTTGCGTGCCATCGCCCGCACCGCATGTCCCCGTCCGAGCAGCTCGGGCACCAACTGCCCGCCGATGTACCCGGTCGCACCCGTCACCAGGCACTTGATCTGCTCAGTCGACACCTGCACTCCGTTCGTCGCCGACACTCGAGAGGTCTTCGGTGCCGATACCGGGCTAGATTGCCCGCAAACGGGCGGCTTAAGCAGCCCCGGGCATTCGGCAGCCCGGATCAGCGGCGTCGACCACCAGCGGGCGATCGGGCGGATCGGCAGGATTCGCGTAGAGCACCCACATCACCAGCGGTTCCGTGCCCTCGTTGCGTCCCTCGTGGACGTAGCCGGGCCCGCTCGCCTCGGTGATCGTCGATCCCGCCGGATACACCCCGTCGACCGTGCAGTCCGCGCGGTAGTGCGTCAGCGTGCCGGACCGCACCACACCGAACACGTCGCCGGGATGGAAGTGCCAGCCGGTGGCGCCGCCCGGAGCGATGGTCAGCAGCTTGGCGACGTAGTGGCTGCCGCCGGCCGTCGAGTCCGACAAGGTGACCGCCTCGACCCCGGTGCCCGGCGTGGCCGCCGCCCCGCCCGGCGCGGCGAGCAGTGCCGCCAGCGCCGCAATCGTCGCGCCCCAGTGCCGCATCCATCCCATGGGCAAGCAGCATCGCACAGCGTCACAATGACGCCATGGCGTTTCGCGGATGGCCGATCGAGGGGGTCGAGTTCTACGAGGGCCTCGAGGCGGACAACTCCAAGGTCTACTGGCAGGACCACCGGGAGACCTACGAGCGGTACGTGAAGGCGCCGACGGAGGAGTTGCTGGCTGAGCTCACCGACGAATTCGGGCACGGCACGATGTTCCGGCCCTACCGCGACGTGCGGTTCAGCACCGACAAGAGCCCGTACAAGACCACCTGCGCGGCCCGCATCGGCGCTGGTTACGTGTCCTTCTCCGCCGAGGGGCTGTCTGCGGGCAGCGGGCTGTACATGCCCGACTCGGCGGCCCTGCAGCGCTTCCGGTCGGCCGTGGCCGACGAGGATTCCGGCGCCGACCTGGCCGACATCGTCGCGCACCTGCGCCGCGCCGGCTACCAGATCACGGCGCACGACGTGCTCAAGACGGCGCCGCGAGGCTATCCCGCGGACCACCCGCGCATCGAGCTGCTGCGGCACAAAGGCATCGCCATGATCAAGAGTTGGCCCGTCGGCGCCTGGCTGGGCACCTCGAAGGCCAAGGACCGCGTGGTCACGACGCTGCGCGCGGCGGTGCCGCTGGAGCAGTGGCTCGACCGCCACGTCGGCTAGCGCCGTACCGGCCGTCGTGGCCGAGCGGTAGCCTTATGGCCGATGACCGATCGCGCCGAACAACACGGCATTTCCTACGCGTCGGCAGGGGTCGACATCGAAGCAGGCGACCGCGCCGTCGAACTGTTCAAACCCCTCGCCAAAAAGGCGACCCGACCTGAGGTCCGAGGCGGCCTCGGTGGGTTCGCGGGCCTGTTCGCCCTCCGCGGCGGCTACCGCGAACCCCTGCTGGCGTCCTCGACCGACGGGGTGGGCACGAAGCTCGCCGTCGCCCAGGCGATGGACAAACACGACACCGTGGGCATCGACCTGGTCGCCATGGTGGTCGACGACCTGGTGGTGTGCGGGGCCGAACCGCTGTTCCTGCAGGACTACATCGCCGTCGGACGCACTGTGCCCGAACGCGTCGCCGAACTCGTGGCCGGCATCGCAGAAGGCTGCGTGGCAGCCGGGTGCGCCCTCCTCGGCGGGGAGACCGCCGAACACCCCGGGCTGATGGCACCCGACCACTACGACATCTCCGCGACGGGTATCGGTGTCGTCGAGGCCGACGACGTGCTCGGCCCCGACCGGGTCCGCCCCGGTGACGTCGTGATCGCCATGGCCTCGACCGGCCTGCACTCCAACGGCTACAGCCTGGCCCGGCACGTGCTGCTGGAGATCGATCACATGAACCTGGCCGGCCACGTCGAAGAGTTCGGCCGCACCCTGGGCGAAGAGCTGCTCGAGCCCACCCGCATCTACGCCAAGGACTGCCTGGCGCTGGCTGCCGAAACGCAGGTGCGCACGTTCTGCCACGTCACCGGCGGCGGATTGGCCGGCAACCTGGAACGGGTCATCCCGCCGGGCCTGGTCGCCCACCTGGATCGGGGCACATGGACCCCGGCGCCGGTGTTCGGCATGATCGCCCAGCGCGGCCGCATCGAACGCGTCGAGATGGAGAAGACGTTCAACATGGGCGTCGGGATGGTGGCCGTCGTCGCGCCGGAGGACACCGATCGCGCGCTGGCCGTCCTGACTGCTCGTCACCTGAGCTGCTGGACCCTCGGAACCATCGAGAAGGGCAGCAAGGACGCGTCACGAGCTGTGCTCGTGGGCCAACACCCCCGATTCTGACCGGGGGAGCCGGACGTACCGGCGGCTACGGCCGCCAGTCGTCCTCGTCTACCCAGCGATCATCCGATGGCACGTCGCCGCCGAGGCGGTCGTCGTCTCCACCGGCCAGCTCGCGCTGAAGCCGCTCGAAATCGGTCTGCGGTGAGCTGTACTTGAGCTCACGAGCAACCTTGGTCTGCTTTGCCTTTGCCCGGCCGCGGCCCATGGGGGAACCCCCTCGCGCAATAACGGAGCGGCCTAATTGCTAGGCGGCTCCGATCTGAGTGTGTCTATTGTCCTGCCGACACTTTACCGTGCCGAACGCCGCGGCGCTGGCAGGCCCCGTTTTGCTCGGGTCGCGGGTATGTCACCGCGCGGCGCCGCGCAGCCTGTCGACCGCCAATCGGCCTGCTCCTGCCACATCGGCGGCCGGTAGCGAGTCAGGATCGATGGCCGCCGACACCGCCACCTCGCCGCCGGTCACCAGTTCGGTGTCCGCCGGCAGGCCCCGCTTGAGCAGTGCCAGCGCGATCGGACCCTCGTCCACGTGCTCCACGACGGTGCCCACCCGGCCCACGGCGCGCCCGCCTGCCAGCACCGGGTCGCCGGTGGCCGGGCGATCGGTGGCACCGTCGAGGTGCAGGAGCACCAGCATGCGCGGCGGCTTGCCGAGATTGTGCACCCGCGCGACGGTCTCCTGGCCCCGGTAGCAGCCCTTGTCCAGGTGCACCGCCGAGCCGATCCAGCCCACCTCGTGCGGGATCGTCCGGTCGTCGGTGTCGACGCCCAGACGAGACCGCAGCGCCGCCACCCGGTGCGCTTCGTACGCCCAGACCCCTGCACGCCGCACCCCGGCGGCCTCCAACCGCTTCAGATAGGAATCCGCCTGGTCGCGCGGTACGACGAGGTCGAACTCGTCGGCGGTGCCCGCCAACACGCGTAGGAACCCGCCCTCCGGCAGGGGGATGGCCGTGCCCGGGACCGGCAGCGCCGGCACACTCAGGGCCGCCAGCACTGCCGCTCCGGACACCTCAGGACCCAGCAGCGACAACACCGCCAGGTCCGACGAGTCCACCACGACGTCAGCCCAGAACACCATCCTGCGGAGGAAGGCCTGCAGCGGCTCGCCCCGCCACGGTTCGGTGTCGAGGATCGTGACGCCGTCGAGCTGTGTCTGCACCCAGTGATCCTCGACCCGCCCTTGGCCGTCGAGGCTGAGATTCTCCGTCACCGCACCGTCGGGCAGATCACTGACGTGCTGGCTGGAAATCGTGTGCAACCAGCTCCTGCGCTCCGCTCCGGTGAGCTGCAGCACGGCGCGGTGCGACCGGTCCACCACGATCGCCGCGCGCGCCGCCGCGCGCTGCTCGCCCAGCGGATCGCCGTAATGCCAGACCGCGCCGGCGTCGGGCCCGTTCTCGGGCGCTGGGACAGCGGAGGTGTGCACAGACATGCCACAACTCTACGAGCCTGCGGCTTTCCGGCGCCGCTACGCTGATGCCCCATGGCCGGACTCAGTGTGGTGGTCTCCCTCGACGGTGTGGTCTGCGATCCGTCAGCGCCGCTGCTGCACGCCGACGACCTCGCCGCCGTGCGCGGCGACGGGATCTTCGAGACCCTGCTGATCCGCGCGAGCAGGCCTTGCCTACTGGAGGCGCATCTGACGCGGCTGGCGCATTCGGCGCAGCTGATGGACCTGGCCGCACCCGACCTTCCGGCGTGGCGATCGGCGATCGAATTGGCCGTCACCCGATGGCTCGCCGGCGGCGGTGACGAGGGCGTGCTGCGCCTGGTGTACAGCCGAGGTCGCGAAAGCGACCCCCGCGGTACGTCTTACGCCACGATCGGCCCGCTGGCACCTCGCGTCGCCGAGGCGCGCCGCGCCGGCGTCACCGCGCTGACGCTCGACCGCGGACTGGCCTCGAACGCCGACGAGAACCTGCCGTGGCTGGTTGCGGGAGCCAAGACGCTGTCCTACGCCGTCAACATGGCCGCGCTGCGGCACGCCGAGCGGCACGGCGCCGGTGACGTCGTGTTCGTCAGCACCGACGGATACGTCCTCGAAGGTCCCCGCTCCACGGTCGTCATCGCGACGACGTCCGACGACGGGCGCCCCTGCCTGCTGACGCCGCCGCCCTGGTATCCGATCTTGCGCGGCACGACGCAGCGGGCGCTGTTCGAGGCGGCGCGAACCGCCGGCTTCGACTGCGACTACCAGGCCCTGCGGCCCGCAGACCTGATGACCGCGCAGGGGGTGTGGCTGGTGTCGAGCATCACGCTGGCCGCGCGCGTGCACACCCTCGACGGCACTGCGCTGGCGCCGGCACCGATGGCCGCCGACATCGCCGCGCTGATCGACGCGGCGATCCTCAGTGATCGCTGAGAGATTAATTCCCTTGTCGCGCAGCCAGAGCGCGAGTACCTTCGCCTGTACACAGGGAAGGAGGTGGTCCGACAAATTGAGTGACTTATGGACATGTGAGGTGGCTGCGAGCTAGCAGCGCCGGGGAGCGCTTGACGCCTACTGCGCGCGCTGGCGAATTCCCCGCAGCCACCCGGCCCCCGAGCCCCTTGGTTGAGTCCGACCGAGGATGACGGCTCGGGGGCTGCTCCGTTTCTGGGGCCGGGCCGTTCTAGGGCTGGGCCGGCGCGCCCGGCCCGGGCGCCAGTGACGAACAGTCCCGCATCGCTGCTTCCCACTTCGCGGGATCGACGCCGGCAGGAGGACCTGTCACCGGCCCCGGCGCCTTCGGCATGCCGTGCTGGCTCAGGCAGTACGCGAGCGACCCGTGCCCGACGCTCGGAGACGCCGTGGTCGACGGCGGGGGTTCCTGCTGGGCGGGAGAGGAGCACGCCGCGGAGCACGCCATGGTCATACTCGCCGCGCACACCACCGCGGCCGTTGCGCGCCGCACTAACCGACGAACCGAGCCAGGCGGGCGGACAGGTGCGGAACCAGACCGCCGTCCGCGTCGACCCGCTCTTCCACGTAGGCGAGATCGCCGCCGTCGACGATCCCGTAGAGACGCTTCGCTCCGCCGACCAGAATTCCCGACTTGCTCCGCGCCAGCGCGTCGGTGACCAATTCCCATGAGGACTGATTGAGTGGCCGACCGTAGAACAACTCCACGTAGCCGGCCGAATGCGCCAACAGCAACTCGATGGCCTGCGACTCACCGGGATCACCGGGGTCGTTGACGAAGCGCCAGAATCCCGTCTCGCGCAACGTCGGTCCGTCGTAGTCGCCCTCGTCGGTCAGCCGCCAGGAGCGCGCCTCCCAATTGAGGTAGTCGGCCCCGTCATGAGAAACCACGATCTGCTGGCCGAAGCGATAATCGCCGTGCGAGCCGCGACCCTCGCCCTCCCCGCGCCAGACCCCGACCAGTGGCAGCAGCGCCAGCAGCCGATCGTCGAGATCGGCGCCCTCGCGCAAGTTGGCGGTATCGGCGGGCACGGGCAGATCCCCGAAGGCCGGAATGTTGCGCGCGGCGGTCCGCCGGGCGCGCTCGGCAGCAGCGGCGACCGCCTCGTCGCCAGAAGTCACGACTCGTCGGTGATCAGCCGGTACAGCGCGTACAACGCGAACCACGTGATCACCACGACGGCCGCGACGAGCAGGAGTTCGTAGAACAGCACCACGCAGGAGAGTCTAGCTTCTGCCCATCGGGGCGCAGGAGTCAGCTGACCTTGCTCTCCCACTCCGGGCAGAAGGCCCCGGTGGCCGCGCCGACGAAGTAGCCGGCCTGGTAGTCCGACCAGTCGGTGACGCTGGTCAGGTCGGCGACCTCCTGCTCGAAGGTGGCGCCGTTCTCCCAGTCCTGGCAGACCGCACGGCCGGTGTCGAGCACTTGCTGGGTCTTGTCCGAAGGCCAGGTGATGCCACCCTTGCCGATCACCGTGAGGAAATCACCCTCGGGATCCGCGAGGGCAGCGGGCGCGCTGACGACCCCGACCGTGGCGAACGCAGCAGCCGCAGCAAAGGCGATGGTGATCTTCATGGTCGGGTCCTCGAAAGGTGTGGTCCACGCGGGCGCGCGGGCAGTGCACCTATCGTCGCCGACAGCAGCTCAACGCGCAGCGATTTCACAGCAATGTCAAAGCGATCGGGCGAGGAGCCACGCCGGACGTGACGGCGTGACTCCTCGACGTCGCGTGCGCTACGAGCTATGTCCTACACGATGTCCTACGCGATGTCCTACGCGACCTTGACGTCGACCTCATGGATTCCCGCCCCCGACGGCGCCACGGTGGCGTCGCCGTTGCCGGCCTTCGACAGTGCGCGCAGCGTCCACGTGCCCGGCGCAGCGAAGAACCGGAAATCACCGGTGGCCGACGCGACGACCTCGGCAGTGAACTCGTCGGAGCTGTCGAGCAGGCGCACGAACGCCCCGCCGACCGCCTGACCCGAGCCGTCCACGACACGGCCGGTGATGACCGTTTCCTTCTCCAGGTCGACGCTCGCGGGCAACGTCAGTCCTTGCTTCGGTGCAGAGCACATATCAACTTCCCAACTCGATCGGGGCGCCCACCAGGGAGCCGTATTCCGTCCAACTGCCGTCGTAGTTCTTGACGTTCTTGTGTCCCAACAGCTCCTGCAGCACGAACCAGGTGTGCGACGAGCGCTCCCCGATGCGGCAGTAGGCGATAGTTTCCTTCTCACCGTCCAACCCGGCGTCGGCGTAGAGCTTGGCCAGGTCCTCGTCGGACTTGAAGGTGCCGTCCTCGTTGGCGGCCTTGCTCCACGGCACGTTGATGGCCGACGGGATGTGACCGGCGCGCTGGCTCTGCTCCTGCGGCAGATGCGCCGGCGCCAGGATCTTGCCGGAGAACTCGTCGGGCGAGCGCACGTCGACCAGGTTCTTCTCACCGATCGCCGCGATGACCTCATCCCTGAACGCGCGGATGCTGTTGTCGGGTGCCTGGGCGGTGTAGCTGGTCTCGGGCCGCTTCACCGCATCCGTGGACAGGGGCCGCGCATCGAGCTCCCACTTCTTGCGGCCACCGTCGAGCAGTTTGACGTCGGCGTGGCCGTACAGCTTGAAGTACCAGTAGGCGTAGGCGGCGAACCAGTTGTTGTTGCCGCCGTAGAGCACCACCGTGTCGTCGTTGGCGATGCCGCGCTCCGACAGCAGCTTCGAGAACTGCTGCTGGTCGACGAAGTCGCGCTTGACCGGATCCTGCAGATCGGTCTTCCAGTCGAGCCGGATCGCGCCCGGGATGTGCCCGGTGTCGTATGCGCTGGTGTCTTCGTCGACCTCGACGAAGACGGTCTTCGGCGCATCGAGATTGCTCTCGGCCCAGTCTGCTGTGACCAGGACGTCGGAGCGTGCCATGGAGGAGATCCTTTCGACTACGAGTGAGTGGGTTTGAGGCGGAGGAACAACGGATAGAGCTGGCAGCCCAGGCAGATGCCGAAGGCTGCGTTGAGGAAAGCGGCCGCAAGCGCCAGACCGGTGGCCACCAGCCCGAGCGTCGGCGACCCGGCGAAAAAGGCTGCGACACCGGCGACCGCGAAGAGCAGGCCGACCAATTGGGCGAACTTCAGCGGAGCCACCGGCTCCCGCTCCGTCACGGGACCCAGCCGCGGAGCGACGAGCGCCGAGAACACGAGACCGTACGGGTGCCGACGGGGACCGAGCGTGGCGCCGAGCGCGAACACGACCGCCTGGGCGGCGAGGACACCGGCGGCCAGCGCAGTGCTGACCGTCGACACGAGCAGAGTCGCGACCAGCACGCCGGTGGCGATCCACGCGACGAATCGCGGACCGCGAACGTCGACCTCGGTCGGTGCCGGGTGCTGTGTGATCTGCGAGACGTGCGACATGAAAATGCTCCTGTTGTCTGGACTGGCTGGTGCGGCTCGCGACGAGACCGCCGGGGAGCGCGACGCCGAGACCGGCGCGGCTACCTAGCAGCTACAACAACAGCAACAACCCGCAACGCGGCACAGATCGACTGCGCGGCGCTTGGTGAGCCTGAGCTCGACACGGGCTGACACGGCTGACAGCTTACCGAACGACCACGTGATCAAGCCAACAGCGGCAGCAGAGCGGACCGCAGGTCAGCGGCTGTCGGAACGCCGGACGCCCGATACCGCTGGCGTCCTTCGGCGTCGAAGACGAACGTCGTCGGCAGAGACAGCACGGAAAGACGGCGCGCGGCATCGGGATTGGCGTCCATGTCGATCTCCACGTGCGCCACCGCCGGCAGGTCGGCGCACACCTGATCGACGACGCGGCGGACCCCCGCACACGGACCGCACCACACCGCCCCGAAATGCAGGACCGTCGGCCCGGTACCGGACAGGCCCAGCTCGCTGGTGTCCACGGCAGGCGAATCCGCGGACGGAGTCACCGAACCGGCACGTGAGGTCAGCAGCCTGCCGATGACGAACGCCACGCCGAATGCGGCGACCAGCACCGCGATCACGGCGATCCAGGAAGCACTCATGACATCCTGAACTCATTCAGGGGCACCCTTACTCCCTCGGTGATGCCCTCGATGATCAGGTCCGAGCCGCGGGCGCCCTCGCTGGTCGGCGCGACTCCGAACGGCAACTTCTGTCCCGGCATCTCTGTGGAGAAAGCGGCCAGCACGGCGGGCAGCTTGTCCGCCGGGACGTCCTGATCGGCCGTACCCGGACCGGTCAGCACGCCCGTCGCCGTCATCGTCAGCGTCGTCTGGTCGGGCCCGGTCACCGACAGGTCCACCGCGATGCTGACGCGCTGATCGACCCCGGCCTGACGCGGAGTGCCGGTGAACACGACGCCCTTGTTGCTGGAAATACCGGACTCCGTGGTGCCGCCGGTCGAGTCGTTGGTCTCCCGGGTGGGCGCTTCCACCAGCAGATCGGGGATGCCCATGAAGCGTCCGACGTGGGTGGAGTCGATGATGATCCGGCTTTCCAGCTTGCCGATGGGCAGGGTGGCGTCGGGGGCGATCAGCCAGGAATCGCCGAGATCCACCGAATGGAGGGTCGCTTCCAGCGAGGCCTTGCCGACCACGGCGTGATCAACGCCACTGGCCTTGATCTCGACTTCGTTGTAGTGGTGATCGGCCGCCTGCGTCAGGAACGGGAACCCGAGGATCGCCACCGACGGGTCCCACTGCAGATCCGCGGCCGTCCGCACGCTCCTGGCCAGGCGATACTCGGCGTAGACCGCTGATCCGAAGTCGATTCCGAGCGCGCCGAGGAGAACCACGACCACCGTCGCGATGGCACCGATGACGAACCTGCGCACGCCGACATTGTTGCCCACACCGCCGGCGTCCCACGTTCGGCGCGGCTTAAGAGCAGGTGGCACGCTATCGTTAGGAAGCCATCGGCCGGGTAACGGCCGTATGTCAGGTATGAATCTGGGAAGTCACCGCGCGACAAAGACGTACCGGCGAGGTCCCGGATGATCTCCACGGCGCTGGAGGGGACAGTTGGACCTACTGCTACTGACTGTTGACCCGCATCCTGAATCCGTCCTGCCCTCGTTGTCGCTCCTGGCGCACAATGTCCGGACGGCGCCCACCGAAGTGTCGTCTTTGCTGGAAGCCGGAACCGCGGATGTGGCGATCGTCGACGCCCGCACCGACCTCGCCGCCGCACGCGGCCTGTGTCGCCTGCTCGGCACCACCGGAACGGCCGTGCCGGTCGTCGCTGTCGTCAACGAGGGCGGCCTGGTGGCCGTCAACGTGGAATGGGGGCTCGACGAGATCCTGCTGCCCAGCACCGGACCGGCGGAGATCGACGCGCGGCTGCGGCTTCTCGTCGGCCGACGCGGCGGAGCGGCCAACCAAGAGAACGTGGGCAAGATCAGCCTCGGGGAGCTGGTGATCGACGAGGGGACCTACACGGCGCGACTGCGCGGACGCCCTCTCGACCTGACCTACAAAGAATTCGAGCTGCTCAAATACCTGGCCCAGCACGCCGGCCGGGTGTTCACCCGGGCGCAACTGCTGCAGGAAGTGTGGGGGTACGACTTCTTCGGCGGCACCCGCACGGTCGACGTGCACGTGCGACGGCTGCGGGCCAAGCTCGGCACCGAATACGAATCGCTGATCGGCACCGTACGCAACGTCGGCTACAAAGCGGTCCGGCCCGCGCGGGGACGGTCGGCCGCCGCGGAGTCCGATCTGGCCGAGGACATGGACGACGACCCGTACGACGACGTCGACGGTGCGGGCGGCGCCGACAGCTCCGTCGTCGATGCCCTGCGCCACGCCGACATCCCCGCGACGCCCGCCGACGCGCTGCGCAGAACGTGACGGCGATCGACTGGCGCGAGCGGCTGACCGACCACGAACAGCACCTCATCCGCGAGTTGATCTCCGCGGCCTCTCACATCGACGGGATCGCACCCGTCGGGGACCAGGTACTCCGCGAACTCGCCCACGACCGCACCCGGCATCTGCTCGCCCGAGACGGCGACGACGTGCTCGGCTACCTCAATCTCGCGCCTGCCGGCGACGGCGCTCCCGCGATGGCAGAACTGGTCGTGCACCCCGAGGCGCGGCGACGCGGCATCGGTGCGGCGATGATCGGCGCCGGCCTGCCCGCCGGCGGTCCGGACGCCCGCATCTGGGCGCACGGCAACCTCGCGCCTGCCCGAGCCACCGCCGCGGCGCTCGAGCTCGCCGTGGTGCGCGAGCTGTGGCAGATGCGGCGCAGCCTGGCCGACCTGCCACCGACACCGGCGCCGGCCGGGGTGCGGATCACCACGTACTCGGGACCGGCAGACGACGCTGACCTGTTGCGCGTGAACAACGCCGCGTTCGCCTGGCACCCCGAACAGGGCGGCTGGACCGACGCCGACATCGCGGAGCGACGCGACGAATCGTGGTTCGACCCGGCCGGACTGTTCCTCGCGCACGACACCACAAGTGGGGATCTCCTCGGATTCCACTGGACCAAGACACATTCCGACACGTTGGGCGAGGTGTACGTGGTGGGGGTCGACCCGTCCGCGCAGGGGCGCGGTCTGGGCGCTGCGCTCACCCTCACCGGCTTGCACCACCTCGCACACCGGCTGACTGCCGCGGGCCGGGACGCCGAGGTGATGCTCTACGTCGAATCGGACAACGCCGCTGCGGTGAAGACCTACCGACGATTGGGTTTCGAGGTCGCGACCGTCGATGCCGCCTACAGTCGCCCTACCAGCTACCACCTGTGAAATCGCTGTACCTGTTCACCTCCCGTTCACTCGTAATCCGCAGTACGTCAACTACCGGCGCATAGCTTGCCGGGTGAGCTCGGAGCCGTACCGGCCACCGACACACGCGGACGACGAAAGTGGGATCAGTGAAGCGCAAGAGCATCGGCAAGACGTTCGGCACGACGGTCTCGGTCGCGGCGGTCGCCGCGATCACCCTCGCCGGATGCGGCAGCGACAACAACACGCCGTCGGCAGGCTCGGACTCCTCGTCCGCGTCGGGGAGCAGCTCCGCCCCGGCCGACTGCGGTGGCAAGAACTCGCTGACCGCCGAAGGCTCGACCGCCCAGCAGAATGCCGTCGCGCTGTTCAACCAGGTCTGGGGCCAGAAGTGCCAGGGCAAGAACCTGTCCTACAACCCGACCGGATCCGGGGCGGGCCGTGAGCAGTTCATCGCCAACACCGTCGACTTCGCCGGCTCGGACTCGGCGCTCTCGGGTGACCAGGTGGCAGCCGCTGCGCAGCGGTGCGGCGGCAACCCGGCCTGGAACCTCCCGCTGGTGTTCGGACCCATCGCGATGGCCTACAACCTCGAGGGCGTCGACAAGCTCGTGCTCAACGGCGACACCCTCGCCAAGATCTTCCAGGGCCAGATCACCAAGTGGAACGACCCGGCGATCGCCGCGCTGAACAGCGGAGCGACCCTGCCGGACACGGCGATCACCCCGATCTACCGCTCCGACTCCTCGGGCACCACCGACAACTTCCAGAAGTACCTCAAGGCTGCCGCGCCGGAGACCTGGACGAAGGACGCCGGCAGCGAGTTCAACGGCGGCGCCGGCGAGGGCGCCTCGAAGTCCGCCGGCGTCACCCAGGCCGTGCAGGCCACACCCGGTTCGATCGGCTACGTCGAGAAGGGCTTCGCCCAGCAGGCAGGGCTGCCGATGGCCCAGATCGACACGGGAGCCGGCGCGGTCGAACTGACCGACGAGACCGCAGGCAAGGCGATCGACGACGCGAAGTTCGCCGCCGAGGGCAACGACCTGATCCTCGACCTGAATTCGCTGTACGGGACCAAGGAAGCCGGCGCCTACCCGTTGGTGTTGGCCACCTACGAGATCGTCTGCTCGGCCGGGTACGACCCCGAGACCTCCGCAGCGGTCAAGTCGTTCCTGACCGTGGCCGCCAACGACGGTCAGGGCGGGTTGTCGAGTGCCGGCTATGTGCCGCTGCCCGACAAGTTCAAGGAGCGCCTGCTGACCTCCATCGAGGCCATCAAGTAGCCAGACGCGCGCTGGCGCGGTAGCACGTTCGAGGCGAGGATGGGTGCCACACACCGATGACGTTCAACAGTATCGAGAAGGGCTCTGACGGGACTTCTGTGACTATCCCCAATCCGACAGGCTCGGGGTCGGGTGAGACCTTGGCCGAACCTCACCCCGAGCCGACGCCACTGTCCACCGACCCCTCGCGGCGCGGCGTGGTGCGCCTGGGCGACCGGATCTTCCGTGGGCTGGCCGAGGGCTCGGGCGTGCTCATCGTCGCGATCATCGCCGCGATCGGCATCTTCCTGCTCTGGCGGGCGATCCCCGCGCTGGCGCGCAACGAACAGAATTTCTTCCTCTACGGAGGAAACTGGATCACCACCGACACCTCGGCGATGCAGTTCGGCATCCTGGACCTACTGCAGGTCACGGTGTTCGTGTCGGTGTTCGCGCTGGTGCTGGCGATGCCGATCGCTCTCGGCATCGCCATCTACCTGACGAACTACGCACCCAAGCGGGTGGTCGGCCCGCTGGCCTACATGGTGGACCTGCTCGCCGCGGTGCCGTCGATCATCTACGGCGTCTGGGGCCTCTACGTGCTCGCGCCGGTGATCAGGCCGGCGGCGGTGTGGCTCAACGAGAACCTCGGGAGCTGGTTCTTCCTGTTCGCGTCGGGCAACGCTTCGGTCGCCGGTGGCGGCACGATCTTCACCGCCGGCATCGTGCTGGCGGTGATGATCCTTCCGATCATCACCGCCGTCACGCGCGAGGTGTTCGTGCAGACCCCGCGCGGACAGATCGAGGCGGCGCTCGCTCTCGGCGCGACGCGCTGGGAGGTGGTCCGCACGACGGTGCTGCCGTTCGGGATGTCGGGGTACATCAGCGGCGCGATGCTCGGCCTGGGCCGCGCGCTGGGTGAGACGATCGCGCTGCTGATCATCCTGCGCGGCACCCAGTCGGCGTTCGGCTGGACGCTGTTCGACGCCGGCTACACCTTCGCCAGCAAGATCGCCGCTGCCGCATCGGAATTCAACGACCAGTACAAGGCGGGCGCCTACATCGCGGCCGGTCTGGTGCTGTTCATCCTGACCTTCGTGGTGAACTCGCTGGCGCGCGCCGCGGTCTCCGGAAAGGACCGGTCTGCATCATGAGTTCGCCGACACTGGACCGCCCCGTCAAGTCGCCGACGTTCCAGGGCGTCAGCACGCGCCGCAAGGTCACCAACAACGTGGCGACCGTCCTGGTGACCACCTCGGTGATCATCGCGCTCGTGCCGCTGCTCTGGGTGCTCTACACGGTGGTGGCCAAGGGGATCGGTGTCATCACCTCGAGTACCTGGTGGCTGAACTCCCAGGCGGGCATGACCGCGTTCGTCGCCGGTGGGGGTGCCTATCACGCGATCGTCGGCAGCCTTCTGCAGGCCGCCGTGTGCGCGGTCATCTCGATCCCGATCGGCGTCTTCGTCGGCATCTACCTCGTCGAGTACGGCGGCGGCACACGGTTGGGCAAGCTCACCACCTTCATGGTCGACATCCTCACCGGTGTGCCGTCGATCGTCGCGGCGCTGTTCATCTACGCACTGTGGGTGGCGACGCTGGGGTTCGAACGGTCGGGCATCGCCGTGTCGCTGGCGCTGGTACTCCTGATGATCCCGGTGATCGTGCGGTCCACCGAGGAGATGCTCCGCATCGTCCCGATGGACCTGCGGGAAGCCAGTTACGCACTGGGCGTGCCGAAGTGGAAGACGATCGCGGCCATCGTGATCCCAACCGCGCTGTCGGGCATCGTCACCGGCATCCTGCTGTCGCTGGCCCGCGTGATGGGCGAGACGGCGCCGCTGCTGATCCTGGTGGGGTACTCGCAGGCCATCAACTTCGACATGTTCAGCGGGTTCATGGGTTCGCTGCCCGGCATGATGTACGACCAGACCTCCGCCGGGGCCGGGGCCAATCCGGTGCCCACCGACCGCATGTGGGGCGCCGCGCTGACGCTGATCATCGTCATCGCGCTGCTCAACGTCGGTGCCCGTTTCATCGCCAAATTCTTTGCGCCCAAGAAGGTTTAGGAGACTGCTGTGGCCAAGCGACTCGATCTCAAAGACGTCAACATCTACTACGGCAGCTTCCACGCCGTCGCCGACGTGTCGATGTCGGTGCCGCCGCGCAGCGTCACCGCGTTCATCGGACCGTCGGGCTGCGGCAAATCCACCGTGCTGCGCACCCTGAACCGGATGCACGAGGTCATCCCCGGCGCCCGCGTCGAAGGTTCGGTTCTGCTCGACGGTGACGACATCTACGGTGCCGGTGTCGACCCGGTCGGGGTGCGCAAGACCATCGGTATGGTCTTCCAGCGCCCGAATCCGTTCCCCACCATGTCGATTCGCGACAACGTGGTTGCCGGCCTGAAGCTCCAGGGCGTGCGCAACAAGAAGACGCTCGACGAGGTGGCCGAGCGGTCGCTCAAGGGCGCGAACCTGTGGACCGAGGTGAAGGACAGGTTGGACAAGCCCGGCGGCGGGCTCTCCGGTGGCCAGCAGCAGCGGCTCTGCATCGCCCGGGCGATCGCCGTGCAACCGGACGTGCTGCTGATGGACGAGCCGTGCTCTGCCCTGGACCCGATCTCGACGCTGGCGATCGAGGATCTGATCGCCGAGCTGAAGCAGGACTTCACGATCGTGATCGTCACCCACAACATGCAACAGGCGGCCCGTGTCAGCGATCAGACGGCGTTCTTCAACCTCGAGGCGACCGGCAAGCCGGGCAAGCTGATCGAGATCGACGACACCGAGAAGATCTTCTCCAACCCGACGCAGAAGGCGACCGAGGACTACATCTCGGGCCGCTTCGGCTGACCGAATCACCCCGACAGCGAGCGAGCCCCCCGGAGAGAATTCCGGGGGGCTCGCTCGCTGTCGGGAGCTGTCAGCGTGTGGCCGGTAGCTCCTCCTCTTCGGGGGCGTGCCCGGTCACCTGGAAGATCACCCGGCGCGCGATCTCCACGGCGTGATCGGCGAAGCGCTCGTAGAAGCGGCCCAGCAGCGTCACGTCGACCGCCGCCGCGACCCCGTAGCGCCACTCACGGTCCATCAGCACGGTGAACAGGTGCCGGTGCAGGTCGTCCATCGCGTCGTCTTCTTCGCGGATGCGTGCTGCTTTCTCCGGGTCGCGGGTGATCAGCACCTCCTGAGCGCTGTGGCCGAGTTCGACGGCCACCCGGCCCATCTCGGCGAAGTAACCGTTGACCTCTTCGGGCAGCGCATGCTGGGGGTGACGACGCCGGGCGATCTTGGCGACGTGCAGGGCCAGCGCGCCCATCCGGTCGACGTCGGCGACGATCTGGATCGAGCTGACGATCGCGCGCAGGTCCCCGGCCACCGGGGCCTGCAGCGCCAGGAGCACGAATGCGCTCTCTTCGGCGCGCACGCTCATCGCGACGATCTGTTCGTGGTCGGTGATCACCTGTTCGGCCAGCGCCAGATCGGCTTGCAGCAGGGCTTGTGTGGCGCGCTCCATGGCAACGCCCGCCAGCCCGCACATCTCGCCGAGCTGGGTGGACAGGGCTTCCAGCTGCTCGTGGTACGCGGTACGCATGATCAAAAGCCTACGGGTTACCTGCGCAGATCGTCACGAGCCGGCCGGTGAACGCCAGGTGAATGGCGCTTGCTATTCGCAGGACGTGTCGGCGGCGTTGGTGATGGTCAGGTCCTCGGGGAGCTCGCTGGCGGCGTTCTTGGAACCCCGCAGGACGTGCACCTTGACCGTGGCGCCGCTCGGCATGGGCGTGCCGACCGCAGAGAAGTCCTTACCCAGCACCACCTGCACGACGTCGCCGAGGCCGCTGGACCGCTCGATGGTCGGGTCGGGGAACGACGAGGCCACCGTTGCGGCCGCCTTCTCGTTGCCGGGGGAGAAGAACACCGTGGTGTGGTCCAACGGACCGGGGTAGTCGTCGGGATCGGTGATGTTGAAACCGTGGGTGCGCAGTGCATCGGCGGCGGTCGAGGCCAGGCCGGCTTCCGACGTGGAGTTCGACACCTGCACCGTCACGTCCGCGGGGTCGGTCGCCACGGCCTCGATGACCTCGCCGTCGTTGGGCGTCGGGGACGCAGGTGCACCGTTCGCCGGCGACTCGGGAGTGCCCGGGACCGGGGTGTTGTCGGCGTTGCGCTCTTCGGGCAGCGGGTCGTCGTTGATGATCGCGTCGAACAACGCGCGCATGTCGTCGGTACGGGGGATCTCGTTGCCGTAGTCGTCGGCGTAACCGACCGTCGGCACGGTGACGAAGGTGATCCTGCCCGCGTTGACGCCCTGCACCGATTGACCGAGGTCGACGAGGTCCTTCGTGTCGAGGTTGTCGACGTAGCTGTCGTTGATGAACATGTTGACGACGTTGTTGAGCTTGGACAGCGAGAAGAACGTGTCCTTGGAGATCAGTGAGCGCAGCAGCGACGACAGGAACCGCTGCTGCCGTTTGATGCGCCCGTAGTCGCCATTGGTCTCGGTGGTCACCTGCCGTGCGCGCACGTAGTTCAGCGCGGTGTGCCCGTCGACGATCTGACGACCGGCTTTGGCCAGCACGGTGCCGAGCTCGTAGTCCTCGATGGGCGTCGTGCTGCACACCTCGACGCCGCCGAGCGCGTCGACCATCTTGGAGAAGCCGGCGAAGTCGACGGCCATGAATCGGTTGACGTGTAGGCCGGACAGCTTCTGGATGACCTTGACCAGGCATTTCGGGCCGCCGACGGCGAATGCGGAGTTCAGCTTGTATTCGGTGTAGGCCTCTTCGGGTCCCCAGGACTCGGTCTGGTCGTCGTAGATCGGCCCGTATTGGCGGGTCTCGGGGTTCCAGACCTCGCACTTCATCGGCTCGATCTTCAGGTCGCGGGGAAAGGACACTGCGACGACGCGTTTGCGGTTGGCCGGGATGTTGACCAGCATCACCGTGTCGGACCGGGCACCGGCCGCATCCTCGGTGGTGCCCGCGCCCATCTCGCTGTTGTCGCCGATGCGGGTGTCGGTGCCGACGATCAGGAAGTTCTCGTCTCCGAACTGAGCGTTGGGGTCGACGATGTCGCGGGAGTCGGGGTCGAGTGCCGAGACGCGGTTGAGCAGGTTGTTCTTCGATGACTGCCACTGCCAGGCGCCGCCGGTCAACACCAGGGCCAGGACTGCGACCAGCGCCGCCACGACTCGTCCCGCGATGACGCTGCGACGGTGCCCTGCGCGCTGCGGCTTCGGCTCCTCGCGGATCGCGGCGGCCGTCAGATCCGGTAACTCCGAGGTGGGGGAGTCCAGGACGGGCAGGATCGTGGTGTCGAACTCGTCGGCGGGGTAGGGCTCGGGTTCGCGGTCGCGCGCAGGTTCTGGATCGGTGCCGGCCTCGGGATCGACCTCGGGTTCGGCCTCTGGTTCAGCACGGTGGCGGGTGGGCGCGGGGATCGGGGCCTCGCCGTGAATCTTCGCGATCAGGTCGGCGACGGTGATCGGCGCGGGTTCGCCGTCACCCCGGTTGGAGGCGGCGGAGTCCTCGTCGGAGGGGTCAGTTCCCCGCTCCCACGGCGCGGCGCCTGGTGCCGGCCGCGCCGATCGGGTAAGCCATTCGTTGTCGCGGTTCGGTTCGTCGGGATCCGGGCGGCCGCGAGTGGCGTGATCACCGTCACTCATCGTCTACCGGCCTTTCAGCTCCCATTGCTCCACAGGCGTCTCGGCGGTGCTGACGCGCACCGCGGGTGAACGCCGTCTCCGACTCGATAAGCACTGATCCCGGCTGGGCGTGATGAGCCGGGTACATCTGCCATTCGCTGGCATCTCATCGTACTGAGACATCCTGGGAGAGAGCCAGCCGACCGAAGTCCTCGGGCGAGGATCGATATCCAGTCGAGACGCGTGTCAAGCGGGCGGTCAGCCGCCCGAATGCATCACGTCGGCGCCGACGGGGACCGCGCAGTCCTCGGGATCGTCGAGCCAGTGCTCCGGCAGGGACACCGACGCCGCGGAGCCCTGCCGTCCGCGAGGGCCGTTGGCGGCCGCCGGGAACGGCACGTCGGGCTCGAGCTCGCCGAGCAGGTCGTCTAGCTCCGAGATCGTCTTGACCAGCGCCAATGATCGCCGTAGGTCTGCTCCCGCCGGGAATCCGTGCAGGTACCAGGCCACGTGCTTGCGCATGTCGCGCATGCCTTTGTCCTCTCCGAAGTGCGCGGCGAGCAGCTCGCCGTGTCGACGAATGATGGACGCGACCTCGCCCAGGGTGGGCGGGGTGGCCGGTGTCTCGCCGTTGAAGGCGGCGGAGAGTTCGGCGAACAGCCACGGCCGCCCCAGGCAGCCCCGGCCGATCACGACGCCGTCGCAGCCCGTCGCGGCCATCATGGCCAGCGCGTCACGAGCGTCGAAGATATCACCGTTTCCGAGTACCGGAATCCCGGCGACATGGGCTTTGAGTGCGGCGATCTGCTCCCAGTCGGCGGTCCCCGAGTATCGCTGCGCAGCCGTGCGCGCGTGCAGCGCGACCGCAGCGGCGCCCTCCTCCGCGGCGATCCGCCCGGCGTCGAGGTGGGTGTGGTGCTCGTCGTCGATGCCGATGCGGAACTTGACGGTGACCGGAACATCGGTGCCCTCGGTCGCCTTGACCGCCGCGGCCACGATCTGACCGAACAGGCGGCGCTTGTAGGGCAGGGCCGCACCGCCGCCGCGGCGCGTGACCTTGGGCACCGGGCAGCCGAAGTTCATGTCGATGTGGTCGGCGAGGTTCTCGTCGACGATCATCTTGGCCGCCGCGTACGTGTTGACCGGATCGACGGTGTAGAGCTGCAAGGAGCGCGGCGACTCCTCCGGCGCGAACGTCGTCATGTGCATCGTGACCGGGTGCCGCTCGACCAGCGCACGGGCGGTCACCATCTCGCAGACGTAGAGGCCGCTGACGGTGCCGGCGCGGGCGAGTTCGAGTTCGCGGCACAGCGTCCGGAACGCCACGTTGGTCACGCCGGCCATCGGGGCCAGGACGACGGGGCTGCGCAACGCGATCGACCCGATCTGCAATCCAGATCGGGTCGATTCGCTGCCGGGGGCTACGACGTCGATGATCCCACCAGTTGTGCCTTGGCGGCCTTCTTCTCCGCCATCTGACGCAGGCGCTCTTCGCGGCGCTGCTTGGCGACCTCGAACTTGTCGACGGCCTCCTGCAGTTCCTCGACCAGCAGGCCGAGGTCGTCGCGCATCTTGGCGCTCTCGCCGTTGAAGTCCTCGCGCTCGAAGATCCGCCACTTCTTGAGCACCGGCATCACGATGTCCTCGAGGTGGATGCGCGGATCGTAGACACCGCCGGAGGCGATCGTGACCGCGCGCCGACGGAAGTCGGGGATCGTGTAGCCGGGCATCTTGAAGTTGCGCAGCACCTTGTGCAGTGACTTCATCGCCTGGTCAGGGGCGATCTCGAAGCCGGCCTCGGACACGTCGCGGTAGAAGATCATGTGCAGGTTCTCGTCCGCGGAGACGCGCTGCAGCAGCTGATCGGCGATCGGGTCGTCACACGCCTTGCCGGTGTTGCGGTGCGAGACGCGGGTGGCGAGCTCCTGGAACGTCACGTAGATGACCGAGTCGAACAGGCTCTCCGCGAACAGCTCGAGGCCGCCCTGCTGGTTCTGGCCGGGGGAGAAGCCCCGGGTCATCTGCTCGACGCGCAGCATCTCCAGCTCGACGGGGTCGACGTTGCGGGTGACGACGAGATAGTCGCGCAGGGCGATGCCGTGCCGGTTCTCCTCGGCGGTCCACCGGTTGACCCAGAAGCCCCACGGTCCGTCCATGCTGAAATTCATCGCGATCTCGCGGTGATAGGACGGCAGGTTGTCCTCGGTGAGCAGGTTGGTCAACATCGCGGTCCGTGCGACCTCGGAGAGCTTCGACTGTTCGATGTCCCAGTCCTGGCCGCCGAGGGCGTAGTAGTTCTTGCCGTCGGACCACGGGATGAAGTCGTGGGGGTTCCAGTCCTTCTTCATCTTCATGTGCCGGTTGACCAGGGGCTCGACGACGGGCTCCAGTTCGGTCAGCAGCTGCAGATCAGTGAGATCCTTGGCCATGACACCTCCGATATCTGTACCTCGTAGTTGCAGTCAATATATCTGTGTCTGCCGGTGACATTCAAGTCGCCGCGCGGGAGGTCACACCCGTGTCCCGTGCCGCGATTCAGCGTGTTGCGCCGTGGAGCAGCAGTTCCGCGCAGTGGTCGATGAACTGCTCCCGAGTCGCCGAGAGCCGACCGTCCAGGTACGCGGTGAACAGTGCAGTGAGTGCCCCGATCAGGCCGGTGGCAACCATCGCCTGGGTGGTCGGGTCGGTGATGCGGGTCAGGTTCTGCTGTAGCAGCTCGATGAAGTTCGGCATCCACCGCGCGCCCGACCGGGCCAGCACCGGCTCGGCTTCCGGCGCCAGCAGCAGCACACGGCCGCGCGCCGGATCGTCGACCATCATCGCGACGAATCGCTCGACGGCGTCCCGCATGCTCTCCGACTTCGCCAGCGTCGCCATCGCCGCACTGCCGACCTCGTCGTAGATCGCGGCGACGTAGTCATCGCGGTCGGTGAAGCTCTCGTAGAAGTAGCGCTCGGTCAATCCGGCGGCGCGGCACGCCGCCCGCACGGTCAGGCTCGGGCCGCCCGGGCTGCCGAGCAGCTCGATCCCGGCGGCGATCAGGTCGTCACGGCGCAGGGCGGGGCGCTCCCGCACGGGAACGCCGGACCATCTGCCCTGTCGTTGACCGGACGGCACAGTCCTCCTATGCTTCGTTTTGACAACGCATGTAGTCAGAATCGGGGTAGCGCGAACAGTGACTCAAGATACGTCCGCCACATGCCCGGTGACCAGCGCGTCCGATGACGTACCGGTGACCGCCGGCTGTCCCGTGACCGGCGGCTACGACGACGTACCCGCGGCGCTGGGCCCCGACTCGCTGACGTGGAAGTACTTCGGACAGTGGACCGGCATGCTGCAGGGCCCGTGGGCAGGCTCGATGCAGAACATGCACCCGCAGCTCGGTGCCGCCGTGGCGCAGCATTCGATCTTCTTCCTCGAGCGCATGCCCCGGCTGTTCCGGTCGGTGTATCCCATCGGCGGTGTGGTGTTCGACGGCGACCGCGCCCCACGCACCGGAGCCGAGGTCCGCGACTATCACATCGGCATCAAGGGCGTCGACGACGAGGGCCGGCGGTACAGCGCACTGAACCCCGACGTCTTCTACTGGGCGCACGCCACGTTCTTCAAGTCCACGCTGCTGGCGGCCGAGTGGGTCGGCGGCGGGCTGACCGACGCGCAGAAACGGCAGCTCTTCGACGAGCACGTCACGTGGTACCGGATGTACGGCATGAGCATGCGGCCGGTGCCCGCCAGCTGGGAGGACTTCGAGCGGTACTGGGACCACATGTGCCGCAACGTCCTGGAGAACAACTGGGCCGCGCGCGAGGTCATGGACCTGTCGACGATGCCCAAGCACCCGTCGCTGGACTGGCTGCCGGATTGGCTGTGGCGGCTCAACATCGCCGGGATGCAGCGCTTCTTCAACTTCGCGACGGTCGGCCTCTACGACCCGCCGGTGCGTGAGTTGATGGGGTACTCGTGGACCCCGCGGCAGGCACGGTTACACGCACTGTTCGGCCGTGCGGTCTACCTGACCACCCGCCTGCTGCCGAAGCGGATGCTGATGCATCCGCGCAAACGTTCGGCTTGGGACCGGGCACACGGCCGCCTGCCGTCCGACGCGCCGCTGGTGGAGACCCCGGCGCGCAACCTGCCGCCGGTCGAGTATCGCGGCGACCCACACTTCTACTGTCCGACGGTCTGACACGCGTAGTTTCGACTCTGTGCTGGGCAAACTGACCGTCGCGCCGCTGTTGATGATCCTGGCGACCGGCACCGCCGGCGGCGCCGCCGCCGAACCCGGCAGCGAGTCGCCTGCACAACGCATCGTCGTCAGTGCGCCGGAATCGGATTCGCCCGTGGGGGAGCTGACAACCTACGAGCGCGTCGACGGGACGTGGCGCGTGGTGCTGGGCCCCACCCGGGCGGACCTGGGCGGCCTCGGGGTGGGTGCCCCGGCCGACGACGTGTTCCGCACCCCGGAAGGCACCTTCCCGCTCGGGCAGGCGTTCGGGCGCAGCGAGAACCCCGGCACCCGTATGCCCTACTTCGTGGCGACCGACGAGGACTGGTGGGACGAGGATGTGGACTCCCCGACGTACAACACCCATGTGCACGCCGCCGAGATCGATTCGGAGGACGCCGAGAACCTCTACGACTCCGGGGAGATCTACGACTACGCGGTGCTGATCGACCACAATCCGGAGCGGGTTCCGGGCCGCTCAGCGGGCATCTTCCTGCACGTCACCGATGGTGAGCCCACGTGGGGGTGTGTCGCGATCGGCCGGGATCAGATGCAGTCGGTGCTGCAGTGGCTCGACCCCGCGCAGCAGCCGGAGATCACCATCGGGGTGGGCCTGTCCGGCCCTGCGTGACTGAGGGACGGCCGTACCAGTCCGCGGGCGGAAAGCGGCCGTAGAACCCGTGCGGGTCACCGGCCAAGGTGAGCTGGTGTTCGTAGTCGGCGCGGGCCCTCAGGCCGGCGTTGCGGATGGCGGTCGCCTTGCGGCGACGCCGGACCGCGACGACGGCCACCGACGCGGTGACCAGGATCACCGCCGGGTACCACCCCAGCCACGTCCACCAGAGCGCCACCGCGGCAGCGGACGCCGTCAGCAGCGGATGGCGCCGCCACCACGAGGGCCGCGGTGGTCGTGACATGTACATCGACGCCGATCCTACGAGGGTTCGCCACGGCCGCGTCAGGTTTGCGCCGGCGCCGCAGCGGCTAGCTTGAACGCATGCACGCGCCGGAGGTCCTGGGCGGTCGCTACGAGCTGCGAGGCATTCTGGGCCGTGGCGGAATGGCCGAGGTACGCGATGCCTGGGATCTGCAGCTGGGCCGCCCCGTGGCGGTCAAGCTCCTCTATCCGTCGGTCAGTCACGAGCCCGACACCCGCCGCCGGTTCGCGACCGAGGCTCGCGCTGCGGCCGTCGTGGACCACCCTCACGTCGTCGCGGTCCACGACACCGGCGTGCACCGCGGCCGGCACTACATCGTGCTGGAACGCCTGCCGGGCCGCAGTGTGGCCGACGCCCTGGCGCGCGGCGGTCCCATGCCGGCGCAGCATGTCCGGGGCATCCTGAGCGACGTGCTGGACGCGCTCGGCGCCGCGCACGCACGCGGCATCCTGCACCGCGACATCAAACCGGCCAACCTCCTGTTCACCTGGTTCGGCACCGTGAAGGTCGCCGACTTCGGGGTGGCCAAGAGCGCCGACACGCCACAGACGCTGACCAACCGGGTTTTCGGGACCATGGCCTACATGCCGGCCGACCGCGCCGCCGGCCGGCCCGCGACGCCCAGCGACGACCTCTACGCGCTCGGCGTGGTGGCCTACGAGGCGCTCACCGGCCGCCGGGCCTACCCGCAGGAGACCCTGACGGGGCTGGCCGATGCCATCGCGGCGGGAGCGGTCACGCCGCTGGCGGTGTTGCGGCCGGATCTCGATGCGGCGTTGGTGGCCACCGTGGAGCGCGCGATGTCGCCGGACCCGCGGTGGCGCTTTGCGACGGCCGAGCAGATGCGGGCCTGTCTGGACGGTGCGCCTCAGGGATTGAGTGGGGCGCGGCAGCGGGTCGTGGCGGTGCTCGCAGGGGCGGCGGCGATGCTCGCCGTGCTGGTGGCGGCCGTTCTGATGGTCGCGTTGTGAATGTGGTGCCCCCACCAGGGCTCGAACCTGGGACCTGCGGATTAAAAGTCCGTAGCTCTACCGACTGAGCTATAGGGGCGTGGCGTGCGTGCCTGCAAAAGGATACTGCGGGGGTGGCCGTTTGAGGATTCGGGTGTCGGTACCCTAAGCTATCGAAGCTCCCAACGAACGTGGTTGTGAGTACCCCGGAGGAATTCGGACTTGGCCCCCATCGTCTAGTGGCCTAGGACGCCGCCCTTTCACGGCGGTAGCACGGGTTCGAATCCCGTTGGGGGTACGCGCAACGCGAGTTGTCGGGTTGCACAGTAAGGCCCTGTGGCGCAGTTGGTTAGCGCGCCGCCCTGTCACGGCGGAGGTCGCGGGTTCGAGTCCCGTCAGGGTCGCCATATTGGCGAGGTTCGTCGGCGCGAGTCGATGGCCTTCCGGCCAGGTAGCTCAGTTGGTACGAGCGTCCGCCTGAAAAGCGGAAGGTCGCCGGTTCGATCCCGGCCCTGGCCACCATTCTTCACCTGCATTGACACGGGTCTTGCACTCGGTTGTCAGTTTTCTTTGTCCGGTTCTTGTCCGGTCTTCGGTGTGTGAATTTCGGTCGCGTGAAGCTGATCGAGGTTCGTTGCGACCTGGTCCAGCTCATCGGAGTAGAGGTCGCTGTAGATGTTCGCCGTCACGGTCGGTGTTGAGTGGCCCATGGTCTTCTGCACGTAGCGGAGGTCAGCACCGGATTTACGGGCCAAGCTGGCGTAGGTGTGGCGCAGATCGTGGATGGTGAGTGGCGCCAGGTCGGTCTTCTCGAGGGCTTTGTTCCAGTGCGTGTGGCGACGCCAGTTGTTGGAGCGCAGCATCGCGCCGTTCGGTGAGGTAATAGCGGGCTCGTCAGGTGCCCGCCCGCCGATCCGCATTTTGAGGATGTCGACGACGACTTGGGGGAGCGGGACAGTTCGGATACCGGCCCGAGTCTTGGGCGGCCCGATGACGATGCGGCCCTCTACTTCCGGTGCGGCCCGTCGGACATAGAGCCGACGAGCGGTCAGGTCGATGTCCTTGACCCGGAGGCCGACGAGTTCGGACCACCGCAGGCCGGTATAGGCCAGGAGGGTCACCACGTCGCCCTGGTCCCCACACGCGGTAGCGAGTCTCTGGACTTCTTGTGCGGTGAGGTAGCGGTGACGTTCCCGCTCGGGAATCCGGCCTGCCGAGACACCGAGGGCGGGGTTGCGGTGGATGCGGCCGTCCTGGTGTGCGACGTCGAGAATTGACCGCAGGAGGCGCAGCGTTGAGACCTTCGCCCACGGCCCGACTTTCAGGCCATCGACGAACGCCTGAACGTCGGCGCGGGTGACTTCGTCGACTGGCACGTGGCCGAAGCGGGGCTTGATGCGCAGTTGCCAATGCTGGGTGTAGCCGCTCTAGGTCTTCGGCGACACCGCCGGTTTCTTGGATTCGGAGAATTGCGTCCAGATCCGCTGCAGCGGCGTGCGACCGAGGCGGGGATCGAACCGACGTGCACCAAGGGCGGCTTCGTTGTCGCGTTCGGATTTAAACGCTTTGGCCTCGCGCAGCGTCGGGAAGGTCGCGGACGTTTCCACCCAACCGGACAATGCATCGGGGTCACGGATCAGATAGCGGACTTGGTAGCGGGGCTCGCCAGCGGCGTTAAGGCGCTTTCGGATGCCGCGAGGCGTATTGCCGGCCACTACCGACGCACCTGCTTGAGCCAAGCGCGGACTTCGGCAGCATCCCAACGACGGACCCGCTCGGACAACGTGTAGCAGGGCGGCCCGATCGGCTCTCCCGTGGTTTCACGGAGCGCAGCCCACCGGCTGAGCGTTGCGGCAGAGACGCCAAGGAGCGCTGACACTTGATCAGCGGTCAGCAGCTCAGGAAAACTCCCGGTGGACACGAGTGCTTCCCGGAGACTGTGAATCACCATGGATTCACCTCGTTGCTTGGATTGAGTCGGACCGGCCATTCACTGCTCTCCCATCGGCGATCCTCGGTTTTCCCGTATTGCCGTGCGGTGGCGCGGATTTGATCGTCGGACCAGAAATCGGATCGGACCTTGGCCGTATGGCCGTCTTCGGCGATGACGTAGCCAGTGCCGGGTCTGTCGGGTTCGATTCGGTGCGCTGGCGCCGTGTCGGCCATGCCGTCGCCGAGGACCATCGTGACTTCCTCGCGGGATCGCAGTCGAAGCGCGATGGTCTGGGTAAACAGACCTCGCATCGGCAGGACTTCCTTGCGAGGGTCCTGGAGAAAGGCGGCAACCACGATCCCCAGCGCTCGACCCTTGGTGAGGATCCGTGACAACGAGGCGGCGGCTTCTTTACGAAGGGCTGGGTCGCTCATGTAGGCGGTTAGTCCGCAAGTTCGTCGATCAGCAGCACGACCAGGGGTGAGACTTTATTCGGATGGTGCTCGCGTGTGCGGCCGGCCATCTCGTTGCCGCGCTTGTCCATCAGCTTCTCTAGCCCGGCAAGAGTTTGAACGGCGTCGACCCCGCGCCTGCCTCGGCGGAATGTCCGAATCGTCGCCAGGTTCCGCGCCTGGCGATACGGTCAGCGCGTGATCGCCACGTTCAAACGTCCCAAGCTCACAACCCAGCAGGTCGGCTCGGCTGGGGAGCATTTCGTCGCTGCAGAGATCCACCGGCGCGGTGGCTACGCCGTGACGTTTTCCGGGAACATGCACGATATCGATCTGCTGGCCAGCGACGCCAGCCACGACCGCGTGATCAGCATCCAGGTCAAGACGAAGACGGCCGGCACGTGGCAGACCAGCATGAAGCGGGGCAGGAAGCGGAGGGCACCCGAGGTCGAGACGAAGTACTGGGTACTCGTCGACCTCGGAAAGGCATACCCGGAGTTCTACGTCGTGCCGCAGTGGTGGATTGAGAACGATATCCACACAGCGCACAGCAAGTACCTCGCGGACTCCGGCGGCCACCGCGTCAAGAATGACGCGAGCACCCACCACGCAATCCCGGTGGCCCGCATCGCTGAGTGGAAGGACCGGTGGGACGTGATGGAGATCCTGCCGACCGGGTGAGACCCAGCGGGTTCCGCGCATCCAGGACGACGCAGCGGCGATGCGGTTCTGGAAGGTGTTCGACGGGACCGATCTCGCGGCGCGATGTTGCCCAATCGTTTTGCGGCGACGTGTCGTGCCCGTTGTCCGCTTCGATCGTCCTAGACGGTCGTCCAGCCCATGAGACGCGCTCGCCGCTCGGCGATGTCGTCGAACCCGACGTGGCGCCGGCCTTCGCGGTACAGCGAGGCTTCAGCATGGAGCCACCGCCACCGTGACGAGGCGATCAGCCGGCCGAACTGGTACAGCCTGAATTCGATGACGTCGTCCGGCTCGCCGAACAACTCGGACCACCGGTGGACCTGGCCGCAGAAGTGCTCGTATGTCGCCGCCGTCTCCTTCCAGTATTCACGACCGGTCAGTGTGAAAACCGCTGCACTGACCCGGGAATCCAGGATCAGGCACCGCGACCCCGGCAAGTCCCGGTTCGAGGTGAGGTACAGGAACTTCGAAAAGAAGGCTGGCCCCAAACGGGCAACTTTGCCGTGGATCGCGGTGTAGGCGGAGCGGATGTCACCGTGGCGGCTCGCTTCGGCGGCGGCCCGCAAGACGCCGTTCAGCCGCGCACGCTGTTCGGCGTCGCCGGCACTGTTGACGATCTTCGACGCGTTCCTATAGTCGCCCACCACTCCCCACGCGAGTACGTGCCAGAGGAACGTCACCCAGTCCGGTTCGTCGTTCCCCCAACACTGCGCCGCGAGCCTAAACAACGCGGTGCGGTTGAGCTCGGTTGAGCTGAGCACGATTCCGCGATCCGCCCACCAGTTGCTTACGGGGAGTGGCTCTTGCATCCGGTCGGCCGGACCGAAGACGGGGGATTTCAGCAGATCGCCTACAGCAGCGTGTCCCTCCTGCCACATCTCGGCCCCTTTCGACGCGGCGGGGACACAGTTGATTCCCTACGCCGCGGCAAGCCTCGCACGGGGCGCCGACGTAGGCGGGAGCCTTCTCGCAATCGCGGTCGTCGCGTCGGGGACCGGTGAGACCATTGCGACATGGCTACGGACTCTAGGCGGAGGCGGTTGAACCTCATCGCCGAGCAGATCAGCAGGTGCCGGGAGTGCCCGGGGATGAACGCGCCCGGTGTGACTGCTTCGGCACCGGGATACGGATCGGCGCACGCTCCCGTCGCCATCGTCGGACAGAGCCTCTGCCGCAAGTGCATGGAATCCGGGGTCCCCTTCACCGGCGGCAGCGGAACCTACATCGACCGGGCGCTGGAGGTCGCCGGCCGGGAGAAGCGCGAACTGTTCATTACGAACGTGGTGCATTGCCACCCTATCGACGACCGGCGATCACATCCCCACGAGATCGACAACTGTCTCCCGTTCCTCCACGAGGAGCTGGACGTCGTGTCGCCGCGGCTGATCATCGGGTTGGGCGCGGATGCGGAGAAAGTGCTCGCGGCTCGGTACCCTGCCGCGCGGCGGCTGACGTGGCCGTTCGTGAAGCCGTCGGCCGTCAAACCGGGCACGACCTACTTACTGTTCCCGGAGCACCCCGGCTCGCTGCGGTTTAAGAAGACAGCCGACCGCGCGTACTACTCGTCGAGTCTCGCCCGCGCGATCACCTGGGGGTTCGAGGCGGGCTAGCAGCGGTGGGCAGGTACGCGCACTACCGGGCCTCCACAGACGCCGCCACGACGGGGTGAGCTGCGATGCCGATGTGGACTTCGTACCGCAGCGACGAATCGATGTCGAGGTGCATGCCCAGCTCAGTGATCCTGCCGTCGCGGGGGTTCCACGGGCGAAACGGCTGTTCATGGCCGAGGAGGGTACCCAGCGAGTCGATGGTTGGCTTCCAGAGGTTCAGCCAGTTCCTGCTCGGTCCGACGGTGAAGGCGAGTTCAAGCCTGACGGGTCCATCCGGCAGCTCCGGGACATCCGCAAGGGCTGAGCGAATCTGCTCCTTTGCCGCGGGTCCGTCCCAAGAGCTAGTCGTCTTAGCGTGCAAAACACCGACTGGTGGCGCGGGCACCGCGCGCGCTGCCTCGATTCTCAGGGCGGAGTGTCCACCGCTGCGCTTGGTGCACCAGACCGACACCAGCCCGCCGTCGGACAGCCGGGAAGCGAGGGGCTTCGCGTAGTTGTCGAGGTCGCGCTTGTCCAGCAGGTCGAGATTCGGTGCCAAGCCGACGTCGAGCCGCAGTGCCCACGGGCCGTCGATCCGCGACGCTGCGAGCAGCGTGTCCGCTTCGTCCAGGAACTTCCCCAGCTGCACCTGGCTACGGTTGTCAGCCCGGTCCCAGGAGTCGAGCTGAGGCGCGAGGTTCAGCCGTGCGCAGTCACCCTCGGGGCGCGCGTACCACCGCATCAGCACACCGTATTCCGACGTACAGAGCGCAGCAGGGCCGGACCGCCGCTTCCGTGCGATTTCAGTGATGTCGCGGGGGCGTGGGCAACTGGGTGAGTGCCGGTGCGATGATCGCGCAATGGCAGGCCGCGCGGACTCCGACGAGCACTACGTCCTCGATTTGTGCGACGAGGTCCTCGGCCTGGTTGGACGTCGTCAGCAGCGGTTCGACTGGCTTCGCGGAGACCCGTCACCGTCGCGACCGCGCGGTACAGAGCTCCCCGTCGACGGGTACTGGCCGAACCTGCGGCTCGTCGTGGAGTTCCAGGAGGAGCAGCACTCAAAAGCGGTGGAGTTCTTCGACCGTCGGCAGACCGTCTCCGGGGTCGGCCGCGCCGAGCAACGCCGGCGCTACGACGAACGCAAGCGCACCGAGATCCCCGAACACGGGATGCGGCTCATCGTGATCGAGAAGTCCGCCTTCACGGTGAAGTCGAGGCGGATCGCCCGTGACCGCGCACGGGACCTCGCGGTTGTCCGTGAGCACCTCGACTCGCGCTGTTGCTGATCCCGTGCTGGATAAGTCCCCTAGCGTGGTGGAGTTTCGGGGGGCGGGGACGACGGTGCTGGGTGTGTCGTTGACGCTGTTGGGGTGGGCCATCGCGTAGTGGTCAGTGAGTTACCTACCAAGTGACTCAACAGGAAGACACACCACGCGATGACCCAGGATCATTCTGCCCTGCTTGCCCAACTCGATGCGCTCAAGTCCGCCGATGTCGGCGCGGTGTTCGCCGAGCTGATCCGCGCCGGGTTGCAGCAGCTGATCGAGGCCGAGGCCACGGCGGCCATCGGCGCCGGCCGCTATCAGCGGACTGACGGACGCACCGTCCACCGCAACGGGCACCGACCCAAGACCATCTCGACCACCGCCGGTGACGTCGAGGTGCAGATCCCCAAGCTGCGGGCCGGATCGTTCTTCCCGTCGCTGCTGGAACGGCGCCGCCGTATCGATAAGGCGCTGCACGCGGTGATCATGGAGGCCTACGTCCACGGGGTGTCCACGCGCAGCGTCGATGACCTGGTGAGCGCGATGGGTGTGCAGACCGGCGTGTCCAAGTCGGAGGTCTCACGGATCTGCGCCGGCCTGGACAAGGAGATCGAGGCGTTTCGTACCCGCAGCCTGGCCCACACCGAGTTCCCGTACGTGTTCTGCGACGCCACGTTCTGCAAAGTGCGCATCGGGGCGCACGTGGTCTCTCAGGCGCTCGTGGTGGCCACCGGGGTGTCCATCGACGGCACGCGCGAGGTGCTGGGCACCGCCGTCGGTGACAGCGAGTCCTACGAGTTCTGGCGCGAATTCCTCGCCTCGCTGAGGGTCCGCGGGCTCAGTGGTGTGCACCTGGTGATCTCTGATGCGCATGCTGGATTGAAATCGGCTGTGGCACAACAGTTCGCGAACTCATCGTGGCAGCGGTGCCGAGTGCACTTCATGCGAAATCTGCACACCGCGGTGTCCGCCAAACACGCCCCGGCGGTCACCGCGGCGGTCAAGACCATCTTCGCCCACACCGACCCCGCCGAGGTCGCCGACCAGTGGGACCGCGTCGCCGATACCTTGGCGGCCAGCTTCCCGAAGGTGGCCGCGATGATGGCCGAGGCCAAGACCGACGTGCTGGCCTTCACCGCGTTCCCGAAGGCGCATTGGCAGAAGATCTGGTCGAACAACCCGATCGAACGGTTGAACAAGGAGATCAAGCGCCGCGCTGATGTCGTGGAGATCTTTCCGAATCCGGCGGCGTTCCTGCGGCTGGCGACTGCGGTGGTCATCGAATCCCACGACGAGTGGCAGGTCACCCGCCGCTATCTCTCCGATGTCTCCATGGACGATTTACGTGCCGTCATTGCCGCCAAACACGCTGCGGCAGCACTTGCCAAACAACACCAAATCGCCTAGCGTTCAACATGACTCGTTGATCACAACGCGTGAACCACGCCAGATCCGAAGTCCACCACTCCACGGGACGCTATCCCCGTGCTTGTCGTGCAACTGTCCCACAGGTGGGACTTCCCCGTGTTCATCGGTGGGTTCACCGACCAGGGGAAGGTGGATCTGTTGGAGCTCACGAAGAACCTGCCCGCAGACCTGCGGTGATTGCTCGCCGAGTGCAACGCAGGTATCCCTCGCTGTTGTGTGGTTACTCGGGCGCATCCGCGACGGCAGCGAGCACATCAGCTGCAAGCGCGGCAACAGAAGCTGCCACCAGGTCGGGGTCGCCGATCCCTTCCTCTGCCCGACCTGCCATGACCGATCCAAGTGCGTCGGGGCCGTCGGCGAAAAGAGGTCGCAGCCAATCGAGGGCCTGCTCGGTCACCGTTTTGGAGATCGGGTCGGACAGTAGGCGCTGAAAGCTCGATCCGAGTGCGGCCGTGTCGGTTGTTGCCACAAGCAGGCGGTAGATATCGTGAGCGTCCTTATCGTTGAGGCGGTCAGGTTGGTCGCGCCGTTCATGGATCTTGTGGATTTTCGCGATCAAGAGTGCGGCTGGCCCGGCGACTCGGGCTTCGAAAGCCCTTGTGTCGTCAGGGGCGAGCGCAGATATCGTGCGGAGCTCGTTGTCCACTACGGCGGCTTCCAACCCGACGGTCCGCCTTGTTGCTTGGTTGGAGTGGGGTGGGATTCGGGCTCCGCGATGAGATTTACCGCCTTGCGACAACGCATCTGGAACCATCAGATCGACCGGGATGCCTGCCGGGTTTAGCCATGCTCCAGGCTGCCCGTTCACGTTCGGGTAGAAGCCAGCTCGCTTCATCGCTTCTTCAAGAAGTGGCTCTTCGGGGAGTTCCCGAGGGTCCACCGCCAGGTCGCTGTCCTTAGTTGCCTCGGCGATTGCAACGTCAGCGTGGCCACTGTGCAGATAGATGGCCTGCGCGCCGACCACGACAATCGATTTGTGTTGTTCATTCAGGGCTTCAAGTGCGTCCAGTAGGGCTGAACGGGCTTTGACGAGAAGGTCATCCACGTCGCCACTCACTTTCGTTTCGCTCCATCCATGAGATGAGTTCCTCTCCCTCAGAGGGGTTCCGGCCCGGACCCGTGAGTAGGTCTGCCGCCGCCTGTTCAATCGCGACAATGACAGCACCGTCGCGATTGGTACCGGTTCCGGTGAACACGACGTCGTACTTGGGTTCGGCGAGAATCACATTGGCGCCCTTATCCGCTGGCCGTAGGCCCCATTCTTTTGCTGCGCGCGCCGCATCATCGACGTAGACCATCGCCGCGCGGGCGGGTGCGTAAGGCGCCCACTGCGCTGCCGCGATCGTTCCCGTTATTGCGTACTGTGAGTACTGAGAATTAGCAGCTTTGCTCTGCAGCGCCTCTAGGCCGCGAGGCTCGATGTAGCTTGATGTGCGGTTGGTGCGCAAGAAGCTGTAGTCACGACTCCATCGGCGTAGGAGGGTTGGCCAGTCGTTCAGGATGTAGTCCGTTCCCATCTTCTCCACCAGCCCCTCTTCCTGAAGGAACTCCAACACCCGGTACGTTGCGCCGGTGGATGCCCCGGACGCGCTGACGAGATCGCGCGCCGACCACGGCCCCCGCTTTGCGATGAGTGCCCGGACTACACGCGCGGCGGGCTCACCTGCCAGCGATCCGCGCGGCCGGCCAGGGCTTCGCCACGGATCTTTATCGGCGCCCCGGTCGCGAACGAACAGCGCGGGACGTGACGACTGGATCAAGATGTTGCCGGTGGCGTCGATGAACGACATGTTCCCCTGCGACAGCCGTTCGCGAACTGGGGGCGCCAGGTATCGGGACATGACCATGGTCTCGGTGTCGATGAGCTCGCGATCTGCTGCCCACTGCAACTGTTCCAAGATCCTAGGAACGTCGCGGCCGGCCACTAGCCTCTTCGCCTCTACGAGGAATCGAACCTGCTCACCCGCGGGTGCGGTGAGTGCCAGGATCGCGTCTATGGCGGCGTCCATCGGCGGTCTCTGAATGTCGACTCGCCAGTCGTCAGGTAGACGATCGCGGAGTAGTTCGGTGCACTCGGTCAAGATCTCCGCCTCCGTGCCGGGCGGTGGAGTGATTGGTTCAGTCATGAGCATCTCCTGTTCGGAAAACATACCTGTTCCGATGGCTGCGGAACAAGGGGTTACCCCGAACAGGTTGCGTCTGCGCATGTCATCTCGCCCGCAGGCCGAGCAAACTTCGTCCATGTTCGCGATATGACGCTATTCCGTTGTCAACGGAATGGGCTCCTAACCCGAACAATTTCAATTACGCAGGTGGCCGTCGGGAGATCCGACCACTGGTGTTCAGAAACTGAACACCCCGGACCTCGGCCTAGGAGCGCGCGAATCTGATTTGTCACACGGACAGTCGCCCACCGTTAAACGTCAGTCACACGGTCGGCCCCAGCGGCTTTCAGCAGCTCGTCGCGTGCTTCATGAAGCCTGTCGAGAGCGGACCTCAGGTCGAGAGCGGCGTCGGCCAGTTGATAGCGTGCCGCCGGATTGCCTTGTGCGGCAAGGATTGCGGTCGTACGCCTGAGTCTCTCCACGTAGTGCAGAGCATCAACGGTATGGCGCGCAGTCTGCATTGGGGTGGCTCCACCGGATCGTTCAAGGTGGCTCTTCATGAGCGCCGCCCAGTCGTCGATCGTGTATAGGTCAAAGTTGTGCAGCGCGTTGAGTACCCACCGCTGCCAGGCCGCGGCCGTCGTGCCGGTGAATGAAACTGTGGTGGAGAAGCAGCCATGTTCGGAACCCTAAGGTCCGGATTTGCAGTGCAGCTACGCCCAAACCGATCAGGATTCGCAGGACGCTGTGCAGAGCGTCGAACGCCGTAGACCGATGCCAGCGACAAATCTCAATTGTCCCAGAGGTCGGTGCCCACCGGTAGCGTCTGCGAGGTGAGCCAAGCGGCCGGTTGATGGCCTTCAATTTCAACGGAGAGACGATGGCCAACGAGATCGAACTGGTGAGCGGCTCCTCATGTTTTTGTGGGTAGCTGGGGGTGTAGTCCGCCGCGGCAGAGGTAGATCATTGCGGCCAGTGTTTGGGCGGAGTGGTGGCCGTAGCCGCGGGCGTTGACGAGCCTGGTGGTGGCGTTGATGCCTTCGAGGAGGGCGTTGGAGATGCGGAGTTCGATGGCGGCCAGAATGGGCTCGAAGTAGGTCTGGAAGCGTTTGCCGAGGGAGATGAAGACGGGGATGCGGGAGCGTTTGGCGGCGGTGATCCAGGCTTTGAGTCGTTGGCGGGCGACCCCGGGTGGATGGTCGTAGCGGTAGAGGTCGCGAGCTTGTTCTTTGAGGGTCCAGGCCCGTCCGATGCGTCGGTTGGTGCGGGTGATGTGGTTGACCAGGTCGCGTTTGGTGTCGCTGAGTTTGTTCTCTCCGGTGCGCAGCGCCCAGCGTCCGGTTTTCCAGTCTGCGGTGCTCATTGCGGTCCGGCCGGGTCCGGTCATCGATTCGGCGTAGACGCGGTCTAGGGCGCGGTTGACCCATTGCATCAGGTGGAAGCCGTCGTAGCAGATGACCGCCTTGGGGAGATGTTCTTTCGTGGCGCTGGTGTAGATGCTTGAGACGTCCATGCTGACTGCTTCGATCTGGTCGAGGATCGAATCAGGTTGACTGTCATAGAAGTTCGTTAAGGACTCCTTGCTTCGTCCGGGCTGGATATCGATGACGGTGCCGGTGTCGTGGTCGCCGATGATCGTCAGGTAGCGGTGCGGGTGGCGGTAGCAGATCTCATCGACGCCGATACGGTAGAGCGTGTCGAGTCGGCGTTGGTCGAGCAATTCGGCGACGCCTCGGTGGATGATCGCGGTCACCGTCTCCCAGGCGCAGCGCATCAACGTCGATACAGGGTGCGGTCGGTGCGTTGAGCCAGCCACAGCACCATGTCTTCGAAGTCGCGGGTATGGCGGGCTAGGGGTCGGGCCCAGGGCACCGCTTCGGTGGTCACTCCACACTTGGGGCAGTTCACTCGCCGAATGTCATAGACCAGCCAGAGCCGGCAACGCGCCAGGTCAAGATGTCGCCACCGCCGGCGGCGCCGATCGTATGCGGTGGGCCACCGTTTGCCGCACGGACAGGTCATCAGCCGGGCTCGGGGCCGAAGCATGACCTCGATGTCGCCATCGCCGATCACGACGTCGGTGACGGTGGCTCCGGGAATGGCCAGCAGACGGTTAAATGCAGTACTGACGCGCACGCGGATCGTTCCTTGTGGTTGCGGTTGGTGCGGTAACCCCGAAACCTAGAGGCACACCGCGTGCGCGTCCCTCAATTCACCCAAGGAACGCCGATCCCGTTGTATCGCACCGCAAAACCTTGCTGACCAGCATGAACGCGCCCATGAGAACACTAGGAGCGCCACTGGTGACCGACGGTGAGGGTTTGGCCGTGATCGGTGACTCAGCCGATGTCGAGCGCTTCTTACTCGACCAAGGCCTCAGTACGGCGCCCTATAAGGAGCTGGACGTCCGCCGTCTTTCGTCCTTCGCCGGTACGGGTGGCACCGCATTGCGCGTCGGCTCGGAGGTAGCCGCGAACTCGGGCCGCTGGGTCAAGCTAACCGCGGAATCGGCGCAGGCTGTCAAGCAATACGGCCTGATGGCGACCAAAACCCCGGGCGTCAGTCACGCAATGATCGGGAAGCCTGGTGAGGTCAAGCAGTGGCTTCAGATCGCCCAGGCGCCGACGGCGCTGCTTAGCGGACCCATGGCGCTGTGCGCACTGTCGGCGATGATGCAGCAGCAGGCGATGCAGCAGCAGATGGACCAAATCGTGGAGTATCTCCAGGAGATCAACGAGAAGGTCGATGACATTCTGCGCGCCCAGAAGGATGCTGTGCTCGCGAACATGATCGGTGTCGACTTGGCTATTGAGGACGCGCTGACAGTCCGCGATCAGGTTGGACGGGTCTCGGAGATCACCTGGTCGAAGATTCAGTCGAGTTCCTTGGTGCTCGCACAAACAGAGGCGTACGCCATACGTCAACTTGAGGCCCTCTCCGAGAATTTAAAGAAGAAAGCCGATCTGGGCAAGATCGCCAAGGCTACTAAGGACGCCGAACCCAAGGTGCGAGAGTGGCTGGCGGTGATAGCGCGCTGCCTGCAGCTTCAGGACGGGGTAGCCATTCTGGAACTCGACCGCGTGCTCGACGCCGTTCCCGAGGACCTCGACAGCCACCGACTGGGCTTGGTCAAAGCCCGCCGGAAACGCCTGGATGTCCTCTCGACCCTCACCGCCCGGTTGCTGACTCAGATGGATGAGACCGTTCGCACCGCGAACTCCAAGGTGCTGTTCAATCCGTACGATGCACCTGCAGCGGTGCGATCGAGCAACGAGATTACGACGGGCGTGATGGCCTTCCAAGACCGTCTCGGGATCGATTCCGATCACGCCGCCAGCGACGTGAAGCGATGGGGCCAGGCCGCGGGTGAAGTGCTGAACAAAGCGTTGGCGACTGGGGCCGATGGCGCCGCAGTGGCCAAGGTATGGGGCGCAGATCAAGCCGATGCGGCCAAGAACGTAGCAAATGATCTGACCGAAACGGCGAAGGTCAAGACCGCTGAACTAAAGGACGTCGTCCAGACATTTTTCCGCCGCAAGTAGGAGGTAAGAGGTATCGCAGCGGCAAAACAGATCTGCGTCTACGTGATCGCACGCGCAAGCTGCGCGGCGAACGCGGGTCCGTCGTTTACCAGCGCGTAGCCGCCGGCAAGGCCCCCTTGATTGCAGAGCGTTCGCCGTCGCCGAATCCTCCGACACGCCACGACGCCGGTGTCACGATCGATCCGGTTGACGAGGCGCGTGGCCGTGCGCGGCACCACGGCGGTGGGGAAGCGGCTAGCGGAATCGCCGCACACTGCCTGGTTGCGTGACCATCGCCGTACGATGCGCCGAGCAGCAAGGTATGCGTCCTGCCCGACCTCAACGACGGCAATGGCCTTCTTGAGTCCATGGACACCCCAGAACCGGCCGGGACCTTTACCGGGTTCTCGCCACAGCTCCGGCACGATGTGCTGATACTCCTTGTCGCCTTGCAAGTTCGGCGACGAGTGCTTGGCGAAGTAGATCGCCAACCGTTTCGGGTCGCACGCTTTCAGCCCGTTGCGTACGTCGATAGCAGTGCCGGCGAGAAGGTGGCGCGCTTTCTGCACGGCGTCAGGATGGTCGACAATCTGAGCCCACGTTTCGGACAGCCATTGCGCGAAGCCCAGGCCTGATCGTCCCGGTGACATCGGAGGCGCCATCCAAAGGTGAATGTGCGGGGCACCGCGACGCTGAAATTCCAACTTCCAGATATAGCGTGCCGGTTCGCCGTACTCACGCTGGAAGCGCTTGCGCCACACAACCATGTGTCGCTTCACGCTAGCTCCATCAGGTGCGACCACTTCCCAGTCGCCGGGGTAGGTGAGCGTCACCATCGCCGGAACGCGCCCAGATTCCATCAGCGGGCTGTAGTCGAGCTCGGCGAAGGTGCGGCACATCGACGACCGTGACTTTCTGGACCATTCGGTGATGACACCGCCGGTACCGCACTGGTCGTCTTCCGTAGGACTCCGTCGTGTCGAAGACACGACGGCCTGATGACATTCCCCGGCAGCCAAATTCGACCTGACTTGAAACTTGGCGTCGTCCACGTCACGTTGGTGATGCGCAACGGCCCGTTCGGCGGTCTTCTCAGCACGGACGGAATTCCTCCACCCGAGCCGCACCACACCGGGACCGATCGAAATGCGAAACCGTCCGGATTCCGGCTCGACCTCCCGACGGGCAGGACCAGACGCCCATGGAGCCGCCGGCTCGAACAGGGCCGCGGCCGCGGTGACCATCTCGGGGCTCGGGAACCGAAGCCCCAATGCGTCGATCGCCCACAGCTCGCCCTTCGCGATACCGTCGTCGACCGACTCGCGGACATTTTCGGCACATATAACAAGCCGGCCAGCCGCGCCAGGGTTCAGGCCGGACGCCTCGGTGGCCATCCGGCCGACCGCTGGCGCTCTCCCGCCCTGCGGCCTGGCGGCCTCGGTCGCTCGCGACCTCCCGTCCACCGAGGCACCCGGAGATCGGGACGCCAAGGGCGGCCCGTCAGGTGCCGATGTCGAGCCGCCCGCCGATCGTGTCGAGCCGGTAGTTGATGATTCGATGCTGGGCATCGGGATGCCTGCTCCCCGGAGGCTCCGATGCCGCATGCGACACATGCGGCAGCGCCGAAGCTCCTGGTCAGGAGTGCAAGCACCGTGTCCGGTCTATGTCCGTTCGTCGGACAACTCGAGTGCGTTAGCCTTGCTCAATGCGGCGCATAGGACGCACAAAAGAAGTTGAAACCGCAGGTCAGTGGTTGTCGCGTCCGCCTGAAAAGCGGAAGGTCGCCGGTTCGATCCCGGCCCTGGCCACCATGAACACCCGTGGTGCACTCGCAGCGGCCGTCGCCGGTCTGGCGGTGGCCCTTGTCCCGGCGCCGGTCGCCTCGGCGCAACCCACCCACACGGTGACCGATCTCGTCGATGCCGCGGTGCGCCGCCTGGAGATCGCCGAACCCGTGGCGGCCAACAAGTTCCACACCCGCACCGCCGTCGTCGACCCCGCGCGCGAGCAGCAGGTGCTCGACAACGTGGCCGATCAGGCCCGCGGCTTCCAGATCGACCCCGCCTACGTGCAGACCGCGTTCCGCGATCAGCTCGACGCCACCGTCGGCATCGAATACCAGCGGTTGGCGCAGTGGACCTTCGATCCGGCCACCGCTCCTGCTGACGCGCCGGATCTGGCGTCGTCGCGGGCGATCATCGACGCGCTCAACCGCGAGATGGTGACGTTGATGGCCGAGGAGTGGCCCAAGCTGCACTCCCCGCAGTGCCCCGCCGAACTCGATGCGGCGAAGGCGTCGGTCGCGACGGCGCGCGGCCTCGACCCGCTGTACCGGCAGGCATTGGACTTCGCCACCCGCAACTACTGCCGCTGACATGAGCGACTTCCGCCAGCGGCTGCTGGACGGCCTGGAAGCGTCGATCGCCGAGCAGGGCTACGCCAAGACCACCGTCGCCGAGATCGTGCGCCGGGCCCGCACCTCGCGGCGCACGTTCTACGAGCACTTCACCAGCCGCGACGAGTGCTTCGTCGCTCTGCTGTCAGAGGCCAACGACGACCAGATCCAGCAGATCCGGGCGGCCGTCGATCCGGCCGCGCCATGGCAGAAGCAAGTGCGCCAAGCCATCGAGGCGTGGATCGCCTCGGCAGAGGCGCGATCGGCGTTGATGCTCAGCTGGATTCGTGACGTGCCGGCGTTGGGTAGCGCCGCTCGTGGATTGCAGCGCGAGGCGCTCGATCACTTCATCGACATGGTCGATGCGCTCAGCGACAGCACCGAATTCCGTTCGGCCGGAATCGGTCCCGTACCGCGTCGACGCATCATCATGCTGCTCGGCGGTTTGCGTGAGCTGACCGCGATCACCGTCGAGGAGGGCGGTCGTCTCAGCGACGTCACCGATGAGGCGGTGGAGGCGTCGATCGCCCTGGTGGGGCACCGGGATCAGCGCGACGCTCTGGCCTGTTCATAGAGCGCCGGGTCGTGGGAGCAGACGATCATCAGATCGGGTTCGTTGCGCCGATGCAGTTCTACGAGCCGAGAGTGGTTGTCCGCCACCTGCTTCCGGTCCTCTGCCACAGCCTTCTCGAACGCCGTCAACGCCGGCACCCGGGGGTTCTCCTCGAGGGTGCCCTCCTGGAAGAAGGCGTCGCCGGCGTGCAGTATCCAGTGATCGCCGGCGTCGACGGCCACGCAGGCGTGTCCGCGGGTGTGACCGGGTAGCGAGATGAGCACGAAGCCGGCGCCGATTCCGGTGAGCTCTCGGGCGGCCGCGAACCCCCGCCACGCCTCGCCGTCGATGTCGTACTCCACCAGGTGAGGGCCGTGTGCCCACTGCTCGGCGCGGTAACGGATTCGGTCGGGCAGCGCGGGTGAGCGCACCGCGTGATCCAGCTCGGCGGTGGTGACGTGGACCTGGGTGTCGGGGAAGTCGGCCAGCCCGCCGATGTGGTCGGCGTCGAAATGCGTGGTGATGATGTGCCGCACGTCGCTGCGGTGGAAGCCGAGCGCCTCGACCTGGTTCACGGCTGCTTCGGTCTCATCGAAGGACGGCCGGAAGAAGTACTGCCGGAACCGGCCGAACCGCGCCGGTCGGCGGCAGTCGAGCGTGCCGAATCCGGTGTCGACGAGCACCAGGCCGCTGTCCGCCTCGGCCAGCAGCACATGGCACACCACCGTGCCTGCCCCCCAAGGCCGCATCGTGCCGCAATTCAGATGGTGGACCTTCACCAGCCGTCGCCCCCCGCGTCGTCACCGATGTCAATTTTTCACAGTGCGTCACAACACTAGCGTGTCGACGCCATCCGACGATGGCAACGGCTCGGGTCCGTCTGGCGTGTCCGGTGGCTGGGGTACCTTACCGGCATGGTCCGGCCTGCTCAGACGGCGCGTAGCGAGCGCACCAGGGAGGCGCTCCGGCAGGCCGCGACGGTCCGTTTCCTGGCCCAGGGCGTGGAGGAGACGTCGGCTGAACAGATCGCCGCCGATGCCGGTGTTTCGCTGCGCACGTTCTACCGGCACTTCTCGTCCAAGCACGATCTGCTGTTCGCCGATTACGACGCGGGACTGCACTGGTTCCGCGCGGCGCTGTCCTCGCGCTCGCCGGACGAACCCATCATCGAGTCGGTGCAGTCGGCGATCTCGGCCGCCCCCTACGACGATTCGGCGGTCACTCAGATCGCCGCCATGCGGGCCCACGACCTCGACCCGGGTCGCATCGTCCGGCACATCCGGCAGGTCGAGGCGGACTTCGCCGAGGCGATCGAAGAGCGGATGGCCGCCAAGGACCCGCCCGCGCCCGGCACGGAGGAGCGCATGCGCATCACGGTGACGGCGCGGTGCATCGCCGCTGCGGTGTTCGGCGCCATGGAGGTGTGGATGCTGGGGGAGGACCGTTCCCTGCCCGAGCTGGACAGGTTGTGTCGCCAGGCGCTGGCGCTGTTGCAGACCGGAGTCGGCAGTCCGGGCTGATCCAAAGTTTCGTCAATATTGACAAAACATGGGCGTGCGTGTCAGCCTCGGGCGATGACGGACTACGACGCGATCGTCGTCGGTGCGGGACACAACGGTCTGACCGTCGCTGCGCTGCTGCAACGCGCCGGCCTACGCACGGTGTGCCTGGAGGCCAAGCGCTATGCCGGCGGCATGGCCTCGACGGTCGAACTCTTCGACGGCTTCCGGTTCGAGATCGCCGGGTCGGTGCAGGTGCCCACCTCCGCCGTGGTCAGTGCGGCGCTGGGGCTCGACGATCTGCCGACCGTGGATCTCGACGTGATGAGCGTGCAACTCCGCGGCATCGGCGACGACCCGGTGATCTACTACACCGACCCCATGAGATTGCTGACTCATCTCAACGAGGTGCACGGCGCCGAGGCCGTCAACGGGATGGCCGGTCTCATGGCGTGGTGTCAGGCACCCACGCGGGCCCTCGGCCGTTTCGATGCGGCCAGCCCGCCCAAGACGCTCGACGAGATGTATGCCTGCGCGACAAACGAATTCGAGCGTCAAGCGATCAGCGACATCTTGTTCGGATCGGTCAGCGACGTCCTCGACCGCCACCTTCCTGACCGGGAGAAGCACGGCGCGCTACGCGGCATGCTGGCATTCCTGGCCGTCAACACCACCTTTCGCGGTCCCGAGACACCGGGCAGCGCCGCCGCCCTGGCGTTCGGGCTGGCCGTACCCGACGAGAATGCCACGCTCATCAAGAAGTTCCGTGGGGGCATGGGCGCTGTCACCGACCACCTTCTGTCGATGTTCGCCGACGCGGGCGGTGAGCTCCGTCTACGCAGCAAAGTCGCCGAGATACTCACCGCCGGTGGTCGCGTCCGTGGCGTCCGCCTGGAGGAGGGCTCGACCCTGACCGCCCCGGTCGTCGTCTCCACCCTCGCTCCCGATCTCACCGTCAACGGCCTGTTGGATCCGGCGGCGGTACCCGCGGACATCAAAGAGCGTTACGCCCGCATCGACCACCGCGGCAGCTATCTGCAGATGCACTTCGCACTCGATGGACCGCTCGAGTTCGCCGCCCCCTACGAGGTGCTCGACGACCCCGAATACCAGTCGGCCATCGGCATATTCAGTACTCCGGAAGAACTGCAGACGCAGTGGGAAGACGCGAAACGGGGCATCGCGCCCGCCGATCCGGCGATCGCGCTGCAGATCCCCTCGGCCAACGATCCCAGCCTGGCGCCGCCCGGCAAGCACGCGGCGTCGGCCTTCTCGCTGTGGTTTCCCCTCACCGAGGAGCAGGCCGGCTACGGCGACCGCAAAACCGAGATGGGGCGCCGCGTGATCGAGAAGATCACTCGGCTGGTTCCGAACTTCGAGCGGCTCGTCCTGCGCCACACCACGTTCACGCCGAAACACATGGGCACGATGTTCGGCGCACCCGGCGGGGACTACTGTCACGGCCTGATTCACCCCGAGCAGATGGGGCCGAACCGTCCGGGCCCCAAAGGTCATGTGGATCAACCGCTTCCGATCGACGGGTGCTATCTCGCCGGGGCCGGCTGTCACGGCGGCCCGGGCATCACCTTCATCCCGGGCTACAACGCCGCGCAGGAGGTCCTGTCGGCGGGATGAATCAGGTGACAGGCGCTAATCCGAGGTAACCGGCCCGCCCGAGGTCGCGCCGCCCTCGTCTGACCAGTCGGCGCCTTCCTGGGCACCCTTGGACGGATCGCTCATCACGTCGTCGTCGGCATTCTCGGCGCCGGCGTCGGTGTCAGTGGTACGGGGATCTGTGCTCACCAGCCAGGACTACCCCGGCGCGGCGATTCCATTCACTGGCGGCGCGCCTGCAGCTGCGCCATCCAATCCGCGGGAACTCGTCCCCGCGGACCGGGCACCGTCTCGTCGACGGGCCGGCTCTGCGGCGCAGCGAGCTCGGGTCCGTCGTAATAGGACTGGGTGGCGTAGTCCCAGAACCAATCTTCACCCGGCTCGAAGGACCGGATGATCGGATGGCCGCTCGAGCGCCAGTGCGCGGATGCGTGCCGCTGCGGCGAGTCGTCGCAGCAGCCGATGTGGCCGCACGCAGCGCATCGGCGCAGATGCACCCACCAGCCGCCGTCGGCGTCGCACTCGACGCAGCCGGCGCCGCTCGGCGGGACGGCGGGGTCGATGTCACTGCTCACAGTCGACGAGCCTACGGGTCTGCTGCGATGATCTCGATCCGAACAGCAGCTCCCGTGCTCTATGGTTCCGCCATGGCCACCAAGGATTCGCGCGAAGTCGTGATCGAAGCAACGCCGGAACAGATCCTCGACGTCATCGCCGATGTCGAAGCGACCCCGACCTGGTCGCCGCAGTACACGAAGGCCGAGGTGCTGGAACGGTTCGACGACGGCAGGCCCAAGCAGGTCAAGATGGTCGTCAAGGCAGCCGGGCTGACCGACGAGCAGGTCATCGAATACACCTGGGGCGACAACGAAGTCAGCTGGACGCTGGTCTCCGCGGGCCAGCTCAAGGCGCAAGACGCCGGCTACACGCTCACTCCTGAGGGCGACAGGACGCGGGTGCGTTTCGACATCGCGATCGACCTGTCGGTGCCTTTGCCCGGCTTCATCGTCAAGCGCACCATCAAAGGCGGCGTCGAAACCGCCACCGACGGGCTCCGCAAACAGGTGCTCAAGGTTGTGAAGGGTTAGCGAGCCGGTCGAGCTCATCGGGCTCGGCGATGGTCAGGACGGCGTCGACGATGGTGGGCTCGGCCTGCAACCTGTTCTCGAGATCGCGCAGGGTCTCGGCGATCCGCGACTCGGCGGCGTCACCCTCGATGTCGACGCTGGCCACCAAGAACAGCTGCTTGGGGCCGACGAACATGAGCCGGAGGAAGCGCACCGAGGCCACCTCCGGCATCCGCTCGATCTGCGCGATCACGGCCTGACGCACTCGGGGGCTGGCTGATTCGCCGACCAGGAAGCGGCGGTTGCGGTCGATGAGGATCACCGCGACGACGCCGAGCAGCAGGCCCACCAGAATCGAGCCGATCGCATCCCAGATCGCGTCGCCGGTGATCTCGTGCAAGCCGATGCCGAGCAGTGCGATCACGATGCCGATCAGTGCCGCGGTGTCTTCGGCGAACACCGCGCGCGTGGTCGGATCGGACGTGTCGAGCACGTGCGTGAGCAGTTCCCGGTCGTACTCGCTCGCCTCGGACCGCAACTGACGGAACGCCTGCAGCAGCGAGGACCCCTCGAGGACGAACGCGACCCCCAACACGATGTAGGCCACCAGGTAGTTCTCCGGACCCGACTCTCCGTGGATGATCTCGGTGATGCCGTGCCACACCGATACCGTCCCGCCGACAACGAAAAGCCCCACCGCCGCGAGCAGGGACCACACGTACGCCTCGCGTCCGTAACCCAATGGCCGCTCGCCGTCCGGTGGGCGGGAGCTGCGCCGGTTGGCGACGAACAGGAAACCCTGGTTCGCGGTGTCGGCCCAGGAGTGGGTCGCTTCGGCCGTCATCGACGCCGAGCCGGAGATGACGGCGGCGACGGTCTTGGCGACGGCGACTGCGAAGTTCGCGGCCAGCGCGACGATCACCGTCAGCGTGCTCTCCCCGCCCTTCGGCGAGTCGGGATCGGCGTCGGTGGCTGCCCGGTCGGACCCACTGTCGGACACTGCGCTCATGGCAGCGTGCCTTCCCCGCCGCGAGTGGGCACAAACGTGGCGGTCCGCGCCACATTAAGAAGCGTCATAAAATTAGCTGAACGATATCCAACATGTGATCGGGACCGCCGTTATGCTTTGCCGCATGGCTGTTCGTGCTTCCAGTGAGGTGGTGATCGAGGCGCCGCCGGAGGTCATCCTCGACGCGTTGGCCGACATCGAAGCCGTCGCATCCTGGTCATCTCTGCACAAAGCGGCCGAGGTCATCGACCGCCACCCCGACGGCCGGCCTCATCACGTGAAGGCGACGGTCAAGATCATGGGCATGAGCGACAAGGAACTCCTGGAGTACCACTGGGGCGACGACTGGGTGGTGTGGGACGCCCAACGCACGTCGCGGCAACGCTGCCAGCACGGCGAGTACAACCTCGTGCAGGAAGGCGAAGCGCGCACCCGGGTGCGCTTCGATCTGATCCTCGATCTCGCGGCGCCCTATCCGGCGTTTCTGGTCAAGCGGGCCAAGCGGATGGTGCTCGACGTCGCGCTGGAGAACCTGCGCCAGCGGGTGATGGCCGGAGCGCGCTAGGGGCGCAGCGCGCCCAGCCGATCGATGGCTTCGTCCAGCGTCTGCTCACGCTTGCAGAATGCGAAGCGCACCAGCGGGTTCCACTCACCGGCGGGCGACGCGGCGGGATCGCAGAACGCCGACATCGGAATGGCCGCCACACCCACTCGCTCGATCAACTCGGTGCAGAACGCCCTGCCGTCGTCGTAGCCCAGCGGGCGCGGGTCGGCGGTCAAGAAGTAGGTGCCGAAGCTGTCGAACACGTCGAAGCCGACCTCGCGCAGCGCAGCGGCCAAGAGGTCACGTCGGGATTCGAACGAGCGGCACAGCGCATCCACCCACTCGTCGCCGGTGTCGAGTGCCGCGGCGACGGCGGGCTGCAACGGCGCCCCGCTCACGTAGCTCAGGTACTGCTTGGCCGCCCGCACCCCCGCGATCAGATGGCGTGGTCCGCACGCCCAGCCGATCTTCCACCCCGTGACGTTGAACATCTTGCCGGCGCTGGAGATCGTGATGGTGCGCTCGGCCATGCCGGGGTAGCCGGCCAGGGGGAGATGTCTGCGGCCGTCGAAGACCAGATGCTCGTAGACCTCGTCGGTGATCACCAGCAGGTCGGCGGCCACGGCCACCTCGGCGAGCGCCCGCAGTTCCTCGTCGCCGGCGACGGTTCCGGTCGGGTTGTGCGGCGAATTCACGATGATCGCAGCGGTTTTCGGGGTGATCGCCGCGCGCAGCGCCTCCACGTCGATCGCGAAGCGCCCGCCGTCGAGGCGCATCGGCACCGCCCGCCGGTGGCACCCGGCCATCGCGATGACGGGGGAATACGAGTCGTAGAACGGTTCGATCAGCAGCACCTCGGAGCCCGGTTCGACGAGGCCGAGGATCGACGCTGCGATCGCCTCGGTGGCGCCGACGGTGACCAGCACCTCCGTATCGGGGTCGTAGGAGATGCCGTAGCGGCGCAGGCGCTGAGCGGCAATGGCCTGCCGCAGCGGTGCGATGCCCAGGCCGGGCGGGTACTGGTTGTCCCCGTCGGCGATGGCCTTCTCAGCCGCGGCGAGCATGGCGGGCGGACCGGGTTCGTCCGGAAACCCCTGGCCGAGATTGACCGCACCGAGTTCGGCCGCGCGGGCCGACATCTCGGCGAAGATCGTCACCGCGTAGGGCGTCAGTCGCGCAACCGTCATGACAGTCGAGGGTAGATGGCCCAGCTCGCCGATCTCATCGCCGACCGTGCCAACTCATACGCCCCGCTCGGAGAGTCGCGTATGACATCGCACTTTCGCGATCTCAGCCTGCGGACGCACCTCAGCGCGACAGGTGTGTCGGCGGGCGCACCGGCTGCTCGGGCCACATCGCGAGGTCTGCCGCCGTGGCTGCCGTCGCATCGAGGAAGCGGCGCAACAGCCCAGCGGGATCGGCGGCGGTCCGCACGGTGCGGTACGGCAGGACGAATTCGCCGAGATCGGTGTTGAACGAGGCGCCGTCGACGCCGAGGTCTGCGGTGTCGTAGCCGTCGGGCTGCGGGTAGGCGTAGGCGTAGAAGACACCTTCCTCGGCCCCGCCCGGCCAATAGCCGGCACTGGCCACCTCGGCGTTGTAGGCCTCCGTCATCACCCAGTCCGGGCAGTTCGGCACGCCGCCGGGATGCGGCGGCGCCTCCCGGCCCGAGAATCGGGTGACAGCGAGATCGAAAGCGCCCCAGAAGAAGTGCACCGGGCTGCTCTTACCGGTGAAGTCCGCACGGTAGTCGGTCATCACGCGGTCGGCGCTGACCAGCGAGGTGAAGAAGTCGGTCACCGCGGCGGCGTCGTAGCTAGCGTGCTCGGTGTCGTCGGCGAAGGGGATGGCGTGCTGCAGCTCCACGGGAGTCGGGCTGATCGGCACGTCGATGCCCAGGTCGTCGAGATGGCCCCGGAATTCGGCGTAGAAGTCGGCCACACTGCGGGGCGTCAGCGCCATGCTGCGAGACCTGCCGTCGGTCACCCGAATGAGCAGCACATGCTCGACGAAATCGAAGCTCACATCGAAACTCGTTTCTCGCCAACGCATCAGCGATGTCGTCAAGCCTCGGGCGTCGGTGTAGAACACCGAGTTCCACCAGTGGTTGACCGTCGGCGTGGCGGCCAACTTCACCTTACCGACGATCTGCGTCCACAGGTGGACCGTGTCTCGGGTGTCCTGCCAGTCCGCTACCACCAGGGTCGGCCAACCGTTCGTCTGTGTCATCAGACCATCATCGACCAAAGCGGCGGGAATGGATCCGGGTTCGTGTGCGCTGTAGAGCAGCATGACGTTCACCCTCGGCGCGGATGCGGCGCTACGTAAGCCCCTTCAGATCGGCGCCCTATCGACCGAGAACCGGATCTTCATGGCACCGCTGACCAGGTCGCGGGCCGATGCCGACGGCACGCCGTCGGCCTTGGCTGCCGAATACTACAGCCAGCGCGCGCAGGCGGGTCTGATCGTCAGCGAGGCCACCGCGGTCTGCGAGCAGGCCAACGGCGCATACATGAACACGCCGGGCATCTACACCGATCGTCAGCAGGACCGCTGGGCCGATATCGCGTCAGCGGTGCACCGTGCGGGCGGCGCGATGTTCGTCCAGCTCTGGCACGTCGGGCGGATGGCTCACCCGGAGATCAGCGGCTTCGAGGCGGTGGCGCCGTCGCCCATCGCCGCCGACATGGTCACGCACACGCCCACCGGGAAGAAACCGTTGCCGGTACCGCGCGCGTTGACGCCCGACGAGATCGCCTCGATCGTCGGACAGTTCCGCTCTGCTGCTCGCCGGGCCGTCGACGCGGGCATGGACGGTGTCGAGATCCATTCCGCCAATGGCTATCTGCTGCACGAGTTCCTCTCCGACGTCGTCAATCAGCGCACCGACGCCTACGGGGGTTCCCCGCAGAACAGGGCGCGGTTCGCGGCCGAGGTCGTCGAGGCCGTCGCCGACGAGATCGGCGCCGATCGTGTGGGCCTGCGAATCTCCCCCGGGAACGCTGCGGGGGACATGTCGGAGATCGACCAGATCAGCGCGTACGAAGCCCTGCTCTGCCGGATCAAGTCGCTGCACATCGGTTACCTGCACATCGTCAGCGAGCCCTCCGCCGATGCGTTCGCGGCGCTGCGGACCCAGTGGGAGGGCACGCTGGTGCTGAACACGCCCCGCACCGTGGACACCGATTTCGCGATGCTGGAGAACCTCGCCGCGTGGGGTGTGATCAGCGCGGCCGCCGTGGGACGGGCCTTCCTCGCCAACCCCGACCTGGTGACGCGGCTGGAGTCCGGAGCGGAGTTGAACGAGCCCGATGTGGCGACGTTCTACGCACCGGGGCCCGCCGGCTACATCGATTACCCGACTCTGGACGAATTGGTGACATCGCGCTCGGCATAGGTGTGAACGCGCCGCGTCGGGGAAACACCCTGCACATGGCTACCTACCGTGTGCTCAACCCCAAGGGTGACGTCGTCGACACCAAGGACATCGAGAACGCCGACGACGCGCACGCCTGGTTCGTCGACCAGAAGGCGGACAACTCGGAGCTGGGGTGGCGCATGGAGGTCGAGCACGACGGCGAGTGGTCGTTCTTCGACGACACCGAAGGCTCACCCGACTAACCCTTCCTCCCGCGACCAGACGCGAACTCGAGCTACCTGACCTCTGATAGCTCGAGTTCTCGTCTGCCCGCCGGGTGACTCCAGGGCCCAACCAAGCGGTTGGGCGAGGCTGCTAGCATGCCGCTAGAGGAGCAGCCTCCCCGCGGCGTCCGTCATGGACGCATCGCGGAATCCGATTTGAACAGGACCTGGAGATCACATGTCCGAAGAAGCCTTCATCTACGAGGCGATCCGAACCCCGCGCGGCAAGCAGCGCAACGGGTCGCTGAACGAGATCAAGCCCGTCAACCTCGTCGTCGGTCTGATCGACGAGATCCGGTCGCGGTACCCCGACCTGGACGAGACGCTGATCAGCGACGTGATCCTCGGCGTCGTGTCCCCTGTCGGCGACCAGGGCGGCGACATCGCTCGCACCGCGGGCCTGGTGGCCGGCCTGCCCGAGACCACCGGCGGATTCCAGCTCAACCGCTTCTGCGCCTCGGGCCTGGAGGCCGTCAACCTGGGCGCCCAGAAGGTGCGCTCCGGCTGGGACGACCTGGTGCTGGCCGGCGGCGTCGAGTCGATGAGCCGCGTGCCGATGGGCTCTGACGGCGGGGCCTGGGCCAGTGACCCGGAGACCAACTACCGCGTCGGCTTCGTCCCGCAGGGCATCGGGGCCGACCTGATCGCCACCATCGAGGGCTTTTCCCGCGAGGACGTCGACGCCTACGCGCTGCGCAGCCAGCAGCGGGCGGCCGCAGCGTGGTCGGGTGGCTACTTCGCCAAGTCCGTGGTCCCGGTCAAGGACCAGAACGGCCTTGTCGTGCTCGACCACGACGAGCACATGCGGCCCGACACCACACCCGAAGGTCTGGCCAAGCTCAAGACCGCGTTCGACGGTATCGGCGCGATGGGTGGCTTCGACGATGTGGCGCTGCAGAAGTACCACTATGTCGAGAAGATCAACCACGTCCACACCGGCGGCAACAGCTCCGGCATCGTCGACGGCGCGGCGCTGGTGCTGATCGGCAGCGAGAAGGCCGGCCAGTCGCAGGGCCTCACCCCGCGCGCCCGAATCGTCGCGACCGCGACGTCCGGTGCCGACCCCGTCATCATGCTGACCGGTCCGACGCCGGCCACCAAGAAGGTGCTCGACCGGGCGGGCCTGACCGTGGACGACATCGACCTGTTCGAGCTGAACGAGGCGTTCGCCTCGGTGGTGCTGAAGTTCCAGAAGGACTTGAACATCCCCGACGAGAAGCTCAACGTCAACGGTGGCGCCATCGCGATGGGACACCCGTTGGGTGCCACCGGCGCCATGATCACCGGCACCATGGTCGACGAGCTCGAGCGGCGCGGCGCGCGGCGTGCACTTGTCACGCTGTGCATCGGCGGCGGCATGGGCGTGGCCACCATCATCGAGCGCGTCTAGGAGATATGACCATGGCAGAGAACACTATTCAGTGGGACAAGGATGCCGACGGCATCGTCACCCTGACGCTGGACGACCCGACCGGGTCGGCCAACGTGATGAACGAGCACTACAAGGAGTCCATGCACAACGCCGTGGAGCGGCTTGTGCAGGAGAAGGATTCGATCACCGGTGTGGTGATCGCCAGCGCGAAGAAGACGTTCTTCGCCGGTGGCGATCTCAAGGGCATGATGAAGGTGGGCCCGGAGAACGCCGCGGAGTCGTTCGCCGAGGTGGAGTTCATCAAGGCCGACCTGCGCAAGCTGGAGACCCTCGGCGTGCCCGTGGTCGCCGCCATCAACGGTGCCGCTCTCGGCGGTGGTCTGGAGATCGCTCTCGCGTGCCACCACCGCATCGCCGCCGACACCAAGGGTGTGGTCATCGGCCTGCCCGAGGTCACCCTGGGTCTGCTGCCCGGCGGCGGCGGCGTGGCGCGCACCGTGAGGATGTTCGGTATCCAGAAGGCGTTCATGGAGATTCTCTCGCAGGGAACGCGTTTCAAGCCGGGTAAGGCCAAGGACATCGGTCTGGTCGACGAATTGGTCGGCAGCGTCGAGGAATTGGTGCCGGCCGCCAAGGCCTGGATCAAAGCCAATCCGGAAGCCCACACCCAGCCCTGGGATCAGAAGGGCTACAAGATGCCCGGCGGCACGCCGTCGCATCCCGCGCTCGCCGCGATCCTGCCGTCGTTCCCGGCGCTGCTGCGCAAGCAGCTCAAGGGTGCTCCGATGCCTGCGCCACGCGCGATTCTCGACGCGGCCGTCGAAGGTGCCCAGGTCGACTTCGACACCGCCACCCGCATCGAGAGCCGCTACTTCACCTCGCTGGTGACCGGCCAGACCGCCAAGAACATGATCCAGGCGTTCTTCTTGGATCTGCAGGCGATCAACGGCGGCGCATCTCGTCCTGACGGCATCGCCAAGCAGGAGATCCGCAAGATCGGTGTGCTGGGCGCGGGCATGATGGGCGCCGGCATCGCCTACGTCTCGGCCAAGGCCGGTTACGACGTGGTGCTGAAGGATGTTTCGCAGGAAGCCGCCGACAAGGGCAAGGGTTACTCCGAGAAGCTGGAGGCCAAGGCTCTCGAGCGCGGACGCACCACGCAGGAGCGCTCCGATGCTCTGCTGGGCCGCATCCATCCCACGGCCGATCCGCAGGACCTCAAGGGCGTCGACTTCGTCATCGAAGCGGTGTTCGAGAACCAGGACCTCAAGCACAAGGTGTTCCAGGAGATCGAGGACATCGTCGAGCCCAACGCGCTGCTGGGGTCGAACACCTCGACGCTGCCGATCACCGGTCTTGCGACCGGTGTGAAGCGCCAAGAGGACTTCATCGGTATCCACTTCTTCTCTCCGGTGGACAAGATGCCTCTGGTGGAGATCATCAAGGGCGAGAAGACGTCTGACGAAGCGTTGGCCCGGGTGTTCGACTACACGTTGGCGATCGGTAAGACCCCCATCGTGGTCAACGACAGCCGCGGCTTCTTCACCTCCCGCGTCATCGGCACGTTCGTGAACGAGGCACTGGCGATGCTGGGCGAGGGTGTGCCCGCGGCCAGCATCGAGCAGGCAGGTTCGCAGGCCGGTTACCCGGCGGCTCCGCTGCAGCTCTCCGATGAGCTGAACCTGGAGCTCATGCAGAAGATCGCCGGCGAGACCCGCAAAGCGACCGAGGCCGCGGGCGGCACCTACGAGCCGCACCCGGCCGAGGCGGTCGTCAACAAGATGATCGACATCGGTCGTCCGTCGCGGCTCAAGGGCGCGGGCTTCTATGAGTACGTCGACGGCAAGCGCGTCGGTTTGTGGGAGGGCCTGGCCGACACGTTCGGTGGTACGAACACCGAGATGCCGCTGCAGGACATGATCGATCGGATGCTGTTCGCCGAGGCGCTCGAGACGCAGAAGTGTCTCGACGAGGGCGTGCTGACCTCGACCGCCGATGCGAACATCGGCTCGATCATGGGCATCGGCTACCCGCCCTACACGGGTGGGTCGGCGCAGTTCATCGTCGGCTACCAGGGCGCCGGCGGCGTCGGCAAGGACGCCTTTGTCGCCCGCGCGAAGGAACTGGCGGCCAAGTACGGCGAGCGGTTCACCCCGCCGTCGTCGCTGACGAGCTAGTAGTCATCAGTCGAATCCCCCGGAGCTGCAACGGCTCCGGGGGATTCTTCATGTGTCAGCAGGTAGCGGCATCGTCTCGTAGAGGCGCAGCCCTTTGTCGTTGCGCCGCGTGGCCGCGCTCGGCTTGGAGGACTCAGCGGGGTGACGGCTCCTCGGACCTGCGGGCGGCCGACGTAGACGCCGGCGCCACTCCGTGGGCGATGCCGTTGGCGGCGTGAATGCCGGCGACGGCCTCGCGAAGGAGGCGAAAGAACCGATGGTCGAGCGTGCGTGGCGGTCGTTTGTAGAACATGACTCGATCATGCGGGGGCCGCTCCGGCGCGAACAGTGGCCCTGATGCCACTATTCGTTAGGATAGTGACATGCACACTGTCGCCATTCTTGCCTATGACGGTATGACGGGATTCGAGTCGGGCCTTGCGGCGGAGATCTTCGGCATCACCGAACTCAACGAGAGATTCTCCGCGGGCATCAGCGAACCTTGGTACTCGGTCCAGCTGTGTGCCGAGTCGCCCGAGGTGCGTCTCCTGGGCGGCGCGACGGTGCGCACGTCGTACGGGCTCGCAGAACTCGCGGGCGCCGACACCGTCGTCATCCCCAGCGTCGGCAACATCGATGCGCCCGCATCTGCGGCGCTGATCGAGGCCGTTCGTGCCGCAGACCAGCGGGGGGCGCGCCTGGTCTCGATCTGTTCCGGCGCGTTCGCGCTCGCCGAGGCCGGCGTACTCGACGGAAGATCGGCGACCACCCACTGGCTCTACGCCGACGTCCTGCAGCACCGTTATCCGAACATCGAGATCGACCGCACGCCTCTCTATGTCGACAACGGGCGCGTGCTCACCAGCGCGGGCTGCGCAGCAGGTCTGGACCTGTGCCTGCACATCGTGCGGTCCGACCATGGTGCGGCCGTGGCCAATGACGTCGCGCGACGGCTGGTCATCGCGCCGCACCGGGCGGGCGGTCAGGCGCAGTACATCGAGACACCGGTCCCTGCGCCATCTGCAGACGGCCGTGTCGCCGCTGCGATGGCCTGGGCGCTGGAGCACCTCGATACGGCGATCACGTTGGACGACATGGCGGCTCAGAGTGCGATGTCGCGGCGCAGCTTCCTCCGGCAGTTCGCCAAGGCGACGGGCAGCACGCCGATCAAATGGCTGACCGAGCAACGGATTCAAGCCAGCCTGCCGCTACTAGAAGGTTCTGCCCTGTCGGTGGAGCAGATCGCCGCACGTGTCGGATTCGAGTCACCGGTGACCTACCGCTACCACTTCGTCCGGCAGATGCACACCACACCGAGCGAGTACCGCGGCTGCTTCGCTGGTTCGGTGGCGCCGTAGCGGGATGCGCTTAGAGTCGGGGGATGCGCTTCGGACTCTTCATCCCGCAAGGCTGGCGTCTCGATCTGGTCGGCATCGATCCCGGTGATCAATGGGGGGTGATGCGCGATCTGGCCGCCTACGTCGACGGTGGCGAGAGTTGGGACTCGCTCTGGGTCTACGACCACTTCCACACTATCCCCGTGCCGACGTCCGAGGCGACCCACGAGGCGTGGTCGCTGATGGCCGCGTACGCGGCCAGTACCTCACGGATCAAGCTGGGCCAGATGTGCACGGCGATGAGCTATCGCAACCCGGTGTATCTGGCCAAGGTCGCGGCCACCTGTGACGTCATTTCCGGCGGCCGGATCCAGATGGGCATCGGCGGCGGTTGGTACGAACACGAATGGCGTGCCTACGGTTACGGATTTCCCTCCGCAGGTGTGCGCCTTGCTCGCCTCGACGAGGGAGTGCAGATCATGGCCGATGGATGGCGTGAGGGAGTGGTCGACTTCTCGGGTACGCACTACCAGGTTGAGGGCGCGATCGTGGCGCCGAAACCGTTGCAGCGCTCCGGAATTCCGCTGTGGATCGCCGGTGGCGGGGAGAAGGTCACGTTGCGCATCGCGGCGAAGTATGCCCAGTACACGAACTTCACCTCGGAGCCGGAGGGCTTCGCGCACAAGTCGAATGTGCTTGCCGCACACTGCCGCGACGTCGGCACCGACTTCGACACGATCGTTCGGTCGGCCAACCTGAACATGATCGTCGGGGCGACCGAGGGCGAGGTCGACGACCGTCGCACCAGGGTTCGGGAACGGATCGCCGCTCTGGCGGGCGACCCCGCTGCCGACGCGATGGTGGACTCGATGCGCACCCCGCAGTCGGGCTGCGGCACGCCCGAGCAGATCGTCGACGCGCTGCAGGAACTCCGCGATCTCGGCTGCGAGTATGTGATCTGCTACTTCCCCGAGGCGGCCTACGACCGCTCCGGAATCGAACTCTTCGAGCGCGAAGTGATCCCTGCGCTGGCCTGAGCGCAACCCCGTCGGCAAACGCGAGATCCGGTGACCGTTCCTGCCCAGTGAGCGGGACCCGCTGTTGGTTCATGCAGTGCGATCGCGCTCTTGCGCCCTGTCCCCGTGGCTCACGGCCATGCATGCCGCACGTCTCTCGCCTCGGGCTGGTCGCTCATCGAGCAATGATGTCCCGGCCCGGGGCACTGCGAATCGGCGCGCCGCGCCGTGACAGGCGATCGCCTCTGCTGATGCCGGCGGTGGCCCCGGCAGGGTGCCGCGGTCGTCGATCCTTGGATAACGTCGCGAAGGACGATGGCCAGCGACGAAGCCCAGACAGTACGCCATCGGCGCTCAACAGCGGCTCATCGTAGCTATTTCAACTGCCGGGCTCTGCCAAAATTTGCGGCGACAATAATTTTCTTGAAATCGTCACAAATATCCCCTTCGGTTGTCCTAATCTTTTCCCTAGCGGAGCGTTCATTGCCGGGTTCGAGCGAGCGCTCAGCTAATCAGTTGGCTCAGTCGATTGTCGGGGGCGGCAATGAATTCGCGCAGCGTCGTTTGCGCTCGATACGGGTCGAACCACACGGGTTGGTCGTCCGTGATCGCGTGGGCAGCGCGACGGCTTTTGAGTCCATCGTCAGGGGGGAACAGCACGCAGCAAACGGAGGACACCTATGTGTGCAGCTCCCCGCCATCGCGCAGCCCGCACCGAGAACGCACGACCTGAGCAGGAGTTCTGGTCAGCCCGGCTGCTCTTGGGTGACGCGCGTGATCCGGCTTCGACCCGGCACGCCCGCCGCGTCGTCCCGAAGTACACCCTGCCCGTCGGCAGGATCGGGGCACTCGCTGTTTCGCTGGGGGTCGGCTTCGCCATTGCGAACTCGGTCGGCCTCGCCCACGCAGACACCGAAACGGCCACCACTTCGCCGGGCCCGAAGGCGCAGAAGGCTGATTCGCGTCCGCACAAGCTGTTCTCTGGCACTGCTACCTCCGGGAAGAAAGCGCGTGGCAGCGCCTCTCCCACTGAAACATCCGACGTCGCAGACGACGCAGCCGGAGGCACGGTCGACCAGGACGCCGCCACAGAGTCTCCTGGCGACACCGAAGCTGCAGACCCCGGGTCACAGGACGACTCCGACGCCGATGAACTCGAGGTCACCGAAGAAGAACCAGCCCCCGCGGTCAGCGACTCCAGCCCGGAGGACGACTCCGATCAAGCGGTGATACCGGTGATGGAGTCCGCGACATCTACGGAGTCCGGGGGTCGTCGCGAGACGTCGGAACAGACGCAGAACCCGCCGGTGGCCCCCGCCTCGGGGGTGGGCGAACCGGACGTAATCGACGCGGATGCCGCTCCGATCGCGGCCGGGGACGAGCCTGACGGGGTCAGCGAAGAGTCGAACGCCCGACCGGTGCGGGTGCGTTCCACTCTGCGCGAGGAGCGGGTCGCCCCGGCCACGATATCTGCCCCACCGGTCGAGCAGAGGGTCGAAGCGGTGCAGGTGATGACCGCTCTGGTGTCGGGCACGATATCGCCGTTTCTCGACCCACGTGCGCCCGCGACCGCCCCGTGGTTCGACGGCCTGCTGGCCTGGGTGCGCAGGCAGATTCAGCACACGTTCTTCAACGAGTCGCCCGTCTACGGGCCCATCGAGAGCCGCCAGACGATCACCGGGCAGGTGCTCGTCGATCTGAATGCCCACGATCCCAACGGCGACCCGCTGAAGTACGTCATCGTGCAGCCGGCTCATGGCCTCGTCACGCTTGATCCGATCACCGGTCAATTCATCTACACGCCGACCACTGTCGTGACGGGAAACCCTCTGCAGGACAGCTTCAAAGTCATCATCAGTGACGGCAGCGAGGATCTGCGGGGGCCGTTCAAGTTGGCCCGGGCGATCTTCCACACCCTCGCCAGGGCGATCGGTATCGCCGAGCGTGACGAGGTGACGGTCACCGTTCCCGTGACGGTCAACCCGATCGTCAAAGTACCCCCGGTTGTGGTGACCACGGGCGCGGGGACCTATGTCGTTGGATCGAGTCCGGTCGCACTGTTGTCGAGTGCGATCATCACGGACGTCGACTCGACCATGTTGCAGTCTGCGACGGTGTCGCTGACCAACGGCCGAAGCGGTGACCTACTGACTTACACAGCGCCGCCCGGCAATCCGGTGACTGCACAATGGAATTCCACCACGAAGATTCTCACCCTGTCGGGCTCGGCGACGCTCGCTCAGTACGAGGCTGCGCTGAAGGCGATTTCCTTCTCGACGACACAGGGCGGCGCTCCGCGCATCGCCTCGATCACCGTGAAAGACGACGTCGGGCTCCAGAGTCTGGTTGCGGGGGTGGCCACTGTCATCGTGGTGGCGGTCCCACCCGTCCTCGTCGTCACGCCTCTGGCGCTCGGGACTGCCGGAACCGCGGTACGGGTGTCGCCGGTGGTCGTGGTCACCGACCTCGACTCGCAAAAATTGTCCTCAGCCAAAGTCACCGTTGGCGACGCCGAAGCAGGTGACGTACTGGGCTACGGGCCGCTGCCAACGGGTGTGACAGCGACGGTCGGCGAAGGATCGGTGACATTCGTCGGCGCCGCCACAGTGGAGGCGTATCAGCAACTGCTGCAGTCAATCACGCTGACGTCGGCCAACGTCGGTGTCAAGACGGTGACCTTCACACTGACTGACGACCAAGCCGAAACCAGCATCCCCGTCAGCACGGTCGTCACCTTTGTCGGTCTACCCGTGGCAACGCCTCCGTTGATTGTCACTGCGCCCCTCGCAGCCGGCACGACTGGCGCAGCGGTGACGGTGTCGCCGGTGGTGGTGATCACCGATATCGATTCGACGGAGTTGGCGTCTGCGACGGTGACCGCCACGGGGGGGACGCTGGGTTACGGCAGTCTGCCGGATGGGGTGGTTGCCACACCGGTTGGGAACTCGGTGACGTTCACGGGTGCGGCGTCGGTGGCGGCGTATCAGCAACTGTTGCAATCGATCACGCTGACTTCAGGTGCTGCGGGCATCGTCACGGTGAGTTTCACGGTGGTTGATGATCAGGGCAAGACGAGCGTGCCGGCGACGTCGGTGGTCACGGTGGTGGGGCTTCCGGTGGCGGCCGCGCCGCTGGTGGTGGTGTCGCCGGTGGCGGCTGGCACAACCGGTAGTCCGGTGACGGTGTCGCCGGTGGTGGTGATCACCGACATCGATTCGACGGAGTTGGCGTCGGCGACGGTGACCGCCACGGGCGGAACGCTCACTTACGGGACGTTGCCTGATGGGGTCACCGCAACGCCGGGTGCGGGTAGCTCGGTGACGTTCACGGGTGCGGCGAGTGTGGCGGCGTATCAGCAACTGTTGCAGTCGGTCACGTTGACCTCGGGCAGCACCGGGATTGTCACGGTCACGTTCACGGTGACTGATGATCAGGGCAAGACGAGCGTGCCGGCGACGTCGATCGTGACCGTGTTGGGCCTTCCGGTGGCGGCGGCGCCGCTGGTGGTGGTGTCGCCGGTGACGGCGGGCACAACCGGTAGTCCGGTGACGGTGTCGCCGGTAGTTGTGATCACCGACATCGACTCACCCCAATTGGCATCAGCAACAGTCAAAGTGGGCGGGGCAGCGGGAGCCGCGCTCGGATATGGCACGCTGCCGAACGGAGTCACCGCAACAACGGGAGCAAACTCGATTACGTTCACAGGTGCCGCGTCGGTCGCGTCCTATCAGCAACTACTGCAGTCAATTACAGTGCAATCATCATCCGCTGGCATCGATGCAGTGTCGTTCAGCGTAACCGACGATCAAGGGAACACAAGCGCGCTCGCGACCACTATCGTGACCCTGCTTGGTCTCGCTCTAGCCTCAGCTCCACTGGTCGTGACCGCACCGACCGCGACGGGTGTGAAGGGGACTGCAATCGCGGTGAGCCCGGTAGTTGTCATCTCCGATGTGGACTCAGCGAGTATGACGGCTGCGACCGTGTCGGCGTCTTCGGGCTCTTTGGCGTACGGAGATTTGCCCACCGGTGTGACGGCAACGCGAGATGCGGGCTCCGTGACGTTCACTGGCATTGCATCCGTGGCGGCCTATCAAGAGATACTGCAGTCGGTCACGTTGACATCGAGCAGCGCTGGACTCGTGACCGTGAGCGTCACCGTTACGGACGACCAGGGCAAGGCCAGTGTGCCGTCCACAACGGTGGTCGCCGTCCTGAGTGCTCCGGTGGAGATTCCGCCGCTCCTGATTACTGCACCAGCAGCGGCCGGCACGACCGGCAGTGCCGTGACGGTATCGCCGATTGTGGTGATCACCGATATCGATTCGATGCAGCTGGCTTCGGCGACAGTGACGGCGTCGGGCGGAACTCTGGGCTACGGCACCCTGCCCACGGGTGTGGTCGCCATCCCAGGCGCGGGCACTTCGGTTACGTTCACGGGCCTCGCGTCGCTTGATGATTATGAGCAATTGCTGCAATCGGTCACGCTCACCTCGGGTAGCACGGGGATTGCCACGGTCACGTTCACCGTGACCGATGATCAAGGCAAGACGAGTGTGCCCGCGACGTCGGTGGTGACTGTGTTGGGTCTTCCGGCGGCCGCGGCTCCGCTGGTGGTCGTCGCGCCAGTGGCAGGAGGCACAACGGGTAGCGCAGTTACCGTCAGTCCGGCCGTCGTTATTACCGACATCGATTCGACGCAGTTGGGTTCAGCCACCGTTTCCGCGTCGGGCGGCACGTTGAATTACGGCGCTCTGCCCTCGGGTGTGGTCGCGACGCCGGGTGCGGGTTCGGTGACGTTCACGGGTGCGGCGAGTGTGGCGGCGTATCAGCAGCTCTTGCAGTCGATCACGCTTACCTCGGGCAGCACCGGGATTGTCACGGTCACCTTCACCGTGACCGATGATCAGGGCAAGACGAGCGTGCCCGCCACGTCGATCGTGACCGTGCTGGGTCTTCCGGCGGCGACGGCGCCGCTGGTGGTGGTGGCGCCGGTAGCGGCGGGCACGACCGGTCAGCCGATCAGGGTGTCTCCGGTGGTGGTGCTGTCCGATACGGACTCCGACATCGAATCGGTGGTGGTGACCGTGACCGGGGGCGGAACGCTGGGCTGGGCGGGGCTGCCGGCCGGTATCACCGCCGATGATTCGGTGAGCGGTCAGGTGACGTTCGGCGGGGCGGCGACCGCTGCGGTGTATCAGCAAGTGCTGCAGTCGATCACCCTCACCTCGGCGACCCCTGGCCTGCAGTCTGTGTCGTTCACGGTGACTGATGTTGATGGCAACACCGCCGCGCTGCCCGCGGTGACGGCGGTGACGGTGGTCGGGTTGGGTCCGGTGGAGGTGTCGCCGGTCCTGGTCGTGGCGCCGGTAGCGGCGGGCACGACCGGTCAGCCGATCACGGTGTCTCCGGTGGTGGTGCTCTCCGATCCAGACTCCGATATCGAGTCGGTGGTGGTGACCGTGACCGGGGGCGGAACGCTGGGCTGGGCGGGGCTGCCGGCCGGTATCACCGCAGATGATTCGGTGAGCGGTCAGGTGACGTTCACCGGGGCGGCGACCGCTGCGGTGTATCAGCAACTGCTGCAGTCGATCACCCTCACCTCGGCGACCCCTGGCCTGCAGTCTGTGTCGTTCACGGTGACTGATGTTGATGGCAACACCGCCGCGCTGCCCGCGGTGACGGCGGTGACGGTGGTCGGGTTGGGTCCGGTGGAGGTGTCTCCGATCCTGATCGTGGCCCCGGTAGCGGCGGGCACGACCGGTCAACCGATCATCGTCAGCCCGATCGCAGTGCTGACCGATCCCGATTCCAACATTGAGTCGGTGGTGGTGACCGTGACCGGGGGCGGAACGCTAGGCTGGGGAACCTTGCCTATCGGCATCACCGCCGATGATTCGGTGACCGGGCAGGTGACGTTCACCGGGGCGGCGAGCGCTGCGGTGTATCAGCAAGTCCTACAGTCGATCACACTGACCTCCGCCTCGGCCGGGATCTCCACAGTGTCGTTTGTGGTCACTGATGTCGATGGCAACACCGCCGCGCTGCCCGCGGTGACGGCGGTGACGGTGGTCGGTTTGGGTCCGGTGGAGGTGTCTCCGATCCTGGTCGTGGCCCCGGTAGCGGCGGGCACGACCGGTCAGCCGATCACCGTCAGCCCCATCGTGGTGCTGACCGATCCGGACTCCGATATCGAGTCGGTGGTGGTGACCGTCACGGGGGGCGGAACGCTGGGGTGGGCGGGGCTGCCGGCCGGTATCACCGCAGATGATTCGGTGACCGGGCAGGTGACGTTCACCGGGGTGGCGAGCGCTGCGGTGTATCAGCAAGTGCTGCAATCACTTACTCTGACCTCTGCCTCGGCGGGGATCTCCACGGTGTCGTTCGTGGTCACTGATGTTGATGGCAACCCCAACGCACTGCCCGCGGTGACGGCGGTGACGGTGGTCGGTTTGGGTCCGGTGGAGGTGTCCCCGATCCTGATCGTGGCGCCGGTGGCGGCGGGCACGATCGGTCAGCCGATCATGGTGTCTCCGGTGGTGGTGCTCTCCGATCCGGACTCCGATATCGAGTCGTTGGTGGTGACCGTGACCGGTGGCGGAACGCTGGGCTGGGCAACCCTGCCCGGCGGCATCACCGCCGATGATTCGGTGACCGGTCAGGTGACGTTCTCGGGAGCGGCGAGCGCTGCGGTGTATCAGCAAGTGCTGCAGTCGATCACACTGACCTCCGCCTCGGCCGGGATCTCCACGGTCGAGTTCGCGGTGACGGATGTCGATGGTAATTCCAGTCTGCCGGTCGTCACGGCGGTGACGGTGGTCGGTTTGGGTCCGGTGGAGGTGTCCCCGGTCCTGATCGTGGCGCCGGTAGCGGCGGGCACGACCGGTCAGCCGGTCACGGTGTCTCCGGTGGTGGTGCTGTCCGATCCGGACTCCAACATCGAGTCGGTGGTGGTGACCGTCACCGGTGGCGGGACGCTGGGCTGGGGAACTCTGCCCGTCGGGATCGGGGTTGATGATGAGACTCCCGGTCAGGTGACGTTCACCGGGGTGGCGAGCGCTGCGGTGTATCAGCAAGTGCTGCAATCAATCACACTCACCTCCGCCGCGGCGGGGATCTCCATGGTCGAGTTCGTGGTCACTGATGCCGACGGCAATTCCGGTCTGCCGGTGGCGACCGCGGTGACGGTGGTTGGTTTGGGTCCGGTGGAGGTGTCCCCGGTCCTGATCGTGGCGCCGGTAGCGGCGGGCACGACCGGTCAGCCGGTCAGGGTGTCTCCGGTGGTGGTGCTGTCCGATCCGGACTCCAACATCGAGTCGGTGGTGGTGACCGTCACCGGTGGCGGGACGCTGGGCTGGGGAACTCTGCCCGTCGGGATCGGGGTTGATGATGAGACTCCCGGTCAGGTGACGTTCACCGGGGTGGCGAGCGCTGCGGTGTATCAGCAAGTGCTGCAATCAATCACACTCACCTCCGCCGCGGCGGGGATCTCCATGGTCGAGTTCGTGGTCACTGATGCCGACGGCAATTCCGGTCTGCCGGTGGCGACCGCGGTGACGGTGGTTGGTTTGGGTCCGGTGGAGGTGTCCCCGGTCCTGATCGTGGCGCCGGCGGCGGCGGGCACGACCGGTCAGCCGGTCAGGGTGTCTCCGGTGGTGGTGCTGTCCGATCCGGACTCCAACATCGAGTCGGTGGTGGTGACCGTCACCGGTGGCGGAACGCTGGGCTGGGGAGCCCTGCCTATCGGCATCACCGCCGATGATTCGGTGAGCGGTCAGGTGACGTTCACCGGGGCGGCGAGCGCTGCGGTGTATCAGCAACTGCTGCAGTCGATCACACTGACCTCTGCCTCGGCGGGGATCTCCACGGTGTCGTTCACCGTGACTGATGTTGATGGCAACCCCAACGCGCTGTCCGCGGTGACGGCGGTGACGGTGGTTGGTTTGGGTCCGGTGGAGGTGTCGCCGGTCCTGATCGTGGCGCCGGTAGCGGCGGGCACGACCGGTCAGCCGATCACCGTCAGCCCGATCGTGGTGCTGTCCGATCCCGATTCCAACATCGAGTCTGTGGTCGTCACGGTCGACGGCGACGGTGTCCTGGGATGGACTCTCTCGGGTGGTATCAGCGCTGACGACTCGATCGGCGGACAGGTCACGTTCACCGGCGCGGCGAGCGCTGCGGTGTATCAGCAAGTGCTGCAGTCGATCACACTGACCTCCGCCTCGGCCGGGTTCTCCACGGTCGAGTTCGCGGTGACGGATGTCGATGGTAATTCCAGTCTGCCGGTCGTCACGGCGGTGACGGTGGTCGGTTTGGGTCCGGTGGAGGTGTCCCCGGTCCTGGTCGTGGCCCCGGTAGCGGCGGGCACGACCGGTCAGCCGATCACCGTCAGCCCGATCGCAGTGCTGTCCGATCCGGACTCCAACATTGAGTCCGTGGTCGTCACGGTCGACGGCGACGGTGTCCTGGGATGGACGCTTTCGGGTGGTATCAGCGCTGACGACTCGATCGGTGGGCAGGTGACGTTCTCGGGGGCGGCGAGCGCTGCGGTGTATCAGCAAGTGCTGCAGTCGATCACACTGACCTCCGCCTCGGCGGGGATCTCCACAGTGTCGTTTGTGGTCACTGATGTCGATGGTAATTCCAGTCTGCCGGTCGTCACGGCGGTGACGGTGGTCGGTTTGGGTCCGGTGGAGGTGTCTCCGATCCTGGTCGTGGCGCCGGCGGCCGCGGGCGCGACCGGTCAGCCGATCACCGTCAGCCCGATCGCAGTGCTGACCGATCCGGACTCAGATATCGAGTCGGTGGTGGTGACCGTGACCGGTGGCGGGACGCTGGGCTGGGGAACGCTGCCTGGCGGCATCGCCGCAGATGATTCGGTGATCGGTCAGGTCACCTTCACTGGGGCGGCCAGTGCGGCGACCTACCAAACCCTGCTGCAGTCGATCACGCTGACCTCGGCTACGCCGGGACTGTCGACGGTGTCCTATGAGGTCACTGATGCCGACGGTAATTCAAGTCTGCCGGTGGCGACCGCGGTGACCGTGGTCGGTTTGGGTCCGGTGGAGGTGTCTCCGGTCCTGGTCGTGGCGCCGGCGGCGGCGGGCACGACCGGTCAGCCGATCACGGTGTCTCCGGTGGTGGTGCTGACCGATCCGGACTCTGACATCGAGTCGGTCGTCGTCACGGTCGACGGCGACGGTGTCCTGGGATGGACGCTTTCGGGTGGTATCAGCGCTGACGACTCGATCGGTGGGCAGGTGACGTTCTCGGGGGCGGCGAGCGCTGCGGTGTATCAGCAAGTGCTGCAGTCGATCACACTGACCTCCGCCTCGGCCGGAGTCAGCACGGTGTCGTTCACGGTGACTGATGCCGATGGTAATTCCGGTCTGCCGGTGGCGACCGCGGTGACGGTGGTTGGTTTGGGTCCGGTGGAGGTGTCCCCGGTCCTGGTCGTGGCGCCGGTAGCGGCGGGCACGACCGGTCAGCCGGTCACGGTGTCTCCGGTGGTGGTGCTGACCGATCCGGACTCCGACATTGAGTCGGTGGTGGTGACCGTCACCGGTGGCGGAACGCTGGGCTGGGGAACGCTGCCCGGCGGCATCGCCGCGGACGATTCGGTGACCGGTCAGGTGACGTTCACCGGGGCGGCGTCGGCGGCCACCTACCAAACCCTGCTGCAGTCAATCACTCTGACCTCTGCCTCGGCGGGGATCTCCACCGTGTCGTTTGTGGTCACTGATGCCGACGGTAATTCCAGTCTGCCGGTCGTCACGGCGGTGACGGTGGTCGGTTTGGGCCCGGTGGAGGTGTCTCCGATCCTGATCGTGGCGCCGGCGGCGGCGGGCACGACCGGTCAGCCGATCACCGTCAGCCCCATCGTGGTGCTGACCGATCCGGACTCCGACATCGAGTCCGTGGTGGTGACCGTCACCGGTGGGGGAACGCTGGGCTGGGGAACTCTGCCCGACGGGATCGGGGTCGATGATTCGGTGACCGGGCAGGTGACGTTCACCGGGGCGGCGAGCGCTGCGGTGTATCAGCAGGTGCTGCAGTCGATCACACTGACCTCTGCCTCGGCGGGGATCTCCACAGTGTCGTTTGTGGTCACTGATGTCGATGGTAATTCCAGTCTGCCGGTCGTCACGGCGGTGACGGTGGTCGGTTTGGGTCCGGTGGAGGTGTCGCCGGTCCTCGTCGTGGCGCCGGTGGCGGCGGGCACGACCGGTCAGCCGGTCACGGTGTCTCCAGTGGTGGTGCTCTCCGATCCGGACTCCGACATTCAGTCCGTGGTCGTCACGGTTGACGGCGACAGTGTCCTGGGATGGACGCTCTCGGGTGGTATCAGCGCTGACGACTCGATCGGCGGGCAGGTGACGTTCTCGGGGGCGGCGAGCGCTGCGGTGTATCAGCAAGTACTGCAATCGATCACACTGACCTCTGCCTCGGCGGGGATCTCCACCGTGTCGTTTGTGGTCACTGATGTCGATGGTAATTCCAGTCTGCCGGTCGTCACGGCGGTGACGGTGGTCGGTTTGGGCCCGGTCGAGGTGTCTCCGATCCTGATCGTGGCCCCGGTAGCGGCGGGCACGACCGGTCAGCCGATCACCGTCAGCCCGATTGCAGTGCTCTCCGATCCGGACTCCGACATCGAGTCTGTGGTGGTGACCGTGACCGGTGGGGGAACGCTGGGCTGGGGAACTCTGCCCGGCGGCATCACCGCCGATGATTCGGTGACCGGGCAGGTGACGTTCTCGGGGGTGGCGAGCGCTGCGGTGTATCAGCAAGTGCTGCAGTCAATCACACTGACCTCCGCCTCGGCCGGAGTCAGCACGGTGTCGTTCACGGTGACTGATGCCGATGGTAATTCCGGTCTGCCCGCGGTGACGGCGGTGACGGTGGTCGGGTTGGGTCCGGTGGAGGTGTCCCCGGTCCTGGTCGTGGCGCCGGTGGCGGCGGGCACGATCGGTCAGCCGGTCATGGTGTCTCCGGTGGTGGTGCTCTCCGATCCGGACTCCGACATTGAGTCGGTGGTGGTGACCGTGACCGGTGGCGGAACGCTGGGCTGGGGAACGCTGCCCGGCGGCATCGCCGCGGACGATTCGGTGACCGGTCAGGTGACGTTCACCGGGGCGGCGTCGGCGGCCACCTACCAAACCCTGCTGCAATCAATCACACTGACCTCGGCCACGGCGGGACTGTCCACGGTGTCGTTCACCGTGACTGATGTCGATGGTAATTCCGGTCTGCCGGTCGTCACGGCGGTGACGGTGGTCGGGTTGGGTCCGGTGGAGGTGTCTCCGATCCTGGTCGTGGCCCCGGCTGCCGCGGGCACGACCGGTCAGCCGATCACCGTCAGCCCGTCCGCAGTGTTGACCGATCCGGACTCCGACATCGAGTCCGTGGTGGTGACCGTCACCGGTGGCGGGACGCTGGGCTGGGGAACGCTGCCCGGCGGCATCGCCGCGGATGATTCGGTGATCGGTCAGGTCACCTTCACTGGGGCGGCCAGTGCGGCGACCTACCAAACCCTGCTGCAGTCGATCACACTGACCTCCGCCTCGGCGGGGATCTCCACCGTGTCGTTTGTGGTCACTGATGTCGATGGTAATTCCAGTCTGCCGGTCGTCACGGCGGTGACGGTGGTCGGTTTGGGTCCGGTGGAAGTGTCGCCGGTCCTGATCGTCGCGCCGGCCGCGGCGGGCGCGACCGGTCAGCCGATCACCGTCAGCCCGATCGCAGTGCTGACCGATCCGGACTCGGACATTCAGTCCGTGGTTGTCACGGTCGACGGCGACGGTGTCCTGGGATGGACGCTCTCGGGTGGTATCAGCGCTGACGACTCGATCGGCGGACAGGTCACGTTCACCGGGGCGGCGAGTGCAGCGGTGTATCAGCAGCTGCTGCAATCGATCACGCTGACCTCCGCCTCGGCGGGGGTGTCCACGGTGTCGTTCACCGTGACTGATGCAGATGGTAATTCCAATATGCCGGTGGCGACCGCGGTGACCGTGGTCGGGCTTCCCGCTGCGGCGCCGATCGTCCTCACCTCGATCGTCAGTGTCCCCTACACGGCTGGTTCGACCGCGGTCACCGTCGACCCGGCGCTCATCCTCCTCGATGGTGACTCGGACACCATCTCGGGTGCCACAGTGACGATTGTTGGTCCCGAAGCCGGCGACACATTGTCGTGGGGCACACTGCCGCCCGACGTGGAAGCGAACTTCGTTGGTGGCGTTCTCACCTTCGAGGGGAATGCAAGTGTCGGTGAGTATCAGAACCTGTTGCGATCGGTGAAATTCGCCACCAGCTCGACGGCGTCGACGTCAGTCCGCACCATCGAGTTCACGGTCACCGATGACACTCTGGCGACCAGCGTTGCGGGTTCGGTTGCAGTAACAGTGTTGTCTCTCCCGATCCTGGCCACCCCCGTCGTCGTCACGTCTGTGGCCAACGTGAACTACACGGCCGGCAGCACGGCTACCGCCGTCGATCCGAATCTGGTTCTGCTCGATGCCGATTCGTCGATGCTGTCCGGAGCGGTGGTGTCGATCGTCGGCGGAGCTGGAGCAGGGGAGACGCTGTCGTTCCAGACGCTGGGTGACATCCACGGGAGCTATAGCAACGGCGTTCTGGCCTTCGAGGGTGCCGGCACGCTCGCGGAGTATCAGCAGGTACTCAGGTCGGTGACCTACTCGACCTCCAGCGGCGCACTGGCCACCATCAAGAGCCTGTCCTTCCGGGTAACCGATGCTGACGGCAGGGTCAGCAGTCCGAGTCTTGTTGCAATGACGATCGTTTCGGCACCGCTGAACGTTGCCCCGCTTGTCGTCACGTCTAGCGTCAACGTTTCCTACACAGCGGGTGGTACACCGCTCATCATCGACGGCAACCTGTCGCTGCTCGACCTCGACTCCGCCACGCTCAAAGGCGCAACAGTGAAGATCGTCGGGAATTTCGCGGCGGGCGACGTCCTCGGTTGGGGTGCACAGCCGGGGATCTCCGGCTCCTACGACGGTGCGACGGGCACGTTGACCTTCACCGGTAACGCCGATGTGAATGTGTACCAGCAGCTGCTTCGCTCGGTGACGATATCCACCGGTACCTCCGCTCTGGCAACGATCAAGACTGTGTCGTTCACGGTGACCGATCTTCAGAACGCGACGAGCCTCCCGGGTTCTGTGGCGGTGACCGTGGTGGCGGCGCCAGTGAACCTGTCACCACTGGTGACCACGCTGCTGGGGCCGATCTACACCGCCGGTAACACCGCCGTGGCGGTCAATCCGCTTCTCACCGTGCTGGATCTGGATTCTCCGACAATGCAGGGAGCATCGGTGGCGATCACCGGCAACTTCGCCCCCGGAGACGTCCTCTCCTTCACACCGACGTCGGGAATCGTGGGCAACTTCAATACCGCCACCGGGGTTCTGACTTTCGTCGGCAATGCCAGTACAGCGACCTACCAACAACTCCTGCGGTCGGTGACCTTCGCGTCGGGCGTATCCGGGACGACCGCATTGAAGACCATCACCTTCACAGTCACCGACTCGCTCGGCGCCGTCAGTCCGAACGCCACCGCGCTCATCACGCAGACGGCCAACTCGGCCCCCGTTCTCACGGCCCCATTGGGCGGAGGCGTCCTGCTCCTCGGTGCACAAGTCGTCAGTCCGACGGCGGTGATCCTCGATGACTCGTCGTTCCTGGATCAGGCGATCGTCACGATCACCAACGTGCAGAGCGTCGATGTCCTGTCGTTCACTGCGACGGGCAACATCACCGGCAACTACTCCGGAGGAGTGCTCACCCTGAGTGGACTCGGAACGGTTGCCGAGTACCAGTCCGTGCTCCAGTCCGTTCGTTTCTCGAAAACCGGGTTGAATCTTCTCGGATTCCGCAACATCACGATGGTCGTCCGCGACGCACAAGGGTTGAGCAGCAACACGGCATCTGGAACGCTGACGTTGATCCTGTGATCGAGATAGCGGGCGGGGCCCCCCTCCGTCACTTCGACGCTGAACAACCGCTCGCGTTCGCGACGTCACCTGCGTCGAGGGATAAACGGCCATGAAAGCTCTGCCCGGCGGCGGCGACAACCGTTGCGCCGGCCAATTCCGCCATCGACCGCAACGCTGACGTCGTGACGCTTCTGGCTGATCCCAGCGCTACTGCGTCGGGAACAGCGGCGGCGGAGGCGGTGACACCACCGGCACGTACGGCTTGGGTGCGTTCGGGTCCGGCGGGGGCGGTGGCGGCGGCACGCCCCACTCGTAGCCCGGCGGCATCGGGCCGTCGACCGGGTAGTACCCCGGCGGCAACGCCGGACCGCCGCCCTGCGGGGTCGTAGATGGAGTCTCTGATCCCGGCGCGTTGAGCGACTTGTACCCCGGCGGCAGGGGCGGCGGCGGGCCCGCCCCCGGCGGCGGAGCACCGGGAGGCGGCATGTTCGGCATGTCAGCGGTCCCCAGGAAGCCATAGGGATCGCGGGCCTGGTGCCAGGCGTCGCGCAGGAAGCCCAGCGGACCGTCACCGGAGCCGTACTGAGCATTGGGGATTTCGGGCACCATCGGCGGGCCCGGCGGCGCGGGAGGCGGCGCGGCGACGGCAGGGTCGACCGGCACAGCCACCGGCTGGCCGGGCGCCGGAGGCCCGGGGACGGGCGTCGGGACCGGCTGAGCGCCGGCCAGGGCGGCCAGCGTGAGCACACCGAATGCCATCGCAGCGGCGACGCCGGCGGCGCAGCGCAGAGTTCTGGCGCGCTGGTCGCGCCTGTCTGTCGTCATGGGTTCCTTCGTCGTGCCTCGAGCTCGTCCCGACTCGAGGAATGAGGCTAGCCGCTTCACGGCCGACGCGCGCCCGGTCAGCTGGAACCGGGGAGATGCGACAGCACATTCACGACGTTGCCGGCGGCGTCTTCGAAGAAGAACCGTCGCACGCCCCACTCCTCCTCGCTGAGCGGATGGACGATGCGGACGCCCGCCGCCACTGCACCTCGGTAGGCGGCCTCGACGTCGTCGACCTCGATCGACACCGTCGGGTTGACCCCCGCGCTCGCGTCCTGGGTCAGCAGGCTCAGCTGGTGGCGGCGGTCAGGGTCGGCGAGCGTCACGATCCACCCGTGATCCATCACGACGTCGAGGTCGAACACCGCGCGGTATTGCGTGACGGCGGCGGCCAGATCGACCACCGTCATGGTCGGAACCACTCGTCCGACGGTCAAATCGCCGGCCCCAACAGGTCGTCGGCGTCCTTGATCACGTAGCCGTAGCCCTGTTCGGCGAGGAACCGCTGCCGGTGTGCGGCGTACTCGGCGTCGAGGCTGTCGCGCGATACCACCGAATAGAACACCGCCCCACCGCCGTCGGCCTTGGGACGCAGCAGCCGGCCCAACCGTTGGGCTTCCTCCTGCCGTGAACCGAACGTCCCCGACACCTGCACGGCGACACTGGCCTCAGGCAGATCGATGGAGAAGTTGGCCACCTTGGACACCACCAACGTGCGGATCTCACCGGTGCGGAACGCGTCGAAGAGCTGCTCGCGCTCCGCGGTCTTCGTCGATCCCTGGATGACCGGTGCGTCCAATTCGACGCCGAGTTCGTCGAGCTGGTCGAGGTAGGCGCCGATCACCAGGGTGGGCTCCCCGGGGTGACGGTCCAGGATGGACTTCACGACGTTGATCTTGGTGTGCGCGGTCGCGCAGAGCTTGTAGCGCTCGTCCGGTTCGGCGGTGGCGTAGAGCATGCGCTCGTTGTCGGTCATCGTGACGCGCACTTCGATGCACTCCGCCGGGGCGATCCACCCCTGAGCCTCGATGTCCTTCCACGGCGCGTCGTAGCGTTTCGGGCCGATCAGCGAGAACACGTCGCCTTCGCGGCCGTCCTCGCGAATTAACGTCGCGGTGAGCCCGAGCCGTCGGCGGGACTGCAGGTCGGCCGTCATCCGGAACACCGGCGCCGGCAGCAGGTGCACCTCGTCGTAGACGATCAGCCCCCAGTCGCGGCTGTCGAACAACTCGAGGTGCTTGTATTCGCCCTTGGTGCGCCGGGTGATCACCTGGTAGGTCGCGATCGTGACCGGCCTGATCTCCTTCTTCTCGCCGGAGTACTCGCCGATTTCCTCCTCGGTCAGTGAGGTCCGGGCGATCAGCTCGCGCTTCCACTGGCGGCCGGCGACGGTGTTGGTGACCAAGATCAGCGTCGTGGCGCCGGCCTTCGCCATCGCCGCGGCACCGACCAGGGTCTTGCCCGCCCCGCACGGGAGCACGACGACGCCCGAGCCGCCGTCCCAGAACGAGTCGGCGGCCATCTGCTGGTAGTCGCGCAGCTCCCAGCCGTCCTGTTCCAGCGTGATCGGATGCGCCTCACCGTCGACGTATCCGGCCAGATCCTCTGCCGGCCAACCGATCTTGAGAAGCATCTGCTTGACCCGGCCGCGCTCGCTGTTGTGCACGATCACCGTGTCGTCGTCGATACGGGCACCGAGCATGGGCGCGATCTTCTTGTTGCGCAGCACTTCTTCGAGGACCGCGCGGTCGAAGCTGACCAATGTCAGTCCGTGGGCGGGATGTTTGACCAGCTGCAGGCGGCCGTAGCGCGCCATGGTGTCGACGATGTCGACGAGCAGCGGCTGGGGCACCGCGTACCGGGAGAACGACACGAGAGCGTCGACGACCTGTTCGGCGTCGTGGCCGGCTGCGCGGGCGTTCCACAGCGCCAGCGGGGTGATGCGGTAGGTGTGCACGTGCTCGGGGGCACGCTCGAGTTCGGCGAACGGCGCGATCGCTGCGCGCGCAGCGCCGGCCTGTTCGTGGTCGACCTCGAGCAACACGGTCTTGTCCGACTGCACGATCAATGGGCCGTCGGTCATGCGCGGCCTCGGGAGAAAGTCATCCTTCCCATTATCCGGATGACGACGACAAGCGGCCCTGTCGTCCGCGCGGCACGGTCTCCGTCTTTCGATGCCAAGCCGAGATCGGGTGCACCTGTCCTGATCCGCGTTCACAAGGAATGATCTTGACTTGCGGGGGGCTCGGGAGCTGATGGGAGCTCACAGGTGAATTTCCGCCGGCCGCTGGCCGCGGTCTTGGTCGTACTGGCCTGGGCGGTCGCTGTGCCGGTGCAAGCACAGCCCACCGCCGGTTATGACTCGGGGTTGTCGGCGCCTTTCCGAATGCCCGACGCCAGTACTGGCACCACTCGTAACGCCTTGGCCTTCAAAGCTACCCCGGACAGGGCCGCGGATGACGACGGGATCGCTATTCAACGCGCGATCCGCGCGTCCAAGCCCGGTGATGTGGTCTATTTGCCGAACGGTACGTATCACGTCCGATCCACGATCAGCCTGCAGTCCGGAGTCTCGCTCATCGGCGAGTCGCGCGACAAGACAATCGTCGCGGGCGCCTATCGATCGGTCGCCAACAGCATCATCTACGCCGCCCCGGGAGTGGGAAATCTCACTGTGTCGTCCTTCAGGCTCACCTCGTCAGGGGGCGCTGGCTTCGAGGCCGGCATCCGGTTGGGCCGTGAACACGGGGGGGCCGTGTCGCGCATCGTCGTCCGCGATCTCATGATCGATCGACATCTGCGCTTCGGTGTGCAGATGCAGAACGCTTCGCATGTCCTCGTCGCCGACAACGTCATCCGCAACGCGGCAGCCGTGGATGGAGGCGGCTCCGGGTACGGCATCCTCGTCGATCAGCCGCTCTCAAAGAACAATTGGATCCGCGGCAACGTGATCGGACCGGTGATCAGGCACGGGGTTCTGGTGCAGGAGTCGGCCAATCACAACTTGATCGAGAGCAACCGGATCACCGGCGCGGTGTCAGGCGCCATCGATATGCACGGTGAAGACGAGTACTCAAACGAGATCAGGTTCAACACAGTCTCCGACTGCGTGCGTAACGGAACTTCGGTCAGCGCAAATGGGGGCGGGATCGAGGTCGGCGAATTCAGTGGCATTGTCGGAAACGTCTTTGCTCACGACAACTCGGGTCCGCGGAACTGGATTCACCACAACGAGGTCTACAACTGCACCTATGGCTTACGTGTGGTGAACAACAGCAATCTCACCTACGTCGAAGACAACAACTTTCACCACAACGTGGTCAGTGGAATTCTCGCAGATCTAGCCCCGCTGCAAGACCTCGCCATCAGGCGCAATCTCATCACGTCGAACGGTAACGGGGTGGTGCTTGACAACGTGAAGCGTGCTGTGGTGGAGAACAACACCATCACCTCCAACCAGAGGTACGGCCTCGCGACCAATGGCGGTGTCACCGACTACGTCATCGTGGACAACCTGGTGAGTGGGAGCCTCGTCGACGTGACGCTGGGGAGTCTGGCCGGCACCTACCGGCCGGCTGCATCGAGCTGAGCGTGCGATCCCGTCCGCCGGGGGACACGAGTTCGTCAGCGAACGCCAGAAACGCGTCGTCTTCTCCGTTCGTCGATCCGATTCCGGTGGGTGTCGCGGCGAAGGTGCAGCTCATCGCTACAACGCCGCTCAATGTCGCACGTCATGTACCGGGCAGCAGCAGTCGTCGCTCGCAGAGCTACAGCTAACTCCAGAGGAGAGGAATCAATATTCAGAACGACGCGTTGCGGAATACGACCGTATTAGCTGCTGATCAGTGTTGCAGCTCACTTCCTGTGATGCTACCGTCGACTTCGTCTTAAACAACTTGGTACGGCACCGTGGATACCAGCTAATCTCAAGCAATTCACTGCGCAAGGGCCAAAAGTCCCAGGGGGAACAAGTAATGCCGGAGCAGCAACTGACAAATGGTCATCAGGCGCCAGGGAGCACGGCACTCACCGGCCGATCGGTTCACGTGGCTGAGCCGGTTACGGTGATGGGATCTCGCGGCAAGCGGCGTGCGGACGAAGCCTCAACGCCGCTGACCGTCAGCCTGGTGATCCCCGTGAAGAACGAGGCCCGAAACATCGCGTGGGTACTGGAGCACATCGCCGACGAACTCGACGAGGTGATCCTCGTCGACGGTGAATCCACGGACGCGACTCTGATCACCGCACGTCGGTACCGCCCGGACATCAAGGTGGTCGCGCAGGACGGCAAGGGCAAGGGCAGCGCACTGCGCACCGGTTTCCTCGCCGCGACCGGGGACCTGATCGTGATGATGGACGCCGACGGCAGTATGGCGCCCGACGAGATCAAGCACTACATCCACTTCCTCGCCAACGGATACGACTTCGTGAAGGGATCGCGGTTCATCCCGGGTGGCGGCTCGCTCGACATCACCGGCTTTCGGCGCCTCGGTAACCGGTTTTTGCTGGCCGTGTTCAACCACCTCTACAAAACGGAGATGACCGACCTCTGCTACGGCTTCTGCGCTTTCCACCGCCGTTACCTCGACCTCCTGGCACTGTCGGCGACCGGATTCGAGATCGAAGCCGAAATGGTCGTTCGGGCCATGCAGTCGGGCCTGCGCGTGGCCGAGGTGCCCAGCCTCGAACTCCCGCGCCGGGCTGGCAAATCCAACCTGCGGTCGATCCGTGACGGCATAAGGGTCCTGCGTACCGTTTTGCGCGGCCATCGCTCCGGCTTGAGCGGTCGCATGGTGCAGTCCGTACGCAAGCAGGTGCATGCGAACGAGCGAGTCGGGAACACTGCATGACCGACGGGCACGCTGAGGGGAGCGGGCCCGTTGCGCTGATCGTAGGTCCGGGGGATCGTTTTCTTTCGGGTGTCAGTTACTACACCGCCCTGCTGACCGCTGCGCTGGCCGACCGCGGCCCAGTGGCAGCGCTGTTACTACGTCGGCTCTGTCCCGAGCTGTTCTACCCCGGCCGGTCTCGCGTGGGGCGGACCGATGGATCTCTGCCGCTGCCGGACGTCCCCGTGTACAACGGCCTCGACTGGTTCTGGGGTCTGTCCGCATGGCGCGCTTGGCGTTTCTGGCGGCGCACCCGGCCCCGAGTCGTTGTTTTGCAGTGGTGGACCGCCACGGTTTTGCACAGCTATCTCATGTTGTCCTGGCTCGCGAAGCGAGCGGGGGCGCGGCTTGTGATCGAGTTCCACGAGATGCAGGACGTCGGCGAAGCAAGTCTTCCGTTCGTCGGCCGGTACACACGCACCGGGCTGAACATCCTGTTGAGCCGCACCGACGCGGTCGTGGTCCACTCCGACTTCGACCGTCGAGAGCTCATCGAGGCCTACCCCCGCCTTGCGGGACTGCCCATCGCGGTGGTCCCCCACGGGCCCTACGCTCATCACGGCGGAGAGTCGGCTCTGTTCGACGCCGGCCTCGACCCGCTGGTCTCCCCGGCCGACGGACCCGACCGTGAGGGCGCCGTGCGCCTCCTCATCTTCGGCGTGGTGCGGCCCTACAAGGGTCACCTGGAGCTGGCGGAAGCGGTGGAATCGCTGGTCGCGGACGGCACCGATGTACATCTCACCGTCGTCGGCGAAGTGTGGAACGGTTACCGCGAACCCCTGGACAGGCTGCAAGCTGCACTTCCCGCGCACCGCCTGACCATCGTGGACCGATATGTGGCCGACGAGGAGGTCCCGGGGTTCTTCGCCGCCGCCCACATCGTGGTGCTTCCGTATCGCCGGTCGTCGGCGTCGGGCCCGCTGCACATCGCGATGAGTCGCGGCATGCCGGTTGTCACGACGTCGGTCGGCGGACTGGTCGAGGCCACCACCGGATACACCGGAGCTGTGCTCGTGCCGCCGGAGGATGCCGTCGCGCTGGCCGACGGGATACGGACCGCGCGATCTCTCATCGGTGTCGCCCACGAAGATCCGCATTCATGGCACAGGAGTGCCGACCGCTACGCGGATCTCCTGCGCCGAATCGGAGCAGGATGGTCGACGGGCGGTTCGGCGATCATGCGAGAACACGACACTCCTCGGCCAGAGGTGGGTGCCCGGTGAGTTCTCGCCTGCGGGTCGGTGTCGTCGCCCCGCGCTTCGCGCCCTTTCGTGGCGGCGTGGAGACGTATGTGTCGTCTGCCGCTGCCGCTCTGGCCGCCCACGGCACCGACGTCACCGTCGTCACTCAGGTTCCCCGTGCCGTCGAGCTGCCGCTCCGGGAGGAGCGCGACGGCTATGTCGTGGAACGCCACCGACTACCGATTCGGAACGTCTTCGACGTCCCGGCGTGGCCCGCGGTCCGGGCGGCCTGCGGGCCCGGCCGATTCGACGTGCTGTGGCTGCACAGCTACCACACACCACTGGCCTGGTTGATCGCTGAGTGGACCGGTACGCCGATCGTTTTCACCCCGCACTATCACGGTGTGGGCCACACCCCGATGCGTCAGGCGCTGCACCATGCCTATCGGCCGGCCGGCCGGCGGCTCATGCGCCGCAGTCGCCGCGTGATCGTGGATACCCGCGCCGAGGCAGACCTCGTACTGCGGGATTTTGGTCGTGACGTGCGTGCTGAGAACGTAGTCGTGATTCCGCCCGCCGTGTCCGACCCGATGCGAGGCCGTGGGGCCCACGAACCGCAGACCCCGACCGTCCTGGCGGTGGCGCGTCAAGAACCTTACAAGCGCATCGACGTGCTGGTCAGCGCCGTGGCGCTGTTGCGCAGCCGTGGTTCCAGCGTTCGACTGGTGGTGGTTGGGGACGGTTCGGCGCTCGACGCTCATCGCGAACAGGCCCGGCAACTCGACATCGGTGATGCGGTGACGTTCACCGGAGCAGTTGACGACGAGACGCTCACCGATCTGTGGACCACGACGACGATCTATGCGACCGCCAGCGAGCAGGAGGCCTTCGGTATCGGGTTGGCCGAAGCGCTGATGGCGGGTCTCCCCGTCGTTGCCAGTGACATCCCGGCCCATCGTGAGGTCGTACGGCAGGCGGGTGCCGCGGCGGCGGCGCGGCTGTGCGGGACCGGACCGGACGCCGCGCAGGCAGCGCGGGGATTCGCCGACGCGATCGCCGATTCCGCGGCGGTGGGGGGCTCGCGAGCGGCGCGTGCTTCTCGGTGCTCACTGGCGACCGAGGACGATGTCGTCGGGCGCCTGCTCGACACGCTCACCGCAGCCAGCGAACGCGCGTCGGTGTGAGCATCTGATGACCGCTGTCCTCGATCGCCCGACGACTGCTGCGCCGGAGCGCGGCATGGCCCGCCAGCAGCTGTTCCTGATGGCGGGGGCAGCTGTCGGCGTTCCGGTGGGCGCCGTGCTGATCGTGCTCGCGTACCACCACGCGGCGAGTCTCGCCGTTCCTGACAACCTCCAATTCGCGTTGTACTGGCTGGGTTTCATCACCGGCATGCTGTCACTGGTGGCGTTGGCGTGCGCGCGACGGACCGATGCGGTCATGCGGGCCTGCGCGCTGGTGGGCGTCGGCTTATTCGGGATGGTTCCGCGGCTCCAACGGTTCGGCCCCGCCGGCTCCGACGAATTCATCCACCTGCGCCAGGCGATCGAGGCCTACTACAGCGGCGATGTGGGTCATACGTTGCTGCTACTGCCGATCAGCAAAGAATTCTTCGGCATGCACCAGCTGAGTAGCGCGGTGACCCGTCTTTCCGGTATGCCGCTGTGGTTCGCCGGAATCCTGGTGATCGCACTCGCTCACATCCTGTCGGTGCTCGCGGTGTACCAGCTGATCCGGCTCCTCGACGTGACCGCGCCCGGCGCGGCGGTGGGTACCGTCGTCTACACCCTCAATCCTTCGTGGCTGTTTTTCAGCGCTGGCTTCTCCTATGAAAGCCTTGCGCTACCGCTGGTGCTGTGGTGCTTGGCGGCGACCGTCGCCGCGGGACGCCCCACCGAACGGCCTTCCGTGCGAGCCATCGGCGCCGCGCTCCTGGCCGTAGTGGCGCTGCCGATGATCCATCACTTGAGCACGATCATCCTCGCGCTGATCCTGGCTTTGTTGATCGTCGCGCGGCTGGTGCACTGGTACCCCAGAACGCTGACCGGTGGCGTCGGCGCTTGCCGGGAACGGCTGTGGCCGCTCGCGCTGATCTGGTTCGCGCTGCTCGGCTCCATCCACTTCTGGTGGTCCGAGAAGTATGACTGGCTTCTCTCTTACTTGAGCCCCGCGTGGACGGAAGGGCTCGCGCAGCTGGGGAAGATCCTCGACGGGCTCGGAAAGTCCTCGGGGGGTAAGCGATCGCTCTTCGGTGGGTCGCTCAGTCCGGTGTACGAAATAGCCGCCGGCTATATGTATCCCTTCCTCATGCTCGGGGTCTTCTGCTGGGCTCTGTTGGTGCTTTGGCAGTACCGCCGTCGAGTGAGTACTGCCGTCTGGGGGTTTGCGGTACTGGGTGCGATGTTTTTCGCGAGCATGCCGATGCTCCTCACCAACGGCGGCGCGGAGGGTGCTCATCGGTCGTGGGGTTACAGCTTCATCGGCATCGCGGTCGTCACCGGTTTCGCGTGGTCGCACGGGCGGCACGCGCCAGGTGCGCTGGGGGGTCGGCTTCATGCGGTGGCCGCTGCATTCGGCCGCCCTCGAGTTCGTGCTGGGGTGGCCTGCGCGCTGTTCATCGTCCTGTCCATGGGCAGTGCGACGCTGGGGGTCAATCTGTCCGCTCGGTTCCCTGGAGCGCCTCAGGTGGGCGACGATGCCCGCTCGGTATCCAAAGAGGGCCGAGCGGTCGCGGAATGGATGGCCACACACGCACCGGTGGACACGCCGGTGATGGCCGACCGGTATGTCTCCACCCAGGTCGGCTCTCTCGGCCGGATGTCCGCGCTCCGACCCAGCGCGTCCTTTCCGATCTGGGACTTCTACATGAGTGCGGCGCCGGTGCGGCCGGAGGTCCTCAAGCAGGTGTGGGATTCGAAGATTCGCTATTTCGTGGTCGACTCGCGGATGGCGACCACGCGTCCGCGCATGGGTTACTGGTTCACGCGCAACGAGCCGGGCGTACGCGGTGTCGCTCCCTTCCCTCAAGCGGCGCTCGACAGGTTCGATTGCCTACCGTGGCTGCGGGGCGTATACGCCGCGGGGCCGCTGACGGTTTACGAGGTTAATCGAGATCTGCTGCGGCGTACGCAAGCTCGTAGCTGCGAGGGGGCGGCGGGGTGAAGAACGCATCTCCAGAAATCGATCTCGACGCCGAATACGCCGATGAGCGCGAGGTGAGCGAGCCACTGCCGAACTCAGTGCAGACCACCTCCTCCGATCTTCGCCGCCGCCGCCGCCGGCGGCACCGCCGGCGGCCCTGGGCGCCGGCGGCCCGGTGGCGAGGCAACGCCGCCCTGGTGCTGGACCGGGCGACCCGCCTTCGGCTGCTGATCTGGATCGTGATCGGGCTGGCGTTGCTCGGGACATCGCGGTGGCTCCAGCACGACGCGTCGTTGTTCGCCGCCCCGACCACCGCGACCGGATGGGTGGCGCTGGCCTGCGGACTGGGCGGCTTGTGGCTGGTGCCGGGGCAGTGGATGTCTGCGCTGATGATGCGCACCGGCGCGGGACTGCCCGCATGGCTCGGCACCCGCATCAGCACCACACTCGCGTGGTATGCGCTGGTAGGCCCTGTTATTCATCACTTTGGCGAAGGTGCGCAGGTCACGACGAACGGCATACTGATCGCGACGTGCGCCGCGAGCGGTGCCGTGGCGGTCGGGGTGCTGCTGGGCCTCTCGAGGTGGCCTGCGCGGCGGTGGCAGCGCCTGCTGCTGTCCGCTGCCGTGGGGGCTGCCGGAGCTCAGATCGTCATCGTCATGACGATGCGGCTGTGGACCTACGACATGAACTACGCACACATCCGCCGTCTCGACTGGCTGATCGTTCTCGGGGCCGCGGTCCTGGTCACCATGGCCACGCTGATATGGCCGATCATGCAGCCGGCCCGTACGCCGGCGAATGTACGAGGTGTCCTGGCGAGTGTGGTCGTGCTCGTCGGCACGGCCGCCGCATTGTCCTTCGTCGACGCGCATTGGTCTCCTGAACAGCAGATGCCCTCGGCATTCGCCGTCGAACAGATCCCGGCGCCTGCTGACGCCGACGTCGCCCTGTCGTTGACCGGTATCGGCGCAGAGGGGCCGCAGATGGTTCGTGATGCCCGCTTCGCCGTCTTCGACATCACCGGCCGTGAGCTCCCCGCGCAACTGCGGATCACGAACGGAACGTTGCTGGTGACGTTGCTCGAGGGGAGCCGACAGCTGGTGTGTCGCCCGGGGTCGCCACCGAAAGTGACGCTGCGCGACGGTGTCTCCGGTGTGCGGGCGCAAGCAGTTGTCCGAGACGGGTGGTGCCCTCGATGACCAGTGTGCGAACCCTGCCGTCACGCGGGCTGGTGGGGAACAGTGTCGCGCTCCTGGCGACAACACACGCGACCGCGGTGTTGGGCTACGTCTTCTGGATGCTGTGCGCGCGAGGGTTCACCCCGGGCGTCATCGGTGTCACCAATACCGTGATCTCGGCGATGACATTCGTCTCGATCGTGACGGTGTCCGGGTTCGTTCCAATGTTGACCCGACTGTTGCCCGGCGCGAGTGACGAGGAGCGCAGCGGCCTGTTCAGCACGGCTCTTCTCATCACTGCCGTTTCCTCGGGGCTGGTAGGTGCGGCCGTCGCGCCGTTCATGCCGGAGCGGCTGAAGGCCGTGATCGGCACCGGATGGCTGATCGGCTTCCTGTCGGTGGGCGCGATGGTCACGGCCCTACTGCTGGTGATCAACGCTGCACTGCTCGGCGTTCGGCGAGCCGAACTGTCCCTCGTCGGCGCCGTCGTCGGTAGCATCGCGCGGCTGGCGGCCGTCGCGGTGACATTGTCGCTGGGCGTGCTCGCAGTCGGCATAGACGGGCCGGCCAGCCATTCCATTCTGCTGATCTGGATCACGTCCCTGGCCCTGAGCATCGTGCTGTCGTTGTGGCTACTGGCGCGCGCGACAACGGAATTCCGCTTCCGGCCGCGTCTGGCGTGGTTGTCGCGGATGCGCCACTCGTTGGGCTGGGACCACCTGGCCACACTCGCCGTCCGATCGCCTGCCCTGCTGATTCCCGTCATCGCCGCGGCATACCTGCCTCCGGAGAAGATCGGTTACCTGGCCGTCGTCTTGTTGATCGGCAGCGCGTTCCTGGCTGTGGCCGCGGCGGTCTCGAACTCTCTGCTCGCAGATTGTGCAGACGGGCCGGATCGAATCCGGGCGCAGGCGCGCCGTGCGTGGCGTCTGATCGCGACGCTGCTGTTCGTCCCGGTTGTCATCACCTGCCTGCTGGCCAAAGAGGTTCTGGGATTTTTCGGCCCCGAGTACACCCACTACAGCCCGCTGCTGATCCTGTTGCTGTTCAGTACTTTTCCCGATGCTGTCATCAACGTGGGCATCGCAGTATTGCGGGTGCAAGGTGAGTTCCCGAAGGTCGCCACCGTCACAGCAGCCGGTGCGGTGATGAGCGTGGGCGGTGCTTGGGTGGCCATGCCGTACTTCGGCATGTTCGGCGCCGTCCTGGCGGTTCTGTTCTCCCAGTCTGTGGTGGCCACGATGTTCGCCGTGTTCGGCCTGCGCCGAACCGGGCCGGAGCGACGGGGAGTCCGATGACACCGATGTCTGACCGCAGAGACGCGTCGTTGCCGCGGCAGCGGACGAATGACCAGCTCGACGGCCTACGGGTCCTCCACGCCATGGACAGCTTCCTGCCGAACGTCGGCGGGCTCGAGCTCTCGATTGCAGCGCTCATGCGCACTCAGGTCGGAATGGGGCGCGTCGTCGCCATGGCGACTGCGCCTCATCCGCGCTCGCCGGCACACGAGATCGTCGACGGCGTTGCCATCCATCGGCTTCCAATGGCGATGGCGCACGTCCCCGGCGCATACGCATCGCCGACGCACCTCTTTTTCCCGCCGGTACCCGACCCGATTTTCGCCCGTGCTTTCGGCGAGCTGATCGATCAGTTCCGGCCCGATGTCATTCATGCGCGGGGATGGATTCTCTACAGCGTGCTCGGCGCCGCCCAACGAGCCGGAATACCCGTCGTCGCGAGCGCTCACGATCACAGTCAGGTGTGCGCGACCAAGGTGATGCTCCACCGGGGCGAAGAACTCTGTTCAGGGCCGGGTTTGGCGAAGTGCGTGCGGTGCGCGTATTCCCATTACGGAGCCAAGGGTGTCCCTCTGGCCGCTGGACTGCACGAGATCGGGTCGAGGCGCCACCGCCGCGTGACCGAGTGGACCGCCACCTCCTCCGCGCTCGCCGCGCGCGGGTCGGCGCCCCGCCCGGCCGATCGCAGCGCGATGACCGTCATTCCGACCTTCATCGATGACGACCTGTTGGCGCTGGCGTCCGACGATCGAACCGCCGTCCGTCCGCGTTTCGTTCCCGCCGAAGGACAGTACCTGTTCTACGCAGGCGCTCTGGGTGCGCACAAAGGCGTGGACGTCCTGCTCGATGCGTACGCACGGTTGCGCGCCGACGGCGTCACCGCGCCGCTGGTGTTGGCGGGTCTTCCGCGAGAGGACTTCCCGATGCGGGACCAGGAAGGCGTTATCGTGGCGACGGACGTTCCCTACACCGAGGTGATCGCGGCGTGGCGGCATGCGTCGGTCGGTGTGGTGCCCAGCGTCGTCCCCGAGGGCTTCGGGCGCGTCGCCGTCGAATGTCTGGCGGGTGGCACGCCCTGTGTGGTGTCCGCTCTAGGGGGACTGCTCGACATCGTCACCGATGACGTTGACGGGCTTCATGTCCGGCCCGGAAGTGCCACCGAACTGGCGTCAGCCGTGCAGCGATTGCTCTCGGACGCGGCATTGCGTGCTCGGCTGGGTTCGGCAGGACCGCGCAAAGCTGCCACCTTCACGCTGTCGCAGGTGGCACCCCGCGTGGACGAGATCTATCTGCGCGTCCTCGAAAACGTCCGCGCCGCGTCGGGCACGAGCCGATGAGAAGGGAAGCGCGTCAATGACTTCTGACGCTTCACTATGCACGAGCCAGGCGGAGCTGACCACGATTCCGCTGGTGTGGATGTATCACTCGATAGCGGAATACGACGTCGATCCCTTCGAGGTCACCATGCACCCGCATCGCTTCGAAAAACAGATGCGTTGGCTTCGCCAACGGGGACTGCGCGGCGTCTCTATGCGAGAACTGCTGCAAGCCAAGAGCGAGGGACGGGCCCGGGGACTGGTGGGGCTGACGTTCGACGACGGCTACCAGGATTTCATCACCACGGCCCTGCCCATGCTGCAGCGATTCGGTTACACCGCCTCGATCTTCGTGCTCGCCGGTCGGCTCGGAGGCACGAACGAGTGGAGCCGTCCCGGACCGGAGAAAGCTCTGTTGACCGCGGCTGAGGTCCGAGAGCTCGATCGCTCCGGAATGGAAGTGGGCTCCCATGGGCTCCAGCATGTCTCGTTGGTCAAGGCCGACGACGAACAGCTGAATGCCGAAGTGATCCGCAGTCGGGACATCCTGGCCGAGGTGCTCGGCCACGAGGTCGGTGGCTTCTGCTACCCATACGGCTATCTCGACGCCCGTGTCGTAGGCGTGGCACGTACCGCGGGCTACGACTACGCGTGCGCCGTCAAGACGAGCGCCGAGATCGGCCGGTATGCCATTCCGCGCACGCTCGTCCACGATCGCGACACCATGTGGCGACTGGACGCCAAACGAGTCGTTTCTCTTCTCACCGTCGGCAATCGCTACGGTGTGCAACATTTTCGCGGAGGTCACCAATGATGCGTGTCGTGGTCGTAGGTCAGGGATATGTCGGTCTGCCCCTTTCGGTGCGGGCCGCGCAGGTCGGACATCACGTGGTTGCGTACGACATCGACGAGAGCCGGATCAAACGACTGCAAGTCGGGGAGTCCTACATTGAGGACATCTCCGACGACGTCTTGAATGACATCCTGGCCTCCGGGACGTTTCATCCGTCGTCGGAAGCGCGTGCGTGTGCCGCCTTCGACATCGCGATCATCGCAGTCCCGACACCTTTGCGTGAGGGGGTGCCCGATCTGCGCTACATCGAGCAGTCTGCGGAGACGCTTGGGCGCTACCTGCGTCCCGGCGCGACGGTCGTGGTGGAGTCGACGACGTACCCGGGCACCACCGAGGAACTGGTGGCGCCGATCCTGCAGGACGGGTCCGGTCTCGTCGCGGGCGTCGATTTCCATCTCGGTTACAGCCCTGAACGCATCGATCCGGGCAACACCACATGGACCTTGGTGAATACGCCGAAAATCGTGTCCGGAATCGACGAGGCGTCGTTGTCAGCAGTCGACGGGTTCTACCGCACCATCGTGGAGAAGACCGTTCCCGTGGTGTCGCCCCGCGAGGCCGAATTGGCCAAGCTGCTCGAAAACACATTCCGCCACGTCAACATCGCTTTGATCAACGAAATGGCGATTTACGCCCACGAGCTCGGTATCGATGTCTGGGATGCCATCGACGCCGCATCCACCAAACCATTCGGTTTCATGCGATTCACACCCGGCCCGGGCGTTGGTGGACACTGTCTGCCGATCGACCCGTCGTATCTCTCGTGGGTGGTGGAACGCACGCTCGGCCACAGCTTCCGGTTCGTCGAACTCGCAAACGATATCAACGAACACATGCCCGATCACGTGGTGCGGCGCATCGCGGCGGCGCTGAACGACAAGAAGCGCGCCGTGAATGGCTCGCGGATCCTGCTGCTGGGAATGTCCTACAAGAAGAACACCGGCGACGCCCGGGAGTCACCCTCGGTCCGGGTGGCGCAACTGCTGTCTTCCATGGGTGCCGAAGTGCTGGGTGCCGATCCGCACATCGTCGAGGCGACGCCTATCGACAGCCTGCTGAAGCGGGTGGAAGCTACGCCCGAAGTGCTGGAGTCGGCTGACGCCGTCGTGCTTCTCACCGACCACGACGCGTTCGATTTCGAGGAGATCGTTGCTCGTTCGACGTTCATTCTCGACTGCCGCCACCGTCTGCAGGGCCCCAACGTGGAGCACCTGTGACACCACGCAGACTGGCGCGGGTGCTCGTATCGGCCCTGTCCACGGTGGCGATCCTGACGGCTGTCATGGTCGACGATGCGGGTTTGTCCAGTGCCCAATCGGGTTCGCAGCAGCGCGGATTCGCCTTCCCGACCTGGCGGGTGGACGGTTACGACGCAGCGAGTCTGGAACCCTCGCTTCGTGAGACGCTTTCTCTGGGTGCTAACTGGGTGCAGTTCACCCCTACCTGGTATCAGCAGACGCGGGCATCCAGCGAGATGTCGAGGACCGCGGGAACAGTAAGCGATTCGGGGTTGGAACGAGCGATCGGACTCGCGCACCAGGTGGGTCTGAAAGTGTTGCTCAAACCGCATGTCGACCTGCCGGTGCCGGGGCAGGACAGCCGCAACAACATCCTGCCCGACGACCGGGCAGCCTGGTTCGCCGCGTACACGGGTTTCATCACTCACTACGCAGCGATGGCGCAGCGGCTCGGGGTGGAGCAGTTCGCCGTGGGCACCGAGTTGTCCTCGATCAGCTTCGACCGGACTGCGTGGTTACAGGTCATCGACGAGGTCCGTGCCCGCTACGACGGTGTGGTTCTCTACGCCGCGGGCCGAGATTGGGAAACGGTGCCCTTCTGGGATGCGCTCGACATGATCGGCATCGATGCGTACCTGCCGTTGAGTGATGCGCCGACATCCGATGTCACTGCACTGGAACACAGTTGGAGCTCCGTGATCGGCCGGTTGGCCGCGTTGGCGGCGCAATACGGACGTCAGATACTGTTCACCGAGGCCGGCTACACAAGCCAGCGCGGCACGGTCACCGATCCCTCGAACTGGCGGATCAGCACGGAGCCGGATCAGGCCGAGCAAGCCTCGGCGTACGAGGCGCTGTTGACTGCGTTCAGCGGGCAGCCCTGGTGGGCCGGCGTGTTCTGGTGGGTCTGGATCACGCCACCCGACACTGTTGCCGAGCCGCTCGACTTCTCGCCTCGAGGAAAGACGGCCGAATCCGTCGTGCGCCAACGGTGGTCGTCATGACACAGGCGAATTCAGGCGGGATCCGCCAGGGGGAGCGATCATGAAGTTCACAGTCGTCCATCCTGGCGACCTCGGTGCCGCCGAGGTCGCGAAATGGCGAGAGATCCAGCTCGCCAACCCCGCACTGGCCAACCCCTTCCTGGCACCGGAGTTCACTGTGGCGGTGGGCAGGGTTCGGCCGGAGTCGCGGGTGGCAGTTCTGACCGAGGGGCCTGACACGGTCGGCTTCTTCCCCTTCGAGCGGCGGGGCATGGGGTTCGGCGCGCCGATCTGCGCCGGCCACAACGATTGTCAAGGACTCGTGCACGTTGCGGGCCTGGAGTGGGATGTACGCGAACTACTTCGGGCCTGTGGGCTAGCGGTCTGGGAGTTCGACCACCTTGTCGCGGGACAGGTCCCGTTCCTGCCCTACCAAAGCAGTCACCTGCTGTCGCCGATCATGGACCTGTCGGCGGGCTTCGAACCCTTTGTCGCGCAGCTGCGGCAAGGGTCGAACCGGTTGAAGAACATCTCGCGCAAGCAGCGCCGGCTCGCACGTGAAGTGGGCGAGCTGAGGTTCGACTTCGATGTGGTCGACCGCGACTTGCTGCGAACGGTCATGCAGTGGAAGTCGGCGCAGTATCTGCGAACCGGCTGGGCTGATCGGTTCGCGCGACCATGGATCGTCGAGCTCCTCGACCAGCTCGTCGCCACCCGGTCAGCGGAGTTCGCCGGTGTGCTGTCGGTGCTCTACGCCGGCGACCGGCCGGTGGCAGGGCATTTCGGCATCCGGTCGGCCAGCGTCCTCGCGCACTGGTTTCCGTCCTACGACACCGGTTACAGCGACTACTCGCCGGGGCTTGCGCTTCACCTGTCGCTCGCCGAAGGCGCAGCGGGTGCCGGAATCGGTCACATCGACATGGGGCCAGGCCCCGAGGGTTACAAGCAGTGGTTTCGCAGCCGGGACCTCGTCATCGGCCAGGGGGCCGTGGTTCGCGGGCCCACCGGTGCGGCGGCCCACTGGGTGAGGCGTGCACCTGCGAACCGGCTGCAGTCCGCCGTGGAAAGCCATCCCTCGGTGCACCGAGCCGCGAAACGGGCACGGGCGAGCTACCTGAGAGTCGATTCCGTGCTGCGGCGGCGCCGCGCGGCGGGTGCCGACGGAAGCGTGCTCGCGGCATCGGCGCAGCAAGTCACACCGCGAACCGCTTCGGGGCAGAGGTGATTCGCCGCCATGCAACTCCGTGAATTCGTCGAACTCGTCGGCACCGACACCGGGCGCCGGTGGATCGTCAGGACGTTCCGACAGCGCCTTCACTCCGAGCGGATCTCGATTCAGGTGCGTCGCGACATGGACGTCCCGTTCACCCCGGAGCCCGCAGAGATCCCGTTGGAGGTCCGCGAAGTACGGCCGGACGACGATCTGTCGTTCCTCGAGGATGTCCCGGGTCTGCCCGCCGAAGCAGCGCAGCACCGCGCGGACCAGCGCTGGCTGCTCGAGGCAGGCTTGCCGAACTGCTTCGTCGCCGTCGATACCGATGGGGCGGTGTGCTACATGGCCTGGCTGTTGTTCGCTCGAGACAACCAACTCATCCAAGCACGCTGGGGCAACTGGTTGCCTCAGCTCGGTAGCGACGAGGCCCTCATCGAAGGCGTTTACGTATCCACGCGTCATCGCGGTAAGGGCATCATGACCGACGCCTCGTGCAAGATCGCCGACCAGGCCCATGCCATGGGTGTGCGCTACGTCTTGGGGGTCATCGGCGCGGACAACATCGCACCCCTGCGGTCGGCGAAGAGTGCCGGTTTCCACCACTACCGCAGGCGCGTCGACCGGTGGCGGTTCTTCCGGCGGCGGATCGAATACCAGCCAATTGACACCCCCTGACGAATCGCCGCTGGCGTCGGCGTGTCAATGCGAAGAAGGCGAACCTAAAGTTATTTGCTAGAAAAGCGCATAGCCGTCGCGGATCCGATTCGGTTTCGGTCAACGGCTCGCCTGCAGCGGGAGCCGACAAGCACGAGTCAGCCCCTACGTCGGGGGCCTTGCGCAGTGACTTGACGGAAGCGTCAGTGCTGCATCGGTACGGATGATGCGGATGCGAATAGTCTGCGCACGAAAGATCAATAACCGGTATATGAGATTGCCAAATCCATGCAAAGCTATGTTAATGTCTTCACGTGGCAAGCCGATTCGGAGTGGTTCCAGGTGCAATAGCGGCGCGGGCGCAGGCGGTGTTCGACCGACTCGTCCTCCGGACGCCGGATGGCCGTACTGAGTTCTTCGACACGGACGCGTTCCCTTGGATCGCCAAGGTCGAAGCGCACGCGGACGAGATCCGCGCCGAGCTCGATTCATTGCTCGAGAACGTCGACAATCTCCCTAATTTTCAGGACATCCAGGAAGAGCAGATCAAGTTGACGCAGGATGACCTCTGGAAGGTGTTCCTGCTCTACGGCTATGGCGTACGGGCGGAGGAGAACTGTCGGCGTTGCCCGCGGACGGCGGAGATCGTCGAGTCGATCCCGGGGATGACGACGGCAATGTTCTCGGTCCTGAGGCCGCACAAGCACATTCCGCCACACGTCGGTCCCTGGAAAGGGGTGTTGCGGTACCACCTCGCCCTGCGCACCCCGGCCGACGAGTCGAGCGCGCGGATCCGCGTCGGCAGCAGCACCCGGCATTGGCGCAACGGGCGCAGCATGCTCTTCGACGACACGTTCGAACATGAGGTCTGGAACGACAGCGACGAGACCAGGGTCGTGCTGTTCGTCGATGTCATCCGAGATCTGCCCTGGTACCTGACTCTTCCGAACCGCGGCTTCATCGGACTGATCCGAAGTTCGCCCTTCATCAAGCGCGCCCTGGCCAATAGTGAAGCGTGGAAAGAGACCCTCCCAGCGGCCGGACAGGCAGCGCCCGGCGACGCGGTGAGGGCTTAGTCGATCTGATCGAGGTGGCACAACAGGTGTCGCCGACAACTGCCAATTCGCACAGCAATCAAGGGGAGGGTGACGAGCGATGAGTGCCATAGGGGGACAGCTCCTGCAGTCTGACGAGGAGTGGGCGGCTCGCAACAACATTCTCAGCCGCAACCTCGCCGACCTGGTACAGGAGTACGCGGCGCACGCTGCGACTGACGGTATCGAAATCGGTTGTCAGCGTGGGGCACTGACCGATCAGATGGGTCAGCTGACCCGGGTGGGTAAATGGACCGGCATCGATCCCTCGCTGCTGGAGAGGCAGGTGACCGAGCGGGGGTGCGTCCTCCATCCGGGCAGGGCCAGCGGCCTGGACTTCCCCGATACGTCGTTCGATGTGGCATTGTTCGCCAACGTCTTCGAACACATCCCACCTGACGAGCGCGGCGCGAGCCTGCACGAGATGTTCCGGGTGCTCAAGCCGGGAGGCGTTGTCGTCGGGCAGATTCCGAACCCTTACTTCCCGATCGAGTCCCACAGCAGGCTGCCGTTGATGGGTTGGCTCCCCACCCGTGTGCAGCACCGCTACTGGAAACTTGCTCCGGTGAGTTGGGAGCACGATTTCTATGTCGTGACCATGAAGCATCTACGCGCATCAGCGGAGCGCGCCGGATTCCGGGTGGTGGCAGTGCGAAAGTTCAACTATCCGCCGGAGGCGATTCCGCGTAAGGTGCGGTGGGTCGCCCGGGCGCTGGCAGGTCCCATGCGGATCGTGCCCTGGTCGTGGCAATTCGTCTTGCAGCGTCCTGTTTGACATCGCTCCCGTTCACGGTCAAGGGCCCCGATCGCAGCTCTCGCTAGGCTGAGAACAGATGACACGTTCCCAGAGCCGCGCTCGTCACCGGCAATCGAGCCGGGCCGTTGGCGTCCGCGCCGCATTCACGAGCTTTCTGCCGACCAGCTGGCGAATGGTGCTCGCTGTCCTCCTACTTGGGTCATTGGTTTCCTTGGCAAGCCACCGAACCGCGTTGCCCTCCGCCCCCAACGCGGCGCCGGTGATCACTCCCTTCCCGGTGCTGGCAGGAGATGCGGTGCGCGACCGCGGCCAGGTCGTCAGTCGCACGCCGTACATTCCACCGGCTTCGGAGATGTCAACGTCGGTGGGGGAGGCGTGGCGAGCGGTCTACATGTCGACCTCGGGCGTCGACGGCACAGCGCGGGCAGTCTCTGGCGCGTTCTTCGTTCCACCCGGCACGGCCCCGCCTGGCGGCTGGCCCGCCATCTCACTCGCGCACGGTACAACGGGTATCGGTCTCAACTGCGGGCCCGCCGCCCAACCGGATCTGCAGGGGTATGCGCCGATTATCGCGTCGCTGTTGGACAACGGCTATGCCGTCGCCCTCACCGATTACGAGGGTCTCGGTGCCGCGGGAACACACCCCTACCTCGAACCGCGCACGGAGGCATTCAACACGATTGACGCCGTGAGGGCACTTCGCCATCTCTCTCCTGCCGTCTCGGACAGATGGATCGCACTCGGTTACTCTCAAGGCGGGCAGGCTGTTTGGGCGGCGAATGAACTCAACGGAATGTACGGCGGCGACCTGTCACTTCTGGGAACTGTCGCTTTGGCCCCGGCCGCGAACGTGTCCGGCGTCGTCGATCTCGCCTCCTCGTCGTCGCTGACCGAACAGCAGCGGGAGCTGATGCCACTGTTGGTCACCGGCATGGCTCGCTACAGCCCCGGGATAAATGCGAATGCTCTTCTCCGCGGCCGGGCGCGGCCTAGCGGCCAGCGTATCGACAAGTGCGAGTCGACGGGCGCCCCGGCGCCCAAAGCCAGCGCCGCTCCGGTGCCCTGGTTGAGCGTTGTCGATGAGGTTAGCGGATCGGCCGAGGTGAAGCCGGCGACGGCAGCCGATGCTGCCGACTTCCGTCATGCGTTCCAGCGAATTGCGTTGCCGCAGGCGGAGCTTAGCGAACCGATGCTCGTCGTCGCCGGGCTGGCCGACTCGCTGGTCTTGCCGAGTTGGGTGGCCTCGGCCGTATCGCAGGCTTGCGAGCTCGGCGGACAGATCGACTTCGTCGAGTTGCCCGGTGTGGACCATCGCACCATCGTGTGGAAGAGCAGCAGATCGGTCTTAGCCTGGATCGAGGGCCGCTTCGCTGGCGCGGCTGCGCCGTCTGAATGTGCGGAGGGCAGTCATACGGTGATCAGCGGAAGGTAGACCCCGGTCGCGTTCTTGAGGGTGACGTTGACCCGGCTGCCGGTGATGGTGTTTCCAGTGATGAGATAGGTACTGGTCCCGGCATTGGCCCACAGTCCGTAGTCGCGGTTGTCGCGAATCGAGTTGTTATCGACGACTGCCTGCGTGACGTCGTACAGGATCACGCCGGCGCCGTTGTTGTACAGCTGATTTCCGGAGATGTATAGGTTGTTCAGCGGTGCCAGGTCGGCCTGAATTCCGGCGCCGATGTTGTTGTAGAAGATGTTGTCTTCAATGAATGTGTAGTTGCTGTTGTTCACCACTCGAAGGCCGTAGCTGTAGTTGGTGACCACGTTGTGGTGGATGTAGTTGCCCGGACCTGAGTTGTCATGGAACAGGGTGGTGCCAGCTACGCCGCTGAATTCGCCGACTTCGATACCGCCGCCGTTCGGGCTGACTGAGGTGCCATCTCGAACACCATTGGAGATGGTGTTGTACCGAATCTCGTTCGCGTACTCGTCCTCACCGTGTAGGTCGATCGCGCCGGATACGGTACCGGTGATGGTGTTCTGTTCAATCAGGTTGTGGTTAGCGCTCTTCTGCACCAGCACGGCGTGACGAATCACGGGGCCGATCTCGTTGCCGACGATCCAGTTGTTGTTCGACAGCGCCTGATCGACGATCACGCCATAACCCTGGCCGCCGCCCCCTACGGCGGTCGCGTTCTTGATGACGTTGTTCTCGACCACCACCTGGTAGGCGTTCTGCAGTTGCACCCCGAAGCGCTCAAACTTCTCGATGAAGAGGTTCTGCACGGCAATTCGTGAGACCTGCCCCGTCCCTTCCAAGCCCAGCCTGATCGCCGCCTTGTACGTGGGGCCGGACGCCGACGTGATCGTGAAGGACGACACGGTGAGGTTCGTGGTGCCGGGGGCGGCATAGATCATGGCGTGCGGCTGACTTGAGTATGCGCCCGCCAGTATGGTGCTGCCTCTGGACTCTCCAATGAGTGAGACGCCGGACTTCAGGTTAATGGTCGACCTAATGTGATAGGTGCCGTTCGGGATGTATACGGTATCACCGGCTTTGGCCGCGTTGATCGCCTTCTGGATTGCGAGTGCATCGTTGTCCGATGACTGGTTCGACGTGGCGCCGTAGTCCCGCACGTTCAGTGTTCGACCGCTGGGCGCATCGGGCCGTTGGAAGGGTACGGACAGACCCGCGTCGTCTTTGGTGGGGACGCTCGGGATGGTCGGCGTCGCGGTGACGGCACCGGCGGTCGGCACGGCGCGGCTGAGGCGCGGGAACAACCCGGCGAGAACGCTTTTTAGGGTCTTTGGTTGACTGCTTGCCGCGACAGTCTTCAACGTGGCAGCGGCGGGACGCCCCGCGGTGGTGGTGGTGGTGGTGCGATCGTTGACGCGGGTGAAGAGCCCCTCGAGAAGCTCGGACACGCGATTCGGGGCGGGCGTCGTGGGCGTCGGAGTCTGATCGTTGGTGGGCGCCGTCAGCTGCTTATCGACTCTTTCCGGAGCTTCCTGTTCCGTCTCGGTGCGGAGGCGGTCACGAAAGGCGCTGCGCTGGAGACGCGCGCCGTCGCCGTCTGTCGTAGCCGCAGCGTTGTCCCTGTGCCCGCGCTTGGATGTGCCGTCGCGCCTGGTTAGCGCTTTGCGTTCGTTTCCGCGTACAGGGTCCGCTTCGGAGCCGGCAGCAGCCCGCGTGATTCTGCGATTGGCGTCACCGCGGACCCGTTGCTCGAATGCTCGGGGTGTCCGGTCCGACCTGGCCGACGATGAGTGTGCGGACGTGGTAGGTCCAGCCGTCGTTGCCGACGCGCTCGACCCGTCATCGGCCTGCGCCACCGCCGGTGCTGTCAGGGCAGTCGCTATCCCGATTCCGACGGCGCCGGCGGCAAGCCAGGCGTAGGGCTCGATCCTGCGCCGATGAAAGCCGCGGCGGGACTTGTTAACGTCGGAAGGGCGATCATCCTGTGTGCTGTCGCCGCCTTCGTGCGTGTTGATGTCCATTGCGACCCCCGAGTCACCTTGTCCAGGCCGGCTGACCTGCAGCACAATATTGATGGACCTGCGGTGTTTATGCAGCAATACGGAAAAGTGCTCCATTTAGAGGATTTTGAGCGAAGTTATTTTTTGTTGCTCTTTAGGGCCTAATGTGTGCAAAATTTTGATTTGCTGCCGTTAAAGCTTCAGTAATGCCTGTTGAAGAGGCAGTTTCGGAGATTAATGTAAATGCACTTGGGCGGGCGCTCTACATTCGTAGAGATGCCACTCGCTGTTACAGCAAATTTTTCTCGGGCGTCACTGTGTCTTCTTTCGGGGCGTGCAGCAAGCTTGGTTACCATCTGGTAACTGTCATGCCGGACTGGTGTTGACGACCGTGTCCTTGATCTAGCCCGGATCCGCCGACACCACCGAGGTGACGCGGTGGATCGCGAACTCGCGAACCCGACCTGAGGCGGGGTCGTAGGCGGTCAGCTGACCCCCGCGGACGTTGATCGGCGCGACCACGCGTTGGCTCGCCACACCCGCTGGGTCGACGTAGCCGATCACCACCGACTCCTGATGATGTGCGGCGTGCTGCAATTCGGAGATGGCGACCGCCGGATCGAGCCGTAGACCGGACGCCGGTGTCGCGGCGACCTTGCGCAGCACGGCGACGATCGCACCCAGGGTCTGGTCGGTCGGGGTGGTGCCGGGCCGGAAGGTCCGGCGCCGACCCGGCGCCGGAACGCGGGAGCCGCGGCTGCGTAGATCGACGATCGCCCCGGCGGAATCCTCAGCCGCAGGAGCGAACCCGGCGCCGCGCAGCGCGGCGAGCACCTCGGAGATGGGGGCCTGGGACACGGCGACCGTCGGTGCCAGAAGGCGCAATTCGACGGCTTCGGTGGCGGGTGCGCTGACCGCGGCGGCCAACAGCGCCGCGTCCTCGCAGCGCACGAACGAGGTCGCCATGCCCACCCTCAGCTGTCCGTGCCGGCGGGCGACATCGTCGATGAGATACGTCAATGCCTGCGGCACAGGGGTTCTCGAGTGCCGGGCGAACAGTGCGTGTAGCTCGCCCGCGGTCTTGCCGGTGTCGAGTGCCCGCCGCACCGATGCCTCGTCGATGCGGTACACCATCGCGGCGCCGGCCGATTCGACAGCGGCGACCGCGCCCAGCTGCTCGGCCAGCTCCCGCTCCAGTGGTCCCGGGACGATGACCGTCAGATCGGCCTGCACCAGGAAATGGTCGATCGGGGACGGCAGCGCCTTGTCCATCGCGGCGATCACGGACTGCTCGTCGTCGCCGGCGAGGAGTCTGCGCAGCGGAGCGGCCAGCGCCCCACGGCCGACGACGCCGACGGCGTGCGCCTCGGTCAGCAGGTCGGCCACCGGATCGGGCTGCAGACGCGCCGACCAGCGGGGCCGTTGCCAGACCATGGCGCGGGATGCGCTTGCAGCGTCGACGCCTGACCCCGGCGGGAGGTCCGCGAGCATCGTCAGAAGAAGTCGGCGATCCAGCGGGGCCGCCGTCGAGAACAATGAATCCGACAGTGCCGCATACGGTTTGCCGTCAGGTCCGCGGCTGCCCACCAGGCTCGGCCGGCCCGGCAGGTCCAGCCACACCGACGCCACCAGATGCCATTTCACCGCCGTGGGAGATTCGATGAACCGGTCCGCGGCCACCGTCGGCGCCCAGTAGGAACCGGTGTCCGGGGGCTCGGGCTCGGGAACCCCCGCCGCGATCAGTCCCGCGGCGAGCGCCACCTCCAGGATCAAGCCCAACCGGCGCTCGTCGATTCCGGTGGCCTTCGTGAGCCGCTTGACCTCGCGAACGCCGAGGCCCCCGCTGCGCAGCTCGGGAGCCGGTGTCGCGCTCAAGTTCTCGAGCACGAGATCGATTTCCCTCAGCAGGTCGATCGCAGCGCCGGCCGCGACGGCGTCGACGTCAGCGGTCGACGTCGTCGTCACCGTCGGGTCCGGACGGGTCAGACTCACCGGACCCGGTGTCTCGCCGCGCAGCACCTGCCCCACGAGCCGCGGCAGGATCACGGTGTCGGCGTCGAGCCGGCGCAGCAACCCGGCCGCCAAGAGCCGCTGGACGGGTCGCTCCGGGGGAGCGTCGGGCAGCGCGTCGCGGGTGCGGCCGATCGGAGAACCCTCGAGCAGCTTGTCCAGCAGGTCGCGGGCTGCGCCGTCGACTGCGTCGAGAGCGTCGGTGACCTCGGCCGCGGAGAGGGCCTGCGGTTCGAGTGTCGCCTGGCCCGGATACCAGGGCAGCCCGTTCGCGGCCTCGGCGACGACCCGCAGCGCCCCCTCGCCGGTGGTGTCGCCCCACACCAGTGCGCGCTCGATGAGAACGTCGATGGCGGCGCGTACGGACGTCACGTCGGCTCGTTCGCCCAGCGCCGCGGCCAGCTCGCCGAACGTGACCGCCGTGGTCTCGGCATCCAGGGTCAACAGCGCGTCGAGCACCGTCAGGTGCAGGAAGTCGAGATCGTCGGTGGCTGCCTTGACCGACTGCCGGGCGGCGGCGCGGGCGGCCAGCGCAGCGATCGTGCCCGGCGGCGGCTGGGTCAGGTCGGGCCGCGACCGCAGCAGCGTGATCAGTGCCTCGTCGTCGCGCTCGGCCAACCACACGCCCAACGGCACACCGGGGCTCTTGGCGCTCACCTGACCAGCGTAAAGCAGCCTCCCACCCTCGCCAGCCGGCGATCGGCCTGCCACAATGTCATCCGTGGCTGATGACAAGAAGAACCGATACGTCGATCCCGGCTGGCCGACGAGCGACGCCGACGACCACGCCGTCAGCGAGCTGGCCGCCGACCGCACCGGGGCACTGTCGCCGTTCGGCGACATCACGTTCCCTGTGCCGGCCGAGGAGCTTCCGTTCATCCAGTCCTCGACCGTCATCAACAAGTAGCGATGGCGGACCGCCTCTCGCACCTCGACGAGACCGGCGCCGCCCACATGGTCGACGTCACCGCCAAGGACGTCACGAAGCGCACAGCGGTGGCCGCGGGCACCGTCCGTACGCGCACCGATGTCGTCGACCTGATCAGCACGAACGGCCTGTCCAAAGGTGACGCGCTGGCCACCGCCCGGGTGGCGGGCATCCTGGCCGCCAAGCGCACCAGCGACCTCGTGCCGCTGTGCCATCCGTTGGCGATCACCGGCGTCGACATCGACTTCGACGTCTCCGGCGACGAGGTCGGCATCACGGCGACCGTGCGCACCACTGATCGCACCGGCGTCGAGATGGAGGCGCTGACAGCGGTCAGCGTGGCCGCGCTGACGGTCTACGACATGATCAAGGCCGTCGACCGTGCGGCGTCGATCGACGGCATTCGGGTGCTGCACAAGGAGGGCGGTAAGACGGGCCCGTGGTCGAGGTGACCGGCCGGCGTTCCGGGCTGGTCGTCATCGCGTCCACCCGCGCCCAGGCCGGCGTCTACACCGACCGCTGCGGTCCGGTGATCGTCGACTGGCTCACCGCGCGCGCGATCCACACACCGCCGCCGACGGTGGTCGCCGACGGCGAGCCCGTCGGGGCGGCCCTGCGAGATGCGTTGCGGCACGCGCCCGACGTGATCATCACCTCCGGGGGCACCGGTATCTCGCCCACCGATGCCACCCCGCAGCAGACGGCGGCTCTGCTCGACTACGAAGTGCCCGGGCTGGCCGATGCGATCCGGCGCTCGGGTCTGCCCCAGGTGCCGACATCGGTCCTGTCCCGCGGGCTCTGTGGCGTCGCAGGAAGGACGCTGATCGTGAATCTTCCCGGCTCACTCGGCGGTGTGCGGGACGGTCTGAGCGTCCTCGACGCCGTGCTGGATCACGCCCTCGACCAGCTGCGTGGGGGAGATCACCGACCATGACCGAGGTCGTCCGAGCGGATCTGACCGAGCATCCGATCGATGCAGCCGAGCACGAGGCACTGGTCGCCCGTCACGCCGCGGGCGCTGTCGTGTCGTTCGCGGGGGTGGTTCGTGACCATGACGGCGGCAGGTCGGTGACCCGGCTCGAGTACTCCGCGCATCCGTCGGCGGCCCAGGTGCTCGCCGATGTCGCCGCCGAGGTGGCCGCAGAGAGCAGCGGCGTGCGGGCGCTCGCCGTCAGCCACCGCGTGGGTCCCCTGCAGATCGGGGACGCCGCACTGATCGCGGTGGTGGCCGCCGATCATCGCGGCGCGGCGTTTCAGACGTGCGCGCGACTGGTCGACCGTGTCAAGGAACTACTACCGGTGTGGAAACACCAGTTCTTCGTCGACGGCACCGACGAGTGGGTCAACTCCGCGTAGCGGAGCTCAGGACGGCGGCAGCACCGGGGCCGGCGGAACCGGAGCACCCGCCGGGAGCGGCTGAAGCGCCGCAGGACCACTGGTGAGCGGCCGCTGCGTGAGTGCGAGCAGCGCGTCCTTGCCCGAGATCTCCTGCGTCTGGATCGCGTGCCAGATGTCCTTCAGATAAGTCACGTTCGGGCTCGGGTCGGCGACCACGTTCGGATCGGCCGTCGTGCCGGGCGGGAGATTCTGCGGGCTGGCCAGATGCGGCATCCCGTCGGGCATCGGCAGATCGCCGGAGATCGCCTGGTTGGCGATGTCGTAGGCCGGGCCGGGAACAGCAACAGAATTCAGCGGGGCCAGCGGGTCCGGCGCCGGGGCTGCGACGGGAGCCGGAGCCGGGGCTGCGACAGGAGCCGGAGCCGGGGCTGCGACAGGAGCCGGAACCGGGGCGGGAAGGGGAGCTGCCGGGGCCGGCTGCTGCGGCAGGTCGCCCGGGTGCAGGGCCCACACCTGCGGCTGGCCAGCCGGTGCGGGATTCTGCGCGGCGTCCCAATCGGCGGCGTTGACCACCGGCTGAGCCGGGGGCGGGGCCATCGGGTCGGTGGCCGGTGCGGTGTTCGCGACATCGACCACCGGTGCCGGCGGGGGAGGCAGCGGGGCGGCGTCGACGGGAGCGGGTGCGGGCGCCGGGGGCGGCGGCGCCATCGGGTCGGCAGGCGGGGGAGGCAGCGGGGCGTCCAGCGGTGCGGCATCGACGGGAGCCGGTGCGGGCGCCGGGGGCGGCGGGGCCATCGGGTCGACCGGCGGGGGAGGCAGCGGGGCGTCCAGCGGTGCGGCATCGACGGGAGCCGGTGCGGGCGCCGGGGGCGGGGCCATCGGGTCGACCGGGGGAGCGGGAAGCGGCGCGGCCATCGCATCGAACGGCGCAGGCGGCGGAGGCGGCGCGAGCGGGCCGGCCGGCGGCGGGGGAGGCAGCAGGCCGAGAGGTCCTGCGGGCGCCGGGGGAGCTTCGTTGGCGACCTCGGCGACGACGTTGCGGGGTGTTGCGGCGGAGAGCGGCCCGCCGCACGTGGGCCACGCGCCCTTGCCCTGCGTCGCCAGCACACGCTCGGCGACGGCGATCTGCTCGTCCTTGGTGGCCAGGTGGGCCGCGGGGGCGAACTCGCCACCGCCGTGGCCGGACCAGGTGCTGGGCGAGAACTGCAACCCACCCTGGTAGCCGTTGCCGGTGTTGATCGCCCAGTTTCCGCCGGACTCGCAGCTGGCGACCCGGTCCCATTCATTGTCGGTCGCCGCGCCTGCGGTACCGGCCAGAGCCAGGCTGCCGCCACCGATGACCGCGCCGGTGACGGCGATCTTGGCGACGCTGACAGAAGAAGTCGTGGGCTTGCGATGCCGTCCACTCATAGGTGCGCGTGGTCCTCTCGTCTGCGCCCGCGAGGTCAGCTGTCGGGTTCGGGCTGGAGAGGTCGCCCGGCCGGCGGCGTCGAAACGGCGTCGGCTTCACCCCTAGGAGCCGGTGACGGCTCCAGGTCCTTTCGGTGGACCGGTGGGTCCCCCGCCTCCATCCAGGTGTGTCTCGTCGTCCCCGCGGACCAGCGGATGGAGCTCGGCGCTACTGGTCTCGCGGTGAGCCGGTCAGTGGGGGCGACCGGCCTGGTCCAGAACGGTAATGGCTCGCCAGATTCTCGTCACCTCGCCGGTGTCGCCGTGTCGCCGACCTCGGCAAATACTAAAAATTCTCTAAAACGCCTGGCGAGCGCGTTGTTCCTGCAGGTGCCAGGCGTCGCTACCTTGCCGTAGCCATCCCGTGACCATTCCGTGATGTGACGTAAATCACGGAATACATCGCCGCCAGAAGGGGGATCTACCCGCCGGCGAACGGCGGCAACACATCGATCGTCTGTGCCGACCCGAGCGGAATCGTGATGTCGCGCACGGCGACCCCGTCTCGCAGGTACGAGCAGCGCGCCAGCACCCGTTCCAGCTCCGGACCCCGCGCGCGAAGGACCTCCACCACGTCGGCGACCGTCGCGGCCTCGTCCACGTCGACCGATTCGTGGTCCACCCCGGCCGCCGCCCGCGCCGCGGCGAAGTAACGCACCGTCACCGCCACGATCAGCCGCCGATCGCACTCATCGGGCGGTCCGGCTGGACGAACCCCGGGTCGTTGATGCCGTGTCCGGCAGCCTTGCCCCACATCGCGGCACGCCACGCGGCTTCCACGGTGTCGTCGTCGGCACCAGACCGCAGCAGGCCTCGCAGATCGGTCTCATCCCGGGCGAAGAGACAGTTGCGCACCTGGCCGTCGGCGGTGAGCCGGGTCCGGTCACAGCTCGCACAGAACGCGTGCGACACCGAGGCGATGATGCCGACATCGCCGACGACAGCGCCGTCGGGGTCGCGCACCTGCCACAGCTCGGCGGGCGCCGAGCCTCGCGGCGCCGGGTGCTGCGTCAGGGTGAACTCCTCGCGGAGGCTGGCCAGGATCTCGTCGGCCGACAGCGCCGCATCGCGGCGCCAGGAGTGGCCCGCATCCAGTGGCATCTGCTCGATGATGCGCAGCTGGTAGCCGTGCGCCAGACAGAAGCGCAGCAGCGCGAGCGCGTCGGTCAGGCCGCTGACGGGGTCGAGCACGGCATTGACCTTGACCGGGGCCAGGCCGGCGGCTTTCGCCGCGCGCAGACCGGCCAGCACCGCATCCAGCCGGTCACGCCGGGTGATCGCGGCGAAGCGCTGCGGATCGACGGTGTCCAAGGACACGTTGATGCGGTCCAGACCGGCCTGCTTCAGCGCATCGGCACGTCCGGCGAGGCCGACGCCGTTGGTGGTCAGCGTGATCTCCGGGCGGGGCCGTAGCGCGGCCGTCGCGGCGATCACCCGCTCGAGGTGCGGGACGACCAGCGGCTCGCCGCCGGTGAAGCGCACGCTGGTGATCCCGAGGCGGGTCACGGCGAGCTCGAGCAGCCGGACGAGCTCATCCACGGTCAGCTTCTGCTCTGATGGCAGCCAGTCCAGCCCCTCGGCGGGCATGCAGTAGGTGCAGCGCAGGTTGCACAGGTCGGTCAGCGACACCCGCAGATCGGTGGCGACCCGGCCGAACGTGTCGACGAGCGGGCCGTGGGCGGGCGCACCCTGGGACACGCCGCGCACGGTCGGCACACCGAGAGCGACGGCGCTCATCGCGGGTATCCGGTTGCCACGCCGGTGGCGGCGTGGCCGTCGACCGGGACGATCTCCTTGCCCAGCGGCATCAGGGACACCGGGATGAGCTTCAGGTTCGCCAGCGCCAGCGGAATGCCCACGATCGTGATCGCCATCGCGATGGCGGTCAACACGTGTCCGATCGCCAGCCAGATGCCGGCCACCAGCAGCCAGATGATGTTGCCGATCAGGGCGCCCGGGCGCACGCCGGGCTTGTCGACGATTGTGCGGCCGAATGGCCACAGCGCGTACACCGCGATCCTCAGCGCCGCGAAGCCGAACGGGATCGTGATGATGAGAACGAAGCAGATCAACGCGGCGAGTAGGTAACCCAGCGCCAGCCACAGGCCACCGAAGATCAACCAGATGACGTTCAAGATCAGGCGCATCTTCTTCCTCCCGCGGTCCGGCAAGCCTACCGAGTTAAGGGGGTGCTGGCTGCGGCGACGTCCGAGTAGGATCGTTGCGACGCGTCCCGGCGCAGGCGGGGCGCTTCCTCTATGTAAACGGTCTGTACCCCGTGGGGCGCGGACGAATCGGCTCAGACAGACAAGCAGGTGAGACCAGTGCCTACCGGCCGGGTGAAGTGGTACGACGCGGAGAAGGGCTTCGGGTTCCTCTCGCAAGAAGACGGCGAGGACGTGTACGTGCGTTCCTCGGCGTTGCCCGCCGGTGTCGAGGGCCTCAAGGCGGGCCAGCGCGTGGAATTCGGTGTCGCAGCCGGCCGTCGCGGCCCCCAGGCGCTCAGCCTGAAGCTGATCGATCCGCCGCCGAGCCTGACCCGGACCCGCCGCGAGGCGGCCACCGTCGAGCACAAGCACAGCCCCGACGAGCTGCACGGCATGGTCGAGGACATGATCACGCTGCTCGAGGGCGCGGTCCAGCCAGAGCTGCGCAAGGGGCGCTACCCGGACCGCAAGGTGGCCCGCCGCGTCTCGGAGGTCGTCAAGGCCGTCGCCCGCGAACTCGACGCCTGAGTCGTCGGCGGCCCGACGGGGTAAGACAGAGTCCATGAGCTACGTGGCCGACCCGTCGAACTCCGGCGGCGACTTCGACCGGGACACCGACTACATCTCCACCCGCATCACCGCCGACGGCCGGGACGGCTACCCGGTCGAGGCGGGCCGCTACCGGTTGGTGGTGGCGCGGGCCTGTCCGTGGGCCAACCGCACGATCATCGTCCGTCGCCTGCTCGGTCTCGAGGACGCGCTGTCCATCGGCTTCTGCGGTCCCACGCACGACGAGCGCAGCTGGACCTTCGATCTGGATCCCGGCGGCGTCGATCCGGTGCTCGGTATCCACTTCCTGCGCGATGCCTACAACAAGCGCGTCCCCGACTATCCGAAGGGCATCACCGTGCCCGCGATCGTCGACGTGCCCACCGGAGAGGTCGTCACCAACGATTTCCCCCAGATCACGCTCGACATGTCGACCGAGTGGACCGCCCATCACCGCGACGGTGCCCCGGACCTGTATCCCGAGCCGCTGCGCGCAGAGATCGACGAGGTGGCGGAGCGGATCTACACCGAGGTCAACAACGGGGTCTACCGCTGCGGCTTCGCGGGCTCCCAGAAGGCCTACGAGCGGGCCTACGATCGGCTGTTCACCGCGCTCGACTGGCTCTCCGACCGGTTGGCCGACCAGCGCTATCTGGTGGGCGACACGATCACCGAGGCCGACGTGCGGCTGTTCACCACGCTGGCCCGCTTCGATCCCGTCTATCACGGACACTTCAAGTGCAACCGCGCCAAGCTCTCTGAGATGCCGGTGCTCTGGGCATACGCGCGGGATCTGTTCCAGACGCCCGGTTTCGGCGACACCATCGACTTCGTGCAGATCAAGCAGCACTACTACATCGTGCACAGCGACATCAACCCCACCGGTGTGGTGCCGAAGGGCCCGGACCTGGCCAACTGGCTCACCCCGCACGGGCGAGAAGCGCTGGGCGGCAATCCTTTCGGCGACGGGACGCCGCCGGGGCCGCCGCGCGAGGGCGAGCAGGTGCCTGCGGCGCACAGCGCCGGTTGATGTCGTCGCGAGAGTGCTCCTACGGTTGCTGACGCACGCCGATCACGACCGTCAGTGCACCTTCGTGACCGGTCAGCTCCAGTTGGTGCGCACCGACCACTCCGCGTGCGGGACGGGGAACTCGTTGCCGTCCTGATCGCGCACCAGCGTCGGCAGCTGCACCGCGAAACCGGTCAGCCGTCCGCGCTGGGCGTCGACGGTGGGGATCGTCACCGCGAGCCGGGCGTCGGGTCGGAACTCCTCGACCACGTCACCGTCCTCGTACGCGCGCAGCAGCACCCACGGCGCCTTCGCGATCTCGGCGGGCAGCGACAACTGCACCGGGTGACGGCCCGAGACGGTCAGTTCGCCCTGGTCGGCGGGCACCATGCAGTCGGTGGGGTTGAGCACCCGGCAGAACCGGTACGGGCCGACCCGGGTCAGCTGGCCGGCGGAGAAGGCCGAGATCTCGGGCAGGTCGGGGCCCGCCTCCCGGGAGAGCCGCCACACCAGGACCCCGGTGGCGGCCGACGCGAGCAGCGCCACGGCGACGAGGACGGCGATGACTCGTTTCACTCGCCGGACACCGCCGACTCGACGCGCACACCCTCAGCCGCCGCGTGCACGGGACGGTTGCCGCCCAATCCCGGAACCAGGGATTCGCCGCGGTAGCTGAAGATCGTCTGCGCCAGACCGAGGATGAGCAGCGCGGTGATCGTGGTGAACCCCGCGTACAGCTCGGTGTAGATCAGCACCCCCGTCGCACCACCCACCACCCACGCCAGCTGCAGCAGCGACTCCGAGCGCCCGAACGCCGACGCGCGTGATTCCTCGGGCAGGTCGTCCTGCAGTGAGGCGTCCAGGGAGGCCTTGGCGATCGCGCTGGCGCCCGAGGTGACCAGGGTCGTCGCCGCGGCGACCAGGAGACTGCCCGTCAGCGCGGTGGCCAGCGACATCGCGGTGACCGCGATCGCGCAGCGCACCACGAGCTGCGCCGGATGGCCGAGTTTCAGCCGCGCCGCGGTGAAGTTCCCGATGAAGTTGCCCACCGCGGCCGCGGCGCCGATCAGCCCGAGGATGCGCAGCTGTTCCCAGCCGCTGGCGTCGTGGGCTTTGGCGACGAACGCGGGGTAGAGGAACAGGAAGCCGACCATCACCTTGACCGTGCAGTTGCCCCACAGCGCGGCGATGATGTTGCGGCCCAGCGGTTGGCGAACCTTCGCGGCGGGCGGATCGCGGAAGTACCCGTCCGGCCTGCTGTGGTAGCTGAGCGTGGCCGGGATCTCACCCTCGGTGACCTCGACCCACTTCGGTATCCGCATCGCCAGAACGGCGCCGGCCATCGACACTGCGACCACGACGTAGAGCGCCCCGGGCATGGCGAACAGCTGGAATCCCCACTCGGCCGCGGCCGCGATTCCGCCGCTCACCATCGTGCCTCCGAGCAGGCCGAACATCGTCAGTCGAGAGTTGACCCGGACGAGGTCGATGGTCGGGGGCAGCACCCGCGGTGTCACGGCGCTGCGCAGAACCGAGAAGGACTTCGAGAGCACCATCATGCCGAGCGCGCACGGATACAGCACCCAGGACGGGAAGCTGCCGGTCGCGCTGTCGAAGTTCGCGATCAGGATCACCGCCAGCGCGGTGCGCAGGCCGAAGGACGCGGCCAGGGCGACGCGGCGGCCGTGCTGCAGGCGGTCCAGGGCGGGGCCGATCAGCGGGGCGATGACCGCGAACGGGGCGATCGTGATGAGCAGGTAGAGCGCCACCCGGCTCTTGCTCTCACCGGTCGCTGCGGCGAAGAACAGGGTGTTGGCCAGGGCGACCGCCATCGCGGCGTCGAGGGCGAAATTCGCCACCACGGGCCAGGTGAGCGCGGTCAGCCCGGATTTGTCGGCGCCGTCGGCCGTGGCGGCCCGGTGGACCAGACCGTACATCTTCGAGCCCATCTCGCGGCTGCGCTGCGCGGCGGCGCGGGTGACCGTCACCTTCTCGGCGCCCGCGGCCCGGTCGTCGTCGAACCGGCTGTGGTGGCGACGACGGTCGTGCTCGTCCAGCGGCGGCAACCATCGGTTGCCGCTGTGGTTGGTCGTCGACGAGGCGCGCCTACCGTCGGTGACCACCGGGTCGCTGGGGTAGTTGGCCATGCCCGGATGTTCCCCGACGGGCGGACGTGGCGGGTAGTAGCGTCCGCCCGTCGGACCGGCGGGGTCCTGGTGGTCGCGCCGCGCTCCTGTCACGCGCTCGATTCTCCCTCATGGAGGCGACAGGGGACGTGCAGCCAACCGGTGTGGCTCGCCACCGGCTCCGTCGGGCAAGATGAACACCGATGGACAGCGTGACCGAACCCTCTTCGCCCGAGGCCGAGCCGCCCGCCGAGGCACCCGAGTCGGCGGTCGAGCCGTCAGCTGAGCCGGCCGCATCGACCGAGCCTGCCGAGCCGACCGAGCTTGCCGAACCGACCGAACCGGCCGAGCCGGAGCCGATGTCCGCCGAGCTCGAAGCCATGCTGCTCGGCGCGGTCGACGACGCCCGCTCCGCGATCGCTGAGTTCAGTGGTGCCGACACTGTCGGCGACTACCTCGGCGCCGAGATCGAAGACCAGTCCTCGGCCACCCACCGGTTCGTCGCGGAGTTGACCGGCTACCGGGGCTGGCAGTGGGCCGTCGTGGTCGCGGCCTGGTCGGGCGCCGCGCAGGTCACCATCAGCGAGGTCGTCCTCGTCCCGGGCCCGTCGGCGCTGCTCGCGCCGGAATGGGTGCCCTGGGAGGAGCGGGTGCGCGCAGGCGATCTCGGCCCCGGCGACCTGCTGGCTCCCCCCGCCGACGATCCGCGCCTGGTGCCGGGGTTCATGGGGACCGGTGACCCGCAGATCGACGAGGTGGCCGTCGAGGTCGGACTGGGCCGTCGTCAGGTGCTGAGCCTGTGGGGGCGTGGCGACGCTGCGCAGCGCTGGCATGACGGTGACTTCGGCCCGGGGTCGGCGATGGCACGCGCCACCCGCCGGATGTGTCGGGACTGCGGGTTCTACGTCCCGCTCGGTGGGGCGTTGGGTGTGATGTTCGGGGTGTGCGCCAACGAGTACGCCGCCGACGGGCGCGTGGTCGACGCCGAATACGGTTGCGGCGCCCATTCGGACACGCCGGCGCCGAAGGGCTCGGGATCGCCCCAGTTCGACCCGTTCGACGACGGCGTGCTCGATCTCGTGGAGCGCACCGAAGAGCGCTCCAGCTAGCTCGCTAGCGCTCGGCGGCCGCTTTGATGCGCTCCAGCGAGTTGTTCATGCCCTCGATGAGTTCCTGTTCGAAGCTGGTCTCCCCGCCCATGAACTTGTCGACCGCGAACGCCGACACCGCGGTGGTGGTGCCGTTCTCGGCGCGGCGGGTCTCCACCAACCGGGTGCCGGCCTCCGTGGGTTCGAGTTCGTAGCTCCAGACCGTGTGGTTCTCGCTGACCTTGAACGCCAGCTTCTTCTCCGGCACGAGCTCGGTGATGCGAGCGGTCGTGGGCCAGAACAACATTCCGCGGCGATTCAGGTTGACCATGCGTGCGCCCTGACGCACTCCGCCGATCGCCTTCGTCCAGCGGCACTGGGGGCTCCACTGTGGCATCCGCTCCACATCGGAGACCAGCTTCCACACGGTCGAGACCGGTGCGTTGATGTCGATCTGCGCTTGCAGAATGGGCGCCGCCATGACGGTGTTCTCCTCGTGTCAGTCCAAACCGCTCTGTGCTCCGCGCGATCCGCGGCGCACGGCGTGACGTTGCCACAGAAAGATCGACGTGCCAAGAACACCCACGCCGAGCCCGGCCAGGCTGACGGGCCGCCACGGCGCCAAAGCCTCGACCGTGAACGCGAGCAGCGTCGCTATCAGCCACCCGCCGGTGATCACGACGATCACCGGCCACGGGGAGGTCAGGGCGCGCGGCAGCGGCGGCGGTTCGGGGGGCGTGGTCGTCATCGCGGCCCAACGTAACCGATCACGCGTCGGTAGTGTCGGTCGCCGTGCCCGCCGCCCTCGTCGTCGACGTCGACGACCCCACCGACCCGCGACTGGATGATTTCCGTGACCTCAACAGCGTCGACCGGCGGCCCGATCTGCCCAGCGGCAGGGGGCTCGTGATCGCTGAGGGCGTGCTGGTGGTGCAGCGGATGCTGGCGTCGCGGTTCCGTCCGCGGGCGCTGCTGGGCACCGACCGCCGGTTGGCCGAGCTCGGCACCGATCTCGACGGGCTCGACGCGCCGTACTACCGGGCGAGCGCGGAGGTGATGGCCGACGTGGTCGGGTTCCACCTCAACCGCGGTGTGCTGGCGTCAGCGTCGCGCGCGCCTGAGTTGACGGTGTCCGATGTGCTCGACGGGGTGCGGACGGTGGCGGTGCTGGAGGGGGTCAACGATCACGAGAATCTCGGCTCGATCTTCCGCAACGCCGCGGGGCTGGGAGTTGGTGCGGTGATCTTCGGCGCGGGATGTGCCGACCCGCTGTACCGCCGCGCGGTACGCGTCTCGATGGGACACGCGCTCCTGGTTCCGTTCGCGCGGGCGCAGAACTGGCCGGGGGACTTGAACACGCTGCGCGACAAAGGGTTTCGTTTGGTGGCGATGACCCCGGCCGCCGGCGCGCAGCGCCTGGCCGACGCGATGGACGACCTGGTCGGCGAGAAGGTGGGCATCCTCGTCGGCGCGGAGGGGCCGGGTCTGGCCGAGCACACCATGCGCGCGTGCGATGTGCGCGCGCGCATCCCGATGTCGCGCGGAACGGACTCTCTGAACGTGGCGACAGCAGCGGCGTTGGCGTTCTACGAGCGGGATAGGCTCGCGCCGTGAAGCCCCACGAGCCGACTCCCTGGGGTACCGGGCTGACCGTCGCGGCCTTTGTCGCCGCCGTGCTCGCCGCCGCCCTCATCGTCTTGGGCATCGGGCTGATGCGGGTGAGTCCGCTGCTGGCGATCGGGTTGAATCTCGTCGCCGTGGGGGGACTGGCGCCGACGGTGTGGGGCTGGCGCAAGGCGCCGGTGTGGCGTTGGTTCGTGCTCGGCGCCGGGGTGGGCGTCGTGGCCGCCTGGGTCGGGTTGCTAGCGCTGGCCGCCGCTGGAACGTACGCCTAGCAGCACGTCCTCCCACGCGGGGACAGTCGGCCGCGCCTTCTTGGGTCGCGCCGGTTTCGCGTCGGGGGTCTCGTCGACCGTCGGTTCCGGTTCCGGTGCTCGAGCCGCCGGGGGAGCCGGCTGCGGTGCCGGTGCCGGCGCGATGGGTTCGGGGTCTCCGAGTGCGAGTTGCGCCACCGGGGCCAGCGGCCGTAGCGGCCGGGCGTAGCTCGGGTCGATCAGCTGATAGGCGGCGTCGTCGAACGCGGTCACGGTGCCGCCGTGGGCGCCCGGGGCATACCGGAAGTGCGCAACGTTGTCGGACATGCCGGCCTTCCACGCCATCTGCACCGTCCAGCGGCCGTCCTCGTTGCGCCAGGCGTCCCACTCGATCTTCTCGGGGTCGAGCCCGCGCGCGATCAGCGCGGCGGTCACCGTCTCCAGCAGCGTCAGGACCGACGGACCGTCGGACAGCACAGGGTGGGCGGCGGTGGCCAGCTCCGCCGCACGCGAGCGCTCCAGCAGGACGGGGTGGGCGAATCGTTCCACGCGGGCGATGTCGACGCCCGCGGCCGTGGCGACCTGCTCCACCGAGGCTCCGGCGCGGATCTTGGCTTGAATCTCCCGGGGGCGCAGCATGTTCGGCACCTCGACATCGATCGTGGTCTGGTTGGAGCCGGCCCGGTCGCCACGCACGGCGGCCTTGAGCCGCTCATCGGAGCGCAACACGAACTTCTCGCCGGAGTCGTCGGTCTCGCAGATGATCCGTGTGCCGTTGACCTCGAGTCCGACGACCTTCAGTTCCCGCATGGCGACCTCCTCTCGGGCTGCGCTGAGCCCGATACGCGGTCACCCTACTGCGTTATCTCCTCGTTACCGCGGTGACACGCGGCAGTCGCTACAACCGCTCGACCACCCAGTCGACGCACGCGGTCAGCGCGCTGACGTCGTCGGGTTCCACGGCGGGGAACATGCCCACCCGCAGCTGGTTGCGGCCGAGCTTGCGGTACGGCTCGGTATCGACGATGCCGTTCGCGCGCAGGGCCTTGGCCACGGCCGCCGCGTCGACCTCGTCGGCGAAATCGACGGTGCCGACGACGGCGGAGCGCAGCGCCGGATCGGTGACGAACGGGGTGGCGAACGACGACGCCTCGGCCCAGGAGTAGAGCCGCGACGACGAGTCCGCGGTGCGCTTGGTCGCCCAGTCCAGGCCGCCGTTGCCGAGCAGCCAGTCGATCTGCTCGGCGAGCAGCACCAGCGTGCCGATCGCGGGCGTGTTGTAGGTCTGGTTCTTGACGCTGTTCTCGATCGCGATGGGCAGGGAGAGGAAGTCGGGCACCCAGCGCCCGGACGCCGCGATGGCCTCGACGCGGGCCAGTGCGGCCGGCGACATCAGCGCGATCCACAGGCCGCCGTCGCCGGCGAAGTTCTTCTGCGGGGCGAAGTAGTAGGTGTCGGCCTCGCTGACGTCGACGGGGAGTCCGCCGGCAGCCGAGGTGGCGTCGATGACGATCAGTGCGTCACCCGAGCCCTCCGGGCGCTGCACTCCGACGGCGACGCCGGTGGAGGTCTCGTTGTGTGCCCAGGCGATGACGTCGACAGACGGGTCCGACGTCGGCGTGGGAGCGCTGCCGGCGTCGGCTTTCACCACCACGGGGTCCCCGACGAACGGGTTCTTGGCGACCGCCGAGGCGAACTTCGCGCTGAACTCACCGTAGGTCAGATGCAGTGACCGTGTGTCGACCAGCCCGAACGCCGCGGCGTCCCAGAACGCGGTGGAGCCGCCGTTGCCCAGGACCACCTCGTATCCCTCGGGTAGTGAGAACAGCTGGCGCAGGCCGTCGCGGACCCGGCCGACCAGGTTCTTCACCGGCGCCTGCCGATGCGAGGTGCCGAACAGGTGTCCGGCCTCGGCGAGCGCGGTCAGCTGTTCGGGACGCACCTTGGACGGTCCGCAGCCGAAGCGGCCGTCGCGGGGCTTGAGGTCGTCGGGAATCGTGAGGTCCGCAGCCATGGGGCAAGCGTAGAACCGGCGGGGTGTAGGTCTCGAATCCGGTGGGAATCCGGGTGGACGCGGACCTGCGGTAGTGATCTGGGTCACGTGTGACCGGGATAACGCGCCCAGCGCACATTCAGGAAATTGCCCTGTTCAATTCCTGGGACCGTGGGTACTGTGCTTGGACAACGGGTACTTGAATGTAAACCTCACGCGAGGGAATGGAGGCTCCCGATGGCGGTCAAAGAAGCACGCACGAAGATCATCCGGCGTTGGCGCAAGAACATGGACGTCTTCGACGACGCCGAATACGTCGACACGTTGAAGACGCTGTCCGAGGGGTCGGTGCGGCGCAACTTCAACCCCTACACCGACATCGACTGGGATTCGCCGGAGTTCACGGTCACCCCGAACGACGAGCGGTGGATCCTGCCGGCGACCGATCCCATCGGTAAGCACGAGTGGTACCGATCGCAGCCCAAGGAGCGGCAGATCGAGATCGGCATGTGGCGGCAGGCCAATGTCGCCAAGGTCGGTCTGCACTTCGAATCGATCCTGATCCGCGGGCTGATGGAGTACGCGTTCTGGACCCCCAACGGCTCGCCCGAGTACCGGTACTGCCTGCACGAGGCGGTCGAGGAGTGCAACCACACCCTGATGTTCCAGGAGATGGTGAACCGCATCGGCGCCGACGTGCCGGGTATGCCGAAACTGCTCAAGTGGGTGCAACCCGCGATCCCGCTGGTCGCCGGTCCACTGCCGATCCCGTTCTGGTTCGGCATCCTCGCCGGTGAGGAACCGATCGACCACACCCAGAAGAACGTGCTGCGCGAGGGCAAGGCCCTGCATCCGATCATGGAGCGCGTCATGGCGATTCACGTCGCCGAGGAGGCCCGGCACATCTCGTTCGCCCATGAGTACCTGCGCAAGCGCGTGCCGGAACTGCCGCGCCGCAAGCGGTTCTGGCTCTCGCTGTACGTCCCGGTCGTGATGCGTGTGCTGTGTTCGGCGATCATCGTCCCGCCGAAGGCGTTCTGGCAGGAATTCGACATCCCGCGGTCGGTGCGCAAGGACATCTTCTTCAAGTCCCCGGAGTCGCGGCAGATGCTGCGCGACATGTTCGGTGACGTGCGGATGCTCGCCCACGACACCGGGCTGATGAACCCGTTCGCGAAGTTGATGTGGCGGATCTGCCGGATCGGCGGGAAGCCCAGCCGGTACCGCAGCGAGCCGCAGCGCGAACACCTGGCCGCCGTCGCCTAGCGTCACCAGGACGTTCCCATGCCTCACGTCATCACCCAGTCGTGTTGCAGCGACGGGTCCTGCGTCTTCGCGTGTCCGGTCAACTGCATCCATCCGTCGCCGGACGAGCCGGGCTTCGCCACCGCCGAGATGCTGCACATCGACCCGGTCGCCTGCGTCGATTGCGGAGCCTGCGTCTCGGCATGCCCCGTCGGGGCGATCGCGCCGGACAGCAAGCTCACCGCTGAGCAGTTGCCGTTCGTCGAGATCAACGCGGGGTTCTACCCGAAGCGCGAAGGCAAGCTGCCGCCGACGTCGAAGCTGGCTCCGGTGCCGGAAGCGCCGCAGGTGCACGCCGGTGGCAGGGGACCGTTGCGGGTGGCGATCGTCGGTTCCGGCCCGGCGGCCATGTACGCCGCCGACGAGCTGCTGACCCAATCCGGGGTGCAGGTCAACGTGTTCGAGAAGCTGCCCACCCCGTTCGGGTTGGCGCGCGCCGGGGTGGCCCCCGACCATCAGGCGACCAAGCGGGTCACGGCTCTGTTCGACACGATCGCGGCCCGTCGAGACTTCCGGTTCTACCTCAACGTCGAGGTGGGATTGGATCTCACGCATGACGAGTTGCTCGAGCACCATCACGCGGTGCTCTACGCCGTCGGCGCGCCCACCGACAAGCGCCTCGACGTGGAGGGCATGAGTCTGTCGGGTGCGGGCACCGCCACCGAGTTCGTCGCCTGGTACAACGGCCATCCCGACTTCGCCGATCTCGCCGTCGATCTGAGCGGGGAGCGGGTGATCGTCGTCGGCAACGGCAATGTCGCGCTCGACGTGGCGCGCGTCCTGACCACCGATCCGGATGCGTTGGCACGCACCGACATCGCCGATCACGCGCTCGAGGCCCTGCGTGCGTCGAAGGTTCGCGAGGTGGTGATCGCCGCGCGGCGCGGTCCGGCCGCCTCGGCGTTCACGCTGCCCGAACTGATCGGGCTCACGGCCCGCTGCGACGTCGTCCTCGACCCCGCGGATCACCAGCGGGTCCGGGAGGATCTCGCCGAGGTGACCGACGATCTGACCCGGCGCAAACTCGAGATCCTGAGCAAGCTGGGGGACAGCACCGCGCCGATCTCCCGTCCGCGGATCCGACTCGCCTACCGCCTCACACCGGCGCGGGTGCTGGGGTCGGAGCGAGTCACCGGGATGGAGTTCCAGATCACCGGCACGGACGACACCGTCACGCTCGAGTCGGGTGCCGTGCTGACCTCCATCGGCTATCGCGGCATGCCGATAAGCGGTCTGCCGTTCGACGAGACCGCCGGCGTCGTCCCCAACGACGGTGGCCGCGTTCTCGACGGTGACGACCCGATGCGCGGCAGCTACGTGGCGGGCTGGATCAAACGCGGCCCCACGGGCTTCATCGGCACGAACAAGTCCTGTGCGGCCGAGACCGTGCACACGCTGGTCGCCGACTACAACGCAGGACTGTTGGCCGAACCGCGCGAGCGCGCCTCGGCGCTGGACCGCTTCGTGCGCGGCAGGCAGCCCAAGGTCGTCGACGCTGCGGGATGGAAGGCGATCGACGCCGCGGAAGTGGCCCGCGGTCAGGGCGAGCGTCCGCGGGTGAAGTTCACGACGGTCGACGAGATGCTGCGCGTCGCGGCGAGTGCGCCCGCCGAACCCATGCACCGTCGGCTGCTGGCGGGCCTGCTGCGCTAACTGTTCCAGTAGGTCAGCACGTTGATGAACGCCGTGGGTTGCACCGACAGCGCACCGACGTACGGATGCTCCAACGCGAAGATCAGGTACATCACGAAGGCGAGCAACGATGCCGTCAACGCGATCGCCAGTCCGTGGACCAGCAGGTCACGCGTGCCGAACAGGTAGGTGAACGCCATCAGCACGGCGCCGCCACCGATGAGCAGCACCCACAGTTCGGCCGGCACCGAAGCCTCGCCCGTGGACACCCGCAACTTCCGGTTGGCGCTCAGGTCGTTCAGCCGCACGATCGCATGATCGAAGAACGCGATCTCGTTGCGCGTTTCCGGCTGCACCTTCAGATACGAGTTCCACACGGTGTCCAGCGCCTCGGACTGCTCGGAGATGGCCTCGCCGCGGCGCATCCTCGGGAACTCGTTGTCGATCACGTCCCGCGTGTACGCGATCAGGCTGCGCTCCACCTCGTCCCGGTTCGCGGCCGGTAGCGCCGCGGAGTCGCGGAGCAGTTCGGCGACGGCCGAGGCCTCCTTACCGCTGGCGTCCTCGGCGTCGCCCATCTGTTCCCACACCACCACGACGACGAACGCGACCAGTACGGCGTAGAGCACCCCTGCGACTTGAAACACCGCACTGGACACCGGATTCGCGTTCTCCAGCCGGGTGTGCGACACCGTCTTGCGGAACAGGATCAGACCACCGACGGAGATCCCCACGATGACGACGACCCACAGAATGCCGAGAAGCACAGGGGGGAACTGGAGCAACCAGATCATCGTCGGATTATTGCTGGCCTGTCCCATCTAGCCTGGCAAACACACCAGGGGAACCTCAGGCGTCGCTGCTCATCTGCGCGGCGATCTCGGTGACGTCGACCTCCCGTACCGACTCGGCCAGCGCCCAGTGGTGGCCGAACGGATCGCGCACCACCCCGTAGCGGTCACCCCAGAACTGGTCTTCGAGAGGATTGACGACGGTGGCGCCCGCGTCGAGCGCCCGCTGGAACCGACCGTCGACGTCGGCGCCGTGCAGGTGCAGGGTGACCGGCGTGCCGCCCAGCGCGGTGGGGGTGGCCGAGACGCCGTCGTTGTACTCGGGGAAGTCGTCGTTGAGGAACACCATCGACCCGTTGATCCGCATGCAGGCGTGCATCAGCTTCCCGTCGGGGCCGGGCAGCCGCACCATCTCCTCGGCGCCGAAGGCGCGGGCATAGAAATCCAGCGCCGCGGCGGCGTCGCCGACGACGAGGTGGGGAACGAGCATCGGGGTGTTGTCGAGGGCCTTTTCGGATGCCACGGATATCTCCTTCTCTGGTGGCCGGTTGGCTGTCCGTACTGACCGTGCCGGCGTGCAGAACTCATCGGCTCAGACGACGGAGAATCCCGATGGCAGGGCAGCACGCCCGGTCAACGCCAGCAGCATCGCCGGGCCCTGCCCCAGATGCGCTCCGATGCGGCCGGCCAGCGCGGCGGCCTCGGCGATCACCTCCACCGGCGGGTCCACGGTGAGCCCGACCGCGGCGGCGATGTCGAGACCGTGCACCGCGATCTCGAAGGTCCGCGTCGGCAGGTACGTGTTCAGCCGTAGGCCGAGTCCGCCGATCACCTCGATCAGCGGGTCACCGGCGGCGTCGATCTCGCCGAGCACGCGGTCGACCAGGGTGTCGATCGTGGCGACGGGGTCCGGCCCGAGGTCACGGCCTGCTTGCCGGCCGCGCTCCACGATCGCCTCGGCGCCCACACCGGCGGCGTAGTCCTTGATGCGCACGTAGTAGTCGGCGGGTTCGGCGACGTCCTCGTGGGACGCGGTGGTGCGCAGATACGTGCTGACGGTGATCAGCGAACGCGACGTGTGCCCGACCAGGTCGCGCACCGTCCAGTCGCCGAGCCCCGGCGCATCCCATCGATCCGCGGGAATTTGCCGCACGAGGGCTGCGAAATAGCTTGCAGCGGAGGCGAAAACGGTCCGTTCGGTGGTCATGGCCGGGCCAGGGAATCCCAGCCGTCGACCGACTCGAGGCTTCGCGGCGCCGGACCGACGTAGATCGCCGACGGCCGCACCAGCTTGCCGAGACGCTTCTGTTCGAGGATGTGGGCGCACCAGCCCGCGGTGCGGCCGCAGGTGAACATCGCGGGCATCATCGCCGGCGGCACCTGCGCGAAATCGAGGATCACCGCGGCCCAGAATTCGACGTTGGTCTCGATCGCGCGGTCGGGTCTGCGTTCCCGCAGCTCGGTGAGCGCGGCCTGTTCCAGCGCGGCGGCCACGTCGTAACGCGGCGCGTCGAGTCGCTTGGCGGTGGCCCGCAGGACGCGGGCGCGGGGGTCCTCGGCCCGGTACACGCGGTGACCGAACCCCATCAGCTTCTCGTTGCGGTCCAGGATTCCGGTGATGACGGCGCGGGCGTCGCCGGTGCGTTCGGCCTCTTCGATCATCGGGATCACGCGGGCGGGTGCGCCGCCGTGCAGCGGACCGCTCATCGCCCCGACGGCGCCGGACAATGCGGCCGCCACGTCGGCACCGGTCGATGCGATGACGCGCGCGGTGAACGTCGAGGCGTTCATGCCGTGCTCGGCGGCGCTCACCCAGTAGGCGTCGATGGCCTCGATGTGGCGCGGATCCGGTTCACCCTGCCACCGCGTCATGAATCGTGCTGTGACCGTGGGGCATTCGTCGATCAGACGCTGGGGGACGGCAGGCGCCCCGATACCGCGCGCGGATTGCGCCACGTAGGACAGTCCCATCACCGACACCCGCGCCAGGTCATCGCGCGCGGTCTGGTCGTCGATGTCCAGCAGCGGCTTCAGACCCCAGATGGGTGCCAGCATCGCCAGGCCGGCCTGGACGTCGACGCGGACGTCGCCGCTGTGCACCGGCAGCGGGAACGGTTCGGCGGGCGCGAGACCCGGCCCGAACCGGCCGTCGACCAGCAGGCCCCAGACGTCGCCGAAGCTCACCCGGTTCGCCACCAGATCGTCGATGTCGACACCGCGATAGCGCAGCGCGCCACCGTCCTTGTCGGGTTCGGCGATCTCGGTCTCGAACGCCACCACGCCCGCGAGCCCGGGGGCGAAATCCTTGGGAACCGCAGTCATGGGCGTGATTCTTGCACCACCCCCCGCCGCCGAAACTGCCAGTCACACCCCGGGCGTAGCGTGATCGCGTGAGCACATCGGATCACCTCGCGCGCATGCGGGTGGAGTACGGGTCGGTCGAGAAGGACGGCAGCGCCGACCTCGAGGAGAACTGGCTCGACCAGGGCTGGCTCGCGCTGCTGACCAGCTGGTTGGCCGACGCCGAGCAGGCCGGGGTCGTCGAACCGAACGCGATGGTCGTCGGCACGGTCGACGCGGCGGGAAGACCCGTCACCCGCACCGTGTTGTGCAAGAGCGTGACCGCATCGGGCCTCACCTTCTACACGAATTACGAGTCGGCCAAGGGCAGCCAGCTGGCGGCCGTGCCGTATGCCTCGGCGACGTTCCCCTGGTACTCGCTCAGCAGGCAGGTACACGTCCGTGGGCCGGTGACCAAGGTGTCGGCCGCCGAGACCGCCGCCTACTGGGCGGAACGCCCGCGGGGCTCCCAGCTGGGGGCGTGGGCTTCGGCGCAGAGCAGCCCGATCGCCTCGCGCGATGCGCTGCGCCGCCAGCTCGCCGAGGTCACCGAACGGTTCGCCGACACCGAGACGGTGCCCGTCCCGCCGCACTGGGGTGGCTATGTCATCGCGCCCGAGGAGATCGAGTTCTGGCAGGGGCGGGAGAACCGTCTGCACAACAGGATTCGCGTGCGCGAGGGTCGCGTCGAACGCCTCCAACCGTAGTGGGGCGGCTCTTCGCCGACACGACGCCGCTGCAGACCCCGGACTTCCGGCGGCTCTGGTCTGCCGGCATCGTCACGGTGGTCGGTGCCAACCTGACGATCTTTGCGGTCCCGGTCCAGCTGTACGCGCTGACCCAGAATTCGCTCTACGTCGGTCTGGCCGGACTGTTCGCGCTCGTGCCGCTCGTCGTGTTCGGGCTGTGGGGAGGCGCCTGGGCTGATGCGATGGATCGCCGGAAGCTGCTGATCATCACCTCCACCGGGCTGACGGTCTCCTCGGCGCTGCTGTGGCTGCAGGCGGCGTTGGCGATCAACAGCGTCTGGGTCGTGCTGAGCCTGCTGTCGGTGCAGCAGGCGTTCTTCGCGGTGAACTCGCCGACCCGTTCGGCGGCGATCCCGCGGATGCTGCCCATCGGTCAGTTGCCCGCGGCCAACGCGCTGAACATGACGGTCATGCAGTTCGGCGCGATCGCCGGCCCGCTGCTTGCGGGTGTACTCCTGCACTGGGTCGACCTGTCGGCGCTCTACCTCATCGACACGCTGACCTGTCTCGCCGCGGTGTGGGCGACGGTCCGGCTGACCCCGATGCCGCCGTCGCTGACCGGAGAGGGCGCGCCGGGCTACGGTCTGGGTGCGGTGCTCGACGGCTTCCGCTACCTCGCCGGCAACCGCGTCGTGCTGATGTCGTTCGTGGTCGATCTGATCGCGATGATCTTCGGCATGCCGAGGGCATTGTTCCCGCAGATGGCCCACGAGAGCTTCGGCGGTCCGGTGACGGGCGGCACGACGATGGCGCTGCTGGCGGCCGCGATGTCGGCGGGCGCGGTGGCAGGCGGCATCTTCTCCGGCTGGCTGCCCCGTATCCGCCGGCAGGGGCTTGCGGTGGTCGGCGCGATCGTGGCCTGGGGTCTGGCTATGGTGGGCTTCGGCCTGGCGGCCGGGGCGGCCAACGGGGCTGCGGGAGTGATGCTGTGGATTGCGTTGGGATGCTTGGCTTTCGGTGGTGCGGCCGACATGGTGTCCGCGGCGTTCCGGTCGACGATCCTGCAGGAGGCGGCGTCGGACGAGCTGCGCGGGCGCCTGCAGGGCGTCTTCACCGTCGTGGTCGCCGGCGGGCCCCGGCTGGCTGACGCCGCCCACGGGGCGGTGGCCGCCGCTGTCGGCACGACCGTCGCCGCGGCGGGCGGCGGCGTGCTCGTGGTGATCGGGGTGTTGCTCGCGGCGCTCGCGGTACCGGCGTTCATCCGCTATCGGGTGCCCGGGGTTCGGTGATCGAGCGGCCGGCGAATCTGCAGTTCAATCCCCCCTCGCGACGCCTCCGGGCCGGTTAGCATCCCTTTTCGTGGGTGATGTCAGGGGGGAGCCCGTGCTCGGGCTTCGCGAGCGCAAAAAGCGCCGTACCCGCGCCACGCTGATGGACGCCGCGATCGCGCTGTGCGATCGGCAGGGATTCGACGGGACGACGGTCGATCAGATCGCTGCGAGCGCTGACGTCTCGCCGCGCACCTTCAGCCGGTACTTCGCCACCAAGGATGCGATCGCGCTCGCCCTGATCGACGAAGTGCTCGACCGGGTGGCCGCCGAGCTGCTCACCCAGCCACCGGAGATCAGTCACTTCGAGGCGCTCCGCCGGTCCTACATCGGGATGGCGCAGAGCACCAAGCTGGCGCCTGCGGGTGCCCTGACGTCGTACCGGTTCATGCAGATCCTGCGGATCACCTCGTCGTCGTCGACGCTGCAGCAGGCCGTCGTGGAGTTCCGTGCCAGCCCGGTGGACGTGGCGATCGCCGACCGCGTGGGGGTGCCGGTCGACGATCGGCGGGTCAGGTTGATCGCGGCCGTGTTCGGCGGCGTGTTGATGACCGCGCTGCAGGAGGTCATGGGCCAGACGTCGAGGCTGGTCAATGTCGACGTCGACGCGTGTGTCGCCGCGTTCGAGTCGGTCTACGCGGACTTCATGGTCGAGTTTGCGGGGGTCGGGCAACCCGTGTGATCCCGACGTGACCCGGCCTCGGCGACCCCCGCGGGCGTGCCCGTCGGAATGGGACTACCTTCTGTAGTCAGACTTGCAGTAAGACCTCCCCGAGCCCGTGAGAACCGACCCGAAGGGATCCCAGTGGCCGATAACGCCGAAACCGGGAAAGAGCACGCCACCCTGTCCTACCCCGGCGGGGAGTTGGAACTCGACATCGTCAAAGCGACCGAGGGTGCTGACGGCATCGCGCTCGGGTCTCTGCTGGCCAAGACCGGTTACACCACCTTCGACGGCGGTTTCGTCAACACATCGTCGACCAAGAGTGCGATCACCTACATCGACGGGGATGCCGGCATCCTGCGCTACCGCGGCTATCCGATCGAGCAGCTCGCCGAGAAGTCCAGCTTCATCGAGGTCAGCTACCTGCTGCTCTACGGCGAACTGCCCACCGCCGATCAGCTGGAGAAGTTCACCACCCAGATCCAGCGGCACACCCTGCTGCACGAGGACCTCAAGCGGTTCTTCGACGGCTTCCCCCGCGATGCGCACCCGATGCCGGTGCTCTCCAGCGCCGTCAACGCGCTGAGCGCCTACTACCCGGATTCGCTGGACCCGTTCAACCCGCAGCAGGTGGAGCTCTCGACCATCCGGCTGCTGGCCAAGCTGCCCACGATCGCGGCGTATGCGTACAAGAAGTCCGAGGGCCAGCCGTTCCTGTATCCGGACAACTCGCTGACGCTGGTGGAGAACTTCCTGCGGATGACGTTCGGTTTCCCCGCCGAGCCCTACGAGGTCGACCCCGAGCTCGTGCGCGCACTCGACATGTTGTTCATCCTGCACGCCGACCACGAGCAGAATTGCTCGACGTCGACGGTGCGTCTGGTCGGTTCCTCGCAGGCCAACCTGTTCACGTCGATCTCCGGCGGCATCAACGCGCTGTGGGGTCCGCTGCACGGCGGCGCCAACCAGGCCGTGCTGGAGATGCTCGAGAAGATCCGCAAGGGTGACGACGACGTCGCGACGTTCGTCAAGAAGGTCAAGAACCGCGAGGACGGCGTCAAGCTGATGGGCTTCGGCCATCGGGTGTACAAGAACTACGACCCGCGGGCGCGCATCGTCAAGGAGCAGGCCGACAAGATCCTGGGCAAGATCGGCGTGCAGGACGAGCTGCTCGACATCGCCAAGGAGCTCGAGGAGATCGCGCTGACCGACGACTTCTTCGTCGAGCGCAAGCTCTACCCGAACGTCGACTACTACACCGGCGTGATCTATCGGGCGATGGGCTTCCCGACGCGGATGTTCACGGTGCTCTTCGCGCTGGGCCGGCTTCCGGGGTGGATCGCGCACTGGCGGGAGATGCACGGCGAGCCCAACAAGATCGGCCGGCCGCGGCAGATCTACACCGGCTACACCGAGCGCGACTACACCGATCTCGGCGCCCGCTAGCGTTTCCCTTTTCGCCCAAACCGACGTTCGGGCGCCAAAAGGCGAGTGATCTTCGCCATTATGTCGAATTCGTCACGGGATCTGGCTTGCTCACCCGAAGGTTGTAGTTTCACAATAGTTGTGTGAATGAAACTGTCGGCACGCTGACGCAGCGGCGCAAGATGATCGTCCTGGTGTCCTGCTGCCTGAGCCTGCTGATCGTGTCGATGGACGCCACGATCGTCAACGTCGCTATTCCGTCGATCCGCACCGATCTCTCGGCGTCACCGTCGCAGATGCAGTGGGTGCTCGACATCTACACGCTGGTCCTGGCCTCGCTGTTGATGCTCTCCGGTGCCACCGGTGACCGGTTCGGCCGCAGGCGCGTGTTCCAGATCGGTTTGGGCCTGTTCGCGCTGGGCTCGCTGGCCTGCAGCCTCGCGCCCAGCATCGACGCGCTGATCGGTGCCCGCTTCCTGCAGGGAATAGGCGGCTCGATGATGAATCCAGTTGCGCTGTCCATCATTTCGCAGATCTTCGTCAAACCCCAAGAGCGGGCCCGGGCGCTCGGCATCTGGGGTGGGGTGACCGGCATCTCGATGGCAGCCGGGCCCATCGTCGGCGGCCTGCTCATCGAGACGATCGGCTGGCGCTCGGTGTTCTGGATCAACCTGCCGATCTGCGCCGGTGCCCTGATCCTCACGGCCGTCTTCGTTCCCGAGACCAAGTCGGCGACCATGCGCAGCGTCGATCCGGTCGGGCAGCTGTTGGCCGTCATCACACTGTTCGGCGTGGTCTACACCCTCATCGAAGGTCCGGTGCTGGGCTGGTCGCATCCCCGGGTCGTCGGCACCGCCGTCGCCGCTGCGGTGGCACTGGCCGCGTTCCTGCGTTACGAATCACGGCGCCACGACCCCTTCTTGGATCTGCGTTTCTTCCGCAGCATCCCGTTCAGTTCGGCCACTGTCTCGGCGGTCAGCGCCTTCTCCGCCTGGGGTGCGTTCCTGTTCATGATGTCGCTCTACCTGCAGGGCGAGCGCGGCTACTCGGCGATGCACACCGGCCTGATCTACCTGCCCATCGCGATCGGTGCCCTGATCTTCTCTCCGCTGTCGGGTCGCCTGGTCGGCCGGTTCGGCGCGCGCCCCTCGCTGGTGATCGCCGGGACAATGATCGCGGTGGCCGCGACGATGCTGACCTTCCTGACGGGCTCCACCCCGGTGTGGTGGCTGGTCATCGTGTTCGCCGTCTTCGGCATCGGGTTCGCCATGGTCAATGCCCCGATCACGAACGCGGCGGTCAGCGGAATGCCGTTGGATCGCGCGGGAGCCGCCTCGGCGGTGACCTCGACGAGCCGGCAGGTCGGCGTCAGTGTCGGTGTGGCGCTGTGCGGTTCGGTCGCCGGCTCGGCGATCACGATGGGCGGCGCCGATTTCGCGACGGCCGCCCGACCGTTGTGGTTCGTCTGCGTCGCGCTGGGATTGGTGATCCTGGCGCTCGGAGTGTTCTCCACCTCGCAACGCGCGCAGCGGTCCGCCGACCGGTTGGCGCCGCTGATCGCCGGAACGCCGACGCCGGTGGGTGCTCATGTCCGGTGAGTCGATGGCCGACGCGGTGTGGCGCGACATGTCCGCCCTCGTCATGGACAACCTCGACGGATGGAAGCGTCTCGTGGTGGACCGCTCGGGGCTGCCGTTCAGCCGGGTACGCATCCTGATGCGTCTGCGCCGGGCTCCGATGACGGTGAAGGACATCGCCGCGGCAGCGACCATCGACGCACCCGCCGCGACGGTCGCGATCAACGACCTGGAGCAGCGTGGACTCGTGGTCCGCGAGGTCAACCCGCAGAACAGGCGCTGCAAGGTGGTGTCGCTGACCGATGCGGGGCGCGAGCTGGTGCGCACCATCGACGACGTCCGTGACCCGGCACCGCCGATGCTGACCGATCTCGGCGCCGACGATCTGGCGACACTGCGGTCGCTGTTGAACAAGCTCGCGGGCCGCTGAGGTGGTCTATCCCCAGAGCCGTTTTCATCCGCGCTGGTGTGTCCGTATCACCATCGGGCCCATCACCGCGGCCTGATCACGATCACCGGGCCCGCCGACCAGCTCGTGGTCACCGACGCCGCCGGCCGCGCCCTGACCTCCGCGTCGCTGGCCCGCACCCGACTCAGCCACCGCCCGACGTCGCACCGTGCCCCGGCGCCACGGGCGAACGCGCCCAGTGGTGGTGGCACCAGCCCTACGAACCCGGATCAGCCAGCTAGCGGCCCAGTACCGCCATCGCCGCGTTGTGCCCCCCGATGCCCGAGACGGCGCCACCGCGGCGAGATCCCGACCCGCACAGCAGGATTCGCTCGTGCGCGGTGGCCACCCCCCAGCGTTGCGCCGGCGTGGACAACTCGTCGTCGTCCTCGGCGAAGGGCCACGACAACGCACCGTGGAAGATGTGGCCGTTGGTCATGCCCAACGTATCGTCGAGGTCCGCTGTCGTCTTGGTCTCGATGCACAGCCGGCCTGCGGAGTCCTCCATCAAGACATCGTGAATCGGTTCGGCGAGAACCGAATTCAGCGATGTCAGCACCGCCGACGTCAGCGTGTCGCGAAGGCGCTCCGGGGTGCCGGTGGTCATCAGGTGGTGAGGTGTGTGCAGCCCGAAGACGGTCAGCGTCTGCGCTCCCGAGGCGCGCAGCTCATCCGACAGGATCGTCGGGTCCGCCAGCGAATGGCAATAGATCTCACACGGGAGCGGTTCGGGCACGACACCGTCGGAGGCTTGCCGGTACGCCGAATCGAGTTGGCTGTAGGTCTCGTTGATGTGGAAGGTGCCGCCAAAGGCCTGCTCGACGGTGACGCTGTCGTCACGCAGACGGGGGAGCCGCCGCAGCATCAGGTTCACCTTCACCTGCGCACCGGGTGCGACGTCGGGTGCGGCTTCGCCGAGCAGTCGGGCCAGCACGGCCGGTGTGACATTGGCCAGGACGCGGTCGGCGGCGACGACATGTTGCGTACCGCCGTGGCGGTAGCGCACCTCGCCGTCGGGCGTGATCGACTCGACCTCCGCTCCGGTCAGGATCTCGGCGCCGAAACCCGCCGCTGCCGCGGCGAGCGCTCCACTGACCGCGCCCATCCCGCCGACCGGCACATCCCAGTCCCCGGTGCCGCCGCCGATCAGGTGATACAGGAAGCACACGTTCTGCTGCAGCGCCGGATCCTCGAGCGCGGCGAAGGTTCCGATCAGCGCGTCGGTGGCCATCACCCCGCGGACCAGATCGTGGCGCACCGCCGAGGTGATCGCCGCACCGACCGGCTCCTCGACAACAGCACGCCAGGCCCATTCCGCATCGGCTCCGGCGACACTCACGACGTGCCGGCGCAGATCCGAACGGGTTCGCAACGGCTCCGTCAGCGTCGGCCACACCCGTGACGTCAGGCTGTTGCAGCGCCGGTAGAAGGCGTCGAAGCCCGCCTCGTCGTCGGCGGCGCCCACCGCGCCGAACGTCGAGGCCGGGCCGACCAGCAGTCCGGTGCGGCCGCCCGACGCCGGGTCCGGTGTGTAGGACGACCAGCGCCGCCGCACGAGGCGGACACGCACCCCGAGGTCGTCGATGATGCGCTGCGGCAGCAGGCTCACCAGATAGGAGTACCGCGACAGTCGCGCGTCGACGCCGTCGAACGCGTACGCCGACACCGCAGCGCCGCCGACGTGGTCGAGACGTTCCAGGAGACGCACGCGGCGACCGGCCCGGGCGAGGTAACCGGCGGCCACCAGGCCGTTGTGCCCGCCGCCGACGATGACGACGTCGGCGCGGGGGTCCGTGGCGCTGCTCAGTTCAGGTAGCCCTCGACCTCGTCGGCCGGACGCACCTGCGCGGCGGTCGGGTCGCCGCCGGTCTCGCGGAGGGCTCGCCGCTGGCGCAGCAGGTCCCAGCACTGGTCGAGTTGGACCTCCACCGCGCGTAACCGCTGGTGCTCTTCGGACTCGTCGATCTCATGGTGCTGCAGCTTGGAGCGGAGGTCTTTCTCCTCCGCGACGAGCTGATTCACCTGGGCAAGGATGTCTTCGTCGTTGGCCACGCCTACAGTCTGCCCCCCAGCGCGATCTAATGAACCGGTGACCATGCGTAGTGCCCTGGTGACGGGGGCGTCGGGCGGTATCGGAGCGGCGATCGCGGCGGCCCTGCACGAGGAGGGATATGCCGTGACCCTGGTGGGCCGCGACCCGGCGAAGCTTGCTGCGGTGGCCGCCTCGCTCGGCGGGTCGGCCGTCCACACGATCGCCGGATCGCTGGCCGAGGAGTCTTTCCTCGACGAGGTGGTCGCATTCCATACCGAGCGGTACGGGTCACTGGACCTGCTGGTGAACAACGCGGGGATCGCGGGGAACCGGGCCGTCGCCGACATCACCGCGGACTTCCTCGACGCGCAACTGGCCGTCAACATCCGCGCCGTCGTGCTGCTGACCGCGAAGTGCCAACCGCTGCTGAAAGAGGCTGTGCGCCAGCGCAAACAGGCGCAGATCGTGAACACGGCGTCCAATGCGGGCAAGCGCGGCGAGGCCACGCTGTCGTCGTATTCGGCGACCAAGGCCGCCGTCGTGGGGTTCACCGAGTCGCTGCACGACGAGCTCGCTACCTCGGGCATCAAGGCCACCGCGATCTGCCCGGGCCTGGTCGACACGGCGATGGCCGACGTCTACCGCAGCGCCATCGAGGCGTCGACAATGATCACGCCGCGCGACGTGGCGGAGGTCGTGCGGATGACGACACGGTTGTCGGCGGCGTGCATCCTGCCGGAGGTGGTGCTGCTGCGGCCCACCGAGTGGCTGCAGCCCGAGGAGGTCAGGTCGCCGGGCTAGGGTGGGCGGATGGCGACCAAACCCGAGATCGATTTCCCCGACGGCCCGGCACCCACCGAGTTGGTGATCGAAGACATCGTCGTCGGCGACGGCCCCGAAGCGGTCCCGGGTGCGAACGTGGAAGTGCACTACCTGGGCGTCGAGTACGACACCGGCGAGGAGTTCGACAGCTCCTGGAACCGTGGTGAGTCGATCGAGTTCCCGTTGCGCGGATTGATCCAGGGCTGGCAGGACGGCATCCCGGGGATGAAGGTCGGCGGCCGGCGCAAGCTGACGATCCCGCCGGAGCAGGCCTACGGTCCGGCCGGCGGCGGACACCGCCTGTCGGGCAAGACCCTCATCTTCGTCATCGACCTGCTCGGCACGCGCTAGCCGAAAACTAGCTCGGCCCCGGCAGCCGCAGCAGCAGGCGCGCCCCGCCCAGCGGGCTCGCCTCCAATGCCGCTGTGCCGCCGTGCAAGTCGGCCTGCTGAGCCACCAGCGCCAACCCGAGGCCTGAGCCGGAGTGCGACGCCGTCGAGCCCCGGGAGAACCGCTCGAACACCACCGTGCGCTCCTCCTCGGGCACGCCGACGCCGTCGTCGTCGATCGCGATCTCCACTCCCGCTCGCGAGCTGACCGCGGACAGCTGCACGCGGGTCGCGCCGCCGTGCTTGACCGCATTGGCGATCGCGTTGTCGACCGCCAGCCGCAAGCCTGCGGGCAACCCGACGATGATCACCGTCGGCGCAGGCACCAGCGACACCTCCAGATCGGGATACACCCGCATCGCGTCGTGCGCGGCCCGGTCCAGGAGTTCGGTGATGTCGACGGGCACATGGTCGTCCTCGGTGGACAATTCTCCTTGCGCCAGCCGCTCCAGCGCGCCGAGCGTGGCCTCGATCCGGGTCTGGGTGCGGATGACGTCGCCGACGACCTCCTTGCGCTGTTCCTCGGCGAGGTCGAGCGTCGCGAGCACTTCCAGGTTGGTCCGCATCGCGGTCAGCGGGGTCCGCAGTTCGTGGGCCGAGACCGACGCGAAGTCGCGGGCCGAGGCCAACGCCGCCTTGGTGCGGCCCTGTTCTTCCCATACGCGGCCGACGAGACCCTTGATGGCGTCCGCGATCTCGACGGCCTCGGTGGCGCCGCGGATGTCGATGTCGGGCGCTTCGTCACCCGCCTCGATCTGGCGGGTCTGCTGAGCCAGCCGCTTGAACGGCCGCACCGCGAACGCCGCGAGCAGCCACCCGCCGAACGTCGCCGCGCCCACCGCCATCGTGCAGATGATCAGCACCCGCCGGTGCAGGTTGTTGGTGTCGGTGATCGTCGCGTCGTAGGTGGCGCCGACGGCCACCGACATCGGCTCGGGCGTGGACAGCTCGACGGTGCGCACCCGGTAGCGCACCCCGTCGACCGTGGTGTCGGCGTAGCCGGGTGGCAGTTCGGGCAGTACGACGGAGTTCGAGGTCACCTGGCCGTCGGCGCGCCGGACGGTGATGACGGCGTCCTGGTCGTTGGGCGACGGCGGGATCTCGTCCAGGCCGCGCGGCAGGAACGGGATCGCGAAGCCGGCGGCTTCGTCGAGCCGACGGTCGAGGCGCTCCTTGCGGTCCTGGGTGATGCCGACCCAGACGACCGTACCGACGATGCCGACGACGATGGCCGCGGCGATCGCGGTGGCGAATGCCACGCGGGTGCGCAGCGACGGCGTGCGTCGGAAGATCCGCGACACCACGATCATGACGGGGTGCCCGCTACTGCTGTCGCAGCACGAAACCGACACCGCGCACGGTGTGCAGCAGGCGCGGTGCGCCGTTGGCCTCCAGCTTGCGGCGCAGGTAGCCGATGAACACGTCGACGACGTTGGTGTCGGCGGCGAAGTCGTACCCCCACACCAACTCGAGGAGCTGCGCCCGCGACAGCACGGCGGTCTTGTGTTCGGCGAGCACGGCCAGCAGGTCGAATTCGCGTTTGGTGAGGTCGACGTCGACCCCGTCGACGCGGGCGCGCCGGCCCGGGATGTCGACCTCGAGCGGGCCGACCGCGATGGTCTCCGACGAGAACGTCGCGGTGGACCCGCGCCGGCGCAGCAGCGCCTTGACGCGGGCGACCAGCTCGGCGAGCACGAACGGCTTGACCAGATAGTCGTCGGCGCCGGCCTCCAGACCCGCCACCCGGTCGTCGACGGAGGAGCGGGCCGAGAGCACACAGACCGGCACGTCGTTGTCCATCGCACGCAGCGCGGTCACGACCGACACACCGTCGAGGACCGGCATGTTGATGTCGAGCACGATGGCGTCCGGTCGCGTCTCGGTGGCGCTGCGCAGCGCCTCGGCACCGTCGACGGCGGTGAACACGTCGAACCCGGACAGACGCAGGCCGCGCTCCAGCGAGGCCAGCACGTCGGGATCGTCGTCGACCACGAGCACCCGGGGCGAACCCACTGCACTGTCCATGCCCGCAATCTTGCCTGACGACAGGTCCAGGCTGCGGGAACCTGCCCGTTACCGGGCCGACGCGGCAGCCTGGCGGTTGATCTCGCTGGTTTCGCTGCGCAAGCGTCGCACCTCTTCGCGCAGCTCGCCGATCTCGGTGAGCAGTGTGTCGACGTGGGCAGTCGTCACCGAGCGGCCCTCTTCGTCCTCGTCGGACACGCGCTGCACGATCCACGACGCCAATGTGGCCGTGATGGAACCGACCAGGCTGATTCCGCCGATCATCAGGAACACCGCGATGATCCGCCCGGTGGTCGTCACCGGGGTCAGGTCGCCGTAGCCCACCGTGGTGATCGTGGTCACCGACCACCACAGGGCCTGGCCGAAGTTCTCGATCTGCGCGCCGGGTTGGCCCCTCTCGGTGTCGAGCACGGCCAGCGAGGCGACGAACACCAGCAGCAGGGCTCCCGACACCGTGTAGAGCACGACACGCCCGCGGATGGCGTCGCCGACGGCGCGTTGCAGCACCGCGATCAATGTCACCAATCGCAGCAGCCGCAGCGGTCGCAGCATCGGCAGCACGACGATGGCGAGGTCGAACAGGTGCCGGTAGAACCAGCGCCAGCGGTTCTCGGCCAGGGTCAGCCTGACCAGGTAGTCGACGACGAAGACGAACCACGTGATGGCGGTGATCAGGCCCAGCGTCCATGCCATCGCGCCCTGAGGCCGGGCCAACACGCTGGTGGCGTAGGCGGCCAGGAACAGCACCGCGACTCCGGCCAGCGGCAACTCGGTCCGACGCTGCCAGTTCTGCAGTCTTGCCTGTCTTGACTCCGTCACGTCATCGGAAGTTACCCGTTGGAGCTGAGCTGAACCTGCCGGGAAGGCTTTGACCTCATCCAATGTTGAGGTTCTACGGTGATGAGATGAGCTTGGAAACAGTTGCCCGGCAGTCGCTGTACCGGCAGACGCACGCCCGGGGCGGCGATCTGCACGGGTTGGCGGACCGCCCGCTGATGGCGCGCATCTGGCGGTTCGCTGCGCGGCATCACCGCATGCTCGGCTGGTTCTTGCTGGTCAGCGTCCTCGGCGCGGTGCTGACGGTGGCGACGCCCTTGCTCGCGGGCCGCGTGGTCGACGAGATCACCGACGGGGGCGCCGTGGGGACGGTGGTGATGCTGGCCGTGGTGATCGCCGGCGTGGCACTGGCCGAGGCCGCGGTGTCGTTGCTGACGCGATGGTTGTCGTCGAACATTGGCGAGGGTCTGATCCTGGATCTGCGTACCGCGGTGTTCGATCACGTGCAGCGCATGCCGGTCGCCTTCTTCACCCGGACACGCACCGGTGCGCTGGTGAGCCGGCTGGGCAACGACGTGATGGGCGCGCAGCGCGCGTTCTCCGACACCTTGTCCGGCGTCGTCTCGAACATCGTCACGTTGACGTTGACGCTGGCGGTGATGATCAGCATCTCCTGGCAGGTGACCGTGGTGTCGCTGGCGCTGATGCCGCTGTTCCTGCTTCCCGCGCGCCGCATCGGTAGGGCGATGGCGACGCTGTCGCGGGAGGCCGCGGGCCACAACGCGACGATGAACACGCAGATGACGGAGCGGTTCTCTGCGCCGGGAGCGACGCTGATCAAACTGTTCGGCGACACCGACGCCGAGTCCCGCGAGTTCGGCGTGCGGGCCGGCAGGGTGCGCGACATCGGGGTGCGCACCGCGATGCTGCAGTCGACCTTCATGAACTCGCTGACGCTGATGTCGGCGCTGGCACTCGCGCTGGTGTACGGGCTGGGCGGCGCGCTGGCGCTGGGTGGGACGCTGCAGGCCGGCGCCATCGTGTCGCTGGCCCTGCTGCTGACCCGCCTCTACGCGCCGCTGACCGCGCTGGCCAACGCGCGCGTCGAGGTCGCCACCGCACTGGTCAGCTTCGAGCGGGTCTTCGAGGTGCTCGACCTGGTACCGCTGATCCAGGAGCGGCCCGACGCGGTCGAGATCCCCGACGGTCCGGTGACCGTCGAGTTCGACGACGTCCGGTTCGCTTATCCCGCCGCCGACACCGTGTCGCTGGCCTCGCTCGAAGACGTCAGTGAGCTGGACGATCGTGGCGGCGACGAGGTGCTGCACGGTATCTCGTTCACCGCAGAGCCCGGCCAGATGATCGCGCTCGTCGGCTCGTCGGGGGCGGGGAAGTCGACGACGGCATCGCTGCTGGCCCGGCTCTACGACGTGTCGTCCGGGGCCGTCCGCCTCAACGGGATCGACGTGCGTGACACGACCTTCGCGTCGCTGAAGGACACCGTCGGCATGGTCACCCAGGACGGGCACCTGTTCCACGAGACGATCCGCGCCAACGTGGCGCTCGCCGCCCCGGAGGCCACGGATGACGAGATCTGGGCGGCGCTGCGCCGCGCCCGGCTCGACACCGTGGTCGCCGACATGCCCGAGGGTATCGACACGATCGTCGGGGAGCGCGGCTACCGGCTCTCCGGCGGTCAGCGTCAGCGCCTGACCATCGCGCGCCTGCTGCTGGCCGCGCCGCGGGTGGTGGTGCTCGACGAGGCGACGGCATCCCTGGACTCCGAGTCCGAGGCCAAGGTGCAGCAGGCGCTCGCAGAAGCGCTGGCCGGCCGCACGTCGCTGGTGATCGCCCACCGTCTCTCGACGATCCGTGCGGCCGATGTGATCCTCGTCGTCGAAGACGGACAGATCGTCGAGCGCGGCACACATCCGGAGTTGTTGGCGCGCGGCGGCCGCTACGCCGAGCTCTACCGCACGCAGTTCGGCGCGCCGTCGGGCACGCACGCTCACCTGCCGTGCCACCGCGCACATTCGCTAGATGGGTTAACCACTTGCTCGCAGTGGGAAGATGTTGTGAGTGGCTGACTCCGGAACCAACGCGCTGCGCGCAGCGCCCGCGATCGCGCCGCGGCCCCGGCGGGTGAGGCCCAGCTCGGACCTGTGGCGGATGCTGCCGTACCTGCTCCCGTACCGCGGGCGCTGGATCCTGATGTTCACCGTGGCCTTCGCGAGTCTGGGTGCCACGGTCGGAATCCCGTTGATGACCAAAGCGGTGATCGACGGGCCGGTGCGACACCAGGACCAGCAGGGGCTGTGGACGCTGGGCGCCGCGGCGATGGGTCTGGGCATCGCCGAGGCGGCGCTGTGGTTCATCCGGCGATGGCTGGTGGCCCGCGCGACGATGGGCGTCGAGGCCGACATCCGCAAAGACCTCTACGCGCGGTTGCAGATCCTGCCGATGTCGTTCCACGGCCGCTGGCAGTCCGGTCAGCTGCTGTCGCGAATCATGAACGACCTGAGCTCGATTCGGCGGTTCATGTCGTTCGGGCTCACATTCCTGATCCTCAACATCCTGCAGATCACCATCGTCACCGCGATCCTGCTCGCGATGTACTGGCCGCTCGGTGTGGTGGTGCTGGTGTCGATCGTGCCGATCACGCTGACGGTGCTGCACTTCCAGCAGGAGTACACGCGGCTGTCACGGCAGGCCCAGGATCAGGCCGGCCACGTCGCCACCCACGTGGAGGAGGCCGCGCTCGGGTTGCGCGTGGTCAAGTCCTTCGGCCGCGAGGACTACGTCTACGACCGCTTCGACGAGCAACTCACCGATCTGTACGAGACGCAGGTGCGCCGGGTGTCGGTGTCGGCCAAGTTCTGGACGCTGCTGGAGATCATCCCGAACCTGACGCTGATCCTCGTGCTCGGCTTCGGTGCCTACGCTGCCGGCCACGGCTACGTGACGATGGGCACGTTGGTCGCGTTCATCACGATGATGCTCTCGCTGGTGTGGCCGATCGCGTCGCTCGGCTTCCTGCTGTCGATGACGCAGGAGTCCTTCACCGCGGCGAACCGCATCGCCGAGATCTTCGATGCGCCGCGCGAGATCACCGACGGCCCGCGTGATGCGACGCCGCGGGGAGGCCGCCTCGAGCTCGTCGACGTCGGCTTCCGTTTCCCGGACTCCGACGACTGGGCGCTGCGTCATGTCACCGTGACCGTGGAGCCGGGGGAGACGCTCGCGCTGGTCGGCGCGACCGGATCGGGCAAGTCGGTGCTGGTGGGTCTGCTGTCTCGGCTCTACGACGTGACCGAGGGCGAGATCCGCATCGACGCCCAGGACATCCGCGAGCTCAGTCTCGAGGCGCTGCGGAAGGCGGTGGCCACGGCGTTCGAGGATCCGACGCTGTTCTCGATGTCGGTCGCAGAGAATCTGCGCCTCGGTAACCCCGGGGCGACCGACGACGAGCTGCGTCAGGCCGTCGAGGTGGCGGCGGCGGAGTTCGTCTACGACCTGCCCTACGGTCTGGACACCCGCATCGGTGAGCAGGGGATGAGCCTGTCGGGCGGTCAGCGACAACGTCTTTCGCTGGCGCGCGCCATTCTGGCCGCCCCGCGCATCCTGGTTCTCGACGACACGTTGAGCGCTCTGGACGTGCACACCGAGGCCGTCGTCGAGGAGGCGCTGCGCCGCGTCCTGCACGCGGTCACCGGCGTGGTGGTGGCCCACCGCGCGTCGACGGTGCTGCTCGCCGATCGGGTGGCGCTGCTGCAGAACGGGACCATCACCCACGTCGGCACGCACGCCGAGCTGCTGGCCGATGTCCCCGCGTACCGCTACCTGCTGGCCGCCGACGACGAACTCGACGACGGCTGTGAACGCGAGGCCGACTGGGAGCAGCGGGCCGAGCGGGCGCGGTTGGATCACGAGATCCTGGAGGGGCAGACGTGAGTGTGGCCCCGGACTGGCGCGGACGCTTCGACGAGCACGACGACCTCCCCATCGACGAATCGGTGCCGCGGCGCCGCGAGGCCCGCGCGCTGCTGGGCTCGCTGCTGCGTCCCTACAAGTGGACGGTGGCCGCGCTCGCCGTAGTCGTGGTCGTGGAAAACGTTGCGCGCCTCTCGGTTCCGATCCTGGTGCAGAGAGGAATCGACAACGGCATCCCGCCGCTGCTGCAGGGTGGGCCGGCGACGACGTTGATGACGATCGTCGGGGTGCTGTGCGCCGTGGTCCTCGTACAGGCCAGTGCGCGGATGTTCTTCCTGCGCCGCTCGGGTCGCGTCGGTCAGCGCGTGCTGCGGGAACTGCGCCGACGGGTGTTCCGCCATTTCGGCCGCCTCGACATCGCCTTTCACGATCGCTACACCTCGGGCCGGGTGGTCAGCCGCTCCACCAACGACGTCGAGGCCATCCAGGACATGTTGGAGACGGGCTTCGACAGCCTGATCACCGCGGTGCTCACCCTTGTCGGCACCGCCATCCTGCTGATCACGCTCGACGCCGAACTCGGGCTGATGTGTCTGGCGGCCTTCCCGATCCTGGTCGTGCTCGTTGCGTGGTTCCACCGCGAGTCGTCCCGGATCTACCGTGAGGTGCGCGAGATCTCGGCGCTGGTGATCGTGCAGTTCGTCGAGACCATGACGGGCATCAAGGCGGTGCAGGCCTATCGCCGGGAGCCGCGCAACCAGCAGATCTTCGAAGACGTCGCCGACCGCTACCGGGTCATCAACGAGAAGACGTTCAAGCTGCTGGCGATCTTCATGCCCGGCGTCAAGTTCGTCGGCAACATCACCACCGGTGTCGTGCTGATCTACGGCGGGTACCGGGTGCTGCACGGCGAGATGACGATCGGGACGCTGGCCGCGTTCTTGCTGTACCTGCGGATGTTCTTCGAGCCGATGCAGGAGATCTCACAGTTCTTCAACACCTTCCAGTCCGCGTCATCGGCGCTGGAGAAGCTCGCCGGGGTGCTCGCCGAGAAACCCGGCATCGGTGACCCGGCCGAGCCCGTCGCCCTCGACACCGTGCGCGGCGAGATCGCCTTCCGCGACGTCCGGTTCTCCTACGTCCCGAATCGGCCGGTGTTGCCGCAGCTGGACCTCGTGGTTCCCGCCGGGCAGACCGTCGCCCTGGTCGGCACCACCGGCGCGGGCAAGACCACGATCGCCAAGCTGGTCACCCGGTTCTACGACCCGGTGTCGGGCAGCGTGTCCCTCGACGGGGTGGACTTGCGCGATGTGCGGCAGACCGAGCTGCGCCGCCACGTGGTGATGGTGACGCAGGAGAACTTCATGTTCGACGGCACGGTCGCCGACAACATCCGCTTCGGCAAGCCCGACGCCACCGATGCGGAGGTGCGGGCCGCGGCGGAGGCGGTCGGCGCGGACGGCTTCATCGCTTCACTGCCCGATGGATACGACACCGACGTCGCCAAGCGCGGTGGCCGGCTCTCGGCCGGCCAGCGTCAGTTGGTCGCGTTCGCGCGCGCGTTCCTGGCCGATCCCGCGGTGCTGATTCTCGACGAGGCCACCTCGTCGCTGGACATCCCGAGTGAGCGGATGGTGCAGCGGGCGCTGGAAACGGTGCTCGCCGAGCGCACTGCGATCGTGATCGCCCACCGGCTCTCGACCGTGCAGATCGCCGACCGGGTGCTGGTGCTCGAGCACGGCCGCATCGTCGAGGACGGCTCGCCGGAGGAGCTGACGGGCCGCGACGACGGGCATTACGCCGCGCTGCACCGGTCCTGGGTGCAATCGCTGGCCTGACGCGACGGTCGCCGAGACTGCGGGGAGATCGTGATGTGGGCGCAGAACGCGATCTGCCCGCAGTCTCGACACGCATCGGCGGCGCCAACCATAGGGTGAACCCACCATGACTCTGAATCAGCTCAGGGCTTTCCTGGAGTCACAACGGCTCGGCTCTTTCACCGCCGCCGCTGACGAGCTCGCGATCGCGCAGGCGTCAGTGTCGGAGTTGGTGCGTCGGCTCGAAGACGAGCTCGGGACACAGTTATTCGTGAGGGGCAGCCGCCGGCTCAGCCTCACGGTGGCAGGGCAGGAACTACTGCCATACGCCCAGCAGGTGGTGCAGGCCCTCGAGAGCGGGGCGCAGGCGGTGCGCGCCCTGGGGTCACTCGGCGGCGGCACGGCTACCTTCGGAATGCCGCGCAATGCCGACTACTACCTGCTGTCGAGCCTGGTGCAGACATTCCACAAGCGGTACCCGAAGGTACGGGTCCGCCTGGTCGGGCAGAATTCGGCGGAGACGGCGGCCGCCATCCAGGCCGGTGAAATCGAGGCGGGCATCCTGATCCTGCCGATCGATGACGAGGACCTCACGGTCCGCCCGCTGCTGCGCGACGAGGTGTTCTACGTCAGCGCCGACGCGAGCCGCGCTGCCGCGCCGGTGACCGTCGAACAATTCGCCGCTGCCGATCTCGTGCTCTACGACGCGCACTACGGCTGGAAGGACCCCACGCGGCGTCAGTTGGCAGAACGGGCACAGCTCGCCGGTCTGCGACTGGAACCCGTGATCGAGATCGAGCACGTGGAGGCGGCGCTCCGGCTGGTCGCGGCGGGGGTTGGCGACACCATCGCCAGCGGTGCGGTCGTCGACAGCGACGCCTTCCCCGCGGGCCTGCACGTCGCGCGCTTCGCCGAGCCGTTGTTCGACGTGATCGCGCTCGCGCGGCACCGGGTGCGTCCGCTGTCCAACGCGACGCGCGAGTTCGCCCGCCTCGCAGAAGACACCATCCGCGAGCTGGCGGCCATCTCGCCGACCGACGCCTCGGGGGTTCCTGTGATCGTTACCGCCCGCCATTCATAGGAACAACCTGTAGTTGCTGCAGGATCTGTCCCTCTAGTCCTGTGCGCAGATTTTGCCTAGCGTGACGACCATGCAGATCACGCCCGCCGAGGCCCGCGCACTCGGGCCCTTCACCTGGCTCAAGAAACCCGCCGTCTCCGGCCCCCCGGCCCAACGCGATCCCCAGGTCGTCGAGCGGGTCTCGGCGATGTTGTCGGAGATCGAGCGCGACGGACTGGACGCGGTGCATCGGTACTCGCGAGATCTCGACGGCTACACCAAGGCTCTGGAAGTCGATGCCGCAGACATGCGCAGGTCCGGGGACGCACTGCCTCCCGACGTCCGCGAGGCCCTCGAACTGGGTTACGAGCGCACCAACCGGTTCGCCTCCGCCCAGCGGGAGCACCTCGCCGATTTCGAGATCGAGCTGGCTCCCGGCGTTACCGGCGGCGTGCAGTACGTCCCCGTCTCCCGGGTCGGTGCATATCTGCCCGCTGGACGGTTCCCGCTCCTGGCGAGCGCGTTCATGACCGTCGGAGTGGCCAAGGCCGCGGGTGTGCCGACGGTGCTGGCGTGTTCTCCGCCCTCGGGTGAGCACGGCGTGCACCCCGCCGTGCTCTACGGTGCGCACCTCTCGCGGGCCGACCGGGTGTTCGCCGTCGGCGGCGTGCAAGCGCTCGGGGCGATGGCCTTCGGGCTCCTCGGCGATGCACCGGTGGACATGCTGGTCGGCGCCGGCAATGCCTTCGTCACCGAAGCCAAGCGCCAGCTGTTCGGTCAGGTCGGCATCGACCTGTTGGCCGGTCCGTCGGAGGTCGCCGTCCTCGCCGACGAGACCGCCGACCCGGAATGGGTCGCAGCTGATCTCCTCGGCCAGGCTGAACACGGACCGAACTCGCCGGCCGCGCTGATCACCACCTCGGAAGCGCTGGGCAGCAACGTGATTCGTGCCATCGAGCGTCAGCTACAGTCTTTGACCACCCGCGAGATCGCGGGCGCTGCGTGGCGCGATTACGGATCTGTGATCCTGGCCGAAGACCGGGCGCAGGCGGCGGCGATCAGCGACGTGCTGGGACCCGAGCACCTCGAGGTGCACACCGGTGACGACGAGTTCTTCCTCAAGGAGCTTCGCAACTACGGATCGCTGTTCCTCGGCCCCTGGAGCACGGTTGCGTATTCCGACAAGGGAATCGCGGGAACCAACCATGTGCTGCCGACGGGCAAGACGTCGCGCTACAACGCGGGCCTGTCGGTGTCGCGGTTCCTCAAGCCGCTGACCTTTCAGCGCGCCAGCCGGGATGCCACCGCGGCGCTGGCGCCTGCGGTGGAGAGGATCTCGGCGTTCGAGGGTCTTGCCGCGCACGAGGCCACCGCCAGCATCCGGATCGACGCGATCGGGCGCCACAGCGGGGTGTTCGACGGAACACCCGCGGTGGATCGCAGGTGATGAAGGATGACCACGCAACTGCGAGTGTCGGCGGTACCGGTCGACGTCACCATCGGTGACGTCGACGGCAATCTGGCGCGGATCCGAGCCGCTGTCGCGGCCGTCGGGAGGCGCGGTCCGCACCTCGTGGTGCTGCCCGAATTGGCAACCAGCGGATACGTGTTCGCCGATCGCGATGAAGCCCGCGCCTGCGCCCTGACGGCCGGAGATTCTGTCCTGACCGAGCTGGGTGCCGACCTCTCTCGTGACACGGTGCTGGTGGTGGGTTTCTGTGAGCGTGACGGGGAGCAACTGTACAACTCGGCTCTGGTCGTCGGCGCCGACGGAGTGTTGGGTTGCTACCGCAAGTCCCATCTGTGGGCGGCTGAACGCAGCATCTTCGAATCGGGTGCGCAGGCCGGCGCAGTTGTCGACACGCCGATCTGCCGGCTCGGACTGGCCATCTGTTACGACAACGAATTCCCGGAACTGCCACGGCGGCTCGCATTGGCCGGCGCCGATGTTCTTGCCCTTCCAGTCAATTGGCCTCTGGTCGATCGGCCCGTGGGTGAACATGCACCCGAGATCGTCCAGGCCATGGCGGCCGCGCGCTCGTCGCGGTTGCCCACCGTGATCGCCGATCGGCACGGCGCGGAGCGCGGGGTGGAGTGGACGGGAGGTACCTGCGTCATCTCTCCCGACGGCTGGGTCTGTGCCACCTCCGCCGGCGTCGAGGACCCCGCCACCGCTGTGCTGACGTTGACCTCCGACAAGACGATCGGCCCGTTCAACGACCTGTTCGCCGATCGGCGACCTGACCTGTACGGGGACATCGTGGTTCCCCGAATCCCCACCTGTGTGCCGTCATTCGAGTGAAGCGAGACCCGATGTCCACTGACTCATCCGCCATCGAATCCAAGTCGATCGATTGGGTGCCCCTGCAGGATCGCCGCGGTAAGCCCTCGACGCTGTTCCCCCTCTGGTTCATGTCCAACGCGAACCTGACGACGTTGGCCACGGGCATGGTCGGCGCGGCACTTGGGGCGTCGTTCCTGACCTCCCTGCTGGCGATCACGATCGGCGCTGCGGTCGGCACCGTGTTCACGGCATTCCACTCCGCGCAGGGCCCGCAGTTGGGACTGCCGCAGATGATCCAGTCACGCGCACAGTTCGGCTACCGCGGGGTGGTGGTGATCTGCGCAGTCGTGATCTTCTCCATCGTGGGATTCAACGTCTTCAACCAGATCCTCGCCGCCGATGTGTTGACGCTGACGACCGGTTCCGACGTTCGCGATCTGTGGTTCGTCGGGATCAGCGCGTTGGCGTTGGCGCTGGCCATCTTCGGATACCACTGGATCCACCGAGTCCAGACGTGGCTGACATGGCTCTTCCTCGCGACGTTCGGGGTGTTCACGGTCGCCGCCCTTCTCAGTGCTGATCTGCCGGCCGGACAGTTCGGGTTCGGCGGCTTCAGCTGGGGCGCCTTCCTGGTGCAGTTCGCCGCGGCAGCCGCCTATGCACTCGGGTGGGCTCCGTACGTGTCGGACTACTCTCGCTATCTACCGCCGCAGACGAGTCCGCGCGCCGCGCTGTTCCACACCTACGCTGGCGTGTTCGTCGGAGCCGCCTGGCTGATGGCGCTCGGCGCCTTCGTCGCCGCGCTTTTCGCCGACCTGTCCCCACTCGAGGCGGTCCGGCAGACGGCCGACGACATCCTGCCCGGTTCGGGGGTGTGGTTGCTCGTCGCGGCTCTGCCCGGGCTGGTCACCGTCATCACTGTCAACATCTACGCCGCGTCCATCGAGCTGATCACCGTGGTGGATTCGTTCCGAGCGGTGAAACCCACACGCCGCCTACGTGTGCTGTCCTGCACGGTGATCGCACTGTGCGGGCTCCTCGGGGCAGTGCTGTCCAGCGGTGAATTCCTCTCCAACTTCGGTAGTTTCCTCGTCGTCCTGCTCTACCTGCTGGTCCCGTGGACGTCGGTGAACCTGGTCGACTACTACTTCGTGCGTCGCGGCCACTACGCGGTGCGGGAGATCTTCGTGCCGCGCGGCGGGGTGTACGGCACGTGGGGCTGGCGCGGGCTGGCAGCCTACGCGATCGGCATTGTCGCGATGATCCCGTTCGTGGTGACCGTCTGGTACACCGGCCCGATCGCCGCCGCAATGGGCGACGTCGATGTCGCGTTGTTCATCGGGCTCGTCGTCTCTGCCGTGGCCTACCTGCTGATGGCGCGGTCATTGGATCTGTCGGCCGAACACGCCAAAGCCGAAGACGATGCGCGCGAGCACGGCATCGAGGCGGTCACCTTCTCGGGGCGCATCGCACCTGTGGAGACCTAGGAGTTCGACGCGCCGCAGGGCAGTATCGAGCCATGACCACCAACACCGATCGGTATCGCGCGGCACGTGACCACCTCATCGAGATGATCGGTGAATACGACACGGCCGTCGAGACCTTCGAGTGGCCCAGCATCACGGGGCACTTCAATTGGGCGACAGACTGGTTCGACATCGTCGCTGCCGACCGCCCGCAGGACGTCGCCTTGTGGATCGTCGAGCAGGACGGCAGCGAAGAGAAGGTGACCTTCGGGCAGATGGCCGCGCGCTCTGATCAGGTGGCGACGTGGTTACAGGAGGTGGGCGTCGGTCGCGGGGACCGGGTCATCCTGATGCTGGGCAACCAGGTCGAACTGTGGGAGTCGATGCTCGCGGTGGCCAAGCTCGGCGCGGTGATCATGCCGACCACGGCGGCGCTCGGCCACGACGACGTCGCCGATAGGCTGCGACGCGGCGGCGCCGGTTTCGTGATCGCCAACTCCGGCGATGCCGCGAAATTCGACGGGGTGGACGCCTCGTTCGTCGGCATCGCGGTGGGAGAGCCGGTGCCGGGCTGGCATCCGTACGCCGATGCCGCCGCCGTGGAACCCGAGGGTCCTTTCGCCCCGGGGACGGTGCCGTCGGACCCGTTGCTGATCTACTTCACCTCGGGCACCACCAGCAAGCCCAAGCTGGTCGAGCATTCTCAGGTCAGCTACCCGGTCGGGCATCTGACGACGGCGGCCTGGCTGGGGGTGCGGCCTGGTGACGTCCACCTGGCGATCAGCTCACCCGGGTGGGCCAAGCATGCGTGGAGTTGCTTCTTCGCGCCGTGGATCGCGGAGGCGACGATCTTCGTCTACAACTACGCCCGCTTCGACGCCGCGGCGTTGCTGCACCAGCTGCGCCGCGCCGGGGTCAACACGTTCTGCGCGCCGCCGACCGTGTGGCGCATGCTTATTCAGGCCGATTTGGGTGCCAGGCCCGAGGGGCTACGGGAGATCCTCGGCGCGGGCGAGCCGCTCAACCCGGACGTGATCTCCCGGGTCGAGAAGGCCTGGGGTCTGACGATCCGGGACGGGTTCGGCCAGACCGAGACGACGTTGGCGGTCGGCAACACCCCTGGACAGCCCGTGAGGGCCGGCTCGATGGGTCGCCAGATGCCCGGGGTGCCGGTCGTGCTGATCGACCCGCTGACCGGAGTGCGGGCGCAGGAGGGGGAGATCTGCCTCGACCTGGGTGAGGCTCCGCCGAATCTCATGACCGGCTACCTCGACGACGAGACGCGCAACGCGCACGTCATGCGTGACGGCTACTACCACACCGGGGATGTGGCCAACCGCGACGCCGACGGCTACATCACCTACATCGGCCGCACCGACGACGTCTTCAAGTCCTCTGACTACAAGGTGTCGCCGTTCGAGTTGGAGAGCGTGCTCATCGAACACCCGGCCGTCGTCGAGGCGGCCGTCGTGCCCGCTCCCGACGACACCCGCCTCGCCGTGCCCAAGGCCTATGTCGCACTTGCCGAAGGCTGGTCTGCCGACGCCGACACAGCCCGGCAGATCCTGCAGTACAGCCGCGACCACCTCGCGCCCTACCTCAAGGTGCGCCGCGTCGAGTTCTTCGACCTGCTCAAGACGATCTCGGGCAAGATCCGCCGCGTCGACCTGCGCCGCCGCGAGGAGGAGGCGCATGCCGCGGGTACGCCCATCGAGACCGAACACCGGTACGAGGATCTGTTGTCATGAGCGCCAGTTACGAGGCCGGTCCGGTCGACACGCCGATCCTCGAGGAGACCATCGGCGCGAACCTGGAACGCACCGCGGCCCGCCACGGTGGTGTCGAGGCGCTCGTCGATGTCGCGCAGGGTCTGCGGTACTCCTACGCCGAGCTGAACGCCGAGGTCGACGTCATCGCCCGCGGCCTGATGGCGAAAGGCATCGCAAAGGGCGATCGCGTCGGGATCTGGGCGCCGAACTGCGCGCAGTGGACCATCGCGCAGTACGCGTGCGCCAAGGTGGGCGCGATCCTGGTCAACATCAATCCGGCGTACAGAACGCATGAACTCGCCTATGTGCTCGAGCAATCGGGGACGCGGTTGCTGATCGCCGCGACGTCGTTCAAGACCTCGGATTACGTGAGCATGGTCCGTGAGGTCCGGGGGTCCGTTCCGCATCTGACCGATGTCGTGTTCATCGGCACTCCCGACTGGGATGCGCTGCGCGCCGGGGCGTCCGCGGTGGGGGTCGACGAGCTCGCCGACCGTGCCGCCGGGCTCGACAACCACGATCCGATCAACATCCAGTACACCTCGGGCACAACGGGTTTCCCGAAGGGTGCGACCCTCTCGCATCGCAACATCCTCAACAACGGCTACTTCACCACCGAGCTCATCGGGTTCGGCCCTGGGGATCGGCTCTGCATCCCGGTGCCGTTCTACCACTGCTTCGGCATGGTGATGGGCAACCTGGGTTGCACCAGTCACGGCACCACGATGGTGATCCCCGCCCCGGGGTTCGATCCGGGATCGACGCTGAGCGCCATCGAAGCGGAACGGTGCACGGGGGTGTACGGGGTCCCGACGATGTTCATCGCGATGCAGAACCACGCCGACTTCGGCCGACGCGACCTGTCGACGGTGCGGACGGGGATCATGGCGGGCTCGGTGTGCCCGGTCGAGGTGATGAAGCGTTGCGTCAACGACATGAACATGGCGGAGGTCGCGATCGCCTACGGCATGACCGAGACGTCGCCGGTGTCCTGCCAGACGCGCGTCGACGACGATCTGGAGCGGCGTACGGCGACGATCGGAAGGGCGCACCCGCATGTGGAGATCAAGGTGATCGACCCCGACACCGGCGAGACCCTCGAGCGCGGCGAGCCCGGCGAGTTCTGTACCCGCGGCTACTCGGTCATGCTCGGTTACTGGAACGACGGCGAGAAGACCGCGCAGGCGATCGACCCGGACGGGTGGATGCACACCGGTGATCTCGCGGTCATGCGTGAGGACGGCTACTGCACGATCGTCGGCCGCATCAAGGACATGGTGATCCGCGGCGGGGAGAACATCTACCCGCGCGAGATCGAGGAGTTCCTCTACACCCATCCCGACATCGAGGACGCCCAGGTAATCGGGGTGCCGGACCCCACCTACGGGGAGGAGGTCTGCGCCTGGCTCCGGATGCGCCCGGGCCGGCCGGCACTCGACGCGGCCGCCCTGCGGCAGTTCGCGTCGGAGGCGTTGGCGCACTACAAGATCCCGCGCTACGTGCACGTGGTCGACGAGTTCCCGATGACCGTCACCGGGAAGGTGCGCAAGGTCGAGATGCGCGAGCGCAGCGTCGAGATCTTCGGCCTCTAGCGGAATTCGGAGAAGAACGCGACGACGTCGTCGGTGAACAGTTCGGGCTGTTCGAACGCGGCGAAGTGTCCCCCGCGAGGCATCGTGGTCCAGCGGGTGATGTTGTAGGTCGCTTCGCACCAGCGGCGCGACGAGCGCAGGATCTCCTTGGGGAACGACGCGACGCCCGTGGGCAATTCGACCCGACCGCCGTCGCGGAACGAGCCGAAGCTCTCCCAGTACAACCTTGCCGACGACGCCGCGCTGGCTGTCAGCCAGTAGAGCATCACGTTGTCGAGCATCTCGTCTTTGGTCAGCACGTTCTCCGGGTGCCCGTCGCTGTCGGTCCAGGCCCAGAACTTCTCGACGATCCACGCCATCTGTCCGACGGGCGAATCGGTGAGCCCGTAGCCCAGCGTCTGTGGGCGCGTCGACTGCTGCTTGGAGTAACCGGTGCCCCACTGCTGGTGCTCGGCGTAGGCCTCGAGCACCTCGCGCTCCTCGGCGGTGATGTCGCTGAGGTCTTTCGGCGGCCGCCCGATCGGCATGTTGGTGTGGATCGCCACGCAGTGGCCCTCGTTGCGGCCGATCTGTGTGGTGATTGCCGAGCCCCAGTCGCCGCCCTGGGCGCCGTAGCGCCGGTAGCCCAGGCGAACCATCAGCTCGTCCCACGCCGCCGCGATGCGTTCGATGCCCCAGCCGGTCGCGGTGGGTTTGCCCGAGAAGCCGTAACCCGGAAGCGACGGGCATACGACGTCGAATCCGGCGGCGGTCAGCGGCTCGATCACCTTGGAGAACTCGACGATCGAGCCCGGCCAGCCGTGGGTGATCAACAGCGGGAAGGCTTTCTCGCCGTCATCGCGACCGCTGCGCTGGTGCACGAAGTGGATCGGCAACCCGTCGATCTCGGTGGTGAACTGGTCGAACCGATTCAACGCGGCTTCCCTTGTGCGCCAATCGTAGTCATCACGCCAGTAGGCGGCGAGCTCGCGCGCGTAGGACAGCGGCAGGCCCTGGCTCCAGTCGTCGACGCATTCGGCTTCGGGCCATCGGGTCCGGGTCAGCCGGTTCTGCAGGTCGGCGAGGTCGGTGTCGGGGATCGCGATGCGGAACTCGGAGATGTCGGGCATGACCCATCCTGGCACCGGGATAATCAGACCTCGTGTCCACCCCGACGCTCGTTCTGCTCGCCGCCACCACGCTGGCCGCCTGTGTCTGCCTGGGTGCCGCCCTCTACGAGGCGCTCGTCGTCGATCCGTACTGGCCGAGGCGCCCAGGGCTGATCCAGTCGCGCAACGGCGGTATCGCGCGCGTCCGGTTCTGGCTGCCCGCGCCCGTCGTGTTCGAGGTTCTCCTGATCGTCACCTTGATCCTGACGTGGGGGGACTCGGCGATCGGGATTCCGCTGCTGGTGGCGCTGGTCAGCCACGCCACGATGCGGCTGTGGGCGCTGTTCGACCTCGTCCCGCGGGCGGCGGAGTTCGAACGCACCGATCCTGCCGACGTCGACGAGGCCGCGGCGGTGCGCTGGACGCGGCGCAATCTGTTGCGGGTGCCGCTGCTGTTGATCACCTCCGGCGCCATGCTCACCGCGTTGGCGATGGCCTGACGCTCAGCCCTCGGGGAAGATCCGCGGCAGTTCGGTCGCGCTGCCGGTGAAGTTCGGGGCCCGCTTCTCCCGGAACGCGGCGACGCCTTCCTTGCCGTCGCCGAGCGAGGTGTAGAACATCGCCAGCGAGTCGCTGAGGTGGGCCTGCAGCGGAGTTTCGACGGCGCCGTTGCGGTAGATCAACTGCTTGGCCAGCGCCAGCGCCACCGGCGAACGTCCGGAGACGTAGCTGCGCGCCAGCGCGACCGCATCTGCGACCAGCGAGTCGGCCGGATGCACCGAGCGCAGCAGCCGGCCGGCCAGCGCGTCCTCGGCGGTGAGGATGTCGGCCGAGTACACCCAGTCCAGCGCCTGCTGAATGCCGACCAGCCGGGGCAGGAACCACGACGAGCAGGCCTCGGGCACGATGCCCAGGCGGCCGAACACGAAACCGATCCGCGCCTTGTCGGATGCGACGCGGATGTCCATGGCTAGCGTCATCGTCGCGCCGATGCCCACCGCGGCGCCGTTGATGGCGGCGATGACGGGTTTGGGGAGCGCGTGGATCGCGAGGGTGACGCGGCCGCCGGTGTCGCGGATGCCGCTGTGCAACGGCTCGGTCGCGTAGTCGGCCTGCATCTGTTCCGGTGTCGGCGTCAGACTCTCGTCCAGACCGAACACGTTGCCGTCGGCCGAGAGGTCCATGCCCGCGCAGAACGCGCGGCCGGCGCCGGTGACGACGACGGCACGGATCGCGTCGTCGTAGGCGTCGACGGTGAAGAACCGCTCGAGTTCGCGGGCCATCGTCACCGTGAAGGCGTTGAGCTGATCGGGGCGCGACAACGTCAGCAGCGCGACCCCGTCGGCATCGACGGTGCAGTGCAGGGTTTCGTAATCCACGTCGGTGAGGCTACCGACCGCCCCGGCTCACGCTTCGAGTTCGCCGAGCACCGTGCGTTCGATCGCCGCGCGGGTGGCGATGGGGAGAACGACGAGACCGGCCAGTTCTTTCTGCGCCCGGCCGTAGGCGTTCTGGCGCTCCTGCGGTGTGGCGGCGTCGTCGCCGGCCAAGCGCAACAGATGCTGGGCGCGGGCCAGCCGGTCCTGGTCGTCGGCGGAGAAGTCGCTGCGCCGCCGTCGGGTCGCTTCGGCCTCGGCGGCATCGAACGCGGCGACGTAGTCGCCGACCGCGTCGCGATACGCGGCCGCGGCATCGCGGTCGCCCAGGACGTCGTCGGCATGCGTGGGCCGCAGCAGGTCGGCCCGGCTCTTCGCCTTGTGGAACGCCAGCGTCAACGGTTCCCGCATGTCCGTCATCACCGGGAAGTCCAGCAGCTTCGCGACGTCCAGTTCGTAGGAGAGCCAGCGCGCATCGGTGGCATCGTGGCGCTCGAGCACCTTGGTCAGCTCGCGGCGCCTGGTCTCGGTGGAGGCTGCGCCCGAAGCCTTCTCCCTGGCGAGCGCGACTTTCGTCTCCTGCTTGATGCGGTACCGCTCGAGCCGACGCTGGGCACGGCGTTCGTTGGCGGCCGAGACGCCGCGCGCGGCGCCGCCGATCACCCCGCCGAGCGGGAAGACCAGCCACCAGTAGTTCCCGGCGAACTGCAACAGCGCCTCCACATGCCCAGAATGCCACCGGGTCATGTGGTGGAATTGCCCTTGTGCCGGACGCGCCGTCAGATCCAGTCCCCGACGACTCCGAGCCCGCGATCGTCGCGCGGGGGCTCACGCTGCGCGGTCCGTGGGGTCCGGTGTACGGCCCGGTCGACCTCGACGTCCCCGCGGCGGGCGTGACGGTCATGGTCTGTCCGGCAGGGTCGGGACGCACTGCGCTGTCGATGACGCTGGCCGGGCGGATGCGTCCGACGTCGGGGTCGCTGACGGTGTTCGGACGGACCCGCGCCCGCGACATCTTCGCCGTTGCGGCCCTGGCCGGGATCGACGAACTCGACACCGTCGCCGAGTCCGTCACCGTGGGTGATCTCATCACCGAGCAGCTGCGCTGGGATGCGCCCTGGTACAAGCTGATTCGCCGCGCGGATGACGACAATCTGCGGCGCGTGTGCGGGCCTGTGTTCGGTGAGTTGCCGCTGCCGCCCCGCACGGAGTTCGTCGAGGAGCTGACCGAGCTCGACGGTCTGCTGCTGCGTATCGCACTCGCCAACACCAGACGCCCCGCGCTGCTCGTGGTGGGCAACCTCGAGCAGGTCACCAGCGACGCGAACCGCGAGCTGCTGGTCGACCGTCTGGTCGATCTGGGCCGCGAACAGACGGTGCTGACGGCGAGCGTCAACGGCGTCGCGGCCCGCCCCGGGCTGCGAGAGATACCGGTGGCCGGCGTCGCCCGCGCCGAACTGGCGGGACATCAGGAAGGTGGGGCGTAGTGGTACTGGCCGGTATGTCACTGGGCACGGATCTCAAGCGGTACTCGCACGGGTTGATGCCGCGGATCGCGCTCGTCACGATCATCCTGTTGCCGCTGCTCTACGGAGCGATGTACCTGTGGGCGTTCTGGAATCCGTTCGCCGAGGTGGGCAAGGTGCCGGTCGCGCTGGTCAATGCCGATCGCGGCGCCGAGGTGCAGGGCGCCCAGGTGAACGCCGGTGACGAGGTCGCCCGCGCGCTGCTCAATTCGGGCCAGCTGGACCTCACGGAGGTCTCCGCGCAGGAGGCCGCCGACGGTGTGGCCGACGGCCGCTTCTACTTCTCGATCACGTTGCCGGAGAACTTCTCCGAGCTGGTGGCATCACCCGCCGGTCCCCGTCCTGCGCAGGCACCGCTGCAGTTCACGTTCAACGACGCGAACAACTATCTCGGCACCGTCATCGGACAGAACGCCTCACGCGAGATCCTCAACCAGGTCAACGCGAAGATCGGAGAACGCGGCATCGGCACCGTGGTCAACGGCCTCGCCGATGCCGGCTCGGGTCTCGATCAGGCTGCCGGCGGCGCCCAGCAACTGGCCGATGGTCTGGTCTCCGCCGACGACGGCGCGCACCGGCTCGCCGGTGGGGCCGACACGCTGACCTCGGGTCTGCGCACCGCGCAGGCGGGATCGGCGCAACTCGCCGCGGGCACCCGGCGCCTGAGCGGGTCCGTCGACACGGCGACCGCACCGCTGCTCGACGTGCTCGACCGGGTGGGCGGATTGGGCCTGAATCCCGACGAGGTCGCCGGCGCCGCGCAGCACCTCTCCGGTGCCGTCCGGTCGACGACCGACCGGATCGCCGCGCTCAACATCAACAGCGCTCAAGCGGCTGCGATCGTCGATCAGGCCGTCGGATTCCTGCAGAACAACCCCGATCCCGCGGTCCGTGACGCCGGGCAGGCGCTCGCCGGCGCGCAGCACCTGCTGCGTGCGCAGGGCATCGATCCCACGACCGACGACGGGCTGACCCGGCTGCGCGACAGCGCCGCGACGCTCGAGGGAGAACTCGGCGACCCCCACAGCCGACTACGGACCTTCCTGACGCGAGCTCTGAACGGCGGTCTGCGTTCCGACGTCGCGCAGCTGCGCGACGGGGTCCATCAACTGGATTCCGGTGCGCAGCGCTTGAATGCGGGTCTGGGTCAACTAACGGCCGGGGGCAACCAATTGTCCTCCGGCGCACATCAACTCGCCGACGGCACCGCGCAGTTGCGCACCGGCGGGCAGGAGCTGGCCACCCGCTTGCGTCAGGGCGCGCAGCAGATCCCGTCGTGGAGTCCGCAGCAGCGTACCGAGGTCGCGCGCACCCTCGCCGCACCGACCGAGCTCGATCTGCGCAACACCCATCCGGCGGCGACGTTCGGCACCGGGTTCGCGCCGTTCTTCCTCCCGCTGGCCCTGTTCATCGGCGCGCTGATCGTGTGGATGTTGTTGACACCGTTGCAATCCCGACCCATCGTGAACGGACTGGGCGCGCTGCGTGTGGTGCTGGCGTCGTACTGGCCGGGCCTGCTGATCGTGGTCTGCCAGGTGGTGGTGATGTACGTGGTCGTGCACTTCGGGGTGGGCTTGCAGGCGGTCTATCCGCTGGCCACGGTCGCGTTCCTGGCACTCGTCGCGGGCGCCTTCCTGGCTCTCATCCAGGCGTTCAACGCGGTGCTGGGCGTCGCGGTCGGCCGCGTCGCCACACTGGCGTTCCTGATGCTGCAGCTGGTCTCGGCCGGCGGGATCTACCCGGTCGAGACCACCGCGAAGCCCTTCCAGATCCTGCACCCCTTCGATCCGATGACCTACGCGGTCAACGGGTTACGCCAGTTGATCGTCGGCGGTGTGGATGCTCGGCTGTGGACGGCGATCGCGGTCCTGTCGGCGGTGCTGCTGGCCTCATTGGCCGCCAGTGCCTGGGCGGCGCGGCGCAACCGCCAGTACACGATCGAGCGGCTCCACCCACCGATCGAGGTCTGACGTGAGCCGCGACGACGATCGACGGCTCAAGGATTTCGCCGGTGCCGTGGTGCTGCTCCTCCTGCAGGCCTTCTGTTGGCGCGCTGCGATGTTCCTCTCCCACGGCGATGGTGCGGTGCTGGGCTACGGCGGGTTCGCGATGCTCATGGTCACCCTGGCCGTGACGATCTCGCAGGTGGTCAGGAAGCGGCCGGCCGCGTGGCTCGCGTTGGGCGGGCTGGTGCTGCAGGTCGCGGTCTGCGCGTTCGCTCTGCTCCTCTGATTCAGGGTAAGCCGATGCGGCGATAGCGTTCGATGCGGGCGGCGAGGCGCTGCTCGGCGGGTGCCGTCCTCAAGGCGTGCAGCTCGGCGGCGATGGTGTCCGACAGCCGGCTGATGAACGCGCGCGGTTCGTCGGCGGCATCGTGATGTTCTGGCACGATCGCGTCGACGATACCGCTGCGCAGCAGGTCGGTGGATCGAATACCCTGTGCCGCAGCAAGTTCCGGGGCATGGTCGACATCGCGGTACACGATCGCGCTCGCGCCCTCGGGCGGCAACGGTGCGAGCCAGCCGTGCAACGCGGCGATCACGCGATCGGCCGGCACCATCGCCAGGGCGGGGCCGCCGCTGCCCTGCCCCAGCAGGATCGACAGCGTCGGGGTGTCCAGCATCACCAGATCGGCCAGGCAGCGCGCGATCTCGCCGGCCAGACCGTCCTCCTCGGCCTCGACCGACAGCGCGGGGCCCGCGGTGTCGATCACCAGCACCAGGGGCAGTTGCAGACCTGCGGCCAGCGCCATGCCGCGCCGCGCCTCGCGAAGCGCAGCGGGGCCGACCACTCTGGTGACGATGTGCTGCTGACCGAGGACGACGGCGGGCTGGCCGCCGAACCGCGCCAGCGCGAGCACCGTCGTCGCGGCCTCGCCCTGTCCCGTACCGGACAGCAGGACCCGTTCGGTGGAGCCGTGGCGCAGCAGCGCGCCGATCCCGGGCCGGTCCGGACGCCGGGAGAGCTCGACCGAGTCCCAGGCAGGCACGTCGGGCAGCGGCTCGGGCGGGGGAGCCGGTGGGGCGGTGCCGGGCGGGTCGGACACCACGGTCAGGGTGCGGTCTATGGTCGCGCGCAGGACGTCGAGCGGTACCACCGCGTCGACCACGCCGTGACGCCGAAGGTTCTCCGCGGTCTGTACGCCCGCGGGAAAGGGTTCGCCGTAGAGGTGCTCGTAGACGCGCGGTCCGAGAAACCCGATCAGCGCGCCCGGCTCGGCGGCGGTGACATGACCCAGCGAGCCCCACGATGCGAACACCCCGCCCGTGGTCGGGTGCCGCAGGTACACCAGGTACGGCAGATGGGCCTGCTTGTGCTGCTGCACAGCGGCGGTGATCTTGACCATCTGCAGGAAGGCCACGGTGCCCTCCTGCATGCGGGTGCCCCCCGAACTGGGCGAGGCCAGCAGCGGTAGCCGCTCGGCGGTGGCCCGGTGCACCGCCGCGACGATGCGTTCCGCGGCGGCCACGCCGATGGATCCGGCCAGGAAGTCGAACTCGCACACGACCAACGCGACGCGGCGGCCGAACACCCGGCCCTCCCCGGTCAGCACCGACTCGTCGAGACCGCTCGCCGCGCCGGCAGCGGTCAGTTCGCGCCGGTAGGCGTCGGACATCGGGACCTCGAGAGGCGCGGAATCCCAGCTCACGAAGGATTCCTCGTCGAGAACGGCGTCGCGCAGCTCGAGGGCGCGGATCCGGCTCACAGCTCGAGGCTAATAGGCTGGGCCCATGATTGAAGCCACCCGTGACGGCCACGTGCTGACTCTGGAGATGCAGCGTCCGGAGCGGCGCAACGCCCTGAACTCCGAACTCGTCGACGGTCTGCGCGAGGCGATCGAGAAAGCCGGCAGCGAGGACGTCCGCGCGATCGTGCTCACCGGCGCCGGCCATGTGTTCAGCTCCGGCGCCGATCTGTCCGGCGGCCAGGGCGTGGCCGACGAGCTGCCGGACAAGGCGCGGGCTCTCAACCTCGCGATCGACCGGGCGCCGTTGCCCGTCATCGGGGCGGTGAACGGCCCGGCCATCGGCGCCGGAGTGATCCTGTCGATGATCTGCGATCTGCGCGTGGTCGCGCCCGAGGCCTACTTCCAGTTCCCGGTCGCCAAGTACGGCATAGCGCTGGACAACTGGAGCATCCGCCGGCTGACCTCGCTCGTGGGCGCCGGCCGCGCGCGCGGCATGCTGCTGGCCGCCGAGCGGCTGACGTCGGAGGCGGCGTTGCAGACCGGAATGGCCAACCGGATCGGCACGCTGGCCGACGCCCAGGCCTGGGCCCAGGAGATCGCGGGCTACGCGCCGCTGGCGCTGCAGCACGCCAAGCGGGTGCTCAACGACGACGGTGCCTACGAGGACCCGTGGCCCGCGCATCAGGAGCTGTTCGACAAGGCGTGGAAGAGTCAGGACATCATCGAGGCGCAGGTGGCCCGCATCGAGAAGCGCGCGCCGAAATTCCAGGGCGCCTGATGTTCTCCACGGCGCTGCGCTTCGGCTTCGGGACGGCCTCCCTGCTCGGTGCCGGCTGGGTACTGCGGGCGCTGCAGGGCACCTCGGCCTCGTTGGGCGCCACACCCGCCGAGATCGCTCCGGTGGCCCGGCGCTCCCCGCAGTACCGCGACGGCAAGTTCGTCAATCTGGAGCCCCCGTCCGGCATGACGGTGGACCGGGAGGCGCAGCGCACGCTGCTGCGCGACCTGGCCAATGCCGGCTCCAAGGGCAAGCCGCCGGGGCCCATCCCGATCGCCGATCCGCCGAAGGTGCATCCGGACGCGCAGACCGTCGCGGCGAGTTGGTACGGCCACTCCAGCTCGCTGATCGAGGTGGACGGCTACCGCGTGCTGGCCGACCCGGTGTGGAGCCGACGGTGCTCACCGTCGCGCGCCGTCGGTCCGGAGCGCATGCACGAGATCCCGCTGCTGATCGAGGCGCTGCCCGCGGTCGACGCGATCATCATCAGCCACGACCACTACGACCATCTCGACATCGACACCGTCATCGCGCTCACGCACAGCCAGCGGGCCCCGTTCCTGGTGCCGCTGGGCATCGGGGCGCATCTGCGGAAGTGGGGCATCCCGGAGAGCCGCATCGTCGAGCTCGACTGGTACGAATCGCACCGCATCGGGGACCTCACGCTGGTCTGCACCCCGGCCCGGCACTTCTCCGGCCGGCTGTTCACCCGCGACACCACGCTGTGGGCGTCGTGGGTGGTGATGGGGCCCCAGCACCGAGCGTTCTTCGGCGGTGACACCGGATACACGAAGAGTTTCGCCGAGATCGGTGCCGAGTTCGGGCCGTTCGACCTGACCCTGCTGCCGATCGGCGCCTACCACCCGGCCTTCTCCGACATCCACATGAACCCCGAAGACGCGGTGCGCGCCCACCTCGACATGACCGACGGCGGACTGATGATGCCGATCCATTGGGCGACGTTCCGGCTGGCGCCGCACCCCTGGGCCGAGCCGGCCGAACGGCTGGTGGTGGCTGCCGACGCCGAAGGCGTCCGGATCGCGGTCCCCATCCCGGGTGGCCGGGTGGACCGCGACTCGACGTTCGACCCCTGGTGGCGGCTGTAACGACCAGCCGCGGGTTACCGTTTCGATCATGAAACTGGCCGTGCTCGCCGTGCTGTCCCTGCTGGCTGCCGGCTGCGGCGCCGCACCCTCGTCGAATACGACGACGTCGGCAGCTCCGCCGAGCCTGAACGCCGACACGCCTCCGCCGTTGGTGCCGGCGATGCCGCTGCCCGCCGACGCGGTCGAAGGCGCAGTGGCCCAGCTCGACGGGCTCGCCGAGGAGCTGATGAGATCCTCCGGCATTCCCGGGATGGCCGTCGCTGTGGTGCATGGTGGAAAGACCGTGTACGCCAGAGGTTTCGGCAAGAAAGATCTCACCAGACCCGACGGCGCCGACAACGCGGTCGGCTCGGACACCGTGTTCCAGCTCGCCTCGGTGTCGAAATCGCTGTCGGCGTCGGTGGTGGCCCACGAGGTCGGCGCGAAGACCGTCGACTGGAACACCCCGGTCGTGTCGAAGCTGCCGTGGTTCGCGCTCGCCGATCCAGCCGTCACCCCGATGGTCTCGATCGGGGACATGATGTCGCACCGCTCCGGGCTGCCCGACCACGCCGGTGACCTGCTCGAGGATCTCGGCTACGACCGCAGGCAGGTCCTGGAGAAACTGCGCGACTATCCACTCGATCCGTTTCGGATCTCCTACGCCTACACCAACTTCGGATTCACCGCCGGTGCGGAGGCGACAGCCGCGGCGGCGAGCAAGCCGTGGGAGGACCTCGCCACCGACGTCCTGTTCCGTCCGCTCGGCATGACGACGGCCAGCTTCCGGTTCGCCGACTACGCCCGCCGCCCCGATCGCGCGGTGGGCCACATTCGCATCGACGGCACCTATCGGCCGCAGTTCGTCCGGGACGCCGACGCGCAGGCCCCCGCCGGCGGTGCCAGCGCCTCGGTGACGGACATGACGCACTGGCTGGCCATGGTGCTCGGCAACGGGACCTACCAGGGCCGGGCTGTGATCGACCCGGCGGCGCTGCTGCCGGCGCTGACTCCGCAGTCGGTGTCCAGCCCGGCCACCGAACCCGCGATGCGCACGGGCTTCTACGGATTCGGGTTCAACGTCGGCACCACATCGGCGGCACGCACCGAACTGAGTCACTCCGGCGCGTTCGAGTTGGGTGCCGGATCGAACATCCTGATCCTGCCGTCGGCCGACGTCGCGATCGTCGCGCTCACCAACGCGACGCCGACCGGGGTGCCGGAGACACTCACCGCCGAGTTCGCCGATCTGGTGCAGTTCGGTGAGATCCGCCAAGACTGGCGCACCCTCTACGCCAAGGCCTTCGCGCAGATCGACGCGCCGACAGGTTCCCTGTCCGGCAAGCAGCCACCCGCCGCGCCGGCGCCCGCGGCGCCGCTGTCGAACTATCTGGGGACGTATCGCAACGACTTCTGGGGCCCCGCCACCGTGACCGAGGTCGACGGTGCCCTACGGCTTCGGATCGGAGCGAATCTCGATGTGCCGCTGCGACACTGGGACGGCAACACATTCGCCTACGACTTCATCACCGAGAACGCGCCGCCCGGCACGGTCGCATCGGCGACGTTCGACGGGCCCCGCCTGACGCTGGACTACTACAACTCCGAGGGCAAGGGAGTGTTCACGCGGTGACCGCCGCGGGCCTGTCGGATGCCGAGGTCGCCCGGCGAGTTGCCGAGGGCAAGACCAATGACGTCCCGACGCGCGCCGCACGCAGCGTGTCGGAGATCGTGCGCGGCAACGTGTTCACCCGCATCAACGCCATACTCGGGGTGCTGCTCGTCATCGTGCTCGCCACCGGGTCGGTGATCAACGGGGCGTTCGGTCTGCTGATCATCGCCAACAGTGGAATCGGCATCATCCAGGAGCTGCGGGCCAAGCGCACCCTGGACAGGCTCGCGATCGTCGGTCAGGCGAAACCGTTGGTGCGCAGGCAGTCCGGTACCGCGCCGCGGCAGCCGAGCGAGGTGGTGCTGGACGATCTCATCGAGCTCGGCCCGGGGGACCAGATCATCGTCGACGGTGACGTCGTCGACGCGGCGAACCTGGAGGTGGACGAGTCGCTGCTGACCGGAGAAGCGGATGCGATCACCAAGAATTCCGGCGATCACGTGATGTCGGGCAGCTTCGTGGTGGCGGGCAGCGGGGTCTACCGCGCCACCAAGGTGGGCCGGGAGGCCTACGCCGCCAAGCTCGCCGAGGAGGCCAGCAAGTTCACGTTGGTGAAGTCCGAACTGCGCAGCGGCATCAACAGGATCCTGCAGTTCATCACCTACCTGCTGGTGCCGGCGGGGGCGCTGACCATCTACACCCAGTTGTTCACCACCGATGCGGGCTGGCGGGAATCCGTCCTGCGCATGGTCGGCGCGCTGGTGCCGATGGTGCCCGAGGGCCTGGTGCTGATGACCTCGATCGCGTTCGCCGTCGGCGTGGTCCGACTGGGGCGGAGGCAGTGTCTGGTCAACGAGCTACCCGCCATCGAGGGGCTGGCCCGGGTGGACGTGGTGTGCGCGGACAAGACCGGCACGCTCACCGAGAACGGGATGCGGGTCAGCGAGGTCGAGCCGCTGGACGGTAGCGCTGTCGCCGACGTGCTCGCCCAGCTCGCGGCCGATGACGCCAGGCCCAACGCCAGCATGGCCGCGATCGCCGAGGCGTACCGCATGCCGCCGGGCTGGACGGCCACCGCCACCGCACCCTTCAAGTCGGCCACCAAGTGGAGCGGGGCGTCGTACGGGGAGCACGGTAACTGGGTGATCGGTGCGCCGGACGTGCTGCTCGACCCGACGTCGTCGGCGGCCGCGCAGGCCGAGCGGCTCGGTGCGCAGGGACTGCGCGTGCTGCTGCTGGGGTCGGCCGACGTACCGGTCGACGATCCGCAGGCTCCGGGCCCGGTCACCCCGGCGGCGTTGGTCGTACTGGAGCAGCGGGTGCGGCCTGACGCTCGCGACACCCTCGAATACTTCGCCTCGCAACGGGTTTCGGTGAAGGTGATCTCCGGGGACAACGCGGTGTCGGTGGGTGCGGTGGCGGCCTCCCTCGGTCTCGCGGGTGAGACGATGGATGCGCGCCGGTTGCCTACCGAACCCGATCGCCTGGCCGAGACCTTGGAGGAATGCACGACGTTCGGCCGGGTGCGGCCCGACCAGAAGCGGGCGATGGTGCACGCCCTGCAGTCGCGCGGCCACACCGTCGCGATGACCGGCGACGGCGTCAACGACGTGCTGGCCCTCAAGGACGCCGACATCGGCGTGGCGATGGGATCGGGGAGTTCGGCGTCCCGCGCAGTTGCTCAGATCGTGTTGCTGGACAACAAGTTCGCCACCCTGCCCTACGTCGTGGGCGAGGGCAGGCGGGTGATCGGCAACATCGAGCGGGTCTCCAACCTGTTCCTCACCAAGACCGTCTATTCGGTGCTGCTCGCGGTCCTGGTCGGGGTCGCGGGTCTGTCGGCGGAGATCTTCGGCACCGATCCGCTCCTGTTCCCGTTCCAGCCGATCCACGTCACCATCGCCGCCTGGTTCACGATCGGTGTGCCGGCGTTCATCCTGTCGTTGGCGCCCAATGCCGAGCGCGCTCACTCCGGGTTCGTGCGCCGGGTGATGACCGCCGCGCTTCCCTCGGGTGTGGTGGTGGGCCTGGCGACGTTCGTGTCCTACCTGTTGGCCTACCAGGGGCGCGCCGCCACCGCGGTCGAGCAGACGCAGGCCTCGACCGCGGCGCTGATCACTCTGTTGGTGTCGGCGCTGTGGGTGCTCGCGGTGGTGGCCCGACCCTATGAGTGGTGGCGGGTCGCCCTGGTTGTCGCGTCCGCGCTGGCCTATGTGCTGATCTTCAGCCTGCCGGTGGCGCAGAAGGTGTTCCTGCTCGATCCGACGAACCTGGCGACCACCTCGACGGCGCTGGTCATCGGGCTGCTCGGGGCGGCGGCCGTGGAGGTGATCTGGTGGGTGCAGGGCAGGCTCCTCGGTGAAACCCGCAGGCTGTGGCGTTCGCCAGAACGGTAAAGTCGGGGGCATGGGATTTTTGGACAAGGCGAAAGATCTTCTCTCCAAGAACGCCGACAAAGTGGACACCGTGATCGACAAGGCCGGTGACCTCGTGGACAAGAAGACGCAGGGCAAGTACGCCTCGACTGTCGACAAGGTGCAGGACGCCGCCAAGAAGGCCGTCAGCGACCAGACCGGTCAGCCCGGCGCCCCCGGTCAGCCCGGGACGGCCAAGCCGCCGGTTCCGCCGCAGCAGGAGCCCCCGACGGCGCCTCCGGTGTCGTAACGCCGATGGCCAAGCTCTCGGTGTCCGTCGACGTGCCTCTGCCGCCCGAACAGGCGTGGGAGAGCGCGTCGGATCTGTCCCGCTTCAAGGAATGGTTGTCCATCCACCGGATGTGGCGCTCGCCGCTGCCCGACACCATCGACAAGGGCACGACACTCGACTCGATCGTCGAAGTGAAAGGCATGCTCAACCGCATCTCGTGGACGGTCGTGCACTTCAAGCCGCCGGAGGCCATGACGCTCAACGGCGTCGGGCGCGGCGGGGTCAAGGTGAAGCTGATCGGCAAGGTGCGGCCCGCCGCAGGCACGCGCGCAGACACGGGCACAGACATTCCCGTCGGCTCGAACGTGCAGTTCGACGTGCATCTGGGCGGGCCTGCGCTGTTCGGTCCCATCGGCATGGTGGTGGCCAGCGCGCTGCAGAGCGACATCCAGGAGTCGCTGAACCGCTTCAAGGCCGTGTTCGCGCCCTCCTGAGTTGTTGCCGCGAGAATTCTGCCGGCGAGCAGACGTGAACTCGAGCTGAGGAGGCCCCAAAAAGCTCGAGTTCGCGTCTGCTCGCAGGAGGCGACTAGAGCGCGTCGGCGATAGGGGTGTCCCCGGCGATCACTTCGAACGTGCGGCCCGCGGTCGCCGGTCCGTCGAGCACCGCGACGATGACCGCCGCGACATCTGCCCGCGCGATCTTGCCCCGGCCGGTGCTCTCGGCGATCGTGACCCGCCCGGACGGTGCGTCGTCGGTCAGCTGGCCTGGCCGCACAATGGTCGTCGAGAGGTGTGTCCGCGAACGTATTTCGTCGTCGGCGGCGCCTTTGGCGCGAAGGTAGGCCACGAAGACGTCGTCGGCTGCGTCATCGGGTGTGTCGGCGTCGGCACCCATCGCCGAGATCATCACGTAGCGCTGCACACCGGCCGCTTCGGCGGCGTCGGCCAACAGGATCGCGGCATCCCGGTCGACGCTCTGCTTCCGTGCGGCACCGCTGCCGGGGCCCGCGCCGGCAGCGAACACCACGGCGTCCGCGCCGGCCAGGTGGCCGGCGACCTCGTCGACGGTCGCGCTCTCGAGGTCGACCACGACCGCTCGGGCACCGGTGGCCTCCACGTCGGCGGCATGGTCCGGGTTGCGGATCAATCCCACGGCCCGGTCGCCGCGCGCGGCGAGCAGCCGTTCGGTGATCACCGCGATCTTGCCGTGACCGCCTGCGATGACAACCTGCATCGTCGATTCCTCCTCGGTCGGTAACACTGGTGTGCGTGTGTACCACCGTGCCCCGGCGTGATCCGGGCGAAACCGTCGGGTCGATACTGGCGCCCGTGCATCTGGCAGTCGTCCGTGTCCTGACCGCGCTGGCCGCAGCGGTGGTCACCGTCGTCGCATCCGCCGTTCCGGCCTCCGCCGCTCCCGGGCCGGCGCAGGGCCTCCAGGTCGGCGGTCTGCAGCGCACCTACTCGGTGCACGTGCCCCCTGGCGCCGTCACCGGCCTGGTGATCAACCTGCACGGTGCGGGGCAGACGGGCCGTGACCAGGAGGCGTGGACCAACTACGACGCCATCGCCGACCGCCACGGTTTCGTCGTCGCGTACCCGGACGGCGTCGACATGAGCTGGGCGGACGGCCGCGGTGGTTCGGTCCCCGAGCGGCAGGGCGTCGACGACGTGGGGTTCCTCTCCGCGTTGATCACGCAGCTCACCGGCGAGTACGGCGTCAACCCGGGCCGGGTGTTCGTCACGGGCATGTCGGCCGGCGGCTTCATGGCCCAGCGGCTGGCCTGTGAGCGCGCCGATCTGGTCGCCGCCGTGGTGTCGGTCGCCGGGACGCTCGGTGCGACGGTGCCGTGCGCGCCGTCGCGGCCGGTGTCCGTGCTCGCCGTACACGGTGATGCCGATCCGGTGGTCCCGTTCGGCGGCGGCCCGATGGTCGGCCGAGGCGGGCCGAGCGTGATCGTCTCCGCACCAGAACTGGTCAATCGCTGGCGTGCCATCGACGGATGCCCTCCGCCTGTCGACGCACCGGGTCGGTCATCGTCGATCGGCTGCGCCGACGGCACCTCGGTCGAGTTCGTGATCATCGGCGGCGGCGGGCACGTCTGGCCCACCGGATTCAACTACGACGCCGGCCAGGCGGGCGCCGACTTCTTCGCCGCCCACGGGCGCTGACCGCCGGGTAGCCGGGCGCGACGCACCCCGCCGCGCCGGGCGTGATCCCGGCGGGTGAGACGGGTGCATGCGGGCGGGACCGCGCGAAACATGCCGGAAACATGATCGCCGCTTTGCCGAAACGAGCGGCCGACATCCTCGTTCGGGACCGCCCGAAGGAGTGCGAACGTGAATCAGATCGATCCCGCAGCGACCGCCTGGCTGTTGGCCAGCACCGCCCTGGTGCTGTTGATGACACCGGGTCTGGCGATCTTCTACGGCGGGATGGTCCGCACCACCGGCGTGCTCAACATGATCATGATGAGCTTCATCGCGATCCCATTGGTCACGGTGACGTGGTTGCTCGCCGGCTACAGCCTGGCGTTCTCCGACAGCCGCGCCGGCGGGGTGATCGGCAGTCTGTCCCACCTCGGGTTGGGCGGGATCACCGCAGACACCGTGCACGGGCAGGTTCCCGAGCTGCTGTTCGTGACTTTCCAGCTCACCTTCGCGATCATCACGGCCGCACTGGTCAGTGGCGCGATCGCCGATCGGGCCAAGTTCGCGGCGTGGGTGGTCTTCGTCCCGCTGTGGGTGATCGTGGTGTATTCGGTTGTCGCGCACTGGGTGTGGGCACCCGGCGGATGGCTGATGCGCTGGGGTGTGCTCGATTACGCCGGCGGGTTGGTCGTCGAGATCGTCTCGGGCGCATCGGCGTTGGCGCTTGCCCTGGTGCTGGGGCCGCGCATCGGCTTCAAGAAGGAGGCGATGCGCCCGCACAACCTGCCGTTCGTCCTCCTCGGCGTGGGCCTGCTGTGGTTCGGGTGGTTCGGTTTCAACGCCGGCTCCGCCCTGGCCGCCAACGGGACCGCCGCCGCGATCTTCCTGAACACCTTGGTCGCCGGCTGCCTGGGCATGCTGGGGTGGCTCACGGTCGAACAGATTCGCGACGGCAAGCCGACGACGTTCGGCGCGGCATCCGGCGTCGTGGCCGGCCTGGTCGCGATCACGCCATCGTGCGGGACCGTCACCACGTTCGGTGCCGCGGTGGTGGGTCTGGTCGCCGGCGTGGTGTGTGCCTTCGCCATCGGCTTGAAGTTCCGTTTCGGATACGACGATTCCCTCGACGTCGTCGGGGTGCACTTCGTCGGGGGCGTGGTGGGGGTCGTGCTCATCGGGCTTCTCGCGTCCGCCACGATGACGGGCGGGGCGAGCGGTCTGTTCTACGGTGGCGGCGTCGGTCAGCTCGGCAAGCAGGCGGTGGCGGTCGTCGTCGTCGCGGGCTACGCCTTCGCCGCATCGTTTCTTCTGGCCAAGGCGATCGACAGGGTGATCGGCTTCCGCATCAGCGCCGAGGACGAGGTGTCCGGCGTGGACTTCTCGCAGCACGCCGAAACCGCCTATGCCGAGGGTGTTCACGGCCATGCGCTCGGGCACGGCGCCCCACCCCGGACGGCAGCGTTCGGAACCGGAGGGCCGACCTCGGAATCGACACGGCCTCGGTCGATTGCCCCTGGCGAACAGGCGTCACAGCCGGACTGACGGCAAGCGGTGCCCTGAATTCATGCACCCGGTGTATTCGACGGTGCGGTAAGTTACAGTGGCTAAGAATTTTGTTCCGAAGGTCAGTCACAGCGTTGCGTGAACGAGCACCTCTACGCATCCCCTGGGCTGGTCGCGGGATGCCATTGGGTAGGTCGTAGTCGTTGACGCCGACAGGAACGGTGCTGAATTGACCGATCTGGCAACGTCTGTGGATGTGCAGACCAGCCGCGCGATGTTGCGCCACATGCTGGTCGCACGCGGCGTGGACGCAGAGGCGGTGCGTCTCCAGAACCAGGGCCGGGTCGATCTGTGGCTGTCGTGCCACGGCCAGGAAGCAGCGCAGGTGGCGTCGGCGATGGCGATCGGCGAATCGACCACCATCTTCCCGAGTTATCGCGAACACGCCGTTGCGATCGTGCGCGGTATCGACGGTGTCGGACTGGTGGCGCAGTGGGCCGGCCGTACCTTCTGCGGATGGAATCCGCGCCGGCACCGGTTCTTTCCGTACACGCTGGTGGTGGCCGCACAGACGCTGCACGCAGTCGGCTTCGCGATCGCCCGGCGGCTGCAGAACGTATCGGAGATGGTGGTGGTCTACCTCGGTGACGGGGCGACCAGCGAGGGCGACGTCTCGGAAGCGATGAACCTCGCGGCGGTCGAATCGGTACCGGTGCTGTTCGTCGTGCAGAACAACGGGTGGGCGATCTCCAAGCCGAGCCACGAACAGATGCGCACCAGCATCGCCGAGCGCGCCCGCGGTTTCGGCATCACCTCGTGGTCGGTGCGTGCCGAGGATCCTGATGTCGCCTACCGGGAATGTGTCACCGCGCGTGAACACGTCGAGGCCACCGGTACTCCGGGCCTGATCGAGCTGCACACCACCAGAACGGCGGGACACAGCAGCTCCGATGCCCACACGCTCTATCGCGACGAGCAGGAATTGGCCGCGGCGGTCGCCAACGATCCGGTACAGCGTTACCGCGACAGGCTGTTCAGCACCGGCGTCGTGGACGACGCGTGGCTCGCCGGGGTCGACCGCGACATCGAAGCGCACAGCCGTGCGATGGTGGAGGCATTCGGTCGATGACCTCCCCGCGGCCCAGCTGCCTGGCCGAATCGCTCAATGGCGCCCTCTCCGATCTGATGTTACGCGACAGTTCGATCGTGCTCGTGGGACAGGACATCGGACGCCTGGGCGGTGTCTTCCGGGTGACCAGGGGGCTGCAGAGCCGCTTCGGCGCGGGCCGGGTGCGCGACGCTGTGCTCGCCGAATCGTCGATCGTCGGGCAGGCGATCGGGATGTCGATGGCGGGCTTGAAACCGATCTGCGAGATCCAGTTCGACGGTTTCGTGTACCTAGCGATGAACCAGATCGTCACGCAGGCAGCGAAGATGATCACGCGGTGGAACGGTGAGCTGGACCTGCATCTGGTGGTGCGGGTTCCCGTCGGCGGTGGCATCCGAGCGGTCGAGCACCACAGCGAATCCAACGAGGCGCTGTTCGCCCACACCCCGGGGTTGCATGTCGCCTATCCATCGTCGCCGGAGGACGCGGCGGCGATGCTCGAGTACTCATGCCACCTCGGCGCACCGGTGATCTTCTTCGAGCCCAAACGCCTGTATTGGCATCGCAGACGGCAGGCCAGGGCGAACTCGCAGCCGCTGTCCGCGTTGGGGGCACGCGTGATCAGATCCGGAACCGACATCACGGTGGCAGGCTGGGGCGCGGTGCTCGAAGAGGTCCTCGCCGCAGCTGACGAGCTGGCCGGCGTGGTCGACGTGGAGGTGGTCGATCTGCGCTGGATCGCGCCGATGGATGTCGACACGGTGCTCGCCTCCGTGTCCCGGACGGGACGGCTGCTGATCGTGCACGAGGCGATCGAATTCTGCGGTGTCGGTGCGGAATTGGCGGCGACGGTGGGCGAGCGAGCCTGGCCCGACCTTACTGCCCCCATACGCCGGCTGGCGCCAGCGCGCCACATCTACCCGCCCGCGGATTTCGAGGCCGATCATCTGGTCGATCAACCCGCCATCGTCAGTGTGATCGAGGAGATGTGCCGGTGAGCGGGGATTCGACGGTCGACATCCACGTCCCGGACTTCGGTCACGGGTTGACCGATGCGCTGGTCGTGGAGTGGCTGGTCTCGGTCGGTGATGCCGTCGAGCGCGGCGATGTGGTCGCCGTTCTCGAGACGGACAAGAGCAGTGTCGATCTGATGGCCGAAAAGGCCGGCACGGTGGTCGAAATAGTGGTCGGTGCCCGGTCGATCACCACATCAGGAGCGGTGTTGTACAAACTCGACGAGCGACGGTGAAAGGTCGAAGGCGATGTCATCCATCGAAGAACGAATGAACACCATCATGCTCAAGATCGTCCGGCGTCGATCTCCCGACGCAGGCGTCGACGACTTCACCACGGCGGTCTGGGATCTCGATCTCGATTCGCTCGACGTGGCTGAACTCACCGAACTCCTGGAGAAGGAGTTCAGCGTCGAAGCCGACCTCGAGCGGCTCGACGAATGTGTCAGCCCCGCGGACATCAAGAGCTACTTCATGGGACTGATCGGCACACCGTGAACGCCGGCATCGTCGATATCGTCACGGCCACAACGGGAGAGCACGTCCCGAACGCGTTCTTCGACAGCATCGGGCTCACCGACGAGTGGATTCGCCGCCGCACCGGCGTCGCCGCACGGTGGTGGATGGACGACGACGAAGCCCTCGACGACGTCGCCGCGCGGGTGTGCGCTTTGCTCGTCGCCCGTCACCAGGACCTGCGCATCTCCGCGCTGTTGGTGGTCAGCAGCTCGGCCGGCGGGGCAGTGCCGGGAATCGCCCAGCGAGTGGCCACCAAGGCCGGATTGCCGCACGACATCCTGGCTTTCGACATGTCCGCGGCGTGCAGCGGCTTCATCTACGGCCTGATCTCCGGATTGTCCCTGTGCGACGGGGGCGACGGTTCGGCGGTGATCGTGTGCTGCGTCGAGGCGATGTCGCGGATGCTGGACAAGACCGACCGCAACACGGGCCCGCTGTTCGGGGACGGCGCCGGTGCGGTACTGATCGCCCCCCGACCGGCGTTCCGCAAGCACCGCTGGCATGCCGGATCCGACGGCGCGGGTGCGGATCTGATGCGCGGCCAGATGGGCCAGGGTATCCAGCTCGATGGGATCCGCGTCTACCATCGCGCCGTCCGCACGATGACCGAGACGGCGAAGCTCCTCCAAGAGGGTGACGTGGAACCGGCCATCGTGATCGGTCACCAAGCCAATTCCCGCATCTTGCAACGGGTCCGCGACGAAGCCGACATCGGGAACGCCGTGTTCGTCGACTGCGTCGAGAATTTCGGCAACACGTCGGCCGCATCGATCCCGTTGGCGCTGGGAGAATCGCTGCGGCAGAATGCGATTCCCATCGAGGGTCGCGCGCTGCTGGTCGCTTACGGCTCGGGTGAGGCGTGGGGCGGCGTCATGGTCGATTACGACCTCTCCGGCGCCACGGCCGCTCGCCTCGACCCCGATGGGTGATCGTCCCGACGTCGTCGTGGTGACCGGCGCCTCACGCGGCGTCGGTGCCGGGGTTGCCGTCGGGGCGGCGCGCGAAGGCCGGCATGTCGTCGTCAACTACCGGGAGAAGCAGCGCCGCGCAGCTGAGGTCGTCGCTGCGGTGCGTGAGGCCGGTGCCGGCGCGACGGCGGTACAGGCGGACCTGTGCGACGAGCACGCCGTGGGCGCCATGTTCGACGAGGTGTCCCGCTTGGGAATCTTGAAGGTGTTGGTGCTCAACGCCTCCGGTGGTCTGGAGCGTCACGCGGACGCCGGTTACGCCCGTCGGCTCAATCGGGACGCGCAGCTGGCCGTTGCGCGCCGGGCTTTGGCGATCATGCCGCGCGGGGGAGTGATCGTGTTCGTCACCAGTCATCCCGCGCACTTCTTCGGCCGGCGGCCGGTGCCCATCGCCGGCTACGCGGAAGTGGCGGAGAGCAAGCACGCCGGGGAGACGGCGCTGCGGGCGCTGCAGGACGAGTTCGACGCCCGGGGCGTGACGTTCGTCGTGGTGTCGGGGGATCTGCTGGAAGGGTCGGTGGCGCTGCGGCTGCTGCAACGCGCCGATCCGGGTGCGGTGGCGGCCCGGCGGGCGGCAGGACCGCTACCCACGGTGGCGGAGTTCGCCGACGCGGTCGTGGCGGCGATCGACGCACCGCCGACGTCCGGAGAGACGATCTATGTGGGCTGAGGTTTGGAGCGCGAGGCGCGCCGTCGCGGCGGCTTCTCCTCGCGGGGTGGCTCGGCGCCGCGGTTGGTGAACCTGCCCAGCGTCGACACACCGGGCATCGTCGACACCGTGCGGTAGACGTCGTTGCCGGTGGCCACGAGCGCTTCCAATTGGGGGAGCAGCGCATCCAACGTGCGGAGCATTGGGTCGGCCAACGCCAGATAACGTTCGGTGCGGTCGATCACCGCATTGAGTCGCGCGGTGGCCGCTGCAAGGTTCTCGATCAGGTCGGGCATCTCGGCAGCCAATTGGATGGAGGCCGGGGGAATGCGCATCGCAGTGGACGCGACCGTCTGGGCCGCGTCGGCCGCGGCCTGCGCAGCCGCCCTGATCTCCTTGGGACTGGGGACTTTCTGAGGGGTCATGGATCAACGATGCCGCATGCCGCCAAAGCCCGTGGGCTTTGGCGGCATGTGTCGGCCTGCTAGTACCAGACTTTTCGCCCGCCGACGGGACGGCCCACGGCGCCGAGAATCCACAGCACCACTCCGACCACCACCAGGATCGCGCCGATCGTGTAGAGAATCGACAGGCTGGTGAAGTAACCGATCAACAGAAGGATGATGCCGAGCACGATCATGGTCAATCCGATCTTCGAAGGACATGGTCACGTCATATTTGCGAAGAAGGAATTACCAGATCCGTCAAAACCAAACCGATGATTCCGTTCGCCGAAGACCCCCGCACTCCGACGCGGTGAGGAACAGTGGGGTCATGCGCGAATATCTCGAGTTCTACATCGACGGCCGATGGGTCCCCCCGCTGCGGCCCAACACCCTCGATGTCGAGGATCCGGCCACCGAGAACGTCGCCGGCCGCATCGCGTTGGGCTCCTCCGCCGATGTGGACCTCGCGGTCGGAGCCGCGCGGCGGGCGTTCGCCACGTGGTCACAGACCAGCCGCGACGACCGGCTCGAAGTGCTGTCGGCGATCCTCACCGAGTACCGCAGCCGTCACGGCGACCTCGCCGATGCGGTGCACGAAGAGATGGGGGCACCGCCGTCCCTGGCCGGGGGAACCCAGGTCAACCTCGCAATGGGGCACCTGCTCTCGGCGATCGAGACGCTGAAGACCTTCGCCTTCTCCGAGCAACAGGGCAGCACGCAGGTGGTCCGGGAGCCGATCGGGGTGTGCGGTCTCATCACGCCGTGGAACTGGCCGCTCAACCAGATCGCCTGCAAGGTGTTCCCCGCGCTGGCCACCGGGGCCACGATGGTGCTCAAACCCTCGGAGGTGGCGCCGTTCTCCGCTCAGATTTTCACTGAAATCCTGGCTGCCGCAGGCGTTCCCGCGGGCGTGTACAACCTCGTCTTCGGCGACGGTCCCGGGGTGGGGGCGGCGCTGTCGGCGCATCCCGACATCGACATGATCTCGTTCACCGGGTCCACCCGCGCCGGTATCGAGGTCGCGAAGAACGCCGCCGCAACGGTCAAGCGGGTGACCCAGGAGCTCGGTGGCAAGAGCCCGAACATCGTGCTCGACGACGACCGGTTCGCCCGCAGTGTCACCGCCGGAACGACCGCGATGATGCTGAACAGCGGACAGAGCTGCAACGCGCCGTCGCGGATGCTCGTCCCGGCCACCCGCATGGCCGAGGCCATCGACGCCGCGAGAGAGGCGGCGCTCGCCGTTCGCGTCGGCGACCCGGCGGACACGAGAGCCATCGGCCCGGTGGCGTCGAGGGCCCAGTACGAGAAGATCCAGGGCCTGATCAGCCGGGGTATCGACGAGGGGGCGACGCTGGTCGCCGGTGGACCCGGGCGGCCCGAGGGACTGGACACCGGCTATTACGTCAAACCGACGGTGTTCGCCGATGTCACCAACGACATGACCATCGCACGGGAGGAGATCTTCGGGCCTGTGCTGTGCATCCTGGGCTACGACGATCTCGACCACGCGGTCGCGATCGCCAACGACACCGATTACGGGTTGGCGGGCTATGTTTCCGGTGCCGACTCCGATCAGGCGCGCGCTGTGGCGAAGCGCATCCGCGCGGGTGCGGTGGCCATCAACCACGCCTTCGACATCGCGGCGCCGTTCGGCGGTTACAAGCGCAGCGGCAACGGCCGCGAATGGGGTCGGTTCGGCTTCGACGAGTACCTTGAGATCAAGGCGGTGATCTCGGCGTAGCGGGGTGAGTTGCGAAATGTACACCTATGGCATCGATTTCGATCGCATCGAGGCGATCGACATCCATACCCACGTCGAGATCGACGGACACGGTCACCGCGCATACGACGATGTCCTGATAGAGGCGACGGCGAAGTATTTCAAGATGCCGCAGGGGATCGTGGCCGGCGTCGACACCATCGCCGACCAGTACCGCCGGCACAACACCGCCGCTGTCGTGTTCACGATCGACGCCCGGCACGGAATGCGACACACACCGAACTCCATCGAAGATCTGGTGCTGGGTGCGGAGCGCAACAACGACGTACTGATCCCGTTCGGCAGCGTCGATCCCCACCAGGGCCGCCACGCCGTGCACCGCGTCCACGAACTGGTGCGCGACTTCGGGGTCAAAGGCTTCAAGTTCCACCCCAGCATGCAAGCGTTCGAGCCCAACGACCGAGCCCACTACCCGATCTATCACGCCATCGCCGAGGCCGGGGTACCCGCGCTGTTCCACACCGGGCAGACGGGGATGGGATCGGGACTGCCCGGCGGATACGGCATCAAGCTGCGCTACAGCGATCCCATGCTGCTCGACGATGTCGCAGCTGACTTCCCGGACCTGACCATCGTGATGGCTCACCCGGCGGTGCCGTGGGTCGACGCGCAGATCGCGATCGCCACGCACAAGCCGAACGTCTATGTCGACCTGTCGGGCTGGAGCCCCAAGTACTTCCCGCCGCAGCTGGTGCACGCGCTGAGTCGGCAGCTGCGCACCAAGGCGCTGTTCGGGACCGATTACCCGTATCTGCAACTCGAGCGGTGGCGGCGCGACTTCGAGACGCTCGACATCGACCCGGCGGCGCTGCCGTTGATCTACAAGCAGAACGCGCTGCGGGTCCTCGGGGTCACCTCATGACGGCGAGCAGACGCGAACTCGAGTATTCAGGGCCTGGATGGCTCGACTTCGTGTCTGCTCGCCGGGGCTGTCAGGACTTCTTAAGCGGATCGTGGCCCCAGTTCATCAGCGAGTACCGCCACCGGCTGTGCTCGACGTCGGAGTCCGGGCCCTGCGCACGGTGGCGCTTGACGTAGCCCACCACCTTGCGCATGTGCGCGTAGTCGTCGTCGGTCAGCTCGGCCTTCTTGGTGTGCAGGATATCGACGATGCGCCGTCCACTCTCGTGCCCCGTCGACTCTCCGCCTGACGACGACTTCTGCCCGACTTCCTGCGATTCGTCGGTGTCCAGCCACTTCTCGATCTCCGATGCTGTCATGTTGACCGCATCGGAGAACTCGTCGTAGGTGTCGGAGTCGCTCTCGCTCGAGCCGCTCACGACTTCTTGTTCAGCGACTCGGGCTTGTGCACGGCGTCGTTGCCGCTCTTGTCGCTGACCACGCGGTACTGCGGGTCGTCAGAGGATGCCCGCACCGTGCGACCCGCCGCCTCGGTATCGGAGGTGATCTTCTCCTCCACGGTGCCCTTCACGGTGTTGCCGTGGCTCTGCCAGGTGACCTTGTCGCCCTTGTTCAATTCGCTCATGGGCTGCGGGTACCCGGCCGGCACGTGATCAGACGTGACCGAAGGGTGACGCGGTCAGGCTTTGACGAGCGTGAACTGCCCGAGCTCGCTGATGCCGCGGTTGAAGAAATCGCTGCAGCCGACGAGGTACTTCATGTATCGCTGGTAGACCTCTTCGGACGTCGCGGCCACGGCCTCGTCGTGATGGGCCTCGAGGGCTTCGGCCCACGTGTCGAGCGTCCGCACATAATCGGCGTTCAGGAATTGCGTCTGCTCGACGGTGAAGCCGGCCTGGGTGGACAACTCGACGATGTTCTCCTCGCCGGGCACCGATCCGCCCGGGAAGATCTCCTTGGCGATGAACCGCATGAACTTCAAATCGGTCATCGTGATCGGGATGCCCATCTCCGGCCACTTCTTCAGCGGATGGCCGAGGATCGCCTGCAACAGCATGCGCCCGCCCTCGGGCAGCACGCTGCTGCACATCTTGAAGAACGGCTCGTAGCGTTCCTGAGGGAACGCCTCGATCGCCTCGATGCTGATGATCCGGTCGACGGGTTCGTCGAACTGCTCCCAGCCGCGCAACAGAATCCGCCGGGAGCGGTCGGTGTCGAGCCCGTCGAGCAGTTCCTGCGCGAACTTGCACTGGTTGCGGCTCAAAGTGAGGCCGACGACGTTGACGTCGTGCTTCTCCACGGCCCGCTGGAGTACCGAGCCCCAGCCGCAGCCGATGTCGAGCAGCGTCATACCCGGCTCGAGGTTCAGCTTGCCCAGCGCGAGATCGATCTTGGCCATCTGGGCCTCTTCGAGCGTCATGTCGTCGCGCTCGTAGTAGGCACAGCTGTACGTTCGCGACGGATCCTGAAAGAGACCGAAGAACTCGTCGGAGAGATCGTAGTGCGCCTGCACTTCTTCGAAGTGGGGCGTCATGTCCTTTTTGTTCGTGGACTGCCCTGCAGCGCCCTTACCCATTCCCCGACCGACCTCCAATTCATCCGCACCGATGGCGAACGTTCAAATTACTACACAGACGTCAATGCCTGCTTTTCGCAGGTGAACTGCGCGACGTCGGTGTAACCGTCGCGGAACAGGTTGGCGCAGCCCTGCAAATACTTGAGGAATCGCTCGTAGATCTCCTCGGAGGTGATCTCGATGGCCTCGTCCTTCTTGTTCTCCAGGTTCGACGCCCACGTGTCGAGGGTCTTCACGTAGTGCGGCTGCAGGTGCTGCTCGCGGGTGATCGTGTAGCCGGCCTTGACCGCGTGATCGCGCACCATCGACGCCAGCGGCAAACGACCGCCCGGGTAGATGTAGTCCATGATGAACTTGATGAACCGCACGTTGGACATGGTCAGGGGCAGTCCCTTGGCCTTGATCTCCTCATCCTCGGGAATGATGATCGTGTGCAGCATCATGACGCCGTCGTCGGGCATCCAGCTGTAGGTCTTCTTGAAGTAGTCGTCGTACTTGTTGAAGCCGAAGTGCTCGAAGGCGCCGATTGAGACGATGCGGTCGACCTGGCCCTCGAACTCCTCCCAGGGCTGCAGCCGCACCTCCATGCTGCGCTTGCTGGTCGAGTTGGCGAACCAGTGGTTCTCGATGTGTTCCTTCTGGTTCTCCGACAGCGTCAGCCCGATGACGTTGACGTCGTACTTCTCGACGGCCCGCATGATGGTGGCGCCCCAGCCGCAGCCGATGTCGAGCAGCGTCATGCCGGGCTTGAGTCCCAGCTTGCCCAGCGACAGGTCGATCTTGGCCATCTGGGCCTGCTCGAGGGTGTAATCGTCCTTCTCGAAGTACGCGCAGCTGTAGACCTGGTTCGGGTCCTGCCAGAGCTTGAAGAACTCGTTGGAGATGTCGTAGTGGAACTGCACCTCTTGCTTGTCCGAGCCGCGGGTGTCCGACGCAGACTTCGACAGCCACTTCGACTGGGCCGTGCCCTGCGGCTGATCGGTTTCGGTGTTCGACATTCGTCCATCCTCATCTGAGATCGAGATTCACCTGCGGCCCACGGCGCGGGTACGCTGCTGACCCGCCCGGCCACGAACTGGCTCCGCTGACCATACCTTTCCCCGCCACTCATCGACAGGCGGCGTGCGCAAAGCCAAGGGGAAAACTGCCAAACGACGGCCGGAGCGTCAAGATGGTCGGTATGGCCGAGCACACGTTCTACCTGAAGGCCTGCATCAACGGCGCGCGAACCCCTGATCAGCATCCGGGACTCCCCGTGACGCCGCAGGAGCTGGCGGCCGAAGCGGTGGCTGCCCACGCCGCAGGGGCCCGGGCCGTGCACCTTCACCCCAAGGACGCTCGGGGAGCAGACTCGCTCCTGGCCGATGATGTGGCCTCGGCCGTGACCGCGGTCCGCGAGGCCGCCCCCGGATTGCCGCTGGGTGTGACGACCGGTTTCTGGGCGCTGCCGGACGCCCAGCAGCGCCGGGAGGCGATCGAAAGTTGGTCGGTGCTGCCCGATTTCGCATCGGTGAACTGGCACGAACCGGGTTCGCCGGAATTGGCAGAGCTACTTCTGTCCCGCGGTATCGGCGTGGAGGCGGGAATTTTCCACGCCGACGCGGCGCAGGCGTGGGCGAACTCCGAGGTGGCCGCCCACTGCCTGCGGGTGATGGTCGAGATGGGCGCCGACGGGGACATCGCGACGGCCGACGAGGTGCTGGCGCGGGTTGCCGCGGCGGATTCCCCTGCGCCGGTGCTTCTGCACGGGCTCGACGAGAGTTGTTGGCCGCTGCTGCAGCACGCCGGGGCGCGCGGACTGCAGGCCCGCATCGGGATGGAGGACACGCTGCGGCTGCCCGACGGATCGGCGGCCGACGGCAACGCGGCGCTGGTCTGCGCCGCAGTCGATCTGCTCAGTCGGTAGGCGCCCCGAGGGCGAAGTCGGCGAAGTCAAAACCGGGCACGACGACGCAGCTGACCAGACACGGTTCGTCGCCCTGAGGGCGCGCGCGCTGCCAATGTCCGGGCGGCACGACGAACTGCGGATGTTCACCGGCGAGGATGTCGGTGCCGAGCACATGGGTGGTGGCGCCGTCCTGTTCGGCACCGACGTCGAGCAGCAGTGGACCGCCGAAGTGGTAGAGCCACAGTTCCGCGCTGCGCACGGTGTGCCACGCGGACTGTTGGCCGGGCATCAGCAGGAACAGGATCGCGGTGCCCGCGTTGCGGCTTCCCGTGTAGTCCGGTGGCAGTGCCGACTCCGGCACCGTGAGCTCGCTGCGCCACGTCTCGGTGAACCAGCCGCCCTCAGGGTGCGGAGAGAGGTTCAGCCGACGCGCCCATTCGGGGAGATCGCTCATCGGCTCACCCTAGTAGTCTTTGCCCATGTCTCGCGCCCGTCCCGGCTGGCTGGTGGCAGTGTGCGCGCTGGTGGTGGCGGTGAGCGCCTGGTTGCCGTGGTTGCGCTCGTCGGCAGGAGGCGGGGGACGGGCCAACGGGATCGGGGGCGTCGCCGGTGCGATGCCGGTGCCGCCGCCCGGTTTCGGTGTCGGACAGCTGATCGTGCTGTTGGCGGCGACGCTGGTGGTGGCCGGCGCCATGGCTGCTCGTGGCGTGTCGGGACGGATGGCTTCGACTGCGGCGCTGGCTATTTCGGTGATCATCGTGGTGTTGGCGGTGTGGTTCTACCGGCTCTATGTGTATCCGCCGGTGTCGGCCGCCTACGGCCTCTACGTCGTCGGCGGGGTGGCGGCCGCGGCGGTGTTGCTCTCGATTTGGACAATGCTCGCGGCGTGGAAGCGCTCGCCCGCGATCGTCGGCGCCAGGGAATGAGCGGGTTCGTCGAGCCGGTTCAGCTGACCGGCGAGCGCGTGGTGTCATTGGAACCCCTGCGGGATGACCATCTCGCGGAGATCGAGGCTCTGGCCGCCGACGGAGAGCTCGGCGCGCTGTGGTTCACTGCCGCACCGAGGGCCGGGGCTGCGGCGCAGTGGGTGGCCGGCCGGCTGGCAGTTCAGAATCCGCAGACAGGGCTCACGTTCGTGGTGCGAGACCGCTCGGGTGCGATCGTCGGATCATCGAGCTATCTGAATGTCGACGGGCCGAATCGCCGCCTCGAGATCGGCCACACCTGGTACGTCGCCTCAGCCCGGCGCACCGCGGTCAACACCGAGACCAAGCTGTTGATGCTCGGCCACGCGTTCGATCAGTTGGGTTGTCTGGCAGTCGAATTGCGTACCCATCATCTCAACCGGGACAGCCGCGCCGCGATCGAGAGGTTGGGCGCCAAACTCGACGGCATCCTGCGCAGCCACCAGGTGATGCCAGACGGGTCGCGGCGCGACACGGTGGTGTACTCGATTCTCGACATCGAATGGCCGGCCGTGCGGTCCAACCTGCGATTCCGGTTGGACCGCAACGGCTGACGCGGGTCACGCCTGGGGCGTCGCGCCCCGTTCGGCGGGTAGCGGTGGCGTGCTCGGAGTGGGCGCCTGGCCGGCGGAGCTCGGCCCTTGTCCCGCGGGTCCACCCGGAGGGGGAGGCGGGGTGCCGTCCCGGCCGGGACCGCGGGGATCGCCGGGGGCGTCGGCGCCCACTGGAGGCGGTGGCGGGGGAGCGTCGCGCCCCGGCCCACCAGGCCCACCAGGCCCACCGGGCCCACCGTCGCGCCCCGGCCCGCCGGGCCCACCCGGCCCACCCGGTCCCCCCGGACCTGCGGGTCCTCGGTCAGGCCCGCCCGGCCCGTGGTCGTGACCATGTGGTCCACCCGGTCCGCCAGGACCCCAGCCCGGTCCTCCCGGTCCTCCCGGGTCACCCGGCCCGGCGGGTCCACCAGGGCCCCAGAATCCCGGACCTGGCGGCGCAGGCTGCGCGACCGACGCGGTGCCGACCGACAGGGACATCGTCGGATGGGCGTCGGCGAGTGTGCCGCCCAGGAATCCGATCACCAGTCCGGCCGCGGCGGCGCCGACGGCCACACCGACGGGATGCCGGCGCGCGGGTTCGCGCACCGACGCCCACCGCGCCTTCGGCTCGGCGGCCGCGACCGGAGCTGCGTAGTGCGGCGCGGATTCGGGGATGCGGTCGGTCGCCGGGGTGTCATCGATGTGCTCGTCCGTCCGATCCTCCTGCGGGCGTTCATCATCGGCCATGGGTCCTCCTTCGTCGTGGAACTCGAGCTGAGCGCGACGCTAGGGGCCGGTCATGAAGCCAACCTGAAGAGCGGCGGCGATGGCGCGATTCTTCAGACCCGCTTCAGCGAGCACCGGCCAGAATGAATCCATGGGCGCCCCGTCAGACACCGACCGTGCCGCGGCGCGCGTGCTCGTCGTCGAAGACTCATCAGCCATCCGCGAGATGGTCGTCGAAGCCCTCGTGCATGCCGGATACGCCGCTGACGGCCGTGTCGACGGCCATGACCTGGAGCGTGCACTCGACGGCTACCGACCGGATCTGGTGATCGTGGACATCATGCTGCCCGGGCGGGACGGCTTCGCGCTCTCCGATGTCATCCGCCAGTGGGGCGACGTCGGCCTGATCATGCTGACCGCGCGAGACGGCCTCACCGATCGGCTGCGCGGTCTCGATGGCGGCGCCGACGACTACGTCGTCAAGCCGTTCGAGGTGCCGGAACTGGTATCGCGGGTCGGTGCCGTCCTGCGCCGCCGAGGGCGCCTGCCCGCCACTGTGCAGACCGGTGACCTCGTCGTCGACCGCGGCGCCGGCGTCGCGTCCCGCGCGGGCGTCCCACTCGATCTGACCGCCACCGAGTTCCGGCTGCTGGACTTCCTGCTCGATCAACGTGGCCGCATCGTCAGCGCCCATCAGATCCTCAACGCGGTCTGGGGGTACGCCTCCTACGACGACAACCTGGTGCACGTCCACATCAGCAGCCTGCGGCGCAAGATGGAGGCCCACGGCCCGCGGATTCTGCAGACGGTGCGCGGCATCGGCTACCGGTTGCAGGCACGATGACCGCCACGCCGTCGCTGCAACGGCGCGTGGTGATCGCCGTCCTGGTTTTTCTCGCAGCGCTGCTCCTCGTCCTCGGCGTGGTCATCGACGTGCTGATCGGCGCTCAGGCCCGGCGGGACCTCAACAGTCGTCTGCAGGCCGGCGTCACCCGTGTCGATGCGTTGGCCCGTGCCGGGGTTCCGCCGTCCCAGTGGGCCGCCGACGTCGACGGAGGCGGTGTGCGGGCCGCGGTCTTCACCGTCGACGGCGAGCGGTACGGCGATCCGGGGATCGACCCGGACACCACGATCGGCGAGGACGTCGCGCCGCCGCCCCCGCCCGGCCCGCCGGGGCGTGATCGCGGACCCGGGCCGCCCAACGGGCGCCGGCCACCCCCGCCGCCGGATGCGACGGCGACGGTGATCGACCATCGGTTACCGGATGGCAGCCGGCTCATCCTGGTCGCCGACACTACCGCGACCTCTGCGCTGCTACGGCAACTGCGCATCCTCATGGTGGTCGCGGGCATCGCCGTGCTGCTGGTCACCGCGCTGGGCGTGACGCTGATCGCTCGCGCCACGATGCTGCCGCTGACCCGCCTGACCCAGGTCGCCGAGTCCATCGCCTCTGGCGACCGCGCCAGGCGGGTGCGCCCGGACCGCCCTGGAACCGGACTGGGCCGCGCGGCAGCGGCTTTCGACACCATGGTGGATGCGTTGCAGTATTCGGAGAACCGCGCCTATCAGTCCGCGCAGGCCGCCGCGCAGGCGGAAGCCGCGACCCGCCGGTTCCTGGCCGATGCCGCCCACGAACTCCGCACCCCGATCGCCGGAATCCACGCCGCCGCAGATCAACTCGTGTCGTCTGCCGTCCAGCACGACGACCCCGAGTCCGCACGCCAGCGGCACCGGGCCGAACTGGTGCTCAGCGAGGCCCGCCGGGCGGGGAGGCTGGTCGCCGACATGCTCGACCTCAGCCGCATCGACGCCGGGTCACCGCTCGACCTGCAGCCGTGCGACCTGGTGGCACTGGCCGACGCCGAGCGCGACCGCAGCGCCGTGCTCGCGCCCGATCTTCAGATCCGGCGACGTGGTGACGAGACACTGCCCGTCGTCGTCGATCCCCTGCGCATCGCGCAGATTCTCGCCAATGTCGTCGACAACGCCCGCCGGCACACCCCGGCGGGCGGGGCTATCGACATCGATGTCCGGGCGGTGGATGGTCGCGCCGTGCTCACCGTCACCGACACCGGTCCGGGAGTCCCCGATGAGCAACGGGAACGGATCTTCGAGCGGTTGGTGCGGCTCGACGAGGCCCGCGACCGTGACCGCGGCGGCGCCGGGCTGGGCCTGGCGATCGCCCGAGCGCTCGCGCGAGCGCACGGCGGCGATCTGGTGAACGTGGCCCACCGGCCGGGGGCGCGGTTCGTTCTGACGTTGCCGCGACGTTGAGATGAGTCTGCGGTCCAACCGGGCGAAACCGGTTGGACCGCAGCCGTTGTCGGTCGTTACTGGTCGGCGTCGACGGTGGTGGGAGAAATGGACGCCTGCGTGCCGGCGTGCTGGATCTCCACCTTGCGCGGCTTGGCCTTCTCGGCGACAGGAATCGTCACCGTCAGCACGCCGTTCTCATAGGTCGCCGAGATCGAACTGGTGTCGATCCCGTCGCCGAGGGCGAGCTGCCGGCGATAGCCACCGAAGAATCGCTCGTTGGCCAACCACTGCGCCGACTCGTCGGAGCGGGCGGTGCGGTGGGCAGAGATGGTGAGCGTGCCGTTGTCGACATTCACGTCGACCGAGCCCGGATCGACACCCGGCAGATCGGCGGTCAGCACGTAGTGGTCGTCGATCTTGCAGAGGTCCATGGGCATGAAACGTGGGACGCGGTTCGAACCGGTCTGGCTGGTCATCAGGCCCCGGGTCAGAGCGTCGAGGTCACTGAACGGATCGAAGCGAAGCACAGCAATCCACCTCCTACATCGTCTGAAGCCCGCCACCCTGGCGGGCGACCAAATCACTGTGCACCAGCGAGATTAGCACTCGACGCAGGAGAGTGCCAAGAACTTTTCGCGGGTCCCGTCAGCTGTCGGCGAACGCGATCGCGTCGGTGGGGATGACCTCGGCGACGCGTCCGGGCGCGGCCTGATGTGACCAGTAGAGGTTCGTGTGATCGATGACGGCGGGCACCGGCGGAGCACCCCACGACGTCTTGTCACCTGCGGTGTGTGCGTCGGCGACGAGGACGACGTCGTAACCCCGGACGAAGGCGCCGTGCAGCGTACTGCGCACGCACGCATCGGTTTCCGCCCCGGTCACGACGAGCCGGCCCACGCCGAGGTCGGCCAGTGTGCGTTCCAGTGATGTCGCTTCGAACGCGTCGCCGTAGGTCTTGTCGACGATCGGTTCGCCGTCGGCAGGGGAGAGCTCCGCCACGATCTGCCAGCCGGTGCTGCCGTGGGGCAGTTGATCGTCGTGGTGCCGGACCCACACGACTGCTGTCCCCTCGCGGCGCGCGCGCTCGACCAGCCGAGCGATGTTGGCCACCACGGTGTCTCGCCGGAAAGCGCCGCCGACGACGTCGTTCTGCACGTCGACGACGAGCAGTGCGGTCGTGCCCCGGTCCGCGAGCGTGGTCATGACGTCATTATCTGCGCCCCGCGCAGCGGCTCGAGGCATTGATCGCAGGTGAGCCGCGGGTGGAATCGGTGCCCGCACGACACGTGGGTGATGCGAACGGCCGGTCCGTCGGGATCGGGATACCAGCGCTGCGCCCACGCCAGCGCGCAGACGAGGACGGGAAGCAGCGCTCGTCCCTTGTCGGTCAGCACATAGCGACCGGCGACCGTGTGCAGAATCCCTTCGGTAGTGAAGACGGCCAACCGGCCGGAGATCGTGGCCGGCGGCGCCCCGAGCTCGGTCTGGAAGTCGGTGAACCTGCCGACTCCGACGAACGCGGCCACCAGTAGCGCGAATCCCCACCGGTCGCCGATGACGGTCATCGTCTGTGGGAACAGCACTGCGGCGCGCCGCCCCGCCGAGCGGCGGCGGTTCGTCGTCGACGGGATCGAGCGCGCCCAGCTGCCACTCGGACCCCACTGCGCCACAAGCTCTTTCTCCGACGTGACGGCGGCCTCACACGATCGGCAGGTCAACCTCGGCGTGAACAGCGTCCCGCAGGTGGTGTGGCGCATGGCCGGCAGCGGGCGCGGATGGTCCGGCACCCAGCTGCGCTCCCACTCCCAGATCGAGGTGAGCATCGGCCACAGCGAGCGGCTCTTCGGCGTGGCCGTGTAGTCGACACGGCTCGGATGTGTCTGGTATTCGCGGCGGCCCAGCAGGTCTTCGGTGACCAAGGTGCGCAGCCGGCCGGACAACACGGCGTGCGACACGGGGAGCGCATCGACGAAATGGCCGTAGCGGGTGGCGCCGAGCAGCGTCTGCTGGACGATCAGCAGATTCCATTCGTCGCCGAGAACGCCCAGCATCCGTGCGACGGCGTTCGGGGCGTCGGTCACAACCCGATCGCCGCGGCCGCCGAATCGCTGTCGCGCCAGTGGGCCAACTCCGACCCGGCTGCCCACGTGGAGTGGGTGCCACTCGAAATCCGTTCGGGCAGTTGGAGTGTGCACACCGGTCCGTCGGCGACCCGGGCTGCGTCGAACACCAGGCAATACGATGCGTCTGCGTTCATGTCGGTGGTCAACGTGATGAGATAACCGTCGTCTTCGGCGGTACCGCCCGGCCGCGGCGCCATCGCGGTCTCGCTGCCATAGACGCCGTCGTCGAATGCGTAGCGCTCCTCGCGGCCGGTGTGCAGATCGTGTTTGAGCAGCCCGTCGAAAAGGAACCAGGAGGGCTTGCCCGTCGCCGCGTAGGTGTAGCGGTGTGCACGTCCGGCGCGGTCGGGGTTGATCATGCCGAATTCGCTGATGCTGTCGGTCAATTGCTCCTCACGGACCTCGCCCGTCACGAGATTGAACCGCCAGCGATGCAGCCTGGCCTGCATCCGGTCGAGGGCGAGGAACCGGAAAGCGCGCTGCCACTTGTTGCCCATCCCGTTGTCCGCGGGTTCGGGGTCGCCTTGGAAGAACCCGTCGAGCACGATCTCGTCGCCGTCTTCGTAGGCGTTGGGGAAGTGCAGGACGTAGGTGGGGTCTGCGTCGAACCAGCGGATCTGCGAGGCGTCCCCGCGACGGGGGATCACAGCGAACCGCGACGGGGTGTCGCGGTGGAAGCGTGGCAGGTGGATGTTGTGCTCGAGCAGCGCGGCATCCCAGAACAGCGGAAAATCGTTGAGTATCACATAGTTCTCGGTGAACGCCATGTCGTGGGGCAGTCGTGGGCCGGGAAGCTCGACGTCGACGGTGTGCACCACCTCGCCGGCGTCGCTGACCACGCCGTAGCGCAGATACGGCGCCTGCTTGCTGTAGCTGAAATACAGCAGTTCACCGCCGTCCACTTTCGGGTGCGCGGACACGCCCCAGTCGCGGGGGAAGCCGCCGTTCCAGTCTTCCTTGCCCAACGCATCGCCGGTGCACGGATCGATGCGGTAGAGATCGCCGCACTGGTAGTGGCTGGTCAACGCGACGCCACGATGCACGATCACGTCGGTCGACGACGCATCCTTCATCAACGTCCGTGCGCCCCAACCGTGGTCCCGGCGGGCGAGTTCGATCGGTTCGGCGATTCCCGGCCACAGCGGTCCGCCGGCTTCGTTCTCGGCGAGGAACCCGTCGGTGCGCACGAAGCGGTTGCGGTAGAACGCTTTTCCATCGCGGAAGCCGACGATGTGCAGCATGCCGTCGCCGTCGAAGGGGTGGTAGTTCTTCAGAGCGGGATGTAGCGGGTTCTCGGTGTTGCGGAGATACACGCCGTCCAGGTCGTCGGGGACGGTGCCCGCCACGACCTCGAGGTCGTCGCTGTCCCACTCGGTGGTCTGCGGCCGCCAGGGGCCGGTGCGGTACGGATGGTCGTCGTCGGCGGGCAGGGTGGACAGGAAGGAGGCGACCACCTCGGGATGGGTGCGCAGGCTCATGAGGGTCTCCCGACGACGAAGCTGACGGTGGTGGCGGTGCTGCCGCCGAAGTTGAGGGTGCCGAACGTGCTGGCGCCGTCGACCTGATAGCCGTCGGCGGTTCCACTCACCTGGCGTGCGGCGTCGAGCAGCATCCTGACCCCGGAGGCGCCGACGGGGTGGCCGCCGCCGATGAGCCCTCCGCTGGGATTGATCGGGCACCGGCCGCCGGGGTCGATGTCGCCGCTCTCGATGGCCTGCCACGACTGTCCGGGCTCGGTCAGCCCGATGTGGTCGATGGCGAGGTACTCGCTGGGCGTGAAGCAGTCGTGGACTTCGAAGCCGTCGATGTCGTCGAGAGTGACCTGCGCGCGGTGGAAGGCGTCGTGCACGGCGGAACGCACGTGGGGCAGCACGTACGGCGACTGCGCTGAGCGCCGCAGTTTCTGGTCCAGGCCGAGGCCGACGGTGCGGTGACCCCAGCCGTCGATGCGGGCCAGCGGGCGGGCCGAGGGATGAGCGCGCAGCCAGCCGTCGGTGACCACGACGATGCCCGCGCCGCCGTCGGTGATCTGGCTGCAGTCGAAGCGGCGCAGCCTGCCCTCGACAGGCGGGTTGCTCGCGTCGTCGTCCGTGAGGGGGTCTGGCACGGCCCAGGTCCGGGTCTGAGCATTGGGGTTCCGGCGCGCGTTGGCGAGATTGCGTGCGGCGATCGCACGCAGATGCGCGTCGTCCAGCCCGTAGCGATGGTCGTACTCGGCGGCGACGGTGTCGAACATGGACGGCCACATGTATTTTGCGTCAGCGCCCTCGTGGCCGGTCCACGCGGCGGTGCCCAGGATCGCCGTTGCGGTGTCGCGGGGCACGGTCTTCTCGAGCTCGACGCCGATCACCAACGCGCTGTCGTAGGCGCCGGAGCGAAGGTCGGCGATGGCGGCGAGCGTGGCGACGCTGCCGGATGCGCAGGCGGCCTCGTGGCGGGTGGCGGGGGTGTCCCACAGGCCGTCGCAGACGGTGGCCGGCATCGCGCCGAGGTGACCTTGGCGGGCGAACAGCTCGCCGAACGCATTGGCCACGTGGACGACGCCGATGTCGGCGGCGTCGACCCGGGCGGCGGACAGCGTCTCGTCGACGACCTCCGCGGTGAGCGCGGCGAAATCCGCCCCCTCCCGGTCGAGGTTGCGAGCGAAGTCGCTCTGATAGCCGCCCAGAATCCAGACGCCCACGGTGCTCATCCGCGTGACGCTACTACTTCACTTAACAGAGTGACAGACCCCGAGGCGGTCTCGCCGGCTGGTGTCTGAACCGACGAGACCTGACAGGAGCCTCGGTCGACCGACGCTTCTGCCTGCGGCCCTGCATTGCCCGCACGCGAGCGCCGCAAACCCGGCTCGGTGTACGGTTCCCTTCGATGAAGGAGTTCACGAGGTCATGACCGGTTCGACCAACCGCGATCTGGCACAGCGGATGGCCGAGCTCGCTCGAGCGGTCGCCTCGCCACGCAGTGTTGAAGACGTGCTGTCCGATGTCACCCGAGAGGTGCTGGAGCTGATTCCCAGCACCGACGCGGCCGGCATCCTGTTCGTCGGCAAAGCGGGCCGTTTCGAGTCCGTCGCCGGCACATCCGAGTTGCCGCACGAGCTGGACCGGCTTCAGATGAAGCACAGCGAGGGCCCGTGTCTGGAGGCTGCCCTCGAGGAGACGATCGTGCGCTCCGACGACTTCGCCGCCGAGCCCCGCTGGCCGCGCTACTCGGCCGCGGCCGCCGAGCTGGGCGTGCGCAGCGGCCTGTCGTTCAAGCTGTACACCAGCTCGCAAACGGCGGGTGCGCTGAACTTGTTCGCTGTCGCGCCGAACGCGTTCGATGCAGCCGACGAGAACATCGGCGCGGTTCTGGCCGCCCATGCGGCCGCGGCGATCCTCGCCAGCCGGCATCACGAGCAGTTGCAATCGGCGCTGTCCACGCGGGATCGCATCGGGCAGGCCAAGGGCATCATCATGGAGCGCTACAACGTCGACGACGTGGCGGCGTTCGACATGCTGCGGCGGCTCTCCCAGGACAGCAACGTCAAGCTGACCGATATCGCGCAGCGCGTGATCGACACCCGGGGCGCCTGAGGCCGGACGAGGCGCCGAACGCACGGAATGTGACGCCCGCACTCGCAAGACGCGTCATAAACCGAACATTCGGCGAACCGCAAAAAAGTGCCCCTGTTGAGCTTCGGTTGATTGTTGACGGATGTGTTCCGGTTGATTCTTGACACTCGGTGTGTGGTTTTAGGCCTGTGCGCGGGTGCGCAGGGCCCGCTTGTTTCTTACCTCTCCAGTGCTCGTGCGCGCGGCAGTCTTGACCAGGACGTCACCGATGTAGAAGCGCAGCAGCTCACCGTCAACATGGACGTCGCACCGCGATCCTGCGTAGTGCCGGCCCAGGCTGACCTGTTGCCAGGACACGCAGACCACGCCGTTGGTGGTCACACGCCGGCTCACCCAGTCCGAGCCGACACGTTTGGCGTGCAGCCCCTGATCCGGTGGCAGCGTCATCGACGCCGGCGCAGACGTCTCGGTGGTGAATCGCGAGGCCGGAGTGGCCATCTGCAACGCTTGGTGGGGTCGCTCAGTGTTGTAGAACCGAACCCACTCATCGACGGCTTGCTGAGCGACTCCGATAGTGGCGAAAGGGCCGCAGCCACTGAGGAACTCGGCGCGCAGACTGCGATGGAAACGCTCGATCTTCCCCGTGGTGGTCGGTGAGCGCGGTTGAGTCAACAGATGATCGATGCCCTGCTCACGACAGATCGCGTCGAAGAGCACCTCAACCGGAGGATGGTTGAACCGGCCGGTGAACACCTTGCCGTTATCGGTCAGAATCTGCGTCGGCGGCCCGTAGGTGGCCAGCGCACGACGCAGTCCGTCGCACACCGCGCGGGTCCGCTCGCGAGCCATCACCGTGGCGCATACGCACATCCGGGAATGATCGTCGACGCCGGTCAGAATCTTGGCTGAGCTGCCGTCGGCCATAGCGACCCCGCCCACGACATCCATCTGCCACAGCTCCATCGCAGCACCGCGTTCCCACCGTTTCCATTTACGTGAGCGCCGGTCCCGCGCGTGCGGATCAATCATCTGTGCGCGCACCAACGCCCGATAAGCTGCCGACTCCGAAGGCACCGGCGTCACTCCGCGCCTGGCCAGTTCGAACACCAACCGGCGCGGACCCCAGTACGGGCGCGATCGCCGCAGCTCCAGCAACGCCGCCTCCACCTCGGCCGACATCTGATGCGGACACGACACCGGCCGATGCGACCGATCCACCAATCCCTCCAGGCCGTCGGCCTCATACCGCGCCAGCCACGCATGCAACGTCTGCCGCGACACGCCTACCTTCGAGGCGACCTGCGAGATCGACAACCCATCGCTGATCACCGCCAACACAGCCTGATACCGCTGCTCAGCCACGCTCAACTCCCTCATTCAGGGAGTGTCAAGGATCAGCCGAAGCAACTGTCAAGCATCAGCCGAAACACTGTCAGGCATCACCCGGAGGAGAAATGTCAGGCATCACCCGACGCAATACAGCAACAAAGTGCCCCCGGCAGTGTGGTGTTTCAGGACATCGGAATAGGGTGTCTCACGACATCGGCATAGGTACGTCAGCCAGTTTCGGCTGGTGTCGAAGGCTCGTCTGGTCATCACCGCAGTCCTTGTCGAGGGCCGCTCACAATCGCAGGTCGCCCGCGATTACGGCGTCTCCCAAAGCTGGATCTCGAGGCTGATCAAGCGCTACACCCTCGACGGCGACGCCGCGTTCGAACCCCGCTCCCGGCGCCCCCACACCAGCCCAGGCCGGCTCCCACAATCCACCATCGACCTCATCATCGACCTGCGCCGCACCCTGACCGGCAAAGGCCTCGACGCCGGCCCCCACACCATCGCCTGGCACCTCGAACACCACCACCACCTGCGTGTATCAGCCGCGACGATCAGCCGCCACCTCACCCGCGCCGGCCTCGTCGAACCCACCCCGCAGAAACGCCCCAAAAGCTCCTACATCCGTTTCGCCGCCGCACAGCCCAACCAACGCTGGCAAGCCGACTTCACCCACTGGCGCCTCACACACGGAGCCGACACCGAAATCCTGTGCTGGCTTGACGACTGCTCACGCCTGGCCATCTCCGTCACCGCCCACCGCCGCATCACCGGCGCCATCGTCGTCACCGAATTCACCAAAGCCACTGCCCGCCATGGCATCCCCCACTCCACACTCACCGACAACGGCATGGTCTTCACCACCCGCCTCGCCGGCGGCAAAGGCGGACGCAACGCCTTCGAAGCCGAACTCCACCGCCTCGGCGTCCACCAAATCAACTCCACCCCGCACCACCCCACCACCTGCGGGAAAGTCGAACGCTTCCACCAAACCCTCAAAAAATGGCTCACCGGCCAACCCCGCGCCACCACCATCGCCGAACTCCAAACCCAACTCGACACCTTCGTCGACGAATACAACCACCGCCGCCCCCACCGCTCCTTGCCCCACAGAGCCACCCCAGCAGTGATCTACACCAGCCGCCCCAAAGCCGACCCAGCAACGCGCATCGACACCCACAACCGTGTCCGCACCGACCGCGTCGACCAAGCCGGAGCGATCACTCTGCGCGTCAACGGGCGCCTGCACCACATCGGCATCGGCCGCCACCACTACCGAACCCGCGTTCTGATCCTCGCCCAGGACCACCACATCACCGTCATCAACGCCGCCACCGGAGAAGTCCTACGCGACTTCACACTCGACCCCACCAGGGACTACCAACCCACCGGCGCCCCCAAAGGCCCCAAACGGAAAAAACCGCGGACCTAAAGTAGGTCCGCGGCTATTCCGATGTCCTGCGACATCACAAAGTGCCCCCGGCAGGATTCGAACCTGCGACACCGGCTTTAGGAGAGCCGTGCTCTATCCCCTGAGCTACGGGGGCGACGCTGGGAGCTTACCGGTCAGCGGCTGCTGAACCCCAGCCCGTCACATATGGCAAAAGTGACAAAACTTGTGACCTCCGCCGGTAGCGTCCCCGGCGTGGAGCTGACACTGCAACGCATCGGCGCCTGGTCGGGCAGCATCATGATCCTTCTCTACGGCGCGAGCTTTTCCGGCGTCGCACAGCTCTTCCCGCCGCTCTCCCCGGCGGCCTCTGCCGACGAGATCGCCGCGTTCTTCGTCGATCACAAACTCTGGATCCGCTTCGGGGTCTCGGGCGCTCTGCTCAGCGCCGCGCTGGCGCTGCCGTTCCTCGCCGTCATCGTGTTGCGCATCAAACGCGCCGAGGGCGGCTGGGGCATGTTATCGATGACGCAGCTGATGGCCGCCACCGTGTTCGTCCCCGCGCTGATCTTTCCGCAGTTCTTCCTCGGCGTCGCCGCCTTCCGGCCCGAGGGCCGGTCCGCCGAACTCACCCAGGCGCTCAACGATGTCTTCTGGCTGTGGTTCATCGGCATCGTCGGGACCATCATCGTGCAGAACGTCACGCTGGCCATCGCCGCGTTCACCGATCAGGCCGACACTCCGACGTTCCCGCGGTGGTACGGCTACCTCAACCTGTGGGTGGCCACGCTTTCTCTGCCCGGGTGTGTCGTGGTCGTCTTCAACGACGGACCGCTCGCCTGGAACGGGGTGTTCGCGTTCTACATTCCTGGACTTGTGCTCGTCGTCTGGCTGTTCGCCACGACAGCGGTGACGCTGAAATCGATCACCGTTCAGCGGGCGCTCTCCGGGTGACGACCACTGCTCGCCGGGTCCCCGCCGAAAGTGGCACCTGGGTCTTCCTGTTCGGCGACATGGCCGTCTTCGGTGCGTTCTTCGTCACCTTCCTCGTCGAACGCGCAACAGCCCCAGAGCTTTTCGATCAGGCACGGACCACCCTGCACATCGGCGTCGGCGTGGCCAACACGCTGGTACTGCTGACCAGTTCGCTGTGCGTAGTGCTCGCGCTGAACGCCATGCGAGCCGCGCAGCGCACCATCGCCACCCGCGCAGCGGGGGCCGCGATCCTCTGCGGCCTGGTCTTCATCGGTCTCAAGATCACCGAATACGTGGCGCTCGCAGAAGCGGGACACGGCCCGGGCGCCAACCACTTCTATCTCTACTACGTCATCCTCACCGGCCTGCACCTGTTCCACGTCTGCCTCGGCGTTGGTGCCCTGACGTTCCTGGCGACCCAGACGCGGCGCACCGAACTCAGCCTCACCCGCACCGCGCTGGTCGAGGGTGCGGCATGCTTCTGGCATCTGGTTGACCTGCTCTGGATCTTCCTGTTCGCGCTGCTCTACCTGGTGAGCTGACATGACGATCGTCGGGCTGCTCAAGAACCGCGCCGGGCTGAGCTGGCTCGTCCTCGTCGCGGCCACACTGCTGTCCTGGGCGCTCGGCGCCGACCACGGCACCGGCTCCATGGTCGGCGTCGCCGTGCTGGGTATCGCCGCGATCAAGGTGCGCCTCGTCGGCCTCGACTTCATGGAGCTGCGGCACGCCCCGATCCCGCTGCGCGCCGCGTTCGAGGCGTACTGCATCGGCATGTGGGCGCTGCTGTCCGGGCTGTATCTGTGGCTGTAACGCAACCTATTTCAGTAGCGCGATGACCTCGCCGAACGCGCGGGCGTGCCGGTCCTGCACCGTCACATAGCTGATGCCGTACCGGTCCCGGTAACCGCGAATCCGATCGGCCATGTCCGCGGCGGACCCCGACAGCACCCCCGGATGGCGTAGCAGCTCGTCGTCGGACAGCCCGGGCAGGAAGTGGCGCGGAATGGTCAGATCCGGTACGCCCGAACCGTCCAGCGGCATCGCGGTGATCGCGATGTTCAGTTCCAGCGAATCGAAGCGCTCACCGGCTGCGTCGCGCACGAACGCGATTCTGTCCGCCAGCGGATCCTCGTCGGCGCCGGGTGCCCGGTCGCCTCCGGTGAGACCCACGATGTCGGCCATCCGGGCCGCGAGCCGCAGCACCCGATCGCCGTTGCCGGCGATCATGATCGGCACGTCGGGTGTGCGTTCGGCGAGATAGGCGCAGGTCTCGCGCAGGTGCTCCACCCGTGCGCCGGCGCTCGGGAACGGGATGCCCGCCGCCTCGAACTCCTCTTTCACATAACCGGTGCCCAGCCCGAGGTCGAGCCGGCCCTCGGACACGTCCCACAGCGCCGCCACGTCGCGCGCGAGCAGCGCCGGCCGGTAGAACGCCGCGTTGAGCACGAACGTGCCGACCCGCAGCGTCGAGGTCGCCATCGCGATCGTCGTCATCACCGGGAACGGCGCCGGGCCGCCGAGGTGGTCCGGCACGTGCACCACGTCGTAGCCCAGGTCCTCGGCCTGCCGTGAGAAGTCGTGCAGCTGCCCGCGTGAGGTGCCACGCATGACGCCGATACCAAATCGCAACTCTGCAGCCACGGTTCGATCGTAGGGACAGGTTTGAAGGGGATCCGCCAGGGGCACTAAGGCTGCAGTCTTTTCCCGCCGATCCGGCCCGTCGTCGAACTATCCGACGGGCCGGATCAAAATTTCGGCAGGTTCTTCACCCCTATGGCAGACATCCCCACGATCGGCGTCGAAGAGGAATTCCTCCTCGTCGATCCGGACACTGGCGCACCGTTACCCCGCAACCGCGACGTCGCCGAGCGCGCCGCCGACCTGGGGCTCGACCTCCAACTCGAGCTCACCAGTTGTCAGATCGAAACGGCGACCGACGTGATGCAGACCGCGGAGGAGCTCCACACCGCGCTGGCGCGTCTGCGCGGCACCGTCGCCGATGCCGCTGGTCAGGCAGGTGCCCGGTTACTCGCGGTGGGTCTGCCGCCGACGTTGCCGCACGACTTCCCGGTCACCGACACCCCGCGCTACCGCGATATCGGCGACCGCTTCGGGATGATCGCCCACGAGCAGGGCATCTGCGGGTGCCACGTGCACGTCGCCGTACCGGACCGCGACGCGGCGGTCGTGGTGTCCAATCGGCTGCGCCCGTGGCTGCCGGTGCTGCTGGCGTTGACGGCCAACTCGGCGATCTACCGCAACGCCGACACCGGTCACTCGAGCTGGCGCAGCGTGCTGTGGGCGCGCTGGCCCAGCGCCGGGCCGCCGCCGCTCTTCGACTCCGCCGCGGACTACGACGCTGCGGTACGGATGCTGGTGCAGTCCGAGGTGATTCGCGACGACGGCATGGTCTATTGGGATGTGCGGCCCTCGGCGAACTTCCCGACGGTGGAGATCAGGGTCGCCGACGTGCCGGCGACGGTGGGGGAGACGGTTCTGCTGGCGACATTGTCGCGCGCGGCTGTGATGACCGCGCTCGCGGAGGAAGAGCGCGGTCAGGCCCAGCCGACAGTGGATGCCTGGACGCTGAAGGCGGCGTACTGGAAGGCCGCACGCGACGGCGTCGACGGTTCCGGTGTGGACCTGCGCAGCAACACGGCCGCGCCGATGCGTACGTTGCTGCAACAGATGCTCGACTGGGTGCGCCCGGCGCTGGAGCGCACCGGCGACGAGGACGTCGTGCGCCGGGGCGTGGCCGCGGTGTTCGAGCACGGCAACGGGGCGATGCGGCAACGACGGGCATGGCGGCGCGGACACGATGTGCGCGACGTGCTCGCCGTCGCGGGTGATGCGACGCTCGAGTTCTAGACCAGCGGCAGTTCGGCGAAAGCCGGCGTGGTGGGCTCTTTCGACCCGCCGGGCGGTTCGACCGTGAACGCCAACGCGCTCGACGCACCGAGATCCGGGAGCACCGCCGTCGTCGACGGCGTGACAGCACCGGCGTCCATCGTCCCCGCCGAATGCGGACCGTCGGAGGCGACGAGCCACATCTGGTAGACCGTCCCGGGCTTGGGCGGTGTCACGTTGTTCATCACGAGCACGCCGGAATCCCGCTCCCGGGAGAACACCAGGGTCGCGGTGCCACCGCCGGGGATGTCACCCGAGACGGTCCGCACATCGGGCGCTGCGAAGATCTGGTCGGTCGTCGACTCGGAGGCGCTCGGCCGCATCGCCACACCGACCCCGAGGGCGCCCAGTCCGACGGCCACCACCGCTGCCGCGGCGAGCATGACGGTCGCCCACCGTCGGCGCTTCGGTCCGATGGAGCGCACCGCGCCACCCCGGCCGCCGTCGCGCTGGATCTGGCTCAACACCTGTGCGCGAAGTTCGGGCGGCGGCTCGACTGCGGTGGCTTCCGCGATCACCGCCATCGTCTCGCGCACGGCGCGGACTTCGGCGCGGAACGCCTCGGCCACGTCGGGCGAGGCGTCGCTGAGCTGACGGTCGATGTCGTCGACCTCAGGGTCACTGAGCGCATGCAGCGCATAGGGCGTCGCAAGGGACAGCAGTTCTTCCGGGCTGGTCATGTCACCCCCAGGCATCGGCGGAGACCGCGAATGGCGTCACGCATCCGCGACTTGATGGTGGCAAGATTCGTCGAAAGATGCTCGGAAACCTGCACATAGGTAAGACCGTCGTAATACGCCAACTGGATACATTCTCGTTGGGTGTCGGTGAGCGCCCCGAGGCACGCGGCGACCTGGCGCCGCTCCTCGTCCAGGATCACCTCGTCGGCGACGTGATCGGCGGGTGGCTCGACGTTGGCGGCGCCATACCGGGATTCCCGGGTGCTGGCGGCCTGCTCGGAGCGCACCCGGTCCACCGCGCGTCGGTGCGCCAGCGTCATCAGCCACGCCAGCGGTGAACCCGCCGACGGATCGTATGTGTGTGCGTTGCGCCAGACCTGCAGGTAGATGTCCTGCGTCGTCTCCTCGCTGTACCCCGGGTCGCGCAGTACGCGCAGAACCAGGCCGAAGACCCGGGACCGGGTCTGGTCGTACAGGGCGGCAAAGGCGTCCACGTCCTGGCGGGCCACCTGGCGCAGCAAAGCGTCGAGTTCGGCGGTCACGAGCGGTAGCCTAGCGGCTGCCCGCAGGCTGTCCGTCGAAGTCGTGGGCTTCGCCCTGGGGGGCAAGGTCGCGATCATCAGGTGTCCCCGTCGATCACGAGTGATACACCTTCTCGCGCTCCTCCGCCGGATGCGGCACGACGGGAACGCGGCGCAGGCGCAACATGGTGCCCTGCACCCGCATGCTCAGCGAGTTCATCTTCGGCGCCAGCGGCGAGATGACCTGCAGCGCGAGGATCTGCCCGATCCCGGCGGCTCTGCGGTCTCCCCGCATGGTCGTGACGAACGCCGGGTGGTTCTCGCGGTGCAACGAGATGCGCAGGTCGAGGTGCTCGTCCGGATGCGGCGCATTGATCAGGTAGTGCCCGTCGACGTCGTTGAACGGCGACACGTACAGCTTCTTGGTGACCATTGCGGGCCAGTCGCCCGACGGCGGCAGTAGGTAGGCGTGCCGTTCACCGCGGCTGTTCTGTACCTCGACGATCACGTAGCGCACCCCACCGTCCGGGCCGTGGCACCAGTAGAAGCTGAACGGGTTGAACGCCGAGCCGAGGACCCGGGGCTGCAGCAATGCGGTGACGCGGCCGCCGCACAGGTCGATGCCCTTCTCGGCAAGGAACGCATCGACGCGGCCGCGCAGCGTGTCGACGGGCGCGGGCCTCAGATGGTCGGCGGGGTCGAAGGTCGCGAACGGGCGCAGCCACCCCGGCACCTGCGGCATGTCGTCGAGGTCGACCAGCCAGCTGTAGCTCTTGTGCTCGAAATAGTGATGTACCGGAGCACGCCGTAGGTGGGTGATCCGGGTGCGGTAGAGCGCCGTGGTGGTGTGCGCGGCGCCGCCGTGTTGCTTCACAACCGGTATTCGGAGCAGCCCGGGTTGCGGATTGCGCCCAGATGGTGTCTCTCCGTCAGCCCGGGGGCCAGGCCCGGGCGGCCCGCACCAATCCCTGCACCAGGGCGGACGTGGCGGGAGCCAGACCGTCGTCACCCGGCAGGCCGCTGCGCGGGCTGTTGCCGCGGACCCGCGCGGACAGTTCCAGCTGAGTGCCGCCGCTACGGGTGCGGTTGACCGGATTGTCCGGATGAAGGCCGCGCAGTTCGCGGGGTATCGCGTCGAGGTCGGTGATCACGCGGTAGCCGGGAATCGCGATGTGGTCGGCCAGGTGCCGGGCGAGTGCGCGGTGCCGACCGCCGGCGAGTAGTTCGGTGCTGCGCCCCATCCGGCCGTATCCGTGCAGCGACACCGCGACGTCGACGTGGTCGAGGAAATTCGCCAGCCGAGGTGAGTGTGCCGGATCGTAGAGCGCTGACGCGAGATGGTGAGGGTAGTGGTCGGGGTGGTGGACGATGTAGAGGGACGCGTTCGCCGCATCGGCGGCGCGGCGTGCGATCACATCGGTCATCTGCTCGAGTCCACCACCGTGGATGGCCAGGAACCCGAACTCCGACCGCAGCTCACTGTGCTCGCTGACTCCCCGCGTGCTCAGCAGCTCCGAGAGTGATTGTGGTGGAGTCGAATCCGGGTCGTGTTCGCGGCGGGGCCACCGCGTCGGGTCCCATCGCTGCAGGAAGTCGATCCAGCGGGTCGGCAGACCATGGTGTCGGGCGCCCTCGAGGATCCGTTCGAGGTATCCGGGGCGCGGCGGGCCCGGCTCGACGCGATGGTCGATGTAGACCCAGGCGGTGCGCCGGCCGTGGGCGGTGTGCACCGTCAGCGCGTCGCGGCGGTAGCGCAGGGGTACGCCCTCGGCGCTGTCCAGCGTCGCCAGGTCGTGATCGGAGACGCGCCACAGCACGCCGTGCACCACCCCGCCCGGTTGTGGTTCGACGGTGGCGACGCCGCGTTCGTTGATCAGCCAGTCGTGGTCGGCCAGGGTGGCGGGTTGCGGATCGGTGGCATCAGGGCAGCGCTGCGCCATCTGCCGCACCGACAGATTCGAGCCGTACGCGAAGTAGTGGTGTCGCGCCGTCATTCAGCCGGTCAGCGTCAGATAGATGAGCACCACGTTGAGCAGAGTAATCAACCCGGCAACCAACCAGCCCAGAGTCGTGGTCATGCGCCGGTTGACGTCACCGCCCATCAGCGATCTGTCACTGGTCAGCCGGACCAGCGGGATGAGCGCGAACGGGATGCCGAACGACAGCACGACCTGCGACAACACCAGAGCGCGGCTCGGGTCGACGCCTGCCGCGAGCACCGCCAGCGCGGGCAGCAACGTGATCAACCGCCGGGTCAGCAACGGCACCGACCGGCGGAGCAAACCGTCCATGATCATCGCTCCGGCGTAGGCGCCGACGGATGACGACGCGAGCCCCGATGCCAACAATCCGATCGCGAACAGCAGCGCCACGGTGTGGCCGAGACTGCCCTGCACCGCGGCGAACGCGCCTTCGATCGAGTCGGTGTCCGGTACGCCCTGCAGGGTGGTCGCGGCCACCAGCAGCATCGACAGATTCACCGCCCCGGCGACCAGCATCGCCGCGCCGACGTCCCAGCGGGTGGCGCGCAGGAGTGCCTTGCGACGCGGGCCGGGTGCGTGGTGCCCGTGCCGGTCGCGCGCCAACCCCGAATGCAGGTACACCGCGTGCGGCATGACCGTCGCGCCGAGCATGGCGGCGGCCAGCAGGATGCTTTCGGGGCCGTCGAACCGCGGCACCAGACCGGCGAGGGCTTGACCGGCGGGGGGAGGCGCTGCGAACAGACTGGTGAAGAAGCCGACGGCGATGACCGCCAAGAGGCCGGTGATGACGCGCTCGAAGACGGTCTGGCCGCGACGATCCTTGATCAGCAGCAGCACCAGGGAGACCGCGCCGGTGATCACCCCACCGACGAGCAGAGGCAGATCGAACAGGAGGTACAGCGCGATGGCACCGCCGACGACCTCGGCGAGATCGGTTGCCATCGCCACCAGTTCCGCCTGCATCCAGTAGGCCAACCGCGTCGGGGTGCCCATCCGGTCCGACACGGCCTCGGGCAGTGACCGGCCCGTCACCAACCCCAGTTTGGCCGACAGGTACTGGACGAGGCACGCCATGAGGTTGGCCGCGACGATCACCCAGACGAGCAGGAAGCCGAACTGGGCTCCCGCGCTGACGTTGGCCGCGACGTTGCCGGGGTCGACGTAGGCGATGGCCGCGACGAAGGCGGGGCCGAGCAGCAACCACAGGGGACGGGTCGGTGTAGCGACGTCGGGCTTCACCCGCGATCCTTCTCTGTTCGTTGATGCGAAGAGAAAAGTTAGGTTAGCCGTAAACTCGGCGGCGTGGCAATGCGCCACCCGGGATCACAGGGGTCAGGGCAGGTAGCCGAACGCGCCGAAGGGGTAGTAGCCACCGCCCTGCCAGCCACCCCAGTTCCAGGGCGGCGGCGTCGCGGTGATCTGCGTGCTGCCGTTGGTCTCGCAGTAGGTGATCGTCTTGCCGACGTCGCTGCACTTCGGCATGGCGGTCGCGACACCCGTCCCGCCCCAGGCGATTGCGACACCCGCACCCACGAGTGCCATGCAGCGCAGAACTCGACGCGTCACGGTCGGCTCAGAGCACGTAGGGGCCGTAACCCCAGCCGAAACCACCCTCCCAGGGCTCGGCGTACACGCCGGGACGGGAGTCGATCTGCGAATTGCCGGGTGACTCACACACGGTGTTGGCGCCGCCCTGGAAGCCGCCGCCCTCACCTGTCTGTACGCAGGACGGCTGGGCCAGCGCAGCGGGCGCAGCGGCGATCGCGAGGGAGGCTCCGCCGGCGACGAGCACAGCGGCGAAAGTGGTCAGGCGGGCCTTCATGCGGAGTCCTTTCAGCAGGTTCAGGGCTTAGCGTACAGACCTTTGCCAGTCACGGGAGGTAAGTCGAGCGCTGTCACGATTCCCGGCGCGGCATCGATGACCGCGGGGATGGCGTTCACCACGCGGGCGGCCGTCGCGACCAGTCCCGCGTGGTTGTGATCGCCGTTCGGGCTGCTCAGACACAGGTCCACCGTGTAGGACGGCTCGCCGGTGATCTCGATGCGGTAGGAACCGCCGTGCTGCGCAGGCTGCGGCCAGTCCGGGCAGAGATCGTCGCGCAGTCGGGTGACGTGTTCGAGAACCACCGCCACCTCGCCGTCTTTCATGCCGCGAACCTCGAACCGGATTGCTGCCGTGGTCCCTTCGGCGATGTGGCCCGAGGCGATGTCGAAATCTTCCGGGGCGGGCACCCGGGTGTGCGTCTCGGTCACCTCGTCGAGCTCGAGGCCCAGGCCCGCGGCCAATTGCCGTACCACCGATCCCCACGCCAAGCTGAGCACGCCGGGCATCAGCAGCATCGGCGTCTCGTCGAGACTCCCCCCGAACCCCATGACGTCGAACATCACCGTCGCACTGTCGTAGGTGTCGTAGTTGATGATCTCCATGCAGCGGATCTGCTGGATGCTCTGACAGGTACCGGCCAGTGCCATCGGCAGCAGATCGTTCGCGAAACCCGGATCGATGCCGTTCACGAAGACGCTGGCATTGCCCGCCTTGGCGGCCTCCTCGATCGGAGTCACCATCTCGTCGGGCAACACTCCCCACGGGTACTGCAGGAACACCGCACTACTGCCGACGACGTTGATGCCGGCGGCCAGGATGCGTCGGTAGTCCTCGAGCGCCTCGGGTAACCGGTTGTCGGCCATCGCGGTGTAGACCGCGCAGTCGGGGCCCGTGGCGATCACGGCGTCGAGATCGGTGGTGGCCGGCACCCCGGTCGACACCCCGAGTCCGGCCAATTCGCCCGCGTCGGTGCCGGCCTTGGCGTCCGAGGACACCCACACCGCGGTCAGCTCGAACTTCGGGTCCGTGATCAGTTGCGCCAGAGCGTGTTTGCCGACGTTTCCGGTTCCGATGGCAGCGACGCGAATCGTCATGGTGTCCTTCACAGATCGGGGATGGGCAGTTCGAGGTTCGGGTACGTGATGCCACCGTCGACCTCGAGGGTCTTGCCGGTGAGATAGGCGCCTGCCGGGGAGGCGAGATAGACCGCGGCCGCGGCGATGTCGAGCGGATCGCCGAGCCTGCGCATCGGTGTGGCCTTCTCCATCGGTGTGCGCAACTCCTCGTTGCTCGCCACGATGTCGAGCGCTGAGGTGAGGATCGAGCCCGGCGCGATCGCGTTGACGCGAATGCGCGGAGCGAGGTCGAGCGCCGAGAGGCGGGTGTAGTGCGCCAGCGCGGCCTTCGCGGTGCCATAGGCCGCGAAGCCGCGTCCGGCGACCCGCGCCATCGTCGAGGTGATGTTGATGATGCTGCCGCCGCCGGAGTGCTCGAGCATCAGCGGCGCCGCGGCGAGCGTGAGCGCATGGGCGGTGGCGACGTTGAAGGCGAAGGCGTCGCGCAGGTCCTTGGTGGAGGTGTTCAGCAGCGCGTTCGGCATGGTCCCGCCGACGTTGTTGACGACGATGTCTAGTCTGCCGAACGCTTCGACCGCCTGGGCTGCCAGCGCCGCGGTGTCCTCGGCGTGGGCGAGGTCGGCGACCACGATGTGCGCGCGCCGGCCCGTTGCGGCAACCTGCTCGGCGACCTCCTCCAACTGGGACTGCGTTCGCGCGGAGATCAGCACGTCAGCGCCCGCTTCTGCGAAGGCGACGGCCATCGCCGCGCCGAGGCCGCGGCCCGCGCCCGTCACCACGGCCACCTGATCGTCGAGCCGGAATCTGTCCAGGATCACGGCCGTGACGCTAGCAAGCGCGCCGCCGTCCCGTGGGCTATTTCTGGAACACGTTCTACTTCTTCGCGGCGGCCTTCTTCGCAGCCTTCTTGGCCGGAGCTTTCTTCGCGGCCTGTTTGGCCGGGGCCTTCTTGGCGGCCTTCTTCGCGGGCGCCTTCTTGGCGGGCTCGTCTTTCCCGGAGCTCTGCTCCTTGCGCGCCTTGACGCTCGCCTCGAGCTTGGCCAGCAGATCCGAGACGTCCTCGGATTCGTCGAGCTCGGTGGGTTGCTCCTCGGTGGTGAAAGCCTCGCCGCCCTCGAGCTTGGCCTGGATCAGCTCGTGCAGCTGCTCCTGGTAGTCGTCGTGGTAGCGGTCGGGATTGAAGTCGTCGGTCATGGAATCGACCACCTGGCTGGCCATCTTGAGCTCCGCCGGCTTGATCTCGACATCCTTGTCCAGCACCGGGAAGTCGGGATCGCGGATCTCGTCGGGCCACAGCAGGGTGTGGATCATCATCACGTCACGCTTGCTGAAGTCCTTGACCCTCAGTGCGGCCAGTCGTGTCTTGTTGCGCAGCGCGAAGTTCACGATCGCCACACGGTCGGTCTCCGCCAACGTCTTGGCAAGCAGCACATACGATTTGGACGATTTGCCGTCGGGTTCGAGGAAGTAGCTCCGGTCGTACATCAGGGGGTCGAGGTCGCCGGCGGGCACGAACTCGAGCACCTCGATCTCGCGGCTGCGTTCCTCCGGCAGGGTGGCGATGTCGTCGTCGGTGATGATGACCGTCTGGCCGTCCTCGGACTCGTAGGCCTTGGCGATGTCGCGGTACTCGACGACCTCCCCGTCCACCTCGCACACGCGCTTGTATCGAATTCGCCCGTTGTCCTTGGCATGCACCTGATGGAACTTGATGTCGTGGTCCTCGGTGGCGCTGTAGACCTTGACGGGGACATTGACCAGCCCGAAGGCGATCGAACCCTTCCAGATGGACCGCATCACCTCAGGCTAGCCGGGTCGACCCGCATGCGGGCCGGACCTGGCCGCGGCCGCGTCGCGGGTCGCCCGATCGGGGAGGTCGGCGCCCGCGCGAGAGACGGTGAGCGCCGACGACAGCGCGGCCGTCTCCAGTGCCTGGGCCAGCGCTGACTCGGAGAGTCGGCGCAGGTCGGGCCGGCGTTCGGCGCCCAGCAGGTTCATGTCCCAGAGCGCGTCGATGAGTCCTGCCATGAAGGAGTCTCCGGCGCCCACGGTGTCGACGACGTCGACCGCAGGTGCCGCGACGTCGACGCTGCCCCCCGCGACGACCCCGTGCGCGCCCCGCTCGCCCAGCGTCACGACGACGACGGCCGGACCGAGGTCGAGCCACGTGCGCGCGATCTCCTCCGGGGAATGCTCCTTGTCGTACCAGGCCAGGTCTTCGTCGCTGACCTTGACGATGTCGCTGCGCTCGATCAGGCGGTCGATACGGTTGCGGGCGGCGTCAGCGTCGTCGATCAGCGACGGCCGGACGTTGGGGTCGAAGGTCACCGTCGCCGACGGGTGATAGGTGTCGAGCAGCGCAGCCACCGCGCGACATCCCGGTTCCAGCACCGCGGCAATCGAACCGGCGTGCGCCACCAGAGGCGGGGGTACCTCGGGGATTCCGCTCAGCTGCCAGGCGATGTCGAATTCGTAAGTGGCTCCGCCGTGCTCATCCAGTATCGCCCGTGCGGTCGGCGTGCGGTCGGCCGTGCTGCTGCCGGTCACCAGCTCGACGCCGGAGGAGTGCAGGTGCTCGGCGATGCGACGGCCGTGCTCGTCCTCGCCGATGTGGGTGAGGAAGTCGACGCCTCGACCGAGCCGGCCCAGCCCGGCAGCGACGTTCAACGGGCTTCCGCCGACGTGCTCACCGGTGATGTCGCCGTCGCGAATCACGATGTCGATCAGCGCTTCACCGATCACGAGTGCTCGTTGTCTGCTCACTGCGCATCACCGTTCAGGAGCACCTCCAGCGTGGCGCGCGCGCCGACGCGGTGCAGCGACTCGAGCGACTCGCGATAGGCCTCGACGAAGCGAGGCTGACGTGCGAGATCACGGAAGAGAGCTGTGTTCTCGATGAACGCGGTCGGGTTGTCTTTCTGGGCTTCGGCCAGCGGTGCCAGTGTCGCGGCGCGGTTGTCCTCGATGGCGATCGGCTCGCCCTGCTCGTCCACTCCCTCGGCATAACGCGCCCAACTGGCGACCACCGCGGCCGAGATGTTCACGCTGCGATCGGCTTTCAGATTCGCCTCGATGACGGGAACAAGCCACTGCGGAATCCGGTCGGAGGAGTAGGCACAGAGTCGGGCGATGGTGTCGCGCACTCCCGGGTTGGCGAAGCGCTCGATCAGGGTGCGTTGATAGTCGGCGAGGTCGATGCCGGGAACCGGCGGCAGCGTCGGCTCGGCCTCGGCGAAGTAGCGCCGCAGCAACTCGGCGAACAGCGGATCGCCCGCGGCGTCGTGCACCAGCCGGTAGCCCGCCAGATAGGCGAAGTAGCACAGGGTCTGGTGACCGGAGTTGAGCAGGCGCAGTTTCATCAGCTCGTAGGGGGTGACGTCGTCGACCAGGAGGACGTCAGCGTCCTCCCACGGAGGCCGGCCGTCGGAGAACGTGTCCTCGAGCACCCATGCGGTGAACGGCTCGGCGATCACGGGCCATTGATCATCGACACCGAATTCGGTTGCCACCGTGTCGATCACTGCGGGGGTGGTGACAGGTGTGATGCGGTCGACCATGGAGTTGGGAAAACGGGTGTGTTCGGCCATCCAGTCCGAGAGTCCCGGGTGAACGGAGTCGGCGTACTCGGTGAAGGCGTGTCGTGCGACGTCACCGTTGCCCTCGATGTTGTCGCACGAGACGATCGTCGGGGAGGGCACGCCGCGCTCGCGTCTGCGGGCCAGCGCGTCGGTCACGAGGCCGAACACGTTGATCTCCGGCAGGTCGTCGAGTTGGTAACCGCCCTCGGTGATGGTGAGCGAGATGATGCGTGTGCTCGGCGCGGCGAGCAGCTCGATGACGCCCTCCGCGTCGTCGGGCGCGTATCGGTAGTCGACGATCGATCCGATGACCCGTGCCTCTCGGGTCCCGTCGGGGTGCTCCAGCAGCAAGGTGTACAGGCAGTCCTGCGCGGCCATCACGTCGGCCATCCTGCGATCCGCGGGCAGTACGCCCACGCCGCAGATGCCCCACCCGTCGGCCCGGCCGGCGTTCAGGAGGCGGTCGACGTAGGCGGCCTGATGGGCACGGTGGAAGCCGCCGACGCCGAAATGCACGATGCCGACGCCGGTGTGGGCCCGGTCGTAGGTCGGCTTGTCGATCGGGATGCGCGGCTGATTCTCGGCATTGAGTTTCATGACACGGTCACCACAGTCCCGACGCTACTCGCCCCGATCGTGTCGCGGTCCGGCTCGCCGCGGCCGAGACGGGGGACGGGTTTGAAGTCGGCAAGTGTTGTGTACGTCACATCCATGATGCTAGCGTGATGAGCATCTACTCGCACCCGTGAGCAAATGCTCACGCGGGAAAGGCGGCGCGGCATCGTGGCGAACCCGACGTCGAACGGTCGGACGGCTCAGGCCGATCTTCCCGACCTCGCGTCGGTCGGTGCCGATGACCTGCGATTGGCCCTGCGCGCAGCGACGCTCTACTACCTCGACGGGCTCACACAGGCGCAGATCGCCGGCCGACTTGGCGTGTCGCGGCCGACCGCGGGACGACTGATCTCCCGAGCCAAGGCCAAGGGGCTCGTCCGCATCGAGGTGGTGGTGCCGGCCACGCTGCAGGGCAGCCTGCATGCTGACGAGGAACGCGAGCTCGAAGCGACGTTCGGGCTGACGGAGGCGGTCGTCACCGGCCACGGCATCGACGTCGGCGCACCCGGCCGGCCTGCGGCGTTCGCGAGCGTCGGACGCGCCGCCGCGGCTCTGCTCATGAGGCGACTGTCGGCCGACGACGTCGTCGGTTTCACCTGGGGGCCGGAACAGGTCGCGGTCGCGAGCGCGCTGGTGCCGGGTGGGGCCAGCTGCCGCACCGTGGTGCAGCTGGACGGCGCCATGTCGACGGCCGCCTACCAGACCGGCATGGAGTTCATCCTCAGCCGCAGCGCCGATGCGCTCCGCGCCGAGGCCATCCGCTTGCCGGCGCCGCTCTACGCCGATCGGTCCACGGTCGCGTCGATGAGCGCTGACTCGGTGATCTCGCGGACGCTCGAGACGGGCCGCCACGCTGACGCGATGCTGTTCGGCACCGGGGCGGCGTCGACGTCGACCACCCTGTTCGAGGCCAGCTTCCTCGACGTTCGCATGCTCGACGAGCTCGTCGCCCTCGGGGCCGTCGGGGAGATCGGCGGCCGATTCTTCGACGAGTTCGGCACCCCGGTGGTCACCGAGCTCGCGCGGCGCTCGATGTCCGTGCCGCTCGAGGACATCCGCAGATGCCCCAAGACCATCCTGGTCGCCAGCGGGGCGGCCAAACACATTGCCACGCGCGCAGCGTTGCGGGGCGGACTGGCGAAGATGCTGGTCTGCGACATTGATTGTGCCCGATGGCTTTTGAACAAAGGATAGTGGAGGTGGAACTGGTGAGGCGAAGATTATCCAAACTGCTGCGCGCGGTCACCGCATGCGCGGCGGCGACGGGTGTGACGCTGACGGCGGGCTGCTCGGGTGCGGGCAGTCTCGGTGCGTCGGACAACGAGGTGACGATCGCGCTGGTGTCGAACTCCCAGATGACCGACGCGCAGGAACTCTCGCGGGAGTTCCTGGCCGAGAACCCGGGCATCACGCTCAAGTTCGTCACGCTCTCGGAGAACCAGGCGCGCGCCAAGATCACCATGTCGACGGCGATGGGCGGCAGCGAGTTCGACGTGGTGATGATCTCCAATTTCGAGACGCCGGAGTGGGCGAAGGACGGCTGGTTGCGAAACCTGTCCGAATACGCACGCAACACTCCCGGTTACGACGAGCAGGACTTCATCCCGTCGCTGCGCAAGTCACTGTCGAACGAGCAGGGCGACATGTACGCCGTGCCGTTCTACGGTGAGTCGTCCTTCCTGATGTACCGCAAGGACATGTTCGCCAAGGCGGGGATACAGGTTCCGCAGGATCCCAATTACCAGCCCCAGTGGTCCGAGGTGGCCGACTGGGCCAAGACCATCAAAGCCAAGGGTGTCTCGGACGCCGGAATCTGCTTGCGTGGCAAGCCCGGCTGGGGTGAGGTGCTCGCCCCACTCGACACGGTGATCAACACCTTCGGCGGCCGGTGGTTCGACCAGAACTGGAACGCACAGCTGGACAGTCCAGAGGTCGCCGAAGCGGTGAAGTTCTACGTCGACCTCATCAACGACGCCGGGGAGCTCGGTGCCTCGTCGACGGGCTTCCAGGAGTGCGCCAACTTGTTCGGGCAAGGCCAGACCGCGATGTGGTACGACGCCACCTCCGCGGTGTCGGTCCTCGAGGATCCGAAGACGTACCCGGAACTGCAAGGACAGATCGGTTACCTGCCCGCGCCGATCGTCAAGAAGGAGAATTCGGGCTGGCTCTACACCTGGGCGCTGGCGATACCGAAGGCCGCGAAGAACCCCGACGGCGCATGGAAGTTCATCTCGTGGATGACCAGTAAGGACTACATCAAGCTGGTGGGGGAAAAGTTGGGCTGGGCGCGTGTCCCACCCGGCAGTCGCACCTCGACCTACACCGATCTACCGCAGTATCAGGCGATCTCGAAAGCCTACGGCCCGCTCACGCTTCGGTCGATCAAGAACGCGGACCCGGAACAGCCCACCGTTCAACCCGTTCCGTACGAGGGTGTGCAGTTCGTGCGGATCCCGGAATTCCAGGACCTCGGAACTCGGGTGAGTCAGCAGATCAGCGCGGCCATCGCCGGGCAGAAGTCGGTCGACGACGCGCTCGCCCAAGCCCAGCAGTACGCCGAGGTCGTCGGCCGTGATTACCAGGAGCAGCAGGGATGACCACAACCGTTGAGAACTCCTCGGCCACGGATGACGCCGTCGCCGAACGCGTCCGCAAGATCAAGGAGGGCCAGAACGCCGGCGTCAGCCGTGCCGAGGGCTGGCGCCGACGGGGACCATTACTGCCGGCGCTGATCTTCATGATCATCGTCACGCAGATCCCCTTCGTGCTCACGCTGTACTACTCCACGCTGTCATGGAATCTGGTGCGGCCCGGCTCGAGCCGATTCGTCGGCCTGGGCAACTACGTGGCCGTCGTCAAGGACAGTCAGTTCTGGTCGGTGGCCGTCAACACCGTCGTTCTGATCGTGGGCGTCGTCATCATCTCGGCGTTCCTCGGGCTGCTGTTCGCGCTGCTGTTGGATCGGGCCTTCCCTGGCCGCGGCGTCGTGCGGACGCTGCTCATCACACCGTTCCTCATCACCCCTGTCGCGGCGGCATTGATCTGGAAGACCACGATCCTCGACCCGAACAACGGCATCCTCAACTGGTTCCTCGGCCTGGTCGGCATCGGGCCGGTGGACTGGATCGGGCAGTTCCCGCTGACCATGGTCATGGTCGAATTGATATGGCAGTGGACGCCGTTCATGATGCTGCTGATCCTCGCGGGCCTGACGTCGATGCCGCGCGACCAGCTCGAGGCCGGTCGCGTCGACGGAGCGACGGGCTTCCAATTGTTCCGGGAACTGACTCTGCCGCACCTGCGGCGGTTCATCGAACTCGGCGTGGTGCTGGGCGCGATCTACCTGATCAACACCTTCGACGCCATCTACATGATGACGCAGGGCGGACCGGGGGTGGCCAGCTCGAACCTGCCGTTCTACATCTACCAGCGCGCGTTCCTGGGATTCGACATGGGCCAGGCCGCCGCGATGGGCGTGGTGGTGGTGCTCTTCACGATCGTCATCGCGAACTTCGCACTCCGATTGATCTTCAAATCGTTCTCCGGCAAGGAAGAGGCGGCGTAGCCATGAGCACGGCGAATATGGTTGACACTACGGAAAACACCGATTCCGGAGACGCTCCGCGGTTGGCGAGTAAGAAGAAAGGCCGCACGTTCGACGTGTGGGGCCTGGTGGCGTGGGTCGCCGGTCTCGGCTTCTTCTTCCCGGTGCTGTGGATGGTCCTGACAGCGTTCAAGTCCGAGGGGCAGGCGGCGACGAATCCGCCGACCTTCTTCTTCACACCCACGCTCGATCAGTTCAAGGCCGTCTTCGGTCAGGGGATCGGGCCGGCGATGCTGAATTCGGTGTTCGCGACCGGAATCTCGACGATCCTGGTGCTGCTGCTGGGCGTCCCGGCGGCGTTCGCGCTGTCGCTGCGGCCGGTCCGCAAGACGCAGGACGCGCTGTTCTTCTTCATGAGCACCAAGATGCTCCCGGTTGTCGCGGTGATCCTGCCGCTCTACGTGATCGTCTCGAACATCGGTCTACTGGACAACATCTGGGCCCTCATCATCATGTACACGGCGATGAACCTGCCGATCGCGGTGTGGATGATGCGCTCGTTCTTCCTCGAGGTGCCCGGTGAGTTACTCGAGGCAGCCAGCCTCGACGGGGCGAGCCTGTGGCGTTCGGTGCGCGAGGTGATTCTCCCGCTGGTTTCACCCGGCATCGCGGCGACGGCGTTGATCTGCATCATCTTCGCCTGGAACGAGTTCTTCTTCGCGGTGAATCTCACGGCCGTGAACGCGCAGACCATGCCGGTGTACCTGGTCGGCTTCATCGCCGGGCAGGGGCAGTACTGGGCCGTGCTGTCCGCGGCCGCGACCATGGCCGCCCTGCCCGTGATCCTCTGCGGATGGTTCGCGCAGAACAAGCTGGTGCGCGGCCTCTCGTTCGGCGCGATCAAGTAATCCACCCAGACCTCAGACAGAGCAAGGAGTTTCACATGGCATCGATCACCTACGAGAACGCGTCCTGCATCTACGCCGGCTCCGACAAGCTGGCCGTTGACTCACTCGACCTCGAGATCGCCGACGGCGAGTTCGTCGTGCTCGTCGGCCCGTCCGGGTCGGGTAAGAGCACCGCGCTTCGGATGCTGGCGGGCCTCGAGGACATCGACGAGGGCCACATCCGGATCGGCGGGAAAGACATGGTCGGCGTGCCGTCCAAGGATCGCGACATCGCGATGGTGTTCCAGAACTACGCGCTGTACCCCAACAAAACCGTCGCCGAGAACATGGGATTCGCGCTCAAACTGCGTGGCGTTTCGGCCGACGAGCGGCGCCGCAAAGTCGAGGAGGCCGCCAAGATCCTCGACCTCACCGAGTTCCTGGATCGCAAGCCGGCCAAGCTGTCCGGCGGTCAGCGTCAGCGCGTCGCGATGGGCCGCGCGATCGTCCGTGAGCCGCAGGTGTTCTGCATGGACGAGCCGCTGTCGAACCTCGACGCCAAGCTGCGCGTGCAGACACGCACTCAGATCGCGGCACTGCAACGCCGTCTGGGCACCACCACCGTGTACGTCACGCACGACCAAGTCGAGGCGATGACCATGGGTGACCGAGTCGCGGTGCTGCGATTCGGCAAGCTGCAGCAATTCGCATCGCCCAACGAGCTGTACGACCGGCCCGCCAACGCATTCGTCGCCGGCTTCATCGGCTCGCCCGCGATGAATCTGGTGACGCTGCCCGTCGCGTCCGACGGCGTCAAGATCGGTGACTCCGTGCTGCCGCTGGAGCGCGGCGATCTGACGAAGATCTCGGACGCGGGCCTGTCGGAGGTCACCTTCGGCATCCGGCCCGAGCAGCTCGAGCTCTCCGACGACGGTGACGGCGTGGAGGTCGTGGTGGACCTCGTCGAGGACCTCGGCAGCGAAGCGTACGTCTACACCCACGCCGGCTCCGGGGTCGAACTCGTCGCCCGCTGTAACCCGCGCACCGCGCCCAAGCTCGCCGCGACGGCGACGCTGCGCATCCGGGACGACGCAGCGGTGCACCTGTTCCACCCGAAGTCGGGTGAACGGCTGAACTGACGTGCAGTGACGCCGCCGGGTTCCGGCCCCCGGTGCACGGTGCTCGCGGGATACTGGCCGGGTGGAGCGATACGAGCGGGTTCGGTTGACGAACCCGGACAAGGTGCTCTACCCGGCCACCGGCACCACGAAGGCCGAGGTGTTCGAGTACTACGTCGCGATCGCGGAGTTCATGCTCCCGCACATCGCGGGCCGTCCCGTCACTCGGAAACGGTGGCCCAACGGAGTCGACGCGGCGGACTTCTTCGAGAAGCAGCTCGCGTCGTCGGCGCCGGACTGGTTGCATCGGGCCACGATTCATCACAGATCGGGTAGCACCACCTACCCGATCATCGACTCCCGCGAGGGACTGGCGTGGATCGCGCAGCAGGCCGCGTTGGAGGTGCATGTGCCGCAATGGCGGTTCGTTTCCGGCGGGAAGGAGCGGGAGGGCGGAGCCGGCGAGCAGGGGCCGGCGACGCGGGTGGTGTTCGACTTGGACCCCGGCGAAGGTGTCACGATGCCGCAGGTTGCCGAGGTCGCATTCGCGGTCCGCGAGCTCATGACGGGGATCGGGCTCCGCACCTATCCCGTCACCAGCGGCAGCAAGGGTGTGCACCTGTACGTGCCGCTCACCGAGCCGGTCAGCTCGCGTGGGGCATCGGTTCTCGCCAAACGTGTTGCGCAGCAACTCGAGAAGTCGATGTCGGGGCTGGTAACCGCGACGATGACCAAGAGTCTGCGAGCAGGCCGGGTGTTCCTGGATTGGAGCCAGAACAACGGCGCCAAGACCACGATCTCGCCGTATTCGATGCGCGGACGCGCCGAACCGACTGTTGCGGCACCACGAACCTGGGAAGAGCTCGAGGATCCCGACGTGAGGCACCTGCGTTTCGACGAGGTCCTCGAACGCGTCGAACGCGACGGCGATCTGCTCCACGCTCTGGACGCCGATGCTCCCGTCGCCGACGGGCTCAGCACGTATCGGCGGATGCGCGATCCCGGCAAGACCCCTGAACCGGTGCCGGCGGCGTCGCCGGTCCGCGGCGCCAACGACACCTTCGTGATCCAGGAGCACCACGCGCGCAGGCTCCACTACGACTTCCGACTCGAGCGCGACGGTGTTCTGGTGTCGTGGGCCGTACCGAAGAACCTTCCCGAGACACCGTCGGTGAACCACCTCGCCGTGCACACCGAGGATCACCCGCTCGAATACGCGACATTCGAAGGCGAGATCCCAGCCGGCGAGTACGGCGGCGGCAAGGTCATCGTGTGGGACTCCGGCACGTACGAGACAGAGAAGTTCCTCGATCCCGGAGTCGACGGCGAGAAGCCCATCGAGGGCCGCAAAGGCGAGGTGATCGTCACCCTGCACGGGTCGAAGATCACGGGTCGCTACGCGCTGATCCAGACGGACGGCAAGAACTGGTTGGCGCATCGGATGAAGGAGCAGCACACCTTCACACCGGAGGACATGTCGCCGATGCTCGCCACGCACGGGTCCGTGGCTCACCTGACATCGGCGGTATGGGCGTTCGAAGGCAAATGGGACGGCTACCGGCTGCTGGTCGACGCCGACCACGGCACGCTGACGCTGACGTCGCGAAGCGGTCGGGATGTCACCCGTGAGTTCCCCCAATTGCAGTCACTGGCAGCCGATCTCGCCGACCACCACGTGATCCTCGACGGGGAGATCGTGGCCCTGGACACCGACGGTGTGCCGAGTTTCCAAGCGATGCAGCATCGCACCCGCGACACCAACGTCGAGTTCTGGGCGTTCGACATCCTCGCGCTGGACGGGCGCTCACTGCTGCGGGCGAAGTATCGCGACCGGCGCACGCTGCTCGAGACGCTGGCGCGGGGCGGGGCGCCCATCGTCCCGGACCTGCTGGAGGGTGACGGCGCCGAGGCGCTGGCCCACGTCGAGAAGAGTCGCTACGAGGGTGTGGTCGCCAAGAAGTGGGACTCGACATATCAGCCGGGCCGGCGATCGAAATCGTGGATCAAGGACAAGCTCTGGCGCACACAGGAAGTCGTCATCGGCGGCTGGCGTGCGGGGGAGGGGCGCACCAGTGGAATCGGTGCGCTGCTGATCGGCGTGCCCGATCCCGACGATCCGACCAATGGCCTGCACTTCGTCGGACGCGTCGGCACAGGGTTCACGGACAAGGATCTGGCATCGCTCAAGGGGATGCTGGAGCCGTTGCACACCGACGAGTCACCCTTCACCGCTCGACTGACCGGACCCGACGCGAAGGGGGTGACCTTCGTGCGGCCGGAGTTGGTGGGCGAGGTTCGCTACAGCGAGAGGACGTCGGACGGGCGACTGCGACAGCCGAGTTGGCGTGGGTTGCGACCGGACAAAAAGCCTGACGAGGTGGTGTGGGAGTAGTCGGTGGTGCCCATCGTGACCACGGGTGTCACCGATGTCCTGAGGCATCACAGGTTGAGCGCGATCCCGTCATCGGTCAGCAGTCGTTGGGGTGCGCCATGACGGCGAACAGCCTTGTCGAACACGGCGATCGCCGCCTCGGGGGTTTCACTCCAGGTGACATGGGAGGCGACCGCGTAGCGGGAGTGATCATCGATGAGCTGGAAGATGACGCACTGGCGGCCGCGGGTGAGGACGTAGCCGGTGTGGTCTAACTGCCATCGTGCATTCGGCGCGGGATAGACAAATCGCCACCAGGCTGCTGACTTTCATCTTCCGCGATCTGGACATCTGACAGTCCCTCTGGACGTGTCACCATCATTCTCCGGCGACCCTGCCAGAAAGTTTGAGTCAGTCAGCTTGTCGGGTGTCGAATGTATGTTCGAAGTATGTCGGAGGCGCGGGAGGCGGTGGCGGGGCTACGGGCTGCCGTCGATGCCGTGCTCGCCGCCGATCTGGACCTGTCCACCGCCGCGGACGTAGTGGAGCTGCTCGATGAGCTGCAATCCGCGTCCTGCCGGCTGCCCGCCGCCGGGCATCGCGCCCTGGCGCGGCTGCAGGTCGAGACCACCCCGCAGAAGATGGGCGCCAAGAACTGGCGCGACGTGCTGGCGATCCGCTATCGGATCAGTGGCTCCGAAGCGCACCGTCGGCTGACCGAGGCGGCGCTGCTGGCTCCCCGGCAGTCGATCACCGGGACACCGTTCCCGCCGGCGTTGCCGGCGACCGCGGCCGCGCAGGAGCTGGGGCGGATCACGCCGGAGCATGTGGAGATCATCCGGAAAACGGTCGGCAAGCTGCCCGGCTTCGTCGATACGACGACCCGCGAGCAGTTCGAAGCCGATGTGGTGCGCATCGCCACCGGCGCCGGCCCGAAAGAAACGCGCGACGCTGCGGATCTGGAGCTGTTTTTGTTGGATCAGGACGGTCCTGAACCCGACGATGCCGAACGCACCCGGAAACGTTCCCTGAGTAAGGGGCGGCAGGGTCGGGACGGGATGACCGCGTGGCGGGCCGATCTGACCCCGGAGGCGGCGGCGATATGGGAGGCGATCTTCGCCAAATACGCCGCCCCGGGAATGTGCAACCCCGACGACCCCGAACCCTGCACGTCGGGGACACCGACGCAGGCGCAGATCGACAGTGATCACCGCAGCCTGGCTCAACGCCAGCACGACGCGCTGGTCGCGGTCGGACGCATCGCCCTGATGAGCGGGGAGCTGGGTCAACTGAACGGGTTACCGGTGACCGTCATTGTGCGGACCACGCTGCAGGATTTGGAATCGCGCGCCGGGATCGGGACGACGGGTGGCGGCACCCGGCTGCCCATCAAGGACGTGATCCGCATGGGGGCGCACGCCTCGCACTATTTGGCGGTGTTCGACCGGGCCACCGGGTCCGCTCTGGACCTGTTCCGCACGAAGAGAGTGGCGTCGGCAGCGCAGCGGATCATGCTGATCGCCCGCGACGGAGGCTGCACCAAACCCGGCTGCCCCGTCGGGGCCTACGGCTGCCAGGTCCACCACGTCACCCAGGACTGACCAACGTCGACGACCTCGGGTTGGCCTGCCCACCCGACAAACGCGCGGTGAATGAAGGCGGTTGGACCACGTCGATGAACACCCGCCACGAGGTCGAATGGGCTCCGCCGCCGAACCTCGACACCGGCCAAACCCGCATCAACACCCACCACACCCCCGAACGCCTCCTCCGCCCACCCGACGACGAGGAGCCCACACGAGGGGCGGCCGACCCCTCAGAACCCGGCGGACCCGCACCACCGGACAACCAGGTCGCCTGAGTGCCGCTAGATCGCGACGCCTGCCGCGATCGCCTCGGCCATGCCGCGGGTGGCAAGCACATCGGCCAGTTCGTTGTCGTCGATGCCGGAGTGGCCCTTCACCCAGAACCACTCGACATCGTGTCGCGCACAAGCCTTTTGGAGCCGCTGCCACAGGTCGACGTTCTTCACCGGCTGCTTGGCGGCCGTGACCCAGCCGTTGCGTTCCCAGCCGTGCACCCACTTCGTGATGCCGTTGCGTACGTAGGTGCTGTCGGTGTAGAGGTGTACGACCACGGGCCGGGTCAACGCCTCGAGCGCCATGATGGGGGCCATCAGCTCCATGCGGTTGTTGCTCGTGACGCCGGACTCGCCGCCGCACATCTCGCGCACGTGCTGGCGCTGGCGCAACACCGCACCCCAGCCGCCCGGTCCGGGATTCGGTCGGCAGCCGCCGTCGGTGTGGATCACCACGACGTCACCGGAAGTCTCGACCTGCATGCGCAGAGGATAGGCAACGGGCCCGCCGGTCCGCCCGATGACTCGCCGCGTCACCGCGCCGACGTCGTCGCCGCCCGCGCGCGGATGGCCGGGGCGATCCAGTCGTGCAGATACTGTCGCAACCCCTCGCCGTGACGACCCGGCCCGCCGGGGTCGATGATGAACGACTGCAGCGTCCGCAGCATGAACTCCACGAGACCGTCGAGCTGTGCACCGTCGAAACCGGCTGCGCGCCAGTCGATGTCGAAGCGTTCCAGGATCGACCGGCCGAAACCGATCGCGACATCGGATGTCACGCCCGCGGTGAACGCGGATGCCTTCCCGGGTTCGACGACCAAGCGCAGGTACCGGTCGTGCGAGAGTTGCTCGAGGGTGTAGGCGATGCCCTCGACAACAGCTTGTGTGGTGTCGCTGATGTTGCCGAGCTTGGCGGTGAGCTGGTCGAGGAAGGCGTCGATCGAGGACAGGGCCGTGGCGGCGAGCAGTGCCTCCTGGGTGGGGAAGTAGCGATACACGGTCTGCCGGGTGACGCCCAGCGTCTGCGCCACGGACGAGACCGTCGCGGGTCGGCCGCCGTCGATCGCCTCGCGGGCGGCGTCGAGGATCCGGCGCGCCGCCTCGTCGTCGTCGCGGGGGATGTCTCCCGACCACCCGTGCCTACGCATGCAGCGATCGTCGCACGTCGCGGGATCGACCATTGACAATACACTTGATGGTAGATGTATGGTCAGGCCCATGGCTGCTTCCACCCCCTGCGATGACGAGGCGTTGACCGAACGGGCGCTCGCGCACGCGGTCGCCGGTACCACCGACATGGCCGATCGCGAATTACGGGTGCCGCTGCACTATTACCGCGACCCGAAGACCACCGACGTCGAAGAGTCGCAGATCCTGCGCCGGGTGCCGCTGGCCATCGTGCCGTCAGCGCAACTGCCGAACAGCAACGACTACGTGGTCCGTTCGGTACTCGGCGATTCGCTCCTGGTCACCCGGGACAGGCAGGGGACCAGCCGCGTGCTGCTGAACTACTGTCGGCACCGCGGTGCCATGCCGGCCTGCGGTTCCGGCAACGCATCACGGTTCGTCTGCCCCTATCACGCCTGGACCTACAAGAACACCGGTGAATTGTTCATGGTGCCCGGGCGCGCCGGCTTCGACTCGATGAACCTGAAGGACTACGGCCTCGTCGAGCTGCCCTCCGAGGAACGGTATGGCTTCATCTGGGCCGTCCTGTCCGCCGACGCGACGATGGACCTGGATGCTCATCTCGGAACCGTGGCAACGGATCTCGAGCGGTGGAGCTACCAGTCCTATGGTTACCACGCAGATCGCGAGTTCACCTCAGGTGTCTCGTGAAGGGTGCGCTGGAGGCCTTCGCCGAGGGTTATCACTTCCCATTCGTGCACGGGCAGAGCGTGATCGGACAGAACACGCTGGCCAACACCGCGATCTACGACGAGTTCGGCCGGCACCATCGCATCGGATTCCCGTTCACCTGGATCACCAACCTCGACCCCGACGCCTCCGCACCGCGAGACCCGTCGACGAACATGGGCGTCATCTACTGGATCTACCCGAACCTCATCCTCGCCAACAGCCCGGTCGGAGTGGAGATCATCGACATCCTGCCCGCCGGCGAGCCCACCCGCTGCACTGTTCGGCACAGCTGGATGGCACGTGTCCCCGCCCAGAACGACGACATGCGCGCCACGTACGACGCCGTCTACGACAGTGTGCACGCCGCGGTGCGCGACGAGGATTTCGCAATGCTCCCGCAATGCGGCGAAGGGGTGCGCCGCGGTCAGCACGACCACATGATCATTGGCCGCAACGAGATCGCCGTTCAGCACATGATCAAGGTGTTCGCCGACGAGTTGGGTATCGCGCTGTCCTGATCACGTACGGGGCGGGCGCGCCGAGATGAGCGCCGTGCGCACGGACAGGCCTAGTTCGTGATGGCGCAGCGTGGTGATCCTCCGACCGGGCTGCACCGCAGCCTTGACCGTCGAGGTGCGATCGCCGAAGAACCGGGCCGCCTCGTCGATGTCGGTGACCTCGAAGGTGATGCCCCACAGCGTCGACGGGCCCGGGTTCGATGTTGTCGGTGAGCCGACCACTTCGACGATCGTCGCGCCGAAGCGGTAGAAGATCTGTCGGACCGCCCGCTCGCCCACCCAGGCGTCGCGTTCCCGCCGCGGAAGGGCACCGAGGTCACTGAGCGCGCTGACAGTGCGGTCGAGATCGGGTGACATCAGCACGACGTGGTCGATCGCCGTGACACCGTTGCGGTGGACGGTGGACACAGGCACCGGCACGGCGGTATGCGATCTCGTTGTCGGGATGCCGTCCACGTCGTGGCCTGCATGACGTGGTAGCTCGCCGAGCGACCACCCGACGATGCCGGAGCCGCTGTCCCGTCCGACCAGGTCGATGCCGACCCCGCCGATGTGACACGTCTCGCCGGAGTCGACCGTGAAGCCGGCGTCGGTCCACGCCGACGGGGGATCGGCGACCACGAGAGTGTCGATGCGCATGACCGCCGAGTGTGTCAGATCAGCGCGCGAAGTCGGCGGGACGGAACCTGCCGTCGCGCAGCTTGTCCTCGATGTCCTCCAGGCTCCGACCCGTCAGGTCGGGCATGCGGAAGTACACGAACAACCACGCCGCCACGTTGAACAACCCGTAGAGCCACATCGCCGGGCCCACGCCGATCCCGCTGATCAGCGTCAGCAGCGTCAGCGTGATGAGCAGGTTGGTTCCCCACAGGGCCGCGGACTGCACCGCGGTTCCGGCGGGCCGCACCGCGAGGGGATAGGTTTCCGAACCCGTCAACCACCCCATCAGCTGCAACCCGCCGGCGTTGAACAGCATGAACACGACCAGGCACGCGATGATGAACGGCACCGATTCCCGGCCGCTGTTGCCGGTGACGAACAGTGCGCCGAGCACGAACAGGCTCAGGGCGGCACCCGGGATCATGATCAGCGTGAGTCTGCGCCTGCCCACCCTGTCGATGATCGACAGCCCGACCAGCTGCGCCACCAGATAGCTGACCCCGAGCGCGACGGACACCTGGAGCGCCACCGAATCCGAGAAACCGTTGTCGGTCAGGATGGTCGGCGAGTAGTAGATGATCATCTCGATGCCGCTGAGCTGCGTGAAAATCGCTATGCCGCAACCGAGAACGAGCGCCGGACGGACCCACGCCGCACGCAGGCCCGGCCACCCCTTGGTCTTCGCGGTCTGCTCCTTGCGGGTCAGCTCGGCCATCTCCGCGAGCTCTCCGTCGACGTCGTAGCCCGACGGCCGCACTCCTTCGAGCACGTCTCGGGCGTCGTCGCCCCGATCGTTTTTCACCAGCCAGCGAGGGCTCTCGGGCAGCCGCATCAACAGCACGAGCATGACCGCGGCCGGGACGGCGGCGGCACCGATCGACCATCGCCAGGGAATGTGTTCGGTGGCACCGACGATCGTCGCGATGACGATGCCGACCCCGATCGCGATCTGGAAGCACAGCACCAGCCGGCCGCGATACTTCGGCGGCGCCAGTTCGGCCACGTACATCGGCGCCGTCTGCGTTGCACCACCGACCGCGAAGCCGAGGACCAATCGACCCAGGGAGAGGATCAGCGGATTCGGCGCGATGGCACACCACAGCGCGCCGAGGACGAACACCACCGCGAGCATCACCAGCGTGCCCTTGCGGCCCCGCTTCTCCGACAGGTAGCTACAGGTCAGAGCGCCGATCACGGCGCCGAGCAGGATGCTCGCCGCGATCACCTGCTTCCACGACTCCTCGATCCCGAAATCCTCCGTGATCTGCAGCAGCGCCCCGGAGATGATGCCGGTGTCGTAGCCGTACAACATGCCCGACACAGCGGACACCAGGGCCACGATGATCGCCGCGCCGGTCAACTGGCCCGGTGCGGTGGCCCGGTCGTGATCCGACGCAGCGGTGTGATGCGAACTCATCGGAGGCCTCCTTGGCCGCGACAGTGTGCGGCAGCAGCGAACGCTGCTGCCGCACAACAGGTGTGGGACTAGTCGTCGTCCTTGTCGGACTTCTTGTCGTCGCCGTCCTTCTCGGATTTGTCGTCCGCGTCGTCGGAATCCTTGTCGTCGGAGTCCTTGTCGGAGTCCTTGTTGTCGGAATCTTTGTTGTCGGAGTCCGACGACGAGGAGACCAGTTCGAGGACTGCCCAGTGACTCGGCGACAACAGCACCGACCACTTGTCTTTCTCGCGGCCCAGCTTCAGCACACCGTCGTCGAGTTCCCAGACGGTGTCGTCGTCGTGCGTGGATTCCTGCCCATCCGAATACGTGAGTTTGAACGCCATGCCGGTGTGTGCCCCAACCTCGGCAGTGTTAATCCCGTCACACCATGGGAAGTGAGCGCGGCGATGTCCTCAGCGGGGGGCGTTGGCCAGGAACGTGTGCACGATGTCGCGCTGCCACCCCGACACCGTCAGGCTGCGCACATCGACAAAACCATTGCGCTTCAATCGTTCCCGGAAAGCGGAGGCGCCGTCGAAGTCGTTGACACTGGTGCGCAGGTAGCGGTAGAGCCCGGCGTCACCCGACCGGATCTTGCCCGCCGGAATGATGATCGCGGCGCACACCAAATTCCACGTCACCCGGGCGACGGCGGAATCACGCACCGAGTACTCGTGCGCGGCGAACACGCCGCCGGGGGCCAGCAGTCCGCGCAGGGTCTGCAGCACCGGATCGGGGTCGGTGAGGTTACGCACCAGATAGGCCGCCAGGATGCCGTCGAACGGTCCGGTGACCCCCGCCTCGGCGAGACCCTCGGCGCGGCTGTGCACGAAGCGTACGGAGTCCGGCCACTGCTTGGCCCGGGCCTGCTCCAGCATTCCGGCCGACCCGTCGACGCCGATGATCTCCGCGTGCGGTGCGGCCTCCAGTAGCGCGGCCGTGGACGCCCCGGTGCCGCAGCCGATGTCGAGCAGCCGCAGCCCGCGTCCCTGGTCGGGGAGCTGCATGCGCTGCGCCGACAGTCGGAGGTGCTCGTGATAACCCGGGTTCGAGCCGACCAGACCGTCGTAGGCGTCGGCGCCGGCATCGAAGGCGTCGGGAACGTCGTAGGCACCGCGTGTCATCGGTCGAACTCTACCGATCCCGTGCTACAGCTTCGCGATCACGTTCTCGGCGAACATCTCCAGATTGCGGATCTTCGTCTCGAGCGGTTCGGTGTCCGGGCCGGTGATGTACGGGACGCGGAACCCGACGATGACGTCGGTGATGCCTTTGTCCTCGAGCCGTTTGACGCCGTCGAGGGTGTAGGCGTCGATCGAGATGACGTGGATCTGATAGTCCTCGTTGTCGGCGCTGCCCTCCTCCTCGCGGAAGCGGGCCAGCTTCGTCAGCAGTGCGTCGAGTTCCTCCGGGTCGCCACCGCCGTGCATCCAGCCGTCATTGCGGGCGGCGCGGCGCAGTGCGGCGTCGGCGTGCCCGCCGATCAGGATGGGCACCGGGCGCGACGGCGCGGGCGTCATCTTCGTCTTGGGGATGTCGTAGAACTCGCCGTGGAACTCGAAGTACTCACCCGAGGTGAGGCCGCGGATGATCTCGATGCATTCGTCCATCCGCTTGCCGCGCCGGGCGAACGGCACGCCCAGCAGTTCGTAGTCCTCGGGCCAGGGGCTGGTGCCCACCCCGAGTCCCAGCCGATTGTCGAACAGGGCGGCCAACGATCCCGCCTGCTTGGCGACCAGGGCCGGCGGGCGGATGGGCAGCTTGAGCACGAAATGGTTGAAGTGCAGGGTGGTCGTCACCGCGCACAGGGCGGCGGTGAGGACGAACGACTCGATGAACGCTTTGCCGTCGAGGAACTCCCGGCTGCCGTCGGGGGTATACGGGTAAGTCGAGTCGGACTCGAACGGGTAGGCAATGCTGTCGGGAATCGTCATTGCGTGATAGCCCGCGGCCTCGGCGGCTTTGGCCAGCGGGATGTAGTACGTCGGATCGGTCATCGCTTCTGCAAAGGTGAACCGCACATCGCCTCCTGCTCGTCGCTGCACCGCATACTAGAACGTGTTCTAGATCGCGCGGGCCGCAACGGCCGTACCGGCTCTCAGACGTCAGCAATCTCGATGTCGGTGGTTGCCAGGGCGAAGGGCGGAATTCCGGTGCCGACCACGGTGAGACCACCCTGCGAGGTCCGCTCCGTCAGCCGCGCCGGCACCGAATCGCCGTCCGCGGCGATCTCGACAACGGTAGGCAGTCGCAGACCAGTCATTTCCGCGAAAAATGTTCCACGCCAATGGAACAGGCCGTCGACCGGGTCCAGCCATCCGGTCAGTCGCACCCGTGCCCGGTGGTCGCCACCGTCGACCGTGACGGTGGCGATGCCGTCGTACACGGCGTCATCGTCGACGATGTCCTCGCCGGTGTGTTGCACCTCGAACGCCGACGGGATCTTCGTGCCGACCACTCGCCAGTACCGACCGCCGCGGTGCTCACCCGATCGGGCCCGCCGACTGAACATCCGCTGGGTCGCGGGACGGACCTCGATGCGGGAGCCACCCGTGCGGCCGAGGTGAGCGAGGCACTTGGCGATGTAGCTCTTCTGCGCGGCGGTGTCGGGACCGGTCAGCAGGAAGTAGTTCGGCACGCCGGACACCGCGACGCCGAGATAGGGCACCAGTCCGTCTGGTGGCGGTGCGGTCCCGTCGGGCAGCGTGCCGTCTGTTGCGATCAAGACGCGTGCCGTGCGGTCGCCCACCCGCCACACGTGTGTCCGCTCGTCGAACTCGGCGGAGACCGAGTCGCTGACGTACATGACCGTCTCGGTCACAGAAACCCGCTGCGCGTCCACGCGCGTCGGGCGACCGGACCCATCAGGCCGACCTCGGTCAGAAACGCCGCCAACGGAGCGAAGCCCATGACTTGGACCTCGCGGCGATGCGGGCTCCTGCGCGCAACCCGCCGCGCCTCGCGCGAGTCCAGGCCCACCCGCGCGTACTGGACACGGTTGGTGAACAAGTGCCGGAAGAACAACCCGCCGGCCCCGTTGACGTTGCCGACCCACATCCGCGAGACCCGACCCAGCTGCGGCGCGCGTTTGCGCAGACCGTCGCGGGCGAACTGGATGTGGCGGGCCTCCTCGGTGACGTGGATGCGCATCAGGCGCTGCACCAGGGGCTGCAACTCCGGATCGTCCATCATCTGACGCTGCAGGGAATCGAAGATCTCCTCGCCGACCAGCGCGGCGACCCACAGCAGTGAGCCCTGGAACGCGAACGGCAGCATGTTGATGATCACGCGTTGATACAGCTTGGGTCGCACCGGTTTCGCGCCGATGCGCTGGATCGCCTTGCCGAACATCACCATGTGGCGGGTCTCGTCGCCCAGTTCGGTGAGCTCGTAGTGCGTGGCCCGCGCCGTCGGGTCCTGATGCATCATCTTGCGCAGCAGGGCCTGGTTGAGGATGTTCTCGAACCAGATTCCGGCCGAGAGCGTGTTCGCCAGCTCCTGGCGTGACAGCTCGATCTGCTCGTCGCGAGACATGCTGTCCCACAGGGGCGTTCCGTACAATGACACCAGCCTGGGCGGCAGGAAGAACTTGTCCGGCTCCAGCGGCGCATCCCAGTCGATGTCGACGATCGGGGCGAACGATTTCTTGACCGATCCCTTGAGCAGTCGATCGGCGAACACGTCGCGGGTCGGGGCGGTGCTGCGCGGGGCGGGTGGAGCCGTCATCGTCGACGTCCCTTCGTCGTGGTGCTCACGACGTTAAGGAGCCGTGCGCCACCATGTCAATACCTGCGGTACCGGGTACTTTCGGTACTGGCTGTCGGGAACGCCGACGGGGCATGATGACCGATGTGACCTCGTTTCTGCTGCGTGCCGCCCTCACCGGGGTGGCGCTGTGGGTGGTGACCCTGGTCGTCCCGGGGATCGCCTTCGTCGGGGGCGATTCGACCGCCGCCCGGATCGGCATCATCTTCGTGGTGGCCGTCATCTTCGGGCTGGTCAACGCCATCATCAAACCGATCGTGCAGATCATCTCGATCCCGCTCTACATCCTCACGCTCGGCCTGATCCACATCGTGATCAACGCGCTGATGCTCTGGATCACCTCGTCCATCACCGAGCACACCACCCACTGGGGTCTGTCCATCGACGACTTCTGGTGGACCGCGATCTGGGCGGCGATCGTGTTGTCGATCGTGAGTTGGGTGCTCTCACTGCTCGTCAAGGCAGACTGAAAAGATGCCCGAACTACCCGAGATCGAAGCCCTCGCCGACCATCTGCGCCGGCACGCGGTCGGGCAGATCGTGCGCCGCGTCGACGTCGCTGCGCTGTCGGTCCTCAAGACGTTCGACCCGCCGCTGTCCGCGCTGCACGGTCAGGAGGTGACCGGTGCGAACCGCTGGGGCAAATACCTGGGGCTGCAGGCGGGTGAACTGCACCTGATCACGCACCTGTCGCGGGCCGGGTGGTTGCGCTGGTCGGACAAGCTGGGTGCCGCGCCGCTGAAGCCGGGCAAGGGGCCGATCGCGCTGCGGGTGCATCTCGGTGAGGAAGGTCTCGGCTTCGACCTGACCGAGGCCGGCACGCAAAAGCGGTTGGCGGTGTGGCTGACCACCGACCCGATGACCGTGCCGCAGATCGCGTCGCTGGGGCCCGATGCGCTGGCGCTGACCGTCGACGGGCTGGCCGACGTGCTGCGGGGCAACTCCGGACGCATCAAGACCGTGATCACCGACCAGAAGGTGATCGCCGGGATCGGCAATGCCTACAGCGACGAAATCCTGCACGTGGCCAAGTTGTCGCCGTTCGCGACGGCCAACAAACTGACCGAGGCGCAACTCGCCGCGCTGCACGACGCGATGATCTCGGTGCTCACCGACGCGGTGACGCGCTCCGTTGGTCAGCAGGCGGCCACGTTGAAGGGGGAGAAGCGATCCGGGTTGCGCGTGCACGCCCGGACCGGCATGCCGTGCCCGGTCTGCGGCGACACCGTGCGCGAGATCTCGTTCGCGGACAAATCGTTCCAGTACTGCCCGACGTGTCAGACCGGTGGCAAGGTGCTGGCGGATCGGCGGATGTCCCGCCTGCTGAAATAGCGCGCTGTGATTTCCGGGGACTTGTCTAACTCGGTTATCCTGCCGCAATGACTCGGCAGAAGATCCTGATCACCGGTGCAAGCTCGGGGCTGGGCGCCGGTATGGCCCGCCAGTTCGCCGCCAAGGGCCGCGACCTGGCACTGTGCGCCCGGCGCGTCGACAACCTCGACGAACTCAAGGCCGAGATCACCGCCCGCCACCCCGGCGTGCGCGTGGCCGTGGCCGCCCTCGACGTCAACGATCACGACCAGGTGCCCAAGGTCTTCGGTGAACTGGCCGATGAGCTCGGCGGTATCGACTGCGTGATCGTCAACGCCGGCATCGGGAAGGGCTATCCGCTGGGCGGCGGCAAACTGTGGGCCAACAAGGCCACGATCGAAACGAATCTCGTTGCCGCGCTTGTGCAGATCGAGACCGCCATGGAGATGTTCAAGGCGGCGGGCCAGGGCCACCTCGTCCTGGTCTCCTCCGTCCTGGGCAACGTCGGCGTGCCCGGCCACAAGGCCGCCTATGCGGCGAGCAAGGCCGGTGTCACCTCCCTGGGCGAGTCGCTGCGCGCGGAGTACCCCTCGGGACCCATCAAGATCACCGTGCTCGAGCCCGGCTACATCGAATCCGAGATGACCGCCAAGTCGAACACGACGATGCTGATGGTCGACAACGAAACCGGCGTCAAAGCGATGGTCGACGCGATCGAGAAGGAAAAGGGCCGCGCCGTTGTCCCGGGTTGGCCGTGGTGGCCGCTGGTCGAGGTGATGAAGCTGCTGCCGCCCAAATACACCAAACGCTTCGCCTGACAGGTTCGCCCGCGGGCGCGGGTGCTTTCATGGACCGATGACGGACCGGCATCTCAACCGACGCACCGTGATGGCGATGACGGGGATCGGCCTGCTCGGAGCGGCGCTGCCCAGTGGCCCGGCCCAGGCCACGCCGTGGCCCGGACCCGCGCCCGCCGCGCCGCCACCGGCCGGCAAGTACCTGTTCGAAGACCACTTCGACGGCCCTGCCGGCTCGGCGCCCGACCGGTCGAAGTGGGAGGTCGCGACCGCGCGCGAATCCATGGAGGACCCCACCTACTGGGAGCTGCCCGGCAACGTCGGCCAGTACCGGGACGACCGTCGCAACGTCTACCTCGACGGCAAGTCGAACTTGGTGTTCCACGCCGCCAAGGACGGTGACACCTACTACAGCGGCAAAATCTTCGGCACCTTCCGGGGCGGCATCGGCCACAACTGGGAAGCCCGCATCAAGCTCAACTGCCTGACCCCCGGCTGCTGGCCGGCGTGGTATCTCGCCAACAACAACCCCGTCAACGGTGGCGAGGTCGACATCATGGAGTGGTACGGCAACGGCCACTGGGCGCCCGGCACCGCCGTGCACGCCAAGCTCAACGGCGGCGAACACGTCAGCCGGACCATCAGCGTGGACAGCGCCTGGCACACCTGGCGGGTGCAGTGGGACGACGCGGGCATGCGGTTCTGGCGGGACTACACCGACGGCGCCGCACCGTACTTCGACGTGCCGGCCCACGCGCTGCCCGACTGGCAGTTCAACGAGCCGGGCTATCAACTGTTCCCGATCCTCGACCTGGCCGTCGCAGGCTCCGGCGGCGGCGATCCCAGCGGTGGCAGCTATCCGGCCGAGATGCTGATCGACTACGTCCGCGTCTGGTGAGCCGAACTCACGCCGAACGACCGCGTTCCGCGCGGTAGCGGCGCACCAGCGCGTCGGTCGACGAATCCGACTGCGCCGCAGGCGGTTCGTCCTCGGTCAGTACCGGCAGCAACGCCTTGGCCTGGGTCTTGCCCAACTCCACACCCCACTGGTCGAACGAGTCGATGCCCCACACCACGCCCTCGGTGAACACCTGATGCTCATAGAGCGCGATCAGCTGACCGACGACCGACGGCGTCAGCTTGGTCGCCAGGATCGACGTGCTCGGCCGATTGCCCGGCATCACCTTGTGGGGCACCACATCTGACGGTGTGCCCTCATCGGCGATTTCCTCGGCGGTCTTGCCGAAGGCCAGCACCTGCGTCTGGGCGAAGAAGTTGCTCATCAACAGGTCGTGCATGCTGCCGGTGCCGTCGGCGGTGGGCAGGTCGTCGGTCGGTTCGCTGAACCCGATGAAGTCGGCCGGGATCAGCCGGGTGCCCTGATGGATCAACTGGTAGAACGCGTGCTGGCCGTTGGTGCCGGGCTCGCCCCAGAAGATCTCGCCCGTGCGCGTCGTCACCGGCGTGCCGTCGGCGCGCACCGACTTGCCGTTGGACTCCATGGTGAGCTGCTGCAGATACGCCGCGAACCGAGACAGGTCGTTCGAATACGGCAGCACCGCACGGGTTTCCGCACCGAAGAAGTTGTTGTACCAGAGCCCGATCAATCCCAGCAGAACCGGCGCGTTGGCCTCCAGCGGCGCCGTTCGGAAGTGCTCGTCGACCAGATGGAAGCCCTCGAGGAATTCGGCGAACCGCTCCTTGCCGATCGCCGCCATGACACTCAACCCGATGGCGCTGTCGACCGAGTACCGGCCACCCACCCAGTCCCAGAAGCCGAACATGTTCTCGGTGTCGATGCCGAACTCGTCGACCAGTTTCGCATTGGTCGACACCGCCACGAAGTGCTTGCTCACCGCGTCCTCGCCGAGCGCATCGGTGAGCCAGCGCCGCGCCGCCGTCGCGTTGGTCAGGGTCTCCAGCGTCGAGAACGTCTTCGACGCAACGATGAACAGCGTGCTGGCGGGGTCCAGTCCGTCGAGCTTCGCGACCAGGTCCGCGGGATCGACGTTGGACACGAACCGCGCCGACACGCCCGCGTCGACGTAGTGCCGCAGCGCCTGGTACACCATCACCGGCCCCAGATCGGAGCCACCGATACCGATGTTGACCACCGTGGTGATGCGCTCACCGGTCGCGCCGCGCCACTCGCCGCTGCGCAGCCGATCGGTGAATTCCCCCATCCGGTCGAGCACCTCGTGCACGTCGGCCACCACGTCCTGGCCGTCGACGCTCAACTCGGCATCGCGGGGCAGCCGCAGCGCGGTGTGCAGGACAGCGCGGTCCTCCGAGGTGTTGATGTGCTCACCGGAGAACATGGCGTCGCGCCGCTCGGGCAACCCGGCTGCGCGCGCCAGATCGAGCAGCAGATCCAGCGTTTCACGGGTCACCCGGTGCTTGCTGTAGTCGATGTACATGTCGCCCACGGTCAGCGTCAGCTCGGTTCCCCGAGCCGGATCGTCGGCGAAGAGCTGACGCAGATCGGTGCCGCCGATCTGCTCATGGTGCCGGGACAGTGCCTGCCATGCCGATGTGGCCGTGATGTCGGAGGAGCCCATGAAAAGAACCCTAGTGCCGCGACTTGACCGAGGGTGTAAGACGTGGGGTATGGATATAGCCGCGCTGCTGAACTCAGTCCCCACCGGTCTGTGGATCGGTGGTGAGGAGCGGGAGGGCTCGTCGACGTTCGACGTGCTCGACCCCAGCGACGACCAGGTGATCACCAAGGTGGCCGACGCCACCCCCGACGACGCGCGCGCCGCACTCGACGCCGCGTGCGCAGTGCAGGGCGAGTGGGCCGCGACCGCACCGCGCAAGCGCGGCGAGATCCTGCGGTCGGTGTTCGAGACCATCACCGAGCGCGCCGACGACATCGCGGCGTTGATGACGCTGGAGATGGGCAAGGTCGTCGCCGAGAGCAAGGGTGAGGTGACCTACGGCGCCGAGTTCTTCCGGTGGTTCGCCGAGGAGGCGGTCCGCATCGACGGGCGCTACACCGCGAGCCCGGCCGGCACCGGCCGCATCCTGGTCACCAAACAGGCCGTCGGCCCCTGCTACGCCATCACGCCGTGGAACTTCCCGCTGGCCATGGGGACCCGAAAGATGGGGCCCGCCTTTGCCGCCGGCTGCACGATGATCGTCAAGCCGGCCCAGGAGACGCCGCTGACGATGCTGCTGCTGGCCAAGCTGATGGACGAGGCCGGCCTGCCCAAGGGTGTGCTGTCGATCCTGCCGACGAGCAATCCCGGCGGTGTCACCGAGGCGCTGATCGACGACGGTCGCCTGCGCAAGCTGACGTTCACCGGGTCCACCGGCGTGGGCAAGGCACTGGTCAAGCAGTCGGCGGACAAGCTGCTGCGGACGTCGATGGAACTGGGCGGCAACGCACCGTTCATCGTGTTCGACGACGCCGACGTCGACGCCGCGGTCGACGGAGCCATCCTGGCGAAGATGCGCAACGGCGGCGAGGCGTGCACGGCGGCCAACCGGTTCCACGTCGCCAACGCCGTGCGCGAAGAGTTCACCGAGAAGCTGGTGAAGCGGATGAGCGAGTTCACCCTCGGCAAGGGCCTCGACGAGAAGTCGACGCTGGGCCCGCTGATCAACGCCAAGCAGGTCGCCACCGTCACCGAGCTGGTGTCCGACGCGGTCTCCCGCGGCGCGACGGTCGCCGTGGGCGGCGTCGCGCCCGGCGGCCCCGGGAACTTCTATCCGGCCACCGTGCTGACCGACGTGCCGGCCGACGCGCGCATCCTCAAGGAGGAGGTGTTCGGACCCGTCGCCCCCATCACCGGGTTCGACACCGAGGACGAGGGCGTGGCCGCGGCCAACAACACCGAGTACGGGCTGGCCGCCTACGTCTACACACAGTCGTTGGATCGTGCGCTGCGGGTGGCCGAGGGCATCGAATCCGGCATGGTCGGCGTCAACCGTGGCGTGATCTCCGACGCCGCCGCGCCGTTCGGCGGGGTCAAGGAGTCCGGGTTCGGCCGTGAGGGTGGCAGCGAGGGCATCGAGGAGTACCTCGACACGAAATACATTGCGCTGACGAAGTAGCGCGCGCCTTCCCGCTTCCGCGCCCGATCCTCAATAGGCTTCCTTGTTCGAAGGCAAGGAGGGCCACACGAGTTGACTGCCGTGAGCGCGGCGCCGATCCGGGTGGGCCCACGCCGCTATGTCGGTTCGGGCCGGGGGATTCCGGCGCTCGACGGGGTACGGGCCATCGCGGTCGGGCTGGTGCTCGCCGACCACGGGGGCGTGCCGGGCTTGCCGGGCGGATTCCTGGGCGTCGACGTGTTCTTCGTGCTGAGCGGGTTCCTCATCACCTCGTTGCTGATCGACGAGACGACCCGAACCGGGCGGATCGGTCTGCGCGGATTCTGGGTGCGTCGTGCGCGCCGGTTACTTCCCGCGCTCGTGGTGATGGTGCTGGCGGTGGCGGTCGCCCGCGATCTGTTCGCCCCCGAGTCGGTGGCCGGTCTGCGTGAGGAGGCCGTCGCCGCGCTGTTCTGGATGTCGAACTGGATGTTCGTCGCCCAGCACACCGACTACTTCTCGACCGGCGCGCCGCCGTCACCGCTGCAGCACACCTGGTCCCTCGGTGTCGAGGAGCAGTACTACCTACTGTGGCCGCTGCTGATCGTCGGAATCGTCGCGGTGCTGGGCGCCATCGCCTATCGCCGTGGTGTGCCGGTCACCCCGACGATGGTGCGTACTGCGGTGTTCGTGGTGGCCGCGCTGGGCGTCCTCGGCTCGGCGGCGGCGTCGGTCGCGCTGGCGTCGGACGACTCGCTGCACCGGGTGTACTTCGGCACCGACACCCGCATGCAGGCGCTACTGGTCGGCGCTGCCGCGGCGGCGTTGGTGGTGCGGGACTGGCGCGGGATGACAGCCGGTCTGGTGACACTGCGTTCCCGCTGGGCCCGATGGCTGGCCTGGCTGCTCCCGGTCTTGGGGCTGCTGGTTCTCGCCACGGCGGCGCACCTGGCCGTCGGCACGGCGGCCGAGTTCCGGGGGGGACTGCTCGTCGTCGTCGCCGTGGCGGCGGTGCTGGTGATCGCCCCGGTGGCGCTGGATCAGACCGGTCCGGCCGCGCGCATGCTGTCGATGGGGCCGCTGGTGGGCCTGGGGGCCATCTCCTACGGCGTGTACCTGTGGCACTGGCCGATCTTTCTGCTGCTCAACGGTGAACGGACCGGGTCGGAGGGGTGGAAGCTGTTCGCGCTGCGCTGTGCGGCGACGATCGCCGTGGCTGCGGTGTCGTGGTGGCTGATCGAGCAGCCGATCCGGGACTGGCGTCCGGCGTTCGTGCCGATGTTGCGGCTGTCCGCGGCGACGGCCGCCACCGCGGCGGTGGTCGCGATGACCGTGCTTCCGTCCGGTGCGCCGTTCCCCAAGCCCGGCCCGGGGCCGTTGATCGATTCGGCCGCCCTGATCGCCCCCGAGATACCGGTATCGGTCACCCGGCCGGTGCGTCCGCGAGCCCCGGGAGACGTGCGAGTCGCGGTGTTCGGCGATTCCATCGCGTGGACGATCATGCGCTACCTACCGGACACCCCCGGTGTCGACTTCGCCGACTTCACCACGATCGGCTGCGGCATCGCGCGCGGCGGGCCTTATGAGTACGTGGGTCAAGAACTGCCGCAGAAGCCGGAATGCGATTCCTGGCCGGCGCGGTGGGCGCAGCGCATCGGCTACGAGAAACCCGATGTGGTTCTGCTGATGGTCGGCCGGTGGGAGGTGGTCGACCGGATGAACGAGGGCCGGTGGGCGCACATCGGCGAGCCGGGCTATGACGCCTACTTGCGGGGCGAGCTCACCCGGGCGCTGGACATCCTGGGCTCGACCGGCGCCCGCATCGTCGTCACGACCGAGCCCTACAACCGGCGCGCGGAGAAAGCCGACGGCAGCCTCTATCCCGAGGATCAGCCCAAGCGCGTCGACGCGTGGAACACGCTGCTGCGCAGCGTCGCCGAACCACGCCGGAACGTCACGGTGCTCGACCTGAACAGCAAGCTCAGCCCCAACGGCTACTACCAGGCCAAGGTCAACGGGATGGTCGTGCGCGCCGATGGGGTGCATCCCACGCCAGAAGCAGTCGAGTGGCTCACGCCCTGGCTGGTCGACGCCGTCAAGCCCCAGTGAGTTCGGCGTGCCTGTCGTCGCTCAGCGACGGCAATCGCGCCGAGGTCGCAAGAAGATCAGTGCCCGAGGCGGCCGCGGCCCAGGCGCAGCAGCAGCATCGCGAGGTTCTTGCCCTCGGGGCCCAGCACGCTGTAGCGCTCGATGACCTTCATCTCGCGGCTGTGCACCAGGCGGGTACCGCCGGAGGCCATCCGGGCCTTGCCGATCATCTGCGAGACCTCGGTGCGCCGCTGTACGGCCTCGAGGATCGCCGCGTCGAGGCGATCGATCTCCTGGCGCAGGTCAGCAATGTCTGGGATATCGGGCGTCTGTGCGGTGTCGGTGGTCATGTCGTTCTCCGGATTCTCGTCGTGTGACTGGTCTGGTCTCATCCGGTTCCGGGCCTCACACAGAAAACGAGCCCCGGGTCCGGAAGCGGACCGCGGGGCTGAAGGGGGAAGCAGCTAGACCACGGGCACCGCTGGCCGGTACCCGTAGAAAAATCGTTGCTGCTGACAAAGCACTCACTGAGTGTGCCATCACCTGACGTGCCAGCGCAAAGACTGTCACCGTTCGGCGGTAGGTTTGGGGCAGTATGTCGATCGTTACCACTGAAACCGATGAGCTCTTGGACGGGCTCAATCCCCAGCAGCGGCAGGCCGTCCTCCACGAGGGCACCCCGCTGCTCATCGTCGCCGGAGCGGGCTCCGGAAAGACCGCGGTACTCACCCGCCGCATCGCCTACCTGCTCGCGGCCCGCGAGGTCGGCGTGGGCCAGGTGCTCGCGATCACGTTCACCAACAAGGCCGCGGCCGAGATGCGCGAGCGTGTGGCGCAACTGGTCGGTCCGCGGGCCCGCAACATGTGGGTGTCGACGTTCCACTCGACCTGCGTGCGGATTCTGCGCAACCAGGCGTCGCTGCTGCCCGGGTTGAACTCGAACTTCTCGATCTACGACGCCGACGATTCCCGCCGTCTGCTGCTGATGATCGGCAAGGACATGGGCCTGGACACCAAGAAGTTCTCACCGCGTCTGCTGTCCAACGGCATCTCCAACCTCAAGAACGAGCTGATCGGTCCCGAGCAGGCGGCCGCCGAGGCGTCGGAGGCCGCCGAGGATCTGGCCCGCGTGATCGCCGAGGTGTACGCCGAGTACCAGCGCCGTCTGCGCGCGGCCAACGCGCTGGACTTCGACGACCTGATCGGCGAGACGGTGGCTGTGCTGCAGGCGTTCCCGCAGATCGCGCAGTACTACCGGCGTCGCTTCCGGCACATCCTCGTCGACGAATACCAGGACACCAACCACGCGCAGTACGTACTGGTGCGTGAGCTCGTCGGCACCGAAACGGTCGATGGGGTCGCGCCCGCCGAGCTGTGCGTCGTCGGCGACGCCGACCAGTCGATTTACGCGTTCCGGGGCGCCACGATTCGCAACATCGAGGATTTCGAGCGCGACTATCCCAGTGCCACAACGATTCTGCTCGAACAGAACTACCGCTCCACGCAGACGATCCTGAACGCGGCCAACGCCGTCATCGCGCGCAACGCCGGTCGCCGGGAGAAGCGGCTCTGGACCGACGCGGGCGAAGGGGAACTGATCGTCGGCTACGTCGCCGACAACGAGCATGACGAGGCCCGGTTCGTCGCGCAGGAGATCGACGCACTCGCCGACAGCCAGGGCGATTTCTCGTACAACGACGTCGCGGTGTTCTACCGCACCAACAACTCCTCCCGCGCCCTCGAGGAGGTGTTCATCCGCGCGGGCATCCCGTACAAGGTCGTGGGCGGCGTGCGCTTCTACGAGCGCCGCGAGATCCGCGATATCGTCGCCTATCTGCGGGTGCTCGACAATCCCGGTGACTCGGTCAGCATGCGGCGCATCCTGAACACCCCCCGCCGCGGCATCGGTGACCGCGCCGAGGCATGCGTGGCGGTGCACGCCGAGAACACCGGCGGAAGCTTCAACGATGCCCTGGTGGCCGCCGCCGAGGGCAAGGTACCGATGCTCAATACCCGTGCGGAGAAGGCGATCGCCGGCTTCGTCGAGATGCTCGACGAGCTCCGGGGCGGGCTCGACGGCGAACTGGGTGAGCTGGTCGAGTCGGTGCTCGACCGCACCGGATATCGCGCCGAGCTCGAATCGTCGAGCGATCCGCAGGATCTGGCCCGCCTCGACAACCTCAACGAATTGGTCAGCGTCGCACACGAATTCAGCATCGATCTGGCCAACGCACGCGCTCTCGCCGAGGAGGACGCCGAGCCCGAGGACGAGGACGTCCCCGACACCGGGGTGCTGGCCTCGTTCCTCGAACGCGTGTCGCTGGTGGCCGACGCCGACGACATCCCCGAACACGGGTCCGGCGTGGTGACGATGATGACGCTGCACACCGCCAAGGGCCTGGAGTTCCCGGTGGTCTTCGTGACCGGGTGGGAGGACGGCATGTTCCCGCACATGCGGGCCCTCGGCGACCCCGTGGAGCTCTCGGAGGAACGCCGGCTGGCGTACGTGGGCATCACCCGGGCCCGTCAGCGGCTCTACCTCACCCGAGCAAAGGTCCGCTCGTCATGGGGGCAGCCGATGCTCAACCCGGAATCGCGCTTCCTGCGGGAGATTCCGCAGGAGCTGATCAATTGGCGGCGCGTCGAGGCCCCGCCGTCGCACTTCTCGGCGCCGGTGAGCGGGGCGGGCCGGTTCGGTACGCCCCGCCCATCGCCCGCGCGTTCGTCGGCAGGTAAGAGGCCGCTGCTGGTGCTCGAGCCCGGCGACCGCGTCACCCACGACAAGTACGGTCTCGGTCGCGTGGAAGAGGTGTCGGGGATGGGGGAGTCGGCGATGTCGCTGATCGACTTCGGCAGCGCCGGGCGCGTCAAGCTCATGCACAACCACGCGCCGGTCAGCAAGCTCTAGGAACGTCCCCAGCGCGCTGTCTCTGGGAGCAGCGCGAGCACGATCGACGCCACCGGGAGCACCGGCATGGCGTAGACGAGGGCCGGTAGTGCGGCGCCCGCGACGAACAGCCCCGCGAAGATCAGCAGCGCGATCGCCGCGCCGACGATCACCAGCAGCCGGCCCATCCTGCGTCGCAGCAGCAGCGCGATCAACCCGCCGATGGTCGCGGCCGCGGAGATCGCGGCGAGGAAGCCGATGGCGACGCAGAACAGCGGGTCGGTCGCCGACCAGCCGGAGATCAGATTGGTCGCGATGACCGCGGTCGCCCACCCGGACAGGATGCTGACGACGGCGGTGGCGATCGCGGAGCGAGCGGGCACGTGCGGTGCGCGCGGAGGGCCGACGGCGACGGGCTGGGCCCGCGGCAGATATCCGGTGGCGGGCTCTGCCGCCGCGGGGAACTCACCGGTCGGATGACGCCTGATGATCGACGTGGCCGGCTCGGCCGATTCCGAGACGGGTTGCGAGCCTGTGTTCAGCGGTGCCCGACGCAGGATCCGTGTCTCTGCGTCATCGTGCTGCTCGGGTGCCTCGCCTGCGTCGCCGGCCACTCAGCCAACGTAGCTGCCGGGGGACAATCCCCGCTTGGCCAGCCACCCGACGGGATCGACCCGGTCGGTGCCGCCGAGAAGCACTTCGAAGTGCAGATGGGGGCCGGTCGAGTTGCCTCGGTTGCCCATCGTCGCGATCTGATCGCCGGCCATGACGCGCTGCCCGACGCTGACAAGCCAGGTGTTGATGTGGCCGTACAGGGTCACGGTGCCGTCGGAATGCTTGAGCTTGACCCAGGCGCCGTAGCCGGCGGTCGGGCCGACGTCGATGACGACGCCGTCGGCGGCGGCCAGGATCGGGGTGCCGATGGAGTTCGCGATGTCGATGCCGCCGTGCAGAACACCCCAGCGGAAGCCGAAGCCGGACGTCCACACCCCGCGGGTCGGCATCACGAACTGCGGGCGGGCCAGGCGCGCTTCGCGTTCCGCGCGTTCCTGCGCGAAGGCGGCGGCCTTGGTGATCTCTTCGGCGTGGATCGCGGAGTTCGCCGCGGGGGCCACGGTGACGATCTGCATGCCGTCCACCGAGCCGGTGATGACGCCGGAGCCGCCCATCGTGGTCGTGTCCGACGCGAGCACGGTCTCTGCAGGCTGCTTCTCCGCGGCCGTGGTGACGCTGTACGCGCCGGCGGCGGTCGCCCCCACGGCCATCGCGGCGACCATCAGGCGGCCTTTGACGGGGACCTCGGGCTTGCGGTGCTGACCGGTGCGGCCACGCATGTCGATGACGTCGGTGGTGGCTGTGCCGTCGCTGCGGTCTGTGTGGCTGTCGCGGTACGCGCGTGAGCTGCGTGGGGTGCTGCTCGAGGCGCGGAATTCGGCGGGCACGAGGCGCAGGGGCTCGAGATCGTCGGTGTCCAGCAGATCGTCGAGTTCGGGGGCGTGGATGACCTGGGTGTCACGGTCGAACACGTCGTCGGACGCGCAGTCGAGGTCGCGCAGATCGCCGAGCGCGCCGAACTCGTTGAACGGAATGATGTCGGTGACTTCAGTGGCTTCAGGTGCCGCGAGGGCCTCAGAGAAGCGAGGCGATCGATGCTGAGCCAACCTGAGACGTCCTAATCTGTCGTGAGCCGTCGTGACCAGACCGTTATCTAGACCACAGGACGTTAACCAAATTCCAATGGAGATGCCAACCCGGGACTGTAGTCGATCGGAGAATGTGACCTGAATCACGATTGGGGCCAGGTGAGATCGACCACATGTCGGGCAGGCGGTGCCAATGAGGAAAAGCCGGGTCGATACAGTTCCCCCGGAGCCCGTCGGGCACACATCTACCAGCCGCCGACAGACAGGGATGGTCTGAGAGTCCATGGACCTCTTCGAGTACCAAGCGAAAGAACTGTTCGCCAAGCACAACGTTCCCACCACGCCGGGTCGGGTCACCGACAGCGCCGAGGATGCGAAGGCCATCGCCGAGGAGATCGGCAAGCCGGTCATGGTGAAGGCGCAGGTCAAGGTCGGCGGCCGCGGTAAAGCCGGCGGTGTGAAATACGCCGCGACGCCGGACGACGCCTTCACCCACGCCCAGAACATCCTGGGCCTCGACATCAAGGGTCACGTCGTCAAGAAGTTGCTGGTGGCCGAGGCGAGCGACATCGCCGAGGAGTACTACATCTCCTTCCTGCTCGACCGGGCCAACCGCACCTACCTGGCCATGTGCTCGGTCGAGGGCGGTGTGGAGATCGAAGAGGTCGCCGCCACCAAGCCGGACCGCCTGGCTCGCGTCTCCGTCGACGCGACCAAGGGCGTCGACGAGGCGTTCGCTCGCGAGATCGCCGAGAAGGGTCACCTGCCCGCCGAGGTGCTCGACGCCGCGGCGGTCACCATCGCCAAGCTGTGGGAGGTCTTCGTCAAAGAGGACGCCACGCTGGTCGAGGTGAACCCACTGGTGCGCACGCCGGACGATCAGATCCTCGCGCTCGACGGCAAGGTCACTCTCGATGCGAACGCCGACTTCCGCCATCCCGAGCACGCCGAGTTCGAGGACAAGGACGCCACCGATCCGCTCGAGCTGAAGGCCAAGGAGAACGACCTCAACTACGTCAAGCTCGACGGTCAGGTCGGCATCATCGGCAACGGCGCGGGCCTGGTGATGTCCACCCTCGATGTCGTCGCCTACGCGGGGGAGAAGCACGGCGGCGTGAAGCCGGCCAACTTCCTCGACATCGGCGGCGGCGCGTCGGCCGAGGTGATGGCCAACGGCCTCGACGTGATCCTGGGTGACGATCAGGTCAAGAGCGTGTTCGTCAACGTCTTCGGCGGAATCACCGCCTGCGACGCGGTCGCCAACGGCATCGTCAAGGCTCTGCAGATCCTGGGCGACGAGGCCAACAAGCCGCTGGTCGTGCGACTGGACGGCAACAACGTCGACGAGGGCCGGCGCATTCTCGCCGAGGCCGACCATCCGTTGGTCATCCAGGCCGACACCATGGACTCCGGCGCCGACAAGGCCGCCGAGCTGGCTAACAAGTAGCGGACTTAGGGAAACGAAGAAATGTCTATCTTCCTCAACAAGGATTCCAAGGTCATCGTCCAGGGCATCACCGGCGGCGAGGGCACCAAGCACACCAAGCTGATGCTCAAGGCCGGCACCCAGATCGTGGGCGGTGTGAACGCGCGCAAGGCCGGCACCACGGTCAAGCACGAGAACTCCGACGGCCAGGAGGTCGAGCTGCCGGTGTTCGGCAGCGTCGCCGAGGCGATGAAGGAGACCGGCGCCGATGTCTCCATCGCGTTCGTGCCGCCGGCTTTCTCCAAGGACGCCATCATCGAGGCGATCGACGCCGAGATCCCGCTGCTCGTGGTCATCACCGAGGGAATTCCGGTGCAGGACACCGCTTTCGCGTGGGCCTACAACAAAGACAAGGGCGAGAAGACCCGGATCATCGGGCCCAACTGCCCCGGCATCATCACCCCGGGCGAGTCGCTGGTCGGCATCACGCCGAACAACATCACCGGCAAGGGCCCGATCGGCCTGGTGTCGAAGTCCGGCACGCTGACCTACCAGATGATGTACGAGCTTCGTGATCTCGGCTTCTCGACCGCGATCGGTATCGGCGGCGACCCGGTCATCGGCACCACGCACATCGACGCCATCGAGGCGTTCGAGAAGGATCCTGAGACCAAGGTCATCGTGATGATCGGCGAGATCGGCGGCGACGCCGAAGAGCGGGCAGCCGACTACATCAAGGCCAATGTGAGCAAGCCGGTCGTCGGCTACGTGGCGGGCTTCACCGCGCCCGAGGGCAAGACCATGGGGCACGCGGGCGCGATCGTGTCCGGCTCGTCGGGCACCGCGGCCGCCAAGAAGGAGGCTCTCGAGGCCGCCGGGGTCAAGGTCGGCAAGACGCCGTCGGAGACCGCGAAGCTGGCCCGGGAGATCTTCGAGAACCTGTAGCTCCCTTCCATCCGCGAGCGCGCATTGCTCCTATGTCAAGCAATGAGCTTGTTGGGGTTTTGCTGGGTGGTGTGGTCGGCGCGGAGTCGTCTATAGACCACGCGGGAGAGTTGGCGTTTGAGGCAGCGCAGGGCTTCTTTTGTTGACTTGCCATCGGCGAGGCGCGCTCGGTAATAGTGCTGTCCGGGGCTGTCGGGTATGCGCAGCTGAGTGATCGCGATCCGGTGTAGTGCGGCGTTGAGTTGTCGGTTGCCTGAACGGTTGAGCCTGACCCGTCCGGCGGTGTTGCCGGACCAGGCTGGGATGGGGGCGACGCCGCTATGGCAGGCGAAAGCGGCTTCGCTGCGGAAGCGGGTGACTCCGGCGGTTTCGGCGACGAGTTTGGCCGCGGTCAACTCGCCGCAGCCGGGCAGCGCCATCAGTGTTGGCGCCACCGTGTGCACCCGATCGCTGATCCGGGCGGCGAGGCCGTCAATGGCCTCGGTCAAGCGCATGATGTCGGTGAGTTCGTCGCGGGCCAGTTCGGCAAGGATCCCGGATTGGCCGGCCAGCCAATCGGCCAAGGCAGCGCACGGGCGGGCGCGGTGCAGCGATCCTCGGCTGGGGTCAACGGTGGGGTCGAGCTCATGGACGTGTTGGCGGAGCCGGTTGATCGTCGAGGTGCGTTGTGCGACTAACACTTCGCGGCGATCGACGAGCAACTTCAACTCACGTGAAACGTCGTCGTGGGCTGCAACCGGCAGGTCGGGATGGCGTAACACTGCATGCGCGACGGCGAGCGCGTCGATGGGATCAGACTTGCCGCGGGTGCGGGCACTGGCTCGTGTCTGGGCCATCAGTTTGGGTGCCACTCGCACCACCGACTGTCCAGCCGAGAGCAGATCGCGTTCCAACCGGGCCGACAGGTTTCGGCAGTCTTCGATGCCCCAGCAGAGATCCTCGCCGAATGCGGCGCGAGCCCACGTGATTGCCCGGTGGTGGCCGGCTGTGGTTGCCGGCACGACTTTCTCACCGAGTTTGCGCCCGACCTCATCGACGGCGACGAAGGTGTGGGAGCGCTTGTGTACATCGGTTCCAACGACCACCATGAACGGTGCCTTCTTTCATCAATTGGGATGGATGAGTGAAGGTTGGGCCGACCGGCTGACACATCTCAGTGGGGGCGATGCCACGCTCCTATCAAGTCACGCCGGTCGGTCCTTCCCACCCAAGATCGGCACAACGCGCGAAAACCAGCCCGAAGGCGGCAGAGTTTGCAAGAGCCAAATCCCGGGTGAGAAGACCCAACCACCGCAACGCGGCGATCACCACCCTGACACTGAGCGTTTGTACAGCGACACACCGTCGCAACCGTACAAAGGCGCGCGCTCGTCGCGTTCCAGCGCGCGGTGCGTCACCCGTAGTCGCGCAGCGTCATCACCGCGCCGACGCAGGCCGCGACCGCAGCGGCGATGTAGATGAGTGTCGATACCCAGGTGATGTGCACCGACGCCGCCACCCAGCACGACAGAAACGCCGCCGCCACCAGACATGCGCCGTAGAACACCGTGCGTTGGGGATGTTCGCCGCGGGCCATGCTGGAGGAGTACCCGGTCGACCCCGATACAAGAACTGGAACCGGTTCTATTAGCCTCTCGAATCAACACCTGTCAGGAGGCCCGTCATGCCGATCGATCCGCGCACCCCGATCCTGGTCGGCGTCGGCCAGTTCACCGAGCGCATCGACGACCCCGGCTACCGCGGCATGTCGGCCGTGGAGCTGGCGACCGAGGCCGCACGGGCGGCGCTCGCCGACACCGGTGCGGATGCGTCCTCAGTGGCAGGCGCCATCGACACGGTCTTCGGGCTGCGCCAGTTCGAGATCTCGGGTCCGATGCCGGCGACGCTCGGCAAGTCCAACAACTATCCGCGCTCGGTGATGCAGCGCCTCGGAGGTAACCCGGCACGCGTCGTGCTCGAGCCTGTGGGCGGGCAGGGCCCGCAGAAGTTGGTCGCCGAGGCAGGGAACGCGATCGTCGCCGGGGACGCCGACGTGGTGATGATCATGGGGTCGGAGCCGGGGTCGACGGCCAAGTACTTCGCCGACCGAGATGACAAGCCCGATTTCACCGAGCATGTCGAGGGTCAGCTCGAGGGCCGCGGGCACGGGATCTACAGCTACATCGACGAATACACCGTGACGCACGGATTGACCGGCGCCCCGGTGCAATACGGGTTGCTCGACAACGCACGCCGGGCCCGCCTCGGCGTCGGCGTGAAGGAATATCGCCACGCGATGGCCGAGCTGTTCGCGCCGATGTCGAAAGTCGCTGCGAAGAACCCGTTCTCGTCGTCCCCGGTGGAGCGCTCGGTCGAGGAGATCGAAACGGTCACCGACGACAACCGGATGATCTGCGATCCCTATCCGCGGTATCTCGTCGCTCGCGACACCGTGAACCAAGGTGCCGCACTGATCGTCATGTCCGTCGAGGCGGCCCGGCGCCACGGGGTACCGCAGGAGAAGTGGGTGTTCGTGCACGGGCACTCGGATCTCGTCGAGCAGGCTCTGTTGAGCCGGGCGGACATGGGTGCCAGCCCTGCGGCCGTGCATGCGGTTCACGAGGCGCTGCGCGTGGCCGGCGTCGGTGTCGACGACATCGCGACATTCGATCTGTACAGCTGCTTCCCCTTTCCGGTGTTCGTGGCGAGCGAGGCGCTCGGAGTGTCCGGTGACGATCCCCGCGGCCTGACCCTGACCGGCGGCCTGCCCTACTTCGGGGGTCCGGGCAACAGCTACTCGGCGCACGCGATCGCCGAGACCGTGGTCCAGATGCGCGACAAGCCAGGGCGATTCGGCTTCGTCGGCGCCAACGGCGGCATCATGAGCAAGTATTCGGCCGGCATCTATTCCACCCAACCCGCGCAATGGCGGACGTCCCGCAGCGCCGAGCTCACCGAGCAGGTGGCTGCGCTGCCGACGGTTCCGGTGACCAAGAAACCCGAGGGATCGGGTGTTGTCGAGACGTACTCGGTGCACTACGACTGGCCGGTGCGCACCGGGATCATCGTCGGACGTCTCGACGCCGACGGTTCCCGCTTCATGGCGACCACGACCGACGAGGAATTGGTCGCGCTGATGTCTGACGGCGACCCGCTGGGCGCGAACATCTCGGTCACGGCGACGGACGACGGCAACCGGGCGGTTCTGCGCTAGAACAGCGTGGTTGCGGCCGGGGCCTCCGGCGCATCAATTCACACCAGCGCGCTGAGCTTGCCTGCGAGCCGTTCCACGTAGGCGGCGACCTCGTCGGGGCTGCGATCGGGGAAACCGAACAGCACCTCGGTGACGCCGAGCTCGCGCCAGTGGGCCAGCTTGTCCGGGTCGGGCTTGAAGTCCAGCGCGACGATCTGCGGCGCTCCGTCCCGACCGGCGGTAGCCCACGTGTCCTGCAGCAGCTTCACCGGTGCGTCGATGTCGAAGTCACGCGGGGTGGTGATCCAGCCGTCGGCCGACTTCGCGATCCACTTGAAGTTCTTCTCGGTGCCCGCGGCGCCGACGAGCACCGGGATGTGCGACTGCACCGGCTTGGGCCACGCCCAGGACGGACCGAAGTTCACGAACTCGCCTTCGTAGGCGGCCTCTTCCTCGGTCCACAGCGCCCGCATGGCCTCCAGATACTCGCGCAGCATGGTGCGGCGGCGCGCGGGAGGCACGTTGTGATCGGCGAGTTCGTCGGTGTTCCAACCGAATCCGACGCCAAGCGACACCCGGCCGCCGGACAGGTGATCCAGCGTGGCGATGGACTTCGCCAGCGTGATCGGGTCGTGCTCGACGGGCAGCGCCACCGCGGTGGACAACCGGACCCGCGACGTCACCGCGGCCGCGGTGCCCAGCGACACCCACGGATCCAGGGTGCGCATGTAGCGATCGTCGGGCAGGGTCTCGTCGCCGGTGGTCGGGTGAGCGGCCTGGCGCTTGATCGGGATGTGGGTGTGCTCGGGCACGTAGAAGGTGGAGAAGCCGTGCTCGTCGGCGAGCGAGGCGGCCGCCGCGGGCATGATGCCGCGGTCGGAGGTGAACAGCACCAACCCAAAGTCCATGGAAAGAATTAGAACGTGTTCCAATATGCGTCCGCAAGTGGGGTGCGTGAGTAGCCGGATGCTCCGATTCGGGTAGCGGGCTACTCAAGACCTGGACCGGCGGCCGCGGGACAGTTCCGGCATGAACGCAACGACGCCGATCCGGGACCGGGTCGGGGAATGGATACGACGCTACCTGCCGTGCGAAATAGCCGGCACCGCAGGAGAATTCGGAGCCGCCGCGGCGGTCTACGCGGCCACCGGGTCACTGGCCGCCGCAGCCGTCGCGGCGACGGTCGGCGCATCGGGCGGCTACTACGCGGCGGCATTCCTGACCGCTCTGCGCTGGACCTACCGCGACCACAGCCACCGCAGCCGCGGCGCCCGCATCGTCGTGTCCGTGCTGCTGGCGCTACGCAGTGTCGCGATCGAGTTCGGCCCCGCCGAACTGATCGACAGCATCGCCGTACGGCCGCTCGCCTTCTATCTCGGGCCTGCGGTGTTCGGCAACGTCGCGGCCGGCTGGATCTTCGGCAAGTTGGTCTCCGACGTCGCGTTCTACGGGTGCGCCGTCTTCAGCTACGAACGCTTCACCACGCTGCTGGCGCATCGCCGTCCGATCGAGAAAGGGAGCGGTCATGAACCCGCACCGACGGTCTCAGCTGCGTGAGCAGCTGCGCGGCGCTGCGTCGCGCTGGACCCGGCTGGCCGAGGCGTACGGCACCCCGCTTCTCGTGCTCGAACCGCATCGGGTCGCGCGACGTCTGCGCGAACTGCAGACTGCGCTGCCGGGATTCGACGTGCACTACGCGGTCAAGGCCTTGCCGCACCCCGTCGTGCTGTCCACCGTCGCGATCTGCGGCGGCGGCTTCGATGTGGCGACGCGCGGCGAGGTGGATCTCCTCGGCCGCCTCGGTCTGCCGATGCACCGCGGCATCCACACCAACCCCATCAAGAAGCCCGCCGACATCGATCACGCCTACGCCGCCGGAATCCGCACGTTCGTCGTCGAGAACGTCGCCGAGGTGCAGAAGTTCACGGGCCGTCCCGCCGACATCGAGCTCCTGGTCCGCCTCGCCTACGCCAATCCCGCAGCGAAATCGGACCTGTCCTCCAAATTCGGAGTGGCGCCCGCGGACGCCGAACTGCTGGTCAAGCACGTGCTGACCAGCGGAGTCGGATTCGCAGGGTTCAGCTTCCACGTGGGCAGCCAGAGCAGCTCGACGGAACCGTTCCGACGGGCACTCCAGCACACCCTCGACCTCACCGGTCACATCGAAGCCACCCTGGGGGTACCGACGCGCACGATCGACATCGGCGGCGGATTCCCCGTCAGTTATCGCGACCCCGAACCGCCCATCTCCGTGATCGGCGCCATCGTCGACGACGTCCTCGGGACGCGGCGCGATGACTTCAGGTTGCTGTGCGAGCCGGGCCGGTTTCTCGCCGCCGACTGCATGACGTTGCTCACGACGGTGGTCGGCAGCGGCGAGCGAGCGGGCCGGATGTGGCACTACCTCGACGACGGGCTCTACGGCAGCTATTCGAACGTGATGACCGAGGACGTCCACCCGCCGATCCTGGCGCTGGCCGAGCTGATGGGACAGAGCGAGCCGGCCCTGCACCCGGTGACGTTGGCCGGACCGACCTGCGACAGCGCCGACGTGATCGCTCGCGACTACCCGATGCCCGCGCTCGTCGTCGGCGACATCCTCGTCAGCCCGATGATGGGCGCCTACACCGCGGTCACCGCGTCGCGCTTCAACGGCATCGAGGCCACCCCGATCGTCATGGGATGAGTTCGCCTCACCGCGATCAATACCGATGACCCCGGCGCGGTGGCCCGCTTCGATGGCACCTCATGACGACCGAACGCATCGCCGAGAACGTCTCCTTCGCCTACTGGGTGCCCAACGTCAGCGGCGGGCTGGTGACCAGCGATATCGAGCAGCGAACCGACTGGAACTACGACTACAACGTCAAGCTCGCGCAGACGGCCGAGAACAACGGGTTCGACTACGCGCTGTCCCAGGTGCGCTACGAAGCCAGCTACGGCGCGGAATACCAGCACGAGTCGACCAGCTTCAGCCTCGCGCTGCTGCTGGCCACCCAGCGGCTCAAGGTGATCGCCGCCGTCCACCCGGGGCTGTGGCAGCCCGGCGTGCTGGCCAAGCTCGGCGCCACCGCCGACCAGCTCTCGCACGGCCGGTTCGCCGTCAACGTCGTGTCCGGCTGGTTCAAAGACGAGTTCACCCACCTCGGTGAGCTGTGGCTCGAACACGACGAGCGCTACCGCCGCAGCGCCGAATTCCTGCAGGTCCTGCGCAAGATCTGGACCGAGGACGACGTGGATTTCCGCGGCGACTTCTACCGCATCCACGAGTTCACCCTCAAGCCCAAACCGGTCAACACGCCCGAGCGGCCGAACCCGGAGATCTTCCAGGGCGGAAACTCGACCGCCGCCCGTCGCAACGGGGGCCGCTACGCGGACTGGTATTTCTCCAACGGCAAGGACTTCGAGGGCGTCACCGAGCAGATCGTCGACGTCCGCAACCATGCCCGGGAGGTCGACCGCGAGGTGAAGTTCGGTCTGAACGGGTTCATCATCGCCAGAGACACCGAGAAAGAAGCGAAAGACGTGCTGCGCGAGATCGTCGAGAAGGCGAACCGCCCCGCAGTCGAGGGCTTCCGCTCGGCGGTGCAGCAGGCCGGCAACTCCACGGCCGACGGCAAGGGAATGTGGGCCGACTCGACCTTCGCGGACCTCGTGCAGTACAACGACGGCTTCCGCACCCAGCTGATCGGCACGCCGGAACAGATCGCCGAGCGCATCGCGGCGTATCGCAAGCGGGGCGTCGACCTGATCCTCGGCGGATTCCTGCACTTCCAGGAGGAGATCGAGTACTTCGGCGACAAGGTGTTGCCGCTCGTCCGCGAGATCGAGGCCACCGAACGGTCGGCGAGCGACACACCGGTGCTGATCCCCGCCTAGTGGCCGCCTCCGCCGCGCGGGGTCCCCAGCGACGTGCGCTAGCGTGGTTCATCGAATCGCTCAGGCGATCCGTCGGGATCGCAGTCGCCTGCGTCGACACATCGACTGACCGTGTCGATCGATGATGTCGATTCAGGCGCCCGCACACCACAGGAGATGTCATGTCGTATCCGCAAGGCCCGACCGGAGGCCACGGCTACCAGCCGGGTCAGCAGCCGACCACACAGTTCAGCGCGCCGACGCAGCAGTTCGCCCGGGTCGGTGAACCCGGCCCCGGCGCTGACGGTCCCAGCAGGCTGCCCGAGTACCTGAGCGCGGCCGTCGCCGGCCTCGGTCTGCTCGCCTACCTGTCGTACTTCGCGCCGCAGTTCACCGTGGAGTCCTCCGATTTCCCGGGTCTGGGTGAGCTCAGCGGCAGCTCTGTCGGACTGGGCATCGCCGTCGTCGCATCGCTCCTCGGTGCGCTCGTCGCCGGTGTCGGCCTGCTGCCCAAGCAGAAGCACCGGGTCGCGGTGGCCGCGGTCGCGTCCGTACTGGGATTCCTGCTGGTCATCTCGGAAGTGCTCAACAAGCCCAGTGGCACCACTGTCGCGTGGGGTCTGTGGCTGGTGACCGCGTTCACGCTGCTGCAGGCCGCGGTCGCGGTCGTCGTCCTGCTGTTCGACGCCGGTGTCCTCACGGCGCCGGCCCCGCGGCCGAAGTACGAGCAGCCACAATACGGCCAGTACCCCGGCGCGTACTACGGCCAGCAGCCGGGCCAGCCCGGTCAGCAGCAGCACGGTCAGCCCCAGCAGCAGCGTCCCGGCTACCCGACGCCGTACGGCGGCTACCCCGGCTCCGGCCCGTCGACCGGCGGATTCCCCGCCACGTCCCCGTCGGGGCAGCAGCCGTCGGGCCCGCAGTCGGGTCAGCAGCCCTCCGGTGGTCAGTCGGGTTCGCCGACGCCGCCCACCGGTTACCCGACCTACGGCCAGCCGCCGTCGAGCGGCGCCCCGACGACGCAGGTCCCCACACAACACCAGTCCTCGCCGTCCTCGCAGTCGGGCCAGTCCTCCTCGTAGTGTCACCAGCGTCGTGGTGTCAGGCGCGTCGTGGTGTCCAGCGCGTCGTAGTCTCGAGCCCGCGTGCGTGACCGTCGCGCGTCCGAGAGCGTCTTCCAGGAGCGGCCCGTCCCGTGAACACAGCCCCACGCGCGGGTAACACGCCAGGCTCAGCGGGCCCACGCCAGGCTCGTGAACTGCTGCGGGTGGCGTTCGGGCCGTCGTTGGTCGCGTTGGTGGTCATCGCGGCGATCGTGCTGCTGCAGCTGCTCATCGCCAACAGCGAGATGACGGGGGCGCTCGGTGCCATCGCGAGCATGTGGCTCGGTGTGCATCAGGTGCCGGTGTCGATCGGGGGCAGTGCGCTCGGAGTGATGCCGTTGTTGCCGGCCCTGGCGATGGTCTACGGCACGGCGCGCACCACCGCGGCTGCGGTGACTCACACGTCGTGGTTCGTGACCCGCTGGGTGGTGGCCTCGGCCGTGGGCGGGCCGCTGCTGATCGCGGCGCTGTGTCTGGCGGTGATCCACGACGCCGCCTCCGTGCTGACGCAATTGCAGACGCCGGATGCCACGCGGGCCTTCGCCAGCGTGCTGACGGTGCACCTGCTGGGAGCCGCCGCGGGCGTCGGGGCCCGGGTGGGCCGGCGGCTGCTGCGCCCGCCGCTGCCCGCCTGGCTGCCGGACGCGTTCCGTGGCGCGGCGGTCGGGGTGCTCGCCCTGTGCGCGCTGTCCGCGGCGGTGGTGGCGGGGTCGTTGATCGTGCACTGGTCGACGATGGACGATCTCTACTCGATCACCGACTCGCTGTTCGGCCAACTGAGCCTGACGGTGCTCTCGCTGCTGTACCTGCCCAATGTCGTGGTGGGCGCCGCGGCGGTCGCGGTGGGCTCCAGCGCCCATGTCGGTCTGGCCACCTTCAGCGCCTTCACGGTGCTGGGCGGTGACGTACCGGCCCTACCGGTGCTGGCGGCCGTGCCCACTCCACCGCTGGGTCCTGTGTGGGTGGCGCTGCTGATCGTGGGAGCGGTGTCCGGGGTGGCGCTCGGTCAGCAGTGTGCGCGGCGGGCGCTGCCTCCCGCGCAGGCGCTGGCGAAGGTGCTGGTGGCCTCCGCTCTCGGCGCCGCGACGATGGCGCTGCTGGGCTACGCGGGCGGCGGGCCGCTGGGCAACTTCGGCGACGTGGGCGTGGACCAGGCCACGTTCGGTCCTGCTGTGTTCGTGTGGTTCGCCGGCATCGGTGCGTTGACCGTCGCCATGTCGGGCGGTTTCGCACCCCGGGTGCGCACGTCCACGCCCGTCGAGGCTCCGGACGACGAGCCCGAGCCCGCCGGTGCCGAAGTCGATCCCGACACCGTCGTCGTCGACCCCGAGAGCGCCGCAGGAGAACCCATCGTCGAGCCGGCAACCGAGCCGCTCGTCGAGCCGCCGCCCGCGCACCGGGACTCCGCCATCGCCCGCGACCTGGACGACCCGGATGACCTGGACGATCCGGAGGACCATTTCGTGGCCGACGACGACATGCGTTCGGGCCGCGACGGCACCACCCACTAGGCTTCCAGCCGTGCAGCCACCGGTCCGGGTCCCCCCGAGTGCGCCGTCGCGGCTCGTGGTCCTCGCATCCGGCACCGGCTCCTTGCTCGCGTCGCTGCTCGAGGCCGCGGTCGGCGATTACCCCGCGCGCGTCGTCGCGGTCGGTACCGACCGCGATTGCAGGGCACTGCAGATCGCCGAGCGGGCGGCGATCCCGACGTTCACCGAGCCGTTGCGCGCCCACCCCGATCGCAACGCGTGGGATGCCGCGATCACTGCGGCCACGGCGGCGCACGAGCCGGACCTGGTGGTCTCGGCGGGCTTCATGAAAATCCTTGGATCGGAGTTTCTTTCGCGATTCCCGGGACGGGTGGTCAACACTCATCCGGCGCTGCTGCCGGCGTTCCCCGGCGCACACGCCGTCGCCGACGCACTGGCCTACGGCGTCCGCGTCACCGGGTGCACCGTCCATCTCGTCGACGCGGGAACCGACACCGGCCCGATCGTCGCGCAGCAGGCGGTGCCCGTGCTGGACGGCGACGACGAAGCGACGCTGCACGAACGGATCAAGGTGATCGAACGAGAACTTCTGGTGGATGTCCTGGCGGCGCTGGCCACCCGCGGCGTCACCTGGACAGGACGAAAGGCGACCATAGGATGACCGACAACGACGGCAGGCGGCGTATCCGCCGCGCCCTGATCAGCGTCTACGACAAGACCGGGCTGGTGCCGCTGGCCCAGGGTCTGCACAAGGCGGGCGTCAGCATCGTCTCGACCGGTTCGACGGCGAAAACCATTGCAGAAGCCGGTGTTCCGGTGACCCCGGTGGAGGACGTGACCGGGTTCCCCGAGGTGCTCGACGGCCGGGTGAAGACCCTGCATCCCCGCGTGCACGCCGGGTTGCTCGCCGATCAGCGCAAGGCCGAGCATGTTTCGGCGCTCGAGGACCTCGGCGTCGAGGCCTTCGAACTCGTCGTCGTGAACCTGTATCCGTTCACCCAGACCGTGAACTCCGGGGCCGGCGTCGACGAGTGCGTCGAGCAGATCGACATCGGCGGTCCGTCGATGGTGCGCGCGGCGGCCAAGAACCATCCCAGCGTCGCGGTCGTCGTGGAACCGCTGGGTTACGACGGCGTGCTGGCCGCGGTACGCGCCGGCGGGTTCACGCTCGCAGAGCGAAAGAAGTTGGCGTCGTTGGCTTTCCGACACACCGCGGAGTACGACGTCGCAGTGGCGTCGTGGATGGAGTCGGTGCTGGCGCCCGAGGACGACGGGGCCGGCGCCGCGCTGCCGCCGTGGTTCGGCGCGACGTTCCGGCGCACCGCGGTGCTGCGCTACGGCGAGAACCCGCATCAGCAGGCGGCGCTGTACAGCGGTGACGGCGGCTGGCCGGGTCTGGCTCAGGCAGAACAGTTGCACGGCAAGGAGATGTCGTACAACAACTACACCGATGCCGACGCGGCGTGGCGGGCGGCGTTCGATCACGAGGACATCTGTGTGGCGATCATCAAGCACGCCAACCCGTGTGGCATCGCGGTGTCGTCGGTGTCGGTGGCCGATGCGCACCGCAAGGCCCACGAATGCGATCCGCTGTCGGCGTTCGGCGGCGTGATCGCCACCAACACCGAGGTCAGCGTCGAGATGGCCGAGACGGTCGCGGGAATCTTCACCGAGGTGATCGTCGCGCCCGCCTACGAGCCCGGCGCGGTGGAGGTGCTGAGCGGGAAGAAGAACATCCGCATCCTGGTGGCCTCGGAGCCGCAGGACGGGGGTACGGAGTTCCGGCAGGTGAGCGGCGGCCTGCTGGTGCAGCAGCGCGACGCCGTCGACGCCTCGGGTGACGACCCCGCGAACTGGACGTTGGCGACCGGTACGCCGGCCGATCCCGCCGTGCTGGCCGACCTGGTGTTCGCGTGGCGGACCTGCCGGGCGGTCAAGTCGAACGCGATCGTGATCGCCAAGGACGGCGCCACCGTCGGCGTCGGCATGGGTCAGGTCAACCGCGTCGACGCCGCGCGGCTGGCGGTCGAGCGGGCCGGTGATCGCACGCAGGGCGCTGTCGCGGCCTCGGATGCGTTCTTCCCGTTCCCCGACGGGCTGCAGACGTTGACGCAGGCCGGCGTCACAGCCGTCGTGCATCCCGGCGGCTCGATGCGCGACGACGAGGTGACCGCGGCTGCCGCGGAAGCCGGGATCACGCTGTACCTCACCGGAGCGCGTCACTTCGCGCACTGACGACCTCCGGCGAGCGCGCGCAAAATGCCTGCAAGATGCGGTGTGTTGCGTGCAGACCCGCGCGCTCGCCGGGAACAGTCGTAGCGTGGTGTGGTGACTTCAGTTTTCCAACCCTCGCCCGCCACCGCAGACCTGCCCCGCACCGTCGGCGAGCTGCGCGCCTCCGGGCATCAGGAGCGCAGCGTCAAGGCCGAGATCCGGGAGAACCTGCTGGCCGCGCTGAGCTCGGGCGCCACCGCCGAACAGATCTGGCCGGGCATCCTCGGCTTCGACGACACCGTCATCCCGCAGCTGGAACGCGCCCTGATCGCCGGCCACGACATGGTGCTGCTGGGCGAACGCGGGCAGGGCAAGACCCGTCTCCTGCGCGCGCTGAGCGGACTGCTCGACGAGTGGACGCCGGTGATCGCCGGCGCGGAACTGGGCGAGCACCCGTACAGCCCGATCACCCCGGAGTCGATCCGGCGGGCCGCCGATTCCGGTGACGACCTGCCGATCGCGTGGCGGCACCGCAGCGAGCGGTACACCGAGAAGCTCGCCACCCCCGACACCAGCGTGGCCGATCTGGTCGGCGACATCGACCCGATCAAGGTGGCCGAGGGGCGCAGCCTCGGCGACCCCGAGACCATCGCCTACGGGCTGATCCCGCGGGCGCACCGCGGCATCGTCGCGGTCAACGAGCTGCCCGACCTCGCCGAGCGCATCCAGGTCGCGATGCTCAACGTGATGGAGGAGCGCGACATCCAGGTCCGGGGCTACACGCTACGGCTGCCGCTCGACGTCCTGGTCGTCGCGAGCGCCAACCCGGAGGACTACACGAACCGCGGCCGCATCATCACCCCGCTCAAGGACCGCTTCGGCGCGGAGATCCGCACGCACTACCCGCTCGAACTCGACGCCGAGGTCGGCGTCATCACCCAGGAGGCGCACCTGGCCGCCGAGGTGCCGCCCTACCTGATGGCGATCCTTGCGCGGTTCGCGCGCGCCCTGCGCGAATCGACCGCGATCGACCAGCGCTCCGGCGTCTCGGCGCGGTTCGCGATCGCCGCGGCGGAGACCGTCGCCGCATCCGCGCGGCACCGGGCCGCGCTGCTCGGCGAACAGGACCCGGTGGCGCGGGTGGTCGACCTCGGCACCGTGATCGACGTGCTGCGCGGCAAGCTGGAATTCGAGTCCGGCGAAGAGGGCCGTGAGCAGGCGGTACTCGAACACCTGCTGCGACGCGCCACGGCCGAGACTGCGCAGCGGCTGCTCGGCGGTATCGACGTCGGACCGATCGTCACTGCGGTCGAGAACGGCTCGCCGGTCACGACGGGGGAGCGGGTGTCGGCGCGCGAGGTGCTCGCCGCACTGCCCGAGGTGCCCGCCGTCGCGGAGATCCAGCGCCGCCTAGAGGCGTCCACGGAAGGTCAACGGGCGGCGGCGATCGAGCTCGCGCTCGAGGCGCTGTATTTGGCCAAGCGGATCGACAAGGTGTCCGGAGAAGGCGAAACCATCTATGGCTAAACACTTCTCGCGGTATTCGCGATACACCGGCGGGCCGGACCCGCTGGCCCCTCCGGTCGATCTGCGCGAGGCGCTGGAAGCCATCGGCCAGGACGTGATGGAGGGCACGTCGCCGCGGCGTGCACTGCAGGAACTGCTGCGTCGCGGGTCGAAGAACATGCCCGGTGCCGACAAACTGGCCGCGGAGGCGAACCGTCGGCGCCGGGAACTGTTGCAGCGCAACAACCTCGACGGCACGCTGGCCGACATCAAGAAATTGCTCGACGAGGCGGTGCTCGCCGAGCGCAAAGAGCTGGCGCGTGCGCTCGACGACGACGCGAGGTTCGGTGAGCTGCAACTGGACTCGCTGTCACCGTCGCCGGCCAAGGCCGTCCAGGAGCTGTCCGAGTACGACTGGCGCTCCCCGGAGGCCCGGCAGAAGTACGAGCAGATCAAAGACCTCATGGGCCGCGAGATGCTGGATCAACGTTTCGCGGGCATGAAAGAAGCACTGGAGAACGCGACCGACGAGGATCGCCAGCGCGTCAACGACATGCTCGACGACCTCAACGACCTGCTGGACAAGCACGCCAAAGGCGAGGACAGTCAGCAGGACTTCGAGAACTTCATGGCCAAGCACGGCGAGTTCTTCCCGGAGAATCCGCGCAACATCGACGAGCTGCTCGACTCGCTGGCCAAACGGGCGGCGGCCGCGCAGCGCTTCCGCAACAGCCTGTCCGAGCAGCAGCGTGCCGAGCTCGACTCGTTGGCGCAGCAGGCGTTCGGCTCCCCGTCGCTGATGAACGCGCTGGACCGGCTCGACGCGCATCTGCAGGCCGCCCGACCAGGGGAGGATTGGAACGGCTCCGAGCGCTTCTCCGGCGACGACCCGCTCGGCATGGGCGAGGGCGCGCAGGCCCTGGCCGACATCGCCGAGCTCGAGCAACTCGCCGAGCAGCTCTCCCAGAGCTATTCGGGCGCGACGATGGACGACGTCGACCTCGACATGCTCGCCCGTCAGCTCGGCGACGAAGCCGCCGTGAACGCGCGCACCCTGGCCGAACTCGAACGCGCGCTGATGAATCAGGGATTCCTCGACCGCGGTGCCGACGGGCAGTGGCGACTGTCGCCCAAGGCGATGCGCCAGCTCGGGCAGACCGCGCTTCGCGATGTGGCTCAACAGCTTTCGGGCCGCCACGGTGAGCGCGACACCCGGCGTGCCGGTGCCGCCGGTGAGCTGACCGGCGCGACGAGGCCGTGGCAGTTCGGCGACACCGAGCCGTGGAACGTGACGCGGACGCTGACCAACGCCGTGCTCAGGGAAGCCGGCACCGGAGAGCGCACGGGCGCGATCAGCATCACCGTCGACGACGTCGAGATCTCCGAGACCGAGACCCGCACCCAGGCCGCCGTCGCGCTGCTCGTCGACACGTCGTTCTCGATGGTGATGGAGGGCCGCTGGCTGCCGATGAAGCAGACCGCGCTGGCGCTGAACCACCTCGTCAGCACCCGCTTCCGTTCCGACGCGCTGCAGATCGTCGCGTTCGGCCGCTACGCGCGCACGGTGACGGCCGCCGAACTGACTGGTCTGGAAGGCGTCTACGAGCAGGGCACCAACCTGCACCACGCGCTGGCGCTGGCGACCCGGCACCTGCGCAGACACCCGAACGCGCAGCCGGTCGTCCTCGTCGTCACCGACGGTGAGCCCACAGCCCATCTGGAGGATTTCGATCGGAACGGGAGTCCTGCTGTCTTTTTTGACTACCCACCGCATCCCCGCACGATCGGCCACACCGTGAAGGGCTTCGATGAGGTCGCACGCATGGGCGCGCAGGTGACGATCTTCCGGCTGGGCAGCGATCCGGGCCTGGCCCGGTTCATCGATCAGGTGGCCCGGCGGGTGGGCGGCCGCGTCGTGGTGCCCGACCTCGACGGGCTCGGTGCGGCAGTGGTCGGCGACTACCTCGGGTCGAAGCGGCGACGCTAGTCCCGCCGATCCGACGTGGCGCTCAGGCCGACTTACGCTTCTTTCGCTTGACCGTGACGCTGCCCCACAGCGCGAACCCGGAGATCCGCACACAGGGCGCACCGGGAGCGCCTTCCCCCTCGATGCTGTGGTCGAAGCTGCCCATCACCGACACGCCGCGCAGGTCGACGTTCACCTCCGGCGGCACCAGGATGGTCTGGCCACCCATGATCGTGTACGTCCGGATCTCGACGTCGTGCGCGGTGAAATCGGCGTACCGCAGATCGACGACGCCGCCGCCCCAGAACGCGAACGTGGTCAGCCGCTTCGGCACGTTCCACCGGCCACGCCGTTCGTAGCCCGACAGGATCGCCAGCAGGGTGCTCGACGGGGCGGGACGGCAGGTGCCGCTTCGCCCGCGCGTGATCGCACCAGGCAGATCCGCCGATAGCCGATCCAGTTCGTCGCAGGTCTGAGCCGCGTACGCCCGGGCCAGCCTGGCTTCGTACTCCGTGACGCCGATCGTGCCCGACGCCGCCGCATCGGTCAGCAACTGTGCGACCTGGATGCGATCGGTGTCGGCAGCGCGCATCGAGCGGCTCCGCGACGCGGGGCTGCTCATCGGGGCCTCCTGCTACGTCCGCACATCGCCCCCAGGTTACGACGATCAGCGATACATGCAAGGTCCGTGGCCAAACTGTGAGCTGTCAGCCGATCCAGCGGGGTTTGCGTTTCTCCAGGAAGGCGAGCATGCCCTCGCGGGCTTCGTCGGAGACGAACAGCGCCGCCGAACGTTGCGTGAGCGCTTCGGCCCGTCGATCGAAGTCCTCGAGGATCGCGGCGGTGGTCAGCGCCTTGGATTCGGCCAGGCCCTGCGGTGAGGCCTGCGCGATCGCAGCCGTCAGGTCGTCGACGGAGGCGGCCACGTCCGTGGCCGCCAGCGTGACCAGACCCATCTGTGCGGCCTCCGCCGCGCCGAACTTCTCGCCTGTGACGAAGTAACGGCCGGCGGCGCGTGCGGTCATCTTCGGCAGCAACGTCAGGGAGATGATCGACGGAGCCACCCCGATGCGGGCCTCGGTCAGCGCGAACGTGCTGGCCGTGCCGGCCACCACGATGTCGCAGGCGCCGATCAGCCCGAGCCCGCCCGCGCGTACATGGCCGTCGACGGCCGCGATGACCGGACGCGGGCAGGTCAGGATGCGGCGCAGCAGCTGCGTCATCTCCCGCGCCCGATCGACGGCCAGCTCGGAGGGATCCCGGCCGGCCGCCTCGGCGAGGTCGGCCCCCGCGCAGAACGTCCCACCCGTGTGACCGAGCACGACGACCCGGACGTCAGGGTCGGCCGACGCGCGTTCCAACCCCTCCTGCACCTGCGCGACCAGCGCAGTCGACAGCGCGTTGCGGTTGTGCGGTGAGTCGAGCGTCAGCCGGACCACCGCGCCGTCGCGCTCGTAGGTCACCAGCATCAGTAGGACCGGGGGAGCCCGAGCGACGTCTGCGCGATGAAATTGAGCACCATCTCACGGCTGACCGGCGCGATGCGGGCCAGCCTCGACGCGGTCAGCACCGACGCTATGCCGTACTCCTTGGTCAGACCGTTACCGCCGAGGCACTGCACCGCCTGGTCGACGGCGCGCACCGAGGCTTCACCGGCGGCGTACTTGGCCATGTTCGCCGCCTCGGCCGCGCCCACGTCGTCACCCGAGTCGTACAGGCTGGCGGCCTTCTGCATCATCAGCTTGGCCAGTTCGACCTCGATGTGGTTCTGCGCGAGCGGGTGGGACAGCCCCTGATGCGCGCCGATCGGCGTCTTCCACACCTGCCGGGTCTTGACGTAGTCGACCGCCTTGTCGATCGCGAAGCGACCCATCCCGACCGCGCTCGCGGCACCCATGATGCGCTCGGGATTGAGCCCGGCGAACAGCTGCGCGATGGCGGCGTCCTCGGATCCGACGAGCGCATCGGCCGGCAGCCGAACCTCGTCGAGGAACACCTGGAACTGGAACTCGGGGCTGACGATCTCCATCGGGATCTTGGTGAACGTGAAGCCGGGGGTGTCGGTCGGCACGACGAACAGGGCGGGCTTCAAGTTGCCCGTCTTGTGGTCGGCCGTGCGACCCACGACGAGCACGGCCTGCGCCTGGTCGACGCCGGAGATGTAGACCTTCTGGCCGGACAGGATCCAGTCGCTGCCGTCCCGGCGCGCCGTGGTGGTGATGCGGTGCGAGTTGGAGCCGGCATCGGGTTCGGTGATCGCGAACGCCATCGTGATCGTGCCGTCGGCGATGCCGGGTAGCCAGCGCTGCTTCTGCTCGTCGGTGCCGTACTTGGCGATGATCGTCCCGTTGATCGCGGGCGAGACCACCATCATCAGCAGCGCCGACCCCGCCGCGGCCATCTCTTCCATGACCAGGCTCAGCTCGTACATGCCCGCCCCGCCGCCGCCGTACTCCTCGGGCAGGTTCACCCCGATGAAGCCGAGGCGGCCTGCCTCGGCCCACAGCTCGTCGGTGTGCTGGCCGGCGCGGGCTTTCTCCAGGTAGTAGTCCTGCCCGTAGTTGGCGGCCATCGCGCCCACCGCCTTGCGCAGGGCCTGCTGTTCCTCGGTCTCCACGAATCCGGTCATGACGCCTCTCCTGAATCGACGCGCGCCAGTACGGCGCCCACTTCCACCTGCGTTCCCGCGGTGACGTTGAGTTCGGCCAACACTCCGTCGGCCGGCGCAGCGATGGTGTGTTCCATCTTCATCGCCTCCAGCCACACCAGCGGTTGGCCCGCGGTGACGGTGTCGCCGACGGCGGCACCCACCCGCAGCACCGAGCCGGGCATCGGCGCGAGCAGCGAACCGTGTGCCACGGCGTCGGCCGGGTCCGGGAACCGCGGTCGCGCCGTCAGGTGCACCGCCGCGGTGGGGGAGTCGACGTACACGTCATCACCGAGGGGGCCGTAGCGGGCGACGGTGAACGGACGGTCCACTCCCGCGACGGCGAGCACGATCGTCTCGGGTGTCGCCGTGACCAGCGTGACGTCGTCGCGATCGGCGATACGGACGCCGTCGCGGGTGACGCGGTAGGCGACGTCGTGCGTGCCGCCCTCGTCATCGACGTAGCTCTTGGTCTGCCAACCCGACGCGAGATTGCGCCACCCGCTCGGAATGCCTGCGAAAACCGTTGCGGTACTGCGATTGTGAGCTGCATCGGCCAACGCCGCAGCGATCGCCGACAGCTCGAGCGTCGCGTCGTCGGCCCCCGGGGCGGCGAGCTCGGTGAGGCCGTGGGTGTCGAAGAACGCCGTGTCGGTGGCGCCGGTCATGAACGCGGGGTGGCGCAACACATTGACCAGGAGGTCGCGGTTGGTGCGCACACCGTGCAGCCGGGTGCGGGTCAGCGCGTCGGCCAGCAGCGCGGCGGCGCGGTCCCGGGTGGGCGCCCAGGAGATGACCTTGGCGATCATCGGGTCGTAGAACACCGAGATCACCGAGCCGTCGCCCACCCCGGAGTCCAGACGCACCCCCGCCCGGTCGAGCAGCTCGAAATGCCCCACTGCCGTGGGCACGTCGAATCGGTGCACGGTGCCGGCCTGCGGCTGCCAGTTCTTGGCGGGGTCTTCGGCGTAGAGCCGTGCCTCGATCGACGAGCCGGAGGACGCGGGTGGGTGCGCGTCCAGCGGCGCACCGTCGGCGACTGCCAGCTGCAACTCCACCAGGTCCACGCCCGACGTGAGTTCGGTGACCGGATGTTCCACCTGCAGGCGGGTGTTCATCTCGAGGAAGAAGAAGTCTCCCCCATCAGAGGCCATGAACTCGACGGTGCCCGCGCCGGTGTACCCGATCGCGGTGGCGGCCAGCCGGGCCGCCTCGAACAGCTTGTCCCGCATGCCCGGAGTGCGTTCCACCAACGGGGAGGGCGCCTCTTCGATGATCTTCTGATGACGGCGCTGGATCGAGCACTCCCGCTCGCCGACAGCCCACACCGTGCCGTGCATGTCGGCCATCACCTGCACCTCGACATGATGCCCGGCGTCGAGGTAGCGCTCGCAGAACACCGTCGGGTCGCCGAACGCCGACTCTGCCTCGCGTTGCGCGGCCTCGACCTGCCCGGGCAGCTCGCCGAGTTCGCGGACCACGCGCATGCCGCGGCCCCCGCCGCCGGCCGAGGCCTTGATCAGTACCGGCAGCATGTCGGCGGTCACCGTGTCGGGGTCGAGCTCGTCGAGCACCGGAACACCGGCAGCGGCCATCATCTTCTTGGCTTCGATCTTGGAGCCCATCGCGGCCACCGCGGCCACGGGCGGTCCGATCCACGTCAGGCCCGCGTCGATCACGGCGGCCGCGAAGTCGGGGTTCTCCGAAAGGAATCCGTACCCGGGGTGGACGGCGTCGGCGCCCGCGGCCCGCGCGGCTGCGATCAGTTGGGCGGTGTCAAGGTACCCACGGGTGCCCTCGAGGCGCACCCGGACGTCGGCTTCGGCGACGTGCGGTGCCGCTGCGTCAGGATCGGTGTAGACCGCGACGGTGCCGATGCCCAACCGCCGACAGGTGGCGAACACCCGACGGGCGATCTCGCCACGGTTGGCGACCAGAACGCGAGTGATCATCGTTACCCTTTGCTCTTCGCGCAAGCGCTCATCGGCCGGCCGCTCACATCCGGAAGACGCCGAAGTTCGACGTCCCCTCGATCGGTGCGCTGGCGATCGCCGACAGGCACATGCCCAACACGGTGCGGGTGTCCCGCGGATCGATGACGCCGTCGTCGTAGAGCCGGCCCGACAGGAACATCGGCAGCGACTCGGCGTCGATCTGCGCCTCGACCGCCGCGCGCAGTGCGGCATCGGCGGCCTCGTCGACCTGCTGACCGCGAGCCTGCGCCGCAGCTCGGCTGACGATCGACAGCACACCCGCCAACTGGGTGCCGCCCATCACGGCCGACTTCGCGCTCGGCCAGGCGAACAGGAACCGGGGGTCGTACGCGCGCCCGCACATGCCGTAGTGGCCGGCACCGTAGGACGCCCCGATCAGCAGCGACAGGTGCGGGACGGTCGAATTGGAGACGGCGTTGATCATCATCGATCCGTGCTTGATCATGCCGCCCTCCTCGTACGCCTTTCCGACCATGTATCCGGTTGTGTTGTGCAGGAACAGAAGTGGTGTGTTCGAGCGGTTGGCCAGCTGGATGAACTGTGTGGCCTTCTGTGACTCTTCGCTGAACAGGACACCCCGCGCGTTGGCGAGGATGCCGAGCGGAAAGCCGTGCAGCGTGGCCCACCCGGTCACCAGTGAGCCGCCGTAGAGCGGTTTGAACTCGTCGAACTCCGAACCGTCGACGATGCGCGCGATCACCTCGCGCGGATCGAACGGTATGCGCAGATCCGGCGGCACGATGCCGAGCAGTTCCTCGGATTCGAACAGGGGCTCGGTGTACGGCTTCGGCGCCGGGCCCTGCTTGTGCCAGTTGAGCCGCGCGACGATGCGCCGGCCGATGCGCATCGCATCCAGTTCGTCGACGGCGAAGTAGTCCGCGAGACCCGATGTGCGGGCGTGCATCTCGGCACCGCCGAGTGACTCGTCGTCGGACTCCTCCCCGGTCGCCATCTTGACCAGGGGAGGGCCGGCCAGGAACACCTTGGATCGGTCCTTGATCATCACGACGTGATCGCTCATCCCGGGGATGTAGGCGCCGCCCGCGGTCGAGTTGCCGAACACCAAGGCGATCGTCGGGATACCGGCCGCCGAGAGCCGGGTCAGGTCGCGGAACATCTGCCCGCCGGGAATGAAGATCTCTTTCTGCGTGGGAAGATCCGCGCCACCGGACTCCACCAGAGAGATCACCGGCAGCCGGTTTTCCAGGGCGATCTGGTTGCCGCGCAGTATTTTCCGCAACGTCCACGGATTGCTGGTGCCGCCCTTGACAGTGGGGTCGTTGGAGACGATCAGGCATTCGACGCCCTCGACCGCGCCGATCCCGATGACGACGCTCGCGCCGACGGTGAAGTCGCTGCCCCACGCGGCCAGTGGGCTCAGCTCGAGGAACGGGGAGTCGGGGTCGATGAGCGCTTCGATCCGTTCGCGCGCGGTCATCTTGCCGCGGGCGTGGTGGCGGCTGACGTATTTCTCGCCACCGCCGGCCAGCGCCTTGGCATGCTCGGCGTCGAGCTCGGCCAGCTTGATCGCCATCGCGTCGGCGGCCTCGCGGTAGGCGGGGGAGCGCGGGTCCAGTGTCGAACGCAGAGCCGATGCGCGATCCGCTGCGCTTCTCGCTGGCGTCACGCCTGGAAGCCCAGCGACTTGGCGGCCAGCGAGGTCAGGATCTCGGTGGTGCCACCACCGATGCCGAGGATGCGCATGTCGCGATACTGGCGTTCGATCTCCGATTCCGCCATGTAGCCCATACCGCCGAACAGCTGCACCGCTTGATTGGCCACCCATTCGCCCGTCTCGACGGCGGTGTTCTTCGCGAAGCACACCTCGGTGATGAGGTTGTGGTCGCCGGCGATCTGGCGTTCCACCACGTGGCGGGTGTAGACCCGCGCGATGTCGATGCGCCGCGCCATCTCGGCCAGCGTGTTCTGCACCGATTGCCGCGCGATCAGCGGCTTGCCGAAGGTCTCGCGGTTGCGGCACCACTCGACGGTGAGGTCGAGACACCGCTGCGCGCTGGCGTAGGCCTGCGCGGCGAGGCCGACACGTTCGGACACGAACGCGGCGGCGATCTGGAAGAAGCCGCTGTTCTCGGCGCCGATGAGGTTGGCGACGGGGACGCGCACGTCGGTGTAGGACAGTTCGGCGGTGTCCGAGGAACGCCAGCCCATCTTGTCGAGCTTGCGGCTCACCTCGAAACCGGGCGTTCCTTTGTCGACGACGATCAGCGACACCCCCGCGGCTCCCGGCCCGCCGGTACGCGCCGCGGTGACGACGAAGTCGGCGCGCACCCCGGAGGTGATGTAGGTCTTGGCGCCGTTGATGACGAACTCGTCGCCTTCCCGGACGGCGCGTGTGGTCAGGTGCCCGACGTCCGAGCCGCCGCCCGGTTCGGTGATCGCCAGCGAGCCGATCTTCTCGCCGCGCAAGGTCGGTCGCACGTAGGTGTCGATGAGGTGCTCGTCGCCGGAGGCGATGATGTGGGGGACCGCGATACCGCAGGTGAACAGCGAGGCGAACACTCCGCCTGGTGCCCCTGACTGGTGCATCTCCTCGCAGATGATCAGCGCGTCGCCGCCGTCACCGCCCTCGCCGCCGGCTGTCTCGGGGAAGCCGGCGCCCAGTAGCCCGGCCTGGGCTGCCTTGCGGTGCAGGTCGCGGGGGAGCTCTCCCATGCGCTCCCATTCGTCGACATGGGGCAGGACTTCGCGTTCGGCGAAGGCGCGCACCGTCTTTCGCAGATCTTCCCGCTCCGGTGTGGTCCAGATGCTCACGACAGAAACTCCTCGGGGATGTCGATGGTTCGGCTGCGCAGCCATTCGCCCAGCCCTTTGGCCTGGGGATCGAAACGCGCAGCCGACGCGACGCCTTGACCCAGGATGTCCTCGATCACGAAGTTCACGGCGCGCAGGTTGGGTAGCAGGTGTCGGGTCACCGGCAGCTCGGCGGCCTCGGGGAGCAGCTCGCGCAGCTTCTCGACGGTCAACGCGGACGCCAGCCATCGCCACTGTTCGTCGGTCCGCACCCACACCCCGACGTTGGCACTGCCGCCCTTGTCGCCGCTGCGCGCTCCGGCGATGGTGCCCAGCGGTACCCGCCGTGTCGGACCGTCGGCGCTCCACTGCGGTGGCTCGCCGTCGGGGACTGCTTCCAGGGCACGGGTCTGTGCGGCGGGTGCGATGTCGACGCGGGTGCCGTCCGGGTGCACCGCCACATGCGGCACCTGCTCGGCGGGAACGTGACCGGCGGTGAACACGCCATAGACCTGGCCGTCCCCGGGTGGTGTGGTGCTCGTGAACCCGGGATAGCTGGCCAACGCCAATTCGACTGCGGCGGATGAGAATCGGCGGCCGACCGCGGCAGCGTCGGGGTCGCGCGCGACACAGCTCAGCAGGGCGCTGGCGGTCTGTTCGGTGTCGGCGTCGGCGTGGTCGGTGCGGGCGAGTGACCACTGCATCTCGGCCGGCGGGACCGTCAGATTCGCCTCCAGCTGACGACGTACGAGCGCTGCCTTGGCCTCGATGTCGAGACCGGTCAGCACGAACGTCATCTCGTTGCGGAACCCGCCGAGGCTGTTGAGGCTGACCTTCAGGGTCGGCGGCGGAGGCTCTCCGGTGACGCCGCTGACACGGACCCGGTCCGGTCCGTCGTCGGTTAGCGTGATCGAGTCGACCCGCAGGGTGGCGTCGGGGTTGGCGTAGCGGGCGCCGCCGATCTCGTAGAGCAGCTGGGCGGTGACCGTGCCGACGGTGACGGCGCCGGCCGTGCCCGGATGCTTGGTGATGACCGACGAGCCGTCGGCGTGGATCTCGGCGATCGGGAAGCCCGGATGGGTCAGGTCGTCGATCTCGGTGAAGAAGGAGTAGTTGCCGCCGGTGGCTTGGGTGCCGCATTCGATGATGTGGCCCGCGGCGATCGCACCGGCGATGTGGTCGAGGTCGTCGCGCTGCCACCCGAAATGCGCCGCGGCCGGCCCGACGATCACCGACGCGTCGGTGACGCGGCCCGTCACCACGACATCCGCGCGCGCCTTCAAGCAGTCGGCGATGCCCCACGCGCCCAGGTAGGCGTTCGCGGTCAGCGGACGGCCGAGTCCGAGCTCCTCGGTACGCGGGAGCAGGTCGTCGCCCTCGACGTGGGCGACGGCGACGGTGATCTGCAGGCGCTCGGCCAGGTCGCGGACGGCGGTGGCCAGGCCCGCGGGGTTCAGGCCGCCTGCGTTGGCGACGATGCGCACACCGCGGTCCACCGCCAGGCCCAGGCACTGCTCGAGCTGGCGCAGGAACGTCTTGGCATAGCCGCGATCGGGATCCTTCATGCGGTCGCGGCCCAGGATGAGCATGGTCAGCTCGGCCAGGTAGTCGCCGGTCAGGTAGTCGAGATCGCCGCCGCTGAGCATCTCGTACATCGCCGAGAGCCGATCGCCGTAGAAGCCCGAGCAGTTGCCGATCCGCACGGGATCGCGGTCCGACACCGGCGTCACGCAGTCTCCCGTCGCTCCGGCGGGCAGAGCGCCCAACCAACCGGTAGGTTAGCGGCTACCGGCGGTAGCACGTCAAGACCCGACCGCGTGTCGCTCGCGGCGGAACATCCTCCGAGATCCTTTGAGTTTGGAGCCCGTCCAGCTCACCGGCTATCCTGGGGACCAATTGCCTGCGTCCGGTTCGCCCAGGCTCGCAGGCAGTACTGGTTCACGTCCGTGGGTTGCACCGATGGACACCCCGAAACAGATGGAGCTCGATCATGGCTGTCCCGAAGCGCAGGATGTCGCGTGCGAACACCCGGAGCCGGCGCGCGCAGTGGAAGGCCACGGCTACCGGACTCGTCAACGTGAGCGTCGCAGGTCAGCAGCGCAAGGTGCCGCGCCGCCTGCTCAAGGCCGCGCGCTTGGGTCTGATCGATCTGGACCGCCGCTAACCACGCGGTCGCGTACCGGAAACATTCAGGTTTCGTCGGCGCGGCTCTCAGCACTCTCTCAGACACGGGGTCGAGACTGTGGCGGTGCGCATACTCGTCGTCGATGATGACCGCGCGGTCCGCGAATCGCTGCGCCGCTCCCTGTCTTTCAACGGCTACTCCGTGGAGCTGGCCCAGGACGGCCGCGAAGCGCTCGATCTGATCGCCACCGATCGCCCCGATGCTGTGGTGCTCGATGTGATGATGCCTCGCCTCGACGGGCTCGAGGTGTGCCGCCAGCTCCGCAGCACCGGTGACGATCTGCCGATCCTCGTGCTGACGGCCCGCGATTCCGTGTCCGAACGGGTGGCCGGTCTCGACGCCGGCGCCGACGACTACCTTCCGAAGCCGTTCGCCCTCGAAGAATTACTGGCGCGCATGCGGGCGCTGCTGCGCCGCACCACGCTCGACGATTCGAGCGAATCGGCCGCGCTGACGTTCGCGGATCTCTCGCTCGACCCGGTGACCCGCGAGGTCACCCGCGGCGAGCGGCAGATCAGTCTCACGCGTACCGAGTTCGCGTTGCTCGAGATGCTGATCGCCAATCCGCGCAGGGTGTTGACGCGCAGCCGCATTCTCGAAGAGGTGTGGGGCTTCGACTTCCCGACGTCGGGCAATGCGCTCGAGGTGTACGTCGGATATCTGCGCCGCAAGACCGAGGCCGAGGGAGAGCCGCGGCTCATCCACACCGTGCGGGGCGTCGGCTATGTCCTGCGGGAGACGCCGCCCTGATGCAGCCGCACCCCGACGTCGCGTGGCCGGGCCAGTATCACCAGCCACCGGCAGGCAGTTCGGTGTCGCTGCGCTGGCGCGTGATGCTGCTGGCGATGTCCATGGTGCTGATGGCCGTCGTGCTGATGGGTGTCGCGGTGTATGCGGTGATGGCGCAGACCCTGTATCAGGACATCGACAACCAGCTGACGTCGCGAGCCGACATGCTGCAGGAGAGCGGATCGCTGACCGTCGATCCCGGCAAGATCATCGAAGGCACGGCGTATTCCGACATCAAGGCGATGTTCGTGATCCCTGGCCGCGCCATCTACGCGGCCAATCAAGACGGGCAGATCCCGGCCCTCGGCGATGTCGAGAAGGATGTGATCGCCGGCAGGCAGCCGTATTCGCTGCGCACCGTGAGCCACAGCCGCCTACTGGCCCGGCACTTCGACAACGGCACCACCCTGTTGCTGTGGAAGAGTCTCTCTCCGACCGGCCAAGCGCTGAAAAACCTTGGCACCGTTCTTCTTTCCGTCGGCGGGATCGGGGTGGCGATCGCCGCCATCGCCGGCGGCATGGTGGCCAGCGCCGGCTTGCGGCCCGTTCGCCGGCTCACCCAGGCCGCCGAACGCGTGGCCCGCACCGATGACCTGAGGCCCATTCCTGTCGTCGGCCACGACGAACTGGCCAGGCTCACCGAGGCGTTCAACATGATGTTGCGCGCGCTCGCCGAGTCACGCGATCGCCAGGCCAGGCTGGTCACGGACGCGGGACACGAGCTGCGCACGCCGCTGACCTCTCTGCGCACCAACGTCGAACTGCTGATGGCGTCGATGCGGCCGGGTGCCCCGCGCATCCCGGAAGACGAGATGGCCGACCTGCAAGCCGACGTCATGGGGCAGATCGAGGAATTGTCCACGCTGGTCGGTGATCTGGTCGACCTCACCCGCGAGGATGCCGGCCGGGTAGTGCACGAGATCGTCGACATCGCCGACGTCATCGATCGCTCGCTGGAGCGGGTTCGCCGCCGCCGCAACGACATCGAGTTCGACGTGACCGTCACGCCCTGGCAGGTGTACGGCGATGCGGCCGGGCTCGGGCGTGCTGTTCTCAATCTGCTCGACAACGCGGCCAAGTGGAGTCCGCCGGGCGGTCGCGTCGGGGTCCGGCTGAGGCAGATCGACGCCAATCACGCAGCCCTGGTGGTGTCGGACAACGGGCCGGGAATCCCCGCGAACGAACGAGATCTCGTGTTCGAGCGGTTCTACCGCTCCACCGCGGCCCGCGCGATGCCCGGGTCCGGGCTCGGGCTGGCGATCGTCAAGCAGGTGGTGGTCAAACACGGCGGCACGCTGCTGGTCACCGACACCGTCGACGGCGGGGAGCCGCCGGGAACGTCGATGCACATGGTGCTGCCCGGTCGAGCGCCGATTCCTGCGGAGATCACGGAGACACGCGCCGAGTCATCCCCGCGGTGACGCGTGTCACCAGCGACGATGGTTCCATGGCCGCGGCAGAATCTGGGCGTGTACCGAAGGGACTCTCAGGGCACTCTCAGCCCGGCTGGGCACTCTTGACTCACGCACTTCGTTGGTGAAGCACCACCCCTACTCGAGGAAGACACCGCAGCGACATGACCAACCATCCGAGGTACTCACCGGGGCCGCATCCGGGTCAGCAGCCCGGCATGGCGGGCCAGGCGCCGCACGGTCAGGTCGGCGCTGCGCGCTCCGGATCCCATGAGCAGCAACCCGGCTGGGACTGGCGGTATGCGACGGAGCAGCAGCGGCAGGCGTACCGCTCTCCCTACGATCCCTACGCCGGGGCGCCGATGCCGAACCCGTACCCGCGTCCCGGTTTCCCGCCGGCTGCGCCGGCTCCCAAGAAGCGTTCTCGGGCAACGGGTCTCGCCACAGGAGCCGTGGTCATCGCGATCGTTTCCGCAGGAATCGGCGGTGGTGTCGCGACGCTCGTGCACCCGGCCCACAACTCCACGGGTTTCAGCGCTTCGGGCGCGGCCCCGAGCCAGCCGGCCGCCAGCGTGCCCACGGGGTCGGTGGAGCAGGTCGCGGCAAAAGTGGTGCCGAGCGTGGTCAAGCTCGAAGTGAACGAGGGTCGCCAGTCGGAGGAGGGCTCCGGCGTCATCCTGTCGACCGACGGGCTGATCCTGACCAACAACCACGTGGTCGCCGCGGCGGCCGCCCCCGGCGGCGGCCCGGAAACCAAGGTCACCTTCTCCGACGGCCGTAACGTGCCGTTCGACATCGTGGGTACCGATCCCGGCAGCGACATCGCCGTGGTGCGTGCCAAGGGTGTCTCCGGCCTTACGCCCATCGCCATCGGGTCGTCTGCCAATCTGCGGGTCGGCCAGGACGTCGTCGCGATCGGATCACCGCTGGGCCTGGAAGGCACGGTGACGACGGGCATCATCAGCGCCTTGAACCGCCCGGTCGCCGCCGGCGGTGATGCGCAGAACCAGAACACCGTCCTCGACGCCATCCAGACCGATGCCGCGATCAACCCGGGCAACTCGGGCGGCGCCCTGGTCAACATGAACGGTGAGCTCGTCGGGATCAACTCCGCCATCGCGACCATGGGAGCGGATTCCGGTGCGGCGCAGGGCGGCTCGATCGGCCTGGGGTTCGCGATCCCGGTCGACCAGGCCAAGCGGATCGCCGACGAGCTGATCCAGACCGGCAGCGCGTCGCGCGCCTCGCTCGGCGTGCAGGTGGGCAACAACGCCGGCGGGGACGGCGCCAAGATCGTCGAGGTCACGCCGAACGGCGCGGCATCCTCCGCGGGTCTTCCCGCCGGGGTGACGGTGACCAAGCTCGACGACCGGGTGATCGACAGCGCTGACGCGCTCGTCGCCGCAGTGCGGTCCAAGGCGCCCGGCGACAAGGTGACGCTGACCTATCTGGATCCCTCCGGCCGGCCGCAAACCGTCGACGTGACCTTGGGTAAGGCGGCACAGTGAGGGTGGTTCAGGGTCCGCCGCGGCCGACCCTTCGAGTGGCTGCGACGTTGTCCGTGCCGACATATACGGTTGTGCCCATGGAACAGCCCCACACGTTGGTTGGCCGGGCCCTCGTCGTCGTCGTCGACGACCGTACGGCGCACGGCGACGAGGAGGACCACAGCGGGCCTCTGGTCACGGAACTGCTCGGTGAGGCCGGATTCGTCGTGGACGGCGTCATCGTGGTGTCCTCCGACGAGGTCGAGATCCGCAACGCGTTGAACACGGCCGTCATCGGCGGCGTGGATCTCGTGGTCTCGGTCGGCGGCACCGGCGTCACCCCGCGCGACGTCACCCCCGAGGCCACCCGCGATCTGCTCGACCGGGAGCTTCTCGGCATCGCCGAGGCGCTGCGCGCATCGGGCCTGGCGGCGGGCACCGCGGACGCCGGGCTGTCTCGTGGCCTCGCCGGCGTGTCCGGCAGCACCCTGGTGGTGAACCTCGCCGGGTCACGGGCCGCGGTCCGCGACGGTATGGCCACCCTCGGGCCACTGGCCGCGCACATCATCGCGCAGCTATCCAGTTTGGAGATCTAATCGCCATGGGCTGGCAGCAGCTAGTCCGCACGCGGGCCGGAGGAGCTTCCTCTCCGGCCCGCGTTCTCGTATGCGTCCCGCATGCGCTACCTGCAGTGTTAACGGAAGGTGAACGGCAGTCGCGACCGCACTGTGATCTTTGTCACACAGGGTGGGCTCAATGACCGAACAACCCCGGCCATCTCGAGATGTAGTTAACAAGGTGTTCGGTGAGACATTGCCCGAGATGCCGACCGGTGAGCGCGATCCCGACCACGCCAGAGACGACGACGATCGTGATCGGTGGTTGCGCGACAACATTCCGCCCCATCACAGCGATCACGGCTGACCTGTAGGTTCACCACAGCCGCAGTACAGGAAGCTGGTGTAACGCACGCGCCGCGAGTTACGAAGACGTTGGTGCGGGGTCAAGATCAGCGACGGAGTTCTTCGACACACCCCCGCCGTTGCGAGGAGGGGGTAGTCGGCTCTCGGGGAGTCGTCAGCAAACGATGGCCGCGTCGTGCATCTCACGACACCACACAGACGTACGCGTTGCCGGTCGGATGCCTCCTCGTTATGTTCCTCTCGTCAAAACGATGAGTGATTCGTAAGAACAAAATGTGGGCTTTTTAATTCCACTCACATGAAGTTCTTGCGAGGTGTGTGGTGTAGCGGTACGGCCAGGCACGAGCAACCGGTGCCCCGACATGGGGACCCGTTCTACTGAGCAAGGGAGAACATGAAGGCAATCTCTCGGGTGCTGATCGCGATGGTCGCGGCCGTCGCGGCGTTGTTCGTGAGCACTGGCACCTCTCACGCAGGGCTGGACAATGAGCTGAGCCTGGTCGACGGCCAGGGTCGGACTCTGACGATCCAGCAGTGGGACACGTTCCTCAACGGTGTGTTCCCGCTTGACCGCAACCGCCTGACCCGTGAGTGGTTCCACTCGGGCAAGGCTGTGTACAGCGTGGCCGGCGAAGGTGCCGATGATTTCGAGGGCACGCTGGAGCTGGGTTACCAGATCGGCTTCCCGTGGTCGCTGGGCGTGGGCATCAACTTCAGCTACACCACCCCCAACATCGCGCTCGACGGTCAGGACGTGATCGGCGTCGGCGACGTGGGCATCGACCTGTTCCCGGCGATCTCGACGCCGCCGCTGTTCCCGGGCGTGTCGATCTCGGCGGATCTGGGCAACGGCCCGGGCATCCAGGAGGTCGCCACCTTCACCGTGGACGTCTCCGGTGCCAACGGTGCGGTCGCGGTGTCGAACGCGCACGGCACGGTGACCGGTGCTGCGGGCGGTGTGCTCCTGCGCCCCTACGCACGTCTGATCTCGTCGGCCGGTGACAGCGTCACCACCTACGGCGAACCCTGGAACATGAACTAACGCACCATCGTTCGACTGCGGAAGCGGCCTCTGACTCCGGTCAGGGGCCGCTTCTCTCGTGTCCGGCACTCCTGCACGACCTGCACATCCTCATGATGCGGAACCCTCCTGTGACCAGGTTGGGAAGTGGTTATCAAACAGCTTGGCGAGCAAGCGATTCACCGCGCACCTGGATAACTTCATCTCCTCGACGATGAGAAGTTCCCCCATGAGTTCACCGTCAACGGGCTGAGGAGAGCATGAAGCTGATCATTCGGGTGTTGGTAGCACTGAGCATGAGCGTCGCGGCGTTGCTCGTCAGCACCGGCACGTCGCACGCCGGGCTGGACAACCAACTGAGCCTCGTCGACGGCAAAGGCCGTACCTTGACCATCCAACAGTGGGACACCTTCCTCAATGGGGTGTTCCCGCTTGACCGAAACCGGTTGACCCGCGAGTGGTTCCACTCGGGCAAGGCCGTGTATTCGGTGGTCGGTGACGGCGCGAAGGACTTCGCCGGCACGCTGGAGCTGGGGTACCAGATTGGTTTCCCGTGGTCGCTGGGTGTGGGCATCAACTTCAGCTACACGACCCCGAACATCGCCCTGGACGCACAGGATGTGATCGGCACCGCGAACGGTCCGATCGATCTGTTCCCGCCGATCTCGACGCCGCCGCTGCTGCCCGGGGTCTCGATCTCGGCGGATCTGGGCAATGGTCCGGGTATCCAGGAGGTCGCGACGTTCTCGGTGGACGTCTCCGGTGACCACGGTGCGGTCGCGGTGTCGAACGCGCACGGCACGGTCACCGGTGCTGCCGGCGGTGTGCTGCTGCGGCCGTATGCGCGGCTGATCTCCAAGGACGGCGACAGCGTCACCACCTACGGCGAACCCTGGAACATGAACTGAACATGAACTGAGTCATCAGCTCACCGTCATGAACGGCCCCTGACCACGGTCAGGGGCCGTTTCCTGTGACCAGCCTGGCAGTTGGTTACCAAACAGCTTGGCTGGCAAGCCGTTCGACGCGCCGCTGGTTATTTTCGTGTCCTCAAAGATGAGAAATTTCCAATAATTCACCGTCAACGGGCTGAGGAGAGCATGAAGCTGATCACTCGGGTGTTGGTAGCACTGAGCATGAGCCTCGCGGCGTTGCTCGTCAGCACCGGCACGTCACACGCAGGGCTGGACAACGAACTCAGTCTGGTGGACGGCAAGGGCCGCACCTTGACCATCCAGCAGTGGGACACGTTCCTCAATGGGGTGTTCCCTCTTGACCGCAACCGGTTGACCCGGGAGTGGTTCCACTCGGGCAAGGCGGTGTACTCCGTCGTGGGCGACGGCGCGAGCGACTTCGCCGGCACGCTGGAGTTGGGATACCAGATCGGTTTCCCGTGGTCGCTGGGTGTGGGCATCAACTTCAGCTACACCACGCCCAACATCGCACTGGACGCACAAGACGTCGTCGGCATCAACGGTGGAGGCGGGATCGACCTGTTCCCGCCGATCTCGACGCCGCCGCTGCTGCCCGGGGTCTCGATCTCGGCGGATCTGGGCAATGGTCCGGGTATCCAGGAGGTCGCGACGTTCTCGGTGGACGTCTCCGGTGACCACGGTGCGGTCGCGGTGTCGAACGCGCACGGCACGGTCACCGGTGCTGCCGGTGGTGTGCTCTTGCGGCCGTACGCGCGGCTGATCTCCAAGGACGGGGACAGCGTCACCACCTACGGCGAACCCTGGAACATGAACTAGTCGGATTACCCACTCCGGCACGGGAAAACTCACGGTGACGATGATGATTTTCGACATTGCGCTACCTGCGCACGATGAGGTCAACACTGGTAATCTGAGCGGACCTAGCTTCAACCAGTTCAGAGAGAAGGGACGGCCGGTGGCCGAGTACGGTACTTCCGTTTCCGCGCGATTGGCGAAGCCGATCGCAATGGGGCTGAGCGGTCTCGCCGCCGCCGCCGCGCTCATGACGATCGGCGTGGGCACCGCCAGCGCCGACGACATGAGCGCCGACCCCTCGACGCCGGGCAACGGCCGCGAGGCCGACGGCGCGGTGCGCTCGCCCGACGTGTCGAATGGCTCGTCCGGCGTCTACGCACAGGGTGAGGTGCGGACCTCCGGCTTCGGCGAGGCGCTCGCCTCGCAGGGCGGCGAGGTTCGGACGTCGACCCGGGGCGTTCCCGGCACTCGGGCGTGGGTGTTCTCCGGTGCTGCCGGTGACATCAGCGCGTGCGTGTACGACGGGCCGTGGTGCGCGAACTGGATGGCGATCCCGTTCGACATCAACAACCCCTGAGAAGTTCCACCCGAAGGGCCCCTGGCGGAAGCCGGGGGCCCTTCGTCGTGGCAGCGGTCAGTCGCGGTCTGCGCTGGTGTGTTTCGCGGTGTCCGGGCTCGGTCCGGCGCCTGGCTCGCTGACGTGCTTCCCTGCCGAACCGGTGTTCTCCTGCATCAGGTTACGGATTTCGGTGAGCAGGCTCAGCTCCGTGTCCTGTGCCTGCTCGACCTCGCCTCGCTCGCGGAGCTTCTTGTACGGCAGCACGATCACGAAGTACACGACTGCGGCGACGAGGATGAAGTTGATGGCTGCAGACAGCACCGCGTTGAAGTCGACGAACTTGTCGGCGCCCAGGGGCACCCTCAGGATTCCGTACTCTTTGTCGGGTCCGGCGCCGATCCGGTCGATGAGCGGCTGAATGACGCTGTCGGTGAAGGCTTTCACCAACGCCGTGAACGCAGTACCGATGACCACCGCCACGGAGAGATCGATGACGTTACCGCGGGCGAGAAATTCCTTGAATCCCTTGATCATGCTGGTCCTCCGATCGCAGTTGTGGACTGACAGGGCTCCACGTTAACCGTTCCTGCCATCGATCGAACACTTTCTGCCACCGGAAATGATCCGCCTGAGCTGCGGGTTTAACAGGCATGAGCAAAACCGGCATCGCCACCGCAACAGCTACCGCTCTCACTGCCATGGCGTTGGGGCTGGCCGCACCGGCACTCGCCGCACCCACTGCGGCCAGCGCCGAAGACACGATCAGTGAGTTGGAAGCCGCGGGCAACCGGGTCGTGGTCACCCGTCAGTCGAGGGTGCCGCTCGACGAGGCGACGGTCGTGAACATGACCACCGGCCCTGACATCTGGAAGCGCGTGTGGGACGCCAACTTCGACGATCAGCACCTGACTCGCATCGGCAGCGTCATCTACCTCACGGTCAAGTGAATCAGTGCAGGGTCAGGGTGACGGCCTGCATCAGCGCCGCACCCGCGACCGACTTCGCCGACAGGGACGGAAGTGCTATCAGGACAACACGGTTGGCACTCTGAGCGGTGATCCCGCCGTTCTTGGTCGACACCAACACGACGACCGCGTCAGTGGCGATGACGCGTGCTTCGGCGCCGGTGTCGGCGGACGCAGGAGCGGCCACCACGTCGACGACATCGCCGGCACGGATCAGGTCGAGGAGGGCGGCATCCGCGAGAGGCACGGCGACGAGGCGGGCGTCGGGGCCGGCGGCCGATTCGGCGAGGCGCGGCCCGAGCAGGCGTACGTCGGTCAACGCCTCACCGCGGCGGGCCGGGCCGGCCAACGTGCTCCCCGCGACGTCGTCGATGCGCGTCCGCACACCGTCGGGAACCGTTGCACTGGGCCGTCGTTCGAGCCGCACGTCCTGCGCGGTCAATGCAGAGCCTGGGGTGAGATCGCGGGCGGCGACGACGACGTCGATGGAGTCGTCGCGAGGATCGTCACGCCACGCGGCGGCCGCGGCGAGCATGACGAGGGCCGCAGCGAGAATTCGGCGAGCGAGCACCGTCCGTACCCAGTCGGGACGTAGCGCTCGGGTGAACCGGTGCAGTGCAGTGGGGTCGAGCGAGCCGGACATGCGACCACGCTAGGGCGCCGACCTCGCAGCGTCAGCCCGCTATTCGGTGCCTGTGGATAACAGCCCTAGCTGGAGGCGGCAGCGGCCGGCGCCGACGAGGAACTCGACGAGGAACCGGACGATGACTCCGACGATGAACTGGATGAGGTGCTCGCCGCGGAACTCGAGCTGTCCGACGAGCTCGATGAACTCGACTCCGAGCCGGCGCTCTTGGCGCCGGCACCCGTCGAGCTCTTACCGGATTCACGACTGTCGGTGCGGTAGAAACCACTGCCCTTGAACACCACGCCGACCTTGCCGAACACTTTGCGCAGCCGACCGCTGCACTGCGGGCACTCGGTCAGCGAATCGTCGGTGAAGGCCTGCACCACGTCGAACTTGTTGTCGCACTCGGTGCACGCATAAGAATAGGTGGGCACAGCTTCCTCCGAGGTCGTCACGCTTGTTAGCACTCTACCGACTCAAGTGCTAGAACCGCCAGCGGGTGGCTGTCATTCCCGCTCCAGCGCGACGATCCCGCGCCCGGGCGTCACCGCATGAGTCATCCGGACGTCGTGCGGCTCCTGCGGTAGCGCGTCGACCAATTCGTCGTCCCGGACGACCGCTATCAGCGCCGCCGTGGCGGCAGCGTGCTGCAGCGTCCGATCGTAGAAGCCGGCGCCGCGGCCCAGCCGCGTTCCGTGACGGTCCACGGCCAGCGCCGGCACCAGCACCGTGCTCGCTTCGGCCACGACCTCCGGCGGCAGATGTGGGGGGCGCGGTTCCCGAAGTCCGAACGGCGCTCGGATCAGCCCGCCCGCGCGGTAGACGCCCCACCGCAGAGCGTCGGGAACGCCATCGTGGTCCTCGCGCGCCACGGGCAGCAGCACCCGCACCCCGCGGTCGGTCAGTTCGTCCAGCAGATCCGTGGACCCGGGTTCCGATCCGACCGGTACATAGGCGCAGAGCGTGGAGCCGGGGGCTACCCACCCGAGCACGTGAGCGGTCAGTGCGGCGGCCTCGGCGGTCCGTTGCTGGGGCGTCGACGCCGCACGCGCGGCCAGGATTGCGGCGCGTACCTGTGATTTCGTCTCGCGCACTGAGTAGCCTTCCGCGTGCCGGGTAAGGAGAGAACAACCGACCCCGAGAGGTTAGTGTGTGAACGATGAATCGGCCTGAAGTTCCCATACCGCACACCGCGGTCGTCCCCGCCGCGGGGCTGGGAACCCGTTTCCTGCCCGCGACGAAGACGGTTCCCAAAGAGTTGCTGCCCGTCGTCGACACGCCCGGCATCGAGTTGGTGGCCGCCGAGGCCGCCGAGGCCGGCGCCGAACGGCTCATCATCATCACCTCGGAGGGCAAGGACGGCGTGGTCGCGCACTTCGTCGAGGACCTGGTGCTCGAGGGGACGCTCGAGGCGCGCGGCAAGAAGAGCATGTTGGAGAAGGTGCGGCGCGCGCCTGCGCTGATCAAGGTCGAGGCGGTGGTGCAGGCGGAGCCGAAGGGGCTCGGGCACGCGATCGGGTGTGTGGAAGACAGCCTCTCGCCCGATGAGGACGCGATCGCCGTGCTGCTGCCGGATGATCTGGTGCTGCCCACGGGCGTGCTGGAGACGATGTCGAAGGTGCGCGCCAAGCGTGGTGGTTCGGTGCTGTGTGCCATCGAGGTCGACCGCGAGGACATCAGTGCCTATGGCGTGTTCGACGTCGAGACCGTGCCCGACGCCGCCAATCCGAACGTGCTGCGGGTCAAGGGCATGGTGGAGAAACCCAAGGCCGAGGAGGCGCCGTCGCCGTATGCGGCGGCCGGGCGCTACGTGTTGGACCGGGCCATTTTCGACGCGCTCAAGCGGATTCCGCGCGGTGCGGGCGGCGAGCTCCAGCTCACCGACGCCATCGCGCTGCTGATCGACGAGGGACATCCGGTGCACGTCGTGGTCCACCGCGGATCTCGACACGATCTGGGAAATCCCGGGGGCTACTTGAAGGCTGCGGTTGACTTTGCCTTGGAGCGAGACGACTACGGGCCCGAATTACGGCGGTGGTTGGTCGAGCGGCTGGGGCTCGGGCAGGATTCGGCCGAGCACTAGCGCCACCGATCACGCGTATCTTCTGCGGAGCGCGTAGGCGCTCAACAGAAGAAAGGCATGCTGTGCGTTCGGTGGAGGAGCAGCAGGCTCGGGTGGCCGCGGCCGCGGTGGCGCCGCGGCCGGTACGGGTGGCGATCGCCGAGGCCCAAGGCTTGATGTGCGCCGAAGAGGTGGTCACCGAGCGACCGCTGCCGGGGTTCGATCAGGCGGCGATCGACGGGTACGCGGTCCGCAGTGTCGACGTGCTGGGTATCGGCGGAGGTCCGGACGGCGGTGACGGCGAAGAGCCCGACAACAGAGACCTCAGCCTTCCGGTGATGGGGCTGATCGAGGCCGGATCTCGCACGCCGAGTCGGTTGCAGCCGCGCCAGGCCGCACGCGTGCAGACCGGCGCGCCGATGCCGACGCTGGCCGACGCGGTGTTGCCGTTGCGATGGACCGACGGCGGGGAGTCGCGGGTGCGCGTGCTTCGCGGAGTCCGCTCGGGAGCGTACGTGCGCCGTACCGGTGACGACGTTCAGCCCGGCGACGTCGCCGTGCGCGCGGGGGCGATCATCGGTCCCGCACAGGTGGGCCTGCTGGCCGCGGTGGGCCGGGAGCGCGTGCTGGTTCATCCGCGACCGCGTTTGTCGGTGATGTGTGTGGGCGGTGAGCTCGTCGACATCTCGCGCACGCCCGGCAACGGCCAGGTCTACGACGTCAACTCCTACGCGTTGGCTGCTGCCGGACGGGATGCCGGCGCCGAGGTGAACCGCGTCGGCATCGTGCCCACCGATCCCGCGCAGCTGCGCGAGGTCGTCGAAGGGCAGCTGGGCCGAGCCGAAGCGGTGGTGATCGCAGGGGCGGTCGGTGGCGCGGCGGCCGAGGGTGTGCGCTCGGTGCTGGCCCAGTTGGGCGACATGGAGGTGACCCGCATCGGGATGCACCCGGGATCGGTGCAGGGTTTCGGTCAGCTCGGCCCTGATGGCGTGCCGGTGTTCCTGCTGCCCGCCAATCCGGTCAGCGCGCTGGTCGTTTTCGAGGTCATGGTGCGGCCGCTGTTGCGTCTGTCGCTGGGGAAGCGCCAGCCCATGCGGCGGATCGTGCAGGCGCGGGCGCTGTCGCCGATCACCTCGGTGGTCGGCCGCAAAGGTTACCTGCGGGGGCAGTTGATGCGCGATCAGGACACCGGCGAGTACCTGGTGCAAGCGCTCGGTGGGGCGCCGGGCGCGTCGTCACATCTGTTGGCCACGCTCGCCGAAGCAAACTGCCTGGTGATCGTGCCCAGTGACGCCGAGCAGATCCGCACCGGCGAGATCGTCGACGTCGCGTTCCTGGCTCAGCGCGGCTGAGACCGAACCCACCCTGTCGTGATGAACCTCCTCGGCTCCCGTTCGCAGCACCCCGGTTGGCCGCAACCTGTCGGCCCACTGCGGGTGTCCGCGGGCACGGTTCGACTGCGCCCCGTGCGTCTGCGCGACGCGGCGCAGTGGAGCAGGATCCGGTTGGCCGATCGCGCGCACCTCGAGCCGTGGGAGCCGTCGACGGACATGGATTGGCAACTGCGCCATGCGGTCTCATCGTGGCCGGCGGTGTGTTCGGGATTGCGGGCCGAGGCGCGCAAGGGGCGGATGCTGCCGTACGTGATCGAACTGGACGGAAGATTTGCAGGTCAGTTGACCATCGGAAACGTCACGCACGGGGCGCTGCGGTCGGCGTGGATCGGGTACTGGGTGGCTCGCGAGTTCGTCGGGGGAGGAGTTGCGACCGGGGCGCTGGCATTGGGCCTGGACCACTGCTTCGGGCCGGTGATGCTGCACCGGGTGGAGGCCACGGTGCGTCCGGAGAACTCGGCGAGCCGTGCGGTTCTGGCAAAGGCCGGTTTCCGAGAGGAGGGCCTGCTGCGGCGCTATCTGGATGTCGACGGCGCGTGGCGGGACCACTTGCTGGTGGCGCTCACGCTCGAGGAGGTCAACGGTTCGGTGACCTCCGCACTGGTGCGGGCGGGGCGGGCGTCGTGGGCGTGAGCGCCCCTTTGCCGGCCCCTCTGTGGCTGATGTGACACGTGTGACGTTTGGTGCTTGTACTCAGCGAATTACAGGTGTGTAATTGTCCCGGCGCGCCGCTCACGGATGCGCTGGTCGAACAGACCTAGCCTGATGGGGAAAGGAGCAGGCGCCATGCCAAGCATCCCCCAATCTCTCCTCTGGATCTCCCTCGTCGTGCTCTGGCTGTTCGTGCTGGTGCCGATGCTGATCAGCAAGCGCGACGCCGTGCGCCGAACCAGCGATGTCGCTCTGGCCACACGTGTGCTCAACAGCGGTGCCGGTGCGCGGCTGCGCCGGCGCGGACCGGCTGCGGGGCATCGCAGTGATCCGCACTGGCAACCGTCCGACGACGACGGCGACGTGCAGGCCGACGACGCGCCTGGCCACGCCGTGGTGATGGTGGCCGCCGACACACGGGAGAGCGACGAGCCCGACTACCTCGACGTCGACGTCGTCGAGGAGTCCGACGCGTTGCCGGCCGCGGACACGGTGACGACCACCGGGACGCTTCGCGTGGACGCCCGCGCCGAGGTGGACGACCTCGATGACCTCCGCAACGACGGCGAGAGCGTCCACGACGACGCGGACGACGACCTCGAGGACGCCGAAGAGCTGTCCGCCGCCGACGACGACGCACCCCGTGGTGAGCAGGTTCGTAACGAGGACGAATACGAGTACGTCGAGGATTCCTCAGGTCTGGAGCCGCCCGCGGACACCGACCTGCGCATCGCCGATTCGCGTCGCCGCCGGCGTGAGTCAACGACCGCGGCGGCGGTGAGCGCGCGTAAGTATCGCTTCCGCGCCCGCACGCTGGCCGTGATGGCGGTCCTGATCCTCGCCAGCGCGGTGGCGGCACTCACCTGGTCGGCGTCGATGTGGTGGGCCTGCGCCACGATCGCGTCGATCACCCTGCTGTACCTGGCGTATCTGCGGCGTCAGACCCGCATCGAGGAGCAGTTGCGCCGCCGCCGCGCACAGCGGATCTCGCGGTCGCGGCTCGGAGTCGAGAACACCAGCGATCAGGAGTTCGACGTCGTCCCGTCACGGTTGCGCCGGCCCGGCGCCGCCGTCCTCGAGATCGACGACGAGGACCCGGAGTTCGAGCATCTGGAGTACGTGGCCTTCGCACGGCACTATGACTTGCCTCGGGCGGCAGGACAGTAGTCCAGGCGATTTCTGCCGCTGACCGGCGACTGGTAGCCTGCTACCGGTATCAGGGGCTATGGCGCAGTTGGTAGCGCGACTCGTTCGCATCGAGTAGGTCAGGGGTTCGATTCCCCTTAGCTCCACCACAATCGACCAGGTCGTCCTGGTCGTCGCGGCTCACACACCGACGTGGTCACGCATGGTCGTCATAATCCTTATCGTTGACCGCCTACGGAAGATCTACGCGGTCGAGTCCAGCGATGCGATTGCGGCACGCAACTTGGCTGCGGCATCGTCTGCCACCTCACTGAGTTGTGCGCTGTCGGAGACCTGCACCATCACCTTCGGGTCCATCGCATCGATGATCACCACGCCCTCCTGCGACGGATCGGCGCGCACGACGACGTTGCAGGGCAGCAGCAATCCGATCTGACGGTCTGCCTCGACGGCGCGGTGCGCCAGCGGGGGATTGCAGGCCCCGAGGATCAGGTAGTCCTCTATGTCCTCGCCGAGTTTGGCCTTCAGCGTCGCTTTCATGTCGATCTCGGTGAGCACCCCGAACCCCTGCTCGGCGAGCGCCTGCCGGGTCTTCTCGACCGCGTCGGCGAAGCTCGTGTGGACGGTGGTCGACAGCGCGTACGACATCTCTGCTCCTCGGGTTCGGCACGTCATCGGGCTCGCTCTCACGATACCAGCGGGGGTATACGCTGCTTGCCGACTGCGTCGCAGGTTCCTACTATCTGCGTATGCATGCAGATACGCGGGGATGCACGCGACGACTTCCCGACGATCAGGTCGACCTCGTCGTCGAGGTGTTCCGCATGCTCGCGGACGCCACGCGAGTTCAGGTGCTGTGGGCTCTGGGCAGCCGGGAGATGTCGGTGAACGATCTCGCCGCCCACATCAAAAAGCCTGCCCCCTCGGTGTCCCAGCACCTGGCCAAACTGCGGATGGCGCGGCTCGTCCGTACCCGCCGCGACGGCACCACGATCTACTACAGCCTGGACAACGAGCACGTGCGGCAACTGGTCACCGACGCGGTGTACAACGCCGAACACGCCGGGCCCGGTGTCCCCGGGCATCATCGCGACGCCTCCGAACTCGCTGTCCTGCACTCAGATGCGACCGGAGAGCAGCGGTCATGAGTCACGACGCGCACCCTCTTCACCACCATCACGAGCATGACCATCATCACGGCGGCACCGTCGGCGCGGCGCTGCGCGAGATCTTCGCCCCGCACAGTCACGATGCCGGGGACAGCATCGACAGCGCGCTCGAATCGAGCGCCGCTGGGATCCGCGCGGTGAAGATCAGCCTTTTCGTCCTCGGCGTCACAGCGCTCGCCCAGATCGGCATCGTCGCCGTCTCGGGGTCGGTGGCATTGCTGGCCGACACCATCCACAACTTCTCCGACGCCCTGACCGCGATCCCGCTGTGGATCGCCTTCGCTCTGGGCACCAGAGCGGCGACGCGGCGCTACACCTATGGCTTCGGCCGGGCCGAGGATCTCGCCGGCCTGTTCGTCGTCGCGATGATCGCGCTGTCCGCAGTCATCGCGGGCATCGAGTCCGTGCGCCGCCTGATCAACCCGGTGCCCATCGAGCATGTGGGCTGGGTCGCCGTCGCGGGCCTGGTCGGCTTTCTCGGCAACGAGTGGGTCGCGCTGTACCGAATCCGCGTCGGCAGGAAGATCGGCTCGGCGGCTCTTGTGGCCGACGGATTACATGCTCGCACTGACGGATTCACTTCGCTGGCGGTGCTGTTCGGCGCAGCCGGCAGTGCGTTGGGCTTTCCGCTGGCCGACCCTGTCATCGGTGTCGTGATCACCGTCGCGATCCTCGCGGTGCTGCGCACGGCGATCCGCGACATCTTCCGTCGTCTCATGGACGGCGTCGATCCGCGGCTCGTCGACAGGGCCGAGGCGGCACTGGCGGCCGCGCCCGGTGTCACCGCCGTCCGCAGCGTGAAGATGCGGTGGATCGGGCACCGCCTCCACGCCGATGCCGAACTCGACATCGACCCGAACGTCAGTCTCGCCGACGCGCACCGCATCGCGCACGAGGCCGAACACACCCTCACGCACGCCGTACCGAAGCTGGCATCCGCTCTCGTGCACGCCTATCCGGCGACGTAGCTCACCGGGGTGTCACTGAACTCGTCTCTTGCCGAACGGGTTCCATCTTCTGCCCGCCGAGGGCGCATCGTCGTGACCGCCGCACCACTCGCCCGGCGGGACGCCGCGGCGGACGGCCTCGATGTGCTCCCCGCAGCCTGACCACGTGGTCTTCCCGCACGTACGGCACTGAACTGCTCGACACATCATCGTTTCTCCTTTCACAGGCGCGACCGGTCACACTGTGCGGACCGGGCGCGCGTGGACTTTCAGGGGCCACCAGAACCACCGCCCCAGAAGTGCGGCAATCGAGGGGGTCATCAGCGATCGCACGATGAGGGTGTCGAACAGCAGGCCGATACCGATTGTGGTGCCCGCCTGTCCGATCGAGATGAGATCGCTGGCCGCCATCGACGTCATGGTGAACGCGAACACCAACCCTGCCGCGGTCACCACAGCTCCGGTCTCGCCCATCGACCGGATGATCCCGGTGCGCAACCCGGCGCCGATCTCCTCCTGGAACCGCGACACGAGCAGCAGGTTGTAGTCGGAGCCGACCGCCAGCAGGATGATCAAGCCGAACACCGGTGCGATCCAGTTCAATTCGAGGCCGAAGAGGTACTGCCACACGAGAATGGAGAGGCCGAACGCGGCGCCCAGGGACAGCAGCACCGTGCCGACGATCACGAGCGAGGCCACTAGGGCCCTCGTGATCAGCACCATGACGACGAAGATGAGCGTCAGCGCAGCGATGCCGACGATCAGGAGGTCGTATTGCGAACCCGATTGGATGTCTCGGTAGATCGCCGCGGTGCCGGTCAGCGAAAACGTCGCATCCGTGAGGTTCGTGCCCTTGACGGCCTGATGAGCCGCCTCGAGTGTCGGTGTCACCGAGGCGATCCCCGCCGGCGTGGCGGGATCCTTCTCGTGGGTGATGATGAAGCGCGCGGCCTTTCCGTCCGGTGAGAGGAACAGCGCCAGTCCGCGCTCGAAGTCCGGATTGGTGAACGCCTCGGGCGGTAGGTAGAAGTAATCGCCGCTCCGAGAGGCGTCGAAGGCCTGCCCCATGGCGCTCGCGGTGTCGGTCATCTGCGACATCTGGGTGATCAGCCCGGAAAAGCTGCTGTGCATGGTGAGCAAGGTCCCGCGCAGGGATTGGGCGACCGCGATCACGGGCGGGAACTGCGCCAGCATCTCCGGGATGACGGCGTCGGCGTCCCGGATGTCCTGGATCAGCCCGGTCATCGTGTCGCTGAACGTGTTCACGCCGTCCATCGCGTCGAAGACGGATCTGATCGCCGAGCAGGCGGGGATGGTGAAACAGTGTGGTTCCCAATAGAAGTAGTTGCGAAGAGGGCGCACGTCATCGTCGAAGTCGGCGAGGTGATCACGAACCTCGTCGATCGCCGTCTTGATCTCGGCGGTGTCGCCGACCATGCGGTGGGTGACCGTGCCCATACGTGCCAGTGACGCCCTGAGTCGCTGCATGGCGGCGATCATGCCGCCGATGTCGTCGCTCATCGTGACCATGTCCGCTGTCCGGTCCCTCATGAATTGAAGGTTCTGCTGGATCGGAATCGACGACGCACTGATCTGGAACGGGATCGAGGTGTGCTGGATCGGGCCGCCGAGTGGTCGGGTGATGCTCTGCACCATGGCGATCCCCGGGGTGCGGAAGATCTCCTTGGCGATTCGGTCGAGCACGATCATGTCGGCGCTGTTGCGCATGTCGTGATCGGTCTGGACCATCAGGATGTCCGGGTTCATGGTCGCAGCGGTGAAATGGCGCTCCGCAGCGGCGTATCCGACGTTGGACGGCAGATCCGGTGAGATGTAGTAGCGATCGTTGAAGTTGACCTTCATGGTGGGGACGAAGGCGATGCCGACCAGGGCGACGGCCAGTGTCGCGGCGAACACAGCCCCCGGCCACCGCACGGTCGCGGTGCCGATCCGGCGCCACCGTCGCACGTTCACCGGACGCTTGGGGTCCAGCAGGCCGAAGCGGCCGGCGATCACGACCACCGCCGGTGCAGCGGTCAGCGCGCCCGCCACCACCACGACCAGTCCGAGGGCCGAGGGGATACCCAGTGCCTCGAAGTACGACAACCGGGCGAAGTGCAGGCACAGCGTGGCGCCGGCGATGGTCAGCCCCGAACCCAGAATGATGTGGTAGGTACCGCGAAACATGCTGTAGTAGGCGGCTTCCCGATCCTGGCCCGCTCGGCGTGCCTCTTGGTAGCGGCCTATCAGGAAGATCGCGTAGTCCGTTCCCGCTGCGATCGCGAGCGACGACAGCATGGCGACGACGAACGTCGAGAAGCCGAGCATGCCGTTGTTCCCCAGCAGCGCGACGACGCCTCTGGCAGTGCCCATCTCGAGTCCGACCATGACCAGGACGATCAACATGGTCGACAGGGAGCGGTAGGTGATCAGCAGCATGACCATGATGACGACGCCGGTGACGCCCATCATGACGAGCATGCTCCTGTCGGCGGCCTCGTTCATGTCGGCGGTCAACGCCGCCGGGCCGGTCAGATACACCCGCAGCCCCGTGGGTGGTGACGAGTGGCCGAGGATGTCGCGCACCGATTCGATCGACGCGATGCCTTCGGTACTGCCCTGGTCGCCGGCCAGGTTGATCTGGACGTAGGCGGCTTTGCCGTCGCGGCTCTGCACCCCGGCCGCCGTCAGCGGGTCTCCCCAGACGTCGTGGACGTGCTGCACGTGGTGGGTGTCGGCCCGCAGAGCGCGCACCAAGGTCTCGTAGTACTGGCGTGCCTCGGTGCCGAGCTCGCCGTCGCCTTCGAGAACGATCATCGCGATGCTGTCGGAATCGGACTCCTGGAACGTCGCTCCGATGTTCCTCGCCGCGATCATCGCGGGTGCGTCCTGGGGCGACATGGTCACCGCGTGGTTGCGTGCCACGGCCTCGATCTGTGGAATCGCCGCGTTCAGGACGACTGTCACAGCAAGCCAGGCGAGCACGATCGGCACGGCGAATCGGCGGATGAACCGCATGGGTGCCGGCCTGGGCTCGCCCTCGCCGCTCATCCGGCTTTCACCAGGCATGAGGTCTGCGCGTGGTGGCCGGTAGTCGAGCGGGCGTCCTCGACCTCTCCGTTGATCGTGATGCGGCAGCCGACGCTGTCGCTGTCGCCCTGGGCGACGAGGCTGGCCAGCACGGCAGGCGCGGTGGTCGAGACCGTCAGTGTCCAGGGCAGAGAAGCGAACTCGACCTGTCGTGGGTTCGCGTTCTCGTCGAGGTAGTTGATGCTGCCGGTCGACCCGCTGGGGCCGTAGACCTCGTAGGTGACGCGCTTGACGTATGTGGGCGCGAGCGGCTCCGCGCTACGGCCGGACGCGGAGAACACCGCCTCGGAGCCGAACGCGTCGCGCAGGTTGAACACCGTGACAGTGCCCACGGTGACGGCCACCGCGGCGACGAGGAAGACCCAGCCTCTCGCGAGCACCTTCACGGATGTTCCTTTCTCGTGCGGTCGAGCGAGCCGCCCCGCCCGTGGCTAGGCGGCGGCTAACCCCTCGCTGGATTTTCTACCATACCCCTGGGGGTATGCCAAAGGGTGAGAGGTCCTCGGTCGGAATCGCGAGCATCGGCCGGCACGTCGATCGCGGACGTAACCTTGTGGTCTGGGCTTGCGATGCACCCATCAGAGATTCGATCGGGACTATCGGGACTGAGGACGACGTGATGACAGCACGACTGGTGAGCCTCGCGGCCGTGATGATGGCGCTGTGTGGCGTCATGCCCGCGGTCGCGCACGCCGACGTCGACGACGGTGCGGGTTCGGGGGCCCGCGTGGCAGTTCTGGCGGGCGCGCTGGACAAGCCGGAGCGGACCATGCAGCAGCTGCACGGCTCGCTGTGCGCGCCGCCGAACGTCTGCGAACCGCTCAACTACATGAACGTCGGTCTCCTCGGCCCTGCCATCGGCCAGGCCAGCCTGGACGACGGTGTGGCCAGGCTCGACGGATGGATCAGGAACACGCCGGGCCCCAAAGTCGTGTTCGGGCACTCGTTGGGCGCCAACGTCATCTACCGGTGGCTGCGTCAGTTCTCGTTCGATCCCAGCGCGCCGCCGCCGAGCGAGTTGCGGTTCGTCACCACCGGCGCTCCCGAGCGGCGCGGCACCGGGTTCGTCTACACCGACCCCGAAGGCAAGAACCGCTGGCGCGCGAATCAGGGATTCGGCATCCCGCCGAACACGCCGTACAAGGTGGTCGACATCTGCCGCAAGTGGGACGGCTTCTGCTACTACATCCCCGGCGACGAGCGCTCGATCGATGGGCAGGCCAGTAAGCGGCACACCGACTACTCGGACATCAACCTCAACGACCCGGCCAACCAGGTCGACGTGGAGGGCAACATCACCGAAGTGCTGGTGCCCACGCCGGGCCTGGGCTGATCGCCGATGCGGGCTCTAGAACGGGCTGCTGTTCTGCTGCCATTCCGCTGATTCGGGCCGAGCGCCGAAGCGGCGGGCGTAGTCTTCGTGCATCTGCGCCTGCTTCTTGCGTTTGATGACGTCCACCAGGTTCGGGTCGAGCCCGTGCACGGCCAGCCGGTGCCGCCGCCACGGCTTGTTCAACGCCAGCGCCATCAACACCGCCCAGACGTAGATCGGGGCCGTCATCTCCAGGTGCATGTAGAGATTGACCGGAATCAGCCAGAACGGGGCGAGCACGAAGATCGGCGGGATCGAATAGCGGATCATGTGCCGGCGCACCGCGCCTTCCCCGGCGAGGTCCTCGGCGACCCAGCGTTGCATCGATGCCGGTAGGCGGCGGCCGTAGCAGTAGGTCAGGTATTGCCAGAAGGTGGGTTTGTCGGCGGACATCTCGGCTCCTCGTGGTGGGGTTCAGGCGTGTAGGGCGCCGGCGGCCAGGGCGGCGGTGTTGACGCGGGTCAGGACGGCGCGCAGGGATTCGAGTTCGGCCAGGTCGACACCCAGCCGGGACACCACCGTGGTCGGTATGGCCAGTGCCCGTTCGCGCAGGGCGATACCTTCTGAGGTCAGCTCGACGTCGGTGGCCCGCTCGTCGGTGGCGCTGCGGGTACGGGTGATCAGTCCCAGTGCCTCGAGACGCTTGAGCATCGGCGACAGGGTGGCCGAATCCAATTGCAGCGTGGTGGCGATCTGCTTGACCGACAGCGGTGCGTGACCGTCCGCGGTCACCTTGCGATGGTCCCAGAGCGCGAGCATCACCAGATACTGCGGGTGGGTCAGGCCGAGCGGCTCCAGCAGGGGACGGTAGACGGCGAGTACCGCGCGGTTGGTGACCGCCAGCGCGAAGCACACCTGCTGCTCGAGAGCGAGCGGGTCGAGGTCAGCGGCGGCGGTCACGAAACCATGGTGCGCTAATAGTTAGTGCCCTAGCAATATGCGGGGCGTCACACCGGTCGCATGTGGTCGTTCCTTGCCGGGTGTCGACGGGCGCCCGTAGCCTCGAAGAATGTCCGGGGTGAGCGCCGTGGAAGCTGACGACCTCGCCGCCCTCGACGTGTTCGCCGGTGTCGCGGTGCCGACGTTGGTGCCGTTGGCCCAGCAGTTGCGGCCGCTGGCGGCCATCCCCGGGCAGGTGCTGATGCAGCAGGGTGAACTCGCGGTGAGCTTCCTGCTGATCGGGTCGGGTCATGCGGAGGTCAGCCACGCCGGGGCGGATGGCCACGACACCGTGGTCGACCTGAGCCCCGGATTGATCGTCGGCGAGATCGCGCTGCTGCGCGACGCTCCGCGCACCGCGACCGTGATCGCCACCGAGTCCCTGACCGGTTGGGTGGGCGGCCGCGAAGCGTTCGCCACGATGCTCGAGATCCCCGGCATGATGGACAAGCTGGTGCGCACGGCGCGTCAGCGCCTGGCTGCGTTCATCACCCCGATCCCGGTGATGATGCGCGACGGCAGCGTGCTCTATCTGCGCCCCGTGCTGCCGGGCGACAGCGCTCGCGTGGCCCAGGGGCCCGTCGAATTCTCCAGCGAGACGCTGTACCGCCGCTTCCAGTCCGTCCGATCGCCCACGAAATCACTGATGACCTACCTGTTCGAGGTGGACTACCTCGACCACTTCGTGTTCGTGTTGACCGAAGGCGTCGACGGTCCCGTGGTGGCCGACGCCCGGTTCGTGCGCGACGAACGTCATCCCGAAGAGGCGGAGATCGCCTTCATCGTCGGGGACGCTTACCAGGGCCGAGGAATCGGAACGTTTCTGATGCGCGCCATCTCGGTGGCGGCGCACGATGACGGGGTGCGTCGATTCACCGCGCGTGTGCTCTCCGACAACATGCCCATGCGGGCGATCCTCGACCGATCCGGCGCTGTCTGGCACCGTGATGACCTGGGTGTCGTGGTCACCGAGATCGACGTACCGAAACCCTCGGACCTCCCGTTCGACGCCGAGCTCGTGCAGCAGATCCGCGACGTCGCGCGCCAGGTGATCAGGGCCGTCGGATGAGACCGGGCGACCGTAAACCTGTGCTGAACAAGGACACCCGCGTGTGTATCTCGCTGGCCGGGCGTCCCAGCAACATCGGCACCCGCTTCCACAACCATCTCTACGACGTGCTCGGGCTGGACTTCATCTACAAGGCCTTCACCACCACCGACATCGTCGCCGCGATCGGTGGCGTTCGCGCGCTCGGCATTCGCGGATGCTCGGTGTCGATGCCGTTCAAGGCTGACGTGCTCGAGCTCGTCGATGAGGTGGAGCCCTCGGCGCAGACGCTGCAGTCGGTCAACACGATCGTCAACGATGACGGCAGGCTGACCGCGTCCAACACCGATTACCTTGCCGTGCAACAGCTCATCGACGACCACGGCCTGAACCCGCAGCAATCGGTGCTGATCCGGGGCAGCGGAGGGATGGCCAGCGCGGTCGGCGCGGCGTTCGCCGACCGCGGCTTCCGCGCCGGCACGATCCTCGCCCGCAACACACAGGCCGGCCGGTCGCTGGCCGAGCGACTGGGCTACTTGTACGAACCCGACACCGGTGCGACGCCCACCGCCGACATCGTCGTCAACGTCACGCCGATCGGCATGGCGGGAGGCGCCGAGGTACACGACCTGTCTTTCGACGAGCAATCGATCCGCCACGCGCACACGGTGTTCGATGTGGTCGCGCTGCCGTCGGAGACACCACTCATCGCGGCCGCGCGCCGCGCCGGGACAGCCGTGATCACCGGAGCGCAGGTGATCGCCCTGCAGGCCGCCGAACAATTCGAGCGCTACACCGGGGTGCGCCCGACGCCGGAGCAGATCGCCGAGGCATCGGCGATCTCCCGGGCGTGACCGCTAGGGCGTGATCGTCGCCTGGTCGTCGATCGCCGCCGTCGCGTCCATCAGCGCGTTCGCCTGCTCCGGTGTGCCTTCGGCGTTGATCTGCAGCACGTACAGACCCTCCTGGCCGGGAATGACCACCGTCTTCTGAGCAACCATGCGGGGCGCCCCGTCCTTGGTGTAGGTGCCGCCGATGACCGTTGCATCGAAGCCGCTCAACTTGTTCGGCACACCCGATTCAGGGCCGTCGAAACCCGGCAGGGCACGGAGTTCACCCGGCGCCACCTCGAGCACCTTGGCGGGGTCCACGTTGCCGGTCAGCTTCACCACCTTGGTGATGACGGTCGCCGGGTCCGCGGCGGCGGCCGGGTCGCCGGTGAAGACGGAGGCCGAATACGAACCCTCGGGAGCGTTGCCGCCCATGTCCTCCCAGCCCTCGAGCGTGGGCAGCTCGATCGTCGGTGAGCCGGGATCTCCCGGCGCGACCGGTGTCTCGACGATGTTGTTGTCCCGGATGTAGTCGGCGAGCGTGACGATCGGCGCGGGCGCAGCCGACGAACTGGGAGGAGCGGCCTGCGCCGTCGACGACACCGAGGATGTGGCCGACGACGACGCGCTGGACGGGGTGCCCGACGTGTCGTTGGAGCAGGCCGACAACCCGCCGCCGAGCGTGAGGACGGCCAGCGCGATGAGCCCGGCCCGCGTAGAGGTGGTCATGTCGTCTCCTGTCCGCCGATGGCCAGCGCGAGCATAACCAACTCGACCGGCGATCGAGTCGATCGACGCCCGACCTGGTGTCGATCGCCGTTGCAGGTCCGGCGGCGTGGTACCAACAGAGCGTGCGGTTGGCCTCCGGCATGCTTGCTGTGGCGATGGCGGCGGGGCTGGCGGCGTGCGGTTCCGGCCCAGCGCCGGTCGCGGTCACACCGTCTCCGGCCAAGCCCGCGGCACCGATCAACCCGGCGCGCGTCGAGCGCAGCCGTTCAGCGCTGCCCGCTGGCTACGAGATCACCACCTATCAGGGCCCGCCGGCGCCGGTGGCGTTGTGGGGCATGCGGGTTCCCGCCGTGACCGAGCCACCGCAGTGCGCCGTCCTGGCCGCCCCGGCTGCTGACCCGTCGACCTCCCGGGGCTGGTCGGGGTCCGGGCCCGGTGGAATCGCGTACGCGGTGATCGCCGCCGTGCCGGGCGATGGACACGCCCTGCCACGGGATTGCGGCAGGTGGACCGTGTCGGCCGGTCCGACCACCGCCACCGTCGTCGGCGTGCCCGCTCCCACCATCGCCGGCGCCGACGTCGTCGGCATGCGGACCGATGCGGTCACCGTCGTCGAAGGCGGCACCGAAACTCGGCTGCACGCACAGACATTCATCGCATCGCTGGACCGCTACGTGTGTCTGGTCTCGCTGGTCACCGATCCTGGGTCCCCGCAGACCCCGCTGGGTCCGGACTTCGCCGCCCGGCTGCTCCGCGAAACCGTGTCGGCGCTGCGCGGCTGAGCACAGGGCGGGCGGGCGCCGCGGGTACATTGGCGGCGATGTCGTACAAGAAGTCGGTGACGCTGCTGCTGTGCGCGGGACTTCTGGCATCGTGCGGTGGTCAGAGCTCCGACGACGACTCCCGAGCCGACATCACCCGCGTCAAGGACCTGCGAAGTGAGTTCCCGGCGCCGTTCACCGTTTCCGACGCCGGCCCGGCAGCTATCGATCCGCGGCTGCTCGCCGGCCAGAAGTTGCCTGCCGGACTGACTTTCGCTCCCGCGGAGTGTGGGAAGGTGGCCCAACAGCAGAACGTCCCGGCCGACGTCAAGGGCAACATGGCCGCGCTGACCGCCGAGGGTGAGGGCGTCCGCTACGTCGTGATCGCCGTCGAGACGTCCGAACCGGTGCCCGTCCCGGCGCCCACCGACCAGTGCCGCAAGGTCTCTCTCGCGGGGCCCGGCATCCGCGGGCTGGTCGAGGTGGTCGACGCGCCGGACGTCGACGGCGTGCAGACGGTCGGTACTCACCGTGTGCTGCAGACGGTCACCGCCGAGGGGCCCCGCACCGGCGAGCTCTACAACTACGTCGCGCACTTCGGCACGTTCATCGTGATCGTCACCGCCAATCCGCTCGTCGTGGCCGATCGGCCCGTCGCCCGCATCGACACCGGACGCGCCCGCGACCTCGTCACCAAGGCCGTCGAGCTCGTCAAGGGTTAGCGGCTAGCGGACGTCGTGCGGCCGGAACTGGATGCTGATCCGGGGACCGGTCGGTCGCGCCGTCTTGGGAATCGCATGTTCCCAGGTGCGTTGACAGGAACCACCCATCACCAGCAGGTCGCCGTGGCCGTGCCGGATGCGCAGGGACGGCCCGCCACCGCGGGGACGTAACGCGAACACGCGCGTCGCGCCCAGGCCGACGATGGCGACCATGGTGTCGTCGGTACGGCTGCGGCCGATGTTGTCACCGTGCCAGGCGACGCTGTCGTTGCCGTCGCGGTAGAGGCACAGGCCTGCGGTGACGAACGGCTCGCCCAGCTCGCCGGCGTAGGCGTCGTTGAGCCGCCGCCGCAGTTGCTTGAGGCGCGGATGGGGCGCCGGCTCGTCCAGCAGGTGATGGAAACTGACCAACCGCGGCACGTCGAGCACGCGGTCGTACATCTGCCGGCGCTCGGACCGCCACGGGATCACGTCGCGGAGTTCGCCGAAGAGCGCGTCGTCGCAGACGCCGTCCTGGGCGAGCCAGCCGGAGCGCACCTCCAGCCACGCTCCGTCGCCCAGCTCCCGCCGATCAGCCTCGTCGAACAAAGAGCTCTGCACCGCCTGCTCCATGGCCACCACTTTATCGCACAGGCGTTCGATCTCGCTTAGAGGCGCGCTGCGCCCGGGCCGTGGGCGGCGAGTACGTCGTCGGGGTTGGCGAGCGTGCACGTCTTCAGCGACAGGCACCCACAGCCGATGCACCCGGCGAGGTTGTCGCGGAGCCGCTCGAGGTGGGTGATGCGCTCGTCGAGGTCGTCGCGCCACCCCGCGGAGAGGCGGGCCCAGTCCTTGCTCGTCGGGGTCCGGTCGGTAGGCAGGGTCGCCAGCGCCTCGCGGATGCGCGCCAGCGGGATGCCGAGCCGCTGCGACATCCGGATGAACGCGACCCGGCGCAGGGTCTCGCGGGGGTAGCGGCGCTGATTGCCACTCGTGCGGCGACACGAGATCAGGCCCTCGCGTTCGTAGAAATGCAACGCCGACACCGCCACGCCGCTGCGCACCGCCATCTCGCCCGGTGTGAGCTCTTGCGCCCTGGTCATAGGTAAACCCTAGTTGAGGTCGCTTTCCCGCTACGGTGCTACTTGTGACAGAGCTCGGGTGTAACTCGGAGGTCGGCACGTTGCGGACGGTGATCCTGCACCGGCCCGGCGCCGAGCTGAAACGGTTGACGCCGCGCAACAACGACACACTGCTGTTCGACGGGTTGCCCTGGGTGGGCAGGGCCCAGGAAGAACACGACGCATTCGCCGCACTGCTGGCATCCCGCGGCGTCGAGGTGCTGCTGCTGGGGGATCTGCTCAGCGAGGCGCTCGCCCACAGCGGTGCCGCACGGATGCACGGGATCTCCGCGGCCGTCGACGCGCGACGGCTGGGAGTGCCGTTGGCGCAAGAACTCTCGATGTATCTGCGCACCCTCGACGCCGGCGCACTGGCCCACGTGCTGATGGCGGGTATGACGTTCGACGAGCTGCCATTCGGGGAGAACGAGCTGTCCCTGGTTCGGCGCATGCATCACGGCGGAGATTTCGTCATCGACCCCCTGCCCAATCTGTTGTTCACCCGGGACTCGTCCTTCTGGATCGGGCCGCGGGTGGCCATCACGTCGCTGTCCATGCACGCGCGGGTGCGGGAGACGTCGCTGACCGATCTGATCTACGCCCACCACCCGCGGTTCCTCGGGGTGCGTCGCGCCTACGAATCCCGCTCGGCTCCTGTCGAGGGCGGCGACGTGTTGTTGCTCGGCCCCGGCGTCGTCGCGGTCGGGGTGGGGGAGCGCACCACGCCGGCCGGCGCGGAAGCGTTGGCGCGCAGCCTGTTCGACGACGGGTTGGCGCACACCGTGTTGGCGGTGCCGATCGCGCAGGAGCGGGCGCAGATGCACCTGGACACCGTGTGCACGATGGTCGACACCGATGCGGTGGTGATGTACCCCAACATCGTCGACTCGTTGACCGCGTTCCCGATCCGACGGTCCGCCGACGGCGTGCGCATCGACCGCGCCGCTCCCTTCGTGGACGTGGCGGCGGACGCGATGGGCATCGGCAAGCTGCGCGTCATCGACACCGGCCTCGATCCGGTGACCGCCGAGCGGGAGCAGTGGGACGACGGCAACAACACGCTCGCACTGGCGCCGGGTGTGGTGGTCGCCTACGAGCGCAACACCGAAACCAATGCGCGGCTGCGTGATTCGGGTATCGAGGTGCTCGCTATCGCGGCGTCGGAACTCGGCACCGGCCGCGGCGGGCCGCGCTGCATGTCGTGCCCGGCCGCCCGCGACCCGCTCTGAGCCGCACCTCTATCGCGGCAGAAGGGGCTAGCGCCAGGACGGCAGCCAGATCTGCATGTTCCACGTCCCCTGTGAGATCGGCAGGCCCGTCAGCACCGGGTACAGCCACGCGAAGTTCGTGATCACCAGCGCCACATAGAGGCTCACGACGAGTAATCCGAGCGTCCGCCGTTCGGAGCTCTGCCGCGGCGCGTGCAGGATGTCGCCCGCGATCATCGCGATCATCATGACCAGGAACGGCGCCATCGTCGCGGCGTAGAAGAAGTACATCTGCCGGTCGATGTCGGCGAACCACGGCAGGAAGCCCGCGCCGTAGCCGACCAGCAGCACCGCGTACCGCCAGTCGCGCTTCACGAACGCGCGCCACAGCGCCCACACCAGAACAGGGACGGCGAGGAACCACATCGCCGGCGTGCCGACCAGCATCACGGCCTTGACGCACGACTGGGCGCCGCAGCCGGGGATGTCCTGGTTGTCGATCGCGTAGAGCACCGGGCGCAGGGACATCGGCCACGTCCACGGCTTGGACTCCCACGGATGGTGGTTGCCGTCGGCGTTGGTCAGCCCGGAATGGAAACGGAACGCCGCATACGTGTAGTGCCACAGTGAGCGGATCGCATCCGGCAGCGGCACCACGCTGTCCGGCCCGATGGAGCGCCCGACCTCATAGCGGTTCACCCCGGTCTCGGACGCGAACCACATCGCGTACGACGCCAGGTACACGCTGAACGGGATGGCCACCAGCGCGTACAGCGACGGTCCGACGTCGCGGCGCAGCGCTCCGAGCCACGGCCGCGGCACGCGGTACTGCTTGCGCGCCGCCACGTCGAACGCCACGCTCATCACCCCGAAGAACAGTACGAAGTAGAGCCCCGACCACTTGGTGGCGCAGGCCAGCCCGAGCAGCACGCCGGCGCCGAAGCGCCACCATCGCACACCAAGGCGAGGGCCCCAGCGGGTCTCGGCGACCCGGCCGGCCATCAGCGCGACGTGCATGCGTTCGCGGACCTGGTCCCGGTCGACGATCAGGCAGCCGAATGCGGCGACGACGAAGAACACCAGGAAGATGTCCAGCAGCGCGGTCCGGGCGGTCACGAAGGACACGCCGTCGGCGATCAGCAGGAGCCCGGCGATGCCCCCGACGAGGGTGGAGCGACTGATCCGCCGGGCGATGCGCACCACCAGCAGCACCATCACCACGCCGCACATCGCTCCGGTGAACCGCCACCCCACGCCGGTGTAGCCGAACAGCGCCTCGCCCAGCGCGATCATCTGCTTGCCCACCGGCGGATGTACCACCAGGCCGTAGCCCGGATTGTCTTCCACACCGTGGTTGTGCAGCATCTGCCAGGCCTGGGGCGCGTAGTGCTTTTCGTCGAAGATCGGCGTGCCGGCGTCGGTGGGCGAGCCGAGATTGAGGAAGCGTGTCACCGCGGCCAGCGCGGTGATGACGAGCGTCATCGCCCAGCCGCGGAAGCGGTCCAGCGGTCCGAAGTCGGCCACCGGTACCAGCGGCCCGGGGGAGATGACCGGCACTGCGCGACGCGCGACAACGAGCTCGTCGGGCGGGGCGGTCACGCCTGCGATCGTAGGCTGTGGAGCATGACTGCCGGACGACTGCTCATCGGCGCCACGCCGCTGGGCCAGCCGTCGGATGCCTCCCACCGGCTGATCCGGGCGCTGGCCAGCGCAGATGTGATCGCCGCCGAGGACACGCGGCGGGTCCGCACGCTCGCGACCGCGCTCGAGGTCCGTCCGGCCGGGCGCATCGTCAGCCTCTACGACCAGAACGAGGCGTCGCGGGTTCCCGCGCTCCTGGACGACATCCGCGGTGGCGCCACGGTGCTGCTGGTCAGCGATGCGGGCATGCCCCTCATCAGCGATCCCGGCTATCGGACGGTGGCCGCCTGTGTGGAGGCCGGCCTGCCGGTGCACTGCCTACCGGGACCGTCGGCGGTGACGACCGCGCTGGCCGTCGCCGGGCTGCCGTCGGAGCGGTTCTGCTTCGAGGGTTTCGCCCCACGCAAGAAGGCAGCCCGCGCCACATGGTTGCACGGCCTTGCGAGTGAACTGCGTACCTGTGTGTTCTTCGAATCCCCGCGCAGGCTGGCGGAGTGCCTGGCCGACGCGGTCGAGGTGCTCGGTCCGGACCGGCGCGCCGTGGTGTGCCGTGAGCTGACCAAGACCCACGAGGAGATCGTGCGCGGGACGCTCGGCGAGCTCGCCGCCTGGGCCGCCTATCCGGTGCTCGGTGAGATCACCGTGGTGCTCGCGGGAGCCACTCCGACGGCCGACCCCGATGTGCTGGTCGAGGAAGTGAACCGGCTGGTCGACGACGACGGGCTGCGGGTCAAGGACGCCTGCGCGCAGGTGGTCGCGGCACACCCCGGCGCTCCCTCTCGCCGGGAGCTCTACGACGCGGTACTGCGCTCCCGGGCCTGATCGCCGACGATCGGCGCCGCCTTGTGGAGGCACTCCTGCCATTCGCGCAACGGATCGGAGTCCGCGGTGATACCGCCGCCGACGCCGAGTACGGCATCGCCCTCGGCGGTGAACTCCACCGTGCGGATCGCGACGTTCAGCTCGCATCCAGCCACAGGCGACGCCAAACCGACATTGCCGCAGTAGATTCCGCGACGCCGCGGTTCCCACTGGCGGAGCAGCTCCCGCGCCCGCGTCTTCGGCGTCCCGGTGACCGAGGCCGGCGGGAAGGTCGCCGCGAGGATCGCCGCCATCGGCACGTCGACGGGAACCCGAGCCGACACCGTCGACACCAGATGCCAGACCCCCGGCGCCGGGCGGACGGCCAGGAGCTCGGGCACCACGACGGTCCCGGTGCGGGCGACCCGGCCCAGATCGTTGCGGACCAGGTCGACGATCATGATGTTCTCCGCGACGTCTTTGACCGACGCGCGCAGCTCGGCCGGGTCGGCGTGCCGGGGCAGCGTGCCCTTGATCGGGCTCGAGGTGACGGCCTCGCCGCATCGGCGCAGGAACAGCTCCGGAGACAGCGATGCGACCGCACCCCAGGCGCCCGCCAGGAATGCGGCCCGCGCGGGAGCGGTGCGCGCCACCGCGTCGGCGAAGAAGTCGACCGGCTCGCCGTGCAGGGTGCCGCGGAACTGTGTGCACACGCACGCCTGGTACACCTCGCCCGCGCCGATCGCCGCCAGGCATGCGTGCACGCCGCGCTGGTGGGCCTCGCGATCCGCGCCACGCCATGTGACGGAGGCCGGCTTCGGTGCCGCAGGCGCCTGTAGTGCCTCACCGACCCAGTCGGCTATCGGTGCGCCGCTGAGGCTTTCGTGCCACCACGTGCCGTCGGCGGCGCACCGCAGCACGGTGTCCGACCAGCCGCCGGCGGCCTCGGGCACCCGCGGTCCACGCCCGTCGGCACCCGGGTCGGGGTAGGACAGGTGGCCGAACCATCCGCCGCCCACGGGGCCGTCGTCGCGCACCCCGACGGGAACGTCGAACGCTGAGCCGGTCGGCACGGGGGACACCGCCACGCTCGGCGCGATCACCGCGCGTGAGCCGAACCAGTCACCGATCAGGGCGGCCGGCGGCGGTAGGCCTCGCTGGGCGGCTGCGGTCGCGAGCGCGCGCAGGACCGACGGGGCAGCGCCCAGGGTGCCGAGCCGGTCGATGCGCACCGGGTCATTATCGGCCGATGCGCCGCGGCACCATCACCGTGGCGAGCTTCTCGGGGTTGCGCATCGCATAGAAGTTCGCGATCTTGCCGTCGCTGACCTCGATCAGCACCACGCCCTCGAGCCGGTCGCCGGTGTAGAGCACCAGTGCCGGCGTGTTGTTGTACACGGCCGGCTCGACGCGGCCCTCGGGCCCGCCCAGCCGAACCAGGCCCATCACCAGGCGGGCGACGCGTTCGGCTCCGGCGACGGGCCGGCGCGCAGCGCTCACCTTGCCGTCGCTGTCGGCGGTCCACACGACGTCCGGGGTGAGCATGGCCATCAGCCCGTCGAGGTCCCCGGTCGCCGCCGCGGTGAAGAACCGCGTGGTGAGTTCCGCCGAGAACTGCGGGTCGACGGGCTCGAAGCGTTTGCGCCGGGACTGCACGTGTTGCCGTGCTCGGTGGGCCATCTGCCGCACAGCGACCGTCGACTTGCCGAGCGTCGAAGCGATCTCGTCGTGGTCGAAGCCGAACACCTCGCGCAGCACGAACACCGCGCGCTCGTCCGGGCTCAGCGTCTCCAGCACCACGAGCATCGCCATCGAGACCGACTCGGCGAGCACCACATCCGCCGACGGATCGGCGTCGGTGAGCAGCGGTTCGGGGAGCCACGGCCCGACGTAGGTCTCCTTCCGCCGGGACTGGGCGCGCAGGGCGTTGAGTGCCTGGCGGGTGACGAGCCGGGCGAGGTAGGCCTTGGTGTCGGCCACCCCGCTCAGCTCGACCTGCGCCCACCGCAGATAGCTCTCCTGCAGAACATCGTCGGATTCCGTTGCGCTGCCCAAGATTTCGTAGGCGATCGTGAACAGCAGCGGCCGCAGCGCGGTGAACCGCTCGGCGTGTTCGCTCACCGGTTCGCCACCGTCTCGGGCGCGGGAGCGGTGCGTTCGGGCCCCTTCAATGACCGGTAGGACCCCGGCGTGGCGGCTTCACCGGCCATCCACGTCACCGTCCACCGGCACACCTGTTCCTTGATGACCGCGCCGGCACGCCCGCCGATGAACACGGGGACCGGGGTGTCGTCCTTGCGTTGCAGCTGCAGGGTGCCCGCGCGCCGCCCGAGGCTGATGCACTGCGCGGTCATCGGCACCGACCGTTGCGATGGCTCGTCGCCCGCCAGCCGTGCCAGCACGGTGTCGGCGGCCAGCACCCCCATCGGCAGGCTCGCCTGGCAGCTCATCCGGTACGGCCGCCGCGACGGCGCCACGGCGTCGCCCGCGCCGACGATGCGCTCGTCGTCCAGGCTGGTGTACGTCTCGTCGGTGATGAGCCGCCCCATCCCGTCGGTGGTCAGGCCGCTCGTCGCGGCCAGCGCGGGAACGCCGAAGCCGGCGCTCCACACCGTCGCGGCGCTGCCGAGCCGGCGGCCATCGGCCAGCACGAGGTGATCGGGCCCGACCGCGGTGACCGACGCCCCGGCGCCATCCAGCATCGTCACCCCCAGTCGGCGCAGACGCTTGGTCACCGAGCGGCGGCCGGGCCGACTCAGCGACGGCCCGATCTCGGTGCTCACCAGCGTGACGGGGCGGCCGGCATCGGCGAGTTCGGCGGCCGTCTCGATGCCGGTCAGGCCCGCCCCGACCACGACGATCGGCGCGGGCAGCGGTACGTCGGCCAGCCGTTCGCGCAGTGCCTCGGCGTGCTCCCACTCGCTGATCGGGTAGGCGAACTCGGCCGCACCCGGCACCGACGCCGGGGCCGCACCGGTACTGCCCGCGGCGTAGACGAGGTAGTCGTACGCCAGCTCCGCCCCGGAGGACAGTGCGAGGCGGCGGGCGGCGGCATCGATGTGTGCGACGCTGTCGACGAGGACGCGCACCCCGCCGTTGAGCACGCGGTCGTACGACGTGGCCGCATCGTGGTTCCCGACGACCATTTGGTGCAGTCGGATGCGCTCCACGAACTGCGGTCGCGGGTTCACCAACGTCACGGTCAGATCGTCACGTGACATCAACCGGTTGGCGGCCATCACGCCGGCGTAGCCGCCGCCGATGACAACGACGCGGGGCTGGGATTCGGTCATGGTGTCTCCTTCATCCGAGGTGCTTGTGACCTCGAGACACCGGTGACCGCCTCGGTGTGACACGACGTGATGCGTATCACACCTGCGCCTATCCCTGGGGGTCGGCTTGGTATCGCGGGAAGACCCCGCTCGGCGCCGGCAGTGCGGCACCGGGAGCAAGCCGAACCGGCACGGCGGCGAAAGAGCGCTGATCGGCAGGCTGGCCGAGAAGGTCGAGCAGGCGGGACGTCGATTCCGGCATCACCGGCTGGCTGAGCAGCGTCGCGATCCGGACCACCTCGAGCGTGGTGTAGAGCACCGTGGCGAAGCGCTGCGGGTCGGTCTTGCGCAGCACCCACGGCTCCTGTGCCGAGAAGTAGCGATTCGCCGCGCCGAGCACCGTCCAGATCGCCTCCAGTGCCAGATGCATGGCCGTCGCCGCGTAGTGCGCGCGCACCCGCTCCAACAGCTCGTCGGCCGCGGCCAGCAGCTCGAGATCCTCAGGGGTGAAGTCGCCGGGTTCGGGCACGATGCCGTCGAGATTCTTGGCGACCATCGACAACGAGCGCTGCGCCAGGTTGCCGTACTCGTTGGCCAGGTCGGCGTTGATCCGCGCGATGATGCCGTCCTCGCTGTAGCTGCCGTCCTGACCGAAGGGCACCTCGCGCAGCAGGAAGTAGCGCAGCTGGTCGAGCCCGAACGTGTCGACCAGGTTGGCCGGGTCGACGGTGTTGCCGATCGACTTGCTCATCTTCTCGCCGCGGTTGAACAGGAAGCCGTGCGCGAAGACCTTCTTCGGCAGCTCGATGCCCGCCGACATCAGGAACGCCGGCCAGTAGACGGTGTGGAACCGGATGATGTCCTTGCCGATCATGTGCAGGTCGGCCGGCCAGTACTGCCGGAACGCCGCGGACTCGGTGTCCGGGAAGCCGACGCCCGTCAGATAGTTGGTCAGCGCGTCCACCCACACGTACATGACGTGGTCCGGGTGGTCGGGTACCGGAACGCCCCAGTCGAACGTCGTGCGGGAGATCGAGAGATCACGCAGCCCGCCCGAGACGAAGCTGACGATCTCGTTGCGGCGCACGTCCGGCTCGATGAACTCCGGGTGCTCGGCGTAGAGGGCGAGCAGCCGCTCCGCGTAGGCGGAGAGCCGGAAGAAGTAGGTCTCCTCCTCGGTCCAGGTCACGGGTGTGCCGGTCTCGATGGCCGTCCGGACCCCGTCCTCGCCGACCTCGGTCTCGTTCTCGGCGAAGAAGCGCTCGTCGCGCACCGAGTACCAGCCCGAATACTTGTCCAGATAGACGTCGCCCGCATCGACCATGCGGCGCCAGATCGCCTTCGACGCCTCGTAGTGGTCGTCGTCGCTGGTGCGAATGAAGCGGTCGAACGAGACGTTGAGCTTGCGTTGCAGGTTCTCGAACACGTCGGAATTCGCGCGCGCCAGTTCCGCGGTCGGGACACCGAGCTTGGCCGCGGTCTCGGCCATCTTCAGCCCGTGCACGTCCGTGCCGGTGAGAAACCTGACGTCGAAGCCGTCGAGCCGCTTGAAGCGGGCGATGGCATCGGTGGCGATGTACTCGTAGGCGTGTCCGACGTGGGGGTCGCCGTTGGGATAGGCGATCGCCGTCGTGATGTAGTAAGGCTCGCTCATTTGTGCTTCACCCTAAGGTGTGGACGGTGAGCTCCTCCTCCCGACAGCGGCGTGAGCCGCCGCCGCTTCCCGAGCCGCTGGCCCCGCTGATCGACGCACACACTCATCTCGATGCCTGCGGTGCGCGCACCGCCGAGGACGTGCGGGTCATCCTCGACCGGGCCGCACGTGCCGGGGTGGGCGCCGTCGTCACGATCGCCGACGACCTGGACTCGGCGCAGTGGGCCGTCGCCGCCGCGGAATGGGATTCCCGGGTCTACGCCGCGGTCGCGCTGCACCCCACCCGTGCCGGTGCGTTGACCGAGGATGCGCGCGCGACGATCGAGACCCTCGCGGTGCATCCCCGGGTCGTGGCGATCGGGGAGACCGGCCTCGACCTCTACTGGCCCGGGCGCCTGGAGGGATGTGCCGAGCCGGCGGTTCAGCGGGAGGCGTTCGCCTGGCACATCGACCTCGCCAAGCGCACGGGCAAGCCGTTGATGATCCACAATCGCGACGCCGACGCCGAGGTACTCGACGTCCTGCGCGCAGAAGGCGCCCCCGAGAGTGTGATCTTCCACTGTTTTTCCTCCGATGCGGAGATGGCGCGCAGCTGCGTCGACGAGGGGTGGCTGCTGAGCCTGTCCGGCACCGTGAGCTTCAAAAACGCCCGTGCGCTGCGGGAAGCCGCGCCGCTGATCCCGCCGGACCAGTTGCTCGTCGAAACCGACGCCCCGTTTCTGACCCCTCATCCGTTCCGCGGCGCACCGAATGAGCCCTACTGCCTCCCTTACACTGTTCGTGCGCTGGCCGAACTCGTCGGCCGGGCGCCGGAAGTGATCGCCGAACAGAGTTCGGTGGCGGCGGAGCGTGTCTACGGCCTGCAGAGTTGCCGCACGTAGGCCTTTTCGTTACCGTCTTGTGATACTGCACGCGCGTACAGAAGCTGCGCGCGTCCAAGAAGTTGGGGTCGACGACATCGTGAATGCCATCACCAGACTTCATCGAACGCGTTCGCCCATTCTGCGGGCCTTGGTCCTGGCGACTTTGCTGGCGCTCGTCTTCGCGGGCGGCGCGGCGGTCGCGATGCACAAGACGGTGACGCTCACCGTCGATGGTGCGTCGATGACGGTGCCGACGATGAAGAGCCGAGTCATCGATGTCGTGAAGGAAAACGGCTTCGATGTCGGCGAGCGCGACGACCTGTTCCCGGCCGCCGATACGCCTGTGCACCAGTCCGACACGATCGTGTTGCGGCGCAGTCGTCCCCTCGAGATCTCCACCGACGGCGGCGGCACCGAGCAGGTGTGGACAACGGCGTCGACCGTGCAGGAGGCACTCGCGCAGCTGCGGATGACCGACAAGGCGCCGCTGGCCGCGTCGCGCGGCAGCCGCGTGCCGCTCGGCGGGATGGCCCTACCGGTGGTGAGCCCCAAAACAGTTCAGCTCGACGACGGCGGCGCGGTGCGGACCGTGCGACTCGCGGCGCCGAATGTCGCAGCGCTGCTCGACGCCGCCGGGGCGCCGCTTCAGCAAAGTGACATCGTGAATCCAGCACCTTCGGCTGCCATCGTCGATGGCATGCGGATCACGGTCACCCGCGTGCGCATCGAGAAGGTCACCGAGCGGCTCCCGCTCGCCCCGAACAACCAGCAGATCCCCGACGTCACGCTCAACATGAGCCGCCAGGTCGTCGAGGATCCCGGCATGCCCGGGACTCAGGACGTCACATTCGCGGTTGCCCGCGTCAATGGCGCCGAAACAGGCAGAATGCCAGTAGCCAATGTCATCGTGGTTCCCGCCCGTGACGGGGTTCTGCGCATCGGTGCCAAGCCGGGCACCGAGGTGCCGCCGGTGTCCAACCCGGGTCAGTGGGATGCCCTCGCTCGCTGCGAAGCGGGAGGTAATTGGGCGATCAACACGGGCAACGGATTTTTTGGTGGCGTCCAATTTGACCAAAACACCTGGGAGCGAAACGGTGGTCTGAGGTATGCTCAGCGTGCAGATCTGGCAACGAGAGAAGAGCAGATCGCAATTGCTGAAGTGACCAGGGCGCGCCAGGGTTGGGGTGCGTGGCCGGTCTGTAGTGGAAGGATCGGTGCGTCATGACAATTCGGCTGCTCGGGCGAACTGAGATTCGTCACTTGGCAAAGTCGATTGATTTCCGACCCCGGAAATCGTTCGGTCAGAACTTCGTCCACGATGCCAACACGGTGCGGCGCATCGTCTCCGCGTCGGGGGTGAACCGCAACGATCACGTCCTGGAGGTCGGCCCCGGACTCGGGTCGCTGACCCTGGCCCTTCTCGATCGTGGCTCCCGGGTGACGGCCGTGGAGATCGATCCCGTGCTGGCCGAACAGCTGCCCACGACGATCGCCGACCACTCGCACAGCGAGATCAACCGGCTGCGTGTGCTCAACCGCGACATCCTGACGTTCCGCCGCGAGGATCTCGACGACGAGCCCACCGCGCTGGTCGCGAATCTGCCTTACAACGTTGCTGTACCTGCACTGTTGCACCTGCTCGCCGAGTTCCCGTCCATCCGCACCGTGATGGTGATGGTCCAGGCCGAGGTCGCCGAGCGCCTCGCCGCCGAGCCGGGTGGCAAGGACTACGGCGTGCCCAGCGCGAAGGTGCGGTTCTTCGGCAACGTGCGGCGCTACGGCATGGTCTCGCCGACGGTGTTCTGGCCCATCCCGCGCGTGTACTCCGGGCTGGTCCGGATCGACCGCTACGAGACGTCTCCGTGGCCCACCGACGCCGAGTTCCGCCAGCAGGTGTTCGAGCTCGTCGACGTCGCGTTCGCGCAACGCCGCAAGACCGCACGCAACGCGTTCGCCGAGTGGGCGGGGTCGGGCAACGAGTCGGCGAGCCGACTGTTGGCCGCGAGCATCGACCCGTCGCGTCGCGGCGAGACGCTGGCCATCGCGGACTTCGTGCGGCTGCTGCAGCGCAACGCGGATTGGCACATCGTCCCGAAGGCGGCCCCGGCTGCGGCCGTCGAGTCCACCTCCGACGGACTCGACGCTCAGGTCACCTCTCCGTAGGTCCTGGGCCGTCGTCGGTCTGAGCGTGTGCGCCGGGAGGGGCGTGGCGGAAGCCGGCGAAGCCTTGGCTGGGCGACGGCACATTCCCCGAGTGGGGTTCATCCTGGCTTCATCGCGGCGTTAGGGTCGTTCGGTGTCCGCGCGCGACGGTAATACCGCCCCCGAGTGGGTTCCCACCGGTTCGGTCACGGTCCGGGTGCCCGGCAAGGTCAATCTGTATCTGGAGGTCGGCGACCGCCGCCCCGACGGCTACCACGAGTTGTCCACGGTGTTCCATGCCGTCTCGCTGCTCGACGAGGTCACGGTCACGACCGCCGATGTGCTGAGTCTCGAGATCAGCGGGGAAGGCGCGGACTCGCTGCCGACCGACGAACGTAACCTCGCGTGGCAGGCGGCCGAGCTGATGGCCGAGCACGTCGGACGTGCGCCCGACGTCGCGATCGCGATCGAGAAGACGATTCCGGTCGCCGGCGGGATGGCCGGCGGCAGCGCCGACGCCGCCGCCGTTCTGGTCGCGATGAACGAGCTGTGGGAGCTGGGCGTGCCCCGCCGGGATCTGCACGCACTGGCCGCCCGACTCGGCTCCGACGTGCCGTTCGCGTTGCACGGCGGCACGGCACTGGGCACCGGTCGTGGCGAAGAGCTGGCAACGGTGTTGACCCGCAACACCTTTCACTGGGTACTCGCGTTCTCAGACGGGGGGCTGTCGACCGCCCGGGTGTTCGGCGAGGTCGACCGGTTGCGTGATCTGCAGGACCACAGCCTGCCCCCGCGGCTGGAATCCGCCGAGCCGGTGCTGGCCGCCCTGGCCACAGGTGACCCGGCTGCGCTGGCCCCGCTGTTGGGCAACGATCTGCAGCCGGCGGCGCTGACCCTCGATCCGGGGCTGCGACGTACCCTGCGCGCCGGCGTCGAGGCGGGCGCGCTGGCCGGGGTGGTGTCCGGCTCCGGGCCCACGTGCGCATTCCTCTGCGCGTCGGCGGGGTCGGCGGTGGACGTGGGCACCGAATTGGCGGGCGCCGGGGTGTGCCGGACGGTGCGGGTGGCCAGTGGCCCGGTGCACGGCGCCCGGGTGGTGCCCAGCGCGACACCGTCGGCGTGACCGTCGGCGACGTGTGACGAATCCCTCAAAGTCCGCACTCGTTTGGCAGTTACTTAAGAGTCTTCTAAGATGACACACGGTGAGAGCTAGCGGTCAAGCAGTGGACGCGTCAGGTTCCCCCGTCCTCGTCGACGGAGGGTGCTGCTGTGGTCGCGCCAAAGGCTCCGGCCGCCGTGCGCATCGCCGGAACGGACCATCACCGTTTCGAGACAGAACCGCTGCCTTAATGTGTGCGCGCCTCCATGAAAAGGCCGTTCAACAGGCGGAACATGGCAAACGGGCATGTGCACACCAGCAGATGTCGGCGAGGAGGTCGTCGTGAGCAGATTCACCGAGAAGATGTACCGCAACGCCCGCACGAGCACCCGGGGCATGGTGACCGGCGAGCCGCATGAGCCCGTCCGGCACACCTGGGGTGAGGTGCACGAGCGTGCCCGGCGCATCGCCGGTGGCCTCGCCGAGGCAGGCGTGGGGCTCGGCGACGCGGTGGGCGTCCTTGCGGGGCTCCCGGTGGAGATCGCCCCGACCGCTCAGGGTCTGTGGATGCGCGGTGCCAGCCTCACGATGCTGCACCAGCCCACGCCCCGCACCGATCTGGTGATGTGGTCCGAAGACACCATGAACGTGATCAGCATGATCGAGGCGAAGGCCGTGATCGTGTCCGAGCCGTTCCTCGTGGCGATCCCGGTGCTGGAGGAAAAGGGCATCACGGTCCTGACCGTCACCGATCTGCTCGCCGCCGACCCGATCGACCCCATCGAGGTGGGCGAGGACGAGCTGGCGCTGATGCAGCTGACGTCGGGGTCGACAGGCTCCCCGAAGGCCGTGCAGATCACCCACCGCAACATCCACTCCAACGCCGAGGCGATGTTCATCGGCGCGCAGTACGACGTCGACAAGGACGTCATGGTCAGCTGGCTGCCCTGCTTCCACGACATGGGCATGGTCGGCTTCCTGACCATCCCGATGTACTTCGGCGCCGAGCTGGTCAAGGTCACCCCGCTGGACTTCCTGCGGGACACGCTGCTGTGGGCCAAGCTCATCGACAAGTACAAGGGCACGATGACCGCGGCGCCCAACTTCGCCTACGCGCTGCTGGCCAAGCGCCTGCGCCGCCAGGCCAAGGAAGGCGACTTCGACCTGTCGACGCTGCGCTTCGCGCTCTCGGGCGCAGAACCCGTCGAGCCGGGGGACGTGGAAGACCTCATCGACGCCGGCAAGCCGTTCGGGCTGAAGGCATCGGCAATCCTGCCCGCCTACGGCATGGCCGAGACCTGTCTTGCCGTGTCGTTCTCCCCGTGCAACGCGGGTCTGGTGGTCGACGAGGTCGACGCCGACCTGCTGGCCGCGTTGCGCCGCGCCGTCCCGGCGACCAAGGGCAACACCAAGCGGCTCGCCGACCTCGGCCCGCTGCTGACCGATCTGGAAGCCCGTGTCATCGACGACCACGGCAACGTGATGCCGCCGCGCGGGGTCGGTGTGATCGAGCTGCGCGGCGAGTGCGTGACGCCCGGCTACATGACGATGGGTGGATTCATCCCGGCCCAGGACGAGCACGGCTGGTACGACACCGGTGACCTCGGCTACCTCACCGAGGACGGCCACGTCGTGGTGTGCGGCCGCGTGAAGGACGTCATCATCATGGCCGGGCGCAACATCTATCCGACCGACATCGAGCGGGCGGCCGGCCGTGTCGAGGGGGTGCGGCCGGGCTGCGCGGTGGCCGTGCGACTGGACGCCGGGCACTCGCGCGAGACGTTCGCCGTCGCTGTGGAGTCCAACGCCTGGCAGGACCCGGCCGAGGTGCGCCGCATCGAGCATCAGGTCGCGCACGAGGTCGTCGCCGAGGTCGAGATGCGGCCGCGCAACGTCGTGGTGCTGGGCCCCGGCAGCATCCCGAAGACGTCGTCGGGCAAGCTGCGCCGCTCGACCTCGGTCTCGCTGGTCACCTAGAGCGACAGCGCGCGACAAAAGCATTCGCCGGATGTCGGCCCCCGCGGATACCGTCGGGGAATGGATTCGGCCATCGAAGCCGTCGAGCTGGTGAAGCGCTTCGGCGAGAACACCGCTGTCGGAGGTGTCAGCTTCACCGTTCCTCCGGGAACGGTCCTCGGTCTGCTCGGCCCCAACGGCGCGGGCAAGACCACCACGGTGCGGATGATGACGACGCTGACCGAGCCCACCAGCGGCACGGCGCGCGTCGCGGGGTTCGACGTCCGCACTCACCCTGATCAGGTGCGCCGCCACATGGGCCTCACCGGACAGGTGGCCACCGTCGACGAGTTGCTGACCGGTCGGGAGAACATCCGGATGATCGGCGGCCTCTACGGCATTCGTCGCAAGGCCCTCGAGAAGCTCGGCGACCAACTGCTGCAGCAGTTTTCGCTCGATGACGCCGGCGACCGGGTGGTCAAGTCCTACTCGGGCGGGATGCGCCGTCGCCTCGACCTGGCGGTCAGCCTGCTCGCCTCGCCGCCCGTGCTGTTCCTCGACGAGCCGACCACCGGACTGGACCCCCGCAGCCGCAGCGAATTGTGGGACGTGCTGCGGGAGTTGGTCGCCGGCGGCACCACGCTGCTGCTGACCACGCAGTATCTGGAAGAGGCCGACCAACTGGCCGACAACATCGTGGTGATCGACCGCGGCCGCATCATCGCCGAGGGCTCCCCGTTGAAGCTCAAGCAGCAGGCGGGTCGTGCCAGCCTGGTCATCACCGTCGGGGATGCCGGGGACTTACCTGCCGCGCAGGAACTGTTGCAGCGGACAGGCGCCGAGGTCCACGTCGACGCGGGCGCTCGCCGGTTGACGGCCTCGGCGGACGGGCTGGACGACATGATCGCCGTCGCCGGATGGCTGCGGGACAGCGGCATCGCCGTCGACGACATCGGCTTGTCGCGGCCGAGCCTGGACGACGTGTTCCTCAGCCTGACCGGCCACCGTACCGACGACACCGAGGAGGTCGGCGCATGACCGCGTTGGACACGCACCGCCCGAAGACCATCGCCGCCGCGGTGGCGACGCTCCCCACCAACATCGTGCAACAGTCATGGATCATGGTGAAGCGCAACATGATCCACACCAAGCGGATGCCCGAGATGTTGACCGACGTCACCGCGCAGCCCATCATGTTCGTCCTGTTGTTCGCGTTCGTGTTCGGGGCGTCGATCACCAACACCGGCGGCGCCTCGTACCGGGAGTTCCTGCTGCCCGGGATTCAAGCCCAGACCATCGTGTTCTCGGCGTTCGTCGTCGCGTCGGGCATCACGGCCGACGTCGAGAAGGGCATCATCGACCGCTTCCGCTCGCTGCCCATCTCGCGGTCCTCGGTACTTATCGGGCGCAGCATCGCGAGCCTGATGCACTCGTCGCTCGGTGTGGTGGTGATGGCGCTGACGGGCCTGGCCATCGGTTGGCGCATCCGCGGCAGCATCGCCGAGGCGGTGTTGGCTTTCGCGCTGATCCTGGTCTTCGGCTTCGGCATGATCTGGTTCGGCATCCTGGTCGGGTCGCTGATGCGCACGGTCGAGGCGGTCAACGGCGTGATGTTCACCGTGCTGTTCCCCGTGACGTTCCTGGCCAACACCTTCGTCCCGACCGAGCCGATGCCGCACTGGTTGCGTGTCATCGCCGAGTGGAATCCCGTGTCGTCACTGGCACAGGCCATGCGCGAACTGTGGGGCAACGGCGGACCGGCCGCTCCGGATGCCCAACTGCCGCTGCATCATCCGGTGCTCGCGACGATCCTCTGGTCGCTGGCGCTGACCGCGGTCTTCGCGCCGTTCGCCCTGGCTGCCTACCGGCGCCGCACCACGGACTGACCCCACCACCGCTGGGTATTGGGTACGATACCCAGCATGGTGCAGAAGTTGCCGGCCCGGCTCGCCGCACACCCGACCGTGCGCGCGGTGCAACAGCGTTCGTCACAGCCTCCCGGCGTCATCGACGCCGAGTGGTTGCGCGCGGTCTGCCGGGAAGCCGGTGTCGACGACGTGGGCTTCGCCCGTGTCGACAACCCGGCGCTGGCGAGCGAGGTCGAGTACGTCGAGGCGGCGCTGCCGGGGGCCGTCAGCTATGTGTCGCTGGTGGTGAAGATGAACCGCGACAACGTCCGCTCGACCGCCCGCAGCGTCGCCAACCAGGAATTCCACCGCAGCGGCGAGATCATGAACGAGGCCGCCCATCGCATCACCCGCGCGCTGCAGGATGCCGGCCATCGGGTGGTCAACCCGTCGGCGACCTTCCCGATGGAGATGGACCGCTATCCGGGGCGCATCTGGGTGGTGGCGCACAAGCCAGTTGCGGTCGCCGCCGGCATGGGGGTGATGGGCATCCATCGCAACGTGATCCATCCCCGCTTCGGCAACTTCATTCTGCTCGGCACCATCCTGGTTGCCGGCGACATCTCCGCCTACGATGCGCCGCTGGACTATTCGCCGTGCCTCGAGTGCAAGCTGTGTGTGGCGGCCTGCCCGGTCGGGGCGATCAAGAAAGACGGCGGGTTCGACTTCTTCGCCTGCTCGGTGCACAACTACCGCGAATTCATGGGCGGCTTCACCGACTGGGTGGAGACCGTCGCCGACAGCGCGGACGGCGGCGACTTCCGTTCCCGCGTCACCGATTCCGAGAATGCCTCGATGTGGCAGAGTCTCTCGTTCAAGGCGAACTACAAGGCTGCCTACTGCCTGGCGGTGTGCCCGGCGGGCGAGGAGGTCATCGAGCCCTACCTCGACGACCGCAGGGCGTTCATGGACCTGGTGCTGAAACCGTTGCAGGACAAGCAGGAAACGCTCTACGTCTTGCCGGGTTCGGCGGCCGAGGACCATGCGCTCAAGCGGTTTCCGCACAAGCCGGTGAAGCACGTCGGCAGTGGCATCCAGGGAATCCGGAGCGTGCGCGGCGATTAAGCCCAGGCGTGTACGACGTTCTGCGCCGGTTCGAGGCCCTGCGCGATCAGCAGTTCGACTGCATCGGCGGCCTGCTCGCAGATCACCCCCACCTCGGGCCGCTCGCGGGCAGCGAACGGTTCCAAGACGAACGACGCCCCGGACTGCCGGCCCGGCGGCTTGCCGATGCCGACCCGCACCCGGTGGAAGTCGTTGGTGCTCAACGCCGCACCGACCGACCGCAGGCCGTTGTGACCTGCCACGCCGCCACCGTACTTGAGCCGGATTCGGCCGAAGTCGATGTCGAGCTCGTCGTGCACGATGATGACATCGCGTGCGGGCACCGAGTAGAACTTGGCCAGCGGGCCGACCTGGCGCCCGGATTCGTTCATGTAGACCCGCGGCTTGGCCAGCACCACCGGGCGGCCGGCAAGCCGCCCGGTGGCCACGTCGGCCCCGGATTTCTTGTGCACCTTGAACGTCTCGCCGATGCGGTCGGCGAGAATGTCCAGGACGAGGAAACCGAGGTTGTGCCGGGTCAGGGCGTACTGCGGACCCGGGTTGCCCAGGCCGACCACCAGCAGGGGTTCGGCCACGTCGGTGACTACTCGGAGTCGCCGTCGGCAGGCGCGTCGTCAGCGCCCTCGGCCCCGGTCTCGGCCTCTTCGGCCTGCTCCTCGAGCGACTCACCGCCGCCTTCGGCCTCGAGCTCTTCCTCGCTGGGCGCGGTGATGACGTTGACGACGAGTAGCTCGGGATCGGACACCAGCGTCACACCCGAGGGCAGCTCCACCTGGCCGGCGAGCACCTGGGTGCCCTCCTGGGCGTCCTCGATCGAGACGGTGAGCTGCTGCGGGATCGACAGTGCGTCGGCCTCGATCTCGATGACCGCCTGCTCCTGGGTGACCAGCGTGCCGGGTGCGGCCTCGCCTTCGACGACGATGCTGACCTCGACCGTCACCTTCTCTCCGCGACGCACGACCAACAGGTCGGCGTGCTGGATGTTGCGACGGATCGGGTGGATCTCCAGCGACTTGGTCAGGGCCAGCTGTTCCTTGCCGGCGATGTCGAGGGTGAGCACGGCGTTGGTGCCTGCGTTGCGCAGCACGGCGGCGAAGTCGTGGCCGTCGAGCTCGAGATGTTGCGGCTCGGTGCCGTGGCCGTAGAGCACCACCGGCACCCGGCCTTCGCGGCGGGCGCGGCGGGATGCGCCCTTGCCGGTGGTGGTGCGGACCGCAGCGGTCAGATTGTTCGGGGCGTTCTTCGCCATGTTCGGTGCTCCTGTGCCAGTAGTCGGACACGGCCAGGGCGACACGAACTGCAGATGCTCGGTCCCGTCGATAACGGCGGTCACAATGACCACCCTCGCCGTGATGCGTCCACCAGGGTAGCCCAGCACCGGGCTAGAGCGGAAATTCCACCCCGGTGAGCTGCTCGGACAGCGTCCACAGGTCGGCGGCTTTCGCGCGGTTGCGGGCCAGCGGGGTGCGCGAGTGGGCGCCGGTGCGGCCACGCAGGGAGAACCGCGGGCCGATGAACGTGTCGCCTGGCAGGTCCTCAGCGACGGCGTAGAGCGTCTGCCGCGCGCCGAAGTCCGCATCGGTGGCGAAGAACGCGTTGCCCGCGTCCGTGATGCGGCTGCCGAGCCGACTGCCGGTCTGGCCCTGGAGATTGGTCGCGGAGTAACCGGGATGCGCGGCCAGGGCCCGGACCGGGGAACCGGCGGCGGTGAGTCTGCGCTGCAACTCGCTGGTGAACAGCAGATTCGCCAGCTTCGACGCGCCGTACGCGGGCCAGGCGAGGTAGGGCCGGGACTTCCAATTCAGATCGGACAGGCTGAGGTAGCCGAACACGTGCATGAACGACGACACCGTGACCACTCGGTCGGTGAGCCGAGGCAGCAGCAGGTTGGTCAATGCGAAATGGCCCAGGTGGTTGGTGCCGATCTGGCTCTCGAATCCGTCGACGGTCAGCGCGTAGGGCACGGCCATGATCCCGGCGTTGTTGACGAGCACGTCGGCTCCCGAGACGCCGTCGGCGAACGCCTTGATCGATGACAGATCCTGCAGATCCAGTCGGCGTACCTCGACGTCGCCGGACATCGTCGCCGCGGCGTCACGGCCCTTGTCGACGTTGCGCACGGCGAGGATGGTGCGGGCGCCGGCGTGGGCGAGTTCTCGGGCGGTCACCAGGCCCAGCCCGCTGTTGGCGCCGGTCACGATCACGGTGCGGCCGGCGAAGGAGGGCAGGTCGGCCGCTGTCCAGTCGCTCATGGCATCACTGTAAAGAGGCCCTCAGCGCGTTGGCGGGGTGGGCACCTTCACCGTGAAGCCCTTGATCACGGCTTCGATGTCGCCGGCCTCTTCGGCCGCTTTGTCGGCGAATCCCGTCACGGTGAACTGGATCAGGTAGCGCTGCTTCTTGGGGGCGGCACCGGTGGCGATGACGATGCGGTTGTAGCTGTGCATCCGGGCGCCGTTGAGGTCGTAGCTACCTTCGATCATCGACGACGGGAAGCCGTCGAAATCGGCTGTGGAGGCGTTGAGTTCGCGGAAGTTCTGGCTCATCTGCGCATCGACGTTGGCGTGGGTGAGCGCCTCGGCGATGTTGAAGTCGCCGGTCAGCTCGAACATGATCAGCATCGCGGTCGGATAGGTGTCGCCCTTGACGATCATCCGGGTTCCGGGTGAGAGGTTGGTGTTCTGGTACGGATGCCAGCCGGGTGGGGTCGGTATCGTCACCGTCAGGTCGGTCACCTTGTTGTAGGCGACGGGTTGGCCGGTGACCCTGGCCTGTTCGAGGAATGCGGCGATGGGGACCGGCGCCCCAGAAGGGTTCGCCGCCTGCGGCGACGGGCTGGGCACGCTCGTCGTCGACCAGACCGCCTGGTAGTCGGGTGCTTCCGGGGAACACGCGGCCAAAGTCAGCGCTGCAGCGGCCGCTGCGAACACGTGCCGCGCGCTCACAGGATCTCGCGAACGCGCTCCAGGGGCCGGGCCAGCCGGGTGCCCTTGCCGGTGACGACGAACGGCCGCTCGATCAGGATCGGGTGTTCGACCATCGCGTCGAGCAACTCGTCGTCGGACGCCGAGGCCAGCCCGAGTTGGGCGTAGAGCGATTCCCGGGTCCGCACGGCCGCGCGCACGTCGATGCCGGCGTCGGCGATCATCGCTTTCAGCTCGCTGCGCGACGGCGGGTTCTTCAGGTAGAGCACCACCTCGGGTTCGGCCCCGCTCTCGCGCAGCATGTCCAGCACCTTGCGCGATGTCGTGCAGCGCGGATTGTGCAGGATGCGCGCGCTCATGCCGATCCGTCGAAAAGCCCTGTCACCGAGCCGTTCTCGAACACCGCGCGAATCGTGTTGGCCAGCAGCGGCGCGATGGACAGCACGGTCAGCTGCGGAAACATCTTGTCCTCGCCGATCGGCAGCGTGTTGGTCACTATGACCTCGCGGGCTCCGCTGTCGGCCAGTCTTTCCCGCGCCGGATCGGACAGCACACCGTGGGTGGCGGCGATGATCACGTCGCCCGCACCGTCCTGCTTGAGCAGCTTGACCGCCCCGGCGATGGTGCCGCCGGTGTCGATCATGTCGTCGGTCAGGATGCAGGTCTTGCCCTTGACGTCGCCGACCACCCGGTTCGACTTCACCTGGTTGGGCACCAGCGGGTCGCGGGTCTTGTGAATGAAGGCCAGCGGGACACCGCCCAGACTGTCGGCCCACTTCTCGGCGACGCGCACGCGGCCCGAGTCGGGGGAGACGACGACCATGTCGTGATCGGCGTAGTTCTCGCTGATGTAGCCGCACAGCAGCTTCTGCGCCCGCATGTGGTCGACCGGGCCGTCGAAGAAGCCCTGGATCTGATCGGTGTGCAGATCGACGGTGACGATCCGGTCGGCGCCGGCCGTCTTGTACAGGTCGGCGACCAGGCGCGCGGAGATGGGCTCCCGGCCGCGGTGCTTCTTGTCCTGCCGCGCATAGGGATAGAAGGGCAGGATCGCGGTGATCCGCTTGGCGCTGCCACGCTTGAGCGCGTCGATCATGATCAGCTGTTCCATCAGCCACGTGTTCAGCGGCGCGGGATGGCTCTGCAGGACGAAGGCGTCGCTGCCGCGTACCGACTCGTCGAACCGGACGAAGATCTCACCGTTGGCGAAATCGCGTGCGGTCTGCGCGGTGACGGGAACGTCGAGTTCCTTGGCGACCTGCTCGGCGAGTTCGGGGTGCGCCCGACCCGAGAAGAGCATCAGGTTCTTGCGGTTGTCGGTCCAGTCGTGGCTCACGGGCTGCCCTCGGCTTCTCGCAGTCGATTCTCGGGCCATCGTACGTAGCGGGGATGCTCACACGTCGGCGGGTTACCAGAATGCCAATAAACGGCGACGAAACGCTACTCGCCGGTAGCTTGCCCTGCCTGGCGCGCCGCGGCGGCCGCCTGCGCGGCGGCACTGCCGGGCCGTTTCCGTTCCACCCAGCCCTCGATCGTGCGCTGCGGTCCGGCGGACACTGCGAGCGCGCCGGGGGGCACGTCCTCGCGCACCACGGTGCCCGCGCCGGTGTACGCGCCGTCGCCGATGGTGACGGGGGCGACGAACATCGTGTCGGACCCGGTGCGGACGTGGGAGCCGATCGTCGTCCGGCTCTTGGTCTCGCCGTTGTAGTTGACGAACACGCTGGATGCGCCGATGTTGCTGTGCTCGCCGATGTCCGCGTCGCCGACATACGTCAGGTGCGGCACCTTCGTCCCGGTGCCGATCGTCGCGTTCTTGGCTTCGACGAAGGCGCCCAGCTTGCCGTCGTCGCCGAGGACGGTGCCGGGGCGCAGGTAGGTGAACGGTCCGACGGCCGCGTCGACGCCGATGACCGACTCCGAGCCGTGGGTGCGCACCACGGATGCGCCGTCGCCGACGGTGACGTCGGTCAATGTGGTGTCGGGCCCGATCTCACACCGCGCGCCGATGGCGGTCGCACCCAGCAATTGGGTGCCGGGGCGGACCACGGCGTCGCGTCCGATCGTCACGTCGACGTCGATCCACGTGGTGGCCGGATCGACGACGGTCACCCCGTTGCGCTGGTGGGCCGCGACGACGCGACGGTTCAATTCCGCGCCGAGCGCGGCCAGCTGAACGCGGTCGTTGACGCCGGCCACCAGCGCAGCATCATCGATGTGCTGGCCGAGGACGGGCAGTCCGTCGCCGCGCACGATCGCGAACACGTCGGTGATGTAGAGCTCGTGCTGGGCGTTGTCGGAGCGCAACCGGCTCAGCGCCGAGCGCAGCTCTTCCGCGTCGAACGCGTACACCCCGGCGTTGACCTCGTGGATCGCGCGTTGCGCCGGGGTGGCGTCGGCCTGCTCGACGATGCCGATCACCTCGCCGTCCTGCGTGCGCAGAATGCGGCCGTAGCCGGTGGCGTCGGCGAGGGTGGTCGTCAGCACCGACGCCGCGGCGCCGGCCGCGATGTGGGCGGCGATCAGCGCGTCGAGCGTTGCGGAGTTCAGCAGCGGCACGTCGCCGGAGGTGACGACCACGACGCCGGTGAAATCCTCGGGCAGTGCCGAGAGCCCGCAGCCGACGGCATGGCCCGTACCGCGCTGCTCTTCCTGCACGGCGATCTCGACCCGGCGGCCGAGGGTCTCGCCGATCTGCAGTGCGGCCGGGGCCACGCGCTCCCGATCCTTGCCGACGATCGTCACCAGGTGCGTCGGTTCCACGCCGGCGACAGCGTGCAGGGCGTGGGCCAGCATGCTGCGCCCGCCGAGGGTGTGCAGCACCTTGGGGGTGTCGGACTTCATCCGGGTGCCGGCTCCCGCGGCGAGGATGAGGACGGCTGCGTCACGCGTCATCGCGGCTCCTGCCTGTCGACTGTGCAGGTTCATCCGGGACACGCCGGGTGCGCCGTATCAGTTCGCACGCTCGCGGCGGCGAGCTCTCGTGACGCTCCGTCGCCAGGACTCGAACCTGAACTATCTGAACCAAAATCAGAGGTGCTGCCGATTACACCACGACGGACCGGTGACGAGATACGCGTGCGACTTTAGCCCATGGCGTGGTGGTGCAGACCGAACGGAACAGCCGCCAGCAGGGTGACGGACGCGGTGCGGCCCGTCGGCAGTCGATACGTGCGGCGGCTGCCCGGTGTGGCTCCGAGCAGCGCGCTGCCCAGCGGCGACGCCGCGGTGTAGACGTCGAGCTCGTCGTCGGTCGCGCCGAGGGTGCCCAGGAGAAAGGTCTCCGTCTCGTCCGAGTCGTCGAAGCGGACAGTGAGGACCATGCCCGGCTCGGCGACGCCGTCGTCGGGCGGAGACCCGGTGTCGACGGATCGGCTGAGCAGTTCGTGGATGTCGCGGATGCGCTGTTTGCGGGCCAGCCAGGCGTCGACGACGTCGCCGGTGCGGTCGGTGCCCGTACGTGGCACGGTCAGCAGCTCGGCCAGCTCGGCTTCCAGCGCGGTGCGGGCGTGCGGGGTCATCCAGACGGTGGTCATGAGGGGTCCTTTCGAGAGGGCTCGTCGTCAGGGGCGGGTCACGGCACCGCCCCTGACGACCTGGGGTGAGTCAGCGTCTGCGCAGCGGATCGAAGGCCCGCGCAACCTCGGGCACCTTGCCGGTGACGATCTGTTCGGCGAGGAGACGTCCGGTGGCGGGGCCGTGCGCGAGCCCCCACATGCCGTGCCCGCCCGCCACGAACACCCCGCGCTCGAGCTGACCGATCAGCGGAATGCCGTCGTCGGTGACCGGCCGCGGGCCCACCCACACGTCGGTGCGCTCATGCCAGCGGACGCCGTCGAGCAGCGGTGCGGCGGCGGCGACGATCGCGTTCACCCGCGGCATCGACGGCGGCTCGTCCGGGCGGCGGAACTCCATCGTCCCGGCGACACGCAGCCCGCCGCGGTACGGCGTGCACGCCACCCGCGCCTCGGGCAGGTAGATGGGCCCCGGCAGAGGCCGCTCCACCGGCACCGTGAACGAGTAGCCGCGCCCGGCCTGCAGCGCCACCCGCACCCGGCGACCCGTCAGCGCCGGAAGCCAGGCGCCGGCCGCGACAACCGCGGCGTCGGCGCGCAGGGGCTCGGCATCGCGCAGACGCACCTGCACCCCGCCGCCGTCGGGGGAGACGCCGACGACCATCCCGGTGTGCACCGTCGCGCCCCGCTCGGTGACTGCCCGGCCGAGCGCGGTGGTGAAGCGGCCGGGGTCGACGAAGCGCTGGCCGGAGATGTCGACGACGGTCGCGACGGTCGGCGCCGCCAGCGGAACCCGCTCGCGCAGAGCGGGCCCGGTCAGCACCTCGACGGCCGTCGGTCGATCACCCAGCCAGGTGCGCAGCTCGCGGCCGAATGCGGCCGCGAGCTCGGCGTCGCGGAACGCCACCGAGATCGGCGTATCGGTGACCGGCGCGTCGACGCCGTTGGCCACCAGCACGTCGAACGTCTCGATCGCCTCGTCGTTGAGCACCGCGCCGGCCTGCGCGGCACGCTGGAACGAGCCCGGACGGCAGTGCGCGGCGAACCGCATCAAGAAGCGTGCCAGCGCGGTGTCCGCCCGCAGCGGGATGTGCAGCGGAGCCGCCGGGTCGGTCAGTGCGTGCAATCCTTCGCGCAGCACGGACGGCGAGTTCAGCGGCGTGGTCAGGGCCGGTGAGACCCAGCCGGCGTTACCCCACGACGCGCCCGCGGCCACCCCGCTGCGGTCGACCACCGTCACGTCGACGCCCCGCTCCTGCAGGAACCATGCCGTCGACAGGCCGACGATGCCCGCACCGACGACCACGACAGATCGGGGACCGCCGTCCATCCCTGATCTGGCCCACATGACACCCTCCTCGTTCGATGACCGACGACTCCATGGTCGGACGGGAACGGTGGCGAGGTGTTGTGCCGATGCGACAACAGGGCGGTGCCGGATTGTCGGTCTGGGACAAGACGGTCAGTCGCGCACGGCGAGTTCGATCATCATCGCGAATCGTTTCTCGGCGTCGTCGAGGTGCAGATCGGTCAGCTCCGCCATCCGCCGCATGCGGTAGCGGACGGTGTTCTCGTGCACGCCCAGCCGCGCCGCGGTGCGGGCCGGATCGCCGCGCTCCTGCAGCCAGGTCCGCAACGTCGCCTCGTAGGAAGTGCCCTGCGTCGCGTCGTGGGCCCGCAGTTCGGCGACCGCCCCCCGGTGCGGGTTGCGGCCGGCGCCCGCGGCCGATCGCAGACGCTGCAGCACGACGTCGTTCCACGATTCGTCGTAGGCGGGTGCGACGGCGGCGCCGGTGCTCTCCTGCAGCGCGAGGCACTCGTCCGCCTCGTTGCGTGCGGCAGTCAGATCGCCGACGGCCGCCGGTGCGCTGATGCCGGCCTGCACGCGAAGCTGCGGCGGCAGCGCGGTGACCAGTGCCTCCACCCATGCCCGGGCGACCGCCGCCTCGTCGGCGGCCAGCACGGTGTAGACGGTGGTGGCAGCGAGTGCGCTGCGCGACGGGCGGGACCAGCCGAAGCCGGCGGTCGCCTGCTCGAAGGCCTGCAGAAGCGCCGTGTGCCGATGCCCGCGCTCGTGCGCGCGCAGCGCGACGACCCGCAGTTCCGCCGGCGGAAGCCCGAGGCGGCTGGCCAGCGTCGGGGCGTCCGGTGTGCCGTCGAGCAACCGGAGCACCAGCTCGGACTCGACCTGACGTTCCAGATCCGCGCTGGCGCGTGAACGCAACAGGTGCAGAGCCACCGTGTGCGCCCCGTCGGTGAGGGCGCGGCGCCGTGCTCCCGTCAGCGGCTCGGGGCAGGCCACCCACACCGAGCCGAGCAGGTCCCGGCCCGAGCGCACCGCCACCACCATGCGGCCTGTTCGTCCGGTCGCGGGGTCGGCGGGGACGAACATCGGCTCGTCGGAGCTCGACAGGTGCGCGAACACACCGTGGTCGGCGAAGATCTCCCGCACATCGGCCGACGCCTGCCGGGTCAGGATCGTCGCGACGCGCGGCGGATCGGCGTCGCGCTGATCCCGGGAGAACGCCAGCACCTGCGAGCGGCGGTCCTCGATCACCACGGCGCCACCCACCGCGGCGGCCAGGCTGTCGGCCACTGCGAACAGGTCGGTCGGCCCACGCCCCGACTCCGTCTCCCGGCCTTCCAACACGAGGCCGTAGACGATCGCGGCGACGTCGCTCCACGGCACCGCCGGATCGACCACCAGCACCGCAAGGCCGTCGGTGTCGTCGTAACCCGTGGTGTCGTCGGGGTCGGGGCGGGTGAGCACGGCGACGGCGCCTGCGGCCCTGGCCCACCCCACTGCGTCGCCGCCCGACGCGGCGCCCACGGCGAGCAGCACGTCGCCGGGCACGGTGCGGCCTTCGACGGTCTCGGGCAGCACGACGCTGCGCAGTTCGCTCGAACGGTCCGCCGAGCCGGTCTGCCACCGCACGCCGTAGCCGCCGAGGACGTTGATCAGCCGATCCAGCGTGATCACGGAGCTTGACGGTACGCCGGGGTGGCGCGGTTTACCCTGAACGGCGTGCCAGCTCCCGACAAGGATGTCCGCGCCCCACGCGCCCGGATGACCGGCAGTGAGCGTCGCCAGCAGCTGATCGAGATCGCGAAGTCGCTGTTCGCCGAGCGCGGTTTCGACGGCACCTCGATCGAGGAGATCGCGCTGCGGGCCAACGTCTCCAAACCCGTGGTGTACGAGCACTTCGGCGGCAAGGAAGGCCTCTACGCCGTCGTGGTGGACCGCGAGATGTCGGCGCTGCTCGACGGCATCACGTCGTCGCTGACCAACAACCGGTCCCGCGTGCGCCTGGAGCGGGTCGCATTGGCGCTGCTGACCTACGTCGAGGAGCACACCGACGGGTTCCGCATCCTCATCCGCGATTCGCCGGCCAGCATCACCGCGGGCACCTACTCGACGCTGCTCAACGACGCCGTCAACCAGGTGTCGTCGATCCTGGCCGGGGATTTCTCCCGCCGCGGCCTCGACCCGGACCTGGCGCCGCTGTACGCGCAGGCGCTCGTCGGGTCGGTGTCGATGTCTGCGCAGTGGTGGCTCGACACCCGCGAGCCCAAGAAGGAAGTGGTGGCCGCGCATCTGGTGAACCTGATGTGGAACGGGCTCACCCATCTCGAGGCCGACCCGCAACTGCGGGCCGAGTAGCCCGCCTTCTCGGGTTCGGCCGGTTCGGCCATCGCGCCGTCGGGGCCTACGATGGAACTCATCATGACCGTATCGGGGACCCTTCATGTCCACACCCCGATCGCGGGCCTCGTCGAGCTGGCACTGCGCGACCCCTCTCTGCAGGACGTCACGCGCCGCGCCGCCGACCGGCCCGCTGATCTCGATATCGTCGGCCCGGCCAGCGCGCGCCTGTTCGTCGCCGCCGCACTCGCCCAGGCCGGCCCCGTGCTGGCCGTCACCGCGACCGGACGGGAAGCCGACGACCTGACCGCCGAGCTCACAGGCGTGTTCGGCGATGCGGTCGCGATGTTCCCGTCGTGGGAGACACTGCCGCACGAGCGGCTCTCACCCGGCGTCGACACCGTCGGCGCCCGGATGATGGTGCTGCGCCGGCTCACCCATCCCGACGACGAGCGGCTCGGTCCGCCGCTGCGGGTACTGGTGACGACGGCCCGTTCGCTGCTGCAGCCGATGGCGCCCGACCTGGCCGCCGTCGAGCCCGTCACGTTGACCGTCGGTGAGGACTCCGACTTCGACGGCACCGTCGCGCGGTTGGTCGATCTGGCCTACACCCGCGTGGACATGGTCGCCAAGCGCGGCGAGTTCGCCGTGCGCGGCGGCATCCTCGACCTGTTCCCGCCGACGGCCGAGCATCCCGTGCGCATCGAGTTCTGGGGCGACGAGGTCTCGGAGATGCGCATGTTCGCCGTGGCCGATCAGCGCTCCATTCCCGAGATCGACGTTTCCACCGTGATCGCCGTGCCGTGCCGGGAGGTGCTGCTGACGGCGGAGGTGCGCGAGCGGGCCGCGGCGCTGTCCGCCGAGCATCCGGTGATGGAGAACGGCGTGCCGGGCAGCGTGCCCGACATGCTGGCCAAGCTCTCCGAGGGAATCCCCGTCGACGGGATGGAGGCGCTGCTTCCGCTGCTGAAGCCGGTCGGCCTGGTGACGCTGCCCTCGCTGCTGCCCGCGGGCACGCCGCTGCTGATCTGCGATCCGGAAAAGGTGCGCAGCCGCGCCGCCGATCTGATCAAGACGGGGCGCGAGTTCCTGGAGGCGTCGTGGTCGACGGCCGCCGTGGGCGGTGACGCGCCGATCGACGTGGAGGCGCTGGGCGCGTCGGGTTTCGTCCCGTTCGACGAGAGCCGTGACGCAGCGCGCGCGGCCGGGCACCCGTGGTGGACGTTGAGCCAGCTCGACAGCGGCGCCGACGAGCCGGTACGCCTCGACATCCGGCCGGCGCCGTCCGCGCGGGGCCAACGGCACAACGTCAGCGAGATCTTCGCGATGCTGCGCGCCCACGTCGCCACGGGCGGATACGGCGTCGTCGTCACGCCGGGCACCGGCACCTGCATGCGGGTGGTCGAGCAGCTCGGCGAGGCCGACACGGCGGCAACGATTCTCGAGCCCGGCGCGGTGCCGCGCGAAGGCGTCGTCGGGGTGATGAAGGGCCCGCTGCACGACGGTGTCGTGATGCCGGGCGCGAACCTGGTGGTGATCACCGAAGCCGACCTGACGGGCAACCGGGTCGCGGCCACCGAGGGCAAGAAGCTGGCGGCCAAGCGGCGCAACGTCGTCGACCCGCTGGCGCTGACCGCAGGTGACCTGGTGGTGCACGATCAGCACGGCATCGGCCGGTTCGTCGAGATGACCGAGCGGGTGGTGGGCGGCGCCCGGCGCGAATACCTGGTGCTCGAGTACGCCTCGGCCAAACGCGGTGGCGGGTCGGACCGGCTCTACGTGCCGATGGATTCGCTCGATCAGTTGTCGCGCTACGTCGGCGGCGAGGCGCCCACGCTGTCCAAACTCGGCGGCAGCGACTGGGCGAACACGAAAACCAAAGCGCGCCGGGCGGTTCGGGAGATCGCGGCCGAGCTTGTGACGCTGTACGCCAAGCGGCAGGCGTCGCCCGGTCACGCGTTCGCGCCGGACACCCCCTGGCAGCTCGAGATGGAAGACGCGTTCGGTTTCACCGAGACGATGGATCAGCTGACCGCGATCACCGAGGTGAAGTCGGACATGGAGAAGCCCGTCCCGATGGACCGGGTGATCTGCGGCGACGTCGGCTACGGCAAGACCGAGATCGCCGTGCGCGCGGCGTTCAAAGCGGTGCAGGACGGTAAGCAGGTCGCGGTCCTGGTGCCGACGACGCTGCTGGCCGATCAGCACCTGCAGACGTTCAGCGCACGCATGGCGGGCTTCCCTGTCACGGTGAAAGGCTTGTCGCGCTTTACCTCCGGCTCGGAATCGAAGGCCGTGATGGAGGGGATGAAGGACGGCTCGGTCGACATCGTGATCGGCACCCACCGACTCCTGCAGACCGGCGTGACGTGGAAGGACCTCGGCCTCGTCATCGTCGACGAGGAGCAGCGCTTCGGCGTCGAGCACAAGGAGCACATCAAGTCGATGCGCACCCACGTCGACGTGCTGACCATGAGCGCGACGCCGATTCCGCGCACGTTGGAGATGAGCCTGGCCGGCATCCGAGAGATGTCGACGATCCTGACCCCGCCTGAGGAACGCTATCCGGTGCTGACCTATGTCGGCCCGCACGACGACAAGCAGGTCGCCGCGGCGTTGCGCCGCGAGATGTTGCGCGACGGGCAGGCGTTTTACATCCACAACCGGGTGCGCTCGATCGATCAGGCCGCCGCGCGGGTGCGGCAGATGGTGCCCGAGGCGCGGGTGGTGGTCGCGCACGGGCAGATGCCCGAGGAGCAGCTCGAGAAGACGGTCGAGGGATTCTGGAACCGCGAGTTCGACATCCTGGTGTGCACGACGATCGTCGAGACGGGCCTGGACATCTCGAATGCCAACACGTTGATCGTCGAGCGGGCGGACACGTTCGGCCTGTCGCAGCTGCACCAGTTGCGCGGCCGTGTCGGGCGTTCCCGGGAGCGTGGCTACGCGTACTTCCTGTATCCGCCGGAGGTTCCGCTGACCGAGACGGCCTACGACCGGCTCGCGACGATCGCGCAGAACAACGATCTCGGTGCGGGCATGGCGGTCGCGATGAAGGATCTCGAGATTCGCGGCGCGGGCAACGTGCTGGGCGCCGAGCAGTCCGGCCATGTCGCGGGCGTGGGGTTCGACCTGTACGTGCGGCTCGTGGGCGAGGCCGTCGAGGCCTATCGCGCGGCGGCGGACGGGAAAACCGTTCTCGCACCGGAAGAGCCGAAGGAAGTGCGGATCGACCTGCCTGTCGACGCGCACCTGCCGCCGGACTACATCGGCAGTGACCGGCTGCGGCTCGAGGCGTATCGCCGGCTGGCCGCTGCCGCCGACGATGGGGCGGTCGACTCGGTGATCGAGGAGCTCGTCGACCGGTACGGCCCGCTGCCCGAGCCGGCTCATCTGCTGGTCGCGGTGGCCCGGTTACGGCTGCTGGCGCGGGCCTTCGGGGTGACCGAGATCGGGGCGCCGTCGGGGTCGACGGTGCGTATCGCGCCGCTGACGCTGCCGGATTCGGCGCAGTTGCGGCTCAAGCGGCTCTATTCCGGCGCCAATTACCGGGCCACCACGTCGACGGTGCAGGTGCCTATTCCGCGGGCCGGCAGTGGGGTGGGTGCGCCGCGCATCCGGGATCTCGAGCTGATCGCGTTCGTGGCAGGGTTGCTCGTGGCGATCGCGGGGGATGGGCAGGCCCCGGTCGACATCGCGAAGTTCGGAGGTGGCGCATGACGGTCGTCCTGGTGGACCCGCGCCGCCCGTCGCTGGTGCCGATCGAGGCCATCGACCTCCTGGCGGGCGACGTCCAGTACACCGAGGAGATGCCGGTCAAGGTGCCGTGGTCGCTGCCCTCGGCGCGGCCCGCCTACATCGGGGAGCCGGCGCCGACGCTGCTGTCGTCGGACCCCGAGCACCCGTCGGTCGCCGCGCGGATCGCCGCCGGGGAGCGGGTGATCGCCGCGCCGGACCCGCAGCCCGGTGAGCACCTCGTCGACGCGGTCGCGATGATGGACAAGCTGCGCACCGCCGGTCCGTGGGAAAGCGAGCAGACGCATGACTCGCTGCGGCGTTATCTCCTCGAAGAGACCTACGAGCTGTTCGACGCGGTGCACGGCGGTGACCTGACCGAGCTGCGTGACGAGCTCGGAGATGTGTTGCTGCAGGTCCTTTTCCACGCGCGCATCGCCGAGGATGCGCCGACCGACGCGTTCGGCATCGACGACGTCGCCGACGCGCTGGTGCGCAAGCTCGGCAACCGGGTGCCCGCGGTGCTGGCCGGCGAATCGATCTCGCTGGAGGATCAGCTGGCGCAGTGGGAGGCGCGCAAGGCGCTGGAGAAATCCACGCGCGAGTCCATCATGGACGACATTCCGACCGCACAGCCAGCATTGGCGCTCGCGCAGAAGGTGCTCGCCCGCGCCGAAGCCGCCGGCTTCCCCGCAGAGCTGGTGCCCGACGCGCTCACCTGGATCACCGTGAACCCCGAGTTCGACGCCGAGAACGCCTTGCGCACAGCGGTTCTGGAGTTCATGGAGGATGTGCGAGTCGCTGAGCGTGCAGCCGCGGCCGCCCGACGCGGAGACGACGTGGCCGAGGAGCTCGACGACAGCCCGCGCGGGGTGATCAGTGCCGACGAGTGGCGTGCCCATTGGCCGCATGAGGTGTTCGACGAGCCCGAGCCCCAGGACGCCCAAACCGACGAACGGGCGCAAGAAGTCGAGTAGATCTCGCCATATCGTCGAGTTCGATCACGCTCTCGCAGTGGCCACCAGGTGTTCGCTCGTCGCCCACAGGTCCAGCGCCTTGGCCGTGTCGTAGGAGTCCGCCGACGACCGGATCGGACGCGCGCCCTCGTAATAGGTTCCGGTGATGCCGTCGTAGCGCGCATCGTGCACCAGGGCCGCCAGTCGCTTGCCCGACGTCGTGGTGCTGTTGACGTTGGGTAGGACACGAAGAACTGGAAAGACATAGCGCCACAACAACTTCTGTGCAGGCGAGTACTCCCGCGCCAATCCCGATCCCGGCATCAAGCCGGGGTCGAACGCCGTCACGGTGACCCCGCGCGCGCCTTCGCCGAGCCTGCGATCGAGTTCGTAGGCGAACAGCATGTTGCACAGTTTCGACGTGGTGTACCGGCGACGCCCGTCCTTGTCGCCGGGGCTCCCCGGCCGTGCCAGCTCCGCGGCGCTGGTGTAGAGCGGATGGGGCATGCCGCCGGTGAACTTCGTCGGATCGTGAGTCCCGCTACTGACGACCACGATGCGCGCGGGCGCGACGAGCTGGTCGAGAAGGCCTGTGACGAGCGCGAAGTGGCCGAGATGGTTGACCCCGAATGTCATCTCCACTCCGTCGGCTGTGGTCTGACTGACGTCGACCACCTGCAGGCCGGCGTTGCAGACGATGGCATGAAGCGGGGGCACGTCGGCGTGGGTGAACGCATCGACGAACCCGTCGACCGATCGCAGCGAAGCGAGGTCGCAGGGCAGCACGGTGCAACGATCGGGCGCGCCGAGCTCGTCGACAGCGGCCGCTCCGCGTGCGGGGTCGCGCACCGCGAGCACCACATGCCAGGTCGGGTCATCGGCGAGGACGGCGCGGGCACATTCGAGGCCGAGCCCCGCGCTGGCGCCGGTGATGACGACGGATCGTGATGTCATGTCTCCTCCAAGAGAATGGGAATGAGGGCCTGCACGGCCTGGATCATGCGGACGTACATCCGGTCGACGTCCGTCGTCTCGTGTTCGAGGTGGTCGGCGAAGAACACCCCGTCGGATACCGCGGTGGCGAACGCGGCGAGTTCGTCGACGACGCGCTCGGCGCGCTCAGGCGCGACGCCGGCCGGGATCATCGGCGCGATCGCCTCGCGGAAGCCGGCGATGGCGGTGTCGCGCACCCTGCGGATGGCTGCGCCGACCGCGGGGTCGGTGTGTCGCTCGAGTGACAGCATGTAGGTCAGCCGCAGGAAATCCGGATGCTGCGCAAGGAGTTTCGCCGCCTCGGCGCGCCGCGTCTCGATGTCGGGATCGTCCGTCGAGCTCGGTTCACGCCGCGGCAGCTGCGCGAAGAAGCGATCGGCGCCGCGTTCCATGACGGCGGCCAGCACGCCCTCTTTGGAGCCGAAGTGCCAGTAGATGGAACTGGCGGGAAGTCCGCATTCCTTGCGGATGTGGCTGATCGACGTCGCTGCGTAGCCCTGCGTGGACATCAACCGTTCGGTGGCGTCGAGGATCTGTTCTCGGGAGTTGTCTCCCTGCTGCTGACGTTTGCTCTTCGTCGGTGCCACGTCGCCACTCCTCTGTAAGGATCGTTACAGACAGAGTAACGGCGACGACGTGGCCGTGCAATGGCCAACCTTGTGCCGAGATCGACGAAATGGCGGCGTGGTCTCGCGATTGTTCGCCCGTGTGTCGGTTTGGGCGAAAAGGTGGGGTGCGCGATCAGCGCTACTCGAACAGCGTCGAGCCCCAGAACGTCGAGGTGTCGCCCTCGCGGATTCCCGGCGGGCATGCGAACACCGCGGAGCTGGTCGGCGTGACGTATTCGTTCATCGCGTCGTTGCGCGAGATCGCGTTCTGCATCGGCACGAACTGCTTGACCGGGTCGCGCACGAACGCGATGAAGAACAGCCCCGCGTCGAGGTGGCCGAACCCGTCGGAGCCGTCGGTGAAGTTGTAGCCGCGGCGCAGGATCTCGATGCCGCCGAGGTTCTCCTTCGACGCGAGACGCACGTGCGCCTGCTCGTCGATCAGCGGCTTGTCCTTCTTGTCCGTCAGCGAGAAGTTCAGCTCGTCGAACTCGTCGTTGAGCCCCATCGGCGCGCCGCTGCCCTTCTGCCTGCCGATGACTCGTTCCTGCTCGAGCAGCGTGGTGCGGTCCCATTGCTCGATCCGCATCCTGATCCGCCGCGCCACCAGGTAGCTGCCGCCGGTCAGCCACGAGGGCCCGTCCCCGTCGCCGACCCAGACGAACTGGTTCAGCTTGTCGGTCTCGTCGGAGCGCAAGTTGGCTGTTCCGTCTTTGAAACCGAACAGGTTTCGCGGGGTGGACTGATCGCGGGTGGTCGACGAGGTCCGGCCGAACCCGAGCTGCGAGTAGCGCACCGCGACGGTGCCGAAGCCGATGCGGGCCAGGTTGCGGATCGCGTGGACGGCGACCTGCGGGTCGTTCGCACAGGCCTGCACGACGATGTCGCCACCGCTGCGGGCCGGATCGATCTTCTCGTTCGGGAACTTCGGCAGGTCGACCAGCTGCGCCGGCTTCTTGTCCGCGATGCGGAACCGGTCGACACCGTCTTTGAGAAAGAACGACGGTCCGAACCCGATCGTCAGCGTGAGCTGTGACGGGGGCAGGCCAAGCGCTTCGCCGGTGTCGGTCGGTGGGGAGTACGGATTCTGGCCCGTGGCACCGTTTTTGAACGCCTCCTCGCCCTGCGTCATCCGCTCGGCCATCTCGGTCCAGTCGGCCAGCATCTTGATGACGTCGTCGCGGCTGTTCGTCGTCACGTCGAACGTCGCGAAGTGCATGCGGTCCTGCGCCTCGGTGATGATCCCCGCCTGGTGCTCACCGCGGAAGGGCACTGCGGTGTCCAGGTGACCAGCGGGCTGGGCCGCCGAGGCCCGGCCGGCCAGCGCACCCGCGCCGGCCGCACCGACCACCGCGGCGCCGACTCCGGCCGCGCCGAACAGCTTGCGCCTGCTCAGCCCTTGGCGCGTCGAATCATTCGGGGCCACCGGATCATTGGGGTGCGATGACACCTTGCACCTGGCTCACCTCTTTGCTCAGCGCGTCGATCGCCCGGGACAGCTCCTGGCGCTGCGGTTCGGTCACGGTGTCGTAGCTGACGAAACCGTCGCCCTTGCGGTACTGCTCGAGCATCTTCTCCACATCGGCGAACCGCTCGTCCACACGCTTGCCCAGATCGGGGTTGCGCTCGTCGAGGATCGGCCGCACCGACGCGACCGCCGTCTGCGAACCCTGCAGGTTGGCGTTGAAGTCCCACAGGTCGGTGTGGCTGAAGATGTCCTCTTCGCCGCTGATCTTGCTGGTGGCGATCTCGTCGAGCAGGCCCTGCGCGCCGCCGGCGATCTGGGTCGAATCGATCGTGTAGTCGGGCGCCTTCACGCCGGCGTCGAGTTCTTTGACGTCGGCGACGAGCTGGTCGGCGATGGCGTTGGTGTCGGGCTGCAGGCCGCTGACCCACAGGTCCTTCTCCAGGCGGTGGAAGCCGGTCCATTTCTGTCCGGGCTCGAGATCGGCTTCGCGCAGATCGATGCGGGGGTCGAGGTCGTTGGGGAACGACTCGGCGACGGGTTCGATGCGTTCGTAGTACGTCCGCGCGACCGGGTACTGCGCCTTGGCCGCCTCGATGTCGCCCGCCTTGATCGCGGCGACGAACGATTCGACCGCCGGGATCAGCGCGTCGGTCTGGCTGTTGACGTAGCGCTTGTAGCTGTCGGCGGCCTCTTTGAACTTGCCTTCGGTGTCGATCTCGACGGCGTCGCCGGTGACGGTGTAGTCGGTGCGGATGCCGTCGCCGATCATGCCGGGCTTGCAGGCCGTCTGATAGGTGCCCGGCTGGGTGAGCTGCAAGATCAGCTTGCGCTGGAGGCCGGGGGAGATGTTCTCCACCTCGCCCATCACCCGCTCGCCTTCGCCGTAGACGTAGAACTCGGTGACCTTGTTGCCGTTGTTGGTGACGACGAAGGTGTTGGCGCCGGTCGTGCCCTCGGTGCCGGACAGCTCACAGGAGCTGTCGGAGGCGTCGACGGTGATCTGGGCCGGCGCGTCGGTGCCTTCGGCGGCGTTGGCCGGCTCCTCTTTGGCCTGGCAGCCACTCAGCGCCAGTGCGGCGACGGCCGTACCGAGAACGGCGACAGACGAGGAGACCTTCACGTGGTGGACCTTTCGGGGTCGGGGAGTGGGGATGTCGGGGCCGAGCGTGTCGGCGCCGGGGTGGGACGCAGGAACAGCACGAGGATCACGACGAGGTAGGCGAGCCAACCGCACAGCTGCAGCACCGTCGGGGTGGGGGTGACGTTGAAGACGCCCTGCACCACTTCGCCGTACCAGGAGGACCAGTTGAACCACGCGGTGATGTCGAACGCTTTGGTGCCCAGGCCGGGCAGCCAGCCGACGGTCTGCAGTGCGCCGATGCCGTAGGACAGGATTCCGGCGGCGACGACGATCAGGAACACACCGGTGTAGGTGAAGAACTTCGCGAGGTTGATGCTCAGGGCCCCGCGGTACATGCCGTAGGCGATGGCGCCGGCGATCAGCACGCCGACGATCAACCCGACCAGCGGCCAGTTCGTCGATGCTTCGGCGTATCCGACCATGAACAGCGCGGTCTCGACGCCTTCGCGACCGACTGCGAAGAAGGCGAGCAATGCGACGGCCAGCGGCCCCGTTTCCAGTGCTTGGGCCATGTCGTTGCGCAGCTCACCGGACATGCCCGCGGCCGCGCGACGCATCCAGAGCACCATCGTGGTGACGATGACGACCGCGATCACTGACGCCACGCCGGCGATGGCTTCGGCGGCCAGACCGGTGATCGTGTTCTCGCCGAACTGGATGACCAGGAACACGGTCACCGTCATCGCGATCGCGGCGCCCACCCCCAGCCACACCCATTTGAGTGCGTCGCGCCGGTCCGATTTGACCAGGAAGGCCACCAGGATCGACACGACGATCGCGGCTTCGAGGCCTTCCCGCAGCCCGATCAGTCCGCTACCGAACAGTTGGGAGGTGACGTTGGGCGAGGCCGCCAACGTAGCCGAGTGCATGGTGACCGTCAGATCGGTGCTCATGCTCATCGCGTAGTCCTCGTCGGTATTCAGTGTTGGCTTGCCAAACATAGGTTCGGCTCACCTTGGTTGGTGATGCGCTCACTGAATGTACACCGCCTGTGTCGGGCCCGGGATGGGTCTTAAGTCCCCGGGCGCGTGGCAGCATGGCTAGGACGAGATTGGCGTTAGGGAGTCCGGTGACACGGGTGCGGTGGCTGCGAACGGTGGCCGTGATCGGCGCGACGGCGCTGCTCCTCGGCGCCAGCTGTTCGTGGCACCTCGGCAACCCGATTCCCGAGGGTGTGCCGCCGCCACCTGGGGATCCGGTGCCGCAGATCGACACCTACGCCAAAGGCCGGCCGGCCGATGCGCTGCACGACTGGGCGGCTGCCCGCGCCCCCGCACTCGGCATTCCGGTGACCGCGTTGGAGGCTTATGCCTATGCAGCGCGCGTGGCCGACGTGGAGAATCCCGACTGCCATCTGAAGTGGACCACGTTGGCGGGCATCGGGCAGGTGGAAAGTCACCACGGCACGTATCGCGGTGCGGTGATCAGCCCCGACGGGGATGTCGAGCCGCCGATCCGCGGGGTGCTCCTCGACGGCACCGGAGGCAACCTGGAGATCCTCGACCACGATTCGGTCAGCCACGATCCGGCCACCGAGAACAGGGGCGACGAGCCGTTCGCCCGCGCGATGGGGCCGATGCAGTTCATCCCCGAGACGTGGCGGCTCTACGGCGTCGACGCCAACAACGACGGCAAGATCAGCGCCGACAACATCGACGACGCTGCGCTCTCGGCGGCGGGCTACCTGTGTTGGAGTGGCAAGGACCTGGCCACCCCGCGTGGCTGGATGGGCGCGCTGCACGCGTACAACCACTCGGATCAGTACGCGCGGACGGTCCGCGACTGGGCGACTGCGTACGCCGAAGGACACCCGCTGTAAGACCCTCTAGGCTCAGTGCTGATCGTCACGCCCGGAATGACCCCGGATCTAGCAAGGAGGCAGTAGTGCCCATCATCGAGCAGGTCGGAGCCCGCGAGATCCTCGATTCCCGGGGCAACCCGACAGTCGAGGTGGAGGTGGGCCTGCTGGACGGCACGGTCGCCCGCGCCGCCGTCCCGTCGGGTGCCTCCACCGGTGAGCACGAGGCCGTGGAGCTGCGTGACGGCGGGTCGCGCTACCTCGGCAAAGGCGTGCAGAAGGCGGTCGAGGCGGTGCTCGACGAGATCGGCCCCGCGGTGATCGGGCTCGGTGCTGACGAGCAGCGCCTCGTCGACCAGGCGCTCGTCGATCTGGACGGCACCCCGGACAAGTCCCGGCTGGGCGCGAACGCGATCCTCGGCGTCTCGCTGGCGGTGGCCAAGGCCGCCGCGGACAGTGCCGCGCTGCCGCTGTTCCGCTACGTCGGCGGCCCGAACGCGCACATCCTGCCGGTGCCCATGATGAACATCATCAACGGCGGCGCGCACGCCGACACGGGCGTCGATGTCCAGGAATTCATGATCGCCCCGATCGGCGCCGCGAGTTTCAAGGAGGCGCTGCGCTGGGGTGCAGAGGTGTACCACGCGCTCAAGTCGGTGCTCAAGAAGCAGGGGCTCGCAACCGGTCTGGGTGACGAGGGCGGGTTCGCCCCGGATCTGCCCGGCACCACGGCGGCGCTGGATCTGATCGGCACCGCCATCGAGGCCGCGGGCCTGAAGGTCGGCAGCGACGTCGCCCTCGCGCTCGACGTGGCGGCCACCGAGTTCTACACCGAGGGCACCGGTTACGCGTTCGAGAAGCAGACCCGCACCGCCGAGCAGATGGCCGCGTTCTACGAAGAGCTGATGGGGTCCTACCCGTTGGTGTCCATCGAGGATCCGCTGTCGGAGGACGACTGGGACGGCTGGGTCACGCTGACCACCGCGATCGGTGACCGGGTGCAGATCGTCGGCGACGATCTCTTCGTCACCAATCCCGAACGGCTCGAGGACGGCATCGAGCGTGGCGCCGCCAACGCGCTGCTGGTGAAGGTGAATCAGATCGGCACGTTGACCGAGACGCTGGATGCGGTCTCGCTGGCGCACAACGCCGGCTACAAGACGATGATGAGCCACCGCAGTGGCGAGACCGAGGACACCACGATCGCCGATCTCGCGGTGGCCGTCGGGAGCGGGCAGATCAAGACCGGCGCCCCGGCCCGCAGCGAGCGCGTCGCCAAGTACAACCAGCTGCTGCGCATCGAAGAAGAGCTCGGCGACGCGGCGCGTTACGCCGGCGACCTGGCCTTCCCGCGATTCGAAGGCGGAGCGAAATAGCCTGTGCCCGAAGCGAAGCGGCCCGACCCTCGGCGGCGCACGTCCCGGCCCGCCGGGCCGGGTAAGCCTGGGCGCGCCAAGCCCGGGGTCACCTCGGGCCGTCGTGAGCGCAGCGCACCAGAACCACGGGTGGCCGACGGGGCCGAGGGCTCAGCTCCCGCTGAGCTCGAGCAGACCGCCCCGGGCACGTCGATCCGTGTGTCGATCGCTGCGTCCATGCAGGCGTCGGCCGATCAGCGGTTCGGTTCGACGGCGCGGCGCGCCGCGATCCTGGCAGCGGTGATCTGCGTGCTGACGTTGACCATCGCCGGGCCGGTGCGCACGTACTTCAGCCAGCGCACCGAGATGAAGCAATTGCAGGCCTCGGAGTCCCAATTGCGGAATCAGATCGCCGATCTGGAGTCGCAGAAGGCGAAGCTGGCCGATCCGGTGTTCATCGCCGCGCAGGCGCGTGAGCGGCTGGGCTTCGTGATGCCGGGGGAGATCCCGTATCAGGTGCAGCTCCCGGCCGGGGCCCCGCAAGCAGGCCAGGCCCCGCAGGGTGCGGGGCCGGTCGCGGGTTCCGATCCCTGGTACACGGCGCTGTGGCACACGATCGCCGATGCACCGCATGGCATCACGCCGACGGCTCCGCCCGTGCCGCCGCCGCCTGCTCCTGCCCCGCCCGCCCCACCGCCGGCGCCCGGTGGTTGAGCCGACGGATCTGGAGATCGTCGCGCGGCAGTTGGGCCGTGAGCCGCGCGGTGTTCTCGAGATCGCCTACCGCTGCCCCGACGGGGATCCCGCCGTGGTGAAGACCGCGCCGAAGCTGCCCGACGGCACCCCGTTCCCGACGCTGTACTACCTGACGCATCCGGCGTTGACGGCGGCGGCGAGCCGGTTGGAATCGTCGGGGTTGATGCGGGAGATGACCCAGCGGCTGGCGGAGGATCCCGCGTTGGCTGCGGCGTATCGGCGCGCGCACGAGTCGTATCTGGCCGAGCGCGACGCGATCGAGCCGCTGGGCACGACGTTCTCGGGAGGCGGGATGCCGGACCGGGTGAAGTGCCTGCACGTGGTGATCGCCCACTCGCTGGCCAAGGGCCCCGGCGTCAACCCGTTCGGTGACGAGGCGTTGGCGCTGCTGGCGGTCGAGCCGGAGATGGCCGGCATTCTCGATTCGGAGGTGTGGACATGAGCGCGAGGGTGGCCGCGGTGGACTGCGGTACCAACTCGATTCGCCTGCTGATCGCCGACGTCGCGGGCGGGCGGCTCACCGATGTGCATCGCGAGATGCGGATCGTGCGGCTGGGTCAGGGCGTGGACGCCACCGGCGAGTTCGCGCCCGAGGCGTTGGCCCGGACCCGGGCGGCACTCGAGGCCTACGCCGCGTTGATGCGTGATCACGAGGTGTCGGCGGTGCGGATGGTGGCGACGTCGGCGGCGCGCGACGCCGGCAATCGGGACGAGTTCTTCGCGATGACGTCGGAGGTGCTCGGTGCGGTGGTGCCGGGCGCGGTGGCCGAGGTGATCACCGGCGAGCAGGAGGCGCGGCTGTCCTTCCTCGGTGCGGTCGGCGAATTGGATTCCGCGGCAGCACCGTTCGTGGTGGTCGATCTCGGTGGCGGCTCGACCGAGGTGGTGCTCGGCTCCGACGATGTGGAGGCCGCGTACTCGGCGGACATCGGGTGTGTGCGGTTGACCGAACGGTGCCTGCACTCCGATCCGCCGACTCCCGACGAGATCGACGTGGCGCGGGCGGTGGTCCGCGAGGCGCTCGACACCGTGCTCGCGCAGGTGCCGGTGCAGCAGGCCAGGACGTGGGTCGGCGTTGCGGGCACGATGACCACGCTGGCGGCGCTGGCGCGGAAGATGACCACCTACGACTCGGACGCGATCCACCTGTCCTCGGTGAGTTTCGACGATCTTCTCCCCGTCTGTACCGACCTGCTGGCGATGACGCGGGCCCAGCGTGCGGTGTTGGGCCCGATGCACGAGGGCCGGGTCGACGTGATCGGCGGCGGCGCGCTGATCGTGACGGAGCTGGCTGCGGTGCTCGGCGAGCGTGCCGGCATCGACCGGTTGCTGGTCAGCGAGCACGACATCCTCGACGGGATCGCGCTGTCGATCGCCTGACGGCGTGGCTCAGTGGCTGGCGGCGCGGCGAACCCGCGAGCGTCGCTTGGTGGGGTCGTGCTGGCCGGCGAGCGTGACGGCCAGCAGCACCATCACCGCCCCGATGCCGGCGTGCAGCCAGTTGTCGGCGCCGTTGAGCGGGATGACGTGGGCGTTGCTGCCGTGTTCGACGAAAATCCCGTAGAGCCACAGGCCCAGATAGATGAGTCCGCCGCCGAGCAGGTAGGCGCGCGCGGCGGCGTAGCTGCGTGCGCCCGCGAATCCCGCGACGCCCACCACGATGTGCACGACGTTGAGCAGCACCGAGACCACGAACATGCCGAACAGCAGGGCGCCGGAGTGCTGGCCCGCCCAGCTCAGCCGATCGAGCCCGGAGGTCACACCGGGGACGAAACCGAGGACTCCGATGACCGTCAGCGCGACCGCGACGATCAGCGCTGCGCCCTGCACGGCCATGTATTTCGGGCTGTCCGCCATCCCGTCCTCCTTCAGCGCGTCATATTGACGTGCGTGCCGAAGAGGTACCCCGCCCGCCGCGGGGTTAACACCCCTCAGGGGCGCAGGATCGGCCCGAGCTTGTCCAGGACGGCCGGGTCCTCGATGGTCGACGGCACCGGTTCGTCCCGGCCGGTGGCCAACCCCCGCATGGTCTTGCGCAGGATCTTGCCCGACCGCGTCTTGGGCAGAGCGGGGACCACGTCGACGAGCCGGAACGCGGCGACGGCCCCGATCTCGTCGCGCACCAGTTGGACCAGCTCATCGGCCAGACCGTCGGTGGCGGCGCCGGCTTTGACGACCACCAGTCCGCGCGGCGCCTGCCCCTTGATCTCGTCGGGCACCCCGATGACCGCGCACTCGGCGACCGCGGGGTGCGTCGCCAGCACCTCTTCGATCGCGCCGGTCGACAGCCGGTGTCCGGCGACGTTGATCACGTCGTCGATCCGTCCCATCACGAACAGGTAGCCGTCGGTGTCGAAGTGGCCGCCGTCGCCGGTCAGGTAGTAGCCGGGATATTCGGACAGGTAGGACTGCTGATAGCGCTCATCGGCGTGCCACAGCGTCGGCAGGGTCCCGGGCGGCAGCGGCAGGCGGATGCAGATGGCGCCTTCCTGCTCGGGGTCGCAGTCGCTGCCGTCCTCGCGCAGGATGTGCACGTCGAAGCCCGGCATCGGCACCGTCGGTGATCCCGCTTTGATCGGAAGAGCTTGCGTTCCCATGGGATTCGCCGCGATCGGCCAACCGGTCTCGGTCTGCCACCAGTGGTCGATCACCGGGACGCCGAGTTTGTCGGCGGCCCAGTGGTAGGTGTCGGGGTCGAGGCGCTCGCCGGCCAGGAACAGGTACTGCAGCGACGAGAGGTCGTATCTGCCCACATGCGTGCCCTCGGGGTCCTCCTTGCGGATGGCGCGGATCGCGGTGGGCGCGGTGAACAGCGCTTTGACGCCGTGCTCGGAGATCACGCGCCAGAACGCGCCCGGGTCGGGGGTGCCGACGGGCTTGCCCTCGTACAGCATGGTCGTCGCGCCGAGAAGCAGTGGGGCGTAGACGATGTAGGAGTGGCCGACCACCCAGCCCACGTCCGAGGCCGCCCAGAACACGTCGCCGGGGGCGATGTCGTAGATGTGCTTCATGCTCCACAGCAGCGCGACGGCGTGGCCACCGTTGTCGCGCACGATGCCTTTGGGTTTGCCTGTGGTGCCCGAGGTGTAGAGCACGTAGAGCGGGTCGGTGGCGGCGACGGGGACCGGGTCGACGGGACTCGCCGCAGCCATCACGTCGGCCCAGTCCAGATCGCGGCCTTCGATGAGCTCGCAGCGATGCCGATCCCGTTGCACTACAACACAATGGCGTGGTGGGTGGCTGGTCATCCCGATCGCGGCGTCGAGCATGGGTTTGTACTCGACGACGCGGGTGGGCTCGATCCCGCAGGATGCGGAGACGATCACGGCCGGTTGCACGTCGTCGATACGGACCGCCAGTTCGTGGGGTGCGAAGCCGCCGAAGACCACCGAGTGCACCGCGCCCAGTCGCGCGCAGGCCAGCATCGCGATGACGGCCTCGGGGATCATCGGCATGTAGATGATCACCCGGTCACCGCGGCCGACGCCGAGATTACGCAGCGCGCCCGCGAATCGCGCAGTCTCGTCTGTCAATTCGCGATAGGTGTAGGTGCGCTGGGTGTCGGTCACCGCGGAGTCGTAGATCAGCGCGGCCTGCTCCCCGCGGCCGGCCTCGACGTGTCGGTCGAGGGCGTTGGCGCAGGTGTTGAGTTCGGCGTCGGGGAACCACCGGTAGAACGGCGGCCGGCTGTCGTCGAGGATGCGCTGGGGCGCGCGGGTCCAGGTGACAGCGGTGGCCGCGTCGGCCCAGAACGCTTCGGGGTCGGAGATGCTGGCGTCGAACAGGTCGCGGTACCCGGGCATATCAGCACCGTAAACCCTCCCCGTTAGTCTCAGGGGCATGACGAACCAACCCCCGCCGATCGGAGGGGTCCGCCGCAGTCACGTGACCGCGCGAGGTGTCCGTTTCCACGTCACCGAGGCCGGCCCCGAAGACGGCAGGCCGGTGCTGGCGCTGCACGGCTGGCCTCAACACCACTGGGCGTATCGCGACCTGCTGGCCGATCCGCCGCCCGGGCTGCGGATCATCGCCCCCGACCTACCGGGTTACGGCTGGTCGGGCCCGGCGCCGCACAAATGGGCCAAAGAGGACGTGGTCAGCGACCTGGTGGCGCTGATGGACGCGATGGGTCTGGAGCACGTGTTGCTTGTCGGCCACGACTGGGGCGGCTTCATCGGCCATCTGCTGGCGCTGCGGGTGCCCGAGCGGATAGACGGCTATCTGGTGCTCAACATCCCGCACCCGTGGATCTCGGCCAAAGCCCTCGCCCCGCACCTGTGGCGGTTCCTGCTCTACCAGCCGTTCGTGGCGTCGATCGGAGCGCCGCTGCAACGGCGCACACCGTATCTGGAGCGGGTGATCTTCCGGTCGGCCGCGCCGAATCTCGACCGGCAGACGGCGAAGGTCTACGCCGACGCGTTCCGGGACCCGATGGTCGCCCGTACCGCGCGCGACACCTATCGGACGTTCCTGCTGCGGGAGGCCCGCGAGGGTGCGCGCAACCCCGAGCGGCGGTGGTCGACCGTGCCCACCCGGGCGCTGTTCGCCCGCAAGGATCTCGCGATCCATCCGTCGCTGGCCGCGGCCGAGACCGCCCGCGCCGACGATTACACGCTGGAGCTCGTCGACGGCGGTCACTTCATCCTCGACGAGCAGCCCGAGTTGGTCCGCGCCAGGCTGATCGCGCTCGCCGACGAGATCCCGGCCCGCTGAGTTCCCCGTCTGCGACGTGACCCGGGCCTAGTGTCCGGGTTCGCTGGCCACCAAGCCGGCGGCCTGGGCTTCGGCGACGGTGTTCTCCCACGCGCATTCGCCGGCGACGAGCACGGCCAAAGCGATGGCCAGCGCGATTCCTGACACCGTCCAGTACAGAAGCGGCGAGACCGCGCCCGGCGTCGCCATCAGCATCACCGCGAGGCTGGCGGGTAGCGCCAGGACAGCTGCACACCCGAGCAGCCGGGTGTCGATCGAGCGAGACATGTCTCCACGGTCCGACGAGCGATTAAGAACATGCCCATCGAGAGCTGTGGAAAAGCTATGAGTTCACTGCTCAGCCAGGCGGGCGTTCATTCGTGAGCGCCTGATATCCGTGAGCGCTGGCCCGCTGCAGGCTGGCCCGCACCAGGCCGACGATCAGGCCCTGCAACGCGCCGGCGATCAACACCGACTTTGTCGAGTAGCTGAGGTCCTTGGGGTCCGGGGGTTCGGGATCGTTTTGTCCGACCCGCTTCCAGATCTGACCGAAGATCTGCCCGGCAAGCAGGCCGCCACCGACACCGGTGGCGACGGACAGCGGGGTGTACAACTTCCTGGACAGCCTGCTCATGGCCGCTGATTACCCGAGCCTGCCGTTACCAAACTCTGTGCGACGGGAAGGGGCGGGTGCGAAGATCGACCCGTGAACGCGCATCCCCTCGACGGCGACGGAGGATGGGACCGGAGCGCCCGGAACGAAACGGAAACCGAACGGCTGGACCGCAATTGGACCAGCCTTCTGCAGGAGCTGCGGGTGGTGCAGACCGGGGTGCAGCTGCTCACCGGATTCCTGCTGACGCTGCCGTTCCAGCAGCGGTTCACGATGCTGGGCCAGAAGATGCAGGTGGTCTATTTGGCGACGGTGAGCGCGGCGGTGCTCTCCATGGCACTGCTGATCGCCCCGGTCGGCATGCATCGACTGCTGTTCCGACGCCATCGTCTCGGGACGTTGGTCAAGGCAGCGCACCGGTGCGCCTACGCCGGTCTGTTGCTCCTCGGTGTCGCGGTCACCGGGATGACGGTCATCATCTTCGACGCCGTCGCCGGCCTGACCGCGGCGCTGATCGCCGGGCCGGCGGCGCTGGTGGTGTTCGCCTCGTTCTGGGTGGTGCTACCCCTCGCCCTTCGCCGCACGGACCCGTAGTTTCGCCACCCCTTCCCGGGGTACGACGACGCCCTGACAGCCGACGAGCTTCAGGAGGCCCCATGCCAGACGGTGTGATTCCCTATCCCGGCCAGACAGCCGATATGGCCGACAAGCCACGCGACGAGATGGCCGACTACGTCGGCACCGGACTGCTCGAGGGCAAGCGGGCGCTGATCACCGGGGGTGACTCCGGGATCGGACGGGCGGTCGCGGTGGCCTTCGCCAAGGAGGGTGCCGACGTCGCGATCGCCTATCTCGACGAACGCGACGACGCTGCACACACCGTGTCGCTGGTCGAGGCGGCCGGCAGGCGGGCGGTCCATCTGCCCGGTGACCTGGCCGACGCCGCGCACTGCCGCTCCGTGGTCGACGAGACGGTTCAACAGCTCGGCGGACTGGACATCGTCGTCAACAACGTGGCGTTCCAGTCGCCGGTGTCCGATCTGACCGAGATCAGCGACGAGCAATGGCGGCGGACCTTCTCGGTCAACATCGACAGCTTCTTCCACGTCACGAAAGCCGCGCTGGCGCATCTGCCGGACGGGTCGGCGATCATCAACACCGGATCGATCAACGGGCTGCGGGGCAACAAGTCGCTCATCGACTATTCGGCGACCAAGGGCGCGGTGATCGCCCTGACCTACTCGCTGGCCCAGTCACTCGCCCAGCGCAACATCCGGGTGAATTGCGTTGCGCCCGGGCCGGTGTGGACCCCGCTGATTCCGGCGACTATGCCGGCCGAGAAGACCGAGTCGTTCGGTGAGCACGTGCCGATGGGCGCGCGGCCCAACCCGACGAGATCGCGCCGTCGTACGTGTTCTTCGCCGCGGGCCGGTTGTCGTCGTACTACAGCGGTGAGGTGCTGGCCCCGATCGGCGGTGAAACCCTTCCTGGCTGAGCGCGTTTCAACCGCACCGGCTCGGGTACGGCAGGCGTCATGAAGGCAGTGACATGGCACGGCCGGCGCGATGTGCGCGTCGACACCGTGGAAGACCCCCGCATACAGGACCCGACGGACGCGATCATCGAGGTGACGTCCACCAACATCTGCGGCTCAGACCTGCACCTCTACGAGGTGCTCGGGGCGTTCATGAACGCCGGTGACATCCTCGGGCACGAGGCGATGGGCATCGTGCGCGACGTGGGTGCGGGCGTGACGAACCTCGCCGTCGGCGATCGCATCGTGGTGCCGTTCCAGATTTCCTGCGGCAGCTGCTTCATGTGCGACAAGCAGCTCTATACGCAATGCGAGACGACGCAGGTTCGCGACCAGGGGATGGGGGCCGCGCTGTTCGGATACTCCGAACTCTACGGCGAGGTGCCCGGCGGTCAGGCCGAATACCTGCGCATCCCGCAGGCCCAGTTCACCCACATCAAAGTGCCGGAGGGACCGCCCGATTCGCGATTCGTCTATCTGTCGGACGTGCTGCCCACGGCGTGGCAGGGCGTCGCGTACGCAGGCATTCCCGACGGCGGATCGGTGACCGTGCTGGGGCTGGGACCGATCGGCGACATGGCGGCCCGCATCGCCACCCACCTCGGCTATCGGGTGATCGCCGTCGACCGAGTTCCGGAGCGTCTCGCCCGGGCGAGTGCGAGAGGTATCGAGACCATCGACATGATGGGGCTCAGCGGCTCGGTCGGTGACGCAGTGCGCGAGCTGACCGACGGGCGGGGCACCGACTCGGTGATCGACGCCGTCGGGATGGAGGCACATGGCTCACCGGTTGCGCAGGCCGCACAGACCGCGGCCGCGTTCCTCCCGGATTTCGTCGCGAAACCCTTCATGCAGAAGGCGGGAGTGGACCGGCTGGGCGCGCTGTACTCGGCGATCGACTGCGTACGCCGGGGCGGCACGATCTCGCTGAGTGGTGTCTACGGCGGCGCGGCCGACCCGATGCCGATGCTGACGCTGTTCGACAAGCAGATCCAGCTGCGGATGGGGCAGGCCAACGTGAAGAAGTGGGTCGACGACATCATGCCGTTGTTGACCGATGACGACCCGTTGGGCGTCGACTCGTTCGCCACCCACGTTCTGCCGCTCGATCAGGCGCCGCACGCGTACAACATCTTCCAGAAGAAGGAGGACGGCGCGGTCAAGGTGATCCTGCAACCCTGAGCGGGTATCCCCGGCTGACGTTGGGTTGGCAACAAGGGGCACATCACGATGCGGCTGGCACGAAGCAAACTGGACACGCCGGGGATCGTCCGCAAGCGGCGCGGCAAAGGTTTCGCCTACTACGGGCCCGACGGTGAGCTGTTGGCAGACCCCGACACGGCGCAGCGGATCAAGGATCTGGTGATCCCGCCGGCATGGAAGAACGTCTGGATCAGTCCGCGGCCGAACGGTCACATCCAGGCGGTCGGCACCGACGCCGCCGGCCGGCGCCAATACCTCTATCACGAACGGTGGCAGCAAGAGCGGGCCGAGGAGAAGTTCGACCGGGTGCTCGAGCTCTCCACGCGGTTGCCGGAGTGGCGATCTCGCATCGCGCGAGATCTGGCCGGTCGCGGGCTCACTCGCGACCGCGTGCTCGGGCTGGCACTGCAGCTGCTCGACAGGGGCTATTTCCGCGCCGGCGGTGAGCAGTCGGCCGAGGAGCACGAGCACTACGGACTGGCCACCCTGCTGTGTGAGCATGTGACGCTGAAGAAGAACGCGGTCGAGTTCGACTATCCGGCCAAGAGTGGGGTGCAGCGCACCGTCGAGATCGACGATCCCGAGGTGGTGCGGGCAGTCCGTTCCCTCATGCGGCGCACCGAACGCACCGAGCGACTCCTGGTGTGCCGCAGCGGGAACAGCGGCTGGGTCGATGTGAAGGCCGACGATCTCAACACCCGGTTCAAGGAGATCGTCGGCGACGAATTCACCGTCAAAGATCTGCGCACCTGGCATGGCACCGTGCTGGCTGCCGCAGCATTCGCCGACGCGAAGCCGCCGACGTCGAAGACCGCGATCAAGCGGGAGACGTCGGCGGTCATGAAGGAGGTGTCGAGCGAACTGGGCAATACGCCGGCGGTCGCCCGCGCCTCGTACGTCGACCCGCGCGTGGTCACCGGTTACGAGAAGGGGCTGACCATCGCCGCGGCGACCAAGCGGGCTGACAAGATCGACGAGCCGGAAAGGGCTCAGGAGCTGCTCGAGAAGGCCACCCGCCAATTGATCCGGCGGGTGGCTAAAGACCGGTGACGTGTTTGGCAAACCTCACGCGCGGAAAACCTACGGGCATTGTCGACCGTTCAGGGAGGTTGGTGTCGATGCCGAACTCATCGATCAAGAACGAGAAGATGTACGAAGATCTGCGAGCCGGGGGGAACTCGAAAGAGAAATCCGCGCGAATCGCCAACGCGGCCGCGGCGCGAGGTGCTTCGGCGGTCGGCAGGAAAGGCGGCCGCTCGGGCTCGTACGACGATTGGAAGGTCGACGAGCTCAAGGAACGCGCCAAAGAACTCGGCCTGAGCGGATATTCGCGACTGACCAAGGACAAACTGATCTCGAAGCTACGAAGCCACTGAGTCCGCCGCTGCGTCCTGCAGCGTTTGCGCGAGACGCGCCGCGGGGGGTGTCATGCGCTCGGCGCCCGGCGTGGCGAGATAGACCGTCCACAGCACTGGTTCGGCGAGTTCGATCGCGCGCAGCGCGGTGAAGCGGGCGGCTTCCGACCGGGGTACGAATGCTGTGCCCAGGCCGCTGCGGACCAAATCGGCAACCGCACGAAACCCGGCCGGCACTTCGTACAGCGTGCGTGCGCGGCGGCCGGCGGCATGAAACGCATCGTCGACCAGGCGGCGAAGACCGAAGCCCGGGGGAAATCCGATCAGATCTTCGTCGTCCAGTTCGGCGATTGACACCTGTTGCCGTCCGGCGAGGTGATGATCAGCGCGACAGACGAAGACCAGCGGATCATCGAACAGCTTCTGTAGCCTCAGCGGGGCGGGGAAGCGGTCCGGTACGGAAACGAGTGCGAGGTCCAACGAGCCTTCGAGTAGTGCGGCGAGGTATGCCGACGCGCCGGTCTGGCTCAGCCGCAACCGAAGTCGCACATGGGGGTGTTCGCGGTGAAAGCCGCCCAGGGCCGACGCGACGTCAAGGGGTCCGAACGCGATCAGCGAACCGAATTCCACCGTGCCCATCAAGGTGCCGCGAAATTCGGCGACGGAGTCGACGGCGGCCCGTCCGGCGCGTAGGACATCGTGCGCGTGGTGGCGGAACCGTTCTCCGGCCGGGGTGAGGTCGATCTGCTGGCGAGAGCGGTCGAACAACTTGACCCCCAGCTCACGTTCGAGCTTGCCCACCGACGTCGACAGCGCGGATTGCACGACGTGTGCACGTTCGGCGGCGCGCGTGAAGCTCATTTCCCCGGCGACTGCGAGGAAGTGTTCGAGCTGACGGAACTCCATCACACCAACGTATCTGTTTCATTGATGACAATCATCAAAACCAATCGTTGGCATTGATCGCTACCGTCCGCTGTCATGGATTCATGAGCGATGGCGTGAGCAGGCGGCGGTTCGGCTTCCTGATGACGGCTGCAGCCGGGGCGGCGACGCTGGCCGCGTGTTCGTCCACTCCGGCGGCCGCGGTTCCGTCACCCGCACCGCCCGCACCCAGCCACGAGCTCGGACCGGTCCGACAGATCATCGCGGGCGATCTCGACGTCGGATACGTCGAGGCCGGGCCCCGCGACGGTCAGCCCGTCGTCCTGCTGCACGGGTGGCCCTACGACATCCACAGCTATGCCGACGTGACCGCGATCCTGGCCGGGCAGGGGTTCCGAGTCATCGTGCCGTATCTGCGCGGCTTCGGCAGCACCCGCTTCCGTTCGACCGGCACAGTTCGCAACGGACAGCAGGCCGCACTGGCGCACGACGTCATCACGCTGATGGATGCGCTGGACATCCGCGAGGCGATTCTCGGCGGCTACGACTGGGGTGGTCGGACCGCCAACGTCGTCGCCGCACTGTGGCCACAGCGCTGCACGGGGCTCGTTGCCGTCAGCGGCTACATCGTCGTGAACCGAGAGGCCAACCTGGCGCCCCTCGCCCCGCAGGCCGAGTACGGCTGGTGGTATCAGTACTACTTCGCCACCGACCGCGGTGAACGCGGATACCGCAGCAACACAGCCGATTTCAACAAGCTGATCTGGCGCAACGCCTCCCCGCTGTGGAAGTTCGACGACGCCACCTACGACCTGTCGGCGGCCGCATTCACCAATCCGGATCACACCGACGTCGTGATCCACAACTACCGGTGGCGCCTCAGCCTGGCCGAGGGAGAAGCCCGGTACGAGGACGACGAGCGGCGGTTGGCCGCCAAACCGGCCATCACCGTTCCGACCATCACCATCGCGTCCGACTTCGACGGTCCCGCAAAGGACGGCGCCGCCTACCGAGCGCTCTACACCGGCCGCCATCAGCATCGCGTCCTCGACGGCATCGGACACAACGTGCCGCAGGAGGCGCCCCGCGACTTCGCGTCAGCAATCGCCGACGTGACCCGACAGTGAGGACGATCATGACCACATCAACCCCGTTGGCCGGCCGCACCGCTCTGGTGACCGGCTCGACGTCAGGACTCGGCGCAGGCATCGCGACGGCGCTGGCCGACGCCGGCGCGCACGTCGTGATCACCGGACGCACCCGCAGCCGTGGGGAGGACGTTGTCGCGAGGATCGAATCGTCGGGCGGTAAGGCATCTTTCGTCGAAGCCGACTTCTCGAAACCCGCGCGGGCAGCCGCCGACGTCGCGTCACGAGCCACTGAAGCGGTCGGCGGAACGCTCGACATCCTCGTCAACAACGTGGCCACCCTTGTCTTTCCGGCTCCGACAGCGGACGTCACCGCCGCCGAGATCAGCGACGCCTTCGCCGTCAGCGTCACCGCTCCGTTCCTGCTGACCGGGCTCATCGCGCCGGCGATGGTCGAACGAGGCGAGGGTGCCATCGTCAACATCGGCTCGATCAGCGCACTGTTCGGCGCATCGGGCTCGGCGCTCTACGGTGCGACGAAAGCCAGTGTGCACCTGCTGACCAAATCATGGGCAGCTGAATACGGGCCGTCGGGTGTGCGGGTCAACGCGGTCGCACCCGGGCCCATCGCCACCGAACGCATGGTGGAGTTCGGTGAGGCGGTCAATCCGGTGCTGGCCCGCGTACCGTCGAACCGGATGAGCGCCATCGACGAAGTCGCCTCCGCGGTGGTGTTCCTCGCGGGCCCGCACGCCACCAACGTCCACGGCGCCATCCTGAGCGTCGACGGCGGATTCGCTGCAGCCTGAGACAAGGAATCCTCGTGCACCACTTCGTCACCGATCCGCTGGCACGCCTGTTCGCGGCAGCGGTCAACCCCGTTCCGAAGCCGGCGGTGCGGTTCCCCGGAATCCCAGGACATACGTCGCTGATCAGCATTCCGACCCGGCACGGCCCTGTGGAGGCCACCGTGTACCGGCCGGACCCGCGGGTGCGTCGCCCGCCGGTCTACGTCAACATCCACGGAGGTGGTTTCGTCGTAGGACATCGCGACCAGGACGATCCATGGTGCCGGTTCCTGGCCGACTCCGCCGGCGTGGTCGTCGTCAACACCGACTACCTCCTCGCTCCGCGACATCGTTTCCCCGTTGCAGCAGAACAGATCTACGATGTGGTCTGCTGGGCCGCCGACGCGGCGCGGGAGTGGGATGGCGAGCGTTTGTCGGTAGGCGGTCAGAGTGCGGGCGGCAATCTCGCGGCCGCAGCTGCCCGCCAGGCTTTCGAGGACGGCGGTCCGACGATCGGACTGCAGGTGTTGCACTATCCGCCACTGGATCTGGTGACCGCGGTGCGTGACAAGCCGTCAGCGCTGGGGGCACGCGCGGTGATGAAACCGTGGATGGGACAGGTGTTCGACAACGCCTACGTCCCGGACAGGCTGCGCCGCCGCGACCGGTTGGTCTCACCCGCGTGGGGCGCCAACGCCGACGACATCGACGGCATCGCGCCCGCGGTGGTCGTCACCGCGGAGTACGACCGGTTGCGCGACGAGGCCCGGTGGTATGCCGACCGGCTGGCTGCCGCGGGGTCACTCGTCGACTACATCGAGGTGGCCGGCGCGGACCACGGTTACAACATCATGAGCGACGCCGTGTCCGTCACCGAGCGGGTCTACGCGCAGATCGCCGCACACGTCGTCGGCGTCGGGCCGCGTTAGTCCTGCTGCGCACGCGCCTCTGCGCCGGACTCCTGGGTGTCGATGTCGTCGTCGGACCCTGCCCGCCCGACGTACGGGCCCTCTGCCTGGTCGTCGTCGCCCTCACTCGCACGCGAGCCGGCCACTTTGGCGTCGGGCTCGACGTCGGACTCGGCCTTCTCGGATTCCGGATTGCTCATCGATGCCTCCTGATCGGGTCCGCACCGCATGCCCCGACGGCCCCAATCCAAACCCGCCGGCGTTCGGTGGGTCGTGTCACCTTCGAGGGCGATGAACTGGTGTCGCGGCGAATCGATGACTGACTTGTGACCGGTGGTCGTTGTTCGTTTGGCGGGTAGGCCCTCGGGTATCGCCTCAGCATGGCTGAAAATGATTCGTCGCTGCGCGCCATCGCGCTGGTGTGCAGCCTGAAACCGAGCCCCGCCGAGTCCAGCAGTGCACTGATCGTCGAGCACGTCTTCGAGTCGCTGCGGTCCGAAGATGTGCTGTGTGAATCCGTTCGGTGTGTGGACTACAACATCGCCCCCGGCACCGAAGCGGATATGGGCGACAGCGACCAGTGGCCCCAGATCCGCGACAAATTGCTCGCAGCAGACATCCTGCTGCTGAGCACACCGACGTGGGTAGGTCATCCGTCGTCGGTGGCCCAACGGGTGCTCGAGCGACTGGACGCCGAGCTGTCGAACACCGACGAGCAGGGGCGGCCCGCGATGTTCGGCAAGGTCGCCACGGTTGCGGTCGTCGGTAACGAGGATGGTGCGCACAAGATCGTCGCCGATATGTTCCAGGCGCTCAATGACATCGGCTACACCGTCCCTGCACAGGGGTCGACGTACTGGAACGGCCCCGCGATGAATTCGACCGACTACAAAGAGCTGGACGAGGTGCCGCAGGCCACCGCGTCGACCAACGCGATGGTCGCGCGCAATGCCGCGCACCTCGCCCGGGTACTGAGGCACTCCCAGTACCCACCCGTCGAGTGAGAGGAGTGAAGATGCCGGATACATCGAGAGATCCCATCGACCACGCCCGCACCTACCGTCAGCACGCCGGCGAAACAATGAAGGCCGGCAAGAACGCAGTGGGCCTGATCGGTATCGGCCTCGGGGTGTTGTCGATGGTGGTCGCGCTGTTCTCGTTCGCCAACGGATCGCGCACCACGGGCGTCGTCGCGATCATCGTGGCCGTGCTGTTCGCCGCCGCAGGGTTCGCGTGGCTCGCGTTGCGCCACCGCAAGGTGGTCGAGAAGAAGGTGGAATGGCATCGCGAACACCCCGAAGTGCCCTACGAGCCACCGACGAGCTGAGGGTCGACGAGCTGAGGGCTCAGCGGCCGGAGGTGAAGCGCCGCAGGAACTGTCGCGTCCGCTCCTCGCGCGGTGAGTCGAGAACATCGGCGGCCGAACCGGATTCGACGATCCGGCCACCCTCGAGGAAATGGACGGTATCGGCGACGTCGCGGGCGAACGCCATCTCGTGGGTGGCCATCACGATCGTCGCCCCCGCTGCAGCGAGCTCACCGACGAGAGTGAGTACGTCGCCGACCAGTTCGGGGTCCAGAGCACTTGTGATCTCATCGAGCAGCAAGAGTTTCGGGTCATAGGCCAGGGCGCGTGCGATGGCCACTCGTTGCTGTTGGCCGCCGGACAGCTTGTCGGGATAGGAGTCGGCATGCGATTGCATGCCGACCCGGGCGAGCAGATCGCGGGCGCGCTGCTCCGCGTCACCGCGGCTGTGGTGGTGCACGACCCGCGGGGCGAGGGCCACGTTGCCCAACGCGGTCATGTGCGGAAACAGGTTGAACGACTGGAACACCATGCCGATGGCCTGGCGAGCCTCTTCGGCGTCGATGCGGGGATCGCTGATGTCGCGCCCACTCAACAGGATTCGACCGTCGTCGATCTCTTCCAGCAGATCGATGCACCGCAGCAGCGTCGACTTGCCCGAGCCGGACGCGCCGATCAACACCACCACCTCGTGCTCGGCGACGTCCAGATCGACCCCCGCCAGCACGGTCCGGTCGTGATACATCTTGACCAGGCCCTGCACCTGTAGCAGCGGCGTCACAGCGCGCCCTGCCGCATCGCGGATCGACGCGCGACCCAGTCGGCGAGCCGGGCCGACGGCACCGCGAGCGCCACGAAGAGCAGACCGGCCACCACGTACGGAGTGAAGTTGTAGGTGGTCGCGGACTGGATCTGCGCGGCGCGCACGGCGTCGACGGCGCCGAGCACCGAGATCAGCCCACAGTCCTTCTGCAGCGCGACAAAGTCATTCAGCAGCGCCGGGGTCACGCGGCGGGTGGCCTGGGGCAGCACCACCAGGCGCATGGTCTGGCGGTACGTCAGTCCGAGGGAGCGAGCGGCGGCGAACTGCGACGGATGCACGGATTCGATGCCGGCGCGAAGGACCTCGGCGACGTAGGCCGAGTAGACCAGAACGAGGGCGAGGCCGCCGAGGATCACGGGGCTGGTCGGCAGGCCGGTGAGGCGCAGACCCGGCAGTCCGAACCCGACGAGATAAAGACAGATGAGCAGCGGGAGGCCGCGGAACAGGTCGACGTAACCGGTGGCCACGGCGCGCAGGGGGAACCAGACCGGTCCGCGCAGGGTGCGCAGTGCGGCGAGGGTGAGGCCGACGACGAGCACGAGGATCTGGCAGACGATGAGCACGCGGATGTTCAGCCAGAGCCCCGACAGGAGCGCCGGCAGGCTGTCCCATCCGATGCGCAGGTTGAAGAACGAGTCGCGCACCCGGGGCCAACCCGGTGCCGAGGTCACCGCGAACAGCAGGACCGCGGCGAACACGACTGTGGACAGCAGCGCCACGAGCGTGGAGCGGCGTGCCCGCGCCTGCCGGAAGGCGACGCGGTCGATGCCGACCGTGGTCACGACAGGACCGGTGCGTTCCCCGCCTGGGCGAGCCAGGTCTTCTGCAGCTCGGCAAGCTCGCCGCGATCGCGGAGTTGATCGACGGCGCGGGAGACGCAGGCCGTCAACGGGCTGCCCTTGTCGAGAACGATGCCGAACTGTTCGGGCTTGTCCGTGCCGGCGGGCAGCTGCCCGACGATCGTGCCGTCGGTGAGTTCGGCCTGGATCTGGAACGCGGTGGGCAGATCGACGACGAGGCCGTCGATCTGGCCGTTGGCGAGTGCGGCTTTGGCGTCATCGTTGTTGTTGAACACCGCGACGCCGGGGTCGATCTTCTGGGCGGCGGTGTAGCTGGTGGAGCCCACCTGCGCGCCGAGCTTGAGTCCCTTAAGGCCGTCGACCGTGGTGACCTCGGCTGCGGGGGAGGACTTCAGCGCGACGACGGTCTGGGTGACGTCGTAGTAGGGGGAGGAGAAGTCGACGGCTTGCTTGCGTTCGTCGGTGATGGAGAACTCGTTGAGGTCGGCGTCGAACTGCTTGGGGCCGGGAGCGATCGCGGCGTTGAAGGGGACGCGAATCCAGGTGACGTTCTCTTTCGCGTAGCCGAGTTCGTCGGCGACGGCGTAGGCGACGGCGGACTCGAAGCCCTTGCCGTTGGCGGGATCGTCGTTGTCGAACCAGGGGGCGTAGGCCGGTTGGTCGGTGGCGAATGTGAAGGTGCCCGACGTGAGCGTCGTGAGGTTGTCTTTGGTGCAGGTGTCGGCGCTGGCCGAGGCAGACGACGACGCGGCCGGCTGCTCGTCGGCCGGGGCGCAGGCGGTCATGGCCGCGGGGACGAGGGTGAGCGCGCAGAGGACACCAGTGAGGCGATGCATGCGCGGCATCATCGCGCATCCGGCCGCCCGACGCCACGGATCGGAGCGAGGTGATCGGATCCGCGGTGTCGGGCGGCTCTGCTCATGGCCGCTTGGCCAGCGGGTGCGAGGGGAGAGCGAGAAGCACGACCAACGCGCCCGCGAGGCACACCCCGGCTGCCGTGAGGCACCCCGCGCTCATGCCGGACAGGAATGCATCGCCGACGGCAGTACGCACGGAGCCGGCGATCGCCGCGGGGGACTGCGCCGCGACAGCGAGCCCCTGCGCGAGACCTTCGCCTGCGACCGCGCGGGCGGGCTCCGGCAAGATCTGCACGGCCGCTGCATCATTCAGGCGGGTGAGGTAGAGCGTCGAGAAGATGCTGCCGAGCACGGCGACTCCAAGCGTGCCTCCCACCTGACGGGTGGCGTCGTTGACGGCCGAGCCGGCGCCGGCCTGCTCGGGACGCACGACGCCCATGATGGAATCGGTCGCCGGGGCACTCGTCAGTCCGAGCCCGCCGCCGAGGAGAACCATCTGGGCCGCCATCACCGGATAGGTCACGCTGACGTCGATCACGCTCACCCAGGCGAACGCCGCCGCCATCAGGATCAAGCCCAGCGCCACAATGATTTTCGTGCCGATGCGGCCGACGGCGAGCCGGGTGCCGAGCACTGACCCGATGGCGATGGACAACGCGACCGGGAGAATCCGAACGCCGGTCTCCAGGGGGCCGAACTCCTGAAGCAGTTGCATGAACTGGGTGATCAGGAAGATGAAACCGAACAGGGCGAAGAACGCCACGGTGACGGCTCCGCTGGCTGCGCTGAAACGCAGGTTGGCGAAGAGGCTGATGTCGATCAGGGGGTCACGCTGGCGGCGCTCCCAGACTGCGAACCAGATGCCGGCGACGAGCGTCACCGCGAAGCCGGCGAGGGTCGGAAGCGATGTCCACCCCCGCTCCGGTGCCTCGATGATCGTGTAGACCAGCGCGGCCAGCATGACCACGGACAGCAGCAGCCCGCCGCGATCGAGCCGCGACTGCGTGTCGGCTTTGGCGGCGGGGATCAGCAGGGGCGCGGCGACGGCTGCGGCCAGCGCGATCGGGGCGAGCGCGAGGAACAGGCTGCCCCACCAGAACACCTCGAGCAGAGCGCCGCCGAGAATCGGGCCGATGGCCACGCCGAGGCCGGTGACCGCACCCCACAATCCGATCGCCGCCGCGCGTTGGCGGGGATCGCGGAAGGTGTCGGTGATGATCGCCAGCGTGGTCGGATAAATCATCGCCGACGCGACGCCCATCACCACCCGCATCGCGATGAGCTCGCCGGTGGTGGTGCACAGCGCCGCGCCGACGCTGGCTGCCGCGAACAAGACGAGGCCGGCGATGAGCGTGCTGCGCCGGCCGAACTTGTCGCCGATGGTGCCACCCGCGAGGACCAGTGCTGCGAATGCCAGGTTGTAGGCATCGACGATCCACTGCAGGCCGCGGGTGGAGGCATCGAGCGACGAATTCAGCGTGGGCAGAGCGACATTGACGATGGTGGTTTCGACATTGATCGCCAGGGCGGCGACGAGGACAACGGCCAGTACTGCTCCGGGTCGTTTCACCAGGGGCGTGATGCTGCCGGTTGCGGATCGGTCGAGCGTGTGTGAGGCCACGGGAGGAACCGCCTTATGTTGGCGCTGATAACTTCGTCGAGCATGACAGTCGAAGTTATCGCTGTCAACATATTGGGTGGCTAGCGGATGCCCGCGCCGATGACCTCGAGCAGGCGATCGGTGATCACCTTTTTGCGCGCGTCGTCGGTCGTCGCCAGGGGGCCCTCGAGGTAGAGAACCGAAAGCCCGTGGACCGAAGCCCAGGCGGCTTCGTCCAGCCCGTCGCGGTTGCGCTCGTCGAGGAGGCCGGCGGTCACCAGGTCGTCGATGCAGCCGCTGAGGATGCGGAAGGGGTGACGACTCGACGGAGTGGCGTCGTCAGTGGGCGTCGACTCGCCGGGGGCGAATGCGGCGCGGAACAGGCCCGGTTCGGCGAGTGCGAAGTCGACATAGGCTTGCCCGGTGGCGCGGAGGCGGGCCAGGGCGCGGGGGCCGCGGGGGCCACGGTTGGGGACGTGCGTCAGCGCCTCGAGCATCTGGTCGCCGAGAAGGCCCATCGCGTGCTCTTTGACGGCGTTTATAAGTGCGTGGCGATCGGAGTAATGCCGGTATGCCGCAGCATTACTCACGCCGACGGCGCGCTGGACGTCGCGCATGACGACGGCATCGGGGCCGCCGGTGCGAGCGAGGTCGAGGGCCTGCTCGAGCAGCGCCTGACGCAGGTTGCCGTGGTGATACGAGCTTGCGGCCATGTTGACCAGTCTTACATCGGGCACGGCGCATCAGAGCCAAAGCGGCCTGAAGTATGTTCTGAAGGCGCACGCCCCCATAGCCCAATTGGCAGAGGCAGCGGACTTGAAAGGTCTATGCACCTGGCATCAGCCACTGCCAGCCAAATTGGTGTGCTGGCGGTCTGGAGAGGCGCCCTAAACTCGGATTGTGGAGGCACTGGACGTCTGTGGCGAAGGTTTGCAGGCACTGGCTGGGCAGTGTTCGGTAGATGCGGAACGGTTATTGGGTCTGCTCTCGATCGGGATGACAGGGCCACCACAGCAGGCAACCTCGCTAGCGGTCAGCCACGCGTATGCGGCGACTACATCCGCGGCGGCGATGTTGGCTGGCCGAGTGCAGGCCACTGCGGACAAACTCAACGTCGCGGCAACGCAGTATTCGAAGACCGACGAAGCTTCCGGCCAGAGGCTGTCTGCGCTGCGTATCGAGCCGTAGCGGGCGTTGATGCGTGCCGATGTGAGTGGCGGCATTCCGAGCTTGTCACAAATTCTGGGCTGGGACACCACGCACCTACACCGGGCGGCCACCGACTGGACAAGCGCGGCACAGCACTGGGAACAGACTTTTACCAACGTGCACCGCGGCACGCTGGCGCCGGGTGGTACCGCATGGGAAGGCCCAGCTGCTGACGCAGCCCAACAACGCACCTTCAGCGACCTGGTGAAGGTGCGCGGTATGTCCGATGCGCTGAGCGACGCCGCAACGATCGCGCGGCGCGGTGCTGATCAGCTGGATTATTTGAAACGCAAGGTCGTCGAGGCCATCAACGAGGCCCACGAGGCGGGCTTCATCGTGGACGCAACCCCTCTCAGTCACCGACGCCAGCAAGTACAGCGGTCTTCGGATCGCTGCCGCGCGTTCACATGCTGGCGCGATCGCAGCTCGTGCGGCCGCTCTGAGTACCGGGGACCGGGATATCGCCGCGAAGATCAGCGCCGCAACAACCCGATTGAGCGGCGATCCATTCGCTGAGTCGCCCCAAACGGTCCACGCGTTGGATGTCCCGCTCGCGCCGCCGCCTGATCCGGCGTACCCGGTCAACGATGTCATCGCCGAGGCAACCGATCTCGATGGCAACCACGTCGTGCTGAGGCGCGGCTACTACAGCGCCGCAACGAAGGAGGGGTTTGGATGGGACAAGATCTATTGGAAGCACGGACTGATCAACCCGAACGTCTTCAGTGACCTTATCTCCCATAGCCGTCCGAAGGAGAGTCAGGGCGGAACACTTGTCTACGACGTGCCGATCAACAAAGCTCACTGCACATCCGGCTTTCTCGGATTGCCCAGTTGTACCGACACTGGCGAGAGCTTGACGATGAGAATCGTGGCCAACACCAATCCCAGCTACGACGTGCCCGGCGGCGGGCAGAAAGGAGTGATCACGATGTATCCCCTCCCAGGGGGCAGCGGAGTCGTTGAAGTAGAGAAAAACTGGACGCTGACGCCGCCGTGGGTAAACAACTATGCACCCATCAACTGAGCCCTCACCTGACGAGACTCCAAGCGCCGCGGAGTGCGAGTTCGCGGCCGGGGTTCTCCAGGACCTGCTCCATCGAATTGAAGTCCGCAACGCCAACGCCACTTCCCATCCAGGGCCAGGGCGGTGCGTATTCCTGGTTTCTCACGCGTGGACGGATGGTTCTTCGATTCGTCTGGTCTACGTCACACCCCCCTCGGATCGCACGTGGGGGTTGGCCCGCGACACCCGAAGGTCACTCATAGACCCGGGTCCGTGGAACGAGGCCGACAACCCAGCGCTGTACTACTACCTGCTAGATCTCGAAGAGGAGTGGCCAGGCGCAGAGTCCAGAGAGCCCGACGAAGATGACGATCTGATCTGGTGGCGCGGATACCCGCTCGATCATCTGCCGGCCCGTCTCTCCGAGCTTCCCGCGAACCATCGCTATATGCCGCCGCCTCCGGATCCGGCGTGGATCGATCCCCTCCCGCCTGCGGTAGAACCTCGCCGGTACGCAGATCCCGACGGCCCGCTTCCGCCACGGTGACATGGGCGTGGTCGCGTGGCGGCTCTGGGTACGTGGTCTGAAGGGCCTTCGGCGGCAGGGGGCCAAGACGGCCTGAACTACTCTCGGAGCTGAAACGCCCCCATAGCCCAATTGGCAGAGGCAGCGGACTTAAAATCCTCTGAACTGGGCGTTTGTTGTGTTGGGAAGTGGCGGTAGCCGCCGGAAGAACCGTATCTAGCTGCGGATTTTGTGTTGGCTGCGTTGGCGGTCATCGAAATCGGACGAGAGCACTGCGGTACTCACTGCGGTATTTCCCTGGTCATACTTCGTGCGAGAATTTAACTAGCCGCGCGCCACTCGAGATCGGGAAAGACGTCCGCTGGACATGGACGAACTGGACTCGGAGGCTAGGAGTTCTCATGTGGCCCCGAGGATGACCGCATTCGCAACAACTCTCGGGTGACTGAGGACGGTCGAGTGGCTGCGCAGCGCGTGGAGGCTTCGCTCCTGGCACCCGGCGATGGTGTCTACGGACGAACTGACGCTTGGTTTCGCCTCCGCACCCGCATCCACAGGCGTTCACGGCGTTGTCGTCCCACCTCCCATCGCTCTGCGGTGCCTTTAGCGATCGCGCGAGCGGATTCTATTAGAGAGGTACGACCAAATCGCGCCCAACTGAGGCCGCCTGCTGCTGTCGCGCATAGTCGGCCTTTGTAGGGAACGCCAGGAAACTGTCGTGCGTTCTGTCGCACCTCTGTGCGATCCTGTATGGCTGCCCACCAGAAGGGAGCCACACACGATGTGAAAGATCGAAGAAAGGCACGCATGTGGAGGCCGACGAGCAGGAAGAGATAGAGCGAGTACGAGAGTGGATCGGCCGGCTTGAAGCCTTCGCCTCTGCACTTGACGACATCGAAGGCAACAGCGCCACTGATTTCGCCAACGACGTGCTTGAGGCAATGCAGTCCGTGGTGATGCCGCACGTGGCCCCGGCACGGGTTCCGTCAATGCTGCTGGCGTTGGAGGCCGCGAGCACGGTGACCTGGGCAACGACAACCGTGATCATGGACTGGGCGGACACACCTGACGTTCGGGATCGTTACACACGGGACACCGCGCAGCGGCTCGTGAAGGACGCGCTGGATCGCGTGCTCTCGAACTGCACGCGTTGGTTTTCCGACGGCCTACCTTCCGAGGAGGAAGTGAAGCAACGTATCTCGACCGCGGCGAAGGACATGCGAGACGCGCAGGAACTGCTTGGCAAGCGCAATGCAGAGCATGACGCGCAAGACGCAGAAGCTGCGGCAGACCCCTACGGCGCGATCCTGGTTCACCTGGACCCCAGCCGATCTGCTGATGCTCCAATCTTCGAGAAGGTGTGTTCCTTGACTGAGGACGAAGATGAGCGTTATCGCGATGCATACGAACAACTTCGGCGCATGATCGACAGCGAACTATTGCAGCACATCTCGGACGAGAGCGACCGGCTCTGCGACGTGGTGATGGCGCTGCTGACTGACCTGCGGTACAACCGGATTCCAATCTTCGATGAGGATGCTTGGGACGAACACAGGCGCAAGGTGCGGTCCGCGTTGATCTCATTTACTGCCGCGCTGTACAGCCACAGGGAGCAGACGGTCAGGACGGCCAAGAAGACCCTCAATCGCGGTCCTGAGGTCCAGGCGGTCGAGAAATTGTTTGACGAGCTGCGCAAGACGTCGTTCGAGTACGGCTGGCTGGAAGAACTGCGTGGCGCGCTGCAGCACGGCGACATCAACGCCTTTAAGTGGGGCTTCGGGGCATCGATGAACGAAGAACCGGTGGCGAACGTGTACATGAGTCGGGAGTTCATGCTCGACTTCACGCGCAACTCGTCGCAGAAGAAGTGGTTGAAGCGTCGGGAACTGGAAGACATGGATTCTGATCCGAGCGTGTTGGACATGATCAAGGCAATTCAGCCGCTCATGGGACCGCTTCAGGAGAAGCTTGACACGATTCTGTACCCGAACGTGGCGGATGATGTTGCGACCGTTCGCGAACTGTTGAGCCGCTACCCGCACCCGAACGGAGTGCATGCGCTGCAGGACGGTCCTGGCTTCACGCGTCGCAAGATGTGTCCGCCCATGAGCCCACTCGCCCCGCGCGTGCTGTCCTTCGTCGCTTCGTACGAACCTGACGACGTGGGTGCCAGTGATGCAGGTGACGGGACAGCGACCTGACAGCAGCGCGGCAGCAATCCGGCTGCCTGCGACAACGAGACAGCACCGGCTACAGTGCCCGTTCTCGGAGCCGTACCCCACCGCTGAACTGGATATTGACGGCCCTGTTGGATCGCGACGAAGCGTCGTAGAAACCCTAATCAGGCAGGGTATTCGGGCTTAGAAGTTCCTGAACTGGGCGTTTGTTGAGAATCGCTTCGCGCAGAATGCAGTATTGGCTGCGTTGGCCGGCGTCGGGGCCGAGTGAAACGACTGCGGTACCGCCTGGCTTGGCTCAGGGGTGTGTAGCCGGCGACTGCCGCGCTGCAAACGGTTCTATCCGGTACCGCAGTTTCGGTTCCATGTATCGGTTACCTCTCCCCGAACCGGACCGCTACGACGGTGAGCCACTAGGCGTCATTGAAGCCCGGGCCAGGCCGGAATCGGCGGGACAGTCGCACAGCCCGCGACTGGGTGTGTAGCTAATCGGCCTGATGTGATCACGTATGTACTCCACGCGGGCGGTGATCGCTGAATCGTGCGATTTTCGCCTCAACCGAAGCTCCCACAGCACGAACACCGGAACAACGAGTAGGACCACCGCGGCGGCGACCCAGCTGCCCGTCCGGTGCCAAGCCCACGCAGCAACCAAGGCCTCGACCGGCGTCAGCATTTGCCAAAGGTCTCTCCTCCCCGCGGCGCGTATCTGCTGCTCAGCGGACAGAAGCATGACGCGTTCTTCGACGTAGAAGGCGAGCATTCGTCGAGCCTCAGAGTCCCCCGGCAACTTCTCCAGCAGGTCGAGGTCGCGTGCGATGCCATCCCGGAGGTCTCGGCGGTCCTTGCGCGCCGCGAGGTAGGCGGCAGCGATCGTCGCGAGACCGGCGATCAGCGCCACGCTGAGAGGGACGACCCACTTCTCCATGGGGCAAGTATCTACGGTTGGGGCGCCAACCTTGGCTAAGCATGGCCGCAACACCTGACGGGGAGAATGCCTGCGCGCGCCCTCTGGGTCGTCGCCTCTGATGGGCATAATGTCTCCAGTACGTGCGTTAGACTGTAACGAGATCGGTGACATCCACTTGGAAGTGCAGTACGAACACAAGAAGCTTAAGAAGCTGTGCACAGACGAGCGGGAAATGAAGAAGAGGCGCTCTGACATCGCGGGGAAGCTGCGGCTGCGGATCAAAGCGCTGGAGACAGCGAAGTCTGTTGGCGAGCTGTCCACTCACGACCCGCTGGGGGAATGGCACCAGCTCAGCGCTGACCGGGACGGTCAGTGGGCGGGAAAGCTCAGCGGCAACTACCGCCTTGTGATTCGTCCACACGACGCAACTGAGCCGTGGAACTCGGTGACCGTAACCGTGATCGAAATCGACGACTACCACTGAGAGGAGAAGCCATGACTGCGACCAACTACGCCGTTGCTCCAGGTGAATACCTGGAGGAGTGGATAAACGAGCACGGCTTGTCTCAGCAGCGCGTCGCCGAGCAGCTGGGGTGTAGCCGCAAGCAGGTCAACGAGATCGTCAACGGGCGCGCACCGATCACTAGCGATACCGCGGTTCGCTTGGAGCGCGTCGTCGGCATCCCGGCCGACTCATGGCTCCGCTACGAAGCCGCATATCGCGCTGACCTTGCACGGATCGCCGATGAAGAGAACCTAGCGGCGCACGCAGACGAGATCGATCCGGGCGCAGTGACCTACCTTCGAAGTTTGGGCGCGACTAAGGCGACACGGAAGTCACCTGGGTCTCTGGTATCGGATTTCCTGGCCTTCCACCGCTGCGGTACTTGGGATGCCTACATTCATCTGCATGAGACCGCATCCACGGGCGACTATGCGCTCGCCGCTCTGAAGGAGTCCGGCGACGCCAAGATCGACGCGACGGTGCTATCGACGTGGTTACGCGCAGCAGAGCTCGCCGAGCCGTTTGAACGTGGGCGGCGCTTCGTCTACGACCCAGACCGGCTGAGAAAGGCGCTTCCACAGCTGCGAGCTCGAGCAGCCGAACCCGGCGCCACGATGCTTCGCGACATCGCGAACATGCTTGCCGATGTCGGAGTCGTCTTCATGGTGGTCGACCCGCCCAAGAAGTTCCCGCTGCATGGCATGACGCGTTGGATCGACAAGCGAGTACCTGTGATTCAACAGACCGGGCGGTGGGGCAAAGATGGCTTCGTCATCTGGGCGTTGTTTCACGAACTCGGCCACGTGCTGAACGACCCCCGCGGAGAGATGCATCTGGAGTACAAGACGGAGAAGAAACGCAACAGCGAAGCGGAGAAATCCGCCAACAAGTTCGCGATGGACGTCTTGTTCGGCGAGACCGGGATCAAGCCGTTCGAGGGACTGACGCGCGATCGCGACATCGAGACCGTTGCGAGACAGCTAGGTGTCTCGCCAGGTGTGGCCGTTCACCAGATGCACCGACGCAGACTGCTCGATTACCGGTTCGGGAACAAACTCTGTGTCGACCTCGCTGGAACCTTCACGGCATAGATAGCGGCTTGGTGCATCGTCACCCGGGACCACGCGGGAATTCGCCCGCAAACTTGGGATGATGCGGCTGTGACTGTTGTCCTCTCGGGCCACGGTTTTGGATACGAATGAATCCACCGAAAAGCACCACCAGCACCGACGCCAACGGGCTGCGGTGGAAGCAGACCCTCGACGGCAAAATCGAGCGGGTGCTATCCACCACCGCGGTGCCCGCACCCCGCACAGCTGACAGCGTGCAACCCTATTCGCAGATTCAGACCATTACCCCGGAGGAAGCCAAAGCCCATCGATTTGGTGGGCCAGACGTTCCCGATTTCGGCGACGAGGAGAGTGGCGATTCTGCTGAGACTGAAACGGCAGCAAGGAACATCGTCAACGACTGGACTCCCGTCAAACGCATCGGCGCCCCGATCGTCGAGCCGCACCACTCCGATCCGAAATTGCTGGCGATCGAAATCGGCTACGCTCCGGACGCGCCCCAACCTTGGTACCAGTACTTCAGGGACGGGCTCCGCGCAGCCGGCATCCGCTCGAACCAGAGTCATTCGCAGGGTCCGTACCAGTCCTCGACCTTCGAAGCTGCGAGATCTGCTCTGCCGCTCGTCATCGAGGGGTTCGATGCAGCCGTCAAGTCCGCGAACGAGCGATTCGAGACGGAGCACTTAGTACGGCTCCGTGAGCGTTTAGCCAAGCTGGATGCGGCGCTGGATGCTGCGAATGCACGGCAGGGCGAGCTCGATAATCTGGCCGAGCACTTCAGAGAACCCGGTCGGTTGCCATGGGATCAGCGCGACTTAACCCACCCGGGCGATGACGACAACCACGAGTAGCCCGTTTGAGGTGTTCGACCTGCGGGGAACTGGGTGTCGCGAGAAGATTTTCAACCGGTCCATCCCTCGCCAACCTCGCGGCTCTTGCCGCGAAACTACTACGCCGTTGTGAAGGTGTTTCCGAACTTCGTCCGTCGATAGCCGACGGATCTTACTGGCGCAGGGGTCGTATTCATTCGGGGTGAATACGCCCTCACGCTGGTCGGCATGTAGCGCCGGGTATTGCTCTGTTCGCTTCTCACCTCTCCTGGACCAGCACGTGGGGACTGTGGAAATAACGGTGTTTCCGGTACTGACACGCTGAGCGATGCTCGGCGAGAAAGGTGCCGTGATGACGACACTGGAAGATGTGGCGAAGAAGAAGGCGGCTGAGCAGTCCGCAGAGCAGAAGGCTGCCGTCGAGCTGGTCCGACTGGCACAGGAACAGGGCCTGTCGCTGACTGGGCCCGACGGGCTGCTCAAACAGCTGGCCAAGACGGTCCTGGAGATCGCACTCAATGAGGAGATGACCGAGCACCTCGGTTACGAGAAACACGACCCGCCGGAGGCGGGGTCGGGCAACATCCGCAACGGGACCCGCACCAAGACGGTGCTGACCGACACCACCGGCCCGGTCGAACTCGACGTGCCGCGCGATCGGGCATCCACGTTCGAGCCCCAGATCGTCAAGAAACGTCAACGCCGATTGTCCGGGGTCGATGAGGTGGTCTTGTCGTTGTACGCCAAAGGGCTTACCACTGGGGAGATTTCAGCGCATTTCGCTGAGATCTACGGCGCGTCGGTCTCGAAGGAGACGATCAGCCGCATCACCGACAAGGTCATCGAGGAGATGAACGATTGGTCGGTGCGGCCACTCGATGAAACCTACGCCGCGATCTTCATCGACGCGATCGTGGTGAAGGTCCGCGACGGCCAGGTCGCCAACCGCCCGTTCTACGCCGCGATCGGAGTGACCCTGGCCGGGGAACGCGACATCCTCGGATTGTGGGCCGGCACCGGCGGGGAGGGCGCGAAGTTCTGGATGAGCGTGCTCACCGATCTGCGCAACCGCGGCGTCAAGGACAGCTTCTTCGTCGTCTGCGATGGGCTGAAGGGACTGCCCGAGGTGGTGGGCAACGTGTGGCCGCAGGCGATCGTGCAGACGTGCATCATTCACTTGCTGCGCAACACCTTTCGGCTCACGTCCCGCAAGTACTGGGATGAGATCAAGCGTGATGTGAAACCGATCTACACCGCAGTCAACGCGACCGCGGCCCGCGCAGCGTTCGACGATCTGGCCGAGAAATGGGGGCAACGCTACCCGGCGGTGATCCGCCTGTGGGACAACGCCTGGGCGGAGTTCATCCCGTTCCTGGACTACGACGTGGAGATCCGCCGTGTCATCTGTAGCACCAATGCCATCGAGTCGCTCAACGCCCGCTACCGCCGCGCGATCAAGGCCCGCGGCCACTTCCCCTCCGAGCAGGCCGCCCTCAAGTGCCTCTATCTGGTCACCCGATCACTGGACCCGACCGGTGCAGGCAGGGCACGATGGACGATGCGGTGGAAACCTGCCCTGAATGCGTTCGCGATCACCTTCGCCGATCGATTCCCGGCAGCCGAAACCTACTGATGAAAACCGCCGGAAACACCGTTAGCGAGATAGTCCCAGCACGTGAGGTGCGTCCTTCATGCCTCCTGCGTTGGTCTGACCACGTCGCGGGTTTGTTGCTTTGGTGGGCCACCAGCTGGCTTCGCGTAGGAGTGTGGCGATGGCGGGCACGGTGAGGGTGCGCACGAGGAAGGTGTCGAGCAGCAGCCCGAAGCCGATGATGAGGCCGGCTTGGATCATGATGGCGACTGAGCCGACCATGAGGCCGAACATGCTGGCGGCGAATATCAGGCCCGCTGAGGTGATGACGGCTCCGGTGTTTGCCACGGTGCGCAGGACGCCGACGCGGATGTTGGTCCCGGATTCTTCGCGGAGCCGTGAGACGAGCAGCATGTTGTAGTCGGCGCCGACGGCGACGAGGATGATGAATGCGAGTAATGGTACGGGCCAGGCGATTTCGTGGCCTAGTCCCCATTGGAAGACCACAACGCCGATGCCGAGCGAGGCGAGGTAGTTCAGCACGACGGTGCCTAAGAGGTAGAGGGGTGCCAGGAGTGCGCGCAGCAGTAGGATCAGGATGACGCCGACGATGATTATGGTGGCGATGGCCAGTTGTGCGAAGTCGGCCCATAGGAGTCGTTGGATATCGGAGTTGACGGCGGGGAAGCCGGCGACGGACACGGTGGCGTCGGCGAGTGACGTGTTGGGTCGTGCGGTGTTGGCGGTGTCGGTGATGCGGCTGGCGAGGTCCATCGCCTCAACGCTGTATGGGTCGTGGCTGCTTTCGATCATGAACCGCGCTGTTTTGCCGTCCGGTGAGAGGAATTGTTCGGCGACGTCGGTGAATTGCCGGTTCTCGAATGCGTTGGCGGGCAGGTAGAAACCGCTCGAGGAGTCGGAGTCGGCCGCTGCGCGTGAAGAGTTTTGCAGTTGGGTGGCGATCTGGCTCATGCCGGACAGCATTTCGATGTTGCTGTCGGCGAGGGTGCGGACGCCGGTGGCGAGTGCTTGGGCGCCGGAGGCCAGCTGTCCGATTCCGTCCTGCAATCGGCGGAGGTTGGTGGCCAGGTCGGCGGGGTCACCGAGGGCTCCGAATGCCTTGTCCAGCGAGGCGACTGCGTTCTCGACGTTGGCGAGGGTGCCACCGACTGTGGCATTGGTGGCGGGATCGTAGCGGTCCCCGAGGTCGGCGATCTGGGTGAAGAATCCGCTGTCGCGCAGAGTGGCCAGGATCTTCACCTGGTCGTGGATTTGGGCGCATTGCGGGGTGGTGGCACACCACGGTGAGGTGTTGAGGGCGCCGACGAGTGGGTCGAGCTGGGTGATTGCGTTTTGGGCTTGGTTGGCCAGCGGTCGTAGTCCTGGGCCGGATTGGATGGCTTGGTCGACGGCGGGGGCAGTGGCGGAAAGCTGTTGCAGCAGTGGCCGGAATTGGTTGACCTGAGTTCCTGCGGATTGGGCTTGGGTGAGGATTCCGGCCAGTGGTGTGAGGGCGGTGCGCACGGTGCTGTCGAGTTGGGCGAGGCCGTCGGCGAGCTGGTCGGCGCCGCCGGTGAGTTTGGCGAGGTCGTCTTTGCGTGAGTTGCCCTCGGCGACCGCGCCGGCCATTTTGTCGCCGATCTGGCCGTTCTGCCAGGCCAGTTCTGCTTGGTCGAGGCGCTCTCCGGTGGGGCGGGTGACTCCGGAAACTTTGGTGACGCCGGGGATCTGGGAGACGCGGGAGGCCATCTCGTCGAGGTCGGCCAGTCCTTTCCCGGTCCGCATGTCGGTCGGGTTTTCCACGACGAGGAATTCGCTGATGACGACGTCTTTGCGGAAGTGGCGGTCCAGCAGGTGGTAGCCCTGGTTGCTGGCCGTGGTGTCTGGTTGTCCCTTGCGGTCGTCGTAGCTGATTTTGATGGTTGCAGCGGCTGCCGACAGGGCGAGCAAGATGACCAGGCTGACGATCAGTAGTGGCACGGGACGGCGGACCACGGCGACGGCGACGCTGTTCCAGTAGCGGCGGGTGCGGTCGGGTTTGGGTTCACCGATGCCGCGTTTGGCGGCTAGCGACAGCACGGGTGGCAGCAGGGTGACGGTGGCCAGAAATCCGAACAGCACGGCGATGGCACACGCGGGGCCCAGGGCGGCGAAGACGCTGAGCCGCGCGAAGACCATGGCCAGGAACGCGAGTGCGACGGTGGCGGCGGAGGCGAGGATGACACGCCCGATGCTGGCGGTGGCGTGGATGATGGCCTGATCGGCGGGTACTTGGGCGCGGCGCTGCTCGTGGTATCGGCTGATCAGGAACACGGTGTAGTCGGTTCCGGCGCCGAGCAGGATCGCCGTCATGAAGGCGACGGTGAACTGGGAGACCGGCATGCCCATCTCGCCGAGGGCGGACAGCACGCCGCGCCCGACCGCCAGGCTCAACCCGATTACCAGCAGCGGTAACAGCGCGGTGAACACCGACCGGTAGACGATCAGCAGGATCAGGGCGATCACGCCCGCGGTAGCGATTGAGATCAGCAGCAGGTCGTGCTCGGCCGAGGCGATCATGTCGCTGAAGGTCGCCGGTGGTCCCGTCACTTGCACGGTCGTGGTCGAGCCGGTGAACACCTCCGCGGCGATGTCGCGCACCGCGTTGACGGATTCTGCGGCCGTGGGGTCTCCGAGGGTGCCGGCGACGCCGACGGGCAGGTACCAGGCTTTGCGGTCGACGCTGACCGCCTGGGCTTCGGTAATCGGATCGGCCAGTAGGTCTTGCACCAGCAGGACGTGGTCGCCTTCGGTCTGCAACCGGCTCACGAGTTCGCCGTAGCGCTGCCGCGCAGTTGGAGTCAAGCCATTGGGGTCTTCCATGGCGACAAACACCATGGTTTTTGAGCCTTCTTCGCCGAACGCGGCGCTCATGCGGTCAACCGTCTGCAAGGAGGGGGCATCGCGAGGAATGAGGTCCACCGACTGTTGGCGCACCACGGTTTCCAGCTGGGGGAACAGCAGTGCGAGAACCACTGCGGCGCCCAGCCATACCCCGATGACCAGGGCTTTGTGCCGGAGGGTGAATCGGGCTAGCGCTGCCAACCGTTCGCTGTACTCGCGGGTGTCGGCGGGGTCGGGGGATCCGTTGGCCCGCCGGTCACGGCGCGTGGCCTGGCTGGGGGAATCTGCAGTGCCGTCGGTCACTGGACCTCCACTGGTCGCGAATGGTAGCGATACTGTCGGTATCGCTACGCTACCGCATGTAGTGCACGTGGTGGCGGCCGCTATCGAGTAGGCCCGCGGCCGCGGTCACAGTAGGCAGAGGAATGGTCGAACCCTCAGTTGGCTTCTGGAAGCCAGGGCCGACGCTGTTCAGTCGACGACACTGGCCTTGGATGTCGTTCAGGGTCTTGCTGTTGCTGGTCCCCGACGTTGACATCGAATGCACCGACGGCCACATCGCGTAGCGGGGCCGCGGGCCGCTACCTGTGGGGTCGGGCTTCGGTTGTGGCCGACTGGTCCGTGTTCTGCAGCAGCACGTAATTGCCGAGGCTGCCCAGTAAACCTGCGCAGTGCTGAACGAGTTCATCGGTGGTGAACTCGAGTTCTCCGTCGAGTCGGCGGCGCAAGACTTCGAATAGCCCTCCCACGCCCAAGGTCGAAGCCAAATGGGCAACCCCAACGGCGGAGTCGGCGATGTCGAGGTGGAGTCTGGCTTCGCGCAAGACGAGGTCGGTGAAACCCGCCATCAGTTCGCTGCGTAGCTCTCGGAGCAGCGGTTCGGTGGCAGATTCCACGAACAGGATCCGACCCAGCCGAGGGTCGTTGTCGATCATGCTGACCAGCCTGCGGATCGGCGCGTACGCCAGCACCTCCGGTGGCTCGCCGGCATCGGGGATCGCGTCGACTATCACCTCCTGGAAGGTGGCATAGAGCTGCTGGTAGACAGCCCGCAGGAGGGCGTCTCGGCCGGAGAAGTGCTGGTAGAAGTAGCGTGACGTGACGCCTGATTCAGCGCAGACGGCAGTCACAGTGGCGGCGGCAACACCGCGCGTGCCGATCAACTCGGTTGCGGCCTCGATGAGACGGGTGCGCCGGTTCCGGTGACGCTCCTCGGCGGACATCCCGCTATACACCCGCGCCGAAACCACGTGGATAGCTTGCCATCTAATTCTGACAAGGCTTAGAGTCAGATTGCCAGCGTGCCTTTGACGAACGGGAGAACAACATGAGCGACGATTCGTCCACACGGCCCACCATGCGGGTCGTCCCGAAGCCCCGCCGTGTTCGATTCGACATGCCTGCTGGGACCAGTCGGCAGCACTTCGTCGATGGCGACTTGGTGATGAGCCACTTTGTGTCCACCTTGTCGGCCACGTTCCCCGAAGGCGAAGACTTCTTCATCCGGTCAGTCCGCGAGTACCGGGACCACATCAGCGACGCTGACCTCAAGGAGGCGGTCAAGGGATTCATTGCACAAGAGGCCACCCACCGACACCAGCATCGGCTGCTCAACGATCGGCTCCAAGCGATGGGCTATCCCACCGAGGGGATCGATCGGCATATCAAGAAGTTGGTTGGCCGACTTGAGAAGCGTTTTTCTCCCACGATGCGCCTGGCTGTGACGGCCGCCCTGGAGCACTACACGGCGACATTCGCCGAAATCATTCTCACCAGCGACGAAGCTCAGGAACTCATCGGCTACACCGAAGTGCGGCCTATTCTGCTCTGGCACGCACTGGAAGAATGCGAGCACAAGGCCGTCGCTTTCGATGTCTACGAGACGGTCGGTGGAAGCGAACGCACCAGGGTCTGGGGGATGCGGATCGCCAGCCTCCTCTTGTTCAGCGAGTTGGTTATCCAGACCACCCGCTCTCTGGCCGGTGACCGTGCCGCCTACAACCCGGTGCGGTTGCTGCGCAGCCTTCGAGCCTTCCGGCATAACCCGCTATTCAGCTCAGCAGCAATTGAGCGCTTTCGTTCCTACACCCGCGGCGGATTTCATCCCGACGACTGGGACAGCGCAGAAATCCTCGAACGCTGGACCAAGGAACTCTTCGACGCCGATGGTGGCCAACAAGCGCGTAGCAGCGTCTAGCTCGACCAGAGCCTGTCGCGGTCAGAGTCGGCCTTAAGCGAAGAACAATTCATGGGCTTCGCTCCGCGCGCAGTGAAGTCAAGCCCAGTTCTTTCTACTGGCCGCTCGATGGTGCTCGATCACGTTGCGACCTACAGGAAGCTCCGGCCGAGGAACTCGGTGACGGCGGAGCTGAAGGCGTCGTTGTCGTCGCCGGCGATCATGTGTCCGGTGCCGGATACGTCGACGGTCTCGGCGTGGGGAACCAGTTGCTTGAACTCCTCGACGGTGGCTTGGGAGACCACGTCGGATAACAGGCCCCTTACGAGAAGTGTTGGGGCGCTGACCCGTCGGGCTCCGTCGATCAGCAGGTGGCTGATTGCGTCGAATTGCTCCGTTCCCGTGGTCGATTCGTCGCGGAGGAAGTCGAAGTTGGAGTGAATGAATGCCGGGTCCCACCGCCAGATCCAGCGGCCGTCGTGACGCTGCCGTAGCACCTTGCGTAGGCCGTCGACGTTGGCCGGGCGCGAGCGATGGGGGTTGTACGCGGCGATCACCTCGGCGGCGTCGTCGAGGGTGCCAAAGCCATCGGGATGTGCGGCCATGAACGTCACCACGCGACGAGCGCCCTGGAATTCAAGCCGCGGGGTGACGTCGACCAGGACGACCGCCGCCCACGACGCCCCGGATGTCAACAGATGCGTGCCGAGCACGGTCATGCCCCCAAGAGATGCACCTACGACGGCCGGGGCGATATCGGCGCTGAAGTGCTCACGCACGGCGAGCAGATCGGTCGCGAGTCGCTCGAGGTCGTACCTGCCGGCTGGGTCCCAGTCGCTGTCGCCGTGACCGCGGGTGTCGTAGGCGACGACTGTGTATCCGCATGCGTGGAGACGACGCGCTGAAGCGCTCCACGCGTGCCGGTTCTGGCCGCCGCCGTGCAGGAGCAGCACGACGGGACGGGCGTCATCGTGGTCGTAGCAGTCGGCGGCCAGGGTGATCCCGTCCTGGGTTCGGACCCGATGCTGCACGGCGGAGGTCATGACACCTTCCTGGCAAGATCGGAGTCCGCCCGAAGCGTGCGACCCGTTACAAGCACCTTCATTGTGCGTTGCCCGCGGCGTTCACGATCGTGACCGTGCCCTGGGCTACGCAGACGGCTTTGTCGCCGTTGCTGATGTCGATGCGCGCTACTCCACTGCGCTTGCCCAGTGACACGATGTCGGTGACGGCGACACACACCCCGCTGGACACGGGTCGCAGCAGGTTCAGCTTGAATTCGGTGGTGGCGACCCATGATCCGCCCGGAATGACGGGGTAGAACACGACTCCGAGACAGTGGTCGACCATCGCCGATAGACATCCGCCGTGCAGGGTGCCGAAGGGTGTGAGCAGTTCGGCGCGGGTTTCCATCTCTGCCACCAGCCGACCGGCGGCGAGTTCGGTGTGCCGAAAGCTCAGAAACGTCGACAGTCCACCCGCTGTGTTCGCCGATCTGAGCAGCTGGCCGGCGATCTGCTCATCGAAGTGCGCGAATGTCACTGCCACCACCATGCCCCTTTCTCCTGTCCGGCCATGGGTTCAATCACCGTTCGAGCCTGCGAATCGTTTGAGCATGTCGCCGAATGCGCCGAGGTCGACATGCGCGGCGGAGTGCTCGACATCGACGGCGATGAACCTGGCCGTCGCGGTGAAGCACACGACGCGTCGTCGAAGAAGGGCACGGGCTAGACCGGTGTGGTCCAAGTGATGGGCAGCGATGTGTAGCCCCGGATCGGCCCGGACCGCAGCCGCCGCGCCGATTCAAGATCGACCTCCCAGTCAGGCACCCGGTCCAACAACGCATCCAGAGCGATGCGGGCCTCCATCCGCGCCAGCGCCGCACCCAGACAGAAGTGAATGCCGCGACCGAAGGCGACCTGGTGCTCACTGGTGCGCTCGATGTCGAACACGTCCGGATCGGGGAAGGCACGCTCGTCGCGGTTGGCCGACCCGAACAACAGCAGCACCTTCTCACCTTGACGCATCGTCGTGTCGTGCAGGGTGACGTCGCGGGTCAGGGTTCGTGAAAGTCCCTGTGCAGGTGAGTCGTAACGCAGCAACTCTTCCACCGCAGGCCCCAACAGTGTTCGATCGGCGGCTAGGCGTCGGCGGGTTTGCCGATGCTGGGCCAGCACGACCGCGGAGTTCCCCAGCAGATTGGTGGTGGTCTCGTAGCCCGCGACGAGCAGCAGCGCGCAGAAGCCGAGGACTTCCTCGTCGGTCAGTCCGATCCCGTCGACTGTGGCGTTGGCCAACGCCGACATCAGGTCCTCGCGGGGGTTCTTGCGGCGGTCGGCGAGGAAGTCGGTGAAGTAGGCGTAGATCGCGGCGGCGGCGGTCAGTGCGTCGGTGGTTTGTCCGTGGTTGACGTCGACCTGGACCAGTTGGCTCGACCACAATCGGAACTGATCACGATCGGTGGCGGGAACGCCCAGCAGATCGGCGATCACCGCGGCGGGCAGGATCGCGGCGAAGTCGGTCACGAAGTCCGCCGATCCGGAACCCTCGTCGAGGCGCTCGAACAACTCCGCGGCCATCTGTGTGATGGCGCCCTGCAGCCCGGCCGCCCGCCGGGGAGTGAACGCCCGGCTGACCAGGGCACGCAACTGGTCGTGGCGCGGAGGGTCCATCACGATCATCATCGGCAGGAACGAACCGATGAAGTCCGATCCCGGCGGGGTGGGGAAGATGCCGTCCACCGAGGAGTACGTGCCGTGATCCAGTGCTGCGGCCTGGACATCGGCGTGGCGGCTCAACACCCAGGTATGGGATTCCTCGGCGCGGTACACCGGAGCCGCGTCACGCAATAACCGATACGTCGGATAGGGGTCGTTGAGGATCGAGGCGTCGAACGGGTCGTAACGAATCTGTACCGAGACCACGAGCCCTCCTACCACCAAAGTAACGACGGTTTAGACTGGCAGTCTAAACCGGCTGAACGGGACAGGTGGGGCAATGCGCAAGATTCCACGTCAGATCTCTGACCGGCTTTGCGCCGCGGCGGACTTGTTCGCCGAGAAGGGGCTCAACGACTCCAAGATCGAAGACGTCGCCGCGGTGACCGGTGTGCCGAAAGCGACGCTGTACTACTACTTCGCCGGCAAAGAGGACATCCTTGCCTTCCTGCTCGAAGACCTCCTCAAGGACATCTCCGAGGCCGTGACCGCTATCGTGCACACCGACGGCACCGGTGCCGAACGCCTCGAACTTGTCATCCGCGCACAACTGCGGGCAATGGCGCAGCGGCCAGCGGTATGCCGTGCACTCATCGGCGAACTGGGACGAGCGGCCCGCATGCCGGCCATCGCCGAGATGATCAATACCGCATACCAACAACCGGTTGAAACTCTGCTCGTCGAAGGGGCCCGCGACGGCTCCCTCGTCGCTCAGCCCGATGCACGATCGACGTCCATTGCGCTGTTCGGCGCGGTCACCATCAATGCACTCATGTACCTGGTCACCGGGAACCACCTCGACGAGACGGTGGTCGCCAGCACCCTCAGCGCCGTCATGTTCGACGGCCTGCGCCCGCGCACAGGAGACCAGTCATGAGCACCTACGGCCTGTCGGTTCTCGGCGCGGATTTGAAGTCACTGGCCCAGACCGCCCAGGCCGCCGACGCGGCCGGGTTCGCCGCCGTATGGGCCTCGGAGTTCTACTCCCGGTCCGGATCGATCTCCATGGCCGCGATGGCCAACAGCACACAGAACTGCCGGATCGGTTCCTCCATTCTCTACGGCGTCGGCCGAAGCCCGCTGGTGCTGGCCACCGAGGCGCGTGATCTCGACGAACTCTCCAACGGACGGCTGGTGCTCGGCATCGGCAACGGCACCAAACGGATGATGAGCGACTGGCACGGCGTGCCCGACACTTCCGCACCCGCGCTGCGGATGGAAGAACTCGTGATGCTGCTGCGCCGGATATGGAACCTGCATGAAGGGCCGATCCATCACGAGGGCCGTTTCTACAGAATGAATCTCACCCCGACCGGCGACGTGGGTCCCCCCAGCCGGCCGATCCCGATCGTCACTGCCGGTGTCCGGCCCCGGATGTGCGAGGCGGCCGGGCGGGTGGCCGACGGCCTGGCCGGACATCCCCTGTTCACCACCACCTACGTCGAGGAGATAGTCCGGCCCGCTATCGCCAGGGGTGCCGCGCGCACCGGCCGCGACCCCAGTGACGTGGAGATCATTTCCATGGTGATGTGCGCCATCCACGACGACGCCGAGGTCGCCAGGCGCGAACTGGCGCAGCAGATTGCGTTCTACTCCTCGGTCAAATCCTACGAGACGGTACTTGATGTGAACGGCTTCGCCAGCGAAGGCCGAACCATCCGGGAAGCATTCGCCCAGCGCGATTTCCCGGCGATGTTCGCCGCGGTGTCCGAGGAGATGATCGACACCATGGGCGTCGCAGGGACGGCACACGAGGTCCGGGAACAACTGAGACGCTACGAAGGCGTCCTCGACCACATCATGCTGTATTCACCATCGGTTGGCATCGCTGCGGAACGGGTGCAGCAAAACCTCGACAGCATCATCGGGGAATGCTCGCCCGCCTCGATGTCGCCAGGGCAGTCCGGTCCACGTTCAACCTGATCGACGCATTGCCGCCCACGTCGACCCGTCCCCGTGTCCGCGGCCCATTTAGTGCGTCTGCCGCGCCGACCCCGCCGATGATTGCGTGGCGCTGTTGAGAATGTTGGCGTCGTCGGTGTCGGGGAGGTCATGGCGGACCACGCGAACCCGCCCCCGGGGCAGACAGGCCATGTAGCCGTGGCGCATGCCATAGAGCTCCCATGCTGTCTGTTCAGCGTCGGGGTCGACATCGATGCGGTGCCCGCCCGAGAAGCTCAGGTGTAGCCCTCCATCGTCGCTGGACCAGGCTTGGGTGCACACCGCGCCGGCGAGGTTCAGCAGTGGACGTTCGTGGGTTGCGATCCTGAGGGGGTCAATACGCACCGCCTCGATGGGGTAGGTGCCGACGGCAGGAAGGGTCAATAGCAGGGGGCAGGAGATGACGATTTCGTTGTAGTCATCGAAATCCAGAACCAGGCCGCCGCGCAGCGAGAGGCGTTGTACGACAAGGTTTTCGATCCATTGGGTGTACATGGCAGTCTCTTTTCGAACGCATCATGGGCCGTATCTCCAAAGAGTACGCTAAGTAGCGCTGCGATACTAATAGTATCGTTACCGGTTTGCGGTGGGCCGAGCAGCGCTGGTCACGACGCGCCTGGTGGCTCGGTCAATGCGCTCGCGGGTGTCGGCGGCTGTCGCGCGGTGGCCGCTGAAGGCCACGAGGTTGGCCAACCAGATGTCGGAGATGACCCCAGCGACGTGCAGATCGGTAGGGGTGGGCTCGCCGCCCCTGAGCGTGCGGGCCAGCAGGATCTGGATTTCATCGGCCGCGCGGTCGAGTTCCGCGGCGGCGCGGGTGTCTGCGACGGCGAAGGCCCGTGTCATGGCTGTCGTCAGCCGTGGGTCGCGCTGCCAGCGGTCATGCAGATGTGCGGTGAGGCGTTCGAGCCGTTGCAGCGGTGGGCCCTCACCACTCGCCCAGTCGCCGGCGGAGTCGAGTCGACGGAACTCGCGCGTCAGCGCTGCTACCAGCAAGTGGGTTTTCGCCGGGAAATAGCGGTAAAGCGTGCCGACGGCGATGCCGACCCGCTCGGCAACCGTCCGCATCTGAACCGCCTCGTAACCACCGGCCGCGGCCACGGCCAAAGCTGCATCCAGAATTGTTTCGCGGCGCCGTGCGGAGGCGCGTGAACGCGACGCGTTAGCGGCCCGCTTCTCGGTAGCGACCGAGTTCGCTTCCGAAGGCAGGGTTTTCCCGTGGCTGCGCGCCTGAGGGAAAGTCATGACGGCTCCGGGTCGAGCTTGTCAAGGTTTCTGTGTAGGTGGCGGTTTACAGGTAGGGGTTGATGCGGTCGGGGTAGTTGAGAACGAGGGCTCCGAGGGCTTGTTTCCAGCCGTTGGTGCGGGCTCCTTCGACGAGGCGGTTGTGGCGTGAGCGGTCACCGGTGGCGAGGGGGTCGTCGATGAACTTTTGACGTTCTCGGGCGCGTTTGTCTTCTATGTTGCAGATCGCCAGCCACAGCAGTTTCACTGCGGCCTGGTCATTGGGGAAATGGCCGCGGTTCTTGATGATTTTGCGCAGTTGGTAGTTCAGCGATTCGATCGCGTTGGTGGTGTAGATGATGCGCCGCAACTCCGGCGGGAACGCCAGGAACGGGATGAACCGCTCCCAGGCGTTACGCCAGGCAATCACTGTCGTCGGATTCGACTGCCCCAGAGCGGAATTGGCGAATTCTTCGAACGCCTCAGCCGCGGCGTCGACCGTCGGAGCGGTGTAGATGGTCTTCAGTGCCGCCGCGATCGTCTTGCGCTGGCCGTAGGACACGAACCGCATCGAGTTACGGATCAGATGCACCACGCAGGTCTGCACCGTGGTCTGCGGCCAGGTCGCCTCGACGGCTTCGGCGAACCCGGTCAGCCCATCAGTGCACACAATCAGGATGTCCTTGACGCCGCGATTAGCCAACTCAGCACACACCCCGGCCCAGAACTTCGCGCCTTCGTTGGCGGTCACCCAGATCCCCAACACGTGGCGGATGCCGTCGAGATCGACACCGATAGCGATATGGGCCGCTCTGTTCTTGACCTGGTGGCCGTCGCGGATCTTGATGACCAAAGCGTCGAGGTAGACGATCGGATAGAGCTCCTCGAGCGGCCGTTTCTGCCATTGGGTGACCTCCTCGAGCACCGCGTCGGTGATCTTGGAGATCGTCTCGTGGGAGAGCTCGGTGCCGATCGTGGCGGCCAGATGATGCTGGATATCGCGGATGGTCATCCCGCCGGCGTAGAGCGAGATGATCATGTCGTCGAGGCCGCCCAGGCGCCGCGAACCCTTGGGGACCAGCGTCGGGCGGAAGCTGCCGTCACGATCGCGTGGGATCGCCAATCCGACGTCGCCGACCTCGCTGGCCACCGTCTTGGGTGTGAACCCGTTGCGGGCGTTGGGCAGCTCCCGCCCGATCGGATCGCCCTTGTCATAGCCCAGATGCTCGGTCAGCTCGGCAGCCAGTCCGCGCTCCAAGACAGCTTTGACCATCTCGGGCAGAAACCCACCCTGCCCGGTCAACTGCAGCTGGCCGGCATCAATCCTGGCCAACACGTCATCCAACACCCCTGCAGCGCGAAGCTGCTCCACAGCATCAGCACCAGAGAGCTGCTCTTCAGCGGTCATATCCATCGATAGTGCTCCATCCACTAGGAGCCACAGCTACACAAACCATCTGACACGCCCTCCGGGTCGAGACCGCCGCGGCGCGAGAACTGCTCCAGAAGATCGCCGAAAGCGCTGACATCGCCGTGTGCGGCGAAGTGCTCAGGGCTGACGGCAATGAATACTGCACTGGCGGTGAAGCGGGCGATCCCACCCTCACCCGTGCCTGTCGCCGTGACATGCAGCGCCCGCCCTTCACGAGAGACGATGTGGGCAGTAATCCGGTGGGTCTGATGCAGCGGCACCGGCCGCAAATATTCGACCGTCAGGGTGCGGGTGACCGCTGGGGTGCCGGCGATCCACAACGTGAAGCCCAGGACGTCATCACATGCGGCGGCCACTGCCCCGCCGTGAGCCAGGCCCGGGGCCCCGATATGCCGCTCGTCGAACGTCACATCGGTGTACACCGCGTCGCCGCTGCGGTGCACCACTAGCCGCAGTCCGTGAGGGTTGTCCGGGCCGCAACCCATGCAGGTCGTGGTGTGCGAGGGTAGCCGCTCCGGCGGCAACACGCTTTCGGGCACCATCACCCTCCAATACGAGCGGTTTCGCTGCGCTACCGTTAGTACCACACTGCTAGACTGCAGTGACAGCATCGCGTGAAGATCGGCCGCCGAGGTGAAAGAGTGAGCGACAGCCAGTCAGTGCCAGTCCCTGACGACGACGTGGACCCTCGGCGCATCCGGTCACGCACCCGGCTGCTGGATGCTGCTGCAACGCTACTGAGCACCGGTGGGGTGGAAGCAGTCACTATCGATGCCGTCACCAAAGCATCCAAAGTGGCCCGAACCACGCTGTACCGCCACTTCCACAGTTCGTCGCATTTACTCGCAGCCACGTTCGAACGCCTACTTCCACAAGTGACCACTCCGGCACCGACCAGCGGACCCCTCCGTGAGCAGCTGATCGAACTGCTCAGCCGCCAAGCCGCCCTTTTCAACGACGCACCGCTGCATGTCACGACACTCGCGTGGCTCTCATTGGGGCCCACCGGCTCCAATAACGATGCTGATGACCGCCACACATCGGGCGCGTTACGGGCTCGAGTCGTTGACCAGTACCGTCAACCGTTTGACGCCATACTCACCAGCCCGAGAGCACGAGCCGAACTTGACGGCTTCGACCGGGAACTGGCGCTCTGCCAACTCGTCGGACCACTCGCCTTCGCCCGAATGACTGGGATTCGCACCATCACCCACAATGACTGCGCGAACATCGTCGATGACTTTCTCGCCGCACACCGCAAGACCGACAGCGACGCCAAAGAGTCGAAGATCTCAACCAAGCAGACGGGCCGCCCCGCGCGTCTAGCTCGGTAGGCACAACGAAATCACAACGTCCAGCCGGCTGGTATTCGGGCTCTTTTCGCCTTCTCGCAAATCGCGTCGGCGATGGCATCGAAGGGCCGTTCGGCGCCGTCATCGGCGAGGCCGTGTGCGCAGATTCCATGGGCATCCGCGTGACGATTCGTGCCGGCAAAGTGAGTGCACCACCCCAGTGTTCGGACCGCCGTTTCCCGCGTTGAGAACTCTTCCCCCTACGTCCGTGAGGTGTCTCGCAGGCAACTCCTCCCATCCGCGGTCTCGCACTGCTTGGGGCGCGGGGTGTCCGCGCCGAGGATCTTTACCCGAATATCGTCCGTCGTTGAATGATCGTGCTGGCCCCGGAGTGCAAGAGGTGTGTGCCTGTCTGGCCGTTGCCGCTTGGCCGTGCGTGAAGGCGGCAACACGCCCTCGGAAACGGCACGTCGGGATCACGTGCGGTTGAGTAGCCCTCGGGGAGCCTGTCGTTGGCTCGCTTTACTTTGGGCGAATATGGCTGTGGTGGTGGCCGCCGACAGGAGCGGGGTCCTATCGTTCGGCCGTGGATAGAAAAACGCGTACCGACAATGCCGACGCCGAACGGGAGTTGGCCAATATGGCCGATGGCGTGATCCTCACACGTGCACTGGCTGGCGTTGCCGAGGTGCAAGTGTGGAAGCTCGAGACTCTCTCGGCGGCTGGCGATGACATCGATGACCATGAGCGCGTTGAGGCTTCGGCGGAACTCACCATGTCTCTGTGCACGTACAGCAAGCAGGTGAAGCAGATGGTTGATTCCGGACAATCGTTGGCCGACATCGCCCACCTAACGGGCCTGGAAGTCGATGAGCTTCGGCTGGCTGTGTCGTACGCGCCTTGACCGGTGGCTACATAGGCCTCGGGGCTGTGCCTGTTGGCGAACGCACACGAATCTGGGTTGTAGGCGAATGTGGCTGTGGTGGTGGACTATTTCGTCCGTCGGTTCGTAGGTTGCAGGCATGGGAGCGAACGAGAAGCTGAAGGCCCGGTATCGGGCGGTCGAACTGCAGCGCAAGAAGAATGCTTCGCGGGCTCGGCGGGATCGCGCCAATGCGTCTGATGCCGAGTCGATCCGTGCAATGCTGCACAGAGTCGGTGCTGTTGATTCATGGGAGCGCAAGCGTTTTGACCAGGCGGCGGAGAACATCCGTGCTGATGCCGTAAAGCGCAGGGCCGGTCACTTTCGTGGTCTGCAGGCGCTGGTCGGGCAGATGCGTGGTCGTGGTCTGACCTTCGCGCAGATCGCTGAGCTTGTCGGTGTCGATGTCCGTGAGATTCAGGCACAGCTGCGCCGGGCCGGGGGCGAGGGTGGACATGATTCGGCAATCTCCCCGGCAGCACGTTCGAGAGCTGCTGATGTCGTACCCGAAGGCGCTGCAGTCAACGATGATCCGATCTGTGATGGTGTTGAAAGAAATGAGAGCGAGGGCGGTGCCTACGATCCGACTCGGTGTGTCCGCTGCGATGCGGTGATGCTCGATGAGGACGCCACTCCTAGACGTGGCCGACGCCGGCTGTATTGCTCGGATACGTGTCGTCGGGACGCATCGGCGGCCCGTATCGCCGCACAGCGATACGGGGCGCCGATTCGCGTGATCGAAGTCCCGAAAGCCGCTGCATCGCAGAAGCAATCTGCGGGAACACCCGAGCCGCACCGGCCCGTCGCACCGGTGGATGCCGCCAACAGGGTCCTGGACGATGGCGAGGCTTTACGCGGGTTGCTTACTCGCTTGGCAGAGCAGGCTCGGCTCAAGAAACTTGATCGTGCCACGCTGACGGCTGCCCGTGACCTGTCCAATGCCGTTCATCCGCGCCGTAGTTGGTGAGAAGTCAGCTGATTCGGCGAGGGCCATTTCTATGGGGACGTCGTGCGGCGGGACTGCGCCCGGTCATGCTCGCGACGGTACGGCCAGCGGTGTGCGTAACCGTCTGAGCGAGGTCATCGGCTAGGTACTCGATGCTGGCCTCCAACTCGTAAACGGCGTCCTTTCGTGCTTTGGTGATCATCGTTGATGCGTACTCATGATGAGGCAAGTACCCGTTCTGCCGGCCGAAATCGTCGATCATGACGTCGATGGCGTCGTCGAACCGGGTGGCCAATCGTTGGGCTTCGGTGTCGGCGCGTTCCTCGATGAACTCATCGCGCTCGTCCGGGGTCCAGGATGGCGGGAACCGCAGATGCGTCCGGTATAGGTCGCGGATCGCCGCATCAAGCCGGCCGGAGAATACGATCTCGGGCCAATCGCTGACCGCGGCAGTGGCCAAGTTCTCCAGGTCGTCATCAAGGCTCATCGCAGCTGCTCCCTCTCGGCTGCTCCTGATACTGCCTGCAGGCACCGACAGCTCGTCGAATCTGGACCGCGGGGTGCCGTTATGCGGAGAGGTCGTCGCGGCGCTCGTCGGCGCTAGAAGTGGTCGGGTTCTCTCGGGCGGGCGCTGCGGGGGGACTGGGCCGTAGCAGCGAGGGACGCGAGGGCTGCGAGGCTTGATGGGCAGCCACATCTTTGTGTGGTGGATAGATGGTCCACAGCAGGACGTTGCGGTGGTTGCGGGCTCCGTCGTTCTCGATCGCCCATCCCAGGTTTCGCAGCGCCGGCGCGTGTCTACGGAGCAGGCTTGTCACATCGCGGCCGTTCTTGGGCCATTCCTTGGGGCGTCGCCAGTGATCGCCTGTCGGGGTGAAGAGGGCGAGCAGGTCGACACCGGACTGTCCGCGCAGCGGTTCTAATATGTGGTGGCGCAGCTGTTCGATGAAGAGATCGCCGGACAAGCTGTCCTCCGCGAGCTGATCTGCGCGGGACATGTAGCGGCGTAAGCCATGAGTCGACAAAAGTTCGTCGACGGCCGCCAGCACGCGACCAAAGTCCGCCATGCGTGGCGCATCATCGACCACGATGGTTTCGAGGCGTTGATGAACGGTGGCGGCCAGGTTGAGGAGCCCGCTTAAAATGCCTGGTAGAGCCGTGCGCCACTGTTGTCGCAGAGTGGCCTCAGACTGTCGCATGTGGCGTTCGATGCGTCGCAGATCAACCATTGCCATGCGTTCGGCGAGGTCGGGACGTATTGCGCCGACGTCGATGCCGTTAACGATGATGCAGCGGCGGAACTTGATCACTGCGAGGTCCGCATCGGTGTAGAGCGCGCGTTTGACGTTGCCGTCGCCTGTCGCAGCTCGACACAGCGAGTCCGACAACCACGGTGGGATCGCGGACAAATTGTCCAGGGCCACTACCCAGGAACCGGAGGCAGCGGTCACCCACGAGTCGGCGTCGCGGGGCGCCTGGCGCACTTCAATAGAGGAGGGGTCGATGAGATCGACCAGCATGCGCGTCGTCGTGGTTTTGGCGCTGCCTTGCTCGGCGAACAGCGCCAACACAGGGTGCGGGACATCGCACTGGACGAGCGCAGCGATGAGCACTGCAAGCAACACGGGTTGGTCCTCGACGGCAACGTTAACGAAGTTCCATAGCTTGTTGACGTCACCGTTGGCGGGTGGGAGAGGCATCTCGGCGGTCAGCGCTGTCCGCAAGAACCGAACCGGAGCTGAGTCGGCGACTGTCCATCGACCCTGGCCGATGCGGATGACCTTTCCGTCTTGTCGGCCGGTGTCGATGTAGCTCGTGCCGTGGTGGTCGGCGATGCGCAGGTGCAGTTTCTCCGGGGGCTGGTTGGCGGCCAAGCCTTCGAGGACCAGCGTGGCGTCGGTGAGGGCCTGGCCGCCGGCAACGGTCCCGGTGTCATTGAAGTACCGGGAGGCGAGCTCGGCGCGCAGGCCAGCTTTTCCTGCGCGCAGTAGTATCGCCAGATGGGGCCGGCTGCGTTCGGCGCCGAAGGGCTTGCCGTCTTCGGAAACTCCGAGGAGATAGCGTTCTTGGGCCATAGTGACCAGGCGTGCGGCGACGGATTTCTTGTCATTATCTGCGTTGCTGCTCATAGGCAATCAAGCCTGTGGTGCTTCCGCAGGCCGGCATGACGGGTTAGTCTCATGGGGAACTTCCGTTTTGGGTAATCGGGTGGTTCGAACGAAAGGCCTCGGCTAGACCCCGAGGTCTTTCTCATTCGTCGGCGTCACGCGGCGTCGCCGCCTCCGCGCCGGGTTGTGCTCTCCCGCTGGGAGATCCATCGCAGAACCTCATCGCGTCGATAAACGACCCGGCGGCCCAAGGTGAAGCTCGCTGGACCGATGTCCGAATGACGCCAGTACCTCAGCGTCCCAACCGGGACACCGGTCAGGTCCGAGACTTCCTTGGCTCCTAGCAATTCCATCAGATTCCTCCTGAATTACGGTTGGTTTGGCTGAGCCAACAGTGACTGCGGCTATGGCGCCGTGTCCACCACCACAGCCACATTGACCGAAAAGTATTTCCGGTCATGCTGCTTCGGATTGAGTTGGCCGAAGGTCGAAGAACGATGGATCGCAAAGCGGACGGATGACGCGGATTACTGCGGTATGTTCGATTCGTGATCACCCGGAACGAGCGAGCGGGTATCGACGACCGCTGGCACAAGCGCGTCAAAGATCCGGACGGAACGATGCGCACCGAGAGATCCGCGGTGTACGGCAAGGTGTCGCGCTGGCGCGTCAGGTGGGTTGATGCCACCGGAGCCGAGCGCACCAAGAGCTTCCAGCGCAAGCCGGATGCACAGGCCTATCTGAACGGTCTCACTGCGGACGTTCAGCGCGGTGAGTATGTCGATCCCCGCAAGAGTGCCGAAACGTTCGGCACGGTCGCCGAGCAGTGGTTCACCACCAAACAGCATCGGAAGCCGAAAACCGTTGCAGGGTATCGCTCGTTGCTCGACACGGTGGTGTTGCCCAAGTGGGAAGACGTCCCGCTGAAACGGCTCGACTACGAGTCGTACTCGACCTGGCTGGGCGCTCTGTCTGTCGATGGTGGGCAACGAGGCGCGGGTCTGTCGGCAAGCCGGATCACCCAGGCGCACCAGCTCGTCGGCGCTGTCCTCAAATACGCGCAACGAACCGGCAAGGTCGCGAAGAACGTCGCTCTGGAGATAAAGCGGGATGAGGATCTTCCCGAACAAGCCGAGCGTGAGCGGCGGTATCTGAGTCATGCCGAGCTGTTGATGCTGGCCAAGGCTGCCGATCGGTTCGAGACGCTGACGCTGGTCCTCGGCTACTGCGGGCTGAGGTTCGGCGAAGCCGTAGCACTGAGGCGCCGGCATGTGGGTGACCGCGTGCTCACGGTGCGATCGTCCGCGACCGCGGTCACCGGTAAGGGCATCGTCGAGTCAACGACCAAGACGAAGCGGGATCGCCACGTGCCGGTACCCGAACCTGTGTGGAAGCGGCTTCACGCTGAATTGCCTACCGATCCGAATGCACTGGTGTTCCCGAGCCGCAAAGGCGGGTTCTTGCCGCTCGGCGAGTACCGGTGGGCGTTCGACAATGCGTGCGCCGAAGTCGGGATCGAGGGGCTGGTACCCCATGGCCTAAGGCACACCACGGCGTCGCTGGCGATCAGCGCAGGCGCTAACGTCAAGGTCGTGCAACGGCTACTTGGACACGCGACGGCGGCGATGACGCTCGACCGCTACGGTCACTTGCTCAACGATGATCTGAGCGGTGTCGCCGATGCGCTGGGCAAGGCCATCGACAGTACTGCGGTATCACTGCGGTACTCGGGACGTCAGAAAAAGGCCGAAACGGCCTGAAGTATGCTCTGAGCTGCAAAGCCCCCATAGCCCAATTGGCAGAGGCAGCGGACTTAAAATCCGCCAAGTGTCGGTTCGAGTCCGACTGGGGGCACAAGCATCCTCGCCGGGCGGGGCCACTTGCGATTCGAACTTCGAGTGATCGCTGTCGCCGGCAGCTCCCTGCGTCAACACCGCGTCGGCATCAACTCCCTTCGACCGACACCTAGACTCCGAACATGCGCGTCCCTCGACGAGTCGCACAGTTCAACAAGCGGATCACCAATCCGGCGGCCCGCACCATCACACCGTGGCTTCCGAACCTCGGGACACTCGAGCACATCGGGCGGAAGTCGGGGAAGCGATATCGCACACCCCTTTTGGTGTTCAAGACCCATAAGGGTTACGCCATCCTCATCGGCTATGGCCTGCAGACGGATTGGTTGAAGAACGTCCTGGCCGGCGGACCGGCAGTGCTGCGTAAGCGCGGACGAGCTGTTGCGCTCGTCGAGCCCCGGGTGGTGAGTAAAGCCGAGGCCGCGGACCTCGTCACAGGGCCTTCCCGGCTGCTCTTTCGGGCGTTTCCCTACAACGAGGCAGCGCTGCTACTGACGGATGCGGGCTCCGCACGCTGACCTCGGCACCGCACCGGACCTCGAGCCCAATGAGCAACTGAAGTCCGCTCGACCCGGTGTCGGTTCGGCCTCTGAGACCACCCGAATCACGAACGAATAACAACCATGTTGTTTAGCGCCGCGGACGCTCGGGAATCGCTTGTGACGGAGGTACGTCACATGACAACAAGTACACCAACACTTCGTCGGCGACGTCGATATGTCATCGTCCACACGGTCGCCATGGTCGCCGCCATAGCGTCGGGCACGTTCGCCTTGGTCGCAATGCTTTTCGGATCGCCCGCGAGCTTCGGTCTCGCACTGGCGCTTTGCGGCGCAGCGTGGATCGTCACCCACTTCGTCGAGTACCTCACCGAGCAGGATGCCGTCGCTGTGCGTCGCCGGCGCCCACGCTCGGCGGGCCGCGTGACGGGCTCCGCGCGGCTGACCGCGTCGCACTAGACCTCCCGACGAAACAGGCGCCGCGACGGCCCGCCCGATTGGCCCGACAGGCCGCCCGACGGATATCGGTCGAGCCATCCTCCGACGGCGCGTCACGGTGATCGCGAGCACCAATTGCGAGATGATGCGTCTGTGACTTCTGATGCGGATGTGACGAAGGCTTCGGAACCGGTGGGGGGAGTGGATGCCCAGCCGAGCAGCGCAGCCGAATCCGCCCCCACCGAGGCGCCTACAGACCCTCCGTGCGCGACAAGCCCATCGCCACAGCAGCGCACGTGGTCGATACCGAAGTCACCTGTCACCCGCCAGCACGTCGACGACATCGGACGCCGAGTCGTCACGATCTTCCGATCGCTGTTCAGTCTTATCGGTCGCGCGGCACGGTCGGGCGCACGCACGGTCGTTCAGATGGGTCGTGCGCTGGCAGCGGTGCCCCCCTCGGCGCGACTGCTGTTCGTGACGAGCACGACGTTGCTCCTCGGATTCGTCGGTGCACTGGTTCTCGAGGGCACTCCCGGTCTGCTCTGCGTCATCGTCGTCATCCCGGGCTGCGCGGCTGTTCTCGGCGCGCTCGGGTATCGCTGGTACAGCGGGCTCGGCATGGAAGGAGTTGCCGCGCCGCAGCCCCGCCCGATCCAGCCGGCGAAGTCGGACCTGGAGCGGTCTGTCGATTACGTCGACCGCAAGCTTGCGCTGGCCCTCACCTCCCTCGGTACCGACCATCACCAGCAGGCGGTGATCGCACTGTTCCAAGCGAAGACGGCGGTCGAGCTGACGCTTGGAACCGAACAGGATCTCGACAGCTATGCCGACATGACGATGCGGCCCGACGACTATGGGCTACGCCCCCGGATCGGGGCCGGATCCGGTTCGACGTCGACGCCGCGAGAGGACAATTCGCGGGCAGCATCCTGACCGCAGGGGCCGATTGAGTCAGGCGGATCGGCTCCGGCAATGGGTGGACAGCCGTCTCCGCCGCTCACCAGCCCGCCTCACACAACCTGGGGGTTGGCTGTGAGGGGGTGGCAACACGACTGTCCACACGCTGTTGCGAATCGGCAATCCGACCGGGGAATCGTGAAGGCAACGGTCCCCCGGAAAGGTTGTGTATGTCGTATGTGAGTCCGAGCGAGTTCGTCGGCAAGATGATCGACGCCGGCGAGTCGAAAGCGTTGATGTCGACCCGCGACATCTTGATTAGAGCCTTCATGGCAGGCGCCATCCTCGCCCTCGCGGCGGCGTTCGCCGTGACCATCACCGTGCAGACCGGCAACGCGTTGCTCGGCGCGGTTTTGTTCCCCGTCGGATTCTGTCTGCTCTATCTGCTCGGATTCGATCTTCTGACAGGCGTTTTCACGCTCGTCCCGCTGGCATTGCTCGACAAGCGGCGCGGCGTGACGTTCAGGTCGATGATGCGCAACTGGGGCCTGGTCTTCGTCGGAAACTTCGCGGGCGCCATCGTCGTTGCCCTGATGATGGCGGTCGTGTTCACCTACGGCTTCAGTGTCGACCCCAACGAAGTCGGTCAGCGGATCGGTGAGATCGGCCACAGCCGGACGGTGGGGTACGCCGAGCACGGTGCTGCAGGCATGTTGACACTGTTCATCCGCGGAGTGCTGTGCAACTGGATGGTCTCCACCGGCGTCGTGGCGGCGATGATGTCCACTAGCGTCTCGGGCAAGGTCATCGCGATGTGGATGCCCATCATGCTGTTCTTCTACATGGGTTTCGAGCATTCCATCGTCAACATGTTCCTGTTCCCGTCGGGGCTCATGCTCGGCGGCGATTTCTCGATCGGCGACTACCTGATGTGGAATGAAATCCCCACGGTGATCGGCAATCTCGTCGGTGGATTGACCTTCGTGGGATTGACGCTGTTTGCCACGCACGCCCGCACCGGCGATACACGGCTGGTCGAACTACCCTCGGAGGACCGCTCGCTGATGGCAACAGGACGGAGTGCCCGATGACCCCGATCATGCCCAAGAACGAGGCCGCGGAGCTGATCAAGGCCGCTCGCATCCGCAAGAAGCTGGAATGGTCCGACATCGCGGCGGAGATCGATGCGCCCCTGGTGTGGTGTGTGGCCGCCCTGCTCGGCCAGCACCCCATGCCGGCCGCTCAGGCTGAGCGGGTGTGCGCGCTGCTCGAGCTCGACAGCGAGGTGGCCGAGAGCCTTGCGCTGCAGCCCAGCCGCGGAATCGACCCCGCGCTCATGTCCGATCCGACCATCTACCGGTTCCACGAGGCGCTCGCCGTCTACGGGCCCGCCCTCAAAGAGTTGATCCACGAGGAGTTCGGTGACGGCATCATGAGCGCCATCAACTTCAAGGTGGACGTCAAGCGCCGCGCAGATCCGGACGGCGACCGTGTAGTGGTCACCTTCGACGGGAAGTTCCTCGACTACCGCTGGTGACAGGAGCGCTCGGTCGCGACAGTCTCCTGACCGGCCGACCACGATGCCAGGACGGCGAGGGCAAAGTCGCACGCCCGGCGCCCAAAAAGGCTCCAGTTACGGCGCGACGAGCACCCTCACTCTGACAGAGCGGGCAGCACCAACTCGCGATACCGCTGCTTCATCGTCTGCACGACCCCGCGCGGATCGGCGGACCACACGTCGGCGTTGAAGATCTCGACTTCCACGTCACCGCGGTAACCAGCAGCAGACACCATCGCGGTCACCGACGCGAAATCGATGACCCCGTCGCCCATCATGCCGCGCGACATCAGCGGGTCGGCAGCCATGGGCACCAGCCAGTCGCAGACCTGGTAACTGCTGATGCGCCCCTGTCTTCCGGCTTCAGCGATCTGCTGAGTCAACTCCGGGTCCCACCACACGTGGAAGGTGTCCACCACGACGCCCACGACATCCGCCGGGTGCGGTGCTGCGAGAGCGAGGGCCTGGGCCAACGTGGAGATCACCGCACGATCGGCGCAGTACATGGGGTGAAGGGGTTCCAGAGCCAGCCGGACCCCGCACGCGGCGGCGTGAGGAGCCAGCGCGCCGATTCGGTCGGCGACCCGTGCGCGCGCCCCGGGAAGGTCCCGGTCCGGGACGCCGCCGACCACCATGACGAGTTCGGGGGCCCCGAGCGCGGCGGCCTCCTCGATGGCGCGCCGGTTGTCATCGAGTGCGCCGTCGTCGAACCCGGTGAGGAAACCGCCGCGACACAGACTCGATGCACGAATCCCGTTGTCGGCCAGTGTCTTGGCCGATTCGGCGACACCGGCCTCGGCGACCCGGTCGCGCCACAACCCGACAGCGGGCAGCCCGGCGGCTGCCGCTCCCTCGACCGCTTCGCGCAGGCTCCACGAGTTCGTGGTCTTGGTGTTCAACGAGAGCCGGGCGAAGTCCGTGCCGGTCATTGGGTAATTCCGTTCAGTTCGAGGAACACGCGCATCCGGTGGACCGCGCGGTCGGGATCTGCGAGCAGGCCGGCCCTGTCGGCGAGGACGAAGATCTTCGTCAGGTGCGTCACCGACCGTCCGGAGGCCAGTCCGCCGACGAGCGCGAAACCGGGCTGATGGCCGTTGAGCCAGGCGAGGAAGGCGATGCCCGTCTTGTAGTAGTAGGTGGGGGCCTCGAAGATGTGCCTGCCGAGTTCCTGTGTCGAATCGAGGATCTCGCGGGCGAGCACGGGATGACCGGCGTCGATCTCCTGCAGGGCCGTCGACGCGGCGGGATAGATCGCTGCGAAGATGCCGAGCAGGGCGTCGGAGTGTCCGTGCTCGTCGCCCATGATCAACTCGGGATAGTTGAAGTCGTCGCCCGTGTACAGCCGGACTCCCGCCGGCAGTGCCCGACGCAGCGCGACCTCGCGCCCGGCGTCCAGCAGGGACACCTTGACGCCGTCGACCTTGTCCGCGTTCTCCTCGATGAGGCGCACGAATGTGGCAGTGGCCGAATCGATGTCGGCGCTTCCCCAGTATCCGCGCAGCGCCGGGTCGAACATCTCGCCCAGCCAGTGCAGGATCACCGGGCGCTCCACTTCCGACAGCAGCGTCCGGTACACCGAGAGATAATCGTCGGCTGAGGTGGCCACGGCCGCGAGCGCGCGTGACGCCATCACGACCACCTGCGCACCCGCTTCGCCGATGGTGGCGATCTGCTCGCGGTAGGCGTCGGTCACCGTGGCCAGACCCGCCGTCCCCGAGCGGATGTCGGGGAGCTCGAGTTGATCGGTGCCCGCGCCGCAGGCCAGCCGGCCTCCGACCGAAGCTGCCTCGACCGCGCTCCGGCGGATCAGTTCGGCGGTGGCGGCCCAGCTCATGCCCATGCCGCGTTGCGCCGTGTCCATCGCGTCGGCGACACCGAGGCCGTAGGACCACAGCTCATGCCGGTAGGCCAGCGTCGCGTCCCAGTCGAGATCGGCGGGCGCGCCGGGGGTGTTGTCGGCGGTCACCCTCGGCACGACATGTGCTGCGGCGTAGGCGATCCGCGATGTGATCGGCCGATCGGGCCGTCGCCACGCACCCGGCGAGGACAGCTGGTAGGACCGCACGGCGCCGTCGAGGGGGAGAGCGATGCGGGCGGTGGTGTCCGCGGTGAGGGTCACAGCACGATCTCCGGAACCTCGAGGCGCACACCGCGTGCGGAACTCTCGAGGCCGAGTTGGGCGAGCTGGACACCGCGTGCGGCCGAGAGCAGTCCGAAGCGATGCGACCGCGCGGCGAGCACGTCGCGCAGATACTCCTCCCACTGCAGCTTGAAGCCGTTGTCCAGGTCGGCGTTGGCCGGCACGTCGAGCCACTGGTCGCGAAACTTCTCGGTGACGGGCAGATCGGGATTCCACACGGGTTTCGGCGTGTGCGCGCGCTGCTGCGCGACGCAATTCCGCAGTCCCGCAACGGCCGAACCGTGGGTGCCGTCGATCTGGAACTCGACGAGTTCGTCGCGGTGCACACGCACCGCCCACGACGAGTTGATCTGCGCGATGACGCCGCCGGCGATCTCGAAGATGCCGTATGCGGCGTCGTCAGCGGTGGCGGCGTACTCCTTGCCTGCCTCGTCCCAGCGTGTCGGGATGTGGGTGACGGTCTTCGCGGTGACCGCCTCGACCTTGCCCAGCAGACCTTCCATGACGTAGTTCCAGTGGCAGAACATGTCGACGGTGATCCCGCCGCCGTCCTCGGCGCGGTAGTTCCAGCTCGGCCGCTGCGCCGCCTGACCGTCACCCTCGAACACCCAGTAGCCGAACTCGCCACGCATCGAGAGGAGGCGGCCGAAGAAGCCCTCGTCGACGAGTCGGCGCAATTTGACCAGGCCGGGCAGATAGAGCTTGTCGTGGACGACGCCGGCCACGATGCCGGCGTTCTCGGCCATCCGGGCGAGCTCGATGGCCTCGACCAACGTTTCGGCCGTTGGCTTTTCGGAGTAGACGTGCTTGCCCGCCTTGATCGCGGCGGTCAGTGCCTCGACCCTGCGGGACGTCACCTGGGCGTCGAAGTAGACGTCTACGGTGGGATCGGCGATGACCGCAGCGGTGTCGGTGGTCCAGTGCTCGACACCGTGCTGGGCGGCGAGATCGGCGAGACGGTCGGCGTTACGGCCGATGAGGATCGGCTCGACGGCGACGCGTGAGCCGTCCTCGAGCGCCAAGCCCGAGTCGCGCAACGGCAGGATCGAGCGCACCAGGTGTTGGCGGTAGCCCATGCGGCCGGTGACGCCGTTCATGGCGATGCGCAGAGTCTTGCGGGCAGTGGTCATGGTGAATGTGCTCCATCGTGGGGCGCGGCGTCGACGCTGCGCGAAAGGGCGGTGGATTGCACTTCGGAATGCGCATTCCACGGTAAGCTCACAGCCGCGCGTCGGTCAACCCGTGCGCCGGAACTCGCCCGTGACGTGGCGATTGAGAAAGGCAAGCGGATGGCGGTCACCCTGCAGGACGTGGCGACCCGTGCGGGCGTGTCCCAGGCAACGGCGTCCCGGGTGCTCAACGGGTCCGCTCGCGTGCCCGGCGAGGGCGTCGCCGATCGCGTCCGGGCGGCGGCCAGGGAGCTGGGCTACGTGCCGAACGCGCAGGCCCAGGCGCTGGCGAGAGCGTCGACCGGACTGCTCGGCCTGGTGGTGCACGACATCGCCGACCCGTACTTCTCGTCGATAGCGCGCGGCGTGCAGAACGCCTCGCGCGCGGCCGGAAAGCAGGTGCTGCTCGCCAGTACCGACCGCGATTACGACATCGAACGCGACGCGGTAAGCACCTTCATTTCGCACCGCGCCGACGCGATCGTGCTGGCTGGTTCCCGCCAGAGCGGACACCTCGACCGCGACATCGAAACCGAGTTCGGCCGCTATCGGGACAACGGCGGTCGCATCGTCGTCATCGGTCAGCCGTTGGCCTTCGGCGGTGCTGTCGAACCCGAAAATGCTTTTTCCTCAGCAGAACTCGCTGATCAGCTGGTCGAGTTGGGACACACGCAGTTCGCCGTGATCGGCGGGCCGGGCAGCATTCGCACCGCGGTGGACCGCCGCAACGGTTTCGTCGACGCCCTGGGGAGGCGAGGCATCACTCCGCTGGTCGAGGTCTCGGGCGATTTCACCCGCGACGGGGGGCACTCGGCTGCCCGGCGGCTGGCCGCCGCGCTGCAGCTCGGCCCCGCGACCGGCGCCCCGCCGGTGTGCGTCTTCGCCGTCACCGACGTGATGGCCATCGGTGCGATCGCCGCATGGCGGGAGATGGGCCTGGAGGTCCCGCGCGACGTCTGTATCGCCGGCTTCGACGACATCCCCACGCTGCGTGACCATTGGCCGAGTCTTTCGACGGTGGCCCTTCCGCTGGAACGGATCGGGGCACGCGCAGTCGAACTCGCGCTGTGCACCGATCCGGGCGCCGGCGACCGTCGGGAACGAGTCCCCGGCGAGGTCGTGCTCCGCACCAGCACGCAACTCTGACCTCCACTGACGCCGGGTCGTTGCGCAGCGTCGTTGACAGTGTGCGCTGCATCACGTTAGGGTCGGAAGTGCTTCGGAAAGCGCATTCCCATCGGGTGCTCGCCCGCCCGGACCTTCGAATCAAGGATTCATCCATGGCCGTAACCGCACCCGCGGAATCGCGCCGGGCCACGCGCCCCGCCGCACAGGAAAGGCGCCCGCGGCGATCCCCGCGGACATCGTTGTCGCCGATGGCCACGCTGTCGAGCATCTGGCGCCCGTCCGCTCTGCTGCTCGCGCTTCTCGTGGCGTGGTGGGCCGTCACCGAGGCCGACCTCGTCGCTCCCTACATCCTGCCCTCACCCGCCGATACGTGGCAGACCGCCGTGGACAACGCCGCGTACCTCGCCCAGAACACCTGGGTCACCACCTGGGAGACGGTGGTCGGCTTCGCTATCGCCACTGTGGTCGGTGTCTTCGTCGCGGTCGTGATGGTCTACTCGTCGAACATCGAGAAAACCGTCTATCCGTTGATCCTGTTCGCCCAGGTGATCCCGAAGATCGCGATCGCGCCGCTGTTCATCGTGTGGCTGGGTTTCGGCACGTCGCCCAAGATCCTGGTCGCCGTCCTGATGGCGTTCTTCCCGATCGTCATCTCGGGACTGGCCGGCCTGAGGTCGGTCGATCCGGAGATTCTCGAACTGACGTCGACCATGGGTGCGAGCAAGCTCAAGACCTTCGCCAAGATCCGCTTTCCCGCAGCGTTGCCCCAGTTGATGTCGGGACTGAAAGTCGCCGCCACACTCGCCGTCACCGGTGCTGTCGTCGGTGAGTTCGTCGGCTCCAACGAGGGACTCGGCTACGTCATCCTGCAGGCCAACGGAAACGTCGACACCGCAATGCTGTTCGCCGCACTCGTGATCATGTCCGTGCTGGGCATCGCACTGTTCGCCATCATCGAGATCGCCGAGAAGCTGCTCATCCCGTGGCACTCGTCGCGCCGCGTCAATTCATCCACCACCCAAGCCTGACCCGGAACCCAGGAGAGACCATGTCGTTGCACCGACGGGCCGTCGGCATCGCCGCCGCGGCCACCGCCACCCTGCTGACGCTGACCGCCTGCGGCGGCAGTGGCTCCGAGACCTCAACCGCCGCCGACGGATCGACTTCACCGGCGACACTGATGCTCAACTGGTACCCCTACGGTGAGCACGCGCCGTTCTACTACGGCGTCGAGAAGGGCATCTTCGCCGAACATGGAATCAACCTCACGATCGACGCCGGGCAGGGTTCGACCAAGACCGTGCAGGCCGTCGGTTCCCAGCAGGTCGATTTCGGCTGGGCGGACACCCCTGCGGTACTCAGCAACATCGACAAGGGCGTCAAGGCCAAGAGCATGGGCGTCTTCCTGCAGACGACGCCGTCGGCGGTGCAGGTGTTCGCGGACTCGGGGATCGAGACCCCCCAGGATCTCGTCGGCAAGACCATCGCGGTATCCGCCGGTGACGCGCCGACGACGACCTTCCCGATCTACCTCGAGAAGGTCGGTGTGCCCGAGGACCAGGTCAAGCAGCAGAGTCTCGACGCCGCGGGCAAGATGTCCGCCCTGATGTCCGGCCGAGTCGACGGATTGATCGGCTTCGCCCACGACCAGGGCCCGACGATCGCGAACAAGAGCGGTCGCGAGATGCGCTACCTCCGGTACAGCGATGCGGGCCTGAACTTCTACAGCAACGGCCTCATCGCCAACACCGAAACCCTCTCCGACAGGACAGAACTCGCGCAGCAGATGGTCGAAGCCACCAGCGAGGCCTTCGCGGCAGCGATCGCCGACCCCGAGGGCGCCGTGGACGCCATGGCAGGCAAAGACCCGCAGATGCCGCCGCGCGAGGTGCTGCTCGAGCAGTGGCGTCAGACCATTCCGTTGTTGAGCACCCCGGCGACCGCGGATCAGGCGCCAGGCGTCAACACCGAAGCAGACTGGAAGTCCACCATCGCCACCCTGAACCAGGCGGGTCTGCTGGAGACAGCCAAGGATCCCAGCGAGTACTGGGACTCCTCCATCAGCCCGCGCGGCGACGAGTGAGGGGACCGGAGATGACCGCCGCCACCATCGATCCGTCGACCGGCGTGACCCCCGCCGGCATCACCGTGGAAGGACTCACGGTGACGTTCTCCTCCAAGCGGGGGACCACCACTGCGCTGCAGGACATCGATCTGCAGGTCGCCGACGGCGAGTTCGTCACCATCGCAGGCCCCTCGGGGTGCGGGAAGTCGACGCTGCTCAAGGTGATCGCCGGACTGACCGGATCCACCAGCGGCGCGGTACGTCTGCGCGGCAGATCCGTGCGTGGGCCCCAGCGCGAGATCGGCTACGTCTTCCAGCGCGCCGCACTGCTCGAATGGCGCAGTGTGCGCAAGAACATCCTTCTTCAGGCCGAGATGCGCGGCATGTCCCGGCAGGACGCTGCGCGCCGGTGCGATCACCTGTTGGACATGACGGGACTCTCGGGCTTCGCCAACGCGATGCCCTACGAGCTCTCGGGCGGTATGCAGCAACGGGTTTCGTTGTGCCGGGCGCTGCTGCACGAACCCGACGTGCTGCTGATGGACGAGCCGTTCGGTGCGCTCGACGCGCTGACTCGGGAAAAGATGAACGTCGAACTGCATCGCATCTGGCGGGAAACACAGACGACAGTCGTCCTGGTGACCCACTCTGTCGCCGAGGCCGTCTACCTGGCCAACCGTGTCGTCGTGATGAGCCCTCGTCCCGGCCGGATCGTCGAGACGCTCGACGTCGACCTGCCAGTGGATCGGGACTACGCCGAGACGATGGAGCGTCCGGAGTTCATTCGCGTCGCCAATCGCGTCCGGGATCTGCTGGGTAGCACGACCGCCGCGGATTGATCGGCCACCGCCGAGCCGAGAGTCACAACACCTCAGGGCAGGTCTCGGCTGGGGTCAGCGAGCGAGCCGGCTCAACAGTATCGACCGGCCGCGACCGGCCAGTTCCGGGACGGCGATCCGTCGGCCGGTGATCGCCATCAGCACGGCTTCCGCCGGTCCTGTGACGTCGGGGCCCGAGCCGTGCGTCCAGTCGAGGTCGGTGGGGGCCAGCCGTAAACCTCGAGCGAGACGCCACGCCGGCAATTCCGGGCTGCGCACGCTGTCGGCGAGGACTCGCCGCAGTCGAGGTGCCGGGATCTGGCGCGGCATCCCCAACGGACGCCGGATGTCCTGATGGTGGATGGTGACATCGAGCAGGGCGAGGCGACCTCCCAACGTCGTGGCCAAGCCCTGCGGCCTCAGATGCGCGCGCAACCGCTGCAGGAGTTGTTCGGTGGTGAGAAAGGCGAGTTCGTCGACACCCACCTGATTGATGTGCCGCATTCGACCGCGGATGGCGCGCCGCACCATACCGGCGAAGGTGACGCCGTCGAAACTCATCACGTGTGCGACGACATCGCGTACACGCCAGCCCTCGCACAGCGACGGCGCCGCCCATTGCGCGGGCGTCAAGGTGTCCAACAGGTCAGCGAGATCCGTGCGTTCGGCGGTCGCCATATCAAGAGCGTCCACGTCATCACGTCCTCATTCAAGTGACTGAATTGTGTCACCTCGATGGCTGCCTCGCCAGGCTCCGGCTTGACTCACGAAAAGTGCCCGCGAAACGCCCTCGGTGCCTCACGTAAGAATGCCCGCGAAATGGTGATCGTCGTGGAGCATGGGAAGTGGGTTGTCGATGGCGTCTCGTGCCGAGGTCACCGCCAGGTACGCCAAGGCGTATGTGAGGGCTTCGAAGAAGGACCGGGGCCGGATTCTGGATCAGGTGGTCGAGGTGACCGGCTGGTCGCGTGATAACGCCCGCCGGCGGCTCACGGTAGCGGCCAGGCGCCCGCCGGGTGCGGGCCGCAGTGTCGCAAAACGGCCGCGCAAACCGCGCTCGCCGAAGTACAGCTATGACACCCGTAAGGTGCTGCAGAAGGTCTGGGCCGCCTCGGGTGGGCAGTGCGGCAAGTACCTGGCTGCTTCGATGGCCCTGCAGCTCGACGGGTTGGAGCGCCACGGCGAGTTGGTCTTTGGCCGTGACCGTTACAGCCCGACGGTGCGCGAGGAGCTGTTGGCGATGAGCGCGGCGTCAATCGACCGCTATCTGGCGCCGGTGAAAGCCAAAGACCAGATCAAGGGCAAGTCCACCACCAAGCCCTCGCCGCTGTTGCGCTCGTCGGTCAAGATTCGCAAGGCCACCGACGAAATCGAAGCTGCGCCAGGCTTTTTCGAAGGAGACACCGTCGCGCACTGCGGGCCGACGTTGAAGGGCGAGTTCGCCCGCACCCTCAACCTCACCGATGTGCACACCGGCTGGACTTTCACGCGGACCGTGCGCAACAACGCCCACACCCACATCCTGGCCGCCCTGAAAGCAGGTGTGCATGAAATACCGTATGAGGTAACTGGTTTGGACTTCGACAACGGCACCGAGTTCCTCAACAAAGCCGTCATCAAATGGGCCGGGCAGATGGAGATCTTCTTCACCCGCTCCCGGCCGTACAAGAAGAACGACCAGGCCACCATCGAGTCCAAGAACAACCATCTCGTCCGCAAGTACGGGTTCTACTACCGCTACGACACCGACGAGGAACGTGCGGTGCTCAACCGGCTCTGGCCTCTGGTCAACGACCGGCTCAACTACCTGACCCCCACCATCAAACCCATCGGCTACGCCAGCAGCGGTGACGGCCGGCGCCGCCGTCTCTACGACCAGCCCAAGACCCCACTGGACCGGCTACTGGCGGCCGGCGTCCTCTCACCAGCCCAAGAATCGGAGCTCCTGACCTACCGCGACAGCCTGAACCCGGCCGCGATGGGACGCCAGATCGCCGACCTGCAGAACCGACTTCTCCAGCTGGCCAAGGAGAAAACCGAACAGCTCTACCTCGCCAGCATCCCCACCGCCCTACCCGACACCCGCAAAGGCATCCGGATCAAGGCCTCCTGACCCAACGCCGTTTCGCGGGCATTCTTACCTGAGGCATGGATCAGATTTCGCGGGCATCTTGATCTGAGGCATCACGGGCTCCTTTCCCATGATGACTGCGGTTGCGCAACGATTGCGGTGATGTCCAGGTAACATTCACCGCCGCGGATGGCCCGCCGACATCTACGAACGGGGAGGGGACCGTTGCTGACCGTCGTCGTCATTCTGGTGGTCTCCGCAGCACTCATGCTGGGTGCGGCGTGGGGAATCTACGGCTCGCTACCCGAGAAGGTCGAGGGCTTCATCGTCGCGCTGGCGGGCGGCGCCCTCATCATCTCGGTCGTCCTGGAGCTCGTCCGTCCCGCGACCGAGCAGGCCCCGATATGGGCGGTCTCGCTGGTGGTTCTGCTCGGCGCGATCGTCTTCGCGGTACTCGATCGGTGGGTCAACACGAGGTGGGATTCCGACAGCGGCGGTGGGCTGCTGGCCGCCATCACGCTGGACGGTGTGCCGGAGAACATGGCGCTCGGAGTGGCTCTCATCGGGGCGGGGCCGCTCCAGGTCGCCGCTCTGTCGGGCTCCATCTTCCTGTCCAATCTGCCCGAGGCCGCCGGCGGGGCGAAGCAGATGTCGAGTGGCGGGGCGTCCAACGGCAAGGTGTTCGCGTTGTGGAGCGCCACGGCCGGACTTCTCTCGGTCGCCGCACTGGGCGGCAACCTGCTGCTGGCGGGGGTGCCGGCGGCGGCGCTGGCGCTGATCAGGTGCTTCGCCGGTGGTGCCGTGGTGGCATCGCTGGCCACGGAGGTGTTCCCGAAGGCGTTCAAGCAGGATTCGTACACCACGGGTGTGGCCGCCGCCGGGGGTCTCATCTTGGCGCTTGTGCTGGATCAATTGGGCTGAGGCGTCCGGTTCGGCGGGACCGGCGCCGACTTCCTCGCTCGCCGCGCGGTCTCCTAGGCTCGAGGTGATGGATCCCGAGCGCGAGGTACGAGACCTGCGTGCACGGCTGTCCCGCCAGGCGCGCGCTGTCCGCGACGTCGTGCTGAGCCGGGGGACCGCACGTTTCGACCGCCTCCCGGGTCCGCTGCAACAGACGAGCCGACTGATCTGGCGGACCGGACGCGCCGCGGTACACGATCGATTGCCCGGCCTGGCAGCCGAGGCGGCATTGTTCACCCTGATCTCGCTGCCCGCCCTGCTGCTGGCCGTCATCGGCTCCCTGGGCTTCGTCGCAGCAGCTCTGGGCCCCCAGGGCACCGCCGAACTCAGCGAGCTCGTGCTCGGTATCCCCGAGTCGTTCCTGTCCGATCCGACGTACGCCACCTACGAGAACGCGGTGCAGACCGTGCTCGCCGAGACTCGCGGCGGCGTGGTCTCGCTGAGCTTGGCGCTCAGCCTGTGGACCGGATCGCGAGCAGTCAACCGCTACCTGGAGACGATCACGATCGTCTACGGCGTCGAGCCGAGGCCCGGGTGGCGACGGCGCTTGCTGGCCCTGGGTCTGACGATCGCGGCGCTCGCCGGCGCGGTGGCGGTTCTACCACCCATGGTCATCGGACCGCGGTTGGTGCGCTGGCTGGCACCCGACGCGATCGCCGACACCACGCTGCGTGCTCTGGACCTGATGTTCTGGCCCAGCGTGATACTGGTCGTCCTCGTCGGGCTGGCCACGCTCTATCACATCGGGGTCCCATGGAAGACGCCGTGGCGCCGAGATCTGCCCGGTGCCGTGCTCGCGGTCGCCCTCTGGGTGCTGGCGTCAGCGGGACTGCGGGCCTACCTGACCTTCAGCGTCGCCGATGACGCCATCTTCAGCCAGCTGGCCGTTCCCCTGGCTGTCGTTCTGTGGCTCTGGGTGACCGGCATCGTCATCTTGCTCGGCGCCGAGTTCAACGCCGAAATCGAGCGGATGTGGCCGCACGAGGATCATCCTTGGCGGATCACCAGCCTGCGTGACCGGCTGATCCGGCATCGCTGAACCGCGAGGAGCTCTCACGTGACCGATCGCTCACACGTTGCCCTGCCCGACTACCCGCAGATGGCGGCCGCGCGCGGACGCGTCGAGCCGGTACCGCGCCGAGTCCGCGGATTCTTGGACGGCCAGCAGCTTTTCGACACGGTCGCCGCCAGGTACGTCTGGGAGGTGCCGTACTACCCGCAGTACTACATCCCGCTCAGTGATGTCCGCTCCGACTTCCTGCGTGACGACGATCATCCTCAGAAAGTGCAGTTCGGCACCTCCCGCATGTTCACCGTCGTAGGTCCGTCGACGACACATCCGGCAGCGGCGCGAGTGTTCGACGCCGGCGACGGGATGGTCGCCGGTCTGGTGCGCTTCGAGTGGACGGCCGTGACGTGGTTCGAAGAGGACGAGCCGATCTACGGCCACCCACGTAATCCGTACGTGCGGGTGGATGCCCTTCGCTCGCACCGCCACATCACCGTCGACGTCGACGGCGTCCGGCTGGCCGACACGCGTAGCGCGGTTCTCGTCTTCGAAACAGGCCTGCCGACACGGTATTACATCGACCGGACCGACGTCTCGTTCGATCACCTCGAGCCCTCGGACACCGAGACGCTCTGCCCCTACAAGGGTGTCACGTCCGGGTACTGGTCGGCGCGCATCGGAGAGACGACGCACACCGATCTCGCCTGGACCTATCAGTCCCCGCTACCTGCGGTCGCGCCGATCGCCAACATGGTCGCGTTCTACAACGAGAAGGTCGACATCACTGTCGACGGGCGTGCCCTCGACCGTCCGCAGACGCATTTCTGATTGCTGGGTGCTTGCTGTGAGTCGACGAACCATACGGATGAAAAACGCCACGCCGGGGTATGAAGCCGAGACGAAAGCACGACGGGTCACCGGGCCCGGAAAGCGAGGCGGTCGGTGATGATCCGAGTCGGGGTCGTGGCGGGATTGGCAGCCCTGGCCGTCGTGCTGGCCACGGGTGGCTTTGTCTTGCACTGGGGGTGGTTCATCCCGGCGGCGTTGGTGGCGATGTTGGCTGTGGTCGGCTGCTACGACCTGGTGCAGCGGCGGCACGCGGTGTTGCGGAACTATCCGATTCTCGGTCACATGCGCTATCTGCTGGAGGCTCTACGGCCCGAACTGCAGCAGTACTTCATCGAGCGCAATTTCGATGGCGGCCCTTCGACCGAGACGTGCGATCGCTGATCTACGAGCGCGCGAAAGGCACTGCGGCCGAGCTGTCGTTCGGCACCGAACGGGACATCGACGAACCCGGTTACGAGTACCTCGTGCACTCGACCGCGCCGATCGAGCAGCCGTCCGATCCGCCCCGGGTGCGCATCGGCGGGCCGGACTGTCGCCGTCCCTACGACATGGCGCTGATGAACATTTCGTCGATGAGTTTCGGGGCGTTGTCGGGCAACGCGTTGAAGGCTCTCAACAACGGCGCCAAGCGAGGCGGTTTCGCCCACGACACCGGCGAGGGTGGGTTGACGCCGTATCACCTCGGCGGTGCAGATGTAGTGTGGGAGATAGGCTCTGGCTACTTCGGCACGCGTACCGAGGACGGCGCCTTCGACCCCGACCAGTTCGAGGACAAGGCAGCCAACGACGCCGTCAAGTGCATCTCCATCAAACTCAGTCAAGGCGCCAAACCGGGCGTCGGCGGTGTGCTGCCCGCGTCCAAGGTCAGCGATGAGATCGCCCGCTACCGCGGTGTTCCCGCCGGTCAGAAGTGTGTCAGCCCGGCCGCGCATTCGGAGTTCCACACGCCGCGTCAGCTGATCGGCTTCGTCGCCCGTCTGCGTGAGCTCGCCGACGGCAAACCCGTCGGGTTCAAACTGTGCGTCGGTTCCCGGGTGGATGTCCTTGCGATCTGCAAGGCGATGCTCATTGAGGGGATCACCCCGGACTTCATCATCGTCGACGGTGCCGAGGGCGGTACCGCCGCGGCGCCGCTGGAATTCGAGGATCATGTCGGTCTTCCTCTGACCGACGGATTGATGACCGTGCACAACGCCTTGGTAGGCACCGGGCTGCGCAACCGCATCCGAATCGGGGCCAGCGGCAAGGTGGCCACCGGCACGGACATCGTGAAACGGCTCATCCAGGGCGCCGACTACACCAATGCAGCGCGGTCGATGATGATGGCGACCGGCTGCATCCAATCCCAGCGCTGCCACACCAACCACTGCCCGGTGGGTGTCGCCACCCAGGATCCGCGGCGGGCCCGAGCTCTGGACGTCGTCGACAAGAGCGAACGTGTCTACCGTTACCAACAGGCGACGGTCGCCGAGGCGATGCGATTGATGGCGTCAATGGGTGTGTCCGACCCCGCCGACCTGTCGCCGCACCTGCTGCGTAAGCGCTTGTCGGCCACCGAGCAGCGCTCGTACGCCGAGATTTTCGAGTGGTTACCGGCGAAAGCCCTACTCGACGACGCGGTTCCGACGTGGCGCTCGGACTGGGCGGCCGCCGATGCCGACTCGTTCACCCCTGCTCGTCTCCAACACAGGTGACCCCGACACAGAAAGGAGCGACATGGCCACCGTCGCTTCGACGCTCGTCTCCGCACTCACCGATCTCGGCGTCCGTCAGGTGTGGGGGGTGGTCGGGGACGCGCTGAACCCCATCACCGACGCCATCCGCCGCCAGGACACGCTGGAATGGATCGGTGTGCGCCACGAGGAGGCGGCGGCATTCGCCGCGGGGGCGCAGGCCCAGCTCACCGGTTCGCTCGGGGTCTGTATGGGCACCGTCGGTCCGGGCTCGCTGCACCTGCTCAACGGTCTCTACGACGCGAAGAAGTCGCATGCCCCGGTGCTGGCGATCTGCGGTCAGGTCCCCACGTCGGACATGTGGAGCAACTTCTTCCAGGAGGTCGACAACGACGCGGTCTTCGCCGACGTGGCCGTGTACCACGCCACCGTCACCGCGCCCACCCAGCTGCCGTATCTGCTCGAGCAGGCAGTCAACTCGGCGCTGGCCCGGCGCGGCGTCGCGGTCCTGACGATTCCCGGTGACATCGGCGATCAAGAGGTTGCCGACCATCAGCGGTCATTCGCGTCGCAGCGCTCGCGGCAGGTGGCCGCGCCCGCCGATGTGGAGGCGGCCGCTGCGCTGCTCAACGACGCCGACACCGTGACGATGCTCGTCGGCTGTGGCGCCCGGGAGGCGCGCGAGCAGGTGCTGTCGGTGGCGAAAACACTGGCGGCGCCGATGGTTCTGACGTTGAAGGGCAAGGAGGGACTGGAAGGCGACAACCCCTACCAGGTCGGGCAGTCGGGGCTGATCGGGAACCCGGCCGCGCACCTGGCCCTCCACCGGGCCGATGCCCTGCTGTTGGTGGGTACCGACTTCCCTTACCGGGACTGGCTGCCGCAGGACAAAAAGGTGGTCCAGCTCGACAGCAGACCCGAACACATCGGCTGTCGCCTGCCGGTCGCGGCTCCGCTGGTCGGTGATGCCACAGACACGCTGGCGCAACTACTTCCGTTGCTCCAGCGGCGGTCCGACACCAAGTTCCTCGACCGCCATCGCGCAGAATTCCAGGTGTGGCACGCCGCGCAGCGCCGGCTGGCTGAACCCGATCACGACCGCAAACTGCTGGGCCGACTACGCAAACACCTGGACAACCCCGACGAGTTGATCCGGCCGGAGGCGGTGGCGGCTGCGATCGACGACGCCGCCTCCGACGACGCCATCTTCACCTCGGACACCGGCATGTCGACGGTGTGGCTGTCGCGGTTCGTCGAGATGCGCGGCGATCGGCGGCTGCTCGGCTCCTACAACCTCGGCTCGATGGCCAATGCGATGCCGCAGGCGCTGGGGGCCTCAGCGCTCGACCGCGACCGTCAAGTCATCGCGTTCTGTGGCGATGGCGGGTTGATGATGCTGCTGGGCGATCTTCGTACGGCCGTGACCTATCGGCTGCCCGCGACGTTCGTCGTGTTCAACAACGGACGCCTGGGAATGGTGAAGCTCGAGCAGGAGCAGAGCGGACTGCCCGAACACGGCACCGAGCTCGACAACCCCGACATCGCCGATGTCGCCACCGCCATGGGGTTGCACGCCCGTTGTGTGACCCGACCGGATGACATCGCCGACGCCGTCGCCGAGGCGCTGGCCCACGACGGTCCTTCTCTGCTGGACTTTCGGACCAATCCTGCCGAGATCTCGATACCGCCGAAGCCGACCGTCGAGCAGGGCTGGGGCTTCGCGATCGCGAAGATGAAGGAAACCCTCAACAGCCGCGAATGATCGCGTGATCGATGCCGTTCAGGTGCAGCAGTGCCGCTCAGGACCACTCGGCGAGCACCCGCATCTTGCCGGCCTTGATCGCCGCATCACGCCGAAGCCGCTTCAACTCCGGCGCGAAGGTGTTGCGCTGGTTGCCCTGCAGGTTCAACGGCAGCATCAGCGCGGTGAGAAGCTTGGCTTCCACATGCCACGGCTCCGGGTGCAGCACCCAGGACACCGCCGCGTTCTCGGCCATCCACCGGGTCAGGACCGCTTCACCACCGGCGAAGGTCTGCCGCTTCCCTGACCCGACCCTGCGCAACGCGAAGCCCAGCTCGCCACCGAGCAGGACGCCGAGCGACTTGCGCAGCGTCGAGCCGTCCGCCCCGGCGTTGCCCGCGCCGAAGTGGTAGCGGATGCGTTTGCGGAGATCCTGCGGGGTCTGCGGCTTGCCGTCGGCCCGCGGCGGGCCGGGACTCACCCCGACGTACAGCAAGGTCCAGCCGTCGCGCTGCTCGCAGTCGGAGACGTCGATGCCGCCCGGCATTTCCCGGAACCACCACCCGTGCACTCCCGGCCGGGACGGCACCGGATCTGCCTCGGAGAACACCTCGTCACGGGTATACCGCTGCGCAGCAAGGAAATTGGATACCAAGTCCGCGGTACGCCGCTCGGACATCCTGCCAGCCATGGCGCTCAGTCTAGCCGCGCCGGCTCACGGCGAACGCGGCTGCGGCGGCCCGGCAGGGCTCACGCTCCGACGAGGGCCCTCAACGCCACGTAGAACACCGACGGGCCCAGCAGGCAACCGAGCCCGGTGTAGAACGTCGCGGTCATGGCGCCGTACGGCACGAGGCGCTTGTCCGTGGCGGCGAGGCCGCCGGCCACTCCGGACGTGGTTCCCATCAGACCGCCGTAAGCCATGGCCGACTTCGGATTGTTCAGTCCGATCAGCCGCGCGATCATCGGAGTGCCGACCATCACGACAACGGACTTCACCAGCCCGGCCGCCACCGACAGCGCGATCACCTCCGAGCTGGCGCCCACGGCGGTCCCGGTCACCGGACCGACGATGTAGGTGGCGGCACCGGCGCCGATGGTGGCCAACGACTCGGCATCGCGGTACCCGAAAGCCGCAGCGACGCAGGCTCCGACGATGAACGACACCACCACGCCCAACACGATCGACAGGGCGCCGGCTGTACCCGATCGCCTGATCTCTTTCAGATCGACTCCGTATGCGGTGGACACGATCGCCAGGTCGCGCAGCATCGCTCCGCCCATCAGGCCCAAGCCGGAGAAGAAGGCGAAATCGGCCAATCCGTGGTCGCCGCCGGTCGTCACCCCGCCCCAGTAGGCCAACGCCAACCCGAGGATGATCGCGATGGCCGACCCGTGCAGTCGGCCGCGTGTCAGCGTTCTCGACAGCCAGCCCGACAGCAACACCAGGGCGCCGATGACCACGAACGCCACCAGCAGATCGTTCTTCTGGAGTACCGAACTGATCAGCTCCATCTCAGGCCTCCTGCTTCTCTTCTTCGGTCAACGGCGGCAGTGGTTCGGCTGGTTCGCCGATGCGGGAAAGCACCGGAACCAGCGCGGCACCGGCGGTCAGTGCCCCCAGCCCGGCAAGGATCGCCATGGGACCGCCGGTGACAGCCTTGGCGACATTCTGGATGGAGGCCATCGCTATCACGATGGGGATGTACATCGCGCTCCAGAACAGCACGCCTTGCTCACTTGCCCTTGGAAACTTGCCTTTTCGGCGCAACCAGTCGGTGGCGAAGATCAGCATGATCATGGCGAAGCCGACACCGCCGACATTCGCATCCACACCGAGAACCACGCCCAGCAACTCGCCGACGATCGTGCCGGTGAGCATGCAGAGAGCCAGCGCGGCCACTCCATAGAGAACCATCATCTACTCCTGTGTTGAAGGGTCGTCACGCGTCGACGTCGGCGAACAGATCGGCGTAACGCGTTCGGAGCTCGGCCTTTTGGACCTTCCCCATGACGTTGCGGGGCAGTGCGTCGACCACCCGCACCGCGCGGGGTTGCTTGAACCGCGCGAGATCAGCAGCGACGTGGTCGAGCAACTCGCGCTCCTGTGGCTGCTGATCCGGCGCCGGCACGACGACCGCCACCACTGTTTCGCCGAACTCCGGGTGCGGTACGCCGATCACCGCGGACTCGAGCACCTTCGGGTGGCCGTCGAGCAGCTCTTCGATCTCCTTGGGATAGATGTTGTATCCCCCGGAGATCACCAGGTCCTTGTCCCTACCGACGATGCAGAGGTAGCCGTCCTCGTCGATGCGACCCAGGTCGCCGGTGATGAAGAACCCGTCCGATCGGAACTCGGCCGCCGTCTTGTCCGGCATCTGCCAGTAACCGGCGAAGACGTTGGGACCGCGCACCTCGACGATGCCGACGTCACCGTCGGGCAGCACCTCTGCTGTGTCGCGGTCGACGACACGCATCTCGGTGCCCGGGAGTGGTTTTCCGACGGTGCCTGGTCTGCGCGGACCGCCGTCGTAAGGGTTCGTGGTGTTCATGCCCGTCTCGGTCATGCCGTAGCGCTCGAGGATCGCGTGGCCGGTTCGTTCGGCGAACGCCTCGTGGTCGCTGGCCAGCAGCGGCGCAGAACCCGAGACGAACAAGCGCATCTGCGAGCACTGTTCGGCGGTCAACCGCGGGCTCTTGAGCAACCGGGTGTAGAAGGTGGGCACGCCCATCAGCACGGTGGCGCGCGGCAGCAGGTCGACGATGGCGTCGGTGTCGAACTTCGACAGGTAGTACATCGACGCGCCGGCCGCCAGCGTCATGTTGACGGCGACGAACAGGCCGTGGATGTGGAAGATCGGCAGGGCGTGGATGAGTCGATCGTCGGCGGTGTACCGCCACGCCTGCACGAGCGCTTGGCAATTCGATGCGAGGTTGCCGTGGGTCAGCATCGCACCCTTGGAACGTCCGGTGGTGCCGGAGGTGTAGAGGATGGCCGCGAGATCTGTCGGATCGGCGTCGAAGATCTCCTCGTGCCGCTGGTGGTCGCGCAGCAGGGTGCCGTCACCGGACTCGCCGAGGGTTTCGACGACGAGCCCGTCGGCGAGGTCGCCGAGTTCGGCGGCGAGATCGGCGTAGTCCGCCTGCCGCTCGGGCGCGCAGACCAGCACACGGGGCTGCGCGTCACCCAGGAAGTACCGCATCTCGGCGGCGGTGTAGGCGGTGTTGAGCGGCAGGAACACGCCACCGATCTGCAGGGTCGCCAGATACAGCGCGACGGCCTCCGGTGACTTGGCCACCTGCATGGCGACACGGTCGCCCGGCGTGACACCGTCGGCCACGAGTCGGGCGGCGATGCGGTGCACGGTGTCGGCGGTGTCGCGGTAACTCACGGTGCGCCCGTCTGGGGTTTCGAAGAGACCCTTGTCAGGCTGTCGCGCAACATGATCGGCGAACATGCGGTACATGGTGGGGTCATGCGCCATCGGTGGTGTTCCTCTCTCGTGGGATCAGGATCGGGCGTCGGCCAGGGCATGCAGTGGCCCGATGACAGCGACGCTGCGCCGGCGCACGAACTCCTCATGGCGACGCTCGAGTTGGCTGGGTTCGTAGAGGTAGTTGACCATCGCCCCGTAGGACTGCTGCCATGCTGCGGCACTGGGGTTGGCCGGCCAGTTCAGCCGCCACGCGGCAGCCCCGTTACCGAGGTGGAAACGGGCGACCGCATCGACCGGGCGTCCGTCATCACGCCGCTCCACGGTGAGATAGGTGAGAAGCGCCGACAGGAGTCGGTCGCGACACCGTGCCACCCGGGCAGGGGTGAGATCAGCCGGGTCCAGCACATCCAATTCGTCGGTAAGCGAACGTAATTCGGGATCGAAGCCGATCCTCGCGTCGAGCCAGGTGCGGAAACCGGGAATCGGTGAGATCGTGGCGAACTGCCGCAGATGGGGGAGTTCGGCGCTGACCTGCTCGATGACCTGCTTGATCAGGAAACTGCCGAACGACACGCCGGCGAGCCCATCGAGTGCGTTGTTGATCGAATACAGCGCTGCGGTGTCCGCGCTCGACGGATCGAGCGGCGAATCTGCGTCCAAGAGCGGGGTGATCCGGTCTGGGATGCCCTGTACCAGAGCGACTTCGACGAAGATCAGCGGCACGTCGCCGGTAGCGGGGTGGAAGAACGCATAGACGCGGCGATCGTCGGGTTGCAGTCGTCGACGGAGCTCGGCGTCTCCTGTCATCGGATGGACGCTCTCGTAGCGCAGGAGGTGCTCGCGCAGCCGCGGCGGCGAGTTCCACGTCACCTCCGACATGTGGAGGAATCCCCGATTGAACCAGGACGTCAGGAGGTGGTGGAAGTCGTGGTCGAGGGGCCGCAGACCGGGGTGCGTGCGCATCAGACGACGGAGATCGGCACGCATCTCCACAAGTGCCAGAGTGGCGCCAGGAGCGTGGTTCATCCTGCGGAGCAGCTGCTGGCGCGCCGGTTCGACGGCGGTGAACAACCCGATCAGTTCCTCGCCTGCGTGTGAACCGGACTCGCGGACGTCGTCCCACTGCTGGAACGCGGCGCGGACGCGGTCGGCGTCGACGTCGTAGGCGGTGGTGATGTGACTGAAGAATTGGAGCTTGGCGTCGTCGTCGAGGTCGGCGTACGCGCCGAGCGCGTCGTGGGCGATCGAGCGCAGGGACGCCTCTCCGACGTCGCTCATCAGGGTTGCGCACGCGGCGAGCAGCTCGGTCAGTGACCGGCTGTCAACGCGTTCCATGTCTGCTCCTTCTCCGATGCCCGTCGCTCGCTGGCTACGATGTGACGGAGCCGATATTCATCCGCCGACGTGATATATATAACGTCGACCGTATCGTATAAAAGTGAGCTGCACCACCCCCGTCGTTCGTTAATCTGAGCCCCAGGAGGTGCGGCATGGTACGAGTCCCGGAATCGCAGCGGGTGCGCGACGCGCTGGAGAACGCCGTCGTCGACGGCCACTACCGGCCCGGTCAGCGGTTGGACCCGGCACAGCTGGAGAAGGAGTTCGGCTGTTCCCGCACGCCGATCCGTGAGGCGCTGCAAGCGCTGGAGCGCTCCGGCCTGGTGCAGATCCGGCCCAAACAGGGCACGTTCGTCACCGAGCTGAGCATCTCGGAAGTGGCCGAGCGCTTCGAGGTGATGGCCGAACTCGAAGGCATGGCCGCCCGACTTTCTGCCGGCCGCATCGAGCGCGAGGCGTTGGCGGAACTGGAGTCCGCCCTGCGGGAGTGCGAACTCCACGCAACCGAAGGCGATGCCGACGCGTACTACTACGCCAATGCCCGGTTTCACGGCGTTGTCTACGACTCGTGCGGCAACGACTACCTGCGTCAGCAGGCCCATGCGTTGAAGCGGGTGCTTCAGCCGTATCGGCGCCTACAACTTCGCGTGCCCGACCGCATGCGACGCTCGATGGCCGAGCATCGGGTGATCGCCGACGCCATCTCGCAGGGTGACGCGGGGGCCGCCGAGAACGCGGCGCGCGACCACGTTCTGGTCCAGGTCAAGGAGTTCGGCCACTTGGTGCGCACCTGGCGGCAGCTGTCCGCGAGCTGACGGCAGCAGCCGCGCCATGAGTTCTCACGAACCCGTGGTGCCGGGTGTCTGCACGCGCTGCGCCAGCCAGGGCAGTGCGTCGGAGGAGGCGTGTTCGGCGAACTGCCAGGTGTGGAAGCTGATGATCTTGTGGATCGAGCACGAGATTCCCACCGCCTGACCGGCCGCGCACAGATCTTCGGCAGCGCCCAACTCGTCGGTGTCGCGCTCCCCGTCATGGCCACCGAATCCTGTCGGGGAGCTCGACTGCGGGCGGTGCAGGCCGGCGTTCTTCATCACTTGATCGGCGTCGGCCGGGGTGACCGTGTCCTCGAACCAGCCCGCGACGTCGGTGTACGGGCCGTGCTCGGCCATCACCGTGCGCGGATCGAAGGCGTCCCACTGTGCGGCGTCACCGCCGTAGAGCCGGTCGATCGTCTGCGGCTTGGTGCCCGCGGTCGGGCCGTGGTCGCCCGCGATGTCCTCGAACGTCGCGAAAAGATCGGGGTGCATCACCGTCAGGTCCACCGCACACGTGCCGCCCATCGACCACCCGACGACCGCCCAGTTGATCGCTGCGTCGGACGCGCCGTAGTTCGCGACGAGATAGGGGCGAACATCTTCGGTCAGGTGGTCGGCGGCGTTGCCGCGCGGCCCGTTGACGCATTCGGTGTCGTTGTTGAAGCTGCCCCCGACGTCGACGAACACGAAGATCGGGGTCTGGCCGTGGTGCTGGCTCGAGTACTGGTCGATGATCGGCATGATGTTGCCGCTCCGCATCCAGTCCGAAGGGGTGTTGAACTCACCCGCGATCATCATCACCACCGGCAGTCGCGGTGGCACGGCGCCGGCAAACCAGGCGGGCGGCAGGTAGATGTACTCGCTGCGATGTGTGAAACCGCTTGCGGTGTCAGGAATGTCGACCTTCACCACCTTGCCGGTATCCGGGGTGGTGTCACGCAGCGAGGGTAGCGCCGAGACGTCGACCTCGTGGGGGAGCGGGCCCGCGGTGACGGCACCCCAGGCTGATTGCAGCGACGGGTAGTAGCCGACCCACTGGTTCAGCGAGATCGCCGCGACCACCAAGGTCAGCGGTACGGCGAGCACCGACAGCCCTCGCCGCCACCAACTGGCGTCGCGCCAGCCTAGTACCGCGATCGCGACTGCCGCGCCGTACACCGCCGTCCACACCCACAGCGTGACGGGTGCCGGGTCCGAGGCCAGTCCCTCGGAGTTCATATAGGTGCGCGCTGCCAGCGCGACGAGAATGCCGACGGCCGCCGATATCGGCACCCAGACCACTCGCCACCGTCGGGTCCGCCAGCCGATGACCCCGATCAGCACGACGACGGCGACGATCTCGACGGTCAGTGGGAACCAGCCGCTGAGCAGCGAGATGCCGCGGCGGAATTCGTGGAAGTCAGGTGCCGGGAGCTGTGGCAACGGTGGAGGCGGCGTCGGCGTCGGCGGCGGCATGTCTCCATCGTGTCGGCGCCGGCTGTGTACTTGCCGAAAAGAGCTGGGATCTGGTCAGACAGCCGACCGGTGCCGAAGCAGACGTCCGCGCTCGATCGCCGTCATCGCGCCCCAGACTCCGTACTGTTCGGGGGTCCGCAGGGCGTGATCACGGCACTGCTGCAGAACGGGACACTCCCGGCAGATCGCCTTCGCGACCCTCTCCTTGTGCCGCACCACGGCCCGATGGGGGTCGTCGGGGAAGAAGACCTCGATGGGGTGGTCGCGGCAGCTGCCCCGCCACTGCCAGCTCCACGAGTCTTGCGTCGGAGGCGGAAGACGCAGGCCGTGTGGGTGCGTGGAGGAGCTCGGGTAGCCACCTCGTCCAGTCATGGGCGGACCTCACTCACACAAGTGCCGTTGCGCATCGTGCGTCACGGCGGTCACTCTGGACGTCGGCCCGGGCGTTCGCGGCGTTACAGAGGTTTCCGAACAGCTGACTACTGTCGGCACCATGCAGATCACCGGGGCGTTCCTGGCCGAGCACGCGGAGATCGTCGACGGCAAACTCAACGTGACGGGCGGTGTCCTCGACCTGGTCAAGGCTCCGGCGGTGGGGTTGACGACCGAACGCGGCGAGCAACTGGCGTTGCCGCTGAGCTTGGTGACGTTGATGCAAGCCGGGCCCGACGACGAGGGCAGGCCATTCCGAATGACGTTGGAGGTCGTCTCCGCCAACGGAGAGGTCATCGTCCTCGGCGATCAGGAGATCCCCGGGGGGCATCGCGAGGGCGAGAACCATTTCTGGATCAGTGACTTCGGGCTGACGGCCCACGCGACGGGGCGGGTGGCGCTGATCGCCAGTATCGAGGGAGGTGGCAGCGTGAGCGTGCCGGTGTTCGTCGAACGGGTGGATCGACATCCGGCCGCCGGCTAGCGCCGCGCGCTCCGTGCGGGTGCTGCTCACGATTCTTCACGTCGTACTCGCGGCCATCGGAATCGTGGTGGTCGGTGGTGCTCTCTCGCGACCCGCACGCACCGGCGGTCCTCCGGTGCTGCCGGATCTGACCTTCCTCACCGAGTCGATGCTCGTCGATCAGCGCTCGGTGCCCGCCATGCCGGGCACCCGGTGGGCGACCATCGTCGCATCCCCGCAGGGCGGGCCCGCTCCCGTTCGGCCCGCCGAATGCGGTGTGTTCCTGTCGCAGGGCGAGGTGACGCAGAAAGCTCTGGGATTGCGGTCGATGATCGGCGCCGCCATCGGTGTGGAGCTGGCGCTCACCCCGCGGCCGGTGCAGATCGACGGGCTCGCCGACAGGTGCGCGTCGTTCTCGCTGAAGACACCGGCGCTGCAGTCCGAGACCCGGCTGGCTGCACCGCCTTTCGACGATGTGCCCGCCGGCTCGGTCGGCGTGCTGATGCACACTCGAACGACCACCGACACGCAGTCGCTGGCCTGGGACATCGCGATGATCGTCGGCGTGCACCGCGGGGTCCTGGTGACAGCGGAGTACACCCCGGGTCCGCGCGGCGGTCGCTTCGATCAGGCGCTCGCGGCGGCATTGCCCACGCTGTACCGGGCTCAGCTGACCCGCCTCGACAAGTCCTGAATGCCCGCTTTGACATCACTGCCAGCCATGTCCTTACCCTGACCTCCCCGCCTCACGCGAAATGCGATTTGTACACCTGCCCGTGCACGCCGACGGTGCGATCCACCACCTGCGACACCGAGAAGTCCGCAGCCGCAGACAGATACGCGTACGCCGTCGCGCGATCCATCCCCTTGTCGGTCTCCAGGAAGTCCAAAGCGTTCACCACCGCGCGGCGCATCGCCACGTCGAGGTCACTGCCTTGACCGCCGATCGATGCGTCAGGGTCCGAGAGTCCGATGGGCACCCAGGCGTCCGCGGTCTCGGCGAACGGGTAGCGGTACGACACCGACGGCGCATCACCCGATCCGGGCTTGCACACCGTCAACCGGTACGTGCCCCGCAGCGAACCCTCCATCGCCGTCAGCGCCACCTCACCGTCACCCATGCCCATGTGCGGATCGCCCACGTAGAAGAGCGCGCCCTCGGCGAAGACCGGCAGGTAGAACGTCGAGCCGATGCCCAGCAGACGGATGTCGATGTTCCCGCCGCCGACGGTGGGCGGGATGGAATTCGCCGTCGCCGCGGTCAACTCGGTGTCCTGTGAGAACGCGACGCCCATCATTCCCATGAACGGCCGCAGCGGAAACCGGACCTGGGAGTCGCCGTAGGTCATCACGCCGTGACCGTCCTCGACCGTGGTGAAGGTCGATACGCTCCCGTAGCGGACGGGGTCGTCGGTGGACCGTCCGTCGGTGCTGATCGGCGGCATCACCTCCGCCAGTGTGATTCCCGGCGGCGGGCCACCGTCGGGCGTGCGGGCCAGCGCACCCTTGCCGTGCCTACTCGAGACCACGCCGTAGGGGACCCTCGGAATCGCCTCCAGTACGTCGATCCTCAGCACATCACCCGGCTGTGCTCCCTCGACGAAGACGGGCCCGGTGACGACGTGCGGACCGTCCTTGTCGAAGTCGCGTGGTGTCCTGCGGTACTCGGAGGCGATCGCGATCGCGTCGTCGAGCACATCGGATCTCGCGACCCCGTGGCCGCCGAAGTACTCCACGGGGTTTCGGCCCTGATCTTCGAGGATGCCTTCATGGCTGACCGCGTCGATGCTGACCGTCTGGCCGGACGTCATCTGCAGCACGGGTTTCGCGTGGACGGTCGGCACGTAACCCCACAGCACCTCGTCCGGTCGGGACTGTAGATAGTGGTCGCCGGCGGGATCGCCCTGGCCCGGCTGCAAGAGCGAAAAGGTCCCTGCGGTCGCCGAAAGCGACGATGGTGCGGAGCTGCCCGAGGAACACGCCGCTGCGACGCCGACGACACCCGTTCCGGCGCCGACGGCCGCGACCGCGCGCAGGAAATCCCGTCGCCCCAATCCCGTGCACAGAGCTTCTGCTGCGTGTCGAGCCATGTCAGTCATCGGTCACCTTTCGTCGGGAGCGTGAAAGGGATTCCCGCGCAGTGTTTCCGCTGTGATAACTCTGAAAAACTGCTGTGTTAGGGAACGATCGTGGGTGTGTCGGTACTGTCGGGGTACCGCCGAGGAGAGGGACAGCCATGCCGAAAGGCGATGTACGGAACTCAGCGACAGCTTTCCTGACCACTGCCCGCGGCTTCGCGCTGGCAACGGTCGCGGTGCTGATCGTCTCGTTCGTGACGGCGGGTGAGCTGGTGCAGCTGCACGAACTCGAAGACATCCACGGCGGTGCCGCGATCGCGCTGCACGTCGTCACCGCCGGGCTGACAGCCGCGCTGGCGGGGCTCGCCTATCACCGGCGTAGCGGGTGGTGGACGGTGATCCTCGCCGGTCTCGCGTTCGTCTACTCGTTCATCCAGGCCGCCTTGGGGGAAGGCGACACCCTCAAATTTCACATACCGGGCGCGTTGTTCCTCGTCGCCGCGATCGTGTGGCTCACCGCCTGGCTCTTCTCGCCGTCAGCGACCGACCCCGGTCGCTGATCGATGCGCCCGTCTCGCTGAGTTCGAGCACTTCGTCGAAGCCGTCCCGGAGGCACTCCATGAACAGGGGCAGGTCGGGGACCGCGCCGGCGTCGACGTCGACACCCAGCGCGCACGTGTCGACGTAGGTCAGCAGGGTCACGTTCACTGCCGCGCCGATCGTCGGTCCAAAGGCGTACTGCTTCAACACGTGTGCCCCGGCCAGGGTGACTGGTACCGGGATGCCGGGCACGTCGCTGCACAGGAAGTCCACGTGCCGCAGGATCGACCCGATGTACCACCGCGGCACCCTGTTGAGCACTCCGGCGATCAGCTGCGTGTGGGGGAGCGACTTCTCGTGCCGGACCCGGGTGGTGACCTCGCGGATCCGGTGGATGCGCATGGCGGGATCGCGTTCGTCGACCGGGATGTCGAACCGCATCACGGTGATGCGGTTGCCGCCGGGCGCATCGTCGTCGGTGCGCAGATTGATCGGCATGGTCAGATGTAGCGAGGTGACACCGACGTCGTGTCGCTCGTGGTAGAGGCGCAACCCGCCGGCCACCCCGGCGACGAAGGCGTCGTTGAGCGCGCCCCCGCCACGGTGGGCGGCCTCCCGCAGCCGGGGCATGGGGATGTCGAGCACGTCGAGGCGCCGCAGCAGGGTTCGCTTGCTCATCAGAGCCGATCCCGCGCGGTTCACCGGTCGGACGGTCCGGTACACCGACGTGGCCATCTCCGCGGCGGAGCGCGTGGCGCGCAGCGGTGATCGGACGCTGTCGACGAGCAGCCGCGGCAACGCCGTCGCGGCCTCGGTCGCGGCCTCGCCGATGAGGCCGGCGCCGTATCGCGCCGCCTCGGCATAGCCGTCGAACACGGTGTGCGACGAGCTGACTCGCTGCGCGTCGTGGTGCGCCGCGAGCTCTGTCAGGCCGAACAGGGTCATCGCGATCTGCACGCCGCCCACCCCGTCGGAGAGGGCATGGTGGAAGACGCACAGCACTGCAGCCCCACCGTCGGGCAGTCCCTCGATCAGCGTGATCTTCCACAACGGTCGAGCGCGATCGAAGTCCTCCATCTGCGCCAGGCGGGCGAGTTCGAGGACGTCTGCGAACGATCCGTCCGACGGCAACGCCATTCGGCGCATGTGGAAGTCGAGATCGAAGTTCGTGCAGTCGTGCCATCGCGGCGGTGCGTACAGCGGTGTCTCCACCACGCGTTGCCGCAGCATCGGCAGCGTCAGGCTGAGGGCCTCGACGCGACGTCGCACCTCATCCCAATCGGGCAGGCGATCGAGCAGCATCACGGTGACCACAGTGGAACGCAATCGTGGATCGCTTTCCATGGACCACGTGAAAGCGTCGCTGCTGCGCATGAATTCGTTCATCGTCATCTCCTGCGCACCAGTGTGACGACGAGCGGCGCGTACTCAGAAGGGGCTTTGGTCCCGTCCTGGGGCCACCGCCTCAGCGACCCTGTACCTCGCCGGTGATGTCGTTCAGCGCGCTGTCGTGGCGGTGGTCGTTCATGTTCCGGCACTCGCCGAAGATCTGCAGCGCACCGCGCTCGGGGTAGTTGCCCACTGCAGCGATCGCCATGACGCCGCCCTTGTGCGCGACTTCACCGAAGGGGTTGAGTCCCGGCGGCGGACCGGCCGCCCAGCCCGGCAACTTCGCCGCGACTGCGGCAACCTGCTTGGCCATCGCCGCGCTCTCCGTGCCCGATGGCACCTCATATGCCACGTCGACACGACCGTGATACGGCGGTTCGCCTTGATCGTTGCACCATTCCCACTCGAAGGTGGCAAAGGTGACGCGCAGATTCGCCGCCCGGGCGATCTCCTTGGCCGCGTCGACGACCTGCGCGCGGGCCTGATCGTCGGGCAGGCCCTGCGCCGACGGGCCGGCGGATGCGGTGTCCTTGGGCGGGGGAGACATCGATGAGCAACCTCCTGTGAGGGCGGCGAGGACAGCGAGGGCAGTGAATGACGCTGCCGCGCAGACGCGTAACCGCATGTCAGTATTTGTGGTCATTGGTGACGGTCTCTCGGTCCCATTCCGGGTCGTAGGTGATCGGGGTCTGCACGTCGACGCCGGGGATCGGCACCTTTCCGATGTTGGGTACGTCGACCTCGCGGGGCGTACTCACGGTCACCGGGTGGCGGTGCTCGGCGATGAGGTTGTCCGTGACGAGGCGGTCGGCGTTCCCGGACGCGATGTCGGTGATGCTGCGCAACGATTCGCTGCCGACGGTGTAGTAGTTCGAATGGTCGGCCGGGTCGATGCCGTCCGCCCCGGCGACCTCGGCGCGGAACCTGACCGACCCGAAGTCCTGGCCGGCGGGGTCGGTGCCCAGTCCGGCCGAGACACCCATCATGTTGCCCAGTTTCTCGTTCAGCGCGTTGGGCAGACCCGGCCCGGCTTCGCCGAGCATGCCCACCGGATCGGTGGAGGCGTCGCCGACGTAGACCTGTCCGCCGTTGAGGTGGAAGTCGGCGGCGCTGCGGGCGGCATCAGTGCCCGGGCAGCCGAGCAGCACGGCGTCGTTGGCCTGCATACCGCTGCGGGCGAAGGCATCGGCCACCGTGGTCGATCCGTAGGAGTGCCCGATGACCGTGGTGTGCTGGGGCACCGACGGGTCATGGGTGACGCCCAGGCTGTTGACATCCCACGCCAGCGCGTCGCCGCCGGTGCGGGCCAGCCCGGGGGTGGCGATGTTCGGATCGGTGAAGCTCTCGGGAGTGTCGTAACCCATCCACGACATCACCGCGGTCGGGTTGTTCGGATCTGCCCGCAGCGCCTGATCGTAGAGATTGCGGGCGTCGTTGTGACCGTCGGAGAGCCACCCGTCGCGCACACTGGACCCGGTGCCGGGCACGATGACCGCGGTGTTGGCCGATTTGTCCGGATTGCCGATGGACACGGCTGCCCGCCCCTTGCCGTCGAAAGCCGTTGGCTCATAAGCCCACAACATCGTCGGGCGAAGGTTGCGGTCCATCCGTTCCTGCGGGCTGATGTCGCTGTAGCGGCGAGCGTTGCGCTCGTCACCGTCGATTCCCATCTGATGCAGCAGTCCGTCCTGCGTCCGCTTGGCGTTGTCGTAGCGCACGACGTCGTTGCGCGAGAGCCCGAACCGGCTCGGATCGGACTTCACGTCGTCGACAGACACCCCGTGCTGGTGCGCGGTGTGCTCGACCCGGTCCAGATCGTCGTCCATCACCGCGACGTTGACCTGATCGCGCACCTCTGCCGGCAACCCGTTCAGGTTGCCCAGGATCGGGGGATGCTGGGCGATCAGTTCCTGGCGCTGCTGCTCGCTGAGGCTGTCCCACCACTGCTTGACGTCCGCGGGTGCGGTGTCCATCGACGGGATCTGTACATCGTGTCCGCCGACGTTGATGGTCGGGTTGTCGAGGTTGGGGCCGTCGGCCTGATCGATCGCGGCCGCGGTGTTCTCGTCGAGATCGGTGAACAGCTGCAGGATCTTCTTCAGCATCGTGGTGCAGTTCGCGGCGATGCTGTCCAGGAACCGTCCGATCAGCCATTGGTGCGGGGTCACCGTACCGTCGTCGGCCACCGCGAAACCCATCTTCTCCAGCGAGGACACCAGGTTCAGCAGCGCGTCACGCAGCGCGCCCATCTGCAGGCCCGCGTTCTGCAGCGCAGATTGCAGCTGCTGCAGGCGCATCGCGGTCCGCTCCTGGATCGCGATGTCCTTGAGGCCACGCGCGATGGCGGCGTCGGCGGCCGCGCCTTTCCAGTGGTCCTGCAGATGGGACAGAGTCTCCCGCTCGCCGGTGATGAGGGTCTGGACCTCGGTGTATTCGCGACCCAGCTCGGCGGCGGCATCGACGAGCTTGCCCGGCTGTGTCCCCCTGACCACCGAGATCGATACCGGCATGACCCTCCGCTCCTCGCTGAGTCGATGGTGTCACATCGCAGGTGTCGGTCGGCGCGCCTGACGGCTGCGCCTATCGGCCGCGCCGACTTGTCGGTGCCCTGTGGTTGTGTGGGGTCATGTTCCCGTGCAGTTCCCTGGCCATCGATGAGCGGTTGTCGGTGCTCTTCGACGAGCTGGCAGAACTGACCGGGCAGCGCAACGCGATCGACGGGCGGATCGTCGAGATCTTCGCGGAGATCGACCGCGATCAGATGTGGGCTGCCGCGGGAGCGAAATCGACGGCAGGGTTGGCGGCGTGGAAGGCGGGGGTGTCTCCGTCGCGGGCGCAGACCATCGCCACGATCGCCCAGCGATATGACGAATTCCCCTCCTGTATCGAGGGTTTGGCGCAGGGGCGGTTCTCCGTCGACCAGGTCGGGGTGATCGCCCAGCACGGTCTCCCGGGCTCTGACGAGCACTTCGCCACGTTGGCGCAGTGTGCGACGGTGACTCAGTTGCGGACCGCATTGAAGATGCAACCGAAGCCCGCGCCCGAGCAGGAGCCCGACGAGGACGGTGAACCCGACGGCGAGCCCGTGCTCGATCCAGGGCCACAGCCGTCGATCAGCTCGTCCAGCGATGAGCAGTACACGTACTGGCACATCGCGCTGCCCCATCCCGAGAACGCAGCCTTCGAAGCGGCGCTGGGGTCACATCGTGACGCGCTGGTCACCGAATGGAAGGACGCCGACCCTGACGGGCGGGCCCCGATGCCGAACACTGCGGCGGCGTTTCTGCGGCTGGTCAACGCCGGGTGGGACGCCGAGGCGGCCGCCCGCCCGCACGGGCAGCGCACCACCGTCGTCGTGCATGTGGACGTCTCCGAGAAGATCGCGGCTTTGCACCTGGGACCTGTTCTGCCCGACGGTGACCGCCGTTATCTGACCTGTGATGCCACCTGCGAGGTGTGGTTTCACCGCGATGGTCAGGTGATCGGGGCGGGCCGATCCACCCGTACGGTGAACCGGCGGTTGCGCCGTGCGCTGGAGCATCGCGATCGCTGCTGTGTGGTGCCCGGGTGCGGGGCCACCCGCGCGCTGCACGCCCATCATCTGGTGCACTGGGAGGACGGCGGACCCACGGAGATGTGGAATCTCGCGCTGGTGTGTCCGTATCACCATCGGGCTCACCACCGAGGCCTGATCACGATCACCGGCCCCGCCGACCAACTCGTGGTCACCGACGTTGCCGGCCGCGCCCTGACCTCAGCCTCACTGGCCCGCACCCCGACACAGCCGCCCCCAGACGTCGCGCCGTGTTTCGGTCCGACCGGGGAACGCGCTCAGTGGTGGTGGTACCAGCCCTACGAACCCCGACCGCCTTCGACGAATTAGGGGCGATGGCGCGTCGTAACTCGCTGGGCGTGAGCGAGTCGGTGACCGCGTCGTTCGCCGCGCTGTTGAGGCGGCGTCCGTCGAAACCGTAGTCGATGGCGTCACCGCGGATGGCACGCAGCGGATCCTCGAAATCCCTGAAATACCCCATCGCCTAAGCATCTTCCTGGTAGCCGATGAGCTTCAACAGATCGTCATCGAGTATCGCCATCGCATGTGTTGAGCTGGTAAAACATCGTCACGCAGCGGTTACGCTCCGACGACCCAGATCAGGAGACGGGCGCGACAATCGCGGTTGGCGCAAGGAGGCGGGCGGAGAGCTCGACCAGAGTCGTCTGCAGGTCACCGTCATCGATGTCGGACATGTCGGGGTCGGCGGCCACCCGGCAGACCCCGGAGAGGAACACTCGGAGGGCGATCCGGTCGGCGACGCATGGCTGCGGTCCCTCGAGCAGTTCCTGCAGGCGGTCGGTCACGATCCTGAATTCCGGTTCGTCGCGCACCAATTGGTCGATACCGGGATCACCGTAGAACAGGACCGACAGCTGACGGTGCCTGACGACCATCTCGATGAGGCCGCTGACCAACACTTCGCGACGGCGCTGCATGTCGGGAAGTACCTCGGCGATGCGGATGACCCGCGCCATGTCGTCGATCGAGGGCCGCAACACTTCGAGGGCGATGTCTTCTTTCGAGCGGAACTGGTAGTAGACCGCTGCTTTGCTCACCCCGATGCGGTCGGCGATCATCTGCAGCGAGGTCCCGTGCACGCCGTGTTCGGCGAACAACGCCAGAGCCGCGTCGAGCACCCGCTGCCGCGCCAAGCCGCGTGGGGCCGTCGGTCGCGCCATCAACCTTCGCCCTTCCTGTGAGATCGACTCCACCTTAACGTCGCACTTCCGCGACGAGCCGGTTTCGGGCTAAACGATCGGATAGAGCAAGCTAGCCGATCGGCTTGCTCAAATTATGCAGCCCATCTATGTTTGCTTAGCCGGCACACGTGGTGTCGCGTGGCGCATAAGGGGCGTGCATGGTCGGGGTCTTGAAACGGGCGTGGATACCGCTCGTCATCGTGGCGGTGGTCGCCGTCGGAGCGACGGTGGTGTACCGGATGCACGGCTTCTTCGGTTCGAACAACGAGATCACCAGGCCCGGTGCAGGTCTGGCCCAGGACGCCGAACCGTTCAACCCCAAAGTCGTCACCTACGAGATCAGCGGAGTGCCGGGCGCGATGGCGACCATCAACTATCTGGATCTGGACGCCAACCCGCACCGAGTCGACGACGCTCCGCTGCCCTGGTCGATCACGTTGCAGACCACCAAACCGTCTGCCGCCGCCACGATCATCGCGCAGGGCGACGGTGCCACGATCAGCTGCAAGATCCTGGTCGACAACGAGGTGCGGGATCAACAGACCTACGACGGAGTGAATGCTCAGACCTCCTGCTTGGTGAAATCCCTGTGAGCGCGCCGCAGACCGGCCACGCCCGGATTCCCCGCTTCCTCCGCCTCTTCTGCGTTCCCGTCCTGCTGGGTTGGCTGGCGCTGACCGCGCTCCTCAACGTCGTCGTCCCCCAGCTCGAAGCGGTGGGTGCGGCCAACACCACCTCGCTCACACCCAACGATGCGCCGTCGCTGCAAGCCACTCAGCTCGTCGGAAAGCTGTTCGGGGAGTACACCTCCAACAGCTCGGCGATGATCGTGCTGGAGAGCGACACGCCGCTCGGCGACGAGGCGCACAAGTACTACGACGGGCTGGTCGCCGCTCTACGCCAGGACACCAAGCACATCCAGCACATCCAGGACCTCTGGGGTGATCCGCTCACCTCGTCGGGCTCGCAGTCCGCGGACAATCTGTCGTCGTATGTCCAGCTCTACCTCGCGGGCAACCAGGGCGAGTCTCTTGCCAACGAATCCGTCGAGGCGGTGCGCGACATCGTGGCCGCGCACCCGCCGCCCCCGGGGCTCCGGGTGTACGTCACGGGCGCCGGGCCGCTGCTCTCCGACCAGCAGCACGCAGGCGACGAGAGCCTGCAGCTGGTGACGGCACTGACGTTCGTCGTCATCATCACGATGCTGCTGCTGGTCTACCGCTCCATCGTCACGGTGCTGACGGTGCTCGTGACCGTCGTGCTCGAACTCGCCGTGGCGCGCGGTGTGGTGGCATTTCTCGGCTATCACCACATCATCGAGCTGTCCACGTTCGCGGTGAATCTGTTGACGCTCTTGGCCATCGCCGCGGCCACCGATTACGCGATCTTCCTGGTCGGGCGATATCACGAGGCGCGCGCCGCCGGCGACGACCGGGAGAGCGCCTTCTACGTGATGTATCACGGCACCGCGCACGTGATCCTGGGGTCAGGCCTGACGATCGCCGGAGCGACGCTGTGCCTGCACTTCACTCGGCTGCCCTACTTTCAGACCCTCGGCATCCCCCTGGCGATCGGCATGTTCGTCGTCACCGTGGCGGCGCTGACCCTGGCGCCGGCACTCATCACCGTCGCCACGCGGTTCGGCCTGCTCGAGCCCAAGCGCAGCCAGCGGACCCGGGGATGGCGCCGCATCGGGACCGCGGTGGTGCGCTGGCCGGGGCCGATTTTGGTGGCGTCCCTGGCGGTGACGCTGGTCGGTCTGCTTGCCCTGCCCTCCTACACCACGAGCTACGACGACAAGAAGTACCTACCGTCCAGCGTCGAGGCGAATGTCGGTTATCAGGTTGCGGCCAAACACTTTCCACAGGCCCGGCTCAATCCCGAGGTGCTGATGCTGGTGGCCGATCACGACCTGCGCAACCCGACCGACATGCTCATCGTCGACCGGGTGGCCAAGGAGGTCTTCCATCTGCCGGGAATCGCACGAGTGCAGACGATCACGCGCCCTCTCGGAACACCGATCGAGGGTTCCTCGATTCCCTACATCGTGGGCCAGCAGGGGGTGAACCAGAAGCTGACGCAGTCCTACGCCGAAGCCCGCACCGCCGATCTGCTCCGGCAGGCGGCCGACATCAACAACCAGATCGACGTCCTGCGTCGACAATTGGAGCTGCAGAAGGAAAGCGCCAACGCCCAGCAAGAGCAGACCGACGTACTGAAGCAGACCGTCGCGGTCACCAACGATCTGCGCGACAAGATCGCCAACTTCGACGACTTCTTCCGGCCCATCCGGAACTACTTCTACTGGGAACCGCACTGCTACGACATCCCGGTCTGCTACGCCCTGCGCTCGCTGTTCGACGCACTGGACGGCATCGATCAACTCTCCGGTCTGCTCGCCGAGACCACGATCAGCCTCGACAAGATCAACGCACTGCAGCCCAAGCTGTTGGCGCTGATCCCGCCCCAGATCGCCAGCCAGGAACGCAACCGCGATCAGATCATGACGAACTACGCGACGCAGAAGGATCAACAGGACCTGCAGGACCGGCAACAGTCCGACCCCGCCGCGATCGGCCGGGCCTTCAATCAGTCCAAGATCGACGATTCGTTCTACCTACCGCCCGAGGTGTTCGACAACCCCGATTTCAAGCGCGGCCTCAAACAGTTCGTCTCACCCGATGGCAAGGCGGTTCGCTTCATCATCTCCCATCAGGGGGATCCGGCGACGCCAGAGGGTATTTCGCATATCGACAAGATCAAGAACGCGGCGTTCGAGGCCATCAAGGGCACCCCGTTGGAGACCTCCAAGATCTACCTGGGCGGCACCGCGGCCACGTACAAGGACATGCGGGACGGCTCGAACTACGACCTCGTCATCGCAGCGATCTCGGCGATCTGCCTGATCTTCATCATCATGCTGATCATCACCCGGTCGGCGATCGCGGCGCTGGTCATCGTCGGCACGGTGGTGCTGTCCCTGGCCGCCTCCTTCGGCCTGGCGGTTCTGTTGTGGCAGCACATCATCGGGCTCGAACTACACTGGCTGGTGCTGGCGATGTCGGTGATCATCCTGTTGGCCGTGGGATCGGACTACAACCTGCTCCTGGTGTCGCGATTCAAGGAAGAACGCGACGCAGGACTGAACACCGGGATCATCCGCGCCATCGCGGGCAGCGGCAGCGTGGTGACCTCGGCCGGCTTGGTGTTCGCCTTCACCATGATGTCGTTCGCGATCAGCGACCTGAAGGTGATGGCTCAGGTGGGCACGACGATCGGGCTCGGGCTTCTCGTCGACACCCTGATCATCCGGTCGTTCATGACACCGTCCATCGCGGCGCTGATGGGTCGCTGGTTCTGGTGGCCGCAGAATGTCCGGCCACGGCCCTTGCGCCGGGTGCCGGTAGCCGAAACGCGAACACCAGACGCGTTCTGAGCCTGTGATGTGACATCACCGATTAGCGTTCGCCGCTGTGAGCACATGGATTGCAGCTGTGGTGGCATGCGTCGGTCTGATGACGTGGGCACCCACGCCTGTCGCACTGGCCGCGGACTGCGATTCGAACTATTCAGGTGCCTGCGTGCCGATCGCGAGCGACGTCGACTGCGCAGGCGGGAGCGGCAACGGCCCGGCCTATGTGCAGGGTCCGGTGACCGTCGTCGGCACCGACATCTACGACCTCGACCGGGACGGCAACGGAATCGGTTGCGAGTCCTAGGTGGTGCCGCCCGGATCGGCAGTGACCTGACCGTCGGGCGTGACGTGCACGGTGCCGTCCTCGTGTGCCCCCGGCAGATCAGGCATCTCGTGGCGACCGCCCGCCGACCGGCGCCGCGCCGACCACACCACGCCGCCCACTGCGGACGCCGCTGCTGCCGCGATCGGCCACACCAGCCGAGATCTGTTGCCCATGCGCCCCGGTATGCCCGCAGTGCACCGTCGGAAAACCGGTCAGCAGGGGTAGAAGTATCCGCTGCCCAAACGCCACGACACCCGTCGCCAATCACTGAACCACGACACATGGTCGCGGTCGCGGATGATGTAGTAACCCATGTGGTTCTCCCACCCGCACTCGGTGGTGAAGTCCTGATACGGAAAACCCCACGAGAAAATCGGGCCGCTGTCGCGGTTGAGGAAGTACAGCCCGTGCGTCACACCCAGCGTCTCGCCGGCCCCGGAGCCGTGGCCGGTCCGCCAGCCGCGTGAGGTCACCCGATAGGTGAACGCGATGAACAACCATTGGGCGCCATCGTGGGGATCGGTCATCTTCGTCACCGTGGTGGACATCCCGCTCAACGACGCGAGCACGGTGTCGGCGGTGGCGAGGATGTCGCGGTCGCGCATCTTGATCGTCTTGCTGGTGGCGCTGCGCTCAGGGTGGTGCTCGATGCCGAGCAGATTGCTGATGTCGTGCCCGACCGCGAAGTCGTTGTGCACCATCTCGTCGCTGAGGGTGTCGGTGACCTCGATGTCGGCGCTCCGCGCAAACCGGGTGGTGATGATGTGTGTCATGGCTGCTCCTGCCTTCCCGGCCCACTGTGGGCCGCTGGGTTCAGCCAACGCCCGCCGCGGCGCAGACACCTGCGTAGTGAGGTACTCGAGTCTCGGGGAGATCGTCGGGCTACCGTGGCCAGATGACCGAGATGCCGCCACGCGTCGCCGTGCTCGGTGCGGGGCTCGCCGGGGCGGCGTGCGCGCAGGCGCTGCGTGAGCGGGGGATCACCGTCGAGATCTCCGAGCGTGGTCGCGGTCCCGGCGGCCGGATGGCGTCGCCGACCGTACAGGGGCGACGCGTCGACCTGGGGGCCGCGTACTTCACGGTCAAGGAGCCGGCGTTCGACGCCGTCGTCGACGAGTGGACACGCCGCGGGCTGACCCGCCCCTGGACCGACACCTTCGCCGTCCTGTCGCCCGGCAGCCGCGACAGCACCTCCGGCCCCCTGCGCTTCGCCGCCGACCAGGGTCTGCGCTCACTCGTCGACGACCTGCTGCCCGGCGATGTTCGTTTCCAGACCCCGGTCGAGTCCCTCGACGAGCTGACCCACGACGGCGTCGTGTTGGCGATGCCCGATCCGCAAGCTGCCCGGCTCACCACCGCTCCGCCCGGGGGCTGGGTTCCCTACGACCCGGTGATCGCGGTCGCGGCCGGCTGGCCGCAGCGCAGCTGGCCGCCGGTCGACGCCGCCTTCGTCAACGACGATCCGGACCTGTCGTTCCTCGCCGACGACGGATCGCGCCGCGGCGACGGCGCCGCGGTGCTCGTCGCGCACACCACCGCCGAGCGGGCGCAGCGGCACCTCGAGAGTCCCGAGCAGGCCGTGGCGCCTGTGGTGGCCGCGATGCGCCGGCTTCTCGGCATCGCGGACGAGCCGGAGTGGACCCACGTGCATCGGTGGACGTTCGCCAAACCGGCGGACACCCACGGTGAGGCCGCGTTCCACCTCGACACCACCGGCCGGCCGGTCGGGTTGTGCGGTGACTCCTGGTGTCCGTCGGGCGCCCCACGTGTCGAAGCGGCATTCTTGTCGGGGCAGCGTCTCGGTGCCGCGATGGCGGCTCATCTCATGGAAGGGAAGGCATGAACGTCATTGAGCTCTGGCGCTTTCCGGTGAAGTCGATGGGTGGAACGCCGGTGAACGAGCTGCGCATCGACGAGCGCGGCGTACATGCCGACCGGCTGTGGGCAGTCCGCGACGTCGAGAAGGGGGTCACCGCGTCGGCCCGCCGAATCCCCGCCCTGCTGCAGTGCTCGGCGCGCTACGTCGACGAGCCCGGGCCCGACGCGGGACCCGGACGCGTTCCCCCCGTGGTGATCTCGTTACCCGACGGCCGGGAGATCTCCAGCGACGACCCGACCGTGCACGCCACCCTGAGCAAGCTCGTCGGCCGAGAAGTGCGTCTCACCGCACTCCCGTCACCGAACGACACCAGCGCCCATCGCATGTCGCTGCAGACCTCGCTCGGCAACTTCGCCGCCGATCAGGTCCGCAGAGATTTCGGTCTCGACGACACCGACGAGTTGCCTGACACCTCGGTCTTCACCACCCGCCAGATGGTGACGTTGGCGCGCTATTCCACACCTCCGGGGACGTTCGTCGACCTCAGCCCGGTCCATGTGCTAAGTACCGCGAGTCTGCGCAGCCTCTCGGTCGACGGCACCCCGTACGACGTGCGGCGGTTTCGGCCCAACGTGCTCGTCGATGTCGACAGTCCCGACCCGTTCCCTGAATCCGCCTGGGTCGGCGGCGAGATTCACGTGGGCACCGTCGTGCTGTCGGTGACCAACCCGACGATCCGGTGCGTGGTCGGGACGCGGCCGCAGCCGGGCCTGGACAAGGACCTGTCGGTGACCCGGCAGCTGGCCCAGAAGACGAACCGTTTCCTCGGCATCTACGCCGACGTCGCCACCGCGGGCACCGTGCGCGTCGCCGACGAGGCGACCGTCTATCTGCCGCCGCCACCGAACGTGGTCGAGAGGACGGCCACCGCGGTCGGCAAGTCGGCCAGCCGGGGGTTGCAGAAGCTGGTCGAAGCCACGGTGCTGCGCTTCGCGAAGTGACGGATCACCGGCCCGGGTGCCGCAGGTGGTCGGGCTGACTCACCCAGCCCGGCGGGACATCGACCGACAACGCGAGATGCACGAACCGGCCCACCGCTGCGGTCGTCGCGCGGATCGGGCACCACTGCAGCGTGTAGGGAATGAACCGAGGCGGTTCCAGCGGTACGAGCCTCACCCCGGGTGTAGCGCCTGCGACGGCGGCCGTGGTCAGTGTCCAGTCCACCTCACGTTGTTCGGGCCAGCGGTGCGCCGACAGATCGATCTCGGTCAATTCGACCGAAGGAGGCGCTGTTTCGGCGTCGTCGAGGATCTTCTGCAAGGCCAGCGACCACGCGGGGAACAACGCCTCGCTGTGCGCACCCAGGGTCTCGCCGGACAAGTGGGCGAGGTCGATCGACGGACGGTGCGCGAGGCGATGGCTCTCACGAAGCGCCACCACCACCGGCTCGGCGCAGAACACCTCGCTCAAGATGCCGGGCGGGTTGGTGACCGGTCCGCAGGTGATCGCGACATCGAGCGCGCCCTCTGCGATGGCCTGTTGCAGATCGGGAAGCCACATCCGGCGCACCGAGAGCTCGACTTCAGGTGCTGCTCGGCCGAGCGCATGCGCCAGATGGGGGGTCAGCAGCGGTGCCGCAGGCGGCGTGATGCCCAGCCGCACCGTCCCGGTGTCACCGTCGGCGAGCCGGCGCACCGCGGCCGCTGCGCCTTCGACATCGTCGAGAATGCTCACCGCACGCCCGAACAACTCGGCGCCCGCCTGCGTGAGGGCCACTCGGCGCGTCGTCCTGGTCAGCAGTGAGGTGCCCACTTCCCGTTCGAGACGGCGAATCAGCTCACTCAACGTGGGCTGAGAGATGTGGAGACATTCGGCGGCGCGGCCGAAGTGCAGCTCTCGCGCCACCGCGACGAACGCCTCCAGCTGGCGCAGTTCCACCCGACGATCCTAAGGCCCATGACGCGATTGATCAGCCGGCCCGATGAATGCGATTCCAGATCGGCCCTTGTTCGCCGCATGGCGGACCGCGCAGGCTGAACGCGTGTCCGAAAACATCACGCGCTACCACACCGCGACCATCGACGGGCTCGACGTCTTCTACCGGGAGGCCGGCGATCCCAACCGGCCCACAGTGCTTCTGCTGCACGGCTTTCCGTCCAGCTCGCACATGTTCCGCAACCTGATCGCCGCGCTGGCCGACGACTATCATCTGGTCGCGCCCGATCACGTGGGCTTCGGGCAGTCGGCGATGCCCTCGGTCAATCAGTTCACCTACAGCTTCGATCGGCTCACCGAGATCACCGAGGGACTGATCGCGCATCTCGGCCTCGATCGCTTCGCCATCTACATCCACGACTACGGCGCCCCGATCGGCCTGCGTATCGCCCACGCCCGGCCCGACCGCATCACCGCGATCATCAGCCAGAGCGGCAACGCCTATCTCGAGGGCTTCACCCCGTTCTGGGACCGTCTCTTCGCGCACGCGAAAGACCGCGGCGCGAACGAGGATTCGGTACGCGAGTACTTCACCGCCGACACCACGCGGTGGCAGTACACCCACGGCGTACCCGCCGACCGGCTGGACCGGATCGCCCCGGAGGCCTGGCAGCTCGACCAGGCCGGTCTGGACCGCAAAGGCAACGACGCGATCCAGCTGCAACTGTTCTGGGATTACCAATTCAACCTCGACGGCTACCCGGGGTTCCAGGAGTACTTCCGCACCCATCAACCGCCGCTGCTGGTGACGTGGGGGCGCAACGACCAGATCTTCGGCGCCGAAGGCGCCGAGGCCTTCAAGCGTGACCTGCCCGACGGCGAGTACCACCTGCTCGACACCGGCCACTTCGCGCTGGAGACCCACGGCGACGAGATCGCCGACTACATGCGGGACTTCCTCGGCCGGAAGGTGACGCGGTGATCCGCACGCCGGCCGACACCGCGGTGGTCGTGATCGACCCGCAGAACGACGTTCTCAGCCCGACGGGGAAGAACTGGGAGGTGTTGCGCGACAGCGTCACCGAGAACCGGACCGTCGAGCATCTCGTTGAGTTGCTCAGCGCGGCTCACGGCAACGGGTACGGGGTGTTCGTCTCACCGCACTACTTCTTTCCCACCGACCACTGCTGGCTGTTCAACGGGCCGCTGGAAACCGACGAACTGCGCACGGACACCTTCGCCCGCCGCGGGCAGCTGACCCTCGACGGGTTCCGCGGCTCCGGCGCGGACTGGCTGCCCGAACTCGCTCCGCTCATCGATCACGACGGCACCGTCGTGGCCAGCCCCCACAAGGTGTGGGGACCGCAGACCAACGACCTGGTCCTGCAGCTGCGCAAGCGCCGGATCGGCACGGTGGTGCTGTGCGGGATGCTCGCCAACATCTGCGTCGAATCCCATCTGCGCGACCTCCTGGAGCAGGGTTTCGAGGTCGTCGTGGTCAGCGATGCCACCGCGGGTCCGCGGCACCCGGTGTTCGGTGACGGCTATCAGGCGGCTCTGGTCAATTACGCGTTCCTCGCCCACGAGGTCATGACCACGAACGACGCGGTCAGCGCGATGACGAAGGAAGGTACTCGATCATGACGGAATCCCGGCCCCCGTTTCCACCGTTCGACCTGACCACCGCGCTGCAGAAAGTGCAGGCCGCCGAAGACGCATGGAACACCTGCGACCCGCACCGGGTCAGCCTCGCCTATACCGAGGACAGCGTGTGGCGCAACCGCGACCAGTTCGTCACCGGGCGGGCGCAGATCGTGGAGTTCCTCACCGCCAAATGGGAGCGTGAGCTCGACTACGCGCTGCGTAAGAGCCTGTGGGGCTTTCGCCACAACCGGATCGGCGTGCGGTTTCAGTACGAGTGCCGCGACGCCTCAGGTCAGTGGTGGCGCAGCTACGGCAATGAACTGTGGGAGTTCGACGAGCGCGGTCTGATGCGCCGGCGTGAGGCGAGCATCAACGACGTGCCGATCGACGAGTCGGCGCGCCGCTACTTCGGGCCGCGGCCGGAGGCCGAACACGGTCACGAGATCCCGCTGCAGTGAGGATGTTTCGCCCATGGGCAGATACATGCGCATGCGCATGCGATTAGACGTCCAGGTGATTCACAGGTAGTCGTGTTTGCCGTGAACCGGCGGCGGGAAAAGCCAATCAGGTGAGCGGAGAAAACGGTGCCGATCCGGACGCCATCATCAAGCAATTGCACGACACCCTCGACCGCGGGCACGGCCTGAGAGAACTGCTGGAGAAATCTCTGCAGCAGGCGTCGCGGCGTGCGCAGGAATCTCTGAACGCCGACCTCTACCGCGCCTTGGACTGGCCGACGACGCTGGGCGAGTACGACGACTATCTGTCCAGGTTCATCCGGTGGATTCCCCGGCAAACCGATGCGCCGGCGTGGAAGACCACCGCGCCCCACCAGCGCTACGCCAAGGAGGTCAGTGACAGGCTGGCCCACTTCTTCTGGCTGGTCGACCAGAACGTCGGCGACGGCGATGATCAGGCAATCGCGGAGCGCTCCAGCGAGTTTCGCTCCTGGCTCACCACATTCGCACGGACGTGGGGAAGCTTCCTCGACACCCCGGAATCCTTCGACGACGAGATCCTGCAGTCCTTTCTCCAGGACGCACCGGAGTACACGATCGAGGAATCGTTGATCAACGGTCGGCCGAAACATGCCCAGCGGCTGGCGTACGTTCAACCAGTTCTTCGCCCGCGAGCTCAACCCCGGGCTGCGCCCGATCGCCGCGCCCGGTGACAACCGCGTCGTCACTTCGCCGGCCGACTGCTCATTCCAGCACTACTACGACATCAGCGCCGACTCGGAAATCCCCGCGACCACGATCAAGGGCACTCACCGATACGGGAACATCGCTCAGCTGCTGGACGGGAGCCGCTACGCGAACGCGTTCGCCAACGGCACCTTCGTGCACTACATGCTGCCGCCCTCGGCATACCACCGCTATCACGTCCCGGTGTCCGGCACGGTCGAGGAATCCTTCGTGATCCAAGGCCAGGTGTACATGCAGGTGGACCTCGAGGATCACGCACTGCAGGCCCGCGACAGCACCGGCAGCGGCTACGAGTTCTTCCAGACCCGCGGCGTACTGATACTGGACACCTCGCGATCCGGGCATGGCGACCTGGGCCTGGTCGGCGTCGTTCCCGTGGGGATGTCGAATGTCGCGTCGGTGACGCTGAGCACCGTGGTGGGAACCCAGGTGACCAAGGGGGAGGAGTTCGGCTACTTCCAGTTCGGCGGGTCGGACATCATCATCTTGTTCCAGGAGGGCATCGAACCCACGGTCGACACCGATTCCGAACCGCGCCGGGTCGGGTCTGTGGTGGCGCGCGTCGACGGGCGCGGCGGGAGGCACCGCAGCGATGGGTGAGGTGAAAGAGACGTTGCACCGAGACCTGTTGCAGGAGCTCCTGTGGGCCTACGGCCCGGGCGGGCAGGAAGACGCGGTCCGCGAGATCTGCCGCCGGGAACTCGAGCCACACGTCGACGAAAGCTGGGTCGACAAGGCAGGCAACCTCGTCGGCCTCGTGCGCGGCAGCGACACGGACACCGCCCGCGAGGGCTCGTACGACGATGAGCGCGCCACCAGAATCGTCGCGCACATGGACGAGCTGTCCATGATCGTCAAACGGGTCGACGACGACGGCATTCTGCACGTGACGCCCGCCGGGGTGATGTATCCGGCCAACTTCGGGCTCGGGCCGGTCGCAATCCTCGGCGATCGGGCGACCCTGACCGGCGTGCTGTCGTTGGGTTCCGAGCACACCACGAAGGAGAGCCTGCGGATCTGGCAGACCAAACCCGACAAAGGCGGCGAGTCCATGGATTGGCTGCATGTCTACGTCTTCACCGGCTGCACCCGGCAGGAACTCAACGCAGCGGGCGTGCATCCCGGCACCCGGGTGTGCATCGAACGCAGCAAGCGCACGCTCGTCGACGTCGGAGCGTACCTGGGCTCTTACTTCATGGACGACCGAGCCTCGGTGACCGCGCTGCTGCACACCGCGCAGGTGCTGCGGGAACAGTCGCAACGGCCCGCCAACGACGTGTATTTCGTGTTCACCACCAATGAGGAGATCGGCGGGGTGGGGGCGTCGTACGCGTGCCGCACGCTGCCAGGTGATCTCACGGTGGCGCTGGAGGTGGGGCCGACGGAGGCCGAATACGACACGACGGTCACCGGCGGCCCGATCATCGCCTACAGCGACACCCGCTGCGTCTACGACAAAGACGTCGCTGATCGCCTGATCGACATCGCCACCGAACTCGGGCTCTCGCCGCAAGCCGCGGTCCTCGGCGCGTTCGAGTCGGACGCCTCGCACGCCAAGGCCTCGGGCCTCTCGCCCCGGGCCGGTCTGTTGTGCGTGCCGACGCTGAGCACGCACGGCTACGAGGTGATCCCGCGGACCGCGACCGCGGACATGGCCAGCGTGCTCGTGCGGTTCCTCGGTGAGAAAGCCTGAACCGCCGACCGCCTGATTCAGCCGGCCACTCAGCGGGTAGGTCGACCACATGCCCATGACCAAGAAGAACGGCAAGCCGAAGAAGAGCGAGTTGCCGAGCACGCTGAAGAAGTCGGGTAAGAAAGCCCAGCGCACCTTCGCCAAGGCACACGACGCCGCCGCCGAGGAATACGGCGACGGAGAACGTGCGCACCGCGTCGCCTACAGCGCACTGAAACACAAGTTCGAGAAGGTGGGCGACCACTGGGAGAAGAAGGACAAGAAGGGTCCGTCCGATTCCCGCGCCCGCAGCGGCGGCCCGAAACCAAAGGGCCGCAGCGCCGAAGGCGTCGATGCGAACGCGTCCAAGAAACACCTGGTCGAGGTGGCGCGCAAACTCGACATCCCCCGCCGTTCGACGATGAAAAAAGACGAACTGGTTTCGGCGATCAAGAAGGCCAACCGCCGCGAGAGCGCCCGCAGCCGCTAGCCGCATCACGTCGCGATCACCGTGCGATGCTTGCGGCTGAGCATCAGTTGCTGCCCGTGTCCGATATGTGATCGTCCGCTCCGAACACGAGCGCCCCGAAGTCGCGCCCCAAAGTGGGCCCCCAAAAACGGGCAGTGTGCGGTCAATCAGGCTAGTTTGAGTCTTTCCCGTGTCATGATCGAAAGGGAGGGACCAGCATGCACGCCGGTTCGTCGGGATTCGACGCTGCGATTACGACGGGATGGTTGCCCCGGATCCGCGGCCGCTTCGTCTATGTGACCGCGCTCTTGCTCGTGCTCGGCATCGGCTCGGCACTGACGGTTCCGCAGACCCTCCCAGAGGCCAGGGCGCAGGGCCAGACGTACACCATCGCCACCGACACCACCTTCGCGCCGTTCGAATTCCAGGACAAGCAGGGCAATTTCGTCGGTATCGACATGGACCTGATCCGGGCGATCGCCAAGGATCAAGGGTTCACGGTCGACATCAAACCTCTCGGTTTCGACGCTGCGCTGCAGGCGGTGCAGGCCAATCAGGTCGACGGCGTCATCGCGGGTATGTCGATCACCGACGAACGCAAGCAGGTGTTCGACTTCTCGGACCCGTACTTCGAGTCCGGCATCCAGATGGCGGTACTGAAGTCGAACAACGACATCAAGTCCTATGACGACCTGCGCGGGAAGCGGGTCGCGGTCAAGAACGGCACCCAGGGCTCGGATTTCGCCAACTCGATCAAGGACAAGTACGGCTTCGAGGTGGTCTCCTTCGCCGACTCGTCCTCGATGTTCGACGAGGTGCGGACGGGCAACTCGGACGCGGTGTTCGAGGACTACCCCGTGCTGCTCTACGGCATCGCGCAGGGCAACGGCTTCAAGACCGTCACCCCGAAGGAGGACCCGACGGGGTACGGCTTCGCGGTCAACAAGGGCCAGAACGCCGAGCTGCTCGCGAAGTTCAACGAGGGGCTGAAGAATCTCAAGGCATCCGGCGAGTACGACAAGATCGTCAGCGCCTACCTGGGCGAAGAGGCCAGCACAGCGGACAATTCGATCTTCGGGTTGATCAAGAGCACCTTCCCGCTGCTGCTCGAGGGTCTCAAGATGACGATCGTCCTGACGGTCGTCTCCATCTTCTTCGCGCTGATCCTCGGTGTGATCTTCGGGTTGTTCCGGGTGTCGCGGGCCATCTGGCTGCGCGCCATCGGCACCACGTTCGTCGACATCTTCCGCGGCACACCGCTGCTGGTGCAGGCGTTCTTCATCTACTTCGGCATCCCGTCGGCGTTGGGCTTCCAGATGTCGGCGCTCACGGCGGGCATCATCACGCTTTCGCTGAACGCGGGCGCCTACATGACCGAGATCGTGCGCGGCGGTATCCAATCCGTGGACAAGGGGCAGATGGAGGCGGCGCGCAGCCTGGGTATCGGCTACCTGCCGACCATGCGCAAAGTGATCCTGCCGCAGGCCATCCGCACCATGATCCCGTCCTACATCAATCAATTCGTCATCACGCTGAAGGACACGTCGATCCTGTCGGTGATCGGCATCGCCGAACTCACCCAGACGGGCCGGATCATCATCGCCGGCAACTACCAGTCGTTCAACATGTGGCTGATCATCGGCGTCATCTACTTCATCGTCATCATGGCGCTCACCAAACTGTCGGACCGACTGGAACGCCGACTTGTCAGATAGGGGCATCGTGAAATGAACCAGCTCGCACCGGACAGCGCGACCGAATCCAAGGGTGCGGTGAAGATCCGCATCGACAACCTGAAGAAGTCGTTCGGTGACCTGGTGGTGCTCGACGGCATCACCACCACCGTCAAGGAGGGCGAGGTCGTCTGCGTGATCGGGCCGTCCGGCTCGGGCAAGTCGACGTTCCTGCGGTGCCTGAACAAGCTCGAGGACATCACCGACGGCACGGTCGTCATCGACGAGTTCGACCTGACCGACAAGAAGATCGACCTCGACAAGGTGCGCCAGCGCATCGGCATGGTGTTCCAGCACTTCAACCTGTTCCCGCACATGACGGTGATCGACAACGTCACGCTGGCCCCGCTGTTGACCAAGAAGATGGACAAGGCGGCCGCCGAGAAGCGCGCGATGGAACTGCTCGGACAGGTGGGCCTGGCCGAGAAGGCGCATGTGAAACCGGCGACGCTGTCGGGCGGTCAGAAGCAGCGCGTGGCGATCGCCCGCGCGCTGGCGATGAACCCGTCGATCATGCTGTTCGACGAAGCCACCAGCGCGCTGGACCCCGAGATGGTCGGCGACGTGCTCGAGGTGCTGCGCACGCTGGCCGCCGAGGGGATGACCATGGTCGTCGTGACCCACGAGATGGGCTTCGCGCGCGAGGTCGCCTCGCGGGTGATCTTCATGGCCGACGGCAACATCGTCGAAGACGACACCCCCGCTCAGGTGTTCGACCATCCCAAACACCCACGGCTGCAGGATTTCCTGTCGAAGGTGCTGTGACATCTGGCCAGTCACCGGAATATCGCCACCTCGGTGGTGTTGACTGGTGGCATGACTGAGCAACCGGAGCTGAGCCCCACCGACTGGGTCCGCGACCAGACCAAACAAATTCTCGAGCAGGGCACCACCGAGGGTGTCCAGATCATGGACCGGCCCGTGGTGCTGTTCACGACGACGGGCGCGAAGTCCGGTCAGAAGCGCTACGTGCCGCTGATGCGGGTCGAGGAGAACGGCAAGTACGCGATGGTCGCGTCCAAAGGCGGCGACCCCGCACACCCGTCGTGGTACCACAACGTCAAGGCCAACCCGGCTGTGACGGTGCAGGACGGCACCGAGATCCGCGAGATGACCGCGCGTGAACTCTCCGGCGAGGAGCGGGAGCACTGGTGGTCGCTGGCGGTCGACGCGTACCCGCCCTACGCCGAATACCAGACCAAGACCGACCGCCGGATCCCGGTCTTCATCGTCGAGTAGCGTCGAGTAGCAGAGTCGAGTAGCCGCCGGTGACCACGCGGGGATCCCTTGTCCTCGCGGCCACCGCCACGCTCGCCGGCATCGTCATCGGTCTGGTCGGCGGCGCCTTCCGCTGGTGTCTGCAACATGCTGAAGGGCTCCGCCTCGACCTGATCGCGTGGGCGCACCATCTGCCCGGTCCGGGTTGGCTGATCCCGATCGCCGCGGCAGCGCTCGGAGCGTGGCTGGCTGCGTTGATCGTGCGCCGCCAGCCCCTGGCCGCGGGCAGCGGCATCCAGCACGTCGAAGCCGTGTACCACGGCCATGCGCGCCCGCCGCTGATCGGGCTGCTCGTCGCGAAGTTCGTCGGTGGGGTGCTGGCCCTCGGATCGGGCCTGGTACTCGGGCGGGAAGGGCCGACCGTTCACATGGGCGCCGCGGTGGGCGCACAAGCAGCCAGGCAGGCACGGCTGGGTGACGCCGACGTGCGCCTGATGCAGACCGCGGTCGGCGGCGCGGGTCTGGCCGTGGCGTTCAACGCGCCGATCGCCGGCGTGCTGTTCGCCGTGGAAGAGGTCAGCAAGTCCTTCCGGATGCAGCTGGTGCTGGCCACCACCCTGGCGTCGGCGACCGCGGTCGGATGTACCCGCCTGATCCTGGGCAATCATCCCGATTTCGCCGTGGAGCCGGTGGCCGCTCCGGCCCTGGGTTGGCTACCGCTGTTCCTTCTCTTCGGCGTGCTCACCGGACTCCTCGGGGCCGCCTACAACGTGGTCGTGCTGTGGTTCCTCGACCACGTCGCGGCGCTGGCGCGCATCCCCAACACGGTGAAAGCCCCCATCATCGGTGCATTCATCGGGTTGGCTGCCGTGGTGCTGCCACTGTCGGTCGGCGACGGGCAGACCGTCACCCAGCTCATCCTCAGCGGCCACAACCTGGTGCCGGCCGTCATCGTCGGCTACCTGGCGGTGCGATTCATCGCCGGGCCGCTGAGCTATTCGGCCGCGTTGCCTGGAGGGCTCTTCGCGCCGCTGCTCGCCATCGGGGCGTTGTGGGGCATGGGGTTCGTCGCCATCGCCGGCGCGGTGTGGCCACACGATCTGACTCCGCTGATCATCCCGATGGCGATCGTCGGGATGGCCGCCTTCTTCTCCGCGACAGTGCGCGCACCGGTCACGGGGATGGTGATTGTCATCGAGATGACGGCCACCACGTCGGTCACCGTGCCGATGCTGGCGGCCACTGCAGCGGCGGTGATCGCGGCGCAGCTCACCGGTTCCGCACCGATCTACGACAGTCTGCGGGACCGGATGGTGCCCGAACGCGGGCCGATAGACGAGGAGGTCAGGGACGACCGCCGGGACGATTCCGCCGACTAGGCCGGCAGCTCAGTTCTCGTCGGGGATCTGGTCTCGGGTCTGCCACCCGGCAGGTGCATCCGCGTCGTCGTCCTGATGGTCGAGCTTGTCCTGCAGGTCGCGCTGTTCGTCGGTGGCTTCGCTCGCGTCCTCGGGTGTGCTGTGGTCGGTCACGACGGTGAGGATTCTCCGTTCGCCCGGCGTCCAAACACACCGGCACCCTGACGCCATAGTGTGGGCCCATGTTCTGTGGGACCGCCCTTGCGCAGCGCATCGAACATGCCGAGGCCGATCTCATCGGGGCGGCGACCCGGGCGGCCGCCCGTCGTGGTGCGCCCGGGATCGTCATGCCCGTCGTCGGCGGCCTCGCCTGCTACGCCGACGCGGACTCGCCGATGAACAAGGTGGTGGGCCTGGGCTTCGACGGCGTGCCCGATGCCGGCGTGCTCGACGCGATCGAACAGACCTTCGCGGGCCACGGGGCGGCCGTCGCGGTGGAACTGTGCACCCTCGCCGATCCCGGGGTCGGGCCGCTCCTGAGTGACCGCGGCTATCGGCTCGTCGGGTTCGAGAACGTGCTCGGGTGCGCCCTGCCGCTCACGGTCCAGTACGTCGGCCACCCGGAGGTGTGGCCGGCCGGCGCCGGGGAGAGCGTGGCGTGGCTCGACGTGCTCGTCGACGGATTCGCCCACCCGGACGGCGATGGTGTGCCCAGCCACGAGGAATTCCCCCGCGACGTCATCGTCGACGCGGCGAACGACATGCACCAGGCGGGCGCCATCCGCTACCTTGCAGGACTCGACGGCGCTGTGGCGGGTGCAGCGAGCATGCGGACCGCGGACGGCGTGGCGCAGCTGACGGGCGCGGCGACCGCACCTGGGTACCGGCGGCGAGGAGTCCAGGCCGCCCTGCTGGCCCACCGTCTCCACATCGCGTCGGACGCCGGATGTGACATCGCGGTGGTGACGACGGCGCCGGGATCGCTATCGCAGAAGAACGTGCAGCGCTTGGGTTTTCATCTGCTGTTCACCCGGGCGATGCTCGTAAGAGACGCGGAATGCTAGTGGCGTCACTTCTGGATACGGGTTCCCGAACAATCGTGGTCGAGTATTCAAACTTATTGTGCGCCAATCTTTTTCGACACCGAGAAGTTGCATGCCATCGAGGCGGAGGGTAGCCTTACCCGAAGTGAAGGGGAGTAGCCCCCAATCGGATGGTCGACATACTGGCTGATCGCCTGCGTATCCGCCCGGTCATCTGAACCGGACCTGTGATCCGGTGGGCGAGACCTTCGGTCGTGCATCGTATGTCGATTGCCGGCCGGAGGGTGTTCCCATCTGGCCGGCAGTCACGAGTAGAGGAGTTGTCGGTGATCGCCGCCCTGCTGCTGAGTTTCGCCGTGATCTTCGTGGCTGAACTCGGTGACAAGAGCCAGCTGATGGCGATGATGTTCGCCCTGCGATACCGGTGGTGGATCGTGCTGTCCGCCATCCTCGCAGCCACCACGGCCGTGCACGTCCTGTCCGTCGCCATCGGGCACTACCTCGGCGCCGCACTCCCCACGCACCTGCTCGGCCTCATCGCGGGTGCGATGTTCGTGGTCTTCGGTGTCTGGACGCTGCGTGGCGACTCGCTCACCGACCAGGAGGCGTCACGGGCCCAGCGCGCCACCGCCCCCGCTTTCTTCGTGGTCACCTCGGCTTTCATGCTGGCCGAGCTGGGCGACAAGACCATGCTCGCCACGATCACGCTGGCCGCCGACAACAACTGGCTCGGCGTGTGGATCGGCTCCACGATCGGCATGGTCGCCGCCGACGCACTGGCCATCCTGGTCGGAGCGGTCGCCGGCAAGCATCTGCCAGAACGGCTCATCCAGGTGGTCGCCGCGGCGCTGTTCGGAGTGTTCGGCATCTTCATGGTGATCGACAACCTGCGTCCCGCCCTGCCGGCCACGGTCAGCGTCGGAATCGCGGTCGCCGGTGTCGCTGCCGTGGGATTGATGCTGCGTGCCCTGCCTGAGCGCATGCGCCCGGCCGTTCTGCGGCCCGCCCCGCAGCTGCCCGCAGAGCCCTCTTCCCTGCAGGCCTCCCGCGACTGATCTCAGATCGGTGCGACCGACCGGATCGCGATCTGCTCCGTCTCGCACATCCGGCAGGTCAGAGGTCGAACGTTCAACCGCACGTTGGCAATTCGAAGAGCGCGTCGACACATGGGGTAGGGGCATCCGCACGACAGCGTGACCCACCACTGCGCCGGGTGCGCCAGCGGGCCGCAGAAGCGCCGGCAGGTGCAGAGGATGTCGGGCTCGAAATCCAGGTCCGCCAGCGACGGTTCCAGCAAGGTGGTCACGGCCCCCAAGGCTAAAGTCAGGGTCGAGGGTTTCGCGGGAGGCGCGCGCGAGCGGTGCGGTCCGGTCTCCCGGAGCACCGCCCGCGCGCTGCGACGTCAGAGCCGAATCCAGCGGCCCAGGAACCAGAATCCCCAGCCGTCGCCATTGCCGGCGGGCAGCGGATGGACCTGCTGACCGTTGTACTGGAACGGTTGGTGGTCCCGCCGAGCCTGGTCGATCCCGCGATGCTGCCAGTCGGCATTCGGCTGCGGTGCCGGTTGGCATGCGGGCGCACCGGGGGCGCCGCAGGGGCCGCCTGGTTGGGCGGCGGCGGTGCCCGCGACCCCGGAGGTGAGCCCGGTGAGGGTGATGGCGCCGGCGATCGCCGTGGCGCCCAGAATGCGGGGGAGTGTCATACGTCGTCCGTTCGTCGTGTCACGCATGGCGGTTGCCATACGAGCGACGACGCTAGGGCCGCGGAATGGGTGAGCAATGTGCCTCACCTGGGCGCCGGCTTTGGATCCGGTCACGAATCGGACACCGCACGGCGACAAGATGATTCACCCAACCCCGTCACGAGCAGTTCAGCGTGACCGTCACCTTGGGCTTCGGGAATCTGGTGAACACGGTGATGTCGTCATCGTCGATCGGGATGATCTGCGCCGGCCGCGAGAAGGTGTTCACGTTGGTCACCTCGCATTCGTCGAGTGGAGCGCTGCCGACACGGTTGATCCGGACCTCGGCGCCGGAGGCTTTGAGCTGGTTGATGGTTGCCACGGCGTTGCCGCCGGAGCCGCCGCTCGAGTTCGGGGCCGCCTGGGCTGTGGCGGCCATCACCGGAATCGCCCCCGTGGCGATGAGGGCGGCGGTGATGAATGCTTTGTCTTGGCCATGGTGGGAACTCCCTGTGATGTCGCTGTGGCGTGTCAACCTGTGACACGGTGGCCGCGACCGGATGGTTCACTGTTGCCGAAAAAAGAATGCGCGCACAGACTCTTGCGGCTCAACTGCCGTCGGCGACGTGAGTGTCGAAGATGGCGCGCGACAACGGATAGCCGCCCAGGGCGGCCGACGTCGCGACCGCCAGTTCGTCGACGACGGTGGCCGCGAATCCGCGCGTGGTGACCACGTCGGCGATCCAGGCCACCGTCTCGGGGATCGGTCGGCTGTCGCCGGTGAGCAGCACGGCCGAGACTGCATGCAAGAGCTGATTGAGCGCATCGGTGGCCATCGCCTTGTCGGCGGCGTCCAGGCGACCGCTCGCCGTCACGGTCCAGGATGCGGCGAGACCGTCCACGATCGAGCGGTGGTCGTGCTCGAGGTCCGCCTGCTCGGCTGCCGCCTGCGGCGGCAGCGGCGAGACCGGGGGAACCACTGGCGGCAGGTTCGCGACCGCGGCCAGCGCCCCGTGCGCATCGGCCGCCCACGCCGTCGCGCCGAGCGCTTTGGCGCGCACGTCGTCGATACCGAACGCCGGACCGCCCACCACGATGGGCACTCCTGCAGCCGTACTGGCCTCGATGAACCGCCGCGTCGCCGGAAGGGAACCCAGCACCGAACAGCTGACGGCCACCGCCTCGGGTCCGTGGTCCTGCAGATACTGGTTCAGCCGCACGGGCGACGTGGCCGCACCCATCAGGATGCTGTCCCACCCGGCGCTGCGCAGAGTGCAGTCGATGATCATCGCGGGCAGCGCGTGCCATTCCCGCTCGGCACACGCGACCAGCACCCGGCCGCGCGTCGGCGCCACCGCACGCACGTGACGGCCCACTGCCTTGGTCGCGGCCACCGCCATCGCCGTCGCCGCGTGCTCCTCGGCGATGGTCCACTCCCCGCGCTGCCAGCGCTCCCCGTTGTCGCGCTGCACAGCTGCGATCACGTCGGTCAACACCGTCACCGGGTCCAGCCCGTCGACGAGCATGCGCTGGATCATCGACTGCACCGTCGCGGCATCACGCGTGGCCACCGCCTCGCGATACGCCCGCATCCGCTCCGGCCCGCTCAGCCCGGACACGTCACCGCCAGCAGTGCGATGTCGTCGTGGGGGCGTCCGTCGACGTATTCGACGACCTGCTGTTCGACCGCCTCGCACAACACGTCGGGGGAGGTGCCCGCGTACGCGGGCAGCAGACCGGCCAACCGATCCACGCCGAACATGCCCTGCGCGCCGTGCGCCTCGTCGACGCCGTCGGTGAACATCAACATCGTGTCGCCGCGCTCCAGGCGCAGCTCGATCGTGCGGTACTCGACGTCGGGGATCATCCCGCAGGCGGTGCCGAACACCTCGAGCTGCTCCACGTGGCCGTCGCGGCGCACCACCAACGGTGCCTGGTGGCCGGCGGTGGCCAACTCCACGTCGACGTGTGACCCCGACTCGGCGATGTGCACTCCGGCGCAGAGCATCGTGACGAACTGCTCGGGCCGCGTCTCGTACAGCACGCTGTTCAACGCGCGCAGCAGCATCGCGGGACGGCGATCGAAGTAGGCGGCGGTGCGGATGCTCTGCCGGGTACGCCCGGTCAGGGCGGCTGCCTCGACGCCCTTACCGCTGGCGTCGCCGAGCGCGATCAGCCAGTCCCGGTCCGTGCCGAGCACGTCGTAGAAGTCGCCGCCGATGTCGATGTGCTCGGCGGCCGGACGATAGCGCGCCGCCAGGTGCAGATGATCGACGTCCGGCAGCGACGGCGGCCGAAGGGCGCTGCTGAGCACGGCCGCGATGTGCGTGCGTTCCTCGTAGAGCCGGGCAGAGTCGAGCGCGATCGTGGCTCGCGCGGCGAGATGGCCTGCGAATGCGATGTCATCGGCGTCGAACGATCCACGACGGGCGAGCAGCAGCGCCCCCAGGGTGGCGCCGCGCGCGTTGAGGCCGACGGCCAGAAGATGCCTGACGCCCAGCGTCGCGACCTCCGCCCGGAGAGCGGGGTGGGGCAGAAGTTCAGCAACCGAGGAATCGCCGAGATCGGTGGTCGCGTCGGTGTTCCCGGTGCGCAGCACCCTGTCCAGGCGGCTGCCCGCGATCACGGCCTGTGAGATCGTCGCGGTGAACCCCACCGAGTCGCCGCCCTGCAGCACGAGCCCGCCGCTGCGGGCGTCCGGCAGCGCCAGCATGGCCCAATCGGCGAGCTCGGGTTTGAGCAGCGTGAGGAGCCGCATCGCCGCGCGCCTGGGGTGCAACGAGCCGGCGAGGCCGAGCTCGACCTCCTCAGCCAGTTGTGTGCGCGTGCGAACGGAGCACCTCCCAGTGCAATCTGTGCCCGGCGCATGTGGCAACGTCAGGCCTGCTCTACGGTAGTCGTCGCCGGAAGGTGTGCGGGCCGGTCGGCCCAACCGGTCCACGCGCCGGTTCCCGCACTCCGCTAGCCTGTACCCGGTTGTCGGAACCCGACACCGCGTCGAGCAGGTTCAGACTGCAGCCTCGTGACATCATCGCCCCCTGCAAGACGAAGAGAGAAGAGGCATCGCGCGTGCAGCAATTCAGCGAACACCAGGTCGACGGCGTCGTCGTGATCGCGGCGTCTGGTGCTGTCGACATGCTGTCCGCGCCCCAGCTCCAGGACGTGATGAGTGCGGCGGCCGATCGCCGTCCCGGGGGTCTGATCCTCGACCTGAGCGAGGTGGACTTCCTCGGCACTGCGGGCATGGAAGTGCTGATGACCACGCGTAAGCAGCTCGACGAGGGCACCCGGTTCGCGGTGGTCGCCGACGGTCCCGCGACGAGCCGCCCGTTGACGATCATGGGCCTGGCCGATTACATCGAACTGTTCTCGTCATTGGACGTCGCGCTGAGCGACTTCGCTGGTTAGATGTTTCGTATCCCAGGGGCCAGGGAACAGACGCTTCGCTGAGCGGCCCGGCCGCTCCCCGGAGCGGAAATGATCCGTCCGGGCACGACACTGCAGAGGGAGCGCTCCCGTGGGTGACAACAATTCCGGTCCTGAAGAAGCCGTCAAGGGCGTCGTCGAAGGCGTCAAAGGCAAAGCCAAAGAGGTCGCCGGCATCGTGACCGGTCGCGATGATCTGAAGCAAGAGGGTGAGGCCCAGCAGGACAAGGCCGACGCCCAACGGGAGGTGGCCCAGAAAGAGGCCGAGGCCGAGAAGGCGCGTGGCGAAGCCAAGGCCAACGAGGCCCGCCAGAAGGCCGCCGAGCAGTCGTAATCATGAAGCAGTGATGTCCGTGTCATGACCGTCACGTCCATTCGGAGCAGGTCATCAGACTGTCGGAGCTTTTTCGTGGCTTCGACAGATCTGTCTGTTGCGACTCGGACGCGCGGTCGTGGCCGGGCGAAGGAGGCGACCGTCGCCGTCTCCGGCGAGGTCGACGCCGCCAATGCCAAGCGGTTCGCGCACGCGATCCGCGAGGCGGCGGGCGCTTCTCGCGCGGTGGTCGTCGATCTGACCGCCGTGTCGTTCATGGCTTTCGACGGGGCCTCAGCGCTGTACGCCATCAGTGCATATTTTTCCCGCGAGGACGTCCGATGGTGTGTGGTCGGGAGCCCAGCGGTCACCCGGGTGCTGCAGTTGTGCGACCCCGAGCAACTGATTCCCCGCGCGGACGTTCCGATCTTGCGCGGCGTCGGCCTCGCATGAGTGTGATCTGACACTCACTTCGTTCCCCGGACTCTAAGAAACCTGAGCGGAACGATTTCGTCACAGGCGGTAACAGCCGGTGCGGACCAATGGTTTCGCGCTGTTCACCGCGTGTTTGCTCGTCGTCGCCCCAAGATAACGATCTGGTAACGAAGAGAAGTCTAAGCGGACGTTGAGAAATCCGATCCGCACCGCTCCCCTCAAGTGACCTTTGGCACCTCTGACCTCCGTTTTCCGTCACTAGACTCGATCGAGACCGCGCCCGGAAGGGCTGCCGACGGACCTCATCGGACCCGGGAGACATTGTCCCGGGGGAGGTGACCTACCTACGGAGAGATTTGCGATGCCCCTGTGGAAATCGACACGAATGCACACTGCTGCGGCCGGAGAGATCGATGGGCCCGATGGGGCAGTTGTGAACAGTGCCGCCGATGACGTGCGGCGGTTGACCGTGGGCCGCGGACCCATCGGCGACATCGCCGCCGGACCGCACGTCGTCGCCGTCGCAAATCCTGCCGACGACACCGTCACTCTGCTCGACCCCCACACGCTCGAGCAGCGTGCCGTCGTGTCCCTCGGTGGTGAGCCGACCGGGGTCGTGGTCAGCGACGACCGCGCCTACCTCAGCGTCACCTCCGCCCAGCAGGACACCGTCGTCGTCATCGACGTGGAGACCGCCGCTGTCACGGCGACGTTCCCGGTCTCTTCCGGAATCACCGCGCTCGCCGTCGGGCCCGACGGCAAGCGGCTCTACGCCGGTCGAGCAGGCGGCGACCGCGTCGAGGTGACGGTCATCGACGTGACCGCGGAGCGTGCCGGCACCATCGACATCGGGCGGGGCCCGGCAGCCAACGTCGATGCGCTGGCACTCGATCCGCGCGGTAGGCGTCTGATGGTCGCCGTGACCGACGATCGGGGAAGCCAGCTGGTCATCGTCGACGCCGAAACCGCACGGGTGCGGCGTGTCGTGCCGGTCGGCTCGCCGCTGCGCGATCTGGCCTGCGCGGGCGACACGGTCTATGCGCTGACCTCCGATCGCGAAGTCGGCGGCGCCGTCCATGTCATCGACCTGGCGACCGCCCGCATCACTGCCACGATCACCGTCGGTGGAGCCCCCACCCAGCTGTCACTGAGTCGCGATGAGGCGCGCGTCTACGTCGTCGACTACGACCGCGTGCACGTCGTGTGCACGATGCAACTCGAAATCGCCGACTCGCTCTCGGCGCCGGCGCGGCCGTCATGCGTGGCGCACAGCGCCGACGGCGGCGAACTGTTCCTGGCGGACTACGCCGGGGGACTGGCCGTGCACGCAGTCGAGTCGACGGTCGGCATGCTCTACTCGCAGTTCCTCGCGACGGAGCCGTTCGCTCTCACCGCGCCGCGCACCCGTCAGCCTGTCGCTGTCTAGGGCGCCTCAGCGCCACTGATACCGGGTTTTCGGGCGGCCCGCTTTGCCGTAGTCGGTTTCGCGGCGCACCGTGCCCTCCTCGGCGAGCCGCTCGAGGTAGCGCCACGCCGTCACCCGGGACACCCCGATCTGCTTGGCGACGGTGTCCGCGGTGACGCCTGCGTCGCCGGAATCGCGGACGGCACGGGCGATCTCGTCGTTGGTGCCGGGCGCGATGCCCTTCGGTGCGGCCGTCCGGTCGGGCCCGATCCGCAGTTCGGCCAGCGCGCGGTCGACCTCGGCCTGGCTGGCGGCGTCGGTGCCGGCCGGCAAGGCCTGGCGGTACCGGGCATACCGCTCGAGCCGGTCGCGGAACGCGGCGAACGTGAACGGTTTGAGCAGGTAGGCCAGAGCGCCGTGGCCGACCGCCGCGCGCACCATCTCCAGGTCGCGTTCCGAGGTGATCGTGATGATGTCGGGGGCGGGCCGCAGCCCCGACAGCGCTGAAGCCAGTGCGATGCCGTTCGCGTCGGGGAGTCCGATGTCCAGCAGCACGAGGTCGATCGGGGTGCCATCGGCTGCCGCCTCCGATGCGGCCCGCATCGCGTCACGGGCCGTGTGCGCCACCGCTGCCACCGAGAAGTCCTGCAGGCGTCCGAGATACGCATGATGCGCCTCGGCGATCAACGGTTCGTCCTCCACGATGAGCACCCGGATCATGGCGCGCTGACCTCGACCGTGACCACCGACCCGTACGTCACGTCGGCGCACAACGAACCACCGTGGCGCTTGACCACCTGTGCCACCAGCGCCAGCCCGAGACCGTGCTGCTCGGCGTCGCTGCCCGTCTTGGTCGAGTAGCCGCGCTGCATCGCCTTGTCAAAGGTCTTGGCATCCATGCCTTCTCCGCTGTCGGCCACCCGGATCAGCAGCCGGTCGTCACTCTGATTGACCGTGACCTCCACCCACGGATCGGACTTGTCGCAGGCGTCCATCGCGTTGTCGATCAGGTTGCCCAGCACCGTCACCATCTCCGAACCGCTGAGCAGATGTCCGTCGCCGGCCGGCAGATGGGTGTCCTCGGTGATCGTCAGCTCGATTCCGCGCTCGTCGGCCTGGGCGGTCTTCCCCAGCAGCAGCGCCACCAGCGCCGGTTCTGCCACCGCGCTCGACAGGCGATCGACGAGATGCTGGGACAGCTCCAACTCAGCAGTCGCGAATCGGACCGCGTCATCGGAGCGACCCATCTCCACCATCGTCACGATCGTGTGCAGCGTGTTGGCCGCCTCATGTGCCTGCGCGCGCAGCGAATCGGTCAGGACCTTCAAAGAGTTCAATTCGCCCAGCGCACCCTGCAATTCGGTGCGGTCGCGGATCGTCACCACCTCCGACGAACGACCTGCCGAGGGCACCGGCGACCGGTTGACCACGAGCACGCGCTCATCGGTGACATGGACCTCGTCGCGGGCACCGGGCGCGAAGGACTGCAGGAACTCCGGGAGATCGTCACGGCGGACATCGCCCGCCGGCAGCGACAGCAGCCGGCGCGCCTCGTCGTTGACCACTGCCACGCCGTCGCGGTCCAGCACGATGAGGCCCTCGGACACCGAGTGCAGGATCGCGTCGTGGTGGTCGTACATCACCCGCAGCTCATCGGGCCGCAGACCGCGGGTCTGACGCAGCAGGCGGCGCCGGATCCCCCAGACCCCGCCCAGCGACACCGCCAGCGCGCCGACGCCCACCGCCGCGATCACCGGCCACTGCGACCGCCACCGCTCGGCCAGGCTCTTCTGAAGGATGCCTGCCGCCACCAGGCCGACGATCCGGCCCGACGCATCGCGCACCGGCGCCACGGCGCGGACCGACGGGCCGAGCGTGCCGGTGTAGGTCTCGGTGAACGTCTCACCGCGCAGCGCGGGCTCGATGGTGCCGATGTAGGCGCCGCCGATCTGGGACGGATCGGTGTGGGTGAACCGCGTGCGGTCGGGCGCCATGATCGTGATGAACGCGATGTCGGTGTGGGTGCGCACCAGCTCGGTCATCGGTTGCAGGATCTCGGTGGCGCGACCCGACTCGATGGCCGCTGCGGTCGACGGTGCATCGGCCAGCGAGGTGGCGATCCCGACGACCTGGTCGCGCGCCGCGGCGTCGCCGTCCTGCCGGGCGTCGATCAGCGCGAGCACGCTGCCCGCAGCGACGATCAGCGCGATCACCAGGATCTGCAGCGCGATCGCCTGGCCGGCCAGCGAGCGCGGCCAGGCCGCCCGGATCCGTCGCATCGTCGCGCACACCCTTCTGAACGAAATGAACTAAAACGTGACCTGGCTCACGCGCTGACTGACCATCTTTTCAGACCACATCGTCACCCGAGTTCGGAGGAAGCACATGACCACCACCGTCGACCGGCCCCCCACACCGGACGCGCCGAAGCGGCGCGACCGCACCCACTGGCTCTACATCGCGGTCATCGTCGCGGTGATCGCCGGTGTCGGCGTCGGGATCGTCACCCCCGAGGTGGGCAAGAGCCTCGGCGTGCTCGGCACGATGTTCGTCGCGCTGATCAAGATGATGATCGCGCCGGTCATCTTCTGCACGATCGTGCTGGGCATCGGATCGGTGCGCAGGGCCGCGACCGTCGGCAAGGTCGGCGGGCTCGCATTCGTGTACTTCCTGGCGATGTCGACGTTCGCGTTGGCGATCGGTCTGGTCGTCGGCAACCTGCTGCACCCCGGCGCCGGCCTGAACGTCAGCTCGACCACGGCGGCCAAGGGCGCCGAACTCGCCGACAAGGCGCACGAGGCCGGCGGACTGATGGACTTCGTGCAGGGCATCATCCCCACGTCGATGTTCTCGGCGCTCACCGAAGGCAGCGTGCTGCAGGCGCTGTTCATCGCGCTGCTCGTTGGATTCGCGCTGCAGGCGCTGGGCAGCACGGGTGAGCCCATCCTGCGTGGTGTCGAGCATCTGCAGAAGCTGGTGTTCAAGGTCCTGAGCATGATCCTGTGGCTGGCACCGATCGGTGCGTTCGGCGCGATCGCCAACGTCGTCGGCCAGACCGGCTGGTCCGCGGTGGGGCAGCTGCTGACCCTGATGCTGGGCTTCTACATCACCTGCGCGATCTTCGTCTTCGGCATCCTCGGCTCCTTGCTGCGCGTGGTCTCCGGGATCTCGATCTTCAAGCTGGTGCGCTACCTCGCCCGCGAGTACCTGCTGATCGTGTCGACCTCATCGTCGGAGTCGGCCCTGCCCCGCCTCATCGCCAAGATGGAGCACATCGGTGTGGACCGCTCGACCGTCGGCGTGGTCGTGCCCACCGGCTACTCGTTCAATCTCGACGGCACAGCGATCTACCTGACCATGGCGTCGCTGTTCATCGCCGGGGCGCTGGGCGACCCGCTGTCGATCCCCGAGCAGATCGGCCTGCTGGTGTTCATGATCGTCGCCTCCAAGGGTGCGGCCGGTGTGACGGGCGCGGGGCTCGCGACGCTGGCCGGCGGCCTGCAGGCCCACCGCCCCGACCTGCTGGACGGCGTCGGCCTGATCGTCGGCATCGACCGGTTCATGTCCGAGGCGCGTGCGCTGACGAACTTCTCCGGCAACGCGGTGGCCACGCTGCTGGTCGGGTCGTGGACCCACACGATCGACAGGGCCAAGGTCGACGACGTGCTCGCCGGGCGCGATCCGTTCGACGAGCTGACAATGGTCGACGACGGACACGGCTCACGCGTTCAGGAGCCGCAACAGGAGAAGGTCCCTGCCGCGGTGTAGGACGCGAGAGGAAAGACCCGGTCGGTGCTTCCCGGCCGGGTCTTTTCGTTGCGCTCTTTGCGCGAGAAGACGCGAACTCGAGCATGTCGCGCGGCGTGTCACTCGAGTTCGCGTCTGGTCGCCGGAAGAAACCTCAGCGGTCGGCGCGCTGGTAGGCCGTCACGACCGCGGCGCCGCCGAGCCCGATGTTGTGCTGCAGCGCAGCCGTCACACCGTCGACCTGCCGCTTGTCCGCGTCACCACGCAGTTGCCACGTCAGCTCGCTGCACTGGGCCAGGCCGGTCGCGCCGAGGGGATGGCCCTTCGAGATCAAGCCACCCGAGGGGTTGACCACCCAGCGTCCGCCGTAGGTGGTGTCCTCGTCGTCGATCAGCTTCGGCGCCTCACCCGGCCCGCACAGCCCGAGGGCTTCGTAGAGCAGCAGCTCGTTGGCCGAGAAGCAGTCGTGCAGCTCGATCACCTGGAAGTCCTGCGGGCCGAGGCCGGACTGGTCGTACACCTTCTGTGCTGCGTGGACGTTCATGTCGTAGCCGATGATGTTGGCGGCGCTGCCGTCGAATGTCGACGCGAAATCCGTGGTCATCGCCTGCCCGACGATTTCCACCGCCCGGTCTGCCAGGCCGTGCCGGTCCACGAACTCCTCACTGGCCAGCACCACGGCCGCCGACCCGTCCGAGGTCGGTGAGCACTGCAGCTTGGTCAGCGGGTCGGAGATCATCTTCGCGGCCAGGATGTCCTCCAGGCTGTACTCGTCCTGGAACTGCGCGTACGGATTGTTCACCGAGTGCTTGTGGTTCTTGAAGCCGATCTTGGCGAAATGCTCGGCGGTGGTCCCGTACTTCTTCATGTGCTCCCGGCCCGCCGCCCCGAACATCCACGGCGCCACCGGGAACTGCATCGCGTCGATGTCGTTGAGCGCCAGAATGTGTCGTTTCATCGGCGACTCCCGGTCCTCGGCGCCGCCGCCGAGCGAGCCCGGCTGCATCTTCTCGAAGCCCAGCGCCAGCACGCAGTCGGCGAGTCCGCCGCGGATCGCCTGGGCGCCCAGGTACAGCGCCGTCGACCCGGTCGAGCAGTTGTTGTTGACGTTGACGATCGGGATGCCCGTCATTCCGAGTTCGTAGAGCGCCCGCTGACCCGACGTCGAATCGCCGGAGCAGTATCCGACGTAGCCCTGCTCGACCTCGGAGTAATCGATGCCGGCGTCCTCGAGCGCCTTGGTGCCCGATTCGCGGGCCATGTCGGGGTAGTCCCAGCCCTCCCTACGGCCGGGCTTCTCGAACTTCGTCATCCCGACCCCGGCCACGAACACTCGCTTCATGAGCTGATCCCTTCGCCATTCGCGACCGGCCTGCCGGGCGCTGGTGTACATCTGAGTAGAACACGTTCCAGTTCTATGTCGGCACAGTTGGAGGAGGCGGGATGGCGCTGCGCGTCGTGCAATGGGCGACCGGCGGTGTCGGCGTCGCCGCGATCAAAGGCGTACTCGAGCACCCCGAGCTGGAACTCGCCGGCTGCTGGGTGCACTCGGCCGCCAAGGCCGGGCGCGACGTCGGCGACCTCATCGGTGCGGCCCCGCTGGGCGTCACGGCCACCGACAGCATCGACGAGATCCTCGCGCTCGACGCCGACGCCGTCATCTACGCCCCGCTGATCGCCAACCCCGACGAGGTGATCGCGCTGCTGCGCTCGGGCAAGAACGTCGTCACCCCGGTCGGCTGGCTGTATCCCAGCGAGCGCAGCGGCGCATCGGTGCGCGAGGCCGCGCTGGCCGGGAACGCGACCCTGCACGGCACCGGCATCGCACCCGGCGGCATCAGCGAGAAGTTCCCGCTGATGCTCTCGGCGATGTCGACCGGCGTGACCTTCGTGCGTGCCGAGGAGTTCTCCGATCTGCGCACCTACGAGGCCCCCGATGTGCTGCGCCACGTGATGGGTTTCGGGGAGACCCCGGACAAAGCGCTGACCGGACCCATGCAGAAAATGCTCGACGCCGGCTTCATCCAAGCCGTACGAATGTGTGTGGACCAGTTGGGCTTTCACGCCGATCCGCGGGTGCGTGCCACGCAGGAGATCGCCGTGGCGACCGCGACCATCGACTCGCCGATGGGGCCGATCGAGCCCGGGCAGGTGGCGGGGCGCAAATTCCACTGGGAAGCCCTGGTCGACGGTGAACCCGTGGTCCGGGTGACGGTGAACTGGCTGATGGGGGAGGAGCACCTCGACCCCGCCTGGTCCTTCGGGCCTGCCGGGCAACGCTACGAGATGGAAGTGCGCGGCAACCCCGACTTCACGGTGTCGGTGACGGGGTTCCAGTCCGAGGTCGGCGGGCAAGGGCCCGAATACGGCGTTGTCGGCACCGCTGCGCACTGCGTGAACTCGGTGCCCGCGGTCTGTGCCGCGCCACCGGGCATCGCCACCTATCTGGACCTGCCGCTGATCAGCGGCAAGGCGGCACCGCACCTCTAGATGTGCCGCCTGTTCGGAATGCACGCCGGCACCGCCGCTCCGGTGACGTTCTGGCTGCTCGACGCACCCGACAGCCTGGCCGAGCAAAGTCGCCGCAACCCCGACGGCACCGGGCTGGGGTACTACGACGGAGCCGGTCAACCAGTCGTGGACAAACAACCCCTTGCCGCATGGCAGGACGCGGCCTTCGCCCGGGAGGCCCGGGACATCGTCGCGACGACGGTGCTGGCCCACGTGCGCTACGCCTCCACCGGCGAGCCCGGCCCCACCAACACCCATCCCTTCGTCCAGGACGGTCGACTGTTCGCCCACAACGGCGTCGTCACCGGCCTCGACGCGCTCGACGCCCGACTGGTCGAACTCGGCACCGCTGACCTCGTTGTGGGACAGACGGATTCGGAACGGGTGTTCGCACTCATCACCGGCACGGTCCGGGCCCGCCACGGAGACGTCACCGCAGGAATCATCGACGCCGTGCGCTGGCTCGGCGCTCATGTGGGCGTGTACGCGATCAACATCCTGCTGTGCACCGCGACAGAGATGTGGGCGCTGCGCTATCCGGACACTCATGACCTGTACGTGCTCGACCGTCGCACACCCGCCGACCATTCCCGCTTCGAGATGCGGAGCAGCAGGATCAACGCCCGCACCGTCGGCGGACCGTCGGTGGTGTTCGCCACCGAACGGATGGACGACGATCCCGCCTGGCGACCTCTCGGCAACGGTGAACTGCTGCACGTCGGACCCGGGTTGGCGCTCACGTCGCTCACCGATGTGCTCGAGCCGCCGTCGAACCTCTTGAGCGTCTCCGATCTGAACCCCGTGGCGGCGGCGAGCCAGAGCGTCCGGTAGAACAGGAGGGTGACGATGCGCCGTGCCCTCGTGCTCGCCGGCGGCGGGCTGGCCGGAATAGCTTGGGAGACGGGCATTCTGCGTGGCATCGGCGAGGAGGTGCCCGCCGCCGCGGCGGCGCTGCTCGCCTCCGACGTGCTGCTGGGGACGTCGGCGGGGTCGACGGTCGCCGCGCAGCTGTCCAGCGACATGTCGCTCGAGCAGCTGTTCGCCCGGCAACTGTCGGATACCTCGAACGAGATCCATCCCGGAGTCTCCGTCGACGGCATCACCGCGCTGTTCCTGGACGCCGTGACGACCCCGGGCGCCACCAAGGAGCAGAAGCTGCAGAAGATCGGCGCCGTCGCCGCGGCCACCGAGACCGTCGACGAAGCGGTGCGCCGCGAGGTGATCGCCCACCGGTTGCCGTTGCACGCCTGGCCCGCGCGCGATCTGAGGATCACCGGAATCGACGTTGCGACAGGCGAACTCGTCGTGTTCGACCGCGGCTCTGGAATCGAGCTGGTCGACGCGGTGGCGGCCAGCTGTGCGGTGCCCGGCGCGTGGCCGCCGGTCACCGTCGCCGGACGGCGCTACATGGACGGCGGCGTCGGCAGCTCGGTGAACATGTCCGCCGTCTCCGACTGCGACACCGCCATCGTCCTCGTCCCGTCCGCGCGCGATGCGCCGTCGCCGTGGGGGGCCGGCACGGCCCAGGAGATCGCCGACTTCGCCGGCACCACGGTGGCCGTCTTCGCTGACGCCGACGCACTGGAGGCGTTCGGCCCCAACCCGCTCGACCCGGCCTGCCGAGCTCCCTCGGCGCAGGCCGGCCGCGCCCAGGGCCGTCGTGAGGCGGCCCGTATCGCTGCGTTCCTAGGCGTCTGACGCCGGCACGGCGGCTTCGAGCGTGTCGAGTGCGGCACTGGCCAGCTCCTGGCCGATGTCGATCACCTCGTTGGCGCGGTGGAAGTCCAGGCTTCGGCACACCGTGCGCGGCACCTCGATCAACAGGTCCGGCGGATAGGCGGCCAGGGTGTGCCGGGCCAGCGCCGCCTGCGCGATGTCGATGACGCGGTTCATCACCTCGAAGCCGCCCAGCCGCGGCACGACGGGCCCGGCCGGAGCGTCCACGGGCTCGTCGTCACCCACGACGAACCGGCCCAGCACCGCGCGCCCCGTCGGTGTGTCCAACAGCGAGCGCGCGGCCTTGGAGTCGAGCAGCGACGACGAGCTGCGCCACATCCGGTTGAGCCAGTCCCCGGTGGCCTGCCGGGGTTCCCGGTCGTGGCGGTGCGCTTCGGGATCGTCACCGGACAGACTCACCGCGATCGTGACATCGGCGGCGACGGCGGCGATCGGGGCCATCGGCAGCGGATCGAGGATGCCGCCGTCGGCCAGCAGCCGGCCGTCGAGCACGTGCGGCGTGATGACACCGGGGATCGCGATCGACGCGCGGATCGCGTCGTCGACCGGACCGCGCTGCATCCACACCGACTTGCCGGTGATCAGATCGGTGGCCACCGAGGTGTAGGGAATCGGCAGGGTCTCGATCGTCACCTCGCCGAGGATCTCCCGGACCGCGTCCAGGATCTTCTCGGCCCGCAGCACCCCGGCCGACGTGATCGACGGATCGAGCAGGCGCAACACCGCACGCTGGGTCAGCGACCCGGCCCAGGTCGTGTACTGATCGAGCCTGCCTGCCGCCTCCAGCCCGCCCACCAGGGCACCCATCGACGACCCCGCGATGCCGACGATCTGGTGACCGCGCTCATGGAGTTCGTTGATGACGCCGATGTGGGCGTACCCGCGGGCGCCTCCGCTGCCCAACGCCAATGCGAACCGCATCCGCCCATTCTCGCTTGCATGAGCCCGCCGCGACGGGCAACCCTGTCCCTCATGATCGGAACACTGCGTTCAGTCGTCGTCGATTGCCCCGACCCGCTCCGCCTGGCGCGTTTCTGGGCCGAGGTTCTCGGCGGCGACATCACCCAAGAGGACCCGGACTGGGTGGTGGTCACCGGCCCCGACGGCCGCCGGCTGGCATTCCAGCTGTCGCCCGAACATCAGCCGCCGCAGTTCCCGGACCCCCGAGCCTCCCAGCAGATCCACTTCGACGTCATGATCGCAGAGGATCAGGTCGAGGCCGCCCAGACGGAGGTGCTCGGGCTGGGTGCGACATGGGTGCAGGACGCCGACGAGGACCAGTTCCGGGTGTACCGCGACCCCGCCGGTCACACCTTCTGCCTGGTCTGGAACGACTGAATCGCTAGCCGCACAGCGCGTCGGCCGCGGATTCGACCGCGACGATCACGGCGGACTGCTGGCCCGCCGACAGCTGCGCCCAGCTCTTGTCGAACTCGCCCGACCCCACCGTCGGAGCGTTCTGCAGCATCTTCAGGTACGGCTCGATCTGCGCCTTCGGGTCACCGCCGTGGGTGTCCATGTAGGTGCGTGCCGCACGGCAGTTCTGGAAATAGTCGTCCTCGGTGGATTCCGCGGGTGCGCCCATCTTGGTCGTCACCCCACCCGGTGACACCGAGACGGCATCGGGGGCCAGCGATTCGGTGGTCGTCGGGGCCGCACTCGCCTGGGTCGACGGAGACGGCGTTTGGGTCGTGGGCTCGCGCTGGGTGGGCGACGACGAGCAGCCGGTCAGCGCCAGCAGCCCCGTCGCTGCGAGCAGAGCGACCCGGACGGCGAAGGGGACCATCCCGCCAATGTAGCCGTGACGTGCGCAGTCTCAGATTCACGGTGAGATTAACGTCCGGCCCTGGCGCAGCGCACGGTCTCGTGCCACAGTGGGAGCGTGCGCAACGGAATGTCTCGGGAGTGTTGTCGGGCCTGACGCCCGACCCCCCATTCGTCCGTTCCCTCTGGAGTCTTCCCATGCTTCTCGCGCCTACCCGCCTGCGTCCAGCCGATTTGCTGCACGCCACCGACCGCTACGCTGCCGACGTCCTCGGCGGCCGTTTCGACGACGTCCTGCCAGTCGGCGGACCGCCCACGACCGAGCGCTGGTACACCCGGCTGCACGGAGACGACGAGCTCGACGTCTGGCTGATCAGCTGGGTGCCCGACCACGCCACCGAGCTGCACGACCACGGTGGCTCCCTCGGAGCGCTCACGGTGCTGTCCGGTGCGCTGCGCGAAACACGTTGGGATGGGCGGCAACTGCGACATCGCCGGCTCGAGGCCGGTGACCAGGCGGCGTTCCCGCTCGGCTGGGTGCACGATGTGGTGTGGGCGCGCGAGAGTGTCAGCCTTGCCACGCCGAGCATCACCCCGACGTTGAGCGTGCACGCGTACTCGCCGCCGCTCACCGCGATGTCCTACTACGACGTGTCCGAACGGAACACCCTGCGCCGCAAGCGGACCGAACTCACCCATCAGCCGGAAGGTAAATGATCATGGGAAGCCGCATCGACGTCGTGCTGGAGAACGCCCGCACGAAGATCAACCGCCTGACCGCCGACGACCTGCCCGCCGCGCTGCGACGCGGAGCCATCCTGGTCGACATCCGGCCTGCCGCCCAGCGGGCCGTCGAGGGCGAGGTGCCCACCGCGCTGATCATCGAGCGCAACGTGCTCGAGTGGCGGCTGGACCCCACCAGCGACGCCCGGATTCCGCAGGCCGTCGACGACGACGTCGAATGGGTGGTGCTGTGCTCGGAGGGCTACACCTCCAGCCTGGCCGCGGCGGCCCTGCAGGACATCGGTCTGCACCGCGCCACCGACGTGATCGGCGGCTACCACGCACTCAAGGGCGTGCTGGTCTACTGACTAGCTGTTCTCGTCGCTGCGCAGCAGCGGTCGCAACTCCTGCGTCTTCTCCGCAGACCAGCCGGGCGGCAACAGGATCGACGCCCACGCGTCGGCGACGTTGCGCACGTACACGTGCCCGTGCCCGTCGGGGACATCGACCGCCACCGCCATGTCGGCCGACACCTGCAGGAACGTCACGACCGGAATCCACTCCATGTCGGGGGAGACGTCGTACCCGCGCGGCTCCCGCAGCCAATCCGGTTTGGCGAACAGCAGATCCGGGTTCCACCACGCGATCGGGTCCGAGGCGTGCTGTAGGTAGACGACGCGCGGCTGCCCCCACGGGTCGTGCGGCCGCTGGAGATCGCGCGGCTCCGCGACGAAGCGCACGTTCTCGCCCTTGTCGTAGATCGGAAGCCATTGCGGGGAGCCGGGATCGCGATTGGTGGTCAGGTCGTTCCAGATCGTGTTGTTGAACGTCGGACCGCTGAACAGTGCGCCGTCGGTGCGGGCGATCAGATTGTTCAACGCCAGGAACGGCGCCTCCCCGCCGAAGGAGCCGAGGCTCTCGCCGAACACCACGAGCTTGGGTCGCTGCGCCTCGGGCATCGCGCGGACCAGCTCGTCGACAGCCTCGAACAGCGCCTGCCCCGCCTGCCGTGCGTTCTCCTTGTCGACGAGGAACGACAGCCAGCTCGGCAGGAAGGAGTATTGCATCGACACGATCGCGGAGTCGCCGTTGTACATGTACTCCAGGGCAGTGGCCTCGGCCTCGTTGATCCAGCCCGTGCCCGTCGTCGTGGCCACCGCCACCACCGCCCGGTCGAGGCCGCCGGTGCGCTGCAATTCGCGCGCGGCCAGCGCGGCCGTGGCCTTGATGCCGTCCGCCGAGTTCAAGCCGGCATAGGCGCGGATCGGTTCGACCGCCGGCCGGGCGTTGAACGCGCTCAGCTCGTCCACCGACGGCCCGCCACCGACGAACATCCGGCCTTGGTGGCCGAGCGACTCCCAGCTGACCAGCGACCCGGGACCGCCCGAGCGCAGCGGCGTCTCGGGAGCCGGGTTGTCGGGGTCGGTCTCGTCGTTGACCGCGGCGAACGTGCTGTTGATCGTGCTCATCGCGAACCGCACGACGATGCCGTTGAGCAGCGCGATCGTCAGCGCCAGCAGCAACGTCACCACGATGACGGCCGAAACCCGGGGCGGCGCAACACGATCGAGCTGGCGCACCAGGAAACGCACCAGCCGGCGGATCAGCTGCCCGATCTCGACGAACGCGAACAGCGTGACCACCGAGATGGCGGCGGCCAGAGGGTAATCCCCGAACGTCAGCCGCGGCACGCCCATCAGATCGCGGACGTTGTCCTGCCATTCGTGGAACCAGATGATCGCCAGGACCATGCCGATCGCACCCACCGCGACGAGAATCAACCAGGCGCGGCGCGGTGCCGGCGGGCTGGAATCCTTGGACCGCATGTAGCGCACGAGCCACACAGAGAACACGCCGATCGCATATCCGAAGGCGCCGGCGCCCCCGCTGACCAGGCCCTGGAACAGCGGGCCACGAGGCAGCAGCGATGGCGTCAGCGACAACCACAGGAACACGAGGCCGACCGCCGTTCCGGTGAACGTGTAGTGGCGCACCCACCACGCTTTCCGGGCTGCCCGGGCGGGCGGCTCGGCCGTCGGCGGCGCGGCGGTGGCGGTCACGAAGGCATGTTAGCGACGACTGTCAGCGGTGGGAGAAGTTCGGCGAACGCTTCTCGGTGAATGCGGCCATGCCCTCGGTCTGGTCGTCGGTGGCGAACGCCGAGTGGAACAGTCGGCGTTCGTAGAGCAGACCCTCGGCCAACGTGGACTCGAAGGCCCGGTTCACCGCCTCCTTGGCCATCCGCGCGGCGGAGCGCGACATACCGGCGATCGTCGCCGCGGTGGCGGCGGCTTCCTCGAGCAGGGCATCGGCCGGGACCACGCGCGACACGAGTCCGGCGCGTTCGGCTTCCTCGGCGTCCATGGTGCGCCCGGTCAGGATCAGATCCATCGCCTTGGCCTTCCCGATGGCACGGGTCAACCGCTGCGAACCACCCATGCCCGGCAGAACGCCCAGTTTGATCTCGGGCTGGCCGAACTTCGCGGTGTCCGCGGCGATGAGGACGTCGCACATCATCGCCAGTTCGCAGCCGCCGCCGAGCGCGTATCCGGCGACGGCGGCGATCGTCGGCGTGCGGGTTGCCGCGAACTTGCCCCACGCGGCGAAGAAGTCCGACGAAAACACCTCGGCGAACGTCAGATTCGCCATCTCTTTGATGTCCGCACCGGCGGCGAACGCCTTCTCGTTGCCGGTGAGCACGATCGCGCCGATGCCGGGATCTGCGTCCAATTCGGCTGCGGCAGCGGTCACGTCGTTCATCACCTGACTGTTGAGCGCGTTGAGCGCCTTCGGCCGGTTCAGCGTGATCGTGGCGACGCGGCCCTCACGGGTGACGAGGATGGTCTCGTAGTCGGTCATGGCTGCTCCTGGAAGGTCAGGTCGGGATCTGCGGGCTGGAAGTAGGCGTCGACGTCGGCGGCGGTGACGGCCGCCAGCGTCGGTGGGCTCCACTGGGGGTTGCGGTCCTTGTCGATGATCTGCGCTCTGATTCCCTCGACGAGATCTGCCGATTGCAGCGCTGCGCAGGACGTCCGGAACTCCAGGCGCAGAACGTCTTCCAGGGTCGCCAGTGGTTGCGCGCGGCGCACGGCCTCGAGGGCCACCGACACCGCGATGGGCGAGCGGGAGCTGATCAGCTCGGCGGCCTCGGTGGCTGCGGGGTGTCCTTCCGTGCGCAGGGCGTCGACGATGTCGGCGACCGACCGGCCCGCATAGCAGCGATCGATCCACTCCCGCTGCGCCATCAGCTCACTGGGTGGCGGTTCCTGGGCGAAGGCGCTCACCGCGTGGTCCACGCCGTCGGTCTCGATCGCCTGGACGAACTGCGCGAGATCCGCGTGCGGGACGTAGTGGTCGGCGAAGCCCATCGCGATCGCGTCGGCCCCGCCGAACGGGGCGCCGGTCAGCGCGGCGTGCAGGCCGAGCAAGCCGGGCGCGTGGGCGAGGATCTGGGTGCCTCCGACGTCGGGCACGAAGCCGATGCCTACCTCCGGCATGGCCATCTTCGTGGTCTCGGTGACCACGCGGACGTCGCCGTGCGCGCTGATGCCCACGCCGCCGCCCATCGTGATGCCGTTCATCAGCGCGACATACGGTTTCGGGTAGCGACCGATGTAGGCATTGAGCAGGTATTCGTCGTGCCAGAACTGGCGGGCCTCGGCGCCGCCGGCCTTCGCGCTGTGGTAGATCGCGACGATGTCGCCGCCCGCGCACAGACCGCGGTCGCCGGCGCCGGCGACGACGACAGCGCGGACGTCGTCGTCGTGTTCCCATGCCGTCAGGGCGGCGGCGATCTCGGTGACCATCGGGTGGGTCAGCGAGTTGATCGCCTTGGGGCGGTTGAGGGTGAGGTGCCCCACGTGCCTGTGCACAGTTACTAGGAGATCCTCGTTTTCGTCCACGCCAGCAATCTAGATCATCGCCCCTGTTCGGGGAGCGCCGGGTAAGGTTCCTGTGAGAAGGCTGGGAACAGATCCGATCGTCGGGAACCGTCCCGACGTGTCGATCGTTGAACCGATGTTCGGCAGAGGCCGAATAACGACATCAGGAAAGGAACCGACGGTGCGCGAAAGCAGCAACCCGGTATTTCGCACGCTGCCCAAGGGGCAGCAGGGCGGATACGCGCAATTCGGTACCGGAGCCACCGGCTACGGTGCGCAAGCAGTACACGCCGATCCCTATGCCGCCTATCCCGATCAGCGTCAGACGGGGGTTTCCCGTCCGCTGACCATCGACGACGTCGTCACCAAGACCGGCATGACGCTGGCAGTGCTGTCGGCGGTCGCGGTGGTGTCGTACTTCCTGGTGGCCCAGAACGTCGCGCTGGCGATGCCGTTCACTCTGGTCGGCGCACTCGGCGGCCTCGTCCTCGTGCTGATCGCGACCTTCGGTCGCAAGCAGGACAATCCCGCCATCGTGCTGACGTACGCGGCGCTGGAGGGCCTGTTCCTCGGTGCGTTCTCGTTCGTCGTCGCCAACCTGATGGTCTCCGGCGTCAGCGCCGGCGCCCTGATCAGCCAGGCGGTGCTCGGCACCCTGGGCGTGTTCGCCGGAATGCTGGTCGTCTACAAGACCGGCGCCATCCGTGTGACGCCGAAGTTCACCCGCTTCATCGTGGCCGGCCTCTTCGGTGTGCTGGCATTGATGCTCGGCAACTTCGTGCTCGCGCTGTTCGGTGTGGGCGGCGGCGAGGGCCTCGGCCTGCGCAGCGGTGGCCCGATCGCGATCATCTTCTCGCTCATCTGCATCGGTCTGGCGGCGTTCAGCTTCCTGATCGACTTCGACGCGGCTGACCAGATGATCCGCGCCGGCGCACCGGAGAAGGCGGCCTGGGGTATCGCGCTGGGCCTGACCGTGACGCTGGTGTGGCTCTACATCGAGATCCTGCGCCTGCTCAGCTACTTCAACAGCGACTAGTACCTGCCCGAGAAAGGGCGCTCACCGACAGGTGGGCGCCCTTTTTCTGTGCTGTGGGAGGTGCGTGCCTCCGTGCGCCGAGACTGCTCACAGATCGCGCCTGATCCACAGATCGCGATCTCCGCGCAGTCTCAGCGTTGATTGCGCGACCGAACGTGTGACGGTGTCGCTATGTCGTCACCGAGCTGGCCATTTGTGGGGAGCGAAGCGATCGCCGATGGTCGCGTCAAGAAGCATCACCTGCGCTCGACCTATCGAGCCTTGTTTCCCGATGTGTACGTCCCGATCGATGCGGAGGCCAGTCTTGAGCACCGGGCCAGAGCAGCGTGGCTGTGGTCGCATCGCGAAGGAGTGATCGCGGGATTGACCGCGGCGGGTCTGCACGGCGCGAAGTGGATCGATGCCACGCTCCCGATCGAACTCGTCTGGTCGAACGCGCGACGCCCGCCGGGCCTGCGCACGATGGACGCCCGTCTGCTTCCCGACGAGTTCACTGTCCACCACGGTATGCGACTGACGACGATCGCGAGGACCGCGTACGACCTCGCGCGTCGCGGCCGGCTCGGCGACGCGGTCGCGCGGGTGGACGCTCTGGGGCATGCGACCGGCCTTCGTGCTGACGAGGTCCTCGCTCGCGCTCGCCAGCACCGTGGCGCCCGAGGTTTGCGGCAACTGGAAAAGGTGATGGACCTCTACGACGCGGGATCGGCGTCACCGAAGGAGACGTGGTTGCGCCTCCTGATCATCAGCGCCGGGTATCCGCGGCCGCACACGCAGATCCCGGTCCGCAGCCCGGACGGCCGACGAAAGTACTACCTCGACATGGGTTGGCCCGACGTGACGATCGCCGTCGAGTACGACGGTGAACAACATCGCGTCGACGACTCGCAATACGCCAGGGACATCCGCCGTTCCGAGGACTTGCGCGAGCTCGACTGGCTGGTCATCCGCGTCATCAAAAGCGACCGGGAATTCGACATTCGGGCCTGGATCGCCCGCGCATGGGCCGCGAGACTGCGGGGAGATCGCAATATCAGCTGATGACGCGATCTCCCCGCAGTCTCGACGCGAAGAGACTAGGAGAGGCGCTCCACGACCATCGCCATGCCCTGCCCGCCGCCCACGCACATCGTCTCGATGCCGAAGGTCTTGTCGTGGGTGGCGAGGTTGTTCAGCAGCGTGGCCGTGATCCGTGCACCGGTCATACCGAACGGATGCCCGAGCGCGATCGCGCCACCGGACACGTTGAGCTTGTCCTCGTCCATGCCGAGCTCGCGGGCCGACCCCAGCACCTGCACCGCGAACGCCTCGTTGATCTCGTACAGGTCGATGTCGGAGATCGACATCTTCGCGTTGCCCAGCGCCTTGCGCACGGCCTCGATCGGACCCAGGCCCATGATCTCCGGCGACAGACCCGACACCCCGGTCGACACGATGCGCGCCAGCGGCGTCAGCCCCACCTCCTTGGCCTTCGTGTCGCTCATGATCACCACCGCGGCCGCGCCGTCGTTCAGCGGGCACGCATTACCCGCGGTGATCGTGCCGTTGGGGCGGAACACCGGCTTGAGCTGGCTCACGGCCTCATAGGTGGTGCCGGCGCGGGGGCCGTCGTCGGTGGTGACGACGGTGCCGTCGGGCAGCGTGACGGGCGAGATCTCGCGCTCAAAGAAGCCACTCTTGATCGCTTCTTCGGCGCGGTTCTGCGACCGCACGCCCCAGTGGTCCTGGTCCTCGCGGCTGATTCCGGTGTGCAGCACGACGTTCTCCGCCGTCTGGCCCATCGCGATGTACACGTCGGGCAGCAAGCCGTCCTCGCGCGGATCGTGCCATTCGGTGGCGCCGGCGGCGGCTTGATCGGTGCGGGCCATCGCGTCGGCGTACAGCTCGTTCTTCGAGTCCGGCCAGCCGTCGGAGGTGCCCTTGAGGAAGCGCGACACCGTCTCCACGCCGGCGGAGATGAACGCGTCACCCTCGCCGGCCTTGATCGCGTGGAACGCCATCCGCGTGGTCTGCAACGACGACGAGCAGTACCGGTTGACCGTGGTGCCCGGCAGGAAGTCGTAACCCAGCTGCACCGCCACGGCGCGGCCGATGTTGAAACCCGCTTCACCGCCGGGCTGGCCGCAGCCCATCATCAGGTCGTCGATGTCGCGGGGGTCCAGTGCCGGCACCTTGTCGAGCACCGCCTTGACCATCTGCGCGGCGAGGTCGTCTGGCCGCATGGACACCAGCGAGCCTTTGTTGGCCCGACCGATGGGGGAGCGGGCGGTGGCGACGATGACGGCTTCGGGCATGACGACTCCTCGGTAGACAGCGAGAACTATCTGTGAACCTAGCCCGCAGCCACGACGATGGGCGCGGGCACCCCGGTCGAGCGGCGCCACAGCCGGCCCAAATTGCCGATCCGCGACAGCAGCGATCCCTCACCCGAACGCGATTCCAGTGCGGCTTCGGCCGGTTCGGTGCCCACGAACTCACCGAGCGCGGCACACAGCGCAGGCAGTAACTGCTGGGCGGCCAACGCGTAACCGGCCGCCGACGGATGGAACATGTCCGGCGAGAACAGCTCATCCGGCGCCTTGTAGAAGTGCGGTGCCAGCAGATCGGAGAACGGCACGGGCACGCCGCCGGCGGAGCGCACCTCACCGGCCTGCGCCCGCGCCAGCCGCAGACCGCGGCTGCGCGCCACCCAGCGCAGAGGTTGCGGAATCGCCTTGATCACCCCGAAGTCCGGGCAGGTGCCGACGACGACGACCGCGCCGCTGCTGCGCAGACGCTGCACGGCGCGGCCGAGTCGCCGCGCCGAGGGCCCCACTCCGTTGGGCGCGGTGATGTCGTTGGCGCCGATCATGATCACCGCCGCGTCCGGTGGCGGACCGGCGACGAACATCGCGTCGATCTGGCCCGAGAGGCCCTTGGAGGTGGCGCCGACGATCGCCTTGGTGCTGAGCCGGATGCGCTTGCCCGACTCCTTGGCCAGGCCGCGGGCCAACAGCACGCCGGGCACCTCGTCGGCGGTCCGGCAGCCGTAGCCGGTGGCCGTCGAGTCGCCGAAGATCATCAGGTGCAGGTCGAAGGGCACGCCGCGGTACCAGCGCGTGACGGGTCCGCCCTCAGGTAAATAGACGCCGTCGGCGCGCGGCGGGATGTCCCAGGATTTCGGGATGACGCGGCGGGCCTGGTCGGCCTGACCGGTCAGCAGATTGCGAGCCCCGACGTAGAACGACCCGGTGGATGCGAGCGTCGCGACTGCCGCCAGCGCGACGGTCGACCGGCGGACGTGAGGAGCACGGTGGCTGGAGCCCACGGATGCGAGTTTAGGTGGGCCTTCGCCGGATAACCGAGTGGCATACGGAATCCGCGGTCACAGTGCGGTATCAACTCCGGTATCAATCGCGTTTAAACGATTGTGATAATGGTTACAAGTGCCAAGCTAAGTAACGAGGTTGTCTGAGTATCTTGGCTTATCCCGGTACTACAACGGCGTAGGAAGTGGTGGCGATGACGGCACCGAGCAAGGTCCCCAGTACTGCCCACCTGGGTGTCAGGCCAGGTCGGGGCCACAAACCGCGCCGTTTCCCGGTCAGTGACGGGGCGCCGGTAGAGGTCGTCGAGGACGGCCCGAGCATCGCCGGACGTCTCATGGGCCTGGCTGCGATGGCCACGATCAAGCCGTTCCTGTCCGTTGGCAGCTACGCCCCCAAGCTGCCGTGGCCCTGGGGTCTGGTGGACTTCGCGGCCCGCGTCATCCGCCCGGTTCCCGGAACCGTGCGCGCGACGATCGCGCTGCCGCACTGCACGGCCCAGCTGGTGCGCGCAGCGGGCGTCCTGCCCGCCGACGGTAAGCGCAGCGTCGTCCTCTACATGCACGGCGGTGCCTTCCTCACCTGCGGCGTGCACACCCATGGCCGCCTGGTGACCGCGCTGTCCCGGTACGCCGATGCGCCGGTCCTCGTGGTCAATTACCGGATGATCCCGAAGCACTCGGTGGGCACCGCTCTCGACGATTGCTTCGACGCCTACCGCTGGCTGCGGGAGACCGGTTACGAGCCGGATCAGATCGTTCTCGCCGGGGACTCCGCCGGCGGCTACCTGGCACTCTCCCTGGCCGAGCGGCTGCAGATCGAAGGCGCCGAAGGCTACGGCTCCGAGACGCCCGCGGCCATCGTCACGATGTCGCCGCTGTTCGAGATCGACAACGAGGGACGCGCCGAACATCCCAACATCCGCAGCGATGCGATGTTCCCGCCCAAGGCATTTCATGCGCTGATCGAGTTGATCGAAAAGGCCGGTGAGAAGCGGATCGTCAACGGCGAACCCGAGGCGATCTTCGAACCTCTCGACCACATCGAACCCGGCCTTCCGCGCACGTTGATCCACGTCTCCGGCTCCGAGGTCCTGCTCAGCGACGCCCGGAAGGCAGCGCGTCTGCTCGCCGCGTCCGGCGTGCCGGTGGAGGTCCGTATCTGGCCCGGCCAGATGCACGTCTTCCAGCTCGGCTCGCCCGCGGTGCCCGAGGCCAGCCGGTCGATCAAGCAGATCGGCGAGTACATCCGAGAGGCCACCTGGTAGTCGCCTGACGGGCCTGAGACGATGGACGCATGCGCATCGCCCGGCACGTCAGTGAGCTCATCGGCAACACCCCTCTGGTGCAGCTGAACTCGGTGGTGCCGCCGGGTTCGGGCACGGTGGCGGCGAAAATCGAGTACCTCAATCCGGGCGGCAGTTCCAAGGACCGCATCGCAGTCAAGATGATCGACGCCGCCGAGGCCAGTGGGCAGCTCAAGCCGGGCGGCACCATCGTGGAGCCGACGTCGGGTAACACCGGCGTTGGCTTGGCGTTGGTGGCCCAGCAGCGCGGCTACAAATGCATCTTCGTCTGCCCCGACAAGGTCAGCGAGGACAAGCAGAACGTGCTGCGGGCCTACGGCGCCGAGGTCGTGGTGTGCCCGACCGCTGTCGCGCCCGACGATCCCGACAGCTACTACAGCGTCTCCAACCGTCTGGTGACCGAGATCGAGGGCGCATGGAAGCCCGACCAGTACTCCAATCCGATGGGACCCGAGAGCCACTACGAGTCGACCGGCCCGGAGATCTGGGCCGACACCGACGGAAAGATCACCCACTTCGTGGCCGGCGTGGGCACCGGCGGCACGATCACCGGCGCGGGTCGCTACCTCAAAGAGGTCTCCGAGGGTCGGGTCAAGGTCGTCGGCGTCGATCCGGAAGGCTCGGTGTACTCGGGCGGCACCGGGCGGCCGTACCTGGTCGAGGGTGTCGGCGAGGACTTCTGGCCGTCGGCCTACGACCCGGCGGTGCCCGACGAGATCATCGCCGTGTCCGACGCCGACTCGTTCGACATGACGCGACGACTGGCGCGCGAGGAGGCGTTGCTGGTCGGCGGGTCCTGCGGGATGGCCGCCCATGCGGCCATCCAGGTGGCCGAACGCGAAGGTCCCGACGCCCTCGTGGTGGTCCTGCTGCCCGACGGCGGCCGCGGCTACCTGTCGAAGATCTTCGACGACGGCTGGATGTCCTCCTACGGTTTCCTGCGCAGCAGGCTCGACGGCACCGTCGCCGAATCCACCGTCGGTGACGTGCTGCGCGGCAAGTCGGGCGCGCTGCCCGACCTGGTGCACACCCATCCCGCCGAGACCGTCCGCGACGCCATCGGGATCCTGCGGGAGTACGGCGTGTCCCAGATGCCGGTGGTCGGCGCCGAGCCCCCGGTGATGGCGGGCGAGGTGGCCGGCAGCGTCTCCGAACGCGAACTGCTGTCGGCGGTGTTCGAGGGGCGCGCCAAGCTCGCCGATGCCGTCAGCCAGCACATGAGCCCCGCGCTACCGCTGATCGGTGCCGGCGAACTGGTGAGCACCGCGGCCAAGACGCTGCGCGAATGCGATGCGGTGATGGTGGTCGAAGAGGGCAAGCCGGTCGGTGTGCTGACCCGGCACGACCTCTTGGGCTACCTGTCCGACTCGAGCTCGCGCCGCTGATCGCACACCAGGTAAAACCGCTGCTCCCAGCCGTCTCTCAGGTATGGTGATCTCGCTTGCTACCAGCTAAGAAACAGACTGGAAGGCATTATGAGCGATCAACCGCCGGGGTCGCGGCTGTCCCCGCCGAGGGTCGGCGATCTGTCCGCGCCGCCGAGTGCGGGATCGATTGCGGCGCTCCGGAAGTCGCCCCCGCTCGGCACCCCTGAGACGACCGGCGTCGGGGTTCGACCCGAGCTCGCTCAGTTCCGGGCCGGCGAGCCGCCCGGCGCTCGTCGGCCGAACGAGCAGTCCGGCTGCGGGATTCGGCATGCCGGTGAGTCGAGAAGCGCCAGACCCTCGTCGGCAACACCCACGAACCTGTACTCAACCATGTCGCACCACCCAATCGACCCGAGGAGGAAATCTCGATGACCGACAACCCCGGCGGTTACCCGCCCCCTGGTGGATATCCGCCCCCTGGCGGCCAGCCCGACCCCCAGGGTGGCTACCCACCGCCGCCACCGCCCGGCGGCTATCCTCCGCCGCCGCAGGGCAATTACCCGCCCGGCGGGTTCCCGCCGCAGCAGCAGGCCACGTACCCGCAGGCGGCGCCCGCGCTGCCCAAGGAGGCCTACACGTCATGGCTGACGCGTGTTGCCGCGTGGTTCATCGACTACATCCCGGTGTTCATCATCGCGGGCCTCGGGCAGGGCATCGCGATCCTCACCGGTGACAACAACTGCGAGGACATCAACGGTGGGTTCGCCTGCACCTCAGAGCCTTCCGCGCTCGGGACGACGGTGAGCATCCTGGCCTCGGTGCTGTCGATCGCCTTCGTGGTGTGGAACTACGGGTACCGGCAGGGCACGACGGGCTCGAGCATCGGCAAGTCGGTGATGAAGTTCAAGGTGGTCAGCGAAAAGACTTTCCAGCCAATCGGTTTCGGGTTGTCTGTGGTCCGTCAGATCGCACACATCGTGGACGCGATCATCTGCTACATCGGCTACCTGTTCCCGCTGTGGGACGCCAAACGGCAAACCCTCGCCGACAAGATCATGACCACCGTCTGTGTCCCACTGACGCCGCAGGGTCAGCACGGGCAGCAGCCGACGCACCACTACTGAGCACGCAGATCGGCGTCGGCGCCGGCGTGTGGACGCCGGCGCCGGCGGCGATCATGTCCTCCAGGTGCCGGGTGGACGACGCGGCGGTCCGCAGCGCTACCGTGGCAGCATGAGCGAGCAGCGCAGCGCATCCGAGCACTTCCGGGCTTTGGGACCGGCCACCAAGGCCATTCACGCCGGCTTCCGGCCCGACCCCGCCACCGGGGTGGTCAACACGCCCATCTACGCCAGCTCGACGTTCGCCCAGGACGGGGTCGGCGGTCTGCGCGGCGGGTACGAGTACGCGCGGACCGGCAACCCCACCCGCGCGGCCCTGGAGTCGGCGCTGGCCGCGGTCGAGTCCGCGACATTTGCGCGCGCGTTCAGTTCCGGCATGGCCGCGACCGACTGCGCGCTGCGCGCCGTTCTGCGGCCGGGGGATCACCTCGTGATCCCCGACGACGCCTATGGCGGCACCTTCCGGCTGATCGACAAGGTGTTCACGCAGTGGGGGATCAGCTACACCGCGGTGGCCCTCGGTGACCTCGACGCCGTGCGGGCAGCCCTGACCGATCGCACCAAGCTGATCTGGGTGGAGACGCCGACCAATCCGCTGCTGTCGATCGCCGACATCGCCGGCATCGCGTCGCTGGCCGCGGAGCGTGACGCGAAGGTGTTGGTGGACAACACCTTCGCCTCGCCGGCACTGCAACAGCCGATGCTGCTCGGCGCCGACATCGTGTTGCACTCGACGACCAAGTACATCGGCGGGCATTCCGACGTCGTCGGCGGCGCGCTGGTCACCGACGACGAGGCCCTCGACGAGGCGTTCGCGTTCCTACAGAACGGTGCCGGCGCCGTGCCGGGCCCGTTCGACGCGTACCTGACCATCCGCGGCCTCAAGACCCTGCCGCTGCGCATGCAGCGGCACAGCGAGAACGCCGCCGCCATCGCCGAATTCCTCGCCGAGCATCCCGCCGTGTCGACCGTGCTCTACCCGGGACTGCCCGACCACGCCCACCACGACGTCGCAGCGCGGCAGATGAGCGGGTTCGGCGGCATGGTGTCGGTGCGCCTGAAGGGCGGACCGCAGGCCGCGCGTGACTTCTGCGCGCGTACCGACATCTTCATCCTGGCCGAGTCGCTCGGCGGGGTGGAGTCGCTGATCGAGTACCCGGGAGCGATGACGCATGCCTCGACCGCGGGATCTCAGCTCGAAGTGCCCGACGATCTGGTGCGCCTGTCGGTCGGCATCGAGGACATGGCCGACCTGCTCGGCGACGTCGAGCAGGCGCTCGCTCAGGTCAGCTCCGCCAGCGCCTGACGCACGGCCGACGCGGTGACGGCCAGGTTGACCTCGGCCAGTCCCGTCGGGGATTCGTCCAGCCAACTGCCGCCGGCGATCTCGCCGGCGCGCGCGTGCACCCAGCGCCAGCCGCGGTCGTTGAGACTGAGAAGCGCCCCGAGTCCGTCGGCGGCGTGCAGCACCGTGATGATTGCTGCGGTCGCCGCGGTCGGCGGTCTGCGCTCGAACAGCGCAGCCAGCAGCGCGTCGCGCGCAGGCCCGACCCGACGGCGGTCGGTCGGCGGCGTGTGCGTACGACGTCTCAGAGCGCCGGAGCGCACCGTGACATGCCGGATCTGGCCCGTTCGTTCGAGGTGCTCGACCAGCTCGCGTTCCACCGACCGGCTCAGCACCTTGATCGGCTGGCCGGGACGCCGCGGGGCTTTGCGCAGATAGTCCAGCGCAGACACCGTCAGCGGATCGACCGGGCCGGTCGCGTCGAGCACGACCAGGCGCCCCGGCGCCACCGGTTCACCGTCGACGGCGGGCCGCACGCGGCAGCCGTACGCCATGTCGAGCAGGGTGGCCGCCGCGAGCGCATGACCACGACGAGTGTCGTCCAGACCGGGTTCGCCGGATGCGTTGTCGACCAGCAGCAGAAACAGCTCTTCAGCGATCTGCGCCACGCCGGTCAGCCGTGATAGGGCTCCGCGGAGACGAGTGTGACCTTCACCGTGTTGCCGTTGGGCACCGTGTAGGTCCGCGTCTCGCCCACCTTGGCGTCGAGCAGAGCGCCGCCCAGCGGTGAGTTCGGCGAGTACACCTCGAGCTTGCCGTCGGTGACGCCCTCCTGACGGGTGGCGATCAGGAACGTCTCGGTGTCGCTCTCGTCGTCGTCGTAGTAGACCTTGACCACCGAACCGGGCAGCGCGACACCGGACTGCTTCGGTGCCTCGCCCACCTTGGCGCTGTTGAGGAGCTCCTGCAGCTGGCGGATCCGGGCCTCCTGCTGGCCCTGCTCCTCGCGAGCGGCGTGGTAGCCGCCGTTCTCTCGCAGGTCGCCCTCTTCGCGGCGGTCGTTGATCTCGGCCGCGATGACGGGGCGGTTGGCGATCAGCTGGTCGAGTTCGGCCTTCAGTCGGTCGAACGCCTCTTCGGTCAGCCAGGTGACCTGGGTGTCAGTCATGTCGGCGCGCTCCTGTCGTCGTCGCTTTCAGCGCTTCTCGCGTGAAAAGTTCTCGGGCACGGTGCCGGGGCGGTGCTGAGGTCGCAAGCGTTTATCAGCGTGTATTGCCGCATCCACCGTCGTCGTAACGGCGCTCAAATGCAGCAATACACGGCCCCAGCAGGAACCGTGTACTCGACGAGCATAGCACCGGGCGGCAATCCGCTTTTCACGTTTTCGCAGTCCGCGGTTGGTTGCGCAGTGCCCGACGAACGCCTCGACAGGCGCCGGCCTACCCGCTGACCAGGTACGGCGGCACGTCGGTGCCGCACCCGTAGACGTCGCCGACCACCGCCGGCCGAGACGTCGTCACCGTCGTCCTGACCTGCACGGTCTCCGCGCTCGACGGTGCCACCAGCAGTTCCCGGCGACCCACTTCGTCACCGTCGTAGGACCGGGCCCGCACGATGCACACCACCGGCGCAGACGGGTCGTCGCGGGTGATGCTGGCCGTCACCTCGACCGTGTGGTCGTCGACGACGCGGTAACCGCCCAGTTCGCCCTTGACCTCGGGCGAGCCCAGCCGATTGAAGGCCACCGCGGCGATCGCGACGCCGAGCACGACCACCGCGACGAACAGGCCGATGACGAGCCGGCGACGGGTACGCCGACTGCGCTGCGGGGCGCCGTAGCGCTGCGCGGGGCGGTCGATCATCTCGTTTTGCATGCCCGTCGTTCGGATACGTGTACTGGACTGGAACTATAGGACGTGTCGGTGTTGTTGAACCCGACCGTGAGTGTCCATGCAGGTGAGCAGCTAAGAGGAATCCGTTGAGCGAACTGCGGTTGATGGCCGTGCACGCGCACCCCGACGACGAGTCGAGCAAGGGCGCCGCGACGATGGCCCGCTACGTCGACGAGGGCGTGCGGGTGATGGTGGTGACGCTGACCGGTGGTGAGCGCGGCGACATCCTGAACCCGGCGATGGATCGGCCCGAGGTGCACGGCCGGATGGCTGAGATACGCCGCGAAGAGATGGCCAAGGCGGCCGCGATCCTCGGCGTCGAGCATCACTGGCTCGGCTTCGTCGACTCCGGCCTGCCCGAGGGTGACCCCCTGCCCCCGCTGCCCGAGGGATGCTTCGCGCTGGAACCGCTCGAAGTGCCCACCGAGGCGCTCGTGCGGGTGATCCGCGATTTCAAGCCGCACGTCATGACCACCTACGACGAGAACGGGGGCTACCCGCACCCCGACCACATCATGTGCCACAAGGTGTCCGTGGCGGCCTACGAGGCGGCCGCCGACCACCTCCTCTATCCCGACGCCGGCGAGCCATGGGCGACGCACAAGCTCTACTACAACCACGGTTTCCTCCGGCAGCGCATGCAGGTGTTGCAGGACGAGTTCGCCAAGAACGGCCAGGAGGGTCCGTTCGCGAAGTGGCTGGAAAGCTGGGATCCGGACGAGGACCTGCTGGCCAAACGCGTCACCACGCGCATCGAATGCGCGAAGTACTTCGCCCAGCGCGACGAGGCGCTGCTCGCGCACGCCACCCAGATCGACCCGAAGAGCTTCTTCTTCACCACCCCGATGGAGTGGCAGCAGCGGCTGTGGCCGACCGAGGAGTTCGAGTTGGCCCGCTCCCGCGTCCCGGTGTCGCTGCCCGAGACCGACCTGTTCACCGGTATCGAGGAGCGGAGCTGAATGTCATGGTGACCGCCCTGGCCGTCGACATCCTGGCCCAGAACCCCCCGCAGCAGAGCGGACCCGACTTCGGGAAAGCGAGCCCGTTCGGACTCATCGTGATCGTGCTGCTGCTGATCGCCGTTTTCGGACTCGTATGGTCGATGAATCGGCACCTGAAGAAGGTGCCGGCCTCGTTCGACACCGATACCGCCACGGCCGCCGACGGCACGGGCACCGGCGCGCCCGACGCCGATCCCGACCTGGCGGCGGGCAACCCGGCGGATCCCACGGCGCGTCGTGAGCCCGACGCCGGGACGTAACACCCTCGGGGCCGCGCTGAGCCCCTATCTGCGCCAGCACGCCGACAACCCGGTGCACTGGCAACAGTGGGGTGCGGAGGGCGCTTGCCGAGGCCGCGGCCCGCGATGTGCCCATCCTGCTGTCCATCGGATACGCCGCGTGCCACTGGTGCCACGTGATGGCCCACGAATCGTTCGCCGATCCCGACGTGGCCGCGGTGGCCAACGCCGGTTTCGTCTGCATCAAGGTGGACCGCGAGGAGCGTCCCGACCTCGACGCGGTCTACATGGCCGCCACGGTCGCGCTGACCGGGCAGGGTGGCTGGCCGATGACCTGCTTCCTCACCCCCGGCGGCCGGCCGTTCTTCTGCGGCACCTACTACCCGAAAGCGACGTTCCTGCAACTGCTCTCGGCAGTCGAGGAGACCTGGCGGACCCGCCGCGCCGAGGTGGAGCAGGCGTCGGAGCACATCGCCGGCGAACTGCAGTCGATGTCCGAGGGCCTGCCGGGAGGTGGCCCGGTGACGGCTGCGTTGTGCGACAGTGCGGTCGAGGCGGTGCTGGCCGACGAGGACACGGTGTACGGCGGATTCGGCGCAGCCCCGAAGTTCCCGCCGTCGGCCCTGCTGGAAGGGTTGCTGCGCCATCACGAACGCACTGGCGCGAGCTCGGCGTTGGCGGCAGCGGCCCGAACATGCGAGGCGATGGCCCGCGGCGGCCTCGTCGATCAGCTGGCCGGTGGATTCGCCCGCTACAGCGTCGACGAGGCGTGGGTGGTGCCGCATTTCGAGAAGATGCTCTACGACAACGCCCTCCTGCTGCGGGTCTATGCGCACTGGGCGCGGCTGACCGGTGACCCCTTGGCGCGCAGAGTGACTCGCCAGACCGCCAGGTTCTTGCTCGACGACCTGCGCGACCATCAGCTGTTCGTCTCCTCGCTGGACGCCGACGCCGCGGGACGCGAGGGATCGACCTATGTGTGGACCCCCGCGCAGTTGCGCGACGCGCTGGGTGATGACGCTGATTGGGCCGCAACGGTTTTCGGAGTGACCGAGGCCGGCACCTTCGAGGGCGGCGCATCGGTGCTGCAGCTGCGCGCGGACCCCTCGGACGCGGCGCGGCTCGATGCCGTGCGGGCGACGCTGCGCGCCGTGCGCGCGGCGCGTCCGCAACCGGAACGCGACGACAAGGTCGTCACCGCGTGGAACGGCCTGGCGATCACGGCACTGTGCGAGGCCGGCGTTGCGCTGGCCGACCCCGAGTTCGTCGACGCGGCGGCTGCGTGCGCGGCGGCGCTGCTGGATTTGCACCTACGCGATGGGCGGCTGCGCCGCACCAGCCTCGGCGGCGTCGTAGGGGCCGGCGCGGCGATCCTCGAGGACCACGCTGCGGTGGCCACCGGTCTGCTCACACTGCACCAGGTGCGCGGCGAGCGGCGCTGGCTCGACACTGCCATCGAGCTGCTCGACCTCGCGCTGGAGCACTTCGCCGATCCCGACCGTCCGGGCCGCTTCTACGACGTCGCCGACGATGCCGAGCCGCTGCTGATGCGCCCCGCCGACCCGTTCGACGGAGCCGCGCCGTCGGGAGCCGCCTCCATGGCGGAGGCGCTCATGCTGGCGGCCCACCTCGCCCCGACGGATTGGGCGAGCCGCTACGCAGAGGCCTTCGCGGCCACGGTCTCGGCCGCCGTCCCGCTGTTGGTGCGTGCGCCCCGTTCGGCTGGGCACTGGCTGGCGGTCGCCGAAGCCGCGGTGCGCGGCCCGATCCAGATCGCGGTGGCGTGCGACGATCCGGCGACCTCGGATCTGCTGAGCGCCGCGCGCGGCTTGGCGCCCGGCGGGGCGATCGTCGTCGTCGGGCCCACCGGTGCGTCGGAACTGCTGCGTGACCGGCCGCGGGTGGATGGCATCGACGGCCCCGAGGACGCGGCGTACGTGTGCCGCGGACGGGTGTGTGATCTGCCCGTCCGTACAGCGGACGATCTCGCTGCCGCGCTGAGGCCGCCCGTGTAGCGTTGCCGCTCATGAGCTTCGCGCCCGAGGTCTTGCAAGGTTTCGTTCAGCGCTACCTCGACACGGTCGGCGCAGGCAACGCTGAGAACGTCGCCGCGCTCTACGCCGAGGACGCGACGCTGGAAGATCCGGTGGGCGGCGGCGAGGTGCACATCGGACGGCGGGCGATCGCCGGGTTCTACAAGGGCATGGAAGGCGACCACGACATCACCACGGAGCTGTTGATGTTCCGGGCGGGCGGGCACGAGGCCGCATTCGTGTTCGCGATCAACGTCGGCGGGGCGATGCGCATCGAGCCGATCGAGGTGATGACGTTCGACGGCGACGGATTGATCACCTCGATGAAGGCCTACTGGGGCCAGGAGAACATCACCGCGCTGTAGGGGTGTGTCAGCCGGAGAAGACGGCGAACCACATCGCGATGTAGTGGCAGACCGCCGCGACCGCCGTGCAGGCGTGGAAGAACTCGTGATGGCCGAACGTCGTCGGCCACGGGTTCGGCCATTTCAGCGCATACAGCACGCCACCGATGCTGTAGAGCGCGCCGCCGACGATCAGCAGCACCACCGCAGCCACCCCGGCGCCCTGCAGGATCGGCCCGATGAACCACGCCGCCACCCAGCCCAACAGGATGTACAGCGGGGTACCCACCCACCGCGGCGCCGACGGCCAGAACATCTTGAGCAGCACCCCAGCGAGCGCACCGCCCCAGACGATCCACAGGAGCACCCGGCCGCTGTCGGTGGGCAGCGCGAGCACCGCGAACGGCGTGTAGCTGCCGGCGATGAACACGAAGATCATCGAATGGTCGGCACGCTTCATCCAGGTTCGCGCGGTCTTCGAGGTCCAGTTCACCCGGTGGTAGGTCCCGCTGACGGTGAACATCGCGACGATCGTCAGCGTGTAGACCAGCGTCGCCAGGCCGGCCTGTGTCGACTGCACTGACCACGACACCGCCACCAGCGTGGCGCCGCAGATGACGGCGATCACCGCCGAGTAGACGTGAATCCATCCCCGGAGCCGCGGCTTGCCCAGGAACTGGGCGACGCCTCCTGCGACGGCCTCAGGCAGATCCTCGGGCTCTCCCGGGGTGTCGGCGGTGTACCAAGGCTCCAGAGATGTCGGCATTTCACCTCCGCTGACTGACGTGGACAATCCACCGGCCACAGTAGTCTGGACCATCGTGGACCTCATTCCGCGGCGGCTCAAGGAACCGGCCTACCGGCTCTACGAGATGCGGCTGCGCCAAGGGTTGTCCCGGCAGAAATCCGAGCTCCCGCGCCACATCGCGGTGCTGTGCGACGGGAACCGCCGCTGGGCCCGTGAACTCGGTCACGACGACGTCGCCTACGGCTACCGCGCCGGTGCCGAGCGGATCGCGGAGATGTTGCGCTGGTGCGCCGACGCCGGCATCGAGATGGCCACGGTCTATCTGCTGTCCACCGAGAACCTGCAGCGCGACGCCGACGAACTGGCCGCGCTGATCGACATCATCACCGACGTCGTCGAAGAGATCTGCGCGCCCGCCAATCAGTGGAGTGTGCGCACCGTCGGCGATCTCGAGCTGATCGGCCAGGAACCCGCCCGCCGGTTGCGTGAAGCGGTGCAATCGACCGACGGCAACAGCGGCAGATTCCATGTCAACGTCGCCGTCGGCTACGGCGGCCGGCAGGAGATCGTCGACGCGGTGCGCGCGCTGCTGAGCAAGGAACTGGCCAACGGCGCCACCGGTGACCGCCTCATCGAGGCCGTGACCGCCGAAGCGATCTCCGAGAACCTGTACACCTCAGGCCAACCCGACCCCGATCTGGTGATCCGGACCTCGGGGGAGCAACGGCTCTCGGGGTTCCTGCTGTGGCAGAGCGCCTATTCGGAGATGTGGTTCACCGAGGCGTATTGGCCGGAGTTCCGCCGTGTCGACTTCCTGCGGGCGCTGCGCGACTACAGCGCCCGGCACCGACGCTACGGCCGCTAGGAGCGCGTGATGCTCGGCCTGTCCGCTGCGGTGTTCGCGCTGAGCTGGTGGCTGGGCCTCTACCTGCTGGCCCGCGATCCCCGCAAACCCATGCTGGTGCTCGCCGCGGTCGGTCTGACCGGTTTCGCCGCCGTGGTCGCACTCGACGCGGTGCGCACAGGCGCGGACGTCGACGCTCTCGGCCGGATCGAGGTGTATCTCGTCGCGGTGCCCGGGGTGGCCTGGTTCGCTGTGCTGCTGGAGATGTCGCGGCCGCGCGACTGCACCCGCGGCCGGGGCCGCGAGGCCGCGCTGGTCGCCGCTGCCGCCGTGGTCGCCGTGACCGGTGCGGCGATGGCCGGTGACGTCGAGGGGCCGCTGCGATCCGGTCACTGGGTGCTGTTCGCCGCGGTCTCCGTCCCGGCTCTCGGCGCGCTGCTGGCCGCGATCCTGCGCCGTCACCAGCCCCGGCCCGTCGTCGGGTTCATTGTCGTCGCCACGCTGTTCTTCGCGCTCGGCAACGCGATCCTGGTCATCCCGCTGGGCCTGGTGCCGAGTTGGCTGGCGCTCGCCTCGACCGGCTGCGACGTGGCGCTGCTCGGCGTCGCGGTCGCGCTCGGCGACGCGTTCGACGAGGGCCAGGCGCTGCGCAAGGACATGCTGCGCTCGGCGCTGGGCACCGCGGCGGTGGCGGTGTTGTTCGGCGGCCAGGTGCTGCTCGGAGTGCTGGTGTCCGGGCCCGGCGTCACTCTGGTCGTGCTGCTGTTCACCAGTCTCGCGATCGCGATCACGGTCAACGTGCTGGCCGATCCGCTGGCCGGGCTGCTCGACCGGCTGGCGTTCTCGCGGAACCCGGCGCTCAGTGCCGAACGTGCCGCCCTGCGCAGCACCGAGGCCGCACTGCCGCGCCGAGCCGCCAATCCGCTCGACGACATGGACGACGAGACGTTCGGGCGGGTCACCCGCCGCGCGCTCGGCCATTACGCGGATCTGTCCAAGCTCGTCGCCAGCCCGTTGACCGCGCTGCCGGTCATCGACGAGCGCCTCGCCCGGCGCGGGGCGCCTGACCGGCCGCTGGAACGCGCCAACGAGTTGCGCGCCCTGCTGGCCGAGCGCATCGCCGGGCTCAAGCCGCGCGACGGCAACGACTTCGGCACCACCGAGGCGTGGCGGCACTACAACGCGCTGTACTTCCCCTACGTCGTCGGTGTCCGCGCCTACGCGCAGAACGCGACCGCCGCCGGGCTTGACCCGGTGGCGCGCCGGGCGTGGCAGTGGTTGGCCACCGAGGTACCGCAGCGTTCGCTGCACAACTGGCAGAACGCCGCCGCGCGCGTCATCGCCGCCGACCTCAAGAGCAGCCTGGTCGACGTGCGCTGACCTGCGGCTGGCAGTAGTTGGCAGCGTTCGGTGTCGATCTGGCACCGGCATCTGCGCACCGTGGGTGCCATGACCGCCATCAGTCACCGCGTCACCCGGCCCACCCGCCGCGACGACCAGCTGCTGCGCGTCGCTCTACGCGCCGACGCCACGCTGTGCGGCGGGTTCGGTCTGTTCGTCGCGATGGCCGCCGATCCGCTGGGCCGGCTGGCCGGGGTGAGCGCGACGGTCGGATGGCTCGCCGGCGCCGCGCTGGTCGCCTACTGCGCTCTGCTCTACAGCGCGGCACGGCTGGCGAGCATCCGGCGGGTGGGCATGGCGGTCTTGACGGGCAACGCGCTGTTCGTGGCCGCGGTGATCGCCGCTGTGGTGACCGGCGCGCCGGCGCTGACAGGCACCGGGACCGCGCTCGTGCTGACGTTCACCGCCGCCACGATCGGTCTGTCGCGGCTGCAGTTCCTCGGGGTGCGCCACCTGGCGTGACCCTCTCATGGCTGGGACCGGAGCCGCCGTCGGAAGAGGTTACGGCGTCGGCTCCGGTACCGGTCGACCACACCGGAGAAAGGAAACACACCATGACCGCAACCATCTCGTCCCGACTGGGCACGTCCAGCGACTCGCTGCTGCGCTTCGCGATGCGCGCCGACGCCGTCTGCAGCGGCCTCACCGGAGTCGCGCTGCTGGCGCTCGCTCCCACAGTCGCCCGGATATCCGGGACGACACCCACGATCGAGTACGTGACGGGTGCGTCGTTCGTCGTGTTCGCTCTCGCGGTGCTGGTGTTCGCGTCACGGCCGCGCATTCGTGCCGCCGGCGTGGTCCTGGCCGTCGGGAATCTGCTGTTCAGCGTGGCCACCGTGATCGTCGTGCTGGCCGGGGTGTGGCCGCTGACCGCCACCGGGGTGGCGCTGGTCCTCGGGACGGGTGTCTACACGCTGGCGATGGCCGAACTGCAGTTCCAGGGCGTGCGTCGGATCTCCGCTCGCCGTTAGAGCTTGCGCAGGCGCAGACGGTTGATGGAGTGGTCGGAGTCCTTGCGCAACACCAGCGTGGCGCGTGGCCGGGTCGGCAGGATGTTGTCGATCAGGTTGGGCCGGTTGATCGAATGCCAGATGTCGCGGGCGGCGAACACGGCCTGCTCGTCGGTCAGCGTGGAGTAGTGGTGGAAGTGCGAGGCCGGGTCGGCGAATGCGCCGGCCCGCATCGACAGGAATCGCGAGATGTACCACTCCTCGATGTCTTCGATGCGGGCGTCGACGTAGACCGAGAAGTCGAAGAGGTCCGACACCATCAGGGCGGGTCCGGTCTGCAGGACGTTGAGACCCTCCAGAATGAGGATGTCCGGGTGCGCGATGATCTGCTTCTCGCTCGGCACGATGTCGTAGAGCAGATGCGAGTACACCGGAGCGCAGGCCGCGTCGGCGCCCGATTTGACCGCGGTGACGAACCGCATCAGCGCCCGCCGGTCGTAGGACTCGGGAAAACCTTTGCGATGCATCAGGTTTCGACGGGAGAGCTCGGCGTTGGGGTAGAGGAAGCCGTCGGTGGTGACCAGATCCACCCGCGGGTGATGTTCCCAGCGGGCGAGTAGCGCCTGCAGCACGCGCGCGGTGGTCGACTTGCCCACCGCCACGCTGCCGGCCACCCCGATGACGAACGGCACCGGCCGGTCCGGATTCTGCTGGGGTTCCCCGAGGAAGTCGGCGGTGGTGGCGAACAGCGCCTGGCGCGCCGCCACCTGCAGGTGGATCAACCGCGCCAGCGGGAGATAGACCTCTTCGACCTCCAGCAGGTCGATTTTCTCGCCGATGCCCCGCAACCTGACCAATTCGTCCTCGGTCAGCTTCAGCGGCGTCGACATCCGCAGTGCCCGCCACTGACGTCGGTCGAACTCCACGTAGGGGCTGGGTTCGCTCAGCCGAGCCATGGGCACAGTCTTGCAGTTAGCGTGGTGGCCATGGACGCCGGTACTGGTTCTGAGTCCCTGGTGCGCGACTACCTGATGTTGGGGCTGCGCTTCGACCGCATCGAAGACGGCTATGTCGACTCGTTCACCGGCGACCCCGCGTTGCGCCGCGCGGTGGCCGACGAGCCGGCACCCGATCCCGCCGACCTCGCGCGCGATGCGCGGCGGTTGCTGGGCGAACTGCCCGCAGGTCTCGACGACGATCGTGCCGCGTTCGTCGGCGCGCATCTGCGCGCCCTCGAGTGCGCCGCGCGCACCTTCGCGGGGGAGAAGGTGGGGTTCGTCGACGAGGTCGAGGCGTACTTCGACGTGCGCATCGGCAAGGGTGATCCGGAGCGCTACCGCGAGGCGCACGCCGAGCTCGACGACGCACTCGGCGGCACCGGTCCGCTGGCCGACCGGATCGCCGCCCACCGTGCGGCCGAGGAGATTCCGCCCGCGCGCCTCGAGGAGGCCATCCACGCGTTCTCCAGCGCCCTGCGTGACCGCGTGCGTGCGACGTTCCCGCTGCCGGAGCGCGAGACCATCACCTACGAGGTGGTGACCGACAAGCCGTGGTCGGGCTTCAACTACTACCTCGGCGACTACCGCTCCACCGTCGCCGTCAACGCCGACCTCAAGCAGCAGATGGCGAACCTGCCTCGCCTGGTCGCTCACGAGTCCTATCCGGGCCACCACACCGAGCACTGCCGCAAAGAGGCCGGGCTGGTCGCGGGCAAGGGCCAGGCGGAGCAGACGATCTTCCTGGTCAACACGCCGCAGTGCCTGATGGCCGAGGGTCTCGCCGACCTCGCGCTGTACGCGGCCGTCGGGCCGGGCTGGGGGAGTTGGGCCGCCGAGATCTACGCCGATCTGGGTCTGCGGTTCGACGGCGCGCGGGCCGAGACGATCTCGGAGGCGACGGCCGCGCTGGCCGACGTCCGCCAGGACGCCGCGCTGATGCTGCACGACGAGCACCGCGACGTCGACGACGTCGTGGCGTTCCTGAAGCGCTGGCTTCTGGTCGACGACGAGCGTGCCCGCCAGATGCTGCGGTTCCTGTCGTCGCCGCTGTGGCGGGCCTACACGTCGACCTACGTCGAGGGGTACCGCCTGCTGCGGGGATGGCTCGACGACCGGCCCGACGGTGTCACGCTGACCCAGCGGTTCACCACCCTGCTCGACGAGCCACTGATCCCGTCGTCGCTGCGAGCCGCCTGACCAGTCGCCGGGTGTGCGGTGTCATCCGCGACACGCCGGGTCAGGCGTATCGCGTCGCACACTCGACGAGTTTCTCGGCAGGACCCGTCGCGGACTAGGCTCGACGGCATGACTGCCACCTCCGCCACGGGTCAGGGCATCGAATACGCCGACACCGCCAGCGAGGCCTACCGCGCCGCGCTGCGGGTGATCGAGAGTGTGGAGCCGCGCATCGCCGAGGCCACCCGCAAAGAGCTTGACGATCAACGGCATTCGCTGAAGCTGATCGCCAGCGAGAACTACGCCTCGCCGGCGGTGCTGCTGACGATGGGGACGTGGTTCTCCGACAAGTACGCCGAGGGCACCGTCGGGCACCGGTTCTACGCGGCATGCCAGAACGTCGACACCGTCGAGGCGCTGGCCGCCGAGCACGCCCGTGAGTTGTTCGGGGCGCCCTACGCCTATGCCCAGCCGCACTCGGGCATCGACGCGAACCTGGTGGCCTACTGGGCGATCCTGGCCACCCGCGTCGAGACGCCGGGCCTGGCGGAGTTCGGCGCCAAGCACATCAACGACCTGTCCGAGGCCGACTGGGAGGCGCTGCGCGCCAAGCTGGGCAACCAGAAGCTGATGGGGATGTCGCTGGACACTGGCGGGCACCTCACCCACGGGTTCCGGCCCAACATCTCGGGCAAGATGTTCCACCAGCGCCAGTACGGCACCAACCCCGAGACGGGGTTCATCGACTACGACGCCGTCGCCGCCGCGGTGCGCGAGTTCAAGCCGCTGATCCTGGTGGCCGGCTACTCGGCCTACCCGCGCCGGGTGAATTTCGCCAAGATGCGCGAGATCGCCGACGAAGTGGGCGCGACGTTCATGGTGGACATGGCCCACTTCGCCGGTCTGGTGGCGGGCAAGGTGTTCACCGGTGACGAGGATCCCGTGCCGCACGCGCACGTGGTGACGACGACGACGCACAAGTCGCTGCGCGGGCCGCGTGGCGGCCTGGTGTTGGCCACCGAGGAGTACGCGCCGGCGGTCGACAAGGGCTGCCCGATGGTCCTCGGCGGCCCGCTCTCGCACGTGATGGCCGCCAAGGCCGTGGCGCTCGCCGAGGCCCGCCAGCCCGAGTTCCGCATCTACGCCCAGGCCGTCGCGGACAACGCACAGTCACTCGCCGACGGCTTCGTCAAGCGCGACGCCTCGCTGGTCACCGGCGGCACCGACAACCACCTGGTGCTGCTCGACGTGACGTCGTTCGGGCTGACCGGCCGGCAGGCCGAGTCGGCGCTGCTGAACTCCGGCATCGTCACCAACCGCAACGCGATCCCGGCCGACCCCAACGGCGCCTGGTACACCAGCGGCATCCGGTTCGGCACGCCCGCGCTGACCACGCGCGGGTTCGGCGCCGACGAGTTCGACCGGGTGGCCGAGCTGGTCGTCGAGGTGCTGTCCAACACCACGCCAGCCGCGGGGCCGAATGGCCCCTCCAAGGCCAAGTACACGCTGGCCGACGGCACCGCGGACCGGGTGCGCGCGGCCGCCGCGGAGCTGCTGGACGCGAACCCGCTCTACCCGGGTCTGACCCTCTAGACACAGGCCCGCGACACGGCCGGGGAATTTTACGATTCCCACAGAATTGGGTTACTGTAACCGCATGGCACAGAAACCTGTCGCTAACGCGCTGACCCTCGAGCTCGAGCCCGTCGTCGAGGAGCAGCTGAGGCGTCACCTCGACACCGAAGACGCCTGGTTCGCTCACGACTATGTGCCCTTCGACCAGGGCGAGAACTTCGCGTTCCTCGGCGGCCGCGATTGGGAGCCCTCGGACGTCACGCTGCCCAAAAAGGTCACCGACGCCGTCGAGATCCTGCTCATCACCAAGGACAACCTCGCCGGCTACCACCGCGAGCTGGTCGAGCACTTCATCCTCGAGGACAAGTGGGGCCGCTGGCTCGGCCGCTGGACCGCCGAGGAGCACCTGCACGCCGTCGCGCTGCGCAACTACCTCGTCGTCACCCGCGAGGTCGACCCGTCGGCCAACGAGGACGTGCGCGTCGAGCACGTGATGAAGGGCTATCGCGCCGACAGCTACAGCCAGATCGAGACGCTGGCCTTCATGGCGATGTGGGAGCGCGCCCATGCGGTGTTCTGCCGCAATCTGGCAGCGCAGACCGAGGAGCCGGTGCTGCGGGGCCTGATCGAGAAGATCGCGCGCGACGAGGAACGGCATGCCGAGTTCTTCTCCAACCTGGTGGCCCACTGCCTGACCTCCATGCGCGACGAGACCGTCGACGCGATCGCGACGCGGGCCGCGGCTCTCGATGTCGTCGGCGGCGACATCGACGCCTACGCCGACAAGGTGGCCACGGTCGCCGACGCCGGCATCTTCGACCGGACCACGCTGCGGCAGGTCGTCGCCGACTCGATCACGGCGTGGGGTCTGGCCGACGAGCCGCGTCTCGCGGAGTTCATCAGCTCGTAACGGGGCAGCCGTTTCGGCACGGCGCGCCTGCGCGGCGCGGATGCCCGGGCGGGAGTAGCGTCGTTTCCGATGGCTAGCGACATGCTCTGCTATCCGGGCGGTCCGAATCGTTTCGACGAGAGGACCGGCCCCGGTCCTTTCGGCCGCGCCCGCGTCCACCGAGATGTTCGCGTCGGGGCTCCGCGAACTCGCGCAGCCTCGAGGAGCGCTACGTGATCGATTCTCCCGTCCGGACCTACGTTCTCGACACCTCCGTCCTGCTGTCCGACCCCTGGGCCATCACGAGGTTCGCCGAGCACGAGGTCGTGGTTCCGCTGGTGGTGATCAGCGAACTCGAGGCCAAACGCCATCACCACGAACTGGGTTGGTTCGCCCGCCAGGCGCTGCGGATGCTAGATGATCTACGCCTGGAACACGGACGGCTCGATCAGCCGATTCCCGTTGGTACACAAGGCGGTACGCTGCACGTCGAGCTCAACCACAGCGATCCCACCGTGCTGCCGTCGGGCTTTCGCACCGAGAGCAACGACACCAGGATCCTGACCGTCGCCGCCAATCTGGCCGCCGAGGGCAAGCAGGTCACCCTCGTCAGCAAGGACATCCCGCTGCGGGTCAAGGCCGGCGCGGTGGGCCTGCTGGCCGACGAGTACCACGCCCAGGACGTCGTGACATCCGGCTGGACCGGGATGACCGAACTCGACGTTGCCTCCGAGGATGTCGACGCACTGTTCGCCGACGGGGAGATCGACCTCGAGGCGGCCCGAGATCTGCCGTGTCACACCGGAGTTCGCCTGCTGGGCAGCAACTCTCACGCATTGGGCCGGGTGAACGCGGACAAGCGGGTTCAGCTGGTTCGCGGGGATCGCGAAGTGTTCGGCCTCCGGGGAAGGTCGGCCGAACAACGCGTGGCCCTGGATCTGCTGCTCGACGAGTCCGTCGGCATCGTGTCGCTCGGCGGCAAGGCAGGCACCGGCAAGTCCGCGCTGGCGTTGTGCGCCGGTCTGGAAGCCGTGCTCGAACGGCGCACCCAGCGCAAGGTCGTGGTGTTCCGTCCGCTGTACGCCGTCGGTGGCCAGGATCTGGGCTACCTGCCCGGCAGCGAGAGCGACAAGATGGGGCCCTGGGCGCAGGCCGTCTTCGACACCCTCGAGGGGTTGGCGTCCCCGGCGGTGCTCGACGAGGTGCTCTCCCGAGGCATGCTCGAGGTGTTGCCCCTGACCCACATCCGTGGGCGGTCGCTGCACGACTCGTTCGTGATCGTCGACGAGGCACAGTCGCTCGAGCGCAATGTGCTGCTCACGGTGCTGTCACGGCTGGGCAGCGGGTCGCGGGTCGTACTCACCCACGACGTCGCCCAGCGCGACAACCTGCGGGTCGGCCGGCACGACGGTGTCGCCGCGGTGATCGAGAAGCTCAAGGGACACCCGCTGTTCGCCCACATCACGCTGCTGCGCAGCGAGCGCTCGCCGATCGCGGCGCTCGTCACCGAGATGCTCGAGGAGATCAGCCCCGGCGCCCTGCCGTGACGCGGTGAATCTGGCACGCCGCGTTGGGCGGCGTGCCAGACTCACGCGGTAGGCTGCCCGACGTGCGAAGGCGTCCCGACAGCGTGACCTGGCGTTATGGCCGGACCGTGTTCGGCACCGCCGCCGCGGTGGCCGTCCTGGTGATCGGCCACCTGACCGGGCACGTGCGCCCCGCCAACGCCGACGACGTGGACTGCGCCCAGGTCAAATGCGTGGCCCTGACATTCGACGACGGGCCGACGCCCTTCACCGACCGGTTGCTGTCGATCCTGCGCGCCAACAACGCCGAGGCCACCTTCTTCTTGATCGGCAACAAGGTCGCGGCCAACCCCGCCGGCGCCAAACGCATCGCGGACGCCGGCATGGAGATCGGCACGCACACCTGGGAACACCCGAACATGACGACGATTCCGCCGCAGGACATCGCCGCACAGTTCAGCAAGGGCATCGACGCGATCGTGGCCGCGACGGGGCAGCGGCCGACGTTGTCGCGTACCGCGGGCGGCCTGGTCGACGACGCGGTGCTCGCCGAAGCCGGCCGGCAAGGTCTGGCCGACATCAACTGGGACGTCATCCCGTTCGACTGGGCCAACGACAGCAACACGGCCGCCACCCGGGCGCTGCTGATGAGTCAGATCCAGCCGAATTCGGTTGTGCTGCTGCACGACACCTACTCCTCGACCGTGGACCTCGTCGAGCAGTTCCTCCCCGTGCTCAAAGCCAACGACTATCACATGGTGACGGTCAGCCGGATGCTCGGGCCGCGTCAGCCCGGCACCGTCTACGGCAGCCGCGAGAACGGCCCACCGGTCAACGGGCTCGTCGACCTACCGCCCGACCAGATCCCGGCGTTGCCGGCGACGCCGTCGCCCGCCCCGATGCCGAATTTTCCGATCACCGACATCCCGGGCCAGAACTCGGGCGGCCCCACCAACGGCGCCTAGGCCCGGGTAGGCCCGGCGAGAAGACATGAACTCGAGCGGACACGCCGCGAAAAAGCTCGAGTTCGCGTCTGTCCCCTACTTCGTGGGGGCCCCACGCGGGAGAAGATAGCCCTACTCGCCGTCGCGAACCTTGGCCATCTTCAGAACGTCGAGACGCCGGTCGAGTTCCTCTTCGGAGAGCTTGTCCCCGATCAGGCCGCGGTCGATGACGGTCTGGCGGATCGTCTTCTTCTCCGCCAGCGCCTGCTTGGCCACCTTGGCGGCCTCCTCGTAGCCGATCGCCGAGTTCAGCGGCGTCACGATCGACGGGGACGACTCCGCCTGCTCGCGCAGGTGTTCTTCGTGGGCGATCAGGCCGTCGATGCACTTCTCGGCGAACAGCTTCGACACGTTCGACAGCAGCGTGAACGACTCGAGGACGTTGCGGGCCATCATCGGGATGTAGACGTTCAGCTCGAAGGCGCCGGAGAGGCCCCCGACGGTGACGGCGGCGTCGTTGCCGATGACCTGCGCGGCCACCTGCGTGACCGCCTCGGGCAGAACGGGATTGACCTTCCCGGGCATGATGGAGCTGCCGGGCTGCAGATCGGGCAGCTGGATCTCGCCGAGGCCGGTCAGCGGGCCCGAACCCATCCACCGGATGTCATTTGCGATCTTGGTCAGTGACACGGCGATGGTCTTCAGCGCGCCCGACGCCTCGACCAGCCCGTCGCGGGCCGCCTGCGCCTCGAAATGGTCGACGGCAGGCCGCAATTCGGCGATGCCCGTCTGGTCGACCAGCACCTGAACAACCTTCTCCCCGAACCCGTCGGGGGCGTTGAGACCGGTGCCGACGGCGGTGCCGCCGATCGCCAGCTCACCGAGGCGGGGCAGCGTCGCCTTGACCCGCTCGATGCCGGCCTCGATCTGGCGGGCGTAGCCACCGAACTCCTGGCCAAGCGTGACCGGGACCGCGTCCATCAGGTGGGTGCGGCCGGACTTGACCGTGGTCCGCCACTGCCGGGCCTTGCCGGCCAGCGACTCGTGTAGCACCTCGAGCGCCGGGATGAGGTGGCGCACAGCGGCTTCGGTGGCCGCGATGTGGGTCGCGGTGGGGAAGGTGTCGTTGGAGCTCTGCGACATGTTGACGTCGTCGTTGGGATGCACGGTGACACCGGCCGCGGCTGCGATCGACGCGATGACCTCGTTGGTGTTCATGTTCGAGCTCGTGCCGGAGCCGGTCTGGAACACGTCGATCGGGAACTGGTCGTCGTGCTGTCCGTCGGCGATCTCGGCCGCGGCGGCGATGATCGCGTCGGCCTTTTCCCCGTCGAGCAGGCCGAGGTCCTTGTTGACCTGCGCGCAGGCGCCCTTGAGCAGTCCGAGAGCGCGAATCTGGGTGCGCTCCAACGGTCGGAACGAAATCGGGAAGTTCTCCACCGCACGCTGGGTCTGGGCCCGCCACAGCGCGTTCTTGGGCACCTTGACCTCGCCCATCGTGTCGTGCTCGATGCGGTATTCGACCTCGTTGTCGCTCATTCGCTTCCTGTTCGTCTGATGTCTGGATGGGTCGGTGATGGGTGGGTCAGGGCAGGGGATGGGCGGCCGAGGTGTCTCCGGTGAAGTCGACCGCCGAGTATTCGTTCAGTTTGGACAGGCGGTGGTAGGCCTCGATCATCCGGACCGTGCCGGACTTCGACCGCATCACGATCGACTGCGTGGTGCAGCCGCCGCTGTAGTACTGCACTCCCTTGAGGAGATCGCCGTCGGTGACGCCGGTCGCGCAGAAGAAGACGTTCTCGCCGGACACCAGGTCCTCGGTCGTGAGCACCCGGTCCAGGTCGTAGCCGCGGTCGACGGCCTTCTGCCGTTCCTCGTCGTCCTTGGGCGCCAACTTCGCCTGGATCGCGCCGCCCATGCAGCGGATGGCGGCCGCGGCGATGATGCCCTCGGGGGTGCCGCCGATACCGACGAGCATGTCGGTGCCCGACCCGGGCCGGCACGCAGCAATCGCGCCGGCGACGTCGCCGTCGGAGATCAGCCGGATACGCGCGCCCGCCTCGCGCACGTCGTCCATCAGCTGCTGGTGGCGGGGACGATCCAGGATGCACACCGTCAGGTCGCGCACGCTGGACTTCTTGACCTGCGCGACGCGCTTGATGTTCTCGGCGATCGGCGCGGTGATGTCGATGACGTCGGCGGCGTCCGGCCCGACGGCGATCTTGTGCATGTAGAACACCGCCGACGGATCGAACATCGCGCCGCGTTCGGCCACGGCCAGCACCGAGATCGCATTGGGCATGCCCTTGCTCATCAGCGTGGTGCCGTCGACGGGATCGACGGCGAAGTCGCACTCCGGCCCGTCGCCGTTGCCGACCTCTTCGCCGTTGTAGAGCATCGGGGCGTTGTCCTTCTCGCCCTCGCCGATGACGACCACGCCACGCATCGACACCGAGTTCACCAACTCGCGCATCGCGTCGACGGCGGCACCGTCGCCACCCTCTTTGTCACCGCGACCGACCCAGCGACCCGCCGCCATCGCGCCGGCCTCGGTGACTCGCACGAGTTCCAGGGCCAGGTTGCGGTCGGGGGCTTCCCGCCTCGATTCCGTCATGGGCGAGATTGTCCCATTAGCGGGCCACCGATCGGGAGCTGGGATACTGGCTGACATGACCACGCCGCCCGACCCCGGTCAGCCCGCAGTCAGTGAGGGCGCCGAGCCCCCCGCGGCCGGGTACGCGGTGCCCATCGCCAAGCCTGCCAAGTCCCGTCTCCTGCAGGACGGCCGCGACATGTTCTGGTCGATCGGTCCGTTGATCATCGCCTGCGTCGTGCTGGCGGGCGTGCTCGGCAGGTGTTCGTTCGCGCCGACGGGCCCCGGCCAGGGCCCGCCCCCCGACTACGACGCGCGCGCCGCGCTGCAGGCTGATGCGGACGCGTTGAAGATCCCGATCCGGATGCCCCAGCTGCCGCGCGACTGGCAGGCCAACTCGGGCAGCCGCAAGGGCATCGAGGGCGGCCGCACCGACCCGCAGACCGGTCAGCAACTGCGTGCGGTGGCGTCGACCATCGGTTATCTGACCCCGAGCGGCATGTACCTGAGCCTCACGCAGAGCAACGCCGACGAGGACAAGCTGATCGCCTCGTTCGGCCCTGACCTGGTGCCCACGGGTACCGAGGATGTCGACGGCGTGCGGTGGGTCGTCTACCGGGGTGGCGAGCAGGACGGCCGGGCCGCCGAGCCGGTGTGGACCGCCCAGCTCCGCGGTCCGTCGGGACCTGCTCAACTCGCGCTGCGCGGGGCCGCAGGTACCGACGAGTACCGTACGCTGGCCGCTGCGACGCAGTCGCAACAGCCGCTGACCGTGACTTGACCGACGACCTGACCCACGGAGACGTTATGACCTTTCCTGTCGCAGACCTGTCCGGGTGGGTCGCCGAGCCGTTCACCGCAGCCGGCTACACCCACGACGTGTACCGCAAGGGCGAGGGACCTGGCGTCGTACTGATCCCGGAGATGCCCGGCCTGCACCCCGGCGTGCTCGCCCTCGGTAACCATCTGGTGGACAACGGTTTCACGGTGGCCGCCCCGTCGCTGTTCGGTACTCCCGGTGCGCCGGCGCTGCGCCCCAGCGCCGTGCCGGTGCTGCTGAAAGGCTGTGTCGCCAAGGAGTTCGCGGCACTGGCGACGAACGCCGACCGGCCGGTCGCACACTATCTGCGGGCGCTGGCCCGCGACCTGAACGAGAAGACGCCCGGCAAGGGCGTGGGCGTGATCGGACAGTGCTTCACCGGCGGCTTCGCGCTGGCGGCAGCTGTCGACGACAGCGTGCTGGCCCCGGTGATGAGCCAGCCGTCCGTGCCGCTTCCGTTGACGCTCAAGCACAAACTCGATCCCGGCGTGTCCGAGTCGGAGATGGCGACCATCGAGCAGCGGGCCCGGACCGAAGGCTTGTGCGTGATGGGCTTGCGGTTCAGCGAGGACGCGATGTCGCCCGGGGAGCGCTTCGCCACGTTGAAGAGCCGCCTCGGCGACGCCTTCGAGTGCATCGAGATCAACTCGAAGAAGGGCAACCCCGACGGGTTCGGCCGCATGGCGCACTCGGTGCTCACCGATCAGGTGCGCGAGGTCGACGGGCAGCCGGCCTACGAAGCGCGCAAACGGGTCGTCGAATTCCTCAAGGCCCGCCTGACCTGAGCGCACGTGTCGGCAGCAGGCGCCGCCACCAGGGCGGTTGCCTGTCGTCATCGGCCGGATCGCCACGGGTGCCCGCGACCGAATCCAGCGGCGCGCCTTTGTCCACCGCGAGGTAGACGCTGATCGTGGTGACGATGACGATCATCAGCACCGGTCCGAGCACGATGCCCCAGAACCCGAACATCTTCAGCCCGGCGAACACCGCGAGCAGCATCAGCGCAGGATGCAGGTGAGCACTCCTGGGCACCAGGAACGGGCGCAGCAGGTTGTCGATGCTCGTGGTCACCACGATGTGGAACACCACGATGAACACGCCGCCGGCCACGTTGCCGAAGATCGCCAGTCCGATGCCCAGCGGGATCGTGACGATGCCGCTGCCCAAGGGGATGAACGACAGGGCGGTCAAGAAGATCAGGAACATGAAGAACCCGTCGTGCAGCCCGGCCACGTAGATCGAGACCGCCCCCGCCACCCCCTGGCACACCGCGATGATGAACTGGCCCTTGACCGTCGCGGACACCATCGCACCGATCTTGGCCAGGTAGATGTCGGACACTTCCCGGCCGAGCGGGTTGAGGTCGCGGAACAGATCGACCACCTTGCCGCCGTTGGTGAGCAGCGCGAGGAACACGTACAGGAAGATCACGACGGCGGTGACCGTCGCCGCGATGCCGCCCACCGAGTCGCGCGCGAAGTCGAGCGCGAGCTGGCCCGCGCCCTGCCCGACACGGGTGGCGGCCTCCCGCACCGAGTCCTGCGTCAGCGTGACGTTCACGAAAGGTAGGCGAGCCAGCACCTCGTTCGCGGAATCGAGCAGGCGCTGCGCCAGCGCGGTGAAGTCGGTCTGTTCGGCCCACCGGCCGATGCTGGTCACCAACTCGTTGATCTGCAGGACGGCCAGCGCGATCACCCCGGACAACGGGATCAGCACCGTGGCGATCGCAGCCAGCAGCGTCACCGTCGCCGACAACCCGGTGTTCATCCTGGCCCGCAGCCGCCGGTACAGCGGGCCGAACAGGAAAGCCAACACGGCCGCCACCGCGATCAGCAGCAGGTAGGTGCGCAGGAAGTACGCGCCGAACCCGAGGGCGGTCACCGTCGCGACGGCCAGCGCGCGCTTCTGGGTGAGGGTGAAGCCAGCGGGGCCGGTGACGTTCACGGTGACCGTTCTACCAGTCACCGGGGCGCCGGAAACGCGATAGCGCCGTCGGATTGCCGGCTGGCAGACTCACGATCGTGACCGAACTGCAGAGATCTGAGTCCATCTCGGTGGCGGTGCCACCCGATCAGCTCTACGCCCTGGTGTCCGACGTGACGAACATGGGGTCGTGGAGCCCGATCTGCAAGGCCTGCTGGTGGGACGACGGCGACGGCCCCCGCGTCGGGGCGTGGTTCACGGGCCGCAACGTTCTGCCTGAACGGACATGGGAGACGCGCAGCCAGGTGGTGGCGGCCGACCCCGGCCGCGAATTCGCCTGGGAGGTCAACAACGGCTGGGTGCGGTGGGGGTACTCGTTCGAGCCCGACGGTGACGGCACCCGGCTCACCGAGCACTGGCAGTTCCTGCCGGCCGGGCTCGAGGGCTTCAAGGAACGCTTCGGTGACGCCGCCGACGAAGAGATCGCCAAGCGCAGCGAGGCGGCCCGCACGGGTATCCCGGCCACCCTGGCGGCGATCAAGGAGACGGCCGAACGCGGCTGAGGTCTACCAGTCATGTTTCTCCTTCACGTCGGACACAGCGAAAACCGATGTGGCTCATGCCCGTGTCCACGGCCTGTGGACGCCGCGCGGCGGGCCGGTAGCGCATGCAGTAGCTGTCGGCGCACAGAAAAGAGCCGCCTTTGATCACCCGGCGGGGCACCGCGACGCCGGGCTGGCGCGGGTCGTAGGTGTCGGCAGCGCAACAGGGTTGAGCGTCGCGGGTGGCGCCGTACCAGTCGACGGTCCACTCCCAGACGTTGCCGGCCATGTCGTAGAGCCCGTAGCCGTTCGGCGGGAACGATCCCACCCGGGTGGTCTGTCCGTACCCCGTGTCGGGTAGGTACGGGAACTCACCGTGCCAGTAGTTGGCCAGCCGCTGACCCCGGCGCTCCTGCTCGTCGCCCCACGTGTAGGTGGCACGCGCCAGCCCGCCGCGCGCCGCCGCCTCCCACTCGGACTCGGTCGGCAGCGCCAGGCCGGCCCAGTCGGCGTAGGCCTGCGCATCCTCGAAGGCGATGTGCACGACGGGGTGCTCGTCTTTGGTACGTAGGGACGAGCGGGGCCCGCGCGGGTGGTTCCAGCAGGCGCCCGGTGTCCATGTCCACCACTGGCTCAGGTGACGAAGATCGACGGGTCCGACGGTGCGCTGGAACACCATCGACCCCGGCTGCAGATTCTCCCGCGGCGCGCCGGGGTAATCGGCGGGGTTCAGCGGACGCTCGGCCACCGTGACATAGCCCGTTGCTGCGACGAATTCCGCGAACTGCGCGTTGGTGACGGCATGCTGCTGCATCCAGAAGCCCTCGACGAGGACCTCCCGCGCGGGAGCCTCCTCGGGATAATGCTCGTCTGACCCCACCATCGTGGTCTGATGCGGGATCCACACCAGGCCGTCAGTCACTGAACACGGTCGCCCAGTCATTGCGCATGCTTGCCACCAGCCAACCGTGGGTAGCCGCCGATTCCAGCGATTTCTCGGCGCCGACGAGGTAGTCGAACTCCCGTTCCCCATCGTCGTGGCGCAGCAGCAACGCCAGGGAGGGCCCGGATCCGGCGGTGGCGTACTGGAGCATCGCGATGTCGCCGTTCGAGTTGCCTGCAGCCATGATCGGGCGTCGACCCACCCGGCCCCAGATGCGCACCGGCTTCACCGGCCCGTCGTCGAGGAACTCGGGCGTCGACGTCGTCTTCAGATGGCCGTCGGCGAAGTCGAGGCCCACCGAGCTGCCGATGACCCGCTCGGGCGGGATGCCGTACATCTGTGTGGTCACCGGCCGCATGAAGTCCCGGCCACCCCCGGAGGCGATGTAGTTGGTGAATCCGTTGTGCTCCAGGTAGCGCAGCAAGTCCACCATCGGTGCATAGCCGCAGGAGGTGTACGGGCGGCCGAGGGTGGGATGGACCGCTTCAGCGAAGAAGGCCGCAACGCGCTCGGCGTGCTCTTCGACGGTCAGCCCGGCGTAGGCCGAGAGAATGGCTCTCGCAAGGACTTTCATCGCGGAGTCGTCACCGGTGTAATGACGGGTGACGGCGTCGCCGAACCAGGAGAGGTCGCCAGACGCAGCAGCCCGATACGGCGGATCGTCGGCCAGCGCCGGGTCGGCCGCGGCCTGCTCGGCCAGCCGCCGGACCAGGAAGTCGAGCTGGACGTACGCCGGCTTCTCACACCACAGCGTTCCGTCGTTGTCGAACACCGCGATCCGCTCCTCGGGTGCGACGTCGCGTACCGCGCGGTCGACGAACTCGATGATCGACGTCTTCGTGGGACCGTCGTGCCAGGAGTCCAGAACCGCCAACTCAGCCGCCCACGGATTCGAGAAAGTGGGCGAGCTTCTGCACGGCGTTGGTCACCGTGAAGGAGGCCGGTTCGCGCCGGGGCGGGAAATCCTTGAAGGTCTCCAGGAAATCCATGACCACCGCGTTGGCCATGAACGCGATGTAGTCGTGGTCGAGGAACCAGTCCCAGTAGGTGTTCGAGGTGACATCGGCGTGCTCGAACGGATCCGTGCGCAGGTTGAAGATCTTGGGCGCCCGCAACTCGGTGAAGGGTTCGAACCAGATCTGCAGCGTGCCTTCGCAGCGCTGCTCCATGAACACGATTTTCCAGTTGTCGATGCGAATTCCCAGGACGTCGCAGTCGTCGGAGAAGTAGATCAGGCCGCGGCGAGGACTCTCCTCGACCTCGCCGGTCAGGTAGGGCAGCAGGTTGTAACCGTCGATGTGGACGCGGTAGGTCTTGTCGTCGATCGTGTGGCCCGCCTTGAGCTTGTCCACGATGTCGGGGGTCCCGGCGGCCGCTGCGAGGGTCGGCAACCAGTCGTGGTGCTGGATGATCTCGTTGGACACCACGCCCGCGGGGATCCTGCCGGGCCAGCGCACCATCTCGGGAACCCGGAATGCGCCCTCCCACCCGGTGTTCTTCTCGCTGCGGAACGGAGTGGTCGCCCCGTCTGGCCAGGTGTTGGCATGCGGCCCGTTGTCGGTGGAGTAGACGACGATGGTGTCCTCGGCGATGCCCAGCTCGTCGAGGCAGTCCAGCAGCAGCCCGACGTGCTTGTCGTGGTCGACCATCGTGTCGTGGTACGGAGACTGCCACCGGCCGGCCTGCCCGAGGCTCTCGGGCTTGGTGTGGGTCCGGAAGTGCATGTGGGTGGTGTTCATCCAGACGAAGAACGGGGTGTCGGCTTCGTGCTGACGCGTGATGAAGTCGATTGCCGCAGCGGTGGTTTCGTCGTCGATGGTCTCCATCCGCTTCTTGGTCAGCGGGCCGGTGTCCTCGACGCGCTGCTTGCCCAGCGGGCCGAACCGCTCGTCCACCTCGTCGGACACCTCATCGGTGGCCCACGCTCGGATCACTCCGCGCGGCAGCATGGCTTTGCGTAGCCGGGGCGCTTCCTTCTCGGTGGGGTAGTCCGGGTGCTCGGGCTCCTCCTCGGCGTTGAGGTGGTAGAGGTTGCCGAAGAATTCGTCGAACCCGTGCGCGGTCGGCAGGTATTTGTTCAGGTCGCCGAGATGGTTCTTGCCGAACTGACCGGTGGCGTAGCCCAGCGGCTTGAGCACGGTCGCGATGGTCGGGTCCTCGGGTGACATGCCGACGTCGACACCGGGCATGCCCACTTTGGACAGACCCGTCCGGTACACGCTCTGACCGGTGATGAACGACGAGCGGCCCGCGGTGCAGCTCTGCTCGCCGTAGGAATCGGTGAAGCGCATGCCTTCAGCGGCGATCCGGTCGATGTTGGGGGTGCGATAGCCCATGAGGCCATCGCTGTAACAACTCAGATTCGTGATCCCGATGTCGTCGCCCCAGATCACGAGAATGTTCGGCTTCCCGTTCGGCATGGCGTGCCCCGCTTCCGGCCTCATCGTCTGACATGTCGTGCGTTCGAGCCTAGACACCGGACCACGGTCCCGGCGGGTGATCGGGGTGCGCTGTTTCGTGTTCTCTGACCGTGAGGTTGCCAACGACGATGCCCGTCGTTCAGTCGTCCATGACGTCATTGCTGACATCCACACCGGCGCCGGACGCGGCGAAACCGATGTGGTTTGTCCGCAACGACATTCGGCTACACGACCCACGGCAAGCCGGCTCAACATCCCGCTGCGATCCATGGCGGTGCTGCACCAGGCATCAACGGATCGCTTCGCGGAGTTCGGGGTCGAACCGGGGCGTGAAGCGCGGCTGCGCGATCGTCGTTGGCCTACCCAGCACCGAAGGCAGGTCTGCCACAGCGAGCCACGGCCGCTCGACGTTGGCGACCGTGGTGCGCGCGACTTTATGCTGCGCACATGGGACGGCCCGCCAAGTTCGACCGCGCGCAGGCCCTGCACGCCGCGATGCTGTTGTTCTGGGAGCGGGGATACGCCGCGACGTCGATCAGCGACCTGACGCGCGTCATGGGGATCTCCCCACCGAGCCTGTACAACTCCTTCGGCGACAAACGCACCCTGCACGAGGCGTGCGTGGAACTCTACGAGCAGACCGCGGTGGTTCCTCCAGCGCTCGAGGCCCCCACGGCACGCGAGGTGTTCGACGCGATCCTTGATCGAGCGGTGGACCTCTACACCCGACCCGACCGGCCGAGTGGGTGTTTCGTCATCTCCGATCCCATACTGATCGAGCGCCGCGCCGCCGGCCGGGCCGCTATCGTCGAGCGGCTCCGCCGCGGGCAACGCAGCGGTGACCTCGGTCCGAGCGTCGACGTCGAGGCTCTGGCCGACTTCATCGACACCGTCCTGCGGGGATTGTCGAACAGCGCGCGCGACGGGGTGAGCCGCCAACAGCTCCAGGCCGTCGCCGATACCGCACGGCGGGCATGGCCTGGCCCGGACGGAGGCTAGCCGGCTGCTTGGTGACGACCGTGCAGCGCGACCTCGTTCGGCGGACGACGCGGCCCCCAGCGGATCGTGGTGGAGACGCAGCGGGTCGGTCGGACAGATCTATGGTGAGCATTCAACTTCAATCGATGCCGGCCGACGCCAGCGCGCCGGCAGGACCCTGGGAAAGGGCAACCATGACCGCACGTGAAGACCTCGAGTCGCTTTACGGGCGGTACCTGCGGGCATGCAATGAACACGACGTGCCCGCGATGGCCGAGTTCTACCACCCCGACATCACCGTCAACGACGCACCAATGCCCCCCGACGTGGTATCCGCCCAGTTTCCGCCCCTGTTTGCCGCGTTTCCGGACTGGCGCTGGGCGATACGCCACGTGTGGACGGGTGCAGACACCATCGCGCTGCACTTCACCGTCACCGGCACCCATCGCGGCACGTTCATGGATGTGCCGGCCACCGGCCGCCGGGTCAGCATCACCGAGTTCACCGTCTACCAGGTGATGGAGTCAAAATTCGTTGCCGTGTGGGATCTCTCGGACACCACGGAGCTCTTGCGTCAACTCCGTAGCAGCTGATCCGGATCGGCCGACCGGGTCGGCGATGTGTGACTTCGGGTCATCGTCGCGGTCGATCCGACGCGATGCCGCCGTGGAAACAGCCGTCGCAGTTTCGGGGAATACGATCGGTGGTATGGCCCGACCCAGAGAGTTCGATCGCGATGACGCGTTGAACAAGGCCATGCGGTTGTTCTGGGAGCAAGGTTTCCATCAGACGACGATCAGTCAACTCACCGAAGCCATGGGCATCTCGCCGCCAAGCCTTTACGCCGCATTCGGCGACAAGAGGCGCCTGTTCAGCGATGCGGTCGAATGTTACGAGTCTGGTCCCAACGCCGTTGCCCGGCGAGCGGTGACGGCGGCAACGGTGAACGAGGTCATCGATGTGATGATGGATCTCGCGGTCACCGAGTATTGCCGACCCGGCAACCCCCGGGGATGCATGGTTCTCTCTGACGTGGCGTGCGCGCCGCAGCGTGCGCAGTGCCGTGACACCATTGCGGTTCGGCTTCGAAAGGCGTTGAGGGAGGGCGACCTGCCGCAGGGGTCGGACCCGCGCGCGTTGGCCAACTACATCGTTGCGGTGTTGACCGGCCTGTCCGCTTTCGCGCGTGACGGCGCCAACCGTCGCCAGCTGAGGGCCGTTGCGGATGTCGCTCGTCACGGTTGGTCAGCTCAATTGGCCGTGGCGGCGCAAACCTCTGTTATGTAGCGAACGATAATTAACTGCTGCGGGCGGCACAACAGCCGCACTCTCTGTTGGCCGACCAGGTGCGCGTCGGGCGCTCGAATGGTTGGATGTCAATCGCTACGTATCACGCAAACCACCAGCGCGGCATCGTGATTCGAACGCGGGCCCTGGCGTCTCAGCCCTTGGGCGTCACCGGCGCCGCGGCGTGCACCAGCGGCTCGCCGGCGGCGGCCTTCATTCGTTCGAACAGTTCGACGTAGTAGGGGAGACATTGCTGCAGCGCCTCCTCGGTGGTGAAAAGCGGCTGATAGCCCAGATCGCGCTGCGCCTTGTCGATCGAGAAGTAGTTGTCGAGGTAAAGCCGTTCCACCGCAAGCGGTTCCAGCAGCGGCTTGGGTGCGCCGAAGCGGAAATGCAGGAACTGCCACACCGTCATCGCGAACCACACGAGACGGCCCGGCACGCGCAGCCGGGGGTACGGCTGACCGCACGCCTCGACGACCGGTCGGGAGAACTCGAACATGTTGATCGGTTCGCCGTCATTGATGAAGTACGCCTGTCCGGGTGCGGTGCCGCCGGGGACCAGGTGCTCGGCGGCGAGGATGAAGCCGTGCACCAGGTTGACGATGTAGGAGTTGTCCAGCTTGACGTTCTTGCTCCCGACCAGGACCTTCACGTGGCCGGCCAGCACGCTTTCGAAGACGCGACGGAACATCGTCTGATCGCCGCGGCCCCAGATGCCGCTGGGCCGGATCGAGCACGTGAGCATGCCGTGGTCTCCGTTGGCGGCCAGCACGAACTTCTCTGCCGTCACCTTGGTCTCGGTGTAGAGGTCGTTGAACCGCGCGGTGTAGGGCAGCGTCTCGTCGCCGCCGGAGATGCGCTGGCCGCCCATCACCACGCTGTTGGACGCGGTGTAGACGAAGCGCTGGGTGCCGGCTTGTTGAGCCGCGCGCACCAGGTTCTGCGTGCCGGTGACGTTGACCGCGAAGCTGCGCTGCCGAAACTGCTCGCTCACCGCCCCGCCGCCCGTCAGATCGATGATCGCCGCGGTGTGGAACACCGTGTCGATGCCCTCGACCGCGCGGGCGACGTCGGCGGTGTCGGTGATGTCGCCCTCGAGGACCTCGAGCTGTGGGTGCTTAGGCAGGGAAGAGGGCACCCGGTCGAAGCTGCGCACCCGAAGTCCGCGGTCGAGCAGTTCGCTCACCAGGTTGGCCCCCACGAAGCCGGAGCCGCCGGTGACCAGGACCCGGCCCAGCTCGGTCGTCAACGATGCATCACCCATGGGGGCAGGGTAACTGAAACGTGTTCCAATTTTCTAGCATGGACCGCAGTGCGGTCCCGCGGTCACTCGCCGGAATCCTCGCTCGCGGCCAACGCGTCGGCCACTCTCTTGCGTGCGCCAGCTAAGTGCTCCTCGCAGCATTTCGCCAGCGCTTCGCCCCGTTCCCACAGTTTCAGCGACGCATCGAGATCGAGACCCCCATGCTCGAGCTGCTGCACGACCTCGATCAGCTCGTCGCGCGCCTCCTCGTAGCCGAGTTTGCTAATAGGCTTCATAACAGGTCCTCCGCCCCACCCTCGCCCTCGCTGATCGCCGTCACCGCGCCGTCGGCCACCCGCACGCGCAACCGTGTGCCCGCCGGAGCGTCGGCCGCCGACTGCAGCACGTGCGGTGCGCCGCTCGCCGGGACAGCCTGGACCACGGCGTAGCCTCGCGCCAGCGTGGCTGCCGGACCCAGTGTGCTCAGCCGTGCCGACAGGTGACCGATCCGGTCGGATTCGATGTCGAGCAGCCGGGCGATGTCGCGCCGGCCCGCTCGGCGCGCCCGGTGGATCTCGTCGGCGCGGGCGGCGATGGCATCCAGCGGCCGGGCCAGCACGGGACGGCTACGCAGTTGGGTCACCGTGTGCTGTTCGCGATTGACCCAGTTCCGCAGTGCCCGTGCGCTGCGCCGGCGCAGATCGGCCACCAACGCCAGCTCGGCCGTCGTGTCGGGCACGATGCGCTTGGCCGCATCGGTCGGCGTCGCGGCGCGCAGATCGGCCACGAGATCGCACAGCGGATTGTCGGGCTCGTGACCGATGGCGCTCACCACCGGCGTCGTGCACTTGGCGATCTCGCGGCACAGCGTCTCGTCGGAGAAGGGCAGCAGGTCCTCCACGCTGCCACCCCCGCGGGCGAGCACGATCACGTCGACCTCGGGGTGTGCGTCGAGCGCGCGCAGCGCTTCCACGATCTGGGGCACCGCGTTGGGGCCTTGCACCACGGTGTTGCGCACCTCGAAGCACACCGCCGGCCACCGAGCCGAGGCAACGGCCATGATGTCGTGCTCGGCCGCCGACGCCCGGCCGGTGATCAAGCCGATCGTGCCCGGCAGGAACGGGATCGGCCGCTTCAGCCGGGCGTCGAACAGGCCCTCAGCGTCGAGCAAGCGCCGCAGCCGATCGATGCGGGCCAGCAGCTCGCCGATCCCGACGGCACGGATCTCACTGACCCGCAGCGAGAACGTCCCGCGGCCGGTGTAGAAATTCGGCTTGCCGTAGACGATCACCTGAGTGCCGTCGGTCATCTTCACCGGCGCGTTGGTGACCAGGTCTCGCGGGCAGGTCAGCGACAGCGACATGTCGGCGGCGGGGTCCCGCAGCGTGATGAACGCGGTGTTCGAGTTCGGTCGCAGCGTCAGCTGGGCGATCTGTCCCTCGACCCAGACCGCGCCGAGCTTGTCGATCCAGCCCGCGACGCGGATCGCGACACCGCGGACGGGAAAGGGGTTCTCCGGTGACTGCCCGGGACTGGTCACTTCGCCGACGCGCGCGTGATCCTGTTGGCCAGCAGGGTCTGGAACGGGGCGCGCGCCTTCGTCGTCTCCTCATAGGCGAGCAGCGCTTCCAGGTCCGTGATCCGCAGCGAGGTCAGGCGCGCGCGCAGCTGAGCCAGCGTCAGATTCTGATAGTCGATCTCGGTGACGATCTCCGGTGCGTCGGTCGACGACGCTGACGAGGCAGGTGCCGTGGTGTTCGGGGTCTCCGGTTCCTCGCTGAACAGCGCGAAGCGACCCTCGGTGAGTCGTTCGCCGTCGCGCACCGGCAACGTGACCACATCGGCGTCCGACTCCTCGGCGGCCGGAATGTCCTCGTCGAAGGTCGCCCACTCGGGCTGCTCGTCCTTGGGCGGGAACATCGTGTCGAGCGTCTCGTCGCCCTTGATCACCAGAACTGCGACGTCCTGCTGCACCTTCATCACGATCTGGGCGATCTGACTCGCGATCGTCATCGGGTACATCAGGATGGTCTGCGGGAGCTTGCGGGTTTCCTCGATCGCGGTCACCGCTGCACCCACCAGCAGACGGACCCCGTACGGTGCAGTTGCCATGGCGACAGCCTACGGCTGGGCAGCGCGGGGAGCCGATCAGTACCCTGGACTCATGCCGTCGACTGTCAACATGGGGATTCCTGGCGCCAGCCGATCCGCGCTGGGCACCGCTGCGGGCGACGACGCGGGCAAGCGGGTCCTGCTGGCCGAGCCGCGCGGCTACTGCGCCGGCGTGGACCGCGCGGTCGAGACCGTCGAGCGCGCCCTTGAGAAGCACGGCGCACCGGTCTACGTCCGGCACGAGATCGTGCACAACCGCTATGTCGTCGACACGCTGGCAAAAGCCGGCGCGGTGTTCGTCGAGCAGACCGACGAGGTGCCCGAAGGCGCCATCGTGGTGTTCTCCGCCCACGGCGTCGCGCCCACGGTGCACGAGGAGGCGAAGGCCCGGAAACTGCAGACCATCGACGCCACGTGCCCGCTGGTCACCAAGGTGCACAACGAGGCCAAGCGGTTCGCCCGCGATGACTACGACATCCTGCTCGTCGGCCATGTCGGCCACGAGGAGGTCGTCGGCACCGCCGGAGAGGCCCCCGACCACGTCCAGGTCGTCGACAACCCCGATGCGGTCGAGGGCGTCACCGTCCGCGACCCCGACAAGGTGGTCTGGCTCTCCCAGACGACCCTGTCGGTCGACGAGACCATGGAGACCGTGCGTCGGCTGCGCGAGAAGTTCCCGACGCTGCAGGACCCGCCCAGCGACGACATCTGCTACGCCACCCAGAACCGCCAGGTCGCCGTCAAGGCGATGGCCCCTGAGTGCGACCTCGTCATCGTCGTCGGGTCGAAGAACTCGTCGAACTCGGTGCGCCTGGTCGAGGTCGCCCTGGGCGCCGGTGCAGCGGCCGCGCACCTGGTCGACTACGCCGAGGACATCGACCCGGCGTGGCTGGACGGGGTGACGACGGTGGGCGTGACGTCCGGTGCGTCGGTGCCCGAGATCCTCGTGCGCGGCGTGCTCGACAGGCTGGCCGAACACGGCTTCGGGACCGTGCAGCCGGTGACCACCGCGAACGAGACACTCGTGTTCGCTCTGCCCCGAGAGATCCGGCCGGCGCGCGCGTAGCGGGTACGTTCGGCACCCGTGGGTGTGCGCGGGAGATCATTGGCTGTCCTGTTCGTCGTCCTGCTCCTGCTGGCGGGTTGCAGCAGCGCTGAAGACCGGCTCCGGTCCACCGTCACGGCGTTCGCCGATGCCCTCAGCCGGGGTGACGCCGCCGCAGCAGCCGCGCTGACCACCGACCAGGCTGCGGCCACCACGACGCTGGACGCCCTGTTCGCGAGCCTGGGCAAGGACGTCCACGTCGGTGTCGCCCAGACGGCCGAGGACGACGGTGCAGGCACCTTCACGCTCGACACGACGTGGAAGTTCGGCCCGGACAAGAAGATCGAGTGGAAATACAGCGCCGACGGCCGGGCCGCGAGCGCGGGCGACGACTGGAAGATCCAGTGGGATGCCACCACGGTCGCGCCCGGTCTGGACAAGGGGCCGCTGTCGTTCAGCACGCTCGTCCCGCAACCCGCCGCTCGCGTCCTCGACCGCACCGGCGCCGAACTGCTCACCCAGCACGTCGTCACGCTGATCGATCTCGCGCCCGGAGCGGACGTCAATGCCGTTGCCGCACTGCTCAATCCGATCGCGCCGACGATCACCCCAGAATCGCTGGCCGGTGAGCTCGCCGGCGGCAAGCCCGTCACCGCGATCACGTTGCGCGAGGAGGATCTGGCGCCCATCGAGGCGCAGCTGACCGCGCTGCCGAACGTCACGCTGCGGCCGCAGACCCGGCTGCTCGCGACCGATCGCACGCTGACCTCACCCACGCTGTCGGGGCTCTCGGACCTCTGGCAGCAGCGCATGGATGCCGCGGACGGCTGGGCGGTGACGGCCCAGACCGCGGCGGGCGCGCAGCGCGTCGGCGGGCAGGACGCCAAACCCGTCGGCGACATTTCCGCCACCGTGGATATCGGGATGCAGCGCGCGGCAGAAGACGCGCTGGCACCGCTGCCGACACCCGCTGCACTGGTCGCGATCCAACCGTCGACCGGCAGTCTGCTCGCCGTCGCACAGAACGCTCCCGCCGACGCCCAGGGCCCGATCGCGCTCACCGGTTTGTATCCGCCCGGGTCCACGTTCAAGACCGTCACCGTGTCGGCCGCGTTGCAGGCCGGCCAGGTCACTCCTGACAGCGTCGTCGGCTGCCCGGGCACCGAGAACATCGAGGGCAGGCAGATCCCCAACGACGACGAATTCGATCTCGGCGAGGTGCCGCTGCACACCGCGTTCGCCAAGTCGTGCAACACCACGATGGGTCGCCTCGCGGTGAACCTGCCGCCCGATGCGCTCACCGACGCGGCCGCACAACTGGGCCTGGGTATCGACTTCACCGCGCCCGGGATGACCACCGTGACGGGTTCGGTACCGGTCGCCGACACCTCGGCGCTGCGTGTCGAGGAGGGCATCGGCCAGGGCGAGGTCACCGCGTCGCCGTTCGGGATGGCCCTGGTCGCCGCGACGCTGGCGCGGGGCTCGGTGCCGATGCCGAGCATCGTCGCCGGTCAACCGGCCACCGCCGACCGCATCCCGCAACCACTGCCCGCCGGCGTCGACGAGCAGGTCAAGGCCATGATGGCCGAGACCATCAGCGGGGGCACCGCCACCCAGCTGCAGGACATCCCCGGCATGCTCGGCAAGACGGGCACCGCCGAGTACGTCGGTGCCGACGGGGTGCAACGTGCGCACGGGTGGTTCGTCGGCATCCACGACGACCTCGCGCTCGCGGTGTTCGTCAGCGACGCAGAATCCTCGACACCTGCGGTCGACGCCGCGGGCCGGTTCCTCCGGACCACGATGTCCTAGATGTCGTACTCCCAGCGATCGGCCCCGACGTCGCGGGACGGCCGCCGCCGCGGCCGGTACTCCTGGTCGTCGGCATGAGTATCGGAGTCGCTGCCGCGGTACCGCACCCGGGACACCGGGTGGTGGGTGCTGCTCTCACGTGGCTCGTAGTCGTCATAGCGCGGCCGTCGGGTCGGGCGGTCGTAGCCGCCGAGGCGCTCGCCGGGCGGCATGCGCGATTCGCGCGTCGACGACGGGCGGGGCCGACGCCTCGGTTCGGCCGGGGGCACCTCGTCCGGGCGGGGGCGGCGGCGGCGCGGCCGGTCGAGATCGACGACCGGTTCGATGATCTCGGTGGGCGCCGGGGGCCGGGCGTGCCGTGAACGCGACGGGGCGGCACGCCTGGTGGGCCGTTCGGCGCGCGCACGAGCCTTCGCGGCGTCTCTCGGCCGCTCGGTGCGCTTGGCCGCGGTGTGGCGCCGGCGGGGCTCCTTCGGCTTCTTGTCCGCGGGCTCGGCGTCGTCGGTCCCGGTGCCTCGGGTGACGAAGCCGGACAGCTTGGCCGACACCGAGCTGCTGTGGCCGTTCGGTGCGGCGCCGAGGTAGCGGCGCGCGATCCCGACGACGAGAACGGCCGCAGAGGTGAAGAACATCAGCGGGAAACGTTCGATGAGCGGGTAACCGCAGTTGATCAGGAGGTCCTTGATGCCCTTGATCTCACTGGAGTGCATCAGGAAGTAGGCGCCCGGCACCGTGACGAACAGCAGCAGCGGCGGCTGGATGACGGCGGTGAACAGGCCCTGACGGCGGACGGCCAGCACCGCTGTGAGACAGCCCATGACGTAGAGCACCGAGAACACGGTCGTCAACGCGCCACCGCCGGAGCCAGCGTCGATGGCGAAGCCGGCCGTGCAGGCGGCCACGGCGATCAGAATGGCGCCCCACCAGGGCACTCCCGCGATACCGGGGTGCGCGGAGCGGAGGTCGGCTGGTATCGCCGCGCGCGCACTTTGTCCTGACACACGTCGACCGTACCGGCTGGGGTGACCGCACGCCGCCAGCGGACGCCTGCGTGGCGGTGACATCTGGCAGACTGTGGACTCCGTGGGCTTGAATCTGGGAATCGTCGGACTGCCGAACGTGGGCAAATCGACCTTGTTCAACGCGCTGACGCGCAACGACGTGCTTGCCGCCAACTATCCGTTCGCGACGATCGAACCGAACGAGGGTGTGGTGGCGCTTCCGGACCCCCGTCTGGACAAGCTCGCCGAGATGTTCGGTTCGGAGAAGACCGTGCCGGCGCCGGTGACGTTCGTCGACATCGCCGGCATCGTCAAGGGCGCCTCCGAGGGCGCGGGACTGGGCAACAAATTCTTGGCCAACATCCGGGAGAGCGACGCAATCTGCCAGGTGGTCCGCGTGTTCGCCGACGACGACGTCGTACACGTCGACGGTCGCGTCGACCCGAAGTCCGACATCGAGATCATTGAGACCGAGTTGATCCTGGCCGACATGCAGACGTTGGAGCGCGCACTGCCGCGGCTGGAGAAGGAAGCGCGCACGAACAAGGATCGGCGGCCGGTGCACGAGGCGGCGCTGGCTGCCCAAGAAGTGCTCAACGGCGGCACGACGCTGTTCGCCGCCGGTGCCGACGTGTCGCTGCTGCGCGAGCTGAACCTGATGACGTCGAAGCCCTTCTTGTACGTGTTCAACGCCGACGAGTCGGTGCTGACCGACGCCGCACGCGTGGCGGAGCTGCGTGAGCTGGTGGCTCCGGCGGACGCGGTGTTCCTCGACGCCAAGATCGAGGCGGAACTGCAGGAGCTCGACGAGGAGTCGGCCACCGAGCTGCTCGAGTCGATCGGCCAGACCGAGCGCGGCCTGGATGCGTTGGCGCGCGCCGGGTTTCACACCCTGAAATTGCAGACCTACCTGACCGCGGGGCCGAAAGAGGCGCGCGCGTGGACGATTCATCAAGGCGACACCGCGCCGAAGGCGGCCGGGGTGATCCACTCCGACTTCGAGAAAGGCTTCATCAAGGCAGAGATCGTGTCCTTCGACGATCTGGTGGCCGCCGGTTCGATGGCCGCGGCGAAGGCCGCGGGCAAGGTCCGCATGGAGGGCAAGGATTACGTGATGGCCGACGGCGACGTGGTGGAGTTCCGCTTCAACGTGTGAGAAGTGATGTGATGGCTGAGGGCGACTTGCTCACGACATACCGTGCCTACCTGGGGTGCTTGAACGCGCGACGGTGGGACGAACTCGGACGATTCGTCTCGGAGGCCGTTGTGCACAACGGGATTCGGCTAGGGCTCAGCGGCTATCGCGCGATGTTGGACAGTGACACCCGAGCGGCGCCGGACCTGCAGTTCGTGCCGGAGATCTTGACCGCCGACGGTCAGGTCGTGTCCTGCCGGCTGTTCTTCCAGTGCACCCCACGCGACGTCTTCTTGGGTTTCGAACCCTCGGGTGGGCGAGTGTCGTTCGCCGAGCACGCCTTCTACAGGTTCGACAACGGTCGGATAGCCGAGGTGTGGTCGGTGATCGACAAGGAAGCCGTCCGCGGGCAGATCGCTCGAGAGCAGTAGCGCTCACGGCGAGTTGGTGACGTGCTTCATCCTGGGCAGCGAAAACAGTTCCTAGGCTGACCGTATGCGCTTGCAGTTGTCGTCCTTCATCGATCCGAGCCTGCTCGCATTGGTCGACGAGTCTCGTGCGTTCTACGCTCGCCGGCCGCCCGGGCGCGGTCCGGCGACGTTCGACGAGCTTCATGCCGTCCGCGCCGCGGTGCCGATGTCGGTCGAAAGTGAACCCACCCCCGCCGTCGAGACCGTGAGCGCCGGTGGGCGACGCGTGCCCGTCCGAATTCACACTCCGGTGAATCGGGCTGCCGCGGGCGTGCTGCTGGAGGTCCACGCCGGCGGCTTCTATCTCGGCTCGGCCGCGGCCAGTGACATTCGGAATCGCCGTCTCGTCGACGCTTTGGGAGTTGCGGTGGTCAGCGTCGACTATCGGCTGGCACCTGAACATCCCTGGCCTGCAGCACCAGACGATTGCGAGACCGCCGCGATGTGGCTGGCGGAGAACGCCGAAGCGCGGTTCGGGACGACGCGGCTCGCCATGACGGGACTCTCCGCGGGGGCCACACTCGTGGCGGCGGTGCTCGTGCGCCTCCGCGATCGCGGGGTTCACGCATTCCGCGCCGCTGTGGTGCAATGCGGCACCTACGATCTCTCCGCGCACACACCGGCCGGTCGTCTGATCGCTGATGAGTACTTCATCAGGGCATTCGCAGGTGATGCGCCGGATCGAACGGTGCCCGACATCTCGCCTGTCTTCGCGAATCTCAAGAGGCTTCCGCCGTTCCTGATCGTCATCGGCGCGGAGGACGTGCTGCTGGAGGACAATTTCGCCATGGCGGCGCGACTCCTGGCGGCGGGCGTCGAAGTCGATCTGCGGGTGTATCCCGCATCGCCGCATGCGTTCACAGCGCACGCGACCTCGATGGCACGTGCGGCTGGGGCCGGAATCGAAGGATGGCTTCGAGACCGCATCCGGATCGGGGTATGACCCGGCATCGCCACGGCGCGACGACTACGTGTGATTCGCCGGCGACGTGACGGGCGACACCGCCCGATCCAGCTGGTTGATGGGCATCATGTCGGTCGCGCAGCGCGCGCTCGCGGGGCTGGCTCACCACTTGGCGAACCGACCGGATCCGCAGGCCGGGTCGTGAGCCGCCTCCTCGATCGCGAGAAACGCGCGCACGTGGCAGCGACGGTGTCGGTGGCCCGGTCTACCGTCACCCTCTGTGAAGCTCCTGTCCATTCGTCTCATCACCGCTGACGTGCCGCGCCTCGTCTCGTTCTATGAGCTGGTCACCACCGCATCGGCGATCTGGGGCAACGAACTGTTCGCCGAGATCCCCACACCGGTCGGCACGCTGGCGATCGGCAGTGACAAGACCGTGCCGTTGTTCGGTGAAGGCTCTGCCGAGCCTGCGGCCAACCGCAGCGCGATCATCGAGTTCCTCGTGGCCGACGTCGATGCCGAATATGCCCGTCTCCGAGAACAACTGGACGATGTGGTGACCGAACCGACGACGATGCCGTGGGGCAACAGGGCGCTGCTGTTCCGCGACCCGGACGACAACCTGGTGAACCTGTTCACGCCGGTGACGGACGACGCACGCGCCAAGTTCGGGGTGTGAGTCAGTCGTACACCACGTCCAGCCCGCGGGCCTTCAAGTCGGCCAGCCCATCGAGCATGCTCTGGACTTGATCGGCCGAATGCCCGACCCAGTCGATGATCTCGCCGATGACGCGCACCGGTTCGCGGGTGCGGTAGGACAGCGTCGGATTGCCCGGCATGCGCTTGTCGGTCACGTTGGGGTCGTCCTCGAGGGGGCCTGTCGGCTCGACGACGTAAATGCGGCCCCTGCCGTCACCGGCAGCCAACTCCGCCCCCCACGTCGCCGCGTCCAGCGTGCGGGTCACGTAGATGTGGTTCGCCCGTCGGTTGGGGTCATGATTCATCGATCGACCCGGCACCAGCAGATCGCCCACGGCGAGGTCGGCCTTCGTGCCGTGGAGAAGCGCGCCAGAGTCGTGTGGCACAAAGGGTTTGGGTGATTCAGGCATCGCAGTCTCCGTTCGCGGGGTGATCCGGTTCGGAGCAGTCTGCGCCATCACAGGGGTCTTGCGGCAAGCCCCCTGCCGTGCGACAGTCTGAGAAGGGAACGCGTGATTCAGCGCGGGGTGAGCCTCATGATCGGGATCTGTCGTCCACTGTCGGCAGTCCGCTCCCGGTAGTCGTCGTAGCCCGCGTACACCTTCTCGGCCAACGCGAACAGCCGGGCGTATTCGTCCGGGTCGGTGACCTCGGTCGCGGTGAACGGCTCGTCGCCGAACTCGCAGTCCGGATGCGCCGTCAGGTTGAAATACCAGGACGGATGGCGCCGCTTCCCGTAGTTGGAGGCGACCAGGATGACGTCGGAACCGTCGTGGAAGTACGTGAGCTGCGTCTGCCGCCGCTGACCGGATTTCGCCCCGGTGGAGACCAGCGGAGCATTGATGATGGGCCCCATGTTCACCCGCCCGCCGGTCAGACGGAACAGGTAGGGATCGGTGCGCCGCGCGACATGGCGGGCGAAGAACTGGCCGACCGGAGAGCGTCCGAACCGCACCCCGCGCTGGTAGGAGCGCCCCCGCTTGCGGTGCGGGTCGACGTAGCGAAGCGGCATACCGGGAAAGCTACCTCAGCGCCGTGACGGCACTCGACCGCGCCGGGGCGTGACTCGCCCCCGTACGCTGCGCTGCAACTGGCTGACGGCCACCAGCGTGACAAGGGAGACGGCCTGAAGGGCGAGCGCAGGACGCCGTGTGCGCTGGCGCCAGCTCGGCCGCGGCGATGCCGCGCGGCGGCCCAGGTAGAAGCCCAACAGACCCGTGGCCGCCATCATCGACAACACGACAACGGCGGCCACGGTGTTCAGCTTTCCCGACCGCGATCGCAGTCAGGTCACAGCGGGGCTACGGCTGAGAAATCAGGCCGCGTAGCCGATGAACAGTCCGTTCCACCAGATACCCCACGAGTTGCTGCCGGGATTCCACACCAGTGGCTGAGGGTCGCGGATACCGAGGTCGATCCAATTGGCGGGCCGCCACACCGGCGGAAGGCCGACACGCACGGGATCGCCCCAGTGTCCGGGCGGGCCGGCGAGCGGACCCGGACCCTTGGCCACCAGCCCCGGCGGGCCGAACGGGTTGTGGCCCGGCGGGTCGCCCGGGAGCCAGATGTCGTCGTGACCGTGGCCCGGCTTCGCCTGGGCAACTCCAGCTCCGATGCCGAATGCGGCCGAACTGAGCGCTGCAGCCGCCACAGCACCGGCGGCGATCTTCTTGAACTGCATGAACCCTCCTCAGAGTCGCTGTCAGGAACGCAACGACCCCCCGATCGATTTCTTAGCGTAGCCACAGAATTCGTTGAGTAAACCGGCGCGCGGCCGCAACGAGTTCCGACGTTCCGTCAGGGTTCAGCGTCGAGCAGGCCAAGGCTGTTTCCCGCCTTGTTTGTGAACCACAACACATGTGGGTCGGGTCCCGGCTTGATGTCGAACGGTCCGCGGATGTCCGGCGAACCGAGGAACGACCAGGCGCGGGGATCCGAGGCCCGGTCCGGTGCGACGCTCGCGATGCGGTCCGCGGCGGTGTCCACGAGCCACAGCCGGCCATCTGTCCCGGTGCAGATTCCGTCCGGCTCGATGAGCTCACCGTGGGTGAAGAGGCGCATGGTGCCGATGGGGTTCATCGGTTCGAACGAGATCAGGCCGGCCGGCCCGCGGGTGGTCAACCACAGTGTGCCGTCGTCACCCTGCGTCCACGCCCGCGGTGTCGCCGGAAGCGGTGCGACCGTTGTCACGTTCTCGCTGCGCGGGTCGCAGGTGCCCAGCGATCTCGCATTGACCCACCACGGCTGTCCCTCGGTCGTCACGAACAGCGCAGCCGGGGCCGCGATGCCGTTGCCGGTGACGAGGCGCACCGTCGCCGCGGGGTCGTCCGCGCACGGATCGACCGAACCGATGGCGTCGATGCCGCGCAGTGAGAACCACAGCCGACCGTCGGGGGCTGACTTCAGCGCCACCGGGCGACTGCCCGCCGGCAGGGGATAGGGCGTGATCGTTTGTGCCGGATCGGAGCTGCGGGGGTCGATGGCCACCAGCGCGTCGGAGCCGAGGCTGGTGAACCACACACGGCCGTCGGCGGCCGGGAAGATGTTGGCGGGGAAGCGGATGACGCCCGGCTCGGCGCCGAACAGCTCGACCTGCCCGTCGCGCACGCGACCGACCCGGTCGTCGCCGATGTTGGTGAACCAGACCTCGCCGTGGGCGGCGATGATGCCCGAAGGTGCGTTGAGCCCCGGGTGGTGCACGGCGGTGATCGGGGACATGCCGATCGGGTCAGCCGGCCCGGTATTCGACGACGCGGTCCCGGCTCTGCAGTGCCTCACCCTCGATGACGACGAGTTCGGTGTCGGTCAGCCGGTAGGTGGTGGTGTCGTTGCGTGCTTCGAACCCGGCCGGAATCAGCCGGACGTCGTCGAGGCGCAGTGACGCCCCGTCACGCAGTCGCACGCCGCGGTAGAGATATCTGTTCCCCTCGCGGCAGACCGCGACGGCTGCGCGTTCGGTGCGGGCGACGGCGACGGCGCGTTGGTCGGAGTCGCACCGGGCCGCCGAGTCGACGAAACCCTGACTGTCCATCGGCATCGTCGCGGGCGCGGCCGGCGCCGCCGGTGCCACCGGTGCCACCGGCGAGGGCAGGGGCTGGGGCGCCGGTGCAGGCGCGATGGGTGCGGCCAGCCGCGCCGAGCTCGTATCCGACTGCGCCGGTATGGAGTGCACCTCCAGCGTGGACGGGGCGCGGGAAGTGAGCAGAAGCGCGACGACGATCGCGAGCGTGCCGAGTGAGGCGACGACGATGGACACTGCCCGACCGCGCGAGCGTGCGCGCGGCGCGTCGTCAGCGTCGTGGGACGGCTGGGTGGTGACGGTCATGCCTGACACTCCCTTGTCTCGCGGTGCCTGCGAACAGCAAAGCACCGCAGGCGCGCGCACGCCCGTAGCCGCTCCGGCGTTTCACCGACGTGTTCAGGGCAGAACCGCGATCTCGTCACCGAGTCGGTACCCGTCGGCGAGCGGTAGAACGTCGCCGCTCCAGAACGATCCCGGATCGAACCAGTTCGCATGTTTCTCGGTGACGAGTAGGCCCATCTCCTCATACGTGATCGCCACCGTCTCCGCGCAGTAGGCGGTCTCCAAACCCATCTGCGCGCGCTGCGCCTTGCGCGTTTCGGCCGCTCGGCGAACGGCGCTGTGCAACAACGGGATTCCACGGGTGAAGTCGCTGACGGTGGGAACCCGCCCGCGGAGCCAGCGCCCCGTGAGGCGCGCCGTCGAGGGAAACGGGGTGCCGTCCATGCGGGCGATCACGGTGAGCATGCGGTCCTCTTGCGCCCGGTCGGCGTGCGGCGTGAGCTGACGCAGCCAGCAGCGCTGACCGTAGGCGGTCGTCCAGCGATGCACCGCTGCCCGCAGATCGTTGAGTTGCACCCCGCGATGGTGCGTGCCCGTCCACAGGTCGAGGAGCTTGTCACCGAGCTCTGCATGCCAGATCAGCGGCGGCAGATCGTCGAGCGCCACGGTCATCCCGACGTGATTGACGGGACTGTTGGTCATCGACTGGATCGCCCGGTCGGGGCCTGACTGGCCGTCGAACAACCAGATGTCGCCGGTGCGCGTCTCCTCGAGTGCGCGCTCCAGGGACACCGTGCTTGGAAACATGTCCGCAGCTTAGGCAGACTGACCGGTATGCGGGGACTCTGGAAGTGGGTCGGGCTGGCCGGGGCGGCCGGTGTGGTCGCCGGTGGTGTGCTGGTCGCTCGCGACCAGCGACGGCGAAACTCCTACACCCCCGACGATATTCGCGCCCGGCTGCATCAGCGCCTGGCGCAGGCGGGACAACCCGACGTCACGCCGTGACCTCGTACAGCGTGTGGGTGCCGGAAAACCCTTTCAACTCGGTCTCGTGGCTCGCCTCGATGACCAGGTCGTCGCAGTCGTCGAGCGCGTCGCGCACCGCCGAACTGACCAGTATCTGACCACCGTCGGCCTGCGCGGCGACCCGCGCCGCCATCGCCACGTTACGACCGAACACGTCGTCGCCGCGTAGCACGGACTTCCCCGTGTGGATACCGATGCGTACCCGAATACCGTTGCGCCGCTTGGACAGTGCGTCTTGAATGTCCACGGCGCAGCGAACCGCCTGTTCGGGACGGGCGAACGCGACCATGAACCCGTCGCCCTGGCTCTTCACCACGTGGCCGTCGTGGTGCTCCACGTGGCGGCGCACGGCACGGTCGTGTCTGCCGATCAACCGCACGAAGGCCCGGTCGCCGATGCGTTCGTTGAGCGCGGTCGACTCCTCGATGTCGGAGAACATGATCGCGAGTCGTCCGTTGCGGGACAGGCGGGCGAGGTCGGGTCGTTCCACTTCGGCCCAGTCCGCGAGGTCCTCGATGGAAGAGCGCACCGCCGCGCCGAGCCCGTCGCGGCGCAGGATGTTCGCCGTCTGCCACACCGTTTTGACGGCCCGGGTGCCGCCCGAGACCAGCAATTGCCGGGTGTCGAGACGGCCCCGCAATTCGTCTGCTTCGGCTTCAGCGGCCCGCACCCGCCGCCACAGCACCGCGATGCCGACCGCCTCGCCCACGGCGACGACGGCGAGGGCCAGCGCGAGGATCTGCATCCCGGTCACCGGTCCAGTATTGGATGCTGGGAGCGTGAACTGCTCGCAGGCCCCCTGTTACGAGAGTCGCTGGCTGCGCGCCACCAGCGGGGACGGCGCCCGCGCGATCTGGCTGCGGGAGACGCTGCTGCGGGCGTCGACAGGTGCAGCGAGCGCCGATGTGTGGGTGATGGTGTTCGACCCCGCCGGACATCGGGCTCATCGAGAGTCGTTTCCGATCGACAGCGCTGTCTTCGCGGATGACCCGTGGACCGCGCGGATCGGGCCGAACAGTCTCACCGACACGGCCGCCGTCGGTGGTGTTCCGGGGCGCGCGCGCTGGGATCTGACGGTCCGGCCCGGCGGGGAACCCGCGGTGCGGGTGCTCTCCGACCGGGCCTATCAGGCGCGGTTTCCGCCGGCCAAGACTCTCGTGCGGCATCCCCGGGCGCAGGTGGACGGGCGACTCGAGATCGACGGTCTGACCGTCGAGGTCGACGGGTGGGTGGGCAGCGTCAACCACAATTGGGGCAGCCGGCACACCGCTGCCTACGCATACGGGCAGGTGTGCGCGTTCGACGACTCGCCCGGCACCACCCTCGAGATCGTCACGGCGCGGGCCGCGGTGGGTCCGGTGCTCCTGCCCGCCGTCACCCTCTTCGTGCTGCGCCACGCCGGCATGGAGTTCGCTGTGCGCACGGTAGTGGGCAGCCTGCAGACTCACGGCCGCTATGAGCCGTTCACGTGGAGCTTCGGGGCGCGAGTGGGCGAGCAGACGATCGAAGGGGAGATCGCCGCCGCCACACGTGACGTGATCGGCCTGACCTACACCGACACCGGTGGCGCCGAGAAGTACTGCTACAACTCCGCGCTGGCCACGTGTCGACTCCAGGTGGCCGGCATCTCGGTTCCGCGGACCGAATTGACCAGTTCTGCAGCGATGTTCGAGATGCTTGGCGCCGACCGGGTGGCGGGTGTGCCGCTGCTGGTGTGAGAGTCAGCGCAGCACGAACGAGACCACGGCGTCGGTGAAGGCGTCGTTGTCGTCGCCGGCAGCGGTGTGCCCCGCGCCGGAGAGTTCGACGAACTCGGCGCCGGGCACCTTCTGCAGGAAATCGGCGACGGCCTCCTCGCTGACCACGTCGGACAGCTTGCCGCGGATCAACAGGATGGGGATCGTCAGCTCGACGGCGGCCTGCTCGAGCTGCTCGACCCGCAGGAACGGATCGTCATGCGGCGCAGTGAGAAACGCCGGATCCCAGTGCCAGTACCAGCGTCCGTTGCGGTGCCGGAGGTTCTTCTTCAGCCCCTCGGGGTTCTGCGGACGGGTCCGGTGCGGCAGATAGGCGGCGACCGCGTCGGCCGCGTCGGAGAGGGAGTCGAACCCGTGCACATGGCTGAACATGAAGTCGCGGATGCGGGCGCTACCGTCCTTCTCGTAGCGCGGCACCACGTCGACGAGCACCAGACCGGTGACCCGCTGCGGTCCGGCGTCCCGTGCGGCCTGGATTCCGGTCAGGCCGCCCATGCTCGCGCCGATCAGTACCGTCGGCCGCCCGATCTGGTCCAGCACGGCCACGGTGTCGGCGGACAGCGCGTCGACGCTGTAGCGGGCATCCGGGGAGCGGTCGCTGTCGCCGTGGCCGCGGCTGTCCAGCGCCACCACGTGCAGCCCGCGGGAGGCCAGGATCTGTCCGGTGTTCTTCCAGGACCAGCGGTTCTGCCCACCGCCGTGCAGCATCAGCACCGACGGACGCTCGCTGTCAGCGTCGCCGGTGACCGGCGGCCGGTTCCACTCGTCGGCGACCAATCTCAGGCCGTCAGCGCCGATGAAGGTCGCGATCGTCGCATCGCTGCTGGTCATCGTCCACCGCGTCCTCTCGCCGGTCCCCGCCAGCTGAGGTTACCCAGCACACCGATTGCGCCGATCTCGGGTCCCGACAGACCACGTTCCCTAATATTTTCGCTTGTGCAAATTGAGGCGGGCTCCGACGACGAACGGCGGTGCATCATCGAGGCCGCCCACCACTGCCTGTCCGATCCGCACCGAGAGCCGGTCACGATGTCGGCGATCCTGCATTCCGCCGGCCTCTCCAGCCGGGCCTTCTACCGCCATTTCCGGTCGAAGGACGATCTCTTCCTCGCCCTGTTGCAGCAGGGCGCCGACGAGATCGCGGCCCGGGTGGACCGGGTGGCCGCCGCAGGAACCGGCAGCCCCGCCGACCAGTTGGCAGCGTGGATCGGAGAGATCTTCGATCTCCTGGTGGACCCACGCCGGCGAAGGCAGATGGCGGTCATCGACTCCGAGGAGGTCCGGTCCGCGGTCGGGTACCGGGAGCTGCGGGAGCGGTCGCACGCCATCAGAGAGGGCTCTCTGGCCCAGATCCTGCGTCGCGGGCGTGCCACCGGAGCCTTCCCGCTGACCGACCCCGACCACGACGCGGTCGCGATCAGCGCGTTGGTGAGCCGGGTGCTGTCAAGCGTCGCGCCGCAGGACGTGCAGGCGGTCAAGCTGGCCGAGTCCCGGCTCCTCGACTTCGCGCTGCGCGCCGTCGGCGCGGTGCCCCGTGAGTGAGCACGGCCGCCGGTGGCGGACTCGTGTTGGCGCACCACATTTTGGTGATATACGGTCTCCCAGCGTCCTCACAGATGTACCGTCACCCACACACCGGGGGTTGGTCAGTCGGAGGCTGTGGCGGTGAACTGTTTGCGAGGAAGGACCGGTTGAATGGTCGCTTCCGACGTCATCGGCAAGCCCGTACGCGCGTTCGGCGGGTTCTTCTCGATGGCCCTCGACACGTTCGTCGCGCTGTTCCAGCCACCGTTCGCCTGGCGCGAGTTCATCGCCCAGTCATGGTTTGTCGCGCGGGTGTCGATCCTGCCGACGCTGCTGCTCACCATCCCCTACACCGTGCTGCTGACGTTCATCACGACGATCCTGCTGACCGAGATCGGTGCGGCGGACTTCTCCGGAACCGGTGCCGCATTGGGCACGGTGCGCCAGATCGGGCCGATCGTCACGGTTCTGGTGGTCGCCGGCGCAGGCGCCACCGCGATGTGCGCCGACCTGGGGGCACGCACCATTCGTGAGGAACTCGACGCGCTACGGGTGATGGGTATCAATCCCATTCAGGCCCTTGTGGTTCCCCGCGTGCTGGCCGCGATGGTCGTCTCGCTGGCGCTGTCGGCGACGGTGATCCTCGTCGGCCTCTCGGGCGCATACTTCTTCGTCGTCTACATCCAGCATGTCTCGCCCGGCGCATTCGCCGCGGGCCTGACACTGCTCATCGGCACCACCGACGTGATCATCGCGCTGACCAAGGCGGCGCTGTTCGGACTCTCCGCCGGTCTGATCGCCTGCTACAAAGGCATTTCCGTGCGTGGGGGCCCCGCCGGGGTCGGCAACGCCGTCAACGAGACCGTCGTGTTCACTTTCATGGCGCTGTTCGCGATCAACATCGTCGCGACGGCTGTAGCGATCAAGATCACCGCATGACCGTCTCGCGGCCCCATTCCCAGTTCCCGTGGCTCAAGGCCCGGTTCCGCAGCGTGGCCGGACCGTGGAACGACATCGGTACGCAGACCAAGTTCTACGGTCGCACCCTGCGCTCGGTCGGGTACGTCTTCACTCACTACAGCGTCGAACTCATCCGCATCATCGCCGCGATGGGCCTGGGCGCAGGAGCTCTCATCGTCATCGGCGGCACCGTGGCGATCGTCGGCTTCCTGACGGTGACCACCGGCGCGCTGGTGGCGGTGCAGGGCTACAGCGACTTCTCCACCATCGGGGTCGAGGCGCTGACAGGTTTCGTCTCGGCATACTTCAACGTCCGCCTCATCGCGCCCGCCACCACCGCGATCGCGCTGTCGGCCACCATCGGCGCCGGCGCCACCGCCCAGCTGGGCGCGATGCGCATCAACGAGGAGATCGACGCGCTGGAGGTGATGGGCATCCGCAGCATCGCCTTCCTCGCCTCGAGCAGGGTGATCGCAGGATTGCTCGTCGTGATCCCGCTGTACTGCGTGGGCGTGCTGATGGCGTTCTGGGCGGCACGATTCGGCACCACCGTGATCTACGGCCAGTCCACCGGCGTCTACGACCACTACTTCAAGACTTTCCTCAACCCCACCGACCTGATGTGGTCATTCGGCCAGTGCATCGTGTTGTCGGTGATCATCATGCTCGTGCACACCTACTACGGCTACACCGCGCGGGGCGGACCGGCCGGGGTGGGGGAGGCCGTCGGGCGGGCGGTGCGGACGTCGCTGATCGTGTCGGCATCGGTGTTGGTCCTCCTCTCGCTCGCCGTCTACGGCCAGTCCGGCAACTTCAATCTGGCGGGCTGACATGGATTCACACGACGAGGGCCTGCATCCGGCGTGGTACACGCTGATCCTGCTCGTGGTGGTGGCCGTCGTTCTCTGGCTGACGTATTCGTTGTTCTTCGGCACCTTCACCTCCCACGAGACGGTCACGGTCACATCGGACCGCGCCGGGCTGGTGATGGAGACCAACTCGAAGGTCAAGCTGCGCGGGGTGCAGGTCGGCCGCGTCTCGGCGATCGAGGGCGGCAGTGAGCCGGTGGCGCTGCAGCTCGAGATCGACAAGGACAAGATCGGGTTCATCCCCGGCAACGTCGAGGCGCAGATCCGGGCCACCACGGTGTTCGGCGCCAAGTACGTCGACCTGATCTACCCCAGTGACCCGCAGGGAAAGCTGGAGGCCGGCCAGGTGATCCGGTCACGCAACGTCACCGTCGAGGCCAACACCGTCTTCCAGAACGTCGTCGCGATCATCGACCGGGTCGACGTGGCGAAGCTCAACAGCACGTTGTCCGCCCTCGCCGACGGGGTGCGCGGGCTGGGCCCGCAGATCGGCGAAGCCACCACCGCCGCCAACGAGGTTCTGCTGCAACTGAATCCGCGTAACGAGACGATCGCCGAGGACTGGCGCACGTTGCGCCGGTTCAACGACACCTACGGCGCCGCGGCGGGTGACATCGTGACCACGCTCGACGCGCTCAGCACCACCAGCACGACGATCGCCAACCGTGCCACGCAGCTCGACACGCTGCTGATGTCCACGATCGGGCTGTCCAACAGCGGCATCAGTCTCCTGGCGCCCAACCAGGCCAACCTGGTCAAGGCCATCAACGTGCTGCGGCCCACCACCGACCTGCTCTTCAAATACAGCCCGGAATACACCTGCCTGCTCACGGGCGCCAAGACGCTGCTCGACACCGGCGGGTACGAGGCACCGGGCGGTAACGGCCGCAGCCTGATTCTCGACGTAGGCCTGTCCCTGGGCGACGATCCGTACCACTACCCGGACAATCTTCCGATCATCGGCGCCAAGGGCGGCCCGGGCGGCAAACCCTCCTGCGGCTCGCTGCCCGACGTCGCCAAGAACTGGCCGGTGCGAAACCTGGTGACCAACACCGGCTTCGGTACCGGGATCGACTGGCGGCCCAACCCCGGGATCGGGTTCCCGGGCTATGCCAACTATCTGCCGACCACCCGCGCCGTGCCCGAACCGCCGAGCATCCGCAACCTGTTCGGTGGACCGGCCATCGGACCCGTCCCGTATCCCGGCGCACCCGCCTACGGTGCGGATCTGTACGCCCCTGACGGCAGCCCGCTGTGGCCGGGACTGCCGCCGGCCCCACCGCCGGGTGCGCCGCGGGAACCGGGACCCACGCCCGGGTCCGAACCGTTCATCGTCGCGAATCCTGCGCAGATGCAACCCACCCCGCTGCCGCCGGTGCCGCTGCCGCGTGAGGCCGCCCCGTCACCATGATCACCATCGAGACGCCGACCACCAACGAACCGACACGAAGAGGTGTACCGCCATGGCAGGCCTGACGACGAGGATCCGGCATGACGCATGGCGTCTTGCCGTGTTCCTGGCCGTATGCCTGCTGGGTGTGTTCGGGTTGTTCGCGGTCTTCGGCCAGATGCGCTTCGGTGAGAAGACGCACACCTACCGTGCGGAGTTCATCAACGTCAGCGGGCTCGAGGAGGGTGACTTCGTCCGCATCGCCGGAGTGGAGGTCGGACGCGTCGACAAGGTCGCCATCGAACCTGACACGACCGCGATCGTGGAATTCACGGCCGACGATTCGGTCGTGCTCACCGAGGGCAGCCGCGCGGTGATCCGGTACGACGACCTGATCGGCGGACGCTTCCTGTCCCTGCAGGAAGGCGCCGGGAGCACCGCGACGCTCAAACCGGGTGACACGATCCCGATGGCCCGCACGGCTCCGGCGCTCGACCTCGACGCCTTGATCGGCGGTTTCCGGCCGCTGTTCCGGGCGCTCGATCCCGAACAGGTGAATGCGCTGTCCGGGCAACTGATCTCGGCGCTGCAGGGCCAGGGCGGCACCATCAACTCGTTCCTGGGTCAGACTGCCGCACTGACGTCCACCCTGGCCGACCGGGATCAGCTGATCGGGCAGGTGATCACGAACCTCGACGTGGTGCTCGGGTCGCTGGGGGATCAGAGCGACCAGTTCGCCAAGGCGGTCGACGGGTTGTCCGGACTGGTGGAAACACTCAAAGATCGCCGACAGGACATCACCACCGGGTTGGCCTACACGAACGCGGCGGCGTCGAGCATCGCCGACCTCCTGGCGCAGTCCCGGGAGCCGTTCAGCAAGACCGTGCGCGAAACCGACCGTGCCGCAGGCATCGTCGTGGCCGACAACGAGTACTTCGACAATCTGCTCAACACGCTGCCCGACGCCTATCAGGCGCTGGCACGGCAGGGCATCTACGGTGACTTCTTCAGCTTCTACCTCTGCGACATCGTGCTCAAGCTCAACGGCAAGGGCGGCCAACCCGTGTACGTCAAGGTGGCCGGCCAGTCCACGGGGAGGTGCGCGCCGAGGTGAAATCGTTCAGTGAACGCAATCAGTTGATCATCGGCTCGGTCGGGCTCCTGGTGACCATCGGCGTGGTTCTGGGCTCGCTGAACTACACCAAATTGCCGTTCTTCCACGGCAACGAGTACTCGGCCTTCTTCGCCGACGCCGGCGGGCTGACCACCGGCCAGGACGTGTTGGTGTCGGGCTTCAAGGTCGGCACCGTCACCGCGATCGATCTGGACCAGTCGCGCGCACGCATCGCGTTCACCGTCGACAAGAACATCCGGCTCGGGGACCGCACCGAGGCGGCGATCAAGACCAAGGGACTCCTCGGCACCAAACTGCTCGAGGTCACCTCCCGCGGCGACGGCCGGCTCGACAGCCCGATTCCCTTGGAGCGCACCACCTCCCCGTACCAGCTGCCCGACGCGCTCGGCGACCTGGCGTCGACGATCAGCGGCCTGAACACCGACCAACTGTCCGAGTCCCTGCGGGTACTGTCCGCCACGTTCGCCGACACCCCACCGCAGCTGCGTGTGGCCATCGACGGCGTCGCCCGGTTCTCCCAGACCCTCGACGAACGCGACGCCCAGTTGCGCAACCTCCTCGGGAACGCGGACAAAGCGACGACGGTGCTGGCGCAGCGCAGCGATCAGATCGTCGGCCTGGTCAACAACAGCAACGCGCTGCTGGCCGAACTACGCACCCAGAGCGCGGCGCTGGATCAGATCTCCGGCAGCATCTCGACGCTGAGTGAGCAGCTGCTCGGCTTCATCAACGACAACCGCGCGATCCTCAAACCGTCGCTGGACAAGCTCAACGGCGTGCTGACGATGATCGACAACCGCAAGGAGCGACTGCAGAAGTCGCTACACCTGCTCCAGCAGTACTCGATGTCGCTGGGTGAGTCGGTGTCGTCGGGCCCGTTCTTCAAAACCTATGTGGCCAACCTGCTGCCGGGTCAGTTCGTGCAACCGTTCGTCGACGCCGCGTTCTCCGACCTGGGCTTGGACCCGAACGTGCTGCTGCCGTCGGAGCGCACCGATCCGCAGGTCGGTCAGCCGGGCACGCCCGCGCTCCCGGTGCCCTACCCGCGGACCGGCCAGGGTGGTGAACCGCGCCTGACCATCCCGGACGCCATCACCGGCAACCCCGGCGACCAAGGCTGCGGACCGCCCGGCCTGCCCCTGCCCGGACCCACCGGCTGCTACCCCTACCGGGAGCCGCTGCCGGCGCCGCCGCCCGGCGGTCCGCCGCCCGGCCCGCCGGCCGAGGCGCCGCCGAACCTGCAGTCGGTCCCCGGACCCACGCCGCTGCCGCAGTACGTGCCCGCGCCGGGCGAGGTCCCGCCCGCCGCACCCACGGACGGAGGAGGCCAGTGACGCGCATGCCGCGGTCCTTCCTCATCGCCGCGCTGGTGGTGATCCTCGCCGGCGGTGTCGTCGTGCTGCTGCGCACCACCGACCGGGTCGACCGCACCCACGCGGTGGCCTACTTCGAGAACACCAACGGCATCTACGCCGGCGACTACGTCAGCATCGTCGGGGTGCCCGTCGGCAGGATCGAATCGATCGAGCCGCAGCCCGAGTCGGTCAAGGTCAGCTTCTGGTACGACAGCAAGTACAAGGTGCCGGCCGACGTCAAGGCGGCGATACTGTCGCCGACGCTGGTGACGGCCCGCAGCATCCAGCTCACACCGCCCTACACCGACGGGCCTGTCCTGCGCGATGACGCGGTGATCCCGCGGGAACGCACCGCGGTGCCGGTGGAGTGGGACCAGGTCCGCGAACAACTGGCGAAGCTGGCCGAGAGCCTGCAGCCGACCGAGCCCGGCGGTGTGAGCCCGCTGGGCTCGGCGATCAACACCACCGCGGACAACCTGCGGGGCCAGGGCGCCGACATCCGCGACGCCGTCATCAAACTGTCGCAAGCCATCTCGGCGCTGGGAGACAAGAGCACCAACGTGTTCTCCACCGTCAAGAACCTCGCCATCCTGGTGTCGGCGCTGCAGGACAGCACCGATGTCATGCGCCAGCTCAACCAGAACCTCGCGAGCGTGACCGGACTGCTGGCCGACGACCCCGACGAGGTGGCCAACGCGGTCCGCGACCTCGACACCGTCGTCGGCGAGGTCCAGACTTTCGTGGCCGAGAACCGCGAATCGCTGGGCACCACCTCCGACAAACTCGCCGGGGTCACCCAGGCGCTCACCGACAGCCTCGGTGATCTCAAACAGTTCCTGCACGTGGGCCCCAACACGCTGCAGAACTACGTGAACATCTGGCAGCCGGCCCAGGGCGCGGTCAGCAGCGTCCCGATGATCAACAACTTCTCCGATCCGATCTCGTTCCTGTGCGGCGCCATCCAGGCGGCCTCCCGCCTCGGCGCCGAGGAATCGGCCAAGCTGTGCGTCCAGTACCTGGCGCCCATCGTCAAGAACCGCCAGTACAACTTCCTACCGGTCGCGCAGAACGTCTTCGTCGGCGCCAGCACCCGGCCCAACGAACTGACCTACAGCGAGGACTGGCTGCGGCCCGATTACATTCCGCCGCAAGGCCCCTCGGCACCGGCACCTGCTTCGGCGCCGTCGCCGGGCCCGGGACCCGGACCCGGCGAGGGCGCGCCGCTGCCGCCGTCGATGGGTCCGCTGCTGCCCGCCGAAGCGATCCCCACCACGCCCGACCCGGCCGCCGGCCTGCAGGGCATGATGGTGCCCCCGGGAGCGACGCCGTGAGGCCCGCCGTGCGTGCCGTGGCGGTGGCGGCCGTCGGGGTCGGACTGCTGTCGGGCTGCTCGGATTGGCGTGGCCTGAACTCACTTCCGCTGCCCGGCGTCGAAGGCACCGGGCCGGGGGCGTTCACCATCGAGGCGCAGATGCCCGACGTCAACGCCATCGAGCCGAACTCCCGCGTCCGCGTCGCCGATGTCAACGTCGGTCACGTCCGCAAGATCGAGCGCCAGGGCTGGCATGCCCTGGTCACGATGGAACTCAACGGCAATGTCGTGCTCCCCGCCAACGCCACCGCCACGCTCGGCCAGACCAGCCTGCTGGGCTCCCAGCACATCGAGCTCGCCCCGCCCACCGACGTCGCGCCCGCCGGCCGGCTCCATCAGGGCTCGCTGATCCCCCTGTCGTCGTCGAAGGCGTTCCCGACCACCGAGCAGGCGCTGGCCGCGGTGGCGATGCTGCTCAACGGCGGCGGCATCGGCGACATCCAGGACATCACCGAGGCGTTGAGCGTCGCGTTCGCCGGGCGTGAAGGTGACCTGCGCAGCCTGATCGAGCAACTGGACCTCGCGATCGGTTACCTGGACGACCAGAAGCAGGACATCATCGACGCCTCCGACAGCCTGAACAACCTGGTCGGGCAGTTCGCCGACCAGAAGCCGGTCGTGGATAAGGCACTCAGGACCATCCCGGACGCTCTCGCGGTGCTCAAGGACCAGCGCAAGAACCTCGCCGAGGCGCTGACGCAGCTGGGCAGGTTCAGCGCGCTGGCCGCCGATTCGGTCAATCAGACCAAGGAGGCGCTCGTCGCCGAGCTGCGCGACCTCGGCCCGACGGTGGAGCAGCTGGCCAACGCCGGGCCGGCGCTGACCCGCGCGCTCAGCTTCCTGCCCACGTTCCCGTTCCCGAAAGAGACGCTGACCAACTGGATTCGCGGTGATTACGCCAACCTGACCCTGGTCCTCGACCTGACGCTGAGCCGCATCGATCAGGGCATCTTCACCGGTTCGCGGTGGGAGTGCGACCTGACATGGCTGGAGCTGCAATGGGGCCGCACCATCGGTCAGTTCCCCAGCCCGTGCAACGCGGGGGGCCCCGGCACCGCCGGCAATCCGCTCGTCGCCCCGTACCGATTCGACCAGGGGCGTTGACATGCGGCTGACTCGTCGGATTCTCATCCAGATGGCGATCTTCGCGCTCATCGCGACGGTCGCCTTGACGATCATGGTCTTCGGATACATGCGGCTGCCTGCGTTCTTCGGGATCGGGCAGTACCAGGTCACGATGAAGCTGGCCGAAAGCGGCGGTCTGTACCCGCGCGGCAACGTCACCTACCGCGGCGTCGAAGTCGGCGAGGTCAAGAGCATCGCGCTGACCGACACCGGCGTGTCCGCGGTGTTGTCGCTGAACTCCGACGTCCCGATCCCCGCCGACGTCGAGGCCGAGGTGCACAGCGTTTCCGCGGTCGGCGAGCAGTTCGTCCAGCTGCTGCCGCGCAGCGCGGGCGGCCCGATGCTGCGCAACGGCGACGTCATTCCCGAGGACCGCACCACGGTGCCGACCGACATCAACACCGTCCTCGACGCCACCAACCGAGGGTTGGAGGCGATTCCGCAGGAGAACCTGCAGACCGTGGTCGACGAGGCGTACACCGCCGTCGGCGGTCTCGGTCCGGAGTTGCGGCGTCTGGTCAGCGGCAGTTCGACGCTGGCCATCGACGCCCGCAAGAACCTCGACTCGCTGATCACCGTGGTGGATCAGTCGAAACCGGTGCTGGACAGCCAGATCGACAGCGCAGACTCGATCCGGGCCTGGGCGTCGAACCTCGCGACCGTCACCGGTCAACTGCAACGGCAGGACCAAGCGGTCAACGGCATCCTCGACAAGGGCCCGGGTGCCGCCGAAGACGTGCGGGCGCTGTTCGACCGGCTGCGGCCGACGCTGCCGATCGTGCTGGCCAACCTCGCCAGCGTGGGCGAGGTGCTGGTCACCTATCAGCCCAGTCTCGAACAGCTGCTGGTGCTGCTGCCGCAGGGCACTGCGGTCACCCAGGCCGTCGGCGTGCACAAGCGCAACACCAAGCAGGACTACATGGGTGATGCGCTGAACTTCAACCTGAACCTGGCGATCCCCGCCTTCCCGGCGCCGATCCCGCTGCCCCCGCAGGCGCTGCCGCCACCCTGCACCACGGGCTTCCTGCCGGCGCAGCAGCGGCGCGTGCCGACCTTCGAGGACTATCCCGACCGGCCGCCGGGCAACGTCTACTGCCGGGTGCCGCAGGACGCGCCGTTCAACGTGCGCGGTGCCCGCAACCTGCCCTGCATCGAAAGGCCGGGCAAGCGCGCGCCGACGTGGCAAGAATGCGAGAGCGACGAGGTCTACGTGCCGCTCAACGACGGGTACAACTGGAAGGGCGATCCCAACGCGACGGCGTCCGGGCAGGCCGTTCCCGACATCCCGCCGGACATCCCACCTACCGGTGCTTCTCCGGCGCAACCCGCGCCGCCGCCGATCGCGGCCGCCGAATACGATCCGGCAAGCGGCACGTACGTCGGACCGGACGGACGTGTCTACACACAGTCCAATCTGGCCAACGGTGCCGCAGAGGAGAAGACATGGCAGACGATGCTCCTCCCCCCGAGGGGGAAGTGACGGAGACAGCGCCGGACACCAGCGTCGAACCGACCGACACCGACGACCTCGATGGGCCCGATGGCACCGACGAGGAGTCATTCGACGCGCAGCCGGCGCGTGAACCATGGTCTTCGGTCAAGATCGCCGTCGTGGCGGGGTCGGCCGTCGTCGTGGCGCTGGCGATTCTGACCGGCTGGCTGGGTTACCGCGCCTGGGAGTCGCAGCGCGCCGAGCAGGCGCGCGAGGTGTTCTTGCAGGTGGGCCGTCAGGGTGCGTTGAACCTGACCACGATCGACTGGCAGGAGGCCGACGCCGACGTGCAGCGCATCCTGGACTCCGCGACGGGGACCTTCTACGACGACTTCCAGCAGCGGGCGCAGGCGTTCGCCGATGTCGTGAAGCAGGCCAAGTCGACATCCGAGGGCACCATCGCCGAAGCGGGTCTGGAGTCCTCGACCGACGACGAGGCACGGGTCCTGGTCGCGGTGAACGTCAAGACGTCGAATGCCGGTGCGCCGGAACAGCAGCCGCGCGCGTGGCGGATGCGTATCTCGGTGGAGAAGATCGGCGACGAGGCCAAGGTGTCCAACGTGGAGTTCGTGCCGTGACAGAGGAGAAGAACGCCGAGGTGACCACCGAAGCGACCGAGGAGACCGCCGAGACCACCGAGACCACCGAGGCGACCGTCGACGAGACGTCGACGGCGCAGGAGGCCCCGCCGCTCGAGGACGAGGGCGGCGCTGCGGCCCCGACGACGCGGCGGCAGCCGCCCTGGTCGCGGATGGTCGCCTTCGCGCTGCTGCCTGCACTGGCGCTGATCCTCGCCCTGGGCGCGGGCTACCTGAAGTGGCAGGACAACGGCGTCCGCAACGGTGAGATCGCCGCGGCGACGTCGATGCAGGCGGCTCGGGACGGCACGGTCGCGTTGCTGTCCTACACGCCGGACAAGGTCGAACAGCAGCTCGGCGCCGCCCGCGATCTGCTCACCGGCCAGTTCCGCGACTCCTACACCTCGCTGACCAACGACGTCGTGATCCCGGGCGCCAAGCAGAAGCAGATCGCCGCCGTCGCGACCGTCCCCGCCGCGGCGTCGGTGTCGGCCACGCCAGAGAAGGCCGTCGTGCTGGTCTTCGTCAATCAGACGGTGACCGTCGGCAACGACGCGCCGACCGACACGAACTCGAGCGTGCGCGTCACCCTGGAGAAGGTCGGGACCCGCTGGCTGATCTCGGAGTTCGACCCGGTCTGATCACGTCCTGCGGCCGGGGTGGCTGCGGCCCAGCAGCGGTAGCAGCAGCCGGTGCGGTGCATGGCGATACAGCAGCGCGGCCGCTCGGTTGGGCGCACCGGGAACGATCACCCCGCGGCCCCGGTCGAGGCCGTCGATCGCGGTGCGCGCCACCGCATCGGCCTGCTCCCACAGAAACGGCGGCAACATCTTCTCTGCTTCCTCATCCGGAATGCCTGCGGTGGCACCGAATTCGGTGCGCACGGGGCCGGGGCACACCACGGCCGCGGTCACGCCGCTGTCGCGCAACTCCTCACGCAGAGCTTCGGTGTAGGACAGCACGAAGGCCTTGGCCGCCCCGTAGGAGGCCTGGAACGGCACCGGTCCGAACGCGCCGACCGAGGCCACGTTGAGCACCGCGCCACGCCCGCGCGCCACCATCGCGGGCACGAACCGGGCGCTCAGATCCACCACCGCCGCGACGTCGAGCTCGATCAGTCGCAGTTCGTCGGACACGCTCACCCGTGCCACCGGTCCCAGGTTCGACATGCCTGCGTTGTTGACGAGGACCTCGACCGTCACCCCGAGTGCGGCCACCTGATCGGGCAGCGTGGCACGTTGAGCCGGATCGGCCAGGTCGACGGGAAGCACGTAGGCGCGGGTGTCGAGGGACTGCGCCAGCGCGGTCAGTTTGTCGGCGCGCCGGGCCACCAGCACCACCGGGTAGCCGCGCCCGGCGAACTCGCGGGCGATCTGCTCGCCGATTCCCGACGATGCGCCTGTCACCAGTACCGCTCCGGTTTCCGAGACGGGTGGCAGCAGCGACATGGCGCAAGCCTAGCCTTGGCACCATGACGGCGCGTCGACTCACCGCGGTCGACGCACAGATGTTGTGGCTGTCGGCGGCGACCCCGAACGACCAGTTCCTGCTCTACGCTTTCGGCGCGCCGGTCGACTCCGTAGCCGCGGTGGCTGCCGTGCGCGACAACGCTGCCCGCTGTGCTGCGCTGACGGTCCGGGTCCGTGACCGAGGCCCCTGGCGCTATCCGGTGTGGGAGCCATGCGACGTGGCCACCGACCAGTTCGTGGTGCGCGACGCGACGACGTGGCCGCAGGTGTTGGCGGCGGTGGCCGCGCTGGGGCACGATCAGGTCGACGCTCATGTCCATCCGTGGCGCCTGCACGTGTTCCCCAGCGTCGATGGAATTCCGCGAGTCGACGTCGGATCGGTTGCGGTGCTGCAGATCTCGCACGCGCTGGCGGACGGGGCGCGGGCCTCGGGGCTGGCGGCCCGGTTGTTCGGGCGCGCCGGTTCACTGGAGCGGGTGCGACCCCGGCCGACCCGTGGCTTCGTGCGTCGGTCGGCGGCAGCGGCCCGGGCGCACCGCCGTCTGGTCCGCGACACCGACGCGGGTCTCGTTCCGGCACCGGCAGTGTCGTGTCCGGTGCTGCGCAGCAACACTCGGCCGGCCGGCCCGGTGCACCTCCGTACCGTCGTCCGGCACCGCGATCAGCTGTCCGGCCCGACCGTCACCGTCGCTGCGCTGACGGCGATCTCGGCGGCGCTGTCCACGCATCTGCGGGAGCGCGGTGATGATCCGGCGCGGCTCGGTGCAGAGCTCCCGATGGCCAAACCCGGTGTGCGTCATGCCAGCAACCACTTCGGCAACGTCGGGGTCGGGCTCTACCCGGACCTGCCGTCCGAGCGGCGTGCGCAGGCGATCGCCCAGGATCTGCACCGGCGCCGCCGTCGCGTAGCACATTCGGCGGTGGCCGCGCAGGACGCGGCGTTCGCCGCGGTCCCGGCTTCGCTGTTGCGTTGGGGGATGGGGCAATTCGATCCGGATCAGCGCTCGTCGACGGTCGCCGGCAACACCGTCGTCTCCAGCGTGAACAGGGGCCGGGCGGATCTGTCCTTCGGTGGCGCCCCCGTCGAGCTCACGGCCGGCTTCCCTGCGCTGTCGCCGATGATGGGCGTCACACACGGGGTGCACGGCATCGGCGACACCGTCGCGATCAGCGTGCACGCCGCCGAATCGGCGATCGACGACGTCGACGCCTACGTGGAGCGGCTGGCCGGCGAGCTCGGCTGAGCAACCGTCCCGGTGCGCGCGACGACCGCCTGCAGCGACCGCTGTGCGGCCTCGCGGTCGTCGCCCATGCCGACGAGGGCGTCGATGATGAGCGGGCCCAGGATGAGCGACAATCCGTGCCCGTCGTGGCCGAAGAACCCGGCGGTCTCGAGCATCACGACGCCGTGAACGACACTCCACAACCGGGCCGCCGCCGCGAGCTCGTCGTCCGGGCGGATGCGCCCGGCGGCCATCATGCGGTGCACGGCCTGGCGCAGGGCGCCGAAGGATGCGGCCCATTCCCTGCGGTCGGTGCCGCTGCCTGTCGACGTCAGGTCGACCCGGTGCGCGGCGATCGACGCGGGCGCCGAGGTGCCGAACATCAGCTGGTAGCGCTGCGGATTGGCCATCGCGAACCGGTGGTAGGCCAGACCCATCGCCAGGAAGTCGGCCACCGGGTCCTCGGTCGGCGGCATCTCGGTGAGGGCGGCGGTGAACCGGTCGAAGACCTCGCGGGCGATCGCGTCGAGGAGTCCCGTCATCCCGCCGAAGTGGGTGTACACCGCCATCGTCGACGTGCCCGCCTCGGCAGCGACGGCACGCGCCCGCAATGCGGCGACACCATCGCGCTCGAGGAGGCGGACTCCTGCGTCGATCACGGCTTCCGGCATGGAATTCACGGTTGCCATCGTGCCATAACGGTGTTATACAAGACCCACGATAACGCTGTTATAGGAGACGGACATGGCCAATCGCTATCTCGAGGGCGTCTACGCGCCGCTGTCGGAGGAAGTCACGCTCACCGATCTGGAGGTGACCGGATCGATTCCCGAGCATCTCGACGGCCGGTACCTGCGCAACGGCCCGAATCCGATCGGCGAGATCGACCCGCAGCTCTACCACTGGTTCGTCGGCGATGGCATGGTTCACGGCATCCGGCTGCGCGACGGCCGCGCCGAGTGGTACCGCAATCGCTGGGTTCGCGGCCCCGGCACGGCGCGCGCGCTGGGGGAGGCGGTGCCCGACCAGCGAGCCACGGTGTCGCCGATCGGCGCGAACACCAACGTCATCGGCCACGCCGGCAAGACGCTGGCGCTCATCGAGGCGGGTGTGCCCGCCTACGAGCTCACCGATGAGCTGGACACCGTGGGGCTGTGCGACTTCGACGGCACCCTGCCCGGCGGCTACACCGCCCACCCCAAACGCGACCCCGACACCGGCGAGCTCCACGCGGTGTCCTACCGCCTGGCGCAGAAGAACACCGTGCAGTACTCGGTGATCGGAGCCGACGGGCGTGCGCGTCGCACCGTCGACATCGACGTCACGGGGAGCCCGATGATGCACGACTTCTCGCTGACCGAGCGGTATGTGGTGTTCTACGACCTGCCCGTCACCTTCGACGTCGAGCAGGCCGTCGAGATGACGGTGCCCCGGGCGCTGCGGCTGCCCGCCCGCCTGATGCTCTCGGCGTTGATCGGCCGCGTGCGCATCCCCGACCCGATCGCGGCGCGCATGCCGGCCGCGCCGTCGGCCGACCGTCGCTTCCCGTATTCGTGGAATCCGCGCTATCCCGCACGCATCGGGGTCATGCCACGCGACGGCGGCAACGCCGACGTCCGCTGGTTCGACGTCGAGCCCTGCTACGTGTTCCACCCGATGAACGCCTACGACTCCGGTGACACCATCGTGCTCGACGTGATCCGGCATCCCAAGATGTTCGACACCGACCACCTCGGCCCCGCAGAAGGCCCGCCCACGCTGGAGCGCTGGACCGTGGATCTGGCCGACGGCAAGGTGCGCGAGTCCCGCATCGACGACCGCCCGCAGGAGTTCCCCCGCGTCGACGAGCGGCTCGTCGGCAAGCGGCACCGCTACGGCTACGCGGCCGGGTTCACTGCCGGCGGTGACGAGACGCTGTTCAAACACGATCTCGTGGGACACAATTCGGCCGCCCGCTCGTTCGGGCCGGGGAAGGCCGTCGGCGAGTTCGTGTTCGAACCCACTGCCGCCGACGCCGACGAGGACGACGGCGTGCTGATGGGATACGTGTACGACCGGGCCACCGACAGCAGCGAGCTGATGATCCTCGACGCGCAGACCCTCGACGACGTCGCCGCGGTCAAGCTGCCGCACCGCGTGCCCGCCGGGTTCCACGGCAACTGGGTGCCCGCGTAGCCGAGTGCGCGAGTGTGAATGCTGATACGCCCGCAGCGGCGTGTCGGGGATGAAACCGCACATTCGCGTTCACCGGAACTGGAACACGTTCTAGTCTGGGGAGCCATGGGGTTTCTCAAGCAAGACGCACCCGTCGTCGACTACGCCGAATGGAGCAAGGGAACCCGCGCGGAGCGGATCGTCCCGATGGCCAGACACTGGGCCGAGGTGGGCTTCGGCACGCCGGTGGTGATGCACCTGTTCTACGTCGTCAAGATCCTGCTCTACGTGCTCGTCGCGTGGCTGGTGGTGCTGACCACCACAGGCGTCGACGGGTTCACCAACGTCGCCGCCTGGTATCACGAGCCGATCGTGTACCAGAAGGTCGTCTTCTACACGATGCTGTTCGAGATCGTCGGGCTGGGCTGCGGCTTCGGCCCGCTGAACAACCGCTTCTTCCCGCCGATGGGCTCGATCCTGTACTGGTTGCGGCCCAGCACCATTCGGCTGCCCCCGTGGCCCAACCGCATCCCACTGACCACGGGTGACTCCCGCACGCCCGTCGATGTGGTGCTCTACGCCGCTCTGCTGGTGATGCTGCTGGTCGCCTTGTTCTCCGACGGCACCGGACCCATCCCGGAGCTCGGGTCCGAGATCGGTGTGCTGCCGGTGTGGCAGACCGCGACGATCCTCGTGCTGCTCGGGCTCGCCGGGCTGCGCGACAAGGTGCTGTTCCTGGCCGCACGCGGCGAGGTGTACGGCGCGCTGGCGGTCTGCTTCCTGTTCAGCGGCGCCGACATCGTGATCGCGGCCAAGCTGGTGTGCGTGGTGATCTGGATGGGTGCGGCGACCTCGAAGCTGAACAAGCACTTCCCGTTCGTCATCTCGACGATGATGAGCAACAACCCCGTGATCCGCCCGCGCTGGATCAAACGCAAGTTCTTCGAGCACTTCCCCGATGATCTGCGGCCCGGCCGGGCGTCGCGCTGGCTCGCCCACATCTCGACGGCGATCGAGATGCTCGTGCCGCTGGCACTGTTTTTCTCCCACGGCGGCTGGGTGACCGCGATCGCGGCGTTCGTGATGCTGTGCTTCCACTTCGGCATCCTCTCGGCCATCCCGATGGGGGTGCCGCTGGAGTGGAACGTCTTCATGATGTTCTCCGTGCTGGCGCTGTTCGTCGGCAACGCCGGCATCGGGCTGAGCGATCTGCAGAGCCCGTGGCCGCTGGTGCTCTTCGCAGTCTCCGCGGGCACCGTCGCGATCGGAAACCTGTTCCCGCGCAAGGTGTCTTTCCTGCCCGGCATGCGGTACTACGCGGGTAACTGGGACACGTCGCTGTGGTGCATCAAGCCCTCGGCCGACGCCAAGATCGCGGCCGGCATCGTCGCGATCGCGAGCATGCCCGCGGCGCAGATGGAGAAGTTCTACGGCAGCCGCGAGACCGCCGAGATGTACCAGTACATGGGATATGCCTTCCGCTCGTTCAACACTCACGGCCGCGCGATGTTCACGCTCGCGCACCGGCTGATGGCGGGTCACGACGAAGCCGACTATGTGCTGACCGACGGAGAACGCATCTGCAGCACCGCGATCGGATGGAATTTCGGCGACGGCCACATGCACAACGAGCAGCTGATCGCCGCGCTGCAGAAGCGCTGTCATTTCGAACCGGGGGAGGTGCGGGTGTTGCTGCTCGACGCGCAACCCATCCACCGGCAGCGTCAGCAGTACCGTCTCGTCGACGCGGCGACGGGGGAGTTCGAGCGCGGCTACATCCTGGTCGCGGACATGGTGACCCGCCAACCATGGGACGACACGGTGCCGGTGCACGTGACGTGGCAGCGCGACGGGGCGGACGCTCCGTGACTCAGCCCATCACGTCGCGGATCGGCACGCTCTCCAGGCCGGTGAGCAGGAGCTCTCGCGACACGTCGAGGTGCTTGCGCCAATGCTGCTCGGCACCGGCGGCGTCACCGGCCCGCAGGTAGGTCATCAACTTGCGGTAGGACCGCATCAGCTTGTCGTAGTCGGCTTTCGAGACGGGCCTGCGTTCGTTGAACACGAAGGCGGTGTGCCGCACCGTGATCTCGTGCAGCATGCCGGCGACGATGGACAGCGTCGCGTTTCCCGACAGCTGCACCACGCGCAGATGGAACGCGCCGGTGTTCTCGGCCAGCCGGTCGGACTCGCAGCCCTGGGCCACCAGATCCTCGAGCAGCGTGTCGAGTTCGGCGAACGACTCTTCCGAACCGGACTCGGCGAGCAGCCGCGCCGCCAAGGGTTCGATGCCTGCCTTGGCGGTCAGCAGATCGGCGATCGTGGCGCCGGACAGTTCCAGTAGCAATCCCGCGGGCCGCGCAACCACCTCGGGACCCGGCACCCGCACCCGCGCCCCGGTGCGAGATCCGCGGCGCACCTCGACCAGACGCTCGGACTCCAGCACGCGGACGGCTTCGCGCAGCGTCGGTCGGCTCACGCCGAAGTGGGCCATCAGTTCGGCCTCGTTGGGCAGGAAGTCACCGTCGGTCAGCTGACCATCGACCACCATGCGCCGCAGCGTGCCCGCGACCAGTTCGGCGGTCTTGGGCGACCGCACACCTGACCGCGAACCGGCAGCGTCGATCATCGGCGCCAACCGGGTACTCCGCGTCACGATGTCTCCACGTCAACTGGGTCGGGCCACCGCGGGTGCGGTGAGCTGTGCAACTCAGTAAACCATGTCGGCCGGCCGGAATCCTTCCGCGTTTGTCCGTCGGGCGCAGTGATCTGCGTGGCAGGGTATCGGCATGCCGGAGGAAGTGACGGTCGAGCGAGCCGCCGAGCGGTTGCACCCCGTCGACACGCTGGGAATTCCGCTCGGGCCCGGGCAGCCGCCGGCTTTCCTGCGCGCCCTCGGCGAGCGCACCGGCTGGACGGACCTGCGGGTGTACGGCGCGCTGCTGGCGGTGGGGACCGAACTCTTCTCCCGCGCGGGGGTCCGTTACGTGTCGGGGTTCTACGGTCCCCTGGAGCGGGCCCTGCGCGACTCCGGCGCAGACGTCGATTTCATGCCCGCGGACTTCCGTCGGTTCGGGCCGCTGCTGGAACGTCAGCGACCCCGCGTGATGGCCACTGTCGCGACACCCCCTGATTCCGACGGGTGGTGCTCGCTGTCGCTGCACGCCGGTGCCACCGTCGCCGAACTGCACCGGGCCGGCGCCGATCCGGACCGGCTGCTGATCGTCGAAGCCTCCGAAGCGTTTCCGCGCACCGGCGGCTGGGGTGAGCAATACCGCCACGCGGTGCACGTCGACGAGATCGATGTGCTGATCCCGTCGGCCGAGCCACCGCTCGCGCTCCCTGCTGCGGCGCCCACCGACACCGACGTCGCGATCGCCCGGCACGCGGTCGGGTTCATCGGCTCCGGGGCCACGCTGCAGACCGGGATCGGCGCCATCCCGAGCCAGATCGCGACGATGCTCGCCGACGGGGACGTCGGTGACTTCGGTGTACACAGCGAGATGTTCACCGACGGCTGCATGCGGCTGCATCAGGCGGGCAAGGTCACCAACGCGCGCAAGGGTCAGTACGACGGCGTGAGCGTGACGACGTTCGCGTTGGGCTCCTCCGATCTCTACACCTGGCTCGACGGCAACCGTGACGTCGCGTTCCTTCCCGTCGAGGTGGTCAACGCCCCCGAGGTCATCGCGGCCAACACCGACATGATCTCGATCAACGGCGCGCTCGCGGTCGACGTGCACGGCCAGGTCGTGGCCGACACCATCGGCGACGAACAATTCAGCGGGATCGGCGGGGCCGAGGACTTCGTGGCCGGAGTCGGCCTAGAGTTGAGCGACCGGTCGCTGATCTGCCTGCCGTCGACGTTCGAACGCGACGGCGTCACTCACTCGCGCATCGTGGCGCAATTCGCTCCCGGCACGGTCGTCACGACACCCCGCCACCACGTCGACGTCATCGTCACCGAATACGGCGCCGCGGAGCTCGAAGGGCTCACCGTGCGCGAGCGCGGGCACGCGTTGGCCGCGATCGCGCATCCGCTGTTCCGGGACGAGTTGATCGACGCGGCGGACCGTGCCGCGCGCCGCCAATGAGCAAGTTGACCTAGTAAACCTTGTTCGTTTAACTTCGAAGAATCCATCCAATGAAGGAGTGTCTTCCATGCCTGAAGCCGTCATCGTCGAGGCAGTGCGGTCACCCGTCGGCAAGCGCAACGGAGGCCTCTCCGGAGTGCATCCGGCCGAGCTGTCCGCACAGGTGCTCAACGGTCTGGTCGAGCGAGCCGGGGTCGACCCGGCACTGGTCGACGACGTCATCTGGGGGTGCGTCATGCAAGCGGGTGAGCAGGCGCTCGACATCGCCCGCACCGCGCTGCTGACGGCCCGCTGGCCGGAGTCGGTGCCCGGGGTGACCGTGGACCGGCAGTGCGGATCGAGCCAGCAGTCGGTGCACTTCGCCGCGGCCGGCGTGGTCGCCGGACACTACGACGTCGTCGTCGCCGGTGGCGTCGAGTCGATGTCGCGGACCCCGATGGGTTCATCGCTGGCCGGTGGCGGAAACCCGTACCCCGCCGGGTTCAAGGACCGCTACAGCAAGACGCCGAACCAGGGCATCGGTGCCGAGATGATCGCCGAGCAGTGGGGGTTCAGCCGCACCGATCTCGACCAGTACTCCCTCGACTCGCACGAAAAGGCCGCTGCGGCACAGGATGCCGGCGCGTTCGAGGGTCAGATCGTGGCGATCAAAGACCAGGACGGTAATCCGGTCCTCACCGACGAGGGCATCCGGCGCGGCACGACGCTGGAGAAGATGGGTCAGCTCAAGCCCGCGTTCCGTGAGGACGGGGTGATCCACGCCGGCAACAGCTCTCAGATCTCCGACGGCTCGGCGGCGCTGCTGTTCATGTCGGCCGAGAAGGCCAAGGAGCTCGGCCTCAAGCCGCTGGCGAAGGTGCACACCGCGGTGCTGGCAGGCGCCGACCCGGTGATCATGCTGACCGCGCCGATCCCGGCGACACAGAAGGCGCTCAAGCGGTCCGGGCTGTCGATCGATCAGATCGGCGCCTTCGAGGTGAACGAGGCGTTCGCGCCCGTTCCGATGGCGTGGCTCAAGGACATCGGCGCCGACGAGAAGAAACTCAACCCCAACGGCGGGGCGATCGCACTCGGCCACCCGCTCGGCGGCTCGGGCGCCCGGATCATGACCACGTTGCTCCATCACATGCGCGACAACGGGATTCAGTACGGACTGCAGACCATGTGCGAGGGCGGCGGACAGGCCAACGCGACCATCCTGGAGCTGCTGTGACCGAGGCGTCCCAGCCCCAGCCCGGCGCACTGGTCGAGCGGCGCGGCAACGTCATGGTCATCACGATCAACCGGCCCGAGGCCCGCAACGCCATCAACTCCGCGGTCTCGATCGCCCTCGGTGACGCCCTCGACGAAGCGCAGAACGATCCCGACGTGTGGGCCGTCGTGCTCACCGGGTCGGGGGACAAATCCTTCTGCGCCGGAGCCGATCTCAAGGCGCTTTCGCGCGGTGAGAACATCGGCCACCCCGACCGTCCCAAGTGGGGGTTCGCCGGCTACGTAAGGCACTTCATCGACAAGCCGACCATCGCGGCGGTCAACGGCACCGCGCTGGGCGGCGGCACCGAGCTGGCGCTGGCCAGTGACCTCGTCGTCGCGCAGGAGAGCGCGACATTCGGTCTGCCCGAGGTGAAGCGGGGCCTGATCGCCGGCGCGGGCGGAGTGTTCCGGATCGTCGAGCAGATCCCGCGCAAGGTCGCGATGCAGATGATGCTCACCGGAGAGCCGATCAGCGCGGCCGACGCGCAGCGCTGGGGACTGGTCAACGAGGTGGTGCCGGACGGGACGGCGCTCGACGCCGCACTCGCCCTGGGCGAACGCATCACCGTCAACGCTCCGCTGGCCGTGCAGGCGAGCAAGCGAGTCGCCCGCGGCGCCGATGACGGCGTCGTCGTCGACGAGGAAGCCGGCTGGACCCGCACGATGCGCGAAGCCGTCGTGGTGTTCAGCTCCGAGGACGCACAGGAAGGCCCGCTCGCGTTCGCTCAGAAGCGCCAGCCGGTCTGGAAAGCCAAGTAAGGGAGTCGATATGAAGCGCACCATCTACGAAGCCGAGCACGAGGCGTTCCGCGACACCGTACGCGGATACATCGAGAGCGAGCTGGTGCCCAACGCCGAGAAGTGGGAAGCCGATCGCATCGTCGACCGGTCGGCCTATGTCGCGGCGGGCAAGCACGGCCTGATCGGGTTCAACATGCCCGAGGAATACGGCGGCGGCGGTTCGGACGACTTCCGGTTCAACGCGATCATCGACGAGGAGATCGCCAAGGCCGGTGTGCCGGGACCCGGGCTGAGCCTGCACAACGACGTCGTCGCACCGTATTTCAAGGACCTCACCACCGATGAGCAGAAGGCACGGTGGCTCCCGGGGATCGCCAGCGGCGAGACGATCATCGCCGTCGCGATGACCGAGCCGGGCGCTGGCAGCGACCTCGCGGGCATCCGCACCTCGGCCGTACGCGACGGGGACGACTGGATCCTCAACGGGTCCAAGACGTTCATCTCCTCGGGCATCAACAGCGACCTCGTCGTCGTCGTGGCGCGCACCGATCCCGAGGCCGGCCACAAAGGCTTTTCGTTGCTGGTGGTCGAGCGGGACATGCCCGGGTTCACCCGCGGCCGCAAGCTCGACAAGATGGGGATGCACGCCCAGGACACCGCCGAGCTGCACTTCGAGAACGTCCGGGTGCCGAACGACAATGTGCTGGGCAAGGAGGGCCGCGGCTTCTACCACCTGATGCAGAACCTGCCCTCGGAGCGGCTCTCGATCGCGATCTCCGCGATCGCCGGGGCGCGCGAAACCTGGCGCCAGACACTGCAATACGCCAAGGATCGCAAGGCGTTCGGCCAGCCGATCGGCAGCTTCCAGCACAACCGGTTCCTGCTCGCGGAGATGGACACCGAGCTCGACGTCACCGAGCAGTACGTGGACCGGTGCCTGCAGGCCATCGTCGACGGCGAGCTGACCGCGGTCGAAGCGGCAAAGGCGAAGTGGTGGGCGACCGAGGTCGCCAAGAAGGTCGTCGACCAGTGCGTGCAGCTGCACGGCGGCTACGGCTGGATGATGGAGTACCGCGTCTGCCGTGACTACGTCGACGGTCGCATCATGACGATCTTCGGTGGCACCACCGAGATCATGAAAGAGATCATCGGCCGCGATCTCGGCCTGTAAACAGCGATTTCGGCGTGGTTGTCATCGCTGAGCGACGACAACCACGCCGAAGTCACTAACCGATCGGGGCTTCTGCGGCCGGAGTGGTCGACGTCTCGGCGGGCAGCGGCGTAGCCGGCGTGCTCGTCGGAGTCGCCGACGTGCTGGTCGGTTCGGCCGAGGTGCTCGTGGACGTCGGCGTCGTGGGGGCCGGTGCCTCCGCCGGGTTCAGCACGTGGTCGACCAGGTAGATCCGTGCGTTTTCCGCCTGGATGCCGCCGCACAGCACCTTGGTGGTCTCGTTGACCTTCAGGTCACCACCGGAGCCGGTCACCTCGATCTCGGTGCCCTCCTGGGTGGGCCGCTGGCCCTTCACGTCATCGGGGCCCAGCAGGCCGAGGAACACGTGGTAGTAGAGCAGGCTGGTCAGCGCGGCCGGATCGGTGCGCAGCACCTCCTGCTGCTCGGGCGGCAGCTCGGCGAACGCCTCGTTGGTGGGGGCGAACACCACGAACGGGCCGTTGTCGAGCACCGGGGCGATGTTGACCGCCGGGTTCAGCTGACCCGACACCGCGGCGTTGAACGAACTGATGTCCGGGATGGCGGCCAGCGCCTTGCTCACCGGGACGTTGTTCAGGCTCTTCCAGTTCGGCACCGCTTTTTTGAACGGATCGCACTGCGGACCCTGCGGGTCGGGAATCTCGGCCGTCACGGTCGTGGTCGTCGGCTGGGCGGATGCGGTGACAGCCAGCGGAACCGACAGGGCGATCGCGGCGGCACTCGCAGCGATGCCGATGGCCTTGCTGGGGCGGGTCTTCACGTTCTGCTCCTCATGCTCGTCAGGTCGCTTGGCATGCTAAGCGCACGCTCGGGTCACGACCAAGTCGAGAATGTGTCGCGGTTGGGCCACGACGTGTTACAGGAGAGCCCCTGACCAGGGCTTATCGCGCGCCCTCAGCGGGTGTGCAGAGCTGCTCCGAGAGCTGCCACAACTCCAGTGCGCGCGCCTCGTCCATGGCATACGGCGCCGCCACGGTGACTGCGCAGTCGGACAGATAGACCCCCCCGGCAGCGGCCACCTCGTCGCTGACGGCGGCCCACACCTGTGTCGCCGCGCCGTACTCCGGCGTGGTGAACTGCCGGTTGGTGCGGCCCCGCTGGTTCAAGTCGGCGAAGTCCTGCTCGTCCATGTGCCGGGCGAGCGAGGTGGCGACGATGCCGGGATGTACCGCGTAGGCGTGCACACCGCTGTCGCGCAGGCGACGGTCCAGTTCGACGGCGTGCAACACGTTGGCCGTCTTCGAGGCGCCGTACGCGGTGAACTTGTCGTAGTCGCGTCGTTCCCAATTGGGATCGTCGAGGTCGACGTCGCCGAGCCGATGGCCCTCCGAGGAGAGGTTCACCACCCGCGCGCCGTCAGCGGCGACCAGGGCGGGCAGCAGCGATCGGGTCAGTTCGAAGTGGCCCAGATGATTGGTGCCGAACTGCAGCTCGAATCCGTCGACGGTGCGCTCGAACGGCGTGAACATCACCCCGGCGTTGTTCATCAGGACGTGCACGGCCGGGGTGAGGTCGCTGATCTCCGCCGCGGCCGCACTCACCGACTCCAGCGAGGTGAGGTCCAACCGCACCGTCGCGGTCAGTGCCTTCGGCTCCTGGTCGCGAACCCATGACTCGGTCTCGGCGAGCGCCGCCGCGTCCCGACCCGTCAGGATCACCCGCGCACCCGTGCGTGCCAGGCATCGGGCCGACTCGCGGCCCAGTCCCGACGTCGCGCCGGTGATCACGACGGTCTTACCGGTCAGATCGACGTCCTCGACGATCTGCAGGGCGGTGGGGGTCGACATCGTCGTCGAATCGGAGGCGCTCACGACGAGAGGATCGCACGCGCCCGCCGACGACGTCGCAGCCGACCCTACGATGGCGCCATGCCGGAGCCACTGATCCTTCCCATCGCCGGGCACGCACCGCAGCTGCATCCGCAGAGCTGGGCCGCGCCGAACTCCACCCTCGTCGGCCGGATCATCCTGGCCGAGGGGGCGAGCGTCTGGTACGGCGCCACCCTGCGCGCCGAGACCGAGGACATCGAGATCGGGGCGGGCAGCAACATCCAGGACAACGTGACCATCCACGTCGACCCGGGTTTCCCTGCGCGCATCGGCGCCGGCGTGACGGTCGGACACAACGCGGTGCTGCACGGGTGCACCATCGGCGACGACACGCTGATCGGGATGGGGGCGGTGGTCCTCAACGGAGCCAGCATCGGTGCGGGGTGTCTGATCGCGGCCGGGGCGGTGGTGTCCCAAGGCACGGAGATCCCGCCCGGGCACATGGTGGCCGGGGTGCCCGCGAAAGTGCGCCGCGAGCTCGCCGACGCGGAGAAGGAAGGCATCAAGACGAACGCTCTTCTGTACCAGGAGCTGGTCAAACTGCACCGTGACACAGGCAACGTCTGACATCGGGGTCGTTGGGGTAAAGACCTACCGTGGGTAATCGGACTCTGGTCACCGGCGCGAGTGGCTACATCGGCTCGCGACTGGTCGCGGCGCTTCTGGAAAACGGGGACGACGTCGTCGCCGTCAGCCGTCACCCGGAGAGGCTGAGCGAATTCGGTTGGTACGACCGGGTTTCGACGGTCGAGTTGGACGCAGGTGACGCCGCCTCCGCGCGCCGGGCGTTCGATGAGGCCGGACCGATCGACGTCGTCTACTACCTGGTGCACGGCATCGGACAGCCCGGCTTCCGGGAGGCGGACAATCAGGCCGCAGCCAACGTGGCCGAGGCAGCGAAGGCCGCGGGGGTGCGCCGCATCGTCTACCTCGGCGGTTTCGTGCCGCAAGCACCCGACGGTGGGCCGCTCTCGGAGCACCTCGCCAGCCGCGCCGAGGTCGCCCACGCACTGCACGTCGACGGCGGGCCGGACGTGGTGTGGCTCGGTGCGGCGATCGTGCTCGGAGCCGGGTCGACGTCCTTCGAGATGATGCGCTACGTCGCCGACCGGTTCCTGCTGCTGCCGATGCCCGAATGGTCGGCCAACCCCATCGACCCGATCTCGGTCCGCGACGTCGTGTACTACCTCGTCGCCGCCGCGGACGACAAGGTTCCCGCGGGCTCGTACGACGTCCGCGGTCCCGAGACCACCACGTACGGGGACCTGCTGCGCACCTATGCGCGTATCGCCGGGATCTGGCGCACACCGGTACCGGTGTACGGCATCGACACCGGCCTGGTGTCCATGGTCAGCGGCGTCATCCTGCCCGTACCCGGCGGCCTGGCGGGCGACCTCATCGAATCGCTGGACTTCCCGATGATGGCGACCCAGGACGGGCTCTCCGGGCTGGTCCCCGATCCGCCGGACGGCCTCACGAGCATCGAGGACGCGATCCGCGCCGCGGTTACCAGTCCGGCACGCCGGCCCGTGGACGAGCTCGCCGACCCCCACCACCTCGCCGACACCGATCCGGGCTGGGCGGGCGGGGACGCGCTGCGGCTGCGCCAACTCGCCTGCGCCGTCACCCCTCACGTCGTCCAGCCGGTGCTCGGCCTGATCGGACTGGTGCCCAAACCCGTTGCCGCTGCCGTCCGCACCGGTCTCGATCACCTGATCGGACTGGTGCCCAAGGGGAGTACTGCGTGAACAGTTCAGAGCACACGCCGCTGTCCGGCGAGATCAAGCAGATCGCGCGCACCAAGGCGCCTGCGTTCAACGAACCGCCGTCGATGGTCACCCGGCGCAAGTTCGTCGTCGGGGTGTTCTTGCTGATCGGCGCGGCGCTGCTGGGCTATTCGCTCAGTCTCCCGCCCGGCGACAGCTCGTTCGTGTGGCTCACGCTCGCGCTGGCCGCGGTCTGGGCGATCGGGGCGTTTCTCTCCGGTCCACTGCACTGGGGGCACGTGAGTTTCCGCGGCCGCAACCAGCGCCCGGTGATCACCGGTACCGGCGTCGGCCTCGGTCTCGGCGCGGTGTTCGTCCTCGGCGCGCTGGTCGCACGTCAGATTCCCCCGGTGCGCGACTACATCACCAGCGTGCTGGAGTACGTCAACACCGCACCACTGTGGGCGATCGCGTTCATCACGGTGATCAACGGCGTGGCCGAGGAGATGTTCTTCCGAGGCGCGCTGTACACCGCGCTGTGGAAGTACAAGCCGGTGATCGTGTCGACGGTGCTGTACGTGATCGCCACGGCCGTCACGACCGGCAACCCGATGCTGGGCTTCGCGGCGATCATCCTGGGCACCGTGTGCGCGTTGGAGCGCCGCGCCACCGGGGGAGTGCTCGCCCCGATGCTGACGCACTTCTTCTGGGGTCTGGTGATGGTGCTCGCGTTGCCGCCGATGTTCGGCGTCTGAGCCGGCGGGTATCGCAACCGCCCGGGCCTCGAGCCTTGCCCCTGCCCGAACTCGACGAAATGGCGCGTTCTTCTCGCACTTTCCCGCCCGAACGTCGGTTTGGGCGGGAAGGGGGTCAGGAGTCGGTGAAGTTCGGCTCTCGGCGCTGCTGGAAGGCGCGCATCCCTTCGCGAGAGTCGTTGGCGTTCAACAGGATCAGCTGACCCTGCTTCTCGCGCTCGAGGGCGCCTTCGAGTTCGGTCAGCGTCGCGGCGTTGACGGCGTCCTTGGTCTTGCGCAATGCGACGGCCGGTCCGCGTGCCAGTCGCGCGATCACCGCGTCGACCTCGGTGGCGAAATCGTCGGCCGGATACACCGCGCTCACGAGCCCCCAGTCGAAGGCCTCAGCGGCGGGAATGCGCTCGGCCAGCAGCGCCATCCGCATCGCGCGGATGCGTCCGATCGCCGCGGCGATCAACGCCGAGGCGCCACCGTCGGGCATCAACCCGATCTTGGTGAAGGCAAGCATGAAAAACGCCTTCTCCGAAGCCAATACGACATCGCAGGCCAGTGCCAGCGATGCTCCGACGCCCGCTGCGGCGCCCTGCACCACCGCGACCGCCGGCTGCGGCAGGGCCACGATCGCGCGGATGCACCGGTTGGCCGCGTCGAGGACCTCGGCCGGCGTGCCCGACGCACCCGGATCGGCGTGGTCGCTCTCGCTGATGCCTGCCCCTGAGGAGAATCCGCGCCCGGCGCCCTCGATGCGCACCACCCGCACCTCGGGGTCGCCGGCGGCGCGATCCAGCGCGTCGGCCAGCGTGTTCAGCATGGGGGCGGTCAGCGAGTTCAGGCTGTCCGGGCGATGCAGTGTCGCAGTCAGAATGCCTCCCTCGCGGCTCACCCGGAGGTCGTCGATACCCACGTATTCCTGCGTCGTCGCCATAGTCAGGCACCCTAGGTGGGTCGAGAAGGTTATACAAGTAAGCTATGTCGGGCTCGACCGAGCGACCGAGACGAAGGACGGGTGGAGATGGCTGGACCTCTGCAGGGACTGCGCGTGGTGGAGTTGGCGGGCATCGGTCCCGGCCCTCACGCGGCGATGATCCTCGGCGACCTGGGCGCCGACGTGGTGCGCGTGGAACGTCCGGGCAAGGGTGGCGGGGCGCCGAGCGGTGACTACCTGCTGCGTAACCGGCGATCCATCGGCGCCAATCTCAAAGACCCGGCCGACGTCGAGAAGGTGCTGGGCCTGATCGCCAAGGCCGACGTGCTTATCGAGGGCTTCCGGCCCGGGGTCACCGAACGTCTCGGCCTGGGTCCCGAGGACTGCGCGAAGGTCAACGAGCGCCTGATCTATGCGCGCATGACGGGCTGGGGGCAGGACGGTCCGCGAGCTCAGCAGGCCGGCCACGACATCAACTACATCTCACTCAACGGCACGCTGCACGCGATCGGGCGGGTCGGTGAGCGTCCGGTACCGCCGCTCAACCTGGTCGGTGATTTCGGTGGCGGATCGATGTTCCTGCTGGTCGGGGTGCTCGCCGCGCTCTATGAGCGCCAGACCTCGGGCAAGGGCCAGGTCATCGATGCCGCGATGGTCGACGGCTCCAGCGTGCTGACCGCGATGATGTGGGCGTTCCGCGGCACCGGCATGTGGAGCGACGAGCGCGGCACCAACATGCTCGACACCGGTGCGCCCTACTACGACACCTACACCTGCGCCGACGGTCGCTACGTCGCGGTCGGGGCGATCGAGCCGCAGTTCTACGCCGAGATGCTCAAGGGGCTGGGCCTCGACGCCGCCGAGCTGCCCGACCAGAACGACGTCAGCCGGTGGCCTGAGCTGCGCGCGCGGCTGACTGACGCGTTCGGCGCGCACGACCGCGACCACTGGGCCGCCGTGTTCGCCGGCACCGATGCCTGCGTCACGCCCGTGTTGTCGTTCGCCGAGGTGGAATCCGAATCGCACAACACCGAGCGCGACACCTTCTACCGCGAGAACGGAAACCTGTACCCGGCGCCGGCGCCCCGATTCTCCCGCACCGTGCCCGACGCCCCGAAGGCGCCGGGTGTGCCGGGCGCCGACACCGAAGCTGTTCTGCAGGACTGGGTTTAGCCAACAGAAAGGAACCGATCAATGGAGATCAAGGACGCGGTCGCGGTCGTCACCGGAGGTGCCTCCGGTCTCGGTCTGGCGACCACGAAGCGCCTGCTGGACCGCGGCGCATCCGTCGTCGTGATCGACCTCAAGGGCGCCGAGGCGGTCGCGGAGCTCGGCCCGCGCGCGAAGTTCGTCGAGGCCAACGTCACCGATCCCGAGCAGGTGGCCGCGGCGCTGGACGCGGCCGAGGAGATGGGCCCGGTCCGCATCGATGTCAACTGTGCCGGTATCGGCAATGCGATCAAGACCCTCGGCAAGGAGGGGCCCTTCCCGCTCGACGGTTTCCGCAAGGTGGTCGAGGTCAACCTGATCGGCACGTTCAACGTCATTCGCCTTGCGGCAGAACGCATTGCCAAGACTGAGCCCATTGGCGGCGAGCGTGGCGTGATCATCAACACCGCGTCGGTGGCCGCGTTCGACGGGCAGATCGGGCAGGCCGCGTACTCCGCATCGAAGGGCGGCGTGGTCGGCATGACGCTGCCGATCGCGCGCGACCTGTCGCGTGATCTGATCCGTGTCGTCACCATCGCGCCGGGCCTGTTCAAGACCCCGCTGCTGGGCTCGCTGCCCGAGGAGGCGCAGGCCTCGCTGGGCAAGCAGGTGCCCCATCCGGCGCGCCTCGGCGACCCCGACGAGTACGGCGCACTCGCCACGCACATCGTCGAGAACCCGATGCTGAACGGCGAAACGATCCGGTTGGACGGGGCGATCCGGATGGCGCCGCGATGAGCGCTTGCGCGAAGAGCATCAGGCCGCAGATGAGCGCTTGCGCGAAGAGCATCAGGCCGCAAATGAGCGCTTGCGCGAAGAGAAGAGGGCAGCGATGACGATTCAGACCAAGTTCACCGAGGTCTTCGGTGTCGAGCACCCGATCGCCCAGGGCGGTATGCAGTGGGTGGGGCGCGCGGAACTCGTTGCGGCCGTGGCCAATGCGGGCGCGCTGGGCTTCCTGACGGCGCTGACGCAGCCCACGCCGGCGGATCTGGCCAACGAGATCGCCAAGACGCGGGATCTGACCGACAAGCCGTTCGGGGTGAACCTGACGATCCTGCCGGCGATCAATCCGCCGCCCTATGACGAGTACCGCCAGGTGATCGTCGACGCCGGCATCACGATCGTCGAGACGGCGGGGTCGAACCCGGCGCCGCACCTGCCGATGTTCCACGACAACGGCATCAAGGTGCTGCACAAGTGCACCTCGGTGCGGCATGCGGTCAAGGCTCAGAGCCTCGGCGTGGACGGCATCAGCATCGACGGCTTCGAATGCGCGGGGCATCCCGGCGAGGACGACATCCCCGGTTTGGTGCTGATCCCGGCGGCCGCGGACAAGATCGAGATCCCGATGATCGCCTCCGGCGGGTTCGCCGATGCGCGGGGCCTGGTGGCCGCGCTGGCCCTGGGGGCCGACGGCATCAACATGGGATCGCGGTTCATGTGCACCGTCGAGTCGTGCATTCACGACAACGTCAAAGAGGCGATCGTCGCCGGTGACGAGCGGGGTACGGAGCTCATCTTCCGCAGCCTGCACAACACGGCGCGCGTGGCATCGAATGTGGTGTCTCGGGAGGTCGTGCAGATCCTCGCCGGCGGCGGCCAGTTCGACGACGTCAAGGATCTGGTGGCCGGTTCGCGGGGCCGGAAGGTGTTCGACGACGGCGACGTCGACGCGGGAATCTGGACTGTCGGCACGGCCATGGGCCTGATCAACGACATTCCGACGGTGGGCGAGCTGGTGTCGCGCATTGTCACAGAGGCGGAGGACCTGATCCGCGGCCGGCTGGCCGGGATGGTCGCGCAGACCACAGCGGTCTAGCAGGGTCGTGACGTAGTCGCAGTACAGCGGTGAAGAGCGCGCGTCTGTCGAGGGCGCGCGCTCTTTGTCAGACTGCGGTAGGCAGGGTCTGCTCGTCGTCGAGCTGCTCCGACGTCAGCCCCTCGACGAGAACATCGCCGTGGTAGAGGGCGTCGAAATCAACCTTGATGACATCAGCATTGGTGTCGTCGATCCACATGTACTGAACAGTAACCACGGGCTCTAAGGAATCTTTGAGCCTCGTTTCGGAAAACTGTGGCAATTCTTACCCGCGGGTAGGTTCTGCCGGTCCCGGTGCTCTCGCGGGCGGTGATTACGGGGTCGTCATGGTTCGGTTCGGCAGTCGCAGGCGCCGCTACGATGGCGGCGTCAACGCAGGAGGCCCAGGTGCTGCAGCGGATCGCGTCGTCGGCCATCGCCGCCCCGCGCCGCATCCTCGCCGTCGCGGCCCTGGTCATGGTGGCCTGTGGCGTCTTCGGTATCCCGGTGGCCGGCGAGTTGTCGGCCGGCGGGTTCGGCGATCCCACCTCCGAGTCCGCCCGCGCGTCGCAGATCCTCATCGATCACTTCGATCAGGGCGACATGGACCTCCTGGTCAGCGTCACCGCCGACGATGGCATCGAGGCGGCCCGCCCGGTCGCCACCGAGATCGTGGCGGGGCTGACCGCCTCACCTCACGTCAGTCAGGTCAGCTCGGCGTGGACGGCGCCGCCGCAGGCAGCGGCGGCGTTGGTCAGTCGCGACGGCAAGACCGGGTTGATCGTCGCGGGCATCACCGGCGGGGAGACCGGCGCGCAGCGGCACGCCGAGGAGCTCGACGAGGCGCTGCTGTACGACCGCGACGGCGTGACCGTGCGCGCCGGCGGTGTCGCGATGACCTACGTGCAGATCAACGCGCAGACCGAACGGGATCTGCTGCTGATGGAGTCGATCGCGATTCCGCTGAGCTTCGTGGTGCTGGTGTGGGTGTTCGGCGGACTGCTGGCGGCGGGTCTGCCGCTGGCCGTCGGCGGGTTCGCGATCCTCGGGTCGATGGCGGTGCTGCGGGCCGTCACGCTGGTGACCGATGTGTCGATCTTCGCGCTGAACCTGTCGATCGCCATGGGGCTGGCGCTGTCCATCGACTACACCCTCCTGATCATCAGCCGCTACCGCGACGAACTCGCCGACGGCGCCGATCGCGAGCGCGCGCTGATCCGCACGATGACGACGGCGGGCCGCACCGTGCTGTTCTCGGCGATGACCGTCGCGCTGTCGATGGTCGCGATGGTGATCTTCCCGATGTACTTCCTGAAGTCGTTCGCCTACGCAGGTATCGCTGTGGTCGCGTTCGCGGCGCTCGCCGCGATCGTGGTGGCCCCCGCGGCGATCGTGCTCGCCGGTGACCGGCTCGATGCGCTCGACGTCCGGCGCCTGGTGCGCCGGGTTCTGCGGCGACCCGAGCCCGCACCCGTTCCGATCGAGCAGATGTTCTGGTATCGGTCGACGACATTCGTGATGCGTCGCCCGATTCCGATCGGCCTGGCTGTGGTGGCACTTCTGCTTCTGTTGGGCCTGCCGTTCCTCGGGGCGAAATGGGGCTTCCCCGACGATCGGGTGCTGCCGCAGTCCGCCTCGGCGCGGCAGGTCGGCGACGAAATGCGGGAGAACTTCGCGGTCGACTCGTCGAACAACGTGGTCGTCGTGCTGCCCGACACTCGTGGCGTCACCCCCGGGGATCTCGACGGGTACGCGGCGGCGCTGTCCCGGGTCGGTGACGTGACGACGGTGTCGGCACCCGGCGGCACGTTCGTCGACGGCACGAAGGTGGGGCCGCCGGGTGCCGCCGCCGGAATGGCCGACGGGAGAGCGTTTCTCACCGTCGGCAGCACCGCGCCGCTGTTCTCCGACGCATCGGAGACCCAACTCGACCAGCTGCACGCCATCGAGCCGCCCGCCGGCCGGGAGGCGATGCTGACCGGGCTGGCCCAGATCAATCGCGACAGCTCCGCATCGATCACGTCGCGGCTGCCCGCGGTGCTCGGCGTCATCGCCGCGATCACCTTCGTGCTGCTCTTCCTGCTCACCGGGTCGGTGGTGCTGCCGTTGAAAGCGTTGGTGCTTAACGTGTTGTCTCTGACGGCGGCATTCGGTGCCCTGGTGTGGATCTTCCAGGACGGCCATCTCGGGGCCCTGGGCACGACGCCCACCGGCACGCTGGTGGCCAACATGCCGGTCCTGCTGTTCTGCATCGCGTTCGGGCTGTCGATGGACTACGAGGTGTTCCTGGTCTCGCGTATCCGGGAGTACTGGTTGGCCTCGGATCGCAGCGCGGCGGCCAACGACGAGAGCGTGGCGCTGGGGTTGGCCCGCACCGGCCGGGTGGTCACCGCGGCGGCACTGCTGATGGCGATCTCGTTCGCAGCACTGATCGCCGCGCAGGTGTCCTTCATGCGGATGTTCGGTGTCGGCCTGACGTTGGCGGTTCTCGCGGACGCAACGCTGGTGCGGATGCTGCTGGTGCCGGCCTTCATGCACGTGCTGGGCCGGTGGAACTGGTGGGCGCCGGCGCCGTTGGCCCGCCTGCACCAGCGCATAGGATTGCGGGAGAACTGACGGGCGTTGAGGAGTTCGCTGATGGCTACCACTGTCGATAATCCCTTCTTCGCGCGCATGTGGACCGTGATGTCGGCCCGAGAGCCGGAATCGGTGCGGCGGTTGCGCCGGGAGAATCTGGCCGGGCTGACGGGCCGCGTGCTCGAGGTGGGCGCCGGCACCGGGACGAACTTCGCGTTCTATCCCGCCACCGTCACCGAGGTCGTCGCCGTGGAACCCGAGCGCAGGCTGGCCGTCGTCGCCGAGCACGCGGCAGCGCTGGCCGCGGTGCCGGTCACTCTCACCACCGACACCGTCGAGGGGTTCGGCACCGGTGAGCAGTTCGACGCGGTGGTGTGCTCCCTGGTTCTGTGCTCGGTGGAGACCCCCAAGGACGTTGTCGCGCAACTGTTTTCCCTGCTGAACTCCGGGGGCGAGATGCGCTACCTGGAGCACGTCGCCGAATCCGGGGCCAGGGGTGGCCTGCAGAAGGTCGCCGACGCGACGATCTGGCCGCGGCTGGCGGGCAACTGTCACACGCATCGCCACACCGAGGAGACCATCGCGGCGGCGGGGTTCCGGCTCGAAGGGCGCCGGGAGTACACGATGCCCCGCTGGATGCCACTGCCGGTCTCCGAGGTCGCGATCGGCCGGGCGGTGAAGCCGGCCTGACAGATCAGCGCGGCCGCTGCTAGATGCCCCCGCGGCGCAGCATTCGCCCCTGCGGGGTCGTGAAGTCGACCTTCCTGCCGCGAAGCCAGGTACTGGTCACGACGCCGGCCAGCGCGCGCCCGTCGTACGGGCTGATGGGGTTCTTGTGGTGCAGTTTGTGGACGTCGACCACCTGAGCGGACTCGGGCTCGAAGATCGCGAAGTCGGCGTCGTGCCCCAGTGCGATCTTGCCCTTGGTGGTCAACCCGGCGAGCGCGGCGGGTTTGGCCGCCATCCAATCGACGACCTGGGTGAGAGGAATCCCGCGGCGTTTGGCTTCGGTCCAGATCAACGACAGGCCCAGCTGCAGCGATGCGACGCCGCCCCACGCCACGCCGAAGTCGCCGTTGTCGACGTCCTTGAGGTCGACTGTCGACGGTGAGTGGTCGGAGACGATGCAGTCGATGGTGCCGTCGAGGAGGCCCTGCCACAGCAGTTCCCGGTTCGACGCCTCACGGATGGGCGGGCAGCACTTGAAAGCCGTTGCGCCGTTGGGGATCTCCTCGGCGAGAAGGGTCAGGTAGTGCGGGCACGTCTCGACGGTGATCCGGACGCCGTCGCGCTTGGCGGTCGCGAGCATGGGCAACGCGTCCGACGACGACAGGTGCAGGATGTGCGCGCGGGCGCCGGTCCATCGCGCGCGCTCGATCACCTCGGCGATCGCGACGTTCTCGGCGCCGCGCGGGCGGGAGGCCAGGAACCGGCTGTAGCGGTCGCCCTCGGCCGTCGGGGCGCGATCGATGGCGCGCGAGTCCTCGGCGTGCACGATCATCATGGAGTCGAAGCCGGCCAGCACGGCCATGTCCTTCTCCATCTCGTCGGCGTCGAGGTGCGGGAATTCGTCGACGCCGGAGTGCAGGAGGAAGCATTTGAACCCGAACACCCCGTCGTCGTGCAGGCCCCGCAGATCGCCGGTGTTGCCGGGGATCGCGCCGCCCCAGAAGCCGACGTCGATGTGCAGCTTGCCCGACGCCGCTGCGCGTTTGGCGTTCAGCGCGTCGACGTTGACTGTCGGCGGGATCGAGTTCAGCGGCATGTCGATCAACGTGGTGACACCGCCGGCCGCCGCGGCGCGGGTGGCGGAATCGAAGCCCTCCCACTCGGTGCGTCCCGGCTCGTTGACGTGAACGTGCGTGTCGACCAAGCCGGGGATCATCACCTGCTCGTCGGTGAGTTCCACGGTCTCTGTACCGGCGAGGCCGCTGCCCAGCGGTTCGATCGCAACGATGCGGCCGTCGCGGATGCCGATCTCCCGGGCGACGATCCCCGCGGTCGTCAGCGTGTGCGTACCGCGGACGACCAGGTCGAAGTCTTCTCGGTTCGTGATGGCGTCGGCGGTCATGGGTGGCCTCCGTTCCGACGGACAGTACTTCCTCATCGTGGAACTGCTATTCCACTCTTCGGGCGACTGTAGATGTGAGCGGAGGCACAGTCAATCACGTCAGACGCTTGACAGGGGGCGCCTGCGTGCGGGTTACTTGAGACACAGTGGAATGTAAGTTCCACCAGATGGAATTCCAGCGACGGCGCCGGTCCTCGGCGCTCCGACCGTGACAGGCATGTCCATGAGCACAGAGTCCCCCCGGCTCGTCAACGATTCAGGTCGCGGCGTTGCTGCCGACACCACCGCGGCCGCCCAGGTGAGCCCCACGCTGTACAACCCCGATCTCGCACCCATCAAGCGCGACGGGCGGCGGTGGGGCGCCTACAACATCTTCACCCTGTGGGCCAACGACGTGCACAGCCTCGGCAACTACTCGTTCGCCATCGGCCTCTTCGCCCTGGGGCTCGGCGGCTGGCAGATCTTGCTCGTGCTGGGCCTCGGTGGCGCGTTCCTGTTCCTGCTGCTGAGCCTGTCCGGGTTCATGGGCGAGAAGACCGGTGTGCCGTTCCCGGTGATGAGCCGCATCTCGTTCGGCATCCGCGGCGCGCAGATCCCCGCCGTCATCCGCGGTGCGGTCGCTATCGCCTGGTTCGGCATCCAGACCTACCTCGCCTCCGTGGTGCTGCGCATCCTGATCGTCGCGCTCGCGCCCTCGGCCGCGACGCTCGACACCAACAGCGTGCTGGGCCTGTCGACGCTCGGCTGGATCTCGTTCGTCGCACTGTGGGTCGTCCAGGTGATCATCGTCAGCTACGGCATGGAGATGATCCGCCGCTACGAGGCGTTCGCCGGCCCCGTCATCCTCATCACGATGGTCGCGCTGGCGATCTGGATGCTCAGCAGCGCCGACTGGTCCATCGCGTGGACGACGCCCGACTCGCTCACCGGTGTCGACATGTGGTTGCAGATCGTCGGCGGCGCCAGCCTGTGGGTCGCGATCTACGGCACGTTCGTGCTCAACTTCTGCGACTTCACCCGCAATGCCACCTCGAAGCGCGCCATCATCGCGGGCAACTTCTGGGGCATCCCGCTCAACATGCTGGTGTTCGGCGGCATCGTGGTGACGCTGGCCGGCGCCCAGTTCCGCATCGACGGGCGGATCATCGAAGCGCCCGCGGACATCGTCAAGGAAGTGCCGAACACGCTGCTGCTGGTGCTCGCGGCTCTCGCGCTGCTGATCCTGACCGTGGCCGTCAACCTGATGGCGAACTTCGTCGCCCCGATCTACGCCCTGAACAACCTGTTCCCGAAGCACCTGAATTTCCGTCGCGCAGCGCTCATCTCGGCCGTCATCGGCCTGGTGATCCTGCCGTGGAACCTGTACAACTCGCCCGCTGTGATCAATTACTTCCTCGGTGGGCTCGGCGCCATCCTGGGGCCGCTGTTCGGCATCATCATGGCCGACTACTGGCTGGTGCGTCGTTCGCAGATCAACGTGCTCGACCTGTTCACCACCGACGCCAACGGTGAGTACCACTACACGAAGGGCGTCAACACGCGTGCCGTCGTCGCACTCGTCATCACTGCGGTCGCGGCGCTGTTGATGGCGTTCGTCCCGGCGTTCAAGGTCGTCTCCGAGTTCTCCTGGTTCATCGGCGCGGGGCTCGGCGCGATCGTCTACCTGCTGGTGGCCGATCGCCGGGGACCGTTCACCGACGTCTCCGGCGAACCCATCGCCGTGGCGAGCACGCACTAGGACCGTCATGAGAATTCTGGTGGCCAACGTCAACACCACGACGTCCATGACCGACGCGATCGCCGACTCGGCGCGCGCAGTCGCCTCGCCGGGTACCGAGATCATCGGCGTCACACCGCGTTTCGGGGCGGACTCGTGTGAGGGCAATTTCGAGAGCTATCTCGCGGCCATCGCGGTGATGGACGCGATCACGTCGTATCCGGAACCGTTCGACGCGGTGATCCAGGCCGGTTACGGCGAGCACGGCCGCGAGGGCCTGCAGGAATTGCTCGAGGTCCCGGTCGTCGACATCACCGAGGCCGCCGCGTCGACAGCGATGTATCTCGGGCACAAGTACTCGGTCGTCACCACGCTCGACCGCACCGTCCCGCTCATCGAGGACCGTCTCAAGCTCGCGGGACTCGACGCGCGGTGCGCGTCGGTGCGGGCGTCCGGGCTCGGCGTCCTCGAACTCGAATCGGATCCGGACCGGGCGGTCGAGGCGATCGTGTCGCAGGCGCGCGAGGCGGTCGAAAGCGATCACGCCGAGGTGATCTGCCTCGGCTGCGGGGGCATGGCCGAACTCGAGGCGAAGGTCTCGGCCGCCACCGGCGTCCCGATAGTCGACGGGGTCCGCGCGGCGGTGACCATCGCCGAGGGTCTGGTCCGGATGGGCCTGCGCACATCCAAGGTGCGTACCTACGCGACCCCTCGGGAGAAGAGGATCACCGGCTGGCCGTTCCGGTTGTAGCGCAACCGGTTCAGAGCATGACCTGACGGTTGACGTCCTTGTACAACAGGTACCGGAAGTTCGACGGCCCGCCCGCGTAACACGCCTGCGGGCAGAAGGCGCGCAGCGAGAGGAAATCGCCGGCCTGGACCTCCACCCAGTCTCCGTTGAGGTGGTAGACGGCCTTGCCTTCGAGCATCAGCAGGCCGTGTTCCATCACGTGGGTCTCGGCGAACGGGATCGTGGCGCCGGGCTCGAACGTGACGATGTTGACGTGCATGTCGTAGGCCAGATCCTCGGGGTCCAGCATGCGCGTGGTACGCCACTTGCCGTCGGTCCCGGGCATGGCTGACGGCTCGATGTCCTGCTCGTTGCCGAACAGCACCGACGGGGCGTGGCCCTCGATGGCCTCGTAGCGCTTCCGGATCCACACGAACGTCGCGGTGGCGTCGCCGTTGTTGGCGGCCGACCAGTCGGTGCCTGCCGGGAGGTACGCGAAGCCGCCCTCGGTGAGGGTCTGCGACTGACCGTCCGCGTCCACGGTGAGCGCTCCCGAGGTGACGAACAAGAAGCTCTGCACCTCGGACTGCGGCTCGGGGCGGTGCGCACCGCCACCCGGCGCGACCTCAACGATCGCCTGGTAGTACGTCGTCGCGCCACCGGCGACCGGGCGGTTGATGATCCAGGCGCGGGTATCGGTCCATTCCGGGAACACCGAGGTGACGATGTCGGAGAGGACGCCGCGGGGGATCACCGTGTAGGCCTCGGTCACGATCGCGCGGTCGGTCAGCAGATCGGTCTGCGGGGGCAGACCGCCTCGGGGCGTGTAGTACGAGGCTGGTGTCGGCCTGGTGGTCACTGGGTGCTCCTCGGTCGGCGGCCGAGCGCGAGGTCGCGCACGGTGGGCAGGGGGAGATCGACGGCCGTCTCGATCTCATCGGCGGTCAGTGCGCCGCACACGCTGCCGCGATGGATCACGTTGGCCAGTGCGCGCGCGGTCGCCGGCTCGTCCATGACGGTCGAGTCGAGTCGGTGGACGTAGGTGCGCAGGCGGGTCGCCGCCGCCGCGAAGGCGCCGCGATAGAAGGCATAGGTGGCCAGGTACCGCGTGACGAGCTGCGCCGGATGCAGATCCCAGCCCTGGTGGATGCCGCGCTCGAGGTGACGCCGGACGAGGCGCGCGTGCAGCTTCCACGCTGCGGCCACGTTGTCGGGGTCGCCGACGGGCAGGACGTTGGTCGAACCGTCGGACAGATGCACCCCGGTGCCGGCGACGGCGGTCTGCATGACGTTCTTGGCGTGATCGGCCACCGGATGCTCCATCGACTGGTAGGCGGCGGCGATACCGAGGGAGGCCGAGTAGTCGTAGGTTCCGTAGTGCAGCGAGCTGACCCGGCCCTGACCGGCGTGGATGAATGGGGCGACGGGTGCGCGGCCGTCGGCACCGAGGATCGCCTGCGGCGTCTCGACCTGGATCTCGAAGCGAATCCGCCCGTCCGGCAGGCCGTTCGCGGTTTCGAGGGCACTGGTCACCGCCACCATGGCCTCGATCTGCTCGACGCAGGTCACCTTGGGCAGGGTCAGTGTCAGGCCGTCGGGAAGACCTCCGGTGTCGACGAGTCCGCTGACGAACATGTCGAGCGTGCGGAGTCCGCGTGCCCGGGTGCCTGCTTCCAGGCACTTGAAGCGGGTTCCGACGAACGGCGTCGAGGTGCCGGCATCGAGTGCGCTGCGCAGTGCGGTGACCGCGCGCGCGACATCGGCGTCCTCGACGGCGTCGTCGACCGTGCCGTAGCCGTCCTCGAAGTCGATGCGGAGGTCCTCGATCGGCTCGGCGGCGAGCTTGTTCTCGACCAGAGCCGCGAGAGTGTCCGGCTCGCAATGGGGTTCACGATTCGCCCCGACCAGCACCGCTACGGCGTCGAGTCCGCCCGCATCGCCGGCGGCGGCAAGGGCTGCGGAACCCCAGTCGGCGGGCATCGTGGCCGAATACTCGTCGCCCGGGACGTACACGGTGTGGACGGGCTGGCGGCGGCCGTCGTCGCCGGGATAACGATCCGCCGATCGGGCGTCGGCGACCGCGAGACGGCGATCGACATCGGCCAGCACCGCATCGGACAGGGATCGTGTCACGTGTGCACGCCCGCAGCGACGCGGAGATCTAATTCCACATCGTGGAGTTTAGTTCGGCAGCCGGAAAATGTACACGGCACCGGAAGAGCGGAGCCGAGAACTTCCGTATTGTGGAATGGAATTGCGGACTGTTGAATGGACGCAGACCGGCGGGCCAGGAGCGGACACATTGGCGGACAGATCAGGTGGCGTGCAGTCGGTCGAGCGCGCGTTCGAGCTGATGGAGTTGATCGGCCGGGCGGGAGGGGAGTGCTCGCTGACGGAGCTGTCCGCCGAGTCTCCGTTGCCGCCGCCGACGATCCACCGGTTGCTGCGCACCCTGGTCGGCCTCGGCTATGTGCGTCAGCTGCCGAATCGTCGTTACGCGTTGGGCCCCAGGCTGATTCGGCTCGGTGTGGTCGCGAATCGGCAACTGGGCGCGGTGGCAGGTCCGGTGCTGCAGTCGTTGGTCGATCAGCTGGCCGAGACGGCGAGTCTGGCGGTGCTCGACGGCGACATGGTGATCTACACCGGGCAGGTTCCGTCGACACAGATGATGCGGACCACCGACGAGGTCGGTAAACGGGTGGGGCTGCACACCACCGGCGTCGGCAAGGCCGTCCTGGCCGAATTGGACGATGCGCGCATCCTCAAACTGGTGACGCAGTCCGGACTTCCCGCCCCGACGGAGAAGAGCGCGGCCACGCTGTCCGCGGTCTTCGCCAATGTCGAGCGCGTGCGCGCCGACGGCTACGCCGTCGACGACGAGGAGTTCGAGATCGGCGTCCGCTCCGTCGCGGTGGCCGTGCCCGGCGCCCCGACTCCGATGGCGATCGGCATCTCGGGTCCCGTCGCACGGATGGGCAAGGACCTGATCGCGCGGGCCGTTCCTGCCCTGGAGAAGGCGGCGGGAGTGATCTCCGAGGCGTTGATCGGAGCCAGGGAAAGCTAGCCGATCAGGGCGGGCAGGCGCTGCAGCAGACCGGGCAGTACCGTCCCCGCCTTCTCGCGCAGCGACACCGTGGCGCTTCGCGTCAGCGGCGTGGGCTCCGGGTTCACCTCGATCACCGGGATGCCGCTGGCCACCGCCAACTCGGGCAGCCCGGCGGCCGGGTAGACCACCGACGACGTCCCCACCACCACGACGACGTCGGCGCCGACGACCGCGTCGACCGACTGCTGCCATGCCCGGTCGGGCAGCGCCTCACCGAACCACACCACGTTCGGCCGGATCAGTCCGCCGCAGACCCCGCACCGCGGCGGCTCGACGGACTCCACCGGCTCGGGCATGTCCGGCACCACGTCGGGGTAGGCGGTTCCGCAACGGTCGCAATGGAATTCGAAGAGACTGCCGTGGACGTGGTACACCTGCGTGCTGCCGGCGCGCTCGTGCAGATCGTCGACGTTCTGCGTGACGACGTGCACGTCGGCGTAGTCCTGCCACGCCGCGACGGCGCGGTGGGCGTTGTTGGGTGCGACGGCGGCCATCATGTGATGGCGCCACAGGTACCAGGCCCACACCCGGTCCGGGTGTGCCTGCCACCCCTCGGAACTCGAGATCTCGTAGGGATCGACCTGGGCCCACAACCCGGTCTCGACGTCCCGGAACGTCGGCACACCGCTTTCGGCCGAGATCCCGGCGCCGCTGAAGACCGTCACCTGCACTCCACCAAACTAGTCGCTGTGAGCAATACTGAGCACGTGGCCGAGTTGGGGGATTGGGTGCACGTCGACACGGGGGCGGCCCGGCCGCTGTTCGACCAGCTCAGAACGCAGATCATCGAAGGCATCCGGGACGGCAGGCTCACTCCCGGTACCCGGCTTCCCACCGTGCGCGAACTGGCCGGACAGCTCGGTTTGGCGGTCAACACCGTCGCTCGCGCGTATCGGGAGCTGGAGGCTGCGGGCATCTTGGAGACCCGCGGCCGGTTCGGCACCTTCGTCGCCAGCTCCGATCCCGCGGACTCCGCGCTGGCCGATGCCGCGCACACCTATGTCTCGGCGGCCCGGGCGCTGGGGGTCGGCAAGGGCCAGGCGCTGCGCTATGTGGAGGCGGCGTTCGACTGATCAGCCGAACTCGAGCAGTGTGGTCAGCGGCCGCAACGGGTCGAGCAGCGGCAACCGCTGCCACGTCCACAGCAGCGCGTTGAGCAGACGTCCGCGGGCGGACTCGGCCGGCAGGTCGTGCACGGCCCGCACTCCGGGCACCGTGTTGACCAGATCCGCGGCTTCGGCGACGGTCAGCGAGAACGGCATCGGCGGAACGCGGTAGCGCAACGAGGTGCGCATCCCGCGGCGGGCCAGCGCGGCGAATCCCGAGGGCGGGAGATCGAAGATCATCTGGCCGCCCGGGAAGCGAGCCGCGCACTCGGTGATGATCGACATGGCCTCGTCGGGCTGCAGGTACATCAGCAGCCCTTCGGCCGTGATGAACACCCCGTCGTCGGTGTCGACCCGGTCCATCCAGCTGAAGTCGAGCGCGGACTGCGCGCATTCGGTGATGCGGTCCGACGGCGGCAGGAGGGCGAGCCTCAGCTCGATCATCGGGGGCAGGTCGACGCTGAGCCACGCGAAGTCGTGGCCGACGTCGCCTGCGGTGTCGAGCCGGTAGAAGCTCGTCTGCAGGCCCTCGGCCAGTGCCACCACCGTCGCCTTCGGGTGGTCGCGCAGATAGCGTCGGGTGTATCTGTCGAACAGGTTGGCGCGCAACGCCATGTCCTGGCGGCGGGTGAAGCCGAACTTCGCGAAGTCGAAGTGGATCGAGTCCATCAGATGGATGGCCATCGGGTCGTCGATGATCCCGTCGGGCCGGCGCGCCTCGGCCGCGCGCACCGCGAGAGTCATCAGCGCGGTCTCCGAGACGCCGGTCAGATCGGCGGCGTGTTTGGGTGATCGTGTCATCTTCGTGCTCCTTGGTCAGCCGGCCAGCAGCTTGTCGATCGTGCGCAGGTTCCGGGTGGTGGTCGAGGGCTTGTACCGCCTCTCGCCCATGGTCTTGCCGACGGTGCTGTCCAGAGTCGACCCTTTGGGCACCTGCCAGTAGATGACGCCGTCGCCGGCATCGATCTTCTCCGTCGCTCCGGCCGAGAGGCCCGCCAATTCGTCGAAGGCCTTTGTGTCACTGACGAACGTCACGTAGGACTGGTGACCGGTGCGCTCGCGCTCGAACGGGTAGGCGGCGGAGATCTCGGCCAGCGTGTCGATGTCGTAGACCAGAACCCAGGCGTCGTAACCGAATTCGTCGCGCAGCGCCTTCTCGGCTTTCGTGCGCACGCCGGCGGCTCCAGCTCTGCTGGTCAGCAGGACGTTGCCCGTCGCGAGCACCGTTCTCACGTCGGTGAAGCCGGCCTGCTCGAGGGTGTGCGCAACGTCGGGCATCTTCAGTGTCACACCGCCCACGTTCACCCCTCGCAGCAGCGCGACGTATCGAGTCATCGGGGGATCATCGCGGAGTCGCCGCACTCTGCCAGGAGGTCCACCTGTTCGATCATTCCACTCCCCACACCGACGTACCCTCAGGTGATGACACGCGATGTGTTCGACGACAAGCTGCTGGCGCTCATCGCCGGGAACTCACTCGGCGTGCTGGCCACTCTCAAACGCGACGGCAGACCGCAGCTGTCGAACGTGTCCTACCACTTCGACCCGCGCGCACTGACGATCTCGGTGTCGATCACCGAGCCGCGGGCCAAAACCCGCAATCTGCGCCGTGATCCGCGCGCGGCCATCCACGTCAGCTCCGATGACGGATGGGCCTACGCGGTGGCCGAAGGCGACGCCGTGCTCACCCCGCCCGCAGCCGATCCGAACGACGACACCGTGGCCGGGTTGGTGGAGCTGTACCGCGAGATCGCCGGTGAGCATCCCGATTGGGACGACTACCGCCGCGCCATGGTCGACGATCGGCGGGTACTGATGCGCCTGCCCATCAGCCACCTCTACGGCATGCCGCCCGGCAAGCGCTGAGCGGCTCCTCGAGCGGTTAAGCTTCCGCCATGGCATCCCAAGGGTCGGCCGGGTCGTCGGATACTCCCGAGGACGAGAACAAGCGCAAGTTCCGTGAGGCGCTGGAGCGCAAGAAGGCCCAGGCGGGCGGCGGCTCCTCCCACCGCGACGGCGGGACGAAACAACCCCGGGCGCACGGCCCGGTCGAGAACCGGCGCGAGTTCCGCCGCAAGAGCGGCTAGCTCACCCGCCCGCGGCGGCGGCTTCACGCGGCGGCACGATGACCGCACGTCCGTCGTCGGCCAGCGCCCGCGCGGCCACCAGAGCGGCCAGCATCACCGCCACCAGCGGCAGGCCCAGATCCTTCAGACCCCACCCGACCGAGGCCAGCGTCGCCGCCCCCGCGACACACAGCAGCGATCCGACCGCGGCGCTGCGCATCCCGGGTCGTGCGACGCGGCCGCCGTCCCAGAAGGGGAGCGGTCCGTTCTCCAGCGGTCGCAACGCGACGAACGCCGCGGCCACCACCGCCGCCATGATCGCCACCTGGAGCACGGACACGACGAGGAAGTCGGGCTCAGCAGGATCGAAGCGCGGGACACCGAGGTAGTCGAACGCCAGGTGCATGGCGAGCAGCGGCGGGATGTGCCACAGGTACAGCGTCATCGCACCGGAATTGCCGATCGCCGTCGCCCACCACACCCGAGGTCGGCGCGCCCACCGGCCGATCGCGGGCGCGGCCGCGATCGCCAACGCGCACATCATGATTGCGTGTCCGGCCAACAGCAGTGACGGCGGCGTCATGTTCTTCAGCTGCTGGCTCTCCAGTCCCACCAGGCTGAGCTCGTACGGGCCGAAGCCCACCAACGCCACGTTGACGCCGAGTGTGACGACCGCCGTCGTCAGCGCGGCGCGCGCGCTCAGGAGGCCGCGCCGATAGGCGACCCCGAACGCGCCGGGGATCAACCACATCGCGAAGTTCACATACCCCAGCCCAGTCCAGCCCTCGCGGCCGACACGCACCAGGTCGACCACGGCGACCACGCCGTAGAGCACAGCCACCGTCGCGACGAAGCGGGCGGTGGTGGTGATGCGCGCGAGCAGCGGCACCGTGGCGAGCACCAGGACGTAGGCGCCCAGGAACCACAGCAGCTGGATGGAGATCCCGGCGACGGGTTCGTACACGTGCACGGGCAGCGCCTGCTTCGCCACCACCAGCGTCACGCCCCAGAACGCCAGGTAGGAGAACACCGGCCGGTACAGCCGGGTGCAGCGGCGCATCAGCCAGTCGCCCCAGCTCGTACCGGGTGTCCACGTCTGCACCGACGCGGCCACCCCGGCGAAGAAGAACAGCGGCATGATCTGGAAGAGCCACGTGCACGCCTGGAACACCGGCGACACCGACAGCAGGTTGGTCCAGACGAACACGTCGTCGCGAATCGTGCTGGTCGCCATCACGGTGTGGCCCACCACGACGCCCACCAGCGCGGTGATGCGGATGACGTCGATCGCGCGGTCCCGTTCGGGCGGGGTGGCTGCCTCTACCTCATCGGGGCGGGGAAACGGCGTCCGGAGACTCATGCTCCGAAACTAGCTGCGGCGCGGCATCCTTCGAATGAGTAGAAGCACTCAGGATCGCGATCAGGCAGCCGGCGGCCAGGACGGCGACCGCGATCGCGAACGCCACCCCCGAGGTGCGCAGTCCCCACGCCTGGGCGGCCAGTCCCTCGCCGATCACGGGGACTGCGATCGCGACGTAGGCGACGACGAAATAGGTGGAGCTGACCTCGGCACGACGGTCGGGCGGGGTGCGCTCGGACACGGCGGCCAGCCCGCGGCTGAAGCTGATGCCCTGGCCGATGCCGGAGACCACGGCTGCCGCGATCAACCCAGGCAGCGAGCCGACGTGCAGGGCCACCGCGAGCGTCGCCATACCCCCGATGAGGATCGCGCAGCCCAGCGCCACCGCACGTTCGGGATTCATCGACCGCGCCACCACCTGCGCGACCGCTGAGGTGAGGAAGATGGTGCCGGCGATGAGTCCCGCGAGAGCGTGATTTCCGATGCCGATCACCTCTGCCAGGAAGGACGGCGCCACCGCGGCGAACAGGCCGGTGACGGCGAACCCGGCGAACGCTGCCAGCGCGGCCACCACGAACACCGAGCGCGCCTCGGCAGGCACGGCGAGGCGCTGGAGTCCGAGTCGACCCTGCCGTGGCGAGGTCTCCCGTGAGCACAGCACCGCCACCGCCGCGGCGACCGTCAACGCCAGATGCACGACGAAACTCAGATCCAGCGGCCGAGGCGCGTACTGCACGAGCACCCCGGCCAGCACCGGACCCAGACCCAGCCCGCCGATGTTGACCACCGAGGCGACCGCGGCAGCGCGCCCCCGCCACGCCTCCGGCGCCGCCTCGATCACCGCCGCGGTGGCCGTTCCGGTGAACAGGCCGGCCGACAACCCGGACAGCACGCGACCCACGAGCAGCTCGGGCACCGAATCGGCCAGTACGAACACCACCGCGCTGGCCGCCGCCATCGCGATCCCGGCCAGCAGCACGGGCCGCCGGCCCACCACATCGGACCAGCGGCCGAACAGCAGCAGCGCGGCCAGCACCCCGCCGGCGTACGCGGCGAAGATGATCGTGGTCGTCAGGACGTGGAAGTGGAGTTCCTCGGCGAACAACGCGTACATCGGCGTGGGCAGGGTCGTGCCGACCATGATCGCGGTGAACGCGTAGGCCAGCATGGCCATCGAGTAACGGTGCACGGTCATTCTCAGCGGCATACCCGCCGAGGCTATTCCGCAGACCAGGTCAGTGCGCGACCGCCTTCTCGGCGCCGATACCGGTCAGCGATCGCACCTCCATCTCGGCGTTGATCTCCGGGTTGCCCCGGTCCGAGGAGGTCAAGGTGCCGACGATGCCCAGCACGAACGCCAGCGGAATCGACACGATGCCCGGGTTGGCCAACGGGAACCAGGCGAAATCCGCGCTCGAGATCATCGAGGTCTTGGCGCCCGACACCGCGGGGGAGAACACGATCAGCACGATCGTCGAGATCAGGCCGCCGTACATGCTCCACAGCGCGCCGCGGGTGTTGAACCGCTTCCAGTACAGCGAGTACACGATCGTCGGGAGGTTGGCCGCCGCTGCGACGGCGAACGCGAGAGCCACGAGGAACGCCACGTTCTGGCCGTTGGCGAGGATGCCCAGGCCGATCGCGAACACGCCCAGCACCACCGCGGTGATCCGGGAGACCCGCACCTGCTCGGCCTCGGTCACCTTGTGGGACTTCAAGACACTGGCATAGATGTCGTGGGCGAACGACGCCGACGCGGTGATGGTCAGGCCGGCGACGACGGCGAGGATGGTCGCGAACGCCACCGCCGAGATGACACCGAGCAGGATCACGCCACCGAGCTCGAACGCCAGCAGCGGCGCCGCCGAGTTCACCCCACCTGCGGCGGACAGGATGCGGTCGGGGCCGACCAGGGCGGCCGCGCCGTACCCGAGCACCAGCGTGAACAGGTAGAACGCGCCGATCAGTGCGATCGCCCACACCACGCTGCGCCGGGCTTCCTTGGCGGTCGGCACCGTGTAGAAGCGCATCAGCACGTGCGGCAGACCTGCGGTGCCGAGCACCAGCGCGATCGCCAGCGAGATGAAGTTGATCTGCGAGGTCAGCGACCCGCCGTACTGCGCGCCGGGGGCGAGCACGTCGCGGCTGGCGACGCCGGTGGTCGTCGACCCGCTGATCGCAGACTGCGCCGAGCCGAGGATCTCTGAGAAGTTCAGCCCGAACTTCGCGAGCACCATCACGGTCATGAAGCCCGCGCCCGCGATCAGCAACACGGCCTTGATGATCTGCACCCAGGTGGTGCCCTTCATGCCACCGACCAGAACGTAGACGATCATCAGCACGCCGACGACGGCGATGACGACCGACTGGCCGGTGCGACTCTTGACGTCCAGGAGCAGCGCCACCAGCCCGCCCGCGCCGGCCATCTGGGCCAGCAGGTAGAACAGCGACACCGTCAGTGTGTTGGTGGCCGCGGCCAACCGCACCGGCCGCTGTCTGAGCCGGAAGCTCAGCACGTCGGCCATCGTGAACTTGCCGGTGTTGCGCAGCAATTCGGCGACGAGCAGCAGCGCCACGAGCCACGCCACGAGGAAGCCGATCGAATAGAGGAAGCCGTCGTAGCCGTAGACCGCGATCGCGCCGGCGATGCCGAGGAAGCTGGCCGCCGACAGATAGTCACCGGCGATCGCGATGCCGTTCTGCGGTCCGGAGAAGCCGCGGCCGCCGGTGAAGAACTCGTCGGCGGTGGCATTGCGCTTGCTCGCCCGGATCACCACGATCATCGTGACAACGACGAACAGGCTGAAGATGCCGATGTTGGCGACCGGGTTGCCGACGGTCGCGGATTGCGCCAGGAGGGTGGTCATCGCAGGTCGCCTTCCAGTTCGGTGCGGATCGCCTGGGCGCGCGGGTCGAGCTCGCGGTTGGCGAAGCGGACGTAGAGGCCGGTGATGAGGAAGGTCGACAGGAACTGGCCCAGGCCGATGATCAGCCCGACGTTGATGTCGCCCCACACCCGGGTGGCCATGAAGTCATGGGCGAAGGCGCCCAGCAGCACGTAGACGGCATACCACACGAGGAAGATGGCCGTCATCGGGAACACGAACCGGCGCAGTCGATTTCGCAGCTCCTGGAATTCCGGGCTGGCCTGCACCTCGAGGTAACGCTCCCCGCTTATCGCGTCGGGACGAATGGGTAGATCGGTGTCGGACACGGTGATGACGCTCCTGACTGCTGTGAACCGGCTGTGCACGCGACGGTAGTTGAGATGTGGGTCACAGAAACAGGCACAATTGCCCTGACACGACGAGGTCGGTCAGCGCTGCGGTGAGCGGTCGGTCGACGACGACGAACGGCTTACGTGTCCGGCACGCGGTCGACCACCATCCCCAGGTTCTCCGGCAGATGCATCCGCGCGAACGTCTGCGCCACATCGACAGGCACCGATGCGCGCGTGAACCGGCTGACCAGGATCATCGTCGCGAACGCCAGGGGCACGCTGATCGCGGCGGGATATCCGATCAGCACCGCCGGCCACCCTCCGGCGACGTCGTCGTCGACACCCCCGGCGACCGCCACCGTCACCGCCACCCCGGACAGCAACCCGCCCACGACCAGCCCCCACGCCGCGCCCGCGCCGGTCAGCCCCCGCCACCAGATGCCCAGCACCAGCAGCGGGCACAGTGTCGAGGCGGCCACGGCGAACGCCAGCCCCACGCTGCGGGACAACTCGAGTCCGCCGGACGCGGCCAGCGCCAACGGGATCGGGATGAGCCCGCCGATCACCGCCGCCACCCGGAAGTCCCGAACGCGGCCGCCCAGCACATCGGTGGCCAGTGCGCCGGCGAAGCTGACCAGCAGACCCGACGAGGTGGCCAGGAACGCCGCGATCGCGCCCGCGGCGACCAGCGCCGCCAGCAATTGGCCGGCCGCGCCGCCGACCGCCGACCCCGGCGCGAGGAGCACGGCCGCGTCGGCGGTCCCGGTGATCAACAGTTGCGGCACGTAGAGCCGGGAGAACACGCCCAGCAGAGTTGGGAACAGATAGAACAGGGCCAGCAATGCGATGACCGCAAGGGCTGTGCGCCGCGCCGCTCGGCCGTCGGGATTGGTGTAGAAGCGCACCAGCACGTGCGGCAGCCCCATGGTGCCCAGGAACGTCGCCACCATGATCGACACCACTTGGTACATCGGGTGGGCACCCCCCAAGCCGCCGCCCGAGGCGATCCAATCGGCTCCGGCTGCAGGGGTGCCCGCGACGACCGGGGTCGCCGCGCCGGCGGCCAGCCGCAGCGTGCTGCCGGCGTCGAGAGTGTGCCGGCCGGCGGCGCCGACGGGCGCGTCGGCCACCGGACGTCCGTCGAGCGTGCCGGTGACGGTGACGCCCGCGGGCGCGACGACCTGAACCACCACGTCGGTGTCGATGGTCACGGTGGTGTCCTGCGCGACGGTCGGAGGCAGCGGACCGCCGAGCTCTCCGCCGCGGTCGCCGAGAAAAAGTCCCGCCAGGGCGAGCGCGGGGATCGCCACCGCGGTCAGCTTGAGCCAGTACTGGAACGCCTGCACGAACGTGATCGAACGCATACCGCCGGCCACGACGTTGGTCAGCACGATCGCGCCGACGGCCAACGGCCCCAACCACACCGGCGTGCCGAGCAACGTGCTCAGCGTCAGGCCCGCGCCCTGGTACTGCGGTACCAGGTAGAAGATACAGATCACGACGACCACGAGCATCGCGATCTTGCGCAGCCGCTGCGAGCCGAGCCGGAACTCGGCGAAGTCGGGCACGGTGTAGGCCCCCGAGCGGCGCAGCGGGGCGGCGACGAACAGCAGCAGCCCGAGATAGCCCGCGGTGAAACCGACCGGGTACCACAGTGCGTCGGCGCCGTACTTGGCGATCAGCCCGGCCACGCCGAGAAACGATGCCGCGGAGAGGTATTCGCCGGAGATCGCGGCGGCGTTCCACTGCGACCCGACGGTGCGCGACGCGACGAGGAAGTCGGAGGTGGTGCGGGAGAAGCGAACCCCGTAGGCGCCGATCGCGATCGTGGCACCGGCCGCGGCCAGCAGCGCGGCGGCGGTCAGCGGCGAACCGGTCACGGTTCGGCGTCCACCACGCCGACGAAATCCCGCTCCCCCTGTTCGGCGAGCCGCACGTAGGCCCAGCCGATGCCGTACAGCAGCGGATAGACCAGACCCGCCAGCACCAGCCAGTTCAGCCTGATACCGAACACGGTGACCGCGCCCAGGCCGGGGAACAGAGCGTTCAACAGCGGGATCGCGCCCACCAGACACACCACCACCGCACCGAGCCGCAGGGCCAGGCCCAACTGTGCACGCACCAGCCCGCGCACCAACGCATCGCCCACCGGCGTCTGCTCCTGCACCTCGACCCGGGTGCGCACCATGCGCGCACCGCGGCGGTGGGCCAGCACCACCCGTTGCCGTTGCGGGCGTTCACTCATCGGCGCCGCCCGGCCGCAGACTGCGCATCGGGGTGCGCACCACCCGGTCCCGCAGCTCGCGCGCCTGACGCCGGCTGACGGGCAACTCCACCGCCGGCGATGCACCGTTGTCGCGCAGCCGCACCAGGACGGCCCCGTCGGCGCTGCGCAGGCCCGTCACGAACGGCAGCGCGACGAGGTAGGACCGGTGCACCCGCTGAAAACCGTGCTCGCGCCAACGGTTTTCCAGGGTGCTGAGCGGGATGCGCACCAGGTGCGCGCCGGACGCCGAATGCAGACGGGCGTAGTCGCCCTCGGCCTCCACCCAGCTGATGCTGTCCCGGGGGATGAGGTGGGTGACGCCGGCCAGTTCGGCGGGAACGACGTCGGAGTCGGTGTCGTCGCGCTCCGGCGGCGCCTCGGCGGGCCGGGAGGTCACCACGCGCCGGATTGCTTCGTCGAGGCGGTCCTCACGAATTGGCTTGAGCAGGTAGTCGACCGCGCCGAGATCGAACGCGGCGACGGCCTTGTCGTCGTGGGCGGTCACGAACACGATGGCCGGCCGCTGCGCGTAGTGCGCGAGCACCCCGGCCAATTCGATGCCCGACAGGCCGGGCATGTTGATGTCGAGGAAGACCGCGTCGATGCGACGCTGATTGAGCTCCCGCAACGCCGACGTCGCGTCCCCGGCGCGGACCACCTCGCCGATGTCGGGATGACGGTTCAGCAGGAACGCCACCTCGTCCAGCGCCGGTGCCTCGTCGTCGACCGCGAGCACGGTGAGGGTTCTGCTCACGTCCTACCCACTTCGGCCCACCCCGAACGTCCCTCCGTCGGCCCGCACGCCGGACCGGAACTTGGGCACCCGCATGATGACCTTGGTGCCTGCACCGATCCCTGTCTCGACCACCAGACCGTAATCGTTGCCGAACGCCGCGCGCAGTCGATGGTCCACATTGGTGAGTCCGACGTGTGCCGAGGAACCGTCGGCCTCGCCGGCCGAGAGTGCGTCACCCGGGCCGGCGCGCAGCGCCTCGGGATCCATGCCGACCCCGTCGTCCTCGACCGAGATGACGCAGTCGGAGCCCTCATCGCGGGCGATCAGCTCGATGGAGCCGCTGCCGCGGCCGGCGAAGCCATGCCGAACGGCGTTCTCCACCAACGGTTGTAGCGCGAGAAAGGGCACCGTGACGGTGAGTACTTCGGGGGCCACCTGCAGCGTGACCCGCAGCGCGTTGCCGAACCGGGCACGCTCGAGGGTGAGGTAGCGGTCGATGTTGCGCAATTCTTCTGCAAGCGTGGTGAATTGGCCCGCGGCGCGGAAGGAGTAGCGGGTGAAGTCGGCGAACTCGAGCACGAGTTCACGGGCGCGGTCCGGGTCGGTGCGCACGAACGAGGCGATGGTGTTCAGCGAGTTGTAGAGGAAGTGCGGGCTGATCTGAGCGCGCAACGCCAGCACCTCGGCGCGGTCCAGCCTGGCCCGCGAGGCGTCGAGCTCGGCGAGTTCGATCTGGCTGGCGGCGTAGCGGGCCACTTCGCCGACGGCGCCCAGCAGGCCCGGTCCGGGGGAGCGCGTCGTCACCACGACCAGGACGCCGAGCACGTCGCCGGTATCGGCGAGCAGCGGTTGGGCGATGACCGCCGACGTCGGGGTGTGGCCCATCACCCGGCGCTGCCCGGACAGTGAATCGCCGGCCGCGCTCGCGCACGCGTCGCGCACGTCGGCGTCCCACGCATCGTCGGGATCACAGGCCAGCAGCTCGCCGGTGCCGTCGAACAGGGCGAGACGGTCGGTGCCGGTGAGCTCCCGGAGGAACGGCGCGGCCTCCCGGGCGGAGTCCGCCGACAGGCCCTGACGCAGCGCGCGGGCCGCGAGCGACGCGGTGTGCAAGGCGGCGTGCACGGCCCGCTCGGTCGGGGTCGCGACCACCTGTCGGGTGCGTAGCGCCAGCACCACCGCCGCCACCGCGATGACGATCAGCGCGGCGGTGAGGGCGATGGCGAGCTGGCCGGACATGGTTCACGCTCCTCGCGTGCTGATGGGCCCACCGAGATGTTCAGTTGTTCATGGTAGGACGCGGCTCGACCACCGTGGGGAGGCCGAGCCGCGGCCGGTCAGCCGTTGCCGAGCGCGTTCTGCGAGCCCAACGCCTCCATCACCGCGTTGGGCCCGTCGAAGCTGTCCTTGGACAACCCGCTCAGGGTTTGCACGAGGTCGTCGTCTGCGCCGTTGCTCTTGGCGTGCTCGGCGAGCTGTTCGGGCGATCCGGGGTAGTCGAATCCCTTGAGACACTTCTGTACTTCAGTCACTTGATATGCCATGGCGGCCATCTACCCGACGTGCGGCCGCCCACACGTCGTGCGCTCAGCTGATCGGCACCACGGTCTTGAGCCAGCCCTGCTGGCGCAGGTCGAACCTCTCGTAGGCATCGACCATCGACATCGGGTCGCTGAGCTGCGTGATGAACTCGGTGGGATCCAGCGCTCCCGAGCCGACCATGGCCAGCAGCTTCGGGATGAAGCGGCGATGCGGGCAGTTCCCGGCCTGAACCGTCAGGTTCCGGTTCATCACCTCGCCGAGCGGGAAGGCCGAGAACGTGGGCGGGTAGACGCCGATCACGCCCACGCTGCCGGCCTTTGCGGCCGCTTTCACCGCCCACCGCCCCACCAGGCTCGGCGCATCTCCTGCCAGCCACTGCCCGGAGTCCGTATTGCCCTGCGGCGCAGCAGCTTTGCGCTCCTGCTCGAAAGTCTCCTCGTCGACCGGCAGGTTCTCGGCCGCCGGGCCTTCCTTGGGGCGCTGCGCATCGACGCCGACCGCGTCGATCACACGATCGGCTCCGATTCCCCCGGTCAGCTCCTGGATGGCCGCGATCGGATCCTCGGCGTTGAAATCGATCGGCTCGGCGTTCTGGCGCCGCGCGATGTCCAGACGCTCGGCGATGCCGTCGACCACCAGCACCCGCGCCGCACCCTGTCGTTTGGCCGAGGCGATCGCGCACTGCCCGACCACGCCCGCACCGAACACCACGACGGTGTCACCCTCACCGACCTGGGCGAGTCGCGCGCCGAACCACCCGGTCGGCAGCACGTCGGACACCATGATGGCCTGGTCGTCGGTGACCGCATCGGGCACCTTGACCAAAGTCGTCATCGCGTAGGGGATACGGGCCCGCTCGGCCTGCAACCCGTCGACCGGACCGGTCGCTTGCGGTCCGCCGAAGAAGCTGGTGCCCGCGGCGGGACCGTTCGGGTTTGCGTTGTCGCACTGGGAGAAGTAGCCCGCGCGGCAGTACGAACAGGTTCCGCACGCCACCGTCGAGCACACCACCACCCGCTCGCCGGGGGAGAACCCCCGGACCGCGTCACCGACCTCCTCGACCACTCCGACTGCTTCGTGGCCGAGGACGGTGCCCGGTTGCATGCCGGGCATCGTGCCGCGCACCAGATGCAGGTCGGTGCCGCAGATGGCCGTCGCGGTGATGCGGATGACGGCGTCGGTGGGTTGTTCGATCTTGGGTTCGGCGACGTCGTCGATCGCGATCTTGCCGACGTCGTGCCATACAACAGCTTTCATGATCTCCCTTTGAATCTCGTGTGTCCGCGGCTGCTACCCGAGGCCTGAGCGGTCAAACGAAGGCCTGCCGTTTTAAGCTGCTGCCATGACCACGACGTTGTGCCTGGCGCAGGACGCAGACGCCGACGCCCTGCTCGATGGGAATCCGCTGGCGCTGCTGGTGGGCATGCTGCTCGATCAGCAGATACCGATGGAGGTCGCGTTCGCCGGTCCGAAGAAGATCGCCGACCGCGTCGGTGGTTTCGACGCCGCGACGATCGCCGACTACGACCCCGAGCAGTTCGCCGAGCTGTGCGCGCAAACCCCTGCGGTACACCGGTTTCCGGGGTCCATGGCCACACGGGTGCAGGCGCTCGCGCAGGTCGTCGTCGACGAGTACGGCGGTGATGTCACGGCGCTGTGGTCCGACGGCGCCGACGGTGCGACGGTGCTGCGCCGGCTCAAGGCGTTGCCCGGCTTCGGCGAGCAGAAGGCGAAGATCTTCCTCGCGCTGCTCGGCAAGCAGTACGGCGTGACGCCCTCGGGATGGCGCGCCGCGGCGGGTGACTACGGCAAGGCCGGCGCGCACATGTCGGTGGCCGACGTGAGAGACGCCGGCACGCTGGCGAAGGTGCGCTCGTACAGAAAGGAAATGAAGGCCAGGAGCAAGGAGGCCAAGACGTCCAAGGCGGCCAAGGCCTGACCCTGCGCGCGCCGAGACTGCGGGGAGATCGAGGCAAAGCCCCGAATCACGATCTGTGGGCGGTCTCGGCGTCGAGGACGGTGTCCAACGCCGCCAGCTCGGTGAGCGCCTCGGCCACCGCGCGCCCCGTCGCGCTCGCGGTGTCCAAGCCGTTGGACAGGCAGCGGAGCGTGATGGCGCGGCGGGTCAGATCCGCCACGATGTGCGCCACCTCGGCCGCCGAACGGCCCAGCCGGTCGAGGCCCGCGACCACGACGACGTCTCCTGGGCGGGCATAGCTGAGCAGCGCGAGCAGCCCGAGCCGCATCTTGTCCGCGGAGCCCACTGCCCGATCGGTGAAGATGCGTCGTGAGTCGACGCCCGAGGCGGCCAGGTCGGCGAGTTGGGTCGTGAGGTCCCCCGACGGCGCGCTCGCCGTCGCGTACCCCAGCGTCACCGTCACCTCGTCACGGTCTCACGGGCGCGCCGTCCCCGGTGAGGGGCACGCCGTCGGAGCGCGCCGAACGCATCTCCTCGTAGGTGTCCGCGTGTGCCATTGTGATGTCATGAAGACTCACTTGAGCTGCCCGTGCGGCGAGGCGATCCAGGGCAAGGACGAGGACGATCTGGTCGAGAAGGCCAAGGCCCATCTGTCCGAGGTGCACCCCGGCCGCGACTACGACCGCGACGCCATCCTGTTCATGGCCTACTGACAAAGCCGCGAAGGTGCACCCACGGTAGTCGCGGCGTGGTTGCCGCTACCGAGGATGCACCTTCGCGGTTGGAGGAGCCAGGTCAGGGGACGACGGTCGAGCCGATCGTCGGCATGAACTGGCACTGCTTCTCGGTCGTGGTGACCTGGCCGAAGATCGTCGACATGATGCTGCCGGAACCGGTGTCGGCGATGGCCGTCAGCGTCGTCGGCCCCTGGGGGTTCATGTCGGGCCGGGGTTTCAGCGTGACGCTGCCCGACTTGCCCGTGGTGAGGTTCACCCACGTGGCGTTCAGCGGCAGCTTCTGCTCGGCTGCAGGCCCGGGCGTACCGACGGCGGTGAACACGTAGGCGGTCTGGCCGGGCCCGGGTCCGGGCAGCGGGATCGCTGCCGGGCCCGCCACCGAGATGGCGGTCGCCAACACGTTGCCGCCATCGGCGAGGCAGCCGTTGCTGATCGACGGATACAGGAAGTCCTGCGTCACAGGGGTGTTCGGGCCGAACGCGCCGCCGCCCGGGTTGGTCGCCGCGACGGGTGTGGCGGCGGGACCCGGCGCGGGCGCCGGTGCCGGCGCGGGCGCGGGCGGGGCCGCCGGATCGGGTGCCGGCGCGGGCACGGCGTCGGGTGCAGGCCCGGGCAGTGCCGCCTGCGGCGTCACCATGTGTGCCACCTCGGGTGCGGTGTCCGGAGCCGGGCCCACGACGAACTCGGGGTTGACGCCCGCCGGCAGATGGGCCTCGGCGCCGGGCACGGCTCCCGCCGCCGGGACGTGCGCGACGGGTTGCACGAACTGGTTGACCGCCGATGCCACGTCACGCGACGGCGCCGGCGCCGCGGCGTCGCCGGCGAAGACCGCCGCTGCGGCCATCAACATCGACGCCGCGTTCGACGGGTCCGCGGCGGCCTGCTGGATCACCGGCCCGAGGCTCTGCACCGCGGGCAGGCCCGGCGCCGTGAGCCCGTCGATCGGCAGCGGCGCCGCCGGGTCGGCGTGAGCGACGCCGGTCACGCCGACCGCCAGCAACGCGGTCGATGAACTCACCGCCAAGGCGGTGGTGAGCATCGTCCTGATCGTTGACATGGTTCCCCTCGTGTCGGATGGGCGGTTAACGGGCGAGCGGCGTCAGGGCAGGGCCGAGAGCAGCGGTGCCGCGACAGGAGCGGCCGGTGCCGCGGGGGCAGCCGGTGTGGTGGCAGCGCCGCCGGTGGGCAGCAGGCCGGCCAGCGGGGACCCGCCGGGCAGCAGCGACGCCAGGCTGCCGGGTGCGCCGAGCACATCGGTCAGCCCCGACAGCGGGGATGCGGCGGCCGGCGTGTTGACCGGCGGGACCGTGGTGGTGTTGCCGGCCGGGATGGTGCCCGGGGTGGCGGTCACCGTCGGCATGGCCGCGGGCAGCGTCTCCGGCAGCGCGGCGACGGCGCCGGGTAGCGCGTTCACGCTCGGAGGCAGTGTCAGCGACGCGGTGGCTCCCGGGGCGGGGGCCAGCGGGGCGGTGGCGGCACTCGTCGTCGCGCTGGCGGCGGCGGGGGCGCCGCCCATCAGGTTGGCGAAGCCCTGCATGAGCTGCGTCGCGGCCGCCGGGTTGGCGGCGAGTTGCTGCAGGAACGGCAGTCCGGGCACGGCGGGTGCCGGGGCAGGCGCCGGGGCCGGCGCGGGTTGAGCGGCGGCTCCCGCGCTGAGGGCGACAGCAGCCGTCACCGCTCCTGCCGCAGCAATCATCGTGGTGGCGAACAGTTTCCGGGTGCGGTGCATGAGGTCTCCCAATCGGTGTAGTGGCACGCCTGAACCCGAAGCTAGCCTGTTACTAGAGTTACTCAAGTGACATGAGTGGCATTTATTCAACCGTTACGGACGTGAAGGCAGACGGTGACCGGGCACCCTCGTCGCTAAAGTCGCAGCCATCGACACCATCGAGACGGCCGCGGGCTCACGGTGGGCAGCCCGGCTGTCCGCTGCGGCCCCTGCGCTCCTGATCCTGAGCATCGGCGCCCGGCTGGCGTGGACCTACCTGCTGCCCAACGGCGCGAACTTCGTCGATCTGCACGTCTACGTCGGTGGTGCGTCCGCGCTGGACCGGCCCGGCACCCTCTACGACTACGTCTACGCCGACCAGACCCCGGACTTCCCGCTGCCGTTCACCTATCCGCCGTTCGCGGCGGTGGTGTTCTATCCGCTGCACCTGCTGCCGTTCGGCATCGTGGCGTTTCTGTGGACGATCGGGATCGTGGCGGCGCTCTATGGCGTCGTGCGGATCAGCCAGGGTCTGCTGACCGACAGCGAGATCGACACCGAGACCGCCGGAGACCGGCGTGTCGCCATGCTGTGGACCGCGGTCGGCATCTGGACCGAACCCCTGCGCAGCACGTTCGACTACGGCCAGGTCAACGTCGTGCTCGTGCTGGCCATCCTGCTCGCGGTGAGAAGCCGCCGGTGGTGGTTGTCCGGGCTGCTGGTGGGGCTGGCGGCGGGGATCAAGCTGACCCCGGCGGTTTCGGGCCTCTACTTCGCCGGTGCCCGCCGCTGGGCGACGGTGGCCTTTTCCGCTGCGGTGTTCTTCGCGACGATCGGGCTGTCGATGCTCGTGATCGGCGAGCAGGCCCGGTTCTACTTCACCGACCTGCTCGGCGACGCGAGGCGCGTCGGCCCGGTCGGCACGTCGTTCAACCAGTCCTGGCGCGGCGGCGTCTCGCGCATCCTGGGACACGACGCCGGCTACGGCCCCGCCGTGCTCGCCGGCATCGCAGTGACGGCTGTGCTGGCGGTGCTGGCCTGGCGCGCCATCGGCGGTGCGAACGACCGGCTCGGCGCCATCGTCATCGTGTCGTTGTTCGGACTACTGCTGTCGCCGATCTCGTGGACCCACCATTGGGTGTGGCTGATCCCGCTGATGATCTGGCTGCTACACGGCCCCCTGCGCGCGCACTTGGGCGCCCGGATCCTCGGGTGGGGGTGGCTCGCGCTGACGCTGATCGGCGTGCCGTGGCTGCTCAGCTTCGCTCAGCCGACCATCTGGGAGATCTCCCGGCCCTGGTATCTGGCATGGGCAGGTCTGATCTACATCGTCGCCACGTTGGCGACGCTGGGCTGGATCGTTAGCCGAGGAGGCCGTCGATCTCGCGCGCCATCGCCACGTCCTTGTCGGTGATACCGCCCTCGGAGTGGGTCACGAGCGCGAAAGTGACCGTGCGCCAACGGATGTCGATATCCGGATGATGGTCGGCGGCCTCCGCGCGCTCGGCCACCCGGCGGACGGCCTCGATGCCGTCGAGGAACGCCGGGAACGTCACGCTGCGGCGTAGGGCGCCGTCGGCGCGCTCCCAGCCGTCGAGTTCGGGCAGGGCAGCATCGACATCGTCGTCTGATAACACGGCCATGCCCTCGACGGTATACCGTGTCCGCCCGTGCCCACCCTGGTTGTCGTCGCCGGAGCGCTGATCGAGCAGGGGACGCTGCTCGTCGCGCAGCGGGCTCGCCCACCCGAACTGGCCGGACGCTGGGAGCTGCCCGGCGGGAAGGTGGGCACAGACGAGAACGATGCCGGGGCCTTGCGGCGAGAGTTGTTGGAGGAGTTGGGTATCGAGGTGACCGTTGGTGCCCGCCTCGGAGGCGACGTCGCGCTGGGTGAGGCGGCGACGCTACGGGCGTACCTGGTGACCCGCACCGGCGGGGTGCTGCATCCGCACGATCACCGGGCGCTGCGCTGGGTTGGCGCCGGGGAGCTCGACGCCTTGGACTGGGTGCCTGCCGATCGCGCGTGGCTGCCGGACTTGGCGGCCCTACTGCGGCCGGGCGTCACTAATCATGGCGATGGGCATCGCGGATGAACACGCCTTCGGCGAGGGCTGCGAGCGTGGCTCGGGTCGTGCGGTCGGCGTCGTCGACGTCGGGTGCTCCGTTGCCCGTCAGCATGCGGTAGTAGAGGGGCGCCGACAGGTGCCTGATCACGTCGCCGGGGTCGGTGCCCTCGGGGGCCTCCCCTCTGCCGATCGCTTCGGTGATCACGGGGGCGAACACGTCGGTGCGGGTCCGGTAGAACCGCGCCAGAGCGGCTGCGGTGTCGCGGTTGCACGTCGCCGCGGCGATGATGGCCGCGAACAGGCGCCCCTGCCGGGGATCGGCCAGGGTGCGTTGGATCAGCCGTGCGATGGCGGACAGATCGCCGGACACGCTGCCGGTGGCCGGGCGCGGCGAGGATGTGTCGGCCATGTCCGAGAGCACGTCGGTCACCAGCGCTGAGACCGTGCCCCAGCGCCGGTACACCGTCGATTTGCTGACGCCCGACCGTCGGGCCACTTCGGTCAGGTCCACACCCTCCAGGCCGCCGGCCACGAGGAGGTCGGCTGTCGCCTCGAGGACGGCTGCGCGCACCTGCGCCGTTCTGCCGCCGGGTCGCGAGGATGCCATCCAGCCATCTTAACGCGACGAATGTCGCGTTAAGGGTCGTGAACTGGTACGGTTCCTTATCGAGACAAAATTCCCGTTAAGGAGAAGCATGGAGTATCGTCGAGTGGGAAACTCGGGCCTCGTCGTCTCCGAATTGGCCTTCGGTGCAGCAACTTTCGGAGGCGGCGAGTACTTCAGCGCGTGGGGCGACACGGGTGTGGACGAGGCCCGCCGACTGGTCGACCTCTGTCGCGAGGCCGGTATCACGTTGTTCGACACCGCCGACGTGTACTCGGCCGGCCGGTCCGAGGAGGTGTTGGGTCAGGCGTTGGCGGGCCGACGCGACGACGTACTGATATCGACCAAGGCCGCGCTCCCGACAGGGGACGGACCGAGTGATGCCGGGACGTCCAGGACACGTCTGATCACCGCCGTCGAGCAGGCGTTGCGTCGGTTGGGCACCGACCGCATCGACCTGTTCCAATTGCACGGGTACGACGCGCGGACCCCCGTCGAGGAGGTCGTCGACACCCTCGATGTGCTGACCGGGCAGGGAAAGATCCGCTACAGCGGGGTCTCGAATTTCGCGGGCTGGCAACTGATGAAGGGGCTGTCGGCGGCGGATGTCGCGCACAAGCCACGGTATGTCGCCCACCAGGTCTACTACTCGCTGATCGGGCGTGACTACGAATGGGAGCTGATGCCGCTGGGCGTCGATCAGGGAGTCGGCGCGATCGTGTGGAGTCCTCTGGGCTGGGGGCGCCTGACCGGCCGCATTCGTCGCAACGCGCCGATGCCGACGCGCAGCCGTCTGCACGCGACAGCGGATGCCGGACCGCCGGTCGACGACGACCTGCTCCACGCCGTCATCGACGAACTCGACACCATCGCCGGCGAGATCGGCAAGACCATTCCCCAGGTCGCGCTGAACTGGTTGCTGCGCCGTCCGACCGTCGCATCGGTCATCGTGGGCGCGCGGGATGCGCGACAGCTCGAGGAGAACCTCGGTGCCGTCGGATGGGCGCTGGACCACGACCACATTGCGCGGCTCGACGCGGTCAGCAACCGCGAGCAGCCCTATCCCCACTTTCCGTACCACCGCCAGGAGGGCTTCGCCCGCATCAACCCCCCGCTGTTCCCGATGGCCTGTTGACGCGCTGTCCTATCCCGGCGCGCGGATGACCCCGCCCGTGGCGCGGTCGAAGGCGCGCAGCCCGATCGCGAACGCGGTCTGATCGTCGAAGTGCAGCGGGTCGCGGCCGGTGATCTCGCGAATCCGCGTCAACCGGTGGCGCACGGTGTTGGTGTGCAGGAACAGCTCGCGCGCGGTGTCGGACGGGGAACCGTTGGCCGCCAAGAAGGTACGCAAGGTCCGCACGTGCTGGGTGCCGCGCTCACGGTCGAGCCGATCCAGCGGCTCGATCAGCTGGGTCACGAACGGCGTCAGTTGCGCCACCGGTAGCTGCTCGATCAGGCTGGTCAGCGTGCTGAGCTGATCGGGTCCGATGCTGCCGCCGTGCTGATGGGCCAGGCTCAACGCGATCCGCGACTGGGTGATCGCCGGCCCCAGTTCGGTGATCGGCACGTCCGCCGAATGGCCGGAGGGCAAGGAGAGCGTGTCGGCGGTCGTGTCGGCGCGCGCGGCGTCGTGCAGCACCAGGCACACGTCCGAGGCATCGCCGACCAGGGCCTCGGGAAACGCCAGGGACAGCAGGGCGCCGGCTCCGCCGGGCCATGCGGACACCCGCACCGTCGCCGACGGCGCGCTGGGCCAGCGCAGGAGTTGACTCAACGCATCGGGTAGCAGCATCCGGCGTTCGACGAGGGAGAGCAGCTGGCCGACGCGCTCCCGGGCGAGCGCGGCCTCGATGTCGCGCTCGTTCTGCGCGGCCGCGACGAAGCGGCCGATCGTCTCGAGCAACGACGGGTCGGGCGGCGTGCCGCGACCGATCCACACGAGCGCACCCAGGCCGGGGATGGTGACGGTGGCCTCGGTGTGCTCGTCGTCGATCGGCGGGCGGCTCTGCGCCTCGTCGAGGATGAAGTAGCAGCCCAGCAATTCGCCCGCCCTGTCGAGCAGCAGGCGGACCGGATCGCGCCTGCGCAGCGCCGCCATCATCTCGGGCACCAGGGCAGCGGTCGCACGGGCGGTGACGAGTTCGGTGCCGAGTCGATAGTCGGCGACGAAGCGGCTGATGCTCTCGAAAGGGACGTCCCGCGGAGCGATGAGCACGGGCAGACCGTGCGCTCGGCACCTGGCCAGCAGCTCGGCCGGCACGACGTCGTGCCCGTCACCGGTGCCGAAGCACACCCCCGCTGCGCGGGAGCGGGCCAGCGCGTCGGCGAAAACGTCGCAATCCTGCCGGGTGTGCAGCGACAGACCGACGGTGCACACGAGTTCCCCGCCCTGGAGATAGCGGGCCGGATCTGGGATCTCGGTCGTGTGCACCCAGCTGATCTCGCGGTCCAGATCCTGCGGGGCGCCCGGCGGCTCGATCAGGCCCAGCGGGGAACCGGCCAGCAGGTCGCGCACCGTCGGCGCCACCGCGCCCGGGGCCCGCGGGTCGGTCATGGCCCTGAGCGTAACGCCGCCGACACATCGTGGCCCGCCGTCCGTTGTGCGATCGTCCAACGCGACACCCCGCGGTGGGTGCGATCGCAGCGTTTTCGGTCCGATGGGTGGTGATCACGACAACGCGGACCCATAGTTCATCCAACCCGGAACCGGATGGGAGCAATCATGACGTCTTCGGTTGACAGCGTCGACTCGCCGTACGCGCTGCGGCGCGAGTTCTCGCTCTGGTCGGCGTTCGCCTTCGCGTTCGCGTTCATCTCTCCGATCGTGGCCCTCTACGGCATCTTCGGGCTGGCGCTGAGCGCTGCGGGCCCCAGCTTCTGGTGGGGCTTCCTGCTGGTGTTCGGCGGACAGCTGCTCGTGGCGTTCGTGTTCGCGACGCTGGTGTCCCGATGGCCGCTGGAAGGCTCGATCTACCAGTGGTCGCGACGGCTGATGGGGACCGGCTACGGCTGGTTCGCCGGCTGGTTCTACATGTGGACGCTGGTGATCGCGATGGCGACGGTCGCGTTGGGAGCGGCCGGGTTCATCGCGAACATCGCCGGTGTCGAGGCGCCGTCGGGCGGCCTGCGGGCGGGCATCGCGGTGGTGATCCTGTTGTGCGGCACGGTGATCAACCTGATCGGCCGTGGTGCGCTCAAGGTGTTCATGACCGCGAGCATCGTCGCCGAGGTGCTCGGCTCGATCGGGCTGGGTACGTGGCTGCTGGTCTTCCATCGCAACAATTCGCTGTCGGTGCTGTTCGACGGTGGCGGCAGCGGCGTCGACATCGGGTCCTACCTGTCCGGGCCGTTCCTGATCGCGGTCGCGTTCATCGGCTTCTCGTTCGTCGGATTCGAGAGCGCGGGCGCGATCGCCGAAGAGGTGCACGAGCCACGCCGCGACCTGCCCAAGGCGGTGCTCTTCTCACTGACGTTCATCGCGCTCGTCGTCGCGTACTCGAGTCTGGCGATCATCCTGGCGATCCCCGACATGGCTGCCGTCACGGCCGGCTCGGTCGCCGACCCGGTGTACGACACCCTGACCACTGCGCTGGGCGCCGGTATCGCGAAACCGGTGGAGGTGCTGTTCGTGGTGGGCTTCCTGGCCAGCTTCCTGGCGTTGCAGACCGCAGCGTCGCGCGTCATCTGGGCCTATGCCCGCGACGGTGCGCTGCCGGCAGCGAGGACACTGGCCCGTCTCGGCGGGGTCAACCGGATGCCCGTGGCCGCCATCGCCGTGACCACCGTCGTCGGCGGCGCACTGTTCGGGTTGTCGATCGTTGCCGGAGACATCTACTCCCTGATGGTCAACTTCACCACCGGCGGCTTCTATCTCGCGTTCCTGTTCCCGCTCATCGGGTTCCTGGTCGTCCTCGTCCGCCGCACCTGGACTGCGCCGTCCTTCTCCCTCGGCCGGCTGGCGCTCCCCGTGGCGGCCGTCGCCGTGGTGTGGGCGGTGCTGCAGATGCTCAACATCTCCTGGCCCCGCGCGGTCTACGAACAGCGCTACCTCGACTGGTCGGTGTGGATCGGCGTGCTGGCGCTGGCGCTCTTGGGTGCCGCGATCTTCGCCGCGGTGCGATCCCGCATCGTCGCCGTCAGCGTCATCGAGGAGGCGGAATCCCTCGACGAGCGCGCCGACGAGGCGGGGCGCCCGCAGTGAGTGACCGTCGAACGGCGGTCGTCACCGGGGCGGCAAGCGGCATCGGCGCAGCGGTCGTCTCCGCCCTGCGGGCACGCGGGTTCGCCGTCGCCGGCGTCGACCTCGTCGATGCCGCAGGTGTCGACCTCGCGGTGCGTGCCGATGTGTCCGACGGCGCGGCACTCGCGGCGGCCATCGACGGGGTACGGGCACGGCTGGGACCGGTGGCCGCAGCCGTCAGCGTCGCGGGGCACTACGCGATGGCGCCGGTCGAGGAGATCACCGCGACGGCATGGCGCCGCATGCTGCGGGTGCACCTGGGCGGCTTCGTCAACCTCGCGCGGGCGTGCCTGCCCGACCTGGAGGCGAATCAGGGCTCGCTGGTGGCCATCGCGAGTGAACTCGCGGTCGGGGGAGGTGAGCACGACGCGCATTACGCCGCGGCCAAGGGCGCCCTGCTGGGCGCGATGCGCAGCCTCGCCGCCGAGGTCGCGCCCACCGGGGTGCGGGTCAACGCCGTCGCACCCGGACCCACCGACACACCTCTGCTGGCCGCCGATTCCCCCTGGCGCGCAGCCGATTACCTTGCCACGCTGCCGCTGCGCAGGCTGGCGTTGCCAGCCGAGGTCGCCCGATGTGTGGAGTATCTGGTGTGCGACGCGGGATTCAGCGTCGGCGACGTGGTCAACGTCAACTCGGGAGCGGTGATATGACGACCTCTCTGACCGGGCGCGTCGCGCTCATCACCGGAGCCGGCCAGGGCATGGGGGTCGCGCATGCCCGCCGACTGGCGGCCGCCGGCGCCACCGTGGCCGTCAACGATCTGCACGAGACTGCCGAGCTGATCGAATTGGCCCGCAGCATCCGCGGATTCGCAGTACCCGGCGATGTCTCCGATCCGGCCGAATGTGTGCGTATCGCCGACGCCGTCGCTGACAAGTGCGGCCGACTGGACGTGCTCGTCGCCAACCACGCCTACATGACGATGGCACCGCTGCTCGACCACGATGGCGCCGACTGGTGGAACGTCGTCGACACCAATCTCGGCGGCACCTTCTTCCTGATCCAAGCGGTGCTGCCGCACATGCGTCGCCGGGGAGAGGGGCGCATCGTCGTGATCACCAGCGAGTGGGGTGTCACGGGCTGGCCCGAGGCGACGGCGTACGCGGCGTCCAAGGCGGGCCTGATCTCGCTGGTGAAGACCCTCGGCCGAGAACTGGCCCCGGAGGGGATCATCGTCAACGGGGTGGCGCCCGGTGTCACCGACACTCCGCAACTGCAGGTCGACGCCGCCGCCGCGGGGGTGGACCTGGCTACCGTGCACGCCCGTTATGCCGGCGCAATCCCGTTGGGCCGCATCGGGGATCCGGATGAGATCGCGGCGGCGGTGGAACTGCTCGCCGACTTCGAGGTGTCCGCCGTGGTCGGCCAGGTGTTGTCCTGCAACGGCGGGTCGACACGGTCACGGGTGTGAAAGGAGAACATCTCATGGCACAGGGATCTCATGTGCGCACTGCCAACGGCACGCTCGGACAGGTCGACGCCCAGCAGGTGCCCCGCTACGCGGGCCTGGGCACGTTCGCACGGCTGCCGCAGCGCCACGAGGTGGAGCGCTACGACATCGCGGTGGCAGGCGTGCCGTTCGACAGCGGGGTCACCTACCGCCCCGGGGCGCGGTTCGGCCCCGCCGCGATTCGGCAGGCGTCGCGGTTGCTCAAGCCCTACCACCCGGCGCTCGACGTCGCTCCGTTCACCGCCGCCCAGGTGGTCGACGCCGGCGACATCGCCGCCAACCCGTTCGACATCTCCGCCGCAGTCGACCAGATCCGCGCCGGCGTGACCGATCTGCTCGTCGAGGACGGCCAGAGAGTGGTGCTCCTGGGCGGGGACCACACGATCGCCCTGCCGTCATTGCAGGCCCTGCATGCGGTGCACGGACCGCTCGCGCTCGTGCACTTCGACGCCCACCTCGACACCTGGGACACCTACTTCGGGGCGCCGTGCACCCACGGCACACCGTTCCGTCGGGCCGCCGAGCAGGGTCTGCTGGTCAAAGACCGATCGGCACACGTCGGTATTCGCGGATCGCTCTACGATCGTGCCGATCTGCTGGACGACGCCGAGCTCGGCTTCACCGTCGTGCACTGCCGCGACATCGACCGCATCGGCGTCGACGGCACGATCGAACGGATCCTGGAGCGGGTGGGCGACCATCCGGTGTACGTGTCGATCGACATCGACGTCCTCGATCCCGCGTTCGCGCCGGGCACCGGCACTCCGGAGATCGGCGGAATGACGAGCAGGGAGCTGGTCGCCGTTCTGCGAGCGATGCGAGAGCTGCCGATCGTGGGGGCCGACGTCGTCGAGGTCGCGCCGGCCTACGATCATGCCGAGGTGACCGCTGTCGCGGCGGCCAACCTCGCCTACGAACTGATCACCCTGATGGCGGGCCGGTGACATGAGCGAATTCGCCTGGCCGAGCGGCAAACTCGCGGCGGCGGTGTTCACCTTCGACGTCGATGCCGAATCCGCGGTGCTGTGGGAGCCCTCCGGTGACTGGCAGTCGGTGGGTGCGCGGATGAGTGTGATGAGCCACCAGGCCTACGGTCCGCTCGTGGGTCTGCCACGAATCCTGTCGCTGCTGGAGCGCCACCAGATCGCGTCGACCTTCTTCGTGCCCGGTCACACCGCCGACCGTTATCCGGACGCGGTCCGCGCGATCGTCGCCGCCGGTCACGAGATCGCCCACCACGGCTATCTGCACGAGCAGCCCACCCGGCTCTCGCTCGAGGGCGAGATCGACGCGCTGGACCGCGGATTGGCCGCGCTGGCCGACGTGGCAGGGGTCAGGCCGGTGGGGTACCGGGCGCCGATGTGGGACCTGTCGTGGCGCACCCCGGCCCTGCTCGTCGAACGTGGCTTCCTCTATGACTCCAGCCTGATGGACGCCGACCAGCCCTACGAACTCGCGGTGGGGGACGACGGGCATCTGGTCGAGATTCCGATCCAGTGGGCGCTCGACGACTGGGAGCAGTACTGCTATCTGCCCGACGTGTCCGGCAGCGGACTCATCGAATCACCCCGCAAGGCACGGGAGTTGTGGCAGCTCGAGTTCGACGCCATGCGCCGGGTCGGGGGGTGCTGGGTGCTGACCAACCACCCCTTCCTCAGCGGAAGACCCTCGCGCGCAGAAGAACTCGACCACCTCATCGGCTACGTCGCCGGGCATGCAGAGGTGTGGACCACCAGCCTGGGTGAGATCGCGACGCACGTGCGATCGCTGGGGCTGACGCCGCGCGGCATCACCCCGCCAGACGTGCCGCGCTAGAACCGCAGCCGGTCGTCGAGCACGCGCACCGGGGCGTCACGGTGGCGTGCCGCGTAGATCGGGTGCAGCAGCGTGGGATGTTCGCAGTGCGGGCACGACACCCGCGGATCTCGCCGTGAACTGAACGCCAGATGGTGACAGGCCGAGCACCGCACCAGGTACAGCGCGCCGATCCAGTTCATCAGACCCAGATAGATCGCCAGCGCGGTCAGTGTCGCCAGCGCGATGATCAGGGCCACGGTGAGCACCTCGAAAACCGTCATGATGGCCAACCTCCACGAAAGTGACGGGTACCTCCACGGTACGCCCGTCGACCGCCCGCGATCAGGCCTTTCTGGCCCGCTTGTAGACCTTCTCGAGCTCCTTGCCGCGCAGCCCGGTGCGCTCGGCTCTGTGCACCTTGTGCAGCACCACAGGACATTTCTTGCAGCGCGGCTTGCTGCGGCAACATTTCTTCTTCGGGGTGAGGTCGGTCAGCTTGCTGGCCACGTGACGGGTATCTCTCGTTTTCGCGATCGGTGCACCACACTGCGACAATCAGCGACGTGACTGCACGCCCCGACTTCCGCAACGTCGCCATTGTGGCCCACGTCGACCACGGCAAGACCACCCTGGTCGACGCGATGCTGCGTCAATCCGGGGCGCTGACCCACCGCGGCGACGACGCGATCGAACGGCTGATGGACTCCGGTGACCTGGAGAAGGAAAAGGGCATCACCATCCTGGCCAAGAACACCGCGGTGCACCGGCATCACCCGGACGGCTCGATGACCGTCATCAACGTGATCGACACCCCCGGCCACGCCGACTTCGGTGGCGAGGTGGAACGCGGCTTGTCGATGGTCGACGGCGTGGTGCTGCTCGTCGACGCATCCGAGGGTCCGCTGCCGCAGACCCGGTTCGTGTTGCGCAAGGCCCTTGCCGCGCATCTGCCCGTCATCCTGGTGGTCAACAAGACCGACCGGCCCGACGCCCGCATCGCCGAGGTCGTCGAGGAGAGCCACGACCTGCTGCTCGACGTCGCCTCGGATCTCGACGAGGACGCCCAGGCCGCCGCCGAGAAAGCGCTCGACCTGCCGACGCTGTACGCCTCGGGTCGCGCCGGCATCGCCAGCACCACCGCTCCCGCCAACGGCGAGAACCCCGACGGCGAGAACCTCGACCCGCTGTTCGACGTGCTGCTCGAGCACATCCCGCCGCCGCAGGGCGACCCGGAAGCACCGCTGCAGGCACTCGTCACCAACCTCGACGCGTCGGCGTTCCTGGGCCGGCTCGCGCTGATCCGCATCTACAAGGGCCGGATCAAGAAGGGTCAGCAGGTCGCGTGGATGCGCGAGGTCGACGGCCACCCGGTGATCACGACCGCCAAGATCACCGAGCTGTTGGTCACCGTCGGCGTCGAGCGCACCGCGACCGACGAGGCCGTCGCCGGCGACATCGTCGCCGTCGCCGGTATCCCGGAGATCATGATCGGCGACACGCTCGCCGACCCCGACCACGCGCACGCACTGCCCCGCATCAGCGTCGACGAGCCCGCCATCTCGGTGACGATCGGCACCAACACCTCGCCGATCGCGGGCAAGGTGTCGGGGCACAAGCTGACCGCGCGCATGGTCAAGAACCGGCTGGACTCCGAGCTCGTCGGCAACGTCTCCATCAAGGTCGTCGACATCGGCCGCCCCGACGCCTGGGAGGTCCAGGGCCGTGGTGAGCTCGCGCTCGCCGTGCTGGTCGAGCAGATGCGCCGGGAGGGCTTCGAGCTGACCGTCGGCAAGCCGCAGGTGGTCACCCGCATGGTGGACGGCAAGCTGCACGAGCCGTTCGAGGCCATGACGATCGACTGCCCCGAGGAGTTCGTCGGTGCGATCACCCAGCTGATGGCCGCCCGCAAGGGCCGCATGGAGGAGATGACCAACCACGCCGCCGGATGGGTGCGGATGGATTTCATCGTGCCCAGCCGCGGCCTGATCGGGTTCCGCACCGACTTCCTGACGCTGACCCGCGGTACCGGCATCGCCAACGCCGTCTTCGACGGCTACCGGCCCTGGGCCGGGGAGATCCGCGCCCGCCACACCGGTTCGCTGGTGTCCGACCGGTCCGGCCAGATCACCCCGTTCGCGATGATCCAGCTCGCCGACCGCGGGCAGTTCTTCGTCGAGCCCGGCCAGGAGACCTACGAGGGTCAGGTCGTCGGCATCAACCCGCGCGCCGAAGACCTCGACATCAACATCACCAGGGAGAAGAAGCTCACCAACATGCGGTCGTCGACGGCCGACGTGATGGAGACGCTGGCCCGCCCGCTGGAGCTCGATCTGGAGAAGGCGATGGAGTTCTGCGCCGAGGACGAGTGCGTGGAGGTGACCCCGGAGATCGTGCGGGTGCGCAAGGTGGAGCTGACCGGCTCGCTGCGGGCGCGTGCCAAGGCGCGGGCCAAGCAGCAGGCCAACCAGCAGGCCGGGGTCTAGGGGACGCCCGTCGCTACCCTGTACAGCGTGCCGACCGCCCGCCGAGTTCTCTGCTGCGCGGTCGCGGTGATGGTGGCCGCCTCGGGGTGCACGGTGAGCCCGCCGCCGGCGCCGCAGAGCACCGACACCACGAAGGCCACGGCCCCGCCGCCGACGAAGGCGACGCAGATCATCATGGCGATCGATTCGATCGGTCCCGGCTTCAACGCCCACCTGGTCTCCGACCAGTCCCCGGTCAACGCGGCGATCAGCTCGCTGGTGCTGCCGAGCGCGTTCCGGCCGATCCCCGACTCCCGCACCCCGACCGGATCCCGCTGGGAAATGGATCCGACGCTGTTGGAGTCCGCCGAGGTGACGAGCCAGGACCCGTTCACCGTCACCTACAAGATCCGCCCCGAGGCGCAGTGGACGGACAACGCGCCGATCGGCGCCGACGACTTCTGGTACCTGTGGCGGCAGATGGTCAGCGAGCCGGGCACCGTCGATCCGGCGGGCTACGACCTCATCACCGGGGTGCAGTCGGTCGAAGGCGGCAAGACCGCGGTGGTCACGTTCTCCCAGCCCTATCCGGCGTGGCGCGAGCTGTTCCACAACCTGCTGCCCGCGCACATCGTCAAGGACGTGCCGGGCGGGTTCTCGGCGGGGCTCGCACAGGCGTTGCCGGTGACGGGTGGGCAGTTCCGCGTGGAGAGCATCGACCCGCAGCGCGACGAGATCCTGCTGGCGCGCAACGACCGCTACTGGGGCACACCGGCCGTCCCGGACCTCATCCTGTTCCGCCGGGGTGGGGCGCCGGCCGCGCTGGCGGATTCGATCCGCAACGGCGACACCCAGGTGGCGCAGGTGCACGGCGGGTCCGCGGTGTTCGCACAACTCTCGGCGATCCCCGACGTGCGAACCGCCCGCATCGTCACGCCGCGGGTGATGCAGCTGACGCTGCGGGCGCAACGGCCCGCCCTCAGCGACGCCCAGGTGCGCAAGGCCGTCCTCGGCCTGCTCGACGTCGACCTGCTGGCCGCCGTCGGAGCCGGTGACGACAACACCGTGACACTGGCGCAGGCGCAGGTCCGTTCGCCGTCGGACCCGGGCTACACGCCCACGGCTCCGCCGGCGATGACGCGGGACGAGGCGATGGACCTTCTCGAAGCGGCCGGGTACCAGATCGAGGCCCCGACCCCCACCTCCACTCCGACGCCCACCCCCCGCCCGTCGCCGTCCGTGACACCGGAGAACGACCGTGGCCAGTTGGTCAAGGACGGTGAGCCGCTCACCTTGGTGTTGGGCGTGGCGGCCAACGACCCGACGTCGGTCGCGGTCGCCAACACCGCCGCAGACCAGCTGCGCAGCGTCGGCATCGCGGCGTCGGTGTCGGCACTCGACCCGGTCACGCTCTACGGAGAGGCGCTGACGGACAACACGGTCGACGCCGTCGTCGGTTGGCACCAGGCCGGGGGCGATCTCGCGACCGCACTGGCGTCGCGGTTCGGATGTCCGGCCCTGGAGGCGACGGCCATCCCGACCACGGCGCCGAGCACCCCGACCACACCCGCTACGCCCACGCCGACCACGACCGCCCCCGCGCCGTCGCCCAGGACCACGACGACGGCCACCTCCCGGCCCGCGCCGCCGGCGACCATCGCGACGTCCACGCCCGTACCCGCGCCGGAGACCGGCGAGCTCGTGCAGGCGCCGAGCAACATCACCGGCATCTGCGATCGGGCGATCCAGCCCCGGATCGATGCCGCGCTGCAGGGCACCGCCGACGTGGGCGACGTGATCGACGACGTCGAGCCGCGCCTGTGGGACATGGCCACCGTGCTGCCGATCCTGCAGGACACGACGATCGTCGCCGCCGGCCCCAGCGTCGGCGGCGTCAGCCTGACCGGTGCTGTGCCGGTCGGGATCGTCGGCGACGCCGGCCGGTGGGTCAAGCTGCCCCAGTAGCCGGGAGGTCGCTAGGAGGCAGTCGTGCGGCGCAACCGCGACAGGCCGTAGGCGGTGAACGCCGCCAACGCGAACACGGCGAGCAGCCACACCGGCGGGCGCGCCAGCTCCCACACGAACAGTGCGGCGAACAGCGGCGAGCGTTGAGTGATCGCCAGTACCCCGGCCGCACACGTCAGCGACACCGCGGGCACGTCGAGAGCGACACCGGTCACCGCGTCGAGGCCCAGCGCCACCACCGAACCGGCCGCCGCACCCGTCGCCAAAGCGGGGGTCAGCAGACCGCCGACGGCCCCGGCGCGCAGAAACGCGGCCGACAGAAGAGGTTTGAGCACCAAGATCGCCGCCGCGGCGCCGAGGGTGAGACCGCTGCCGACGCTGACCTCGAGCACGCTGCGACCGTTGCCGGGCAGCTCCGGCAGCCAGATCGAGCACACCCCCGTGAGCAGCCCCGCAGCGGCGATCGCCGGGATGAGGGCCGGGGACGCCGCCACCGGTCGGGAGGCGGTGATGCGGGTGAACGCCACTCCGACGACGAGCGCGAGCGGTGCCAATGCCACGGCGAGCACGGCGAACAGCGGCGAGAGGTCGGCGGCAGGCCAGGTCAGCGGATGCTCCAGGTGCGTCACCGGGGCTGCGACGGCGACCGCCAGGCTGGAGGTGATCAGCGCCGTGCCCAGCGCGCGAGGGTGCCAGGTGCCCAACAGGATTCGCGTCGCGAACAGCGCACCGCCCAGCGGCACGCTGTACACCGCGCCCAGGCCGGCGCCGGCCGCGCAGGCGAGCAGGATGCGACGGTCGGCGGCGGTGAGTGCCCACCGCGACGTGCCGAGATCGCCCCATGCCACGGCGAGTTGGCGGGGTGCGCCTTCGCGACCCAGCGAGGCACCCGATCCGACGAGCAGCACCTGCAGGGCGGCGTCACCGGTGAGCGCGAGCCGCCGCACTGGTTGCTCGCCGGCCAGAACCGCGGACAGCGTGGGCACGGAACCGCGGCGCCGCAGCAGCCACCAGCCGGCCCCGGCCAGCGCACCGCCGACCATCGGACCGAGCGCGCGGCGCCAGGGGCCGCTGTCCTCGACACCGGTGAGCAGCGTGCCGAAGCTGTAGCGGTAGGTGAGGTGCTCGACGGCGTGCAGCAGCAGCGTCGTCGCGGCCCCGGCGACGCCGGCGAGAAGACCGATCACGACGATCGCGCAGCCGAACTCCAACCTGCGGCGGGACACCAGGCGAATGTAAGCCACACCTGGAGTCGATGAGCGGCAGGCAAGCGGGCAAGCTGGGCGCATGGAGACGCCGCGCCTGCTGTTCGTCCACGCCCACCCCGACGACGAGACCCTCACCACCGGCGGCACGATCGCGCACTACTGCGCCCGCGGCGCGCAGGTGCAGGTGCTGACGTGCACGCTGGGCGAGGAGGGTGAGGTGATCGGGGAGCAGTGGGCGCAGCTGGCCGTCGACGCGGCCGATCAGCTGGGTGGTTACCGGATCGGCGAACTGACCGCCGCGCTCGCCGCGCTCGGGGTCGACCGGCCCCGCTATCTCGGCGGCGCCGGCCGGTGGCGGGATTCCGGGATGGCGGGCACGCCCGCCCGGCACCGGCAACGGTTCGTCGACGGTGACCTCGACGAGCAGACCGCCGCACTCGCGGCGGTGATCGACGACCTTCGCCCGCACGTCGTCGTCACCTACGACCCGCAGGGCGGTTACGGCCACCCCGACCACATCCATGCCCATCGCATCGCGACGGCCGGCGTCGCCGCAGCACAGTGGCAGGTGCCGAAGTTCTACTGGAACGTCATGTCGCAGAACGCACTTCGCGACGGCCTCGCCGGGCTCTCGGGGCTCCCGGCGCACTGGATCACCCTCGAGCCCGAGGAGCTGCCGCTCATCGGATTCGCCGACGACACGATCGACGCCGCCCTCGACATCAGTGCCCACCTGCCCGCCAAGGTTGCCGCGTTGCGCGCGCACGCGACCCAGGTGCAGGTGGCCCCGGACGGGGCGGCGATGGCGCTGTCCAACGACATCGCCCTGCCGGTGCCGGCGGTGGAACACTACGTGCTGGTCTCCGGTGAGGCGGGGGAGCGCGATGAGCGGGGATGGGAGACGGATCTGCTCGCCGGGTTGAGCCTCGGGTGAGCCGAGGGTGAGGTGGGGCCGGACGGGGTACGCTGCCCTGGTCTGCCCGACGCGCGGAAGGGAAGCCCATGGATCCGGATCTCGATCCCAACCTGCAGCACTGGCAGGATCGCCTCGACAACTTCCAGTGGGTCGTGGGCTCCCTGGTTTCCGTGCTCGACAGCATCCCGACCTGAGTTCTCCCGCACCGCCGGCCTCCGACCGGCTGCGCTTTTTCGTGCTCGCCGTCCTGTCGTTCGACGGCGTGCTCTCGGCGTTGATGGCCGTCTTCTTCCTTCCGCTGCGGCTAGGCGGTGTGCCCGTCCCGATCAGTGCCGTCGTCAGTGGGGCGATCAACGTGGCGCTGGTGTGGGTCGCCCTGCAGTGGACAACGTCGACACGGCTGGCGGCCGCGCCGCTGTGGGCGTGGCTCGCGACCGTGCTGCTGTGCACTTTCGGTGGTCCGGGCGACGACATCGTCTTCGGCGGAGTCGGGCTGATGGAGTACGCGTCGATCCTGCTCATCGCCGTCGGCGCGCTGCCCGCGGGCTGGCTGCTGACCCGGCGACGGGCGGCGGCGGAACGCAGCGGGGCGCGCCCCGTCCCGAACCGCCGTTGACTACTGTGGCCGGTATGCCAGGCGCTGTTGTTTCAGAATGTGAGACGCGCGGATGATCCGCGTCGACGCCGGGGTTATGGGGAAGTGGCTCTGAATTCCCAGCGCGGCACCGATCTGCCCACTCCCAGCCTGCCCCCTGCGTCCGTACCGCCCTCGGCGGCGGCGATGCGACGAGTGTTGCGACGCGCGCGCGACGGAGTGGCGCTGAACGTGGAGGAAGCCGCGGTCGCGATGACGGCCCGTGGCGACGATCTCGCCGACCTGTGTGCCAGCGCGGCGCGGGTGCGCCACGCCGGCCTGGAGGCCGCGGGCAGGCGGGGCGCGCAGGGCCGGCTGCCGGTGTCGTACTCGCGCAAGGTGTTCATCCCCGTGACGCACCTGTGCCGTGACACCTGCCATTACTGCACGTTCGTCACGGTGCCGGGCCGGCTGCGCGCGCAGGGCAAGGGCATGTTCATGGAGCCCGACGAGATCCTCGAGGTGGCCCGCCAGGGTGCCGAGATGGGATGCAAGGAAGCCCTTTTCACGCTGGGGGATCGGCCGGAGGCGCGCTGGGACGAGGCGCGGCAGTGGCTCGACGAACGCGGTTACGACTCGACCCTGGACTACGTGCGGGCCATGGCCATCCGGGTGCTGGAGGAGACCGGCCTGCTGCCCCACCTCAATCCCGGGGTGATGAGCTGGTCGGAGCTCTCCCGGCTCAAGCCGGTGGCGCCGTCGATGGGGATGATGCTCGAGACGACGTCGCGACGGTTGTTCGAGACGAAGGGGCTGGCCCACTACGGCAGCCCCGACAAGGACCCGGCGGTGCGGTTGCGCACGCTCGACGATGCGGGCCGGTTGTCGATCCCGTTCACCACCGGGCTGCTGGTCGGCATCGGGGAGACGCTGACCGAGCGGGCGGAGACGATCCACGCGATCCGCCGCTCACACCGGGAGTTCGGGCACGTGCAGGAAGTGATCGTGCAGAACTTCCGCGCCAAGGACCACACCGCGATGGCGGCGACGCCGGATGCGGGGATCGACGACTTCCTGGCCACGATCGCGGTGACGCGTCTGGTGATGGGTCCGAAGATGCGCATCCAGGCGCCACCGAATCTGGTGTCGCGGGCCGAGTGCCTGTCGTTGATCGGGGCCGGGGTCGACGACTGGGGTGGTGTCTCCCCGCTGACCCCCGATCACGTGAACCCCGAACGGCCCTGGCCTGCACTCGACGAGTTGGCCGCGGTCACCGCCGACGCCGGCTACGACCTGGTGCAGCGGTTGACCGCGCAGCCGCAGTACGTCACCGCCGGTGCGGCGTGGATCGATCCACGCGTGGGCGGGCATGTCGCCGCGCTGGCCGACCCCGACACGGGCTACGCACGCGACGTGAACCCGGTCGGGCGGCCCTGGCAGGAGCCCGACGAAGCCGCCGAATCACTGGGCCGGGTCGACCTGCACGCTGCCATCGACAGCGAGGGCCGTCGCACCGAGACCCGCAGCGATCTGGGGTCGGCGTTCGGCGACTGGGACGCGATCCGCGCCAAGGTGTCGGAGTTGGCCGCCCGCGCGCCCGAACGCATCGACACCGATGTGCTGGCCGCGCTGCGCTCGGCCGAGGCGGACCCGGCGGGCTGCTCGGACGACGAGTACCTGGCGCTGGCCACGGCCGACGGCCCGGCTCTGGAGGCGGTCACCGCATTCGCCGACGCGCTGCGCCGTGACGTCGTCGGTGACGACGTCACGTTCGTCGTGAACCGGAACATCAACTTCACCAACATCTGCTACACCGGCTGCCGGTTCTGCGCGTTCGCCCAGCGCAAGGGCGATGCCGATGCGTTCTCGCTGTCGACGGCCGAGGTGGCCGACCGGGCGTGGGAAGCGCATGTGGCGGGCGCGACCGAGGTGTGCATGCAGGGTGGCATCGACCCCGAGCTGCCGGTCACCGGATATGCCGACCTGGTCCGGGCGGTCAAGGCGCGGGTGCCGTCGATGCATGTGCACGCGTTCTCACCGATGGAGATCGCCAACGGCGTGACGCGGGCGGGCACCTCGATTCGGGACTGGCTGACCGCGCTGCGCGAGGCCGGCCTCGACACGATCCCGGGCACGGCGGCCGAGATCCTCGACGACGAGGTGCGCTGGGTGCTGACCAAGGGCAAGCTGCCGACCCCGATGTGGATCGAGGTCATCACCACCGCCCACGAGGTCGGGCTGCGGTCGTCCTCGACGATGATGTACGGCCACGTCGAGCAGCCACGGCACTGGGTGGGGCATCTCAACGTGCTGCGCGAGATCCAGGACCGCACCGGCGGTTTCACCGAGTTCGTGCCGCTGCCGTTCGTGCACCAGTCCTCGCCGCTGTATCTGGCGGGCGGCTCGCGGCCGGGTCCCACGCACCGGGACAATCGGGCGGTGCACGCGTTGGCGCGGATCATGTTGCACGGCAGGATCTCCAACATCCAGACCTCGTGGGTGAAGCTCGGGGTCGAGCGCACCCAGGTGATGCTCAGCGGCGGGGCCAACGACCTCGGCGGCACGCTGATGGAGGAAACGATCTCGCGGATGGCGGGCTCGGAGAACGGCAGCGCCAAGACCGTCGCCGAACTCGTCGCGATCGCCGCCGGCATCGGGCGTCCCGCCCGGCAACGCTCGACGGACTACACCCCGCTGGCGGCCTAGCTCTTCTCCGCGAGCGCTGGGGGCACCTCCCGCTTGCGGGGGAGCGTCTGCACGTCGACACGCCGCGACAGGCGGGCACTGTGCGCGCGCTCGATCGTGGGGACCGCGCACGTCCTCCCGCGCGTCACAGCCCGAGCTGGTATCACCTTCACTGTGAAGCTGCGACGGGCTCTGGTCGACGGACACATCGCGGTGCAAACGCTCGCTGCCGACGGCAGCTGGCAGGCCGCGCCTGACAGCGATGCGCTCGGTGGCCGGGTTTTCGACCGCGAGTGGGAACTCTCGATGGCCCGTCACCACCACCGGCTCTCGGGCCACCTGCTGCCCGTCCAGCCCGCGTCGTTTCGCGACTTCATGCTCTACGAGCGGCACGCCATCGATGCAGCGCGCGGTCTGGTGCGGCGTTTCCATCCGGGCCAATCGCGCGCCGCCGGGATGGTGGAGAGACTGACGCGCCGCCCGTTCCCCGCGTTCAAGCCCAAGCCGCTGTTCTACCGTCAGCCGATCTACTACATGTCCAATCATCTGACGTTCGTGCCCAGCGGCACACCGATCGATGTTCCGTCCTATTCGCGTGCATTGGATTTCGAGTTGGAAGTCGGGTTCGTCCTGCGCGCACCGCTGTTCAATGCCGACCCTGCCGAAGCGGTCGAGGCCATCGGCGCGTTCGTGGTCGTCAACGATTTCAGCGCCCGCGACGTACAGCGGGGGGAGATGGCGACCGGACTGGGCCCGCAGAAGGCCAAGCACTTCACCTCGTCGATGTCGGTGCTCGCGGTGAGTGCCGATGAGATCCTGCCTCACATCGGCGATCTGACCGGATCGGTGACCATCAACGGCGCGACCGTGGGGACAGTGTTCAGCAGGGGGATGCAATGGACGCTCGGCGAGATGCTCGCCCACGCATCTCGGGACGAAAGACTGTTTCCCGGAGAGCTGTTCGCCATGGGAACCTTGCCAGGTGGTTCCGGCATGGAGATGGGCCACTGGTTGCGACCCGGTGACCAGCTGACGTTGAGCATCGACCAGATCGGTGAGATAAGCCATCCGATCGTGACCACCTGACGACTCTCGATGACCACGGTTTTCGGATTTTCCGCGCATGGCGTTCGCTTCCTAGGTGGCCCGCATCGGTCATGTCGGCACCGAAGCCACGTGGGGCCTCGTTGGCGAATGACCCGTTGTGTCCGACATCACGGGCCCCCGCCGTTCGGATCTCGCGTTCGCCGCCGTCTCAAGGACAGCAACGGAAAATCGAAGGAGTGATCATGGGAGAGCTGTCCGACAAGGCTCAGGAGATGGCCGGCCGCGCACAGGAAGCGGTCGGTGACGCCACCGGCAACGACGATCTGCGCGCAGACGGCGCGGCCGACCGGGTCGAGGCCGAAGCGAAGCAGAAGGTCGACGAGGTCAAGCACAAGGCCGAGGACGTCACGCAGGCGGCCAACGAAAAGGCCTCGCAGGTCGTCGATTCCGTCCAGGACAAGGCCGGTGAGGTGAAGAACGCCGTTGCCGAGAACGCGCCGCAGACGTCGGGCGTCGTGCTCGCGGCAGCCGTCGGTGCCGTCGTCGTCGCGGTGCTGCTGCTGCGCCGCCGGAGCACCGCATCGGGTAAGCGTCACAAGGGCCGGAAGGTCGCCACGAAGGCGGTTTCGGCCGGGCTCAAGGAAGCCATCACCCGATGATGAAGCGGGCCGCATCGCCGCAGGGCGATGCGGCCCGTGAACGTCAGGCCTGCTTCAGTGCTTCGATCTCCAGCGTGATCGTGACCTTGTCGCCCACCACGGCGCCGCCCGTCTCCAGCGGCATGTCGATGTCGATGCCGAAGTCCTTGCGGTTCAGTACGACTGACGCCTCGAAGCCGGCCACCTCGCCGTGTCCCATGCCGGGGTTCACCCCGTTGAACTCGAGCTCCAGTGAGATCGCCTTGGTGACGCCCTTGAGGGTGAAGTCTCCCTCGAGCACGTAATGATCGCCGGCTTCACGCACCGAGGTGGAGGCGAAGGTGGCGACGGGGTGGTTCTCGACGTCGAAGAAGTCGGCGGCCTTCAGGTGCGCGTCCCGTTGCTCGTTGCGGGTGTCGATCGAGTCGACCGCGATCTCGGCCTGCACGGACGGCGTGCCGTCCTCGGCGACGGTGATGGTCCCGCTGAACGTGTCGAATCCGCCGCGGACCTTGCTCACCACGAGGTGGCGTACGGAGAAGTTGACCGAGGAGTGGACGGGGTCGATCGCCCAGGTGCCGGTCGGCAGGGCAGTGGCAACAGAACTGGTCATGAGGATTCCTTCCGGACGTGTGTCGGACGATCCGACGCTGGCACCGGCTGAAACGGACCGCGGTCCGAATCCATTCCCGACACTCCCGATCGTCTTCCCCCGAGGTGCGACGCGCGTGGTATCTGCGACGTTTAGTATCAGTAACCACGCGGAACCCCTACCGGGGATTCGCGGAGTTAGGGCACACTGACACGCGCGGCCATCCAGCGGCAGGGATACTTGCTGAGCCGGTCGCGCCGACCAGCGCGCCTACCGGGAACAGCCCACCGGACAGGTAGTTCGAGAGGACTTAGGAGAAGTTCGTGACGTACACGATTGCCGAGCCCTGCGTCGACGTCAAAGACAAGGCATGCATCGAGGAATGCCCGGTCGACTGCATCTACGAGGGCGCCCGGATGCTGTACATCCACCCCGATGAGTGCGTCGACTGCGGCGCCTGCGAGCCGGTGTGCCCGGTCGAGGCCATCTACTACGAAGACGATGTGCCGGACCAGTGGGCCAGCTACACGCAGATCAACGCCGACTTCTTCAGCGAGCTGGGCTCGCCCGGCGGCGCATCGAAGGTCGGCCAGACCGACAACGATCCGCAGGCGGTCAAGGACCTGCCCCCGCAGGGTGAGGACTGACCGCATCGACGGGACACGGTCCCGTGCCTGACTTCGCCGCCCGTCGCCGGTCGGCGTCGCTCCCCGTCTTCCCGTGGGACACCCTGGCCGACGTCACCGCCGCCGCACGGGCCCATCCGGACGGCATCGTCGACCTGTCGGTGGGCACCCCCGTCGACCCGGTCGCGCCGCTGATCCGAGACGCACTCGCGGCAGCCGGCGCGGCGCCCGGCTATCCGACCACCGCCGGCACCCCCGCGCTGCGGAACGCGGCGGTCGCCGCGCTCGGCAGGCGGTACGGCGTCACCGGGCTCACGCCGTCGGCGGTACTCCCGGTGATCGGTACGAAAGAGGTGATCGCCTGGTTGCCGACCCTGCTCGGCCTCGGCGCCGCCGACACCGTCGTCGTCCCCGAGTTGGCCTATCCCACCTACGAGGTGGGCGCGCTACTCGCCGGTTCGGCCGTCGTGCGCGCCGACTCGCTGACCCAGCTGGGACCCGCGGTACCTGCACTGGTGTTCCTCAACTCACCGAGCAACCCGACGGGCAAGGTGCTGGGAGTCGAGCATCTGCGCAAGGTCGTCGGCTGGGCACGCGAGCGCGGAGTGCTGATCGCCTCCGACGAGTGCTATCTGGGGTTGGCCTGGGACGCCGAACCGCTGTCGGTGCTGCATCCCGATGTCTGCGACGGTGACCACACCGGGCTCCTGGCCATGCACTCCTTGTCGAAGACGTCGTCGCTGGCGAGCTACCGCGCCGGCTTCGTCGCCGGCGACGCCGCAGTGGTCGCCGAACTGCTCGCGGTGCGTAAACACGCCGGCATGATGGTCCCGACGCCGGTGCAATCCGCGATGGTGGCCGCGCTGGACGACGACGCACACGAGCAAGAGCAGCGGGCGCGGTATCAGCGCCGGCGGGACCTGCTGCTGCCGGCGTTGCGTGCGGCCGGATTCACGGTCGACCACTCGGAGGCCGGCCTCTACCTGTGGGCCACCCGCGACGAGCCGGGCCGCGAGACACTCGCCTGGCTCGCCGAGCGGGGCATCCTTGTGGCTCCCGGCGAGTTCTACGGACCGCGCGGTGCCCGGCACGTGCGCGTGGCGCTGACCGCGACCGACGAGCGGATCGCCGCCGCGGTGGCCCGGCTGGCCTGAGTTCTCTTGCGCGAGCAGACGCGAACTCGAGCGCGACACGCCGCAAACAGCTCGAGACTGTGTCTGGTCGCGCTCAGTTGGTGCGGTCTGCCCAGCCCGGCGGAAGGTCCCCGGGCGCGACCGCGATGACCGTCTCGTCGTCGGCCCCCACGTACTCGAACAGCGTGATCGTCGCGAACTCCGGAACCACGTAGATCGGATACGTCGGGCCCTGATCGCGGTAGGCCGCCATCTGGTCGAGATGGTCGTTCTGGAAACACACCGTACGTTCGCCGTGCTGTTCGACCCATTGCGGGAAGAAAATGACGCCGTGCAGTCGGCGCTTGCCGGGGATCACGTTGACGGCCACCGATGTGCCCGTCGGCTCGGTCCACGAGATCTTGTAGTGGTCGTCGTCGAGCGCCACGAGATCGACCTGCTGGTCTTTCACCCAGCGGCCGCCGACCATCCCGGAATGGATGCGGTAGTCGATCGTGTGGTCGTTCTTCACGTACATCTCGTAGCGCCAGCCGTTGGCGTAGGTGTAGATGAAGCGGTGTCCGACGATCCCGGTCAGATCCTGCACCGGGGTCGTGTCGTCGATCGTCGTCATGAGCTCTCCTCGCCAGAGTGCGGACCGCCTCCCCATTGCCCCGAGATGAGGGCCGCGAAACTCCGCGAGCAGACGCGACCTCGAGCTCGACATGCCCCGAAGAGCTCGAGTTCGTGTCTGCTCGCGGGAGAGAAGGTGCGCTCAGGGCAACGTGAGTTCCGCCGGCGCGACGGATGCGAGCGCTGCGCGACAGGCGCGGATCGCGGGTGTGCGGCTGAGTGCGGTCCTGGTGGCGGTGAAGACGGTGCGGCGGCGTGCGTCGACGTCGACGACGCGGACGTCGGGGCGGCGCCGCACCCGCATCAAGTCCGGCAGGATCGCCACCGCGTTGCCGCTTTCGATGAGGGCGATCTGCGCTTCCAGGTCGTCGGTCTCGAAACGGACGTCGGGCTCGAACCCTGCTCGGCGGCACAGCTGTTCGGCCCAGTGCCGAGAGGCGGTGCCGACGGGCTCCATGGTCCAGGGCAGCAGCGCGGCGTCGGTCACGGTTCGCACCTGATCCCACGGCTCGCCGCTCGCGGGCACGGCGAGGCGCAGCAGATCAGAGGTCAGCGGTTCGCGGTCGAGGTCGGGGTACACGCGGGCGGCGTGGCCGGGGTACTCCTCGGCGATCACCAGGTCGAACTCCCGCATCCACGTCTCGTAGAGCGCCTGTTCCGGTTCCCGCTGCGACATCGTCACGCGCAGCCTGGGGTGACGCGTCGCCAGTGCGGTGAGCATCTGCGGCATGAACGCCGATGCGGCGGACTGGAACACCGCGATTCGCACCGTTCCCGATGCCTCGGTGCTGCGGGCCGCGACGTCGCTGGCGGCCAGTTCGAGCCGGTCCAGGATGACCGCGGTGTGCTCGACGAGGACTTCGGCGGCCGGAGTGAGTCGCACGCGGCGTCCGACCTTCTCGAGCAGCGGCACCCCCGACGTCGTGCTCGAGTCGGGCCAGAGCCTGCGACACCGACGACGGACTCTGGTGCAGCGCCTCCGCCACGCCGGCGATGGTGCCGCGCACGCTGAGTTCGCGCAGTAGGCGCAACCGGCGGGTGTCCAGCAGGTCGGGGCGACGAACCATCACGTCTACTTACGTATTTCCTTCACAAAACATCGCTTTATTTTAGGGTTCTTGGCCGCGGATCATGGAAGACATGACACTGATCGACCGCGATGTTGACGTGCTCACCGACGTCGAGACCCTGGTCCGCGAGTGGCTCGACGACGCCGCGGGCCGACGGGACACCGCAGCCGCTCGCCGGCTGGCCGATGTTCTTCGCGATCCGGCGGGGCTCGACTTCACCGTCGGATTCGTCGACCGCGTGATCCGTCCCGACGACCACCGCGTCGCTGCCGCCAACCTGCGCGAGCTCGCCCGCACCGCGCCCGGGTTCCTGCCGTGGCACCTGCGCCGCCTGATCTCGCTGGGCGCGACCCTGTCGCTGGTGATTCCCGGTCTGGTCATCCCGATCGCGCGAAAGGCGTTGCGCGGCATGGTCGGACATCTTTTGGTCGACGCCACCGACCGGCGCCTCGGCCCGTCCATCGCCCGCATCCGCAAGCGCGGGGTGGGGCTCAACATCAACCTGCTGGGCGAGGCCGTGCTGGGGCGCGGGGAAGCGCAACGGCGCCTCGACGGAACTGAACGCCTGCTCGCGCGCCCGGACGTCGATTACGTCTCGATCAAGGTCTCGGCGACCGTGCCTCCGCATTCGCCATGGGCGTTCGACGAGGCGGTCGACCATGTCGAGCGCAGCCTCCTGCCGCTGTTCACGCTCGCGGCCACCTCGCCGACCAAGAAGTTCATCAACCTCGACATGGAGGAGTACCGCGACCTCGAGATGACGATCGCGGTGTTCACCCGGCTGTTGGATCGCCCCGAATTGGTCCATCTGGAGGCCGGCATCGTGCTGCAGGCGTACCTGCCGGATGCGCTCTCGGCGATGATGCGCCTGCAGGAGTGGGCGTCTGCTCGCAGAGGGCGCGGCGGCGCCGGCATCAAGGTGCGCTTGGTCAAGGGCGCCAATCTGCCGATGGAGCACGTGGAAGCCGATCTGCACGGTTGGCCAGTGGCGACGTGGCCGACGAAGCAGGACACCGACACCAACTACAAGCGCGTGCTCGACTACGCGCTGCACCCCGACCGCACGGCGAATGTGCGCATCGGGGTGGCCGGCCACAACCTGTTCGACATCGCGTACGCGTGGGTGCTGGCCGGTCGCCGCGGTGTGCGCGACCGCGTCGACTTCGAGATGCTGCTGGGGATGGCCGAGGCCCAGGCCGAAGCCGTGCGCCGCACCGTCGGAGGCCTGCTGCTGTACGTGCCCGTGGTGCATCCGAAAGACTTCGACGCGGCGATCGCCTATCTGGTGCGACGGCTCGAAGAGGGGGCGAGCCAGGACAACTTCATGTCCGCGGTGTTCGACCTGCACGACGAACAGTCCCTCTACGAGCGGGAGAGAGATCGCTTCGTCGCGTCGCTGGCCGCGCTGGACACCCATGTGCCGCAGCCGAATCGCCGTCAGGACCGACGCGCCGACGACCCGGCCGATTCGGTGCGGCCGGAGTTCGCCAACGTCGCCGACACCGATCCGTCGCTGCCAGGCAACCGGGCCTGGGGCCGGGCCATCACCGACCGCATCGCCCGGTCGCAGGTGGGGCTTGCGTTGGTGGAGGAGCACACGGTCACCGGCGCCGATCGCCTGGAGACGGTGATCGCCGCCGGCGTCGCCGCGGGGGACTCGTGGTCAGCCCGCTCGGGCGCGCAGCGCGCGGCGATCCTGCGCCGCGCCGCCGGCGCCCTGGAAGCCGCCCGCGCGGAACTGCTCGAGGTGATGGCCGCCGAGACCGGCAAGACCCTCGACCAGGGCGATCCGGAGGTCTCCGAGGCCATCGACTTCGCCAATTACTATGCCCACCTCGCCGAGAACCTCGACGACGTCGACGGTGCCGTCGCTGTCCCGGTGGGGCTGACCGTCGTGACGCCGCCATGGAACTTCCCGGTCGCGATCCCGGCGGGTTCGACATTGGCGGCACTGGCGGCGGGGAGTGCGGTCATCATCAAGCCGGCCACGCAGGCCCGCCGGTGCGGCTCGGTGATGGTCCAGGCGCTGTGGGATGCCGGCGTCCCGCGCGACGTGCTCCAGCTCGTCCACGTCGACGAGGGTGACCTCGGCTCGCAGCTGATCTCCGATCCGAGGGTCGGGCGCCTGATCCTCACCGGTGCGTTCGACACGGCGGCCCTGTTCCGCAGGCTGCGGCCGGACCTTCCGTTGCTCGCCGAGACCAGCGGCAAGAACGCCATGGTGATCACCCCGCACGCCGACATCGACCTGGCTGTCAAGGATCTGGTCGCTTCGGCGTTCGGGCATGCCGGCCAGAAATGCTCGGCCGCTTCGCTGGCGATCCTGGTCGGTTCGGCCGCGCACTCCGCACGCCTGCGCAATCAGCTCATGGACGCGGTGACCTCGCTGACGGTCGGCTATCCGTCGGACGCGACCGCACAGATGGGGCCGGTGATCGAGCCCGCTGACGGAAAGCTGTTGCGGGCCTTGACCACGCTGGGGCCGGGGGAGAAGTGGCTGGTCGAACCGCGCCGGCTGGACGACACCGGTCGGCTGTGGTCGCCCGGCGTGAAGACGGGTGTCCGCCGGGGCTCCGAGTATCACCTGACCGAATACTTCGGACCCGTACTGGGCCTCATGGAAGCCGCCGACCTGGACGAGGCGATCGCGATCCAGAACGAGGTGGATTACGGCCTGACTGCCGGGTTGCACTCCCTGGACCGAGCCGAGATCGAACGCTGGATCGACACCGTGGAGGCCGGGAACGCCTACGTGAATCGATCGACGGTCGGCGCGATCGTGCGGCGCCAACCCTTCGGCGGGTGGAAGAAGTCGGCGGTGGGTGCCGGCACGAAGGCCGGCGGACCGAACTACCTCGTCGGTCTCACCGACTGGCGCAGCACACCGGCGACCCGCGGTGCCTCCCTGACGCCCGTGATGGCCGACTTCCTCAGTGCGGCAGGTGAACTCGAAGTGGACACGGAGTTGTTGCAGAGATCCCTGGCCTCCGACGCGCTCGCGTGGGAGCAGGAATTCGGGGTGACCCGCGACGTGACGGGTCTCGCGGCGGAGAAGAACGTCCTGCGCTATCGGCCCGTGCCCGTCACGGTGCGCGCCGAAGGTGATTCGACCGTCGCGCTGCTGCGGGTCGTCGCCGCGGGGGTGCTGGCGCGCAGCCACGTCACCGTCTCGACTCCCGTGCCCCTGGAGTCGGCGACCGCCGCGCTGCTGCACGCCCATGGCGTGGCCTGTCGTGTCGAGGACACCAACGCGTGGCGAAAGACCCTGCGTGACAACACTCCTGAACGTGTCCGTCTCCTCGGGGGTTCGCGTGAGGCGTTCGCTGAGGCCAGTGACGGCAGGGCCGACATAGCTCTGTATGCACAACCGGTGGTCGAGGCGGGGCGGATCGAGATGCTCACCTTCCTGCGCGAACAAGCGGTGTCGGTCACCGCGCACCGGTTCGGCTCGCCCACGGCACTCGTCGAGGGTCTCTTCGACTAGCGCTCAGGCGGGATAGGCGGCAACCGGCATGATGACGGTGCCCCTGCAGACACCTTCGAGGATCTCGGTGCGCCAGCTGCCGTACATCGAGCCGTCCAACGTCGGTGCGTAGAACACCAGCGAGCGGGCGGGCACGGATTCGCGGGGGACGTCGTCGCCGCGGTAGCACTCCCACTGCCAGTTGTAGTTGAACACCCACTGTTTGCCGTCCCAGGTGTAGCGGCTCGGCTGGGGGACCGTCGGATTGCTGGGGGCCGGACCGTCGGTCGCCGTCGCCACGCACGTCCCCGCGCACGACGTGGTGAACGTGTACTGGGCCCGGAAGTCGGGCTCGGGCTGGCGGGCGGCGATACTGGTGCCCAGCTTGTTCGACGCGAACGTGATCACGGTGTAGCGCCCCGACCAGTCGGGCAGGACTGCCGTCGCCGTGGCGGTCGGATGAACGCACGCGGCCGCGACGAGCATTGCTGACGCGCACGCGCTCCGTCTGGCAGACATGGTCCTCGCCGTAGTTCCGATCACACAGTGGGTTGCGAACACACAGTGTTCTTCCAGTTATCTGTGCACGGTATCTCCGCTGACCGACACCCATCCCCGCCGACACGGGCACGGTTGCGTCACGGGTTGATCTCGCACGCGCCCGCACCTCACTGAGACGTCAATGGCCGGCCAGCAGCATCAACGTCCACGCGGCCATCGACTGCGCGTCGGTGATGACGCCGTCGCGCATCATCTGCTCGATCTCCGCGCGCTCGAACCACGCGCTGCGCATGTCCTGTTCCTCGTGCTCACGGTCGTGCGCACCCTCGGTGATGTCGGTGGCGAGGAACACCCGGCCGCGCTGGCTGCTCATTCCCGGCGCGACGTCGAGCAGGCCCAGCTCGGTCAGTGTCGCGGCGGTCAGTCCGGTCTCCTCTCGCAGCTCGCGCGCGGCAAGGGCGGCCGGTTCGAGGTGCGCGCGGTCCGGGGCGGTGCCTTGGGGAAACTCCCAGCGCCGCAACCCCAGTGGATAGCGGAACTGTTCGACGAGGTGGAACCGGTGCCCGTCTCGCGGGATCACCAGCGCGTAGGTGGGCTTGTCGACGACGGCGTAGATGCCGTGGCTGCCGTCGGGGCGCTGGATGTCGTCCTCGCGGATGGTCAGCCAGTTGTTCTGATAGATCTGGCGGGACGCGAGCGCCCGGATCGAATCCATCGCCCCAGTATCGCCGAGCGCGCCCAGGCCGGCCGGGTAGCCTCAGTGCGTGCTGCTGGCCTCTCTCAACCCCGCGGCGGTGGCCGCCGGCGCCGACATCGACGACGCGGTCCGGATCGACGGCGTGACGCTGAGCCGCAGCGACCTGGTCGGCGCGGCCACGTCGGTGGCCGAGCGGGTCGCCGGCGCCGCCACGGTCGCCGTGCTGGCCCGGCCGACCGCCGCCACCGTGCTGGCCGTCGTCGGCGCGCTGATCGCCGGAGTGCCCGTCGTTCCCGTACCCGCCGACGTGGGTGCCGCCGAGCGCCGCCACATCCTCACCGACTCAGGGGCGCTGGCCTGGTTGGGCGAGCTCCCTGAGGACACCGGGGGGCTGCCGCACATTCCGGTGCGGCTGCACGCGCGGTCCTGGCACCGCTACGCCGAGCCCGCCCAGGACGCGACGGCGCTGATCATCTACACCTCCGGCACCACCGGCCCGCCCAAAGGCGTGGTGCTGAGCCGCCGCGCGATCGCGGCCGACATCGACATGCTCGCCGCCGCCTGGCAGTGGACCGCCGAGGACACGCTGGTGCACGGCCTGCCGCTGTACCACGTCCACGGTCTGGTGTTGGGACTGCTGGGTTCGTTGCGCATCGGCAATCGCTTCGTCCACACCGGCAAGCCGTCGCCGCCGAACTATGCGCAGGCCGTGTCCGAGGGTGGCTCGCTGGTGTTCGGGGTGCCCACGGTGTGGTCGCGCATCGTCGACGACGGCGATGCCGCTCGGGCCATGGCGCCGGCGCGGCTGCTGGTGTCGGGAAGCGCGCCGCTGCCGGTGCCGGTGTTCGACGGGTTGGCCGGGCTCAGCGGCCACCAGCCGGTCGAGCGTTACGGCAGTACCGAGTCACTGATCACGTTGAGCACGTTGGCATCCGGTGAACGCAGGCCCGGCTGGGTGGGCTTGCCGCTCGAGGGGGTGGCGACGAGGCTGCTCGCCGAGGACGGCACGGTCGCGCCGCACGATGGCGAGACGATCGGCGCCCTGCACCTGCAGAGTCCCACGCTGTTCGACGGTTATCTGAACCGGCCCGACGCCACCGCCGCCGTGCTCAGCGCTGACGGCTGGTATCACACCGGTGACGTCGCGGTGATCGATGCGGGCGGTATGCACCGCATCGTCGGGCGCGAATCGGTCGACCTGATCAAGAGCGGTGGCTTCCGCATCGGTGCCGGCGAGATCGAGACGGTGTTGCTGGCGCACGCCGGGGTGAACGAGGTCGCGGTCGTCGGGGCTCCGGACGCCGACCTAGGACAGCGGATCGTCGCGTTCGTTGTCGGTGACGCGGCGCCTGACGAGCTGATCGAGTATGTCGCACAGGAACTCTCGGTACACAAGCGACCGCGGGAGGTGCGCATCGTCGAGGCGCTGCCCCGCAACGGCATGGGCAAGGTGCAGAAAAAGCTCCTGCTCCAGGAGTTCTGATGCTCCCGCGAGCGCGCGGGTCTGTACGCAACACGCCGCGCCCCTCTGGCAGAACGCGCGCGCTCGCGGCGATCGGCAGCGCGCTCACTGTCGCAGCCTGCGGTCACGCCACCCAGGCGATGCCAGCCCCGCCGCAGGTGATGCTCGTCCAGACCAGCATCGTGCTGCCCCCGCCGCCCGAGCCCGCCGCGCCGGCACCGCCCGTCGAACCGCTCTCGATCGGATCCGCGGCCGTCGACACCACCGGCGGCTGGCTGCCCGACGGCACCACGCTGTCCCCGTTCGACTCCGCCAATCCGATCCTTTCGCAGATGAATCCGGCGTTGCTGCAGGCTGTGCAGAACGCCGCCCGGGCTGCCCAACCGGCGGGTGTCGATGTCCGGATCACCTCGGGGTGGCGCTCGAAAGGCTTCCAACAGCGGTTGTTCGACGACGCCGTGCGCAACTACGGCAGCGTGGCGGCCGCCGCGCAATTCGTGGCCACGCCGGAGGTGTCCAAACACGTCCTGGGCGAAGCCGTCGACATCGGTCCGACGGCCGCCGACGAGTGGATGATGGCCAACGGCAAGCAGTTCGGGCTCTGTCAGATCTACGCGAACGAGATCTGGCACTACGAACTGGCGGTCGACGCTGCGGGCAACTGTCCGCCACTACGACCCGACGCCGCGGGCTGAGCCTAGGGCTGGGCCGGAAAGGCCCTGCGCGACAACGCAGCAATGGCCGTCCCGCCGAAGATCAGTGCGCCCGCGACCCAGGGCAGCACACCCAGCCCCTGCCTGTCGAGCAGCATCGCCCCGAGCGCTGATCCGCCCGCGATCCCGACGTTGGCCGTGGCGTTGACCCACGCCCCGGCGCGTTCCGGGGACACCGCGTGCGTGCGCACCGCGCAGGCCTGATACACCGACGGCACCCCGCCGAACGCGGCGCACCACAGCGCCGTCGCGCACAGCACCGCGACCTGCGCGGGCCAACCCAGGCCCAGCAGTGCCACGGCCGCCACGGTGGCCAGCAGCAGGATCAGCGTGGTGCGGCGAGGATTGCGATCGAGGCCCTTGCCGGCGTACCAGAGGCCGAGCAGGCCGCACGCACCGCAGCCGAGCAGGATCGGGCCGATGAACGCCGGACCGACGCCGCTGGACAGCAGCAGCAGGCTGATGAAGGTGTAGGCGCTGAAGTGACCGATGAAGACGACGAGGTTGGACGCGGAGACCGCGACGAGCATGCCCCGCCGTCCGCGCTCGGGCCTGCTGGTCGGTCGGCTGTTGGCCACCGGGGGGAGGACGGCGCCGACGAGCACGAACGTCGCGACCGACGCCACCGCCAGCGTGATGAACGCGGCGCGCCATCCGGCCGCGGCCCCGAGCGAGGTCAGCAGCGGCACACCCAGCACCAGGCCCGCGGACACCCCGCTGCCGGCGATCGCCAATGCCCGGCCCACGTGCGCGCGAGACACCAACCGCGGCGAGTAGCCGATGAGCAACGCGAAGAACAGTGCGTGGGTGAGTCCGCCGATCGCGCGTCCGGCGGCGACGACGGCGAAGGTGGGCGCGAGCGCGACCACGGTGTTGCTCAGCACGTAGCCGGCCACTGTGGCCATCAGCAGCGGTTTACGGGCGAAGCGCGAGGTGGCGATCGTCAGCGGTACGGCGCATATGGCCACCATCACGGCATAGAGTCCGACGAGCAGCCCTGTGGTCGAGTCGGAGACACCGAACGCCGCGCCCAGATCGGGCAGCAGCCCCACGGGCAGCATTTCCGTGGTGACCGCCAGCGCCGATGCCAGCGCCAGCGAGAGCAGGGCGGGCAGGGCGTCACGCACACCGCGCGTCGTCGCCTGGTCGGCTGTCAGAGTCACGTGTCCCTAATATACTCAGTCGGCGAGTTTATTCAAAAGGAGTATCGCGCATGGTCTCTGCACATGCCGAACGGTTGCGTTGGCACACCGCCGCGCAGCTGCTCGCGGTGATGCGGGACGAACCCGGCATCACACGCGCCGCGGCGGCGTCCCGACTCGGCATCGGTAGCGGCAGTGCCAGCGAGCTGGCGGCGCGGCTGCGCAAGGCCCGCCTGCTCGACGAGGCCCCCGCGGCAGCGCAGGGCCGGGGCCGACCTACCGCGGTGCTGGCCGCGCACGACGGGGGTCCACTGATCCTGGCGGCTGAACTGGGAGCCGCCGACTGGCGGCTGGCCGTCGCCGGCGTGGACGGCCGGCTCGCCGTCGTGGCGCACGAGGGCTATGCGGGCGATGACCTCGCCGGCGCGCTGACGACGATGTCGCGCGCGATCGGCGCGATGTACCGGCGTCACGCCGATCGCTGTGCAGCGCTGTCGATTTCGGTCGCGGGAACCGTGAGCGAGAACAAGTTGGTCCAGTTCACCGCCCGTGGCTCACGAGATGTCGATTTGGCCGTGCTGGCCGCGAAGATCCCGCGGCGGGTGCCCGTGCTCCTCGGCAACGACGCCACCCTCGCCGGCCTGGCCGAGGCCCGCACCGGCGCCGCTCGCGGTGTGACGACGGCGCTGCATCTGATGGTCGCCCAGGGCATCGGCGGAGCATTGGTCGTGGGCGGTGAACCGGTCGCGGGCGCGCACGGCGCCGCGGGGGAGTACGGGCACGTCCCCTTCGGTGAGCCGGGGCGCGAATGCCCATGTGGCGCAATGGCTTGCTGGGATATGACCGTGGACGGTCGGGCACTCGCGCGTCATCTCGGCGAACCGGAACCGTCCGACCCGACCCGCTACGTCCATGACGTGATGGCGCGGCGGGATGACTTCTCTCGCAGAGCTTTTCGACAGGTGGCGGTCTCCCTGGGCCGCGGCATCGGTGCGTTGGTCAACCTGCACGACCCGCAGGTCGTGACGCTCGGCGGGGTGGCCGCGCTGCTGCGGGCGCAGGCGAGCGACGATTTCGCCGCCGCCTTCCGTGACGCGCTGATGGCGTTCCGGAAGGCGTCACCGCCGCCGGTGCGCGATGCGCAGCATGGTGCGGACGGGCCGCTGCAGGGTGCCGTGATCGCGGGGCTCGACCGTGCGACGTCGCCGGACGCACTGGCTGCGTGGGTGGCACGGCAGGGTGCCTGACCTGGTACGCGCCGGAGATCACCACCGGTCCATCAGGCCGAACACCTGCAAGCCGTAGACGATGGCGACGGTCAGGAACAGAACCACGACGATCCCGGCGCCGATCATGCCGGCGATCGCCACCGGTGTGAAGCGGTGTTTCGGCGGCGGGTTCTGGTTTGCCGACGCCGACAGTGAGCCCGAATCGGGTGGGGTGTCACCCGGTTGCACACTTCCGCCCTGCGAGAGACCCGTGGTATCGCTGGGGTCCGGGTCGGGGGGAAGCGCTGTGGGGTGCTCGGCACTCGCCGCCATGGCTGTACTCCTGTCGACAGGTTTCCCTGTCAATCCCCGCGTGCTGTGGTCCGGCAAACGGATTCCGCCGCGTCAGGGGTGTTCGTCAGAGTTCGGTCACGGCTGCCCCGGGCGCCCGGCGCGCGTTCGGGACCGCCGAACGCGCGCAAACTACCGGCTCGCGCGGCGTGTCGACGTACAAACGCGCGCGCTCGCCGAAACGCGCCGGGCTAGTTGGCGTGCAGGGCCTCGTTCAGCGTGATGCCGGTACCGTCGCGCTTGACCACCTCGACCGCGCCGGTCACCGAGTTGCGGCGGAACAACAGATTGTTCGTCCCGGAGAGCTCACGCGCCTTGACCGTCTGCCCGTCAGAGGTCGTCACCTTGGTGCCCGCGGTGACGTACAGCCCGGCCTCGATCACGCAGTCGTCGCCCAGCGAGATTCCGAGCCCTGCGTTGGCGCCCAGCAGGCACCGCTTACCGATCGAGATCACCTGCGTGCCACCGCCGGAGAGCGTGCCCATGATCGACGCGCCACCCCCGACATCGGATCCGTCGCCGACGACGACACCGGCTGAGATGCGGCCCTCGACCATCGAACTGCCCAGGGTGCCGGCGTTGTAGTTCACGAAGCCCTCGTGCATGACGGTCGTACCCGGCGCCAGGTGTGCACCCAGGCGCACCCGGTCCGCGTCGGCGATGCGCACCCCGGCCGGCATCACGTAGTCGACCATGCGCGGGAACTTGTCGACGCCGTAGACGGTGACGGGGCCGCGGCGGCGCAACCGGGCGCGCACCGTCTCAAAACCGTCGATAGCACAGGGCCCGTAGTTGGTCCACGCCACATTGGTCAGCACGCCGAAGAACCCGTCCGCGTTGAGCCCGTGCGGCGCCACCAGCCGGTGGGAGAGCAGATGCAGACGCAGGTAGGCGTCGTAGGCGTCGACGGCCTTGTCGTCCAGCGACGCGATCGCGGTGCGGACCACCACGACGTCGACCCCACGGTCCTCGTCGGGGACGGCGAGCTCGGCGAGCTCCGCGGGCACCTCGGCCACCGACAACCGCACCGTGCCGGAGACATTCCCCGAGTCGCTGCGCTCCTGCCCGCCGGTCTCGCCCTCCTCTGACAGCTCCGGTGCCGGGAACCACACGTCGAGAACGGATCCGTCGGCCGCGATCGTCGCCACTCCGATACCTGATGCACCTGTTGTCACGGTGCCTCAGGCTACCGGTGGGCCTAGCATCGCGTGACAGGTCCCGACCCGGGCCCCGATCGGACGGGAGGCGTGCCACGAGTACCGACGTGACGTTGCGCCAACTGCGTTACTTCGCCGTGCTCGGCGAGGAGCTGAACTATCGCCGCGCCGCCGAGAAGCTGTTCATCACCCAGCCGGCACTGTCCACCGCGATCAAGCAACTCGAGCAGCACTTCGGCGTCGTGCTGTTCCGGCGCAACACCCGCGAGGTCGCGCTCACCGACCTCGGCGCGGCCTGGTTGCCCCAGGTGCAGCAGGCGCTGGCCGGCGTCGACGCCGTCGTCGACAACCTCGTCATGCTCTCCGGTACCCGCCGCGGCGTTCTCCGGGTCGGCTACCTCATCGGCACCGGAGCCGACCTGCTCTTCCGGCTGGTGCGCCACTTCGAGGCCGCCTACCCCGACGTCACGGTCGAGCCGATCGAGTTCGACTTCGCCGATCCGACCGCAGGTCTCGCCGACGGGACCACCGAGGTGGCGATCATCCGGCCGCCGGTCGACCTGCCCGAGCACCGCATGCTGATCTTGGACTCCGAGTCGTGGGTGGCCTGTCTGCCTCGGGATCACCGTCTCTCGGGGCGCGCCGAGATCTCGATCATCGAGCTGCTCGACGATCCGATCGTGTGCGCTCCGTTGACGGCAGGCACGTGGCGCGATTACTGGCTGGCGATGGACGTGCGCGGTAACCGGCCGCCGACCATCGCGGCCGTGGCCGCCACCTACGAGGCCGAGACCACGGCGATCGCGCGCGGGCTCGGGATCAGCTTCACCACCTCATCTGTCGCCCGGTTCTACGACCGGCCCGGCATCGCGTACGTCCCGATCAGCGACCGGCCGCCCAGCCACACCGCGCTCGCGTGGAACCCGGGCAGCCTGACGCCTCAAGCCGACGCCCTCGTCCGGTTGGTGGCCGAGCAGTGGAGCACCGGTGAGCCCGAGCCCGATTGATAACCGGAGTTTATGAGTAGATCAAAACATCGAACTTCCGGTGACGCCGAGATGGCGGAATTCTGTCCAGGAGTGTCCATCCCCCCAGCGTGACCTGGAGTGACCATGACCGACGCAGACATCCGCCCGACTCATTCATCCGCATCACCCGCGAACGACGAAGACGCCGTGCTCGCCGAGCTCGGCTACTCCCAGAAGCTGGACCGTTCGGTCGGCACCCTGGCCTCGTTCGCCATCGGGTTCGCGACGATCAGTGCGACCACCGCGGTGTTCACCGGTTTCGGCGCCGGCTACTTCACCGCCGGTGCGCCGTTCGTGTGGACGCTGCTGCTGGCCGGCGCCGTGTTCGCGCTGTGGACGTTCATCGCCGCCGAACTGACCGCCAAGCTGCCGCTGGCCGGCTACTCCTACCAGTGGATCAGCCGGATCAACGGACCCAATCTGGCCTGGTTCACCGGCGTCATCGCGCTGCTGGGCTGGGTCTGCGGCATGACAGGAGTCGGCTTCATCCTGTCCGGCTACCTCGGCGGACTGTTCGGCTGGAGCATGAGCCAGAGTGCGCAGATCCTGCTCGCGATCGGCGTGGTGTTCGTCTGCGTGCTCATCAACATCTACGGCGTGCGGTTCGCGACGATGGTCAACAACATCGGCGTCAGCCTCGAACTGGTCATCACCGTCGGCGCCACCGCGCTGATCGCGATCATCGCGTTCTCGTCACCGGAGAACCACCAGCCGATCTCGACGCTGTTCACCGGTGGGCAGTCCGGCGACAAGGACTCCTACATGCTGGCCTGGCTCGCTGCCGCGCTGGGACCGTTCTTCGGCCTGATCGGCGTCGAGTCCGGGGCCGACGTCGCCGAGGAGACCAAGAACGCCCGCCGCGTGGTGCCCAAGACCATGTTCTATGCGCTCGTCACCTCGATCGTCATCGAGTTCCTGATGTACGTGGTGTACGTGCTGGCCATCAAGGATGCCGCCGCGGTCGAGGCCAATTCGGCCGCACCGATCGAGGAGATCATCACCCAGCAGGCCGGCCCGGTGGTCACGAAAATCGTTGTGGCCGTGGCATTGACGAACATCCTGGCCTGCCTGCTGGCCAACATCCTGGTGGCCACCCGGCTGACGTACTCGATGGCCCGCGACAACATGCTGCCGTTCTCGCACGTGTGGCGCCACGTGTCGCCCAAGTCCAAGGCGCCGACGTACGCGGTGCTCGGGCTGGGTTGCCTGTCGGCGCTGCTGCTCCTCTCCGCGCTGGTCAACGAGAAGGCGTTCAACTACATCATCGGTATCGCGTCGCTGCTGTTCTTCTTCGTCTACATCCTGCAGACCATCGGGCTGATCGTCGGCTACCGGCGCGGCACCATTCCGCGCGGCGAACCCGGCACCTTCGACCTGGGCCGGTTCCGGCTCCCGCTCTACGTCACGGCGTTGGTCGTGTTCCTCGGCGTCGCGGTCGCCCTGCTCTTCCTCCCGCAGTTCACCACCAACAAGTGGGTGTTCCTCGGCATCGTCGCCGTCGCGGCGCTGTGGTGGGCCACCGGGCTGAAGTCGCGCCTGGCGCGCGGTGACGCCGGCGCGACGTACGCCAAGACCCACAACCTCTGAGCGCCATACCTAGAACCGAAAGGCATTGTCTCCCATGACTGTTACCGATACAGGAACGTCCAACCTGGTCGCCGTCGAGCCCGGTGCCATCCGCGAGGACACCCCGCCCGGCTCGGTGATCCAGTACAGCGATTACGAACTGGACACCTCGAGCCCCTACGCCGGCGGCGTGGCCTGGATCGAAGGCGAGTTCATTCCCGCCGAGGACGCGCGAATCTCGATCTTCGACACCGGGTTCGGGCACTCCGATCTGACCTACACCGTCGCCCATGTCTGGCACGGCAACATCTTCCGGCTCGGCGACCACCTGGACCGGCTGCTCGACGGCGCCCGCAAGCTGCGCCTGGACGCCGGAATGAGCAAAGACGAACTCGCCGAGATCACCAAGAAGTGCGTGAGCATGTCTCAGCTGCGCGAGTCGTTCGTGAACCTCACGGTCACCCGTGGCTACGGACGCCGCAAGGGCGAGAAGGACCTGACCAAGCTCACCCACCAGGTGTACATCTACGCGATTCCCTACCTGTGGGCGTTCCCCCCGTACGAGCAAATCTTCGGCACCACCGCCGTCGTCCCGCGCCACGTGCGCCGCGCAGGCCGCAACACCGTCGACCCGACGATCAAGAACTACCAGTGGGGCGATCTCACCGCGGCCAGCTTCGAGGCCAAGGACCGTGGCGCGCGGACGGCGATCCTGCTGGACTCCGACAACTGCGTAGCCGAAGGGCCCGGGTTCAACGTGTGCATCGTCAAAGACGGCGTCCTCGCGTCCCCGTCACGTAATGCGCTGCCGGGCATCACCCGCAAGACCGTGTTCGAGATCGCCGACGCGATGGGCATCGAGGCGAGCCTGCGCGACGTCACCAGCCACGAGCTCTACGAGGCCGACGAGATCATGGCGGTCACCACCGCAGGTGGCGTCACCCCGATCAACACCCTCGACGGTGAGCCGATCGGCTCGGGCGAGCCGGGCCCGATGACCGTCGCCATCCGGGACCGCTTCTGGGCGCTGATGGACGAGCCGTCGCCACTGATCGAGGCCATCCAGTACTGACCGCTCACATCGAGAAGGCCAGCGCCACCGCAGCGGTCACCGCGAACACCGCGGTCCCGTAGCCGAGCACCCGGACTTCCAGCTCCGCCACCTCGACGGCGTGGGGAGTCCGGATGCGGCGCGACCGCCGGTAACCCAGCACCAGCACGGCGATGGCCAACAGTCCGGCCAGTGTCGCCAGCCACGGCCCGCCCGCGATCGGCGGGCCGTGGTGGCGAATCAGCATCAGCGCGCCGCCGACCATCAGGCCCAGGGAACTGCGCTCCCAGGACAGCAGGGTCCGCTCGGTCTGCAAGCCCGGCTTCTCCGCCACGTCAGCGCCCTCAGTGCCCGGTCGGGGGCCAGATCACCAACACCACCAGCACGCCGAGCGTGACAGCAACGATGCCGGCGGCCAGCGCCGCGGGAACGCGTGTGGGCGGCAGGTCGACGCCGCGGCGCATCGCGTCCTGCACCACCCGCCACCGGCGCACGGCGAGCACGGCCAGTACGCCGCCGCCCGCGGTCAGCACCACGCTGAGCAGATGTCGCACCCCGGCGATCCCGAACGCCGGCGCGAACTGCACGACGGCCACCCCGCCGGCGATCAGCGCCAACGCGGTGCGGATCCACGCCAGGAAAGTACGTTCGTTGGCCAGCGTGAACCGATAGTCGGGTTCCTGCTCCGATGGTGGCATCGAGCTCCTTCCCAGCGCGGTCTCACGCTAGCGAACCGACTAACCTGATGTCTCGTGCTCGACCTTCACGGTGACTCGATCGCGTTGACCGCGGCGCTGGTGGACATCCCCAGTGAGTCCCGCCACGAGACGCGCATCGCCGACGAGATCGAGGCCGCACTGCGCGCGCAGACCACCGGGTTCGAGATCGTCCGCCACGGCGACGCGGTACTGGCGCGCACGCAGTACGGGAAGCCGTCGCGGGTGCTGTTGGCCGGGCACACCGACACCGTGCCCGCCGCGGACAACGTGCCGAGCCGCCGCGAGGGCGACCTCCTCTACGGCTGCGGGACCTCCGACATGAAGTCCGGCGATGCGGTGTTCCTGCATCTCGCCGCCACGGTCACCGAACCCGCACACGACATCACGCTGGTGTTCTACGACTGCGAGGAGATCGAGGCGTCGGCCAACGGGCTCGGCCGCATTGAACGCGAACTGCCGGACTGGCTGACCGCCGACGTGGCGATCCTGGGTGAGCCGTCGGGCGGACTCATCGAAGCCGGCTGCCAGGGCACGTTGCGGGTGGTAATCCAGACGGCCGGAACCCGCGCACATTCTGCGCGATCATGGTTGGGCGACAACGCGATTCACAAACTGGCGCCGGTCCTGACCCGGCTGCAGCACTACCAGGCCCGCAGCGTCGACATCGACGGCTGCGTGTACCGCGAGGGGTTGTCGGCGGTACGCATCGACGGCGGTGTCGCCGGCAACGTGATCCCCGACGCCGCCTCGGTCACGGTGAACTTCCGGTTCGCCCCCGACCGCACCGTGGATGCCGCATACGCCCACGTGCTCGACGTGTTCGACGGACTGGACGTGGCGATCGAGATGACCGATTCGGCGGCCGGCGCGCTGCCCGGGTTGACGCGCCCGGCCGCCGCGGCGCTGGTGCAGGCCGCCGGGGGAGCGGTACGTGCGAAATACGGCTGGACCGACGTGTCCCGATTCGCCGCGCTGGGAGTGCCCGCGGTGAATTACGGTCCGGGAGACCCGAACACCGCGCACCGCGTCGACGAACACGTCGACGTCGCGCAGATCAGCGCGGTCACCGAGACGTTGCGGCGGTACTTAATCGGTTGACGGGTCTGGTTACCCTGGACCCATGCTCTCGCGCTGACGACTCACGTGCCCTTCGTCCGCACTGTCTCGAGAGTTCGCTCATGCCATCGATCATCTTCTCCCACGTCTCGTTCGCCTGGCCCGACGAGACCCCGCTGTTCACAGACCTGGCCTTCACCGTCGGCCCCGGCCGCACCGCGCTTGTCGCACCCAACGGCGCCGGCAAGAGCACGGTGCTGCGCCTTGCCGCCGGTGAACTCCACCCCGCCGCCGGGTCGGTGAGCACCGTCGGCACCGTCGGCTACCTGCCCCAGACCCTGCCGCTGCTCCACGACCGAACCGACGGGACCGTGGCCGAGCTGCTCGGCATCGCCGACGTGCTGGCCGCGCTGGACGCATTGGCGGCCGGAAATTCTCGCGACGAGGTGTTCACCGCCATCGGCGACGACTGGGACGTCGAGGAGCGTGCCCGCGCTCAGCTCGACCGTCTCGGGCTCGATCACATCGGCTTGCACAGGTCGTTGGGCACCCTGTCCGGCGGTGAGGTCGTGACGCTGGGGCTGGCACGAGAACTGTTGCAGCGCAGTGACATTTTGTTGCTCGACGAGCCGACCAACAATCTCGACGTCGATGCCCGCGGCCGGCTCTACGAGGCCTTGGACGACGTCCCCGGCTGCCTGCTGCTGGTCAGCCACGACCGGATGCTGCTCGACCGGATGGACCGCATCGACGAGCTGCGCGGCGGCGAGATCACGTCCTACGGCGGGAACTTCACGGCCTATCGGGCCGCGGTCGACGCCGCAGACAGCGCTGCGCGCAGCGCGGTGCGCCAGGCTGAACAGCACCTCAAGCGGCAGAAGCGTGATCGTCAGCAGGCCCGCGAACGTGCCGACCGGCGCAGCGGTGCCGCCAAGCGCTCCCTGCCCGACGCGGGCATACCGAAAATCGTTGCGGGAGCCATGAAGCGCCGCGCACAGGAGACCGCCGGACGCGCCGACGACGTGCATGCGCGACGCATCGACGACGCGCGGACGCGGCTGAACGAGGCCGAAACGCTGCTGCGCGACGACGACGCGCTCACCCTAGATCTGCCGGACACGGCAGTGCCCGCGGGACGTATGGTGTTGCGTTGCAACGCTATCGCGGTGACCCGCGCAGATCGTGAGGTGCTCTCGGGCGTCGATTTCTCGATCCGTGGCCCCGAGCGGATCGCACTCACCGGTCCCAATGGCAGCGGCAAGACCACGCTGCTTCGGGTCCTGCTCGGCGATCTCGCACCCGATCGCGGCACCGTGGAACGCTCGGGTGGCCGCGTTGCGTACCTGTCGCAGCGGCTCGATCTGCTCGACGACGACGCCACGCTTGCCGACAATCTCGCCGCCCACGCACCCGGCCTGTCGGTCACGCGACGACGGCATCTGCTGGCGCAGCTGCTGTTCGGCGACGAGGCGGTCGACCGGACGGTGTCGACACTCTCGGGTGGTGAGCGGTTGCGGGCCACGCTGGCGTGCGTGCTGTTCGCCGAACCCGCGCCGGAGCTGCTGCTGCTCGACGAGCCGACCAACAATCTCGATCTGGTCAGCGTCGCCCAACTCGAACAGGCCCTGCAGGCCTACCGCGGTGCCTTCGTCGTCGTGAGCCACGACGAGATGTTCCTGGATGCGATCGGCGTCGACCGGGTGCTGCACCTGCGGGCAGGCGGTCTGCGCTGACGCCGGTTCAGGCGGATGAGGCCACCGCGTCACGCCCGAAGGCGCACGGCACCTCCCGCGCGAGCCGGGTCAGCGTCTCACCGCCGCGCGGATCACCGAGGGCCACCGCGTCGGCCGCCGCGCGCAGCGCCACCGCCTGCTGGCCGCCCCGCTCGGCGGCCTTGACCGCATCCCGGGCCGCCGCGACCGCGCCGTGGGTGTCCCGGCGCGCCGACATCGTCCACGCCCGTGCCAGCGCCAGCTCGGGCGCGAACAGCATTGACTTGAGGCCGTGCCGAGACTCCGCCCGCGACAACGCTTTTCCTGCCTCCACGGTCTCGCCGAGCCGACCGAGTGCCTGCGCCAACAGCATCCAGGCCAGCGGCCCCCAGGAGTATCCCGTCGGGGCCAGCGTGGCGGCGGACTGTCGCAACAGCGCCACCGCTTGCGCCGTCTCGCCGGTCGCGATCAGCACGTCGGCCACCAGCACCTCGCCGATCGCGCGGCCGGGCTGGCGGCGCTGCGCGAAATCGGTCAGGTGCCGCGCCAGTTCCAACGCGCGTTCGGGCTCCCCGGCCATCAGCAGCGCGGTGGTCTGGCCGAAGCCGCTGGTGAACCGCAGCAGGCCAGGCTGGCCGGCCGACATCGCGCGCTTCGCCACCGCGTCGACCTCGGCGAACCGGCCCATCCGGGCCGCGCACAACGCCGCCGCCGAACCCGCCCAACCGACCGCGGTCTCGTCGGCGTCGGAGGAGGCGAGCACCTGACCCGCCAGCTCGACAGCCTTGCCGAGATTGCCGGCGTTCATCGCGAACGTCGCCGACAGCGCATCCAGCGTGGTGCGGGCTGCGGGTGAGCCGGCCTTGCCCCGGGTGGTCTGCAGGAACGCCGTCGCCCGCTCGGGCTCGGACAACATCCAGAACTGATTCGCCGCCGTCGGCAGCGCCCACGCCAGCAACTCGTCCTCGGTCAAGTCGGCGGGATCCACCTCGGCGAGCACTGCGTCGGCGTCGCGACCGCGGCCCTGCCAGGCCAACGCGTAGCCGACCGTCAGACGCGCGCCCAGATCGGGCGCTTGGGCCAGCGCCGCCTGCCCCAGCCGCTCGGACAGTTCCAGATCACCGAGCCGCAGGGCATCGCTGGCCGCGGCGCACACCTGCGCGACCGGCGGCGGCTCGTCGCTGCCCACGGCCAGCGCCGCCAGGCGCAGCCGAGCGACCACACCCCGCGGGCCCGCCGTCGACAGGCGTCCCACCACCGCGGTGCGCAGCCGCCGGATCTCCGGACCGCCCAGCGCCGCACGCACGGCGTCACAGAACAGCGGGTGAGCCGGGTGAACCCCGTCGTCGTCCACCGAGATCGCGCCCGCCGACACGGCCTCGTCGACGGCGCCGGCGCTGGTCAGCACCGCCAGGTCCTCGAGCCCCAGGGGATCGCAGACCGCGAGGTACTCCAGCACCCGGCGCACCTGCGGCGTCGCCGCGTCGACGAAGTCGGCCACATGGGCCATCAAACGGTCGTCGTCGTGTCCGGGCGGGTCGAGGTCGATGCGGGACACCAGGCCGTCGCGCCACAGTGCACTGACCTCGGCGGGTACCGGGTTCGCCGAGACGCTGGCCGAGAGCAGCAGGCGCACTGTGGCGCCGACCGCCAGCTGGTAGAACAGCGCGGCCGACAACGGATCGAGCAGGTGCGCGTCGTCGACCACGAGCAACCGACCGTCACCGAGACGGTCGCGCGCCGCCCGCAGGACCGCTGCCGTCTTCCCGGTGTCCGGGATGTCGACGAGATGCTCCACGGCGGCGAACGGGATCGCCGTGCGCGTCGCCGTCGCCCGTATCCAGTCGACCCGTGGGACGTCAGGTCCGAGGCGCTCCGCCGCCCGGCGCAACAGCCACGTCTTGCCGACGCCGGCCGGCCCGATCAACGCCGCCCCCGAGCGGTCGCGCACGCCGGCCTCCAGCTGTGTCAGCGCGGGCTCGTCGGGTGCGGTCACCCAGGTGAGCGGCACAGGCACGGGCACCGGCCCAGCCTATTCGTCTGCGGCTAAGTTTTAGGTCGTGTCCCCAGAACCCGATCGCCGATGGGCCGTCTGCGTGTACTGCGCCTCGGGCCCCACGGAACCCCGCCTGCTGGACCTCGCCCGGCGTCTCGGCGCCGCCATCGCCGACCGCGGCTGGACGCTGGTCTCCGGCGGCGGGAACGTCTCGGCGATGGGAGAGGTGGCCGCGGCGGCCCGCTCGCACGGCGGCAGCACGGTGGGCGTGATCCCCAAGGCGCTGGTGCACAGGGAAGTGGCCGACACCGAGGCCGACGAGCTGGTCGTGACCGACACGATGCGGGAACGCAAACAGGTCATGGAGGACCGCGCCGATGCGTTCATCGCGCTGCCCGGGGGCATCGGCACCCTCGAAGAATTCTTCGAAGCCTGGACAGCGGGCTATTTGGGTATGCACACCAAGCCGATCGTGATGCTCGACACTTGGGGGCACTACGAGGGGCTTCTGGACTGGCTACGCGGGCTGGTCCAGAGCGGCTATGTCGCCGACGGCGCGCTGGCGCGACTGGAAGTCGTCGACGACATCGAGGCTGCTCTGGCCGCATGCGCACCGGGCCAGGGTGACCGACACACGACCACCGAGGAACAAGGGGAGCGGGAATGAGCGGTAAATCCGGGAAGCGGAGCAGTGTCGGGGTCCTCGACATCGCGAGCCAGGTACCGGGATTGCTGATGGACACGCCGACGATCGTGCAGGGCGTCGTCACCGGGTTCCTGGCCCGCCCGACGGCGAAGACCTCGATCGGCAAGGTGTTCCAGGACCGCGCCGGCCGCTACGCCGACAAGGTGTTCATCAAGTTCGAGGACACCGAGCTCACCTACGGCGAGGCCAACGAGACGGTCAACCGCTACGCGGCGGTTCTCGCCGCGCGCGGCGTCGGCCACGGCGACGTCGTCGGCGTCATGCTGCGCAACTCCCCGGACTCGGTGTTGCTGATGCTCGCCGCAGTCAAGTGCGGCGCCATCGCCGGGATGATCAACTACCACCAGCGCGGCGACGTGCTCGCCCACAGCCTGGGGCTGCTCGAAGCCAAGGTCGTGGTCGCCGAGGTCGACCTGGTCGATCCGATCACCGAGAGCGGCGCCGACACCTCCGGGCTGGTCACCGTCGACGAGATGAAGGAGAAGGCGCAGGGCGCGCCGACCACCAACCCCGCGACCACATCCGCGGTGCTCGCCAAGGACAAGGCGTTCTACATCTTCACCTCCGGCACCACGGGCATGCCGAAGGCCAGCGTGATGACGCACTACCGCTGGCTGCGGGCGCTGGCCGGCTTCGGCGGCCTGGGCATGAGGCTCAACAGCAGCGACACCCTGTACTGCTGCCTGCCGCTCTACCACAACAACGCGCTGACGGTCGCACTGTCCTCGGTGCTGAACTCCGGCGCGACGCTGGCGCTGGGCAAGTCGTTCTCGGCGTCGAAGTTCTGGGACGACGTCATCCGCTACGAGGCCACCGCGTTCGTCTACATCGGCGAGATCTGCACCTATCTGCTCGGCAAGGAGGAGAAGCCGACCGATCGCCAGCACAACGTCCGCGTGATCGCCGGCAACGGACTGCGGCCGGCGATTTGGGACGAGTTCACCGAACGGTTCGGCATCAAGCGGGTCTGCGAGTTCTACGCGGCCAGCGAAGGCAACACCGCGTTCGTCAACGTGCTCAACATCGACAAGACGACCGGCATCTGCCCCACCCCGGTGGCGTTCGTCGAATACGACGAGGAGACCGGCGACCCCAAGCGCGACGAGAACGGCCGGCTGCGCAAGGTCAAGAACGGCCAGCCGGGTCTGCTGCTGTCCAAGGTCAGCAACTTCCAGCCCTTCGACGGCTACACCGACAAAGAGGCCACCGAGAAGAAGCTGGTGCGCGACGCCTTCAAGGAGGGCGACGTCTGGTTCAACACCGGCGATCTGATGCGCGCGCAGGGCTTCGGGCACGCCGCGTTCACCGACCGCCTCGGCGACACGTTCCGGTGGAAGGGCGAGAACGTTGCGACCACCGAGGTCGAGGCCGCGATCTCGACGGATCCGCAGGTCGAGGAGGCCACGGTGTTCGGGGTCGAGGTGCCCGGCGCGAGCGGCCGCGCGGGGATGGCCGCCGTGCAACTCAAAGAAGGCCAGGAGTTCGACGGCAAGTCGCTGGCCAAGGCCGCCTACGACAAATTGCCCGGTTACGCGGTGCCGCTGTTCGTCCGCGTGGTCGAGGAGCTGGCGCACACCTCGACGTTCAAGTCGCAGAAGGGTGATTTGCGCAAGGAGGGCTACGGCAAGGCCTCCGGCGACGACGACGACACCGAGGACGTGGAGATCGAGGATCCGATCTACGTGCTCTCGGGCAAGGAGGAGGGGTACGTGGAGTTCTACGACGAGTACCCCGACGAGGTCGCCGCGGGCAAGAAGCCGAAGTAATCGCTGAGCGGCGGTGAACACGCCGAAACCGCCGGATCCGTAGCCTGAAGGGCGTGCAGTCGACGTTTCTCGGGCGGCCGGTGGCCGGTGGTCGTGCGCTGATCATGGCGATCGTCAACCGGACGCCGGATTCCTTCTACGACCGGGGCGCCACGTTCACCGACGACGCCGCCAAGGAGGCTGCGCACCGCGTCGTCGCCGACGGCGCCGACATCGTCGACGTGGGCGGGGTCAAGGCCGGGCCGGGTCAGACCGTGGACGTCGACGAGGAGATCGCCCGCGTCGTGCCGTTCATCGAATGGCTGCGCGGCACCTTTCCCGACCAGTTGATCAGTGTCGACACGTGGCGCGCCGAGGTCGCCAAGCAGGCCTGCGCGGCCGGCGCGGACCTGATCAACGACACCTGGGGCGGTGCGGACCCCGACCTGCCGGCCGTCGCCGCGGAGTTCAACGCGGGCCTGGTGTGCTCACACACCGGCGGGGCGGTCCCGCGGACCCGGCCGTTCCGGGTCAACTACGGGATCACCGAGCGCGGCGTGGTCGACGACGTGCTCGCCGAGGTGACCGCCGCCGCCGAGCGGGCCCTGTCCCACGGCGTCCGACGGGACGGCATCGTGATCGATCCGACCCATGATTTCGGCAAGAACACTTACCACGGTCTTACTTTGTTGCGGCACGTAAAAGAGCTTGTTAACACTGGATGGCCCGTCCTGATGGCCCTGAGCAACAAAGATTTCGTCGGGGAGACTCTCGGTGTGGGACTCACCGAGCGCCTGGAAGGCACCCTGGCCGCGACCGCACTCGCGGCCGCCGAGGGAGCCGCCATGTTCCGTGTGCACGAGGTGGGCCCCACACGTCGGGTACTGGACATGGTGGCGTCGATCAACGGCGTCCGTCCGCCACAACGCACGGTGAGGGGACTGGCATGACGGTCTTGAGTGAGCGCATCACGGGAACGGGCCCTGCGGGAATGGCCGAGCACCGCTGGCTGACCGACCACAGCTGGAGCCGTCCGACCTGGACGGTTGCCGAGCTGGAAGCCGCGAAGAAGGGGCGCACCGTCTCGGTGGTCCTGCCTGCGCTGAACGAGGAAGAGACCGTCGCCGGTGTGGTCGAGACGATCACGCCGCTGCTGGGCGGACTGGTCGACGAGCTCGTGGTGCTCGACTCCGGATCCACCGACGACACCGAGATCCGCGCGCTGGCCGCGGGCGCTCGGGTGATCAGCCGCGAGGCCGCGTTGCCTGAGGTGGCGCCCGCGCCCGGCAAGGGTGAGGTGCTGTGGCGTTCGCTGGCCGCGACGACCGGTGACCTGATCGCATTCGTCGACTCCGATCTGCTCGACCCGGACCCGATGTTCGTGCCCAAGCTGCTCGGCCCGCTGCTCACCGCTGACGGCGTGCACCTGGTCAAGGGCTTCTACCGGCGCCCGCTGAAGGTCAGCGGACGCGAGGACGCCAACGGCGGCGGTCGCGTGACCGAGCTGGTGGCCCGGCCTCTGCTCGCAGCGCTGCGCCCGGAGCTGTCGTGCCTGTATCAGCCGCTGGGCGGCGAGTACGCCGGCACCCGGGAACTGCTGACCGCTGTGCCGTTCGCCCCGGGCTACGGCGTGGAGATCGGGCTGCTGGTCGACGCCTACGACCGGCTGGGCCTCGACGGGATCGCACAGGTCAACCTCGGCGTCCGCACGCACCGCAACCGCCCGCTGACCGAGCTGGCCTCGATGAGCCGCCAGGTCATCGCGACGCTGCTGCAGCGCTGCGGCATCCCGGACTCCGGCGTCGGGCTGACACAGTTCTTCGCCGACGGCGAGGACTACACACCTCGCACGTCCTCGGTGTCGTTGGACGACCGGCCCCCGATGATCACGCTGCGTCCCCGCTGACTCTGTCGGAGCACTCAGGCACTATCGACGTGTGACGCTCGTTCTGCTCTACCTCGTCGTGCTGGTGCTCGTCGGCATCGTGTTGTTCGCGATCGGCAGTGTGTTGTTCGGCCGGGGTGAGGTGCTGCCGCCGCTGCCGAAGGCCACCACGGCCACCTCGTTGCCGGCCACCGAGATCACCGGGGCCGATGTCGAGGCGCTGAAGTTCACCCAGACGTTGCGCGGCTACAAGGCCAGTGAGGTCGACTGGGCGCTCGAGCGCCTGGCCCGCGAGATCGATCAGCTGCGCGGCGAACTCGCTGCGGTGCGCGACGTTCCACAGCACGGCACATGACGGTCGCCTCCGACGGTCGGGTCCGGTGCGGCTGGATCGACCAGGCGCGCCTCTCCGACGACGACTTCGTGCTCTACCGCGACTACCACGACACCGAGTGGGGGCAACCGGTGCACGATTCGGGTGCGCTGTTCGAGCGGGTCAGCCTCGAGGCGTTCCAGAGCGGTCTGTCGTGGTTGATCATCCTGCGCAAGCGGGAGAATTTCCGCGCCGCGTTCGACGGCTTCGACGTGGAGCGGGTGGCCCGCTACACCGAGCGCGACGTCGAGCGGTTGCTGTCCGATGTCGGCATCGTGCGCAACCGGTCCAAGATCGAGGCCACCATCGCCAACGCGCGAGCCGTTGCCGATCTCACCGATGCGGGCGGCGACCTGGCGCAGCTGCTGTGGTCCTTCGCCCCGGCAGACCGGGCCACCCGACCCCGGCCGGTCGACCTGTCGGGGGTAGCGGCCACGTCGCCTGAATCCACCGCGATGGCCAAGGAACTCAAACGGCGTGGGTTCCGGTTCGTCGGCCCGACGACGGCCTATGCACTGATGCAGGCGACCGGCATGGTGGACGACCACGTCGCCGACTGCTGGGTGCCGCGAACCGAGCCGCAGGCGCAGCTATAGCGGGTCTTTGCACACGAGATGGCGTGGATAGGGAACAATGGACGTCTGAAGCAGTTCAGAGCCGATGCTGTCAGTGTTCGACGTCATCGGAGTTTGCACGACCAATCGGGCCCTGACGGGCACGCCCATGTGGAGGAGGCACTCGATGGCGGCGATGAAGCCCCGGACCGGAGACGGTCCACTGGAAGCAACCAAGGAGGGGCGCGGCATCGTGATGCGGGTACCACTGGAAGGCGGCGGACGATTGGTCGTCGAGCTGACTCCCGATGAGGCAGCCGCCCTCGGAGACGAACTCAAGGGCGTCACCAGCTAGCCGCCGGACGCTGCGCAGACCTTGCGGTAGATCTCCAGGGTCTGCTCGGCGATCTGTGCCCACGAGAACTCCTCGATGCATCGGGCCCGGCCCGCGGCGCCATACGTCGCGGCGCGCTGCGGGTCGGCCACCAAGGAGTTGACGCCCTCGGCGAGGTCGCGCTCGAAGGCCGCCGCATCGGCGGGGTCGTAGTGCACCAACAGTCCCGTACGTCCGTCGTCGACCACCTCGGGGATGCCGCCGACGTCGGACGCGACCACCGCGGTCCCGCACGCCATCGCCTCGAGATTGACGATGCCCAGTGGCTCGTAGACTGACGGACACACGAATGCCGTTGCCGCGGAAAGAATTTCGCGGATCTTCGCGGTCGGCAGCATCTCGCGCACCCAGAACACCCCGGTGCGGGCGCTGGACAGCTGCTGAACTGCCGACGCCACCTCCTCGGCGATCTCCGGGGTGTCGGGCGCCCCGGCGCACAGGATGAGCTGCACCTCCGGCGCGAAGTGATGCGCGGCGGCCACCAGGTGCGCGACGCCCTTCTGCCGGGTGATCCTGCCGACGAATGCGACGATTGGGCGGGTCGGGTCCACCCCCAGGTCGGCGAGCACCGACTCCGCCGGGTCGGGTTGAGCGGGATACCAGACGTCGGTGTCGATGCCGTTGCGCACCACATGCACCCGGTCGGGGTCCAACGCCGGGTAGGTGCGCAGCACGTCTTCGCGCATCCCGGAGCTGACGGCGATCACCGCATCCGCGGCCTCCACTGCCGTCTTCTCCACCCACGACGAGATCCGGTATCCGCCGCCGAGCTGCTCGGCCTTCCACGGCCGCATCGGCTCCAGCGAGTGCGCGGTCAACACGTGCGGCACGCCGTAGAGCAGCGCGGCCAGATGCCCGGCCATGCCGGTGTACCACGTGTGCGAGTGGACCACGGTGGCCTCGGAGCTGCTGTCGACCATGGTGAGATCGGCCGACAGCGTGGCCAGGGCGGGATTGGCGCCTGCCAGCGCCGGATCGGGGGCGGCGACGGTCACCCCCGGGCGCGGTGCTCCCATGCAGTGCACGTCGACCTCACAGAGATGTCGCAGTTGCGCGACCAGTTCGGTGACGTGGACTCCGGCGCCGCCGTAGACCTCCGGTGGGTACTCCCGCGTCATCATCGCCACTCGCATGGATTGACCGTACCCAGATCGGCCGACGGCTCGCGCCGCATCCTCAATTGTCTTGATGCACATGTCCTGATCCACCAGACTCGGTCGAGAAACGAGAACTCGCCAATGCCTGCCAATAGCTGGCCCCCGTCACCACCTGCCGATAGGTTGGTTTCATGAGGGAAGCGCCACACGTGCTGGGCATCGTCCTCGCCGGCGGAGAAGGTAAACGGCTGTATCCGTTGACAGCCGACCGGGCCAAGCCCGCGGTTCCGTTCGGAGGCGCCTACCGGCTGATCGACTTCGTGCTCTCGAATCTGGTCAACGCTCGATACCTGCGGATCTGTGTTCTCACCCAATACAAGTCGCATTCGCTGGATCGCCACATCTCGCAGAACTGGCGGCTCTCGGGGCTTGCCGGCGAGTACATCACCCCGGTGCCGGCGCAGCAGCGTCTCGGTCCGCGGTGGTACACCGGCTCGGCCGATGCGATCTACCAGTCGATGAATTTGATCTACGACGAAGACCCCGACTACATCGTGATCTTCGGCGCCGATCACGTGTACCGGATGGATCCGGAGCAGATGGTGCAGCAGCACATCGAGAGTGGCGCAGGTGCGACGGTCGCCGGGATCCGCGTGCCGCGCGCGGAAGCCAGCGCGTTCGGCTGCATCGACTCCGACGATTCGGGACGTATCCGCGGGTTCATCGAGAAGCCGGCTGATCCACCGGGCACGCCCGACGATCCGGAGCAGACGTTCGTCTCGATGGGCAACTACATCTTCACCACCAAGGTGCTGATCGATGCGATCCGCGCTGACGCCGAAGACGACGACTCCGACCACGACATGGGTGGCGACATCATCCCGCGCCTGGTCTCCGACGGCATGGCCTCGGTGTACGACTTCAACAACAACGAGGTGCCCGGGGCGACGGAGCGTGATCACGGCTACTGGCGCGACGTCGGGACGCTGGACGCGTTCTACGACGCCCATATGGACCTCGTCTCGGTGCACCCGATCTTCAACCTCTACAACAAGCGGTGGCCCATTCGCGGCAGCTCGGAGAACCTGGCGCCGGCCAAGTTCGTCAACGGCGGTTCGGCGCAGGAGTCCGTCGTCGGCGCCGGCAGCATCATCTCTGCGGCGTCGGTGCGTAACTCGGTGCTGTCGTCGAACGTCGCCGTCGACGACGGTGCGATCGTCGAGGGCAGCGTGATCATGCCGGGCGCGCGGATCGGTCGCGGCGCGGTGGTGCGGCACGCCATCCTCGACAAGAACGTCGTGGTCGGTCCGGGGGAGATGGTGGGCGTCGACCTCGACAAGGACCGGGAGCGGTTCTCGGTCAGCGCGGGCGGCGTCGTGGCCGTCGGCAAGGGCGTCTGGGTCTAGCCGTCCGATCGGCGACGGGGTCGGTCTGAGGCCGGCCACACGTACGGCAGGTCGTCGGGCACGTCCGGGAACAGCGGACGGTAGTGGGCGGGGTCCTTGCGTACCAGTGCCGACTGATGGCTGCGGTGCACCGCAGCGTCGCCGAGCCACGGCGGTACCTCGCCGGCCGTGGCCAGCTCGTCTTGACTGCGGATCGCCGTCACGCCGGTGGCCGCGGTCAGATCGGTGAGCAGCGTGGCCGCGCACGTGTCGGCCCGGCCGAGCGCGCACCAGGCCGCGCAGACCTCCATGCCGTAGCGCACGACGGCTTCCTCGTAGCCCGCCCACATCGTCGCGGCCGGGTGGTTGCGCCAGCCGTAGCCCGGAACCGTCAGCGCGCGCAGCACCTGGATGGTCTCCGCGCGCTGCTTACCGAGGCGGCGGGCGTCGAGAGCCCGCGCCGACGCCGCGAAGTCCGGGTACGGCAGGAAGGTCTGCATGACGGGCCGGGTACCCAGGCCCCTCAGCGAGTACCGACTTTCGTCGCACGCCGCCGGCGCCGGATCAGCCGGACCGCTGCCCAGGCCATGCCGACGAGGGCGAGCAGCACCAGCACCGGGACCAGGATCGCCAGCACCACGAGCAGCACGCTGACGATGTCTTCGATCGTGCTGAGCACCGGTGCTGCCATGCCCGCCGTCGCGACGTTGGCCGCGGGCCTCACCGTCGACTTCGTCAGCGACACCACCAGCGCGACGACGACCCCGGCGGCCACGGGAATCCACTGACCGGACTGCGCGAAGGCGCCAGGGTCGGTGACGGCGGCGGTCTGTGCGGCCGTGCCGGAGCCGAACACGATGCCCCCCGCGGTCGGCCGGACCAGGGTCTGGATGGTGTCGTTGACGCTGTCGAGCGCAGGCACCTTGTCGGCGACGATCTCCACGGCCAGGAGCACAGCCACGATGGCCATCACCCAACCGTTCTCGAGCCATGCCCAGGCCGGCGGCAGCGTGACCAGATCGGTGAACCGGGCCAGCAGTCCTAATGCCAGCAGCGGGATGTAGGCGTTGAGCCCCGCTGCGCTCGCCAGCCCGAACCCGGTCAGCAGCTCCATGAGCTCAGTATGGGCTCACCAGAGGTGGGGGATCAGCCGAAAGCGCACCTGCTGCGTGTACTCGGCGTAGCCGGCCAAGCCCGCGCGCAACGCCTTCTCCTCGTCGAGGATTCGCGCCGCCAGCAGCGGCACGGTCAGCGCCACGACCGCCAACCCCCAGAGTGATCCGAGCGCGAGCGGAGTACCGGCCATCATCACCAGCGTCGCGCTGTACATCGGATGGCGGACCAGACCGTAGAGCCCGGTCGACACCAGCGGTTGGCCTTGCTCGACGGTGATACTGGCTCCGGCCCAATTGTTCTGTACGACAACCAGTTGCGCGCCGAGCAGCCCGGCCGCGACCATGATGTCGCCGAGGACGACGAGCCCGACGGGAACCGTGGACCAGCCGAACCGCCAGTCCAGCGCACCGACGACGAGTGTCGCGATGACCGCCACCAGCATCAGGCTGATGATGATCCGCTGTGCGGGGCGGGTTTCGGCGGTCGGTCCGGCCTTGACGCGACGGGCCAACGCGTCGGGCTGTCGCACCGCGAGGTACGCACCGGAGAGCACCGAGCACGCGGTGAACACCGCGATGAACCCCCAACCGGGCCAGTAGTGCACGGTGCCGGCCGGCAGGAACAGGGCCAGCCCCAGACACAGGATCCCGACGACCGCCGATGCGAGGGCCTGCAGGACGAGCTTCACGGTCAGCGGAGGTCGCGTCGGCGAAACCCGATGACTCCCAATGCAAGCGCTGCGGCGTCGAGGCACAGAAGCCACACCAGCGGCACGATGGTGAACTCCCCGGTGCCGACGTGGGGGACGTGGCTGAACGGTTCGAGGTCGAGCAGCCAGTGCGGGGCGTTGGCCAGCGAGCCCATCATGAACACCGCGACGAACGCCACGAGCAGCCCCCAGGCGACCGGCGCCCAGCGGGGCGCGAGTCCGAACAGCGCGACGGCGATCGTAGCGGGTAGCCACGCGGCGGGTAGCTGGGCGGCCGCGGTGCCGAGCACGGTGGGAAGCGTGGCGCCGATGTCGCCGACGGCGGCTCCGTAGGTCACCCCGGTGACGAGCCCGGCCACCAGCAGCGCGACGGCCGGGCCGCCGATGGCGAACACCACATGGCTTGTCAGCCAACGCGTTCGGCTCACGGCACCAGCGAGCACCGCTTCTGCGCGCTGACTGCCCTCCTCCTGGTGTGCCCGCAGGGCCAGAGAGACCGCGAAGGCCGCGGCGATCATGCCGAGCATGCTGAACGCCACGGAGAGGAATGCCTGTTCGATCGCGCTGGATCCGCCGAGGCGTGCCACGATGTCGCGGGCGGTCTGGCTGCCGCCCATCTCCTCGCCGATACCGTGCACGATGCTGCCGATCAGCAGGCCGTAGAGACTCAAGCCCACGGTCCACACCAGCAGCGCTCCGCGGTCGAGACGCCACGCCAGCCCGTACACGCCACCCAGCGCTCGGGATGCCCGGGGCGGCCCCGCGCGTTCGGCGGGCAAGCCCGCGCCGACGTCGCGCCGGGACAGGAGCAGGTAGGCCAGTGCGAGCAGCGCGACGGTCAGGGTGAGGTGCAGTGCCAGGACCGCGAATCTGTCACCGGCATACGGTCGGACCTCCAGCGACCAGCCCACCGGCGAGAGCCACGTCAGCAGCGACGCTCTGCTGCCGGCATCCCCCACCGCTCGCAGCGTGAACGCTGCACCGAGGACGGCGAGTGCGGCGCCGCGCGCGACGCGGGCGTTCGGCGAGAGCTGGGCCGTCACGGCGGCCACCGCGGTGAACACCAGACCCGAGCAGGCCAGAGCCGCGCCGAACGCCAGCGACCCGGTCGCCGGTACGTTCTGGGTGAGCAGGCCGGCGGCGCCGATGGCCCCGGTCGCGATCGACGCGCCCGCGGCGAGCAGCACCGCCGCCGTCAGCCCGGCGTAGCGGCCGACGGCCGTGGAATCGAGCAATTCGGCGCGGCCTGCTTCCTCGTCGGCGCGGGTGTGCCGGATCACGGTGAGGATCACCGCGACCGCGGTCAACGTGTGGAACATGCCGGCCTTCCAGATGCCGACTGCGCCGAGGCTGTCGTTGAACACCTGCCCGTAGAGCGCGCGCTGTGCGGGGCTGGCCATGATCGACGCTGCCAGCGTCGCGCGGTCCGCGGCGGTGGGATACACGGCCTCGGTCGCGCCGATGTACACCGTCGACAGTGGGAGCGAGAGCAGTAACACCCACAGCGGCAACACGATTCGGTCGCGGCGGGCATAGAGCCGCAGAAGGGCCAGGGTGCCGGTCAGGCCCGTGCCCCTGCTGGGTGCCTGGTGCGCCGGATGGGGACGCTCGAGCAGCGTGGTCATGCGTGCACCCGATCTGCGGTGTCGTCCGTGTCGTAGTGGCGCAGGAACAGCTCTTCGAGCGTGGGTGGCTGGCTCACCAGGCTGCGCACCCCTGCCTCGCCGAGTACTTTCATCACCTGCGCCAGGCTCTCGCCGTCGACGTGCGCCCGCACGGTCGTGCCGTCGATGGAGACGTCGTCGACACCCTGGATCGAGTCCAGACCGACTGGGGCACGCAATAGTTCAGCCGTGATCGAGGTGCGCGACAGGTGTCGCATCGAGTTCAGGGTGCCGCTCTCGACGGTGCGGCCGGCTCGGATGATGGTCACGCGGTCGCACAGTGCTTCGGTCTCGGCGAGGATGTGACTGGACAGCAGCACGGTGGCGCCGCGATCGCGGGCCTCGCCGACACACTGCTGGAAGACGTTCTCCATCAACGGGTCCAGCCCGGTGCTCGGTTCGTCGAGCAGCAGCAGTCGCGCATGCGAGGAGAACGCCGAGACCAGCGAGACCTTCTGGCGATTGCCCTTGGAATAGGTCCGCGCCTTCTTCGTGGGGTCGAGGCTGAACCGCTCGATGAGCTCATCGCGGCGCTTCGTGTCGAGGCCGCCCCGCATGCGGGCCAGCAGGTCGATCGTCTCGCCGCCGGTGAGCGTCGGCCACAGGGTGACATCGCCCGGCACATAGGCCAATTGGCGGTGGAGGTCGACCGCGTCGGTCCAGGGGTCAGCGCCCAGAACGCGCACCGTTCCTGCGTCGGCGCGGGCGAGGCCGAGCAGGACGCGAAGGGTGGTGGACTTGCCGGCCCCGTTGGGGCCGAGGAAGCCGTGCACCTCGCCCTCGGCGACGGAGAGGTCGAGACCGTCGAGGGCTCGAACCGTACCGAACGTCTTGGTCAGGGACCGCACCTCGATCGCAGCATGCTCACTCATCAGCGTCTCCTTGCGTCAACGGTAGGCCTTGTCGGCGCCTGGCGAGGAAGGCGTCGTACATCGTGGACTCGGTCATCAGGCCGTGGGTGTAGAGCTCCAGCGCCGGCAGCACCATCTCCTCGCTGTAGTCGCGTAGCACCGCACGCAGATCGGAGGGGTCGGGGTGGAGCTGCAGGTAGAGCAGGAACGCGCCGCCGCCGGCCATCCCCAGGAACCGGGCGCGCGCGTGGGGGTCGACGCTCGGCTTGATCGTGCCCGCACGCACGCCCTCTTCGATGTACAGCTCGGTGTTGTCGATCATCGTGCGCCACAACGACTTCGCCAGATCTCCGCCGGACTGCAGACTGCGTACCAGGTAGGCCATCATCGGCGCGTAGTGCTCGATCTCGGCCATCTGGGCGAGCCACGTCGCCGGGTCGGAGGCCTGGATGGTCTCGGACTTGGCGGTTCGGATGGTCTCGGCGACGTGGTCGTCGCAGGCGCGGTGCAGGTTGTCCTTGCTCCCGAAATGGTGGATGACCAAACCGGGGCTCACGCCGGCGGCCGCTGCGATCGCTCGCACGCTGACGCGGAATCCGTCGCGGCCGAACAGGTCGATGGCGGCAGCACGTATGCGGGCCACCGCGGTCAGATCATCGGCTGAACGCATGTTCAACATGCTAAACGCATGTTTAGTCGAGGGTCAAGGCTTTTCCCGCGAGCAGACGTGAACTCGAGCGGACACGCCGAGGAATCACTCGAGTTCGCGTCTGCTCGCCCTGAAAAAGGGGCGTCTCAGTCGCGGGCGGCCGCGAGCAAGCCGTCGCCGAGGGGGATCAGCACCGGCGTCAGCCGTTCGTCCTCGGCGATCAGCCGGGCCGCCTCCCGCACGGCGCTGACCTCGGCGTCCTTGGCGGTGGCGTCGCCGGCCCGTCCGCCGAGGGCGGCGCGGTGGAGCACGATCGCACCGCCGGGCCGCAGCAGGCGGACGCCCTCGGCCACGAACTGAGGTTGGTCGCTCGGAGCAGCGTCGATGAACACCAGGTCATAGGACTCATCGGCCAGGCGGGTGAGCACCTCCTGGGCACGCCCGCTGATCAACCGGGTGCGGCCCGGGCCGACGCCGGCCTCGGTGAACGCCTGCTTGGCGATCCGCTGATGCTCCGGTTCGACGTCGATCGTGGTCAGCACGCCGTCATCGCGCATGCCGGAGAGCAGCCACAGCCCGCTGACGCCGGCACCGGTGCCGACCTCGACGACGGCCCTGGCGCTGGTCAGCTTCGCGAGAACGCACAACAACGCACCGACGGCAGGGGTGACCGCACCCGCTCCGATGTCGACTGCCCTTTCCCGCGCGGCAGCGACGATCGCGTCCTCGGAGATGGAGTGCTCGGCGTGATTGACGATCGCCTCGGCGGCACTCGGCGCGGCCGGGGAATCGCCGGCGCCGGCGGTGGGCTCGTCGGTGCTCGACATGCCCGCAGCGTAGAGCGTCGGCTGCGGTGCGGGAACCCCGACACGCCCGCCGCGCGCGACGGCCGCCGGCCATGGGCGGCGTCGGCGTTTCTGCTGGTCGAAAACGGGTAGCGAGGTTTCTCAGGAAATGTTCAGTTTGCTCATATGCCTGGCTCACCACGACGGGAGAACGTGTTCGCATGACAGACGCCGCGCACCGCGACGGGATCGCCGACCGCGGGAAGAATGTCTCTGCGCGCCGCGTTGTCTCGTCCGAGCGCTACGAGCCCCGGCCCGTTCCGCGCATCGATCAGCACGACCTGGAGGATCCGACGACCACTCACCCCGCACCCGTCTCCGCACCGGTGTCCATGGCCCACCTGGAACAGTTCACCGAGGCCGAGTGGGTGGAGCCGAGCGACGAGCTCACCGGCACCGCCGTGTTCGACGCCACCGGCGACCACGCCGCGATGCCGAGCTGGGACGAGCTCGTCCGTCAGCACGCCGATCGGGTGTACCGGCTGGCCTACCGTCTGTCGGGCAATCAGCACGACGCCGAGGACCTGACCCAGGAGACGTTCATCCGGGTCTTCCGGTCCGTGCAGAACTATCAGCCCGGCACGTTCGAGGGGTGGCTGCACCGCATCACCACGAACCTGTTCCTCGACATGGTCCGCCGGCGCGGCCGCATCCGCATGGAGGCGCTGCCCGAGGACTACGAGCGGGTGCCGGCCGACGAGCCGAACCCGGAACAGATCTACCACGACTCGCGGCTCGGCCCCGACCTGCAGGCTGCGCTCGACTCGCTGGCTCCGGAGTTCCGCGCCGCGGTGGTGCTGTGCGACATCGAGGGTCTGTCCTACGAGGAGATCGGTGCGACGTTGGGCGTCAAGCTCGGCACCGTCCGTAGCCGCATCCACCGTGGCCGCCAGGCGCTGCGCGAGTACCTGGCCCGGCACAGCGACGTCACGGCCGACACCACGAGCATGCGGGGTTCGGCCAGATCAGCCTGATGTCGGCTGGCGCTGCGCGCGGATGCACAGGAACCCGCGCTACATTCGAAGCAGACCTGCGTCCATGACCGGAGAGGAGTCGGGTGGTGTTCGATCCCGGACATGCGTTCCGTCGCGCCTTCTCCTGGCTTCCCACGCAACTGGCGTCGCAGAGTGACGCACCCGTGGGGCCCCGTCAATTCGGCAGCACCGAGCACCTGTCCACCGAGGCCGTCGCTGCCTACGTCGACGGCGAACTGAGGATGAGCGCGCATCTGCGCGCTGCGCATCACATGTCGATGTGCCCGGAATGCGCCATGGAGGTCGACAGTCAACGCCAGGCCAGGGAAGTTCTGCGCGACGCCTGCCCGGTGGCGATGCCGAGCTCTTTGCTGAGCCTGCTCTCCCAGATTCCCCAGCACGCACCGGTGCAACACTCCGAGCCGGATTCCGCGCCCGTCGACACCCCGCAGCTGGCCGACGGCGTACCGCGTACCCGCCGGAAGCGTCGGTAGGGTGAGGACGACGCCGTCCCGGCACGGGCGTCGGTGATTGCTGGCGTCGCAGATGTGCAGGTGCTGAACACGGTGACGAGAAGGGCTATCTACGCGTGACCAATCTGGACCAGAGCGGTCGGGGGCGCCTCGAGCCGCGCCCGGTGTCGCGGCCTCCGGTCGATCCGGCCGCCAAGCGCGCCTTCGGCCGGCCCGACGGAGTGAACGGATCGTTCCTCGGTCGCGGGCAGAGCCGCGACCAGGGCGAATACGCCCCGAAGGATCAGCCGCCGGACCCCGTGCTGGCCGAAGCCTTCGGCCGCCCCTACCCGGGCGGTGACTCGCTGCAGCGCCACCCGACCGACGCGGGCGCACTGGACGCCGAGCGGGACGGCGCGGGCGACGACGCCGATGATCCGTGGCGCAATCCCGGCGCCCCGGTCGCATTGGGCACCCCGGCCGTCACGCAGACCGCCCCGGCCGTGGCGAGCCCTCCCGCGGGCAAGCTCGGCGTGCGCGACGTTCTCTTCGGCGGCAAGGTGTCCTGGATCGCACTCGTCGTGCTCGGGATCGTGGCCCTGGTGATCGGTATCGCCGGCGGGGTTGTCGGTCGTAAGACCGCCGAGGTCGTCGAGGCGTTCACCACGTCCAAGGTGACGCTGGAGACCAGCAACAACGGTGAGCCGCCGCAGGGCGAGTTCGCGAGGGTGGCCGCAGCGGTCGCGGACTCGGTGGTGACGATCGAGGCGAAGAGCGACACCGAGGGCGCGCAAGGCTCCGGCGTCATCGTCGACGGTCGCGGCTACATCGTCACCAACAATCACGTGATCTCCGAGGCGGCGACCAATCCGAGCAAGTTCAAGATGTCCGTCGTCTTCAACGACGGCAAGGAGGTGCCGGCCAACCTCGTCGGCCGCGACCCCAAGACCGACCTCGCGGTCCTCAAGGTCGACAACGTCGACAACCTCGTGGTGGCCCGCCTCGGCGACTCGGAGAAGCTGCGCGTCGGCGATGAGGTGATCGCCGCGGGCGCTCCTCTGGGCCTGCGGAGCACGGTCACCCACGGCATCATCAGCGCACTGCACCGGCCCGTGCCGCTCTCCGGCGACGGTTCGGACACCGACACCGTGATCGACGGCGTACAGACCGACGCGTCCATCAACCACGGCAACTCCGGCGGACCGCTGATCAACATGAACGCCGAGGTCATCGGCATCAACACCGCCGGAAAGTCCTTGTCGGACAGTGCCAGCGGGCTCGGCTTCGCCATCCCGGTGAACGAGGTCAAGCAGGTCGTCGAGACCCTGATCCAGAACGGCAAGATCGCCCATCCGACGCTCGGCCTGACCGCACGTTCGGTCAGCAACGACGCCGCCAAGGGCGCCCAGATCGCCAACGTGGCCGCCGGTGGTCCCGCCGAGCGGGCCGGCATCCTGGAGAACGACGTCGTCGTCAAGGTCGGTGACCGCGACGTCGCCGACGCCGACGAGTTCGTCGTCGCCGTCCGGCAACTCACGATCGGGCAACCCGCGCCGATCGAGGTCATGCGCGACGGACGGCGGGTCACGCTGACCGTCACCCCCGGCCCCGACAACAGCACCTAGGCAGCGATGTTCGCCAACGTGGGTTGGGGCGAGATGCTGGTCCTGGTGATCGCCGGCCTGGTGATCCTGGGGCCCGAGCGGCTGCCCGGCGCCATCCGCTGGACCTCCGGCGCGGTGCGGCAGGCGCGGGACTACATCTCCGGCGCGACCAGCCAGCTGCGTGAGGATCTCGGACCCGAGTTCGACGACCTGCGCGAGCCCCTGTCGGAACTGCAGAAGCTGCGTGGGATGACGCCGCGCGCCGCGCTCACCAAACACCTGCTCGACGGCGACGACTCGATCTTCACCGGGCGATTCGACTCGCCCACCACGCCTGACACACCGCAGCCTCCGCCGGAGAAGCCGCAGTCCGGGCCGGGCCCGGGCGCCTTCGGGCAGCAGCCCGGCGCCACCCGGTTCGACCCGGACGCGACCTAGACGGTCAGCGGCCCGCCGGGTCGAGGCCCAGCGACATCCCCGCCAGTCCGCGTTTGCGGCTCGACAGCGCGTCGGCGATCGTGCGCAACGCGATCCCTGCCGGCGATTCCGGTGCACTCAACACCAGCGGCGTGCCGGTGTCGCCTGCGGACACCAGGGCCGGATCCAGCGGCACCTGACCCAGCAGCGGCACGTCGGCCCCCACCGATCGGGTCAGGCTCTCGGCGACCTGACGACCGCCGCCCTCCCCGAACAGCTGCATCGTCGACCCGTCCGGCATCAGCAGTCCCGACATGTTCTCGACGACGCCCGCGATGCGCTGACGGGTCTGCAGGGCGATCGCGCCGGCGCGCTCGGCGACCTCGGCCGCGGCGAGCTGCGGGGTGGTCACCACCAGGATCTCCGCACCCGGGATCAGCTGGGAGACCGAGATCGCGATGTCGCCGGTGCCGGGCGGCAGGTCCAGCAGCAGCACGTCCAGATCACCCCAGTAGACGTCGGCGAGGAACTGCTGCAGCGCCCGATGCAGCATCGGCCCGCGCCAGACCACGGGCGTGTTGCCCTGGGTGAACATCGCGATCGAGATGACCCGCACGTCGTGGGCCACCGGCGGCAGAATCATCGAGTCGACCTGGGTGGGGCGATCGGTGGTGCCCATCATCCGGGGGACGGAGTGGCCGTAGATGTCGGCGTCGAGCAACCCGACCGACAACCCTTTCGCCGCCATCGCGGCTGCCAGGTTCACGGTGACGCTGGACTTGCCGACGCCGCCTTTGCCGGAGGCCACCGCGTAGACCCGGGTCAGCGAGCCGGGCTGGGCGAACGGGATCACCGGTTCGCGGGAGTCACCGCGCAGCTGCTTGCGCAGCTCGGCGCGCTGCTCGTCGTTCATCACGTCGAGGCTCACCCGGACCGATCCGGTGCCGGGCACATCGCTGACCGCTCGGGTGACCTGCTCGGAGATCTCCGTCTTCTTCGGACACGCCGACGTGGTCAGGTAGATCTCGACGTGCACGGACGCGTCGGCGTCGACGGTGACGTCCTTGACCATGCCGACGTCGGTGATCGGGCGCCGGAGTTCGGGGTCGACGACCTTGGTCAGGGCGGCGCGTACGGCCTTCGTGAGATCGGGGCCGGTCGCGTCAGGGGTGTGGGCAGACATCACCCGCGAGTGTAGGCCGCGGGCCCATCCCAGCTGTCAGCCGACCGGCCCGGGCGCCGGTCCCGGGGCCGGCCCCAGGCCCGGCGGCAGACCGGGAGCGGGCGGGGGAGCAGGCTGGGCCGGCATCAGCGGCGGCGCGGGCTGGGCTGCCGGCATCAGCGGCGGCGCGGGAGTGTCATTGATGCAGAACACCGCGCACTGCGGCTGCTGGGCCGGCGGCGGGGTCACCCACGGCGGTACCCACGCCGGCGGCGGTGCGGGCACCGGCTGCGGTGCGGCCACGGGCGCCGGACCGGGCAGCGGTCCCAGCGACTGTCCGGGGGCGAACCCGGGGACGTTGGTGTTGATCAGTGCGGCGACATCGGTGCGTTGCCCCAGCTGCAGCAGCGCCAGCGGGTCGTTGGCCGGCAGACCCGCGGCGTTGAGCGGCAACCCGGGCCCCAGTCCTTCGGGACGGTCCAGATGGCTGTCACCGAGGGCAGGCACCTCGCCCGTGATCGGCGGAAGGTCGACCGGCACCACGCCGGTCGCGTACGCCGCGGCCCAACCCAGCACGTTGCGCGCATAGGCCATCGAATTGTTGTAGCGCAGGATCGCCGCCAGCACGTCGGGCTGGTTACGCAGGTTGAGGCCGCCGCTGCACAGATAGCGCGCCGCAGCCAGCGAGGCGTCGAAGACGTTCTGGACATCGGCCTTGCCGTCGCCGTCACCGTCGGCGGCGTAGCGCGACCAGGTGCCGGGCAGGAACTGCATCGGACCCAGCGCGCGGGCATAGACCACACGCTCGGAGCTGCGGCTCTGCACGATCACCTCGTTGCCGGGCAGTGTGCCGTCCAGACTGGGGCCGTAGATCGGTCGCACCGCGGTGCCGCGGGCGTCGGTCGCGCCACCGTTGGCGTGCATCGATTCGATGCGGCCGATGCCGGCCAGCAGGTTCCAGCTCACCCCGCAGCCGGGCGCGGTCGCAGCCATCTTGGCTTCGGCGTTGCGGTAGGCCGCCAGGGCCATCGACGGAATCCGAAGCGTGCCGGGGGCGCTCACGACGACTGCCGGCGGCGGGGCCGACACGGTGGCCGCGGCGATCTTCATCGGGGTCGGGGTCTTCGCGACCGCCACGACGGAAACGCCCGAGGAGCTCGACGAGGAGGCGACCGCCGCCATCGGCAGCACCGCGGTGTCGCGGGTCGGAGAGGGCGCCGAGGCGCCGACGGCGCCGGCCAGCACGAGCGGCGTCAGCACTGCCGCAACGCCGAACGCCGGCATGCGGACCAGGCGCCCCGCCCGGCATCTCGCCGCTCCGAGAGCCGCTCGTCCGCCTATGTGCACGCAACCGTCCTTGCTGTGTGGGGGCCTGTGAACCCAGTCACCATATCGGTTGGGCCACGACTGTGTTACAGCATTGGCCACAGCCGTGTCGTCAGGATCTGCGGGATCGCCTCTCGCCCGCTTCGGCTTTGCTCGATTCCGGCTCGGCAACGCCGTCCGCGGGCCGCAACTCGGCGATCAGGTCGCGGATCTCCTCGAGTTCGCGGCGCAGGTAGTCACGGGTGGCGACTTCGCCGACGGCCAGACGCAGCGCGGCCAGTTCGCGGGCCAGGTATTCGGTGTCGGCCTTGGTCTGCTCGGCGCGTCGCCGGTCCTCCTCGAGCGCCACCCGGTCCCGGTTCTCCTGCCGGTTCTGTGCCAGCAGGATCAGGGGCGCGGCGTAGGCCGCCTGGGTGGAGAACGCGAGGTTCAGCAGGATGAACGGGTACGGATCCCACTGCCAGGCGAACATGCCGGCGTTGAGCAGGATCCAGACGATCACGACGATCGTCTGGATCGCCAGGTACCGCCCGGTGCCGAGGAACCGCGCGATGCTTTCGCTGACGCGACCGACGGCCTCGACGTCGAGTCGGGGCGTCAGGGACCGGGAGACGCGCGGCGTGTCCAGCCGCTGACGTGCCGACGAGTCGCTCATGTCGCCTTCTCCGCGGTCATGATCACGGGTTCGGCCTCACGCTCGCGCCAGTCATCGGGCAGGAGGTGGTCGAGCACGTCGTCGACCGACACCGCACCCAAGAGGTGATTCTCGTCGTCGACGACGGGTCCGCACACCAGGTTGTAGGCGGCGAAATACCGGGTGAGCGCACCGAGGGAGTCCTCCGGGCCCAGGCTGGGCAGGTCGGTGTCGACGATGCCGCTGACCAAGGCCGCGGGCGGCTCGCGCAGCAGCCGTTGCAGATGCACACACCCCAGGTAGCGGCCCGTCGGCGTCGCGGTCGGCGGGCGAGCGACGAACACCAGGGACGCCAGCGCCGGCGTGAGGTCCGGATCGCGCACGCGCGCAAGGGCTTCGGCGACGGTGGTATCGGGTGCGAGCACCACCGGTTCGGAGGTCATCAGGCCACCCGCGGTGTTGGGGGAGTGGCTGAGCAGACGGCGCACGTCCTCGGAATCCTCGGGGTCCATCCGCCGCAGGAACTGTTCGGCGTCAGCCGGGGTCATGGTGCCCAGCAGGTCGGCCGCGTCGTCGGGATCCATCGCCTCCAGCACGTCGGCGGCGCGATCGGTCTTCAGCTGCCGCAACACGGAAACCTGCTCGTCTTCGGGCAGCTCCTGCAGGACGTCGGCGAGTCGCTCGTCGTCGAGCGCGTTGACGACCTCGTAGCGGCGCTTGGCCGGCAGCTCACGGATCGCGTCGGCCACCTCGATGGGACGCTGCCCGACGAACTGCTCGAGTAGCTGCGCGACGCCCTGATCCGGCATGGCCAACCCCGAGGGCGTGAGGCCCTGCACGTGCATCCAGTCCACGGTGTGCACGTTGCTGCGCCGGCCGAGCCGCCGCTGTGGACGAACCGCGACCTTGGTGACCATCCAATCCCGCGACCGGGTCTGTTCGATGCCGAGATCGACGACGACGACATCGATCCCGGCGAGTTCGGTCAGGTCGGGGTCATCGACGCGGACCCGGGTCTCGATGACCTGCCCGAGTACCAGCACTTCGCCCGGTCGCTGGGAGAAGCGGCGTAGCGACACGCTGCCCGTCGCCAGGGTCACCGCACCAGGCTCGATCGCGGTGACCCGCAGAATCGGCACGAAAATTCTTCGGCGCGAGAGCAATTCGATGACGAGTCCGAGCACACGGGGCTGTTGGCGGACCAGGCTGATGCTGATCACCACGTCGCGCACGCGGCCGATCGATTCGCCGTCGGGACCCAGCACCACCATTCCCGCGAGCCGGGCCGCGTAGACCCTGTTGACCGACACCATGAGTGTCAGAGTAGAGAGTGTGGTTGTGCAAAACCGGTATCGACCCCGCCGAACATGCCTGTCCGTGCCGGGCAGCAGCGCGAAGATGATCGCCAAGGCCAAGACGCTGCCCGCCGACGAGGTGTTCCTCGACCTCGAGGACGCGGTGGCCGCGGACGCGAAAGCGCAAGCGCGCGAGGCTGTAGCGGCCGCGCTGGCCGAGCCGGGGTGGGGCGATCAACTGCGCGGAGTTCGGGTCAACGACTGGACCACCCCGTGGACGCACACGGATGTGATCGAGGTCATCGGCAGGGCCGGCGCGGCCGTGGACGTCGTGGTGCTGCCGAAAGTGACCGACGTCGCCCACGTGCACGCGCTGGATCTGCTGCTGTCCCAAGTGGAAGCCTCACACGGGTTGCCGGTGGGGCGCATCGGTATCGAGGCGCAGATCGAGGACGCGCGCGGGCTGACCAACGTCGATGCGATCGCCGCCGGACCGCGGATGCACGCACTGGTCCTCGGGCCTGCCGATCTGATGGCGAGCCTGAACATGCGCACGCTCGAGGTGGGCGAGCAGCCCGAGGGCTACGACGTCGGCGACGCCTACCACCACGTCCTGATGCGCATTCTGATTGCCGCGCGGGCCAACGGGATCAACGCGATCGACGGCCCCTATCTGAAGGTCCGTGACGTCGAGGCGTTCCGCCGGGTCGCCGGACGCGCCGCCGCGCTGGGTTTCGACGGCAAGTGGGTGTTGCATCCCGACCAGATCGCCGCGGGCAACGAGATCTTCAGCCCGCGCCAGGAGGCCTACGACCATGCCGAGCTGATCCTCGAGGCCTACGAGTGGCACACCTCTCGGGCGGGCGGTGCCCGCGGCGCGGTGATGCTCGGGGAGGAGATGATCGACGAGGCCAGCCGCAAGATGGCCTTGGTGATCGCCGGGAAGGGTCGGGCGGCGGGAATGCGGCGCACCGGCGAGCGGTTCGTCCCGCCCGCCGGCACTGCCAGCTAGACCGCTCGGCCGCCGGCTCAGACGTTGAGCGCGGTGATGCCCACGACCACGTTGATCACCAACGTGACGGCGCCGACGGCGATACCGGCGACGGCCAGCCCGTGCCCGGCCTGGCGGGTCTCCTTGATCTGGTTGATCGCCAGGATGCCGAGGACGATGCCGACGATCGACCCGATACCGCAGCACACCCCGAGGATCGAGGCGACCAGCGAGGCGATCGCCATCGTGTTGGTGCCCTGCGGGGCGGGCGGCCCGTAGCCGTAGTCGGCGCCGGGGTAGCCCATCGGAGGCGGGGGATATCCACCGGGTGCGGTGCCGTACTGAGGTGGCGGTGGGGGTGGATACGCAGGTCCCGCCGCACCGTAGCCCTGGCCCGGATAGGTGCCACCGGCATTCGGGTCCGGGTAGGGCGCGCCGTAACCGGGCGGGGGCGGCGGATAGTCCGTCGGGGCGGGGTACGACGGCGGCGGGTTGTACGCGGGCGGATAGTCCGTCGGCGTCCCCGACTGCTCGATCGGCGGCGCCTCGTAGCTCCCCGACGCGGGCTCGGATCCGGCTGAGTCGGAACGGTCGGACCGGCGTTCGTCGTCGTCCTGACTTGTCATGGGAATCAACCTAGCCTAAGGGGACGCCGGCGGACCGGACCATCGGAACCGGGCACCTTTGCCCGCTCCGGCACGTTGATCGAGCGACGGGGTTATACCCTGACCGAATTGCCAGACTCAGGAGTGCAAGGACATGACCAGCCCTTTTCAGCCAGGCCAGACCCCGGGCGCGTCGCCTGCCGGACGTGGCCGCCCGGTCGGGCTGCCCACCCCGCCGAAGGGGTGGCCGATCGGTTCCTATCCCACCTACGCCGAGGCGCAGCGCGCCGTGGACTACCTGTCGGATCAGCAGTTCCCGGTCGAGCAGGTCACGATCGTCGGGGTGGATCTGATGCAGGTCGAGCGCGTCACCGGCCGGTTGTCCTGGCCCAAGGTGCTCGGCGGCGGCGTGCTCAGCGGCGCGTGGCTGGGCCTGTTCATCGGTCTGATCCTCGGGTTCTTCAGCCCGAGCCCATGGGGATCCCTCATCACCGGTCTGATCGCCGGTGTGTTCTTCGGTCTGATCACCTCCGCGGTGCCCTACGCGATGGCGCGCGGCACCCGCGACTTCAGCTCGACGATGCAGTTGGTGGCGGGCCGTTACGACGTGCTGTGTGACCCGCAGAACGCCGAGCAGGGCCGAGATCTGCTCGCCCGCCTGAAGATCTGACGATGATCGACGTCACCGCCGCGGTTCGGGCGCGGGTGCTGGAACACTTCGCGAGCTCCGGCGAGCCGGCGGAGGCCTCGGTGACCTTTCTCGGTGCCGATCGCATCGCCGTGCTGCGCTTCGATGCCGGCGGTGACGGCGCTGCTCACTACGTGTCGCTGGGGTGTTCGTCGCATCCGATGGTGGATCCGGCCGCGGCGATGGTCGATCCGGTGCGCGGGCCCCGCGCCGAGGTGGTGGTGGCCCTGCGGGGGCCGGCACCCACGGGGCTGGCCCGGTCCGTCGCGGTGGTCGCCGCGGCGCCCGCCGTCGAGGGGCTGGTGCTCGAGCCCGACGCGCTGGTCGACTTGGAGACGCCGCTATGGGAAGGGGCGCCGTTCACCGCATTTCTGCTGGGGCGCAGCGATGTCGACGACGTGGAGCTGGCCGAGCCGGCGTCGCCGGTGGCAATGCTGTCCGCGGTGCCGATCACGCCGACGGAGGCCGCCTGGGTGCGGTTGAAGGGGGCCGGCGCGATGCGGGAGGCGTGGCAGCAGGACGGGGTGGATGTGACCGATCCTCGCCGCCGCGCGGCGAGCCCGGCCTGAGATCTAGAGCCAGTTGTTGCGCCGGAAGGTGCGATGCAGCCCCAGGCACACCACGGCCATCAGCAGCAGGACAGCGGGATAGCCCCAGGTCCAATGCAATTCGGGCATGTGGTCGAAGTTCATCCCGTAGATCCCCGCCAGCGCGGTGGGTACTGCCGCGATGGCCACCCAAGCCGAGATCTTTCGCATGTCGACGTTCTGCTGCATCGCCACCTTGCCCAGCGCGGCCTGCACCAGCGAGCTGAGCAGTTCGTCGAAGCTGGCGATCCGGTCGGCGGCCTTGATGGTGTGGTCGAGAACGTCGCGCATGTAGCGGCGGATCTCGACGTTGACCAGATCGTCGTGGTTGGTGCCGATGCGTTCCAGGTCGGTGACCAACGGGCTGACGGCGCGACGCAGCTCGACGACTTCGCGTTTGAGCAGATAGATGGACTCGATGTCGGTCAGCGGGCGCGGCGAGAAGATGTCCTCTTCCATCGCGTCGATGTCGGTCTCGATCAGGTCGGTGACGTCGAGATAGGTGTCGACCACGCTGTCGGCGATCGCGTGCATCACCGCATACGGCCCCAGCTTCAGCGCGGCAGGTGAGGCCTCCAGGCGCTTGCGCACCCCGGCCAGGCCGCCGTGTTCGCCGTGGCGCACCGTCACCACGAAGTCCGAACCGACGAAGATCATCACCTCTCCGGTTTCGACGATCTCGCGCGCGTTGGCGATGGACTCGTGGTCGACGTACGTCACCGTCTTGAGCACCAGGAACAGCGTGGCATCGTAACGTTCGAGTTTCGGTCGCTGGTGGGCGTGCACGGCGTCTTCGACCGCGAGCTCGTGCAGCCCGAAGACGTCGGCCACCGCCTGCATCTGATGCTCGTCGGGTTCGTGCAACCCGATCCACACGAACGCCGGTCGGCCCTCGGCTTCGATCTCGTGCACCTTGTTCAAGGCTGCCGCGTGAGTGTACTTGCCGGGCAAGCGATTTCCCTCGCAGTACACGCCGCAGTCGACCATCGCCCGAGCGACCGGCACATGGATACTGCGCGCATCGGGGTGATCGGGACGCGGGCGGCCGCCCTGTCGCATCAGTGACGGCGGTAGCGCGCGAAACGATGGCATCGGCCGACCTCCCTCCGCACATCAGCCTGGCTCGGCTCAACGGATGCTACGCGCAGAAGCTGATTGATTCTGCGCACCGGCGCACAGCTCCCTCCTGTGAGGCCCCGGTGGTCGGTTACCCTGACGCCCGTGGTGGACAGTGCGGTTTCCCCAGAACGTGACGCCCCGGCGCGCACCCCGCAGGTGGTGGTCGACGACGCCGACATCTTCGATGCGCACGAGGGCGGCAAACTCTCGGTGGCGCTGAGCTCGCCGCTGGACACCCAGCGTGCCCTGTCGATCGCCTACACCCCGGGAGTGGCCCAGGTCAGTCGCGCCATCGCCACCGACGCGACGCTGGCGGCGCGGTACACCTGGGCGCACCGCCTGGTCGCCGTGGTCAGCGACGGCAGCGCGGTGCTCGGGCTCGGCGACATCGGACCTGCGGCCTCGCTGCCGGTGATGGAGGGCAAGAGCGCGCTGTTCAAGGCCTTCGGCGGGCTGGATTCGATCCCGATCGTGCTCGACACGAACGACCCCGACGAGATCGTCGAGACGTTGATCCGGCTGCGGCCCACCTTCGGTGCGGTGAACCTGGAGGACATCTCGGCGCCCCGGTGTTTCGAGATCGAGCAGCGGGTGATCGAGGCACTGGACTGCCCGGTGATGCACGACGACCAGCACGGCACGGCGATCGTCGTGCTGGCGGCACTGTTCGGCGCGACCAAGGTGCTCGACCGCGACATGCACACCATGAAGGTGGTGATCTCCGGGGCGGGCGCCGCGGGCATCGCGTGCGCGAACATCCTGCTCGCCAGCGGTATTCGGGACATCACCGTGCTCGACAGCAAAGGCATCGTGTCCTCCGGACGCGACGATCTCAACCCGTTCAAGGCCGATCTCGCGACGCGGACCAACCCGCGGGAGCTACGCGGCGGAATGGCCGAAGCGCTCGCGGGTGCCGACGTGTTCATGGGCGTCTCGGCCGGTCTGGTGCCCGAAGAGCTGATCGCGACGATGGCGCCGGGCGGCATCGTGTTCGCGATGTCCAACCCCGATCCGGAGATCCACCCTGACGTGGCGCGCAGGTACGCCGCCGTCGTGGCCACCGGCCGCAGTGACTTCCCCAACCAGATCAACAACGTGTTGGCCTTCCCCGGCGTGTTCCGCGGCGCGCTGGACGCGGGCGCTCGCCGGATCACCGAGAAGATGAAGATGGCCGCTGCGGAGGCGATCTTCTCCGTCGTCGGTGACGATCTGGCCGTCGACCACATCGTGCCGAGCGCACTGGATCCGCGAGTGGGTCCGGCGGTCGCAGCAGCCGTCGCCGCGGCATCCGAGGACTGATACTGCTGCGCAGGACGAGGCGGTTGATCGCCGCACTGACCCTGGTGTGGTGCGTCGCCGCCTGCGCCGGGCGACCGGCGCCGCCGCCGATCCCGGTGGCGACCACCGCGGGACCCGAGGCCGAGCTCGTCGCGCACCTGTATGCCTCGGCGCTGGGTTTCTACGGCAGCGCAGCCCAGGTGCGTGTCGTCGACGATCCGCTCGCGGGCCTGGATTCCGGCGAGGCCACCGTGGTGCCGGGCTGGACCGGTCGGCTCCTCGCACGGTTCGACCCGGATGCGCCGGCGCGCTCGGACGTTCAGGTGTACCGATCGTTGCTGGCCGCGCTGCCGGAGGGGGTGGCTGCCGGTGACTACACCGTCGCAGCGGAGGACAAGCCCGCCGTGGCGATGACCTCCTCGGGTGCGCGAACAGCCGGTGAGGATGTCTCGGCACTGGCCCGGCGGTGTCCCGATCTCGCGGTCGGCGCAGTGAAGGGCTCGTCGTGGCCGACGTCGATCGGTACGTGCACGCTGCCGCGGGCACGTCAATTCGACGACGCGGCAACGATGTTCGCGGCGCTTGTGGCCGGCGAGGTGAGCCTGGCCTGGACGTCGACGGCTGCGCCGGGCGTGCCGTCTGACGTGGTGGTGCTGTCGGACAAGACCTCGCTGATCCGGGCCGAGAACCTGGTGCCGCTGTACCGGCGCAACGTGTTGAGCGAGTCGCAGGTGTTGGCGCTCAACGAGATCGCCGGTGTGCTGGACACGGGATCGCTGGCCGACATGCGACGCGAGATCGCCGAGGGCGCCGAGCCGGGCCGGGTGGCCGCGCAGTGGCTCGAGGCGCACCCCCTCGGCACCAGCAACTGACGGTCCGTTCGGCGAGCGCGCGGGTCTGCACACCGACACGCCGTAATCCCTGGCACGCAGCGCGCGCTCGCGCCGATCGAGATCACGCGCCTTGACCGCTCTGTCACTAAGTGACACACTCGGCTGTGACACTAAGTGACAGGAGCTCGATGGTGACCGCCACTATCCCGGCGGGCGCGGCCAACGACAAGCAGGCTCGCGCCCGACTCGCGGTGTCCCGGCATGCGTGCGCTCTGTTCTGGGAGCGCGGGGTGTCGGCCACCAGCGGTGACGACATCGCTGCTGCCGCAGGGCTGTCGACGCGGACGATCTGGCGGTACTTCCGGTCCAAGGAGAGTTGCGTGGAGCCCGTGCTGGCGTTGTCGGCGCAACGCTTCATCGATCTGGCCCGCCGGTGGCCGCCCGAACTGTCGCTCGCCGAGCACATGGCGCTCACCTACAACGAGCACCCGCTGAGTCCGCAGGATGTCGCCGACGAGATCAGTGCTCTGCGGATCACGACCCTGTCGCTCACCGAACCGGCATTACGCACGGCGTACCTGATGGTGCATGACGAGATGGAGCACGCCTTCGTCCCGATCATCGCCGGCCGGCTCGGTCTCGACGAGAACGACCTGAAAGCCCGGCTCTTCTCAGCAGCGGTCACCGCGGCCTTTCGGGTCATCGACGAGGACGTCGGCCACCGGGCCATCGTCGAGAAGGAGAAGATCACCCAGCAGCAAGCCCTGGCGATGATCGACCGTGCGATCAAAGACGCCACCAACGGTCAGTTGGGTGGACCTGTGCCGCACTGACCCTGGATCATTCGAGAACAGTTCTGTCACAACATCATTGACCGTCGAACATGCATCATTTCGACGGGCCGACCTCGTGCGCCCGCAACCAGGAAGAGAAGCCATGTCTGCACCAGACCTGATCCCCGTCGCCGACCTCCTCAGCCCGCCCACCCGAGCCGCCGCGACGATCTCACCCGACGGCACCAGGATCGCGTTCCTCGCGCCGTGGCGAAATCGCCTGAACGTCTGGGTCGAAGATCTCGACGGGGACTACGCGCCGCGCTGCGTGACCGCCGACGACAACCGCAGCGTCCTGCACTACGAGTGGACCGACGACCCCCGATGGCTGATCTATCTGCAGGACGACGACGGCGACGAGAACTGGCACATATTCCGGGTCGATCTCGACCATCCCGGGTCACCTCCCGTCGACCTGACACCGTTCCCCGGCGTCATGGCACTCCCGGTCCGTGAAGTCAAAGGCGGCGCGACGACGGTGATGATGAACAACCGGGACGTGACACTGCTCGACGTGCACGAACTCGACGTCGCGACCGGAGAGCTCACGCTGCTCGCCGAAAACCCCGGCCACGTGAACAGCTGGCTGAGCAATGACAGCGGCGAGCTGTTCGCCACGTCACTGACCCCCGACGGCGATCTCGAGTTGTCGCGCTGGGACGGGCAGGCCCTGCAGTGCATCGCGACGTTCGACGGCAGCGACTATCCGGTCGGCATCCACCCCTTGGCCATTACACCTGACGGCACGGGGGTGTGGATGGGGTCGAACCGCGGCAGCGACCGCACCCGTCTCGTTCGCGTCGATCTCGAGACCGGGGTCGAGACCGAGGTCGACAGCCACCCGGAGTACGACCTCGATCCGCGCTCGGCGGTCAGCCCTGTCCTGCCGGGACCCCTCATCTGCGATCGGCGTACCGGCGAGCTGTTGGCCGTGCGGTATTACGCTGAGCGGCAACTGATTCGCGCGCTCGATCCGTCTTTCGGCGAGGTGCTCGCCAATCTGGAGAAGCTTTCCGATGGCGATCTCGGACGTCTATCCTCGGATGAAGGCGGCCGGCGTTGGGTGGTCAGCTTCAATCACGATCGCGACCCGGGCGCCACCTACCTGTACGACCACGAGACAGGGGGCAGCAGGCTGCTGTTCCGGCCGTTACCGCACCTGGACCCGGCCACCCTGGCCCCGATGCGGCCGATCACCCTCACCGCCCGCGACGGCCTGACACTGCACGGCTATCTGACGCTGCCCGTCGGCGTCGAGCCGCGGGGCCTGCCTCTGGTTCTGGTCGTCCACGGCGGACCCTGGTACCGGGACTCCTGGGGTTTCGACGCCGGTGTCCAACTGCTGGCCAATCGCGGATATGCCGTGCTGCAGGTCAACTTTCGCGGCTCCACCGGGTACGGCAAGGCCTTCCTGAAGGCTGCGATCGGAGAGTTCGCTCACAAGATGCACGACGATCTGATCGACGGCGTCACCTGGGCTGTCGACGAGGGTTACGCAGACCCCGACCGCGTCGCGATCTTCGGCGGCTCCTATGGCGGCTATGCCGCGCTCGTCGGAATCACCTTCACCCCCGACGTTTTCGCGGCAGCCATCGATTACGTCGGCATCTCGGATCTCGCGAACTTCATGCGCACCCTGCCACCCATCGCGCGTCCGCACCTGGCCAACAACTGGCACGCCTACGTGGGAGATCCCGACGATCCCGAGCAACTGGCCGACATGAAGGCGCGCTCGCCGATCACCCGGGTCGATCAGGTCCGCACCCCGCTGTTGGTGATCCAGGGCGCCAACGACGTTCGCGTCGTCCAGGCGGAGTCCGACAACCTGGTCGACGCGCTGCGCGCCCGCGGCGTCGACGTCGACTACCTGGTCCAGTCCACCGAAGGCCACGGCGCCGTCAACCCGGAGAGCACGATCGAGATGTACGAGAAGGTGTCGGACTTCCTGGCCGAGCACCTGGGCGGCCGGACGTGAGCTATTTCGTCAGGCGCGCCACCACGCGCGGGAACATCCCCTGGTAGCCCGCGCCGACGAATCGGATGACGTACTCGAACATCCGCGCGTCGTTGCCGACGAGGATGCGCGCCTTGTTCTTTCGCACGCCATCGAGAATGATCTGCGCTGCCCGTTCGGGGCTGGTCTTGGCCAGGTTCTTGTCGAACTTCTTGGCCAGCTCCCCGGCGTCGAGACCCTCGGCGGCAGTGGCGTTGCGGGCGATCGCGGTCTTGATGCCCCCGGGGTGCACGCAGCTGACCTTGACGGGATGACCCGCCAGCGCCATCTCCTGGCGCAGAGCTTCGGTGAACCCGCGCACCGCGAACTTCGCCGCGTTGTAGGCGGCCTGGCCGGGTACGGAGAAGAGCCCGAACACGCTCGAGACGTTGACGACGTGCCCGTCGCCGGAGGCGATGAGGTGCGGCAGGAAGGCCTTGGTGCCGTTGACGACGCCCCAGTAGTCGACGTCCATCACCCGTTCCATGTCCTTGAACTGGCTGATCTCGATGTCGCCGGTGAACGCGATGCCCGCGTTGTTGTAGATCTGGTTGACCTTGCCGAAGTGCTCGACGACGCTGTCGGCGTACAGCAGGAAGCTCTCCCGTTCGGTGACGTTGAGCCGGTCGGTCTTGACGGGCGCACCGATGGCCTTGAGCCGCTCCTCGGTGGCAGCCAGGCCTTCGGTGTCGACGTCGCTGATCGCCACGCTGGCGCCGGAGCGGCCCAGTTCGATGGCCAGCGCCTGACCGATGCCCGAGCCGGCGCCGGTCACGACGGCCACCTTTCCGGCAAAGCCTTGCATAGCCCACTCCCATCACATGCCGAGGTGCAATTGCAGACCACCCTAGCGGTACCGCCGGTTCCGGGTAGATACGGGCTTGTCAGCGGCTGCGCGCCGCACGGCGTAATGCTCGAGGCGTCGGCTGCGACAATCAGAAGGTGAAGTCTCGCAATACCGTGCTCGCCGCATTGGTCGCCGCCCTCGCCGTCGCTGCACCGGCCACCGCCACCATCGCCGCCGCCCCAGCCCAGGCCGATACCGGCGTCGATGTCTTCCTCTCCGCGCTGGACCATTACCGGCTGGGCGACATCGATCCGGCCACCGCGGTCCGCGTGGGCGAGCAGGTGTGCCCCATGCTCGCCGAGCCGGGTCAGAACGCCGCGAACGTGGCGGCGAAGGTCGCCGACGAGCTCGGTCGCCCGCTCGGCCCGGCGACGATGTTCACCGGCCTGGCCATCCAGATCATGTGCCCGCGTGCCGTTAGCGCGCTCACCGACGGGGTGCCGTTCTCGTTCATCCGGTGATCGCTCGGCGCGCCGCGAACGCGCGCAGATGCACGCGGTCCGCGGCGCGTCGGTGTACAAACGCGCTCGCTCGCGGGAGGTGCCCCCAGCTCGCTCGCCGAACCGGACCTAACTGAACGCCTCGTCGATGATCTCCTGCTGCTCGACAGCGTGCACCTTCGACGAGCCCGAGGACGGCGCGGACATCGCCCGCCGCGAGATGCGCTTGATCCCGGCCAGGTGGTCGGGCAGCAGCTCGGGCAGCGTCAGGCCCATCGTGGGCCACGCACCCTGGTTGGCCGGCTCCTCCTGCACCCAGAACTTCTCCTTGGCGTTCGGGTAGCGGTCCAGCGTCTCGGCCAGCCGACGCCGAGGCAGCGGCGCCAGCTGCTCCACACGCACGATCGCGACGTCCTCGCGCTTGTCCTTCGTCTTGCGCGCCGCCAGCTCGTAGTACAGCTTGCCGCTGGTCAACAAGATGCGGGTGACCTTGGACCGGTCGCCGTCACCCTCGTCGTAGGTGGGCTCCTCGAGCACCGACCGGAACTTCTGCTCGGTGAACTCCTTGAGATCGCTCACCGCCGCCTTGTTGCGCAGCATCGACTTCGGCGTGAACACGATCAGCGGCCGGTGGATGCCGTCGAGGCCGTGACGGCGCAGCAGGTGGAAGTAGTTCGCCGGCGTCGACGGCATCGCGATCGTCATCGATCCCTCGGCCCACAGCAGCAGGAACCGCTCGATGCGGCCCGAGGTGTGGTCGGGGCCCTGACCCTCGTGACCGTGCGGCAGCAGCAGCACCACGTCGGAGAGCTGACCCCATTTGGCCTCACCGGAGCTGATGAACTCGTCGATGATCGACTGCGCGCCGTTGACGAAGTCGCCGAACTGGGCTTCCCACAGCACCAGCGCGTCGGGGTTGCCCACCGAGTAGCCGTATTCGAAGCCGACCGCGGCGTACTCGGAGAGTGCCGAGTCGTAGACCATGAACCGGCCGCCGGTCGGGTTGCCGTCGGAGTCCACGGTCAGCAGGTCCAGCGGGGTGAACTCCTTGCCGGTCTTGCGGTCGATGATCACCGAGTGCCGCTGGGTGAACGTGCCGCGGCGGGTGTCCTGTCCGGTCATCCGGATCGTCTTGCCCTCGGCCAGGAACGTGCCCAGGGCCAGCAGCTCACCGAACGCCCAGTCGACCTTGCCCTCGTAGGCCATCTCGCGGCGCTTCTCGAGCACCGGCTTGACGCGCGGGTGCACGTTGAAGTCCTCGTCGAAGGCCAGGTGCGCGTCGCCGATGCGCTGCAGCAACGACTTGTCGACCGCGGTTTTCATGCCCGCAGGCACCATCTGGTCGGATTCCACCGAGTGGCTGGGCTCCACCGCGTGCTTCTCGAGCTCACGGACCTCGTTGAACACCCGCTCGAGCTGGCCCTGGTAGTCGCGCAGCGCGTCCTCGGCCTCTTTCATCGAGATGTCGCCGCGGCCGATCAGCGCCTCGGTGTAGGTCTTGCGGACCCCGCGCTTGGTGTCGATGACGTCGTACATGTTGGGCTGCGTCATCGACGGGTCGTCGCCCTCGTTGTGCCCGCGGCGGCGGTAGCACAGCATGTCGATGACGACGTCCTTCTTGAACTTCTGGCGGAAGTCCATGGCGAGCTTCGCGACCCAGACCGCGGCCTCGGGGTCGTCGCCGTTGACGTGGAAGATCGGCGCACCGATCATCTTCGCCACGTCGGTGCAGTACTCCGACGAGCGCGAGTCGTATGGCGACGTGGTGAAGCCGATCTGATTGTTGACGATGATGTGGATCGTGCCGCCGGTGCGGTACCCGCGCAGCAGCGCGAGGTTCAGCGTCTCGGCGACCACACCTTGCCCGGCGAATGCGGCGTCGCCGTGCAGCATCATCGGCACGACGGTGAAGTCACCGGCGCCGCCGTCGGCGACCTCGCCGCTCTCGAGCATGTCCTGCTTGGCGCGGACGATGCCTTCGAGCACCGGGTCGACGGCCTCGAGGTGGCTGGGGTTGGCGACCAGCGACACCGCGATGTCGTTGTCGCCGAACATCTGGATGTAGGTGCCGGTGGCGCCGAGGTGGTACTTCACGTCGCCGGAGCCGTGTGCCTGCGACGGGTTCAGGTTGCCCTCGAACTCGGTGAAGATCTGGCTGTAGGGCTTGCCGACGATGTTGGCCAGCACATTGAGCCGGCCGCGGTGCGGCATGCCGATGACGACCTCGTGCAGCCCGTGCTCGGCGGCCTGGTCGATCGCGGCGTCCATCATCGGGATGACGGTCTCCGCGCCTTCCAACGAGAAGCGTTTCTGGCCAACGTATTTGGTCTGCAGGAACGTCTCGAATGCTTCGGCGGCGTTGAGCTTGCTCAAGATGTACTTCTGCTCGGCGACCGTCGGCTTCTCGTGCTTGATCTCGATGCGGTCCTGCAGCCACTGCTGCTGCTCGGGCTCGAGGATGTGGGTGTACTCCACACCGACGTGGCGGCAGTACGCGTCGCGCAGCAGCCCGAGGATGTCGCGCAGCTTCTTGTGCGTCTGGCCGGCGAAGCCGTTGACCTTGAACTCGCGGTCGAGGTCCCACAGCGTCAGGCCGTGAGTGTTGACGTCGAGATCCGGGTGGCTCCGGAAGCGGGTGTTGTCCAGCCGCAGCGGGTCGATGTCGGCCATCAGATGGCCGCGGTTGCGGTAGGCGGCGATCAGCTCGATGACGCGGGCGTTCTTGTCCTCGATCGAGTCCGGGTTGTCGATGCGCCACCGCACCGGCTCGTAGGGGATACCGAGTTCCCGGAAGATCTCGTCGTAGAACTCGTCGTCGAGCAGCAACTGGTGGATGGTGCGCAGGAAGTCACCCGACTCGGCACCCTGGATGATGCGGTGGTCGTAGGTCGACGTGAGCGTCATCAACTTGCCGATGCCGACCTCGTTGATGCGTTCCTCGCTGGCGCCCTGGAACTCCGCCGGGTACTCCATCGCGCCGGCGCCGATGATCGCGCCCTGGCCCTGCATGAGGCGCGGCACCGAGTGCACGGTGCCGATGGTGCCCGGGTTGGTCAGCGAAATCGTCACGCCGGCAAAGTCTTCGGCGGTCAGCTTGCCCTCGCGGGCCCGGCGCACGATGTCCTCGTAGGCCGCGATGAACTGACCGAATCGCATGCTCTCGCAGTTCTTGATGGACGCGACGACCAGCGCGCGCTTGCCGTCCTTGCCCTGCAGGTCGATCGCGAGCCCCAGGTTGGTGTGCGCGGGTGTCACCGCGTTGGGCTTGCCGTCGACCTCGGCGAAGTGCCGGTTCATGTTCGGGAACTTCTTGACCGCCTGCACGATCGCGTAGCCCAGCAGGTGGGTGAACGAAATCTTGCCGCCGCGGGTGCGCTTGAGGTGGTTGTTGATGACGATGCGGTTGTCGATCATCGCCTTCGCCGGAATGGCCCGCACGCTGGTCGCGGTCGGCACATCGAGCGATGCGGACATGTTCTTGACGACGGCCGCTGCGGCGCCGCGCAGCACCTGCGTCTCGTCGCTGCCGGCAGCCGTATCGGCCGTCTTGGCTGCCGGTTCTTTGCTCTGCGCAGCCTTCTCCGGGGCTTTGTCGGACGGCGCGGACTCTTTTTTCTTCTCCGGAGTCTTCGGGGGCGCCGGGTCGGCGGGCTTCTCGGGAGCCTTCTGCTCGGGAGCCTTCTGCTTCGGCGCGGCCTGCGCGGTGCCGTTGCTGCTCTTCGGCGGTGGCGCCTTGGCGGGTTCGGGTGGGCTCATCGGACCGGAGGACCGAGCCGGCGAACCGTTCGCGCGCGCAGGGGCACTGGCGGCGGCGTCGGTGGTGGGTTCGGGGGAGTAGTCGACGAGGAACTCGTGCCAACTCGGGTCCACCGACGAGGGATCCTCGCGGAACTTGCGGTACATCTCTTCGACCAACCACTCGTTCTGACCGAATGGTGAAGGTGAATTCACGGCTGCTGTTCGCCTCAATTCTTCGTTTCCGGCCAGTGCTCCGCGGCAGCCGGCCACCCCTTAATGAACCCGGTGTGCGGTCACCCGCAATTCCGCCGCATCAAGGCTAGCGCTTCGGCGAGCGGGGCGACCAGGCAACGTCTGTATGGGTCGTTGTGGTCATTTCGGACATGACCACGGGGTGAACGCCGACCGTCAGTTGGGCGGCGCGGGAAGCAGATGCAGCGGTGACGGCCAGCGCGGCGGCGGCGCTCCGAACGCGTCGCGGGCGTTCGCCACGATCTTGCGGCTCATCATCCGATTGCCGACGCCCCCGACGACGGCACCGATGCCGACGGGCAGCATCTTGCCGAACATCATCGCACCCCGTTTGAGGGTGTAGCGCTTGACGAAGTACTTGAGCAGGCGGTTGTTCAGCTGCGACACCGCGGGCAGCGGCAGGGAGGCGGCGCCGTCGGACAACCAGCCACCGCTGGTGCGGCCGCGGCCGAGCAGGTCGGCGATCGCGCCCTTGCTGTCGTCGCCGACGAGCACGGCGAGCACCAGCGCGCGCCGACGCTCGCGTTCCTCGGCGGGGATGCCGTGCACTTCCGCGACGGACAGCACGAACACCGCGGTGGCTTCCAGGAACACCACGGTCTCCCCGGCGACCGCGGACATCGCGACCAGCGTGCCGATGCCGGGGAAGGCGGCCGCGGAGCCGACGGCAGCCCCGCTGGCCATCACCGCGGCCGTGTAGTGCTTCTCCAGCTTCGTGATGATCTCGGCGGGGCCGGCGCCGGGGTTGCCCTCACGCAGGCGCGCGACATACGCGCGTACGGCCGGTGCCTGGACCCGGGCGCCGCGCTCGATGATGTTGCTCAGCGCCTTGGCGGCTGCGCTGGGATCGTCCTCGCGTACTGCGGGCTCTTTGCTCTTGGCCCGGGACCATGCACTCATCGAACGGCCTTTCGTCGAGTGGACCTGTTCCCAGGTTAAGCCCTGGAAACACCCGGAAAACGAATCACCGCCCGAGCGGGGTGCCCGGAGGTGACGGCGGTCACTGTTCGCTGTGCGGGGAAGAAACAACTGGAAAGCGGCGCTAATCAATTCCATGGCAGTATCCCCAGACGTGGACGTGACACCGCTGGAGACCGAGATGGGCCGTGGGCCGGCTCGTCATCCGGCGGTGGGAACGGTGACCGCCCCGAGCCGCCTGCGGATGATCGTGGTGCTGGGCCTGCTGGTCGCGCTGGGCCCGCTGACCATCGACATGTACCTGCCCGCGCTGCCGAGGATCGCCGACGAGCTGTCGGTGTCGTCGTCGGTGGCGCAGTTGACGCTGACCGGCACGCTGGCCGGTCTGGCGCTGGGGCAGCTGATCATCGGACCGCTGTCGGACTCGCTGGGCCGCCGCAGGCCGTTGATCGGCGGCATCGTGCTGCACATGGTGGCCTCGCTGCTGTGCCTGTTCGCACCGAACATCGCGCTACTGGGCATCGCGCGGGGTCTGCAGGGTGTCGGTGCCGCGGCGGCCATGGTGGTCGCGATCGCGGTGGTCGGTGATCTGTACAAGGACAACGTGGCCGCCACGGTGATGTCCCGGTTGATGCTGGTCCTGGGCGTGGCGCCGGTCCTCGCCCCGTCGTTGGGCGCGGCGGTTCTGCTCAACGCGTCCTGGCACTGGGTGTTCGCCGCGCTGGTGGTGCTGGCGGGCGCGATTCTGGTGATGGCCGTGCTGGCTCTGCCCGAGACCCTGCCGATCGCGCACCGCCGCCCCCTGAGGGTCGGCGGCATCGCACGCACCTATGTGGAACTGTTGCGCGACACCCGGTTCGTGATCCTGGTCCTGGTGGCCGCTCTGGGCATGTCGGGCCTGTTCGCCTACATCGCGGGCGCCTCGTTCGTGCTGCAGGGCCGCTACGGCATCGATCAGACGGCATTCGCTCTGGTCTTCGGCGCCGGCGCGATCGCGTTGATCGGGTCGACGCAGTTCAACGTCGTGCTGCTGCGCCGGTTCTCCCCCCAGCAGATCATGGTGTGGGCGCTGGCCGCGGCCTCGCTGTTCGGTGTCGTGTTCATCGCGCTGGCGGCCGCGCATGTGGGCGGGCTGGTCGGCTTCGTCGTGCCGGTGTGGGCGATCCTGGCGGCGATGGGCCTGGTTATCCCGAACGCACCGGCGGTGGCTCTGACGCGGCACCCCGACGCCTCGGGCACGGCCGCGGCGCTGCTCGGCGCGGTCCAGTTCGGCCTGGGGGCAGCGGTTGCGCCGGTGGTCGGCGTGCTGGGCAACGACGAGCTCGCGATGGCCGCGGTGATGGCCGCCGGTGTGGTGATCGCGCTGGTGGCTCTGCTGCTGACGGGCGCGCACCGTTCGCCGGCACCCGACGTGTCGTGATCATCGCGTAGCGTCGGCGCGGTCATGTCCCACCTCGAGTCCCCACCCCCACTGATGGCTGATTGTCTTCCACCATGCTCGATGTCGTGACGCCGCGTGCCGGCGGCGCCAACCCCTGGCACGCGCTGTGGGCGCTTCTCGTCGGCTTCTTCATGATCCTCGTCGACGCAACGATCGTCGCGGTGGCGAACCCGGCGATCATGACGGCCCTCGACGTCGGATATGACGCCGTCATCTGGGTGACCAGTGCCTACCTGCTGGCTTACGCCGTGCCGCTGCTCGTGTCGGGTCGACTCGGGGATCGCTATGGCCCGCGCAACGTCTACCTGGTCGGTCTGTCGGTCTTCACGCTGGCCTCCCTGTGGTGCGGGCTGGCCGACAGCATCGGCATGCTGGTGGCCGCCCGGGTGCTGCAGGGCCTCGGTGCCGCACTGCTCACCCCGCAGACGCTGTCGGTGATCACCAGGACGTTCCCCGCTGATCGGCGAGGTGTAGCGATGAGCGTGTGGGGCGCGACGGCGGGGGTGGCCACGCTGGTGGGCCCGCTGGCCGGCGGCGTGCTGGTCGACCACCTGGGCTGGCAGTGGATCTTCTTCGTGAACGTGCCCGTGGGTGTGCTCGGCCTGGTGCTGGCGCTGCGGCTGGTGCCCGCGCTGCCCACGCAGAGCAAACAGATCGACGTGCTGGGTGTGGTGCTGTCGGCGGTCGGTCTGTTCCTGATCGTGTTCGCTCTGCAGGAGGGCCAGGCCCATCGCTGGGCGCCGTGGATCTGGGCGGCGATCGGGGTGGGGATCGCGGTGATGGCCTGTTTCGTGGTGTGGCAGTCGGTCACCCGTGGCGAACCGCTCATCCCGCTGGCGATCTTCGGCGACCGCGACTTCTCGATGTCCAACCTCGGGGTCGCGACGATCGGGTTCGTCGCGACGTCGATGATCCTGCCGCTGATGTTCTACGCCCAGGCCGTCTGCGGTCTCACGCCGACGCGTGCGGCGCTGCTGACCGCACCTATGGCGGTCGCCACGGGCGTGCTCGCCCCGATGGTCGGCAAGATCGTCGATCGCGCGCACCCCCGCCCGGTGATCGGTTTCGGTTTCTCGGTGTTGGCCATCGCGCTGACCTGGTTGTCGATCGACATGACGCCGACGACTCCGATCTGGCGGCTGGTCGTGCCGCTGACCCTGATGGGTGTGGGGATGGCGTTCATCTGGTCGCCGCTGGCCGCGACGGCCACCCGGAACCTGCCACCGCATGTGGCCGGTGCCGGCTCCGGGGTGTACAACACCACCCGGCAGGTCGGCTCCGTGCTGGGCAGTGCAGGCATGGCCGCGTTCCTGTCGTCGCGGCTGTCGGCGGAGATGCCGGGTGCGGCCGCCGGTACGGGCTCGCCGGAGGCCGGCGTTGGGCAGCTGCCCGCGTTCCTGCACGCCCCGTTCTCCGCGGCCATGTCGCAGGCGATGCTGTTGCCGGCGTTCATCGCGCTCTTCGGGGTGGTGGCGGCGCTGTTCCTGACCGGTGCGGTGGGCCGCCGCTGGGCGCCTGCTGCAGCCGACACCGGCACTGATGCCCGTGCCGCCGACGACGGCCGGGAATGGTCCGAGGACTGGGTCGATGACGATGACTACGTCGAGTACGTCGTCGACTGGAGCCACGATCCCGACGCCGACGACACCGATGTGCTGGAGCGGATGACCGACGGCGGTGGGGGCCGGCACGCGCGCGGTTAGCCGCGCTCCATCAGCGCGCTGAGCTGTTCGTTGGTCTTGGTCAGCGCCGTGGTCAGAGCGCTGAACGCGCGATCCCGCACCCGGACCTTGTCGCCGAAATCGGGGAAGAGGTCGCGCAGCACGTTCAGCCGGGCGGCCTTCAGCCAGTCCATCAGCTCGGGGTCTTTCAGCCATCGCACCTGAGCTGTGTTGTCGGCCAGCAGGATTCGCAGCCAATCCACCGGAGCGTCGGGATGCGTGATGGGTGCGCACAGATCGTTGCGGACGCCGTCGTCAGGGTACGCGGCCTCGACGTGGGCGATGAACGCCGAGCTGAACACCTGCTGGCATCCCCGCACGCTCTGCAGCGTGATCTTCTCGCCGTCGAACACCGGTACCGACGGCGGACGCGGCAGGCCCTGTGTCGTGCAGTCCACGTACAACGACGGGGTGGAGACCTCGATCTTGCCGTCACGCAACACGATCCGGTCGTGTTCGGCGCGTTCGAGGTGGCCCAGCCGCACCACGTCGTCGATGAGGCGCAACTGCTCGAGCTCGCGAGAAGACACGATCGCGCAGTGGTACATCGTGGGCGTGACGGCGGGGTCCAGCCGGAACAGGTTGCCGTCGGCTTCGAGGCGTTCGAACAGGTCGTCCAGCGACGTCGCCTCGGCGATGGCGCTCATCCGCGAGGCGATCGATTCCCGGAAGGACTTCACGAACTGCCCACCGGGCTGGATGTGGGCCCGGTTCATCAGCCAGGAGTCCCGCGGCATGATCCAGCGAATGTGCTGCGGGGAGACACCGGAGCGCAGCAGCCACAGGCAGCAATCCATGCCGGTCTTGCCGCCGCCGACGATCGTGTAGTGCTCACGGCCGGCGGCCCGGCGGGGCAGATCGTTGGGGGTGACGACGTCGAGGCCGTCGGCCACCGAGAAGGGCGCCGAGCGCATCGATTGCACCACGGTCAGCAGGTAGGTGGCGTCGACCATGCGGCGCCGCACCGTCACCTGGTGTTCGGTTCCGTCGAGCGTACGAAACCTGTTGTCGCCCAGATAGTGCGAGGACGGGTAGTACGACAGCCGGCCCGTCGGCTGCATCTGGTGGCGCATCACCTGGTCGTAGTAGGCGCACACCTCGTGGCCGGTCGCCAGCTCGAAGAACCCTTCGTTGGGGCCCGATTGGTCGATCCAGTCGTCGTTGCCCAGGGCCCGCGAATTCACGCCGTAGTAGGACGAGGGCTGGTGCAGTCGGACGAACGGATACACCCAGTTCCAGTGCCCACCCGGCTGATGGTTCTCGTCGACGAGCACGACCGTCGCATCGGTCTCGGTGAGCATCGTGTCGACGAACGCCATCCCCATCGCGCCTGCGCCGATCACCAGGTAGTCGGCCTCGATGCTCGTCATCGCCGCCACGCTACGGGACACCGGACTCTCGGCCGAACAGCACCGCGGGGTTCAGGTACCCCGTGGGATCGAACGCTGCCTTGACGGCCCGCATCGCGGCGATGTCGGCCTCGGTGCGTGACATCGCGACGTAGTCGCGCTTGCGGGTGCCCACGCCGTGCTCGGAGCTGACGTTGCCGTCGTGGCGCGCGATCAGCGCCATCATCGCCGTGTAGAGCGCGTGCTCGCGCTCGCCGGTCAGTGCGCACCGCACGATGTTGAGGTGCAGGTTGCCTTCGCCGACATGCCCGAACAGCACCGGGATCGCGTCGGGCGCATGCTCGGCGACCAGCGCCACGGCGTCGGCGGCGAACGCCGCGATCGACGAGAGTGGCAGCGAGACATCGAATTTGAGCGGGGGACCGTAGACGCCGAGTACATCGGCGACTGCCTCGCGGACCTGCCAGAGCCGCTGCTGGGCTGCTGCGTCGACGCCCACGGCGGGCTCGCCGCACAGCTCCGCGTCGGCCAGGGCGTCGGCCAGCCGGTCGGTGAGGTCGGTATCACCGGCCAGTTCGATCAGCAACAACCAGTCGCCCACGACCGGGGCGGCGACGCCCGCATGCTCGGCGGTGAGTGTGGTCGCCCTGGCGTCGATGAGCTCCAGTGCTGCGATCCCGTCGACGTCGCGGAACACCCGCGCGGTCGCGAGCAGTGTGTCGAGACCGGCGAAGCCGCAGATCGCGGTCACGCGGTGGCGCGGCGTCGGGTGCAGCCGCAGGTCCAGCCCGGTGATGACTCCCAGCGTGCCCTCGGCGCCGACGAACAGCGACGCCAGGTCGTATCCGGTGTTGTCGCTTCGTACCTGGCTGTGCCGGTGCACGATCGACCCGTCGGGCAGCACCACGTCCATGCCCAGCACCTGTTCGCCCATGTTGCCGTAGCTGACGGTGCGCAGCCCGCCCGCATTGGTGGATGCCATCCCACCGACGGTCGCCGAATCACGTGCCGCCAGATCGACACCGAAGACCAGGCCGGCCGCTGTCGCGGCCCGCTGCACCTCTGCCAGCGTCACACCGGCGCCGACGTGCATCCGGCGCTCCACGGTGTCGACCTCGCCGATCTCGCGCAGCCGCTCCGTGGAGAGAAGGACGTCGTCGTGCTCGGGCACCGTGCCCGCCACCAGGGATGTCCGACCACCCTGCACGGTCACGTTCACTCCTGCGCCGCGGCACGCCGTCAGTACCGCGGCGACCTCGTCGGCGGAGCCGGGGCGCACCAAGACCGTGGCCCGGCCTCGGTAGCGGCCGGTGTAATCGGTGCTGCGGCCGTCGAGCACGTCGGCGTCGGTGCTCACCTGCGAGGCGCCGACGATCGCCGTGAGCCGTTCGGTCAGCGCTTCGGTCATGGGCCCGGTGTATCACACGAGGACAGGGACAGGAACGCGCCGAGCTCCAAGAGCCGATCCGGGGTGCCGGGCAGGTACTCGGTGAGCTGCGGCGAGCGCACGACCACCGCCAGGTACTTCGCCCGGCTGACCGCAACGTTGAGCCGGTTCCTGTTGAGCAGGAACGCGATTCCGCGGGGGGCTTCGTCGATCGAGGACGCTGTCATCGACACGAACACCACCGGTGCCTGCTGACCCTGGAACTTGTCGACGGTACCGACGCGGACGTCGGCGAACCCGGCTGCGTCGAGATGGCGGCGCACCTGCACGACTTGAGCGTTGTACGGGGTGACGACGAGGACGTCGTCCTGGGTGAGCGGGCGGGTGCCGTCCTCGTCGGTCCAGGCCGCGCCGAGCAGGTCACCGATCGCGGCGACGATCGCCGCGGCTTCCTCGGGGCTGTCGGTGACGTTGCCGTGGTGCTCGACGGCCAGGGTGCGGATGCCCGGGGCGACGCCGGCGAGCCGGCGCGCAGCAGTCACCGGTTCGTGGGACTGCAGCCGGTTGTCGTACGACAGCCGGGACACTCCGCGGCACACCTGCGGATGCATCCGGTAGGAGCAGTGCAGGAAGTAGCCGCGCTCGGGCGGGAGCGTGTGGTGGCCGTCGACCAGCCACGCCAGCGCCGAGCCGTCCACGGGCTCCGGGTGGGTGCCCTGGCTGACCTGCGGTAGTTGCTGCGGATCGCCGAGCAGGAGCAGGTTGCGTGCCGCGCGGGCCACCGCGATCGTGTTGGCGAGGCTGAATTGGCCGGCCTCCTCCACGACGAGCAGGTCCAGCGACGCCGCCGGCACGCGCCGGTCATTGGTGAAATCCCATGCAGTTCCACCGATCACGCAGCCGTCATGGTCGGCGATGAACGCCGGGTAGTCCTTCTCGTCGAGGTCCCGCCATGGTGCGCCCGCCGATTTCTTCTTGGCCACCAGGGCACCGTCGACCCCCGCCCGCAGGATGCCGGCGAAGAGGTTCTCCACGACGGCGTGGGCCTGCGCCACCACCCCGATCCGCCAGCCGTGGTCGTCGACGAGCCTGGCGATGACCCGGGCGGCGGTGAACGTCTTGCCGGTCCCGGGCGGGCCGTGCACGGCCAGGTAGGACGCGTCGAGGTCGAGAAGCGCGGCGGTGATGTCGTCGACGACGACACCGGTGCCGGGCAGCGCGGCGCCGCTGCGGGTGCGCGGGGCGCGGCGCAGCAGCAGGTCGGTCATCGCTCCGGGACGGAGCCGCGGTAACGCATCGGCGACGTCGCTCGCGGTGGCGGCGATGGATTCCGCCAACGGTTTGGTGCTGATCGGCGGGCCGGGAGTCAACGCGAACGGCACCTGTGTGAAGACGTCGCCGTCCTTGGGTTGCCGCTCGATCACGGTCACCTCGGTGGGGGCCTCGACGTTGTCGCACTCGACCACCGACACCGTGCCGAAACCCCGCCGGTCGGGGTCGTCGGCCAGGCCCGCCGGTGCGGGTGGGTCGTAGAGCGCGTACATCTCTCGGTCCAGGTCACCGGTAGCGATCTCGCCCCGAAGAGTCAAGCGGCGCTGAGGTTTACGAGCCCGCGGCGGTGTGTGCCAGTCCTCGACGATGTCATGGCCGTCGACCAGGAACACCCCGCCGGCGTCGGCCCACTCCTCCACGGGATTGTTCACCCGGTCGAAGTGGCCCCACCAGAACGGTTTGTCCTCGCGCTGGTGAAATCCCTTGGCGGCAGCGATCATCGCGACGGCCGTCTGCTCCGGAGTGCGCGGTTCCACACCGTCGCCGGCGAATGTGCGCAGTCGGCGTTCTACGGCGTCGGGTTCGGCTGTCTGAGCGCTCGCGCCGTCGACCGGCACGGGCCCGCGCGGCGGCACGCCGGCCTCGATGGCGCGTGCCACCAACCAGTCGCGCAACCGGCGCGTCGAGCGGCAGTCGTAGCGGTTGTACTCCTCGATCTCCTTGAGCACCGTCGCGGCGTCGTCGGCGTCGCCGGCATCCCGTAGCTCGCAGTAGCGGGCGTATTCGGTGATGGACGCGGTGGCCGTGGTCACCTCACCGTCGCGCAACTCGTTGCCCATGTACAGCGGTTCCAGGCTCTTGATGCTGTAGTTCTCGGTACCGACCCGAATGCTCTTGCGCACCAACGGATACAGGTCCACCAGCACGCCCTCGCGGAGCAGCTCGTCGACATCCCGTTCGCCGACTCCGTAGCGGCCCGCCAACCGCAGCAGCGTGCTCTTCTCGTACGCCGCGTAGTGGTAGATGTGCATGCGCGGGTAGCGTCGCCGCCTCTTACGCACCATGTCGAGGAAGGCGATCAGCGCCGCGCGTTCATCGGCACGGGTGTGCGCCCACAGCGGAGAGAACTCGTCGGCGACGGTCAGCACACCCCAGAGGTATTCCAGGCCCCACTCGTGGCCGTCGGCGGTCCACAGCGGGTCACCCTCGAAGTCGAAGAACAGATCGCCCTTGTCGGCGTCGGGCAGCACCATCAGCGGTTGCGCATCGACGACGCGGTACGGCGGCTTGCCGTCGATCCGGTCGGCGAGTTGCAGGCGGGCCTGTGCAGTCAGCGCGTCGACGGTGCGGGGGGACAGGTCGGCGACGGGGCCTTCATGTGCGGCCAGTTCGCGCACCGTGACGACACCGGCATCGAGCAACCGGGCACGCTGGCTGACTCGCATGCCCGCGACCAGCAGCAGATCGTCGTGTGCGCGGACCTGTTCCTCGCAGTCCGCGCAGCGGAAACAGGCGCGCACGGACTCGTCTTCCCACGCCGCCGGGAGGCCGCCGGCTTCGTGCCGGTCGAGCAGGTGCTGGAGCGCGGCGCGGCGGGGCCGGTACACCGGCAACAGCTCGTCGACGGGGTAGCTGACGGTGGCGCCGTCACCGAGGACGAGGTCGACCTCCGATGCGACGGGCACGCCCGCTGCGGCCAGCGTGTCGACGTAGGCGGCCAGCTGCAGCAGGGCCTCGACCTTCACCGAGCGCGCCAGCTTGGTGTCGCGCAGGCGATAGCGCGGGCCGTGCTCGGACTCTTCCAGCAGCAGGAAGTCGGCGAACCCCACGAATCTGCCGTCGAACATCGCGGCCTGGTAGATCACCGGTGCCCGCCGCTCGATCGCCCGCAGCGTCTGCTGCGCCGCCGCGGTCAGGCCGGCGAGGGTGTGGTCCGGCCGGCCGATGACGGTGATCTCTGCATCGGCGCGCAGATCATCGAGATGCCGCTGTTCGTGCTCGTCGCCCAATTGTGATGTCCGGGCAAGCATCTCGTCATCCCCGGTGACCGCCGTGGCGCGGCCGAGCTTGACGTCGAAGGAGCGTAGCAGCGCGTACTCGCAGCGGGCGGCCGCGGCGAGATCGGAGGCGCTGTAGACCACTCGGCCGTCGATGACGAACACGCCGCCACTGTAGGACAGCCCACCGACGCCCCACCCGTTCGACCGAGCACGCCGGCAGACGTCACCGCGGCGTGTTGCCGATCAGCTCCACCCCGCTGCCGTTCCAGCGGAATTTCACGATGCTGTCCAGCCCGGGCATGCCGCCCGAGTACTTCAGCGCGACGGTGTCGCCGGTGGTGCCGGTGCTGTCGAGACCGTTGAAGCCGTAGGTGTCGGGCACCCCGGTGGGGATGAACTTGCCGCGGTGGAACAGCACGGCGCGGGTGTTCGGATTCTCCGAATTGGTGTTGGCCGTGACGATGACCGCCGAGAGTTGCGCGCACTCGTTGTAGTTGCCCGCCACCGGCGCGGGGCGCCACCCCTGCTTGCTGCGCGGATCGCGGGGGAGTTCGGAGACCGCTCGCGCGATCTCCGGAGCGGCCAGGTCGACCGCGCACGGGTCCGCGGCGGGGGGCGGACCTGGAGGCGGCCCGACCGGGGCCACGGTGGGCACCGGCGCTGCGGGCGGAGTCGCCGAGACCGTCGGGCCCGGCGTTTTCGACGCGGTCGAATCACCTGAACCGCAGCCCGTGAGGACGAGGGCTGCGGCACCCATCACTGCTGCCCACTTCACAACAGGCGACCGTACCGGGCCCACCTCGACACCGGCCATCAGGCGCGCGGCGGGAGGAAGCCCAAAAGGGCACTAGACTGCCACCACGATGACCTCCTCGGATGTGACCCCCGCCAGCACGGATGTGTCAGGCGACACGACCTTCGCCGACCTGCACATCCACCCCTCTGTGCTGCAGGCGGTCAACGACGTCGGCTACGAATCGCCGTCGCCGATCCAGGCGGCGACGATCCCGGCGATGCTGGCCGGCTCCGACGTCGTCGGGCTGGCCCAGACCGGAACCGGCAAGACCGCGGCGTTCGCCATCCCGATCCTGAGCAAGATCGACACCTCGAGCCGCGCCACGCAGGCGCTGGTGCTGGCTCCGACGCGCGAGCTCGCGCTGCAGGTGGCCGAGGCGTTCAGCCGGTACGGCGCCCACCTGAACGTCAACGTGCTGCCCGTGTACGGCGGCAGCTCCTACGGACCGCAGCTGGCCGGCCTCAAGCGGGGCGCCCAGATCGTCGTCGGCACCCCGGGCCGGGTGATCGACCATCTGGAGAAGGGCACCCTCGACGTCAGCCACCTCGACTACATGGTGCTCGACGAGGCCGACGAGATGCTGCAGATGGGCTTCGCCGAGGACGTCGAACGAATCCTCGCCGACACCCCCGAGTACAAGCAGGTCGCGCTGTTCTCGGCGACCATGCCGCCGGCGATCAAGAAGATCACCAACAAGTACCTGCACGACCCGGTCGAGGTCACGGTCAAGTCGAAGACCCAGACCGCCGAGAACATCACCCAGCGCTACCTGCAGGTGTCCTACCCCCGCAAGATGGACGCGCTGACCCGGCTACTCGAGACCGAGCAGGGCGACGCGATGATCGTCTTCGTCCGCACCAAGCAGGCCACCGAGGAGGTCGCCGAGAAGCTCAAGGCCCGCGGCTTCGCGGCGGCCGCGATCAACGGCGACATCCCGCAGGCGGTCCGTGAGCGGACGATCAACGCCCTCAAGGACGGCTCCATCGACATCCTGGTCGCCACCGACGTCGCCGCCCGCGGTTTGGACGTCGAGCGCATCTCGCACGTGGTGAACTTCGACATCCCGCACGACCCCGAGTCCTATGTGCACCGGATCGGGCGCACCGGCCGGGCGGGCCGGTCGGGCACCGCGCTGCTGTTCGTGACGCCGCGCGAACGGCACCTGCTCGGTGCCATCGAGCGGGTGACGCGGCAGAAGCTGGTCGAGATCGAGCTGCCGTCGGTCGAGGACGTCAACGAGCGGCGGGTGCAGAAGTTCCGCGATTCGATCACCGAGGCGCTCGCCGCGCCGGGCATCGAATTGTTCCGGACGCTGATCGAGAACTACGAACGTGACCACGACGTGCCGATGGCCGACATCGCCGCCGCGCTGGCGCTGCAGAGCCGCGACGGCGAAGCGTTCCTGATGACCGAGCCGCCGCCGGAGAAGCGCCGCGACAAGAAGGACCGACCTGACCGTTCAGACCGCGACGATCGCGGCCCGCGCAAGCAGCGGGAGCGGCGCAGCGATCTGGCCACCTACCGCATCGCGGTGGGCAAGCGGCACAAGGCGATGCCGGGTGCGATCGTCGGCGCCATCGCCAACGAGGGCGGTCTGCATCGCAGCGATTTCGGTCACATCGCGATCAAGCTGGACTACTCGCTGGTGGAGCTGCCGGCCAACCTCTCGCGGGAGACGCTGAAGAAGCTGGAGAACACCAGGATCCAGGGTCAGCTGATCAATCTGGAACCCGATCGCGGGCCGAAGGCACGCCGCAAGACGCACTAGCGCCCCATGACGCTGTCACGAGACGCCGACGCGCAGGGCGGCCTCGAGTCGGTGACCCCGACCGGCCGGGTGGATTCGCTGACCGGCATCCGCGCCGTGGCGGCACTTCTGGTGGTGCTGACGCACGCGGCCTACACCACCGGCCACTACGGGCAGGGTTACGTCGGGCTGGTGTTCTCCCGCATGGAGATCGGGGTGCCGATCTTCTTCGTGCTGTCGGGCTTCCTGCTGTTCGCGCCGTGGGTGAACGCCTGCGCCGAAGGTACGGCTGCCCCATCGGTGACACGCTATGCGTGGCATCGGGTGCGCCGCATCATGCCCGCGTATGTGGTCACCGTCTTGGCGGCCTACGTGGTCTACCACTTCCGGACAGCCGGGCCGAACCCCGGCCACACCTGGGAGGGCCTGGTACGCAACCTGACCCTGACCCAGATCTACACCGACAACTATCTGTACTCCTATCTGCACCAGGGCCTTACGCAGATGTGGAGCTTGGCGGTGGAGGCAGCGTTCTACGTCGCGCTGCCACCGATGGCCTACCTACTGCTGGTCGTGCTGTGTCGTCGGCGCTGGCGGCCGTGGCTGCTGCTGGCCGGACTGGCCGCGTTCGCGGCGCTGTCACCGGCGTGGCTCACGCTGGTTCACACCACGGCGTTCCTGCCCGACGGAGCGCGCCTGTGGCTGCCCGGGTATCTGTCCTGGTTCGTCGGCGGCATGGTGCTCGCGGTGCTGGCGGCGATGCGGGTGCGAGCGTATGCGATGGCCTGCCTGCCGGTGGCGGTGATCAGCTACCTCATCGTGTCCACACCCATCGGCGGGGAGCCGACGACGTCGCCGGCGCTGCTGTGGGAAGCGTTGGCCAAGAGCGCGTTCTACGCGGTGATCGCCACGCTGGTCGTGGCCCCGTTGGCGCTGGGCAACACGGGCCTCTACGCGAAGCTCCTCGCGAGCCGGCCGATGGTGTTCCTCGGTGAGATCTCCTACGAGATCTTCTTGATCCATCTGGTGACGATGGAAGTCGTGATGGTCGAGATCCTGCGGTATCCGATCTACAACGGTTCGGTGTGGCTGCTGTTCCTGGGCACGATGGTGGTCACGGTGCCGCTGGCGTGGCTGCTGCACCGGTTCACCCGCGTGCGATGACGCGCGGCACGACGAATTCGGCGAGCATCTCGGCTTCGTCGGCGTCATCGCGGCCGGGAAACAGCAGCAGCGAGGTCAGGATCCGCACCAGCCAACGGGCCCGCGCTTCGACGCGGCCGTCGTCTCCGAGCGAGCCGACGAATGTCTCGGTCACCGCGGCGATCAGCGGTGACTGCTCGGCCATCTCCCCGCCGAGTGGTCGGGCAGTGGCCGTGAACCAGGATGCCAGCGCGGGATTCTCGCGGACCATGCACAGGCATCCGAGCATGCCCCGCACGAGGCGCTCTTCCGGATCGGTGATCGCGGCGATCTGATCGGTCAGCTCGCGGTAGATCCGGTGGGTCTCCCGGTGGACGTACGCGGTGTGCAGCGCATCGCGGTTCTCGAAGTAGCGGTACAGCGTGGCTCTGGAACAGCCCGCGGCCGCGGCGATGTCGTTCATTCCGATGGTCGCGGCGGGCTTGTCGGCGAACAGCTCGCCTGCGGCGTCGAGGATGCGTTCGGCGGCGACCTCGATCCGCTGGGCGGCCAGCCAATCCCTGCCGCTCACCGGGTCACCGTGATCGGCACCGACAGCGGCCTGCGCACGTAACTGCCACCGGCCCAGACGATGCCGTCTTCGTCGACGTCGAAGTCGGGGATCCGGGCCAGGAGTTCGGACAGCGCGACCCGGGACTGCATACGGGCAGCAGCCGAGCCCAGGCAGAAGTGCGCGCCGTGGCTGAACGTGAGGATGTTGCGCGGATTGCGGGTTACGTCGAGTTCCCCTGCATCGGAGCCGTATTCGCGTTCGTCGCGATTGGCCGAGCCGTAGAGGAACAGGACCTTACGGCCTGCGGGGATGGTGCGGTCGCCGATCGTGACGTCGCGGGTGGTGGTGCGGGCCAGGCCCTGTACCGGGGAGGTGAGTCGCAGGAATTCGTCGACGGCGCCGGGGATCAGGGCGGGATCGTCGACCAGGAGTCGGCGTTGATCGGGGCGTCGGTGCAGTAGCTGCACCGAGCCGCCGAGCATGCCCGTGGTGGTGTCGTTGCCGCCGGTGACCATCGTGAACGTGAACGCGAGGATCGACAGCACGCCGGCGATGTCTCCGTCGGCGCCGACGCCGGCGGCCACCAGGTGTGAGACGGTGTCATCGGCCGGGTCGACGCGACGGCGCTCGATCAGGGCGGTGAAGTAGGCCATCATCTCGCCGAGTGCGTCACCGAGCCCGTCGAGGGCTCCGCCGATGCCACCGTCGGCGGTGTTGGCCGCGACGATCGCCTCGGTCCAGCCGTCGAACTTGCCGCGGTCGGCCTCGGGTACGCCGAGATAGTGGGCGACGACCATCGACGGCAGCGGTTTGAACAGTTCGGCGACGATGTCCCCGCCGCCGTTGGTGCGCAACCTCTCGATACGTTCGACGACGAATTGGCGCACCGTGGGCTCGATCGCCTCGACCTGGCGCGGGGTGAAACCGCGAGACACGAGCTTGCGGAACTCGGTGTGCGTCGGGGGATCCTGCATCACCATCGGCGGATTGTCGGCCAGGCCGATCATCTCGAGTTCGCCGTAGTTGACGGTCAGGCCCTGTGCCGACGAAAACGTCTGGTGGTCGCGCGCGGCAGACCAGATGTCGGCGTGCCGGGAGAGCACGTAGTAGTCGTGGTCGGGCCGGTCGACGGGGACGACGTGGTGGACGGGGTCGTGGTCGCGCAGTGCGCGGTACATCGGCCAGGGGGCGGCCCAGGTGGCTGCGGTGGGCAGGTGGAACGCCACCGGGGACGAGTGAGACAAATCAGCCGACATGTCTCAGAAATACGACAGATTCGATCCAGTGTCAATACGTCAACCAACTGCCGATCGACGAGTCGGGTCAGAGCGTCCCGTGGCTCACTGATGCAGATTCCACTGCCCGACATCGCGGGCCATCACGTCGTTGACGTCCACCCGCATGCCGCCGACCAGCGGGCCCGGGTTCGACGCCGTGTCCACGATGCGCTGGTAGAGCACGGCCTGCGGATGGATGCGATTGCCCGACCACGCCTTCGTCTGCCAGGCCCACCGATAGCCGGGCACGCTGGACGCCCCGACCACACCGTCGGCGATCGCCCACTGGCACGCGTCGATGCCCCCGTAGATGCCGGTGCGCTGGACCCCGATCACCGAGTTGATGCCGCGAAACCACGGCAGCGCCACCGTGTTCCAGGCGTCGCGGCTGATGTCCTCGTCGATCGTGAAGAAGATCGGCGCGCTGCGTCCGCCACCGGCGGCGGTGTGCAGTCCCCAGCCGGTCTTGGCGTCGGCGACCCCGCCGGCGAACCCGCGGGTGAAGTCCGATGGTGCTGTGCCGCCAGGCTTTCCGTATTGATAGTTGCTGACGATGACGAGGCCCTGAGCGTTCAGCGAGCGCGCGTAGGGCAACGTGATCGGCTTGGCGCCGAAGTTCGATCCCGGCCGCGACAGCGACACGTAGTTGACGACGCCGGCGTGGCCGGCGGCGCGGATGGCCTCGGCGGGAATCTGCGCGGCGGCGAAGTCGATCAACGTGGGGGCTGCCGCCGACGCCGTGGGCGCGCCGACTCCGAGGGCGGCGGCGCCCAGGCCGGCGGATGCGGCAGCGGCGAAGCGCACCGCGTCGCGGCGCGACACCGCTCGGGTGCGCCTCACGTCGGGCAGATCAGGCACGGCGTGATGTTAACCGTGGGACTCCTGATATCGGTGGTGCCACGCGGGCGGAGATCAGCCTCCGACCGGTACCGGAGCGGTGTCGGCGTCCCGGGCGGGCGGCTTCGGCGGCAGGAAGTGATTGTCCCCGCGCGGAAAGACCACCTGCGGCCACCAGAACCACCGGCCGAGCAGCGTTGCAATGGACGGCATCAGGAACGACCGCACCACCAGGGTGTCGACCAGCAGGCCGATCGCGATCGTCGACCCCATCTGCGCCAACACTGTCAGGCTGCTGCCCAGCATCGCCGCCATCGTCGCCGCGAACACCAGGCCCGCCGAGGTGACGACCCCGCCCGTGCCCGCCATCGACCGGATGATGCCGGTCTTGAGGCCGGCGTGGATCTCCTCGCGGAACCGGTGCACCAGAAGCAGGTTGTAGTCCGCGCCGACGGCCAGCAGGATGATGACCGACATCAGCATCACCAGCCAGTGAATTTGGATGCCGAACAGGTCCTGCCAGATCAGCACGGAGATGCCGAACGACGCGGCGATCGAACTGCCTGCCGTGCCGACGATCGTGGCAGCGGCCACGACGCTGCGGGTCAGGATCAGCATGATCATGAAGATCAGCGTGAGCGCGGACACGACGGCGATCAGCAGATCGTATTTCGCCCCGTCGGACATGTCCTTGTACGTGGCGGCGGTTCCGCCGATGAGGATCTTCGCGTTCGACAGCGAGGTCATCTTGATCGCGTTCTGCGCGGCCTCACGCTCGGAGTCGACGCGCGAGATGCCCTCCACGGTCGCGGGATCGCTCTCGTGGGTGATGAACATGCGCGCCGATTTCCCGTCGGGGGACATGAACATCTTCAGGCCACGCTGAAAGTCCGGATTGCTGAACGCTTCTGGGGGCAGGAAGAACAGGTCGTCGTTCTTCGCGTCGTCGAACGCCGCCCCCATTGCCAGCGCGGTGTCGTTCATCGCGCCCATCTGATCCAGCAGCGTCTTCTGCGAGTTGTACGACGCCCACGTCAGTGCCAATGTCTGCTTCATCGTCGCGATGGTCTGCGGCAGCAGCGCGGTCAGTTGCGGCGCCAGACTGGCGAGCTGATCGGTGTTGCCCTGCACCGCCCCCTGGGCGTCGGTCAGCTCGTTGATGCCGTCGAGGGAGTCGAACAGCGACCTGATCGCCGCACACATCGGGATGTCGTAGCAGTGCGGTTCCCAGTAGAAGTAGTTGCGCAGCGGCCGGAACTGGTCGTCGAAATTGGCGATGTTGTCGCGTACCTGCTCGGTGATCTGCAGGAGCTCCTTGGACTTCTGCGCCGAATCCTGGGTCAGCTGAGTCTGTTTGAGCGAGAGCTGGTACTGCTTCTCCATGATGTCGATGTTGGCCTGGGTGGCCTCGGCCATCTTCTTCATGTCGTCGAGTTGAGCGCGCTGAAACGGCAGATTCTCGTTCTGCACCTGACCGGACACGCTGGTCTGGAACGGAATCGAGCTGTGCTGGATCGGGATGCCCAGCGGACGGGTGATGCTCTGCACCATCGCGATCCCTCGCGCCTGCATCACGTTGCGGCCGATCGCGTTCAACACGAGCATGTCACCGGGATTGCGCATGTCGTGGTCGGCTTCGACCATGATGATGTCCGGGTTCATCCGGGCCTGGCTGAAATGGCGGTCGGCCGCGGCGAATCCAACATTGGTGGGCGCATTGTCGGGCAGGTAGTAGCGATCGTTGTAGGCAGGCTTGTAACCGGGTATCGCGACCAGTCCGATGAGAACGATGAACGAGCTGGCCACCAGGATCGGACCGGGCCAGCGCACCACCGCGGTGCCGACCCGGCGCCAAAAGCGGCTGCGTGCATCGCGTTTGGACTCGAACAGGCCGATTTTGCTACCCAGGAACAATACGGCGGGGCCGAGCGTCACCGCGGAGGCGACCACGACGACCATGCCGATCGCCACCGGCTCGCCCATGGTGGAGAAGTACGGCAGCCGGGCGAACGACAGACAGTAGGTGGCGCCGGCGATGGTCAGGCCCGAGCCGATGATCACGGGCGTCACGGAGCGGAAAGTGGTGTGGTACGCCGTTTCCCGATCTTCACCCGCGCTGCGTGCTTCACGGTAGCGGCCGAACAGGAAGATGCCGTAGTCGGTGGCCGCCGCGATCGCGAGCATGGTCAGGATGTTGCCGGCGAAGGTGGTGAGTCCGAAGGCGCCGTTGTCGGCGAGTACCGAGACCACGCCGCGGGAGGTGAGCAACCCGATCGCGGTGAGGAACAGCTGCACCAGCGTGGTGACGAGCGACCGGTACACCACGAGCAGCATGAAGAAGATCGCGAGCAGGGTGTAGGCAGTGATCTGGCCGAGGCTCGCGTTGCCGATGACGTGCATGTCGTCGGTCAAGGCGGCCGGGCCGGCGACGTAGGCCTGTACGCCTGGCGGTGCCGGGGTGTCCGCGATGGCTTCCCTGACGTGCTCGACACCCGTGTTGGAGAGTGTCTGCCCCTGCTCGCCGGCGAGGTTGAGCATCACGTAGGCGGCTTTACCATCGGCACTCTGGGCGCCGGCTGCGGTCAGCGTGTCACCCCAGAAGTCCTGGATGTGCTGGACGTGTTCCGGGTCCTCCCGAAGCTTCTTGATGATGTCGTCGTAGTACCGATGGGCGTCGGGTCCGAGCGGCTGCTGGCCCTCGACGACCACCATGACGGTGCTGTTGGAGTCGAACTCTTTGAAGTTCGCCCCCATCTCCTTCATGGCCTGCACCGATGGGGCATCGTTGGGCGTCATCGGTGCCGAATGCTCTTCGCCCACCACCTCGAGTTGAGGGGCGATGACGTTCACCAGGACGGCGATGGCGATCCACGCCAGGATGATCGGGACCGACATGATGCGTAGTCCGTGGGCCACCGGGTGTCCCTTGGCGTGCATTTCCGGGCGGTGCGCGAAGCGCTTGCTGTGCGTGCTCATGCGGACTTCACCAGGCAGTAGGTCTGGGCGTCGACGCCGTCGGACTGACGTTCGTCGCGGACGACACCGTTGACGGTGACGCGGCAGCCGATCGATTCGCTGTCGGCGCGGGCCATCAGGTTGGCGCTGACCGTGGGCAGCGTCGTCGACAGCGTGACGGTCCAGGGCAGCGTCGCGTTCAGCGTGTGCACGTTGGCGTCGGGATCGAAATAACTGATCAAGGCCGTCGTCCCCGGCACGCCGAACACCTCGTACACCATCACCTTCGGGTTGAACTGCACGATCTCGATGCCCGCCCCGGCGTTGGCGTTCAGGTCTTGTGACGCGAACTGCCGGTGCAGCCGCGACACCACCAGCCCCGACACGGCGAGCACCACGATCAGCACGAGCGGAATCCACACTTTCTTGAGTCCTCGCCGCACGAATCTCACGGCAGCTCCCGTTCGTCGGGTGCGGCGCCCGGGCAGAAGGAATCGGCCGTCGTCGCCATCGCTTGCAGGACCGGCAGCGCGACCCGGGCAGCCAGGGCCAGTGCGTCGCGGTCCTCGTCGCTGAGTACATCGAGGAGTTGGCCCAGTCGGTCACGTCGGGCGGCCGCGCGCTGATCCATCAGCGCGATTCCGTCCTCGGTGACCCCGATCAGCGCAGCGCGGCCGTCGCCGGGATCGGCGACCTTGGCCACGAGCCCGCGTCGTTCGAGCCGTTGCACCAGCTGCGTCATCGACGGTTGGCTCACCCCCTCCTGGGCGGCCAGCCGGGTCAGCCGCGACGGACCCTCACGGTGGAGCCGGTTCAGGAGGAATGCCGCCGACGCGGTCATGTCGGCACGGTCGCTGAGGTGGCGGATCAAGAGGTCGGCAGCATGGTCGACGAGAAGACCGATGCTGTCGACGACGGCGGGAGCGGCGCGGTCGGGCACTCGGTATATATATCACTACTGTTATGTAGTTGCGAAGACTGGCCTGGTGAGTAGGTCGTTCAGTTCGCACACAGGTAGTTCTATATAGCTCTGCTTATGTAATTAACGCTCAGAACGCAGCGCCCGGATTGAGGATGCCGTGAGGATCCAGCGCGGTCTTGATCCGCCGATTCAGGTCCATCACCTCGGGCCCGAGCTGGCCCGCCAGCCACGGCCGCTTGAGTCGGCCCACGCCGTGCTCGCCGGTGATCGTGCCGCCCAGCGAGACCGCGAGGTCCATGATCTCGCCGAACGCCTGCTGAGCGCGCTGCTCCATCGCCGCATCGGCGGGATCGAAGACGATCAGCGGGTGGGTGTTGCCGTCGCCGGCGTGGGCGATCACCGAGATCATGAGGTCGTGATTGGCGGCGATCTTCTCCACCCCGCCGACCAGATCGGCCAGCGCGGGCAGCGGCACGCCGACGTCTTCGAGCAGCAGCGACCCCCGGGCTTCGACCGCGGGGATCGCGAACCGCCGGGCGGCGACAAAGGCCTCGCCCTCCTCGGGGTCGGAGGTCGAGAACACCTCTGTCGCACCGTGTTCGGTGAACACCTCGGCCATGTACTCGGCATCCCGCGCGCCCGCCGGTCCGCGATCGTCGCTCGCGGCGACCATCATCGCGGCGGCGTTGCGGTCCAGGCCCATCCGCAGTTTGTCCTCCACGGCGTTGATCGCCACGGCGTCCATGAACTCGAGCATGGACGGCCGGATCGTGCCGGTGATCGTGACGACGGCACGCGCCGCAGCCTCGACCGAATCGAAGGTCGCCACCACCGTGCACGCGCCGTGCTGGGCGGGCAGCAGCTTCAGCGTCACCTCGGTGACTACGCCAAGGGTGCCTTCGCTGCCCACGAAGAGCTTCGTCAACGACAGTCCCGCAACGTCTTTCAACCGCGGACCGCCGAGTCGCACAGCGGTCCCGTCGGCCAGCACCACCTGCATCCCGAGCACGTAGTCGGTCGTCACGCCGTACTTGACGCAGCACAGGCCGCCGGCGTTGGTGGCGATGTTCCCGCCGATGCTGCAGATCTCGTACGACGACGGGTCGGGCGGATACCACAGGCCGTACTCGGCGACGGCCTTCTTGACCTCGGCGTTGAGCAACCCGGGCTGGACGACGGCAGTGCGGGTGACCGGGTCGATCGAGATGTCGCGCATCTTCTCGGTCGACAGCACGATGCCACCGTCGAGAGCCGTTGCGCCGCCGGACAATCCGGTACCCATGCCGCGGGGGACGACGGCGATCCGATGGGCGCTGGCCCAGCGCAGTACGGTCTGCACTTCCTCGGTGCGTTGCGGCCGCACGACGGCCATCGGTGTGCCGGCGCTCGGGTCCGCGGCACGGTCCTGCCGGTACGACGCCACGATGTCGGGGTCGGTGACGACGGTGCCCTCGGGCAGCGAGGCGGTCAGGTCGTCGAGCACGTCGGAAGTCACCTGCTCGATGCTACGAGCTTCGCCCGGGCTGCGGCCCGCGATCGAGCTCACGTAACGGCCGCAGAAACACCGTGGCCACGCCGAGCACGAGCATCGGCAATGACAGCGCCAGGAACGTGGCGTGCAACCCGGCCGAATCGGCCAGCGGTCCGGCCACGATCAGACCGACAGGGCCCGCGGCGTAGGCGAGCGACCCCATCACGCCTACGACGCGCCCGCGCAGATGAGGCGGCGCCTGGGTCTGCATGACGTAGTTGTAGATCGGGGCGATCGGGCCGTACACGAAACCCACGACGGCGCACAGCGCCAGGATCAACGGCAGCGGCGGCAGGAACGCGATGATCGTCATGGCGACCCCCAGGGTCAGCACCGCGACCATCATCACGGTGCGGCGCCGGGTGAACCGCGACAGCACCGCGTAACTCAGCGCCCCGACCAGTCCACCGATACTGAGCGCCATCAGCACCCAGCCCAGCTGCGCGGGCTCGTCGCGGTCGGTGAAGTACTTCGGGAACAGCACACTCTCCATCGGCATGTAGAGCCCCGTCGCCGCGAGATCGACGAACGCCAGCGTGCGCAGCACCCGGTGACGCCACACGAAGCGCAGCCCCTCGACGATGCCGGCCCACACTCCGCCTTCGCGCGCCGACGGATCCGGTGGGCCCGCCCCCTCCAGCCGCAGCACCGCGATCGCGGCGATCGACAGCACGAAGGCGCCGGCGGTCACCCACATCGTGTTGATCCCGCCCAGCGTGGCGATGAGCAGACCGCCGATGCCGGGCCCGACGATGTAGGCCAGGTTGAACACCGCCTCGTAGAACGAGTTGGCGTGATCGAGGGTCCAGCCGGCCCGCTGCGCCGCTTCGGGGAGCATGGTCTCGCGCGCCGTCATCCCCGCCGGGTCGAAAAGCGCACCGAGAGCGGCCAATCCCGCAAGAACAGCAACGCTGATCGATTGCACCCCGAAGAGCAGAGCGAGCACCGGGACCGCGGCCACCGAGAGCGCGGACAGGGCGTCGGAGATCATCGACACGCGGCGGCGGCCCAGGAAGTCGACGGCGGCGCCGGCGATCAGCGTCGCGGCCAGCAGCGGCAGCGTCCCCGCCATCGCGACGACCGAGGCGTCCAGCGCGGAGCCGGTGCGCTGCAGCACCAGCCACGGGAACGCGACCAGCGAGATGCCGTTGCCTGCGCCCGCCATCAATGCGGCGAACAAGATCAGCAGCAGGGGGCCGCGCCGGCTCATCGCCGCACGGTAGCAAGCTCCTCGTCGGCTACCACGTCGCGGCGACGTTGGCCGCGATCTGCTGGGCGATCGCGACCGCGGTATCGGCCGGATTCGCGCTGCAGGTGTTGACGTCGACGATCACGTTGTTGGCCTGGGCGAGCGCCCGTCCGCATCCCCAGCCCGGCGCGGCGGCCTCCTGGAGGGTCGACACCGTGCTCAGGACGTGGTCGGCGTTGCGGATCTCGCCCACCGTCCACGTCGTTCCGCTCTGGGTGTGCGTGTACTGATGGCAGGCCGGCCACTGCTGGACCGACGCGTCGAAGAACTCGGCGGCCTTCTCGAGGTAGGGGAACAGCACCACGGCCTGCTTGGTGTAGTGCTTGAACGCGTCGCCGTCGTTGAGGCTCTGATCCCGCTCGGCGGTGAAGCCGCTGGCCGAATAGACGGCCGCCTCGGCGGCACCGTCGAGCGCGAGGCACTCCGGCGGTGCCATGATCGCGCTGTTGTCCGACATCGCCGACTGCGACTCGGTCACCGTCATCGGGGGCGACGCCATTGTGTGCGCCACCTGTTCGGGGGTCAGCAACAATTTGGGGAGCTCCCGTTCGGTCAACGGGCGCGGGATCATCGTTCTGGGCGCGGGCGACTCGGCGTTGCTGACGGTCGCACCGCACCCCGTCACCAGGATGCAGATGCCGATGACGGCCGCTTTCGCTCGTCGCATGATTCTCCCCACCTCGCTCGGGTTCTTAGGCGATCCATGGTGAGCCGTACTGCCCGCCGGACAGATGAGGTAAACGGTGTTTCGTGGTAACGATGAACTGTGCTTTCTGGTAACGAACTGGTCGACCGGTGAGGTTGCCTCACCCCCGCACGGGCCGACCGTTCGAGTCGCCGGTGCGCCCTGGCTCGGGATGGCCGGGAGATCCCGCGACAACGGGCACGCCGGTGGCCGGGTCGCCGGCGGAGGTGGCCGCACTCGCGTCCGCAGCCACGACGGTGAAGCAGGTGGATGCCGGGGTGTCGGTGTGTCGGGCGTGCCCCCGCCTGGTGGCGTGGCGCGAAGAGGTGGCGGTGGTCAAGCGGAAGTCGTTCGCCGAGGAGCCGTACTGGGGCAGGCCCGCGCCCGGGTTCGGTTCGACGCGGCCGGCCATCCTGGTCGTGGGGCTCGCCCCCGCGGCCAACGGCGCCAACCGCACCGGCCGCGTCTTCACCGGTGACCGATCCGGCGACTTCCTGTTCGCGTCCATGCACCGCACCGGGCTGGCGAATCAGCCGGTGGCCGTCGACAGCGGAGACGGGCTGTCGCTCAACGCTATTCGCGTCGCCGCTGCGGTCCGGTGCGCGCCCCCGGGCAACGCGCCCACCCCGGTCGAGCGCAACACGTGCGCGCCGTGGCTGGACGCGGAGTGGCGCCTGGTCGGCCCCTACGTCCGGGTGATCGTCGCACTCGGTGGCATCGCGTGGCAGGCGGCGCTGGCGATGATCCGTCGCGCGGGCGCCACCGTCGGAACTCCCGCCCCCAAGTTCGGGCACGGCTTGACGGCGGCCCTGCACCCCCCGCAGGGCGAGATCGTGCTGCTGGGCTGCTATCACCCCAGCCAGCAGAACACCTTCACCGGCCGGTTGACCCCGGCGATGATGGACGAGATCTTCATCCGCGCCCGCACAGAAGGGAACGTCGCGGGGCCCTGAGGCGTTACATGTTCAATGCGTCTCTCTGTCCTCGACCTCGTCCCCGTCCGCTCCGACCAGACCACCTCGGATGCGCTGGCCGCGACGACGCGCCTGGCCCAGGCCGCCGATCGCCTCGGCTACACCCGGTACTGGGTGGCCGAACACCACAACATGCCGTCGGTCGCGGCGACCAGCCCCCCGGTCCTGCTGGCACACCTGGCTGCGCACACGTCGGCGCTGCGGCTGGGCTCGGGCGGGGTGATGCTGCCCAACCATGCGCCGCTGGCGGTGGCCGAGCAGTTCGCGCTGCTCGAGGCCGCTCACCCCGGCCGCATCGACCTGGGCATCGGCCGCGCCCCGGGCTCCGATCCCGTCACGTCGATGGCGCTGCGTGGTGCCGCGGGTCGCGACGACCGCGACATCGAGGCATTCCCCGAGTACCTCGACGATGTCGTCGCGCTGATGGGCCGTAAGGGAGTGCGCGTCGCTCTGCCGCGCGACCTGATGAGGGACAACTACATCCTCAAAGCCACGCCGGCGGCCGCATCGGAGCCCAGGTTGTGGCTGCTGGGCTCATCGATGTACTCGGCGCACCTCGCCGCGGCGAAGGGTCTGCCCTATGTGTTCGCGCACCACTTCTCCGGCCAGGGCACCGCGGAGGCGCTGCAGACCTATCGCGACGAGTTCCGGCCCAGCGAGTTGACGCCCGAGCCGGTCACGTTCCTGACCGTCAACGCGGTGGTGGCCGAAACCCGCGATGAGGCACTGCGATTGGTGTTGCCAAACCTGCAGATGATGGCGCGGTTGCGCACCGGGGCACCGCTGGCGGCCGTCGATCTGGTGGAGGACGCCGAGGCGGTCGATCTGGGTCCGCGCGCCCAGTCCGTCATCGACCACGGTCTACGGCAAGCGGTTGTAGGAAGCCCTTCGGAGGCCGCCGCGCAGGTCCGCGAGCTCGCGTCCGCGTTCGACGTCGACGAGGTGATGGTTCACCCCGTCGCTTCCGCACACCGCGGCGTGGACCCAGCCACCTCGCCGGCGCGGGAGGCCACGCTGGAACTGCTCGCCAAAGAGCTGTTCTAGCTCTTCGGCGTTAGTCGGACCAGGGGGATCTTGCGGCTGGTGCGGCGCTGGTAGCCGTTGTAGCGGTTGCTGTTGTCGCGGTTGACCAGTTCCCACAGTCGCGGGTAGTCCGGGTCGTCGGCGAGCACCGGTGTCGCCGTCACGGCCAGCTTCTTCGGCCCGAGGTTGATCTCGATGTCGGGGTTCGCTTTGAGGTTGTGATACCAGCCGGGCGCGCGGGGATCGCCACCCTTGGAAGCCACGACGTAGTAATGCCCTCCGTCGGGGAAGTACGACAGCGTGTTGGTGCGGTGCTTACCGGTCTTGGCGCCCACGGTGTGCAGAAGCAGGCTCGGCGGGACACCGGGCAGCGGAATGCGATGGCCGATACGACCATTGGTGCGCTTGTAAAGGGAATCGTGCAGCATCAACAGCCGGATGCCGACGTTCTGCTCGACCCACTGGGAGATGTTCATCTGGTCAATCCAACTCGGCGGCGTCGATCTGCGCCAGTGCCTCGCGCAGGAGTCGTCCGGTCTCTTCCCGGTCGCCGTCGCGGCGCACCAGCATGCCCTTCGCGAACGACAGCTTGTCGCCGTCGCGGCGCGGGACCACGTGCAGATGGATGTGAAACACCGTCTGAAAGGCGGCCTTGCCGTCGTTGATCGCGATGTTGTTGCCGTCGGCGTGCAGGCCGGACGCCCGCGCCGCCCTGGCGATGCGCTGACCCAGCGTCGCCATCGCGGCCACCGTCGCGGGCGGGGTGTCGGTCAGGTCGACGGTGTGCCGTTTCGGGATCACCAGGGTGTGGCCACGGGTGAACGGGCGGATGTCGAGGATCGCTAGAAGGTCGTCGTCCTCGTGGATCGTGATGGCCGGGGCCTCACCGGCGACGATGGCGCAGAAGACGCAGGACATTGCCTCACGGTAGCGACTGTGCCTTTGGCTCGATGATCTGGCGCCAGGCAGCCAGCTTGGTCTCGAACGGTGCGGTGTGCGCGGGGCTGGTGGACGGCAGCCGCACGGCGGGCAATGACTTCGTCGTACGGACGAGGCGCTGGTAGTTCTTCGCCGCGGCCGCCCCGTTGAAGTACACGCGATCGATGCGGGGGTGTGCGGCGAAGAACGCGTCGAAATCGTTGGGCACCATGCTGGCCGGCTCGACGGACGCGTCGAGGCTGCCGGGCCGGCGACACGACGCGAGTACATCCCACACGGCCACACCGGCGTCGGTGAGTCGACGGACGCGCTCGTCGTAGGGTGCGTGTGCGTCGAATCCGAAGAGGGCGGCGGTGATTCGCCAGAACGCGTTGCGCGGATGGGCGTAGTACCGGTGCTGTTCCAGAGATACGGCACCGGGCATGTTTCCGAGGATGACGACCTTCGGACGGTCCCCGACGAGCGGTGGAAAGCTGTGCACGATCGGAGACGCCATGGTTCCTGTGTAGCGCACGGTAGGTTTATCGCGTGGCCGATGACGTCGATGTGGAGGCGAGCGGGCTGCTCGACGGGCTGGAGGGCGATGCGCGCGCCGAGCGGGCCGAGCTGATCCCGTGGCTGTTGAAGCGTGGGGTCAGCGTGGAGCAGATCCGGGCCAGCTCGTCGCCCATGCTGCTCGCCTCGCGGAGGGTGATCGGCGACGACGGCGTGTACGTGTCGGCGCGGGAAGCGGCCGAGAAGTACGACGTCGACCTCGCGCTGTTCGAGCGGATTCAGCGGGCGATGGGCCTGCCGCGCATTGAGGATGCGGACGCGGCGGTGCTGTTGCGCGCCGACGCCGAGGCGGCCAAATCCACTCGGGACTTTCTGGCCGCGGGTATCGATCCCGACGAACTGGTGCAGATCACCCGGCTGCTCGGAGACGGAGTGGCGCGCGCGGCCGAGGCGATGCGCTATGCGGCGTTGGCGGCCGTGTTGCGGCCGGCCGCAACGGAACTGGAGATCGCGCAGGCATCGGAGAAGCTCGTCTCGGAGTTGGCGCCGCTGCTCGGACCGCTGATCCAGGACGTGCTGCTGCTGCAGTTGCGGCACGCGATCGAGACCGAGGCCGTCAACGCCACCGAACGCGCGGAGGGGCACCATCTTCCGGGGGCGCGGGAGGTCACGATCGCGTTCGCCGATCTGGTCGGATTCACCAAGCTCGGTGAGGCACTACCGCCAGAGGATCTCGAAAGGTTGGCGCAGCGGCTGGCCGATATGACGCGTGAGGTCGCGGTCGCGCCGGTCCGCTTCATCAAGACAATCGGTGACGAGGTGATGCTGGTCAGTCCGGAGCCGGTAGCGCTGCTGGAGGCGGTGCTCCGACTGGTCGACGCAACTGACGACGACGGGGATTTCCCGCGCCTGCGCGTCGGACTGGCGACAGGGATGGCGGTGAGTCGCGAGGGGGACTGGTTCGGCAGTCCGGTGAATCTCGCGGCCCGCGTCACCAGCGCGGCTCGACCGGGATCGGTGTTGGTATCCGAGAGTGCCCGCGAGGCGATCGGCGACGACGAGCGGTTCACGTGGTCGTTCGCGGGCGCGCGGCATCTGAAGGGTTTCAAGGCCGACGTGAAGTTGTTCCGCGCCCGCCGGGCGGAGCCGGACGGGGAGTAGTCAGCGGCGCCATTTTTGTCAGACCTTCGCACTAGTGTTCGATACATGGATGTGGTCGCGGAGGCAGTGGAGGGGATGCGGGCTCGGCTCGCGATCCTGCACGACGCCTGCGACACGCTGACCCATCGCGAGCTGGTGTCGCTGATGTCGGAGGTCACGACGCTGGTCCGTAGCGTGCCGGCGTTGGAGCACCACATCATCGCGCGGCTCACCGCGGAGACGGAGCCGCGCCGGTTGGGGGAAGCATCGTGGAAGAAGGTGCTGACCACCGCGCTGCGGGTCTCCGAGCGCGACGCCAAGCGCCGCCTGGCTGACGCCGCCGCGTTGGGGCCGCGGCAAGCGCTGACCGGGGAGCCGTTGCCGCCGCAGTGGGAAGCCACTGCTGCTGCCCAGGCCGCGGGAGCGTTGGATGGGGAGCACGTCGCGGTCATCAGCGCGTTTCATGACGGGCTGCCGGTGTGGGTGGATGTCGACACCCGCGCTGCCGCGGATCGGCAGCTCGCTGAGCTGGGTGCGGGGTTGACCCCGAACGAGTTGAAGAAGACTGCGGACCGGTTGGCTGCGATGATCGACGCTGACGGGCCCGAACCGTCGGATGCCGATCGGGCGCGGCGGCGCGGCATCTGCCTGGGTGAGCAGCAGCCCGACGGCATGAGCCGGTTGACCGGCTGGATCACCCCGGAGTTCCGGGCCCACTACGAAGCGATCCAGGCCAAGTTGGCCGCGCCGGGCATGTGCAACCCTGATGACGAGACACCTTGCGTCGACGGCAACCCCGACCCCGAGCAGAAGCGTCGCGACACGCGGACCGCCGCGCAACGCACTCACGACGCCTGGCTGGCCGTCGGCCGCATGGCGTTGACGTCGGGAGAGCTGGGGTCGCACAACGGGTTACCGGTCACGGTGATCGTGTCGACGACACTGCAGGAATTGGAGAAGTCAGCTGGGGCGGCGGTCACCGGCGGCGGCTCGTTGTTGCCGATGGGTGATCTGATCCGGATGGCCGCCCACGCGCACCACTATCTGGCGGTGTTCGATCAGCACACCAACAAGCCGCTCTACCTCGGCCGCACCAAACGACTCGCATCGGCAGCCCAGCGGATCATCCTGCATTCCTCAGCGCGGGGCTGCACCCGGCCAGGCTGTACCGTGCCCGGATACTGGGCGCAGGTGCATCACGTCCGGGACTGGAAAGACGGCGGCACCACCGACATCACGAACCTCACGCTCGCGTGTGGGCCGGATAATCGGATGATCGAGCAGACCGGCTGGACCACCCGCATCAACGATCGCGGCCGGACCGAATGGCTTCCCCCACCTGACCTGGACACCGGCCGACGGCGCGTGAACGGCTACCACCACCCCGAGCGCTACCTTCTGCCCGAAGACGACCAGGGGCCGTGATCAGCGCGCGGGAGTGAACCCCCGCAGCCGCAGGCTGTTGGTCACCACGAACACCGAGCTGAAAGCCATTGCCGCCCCGGCGATCATCGGATTCAGCAGGCCGGCTGCGGCGAGCGGCAGCGCCGCGACGTTGTAGGCGAATGCCCAGCACAGGTTGCCCTTGATGATGCTCAGAGTGCGGCGGGACAGGCGAATCGCGTCGGGCACGGCCCGCAGGTCGTCGCGCACCAGCGTCAGATCGCTGGCCTCGATCGCGACGTCGGTGCCGCTACCCATGGCCAAGCCGAGATCGGCCTGCGCCAGTGCGGCCGCGTCGTTGACGCCGTCGCCCACCATCGCGACGACCTTGCCCTCGCGCTGCAGCCGGATCACGGTGTCGACCTTCTCCTGCGGCACGACGCCCGCCACCACCTGCTCGATGCCGACCTCGGCAGCCACCGCGCGCGCGACCGCTTCGTTGTCGCCGGTCACCATGATCGGCGTCAGGCCGAGCTGTTCGAGAAGCGAAACCGCTTCAGCGGACGTTGCTTTCACTGTGTCGGCCACAGTCACCACGCCACGCGCCCGACGATCCCATCCGACGATCACCGCGGTGTGGCCGTCACTCTCGGCCCGCTGGACGGCAACCCTGACATCCGCCGCGACCGCGAAGCCCTGCTCGTCGAAGAGCCGCGGCCGGCCGAGCAGCACGGTCCGATCGCCGACGACGCCCCGCACGCCGAGGCCGCGCAGATTCTCGAAGGACGTGACCGGCGGCAGGTCTCCCAGTTTGTCGTGGGCACCGCCGCTGATCGCCCGCGCGATCGGATGCTCCGATGCGGCTTCGACGGCTCCGGCGGTCAGCAAGACCTCGTCCGGTTGCTCGCCCTCGAAAGCGATGACACCCGTCATCGCCATCGTCCCCGTCGTGACCGTCCCGGTCTTGTCGACGATCACCGTGTCGACCCGCCGCGTCGACTCCAGCACCTCGGGACCCTTGATCAGGATGCCCAACTGCGCACCGCGTCCCGTGCCGACCATCAGCGCGGTCGGCGTCGCCAACCCCAGCGCGCACGGGCACGCGATGATCAGCACGGACACCGCAGCGGTGAAGGCGGCAGCGGCCGGCGCCCCCACGGCCAGCCAGAATCCCAGTGTCGCGACGGCCAATCCGATCACGACGGGCACGAACACCGCGGAGATGCGGTCGGCCAACCGCTGTGCCGAGGCCTTGCCGTTCTGTGCGTTCTCGACGAGTCGGGCCATCTGCGCGAGCTGCGTATCGGCGCCGACTCGTCGGGCCCGTACCACCAGCAGCCCGTCGACGTTGACCGTCGCCCCGACCACCTCGTCACCGGGATGAACGTCCACCGGCACCGATTCACCGGTCAGCATCGAGGCGTCGACGGCGGAATCACCTTCCAGCACCACGCCATCCGCGGCGATCTTCTCGCCGGGCCGCACCACGAACTCGTCGCCCGCCCGGAGTCGCTCGATCGGGATGCGTTGTTCGGCGCCGTCTCTTCGGACCGACACGTCTTTGGCGCCCATGTCGAGTAGGGCGCGCAGCGCCGCACCCGCCTGTCGTTTGGCTCTGGCCTCGAGGTAGCGCCCCGCGACCAGGAAGGTGGTCACGCCGGCCGCCGCCTCCAGGTAGATGTTCGACGAGCCGTCGGTGCGCGCGATCGTGAGCTCGAACGGGTGGGTCATCCCCGGCATGCCGGCGTGGCCCCAGAACAGTGCGTAGATCGACCACCCGAACGCCGAGAGCGTGCCGATCGAGATCAGTGTGTCCATGGTTGCGGCGCGGTGCCGCAGATTCGTCCAGGTCGCGACGTGGAACGGCCAGCCGCCCCAGATCACCACGGGTGCGGCCAGCGTCAGCGAGAGCCACTGCCAGTACGTGAACTGCCAGGCCGGCACCATCGCCAGCGCGATCACCGGCACCGTGAGTGCCACGCAGATGAGCAGGCGGCGACGCAGCTCGGCGGCGGGGTCCGCCGTCTGCGAGTCGACCGGCGTCTGCTGGGGGAGCGACGCGTGATAGCCGGCGGCCTCCACGGCGGCGAGGAGTTGGTCGGTGGTGATGTGGCCGTCGTAGGTGACGCGCGCTTTCTCGGTCGCGAAGTTGACCGTCGCGGCGACCCCGTCGAGCTTGTTCAGCTTCTTCTCTACGCGGGCTGCGCAGGAGGCGCACGTCATGCCGTCGATCGACAGCTCCAGCGAGGTCATTGGGGGCATGACGAATCAGCTCGCCAGCTGGTAGCCGGCCTCTTCCACGGCGGCGCGCACGGCGTCGGGGTCAACGGGCCGGGTGCTGGCGATGGTCACCGTGCCACCGGCGAGGTCGATGCTGACGTCGGCCACACCGGGCAGCTGCGAGAGCTCGGCGCGCACCGAGGAGGCGCACCCGCTGCACGTCATACCCTCGACAGTGATCGTGGTGGTGCTCATGGGAATCCTTTCCGGGGCGGTGTGACGCGCCTACCCGACATGTGTACCATACCCCCCTAGGGTATTCAACGACGCTGATGGGAGCCATGACGATGTCGACCTACAGGGCCGCGGCGGCGGCCGCCGGGACTGCGCTGATGCTGCTGCTGAGCGGATGTAGCGATACGGGCCAGGACAGTGCCGGCCCGACGACCAGCGCACACGGCGACGACGGCCACGACCACGGCTCGATGACGCACAGCGCCGATCCCGCCGCCGATCCCGCCGCCGACCACAACGACGCCGACGTGTCCTTCGCCGCCGGCATGGTGCCCCACCACGAGCAGGCGATCGTCATGAGCGACATCATCCTGGGTAAGCAGGGCATCGATGCCCGCGTCGTCGAGCTGGCCAACCAGATCAAAGCCGCCCAGGGCCCCGAGATCGCGACCATGCAGCAGTGGCTCACCCAGTGGGGTGCCCCGCCGATGAACCACGAGGGCCACGACATGACCAGCATGGGCATGATGACCGACCAGCAGCTCGACCAGCTGCGGCAGGCTCAGGGCACCGATGCGGCGCGCCAGTTCCTCACCGGCATGATCGCCCACCACGAAGGCGCGGTGCGGATGGCGCAGACGGAACTCGACGACGGTGAGGCGGCAGACGCCAAGCAGCTGGCACAGAGCATCATCGACACCCAGCAGCGCGAGATCGCGACGATGAAACAAATCCTCGGATCGCTCTAGGCATGCGTGTGCTCGTCCAGCGGGTGACCTCGGCGCGCGTCACGGTCGCGGGGGAGGTCGTCGGCGAGATCACACCCGCGACGCAGGGGTTGCTCGCGCTGGTCGGGATCACCCACGACGACGATGCCGCTACCGCCGTCAAACTGGCCGAAAAGCTGTGGCAAATGCGGATTCTCGACGACGAGAGATCTGCGGCCGACATCGGCGCACCGATCTTGGTCGTCAGTCAATTCACGCTGTACGGCAACACCACCAAGGGCCGCCGGCCGACGTGGAACGCGGCGGCACCGGGTGCGGTCGCCGAGCCGCTGGTCGATGCGTTCTGCGACGCGCTGCGCGCTGGAGGCGCAGAAGTTCAGACCGGTGCGTTCGGCGCCGACATGTCCGTCGAACTCGTCAACGACGGCCCCGTCACCGTGATGCTGGAGCTGTAGAGCAGTCACTGCGCGGTGGTGACCTGCACCCCTTCCGACGGCTGCACGATCACGAATCCGTTGCCGTAGAACGAGACCTGCACGGCTTCGCCCGAGCCTCGCCCGATCAGCGCGCCGGCCTTGAAGCTCGTCTTCAGCTGGGTCTGCAGATTGGCCGACCAGGCGACGACGGCGTTGGTGTCGGCGAACGTGGGCGCTTCTGCGGCGTTGAGCACCACCGGCGGTCCGTCGGTGGTCAGCGCGACCCACCCGGTTCCGCGCAACGTGGTGTTGAACAGGCCGCCGGTCGCGATGCTGCCGCCTTTGACGCGTTCGATGTTCCAGTCGAGGCTCGACGAGAACGCCAACACATTCTTCCCGCTGATGGACAGGCCCGAGTTCGTCAGGTTCAGCAGGTGGACGTCGTAGGCGCGCTCGGCGAGGAAGACATCGCCCTGCCCGGCGCAGCGCATCAGCGGCAGGCCCTCGCCGGTCAGCGCCTTCTTGATGAAGCGGGAGGCGCCGCCGCCTTCGAACGAGAAGTCGACGTTGCCCTGATAGGCGACCATCGAGCCTTGCCGTGCCATGAACGGCTCGCCCAGGCGAACGCGCAACAGTTTGGCGTTCTGGTTGCCGATCGCCTTCGCTTCCTTCTCGCTGAACCGTCCGTCGACGAGATCGCCACTGATGCCGGCGAATCCGCCGTCACCGACGGGCTGGGCCTGCATCTGGGCCTGCGCCTGCGGTGGCTGCTGGCCGAGCGGCGCCCGCATCACCTGCCCGCCCGCCGACACCTGGTCGGTCCACTGCTGCCCGTCGTGCCACCGATAGTCGTACCGACCCTCGGGATCGGGCTGCCACGTGCCGGGTCCGGGTGCGCTCATGCGCCTCACCCTAGTGCCGTTCGCCGACGGTGAACCCCGTTCCTGTGAGGTCGTAACGGTGTAATTATGTAATCATGAGACACCATCCACACAAGAGAGCCGGCCGCTCCGGAGGCTGGCAACAGGCCGATCAACCCGATGCCCGCGACGCCGCCGAATGGTTCGCCGGACGACTGCCCGAGGAGTGGTTCGCCGGTGACCCCGAGGTCATCGTCGACCGCGAAGAGATCACCGTCATCGGACGTCTTCCCGACGTCGACGGCGACAACCCCGAGAGCGAGGCCCGCGCCTCCGGACGGGCCGCACGTTTCCGCGAGCAGACCCGCGCGGAACGCATGCACATCGCCGACGAAGCCGAGGCGCGCTACGCGCGCAAGGTGTCCTGGGGTGTGACCGTCGGTGACGAGCGAATCCTCTTCACCCACATGGCGGTTCCGGTGATGACGCGGCTGCGTCAAAGCGAGCGCCAGGTGCTCGACACGCTGGTCGACGCGGGCGTGGCACGGTCGCGTTCCGACGCGCTGGCCTGGTCGGTGCGCCTGGTCGGCGAGCACGCCGACGAGTGGCTCGGCAAGCTGCGCGACGCGATGCGTGAGGTCGACGACCTGCGGGCGCAGGGGCCGCAGGTCACCCAGACCGACTAGGCCGAGATCATCGTCCAGTAGGCGCCGCGGCGAGCCATCAGCTCGTCGTGCGTGCCCTGCTCGACGATGCGGCCCGCGTCTATCACCAGGATCAGGTCGGCGTCACGGATCGTCGACAGTCGATGCGCGATCAGGAAACTCGTGCGACCCCGGCGTAGTGACGTCATGGCGTGCTGGATCAGCACTTCGGTGCGGGTGTCCACCGAGCTCGTCGCCTCGTCGAGAATGAGGAGCCGAGGCTGGGCCAGGACTGCCCGCGCGATCGTGATCAGTTGGCGCTCACCGGCACTGATGTTCGTGCCACCGTCGGCGATGCGGGTCTCGTAGCCGTCGGGCAGTGTGTGGACAAAGCGGTCCACGTAGGCCGCGGTGGCGGCCTCGATCACCTCGTCGCGGTCGGCATCGGGCCGTCCGTAGGCGATGTTGTCGTACACCGTGCCGGCGAACAGCCAGGTGTCCTGCAGCACCATGCCGATGCGGGCGCGCAACGCGGACCTGCTGACGGTGGTGATGTCGACACCGTCGAGCAGGATCTGTCCCGCGTCGACGTCGTAGAACCGCATCAGCAGGTTCACCATCGTGGTCTTGCCGGCCCCGGTGGGTCCCACGATCGCGACCGTGGTGCCCGGCTCCACGACCAGACTCAGGTCCTCGATCACCGGCGCGTCGGGCCGGTAACCGAATCGGACGTCGCGGAACTCGACGCGGCCGCTACGAGATCCCGCGGCCGGCAGTTCCCGGTCCGGCGCCTGCGGCTCCTCGTCGGCGTCGAGCAGCTCGAAAACCCGCTCGGCGCTGGCGATCCCCGACTGCAGTGTGTTGTACATGCCGGCGATCTGGGTCAGCGGCTGGTTGAACTGCCGCACGTACTGGATGAACGCCTGGATCCCGCCGAGAGTGATCTGGCCGGTGGCGACCTGGATTCCGCCCACCACCGCGACGGCCACATAGCTGAGGTTGCCGACGAAAACCGTCGCAGGAGACACCAGGCCGGAGAGGAACTGCGCCCCGAAGCTCGCGTGGTAGACGTCGTCGTTGAGCTCGGCGAACTGCCTCTGAGCCGCGGCGCGGTGGCCGTAGGTGGTGACGACCGTGAAGCCGCTGTAGGTCTCCTCGATGTGGGCGTTCAGCTTTCCGGTGTTGGTCCACTGAGCGATGAACAGGCGCCGGGATCGCCCCGCGATCGACCGGGTGATCCACAGCGACAGCGGCACGGTCACCACCGTGAACAGCGTCAGCAGCGGTGAGATCGTCAGCATCATTACCAGCACGGCGAACACGGTCAGCACCGAGGTGAGCAACTGGGTGATCGACATCGACAACGACTGGGCGAGGTTGTCGATGTCGTTGGTGACCCGGCTGAGCACTTCCCCGCGCTGCCGGGTGTCGAAGTATCGCAGCGGCAGCCGGTGGATCTTGTCCTCCACGTCGGCGCGCAACGCCACCATCGTCTTCTGCACCACGATGTTGAGCAGCAGCGCCTGGAGCCAGACCATCAGCGCCGCAACCAGGTACAGGCTCAAAGCCAGCGCCAGAGTGCGGGCCACCGCACCGAAATCGACGCCCTGGCCCGGGACCACGTTCATCCCGGACAGCAGGTCGGCGAAGGTGGTGTCACCACGCGCGCGGGCCGCGTCGATCGCCTGCTCCTTGGTCGACCCGGCGGGCAACCCCCGGCCCACCACACCGTTGAACAGCAGATCGGTGGCGTGGCCGAGGATGCGCGGCCCGACGACGCCGACCGCGATGCCGCCGATCCCGAGCAGGATCACCGCTACGGTCAGGCCCCGCTGAGGCGTCAACCTCGAGAGCAACCGCAGGGCCGACGCGCGGAAGTTCCTCGAACGGGCCTGCGGGGGTTCGTTCATCCGCATCGAGCGGCCCAGCGGTCCGCTCACGGCGTCCCGACCGACTGTGAATCCGCGAACTCGCGGTAGGCCGTGCACCCGGCGATCAGGTCGTCGTGGGTGCCGGCGCCGACGACGCGGCCGTCGTCGACCACGACGATGTGGTCGGCTTCGGCGATCGTCGAGATACGTTGTGCGACAACGATCACCGTGGCGTCGACGGACACCTCGCGCAGCCGCGCGCGCACCGTGGCGTCGGTGTGCACGTCGAGCGCAGAGAACGCGTCGTCGAACAGGTAGATCGCCGGGTCGCGGATGACGGCGCGCGCGATCGCCAGCCTCTGACGCTGGCCTCCGGAGAAGTTCATGCCGCCCTGGGCGACGCGCTGCTCCAGACCGTCGGGGTGCGCGGCGACGAAGTCCTCGGCGGCCGCGACGCGCAACGCCGCCCACATCTGGTCGTCGGTCGCGTCGGAGCGCCCGAAGCGCAGGTTCTCGGCGATCGTGCCGGCGAACAGGTACCCGCGCTGCGGCACCAATCCGATCGCCGCCCACAGTGTTTCGATGTCCATGTCGCGAACGTCGACACCGTCGACCAGGACCGCCCCGTCGGTCACGTCGTAGAGCCGGCAGACCAGGGAGATCAGCGTCGACTTTCCCGATCCCGTCGAGCCGACGATCGCGGTCGTCGCCCCCCGCCGGGCTGTCAACGAGATGTCCTGCAGCACCGGGCGGTCGGCGCCGTCGTAGCAGAAGGTGGCGCCTTCGAAACGGACCTCCCCGCGGATGCGCTCGGGCGTCACCGGCCGGGCCGGGCTGACGATGGTCGGCTGTGTCGCGAGCACCTCGGTGATGCGTTCGGCACACGCGGAGGCGCGGGGGATGATCACCAGGATGAACGTCGCCATCAACACCGCGACGAGGATCTGCATGAAGTACGACAGGAACGCGATCAAAGAGCCGACCTGCATCTGGCCGGCATCGATTCGATGGCCGCCGAACCAGATCAACGCCACGCTCGAGACGTTGATCACGAGCGTGGTGACCGGCAGCATCAACGCCTGCCACCGGCCGGCTTCGAGTGCGGCGTCGGCCAGCGCCGTGTTGGCCGCGGCGAATCTGGTGCGCTCGTAGGGCTCGCGCGCGAACGCGCGCACCACCCGCAGACCCGTCAGCTGTTCCCGCATCACCCGGTTGATCCCGTCGATGAGGCGTTGCAGCCGGCGGAAGATGGGCAGCAAATGCGAGACGATCCAATAGTTGGCCAGCGCCAGCACCGGGACGCTGATGAGCAGCAGCCAGGACAGCCCCGCGTTCTGGTGGACGGCCATCGCGATGCCGCCGATGCACATGATCGGCGCGGTGATGAGCATCGTCGCGGTCAGCTGCACCAACAGCTGGATTTGCTGGACGTCGTTGGTGGTGCGGGTCAGCAGCGACGGTGCGCCGAACCGCGCGGTCTGCTCGGCGGAGAACCCGGTGACGTGGCCGAAGACCACCGACCGCAGATCGCGGCCGACGCCCATGCTCGCGCGTGACCCGAAGTAGACGGCGCCGACGGCGCACACCACCTGGCCGGCGGTCACCCCGAGCATCACCATCCCCAGCTCGACGATGCGACGCAGGTTCCCCCGGGCGACCCCGTCGTCGATGATCGCGGCATTGATCGTCGGCAGATACAGCGTGGCCACGGTGCTGACGAGCTGGAGGGCTGCCACCACCGCGAGGAGCGGGCGGTACGGCCGGGTGTGCCGGCGGAGCAGGCCCCAGAGCATCCCGCTACTGTCGCACACCCCGCGATCGGGGCCCCTGTCCGGCGCGGTACCTGAGAATACTGTGAATTCCCAGGTCAGTCGGCCTGTCGGTGGTTGACCCCAAACCCTGCCGCTACAGTGCATGGCGTGACCCGCAGCCCCCGCAGAATCCGACGGCCCGCGAAAGCGCTCGCCGTTGCTGCCGCGGCCGTGCTTCCGGTGCTGGCCGGGTGTTCGCAAGACCAGCCCACCTCGCCGACGGTGCCGTCGACGGATGCGCCGTCCGCGGCCGCCAAACACGGCCCGTTCTTCCCGCAGTGCGCAGGCATCAGCGACGAAGAGATCATGAAGCAGACACAGGTCCCCGGTCTGGTCAACACCGCGACGAACTCCGCGGGCTGTCAGTGGTTGATGAACGGCAGCATCGTCGGCCCGCACTTCTCCTTCACGTGGTTCCGGGGCAGCCCGATCGGGCGCGAGCGCAAGACCGAGGAGCTCTCGCGCACCAGCGTCGAGGACATCAACATCGAGGGTCACGACGGGTTCATCGCCTCCAACGAGGATCCGATCCTGGGTGTCAACCTGTGCGAGATCGGCATCGGCTTCGACGACGACTTCATCGAGTGGTCGATCAGCTACGCGCAGAAGCCGTTCCCGGACCCGTGTGATGTCGCCAAGGAACTCACCCGCCAATCGATTGTGAACTCCAAATGAGCGTTCGACGGGGACGAACAGCGGCCGTAGCCGGTATGACAGCGCTGGTGTTGCTGACCGGGTGCACGCAGACGGTCGAGGGCACGGCGGCCAAGTCGGGTGCCGGCGATGTGCCCCGTAACAACAACTCTGAGCGCCAGTACCCCAACCTGCTCAAAGAGTGCGACGTGCTGACCCAGGACATCCTGGCCCAGACGGTCGGTGCCGACCCGCTCGACATCCAGAGCACGTTCGTCGGCGCGGTGTGCCGCTGGCAGGCGGCCAATCCCGCAGGGCTGGTGGACATCACGCGGTTCTGGTACGAGCAGGGTGATCTGGAGAACGAACGCAAGACCGCCCAGCAGCTCAACTACCAGATCGAGAACCGGTCGATCGCGGGCATCCAGTCCTTCGTGATGCGGCCCAACGACCCCAACGGCGCCTGCGGCGTGGCCAGTGACGCCGCGGGTGTGGTGGGCTGGTGGATCAATCCGCAGGCGCCCGGCATCGACGCGTGTGGCATGGCGATCAAGCTGATGGAGCTCACACTCGCCACCCGCGCCTGACTTTCAGTACGCCCAAACCGACGTTCGGGCGGGAAAGTGCGAGTAGACGTAACCATTTCGTCCATCTCGGCGCGGCTACCGCGGAATGTGGAAGTCGGCCAGCTCCGCGCCGCCCACCTCGAGCTCCACCCACGGCCCGGCGACGCGCAGCACCGCGATCGCCGACGTAGGGTACTTCGCCGAGATCCTCTGCCCGGCTTCGCCGTTGGCGCTCTCCTCGGTGGCCAGGCTCAGTGCCAGCGATGACATCACCGGCTCGTGTCCGACCACCAGCAGCGTCGCGATGTCGCCGGAGACCCCGTTGATCTCCTCGATGACGATGCCCGGGCTCGCTTCGTAGAGCCGATCGGAGAACGTCGCCGGCGCGGTGATGCCGCTGCGCTCCAGCGTCTGGCGAGTCCTCGTCGCCGACGAACACAACACCGCGTCGACCGCTCCGACGTTGCCGCGGAGCCATTCCCCTGCCAGCTCCGCCTCGCGTTGCCCGCGGGGCGCCAGCGGCCGCCGGTGATCCGACACCCCGTCGGGATAGTCCGATTTGGCGTGCCGCATCAGCACCAGCGTGCGCGTTCTGTCGCTCATGGGAGATAACCGTAGGCCATCTCGGTGCGCATCCCCGGACTTGTCGGCGGCCCGCCCTAGACTTCCGATGCACTCGCCACGAGCCCGCCGGAAACGAGGAAAGGACGGTCATCCGCATGCGATTCCTGCACACCGCTGACTGGCAGCTCGGCATGACGCGGCACTTCCTCAGCGGTGAGGCGCAGCCCCGCTACTCGGCGGCCCGCCGGGCAGCGGTCACCGCGCTGGGGCCGCTGGCGGCCGAGACCGGTGCCGAGTTCGTGGTGGTCGCCGGCGACGTGTTCGAACACAACCAGCTCGCGCCGCGTGAGGTCAGCCAGTCGCTGGAGGCCATGCGCGGCATCGGTGTGCCGGTCTATCTGCTTCCCGGCAACCATGATCCGCTCGATGCGGCGTCGGTGTACACCAGCGCGCTGTTCACCGCAGAACGCCCCGACAACGTCATCGTGCTCGATCGCCCCGGGGTGCACGAGGTGCGGCCGGGTCTGGAGCTGGTCGCCGCGCCGTGGTCCTCGAAGTTCCCCACCACCGACCTCGTCGGCCAGGTGCTCGACGGGCTGCCCGCCGACGGGGTGACACGCATCGTCGTCGGGCACGGCGCGGTCGACATCCTGGTGCCGGACAAAGACCGGCCGTCGTTGATCGCGCTGGCACCGGTGGAGAGCGCGATCGCACGCGGTGCGGTGCACTATGTGGCGTTGGGCGACAAGCACTCTGTGTTCGACGTCGGGTCGTCCGGCCGCATCTGGTACTCGGGGTCGCCCGAGGTGACCAACTTCGACGACGTCGAGCCGAAGCCGGGTCATGTACTGGTGGTCGACGTCGACGAGACGGCCCCGCACCGTCCGGTGCGCGTCGATCCGCGCCCCGTCGGCACGTGGCGCTTCCTCTCACTGCGCCGCGACGTCGACGACAGCCGTGACGTCACGGACCTCGACATCAACCTCGATCTCATGCCGGACAAGGACCGCACGGTGATCCGGCTCGGTCTGACCGGCTCGTTGACCGTCACCGACAAGGCGGCCCTCGATCTGTGCCTGGACCGCTACGCCCGCCTGTTCGCCGCGCTGATCCCGTGGGATCGGCACACCGACATCGCGGTGATGCCCGCCGACGGCGAGTTCGACGATCTGGGCATCGGCGGGTTCGCCGCCGCTGCGGTGCAGGAGCTGGTGTCCACGGCTCGCACCGCCGGTGAGGACGCCGAGGACGCCCGCGCCGCGCTGGCTCTGCTGTTGCGCCTGACCGAGGGAGGGGCGGCATGAAGCTGCACCGGCTGACGCTGACCAATTATCGCGGAATCACCCACCGCGACATCACCTTTCCCGACAGCGGCGTGATCGTGATCAGCGGAGCCAACGAGATCGGCAAGTCGTCGATGCTCGAGGCGCTCGACCTGCTGCTCGACGCCAAGGACCGCTCCACGAAGAAGGACGTCAAGCAGGTCAAGCCCACCCACGCCGATGTCGGTGCCGAGGTGACAGCTGAGATATCTACCGGCGCTTACCGATTCGTCTACCGCAAGCGGTTCCACAAAAAGCCCGAAACCGAGCTGACTGTCCTGGCGCCGCGGCGCGAACAGCTCACCGGCGACGAGGCGCACGAGCGGGTGCGCGCCATCCTCGCCGAGACGGTCGACCTGGACCTGTGGCAGGCGCAGCGGGTGATCCAGGCGGCATCGACGTCGGCGACCGAGCTCTCGGGATGCGATGCGCTGTCGCGTGCCCTCGATGTCGTCGCCGGCGAGGTCGACGACGACACCACCGCGGGCGCCGGCCCTGCCGATGCCCTGCTGGTCGACCGCGTCGAGGAGGAGTACCGGCGCTACTTCACCGCCACCGGCCGGCCCACCGGAGAGTGGCTGGCTGCCATCAACCGGCTCACGGCCGCCGACGACGACGTGGCCCGCTGCGCCGCGGCGATCGCCGAGGTCGACGAGGCGGTCCGCCGGCATGTCACGCTGACCGCTGATCTCGAGACGCTGACGTGTGAAAAGGACAGTGCAGCAATTGAATTGGCCGCTGCTCAGGAGGCCGCCGACACGGTGGCGGCGCTGACGGCCCGGCTCGAGCAGGCACAGGCCCGCGCGGAGGCAGCCGCATCGACCCACGCCGCGTCCCTGGCGACGCTCACCGAGCGGCGACGCACCCGCGCCGAGGTCGACGACCGGATCGCGGCCGTCGCACGCCTACGCGCCGACGCCGACGCGGCCGCCGAGGATGCGGACACCGCCCGCGAGATGCGGGTCGCCGCGGATGACACCGTCGCGAAGGCGAAAGCAGATCTGCAGCGGTGCAAGGACCGTGTCGACTCCGCCCACGCCGCGGTGGCACTGCTCGCCGACCGGGAGGAGGCGGACAAGCTCACCGCGCGCATCGCCACCATCGAGCGGCACCAGCGTGAACTCGACGCCATCCGCCGCGAGCTCGCACGAATCACGGTGACCCCGGAGTCGATGACGGGACTCGAGAAAGCCGCGGCAGCGGTCGAGCGTGCGGCGGCGGCGGTCGAACAGACCTCGGCCCGCATCGAGGTCGTCGCGGCGGCGGATGTGGATGTCGCGATCGACGGGGCGCCGGTGCCGCTGGCAGCCGGCCAGACGTGGACGACGTCGGTGTCGGGTACGACGGGCATCGACCTGCCCGGAGTGCTCGCGGTCCGGGTGATCGCGGGTGCGACGGCAGCCGATACCCAGGCCGCCCTCGACCGTGCGCAAGAGATGCTGGACCGCGCTCTGCACGCGGTGGGGGCGCCTGACCTCGAGTCGGCGCGGGCACTCGATACCCGCCGCCAGGAGCTGGCAGCGAGCAGCAAGCAGATCACCGCGGTGCTCGAGGCGCTCGCCGCCGACGACTCCGTCGAGATCCTGCGATCCCGGTTGGCTGCGGTGCAGGCGCGCGTGCCCGCCGACGGCGGGCTGTTCGACGCGGACTCGGCCGGGAGCCCGCTCGATCCGAAGGCGCAGCGGCTGGAGTTGGTGGAAGCGACCGCAGCACACCAGCAGGCGTTGCGCGACTGCGAGACCCACGTCAAGGTCGCCGAGGCCGCCGCGGCGTTGCTCGCCGAGCGGGAGATGCGCGGGGCGCGGCTGGCGGAGAAGCTCGCAGTGATGACCGAAGAGCTGGCCGCCGCCCAGAAGCGGCTCGCGGAGGCGCGAGCTGCGGTCAGCGACGACGAGCTGGCCGTCACGGTGCAGTCCCACGCCGAGGCGGCTGCCGCGGCGCAGGCCGCAGTCGACGGGCTCAGGCAGGAGCTGGCGAGCCAACAGCCCGACGTGGTCAGCGCGCGGGTCGCCGAGGCGCGCCGCGCCGCGGCAGGGGCGGTCGCTCGCTGCGACGACGTGGCCGAGGCGCTGCGCGACGTCGCCGCCCAGCTGAAGGTCGTCGGCACCGAGGGCCGCAAGGGTCGGCTCGACGCCGCGGAGAGCGAGCGTGAACGGGCCGCCGCCGACCACGAGCGGGTGCAGCGCAGGGCGCGCGCGGCACAACTGCTGCGCAGCGTGATGGGCCGACACCGCGACGCGATGCGATCGCGCTATGTCGATCCGTTCCGCGGCGAGGTGGAACGCTTGGGGCGCATCGTCTTCGGCGACACGTTCGAGGTCGACGTCGACAGCGAGCTGCGCATCGGGCACCGGACGCTGTCCGGGCGCACGGTGCCGTACGACTCGTTGTCCGGCGGCGCCAAGGAACAGTTGGGCATCGTGGCCCGGCTGGCCGGCGCGGCGCTGGTCGCCAAGGACGACACCGTGCCGGTGGTGATCGACGACGCGCTCGGCTTCACCGATCCCGATCGTCTGACCCGGATGGCCCAGGTGTTCGACGCGGTGGCCGGCGACGGGCAGGTGATCATTTTGACGTGCAGTCCGCAGCGTTACGCCGGGGTGCGGTCAGCGCGCCACATCGAATTGGCCTCCTGAGCGGGCGCTCGACCACTCGATCAGAAGTAGGCGTTGGCCGGAAGTGCGGTGCCGTGCAACAGGTTCTGACCGATCGCGCGGGCTTTGAGCCCGACCGGGTTGTGCAGCGTGATCGTGCGGATGTTGCGCCAGTGCCGGTCCAGGTTGCGGCTGCGGCTCGCCGCGCTGGCCCCGCCGAGTTCGAGCAGACGCGTCGCGGCCTCCGGAGCCACGGCGTCCAGGTGCACTTTGACCTTGGCGACTTGGAGCTGCGCCTCGGTCGCGAGCACGGCGTCGGGCACGCGATCCTCGCCGTAGGAGTCGGTGGCCGCGCCGATCGCAGCGGCCGCGTCCAGCACCGCCGCCCGGGCGATCGCCGCGGTGCTGGCGATCTCACCGAGCTGGCGCTGCAGCAGCGGGTCGTCGATGGGTCGTTCGGTCACCGCGTGGCTGAAGCTGCGCTCGCGCGAGCGCAGCAGCGCCACCCCGTCGTCGACCACCGACTCCAGGATCCCGGCGACCACCGCATGGATGAACAGCTGCAGCGAGGCGTACTGCACCGTCGGCTGGGGCTCCGCGTCGTAGGGCGTGTCGCTGAGCACCTCGTCCTGCGACACCGCGACATCGGTGAACACGGTCGTGCCGGTACCGGTGCGGCGCTGCCCGAAGCCGTCCCAGTCGTCGATGATCTGCACACCGGGCCGGTCGGCGGGCACCACGACGGTGGCCACCGAGTCGTGGTCGGTGGTGGCCGTGACGGTCAGGTAATCGGAGAACAGCGTGCCGGTGCTGTAGAACTTCGTCCCGTCCAGCCGGTAGCCGCCCTCGGCGGGCAGCAGCCGGGTGTTGAACACCAGGCTGCCGACCGCCTGGGCGCCCTTCTCACTGAATGCGTTGCCGAAGGTCTTGCCTCGGGCCACCGTCGAGAGCCACGCTGCCGAACGCGGATCGGCGCCGTCATGGTGGGTGCGCAGTCTCTCCTCCACGAACCAGAAGTGCGTCCGGAAGATGTGCGCCACGATCGGGTCGGCACGCGCCACGTCGATGACGGCCGAGAACAGTTGCGGCACCGTCAGTCCGGGGCCGCCGAATGACGCGGGCAGCCGCAGTGTGCCGAAGCCGGCCCGCTTCAGGGCCGCCACCTGGTCGACGGGGTTCTCGTCGTGGCGGTCGCGGTCGGCGGCGCCGGCGGCGATGTCGCGCAGCAGCGCGGCGAAGTCCTCGGAGTCGGGCAGCAGGGCGGTGAGGTGATCGACGGAGGTCATGACCGTGATGTGTACCGATGCGCGATCGGTATGCCACTGCTTTCGCTCAGCTCGAACCGAACCTCGACCCGAACCGCAGCCGGAATGGCCGGCCCTGAGCGCCGGGGGCACAATGGGCCCTGATGACGATGAACGCCAAGCGGCGGCGCACGCACGCCAAGCTGGCCGCGCTGCCGGGCGTGCGGCCGGTCCGGCGGCCGACAGAGGCGAACGGCGCACACGGCGGCACCGGCGAGTTCGACGTGTATTACGTGCGTACCGGGCGTAAGTCGACGCATCCGTTGCTGATCATCCCGGGCGGTCCGGGGGCCGCGTCGGTCGCCCTGTACCGCTCATTTCGCCGGCGTGCGGCGCTCGCCGGGCTGGACGTGATCATGGTCGAGCACCGGGGTGTCGGGCTGTCCCGGCACGACGACGCCGGCCACGATCTGCCCCCCGAAGCGCTGACGATCCGCGCCGTCGTCGACGACCTCGCCGCGGTGCTCGACGACGCCCACGTCGACAAAGCCATCGTCTACGGCGCCTCCTACGGCACTTACCTGGCCGCCGGTCTGGGCGTATCCCACCCGGAGCGCGTGCACGCGATGGTGCTGGACTCTCCACTGCTGTCGGCCGGCGACATCGCCGAGGTGCGAGCCCAGACGCGCCGCGTCCTGTGGGACGGGACCGAACCGGGGACGGCGGAGTTGGCGGCCAAGGTGCGCCGGCTGGTGCAGGGCGGCGTGGTGACGAGCAAGGACGCGCAGCTCATCGGAGACGTGTACGGCGTCGCCGGTCCGGAGGTGCTGTGCCGGCAACTGGACCTCCTGCTCACCGGACACGACTGGCTGTGGGCGGCCGTCGGCTTCGGTGAGCGCAACCTGCTGGAACGCAAGACGCCCTATCAACACGAGCCCGACCTCGTCGAGCGCATCGCCTACCGCGAGTTGAACTACGGTGCCGAGCCAGACGGCCTTCCCCTGGACCCGGCTGTCGCGCTGCGCGAGATGGCGCTCGGGGACGTCGAATTCGTCGCCGAGCCCTACGATCTGGCCTCGGCGATGCCGCACTTCCGGTGGCCGACCGCGGTGCTCTCCGGCGGTCGCGACCTCACCACGCCCCCGGGGATCGCCCAGCGGGTCGCCGGCCTCATTCCCGACGCGGTGCTCGTCGACCTCCCCACCGCCGGGCACAGCATGCTCGACACCCGCGAGCACGCCGCACTGCAGGTGTGCCGGGCGGCCGCCGCCGGTCAGATGGCCGAACTGGCCTCGCGCGGAACGGGACTGGATGCGCTGCCGGCCAACCTGACGATCCGGCTGCTGGTCGGCGCGATCCGACTGGCCGCCCGCGCGGAGGGCACGGTGCCCGACGTGCTGCCGCGCGCGGTCCGGCAGGTCACTGCTTCATGAAGCCGATCGCGCTGTAGTTCAGGTCACCGATGCCGGCGGGGCCGTAGTTGGCCAGTGTGGCCCGGACCGCGACGTTGCCGGCGGCTTGGAACAGCGGCAGGCTGTGCACTTCCTGCCAGATCATCGTGTCCAGCTCGTTGGCCAGGGTGCGGGCCTTGGCCGGGTCCAGCTCGGACAGCGTCTGGTCGATCTTGGCGTCGATCTCGGGGCTGCCGATCTTGCCGTAGTTGCTCTCGCCGGCAGACGCATATGCCTGGGTGAGGCTGGACAAGGCGAAAGCATCGCCGCCCCAGGCGAATTGGACGATGTCGAAGTTGCCGGGGGTGACGAATTCGGTGAACAGCTTGCCGCCTGCGGCGGGCACCAGCTGCAGGTCGACACCGATCTGGGAGAGGTTGTTCTGCGCGATCTGCCCGATCTGACCCGTGCTCTGCGCGTCGTAGTACACGTCGCGGATGGTCAACCGTCGGCCGTCCTTCTCCCGGAACTGGCCGTTCTGCCGCCAGCCCAGCGCGTCGAGTTCTCTCTTGGCGGCTTCTGGGTCGAAGGGAATGCTGTTGTCCTGGTAGCCCTCCTGGCCGGCCAGATAGATGTGGTTGTTCAGCGGGACGGGCTTGTCGACGAGGCCGTTCTGGGCGACGGTGACGATGGCCTGCCGGTCGATGCCCTTGGCGACGGCCATCCGCAGCTTCGGATCGGCGAGGATCGAGCCGGGCGCCCCGTTGAACGTCATGTGGTACCACTGCGCGGACGGGGCACGGCGCATCGCGATGCCCGGCGCGGAGCGGGTGGTTTTCAGCTCGTCGAGTGTGGCGACACCGCTGGCGTCGATCGAGTTGTTCAGCAGCGCAGGGATGCGGGCCGCGTCGTCCAGCACGGTGTAGCTGATGGAATCCAGCAGCGGGGGAGTGCCCCACCATTTCGGGTTGCGGCCCAACGTGATCCGTTGGGCGCCGCGGTCGATGTTGGTGATGATGAACGGGCCCGCGGTGGGCGGCGGGCCGTCCCGGAAGCCGGTGTTGAACGCTTCCGGCGTACCGGTCATCTCTTTCGGGAACAGCATGCCGTTACCCGCGAACAGGCCTTTCCAGTCGGCGTAATGCTTGGCGAAGGTGACGATCGCCTGCCGGTCGTCGACACCCTTGGTGACGGAGCCGACACGCTCTGCACCGTTGGGGGACGCGAACAGGTACCGCTTGTCCTTACCGCTGGTCGCGTTCACCTGCGCCGCGATGTCCTCCCACGTGATCGGCCTGCCGTTGCTCCACACCGCTTTCGGGTTGATCGTGTAGGTGACCACCTGCGGATCGGTACCCGTCAACTCCACGTTGGTGAAGTAGTCGCTGTTGACGGTCATCTCCCCGTTGGGCTTGATGAAGAACGCGCGCGGCAGCATCGTCTTGTACATCGCGCCGATCTCGCCCAGGTTGCCGTCGATGTGCAGGTTGTTGAAGTTGGCCGGGAAGCCGGTCAGCGCCAGCCGCAGCGTGCCGCCCTGCTGCAGCGTGGTGGGGTCCTGCGGGTTGATGTCGGCGGTGCCGCCCAGCTCGGCGCTGCCGCCCGCCGACGGGGCCGGTTCCTGCGAACCCGAGCATCCGGTGAGCACCAGGATGCCGACGAACCCGAGACAGAGCAGACGCAGCAGGAGGTTCATGCGGACAGACTCTAACCGGGCGGGCGCGGAACCGCGGCCAGCAATCGCCGCGTGTACTCGTCGCGAGGGTTGCCGAAGACATCCTCGCTGGTGCCCTGCTCGACGATCCGGCCGCGGTGCATCACCGCGACGTCGTGGGCCAGGTGTTTGACCACCGAAAGGTCGTGCGAGACGAACAGGTATGCCAGCCCGAAGCGGTCCTGAAGGTCGAGAAGCAGATTGATGATGCCGGCCTGGATCGACACGTCGAGCGCCGACACGGGTTCGTCGAGCGCCAGGATCTTCGGGTGCAGCGCCAGCGCGCGGGCGATGCCGATGCGCTGCTTCTGTCCGCCGGAGAATTCTGCCGGATAGCGGGCGGCGTCCTCGCGACGCAAGCCGACGAGCGTCAGCAACTCGGCCACCCGGTCGGCGATTGCACTCTTGTCAGAGCCGTTGGCCTGCAAAGGCTCTGCGAGAACTTCGGACACCGGCAGTCGCGGATCCAGGGAGGCGACCGGATCCTGGAACACCACCTGCAGATCGCCGCGCAGTGCGCGGCGTGCCCGGCGGTCCAGTGACGCGACGTCGGCGCCGAGCACCTCGATGCTGCCCTGCTGCGGCGCGGTCAACCCCAGGATCTGGTGCAGAGTGGTCGATTTTCCCGAGCCGGATTCGCCGACGATGCCGAGCGTGCGGCCTTGCCGCACCGTCAGGTCGACACCGTCGACAGCACGGACCTCGCCGACCCGGCGCCGCAACACCACGCCCTTGGTCAGCGGGAACGTCTTCACCAGACCGCGCACCGACACGACGACCGGCGCCTCGGGGTCGGTCGCGCCGGGCGACCCGGTGCTGACGCGAAAGATGTCGGCCGCGCTGCGGCCGGTGACCTCCTCGTGCCGGATGCACGCGACGGTGTGGTCCGGCCCGACAGGGGTCAGCTCCGGTTCGGCCGCGCTGCATTCCGCGACGGCCAGCGGGCAGCGCGGGGTGAACGGGCACCCGGGGGGCAGTGTGGACAGTGACGGAGGAGCGCCCGGGATCGGCACCAGCCGAGCGCCCTGCGGGGCATCCAGTCGTGGCACCGACCCCAAAAGGCCTGCGGTGTAAGGCATTCGGCGTCGGGCGTAGAGGTCTGCGACCGGCGCGGTCTCGACGGCGCGGCCGGCGTACATGACCAGTGCGCGGTCGGCGAACTCGGCGACGACGCCGAGGTCGTGGGTGATGATCAGCACGCCCGCGCCGGTGACGTCGCGCGCGGTGCGAAGCACCTCGAGGATCTGCGCCTGGACGGTCACGTCGAGCGCGGTCGTGGGTTCGTCGCAGATCAGCAGGTCCGGATCGTTGGCGATCGCGATCGCGATCACCACCCGCTGGCGCTCCCCGCCGGAGAGTTCATGGGGGAACGCCGCCGCCCGCTGGGCGGGCTGCGCGATGCCGACTAATTCGAGCAGTTCCACCGCGCGGGCGCGGGCGGCGTGGCGGCTCACGTCGCGGCGGTGGATGCGGATCGCCTCGGCGATCTGGTCGCCGACCGTGTAGACCGGGATCAGCGACGACATCGGGTCCTGGAAGACGGTGCCGATCCTCGCGCCGCGGATGCGCGACATCTCCGCATCGGATCCGGTGAGCAACTCGGAGCCGTGCAAGCGCACCGACCCGGACACCTCGGCGTACTCGGGCAGCAGGCCGACCACGGCCATCGCGCCTGCTGACTTGCCCGCCCCCGATTCACCGACCAGCGCCACGACCTCACCGGCGGCGACGTCGTAGTCCAGGCCGCGCACCGCGGCCACCCGTTCGGTGTCGGTGGGGAAGGTGACGGTCAGGTCCCGTACCTGTAGCAGGGTCATCGGCGTGACCTCAGACGGAGCCGTCCGGCCGGGCGCGCGCCCGGATCCAGCGCGTCGCGCAGGCCGTCTCCGATGAGGTTGGCGCACAACACGATCACCACCAGCACGCCTGCGGGGAACAGGAACACCCACGGGAACGTCGTCACCGAGCCGGTGCCCGCCGCGATCAGCGTGCCGAGTGACACGTCGGGCGGCTGCACGCCGAAACCGAGGAAGCTCAGGCCGGTCTCGGCGAGGATCGCGACGCCGACGTTGAGCGTGGTGTCGATGATCAGGATGGACGCGACGTTCGGCACGATGTGGCGGGCGATGATCCGCGTGTTGCTGACCCCCATGTAGCGTGCGGCGGCGACGAATTCGCGATCACGCAGGCTCATCGCCAGGCCACGCACCATGCGGGAGCTGATCATCCAGCTGAACGCGGCCAGCAGCACGATCAGCCACAGCACCGTTCCGGCGCCCCGCGTGCTCGGCGTCACGATCGCGATCAGGATGAACCCCGGCACCACGAGCAGCAAGTCGACGAACCACATCAGCACGGTGTCGCGCCAGCCGCCGAAGTATCCCGCGACGGCGCCGACGGTCGCAGCCACGAGCGTGGAGATCACGGCCACACAGACACCGATCACCATCGATTTCTGCATCCCCCGCAGCGTCTGGGCCAGCAGGTCCTGGCCGAGCGCGTTGGTGCCGAACCAGTGCTGCGGCGACGGCGGCTGCTGCAGCGCGTAGTAGTCCAGGTCGGTGTAGGAGTAGGGCAGCAGCGGCGGCAACGCCCAGCAGCTCACGAACAGCACGATCAGCACCACGACCGACACCATCGCGGGCCGGTTGCTCCGGAAGCGACGCCACACCAGGGTGCGCCGTGACACGAAGTCCTGTGTGGTCACGAGGCACGCACCCGGGGGTCGAGGGCGGCGTAGAGCACGTCGGAGAGCAGACCGCCCAGCAGGATCGTCGTGCCGGAGAACACCGTGAAGGCGACCACGATGTTGGTGTCCTGGGCGGCGATGCCCTGCACGAACCACTCACCCATGCCGTGCCAGCCGAAGATCTTCTCGACGAACACTGCGCCGGTCACCAGACCGCTGATGCCGTAGGCGAACAGCGTCGCCATCGGGATCAGCGCCGTGCGCAACCCGTGCCGGAACAGTGCCTGGCGCCGCGTCAATCCCTTGGCCCTGGCGGTGCGGATGAAGTCCTGGCCCAGCACGTCGAGCATCGCATTGCGTTGGTAGCGGCTGAAACCCGCGATCGAGGCCAGCGCCAGCGTCGCGGTCGGCAGCACCAGATGCTGCAGCCGGTCCACGAACTGGTTCCAGCCGCCGCCGACCGCGTCGGTCGAGGTCTCGCCGGTGTACTCGAACAGCTGCACGCCGAGCACCGAGTTGACCTTCAACGCAGCCAGGATCAGCAGGTTGGCCACCACGAACGTCGGGGCGCTGATGATGAGCAGTGACACCATGGTGATCACGCGGTCGGACAGCCGGTACTGCCGGACGGCGCCCCACGCGCCCACGACGACTCCGATGATCGTGCCGAGCACCGAGCCGATGATCACCAGCCGCAGGCTCACCCCGACCCGGCGCCACAACTCGTCGGTCACCGGCTGGCCCGTCACGGTGGTGCCGAAATCGCCGCGCACCGCCCCGGACACCCAGTGGGCGTACCGGACCGGGATCGGTTGATCGAGGCCCAGTTCCGCGGCTTTGGCGTCGATGACGGCCTGCGGCGGGCGGGGGCTGCGTTCGAGCAGGCTGTCCAGCGGATGGAACGTCAGCGAGGTCAGGGTGAACGCCAGGAAAGAGGCCAGCGCCAGCAACACCAGGTAGTTGAGCAGCCGCCGCGTCAGGAAGCGGGTCATCCGGCGGGTCCGCCTCGGTGCTGCACTCGCACAGGCTATGGGATCGCGGGGCCTCCGACAGGGCGGCCCTCCGGCGCGCCGGGGTGCGACATGTCGACCATGAACGGTCCCGGGTGGTGCCCGCCACCGCGCGCGGCATGGATCGCCGCGCCGCCCACCCCGCCGATCACCGCCGCGATCGCGACCGCGGCCGCGATCTCGCGGACTCGCCGCCGACGAGGCTCGGGCTCGGGGGTCGCCCACGCTCCGTCGTCGAGGGCGGCTGCTGATTCGGTCATGGGTCCAGGATGACCGGTTCAGATGAGTGCCGGCTGTGTGTTCGCTTCACAGCAGGCGCATAGCTTCGGCACAGCCGCGCCCCACGGACGGCGCCCATAATGGAGCGCGTGACCTCATCGACCAGCGACATCGACGCCGCGCGGGTGATGATGCGCCGCGCCGACGGAAGCCCGGTGCACGTGCTCGTCGTCGACGACGAACCGGTGCTGGCCGAGCTGGTGTCCATGGCGCTGCGTTACGAGGGGTGGGAGATCTCGACCGCCGGCGACGGCGCCACCGCGATCGCGACGGCGCGCGACAACCCACCGGATGTGGTCGTCCTCGACGTGATGCTGCCCGACATGAGCGGTCTGGACGTCCTGCACCGGCTGCGAGAGCAGATCCCGGGCCTGCCGCTGCTGCTGCTCACCGCCAAGGATTCGGTGGAGGACCGCATCGCCGGACTGACCGCCGGCGGCGACGACTACGTCACCAAACCGTTCAGCATCGAAGAGGTCGTCTTGCGGTTGCGGGCGCTGCTGCGTCGCACCGGGGTCAGCACGGAGGCGGCCGGAGCGACGATCGTGGTCGGCGATCTGGTGCTCGACGAGGACAGTCACGAGGTCACCCGCGCGGGCGAGCCGATCACGCTGACCGCCACGGAGTTCGAACTGCTGCGGTTCATGATGCGCAATGCCAAGCGGGTGCTGAGCAAGGCACAGATCCTGGACCGGGTGTGGAGCTACGACTTCGGTGGACGGTCGAACATCGTCGAGCTGTACGTCTCGTATCTGCGCAAGAAGATCGACAGTGGCCGGGAGCCGATGATCCACACGCTGCGCGGCGCCGGGTATGTCCTCAAGCCCGCGCGCTGACGGGCAGACCGCCACGCGGGGCAGTGTTCTCGCACCTCGGACCTGGTCGCTGCGCGTACGGCTGATCGTCACCCAGATGGTGCTGCTGGCCGTCGTCATCGCCGGCATCGGGGCCGCCACCGAATTCGCGCTGCAGCGGTTCCTGTCCCACCAACTCGACGAACAACTCGTCGAGGCCGGTCGGCGCTCGGCGGCGATCTTCGATCTGCCCCCGCCGGTGTTCACGCCGGGCACTCCGGGCTGGGAGGACCGCCGGCGGTTCGACCCCGAGGCCGGTCCCGGCCCCGGCTTCCTCAACGCGCCCGGCCAGGCCACCCGCACCGTCGGCGCCGTCGTCACGCCCGGGCGCGGTATCGACGCCGGGGTCATCACCGCAGACGGTTCGCGCTCGACGGTCACCGACGCGGCCGCCGCGCAGTTGGCCGTCGTGCCGCCCGATCGCACGCCGCGCACGGTCACTCTCGACGGCTTGGGTCGCTACCGTGTCATCGGGCTGCACGATCGCCGCGCCGGGTCTCAGACGATCGTCACCGGGCTGCCGCTGTCCGTGGTCGACGACACCCTGCTGTGGGTCCTAGCCATGTTCTGCGTCGCTGCCGTGCTCGCGTTGATCGCGGCCGCCTTCGCGGGCATCGCGATCGTCCGACGGCAACTGGCGCCCCTGTCCCGGGTGGCGTCGGCGGCGCGCGAGGTGGCCGACCTCGAGCTCGACCGCGGCGAGGTCGACCTGCCGACCCCGATCGTCGCGGTCGACCCGGCCGCCGCGCACACGGAGGTGGGACGGCTCGGCTCGGCGCTGAACCGGATGCTCGACAGGATCGCGGGCGCGCTGTCGGCGCGCCACGCCAGCGAAACCCGGATCCGCCAGTTCGTCGCCGACGCGAGCCACGAGCTGCGCACCCCGCTCGCCGCGATCCGCGGGTACACCGAGCTCGCGCAGCGCAGGCGCGCCGAGCTGCCCGACGACGTCGCGCACGCGATGAACCGCGTGGAGTCCGAGACCGAGCGCATGACCCGCCTCGTCGAGGACATGCTGCTGCTCGCCCGGCTGGACGCGGGCCGCCCGCTCGAGCGCGAGCCCGTCGACCTGACCCGACTGGTCGTCGACGCGGTCAGCGACGCCCACGTCGCCGGGCCCGACCACGAGTGGGAGCTCGACCTGCCCGACGAACCGGTCGCGGTGCCGGGCGACGAGGCCAGGCTGCACCAGGTGCTGGCGAACCTGCTGGCCAACGCGCGCATTCACACGCCAGCGGGCACCACCGTCACGACGTCGCTGGTAGCGACAGCCGATGACGTGGTGCTGACCGTCGTCGACGACGGCCCGGGCATCCCGGCTTCCCTGCAGCCAGAAGTCTTCGAGCGCTTCGCGCGTGGCGATTCCTCGCGGTCGCGCCGCGGGGGCAGCACCGGTCTCGGGCTGGCGATCGTGGCCGCCGTGGTGCGGGCCCACGACGGGACCATCGTGGTGCGCAGCATCCCCGGGCGCACCGAGTTCGTCGTGACTCTTCCTGTGGATTTACAGCCAAGGCACAGCGGAGACCAATCGGGCGCCTAGCGGGGCCGAAGATGATCGAACGGGTGAGCGTGTTGACGTCGGGGCCCGAGGCTGCGCCGAACCCCGGCGAGCAGACGCGAACTGGACTTTTTCACGGCGTGTCGGCTCGAGTTCGCGTCTGCTCGCCGGGGTTGCTGGTGCTCCTCGTCAGCACGGCCGTGCTGTATCTGTGGAACCTCGGCGCCTCGGGATGGGCCAACTCCTTCTACGCCGCCGCGGTGCAGGCCGGCTCGAGCGACGCGACCGCGATGCTGTTCGGTTCCAGCGACGCCGCCAACGCGATCACCGTCGACAAGACACCCGCCGCGCTGTGGGTGATGGACCTTTCCGCGCGGGTCTTCGGCTTCTCGCCGTGGAGCATGCTGGCGCCTCAGGCACTGATGGGGGTGGCCGCCGTCGGCGTGCTCTACGCGTCGGTGCGCCGCGCCGCCGGCCCCGGCGCAGCTCTGCTGGCCGGCTGGATTCTCGCCCTGACACCGGTGGCCGCGCTGATGTTCCGGTTCAACAACCCGGATGCGTTGCTGGTGTTGATGCTGGTGCTCGGTGCCTACTGCACCCAGCGCGCCTGCGAGAAAGACGCCGGCCGGTGGTGGCTGGTCGCGGCGGGCGTGGCCATGGGATTCGGGTTCCTCGCCAAGATGCTGCAGGCGCTGCTGGTGCTGCCGGCGTTCGCCGCCGCCTATCTGATGGCCGGGTCGCCGCCGCTGCGCCGGAGAGTGCTCGACCTCGGCATCGCCGGGGCTGCGGTCGTGGTCTCGGCCGGCTGGTACCTCGCGCTCGTCGAACTCTGGCCGCCCGATGAGCGACCCTACATCGGCGGCTCGCAGCACAACAGCATTCTCGAATTGACGTTGGGCTACAACGGTTTCGGCAGACTCACCGGTAACGAGCCCGGCGGGCTGGGCAACCTCAACCACGACGTCGGCTGGGGTCGATTGTTCGGCTTCTCGATGGGCGCCGACATCGGCTGGCTGCTGGTCGCTGCACTTGTCTGCACCGTCGCCGGGTTGGTGCTGACCCGCCGCGCACCCCGCACCGATGCCACGCGGGCCGCGCTCGTGCTGTGGGGCGGCTGGCTCGCGGTCACCGCCGTCGTGTTCAGCTTCATGAACGGCATCGTGCACCCGTACTACACCGTGGCGCTGGCACCCGCGATCGCCGCCACCGTCGGCATCGGCGCATCTGCACTGTGGCGCAACCGAACTGATCCGCGCGCGGCGAGCGCGCTGGCGGCGACGACGGTGGTGACGGTGTTCCTGGCCGCGCAGCTGCTGACCCGCACCCCCGACTGGATGCCGTGGCTGCGCGTCGCGATCGTGGTCGGTGGAGTGGCGGCCGCGGCACTGATCGTCGTCAACGCGCGGCTGGGGCCCCGGGTGGCGCGGACCATCGGCGGCCTCGCCCTCGTGTGCTGCCTGACCGGGCCAGCCGCCTACACGCTGGCGACCGTCGCGACCCCCCACACGGGTGCCATTCCGTCGGTCGGGCCGGCGCGATCGGGTGGTTTCCCGGGTGGCGGCTTCTTCGGCGGCGGCCCCGGTGGCGGTCTGCTGAGTGCACCGTCACCGCGGCCGGAGCTCACCAGGGTGCTCGCCGCCGACGCCGACCGATTCACCTGGGCGGCAGCCGTTGTCGGATCGAACAACGCCGCGGGATATCAGCTCGCCATCGGTGCACCGGTGATGGCGATCGGCGGATTCAACGGCACCGATCCGGCGCCGACGCTGGCGCAATTCGTCGACGACGTCGCTGCCGGGCGCATCCACTACTTCGTCGCCGGTCGGATGATGACGATGGGCCGGGTCCCCGCCAGCGGCTCGCAGGAGTCCGTGGCGATCCGCGACTGGGTGGCCGCGAACTTCGTGGCGGACACCGTCGACGGCACGGTGATCTACGACCTGACATCAGTCACAGCCGGCACATAGCTCGGGCCAACGATGAGCACACAGAAGCGACAGAACATGGACACCATGACACCTACCGACACCGTGGCCGAGACACGCTGTGGCCGAACCCCTGTCGAACGTCGACCCCACGCAGCCCGCACTGCCCGGGTCACCGGGGCGCCGGTCCTCGACGTCGTCGTTCCCGTCTACAACGAGCAGGCCGTCCTGGCCGACTCGGTGTATCGGCTGCACCGGTATCTCAGCGATGCGGTGCCTTTTCCGGCTCGCATCACGATCGCCGACAACGCCAGCACCGATGACACCCCGCGTATCGCTGCGGAACTGGCCGCCGAGTTGGACGGGGTCCGCATGGTCCGTCTGGAGGAGAAGGGGCGCGGACGCGCACTGCACCACGTCTGGTCGACCTCCGACGCGGCGGTGCTCGTCTACACCGACGTCGACCTGTCCACCGACCTGGCCGCGCTCGGCCCCTTGGTGGCGCCGTTGATCTCCGGCCACTCGGACCTCGCGATCGGCACCCGGCTGGCGCGCGGCGCACACGTCACCCGCGGACCGAAGCGGGAAATCATCTCCCGCTGCTACAACCTCATCCTCAAATCCACACTGTCCGCGCGGTTCTCCGACGCACAGTGCGGATTCAAGGCGATCCGCGCGGATGTCGCGGCCCGCCTGCTGCCCTACATCGAAGACACCGGGTGGTTCTTCGACACCGAGCTGCTGGTGCTCGCCGAACGCAGCGGACTGCGCATCCACGAGGTCCCCGTCGACTGGGTCGACGATCCCGACAGCCGCGTCGACATCGTCGCGACGGCAGCAGCCGATCTGCGCGGCATCGGGCGGCTGCTGCGCGGATTCGCCAGCGGCGCGATCCCGGTGAACATGATCGCTGCCCAGCTGAGTCCGTCCCAGCAGCCGGCAGCGCCCAGCTCGCTGCTGCGGCAAGTGGTGCGATTCGGAGCGATCGGGGTCGCGTCGACGATCGCCTACATCGTGCTGTTCATGCTGTTGCGGGGCAGCGTCGGCGCCCAGTGGGCGAACCTCTTGGCTCTGTTGCTCACCGCGATCGGCAACACCGCGGCCAACCGCCGCTTCACCTTCGGTGTCCGCGGTCAGTCCCGGCTCGCTCAGCACCATCTCGAAGGACTCATCGTCTTCGGGGTCGCGCTCGGCATCACCAGCGGATCGCTGAGCCTGCTGCACGCCACCTCCGCGGCACCGCACCGCATGGTCGAACTGGCGGTGCTGATCGGCGCCAACCTGCTCGCCACCGTGGTCCGCTTCGTCCTGTTGCGCGGCTGGGTGTTCCATCCGCGCCGCACCGCCACCGAAGGAGTCGCCCGATGACCCTCACTGCCGATTCCTCGGTCACCACCGCACCCGTGCCCGCGCGTGACCCGGCGGCGCGCTGGCACCGGTTCGCGCTCGCCGCCCTGCTGGCCGCCACCGCGGTGCTGTACCTGTGGGGTCTGGGTTCGAGTGGCTGGGCCAACGATTTCTATGCCGCGGCCGCGCAGGCCGGCACCCAGAGCTGGAAGGCTTGGCTGTTCGCATCCCTCGATTCCGGCAACGCGATCACCGTGGACAAGCCGCCGGTGTCGATCTGGTTCATGGCGTTGTCCGGCCGGCTGTTCGGCTTCAGCCCGTTCACGATGCTGCTGCCGCAGGCGCTGATGGGCGTGGCATCGGTGGGCGTGCTCTACGCGGCGGTGCGCCGGGTCAGCGGGCCGGGCGCCGGTCTGATCGCCGGCGCCGCGCTCGCCGTCATGCCGGTGGCGGCGTCGATGTTCCGCTACAACAACCCCGATGCGCTGCTGGTGCTGCTGCTGGTGGTGGCGGGTTATCTGACGGTGCGCGCCATCGAGACCGGACGTACCCGCTGGATGGTCGGCGCAGGAGTGGTCCTGGGCGCGGCCTTTCTGACCAAGATGCTGCAGGCGTTCCTCGTGGTGCCCGGGTTGGCGCTCGCGTTCCTGGTCGCGGCGCCGATCGCGTTCTGGCCGCGGGTCCGGGCGTTGCTGGCCGGTGGCGTCGCGATGGTGGCGACCGCGGGACCGTTCCTAGCGCTGGTCAGCCTGTGGCCGGCGGATTCGCGGCCCTACATCGGCGGGTCGACCGACAACTCTCTGCTGCAGCTCGCTCTGGGCTACAACGGAATTCAGCGCATCGCCGGTCGGGGCGAGGGTCCCGGGGGCGGGGGCCCGGGCATGGGTGACGGTCCGGGCGGCGGGGCGCACGTGTTCTTCGGCGGTACCCCCGGCATCGGCCGGATGTTCGGCGCGTCGTTCGGTGCCGAGGTGTCCTGGCTGCTGCCCGCGGCGCTGATCGGGCTGGTGGCGGTCCTGTGGTCCACGCGCCGCGCGCAGCGGACGTCGCCACTGCGAGCCAGTCTCTTGCTGTGGGGCGGCTGGCTGCTGGTCACCGCCGCCGTGTTCAGCTTCATGGACGGCATCATCCACCCGTACTACACGCTGGCGCTGGCGCCGGCGGTTGCCGCTCTGATCGGGATCAGCGCGGCTGAGCTGTGGCGCGCCCGGCAGTTCTGGGCGGCGCGGGCGGTGCTGGCGGTGATGTCGGCGGGCACCGGGGTGTGGGCGTTCGCGCTTCTCGGCCGCGCGCCGGGGTGGCAGCCGTGGCTGCGCTGGGTGGTGCTCGTCGGTTCGCTCGCGGTGGCTGTGCTGCTGGTGGCGGGTGTGCAGCGGTGGGGCAGGCTCGCGGCGGCAGTGGCTGGCGCCGCGCTCATCCTGGGGGCTGCGGCCCCCGCGGCATACGCGATCGAGACGGCGGCCCGTCCCGCCAGCGGGCCGGGCGCCATGGCCGGCCCGGCAGCTGCGCACGCCGACTTCGGCAGTTTCGGCGACATGCCCGGCGGGCCGGGTGGGCCCGGCGGTCCCGGCGGTCCGGGGTTCGTGCGCGCATCGGACAACGTCGCGCTGCAGAACCTGGTGAAAGCAACCGACAACCGTTGGGCCGCAGCGAGTGTCGGCTCGATGACGGCGAGCAGCCTGGAGTTGAGCACCGGCACCTCGGTGATGGCGATCGGCGGCTTCATGGGCAGTGACCCGTCGCCGACGCTGGCGCAATTCCAGCAGTACGTCGACGACGGTCAGGTGCGTTACTTCATCGCCGGCGGCGACGGCGGCCCCGGTCGCCACCGGGACAGCGGTTCCGCCGCGGAGATCACCGCCTGGGTGAAGAAGACCTTCACCCCGCGCGACGTGGGCGGCGCGACGGTCTACGACCTCGCGCATTAGTCAGCCGAGCGTGGGTGTTGTGCACGACTTGCTGTGGCGATGCGTGCACAACCCCCACGCTCGGAACGGTTGCGCGCGGGCTGATTCTTAACGGTGACGCTGTGCAGCCGCATCTCTACGGTCGCGCCATGTCGGTGACAGACGAGTACCTGAGGAACAACGAGGAGTTCGCGAAGACGTTCTCCGGGCCGTTGCCGCTGCCGCCCAGCAGGCATGTCGCCGTTGTCGCCTGCATGGATGCGCGGCTGAACGTGTATCGGATCCTCGGGCTCTCCGATGGCGAGGCGCACGTCATCCGCAACGCCGGCGGCGTCGTCACCGACGACGAGATCCGCTCCCTGGCGATCAGTCAGCGCCTGCTGGGCACTCGAGAGATCATCCTCATCCACCACACCGACTGCGGCATGCTGACATTCACCGACGACGAGTTCAAGCGCGATATCCAGGAGGAGACCGGGATCAAGCCGGAATGGGCCGCCGAATCGTTCGGCGATCTCGACGAGGACGTCCGCCAGTCGCTGCGCCGCATCGAAGCGAGCCCGTTCGTCACACAGCACGAGTCTCTGCGCGGCTTCGTCTTCGATGTCGCGACCGGCAGGCTCACCGAAGTCACGTTGTAGCCGCCTCGACTGTGGGGGTTGTGCACGCCCGCCGCCCGTGTCGCGTGCACAACCCCCACGCTCGGCGCCCCCGAACCGTTGACACCTGCAGGCCCAGCGATTACATTGCCCGATGATGATCGTAATTCTGGTCAAATCTACCAACTTTGCAGGGAAACGATGACGACGACCGAAGACACCGCGGTCAACGCGGGTCGCTACGAGCTGAGCCACCTGCGTGCGCTCGAAGCTGAAGCCATCCACATCATCAGGGAGGTGGCCGCCGAGTTCGAGCGGCCGGTGCTGCTGTTCTCCGGCGGCAAGGACTCGATCGTGATGCTGCACCTGGCGCTCAAGGCGTTCGCGCCCGGCCGACTGCCATTCCCGGTGATGCACGTCGACACGGGCCACAACTTCGACGAGGTCCTGGCCGCACGCGACGAGCTGGTCGCCCAGTCGGGCGTGCGCCTGGTGGTGGCCAGTGTTCAAGAGGACATCGACGCGGGCCGCGTGGTCGAGACGATTCCCTCGCGCAACCCGATGCAGACGTTCACGCTGCTGCGGGCCATCCGGGAGAACAAGTTCGATGCCGCATTCGGTGGGGCGCGCCGCGACGAGGAGAAGGCGCGCGCCAAGGAGCGCGTGTTCAGCTTCCGCGACGAGTTCGGCCAGTGGGACCCGAAGAACCAGCGCCCCGAGCTGTGGAACCTGTACAACGGCCGGCACCGCAAGGGTGAGCACATCCGGGCCTTTCCGCTGTCGAATTGGACCGAGTTCGACATCTGGTCCTACATCGGTGCCGAGAAGATCAAGCTGCCGTCGATCTACTACGCGCATGAGCGCAAGGTGTTCGAACGCGACGGCATGCTGCTGGCGGTACACAAGTTCATGCAACCGCGCAAGGACGAGCCGGTGATCGAGAAGACCGTGCGGTTCCGCACCGTCGGCGACGTCACCTGCACCGGCTGTGTCGAGTCGACGGCGGCGACGGTGTCCGAGGTGATCGCCGAGACCGCGGTGTCGCGTTTGACCGAGCGGGGCGCGACGCGAGCCGATGACCGGATCTCCGAGGCGGGGATGGAAGACCGCAAGCGTGAGGGGTACTTCTGATGGCGACGACACTGCTGCGCATCGCGACCGCCGGTTCGGTCGACGACGGAAAGTCCACGCTGATCGGTCGGCTGCTCTACGACAGCAAGGCCGTGATGGAGGATCAGCTCGCCGCCGTCGAGCGCACCTCCAAGGAACGCGGGAACGACTACACCGACCTGGCTCTGGTCACCGACGGCCTGCGCGCCGAGCGTGAGCAGGGCATCACGATCGATGTGGCCTACCGCTATTTCGCCACCGCCAAGCGCAAATTCATCATCGCCGACACCCCGGGTCACATCCAGTACACCCGCAACATGGTGACCGGCACCTCCACCGCGCAGCTGGCGATCGTGCTCGTCGACGCCCGGCACGGTCTGCTCGAGCAGTCCCGCCGCCACGCGTTCCTGGCCTCGCTGCTGGGGATCCGGCACATCGTGCTCGCGGTCAACAAGATGGATCTGGTCGGCTGGAGTCAGGAGCGGTTCGACGAGATCCGGGACGACTTCTACGAATTCGCCGCGCGTCTCGACGTCCAGGACGTCACCACGATCCCGCTCTCGGCGCTCAACGGAGACAACGTCGTCACCAAATCCGATGTCACGCCGTGGTACGACGGGCCGTCGCTGCTGAGCCATCTCGAGGACGTGTACATCGCGGGCGATCGCAACCTGGTCGATGTGCGCTTCCCGGTGCAGTACGTGATCCGGCCGCAGACCCGCGAGCACGCCGATCACCGCAGCTACGCCGGCACCGTCGCCAGCGGCGTCATGCGTCCGGGCGACGAGATCGTGGTGCTGCCCACGGGCAAGACCTCCCGCATCACGGCCATCGAGGGCCCGGGTGGCCCTGTGCAGGAAGCGTTTCCGCCGATGGCCGTCTCGGTGAGCCTGGCCGACGACATCGACATCAGCCGCGGTGACCTGATCGCCCGGCCCAACAACCAGCCCCGGGTGACGCAGGAGTTCGACGCCACGGTGTGCTGGATGGCCGACGAAGCCTCACTGGAGCCGGGTCGGGACTACCTGATCAAGCACACGACGCGCACCACCCGCGTCAGGGTGACGGCGCTGGACTACCGGCTCGATGTCAACACGTTGCACCGCGACAAGACGGCCACCGCGCTGAAACTCAACGAGCTGGGCCGGGTGTCGCTGCGTAGCCAGGTGCCTCTGCTCCTCGATGAGTACAGCCGCAATGCTGCGACGGGATCGTTCATCCTGATCGACCCGAACACCAACGGTACGGTCGCCGCGGGGATGATCCTGCCCTACGTGACGGCGCGGACGTCGAGCCCCAACACCGTGCGGCACCAGTCGCTGTGCACCTCCGAGGACCGGCTGTCCAAGGGGCGCACGGTGTGGTTCACCGGTCTGTCGGGTTCGGGCAAGTCGTCGGTGGCGATGCTGGTGGAGCAGAAGCTGCTCGAAAAGGGCGTGCCTGCCTATGTTCTCGATGGAGACAACCTGCGGCACGGGCTCAACGCCGACCTCGGATTCTCGATGGCCGACCGCGCCGAGAACCAGCGCCGGCTCGCCCACATCGCGGCGATCCTCGCCGACTCCGGCCAGGTGGTGCTGGTGCCTGCGATCAGTCCGCTCGAGGAGCATCGCGAGTTGGCCCGGCAGGTGACGACGGCGGCCGGTCTGGACTTCTTCGAGGTCTTCATGGACACCCCGCTCGAGGATTGCGAACGCCGCGATCCGAAAGGCCTGTACGCGAAGGCCCGTGCCGGCGAGATCACCCACTTCACCGGTATCGACAGCCCCTATCAGCGACCGAAGGATCCCGACTTGCAGCTGACACCGGATCTACCCCTCGACGGACTCGCCGACAGGGTGATCGAGATGCTGGAGAGCAGGCCATGACCGAATCCGATCACGAGGTCGCCGCGCGACTCGCCACGGAAGCCGGTGTGCTGCTGCTCGACGTACGCGCCGAGTTCGCCGACGCGGACGCGGCGGAGCGGAAAGCGGCAGGGGACAAGCGGTCCCACGACTTCCTGATGGAGGCCCTGGCATCGGCGCGGCCGGGTGACGCGGTGCTGTCCGAAGAGGGCATCGACGATCCGGTTCGGCTGTCCGCCGAACGGGTCTGGATCGTGGATCCATTGGACGGCACGCGCGAGTTCTCCGAGGCAGGGCGGTCCGACTGGGCCGTACACGTAGCGCTGTGGCAGGCAGGCGAACTCGTCGCCGGCGCCGTCGCGCTGCCCGCGCAGGGCGTCACGCTGGCCACTCCCACGGTGCCCGTGCCGCCTGCGCAGCCCGGTGCGCCGAGAATCGTCGTCTCCCGCACCCGGCCGCCGGCGATCGCCTTGGAGGTCAAGGATGCGCTCGAGGGTACGCTCGTCGAAATGGGTTCGGCCGGAGCGAAAGTGGCGTCCGTGGTGCAGGGTTTATCCGATGTCTACGTGCACGCCGGTGGTCAGTACGAATGGGATTCGGCCGCGCCGGTCGCGGTGGCCCGCGCGGCCGGACTGCACACCTCCCGCATCGACGGCTCCCCGCTGGTCTACAACCAGCGCGACTCCAAGCTGCCCGACCTCATCGTCTGCCGGCCCGAGCTGGCCGATGCGGTGCTGGCGGTGACGGCCCGACGGTAGGCTGCGGAGGTGGCCGAACCCAATACTCTGCGCGCGCTGTCGGGACTGCCGCTCACACCGGCCCGGCTCGGCGATTCGGTGCTGGTGCTGATCGACTGCCAGAACACCTACACCGAAGGGATGTTGGAGCTCGACGGGGTGCAGGATGCTCTCGACGAGGCGGCGGTACTGCTGGACCTCGCTCGATCGGCCGGTGCGCCGGTCATCCACGTGCAGCACGACGACGGCCCCGGTTCGCTGTACGACATCGGTGGCCACACCGGCGCGATCGTCGACCGGGTCGCCCCCCTCGACACCGAACCGGTTGTGGTGAAGAACTATCCGAACGCCTTCGTGCAGACCGACCTGCAGGACAGGCTCACGTCCCTGGGCGTGCAGAATCTCGTGCTGGCGGGGTTCATGACGCACATGTGCGTGAACTCGACAGCGCGGGGCGCGTTCAACCTCGGCTATGCGCCGACCGTGGTCGCCGCCGCGACCGCGACGCGCCCGCTACCGGGGGTCGGGGGAGAGCCCGTGCCCGCTTCGGCGCTTCAGGCCGCGAGCCTGGCCGCGGTCGCCGACCTGTTCGCCGTGGTCGTGGCCCGCGCCGCCGACATCCCCGGGTAGGCCTGCGCATGCGAATGTCGGCGAAGGCGGAGTACGCGATCCGCGCGATGGTCGAACTGGCCACCGCCGACGACGGCGCGCTCGTCAAGACCGAGGATCTGGCGAGGGCACAGGGCATTCCGGCGCAATTCCTGGTCGACATCCTGTCGGACCTGCGCACCGACCGGCTGGTTCGCAGCCATCGTGGTCGCGACGGCGGATACGAACTCGCTCGGTGCGCCACCGAGATCAGCATCGCCGACGTGCTGCGGTGTATCGACGGGCCGTTGGCCAGCGTCCGTGACATCGGGCTCGGTGACCTGCCCTACAGCGGACCGACCGCCGCGCTGACTGATGTGTGGCGAGCGTTGCGCGCCAGTATGCGTTCGGTTCTGGAGACCACGAGCCTTGCCGATGTGGCAGCCGGTGCCCTGCCGAAGCACGTGCGCACGCTGGCGGACGACTACCGCACCCAGGAAGAACAGCGCGGGCGATCCGTCACCTGATCGCGCGGGAAAGGCTACCCATCGTGTTCGACTTTCGTGATCTCACCGCACCGGTGTCGGTCGCCCCGATGGCGGGTGGACCCTCGACACCCGAACTCGCCGCGGCCGGCACGAATGCCGGCGGGCTGGGTTTCGTCGCGGCCGGCTATCTCAGCGCCGACGTGTTCGCTGACAAATTGGGCGCGGCGATGCGCTCGGCGTCCGGCCCGATCGGTGCGAACCTGTTCGTGCCGGGTCCGGACACCGGTGATCAGGAGCGCATCGAACGGTACGCCGCGCAGCTGGTGCCGGACGCACAGCGCTACGGCGCCTCCGTCGGTGCGCCTCGCATCGACGACGACGCGTGGCAGGGGAAACTCGACGTCCTGCTGGATCTGCGACCGGCGGTGGCGTCCTTCACGTTCGGGCTCCCGACGGCCGATGACGTTACGCGACTCCGATCCGCCGGCGTCACCGTCGCGGGCACGATCACCACGCTCGCGGAGGCCCACGAGGCAGCGGACCGGGGCGTCGACGTCCTGGTCGCGCAGGGGCCTGCCGCAGGTGGGCATCGCGGAACCTTCGACGCGCAGGCGCGTCCGGCCGAGCAGCCGCTCGACGATCTGCTGGCCGCGATCACGGCCGCCCTCGACCTTCCGGTGGTGGCCGCCGGCGGCCTGATGACCGCGGCAGACGTGGCGCGGGTACGCCGCGGCGGGGCGGTCGCCGCGCAGCTGGGCACGGCCTTCCTGCTGGCTGACGAAGCCGGCAGCAGTCCGGTGCACCGGGCCGCGCTGGTGAGTCCCGAAATGAGCGAAACCGTTGTCACGAAGGCATTCTCGGGGCGCTATGCGCGCGGCCTGCGCAATCGCTTCGTCGACCACCATGACGCGCAGGCGCCGCTGGCCTACCCGCAGGTGCACTATCTGACGAGCCCGCTGCGGGCGGCGGCTGTGCGGGCGGGCGATCCCCACGGCACCAACATCTGGGCCGGCACCGGGTTCCGGCTGGCCGAGCCCGCTCCAGCTGCCGCGATCATCGAGAAGTTGACATCCGAACAAGGCGGCCAAGGCTGACATCGGCCCACCCCGAGCGACATTGTCGGCCGATGGTGAGGTGTGCTCATCGGGCGCCGACAATGTCGCTGAGGGTGGTCCGCTCGAGCATGCGGGGGCGCTGCGCTGCGGCCGGCTAGTCGAGCTGTTCCACGGTGACGTCGCCGGTCTCCGAGCGCACACTCACCACCGACGCGGCGGCACGGGGATCCCGGGTCTGCGGTACGCGCACCACCGTGGAACCCCACGATTGGCCCGTCGTCGCGTCGACGACGTACGGTCCGGGCAGGGGCAGTGCGATCGTCACGTCGCCGTTCTCGGTCCGGGCGTCCAGTGTCGTGGGAGCGCCGGAGAAGTCGACGTCGATGTCGCCGGTCGCCGTGGTGGCCCGAAACGTCCCGGTCACCGAGATCGTGTCACGGGTGTCGATGTCGCCGTTCTGTGCGGTGATCTCGACGTCGCGCGCGGCGCCGCCGAGAACCACCGCGCCGTCGCGGGTGCGGGCCACCAGCCGGTCGATGTCGGCCTCGAGCATCACCACACCGGTGTCCTGGTCGGTGGTCACCGTGGTCCGACGGGCCTGATCCCCGGGTAACACCACCGTGATCCGCGAGGCGCGCCCCCAGTTCAAAAGGGCAGTCGGTTCGGCGTCGATGGTCACGCGCGCCGACGCGCCGTCGGCGGCCACGGACAACGGATCCGCGCCGGCGCGTATGGAATTGACCATCGTCATGTCGACGCGTGGCGTGCGGGCCTCGCGATCGGTGGTGATACGCACGAGGACCGGAACGGAGCCCGTGTCGACGGTCACCGCGCGCACGGTCGCGGGCAGCGCGGCGCTGTCGCTGACGACCCGGAACGTGCTCACGCCCCAGGCGAAGACGGCCAGTGACGCCACGGTTCCGATGATCAGGGCCGTCGCGGCGACGACCAGGATGGCGCGGATCGCCGTGCGGCCGCCGGGTGACGGCGCCGGTGGCGGGGTGGGTGGGGTGACCGTGGTTGTCATGGTGGTCATGCGGGAGTCCCTTCGCGCGTTCAGGATTCGAGATATCGCAGCACCGCGAGGACACGCCGGTTGCCGCTGTCGTCGGGGGCCAGGCCGAGCTTGGTGAAGATCGACGCGATGTGTTTCTCGGCCGATCCGACCGACATGTGCAGGGCCGTCGCGATCGCCGAGTTCGTCTTGCCCTCGGCCATCAGCTGTAGGACCTCGCGTTCGCGCGGAGTCAGCGCATCCAGGATGTTGCGACGGTGTGAGCGAAGGAGGATCTGCGACACCACTTCTGGATCGAGCACGGTCCCGCCGGCCCCGACGACGGCCACGGCATCGAGGAAGGCCGGGACATCGGCCACCCGGTCCTTGAGCAGATAACCGAAGCCGCGAGTGTCCGAGGCGATCAGGTCGGCAGCGTATCGCTCCTCGACGTAGTGGGAGAGCACCAGCACCGGCGACTCCGGGTTCTGGCTGCGCAGCAGTGCTGCGGCGCGGATCCCCTCGTCGGTGAAGGTGGGCGGCATCCGGACGTCGAGGATCGCGAGGTCCGGCCGGGTGTCGTTGACCAAGCGCAGCAGGTTGGTCGCGTCGGGCACCCCGGCCACCACGTCGTGGCCGGCGTCGGTGAGGATGCGTTCGATGCCCGCCCGCAGGAGCGCGGAATCCTCGGATATCACGATGCGCATGGCAGCACCGCGGTGATGATGGTCGGACCGGTGACCGGGCTGGATACCGTGAACGTGCCGCGCGCCGCGCGCACCCGCTCGTCGAGGCCGCGCAGTCCCGTGGCGTTCTCGTCGCCGGTGATCTGCGCGCCGCCCCGTCCGTCGTCGAACACGCTGACGTGCAACTGCTGTGCGGTGTCGTCCAGGCGGACCGTGACGGCGGCCTGGCCGGCTCCCGCGTGGCGGGTGACGTTGGTCAGGGCCTCGGCGACGACGAAGTAGGCGCACGCCTCGACCTCGTCGGGTAGGCGGCGGGGCAGGTGGACACTCAATGTGGTCGGCACCCCGGATGTCGTTGCGCGCTGCACCACCGCCGACAGCGCCGCGTCGAGGCCGCGGTCGGCCAGGATCGTCGGAGCGATACCGCGGACCACGTTGCGCAGTTCCACGAGAGCGCTCTTTGCCTCGTCGTGGGCCTCGGCGATCAGCGCCTTGGCGGCGGGCAGATCGGTGTCGAGTTTCGTCTGGGCCAACCCGATCGTCATGGCCAGGGACACCAAGCGAGGTTGCACACCGTCGTGGAGGTCGCGTTCGATGCGGTGGCGTTCGGTCTGTGCCGAGGTCACCGCGCCCTGCCGTGCATCGGCCAGTGCGCTGACCTGGTATTGCAGGTGGGCGGTCGGCGATGGCGTCAGCAGCCAGCGGTCGATCGTGGCGTCGAGCGCAGGGGCGTAGACGAGCAGCGCGCCCGCGGCGACGAGCGCCACCACCGCGAGCAGCAACGCCACCGGTGTAGGGAGGAACGACAGGCCGGCATCGGCGTCGCTGTTGCCGATCGCGATCGCGGCAGCTGGTGCGAGGAAGGCGAACACCAGCAGGGCGACTGCCAGACCCGTGGCCAGGAGGTCGTAGGTCATGCGCAGGTAGTGGTGGGCCACCGCCTTCCAGAACCGGGCGCTGCCCAGGTCGAGCAGGATCTGGTGGGCCCAGCGTTGGAATCCGGTGTGTGGGGAGAGCCGGCGCGGCGGCACGCCGATGCCCATGCCGAACACCGCTTCGCTGCGCACCCGTTCGACGCGCTCGACGCCGCGCATCAGGTACGTGAACACCACGGCGGCCAGGACGAAACCGATCACACTCGGGATCGAGGAGACGCCGATGATCAACAGCGTCAACGGAATCCAGAACCAGACGGTGGCGATCGCCGCGCCGGTGACCATCGAGGCCGTCGGCACCACGCCGATGGTCGTCGTGCGCGGAACCGGGGGCGGCGCCGCGATGTCGGGTGCCGACTCGATCGTCGTCTCAGCGGGTGCGGTCATGGTCACCAACCTAGGGATCTCGGCACGGGAGCGGGACGGCGTTTTCCCGCCAGTCCGGCGGGGGATAACCCCCGCCGCAACGTAGATTGGTCTGACCACTTGACCAACTGGCCGTTGGGCGGGCACAGTGTCGGACATGGTGTTGCGCCCCGTGAACCGCCGTTCGGTGCCCGAGGACGTCTTCGACCAGATCGTCGCGGACGTACTCAGCGGTGAGATGCAGCCGGGGGAAGCTCTGCCCAGCGAGCGGCGGCTCGCCGAGGTCCTCGGCGTCTCGCGCCCGGCCATCCGGGAGGCGCTCAAGCGCCTGGCGGCCGCGGGTCTGGTCGAGGTGCGCCAGGGTGACGCCACCACCGTGCGGGACTTCCGGCGGACCGCGGGCCTGGACCTGCTCCCCACGCTGCTGATGCGCGGCGGTGAACTGGACCTCGACGTCGTGCGCAGCATCCTCGAGACACGCCTGCACAACGGGCCGAAGGTCGCCGAACTCGCGGCGCGCCGCGGCGGCCCGCACGCGCGCGAGAGGCTCGACCAGGTTCTGACCGCCTTGGCCGAGGAAACCGATCCCGTTGCCGTGCAACGTCATGCACTCGACTTCTGGGATCACATCGTCGACTGCGCAGACTCGATCGCGTTCCGGCTGATGTTCAACACGCTGCGCGCCACGTACGAACCCGTGCTGCCCGCCCTGGCCGCGGTGATGACCGCCGAGGTCGAACGCGTCGACGACTACCGAGACCTGGCCGGCGCCGTGATCGCCGGAGACGCCGGTGCGGCGTCGTCACACGCCCGGCGTCTGCTCGAACCGGCGACCACAGCCCTGCTCACCGCTCTGGCACACCTGGAGGAGAAGCCTTGACCAGCGCACCCGTCCGCCCCGCCCGCCGACAGTTCACCCTCGGCGACGCCGCACGCGAATTCGCGGCGCATCCGTCTCCGTGGATGATCGGCACGACGCTGGCCGCCGCACTCACCGCGCGTCTGTACCTCGGGGATTGGACGTGGACCGACGCGGTGGTGCCCGTCGTGATGCTCGCCGTGTTCCCGTTCTTCGAATGGGTCGTCCACGTGTGCATCCTGCACTGGAAGCCCCGCCGCATCGCCGGACTGCGCATCGACTCCCTGTTGGCGCGCAAGCACCGCGAACACCACGTCGACCCGCGCGATGTCGCGTTGATCTTCATCCCGTGGCCGGCGCTGCTATGGGTGCTTCCGTTGGCAATCGTGATCGCGCTGCTGGCGTTTCCGCGACCCGCCCTGGGTCTGACGTTCCTGACGTTCCTGGCCGTGCTGGGGCTGTGCTACGAGTGGTGCCACTATCTGGTGCACAGCGACTACAAGCCGAAAACGGCTGTCTACCGGGCAGTGTGGCGTAATCATCGGCAGCACCACTTCAAGAACGAGCACTACTGGTTCACCGTCACCAGTGCCGGGACCGCTGACCGGGTGCTGGGTACGTGCCCGGCCCCGGCCGCGGTCGAGACGTCACCGACCGCCAAGAACCTGCACGGCCAGCCCACCTAGGTGCTGACCGCCGCATGTCAGAATCGCGGCGTGCATATCGGGATGACGATGCCGGTGATGGAGCCCGACCTGGACAGTGCGACGCTGCGGGCGTGGGCGCGGCTGGTCGACGACGGGCCGTTCTCGTCGTTGTGCTGGGGTGAGCGCATAGCGTTCGACAATCCGGAGAGCCTGACTCTGCTGGGTGCCCTGGCCGCGTGGACGGAGCGGGTGCGGCTGGTGACCACGGTGGTGATCCCGCAGCTGCACGACCCCGTCATGCTGGCGAAGGCTCTCGCGACCGGCGACCTGCTGTGCGACGGGCGATTGACGGTCGGGATCGGTGTCGGCGGGCGGCACGAGGACTACCGGGCTGTCGGCGCCGACCCCGCGACCCAGACGATGCGCCAGCTCGCCGACCGGGTCGCTGTTATGCAGCGGGTGTGGGCAGGGGAGAACGTCACGGACGCGACGCTGCCGGTGGGGCCACCGCCCGTACAGTCCGGCGGACCCGAGTTGCTGGTGGGCACAACGGGTCCGAAGACCTTGCGCAGCGCCGCGGGCTGGGCTTCGGGCCTGGCGGGCATCAGCCTGGATCTCGATACCGCGGCGCAGAACGAGCTGTTCGACGTCGCGCGCGCCGCATGGCGCGACGCCGGCAAGCCGGCACCGCACCTGGCCACCTCGTTCTGGTTCGCGATCGGGGAGGGGACCGCACCTCGCGAACAGGTGCATCACCACCTGCGGCGGTACATGAACTGGATACCGGCCGAGATCGTCGACGCGATGGCCCCGACGACGGGCTGGGCCGGCACCCAGGACGAATTACGTGTCGTGCTCGGCCGATTCGCCGACATCGGCACCGATGAGATCCACCTGATCCCGACCAGTACCGACATCGATCAGCTGCGCCAGGTGGCCGAGGTGGTGTCGGACCTCAGCTGAATGCCGGGGAGTCGGTGGAGGCGCGACCGCGGCCCTTGCTCAGCGTCGCGAGCAACTCTCGGTAGGGACCGACGAGATAGGCGGTGTCGCCGGCATGCAGCTGCGAGTCGCGCCGCGGGTGCAGTTCACGGGCGCCATCGCTGCCGACGATCGCGATCACCCGGGTCTGTGTCGAGAGCTCGGCCATCCGGATGCCGTCCAGCTCGCTTCCGGGATCCACCCGTACCCCGCCCACCATGAACGACGCCTGGCCGACCGAGAACGTGCCGAACACGGTGAGGCCCAGCGCCGCCCCGATGAACCACGGTGCCGCCAGCTCGACGGTCGACAGCACGGTGTCGAAACCGAACCGGTGCGCGACCGCGGCGCCCAGCGCCCGATCGAAGACCCGCAGCACGACCGGCGCGGCGGTGCGGGCCCTGAGCTGCTCGCGGGAGACGATGGCCGTCTCGATGTTCACCACGTCGTCGTCGGTGAGCACCGCCACCGCCCTGGCGTCGTCGATGCGCGCCGCGTGCAACGTCGAGGGCAGCGTGGCGTCACCGAAGATCACCGGGATGCCCCGGTCGGCAGCCGCGGACAGATAACGGTTCTCGTCGTTGAGTTCGATGACCGCGACGTCGTGGCCGGCGGCCTTCAGATCGGCGGCCACCCGGATGCCGAACGATCCCAGGCCCACCACGATCATGTGGCGCTCCAATTCGCGGACCTTGCGTCGACCCGCCGAGTACGCCAGGCGCCGCGACAGCAGCAGGTCGGCGACGAAGGCCATCAGCACGGCCGTGGTGGTGATGCCGGCGAACATCAGCACGATGCTGAACAGGCGCAGCCACGTCGGCTGGTCGCTGAAGCTGAAGTCGCCGTATCCCACCGTCGCGATGGTTTCGGTGGAAGAAGTACAGCGCGTCGACGAAGCTCATCCCGGGCTTGTCGTAGGCGAACCACAGCAGGAGCGTCGATCCGATGAGCAGGCTCATCGACACCGAGAGGGCGCGATAGAAATTGGGGTTGACGTCTTCGCGAAAAGCGCGCGCCGCGTTGGCTATTCGGGTCATCGCAGAGCGGCGGGGATGGGGGCGGACCGCGGTGTCGGGGTCGTCGAACTCGCCGGTGTCGCCGATGACCGCCACCCAGTCGCCTTCGTCGACGTGCAGGTCCCGCCCCGGGCAGGCGACCACTGCGCCCGGGGTGGAACTGTGCTCGCCGTGCACGACGGCGACCGGGGCGAGGTCACCGTGGATCTCGCGCAACGTGCCCGCGCGGGTCACCGCGGTGCCCGACACGATGAATCGGAGGTCACCCGCGGCGATCGAGTGCGTCGTGCGGGCAAGGCACCGCTCCACGACCGACGGCGCGGCGAGGTCGGCGACGTCGAGGACGGCGCCCGGCCCGTTGCCCGCCGCCATCGCCTCCCGCAACACCGTGTTCGCCAGGCGGGCCACGACCCGCACGGTGGGACTGAATCGCCGCGCCAGCAGCGCCATCTCCAGATTCTTCGCATCGTCAGGCCCGGCACACACGACGGCGGTCGCCGTTGCGACGCCGGCCGGGGTGAGTTGATCGGGCTGATCGATCACCGTCACCGCAGCGCCGGCGCTGCGCAGCTCCTCGGCGATGCGCACCGCCAGTGCGTCACCACCGCTGACGATGGTGTGGCTGCCGGCCATTGCAGCAGGGTACGCAATGGGCAGCTACCCGGCAGGATTTAGACGGTGACGACCTCGTAGTCGCCGAGCTGACCCACCAGCGTGTGCAGGTGGTCCTGCGCAGAACCCAGTGTCTGCTCGATGGCCGTCAGCCGAGCGGCGTAGTGGCCCACCGGATACTCGGCGGTGACGCCGATACCGCCGTGCAGCTGGATCGCCTCCTGGGCGATGTGACGGCCGGACCGGCCGATCTGCACTTTGGCACGCGCGGCGATGGTCGGGCTGAGGTCGCCGTCGGCGATCGACATGGCGGCGTACAGCGCCATGCTGCGGGCGAGCTCCAGCGAGACGTACATGTCGGCGGCGCGTTGGGTCAGCGTCTGGAACTTGCTCAGCGTGACGCCGAATTGCTTGCGCTGCGTGAGGTATTCGGTGGTCAACCGCAGAGCCTCCTCCATGGCCCCGAGAGCCTCGGAGCACAGGCCTGACGAGAACCGCGCCAGTGCACGCTCGACGGCTTCCGATGCGTCGACCGCATCACCGAGCGGCTCGGCGGCAACGGCGTCGAGGTCGATCTCGGCGCCGCGCTGTCCGTCAAAGGTCTTGTAGGGCTTGCGTGAGACCGCCGACCCGTCCACCAGGAACAGCCCCGTGCCAGCGTCGGGCAGCGCGGCCGTGACCACCAATGTGTCGGCGCTGTCGCCGGCCAGCACCGGATTCTTGGTGCCACTGACCGTCCACCCGTCGCCGGTGCGCGCGGCGGTGGTCTTGACCGTCGCGGTGGGCCGGCGCATGCCCGGCTCGGTGTGGGCGAACGCCAGCAGCCGCTGACCGCCGGCGACCTCGTCGAGCAGCGCGCGTTGCTCGTCGTTGCCGACCTCCGCGATCACCGCGCCCGGACCCAGCGCTGCGTGCAGAATCGGCTCAGGTGCCAGCCGGCGGCCGGCTTCGACGAGCACCGCGTGGATCTCGAGCTGCCCGCCGGCGTCCTCGTCGAAGCCGAGGCCGAGAACCCCGGTTTCGGCGAGCTGGTTCCACACGTCGCGGCTCCAGCCCTGATCGGTGTCGAGCACCTTGAGACGGCTCTCGACGTCATACGCACGCGAGAGCATCTCGCGAGTGGTGTCGCGCAGCAGGGTCTGTTCTTCGGTGAACTGGAAGTCCATGGGTTCGCCTTGTCTCTACAGTCCGAGGATGGTCGACGAGATGATGGTGCGCTGCACTTCGTTGCTGCCGCCGTAGATGGAGGTCTTGCGGTAGTTCAGGTAGCGCGGTGCACTGTGCTGCGCCCACTGCGGGGACGCGATGTCGGCGTCGCTCCCGAACGGCAGGATGTCGGATCCGGCCACCTCCATCATGAGCTCGGTGGCGACCTGCTGCAGCTGGCTGCCTCGCAGCTTGAGCACCGACGACGCGGGGTTGGGCTTGCCGCCTTTCGAGCCCGAGGCCACCCTCATCTGGGTCAATTCCAGTGCCAGCACGTCGTTCTCGGCCTCCGCGAGCCGCGCCGCGAACAGCGGATCCTCCAGCAGGCCATTGGCTTTGGCGTGCTCCTTGACCTCTGCGAGGCGCACTTTGGTACGCCCGACCTGGGCGATGCCCGTGCGTTCGTTGCCGAGCAGGAACTTCGCGTAGCTCCAGCCCTGGTTCTCCTCACCGACGAGATTCTCAGCGGGCACCCGGACGTCTTCGAAGAACACCTCGTTGACCTCGACGCTGCCGTCGACGAGCTTGATGGGGCGCATCGTGATGCCGGGGGTGTCGAGATCGATCAGCAGGAACGAGATGCCGGCCTGCTTCTTCGGGGCGTTCGGATCGGTGCGCACCAGGCAGAAGATCCAGTCCGCGTACTGGCCGAGCGTGGTCCAGGTCTTCTGGCCGTTGACCACGTAGCTGTCGCCGTCGCGCAGCGCCGTGGTGCGTAGCGAGGCCAGGTCCGAGCCCGCCTCGGGCTCCGAAAAGCCCTGGCACCACCAGATGTCGAGGGCGGCCGTCGGCGGCAGGAAGCGCTCCTTGACCGCTTGGGAGCCGAACTCGGCGATCACCGGGCCGACCATCTTGGCGTTGAAGGTCAGCGGCTCGGGCACGCAGGCCAACTGCATCTCGTCCAACCAGATCTGGTGCTGGGTCGGCGTCCAGTCCTTACCGCCCCATTCGACCGGCCAGCTGGGCACCGCGAGACCGTGGTCGTTGAGGATCTTCTGCGAAGTGACGATGTCTTCTTTGCTGATCTCGGCGCCGGCGCGACTGCGTTCCCGGATCTCGGCGGGGATCTCCGTCCGGTAGAAGGTGCGAAGCTCGTCGCGAAACTCGGCTTCGCTGGGTGTCAGTGCCAGCTGCATGGCGGCCTCCTGCTCCATCGATGGACTCCCTGCAGACTAACCACTTGGTTGGCAGCCCCTCCGCGCAGTGCAGGCGATGTCATTTCTGCGTGCGATTCACTGCTTGCAGCCTTACCCGGACGCGTAACCTCTCGAGGTGTTCGCACAGCGTCTGAAGAGGGGATTGGACATGCGCAGACTCGCGAGGACAGTCGGGGCCTCGGCCCTGATCGTCGGCTCACTACTCGGGGCGCCGACCGCCGCGGCGGCACAGCTCGCCAACCCCGCGCCGGCGCCGGCACCGGCGCCCACGCCCGAGCGCCCGACGGTGCAGCTGCTCGACTGCTACGGGTCCACCGGCTGGATGGGGTGTGGCCCCGGTTGGACCTGGCGCGACGGCTGGCGCGGTTTCGCGTGCTATCCCTGCTGACCCGACGACCCTCGAACACCGCGGAGACACGCATGAAACTTCCCGCCATCTCGCTCGGGGGATTGGCCGCCGCGTCGGCCGTCCTCACCCTCGGTCTCGGAACAGCCGCAGCCGCACCGGATTACGGGACGCTGCCCGTCAACCCGAACGTGACCACCGACTCGACGGCCTACGTACCCGTCCCGCCGGTGCTCGACCCCGGCGGCCAGCAGGGCGTCGAACAGGTCTTCAACCACCGGGACGGCACGCGCGGGATCACGACGAAGATCCTCGTGCTGTCGTCGCCGCAGGCGGCAACCGACGCGATGAACGCCTGGCGTGACGGCCTGGGTGGCGTGGTCACCGATCCGAAGTCCGAGCCCGTCGATGTGGCTCCCGGCGCCATGTGGGCGACCGGGTTGTCGCCCAACGGGTCGCAGTCCGTCGGCGTGCTGATGTTCACCCGGGGGAACGCCGCGGTCGACGTGGAGTTCGACGGCCCGGCCAACGATCCGGTTCCGGCCGACCTCGCAACGCAGTACGGCAAGGACCAGGTGGCGGCACTCGATCAGCAGCTGGGGGCGTAGCCCGGCACCACCAGAGCTCGGCAAACGCCGGGGCGGACCGCACCGCGCGGCCGCCCCGGCGTTCATTGGCTGGCGTCAGCTAATCTGCGGATCTGAGCCCGCCCCCTTAAGTCCAAAAAACTTTCGGCGGCAAAGCTAATCTCCGATGTCCGGGACTCAACTGCTTGCCCACCATCAACCGGCCGAGGTTTCTTATCCGGCAAATTCGTAGAATTGCTAATCTCTAAAATTTTTCTACAAGATCGGTTTGACATGACTGTCAATAGAGCACTCAGCACACGAACGGATGACCCCGCATTCTCGCGGCGGGGACGGCGCTGAACGCAGGAGAAGGAACCATGGCTAATCCGGGATTGACCCCTGAGGAATTGGAAGCGGAAGTCGGCATCGCGCTGCCCGACAAGGAAGTGGTCTCGATCATCGATGTCAACGCCGACATCAATGTCGGGATCGACGCGGCATCGCCGATCGACCTGTCGGCGGCGGCCAACCTCAATGTCGCTGCACCGATACAGGCCGGTGCGGGTGCCAACGTGCTGACCTACGGTTCCGGCGCAGACGCCATGGTGACGCACTCCGCCGACGGTGGCGTCGTGATCATGCAGTCGATGGACGACGTCACCGCCGACGCGTCGTCGATCCAAGACAGCGCGATCGACCAGGCCGGCGACACGTCGACCGGCACGGTGGCCGACGCGGGCGCGGACCCCACAGCCGAGACCGATGCCGACACCGGAGCGACGGTCGACACCGAGACCGGAAGCTTCACCGATGGATCACTGCTCAACGTCGACGTCAACGTCGACCTCAACGCCGATCTCGCCGCACCGATCGCGGGCGGTGTGGCGGCCAACGCCAACGTGGCCGCGCCCATCAACGCCGGCGTTGCCGCGAACATCGGCTCGTGGGACTCCACGGCCGACGCGGTGTCCATCCAGGACGCCACGATCACGCAGACCATGAACGACGTGCATGCGACGGCCGACTCCGATCAGACATCGAGCATCGCCCAGGGCAGCACCAGCGGAACCGCCGACAGCGCCTCGGGTGCCACCTCCAGTGGCACCAGCGCCGGCACGAGTTCTGCAGGGAGCGACAGTAGTTCGGCCGCCTAGGTAGGCGCGTACACACTCCTCACGGCGAAAGGTTCGAACAGTGACCGTGACGAGCGAGGGGTCAGTACCCACGCAACAGATACTGCGACGCGCCGACGGGGTCGAGCTGATCGGGGAGATGGCGGGATCGGGCTACAAGGTTCCGCCCTCCCTGGTCCGTCGCGCCGACGGGCAGACGATCCAGCTCACGCCGCTGCTCTACGCGACGCTGCTAGCGATCGATGGTGCTCGAACGCTCGACGAGCTCGCCGCCGCGGTGTGCGAAGACACCGGTCGGGATGTCTCGGCGGACAACATCGGCCATCTGGTCGACAAGCAGCTGCGACCGCTGGGCCTGCTGGTGCTGTCCGACGGCAGTCAACCCGCCACCAAGAAGCGAAACCCGCTGCTGGGCTTGAAATTGCGTTATGCGATCACCGAGCCCGAGCGCACCCGTCGGCTGACCGACCCGTTCCGATTCCTGTTCCGACCATGGATGGTCGTGCCGCTGCTCGTCGTCTTCGCGGTGGTGTGCTGGTGGGTATTTCTCCGAAAAGGATTGGCGCACGCGGCTTATGACGCATTCCAGCGGCCCGGCCTGCTGATCGTAGTCTTCGTCGTCACTATCCTGTCGGCGGGGTTCCACGAATTCGGTCACGCGGCCGCGGCCCGCTACGGCGGTGCGACGCCGGGCGCCATGGGCTTCGGGGTGTATTTGGTGTGGCCCGCGTTCTACACGGACGTCACCGACACCTACCGGCTGGGCCGACGGGCGCGAGTGCGCACCGATCTCGGCGGGCTCTACTTCAATGCGATTGTCGCCGTGGCGATCACAGGCCTGTGGCTGTGGCTGCGTTACGACGCGCTGCTACTCGTGGTCGCCACCCAGATCCTGCAGATGCTGCGGCAACTCGCGCCGATGGTGCGCTTCGACGGTTACCACGTGCTGGCCGATCTCACGGGGGTTCCCGACCTCTACTCGCGGATCAAGCCCACCCTGCTCGGGCTGCTGCCCTGGCGGTGGGGCGACCCGCACGCGAACATGCTCAAGCCTTGGGCGCGCATGCTGGTCACGGTCTGGGTGATGGTCGTGGTGCCGATGCTGCTGATCGCCTTGGTGGGCGCAGTGCTCGCTCTGCCCCGACTGCTCGGCTCGGCGTGGTCGGCACTCGGCACCCAAAGGGACGTGCTCTTCGCAGCGTGGGACGACGGTGACGTCATTCAGGTGGCTGCGCGCGTGCTGGCCATCCTCGCGATCCTGATTCCGGTCGCGGGCGTGCTCTACATGCTGGGCCGGTTCGTGCGGCAGACCACGCTGGGCACGTGGAAGGCCACCGCGGGGAAGCCCGCCATGCGGATGCTCGCCCTGCTCGCCGGCACCGCGATGGCCACCGGCGTCGCTTACGCGTGGTGGCCGGGGGACTCGACCTACCGGCCCATCCAGCCCTACGAGCGCGGCACGATCGGCGACATCGCCTACGCCGTGGGCCTGCAACGGCTCGGACCGCCGCCGCCGCAGCGGTCCTCGCCCACCCGGCCGGTGGCCGCGACGCGCCAGCTGACGCCCGGGCAGCGCGGCGTGATGCGGGCGATGTGGGACACCCGTAGTGCGCTGCCGACGGCGGGTCAGCCGCGGTTGATGGTCGTGCTGATTCCACGCATTCTGCGCTCCGGTGGCGCGGCAGGCAGCTCGGCTCCAGTCACGACGGTCGCCGACAAGGGATGGGTCTTCCCTGTCGACAAGCCCCTGACCCCCGGCCCGGACGACAACCAGGCGCTGGCGGTCAACACGACCGACAACACCGTTGTGTATGACACGGCGTTTGCGTTGGTGTGGCAGACCGACGAGGAGTACGCGGAGAACATCAACGACGCGGAAGCCTATGCCTCGTGCCGGAATTGCGGCGCCGTCGCGGTCGCTTACCAAGTGGTGTTCGTCATCGACGGCGACGATTCCAACAACAACGTCGCCACCCCGCAGAACCTGGCGGGTGCGTTGAACTACGACTGCATCAACTGCCTGACCTACGGGCTCGCGCAGCAGCTGTTCATCACGATCGACGAGCCGCTCTCGCCGACGGCGATGGCCAAGATCGACGAGGTGTGGTCGAGGGTTGCTGAGTTCCAGGGACGAATCGAGGCGGGGCAGGTGAAGCTCGCCGACATCCAACCGCAGCTCGAGGCCTACACCGACGAGATCAAGGCGATCGTCGAAGAAGACCAGCCGGGCACGTTCGCGACCCCGACGACGGTGGCAGCGACGTCGTCGTCCTCGCCGACGACTGCCCCCACGTCGACCAGCGCCGTCCCCACCGTCTCGGAGACGGCCACGCCGACCAGTGACGGGCCGGAACCGAGCGCAACGGTCGAGGCGTCCGAGGCTGAGACGGCCGCCCCGTCGACCTCGAGCGCGCCCACGACTACGGCTGGTTCGACGTCGACGGTGGCCACCTCGGAACCGACGACGGGTGCCACGGCGTCGGCGGACTCGACCGCGGACGCGAGCTCCGCGGGAACGGACGCCAGCGACAACACGGGTTGACGGTGGTCGCCGCTAGGGTGACCCGCACTGTGATGAATGCTGAGATCGCGGACATGCGCCGGTGAGCGTGCCGGAGAAGCGCGCTGATGTGTGGGAATCTGTGTCGGTGGCGCGCAGATCCGACCTGTCCTCCGCGGATGTCGTCGCCAAGGCGCAGCGTTTACCGCGACTGCGCTACATGGGGTCCAAGTATCGACTGCTGCCGCACCTGGAACGCGTGTTCGCCGAGATCGGCGGGGAAACCGCCGTCGACGCCTTCTCGGGGTCCGGGGTGGTGTCCTACCTGCTCAAGGTGCAGGGCTTCGCGGTCCTGTCGAACGATTTCCTCAACTTCCCGGCGGTCATCGCGGCGGCCACGGTGCAGAACTCGTCCGTGCGGCTCGACCAGGAGCTGATCGACACGATCTGCGGGCCGCCGGCCGACGATCGCGACTTCATCCAGAGCACCTTCGACGGTCTCTACTTCACGCCGGAGGATCGCCGGTTCCTCGATTCGGCGTGGTCGCACATCGACACGTTGAGGGGCCATCGGCGCGATCTGGCGATCTCCGCGCTGGTCCTGTCCGCGGCGCGCAAGCAGCCGCGCGGGGTGTTCACGTTCACCGACGGCACCAAGTACGCCGACGGGCGCCGCGACCTCAAACTGACGCTGCGCGAACACTTCCGCGAACGCGCGCTCGACTACAACGCGACGGTGTTCAGCAACGGCGCCCGCAGCCGAGCGCGCCGCGGCGATGTGTTCGAGATCCCGGACAACGCACCGGATCTGGTGTATCTCGACCCGCCCTACGCGCCGCCCAGCGACGACAACGACTACATCAAGCGCTATCACTTCCTCGAGGGTCTGTCGGTCTACTGGCGCGACGTCAGGATCATGGAGAACACGAAGACCAAGAAGCTGGAGAAGCGGTTCACGCCGTTCGCCTACAAGCGCACGATCGAGGACGCGTTGCTCCGGTCGTTCGAGCATTTCGCCGACGCGGGTGCGATCGTGCTGTCGTACTCGTCGAATGCGATTCCGGGAGCGACGCGCATCCGCGACCTACTGGGCAAGGTCAAGCCGTCGGTCGAGATGATCGCGATCGATCACAAGTACAGCTTCGGCACGCACGTGGCGGCCGCCCGGCGTGACGTGAGCGAGTACCTGTTCATCGGGCGGGACTGATGAGCAGTGCCGTCGCCTTCGACGATTACGTGGCGTCGCTGGGACGGCTGACCGCGATCGTGGATCCGACGGCGGCGACGCCGGAAGCCGAGGCGATCAGCGAGGCCGTGGCCAGCCTGGAAGACCTGCCCGACATCGACGCAGCGACTCTGGCCTGGTGGGCGCGGCACAATCCGCAGTCAGTGCATGTGCTGGGGCTGACCGTCGGGCTCGGTCAGGAGAAGCTCAAAGCGGCGGTCACCACCGAGTTCGGCACGGCCGGGTTCGTGACGCTGGCGCGACAGCGCCCGGCGGAGCTCATCGCAATGCTCGACGAACAGTTCGATCTGCTGCGGTTGCTGCGCATGCAGCGCAACCGCACGTACACGCTGGCCGATGTGTTGATCGCGCGCGCCGGGCCGCGGGCGACCGCGTCAGGGGGACAGGCGTCCGGTCGCAGGATCGAAGACGAAATATCTTCGATAGCAAGCGATCTCGGCTTGCCGCATACTCAGCGATCCCGATTCTCCGGCCGTCAGGGGCGAACGGCGCCGGCCGACCTGATCGTGCCCGATGCCGACAACGCATCGATCGTCGTCGCGGCCAAGGGCTTCGACTCCACCGGCAGCAAGCTCACCGACGCGGTGCGGGAGATCGAGGAGATGGCCGAGGTGCGACTTCCGCGCCAGTTCGTGTTCGCGGTCATCGACGGAATCGGTTGGCACCGGCGCAAGGCCGACCTGAAGAAGATCCACAGTTTGTGGGCGAATGACCACATCGACGGCATGTACACGTTGGCGAGCCTCGATCAGTTCCGCACCGATCTGCGCGACGCCGCGACGCGGCTCGGACTGGGCGCGGGGTAGGCGCGCATTCACTCGTCAGCGCTGCAGCATGGCCCGGCGCTGTCGGAGTCGAGGCGGTCCGGTGGACCCGGTATGATTCCGAAAGCCACTGCGTAGCAATCGATGATCGCAGACCATGTTCTTCCGCTGCCGTTGTTCGCGGATGTCATCATGAGCCTCCCGTCGTCGTGGCCGGTTGTGGCGCTGCTGATGACGATGCCGCGGCCGCGGCGACGCGGGTATCCGCTGATCGGTTCGTGAGGAGGGGGAGTATCGGTTCCCCCGATCGGTGGACAGAAGTGCGTGGTATTCGCGTCTTTCACGGCGGCTGGTACTCCGATCGCGTTTGCGGTATCCGAACACCGAGCTGAATTCAGTGCGTGCGGTTCCATCAAGCCGGGCCACCGATTACGTCAGCCCCACGGTCCCTTGCCGCCGGCCGACTTGGTCGACGCAGACGTGGACAACCGAAAGCGCCTACGAGCTCAGAGTCTGGCGGGGGTTACATCCGTAATGTTGTCGGTAGTACTCGGCAAATCGCCCGGTGTGGCAGAAGCCCCAGCGGCGGGCGATGGTGGCGACTGTGGTGACGGCGCGATCGGCGGCGACGAGTTCGAGATGCGCATTGTGCAATCGGACCCGCCTCAAGTACTCGATCGGGGTGCAGTCGCGATGCCTGCGGAACATGTACTGCAACGCGCGGGTGGTGACGAAAATGTGGTTCGCTATGTCGGAGACGGTGATGTCGGTGTGCGCGTGGTCGTCGATGTAGGCAACGGCGCGTCGGAGAAGCGCTGGTGTGGAATCGCGCCGGTCCTCGATGGTCGGGTCCAGCAAGGCATTGCTGGGAAAGCTGGCGAGCATGGTCGCGGCGAGGTGCCGGGCGACCGTACCGACCAACAGCGGGCTGTGTGTGGCGTCCGCACTGGTCACAATTCCGTCGAGCACATAGTCGATCGTCTGGGCCATCATTCTGTTCGCAGCGGACGACACCGGCATCCCCCCTGTGAGCCGAACGGGTTCCGGAGTGTTGCCGGCCCGGGGTGCCGTCGAAGCTACGGCGCTGAGCACACTCCGATTGATCTGTATCAGGTCGAAGTGCCCGTGAATGATGTCGCCCACCAACGGTACGCGTTCTCGCCACGCTATCGCTGTTGTCGTTCCCGTCGGGCACAGGTCACCCATACCGGACGTCTGCTGATGCCGGAGAGAGCCCGACCGCACACGACACAGGACGATGCCATGGATGGGGTCGGCCTCGTAGCGACAGCGATAGCTGTGTCGGAACTGGTCGAACGCCATCGACCCGAGCTGTGACCGCATGGCCCATGTATGGGTGGGTCGATCAGGACTTCGCCCGAATTTCGTTCTCGTGTAGTACGCGCTCACCGCGTTCTCTGCCTCGTCGAGGTCGTCCGTGTCGATGATGACATTGCGTGACATCGGATTCGTTCCCGAGCAGATGTCGTCAGGGCGTCGTGACAGAGTGACGTTCATCTGAGCTCCTCCTCCCGCGGGCGCATGACCTAGCCGAACCCAAGAGCACAAGAATCAGCTCCCAGGACGCCCAATACTTGATCCCGCAGGCGTGAAGTTGCTGCTCGAGTTTCGACCCGCGGTGCCAAGTCTCCGCCTGGGCCCGGCTGACCGGGTGTTCGACAGGCGCTCAGGATGTCGCGCGGCGTGTGAGGCATATCAGTGAAACATCCGCTCTCCGAACATGTTCAAGCCGATTGCGGTTCGTGCGAATCGCAGCGGATGACCCGGGTAGCCGGGTTCTCGGAGCGCGGGGAAAAGCTCTTGCCGACACCTACCGCCGGCCACTGCCGCTTCATTGCGAAGCAGCCGTGCGTGTTCCATTCCACCGCACAGATGAGGAAAGCAAATGATGGGAACAGCGAAGTTCATGATCGGCTCCGTGTTGAGCGGAACGGCACTGGCGATGACGGGCGCCGGCGTGGCTGCGGCGCAGCCCGCATCGGAAAATGTGAATGTGACGGTCGACGCCGTGATCATTCGGGAGAACACCAGCCCCGGGGACGCAGCGCGGATATCCGCCGCGATTTGCGGTGACAGCCCTGCGGAGGTGACCGCAATGGCACGGACCGTTGACACCACCGGCGCACCACAAACCGTGTGCGACGTGCCAGGTGGCGCTCTCGTGCTGACCAAGTACGGCCAGAACGACGGCAACGTCCCGGCCAATCCGGGCCACGGTGCGCAGGCTCCGGCTCCGCCGGCAGGCGGTGCCCCCGGTCCAGCCGCTCCGGCACCCAACCCTCCGAGCGGCCACTGAGGAAACCGCGGGAGCATGTCGCCCGACAGGACGTCGGGCGACATGGCTCCTGCGGGCCGTTGCGGAGGGAGAGCGGCACCACTTGTCCCCGCAGGTCCAATTGGCCCGTCGGAATTCGTCGCGTGGCACCCATTCGCCCGGCCTGCGTGCGCGTGCACAGTGGGGCGGGACCGCGGGGCTGGAAAGAAGGCTGAACCGTCTTCGATCCTCGCGAGGCCCAGGCGTTGGGGCGGGGGTGGCAAAAATTGGCCGGTCGAAGCCATCAACGTTGCAGGTCAACGCGATTCCTGAGAGATGCACTGTGACAACGCATGAATCGTCACCATGAGAAAAGGATCCGCAGTTGTGTTCATCGTCGCGCCTCGCCGACCTGCCCCATCGATCTGCCGCCCGGCGGCTGGCCTCCATCCGCGCCGGGAGACTGTCTGCGGCCGCGACGAGGGTCACGAAGGTTGTCACCAAGCCCGAGTACGCAGTGGGGTTCCACGCGAGCTGGCTGCTGGTTTGGCTCATACCGGGCACGGTCGCGACCCTGCTGTGGTGGTCGGACTCGGTGGTCTGGGTTTCGTGGATGTCGCTCTACGCCATAGTGATCGGGCATTGGTCCTCGGTGCAGGCTGCCCTGGCAGACCGACGGGTGAAGCGGCAGCAGTCTGATGGATCCGGCAGCGCCACTCAGTGCGGTGACGCAGGGTGTCGGTGCGGTCGAGCTGGGATGTTGAAGGCCGACAGACGACCGTTAAGGGCGGAGTAGGGCGTCCTGCGAAGCAGGCCGGACGCCGCGGGTGGCGGAAATGGTGCTGGCAGGACGAATCGATTCCCATGTTTTGGTCCCGTCGGGCGCAGGCGCTTGCGCGACTGAGTCGTCACAATCGTGGGCGTGCGCATCAGCGATCGGCCGCCACCGAGCGGTGATCGATGTGCCTTGATGTGGACTGCGAATGCAGGCCGGAGCCGAGGTGAGCACACCGGCACCCCTGGAGGCTCGGCGGCCTCAGGCCGACCCGTTCGGGGCTCGCACTTCTTCCTGTCCGCCAGGTGTTACCCGGCCGACACCGGAATCCTCAGTGGAAATCCAAACACGTTTCACCGCTGAGAAGTTCCTTGCATGTGTGCGTTTCGGTCGTGCCTGACTCGGTCGACCAACCAGTGTCGCCGCTGCCGAAAAAACGGTCGGGCCGGCCTCAGCGCGAAGACAGAAACAAATTGTCTCGCAATTGTTTAGCGCCGAAGTGCAGGGGCACCATCCCCCCGCACCAACTCACCGGAGGAGAGAAAACTATGAAAGGCATCGTGTACGAGGGACCGCGCCAGGTCAGCGTCAAGGACGTACCTGACGCAGAAGTCGAGCGGCCCAGCGACGTGTTGGTGAAGATCACCGCAACCAACATCTGTGGCTCGGATCTGCACATGTACGAAGGCAGAACCGACTTCGAGACCGGCCGCTGCTTCGGCCACGAGAACCTCGGTGAAGTCGTCGAGGTCGGAGACGGCGTCGACAAGGTCAAGATCGGTGACCGGGTAGCCATACCGTTCAACGTTTCGTGCGGGTTCTGCAAGAACTGCGAGCGAGGATTCACCAATTACTGCCTCACCACCCAGCCCGAACCGCACATGGCCGGGGCGGCTTACGGCTTCGCCGACATGGGGCCGTGGCAGGGCGGCCAGGCGGAATTGCTGCGTGTGCCCTATGGCGACCACAACTGCCTGCGGTTGCCGGAAGATTCGGTGGACAAAGAGAACGACTATGTGATGCTCGCAGACATTTTCCCGACGGGATATCACGCCACGGAGTTGGCCGGGGTCGTACCGGGTGACTCCGTGGTGATCTTCGGGTCGGGACCAGTCGGTCTCATGGCCGCTTTGTCCGCGACGGTCAAGGGCGCCTCCAAGGTGATGGTGGTGGATCGCCATCCCGACCGGTTGAGACTTGCCGAGGAGATTGGCGCCATCGCCATCGACGACTCGAAGGTAGACCCGGTGGAGGTTGTGATGGACGAGACCAAGGGCCTGGGTGCCGACCGCGGGTGCGAGTGCGTGGGCTACCAGGCGCACGACCCGCAGGGCACCGAGCATCCGACCATGACGCTGAACAGTTTGGTGAAAGCGGTTCGCTTCACCGGGGGCATCGGCTCCGTCGGTGTGTACGTCCCCCAAGATCCGGGCGGCGCAGACGAATTGGCCAAGAAGGGTGAGGTGGCCTTCGACTACGGCCTGCATTGGTTCAAGGGCCAGACCCTCGGTAGCGGACAGTGTCCGGTCAAACGGTACAACCGGCGCCTGCGCGACCTCATCGCAGGTGACAAGGTGAAGCCGTCCTGGATCGTCTCGCACAATCTCTCCCTGGACGAGGGCCCCGAGGCCTACCAGCACTTCGATAGCCGGGACGAGGGCTGGACCAAGGTCGTGCTGCACCCGAACGGGTTGAGCAAGCAGAAGGCCGGCGCGGGCGCACGCTGACCCATCCACGGCATCACATCGGTACTGACGACGGACGACGTGCCGCACGGGCACGCCGTCACCTCACAACGAAAGGAACCCATAATGGCAGACCAATTGCGCGGCAGGCGAATTGCAATTCTGGCCGCGGACGGCGTGGAACGGGTGGAACTGGAACAGCCCAGACAGGCTGTGCACGACGCCGGAGGCACCACCGATCTGCTGTCGTTGCACGACGGCGAGATTCAAGCGCGCGACCACGACCTGGAATCGGCAGGTACGTTCTCCGTGGACGGCTTGGTGGAGTCAGCGTCGGTCGACGACTACGACGGGTTGTTGCTGCCTGGCGGAACGGTGAATCCGGACCAGCTGCGAATGAATTCCGCCGCGGTCGCGTTCGTCCGCGACTTCATGTCCGCGAGTAAGCCGGTCGCTTCGATATGCCACGGACCATGGACGCTGATCGAGGCCGGCGTCGCGAGCGGCCGGACGCTCACCTCCTACCCGAGCATCCGCACCGACCTGCGCAATGCCGGCGCCAACGTCGTCGACGAGGAGGTGGCGCGGGACGGGAACCTGGTCACCAGCCGATCGCCGGACGACCTCCCCGCCTTCTGCGCGGCGATCGTGGACTTGTTCAGTTCGGCCGCACAGCCCGCCGGCGCGGGGAGCGGCTCGTGAGTACCCCGGTCAGCAAGGTTGCGCAGGCGGGTCTGAACGTCGCCGGTCAGCTGGCCCGCCAGCTGCAACGCAGGCTCGCCGGCGAAACGTCCCAGGCCGCAGACCCCGAGCCGCGATCGCGGTGGCGCAGTGTGACCATCAACAAGCCTGCGGAGGACCTCATGCCGGGCGGCCGGGTGCCCGAGCCCCTCGCCGCGCTCGGCGACCGCATCGAAGTGCACGTCCGCACCGCTCCCGGCGGGAAGGGCACGGAACTCGCCGCGCGGCTGCGCCAGGCGGAGCCCAGTGGGCCCGGGTCGGTTGCCAGCCGCGTGTCGGGAGACGACCCGCGCCAGCAGCTCCGGTCGGCCCTGCGTCAAGCCAAACAACTGATCGAAGTGGGTGAGGTGCTGCGGGTCGACCCCGTACCGCACGGCACCCGCAGCGCCGCCCCGACCGGCAAACTGGTCGAGTTGGCGACCCGCCGCGCAGGTGGGGAGGGAGTCCTGTGAAGGCCCTCTGTTGGACAGGAGTCAACGAGACGTCGGTGGAGACCGTCGACGACCCCGAAATCCTCAACGATCACGACGTGATCCTCCAGGTCAGGTTATCGACGACGTGCGGGTCGGACCTCCACCTGCTGGGCGGCTACATCCCGACCATGCGCGCCGGCGACGTGCTGGGACACGAGTTCATGGGCGAGGTGGTGGAAGTCGGCCCGGCCGTCCGCAACCACCGGGTGGGTGACCGAGTCGTGGTCTGCTCGTTCGTCGCCTGCGGACAGTGCTGGTACTGCCAGAACCAGCTGTTCTCGTTGTGTGACAACGGCAATCCCAACCCTGCACTCACCGAGGCGATGTGGGGGTCTGCGATCGGCGGATGCTTCGCGTACAGCCATGCGCTGGGTGGGTACGCCGGCAGCCACGCCGAATACATTCGCGTGCCCTATGCCGACCATGGTGCATTCACCGTGCCGGAGGGGGTTTCGGACCTGGCGGCGCTGTTCGCCTCCGACGCCGCCCCGACCGGGTGGACCGGCGCTGACGGCGCGGGCGTCGCTCCCGGCGACATCGTCGCCGTGTGGGGCGCGGGCGGGGTGGGGCAGATGGCTGCGCGCGGCGCAATGCTCATGGGCGCAGAGCAGGTCATCGTCATCGACCGGTTCCCCGAACGACTTGGGCAGGTGCGCACACACATCGGCGCTGAAACACTGGACTACTCCAAGGACAGCGTCTTGGCCGAGTTGAAGGAGCGCACCGGCGGCCGTGGCCCCGACGTGGTGATCGAGGCCGTCGGGATGGAAGCGCACGGCACGGGCCCGGCGTATCTCTACGATCAGGTGAAGCAGCAACTACGCCTGCAGAGCGACCGGCCCACGGCACTCCGCGAGGCCGCCTACGCATGCCGCAAGGGTGGCAGCATGTTCATCCTGGGCGTGTACGGCGGAGTCGTCGACAAGTTTCCGCTCGGTGCCATCATGAACAAGTCGATGACTGTGCGTGGGGCGCAGCAACACGGTCATCGCTACATTCCCAGGATCCTGCAGCACATGGCGGACGGGGAGCTGGACACCGAACATCTCGCCACCCACGTCATGCCGTTGGACCAGGGCCCGCAGGGCTACCGAATGTTCAAGAACAAGTCCGATGGCTGCGTCCGCGCTGTCTTTCGACCCTCGGGGTGATGTCTTCAGGGGTCGCAGACTCGTCATGAACAGGTTGTGACACTGCAGATGACGAGGTCCGGCCGATCGGTGGACAGCGGGCCGGACGGCCCGCTGATCAGCCGGCGAGAAGCGGGTTCCAGATCTGGCTGAGCGACGGATGAGGCGCTATGACGTGTCGCAGCACCGACAGGGGAACTTCGCCGACGACTGCGACGGTGGCGCCATGGACCAAGTCGGCCACGTTCGGTCCGACGAATGTGGCTCCGAGAAGTGTGTCGCGTTCGGCGTCGATCACCAACTTGGCCTCGCCTTCGAAGCCGTCGCGCAGGATCAGGAGTTCTCCGAGACCACCGGGGTATGTAGCGCACCGCGTGGTGACGGCGAATCCCGCTGCGCGCGCGTGGGATTCGGTGTAACCGACCTCCACCACCTGCGGGTCTGTGAAGATGATCTGAGGCAGTCGGCCGGTGTCCTGTGCGGACGATCCCGTCGCGTCCGGTGCGGCGCCGCGTGCGCGACCGGCCACGACATCCGCCACGATGCCCGCGTGATACTGAGACACATGGGAGAGCAGCGCACGACCCGTCGTGTCGCCGATCGCGTAGAGCCATTCACCACCGACTCCGGTCGCCGTGAGGTGATCGTCGACGGCGACGAACTCTCCCACCGGAAGATCCACGGTGTCCAGGCCCACGTCGTCGGTGTTCACCGAACGACCTGTGGCAACGACGATTTCGTCGGCCTCCAAGCGTGAGCCGGCGGCGAAGATCGTGACACCGCCGGAATCGTTTCGCACGACCGACGTCACCGGCGTTTCGCAGCGGATCTCGACACCGCGGTCCTGCAGAGCGCGCGACACGCGCGCACCGACGAAGGGTTCGGAACCTCGCAGAAGGCCGGACCCGCGTGCCAACAGCGTGACCTCGCTTCCGAGCCCGGACAGAATGGTCGCGCTCTCCACGCCGACGACTCCGCCCCCGAGGACGACGGTTCTGTCCGGGACGCGCGTCATGGTCGCGAGTTCGCGGTTGGTCCATGGCGCGGCAGAGGGCAATCCGTCGATGTCCGGGATGAAGGGGCGTGTCCCGGTGGCGAGGATGACAGCGTGTTCGGCCTGAAGTCGACGCTCGTGTCCGTCGGGATCGTTCACCACCACTGTGCGTTCGCCGTCGAGCCGACCTCGACCCCGGACCACCTCGATCCCGGCTTCGGTCAGGCCGGCGACGAGGTCCCGGTCGACGAGGTGGTCGATCACCGCGTCTCGCTTGCTCAAGACAGCACCAACGTCCACGGTCTGGCTCGCGAGGACCTCGCGCACACCGGGTACGGCTTTGGCGAGGTCGAGAACCTCGATGGGCCGGATGAGCGTCTTGGTCGGGTTGCACGCCCAGTAGTGGCATTCGCCGCCGATCAACCGGTCTTCGATGACGGCGACGGCGAGTCCGTGGCCCGCGAGCCGAATGGCCGCGGTGACCCCGCCCGGGCCCCCGCCTATCACCACCGCGTCGAATCGATCGGGATAGCTCATCGAGTCCTCCACATGGGTCATGCCGCCGGAAGTTCGGATCGGCTCGTGATGAAACGGCGGTGCTCGGGACGATCGGTCAGGCTTTCGCTGTCCTGTTCGGCGTCCCTTCTGGGTGAGGGGAGCGGGCGATCGCCGCGGCGGTGACGCCGAGAAGGGCGCGACGCAACGGGGCCACGTCGCCGGTGGCACGGGCGAGCAGCACGCCGCCCTGATAGGCCGCGAGCATCGCAGAGGCCAGAGTGTCGGCGTCGGAGCTCTCGGTCAGACCACCGTTGTCAGCGACGCGCCGAAGTCCCCTGGCCAACAGCTGTTCCCATCGTTGGAATCCGGAAAGCAGCGCATGGCGTGCTGCTGTGTCGGACTCGCCGAGTTGGTGCACGAGTGACCCGATGGGGCAACGAATCGATGGTGCGGACGCGGCGTGGAAAGCCACGACTTCATCGCACCAGGCCTGCACGTCGGCAGGTGTCGACATCGACTCCAGAGACGGAGCGAGACCGGCGACGACCCTTTCGACCTGGTAGGCGACCACTTCGGCGACCAGGTCGGACTTGTCGACGAAGAAGTGGTAGAGCTGACTGCGCCCGACACCTGCGGCGGCGCCGATCTCGTCGAGCGTCGTGGTCCGAACACCCTGAGCGCCAAAGAGATCGCACGCTGCATCGAGGATGCGCGTCACGGTCGCTCGACCGCGATCCGTCGTCGGTGCCACCCTCACGACAGCCTCCTCCTCTCGCTCTCGACGTCTCTGTACTTGACAGTACATTCTTTGTATCGGACAGTACAGTTCGGGGCGGTTCGGTGACGGAGTGAGAGACGACATGTCTGCAGATGTTGGCGCGCCGGCAGCGCCGGATACACGGGGCTTCGCGAGAAGCCGCAGCACGGCGGTGACCGTCCGTGTCGGGATGTGGCTCGGGGTCGCCGTCGTGTTGTGCATGGCGACAGGACTGATCAGTCACCTCATACAACATCCACAGCCGTGGTTCTGGTGGCCCACGCGGCCCGTCTGGCTGTATCGCGTCACGCAGGGGCTGCACGTGATCAGCGGGATCGCCGCGATTCCGCTGTTGATGGTCAAGCTGTGGTCGGTGTGGCCCAAGCTCTTCGCCCGCCCTGTGATCGGAGGCGTGGCGCGCCAGCTCGAGCGACTGTCCATCCTCGTGCTCGTCGGCTCGATGATCTTCCAGCTGAGCACGGGCTTCTCAACATCGCTCAGTGGTATGTGTTCGAATTCTATTTTCCGCCAGTTCATTTCGCGATGGCCTGGGTCGCCCTGGGGGCGGTTGCGGTGCACGTCGGTGTCAAGCTCCCGGTGATCCGTCGCGCACTCGGTGAGCCGATCGATGCAGGCGATGTCGCCGGTGGCGGCGCGGTAGGGGCGACCCGCCGCACCGTCCTGATCGGCGCTGCTGCGGCCACCGTGCTGGCGACCGTCGCGACCGCCGGTCAGACGGTGCCGTGGCTGAGACGGCTGTCGGTGCTCGCTCCTCGCTCCGGCGACGGCCCGCAGGGTGTGCCCATCAATCGGACGGCGTTCGCCGCCGGTGTCGTGCGTGCCGCCCAGTCGCCGGATTACCGGCTGACGGTCGTCGGCCCCACCGCCACTCGCAGTTTCACGCTGGCCGACCTGCAGGCCATGCCCCAGTCGACACGCGAATTGCCTATCGCCTGCGTCGAGGGATGGAGCGTCAATGCGTCGTGGACGGGTGTCGTACTCGCCGATCTCATTGCAGCGGTGGGTGGTTCGCCGGAATCCGCCGCGCGAATGATCTCACTGGAACCGCCAGGACCGTACTCGCGCACGATCCTGCCTGCGCCGCACGCCCGTGATTCGGCGACGCTGATCGCTCTGCGGCTCAACGGTGAGCAGCTCCACCTCGACCACGGTTACCCCTGCCGGCTCATCGCTCCGACAAGGCCCGGTGTCCTGCAGACGAAGTGGCTGACCCGAATCGAGGTGGTCGGCGAATGACGGGGCAGACCGCGTCGTCGAGTGCCGCGACTAACGCCCTACGGGGCGCTCTTGTGATCGCCGGAATCGTCAGCGCGTCCTGCGGTGCCTGGCTGCTCCTGGATCTGAACATCCAGACGCTCATCCGCATCGGCATATGGATTGCAGTCGGCGTGGTGGTCCATGACTTCGTGTTCGCCCCGGTCACCGCAGCGCTCGGCTACACCGGGCGCCGGGTGCTGGGGCGAGGCTGGTGGCCACCGATCGCCGTCGCTGCGATGTGCTCGGCCACCCTGGTCCTTCTTGCGATACCGGTCTTCGACACCCCGGGCGCCAAACCGGACAACCCGACCGTTCTCGACCGCGATTACCCACTCGGCTTGAGCGTGTCACTGGCACTCGTGTGGGCCTGTGTGCCGGTCTACTACGCGATCTCCACCGTGGTGCGGCGTCGACGTTCGTGACGCCGACTGCCGGCAGGCAACGGTCTGAACGGGAATTCCCTGGCCGCGAAAAGTGCCCCCGGCAGGATTCGAACCTGCGGCCTTCTGCTCCGGAGGCAGACGCTCTATCCCCTGAGCTACGGGGGCGCGTGGTGATGCTGCGCCGATCGGGCGTGGTTAGCGTAGCGCATCCGTGCGGGGAAACGGATTCGGGGCATGAGGGGCCCAGACCATAGGATGGTCCCTCGTGACCCCCGCCGATCTGGCCGAACTGCTCCGCAGCACCGCTGCCGCGGTGCTCGATGCGCACGGCCTGGACTCCTCTGCACTGCCGGCCACCGTCACCGTGGAACGCCCCCGCAACCCCGAGCACGGCGACTACGCCACCAACCTGGCCCTGCAGCTCGGCAAGAAAGTCGGCGCCAACCCCCGCGAGCTGGCCGGATGGCTGGCCGCCGCACTCACCGAGCAGAGCGGCATCGCCGCCGCCGACGTCGCCGGACCCGGCTTCGTCAACCTCCGCATCGAGGCGGCCGCACAGAACGTGCTGGTTGGCGACGTCATCGCCGCCGCCGCGGGCTACGGGACGTCGGCCCAGCTCGCCGGCACGAAGGTCAACCTCGAGTTCGTCTCGGCCAACCCGACCGGACCCATCCACATCGGCGGCACCCGGTGGGCGGCCGTCGGTGACGCGCTGGGCCGGCTGCTGACCACCCAGGGCGCCGAGGTGGTACGCGAGTACTACTTCAACGACCATGGCGCGCAGATCGACCGGTTCACGAACTCGCTGATCGCGGCCGCAAAGGGTGAGCCGACGCCCGAGGACGGCTACGCAGGCACCTACATCGGCGACATCGCAGCACAGGTGCTCGCCAAGGAACCCGATGCGCTGAACCTGCCCGACGAGCAGATGCGGGAGACCTTCCGCGCCATCGGCGTCAACCTGATGTTCGACCACATCAAGGCCTCGCTGCACGACTTCGGCACCGATTTCGACATCTACACCCACGAAGACTCGATGCACACCTCCGGCCGCGTCGACCAGGCGATCGCCAAGCTGCGCGACACCGGCGCCATCTACGAGAAGGACGGCGCCACCTGGTTGCGCACCACCGACTACGGGGACGACAAGGATCGCGTCGTCATCAAAAGCGACGGCAACCCGGCCTACATCGCCGGTGACCTCGCCTACTTCCTGGACAAGCGCCAGCGCGGGTTCGACCTGTGCATCTACATGCTCGGCGCCGACCACCACGGCTACATCGCGCGCCTGAAAGCCGCCGCTGCAGCTCTGGGCGACGATCCCGACACCGTCGAGGTGCTGATCGGTCAGATGGTGAACCTGGTGCGCGACGGTCAGCCGGTGCGGATGAGCAAGCGTGCCGGCACCGTGATCACGCTTGACGACCTCGTCGAGGCGATCGGCGTGGACGCCGCGCGCTACGCGCTGATCCGCAGCTCGGTCGACACCCCGATCGACATCGATCTGCAGCTGTGGTCCTCGGCATCGGCCGAAAACCCGGTCTACTACGTGCAATACGCGCATGCGCGGCTGTGCGCGCTGGCCCGCAACGCCGCCGATCTCGGCATCGCGCCCGACACCGCTCATCTGGATCTGCTGACCCACGACAAAGAGGGCACCCTGATCCGCAACATCGGCGAGTTCCCGCGGGTGCTCGCCACCGCCGCAGCGCTGCGCGAACCGCACCGTGTCTCGCGCTATCTCGAGGATCTGGCGGGCGATTACCACCGCTTCTACGATTCCTGCCGGGTGCTGCCCCAGGGTGACGAGGAGCCCGGCGATCTGCACGCTGCGCGGCTGGCGCTGTGTGCTGCCACCCGTCAGGTGATCGCCAACGGTCTGGGCATCCTCGGCGTCAGCGCGCCGGAGCGGATGTGATCGCCCACCCGGCCGGGCCCCGTCACGCTGAAGAGATTCACCACGCGGGCGCGCCGGCCCGGCCTCAGACCGCGGCCGATGTCGCGGCGTTGGCGCCGAATGTCTGGCCTCGCAACGCGGTTCGCGACGACGCCGGTGTCCTGACTATCGGCGGGGTTTCGGTGACCGACATCGCCGCCGAGTACGGCACCCCGGTGTTCGTCGTCGACGAGGACGACTTCCGTTCTCGCTGTCGCGAAATCGCGGCAGCTTTCGGGGGCGGCGACCATGTGCGCTACGCGGCCAAGGCATTCCTGTGCACCGAGGTCGCGCGCTGGGTCGACGAGGAAGGTCTGTCCCTCGACGTCGCCAGCGGGGGAGAGCTCGCTGTCGCCCTGCATGCCGGCTTCCCCGCCAATCGCATTGCGCTGCACGGCAACAACAAATCCATCGCCGAGCTGACCGCCGCGGTGCAGGCGGGGATCGAGCACGTCGTGGTCGATTCGATGATCGAGATCGAGCGGCTGGACGACATCGCCGGTGCCGCTGGTCTCGTCCAGGACGTGCTGATCCGCATCACCGTCGGCGTGGAGGCGCACACCCACGAATTCATCTCCACCGCGCACGAGGATCAGAAGTTCGGCCTGTCGCTGGCCAGCGGCGCCGCGATGGCCGCCGTGCGCCGGGTGTTCGAGGCCGATCACCTACGCCTGGTCGGCCTGCACAGCCACATCGGTTCGCAGATCTTCGACGTCGCGGGCTTCGAGCTCGCCGCGCACCGGGTCATCGGCTTGCTGCGCGACGTCATCGCCGAGTTCGGGGTCGACAAGACCGCACAGATGTCGATCGTCGACCTCGGGGGTGGGTTGGGCATCTCGTATCTGCCCTCGGACGATCCACCGCCGATGGAGGATCTCGCCGCCAAGATCGGGGCCATCGTCGAGAACGAATCTGCCGCCGTCGGGCTGCCGGCACCCCGACTCGTCGTCGAACCGGGCCGGGCGATCGCCGGGCCCGGCACCATCACGGTCTACGAGGTCGGCACCGTCAAGGACGTCGCGATCGCGGCGGACCGGCAGCGCCGCTACGTCAGCGTCGACGGCGGGATGAGCGACAACATCCGCACCTCGCTCTACGGCGCCGAATACGACGTCCGCCTGCTCTCCCGCATCACCGAGGAGGCCCCGGTGCTCTCCCGGGTGGTCGGGAAACACTGCGAAAGCGGTGACATCGTGGTGCGCGACGCCTGGCTGCCCGGTGACGTGGCCCCGGGTGACCTGCTCGGGGTGGCGGCCACCGGCGCATACTGCTATTCGATGTCGAGCCGATACAACCTGATCGGCCGGCCGGCCGTGGTGGCCGTGCGCGACGGGCAGACCCGCCTGATCCTGCGCCGGGAAACGGTTGACGACTTGTTGAGTCTGGAAGTGAGGTAACGCGGTGAGCGACGCGATCGGGGTGGCCGTTTTGGGCCACGGCAACGTTGGTAGCGAGGTGGTGCGCATCATCGAGCGCAGCGCGGCCGACCTGACCGCGCGCATCGGCGCGCCGTTGGAGGTCCGCGGCATCGGCGTGCGCCGCGTCGCCGACGATCGTGGGGTGCCCGTCGACCTGCTCACCGACGACATCGACGGCCTGGTCTCGCGCGACGACATCGACATCGTCGTCGAGCTCATGGGCCCGGTGGAACCGGCGCGCAAGGCCATCCTGGCGGCACTGGAGCAGGGCAAGTCCGTCGTCACCGCCAACAAGGCGCTGATGGCGGTCGCGGCAGGCGAACTGGCCCAGGCCGCCGAGAACGCGCACGTGGACCTGTATTTCGAGGCTGCCGTGGCCGGGGCGATCCCGGTGATCCGTCCGCTGACCCAGTCGCTGGCCGGCGACACGGTGCTCCGGGTGGCCGGCATCGTCAACGGCACCACGAACTACATCCTGTCCGCGATGGACAGCACGGGCGCCGATTACGGCAGCGCTCTGGCCGACGCCGGCGCGCTCGGCTACGCCGAAGCCGACCCCACCGCTGACGTCGAGGGATACGACGCAGCGGCCAAGGCGGCCATCCTCGCCTCGATCGCCTTCCACACCCGGGTCACCGCCGACGACGTGTACCGCGAGGGAATCACGAAGGTCAGCGCCGCCGACTTCGCCTCGGCGCGCGCGCTCGGCTGCACGATCAAGCTGCTGGCGATCTGCGAGCGGCTCACCGATGACGATGGGCAGCAGCGGGTTTCGGCTCGGGTCTATCCCGCGCTCGTGCCGTTGACCCATCCGCTCGCGTCGGTCAACGGGGCCTTCAACGCGGTGGTGGTGGAAGCCGAGGCCGCCGGCCGGCTGATGTTCTACGGGCAGGGCGCCGGCGGTGCTCCAACCGCGTCGGCCGTGCTGGGTGACGTCGTGATGGCCGCACGCAACCGCGTGCAGGGCGGGCGTGGGCCCCGAGAGTCCAAGTACGCCAAGCTGCCGGTGGCGCCGATCGGCGACATCGCGACCCGCTACTACGTCAACATGAACGTTACCGACCGCCCGGGCGTGCTGTCGGCCGTCGCCGCCGAGTTCTCCAAGCGCGAGGTCAGCATCGCCGAGGTGCGTCAGGAAGGCATGGTCGACGAGGGCGGAACGCGCTGCGGCGCCCGCATCGTCGTGGTCACCCACCGGGCAACCGATGCCGCATTATCGGAAACCGTTGCCGCACTGGCTGATCTGGAAGTCGTGTCCAGCATCAACAGCGTGTTGCGGATGGAAGGGACTGCAGAGTGAACACCACCCGTGCCGTACACCAGCCCTGGCCCGGACTGATCGAGGCCTACCGCGAACGGTTGCCCATCGACCACTCGTGGACGCCGATCACGTTGCGAGAGGGCGGCACTCCGCTGCTGCCGGCCCCGCGGCTGTCCGACTACACCGGCTGCACCGTGCATCTCAAGGTGGAGGGTCTCAACCCCACCGGATCGTTCAAGGATCGTGGCATGACGATGGCCGTCACCGAGGCGGTCGCGCGCGGTCAGCAGGCGGTCCTCTGCGCGTCCACGGGCAACACGTCGGCCTCGGCCGCCGCCTACGCCGCCCGCGCCGGCATCACCTGCGCAGTGCTCGTGCCGCAGGGCAAGATCGCGATGGGCAAGCTCGCGCAGGCAGTCATGCACGGCGCGAAGATCATTCAGATCGACGGTAACTTCGACGACTGCCTCGAGCTGGCGCGCAAACTCACCGCCGACTTCCCAACGGTGTCGCTGGTGAACTCGGTGAACCCGTTCCGCATCGAAGGCCAGAAGACCGCCGCGTTCGAGATCGTCGACGCGCTCGGTGACGCACCCGATGTGCACGCGCTCCCGGTCGGTAACGCCGGGAACATCACCGCGTACTGGAAGGGCTACACCGAATACCACCGTGACGGCCTGGCCGCGCGCCTGCCCCGCATGCTCGGCACGCAGGCAGCCGGTGCCGCGCCGCTGGTGTCCGGCGAACCCGTCAGCGACCCCGAGACCATCGCGACCGCGATCCGGATCGGCTCGCCTGCGTCGTGGACGCAGGCGGTCGAAGCCCAACAGCAGTCCGACGGCAAGTTCCTCGCAGCCACCGACGAGGAGATCCTCGCGGCCTACCACCTGGTGGCGCGCACCGAGGGTGTCTTCGTCGAGCCGGCGTCGGCGGCCAGCATCGCCGGCCTGCTGAAGTCCATCGAGGACGGCTGGGTGGCCAAGGGGTCCACGGTGGTGTGCACCGTGACCGGGAACGGCCTCAAGGATCCCGATACGGCGCTCAAGGGCATGCCCGCGGTGATCCCCGTCCCGGTCGATCCGGTCGCCGTCGTCGCCAAGCTCGGCCTGGTCTGAGACGACGTGTCCGCGACCCGTACCCTGCCCCCGGGTTTGACCGCGACCGCAGTGGTGGCGGCCTCGAGCGCCAACCTGGGCCCCGGTTTCGACAGCATGGGCATCGCGCTCGGCATCTACGACGAAATCGTGGTCGAGACAACAGAATCGGGCCTCGTGGTCGAGGTGCGGGGCGAAGGCGAGGGGCAGGTGCCTCTCGATGCGTCTCATCTGGTGGTGCGGGCCATCCAACGCGGGTTGCAGGAGACGAACGTCTCGGCGCCGGGGCTGATCGTCCGCTGCCGCAACACCATTCCCCACTCGCGCGGTCTCGGCTCGTCGGCGGCTGCCGTCGTCGGCGGGCTGGCTGCTGCCAACGGCCTTGCCGCACAGGCGGGTTCGAGTCCGATGTGTACCGAGGCCCTGGTGCAGGCCTCCTCGGAGTTCGAAGGGCATCCCGACAACGCCTCTGCTGCAGTGCTGGGTGGCGCAGTGGTGTCGTGGACCGAGGGCGCCGGGGGAGCGCCTCGCTACTCCGCTGCGCCGATCCGGCTGCATCCGGACATCGTGCTGTTCAGTGCGATCCCTGCCGTGCGCTCGTCCACCGCGGAGACCCGAATCCTGCTCCCGGACCAGGTCAGCCACACCGATGCCCGCTTCAACCTGAGTCGGGCGGCGCTGTTGGTCGTGGCGCTGACCGAGCGGCCCGACCTGCTGATGGCTGCGACCGAGGACGTGCTGCACCAGCCGCAACGGGCCCCTGCGCTACCGGCGTCCGCGGAATACCTCGACGTCCTGCGTCGTTGTGGCATACCAGCAGTGCTGTCGGGCGCCGGGCCCGCAGTGCTCGCCTTCGGTAACCACGCCGAGCACCATGCCGAACTGCCCGCCGAGGCGGTGCAACGCGGTCGGGAACTCGGGTTCACCGTCGTGAAGACCCCGGTCGGACACGGGGTGACCTGGTCGGCCGGTGTCGCCGCGCGGTCCTGATCGCCGGCACCGCCGCAGTCACACACGCACCAGATGAATCACGGCGATTCCGTGATGCCTCAGATCAAGATGCCCGCGAAATCTGATCCATGCCTCAGGTAAGAATGCCCGCGAAACGGCGTTGGGTCAGGAGGCCTTGATCCGGATGCCTTTGCGGGTGTCGGGTAGGGCGGTGGGGATGCTGGCGAGGTAGAGCTGTTCGGTTTTCTCCTTGGCCAGCTGGAGAAGTCGGTTCTGCAGGTCGGCGATCTGGCGTCCCATCGCGGCCGGGTTCAGGCTGTCGCGGTAGGTCAGGAGCTCCGATTCTTGGGCTGGTGAGAGGACGCCGGCCGCCAGTAGCCGGTCCAGTGGGGTCTTGGGCTGGTCGTAGAGACGGCGGCGCCGGCCGTCACCGCTGCTGGCGTAGCCGATGGGTTTGATGGTGGGGGTCAGGTAGTTGAGCCGGTCGTTGACCAGAGGCCAGAGCCGGTTGAGCACCGCACGTTCCTCGTCGGTGTCGTAGCGGTAGTAGAACCCGTACTTGCGGACGAGATGGTTGTTCTTGGACTCGATGGTGGCCTGGTCGTTCTTCTTGTACGGCCGGGAGCGGGTGAAGAAGATCTCCATCTGCCCGGCCCATTTGATGACGGCTTTGTTGAGGAACTCGGTGCCGTTGTCGAAGTCCAAACCAGTTACCTCATACGGTATTTCATGCACACCTGCTTTCAGGGCGGCCAGGATGTGGGTGTGGGCGTTGTTGCGCACGGTCCGCGTGAAAGTCCAGCCGGTGTGCACATCGGTGAGGTTGAGGGTGCGGGCGAACTCGCCCTTCAACGTCGGCCCGCAGTGCGCGACGGTGTCTCCTTCGAAAAAGCCTGGCGCAGCTTCGATTTCGTCGGTGGCCTTGCGAATCTTGACCGACGAGCGCAACAGCGGCGAGGGCTTGGTGGTGGACTTGCCCTTGATCTGGTCTTTGGCTTTCACCGGCGCCAGATAGCGGTCGATTGACGCCGCGCTCATCGCCAACAGCTCCTCGCGCACCGTCGGGCTGTAACGGTCACGGCCAAAGACCAACTCGCCGTGGCGCTCCAACCCGTCGAGCTGCAGGGCCATCGAAGCAGCCAGGTACTTGCCGCACTGCCCACCCGAGGCGGCCCAGACCTTCTGCAGCACCTTACGGGTGTCATAGCTGTACTTCGGCGAGCGCGGTTTGCGCGGCCGTTTTGCGACACTGCGGCCCGCACCCGGCGGGCGCCTGGCCGCTACCGTGAGCCGCCGGCGGGCGTTATCACGCGACCAGCCGGTCACCTCGACCACCTGATCCAGAATCCGGCCCCGGTCCTTCTTCGAAGCCCTCACATACGCCTTGGCGTACCTGGCGGTGACCTCGGCACGAGACGCCATCGACAACCCACTTCCCATGCTCCACGACGATCACCATTTCGCGGGCATTCTTACGTGAGGCACCGAGGGCGTTTCGCGGGCACTTTTCGTGAGTCAAGCCGGATTCTTGCTTCCGGCTCCGAAGCGGGTTATTCTCGCAGTCGTCCAGCAATCGCAGGCATTTCGCCCTGCGTCGACTGCAGACCTCAGGACGATCCAAACTTTTCAGGTGCTCAACTCGTGGACCGGCGGTTGTGTCGTATCCCGGCGGACCCGTGGATCACCGATGCTGTGGCAGCGGTGTGACCTCAGCGTTCAGCGGATTGGACTGAGCGCACAGACCCCTCGCGAGACGAAGATCAGCGAGGGAAGAAAGGAAATCCGTGACCGATACGGACCTCATCACGGCTGACTCCAGCGCTGACAACGGCGCGTCTCCTGCCGTGACCACCGACGCTCCCGCTGCATCCGCGGCGCCCGCGCGCCGCGGCGCGCTGACCAGCATGGTGCTGCCCGAGCTGCGCACGCTGGCCAAAGAGATCGGCGTCGAAGGCGCCTCCGGGATGCGCAAGAGCGAACTGATCGCCGCCATCCGTGAGCGCCGCGGCGACACCAACGGCAAGTCTGCCGAATCCGCACCCGCAGCCGAGGCCTCCGCGCCGGCCGATGCGGCGCCGCCGCAGCGCCGCGAGCGCCGATCCGCGTCCCGCGGGCAGGGTGAAGCCAAGACCACTGACCAGCCCGAGAGCCAGGACGCCCCGCGTGCAGAGGCCGCCCCGGCGCCCACCGAGGCCCCGGAGCGCAAGCCCGAGCAGGAGCGCGGGCAGGACAGCCAGGACACCACACGTGACGCGGCGGAGAAGTCCGACCGCGACGGCCGCACCCAGAACGAGGGTCGCACCCAGAACGAGGGCGGCACCCGTCAGAACGAGGGCCGCAACCAGAACGAGAGCGGCAACCGGCAGAACGACGGTGGTCGTCAGAACGACAACCGCAACCAGAACGACCGCAGCCAGAACGACCGCAACCAGAACGATGGTGGCAACCGGCAGCAGAACCAGCAGAACGACCGCAACCAGGGCAATCGCAACCAGGACAACCGCAACTCCGACAACGACAACGACGACGACGGTGACGGCCGGCAGGGCCGGCGCGGCCGCCGATTCCGTGATCGTCGCCGCCGCGAACGCGGTGGTGAGGGTGGCGGCGGCGGTGCGGACCGCGACACCGAACTGCGCGAAGACGACGTCGTGCAGCCGGTCGCCGGCATTCTCGACGTCCTCGACAACTACGCGTTCGTGCGGACCTCCGGATACCTGGCGGGGCCCAATGACGTCTACGTGTCGATGAACATGGTCCGCAAGAACGGGCTGCGCCGCGGTGACGCGGTGACCGGTGCCGTGCGGGTGCCCAAGGAGGGCGACGGCGGAGGGCAGAACTCCCGCCAGAAGTTCAATCCGCTGGTGCGCCTGGACTCCGTCAACGGCAAGCCCGTCGAGGAGGCCCGCAAGCGGCCCGAGTTCACCAAGCTCACGCCGCTCTACCCGAATCAGCGGCTGCGCCTGGAGACCAGCGGAGACAAGCTGACCACGCGCGTCATCGACCTGATCATGCCGATCGGCAAGGGCCAGCGCGCCCTGATCGTCTCGCCGCCCAAGGCCGGTAAGACCACGATCATGCAGGACATCGCCAACGCGATCACCCGCAACAATCCCGAATGCCACCTGATGGTCGTGCTGGTCGACGAACGGCCCGAAGAGGTCACCGACATGCAGCGCTCGGTCAAGGGAGAGGTCATCGCCTCGACCTTCGATCGTCCGCCGTCAGACCACACGCAGGCTGCCGAGCTCGCGATCGAGCGCGCGAAGCGCCTCGTGGAGCAGGGCAAGGACGTCGTCGTGCTGCTGGACTCCATCACCCGGCTGGGCCGCGCCTACAACAACGCCTCGCCCGCGTCCGGTCGCATCCTCTCCGGTGGTGTCGACTCGACCGCGCTGTACCCGCCGAAGCGGTTCCTCGGTGCGGCGCGCAACATCGAAGAGGGTGGCTCGCTGACCATCATCGCCACGGCGATGGTCGAGACCGGTTCCACCGGTGACACGGTGATCTTCGAGGAATTCAAGGGCACCGGTAACGCCGAGCTCAAGCTCGACCGCAAGATCGCCGAGCGCCGGGTGTTCCCCGCGGTGGACGTCAACCCGTCCGGTACCCGCAAGGACGAGCTGCTGCTCTCGCCCGACGAGTTCGCGATCGTGCACAAGCTGCGCCGCGTGCTCTCCGGGCTGGACCCGCACCAGGCCATCGACCTGCTGATGAGTCAGCTGCGCAAGACCAAGAACAACTACGAGTTCCTGGTCCAGGTCTCGAAGAACACCCCCGGCGGCAACGGCGACGACTGACTTGTCAGCGGTAGGGGTCGGTGATCTCGCGTAGCGAGATCAACGCCGCGCGCAGCGCCTCGAAGGACCGTGCCCCGAGGCGCTCGCGCCACCGCTGCTCGACCCGGGCGACCTCGTCGGCTGCCAGGCGGCACAGTGCGTCGCCCTTGTCGGTGAGCGTCACCAGGCGTGCCCGTGCGTCACGCGGGTCGGGCCTGCGGTCCACGTAGCCCGCACGTTCCAGTTGATCGACGAGCGCGCCGGCGGTCTGTTTGGTGATCCGGGCCTGATCGGCCAGGTCGGTCAGACGCGTGCCTTCCGGGCTCAGGCGCTGGAGCAATCGCGACTGCGCGAGCGTCACATCGGTGATTCCCGCCGTGGCCAGCGCGGCCATCACCCGCGTTTCGACGTCGCGGTGCGCGATGAACATCAGCGTTGCCGTACTCGGGTCGTCCGCCATGGTCGTTGACTTTAGTACGAGTATCTGACTATTTTCGTCAGGGTAACTGACTAAATGGGGAGGGTCTCGTGGAGGATGCAGTTGTGTGGCGACACATCGCCGCCCAGCGTCGTGAGCTCGCCGACCTCGTCGAGGCTCTGGACGCCGACCAGCCGGGGTGCTGGGAGACGCCGTCCCTGTGCGCCGGGTGGTCGGTCCGTCACGTGGCCGCTCATCTCACCCACGGCACCCTGCCCGTGCCGCGCATGCTGTTCGAGGCCGCACGCAGCGGCTTTCGCTTCAACGCTGTGGTCGATCGCATGGCTCGCACAGACCGGCGCAGCCCGGCGCAGATCGCCGCCGCGCTACGGGCCGACGCCGAATCGCGACGGCACCCGCCCGGAACCTCGGCGATGGAGCCGCTGATCGACCTGCTCGTCCACGGCCAGGACCTGTGCGTTCCTCTCGGCGTCGATCGAGCGATGCCTGACGACGCCGCCGTCGCGGCCGCGCAGCGCGTCTGGCAGATGGGTTTCCCGTTCCAGGCGCGTCGGCGTCTCGCCGGAGTGCGGCTCGTCGCCACCGATGTCGACTTCGAGGTGGGGGAGGGCCGCACACACCACGCGCCGATCCGCGAGCTCCTCATGCAGATGACGGGCAGGCCGCCGGCCGCCGCGTGACTCAGGGCGCCGGCTCGGCCCGCAGTCCCGCGACGATGTAGCGCCGGGCGTGGCGCAGAACCGACGCGTGGTCATCGAGGTCGCAGTGCTCGCCCGGCACCGTCGCCAGGCTGACGACGATCCGCGCGATCCACTCGGCGGCCTCTGCACAATCGGTGGCCGGGTGGATCTCTCCGGCGTCCACCGCGGCCTCCAGATACGGCTTCCAGAACGCGGCGATCTCCGGGATCAGGCCGCGTACGCCCAGTCCGGCGCAGGCGGTGAACGCTTCGGGCTCCTGCTGACGCAGTTTCAGCACCAACGCACCCGGGGCCTCCGACTCCCGCCGTGCGAGCGCCACACCGACGGCGATGCGCTCGTCGAGCCCGTCGACCGCATCGAGTCGGGACTTCGACTCGCTCCAGAACGCCTCGTTCAGCCGGACGATCGCGGCTCCGAGCAGCTCGGCCTTGTCCGGGAAGTGCCGATACAGCCAGCCCCGACTCACGCCGGCCACCTCGGCGACCTCTGACACCGTCGTCGCGCGAATGCCCTTGGCCGTCAAGCACTGCTCGGCGGCGTCGATGAGGCGATCTCGCACCGACCGGCCACGGGCGGTCTGCGGATCGGTCACAGAATCTGCCCCGGTGTCCACGCTCACCGCCCTATCTTCGCAAATGGTCGACGCGCCGTTGGTACGCTGCGCCGGCCGGTCGAGTAGACACCGACGGGAAAGTGTTCACCACCGCGAAGGACGTGCCGATGGCCGAGACCGTGCAGCAGCTGCTGCGGGAACGACGCGACGACGACGGACTCGCGGTGACCCGAGACGGGCAGCGCTGGACGTGGCGTCAGCACCTCGCAGATGCGGAGGCGCAGGCGGCTGCTCTCATCGGCCTGGCCGATCCGACGCGGCCCCTGCATGTGGGCGTGCTGCTCGGCAACACCCCCGAGATGCTGACCGCGCTGGCCGCCGCGGGATTGGGCGGCTACGTGCTGTGCGGGATCAACGACACCCGCCGCGGCGAGGCGCTGGGCCGCGACATCCGGCGCGCCGATGTGCAGATCCTGCTCACCGACGAGGCGCACGCCGGCCTCCTCGACGGTCTGGACCTGGCGGACGTCCGCGTGCTGACGGTCGGCAGTGCCGAATGGAAACAGGTCATCGCCGGTGCGCCACCACTGGTGCCGCACCGCGAGGTCGGCGCCACCGACACGTTCATGCTGATCTTCACGTCCGGGACCAGTGGCGACCCCAAGGCCGTGAAGATGATGCACGCCATGGTGGTGCTGGCCGGTGCCGCACTGAGCGGGCGGTTCGAGCTCAGCCCCGCCGACGTCTGCTACCTGTCGATGCCGCTGTTCCACAGCAACGGCATCCTCGCCGGCTGGTCGGTCGCGCTGAACTCCGGAGCGGCGATGGTGCCCGCGCCGTTCAGCGCGTCGCGGTTCCTCGACGACGTGCGCCGTCACGGCGTCACGTACATGAACTACGTCGGTAAGCCACTGGCGTACCTGCTGGCGCGGGCAGAGCAACCCGACGATGCCGACAACCCGTTGCGCATCGCCTTCGGGAACGAGGCGAGCGACCGGGACATCGCTGAATTCGCCCGCCGGTTCGGCTGCCAGGTCTGGGACGGCTTCGGTTCGACCGAGAACGCGGTCACCGTCACCCGGGAGGACGGCTGTCCGCCCGGGTCGATCGGCAAGGGGTTCCCGGGCGTCGCCATCTACGACCCGGAGACGCTGACCGAGTGCGCCGTCGCCGAGTTCGACGAGCACGGCGCATTGCGCAACGGCGACGCCGCCATCGGGGAGCTCGTCAACACCGAGGGGCCGGGAATGTTCGCCGGCTACTACAACGACCAGGACGCCACCGACGAGCGCATGCGCCACGGCATGTTCTGGTCCGGCGACCTCGCCTACCGCGACGCCGCCGGCTGGATCTACCTCGCCGGGCGCACCGCCGACTGGATGCGGGTGGACGGAGAGAACATGACCGCCGCGCCGATCGAGCGGATCCTCGGTCGCCTGCCCGCGATCAGCCAGGTCGCGGTCTATCCCGTTCCCGACGAGCTCGTCGGCGACCAGGTGATGGCCGCGCTCGTGTTGGCAGACGGCGCGACGCTGACACCCGAGGACTTCGGCGCCTTCCTCGCGGCACAGCCGGATCTGTCGCCGAAGGCCTGGCCGGGCCACGTCTGGGTGGCCCCTGAACTGCCCGCGACGGCGACCAACAAAGTGCTCAAGCGGGAACTCGTCGCGATGGGGGTTGAACCCGCGGGTCGAGTGCTCTGGCGTCGGGACGGTCGGGCGTACTCCGAGGTGACGGAATAGGGGGCGTACTGCGCACGTTTAGGCTCTTGGCGGTTGACCTGGCATAATTTGGGCCAGCCTTCCGGCCTCCGGCCGGGTGCCTACACCTCGGTTCCGGTTCACGCCGAAACTTCCCGACACGGGAGGGGCGACCCGGGGCCCACGATCGAAGAGGAAACCATGAAATCAGGCGTCCACCCGGACTATGTCGACACCACGGTGCTGTGTGGTTGCGGTGCCAGCTTCACCACCCGCAGCACGAAGAAGAGCGGCAACATCACTGTCGAGGTCTGCTCGCAGTGCCACCCGTTCTACACCGGCAAGCAGAAGATCCTGGACAGCGGCGGCCGCGTGGCCCGCTTCGAGAAGCGGTACGGCAAGCGCACGAAGTCGTCCGAGGCTTCCGGCGACAAATAGCTGACCGAACGGCGCCCGCTCTGTCGCACTCTGCGCAGGCCGGGCGCCGTTTCGTGACTGGGGTAGACCAACCGGTTCGGACGAAGGAGGCGAGATGAGCGACACGGCAACAGCGATCGACGCCATCGTGGCTGAGCACGCCGAGCTCGAGCAGCGTCTCGCCGAACCCGAGTTGCACGCCGATCCGGCCATGGCCCGCAAGGTGGGGCGCCGGTTCTCTCAGATCTCCCCGATCGTGGCCACGTACCGCAAGCTCGAGGCGGCGCAGGGTGACCTGGAGACCGCTCGGGAGCTCGCCGCCGATGACTCGTCGTTCGCCGGCGAAGTCGATGAGCTGGCGGAAACGGTGGAGCGGCTCGAGACCGCGCTGTCCGACCTGTTGGCTCCGCGCGATCCGCACGATGCCGACGACATCGTGCTCGAGGTCAAGTCCGGCGAGGGCGGCGAGGAGTCCGCGCTGTTCGCCGCCGATCTGGCCCGGATGTACATCCGGTATGCCGAGCGGCATGGCTGGACCGTCACGATGCTCGACGAGACCGCCTCCGACCTCGGCGGCTACAAGGACGCGACACTGTCCATCCGCAGCAAGGGCGATTCCGCCGACGGCGTGTGGTCACGGTTGAAGTTCGAGGGCGGCGTGCACCGCGTGCAGCGGGTGCCCGTCACCGAGTCTCAAGGTCGTGTGCACACCTCGGCGGCCGGTGTTCTGGTGTATCCGGAACCCGAAGAGGTGGAGCAGGTTCAGATCGACGAATCAGACCTGCGCGTCGACGTCTACCGTTCCTCGGGCAAGGGCGGCCAGGGCGTCAACACCACCGACTCCGCCGTGCGCATCACCCACCTGCCCACCGGCATTGTCGTCACGTGCCAGAACGAACGCTCGCAGCTGCAGAACAAGGCGCGGGCGATGCAGGTGCTCGCCGCGCGGCTGCAGTCGCTGGCCGAGGAGCAGGCGCAGGCCGACGCATCCGCCGACCGGGCCAGCCAGATCCGCACCGTCGACCGCAGTGAGCGCATCCGCACCTACAACTTCCCCGAGAACCGGATCGCCGATCACCGGATCAACTTCAAGGCCCACAACCTCGACCAGGTGCTCGACGGCGATCTCGACCCGCTCTTCGACGCGCTGGCCGCGGCCGACCGGCAGGCGAAGCTGCAGAGCGCGTCGTGAGTGTGGCCGATGGCCCCGTGACGATGCGCCTGTTGATCGACGATGCCGCGGAGCAGTTGGCAGCCGCCGGGGTCGCATCGCCGAGGGTCGACGCCGAGTTGCTGGCCGCGCACGTTGCCGGTACCGAGCGGGGACTGCTCGGATTCACCGTTCCGGACACCGACTTCGGGGAACGTTTCGCCGCGTTGGTCGCACGTCGCGCCCAGCGCGTGCCGTTGCAGCACCTGACGGGCACCGCCGCCTTCGGCCCCGTGTCGGTGCACGTCGGGCCCGGGGTCTTCGTGCCCCGTCCGGAGACCGAGGCGCTGCTGGAATGGGCGCTGGCTCAGCCGCTGCCCGCCGAGCCGCTGATCGTCGACCTGTGCACCGGTTCGGGCGCGCTGGCGCTGGCGTTGGCGAGCGGCTGCGCGCGCGCCCGGGTGATCGCGGTCGACGATTCGTCCGATGCTCTCCGCTACGCCCGCCGTAACGCCGCAGGCACCCCGGTGGAGGTGCTGGGCGCCGATGTCACCGCGCCCGGTCTGCTGGCCGAACTCGACGGCACCGTCGATCTGCTGGTGGCGAATCCGCCCTACATCCCGACCGGCGCGCAGCTGGAACCCGAAGTGGCGCACTATGATCCGTCACATGCGCTGTTCGGCGGACCGGACGGAATGGCTGTGATCGACCGCATTGTCGACGCCGCCGCCCGCCTCCTGCGGCCGGGCGGCTCGTGTGCCGTGGAACACGACGACACCACCTCGGCGCGCACCGTGGACGCGTTCACCCGCGCCGGACGGTTCACCGACGTGACGGCTCGACACGACCTCACCGGGCGGCCACGCTTCGTGACGGCCGTGCGCGCGGAGTGAGAGGCTGGTCTTTGTGAGCGAGATGTTCGACTGCGGCGATCCCGAGCAGCGGGAGGCCGGGATCGCGTCAGCCATCAGCGCGCTCAAGGGTGGCCGCCTGGTGGTGATGCCCACCGACACCGTCTACGGCATCGGGGCTGACGCGTTCGACAGTGCCGCCGTCGCGTCACTGCTCGCCGCCAAGGGGCGGGGCCGTGACATGCCGGTCCCGGTGCTGGTCGGCTCCTGGCACACCATCGACGGGCTCGTGTACTCGGTACCGCAGAGCGCGAAAGAACTGATCCGGGCGTTCTGGCCGGGCGCGTTGAGTCTGGTGGTCCGCCAGGCACCGTCGCTGCAGTGGGATCTCGGCGACGCCAACGGCACCGTCATGTTGCGCATGCCGCTGCACCCCGTGGCGATCGACCTGCTTCGCGACGTCGGACCCATGGCGGTGTCGAGCGCGAACATCTCGGGCCGGCCCGCGTCCGTCACGGCGCAGCAGGCCCGTGAGCAACTCGGCGATCTGGTCGAGGTCTACCTCGACGGCGGACCGGCCGAGCAGCAGGCCGCGTCGACCATCGTCGACCTCACCGGGGCGCATCCCCGCGTCCTGCGCCAAGGTCCGGTCTCGGCCGACGCGGTGGCCGGCGTGCTGGGCGTCGAGGCCGCCACGCTGACGGCGCTCCCGGACTGACGCGGCGGACTCACGATGTCGACCACGCTGCTGGCACTGACCGACCGCGGAGCAGGGGTGCCGCTGCGTGAACTGGCACTGGTGGGTCTGACCGCTGCGATCATCACCTACCTCGCGACCGGCTGGGTGCGCGTGCTGGCCACCCGATGGGGCGCGGTCGCCTATCCCCGCGAACGTGACGTGCACATGCAGCCCACGCCGCGGATGGGCGGACTCGCGATGTACGCGGGAGTGGTGTTCGCGGTCCTTCTCGCGTCCCAGCTGCCGGCGCTGACCCGCGGGTTCGTGTACTCCTCCGGCCTGCCGGCCGTGGTGGTGGCGGGCGGCCTGATCATGGTGGTCGGACTCATCGACGACCGCTGGGGACTCGACGCGCTGACCAAGTTCGCCGGTCAGATCACCGCGGCGAGCGTGATGGTCACCATGGGCGTGGCGTGGAGCGTGCTCTACATCCCGATCGGCGGGGTCGGCACCATCGTGCTCGACCAGGTCGCATCCATTCTGCTCACCCTCGCGCTGACCGTTGCGATCGTCAACGCGATGAATTTCGTCGACGGCCTCGACGGGCTGGCCGCCGGCCTCGGATTGATCACCGCGTCGGCGATCTGCATCTTCTCCGTCGGGCTGCTCCACGACCACGGCGGCGACGTGCTGTTCTATCCGCCCGCGGTGATCTCGGTCGTGCTGGCCGGGGCGTGCCTGGGCTTCCTGCCGCACAACTTCCACAAGGCCCGGATCTTCATGGGTGACTCCGGGTCGATGCTGATCGGGCTGATGCTCGCGGCCGCCTCCACCACTGCGGCGGGACCCATCTCGCAGACGGCCTACGGCGCCCGCGACGTGTTCGCCCTGCTGTCGCCGTTCCTGCTCGTGGTCGCGGTGATGTTCGTGCCTGCTCTGGACATGCTGTTGGCGATCATCCGGCGGACCCGCGCGGGACTGAGTCCCTTCAGCCCGGACAAGATGCACCTGCATCACCGTCTGCTCGAGATCGGTCATTCGCACCGCCGGGTGGTCCTGCTCATCTACGTCTGGGTGGGCATCGTCGCGCTGGGGGCGGCGAGCACGATCTTCTTCGATCCGCGGCACACCGCCGCGGTGATGGCAGGTGCCATCGTGGTGGCCGGGGTGGTGACACTGATTCCGTTGCTCAGGCGGCGCGACGCCGACGGCGAGGACGTGGTGGGAAGCGCTGCAGACCCGATATACGACAAAAAGTAGTAGGCCCCTTTTTGGGCTCTCACCATGTGTTAGGGTTCAGTTAGAACCCGAAAAAACCTCGCGGGTTGCCGGCCTCCGAACCATTGGTTCCCAGATCCCTGGGTACCGATCGGGGCGGACACACGACCGACAGATCGACCGATTCAGGAGCTACCTCTTGGGTGATTCCCGCGCGCCCGTCGCCCTCCGATACGCTACGGACGCTCACAGGAATAACGAGACGACGCTCACACGACACGACCGCGGGATTGAGGTGACGCAGTGACGACGCCAGCGCAGGACGCGCCGTTGGTGTTCCCGTCCGTGGCTTTCCGGCCGGTTCGTCTGCTCGTGATCTGCGCGGCCGTCTCCGGGCTCATCACCGTCGCCGCGGCCCTGGTCGGCTACCCGCTGTTCGGTGCATTCTTCGCGATCGGCATGGCGCTGGGCCTGACCAACGCGCTGATGGTGCGCCGCGCGGTCGAGTCGATCACCGCCGACGACCATCCGCTCAAGAAGAAGATGGCGCTGAACTCGGCGTCCCGGCTGCTGGCGATCACCGTCGTCGGGCTCACCATCGCGTTCGTCTTTCGGCCGATGGGCCTCGGCGTGCTGTTCGGTCTGGCACTGTTCCAGGTGGTCCTCGTCATGAGCACCTCCCTGCCCGTTCTCAAGAAGCTGCGCGCCGGTGACCCCGATGCCCAAGCCGGCGCAGCGGCCCCCGCTGCTGACACCTCGACACCCACCGACGGATAGCTTCAAGGACTGATACGTAGATGAACCAGAGCGTGCTCGCCCTCGAGGTCGGTCACCACATCGAGCAGAAGTGGTTCGGCCTGACGGTCAACGTGGACACCGTGCTGTCGACCGCCATCGCCGGCGTCATCGTGATCGCGCTGGCGTTCTTCCTGCGCGCCAAGGTCACCTCGACCGGCGTCCCCGGCGGAGTGCAGCTGTTCTTCGAGGCGATCACCATCCAGATGCGCAACCAGGTGGAGAGCGCGATCGGGATGCGCATCGCGCCCTTCGTACTGCCGCTGGCCGTGGCGCTGTTCTGCTTCATCCTGTTCGCCAACTGGCTGTCGGTGCTGCCCGTGCAGTACACCGATTCCGAGGGCGTCACCACCGAACTGATCAAGCCGCCGGCCTCGGACATCAACTTCGTGCTGGCGCTGGCCCTGTTCGTGTTCCTCTGTTACCACGCGGCGGGCGTGTGGCGCCGCGGCGTCATCGGCCACCCCATCAAGGTCGCCAAGGGCCACGTCGCCTTCCTCGCGCCGATCAACATCGTCGAAGAGATCGCCAAGCCGATCTCGCTGTCACTGCGACTCTTCGGCAACATCTTCGCCGGCGGCATCATGGTCGGCCTGATCGCGTTGTTCCCGGCCTGGATCTTGTGGCTGCCCAACGCCATCTGGAAATCGTTCGACCTGTTCATCGGCCTCATCCAGGCGTTCATCTTCGCTCTGCTGACGATCCTGTACTTCGGACAGTCGATGGAGCTCGACCACGACGACCACGACACCGGACACGACTCCAAGGAAGAGTCCGACCACGCCAAGCAGGGCGCGGCCGCGGCTCACTGAGACCAGCAGTACCCGTTAGACCCAACAGAACCTGGCGACAACCGACAGCCAGTTATCAAGGAGGATAAGTAATGGATCCCACTATCGCTGCAGGCGCGCTCATCGGCGGTGGTCTGATCATGGCCGGCGGCGCGATCGGCGCAGGCATCGGTGACGGCATCGCCGGTAACGCCCTGATCTCGGGCATCGCCCGGCAGCCGGAGGCACAGGGTCGGCTGTTCACCCCGTTCTTCATCACGGTCGGTCTGGTCGAGGCGGCCTACTTCATCAACCTGGCCTTCATGGCGCTGTTCGTGTTCGCCACCCCGGTCGGCGGCTAACTCGTCGTCATGGGTGATACCACCGCACGGGTCTTGGCAGCCGAAGAAGGAGGCGGGGGGACCAGCAACTTCCTGATCCCCAACGGCACCTTCTTCTTCGTCCTGCTCATCTTCCTGATCGTGCTCGGCGTGATCTGGAAATGGGTGGTGCCTCCGGTGAGCAAGGTGTTGGCCGAGCGCGAGGCGATGCTTGCCAAGACCGCTGCCGACAACCGGAAGGCCGCCGAGCTGACGGCGGCTGCCCAGGCGGATTACGAAGAGACCATGGCCAAGGCGCGCAGTGAGGCGGCGTCGATCCGCGACGAGGCCCGCGCAGAGGGTCGCCAGGTGGTCGACGAGGCCAGAGCCGAGGCCGGTAACGAGGTGTCGGAGAAGCTGCAGTCGGCCAACGCCGAGCTGGAGCGCAACGCGGCATCGACCAATGAGGAGCTGCAGTCGTCGGTCGACGGTCTGTCGGCCACTCTGGCCAGTCGCATCCTCGGCGTCGACGTCAACGGCACTGCGAGCGAGAGGCGCTGATGTCCACCTTCATCGGACAGCTGGTCGGATTCGTGATCATCGTGGCGATCGTCGTCAAATGGGTGGTACCGCCGGTGCGCAAGCTGATGAGCACCCAGCAGGAAGCGGTGCGCGCCGCGCTCATGGAGAGCAAGGCCGCCGCCGACAAGCTGGCGAATGCCGACGCCGAACACGCCAAGGCCGTCGAAGAAGCCAAGAGCCGCGGTGAGAAGCTGACAGAGGAGGCCCGCGCCGACTCCTCACGGATTGCCGAGCACCTGCGCGAACAAGCGGGCACCGAAGCCGAGCGCATCAAAGCGCAAGGCGATCAACAAGTCTCGCTGTTGCGGCAGCAGACCATCCGTGAGCTGCGCCAGCAGCTGGGGTTGGAATCGGTGACCAAGGCCGAGCAGATCATCCGCGACCAGCTCGCCGACAACGGCGCGCAGGCTGCATCGGTGGACCGCTTCCTCGACGAGCTCGACGACATGGCACCGTCGCCGGCGGTCCTCGAGGCCGGTGCCCCGCTCACACTGCGCGCCGCCAGCCGCGAGGCACTCGCCGAGGTCGTCAAGAAGTGCGAGTCGGTCGCCGACGGCGCCGACGCCGGCGCCCTGACGACGCTCGCCGATGAGCTGACCTCGGTCGCTACGCTCCTGACCAAGGAGCACGCGCTCAACACCCACCTCGCCGAGCCGACCGACGAACCGGCCGCCAAGGAGCGTCTGGTCGAGCGGCTGTTCGGCGACAAGCTCGCGCAATCGACGGTAGATCTGCTCAAGACCGCTGTGGCGCAGCGCTGGTCGACCGACGGCAACCTCGTGGATGCCCTCGAGCACGTCGCCCGACTCGCGCTGCTGGTCCGCTCGGAGCGCGACGAGCAGAGCGAAGAGGTCGAGGAACAGTTGTTCCGTGTGGGCCGTGTGCTCGACGCGGAGTCGCGGCTCAACCGGCTGCTGTCCGATCCGACGGTGCCGGCCGACAAGCGGATCGAGCTGCTGAACAAGGTCGTCGAAGCCGGCGGGGGAGTCAACGACACCACCGCGGCGCTGCTCGCTCAGACCGTGCGGTTGCTCCGCGGCGATCTCGCCGACGCAGCAATCGCCGACCTGGCCGAGTTGGCGGTGTCCCGCCGCGGCGAGGCGGTCGCGCAGGTGACGGCCGCGACCGAGATCAGCGACGCGCAGCGCACCCGTCTCACCGAGGTGCTGAGCCGCATCTACGGCACCGAGGTGTCGGTGCAGCTCGAGGTCGACCCCGACATCCTCGGAGGTCTGCTCATCACCGTCGGCGAAGAGGTCATCGACGGTTCCATCTCCTCCCGGTTGGCAGCGGCCCGCACGGGCCTGCCGGACTGACCGGCCCAGCACTCCCAGCAACGAAACACGAAGGCAGGAAGACGAACCCATGGCAGAGTTGACAATCTCGGCTTCTGACATCGAGGGCGCGATCGAGGACTACGTCTCCTCCTTCGCCGCCGACTCCGACCGTGAAGAGATCGGCACGGTCGTCGACGCGGGTGACGGCATCGCCCACGTCGAGGGCCTGCCCTCGGTCATGACCCAGGAGCTGCTCGAGTTCCCCGGCGGCGTGCTCGGTGTCGCGCTGAACCTCGACGAGCACACCGTCGGCGCCGTGATCCTCGGCGAGTTCGGAAAGATCGAAGAAGGCCAGCAGGTCAAGCGCACCGGCGAGGTGCTGTCCGTGCCCGTCGGCGACAAGTTCCTGGGCCGCGTCATCAACCCGCTGGGCGAGCCGATCGACGGCCAGGGCGACATCGAGGCCGACGGCCGTCGCGCCCTCGAGCTGCAGGCGCCGTCGGTGGTGCAGCGCCAGGGCGTGTCCGAGCCGCTGCAGACCGGTATCAAGGCCATCGACAGCCAGACCCCGATCGGCCGTGGCCAGCGCCAGCTCATCATCGGTGACCGCAAGACCGGTAAGACTGCGGTCGCGGTCGACACGATCCTCAACCAGCGTGAGGCCTGGGAGACCGGCGACCCGAGCAAGCAGGTGCGCTGCGTCTACGTCGCGATCGGCCAGAAGGGCACCACGATCGCCTCGGTGAAGCGGGCCCTCGAAGAGGGTGGCGCGATGGAGTACACCACCATCGTCGCCGCGCCCGCGTCCGATGCCGCCGGCTTCAAATGGCTTGCGCCGTACACCGGTTCGGCCATCGGCCAGCACTGGATGTACGACGGCAAGCACGTGCTGATCGTGTTCGACGATCTGTCGAAGCAGGCCGACGCCTACCGCGCGATCTCACTGCTGCTGCGCCGCCCGCCGGGCCGCGAGGCGTTCCCCGGTGACGTGTTCTACCTGCACTCGCGGTTGCTCGAGCGCTGCGCGAAGCTGTCCGACGAGCTCGGTGGCGGCTCGATGACCGGTCTGCCGATCATCGAGACCAAGGCCAACGACATCTCGGCGTTCATCCCCACCAACGTCATCTCGATCACCGACGGCCAGTGCTTCCTGGAGTCCGACCTGTTCAACCAGGGTGTGCGCCCGGCCATCAACGTCGGTGTGTCGGTGTCGCGCGTCGGTGGCGCCGCCCAGATCAAGGCGATGAAGGAGGTGGCGGGCTCGCTGCGTCTGGAGCTGTCGCAGTACCGCGAGCTCGAGTCCTTCGCCGCCTTCGCCTCTGACCTGGACGCCGCGTCCAAGGCCCAGCTGGACCGCGGCGCGCGCCTGGTCGAGCTGCTCAAGCAGCCGCAGTACACGCCGTACCCCGTCGAGGACCAGGTCATCGCGATCTTCCTCGGCACCGGTGGGCACCTCGACTCGGTTCCGGTCGAAGACGTCGCGCGCTTCGAGTCCGAGCTGCTCGAGCACATCAAGGGCTCGCACAGCGAGATCCTCGACAACATCCGGGAGAGCAAGAAGTTCCCGGAAGAGGAGCAGGACAAGGTCTCCGACATCATCAACGAGTTCAAGAAGGGCTTCTCCGCCACGGACGGAAGCTCGGTCGCGGTCGACGACAAGACCGAGGCGATGGACGAAGAAGACGTCGAGAAAGAGTCCGTCAAGGTCCGCAAGCCGGCCAAGAAGTAAGACCGACAACGACGTTGGACCGAAAGGGTCTGGAGAGCTAGATGGCTGCAACACTGCGCGAGCTTCGGGGGCGTATCCGTTCCGCCGGGTCGATCAAGAAGATCACCAAGGCCCAGGAACTGATCGCGACCTCGCGAATCTCGAAGGCGCAGGCCCGAGTCGAGGCGGCTCGGCCCTACAGCACCGAGATCACCAACATGCTGACCGAGCTGGCCAGCGCCAGCGCGCTGGATCATCCGCTGCTGGTCGAGCGGGAGAACCGTCGCCGGGCCGGTGTGCTGGTGGTGTCCTCGGACCGCGGTTTGTGCGGCGCGTACAACGCCAACGTGCTGCGGCAGTCCGAGGAGCTCTTCGCCCTGCTGCGCGAGGAGGGCAAGGACCCCGTGCTCTACGTCGTCGGGCGTAAGGCGTTGGGCTACTTCAACTTCCGCCAGCGCGATGTCGTGGAGTCCTGGACCGGGTTCTCCGAGCGACCCGACTACGAGAACGCCAAGGAGATCGCCGAGACCCTGGTGTCGGCGTTCATGGCGGGAGCCGACGACGACGGTGACGATGCCGGCGCCGACGGCGTGCTCGGCGTCGACGAACTCCACATCGTGTTCACCGAGTTCAAGTCGATGCTCTCGCAGAGCGCGGCGGCGCGCCGGATCGCCCCGATGGTCGTCGAGTACGTCGAAGACGACCGTCCCGAGGACGGTCCGCGCACCTTGTTCACGTTCGAGCCCAACGCTGAAACGCTGTTCGACGCACTGCTGCCGCGCTACGTGGCCACCCGCGTCTACGCCGCGTTGCTCGAGGCGGCGGCCTCGGAGTCGGCGTCACGCCGACGGGCCATGAAGTCGGCCACCGACAACGCCGACGATCTGATCAAGTCCCTCACGCTGGCGGCCAACCGCGAGCGGCAGGCACAGATCACCCAGGAAATCAGCGAGATCGTCGGCGGCGCCAACGCGCTGGCCGACGCCAAATGACCTCCAGCAGCATCGGTTAGGAAGCGAAGAAAAATGAGCGCACCCGCAGAAGAGAAGTCCAAGGAAAGCACCAAGGAAACCACCGGTCGGGTGGTTCGCATCACCGGTCCGGTCGTGGACGTGGAGTTCCCCCGCGGTGCCGTGCCCGAGCTGTTCAACGCGCTGCACGCCGACATCTCCTACAAGGAGCTGTCGAAGACGCTGACGCTGGAGGTCGCGCAGCACCTCGGTGACAACCTGGTGCGCACCATCTCGATGCAGCCGACCGACGGTCTCGTCCGCGGCGTCGAGGTGACCGACACCGGTACCTCGATCTCGGTGCCCGTCGGCGACGGCGTCAAGGGTCACGTGTTCAACGCCCTCGGCGACTGCCTCGACGAGCCCGGCTACGGCAAGGATTTCGAGCACTGGTCGATCCACCGCAAGCCGCCGGCCTTCTCCGAGCTCGAGCCGCGTACCGAGATGCTCGAAACGGGCCTCAAGGTCGTCGACCTGCTCACCCCCTACGTGCGTGGTGGCAAGATCGCCCTGTTCGGCGGTGCCGGCGTGGGCAAGACCGTGCTCATCCAGGAGATGATCAACCGCATCGCCCGCAACTTCGGTGGCACCTCCGTGTTCGCCGGTGTGGGTGAGCGGACCCGCGAGGGCAACGACCTGTGGGTCGAGCTCGAGGACGCCAACGTGCTCAAGGACACCGCGTTGGTGTTCGGTCAGATGGATGAGCCGCCGGGCACGCGTATGCGTGTGGCCCTGTCGGCGCTGACCATGGCCGAGTACTTCCGCGACGAGCAGGGCCAGGACGTGCTGCTGTTCATCGACAACATCTTCCGGTTCACCCAGGCCGGTTCCGAGGTGTCGACGCTGCTGGGCCGTATGCCGTCCGCGGTGGGCTACCAGCCGACGCTGGCCGACGAGATGGGTGAGCTGCAGGAGCGCATCACCTCGACCCGCGGCAAGTCCATCACCTCGATGCAGGCTGTGTACGTGCCCGCCGACGACTACACCGACCCGGCGCCCGCGACCACGTTCGCGCACCTCGATGCGACCACCGAGCTCTCTCGTACGGTCTTCTCGAAGGGCATCTTCCCGGCCGTGGATCCGCTGGCGTCGAGCTCGACGATCCTCGACCCGGCCGTCGTGGGTGACGAGCACTACCGCGTGGCACAGGAAGTCATTCGAATCCTGCAGCGCTACAAGGACCTTCAGGACATCATCGCGATTCTCGGTATCGACGAGCTCGCCGAAGAGGACAAGCAGCTGGTGAACCGGGCGCGTCGTATCGAGCGCTTCCTGAGTCAGAACATGATGGCGGCCGAGCAGTTCACCGGTCAGCCGGGCTCGACGGTGCCGCTCAAAGAGACCATCGAGGCGTTCGACAAGCTCACCAAGGGCGACTTCGATCACCTGCCCGAGCAGGCGTTCTTCCTGATCGGCGGTCTCGACGACCTGGCGAAGAAGGCCGAAAGCCTCGGCGCGAAGTTGTGATGACGCGAGTGACTGTTCCGGGAAAGGTGGTGTGACATGGCGGAGATGAACGTCGAGATCGTCGCCGTCGAGCGTGAACTGTGGAAGGGCGAGGCGTCCTTCCTGTTCACTCGCACCACCGCCGGGGAGATCGGCATCCTGCCGCGGCACATCCCACTCGTCGCGCAGCTCGTCGACGACGCGATGGTGCGCGTCGAGCGGGACGGCGAGGACGATCTGCGGATCGCGGTCGACGGCGGATTCCTGTCCGTGACGGAAGAGACCGTCCGGATTCTGGTCGAGAACGCGCAGTTCGAGTCCGAGATCAACAGCGACGAGGCCAAGCAGGATTCCGAGTCCGACGACGAGCGGACGGCGGCATGGGGCAGGGCGCGGCTGCGCGCCCTCGGCCAGCTGGACTGACCGGCGATGAGCGCGTCCATGCTGTTCATGGTCGCGCTGGTCAGCGTGCTTCTGCTGGCCGTCATCGCGTTGAGCTACCGGTTGTGGAAGCTGCGTCAGGTGGGCGGCACCGCGGCGATCCTGCGTGATGTGCCGGCGGTGGGTGGCCACGGCTGGCGGCACGGTGTGATGCGGTATCGCGGTGGCGAAGCGCAGTTCTACCGACTGTCCAGCCTGCGGTGGTGGCCCGATCGCACGCTCAGCCGTCGCGGCTTGGAGGTCGTGTCGCGACGTTCGCCGCGCGGCGACGAGTTCGACATCATGACCGACGAGATCGTCGTCCTGGAGTTGCGCGATGTCATGCCCGACCGCGGCCGGGGATATGAGATCGCCCTCGATCGCGGTGCACTGACCGCGTTCACGTCATGGGTCGAGTCGCGACCCTCGCCGCGGGCCCGCCGACGCAGCTACTGAGCGCGACCGCCGGGACGCCAGAGCACGTCACCGTCGGGGTTGGCCACTCGCGACAAGATGAACAGCAGGTCGGACAGTCGGTTCAGATACTTGGCCGGGAGCACGCTGATGGAGTCACCGTGGGTGTCGACAGCCAGCCAGGCTGATCTCTCGGCGCGGCGCGCCACCGTGCGTGCGACGTGCAGGAGAGCTGAGAGCGCGGTGCCGCCGGGCAGCACGAACGAATCGAGCGCCGGAAGGGGTTCGTTGAACTCGTCGCACCACTTCTCGAGGCGATCGATGTAGCTCTGCTGGATGCGCAGCGGCGGGTACTGGGGGTTCTCGACCACGGGCGTAGACAGGTCGGCACCGGCATCGAACAGGTCGTTCTGGATGCGGCGGAGTACGTCGAGAACGTGCTCGTCGGGGTGCCCGAGCGCTATCGCGACACCGATGGCGGCGTTTGTCTCGTCACAATCGGCATACGCCACCAGGCGCGGGTCGTTCTTGGCCACCCGGCTGAAATCGCTCAGGCCTGTGGTCCCGTCGTCGCCGGTCCGGGTGTAGATCCGCGTCAGATGCACCGCCATGCCCAAACCGTACGGGACGCGTGTCAGGGCGCGTTCGCGGAGACTGACATGGGTCATCGCGCTGTTTAGACTGACCGCGTGGGTGAGCGTTTCGTGGTGACCGGCGGCAGCCGGTTGGCAGGCGAAGTGGCCGTCGGAGGCGCCAAGAACAGCGTCTTGAAGCTGATGGCCGCGTCGTTGCTGGCAGAAGGCACCAGCACCATCACGAACTGTCCCGACATCCTCGACGTGCCGCTGATGGCCGAGGTGCTCCGCGGGCTCGGCGCGACCGTCGATCTCGACGGCGACGTCGTCCGTATCACTTCACCGGACGAGCCGAAGTACGACGCTGATTTCGCCGCGGTGCGCCAGTTCCGCGCGTCGGTGTGCGTCCTCGGGCCCCTGGTCGGTAGATGCAAGCGAGCGAAGGTGGCGCTGCCGGGCGGTGACGCGATCGGATCCCGCCCGCTGGACATGCACCAGGCGGGCCTGCGCCAACTCGGGGCACGCTGCACGATCGAGCACGGCTGTGTGGTCGCCGAAGCAGACCATCTGCACGGCGCCGAGATCCAGCTCGAGTTCCCGTCCGTCGGCGCCACGGAGAACATCCTGATGGCGGCGGTCCTCGCCGACGGTGTCACGACCATCCACAACGCCGCACGCGAGCCCGACGTCGTGGACCTGTGCACGATGCTGAATCAGATGGGCGCGGAGATCACGGGGGCCGGGTCATCGACGCTGACGATCACCGGCGTCGAGAGGCTCTATCCCACCGAGCACCGCGTCATCGGCGACCGAATCGTGGCCGCGACGTGGGGGATAGCCGCAGCGATGACGCGCGGGGACATCTCGGTGACGGGGATCGATCCCGCGCATCTGCAGCTCGTGCTCCACAAGCTCCACGATGCCGGCGCGACCGTGACGCAGTCCGACGACGGCTTTCGGGTGGTGCAGTACGAACGGCCCAAGGCGGTGAACGTGGCCACCCTGCCGTTCCCCGGCTTCCCGACGGATCTGCAGCCGATGGCCATCGGGTTGGCCGCGATCGCCGACGGCACATCGATGATCACCGAGAACGTCTTCGAGGCGCGGTTCCGCTTCGTCGAAGAGATGATCCGGCTCGGTGCGGACGCACGCACCGACGGACACCACGCGGTGGTGCGGGGGATACCGCAACTGTCCAGCGCTCCGGTCTGGTCGTCGGACATCCGTGCCGGCGCCGGGCTGGTGTTGGCCGGACTCGTGGCCGATGGTGACACCGAGGTGCACGACGTGTTTCACATCGACCGCGGGTATCCGAAGTTCGTGGAAAATCTGGTCGGTCTGGGCGCGGAGATCGAGCGCGTCAGCTAGCCTCCGGCGCCCGTTTTGGCCTCTTGCGCTGGGGATTTGGGCCTCTGGCCGACAGCACGTAGTATTTCCTTCACAAGCCGATGACCCCGGTCGAAAGACCTGAGGCTGGAGCTTGACCGCCCTGATCACATGCAGTACAGTGGCAGGGTTGCCTGAAAACGGCATCTGTTGTTTGAGAACTCAATAGTGTGTTTGGTGGTTTTTGTTTGTTGTTTTTTGTTGTGTCCCGGATTTTCCCGTTTGTGGGGCGCAATGTTTTTTGGATGCCAGTTTTGGTGTCTTTTGTTTGTGATCGGATTTTTCTGATTCGAATTCTGCCCGGGTTTGGTCCTGGGGGTTTTTGTTTGGAGAGTTTGATCCTGGCTCAGGACGAACGCTGGCGGCGTGCTTAACACATGCAAGTCGAACGGAAAGGCCCTTCGGGGTGCTCGAGTGGCGAACGGGTGAGTAACACGTGGGTGATCTGCCCTGCACTTTGGGATAAGCCTGGGAAACTGGGTCTAATACCGGATAGGACCACGGCATTCATGTGTTGTGGTGGAAAGCTTTTGCGGTGTGGGATGGGCCCGCGGCCTATCAGCTTGTTGGTGGGGTAATGGCCTACCAAGGCGACGACGGGTAGCCGGCCTGAGAGGGTGACCGGCCACACTGGGACTGAGATACGGCCCAGACTCCTACGGGAGGCAGCAGTGGGGAATATTGCACAATGGGCGCAAGCCTGATGCAGCGACGCCGCGTGAGGGATGACGGCCTTCGGGTTGTAAACCTCTTTCGCCAGGGACGAAGAGAGATTGACGGTACCTGGAGAAGAAGGACCGGCCAACTACGTGCCAGCAGCCGCGGTAATACGTAGGGTCCGAGCGTTGTCCGGAATTACTGGGCGTAAAGAGCTCGTAGGTGGTTTGTCGCGTTGTTCGTGAAAACTCACAACTCAATTGTGGGCGTGCGGGCGATACGGGCAGACTGGAGTACTGCAGGGGAGACTGGAATTCCTGGTGTAGCGGTGGAATGCGCAGATATCAGGAGGAACACCGGTGGCGAAGGCGGGTCTCTGGGCAGTAACTGACGCTGAGGAGCGAAAGCGTGGGGAGCGAACAGGATTAGATACCCTGGTAGTCCACGCCGTAAACGGTGGGTACTAGGTGTGGGTTTCCTTCCTTGGGATCCGTGCCGTAGCTAACGCATTAAGTACCCCGCCTGGGGAGTACGGCCGCAAGGCTAAAACTCAAAGGAATTGACGGGGGCCCGCACAAGCGGCGGAGCATGTGGATTAATTCGATGCAACGCGAAGAACCTTACCTGGGTTTGACATGCACAGGACGCTGGTAGAGATATCAGTTCCCTTGTGGCCTGTGTGCAGGTGGTGCATGGCTGTCGTCAGCTCGTGTCGTGAGATGTTGGGTTAAGTCCCGCAACGAGCGCAACCCTTGTCTCATGTTGCCAGCACGTTATGGTGGGGACTCGTGAGAGACTGCCGGGGTCAACTCGGAGGAAGGTGGGGATGACGTCAAGTCATCATGCCCCTTATGTCCAGGGCTTCACACATGCTACAATGGCCGGTACAAAGGGCTGCGATGCCGTGAGGTGGAGCGAATCCTTTCAAAGCCGGTCTCAGTTCGGATCGGGGTCTGCAACTCGACCCCGTGAAGTCGGAGTCGCTAGTAATCGCAGATCAGCAACGCTGCGGTGAATACGTTCCCGGGCCTTGTACACACCGCCCGTCACGTCATGAAAGTCGGTAACACCCGAAGCCGGTGGCCTAACCCCTTGTGGGAGGGAGCCGTCGAAGGTGGGATCGGCGATTGGGACGAAGTCGTAACAAGGTAGCCGTACCGGAAGGTGCGGCTGGATCACCTCCTTTCTAAGGAGCACCACGAAAAGCAGTGAGGCACTGGGTCTTCTGCGATGCCGTGAGGAACCCCCGACCTGTAGTGGGTGGGGGTTTGGTGCACAACAAACGTGAGAAGTGGTGTGGGAACGCTGCTTTGAGGACTGCCAGACACACTATTGGGCTTTGAGACAACAGCCCGTTGGTTCCCTGGCCACTGTGTGTGGTGGGAGGTGTTGTTGTTGCCCTGCTTTGGTGGTGGGGTGTGGTGTTTGATTTGTGGATAGTGGTTGCGAGCATCTGATTGTGCATGGCTTTTTGTGGGCTGTGTGTGGTCAGCATGTAATGCAAATTTTTCTGATACCCGCACGTGCTTTTCGGGGTGTGTGTGGGTGATGACTCATTTTTTGGTTTTGTGTTGTAAGTGTTTAAGGGCGCATGGTGGATGCCTTGGCACTGAGAGCCGATGAAGGACGTGGGAGGCTGCGATATGCCTCGGGGAGCTGCCAACCGAGCGTGGATCCGAGGGTGTCCGAATGGGGAAACCCAGCACGAGTGATGTCGTGTTACCTGTATCTGAATACATAGGGTGCAGGGGGGAACGCGGGGAAGTGAAACATCTCAGTACCCGTAGGAAGAGAAAACAATAGTGATTCCGTGAGTAGTGGCGAGCGAAAGCGGAGGATGGCTAAACCGTGTGCATGTGATACCCGGCGGGGGTTGTGTGTGCGGTGTTGTGGGGCGTTTCTTCTTCTCTCCGCCGAGAGGAGCGAAAGTGATCAACCGTGGGGTTAGGTGAAGTGGTCTGGGATGGCCTGCCGGAGAGGGTGAGAGCCCCGTATCCGAAAATCTGACGGCTTTCGTGAAATGTTTTCCCCGAGTAGCAGCGGGCCCGTGGAATCTGCTGTGAATCTGCCGGGACCACCCGGTAAGCCTGAATACTTCTCAGTGACCGATAGCGGATTAGTACCGTGAGGGAATGGTGAAAAGTACCCCGGGAGGGGAGTGAAAGAGTACCTGAAACCGTGCGCTTACAATCCGTCAGAGCCTTCTCTTTGAGTGGGGTGATGGCGTGCCTTTTGAAGAATGAGCCTGCGAGTCAGGGACATGTCGCGAGGTTAACCCGGGTGGGGTAGCCGTAGCGAAAGCGAGTCTGAATAGGGCGTATCCACACAATAGTGTGTGGTGTAGTGGTGTGTTCTGGACCCGAAGCGGAGTGATCTACCCATGGCCAGGGTGAAGCGCGGGTAAGACCGCGTGGAGGCCCGAACCCACTTAGGTTGAAGACTGAGGGGATGAGTTGTGGGTAGGGGTGAAAGGCCAATCAAACTCCGTGATAGCTGGTTCTCCCCGAAATGCATTTAGGTGCAGCGTCGCAGTGTTCGTGTCGGAGGTAGAGCTACTGGATGGCCGATGGGCCTCACAAGGTTACTGACGTCAGCCAAACTCCGAATGCCGACACGGTGTAATGCGGCAGTGAGACGGCGGGGGATAAGCTCCGTGCGTCGAGAGGGAAACAGCCCAGATCGCCGGCTAAGGCCCCTAAGCGTGTGCTAAGTGGAAAAGGATGTGCAGTCGCGAAGACAACCAGGAGGTTGGCTTAGAAGCAGCCACCCTTGAAAGAGTGCGTAATAGCTCACTGGTCAAGTGATTGTGCGCCGATAATGTAGCGGGGCTCAAGCACACCGCCGAAGCCGCGGCAGCGTATTCATACGCTGGGTAGGGGAGCGTCCTGCATCCGGTGAAGCCGCCGAGTGATCGAGTGGTGGAGGGTGTGGGAGTGAGAATGCAGGCATGAGTAGCGATAAGGCAAGTGAGAACCTTGCCCGCCGAAAGACCAAGGGTTCCTGGGCCAGGCCAGTCCGCCCAGGGTGAGTCGGGACCTAAGGCGAGGCCGACAGGCGTAGTCGATGGACAACGGGTTGATATTCCCGTACCCGTGTATGAGCGTCCCTGATGAATCACCGGTACTAACCGCCCAAATCCAGATCCACGGATCCCTTCGGGGTGATGGTTTCTGGTGCTGCGCGGGACCTTCGGTGGTAGTAGTCAAGCGATGGGGTGACGCAGGAAGGTAGCCGTACCAGTCAGTGGTAATACTGGGGCAAACCTGTAGGGAGAGATCTAGGCAAATCCGGATCTCACATATCCTGAGAGGTGATGCATAGCCGAGTGAGGCGAATTCGGTGATCCTATGCTGTCGAGAAAAGCCTCTAGCGAGCGCATACACGGCCCGTACCCCAAACCAACACAGGTGGTCAGGTAGAGAATACCAAGGCGTACGAGTGAACTATGGTTAAGGAACTCGGCAAAATGCCCCCGTAACTTCGGGAGAAGGGGGACCCACACGGCGTGACGAACCCTCGCGGTTCTGAGCGTGAGTGGGTGGCACAAACCAGTGAGAAGCGACTGTTTACTAAAAACACAGGTCCGTGCGAAGTCGCAAGACGATGTATACGGACTGACGCCTGCCCGGTGCTGGAAGGTTAAGAGGACCTGTTAACCCTTCAAGGGTGAAGCGGAGAATTTAAGCCCCAGTAAACGGCGGTGGTAACTATAACCATCCTAAGGTAGCGAAATTCCTTGTCGGGTAAGTTCCGACCTGCACGAATGGCGTAACGACTTCTCAACTGTCTCAACCATAGACTCGGCGAAATTGCATTACGAGTAAAGATGCTCGTTACGCGCGGCAGGACGAAAAGACCCCGGGACCTTCACTACAACTTGGTATTGGTGCTCGATACGGTTTGTGTAGGATAGGTGGGAGACTATGAAGCAGTCACGCCAGTGATTGTGGAGTCGTTGTTGAAATACCACTCTGATCGTATTGGGCCTCTAACCTCGAACCGTATATCCGGTTCAGGGACAGTGCCTGGTGGGTAGTTTAACTGGGGCGGTTGCCTCCTAAAAAGTAACGGAGGCGCCCAAAGGTTCCCTCAACCTGGACGGCAATCAGGTGGTGAGTGTAAGTGCACAAGGGAGCTTGACTGCGAGACATACATGTCGAGCAGGGACGAAAGTCGGGACTAGTGATCCGGCACCTCTGAGTGGAAGGGGTGTCGCTCAACGGATAAAAGGTACCCCGGGGATAACAGGCTGATCTTCCCCAAGAGTCCATATCGACGGGATGGTTTGGCACCTCGATGTCGGCTCGTCGCATCCTGGGGCTGGAGCAGGTCCCAAGGGTTGGGCTGTTCGCCCATTAAAGCGGCACGCGAGCTGGGTTTAGAACGTCGTGAGACAGTTCGGTCTCTATCCGCCGCGCGCGTCAGAAGCTTGAGGAAATCTGTCCCTAGTACGAGAGGACCGGGACGGACGAACCTCTGGTCCACCAGTTGTCCCACCAGGGGCACCGCTGGATAGCCACGTTCGGACAGGATAACCGCTGAAAGCATCTAAGCGGGAAACCCCCTCCAAGACCAGGCTTCTCACCCATCAAGTGGGATAAGGCCCCCCGCAGACCACGGGATCGATAGACCAGACCTAGAAGACTAGTAATAGTCGCAGGGAACTGGCACTAACCGGCCGAAAACTTACAACAACCCCAAAAACTCGCAACCACACCCACAAACCACACATCACCCCCACCACCAAAAAACAGGGGCTATAAACTTCCCCACAAGGGGATCACTGTAAAAGTGAATAGAGTTACGGCGGCCATAGCGGCAGGGAAACGCCCGGACCCATCCCGAACCCGGAAGCTAAGCCTACCAGCGCCGATGATACTACCCACACGGGTGGAAAAGTAGGACACCGCCGAACACACATTTAAGACCTGTGCCCCCCAATTCTGTTGGGGGCACAGGCATTTGTGTATCGGCGCATCAATCGAAGAGGGTGGCGCCGGCAGGCGCGTACCTCTTCTCCATACCGAGCAGCAACTTTTTTCGGTCGAGTCCACCGCCGTAACCGGTGAGGCTGCCGTTGGCGCCGATGACCCGATGGCACGGAACGATGATGCTGATGGGGTTGTGTCCGTTCGCCAGTCCGACGGCCCGAGACGCGCCGGGTGCTCCGATCTGTGCGGCGATCTCGCCGTACGACCGCGTCTCGCCGTACGGGATCGTCTGCAGCGCAGCCCATACCGTGCGCTGGAACTCGGTGCCGACCAGGTCCAGCTCCACATCGAATTCCTGCCGCTCACCGCCGAAGTACTCGTCGAGTTGCTGAACGACGTCGGCGAATGCGTCATCACGTCGTTCCCAACCGTCCCGGTTCGGTTCATAGGTCTGGTCGACCATCCGCACATGCCGCAATCGCATCCCCACGCCGGCGAGTGTGAGCACACCGATGGGGCTCTCCACAGTGCGGTACTTCATGCTCTCCATCATTTCTCCTTCGGCGGCCATTGATTGACCGAGTGCTCGAGCGTTGTCCAAAGATGTTGTGTCACATAGGAACGCCACGGTCGCCAGCGCTCGCTGTATGCGGTGAGAGTCTTCGCATCCTCGGCCAACCCGAGACGACGGGCAGCGACCAGGACGCCGAGATCCGTTGCCGGAAACGCATCGGGATCGCCGAGGCCGCGCATGGCGATCATCTCGGCCGTCCACGGCCCGATGCCGGGCAGCGCCAACATCCGCTCCCGACCGCGGTCCCACGGGGTTCCCGCGTCCAGCACCAGCGCACCACTTCCCAGAGCGTCGATCAACGCCGTGACGGTGCGCTGACGCGCTTTCGGCACCGCCAGATGGCGCATGTCGATGTCGCCGAGGTCCTCGGTCGACGGGAACGTATGGGTCAGGCTCCCGCCGGGATCGCTGACCGAATGTCCATAGACCGCAACCAATCGAGCCGCATGGGTTCGCGCGGCCGCTGTCGAGACCTGTTGCCCCAACACCACGCGCAACGCCAGTTCGTGCTCGTCGACGCTTCGCGGAATACGTTGTCCCGGCGCCTTCGCGACCACCGCGGCCATCCGCTCGTCGTGACTGAGCGCGTCGACGACGGCCTCGGGATCGGCGTCGAGATCCAGCAGGCGGCGACAGCGTGCGATCGCGGCAGGCAGATCGCGGAAGTCCGCGAGCCGCAGCAGACACCGGACGTGATCGGGATGTGGGGTGAGCTCGGCGATGCCGCTGCCATGGGGCAGTCGCAGGGTGCGCCGGTACGTCTCGTCGCGTGTCTCCTCGACGCCCGGTATCGCGGTCGCAGCGAGGTGACCGAAGACCCCTTCGTAGGCGAATGGTGTCCGCACCGGCAATCTCAGCGACAGCACGCCGCGGCCGCCCGCATCGTCGCCGAACCGATCGCGAGCGCGCCGGCGCAGCATGGTCGGTGTCAGATCACAGACCTCACGGACCGTGTCGTTGAACTGTCGGATGCTGGCGAACCCGGCGGCGAACGCGGCGTCGCTGAACGGCATGTCGGTGGTCTCGATGAGCACCCGCGCCATCTGAGTGCGCTGTGCTCTGGCGAGAGCCAGCGGCGTTGCCCCGACCTCGGCCTGCATCAGGCGTTCCAGCTGCCGCACTGTGTAGCCCAGCCGCGCTGCCAGTCCGCCGACGCCGTCGCGATCGACCGTGCCGTCGGCGATCAGGCGCATCGCCCGCGCCACGACGTCCCCGCGGACGTTCCATTCCGGTGATCCCGGTGAGGCGTCGGGCCTGCATCGCTTGCACGCACGGAAACCCGCTCGCTGCGCCGCCGCGGCGGTGGGGAAGAACTGAACGTTACGGGCGAACGGCGGTCGAGCGGGGCAACTCGGCCGGCAATAGATCTTCGTGGTGAGCACCGCGGTGACGAACCAGCCGTCGAACCGCGCGTCCTTGGCCTGGACGGCGCGGTAACAGCGGTCGAAGTCGGAGTGCATACCTCGACAATGACACGCGGCCCACGAGAGAACTAGCGGAAAAGCGACATCGCAGTTCAGGCGTGGCGGCGCACCGGGCCCATCCGGTCGGCGATTCGCTCGACCATCCGCTCCACATCACCCAGCCGTTCCCCCAGCCGCTCGGGCTCCCATGCCAACGCGATCTCCGCGGGCGCCCAACTGTTCTCGTCGATGGGGATCAGCGCGAACTCGGGCGGCGAGAAGATCTTGCCGATGAAGGAGTCGGGGGCATAGCTCACCACCGCGACCAGGTGCCGGTTGAAGACCTGGGTGGCCATCTCGACTTCGCCGCCACGGCGGTTGGTGGTGCGCACGATCCGATGGACGCCGCGGCGGTTGAGGCGTCGGGTCAGCCCGGCCAGCACCACGGGGTTCGGCCGCGCGAAGTCGATGGCGACCTCGCGGTCACGCAGCTCCTCGATTGCCACGACATCTCTGTCTGCCAACGGGTCGTCGAAGCGCACGGCGATCCCGCCCCGATAGCTGGCGACGACCCGGGATCGCAGGCGTTTGTCGGTGGCGGGCAGATGGATCACGCCGAGCTCCGCGCGCCCCGCGATCAGCGTCGCGGTCACCTCCGCAGCGGAGCCGGGCATGCTGAACTCGACCGGGCTCGGGCACCCGGCGATCACCGCTTCCAGCTGACTGAGCAGATCCGACGGCGCGTACGCCGTGGCGCTGACCCGGAGCGAAGCCGGCCCGTGCACCCCTTGCACGGCCGCTGCCTTGAAGTCTTCGACCTGACGCAAGATTTCCCGCGCAGGTCCGATGAGCCGCTGCCCCAGGGGGCTCAGGCGTACGTCGTGATAGCCGCGCTCGAAAAGCTCACCCCCGAGCTGTTTTTCGAGCAACTTGATCTGCTTGCTCAGCGGAGGAGGGGTGATCATCAACGTGTCGGCGGCCCGCGCGAAATGCAGTTCGTCGGCGACGGCGACGAAGTACCTGAGCCTGGTGAAGTCGATGTCCATTCCCTGCCCGTCGAAAGACCTACGGGCATGCTACGAGATCGCCGCGGCCACCCCGTCACCGTGGGGCAGCGGTGTCCATGTGGGGAGTCTCCAGCACGCCCCGGTCGTGCAAGGCGGCAATCTGCGCCGGATCGAGGCCGAGGAGTTCAGTGGCGATCTCAGCGGTGTGCTCACCGAGAAGCGGTGCCTGCCCCAACGGCGGATCTGCCACTCGGGCGCTGTGGATCTGGACGTTCTCGAGCACGAACGGTGCAGGCCCGAACGGGTGCAGCTCCTCGCGGAACATCCGCCGCTGCCGGTAATACCCGAAGCCGGGCACTTCGTCGGCGCGCAGCACCGCGCCGGCAGGGACGCCCGCGCCCTGGAGCTCCGTCATCACGTCCGTCTTCGATCTGCCTGCCGTCCACGTCCGCAACGCGTCGTCGAGCCGTCGCCCCGTGGCGCCGGGGGTGCCGACGGCCGAGGCCAGTGCGGCCACGTCGTCGTCGGTACGTGGCGTCACCACCACCCACTCGTCGTCGCCTGCGGCCGCGTAAACACCCGACAGTTCGTCGGGTGGTGTCGGGCCGGTGTCGACGTGTCCGGAGCGTCGCAGGGCGTCGGCGGCGATGTCGGCAGCGAGATGGGTGAGCATCACCTCGGCCTGCGAAATGCTCGCGGCGCCACCGTGTCCGGTGCGCTCCCGGCGGATCAGCAGGGCCAGTGCTGCCACGGTCCCGATGCGGGCCGCGACATGGTCGGGGTAGACGGTGACGGTGTCACAGAACGTGTCGGGTTCACCGGGGTACACCCACAGATCGGTGAACCCGACCGCGGCCCGAACCAGCGGCCCGTAGCCGAGCCGCGCGGCCCACGGTCCGGTCGGGCCGAACGCCGAGCTGTCGACGACCACGATCTCGGGGTTGATCTCACGCAATGTCGCGTGGTCCATGCCCAGCGCCGCGGCCACTCTAGGTTTGAAGTTGGTCAGCACGACATCGCTGCACTGCACCAGCCGGTGCGCCAGCGCTCGGCCCTCGTCACAGCGCAGATCGATCCCGATCGAGCGCTTGTTGCGGTGTCCGGCCGCGTACGGCTGGGTCATCGAAGTCGGCTTGCCCAGGCGCAAGCCGTCGGGGTGCGCCGAGTGTTCGATCTTCACGACATCGGCGCCGAGGTCGCCGAAGAATCGCCCCGTGTCCGCGCCGACCACGATCACGCCGAGGTCCAGGACACGCAGACCCTCGAGCGGCAGGCCTCGGCCCGGGCGCTGCCGCGCGCCGAGGATCGGTGCGGACGCGATGCGCTCCTGCCGACGCTGTTCTGTTGCGGTCGCGCGGTGACCGTCGATCTCGCAGACGCCGGCCGGGATCGGCGCCACCACACCCGGCGCCAGTTCGACATCGCGGAAGAAGCCGCGGGCGGTGAAATGGTCGGCGGCCAGTGCCTCGGGCAACGTGAGGACCGCGGCGGTCGGCACGCCATGTGCCTGCCCGCGCTCCTCGAGTTCGGCGCGGGTCTTGTCGGCGCAGAACCGTTCGATCGCCTCCTGCAGCTGGGGTGAGTGGAAGCGTTTGCCGAGCTTGTCGTAGGACGGGTCGGCGAACTCCTGCGGGCTGCCCATCAACGCGAACATGCCGCGCCACTGGCGTTTCGACAGGATGCAGATGCGGACGTGGCCGTCCCTGCAGGCGAAGATCGGATAGCGCTGCCGCTCGGCGTTCCAGTCGCGCTGTTGGGCGCTCAGCGCGACACCGGCCGATGCGCTGCCGGCCGTCCCGAACGGGGGGTCCAGCGTCTGCATCGCGCCGTCGAGCACCGCGAAGTCGATGAGATCGCCGTCGCCGGTGCGTAATCGATCGAGGAACACGGCGAGTGTGATCGCCGCGGCTTGGGCGGCGGCCACCTGATAGGGCAGCTCGACAGGCGGGATCAGCGGGGCGCGGCCGGGAATGCCGGAGCGGGACAGCTCGCTGCTGAGTGCGTGGAACACCGGTGTGGTGGCCCGCCAGTGCGCCCAGTCGTTGTCGCGGCCGAAATCGCTGAGCGACAGGATCACCAACGCCGGGTGCCGGGCTCGCACCGCGTGTATCGAGAGGGCCGCCTCCGCGTCCGAACCCGGACGGGTGCTCTCGATGAAGATGTCGGCGTCGGCGACGAGGTCGTCGAACTGCTTGCGGCGCAACGCTTCCGACCCATGGATGTGCACGGTGGGCAGTCCGTGGCGATCGATCGCGGTCTGCACCGGTACCGACGCGACGTGGGGACCGACGGGCTCGTCGACGGTGACGCCCGGCATCTGCAGGACGATGACCTCGGCCCCCAGGTCGGCGTAGAGGCGCCCGATCGCGGTCATCGGGCCGCTGGAGGCGTCCACGATCCGCAGTCCCGCCAGCGGCGGATCGTAGGCAGCGGTGCGCATGTCGGTCAGCTTCGGCGAGCCTGCCGGAACGGTATGTCGCGGTCGGGGTCGGGCTCCTTCGGCAATCCCAGCACCCGTTCACCGATGATGTTGCGCTGGATCTGGTCGGTGCCGCCACCGATCGAGGTGAAGAACGCGTTGAGCGTCAGGAAGTTCACGTCGTCGGCCAGGGGTGCTCTGCGCCTGCCAGCAGGGCCTGAGCCCCGATGATCTGGGTCTTGAGTGCTGCCTCCGTGTGCAGGATCCGCGACATCGCGAGCTTGCCCAGGGACATGATGGAGCTGGACGTGCCCTGGGTCGCCGCTGCTTTGGCGCGCGCATTGTTGAGCCGGTTGAGTTCCCGCATGGCCAACGCCGATGCCAACTCATGACGCAGCGCCTGATCGCCGAGAACGCCGTTCTCTCTCGCCAACTCGATCAGGCTGTCCGCCGTGCGGTTCCGCGATCCACGGTTGCCGTCTCCCATGATCGAACGCTCATAGGCCAGTGCGGTCTGCAGTGCGCGCCACCCGTTGCCCTGCCCGCCGAGCAGGTAGTCGTCGGACACGCGCGCATCGGTGATGAACACCTCGTTGAAGTGCGTCTCGCCCGTGATCTGCACCAGTGGGCGCACGTCGATCCCGGCCTGCTTCATGGGCAGGATGAACAGGCTGAGTCCCTTGTGCTTGAGTACCTCCCAATCGGTGCGGGCCAACAGCAGCGCGTACTCGGCGGTCTGGGCGCCCGAGGTCCACACCTTCTGACCGTTGACGATCCACTGGTCGCCTTCGCGGACCGCCGTCGTACGCACCGCGGCGAGGTCGGAACCGGCGCCGGGTTCGCTGTAGAGCAGGCACGTGCGGGCGCGCTCGACGAGGAAGTTCCGCAACAGCTCCTCACGCAGACGCGGGGTGCCCAGCGCCAGCACGGTGTTGGCCGCGATGTTGTACCTGTCCTGCCGAGAGCCCGGCGCCTTGACGGCGGCGAACTCCTGGGCGATCACGGCGGCCAGCCTGTTGGGATAGCCACGGCCGAACCACTCGATCGGATATGTCGGCACCGCGTAGCCGGCGTCGAGCACCTTCTCCATCCACGCGATGCGTTCCGGCGAACTCACCCACGGGTCGCTGCTTGCGGGCAACGGGGACCAGTTGTCGCGCAACCACTCTCGAACCTCGACGCGGAGCTCGTCAGCGTCGGGTGGCGTCTCGTCGGTCATCTCAGGCGCCTTTCGAGACGAGGTAGCGTTCGCGATGCAGGCGGGTGCCGCCGAACAGGTGCAGACCGGTGCGGGCGCGCCGCAGGTAGAGGTGCGCGGGATGCTCCCACGTGAAGGCGATCCCGCCGTGCATCTGGATGGCCTGCAGCGCGATGGTCTGATAGGCCTCGGCGCACGCGAATCCTGCCAACGCGATTGCGCCGGAGGCATTCTCGCTGCCATCGGCGTGCTCGGCGGCGGCGTGGCGGGCGGCGGAGGTGGCGTTCTCCAGGTCCAGGAGCAGATCTGCGGATATGTGCTTGAGCGCCTGGAAGCTGCCGATCTGCCGCCCGAACTGGATGCGGGTCTTCAGGTAGTCGACCGTCATCTCGAAGATGTGCCGTGCCCCACCGACCTGCTCACCCGCCGATGCGATGATCGCGTGGTCCAGCGCGTCGCTCACCGCCTCCCACCCGGCGGCGCCCAGCCTCCTGGCCGACGTGCCTGCCAACGTGATCGTCGACAGCCGAACGGTCTGATCGAAAACCGTTGCGGCGCGGCGCTCGAACCCCGGTGCGGCCGGTTCGACCTCGAACACCCCGATCCCGTCGTCGGTCCGTGCGACGACCAGCACCACGTCGGCGACATGTCCCCAGGTGACGTAATGCGCGGAGCCGGTGAGGGCGCCGTCGGAGGCCGCCCGCACGTCGACGCCGCCCGGCTCCCACGACCCGGCCGGGCCGGTCACCGCCACCGTGCCGATCGTCGTACCGTCGGCCAGCCCGGGCAACAGCCGGGCTTTGTCCTCGTCGGAACCCGCCGCGTTGATCAGCGCGACGGCCAGCACGGAGCTGGAGATGAACGGTGCGGGCAGCAATGCCGCGCCGGTCTCCTCGGCGACTGCCTCGACTTCGGCGGCGCCGAATCCGAGTCCGCCGTGCTCGGGCGCGACCAACATGCCCAGCACACCCTGGTCGGCCAGTCGAGCCCACAGCGCGCGATCGAACCCGTCCTCGGAGTCCATGACGCGGCGCACGTCGGCCTCGGTGCATTTGTCGGCCAACAGGTCGCTGACCGCGGCGGAGAGCTCAGCCAGTTCGGCCACATCCAACGTCATCTCAACGCCTCCCTCGGGTCGCGCCCACCATCGTGGGGGTCCGCCTGCTCGCTGTCCATCACCGATCCCGACACCGGTGGATGTCGCATCGAGACATGCGAACCGATCAGGGCTCACCGACCGGCGTGGCCAGGCGGGTGGGCTCGGAGTGTCCCCGCAGGGTCACCGTCTCGCCGAGGGTCCAGCGCTCACGTTCGTCCTCGGTCGCCTTGGTCACCGCGTCCGACGACGCGACGAGATGACCGTCGACCTTCTTGGCCAGCTCGCACAGCCGCGCCGCCTCGTTGACCGGCTCGCCGATCACTGTGTATTCGAACCGCTCCTTGGCGCCGACGTTGCCCGCCACGACCTGACCGGCCGCGACCCCGATGCCGGCGTCGCATTCCGGCACTTCGGCGCGCAGCCGGCGCGCCATCGCGCGCGCCGCCGCCAGCGCCTCGGCTTCGGGATTCTCCAGCGGCACCGGTGCACCGAACACCGCGAGCACGGCGTCGCCCTCGAACTTGTTCACCAGCCCGTGGTGCTTGTCGACCTCGTCCACCACGACGTCGAAGAAGCGGTTGAGCAACTCGACCACCTCCACGGCAGGCCGGCTGGTGACCAGCTTCGTCGACCCGATGATGTCGATGAAGATGACGGCGGCATAGCGCTCCTCGCCGCCCAGCTCGATCTGCTGCTTCTCGGCGGCCAGTGCGACCTCCCGGCCCACGTGGCGCCCGAACAGGTCGCGCACCCGCTCCCGCTCGCGCAGACCGTGCACCATGGCGTTGAAACCGCGCTGCAGCTCACCGAGTTCGGTGCCGTCGAACACCACGAGGTTGCAGTCCAGATCCCCGTCCTCGACCTGCTTGAGCGCTGACCGCACCACCCGCACCGGGGTCGCGATCAACCAGGAGAGCAGCCACATCAGGATGAGCCCGAAGATCAACGCGACCAGCGCGATGATCATCACCGCCACCGCGAACTGGGTGCTGGAGAGGTTGCTCAGCGACAGCGCGAAGATCGCGAGCAGCAGGATGCCCAGCACGGGGACCCCGGAGCTCAGCAGCCAAACCGTCATCGTCCGCCCCATCACGCCGTGCGTCAGCCGGCGCGGCGGGCGGCCCGCCTCGAGCGCCTGGGCGGCGACGGGCCGCAGCGCGAACTCGGTGATCATGTAGCACGCGGTCGCCACGACGATCCCCGGGAAACCCACCGCGAACAGGAACCGCGGGATGAACGCGGAATCCTGCAGGCCGTACAGAAGCGTCAGCAATGCGGTGCCGACGCCCCACAGGATGAGCGCGCTCTTCGCGACGCGGGCCGGCGCGCGGAACACGTTGCGCTGATCCTCCCGGGTGGGTGTGCGCTCCTCGAGCGCCCACCGCAGCGAATTCACGGTTCGGGCCGTGATCCACACCGTGCCGAGGATCAGCGCCACGAAGAGGTACGCGGGCACTACGCCGAACGTCAACCATGCGGGTGCATCGGTGAACACGCTCGGCACCGGGATGGCGACGGTGTTGAGAAGCAGCGACACCCCGATGCCCAGGATGTTGGTGAACAGCAGGAAGAACGTCAGGATGATCTGGATGCGGATGCGACGCCGCGCCTGGTTCTCGTCGGGTTTACCCAGCAACCAGGAGCCGTAGTCGGGGGTGTCGCCCAACCGACCGCTCTGCCGGGTCACCCGTTCCAGCACCTTGCCCAACCGGTGAGGCACGCTCGTCGTGGCGTTCATATGTTGCGTCAGCCTAGTGAGTGACGCGGCCATCTATGGTGGTTCGGTGCGTCTCGTGATCGCCCACTGCACCGTCGACTACGTCGGCCGCCTCACCGCTCATCTCCCGTCGGCGAAACGACTGCTGTTGTTCAAGTCCGATGGTTCGGTGAGCGTGCACGCCGATGACCGTGCCTACAAGCCGCTGAACTGGATGTCGCCGCCGTGCTGGGTCTCCGAGCAGTCCGACGGCGAGACGCCGGTGTGGGTGGTCGAGAACAAGGCGGGAGAACAGCTGCGCATCACCGTGGAGGCGATCGAACACGACTCCAGCCACGAGCTCGGCGTCGATCCGGGACTGGTGAAAGACGGCGTCGAGGCGCACCTGCAGGCTCTGCTGGCCGAGCACGTGGAGCTGCTCGGCGCCGGATACACGCTGGTGCGACGGGAGTACATGACCCCGATCGGACCGGTCGACCTGCTGTGCCGCGACGAGCAGGGCCGCTCGGTGGCCGTGGAGATCAAGCGCCGCGGTGAGATCGACGGTGTCGAGCAGCTCACCCGATACCTCGAGCTGATGAACAGGGACTCGCTGCTGGCGCCGGTGGCCGGGGTGTTCGCCGCTCAGCAGATTAAACCGCAGGCCCGTACTCTCGCGACCGATCGCGGAATCCGCTGTCTCACTCTGGATTACGACAAGATGCGCGGGATGGACAACGACGAGTTCCGGCTGTTCTGATGGGCCGGCGCCCGGCGCGAAAACCACGGCGCCACACACCTTTACCCGCTGCGCGCCGGATCGAGACGGGCCCCGACGGCTACGACTACGAGGTGCGGTCGGTGCCAGCAGCGAGGGCGGTCAAGGTGTACCGCTGCCCGGGCTGCGATCACGAGATCCGACCGGCCACCGCCCATGTGGTGGTGTGGCGGGCGGATGCGGGGGAGGCGAGTGTCGATGATCGCCGGCACTGGCACACACCGTGCTGGACGCATCGCGCGACCCGAGGGCCCACGCGACGCTGGTCCTGATCAGCGGGTGTGTCAGTGCGAACCGGTGGCCGGTTCGACGAGCTCGATCAGAACGCCGCCGCCGTCCTTGGGGTGGATGAAGTTGATCCGCGAATTCGCGGTACCGCGTCGCGGCGCGTCGTAGATCAACCGGACGCCCTGCTCGCGCAGTCGATCGCTGAGCGCATCGAGATCGCTGACCCGGTACGCGAACTGCTGCAGGCCGGGCCCGCGCTTGTCGAGGAACTTCGCGATGGTCGACTCGTCGTCGATCGGCGCCATCAGCTGGATCTGGGTGCTGCCGACCGGCGCACCCCGCACAGCCAGCATCGCCTCGCGAATGCCCTGCTCCTCGTTGACCTCTTCGTGCAGCACGATCATGCCGAGATGGTCGTGGTACCACCTGATCGCCGCGTCCAGATCGGGCACGGCGACACCGACGTGGTCGATGGCGGTGACCAGCGCGGTGGCCAGTACAGGACGGGCGTCAGTCTGCTCGGCGGTCATAACAGCGAAGTTACCTAACAAGATCGGTTTCGAATAGATCGGTCACTGCGGATAGCCTCTTGGCAGCCGCTCGAAACTCAGGTGGAGGTAGTCATGACGACGTCGGTGATCGTTGCTGGGGCCCGCACCCCGGTGGGCAAGTTGATGGGTTCGCTGAAGGACTTCTCCGGCAGTGATCTCGGCGCCGTCGCGATCCGCGGTGCTCTCGAGAAGGCCGGCGTGCCCGCCTCGGCTGTCGAGTACGTGATCATGGGTCAGGTGCTCACCGCCGGCGCGGGTCAGATGCCGGCGCGTCAGTCCGCCGTCGCCGCCGGCATCGGCTGGGACGTCTCGGCGTTGACCATCAACAAGATGTGCCTGTCGGGGATCGACTCGATCGCGCTCGCTGATCAGCTCATCCGGGCCGGCGAATTCGACGTCGTGGTGGCCGGCGGCCAGGAGTCCATGACCCAGGCGCCGCACCTGCTGATGCACAGCCGGTCGGGCTACAAGTACGGCGACGTGACCGCGCTCGACCACATGGCCTACGACGGGCTGCACGACGTGTTCACCGACCAGCCGATGGGCGCCCTGACCGAGCAACGCAACGACGTCGACAAGTTCACCCGCGCCGAACAGGACGAATTCGCCGCGAACTCCCATCAGAAAGCAGCCCGGGCCTGGAAGGACGGCGTCTTCACCGACGAGGTCGTTCCCGTCGCGATCCCTCAGCGCAAGGGCGACCCGATCGAGTTCACCGAAGACGAGGGAGTCCGCGCCGACACCACCGTCGAGTCCCTGGCGGGTCTGCGCCCGGCGTTCCGCAAGGACGGCACCATCACCGCGGGTTCGGCCTCCCAGATTTCCGACGGCGCATGTGCCGTGGTGGTGATGAGCAAGGCGAAGGCGCAGGACATGGGTCTGACCTGGCTGTGCGAGATCGGCGCCCACGGTGTGGTCGCGGGCCCGGATTCGACGCTGCAGAGCCAGCCGGCCAACGCCATCAAGAAGGCGATCGCCAAGGAGGGCATCTCGCTCGACCAGCTCGACGTCATCGAGATCAACGAGGCCTTCGCCGCGGTCGCCCTGGCTTCGACCAAGGAACTGGGCGTCGACCCGGATAAGGTCAACCGCAGCGGCGGTGCCATCGCCATCGGTCACCCGATCGGTATGTCCGGTGCGCGGATCACGCTGCACGCGGCGTTGGAGCTGGCTCGCCGCGGCAGCGGTTACGCGGTGGCCGCCCTGTGCGGTGCGGGCGGACAGGGTGACGCGCTGATCCTGCGCCGGCCCTGACCGACGACGGCGCCCACAACGACACTCTGTAGTAGCTGGGGCGGCCCTGCGGCACAATGGCGCCATGACTCGCGCATTCGACGTCCGCAGTGCCGCGGCGTGGTTCCGGCTCATCGCCTTCGCAGAGGCACTGTCCTGGATCGGCCTACTGGCCGGCATGTACTTCAAGTACCTGGGCACACCACGCACCGAGGTCGGTGTGAAGATCTTCGGTCCGATCCACGGCGGCGTGTTCATCGCCTTCGTCGCAGCGGCGGTGCTCACCGGTCTGGCGCTCAGGTGGCGCCCCGGCACCTGGTTGCTGGCGTTGCTGGGCAGCATCGTGCCATTGGGCAGTGTGATCTTCCTCATATGGGCTGATCGGACCGGTCGGATGGGCCATGTGGCCGGGTCACGATCCATCGCCGTGGGCGGCGGACAGGCAGGACGGACGGCGCCGGAAACCACCTGAGGAGAGTCGTGACAGACTTGGCTCTGTGACACGTCCTGGACCCCGCATCTCGCCTGCCCTGGCGGGCGCCGTCGATCTGTCAGCACTCAAGCAGCGCCCGGCCACCGGTGCCGACGCCCGCTCCGCGCCGTCGGGAGGCGCGCCTGGCGGGGTGGAGGTGACCGAGGTCAACTTCGAGGCCGAAGTGCTCGTGCGATCCAACGAAGTGCCCGTCGTCGTACTGCTCTGGTCCCCGCGCAGTGACTCCAGCGTCCAGCTGGCCGGCATCCTGGGCGAGCTGGCCGGAGCCGACCGTGGGAAGTGGTCGCTGGCCACCGTGAACGTGGACACGACGCCTCGGGTGGCGCAGATGTTCGGCGTCGAGGCCGTTCCGACCGTGGTCGCACTGGCCGCCGGCCAGCCACTGTCGAGCTTTCAGGGCATGCAGCCGCCCGACCAACTTCGTCGCTGGGTCGATTCGCTGCTCGACGCCACGGCCGGGAAGCTCAGCGGCGGCCCCGGTTCCGACGACGGCGAGCAGGCCGATCCGGTGCTCGACAACGCGCGCGCACTGCTCGACCAGGGCGATTTCGACGCGGCCCGCAGCGCCTACCAAGCGATCCTGGAGTCCGATCCGCAGCATGCGGAAGCCAAAGGAGCGGTGCGGCAGATCGATTTTCTGCAGCGGGCCACGACACATCCGCAGGATGCCGTGGCGCGCGCCGATGCTGACCCGACCGACGTCGACGCAGCACTGGCCGCCGCCGACGTGGAGATCCTCAACCAGGACGTGACCGCGGCCTTCGATCGGCTCATCGGGTTGATCAAGCGGACGGCGGGCGACGAGCGCAGCCGGGCGCGCACCCGGGTGATCGAACTGTTCGACCTGTTCGATCCCGCCGACCCCGAGGTCGTCGCCGGCCGACGCAACCTGGCCAACGCCCTCTACTGATTTTTCTCCCGCGAGCAGACACAACCTCGAGCGAATCAGGGCTCGAAACACTCGAGGTTGCGTCTGCTCGCCGGAAGAACGCGGCCGACAATCAGGCGGGTTGTTCCGGCTCGAACCACAGCGCCGCCAGTGGCGGCAGCACCATGACCGCCGATGCGGGGCGTCCGTGCCACGGCTCGTCGGTCGCCTCGACCGCACCGTAGTTGCCGATGCCGGACCCGTGGTAGTTGTCGCTGTCGGTGTTGAGCACCTCGCGCCAGCGCCCGGCATGCGGCAGGCCGAGCCGATAGCTGCTGTGCTCGGAGCCCGAGAAGTTGAAGACGCACGCCATCATCGAGCCGTCGTCGCCGAAGCGCAGGAAGCTCAGCACGTTGTTGGCCGAGTCGTTGGCATCGATCCAGGAGTATCCCTCGGGCCTGGTGTCGCGCGACCACAGCGCGCGGCGACTGCGGTAGATGCCGTTCGCGTCGGTCATCATCCGCAGGATGCCGTCGGAGAAGCCCTGCTCGTCGAGCTGCCACCAGTCGACGCCACGCTCCTCGGACCATTCGGCCCGCTGACCGAACTCCTGTCCCATGAACAGCAGCTGTTTCCCGGGATGCGCCCACTGGTAGGCCAGCAGCCCGCGGATGCCGGCCGCCTTCATGTGGTCATTGCCGGGCATCCGGCCCCACAGCGTGCCCTTGCCGTGCACCACCTCGTCATGGCTGATCGGCAGCACGAAGTTCTCGCTGAACGCGTAGATCATCGAGAACGTGATCTCGCCGTGGTGGAAGCTGCGGTGGATCGGATCACGCTTGATGAACTCCAGCGTGTCGTTCATCCAGCCCATGTTCCACTTCATCGAAAAGCCGAGACCGCCGAGGTTCGTCGGCCGAGTGACACCCGGCCATGACGTGGATTCCTCGGCGATCGTCACGATGCCCGGGTTGATCTTGTGGACCGTGGCGTTCATCTCCTGCAGGAACTGCACGGCCTCCAGGTTCTCCCGGCCGCCGTAGATGTTCGGCGTCCAGCCACCCTCGGGCCGGGAGTAATCGAGGTAGAGCATCGAGGCGACGGCGTCCACCCGTAGCCCGTCGACGTGGTACTCCTGCAGCCAGTACAGCGCGTTGGCCACCAGGAAGTTCCGCACCTCCGCTCGACCGAAGTCGAATACGTAGGTGCCCCAGTCCAATTGCTCGCCGCGACGGGGATCGCCGTGTTCGTAGAGCGCTGTGCCGTCGAACCGGCCGAGCGCCCACGCGTCCTTGGGGAAGTGGGCGGGGACCCAGTCCACGATCACGCCGATACCGGCGCGGTGCAGCATGTCCACCAGGTGGCGGAACTCATCGGGCGTACCGAATCGCGATGACGGGGCGTAGTACGAGGTCACCTGATAGCCCCACGATCCGCCGAAGGGATGCTCGGCGACGGGCAGCATCTCGACGTGGGTGAAGCCGTGCTCGACCACGTAGGCGGTGAGCTGTTCTGCGAGTTCGAGATAGCTCAGCCCCGGCCGCCAGGAGCCCAGGTGTACCTCGTAGGTGCTCATCGGTTCGAACACCGGGTTGCGCAGCGCCCGGTCGGCCATCCACTGATCGTCGGCCCAGGTGTAGTCGCTCGCGAACACCTTCGACGCCGTCTGCGGTGGGACCTCGGTGGCGAACGCCATCGGGTCGGCGCGCTCGGTGACCGCTCCGTCGGCGCCGTGCACCCGGAACTTGTACAGGCCGTTCTCGGGGAAGGCCGGCCAGAACAACTCCCACACGCCCGTGGAGCCGAGCACCCGCATCTGCGCCTCGTTGCCCCAGTGGTTGAAGTCGCCGATCACGCTGACGCCCTTGGCATTCGGCGCCCACACGGCGAACGACACGCCGCTGACCACGCCGTCGGGGGTCTCGAAGGCGCGGGGATGCGCACCGAGGATCTCCCAGAGCCGCTCGTGGCGGCCCTCGGCGAACAGATGGAGGTCGACCTCGCCCAGCGTCGGCAGGAAACGGTACGGATCGGCCACGGTGTGCACGAACCCGGACTCGTCGCCCGAGTAGTCGACCTCGAGCCGGTAGTCGATCAGATCGGTGAACGGCACCGCGACCGCGAACAGCCCGGCTTCGATGTGCTGCAGCGGATAGCGCACTCCGCCGATGAGGGCGGCGACGGTCACGGCATGCGGGCGATAAGCCCGGATGACGGTGTGGTCGCCGTACTCGTGGGCGCCCAGGACCGAGTGGGGGTCGTGGTGTTCGCCGGCGAGCAGCCGGTTCAGATCGGCGGTGTGCGGCCGCAGATTCGGGCTGTCGATCTCTTTGGTCGTCTTCGACGCTTTGGCCATCTCGTCACTCCCTACGCAGTAGGTTCAATCGCTGGTCGGCCGGGATCTGGGGCATGTTGAGCACGTGTGCCACCGCCCGGGCGGGCTCGAGTCGCACGTAGTTGCCCTGGCCCCACTGGTATTCCTCCCCGGTGATCTCGTCGCGCACCCAGAAGCGCTCCTGCTGATCCATTCCCAATGCGCCCATGTCCAACCACACCGTGCCCTCTTCGGCGCCGAAGGGGTTGAGCGTCACGACGACGAGCACCTGGTCGCCCGTGACGGGATCGAACTTGCTGTATGCCAGCAAGGCGTCGTTGTCGACGTGGTGGAAACGGATCGTCCGCAGCTGGTGCAGGGCCGGATGCAGCCGGCGGATCTCGTTGAGGCGGGTCAGGAACGGTTCCAGTGATTCGCCGTCGGCGAGGGCGGCGTCGAAGTCGCGCGGCCGCAGCTCGTACTTCTCCGAATCGAGGTATTCCTCGCTGCCCTCACGCACCGCGCGGTGTTCGAACAGCTCGTAGCCCGAGTACACACCCCACGTCGGGCTCATCGTCGCAGCGAGCGCGGCCCGGATAGCGAACATGCCGGGCCCGCCGTGCTGCAGGCTGGCGTGCAGGATGTCCGGGGTGTTCGTCCAAAGGCTCTGCCGGGCGTAGTCGGCGTGTTCGGCGATGGATTGCCCGAACTCGATCAACTCCCACTTCGCGGTGCGCCAGGTGAAGTACGTGTAGGACTGCGTGAAGCCCAGTTTGGCCAGCCCGAACAACCGCGCCGGCCGAGTGAACGCCTCCGCGAGGAACAGCACATCGGGGTCGGTGTTCTTGACCTCGCCGATCAGCCAGGCCCAGAAGTTCGGCGGCTTGGTGTGCGGGTTGTCGACGCGGAACACCTTGACGCCGTGGGACACCCAGAACTTGACGACGCGCAGGACCTCGTCGTAGAGGCCGGCCGGGTCGTTGTCGAAGTTCAGCGGGTAGATGTCCTGGTACTTCTTCGGCGGGTTCTCGGCGTATGCGATCGTGCCGTCGGGCAGCACGGTGAACCACTCAGGGTGCTCTTTGGCCCACGGATGGTCGGGTGCGCACTGCAGCGCCAGGTCGAGAGCGACCTCGAGCCCTTCGGCGCGCGCCGCCGCGACGAAGTCGTCGAAGTCGTCGATCGTGCCCAGATCGGGGTGGACGGCGTCATGGCCGCCCTCGTCGCTGCCGATGGCCCACGGCGAACCGACGTCGGTGGGGCCGGCGGTGACGCTGTTGTTGCGGCCTTTGCGGTGCACCTTGCCGATCGGGTGGATGGGCGGCAGGTACACGATGTCGAAGCCCATGCGCGCGACCCGCGGCAGCGCCTTGGTCGCCGTCGCGAACGTGCCGTGCACCGGATTGCCGGAGTCGTCCCAGCCGCCCGTGGAGCGCGGGAAGAACTCGTACCAGGAGCTGAACCGCGCCAGCGGCCGATCCACCCAGATGCCGTACGCCTCGCCGCGGGTGATGAGTTCCCGCAGCGGGTACTGCTCGACCAGCTCGGTCACCTCGGGGGACAGCGCAGCGCCGGCCCGATAGAACGGATCACCCGGCGTGCGCAGCCGTTCTGCGGCCTCCATTAGCGGATAGCGCATCTGGCGGGGCACGCCGGTGGACGCGCGCTCGAGGAGCTTGGCGCCCACTAGCAGGTCGTTGGACAGTTCGCCCTCGCTCTGCCCGGCGTCGAGCTTGGCGATCACGTGCTGACGCCAGGTCGCGATGGGGTCGCCCCAGCCGTCGACGCGGAATGTCCAGAGACCGACGGCGTCCGGGGTAAACTGGCCGTGGAACACGTCGGGCGTGCGGCCTGCGGACATCGGCAATGCGGCGGGTCGGATGCGCGCCGACGACGGCGTGACCACCTCGTCGATCGGGACCGCCTCGGTGGTCTTCGTCCGGCCCGGCGGCTCGTCGGCCAGGGCGGGGTAGGTGGTGCCGTGGTAGCGGACGACCAGGGTGGCGGCGACCGCGTCGTGGCCTTCGCGCCACACCGTCGCGGTCACAGGAACCACCTCGCCGACCACCGCCTTGGCGGGGAATCGCCCGCCGGACACCACAGGTGCGACGTCATCGATCTCGATACGACCGGCGGTCACTCACACACTCCCTCACGCGTTGCATGTCCAGCGCGCCCTGCAGTTGTGGACCCTGCCGCGCGCCGTCGTTGGATGGTCTGGTTCACAGCTCGTCGAGCGCCTTCATCGCGCCTATACCCACCGTAGTGTCAGCTCCAACCCCGCGGGAGTGTCGAAGTGCAGCACGTCACCCATGGGCGGGGGCTGCGGCAGTAAGGTCAGCACGCGTGAAAGCTCTTCGTCGGTTCACCGTCCGCGCCCACCTCCCGCATCCGCTGGAAGCCCTCGAAAGGCTCTCGATCAATCTGCGGTGGTCGTGGGACAAACCGACCCAGGATCTGTTCCAGACGATCGATCCGGAGCTGTGGAAACTCGTCGGTGGGGACCCGGTGGCGATGCTCGGTCACGTCAGCCCCGACCGGCTGGAGGCGCTGGCCGAGGACGAGCATTTCGTCCAGCGGCTGGGTGCCCTCGCCGCCGATCTGGACGACTACCTGAGCCGTCCGCTGTGGTACCAGCAGCTCGCCCAGGCCGGCGGCCGGGATTCCGGAGAGGGCGCCGTGCTGCCCAACGGCATCGCGTACTTCTCGATGGAGTTCGGGGTGGCCGAGGTGCTGCCGAACTACTCCGGGGGCCTGGGCATCCTGGCCGGCGACCACCTGAAGTCGGCGTCGGACCTCGGCCTGCCGCTGATCGCGGTCGGGCTCTACTACCGGTCCGGCTATTTCCGGCAGTCGCTGACGGCCGACGGCTGGCAACATGAGAGCTACCCACTGCTCGACCCCCAGGGCCTGCCGTTGCGTCTGCTCACCGACACCTCAGGCGAGACGGTGCTGGTCAGTCTGGCGCTGCCCGATTCCGCCCAGCTGTTCGCGCGGATCTGGATCGCCCAGGTCGGCCGCATACCGCTGCTGCTGCTCGACTCCGACATCCCCGAGAACGACCACCAGCTGCGCTCGGTGACCGATCGGCTCTACGGCGGCGACCAGGAGCACCGCATCCGGCAGGAACTGCTCGCCGGTATCGGCGGCGTGCGCGCGATCCGGGCGTTCACGCAGATCGAGGGGCTGGCCGCGCCGGAGGTCTTCCACATGAACGAGGGGCACGCCGGCTTCCTCGGCGCCGAACGCATCCGGGAGCTGATCGAGGCGGGGCTCGACTTCGACACCGCGCTGACCGTCGTGCGCTCGTCGACGGTGTTCACCACCCACACGCCGGTGCCCGCCGGTATCGACCGGTTCCCGGTGGAGATGGTGCAGCGGTACTTCGGTCCCGACCCCGGAGGAGCCAGTTCACGGTTGCTGCCGGGAGTCCCGGTCGAACGCATCCTGGCGTTCGGCGCCGAGGACGATCCGACGAAGTTCAACATGGCCCACATGGGGTTGCGGCTGGCGCAGCGTGCCAACGGGGTGTCGCTGCTGCACGGCCGTGTGAGCCGCGACATGTTCAGCAACCTGTGGCCGGGATTCGATCCGGCCGAGGTGCCGATCGGCTCGATCACCAACGGCGTGCACGCCCCGACGTGGGCGGCGCCGCAGTGGCTGGAGCTCGGCCGGGAACTGCTCGGCAGCCAGGATCTGAGCTCGCTGCAGGAACCCGAGACGTGGGAGCGGCTGCACGAAGTCGACCCCGGTCACCTGTGGTGGATCCGTTCGCAGCTGCGTGAAGCGCTGGTGCACGACGTCCGGGACCGGGTGCGCCGCTCGTGGTTGGAGCGTGGCGCGGCCGAGGCCGAACTGGGTTGGATCGCAACAGCTTTCGATCCGAACGTGTTGACGATCGGATTCGCGCGCCGGGTGCCGACCTACAAGCGCCTGACTCTGATGCTGCGTGACCCCGAACGGCTGCGGCGGCTCCTGCTCGACCCCGAGCGTCCCGTGCAGCTGATCGTGGCCGGTAAGTCGCACCCGGCCGACGAGGGTGGCAAGGCGTTGATCCAGCAGGTGGTCCGGTTCGCCGATCAGGCCGACGTCCGGCATCGCATCGCGTTCCTGCCCGACTACGACATGTCGATGGCGCGCACGCTGTATCACGGTTGCGACGTCTGGCTGAACAATCCGCTGCGCCCCCTGGAGGCCTGCGGCACGTCGGGAATGAAGAGTGCGCTCAACGGCGGACTGAACCTGTCGATTCGCGACGGGTGGTGGGACGAATGGTACGACGGTGAAAACGGTTGGGAAATACCGACAGCCGACGGACTGGCCGACGAGAACCGACGCGACGACCTGGAAGCGGCTGCGCTGTACGACCTGCTCGAGCGCGCGGTGGCGCCGAAGTTCTACGACCGCGACGAGCGGGGGGTGCCGACCCGCTGGGTCGAGATGGTGCGCCACACCCTGCAGGTGCTCGGGCCGAAGGTGCTCGCATCGCGGATGGTGCGGGATTACACCGAGCGTTACTACCTGCCTGCGGCCCGCGCCCTACGGCAGTCGATCGAGCCGGGTGACACCACCGACGGGCCGTTCGGCGCGGCGCGGGAACTCGCGCTGTACCGGGAGAAAGTCCACAAGGCGTGGCCGGAGGTTCGCATCGTCGAAGTGGACAGTTACGGGCTGCCCGACACGCCGCTGCTGGGTTCGGAGCTGACGCTGACCGCGCGGGTGTGCCTGGAGGGGTTGCGACCCGACGAGGTGACGGTGCAGGCGATGCTCGGGCGCGTGGATGCCGGTGACGCACTGATCGATCCGGTGACGGTCCCGATGACGCACTCGGGGGTGTCCGACGGTGGCGAGGAGATCTTCACCGCCAGCACGCCGCTGCCGGTGACCGGTCCGGTCGGCTACACCGTGCGCGTGCTGCCCCACCATCGGCTGCTGGCGGGTGACAACGAGCTGGGTCTGGTGACGCTGGCGGGCTGATCCTCGGGGGTATCGCTGGGGGAGATCAGCGGAAGCGCGCGAAGCACCGCTCGGCATCACCGAGCACACCCACGCGGAACGCGTCGATCCGGGAGAATCCCGAGGGGACGGATTCGCCGTTGACGTCGCTGGCGGCCAACCCGTTGGTGAGAAGGCCCGACACCGCCTCGTCGATGTCGCCGGCGGTCAGTGCGATCGTCGAGCCGTCGGGCGTGGTGACCTGTTTGGACATCTTGACCGTCGCGACCCCGGTGAGGCATGCGGTGCGCAGCGCGGCTTCGGCGTCATCGAGTGCCACGCCGCCGTGCTCGTGCTGGATCGCCTGCATGTAGCGCGAGACCAGCACCGAATACGCGACGTTGTCGCCTGCGGCCAGCCCACCTTCGGCGTCCTGGGCGCCGAGTGCCGCCAACGCGGGCAGGTCGACGACGATGGTGTTGGTGGCCGGGCAGTACGACGCAGGTGGGCTGGGGCGTGCGTCGGCGCAGGTGCCCGCTGCCATAGAGTCGAAACTCAGCGCGGGAACCACTTTGGGAGAGAACAGGATTCCCATCGCGTCGACGATCGAGCGCACCGAACTCTCGTCGATCGCCAACTCGCCGGACCCCTCCTCGGGCAGTAGGACCGGAAGGTCGCCGCGGCGCTGGCCGATTTCGCGCATGTCGATCCCCGCGCACGCCGACGGGCCGTCGGTGAAGCCGAACTGGAATGCCGAGATGCGTTCGAACGCCGATCCGTGTTCGTCGATGCCGACCTCTGGATCTCCCTCACGCAGCAGCGGGTCGCGGAACGCGATGACGCCGGCCAGGACGTTGTTCAGCCCGTCGCCGGTGCTCAGGGAGAAGCGCGGAGACTGGTCTTCGGCGACCCAGCGCATGTAGGCGCCGGCCAGGCAGTCGGCCTGCTGCTCGGCGACCAGCGTCGGGGTGCTGCTGGTGGTGAGTTTGGCCGCGCGGCTGACCGCGTGGCCGTACTCGTGCGCCAGGACCATGGCCACGCCGATGTCGCCGTGGGCGCGGCGCAGGGTGGGCAGCAAGTCGCCGCGGTCCCAACCGATCGTCCTGTCGGGATAGCAGTAGGCGGCGTTGACCAGACCGAAGGTGTCCTCACCGCAGAACGTCCCGCCGAAGTCGCCGGCATCCCAGGAGATGAGCTCTTCGACGGGGCGGAAGTCACCGTCGAATGTTTCGGGATAGGCGCTCTCCCAGTACTGTTCGACGTCGCTGACCGCGCTCGCGGCCAGATTGTCGATCTCGCCGCCGTCGGTGCCGTCGACGCTGCGGCTCGGTCCTTCGGCGTTGGGGCGCAGGCCCGTCGGTCCGTCGGTGGCGGGCATCCCGGCGACCGAGAACGGATCGCTGAACACCGATACGGCGTTGCCCTGCACGCTCGCCGAGCAGGCGGCGACACACAGCACGGCACTGACCGCCGTCACGACGCCCAGGATCGAACGCGGTGTCGTCGACGGACCCATGCTGCCGCCTTTCGGGTCGTACCGCGGCCCGCCGCGAAGACGCCGGCCACCTGCGAGGTCGAGAATAGTGACCCGGCTCGTCCGCTGCCGGGTAGTCGATCAACCTCGGGTCAGTCGCCTCCGTGCAGCCGCCGCAGCGCCGCGCGCACCGCGTCACCGTCGGTGGTCGCCCAGTACGGCGGCAGCGACGATCTCAGATAGCCGCTGTAGCGGGCGGTCGCCATCCGGGAGTCGAGGACGGCGATCGCCCCGCGGTCGTCGACGCGGCGGAGCAGCCTGCCGGCGCCCTGGGCCAGCAGCAGCGCCGCGTGGCTGGCGGCCACCGCCATGAAGCCGTTGCCGCCTCGCGCGGCGACGGCACGCTGGCGAGCCGTCAGCAGCGGATCGTCGGGTCGGGGGAAGGGGATCCGGTCGATCAGCACCAGGGACAGCGACGGGCCGGGGACATCGACGCCCTGCCACAGCGAGAGGGTGCCGAACAACGAGGTCTGCTCGTCGGCGGCGAAGCGCGCGACGAGCGCGGCGGTGCTGTCCTCGCCCTGACACAGCACCGGGGTGGCAAGGCGGCCGCGCATGATCTCGGCCGTGGCTCTCGCAGCGCGCATCGACGAGAACAGCCCTAGGGTGCGCCCGCCGGCCGCCTCGATCAAACCGGCGATCTCATCGAGCTGTTCTGCCGAGCCGACGCCGTCGCGCCCGGGCGGCGGCAGATGCGCTGCGACGTAGAGGATCGCCGACCGTGCGTGATCGAACGGCGAGCCGACGTCGAGTCCGCGCCAGCGGACCTCGGCGTCCGGCGTGTCGGCGAGCCCCCACGCCGCGGCCATCGCGTCGAAGTCTCCGCCCACCGTCAACGTCGCCGAGGTGAGCACCGCGGTCGTGGGCCCGAACAGGCGCGCACGCAGCAACCCGGCGACCGACAGCGGGGCGACGCGCAGCAGTGTCCGATTGCCCGAGCGGGCGTCCTCGATGTGTTCGACCCAGACGACGTCCGTGCGATCCGGGATCGCGGGCACGAACGAGGCGAGGATCCGGGCAGCCGTGTCGGCGACATCGCCGAGCGCGGTCGCGGCTTCGGCGCGTGCGGTGGTGGTCTTCGGATCGTTGGGCGCCGTCTCGACCGCGGTGCGGGCCCGGCTCGCACTGTCGCGCAGCACGCTCAGATAGCTGCCGAGCTCCTCGTCGAGAACGTCGATGCGGCCCGGCCGGGTGTCGAACAGCGCCGACGACAGCGTGGCGGCGGCCGCCTCGAAGCGTTCGGCGAGCTCGGCATCGACCACCCGCGCAGCCCGGCGCTGCGCCACCCCCAGCGATGTCGCCGACAGCTCGGCCGTCGCCACCCCCGTCACACGGTCCACCAGTTCGTGGGCCTCGTCGATCACGAGGAGGTCGTGCTCGGGAAGCACGTTGGCGTCCCCGATCGCGTCGATGGCCAGCAGCGCGTGATTGGTCACCACGACGTCGGCGTCGGCGGCCCGGTCACGCGCCCGTTCGGCGAAGCAGTCGGTGCCGAAGGGGCATCGCGACACCCCGATGCACTCGCGCGCGGAGACGCTGACCTGCGCCCAGGCGCGGTCGGGCACCCCGGGCACCACGTCGTCGCGGTCGCCGGTCTGCGTCTCCGACGACCACTCGGTGAGCCGGGCGACGTCGCGGCCGAGTGCGGTGGACGCCGCAGGGTTGAACAGCTGGTCTTGAGGCTGATCATCACCTACCTCGGTTCCGGATCCGTTGTGAATCTTGTTCAGGCACAGGTAGTTTCCGCGGCCCTTGAGGAGCGCGAACTCCGGGCGCCGGGGGAGATGAGGCGTCAGCGAATCGGCGAGGCGGGGCAGATCGCGGTCCACGAGCTGGCGTTGCAGCGCGATGGTCGCGGTGGACACGACCACGGGCCGCTCGTCGGCCAGTGCGTGCGCGATCGCGGGCACCAGATAAGCCAGTGACTTGCCGGTTCCCGTGCCGGCCTGCACGGCCAGGTGTTCCCCGGTGGTGAACGACTGGGCAACGGCCTCGGCCATCGCGACCTGTCCCTCGCGATGTGCGCCGCCGAGGGCGGAGACGGCGGCGGCGAGAAGTTCGGCGACCTCGCCGGGCCGGGTGCTCACCGTCCTACCGTCCGCGCGGGGCGATCATCCGGGTCGGGATCGCTGGTTCGCCCTTCGACAGCTTCAACCCGTCCCACGGCAGGCTCAGCAGGCCCTGCGCCACGCGCTCTCTGGCAGCCGCGAGCGACAGATCGGCGACGGTGCGTCCGTCGCGCACCATCGGCGTCGTCACCGGGCGGGCCACCAGATCGGACGGCACGTCGGGCTCCTCCTGGTGGGGGTGGACGATTTCCTCGACGATCGTGCCGGACTCCTTGGCCAGCCGCACGGCCCGTTTGCGGCCGCCGTGGGACTCCTTGTGGCTGCTGCGCTTGGCCACCGGCAGACCGTCGACCTCGACGAGCTTGTAGACCATGCCGGCGGTCGGCGCACCCGACCCGGTCACCACCGACGTGCCCACCCCGTACAGGTCGACCGGTTCGGCCCGCAACGCGGCGATCGCGAATTCGTCGAGGTCGCCGGAGACGACGATCTTGGTGCCGGTGGCGCCGAGCCCGTCGAGCTGGGCCCGCACCTGGCGCGCCAGCACGCCGAGGTCGCCCGAGTCGATCCGCACGGCGCCCAGTTCGGGGCCGGCGGCCTCGATCGCGTTGGCGACGCCGGCGGTGATGTCGTAGGTGTCGACGAGCAGCGTGGTCCCGACCCCCAGTGCGTCGACCTGCGCGCGGAACGCCGCCTTCTCCCCGTCGGACGCGGATTGGCCGGCCGCCGAGTGCAGCAGGGTGAACGCGTGGGCGCTGGTGCCGAGCGCGGGTACGCCGTGGGTGCGCTCGGCCTCCAGGTTCGACGATCCGGTGAACCCGGCCAGGTAGGCGGCCCGCGACGCGGCGACCGCCGCGGCCTCGTGTGTGCGGCGCGACCCCATCTCGATCAGCGAGCGGCCCTGCGCGGCACTGACCATGCGCGCCGCCGCGGAGGCGATCGCGGTGTCGTGGTTGAAGATCGACAACACCAGCGTCTCGAGCAGCACACATTCGGCGAACGTGCCGTGCACGGAGAGCACCGGGGAGCCCGGGAAGTACAGCTCGCCCTCCGGGTAGCCGTCGACGTCCCCGCTGAAGCGGTAGTCGGCGAGATAGGCGAGCGTGTCGGCATCGCAGAACTCTTCGAGTGCGGCCAGTTCAGCCTCGCCGAACCTGAACTGCGGCAACGCTTCCAGGAAACGGCCCGTCCCGCCGGTGACGCCGTAGCGCCGGCCGTCGGGCAACCGCCGGGCGAACACCTCGAACGAGGTGCGGCGGTGGGCGGTGCCGTCCTTGAGTGCGGCCGCGAGCATGGTCAGCTCGTACTTGTCGGTCAGCAGTGCCGGTGAGGGGCGCGCAGACGGGTTCTCCGGCGACGAGGTCACCGCCCAACCGTATCGGTTCGGGGCAGGGGCGCGGTCCCGGTATTCTTGCCGGCATGGTGACGCCGGCGAAGGCACGACCGGATACCCGCGAAGAGCGTGAGGTGAGCTCCGACGCGGCGGCGGACACCCCGTGGGTCACGATCGTGTGGGACGACCCGGTGAACCTGATGACGTACGTGACCTACGTGTTCCAGAAGCTGTTCGGCTACAGCGAGCCGCAGGCCACCAAACTGATGCTGCAGGTGCACAACGAGGGCAAGGCCGTGGTCTCCGCCGGCACCCGGGAATCCATGGAGGTCGACGTGTCCAAGCTCCACGCCGCCGGGTTGTGGGCGACGCTGCAGCAGGACCGCTGACCCGGCTGTGCGTAAATGGAAGAGGGTCGACGGCGGTGACGGCCCGAGGTTCCGGTCGGCGCTGGCCGCCCACGAGGCCGACCTGCTGTCCACCCTGGTGACCTCGCTGCTCGACATGCTCGACGACCGGGCCTCGTCGGCGCCGGTGGACGAGCTCGCCGAGATCACCGGCATTCGCACCGGCAATTCGACTGCGCCGCAGGACGATACGATGAAGCGGCTGCTGCCGGATTTCTACAAGCCGGCGACCGATCACCCCGCCGGCTCCGGTCCTGCCGAAAGTCTGAACAGCGCGCTGCGCAGTCTGCACGAACCCGAGATCATCGACGCCAAGCGCGCGGCGGCAGATCGCCTGCTCGCGACGATGCCCCCCGCCGGCGGCAAGTTCGAGCTGTCCGAGGACGACGCGCAGGCATGGGTGGCGGCGGTCAACGACGTGCGCCTGGCGCTGGGCACGATGCTCGAGATCGGTCCCGAGGGGCCCGACCGGCTGCCCGGCGACCATCCGATGGCCGGCCATCTCGACGTCTACCAGTGGCTGACCGTGCTCCAGGACTACCTGGTGGTCGCCCTGATGGGGACGGGGCGCTGATGCCGGGCGCGATCACCGACGTCGCGGGCATCCGGGTCGGCCATCACCACGTGATCGATCCCGACGCCGCGCTGGGTTCGGGGTGGGCGACCGGGACCACCGTCGTGCTGACACCGCCCGGCACGGTCGGTGCGGTCGACGGCCGCGGCGGGGCGCCGGGCACCCGGGAGACCGATCTGTTGGAGCCCAGCAATTCGGTGCGGCACGTCGACGCTGTCGTGCTGACCGGTGGCAGTGCCTTCGGCTTGGCGGCCGCAGACGGTGTCATGACGTGGTTGGAGGAGCAGCAGCGCGGCGTCGCGATGGACGGCGGGGTCGTGCCGATCGTGCCCGCCGCGGTCATCTTCGATCTGCCCGTGGGCGGCTGGCAGTGCCGGCCGAGTGCCGAGTTCGGCTATCGCGCGGCGGCCGGCGCGGCGGCCGACACCGCGATCGGCACGGTCGGCGCGGGCGTCGGTGCACGGGCCGGGGTGCTCAAAGGTGGGGTCGGGACGGCGTCGGTGACCCTGGACATCGGCGTCACCGTCGGCGCGCTGGTCGTCGTGAACTCCGCCGGCGACGTCGTCGACCCGGCCACCGGACTGCCGTGGCAGGCGGGCCACATCGAGGAGTTCGGCCTGGTGGCACCTCCGGCCGACCAGATCGCCGCCTATGTCGACCGGCACGGTGAGCTCAGCCCGCTCAACACTACGATCGCCGTCGTGGCCACCGACGCCGCCCTGAGCAAGGCGGCCTGTCGGCGCGTCGCCGTCGCCGCGCAGGACGGGCTGGCCCGCACGATCCGGCCGTGCCACACACCGCTGGACGGTGACACGGTGTTCGCGCTGGCCACCGGCGCCGTGGAGATCGAACCCGACCCCACGATCCCGGCGTCGATGTCTCCGGAGGTGCCGTTGATGACGGCAGTCGGCGCCGCCGCGGCCGACGTACTGGCCAGCGCGGTGCTCGCCGGGGTGCTGGCCGCCGACGGGGTCGCCGGAATACCGACCTACCGTGGGCTGTTGCCCGGAGCGTTCGAATGAAGGAGAGCGGGTGCTGACGATTCGTGCTGACCTCGTAACGGCGATGGTCGATCACGCGCGCGCCGACCATCCGGACGAGGCGTGCGGGGTGATCGCCGGACCCGAGGGCTCGGATCGCCCCGAGCGGTTCATCGCGATGGTGAACGCCGAGCGGTCGCCGACGTTCTACCGGTTCGACTCCGGTGAACAGCTGAAGGTGTGGCGGGCCATGGAGGACGCCGACGAGGTGCCCGTGGTGATCTATCACTCGCACACGGCCACCGAGGCCTACCCGAGCCGCACCGACATCTCGTATGCCTCCGAGCCCCACGCCCACTACGTGCTGGTGTCGACACGAGACCCCGACGAGCACGAGTTGCGCAGCTACCGCATCGTGGATGGTGTGGTCACCGAGGAACCCGTCACCGTCGTCGAGCAGTACTGACTTTCAGACCATCCCCGATCCCAGAACCCAGGAGTCCCGCCATGTCCGTCACCGTGTCCATCCCGACGATCCTGCGCACCCACACCGGCGGGGAGAAGCGAGTGTCTGCCTCCGGCGACACCCTGCAGGCGGTGATCGACGATCTGGAAGCGAACTACTCGGGGATCACCGAGCGCCTCGTCGATAACGGCAAGCTGCACAAGTTCGTCAACATCTACGTCAACGACGAGGACGTGCGATTCTCCGGCGGCTTGAACACCGAGATCTCCGACGGGGATTCGGTGACGATCCTGCCGGCCGTGGCGGGAGGCTGATGAGGTACGACTCCCTGCTGCAGGCTCTCGGCGGCACGCCGCTGGTGGGGCTGCCGCGGCTCTCGCCGGCCTGGGATGGCGAGCCGCACGTCCGGCTGTGGGCCAAACTCGAAGACCGCAACCCGACGGGCTCCATCAAGGACCGCCCGGCGCTGCGCATGATCGAAGAGGCCGAGCGCGCCGGCCGTCTGGCGCCCGGCGCGACGATTCTGGAACCGACCAGCGGCAACACCGGCATCTCACTGGCGATGGCGGCTCTGCTCAAGGGCTACAACATGATCTGCGTGATGCCCGAGAACACCTCGATCGAGCGTCGCCAGCTGCTCGAGCTCTACGGCGCGCGCATCATCTATTCGCCGGCAGAGGGTGGCTCGAACACCGCCGTCGCGCACGCCAAAGAGCTTGCCGCGCAGAATCCGTCGTGGGTCATGCTCTACCAGTACGGCAACCCGGCCAACGCCGCCGCGCACTATGACACCACCGGGCCCGAACTGCTGGCGGACCTGCCCGAGATCACGCACTTCGTGGCCGGCCTCGGCACCACCGGCACCCTGATGGGCACCGGTCGGTTCCTGCGCGAGAACGTCCCCGGCGTGCAGATCGTCGCGGCCGAACCCCGCTACGGGGAAGGCGTGTACGCGCTGCGCAACATCGACGAGGGTTTCATCCCCGAGCTCTACGATCCCGACGTGCTGACCACGCGGTTCGCGGTCGGGTCGTTCGACGCGGTGCGCCGCACCCGCGAGCTCATCCAGGTGGAAGGCATCTTCGCGGGCATCTCGACCGGCGCGATCCTGCACGCGGCGCTCGGCATGGCGGCCAAGGCGGTCAAGGCGGGGGAGCGCGCCGACATCGCGTTCACCGTGTGCGATGCCGGCTGGAAGTATCTGTCGACCGGTGCCTACGCCGGTAGCCTGGACGACGCAGAGGATGCGCTGGAAGGGCAACTATGGGCATGACGGGCACCGGCGGGAGCCCCGGCCCGACCGCGGGACGGCAACGCCCGGCCTGGCTCGTCGGCGGGCTCACCGTCGTGTCGTTCGTCGTAGTGCTCTGGGTCATCGAGGCTTTCGACGCCGTCAGCGGACACCGGTTGGACAGCAACGGCATTCGGCCGTTGGAAACCGACGGACTGGCCGGCATCCTGTTCGCGCCGCTGCTGCATTCGAACTGGGAACACCTGATGGCCAACACCGTTCCGGCGTTGGTGCTCGGATTCTTGATGACGCTGGCGGGTATGTCGCGATTTCTGTTCGCCACCGCGATCATCTGGCTGGTCGGCGGTCTGGGCACCTGGCTGATCGGCAACGTCGGCGCCCAGTGCCCGTACGTCGGTGTGCGCTGCGAGACCAACCACATCGGCGCATCGGGCCTGATCTTCGGATGGCTCACGTTCCTGATCGTCTTCGGCTTCTTCACCCGCAAGGTGTGGCAGATCGTCGTCGGCGTCGTCGTGCTGTTCTTCTACGGCAGCGTGCTGCTCGGTGTCCTGCCCGGCACGCTCGGCGTCTCCTGGCAGGGCCACCTCTGCGGCGCGCTGGCCGGCGTCCTCGCGGCGTACCTGCTGTCCGGCCCGGAGCGGCGCACGCGCGCCGTCGGCAGGGGCGCACCGGCTCCGCCGTACCTGTCCCGATGAGCGCGGACCTGCCGATCGGGATCTTCGATTCCGGCGTCGGGGGCCTGACCGTGGCCCGCGCGATCATCGATCAGCTGCCCGACGAGGAGATCGTCTACGTCGGCGACACCGCCCACGGGCCCTACGGTCCGCTCACGGTGCCGCAGATCCGCGAGTATGCGCTGGCCATCGGCGACGACCTCGCCGAGCGGGGCATCAAGGCGATGGTGATCGCGTGCAACACCGCGTCGTCGGCCTGCCTGCGGGACGCTCGGGAACGGTATGCGCCGATTCCCGTCGTCGAGGTCATCCTGCCCGCCGTGCGGCGCGCGGTGAGCACCACACGCACCGGCCGGGTCGGGGTGATCGGCACGGCGGCGACCATTGCGTCCGGCGCCTACCAGGACGCCTTCGCCGCTGCCCGCGACCTCGAGGTGTTCTCGGTGGCCTGCCCGCGCTTCGTCGACTTCGTGGAGCGCGGCGTCACGAGCGGGCGCCAGGTGCTCGGCCTGGCCGAGGGCTACCTCGAGCCGCTGCAACGGGCGCAGGTCGACACGTTGGTGCTGGGCTGCACCCACTATCCGATGCTCTCGGGCCTCATCCAGCTGGCAATGGGCCAGGACGTGACGCTGGTGTCGAGCGCCGAGGAGACAGCAAAGGATCTGTTGCGGGTCCTGACCGAGCGGGATCTGCTGCGGCCGCACCCCGCTGACGACGCCCCCGCGCCCCGCCGGGTGTTCGAGGCGACCGGCGATCCGGAGGCGTTCACGCGGTTGGCGGCGCGCTTCTTGGGGCCCACCCTCGACGGTGTGCGCCATGTGCACGGTCACGCCCGAAGCAGGACATGATCTCGGTCGCGCAAAGCGGCGATGTTTTCCGCGTGGCGCTGGCGGGCATGGCAAGCTGGTGGGCGTGCGAGTCACCGTACTGGGGTGTTCCGGCAGTGTGGTCGGTCCCGATTCGGCCGCGTCCGGTTATCTGGTGACCGCACCCGACACACCGCCGCTGGTTCTCGACTTCGGCGGAGGGGTCCTCGGTGCGCTGCAGCGCTACGCCGACCCGAATTCGGTGCACGTCCTGCTCTCGCATCTGCATGCCGATCACTGCCTGGATCTGCCCGGGCTGTTCGTGTGGCGGCGGTATCACCCGAGCCCGGCCACAGAGCGGGGGGTCGTGTACGGGCCCGCCAACACCTGGGCGCGGCTGGGAGCGGCGTCGTCGCCCGAGGGCGGGGAGATCGACGACTTCAGCGACATCTTCGACATCCGGCATTTCGTGGACAACCAGGCCGTCGAGATCGGGTCGCTGACGATCGTGCCCCGCCTGGTGTGTCACCCCACGGAGTCCTACGGCATGGCGCATCACTGATCCGTCCGGCGCCACGCTGGTGTACAGCGGGGACACCGGCTACTGCGACGCGCTCATCGACCTGGCGCGCGACGCGGACGTCTTCCTGTGTGAGGCATCCTGGACGCACGATCCGAGCCGTCCCCCGCGGTTGCACCTGTCGGGCACCGAAGCGGGTCGCGCCGCGGCCAACGCGGGCGTCGGCGAACTGTTGCTGACCCATATCCCGCCGTGGACGTCGCGCGAAGACGTCATCAGCGAGGCCAAGGCCGAGTTCGACGGGCCGGTGCACGCGGTCGTCGCCAACGAGGCGTTCGACATCACCCGCGCCTGATTTCCTTCCGCCCAAACCGACGTTCGGGTGGGAAAGTGCGAGACGTGCCCGCCTGTACGTCGATCTCGGCGCTGTCATGACGACCCGCTAGGGTTGGCCCGTGTCCAGACGAGAAGACGGCCGGCTCGACGACGAGCTCCGCCCGGTCACTTTGACCCGCGGTTTCACCACGCATCCGGCGGGATCGGTGCTGGTCGAGTTCGGACAGACGCGGGTGATGTGCACTGCGAGTGTCACCGAGGGTGTTCCGCGCTGGCGCAAGGGTTCCGGTCAGGGCTGGCTGACTGCGGAGTACGCGATGTTGCCCGCGGCCACGCACGACCGGTCCGACCGGGAGTCGGTGAAGGGCCGCGTCGGTGGCCGCACCCAGGAGATCAGCCGGCTGGTCGGGCGCTCGCTGCGCGCCTGCATCGACCTGGCCGCGCTGGGGGAGAACACGATCGCGATCGACTGTGACGTGCTGCAGGCCGACGGCGGCACCCGCACCGCGGCCATCACCGGCGCCTACGTCGCCCTGGCGGATGCGGTGACCTACCTGGCCGCTGCCGGCAAGCTGAAGGACCCGCGGCCACTGTCGTGTGCGATCGCCGCGGTGAGCGTCGGCGTCGTCGACGGCCGCATCCGGGTCGACCTGCCCTACACCGAGGATTCCCGCGCCGAGGTGGACATGAACGTCGTCGCGACCGACACCGGCACGCTTGTCGAGATCCAGGGCACCGGGGAGGGCGCTACGTTCCCCCGCTCGACTCTGGACAAGATGCTCGACGCGGCGATGGCGGCCTGCGACCAACTGTTCGTGATCCAGCGTGAGGCGCTGGAGTTGCCGTATCCGGGAACGCTGCCGGAAACGGGCGAGCCCGCGAAGAAGGCGTTCGGAAGCTGACCCGGCTGCTGGTTGCCACTCGCAACCCCAAGAAGCTGACCGAACTCCAGCGGGTGCTCGATGCCGCGGGGGTGAGGGGTCTGTCACTGCTGTCGCTGGCGGACGTTCCCGCGTTCGACGAGGCCCCCGAGACCGGCGCGACCTTCGAGGACAACGCGCTGGCCAAGGCGCGGGACGCCTATGCCGCGACGGGCCTGCCTGCGGTGGCCGACGACTCCGGTATCGAAGTCGACGCGCTCAACGGCATGCCCGGCGTGCTCAGCGCGCGGTGGTCAGGCCGGCACGGCGACGACGCCGCCAACACCGCGCTGCTGCTCGGTCAGCTGGCCGACGTCCCCGACGAGCGCCGCGGGGCGGCGTTCGTCTCGGCATGTGCGTTGGTCCACGGTCCCGGTGACGCCGACGCCGTGGTGGTGCGCGGCGAGTGGCGTGGCACCGTGGTGCGCGAACCGCGCGGCGCCGGGGGTTTCGGGTACGACCCGGTCTTCCTGCCGGCCGGTTCGGAACGCACAGCTGCCCAGCTGACTCCGGAGGAGAAGGACGCGGCGTCGCACCGAGGTCGCGCGCTGGCCGCGTTGCTGCCGTCGCTGCGCGCGCTGGTCTGAGTCAGAGCCCGAATTGGGCCCTGATGTTCTGCGTCTGGAAGTGCTCGACGATGATGCCGACCAGTGGAATCGTGCCCGCCAGCAGGATGCCGACGGTCTTGGCGATCGGCCAGCGGACCTTCACCGCCAGGTTGGCCGTGAAAAGCAGGTACACGAAGTACACCCAGCCGTGCACGACGGCGATCCAGCCCAGCGAGTCGTCGCCGAAGCCGTACTTCATCACCATCTCGTAGCACAGGGCGATCAGCCAGACACCGGTCGCCCACGCCATGACCCGATAGCCCGTCAGGGCTTTGCGGACGGTCTCGACGGATGCGAGCGGCGAGGGGGATTCGGGTGCGGTCACGTACCGGTTCCTGTCGTCTTGTCGTCGCCATTGCTTCTGGCGAGTTCTGCGAGATATGCGTTGTATTCGCGCAGCGTCACATCGGCTTCGATCGGCGCTGCCTTCGGTCGCTCGGGGAGTAGGCCCGCCGGGATCTCAGTGGGCGTCTGCGTGTTCTGCGGGGCGGGCGGCGCGTCCTCGTAGCGGACGAACTTGTAGTAGGCGTAGATGCAGAAGCCAGCGAACGCCGGCCACTGCAGCGCGTACCCCAGGTTCTGGAAGTCGCCGGAGGTCGATTCGAAGCGTGTCCACTGCCACCACGCCAACGCGAGGCAGCCCGAGGCAGCAGCGATCGTCAGCAGGATGAGCGCCGGCCTCCTACGCCGCGTAGTGGACACCGCTCAACGGTACCGCGTTACGATCGTCAGGCTCATGCGCGAGTGGCGGAATGGCAGACGCGCTGGATTTAGGTTCCAGTGTCTTAGGACGTGGGGGTTCAAGTCCCCCCTCGCGCACCAACTCTGGTGCTGGTGTGCGTCCAGAGCGTCGAATCACCCGGAACTCAGCGCTGTGCGCACACCGCGCGCCTACACGGCCAAGTCAGGCAGAGACCTCGACCGGCGCAGGCTCACTCGCCTGGGACGTGAAGCAGAACATGCTGGCTGCGAAACTGAGCAACGCGACGGCTCCGGACAGCAAAGCAAACAACGGCTCCGACAGACTCCAGCTGCCGAGAGCGAACGCGAGCGCGATGATCGCCGAGATCAGCAGGAACAGCCCGGTGGTGGCCACGGCCTCGTTGAAAGGGTCGTCTGCACTGACGTTTTCCGGCCTCGTGGCCATGACTTCCTCCTCCGGCTGCCGGCATCCCAGCGTGTCGACGGAAAGTTACCCGCTCGTCAATGCGGGAAAACCTGACTTCGCGTGACTGTGGTCACCCCTGCGCCATGAGAGTGTGTTCTGCGACGACGGGTCGCATGATGCCCGCGGACAGGGGAACTTTCTTCTCATGCGCGACGTGAAGTTCATGGATCTGCACGGCGATCGGCTCGCCTACCGGGACGAGGGCAGCGGTGAGGAGGTGCTGCTCCTCATCCACGGAATGGCGGGCAGCTCGGACACCTGGCGGTCCGTCATCCCGCGGTTGGCCAAGCGATACCGCGTCATCGCCCCCGACCTGCTTGGCCACGGCCAGTCCGCGAAACCCCGCAGCGACTACTCGCTGGGTGCCTTCGCTGTGGGCCTGCGTGATTTTCTCGACGAGCTCGGCGTCTCTCACGCCACCGTCGTCGGTCAGTCGCTGGGCGGCGGGGTCGCTATGCAGTTCGCCTACCAGCATCGCGAGTACTGCCGCCGGTTAATTCTGATCAGCAGCGGCGGATTGGGTCAGGACGTCGGGTGGACACTGCGGCTGCTGTCCGCGCCGGGGGCGGAGCTACTGCTGCCGGTCATCGCGCCTCCGCCGGTGGTGCGGGTGGGCAACGCCATTCGCGGCTGGTTCTCCGCGCACAGCATCCGCTCGCCACGCGGCGCCGAGATGTGGAGCGCGTACGCATCGCTGTCGGAGGCGCAGACCCGGCAGGCATTCCTGCGCACTCTGCGGTCGGTGGTCGACTATCGCGGCCAGGCGGTCAGCGCGTTGAACAGGCTGTACCTCACCTCAGAGCTGCCGACTCTGGTGATCTGGGGCGACGACGACCGGATCATCCCCGTCGAGCACGGGCATGCGCTGGCAGAGCTCCGGCCGGCCTGCCGGCTCGAGGTGCTTCCCGGGGTCGGGCACTTCCCGCACGTCGAGGAGCCCGACGCCGTCATCGAACTGATCGACGACTTCATCGGGGCCACCGCAGAACCTGACGAGCCGGTCGATTCCCCCTCGCTGGAGTCCTCCGACCTGAAGTGATCGGGTTCAGCGTTTACGGACGGGGTGTCCGTTGCGCTCGGCGAGTGAACGCAGCTGCTTGAGCGCGAACTGCCGGTTGCGCCCGCCTTCGGGCAACACGATGCCCGCCCACAAACCGACGGCTCCCGGCGTGAGGCATGCCTCACGAGCGCACTGCCACCTGCGCGGGCACGACCGGCACAGCTCTTTGGCGCCCTCGTCGGTGGCGGTGGTCCAGCGGTCGGGATCGCGCGTGCACGGCGCGGTCCACGGCACTTCCTCGATCGACAACGGATTCATGGCCACACCCCTTTTCTCGCCCTCACGTATTCCCCGTTGGCGACGACGATACGCACGTATGGCAATGACGATACATTTGTATGGTGGCACCCGCCCGTGGGCGCAGTTGTCTACGGTTACGTCGTGGCCTCTGACGCGCGCGGCGGAAGATCCGACGAGCCCCGCAACATCGAGCGAATTCGGCAGGCCGCGCTGCGCAGTTTCGCCCAGAGCGGGACCGGTGCGACCACGATGCGGGGGGTGGCCGCCGCCGCCGGTGTGTCACTCGGTCTGGTGCAGCATCACTTCGCCACCAAGGCAGGTCTGATCGCTGCTGTCGACGAGTTCGTCCTCGAACTCGTGGTGTCGTCGATGGCGCGACCGCTGCCGGAACCCCCTGTCGATTCAGTCGCGGAAATCGGCGGACGCGTCACCGCGATCATGGCCGACTATCCCGACGTGGCCGGTTATCTGAGTCGGGCGCTGGTCGACGGCAGCCCCGTCGGAGTCCGGCTCTTCGACGCTCTGATCGGCGTGGGTGTGGCGCGGTGGCAGCAGCGCATGGACCGCGGCGAGGTGCGCCCGGACGTCGACGTGACCTGGGCGGCGATCAACGGCATCGTGCTGGCCCTGGGTGCCATCAGCCTCCGCTCGCACATCGATCGGCATCTTCCCGCGCCGCTGACGCAACCGGTACAGCTCGAACGGTGGCAACGGGCTGTCGACACACTGCTGCGCGACGGTCTGTTCGTGCCGGAGTCGGAGCGACCGGACGGTTCAGCGCCGACGGAGTAGACGACCCGGACGCCGACGTTCCGGCGGCCGACGCCGGGCATACGGCCACGGTTGGTTTCTTTCCGGGACTGCCTCGGCGCGAACGGTTTTGAGCTGGGTCCTGAGGTAGGTACGCAGCTCGAGCAGGCCGTCGTCGGTCCACCGGTTGTGCACCTCGGTGGGATCGGCGTCCAGATCGTAGAGCTCCCATTGGTCGTCGAGCGGGTCCGATCGGTACATGGGCCCGCCGATGCCGGTCGCCGCCAGCTGCCGCACTCCCGGCTCTGTCCACGTGGCGGGATCGTCGAAGGAGCGGACCAATTTCCACAGGTGGCCTGCCCCGTTCGGCGCGATGTCCTCGTCGACGCGCAGCACCAGGCCTTCGAAGTTGGCGGCGGTGTGGGCCGGGATCCGGATGCGCAGCGGTCGGGGCACTGCAAACGTCAGCCTCAGCATGCGGGCCACGCCCGACGCCCCCGTGTCGCCTTCCAGGACGTTGTCGCGTGTCATGAGGTACACCGCGCGGTCGCTGTCGGCGTCGGCGCCGTCGACTACCGGCATCAGGTCCCGGCCGGGCAACGAGTGCACTTCGGTGAACGACTCGGCGAGTGCCCGGGCAGTGTCCGGCACGTCCACGCCGGCGGCGGCGAGCAGAGTGGGCACCAGGTCGACGTGGGACGTGGGCGCGCTCACGGTACGAGCTGTCGTCGACCGGCGCCCGACGCGGGCGATGACCAGCGGGACGCGCGTGGCCTCGTCGTAGAGGTTGAACCACTTCTGGTGCAGCCCACCGTGCGCACCCAGCAGATCACCGTGGTCGGCGGTGCGAACCAGTACCGCGTCGTCGGAGCCACCGTCGGTGACCGCGCGGCGGACCCGGTCGATCGGGTCGTCGACCTCGGCGTGCAGACGGTAGTACAGATCGCGGTAGCTCTGCGCGTTGCGTTCGTAGGTGCGCTCGATCACCCTGCTGGGGCCGTAGCCGGAGTAGTAGGCCTCCCGAAAAGCGATCTGGGCCGCGGGTTTTGCGGACAGGTCCTCGTCGGCAGAGGGTGCAGGCGGTACGGGTGGGGGATCGAGGGGGGACGCACGTAGCGGACTGCGCCGCGACCACGCGGGGAACAGCACGATGTCATGCGGGTTGACGAAGCTCGCGACGAGCAGGAACGGGCGCAGGGCGGCCGCGTCGCCGCGTCGTCGCCGTGCATAGCGGTCCTCCAGCCATGCCAACACGCGATCGGCGATCAGCGGGTCGCGGCGAATCCCGGCGTCGGACAGCTTGGCGCCATGGGGCTCTGGGCCCACCCACCCGGAGAAGCCGTACGGGGCAAGGGGATCAGCCTCCAGGTACCGCGCAACGGCGTGCGGGTCGACCACGCCGTGGGAGTCGTTGGTGGCCAGCGCGCCACCTGTTTCGGGGTCGACGAGATCGGCGTGCGAGATGTGCCACTTGCCGTCGTAGTGGGTGTCATAACCGGCTGCGCGAAACCAGTTGCCGAGCGTCGGGACCTCACCGGGACGAAGCCACCGCAGGCGGGAGTCATCGTGCGCCTTGCCGATCCCGTCGGTCTGGGTGACGCCGTGCAGATCGGGATACTGCCCGGTGAAGATCGTCGGCCGGCTCGGCACGCACGCGAGTGAACCCGTGTAGTGGCGGAGGAACTGCACGCCGTGGGCATCGAACCAGGCGCGGCCGGGCAGCATCTCGCGGCGCCAGGCGGCCAGCTCGGCTGGTTCGTAAGGTGGCGCCGCCCGCTCCTCGTCGGTCATGACGATCACGATGTCCGGGCGCGCTGGTGTCATGACGGGATCCTCTCGGTTGCGCGGGCCAAGGACTGCAGCAGCGCTTCGCAACGCTGAGCCAGGTGACGGGCCAGCGCGCGTTCGGCGACGGGGCGTATCAGCGGGGCGGTGGTGGAGACCGAACAGGTCACCGTGACCACCGTCGTGTCGTCGCGTGGGTGCAGCACCCATCTGTGGGCCGCCGAGAAGCGCCGGGGGACACCATCGATCGTGTACCCCAGCGCGAGAGGCGGCGCGAATTCGTTGATCGTCTCGAGTACGGCGTTGCGACCGATCTGCACGCGACGCTGTGAACCCACCCGTGGCGGGCTGTCCGTGTCGCGCAGCATGCAGCAGTGATCGACGCCGGAGGCCCACCGGGCCAGGCCGCCGAAATCGGTCAACAGCTCCCACACCCGGGCTGCGGGCGCGGCGACCGTCCGCTCGCGGCTGAGCTCGATCATGGATTCATCATCGTCGCTGGCGCCCGCCGGCGAGGGAGATCAGCGTGCGGTCAGCCCGGCGAGCACCATTCGCGTGAGCGACTCCGCGCGGTCGGTAGGAAATGCCCGTCCTTGTGTGAGCACGGCGTGGACGATGCCGCCGACGATGGCGTCGGTGGCATCGGCGACCGATGACTCGCCGAAGCCGGCGCCGCAGAGACGGTCACGGACGGCGTCATGCAGCGGGATGGTGAACCCCGCCCGCAGCCGCTGCGCGGTCTCGGGATGTTCGATGCCGGCGACGGTGAGGAAACGCAACATCGCGTTCCCCCGAGCCGTGGTCAGTGCCGCGGCGAGTTCGGCGGCCCACGCGCAGACGTCCGCCACGACATCTGCGGTGGCGGGTACCGGGCGCAGGATGCGGTCGGCGTCGGCGAGGATCACGTCGGCGGCCAGGGCGTGCCGGCTCGGCCACCAGCGATAGATCGTCTGCTTGCCGACGCCGGCGCGGGCCGCCACCGCCTCGATGGTCAGTCTGTCGAAGCCGCGCAGCAGCAGGAGTTCCCGCGTTGCCGTGACGATCGCCTGGCGTGACTTCTCGCTTCGTCGCCGTGGTGCGTTCGCCGTCGTCGTGGCCATGGCCGTCCTCCTGTCCGACCTCCCGTCGTCTTTACAGGCTGGGGTCGTGCCCGTAGTGTCCCACAATACGAGACGTTGCGTCTCGTAAGAACGTGACGTCGACGAGGGGTGAAGGCAGTGACACCGGCACCGTCGATCGGCCTGACCCCGGAACAGGCGCAGCTCGCCGCTGCAGTCACCGACTTCGCGGCGCGGCATGCGCCGATCGACAAGACGCGCGCCGCCTTCGGCTCGCTCACCGCCGGCAGCCTGCCCGAATGGTGGGATCGGTTCACCGCCAACGGATTCCATGCCGTACATCTGCCCGAGCGGCTCGGTGGCGGAGGAGGCTCGGTGACCGACGCCGCCTGTGTCCTCGAGGCCGCCGCCACCGCGATGCTCCCTGGCCCGGTTCTTGCCACGGTCATCGCGGGCGCGATCGCCACGCTCGCCGACGACGAGCCGGCCGCACGCGAGCTCGTCAGCCGGCTCGCGCAGGGAACCCCCGCGGCAGTGGTCCTCGACCGCGACGTGCTGCGGGCGACGGCCACCGACGACGGCTGGTCGCTGAGCGGCACGACGACGGCCGTCCCGGGTATCTGCTCGGCGCAGGTCGTCCTCGTGACCGCGCATTCGGCGGGCCGCGCGCTGTGGCTGCCCGTCGATCCGACGGCCGCGGGCGCCGACGTCACGCCGCTCGACGGCACCGACAAGACCGTCGACGTGGGCGTGCTTCGGCTCGACCGCTACGCCTGCCCCGCGCGTAGCCGTCTCACGGGGATCGACGACCTCAGAGCGCAATGCCTGTCGCTTGCGTTGACCGCGGCGGCCGCGTCCGGGCTCATCGGGTGGTGCGTGACCGCGGTGACCGAGCATCTGCGCACCCGCGAACAGTTCGGCAAGCCGATCGGTGCGTTCCAGGCGCTGCAGCACCAGGCGGCCATGCTGCTGGTCCACAGCGAACTCGCGACCGCGGCCGCCTGGGATGCCGCCCGCTCGGCATCAGAGTCGTTGACGCAGAACAGGATAGCGTGTGCGTCGGCCGCTCTGATGTCGATCGGGCCCGCCCCGGGCCTGGTGCTCGACGCGCTCACGATGTTCGGCGCGATCGGCTACACCTGGGAACACGACCTGCACCTGTACTGGCGCAAAGCCACCAGCCTGGCCGCCTCGATCGGCCCGATCAGCCGTCATGCCCATCAGCTCGGCGCCCTGACACGCACCGAGAACCGGGACATCTCGGTAGGACTCGGTGACCTCGATGCCGATTTCCGCGCTTTCGCGGCCGGGGTGCTCGACGAGGCCGCCGCCTTGCGCAACGATCAGCCCGGACGGCAGGGCGACTACCCGAATCTCGCCACAGGGCCGCAGCGAAGCCTGCTCGCCGATGCGGGACTGATCGCCGCGCACTGGCCCCGGCCATGGGGTGTCGATGCCACCACGCGGCAACAGCTGATCCTCGACGAGGAGTTCGCGAAGCGGCCCATGCTGGTGCGTCCCTCACTGGGCATCGCGGAGTGGATCGTGCCCTCGCTGATCAGCGCGGCGCCCGGGCATGTGGCGCAGGAACTGATCCCGCCGACGCTGCGGGGCGAACTGGGCTGGTGCCAGTTGTTCAGCGAACCCGGTGCGGGTTCTGATCTGGCGGCGCTCACGACGCGCGCCACCAAGGTCGACGGCGGTTGGCGCATCACCGGACACAAGATCTGGACGTCCTCGGCGCACACCGCCGACTACGGGGCGCTGCTGGCGCGCACCGACCCCGACGCCGCCAAACATCGGGGCATCGGCTACTTCATCGTCGACATGCGGTCCGAGGGCATCGATCTGCAACCGATCCGCCAGGCGACCGGTGAGGCCCATTTCAACGAGGTCTTCCTCACCGATGTGTTCGTGCCCGACGACCGGCTGCTGGGCGGCCCCACAGACGGCTGGCGTCTCGCCATCGCGACCATGGCGCAGGAGAGGGTGGCGATCAGCGCCTACATCAAGGACGACCGGGCCGCCATCCTGCGTGACCTGGCCGGCCGCGGCGGGCCGGAGCACGTCCAGGTGCTGACCGCGCTCGGCGACGCCGACGCGTTCGCGATCGCGATCAAGGTGCTGGCCGTGCGCGAGTTGATGCGGCTGCTCGACGGGCAGGAACCCGGTCCGGCATCGAGCATCGCCAAGGTCGCGATGAACGTCATGTTGCGCCGAACCTTCGCTGCGACCCTCGAATTATCGGCTCCCGCAGGGTTGGTGGAGAGCGGCGAAGCCGACGGTGTGCCGTTGATCGAGCAGTACTTCCACCTGCCTGCCGAGTTGATCGGTGGGGGCACCAAAGAGATCCAGCTCAACATCATCGCCCAGTTCATTCTCGGGCTACCCCGACCCTGATCGACAGGAGCGCACATGGGTCTACGTGGCGAGGCGGCCATCGTCGGTTACGTCGAGCTGCCACCCGAGCGGCTGAAGTCGGCGGGCGTGGCTCCCTTCATGATCGAGCAGTGGGCGGAATTGGCCGCGGCGGCGCTGGCCGACGCGGGCTTGTCCGGTGAGGACGTCGATGGCATCGTCACCACCAATCTCGCCGAGTCGGAGATCTTCGTACCGTCGACGATCGCCGAATACCTGGGCGTGCGTGCGAATTTCGCCGAGCTCGTCGATCTCGGCGGGGCCAGCGCGGTGGCGATGGTGTGGCGCGCGGCCGCGGCGATCGAGCTCGGCATCTGTGACGTCGTCGTCTGTGCGATCCCGGCGCGATATCTGACGCCGACTTCGCTGCGGCGGCCGCGGCCGCTGACCGATGCGGTGTTCTTCGGTGCGTCGAGCAATCAGTACGGTTCCCCGCAAGCCGAGTTCGAGATCCCGTACGGCAACGTCGGACAGAACGGGCCATACGGTCAGGTCGCTCAGCGCTATGCGTCGATCTACGGTTACGACGAACGCGCCGTGGCCAAGATCGTGGTCGACCAGCGGGTGAATGCCAACCACACCGTCGGAGCGATCTGGCGGGACGTTCCGCTGTCGATCGAGGATGTGCTCGCCAGCCCGGTGATCGCGGATCCGCTGCACATGCTCGAGATCGTGATGCCCTGCGTCGGCGGGGCCGCCGTGGTGGTGGCCGGCGCCGAGGTGGCCGCCCGTGCGACCCGGAGGCCCGTGTGGGTCAAAGGGTTCGGCGAGCAGGTCCCGCACAAGACACCCACCTATGCCGACGACCTGTTGCACACACCGATGATCCGCGCCGCAGAGACCGCGTTCGCGATGTCGGGTCTGAGCCGCGCGCAGATGGACATGGTCTCGATCTACGACTGCTACACGATCACGGTGCTGCTGAGCCTCGAGGACGCGGGCTTCTGCGCCAAGGGCGCCGGCATGCAGTTCGTCACCGAGCACGACCTGACCTTCCGTGGCGACTTTCCGGTCAACACCGCCGGCGGCCAACTCGGGTTCGGCCAGGCGGGCAACGCAGGCGGGATGCACCACGTGTGCGATGCCGCCCGGCAGATCATGGGTCGTGCCGGGGCGGCGCAGGTGGCGGACTGCCACCGGGCGTTCGTGTCCGGCAACGGCGGGATCCTCTCCGAGCAGACCACCCTCGTACTGGAGGGAGACTAGATGAACCTCGAGCGGCCGATGCCGGTGAAGACGCCCACCACGGCACCCTTCTGGGACGCGCTGGCCGAACGCCGGGTGGTGATCCAGTACTCGCCGTCGGCTCAGTCGTATGTGTTCTACCCGCGTGTGCGGGCCCCGCGCACGCTCGCCGACGATCTGGAATGGCGCCAGATCTCGGGAATGGGAACGCTGTACACCTACACGGTCGCGCGCCGACCCGTGGGACCGCATTTCGCCGGCGCAGTTCCCCAGCTGCTGGCGATCGTGGAATGGGATGAGGGACCGCGGTTCTCGACCGAGCTGGTCCACGTCGAGCCGGCCGACATCACCATTGGCATGCGGGTCCGTCCGGTGTTCTGTGACTACCCCGAGCACGACATCACGATGTTGCGCTACCAACCGGCCTGACCGCCGTGTAATTTCGAGCCGAACTCGCACGGGCGGTGTCCTCGCCCAGAGGGGAGCGGGGTCCATGCGCGAGACCGTCATCGTCGGAGCGGTGCGCACACCTGTCGGTAAGCGCAACGGCGGATTGTCCGAGCAACACGCGGCAGATCTGTCGGCGCTCGTGCTCAACGAACTGCTCGAACGGACGGCGGTCGATGTCGAGCTCGTCGACGACGTCATCTGGGGTTGCGTGTCGCAGGTCGGTGACCAGTCGAGCAACATCGGGCGGTTCGCGGTGCTGGCGGCGGGCTGGCCCGAGCGGATACCCGGCACGACGGTGAACCGGGCCTGCGGATCCAGCCAACAGGCGCTGGATTTCGCGGTGCAGGCCGTGATGTCAGGCCAGCAGGATCTGGTGGTCGCCGGGGGAGTCGAGGTGATGAGCCGGGTTCCGCTGGGTGCAGCGCGCGCCAGCGGCATGCCCTATGGGCCCAAAGTGCTTGCCCGATATGACGACTTCTCGTTCAACCAGGGCCTCTCGGCGGAGATGATCGCCCGCCGGTGGAACCTGTCGCGCGCACGACTCGACGAATACTCCGCGCGCTCGCACGACCTGGCCGCCACCGCCCAGGACAACGGTGCCTTCGCTGACCAGATCGTGCCGGTCTTCACCGGCACCGACGTCGTCACCGCCGACGAGGGTATCCGGCGCGGCACCACCGTGGAAAAACTGGCGGCGCTGAAGCCGGCATTCACCGACGACGGGGTGATCCACGCCGGCAACTCCTCGCAGATCTCCGACGGGGCGGCCGCCCTGTTGGTGACGACCGCGGAGAACGCGGTGAATCTGGGTGTGACGCCGTTGGTGCGCTATCGCGCCGGCGCGGTGACCGGGGCGGATCCGACGCTGATGTTGACCGCGCCGATCCCGGCGACGGAGAAGGTCCTCCACAAGGCCGGCCTCGACCTTGGCGACGTCGGGGTGTTCGAGGTCAACGAGGCGTTCGCGCCGGTGCCCCTGGCGTGGCTGGCCGACACCGGCGCCGACGAGGCCAGGCTCAACCCGCTCGGTGGTGCCATCGCGCTGGGTCACCCGCTGGGCGCGTCGGGCGCGGTGTTGATGACGCGGATGATCCACCACATGCGCGACAACGACATTCGCTACGGGTTGCAGACGATGTGTGAGGGCGGGGGCACCGCCAACGCCACCGTCGTCGAACTCGTGGCGTGATCGTTCACTGGTTGCCGATGTCGCGTTCGAGGTGTTCGGCCAATCGCGCCCGCGCCGCGTCACGCTTGCGCGGCAACCACTCTGACGGCCACACGTCGTCGCTGGCGGAGTAGGCCCGCAACACCTGTTTGGCCACCGTGGTCTTGTGCACCTCGGTCGGACCGTCGGCCAGTCCCAGTACCGCGGCGCCGGTCACCATGGACAGCAGCGGCATCTCGTTGCTGACCCCGAGTGCGCCGTGCACCTGCATCGCACGCCAGGCGATGTCGTGCAGCACCGTCGGCATCACGACCTTCACCGCCGCGATGTCCTTGCGTACGACCTTGTAGTCGTTGTACTTGTCGATCTGCCATGCCGTGTAGAGGACCAGCAGGCGGAACTGCAGCAATTGTGCGTAGCTGTCGGCGATGTAGGCCTGCACGGTCTGTTTGTCGGCCAGCAGACCACCCGCGGTCCGGCGGCTCAGGGCGCGCTCGCACATCATGTCGATGGCCTTGCGGGCCAGCCCGATGGTCCGCATGGCGTGGTGGATGCGGCCGCCGCCCAGCCGGGTCTGGGCGATCACGAAGGCCTGTCCTTCGCCGCCGAGCAGCGCTGAATCCGGCACGCGCACATCGCGGTAATGGATCAGCGCATGGCTGCCCTCACCGTCGGGTTCACCGTGCAGGCCGACGGTGCGGACGATGTCCACTCCGGGGGTGTCGGTCGGGATCAAGAACATCGACATGCCCTGGTATGGACTCACATCCGGGTTCGTCACCACCATCACGATCAGGAACGACGCGGTGGCGGCGTTGGAGGAGAAGTACTTCCAGCCGTTGATCACCCAGTGGTCCCCGTCGCGAACCGCGCGGGTGGTGAACTGCGTCGGGTCCGCGCCGCCCTGCGGTTCGGTCATCGAGTAGCTCGAGAACAGTTCGCCGTCGAGCAGTGGCCGCAGGTAGCGCTCCTTCTGTTCGGGCGTGCCGTAGTGCGCGAGGATCTCCGCGTTACCGGTGTCGGGGGCTTGGCACCCGAAGATGACCGGTGCCCAGGCCGAGCGCCCGAGGATCTCGTTGAGCAGCGCCAACTTCAGTTGGCCGTAGCCCTGCCCGCCGAGGTCCGGACTCAGATGCGTCGCCCACAGCCCTTTCGCGCGCACCCGGCGTTTGAGGTCGTCGACGACGGTGCGGCGCGCCGCAGTCAGCGGGGTGTACTGCAGGTGCGGCCACACCAGATCGAGGGGCTCGACCTCGTCGCGGACGAAGGCGTCCGCCCAATCCAGCAGCTCCTGATAATCGGGGTCGGTAGCGAAATCCCACATGCGGCCTCCTCGTCGCGGTGCGCTCACCTCACCCTGTCCGCGTGGTGCTGGCGGCGGAGCGTTTTCGGGTCATTCGGTATAGCCTCGGCCGCGTGGACCTGACCGCGATCGTTCCCGTGCCGGCGTCTGTGGCCGATCGGGCCGATACCGTGCTGACGCCGATCGCGGGCGAGTCCGCACTGATCCGGGTGGTGCGAGCGCTGGCCGAGGTCGCCACCGTCGTGGTCGCTGCCGCGCCCGCGCTGGCGGAGCCGGTCGGCGAACTGCTTGATGCGCAAGGGTTTTCGCAGGTATCAGTGGTTGCAGCGGCGGCGCCCGGGGACGCCGCGGGCTGTGTTGCGGCGGCGCTGGAGCAGGCTGCTGCCGCCGGGGACGTTCTGGTCCACGATGTCGGCTGGCCGCTGGTGGACCCCGAGGTGGTGCACCGGCTGGTGGCGGCGCTGCATGACGGCGCGCAGTGGGTGGCGCCCGCTCGGCCCGTCACCGACAGCATCAAGGCCGTCGACGACGACGGCGTCATCGTGGCGACACTGGATCGCGCGGAACTGGAGGTGGTGCAGTACCCGCGCGGGTTCGCCGCCGACGTGTTGCGACGCGCCGTGTCCGGTGTCGCGGCCGACCGGTTCGACGACCTCGACGCTGTGCTGTCCGCCCACGCCACGCTCCACCTCGTCACCGGCGACCCTCACGCGTTCGGTGTCGAGCTGCCTCGCGACGCCGACTATCTCGCGGCCGTCATGGCGAGCCGGCAGTCCGGTTCTGCGCGGTGAGCAGGTGATGGGCCACCGCGACGTCGCCCGGATAGGTCACCTTCAGGTTCGCCGCGCTGCCGGGGAAGGTGTGCACCGCGACGTCGGTGTAGCGCTCCACGCAGGACGAGGTGTCGGTGCCTTCGAAGCCGTCGCGCTCGGCGCACCGATAGGCGGCGAGCACCTCGCGCGCGCGAAACGCCTGAGGGGTCTGCACCCGCACCACCGCCTCGGTCAGCGGTCGCACCACGCCGTCTCGCACGCGGGCCAGACCGGTGACCGCGACGGTGGGCAGCGCTCCGCCGACGCCGCGGGCCAGAGTGATCGCCGTGGCGAACATGCCCGCGTCGGCCAGCGGGCGGGCGGCATCGTGGATCAGCACCACGTCGACGGCACCGGATTCGATGTCACCGGCCAGGTGGCGCAGCACATTCAGCTCGGATTGGTGCCGGGTCGGTCCGCCCTCCACGAACTCGACAGCAGCGCCGGGCAATTCGCGGGCCACGGTGCTGCGCGCCAGGTCCGATTCGCCCTGCCGGAACACCAGCACGGTGCGCGCCACCTCGGGCATGCGGGCCAGCGTGTCCAGCGACCACACCAGCATGCTGCGGCCGTCCAGCCTCAGGTAGGCCTTGTTGCCGTCGGCACCCACGCGGGAGCCGCTGCCCGCGGCCAGGACCACGGCCACCGCGTCGGAATCCATGGAGGCACAGTATCTCCGGTACGGTCCACACCCAGCCCGGAAGGGGGTAGCCGGTGACCGAACAGCCGCACGCGCCGAGCTCCGCGGCGCATCGGGTCCGGAAGATGGTCGGTCGCGATCCGCACGAGTCGCATCGCGCCGCGACGCCGCTCGAGCTGCTCTTCGACCTGACCTTCGTCGTCGCGTTCGGGATCGCGGCCTCGCAGCTCGCCCATCTGCTGGCCGCGGGCCACGTCCTCGCCGGGCTCGCAGCGTTCTTCTTCGCGACGTTCGCGGTGAGTTGGGCGTGGATCAACTTCAGCTGGTTCGCCTCGGCGTTCGACACCGATGACTGGGTCTATCGGCTGACCACCATGCTGCAGATGGTGGGGGTGATCGTGCTGGCGCTCGGGATTCCGGCGTTGTACAGCTCGATCGAGCACGGCGGTCACGTGGACAACGCCGTGGTCGTCGCGGGCTACGTCGTGATGCGGGTGGCGATGGTGACGCAGTGGCTGCGCGCGGCGCGCCAGGACCCCGCCCACCGCGGCGCGTGCCTGACGTATGCGCTGTGGATCACGCTCGCGCAGGTGGGCTGGATCGTCGCGATCTTCGTCCACACGTCGCTCGCCGTCACCGCCGTGATCGTCATCGCGCTGGTGCTGGTCGAGCTGATGGGCCCGGTGCTGGCGGAGTCGACTCGCGGTGGCACGCCGTGGCACGCCCACCACATCGTGGAGCGGTACGGGTTGTTCACGATCATCGCGCTCGGCGAGGGTGTGGTCGGCACGGTCGCCTCGCTGACCGCGGTGGTGGAGGCGCAGGGCTGGACGTTCGATGCGGCATTCGTCGCGGTGGCCGGCATCGGGTTGACGTTCGGCATGTGGTGGACCTACTTCGCGTTGCCGCAGGCCGAGGTCCTGCACGTGCGCCGTGAACGCTCGTTCTGGTTCGGCTACCTGCACATCATCGTGTTCGGGGCGATCGTGGCGACCGGCGCGGGTCTGCACGTGGCGGCGTACTACGTCGAGCACCACACGGAGCTCGGATCGGTGGCCACGGTGCTGACCGTGGTCGTGCCGGTCGGGGTGTATCTGCTGATGACCTTCGTGCTGCACACGGTGTTGACGCGCACTGTCGCGCTGTTCCACGTCGCGGTGATGGTCCTCACGGCGGCCATCCTCGCGGCGGCCGTGGTGCTGGCGGCGGCCGGGGTGTCGATGGCCAACTGCCTGCTCGTCGTCACCCTCGCTCCGGTCGTCTCGGTCGTGGCGCACGAGCTGCGGGGCCACCGGCACACTGCCGCCGCGGTCTCCCGCGCACTGGAGAACCGCTAACCGTTGATGCCCTCCAGCAGGATGCGATCGTCCTGCTGCGCCAGTAGTCGGCGGGCTTTTCGCCGGGTGATCAGGATGCCGATCACCGCCAACGCCCAGACCGTGTACTGAAGGGTCCACGCCAGCCGGAACGAGTCGAAGGACAGCCCGCCGGCGGCCTGCAGGATCATCCCCATCAGCTGCATGAGCACCAGCGAGGCCAGGAAGCCGCCCATGTTCACCATGCCCTGGGCGGTGCCGAGGGTATGGCTGGGGTTGAACGTCCTGGCGAAGTCGAAGCCCACCATCGATCCTGGCCCGCCGACGGAGATGACGACCACCAGGATCACCAGCAGCCACACCGGTGCCCGGTGGGGCAGCGCGAGCACCACGGTCCAGATCGCGGCGTTGCTCGCGATGATGCCGAGCACCAGACGCGAGCGACGGTGGGGAAATCGGCCGGTGAGGACGCCGATGACGAGCCCTGCAGCGATCGCGGCGACAACGGAGATCGTCAGCAGAGTGCCTGCTGCGGTGGGTGACAACCCCTGGGCGACGGTCAGGTAGGGCACTCCCCACATCAGGGCGAACACCGTCACGGAGAACTGCGTGCCCATGTGGGTGAAGAAGCCGAGCCGGGTGCCCGGCCGCAGCCAGACCGTCTTCACGCTCGCCAGGGTCTCCCGCACGTTCATCGCCTCGGCGCTGACCACCGTGCCGTCAGGCGCGTTCTTGACCAGCGCTGCGACCAGCACCAGGACGAGAGCGCCCAGTGCGGCGGCAGAGGTGTAGGCGGGCGTCCAGCCGGATGCGGAGAGCAGCGCGAGGAACGGTACCGCGCTGAGCACCTGTCCCAACTGGCCGCAGATTCCGGTCAATTGGGTCACCAGGGGCACCTGCCGTGCGGTGAACCACCGCGGGACCAGGCGCAGGACGGAGATGAACGTCATCGCGTCGCCGAGCCCCAGCACTGCGCGCGCCGCGATCGCGAGCGGAAGCGACGTCGTCAGCGCCAGCACCAACTGGCCGGTGGCCATCAGCGTCGCTCCGGCGAGTATGAGCGCTCGTGAGCCGTACCGGTCGAGCAACAGTCCCGCGGGGATCTGGGCGCCGGCGTAGACGACCACCTGCAGCACGACGAACATCGAGAGGAGGCCGGGTCCGGCGGCGAACCGCTCGGAGGCGGGCAGGCCGGACACGCCCAGGGTGGTGCGATCGAGAACAGCCACGATGTAGGCGAGAAGCCCGGTCGCCCAAATGATCCAGGGGCGCACGCTGCAACCTCTCGGGGCGAATGACGACGGGGACGGTTGGTTCGGCGGCGCCGGACCACCCGACCATGCTCTCCCATGACGCGGTGCCGATGCCAACCGCTTTCCCGGGGAGAAGCTGCTCGACTGCCGCGCCGTTGGCAAACATGTTGGCTGAAGTCGCGCCGGCACGTAATATTACTTGACGGTCAGTTCCTATCTCCGCAGATGAACCGGCATGAAAAGTTATCAGCCCAGTGCGATCGGAGGATCAGTCAACTTCGCTCAGACGGTAGTCAGGCGCGTTACAGTTGTCCATACACTGCGCAGGCCACCGTCTGGTCGCTCACGGGTCAGTGTCAAGGGGGTGCCGCTGTGGCTGAATATCGACTCGAGGATCTGGCTCGGGAGTCCGGCGTCAGTGCGCGCAACATCCGCGCGTACCGCGAACGTGGATTGCTGGACCCGCCGCGCCGCGTGGGCCGCTCCGCCCTGTACGACGACTATCACCTCTCGCAGCTCAACACGATCAGCCAGCTGCTGCGCAAGGGATACAACTCGGCGCACATCGCCGAGTTCTTCACGAGCATGCGGGAGGGCGAAGACCTCGCCGACATCCTCGGCCTGCAACGAGCCGTGCTGGGTCCCGACACCGACGAGCACGACAACCCGATCCTTCCGATCGAGCCCGACGCTCCCGAAGCGCACACGCTGATCGCCCACGGCATGGCCGAGGTGAAGGGCCGCAAACTGGTCCTGACCGACACCGATGCCGGCGAGATCCTGGCCCGGTCGCACGACCACACGGTCTACGTGCGCACCCTTCTGCGGTTCATCGAGGCGGCCGACATCTCGGTGGAGGAACTGGCCGAAACCTTCGTGAACAGCTTGGTGGAGCTGTACCGGACCGAGGTCGGAGGGTCCTATCTCCCCAAGCCCGACGAGATGGGCCGGCTTCGCCAGATCGTCGAGGATTACCGTCTGCTCGCCAAGAAGGTGATGGCGTCCCGGTTCGATCTGACGACCCGGCGGCTGATGTCCTCCTCCGGGTCGGACTACACCGCAGGCATCCTCCTCACCGGCGTCTGGGAGCGCCCGACAGGCTGACCGTCTCGGCCATTCAGCGAGACTTACTGATCAGTAAGATTCTGCAGCAAACACCTGTCCAGTCCGCGAATTGGGGACCATACAGTTCGCGCTCGACTGTCGAACCTGCCCGCCACGCCGGTACACCATCTGCGAACGGCGATTTTCAGATAACGATTGCATAACAATGCGGCTTTGAACTGCGCTTCTACCTTACTGAACCGTAACCACCCGCCAGCAGGACGTTTGTCCCGGAAGCCGACGGACCGTGTTCCGTCCCGCGTTACGCGTGATTCTGTTACCCGTGCGTAGAACTCGCCAGTAACCAATTCTCACGCCAAAATCGAGTCGTCTCTTATGACACTCTTAGTACGGCTGCAGTGTCCGCCGCAGCGCCTCACGAGTCCGAGGCGCAGTGGTCGAGACCAGCCGGATTCGACGCCGAATCGCCCTGGCCCACGACGCGGGCTCGCCTGCCGTCGACGACGAGCTGTCCGCCCCACCGAGGACCCACGAGCACCGAGCCACACCACGCGCGGCGCGCCGAGAAGGCCGCGCGACGTATCACTGAGGAGAACACACGACGTGACGATCAACGACCAGCACCGTGCGACCACTCGCTCCGATTCCGAGGGCGGGCGAAACGTCGACTCCCTGGCCGGGGCGCACGCGCTCGTCGATCGGCTGCACGCCGGTGAGTCCTACGCGGTCGCGTTCGGCGGCCAGGGTGGCCCCTGGCTGGAGAATCTGGAAGAGCTGGTGAACTCCGCCGGCATCGAGTCCGAGATCAGCCAGCTGGTCGCCGAGGCCGAGCTGCTGCTCGAGCCGCTGGCCCGCGAACTCGTGGTGGTCCGCCCCATCGGCTTCGAGCCGATGAAGTGGATCCGCGCGCTGGCCGCCGACGAGCCGCTGCCGTCGCTCAAGGACCTCACCACCGCCGCCATCTCCGGCCCCGGCATCCTGCTCACGCAGATGGCCGCCCAGCGCGCGCTCAAGCGTCAGGGACTGGATCTCGAGGGGCATCCGCCGGTCGCGATCGCCGGCCACTCGCAGGGCATCACCGCCGTCGAATCGCTCAAGGCGCACGGTGCGCGCGACGCCGAGCTGCTGGCCATCGGTCAGCTGATCGGCGCGGCGGGCTCGCTGGTGTCCCGCCGCCGCGGCATGGTCGGTCGCGGCGATAAGTCGCCGATGGTGTCGGTGACCAATGTCGACCCGGACCGCATCGCCGCACTTCTCGACGAGTTCGCCCAGGACGTGCGCACCGTACTCGCGCCCGCGCTGTCCATCCGCAACGGCCGCCGATCCGTGGTGATCACCGGGACACCCGAGCAACTGGCCCGGTTCGAGCTCTACTGCGAGAAGATCACCGAGCGCGAAGAGGCCGAGCGCAAGAACAAGACCCGCGGCGGTGCGATCTTCCGCCCGGTGTTCAACCAGCTCAACGTCGAGGTCGGGTTCCACACCCCGCGGCTGGCCGACGGTGTCGATCTCGTCGAGGAGTGGGCGGCCCGTACCGGTCTGGATCGTGAGCTGACCCGCAAGCTGACCGAGCACATCTTCATCACGCCGGTCGATTGGGTCGCCGAGGTGGAGGGCCTCGCCGCGGCGGGCGCCAAGTGGATCGTCGACCTCGGCCCCAGTGACACCGTCACCCGGCTGACCGCCCCGGTGATCCGGGGTCTCGGCATCGGCATCGTCGCGGCCGCCACCCGCGCCGGCCAGCGCAGCCTGTTCACCGTCGGCGCCGCCCCGGACGTCGCCCCGGCCTGGTCGAGCTACGCGCCGACGCCGGTCACCCTGCCCGACGGCTCGGTCAAGGCGTCGACCAAGTTCACCCGCCTCACCGGCCGGTCGCCGATCCTGCTCGCCGGCATGACGCCCACCACCGTCGACGCGAAGATCGTCGCCGCTGCGGCCAACGCCGGGCACTGGGCTGAGCTGGCCGGTGGCGGCCAGGTCACCGAGGAGATCTTCGACGGTCGCATCCAGGAGCTGACGCAGCTGCTCGAGCCGGGCCGTGCCGTTCAGTTCAACTCGCTTTTCCTCGACCCCTACCTGTGGAAGCTGCAGGTCGGCGGCAAGCGCCTGGTGCAGAAGGCCCGCCAGTCCGGCGCGCCGATCGACGGTGTCGTCGTCACCGCGGGCATCCCCGATCTGGAAGAGGCCGTCGACCTCATCGAGGAGCTCAACACCGTCGGCATCACCCACGTCTGCTTCAAGCCCGGCACGGTCGACCAGATCAAGTCGGTCATCAAGATCGCCACCGAGGTGCCCACCCGCGACGTCATCGTGCACATCGAGGGCGGCCGCGCCGGTGGTCACCACTCGTGGGAGGACCTCGACGACCTGTTGCTGTCCACCTACGGGGAGCTGCGCAAGTACCGCAACATCACGATCTGCGTCGGCGGCGGCATCGGCACGCCCGAGCGCGCTGCCGACTACCTCTCCGGCGAGTGGGCCAAGGCCTACGGCTTCCCCGAGATGCCGGTCGACGGCATCCTCGTCGGCACCGCCGCGATGGCCACCAAGGAAGCCACGACGTCGCCCGCCGTCAAGCAGATGCTGGTCGAGACCACCGGCACCGACACCTGGGTGGGCGCCGGTCACGCCATCAACGGAATGGCCAGTGGCCGTAGCCAATTGGGCGCCGACATCCATGAGATCGACAACGCCGCCTCGCGGTGCGGTCGCCTGCTCGACGAGGTGGCCGGCGACGCCGACGCCGTCGCCGAGCGCCGTGACGAGATCATCGCCGCGATGGCCGGGACGGCCAAGCCGTACTTCGGCGACGTCGGCGACATGACCTACCTGCAGTGGCTGCAGCGCTACGTGGAGCTGGCCATCGGCGACGGCGACAGCACCGCCGACACCGCTGCCCCCGGGAGCCCCTGGCTGGCCGACACGTGGCGGGACCGGTTCGAGGAGATGCTCAAGCGCGCAGAGGCGCGGCTGTCGGAGAAGGACTTCGGTCCGATCGACACGCTCTTCGGTGCCGACGGTGCGGCCCTGCTCGAACAGCCGGAGCGGGCCATCGACGCACTGCTCACCCGCTACCCCGACGCCGAGGCGGTGCGGCTGCACCCCGCCGACGTGCCGTTCTTCGTGACGCTGTGCAAGAAGCCGGGTAAGCCGGTGAACTTCGTGCCGGTCATCGACAAGGACGTCCGCCGGTGGTGGCGCAGTGACTCGCTGTGGCAGGCCCATGACGCCCGCTACACCGCAGACCAGGTGTGCATCATCCCGGGCACGCAGGCAGTCGCGGGTATCACCCGCGTCGACGAGCCGGTCGGCGACCTGCTCGACCGATTCGAGAAGGAGATCGTCGACCGCGTGCTGGCCGCCGGCGAGCGGCCGGTGCCTGTCGTGTCGCGCCGCCAGGCGCGCGCCGACGTCGGTGGTCCGCTGGCTGTCGTCCTCGACTCGCCCGACGTCCTGTGGGCCGGTCGCACCGCCATCAACCCCGTGCACCGCATCGGTGCGCCCGGTGAGTGGCAGGTCAACGACGTGCCGGGCAAGCCGAGCGCGACGCATCCGAACACCGGTGCGCGCCTGGAGCTCGCGGCCGGCCAGGATCGGCGGGCAGGAGCGGAGCGACCGGGGGATGTCGCTGTCACGCTGAGCGTTCCGCTGTCCGACATCTGGATCGAGATCCGCTTCACCCTGCCCTCGACGACCGTCGACGGCGGTATGCCGATCGTCACCGTGGAGGACGCTTCTGCGGCCATGCGTGCCGTGCTCGCGATCGCCGCTGGTGTCGACGGCCCCGACGCGCTGCCCCCGGTCACCGACAACACCGCGACCGTGACCGTGGAATGGGATCCGGAGAAGGTCGCCGATCACACGGGCGTGACCGCCACGTTCGGCGCTCCGCTCGCGCCGGGTCTCACCCTGGTGCCCGACGCTCTGGTCGGCTTGTGCTGGCCCGCGGTCTTCTCGGCCATCGGCTCCGCCCTCACCGAGGACGGCTTCCCCGTCGTCGAGGGTCTGCTCAGCCTGGTGCACCTCGATCACGCCGCACACCTGCTGGCGCCGATGCCGACCACTACGTCCGAATTGACAGTCACCGCAACCACACTGGCGGCGACAGATACCGAGGTCGGCCGCGTGGTCCCGGTCGAGGTGTCGATCGCGGACTCCGACGGCACCGTTCTGGCGACTCTCGAGGAGCGCTTCGCCATCCGCGGCCGCACGGGTGCTGCCGAGCTGACCGATCCGCCGCGCGCCGGCGGAGCCATCACCGACAACGCCACCGACACCCCGCGCCGGCGCCGGCGTGACGTCGTCGTCACCGCGCCGGTCGACATGAGCGCGTTCGCGGTGGTCTCCGGCGACCACAACCCGATCCACACCGATCGGGCCGCCGCACTGCTGGCCGGTCTGAAAACCCCCATCGTGCATGGCATGTGGCTCTCGGCCGCCGCGCAGCACGCGGTCACCGCGACCGACGGCCGGGCCACCCCGCCCGCGCGTCTGGTCGGGTGGACGTCGCGCTTCCTCGGCATGGTGTTGCCGGGTGACGAGATCGAGTTCCGCGTCGACCGGGTCGGCATCGACCGTGGCGCGGAGATCATCGAGGTGTCGGCCAAGGTCTCGGGCGAATTGGTGATGGCTGCCACCGCGCAGCTGGCCGCGCCGAAGACCGTGTACGCCTTCCCCGGCCAGGGCATCCAGTCCAAGGGCATGGGCATGGACGTGCGTGCGCGTTCCAAGGCCGCCCGCAAGGTCTGGGACATCGCCGATAAGTTCACCCGCGAGACGCTCGGCTTCTCGGTGCTGCACGTGGTGCGCGACAACCCGACCAGCCTCATCGCCTCCGGTGTGCACTACCACCATCCCGAGGGCGTGCTGTACCTGACGCAGTTCACCCAGGTCGCGATGGCCACGGTCGCCGCGGCGCAGGTCGCCGAGATGCGCGAGCAGGGCGCGTTCGTCGAGGGCGCGATCGCCTGCGGTCACTCCGTCGGTGAGTACACCGCGCTGGCGTGCGTATCCGGCGTCTACGAACTTCCCGCGCTGCTCGAGGTGGTGTTCCACCGCGGGTCCAAGATGCACGACATCGTGCCGCGGGACGCGCAGGGTCGGTCGAACTACCGGTTGGCCGCCATCCGTCCGTCGCAGATCGATCTCGACGACGCCGACGTCAAGGACTTCGTTGCCGAGATCGCCGAGCGCACAGGAGAATTCCTGGAGATCGTGAACTTCAACCTGCGTGGTTCGCAGTATGCGATCGCGGGTACGGTCGCGGGTCTGGAAGCGCTCGAGGAAGAGGTCGAGCGGCGTCGCGAGATCAGCGGTGGCAAGCGGTCGTTCATCCTGGTGCCCGGTATCGACGTGCCGTTCCACTCCTCGGTGCTGCGGGTCGGTGTCGCTGACTTCCGCCGTGCGCTGGAGCGGGTCATGCCGGAACCCAGTGACGCCGAGCTCCTGGTCGGCCGCTACATCCCGAACCTGGTGCCGCGGCCGTTCACCCTCGACCGCGACTTCGTGCAGGAGATCCGCGATCTCGTGCCCGCCGAGCCGCTGGACGAGATTCTCGCCGACTACGACACCTGGCGTAACGAACGTCCGAATGCGTTGTGCCGCAAGATCGTCATCGAGCTGCTGGCCTGGCAGTTCGCCAGCCCGGTGCGCTGGATCGAGACCCAGGATCTGCTGTTCATCGAGGAGGCCGCGGGCGGCCTCGGGGTGGAGCGTTTCGTCGAGATCGGTGTGAAGAACGCGCCGACGGTCGCGGGGCTCGCCACGAACACGCTGAAGCTGCCCGAGTACTCGCACAACACCACCGAGGTGCTCAACGCCGAGCGGGACGCCGCGGTGCTGTTCGCGACCGACACCGATCCCGAACCCGAGATCGAGGACACGCCGCCTCCGCCGGCCTCCGCCGAACCGGCTGCCGCGCCGGTCGAGGCGGCCCCCGCGGCGCCGGCGCCCGCCGCCGCACCGACCGGCGGGCCGCGTCCGGAGGACATCGCCTTCGACGCCTCCGATGCGACGATGGCGCTGATCGCGCTGTCGGCGAAGATCCGCATCGATCAGATCGAGCCGTTGGACTCCATCGAGTCGATCACCGACGGTGCGTCGTCGCGCCGCAACCAGATGCTCGTCGATCTCGGGTCGGAGTTGAACCTGGGCGCGATCGACGGTGCGGCAGAAGCGGATCTGGCCGGGTTGAAGTCTCAGGTCACCAAGCTGGCCCGGACGTACAAGCCGTTCGGACCGGTGCTCTCCGATGCGATCAACGACCAGCTGCGCACGGTCCTCGGGCCGTCGGGCAAGCGTCCCGCCTACATCACCGAACGCGTCACCAAGACGTGGGAGCTGGGCGAGGGCTGGGCCAAGCACGCCACCGTCGAGGTGGCACTGGGGACCCGCGAGGGCTCCAGCGTGCGCGGCGGCGCCCTGGGCGGTCTGCACGACGGTGCGCTCGCCGACGCGGCGGCGGTCGACAAGGCGATCGACGCGGCGGTGGCCGCGGTGGCGGCACGCCGCGGTGTGTCGGTGTCGCTGCCCTCTGCCGGCGGCGCCGGTGGCGGTGTCGTCGACTCGGCGGCACTGAGCGAATTCGCCGAGCAGGTCACCGGACCCGACGGCGTGCTGGCCTCGGCGGCCCGCACGATCCTGGATCAGCTGGGCCTGGGCGCACCTCTGGTGACGCCGGAGGCTGCGGCCGACGCGGAGCTCATCGACCTGGTCACTGCCGAATTGGGTTCGGACTGGCCGCGTCTGGTGGCGCCGTCGTTCGACGCCCGCAAGGCCGTCTTGCTCGACGACCGGTGGGCCAGCGCGCGTGAGGATCTGGTCAAGATCTGGCTGATGGACGAGGACGAGATCGACGCGAACTGGGCGCGGCTCTCGGAGCGGTTCGAGGGAGCCGGGCACGTGGTCGGCACGCAGGCGACCTACTGGCAGGGCAAGGCCCTGGCTGCCGGCCGCACGGTGCACGCGTCGCTGTACGCCCGTGCGGCGGCGGGTGCGGAGAATCCCGGCAAGGGCCGCTACAGCGACGAGGTCGCCGTGGTGACCGGTGCGTCGAAGGGCTCGATCGCGGCGTCGGTGGCAGCGCAGCTGCTCGCCGGTGGCGCGACCGTGATCGCGACGACCTCCAAGCTGGACGATTCGCGACTGGCCTTCTACCGCGAGCTCTACCGCGACAACGCCTGCTTCGGTGCCAAGCTGTGGGTGCTGCCGGCGAACATGGCCTCCTACAACGACATCGACGCTCTTGTCGAGTGGGTGGGCAACGAGCAGACCGAGAGCCTCGGGCCGAAATCGATCCACGTCAAGGACGCGCTGTCGCCCACACTGCTGTTCCCGTTCGCAGCGCCGCGGGTCGGTGGCGATCTGTCCGAGGTCGGAGCACGCGCCGAGATGGAGATGAAGGTCCTGCTGTGGGCCGTGCAGCGGCTGATCGCCGGGCTGTCCCACATCGGGGCGGACCGCGACATCGCGGCACGCCTGCACGTGGTGCTGCCGGGCTCGCCCAACCGCGGCATGTTCGGCGGTGACGGTGCCTACGGCGAGGCCAAGGCGTCGCTCGACGCGCTGGTGTCACGCTGGAAGGCCGAGACGCCGTGGGCGCAGCGAGTCAGCCTCGCGCACGCCTTGATCGGGTGGACCCGGGGCACCGGCCTGATGGGCCACAACGACGTCATCGTCGACGCGGTCGAAGAGGCCGGTGTCACCACCTACTCGACCGAGCAGATGGCGAGCATGCTGCTGGACCTGTGCGACGTCGAGACCAAGGTGGCGGCAGCACGGGAACCGGTCGAGGCCGACCTCACCGGTGGCCTGGCCGAGGCGAATCTCGACATGGCCGAGCTCGCCGCCAAGGCGCGCGACGAGGCGACGACCGCACCGGCTGCCGACGATGCCGCGGACGAGGTTGCGGCGCACACGATCTCGGCTCTGCCGTCGCCGCCTCGGGTGGTGACCGGTGCGCCGGTGCCGGAGTGGGCCGACCTCGACGTCGACCCGGCCGATCTCGTGGTCATCGTCGGTGGCGCGGAACTCGGGCCTTACGGCTCGTCGCGCACCCGTTTCGAGATGGAGGTCGACAACGAACTGTCGGCGGCCGGTGTGCTCGAACTGGCGTGGACGACCGGGCTGATCACGTGGGAGGACGATCCCCAGCCAGGGTGGTACGACACGCAGTCCGGTGAGCTGGTCGACGAATCCGAGCTCGTCGAGCGGTACCACGACGCGGTCGTGGAGCGCTGCGGCATTCGCGAGTTCGTCGACGACGGCGCGATCGATCCCGATCACGCGTCGCCGCTGCTGGTGAGCGTGTTCCTGGACAAGGATTTCCGGTTCGTGGTGTCCAGCGAGACCGACGCGCGCGCGTTCGTGGCGTTCGACCCCGAGCACACCGTGGCCCGGCCGATCCCGGACTCCGGCGACTGGGAGGTGATCCGCAAGGCGGGCACCGAGATCCGCGTCCCGCGCAAGACCAAGCTGTCGCGGACCGTCGGCGCGCAGATTCCGACCGGGTTCGATCCGACCGTGTGGGGTGTCAGCCCCGACATGGCGACCTCGATCGACCGGGTGGCGCTGTGGAACATCGTGGCGACCGTCGATGCGTTCCTGTCGTCGGGCTTCACGCCTTCCGAGCTGATGCGGTGGGTGCACCCGAGCCTGGTGGCCTCCACCCAGGGCACCGGCATGGGCGGCATGACCTCAATGCAGACCATGTACCACGGCAACCTGCTGGGCCGCAGCAAGCCGAACGACATCCTGCAGGAGGTGCTGCCGAATGTCGTTGCAGCGCATGTCATGCAGTCCTATGTCGGCGGCTACGGCGCGATGGTGCACCCGGTGGGTGCCTGCGCCACCGCCGCGGTCTCGGTCGAGGAGGGCGTGGACAAGATCCGCCTCGGCAAGGCCGAGCTCGTGGTCGCGGGCGGCTTCGACGACATGACGCTGGAAGCGATCACCGGCTTCGGTGACATGGCGGCCACCGCCGACACCGAGATGATGCGCGCCAAGGGCATCAGCGACTCGAAGATCTCGCGGGCCAACGATCGGCGGCGGCTGGGCTTCCTGGAGGCCGAGGGCGGCGGCACGATCCTGCTGGCGCGTGGTGATCTGGCGCTGAAGATGGGTCTGCCGGTGCTGGCGGTGGTCGGCTACGCCCAGTCCTTCGCCGACGGCGTGCACACCTCGATCCCGGCTCCCGGGCTGGGTGCACTGGGTGCCGGCCGCGGTGGCCGGGACTCGGTGCTGGCGCGGTCGTTGCACAAGCTCGGCGTGACTGCGGACGACATCGCGGTGATCTCCAAGCACGACACCTCGACTCTGGCCAACGATCCCAACGAGACCGAGCTCCACGAGCGCCTGGCGGCCTCGCTGGGCCGCTCGGCGGGTGCGCCGCTGTTCGTCATCAGCCAGAAGAGCCTCACCGGCCACGCCAAGGGCGGTGCCGCGGTCTTCCAGATGATGGGCCTGTGCCAGGTTCTGCGCGACGGCGTCATCCCGCCGAACCGCAGCCTGGATTGCGTCGACGACGAGCTGGCCACCTCGGCGCACTTCGTGTGGCCGCGGGAGACGCTGCGCCTGGGCGAGAAGTACCCGCTCAAGGCCGGTCTGGTGACCAGCCTCGGGTTCGGGCACGTGTCGGGTCTGATCGCGCTGGTGCATCCGCAGGCGTTCCTGGCGACGCTGACCCCGGAGCAGCGGGCGGCCTACACCGCCCAGGCTCAGGAGCGCACGCTGGCCGGTCAGCGCCGGCTGGCCTCGGCGATCGCCGGCGGGCGGCCGCTGTACGAGCGGCCCGAGGGACGTCGCTTCGATGGCGAGCACCCCGAGAAGGCGCAGGAGGCAGCGATGCTGCTCGACACGGCCTCGCGCCTCGGCGAGAACGGGGTGTATCAGCGGTGACCCGTGGGATAGCGTGCTGGCCGTGGGCATCGTCGGGATAGGTATCGACCTCGTCTCCATTCCCGACTTCGCCGAGCAGGTGGACCGGCCGGGCACGGTGTTCGCCGAGACGTTCACGCCAGGGGAGCGGCGCGACGCCGCCGACAAGAGTTCGTCGGCGGCGCGCCACCTGGCGGCGCGGTGGGCGGCCAAGGAGGCCGTGATCAAGGCCTGGTCCGGGTCGCGGTTCTCCAAGCGGCCCGTGCTGCCCGAGGCGATCCACCGCGACATCGAGGTGATCACCGACATGTGGGGCAGGCCCCGCGTCCGCTTGACGGGCGCGGTGGCCGAGCACCTCAAAGAGGTGACCATCCACCTGTCGCTCACTCACGAGAAGGACACCGCGGCCGCGGTCGCCGTCCTCGAAGAGCGGTAGCGGCACTACCCTCGTCGCTATGAGTGATCTCGTTCAGCGGGTCCGCGACGTGCTGCCGTCGGTACGGGCCGATCTCGAGGATCTGGTACGCATCGAGTCCGTCTGGGCGGATCCCGAGCGTCGAGACGAGGTCACCCGCAGCGCAGAGGCCGTGGCGAAGCTGTTGTCCGACGCGGGTTTCGGCGACGTCCGCATCGTCTCCGAGGGTGGCGCGCCCGCGGTCATCGCTCACCACCCCGCGCCCGACGGAGCGCCGACGGTCCTGCTGTACGCCCACCACGACGTGCAACCCGAAGGCGATTCCACCGCCTGGCACAGTCCTCCGTTCGAGCCCACCGAACGCGACGGCCGCCTCTATGGTCGGGGTGCATCCGACGACAAGGCAGGCATCGCAACGCATCTCGCGGCGTTCCGGGCGCACGGCGGCAATCCGCCCGTCGGCGTGACAGTGTTCGTCGAGGGTGAAGAGGAATCGGGTTCACCGTCGCTGTCACGCTTGTTGGACGTGCACAAGGACGCACTGGCTGCCGACGTCATCGTGATCGCCGACTCCGACAACTGGAGCACCGACACCCCGTCGCTGACCGTGTCGCTGCGCGGGCTGGCCGACTGCGTGGTCGAGGTCGCCACACTCGACCACGGCCTGCATTCCGGCATGTGGGGTGGCCTCGTGCCCGATGCGCTCATGGTGCTGGTGCGGCTGCTGGCCAGCCTGCACGACGACGACGGCAACGTGGCCGTCGAGGGTCTGCACGAGGCGACGGCAGCCGACGTCGATTACACCGCGGAGCGCGTGCGCGCCGACACCGGGCTGCTCGACGGCGTCACGGAGATCGGTTCCGGCGCAGTGGCACAGCGGCTGTGGGCCAAACCAGCCATCACGGTCATCGGTATCGACACCACGCCGATCGCGAAGTCATCCAACACGCTGATCCCGGCGGCGCGCGCCAAGGTCAGCATGCGGGTGGCGCCCGGCGGCGATGCCGGCGAGCACCTGGCCGCCCTGACCCGGCACTTGGAACAGCACACGCCGTGGGGTGCCCGGGTGACGGTGACCCCCGGCGACGTCGGCCAGCCCTACGCCATCGACGCCGCGGGCCCGGTCTACGACTCAGCGCGCGAGGCTTTCCGGGAAGCCTGGGGACAGGACGCGGTCGACACCGGCGTCGGCGGCTCGATCCCGTTCATCGCGGCCTTCGCCGCCGCGTTCCCCGACGCAAAAATTCTGGTGACGGGCGTCGAGGACCCCGATACGCAGGCGCACAGCGTCAACGAGAGCCTGCACCTGGGTGTGTTGGAGCGTGCCGCGACGGCCGAAGCGCTCCTGCTGCAGAAGCTCGGGTCAGACGGACAGGTCGCGACGTAGCTTCGCGACGTGGCCGGTTGCCCGCACGTTGTACTGCGCCACCTCGATCTTGCCGTTCTCGTCGACGACGAACGTCGAGCGGATCACGCCCTGCACGGTCTTGCCGTACATCGTCTTGTCGCCGTAGGCGCCCCACGCCTCGAGCACCGCGCGGTCGGGATCGGACAGCAGCGGGAAGGTGAGCCCTTCCTTGTCCCGGAACTTCGCGAGCTTCTCGGGCTTGTCCGGCGAGATGCCGACGACGTCGAGCCCGGCGTCGCCCAGTTCGGCCAGATTGTCACGGAAGTCACACGCCTGCTTCGTGCACCCGGGCGTGGAGGCGGCGGGGTAGAAGTACACGACGACCTTGCGCCCGCGGTAGTCCGAGAGCGAGACGGTGTTGCCGTCGGCGTCGGGAAGGCTGAAGGCGGGTGCTTGATCGCCCACCTCGAGGCGGGGAGTCTGCGGCATGGCTGGTGGCTCTCCTTCAATCCGTGGCATCGATGCGCGACCGGGCGCTGCGCGCAGCACCCGCTGAACTAGGGTAGTGCGGCAGGACCGACAGACGGGCGGAGGCATACGTGGCGGATCGTGATCCCGACACCATCAAGGCCGAGATCGATCAGGCGCGCGATCAGCTGGCTCTGACCGTCGACTCGTTGGCGGCGCGGGCCAACCCGCGACGGCTCGCCGACGATCTCAAGGCAGGTGTCGTGCGCTTCGTGACGCGGCCGCCGGTGGCGATCTCGCTGGCCGGCGTCGGCGTGCTGGTGTTCGTGGTGGCGGTGCGGCGCGCGCGCCGCTGACACGTCAGCGCCGCCGGTTCAGCGCCGACGAGCCGAGCGGAACCAGTTCCTCAAGGAAAACCCGGGTGGGTTGGCCACGCGGCCCAGCCGACTACAGCTGTGCACGAGAACCGGACGCTCATCTGCTGTGTCCGCGCCCGAGCCGCCTGGTGCGGTCGCAGTCGCTGTCGGCTCCATCAGCCCTGACATCAGCTAAGTTCCTCGTTTCCCATCACGGAACGAGGAGGGCCCCGTTTCCGTTGCAAGCAGCTAACGGCACCTTAACACCCGATCTGCCCTATGCCCAGCGCAATCGTCAACCGGGCCGCGAACTGAGGAAATGTTCGGACCGAGCCACGGCGTTGACGGTCGGGTCTATTCTCGCCGGATCGGGCGATTCTTAGCACATGATTCTGCCGCCGTCCGAACGAACGCCGGAATTTTTCGAGATCGTCAAAAAGAGGTGTGCGCTGCCGTCGACCGACAGGGTCGGCGCCGCCGGTCACGGGTCATCTACGCTGACGGCTGACCCACCACGAGCAAAGGAGACGCGCGATGGCGTGGTTTCTCGCCCTGCAGGGCCCGTCGCAGCCCAGCCACCAGGCTTCGGTGTACGAATTGCAGGACCTGACCGATGTCGATCAGCTGGCGCAGGAACTGGTCAGTGCCGTGACGCTGGACCGCGTGGTGCCGATTCCCGCGATGCTGCCGCAGAACAACCGCAAGCGGCAAAAGGTCACGCTGTATGTGCGGCCCGCCGCGTGGGCCATGTGGACCTTCTACGAGCTGAGCGATGACGATCGCCGTGCGCTGATGAAAGAGAATCCTCTCGTCCAGGCGATGCAGGCACATCAGCAGCAGCATCATCCGGGGCAGCCCGGCGCGGCCCCCAACCCGTTGACCGGTCAGCCCGGCCAAGGCGCGCCGCGGCGCTGACCCCACCCGATTCCCACTGCGCGAACACCAGGAGGAGGACGTCATGAGCGCGGATGTGGAGCAGTTCGAATTCCAGGCCGAAGCACGGCAGCTGCTCGACCTGATGATCCATTCGGTGTACTCGCACAAGGAATCGTTTCTGCGCGAGCTCATTTCGAACGCCTCGGATGCCCTGGACAAGCTGAGGCTCGAGGCGTACCGCAACAAGGACGTCGAGGTCGACACGTCGGATCTGCACATCGAGCTCGTCACCGACACGCAGTCGCGCACGCTGACCGTGCGCGACAACGGCATCGGCATGACGCGTGACGAGGTCGTCGAGCTCATCGGCACGCTGGCGAAGTCGGGTACGGCGCGCATGCGTCAGCAGCTGCGGGAGGCGACCGGTGACGACAAGCAAGCCGGGGACCAGCTGATCGGTCAGTTCGGCGTCGGCTTCTACTCGGTGTTCATGGTCGCCGATCGGGTGGAGTTGCTCACCCGCAAAGCGGGCGAGAGCGAGGCCACCCGCTGGGAGTCCAGCGGTGACGGCACCTACACGATCGCCGCGGTCGACGATGCCCCGCAGGGCACGTCGGTCACGTTGCATCTCAAGCCCGCCGACGCCGAGGACGAGCTGGGTGACTACACCGCGGAGCCGACCCTGCGGAGCCTGGTGAAGAAGTATTCCGACTTCATCTCCTGGCCCGTCCGGATGCAGGTCGAGCGGCGGCGCCCGGCGGACAGCGACGGCGGCGAAGACACCGTCACCGTCGAGACCGACACGCTGAACTCGATGAAGGCGCTGTGGTCGCGATCCAAGGACGAGGTGGCCGCCGAGGAGTACACCGAGTTCTACCGCCACATCGCCCGGGCCTGGGACGAGCCGCTCGAGGTCATCGCGATGAAGGCGGAGGGCACGTTCGAGTACCAGGCGCTGCTGTTCATCCCGTCGCACGCGCCGTTCGACCTCTTCGACCGCGACGCGCACGTCGGTATCCAGCTCTACGTCAAGCGTGTGTTCATCATGGGCGACTGCGACGAGCTGCTGCCGCAGTACCTGCGCTTCGTCAAGGGTGTCGTCGACGCACAGGACATGTCGCTCAACGTGTCTCGGGAAATCTTGCAGCAGGACCGCCAGGTGACGGCGATCCGTCGCCGGCTGACCAAGAAGGTTCTCTCGACCATCGCCGAGCTGCAGACGGAACGTCCGGAGGATTACCGGATGTTCTGGGCGCAGTTCGGCCGCGTCGTCAAGGAGGGTCTGCTCTCCGACGCCGACAACCGCGACGCGCTGTTGCGAATCGCCTCGTTCGTGTCGACCCATGCGGAGGAGGAGCCCACCACACTGGCGGGCTACGTCGAGCGGATGAAGGACGGGCAGGAACAGATCTTTTACGCCACCGGCGAGTCCCGGGAGCAGATCTTGAGATCGCCGCACCTGGAGGCATTCAAGGCCAAGGGTTATGAGGTGCTGCTGCTGACGGATCCGGTCGACGAGGTCTGGGTGCAGACCGTGACCGAGTTCGACGGGAAAGCGTTGCAGTCGGTGGCCAGGGGCGAGGTCGACCTGGAGTCCGACGAGGAACGCTCGGCGCGTGAGGCCGAACGCGAGGAGCAGGCCAAGACGTTCGCCGAGCTGCTGTCCTGGTTGAAGGAGACGCTCGACGAGCACGTCAAGGAGGTGCGGCTGTCGTCTCGGCTCACCGAATCGCCGGCCTGCCTGATCACCGACGCGTTCGACATCACCCCGGCGCTGGCGCGCCTGTACAAGGCGTCGGGTCAGGAGGTTCCCGTCGCCAAGCGCATCCTCGAACTCAACCCGGACCATCCGCTCGTCACGGGCCTTCGTCAGGCCCATCAGGACCGGCCCGACGATCCGGCGGTCGCTGAGACGGCCGAACTGCTTTACGGGACAGCGCTTCTGGCCGAAGGTGGGGCGCTCGACGATCCGGCGCGGTTCGCCGACCTGCTCGCGGCGAGGTTGGCCCGGACGTTGTAGCCCGGGGGACGGTCAGGCCGTCATGAGGTAGGTCGTTCCGCCGACGCAGACGAGGCCGGCCGGGGTGCGCGCGGTGATCGCTGCGACGACGGCCGCGGCCAGTTCGTGCATAGAGGTTGACGGGTGGATCGCGTCGATCCTCTGGCTGGACACCACGCTCAGGTGGACACCGAGGCGGAGAAGCTGCGAACGCATGGCGTAAAGGGCCGTCTCGCCGGCGCGCATGCTCGCCACCGCCGCGGTACCGCCCTTGGGCACCGCCTTGTGCGGGAAGAAGTGTGCTCGGTGGTCGGTGACATAGACGATGCGCGCGCCGGGTCGCATGAGGGGCGTCGCGAGCGACACCAGCGCGCGCTGCGCGTCGCGGAACGCCCGCAGCGCGCCGGGATCGGGATCGGCCAGCGACAGACACTCGGACGCGTCGAGTACCAGCGCGTCGAGGCGACCGTGTTGCGCGGCCACGGATTCGAGGGTGCGCTGGGCTGACGCACTCCCGGCGTCGGCGGTGACGACGCGGCCCTCGGTATCGCCCAGACGCCGGGCGACGGCGTGACCGAGGCCGCGCGAGCCTCCGCTGACGAGTACGACGCGTTCTGCTTCCGCGGACATGGTGCACTCCTTCGTGTCGGGTCTCGCTGGCCGTATCCGTCGTCGATGCGTCGAGCCTAGTTCGAAAATAAGAAAAATAAGGCATACTTAAGATAACACTAAGGGATCGTTTGCGGCCTGAGGTGTGTCGGCGCCGGATGCCGGCACTGTTTCGGTGCCCGCTCCCGGGGTAACGGCGTCGCACAGCTCGACACCGACACCACCCGAGGAGCAATCACGACAATGGACGCTTTGACCTATCTCCGCCAAGACCATGAGAGCGTTCTCGGAATGCTGGAGGCGCTCGACGGCGCACCGGCGCAGGACGGCGCCCACAGCAGCGGCCTGGCAACGTACGTCACCAATCTCGTCATCGCCGAGTCCCAACACGAGGCGATCGAAGAACAGTTCTTCTGGCCGGCTGTGCGCGCAGCGCTCCCCGACGGCGACGAGTTGGCCGACACCGCCATCGAACAGGAACAGCAGGGCAAGCAGCTTCTGCAGAGGCTGGAGGACGGTAGCCCCGGTGAACCGGATTACCAGCAGGCGATCAAGGAATTCGCAGCCGCGGCAAGGGAACACATCGCTTACGAACAGGACGTCGTGTGGCCGGCCGTGTCCGAGGCGCTCAGCCGAGAGGCGCTCGAGGAACTCGGTCAGAAACTGGAGACCGCGAGGAAGGCGGCGCCGACCCGGCCCCACCCGAACACCCCACCCAATCCGGCGGTCCTCAAGACCGCCGGCATGGGGGCGGCGGTCGTGGATCATGTGCGCGATGCGGTCACCGGACGGTCGGACGAGAACCCACCCGACCCGCAGGTCCGCTGATCGGTGACGGGCAAGAACCCGGTCGCAGCGTGCCGACCGGGCTCTTGCCTCTCCGAATTACTTTGTGGGCGTGCGCTGTTCGTGCGTGAACGGTTTCTCGCTGGCCACCGCGGGCTGCCCCTCGGGATTGTTCTGCTTGCCCGTGTTCTCCCGGGTCGAACCCTGCAGCCACTGCTCGGTCGGCTTCTCCACGTAGTCCCAGCTGATGCCGTCGGGCCACGGACCCTGGCCTTCGTTCCACGGTCCACGCACCGAACCCTCGCCGTCAGACATGTTGAACGCCACGGTCTGGAAGCGTTCGTCGCCGGCGAGGTGTCCCGGCGGGAAGTTCACCGGCAGGTCATTGAGCGCTGCGGTGAACTGCTGGTAGTGCGTCACCTCGCGGGTCATCAGAAACGTCAAGGTGTCTTGGACCCCAGGATCGTCGGTGAGCTGCTTGAGGTACTCGTAGACGATCTTCGCCCGCGACTCGGCTGCGATGTTGCTGCGCAGATCGACTGTGGGTTCACCGTTCGCATTGACGAAAGCGCCGCTCCAGAAGTTGCCCGCGGCATCGCCGACCGTAGGCCCGCCCGCACTCTCGATGAGGGCCAACGGATTCACCGCGACCGCGTGGATGGCCTGCTCACGCCCGTCGCGGGTGGAGACCAGCGGCATCCAGTCGCACCGTCGTTCGGCTTGCTTGAGGTCGTCGTTGAGGCCGTCGAGGAGCATGGTGATCAGCGAACCGACCATCTCGAGGTGGCTGAACTCCTCAGTGGCGATGTCCATGAACAGGTCGTACATCTTCGGGTTCTTCTGCCGCAGCACGAACGCCTGGGTGAAGTACTGCATGGCGGCCTTGAGCTCGCCGTTGGCTCCGCCGAATTGTTCCTGCAGCAGGGTGGCGAACCTGGGATCAGGCTTGTCGACCCTGACCTCGAACTGCAAATCCTTGTTGTGAATGAACATCTGCACCTCCGGGCGCCCTCGATGTGGGTGTGGTCCGGAGCCGCTACCCGAGGTGGCGACGGCCAAACGGGATCGCGGACGGCAGTTCGACGGCACAGATGTACGCGTGAGCGGGTGCGGCCAGTCGGTCGCCGCAGCGGGGTCCGGAGCACAAGACAAAAGCCCCGCCGGGGCGGGGCTTTGTGGGTGGTGCGCCGTCAGGGTTTCGAACCCCGGACCCGCTGATTAAGAGTCAGCTGCTGCGGTAGAATTACGGTGCGTTCTTGCAGCAAATGCGCAGCTCAACGTGTTGTAGCGGGACGAAACGTACCGATACGTACGGATACATTGGGTACAGCGGTTGGGTACAGTAACGATCCGATCACAAAATGGACTCGCGAGAGGTGCTGGTGGCTCGACTCGGCAGAGACGGTAAAGAGATCCGTCGGCAAAAGGGTGACGGCGGCCTGTTTCAACGCGCCGACGGCATGTGGATTGGCCGCGTCGAACTCCCCGCCGGACCGGACGGCGAACGCCGCCGCAAGACCGTCTCATCGAAGGAATACGATGTCGCCGCTGCGGCGCTCCGGAAGCTCCGATCCGACGTCGACTCAGGCAAGATCGCCGTCACATCGGCCACCACCCTCGAGAAGTGGCTGGACCGGTGGATCAACGAGATCCACGCCCACAAGGTCCGGCCAACCACACTCGACGACTACCGACGCACCATCAAGAACCACATCGTGCCCGCGATCGGTGGGAAGCGGCTCGACAAGCTCACTCCGCAGCACGTACGCGACATGCACCGCAAGATCGGCCCATCCCGAACCTGCGAGCTCGCCCACGTCGTGCTGCAGAAGGCACTCAAGGACGCCGTCCGGGAACGGATGCTCACCGTCAACGTCGCCGAGCTCGTCGACCGGCCGAAGTACAAGCGCGCGAAACGCACCAGCCTGTCCGTCGACGTCGCCAAGCACGTCCTGCGCACCGCGATCAACACCCGCACCGACGGCGAAGCCACCCGCTGGATCGCCGCGTTCCTCACTGGTGCCCGCCAAGGCGAGCTGCTCGGCCTGCGCTGGTCCCACGTCGACCTCGAGCACGGCGTCATGGACATCTCGTGGCAGCTGCAGCAGCTGTCCCAGGTCCACGGCTGCGGCGCCCCGGACACCGACGGCGCCTACCCCTGCCGGCGGAAGCGACCCGGCTGGTGCCCCGACCGGCGCTGGGATCTACCGCCCGACTTCGACCACGAGGTGTGCCACCGCTCGCTGCTCTGGACCCGCCCGAAATCGGAGGCCGGCGGCCGCGAGATCCCGATCATCGCGCCGCTGCTCGGCCTGCTGCGCGCCATGCACAAACGACAGGGCATCAACCCGCACGAACTGGTCTGGCACTACCCCGACGGGCGCCCGATCCGGCCGCGCGCCGACTACGGCAACTGGAAGTCGCTACTCACCGCGGCCGGCGTCCTCGCCCCGGGGGAGACAATGCCGCTACACGTCGCCCGCCACACCGCCGCGACGATGCTCCGCGCCGCCGGAGTCGACGAACAGACCCGCATGGAGATCCTTGGCCACGCCACCGTCGACTCCCAACGCGTCTACGCCCACGCCGACCGCGCACGCCACCTCACCGCCATGGACAGCCTGGCCGAACTACTGGCGGCAGACGCGGACGATTAGCGGCTGCAGTCGAATGGCTTGTCGGCGTCTCGGGAAATCTTGACGATGTGGTCGCTGATCATGAAGACCGCGAGCCGGTCGATGACGTCGGGCTGATCGCCGCCGCCGACCTTCTGCCAGGACCATGACGTCGGTCCGCCGACGCACCACTCAAGATGAGAACCGGGCGCGTCTTCGAAGGGCCGACCGACGGGTAGAACGCCGCGCAGATAGGCGAGCACCTCATCGGCGGTCATGGACTCCGGCAGATACCAGACATCGGCCCACGCACCCGTCAGGTTGTCGACACCACGGTCATGGAGATGCGACCCGGCGGGGAGTTTGATCGGCGCCGGATCGGCGACCAGCGGCGCTGTCATCGTCACCGTCTCTGTCACCGTTGTACCCGCTGGACGCTCGGCACTGGCGCACCCTGCGATGAAGGAAGCAAGCGTTACCGCGGCGATCACAGCGGTTGACTTGCCGCCCGATCCTGGCAGTAAGCTGACAGAACGTGCCGGAGCTTTGCTGGGGGCGTGCAATTTGACCAACGATGCATCCGGGGGGATGCAATGCATGGCAGGAGAATGCATTCCATTGCTCAACAACAACGCCGCAGAAACTCGGCCCATGCCGCACCTTTGCCGGGAACCGACGGGAACCCTAACCTTCCGCCGCCGCATCCGGTCCATCCTGTTCGACATTCCCCCGCACACCTGGACTCCCGCCGAAGCCAGTCGAGTCCTCCGAGTCCTCCACGAGATCCGGGAGGACCGACGTCGTCTCCGGAACGTGGTGTACCTCCGGGGCCGGCAAGCTTAGATCGCCTTCGTCGTAATCGCGGTCCTTTACGAACGGCACTGCGTGGGCGTGCAGAGACTGAGACAGCCGGGCGTGCTCGGCCCTCAACTGGTTTTCGTCCGTAAAGAATTCCTGCAACACGGGGCGCGCTCGCTTGCCGGCATTGCTGCTCAGGATTTGCTCAGTCAGGATGTCGAGTACCTCAAGAAGTAGCTCGACGATGATCCGTTGGTGCGCGGCGTCAGAGTCATCCTGCCGGCTCCGCTTGGCCGCGTCACGCAGTGTCTTCCAGGAGAGGGAGGCCAGGGCGACAGGGTCCGGTCGACGGTCTGCTCGTTGGCTCTGGCTAACCGTTCCGCTGCCCAGTCTCTCGTCGTCGACGGGAGTCGGCTCGCCTCCCTCGAGAACGATGGAGGCGCTTCCCTCTGCCCAGAGCAGGCCGGCGTCGATCTTTTTCAGCGTGTCGTTAACGCCTCGTGAGGGTCGCCATTCTCCGCGTTCGATCTGCGATTGAAGTGTGTCGGAGGGTCCGCCGCGCTTGGCGACAGCGGTCTGAGACCAACCGCGGCTAGTTCGACGCGCAAGAACGCGTTTTCCGAGGCGCTGCCAGTCGGGATTCACGAGGCCAACAATGCCGAAAAAGTTCGGCAAACAAAAGCTCAGTTCGGCAAACAGAGGGATATAGCGCCCCACCTGCACGAGAACTTACACGGCTGTCTTTCAGCACGTCTCGGCAATGTTTGCCCGTAAGTTGCTTGCCAATCCGCCATGTTTGCCCTACTGTTGGCGGCATGGCCAAACTACCCGCAACTCAACGCGGCAAGTACGCCAATCAAAGGCAAAAGGTGACGGCGCCGGTCGTCACGACAGCGACTCTCCGCAAGGCGCTCGGCATCACGCTTCAAGATGTCTGCGACCACATCAACGGAGAGTTCGACTTCCCCAAGCCGGTCGAGCGGGGGACCATCTCCGCGATAGAGAACGGCCACCGCGGCGCGAGCGCGCAGATGCTGGCCGCCATCGCCAGCGCGCTGGGCATCCCGGTCGAAGCGATCGACACCCAGTACTCCCCGCGTAGAAGCGGCGCAGTAGTGACGCAGGTGCCGGCATGACTCTCAGCGAACCCGCAGTCAGCGTCGTGATCGAGCCCGAGTTTCTCGATAAAGCCACCACCTGCCAGGTGCTCGGCGGTATCTCTCACGACCGCCTCGAAGTGTTGATGCGAGCCGGAGAAATCACCCCGAAAGTGATTGGTTCCCGCGTCGTTTTTCCGGTCGAAGAAGTTCGTCGGTTTGCCCGCGAATGCAAGTCCTGGGAGCCGAAGCGATGACCCGCGCCGAGACTCACGTCCTCTACCGGATCTTCAACGACGCCGATGACCTGCTGTACGTGGGCATCACCAACAACCCGTCAAGCCGGTTCAGCGACCACCGCGGCAAGCCGTGGTGGCAGTGGGTCGCCAAGATCACCGTCGAGCACCACGCCTCGCGTGAGGAACTACGGGAAGCCGAAGCGGCCGCCATCCGCGACGAGCACCCCTGGTTCAACGGACTGTCCGCGACGCAGATCGACGACATCGTGAACTTCGATGCCGACGGAAACTATTTCGGCGAGGTTTTTGACGCCGCTCTCTCCCAGATGCGCATCGAACGCGCTGCGGGGTCGGAACTTCCCCAGTACTTGAAGCGCGCCGCCGAGCGATTGGCCCGCGCATGACTTCCGGGGCCAAGGTCAAATCGCCGACCATCCTCGCCTCCCGCCTGCGTTGGATTCGTGAAGACGCCGGCCTGAACCAGAAGCAATTCGCGACCCGCCTCTGGACCGGCGCCAACCGAATCTCCGATTACGAGACCGGAATCCGCGAACCCGGCCTCCACATGCTTCGCCGTTACGCCGCGTTTGCTGGCGTGACGCTCTCAGAACTCCTGGACGGCATCGACCACCAGGCCACGAACCCCCTGCTGTCGCGACCCCCCGGCGGAGGCAGGGCGCCCGCACCCCACCTCCCCCCGCGGGGTGCGGGCAACCAACTCCCCACGAAATGAGAAACCCGCACCCCTGCGACGGGTGCGGGCCAACTCAGACAGCGGAACACACTGAAAGGAAATCCCGTGTCAGCACCCAGCATAGGTGAAGACCTCTTCACCACCGAGCAGCGCGACGACAGGCTCTGGTTCAAGGTCGACGGCAACACCGTCGCGATCGCGTCACCGCTCAACATGGATGTGCCCGGCTTCTACAAAGCCTGGCAGGTGTCGCTGTTCGATCCATTCGGCGGTGACGCCTCCGCGATCGCAAGCGACGAAGAGGGTGCTCGCGAACTCGCCGAACTGTTCGCGCGCACCGCCGCCCGGGCGGTGAACCGATGAGCCTCGTGATCGCGCGCCGCGTCGTGTGGGCCGTCGCCGCCGCATCCGCCGGCTGGGCCGGCCACGCCTACTGGACGCTCCACCTCGTCCAACTGCTCGTCGCATTCGGCATCTTCGTCATCTGCCTGCCCGTCGACCGCGCCATCTACCACGAACAGCGCGCACGACAGACATGGTCACCCTTCGGGCCGGTCCAGAAGTTCGGACTCAGCGAAGACGCCATGCACCGTCTCTCGCCGAATGCAGCCCGGGCGGCCGACCGCCTCGACGACCTCGGCCGCGCTCGCGACCGGTGGGGCACCTATCTCATCGCCGCGATGCCTCTGCTCATCATTCCCGTCGGACTGTTCGCCCCTGCACCCGACGCACACGCGAACCCGTTCCAGGACTACGGATTCCTTTCCACCCTCGACGAGTACGGCGTGTACTACAGCAGCGACGGCGCCGCGATCGCCGCCGGCCTGTCCGTCTGCTCCCAACTCGACAACGAGTCGACGTTCACCGATGTCGTCCGCGGCTTCATGCGCGCCGGCTGGGAACGCCACGACGCCGCGACTCTGACCGCCGCAGCGATTGGCGCCTACTGCCCGAGCTACATCCCCGCCACCGACACCGCAGCCACAAGCAACGGGACGGTGCTGCGGTGAACGTCGACAAGACCCGCTGCCGCACCGGCGAGTGCATCCGCCCGAAATGTCTCGGCGTTGTCCACCACCGCGGACTCTGCGCCGCCCACTACGTGCACTGGCGCGAAGCAAACCCCGTGCTGGATCCCGCGCCAGCGCGCGAACACATCAAGCAGCTCCGCGACGCCGGGCTCACATGGCGGCACATCAGCAATCTGTCCACCATCCCGGCGCGCACTCTGCACGAAATCGCCAACGGCAGCCGCCAATTCATCACCGCGCCCACCGCGCGCTGCGTCCTCGGCGTGACCGTGCCGGACATCCCGTACTACAAGGTCGACGACCGCAGCCGCGTTCCCGTCATCGGCACAGCCCGCCGACTGCAGGCACTCATCGCCATCGGCTACACCAGCGAGCAGGTCGCGTCAATGCTCGACTACGACCCGCACCACTTCGCGAAAGTGCTTCACGGCAAGAAGCCGTCCGTGGAAGCTGCCACCGCCCGCGCCGCAGCGGAACTGTTCGAACGCCTGAAGAACACCCCGGCACCCGACAGCTACGGCGGTCGCCGTGCCCGCCTCCGCGCCCAGAGGCTCGGGTGGGCCCTCCCGCTCGCCTGGGACGAAGGCGCCATCGACGACCCAAACGCCACCGTCGAACGGTACGCACCGACCCGCGTCAAGTTCATCGAACGGTATTGCGAGCTGGTCGATCTCGGCTACACCGACGAGCAGATCGCCGACAAGCTCGGCTACACGATCGAGACGCTCGAACGGATGCTGTACCAGCGCGGCTACCGGCCCCGCCGCGTCGTCACCCCCACCGAACGGGCAGCGTCATGACCGCGCTCCTGGCGTTCTTCTGCGACCGCTGCGGCCGCCCCTTCGAAACCGCTCGCATCCGCCTCGTCTGCCCGCCCTGCCTCTACGCCACCCACCCTCTCCGCGTCCTACTCGGCGCAACACGACCAGGAGTCCCCGCGTGACCGACATCGTCTTCATGGATATCGAAACGCTCGGCCTACACCCCGATGCGCCGATCTGGGAATTCGCCGCCATCCGACGCACACCGGAAGGCCGAGAGACTGCCTATCACTTCTTCATCGACCACTACCCGCTGCCGTGGTACGACAGCCTGCCTGAACAGTTTCAGCAGGACTACCGCGACCGGTACCGCCCGTCCGAAGCGTTAACCCGTTGGCAGGCAGCGAATCAAGTCATCGAAGCCACCAGCGGAGCCCACGTGGTCGGCGCAGTCCCCAGTTTCGACGCTCTCCGCCTGTCGAAGCTCCTGAACCAGACCGGGGTGCTTATGCCACCCGGTGCAGACGATCCGTGGCACTACCACCTCGTCGACATCGAGAACGTCATCGTGGGATACCTCGTCGGCGTGGGTAAGGAGGCAGTCAACGACGGACGACTGCCGGAGCTGGACCTAACCCTTATCGCGCCGCCGTGGTCGTCAGACGAACTGTCCAGCGCGGTCGGTGTCCCCGCCGACGAATTTGAGCGGCACACCGCGATGGGCGACGTGCTCTGGGTGAAGGCCCAGTGGGATGCAGTGATGGGCGGTCCTCGTGTCTGAGCAGCCGTGTCTTCCGTTCGGTCAGACGATCGCCGACCGGTTCGAACAGTTCGACAAAGAGAACCCGCATGTCTACGGCCTGCTGATCAAGCTGGCCCGCCAGTGGATTGAGCAGACCGGGCGCCGAAAGATCGGTATCGGTGCGCTATTTGAGCGTGCTCGTTGGGAGATCGCGATACAGACGAAAACACCGGACTTCAAGCTCAACAACGATTTTCGCGCGTTTTATGCCCGGCTCATCATGGCGGAGAACGAAGACCTCGACGACATCTTCGACCTCCGCCGATCCGAAGCCGACCAATGGATCAACGACCACCTACGAGCCGCGTCATGACCACCGCGCTGCAACCCGAATCGGTCGTCATTCCGAAGACACTGCTCATCCCGCTCGGTGACATCACCGCGGCCCTGACCGCATACCGGCGGCGGTCCGGCCGCACCCAAGACGCCGTCGCGCACCGCGCCGGCCGCTACCGGAAGTGGGTGTCCGAGTTCGAACGCGAAGTGTTCGCACCCACCCTGACCCGTCTGCTGGCCCACGCCAACGCGCTCGGCGTCGACGTCCACATCATCCTCACCCCGAAGGCGCGCTGACATGCACGATCAGATCAACCCCGGCCACTACAAAGGCTTCTCCAACGGCGCCGAAGTCATCGACATCGTCGAACGCTTGAACTTCAACCGCGGCAACGCAATCAAATACATCGCCCGCGCCGGCCGCAAAGAAGGCGCCGAAACCCTGACCGACCTCTACAAGGCCATGTGGTACCTCGACCGCGAGATCAACCGCATCATCGACGACGGCAAAGAAGCCTCACCGGAAGCCGTCGCAGGAGTTCGAGACCAGCAGCAGGTCGGCTCGTGACCGCCGCGCTGCAGCACTGCGAGGTGTGCCCACCCGGCCGCCGCCAGCAGGTCGGCGAGTCCGCGCTGTGGATGCCGACCGCCGATGCATGGCTGTGCGCGGCGTGCCGCTCCGACGCCGGTCTCGGTGACACCCCATACATCCCGGGTGTGTGGCGTCGCGGCCAGAAGGGATGGATAGCACCCGGCACACCCGAGCACCGCGCCGTGATCTCCCCGTCGAAGGTGCCCGCGATCCTGCGGCTGTCCCGCTGGGAATCTCAGTACCGGCTGTTCCACCGCATGACCGGGCAGGTCGCCGAAGAACCACCATCCGACGCGTTCGACGTCGGCCACGACCTCGAGGCATACGCCGCGAACCGGTGGCGCCGCAAGAACCCCGGCTGGCGCCTCTCCGCCGGCGAAGTCCAGTTCGTCATCGACCCCAACCGCTTCGGCTTCCCGCTCGTCGTCACCCTCGACCGGCGCGCGAACCGCGGCCGCGCGCAGCGTGTCGTCGAGCTGAAGCGCGCACTCACCATGTCCGACCTCGAGCAGTGGGGAGACGATTTCACCGGCGACCTCCCCGAGGACTACGCCGCCCAAGTGTCGGCGCAGATGGCGTTCACCGGCCTCACGAAGTACGACGGCCATCTCTGCGCGATCGGCCCCTACTACCAGGATCGCGTCTACGACATCCCACACGATCCGCTCGTCGCCGAATGGATCACCACAGAGTGCCGCGACTTCTGGGACGCGCTGCTGACCGGTCGCACACCGGAACTCGACGACAGCGTGGCCACGTACGAGTGTGTCCGTGAACTACACCCTGATATCGACGGCAGCACCGCCGAAGTCGACCCCGACCTCGCGATCGCGGTGCACAACGCCAGCTCGGACCACAAGGACGCTGAGAAGCGCCTCCGCGGACTCAAGACGCAACTGCTCGACGCCATGGGCAACGCCCAGTACGCCGAGTTCAACGGCATCAAGGTCGCGACTCGATCACCGCATGCCCGCGGCAGTGTCGCGCTCAACCTGTCCCGCACCCATCCCGCCGTCACCGCCGCCAAGAAGGGAACCGCCGCATGACCGAAACCATGACCGCCGAGCAGACCACCGATACCGACTGGTCCCACGCCACCGACCCGCAGCCGGCGCAGAACCTGCCCGCCGCGGTCGACCCGGCGCAGCAGGTGCGGGAATTCAGCCTCGCCGTGCGCCGCATGCTCGGCCTCGAGGACGCATCCGACGGCGAAATCGAACTGTTCTTCCACGTCTGCCAGAAATCCGGCCTGGACCCCTTCAACAAAGAGGTCTACATGATTGGCCGCAACACCGAAGTGGCGCACTGGGAACCGGTCAACCCCGCTGAGCCGGACGGCCAGAAGCGCAAGGTGATGCGCTGGGTCACGAAATACACCATCCAGACGTCGATCAACGGCTTCCGGAAGAAGGCCCGCGAGATCGCCGACCAGAAGGGCGTCGAGTACCGGCAAGACGACCCGCTGTGGTGCGGCGAAGACGGCGTCTGGAAAGAGGTCTGGACCGAGGCGAAGTCACCCGTCGCCGCGAAGTTCGTGGTGTACCGCGACAGACACCGATACCCGTTCATCGCGCACTTCTCCGAATTCGTGCAGACGAACCGCGACGGCGGCCCGAACAGCATGTGGAAGAAGATGCCGTGCAACCAGATCCGCAAGTGCGCGGAAGCCGGCGCGATCCAGGCTGCGTTCCCCGACGAGCTCGGCGGCTTGCTGCTTGACGACGCGGTCCAGAACGAACCCGTCGTCATCGACGAGGACGGCAACGCGCAACCCGAGCAGAAGACCCGCCAAGGCGGCCGCGGCGTCGGCGGACTGCGCGATCGCGCGAAGCAGAAGACCACCACTGCCGCCGCGCCGCCGGACGACGTGGTCGAAGGGGAGGTGGTCGAACCGACGGCGCCGGCGGACACCGAACCGCAGCGCGAACCCGAGCCGACTCCGAAGCGGGAGCGCACCAAGGTCGGCCAAGCCGCCGAACGGCGCCTCTTCACGCTGCTCGGCAAGCTCGACCCGCCACTCGACCGCGAAGACCGCATCCTGCTCTACCGACAGATGCTCGACAATCCGAACATCAACTCCACCAACGACATCGAGAGCACCGACATCGGGAAACTCTGCGACCAGCTCTACAAATGGTCCGAGTTCGGCGGCACCGTCCTCGAGGACCGCGTCCGCGACGCCATCAACGCAGCCACCATCGCCGCCGAAAACCAGGGGAACCAGTCATGAAACCCACTATCCTCATCGAACTGTTGAAGATGCCCGGCATCCGCCGTTTCCCCGGCCGGAAGCCCGAACAGCCCTGGCGCTACCTCGTTTCCGACGCCGGAAACCACGAACCCTTCGAACGGCCCACTGAACGGTACAGCGAGGAACGCGGTGCCCTTTCCGCGATCGAACAGGTCCACGGCCCCGACGCCACCGTCGTACTCCGCCGCGAAGGACACCCCGACCGAGTACTCCGCCAGCCCTACCCCTTCCCCATAGGCGACACCACCATCATCGGCCCGCAGTGCTTCGCCGCCAACGACGGGTCGGTCCTCAACTGGGAAGGCCGGAACTACATCCTGCAACCCGACACGCCGAACCTGCTCGACGCCACCGAGACCTTCATGGAACTCGCCAAGCAGCTCGAAACCGTCGGCTTCCCCGAACCCGGATCAGCACTCCGGGAGCTCCGCCAGAAGCTGCTACGCGAGGAATTCGACGAGTACCGCGTCGGTGAGGCGCGCAGCGATCTGCTCGAGGTCGTCGACGGCCTGCTCGACGTCATCGTCATCGCGTGGGGCAGCTTGCTCGCGTACGTCGGCCCGGACAAGGCGAAAGCCGCGGCCGCCGAGGTCGCTCGCTCGAACCTCGCCAAGGTCATCGGCGAAGGACTGCCGTTGTTCCGCGAAGACGGCAAGGTCATCAAACCCGAAGGGTGGCAGCCGCCCGACATCGCCGGGGCGATCGCGTGAGCGCCTGGTTCGTGTCCGCTGACAACACCGTCACCGGCCCACTCCACCGCCGATGGGCAGCACCGAGTCACCGCACAGCCATGAACTTCGCCCACACCATGGCCAGCCTCGACCTGATGCTCGCAAGCATCCACCAGCCCGGCGCGCGGCCACACCTCCGCGCCGTACCCCCACCACCCCCGCCGCCGCGACGCCGCCACTACGGCTTCGGACCCGCAGCGAGCACGCGATGAGCAGCGGGCTCGGCATCGGCGGCCACCAATCGGCACGCATGCGCACCGATACCTGGCTCACACCCCGCCACATTCTCGACGCACTCGGCCCCTTCGACCTCGACCCCTGCTCAGCACCCGACCCCACACTCTGGCCCACCGCCGCGCAACACATCACCCTCCCACGCGACGGACTCGCCGAACCCTGGCACGGCCGCGTCTGGCTCAATCCCCCGTACGGGCAAGAAGCCTGGGCATGGCTCGAACGTCTCTCGCTCCACGGCCGAGGCACCGCACTCATCTTCGCCCGCACCGAGGTCGCAGGCTTCGTCCGCCAAGTCTGGGAAGCCGCAGACGCCGTCCTGTTTCTCCACGGCCGGCTCCACTTCCACCATGCCAACGGCGAACGTGCCGCGGCTAACTCAGGCGCCCCCTCCTGCCTCGTCGCCTACGGCGCCGACGACGCCCACCGGCTCGCCGCATCACAGCTCGCAGGGACATACGTGACCGGATGGAGAGCTGCAGCATGACCGCGCCAGCCCCCGACTACATCGAGTGCAACACCTGCCGCCGCATGTTCCCCGACACCGACGGCACCCGCGTATGCCCCTCCGGACACGAGAACGCATGGGCGACAGACGAAGACGAGCACACCGAACACCTGAACGGAGTCACGTGGTGAACAACCGCCAGATCGCCTTACTCGCCGCCGGCGCCTGCTACGGCGGAGTCACAGCGGTCGGCAGCAGGGGAGACGTCATCATCTCGGCCGCCGAGAAGTTGCTCGTGTGGCTCGACGCGGAAGAGCCCGCTGATGCCTGACGCAACCCGCGGCATGAGCCGTATCGGCTCAACCCTTCCGGGTGGCAGTCCAATCGACCGCATCTTATCGACCGCCGACCGCGTCACCGCCCAGCGCCAAGCCATTGACGCCATCCGCGACCTTCACGCACACGCACCCCTGGGCACACCCGCCGGCGTCTGCCACCACTGCAACACCGAGTGGCCATGCCCAACTATCGCCACCCTCGAGCGCCATCACATATAACCCACCGATGAAAGGAAAACCGTTGTCCGACAACAACCCCCCGCAGGAGTTCGCCAGCATCCTGCTCGCATGCGAGAAGGGCCTGGTCCACGACAAGGCGTCCGAGCTGCTCCGCGAAGCAGTCGCCGCCGTCAAGGACCAGGGCAAGCCCGCCGAGATCAACATTCGTATGAAGATCACCCCCGTCAAGAACAACACCGCGGTCGTGCAGATCGAAGCCAACCCCACCGCCAAAATCCCGCAGGCGCCCCGCCGACCCGCCATCTTCTACACCGACGACGACGGCGGCCTCCACCGCAACGACCCCACCCAACGCGAATTCGACTACGGCACCAACACCGCAACCGACGGCAAGAGCGCCGCCGCCGGCCGCGACTGACCACACCCCACCACCGAAAGGCACACGCCACCCATGGCCACCACACCCGACGCAGCAGTCCTCGGCACCGTCGAACACACCGGACTCCCCAGCATGATGATCTCGTCCGAACACGCACCACACCCCGCCGACATCATCGACACCGAACTCCCGCACCGGCGCCACGCCGTCGCCGTCACCGAAGAGAAGGGGCTGCAGGTCGTCGTCATCGAAGACGAAGACCTCCGCGCCAACCCACACCGCGCCGAAGGCACCCGCACCGTCACCGACCTCGCATCGTTCCTCGCCGAACTCGAACGACGCCCCCTCGACCAGTACACCGGCACACTCTGGGGCAACGCCGAACGCGGCCAACTCACCGCCATCTACAACGACCACGAAGGCAGCGACAACACCGCAGAAATCGGCAAAGACGACCGCGCCGCCGGCTGGCGCGACGACAAACTGACGCTCCAACTCAAACAGGATCCCGACTGGCTCGCCTGGCACAAGATCAGCGGAGAAGCGTTCCGACAAGAAAAGTTCGGCGACATCGTCGAAGAACTCCTGCACACCGTCGTCAGACCCGACCAGGCCGACCTGCTCGAGATCATCGACTCCGTCCGCGCATCGAGCAAGGGCGAATTCGAGTCCAGCATCACCCGCGCCAACGGCGCGCAGCGCGTCACCTACAACACCGAGATCAACGCGAAAGCCGGTCGCACCGGGCAGCTCGAGGTGCCACAGCTGATTACCCTCCGGCTGCGCCCGTGGGAAGGCCACGCCACCGACTACGAGGTGGACGCCTACTTCCGGCTCAATATCAACCAGGGCGCGCTGGCCCTCACGATCAAGCTCAAGCCGACCCGCGTCATCGTCCGACAGGCATGGGAAGAGATCACCGCCGGCGTTACCGCAGCAGTCGGCAGGCCGGTCTACGCCCAGCCCTGACCCGGTGGGTGTCGGCGTCAAGCCGCGGCGTCGACACCCACCCACACCCGAACAGAACGGACACCCATGAGCGCCACCACCGCCATCGAATGGACGGACCGGACGTGGAACCCATTGTCCGGCTGCACGAAAGTCAGCCCCGGCTGCAACAACTGCTACGCCGAAACCATCGCCCGCCGCTTCGCCGGCACAAAGGCATACCCCAACGGCTTCGACGTCACCTTGCGTCCCGAACGCCTCAACGAACCACTGCGCTGGCGCAAACCCGCCATGGTGTTCGTCAACTCGATGTCCGATCTGTTCCACGACGACGTGTCCGATGACTACATCGCGCAGGTCTTCGGCGTCATGGCCGCATCACCGCGGCACACATTCCAGGTGCTCACCAAACGTCACGGCCGCATGCGATCGTTGCTGAACTCCTACACCTTCTGGATGAGCGTCTGCTACTACGAGCGGAAGATCGCCCTCGCTCAAGGATTCACCGGAGACGGACCCCACATCGGCGTAAACAACCCGTTGCCGAACGTATGGCTCGGCGTAAGCGTAGAAAACCAGCGGTGGGCCGACATCCGCATCCCCGCACTGCTCGGCACACCGGCAGCTGTCCGATTCATCTCAGCTGAACCACTTCTCGGGCATATTGACCTGTACCGCCACCTGGTCGGGTTGCAGAGCAAAATGCTGCACTGGGTGATCGTGGGCGGCGAATCCGGGCACCGTGCCCGCCCGATGAACCCGCGCTGGGTCCGCGGCCTCCGCGACCAATGCACCACCGCCGATGTCGCGTTCTTCTTCAAACAGTGGGGGGAATGGGGACCGGCACCCTGGTCCGTAACCCCCCAACAGCCCGGCGAATTCACCCTCGACTACAAGCGCCGCGCCGAAGCCGACGGCGCCTCTCACGCCTTCACCGGCGGCCTCTACAACGACCTCGACGGCTACGTCATCGAGCACTTCATGGAACTCAGCCACAGACCATGGTCCGTCGAACGCGCGCCCGACGCCCCTTCGATGGCCGAAGGCATGAAGCGGTGGGGCAAGAAAGCCGCCGGTCGTGAACTCGACGGCCGCACCTGGGACCAGTACCCCGAGGCGGTGACCGTCTGATGGCCGAGCCTCGCGTCGTCGAATACGAGCACTACCACCACGCCTCTGACCTGTTCCGCGCGCCCGAGCAGACGGCGAACGGGTGCTGCTACGGCGCCGCGGTCTACGACGGTGAGAAATGCACATGCTGGGAGCCGATCCTCGAGCCCGTACCGACGCCCGAGGTGCAAGAAGGCCCCATGCCGGTGAACACGCGGCGCTGCGGCGACTGCGCGTACCGCCGCGATAGCCCTGAGCGCGCGCAGCGCGACGGCGACACCATGCCCTACATCCCGGGCGGCGTGTTCCTCTGCCACGTCGGTATGCCCCGCGCGGTCGCCTACGAGCACCCGTGCGGTGAGCGCCGCGAGACACCGCCCGGCACGCGGTACGACGACTACCGTCCCATTGAGCGCGGCGACCGGGCATGGCAGGCAGACGGCCGCCCAGCTGTCGTGTGCGCCGGCTGGGCGGCCGACGACCGCGCCTACCAGACGGCGCAGCAGATCCGCGGTGACTCCACCAACCACGACAGAAAACGCAGCAGCGCAGAGGCAGCACCCCATGGGTAGCACCGAGCAGCAGAAAGCCGCTTATCGCGACGGCCGCTGCGTCGACTGCCGAAAAGCCGAACACTCCGCCGGCCGACCACGATGCAGCACCTGCCACGCACTCCACATCTGCGGCGCACCACCCACCGTCCCGCCCGGCGCCCCAGACCCGGAGGTGACCACGTAGTGCCCTGGTTCTACGTCGACGACGGATTTAGCGACTCCAAGCCCGTCATGTCCATCCCCGACCACCTCGTCCGCGTACCCATGCGGCTCGCAGTGTCCGGGCTATGGGTGCTCGGCGGAAGCTGGTCAGCCAAGGAAGAACTCGACGGATTCATCCCCGACTCGAAGCTGAAATCACTGCGCGCACCCCGCTCCGTCATCGAAGCGATCACCGGCCCCGGCACCCTCGACGCGCCACTTTGTGACCGTAAACCGGACGGAATTCAGGTCAGAAATTGGCAAAAATGGCAACCAACTCGGGCCGAAAACATAGCCAAGCGCAAACGCGAAGCCGAGAAGAAACGGAACCAAAGACGGCGCGGCAGAAACTTCGTGACCGGCATAGATGACCAAATGTCCCCCGGGGACAACCAAGGGGACACCACCGAACCCAGCAAAAACGTGTCCCCCGGGGAGTCCCCAAGCCCCACCCCACCCCACCCCAATCCCATAGTGGTTACTTCAAGTGGGGGAGTTACGTCAGCAGACGCGCGCGACCCCCGCCCCACCTGCCCCCGCCACCCAGACAGCAACGCGCGAGAAGCCTGCCCGGACTGCGCCCGCCGCCGCGAATGGGACCGCGCCGCAGCCGACCGCCAAAAAGCCGACGAGCTCGCCGAGCGTCGCAACCGCCGCGCCGCGATCGACGCCTGCCCACTCTGCGACCACAACGGCCTACGCCCACTCGGCGACAGCACCATCCGCTGCGACCACCAGGAGGCAGGCCATGCCTGACCGCTACGGCGAGACCGATCCCGTCGTCGACTTCGACTCACGCCGCCAAGCCCGCGAGACCGCGGCCGCCGCCGAGGCCGCCCGCCAGCGCCGGCAGAGCCTCGCGGAATCACGCGCCGTACACGCACCACTCAGCCGCGACCAGTCCGACGCCGCCCGCCGCCACCGCGCCGCGGTTACGTCACAGGCCGAAGCCGCACGAGAAGCGATGCGCATCGTCAACTGCGGCATGTGCGACGACGACGGCTACCGCGGCCTGGTCCTGTGCGATCACGTCGATCGCAGCCGCACCGCCACCAGCGGCATGGCCAAAGTCCGCGAAGCCATGGGCTGGGACACACCCAGCGCCGAGAAGGGTCAAGCATGAACATCACCCCGCCCGACCCCGAAACGGCCGCCAGCGGGCCGCACAGCCCCGAAGGTGAGCCGCTGAACGTGCGCACCGGACTGCTCCGCACCTGGTGCTGCAACACCCCCGCAGAAGAACCACACACCCCCGGGTGCACCTTCGAACCACGCGAAGACGAGCCCATCGACTACACCGGCCCGTGCCACCTGACCGCCGGCGCCCCGTGGGTGCCGGCGATTCCCGAAGACGTCGACTGGAAAGCCGCCCTGGCCGCCGGACCCGGCGCGCTCTGGGCCATCCCACACGTCGAACCCAGACCATCCGAACCCGCGATCCCAGTGCCGCCCGAAGTCCTCGCGATCGCCGCGGACTGGGACAGCATGTTCGCCACCCTGCTCGGCATGCCCTGCGGGGCGATGGCCGACGCAGTCCGCGCCTGGTGGCTCGCCTTCGTCGGGCCCCGCTGGTGCCACTGCGTCGGCGAGCCCCACTGCTGGTACTGCCCCATGACACCCATCTGGGCGGAAACCATCGAAGACCTCAATCTGAATACGTTCGACTGGCCCGAAGGAGACCGCCCGTGAGCCGCCTCGCCGCCGCTGTCCTCGAGCTCGCCTGCCAAGCCACCATCTACGCCTGCGAACGCATCATCGAGCAGCTTCATGCCCGCCGACCCTTGCACGACGAACCGCTACCAGGCGGCGCCATGGAATGCGACGGACCCATGGCCGCCGACACCCTCTTCGTCCCCGCTGAATGGACGTCCACCGAATGAGCGGCGCCCATTACGAGCTTTACACCAAACACGGCCCCGCCGAACGCGACTGGATGCGTAACGCCGCCTGCCGCATCGACGGAACACCCGACCAGATCCGTAAACACGCCGACAGCTTCTTCCCCCACCCCAACGACAAAGCCGGCCGCCACGCAGCCCAAGCCATCTGCAACCGATGCCCCGTCAAAACCGAATGCCGAGGACAGGCCGAAACTCTCGACATCCCGTTCGGAGTGTGGGGCGGCCGCCACATGGACGCACCGAAAGCCCACGGCCCGAAACCACGATGCGGCACCGAACGCGGCTACTACCGCCACCTCGACTACGGCGAACCCGTCGACGACGAATGCCTCGAAGCTGCACAGCACGCATGGGACCGACGAAAGCAGAACCGGAAGAAGGGTCAACACACCGATGTTTGAGAAGTCGACCAGCGACGCCCGCCCCGAAACCTCCGCACACCAATGCGTCGCCGGCACACACTGCATCAACGGGAAAACCATCGAAGGCCACCGCATCCCCGCCTTCACCGACGACCCCGGCACCCTCTGCGAACCCTGCTACAAGCGCATTCACTCCGCCATCAAGCAGCTCCCGTCGGACTGGCTCGAGCTGTCCCGTGCACTCGGCGAGAAGGCCAGCAGCAGCGGCGCCCCCGCCGTCGCATCCACCCGCACACCCGGCATCCCGATCTCGTCCAACAAGATCGCGCTCATGTCCGACATCGTCGAACAAGCAGAACGCGCCGCCACCACCGTCGCGATCGCGCTCAACACCGAACCACCCACCGGCCGGCACAACACCGCACCGCCCATCCTCGTCGACGGAAAACCCACCAAACCGCTACCCGACACACCCGCCTGGACCGCCGAAGACGCCGTCACACCCGACGCCCTCCAAGCACTCCGCGCCTGCATCGCACTCGTCGAACCCCACGTCCACACCCTCGCCGCGGCCGGCCCCGAAGCGTTCATCATCTGGGACCGACCCGGCGAAGAAACCGACGACCCACTCCAACTCGACGAAGACACCGGCCAACCCGCCAGCCGCCACGGCAAACTCTTCGTCGAACTCACCGGCCTCGAACTCGCCCTCGACCTCACCGACACCCACCACCGCGTACGCGCCGAACTCGGCAAGACCAAACTCCGCCACGACTACGGACTGCCCTGCCCCCGCTGCGGATCCAAATGCGGCCGCGACGACGGAACCACCATCGTCGACTGCAACAACCCCGCCTGCGACGGCTCGTGGACAGAACGCGAATTCAAATTCCTGCAGGGCCTCGTCATCGAAGGACGCGAAGAAGACATCCTGAAATGGCTTGTCACAGAGGCATATTCACGACTAGACAGCATTTCCGCCCTCGTCGCCGACCTCGAAACCGACGAAGCCACCCGCGACATCGAAGCCGTGCAACTCGTCATCGGCGCCATCAAACCCCACCTCGCCGGCCACCAGAAGCCCGCCGACCGCACCATTGGCACCAACCGCGCCGCCACCACCGCCCGCCAGATCGAAGAAGACAACTGGTCATGGCGCAACGAAACCCCCTACAAGCCGCCGAAACGCAAGCGCGCAAAGCCCAAGCCCGAGCCCAAGCAGCGATACGCCGCCAGCTCGCTGACGACCCTCACCGACATCGATGAAACCACCATCGACCAACTCCGACTCGGCAACCAAAAGTGCAAGCAGTGCAACATGATCCACGCGGGGGAGTGCGCGTGACTACCGACATCATCGACCGCATCGACCAACTCGTCGACGAGTCTCTGGCCGCCGGCGAACCCGCGGGCGGCTACGAAGACTGGAACCCTGAACCCGACCCCGACTATCCGCGCTGCCCCCACTGTGGCCGCCACTGGCACGGACTCCCCATCACAGCCCGCATCGTCGACATGTACGCGCGCCGCTGGTATGACCCCGGCTACGAGTACGCCAGCGACGCCAGCCCCGTGCTCTGTGACGGCTCCGACTTCATCGGACCAAGACGCCCGCCACCCACATACCCGAGCCGGAAGCGCGGACCACTTGTCAGCGGCATCATCACGGTCGACATCGACACCAGCGGCTGGCAGGCCGCCATGGCTCGCCTCCGAGAAGCAATCGAAAGCGTTGGGGCACAGGCCACGGCGTTCTTCACGGCGTACAGCCAGACATGGGAACCGGTCTGGACATTCACCGCCGGCAGCTACCGCCTCCCCGAGCAGTCCGCCCCCCGATGCCTACGCACACCCATCACCATCGAATTTGGCCCACAGAATTGGCACCACGAGATACAGCGTCCACACCTGCAATTCCCCCGCGCAACGTGGTTGCTAACACCGCTCGAAGTAGAAGTGAGGAACCTCTGGCCGGTGCTCACCACGCCCGACATCCCCACACCACCACGATCCGGCTACGACTTCACCGCATGGGCAACCGACGACCACCCCACCACCGGACCACAACAGACCGGCTGGACTGCTGCCAACACCTCACGCCGCCGGCCCGCTACAGCGCGCGGCCGCAACGACAAGCGATCACGCCGATGAGCGGCCACGTCCTGCCCTGGCCATGGCCCGCCGACTCCCGCGAAGACCGCGCGAAACGCGTAGCCCGCTCCTACCGCCAACTCGTACAGGACATCGCACAAAACCGCTGCCCCGACCCCGCCGGAGACCTACACCGCCTCGACCAATACTGGAACAGCGTCGGTGCCCACTGGGTACTCCCAACACGCCCCAACCTGCTTGACCCCGATGACTGGATGAGCGCACCCGACCTCGCCCACGCCATCGACCGCAGCCGCCGCGACATCTACAACTGGGCACGACTCGGCCACATCGAACAACGCACCGGCCCCGACGGCGCCCCCGAATACTCCGTCCAATCCGTCATCGACTACCAACGCAAACTCGTGCAGCGCCGCACCGGCAACCAGCGTTGACACACATGTCAGTGCTACGTAGTACCCTCAACCTCAAGCACCGCTGTGCCCGAACCCGGGTATAGCGGTTTTCTGCATGTCGGGGGAGGTGCGACATGGCCAACGGGAAACCAGGTGACGGCGCCGGCGAACGGCTCAAACGGTATTGGGCTTTCGAAGAAGGCGCCGCCAAGATCAAATGGAACACACCTGGCGACTTCGATCGCTGCGTCAACCACCTCCGCGGCAAGGTCGCAGACCCCGAGGGCTACTGCAACGTCGTCCACCGCATGGCCACAGGCCACCCACCCGGCAAGCACTCATGACCCTGCTCGAACGTGTGCTGCTTACCTTGCTCTCCCTCGCCACCGTGGGCAGCATGATCGGCATGATGGTCGGCACAGTGATGTTCTTCAACGCTCTGCCGCACACCTACCCCTGATGCCTCGGGCGCCGCGCCGATGCCCTGGCGACGACTACCAGTGCGATCAACTCATCACTGGATCAGCTCGCTACTGCCCGACGCACACCGTCGCATGGCGCGGCGCCCGCACCGCCTCAAGCCAAGCCACCACCAACTCGCAGTGGCCGGCCATCCGCGACTACGTCCTCGAGCGAGACCACCACGTGTGCCAACTGCAGTACCCCGGCATCTGCACCGGGTACGCCACCGTCGCCGACAAGCGCCAACCGGCCGCACGAAGACCAGACCTCGCGCTCAACCCCAACAACCTGCAGGCCGCCTGCACCGAGTGCAACGACCACAAGGCCCGCACCAGCGACAAACGCCCCTGACCTGCGGAAACGCAGAAGGGGAGGGGCACCACCTCCCCCCGGGGCCCAGCCAGCCTGCCGCAACGCACTGTGACTTACTCCGGCTACGGGTTCCGGAAAAATCAACCCCCGGCAGTGTCGGCGGGACTATCTCGCTAACGGTGTTTCCGGCGGTTTTCATCAGTAGGTTTCGGCTGCCGGGAATCGATCGGCGAAGGTGATCGCGAACGCATTCAGGGCAGGTTTCCACCGCATCGTCCATCGTGCCCTGCCTGCACCGGTCGGGTCCAGTGATCGGGTGACCAGATAGAGGCACTTGAGGGCGGCCTGCTCGGAGGGGAAGTGGCCGCGGGCCTTGATCGCGCGGCGGTAGCGGGCGTTGAGCGACTCGATGGCATTGGTGCTACAGATGACACGGCGGATCTCCACGTCGTAGTCCAGGAACGGGATGAACTCCGCCCAGGCGTTGTCCCACAGGCGGATCACCGCCGGGTAGCGTTGCCCCCATTTCTCGGCCAGATCGTCGAACGCTGCGCGGGCCGCGGTCGCGTTGACTGCGGTGTAGATCGGTTTCACATCACGCTTGATCTCATCCCAGTACTTGCGGGACGTGAGCCGAAAGGTGTTGCGCAGCAAGTGAATGATGCACGTCTGCACGATCGCCTGCGGCCACACGTTGCCCACCACCTCGGGCAGTCCCTTCAGCCCATCGCAGACGACGAAGAAGCTGTCCTTGACGCCGCGGTTGCGCAGATCGGTGAGCACGCTCATCCAGAACTTCGCGCCCTCCCCGCCGGTGCCGGCCCACAATCCGAGGATGTCGCGTTCCCCGGCCAGGGTCACTCCGATCGCGGCGTAGAACGGGCGGTTGGCGACCTGGCCGTCGCGGACCTTCACCACGATCGCGTCGATGAAGATCGCGGCGTAGGTTTCATCGAGTGGCCGCACCGACCAATCGTTCATCTCCTCGATGACCTTGTCGGTGATGCGGCTGATCGTCTCCTTCGAGACCGACGCGCCGTAGATCTCAGCGAAATGCGCTGAAATCTCCCCAGTGGTAAGCCCTTTGGCGTACAACGACAAGACCACCTCATCGACCCCGGACAATCGGCGTTGACGTTTCTTGACGATCTGGGGCTCGAACGTGGATGCCCGATCGCGCGGCACGTCGAGTTCGACCGGGCCGGTGGTGTCGGTCAGCACCGTCTTGGTGCGGGTCCCGTTGCGGATGTTGCCCGACCCCGCCTCCGGCGGGTCGTGTTTCTCGTAACCGAGGTGCTCGGTCATCTCCTCATTGAGTGCGATCTCCAGGACCGTCTTGGTCAGCTGTTTGAGCAGCCCGTCGGGCCCAGTCAGCGACAGGCCCTGTTCCTGTGCCAGTCGGACCAGCTCGACGGCAGCCTTCTGCTCTGCGGACTGCTCAGCCGCCTTCTTCTTCGCCACATCTTCCAGTGTCGTCATCACGGCACCTTTCTCGCCGAGCATCGCTCAGCGTGTCAGTACCGGAAACACCGTTATTTCCACAGTCCCGTGTCGGCGCCCGAAAGTAGGCTTGGCACATGGGATGTCGGCGTTGCGGCACCGAGCTGGTAGGTAGGCCGCATCGAATCTGGTGCTCGACTGCGTGCCGAGTCGCGGCCAGCAATGAGCGGGCTGCCGCCGACGGACGAGCAGACCAGTGGCGCACTCGGCGTAATGAGAAGGCGCGCCGCCAGGAGATGACTACACCGTGCGTCGTGTGCGGGGCGTTGATCACTCATCGGTCGCTGGGTCGGCGCTATTGCTCAAATCGCTGCGGCGCGAAAGCGTCGTACGAGAGACGGAAGGGCAGTCCGAAGTACAAGGCCGCTCGGCTTGGCTACGACCAGCGACGCCGCGCGAAGAAGAGCACCACCGCAGTTGAACTGTTTGAGTCGGTGGAGATCTTCACCCGGGATCGGTACCGCTGTCACATGTGCGGTAAGCGGTGTCGGCGTGACGTGGTGGTTCCGCATCCGATGGCGCCGACGCTCGACCACCTGATTCCCCTCGCTGAAGGTGGTGAGCACACCCGCGCGAACACAGCGACGGCGTGTTTTCTCTGCAATTCGGTGAAGGGTAATCGTGGTGGAGGCGAGCAGCTGGCGATGGTGTGATGCCTGATCGAAGGATTCGGACGTTCTACATCTCGACTGACCCACTCGATGTCGGCATGCGGTTCTGGTTCATTCTGCGGGTCTATCCGACGACGAAGATGCTGCAGGCTGCGGCGACGAAGTACAGCCCGCACGAGGACTTCACGAACGCCGGCGGCGTTTTCCATGGACGGTTCTCGTCGTGGCGGGACAAGAAGACCGGGAAGCTGACGCGGCACCCATCGACGTCGTTTATCGGGGTGATGCGGCTGAGTCGCCAGAACCTGTATCCGCACGTCGTCATCCACGAATCCACACACGCGGCCGTGACCCTGGTCCAGGCGCAGAAGCTCGTGACGGAACTCCGCCTCGGACGGACGCGCGAGCAGATGGATCACACAGAGGAACCGCTGTGCTATGCGGTGCACGAAATCTCACGCGCGGTGCTTCGCGCCACTGGCTTCTACGCCTGACTTTCCCGCCATGGGAACACCTTTCCTGACATAGGAGCCCGCTCATGCCTGGACCACCACCGAAAGACCCTTCCGTCCGTGCCCGCACAAACAAGACCGTCACTCGCGCGGTCTTGGAGAAGCCGGCCAGGCGGAGCGTGCGAATTCCACCACTGCCCAGGACCATCGACTGGTATCCCGAGGTCAAGGCTTGGTGGAAAGACCTGTGGGAGTCGGAACCGCGCAAAGAGTGGATCGATGTCGATATTCACCTGCTGTACGTGGCCGCGCGCCTGTACCAGATGATGCTTGACCCGGAGACCAAGGTGACCGCGGCGAAAGCTCTCGCAGGCGAGTACCGCCAGATCTTGGTGCAATTCGGTCTCACGCCGATGGCTCGCCGGTCGCTTCAGTGGGAGGTGCTGCGCGTCGAAGATGCCGCGGCTGCGCGCAAGGCGGCTGCCAAGAAGGCGCCGGCGAAGAAGGCGGCTGCGAAGAAGGCGGGGCCTGCTGACCCGAGAGCGCGGTTCCGGGTCGTCAACGGCGGCTAGTGCCGCATGGATCTGATCGTCCCGCCGATTGAGGATGAGTTCTTCCCGACGCTGGGCGATCAAGTGTGTGCGTTCCTCGAGGAACGGGCGTGTTTCGGCCCTGGTGACCTGAAGGGCCAGCCGCTGGTTCTCGACGAGGACCGGAAGTTCATCATTCACCGCGCCTATGAGGTGTGGCCGAAGGGGCATCCGCGGGCGGGGAAGCGTCGGTGGAAGCGCATCGCGATGTCGGTGCGCAAGGGTGCGGCGAAGACAGAGTTGGCGGCGTTGATCGCGTTCGCCGAGCTGCATCCGGAGGGCCCGGTGCGGTTCGACGGGTTCGACGACGACGCGGACTTCGGTTTGGCGCCTGGCCGGCCGGTCATCGACCCGTACATCCCGATGCTGGCGAACGCCAAGTTGCAGGTCGAAGAGCTCGCGTACGGCGCGCTGAAGCTGATCTGCGAAGAGTGCGGTGACGCAGACGTGTTCGACACCGGGGCGGACCGCATCATCCGGTTGGATGACCGCGGGAAGGCTGACGGTAAGGCTGTTCCGCTGGCGAACTCGCCGGACTCGAACGACGGCGGCCGCACGACATTCCAGTGCTTCGACGAGACACACCGCCTGTACCTGCCGTCGGAGCGCAAAGCGGTCACGACGATGGAAGCGAACCTGGGCAAGCGCGTCGCACAGGATCCGTGGTCGATGTCGACGACGACGGCGGGGGAGCCGGGGCAGAACTCCGTCGCCGAAACCGACCACCTCGAGGCGGAGGCGATGGCGCGCGGCGAGATCAAACGCCCGCGCATGTGGTACTTCCACCGGCAGGCCGACGACCGCTGGAACATGGACAAGTTCGAAGATCGGGTGGAGGCGATCCGCGACGCGTCTGGCCCGGAGCTGGCCGCGCGCACGGACCTTGAGGATCTGGCGTCGCAGTGGGACATTCCGGGTGCGGATACGCCGTACCTCGAGCGGGTGTGGTGTAACCGGTGGACGCAGCAGGGTGCGCAGGCGTTCGACCTGGGACAATGGAAGACGCTGGCCCGGCCGGAGGGCATCATCCCGAAGGGCGCGTTCGTCACGCTCGGCATGGACGGCGCGAAGTTCCGCGACTCGACGTCCATCGTGATGACCGACGTCCGAACCGGTCTGCAGCAGATTGAGTTCCTCGCTGAGAAGCCGCTGAACGACGACGACTGGGAAGTTAACGAGACGTCGTTGACCGCGCGGGTGATGTATCTGAAGCGGCACTACCGCGTCATGCTGATGTACTGCGACCCGGCCTACTACCAGACCGTGATCGGGCAGTGGTCAGCCAAACTGGGTGACAGTCCGTACACCAAAAAGCCTGTGGTGCAGGAGTTCTGGACGAACCAGGAAACCCGCATGATCAAGGCGCTGCTCGCGTACGAGACGGCGATCAACTCGTCGGCGGTGACCTACACCGACACCGATGAGATCGGCCAGCCGACGAAGCACGGGCGGCTGACCCGGCATGTCGGTAACGCCGGGAAGAAGTACCTGACCCGGGTGGACAAGGAAACCGGGAAGCAACTCTGGATTCTCGGGAAGTTGCACAAGGACCGGAAGTTCGATGCCTGCATGGCGGGGGTGCTGTCGTGGCAGGCCCGCATGGAATGCCTGAAGTTCCTGCCGAAGAAGCGGCTGGGGCGGGTCGTGAGAGTGAGGTGAATCGTCGTGGCCGTGCTGTCCCCTTCAGACTGGTTTGACCGGCTCGAGCGGCGATTCACCGCGAACACGCAGACATCTTGGCAGGACCAGCAGCACCGCCCGGAGACGTACCGGCCGCGTAATCAGTGGCTGGACACGCTGTGGTCGTACTACGCCGGCGATCCGCCGCTTCCGCAGATCGCTCCGGAGTTCCAGGACATCTTCCGCGACGTGATGCGGAAGTCGCGGTCGAACTACGCCGAGATGTGCGTCACCGCAGTCGTGGATCGGATGGAACTGCTGGCGGTTTCCACCGGAACGGATTCGACCCCGAACGGTGACGATCGTGCCGCCGAGCTGATGGAAGACACGGGCTTCACGGCGCAGTTGAAGGATCTGCTGACCTACATGCTGGCGATGCGTGAGGCGTACGCCATGGTGGTGCCGACGCCCTACGGGCCCACGATCCACGCGATTGATCCGCGCCGCTGCGTCGGTATCTCAGACCCGAACAATCCGGTGCGGCTGCGCGCGGCGCTGGTGCGGTCCTACGACGTCGAGGAAGACGAAGAGATCGCGCACCTGTTCCTGCCGGGTGAGAAGTGGACGTTGCGCCGCAACGACTACCGGCAGTGGGAACGCACCGCCGATCAGCCCGAAGAGATCACGGGGCTCGATGATCTGGGCGGCATCCCGATCGTGAAGTTCGAGAACAAGCTGGGCGTGGGCGAGTACGAGGCGCACGTCGACGTGCTCGACCGGATGATCGACACGACGCTGCAGCGCATGGTGCTGATGCGCTATCAGGCGTTCAAGCAGCGCGGCGTGTCCGGTGACGAGCCGGAAGACGAAGAGTACGACGACGAGAACGAAGAGACGCCGCCCAAGGACGACATCGACTGGGACCAGGTGTTCAAGGCCGGCCCGGGCGCGGTGTGGAAGGTGCCGGCGGGCTGGCAGTTCTGGGAGTCCGGTCAGGCTGATCTGTCGGGCATGCTGGCGGCCGAGCTGCGCGACGTGAAGACGTTCGCGGCGGTCACGCACACGCCGCTGTACCTGATCACCCCCGATGATGCGAACGGGTCCGCCGAGGGTGCTGGTCTGCTGCGGGAGGCGTTGACGTCGAAGGTGCGGGATCGTCGGGCGCGCACGACACCGCAGTTGAAGCTGTTGTGGCGCATCGTGTTTGCGATGGACGGTGACGCGTCGCGCGGCAAGACGGTGAAGTTGCGTTGGGGTCCGATCGAGTACAAGTCGCTGGCCGAGAAGGGTTCGGCGAGCGCGCAGGCGGCGAATGTGCTGTCGAAGCAGCGGATCATGCGTGACATCTGGGAGATGCCGCCCGAGGACATCGAAGAGAACCTCGCGGAACTGGATGCCGAGCGTTTGTTGGTGGCGTCGCTCGCCGCGCAGGCGACAGCGAGCACCCAGCCGCCGCCGACGTCCGGTCAGCCGGCGCCGGAGCCGGTGAATGACCCAGCCGTCGCCTAGCGGCATCGCGACGACCGCTGACGCTCTCGCCGCAGTGACGGCGGCGCGCGCAGCGGCCGCTGCGGGTAACACGCTGCTGGCGTCGACAGCGAGCCTGTCGGAGACGGTCATTGCCGCGCGGGACACCGCCGGCGAGTACGCCAAGACGCTGATCTTGGGGTTGTGGACCGCGGTCGACCCGTACTCCGGCGCCGATGTGCAGGCGTTCACCGAGGCCGCGGCGAAGCACATGCGGACCGCGCAGACGTCCACGGCGCGCGCCGCGGCGGCGGGGCAGAAGCAACTGCTGTCGGCGATGGGTGTGACGGTGCGCGGTGTGCCGTCGAACCCGATCAACGTGCGGGCGCCGGCGGCGACCGTCATCGACGGTCGGCTCAAGTTGGAGCGGCCCGACCAGGTCGAGGTCGACTATCGGACGCGCGGGCACGCCGTGATCAGCGCCGAAGACTTCACCACCGAGGCGATCTTCAACCGGCCGGCGCGCACCGTGCGCGCACTCGAGGCCAAGGGCGCGACCCGTGCAGTCGCGGACGAGGCCGCACGCCAGCGCATCGAACTGCTCGTCGACGACAATGTCATGCTCGCTCAGCGATTCGCAGAGTCCGAGATCCTCTTTGCTGCGGCCGATCTCGACACTGTCGCGAATCCGGTCGTGGCGATGCGGCGCATCATTCACCCGGAACTGTCGCGCACCGGGACGTGCGGGCTGTGCATTGCGGCATCGGACCGCCTCTATACCGTCCGCGAGTTGCGCCCTATCCATGACCGCTGCCAGTGCACGACGGCGCCGGTCACCGCGGACTACGACCCCGCCGACGAGTTGAACGCGGTCGACCTAGGCGCGCTGTACGACGCGTCGGGCGGCACATCGGGCGCCCACCTGAAGCGAACCCGCTACCAGATCGACGAGCACGGCGAGCTAGGCCCGGTGCTGGTCCCGACACGGAACTACAAGCCGCGCAGCAAGACCGCGAAAGCCCAGTCCGCGGGGACGGGTGTGGCCGCCGTCGAATCGCCGGCGCAGGTCGCGGCGCGGCACCTGCCAATCCTGGAAGCCAACCTCGCGAAGCTGCGCGCCGACGGCCTCCCGGCCGACTCGCCGCAGATCCAGTACCACCTGCAGCAGATCGCCAAGTTCAAGCGCGCTGCCTGAAGAACTTCCGCCATCTCGGCGGTCGACCCGTCATGGGTTTCCCATCCCGACAGGGGAGTAGCAAGTTGAGTGAATTCCACGATCTGCCGATCCATCCCCGGACTGGTCTGCGAGCTATCGGGATACTCCCGAAGAGCGGCAAGCCAGTGTGGCCCGTCATGGGCGGTTCGCAGCCGCACGGTGATCCCGCAACCCCGCCGCCGGCCGATCCCCCGGAGAACCCTCCGGCCGACCCGCCGCAGGATCCGCCCGACAGGGGCTTTCCTCCGCACACGCCGATCAAGGACATGACACCTGATCAGCAGGCGGCGTACTGGAAGTACCACGATCGGCAGAAGAGCAACCTGCTGGACAAGTTCCAGGGCATCACGCCCGAGCAGGCGTTGCAGTGGAAGAACGAAGCAGAAGAGGCTCGGCGCCAGCAGCAGACGCCATCCGAGCGGGCTCTCGAGGACGCTCGGACTCAGGCACAGACTGCGGCTGCGACAGCAGCGGCCGAGCAGTGGGCTCCGCAGCTCGCGGAGGCCGTCGTCAGCCAGTTCGTGACTGACGAGAACCAGAGACCGGCCGTCATGGCGGGACTCAACCCGATGTCCTTCGTCAAGAACGGGAAGTTCGACAAGGACGCTCTCATCGGTCATTTGACCGGTCTCGCACAGGCTTTCGGCGGTGTCGAGTCCGGTGGCCAGGGGGCACCGCCACCCAGACAGTGGGGCCAATCAGGAGATCGCCCGCCGGCGCCGTCGGCGAGCGCAATCGGTTTGGCCGAGGCTGAGCGCCGCGGCTACGTCAAGAAGTAGGAGGAACGATGTCGAGCGACATCACCGTTCACTCCAGCGCATACCAAGTCGACAACCGCGAGTGGCTCATCGGAACCCACGGCGTGGACCTGACCCCTGGTGTGACGCTGGATGTTTCGAAGTTCACCAAGAACACCCACTACCCGAACGGCTACGTGCCGTCGGGCACGCTGCTGGGCAAGGTGACCGCCACCGGGCTGTACGGCCCGTACGACAACGCGGCGAACGATGGCCGTGAGGTCGCTGCGGGGCTGTTGTTCAGCTTCGTCAAGGCGATCGACGCCACCGGTAACACGGTGGCCAAGGTGGGCGGCGCGATCTTCGTCCACGGCGCCGTGAAGGAGTCGAAGCTGCCCGCGAACTCGGGTGTCGACTCCGCCGGCAAGACCGACCTGTCCAAGATCGTCTGGCTGTAAGGGAGGACTGACAGATGGCTATCGTCTTCGACGGTCCCATGGGCCTGCGGCCCGATGCGATCACCACGTTCATCCGGAACGTGCCCATCCCGGCGAGCAACCTGCTGCAGCAGCTGTTCCCGACGCGGTTCTTCGACACCAACCGGGTCGATTGGGCCGAGCTGGTACAGACCAACCGCACCGCGGCCTACCGGTCGTTCGACGGTCTCATCCACGTGTCGGCGCGCGACGCCGGCTCGGGGAAGTACGTCGAACTGATCCCGTTCTCGGACTCGCTGAACAAGGGCGAGTACGAGCGGATCGCCGCCGAGATCGCGCTCAACGCGGGCACCAACACCGACCGCCTGGTGCGGGCGGCCTACAACGACGCCGAGCGGCTCATGGGCACCATGAACAACCGCATCGAGCTCGCGTGGGGCGACGTGCTCACCGACGGCAAGCTCACCATCAACGAGGGTGGGTTCAACGGTGAGGCCGACTACGGCGTGCCGGCCAACCAGATCTCCGCCCCGGCGGGTGCGACCTGGACGGACGCCAACCAGGCGACCGCGGTGCCGCTGACCGACTTCGATGCGCAGCAGGAAGTGCGCATCGCGAACGGTTACGCCCCGGCCGCGCAGGCGCTGATGTCGCGCACGCGCATCAGCATCCTGCGGCGCAACAAGCAGATCATCGACGCCGTCTACGGTTCCACGCAGGGCCGCACCAGCGTCACGGTCGAGGAACTCAACCGGCTGCTCACCGCCGAGAACCTGCCCACCGTGCGTGCCTACGACTCGACGCTGTCGGTCGAAGGCACCACCACGCGGGTGATCGGCGTCGACAAGGTCATCATGCTGCCCGAGGACATCGGCTCGCTGGGCTTCATGGCGTTCGGCCTGTCGGCCACCGCCCTCGAGCTCGTCCGGTCGAACCAGGCGGAGATGACGTTCGGCAACGCGTCCGGCGTTGTCGGCCTGGTGGAGAAGGTGGGCCCGCCCTACCGCGAGTTCACCTTCGTCGACGCAGTCGGCATGCCGATCCTCGCCAACGCGGGTCTGCTGTCCGTGCTGGACGTCGCCTGATGGCCGCGCTCGCGATGCACGTGGCCGTGCGCGACGCAGACGGCGTCACCCACTCCTTCGGTCCTCCGCTCACGTCGGACGAACTGCCGGAGTGGGCGACCCGGCAGATCACCAACCCGAAGGTGTGGGAGGACGGCGACGTCCCCTTCCCCGCCGGCGGCGCCGAGGACAACGGCGGCGGGTCCAGCGATGGGCCGCCTCCGCAGTCCGGCAAGGGCTCCGGTGAGGAAAAGTGGCGCGCCTACGCGGCGTCGAAGGGCATCGAACTGCCCGCCGACGTCGACGGCCGCGACGGCATCATCGCCTACCTCGAGGCGAAGGACATCCCGGTCGAGTGACCAGCCCGACGGAACCAGCCGACGGCCGATTCGTCACCATCGACGCCGTGCGAGCCCGCTTCGAGGGGACCATCCCCTCGGACCGGGTCGCGCGGGTCAAGTGGCGCATTCTCGACGTCGAGAACGAACTGATCGGTCTGGTTCCGTCGCTGCTCACGCTCAACACGGATGCTGACCCGGAGACCCCGGAAGGCATCCGTGTCGGGCGGGTCCGCACCCTAGTCATCGACAAGGTGCTCGACCTGTACCGCAACCCGGACCGCAAGACGTCGAAATCTTCTGGCATGGACGGGTTCACCACCACCTACGGGTATTCGCAGAACCGCGACGCCGGACCGGGTATCGCCTTCACCGAGGACGAGTTGAACCGGGTTCGCCTGCCGAAGAAGCGGCGGCCGCGACTCGGAACGCTGAAGGCGGCGCCGTGGCAGGTGCCGTGTTGAGCGATCTCGCTGCGGCGATCGACGAGCACGGCATCGACGCGCCGCTGCGGCGACCCGTCCCCGACTTCGGCGAGCTCACGTACCCGCCGCAGACGACCGCGACTGTGCGGCTGGTGCGGCGCATCGGTGCACCGCAACGCCTTCCCGGTGACGAGGGCGGCCGCGCCTACACACAGGCCGGGCTGATCTACGTGCTCCGCGACAGCGACGTCCGCGACCTCGACAAGGTCACCCTGCCCGAAGGTGACTTCATCGTGCGGGGCGGCGCGGAGAACGATCAGATCAACCCGCTCGACGGGCACGACTTCGGCGTGAAGCGGTACAACGTGGAGCGCGGGTAGCCGTGGACGTCGACATCCCGGAGAAGAACCCGTGGCGCGGCCAGTGGCTGAAGAGCAGCGAGTGCCGCGTGCTGGTCACCGAGCGGATCAACACCGCGCAGATGCTGTACCAGGCGGAGGTGTCGCGCCGCACCGGGCGGCTCGCGCGTGCGACCCGGGTGAGCACCGAGTTGGGCGGGCCGAAGCGGAACTACTGGGAGGGCGTCCTAACCGTCGGCGGCCCGTCGGGCGTCGGCCTGCTCGACTACGTGCTGCCGCACGAGTTCGGCGCCCGGGAACGCTACAGCGAGAACCGCGGCGATCCGCTGTTCGATGAGACGCAGGGTGCCCACGACCTCGACATGGTGCTTGAGTTGATCGCGCTGGTGCCGATGTGACCATCGCCTATCCGGCGTGGTGGCGCGGATTCCGTTGGGACGTCGAACGTCTGCTCAACGACCTGTTCACCTTTGATCAGAACCCGAGCGCAGTGGAGGGGCTCCGGTTGGAGCCGTTTTTCGCACCGAACAGCGACCGCGAGGCGTGGCTGAAGCTGGGCAACGCCTACTTGCTGGTGCACCGCCGCGGCGGGAACCTGCACATGGACGACAGCCATCAACTGATCGACCAGAGCGTCGTCGACCTGGCCGCGCTGACGCCGTCGCGCGACGAATCGAATGACCTGATGGCCTACATCACCGGCGTCCTCGACGCCTTCGGCGATGAGGGCGGGACCGTGCATCGGTCGACGCCGCACCGCTGTGGACTCTCAACAACCTTCATGTCAGCTCCTGGTGAAGTTGTTGGGCCGCAATTGATCCAGGAGCTGATCAGGGAAAAACGCATTGTGCCGGCGACGTGGGAGATCCATGCGGCGGTGCCTCGCGGCCTTCCCAACTATCGCGAGGCGCTCAGCCTCGACGACGAGTGAAAGGAAAGTAACCCATGGTGGCAACCGCTTCTCCGTGGACAACCCGCAAGGATCTCCAGTTCGCCGCGCGCAAGCTGGCGGTCATCCAGTGGGACTACAACGTGCCGCTGATCGAGACGCTGCACAACCCCACGACCGGCGCGCTGGTCCTGCCCGACGACGGCACCGTCATCGGTCTGCACCGCAAGCAGCGCGGTGGCGCGTTGTCGAACGCGCAGACCCTCAACGACGTGATGGCTCACGGCGAAGGCGGCCCGACGCTGCAGATCCCCACAGAGCGGCGCATCGGTGTGGGCCTCGAGCCCTACGAGACGCATCGCCGGAACCTCGAGAACTACTGGGGTGCCGACTGGTCCGACGTCGAGCCCGACGCGTCCGGTGGTGTCACGCTGCGGGTGCCGTCGCTGCCGCTGAACAAGATGTCCCGCGTCGCCCTGCTGGGCAAGTGGGACTACAACGGTCTGCCGGCCTACATCGCGTGGATCGGTAACCGGGTCAACATCACCGAGACCGACACCCAGAACGTGACCGACGCCGACGTCATCGCGTACCCGTACACGATGAACTTCCAGGGCGTCGACGAGCACGACGGCGAGCCGTTCATCATCGACATCTTCGGTGCTGGCTGGGCGGCGATGCAGGCCAACGCGAACGCCGGGTTCGGTGTCGGCGTCACGTCGATCAGCGTCACCCCGGCGGTCCTCACCCTGGATCTGTCGAACGGGGAGACCGAGCAGCTCACCGTGGTCGACGACCTCGGCAACGATCGCACGGGGTCGGCGACGTTCAGCTCGAGCGACCCGACGAAGGCGACGGTCGGCCTGCACGGGCTGGTCACCCCGGTGGCGGCCGGCCCGACGACGATCACCGCCACGTACTCGGGCAAGACCGACACCACCGCCGTGACGGTCATCGCCTGACATGGCGGCAGCGCAGAAGAAGGCGGCCAAGGGCTCCCCGCGGGCGGCATCACCTCGTGTGGTGACCGCCGGCGGGGAGCCCGTCGGTCGTTTCGCACAGGTACTGGCCGAAACCCGCTCCGCCGGTTTGGCGATCGAGCAGTTCGAGATCACCGACGATCTGGTGCTGTTCCCGCCGAACAAGGCGCGTCAGCGGCAACTCGAGCAGGCATCGGCGGCCTACATCCTCGCCCAGTCCGTCGCCGTCGACCTGATCCGTACGCAGGGCGAACCCCCGGAGGATCAGGACGAGCGGATCCGGTGGGCGCAGACGCAGCAGGAGGCGCTGCGCAACGCGTACGAGACCGCGGAGAAGGCCGAGCAGGCATTCAACGAGGCACTGTTCGGTGGGCCCGAGGTGTACCAGCGGGTCAACGAGTACTTTGATCCCCGCCCGGAGTGGGAGCGGCAAGCGTTCGAGAACGCGATCAACGAGCAATTCCGGCGTCTCCCGAAGAACGGCTGCTGCCAGGCGTGCGGTCAGGTGGTGGATCAGCACGAGGGGGAATCCGAGGGCGAGTCCTCTGGTTTGTCGAGCACTTCTGGGACGAGCTCGAAAACGACTTCGCCATCGAGCTCAACGGAACCGACGCTCGAGACTGGTTCCGAGGACTCCGTCCCTGGTCCCAGTTCGTCAACTACGCCGAGCGCGTAGCCCGCACGGAGGGCACCGAGACGTTCGCCGCGATGTCGGTGGACGACGAGCTGCTCGCCGAGTTCAACGAGGTCTTCGCCGACATCGACCCCGAGAAGCCGCCGAGGCCGGAACTGTTCGGCTATTCGCGGCTGATCCGCCATGTGCACCAGTTGGAGCAGGTGACGACGCGGGTGTTGGCGGCGGTGACGAAGAACCCCGGGTTGCCGATCCCGCAGGGCCCGGTCACGGCCTACGAGTTGTGGGAGAAGCAGTCCGAGGACAAGGAACTGGATTCGCTGTTCGGCGACATCTTCAAGGTGGACCCGAAAGCTCTCGGAATGATCATCGACTGATGCTGCAGTGCAACATGATTCGGATGGAGGTGGGGTAGTGGCCGATCGTTCAGCTGGCTCCGCTTCCATCCGGATCAAGCCTGACGCAACGAAGTTCATCGCAGAGCTTCGTCGCGATCTCGCGGCGAAGCAGGCCGAGTTCGTGATGCAGGTGTCCGCGGACACCGGGCAGGCGCGCGCTGACATCGACCGGTTCCGTCAGTCGCAGCAGCGCAACGGCATGAAGCTCGGTGTCGACGTCGGTCTCGGTCAGGCCGAAGCGGACCTGGCCGCGTTCCGTGCCCGGCAGCGCGCCAACGGCATGGTCATCAAGGTCGACGCTGACACCGACGGCGCCAACCGCAAGCTCGGCGAGATTAACAAGCACCTCGAGTCGTTCCGGCGGTCGGACTTTCTGCGCTTGAACCTCGGTGCGGGTCTGATCGCCGGTATCCAGCCGGCGATCACCGGGCTGGCTCAGGTGGCGGCGGGTCTGCAGCAGGTGATGCAGGCCGGGCTGGCGCTGCCGGGTGTGCTGGCCGGCGCGACAGCGTCGATCGGCACGCTGGTGCTCGGCCTGTCGGGCATCAAGGACGCCTACGACGCGGTGTCCGCGGCCTCGGACTCCGCCGGTAAGGACCAGGCGGCGCAGGCGCGCGCGTCGGCGGCCGCGTCGAACCAGCTGCGGAACGCGATCGTCGACGAGGCGCAGGCACGCAAGGACGTCGCGCGCGCCACCCGCGACGCGAAGCAGGAACTGCAGGATCTGCGCATCGAGCAGCAGGGCGGGATGATCGACGAGTCCCGCGCCATCCTCGAGGCGCAGAAGGCACGAGAAGATCTGCTGCGCGGCAACTTCTCTGACGTTCGCGACCAGATCCTGCGTGTCGCCGAGGCAGATCAGCGAGTGATTGAGTCGCGGAACCGGAACCTGCAGACGCAGCAGAAGCTCGCGGACGCCGACGCGAAGGGCATCGCGAATGCCGACGGTGTGGTGGCCGCCAATGAGCGGTTGACCCGTTCACACCAACAAGTCGCCGATGCGCAGGCTCAGGTCGCCGAGACGGGCGCCACGATGGGCGCGGCGCAGGACAAGGCGCAGCAGGCAATGGCGGGGATCTCACCGAGCGCGAAGAAGCTCGTCGACACCTTGGTCGACATGCGGCCCGCGTTCCGCGATCTGCGCGCCGCCGCCGCAGAGCCGATCCTGGAAGGCAAGGCCGAAGAGTTCCGGAACTTCTTCAACCTGGTCGCCCCGAACCTGAAAAGCGGTGTGGCGCAGATCGGTAAGGGCTGGAACCAGAACATCAGCGCCCTGTTCGACTCCGTCGGGTCGACTGACGGCCGCGGCATCATCGACCGCATCCTCGGCAACACCGGTGACGCGCAGCAGAAGTTCTCCGCGGCAATCGATCCGCTTGTGAAGGGACTCGGCACGCTCACCGCTGCCGGCACCGACAAACTGCCGCGACTAGCGGATGGCCTCGCAGCGGTCAGTGACCGCATCCGCGACGCCCTAATCGAGGCCGACCAGAACGGAAGCCTGGACAAGATGCTGGACGACGGCATCGATGGCGCCCGCATGCTGGGCAATGCAGTCCTCGACATCGGCAAGTCTGTCAACGCTGTCACGAAGGCGGCAGGTGGCGGCCGCGGGTTCTTGGAATGGCTGCAGACGGCAACCAGTGATCTGCAGACGTTCCTCAACTCAACACAGGGACAGAACTACCTGCGCGACTACTTCGAACAGGGTCGCGACATGCTGCGCGAGGTCAAGCCGCTGCTGGCCGAGCTGCCGGGTCTGTTCAGCGCGGTCAGTGACGGCGCATCCACCTACATCGGTGGCCTACTTCCCATCCTGAAAGAGGTAGCCGGATTCCTCGGCGAGCACCCCGACCTCGTGAAAGCTGCTGTCGCAGCATATATCGCGTGGAATTCCACGAAGCCGATCGTGCAGGCAGTCAGCACCGGCATCGGCCTGCTGAACACCGGCATCATCGGTCTCGGCACCGGCTTCGCCGGCACCCGGCAGAAGATCAACGACGAGATGGGTCGGGTGAACAAGGCGTTCGACGACGCCGGAAAGCCCAACTCCAAGCTCGGCAATTTCGCGTCGCGGATGTCGGCGCTCGGCGCGGTCGGCGGCCCAATCAGTGCGCTCGCCGCGACCGCGATCCCCGGCCTGATCTACGCGCTGCAGCAGCTCGACACGAAGAACCAGGAGTCGGCGGAGAAGACCGACTACCTCAATGAGCGGCAGAAGGCGCTCGAGGAAACGCTGGACCGTGTCACCGGCAAGCTGACCGGCCAGACACTGGACTCGCAAATCGCCGCGGCGCAGAACTACGACCCGGGCGGCCAGGGCGGCAACATCCCGGGCATCTCGAAGGGTGATGCGCTCGCGGCGGCGCAGAAGCTCGGTATCGCGCCGGACCTGTACGCGCAGGGCCTGATCAACAACCCGGACGCGCAGAAGCAGATCCGCGACATCCTGATCAAGAACAACCTGCTGCCCGAGTTCCAGGCCAACGGCGATCTGCAGCAACTGGTCGCGTCGATGGGGAAGTACTCCAACGGTGAGATCACGCAGGAGTCGCTGATCAACGCGCTGATCGGCGCGCCGGGCGCGGTGGATCAGTACAACCAGTCGCTGCAGGGCATTCGGCAGCGGGCGAACGGTGATCAGGCGACGCTACGGATGGTCGACCAGGCGTACAGCCTGGCGGAGATCGCGAAGCGGCTGTCACCGACGGGGCAGGCGTCGGTGCTTTCTGGTGGCGCGTTGACGACGCTGTCGTCGACGCTGCCGTCGGGCGATCCGACGCGGGCGGCGAATCAGGCGCGGTACGGGCAGTTCCGGGTGTCGGCTGCGGGCGCGGCGACGCTCGGTGTGCCAGCGGGGACGCCCGCGCAGTCGCAGGGGCCGGGGCAGGGCTTCGACGTTGTGACACAGAACCCGCCGCCGCCGAACACCGCTGGCATCACCGGGAAGCAGAACGTCGACGGCACCTGGACGATCACGGTGCCGCCGGGCGCCATGATCGAGGAATACAAGACCGGGTCGAAGGGCCCGACTCCGGGCGGCCGCAACGATGGCTTCCTCGCGATGCTGCACGGCCAGGAGTGGGTGCACAACGCCGACACCGTGCAGCGGTACGGACCAGACATCATGGGTGCGCTCGCTGGCGGGAAGATCGACCCGAAAGCGTTGCGCGGCCTGCTTCCCGGGTTCGCGCCGGGTGGCCCGACCGACCCGAACGATCCGAACTACGCCGGTATCGCGACGGGCCTGACGCCGGGCGGGATGGCTCCGGGCCCGTCCAACCCGATCATCGCGGCGAACCCGACAGGCGATGCTGGCGGCCTGAACAGCATCGTGGGCGGCATCGCCTCCGGTGTGCAGGGTCCGATCAGCAACCTGTCGAACCTGCTCGGCTCGGTGGCCGGCGGCCAGCAGCCGGGTAGCAGCCCGCTGCAGACGTTCGGCTCCAACCTGCTCGGCGGCATCATCCCCGGCCTGGGCGGCTCCGGTGGGGGCGCAGGTGCCGGGCAGTCGACACTGCTGCCCGGACTGGCAGGACTGTTCCAGGCCGGCGGTAACCCTGCGCTGCAGCAGCAGTGGATGGGTCAGACCGGGCAGTGGTTGGCCAACTGGGGTGCGAACACGCTGCTGTCGTTCGGGCAGACCTTGCTCGGCGGGGTGCTGAACTTCTTCGGCGCTGGCAGCCTGTTGCAGAACCCGGTCATCCAGGGCGTCGGGCAGGCGATCGGGCACTTCGGTGGGCTGGCGATGCAGCAGCAGACCGGCGCGGCGAGCATCCCGTTCAACGCGCTCGGGAATCTGGATCCGGCGACGCTGCAGGCACTGTTTCCCAACGGGTCACCTTTGGGCGGCACCACGACCGTCCCTGACTGGGAAGCGATCGCGCAGGGTGAGTCCGGCGGCAACTGGTCGATCCCGTCCGACAACAGCGGTGGCCCGTACCGCGGCGGGCTGCAGATTCTCGATTCCACCTGGCAGCAGTTCGGTGGCACCGCGTACGCGCCCACTGCGAACCTGGCGTCCAAGGACGACCAGATCAAGATTGCCGAGAAGATCTACGCGGCGCAGGGCGCGGGCGCGTGGCCGAACACGTTCAAGACGCGGACGATTCAAACGGCGGCCAGTGCAGGCCAGTTGACGCCGGCGATGCTGCAGCAACTGTTCGGCGGCGGAGGCGCCGTGGGCATGCCGCAGTCTGGCGAGTCCGCGCGGGACTTCGCGCATCGCGCGATGATGCCCTACTGGCAGAGCCAGGGCTTCACCGTTGGTGACCACGCGGCCGATCAGTATGGCGAGCATCAGAACGGCGCGCTGGACATCATGGTGCCCGACTTGGCGACCGGCCAGCGTGTCCTGCAGCAGGCGCTGTCCGATCCGAACGTGTACGGCGCGATCTTCAATAACCAGACCTACGGCTACGGGCACGGGCTTACGGCGAAGGACTACAGCGCCGGACATACTGGCAACCCGACGCAGGACCACCAGGACCATGTGCACATCTGGTACAAGCCGAAGGGTTACGAGACTGGCGGGCCGACACCTGCGGGCCGGAAGAAGGCGTTCCCGGCGGTGCTGCACGGCGACGAGTACGTCATCAGTGCGCGTGGCCGCGCGACGGTTCCGGATTCATTCCTGCATGCGCTGAACACCGGCAAGGTGGACCCCCGCGAATTGCCGCAGTTCGCGCAAGGCGGGCCGGTTAACCTGGCTTTGCCGACGCCGCCTCCGGTGCCGCCCAAGGTGCCCGATGCGCGGATGATCATTCCGCCGGCGAAGCCGAAGATCGTGCAGCCTGCGCCGGCGCCGAAGCCGCCCGTCGCGACCCAGCCGGCCACACCTCCGCCGCCGGCGGCTCAGCCTCCCGCAGCACCGCAGCAGCCGCAGCAGGCCGCGGGCGCGCCGGACATCGCGTGGTCGCCGCCGCAGGGCATCGTGGCGCCGCCGTCAGGCATGGACCACACCCTCCCGTGGATTAACCAGGCGATCATGTCGACCGCGTCGACGCTGGGGAACATCGCGGCCACCGCGGCGTCGATGGGTGCCGGCGCGGCCGGCGCTGGCCCGGCCGCGGGGCTGGCCGGGTCGATGGTGTCGGGTCTGTTCCAGCAGGGAGGCAAGGTCGCGACGAAGGTCGCGAACGTGGTGTCGTCGGCGCTGGTGGGGTCGGTGCCGGGCTCGTTCACCGATAAGCCGTCGGGTGAGGTGCTGCACGCCGAGCAGCGGCGCCCGTCGACCGCGGACTACCGGTACGGCGGGCGCGGAGACACGTATCAGGTGACGGGCTACGACCCGCCGGCTATCGCCCGGGAGATTCAGATGCACCAGTCGTTGAAGGAACAGGCTGCATTGGCGGCGACGCCCGGATGAGCCTGATGCAGAAGGCCATGGGCCACCACCGGATGCGGTCGACCGACAACATCAAGATCGTCGGCTGGAACGGTGACGAGTGCCATATCGCGGGCCCGTTGGCGCGGCACACGTGGGGTCCGATCCTGGCGCCGCACTCGAAGGGTCTGTTCGTTGCGCCGTTCAAGACGAACTGGTCGAAGTCTATGCTCGGGCAGAAGTTCTCGTCGTGGGTTCCGCAGCGCCGTGACATCGCGTGCACCATGCACATCGTCAACCCGCGCACCGGCGACCCGTACGACGAAATAGACGCCGACACATGGCATCTGGTGTACTCGCGATACCGGGCGCTGTTCCACAAGGAATACGAGTCCACGATCGTCTACACGTCGATCGACGGTGAACGCCACCTCGGTGTTCGTGAGATCAAGGATCCGGAACCGTTCGTCGGTGCCGAGTTCGAGGGCGGTGACCCACACATCTGGGCGTACGGCTCGGTCGGACAGATGCTGGGCTGCGAGAACCCGTACTACGTGGGCCCGACAGAGCGGTTCAAGTGGGAGACCCCGGGGCAGGGTGACTTCTGGTTCACGCTGCCGTTCTACAACCCGGCGTCGGCGTTGATCTGGCCGACGTGGTATCTGTCTGATCACGCGACGTGGTGGCTGCCCGATTACTCGTTCGGGTGGGAAGAGTTCGGCACCGGCGTCGCTGACCTCGGTAAGACCGTCAAGGTCGGGCCGCTGCCGGACTGCGGCGGCCTGGTGGAAGCGAACTCGCGGCCGGACGTCATGACCTTGGTGGCGGCGAACGAGGTTCCGGTGCAGCAGATGCTGAACGGGCAGGATCTCGAGTATCCGATTCAGCCGGGCATGGGCGATCCGTACAACGGGTGCACTGTGACGGTGCGCGACGTCACCAACCCTGATGGTGCACGGTGCGAGCTCGAGCTGCCGCGCTGGTACGACGATCCGTTCTCCACCCCGACCGTCGTCGGTACTGCTGTCGGGGTCGGGGCGGGATAACGCTCGGTGTCGGTTCTCTCCGAACGGTTCGCCGAAGCCAAGGAGAGAGTCGCTGACGTTCGCGCGTATCACGCCGCGCTGAAGCAGTCGAAGCCGAAAGTCAAGGTCTACAAGAACAATCCAGATGGCACGCCGGGCGCGGTGTTCCAGGGCACCTACAACTACCGCGAGTTCTCGAAGAACCAGTTCCCCGACGTTCAGAACGTGTCGAGCGCCGGCATGTTCGAGGTTCGCGCCGACCACTACCTGTCGAAGTGGATCATGACGATCCCGAACACCCCGGAGGAATGCAAGAACGTCCTGATCCGGGTCGACATGTACGGCGGGCAGTGGCGCTGGACCGGGCTGATGCACCACTGGGAGGTCGACACCCGCGACGGCGTCGACTACCTGGTGGTCACCGCGAACGACGACAAGCAGTTTGCCCAGTTCATGTTGTGTCCGCCAAATCCATTGCTGCCCATACCTGTATTTCAATTTCCGCGCGATTGGATGGTTAGCGGACCGGGGGTCTATTCGATCACCGGCATGCTGATGCTGCCCAATATTCTGCGGTTGGAGGGGCACCCCTACGTGCTGCCTGACGACCCGGGTGACCGGCGGCAGTGGACCGAACTGCTGAACTGGAAGTCCTGGCAGGTGCACGTCAAGGTGCCGAAATTCTTCGACGACTCAAGCCTGTGGACGTTCCTCGGGTCGCGCATGAACTCGATCGACAGCATCATCGCCGACGCACTCGAGGACGGGCAGCTCACCCTGCAATACCGCCGCATCTTCACCGACGAGGGCGAGCAGGTCACCGGGCTGGTCGTCGACGACATCGCCAACGGTGCACTCGTTTTCGAGGTGGTCGACAACTCCGGATTCAACAAAGAATCCGGCACCTGGTTCGGCGGGAACGTCGTCACCGGCCTGGCCCGGTCAGTGCTGCAGCGCAGCCTCGGAAACGTCGAGGACTCGCTGGCCCAGATCAACGACACCCCGCAGCTGTACCAGGACGAGTACTTCCAGTCCGGGCTGATGGGCAGCCTGGCCGGCGGCCCGATCCACACCCTTCGCGACTCGCGGTTCAACGATCTGCAGTCGAAGCTGGCGCACTCGCCGGCCACCGCGGTGTCGGTCATCATCGGCGGCGACAACCCCACCGTGGACGCGATCGCCGACCTGATCATCTCGGCCACCGGCAACCTGATCGGCTACTTCCTGCTGGCCGGGTTCGACAGCCTCGGCGACATCGCCTCCGACATCATCATGCCGTTCCTGGTCGGCACCATCCTGGCGTGGGACGAGCACAAGAACACCAAGCGGGCAACAAATCTCGGCTGGATTCACCTGCACGAGGTGTACGTGTCCGGCGCGGAGATGAACGTGTGGTCGCTGTCGGCGATCGCGGTGAAGCGCGGCGGGTTCAACGCCACCGACGACGAAACCTCGAACACGTGCGCAATCGGCCCGAACACCTGGTTCATTCCCGGCCTGCACGGCATCACCGGCGACCGGCTCGGCACCACCAACGGCGCCTACCGCCGTGCCACCGGCGACGGGTCGATCTTCGTCGCCCAGATCGAAGAGCAGTCGCTGCAGGGCTCGGGTGACGGCGAGTTCGAATTCGTGCAGAAGGTCGGGAAGAACAAGGCCACCATGTCCGTCGGTGAGCGCAACGCCCGACGGATGAAGGCACTGTTCGAACGCATCAATGATGTGGGATTTCATATCGTACAGTGACCTGAGCAGCCGATATTGGACTAGATGTGTCGGTGTCAAGATCTATGGTCACTGGTGTGAACATTTGCTCTCAACCAGGATGCGGACGCAAACGAGTTGGCCATGGACTATGTGCCACGCACTGGGCGCGCCAACGCCGCGGTGCTCCACTCGACGCCCCTATCCGCGAAGTCTTTCAAACCGACGACGTAGGCGAGAGGCTGCGGCACTACTGCCCCGCCGGTGACCCCGACGGCTGCTGGGAATGGCCGTTGAGCCGGGACAAGGGCGGTTACGGTCTGATCGCTGTTGGCCAGAAGCGGAAGCGCGGCGCACACATTGTGGCGTGGGAAGTCGCGAACGGCAGGAAAGTACCGGCGGAAGCCTTGGTGCGACACAGATGCGACAACCCACCGTGCACCAACCCTGCACACCTTGAACTCGGTTCTCACAGCGATAACGCCAACGACCGGGTCGAACGTGACCGCCACGTAGCGGCTTCTGGTTATCGGTCGAGAACAGACGAAGAAGTCAGCGAGATCAGACGACTAGCGGCAGAGGGCATTCCACGCGCCCACTTGGCCGAGCAGTTCGGCTGCTCACACGGAACGATCAACAGGATCATCAGCCAGCAGGTGTTCCCGGAAGGGAAGCCGCGCGGACACGCGGTGAAGCTCGACGAGACATCGGTCCGGCGGATACGCGAGCTGCGCAGTCTCGGCTACACGCAGCAACGCATCGCTGACGAATACGGGCTCAACCAGTCAACCGTCAGCGCCATCCTCGCCCGCAAGGTTTGGGGGCACGTCACATGATCTAGGAGACGCTATGTCGTTGTGCAGCAGGGATATTGCCTGACATGCCCAAGATGGCTGCGCTGGTGTTGTCCCGCAACGAGCAATTCGAGCCGCCCCCGCTCACCCCGATGTCGCACGGCTACCGGTCGTGGACGGACAACTCGTCGGCCTACACCGTGTTCTACGACTCGTCGGGCGGCGAGATCGCCCGCGTCTTCGGGGAAGTGACCCCCGACAAGATCACCTTCGACGCCGCCCCGGGACAGGTGAACCTGGTGCCCGCCGGCGCGCCCTACGAGACGTTCCTGATCGACGACGAGGGCAAGACGAAGATGATCCGGTACGGCAACGTCGTCCGGAAAGAGGCACAGTTTTTCAGCGCGCCGGCGCGTAACACCGCGACCCGTGCGCTGCAGTTCCGCGACGACTTCTTCAACCGGACCGGCCGCGTCGGGTCGAAGTGGTTCGTCACCGACGGCCGGCCCACGATCTTCGATCACGGCGACGACCCGAACGGTGTCGGCCCGAACCGCAAGTTCTTCGCCACCGCGGCGATGCGCTACTACGCGCCGCTGAACACCGACAGCCCGATCATCTCGTTCAATCTGCTGCACAAGGGTGCCGGCGACACCTGCATCGCCGTGTGCTCGAACGCCGCCATGTCCGACTACCTGTACGTGCAGTTCCACGACCCGGGCGCGCTCGAGGGTGGTATCGACAAGGTCCGCATGGGCGTCGGGCACGGGCCGGTGCAGCCGCTGGTGCAGAAGGTGCCGCAGGTCAACCACACCGTGGTTAGCAACACGAACTACAAGCTGCGCTACGACGACGGCACCAAACGGCTGTCGCTGCTCACCTCCGACATGGTCACCGAGATCATCGGCTGGACCGACGACAACGACGAGTTCCCCCACGGTCCCGGATTCCGGTACTTCGGTGTGAACTTCCAAGCGTCGCTGTTCGATTCGGGCAATCAGCTGACCAGCATTTCCGCTCAGGACGGCATCAATGTCTGACATCGACGACCGCGCCGACCAGATCCTCGCGATCGGCCGGGTGCTTACCCGGATGCCGACCGGCAACAAGGAACGCCCCTACGTCGGTATCCCGGCGCCGATCATCGGCATGTGGGCCACCGAGCTGCACGACAAGTTCGGTCTCCGTGTGCACGAAGACCTCGCGACCGAGGAACTGGTGCGGGTCAAGACGCAGATGGGCAACAACGGCCCGGTGCAGGCGGTCACGAAGGGCACCCCGGCGCGGGTCGGGGACCAGAACCCGGACGTCGAACGGATGGCGCAGGCACGGGAACTGATGATGGACTTCCTGCGCACCCACGACCCGGCCCTGGCCGAGCGGGTGAAGCGGGCGGAGACCGATCCGGAGCTGCAGGCCATCGTGCTCAACGACATCGTCAAGAAGCACCCCGAGGTGTGGGAGAAGTCGCAGGAGCTGCTGGACCGAGCGATGACTGAGGCTCAGCGGAAGTGACGCTGCCGGGCGGTCCTGACGACGTCACGATCCCCGACCGGCTCCCTGATCTGCTGTGGCCAATGGGTGGCCCCGGCCACTTCAAGCGCCGCATCTCGAGCGGATACGACCTCACCCAAGAGAACGTCGAACGCGAACTCAAGGGAAAGAAGGTCCGCGACAATCCGCGGATCCGCGGCGCGAAACGCGAAGTCGACGGCCTGTTCGGCGACCTCAACGATGCGCTGGCCAGCGCCGCGCAATCCGCGTGGCACCTCACCCAGCAACTACCCCTCATCGGGGACTTCCTCGAGGTCATCACCGACCGCGAAGACGGCAACCTCAACGACCTCGGCACCGCGATCAACCGGTGGCGGCAGGAACACCAGAACAACCGCAACCGTCTGGTGAACGGGCTGTTCGGCTGGGATGTGTGGGACGCCACCAGCGAGCAGGCAGACCAGTCGCTGCGCGACAACGCCGCCACCGTGGCCGCGCTCGGCGCCGCCGTCGCCGAACTGCAGAACGACCGCAACGCCAACGTCGGCGGCAAGAGCGCCGTCGTCGACTTCACCACCCGGCCGACATCCTCGACACTGGGCTCGGACTTCGACCAGAGCTACACCGGCGCCGGCACCGGCACCCTCGGCATCGTCAACGGTGCCGGCGCCCGCTGGACGGCCCGCAACGACGCATCCCGCACCTGCCTGTTCCGGTACAACCAGCTGCAGACCGCCACCGACTACCAGAAAGTGTGGGTGGCGTTCGGATCGTCGCCCGCGCAGTTCGGCAGCAACGCGGCCCGCAACGAAATCCACGGCCGCAAGAACGACGCCGGCACCACCTACGTGTACGCCGCGATGGAGAAGGGGCGCGCCGAACTCGGCTGTTACGTCGACGGCGCGAAAACCAGCTTCGTGTCCCGCACCTCCGGGTTCAGTTTCCGATCGACCGGCCTGTACGCGCTCGAGTGCGGCACCGTCGGCGCTCTTGGCCTGCGGGTGTTCCGTCTGCTCGACTCCAACGGTTCGGTGATCCTGTCGCACACCGAAGTCGGGACCACCAGCCAGGCCGGTGCGGACTACCGCGGCGGTGGCGGCGCGGTGTACGCCGTCGCGACCGGCTTCGGAACCACGGCACCGGGCGACATGCTCGCGTGGGCGATGGCCGACAACTACCCGCCCACCCTGGTCGGGTCGATCGCCAAGATGTACCGCGGCTCCACCGATACGGTCTCGATCGCGGCCGGTCTCAACCCGCTGCCCGCCGACTTCTTTGACAACTCCGGGGCGACCACTCCCGACTACATCGTCAGCCGCCCGAACGGCACGTTCACCGTCACCATGGACGGCAACTACTATTGCAAAATCCAGTGCCGCACAAACGGTTTGCCCGAGCAGTTCACGTTTGTGCTGTACGTGAACGACGACCCCTACGAGTACGCGGGCGACGCGCACCACCGCGGCGTCAACATCCTCGGCGGCAACGTCGACCCGCTGGCCTGCTCCGCCGACATCACGGTGCCGCTGCAGGCCGGCGACAGCGTCGGATGGGGCACCGACGCTGCAGGCTTTGGGGCCGGCTCGCTCACCGGCGATCCCAACGGCCGCCAAACCTATTCCAAGATTGTCCTCGACAACAGGAGCTTGGCCTGATGCCCGACACCAATGTGGCCTACGACGCCTTCATCGACCAGGTCGATCACAACCTGCAAACCACCGACAGCACAGTGCTTCTCGACGCCGTCACCACCGGCGACACCGAACAGGTGATGGCCGCGGTGCGCGTCGTCGTCAAGGACGCGTGCGGCAAGGCGAAGCTGCTGTGGCTCGGCTCGCCGATCGGCACCATCCTGCGCAACACCAAGACGAGGCAGTCCGCGACCCGCGCGATCAGCCCGGCCGGTATCCCGCTCTGGAAAGTCTCCAACCCCGACGGCGGCACCGAAGACATCCACGAGCCCGTCCTGCAGCCCGAAGCGGACTGGAAGTGCATCTACAACCCCGAGACGGAGGGCTGACCTGTGGCGTTCGATCAGTGGAAGGTCACGTCGGCGGCCCGTGCACGACTGGTCACGGGGCAGTTCGACCTGGACTCCGACGCGTGGAAGGTGGCGCTGTTCCAGTCGACGTCGAACCTCGGCGCCGCGTCCACCAGCTACGCCTCGGTGACCGACGAAGTCGCCGCTGGCAGCGGATACGCCACTGGCGGTGTCGCGGTCACCTTCACGATCACCGGCACCGACCTGGTTTCGGTCGCGTTCACGGTCAATCCGGTATGGACTGTGGTGACCAGCAGCCTGGTCGCGAACAAGGCCGCGATCTATGAAGTCGGTGGCGACGTGCTGGCCTACCTGCAGCTCGACGACACCGGTGTCGACAAGGTGACGACCGTCGGTAACGAGCTCAAGTTGGACAACGACGGCTCGCCGTACCCGGTGCTCACCCTCGGCTGATGCCGGCCCTGTTCGAAGCAGTCGGCGCCGGCGGCGGACCCCGCACCTTCGACGGCCAGGCCGGCGGCGCGTTCACCGGCACACACCCGGGCGCCGACGGGCCGAACGGCATCGTCATTGTCGCGGTGGCCGGCTACCGCAAGGCGGGCAAGGCCGTCGATATCGCGGTCACCTACGGCGACATTCCGATGACAACGTGCGCGCAGGTGTGGGGCAACGGCGTCTCGAACACCACCCCGCGCTCCGGGTGGCTGCAGTACTTCTACCTGCTCAACCCGCCGGCCGACGCGCAGGACTGGGCGGTGTCGTGGTCGTCGCCGCTGGGCGCGGTCGACCAGATCCAGATGCGCGCCACCAGCCTGTCCTACACCGGTGTGTCCGGCGTCGGCGATCTGGCCGTCGTGTTCGGCGGCGCGTTCACCACCGCCATGGAGCAGGTGGTCGACGCCCCCGCCGACAGTGTCATCCTGCAGGGCTTCCTGCAGGAATGGTTCACTCCGATCAGCAACTACAACCGGCCGATGCGGGTGCGGCTCGACGACGTCGGCACGGGCCGCCCCTACGACACGGTCATCGGCGACACCGCGGGCGGCACAGTCACCTTCACCGGCCGCCGCGCGGTCGGTTCCGCGTGGGCCGGTGTCGCGCTGCCGCTGATCGCCAGCCAGTCCACCGTCATCGCGGCCCGCCCCGCCGAACTGACCATCACCGGGTACGAGCCGTTCGACGGGAACAACCGCATCACCGCCCGGCCGGCGCGGCTGCTGCTGGCCGGCGCCCCCGGTCCGGCGCGGCAGTGCACCCGCATTCAGGCGCGCCCGGCCGAGCTCCGCCTGGCCACCTACGAGCCGTGGTCCGGGCTGCCCGTCTTTCCGGCGGCGACGGTGCTGACGCTGCGCGGGCTGAACCTGTTCGGCTCGCTCAACCCGAACGACATGCCGCAGAAGTTCCAGGGCATCTTCTCTGCCGCGCCCTACGACATGCACGAGGTGTCCTACCCGGCGTCGCTGGACCCGAAATCGATCCCGCGCGGTGTGACCGCGCTCGACGCCGCGATCACGTACTACCCGAAGCCGATCATCGTGCTCGCCCAATCGCAGGGCATGCAGGTGGCGTCGCGGTGGATGGACGAGCACGCCGATGACCCGGACGCCCCCGGCGGCGACGAGCTCATGTTCATCGGGACCGGGAATCCGCTGCGGGCGACCGGCGGCGCCGGGATCGGTGTCGCGGAGGTCGACGGGCATATCGGGGAGCCCACCCGCACGGATGTGCGGTGGTTGTTGATCGACGTGGCGCGCCGCTACGACGGCTGGCCCGACCCGGTGCAGGACACCACGAACACGATCGCTTCGCTGAACGCTGACCGCGGACGCAACAGCCTGCACAAGCGGTACGACCAGGTCGATCTCTACGACCCTGACCACACGATCTGGCGGGTCGGCTCGACGATCTTCGTGCTGACCCGCGAGGACGACCTGCCGTATTTCAAGGGCAGCGATCAGCCGGAGTCTCTGGTGTCGGCGACCCGCGCGGTGTGCGAATCCGCCTACACGAACCGGCCGCCGAACGATCCGCCAGTTCCAGAAGTGTTAGCGGCCAACACATTTGAGCGCCAGTTGATAGCTCGGATGTTGACGACGCAATGACCGGGAGGTAGGCATGGCCCAGATCAAGTGGGTGGTCTCCGACGACGGGACCAGGGTTCGCCTGTTCGAATTCCATCCCGGCGAAGTCCTCGAGTTCACGCTGGGCTGGGATAAGCGGCTCGCCGACGACGACCGCCTGACGTCGGCGCGGTTCGAAATCGACAGCGGCGCAGGCATCGAACTGTTCTCCCCGACGAACACCACCCACCGCGCGCAGGTGTGGGCCCGCGGCAACCCGCCTCTGGGCGCCGAGTACACGCTGGTGTGCCACGCCACGACCGCGATGGGCCGGCAGCTCCGCCAGTCCGTGAAGGTTCAGGTGACCGCGCCGTGAACGCGCCCATCGTCGGCGTCGGCCAAGTCGAACTCGTCGTCGACCTCGAGGTGACGCGCTGCCAACCGTACGAGCCGGTCACAGCGTGCACCGCCTGCTCACACGTCGACCGGCATCACGCCGCACCGGCACCCGACGGGTTCGTGCAACGCACCTGCACCCGCTGCCTGTTCCGGTGGCGTCAATTCTCGAATCGACTCTTCACGAAGGGAATCTGATCATGGGCGTTGGACCCTCTGCGGGCTCCGTCATCGGCTGGTTCAACTGCTGGCGCGGCATCCCCTTCATCGTGCCGATCACCGTGCTGCAGATGCACGTCGACGACCCCGGCACCGGCGGCCTGAACAATCTGTCCGCAGTCACCGACCGCTCACAGGTGCTGTTCGACGAACCCGACCCCGACACGCTCATCATGCCCATCACCGGCTCTCCGCCCGCCTGGGACATCGCCGGCGTCTCGGGTGACGAGCTCATCTCCTACGTCTCCGGGCACGACGCGTTCACCGCCGGGCTGCATCTGTTCAACGCCAGAGTCACCCGACCCGAGACGGTCACCAACGGCGACGTCGTGAAACTCGCTGGGGGACTGACTGTTCGATACAACGGGCCGGTCGCCTGATGCCAGCGCGGTTCTCGACATCGCGCGGCAACGAAGTCGACACGTTCCTCGGAGTCGAGACGTCGGCAAGCGTGTCGTTCACGCTGAACGTCAACCCGCTCGGCAACGACCGCATGCTCGGCCTGGTCGCCGCGCTGCTCGTCACCGACGTCGACACCACCGGCGCCGCCTTCACCGCATCGTTCGGCGGCAGCACCCCCTTGCTCAAGGGCTCTCGCACGTTCGACGCGAACCAAGAGACGATGCGGCTGTGGCTGCTCGAGGACATCGCCGGCGGCCCGAACACCGTCTCCGTCAACGTGGCCAGCGTGCCCACCGAGCTCGGCAAGCGCACCCTGCACGTCATCGCGGCCGCATTCACCGGCTACGAAGAACTCGGCGATCTCGTCCAGGCCGGTGGTTCCGCCGCGACCGCGAACACCGTCACCCTCACCGGGGGAGTGGAAGCCGGCCGATTTGTCAGCGTGCACGCCGTCGGGAAGTCCGGGTCGATCACCGCCGTGAACCGGGCCAAGCGCGCCGAAGCGAAATCGTGGCTGCAGGGCAACCTCGTACTGCAGGACGCCGCCGGCGGAGCATCCGTCGCGATGACAGCGACACAGACATCCACCGACGACTGGGGTGCACTCGGCTTCCCACTCACCGCCGCCGCCATCGACATCGGCGCCGATCTGTCCGTCGGGCCGGTCGAGTTCTCGACGGCCGGCATCGGCATCTATGACCGCGGCGTCGAACCATCCCCCGACCGGTACTGGCGCTTGCCTGCTGACGCGAGAGAGGAAGTCCTGTGACCACAGTGACCGGGCCCGTCAACGACACCCTGCTGGCCGCCGATGATGACATGTGGACGTTCACCGGCTACCTACGCACCCACGGCGGCGGGATCATCACATCGAAGCCGCGCCAAGTGAAGCCGATCGGCGGCGTGCTCACCGTGGATCTTCCCCCCGGCCCGGTCATTGTCACCGTGGGAGACAACAAGATCCCGGCATTGGTGCCCGCCGAGGACTGCACACTGGCAGCACTTTTGGAAGACGCGTTTGCGTACCCGCCGGAGACACCTACCGAGGCGCTCGCGGCCGCTGTCGGCAAGTACGTCATGGACAACGCCGAGATGCTTGCGGTCAGCGATGTGGATCTCGACGGCACCGAGCTTGTGTCGAAAGTCAACGGGGACGAGATCAGCCGCGTTGATCTGGCGCCAATCATTCCGTCAGCGAATATCGATACCACGGCAGGTGTCACCCCAGTCGGCAAGAATGTGGCGAAGGCCGCGGATGCCAGTGTTGCCCGTTCCGTTATCAGTGCCGCCGAATACGACTCCCTGACGAAGCTCGCACCACCCCAGACCAGCCGACCCGCAAGAGGAATCGTGGTCGAAGGGGCACAGCAGGGGCACGGCTGGGTCGATACCGGCTCAGTCGGCGGCTTGACGACGCTGAACGACACAAGCCGAGCAATCATCGGTGATCAGTCGGTGTCGCGCATTTCAAACGGCGCTGGGGGACAGTCGCGGCTTCGCCGCACGGGCGGGACGTCGCGGAACTTCACCGGAAAGCTGCCGCGATTCCTGCTCTACATCGCGGCGGGTGCACACATCAATACGTTCGCCATTTACATCGGTTCCGCGGGGCTAGCGAACTATTGGCGGTGGGATCTCAAGCCCGATCTGCAGGAGCTATTTATCGATGGGCGAACGCTCGTCTTAACGTTGAATTTCGCTGATGCCGCCGCCATAGTGGGCAGCCCAAACCGTTCGGCAATTACCGACTATCAGGTAATCATGACCGACGATAGCGGTGGCGCGGTAGATTGGTCGCTGCTGCGCGTGGATGCAGTCCCCGACAGCAGCCTTCCCTTTCCCAATGGGGTGCTGTCGATTTCAATGGACGACAGCTTTGGGTCGCAATTCAACGCATACCGCTACATGGCGCGCTATGACTTCCGGCCCACGCTCTACACAATTGCCGATGCGCTCGACGCCTCCGGGTATCTGACCACCGCGCAGTTGCGTCAAGCACAGGATCTCTACGGTTGCGAAATTGGGGCGCACGCCTTAACAACCGCGGCGCACAACGCCTTCTACCCGGCGCTGTCCCCCGAAGCGTTGAATGTCGAACTATCTGGGCTGAAAAACTGGATGGTGAAAAACGGTTTCGCGGCAGCAAATCACTTCTGTTACCCCGGCGGGAAGATGACTGCCGCCGTACTGGATGCTGTCAAGCGATACTTCCCGGGCGGTTCGGCCCGCAGCACCTACAGCCAGGGTGGCATTGAATCGTTGCCGCCATCCGAGTCTTATCGGATGAGGGCAGCGTCGTTGAGTTCGGGCCGCTCGCTAGCTTTGGCGAAAGCGCGCATAGACAATGCCATTTCAGGCAAGGGGTGGGCTCACCTGTATGGGCATCGCTTTGACGGTGCGGGGTCAATTGGTTGGGACTTCTCTGACTTCCAGCAGCTGATCGACTACGCCGCATCGTCGGGTATTGAGGTGCTTCCAGTAGGCGAGGTACTGCGGAAATCGGCGGCCTTCGCGGACAGTATCGGCGCGGCGACACTGTCCGGGGTCGAGACACTGCCAAACAAGACGCTGCCGACACCGAAAATTGGCACCAGCCTGCTCGATTCAAACGGAAACACGTCGTTGGCAATCGACTCCACTGCGAACGCCGTGAACTATCTGCGGGCCGAGAACTCTGCCGCTGGGTCGGGCGTGGCGTTACGAACGGGCGGCACCGACCCCAACATTGGTATTTCGATCCGGCCTAAGGGGACCGCCGGCGTAACCGTCATGAACAGCGGCAACATTCCGGTCGCTCAGTTCTCGTCTGTTACGAACCCGGTCAACTGGCTGCAGGTTTCTGCATCCGCGGCTGGGCAGCCGGTTTCAATAGCGGCGGCGGGTTCCGACGTCGACGCAGGGATCAACGTGTTGCCGAAGGGCACGGGTGATCTCACCGTGGGCGGAAGTCCAGTCGGCACAAAGGTGTCGGTGCCGGCAACCGCGTCCAGCACGGGTAAACCGGGACAGTGGGCAGCTGACGCCAACTATGTGTATTACTGCACAGCCTTGAACACCTGGCGACGGGCGGCGCTTTCCACCTGGTGAGTCAGGCTCAAGGTTGGGCCAGCGTCTGGCGGATACTCTCAGCTAGAGGCTGCGCAAGGGTCTGTAGGTAGGTCTGGGTCATGTGGCCGTGGCTGTCACGATGCACGATGACATTGCCGATGACGGAGGGGCAATTGTTGGAGCTGCAGTAGAACGGGGTCAAGTCGATCAGCGTGGTTCCGGGCACCAGTTTGGAGGCTGTGACCTGGGGGTCCGGGATGGAGAACGCCTCGTCGGCGGGTGTGCCGCAGTCGCCGACAGATCCGGTCACTCGGGTCAGGCAGTTCAGCGAATCTTCGCTGGCAATCGGGCCGTCGACGAGGACCGCAATTCGGCTTCCTGCGGCGGCCACGGGTGTCCACGCTCGCTCATAAGCTTTGACGCTGCCGTCCTCGCGGGACGCTGCGGTCAGCACGAGATCGAACCTGTTGGATAGGAGTGCCGGTCCAACGATGTCGCCACCATCGCAGTCGGGCGCGGGTGACATCCATGCGCAGCTGATTCCCGCGTATGTTGTGAGCTGCCACTTATTTTCGTTCAGCACCGACAGCAACGGGCCGATAAGTTGGCCCGCATGGGAGTCGCCGACGAGCGCGATGCGGATGGCGTCGGGACCCCTGTAGCCGAAGGTGCAGGCTTTCAGCTTTTCGTCTTTGTGGCGGAAACACCGCGCCGATTCAGCGTCGGTGTCCTTGATGTAGCTATCGACACTTGGTCGTAGTGGGGCGTCTGGATTCCACAGCGCGCAGCCGGGGGTCACCATGGCGGGGGCGCCGAAGCACGGGTCGGCCTGTGCGGCAATGGGCGCGCTGGACGGCGAAACGTCGCCACTCTGCTCAGCTTCGACGGCGGCTCGTTCCCTGATAGCTGTCATCCGGTCGTTGTATTGCAGGGTCAGCAGCGTAAACAGAATGACGACAGCGGCACCGCTGCCGACCACACCCCAACGGCGTTGACTGATCCGCGGCTTCTTGCCGGCTCGGTTGCGTTTGTCGAGCAGCCAGTTCGACTTCCGGATCGGGTCTTCGTAGAACCGGAAGGTAAGAGCGGTCAACGCGACGGTCAGAGCGACAGCGATGGTGTAGAACGTTGCTGTTCGGGGGAGTGCGGCCTCGAGCAGGATGATGACCGGCCAGTGCCACAGGTACATGGTGTAGCTGGTGTCGCCGATGTAGCGGGCGACCGGGTTGGTCAGGATCGGCACGCCGCGCACTGTCCCGCCGTGGAACGACGCGACGACGAGGGCGGTCGAGAGGACGGGCAGCGCCGCCCACGGCGCGGGGAACTGCACTGTCGAGTCGATCAGCAGCAGTGAGGCGACGACACCGGCCAGACCGAGGTAGGCCAGCACGGGGCGGGCAGCCGTCGGGATGCGGGCCAACCACGGTCCCGCGATGGCGAGCAGCGCCCCGACACCGAGTTCCCACACGCGGGTGAAGGTTGAGAAGTAGGCGGCGTTCGGGTCGGCCACGGACAGGTGCATCGCCCACGCGAACGATCCGGCGACGATGACCCCCATGCCGGCGAATAGTCCCCAGTGCCGCGCCCACAAACGTCCCCGCCGGTACAGCTTCCGTGTGACCCCGAACAGCAGCAACAGTAGGACCGGCCACACGAAGTAGAACTGTTCCTCGATGGACAGGGACCAGTAGTGCTGTATCGGTGAGGGTGGCTGGCCTTGCTGGAAGTAGTCGGCTCCGACGGCCTGGAACCGGAAGTTCGCGCCGAACAGCGCCGCCCACAGTGCGTCGATGAGGGTTTCGCGTGCTCGGACCGCGGGGAACAGCAGGTAGCCGCCGACCACGGTGACGGCCAGGACGAGCAGTGCGGACGGCAGGATGCGTTTGACGCGGCGGACGTAGAAGTTCTGGAACGACAACCCGCCTGTGGTGGAGCGTTCTTTCAGCAGTAGTCCGGTGATGAAGAACCCGGATAGCACGAAGAACATGTCGACGCCGACGAACCCGCCGGAAGGCCACGCGAACAGGTGGTCTGCGAACACGGCCAGTACGGCGACTGCGCGCATTCCTTGCAGGTCTGGTCGCTTCGCCATCTCGAACACGAGACGGCGGCGGTGTGCGCGATGGCGTTCGCGAGTTGTCATTGGCCCCCCAGTGACTCAGCAAAGCCACACCCTAACCCGAGACAGGGGATGATCACTATGCAAGTTGCGCGTCTCTGCCACATTCTGGCGGCGTCGGTCGTCGCGACGATCGCGGTCGACCTGGCCATCGCTTACTGGTGGCTCACGTGGGGCCCGTTCCCCGAGAGCGCGTGGCCGGCATGACCACCACCGTGTTGACGGTCCCGCCGTGGCTGGCGGGCGCGGAACCAGCCGGCGTGCTGTGGGGTAAGGCGGTGTGCCGCTTCTACGCCATCACCGGGAAACGCCGCCATGTCCCCGTACGCACCGAGGTGTCGGCGACGCGTACCGCGGTCCCGGGCGGCGCCGACATCCTCGACGCGGCGATACGGTCGGCGCTGGCTGACTTCGACAACCAGGTCGTCGTGCTGTCCGCCAGCCTCGGATCGGTGATCGCGTCACGCTGGCTCGAGGACCACGGCCGCCGCGCTGACCGCCCCGACGCGGCGCGGCTGCGGTTCGTGCTGTTGGCCAACCCGGTCCGCGGCGTCGCACACGGTGCCGCACCCTGCGACCGGTTCAACGCCGCACCTGTCCAGCCGACCCCGACGGACACCGATTACATCGTCGACGACGTCGCCCGCTACGGCGACCAGTACGCATTCCCCGCTGGCAAGCCCAGCGTAGGCGCCCACAGCAACTACTTCCGCGTGTCGCTGCCCACGCTCGACCGCGACAAGCTCGACGTGGAGCGCGTCGGCCGCACCGCCTACTGGGTCGTCCCGTGACCCTGTTCGCCCGCCTCGACGCGTTCGGATTCGACGACCCCGACAACCGCGAAGGCCAGCCCGAAGACATCTGCACCGTCTGCTTCGGAGACCGTCGCGTGGTCGACCATCCCGGCCACGAGATCGGCTCGATCGGCGACGGCTCGGCGAAGTGGCCCCACCGCCGCGCCGCACTCTTCCGCCTGCTGCACCTGTAGCCCGCTGACCCTGCCCGCCCGCCGCTCGGCATGCGGGTTCTTCGGCATGCCCGAAAGGACCACCCCGTGAGCTTTACCCGGTTCCTGCAAGACGACCCGTTACACACCCGCGCGTGGTACATGCAGCTGTTCATCGACGTCGCCAACGAACTCGGCCTCGAAGAGAAGCCCACCGCGGTGCTCGCCGCGATGTGCTGCATGCAAGAGGCGGGCGTCAAGGACAACGACGCACCGTTCGAGCGGCGCATCTGGTGCCCCGCCAACCCGACCCGCGAACCCTCGAGCGTGAACTACCCGCACGACTCGGAGTCCAACGACGGCCGCTCGTGCGGCATCTGCCAGCAGCAGCGCGGTCCGAACGGCGAACTGTGGTGGGGCTCCGTCGCCGACGAGATGAACCCGCGCACCGCAATTCGCAACTTCATGTCCCGGTTGCCGCGCGAGTTCCACGCCAACGACGGCATCGACGCCGGCCACTTCATCGCCGAGGCGATGGCGGCCAACAACGTTGTACAGGGAGTGCAACGCAGCGGAGTTCCGACCGCCTACGCGCAGTGGTGGGGCGACGCGATCCGCCTCTACAACGAGGTGAAGGCCGGCACTCCCGTCACCGTGCCGATGCCACCCGAAGCTGTCGAATACGAGCACGGCCCCTGGACCGGCGACCCGACCTGGCTGGCCGACGTGCTGCGCGCCGAAGGGCTGACCGTCGTCGAGACGCCCGGATGGCTGCAGTCCGGCCACGGCGACATGGGCTCGCTGTGGGGCGTCATCAACCACCACACCGGCAGCAACGGGTCGACGTGGCAGTCCATCCGCGGCGGCCGCCCGGACCTGCCCGGCCCGCTCGCGAACATCCACCTGCGGCGCGACGGCGTGGTCGAGCTCGTCGCGGTCGGCTCCTGCTGGCACGCCGGCACCGGCTACGCGCCCGGGTGTGGCCGCCACAACGCGAACCAGCGGTGCATCGGCATTGAAGCCCAGAACGACGGCGGCGGATCACCCGGCAAGCCGCATCGCTCGTCGTGGCCCGACGCTCAGTACGACGCGCTGGTGAAGGTCAACGCCGCGTTCCTGCGCCGCATTGACGCCGACGCTAGTCACGCACTCAGTCACAAGGAATGGGACCAGGGTGACCCTCCGACCGCCGAGGGCAAATGGGATCCAGGGGCGCTCGACATGACAGTCGTCCGCGCCGACGTTCAGGCGCAAATCGACCGCAGGCCAACGCGAAAGGGCTTCCTCATGGCACTCACCGACAAGCAGCAGCAAGAGCTTTACGACAAGATCATGGCCTACCCCGGTAGCCCCGACATCGGCGGCCGGTGGCCGTCGCGTTCGATCTACCGCGCCACCAACGACGGCGTCGACGACACCGTGGGCATGCTGCTCAACGTCGACGGCTCGGTGCATGAGCTCACTGTCGAGAACCGGGCGCTGATGGGCTACCCCGACGCCATCGAGCTGGTGCGCGCGACCGCCGAAGGGGAGAGCGCCGGCGCCAAGCTCGGCGACGGCAGCCGAGATGAGAGCGCGATCGCGCGCGCGCAGTTCGTGCTGTCGAAGTGCCCCGCCCCCGAGGCGCCCTGATGGCGTGGAAAGTCGCCGCCGAGATCGGTGACACCGATCCGCTGATCTCCGACGCCCGCGACGTCCTCGGACGCCAGGAGTACGGCAAAGCCGCGCAGGCCGAAGGTGGGGACACCTACACCGAGGTGTTCCGCACCGCGATGCTGACCTACGCCGAGCGCGTCAACGATCAGGTACGCAAGGGCACACGGCCCTTCCCGCTCGTCAACACCAGCGGCGCGTTCGACTGGTCGGTCAAGAAGCAGATGCAGATCGGCCAGTACGCCCCGCCGCCCCGACCGAAGCGCCGCTTCCCGGCCTTTGTGTTCCGCGGCACCGGCGGCATTATCGGCCAAGACCTCGTCTCCCTGGTGTGCCAGGCCAACACCGATCTCGTGGAAGAGATCAACACCCCGTGGGCCGCAACGATGGGCGGCCTGCCCGTCGGCACCGCGGGCAGCGTCAACGACCCGTCCATGTGGCGCGCCGTGCAGGAAGCCCTGCCGCTCGCCCAGCAGCGATTCACCGCGATCCGGACGGCCTGGCCGGACACCAAGATCGTCATCGGGAAGTACTCCGCCGGCGACGTCGTTGGATCGCTGTTCGAGCAGTGGGTGCGCGCCGAGCACCCCGACAACTACCTGTGCTCGTTCTCGTTCGGACCGCCCACCCGCCCCGGCGGCGGCGGTTTCTACGGACAGATACCGAAGTGGGGCAACGGAATAGCTGACATGGAACTCGGCGACACCACCGACTACCGCGGCATCTGGCTGTGCAACGACGGCGACATGTACGGGCAGATCCCCGGCGGCCAAGTCGGCGAACTAATGGAACTCATCTTCATCGAAGTCACGAAGTTCGAACTGTCGAACCCGCTTGAGTTCGCGCGCCGCATGGTCGAAGCCGTACCGACCGTGATGAAAGCCGCCGGCATCCCGCTCACCGGCGTGCTCGGCGCGCTCGCCGGCGGCATCCCGGGCGTTCTCGCATTCGGTGTGCCCGCGCTCATCGGCGCAATCACCGGACTCATCGCCAAGGACGTGCACATCCCGCCCGAGAAGCTGACCGGCACCGCGGCCGCAGGCTGGGCCGCCCGGTACGCGCTCGAGTTCATGGCCGCCGGCACCGGACCACACATCCGCTACCACATCGACCCCGCCTGGCCCGGCGGACCGACATTCCTCGACCTCGCCCGCATGCACGTCCGCGACTGGTGCACACGGCCCGAGAACTACCAGCTCCTGCTCTGACCCGTCGTACTCGAAACCTGCTGTAAAGCCGTCTGCAGCCTCTGACCTGCGCGAACGCTTCTACTCGAAAGGTGTTGCACCATGTCAACTCTCACCACCACCGCATTCTGGAAAGACGCCGCCGAGCGCGCCTTCAAGTCCGCCGTGCAGGGCTTCGCCGTCGGCGCCGGCATCCTCAAGATCGGCAGCACCATCGTCGCCGAACACGTCGAGATCATCGGTATGCCATGGGCCGCAGCCGCATCCACCGCCGGCGGCATGGCCCTCGCCTCCCTGGTCTCATCGGTGCTGTCCGCGCCCATCGGCGGCAGCGGCACCGCGTCGCTCACCACAGCCGTCGAGCCCACCCAAGGCTGATGCCTGACGATCTCAGCGAGGACGCCAAGAACGAGATCATCGAGCTCAACGGCCGCGATCTCTCCCTCCTGGCCATCGTGACCGGACTGGTCATCCTGGCGTGTCACCTCGAATCGGGTGCGCGGCGTTGGGCGTCGGCGATTTGGGAGACGGCACTCGCCATCCCGGGTGCGCCGGCTACCTGGGGAGCGGTCCTGCTCGTCGGCGGCGTCCTCATGTACCGAGGTCGCGCCTGCGACACCCCGCGAGCCAGGCGCAGCCACCGCGTCGGTTGCACGATCGGCATGTACTGGTGGGCGATGATCGCGTTCTTCTGGGGCATCGCGATCGTCGACGACCTGATCGGTCTCTACATCCGCGGCGACATCACCAGCGGTGCGGCCAACCCGTTCGGCGTCGCCATGTGCCTCTATCTCGCAGTCCTCCACGCTCGCCGCGCCAAACTCGCCCGCGAGCGTCACTATGGCTGACCGCCGCCACGACGCCCGCCACCCCATGCAGGTCGGCACCGTCGTCAGCCTGGCATTCCTCGCCGCGGTGCAACTCGCGTTCGGCCCCGGTTCGCGCGTGGTCCTCGCAATGGCTGGGTGGGCGCAAGCACTGTTCGCGGCGATGCTGCTCGGCGGGGGACTGCTCGCGCTGCTGTCTACCCAGGGCGTCGGCCGCGGGTACGCCGTAGTCGAGCTCGTCGGCCTGCAGCTCTGCACGATCGCACTGTTCTTCTACTCGACCAACATCCCCGAATCGGCTGGTGTTCTGAGTCTCGCACCGTTCTTCGGGCTGTTTGGCGCGGCCTGCGCATGGCGGTCCGGTGTCGTCTGGAGGTGGCTGCGCAGAAAGAAGCGTGATGGGTAGCTACCTGATCGAGATCATGAAGCTCGGCGGCGCAAGCGGTTTGGCCGTGCTGATCGGCTGGCTAGTCAACCGCCGCGAGTCCGAAGGCCGCGCCCGCCAAGCATCCGGCGCCGGCGCGCGTGACGAAGCCGAGGGGCGCCACGTCGACGCCGACACCCGCCGCGAGGACCGCACCTGGGTGGTCGATCAGGCGGTGCAAGCCGCCAAACGCGCCGAGGAAGCCCGCCAGAAGGCCGAGGACGCATGCACCGAGTGTCACGAGCAAGTCGACAGCCTGCGCCGCGACTACAACGAGCAGCTCAACCGCCGCGACTTCGCCACCTACGACATGCTCGCCAAGTACGAGATCATGTCGACACTGCGCCAGCGATACGCAGTGAGCGACGGGCCCGAGCGCGAGCGGCTGGCCGACGACCTAGACCGCGCACACGAAGACCTCGACGACAAGATGATCAGGCTTCGCGAAGTGATGATTCGCAAAGAGGAATAGCGCCAGCATCCGAAACCAACAGCCCCGGCTTCGGCCGGGGCGGTTTCGTCGTTGGCGGGGTCTACTGTCGGCGGCATGACTCAGGTCGGCGACGTCGTGCAGACCAGGGCGGGAAAGTGGATCACCGTCGCGCCAACCCGCTGCCCGCAACTGCACGAGCTCGGCCCGCACCAGGTGCTCGTCGGCCACCTCGCCTGCAACACCCACCAAGGCGGCCACACCACCTGGGCATGCCGCGAGTGCGACGCCGTCATCTACGGCCCGCCGATCGACCCGCTCTGCACCGTGGTGAACGGGCCCGCCGCAGTGCGGAACTCGTTCGGCTCGGCGGGCGGCCAGTCGCCGTAGACGCCGCGCGGGTCGCCGGCCAACGCCAACGCGTTCTGCTCGTCGGCGCGCTGCTCGAGCCCGGCGTGCTCAACCGCTTCCGCCCGCAACCGCGCATCCTCTCGCCGCGCCTGCCGCACGATCAACCTGATCACTACCACGACGAAGCCGGTCAGCAGCAGCCACGGCCACAGCGCACCCACCGTGGCGATCAGCAGCAACAGACCCGCGAGACCAGCCATCACAACCCCTCGGTCGGCCAATGATCAGGCGGTGTCGCATGCGCACGCTCGGCCACAACCCGGCCGTCGACCACGCGGCGCTCCACCGCCGTCCCATCGCTATTGAACTGCATCGCCACGTAACTCTGCGGCGCCGGCATCCGACCCCACGGCGACGAGTAATCCGTAATCATCAGCGGTCTGCGATCTCGTTCTTGAGTCGCTTCACGGCGATGTCGATGTCGTCGAACGCGGCGTCGTCAGCCACGATCATCACTCGCCGGCTCCGCTTGAAATAGGTCGCCGACACCTTGCCGTGTCGCGCCACGATCTTGCTCGGGTAATCCATCAGAGCCCGCCCATCGCCTTCCGACCGTCGTTATAGAACTGCTCGAGCGCATCCACCGCGGCCGTGGCCATCGCGTCGAAGCCGTCGCCGCCCAGATGTCCAGACGCGTCGCCGAAGTCGCCGTGGTCAACGGTGTCGATCAGCGCGGTTTTCGCCCGCTTGGTGAGCGCCGCCCGGATCGCCGCCTCTTCCCGCGCCTGGTGCTCGACCGCCTTCCGGCGCGCCAACTCTGCGATTACCTCTGCGGTCGCCATCGTTGGCGGGAAGTGGTCGCGGCGCGACCGCAGCGCATCCCAGCCCGGCGTGCCGAACGGATCAGGCGCGGTCACGCTCGCCTCGGTTCCATGCCGCGACTCCCGTTGCAGGGGTTCGCCGGATGGTCACCGCACGACGCACCGACTGGTTCTGCATGGAAGCCATAAGGCTTGACCGCGCACGTGTGCTTGCCCTGCTGCCACCCTTCGACATGCACGTAATCCGATGACTTCGGCGTGATGGCGATGCGGTCGTCGCAGTGCTTGCAGGGCTGCGGGTCCGTGCTGTCCTGGACAGCACCGTTTTGCATATCCGCTGGTCGCGGCTGATCGACAGGCTGGGGGGAGAGTGGGTCAGAGCCCATGGCCGTAGGGTACAGCGATTTTCGGGATTGGGTTCAGCGTTGGGTGCAGTCCCAACGCTGAAACCCTTCCCTACCTGTGCGCCGTCAGGGTTTCGAACCCCGGACCCGCTGATTAAGAGTCAGCTGCTCTACCAACTGAGCTAACGGCGCGCGTGTGAGACAATAACAGGCCCGCGGCGCAGGACGGAAATCACCGAAGAATCCGCTTGTCAGGGCACTTCCCGATCGCAACGTCGCGTTCATGTGCGCGTGCCGAATGCATCGTAGAATCGAACCCGACAATGCTGGGAACCTCCTGTGGGTATTCCCCGACAAGTCTGTGTAGAAGAGATGGAGCGACTATGTGGCAGCGCAACACGGCGACGCGCGGGCGGGCCTGGCTGGCCGCGGTCGTGCTGGTTCCCGCGATGGCGCTGGCGATGACAGCGTGTGGGAGCCGGACGGAGTCGGCCGCACCGCAGGTCATCGACGAGAAGGGCACCCCGTTCGGTGATCTGCTGGTACCGAAGTTGACCTCCTCGGTCAAAGACGGCGCAGTCGGGGTGAGTGTGGACTCTCCGGTGACCGTGAGCGCCGAGTTCGGGGTTCTGGGTGCGGTGTCGATGATGAACGAGAACGGCAAGCCCGTGCAGGGCCGACTGTCCGACGACGGCCTGACGTGGGAGACCGCGGAGCCGTTGGGTTACAACAAGCGCTACACGCTCACCGCGGAGTCTCTCGGTCTCGGTGGCGTCGCGAAGCGGCAGATGTCGTTCGAGACGCACTCGCCGGAGAACCTGACGATGCCCTATGTGCTGCCCAACGAGGGTGAAGTGGTCGGGGTGGGACAACCCGTCGCCGTGCGATTCGACGAGAACATCCCCAATCGCCTTGCGGCGCAACGCGCTATCACGGTGAAGACGACCCCCGAGGTCGAGGGCGCCTTCTACTGGCTGAGCAATCGCGAGGTGCGCTGGCGTCCGGCCGAGTACTGGAAGCCGGGCACCAAGGTCGAGGTGGAGGTCAACACCTACGGCGTCGACCTCGGCGACGGGCTGTTCGGTCAGGAGAACGTCTCGACGTCCTTCACGATCGGCGATCAGGTCATCACGACCGTCGACGACAACACCAAGACCTTGACGGTGAGGCGCAACGGCGAGGTGATCAAGTCGATGCCGGTGTCGATGGGCAAGAACAGCACGCCGACGAACAACGGCACCTACATCGTCGGGGATCGTCGTGCGCACATGGTGATGGACTCGTCGACCTACGGTGTGCCGGTCGAATCACCCAACGGCTATCGCACCGAAGTGGATTGGGCCACCCAGATCTCCTACAGCGGCATCTACGTGCACGCCGCCCCGTGGTCGGTGGGCAGCCAGGGCTACAGCAACGTCAGCCACGGGTGCATCAACGTCAGTACCAGCAACGGGCAGTGGTTCTACAACAACGCCAAGCGCGGAGACATCGTCGAGATCGTCAACACGGTGGGGTCGCCTCTGCCGGGAACCGACGGCCTCGGTGACTGGAACATCCCGTGGGAGCAATGGCAGGCCGGTAACGCCAACGTCTAGGTCGGCCGTAGCGCGATCGGAGTCACCACTTCCCCGGTCGCGCACCCGCGCTCGTCAAGGAGCCAGCCGACCCGCTTGGACGTTCGCAGGTTGATCCCGCTGTCGCGCAGCTCCAACCAGGGCAATCTGTCGCCGAGCACCTGTTCGATCTCGAGGATGCGCGCCAGATCGGGAGTCCACGCGGTGATCAGCAGATTGGCATCACCAGTGGTGGACATACACAGGCGCACGTGGGGGAGGGTGTGCAAGGCGGCAACCGTGCGGGCCCGATCGGCCGGCCGCAGCCGTGCGCGCCACGTACAGCTGATCGGGCGGCGCGCCGCGGTGTGCGCCACTTCGCAGCGTATCGACAGCATCCCCGAGGCCAGCAGGCGGGGAAGTTGGCGGCGCACGGTCGCCGGATTGCGCCCGACGAGGTCCGCGATCTCGGCGGCAGTGCGCCGCCCGTCACCGCTCAGCGCCTGGATGAGCGGCCACGCAGCTGGTGGCGGGCCGGGGGCCGTGGCACGGCGCGCTCGCCGCGCGACGTTCTCCAGCGCCCGAACCCGGGCCGGGTCGAGGGCGTCGAGCCGCCAGCTGCTGCCGTCCCGATGAACGGCGGTTGCCACGTAGGTGCGCCTGCCGGCCACCCCCGTCATGGTGGCGAGGTCGTCGACGACGAACCGACTCATCTGCGACATGTCGGCCGTCATCACCGTGAGCAGAAGGTCGTATCCCTGGGTGGATTCCTCCACTGTCACCACCCGCGGATCAGCGCACAACGCCTGCACCACCTCCCGCTGTGCCCCGGCGCGGCAGTCGACCTCGATCAACGCGGTGGTCTGGTGCTGGTAGGTGCCTCCGGGATGAACCGCGACCCAGGCGAAACCGTTGGCGCGCAACCGCTCCCAGCGTGCGGCCAGGGCCTGCGCGCTGGCGCCGAGTATCCGACCTGCCTCGGACCAGCTGATTCTCGGCGCGATCTGCAGTGCATGGATCAGCTGCAGATCCAGCTCCTGCAGCGGTAGTGCGTGCACGAATTCGGAGTATATGCGCACCGCAATTCACATATCTGCGATTCTGGGCGCCGTATATGCTCAGCGGCCCACGGTAGACCCATGCCTCACACATTCCAACGCGGCGACCTCGGCGACCGGCTGACCGCGCTGCGCCGACGGCTGCACCGCCGACCCGAGATCGGCCTGCAGCTCCCGAGAACCCAAGCCGAGGTCCTCGACGCGCTGGGCCGGCTCCCCGTCGAGATCAGCACCGGTGATGCGTTGACCTCCGTGACCGCGATCGTGCGGGGACGACGCGCCTCGCACGCTGTGCTGCTGCGTGCAGACATGGATGCGTTGCCGGTGCAGGAAGCCACCGGCCTGTCGTACGCATCGGAAGTGCCCGGTGCGATGCATGCGTGTGGCCACGATCTGCACACCGCGATGTTGGTCGGGGCCGCAGAACTGCTGTGCGAGCGCCGCGATGAACTCGACGGCGACGTCGTGTTGATGTTCCAGCCCGGGGAGGAGGGCTGGGAAGGTGCGCAGGCAATGCTCGACGAAGGTCTTCTCGAGGCGGCGGGAGTCCCGGTCGCCGCGGCGTACGCACTGCACGTGTTCTCGAATCAGCCTGCAGGCCATGTCCGTACGCGCGCCGGTGCCGTGCTGGCTGCCTCCGCGCAGCTCGAGGTCCGCGTCGTCGGTGCCGGCGGTCACGCGTCGGCACCCCACTTGGCCCACGACCCCGTTCCGGCGACCGCGGAGATGATCCTGGCACTGCAGCGGGCCGCCGGACGCGACCTCGACAATCAGGATCCGGCGGTCGTCACCGTCGGTGTGGTGGAGGCCGGTGAGCGGCCGAACGTGATTCCCGAATCGGCCCGCTTCGTCGCCAACATCCGAACGCTCTCCACCGCCGCGCAGGAGCGCGTGCACGCCCTCGCGCGCCGGGTGCTCGACGGTGTCGCCGCCGCGCATGGGGTCCGAGCGGACATCACGTTCACGCCGATGCGTCCGCCGACGGTCAACGATCGTGGCGAAGCCGATCTGGCGATCGACATCGGTACCGAGCTGTTCGGACCCACCCGGGTGCACCGATCGTCTCGACCCGAGAACGGTTCCGAGGACTTCTCCCGCATCCTGGCGCACGTGCCGGGTTGTTTCCTGAGCCTCGGCGCCATGCCGGCCGGCATGTGCGCCGACAATGCCGCCTACAACCACAGCCCTGCAGCCCTTTTCGACGACGGCGGGCTCGTCGACGGTGCGGTCCTGCTGGCCTCACTCGCGGTCCGGCGGCTGCAGCTCTGTTCATCCACGTCGAAGCGAGAAGCATCATGACCACCGCGAGAACGGCTGACCGGCAGACCACCGACCACCCCACGCCGAAGCGCCACCTCGCGGCCATCGGCCTGGGGCACGCGATCGAGTGGTACGACTGGGGTGTCTACGCGGTCTTCGCGCCGTTCTTCGCCGACCAGTTCTTCGCCGCGGGCGATCCCACGACTGCCGTACTCGCCAGCCTCGCGGTGTTCGCGGTCGGATTCGGCGCGCGTCCCCTGGGCGGCATCGTGTTCGGGTTGCTCGCCGACCGCCGCGGGCGACGCTTCGCGATGATGGTCGCTGTCGGATGCATGGCCGCGGCGAGTTTCGTCCTCGGGCTGACCCCGTCCTACCACGCGATCGGCCTATGGGCGCCGATCGTGCTGGTGGCGACTCGGCTGATCCAGGGGATGGCGTGCGGCGGGGAACTTCCCGCCGCGCAGACGTACCTGTCGGAGATCGCGCCACCCCCGCGCCGCGGACGCTGGTCGAGCCTGATCTACATCGCCAGTGTCAGCGGAAACACCATCGGGATCGCGGTGGGGCTCCTGCTGACCTCCCAACTGTCCACCGCGGCGATGCACGAATGGGGCTGGCGGGTGCCGTTCCTGCTCGGCGGAGTGTTCGGTCTGATCACGGCGTACATGAGGCGAGTGATGGACGAGCCGGAAGTCTTCCGGAAGAATGACGAAAAGCCGCAACGAACAACGCTTTTCCGGGCGATACTCGGTCACCGCCGGCAGGTGGCGCAGGTGGTCGGACTGAGCATCGGCTTCACTGTCGTCTACTACGCCTGGGTGATCGCGGCCCCGTCTTACGCGATCACCACCTTGCACATCGGGTCCGCGCAGGCGCTGACCGCGGCGATCGGGGCGGCACTGGCATTCATGGCGGCCATGCCGCTGTGGGGTGCGCTCTCCGACAGAATCGGCCGTAAGCCGGTGCTGTTGATCAGCGTATTAGGTAGTGCCGCAGCACAATTCCCGTTGCAGTATTTACTGCAGGATTCGGCATGGCAATTGTTCTCGGCTCTGTTGATCGCCATGGTGCCGCTGGCCGCCGGCGTGTCGATCCTGCCCGCCGTCTACGCCGAGTTGTTTCCCACCGGCATCCGATCGAGCGGAATGGCCATCCCGTACTCGATTACCGTGGCGCTGTTCGGTGGAACGGCCCCTTACCTGCAGGGCTGGGTCGGGCAGCACTTCGGCCGGTCTGCCTTCGACGGCTACGTGGTGGTCGTTCTTCTGATCACCGCCGCCACGGTGCTCACCCTGCCCGAGACGCGCCACAGGGCGTTGGACGAGGCTTACTGACATGCGACTCCTCGACCACCTCGCCGAAAACCCCGTTCGTGTTCTCGACCTGGGTCAGCCGCTGTTCAACGGTGCGCCATCGTCACCGTCGCACCCCGGATTTCGGTCGGCACTGACGCTGCGCCACGGCGACGCCGTGCGACCGGACGGGATGACCGGCGCCCACGAGATGTTCACCTCCGGTGGCCACGTCGGGACACACGTCGACGCGTTGTGTCACGTTGCGGTCGACGGCAAGATCTTCGGTGGTCGGCGCACCGACGTCGTCGACGGCCGTTATGCAGCCGGCGGGATCGACGAGTTCCCGCTGGCAGTGCGCCGCGCGGTTCTCGTCGACGTGCCGCTTCTGCGTGGCGTCGACCGGCTCGGAGCCGGGGAGGCCGTGTCGGCCGACGACCTCGAACTGGTCGATGTGCCGATCGGGCCCGGTGACGCGGTGCTGGTGCGCACCGGTTGGGCGCAGCTCTGGCCTGACTCCGAGGCCTACGTCGGGCGACGAACCGGTGTTCCGGGTTTGGACCCCGCGGGTGCGGAGTGGCTGGCCCAGCGAGGCGTCGCCGTTGTCGGCGCCGACACCGTTGCACTGGAATGCATCTCGTCCGCGATCGGGCTCGCCGAGCTTCCGGTTCATCGCATCTTGCTCGCCGAGCACGGAATCCATCTGATCGAGGTGATGAATCTCGAGAATCTCGGTGGACAGCGCGAATTCGCGTTCGTCTGTGCGCCGCTGAACATGCTCGGCGCCACGGGTGCACCCGTGCGGCCGTTGGCGCTGCTCGATGAACAGGGAGCCCGGTGATGGTTGTCAGGATCGGTTCTGTCGAGATCGCTCGGGTGCTGGAATGGGTGGGCCCGCTCAAGACCGTCGGGGAGATGTTCCCCGACACCCCGGCTGACCTGTGGACCGACGACCTGGCTCCGCACCATTGGGTTCCGCAGACCCGCGCCTACCGCGCCGCGATCCAAACCTGGGTGCTGCGCACGGGCGGTCGCACGATCCTGATCGACACGGGGGTCGGCAATGATCGTGAGCGCCCGCAGGCCCCTGTTCTCGACCACCTGCACACGGACTTCTTGGCCGACCTCGCCGGCCTCGGGGTGCAGCCCGCCGACGTCGACGTGGTGATCAACACCCACATCCACTACGACCACGTGGGGTGGAACACCACACTCGTCGGCGGGCAGTGGGTGCCCACGTTCCCCAACGCCACCTTCGTCGTGCCCGAAGCCGATTACGACTACTTCCGCCCGGAGAACGCCGAACGAATGCGTCCCGCGCGCACCGAGGACGAGAAGGCGCGATTCGCGGGCATCCGGTTGGTCTTCGAGGACAGCATTGCCCCGATCGCGGCCTCCGGACAATTGCAGACCTGGCGGGGCGAGCACCGCATCGATGACGCCGTGCGGGTGGAACCCGCGCCCGGTCACACCCCGGGTTCGTCGGTGGTCTGGCTCGAGAGCGGAGCCGGCGCCGTGTTCGTCGGCGATCTGGTGCACACTCCGCTTCAGATCAGCAGGACCAACGATTCTTGTGCGTTCGACATCGATGCCGAGCAGGCACGGATCAGCCGCACCCGCGTACTCGCGAGGGCCGCGCAGCAGGGTACGGCCGTCTACCCCGCGCACTTCGCCGGGCCCGGGGCGCTGACTCCGAGGGTGCGAGGGGACCGTCTGGAGATCGAGCACTGGGAGGACTTCGACCCGGTCTGAGCCTCGAGACCGCGCGCCACCAAACCTTCCGGGCGGGACGGCGTCCGCAATGACGATGCTTCATGTCGCGATCTGAAAAGCCGGCGACCCGGGAAACACGTCAGGGGCCCCGTGAGGGGCCCCTGACCTGCGGGGTGGCTGACGGGACTCGAACTCCCGTGTGCGACGCGCATCCGGGTACATCAAAGCGCGAAAATATGCCTCTGAGCTGGGACGCAGTGGTGTGGGCCCCTACATCTGGGTACGCGGCGGTACACCGTCATGCAACGACGACGTTGCATGGTTCGTTGCATGGAATCGGCGACGCCGTGCCTCTACCTGGGCACGAGGGTGGTTGGTGGGGATGTTCGGGCATCGTTGTGGGTAGGGGTGGTGCATCATCGTGAGCATGCCGTCCATACCCGCCCCCGTTGAGCCATCGGTGCTCCGCTGGGCGCGCGAGTCGTGCGGCCTGATCGAGGTCGCGGCGTCGCGCAAGATCGGGGTGCCCGACGACCGGGTGGCCGCATGGGAGGCGGGCACGGCGGTGCCGACCATTGCGCAGTTGCGCAAGGCGGCCGAGGTGTACAAGCGGTCGCTGGCGGTGTTCTTCCTCCCCGCGCCGCCCGAGGGGTTCGACACTCTGCGCGACTTCCGGCGGCTCGACGGTGCCGACGGCGGGAAGTGGTCGCTCGAGCTGCATGAGGAGTTCCGGCGAGCGCACACACAGCGTGACTATGCATTGGAGCTGGCCGAGACCGAGGAGCGGGAGCTACCCGATGCCTGGCGCGTCCCAGTGTCCGAGGACGACAGCGATGCCGACATCGCGGCGCGCATCCGCGCGGCCCTGATCGAGGTCGGGCCGCTGCCCATCCCGCCGAACTCGCCGACGCCCTACGAGCACCTGAATGCGTGGGTGTCGGCGATCGAGGCGTCCGGCGTGCTGGTGCTGGCGACCCGTGGCGGCAAGGTGGCCGTGGACGAGATGCGCGGCATGTCGCTGTTCTTCGACGTGCTGCCGGTGATCGTGCTCAACGGCGGCGATTACCCCCGCCCGCGGCTGTTCTCACTGCTACACGAGTTCGTCCACCTGGTGCTGCACACCGAAGGGCTGTGCGACGTGGTGACCGACGACCGGCCCCGCAGCGCCAACCGGACCTTGGAGGCGCGGTGCAACGCCATCGCCGCCGCCATACTGATGCCCGCCGCCCAGGTGCGCGGAAGGCCCGAAGTGATCGCGCGCACCGACATCCCGGCCTCGTGGACTTACGAGACGCTGCGCCCGGTGGCTGCGCAGTTCGGTGTGAGCGCCGAGGCTTTTCTGCGGCGGCTGTCCACGCTGGGCCTGGTGCCGGTCGAGCTGTACCGGCAGCGCCGTGCCGAGTTCATCGCCGCCCACGATGAGGAGGCCGACCGCGCGCGGTCGACCGGCGGCGGGGACTGGTACCGCAACACCGTGCGCGACCTCGGCAAGGGCTACGTGCGCGCCGTCGCCGACGCCCACCGCCGTCGGGTCATTGACAGCAACACCGCCGCGATCTACCTGGACGCGAAGGTGAGCCAGATTCCGCGCCTGGCCGAGTCCGCCGAGCTGCGGAGCGTTGTGTGACCGACAAGTTCTACTCGTTCGACACCAGCGCGATCCTCAACGGGCGACGTGACCTCTTCCGGCCCAGAGTGTTTCAAACGCTATGGGTGCAGATCGAGGACGCCATTGCGGCAGGGCAGATCAGGTCCGTGGATGAGGTGCAACGCGAACTGAGCCGTCGCGACGACGACGCCAAGCGGTGGGCCGATGCCCAAGGCGACCTGTTCGTGCCGCTCGAAACTCCGATCCAGCAGAGCGCCGCCCAGATACTCACCGTGCACGACAAGCTCGTCCGTCAAGGTGGAAGGCGCAGCGGCGCTGACCCGTTCGTCATCGCCCTGGCGATGGTGCGCAACGGCACCGTCGTCACCGAGGAAATTGCCACCGGCAATCTGGACAAGCCGCGCATCCCCGATGTGTGCGGTGACCTCGGGGTGCCGTGCCTCAACCTGATGGAGTACATCGAGGCCCAAGGGTGGACGTTCTGACCCGTCGCGGTCACCGCGAGCCGGGCGGCCAGGCCAGTCATGTCAGCTGACGTTCCTACACTCCCGTTCATGGGCAAGTATCGAGGTGGGCCGAAGCCGTGGGAAAAGAACGATCCGAAGGGCCGTCGGCTCGACCCCAGCCAATACCCGGAGCTGAACGCCGTGTTCTACACCGCCGACCCGGCGGAGTTCATCAAGATGCGCATCGAGTCGCTGTCGCTGATGGCGTGCAGCGACGACCAGCTCGCCCCGCTGTACGGGACCGACCGAACCATCGGTGCCGCGTACCTCGGCGCGATGCCACCGCCGACTTCGGAGGCTCGACAGCGGTACATGCGCATGGAGGCGGTGACCATCGCCAACCACGCCTCCGAGACGCTGCTGCGGATGTTCTTCGCGCATACCGAGCACCCCGAATGCCCGTGGCTCGGCATGTCGGCTTCGACGGACTTCCGCGAGTACAAGGCGAAGCTCGACGCCGCGCTCGACGCAGGGTTTAACCGCGAGCAGATCGCCACCGTGTTTCTAGGTGGGACCAGCCGCGTCGACGCGGTAGTGCAACTCACCGATGACGAGTTCGAGGACGCCATCGACGCGCTGGCCATGTTGCTGATCGACTGCGCCAACCGGGTTCTCGGTGACGCCTTCGTCTACAACGCGGTCAAGCACGGGGTGAGCGCGGTCGCAGTCGATGACGACGAGGCGAAAGTGTCGTGGCAGCCGATGGACGGCGAGCCGGTCACTATTCACGAGGGTCCGGTCCACGTCTACCTGCACAGGAAGGGGCACCCTGAAGCGGCGAAGAACGAGGCGCACTGGTGGCTCACCATGGAGGACTCGAACCCCGGCCGCGAACTGGCGGTGTCGGTGCTGATCACCAAGGCGCTGGACTCCCTGTGGGACGTTGCCCGCCGCCGGTACCTGGGCGAAAGCGGGTCCATCACCTACATCAGCAAGGCGGCGGTCGAGATCGCCGTGTGGGGCACCACGATGCAGGCGATGAACCTGCTCAAGCGCGCGACCCACGAACTGATCAAGGTGAAGCCGGACGGCACCGTGGACGGTACCGATCACCGCATCGTCGGCTACCACATCCCTCGACCGTGGTCGCCGGAGCGAGCGGCTCCCGCGATGGTGATTCGTCCGGTGCCGCTGCCCGCTCGCGAGCGTGACCGTCAGCTTGTCTCGACGGGTCGACGGTCGTATCTGCCGATCACGCCCCGCGGCTTCCAGCGGGGGTGACGGAAGCGTCGATCAACCGATTAGGAGACAACTGGCCGCACGGGTTGGCTGCCGATCTTCTCCCACGTCTGCTGGCGTGCGTCGGTGAACCGCAGCGCCATCCGCTCGATCTCGGAGGCGTCCGCGTGGACGGCATCAGTGCCAGTGGGCCGAAACATCAACCGAGACTGCTGATATGCGCCCACCGTGGGCTCGACGTACTCGGACCGCGGCTCCGGCTCTGAACCCAGGTAGACAACGATCTGCGCGCCCGCCAGGCCGCTAACCACGACGTTCGTGACGGGCTGACTGCTCTCGTTGTGAACCTTCCAGCCGCTGAAACCTCGCTGCACCTCAGAGAGCACGATCAACACGCTGGACGCCTGCGCGGACTGCTCAGCGGTGTTGCGCGCCTCCTCGGCACGCTGGCGAGACTCCTGCACCGTTGCGATCCGACCGACGTCGGACGCGACGTCCTTCGCCGCCTGCACGGCCTCGTCCCGTTTCTCCTCGGCGATCCGCTTGGCTTCGCGGGACCGCAACGCCGATACGCCCGCCGCAATGGCCGACCCCAAGGCCACGGCTGCGCTGACTCCGCTGATGATGACGTTGGCGAGGTCCACGGAGCCGAAGCTATCGGCCTAGGCGCCTCACTGTCCGCCGATCCGGCGGCGCATCCAGGCGGGTGGCGGTGGAAGCTTGCCCTCGCGGGCGCGTCGGACGGTGTCGATGGGGCTCACAAAGTGGACGTAGTGACCGACGGTATGCGCCAGCACGTCGTGGGCCACCACTGCCGCGGCCACCCGGTCGGGATGGTGCTGACCGGCCTCCCAAGTCACCGCTTGGGCCTCGAGGTCGGGTAGGTACCCGGCGACCCGGGCGCGCCCCGTGGAGATCGACGCCGAGACGGCGAAGGTGCTCAGGCGGTGGCGCGCTGAACGCGGTTCGGTGGCGTTGGACTTCACCCGAGCGGACGCGGTGGTGTTCGGCACCATCGACGGGACACCGCGCAACCCCATGTCGGTGTCGGAAATGTTCACCCGCCGCGTGGCCAAGGCCCGTAAGGCTCTGGGCACCGACGCGCTGCCGGTGATCACGCTGCACGGTCTGCGCCACACGCACGCGACGGTGCTGTTGGAGGCGGGGGAGAACCCGAAGGTGGTGCAGGAACGCCTCGGCCACACCACGTTCACCACCACGATGGACATCTATTCCCACGTCACGCCGACGATGCAGCGGTCGGCGGTGGACCGGTTCGCGGCGGCGGTGTCCGGCACCGATTGAGGAGTCAGAACAGGTCGTTGAAGAAGCGATCCAGCATGGTCGACGCGGCGGCGCGATCAACCAATTCCTGACCGCCAAACCGGTACACCTCGTATCCGGCGAGCGTCAGTTCCCGGTCGGCGGCGACCATTTCGGCGTAGCGTCGCGGATCTGCGTTCCCGTCGTCGCGGGAGTAATGCTTCTTGCCGTCGATTTCCAACACCACGCGCCGCCGTCCCGGCAGCAGCATCAGGAAGTCCATCCGCTGTCGAAGCAGCGTGGCTCCCGTCCGCTTGGTATACGGGTCGTAGTGGAGGTAGATCTGTGGGATCAGGGCCGGTTGGTCGAACCCGAGGGTGCCGTATCGCTTCCCGTACTCGGCGAACAAGAACTGTTCGGCTTCGTTGTCGCCCATCGACGCGCGCAGGCGGTTGTAGAGGTGGTGTGCGGCATCACGCTCGGTTCCGGTGGTTGGGTCGTGCTCGCTGCTCCACCATGCCACCAACTCGCGCCAGGACAGGCCGTTCTCGGCGAGGGGGCGGTCGTACACCAGGCACTTGTCGGCGTTCTCAACGATGTCGATCGTGTTGTTGACGGCGTCGGTGAGCACGATCTTCGGCTTCGCGCCGTTGGCGGCGAAGATCAGGTTCTTCATCTCGCCGTCAACACCGCGGTAGCCGGGGGAGCCGACCAGCACGGCTAGCTCGTCTGTCGGGTACTCCTCATGAACCTTGCGTGCGAGGTCGAGGAGGTCGTCGCGGGACATGGTGTTGACCCGGCGCTTGATGTAGGCCCGCTTGCTCAGGAACGGGTCGTCTTCGTCCGGTCCTTTCTCCGCAAGACCGAACGCCACGCAGATGTCCGCCAGCTCGTAGGCGCTAATAGGGTAGAGCGCCTCCGTGATCGCGTCGCGCAACGTTGCGCGCGTCAGCGCCGGTGGCGCAGCCATGGTGTCCACAGATCCATGTTATTGACGGAGGCCGACACCTCCGACGACCGCTGGGTGTCGGCGGGCGCGCCTACACTGCGCCCACCCGCAACCACAGGAGGGAGTGCCCGATGGCATCGTTCTCGGACGACTTCGAGGAAGAGATCAAGCGTCAGGTCACCGAGCAGTTCGACCGGACCATCAACATCCCCGACGGCCTCACCGAGGATCGTGCGGTCGCCTACGTCATCGACGCCTACCGCAAGGAAACCGGCGTCGAGCTGTCCGAGGACGACTTGCGCGCCGAGGTCCGCAACGAGATGGGCGGACGCGAGACCACCTGACCGCCGCGCTGGCGGGCCACTATTGCATGATCCGTTGCATGGACCCCGAAACGGACATCGCCCCACCCGCGAATATGCAGGTGGGGCGATGTTTCAGCTGGGGTGGCTGACGGGACTCGAACCCGCGACAGCCAGGATCACAACCTGGTGCTCTACCAACTGAACTACAGCCACCATTGCCGCTCGCGCGGCGTCGTCGATACTAGCCGGTGGGACCCCCGTCAGCCGAATCAGTTGTCGATGTCGGGCCCAACTGGGCCGCGATCGCCGCGATCTCGCTGGTCGCGGGCCCGGGCGGCGGCACGAACGCGGTTTGCCGGTAGTACTTCAGCTCGCGGATCGATTCGTGGATGTCGGCGAGCGCGCGGTGAGTCAGACCTTTCTCCGGCTGGCCGAAGTAGATGCGGGGATACCAGCGGCGGCACAGTTCCTTGATCGAGCTGACGTCGATCATCCGGTAATGCAGGTAGTCGTCGAGCTTGGGCATGTCGCGGGCCAGGAAGCCGCGATCGGTGGCGATCGAGTTGCCGCACAGCGGTGCCGTCTTGGCCTGTTTGACGTGTTCGCGGATGTAGTCCAGCGCCATGGTCTCGGCGGTGGCGAGATCGATCGTCGACGTCCGGACCTCGTCGATCAGCCCCGACTTGGTGTGCATCTGGGTGACGACGTCGACCATGGACGTGAGCGCGTCCTCCTCGGCGTGGATCACCACGTCGATACCGTCGCCGAGGATGTTGAGCTCCGAGTCGGTCACCAAGACGGCGATCTCGATGAGTCGATCGGACCCCAGGTCCAAGCCGGTCATCTCGCAGTCGATCCACACCAATTCGTCACGCACAGCGATCCACCCTAATTCCTCACACCGCACTAAGGTGCGACGCATGGTGACGGAGTCGTCCAGCAGCGCGGCGCAGCGGATCGCGGCGGGCTACGCCGGTGAGGGGCCCGCACTCGAACTCGGGTCCGTCGTCGTCGATGGCGTCAGCGATCCGACCGCGCGAGTGCGCATCCCGCTGGCGACGGTCAATCGGCACGGCCTGGTCGCCGGTGCCACAGGCACCGGCAAGACCAAGACGCTGCAGATGCTCGCCGAGCAGCTGTCCGAAGCCGGCGTGCCGGTGCTGATGGCCGACGTGAAAGGCGACCTGTCCGGGCTGTCTCGTCCCGGTGCCGGGGGCGACAAGGTCACCCAGCGCGCCGCCGACACCGGGGATGCGTGGATGCCGGCATCCTTCCCGGTGGAGTTCCTGTCCTTGGGCACGTCGGGCTCCGGGGTGCCGGTGCGCGCCACCATCAGCAGCTTCGGGCCGATCCTGCTGTCGAAGGTGTTGGGCCTGAACCAAACTCAGGAGTCGACGCTGGGGCTGATCTTCCACTGGGCGGATCAGCAGGGCCTGCCGCTGCTCGACGTCAAGGATCTTCGCTCGGTGATCCAGTACCTGACCAGTGAGCAGGGCAAACCCGAACTCAAAGCGCTCGGCGCGGTGTCGACGACCACCGCCGGCGTGATCCTGCGCGCACTCATCAACCTCGAGGCCGACGGCGGCGACACGTTCTTCGGCGAACCGGAGCTCGAGCCCGCGGATTTACTGCGCGTCGACGCCTCCGGTCGCGGGGTGATCTCACTGCTCGAGCTCGGTGCGCAGGCCACCCGCCCGGCGATGTTCTCGACGTTCCTGATGTGGGTGCTGGCTGATCTGTTCACGATGCTGCCCGAGGTCGGCGATGTCGACAAACCCAAGCTGGTGTTCGTCTTCGACGAAGCCCATCTGCTGTTCGCCGACGCGTCGAAGGCGTTCCTGACGCAGGTCGAGCAGACCGTCAAGCTCATCCGGTCCAAGGGCGTCGGCGTCTTCTTCTGCACCCAGCTGCCCACCGACGTGCCCAAGGACGTGCTCAGCCAGCTCGGTGCGCGCATCCAGCACGCGCTGCGCGCGTTCACCCCGGACGACGAGAAGGCGCTGAACAAGACGGTGCGCACCTACCCGAAGACCGACGATTACGACCTGCAGTCCGCGTTGACATCGCTGGGCATCGGTGAGGCGATCGTGACGGTGCTGTCGGAGACCGGGGTGCCGACGCCGGTGGCTTGGACCCGAGTGCGTGCACCGCGTTCGCTGATGGACACGATCGGACCCGACGCGATTCGAGCCGCGGCGGCTGCGAGCCCACTGCAGGCCGAATACGGCCAGACTGTCGACCGGGAGTCGGCCTACGAGAGGCTGGCGGCCAAGCTCGCCTCGCCTGCGGCCTCGTCGCTCGCGGAACAGCCTGTCCCGCAACAGATTCCGCTGCCGCAGCCGTGGGATCTGCCGCCGATGCCGGAACCGGTGCAGCCGCGCGAGCCAGGTTTCCTCGACACCGTGATGGACAGTCCGGCGTTCAAGAGCGCCATGCGCTCGGCCGGGACGGTGATCGGCCGCGAGATCACCCGCAGCATCTTCGGCACCGGACGCCGCCGCCGGCGGCGGTAGTCAGGCGCAGTCAGTCGCCGCCGAGCTTCTTGTACACCGCGCCCACGATCGGCGCGACGATCGCGCGCGGTGCGTAGCCGCTGGCCGCCGACATCGCCTTCGACGTGATGCCGGGAACGACGCGCATCTTGTTGCGGTCCAGCCCGTCGAGCGACACCTTCGCGGTGTACTCGGTGTCGATCCACAAGAAGTCGGGGATCAGCCGCTCGACCAGCGACTGCTCATCGGGATCGGGCAGTTCGGTGCGCACCGGCCCGGGCGCCAGCACGGTGACGTGCACGCCGGCCGATTTCACCTCACCGCGCAGCGATTCACTGAAGGTGTTGGCGAACGCCTTCGTCGCCGCGTAGGTGGCGTTGTTCGGGATGGGGGAGTTGCCCGCCGCGGAGCCGGAGATCAGGATGCCGCCGGCCCGCCGCGCCACCATGCCGGGCAGCACGGCGAGCACCAGGTCGTGCACCCCGAGCACGTTGAGCTGCACCTGTTTGCGTTCCTCTGCCGGGTCCAGCGTCACCACGGGCCCGAACGTCGCGGTCCCGGCGTTGGCGCACAGGATCGATATCTCGCGCTCTGCCAGCTCGGTGCACAACTCGGCGCGGCCGGCCGGGTCGGCCAGGTCGACCGCGCGCACCTCGACGGTGACGCCGTACTGGCTGCGGATGCGTTCGGCGAGCGCCTCGAGCACCTCGCCGCGGCGGGCGGTGATGATCAGGTGGTGGCCGCGGGCCGCGAGCTCGACGGCCAGCGCCTCGCCGATGTTCTGGGACGCGCCGGTGACGACCGCGCGCGCCTGCGCACTGGGTCCGGGGACGGGCATGGGCGCTGACTATATCGTGGGCGTCCATGAGCGAGTCGCCTCCGGTCCAGGCTCCTGTCGCCGGTCCGGTGCGATCCCGCGTCGCGGCCTGGGTGCTGTGGGATTTCGGCGCCACCCCCGTCAACGCGATCGTGGTGACATTCGTGTTCTCGGTGTATTTGACCAACGCGGTGGGCGACGATCTCCCGGGCGACGCCAGTCCGGCGAGCTGGCTGGGCCGGGCGCTGGCGATCGCCGGACTGACGGTGGCGCTCTTCGCGCCGGTCACGGGGGTATGGGTGGACGCGCCGGGGCGGCGGCGCCGGGCGCTCGCGCTGCTCACCGGGGCGATGGTGGTGCTCGTCGCGTCGATGAGTCTGATCCGCGACGACCACCGTTTCCTGCTGCCGGGCTTGGTGATGCTGGCCGCCACCGCGGCGCTGAGCGAGCTGTCCACGGTGCCCTACAACGCGATGCTGCGCGAGCTGTCCACCCCGCAGACCGCGGGCCGGGTGTCCGGAATGGGGTTGGGCGCGGGCTTCGTCGGCAGTGTGGTGGTGCTGGTCATCGTCTACGTCGGCTTCATCTCCGGCACCGGCGACACCCGCGGGCTGCTGAGCCTGCCCGCCGCCGACGGTCAGAACGTGCGTGCGGCAATGCTTTTGGTGGCGGTCTGGTTCGCGCTCTTCGCGCTGCCGCTGTTGCTGCGCGGCCCCGCGGGCACGGGTGTGCTGCCGCAGCGGGTGGGCTTCGTCGGCGCCTACCGTCAAATCTGGCAGGAGGTCCGCGCCGAGTGGCGCCGCGACCGCAACGTCATCTACTACCTGGGCGCCAGCGCGTTGTTCCGCGACGGTCTGGCCGGCGTGTTCACCTTCGGTGCCGTGTTGGGCGTCCAGGTGTACGGCATCTCGTCGGCCGATGTGCTGCTGTTCGGCATCGCGGCCTGCGTGATCGCCGCCGTCGGTTCCGTCATCGGCGGGTACGCCCATGACCGGCTGGGCGCCAAAAGGGTCATCGTCGCGTCCCTGGTGACGATGATCGCTGTCGGGATCACGTTGATGGCGCTGTCCGGCGCCGTCGCTTTCTGGATCCTCGGGCTGTCGCTGTGCCTGTTCATCGGGCCGGTGCTGGCCTCAGCGCGCACGCTGATGATGCGGATGGCCATGCACGGCAAGGAGGGCATCACGTTCGGCCTCTACGCCACCGCGGGGCGCGCGGCGACGTTCCTGGCGCCGTGGCTGTTCTCGGTGTTCATCGACGTCTTCGACAGCGACCGCGCCGGACTGGGCGGTCTGCTGGTCGTGCTCGTGATGGGTCTGGTCGCGTTCGCGTGCGTGCGCGTGCCGGGCAGGCACGTCGCCGGTTAGCGCCGACCCGCCGCGCAGACCGTCAGACCGGCGCCTTCGCGCTGCTGGACCTCGGTGCCGTTGACGGTGATCGAGCACGTCACCTCCCGGCCCACGTTGATGATGCTGACGCTGGCCGAGCGCTCCGCGGGCTGGGGCAGCGAGACCTCCCGGGTCCACGGCAACATCACGTTGAACTCGGTCTGGAGCAGGCCGCCGGTATCGACGTAGGTGATGTTGATGACGCGCCCGGTGCCCGACACGGTGTAGACGACCGTGTCGGTCGCGCCGGGTGTGGTCGTCTGCTCCGGGGTGGTGATGGGTGCCGACGGCGCCGTGGGCAGCGGTAGGACCGAGGTGAGCGGCGGGCGCGACGTCGTCGTCGTCGGCGTCGGCCGGCTCGACGTGGCAGTCGGTTCCGGCGCGACCGGTGCGGGTGCCATCACGGTCTGCTGTCGTGAGCTGTTGACGATCACCAGGGCGATGACCAGGCCGATGATCGTCAGGACGGCCAGTCCCGCGACGACCCACAGCCACCGCGGCGGCTTGGGGTCCTCCGGCGGGGGCGGCGGTTCACCGCCGTAGGCAGCGGGACCACTGCCGTACGCGGGGCCGGGCGGATACTGGCCGGTGCCGTACGGGTCGTACCCGTAGGGCGAATACGGCGGCAGCTGCTCGGTGGGGCGGTAGCCAGTGGGCGGCGGGTAGGCCTGCCCGGCGTAGGCGGGGTCGGAGTAACCGGGATAGGTGGGGTAACCGCCGCCGAAGGCTTGCGTCGGCTCATCGCGACGTCCGTCGGGGGAATCCGTCATACCCACCTCATGGCTGCAGGGTACCTGTGGCGGCGCCGCGGCGGCCCGAGGCGCCGTCGCCCGCGGACCGTGTGAGAATCGAGCACCGTGGCACAGCAGGTTCGCCGGGTCTACGGGGCGTCGATGTCCCCCGACGCCACCGCGTTCGCCCATCTGGTCGACGACGGGGGATACCCGCGCGCGGTGCAGCGGTTCCTCCGAGGCTGGCGGGCCAGCTCGTCGCGCGATGTGGAATTGCCCGTCGACGGGCCCGTCACCCGTGTCCTGCACTCGGCCGACGGCCACTGGCTGGCGTGCCAGGTCTCACCCGTCGGTGGCACCCGCAGCCAGATCTGGGTTGTCACAACCGATCCCGACGATCGCGCGGCGCGGCGTATCGACCACTGGCCGTCGGGGGTCGAGGGCACCGCCGAACTGATCAGCTGGGACGGCACGCGGGTCGCGGCCATCCTCACCGGTGAGGACGGCGTGGGCAGCTCGTGCCTGATCGATCCGGCCGACGGCTCGACGATCGTGCTCGACCGGCGCTCCGCGGGCCGCCTGGTCGACGCATGGTGCGGCGCGTCCCTGGTGCGCGTGGGGCCGCGTGGCTACCGCGACCTCATCATGCTGCGTGGCCTCACCGAGACCGGCCTGCTGCCGTTCGACCCCGGCTCGACCACGGACACCGGCATCATCCTCGACGATCACAGCCCGCGCCGGCTGCGGTACGGACCCGAGGGCGAACAGACCAAGCTCTACCACCCGGCGCGCGACTACGACGTCAACAGCACCGAAGGGTACGTGCGCGCGCTGATCCGAAGTGAGAACGGCACCGAGCACGCGCGGCTGCTCGAGGTTACGGTCACCGCCGACGGCGTCGCCTACCACGTCGTCGCCGAGCGGCCCGGGTGTGAACTCGACGAATTCACCGTCAGCGACGACCTGTCCACCGTCGCGATGCTGTGGAACCGGCACGGCGCCAGCGAGTTACAGATCCTCGAGTACGCCGACTACACGCTCTACGACCCGATTCCGCTGCCCGGCATGGTGGCCAGCGAGCTGTCGATCAGCGCCGGCGGATCGATGCTGGCGCTGACGGTCGAGGGGCCGTCCATGCCACCGACCGTCGAGCTCGTCGACCCGCGCACCCGCGAGTGGGAGACGGTCGATCGCGAACCGAGCCGCGGTCCGGTGTCGGCCGACCCGACGCTGGAGACCGTCACCGCGCGCGACGGTCTGGCGTTCACCGGCTGGCTGTTCCGCCCGCCCGACGGGGTGGCGACCATCGGCGCGATGCTGTTCCTGCACGGCGGTCCCGAAGGGCAGGGCAGGCCGGGATACAACGAGTTCTTCCCCGGTCTGCTCGAAGCGGGCATCTGTGTGTTCCTGCCGAACGTGCGTGGCTCGGGCGGCTTCGGCCGGTCGTTCATGCACGCCGACGATCGGGAGAAGCGGTTCGCCGCAATCGACGACGTCGCCGACGCGGTGCGGTTCCTGGTCGACAACTCCTACGCGCCCCGCGGGTGCGTCGCGTGCTGCGGCTGGTCCTACGGTGGATATCTCACGCAGGCGGCGTTGGCGTTCCATCCCGACGCGTTCGCCGCAGGCATCAGCATCTGCGGGATGAGCGACCTCAACAACTGGTACCGCACCACCGAGCAGTGGATCGCCGCGGCCGCCTACCCGAAATACGGGCATCCGGTCAGCGATCAGGATCTGCTCGAGCAGCTCTCACCGCTGCCCCGCGCGGAGGCGATCACGGCACCGCTGCTCCTGGTACACGGCCTCAACGACACCAACGTCCCGCCCAGCGAATCCCAGCAGATGTACGAGACTCTGGTCGAGCAGGGCAAGCACGCTGAGCTGCTGCTGTTCGACGATGACGGACACGAGATCGACAAACGCGAAAACCGTGCAGTACTTCTGAAAGCCATGACCAGCTGGCTGACTGCCGCGTTCGCCGGCTGAGGTGCTACCGCGCCGGCTTGATAGCGGTGTTTACCGTAATTATCTGCCGGGTAAACCCGACTGCGCGCCTCGTTGGGGTGCCATGACGGAGGAGGCAGGACATGCGAGGAATTCTCGGCGTCATTGTGCTCGTCTGGTTGTTGATCGGGGTGTTCGCCGCCTACCAACGCGATTACTTCTCCGGTGGTGAGGCCAACTGTGCCACTGCCGGAAGCATTGCGCTCACGGTCGTCGCCGGACCGCTCAACTATGCGGGTGTGAATCCGAAAGTCACGGATTGCAACGTGCCCCAACCGAGTCAGTAGCGACTGACCCGTCGGAGATTGGAGGAGTCATGATCGTTCTGGGCGTGATCCTGCTGCTGCTGGGCTGGTTCTTGAACATCTCGACCATCCTGTACATCGGCGTCGTCCTGCTCGTGATCGGCGCGGTGTTCTGGGTGCTCGGCTCGATCGGCCGCCCCGTCGGCGGTCGCCGAGCCTGGTATTGACGCTCACGCGGAATGGATTTCGGCCGAGGTCAGCGCCGCCACCGTCATCGCCCGCAGGACGGTCCGCGACGAGGCCTCGGCCGCTTTCGTGCTGCCCGGTTTGATGCTGTGGGCCGTCGAGTTCAGCAGGCCGAACGTGGCATGTGCCATCACCCGGGCTGATGCTTCCGACAATCCCGACTCGCGACGCCGGAGCACCCCGGCCCAGATCTCGACGTATTCGCGTTGCGAGCGGCGCACCTGACGCTTGGCCGGCGCCGGCAGGTTGTTGAGATCGCGGTCCTGGATGCGGATGAGGTCCGGCTCGCCGAACGCGAAGTCGAGATGGAAATCGATGAGCGCCGCCAATGCCGCGTCGGGGTCTGCAGTGGAGGCGGCGACCTCGGAAGCCCCCGCCCGCAGCCGCGCGCTGATACCGACGAGCAGCTCGGTCAACAGCGATTCCTTGTTGGGGAAGTGGCGGTAGATCGCGGGTCCACTGACGCCCACGGCGGCGCCGATGTCTTCGAGTCTGACCGCCAGATACCCGTGTTCGGCGAAGAGGTGTTCTGCCGCCGCGATCAATTGGCTGCGCCGATCCGACTTGGCGCGGTTGCGCGGGGACGTGGCGTCGGTGGTGGTCATGACGCATCCTGCCGATCCGGTGATGGACACTGCGAGTTAATTGTGATTAACATACCACCGGTTAGTCATCATTAACTCGACGTGAGGCGGGGTCCTGCGATGCCGACGCGGACATCACATCGCGACGACCATGTCGAACTGGTCGCGCAGTTGCGTGCCAAGTTGGCCGCCGCGGCTCTGGGCGGTTCGCAGCGATCTCGTGATCGCCATGTCGAGCGGGGGAAGTTGCTGCCCCGGGACAGGGTGACCGGCTTGCTGGATTCCGGCAGCCCCTTTCTAGAAGTCGCCGCGCTGGCCGCCGACGGGATGTACGACGACGAGTGCCCGGGTGCGGGCATGATCGCCGGCATCGGTCGGGTATCGGGGCGCGAGTGCATGATCGTTGCCAACGACGCGACGGTCAAAGGCGGCACCTACTATCCGGTGACGGTCAAGAAGCACCTGCGCGCGCAGGAGATCGCGCTGCAGAACCGGTTGCCGTGCGTGTACCTGGTGGATTCCGGCGGGGCGTTCCTGCCCCGTCAGGACGAGGTGTTTCCGGATCGCGAACATTTCGGCCGCATCTTCTACAACCAGGCGACCATGAGCGCCAACGGGATTGCTCAGATCTCCGCGGTCATGGGGTCGTGCACCGCGGGCGGGGCGTATGTGCCCGCGATGAGCGATGAATCGGTGATCGTGCGCAACCAGGGCACCATATTCCTCGGGGGACCACCGCTGGTGAAAGCCGCGACCGGCGAGGTCGTCTCTGCGGAGGACCTCGGTGGTGGTGACCTGCACGCCAAGGTGTCCGGGGTGGTCGATCACTTGGCCCATGACGACCGCGATGCACTGCGCATCGTCCGCCGCATCGTCGGCACGCTACCTGCCAAGATCGAGATCCCGTGGCAGAAGGCGCCCGCCGTGGACGCGGTGGCCGATCAGACCGAGCTCTACGACGTCGTGCCCGTCGACCCCCGGGTGCCCTACGACGTGCACGAGGTCATCACCCGGATCGTCGACGGGGGCGAATTCGACGAGTTCAAAGCGAATTACGGCACCACGCTGGTCACCGGCTTCGCCCGCATCCACGGCCACCCCGTCGGCATCGTCGCCAACAACGGCGTGCTGTTCGGTGGATCCGCTGTCAAGGGAGCGCATTTCATCGAGTTGTGCGACCAGCGCGTCATCCCGCTGCTGTTCTTGCAGAACATCTCCGGCTTCATGGTCGGCCGCGACTACGAGGCCGGCGGCATCGCCAAACACGGCGCGAAGATGGTCACCGCCGTGGCCTGCGCGAGGGTGCCGAAGCTGACCGTGGTCATCGGCGGGTCCTACGGCGCCGGCAACTACTCGATGTGCGGACGCGCGTATTCGCCTCGCTTCCTGTGGATGTGGCCGAACGCCAGGATCTCGGTGATGGGCGGTGAGCAGGCCGCCGCAGTGCTCGCCACCGTCCGCGGTGACATGACCGCCGACGAAGAAGAAGCGTTCAAGGCGCCGATCCGCGCCCAGTACGAGGCGCAGGGCAATCCGTACTACTCGACCGCCCGGCTCTGGGACGACGGTGTCATCGACCCCGCCGACACCAGAACAATTGTCGGACTGGCTCTCTCCGTCGCCGCCCAGGCGCCGCTGCATCCGGTCTCCTACGGCGTCTTCAGGATGTGACGATGTTCGATACGGTGATGGTGGCCAACCGCGGTGAGATCGCGGTCCGCGTCATCCGGACGCTGCGGACGATGGGGATCCGTTCGGTCGCGGTGTTCAGCGACGCCGATGCCGGCGCCCGGCACGTCGCCGAGGCAGATGTCGCGGTCCGTCTCGGCCCGGCGCCGGCCCGGCAGAGCTATCTGTCGATCGACGCGCTGCTGTCGGCGGCCCAGCGCACCGGCGCCCAGGCGGTCCACCCGGGATACGGGTTCCTCTCGGAGAACGCGACATTCGCCCGCGCGCTCGATGCCGCCGGGATCACGTTCATCGGCCCGTCGACCGCGGCGATCGCCACCATGGGCGACAAGATCTCGGCGAAGGCGACGGTGTCGGCGGCCGGAGTTCCGGTGGTGCCGGGAATCTCGCGGCCCGGTCTGACCGATGAGGACCTCATCGACGCCGCCCCGCAGATCGGCTTTCCCGTCCTGGTGAAGCCGTCGGCTGGTGGCGGCGGCAAGGGAATGCGCGTGGTGCATGACGCCCACGAGCTACCGGGTGCGCTCACGAGTGCACGCCGGGAGGCGGCCTCGGCGTTCGGCGACGACACCCTGTTCCTGGAACGTTTCGTGCTCAACCCGCGTCACATCGAAGTGCAGGTGCTCGCCGACACCCACGGCGGCGTGGTGCATCTGGGTGAACGCGAGTGCAGCCTGCAGCGCCGGCACCAGAAGGTGATCGAGGAGGCGCCCTCGCCGCTGCTGGATGCGACGACGCGGGCGCGTATCGGCGCGGCCGCGTGCGACACCGCCCGCAGCGTGGACTACACCGGTGCGGGCACCGTGGAGTTCATCGTCTCCGCCGATCGGCCCGACGAGTTCTTCTTCATGGAGATGAACACCCGGTTGCAGGTGGAGCATCCGGTGACCGAGATGGTGACCGGACTCGATCTGGTCGAACTGCAGGTGCGCATCGCCGCGGGAGAGAAACTGCCTGTCGCCCAGGACGACATCTCGATGCACGGTCACGCGGTGGAAGCGCGGGTCTATGCCGAGGACCCGGCTCGCGGCTTCCTGCCCACCGGGGGCACCGTGGCGGCGTTGCGCGAACCGGAGGGGACCGGCGTGCGGGTGGACTCGGGCCTGGCCGAGGGCACCGTGGTCGGCAGTGACTACGACCCGATGCTGGCCAAGGTCATCGCCCACGCACAGGACCGGGCGGGCGCGCTGAGGTCGCTGGACGCTGCGCTCGCCGACACCGTGGTCCTGGGGGTGACCACCAACATCGACTTCCTGCGCTTCCTGCTGGCCGACGCCGACGTGACCGCAGGGCGCCTGGACACCGGGTTGCTCGACCGGCGACTCCCCGACTTCACGCCGTCGCCGGCGCGCGAGGACGATCTGATCGCCGCCGCCGTCTACCGGTGGCGCAGGGATTGGCCGGCCCAGCCGGCCAGCCCGTGGGAGGTGCCCTCGGGGTGGCGCATCGCCGGTCGCGCGCCGGTGTCGATCCGCCTGCGTGCGGGGGAGCGCACCGAGCACGTCTATCTGACCGGCACACCGACGGCGGCCACGGCCGCCGTCGAGGGAGGTGACGCTCGTTCGCTGCGCGCCGATCTGGAGGATCAGAGGCTCGCTGTCACGATCGACGGCGTGCGCGTCGAGTACCTGGTGGCCGACACCGGCGACGCGATGTGGCTGGCCGCCGGGGGGAGGGTCATCGTGGTCGAGGAGGTGCGAGAAGCGCCGGTGCGACCCGACGACGAACACAGCGGGGACGCCGAACTGGCCAGCCCGATGCCCGGCGCGGTCGTGGCGATCGGCGTCGACGACGGCGCCACGGTGACTGCGGGCACCGTCGTCGTCACCGTCGAAGCGATGAAAATGGAACACACCCTCACCGCACCGGTCGACGGAGTCGCCGAACTCCTCGTCAGCGCGGGCGAACAGGTGAAAGTGGGCCAGGTACTGGCCCGGATCACGGCGACCAAGGAGCAACCGCGATGACCGACTTCCTCTCGACCGGAACACTGCCCGACGACTACGCGCAGCTGGCCAAGACCGTCCGCGACTTCGCACAGCATGTGGTCGCGCCCGTCGCCGCCAAGCACGATGCGGAGCACTCGTTCCCCTACGAGGTGGTCGCCGGCATGGCCGACATGGGCCTGTTCGGGCTGCCGTTCCCCGAGGAGTACGGCGGCATGGGGGGCGACTACTTCGCGCTGTGCCTCGCGCTCGAGGAACTCGGCAAGGTCGACCAGAGTGTGGCGATCACGTTGGAGGCCGGGGTCTCGCTCGGCGCGATGCCGGTGCACCGGTTCGGCACCGAGGAGCAGAAACAGGAGTGGCTGCCGCTGCTGGCGTCGGGAAAGGCGTTGGGCGCGTTCGGCTTGACCGAGGCGGGCGGGGGTAGCGATGCCGGCGCCACCAAGACCACCGCGCGCCTCGACGACGGACACTGGGTGATCAACGGCAGCAAGCAGTTCATCACGAACTCCGGCACCGACATCACCAAGCTCGTCACCGTCACCGCGGTCACCGGTGAGGTCGACGGCAAGAAGGAGATCAGCTCGATCCTGGTGCCCGTGCCCACGCCCGGCTTCACCGCCGAACCCGCCTACAACAAGGTGGGCTGGAACGCCTCGGACACGCACCCCTTGAGCTTCGACGATGTGCGGGTGCCGCAGGAGAACCTGCTCGGCGAGCGCGGCCGCGGCTACGCCAACTTCCTGCGCATCCTCGACGAGGGGCGTATCGCCATCGCGGCGCTGTCGGTGGGCGCCGCCCAGGGCTGCGTCGACGAATGCGTGACCTACTCCAAGGACCGGCATGCCTTCGGCCGCGCGATCGGCACCAACCAGGCCATCGCGTTCAAGATCGCGCGGATGGAGGCGCGGGCGCACACCGCGCGGGCGGCGTACTACGACGCGGCCGCGCTGATGCTGTCGGGCAAGCCGTTCAAGAAGGCCGCCGCGGTCGCGAAGCTGGTGGCCAGCGAGGCGGCGATGGACAACGCCCGCGACGCCACCCAGATCTTCGGCGGCTACGGCTTCATGAACGAGTACGCCGTGGCGCGGCACTACCGCGACAGCAAGATCCTCGAGATCGGCGAGGGCACAACGGAAGTGCAGCTCATGCTGATCGGCCGGGAGCTCGGCCTGTGACCCGGGTCGTCGTGCAGCGCGGTCTGTGGTTCGAGGAGTTCGAGACCGGCGTGCTCTACCAGCATCGCCCGGGCCGCACGATCACCGAGGCCGACAACGTCCTGTTCACCACGCTGACCATGAACACCCAGGCGCTCCACCTAGACGCCGCGTTCTCCGACGCGCTACCGCCCTTCCATCAGCGGCTGGTCAACTCGATGTTCACGCTGTCGACGCTGGTCGGTCTGTCGGTGGCGCAACTGACGCAAGGCACGATCGTCGGCAACCTCGGCTTCGCCGACGTCGCCTTCCCCAAGCCGCTGTTCCACGGGGACACCCTGTACGCAGAGACCGAGGTCACCGACAAGCGGGAGTCCAAGAGCCGTCCCGGTGAGGGGATCGTGACGTTCGCCCACACCGGCCGCAACCAACACGGCGACGTCGTCGCCACGGCGTCGCGGAAGACCATGGTGCGCAAGCGTCCCGACGGGGAGACATGATGCTCGACGCGCCCGGCCCGGGCTGGCTGTTCTGTCCGGCCGATCGGCCGGAACGCTTCGGAAAAGCCGCGGCTGCAGCTGATGTCGTGATCCTCGATCTCGAAGACGGGGTGGCCGCCAAGGACCGAGAGGCCGCCCGCGCCGCGTTGATCGCGACACCCCTGGACCCGGCGCGCACCGTCGTGCGGGTCAATCCGGCCGGAACGCCGGATCATGCACGGGATCTCGAGGCGCTCGCGTCGACCGACTACAGCACCGTCATGCTGGCCAAGACCGAAACCGCCGACCAGGTGGCCTCATTGGCGCCCCGCGACGTCGTCGTGCTCGTCGAGACGCCACTGGGTGCGTTGGCCGTGGTCGAGCTCGCCCGCGTCGACAACACCTGTGCCGTCATGTGGGGTGCCGAGGACCTGTTCGCGGCGACCGGCGGAACCGCCAACCGCTGGCCCGACGGCACCTATCGCGACGTCGCCCGCCATGTCCGGTCGCAGAGTCTCCTCGCCGCCAAGGCCCATGGCCGTCTCGCGCTGGATTCGGTCTACCTCGACATCAATGACCTCGACGGGCTGCGCGAGGAGAGCGATGACGCGGTCGCGGTCGGGTTCGACGCCAAGGTCGCCATCCATCCGACGCAGGTCGCAGTCATCCGGGCGGCCTACTCGCCGACGCAGGAGCAGATCGACTGGGCGCGCCGCGTGCTCGACACGGCCCGAACACAACGGGGCGTCTTCGCTTTCGGTGGCATCATGGTGGATGCCCCAGTACTTCGGCGGGCGGAGCGCATCGTCGCGTTGGCGCCCCACCCCGGCAGCTGACGGACAGACCTCCCACCAGAGGTCAGCACCGACCGCCCCTGTGCTGAGCACCTCAGTCGACTGACGGCGCGATCCGCCGGCAGTGACCCTAGGAGGCGGTATGGCCGGTGTTGTCGACCCGATTGTGCTCGTCGCGCCAGACGGCGCACCCACGTCGGACACCCGATACCGAAGACAGCTGCCTCCCGAGACCCTGGCCTGGCTCTACGAGTCGATGGTCGTCACCCGCGAGCTCGACACCGAGTTCGTGAACCTGCAGCGCCAAGGCGGGCTGGCGCTCTACGCGTCGTGCCGCGGGCAGGAAGCCGCGCAGGTGGGCGCGACGGCCTGCCTGCGCAAGACCGACTGGCTGTTCCCGCAGTACCGCGAACTCGGCGCGTTCCTGGTTCGGGGGATCTCGCCACCGCAGATCGGCGCGCTGTGGCGCGGCCGGTGGCACGGCGGCGTCGGGTTCACCGACAAGTGCTGCGCCCCGATCTCGATTCCGATCGGCACGCAGGGCCTGCATGCCGTCGGTGCCGCGATGGCGGCGCAACGGCTCGGAGAGGACAGCGTGACCGTCGCGTTCCTCGGCGACGGCGCCACCAGCGAGGGCGATGTGCACGAAGCGCTCAACCTCGCGGCGGTGTACCGGGCGCCGTGTGTGTTCTTCGTGCAGAACAACCAGTGGGCGATCTCGATGCCGGTGCAACGGCAGATGGCCGCGGCGTCGATCGCCTCGCGCGCCGACGGCTACGGCATGCCCGGGGTGCGCGTGGACGGCAACGACGTCCTCGCGTGCTTCGCGGTGATGAGTGAGGCCGCCGTACGTGCCCGTGCCGGTGACGGACCGACGTTGATCGAGGCGGTGACCTACCGGATGGGGCCGCACACCACCTCCGACGATCCGACCCGCTACCGCGACGACGACGAGGTGGATCGCTGGCGCGCACGGGATCCCATCGCCCGGTATCGCACCTATCTCGAGCGCGAGGACGTGTGGTCCCAGCGGCTGGAAGACCGTGTCGCGCACCGGGTGCAGCGGATGCGCAGCGAGCTGCGCGAGGCAGTGCTGAGCGAACCGGACGCCGACATCCGAGAGGTGTTCGACACCGTCTACCACCGGATCACACCCGACCTGGTCCGCCAGCGCGACGCGCTGAGCGCAGAACTGGCCGCCGACGCACTCGAGGAGGTCTGACATGACCCAGTTGATCGAGCGGCCCTTCGGGTTCGACGACGACGTACCGGAGGTGGAGGCGTTGTCGATGGCCCAGGCCATCAACCGCGCGCTCTCGGATGCGATGCTCGCCGACGATCGGGTGCTGGTCTTCGGGGAGGACGTCGCGACGCTGGGCGGTGTCTTCCGCGTCACCGACGGGTTGGCCCAGAAGTTTGGTGACGGCCGGTGTTTCGACACCCCACTCGCCGAGTCCGCGATCATCGGTATTGCGATCGGCATGGCGATCCGCGGATTCGTCCCGGTTCCGGAGATCCAGTTCGACGGTTTCGCCGCGCCCGCGTTCGACCAGATCGTCAGCCATCTCGCGAAGTACCGGATGCGTACCCATGGCGACATCGACATGCCGGTGACCATCCGCATCCCGTCGTTCGGCGGAATCGGTGCGGTGGAGCACCATTCGGAATCCACCGAGACCTACTGGCTGCACACGGCGGGGTTGAAAGTCGTGGTCCCCGCCACGCCATCGGACGCGTACTGGTTGCTGAGGTACTCCATCGCCGAACGCGATCCGGTGATCTGCCTCGAACCCAAACGCCGGTACTGGGCCCGCGAACCCGTCGACACCCGCAATCCGGCCGAACCCCTGGGGCGCGCGGTGATCCGGCGGCCAGGCGAGGACGTCACCGTCATCACCTACGGACCGCTGGTCGCGACCGCACTCAACGCGGCCGACACTTGTTCCGCGGGCGTCGAAGTCGTGGATCTGCGGACGCTGAACCCGCTCGACATGGACACCGTCGCGGCGTCGGTGCGCAGGACCGGACGGGCGGTGGTCATGCACGAGGGTTCGCGCACACTGGGTTTCGGTGCCGAGTTGGCGGCCCGGATCTCCGAGGAGTGCTTCTACGAATTGGAGGCGCCCGTGCTGCGCGCCACCGGCTTCGACACACCGTATCCGCCGGCCCGGCTGGAACGACTGTGGCTGCCCGGCGTCGACCGGTTGCTCGACTGTATCGACGACGCGATGAGCCGGCCATGAGCGCGTCGCGCGACTTCCTCGTCCCCGACCTGGGTGAGGGGCTGGAGGATGCCACCATCACCAGTTGGGTCGTCGCCGTCGGCGACGAGGTGACGCTGAACCAGACGCTGTGCACCGTCGAGACCAACAAGGCCGAGGTGGAGATCCCCAGCCCCTACGCCGGGCGCGTCGTCGAACTCGGCGGTGCCGAGGGGCAGACGTTGCCGGTCGGCTCCCTGCTCGTCCGCATCGAGACGACCGGGAGCGAGCCGCAGCGCACGCCCGTGCTGGTGGGCTATGGCACCGATGCCGCGCTCGACGGCAGCCGTCGGCGCGTCCGCGCCAAGCCGCCGGTGCGCAAGCTGGCCGCCGACCTCGACGTGGACCTGGGCCGCATCGACGGCTCTGGACCGGAGGGCATCGTCACGAGAGCCGATGTGCTCGCGGCTGCCGAACCGACGGCTGACGCGCCGGTGACCGGCGTGCGGTTGGCGATGGCGCGCCGAATGGCTCTGTCGCGCAGCGAGATCCCGGATGCGAACGCGTCGGTCGACGTCGACGCCACCGAGCTGCTGCGGTTACGCGACCACTGCAGATCCGTCGGCGCGACGACGGTGACACCGTTCGTGTTGGTGCTTCGACTCACGGTGGCGGCGCTGCTCAGACATCCGGCGCTCAACGCCACCTGGCTGGACACTGTCGACGGGCCACGCATCCACACCCATTCGGCGATCCACCTCGGCGTCGCGGTGGCAGCGCCGCGCGGGCTGCTGGTCCCGGTGGTGCCGGATGCCCAGAACCGGACCGCCCGCCGGCTCGGCGACGAGGTCGCGGGTCTCGTCGCCGCCGCGCGGGACGGCACACTCACGCCGTCGCAGATGCAGGGGTCGACGTTCACGGTGTCGAACTTCGGGGCGCTGGGGCTCGACGACGGGGTGCCGGTGATCAACCATCCCGAAGCTGCGATCCTCGGCGTGGGATCGCTGCGGCCGCGCGCCGTGGTGGTCGACGGGGAGGTGGTGGCGCGCTCGACGATGCGCCTGACATGTGCATTCGATCATCGCGTCGCCGACGGCGCGCAGGTGGGCGCGTTCCTGTCCGAGCTGCGGTCGTCGATCGAGGCGCCGGCGACCGCACTGCTGGATCTCTGACGGCTATCGGCGTTGTGCGGCGGCCAGGCGCTCGGCGAACTCGGGGGACTCGATCGAACGCGCCTGGGGGCCGATCTCGACATCGACGGCCATGTGGTGTTGGTGCATGTCGGTGATGCCGGGGTTGGCCGTTGCCCGCATCGACGCCTTGGTCGCGAGGACGACGTCGCGCGGCGCCGACGCGGGACCGGCTGCCAGGGCGCGTGCGGCGGCGACGGGGTCGTCGGCGACGTCGAGTGCCAGCCCGTGCCGGACGGCCGACTCGGCGTCGAAGCGCAGTCCGAACAGCAGCGCGGCCCGCGCGGCCTGCGGTCCGATCGCGCGTTGCAGCATGAACGTCGCTCCACCGCCGGGATGGATGCCCAACTTCTGGAAGCGGGGGTCGAACAGTGCCGCCGGGCCGGCGATGCGTACATCGGCGGCCAGGGCGAGGTTCAGGCCGGCGCCGACGGCGGGTCCGTTGACCGCGGCGATGGTCGGCAGGCTGCATTCCGCGACGGCGAGGAAGCCGTCGTAGATGACCCGCAGCCCGTCTTCGGTGGCCTTGCCGAGCGCGGTCAGGTCCGCTCCGGCGCAGAACGCCTTGCCTGCGCCGGTTACGATCAGCGCGTGCACGTCGGGGTCAGCCTCGGCGGCCTCGACGGCGGTGCGCAACGCCGCCGAACTCTCGGCCGTGACCGCGTTGCGGCGGTCGGGATCGTTCACGGTGATGAGGGCGACGCGGTCGGTGACCTCGGTCAGTACCAGATCGGACATCGGGTCAGCGTAGCGAGGCGCTCAGATCGTCGAACAGGCGAACGGCCACCCGGGCACCCACGTCCACCTCGCACCATCTCTGCGTCACCGCATCATCGGCGTCGAGTGCGTGCCTGCTGTGTTCGAGCAGTCGGTCGGCGGCCGCCCGCGCACGGGCGACGACTTGGCGGCACACCCACACCGTGTCCTCGAGACTCGCCTCAGCGGTGGCGGATTCGAGCAGTTGCAGCTCGGCGGCGTCGATGTCCGACGCGGCGCGTGCGACCTGGGCCGCGTCGGAGTCCGCCGTCGTGCCGCCGTGGTACGCCGCGAGGTGGCTGCGGAGTTGCCCCACGTGTCGGCGCCAGAGTCCCTGGGTGGAACCGAGCACCGCGGCGGCCGCGCCGGTGGCGGTGAGGAGCGACGCTGTGGCGCCGTCGCCGAGCAGGACGTGGCCGGGGTCGACGACGACGTCGGATGCGGCCACCTCGGCCAGTCCCGCGCCGCGGGGTTCGATGCCGACAGCCACACAGTCGCGGGGGACCAGGACGCGGCACAGGGCGGTGTGGCGGGCCGGCAACACGAACCAGTCGGCGTAGCGGGCTCCGCCGACCGCGGTCCACCGCCCGGTGAGCCGGCCGTCGGAGAGTTCGCCGCAGCCGCAATGGGCCCGTGCGATCAAGGTGGTGTCGGGCCACGCGCCGCCGGCGGCCGAGGCCTCGAGGGAACCGATGTCAAACATCGCGTCGAGCCACGCGCGGGTGCCGTCGGCTATCGCGAGTTCATGGATACGCGAGACGAATTCGCGAACCCGTGTGTCCGGACCCGTCATACCGGCCTTTCTCGACGGCGGTCAGTGGTAAGCATGATCGTGGCACGCCGATCGTCGATGTCGAGTCCGTCCGCTCGAACCGTCCTCGAATCGGTGCGATCTCTACTCCCCGCGATCGCAGCGTCGGCCGCCGAGGTGGACCGACGCGGTGAGGTGGCCCCGGACGTGATCGCCGCGCTCCACGATGCAGGCTACTTCGCGCTTCTGCAGTCTCGGCGACCCGACGGAATCGACGCCGACCTCGGGACGTATCTCACGGCGACGCGCGAACTTTCGATGGCGTGCACGTCGACCGGGTGGCTGGCCGGTTGGTTGGGGGTGAACAGCTGGGGCCTGTCGGTACGCGACCCGCGTGTGCTCGGGGAAATCTGGGGACCTGACCCGCGTGCGTTGCTCTGCTCCTCCTATGCCCCGACGGGGCGGCTGCATCGCCGGGAGGGCGGGTTCTGGCTCTCGGGTCGATGGTCGAGATGTACCGGTGCGCGGCACTCGTCCTGGTTGAGCGCTGCGGCGCTGCGGGTCGGAGCCGATGGTGCCGCTCAGGATTTCATGGCCGTGTTGGTGCCGAGTTCCGACTTCGTCGTCGAACCGACGTGGAACGGCTTGGGTCTGAGGGGAATAGGTGCTGACGACGTCGTGGTGGCAGGAGCCTTCGTGCCCGACCACCGTGCGTTCAGCTGGCTGCACCTCGACGGCGAGGCGTCGGTGACGGCGCTGGATCGGCTCCCTCAGCCGACGGTGTTCACACTGGCGGGAACGATGCCCCTGCTGGGTGCGGCTCAGAGCGCGCTGCAAAGCGTGGGAGGTAGCGCGGGGCGTGCGGCGCTGAGTTCGATCGCATTGTCGGACAAAGACATCGAGTTGTCATTGCGCCAGATCCAGCGCAACGTTCGCGATCTCGTCCGGTGTGTCGATGACGGTGGGCATCCCGATTCCGCTCTGGTGTTGCGCAACCGGCGTGACCAGGTGATGGCGTGCGAGCGAGCGGTGCGTGCCGTGCGCGCTGTCGTCGCGGACGCAGACGACGGCGAGGGGTTGATCGAACGTCTGTGGCGCGACGTGCAGACGGCGCGTAAGCACGTGTCGAGCAACGTCGAGCAGGTGCTCACGGTCGCCGGCCGGTTCGCCGTGGGGCTGAGCATCGACGATCTGATCTGGTGAGCGGGCGTCAGACCCAGTCGTCGGAGGACAGCGTGCGCAGCACGCGAGACAGCATGTCGTCGGTGACGGCGGCGAGGTCTGCCTGGGCGCCCGTCGGTGCCGCTGCGTCGCCCAACCGGTCGGCGATCCCGCGCGCGGCGCGGGTCAGGAACGGCGCGACTCTTTTCAGGCGCTCGGCAGGAGCGGGACCGGTCAGGGACAGGCCGGCGATCTCACCGGCCGGTGTGCGAATCGCCGCAGCGACGCTGGCCAGCCCCACCACCAGTTCCTGGTCGTCGTAGGCCAGGCCGTGCCTGGCGCGAACGCGTGCGAGCTCGTGGTGAAGGGTCGGCAAGTCGGCGATCGTGGCGGGGGTGATCTTGCGGAGCGTGCGGTCGAGCAGCGCATCGATGTCCTCCGCGGACGTCTGGGCCAGCGCGGCTTTGCCCAGCGCGCTCGCATGCGCAGGCGTGCGCCCACCGACGCCGAACGGAACCACGATCCCGCTGCTGCCCGCGATCTTGTCCAGGCAGTGGACATCGGCGCCGACGAGCACGCCGAGGTGCACGACCAGCATGGTGTCGCTCTGCAAGCGTTCGAGCACTGGCGCGGCCACGCGGCGCAGCGCCTGATGATCGCCGGAGGCGGATACCGCCGCGGCGGCGAGGCGGTAACCGTCGGCCCGGTGCTCCACCAGGCCGGTCGCGTGCAGCTGGGTCAGAATGCGGTGCGTCGACGAGCGGGGGAGTCCGGTTCGGGACGCGATGTGATCCAGGCGCAGCAGGGTGCCCGCGTGGTCGAACGCGTTGAGGATCAACGACACCCGGGCCACCATTGACGAAGATCCCTCGACGTCTGCGTGCCGCACCTGAGTCACCGTAGCGGCGAACGCCCGGTGGCGGCGCCGAATGGCCACGCGGATCAGCCCCTCTGCCTGTGGGGCAGAGGGGCTGACCGGTAGCCGGTTCCTCAAGGGACGTCAGGCCGCGGCGTCGTGGTTGTCCGCAACCCTCTTGCTGCCGTCGCCAGCGGCACTGCTTGCGACGGGGCTGCGGCGCTTGCCGAACGGTTTTCTGGTCTTGGCCGGGGAGTCGTCGCTCTGCTGCACGGCCTCGGACTTCCTGGTGCGATCGCGTTTCCATGTCCGCGTAGTGGTTTCGCTGGCCTCGGGCGCCTGAGTCGCCTCGGCCACCTCGGTCTTGGTGGCTTTGGTGGCCTTGGTGGCCCGTGCGGTCGCGACATCGGTGGTCTCGTCGGTGGGCAAGATCGCCGGCGCCGGATCATTCTTGGTGCCGAAGCTGTCGATGATCTTGGCCCGAATGGCGCGGTGGTACTTGGAGACCGAGAACGCCGCGTCGGTGATGCTGTGATTGAGCGCGGCCGCAATGGTGGCCAGGTCGCGGGACTCGAATGACGCGACGAACTCCTGCGCGCTGGAGGCGAGTTGGCGGTTCAACGTCCGTCTCTGTCGGTGCACCTCGGCGACGAAAGTGGGCTCCGGCGCGAACAGCTTTCCGTTCCAGTTGACCAGGGTCCATCCGTCCTCGCCGTTGCCCTCGACGATCACGTACTGGGCGTTGCCCAGCGGGGCGGTCCTGAGCAGATCGATCTTCTGCGCAGCCGTGAGGTTCTGGGCGTTCATCATCGTCCAGAACATGATGGCGCCGCCGTGGGAGAAGATCGCGGCGTTGCGATCGCCGTTGTCGTAGATCGCCTCGAGCGCCTGGTCGACGCGAGCGTCGAACTCGTTGCCATCGATGGACCCCGGGATCCGCAGGTCGCGATTGCCCTGGACGGCCCACGCGAGCGGGTAGAGGCCGTAGCCGCTCGATGCCTGGCTCTCCGGCGTGCCTTCGAATACGCCTGCCTCGATCTCCTGCAGGCCGGGCAGAACCTGAATGGGCAGCCGGAGATCCTGGGACATGGGTGCGGCGGTGAGTTGGGTCCGCACCATCGTCGAGGCGTAGATGCCGTCGTAGTTGTTGTCGGAGAGCAGCGCGGCCACGGCCTCGGCCTGTAGTTGCCCCTTCGCGGTGAGCACCGGCCCGGGCGTCGAGGTGTCGATGTTGCCCGACGCATTGCCGGCCGACTCACCGTGGCGGATGAATGTCACTCTCATCAGCTCGGCCGCCGACGCCGGCACCGCGGCGCCGATCAGCAAGCCGATGACGGCCACAGCGACGCCGAGAACGCGCCACAGCGCGCCTGGCTGCCCGTGGGGCACGTCCGGATCAGACGCCTGTTTCATGAAGGGTTCCTCCCGCCGTTGGTCAAGGTCGGGTCCACGGTGAACGGCGGGTCAACGGGGGACAAGGTTCAGTCCCACTCACCGAGACCGGCTCAGAGGCTGCGCAACAGTGCCGCGGCTCGGACGTCGCTGTCGACGCTCAGCGCGATGTGGACAGTGGCATTGTCGAGGTCGCCGTCGCGAGTCCAGCCCAGGGTGACGTCTTCGCCGTACTTGATCGGTTTCCGATACTCGATGACCGCCCGGTAGGGCGCTGAACACACCTCGGGCGCCAGCGCCATCACCTCGTGGATCGCGTGCCAATATGCCGTGTTGGTGACGTGCTCGAAGAGATCGATGTCGGTGCGGCGCAACGCGAACGGCTCGGTGTGTTCGATGGTCTCCGGATTCTTCAGCCACGGCCGCCACTTGAGGCGATGCTCGGTTGTGGTGGTGCCGAACTTCTCGAGCAGCGTGTCGGTGGCGCGTTGCGGCGTCAGGGTCTTGGCGTTCATCGCGATCCAGAAACCCTCTGTCTCGATGCGGCCGCCGTCACTGCCGACGAGGTCCACCCGCATGGTGCACCACCGCAGTGACAGTGCCGAGCACCACCGGCTGAAGGTCACCTCGTTGGGGAACTCGATCGGCTCGATGACGTCGATGACGGTGCGCTGAACCAGCCAGTGCGGGTGCTCTTCCGCTTCTCCGGCATCGACGAGGTTTTCTGCACCCACCTCTTGGATGTAGCGGGCCACCCCGTCGAGGCGCAGGTTGAGGTCGTCGCCGACATCTCCCGTCGCGACCCGCCACGAGGTGGTGTACACATAGCCCGACTCGGGGCGCGGGCTCAACCGACGGTCGACGTCTTCGGTGCTCATCGCCGGTCAGCCTACGGTCCGTGGTCGTCTTCGGGCAGGAGGTGGCGTTCGGGGTGGTGGTAGCCGTTGGTGCGGCGTTGGCCGGTGTCTAGGTCGGGTGGGGGGAGCCATTCGGTCTGGCCGCGGTCGTTGATGCGGGTGGTCCAGCCGGTCTGCTCGACCATGCGGTTGTCCGGCCCGCAGGCCAGGGTGAGGTTGGTGATGTCGGTGGCCCCGCCGCGCTTCCAGTCCTCGATGTGGTGGACCTGGGTCCAGTAGCCGGGCACGGTGCAGCCGGGGCGGGTGCAGCCCCGCGCGGAGGAGTGCAACACGATCCGCTGCGCCGGGGAGGCGAGTCGTTTGGTGCGGCCGAGGTAGAGCGGCTCGTTGGTGTGCTGATCGAACACCGCCAAGTAATGGTGGGCGTGGGCGGCCATCCGGATCAAATCCGCCATCGGCAACAGCGAACCCCCACCGGTCACCGCCACCCCCGCACCCTTCTCGAGTTCTTGGAGTGTTAAGGAAACAATGACCGTGACGGGTAACCCGTTGTGGGAGCCGAGGTCTCCGGAGCTCAGCGCCATCCGGCCGACGGCCAGCCACGCGTCGTGGTTGCGTTGGGCTGCACTACGGGTGTCGGACCGGCGCTGTTCGTCAGCGGGCTCTGCGTCGACGCAGGGGGTCTCGTCATCAGGATTGGACATCCCCGGAGCGGCGAGTTTCGCCTGGATGGCTTCGTAGGTGGCGCGCCATTCGGGGGTGACCCACCCGGTGAGGCGGCTCATCCCGTCGGCCTGCTGCTCGCCGAGCTTAAGGCCGCGTCGGCGGGCCTGGTCGGCGTCGGTGGGTTCGGGACCGTCTTGGTCGATCATCGCCGCCAACCGATCGGCGGATTTCTTCAGATCCTCGGGGGTCAATCCCGCACCGAGCGACGCCAACTGGCGGTCGGCGGCGGCGCGGGTGTCGACGTCGACCCACCCGGGCAGGTCCTTGTGGAACGTCGCGATCACCGCGACATGCTCGGCATCCAGGGCGCCGGTCGCCTGCGCGGCCGCTGTTGCCTCCCAGGCCGGTGGCAGCGGTTCGCCGGTCAGGGCTTGCCGGGGCCCCAGGTTCTCGGCGTCAGCCAGGCGTCGTTTCGCCTCACGCTCGGACACCCGCAGCGCGGTGGTGAGTACTTTCTTCCACGATGCCTCCCCGAGCCGACGGGGCTCCGTCTCCGCAGTGAGTCGAGCCAGAATCTGGTGTTCCAGCGCCGGGACAGACCGGATCACTGACGTGACCTCCGCCATCGCAACCACCAGGTCGCGGTGGGACAGCCCGTCGCAGGCGTCGTGCAGGATCGCGAGTTGAGCCCGCATTCCCGCCACCGCGTCCGCCACCACATCCACGTCTCGAACAATAGTTCGAACCACCGACAAGAAGAGCCTCGGATGTGACGACATATGCCGCTGGGGCAATTGAGGCCAAAGAGATTGCAGTGACCCACTGACAGAAACGGATCAGCCGTCGCGGGGCTTCGTCCACCGCATCAGGTAGCGGTAGTACAGCGCGCGGCGGATCGTCACACCCGGCAGCACCTCGGACGCGGAGCGGCGGATCTCGGCCAGATTTTCACGCGGATCGGCGACGGCCACGCCGATGTCACGCGTCTCGCGGTGCCACCACGAGCCCAGGCGTACCGCCGGCAAGCACAACGCGGACCACATCCAGTCGGCGACGGTCGTGTTCGCGCTCAGTCCGACCACTGCGAGGTCACCGCCGGGCCGCAGCATCTGCTTCGCGGCCGCCAGTGTCGGCCGCAAGTCCAGATGATGCAGGCTGGCGACAAAGGTGATGAGGTCGAATCGCACACTGGTGGTGGCGATTTCATCGAACGTGCTCTCGACGACGGATACGCCCGCGACGTCCGCCAGTCTCGCGCGTGCTCGCCGAATCGCGTCAGGGTCGGGATCGATGCCGACGACGGAGCGGGCCACCGGCGCGAGCCGCGACACGAGAAGTCCGTCGCCGCAACCGACGTCGAGGACGTCACGGCCGTGGGCGCGTGCCAGTACCCACGGATGGTAAGCGGTGTTGTGGTTCCAGTACGGGCCCATCCGCCTCAGTCCGCGGTATCGGCGTCGTCTCCGTCTGCTGCACCGTGTGAGTCGGCCGGGGTCTTCGAGACCTCTCTCTGTTGAACGGCTTTCGATTGCGAAGCGTCCTCACGCTCGGCAGCGCGCGCTCGAATTCGCTCCAGCCGACGCTCGCGACGCGTCTCCGCACCGGTCGTGGCGCTGTCGGCTTTCTCGATCTCGGCCTTGTCGGTCGACTCGACCTCAGGAGCTTCGGTGTCCTTGTCCGACAGGGCTTTCAGACCGTCGCGAACCGCGCCCGGCACTTTTGCGACCGTCTCGGCGAGTTCGCCGACCGTCGGCGCGAGACGCGCGGGCCGATACCGACTCGGGTCGGACGGGATCGGGTTGTTGTCGTAGTACGCCGAGTCGACGATCACTTTAAGCAGGGGCTCGCTGACGTCGGCGATCGCGTCGCCGAAGGGAACGACGTCGCGGATCAGCCGTGCCAACGGCAATTCCTTGGTGGTGTAGGTGACGTAGGTAGTGTTCCCGCGAGTCGTCACGTAGGCGACCACGCGGTCACCGTCAGGAGCGTCGCATCGCGCGTCGCTACAGGGCATTGCGTCCGCGCTGCCGGCGAGCACCGCGCAGGTGCTGGCGCCGCCGCAGGAGACGGTCGGGCGTCCCGCCTCGTCCACGGGAAGGTCGATCTGGTCCTGCTCGCGATAGCCGTACAGATAGGCGACCAAAGAGTTCACGTGGGCGACGAGGTTCAGCAGGTCCGCGGGCGCATTCGAGTTGTAGTTGTACTGGTAGGCGATGTCGACCACCGCGGCAGCGGCGGTGTCCACCGGCGAGGGAAACGGGTTGACCCCGATGAGCGAGAACCACGGGTAACGCGTGCCGAATCCGCCATCGGGCCGCGACACGTTGTTGTCGAGGACGAACACGCTCGAGGGCAGCGCCGGATCCTGGTGGCGATCGAGGCGCGACAGCACCACGCTGGCGTTCGCGGCGCCCCACCCTGACGCGAGAACCGCGTTGGCTTCACCCGAGTGCGCCTGAAGCGCCGCGTCGATCGCCGCGGGGCCGCCACCGAAGGGCACGCCGATCAGATCGGCACCCGGCTGGCCGCCGGGGTTGTACGGCGCCTGGTTGAACAGACCCTCGAAGAAGTTCTCGTTGCCGCTGCCATCCGGATGGGTCGAGCTGCCCACCACGATCAGTGCGGACAGGTCCACCGGAAGTGCCGAGAGCGCTGTCGGCTGCACGCCTGCGACACCGGCGACCGTTGCTGCGACCCCGATCGCGGCTGCGCTGACGACGCCGGCTTTGCCCCGACCGCTCCTGCGATGTTTCGCCATGTTCCCGTATCCTCCCCCGACGCTTTCGGGGTCACCGTATCTCACCGGCAGTCCGAGGCGTTTGCCGAAGAACCCCCGGTGGCCGTTCGCTGATACATGACCTGGCGTGATCTGCCGGTCACGGCGCAGCGTCAATGCTGTTGTGGCTGAGGCGGAAAGTGTCAGCCTCGGACAATTGACGCTGTCATAAATCTCTGGCCGGATTTCGCTGTGATCATCGCGTCGTCGGCGTAGTGTCTGCCCCGTTTCCGATGGTGACGGCGGAGGTTGTGTCATGAGTGCTGCTAGCTATATCGGTCGCGTGGGCGGCCTGGCGATCGCCCTGGGAGTGGGGACCGCGATCATCACCGGGCAGGGCGTGGCGTATGCCGACGACACCGGGGCGTCCGTCTCACGCCCGTCCCAGTCCCAGTCGGATTCTCCGCGGGGCGACTCGGCCACGCTCGACACGCGGCCGGTGGGCAAGCACCGCAGCACCGAGCGCACGTCGCTGTCGGACACGGTCAAGGGCATCGCCGACCGGGTGGCCGAGCAACGCCAGAAGCGAGCCGAGGCCAGAGCGGAAGCCGGCGCGGACGACGCCGACTCGGCCGACGAGTCTCCCCGCAGTGGCGGCTCCGACCGTCGCCAGAAGCGCTCCGACACGGTGGAGAAGAAGCAGGTCTCATCGGAGGTCGACGCGGTATCGGCGCCGTCCGACGACCCGGAACCCGCCGCGGAACAGCCCCGCGTTCTGTCCTGGCTGCAGACGCCCCGCGCGGTCGCGGGCCGCGAGCAGGCCGCCGAGCCCCGGGTGCGGACCACGCTGTGGACGCCGCGCAGCCAAGACGTCCAGGAGGCGCCCGCTCGCACCGTGGTTTCCGGCCTGCTGACCGCACTCGACCGGGCGTTCACTCCCGCGTCGTCGGGGAACGGCTCGGCGCCGGTCGGCGGGTCGTTGTCGGACCTGCTGCTGCTCGCCGGCGCGCGGCGCGAGTCCGCGCTCGTTCAGCCCACGGCCATCGATCCCTACTCGGTCGCAGTCGTGCAGGGCGTGATCGCGGGCTGCGTCGTCGGGACGACGTGCACCACCGCGGACGGTTCCACCTACACCGTCATCGATCGGCCGAGCAACGGCGGCAAGCTGACCCTGGACGCGACGACAGGAGCCTTCCGCTTCCTGCCCTACGCCGACGAGAAACTCACCGACGGGCCGAACGGCACGGAGACCTTCTCGGTGCTGGTGGCGCAGAACACCAAGTTCACCACCGTGATCACCGGCCTGCCGATCGTCGGATCGTCGCTCATCACACCTGTCGTGCAGAGACTGCAGCAGGCGGGCGTCCTGTCCGGTCTGCTCGGAACCGCTGAGCTGCAGGACATTTCCGTCGACATCACCGCGCTGCGGGCGGGCGCGCCGGTCGCGTTCACCACGTTCGTGACGTCCTGGGACGGCACCAAGATCAGCACCAACTTCTTCCCCGCGCTGGCGGGTGTCCCCGACAACGACGGTCAGGCAGGCTACGAGACCATCTTCAACGGACCCGGCCTGGCGCAGCCGGGCGCGACCGACCCGGCCGACCCGTTCGTCTCCACATTCCGCTCCCTGGGCTACAACGTCGTCACGTGGGACCCCCGCGGCGAGTTCGCCTCGGGCGGCGTACTGCAACTCGACAGCCCGCAGTACGAGGGTCAGGACGTCTCCGAGTTGATCAGCTGGGTCGCAACGCAGAGCGGCGTCGAACTGGACAAGGCCGGCGATCCCAGAATGGGTATGGTCGGCGTCTCCTACGGCGGCGGCATCCAATTCGTCACGGCCGCAAGCGATGACCGCGTCGACGCCATCGCACCCGGCTGGGCCTGGAACACCCTGCCCGATTCGCTGTACCCGCACAGCGCGTTCCGCACCTCATACGCCGGCCTGCTGCTGCTCGGGCTGATCGAGACCGGGGCGCGGATCAACCCGCAGATCTACGGCGGCATCCTCACCGGCGCCTCGCTCGGAATCCTCACGCCGAGTCAGATTCAGCTGCTGCAGACCAGCGGCCCGGGTCAGACGGTGCGCAACATCGACATCCCCACCCTGATCATCCAGGGCACCGTCGATGTGTTGTTCCCGCTGCAGCAGTCCATCATCAACATGGGCTACATGGCCAACAATCCGAATGTGAAGCTGATCTGGTACTGCGGCGGCCACGGCACCTGCCTGCCGGGTCAGGGCAACGGTGATGCCGACAATGTGTGGTTCCTCAGCGAGACCGCGACGTGGATGCTGAAGTACGTCAAGGACCTCCCCATCCCGGAGCCCTACGCATTCGAGTGGACCGATCAGAATGGTGATCGCTGGTCGTCGGTGACTCGGCCGACCGCGAGCGATTTTTACGACGCCGAGAGCAAGGTTCCGGCGACGGTGTGGAGCACCGGCAAGACGCTGCCGATCATCCCGTTCATCGGCGGTTCGGGTCCCAGCCCGGACGTGCCGCTGCCCTACGGGTTGGGCGACGGTTCGGTGGCGACGAACGCGGTCACGATTCCGCTGAGCAACCCGGATGGCGAGGCCAACGTCGTCGGTGCGCCGCACGTGGTGATCAACTACAGCGGCCTGGGCAGCAGCCGTCACATCTACGCCCAGGTGGTCGACAAGAGCACCGGGCTCGTCGTCGGCAACATCGTCTCGCCGGTGCCGGTCACCCTCAACGGTCGCGATCAGGTCGCCGAGATCGACCTCGAGGACATCGCCTACACGATGACCCCCGACAGCGAGCTGGAGCTGCAGATCTTCACCACCGCAACGCCGTTCCTTAACTTCACCCAGTTCGGATTCGTGCACATCGACAGCGTGGAGGTGAGCCTGCCGACCACCTCGGCGGGCGTGAACCAGGGGCCGAACCTGCTGCCGGTGTAGCGACAGACGGGTAGAGAGGTAAGCGCCCCCGGCAGGGATCGAACCTGCGGCCAACCGCTTAGAAGGCGGTCGCTCTATCCACTGAGCTACGGAGGCAGTGCCCGAGGAGTCTATCGCGCGCGGGCCGTAAAGCCGCTCCGCGTCACAAGGCGGCCGACTAGCGTGGTGCCCATGAGTGATCCGCCGGACCTGGACGCGGCAGGACTGCCCGAGGAGCTCAGCCCCCTCGACCAGATCCTGCATCGTGGCGAGGCCAACCCGCGGACCCGCTCCGGCATCCTGACCGTCGAACTGCTCGACACCACGCCCGACTGGAACACCTTCCGCGCACGCTTCGACACCGCCTCGCGCAAAGTGCTGCGGCTGCGGCAGAAGGTCGTGATCCCCACGTTGCCGACCGCAGCGCCACGCTGGGTCGTCGACCCGGACTTCAATCTCGACTTCCACCTCCGCCGGGTCCGCGTCCCAGAGCCGGGCAGTTTCCGGCAGGTGATGGATCTCGCCGAGGTGGCCGCGCAGTCACCGCTGGACATCTCCCGGCCGCTGTGGACCGCGACCCTGATCGAAGGGGTGCACGACGGCCAGGCCGCGCTGATGGTGCACCTCAGCCACGCCGTCACCGACGGTGTGGGCGGGGTCGAGATGTTCGCGAACCTCTACGACCTCGAACGCCAGCCGCCGAAGCAGCCGGTGCCGCCGCTACCCATCCCCGCCGATCTGTCGCCCAACGACCTGATGCGTCAGGGGCTCAACCGCCTGCCCAGCACCATCGCCGGCGGGCTGCGCGACGTGCTGTTCGGCGCGGCGCAGGCCGCCGGCCATGTCGTCCGCGACCCGGTGTCGCGGCTGGGCAGCGTGATCGACTACGCGATGTCGGGTGCCCGCGTGATCGGGCCGGTCGCCGACCCGTCGCCGCTGCTGCGCCGGCGCTCGCTGTCGAGCCGCAGCGACGCCATCGACATCGCATTCGGTGATCTTCACCGCGCGGCCAAGGCCGCCGGCGGCTCGATCAACGACGCGTATCTGGCGGGTCTGTGTGGAGCGCTGCGCCTCTACCACCAGGCCAAGGGCGTTCCGGTCGACACGTTGCCGATGGCGGTCCCGGTGAATCTGCGCTCGGAGGCGGACCCCGCGGGCGGGAACCGGTTCGCCGGCGTCAACCTCGCCGCACCGATCGGGCTCACCGATCCCGCGGTGCGTATCCGCAACATCAGGACCCAGATGACGCGTAAGCGTGACGAGCGCGCGCTCGACCTGGTCGGGGCGATCGCGCCCGTCGTGTCGCTGCTGCCCGACAGCGTGCTGGAGTCGATGGCCGGTTCCATCGTGAACTCCGATGTGCAAGCCAGCAACGTGCCGGTCTACGCGGGCGACACGTTCATCGCCGGTGCGCAGGTGCTGCGGCAGTACGGACTCGGCCCACTGCCCGGCGTGGCGATGATGGTCGTGCTGATCTCCCGCTCCGGCTACTGCACCGTCACCGCGCGCTACGACCGCGCCGCGATCACCGATCCGACGCTGTTGGCGCAGTGTCTGCTGGCAGGCTTCGACGAAGTTCTCGCGCTCGGCGGCGACGGACGCGCCCACCCGGCGACGTTCACCGCCGAGTCCCCGTCACCCTTGTCTCACACCGTTTCGACGAAGGGAAGTGCCGCACAGTGAGCCCCGACAATCCCCAGATGCGCCTTCCGGGTTCGGTCGCCGAAATCGAAGCCTCACCGGAAGGGCCCGAGGTCGGCGCGTTCTTCGACCTCGACGGCACCCTCGTCGCAGGGTTCACCGGGGTGGTGATGACCCAGGACCGATTGCGGCGGCGCCAGATGTCGGTGGGCGAGTTCATCGGCATGGTGCAGGCCGGGCTCAACCACCAGCTGGGCCGCTCGGAGTTCGAGGACCTGATCGGCAAAGGGGCCCGGATGCTGCGGGGCAACTCGGTCGACGACATCGACGAACTCGCCGAACGCCTCTTCGCCCAGAAGATCATCGGCCGCATCTATCCCGAGATGCGGCAGCTCGTCCGCGCCCACATGGCGCGCGGCCACACCGTGGTGCTCAGCTCGTCCGCGCTGACCGTGCAGGTGGAACCCGTTGCCCGGTTCCTCGGCATCGAAAACATCCTCAGCAACAAGTTCGAGACCGACGAGAACGGGTTGATCACCGGCGAGGTCGAGCGGCCCATCATCTGGGGCCCCGGCAAGGCCCGCGCCGTACAGGAGTTCGCGACCGCCAACGGTGTTGATCTGTCGAAGAGCTACTTCTATGCCGATGGCGACGAAGACGTCGCGCTCATGTACCTCGTCGGCAACCCGCGGCCGACCAATCCGGAGGGCAAGATGGCGGCGGTCGCCGCCAAGCGCGGCTGGCCCGTCTTGCGGTTCACCAGCCGCAGCGGCGCCAACCCCGTCGCGCAACTGCGGACCGTGGCAGGCATCGCGTCGATGGTGCCGGTGGCGTGGGGTGCGTTGGGCGTCGGGTTGCTGACCCGCAACCGGCGCAGCGGGGTCAACTTCTTCACGTCCGTGTTCGGCCGGACGCTGTTGACGGCCGTCGGCATCAACCTCAACGTGCTGGGCGCGGAAAACCTGACCGCACAACGGCCGGCGGTGTTCATCTTCAACCATCGCAACCAGGCCGATCCGATGATCGCCGGCAGGCTCGTCAGCGACAACTTCACCTCGGTCGGGAAGAAGGAACTCGAGAACGACCCGATCGTCGGGACCATGGGCCGGATCATGGATGCCGCGTTCATCGACCGCGACGATCCACAGAAGGCCGTCGAGGGTCTGAAGAAGGTCGAGGAACTCGCCCGCAAGGGATTGTCGATCCTGATCGCGCCCGAGGGCACGCGGTTGGACACCACCGAGGTGGGCGAATTCAAGAAGGGGCCCTTCCGCATCGCCATGTCGGTGGGCATCCCGATCGTGCCGATCGTGATCCGCAACGCAGAGGTGATCGCGGCCCGAGACTCCAGCACCTTCAACCCCGGAACCGTGGATGTCGTTGTGTATCCGCCGATTTCGGTTGAGGGCTGGACCCACGACAATCTCGAGGACCGCATCGCCGAGGTGCGCCAGCTCTACCTCGACACCCTGAAGGACTGGCCCCACGACCAACTGCCGGAGCCGGAGCTGTATCGGCGCCAGGAGAAGCCGGCGAAAAAAGCCCCGGCCAAGAAGGCGGCAGCCAAGAAGCAGCCGGCGAAGAAGGCGGCAGCCAAGAAAACCGCGGCCAAGAAAACCGCGGCCAAGAAGCAGCCGGCGAAGAAGACTGCCACGTCGAGCACGACGTCGACCACGGCCAAGGGGCGGCCGTGAAAGTCCGCGCCGACGACATCACGGCGTTCACCGCCGTGGACGACACGCTCGTCCTCGCATCGGTGTCCTCGCCCGCGGAGGAGGCGCTGCTCGCCGACTGGTTGGACGAGCAGCGCAGTGCGCACCCGGAGAGCAAGATCGAGGTGCTGAAGCTGCCCGCCGACGACGATCCGCCGCCAGGAGTCCTGGCCCGGCTGGTCGAGATGCTCGAAGCCGACGAGGACAGGTCGGTCGTCCCGGTGCGGGTGTTCTGGGTGCCCGGTGGGTTGCCGACCCGGTCGAAGGTGGTCGCGCTGCTGTCGGGACGTGACACCTACTGCCCGCCGCGGGTGCTGCAGCGGAGCATCCTCAAGCGGGATCCGTCACGTGCCCGCGTCGTCGCCGGCGAGCCTGCCAAGGTCTCCGAACTGCGCCAGAACTGGAGTGAGAACACCACCGCCGAAAACCCCCGGGAGTTCGCACGTTTCGTGCTGCGACGGGCGATTCTGGCCATCGAGCGCGTGGAGTTGAGGCTGCTGGGACCCGAATACAAGTCACCGCGGCTGATCAAGCCGGAGATGCTGTCGTCGGCCCGGTTCCGCGAGGGTCTCGAGCAGATTCCCGGTGCGACGGTCGAGAAGGCCGGCGAGATGCTCGACGAGTTGGGCACCGGCTGGAGCCGGTTCTCCGTCGACCTCATCCCGTCGCTGGGCAGGGCCATCTTCAGCCGCGGCTTCGATCCCAACATCGACTACGACCGCACCGAGGTCGAGGCGATGCGCCACGCGCTCGAGGCCCATCCGGCCGTCCTGCTGTTCTCCCACCGCTCCTATCTCGACGGCGCGATCGTGCCCGTCGCGATGCAGGAGAACCGGCTGCCGCCGGTACACACATTCGCCGGAATCAACCTGTCCTTCGGCGCGATGGGACCGCTGATGCGCCGCTCCGGCGTGATCTTCCTGCGCCGCAAACTCGACGACCCGCTGTACAAATACGTGCTGCGTCAGTTCGTCGGCTACATCGTCGAGAAGCGGTTCAACCTCGCCTGGGCGATCGAGGGCACCCGGTCACGCACCGGAAAGATGTTGCCGCCCAAGCTCGGTCTGCTCGCGTACGTGGCCGACGCCTATCTCGACGGCCGGAGCGACGACATCCTGCTGCAGCCGGTGTCTATCAGCTTCGATCAGCTGCACGAGACCGCTGAGTACGCGTCCTATGCGCGCGGCGGCGAGAAGACCCCCGAGGGTCTGTCCTGGTTGGTCAACTACATTCGCGCCCAAGGCGAACGGAACTACGGCAAGATCTACGTCCGGTTCCCGCGCGCGGTGTCGATGCGGGAGTACCTCGGCGAGCCGCACGGTCCGATGACCACCGACGAGGCGGCCAAACGTCTTGCGCTGCAGAAGATGGCGTTCGAAGTGGCGTGGCGCATCGTGCAGGTGACCCCGGTCAACGCGACCGGGTTGGTCTCGGCGCTGCTGCTCTCGACCCGCGGGGTCGCGCTCACCCTCGATCAGTTGCATCACACGCTGCAGGATTCGCTGGACTATCTCGAGCGCAAGCAGACACCGATGACCAACAGCGCGTTGCGGTTACGTACCCCGGATGGGGTGCGCGCCGCGTTGGACGCGCTGTCGGGCGGTCATCCGGTGACGCGCGTGGACCGCGGTCGCGAGACGGTCTGGTACATCGCGCCGCAGGACGAACTCGAGGCGGCGTTCTACCGCAACTCGCTGATCGACGCGTTCCTCGAGACATCGTTGGTCGAGCTGGCATTGGCATACGCCGCCCGCAGTGACGGCGACCGGGTGGAGGCGTTCTGGACGCAGGTGATGCGGCTGCGCGACCTGTTGAAATTCGATTTTTACTTCGCCGACTCCGCGGCCTTCCGTGCGCACGTCGCCGAGGAGATGTCCTGGCACGACGACTGGGAAGGCGATGTCGCCGCCGGCGGCGACCGGATCGACGCGGTACTGGCGGCCAAGCGACCGACGATCGCCGGACCCCTGCTGCGGCCGTTCTTCGAGGCGTATCAGATCGTCGCCGACGCGCTGCTCGACGCGCCGGCCGACATCTCCGAGAAGGACCTCACCGCCAAGGCGCTGGGGTTGGGGGAGCAGTACGTGGCGCAGGGCCGTGTGCAGAGCAACGAGTCGGTGTCGGCGCTGCTGTTCGCCACTGCGCGCCAAGTCGCCGCCGACCAACATCTGCTCGAGCCCGCCGCCGATCTCGAGGACCGGCGCAGAGCCTTCCGCAACGAACTGCGCGGCATCCTGGCCGATATGAACACCGTCGATCGGTACGCGCGCAAGCAGTTCATGGCGCGGGAACGCAGTCGTCGGCGGCTGCGCGAACAGGCGGTGTGAGAGGTCACTCGCGCAGGGGTCATACGCTTGAGGCATGACACTCACCGGCTCTGCCGCGCCCGCGCGGGTGCGTAGTGCCTCGGTGTGGCCGCTGCTCTACGGCGTCGCGGTGCTGGCAGGCCTGACTGCGGCGGCGCTGTCGGCGCTGTCGCTGGCCGAGGCGCTGACCGCCACGGGCCTGCCCGACCCGGGTGCGGTCACCACGTACGGGTTGCCGTTCGTCAAGGCCGCCGGCGAGATCGCCGCGGTGGTCGCTACCGGATCCTTCCTGTTCGCGGCGTTTTTGGTGCCGCCGCAGTCCACCGGGGTTCTCGATGTGGACGGCTACCGGGCGTTGCGGATCGGGACCGCGGCGGCGGGGTTCTGGACGGTGTGCGCGGTGCTGATGGTGCCGCTGACCGTGTCCGACGTCAGCGGTCAGCCGTTGATGACGCGGCTGAGTCCGGCCGACATCTGGTCCGTCGCCGACCTGATCGACATCGCGGGCGCGTGGCGATGGACCGCATTGTTCGCTGCCGTCGTGACGGTGGTGAGCATTCCGGTGCTGCGATGGTCGTGGACACCGGTGCTGTTCGCCGGCTCCCTGGTGACCCTGTTGCCGCTGGCGCTGACCGGGCATTCGTCCTCGGGCGGATCTCACGACATCGCGACCAACAGCCTCCTGGTTCACCTCATCGCGGGTGCGGTGTGGGCCGGGGGGCTCCTGGCGCTACTGGTGCACGCGTTGCGTGGCGGCTCCGGTCGGAACGACCACCTGGCGGCGCGGCGGTTCTCGACCGTGGCGCTGTGGTGCTTCGTCGCGATGGCGCTCAGCGGAATCATCAACGCGCTGGTGCGGGTGCGGCCCGAGGACCTGATCCACACCCGGTACGGCTGGTTGGTGATCGCCAAACTGCTCGCACTCGTGACCCTGGGAATCCTCGGTTGGCAGCAGCGGCGCCGCGGGATCGCCGCCCTGGCCGCCGATCCGCCGGCGCGGGGCGCGCTGATCCGGCTGGCTCTGATCGAAGCGGTGGTCTTCGGCCTGACCTTCGGGGTGGCCGTCGCTCTGGGCCGCACTCCGCCGCCGCCACCGGTGCAGACGAACCTGTCCATCCCGGCGGTCGAGATCGGCTACGACCTGGCCGGCCCGCCGACCGTGGGCCGATTGCTGTTCGACTGGCGGTTCGACCTCGTGTTCGGGACCGCCGCGCTGGTGTTCGCCGCGGTCTATCTGGCCGGGTACCGGCGCTTGCGGCGCCGGGGGGACGCGTGGCCGGCGGGCCGCGTCGTGGCCTGGTTGCTCGGCTGCCTGCTGCTGCTGTTCACGACCTCGTCGGGCCTCGGCCGGTACATGCCCGCGATGTTCAGCATGCACATGATCGCGCACATGATGATGTCGATGATGGTGCCGATCCTGCTGGTGCTCGGCGCACCCGTCACATTGGCGCTGCGTGCCTTGCCGACGGCGGGACGGGATGCCGCGCCCGGCCCGCGGGAGTGGCTGCTGGCGGCCCTGCATTCGCGGGTGTCGCGGCTGCTGACCAATCCCGTCGTCGCGACCGCGCTGTTCATCGTCGGCTTCTACGGGCTGTACTTCGGCGGCATCTTCGACGCGGTGGCCGGCAGCCACGCCGCGCATCTGGCGATGAACGTGCACTTCCTGCTCAGCGGCTACCTGTTCTACTGGGTGGTGATCGGTGTCGATCCGACGCCGCGGCCGTTGCCCCCGATCGCCAAGCTCGCGGTGGTGTTCGCCTCGCTCCCGCTGCACGCGTTCTTCGGCGTGGTGCTGATGGGAACCGACACCGCGATGGGCGGCGCTTTCTACCGCTCGCTCGCGCTGCCGTGGAACACCGATCTGATCGCCGATCAGAAGCTGGGCGGGGCCATCGCGTGGGCGGCCGGCGAGGTGCCGCTCGTGGTGGTGTTGATCGCGCTGTTCGTGCAGTGGAGTCGCAGCGACGACAGGACCGCGCGCCGGCTCGACCGCGCCGCCGACCGCGATGAAGACGCGGACCTGGCCGCGTACAACGCGATGCTGGCCGAACTGGCCCGGCGCGACCGCGCCGACAGCTGATCCGGCGTACGTCGCTCGGGGCTGTCCCCAGAGCCCGTTTCATCCACAGGTTCTCCGTGCGCTCGACTGTCGCGCGGCCGGGCTGTCGGTGCCGTGGCGGTCAATGGCTGTGTCACCGACGGCGCAGGTGCTGTGCCCGCGCCGCAGCCTCGAGAAGGAGAACCGCCATGTTCGAAACACCGATCACCGTCGTCGGCACGATCGTCACCAACCCCGAGCGTCGCTGGGTCGGCGACCAGGAGCTGTTCAAGTTCCGCGTCGCGAGCAATTCCCGGCGGCGCACCACCGACGGCACCTGGGAGCCGGGTAACTCGCTCTACGCGACGGTCAACTGCTGGGGGCGCCTGGTCACCGGCGTCGGCGCGGGCCTGGGGAAGGGAGACGCGGTGATCGTTGTTGGCAACGTGTACACCAGCGAATACGAGGACCGCGACGGCAACCGTCGGTCCTCGCTGGAGATCAGGGCCACATCGGTGGGGCCGGACTTGGCGCGCTGCATCGCCCGCATCGACAAGCGTCGCCACTCCGAACCCGCCGACGCCGGCCCGGAAAACAGTTCCGACACCGAGACCGGATCATCTGCCGAGCCGAGCGCCGACGAGGGCGACGGACTGGCGCTCACCGCGTAGCGCCGGGCGCCGCCGCCCTCACCCGCAATCACGGCCGCGCCTAGGATGGGCCCGGACTCTCGCAGATCGCGAAGACCCGAGAAAGGCGATATCAGAGGCATGGCCGAATTCATCTACACGATGCGGAAGGTCCGCAAGGCGCACGGCGACAAGGTCATCCTTGACGACGTCACCCTGAATTTCCTTCCGGGCGCGAAGATCGGCGTCGTCGGCCCCAACGGGGCCGGTAAGTCGAGCGTCTTGCGGATCATGGCCGGTTTGGACCAACCCAACAACGGCGACGCGTTCCTGGCGCCGGGCGCCACCGTCGGCATCCTGATGCAGGAGCCCCAGCTCGACGAGACCAAGACGGTTCGCGAGAACGTCGAAGAGGGCGTGGCGATCAAGGCGAAGCTCAACCGGTACAACGAGGTCGCCGAACTGATGGCGACTGACTACACCGACGAGCTCATGGAAGAGATGGGCGCGCTGCAGGAGGAGCTCGACGCCGCGGACGCGTGGGACATCGACAGCCAGCTCGAGCAGGCGATGGACGCCCTGCGCTGCCCGCCCGCCGACGAGCCCGTGACCCACCTGTCCGGTGGTGAGAAGCGCCGCGTCGCGCTGTGCAAGCTGCTGCTGTCCAAGCCCGACCTGCTGCTGCTCGACGAGCCGACCAACCACCTCGACGCCGAGAGCGTGCTGTGGCTCGAACAGCACCTCGCCGAGTACAAGGGCGCGATCCTGGCCGTCACACACGACCGGTACTTCCTCGACAACGTCGCCGAGTGGATCCTCGAGCTCGACCGTGGCCGCGCCTACCCGTACGAGGGCAACTACTCCACGTACCTGGAGAAGAAGGCCGAGCGCATCGCCGTGCAGGGCCGCAAGGACGCCAAGTTGCAGAAGCGGCTCAAGGACGAACTCGAGTGGGTGCGCTCGGGTGCCAAGGCCCGGCAGGCCAAGAGCAAGGCCCGTCTGACCCGCTACGAGGAGATGGTGGCCGAGGCCGAGAAGACCCGCAAGCTCGACTTCGAGGAGATCCAGATCCCCACCGGTCCGCGGCTGGGCAACGTGGTTGTCGAGGTGGAGCACCTCGACAAGGGCTTCGAGGGCAGGCAGCTGATCAAGGACCTGTCGTTCACATTGCCGCGCAACGGCATCGTCGGAGTGATCGGCCCCAACGGCGTCGGCAAGACCACGCTGTTCAAGACGATCGTCGGACTCGAGCAGCCCGACAGCGGGACCGTCAAGATCGGTGAGACCGTCAAGCTGAGCTACGTCGACCAGAGCCGCGCCGGCATCGACCCGAAGAAGACGGTGTGGGAAGTGGTCTCCGACGGCCTGGACTACATCGAGGTCGGGCAGAACGAGATCCCGTCGCGCGCGTATGTGTCGGCGTTCGGCTTCAAGGGCCCCGACCAGCAGAAGCCGGCAGGCGTACTCTCCGGCGGTGAGCGCAACCGGCTCAATCTGGCGCTGACCCTGAAAGAGGGCGGCAACCTGATCCTGCTCGACGAGCCCACCAACGACCTCGACGTGGAAACGCTGAGCTCGCTGGAGAACGCGCTGCAGCAGTTCCCCGGGTGCGCCGTGGTCATCTCCCACGACCGCTGGTTCCTGGACCGCACCTGCACGCACATCCTGGCGTGGGAGGGGGACACCGACAACGAGGCCAAATGGTTCTGGTTCGAGGGCAACTTCGGTGGCTACGAGGAGAACAAGGTGGAGCGGCTCGGCGCCGAGGCAGCCCGTCCGCACAGGGTCACCCACCGCAAGCTGACACGGGGATAGTCTCGTCGTGCGGACCACGTGACCGATCGCGCCTGCGGCCGGTTGCAGCCAACGGCGGCCGGTGCGCGGCGTGTGACTGGAGGAGCGGCGGATGTCGTTGAATCCCGGTGCGATCGGGGCGACGGAGAAGGACCTGACCCCTGAGGTGATCGATCGTCTGATCCCTGCGTACCTGCAGACCTATCGCGGGCCCCACGGCGGTGCCCCCGGCTCGGAGGGCGCGGTCACCGGTCCGCTGCGGCGCCCGTCGGACGGCTGGGCTGCCATGGTGGAGGCCCAGTACCGACTGGGACGCCAGCGGTCCGCCGGGGCCACGCTGGTCGCGGTCCACGGTGCCGACGATTCCTCCGGGGTGGGTCCCGCGCTGCAGGTCATCACGGACAACGCGCCCATGCTGATGGATTCGGTGACCGTGCTGCTGCACCGCGTCGGGGTCGCCTACAAGGCGATCATGAATCCGGTCTTCCGGGTGCGCCGCGGGGCGGGCGGTGAACTCCTCGACATCGTGCCGTCCTCGGAGGCGACGTTCGGTGACGGCGTCGACGAAACGTGGGTCCACGTGCAGCTCTCCAGTGCCGTGGACCGGCGGGCGCTCGCCGAGGCAGAACGGTTGCTGCCCCGTGTGGTCGCCGACGCGCGCCAGGTGGCGCTCGATTCACAGAACATGGGTGCGGCGCTGCGCGGGCTGGCCGCCGAACTCGACAGCGATGGCGGTCGGCGCTTTCCCAGCGCCGACCGCAGAGATGTGGCGGCGCTGCTGCGCTGGCTCGCCGACGGTCACTTCGTGCTGCTCGGCTATCAGCGCTGCCCCGTGAACGACGGCCAGGCCACCGTCGACGCCGCCAGCCGCCTCGGCGTGCTGCGGCTGCGCCAGGACGTGCTGCCCCAGCTGACGAACAAAGACGAACTGCTCGCGTTGGCGCAGGCGACGATCCCGAGCTTCCTGCGCTACGGCGCCTACCCGCAGATCGTGGTCGTGCGTGAGCAACCCGGCGACGGCGGTGACGGCTCTGCCATCGAGCATCGGTTCGTCGGGCTGTTCACCGTCGCGGCGATGAACGCCAATGTGCTCGAGATCCCGTTGGTCTCGCGCCGCGTCAACGATGCGCTCGCGATGGCCCACCGCGATCCCGGCCACCCGGGCCAGTTGCTGCTCGACATCATCCAGACCATCCCTCGTTCGGAACTGTTCGCGCTGTCCGCGCGTGCCCTGCTCGACATGGCGATGGCCGTCGTCGATCTCGGCTCGCGACGGCGCACCCTGCTGTTCATGCGAGCCGATCCGCTCGCCCACTTCGTGTCGTGCCTGGTGTATCTGCCGCGTGATCGCTACACCACCGCCGTGCGCCTGGAGATGCAGGACATCCTGGTCCGCGAACTCGGCGGGATCAGCATCGACTACGCCGCGCGCGTCAGCGAATCGCCCTGGGCGTTGGTGCATTTCACCGTCCGCCTGCCCGAGGGGTCGCGATTCCAGGACGTCGACGTCTCCGACGAGAACGAATCGCGCATCCAGGATCTGCTCACCGAGGCCGCGCGCACCTGGGCGGACCGCATGCTCGGTGCGGTGCGCACCGCGTCGATCGACCAGACCATCGCCGAGCATTACGCCGGGGCGTTCCCGGAGGTGTACAAGCAGGCGGTCGCCCCGCTGCACGCCCTGGCCGACATCGAGATCATCGAGGACCTCGAGGACAACTCCGTCAAGCTCGTGCTCGACGAGACCGAGAGCACCGCCGACGACGGCATCTCGACTCTGATCTGGTACCTCGGCGGCCAGTCGGCCTCGCTCAGCCGGTTGCTTCCGATGCTGCAGTCGATGGGCGTGACGGTGCTCGAGGAGCGACCCTTCACCGTCACCCGGCCCGACGGCCTGCCGGTGTGGATCTATCAGTTCAAGGTCTCCCCGCATCGCGGCATCCCGATGTCGGGGCCGGGCGAGGAACGGGATGCGACGGCCGAGCGGTTCGCCGACGCCGTCACCGCGATCTGGCACGGCAACTGCGAGATCGACCGGTTCAACGAGTTGGTGCTGCGGGCCGGTCTGACGTGGCAGCAGGTCACGGTGCTGCGCGCCTACGCCAAATACCTCAAGCAGGCCGGCTTCTCGTACAGCCAGTCCCACATCGAGGACGTGCTGAACAACAATGCCGGTACCGCGCGCTCGCTGGTCGAGCTGTTCGAGGCGCTGTTCAATCCCGCGGCGTTCAATCCGGCGGCGTCCGGCCCGTCCGGCCCGTCCGACGAAGGCCCAACCGGGGGTCGCCGAGACGCCCAGGCCGCCGCCGCCGCGGTGGCTGCGGACATCGATGCGCTGGTCAGCCTCGACACCGACCGAGTGCTACGGGCGTTCGCCTCGATGATCCAGGCGACGCTGCGCACGAACTACTTCGTGACCCGTGCGGGGTCGGCGCGTGAACGCAATGTGTTGTCGCTGAAGATGAATCCCGAGTTGATCGACGAATTGCCGCTGCCGCGGCCGAAATTCGAGATCTTCGTGTACTCGCCGCGGGTCGAAGGTGTGCACCTGCGGTTCGGGTTCGTCGCCCGGGGTGGGTTGCGCTGGTCGGATCGTCGGGAAGACTTCCGCACCGAGATCCTCGGCCTGGTTAAGGCGCAGGCGGTGAAGAACGCGGTGATCGTGCCGGTCGGCGCGAAGGGTGGGTTCGTGGTCAAGCGGCCACCGGCGCCCACCGGGGATGCCGCCGTCGACCGTGACGCCACCCGCGAGGAGGGTGTGGCCTGCTACCGGCTGTTCATTGCCGGTCTGCTCGATCTGACCGACAACGTCGACAAGTCATCGGGCGCGATCATCACCCCCGAAGGCGTGGTGCGCCGCGACGGCGACGACGCCTACCTCGTCGTCGCCGCCGACAAGGGGACCGCCACGTTCTCCGACATCGCCAACGACGTCGCGAAGTCCTACGGATTCTGGTTGGGCGACGCATTCGCCTCTGGCGGCTCGGTCGGCTACGACCACAAGGCCATGGGCATCACCGCCAAAGGTGCCTGGGAGTCGGTCAAACGACACTTCCGCGAGATGGGAATCGACACCCAGAGCGAGGACTTCACCGTCGTCGGGGTGGGGGACATGAGCGGCGACGTGTTCGGCAACGGAATGCTGCTGTCGCAGCACATCCGGCTGCTCGCCGCGTTCGACCACCGGCACATCTTCATCGATCCCGACCCCGATTCCGCTCGGTCGTGGCAGGAGCGCAAGCGCCTGTTCGACCTGCCGCGCTCGTCGTGGGAGGACTACGACGCCTCGCTGATCAGCGCCGGTGGCGGCGTCTACAGCCGCGAGCAGAAGTCGATCCCGGTCAGCGCCGAGGCCCGCGCCGCGCTGGGCATCGACGACGGCGTCACCGAGCTGACGCCGCCGGCCCTGATGCGGGCGATCCTCAAGGCGCCGGCGGATCTACTGTTCAACGGCGGAATCGGTACCTATGTCAAGGCCGAGACGGAATCCGACGTGGGCGATCGCGCCAATGACGCGGTACGCGTCAACGGAAACCAGGTGCGCGCCAAGGTGATCGGCGAGGGCGGCAATCTGGGTGTGACGTCGCTCGGCCGTATCGAATTCGATCTGATCGGCGGCCGGATCAACACCGATGCACTCGACAACTCGGCGGGCGTCGATTGCTCCGATCACGAAGTCAACATCAAGATCTTGATCGATTCGCTGGTCACGGCCGGCAAGGTGACCTCGGAGGACCGCACCGACCTGCTGCTGTCGATGACCGATGAGGTGGGCCGACTCGTGCTCGCGGACAACGAGAGTCAGAACGATCTGATGGGCACCAGCCGCGCCAACGCCGCCAGCATGCTGTCGGTGCACGCGCGGATGATCAAGGACTTCGTCGATGAGCGAGGCTTGAATCGCGAGCTGGAGGCGCTGCCGTCGGAGAAGGAGATCCGGCGTCGCACCGAAGCCGGAATCGGACTCACCTCACCGGAATTGGCGACGTTGATGGCCCACGTCAAATTGGCGCTCAAAGACGATCTGCTCGCCGGTGACCTGCCCGATCAGGAGGTGTTCGCGTCGCGGTTGCCGTCGTACTTCCCGACGACGCTGCGGGATCGCTTCGCCACCGAGATCCGGAGCCATCAGCTGCGCCGCGAGATCGTGACGACCATGCTGGTCAACGACGTGGTCGACACCGCGGGCATCTCGTTCGCCTACCGGGTCGCCGAGGACGTCGGGGTGTCGGCGGTCGATGCGGTGCGCAGCTTCGTGGCCGTCGACGCGATCTTCGATGTCGGCGAGGTGTGGCGGCGTATCCGCGCCGCCGGGGTGGATGGCGCCTCGGTGGCCGTGACCGACCGCATGACACTCGATCTGCGCCGGTTGATCGACCGCGCGGCACGCTGGCTGCTGAACTACCGCCCGCAGCCGCTGGCGGTGGGCGCCGAGATCAATCGGTTCGCCGACAAGGTGGCCGCGCTGACACCGCGGATGTCGGAGTGGTTGCGCGGCGACGACAGGGCGATCGTGATGAAAGAGGCGGGGGAGTTCAGTGCGCAGGGGGTGCCCGAGGAGCTGGCCTTCCAGGTGGCCACCGGGCTCTACCAGTTCAGCCTGCTCGACGTCATCGACATCGCCGACATCAACGATCGCGACCCGGCGGAGGTGGCGGACACCTACTTCGCGCTGATGGATCACCTCGGCACCGACGGCCTGCTCACCGCGGTCTCCCGGCTCTCGCGCGATGATCGATGGCATTCGTTGGCGCGGTTGGCGATTCGCGATGACATCTACGGCTCGTTGCGCGCGCTGAGCTTCGATGTGCTGGCCGTCGGCGAGCCCGAGGAGAACGGCGAGGAGAAGATCGCGGAGTGGGAGATGACCAACAACAACAGGGTCACTCGCGCCCGCCGGACGTTGACCGAGCTGTACGAAAGCGGTGAGCACGACCTGGCGACGCTGTCGGTGGCGGCCCGCCAGATCCGCAGCATGACCAGGACGAGCGGAACGGGAACGTCGGGGTGACTCAGGGATGACGAGAGAGGTGACGCAGCAGGGCTTCACGGCGCCGGTGCACGTGCGATGGTCCGACATCGACATGTACCAGCACATCAACCACGCGACGATGGTGACGATCCTCGAGGAAGCGCGAATCCCGTTCCTGCGCGAGCCGTTCGAGGCGGACATCACGACGATCGGCCTGCTCATCGCCGACGTGAAGATCGCGTACAAGGCGCAGCTGCGGCTGATCGACTCGCCGCTTCAGGTGACGATGTGGACCACCCGGGTGCGATCGGTCGATTTCACGGTCGCCTACGAGGTGCGCTCCGTCGGCGCCGCGCCCGATTCCAAACCCGCCGTCATCGCCGAGACGCAGCTGGCCGCGGTGCACATCGAAGAGCAACGGCTGCAACGACTCTCCGCCGCCCAGCGGGAATATCTGCACCGCTGGGCCCGATGAGCGAACGCGGCCTCTGGCTCGACCCCACGCATCGGGACGACCTCGCGGCGTTCACCGAGCGTGCCCGCGGCGTCGACGAGGCCGCGGTGGTCCGACTGCGGGAGCGTCCCGGTGGGCTCGTGGCCGCCTGGGTGGCCACTGGGTTCGACGTGCTGGCCAGCCGGACGGTCGGGGGTCGGGTGCGCCCGGCCGACCTGTCCGTCGCAGCGGATGCGCTGCTGAGCGGCCTCGCGGCGATGTCACCCGACGGCTACGTCGAACCGGGGTTCGCGATGGATTCCGCGTGGCGGGGTGGTCTGCCCCCGGACACCGGGTTCGTGCACTTGGACGACGTGCCCGCCGGCGAGGTGCTCGCGCTGGCTCAGCGCGGCACGGCGCTGGCCCGCGAGCACACCGGAGCGCACGGTCCGCCGACGTCGCTGCTCGACCAGGACGTCGTCGAGGTCGCGGCGGGAGATCACCGGGTCGGCGTGCCGATGCGGTGTGTGTTCGCGTTGACCGCGATGGGGTTCCTCCCCGACCGGGCGAACGACGACGAAGTGGTGCGGGTGCGCGCGACCGCGACGTGGCTGCGCGTCGACGCCCGATTCGGCACGGTGTACCGCCGTCGCGGCGACCCGGCCGTGGTCCTGCACTGACGTCTCCCCGGCGAGGAGACGCAAACTCGAGCAATTTCCCGGGCGAGTCACTCGAGTTCGTGTCTGTTCGCCGGGAAAAAAGGGGTCAGAACGGGGAGTTCACCATCGACTGGGCGGCCATCTCGAGGTAGGCGAGCAGTTCGCCGCGATGCTCGTCGTCGAGGGTCTGCGCGTCGATCTCGGCGACGGCGGTGTGCATGCACCGCAGCCAGGCATCGCGCTCGAGGTAGCCGATCCGGAACGGCGCATGCCGCATCCGCAGCCGGGGATGGCCCCGCCGATCGGAGTAGGTGCGCGGACCACCCCAGTACTGCTCGAGGAACAGCAGCAGCCGCTCCTCGGCGGCCTCGAGCTCATCCTCGGGGTAGAGCGGGCGCAGGATCTCGTCGTCGCGCACCTGCTCGTAGAACCGTGACACGATCCGGTGGAACGTCTCGTGACCGCCGACCGCGTCGTAGAACGATTGTTGATCCATCACCGCCCATTGTGGGCCATGCCCTCCTACGGCCGTCGGTCAGGACTTCTTCCGGATCAGCCGCGCCAGCTCGTCGCGGTCGGCGACGTCGAGCTTGAAGCACGCGCGGTAGACGTGTCCCTCCACCGTGCGCACCGACAGCGTCAGCGCCTCCGCCACCTCGCGGTTGGACAGCCCCGCCGACACCAGCTCGGCGATCTCCCGCTCCCGCGGAGTCAACGGCAGCGGGCGGGCCGCGGTCTTGATGGCGGGTGTGGACGCGCCGCCACATGCCTCGGCGAGCCGCAGCGCGGCGGCCCCCGACTCGGTGGTGCACCGGCGATCTCCTGAGGCGTCGTGCAGCGGCGCGGCCTGCGCGGCGGCGTCTGCGGCCGAGAGCATGAGGCCCGCCCGCTCGAATGCGGCGCTGACCGCGTCCAGCTCCGCGGCGTCCCCGGCGGCGACGGCCGCGGCGTGGCGGGCGAACAACGGGACCACGGTCCCGTGCACGACGTGGGCGAGTTCGGCGAGCCGGCCGGCCGTGGTGCGATCCCCGAACCGGGTGGCGTGGTGCAGCGCCTCGGCCTCGAGCGCGAACTGGCCGGATCGCCGGGCGTTGTCCGCCGCTGCCCGGGCCAGCTCGACGGCATTGCGCTCCATGCCCTTGGCGGCGGCGTACCAGGACCGCGAGATCAGCCGCTGCGGTTCGTGCAGCGCCATCGAGGGACCGGAGTGCTCCGCGGCGTCGGTGAGGACGCGCTCGGCCTCGCCGATCCGTCCGAGGACGGCATAGGCGCGTGCCAGCAGCAACCGTCCCGGCAGCTGCCAGGGCAACGGGCTCTCCGCGGACAAGGCGGCCAGGGCCTGCTCGATGGAGGACACCACCTCGTGGAAATCGCCGCGCGCGGTGGCCACGACACCGGCCATGATCTTGGCGATCGCCCACGCGAGGAACTGGCCCACAGAGGAGAAATCGGCGTATCGCAGGGCACGCTCGGCAGCTGTCTCGAAGTCACCCATGTGCGTCAACGCGAGCACGTCGCAGTAGCGGACCATCACGCGGATCATGCCGTCGGTGGCCTTCTGCTCGGCGCGGCAGCGGGCAGCGATCGGCTCGAACTCGTCGCCGCGGCCCGCGACGGGCATGGCCAACCCGGCGGCGAACGCGGCGAACTCGACAGCCTGCTCGGGTGCCTGCGGATCCGCCAGCACGGCCAGCGCCTCCGCGATGCCGTCAGCGATCTTGTTCTCGTGCACCGCCATCGCGGCCGCGGTGGCGCGCAGGATCAGCGCCAGGATCGGGATGTGCACGCGCTCGCGCACCAGCGCGAGCACCTCGTGCGCCTTGGCCACCTCACCCATGGACCAGAACAGCGTCGACACCCTGGGCACACCCCACTGCACGAGCTGCACCTCGTCGAGATCGTCGGGCGCGAACTGGGCGAGAATCGCCTCGGCGTCTGCCGGCATGCCCTGCCACAGCAGCGCGCGGGACAGCAGGGCGCCCGAGGCGAGACTGCCGGTGCGCTCGAATGCGCTGCGCGCCAAGCGTTCTCCGAGTGGCAGGTTGGAGAGGAAGATCGCGTCCTTGGCGGCCGCGGTGAGCAGGTCGACGTCGACAGCCTGATCGCTGTCGATCGAAAGATTGGCCATCCGAATCCGGCTCGCCGCTGTGGAGAGCTCGCGGCGCCGCAGTATCTGCACCACTTGCCCTTTGAGCCGACGCTCGGCGGCCCGGCCGATCTTGGTGCGCACGACGTCGCCGACGAGGGGGTGGCTGAACCGGGCGTTCAGAGTGGCGCCGTCCTCGGTGAACCGGATCAGGCCACGCATCTCGGCCTCGTCGACCGCGACGTCACCGACGAGCTCGGTGAGCGCATCGGCGTCGAGCGGTTCGCACAGCGCGAGCAGCTTCAGCGCCGTCATGACGGCATCACCGGCGTGTTCGAGCCGTGTCTCCAGCAGCGCGACCAGACCCGACGGCACGGCCGTCGGGCCGCGCAGCTGCCACACGTCGTCGACTCTGCGAAGCGTTCCGGCGTCGATGGATCCCTCGACCAGATGGCGCAAGAACAGCGGGTTACCGCCTGAGGACCGCCACATCAGGTCGGCCGACAACCCCTCGAGCCGCCCGCCGATCACCGATTCGACCAGGTGGATGCTCTGGGCCTTGCTGAACGGCTGCAGCTCGATGCGACGCAGATAACCGTCCTTCCACAGCGAGGTCACCGCGTCGGGCACCGGCTCTCCGCTGCGGACGGTGGCCAGGATCCGGCCGGTCTGGTCGACGGCGAGCTGGTGCAGCAGCGTGGCCGACAGCTCGTCGAGCAGATGCGCGTCGTCCACCCCGACGATGGCGTTGCCCGCAGCCACCAGCGATTCGCGCGCACACGCGAGGAGCGCCGTCGCGTCGCGGGACGGGCTGGAACCCACCAGATGGGCGAAGACGCCGAGGGGGATGCTGCGTGACGATTTCGTCGATGCCACCCAATGCACTTGAGAGCGCACCGATTCGGTGACCAGACGGGCGAGCGTCGTCTTGCCGACGCCGGCATCACCGACGAGCACGGCCCCGAAGGACCCGGCACCCGTCAGCGCGGACCGTACCGCGTCGAACTGCGCAGGGCGGTCGAGCAGCTGCCAACCATGCGGCATGTTCGGTGAGTGTAGTGCGCAGAGACTGCCAGTTCTCGCTAATGACCGTCGGTTAGCGGGCGCGACGCGGTGCGAGGAAATGCCGAGAGGTCGCGCGGCTCCACGTGGGCAACCCCGTTCTTGGCATGCCGGTATTCGCTCGACGCCTCGTACACGCGCAGCTTCAGGCGATTGATCGACCCCAGGGGACGGTGTTCTGCGATCCCGCGCCAGGAGTTGAAGGCCAGCGCGTCGTCGGCGAAATCCCGCAGGACCTCGTCATATCCCGTTTGCTCTGGGAACCGGATCGTCGCTACCGGCCGGTAGGGCGACACGTCCTCCGGCCATTCCACCGTGGCATCTTCGAGCGGCATCCGAACCTCGTCGGTGCACAGCTGCACCGCCAGTTCGTACTCGGCGGATTTGCTCGCGAAATACGAGGCGACCGCCCGTGACGCGGCGTCGTAGTGACCGTCGCTGATCGTCGCCGGGACGGCGGCGGCAACGGTGGCCGGGGTCGGTGCCACTCGCAGCTTTGCCACGAAGTCACCGAACCGCACCGGCGCGGCGGTGTAGAACGTTTGCCGCAGTGGGTGATGGTTTTCCTCGGCGAACACCCGCAACTTGGGCGGCAGGTCACGCCCGGTCTGTTTCCGGACGTAGCGCAGCGCCCGCAAGGCGCGGTTGATCGCCAACATTCCGGGATCGGGCAGCGCGGTCAGGACTCGGGCGGTGCGCATGCCCGCTTTCGCGTAGTCGGCGGCGTCACGGAACAGGAACGCCGGTTCGGTGACGAACACGAAGTCCTGGTTGGTGTCGGGGAAGCGGGCGTCGGCGCGCTCCCCGCTCGGTCCCGTCACGCCGAGGATCTTCAATCCGAGGCCGCGCACGCCGCGCACCTGATCCGAGCGGATGGCCCCCGACGTCTGTGAGATCCGGGCGATCACACCGAATGTCGCGCCCGGCTCGGCGAACATGCCCTGCCGCAGGGTGGAGTCGAGGTCCTGGTGCACGGTGAGCTCGCCGGACAACACCGCGCAGCTCTTGGCGTGCGCATCGCGGATGGCGTGCGGGCGGCCGTGGCGGCGGTACTTCGCGAAACACCGGCTCTTCAGATACTGGAACTGGTTGTTGCGGTGCAGGTCGGCCACCAATTGGGAGATCAGGGCGTCCTCGCCGGGCGGGAACGCGGCCAGGCCGGGCCCATAGCGCAGAAAAGTGGGTGTTCCCCCGTCGCTCATGGGCCCAGTCTGAGGGCATCGGGTCCGGCCGGCATGAGTAATGCGCTACCTGCACTCCGCAAGCGGTCACGAGATGTTCACCGGACTGACCAGCGAACACGACCAGAATTGTCGTGCGATCTCTGAGAATCCGTGGTGGACTGTCGAGCGGAGGACGTATGGCGCAGCGCAGAAATGGTCGCGGCCACCGGCACCACCGGACCGCGACGAGTTCGACCGGGTCGACAGCGACTGCCCCTGCGCGCGCTCTGCACAGCCTCACCGCGGGTAACGACGCTCTGACCCCTGTGATGCCCGAGCCGTCGATCTGGGGGCGGCGCCGGGTGCTGTTGCTCAACTCGACGTTCGAACCGTTGACGGCGCTGCCGATGCGGCGGGCGGTCGTCATGCTGATGTGCGGCAAGGCCGACGTGGTGCACGACGATCCGATGGGCCCGGTCATCCACTCGGCGAGTCGCACGATCGTCGTCCCGTCGGTGATCCGGCTGCGCACCTACGTGCGGGTGCCCTACCGCGCGCGGGTGCCGATGACCCGGGCCGCGCTGATGCACCGCGACCGGTTCCGGTGCGCCTACTGCGGCGCCAAGGCGGACACGGTCGATCACGTCATCCCACGCAGCCGCGGTGGAGGGCACTCGTGGGAGAACTGCGTCGCGGCGTGTTCGCCGTGCAATCACCGCAAGGCCGATCGGCTCCTCAGCGAGCTGGGCTGGACGCTGCGCTCTGCGCCGATGCCGCCGAAGGGTCAGCACTGGCGGTTGCTGTCCAGCGTGAAGGAACTCGACCCGGCGTGGGTCAGATACCTGGGTGAGGGCGCGGCCTGACCGGCACGTGCGTTACGGTTTGGCCGTGAACAACACTGCTCTGTTGCACGCGAGCTTCTTGCTGATTCCGCTCGCACTCGCCGGCATCCTGGCGTTGTTGATCTACCGCAAGAAGGGGCCGCACCCCGCGACGTACAACCTCGCGGAGACCTGGACCCACGAGCCCATCCTGTGGGCGGCGGACGAACCCGCGGATCACGGCCACCAAGGACATGGTGGCCACGGTTCGCACGTCACGATCGGAGGCGGCGCAAGTGGCAACTGGTGAGGTCACCCGGGCCGGAGCACTCGACCTGGCCGAACTGCCGTACGGCTCGGTCGTCACGGCCAGCGGACGGATCTCCGGGGTCACCGAGCCCGGCGAGCTGTCGGTGCACTACCCCTTCCCGACGCGCGACCTGGTGGTGCTGGACAACGCGCTGAAGTTCGGATCGCGCGCGGCCAAGGCGCGCTTCGCGGTGTACATCGGCGATCTCGGCGAGGACACCGCAGCGTCGGCGCGGGCGATCCTGGGTCGGGTGCCGACACCGGACAACGCCGTTCTGCTGGCCGTCTCGCCCAATCAGCGGGCCATCGAGGTGGTCTACGGAGCGAAGGTCAAGGGCCGGGGCATCGAGGAGGCCGCACCGCTGGGGGTGTCCGCGGCTGCCGCGTCGTTCCGCGAAGGCAACCTGATCGACGGCTTGATCAGCGGCATCCGCGTGCTGTCGGCAGGTGTGTCCCCGCGCTGATTCTCACGAGAGTGCACTCACGGTAGCCGGCCGGCGTCGGCGACTACCGTGGGTGCACTTTCGGCGTTCAGGGCCTGGAGGTGGGCCCGGATGCGCACGTAGCGCTCCAGAAACAACCGCTCGTCCAGGCGCTTGCGGCGCAGCCAGCCGGTGACCTCGTCGTTGCATTTGCTGGCGTTGCACGGCCCGCACGCCGGCACCACGTTGTCGACGGTGTAGCGGCCGCCGCGCGAGATCGCCATCACGCAGTCCCGCTGCACCGTGCCCGTCGTCGACCCGCAGTAGGCGCAGCCGTTCCAGGCCGCCTTGATCGCAGTCCACTGGGCGGCGGTGAGATCGTTGACGACGGCCGCGACGCGCCGCTTGCGCCGGCGCGCCGCCCTCGCCTTGCGACTGTTACTGACCGCCACCGCGTGAGCTTAAGCGCGCTCGGGCGCCGCGAGCGCGCGCAGACCGTCGACCGCGAGCGGCGTGTCGCGGGCAGACACGCGCTCTCGCGGTACCGGGCCGGGCTAACGCTTAGCGCGCGTCGAACTCGCGGGCGCGCAGCGACCGCTCGACCCCGGCCCGGCCTTCCAGCACCAGCCGGCGCAGCGCGGGCGGCACCTCGGGATCGGACAGGAACCGATCGGCGGCCTCGAGCGCGTCGGCGCTGATGTCCCACGACGGGTACAGCCCGACCACGACGGTCTGGGCAACCTCGCTGGACCGCCGCTCCCAGACGCCCGAGATCGCCTCGAAGTAGCGGTCCCGGAACGGTGCCAGCACCTCGCCCTGCCCGAGGCCGGCGAAGCCGCCGATGATCGCCCGTGCGGTGATGTTGGCCAGCGTGTCGTCCTCGACCACCTGCTGCCACGCCGACTCCTTGACCGCCGCCTGCGGACGCGCCGCCGCGGCGGCAGCGGCCTGACGCCGGCCCGCTGCGGTCGGATCGTTCGCGGCTTCGGCGTCGATCTTCGGGGTATCCGGTCCGTCGGCGTCGAGCACGCCGGCGCGCGCCAGCGCCGTCACCACCCGCCAACGCAGATCGGTGTCCACCACGAGCCCTTCGAGGTTCACCGCGGCGGGCTCGTTGTCGAGCAGCGTCTCGAGCACCGCAACGTGATTGGGCGCGAGCACCGACGAGCACAGCGCGTTGACGAACGCCAACTGGTGATCCGAGCCCGGCGCCGACTCGCGGGCCAGGTCCAGCAGGGTGTCGCCGAAGGCGGGCCAGCCGTTCTCCGCGGCCCACTGCGGATTCGCGTAAGACCCCAGCGCGGTCTGCGCCTGCAGCAGGAGCCGTTGCGCCACACCGACTTCCGACTCGGCGTGCAGACCGCTCATCACCAGGGCGACGAAGTCGCGGGCGCGCAGCTCCGCGTCGCGGGTCATCTCCCACGCCGCGGACCACGCGAGGGTGCGGGGGAGCGGTTCGGCGATGTCGGCGATGCGGGCCAGCACCGTCTGCAAGGAGTCGGGGTCCAACCGCAGCGAGCAATAGGTGAAGTCGTCGTCGTTGACGAGGATGAGCTTCCCGCGCTTCACCCCGGTGAGGCCGGGCACCTCGGTCGTCGACCCCTCCACGTCGAGCTCCTCGCGGTGCACGCGCACCAACTTGCCCGAGGCATCGTCGTCGTAGATCCCCACCGCGAGCCGGTGCACGCGCCTCTCCCCGGCGCCGGGCTTGGCGCCGCCCTGCTCGATCGCGAAACGGGTGAACGTCCCGTCGCCGTCGACGTCGAAATCGGGCCGCAGCGTGTTCAATCCGGTCGTCTTGAGCCACTGCTGTCCCCAACCGGACAGATCGCGGCCCGACGACTTCTCCAGCGCACCCAGCAGATCGCCGAACGTCGCATTGCCGTAGGCGTGGTCGCGGAAGTAGTCCCTCAGGCCTGCGAGGAACGCGTCGAGCCCGACGTAGGCCACCAGCTGCTTGAGCACGCTGGCGCCCTTGGCGTAGGTGATGCCGTCGAAGTTCACCTCGACGGCGTGCAGGTCGGGGATGTCGGCGGCCACCGGGTGCGTCGACGGCAGCTGGTCCTGCCGGTACGCCCATGATTTCTCGACGTTGGCGAACGTCGTCCAGGCCTGGTCGTACTCGGTGGCCTCGGCCTGGCACAGCACCGACGCGAAGGTCGCGAAGGACTCGTTGAGCCACAGGTCGTCCCACCACCGCATGGTGACGAGGTCGCCGAACCACATGTGCGCCATCTCGTGCAGCACGGTCTCGGCGCGGCGCTCGTAGGAGTAGCGGGTCACCTTGGACCGGAACACGTAGTCCTCGAGGAACGTCACCGCGCCGGCGTTCTCCATCGCGCCGGCGTTGAACTCCGGCACGAACAGCTGGTCGTACTTGCCGAACGCGTACGGGGTGCCGAAGTTGTTGTGGTAGAAGCCGAATCCCTGCTTGGTCTCGGTGAACAGCCGGTCGGCGTCCATGTACTCGGCGAGTGACTTGCGGCAGAAGATGCCGAGCGGGATGTCGCCGTGGTCGTCGGTGTACACGTCGTCCCAGCGGGCGTAGGGGCCGGCGATCAACGCGACCAGGTACGTGCTCATCCGCGGGGTGGCCTTGAACGTGTGCTTCTTGGCGCCGTCCTCGTCGGTGGTCTCGATCGTCGCCCCGTTGGAGATCACCTCCCAGTGCGCGGGCGCGGTGACGGTGATGTCGAAGGCGGCCTTGAGGTCGGGTTGGTCGAAGCAGGCGAACATCCGCTTGGCGTCGGCGGTCTCGAACTGCGAGTAGAGGTACACCTCGTCGTCGACGGGATCGACGAAACGGTGCAGCCCCTCGCCGGTGTTGGAGTAGCGGCAGTCCGCGTCGACGACGACGACGTTGTGCTCGGCGAGCCCGACGAGCGGGATGCCCGTCGACTCGTCGTAGCCGGACACGTCGATTACTTCGCCGTTGAGCGTCGCGCTGCGGATCGAGTCAGCGGCGAGGTCGAGGTAGGTGTCGGCACCGGCGAGTGCGTCGAATTCCACGGTCGTCACCGAACGGAATGTCTTCTCGCTCGGCGAGCCCCCGCCGTCGGTCAGATCGAGGGCGACGCGATAGCTGTCGACGGTGATCAGGGCAGCGCGTTCGGCAGCTTGGTCGCGCGTCAGATTAGGAAGGGCCACGGTCGTCAACACTAGTCTCAACCCGGGAAGACAGGACGGGTCCAGATGGTTGACCCGGTCAACACCGACTCGAAGAGGAGACCTCATGGCCGAGAAGTCCCGCGCCGATTTCTGGTTCGACCCGCTGTGCCCCTGGTGCTGGATCACCTCCCGCTGGATTCTCGAGGTGGAGAAGGTCCGCGACATCGACGTCAACTTCCACGTGATGAGCCTCGCCGTGCTCAACGAGGGCAGGGACCTGCCCGAGGAGTACCAGGAGATGATGAAGAAAGCCTGGGGACCGGTGCGTGTCGCGATCGCCGCCGAGCAGGCCCACGGCGCCGACGTGCTCGCACCGCTGTACACCGCGATGGGCACCCGCATCCACAACCAGGACAACAAGGACTTCACCCAGGTGATCGCGGAATCGCTCGCCGAGGTGGGGTTGCCCGCCGAACTCGCGGAGGCGGCCGACTCGGACGCCCATGACGAGGCGCTGCGCAAGAGCCACCACGAGGGCATGGACGCCGTCGGTGACGACGTCGGCACGCCGACCATTCACGTCAACGGGGTGGCGTTCTTCGGGCCGGTGCTGTCGAAGATCCCGCGCGGCGAAGAGGCCGGAAAGCTGTGGGACGCCTCGGTGACGTTCGCGTCCTACCCGCACTTCTGGGAGCTCAAGCGTTCCCGCACCGAGGCGCCCTCCTTCGACTGAGTGCTGTGTGTTACCAACAGGTTGCCTCCGGTTGCGCAGTGAGGACGCCGCCCTCACCGTAGATCGGTGACAGTCACCGAACGCAGCACCGACGGCTCCTACCGGGATCGCGTGGTCGCCGTCGAACCGGGCGGCACGGAGTACATCGCCGAGGCCGACCGGCACGGGAAGCCGAGCCAACTGTTCTGGACGTGGACGTCGCCGAACCTGGAGTTCGCGACGATCTTCGTCGGCATGCTCGCGGTGCTCGCGTTCGGAATGACGTTCTGGCAGGCGGTCGCCGGCATCGTGGTGGGTACCGGCCTGGGCGCGCTGGCGCACTACTTCTTGTCGGCCCGCGGTCCGCTGCACGGTGTGCCGCAGATGGTGTTGGGGCGGTTGGCGTTCGGCTTCAAGGGCAATGCGGTGCCCTCGGTGCTGATGTCGGTCACCGCGGGGGTGGGCTGGTTCGCCACCAACAGCGTCAGCGGTGCGTTCGCGCTGTCCACGCTGTTCGGTATCGGGCCGCTGCTGGGCCTGGTGATCATCGTGGCTGCGCAGACCGCGCTGGCGTTCTTCGGCCACAACCTGGTGCAGGCGTTCGAGCGGTACTCGTTCCCGGTGCTCGCGGTGGTGTTCCTCGCGGCCTCGGTGGCGATCTTCGCCCACGCCGACATCGGGAACGCCGCACCGGCTGCCGAGGGGGTGGGCGGCCTGGGCGGCTTCCTGCTCACGGTGGGAACGTCGTTCGGCTATGCGGCCGGGTGGACGCCGTATGCCGCGGACTTCACCAGGTACCTGCCGGCGACGGTGTCCGGTCCGCGCACCGGATTCTTCGCCGCCGCTGGGCTTTTCACCGCCTGCGTGGTTCTGGAGGTGGTGGGCGCCGCGTCGGTGACGACGGGCGAGGCCTCGCTGGCCGACCCCACCGGCTCGTTCACCGCCGAGCTGGCCTCGCCGCTGGCCAAAGCAACACTGTTGGCGATCGCGGTCGGTGCGATCGCGGCCAACGCCATCAACGTGTACTCCGGCGCGATGGCATTCGTCTCGACCGGTATCGCCCTGCCCGCGCATGTCGCCCGCGCGTTGGTGACGGTGTTCTTCGGCGTGGCCGGCTTCCTGGTGGCGTGGTGGGCGCTGCCCGACGCCGCGCACAGCTACGAGGCGTTCCTGCTGATCATCGCGTACTGGGTGGGTCCGTGGCTCGGGGTCGTCTTCGCCGATCAGTACCTGCGCCGCGGTCGGCCCGTCGCGCATCTGCTCTATGACCGCTCCTACACGAACTGGGGTGGGCTGGCGGCGTTCCTGATCGGCCTGGTGGCTTCGGTGGTGCTCTTCGCCAACCAGGAGAAGCTCGTCGGCGTGGTGGCGGCCGCGGTCCCGCAGCTCGGCGACATCACCTTCTTCGTCGGTTTCGTCCTCGCCGGGGCCGCATACTGGGTGCTGTGCCGGAAAACGATCGCCACCCCCACGCCGTGACACCACCGCAGGACATGCTGGACGCCATGCTCGACGTGGCGGTCGAGGAAGCACGAAAAGGGTTGGCGGAAGGCGGGATACCCATCGGGGCGGCGTTGTTTGCCGCCGACGGCACGGTGCTCGGCCGCGGACACAACCAACGGGTGCAGCGCGACGATCCGTCGATCCACGCCGAGACCGACGCGTTCCGCAACGCTGGCCGGCAGCGCGGTTACGCCACGACGACCATGGTGACCACGCTGTCGCCGTGCTGGTACTGCAGCGGGCTGGTGCGGCAGTTCAACATCGGTGCCGTGGTGGTCGGGGAGAGCGCGACGTTCACCGGCGGGCACGACTGGCTGGCCGAGCACGGCGTGCAGGTCACCGTGCTCGATGACGAGCGGTGCAAGACGATGATGACGGACTTCATCGCGGCGCACCCCGAACTGTGGGCGGAGGACATCGGAGAGTGAGTGTGATTGCAAGCGTTGATCTTTCGCGGTGGCGCCAGGGTGGCGCGGACGCCGACGCGGTGGCCGCGGAGGTGGATGAGGGTCTGCAGCGGGCGGGTTTCATCCTGGTGACCGGGCATGGCGTTGACGCGCAGCTGGCCGCCGATGTGCGCGCTGCGGCCCGCGAGTTCTTCGCGTTGCCTGCGCCGGTGAAGGGCCGCTACGCGGTACCGGTCGGCGGGCACGGGTGGATCGGCCCGGGAGCGGAGGCCAACGGTTACGCCGAGGGCACCGAAACCCCGCCGGATCTGAAGGAGAGCTTCAGTCTGGGCGCCGAGACCGCCACCGGCGACCCGGACGTCGATCGAATCTGGTTCGCGCCCAACGTCTGGCCGTCGGAGACGCCAGAACTGCATCGGTTGGTCGACGAATACACCGGGCAGATGCGCCGCGTCGCCGACGATCTGCTGGCGTTGTTCGCCCATGCACTTCAGTTGCCGGTCAACCCTTTTGCCGAGCTGGCGAGCATGCCGACGTGGACCATGAACATCAACCACTATCCGCCCGTCAGCGTGGTCGGCGACCCTGAGCCGGGCCAGTTCCGCATCGGCCCGCACACCGACTTCGGCACCGTGACGATCCTCGATCGCGAGCCGGGCGCCGGCGGGCTGCAGGTGTTCAGCGAGGAGGCCGGCTGGGAGGACGCGCCGTACGATCCGGCGGCGCTGACCGTCAACATCGGGGATCTGCTCGAGTACTGGAGCGGCCGGCGATGGCCGTCGGGCCGGCACCGGGTGCTGCCGCCGCAGCCGCACGCTCCGGAAGAGGATCTCGTGTCGCTGATCTACTTCTACGAGGCCAATCACGACGCGGTGGTGAGCCCGCTCGCGCCGCCCGTCGGCCGGGTCGCGGGACTGACGCCGGTCACGACGTCGGACTTCATCAAAGAACGGCTCGACGCGATCACCATCGGCTGAGGTTCCACACCGCGCCTCGAAACCCGCCCAACCCGACATTCGGGCGCGATATCAGGGGCTTTTCGCGCCCAACCCGACGTTTGGGCGGGGTGAAGTCGGGAGGAAGTAGGGTATCGGCCATGCGTGTCTACCTCGGCGCCGACCATGCCGGATACGAGCTCAAGCAGGCCGTCATCGAGCACCTGAGCGCGGCCGGTCACGAGCCGGTCGACTGTGGCGCCTTCACCTACGACGCCGAGGACGACTACCCGGCGTTCTGCATTGCCGCAGCCGAGAAGACCGTCGCCGACCCCGGCAGTCTGGGCATCGTGATCGGCGGCTCCGGCAACGGCGAACAGATCGCCGCCAACAAGGTGCCGGGCGTCCGGTGTGCGCTCGCGTGGAGCACAGAGACGGCGCAGCTGGCCCGCGAACACAACAACGCGCAGGTGATGGGCATCGGCGGTCGTATGCACAGCACCGAGGACGCGCTCGCGATCATCGACGCGTTTCTCGCGGCGAAGTGGTCGGAAGCGCCGCGTCACCAGCGCCGGATCGACATCCTCGCCGAGTACGAGAACACACACGTCTCACCGCCCGTGCCGGGAGCCTGAGCCCCCCGAAGATGTGACGAATCGGGCGCAAGCATCGACGTCAGTCATTACGGCGCCCGGCCGGTTGCCGTGGTCGCGGGTACGGTGCCGCAGACTTGTCCGATGCCCGAAGGTCACACCATTCATCGCCTCGCGCGACAGCACCAGCGCATGTTCAAGGGGCAGCATGTCGCGGTCAGCAGCCCGCAGGGCCGCTTCATAGACGGCGCCGACGCGGTCAACGGCAAGGTCTTCGCCAGGGCCAGCGCCTACGGCAAGCATCTGTTCCACCACTACGCCGGTGGCCGCATCGTCCACGTTCACCTCGGCCTGTACGGCAAGTTCAACGTCTTCGACGTCACCGACGGTGTCCCCGATCCGGTGGGCCAGGTGCGGATGCGCATCGTCGGCACCCAAAAAGGCACCGATCTGCGCGGGCCCACGGCCTGCGAGGTGGTGACCGAAGCAGAGGTCTCGGAGATCCTGGCCCGGCTGGGCCCCGACCCGTTGCGCAAGGATGCCGACCCCAGCACGGCATGGACACGAATCCACAAGTCGCGCAGAGTGATCGGCGCGCTGCTGATGGACCAGTCGGTGCTCGCCGGAGTCGGCAACGTGTACCGCAACGAGCTGCTCTACCGCCACCGCATCGACCCGCACCGACCCGGAACCAAGCTGGGGGAGAACGAGTTCGACGACGCGTGGACCGACCTCGTCGAGTTGATGAACGTGGGTGTGCGCAAGGGCCGCATCATCACCATCCGACCCGAGGACGACCACGGCCTTCCGCCTTACCGGCCGCGCCGGCCGCGCACCTACGTGTACCGCCGGGCCGGTGACCCGTGCCGCATCTGCGGGACGTCGATCCGGACCGAGGTGCTCGAAGGGCGCAACCTGTTCTGGTGCCCGACCTGCCAAACCTGACTCCGGCGGGCGCCTGGCCGGGCGACCCGGGAGAATTGCCGGGTGGAACTGATCCTGGTCGTCGTCGGAGCCATCGTCGTCACCGCCGTGGCGCACCGCCGCGGGCTCGAACCCGCCCTGATCATCGTCGTCGTCGGCATCGCGGTGTCGTTCCTGCCCGGTTTCGAAGCGCCTGAACTCGATTCACACATCCTGCTGTCGGTGGTGTTGCCGCCGCTGCTGTACTCGGCCGCCCTGGACTTCTCCTTCCCGACGTTCCTGCGCAACATCAAGCCGATCCTCGGACTCGGTGTGGGGCTCGTCGTCGTCACCGCGTTCACCGTCGCGCTCGTGTCGTCGTGGTTGGTGGTTGTGCCGTTGACGTTCGGCACCGCGCTGGTGCTCGGCGCCGTCGTGGCCCCGCCCGATGCCGTGACCGCCGTGGCCGTCGGCCGCAAACTGGGGCTGCCCAAGCGGGTCATGTCGATCCTCACCGGGGAGAGCCTGATCAACGACGCGGCGGCGCTGGCGCTGTTCTCCGTGGCGGTCGCGCAGGTGGCCGGCAGCCGCACGTTCATCGAGAACCCGGTCTTGCTGTTCGGCTACAGCGCCGTGCTCGGGCCGCTGGTCGGGGCGGCGCTCGGCTACGTCACCCTGTGGATTCGGCGTCGCCTCGCCAACCCCGCGCTGGAGACGGTGCAGGGGCTGATGGTGCCGTTCGCGGCCTTCATCGTCGCCGAGGAGCTGCACGCGTCGGGGGTACTCGCCGTGGTCGTCGCCGGATTCGTGGTCGGCAGCGGCACCGTGGACGCCGGCTACCAGACCCGCTTGCAGGAGCGGTACGTGTGGAACTCGGTGGACGTGCTGCTCGAGGCGTTCGTGTTCGCCTACATCGGCCTGCATCTGCGGTTCGTGCTCGAGGATCTGCGCGAGGCCCACGAGTCGCTGATGGAGGTGGCCGTCGCGTCGGCGCTCGTCTTGCTGATCGTGCTCGTGATCCGGCCGCTGTCGGTCTTCGCGATGTTCAGCAGGGGAGTGCTGTCCCGACAGGTCGAAAAGCGGCTCAGCGTGCCCGTTCCCGAGCAGGGCGGCCGGGGTGCACTGGGCACCCGTCGCCGTGCGGCCGTCCCGCCGCGGTGGCGCTCACGCATCGACAACCGTGCGTTGAGCTGGCCGGAGAACGTCGTGGTGTCGTGGACCGGCATGCGGGGGGTGGTGACTCTCGCTGCCGCGGCGGCGATCCCGGTGACCACGGTGACGGGTGACCCGTTCCCGGAGCGCGCCACGATACAGGCCATCGCGTTCGTCGTCAGTGTCGGAACGCTTCTGCTGCAGGGCGCGACGCTGCCGCTGCTGATCCGCCGCCTCGAGCTGTCCGCCGACGCCGACCAGGCCTACACGGCAGCTGAGACACAGAAGGCCGAGCAGGTGGTGCACACCGCGGCGGCGTCCGTTCTCGCCGACTTCCGGGCCAATCCGCCCGTCGGTCTGGACCCCCGGGTCCTCGCGGAGATCCGGGCGGTCGTCGCCCGGCACTCCCACGACGCCGACGAGATGCCCGACCCGGATGCTCACACACCGCGCGCCGAGGTGTTCGCCCAGCTCTACCGCGACGTGCTGTCGGCTCAACGGCACGCCTTGATCACCGAGCGCGACGAGGGGCGTATCGACGACGAGGCGGTGCGGGCGATGCTGGAGCGGTTGGACCTCCAGGAGGCCGGTGTGTCGGCCCGGCTGGAGAGCCGGTTCTAGAAGTCGAACCCGCCGCCGAAGTCACCCCCACCGAAATCGCCGCCGCCGAAATCGCCACTGTTCCAGTCTCCGCCGCCACCGTCCCAGCCGCCGCCGGTGTCGGCACCGTCGAACCCGCCGTCCGAGCCTGCGCCGTCGAGCTGACCCTGTTCCATCCCGTCGGCGAATCCGTCGCCGTAGCCGTTCTCGAAAGCGTTCGCGTCATAGCCGACCCCGGCCATGCCGGAGAACAGCGAGCTGAAGAGCAGCGCCGAGCCGATGCCCCATGCACCGGCCACCAGGGCGGGCTTCCACCACGGCTCGGAATACCAGCCGGCGGGCACCGGGCGTCCGGCGACCCGGCCGCCGGGGTAGTAGTTGGGCGTGCGCTGCGACGGTGTCGGCGACGCCTCTATCTGTCGGCCGTCGAAGTCGACACGGCGGTCCTCGGTGACGACACCGGCCGCGCGCTGACCGGACAGTGCCTCGAGGTCCGGCCCCGGATCCATTCCCATCGCGGTCCGTGCCGCTCGCACGTAGTAGAGCCCTTCGACAGCGCTCTCCTTGGCCAGTGCGGCCTGCTTCACGGTGGTGGCCTGGTCGATCTGCGAGGAGGCCGCGGTGAACCGCTCGGACGCGTCGGCCAACGCCTGCTTGGAGGCGTCGTCGGTTCCGCTGAGTGCGAACACCTGACCGCCGAGGCGCTCGATGACACGACGGGCGTCGGCCTTGGCGTCGGCCAGTGAAGCCGCGCTGCGCTGACCGGATGCCTTCGACGATGCGTAGACGGCGATTCCGATCGCCGCGACCACCAGCACGATGAGGAGCAGGAGAACGCCTTCCATGGCTCACAGCGTACCGACAGGTCAGCCAGGAAGCCGGTGTCGTTTCAGGCCCTCGCCCCCGGGTAGCAGGGCCGTCGACCGTTGGCGCCCTCGGCGCCGCACGACACGAAAGGACGTGACACACCGATGAGCTCGCCCACGACTCGCACCTCGACACCCCGATCCCAGGCCCAGTGGGCCTCGCTGATCGTCGGAGTCGTGTTCCTGATCGTCGGCATCGCCGGGTTCATCCCCGGTGTGACCACCGACTACGGCGAGTTGACGTTCGCGGGCCATCATTCCGGGGCCATGCTGCTGGGGATCTTCGCGGTGTCGGTGCTGCACAACATCGTCCACCTCCTGTTCGGGATCGCGGGAATCCTGTTCGCGCGCAGTGTCACCGCCGCACGGTCGTACCTGATCGTGGGTGGGATCGTCTATGCGGTGCTGTGGTTGTACGGGCTGATCATCGACCGGGACAGCAGCATGAACTTCGTGCCGGTGAACAACGCCGACAACTGGTTGCACCTCGTCTTGGCCGTGGGCATGATCGCGCCGGGCGTGCTGCTCGGCCGCCGGGTGAAGGACGCCGGGCGGCACTGACCCCTCAGACGGTGACCGTCTGGCCCCGTTCGATGTGGATCAGACGGTCACCGAGGCCGCGGTGGTGCATGGCGGCGGTGAAGTCGCCGAGCGGCGACGCGAAGACGCCGTAGTCATCGAAGTGCACGGGAATCACCCGCGGCAGATCCAGCCGATGCGCGACTTCGGCACCGGCGACGCCGTCCAGCGTGACCGTCACGCCCAACGGCAACTTGCCGCCCGCCGGCAGCCGGGTTCCGCCGAGATGGAGAATCCCGGCGTCGATGGCGTCGAAATGGGTGGGAATCTCGGCGAGTTCGTCGATGAGCAAGGTGTCGCCCGAGACGTAGAGCCGGCACTGTTCGGTGCCGTCGTCGAACTCCAACATCGAACCCATCACAGGGGGAAGCAGGCGCCGCAGCGGCATGGGGGCGTGCCGACCCGGTAGCGCGGTCACCGTCAAGCGGTAGCGTCCCTGCTCGATGAGAGACGTGCGCCAGGTATTCAACCCATGGGCTGCGTGAAAACCCTTGCTGTGCAAACGTTGTGCGGCTGCCTGTGTCGTGACGATCGGTACATCGCGGTCGAGGCCGCGTTCGGCGACGCGGTCCCAGTGGTCGCCGTGCATGTGGGAGAGGATGACGGCGTGCAGCGGGGGCAGCTGCTCCACGGTCAGCGCGGGGGGCTGACGTCGCTTGGACCACAATCCGTAGCCGAGATAGGCACGCTGCCCCTGATGCAGGAAATTCGGGTCGGTCAGCACCGTGATGTCACCGCACTGGATGAGGGTCGTGGCGTTGCCGATGAACGTGATGCGCAGATCCATGCCCGTGTTGCCGGAGCGTGCGGGTTGCGCACCCCCCGTACCGACTGCCTCGTCCACGTCGTTGCCTCTCTCTCGTGATTACGGTGTGCTCGCGCCGGCGGGTTCGATCACGCGCCTTCGTAGGGCATGTTGGCGAAGGGCGGGGACACGTCCGGGGGCGTCGCGAAGATGCGGGCGTGTCCGTCTTTCGTGCATCGCACGATGCTGCTGTTGGGGGCGGCGGACTGGCACTGCACCCTGTTGTCGTCGGGTCGCGCGACCGCCGCGGGAGCGGTGGCCACAGCGCCTGCCGCGATCGCCGTGACCGTGAGTAGTCCGTAGCTCAGCTCGATTCGCGTCATGATGGTCCCTCCTGAGGTGCCCCGCCGGCAGCCTCGGTCGCCGGTACGTCTGCGGGACCGACTACCCGGGTCGGCGCGTGATACACGCAGAGCCAGCAGATTTCGGAGCTCGAGCGTCGCCGATCAGTGACGCCGGGATCAGCCGACCGTCACTTCCGGGCCAGGTGCGCGCGACGGGCACCGTGCATGCGAGCCGCAAGCGGTTCCGATTCCCGGATCACGATGCTGCCCTTCTCGATGACGATCCAGCCGCGCGTCGCGAAGTCGCACAGCGCTTTGTTCACCGACTCGCGCGACGTCCCGACCAGGTGTGCGAACTGCTCCTGCGTCAAGTCCATGGGCACCCGCATCGCGCCGTGCTCCTGAACACCGAAGCGTTGCGCCAACCCGAGCAGGTGTTTGGCCACGCGGGCCGAGACGCTGGCGTAGACCGTGTCGGTGATCGTGCTGGACGTGGCGCGTATCCGGCGGGCGAGGATGCGCAGGAACCGCTGGGCCATCTCCGGCTGAGCCGTCATCATCGTGATCAGCTCGCGGCGCTCGAGCCTGGTGGCCAGCACATCGGTGATGGCGACGGCACAGGTGCCGCGCGGGCCGGGATCGAAGACGGAGTCCTCGCCGAACATCTCGCCCGGCCCCAGCACCTGGAACAGGCACTCGTGATCGGTGTCCCTGTTCACCCCGACGCGCACCGTGCCGGAGTCGATCACGAACAGGCAGGTGTCCTCGTCGCCTTCGGCGAAGATCACCTCACCCGCACGCCATCTCGTCCGGCCGGTGGGAGGTCCGCTCTGCGGTCCAGCAATCGTTGCATCTAGTACCGCGGTCGACGCGTCGATCATGGTGTCCTCCCAAAGTGCCGGCAAGGTCCTGCCTGCTACCCGGTCGGAGAGCGTCTACGCGTGATCGACGAAGTTCGCGCGTTCTCGCTGCGATGTGTTCGCCGCGCAGCGATCAGGACGCGCTGCGCTCGGCCTGCCGTTGTGCGATGCGATCGCGCAGACGCGGGCGCTCCTTCTTGGTCTTGGTGGTCGCCTTGGTGGAGGTCGCTTCGGTGGAAGTTGCTTTGGTGGAGGTCGCCTTGTCGGAGGTCACCTCGGTGGAGATTGCTTTGTCGGCAACCGCCTCGCCGGCAGCCGCCGTGTCGACCTGGGTCGACTGCCGGCGCTCCGCCAGCCGGGAGAACAGCTTGCGCAGCGGACGCGGTGATTCGCTCTGACTCGCCGTCTCCGCCGCCACGCTGGCGTCGGGGGTCGTCGCTGCGACCTGGGTGGCCGTCGGGGTGGCGGGGTAGGTCGGGGCAGGCAGCACGACCGGACGCTGGACCTGGCCCGGCAGGTAGTACTGGCTTTCGATGCCCGGTCGCTTCGCCTGGTCGATGGCGGCGATCTGCTCGGGCGTCTTCCACCCCGGGTAGATCAACGGCAGCGGATAGGTGAGGAAGTACTGGGTGGTGGACCCGGTTCGCGGGTCGGTGTAGGAGACCGCCGGATCGGAGAGATCGAGTCCGTTGTACCCGTCGCGGTGCACCCGCTGACTGAGGTTGTACCGGGCGAAGTTCCTGGTCCCCGCCGGAACGTCGGCGACGATGTCGTACTGACGCAGGACGAAGGTCGCGTTGGAGCCGACGCCGTCGGCCAACGTCGGATGGCGACTGAAGAAGCTGAAGGCGTTGAAGTTGCCGGGCGTGCTGGGCGCACCGAGGAGGTAGAACTTCGTGGTGGTGTCCTCGGGATGAGTGTTCAGATACTCGATGGCGGCGTCGGTGGAGTCGGAGTAGGTCCAGATCGTGTTCTCGCCGGGGTGTGCGGCGACGTAGTCCTCGATCGCTTGGACGCCCCGCCTCAAACTCGCCGCGTTGACGCTGAAGTTGGCATAGGGAATGAGGTCACAGCCTGCGCTCGGATCGCAGCCCTGCCCGGCGGGCGCCTTGATGCTGGCGTAGTCGACGTTGGCGCCGAACAGGCCGGTCATGTAGGCGACGTCTGCCATTGCAGGCGTCGCGGACAGGAGCGCCGCGGATGCGATCAACGGAACGCTGGCGATGATCTTCTTCATGGTTGCCGTCCTTGTCGACTGTGAGGAAGCGGCCCCGACCGCTCGAGGTGGAGGTTTGCCCAACGCGCGCTGTTTCAATCGCTGATCGACGCCCTTTTTGATGCCCGCCTGGCGGGAGCACGGGGCGTCGGCAAGCGGTTGCGCAGAGAAATAGACGCGTGAGTCCACGCACCTAGCTGGCGACATATGGCCCCCCCATTCGTCGTCCGCAATGTTATGCGAACGTCAGCCGAGGCGCGCACTTCTTCACTGTGCTGATTCCGCTGTTCTGTCGCGAGGATTTGCCAGTATCGTCACGAAGGCGTCAGGTTCTGCGGTGGGGAGGGGTTCTGCGACCCGTCGAACCGCACCCCGACCAGTTTCTCGGAAAGGCTCCACAATGTGGCGGCATCGGCGATGTCGCGCGCGGGCTTGTACACCTGCTGCTCGGCGGGAGGGCCGGAGAGATGTTGAAAACCGCTGGGGCCGTATAGCTTTCCACCACGAGATTCCGGGTGTGTGGCCGCGTACAACGCCGGTAGCATCCCGTCTTCGGCAGATCGGTTGACCAGTCCCAGGCGGGCGAACAGCCTCACCATGCGCAGGCCGGTCGTATCCCGTTCCCGGCCGAGGCCCGGTTGAGCCGCAAGGAGATTGGTCGGTGTGACGCCCGGGTGTGACGCGTTGCTGGTGATGTTCCACCCATTCGCCCGGCTGCGACGGTGCAGCTCCAGCGCGAACATCAAGTTGGCGATCTTCGACTGGCTGTACGCCTTCGACTCCGAGTAGGACCGATCGAAATTGGGGTCCGCCCAGTTGATCGCATTGAATCTCGCGGAGATGCTGGTCTGCGTGGTGACCCGCGCCTTCCCGGCGATCAACAGGGGAAGGATCCGCGCGGTGAGGGCAAAGTGTCCGAGATGGTTGCTGCCACATTGCAATTCGAAACCATCGGTGGTGGTCTGCCGGCTGGGCGGGCTCATGACACCGGCATTGTTGATCAGCACATGAATAGGCCGTCCCTCGGTGGTCAGTTCACCGGCCAAGTCGGCTATCGACTGCAATGACGAGAGGTCCAGCGACTTCAGACTGACGCGCGCGGTCGGAGTGTTGATGCGGATCCGCTCGAGGGCCAGCCGACCCTTGTCGGCATTGCGCACCGGCAGGATCAGCTCGGCGCCCGCGGCTGCCAGCCGATCAGCCAGCGCGAAACCGATACCGTCGCTGCCCCCGGTGATCACGACCAGCCGGCCCGCCATGTCGGGAACCACCGTGCGCCCTGACCCTGCCGCCATCTCGTACTCCTCGTGTTGGTTGCTCCGTCGACGGTGTCACGGACGCGGCGGAGCGTTCAGGGCGAAGCTGTCCAGGGACGATCCGTCCCCCCGTGGGAATTCGTCAAAGCGGGTTCACGCATCCAGTTCGTCGGCACGCGAGTGCGCCACCGGGTCAGCCCCCAGCGCGGCGAGTTTGGCGTGGCTGGCGGTTCCCGGCTCTGCAGTGAACACCAGCAACGTGTGCAGCCGCTCGACGTCATGCAGCACTTGGCAGTGGAGGTCGAGCACTCCCAGCCGCGGGTGCACCACCCGCTTGGACAGCTCGTGGGGCACCTGGACATCGTGCTGCTCCCAGCGAGCGGCGAATTCCGGGCTGCAGCCGAGCAGATGCTCGACGATGCGGGCAGCGCGTGAGCCGGGTCCGTCTCGCACATAACCCAACCGCGCGGCGGCGACATACGATCGACCGATCGCCGAGTGGTCTTCGTCCGGATAGATCCGACGGCTCTGCTCGTCGGTGAACCAGCGGTACAGCACGCTTCGCGCCATTCCCTGGTGCCGGGTCTCGTCACCGAGCAGGGCGCGCGCGGCCGGGGTCTGCACCAACGTTTCGCCGAGAGTAGACATCACCTGTGCCGGGGTGTCCTGCAGCCGGTCGAGTATGCGCATCATCGCAGGACTGACATCGTCGGTGACCGGCGTGCGGGCCGGCGCGTTGTGACCGGCCAGCCGGAACAGGTGGTCTCGTTCATCGGGCGAGAGTCTGAGCGCTTCGGCCAGGGCGGACACCACCTCCGCGGAGGGCGCAGAACCGCGCCGCTGCTCCATCCTGCTGTAGTAGTCGGTCGAGATCATCGCCAGTGCCGCGACTTCTTCGCGGCGCAGACCGGTGGTGCGTCGGCGCAATCCTGTCGGCAACCCGACGTCTTCCGGGGTGAGTGCCTGACGCCGAAGGCGCAGGAAATCTGCGAACTGGGCCTGCTCCATGGACCCATTCTTCCCGACACGCGCCGCCTCACCCGCGGGCGAAGCTGCTATCGGCCTCTCGCCCTCACCGCGGTGGTGCGCCGATCACCTCGGTGTCGATGGGCTCCCAGGCCGCAGCGCCACTGCCGTCGCGGACGACATGGCCGAACGGTTGATCTCCGAAATGGATTGCGAACGTTGCGGTTTCGGGTCGGCAGAGTTCCTCGAGAAGGCGAGTGCGTGCCTCCGGTACCCGATCGGGTTCAGCGTCGGGAGCAGAGCCCCATGCGGGGTGGCGCAGTTGCGCCGGAGTGTGAAAGGCATCGCCGAAGGCGACCATCCGCCGGCCCGACGGTGAGGTGATGACGTAGGACGTGTGTCCGGCGCTGTGGCCTGGGGTGATCAGCGCGGTGACGCCCGGCAGGATCTCCTCGCCGTCGGTCACGCGCCGCAGTGTCGAAAGACGTTCCATCGGTGCGACGATCGAGTCGTGATCGCATGCTCCCACGGGGCGCTCGCCGCGCTGGAACGGCTGGAGTTCGAGGTCGGCGACCACGTAGTGCGCGTTGGGGAACGTGGGAACTCTGCGGCCGTCCTCGCCGTCGACGAAGGCCCATCCGGCATGGTCGACGTGAAGGTGGGTCAGGGCGAACACGTCGATGTCCTCCGGGCGGACGCCCACTGACGCCAAGGTGGCCAGGAATGCGCCGCAGTCGGTGCGTCCGGTTTCGTTCTCGGTCCGAACGTCACCCATGCCCGCATCGATCAGCAGTGTGGTGTCGGCGAACTCGACCAGCAGCCCGCCCGCGGACATGGCGATGCGACCGTCGGGACCGATCTCCTCTGGGTGCCCCTCCCAGTAGGACCGCGGAATCGCGGGCAGGAACACGTCGGCCGCCAGCCACAGGGAACCGTCCACCACGTAGGTGAAGGTCACCTCGCCGTCGGTCAGGCGTCGTATCGATGACTGGTCGCCGATCCTGCCGATCGTGCTTGCCATAGAAGGACCTCGCGGTGTCGGGTGGTGCTACCTCTTCCCAGCGTGCCAGCTCGTCAGGATGCGAGCAGATCGTGACCCGCAGCGGTCCGCAATTCGTATGACGCACAATGGCGACCATGCGGATCGCGGTGTTGGGAACAGGTGCCATGGGTGCCGGAATGGCGCAGTCACTGCTGCGCGAGGGCTTCGACGTGACGGTGTGGAACCGCACGCCGGCGCGATCGGAGCCGCTGGCCGACGACGGCGCGGAGGTGACGTTGGACCCGGTGGCGGCCGTCGCCGACGCCGACGTCGTGTTCTCGATGCTCTTCGACATGGAGTCGACGGTGTCGGTGATGGAGACCGTGCTGCCGCACCTCGGCGACGGCGCCGTGTTCGTGCAGTGCGCGACGGTCGGCGTGGAGGGTGCGGCGCAGACCGCGTCGCTGGCCGCCACGCACGGGGTGGCGTTCCTCGACTGCCCGGTGCTGGGCACGAAGGCGCCCGCCGAGCAGGGCAAGCTCGTGATGCTGGCCTCCGGTGACCCCGCCCTGCGCGAGCGGGTGCAGCCGGCCTTCGACGCGGTCGGGTCCAAGACGATCTGGGTCGGCGAGGAACCGGGCGCGGGGTCCAAGCTGAAGCTGGCGTGCAACGCGTGGATCGCCTCGATCGCGGCGGCGACCGCGCAGTCGATGGCGTTGGCGAAGGGCCTCGGCGTGGATCAGCGGCAGGTGCTGGAGGCGCTCGACGGGTCGGCGGCGAACTCCGCCTACCTGCAGATGAAGGGCACCGCCATCATCGAGGACTCCTATGCACCGCAGTTCAGCGTCGACGGGGTGCGCAAGGACACCGGGCTGATCCGTTCCGCGCTCGCCGAGTCCGGGGTGTCGACGGCGCTCATCGACGGCGTCCGCGCGGTGTTCGACGGCGCGAGCACCGCCGGACACGGCGACGACGACATGGCCGCGGTGTATTTCGGATTCTGAGCTGGTTCTGAGCTGCCTGGAGCGGGCGACGGGAATCGAACCCGCGTAATCAGTTTGGAAGACTGAGGCTCTACCATTGAGCTACGCCCGCGTGTCACTGCAGCGCCGCTGCAGTACCGCCAGAGGATACCGGCCCCGCCCCCCGAGAATCCAATCGCCATCTGGATGTGGCTTTGCTCAGGTCAGGACGTAGGATCGCCGGTGGTCTGACGCTGCGCGTGAGCGTGAGGCGGCAGCGACGACCGGGGTGTAGCGCAGCTTGGTAGCGCATCCGCTTTGGGAGCGGAAGGCCGCAGGTTCAAATCCTGTCACCCCGACCAGTTCGACCCATCAGACGAAAAGCAATAGAGGAGTACCGAAGTGAAGAGCACCGTCGAGAAGCTGAGCCCGACCCGGGTGCGCATCAACGTGGAGGTGCCCTTCACCGAACTCGAGCCAGAGATCGACAACGCCTTCAAGCAGCTGGCCAAGCAGGTCCGGCTGCCCGGTTTCCGCCCGGGCAAGGCGCCCCGCAAGCTGCTCGAGGCGCGCGTCGGCCGCGGCGCGGTGCTCGAGCAGGTCGTCAACGACGCGCTGCCCACCCGCTACAGCGAGGCCATCACGTCCGAGTCGTTGCAGCCCATCGGCCAGCCCGAGATCGAGGTCACCAAGCTCGAGGACAACGACGAGCTGGTGTTCACCGCCGAGGTGGACATCCGTCCCGAGATCGAGCTGCCCGACCTGAGCACGCTCAAGGTCACTGTCGACCCGATCAGCGTCGAGGACTCCGACGTCGAGGCCGAGCTCGATTCGCTGCAGAAGCGCTTCGGCACCCTGACCGGCGTCGAGCGTGCCGCTGAAAACGGCGACTTCGTCTCCATCGACCTGTCGGCCACCGTCGACGGTGAGGACGTGCCGGAGGCCGCCACCGAGGGGTTGTCGCACGAGGTCGGCTCCGGCCAGCTCATCGACGGCCTCGACGAGGCGATCGTCGGGCTCAAGGAGGGCGAGTCGAAGACGTTCACCACGACCCTGGTCGCCGGTGAGCACGCCGACAAGGAGGCCGAGGTCACCGTCACGGTGAAATCGGTCAAGGTGCGCGAGCTGCCCGAGCTGGACGACGAATTCGCCCAGCTGGCAAGCGAATTCGACACGATCGACGAGCTGAAGGCCGACCTGCGCGAAAAGGTCGCCCGCGTCAAGCGCGTGCAGCAGGCCGAGGCCATCCGCGACAAGACCATCGAGGAGCTGCTGACCCAGGTCGAGGTGCCGCTGCCCGAAGCTGTCGTGCAGGCCCAGGTCGACGACACCCTGCACAACGCCATCCACGGCCTCGACCACGACGAGTCGAAGTTCGCCGAGTCGCTCGCCGAACAGGGCAGCAGCCGCGAGGAGTTCGACACCGAGAACCGCACCAACGCGGAGAAGGCCATCAAGACCCAGCTGCTGATGGATGCGATCGCCGACAAGCTCGACATCCAGGTGGGGCAGAACGACATCACCGAGCGGCTGGTGCTGATGTCGCGTCAGTACGGCATCGAGCCGCAGCAGCTGATCCAGATGCTGCAGCAGAACAACCAGCTGCCGGCGATGTTCGCCGATGTGCGTCGTGGGCTGACCGTCGCGGCCGTCGTGCACGGCGCGACCGTGACCGACACCGACGGCACCGAGATCGACACCACCGAGTTCTTCGGGCCCTCCGGTGACGCGGCCGTCGCGGACGGCGAGACCGAAACCATCGACGAGACCGAGACCACTGACGAGACCGAGACCACTGACGAGACCGAGGCCGCTGACGAGACCGGCGCCACTGAAGCGTCCGGGGACGACGACACCAAGTGATGCTCTGAGCGAACGCGCGGCGTCTGGGGACTCCCCAGCGGCGCGGGTTGGTTAGTGTCGTCCGTAAGACCGGTCACCGCGTCGGAAGTACACAGAAGAAAGCAGGTATCCAGTCGTGACTGACATGCGTGGCGCCTCCTCGGGCCTCAACCTTGTCGACTCGGTGTATGAGCGGTTGCTGGCCGAGCGCATCATCTTCCTGGGCTCCCAGGTCGACGATGACATCGCCAACCGGCTGTGCGCCCAGATCCTGCTGCTGTCGGCCGAGGATCCCACCAAGGACATCCACCTCTACATCAACTCACCCGGTGGCTCGATCTCCGCCGGGATGGCGATCTACGACACGATGGTGTTGGCCCCCTGCGACGTCGCGACCTACGCGATGGGCATGGCCGCGTCCATGGGCGAGTTCCTGCTCGCCGCAGGCACCAAGGGCAAGCGGTACGCCCTGCCGCACGCCCGCATCCTGATGCACCAGCCGCTCGGCGGCATCACCGGCGGCGCCGCGGACATCGCGATCCAGGCCGAGCAGTTCGCCAGCATCAAGAAGGAGATGTTCCGCCTGAACGCCGAGTTCACCGGGCAGAGCATCGAGCGCATCGAGGCCGATTCGGACCGTGACCGGTGGTTCACGGCGCAGGAAGCACTCGAATACGGCTTCGTCGACCACATCATCACCAGCGTCACCCTCAATGGCGACGGACCAGGAGCAGGACTCGACAAATGACCGACAACACTTCTCGTCACCCGGCGGCCGTTCACCCGTCCCTGGACCCCCGAGTGCAGCCGCAGGCCCGCTACATCCTGCCGTCGTTCATCGAGCACTCCAGCTTCGGCGTCAAGGAGTCCAACCCGTACAACAAGCTGTTCGAGGAACGCATCATCTTCCTCGGCGTACAGGTCGACGACGCGTCGGCGAACGACATCATGGCCCAGCTCCTGGTGCTCGAGTCGCTGGACCCGGATCGCGACATCACGATGTACATCAACTCGCCGGGTGGTTCGTTCACCAGCCTGATGGCGATCTACGACACCATGCAGTACGTGCGCGCCGACATCCAGACGGTGTGCCTGGGGCAGGCCGCCTCGGCGGCGGCGGTGCTGTTGGCCGCGGGTACTCCCGGCAAGCGTCTGGCGCTGCCGAACGCGCGTGTGCTGATTCATCAGCCCGCGCTCGGCGGTGTCATCCAGGGTCAGTTCTCCGATCTGGAGATCCAGGCCGCGGAGATCGAGCGGATGCGCACGCTGATGGAGGAGACGCTGTCGCGGCACACGGGCAAGCCTGCCGACGTGATCCGCAAGGACACCGATCGCGACAAGATCCTGACGGCCGAGGCGGCCAAGGACTACGGCATCATCGACACGGTGCTGCAGTACCGCAAGCTCTCGGCGCAGAACGCCTGACGCTCAGCCGTTGCTGTAGACCCTCGTGGGGGTCACCAGCACGGCGGTGCGGCGCTGCTCGCGCATCGTCGCGTCGTAGGCGTCCCAGTCGTCGTGGGTTCCGCCCGCGGCGGTGAAGACGTCGCGGAGCAGCTGCGCGAGCATCTGCTCTGACTCGAGCCACGGTTGTGCGTCGTCGGGACCGGCCAGCTCGGCGCGCCCCTCGACCGTCGCCCACTGCCACCCCTTCCGGAAAGTGACCGCTGTCTGCGGTCGCGCGCGCAGGTTGGCCAGCTTCACCTTTCCGTAGGTGACGTGCCCCAGCACCGGGTCTCCGGTGGCGGGGTGGGCGAGCGCGCCGGCATTGATCAGCGACGCCTGGATCGTGAGATCGGCGCGCAGCGTCGAGACGACAGCGAGGCCGTTCTCTTCTCGGGCCAGCGCGACCGCGTCCGTGAGGGTGGTCATTTGCAGAAGGCTACGGCGAGCAAAAGACCACGCGGCGACCTCGGCCGTGCCAGGCTGTGATCTACCTGTCCGTCAATATCGAGGGGGTTGGTCATGGGGAAGACTCTGCTGCTGGCAGTGGCGGCTGCGGGCGCGGCCGCCACCCTCGCTCCGGCCGTCGCGCACGCGCAGGATCCGGTGTGTCCGGCGGGGACGTACTGGGACGCCGCGATCGCCCAGTGCGTCGCTGTCAACGTCTACGTCAACCCGCCGAACCCCGTTGTGGGGCCCGTCGGCCCCGTCGGGGTGGGCGGCGTGGTGGGGCCCGTCGGGCCCGGCCCGGTCGGCCCCGGACCCGTCGGACCGGGCCCGCTGGGACCCGGTCGCTGACGCCGGCGCCGACGTCTCAGGCGGTACACCGAACCTGCTCTGCGCGGGTAGGTACTCTCGGTCCAGTAACAGCGGCGACACGCCAGAGACACGGTGGTGCGTTCCACGGCCATCGCCGGACGGTCAGGCGATATGTTGTCGCAACCACACGTGAATATCAGCGGCGCTATTCGGGCTCATCGGTCGCACTGGGCCGGAAGATGCGGGTAGCGTCGGAAACGTTGCGGTGCGACCCACCGAATCGATCGATGTGCAACAGCAAGAGGAAGTAGGACCCCTGCACCATGGCACGCATTGGAGACGGCGGTGACTTGCTGAAGTGCTCGTTCTGCGGCAAGAGCCAGAAGCAGGTGAAGAAGCTCATCGCAGGACCGGGCGTCTACATCTGCGACGAGTGCATCGATCTGTGCAACGAGATCATCGAGGAAGAGCTGGCCGACGCTGACGACGTCAAGCTCGACGAGCTGCCCAAACCTGCGGAGATCCGGGACTTCCTGGAGAGCTACGTCATCGGTCAGGACACCGCGAAGCGCACCCTCGCCGTCGCGGTCTACAACCACTACAAGCGCATCCAGGCGGGGGAGAAGAGCCGCGATTCGCGCTCCGAGCCCGTCGAGCTCGCGAAGTCCAACATCCTCATGCTGGGCCCGACCGGCTGTGGCAAGACCTACCTCGCGCAGACGCTGGCCAAGATGCTCAACGTGCCGTTCGCGATCGCCGACGCCACAGCGCTGACCGAAGCCGGCTATGTCGGCGAGGACGTCGAGAACATCCTGCTCAAGCTGATCCAGGCCGCCGACTACGACGTCAAGCGCGCCGAGACCGGCATCATCTACATCGACGAGGTCGACAAGATCGCCCGCAAGAGCGAGAACCCGTCGATCACCCGCGACGTCTCCGGTGAGGGCGTGCAGCAGGCATTGCTGAAGATCCTCGAGGGGACGCAGGCGTCGGTGCCGCCGCAGGGCGGGCGCAAGCACCCGCACCAGGAGTTCATCCAGATCGACACGACGAACGTGCTCTTCATCGTCGCCGGTGCCTTCGCCGGGCTGGAGAAGATCGTCTCCGATCGCGTCGGCAAGCGTGGCCTGGGCTTCGGCGCCGAGGTGCATTCGAAGGCCGAGATCGACACCCAGGATCACTTCGCCGAGGTCATGCCCGAGGACCTGATCAAGTTCGGCTTGATCCCGGAGTTCATCGGCCGTCTGCCGGTGGTCGCCTCGGTAACCAATCTGGACAAGGAATCGCTCGTGTCGATCCTGTCGCAGCCGAAGAACGCCCTGGTCAAGCAGTACACCCGGTTGTTCGAGATGGACGGTGTGGAGCTGGAGTTCGCCGAGGACGCCCTCGAGGCGATCGCCGACCAGGCCATCCACCGGGGCACCGGAGCCCGCGGCCTGCGCGCCATCATGGAGGAAGTCCTGCTGCCGGTGATGTACGACATCCCCAGCCGCGACGACGTCGCCAAGGTGGTCGTCACCAAGGAGACCGTCGAGGACAACGTCCTGCCGACGATCGTGCCGCGCAAGCCGCAGCGCAACGAGCGCCGCGACAAGACCGCCTAGCCGCTTCGCGCCGCGAGTGTGCGGATTCATCCGCGACTCGCCGGGCGGATTCAAGCGATCGATGCAACACCCCGTGTGATTGAGGAGTGTTGCGATGGGTCGAGTCCCGTTGTGGTCGCGGATGCCGACGTTCTGGGAGCATGTCCGGGCGGGTCTGAGTCCGGCTGAGGCCGGTGTGGCTGTCGGCGTGTCCGACGGCTGTGGGAAGCGGTGGTTCCGTGAGGCTGGCGGCGTGAAACCAGCCACATCCCAAGCGAAACCGAGTGGCCCTCGTCGGCGGCTGACGTTGGACGATCGCATCGAAATTCAGGTGGGTGTGTGCACCGGTGAGTCGTTGCGATCCATCGGCCGACGATTAGGTCGGCCAGCATCGACGATCAAACGCGAAATCGACAACAACAGCGAGCTGCGGAACCGCCACCAGGGCCGTAAATCGGGGTATCGACGCAAACACGCCGTCGGTGCCCGCCAGAGCGGCAATGCCTCGTCGGTGCGTTATCTGGCCACAGCTGCTCACGACCGCTCGGCCGAACGCGCCCGTCGGCCCAAGCAGCGCCGACTGGCCTGCGATGACACCCTGCGCCAGGAGGTGCAGACTCGACTGGAGCTGCACCACAGTCCTCAACAGATCGCGAGGCGGCTGCGCAGCGATTTTCCCGACGATCCGGAGATGTGGGTGTCACACGAGGCGGTCTACCAGGCCATCTACGTGCAAGGGCGTGGGTCGCTACGGCAAGAGCTGCACCGCTGCCTACGCACCAAGCGCGCGATCCGACACCCTCAGCGCCCTGCAGGAGCCCGTCGTCGTCGTATCCCCGGCATGATCAACATCAGCCAGCGTCCCGCCGAGGTCGCCGACCGAGCGGTTCCCGGGCACTGGGAAGGCGATCTGATTTTGGGGTCGACCGCCTCAGCCTCGGCGATCGGCACTCTCGTCGAGCGCAGCACCCGGTTCGTCATGCTGTTGCACCTTCCCGAGGATCACACGGCGCTGAGCGTGCAGAACGCGATCGTGGCCAAGATGAGCGAGCTGCCCGAGCACTTGCGTCGCTCGCTGACCTGGGACCAGGGCAGCGAAATGGCCAATCACGCAGCGATCGCCGCGGCCGCCGATCTCGACATCTACTTCTGCGATCCCCACTCGCCTTGGCAACGCGGCACGAACGAGAACACCAACGGGCTTCTGCGCCAGTACTTCCCCAAAAGCACCGACTTATCGCTGTGGGGGCCCGGCTACCTCGACAACGTCGCCGCCGAACTCAACGGCCGACCCCGCAAAACCCTCGACTGGAAAACCCCAGCCGAAGCCCTTAACCAACTACTGTCCAAACCGCCAACTGTTGCATCGACCCCTTGAACTCAAGCCGGTCAGGGCGGATCGCGATGCACACTCGCGGTCAGTTGAGGACGCGGTCCGGGCGGGTGTAGACGTTCATCGAGTCGCCCCGCAGGAAGGCCACCAGGGTCACCCCTGACTGTGCGGCCAGGTCCACCGCCAGTGACGACGGCGCGGAGACGGCGGCGAGCATCGGGATGCCGGCCATCACCGCCTTCTGCGTGAGCTCGAACGACGCCCGGCCACTCACCAGCAGCACCGTGCCCCCCAGCGGTATGCGGTGCTGTTCCAGGGCCCAGCCGATCACCTTGTCGACCGCGTTGTGCCTGCCGATGTCCTCCCGCACGACCAGCGGCTGCCCGTCGGGGTCGAACAGGCCGGCGCCGTGGAGTCCGCCGGTGGCGGCGAACACCTTCTGCCGACGGCGCAACTCCGCGGGCATGTCCGCCAGGACGTCGGTCTCGACGGCCACCGGGTCGTCGCCCGGGGCGTGCTTGCTGACCAGCCGCACCGCGTCGAGGGACGCCTTGCCGCACACACCGCACGACGACGTCGTGTAGAAGTTCCGTGTCGGGTCCACCTCCGGCGGCGCGACCCCGGGCGCCAGCGTCACGTCCAAGACGTTGTAGGTGTTCACACCGTCCTCGTCGGCGCCGCGGCAGTAGCGCACGGCGGCGATGTCTTCCCGACCCGTCACCACACCCTCGGTGAGCAGGAAGCCCTGCGCCAGCTCGACGTCGGAGCCGGGGGTACGCATCGTGACCGTCAGGGGTCGCCCGTCGACGCGGATCTCCAGCGGTTCCTCGACGGCCAACGTCTCGGGCCGAGCCGTGGCGCCCTCGGCGGTCACATGGTGGGCTCGCCGACGGGAGGTCACTCGGCCCACGGATTCACCTCTCGTCGCGACATCTCTCCCATTGTGGTCTGTTCGCGCGACGACGGCCACGACGGCCGCCTGTAACCCGTGTCTTGCGACGTTGACGTTCGCGTAACAGGATCGGCATCGGATGTTCCTACTGTTGGCCGGTCAATCGTTCCGTGAAAAAGAAGCGGACGACGCAGCGGATAAGGAAGTCCATTGAGCGGTAACTCGGTACGCCTGCAGGCCATCAACAACGTCGAAGCCTACGTCCCGCCGGCCATCAGCTTCGACCCCGCCGAGGCGCCCGGCGAGGTGTTCGGGTCCAACGTGTTCACCAAGGCCGAGATGCAGCTGCGGTTGCCCAAGTCGGTGTACAAGTCCGTCGTCGCCACCATCGAGAAGGGCGCCAAACTCGACCCGGCCGTCGCCGACTCGGTGGCCTCGGCGATGAAGGACTGGGCGCTGTCGAAGGGCGCCACCCACTACGCGCACGTCTTCTACCCGATGACCGGGCTGACCGCCGAGAAGCACGACAGCTTCCTCGAACCCGTCTCCGACGGCCAGACGCTGGCCGAGTTCGCGGGCAAGACACTGATCCAGGGTGAGCCCGACGCATCGAGCTTCCCGTCGGGTGGGTTGCGCAGCACGTTCGAGGCGCGCGGCTACACCGGATGGGACGTCACTAGCCCGGCCTACATCCTCGAGAACCCCAACGGCAACACGCTGTGCATCCCGACGGTATTCGTGTCGATGACCGGCGAGGCGCTGGACTACAAGACCCCGCTGCTGCGCAGCCAGCAGGCGATGGGAACGCAAGCCGAGCGCATCCTGAAGCTGTTCGGCCACAAGAACTTCGACAACATCGTCTCGTTCTGCGGTCCCGAACAGGAGTACTTCCTCGTCGACAGGCACTTCTTCCTTGCCCGCCCCGACCTGATCAACGCCGGCCGCACATTGTTCGGCGCCAAGCCGCCCAAGGGCCAGGAGTTCGACGACCACTACTTCGGCTCGGTGCCCGAGCGGGTGCTCGGCTTCATGATGGACACCGAACGCGAGCTGTTCAAGCTCGGTATCCCGGCCAAGACCCGGCACAACGAGGTCGCGCCGGGCCAGTTCGAGATCGCGCCGATGTTCGAGCGCGCCAACATCGCCGCCGACCATCAGCAGCTGCTGATGACGATCTTCCGCAACGTGGCCAAGAAGCACGGCATGGAGTGCCTCTTCCACGAGAAGCCCTTCGCCGGCGTCAACGGCTCGGGCAAGCACGTCAACTTCTCGATGGGCAACGCGCAGTTCGGCAGCCTGCTGGTGCCCGGCGACACCCCGCACGAGAACGCGCAGTTCCTGGTGTTCTGTGCCGCGGTGATCCGCGCCGTGCACAAGTTCGCCGGACTGTTGCGCGTCTCGGTGGCCTCGGCGACCAACGACCATCGGCTCGGCGCCAACGAGGCTCCGCCGGCGATCATCTCGATCTTCCTCGGCGCGCAGCTGGCCGACGTGTTCGAGCAGATCGCCAAGGGCGCGGCGACGTCGTCGAAGGGCAAGGGGTCGATGATCATCGGTGTCGACACCCTCCCCGAGCTGCCCACCGATCCGGGTGACCGCAACCGCACGAGCCCATTTGCCTTCACCGGCAACAGGTTCGAGTTCCGTGCGCCGGGATCGGGGCAGACCATCAACGTGCCGATGATCATCCTGAACACGATCATGGCTGACTCGTTGGATTACATGGCGACGGTGTTGGAGACCGCCGTGGGGGCGGGCGAGGACTTCGACCAGGCGGTGCAGAAACTGCTGACAGAGATCATCACCGAGCACGGCGCGGTGGTGTTCAACGGTGACGGCTACTCGGAGAACTGGCAGATCGAGGCCGCCGAGCGCGGGCTGCCGAATCTGAAGACGACGCTCGACGCGATCCCGGAGTTGATCAAGCCCGAGGCCGTCGAGGTGTTCGAGCGCTACGGGGTGTTCAACGAACGAGAGTTGCACAGCCGCTACGAGGTTCGCCTCGAGCAGTACGCGCTGACGGTGGGGGTCGAGGCCAAGCTCGCGCTCGAGCTCGGCACGACGGTCATTCTCCCCGCCGCGGTGCGCTACCAGACCGAGCTGGCGCAGAACGTCGCCACGCTCAAGGCGGCCGGCGTGGCTGCCGACACGACACTGTTGGAGGGCGTTTCTGGCCCGATCGCCGAGCTGACGGCGGCGTTGGCCTCGCTGAAGGCAGGGCTGGCGGATCACTCGGCGGAGTCGGCGCTCGACGAGGCCACGCACGCCCAGAAGGTGCTGCTGCCCGCGATGGATGCCGTGCGCGCGGCCGCAGACACGCTCGAAGGTGTGGTGGCCGACGACCTGTGGCCCCTGCCGACCTATCAGGAGATGCTCTACATCCTCTGAGGCGCTTCGCGAGTGTGTGCTCTCATCCGCCCTGCGCGGCGTGTCGCGGATGAAATCGCGCACTCGGCACGGGTGGCTCAGCCGGGGTCGATGATCTGCACGACCCCGGCGGTCACCCCGGCGACGAACAACCGGCCGGTGGTCGCGTCCACGCCGACGGTGTACGGGTTCTGCACCGTGGCAATGCGTTTCACTTCGCGCGGCATGGGGTCGGTCATGTCATAGCCGACGACTTCGTTGGTGCCCGACGAGGCGACCCACAGCAGGTCGCGCGTCGGGTCGTAGGTGATGCCGTAGGGGCCGCCGGGTTGGGCGATCTCGGCGAGCTGTCTGGGCGAGGTGTCGAAGACGCGAACCGCATCACCGCGGGTGTCCGCGGCGATCATCCGGCCGTGCTTGTCGGCGACGAGGTGGGTGGGACCGTCCCCGGCGGGTGTCGAGCCCACGATGGTCAGGTTCGCGGTGTCGTAGATCGTCAGGTCGTTCTTGCGGACATCGAGCAAACCCATCCGATCGCCCACGGGAGCCAAGCCGGCCGGCTGAACGCTGTCGGTGAACACCTTCACGATGTCGTCGCCGCGCAGCGCGGTCACGGTACCGCCCAGTTCGTTGGCGACGAACACCGTGCCGTCGGGCGCCTCCGACGCGTCGTGCGGCACGGTGCCGGTGATGATCTGCGTCTCGGCGCGGCCGCCGGGGAGCTCGACGCGCACCAGCGCGTTCGCGCTCTCCACCGGAACCAGAACGGGACCGCCCGGTTTCGCCAGCTGCAGGTGTCTGACCACACCCGGCAGCGGAGTGCGCCCCGTGATCTCGCCGGTGTCGGCGTTCATCAGCACCAGCTCGTTGGGCTCGCGCGCGGCGACGGCCACGGTCCGGGTGACGGCGTCGACGACGACGCCCTCCGGTGCTGATCCGACACGGATCTGCCGGCCCGGGGGAGGTTGCCGGGGTGCGGGGGCGCGCTGAGGTTCGGCCGCGGGCGGCAGGCTGCCCGTGGGGGGCCGGGTGCCCTCGGTGGGTGCACCGGGAGGAATCAATCCGGTCGTGGTGGGCGTGCTGCTCGGCGCCGATGGCGTGGTGGACGGCGCGGCCTGATCGACCGGTCTGCTCTCACAGGCCGTCACGACACAGATCAGCGCGAGCACACACCACAGACGTCTCATGGCGCCCGGGTACCCACTCGCGACGATCGACTCCGTGACGTTCCGGTGGCGGGGATCAGGAGGGAGTGATCAGCGGCCGCTGGACCTTCTTCCACTCCGCATAACGCTGGTAGGCCTGCTGCGTGGACTCCAGCGACGACACCTCGCTGACCGGCACGTCCCACCAGGAGTGGCTGTCGGGAGCGTAGACCCGCGGGTCGGTCTCGACGTGGATCACGGTGATGCGATCGGCGGCCTTGGCGACCTTGACGGCATCGGAGAACTCGGCGGCCGTCGCCACCCTGATGACGTCGGCGCCCAGGCTCGCCGCGTTCGCGGCGAGATCGACGGGCAGGGTGTCGCCGTCGAGCCGGCCGTCCTGTCCGCGGTAGCGGTAGGCCGTGCCGAAGCGTTGCGAACCCAATGACTCGGAGAGCCCGCCGATGGAGGCGAAACCGTGGTTCTGCACGAGGACGGGGATGATCTTCACGCCCTCTTGGACGGCGGTGACGATCTCGGTGGCCATCATCAGATAGGAGCCGTCGCCGACCATCACGAACACGTCGCGATCAGGTGCGGCCATCCGTACCCCGATACCGCCGGCGATCTCGTACCCCATGCAGGAGTAGCCGTACTCGACGTGGTAGCCCTTGCGGTCGCGCATCCGCCACAGCTTGTGCAGGTCCCCGGGCATCGAGCCGGCCGCGCACACGACGACGTCACGCGCATCCGACAGTGTGTTCACGAGCCCGATGACCTGGTTCTGGTTCAGCGCGACATCGTCGGAGGTGCGATAGGCCTGCGACACCGTGTCGTTCCACTCCGCCATCAATTCGGTTGTACGGGAACGGTATTCGTCGTCGACCGTGTACGTGCCGACCGCATCGGCCAGCGCCTCGAGCGCCTCTCGCGCGTCAGCGACCACGCTGATGCCACCCTGCTTGACGGCGTCGAAAGACGTGACGTTGATGTTGACGAACCGCACATCGGGGTTGTTGAAGGCGGTGCGTGATGCCGAGGTGAAATCGCTGTAACGCGTGCCGATCCCGATGACGACATCCGCGTCGGCGGCCAGCGCGTTGGCCGCGGTCGTGCCGGTGGAGCCGACGGCACCCACCGATTGCGGATGTTCGTGGAGCAGAGATCCCTTACCCGCCTGGCTTTCGCACACCGGGATGCCGGTCTGCGCGGCGAATGCAGCCAGCGCATCGTTTGCGCCCGAGTAGATGACCCCGCCGCCGGCCACGATCAGAGGTGTGCGTGCCGAGCGGATCACATCGGCGGCCCGGGCGATCACCGAACGTTCGGGCAGTGGGCGGGCGATGTGCCAGGTGCGCTCGGCGAACAGCGATTCCGGCCAGTCGTGAGCCTCGGCCTGTACGTCCTGCGGCAGCGACACCGTCGCGGCGCCCGTCTCGGCGGGATCGGTGAGCACCCGCATCGCGCCGAGCAGCGCCGAAGGCAGTTGTTCGGGGCGCCACACCCGGTCGAAGTAGCGGGAGAGCGGCTTGAACGCGTCGTTGACCGTCACGTCGCCGCTGGCGGGCAGCTCCAACTCCTGCAGCACAGGCGAACTCACGCGGGTGGCGAACGTGTCGGACGGCAGCAGCAGGACGGGCAGCCGGTTGATGGTGGCCAGGGCGGCGCCGGTCAGCATGTTCGTCGATCCCGGGCCGATGCTGGCCGTGACGGCCCATGCCTGCAACCGGTCCTGCTGACGGGCGTAGGCGACAGCGGTGTGGACCATGGCCTGTTCGTTGCGGCCGAGCACGTACTTCAGCCCGGGTTCGGCCCCGCGCTCGTGGGCGTCGATCTCGTCCTGCAGCAGCGCCTGTCCGACACCGGCGACGTTGCCGTGGCCGAAGATTCCCAGGCACCCCGTGAAGAACTTGTGCCGCTGCCCATCTCGCTCGACGTACTGGTTGGCCAGGAAGCGCACCGTCGCCTGGGCGACGGTCAGGCGCACGGTCGGCTCGGTGTCGGCGAGCTTGTCTGCCGACTTGGGCGCGGTGGAGACCACGGTCACTCTCCTCTGCTCGGGGTGAACGGAAGACGGGGATCGATCTGCTGGTGCTCCCAACTGGCACGCAGCCAGGTGTGGGCGGGGTCATCGCAGATCAGCCAGGCCCGGTTCGGGCCGGAGCCGGCCATCACGTTGAGGTAGTACATGTGGTGGCCCGGCGCGGCGATGGACGGCCCGTGGTAACCGTGCGGAACCAGAACGACGTCACCGGTGCGGACCTCCTCGAGCACCTCGATGGGGCGCTGCGGGGTCCCGTACACCCGGTGGTATCCGAAACCCGGCGTGCCGGCGGGACTGTCGTCGATCTCGAAGTAGTAGATCTCCTCGAGCTGGGTCTCGACATCGGTGTTCTCGTCGTGTTTGTGAGCCGGGTAGCTCGACCAGTTGCCGCCGGGGGTGATCACCTCGCACGCGATCAGCGAATCGGCCTCGAATGCCGTTGCGGTGCCGAAATTGTGCACCTGCCGGCTGCAGTTGCCCGCGCCCCGCAGCTCGACCGGCACGTCGGCGGCGGCCACCCGCCGGTTGGGGAACGACGTCGATGCCCGCGCCCCGCAGATCGCGATGCGGCCGCGGCCCGCGAGCGTGTACTGCCGCCCGACACCGAGATAGACCATGTCGGCGGGGCCGTCGAACACCGAGACCCGCGGCGACAGTGGGAACACCTCACCGTCGCAGTCGACGGTCGCGGCGCCGGCGAGCGGCAGGATCATCACCTCGGTGCCGTCGGTGGTCAGTGACACCTCGGTGCCGTCGCCGAGATCGACCACGTGCAGGGAGGATTCGGCCCAGCCGGCGTCTTCGGGTGTGATCGCGACGGTGAACGGTGCCTCGGCGCTGCCCGCGGGAATGTAGAGCGTGGAGTTCATCGGACCATCGCCACCGCGGTCGCGACGGCCGAGCTGACATCGTCGTCGGGCGGGTAGAGCAGGGTGCGCCCGACGATCAGGCCGCGCACCGAGGGTAGGGCCAGCGCCTTCTCCCAACTCGCGAATGCTTCGTCGGGATCCGTCGGGTCCCCGCCCAGCAGCAGGGTGGGCATGGTGGTCGACTCCATCACCCGGTCCATCTCGTCGACGACGGGCAGCTTCATCCACGTGTAGGCCGACGTCGAGCCCAGCCCCTGGCCGATGTGCACCGATTTGATCACCGCGTCCGGCGACAGGTCGTTGCGGACCTTGCCGTCGACCCGCGACGACATGAACGGCTCGAGCATCGCGATCAGGCCGTGGGCGGCGAGCTCGTCGACCGCCTGCGCGCAGGCGGCCAATGTCGCGACGGTGCCCGGATCGTCGAGATCGATGCGACACAGCATCTTTCCGCCGTTCATCCGCGCGGCCGCGGTGGACGCCGCAGTGGCGCCGGTCATCCGGTCGTCGAGTTCGAACGACGAGCCGGCCAGTCCGCCGCGGTTGAACGAGCTGAACACGACCTTGTCCTCGAGCGCGCCCAGCAGCAGGAGGTCATCGAGGATGTCGGCGGTGGCCAGCACCCCGTCCACACCCGGGTCGGCCAGCGCTGCGCGCAGGCGGTCGAGCAGATCGGTGCGGCTGTTCATCGCGGTCGGGCGGGACCCGACAGCCAGCGCGCCGCGGGCCGGATGGTCGGCCGCCACGATCATCAGGCGGCCGTTGCCGCGCACCGTGGGCCGGCTGGTCCGGCTCTGCCAGGCCCGTGCGACCGCACCCGGGTCGGTGGCACGCACTTCCGTGATCGCCGAATAGTCGGCGCACACCGCGGTGTCAGACATTGACGGCCTCCGTAGCTGTCTGTTCGGCCAGGTCGGCGACCTCGGCGGCCGTCGGCATCGCGGTCGAGCACTCGAGCCGGCCGGCGACGATGGCGCCGGCCGCGTTCGCGTAGCGCAACGTCTTCTCCAACGGCCAGTCGTGCAGCAACCCGTGGCACAGACTTCCGCCGAAGGCGTCGCCGGCGCCGAGGCCGTTGACGACGTCGACCTCGTTGGGCGGCACGGTCACCGATGTCCGGCGGCTCTTCCCGAGGACACCGCGGGGGCCCTGCTTGACGATCGCGAGCTCCACCCCCAGATCGAGCAGGGCGTCGGCCGCTTTGTGGGGATTGGATTCCCCGACGGCGATCTCGCATTCCTCGCGGTTGCCGACGGCGACGGTGACGTGCCTCAGCGCCGCTCGGACCTGCTCGGAGGCAGCGGCGGGGGAGTCCCAGAACATCGGCCGGTAGTCGAGATCGAGCACCGTCAGCAGTTTGCGGTCGCGTGCCGCGAGGGCAGCGAAATGTGCACTCCTGCTCGGCTCTTCGGACAGGCCGGTCACGGTCGCCCAGAACAGCCGCGCGTCGCGCACGGCGTCGACGTCGATGTCGTCGACGGTGATCTGCAGATCGGGTGCGCTCGGCTTGCGGTAGAAGTACAGCGGGAAATCGTCGGGCGGGAAGATCTCACAGAAGGTGACCGGGGTCGGGAATCGGTCGTGGGTGGCGACGAAGCGGTTGTCGACACCCAGGCGTTCGAGTTCGGCGCGCACGAACCGGCCGAACGGATCATCGCCCGCTCCCGAGATCAGCGCGGTGCGGTTGCCGAGCCGGGCCGCGGCGACGGCGACGTTGGCCGCGCTGCCTCCGAGGAACTTGCCGAAGGTCTCGACGTCCTCGAGGCCGACGCCGGTCTGCAGTGGGTACACGTCGACGCCGCTGCGCCCGATGGCGAGGACGTCGTAGGAAGAAGTCATCAAGTCACTCCGACGAGAAGGGTGTGGGTGGCTGGCTTCGACTGTGCCCCGGCTCACTACAGAAAGTCAATACTTTGTCCTGACATTCTATCTTTGTGGCATTCGATGTTAGGCTTCCGGCATCCGGCAAACTCGAGATCGGAGTCGACGTGCCGCTGACCGTGGAGCTCGACAGGTCGAGTCCTGTGCCCCTCTACTACCAGCTCGCGCAGGCAATCGAGGCTGCGATCCGCGACGGCGAACTCGCTCCGGGGGACCGCTTCGAGAACGAGCTCGCGTTGGCCAAGCGGCTGGCGCTGTCGCGGCCGACGACGCGGCGGGCCATCCAGGAGCTCGTCGACAAGGGTCTGCTCGTCCGCAAACGCGGCGTCGGCACCCAGGTGGTTCAGAATCCCGTTCATCGCCGCGTCGAATTGACCAGTCTGTTCGACGATCTCGCGCGCGCCGGACAGGAGCCGAGCACCACGTTGTTGGACTACCGCGTCGGGCCCCCGGACGAGGACGTCGCACGCGAACTGAACCTCACGCATGACCGCGAGGTCGTCTCGATCCACCGGCTGCGGTGCGCGAACGGCGAGCCGCTGGCCGTGATGACCAACTACCTGCCCGTCGACATCGCCCCCGACGCCGAGGAACTGGAGAAGAGCGGGCTGTATCAGTCGTTGCGGGCGCGCGGCGTGCACATCCGGTTGGCGCGCCAGCGAATCGGCGCCCGCGGTGCCACCCGCGCCGAGGCGCACTTGCTGGACGAGAAACCGAATGCGCCGCTGTTGACGATGGCGCGCACCGCATTCGACGATTCCGGCGCCGCGGTCGAGTTCGGTAATCACGGCTATCGGGCGTCGCGTTACTACTTCGACACCACGGTCGTCGACCGCTGAGCCGTCAGGCGAACGCGGTACGGAAGGCCGCGAGGGCCGCCTCGCTGCCCGCGTCGCCGGCGCCTGACGCCCACGCTTCCATGCCGATGGTTCCGGTGTACCCCATGTCCCGTAGCGTTCGGGCCACGGCCGGGTAGTTGATCTCGCCGGTGCCGGGCTCGCAGCGTCCCGGCACGTCGGCCACCTGGATCTCGCCGATCGCGTCACCACAGCGGCGCAGCAATTCGATCAGATTCCCCTCGCCGATCTGGGCGTGATACAGGTCGAGCATCATCTTCACGTTGGGGTGGGCCACGTCGTCGACCAGCGCGAGAACGTCTTTGGCGCGCGCCAGGGGCACGCCAGGGTGGTCGACGATGGTGTTCAGGTTCTCCACCACGAACGTCACGCCCGCAGCGGCGCCGAGCTCGCCGAGGCGCTGCAGAGTGCGCGCAGCGGTCAGCCACATCTGTCCCGTGGCCCGTCCGCGAGGACGTGCCGCCTGCCCGTCGACCAGTTCGGCGGTGTGCACGTTCAGCCGCGTGACGCCGAGAGTCGCCGCGGCGTCGATGCTCTGCCGTGCCGTGCGCACGACGTCGCCGCAGCTCGCCGGGTCGATGAGATCGCCCTGCAGATAGCCGGTCATCGAGGTGAACGTCGCCCCGGTGCGAGCCAGCGCGGCGAGGTCCTTGTCGTGCCAGCTCCAGATCTCCACGGCGAAGCCGCGCTCGTGAATCCGCTTGACCCGCTCGGTGATCGGGTGATCGCGGAACACCATCTCCGCACATACCGACAGCTGGAAACCCATCGCGGCGGCCTTTCGTCGTGGGGCAGGAGTGCCCACACTATGACATGCAGTCCTAATGTCAGGACAAAGTGTTGACTTTCGGCTGTGAGCCGTATTACATCAATCCAGTGGCGTGGCGCGCGGCACTTCGAGACGCCCGGCGCCGGGAGACCTGGATGACAAGGAGATGTGATGACGTTCAAGCGGCTCGCGACGCTCGCCGGGACCGGCGTTCTGGCGATCGGACTCGTGGCGTGCTCGTCGACGGGCGGAAAGCCCGCCAGCTCGGGCGAGGGCGGTGGCGGCGGGGGCACCGTCGACACCCCGCGCAAGACCATCGCGATGATCACCCACGAGGTGCCGGGCGACTCGTTCTGGGATCTGATCCGCAAGGGCGCGGAAACCGCGGCCAAGAAGGACAACATCGAGCTGCGCTACTCCAATGATCCGGAAGCGCCGGGCCAGGCCAACCTCGTGCAGAACGCGGTGGACAGCGGCGTCGACGGCATCGCGGTGACGCTGGCCAAACCCGACGCCATGCAGGCCGCGGTCAAAGCCGCCGAGGGCAAGGGCATTCCGGTGGTGGCCTTCAACGCCGGCGCGGACGCCTGGAAGGGCATGGGCGTCAAGGAGTTCTTCGGCCAGGACGAGTTCATCGCCGGCCAGGCCGTGGGTGAGCGCCTGACGGCCGACGGTGCCACGAAGGCGATCTGCGTGATCCAGGAGCAGGGTCACGTCGGGCTGGAATCCCGCTGCGCCGGCGTCAAGGACAAGTTCCCTGCCACCGAGACACTCAACGTCAACGGCAAGGACATGCCGTCGGTCGAGTCGACCATCACCGCCAAGCTGCAGCAGGACCCGGCCGTCGACTACGTCGTCACCCTGGGCGCCCCGTTCGCGCTGACCGCGGTGCAGTCGGCAGGAAACGCCGGCAGCAAGGCCAAGATCGGCACCTTCGACACCAACGCCGCCCTCGTCGGGGCGATTCAGGACGGCACCGTCCAGTGGGCCATCGACCAGCAGCCCTACCTGCAGGGCTACCTCGCCGTCGACTCGCTGTGGCTGTACCTGACCAACGGCAACGTGATCGGCGGCGGGCAGCCGACGCTGACCGGGCCCGCGTTCATCGACAAGTCGAACATCGACGCGGTGGCCGATTATGCGAAGGGCGGGACCCGATGACCACGAAGGAGGCGCTCGACGTCGGCGGCCACACGGTGGTGCGCGACGAACGCGTCAAGGAACGAAACCGGATGCAGCGCATCCTGATTCGGCCGGAGATGGGCGCCGGCATCGGCGCGATCGGGATCTTCGTCTTCTTCCTGGTCGTCGCCGGACCGTTCCGCGAGGCGGCGTCCCTGGCCACCGTGCTCTACGCCAGCTCGACCATCGGCATCATGGCCTGCGGTGTCGCGCTGCTGATGATCGGCGGTGAGTTCGACCTGTCGTCGGGTGTCGCGGTCACGTTCAGCTCGCTCGCCGCGTCGATGCTGGCCTACAACCTGCACCTCAATCTGTGGGTGGGTGCGGCTTTGGCCCTGATCCTCGCGCTGGTCGTCGGCTTCTTCAACGGCTGGCTGGTGATGCGGACGAAGATCCCCAGCTTCCTGATCACCCTGAGCACTTTCTTCATGTTGGCCGGCATCAACCTGGCCGTCACGAAGCTGGTCGCCGGACAGGTGGCCACGCAGAGCGTCAGCGACATGGCCGGCTTCGACTCGGCGCAGAAGGTGTTCGCCTCGTCGTTCACGCTGTTCGGTGTCAGCATCCGCATCACCGTGGTGTGGTGGCTCGTCTTCACCGCGATCGCGACCTGGGTGCTGTTCAAGACGCGGATCGGCAACTGGATCTTCGCCGTCGGTGGTGACGCCGACAGCGCACGCGCCGTGGGCGTTCCGGTCACCAAGGTCAAGATCGGCCTGTTCATGTTCGTCGGCTTCTGCGCCTGGTTCGTCGGCATGCACCTGCTGTTCGCGTTCAACACCGTGCAGTCCGGCCAGGGCATCGGCAACGAGTTCTTCTACATCATCGCCGCGGTCATCGGTGGCTGCCTGCTCACCGGCGGCTACGGCACGGCCGTCGGCGCCGCGATCGGCGCGTTCATCTTCGGCATGACGAACCAGGGCATCGTGTACGCCGGTTGGGATCCGGACTGGTTCAAGTTCTTCCTGGGCGCGATGCTGCTGTTCGCGGTGATCGCCAACAACGCCTTCCGCAACTACGCCGCAAAGAAGTGACCAGATGACGATCTCGATGGAAAAGCCCAGCAGTGACACCCCCTCCGGCGGCAAGGTGCCGCTGGTCGAGCTGCGCAACGTCGGCAAGTCCTACGGCAACATCACCGCTCTCAAAGACATCTGTCTGCGGGTGCACGCCGGCGAGGTGACCGGAATCCTCGGCGACAACGGCGCCGGCAAATCGACCTTGATCAAGATCATCGCCGGGCTGCACCAGCAGACCGAGGGCGAGCTGCTCGTCGACGGTGAGCCGACGAAGTTCAGCTCGCCGGCCGAGGCGCTGGGCAAGGGCATCGCCACCGTGTACCAGAACCTGGCCGTCGTGCCGCTGATGCCGGTGTGGCGCAACTTCTTCCTCGGCCAGGAACTGCGGCGCAGGTCGTTTCCGTTCACCTTGGACGCCAACGCGATGCGGGCCACCACACTGACCGAGCTGTCGAAGATGGGTATCGACCTGCCGGACGTCGACGTGCCCATCGGCTCGCTGTCGGGTGGCCAGCGCCAGTGCGTGGCGATCGCCCGGGCCGTGTTCTTCGGCGCGCGGGTGCTGATCCTCGACGAGCCCACCGCGGCGCTGGGGGTCAAGCAGTCCGGGGTGGTGCTCAAATACATCACCGCCGCCAAGGAGGCGGGGTTCGGCGTGGTGTTCATCACGCACAACCCGCACCACGCCCACATGGTGGGGGACCATTTCGTCCTTCTCAACCGCGGTCGTCAGAAGCTCGACTGCACCTATCAGGACATCACGCTCGAGCACCTGACCCAGGAGATGGCGGGCGGCGACGAACTCGAGGCGCTGTCCCACGAGCTGCGCGGCGCGAAGGGCTGACGTGGGCGACCCGATGCTCCGCCGGTCGATTGACCGGCGGAGCTGACGGGTATGAACGGCTCATGGCTACCACGACACCGGTCAAGAAAGAAGATGCCGGCCGCCACACCGTGAGCCGCAGTGTGCAGGTCAGCGCCCCTGCGGCAGAGATCTTCGCGTTGCTGGTCGACCCGCACCGCCATCACGAGATCGACGGATCGGGCACCGTGCGCGACACCCAGGTGAAGGGGCCGCACCGGCTGCAGAAGGGCGACAAGTTCACCGTCGGGATGAAGCAGTTCGGCGTGCCCTACGCGATCACGTCTCGTGCCACCGCCGTCGAGGACGACCAGCTCGTCGAATGGCAGCACCCGCTCGGTCACCGCTGGCGCTGGGAACTCGCCGCCGTCGGGCCGGGAGTGACCAAGGTGACCGAGACGTTCGACTACTCCACCGCCAAGCTGCCGATCGCGATCGAGTTGATGGGCTACCACAACAAGAACGCCCAAGGCATCGAATCCACCCTGGCCGGGCTGGCGGAGCGGTTCTACGACGGGCACTGAGCCACCCGGCGCTTTATGAACATTCACACGATCGACACCGTTTCGCTGCTCGCCGCGGCGAGCCCGAGCCGCCTCGTCACGGCACAATGGAGCTCATGGACAGGGAACTCGAGGCACCGGTGGGTACTCCGGCGTGGCGTGATCCGCTGTCGGCGGGATGGCGCGCGCACCGCGGCCTGCTGATGTTGCGGCTGCGCTGGCATGAAAGGCGCGCAGCGGGCGCGGGTCAGCCCGCTCGCGACTGACGAACGCTGCTCAGCGCGGAGACATACCCGCGGCGCGGTAGGCCTCGTCGATCAGGGCCATGTTCGCCACCGCGTCGGCGAGATCCACCGGCAGGGCGTCTCCCCGTTCGACATGGGCCGCGAACGCCTCCAGTTGGTAGGTGTAGGACGCTCGAGTGCCCAGGTGCTCCACGGTTTCTCCGCGCTCGGTGGTGATCGTGAGGCCGTCGTCGCGGCGCGGGTTGATGAAATCGTGCACCAGCACGTCTCCGCGTGACCCGATCACCCGCAGGGTGAACGAGTACTCGTCGTCGACCATCGAGTTCCGCGTGAATCCCGTTGTGCCCGAATCGAACACGAACTCGGCGTCGAATCGTTCATCGACGCCGGGAGTGCGCTGCACCGCGGTCGCGGACACCACCTGCGGTGATCCGAAGCGGCGCATGATGTGCAGCGCGTAGCACCCCAGGTCCATCAGTGCTCCGCCGGCCATGTCCAGTGACCACCGCGGATCGTTCGCCGCCGGCTCGGGCATCCCCATGGCGACCTCGATGCGCCTGAGCTCACCGAGGGTCCCGTCGTGGGCCAGCTCGAGTGCACGGCGCATCACCGGGTGGAACAGGTAGTGAAAGCCCTCCATGACCGTGACGCCCGCCGCCTCTGCGGCCGCCGCCACGCGGGCCGCCTCGGCACGGTCCCGGGCGAACGGCTTCTCGGTGAGCACCGGCTTGCCCGCATCCACTGCGGCCAGGTTCCACGGCGCGTGCAGGGCATTCGCCAACGGGTTGTAGATGACGTCCACTTCGGGGTCGTCGACCACTTCCTGATAGGACGTGAGCACCCGCTCGACGCCGTACTTCTCGGCGAAGATGCGCGCGCGCAACGGGTCTCGGGCCGCGACCGCGACCAGACGGTGGCCCAGTTCGCGGGCCGGTCCGACGATCGCGTTCTCGGCGATGCGCGATGCGCCGAGAACGCCGATCCGCAGGCTCACGCCGTGACGCCCGCGACGACTTCCGTCACGAAGGCCACGCTCGCACGGACGTCGGCCAATGGTCCGTCGCCCTCGGGTGCCCCGGTCAGGATGGTGTCTTGTTCCATCACGTACCACCCGTCGAACCCGCTGTCCTGCAACGCCGTCACGATCCCGGCGATGTCGACATCGCCCTGACCCAGCGGCACGTACATGCCGGCGGCGACTGCGTCGGTGTAGGTCAGCTCGCCGGACTGCACCCGCGCCGCCAACGCGGCGTTCACGTCCTTCAAATGGGTGTGCTGGATGCGCTCGGGCACCTCCCGCGCCAGCTGGAGCGGATCCGTACCGCCGATGAGCAGATGTCCGGTGTCCAGACACAACGGGATCCGCGAGCCGGCGAGCACGCGATCGACTTCGGCGCGGTTCTCCACCATGGTGCCGACGTGAGGATGCAGCACCGCGGTCAATCCGCGTTCGGCGACCACCTCGGCGAGCCGGTCCAGGTTGGTCAGCAGTGTCTCCCACTGCCGCTGCGTCAACTCCGGACGGCTGTCGTAGCCGTCGGCACCCGTGGCTGCGGCGAGAACGACCACGCCCGCCTCGCCGGCCACCAGGGACTCGAGGGGTCCGCAGAGATCGTCCACCGGATCGTGGGTCTCGTCGAACAGCACCACGGGCACGAACCCGCCCACGCACTGCAGCCCGAAACGTTCGAGCGTCGCAACCAGCCCCGCGGTGTCCGAAGGGAGGAAGCCCTCAGGGCCGAGTTCGGTCGCGGTGAGCCCGACACCGGCCATCTCCGCCAGCACCCGGTCCGGGGGGAGCTGATACCCCCAACCGGGTACCTCACACACTCCCCACGAAATCGGAGCTCCCGCGAGCTTCATCGCTGTGCCTCCTTTTTGATCGAGTCGATGGTGACCGGGGCGCCTCGCCTCAGGGATTCGGTGGCGGCCTCGGCGATCCATGCGACCTCGACCGCGTCGGCGACGGTTGCGCCTCGGATCGGGGCGCCACCGACGACGTCGACGAACGCGCCGAGCTCGGCCCGGAACGCCTGGGTGAATCGGTCCATGAAGAAGTGGTGTGGCTGACCGGTCGGGAACGCGGTGCCGGGGTCGCCGTTGACGACCGGGACGCCGTCATCCCAGCCGGCGACCATCGTGTCCTCGAAACCGTGCACCTCGAGACGGCAGTCATATCCACGACCGTTGTAGCGGGCTGCGGAGACCACGCCGAGGGCGCCACCGTCGAAACGCACGGTGATCACCGCGGTGTCGACGTCGCCGCACTCCGCGAACAGTGGATCGCCCTGGACGCTTCCGGTGGCGTAGACCTCGACGACCTCCTGGCCGGTGACCCAGCGGATCGCGTCGAAATCGTGGACGGCGCAGTCGCGGAAGATGCCGCCGGATCCGCGGATGTAGTCCATGGGCGGGGGAGCGGGGTCCATCGTGGTGCTGCGAACCGTGTGCAGCAGTCCCAGCGAACCGGTGTCGACGGAGTGCTTGACCGCGGCGAACGCGGCGTCGAAGCGCCGTTGGTAGCCCACCTGGACCGGTACTCCGGAGCGCGCGATGATGTCGGCCACGCGGGCGCTCTCGGTCGCCGTCGATGCGATCGGCTTCTCGCAGAACGTCGGCAGGCTTTTCTCGACGGCGGCCAACGCCAGCTCGGCGTGCGCCGGAGTCGCCGCCGCGACGACGACGCCGTCCACCCCTGACGCCAGCAGGTCGGCGACCGAATCCGCGGGTGTGGCACCGTATTTGGTGGCGACCTCGGCGACGACATGCGGCCGCTCGTCGGTGACGACGAGACGGTCGACAGTCGGCAGGTTCGTCAAGGTCTCGGCGTGGAAGGCGCCGATGCGGCCGAGGCCGATCAGACCCAGGGTGGTCATGGCATTCTCCGATCGTGGTAGTCGTTCAGCGCGGTCTCGAGCTGTTCGTCGGTGAGGTCGTCGTGCAGGGCGTCGAGGACGATGTCGACCTGGCTGCGGGGCGCCAGTGCCCCGACCGGGGGATCGCGGTCGAGGTTGGTCGGGAAGGCGTAGCCCTCGGCCGTGGCGATCACGACGTTGCGCACCTCGTGTGCGGATCGGCCGGCGGCGCGCATCTGGCGGAGTTGCGGGTACACGGCGCGCACCATCGCGGCGCGGTCGACCGCCTCCATCGCGCGCCCGAACGGGGAGCTGATCTGCAGCAGGTTCGCGATGCGGCGGATGTCGTCCGAGATGTTCGCTCCCGCACCGTGATAGAGGGCGGGGTTGAAGAACACCGCGTCGCCGGTCTGTAGCGGAATCTGCACGTGGTGCTGGGCGAAGTAGTCGATGAACTCGGGGCGATGGAACGCGAGGTAGCCGCCGGCGAAGCGCTGCGAGAACGGCAGCAGCATCGTCGGGCCGCTGGCCACAGGCATGTCGCAGTGCGCGACGGCGCCTTGCAGGGTCAGCACCGGCGACATGCGGTGCAGGTGGGCCGGGTACTGCTCCAGGTGCTCGACGGGAACGAAGCCAAGGTGATAGTCCCGGTGCGGAACCTGGGCTGCACCACCGGGATTGACGATGTTGACCTGTGAGGTGACCTGGTAGCGGGGGCCCAGCCACGCCTGGCACACCAGCGCCAGCGTGTCATTGGCGTAGTACTCGGCATATGTCCGCGGATCGCGCAGCGCCAGCTTCTGCGCTGCATTCCAGATGCGGTCGTTGGCGCCGGGCGCACCGAAGTGATCCCCTGCGGTGCGGTCGCCGCGGCGCTCCTGTTCGACGATGGCGAAGAACGCGTCGTTGGCCCGTGTCACCACCTCATGAGTGAAAGCCCCGGCGAACACCACCACCCCCGGACCGTCGGTGAGGGCGCGGATCACTTCGGCCTGCAGTGCGCGCCGATCGTCGGAGGTGACATCCGTCGAGTACACGAGGACATTGCTGCGCACCTCGCGGGCGTGCGGGTAGTCGGCGGGATCGGTCTGCTGCTCGACCTGCGCCCGGAACTCGTCGAGATCGCAGTCCGCTTCGCCGAGCCATGCGGCAGGGTGCAGGGAGGTGGCCATGCCGGTTAGTCTTGCTGTGATCGGCACCGCAATCAACGGCAAAAACCCATCAAAAACACCTCACCACAGCCCGCGAACAGACATGAACTCGAGCGACACGCGGGGAGAATCACTCGAGTCCGCGTCTGTTCGCCGGGAGAAGCCGGGAGAAACAGGGGCGCATCGGTGGCGCATCGGTACAAGATCCGGGAGATCGCCCAGCAGAGCGGTCTGAGTGAAGCGACCGTCGACCGCGTGCTCAACCGCCGGCCCGGGGTCCGGGAAACCACCATCGCCGAGGTCCAGCAGGCGATCGCGGACCTGGACAAGCAGCGCGCCCAGCTGCGGTTGAACGGTCGCCGCTACCTCGTCGACGTCGTCATGCAGACCCCGCGGCGGTTCTCCGACGCCTTCCGCGCCGCCGTCGAAGCCGAATTGCCGGCCTTCGCCCCCGCGATGCTGCGGGCCCGCTTCCATCTCTGGGAGGCCGGCTCCACGGCGCAGATGGTCGACACCCTGGGCCGGATTCGCGGCAGCCACGGCGTGATCCTCAAGGCGCAGGACGAGCCTCAGGTCGCCGACGCGGTGGACCGGCTGGTGGAGTCGGGGGTTCCGGTCGTCACCTACACGACCGACATCCCCGCCAGCGCGCGCGGCGCCTACGTGGGCATCGACAACCACGGCGCCGGGGTCACGGCGGCCTACCTGATGGAACAGTGGCTCGGGGAATCGCCATCGGACGTGCTGATCACGCTCAGTCGCGCGGTGTTCCGCGGCGAGGGAGAGCGTGAGGTCGGCTTCCGGTCGGCGCTGCGTGCGTCCGGCCGCACCATCGTGGAGGTCAGCGGCAGCGACGGCATCGACGCGAGCAACGAGCGGCTGGTGCTGGAGGCGCTCACGGCCAATCCCGGGATCGAGGCCGTGTACTCCGTCGGGGGCGGCAACGTCGCCACGGTCGCGGCGTTCGAGAAGCTCGGTCGCCGCTGCCGGGTCTTCGTCGCGCACGATCTCGACGCCGACAATCGCCGCCTGCTGGGCGAAGGCAAGCTGTCGGCGGTCCTGCACAACGATCTGCGCGCCGACGCCAGGCTGGCCCTTCGGCTGATCCTGCACGAGCGCGGTGCTTTGCCGGCCGAGGTCGCTCGGCCAGTACCCATCCAGGTCATCACGCCCTTCAACCTGCCCGCGCAGTGCTAGCTGATCGCTACTGATCGGTAACCTTTTCGAAGAGACTCGCCGGGGCCCGGCGCGGCCCCCCTAACGTGACGAAAACCACATTCGTGTCGGGTCCCCGCCCGGCCGACGGTGTCTGAACTGGATGTTCGTCGAATCGCAACCTGCGCGTCGGTTGCGGGCCTGGTATAGGCGGCCCTAAGAGAAGTGCCATAATCGGTACTGCCGGTGACACCAAATTCTTGACGGGTGTCCATTGACGGCGCACCGCATGGGTGGCGACGCGATGGGCATTCGCTCAGAAGCGTCACCGGACGCGAGATCGGCGAGCGCACAGACGGACCGAGAACGACACGGAAGGCAAGCGAGTGGCAGACAACGGCACCGTGAGTGCGAGCGCGCCCGGCGCGCCCCGGCAGAAGCTCGAAAAGGTCGTCATCCGCTTCGCCGGCGACTCCGGCGACGGTATGCAGCTCACCGGCGACAGATTCACCTCGGAAGCGGCCCTGTTCGGCAATGACCTTGCCACCCAACCGAACTACCCCGCCGAAATCCGCGCCCCACAGGGCACACTGCCCGGCGTCTCGTCGTTCCAGATCCAGATCGCCGACTACGACATCCTCACCGCGGGGGACCGTCCCGACGTGCTGGTGGCGATGAACCCGGCCGCGCTCAAGGCCAACGTCTCCGACCTGCCCCGCGGTGGTCTGATCATCGCCAACTCCGACGAGTTCACCAAGCGCAACCTCGCGAAGGTCGGCTATGACGCCAACCCGCTCGAGACCGACGAGCTCTCGGACTACGTGGTCCAGCCCGTGGCGATGACCACGCTGACCCTGGGCGCCGTGGAGTCGATCGGCGCCAGCAAGAAGGACGGCCAGCGAGCAAAGAACATGTTCGCGCTCGGCCTGCTGTCGTGGATGTACGGCCGCGAGCTCGAACACAGCGAAGCCTTCATCCGGGAGAAGTTCGCCCGCAAGCCCGAGGTGGCCGAGGCCAACGTGCTGGCCCTCAAGGCCGGCTGGAACTACGGCGAGACCACCGAGGCGTTCGGCACCACCTACGAGGTCGCGCCGGCGAAGCTGAAAAGCGGTGAGTACCGGCAGATCTCGGGCAACACCGCGCTGGCGTACGGGATCGTGGCCGCCGGCCAGCTGTCCGATCTGCAGGTGGTGCTCGGCACCTATCCGATCACCCCGGCCTCGGACATCCTGCACGAGCTGTCCAAGCACAAGAACTTCAATGTCCTGACATTCCAGGCCGAGGACGAGATCGCCGGCATCGGAGCGGCGATCGGCGCGTCCTACGGTGGCGCGATCGGTGTCACCAGCACCTCGGGCCCCGGTATCTCGTTGAAGTCCGAAGCCATCGGCCTGGCCGTGATGACCGAACTGCCGCTGATCGTCATCGACGTCCAGCGCGGCGGCCCGTCGACCGGCCTGCCCACCAAGACCGAGCAGGCCGACCTGCTGCAGGCCATGTTCGGTCGCAACGGTGAATCGCCGGTGGCGATCCTGGCTCCCCGCTCGCCGTCGGACTGCTTCGACATCGCGGTGGAGGCGGTGCGCATCGCGATCAACTACCACACGCCGGTGATGATCCTGTCCGACGGCGCGATCGCCAACGGCTCCGAGCCGTGGCGCATCCCGGACGTGAGTACGTTCACGCCGATCGAGCACACCTTCGCCAAGGAAGGCGAACCGTTCCAGCCCTACGCGCGCGATCCCGAGACGCTGGCCCGCCAGTTCGCGGTCCCCGGCACCCCGGGGCTGGCGCACCGCATCGGCGGGCTGGAATCGGCCAACGGGTCGGGAAACATCTCCTACGAGCCCAAGAACCACGACCTGATGGTGCGGCTGCGGCAGGAGAAGGTGGCCGGCATCGACGTCGCCGACCTCGAGGTCGACGATCCGACCGGTGACGCCGACCTGCTGATGCTGGGGTGGGGCAGCAGCTACGGACCGATCGGTGAGGCCTGCCGGCGCGCCCGACGCAAGGGCATCAAGGTCGCCCACGCGCAGCTGCGTCACCTCAACCCGTTCCCGGCCAATCTGGGCGAGGTGCTGGGCCGCTACTCCCGCGTCGTCGTACCCGAGATGAACCTCGGTCAGCTGGCGCTGCTGCTGCGGGGCCAGTTCCTCGTCGACGTGCAGTCGGTGACGAAGGTGGAGGGAATGGCCTTCCTCGCCGACGAGGTCGAAGGCATCATCGACGCCGCGCTGGACGGCACACTGGCCGAGAAGGAAGACGAGAAGGCCAAGTTCGCGCGGCTGGCGGCGGCCACTGTAGAGACTGGAGTGAACGCATGACCGACGTGATCGGCACCGACCTCGGACTGACACCGTTGACCAAGATGAGCCTGGTCCCGACCACGGACCAGCCGCAGAAGGCCAAGGACTTCACCAGCGACCAGGAAGTGCGCTGGTGCCCGGGCTGCGGCGACTACGTCATCCTCAACACGATCCGCAACTTCCTGCCCGAGCTGGGGCTCAAGCGCGAGAACATCGCGTTCGTCAGCGGCATCGGCTGCTCTAGCCGCTTCCCGTACTACCTGGAGACCTACGGATTCCACTCGATCCACGGCCGCGCGCCGACGATCGCGACCGGACTGGCGCTGGCGCGCGAGGACCTGTCGGTCTGGGTGGTCACCGGTGACGGCGACGCGCTGTCCATCGGCGGCAATCACCTGATCCACGCGCTGCGCCGCAACGTCAACCTGACGATCCTGCTGTTCAACAACCGGATCTACGGCCTCACCAAGGGCCAGTACTCGCCCACCTCCGAGGTCGGCAAGGTCACCAAGTCGACGCCGATGGGCTCGCTGGACTACCCCTTCAATCCCGTGTCGCTGGCGCTGGGTGCGGAGGCCACGTTCGTCGGGCGCGCTCTCGACTCCGACCGGAAGGGCCTCTCCGAGGTGCTGCGCGGTGCGGCCGAGCATCGGGGCGCGGCGCTGGTCGAGATCATGCAGGACTGCCCGATCTTCAACGACGGGTCCTTCGACGCTCTCCGGAAGGAGGGCGCGGAGGAGCGGCTGATCAACCTGCGCCACGGCGAGCCGATCACGTTCGGCAGCGACGGCGAGTACTGCGTGGTCAAGTCCGGCTTCGGGCTCGAGGTCGCCAAGACCGCCGATGTCGCGGCCGATCAGATCGTGGTGCACGACGCGGAGCTCGACGACCCGGCGTATGCGTTCGCGCTGTCGCGGCTGTCCGAGCAGAACCTCGACCACATGGTGATGGGCATCTTCCGCAAGGTCAGCAAGCCGACCTATGACGATGCCGCACGCCAGCAGGTCGCAGCTGCACGTGAGGCCCGCGCGCACGACACCGCGGCGCTGCAGGCGCTGCTGCGCGGTAAGGACACCTGGTCGGTCGACTGACCGTTCTTCGGGCATCTGCCCGCCATGCTGAGCTAACGTCAGCGGTGTGACGTCACCGCTGCCGTTGGCCGCTGTCATCCTCGCGGGGGGCGCGTCCCGCCGCATGGGCCGGGACAAGGCTGCCGTTCCCGTCAGCGGTCCCGACGGAGAGACCACGCTGCTGCAGCGCATGGTGTCGATCGTGAGCAGCCGTTGCGCACCGGTATTCGTCATCGCCGCGCCGGGTCAGGCGTTGCCCGAGGTGGACGCCACAGTGGTGCGTGACGAGGTCCGCGGGGTGGGCCCGCTGCTGGCCACCGGGCGGGGCCTGCGGGCGGCGGCGGAGGCGGGCCTCGGGCACGCGTTCGTGTGCGCGGTGGACATGCCGGAGCTGACGGTCGCGATCATCGACACGCTCGCCGGTCCCGCCCAGCGGCTCGGTGTCGACGTCGTGCTGCCATGGGACGGTCGGGACCACTATCTGGCGGGCATCTACCGGACGGGGCTGCACGACGCGGTCGATGAGTTGATCAGGTCCGGGCAGCGCAGCATGCGTGCGCTCGTCGATGCGGTGGACACGCAGCGGATCGTCATGGCCGAGCAGGTGGCGCTGACCAACGTCAACACCGAAGCCGACCTGTCGGCATTGGTTCCGCCGAAATTCTCGCAGCGAATTCACTGAGATATTCCCGCAATTATTTCGGCAAGAATACGAATTCGCGGTATGCAATTCGCACGCTGAGTTCAGCGAATGCGTAGGGATCATCGTCGATGGGCACGATCTGACGACGTCGGCGACGTTCGCGGTGCTGTCTCCAAAAGCGTTGTGCTGCAACAATGTTGCAGTAGGAGCCGATGAAAGTGTCTTGTGTGGGCCACTATTGAGGTGCACTAAGTACCCGCTCACCGGCGGCCCGCCGTTGCCTGCCGACACGGTCATCTCGAGTAAAAGTCGTGACTCTCTAGAATGGTTTCTCTTCAACTCGTTTTCGGTTGTGCCGCAGCCATATCCGTGCCGCGGCCACGGCGCGAAGACGCCGAGGCGCGGTCGCGCACTGTGCTCTCGCCATAGGGCACGCCGGCTGCCGGAGGGGAGGTCGAGCCGGGGTGTCGGGGGTCACAAAATCGCCGTGATTTGGCTCACCTGCACGACTTCTTGCGCAGTCTCCGACGCCGGCGTCAAACGTCGCCGCGACCAGCACGGACTCTCGAATATGGCGTCGTGATCGTTTCGTGATCTGACGGCAATTCGGCCGTCACCCGAGATGACTTTGCATAGCCGTCTTTGTACGGTCCCAAACAGCTTCTGAACGGAGCTCATAACTCAAAACCACGAACCAGCGTGTGTGGGCCACGAGAGGCGCATCAGCCTCCGCCGGCGCCGGACATCTCCGGCGAGATCGACCCGATCTCCTTCAGTCGCACCTGACCGAGACGGTGTGACCCGACAATCCCCGCCTGCAACAGGCAGCACGGCCGTGCGTCCGCATGGCCTGTTTCGGCGCGCGCTAGGCGAAAGGACGAAAGTTGAAGAACATCCGCAAGACGTTTGGGCTGGCCAGCATTGCCGGCGCGCTCGCCGTGGCACCCATGGCGGCAGTCACGGGCTTTGGGGCCGGAACCGCGAATGCGGACAGCGTCAACTGGGATGCCGTCGCGGCCTGCGAGTCGGGCGGCAACTGGGCCATCAACACCGGTAACGGGTACTACGGCGGCCTGCAGTTCACGATGAGCACCTGGAAGGCCAACGGCGGCACCGGCTCGCCGCACGGCGCCAGCCGCGAAGAGCAGATCCGCGTGGCCGAGAACGTGCTGCGCTCGCAGGGCATCGGCGCGTGGCCGGTGTGCGGTCGCCGCGGCTGACCCCTTTAGCACGCTTCGCGCGAGGCGGTGTCGACTTCGGTCGACACCGCCTCGTTTTTCTCAGCTTTCTCACAGGTCTCTTACACCAGTTAAGTAACGTCTAAAACTTCATTCCCATCGGTAACAGGTGATGTTCGTCACCCGACAGACCAGACAGCCGCAGCGTGAGACGCCTTCGTCGCATGCGGGCCTTGAGTCACAACGGTCGGGGAAGGACCGCAGAAATGAACGTTCGCTCGCTTGTCAGCAAGGGCCTGATGGCCGCCGCGCTCTCCGGAGCCTTCGCCGCCGTGCCGATGGCTCTCGACGGCGCCACCGCGACGGCACACGCCGACTCGGTCAATTGGGACGCCATCGCGCAATGCGAGTCGGGCGGCAACTGGAGCATCAACACGGGCAACGGGCACTACGGCGGCCTGCAGTTCAAGCAGGCCACCTGGAGCTCCAACGGCGGCACCGGCAGCCCGGCGACGGCGTCGCGCGCCGAGCAGATCCGCGTCGCGGAGAACGTGCTGCAGAGCCAGGGCCTGGCGGCGTGGCCCAAGTGCGGTGCGGCGGGCATGCAGGCCGCGCAGGTGTGGGGCAAGACCCCGGCGCCGGCCACCGCTGCGCCGGCCACCGTGCCCGTGGCGGCCAAAGGCTGCGCGAACCTCCCGACGTCCGCCCTCGGCGGCTTCCTGAACCTGCAGAAGATGTGCTCGGCGTTCCTCACTCCGCGCGCAGGGCGCTGAGCCGTCTCACCTCAGCGGTACGGCGAACGCCGACCGCGCCGCGATCGAGGCCAGATGCGCGCTCACGAAGCGCTCGGGTAGCAGCGCCGTACCCCAGCTCGCGGCCGCGCCCAGCGCGGCGGGCCGCGCGTTCAGCACACGTCCGATGGCTGCCGCCTCGAACACCAGCGCGCGCACCCGGCGTCGGCGAAACGCCGCGAACGCGCTGAACGCGCTCGCCAGATGCGACTCCTGTGCCACGCACCGCGCGAGCACGGCCGCGTCTTCGATTCCCTGACAGCCGCCCTGCCCGAGATGCGGCCGCATCGGGTGCGCCGCATCGCCGACGATGACCACCGGCCCGCGGGACCAGTGTCGCGGCGCCGCGCGGTCGTAGAGGTCGTTGCGAAGCAGATTCTCCGGCGCTGTCGCCGCCAGCAGCTGCGGGACCGGCGCGGCCCATCCCGACAGCAGACGGCCCAGATGGGCGTGCTCACCGTCCGGGGCGTGCCCGCCCTCCGGCGTCCGCTCGGTCGCGAACCAATACGTGTGCTCGGTGTCCAACGGCACGTGACCGACCTGAACGCCCGGCCCGAGCGTCTCGCCGGCCACATCCGGGTCCAACGGGATGTCGGCGACACCCCGCCACGCGGTGTAGCCGACATAGCGGCTCGACAGTTCGCCGTTGAGGGTGCTCGCCACCACCGAGCGGACGCCGTCGGCGCCGATCACCGCGTCGGCGGCGAGGACATCACCGTCGGTCGTCGCGACCTGCACGCCCGACCCGGTCGTCGACACCGTCATCACCGATGCCCCGGTCACCACCGCGCCCACCGGCAGTGCCGCGGCCAGCAGGCCGGTCAGCGTCGACCTGCGCACCACGACCAGTGGTTCCCCGAGTGCGGTGACCATGCGCTCGCCGGCCGGTCGTCGTAACCACCGCCCGCTGCGCCAGCGGATCGCGCCTGCGGTGACGCGGCCGCCCGCGTCGCGAACCGCGTCGCCCATCCCGATGTCGTCGAACGCGGCCAGCGCGTTGGGCCAGATGCTGATTCCCGTGCCGGCCCCGACGTCCGTTCGCTGCTCGAGCACCAGGACCTCGTGACCGTCGCGGTTCAGCGCGACGGCGCTCGCCAGTCCGGCGATGCCGGCCCCGACGACGATGAACCGCGCTGACACGACCTGACCCTAGTCGCCGGCTGTGTTACGAAAGTGGGCATGGCCCCCGATTCGCCGTTCGACGATCTGGACACGTATCTGTCACTGCCCCGAGTGGGCGGTCTGGCGATCACGCCCGACGGGTCACGCGTCGTCACGACGGTGTCCGAGCTCAGCGACGATCGCACCGAATTCGTCTCGGCGATCTGGGAATTGGACCCCGCCGGCACCGCGCCGGCGCGCCGGATCACCCGCGGCCGCACCGGCGAAACGGCGCCGGCGCTCACCCCGGACGGCGATCTGCTGTTCCTCGCATCGAGGGACACCGCCAAGGACGACAAGCCGCCCAAGGCGCTGTGGCGCCTGCCGGTGGCCGGGGGAGAGGCGACCCGGATCGCAGCCTTTCCCGGCGGAGTCGATGCCGCGGCGGTGGCACGTGGCGGCGATGCCACCGTCGTCACGGCACCCGTTCTGCGCTCCGCGCGAGACGTCGACGACGACCGCAGACTGCGCGACGCGCGCACGACAGCCAAGATCTCGGCCGTGCTGCACGCCGGATATCCGGTGCGCCACTGGGATCACGACCTCGGACCCGACCAGCCTCACCTGTTCATCGACAACCGAGACCTGACTCCAGACCCCGGGAATGCGTTGCGCGACGCGCACATCGACGTCAGCGCGGACGGCACCTTCGTCGTCACGACCTGGCAGATCCCCGCGCCGGCAGCGGCGGTGCGAACGACATTGGTACGTATCGACGTCGCGACCGGGGAACGCACCACGCTGGTCGATGACCCCGACGCCGACCTCGGGATGCCGGCGATCTCACCGGACGGCTCGGCGGTCGCTTTCACCCGCGAGACGTTCTCGACGCCGACGCAGGCGCCGCGAATCACGCTGTGGCTGCTGCGCTTCGGGTCGCCGCCGACAGAACTCACCGGCGACTGGGACCGATGGCCGACATCGGTCGCGTGGGCACCCGACGGCGCGGCGCTGATCGTGACGGCCGATCAGGCCGGGCGCGGACCGATCTTCACCGTCGACGTGTCGACCTCCGCCACCCAGCAACTGGTCGACGACGACTTCACCTACACCGACGTGCGGGTGGCCACGACCGGTGCGGTGTTCGCGCTGCGCAGTTCCTATGTCGCGCCGCCGCATCCGGTGCGCATCGACCCCGACGGCAGCGTGACCGTGCTGCCCTGTGTCGAGCTGCCGGTGCTGCCGGGCACCCTGACCGAGGTGACCGCCACCGCCCAGGACGAGGTACCCGTGCGATCCTGGCTGGCGCTGCCCCGCGGCGAGGACGCAGCACCGTTGGTGCTGTGGATCCATGGCGGACCGCTGGCGAGCTGGAACGCCTGGCACTGGCGCTGGAATCCGTGGCTGATGGTGGCCCGCGGTTACGCGGTGCTGCTGCCCGACCCCGCGCTGTCCACCGGCTACGGTCAAGACTTCATCCAACGTGGCTGGGGAGCATGGGGATTCGCCCCGTACACCGACCTCATGGCGGCCACCGACGCCGCATGCGAGCACCCCGGGGTCGATGCGACGCGGACCGCGGCCATGGGCGGTTCCTTCGGCGGGTACATGGCCAACTGGATCGCCGGCCACACCGACAGGTTCGCCGCGATCGTCACTCACGCCAGCCTCTGGGCACTGGACCAGTTCGGCGGGACCACCGACGGCGGTTACTGGTGGTCACGTGAGATGACCCCGGAGATGACCGCCGCGAACTCGCCCCACCGGTTCGTCTCCGACATCGTGACGCCGATGCTGGTCATCCACGGCGATCGGGACTATCGCGTGCCCATCGGAGAGGCGCTGCGACTCTGGTACGAGCTGCTCAGCTCGTCGGGTCTGCCCGCGGCCGAGGACGGCACCACCGAGCACCGCTTCCTTTATTTCCCGTCGGAGAACCACTGGGTGTTGAGCCCGTCGCACGCCACCCTCTGGTACGAGGTGGTGTTCGCATTCCTGTCCCGTCACGTCCTCGGGCAGGACACCGACCTGCCCGAAACCCTCGGGTAGCGTCGGGCGACATGAGCGCATCGGACCGCGACCACGACATCGTCCTCTATGGCGCGACAGGATTCGTCGGCAAGCTGACCGCCCTCTACCTCGCCTCCGCGGCCGGTGATGCCCGCATCGCGCTGGCGGGCCGCTCGGCGGACCGGCTGCTCGCGGTGCGCGAGACGCTGCCGGCCTCGGCGCAGTCGTGGCCGCTGATCACCGCCGACGCCTCCGATCCGTCATCGCTGGCAGCCATGGCCGCCAGCACCCGCGTCGTGATCAGCACCGTGGGCCCCTACCTGCGGTACGGACTTCCTCTGGTCGCCGCCTGCGCGGCCGCCGGCACCGACTACACCGACCTCACCGGCGAACCGCTGTTCATCCGCCGAGCGATCGACGAGTACCACAAGCAGGCGATCGACACCGGCGCCCGCATAGTGCACTCCTGCGGGTTCGACTCCATTCCCTCGGACCTGACGGTGTTCGCGTTGTACCGGCAGGCCGAGAAGGACGGCGCGGGCCAGCTCGGTGACACCAACTACGTGGTGCGGCGTTTCGCCGGCGGCATGTCCGGGGGCACCATCGCCTCGATGGCCGAGCTCGCCCGGGAAGCCGCCGAAGACCCGGAAAGCCGCCGCCTGCTCAACGATCCCTACACCCTGTCCCCGGACCGGGGCGCCGAACCCGAGCTGGGCGGTCAGCCCGACGCGCGCTGGCGACGGGGCCGCGACATCGCCCCCGAGCTCGACGGCTACTGGGTGGGCGCGTTCGCGATGGCAGTACCCAACTCCCGCATCGTGCGGCGCAGCAACGCTCTCCTCGAATACGCCTACGGCCGGCGATTCGAGTACGCCGAGCAGATGAGCCTCGGCAAGTCCGTGCTCGCGCCGCTGGCCGCGGCGATGGCCACCGGCGGGAACATCGCCGTCGTCGAGCTGGGCAGCCGGTTCCTCAACCGGGTGCCGCGCAGCGCGCTGGAACGCGTCCTGCCCAAGCCCGGGACCGGGCCCAGCGAGCAGACCCGCGAGAACGGCCACTACACCGTCGAGACCTACACGACCACCTCGTCGGGCGCCCGCTACGTGGCGCGGATGTCGCAACAGGGCGACCCCGGCTACAAGGCGACGTCGGTGCTGCTCTCCGAGAGTGCGCTGGCGCTGGCGACCGACCGTGACAAGCTCTCCGATCTGCGGGGCGTGCTGACCCCGGCCTCGGCGATGGGTGACGCGCTGCTGGGCCGGTTCCCGGCCGCCGGGGTGAGCCTGGACGTCACGAAACTGGCCTGACCGAACGCCGGTCGGACCGCGCGTGCCGGGTCTACCCTGACGCTCATGAGCGGCCTCGATGACCTGTACAACCAGATCCCCGTCCAGCAGATCGCCGGCCGGTTGGGAGTCGACGAGAGCGAGGTCGAGGGCGCCGTCAAGACACTGGTGCCCGTCCTGGTCGGCGGCCTGCAGCGCAACGCCGAGGATCCCGGCACCGCACAGGGCATCGCCTCGGCCGCCGACTCGCACGCCCGCAGCGGCCTGCTCGACGGAGGGGTCAGCGTCGATGCGGTCGACGAAGCCGACGGGTCCCGCGCTGTCGCGAAGATCTTCGGCGGCAACGACACCGGGCAGGTGGCCTCGGCGCTGTCCGGGGGTGGCGCCGGCAACAGTGACCTGATCCAGAAACTATTGCCGATCCTCACGCCGATCGTGCTCGCCTACATCGGCAAGCGGCTCTCGGGTGGCGGGCAGGTACCCGGGCAGTCGGGCGGTGGCGGCATCGGCGACATCCTGGGCAGCATTCTCGGCGGCGGCTCAGCACCCGGCGGGAACAACCCGTTGGGCAGCATCCTGGGCTCCGTGCTGGGCGGCGACAAGCCCGGCGGGATGGGCGACATCCTCGGCGGCCTTCTGGGCGGGAAGAAGTAGCCCGCGCCGTCTTCCTAGAATGGCTCGGTGACCTCCCAGCCGCTCGCCAACGCCGGACCCTCCGGGCTCGATGCCCTACCCAAGTCGTGGGACCCCGGGGCCGTCGAGAGTGATCTGTACCAGGGCTGGGTGGATGCCGGGTACTTCACCGCCGATCCCGCCAGTGGCAAGCCCGCCTACTCCATCGTGCTGCCGCCGCCGAACGTGACGGGCAGCCTGCACATGGGGCACGCGCTGGACCACACGCTGATGGACGCGCTGACCCGTCGCAAGCGCATGCAGGGTTTCGAGGTGCTGTGGCTGCCGGGCATGGACCATGCCGGCATCGCGACCCAGTCGATGGTGGAGAAGCAGCTCGCCGCGGACGGGATGACCAAAGAGGACCTCGGACGCGAGCAGTTCATCGACAAGGTGTGGGACTGGAAGCGCGAATCCGGCGGCACCATCGGTGGCCAGATGCGCCGCCTCGGTGACGGCGTCGACTGGAGCCGCGACCGGTTCACCATGGACGAGGGACTCTCCCGAGCGGTGCGCACGATCTTCAAGCGGCTGTTCGACGCCGGGCTGATCTACCAGGCCGAGCGCCTGGTGAACTGGTCGCCGGTGCTCGAGACCGCGATCTCCGACCTCGAGGTCAAATACGAAGACATCGAGGGCGAACTGGTCTCCTTCCGCTACGGGTCGATGTCCGACGACGAACCGCACCTGGTGGTGGCCACCACCCGCATCGAGACGATGCTGGGGGACACCGCGATCGCCGTGCACCCCGACGACGACCGCTACCGCCACCTCGTCGGCACGACACTGCCGCATCCCTTCCTGGACCGTCAGATCATCGTCGTCGCCGATCACCACGTCGACCCCGAATTCGGCACGGGCGCGGTCAAAGTCACCCCGGCGCACGACCCGAACGACTTCGAGATCGGCCTGCGGCACCAGCTGCCGATGCCCACGATGCTCGACACCAAGGGCCGAATCGCCGACACCGGAACGCAGTTCGACGGGATGGATCGCTTCGAAGCCCGCGTGGCGGTGCGCGAGGCGCTGGCCGCACAGGGCCGCATCGTCGAGGAGAAGCGGCCGTACCTACACAGCGTCGGCCACTCCGAACGCAGCGGCGAACCGATCGAGCCGAGACTGAGCCTGCAGTGGTGGGTGAAGGTGGAGTCGTTGGCCAAAGCCGCGGGTGACGCGGTGCGGAGCGGCGACACCGTGATCCACCCGGCGAGTCTCGAGCCGCGCTGGTTCGCGTGGGTCGACAACATGCACGACTGGACGATCTCGCGCCAACTCTGGTGGGGCCACCGCATCCCGATCTGGCACGGTCCGAACGGCGAGACCGTCTGCGTCGGGCCCGACGAGACCCCGCCGGAGGGCTGGGAACAGGACCCCGACGTGCTCGACACGTGGTTCTCGTCGGCGCTGTGGCCGTTCTCGACCATGGGGTGGCCCGACCACACACCCGACCTCGAGAAGTTCTACCCGACAACCGTTCTGGTGACCGGATACGACATCCTGTTCTTCTGGGTGGCCCGGATGATGATGTTCGGCACCTTTGTCGCCGGCGACCCCGCCATCACGGTGGACGGCACGCGGAGCGCCCCGGTGCCCTTCGAGAACGTGTTCCTGCACGGCCTGATTCGCGACGAGCACGGCCGCAAGATGAGCAAGTCCCGCGGCAACGGCATCGACCCGCTGGATTGGGTGGAGAAGTTCGGCGCCGACGCGCTGCGGTTCACCCTGGCCCGGGGCGCGAGCCCCGGCGGTGACCTGTCCATCGGCGAGGACCACGCCCGCGCCTCGCGCAACTTCGCCACCAAGTTGTTCAACGCCACGCGGTTCGCACTGCTCAACGGGGCCAGCCCGGCTCCGTTGCCGCCCGTCGCCGAGTTGACCGACGCCGACCGCTGGATTCTCGGCAGGCTCGAGGAGGTTCGCGCCGACGTCGACGATGCGCTGGACGCCTACGAATTCAGCCGCGCGTGTGAGGCGCTCTACCACTTCGCGTGGGACGAATTCTGCGACTGGTACCTGGAACTGGCGAAAGTCCAGCTCGGCGAGGGTGTTTCACACACGACGGCGGTGCTCGCGGCCGTCCTCGACACGTTGCTCAAGTTGCTGCACCCGGTGATGCCGTTCGTCACCGAGGTGCTGTGGAAGACCCTGACCGGGGGTGAGTCACTGGTGATCGCCGAGTGGCCGGCCGCCAGCGGGGTGGAACTCGATCATGCTGCGGCGCAACGGATCGCCGATATCCAGAAGCTGATCACCGAGGTGCGCCGCTTCCGCAGCGACCAGGGGTTGGGCGACCGGCAGAAGGTACCGGCGCGGCTGTCCGAGGTCGACGCGGCGGGCCTGACCGCCCACGTGCCCGCCGTCACGGCGCTGGCCTGGCTCACCCCGCCGGCCGACGACTTCACCGCCTCGGCGTCAGTGGAGGTCCGGCTCTCCGGCGGCACCGTGGCAGTCGAGCTCGACACGTCGGGCACCGTCGACGTCGACGCCGAACGCCGCCGGCTGGAAAAGGATCTGGCGGCGGCCCAGAAGGAACTGGCCGGGACCTCGGCGAAATTGGGCAACGAGGCGTTCCTGGCCAAGGCCCCGACGGACGTCGTCGACAAGATCCGGGCGCGCCAGCAGCTCGCAGGAGAAGAAGTCGACCGCATCTCGGCACGGTTGGCCGCCCTGACGTGAGCTCGACCGAACCCGCGCCCGACGAGATCGCAGCCCTGCTGCAGGTCGAGCACCTGCTCGACCAGCGTTGGCCGGAGACCAAGATCGAACCCAGCACGGCCCGGATCGCCGCGCTGCTCGAACTTCTCGGCTCGCCGCAGAAGGGTTACCCGTCGATCCACATCGCCGGCACGAACGGCAAGACGTCGGTCGCCCGGATGGTCGACGCGCTGCTGACCGCGCTGCACCGCCGCACCGGGCGCACCACCAGCCCGCACCTGCAGTCGGCCGTCGAACGGATCTCGATCGACGGCCGGCCGATCAGCCCGGCCACCTACGTCGACACCTATCGGGAGATCGAGCCCTTCGTGGAACTGGTCGATCGCCAGTCCGAGGCCGGGGGAGGGCCGCGCTGCTCGAAGTTCGAGGTGGTGACCGCCATGGCATTCGCCGCGTTCGCCGACGCGCCGATCGACGTGGCGGTCGTCGAGGTCGGTCTCGGCGGACGTTGGGACGCCACGAACGTGGTCAACGCACCCGTCGCGGTGATCACGCCGATCGGCTTGGACCACACCGACTACCTCGGTGACACGATCGCCGAGATCGCCGGCGAGAAGGCGGGCATCATCACCCGTCAGGCCGACGACCTGGTGCCCACGGACACCGTCGCCGTGATCGGCCGACAGCTGCCCGAGGCGATGGAGGTGCTGCTGGCTGCCGCGGTGCGCGCGGACGCGGCCGTCGCACGCGAGGACTCGGAGTTCGCGGTGCTCGACCGCCAGGTGGCGATCGGTGGGCAGATGCTCGAACTGCAGGGGCTCGGGGGTCGCTACTCGGAGATCTTCCTGCCGCTGCACGGCGAACATCAGGCCCACAACGCCGTCCTGGCGCTCGCCGCCGTCGAGGCGTTCTTCGGCGCCGGTGCGGAACGTCAACTCGACGTCGACGCCGTGCGCGCCGGGTTCGCGTCCGTCGCATCCCCCGGACGGTTGGAGCGGATGCGCAGCGCACCAACGGTTTTCATCGATGCCGCGCACAATCCGGCGGGGGCGGCGGCGCTCGCGTCCGCACTCGCCGAGGAGTTCGACTTCCGTTTCCTCGTGGGGGTGGTGTCGGTGATGGCCGACAAGGACGTCGACGGGGTGCTGGCCGCCCTCGAGCCCGCGTTCGACCAGATCGTGGTCACCACCAACGGCTCACCGCGCGCCCTGGAGGTCGACGCCCTCGCCGTCAAGGCCGAGGAGATCTTCGGTCCCGAGCGGGTCGTCACCGCGGCCACGCTGCCCGACGCGATCGAGACGGCCACCGCGCTCGTCGAGGACTCGGGCGGCGACGTCGACGGCGCCGGGGGCATGAGCGGCGCGGGCATCGTCATCACCGGCTCGGTCGTGACCGCAGGCGCCGCGCGCACGCTGTTCGGAAAGGACCCGGCATGAGCGCCCCGACGCCACCCGATCCGTGGAAGAGCTTCCGCGGTGTCATGGCCGGCACGCTGATCCTCGAGGCCATCGTGGTGCTGCTCGCGCTTCCAGTGGTCGGCGCCGTCGGCGGCGGCCTGACCGGAGTGTCGATCGGCTACGTCGTCGGGGTGGCGGTGCTGCTGCTGGTGATGGCCGGCGTGCAGGGCCGCCCGTGGGCGATCTGGGCCAATCTCGGCGTGCAGCTCCTCCTGGTGGCCGGTTGGACCCTGTACCCGGGGATCGGCTTCATCGGCCTGCTCTTCGTGGTGGTGTGGCTGCTGATCGCCTATCTGCGGGCCGAGGTGCTGCGGCGCCAGAGGAGGGGCCTGCTGCCCGGGCAGCAGCGCGACCCCGAACACGGTGGCTAGGAGGCCCCCGGCGTGTGGGTAGGCTGTCGGCCGTGACAGAGCGAACCCTCGTCCTCATCAAGCCCGACGGCGTGGCCCGCCGGCTCATCGGCGAGATCATCAGCAGGATCGAAGCCAAGGGACTGACCGTCGCTGCGCTCGAGCTCAAGAACGTCGACGACGCGCTCGCGCGGGCCCACTACGCCGAGCACGACGGCAAACCGTTCTTCGACTCGCTGCTGGAGTTCATCACCTCCGGTCCCGTCGTGGCGGCCGTGCTGGAGGGGCCGCGCGCCATCGCCGCGTTCCGTCAGCTGGCCGGTGGCACCGATCCGGTCGAGAAAGCCGTGCCCGGCACCATCCGCGGCGATCTCGGCCTCGAGACGCAGTTCAACCTGGTGCACGGCTCCGATTCGCCGGAGTCGGCCGCGCGCGAGATCGAGCTCTGGTTCCCCGGCCGCTGACCGGCTCGCCGACCCGCTGACGCCGCGTTTCGGGTTCCTCCGCAGTGATGTGGGATACTGGGCGCGAGCGACTGGCCTGACTACCCCGGGTTGGTCACTCGGATGAAGACTTCGACGACTGCGACCATCGCTACCCCGATGTGGCGCCGACCGTCCAGCCATCATTCAGACCGGCACCGAGAACGTCCCGTAGGGATGCCTCGGAGCGAGACCAACAACAGTTCGGGCTCATGTGGCCCGGACGCAATAGTCAGTAGCCCTCGCGTGGCCGCGTCAGCAAACGACGCGCCCGGGGGCTTGAGGAGAATACGTGGCCGACAATGACCATCTCGGTGAGAATCTGGGCGACAACCTTGCAGACCCTGCCACTGCTGCGGCCGTCGAGGCGCAGCCCGCGGAGCCGGCCGACGCCGCTCCGCCGACACCCGAACGCCTGAGGGTGCACTCCCTGGCCCGGGTGCTGGGGACCACGAGCAGACGCATCATCGATGCGCTGGTCGAGCTCGACGGACGCACCCGCAGCGCACACTCCACCATCGGCCGCGACGAGGCCGACCGCGTGCGTGAAGCGCTGGCCGAGCCCGAGGCTGTCGAGCCCGTCGCGGCACCCGAGCCCGAGCCGGTCACCGAGGAGCAGCCGGATGCGGCCGCCGAGGAGGAGCCCGAGTCGCGGCTGATCCTCGAGACGCCACCCGCGGTCGAGTCCGAACCCGCCGACTACCTGCCGTTGTTCGTCGCGCCGCAGCCCGTGCGCACCGACACCCGGGTCAGAGACGACGAGGACGACGACGCGTCATCCGACACCGACACCGACACCGACACGGACAGAGACTCTGACTCTGACTCCGACACCGACGACGACCAGTCCGGCCGGCCCTCCGCCAAGCGTCGGCGCCGGGGCCGTCGCGGCCGCGGTCGGGGTCGCGGTGAACAGAACGGTGACGAGCCGGGCACCGATGACGACGAACAGTCGGCCGACTCCGACGAGACCTCCGCGGCCGCGGAGGCCGGCGACGACACCGACGACGACAGCGGCGACGACGACAACGGTGCAGACGGGGCGACCCGCCGCCGCCGTCGCCGGCGCCGCCGCAAGTCCGGAGCCGACAACGACAACGGCTCGTCGCCCGACGATCCGCCCAACACCGTCGTGCACGAACGCGAGCCGCGCGCCAAGGGCGCCAAGGGATCGTCGGACTCCGAGATCCAGGGCATCAGCGGATCGACCCGCCTGGAGGCCAAGCGGCAGCGCCGCCGCGACGGCCGCGACGCCGGCCGCCGCCGCCCGCCGATCCTGAGCGAAGCGGAATTCCTGGCCCGGCGCGAAGCCGTCGAACGCACGATGGTGGTGCGGGACAAGGTGCGCGCAGAGCCGCCGCACGAGGGCGCCCGGTACACCCAGATCGCGGTGCTCGAGGACGGTGTCGTCGTCGAACACTTCGTGACCTCGGCGGCGTCCGCGTCGCTCGTCGGCAACATCTACCTCGGCATCGTGCAGAACGTGTTGCCGTCGATGGAGGCGGCGTTCGTCGACATTGGCCGTGGCCGCAACGGTGTGCTCTACGCCGGCGAGGTGAACTGGGAGGCCGCCGGTCTGGGCGGCGCGCAGCGCAAGATCGAGCAGGCGCTCAAACCCGGTGACTACGTCGTCGTGCAGGTGAGCAAGGACCCGGTGGGGCACAAGGGCGCGCGGTTGACCACGCAGGTGTCGTTGGCGGGCCGCTACCTGGTGTACGTGCCGGGCGCGTCGTCGACAGGCATCAGCCGCAAGCTGCCCGACACCGAGCGGCAGCGACTCAAGGAGATCCTGCGCGAGGTCGTGCCGTCCGACGCGGGTGTGATCATCCGCACCGCATCCGAGGGCGTCAAAGAAGACGACATCCACAGCGACGTCGCGCGGCTGCAGAAGCGCTGGACCGAAATCGAGGCCAAGGCCGCCGAGATCACCGAGAAGAAGGCCGGCGCGGCCGTGGCGCTCTACGAAGAGCCCGACGTGCTGGTGAAGGTGATCCGCGATCTGTTCAACGAGGATTTCTCCAAGCTGATCGTGTCCGGGGACGACGCCTGGACCACGATCAACGACTACGTCACCGGGGTGGCTCCGGAACTGCTGGCCAGGATGGAGCGCTACGAGCCTGCCGCGTCCGACGGCCCCGACGTGTTCGCGGTGCACCGCATCGACGAGCAACTGGCCAAGGCGATGGACCGCAAGGTGTGGCTGCCTTCGGGCGGCACGCTGGTCATCGACCGCACCGAGGCGATGACCGTCGTCGACGTCAACACCGGCAAGTTCACCGGCTCGGGCGGCAACCTCGAGCAGACGGTCACCCGCAACAACCTCGAGGCCGCCGAGGAGATCGTGCGGCAGCTGCGGCTGCGCGACATCGGCGGCATCGTGGTCATCGACTTCATCGACATGGTGCTGGAATCCAATCGCGATCTGGTGCTGCGCCGGCTGACCGAGGCGTTGGCCCGCGACCGCACCCGCCACCAGGTCTCGGAGGTGACGTCGCTGGGGCTGGTGCAGCTGACCCGTAAGCGGCTCGGCACGGGCCTGATCGAGGCGTTCTCCTCGACGTGTACGCACTGCGGTGGCCGCGGCATCGTGTTGCACAGCGATCCGATCGACACCGCGTCGGGCGCCGGTCGCAAGGCCGAGTCGAACGGCGGCGGCGGCGGTGGTGGCCGGCGCGGCAAGCGGGGCAAGCGCGGCGCGCGTGAGCAAGAGGTGCAGGTCGCCAAGGTGCCCGCCCATTCGCCCGGTGAGCATCCGATGTTCAAGGCGATGGCCGCGGCCAACGGCAAGCACGAGGACGACGAGGACCACGACGAGGACCACGACGAGGCCACCGGCACCGCCGACGAGGTCGCCGAGCTCGATCCGGATGCGATCCGGACCGCGGTCACCGATGCCGAGGACGAGGAGCTCGACGACGAGTTCGACGACTCGGATGACGAGGACTCCGACGACGAGGATGACGAGGACTCGGACGACGAGGACGACGACATCGAGGTGCTCGACTCGGATGACGACGATTCCGATGACGACGACTCCGATGATGACGACGATTTCGACGATGATTCGGACGACGAGGACGACCTCGACGACGACTCGGACGACTCCGACGAGGACTCCGACGACGACTCGGACGATGAAGACGAGGACCAGCAGCCCGCTGCCGTCACTGCCCGGCCCGTCCGGCAGCGCCGACGAGCCGCCGCACGTCCGGCGGGGCCGCCCAGTCACGAGTGAGCGGTTTGACCCTCAACCCGCTGCTCACGTACCCTTGACCAGTTGTCTTCCGGGCCTGCCCCACGCCGGCCCGGGGCAGGGATGAGATCCCGCACCAAGACCCGCACGCAGACCGCCCAGGTGATGCGCGCCCGCACGCGAAGTAGAGGATGACCAACGATGGCAGCGCAGAAAGCCACGTACGCGATCGTCAAGACCGGTGGCAAGCAGTACAAGGTCGCCGCCGGTGACATCGTCAAGGTGGAGAAGCTCGACGTCGAGCCCGGTGGCACGGTGTCGCTGCCCGTGGCCCTCGTCGTCGACGGAGCCGACGTGACCACCGACGCGAAGGCGCTGGAGAAGGTCGCGGTCACCGGCGAGGTCCTCGAGCACACCAAGGGCCCGAAGATCCGCATCCACAAGTTCAAGAACAAGACCGGCTATCACAAGCGCCAGGGGCACCGTCAGCAGCTGACGGTCCTCAAGGTCACCGGCATCAAGTAACGACGGGAGCGACAGACATGGCACACAAGAAGGGCGCTTCCAGCTCACGCAACGGTCGCGACTCAGCCGCGCAGCGGCTCGGCGTCAAGCGCTTCGGCGGACAGGTCGTCAAGGCCGGCGAGATCCTGGTCCGTCAGCGCGGCACGCACTTCCACCCCGGCGTGAACGTCGGCCGTGGTGGTGACGACACCCTGTTCGCGACTGCCCCCGGCGCCGTGGAATTCGGTACCAAGCGTGGTCGCAAGTACGTCAACATCGTGCGGGTGACCCGCACCGACGCCTGACTTCTTTCTCCATCGTCGAGATCGACGTTCGGGCGCCACGCACTCGCACTTTGGCGCCCAGACGTCGATTTCGGCACTGAGAGAGGAGAACACCGATGACCCGCTTCGTCGACCGCGTGGTGATCCACGCCCGGGCGGGTAACGGCGGCAACGGTTGCGCGTCGGTGCACCGCGAGAAGTTCAAGCCGCTCGGCGGCCCCGACGGCGGCAACGGCGGTCGAGGCGGCAGCATCGTGTTCGTCGTCGACCCGCAGGTGCACACGCTGCTCGACTTCCACTTCCACCCGCACGTCGTCGCCCCGTCGGGCAAGCAGGGCGCCGGCAGCAACCGAGACGGGGCAGCAGGCGCCGACCTCGAGGTCAAGGTTCCCGACGGCACGGTCGTGCTCGACGAACAGGGCCGACTGCTCGCCGACCTCGTCGGCCCCGGCACCCGGTTCGAGGCGGCCGCAGGTGGTCGCGGCGGACTCGGCAACGCGGCACTGGCGTCTCGGGCCCGCAAAGCTCCCGGGTTCGCCCTGCTCGGCGAGAAGGGTGAGGTCCGCGACCTCACTCTCGAGCTCAAGACCGTCGCCGACGTCGGCCTGGTCGGGTTCCCGTCGGCAGGCAAATCCTCTCTGGTGTCGGCGATCTCGGCGGCCAAGCCGAAGATCGCCGACTACCCCTTCACCACGCTCGCTCCGAACCTCGGGGTGGTGTCCGCCGGCGACCACACGTTCACCGTCGCCGATGTTCCCGGACTGATCCCGGGTGCCTCGGAAGGCCGCGGGCTGGGGCTGGACTTCCTGCGCCATATCGAGCGTTGCGCCGTGCTCGTGCACGTGGTCGACTGCGCGACACTGGAACCCGGCCGCGACCCGATCTCCGACATCCAGGCGCTCGAAGCCGAGATCGCCGCCTACACACCGACGCTGCAGGGTGACACCACGCTCGGCGACCTCGCCGAACGCCCGCGCGCGGTGGTGCTCAACAAGATCGACGTACCCGACGCCCGTGAGCTCGCCGACTTCGTGTCCGAGGACATCGCCTCGACATTCGGCTGGCCGGTGTTCGAGGTGTCCACAGTGGCTCGAGAAGGCCTGCGGCCGCTGACCTTCGCACTGTGGGACATGGTCGCGGCGTACCGTGCGGCGCAACCCGAGGTGGTCCCGCGGCGCCCGGTGATCCGGCCCGTGCCTGTCGACGAGACCTCGTTCTCCGTCGAACCGGACGGCAAGGGCGGCTTCGTCGTGCACGGCACCCGCCCGCAGCGCTGGGTGGCGCAGACGAACTTCGAGAACGACGAGGCCGTCGGCTATCTCGGTGACCGGTTGGCGCGTCTGGGTGTCGAGGACGAACTGCTCAAACTCGGCGCACGGCCGGGCTGCGCGGTGACCATCGGCGACATGACGTTCGACTGGGAACCGCAGACCCCCGCCGGTGTCGACGTGCACCTGTCCGGGCGCGGCACCGACATCCGGCTCGAACAGAACGAGCGGGTGTCCGCAGACGAGCGCAAGGCGGCCAGGAAGGCCCGTCGGGAGAGTCATCCCGAATGAGCCGTCACCGCGAGGCGGTCCGCACCGCACGATCGGTTGTCGTCAAGATCGGTACCACCGCATTGACCACGCCGACAGGCGAGTTCGACAGCGGCCGGCTGCACCATCTCGTCGACGCGATCGAAGCCCGCATGAAGGCCGGTTCCGACGTGGTGATCGTGTCCTCGGGCGCGATCGCCGCAGGCATCGAGCCGCTGGGCCTGACCAGGCGCCCCACCGATCTGGCGACCAAACAGGCCGCCGCGAGCGTCGGCCAAGTGGCGCTCGTCAATTCGTGGAGCACCGCGTTCGCGCGGTATCAGCGCACCGTCGGCCAAGTTCTGCTCACCGCACACGACATCTCGATGCGGGTGCAGCACACCAACGCTCAGCGCACCCTGGACCGGCTGCGCGCGCTGCATGCCGTCGCGATCGTCAACGAGAACGACACCGTGGCCACCAACGAGATCCGCTTCGGCGACAACGACCGCCTCTCCGCGCTCGTCGCGCACCTGGTGGGTGCCGACGCGCTGATCCTGCTCTCCGATGTCGACGGGCTCTACGACAGTGATCCGCGAAAAGGCAACGCACGCTTCATCTCCGAGGTCGCCGGGCCCGATGACCTCGCCGGCGTGACGGCGGGTCGGGGCAGCCACCTCGGTACCGGCGGCATGGAATCCAAGCTGTCGGCGGCACTGCTGGCCTCCGATGCGGGGGTCCCCGTGCTGCTGGCGGCGGCCGCCGATGCCGCGACCGCGCTGGACGATGCCTCGGTGGGTACGGTCTTCGCGCCCCGCGCCGAGCGGATGTCCGCGCGCCGGTTCTGGGTGCGCTACGCCGCCGAGGCGGCCGGGGCGTTGACGCTCGACGACGGTGCGGTCGAAGCCGTTGTGCGGCGCCGCCGTTCGCTGCTCCCCGCCGGGATCACCGCCGTCACCGGGCGGTTCACGGGCGGCGACGTCGTCGAGCTGCGCAGCCGCGACACGACGATGGTGGCCCGCGGCGTGGTGGCCTACGACGCCGTGGAGTTGACGAGCATGCTGGGCCGCTCGACATCCGATCTGCCCGCGGAGATGCGGCGCCCGGTCGTGCACGCCGACGATCTCGTCGCGGTCTAGAAGCGGTCTTTCAGCCAGTTCTCGAGCCACTGCGCGCGGCGCTCGGCCGCATCGATGGCGTCATCGTCGGCGCGCCGCACCGGCACCCCGTGGGCGGACGCGGTCTCGACGATCGCGGTCCGCACGGCGGGGTCGGCGAGCAGCAGCGTGGCGAGCACCCCTGCCGACATCGTGCGGTGGCGCAGGCGGCCGCGGTAGTTCACCTCGGCGGGGATGCGAACGTCGAGCAGGCTCGACAGCGGCCGGCCCGCCACCGCCACCGCCGCGGTCAGCGCCGCGTCGGACGCCAGGCCGAGCAGTCTGCGCCGAAACGGGAAGCGCGGCAAGGGAAGTCGTCCTATCTGCGCCTGCAGGGCGTCGGCCAGGAGGTAGCCGACCAGGCTGTGGGTCTCGATGTCGAGGACGTCGGACCAATCGACGGCATCCCCGTCGAACTCGACCTCGTCACCGCTGACGGCCAGCCCCCCGAAATGATTGAGCAACCGAACCGCACCCTGCAGTGGGTCCGGCAGGCGGGTGAGTGCGGCCAGAGCATCACCGATACCGAGGCCCCACCGCTCCTCAGCGGGTCCGGACGGCGGTGTCCCCACACCGGGCAGAAGCGACGTCACACCGGGCTCCCCAGCGCCGGCAACTCGTCAGCGAGCAGCGCCAGCATCGGTGAGCATCCGTTGTCGATCGTCACCGTGGCGAGATCGTCGCCGCGGGTGCGGCCGCGGTTGACGATCGCGATCGGGATGGCGCGCGCCGCGGCATGGCGAACGAAGCGGTAGCCGGAGTACACCGTCAATGACGAACCGGCGACCAACAGCGCGTCGGCGTCGTCGACCATCGCGTATGCCTCGTCCACCCGGGCTTTCGGCACACTCTCGCCGAAGTACACGATGTCGGGTTTGAGCATGCCGCCGCAGCGGGGACAGTCGACGATCCGGAACTGGGAGGTGTCACCCACGACCGCGTCGGCATCCGGCGCGACGGCGATGCTGTCCAAGCTCCCGACTCGTTCCCGGAACCCGGGATTGGCCGCCTCGAGCATGTCGTCGAGGGCGGCGCGGGACATGCCGGCCCCGCACTGCAGGCACACCACGTGCACGTAGGTGCCGTGCAGATCGATGACGGCGCGGCTGCCCGCCTTCGTGTGCAGCAGGTCGACGTTCTGGGTGATCAGACCGGTGACGACGCCCGCTCGCTCCAGAGCGGCCAGCGCCCGGTGGCCCGCGTTGGGTCGGCGCTCGTCCATGTGGCGCCACCCGACGTGGTTACGGGCCCAGTAGCGTTGCCGGAAGACCGGGTCCGTCGTGAACTGCCGGATCGTCATCGGATTGGCCGGCGGGGAGTCGGGCCCGCGATAGTCGGGGATGCCCGAATCCGTCGACATGCCGGCCCCGGTCAGCACGGCGATGCGACGGCCGCCGAGCACGGCGATCAGTTCGGGGGACTCCACGTCTACGAGAATAGGTGCCCGAACCATCGAGGCAGCTCAGAGCCGGTTCTTCAGATCACCTCCGCGGCACTGTCGAGAATCTCGGCGCGCATGTTCTGCTCCATCATCTTCAGCGCCGCATCGCCGAGGTCGGGGTCGATGTGCGCGACGGCGTCACGCGGGACCACCACCGGGAAGTGTCGGACGTAGGCGTCCAGCGCGGTGTAGAGGATGCACTGCTCGGTGACCTGGCCGGTGAGGACGAGGCGGTCGGGCTTCAACTGCGTCAGCAGATAGGCCAGTGACGTGGCGTAGAACGCGCTGTGGCGCACCTTGGTCATCACCCGCAGACCGTGCTTCGGCACGACGGGCTCCACCAGGTCGGGGCGCTCGCCGTCGAGTGCGCCGCGCACGATGTCGCTGAACTCGGCGCTGAAGTCGCCGTAGTTGTCGTTGACGTAGATCAAATCGGTGTCGTCGCGCTCCTGCGCTGCGGCGACGAGTGTGCTCAGTGGTTCGACGACAGGCTCGACATGCGGGATCAACTTCTCTGCGTCGGGATGCCGGTAGGTGTTCATCATGTCGATGACCAGGATCGCGGTGGTGCTCATGGCCTCACGCATACCCAGGGTTATCGCCGGAACACTTCGGGGACACAATGAACCATGGACTTTTACTCGGCGTATCGGCAGGGGTTCGTCCGCGTCGCCGCCTGCACCCATCACACGGCGCTGGCCGACCCGGCCGCGAACGCGGAATCGGTGCTGCGCATCGCCCGCGAGTGCCATGACGACAACGTCGGCCTCGCGGTGTTCCCCGAGCTGACGCTGTCGGGGTATTCGATCGATGACATCGTCATGCAGGACGCCCTCCTCGAATCCGCCGACACCGCGGTCGCGGACGTCGCCGCCGGATCTGCAGCGCTGATGCCGGTGCTGGTGGTGGGCGCCCCGGTGCGGCACCGCAATCGGATCTACAACACCGCCGTCGTCATCCACCGGGGTGAGGTGCTCGGCGTGGTGCCGAAGTCGTACCTGCCCACCTACCGGGAGTTCTACGAGAAGCGCCAGATCGCCGCGGGCGACGACGAGAGCGGCGAGATCCGCGTCGGGGGAGTGACCGTTCCGTTCGGTTCCGATCTGTTGTTCGCGGCCCAGGATCTCCCGAACTTCGTTCTGCACGTGGAGATCTGTGAGGACATGTTCGTCCCGGTACCGCCGAGTGCCGAGGCGGCGCTCGCGGGTGCGACGGTGCTGGCCAATCTGTCCGGCAGCCCGATCACGATCGGCCGGGCCGAGGATCGCTCCCTGCTGGCCCGCTCGGCGTCGTCGCGCTGTCTGGCCGCCTACGTGTACGCCGCTGCAGGAGAGGGTGAATCGACGACAGATCTGGCCTGGGACGGGCAGACGATGATCTGGGAGAACGGCGTCTGCCTCGCTCAGTCGGAGCGATTTCCCAAGGGGGAGCGCCGATCCGTGGCCGACGTCGACCTGCAGCTGCTGCGCAACGAGCGGGTCCGGATGGGGACGTTCGACGACAACAGGCGCCACCACCTCATCGATGACGACTCCTACCGGCGCATCGAGTTCACGCTGAACCCGCCTGACGGCGACGTCGGACTACGACGCGAGGTGCAGCGTTTCCCGTTCGTGCCCAACGACCCTGCACGTCTCGAGCAGGACTGCTATGAGGCGTACAACATCCAGGTCTCCGGTCTCGAACAGCGGCTGCGTGCGCTGAAGTATCCGAAAGTGGTGCTCGGTCTGTCGGGTGGGCTCGACTCCACCCACGCGCTGATCGTGGCTGCGCGCGCCATGGATCGAGAGGACCGGCCGCGCAGCGACATCCTGGCCTACACCCTGCCCGGGTTCGCCACCGGCGAGCGGACCAAGAGCAATGCCACCCGGCTCGCCGAGGCGCTGGGCGTCACCTTCGAGACCATCGACATCAAGGCCACCGCCGAGCTGATGCTCAAGGAGATGGACCACCCCTTCTCCCGCGGGGAGAAGGTCTACGACGTCACGTTCGAGAACGTGCAGGCCGGCCTGCGTACCGATTACCTGTTCCGGCTGGCCAACTATCGCGGCGGGATCGTATTGGGCACCGGCGACCTGTCCGAGCTGGCCCTGGGCTGGTCCACCTACGGTGTGGGCGATCAGATGTCGCACTACAACGTCAACGGCGGGGTGCCCAAGACGTTGATCCAGCATCTGATCCGCTGGGTGATCTCGTCCGAGCAGTTCGACCAGACGGTGAACGAGGTGCTGGCCGACGTCCTGGACACCGAGATCAGCCCCGAGCTGGTGCCCGCCGGCGAGGACGAGGAGATCCAGAGCAGCCAGGACAAGGTGGGTCCCTATGTGTTGCAGGACTTCTCGCTGTTCCAGGTGCTGCGCTACGGGTTCCGGCCCTCGCGGGTGGCGTTCCTGGCCTGGCACGCGTGGCGTGACGCCGAGCGGGGGGACTGGCCGTTCGGCATCCCGGAGGACAAGCGGCCGTCGTTCAGCATCGGCGAGATCCGGCACTGGCTCGAGGTTTTCGCGCAGCGCTACTACTCGTTCAGCCAGTTCAAGCGCTCGGCGCTGCCCAACGGTCCGAAGGTCTCGGCCGGGGGATCGCTGTCACCGCGCGGCGATTGGCGCGCGCCGTCGGACATGTCCGCCCGCACCTGGCTGGACGAGATCGACCGCTGCGTCCCGAGCAACTAGGGCTGCAGCACGTCGTCGATCGCCTCGCGGGTCGGAGCGCAGTCACCGGCACCGGGCACCAGCGTCGCCAACGCGCCCGCAGCGCAGGCGCGGCGCAGCGCCACGTCGGCGCCCGTCGGCCACGTCGCGGCCAGGACGCCGGCGAACACGTCGCCTGCCCCGGTGGTGTCGATCGCCTCGACCGCGGGAGCCGCTATGTCACGCGCCGAGCCGTCGGCCACGTGCTGCACGCCGGCGGCGCCGCGGGTGATCACCAGGTGAGGCACCCCGGCATCGCGCCAATCCGACGCCTCGGTCTCGTTGACCACGACGACGTCGGCGCGCTCGGCGAGCTGATTGCGGTGCCCGGGATCGGTGAGCGCAGGGGAGGCGTTGACCATCACGACCGCGCCGCCGTCGCGTGCCACCCCGGCGGCGGCGATCGCCGTGGCGATCGGGATCTCCAACGAGATCAGCGCGACGTCGCTGTCGGCGATCACGGACCGGACCTGCGCCGACGTCAGGCTCAGGTGCGCGTTGGCGCCCGGCGCCACCACGATGCAGTTCTCGGCGCCGGCGTCGACCAGGATCGCCGCCGACCCGCTCGGACCCGGCACCTCCGTGACAGCGCGCAGGTCGACGCCGTTACGACCCAGGTGCGCGCGGAGCTCACCGGCCGCCGCGTCATCGCCGAGGGCGGCGACGAGACGCACCTCGGCGCCGGCACGGGCCGCCGCCACGGCCTGATTTCCGCCCTTGCCGCCGGGGCTCGTCGCCAATGAGGAGGCCAGCACGGTCTCGCCCGGCTCGGGGAGCGCCTCGACGGTGAAGGTGAGGTCGGCATTGACACTGCCCACCACGCAGATCCTCGCCACCGCGGCAACGCTACGCTGGGCGGATGAGTCTGCACGCACCGGAACGCAGCGTGGGCACGCCGGGGGCGGCCGACGACGTGCGCGGGCAGGTGCACGAGGCCGCCCGCCGCGCCCGTACCGCGTCCCGCGACCTGGCGACGCTCAGCACCGAGACCAAGAACCGGGCGCTGCACACTGCCGCTGATCACCTGCTGCTGAACACCCGCGTCATCCTCGACGCCAACGAGGCCGATTTGGCCGCCGCCCGCGACGCCGGCACCCCCGACGCCATGCTCGACCGGCTGGCGCTGACCCCGACCCGGGTGGACGGGATCGCCGACGGGCTTCGACAGGTGGCCGCGCTTCCCGATCCGATCGGGGAGGTGCTGCGCGGGCGGACGCTGCCCAACGGGCTGCAGCTGCGTCAGCAGCGCGTCCCACTGGGCGTGGTCGGCATCGTGTACGAGGGCCGCCCCAACGTCACCGTCGACGCGTTCGGCCTGACGCTGAAGTCCGGGAACGCCGTGCTGCTGCGCGGTAGCTCGTCGGCCGCCCGGTCGAACGCCGCGCTGGTGGAGGCCCTGCGCGCCGCGCTGGTGGCCGAGGGCCTCGACCCCGACGCGGTGCAGTTGCTGCCCAGCGCCGACCGAGCCAGCGTCACGCATCTGATCCAGGCGCGCGGCCTCGTCGACGTGGTGATCCCGCGCGGCGGAGCCGGACTGATCGACGCGGTGGTGCGCGATGCGCAGGTGCCCACCATCGAGACCGGCGTGGGCAACTGCCATGTCTACGTGCACGCCTCGGCCGATCTGGACATGGCCGAGTCGATCGTGCTCAACGCCAAGACCCGTCGGCCCAGCGTCTGCAACGCCGCCGAGACCCTGCTGATCGACGCGGCGGTCGCCGACGTCGCGGTCCCCCGGCTCACCTCTGCGCTGCAGTCTGCCGGGGTCACGGTGCACGCCGACCCGTCCGAGGACGAGCTGCGGGCCGAGTTCCTGTCGATGGACATCGCGCTCGCTGTCGTCGACGGTGTCGACGCCGCGATCCACCACGTCAACACCTACGGCACCGGCCACACCGAAGCCATCGTGACCACGGATCTGGCTGCGGCACAACGCTTCACCGAACGCGTCGACGCCGCGGCGGTGATGGTGAACGCCTCGACCTCGTTCACCGACGGGGAACAGTTCGGCTTCGGCGCCGAGATCGGCATCTCGACGCAGAAGCTGCACGCCCGGGGACCGATGGGGCTTCCCGAGCTGACCTCCACCAAATGGATCGTCTGGGGTGACGGTCAGACCCGTCCTTAGTCAGGAGAACATCTGTGAGTGTCCCCGCGCGCCCAGCGCCGCTGTTCGCCGACATCGACGACGTCGCGCGCCGGCTGGCCGAGACCGGGTACCTACCCGACACCGCGACCGCGACCGCGGTCTTCCTCGCCGACCGGCTGGAGAAGCCGCTGCTGGTCGAGGGGCCCGCGGGCGTCGGCAAGACCGAGCTGGCGCGGGCCATCGCCCAGGCCACCGGCTCGGGGTTGGTGCGCCTGCAGTGCTACGAGGGCGTGGACGAGGCGCGGGCCCTCTACGAGTGGAACCACGCCAAGCAGATCCTGCGCATCCAGACCGGCAGCCAGGGTGGCCAGGGGGACTGGGACCAGACCAAGACCGACGTGTTCTCCGAGGAGTTCCTGCTGTCGCGCCCGCTGCTGACCGCGATCCGGCGCACCGAGCCGACCGTGCTCCTGATCGACGAGACCGACAAGGCCGACATCGAGATCGAAGGCCTGCTGCTCGAGGTGCTCAGCGACTTCGCGGTCACCGTGCCCGAGCTCGGCACGATCGTCGCCGAACGTAAACCGCTGGTGGTGTTGACCTCCAACGCCACCCGCGAGCTGTCCGAAGCGCTCAAGCGCCGCTGCCTGTTCCTGCACATCGACTTCCCCGACCCCGACCTGGAACGGCGCATCCTGCTGTCGCGGGTGCCGGAGCTGCCGGAGCGGTTGGCCGAGGAGTTGGTACGCATCGTCGGCGTGCTGCGCGCGATGGCGCTGAAGAAGGTGCCGTCGGTGGCCGAGACCATCGACTGGGCGCGCACCGTGCTGGCGCTCGGCCTGGACACCATCGACGACGAGGTGATCGCCGCGACGCTCGGTGTGGTCCTCAAACACCAGTCCGATCAGGTCAAGGCCGCCGGGGAGCTGAGGCTCAACTGATGGCCCCGCGTCGCACGCGTCCGCCGCAACCGCTTGCCCCGCACGGGATTCCCGGTCATCTCGTCGAGTTCGTCGAGGCGCTGCGCGGCGCGGGTATCGCGGTCGGACCGTCGGAAACCGTCGACGCGGGACGGGTGATGACCGTGCTCGGGATGGCCGACAGGCTTGCGCTGCGGGAGGGTATCGCGTGTGCGGTGCTGCGCCGGCCCGACCATCGCGACACCTACGACGCCTTGTTCGACCTCTACTTCCCTCCCGCGCTGGGGTCGCGAACCGTGCTCGCCGACGCCTCGAGCGAGGACGAGGCAGTGCCGCCCGACGACGCGGAGGCGATGCGGCAGGCGCTGCTGGATCTGCTGTCTGACAACGAGGACGCGGGTCAGCTCGATGAGCGGCTCGCGGCGATGATCGCCCAGATCGTCGAGGCCTACGGCCGGTACAACTCCAGCCGGGGACCGTCGTACTCGTCGTACCAGGCGCTCAAGGCGATGAGCCTGGACAGCCTCGAGGGGCGGTTGCTCGCCGGCCTGCTGGCGCCCTACGGCGAGGAACCGACGCCCACGCAGGAGCAGATCGCCAAAGCCCTTGCCGCGCAGCGGATTGCCCAGCTGCGCAAGATGGTCGAGGCCGAGACCAAGCGACGGACCGCCGAGCAACTGGGCCGCGAACACGTGCAGACCTACGGCGTGCCGCAACTGTCGGAGAACGTCGAGTTCCTGCGTGCCTCAGGCGAACAGCTGCGCCAGATGCGCCGGGTGGTCGCGCCGCTGGCCCGTACGTTGGCGAGCCGGCTCGCGGCCCGGCGACGACGCTCCCGCGCCGGCGAGATCGATCTACGCAAGACGCTGCGCAAGTCGATGTCCACCGGCGGTGTGCCGATCGACGTGGTGCTCAAGAAGCCGCATCCGGCCCGGCCGGAGCTCGTGGTGCTGTGCGATGTGTCCGGCTCGGTCGCCGGGTTCAGCCATTTCACGCTGCTGCTGGTGCACGCGCTGCGGCAACAGTTCTCGCGGGTCCGCGTGTTCGCGTTCATCGACACCACCGACGAGGTGACCGAGATGTTCGGTCCTGACGCCGATCTGGCGGTGGCCGTGCAGCGCATCACCCGGGAGGCGGGCGTGTACACCCGCGACGGGCACTCCGACTACGGCCACGCATTCGTCTCGTTCCTGGACAAGTTCCCCAATGTGCTCTCGCCGCGCAGTTCGCTGCTGGTCCTCGGCGACGCCCGCAACAACTACCGCAATCCCGAAGCCGACCTGCTCGCCCACATGGTCAACGCGAGCCGCCACGCGCACTGGCTCAACCCCGAGCCGAAGCATCTGTGGGGCAGCGGCGACTCCGCGGTGCCGCGCTACACCGACGTGATCGCGATGCACGAGTGCCGGTCGGCCAAGCAGCTGGCCTCGGTGATCGACTCGTTACTCCCCGTCTAGGGGCGAGTGTGCGGTTTCATCCGCGACACGCCGCGGCGGGCGGATGAGGATTCACTCTCGGCGCGACAGGCTGTGGATAACCGGGCTCTGAGCCTCAGTTCTGTCGGCGGCCGCGCACACGCTGGCCGGCATGACCGAGATCGACTGGCCGTTCATCGCATCGGAGGCCATGGCCGCGGGTGAGTTGACCCTGCGTCAACTCCGCCGTCACCACGAGGCGGTGTATCCCGGCGTGTGGATTCCGCGGGGCGCCGAGCTCGACGCCGTCGTCCGCGCCCGCGCCGCGTGGCTGTGGTCGGGGCGCCGTGGCGTGATGGCGGAGACGTCGGCGGCCGCGGTGCTGGGCGCTAAGTGGGTCGAGGGCGACCGACCGGCGGTGGTGGTGCATGACAACCGCAGACCGCCCGCCGGGATCGTCGTGCACACCGACACGCTCGATCCGGCGGAGATCACCCAGGTCCACGGGCTTCCTGTCACGACACCGGCGCGAACCGCTTTCGACCTGGGGAGGCGGTTGCCGCACACCGAGGCCGTCCAGCGGATCGATGCGCTGATGAACGCCGTCGACGTCAAGCCCGCCGACGTCATGGACGTCGCGCGCCTGCACCCCGGCGCGCGCGGGCAACGTCGGCTGCGCCGGGTGCTGCCGCTGGTCGACGCCGGCGCGGAATCGCCGTACGAGACGCTGACGCGACTGACCCTGCTGCGCAACGGGTTTCCAACGCTCGAGACGCAGATCGAGGTTCGTGATGTCTACGGCCGGGTGTTCGCACGGTTGGACATGGGCTGGGATGAATGGCATGTCGCCGTCGAGTACGACGGAGTTCAGCACTGGACCGACGCGGGGCAGCGGGCATGGGACATCGAGCGGTGGGCCGCACTCGAGGCCGCCGAGTGGTCGGTGATCCGCGTCAGCTCGGTGATGCTGCGCCGCCCTGCCGTCTTCCTCGACCGTGTCCGGGCCGCATTGCGGGCGCGCGGCTGCCCAGCGATGTCGTGAGTGTGGATCCCCATACGCCCTCCTGCGCGTGTTGCGGATGAAACCGCACACTCGCGGCAGAAGTCAGGCGAGGGACACCGTGACGTCGCCGCCCTTGGGGTCCGCCCCCGCGACTAGCGACCACGGTGCCCGGTACACCCGGCCCGGCGCCGCCGGCCACAGCGTGCGGGCAGTGCCCACGACGCGCCCGTCCTGAACTGCGCGCAACGCGGGCAGCCGGCGGTACTCGTCGGTCCACAGCAGCAGGTCACCTCGCGGCGCGCTGCCGCCGACCGTCGACACCCGCTGCGGCGCAACCCACGTCAACGGCGCCTGCGCCCGGATGTGCGCCGCGCTGTGCACCGGCTCGGCCGTGCCGCCGGTGCGGAGCCACTGCTGGACTGCAGTGGCGACGTGGCGGCCGTCGAGTGCGGCGCCGTCGGCGGTGTCCACCGGGTGCAGCAGGTTGCCCACCGCGAACACCCCGGGCCGGCTGGTGCGCAACCCGGCGTCGACGGCCGGCCCGCGCGTCGACGGATCCATGTCCAGGCCGCCGGTGCGGGCCAGCTCGTGATCGGGAATCCAATCGCCGGTGAAAACCACGGTGTCGCAAGCGATGTCGCGGCGTTGGCCGGCGTGCTCGACGGTGACCGATTGGACCCTGCCTTTGCCGTTGACGGCCACCACCCGGCTGCTGGTCAGCACCGGACCCGACATCAGCGCCCGGCCCGGAAGGCGGAACGCGGTGTACGCCTCGGCGCGTGGATATCGGCTGATCATGGCAACGGTCGCGCAGCCCGCCTCCCGTAACGTCAGCACCGCCGACCAGCTGACCAGTTCGGCGCCGACGATGACGGCCCGGGAGCCGACGTGGCCGTGTTGAAGGTGCACGAGATTCTGGAGCTGTCCCGTGGTGTACACACCGTCGGGCCGGTCGCCGGGGATCAGCCGTGCGGGGCGGGGCCGTTCCCGCGCACCCGTCGCGAGGATCACGGCGTCGGCGGTGACGGTCCGCACCCCGCGCGGCGAGGTGATCTGAAGCGTGCGCTCGCCCGCCCAGCCGGTGACCATCGCCTCGGTCTCGAGCGTCGCGCCCGCCTCGGCCGCCATCGCGGTCAGCCGTCGCGCGTAGGCGGGTCCCGAGACGAACCGGTGCAGATCCCGCATGCCGTAGCCGAGATGGTCACTGTGGCGGGGGATTCCACCGGTGTGGCGTTCCCGTTCGAGCACGAGCACCTCGCCCTCGACGCGGGGCGCCAGCGCGGCGGCCGCGGTCAGCCCGGCGGGGCCGCCGCCGATGATCGCGACCCGGCTCATCTCGCCACTCCCTCGGCCAGCAGCTCGGCGGTGTGCGCGCCGCAATAGAAGCCCTGGCATCGCCCGTTCATCACCCGGGTGCGGCGCCGCAGACCATCGAGATCAGCTGGGGGAATGGAAGATTCGAATGCGTCTCGGATCTCTCCGACGCTCACGCGTTCGCAGAAGCAGACCAGCCGGCCGTAGTCGGGGTCGGCGGCGATGCGCTGCCCGTCCTGATAGGGCCGCACGCCGGTCTCGCCGATGTTCGGCATCCGCGGTGGAGGCGGCAGACCCTCCCGCTCGGAGACGTCGACCCCCGCCTCGGCGAGCAGACCGCAGACGTACTCGGCCACCGCCATCCCCGAGGTCAGGCCGGTGGATCGGATACCGCCGACCAGGACGTAATGCGCGGCCGCGTCGAGGTCGATCACGTAGTCGTCGTGATTGCTCGCCGCCCGCAGGCCCGCGTACGTCGCGGTGATCTCCTCCTCGAACAGCGCCGGCATCAGTGCGCGGCCCTTCGACACCAGGAAGTCCAGCCCCTTCTCCGACGTTCCGGTCGCCGTCCGGTCGGTCAGGTTCTCCGACGTCGGACCGACCATCACGTTGCCGTAGATGGTGGGGCTGACGAGAACGCCCTTGCCGCGCGAGGACGGGACGGCGAGCACGATCACCGGCACCATGGGCCGCGCCAGCTTGTCGAACACCAGCAATTCACCGCGTCGCGGGGTGACGGTGAGGCGCTGGTATCCGAACTGAGCGTCGAGGTGATCGGCGCCCAGGCCGGCGGCGTTGATCACCCAGCGGGCGCGGATCTCGCCACGGGTGGTGTGCACGGTGGTGTGCTGGGCGCCGGGCTCCACGGTCGTCACACGCGCGCCGCGGACCAGCGTCGCGCCGCGCGCCACCGCATCGGTGGCCAGCGCGAGGTTCGTGGTCCACGTGCAGATGATCGACTCGCCGGGCACGCTCAGGCCGGCCATCGCCCCGGGCCCGAGCGAGGGGACCCGACGATAGACCTCGTCGGCACTCAAGAGCCCGCAGTCGCGGTAGCCGTTGCCTTCGGCCTTGACCATCAGGCCGGGCAGCGCGTCGAGCTCTTCCTGGGTCCAGGCGACGAGCATGGCGCCGGTGCGCTCGACGGGGATTCCGGTTTCTTCGGCGTAGGCGCCGAGCAGGTCGTAGCCGCGGGCGACGAGCCGGGACTCCAGGGTGCCGGGGGTGGCGTCGAACCCGGTGTGCAGCAGGGCGGTGTTGGCCTTGCTGGTGCCGTCGCCGACGTCGTCACGGGCCTCGACGAGCGTGACGGACAGGTGGGTGCCGGCGAGCGCGCGGGCGATCGCCGCGCCGACGATGCCTGCGCCGACGACGACGACGTCGGTGACATGTTCGGCAGTCATTGGGTGGTCTCCTCAACGGTGCGGCGCCAGCGCGCCAGGAAGTCGGTGGCACGCTCGGCCGGCCAGCGCGGTTCGTAGGTGCGCTGCGGGGTCCACGCGCCGATCGCGTCGTTGACGGCGAGGCCGGGATCGATGGTGAGCCGGGCGCATGCGGCGGCGCCGAGCGCGGTGGCGTGCGGTGACGGGTAGACCTCCACCGGGAGCTGCGCCAGATCGGCCTGGGCCTGCATCAGCACCTCGGACCGGGTCAGGCCCCCGTCGACCCGCAGCCGGGTCAGCGGCCGGCCGAGGTCGGCGCAGACGAGTTCGGTCAGTGCGGTCACCTGCGCGGCGACCCCCTCCAGCAGCGCCCGGACCAGGTGCCCGCGGGTGCTCGACAATGTCATGCCGGTGAAGCTGGCGGTGGCCGCGGCGTTCCACCACGGCGCCGCGAGCCCCGCCAGAGCAGGCACGCAGACCACGCCGCCGCTCGTGTCGGCGGACACGGCGTCGAGCTGGTCGGGCGCGGGCGCCAGACCGAGATCCACGGCCCACCGGACCGCCGATGCCGCGGTGTAGACCTGGCCGTCGACGCAGAACGCGGTCTCGTCGCGCAGCCGCCAGGCCACCGACGTCGTCAGCCCCCACCGGGATCGCACCGGCTCGGTGCCGAGCTGGGCGAGAAGGAACGCCCCGGTGCCGTATGTGCATTTCGCCGAGCCGGGCTCCAGGCAGCTCTCGGCGAGCAGGGCGGCCTGCTGGTCGACGATCAGGCCGCCGACCGGCAGCGTCGGCCCGAACACGTCGGTGTGCCCGACGGTCTGATCGCAGGCCACGATCTCGGGCAGCGATTCGCCGGCGAGTCCGAACAGCGCGACGAGCTCGTCGTCCCAGCCCGGGACCCGGCCGGCCTGGTCCAGCGTGGTCAGTAAGGAGCGGCTGGCCGTCGCGGCGTCGGTGACGAACGCGCCGCAGAGCCGGTGCACCAGCCAGGTGTCGGTGGTGGTGACGACGCCGTCGCGCGTCCTGTTCTCCCGGATCCACGCCATCTTCGGCGCCGAGAAGTACGGATCGAGGACGAGGCCGGTGCGTTCGGCGATGCGCGCACCGTGCTCGACCAGCGATCCGCACAGCGCTTCGGCGCGCCGGTCCTGCCACACGACCGCCGGGGTGAGCGGAGCGCCGGTGGCGCGGTCCCACGCGAGCACGGTCTCGCCCTGGTTGGCCAGCGCCACCGCGGCCACGGGCACGCCGGCCTCGGCGAGCGCGCGGCGTCCGGCGGTGACGACACTCGCGAACAACGCTTCGGGGTCCTGCTCGACGCCGCCGCCGGGCAGGTAGTCGGGCCGCAGCGGCACCTCGGCCGTTGCGCACACCCGGCCGCGGTCGTCGACGACGACGGCCTTGGTGCCCGAGGTGCCCTGGTCGATCGCCAGGATCGCTCCGCTCACTCCCGCAGCTCGGCGTCGATGGAAGCCATGTCGGGCATCGTCAGCCCCGCACGACCGTGTCGGATCAACAGATAGACGAGGTAGGCCGCGCCGATCGCGACCATCACCAGGACATAGGCCCACGCCTGCTTGAAGGCGGCGTCGCGGAACAGGGCCAGCTCGAAGGCCAGCCAGACGACTGCCACCACCAAGATCGGCATCTCCCACTTTCCGAGATCGAACTTGCCGTTACGGGGAAGCGACGAGCGCTTGACCAAGTACAGCACCACCGTCGAGGCGTACATCACAGCAGGCAGGAGTGTCGCGGCGCTGAAGAGGGTGAACAGCGCGGTCTCGGAGTGGGCGAAGATCGCGAGGATCAGCTGTGCGAGCGCGAAGTACAGCAGCGTCGCCTTGAACGGTGTGTGGAAGCGGGGCGAGATCTGGTTCCACTGCTGCCAGCCGGGGAAGCGGCGGTCGCGGGACATCGCCCAGGTCAGTCGGACGCCGGTGATCATGATGACCAGACCGCACGCGAAGATCGCGAGCACGACCATGAGCAGCAGCAGCGTCGCCACCACCGAGCCCAGGGTGTTCTTGATGACGTCGGCGATCGGGGTGCCCGATTCGGCCAGTGCGACGGGATCGCCGGCGGCGAGTGTGACCGCGATGAGGAACACGAAGCCGAGCACACCGGAGGCCAACACCGCATTGCACATGGCCCGCGGCACCACGCGCTCCGGATCGTGGGTCTCCTCGGCGAGGTTGGCGGCGGATTCGAAACCGACGATCGTGAACGCGCCCAGCAGGAAGCCCAGCATCCACGGTCCGGCCGATGTCCAGTCGCCGAAGCTCCAGAATCCCTCCGTCGCCACCGCACCCTTGCTGACGAGGTTCGCGACATCGATATCGCCGCGCACCGCGCCGACCACGAGCAGCAGCACTGTCAACAGCGCCATCCCGATCAGCTCCAGCGTCACCAGGCTGTTGTTCACCCGCTCGGCCCACGGGGTGGACAGCGCCACCAGCAGGGCCTGCAGGATCAGGACACCGGCGGTCATCACCCAGGCGATCGTCGGGGTGCTGTCATAGCTGAGCAGCACCGGCAGGATCGTCGAGGCGATCGTGTAGTCGACCGCGACCACCACGATCGCGAGGAACGTGAACGAGATCCAGCCGATGATCCAGCCCAGGATGGGGTTCGCCAGCCGCGACATCCACTGGTAGTGGTAGCCGGTGACCGGGATGCGGGAGGCCAGCGCGCCCAGCACGAATGCCACGGCCAGCTGCCCCACGACCGCGATCGGCCAGGTCCAGATCCCGACGGGGCCGGAGCTGTTCAACACCGCCCCGTAGGTGGTGAAGATGCCCGTGGCGATCGAGACGAACGCGAAGGCGACGGCGAACGAGGCGAACCTGCCGGTACGCCGCTCCAGGGATTGGGTGTAGCCGAACTGAGCGAGCTCGGCCGAGTCGCGGGAGTCAGGGCGGGTCACGGGAGCCTCCTGGCCGTTCGATTGATGGTATAGACCATGTGGTTGAACCAAAGTATGAAGGTCACTTGTGACGCCCGTCAATCCGGAAACCGACTTCTTACCCCGCCGTCACACCGGTCGAAGCCCAGCTCGCAGGACTAATCTGACGGGATGGCCTCGGGCACGCCGCTGTACATGTCGATCGCCGCGGACGTCCGCGACCGGATAGCCACCGAGCAATTGGGTCCGCACACCCTGCTGCCGTCCGAACGTGAACTCGCCGAACAGCACGGCGTCAGCCGGATGACCGCGCGTCAGGCGCTCTCACTGCTGGAGAGCGAAGGAGCGGTCTACCGGAAGCCGCCACGCGGCACCTTCGTCGCCGAACCGCGCGTCCGCTTCCACGTCGGTAGCTTCTCCGAAGAGGTGGCACGGATGGGGCGGCGGCCGGCGGCGAAGCTGCTGTGGGCCGAACACCAGACCGCCAAGCCCGCGGTCGGGCGGGCGCTGGACCTGCCCGACGGCGCCGCGGTGCACGTGTTCTACCGGCTGCGCAGCGTCGACGACGTGCCGTTCGCGCTGGAAACCACGTATCTGCCCGCCGACCTCACCCCCGGAATCCTCGACGAGCCGGACGACGGGTCGCTGTGGGCACTGCTGCGCTCGCGCTACGGGATCGACCTGGCGCGGTCCACCGCGGTGCTCGAGTCGATCGTGCTCGACGACGCGTCGAGCATGCAGCTGGGCGTGCGCGCCGGATCGGCGGGCACCCTGCTGACTCGCAGCACCCGCGACACCTCCGGCCGATGCGTGGAGTACGCGCGCGACGTGTACCGCGCCGATCGCGCCGCCTTCGAGGTCTCCGAGGAGTTGGGCGCCCACCGGCTCTCATCGGTCTGAGGCCTGCGTTTCGGTCCCGTAAGCTCGCTATTCGTGCAAACGCGACGGCGGCTCGGGGTGATGGGTGGAACCTTCGACCCCATCCACCACGGGCACCTGGTCGCCGCCAGCGAGGTGGCCAACCTGTTCGGCCTCGACGAGGTGGTGTTCGTGCCCACCGGCCAGCCGTGGCAGAAGCGCAGCAGAGCCGTCACCCCCGCCGAGGACCGCTATCTGATGACCGTCGTGGCCACCGCGTCGAACCCGATGTTCTCGGTCAGCCGGGTCGACATCGACCGCGGCGGCCCCACCTACACCAAGGACACCCTGCGGGATCTGCACGCGCTCAACCCCGACGCCGACCTGTACTTCATCACCGGTGCCGACGCACTGGCGTCGATCCTGTCCTGGCAGAACTGGGAAGAGATGTTCTCGATCGCGCGTTTCGTCGGGGTGAGCAGGCCGGGCTACGAGCTGGACGGCAAACACATCTCCGCCGCCATGGCCGAACTGCCCGACGATGCCCTGCATCTGGTCGAGGTGCCGGCGCTGGCCATCTCGTCGACCGACTGCCGTGAGCGTGCCGAAGCCTCGCGGCCGATCTGGTACCTGGTGCCCGACGGTGTCGTCCAGTACGTCGCCAAACGGCATCTCTACCAACCACATGTGAAGGAGACCGCCCCTGACCGCCACACCTGAAGCCATCCACATGGCCGAGACCGCCGCGCGTGCGGCCGCGGCCAAGCTCGCCGACGACGTCGTCGTGATCGACGTGTCCGAGCAGCTCGTCATCACCGACTGCTTCGTCATCGCCTCGGCGTCCAACGAACGTCAGGTCAACGCGATCGTCGACGAGGTCGAGGAGAAGATGCGGCAGGCCGGGTACAAGCCCGCGCGCCGCGAAGGCACCCGCGAGGGCCGCTGGACCCTGCTCGACTACGTCGACGTGGTGGTGCACATCCAGCACCAGGACGAGCGGAACTTCTACGCCCTGGACCGGTTGTGGCGCGACTGCCCGCTGGTGCCGGTGGAGCTGTCCGGAGACGACGCGTGACCGTGCGCAAGCTGGTCATGCTGCGGCACGGACAGACGGAGTACAACGCAGGCAGCCGCATGCAGGGTCAGCTGGACACCGACCTGTCGGATCTCGGTCGTGAGCAGGCCGTGGTCGCAGCCGAAGCGCTCGCCAAACGTCAGCCGCTGCTGATCGTCTCGTCGGATCTGCGCCGGGCGCTGGACACCGCCGTGGCGCTGGGTGACCGGTGCGGCCAGCAGGTGTCGCTGGACACCCGGCTGCGGGAGACACACCTGGGCGACTGGCAGGGGATGACCCACCTCGAGGTCGACGAGGTCGCCCCCGGGGCCCGGCTGGCGTGGCGCGACGACGCGCGCTGGGCCCCCCACGGCGGGGAGAGCCGGGTCGACGTCGCCGACCGCAGCCTGCCGCTGGTGCGCGAACTGGTGGCCGGCCAACCGGAGTGGGGTGCCGACGCTGCCGACCGGCCGGTGGTGCTCGTGGCGCACGGCGGGTTGATCGCCGCGCTGACCGCGGCGCTGCTGGATCTGCCCGTCGACAACTGGCCCGTTCTCGGCGGGCTGGGCAACGCCAGCTGGGTGCAGTTGGCCGGACACACCCGCCGCGACGGCGATCCGGCGAGCCTGGCCGACATACGCTGGCGCCTCGACGTGTGGAACGCCTCGGCGCAGGTCGCAGGCGATGTCCTCTGACGCCGGCCGACGCACGCTGCTCGTCTTCTGTGACTCCCTGTCCTACTACGGCCCGACCGGCGGCCTGCCCGCCGACGATCCGCGCATCTGGCCGAATCTCGTTGCCGCACAGCTCGACTGGGACGTCGAGGTCATCGGGCGGATAGGCTGGACCAGCCGCGACGTGTGGTGGGCGGCGACGCAGGACCCGCGGTCGTGGGCGGCGCTTCCCCGCGCCGGCGCCGTGGTCTACGCGACGTCGGGCATGGACTCGCTGCCGTCGGTGCTGCCCACCGCGCTGCGGGAACTGATCCGCTACGCCCGGCCGCCGCGGCTGCGGCGCTGGGTGCGCGACGGCTACAGCTGGCTGCAGCCGCGGCTCTCGCCGATCGCGCGGCCGGCGCTGCCGCCGCATCTGACCGTCGAATACCTCGAGATGACGCGCGCCGCCATCGATTTCAACCGGCCCGGGATACCGGTGGTCGCGTCGCTGCCGTCGGTGCACACTGCGGCGTCCTACGGCAATGCGCACCACGGCCGCGCCGGCACGGTCGCCGCGCTCACCCGCTGGGCGCACGAGCACGCGGTCCCACTGGTCGACCTCAAAGCCGCCGTCGCAGACGAGATCTACAGCGGCCGCGGCAATCCCGACGGTATCCACTGGAACTTCGAGGCGCACCGGGCGGTCGCCGACCTGATGCTCAAGGGGCTCGCTGAAGCCGGTGTCCCGATCCCGGATTCGCGCACCTGACCATGGCCGTGGTGGTGGTCAGCGACTCCTCGGCGCGCCTGGGCGACGAGGCGGCACGATGGGGCATCCGTGAGGTGCCGTTGCACGTGCTCGTCGACGGTGTCGATCTGCGCGACGGCGTCGACGACGTCCCGCATGACCTCCACGACCGGCCCAAGGTCACGACGGCGGGCGCGGCACCGACGGAATTGGCCGAGCACTATCGCCGTGCGCTGGCCGACAGCGACGGCGACGGTGTGGTGGCCGTGCATCTCTCGGCGGCTCTGTCGAGCACCTACAGCGCTGCCGTCACTGCCGCGCGCGAGTTCGGCTCGTCTGTGCGCGTGGTGAATTCGCGCTCGGCGGCGATGGGCACCGGGTTCATCGCGCGGGAGGCGGCGCGGTGCGCGGCCCGCGGCGGCGATCTCGACGCGGTCGCCGAGGCGGCCCGCGGGGCCCGCGACCGCACCCGGGTGTTCCTCGTGGTGCACCGGCTGGACAACCTGCGCCGCAGCGGACGTATCGGTACCGCGTCGTCGTGGCTGGGCACCGCGTTGTCGCTCAAGCCGCTGCTGAAACTGGACATGGACGGCCGGCTCGTGCTCGATCAGCGCATCCGCACCGTCAGCAAGGCGCACGCCGCGCTGGTGGATCGCGTCGCCGACATCGTCGCCACGGGGCCGGCGGACGTGGTGGTGCACCACGTCGACAATCATGATGCCGCAGACCGACTCGGCGCGGCGCTGACCCAGCGGCTGCCGCAGTTGTCGTCGTTGACCGTCGAGGACATGGGTCCGGTGCTGTCGGTCCATGTCGGCGGGGGAGCGGTCGGGGTGGCCGTGCAGGTGTCCGAGGTCAGCCCGCGAACCGGCCTGTGATCGGCGGCAGGTCGGCCAGCGTCACGATGCCCGGCGGCGCCGCCACCACCGCGGGCACCGCGTTGGTCACCGGCAGCGCGGTGTAGATCATGCCCAGGCCCATGAAGCCGGGCTCGGTCCAGTCTCTCGGCGGCAGACAGTGCACGACGGTGCGCATGTTGGGCACCCCGAACACCTGCACGACATGCCCGTGCTCCAGAGGCTTCGGGGGTGTGACGTGGCTGCCCATGATCCAGTTGAAGCCGACGCTGACCACGTTGCGTTCACCGACCCAGCCTCGGTGGTATCCCATCACTGCGCCCACGGTGCCCTCCGGGATCGTCATGAACCCCAGGTCGCTGTCTCCGGTGGCGGCGGTGAATGTCACGTCGAAGGTCATCCGGTCCAGCGTCGCGCCGATGGCGTCGGCCATCATGGCGGCCGACTCGGCGAACACCTCGCTCTCGCGGCGCACGCTCTCGGCCAGGCCGGGGGTGTCGGGGTGCCGGCCGAAGCCCATCGCGGTCTGGGTGCCGGCGGATTCGTAGGTCGAGCAGTCCACCGACTCGGTGATCCGGATCTCGTCGACCCGCTCGCATGCGCCGCTGAGCACCATGCCGACCAGATTCGACATCCCCGGATGGGCACCGCTGCCGAAGATCGTGGAATTGCCGCTCGCGCAGGCGTTTCGGATACGTTCGAGGTCTTCGGGTGACTGCTTGCCCCCGGTGATCCAGGCTGCCGACGAGCAGACGTTGACACCGGCTTCGAGCAGCCGCACCAACTCGTCGACGCTCGGCCACAGCGGGTTGTAGCAGCAGGCGTCGGGACGCAGCGCGATCAGCGCCTCGATGTCGTTCGTCGCTGCGATCCCGGTCGGCTCGGGCCAGCCGGCCAACTCGGCGGCATCCACGCCCACCTTGTCCGCGCCGTGGGCGTAGACGCCGACGAGCTCCATGTCGTCGCGCCCGATGATCGCGTGCAGAGACCGGCGGCCGATGTTCCCGGTGGTCCACTGGATGACCCGCAGGGGCTTGTCCATCGACATGGCATCTGACATGGCGTCAACCTACCGCCTCTAGAGTTGCCGCATGGGTGAGTCGACGCGGGTCGCCGTGGTGACAGGTGCCAGCCGGGGAGCCGGGCACGGCATCGCCTCGGCGCTGGCCGCTCACGGCTGGCGGGTGTACGGAACCGGCCGCGGTGTCGATCCCGCCCCGCACTGGGGTGTCGGCGTGCAACTCGATCACCGTGACGACGACGCCGTCGGCGAGTTCTTCGACCGGCTGGCGCGCGACGAGGGACGGCTCGACCTCCTGGTCAACAACGCGGCCGCGATCTCCGACGACCTGGTGGGCCCGGATCCGTTCTGGCGCAGGCCGAGAGCGCTGGCCGACGTCCTCGACGTCGGCTTGCGATCCTCCTACGTCGCCGCGTGGCACGCCGCCCCGCTGCTCATCGAGCGAGACCGCGGGCTCATCGCGTTCACGTCTTCTCCCGGAGCGGTGTGCTACATGCACGGCCCCGCCTACGGGGCGCAGAAGGCGGGCACCGACAAGATGGCCGCCGACATGGCGGTCGACTTCGCCGGCACCGGCGTGGCGACGGTGTCGATCTGGATGGGCATCCTGCTCACCGAGCGCATGCGCCGCATGTTCGACGGCAATCCCGCCGCACTGGACGACTTCGCCTCCCATGCCGAAACACCGGAATTCACGGGGCATCTCATCGACGCGATGTTCGGCGATCCGCAACTCTCCCGGCGCAGCGGCCGGGCCGTGATCGGCGCCGAGGTGGCGCGCGAGTACGGGATCACCGATGCCGGGGGCCGGGTTCCCCCGTCGCACCGCGACGTGCTGGGCGCACCGCGCGAACCCAGCTCGGTGATCGTCAGGGGCTGATCAACGACCACAGCCCGTGTGGGGCGGCCTGCACCGCCATGTCGGCCAGCCGCTGGTCCCAGTGCCTCGTCGAGCCGAATTCCGAACGCCACGCCAGTGCCGCCCGCGTGAAGTGGTGCAGTCGGTGCTCGATCGTGGTGCCGATCGCGCCGTGTACCTGGTGGGCGTTGCGGACCACCACGGAGGACGCGTGTCCGGCGCACGAACGGGCTGCTGCCACAAGGAATTCCAACTGCGGGGCCGCCCAGTCGGTGGCCGTGGCGACCGACAGGGCTGCCTCCGTGGCCGAGCGGGCCAGCGCGGCCTCGCACGCGATGTCGGAGACGAGGTTCTGGACGGCCTGGAACTTCGCGAGCGGGCGGCCGAACTGGATGCGGGTGGTCGCGTGGTCGACGCACGATTCGAGCGCGCTGTCCAGTGCCGCGCAGATCTGTACGGCGCGCACCAGGGCGCCCTTGAGGCGCAGCGTGTCGACGAGTTCCCCGGCGACCGCGACGCCGGACACCGCCGCGATGTCGACGGCGACGGTGTCGCGAGGTTCGCCGATCATGTTGGCGCCCGGCGTGATCGAGACATCGGTGGCGTCGACGTCGGCGACGCGGTAGCCGTCGTCCTGCTGCCACACCAGTACGATCCGCCGTGCGCGGGACGCCCACGGTACCCCGTCTGCGCGGCCTCGGGAGTCGAGCAGTGCGACGGTGCGTGGCCGGGAGTCGGCGGGGACACCCGCGGCGTCGAGGAGCCAGCAGGCCAGAAGATCGTGCTCGGCCACGGGGATTCGCGCGGCATGGCGTACCGCGGCGGACAGCAGCTCGACGGCCTCGGCCCATCCGGCGCCGCTGCCGCCGGAATCCTCCGGACCGGTGAGCCGGATCAGGCCCAGAGCGTCGAGGCGATCCCACAGATCGGTGTCGTCGCCGTGTTCGGCGAACACGGCCGCCATCATGGCGGTCAGCGCGGCATCGATCTCGGACGCACTCATCGCAGCCCCAATCCGCGGGCGATCACGCCGCGCAACACCTCGTTGGTGCCCCCGCGGATGGTGAAGCCGGGTCGCTGGTCCACCGCGGCATCGGCCAGCGCGGCGATGCTCGCACCGTGTTCGGTTGCCAGATGACCGTATTCGGCGATATCGCCTTCGGTGGTGGTGCCGAGGACCTTGACGACGGCGGCGGGCACGTCCGCCGGCTCGCCGCGCTGCAACGCGCCGGCCACCGCGGAGGACATCTGATGAAGGCCGGCGACACGGCCCACCAGTCTGCCCAGCTCGGCATCGCGCGGGAGCTCGCCGTCGCTCATCGCCCGAGCCGTCGCGTCGAGGAGCATGAACGTCGAGAGCACCCGTTCGGGTCCGCTGCGCTCGAAGGCCAGCTCCGAGGTGACCTGCTGCCAGCCGGCGCCGATCTCGCCGAACACCATGTCGTCGGGCACGAATGTGTCGTCCAGGATCACCTCGTTGAAGTGGTGGGCGCCGTTCATCGACGTGATGGGCCGGATCTGCACCCCCTCGCCGCGCAGGTCCACGATGAACTGGCTCAGTCCCGCGTGCCGGTGGGCGGGATCCACGGGTGCGGTGCGTACCAGCGCGATGAACGCGTGGGCCAGATGCGCACCGGAGGTCCACACCTTCGTACCGGTGAGCCGCCAGCCGCCCTCGACCCGCTGCGCGCGGGTCCGCACACTGGCCAGGTCCGAGCCGGAATCCGGCTCGCTCATGCCGATGCCGAAAAAGCATTCGCCGGCAACGATTCTCGGGAGGAAATGAGCCCTCTGTCGCTCGGTGCCGTACTTGAGCAGTGATGGCACGATCTGCCTGTCGGCGATCCAGTGAGCAGCCACCGGAGCGCCCGCGGCCAGGAGTTCCTCGGTCACCACGAAACGTTCGAGGAACGACCGTCCCGGCCCGCCGTACTCCACAGGCACCGTCATGCCGAGCCAGCCGCGGGCGGCCAACGCCGCGGTGAACGCCTCGTCCCAGCCGGACAGCCACACATCGACCGAGGGGTGGAAGGTGCCCGCGGCGCGTTGCTCGGCGAGGAAACCTCGAACCTCGGCGCGCAGTCCGTCGGTGCTCGAATGGTCGCCGCTCGACTGCGGTACCAGGCGGGGAAGCGCCATCACTCTCCTACGGGTTCTCGGGCGTCGTCGGCGTCTGTGGCCCCGTCACCGGCCTCGCCACTCGCCTCGTCGGTGTCTTCGGGGGTCGCGGTGGATTCCCCGGCGGTCGGGATGCCGAGCGCGACACCGAGTCCGGCGACGAACAGCACCGACAGCAGGCCACCGACGTAGTGGTTCATGGGGCCGCCGGGGGAGATGAAGCTGCCGGGCGGACCGATCACCGTGATGGTCTCGATCAGCTGTTCCACCGCGAAGACGGCGGCGAGGATGCCGAGCCACCGCGGCAGCCGGCCCTCGTTGGCGTACAGCAGGATCGGTGCGGCCACCACGATGTTGGCGATCGTGGCCACGGGAAGCCACATCACGCCGACGTCCTCGATGGCGCGTGCGGTGGCGACCGCGGTCTGGCCGGGCCGCAGCGAGAGTCCGCCGAGGAACCAGACGGCGATGCAGAGTTCGGCCACCAGCAGGGTCGAGCCGATCGTGAACAGGTGGGCGGGCGGTCCGCTGAGCCGGTCCCGGGCGAAGGCCAGCACCACCACGAGCGCCAGCGCGGCGAAGGTCAGCAGGAGAGCCTGCACGCGGGTGACACCGGGGTCGGCGCCGGGCAGCGCGTGGAGGACGACGACGGCCGTGGCGTACAGCACCGCGAACGCGGCGCCGGCGATCATCGGGGCTCGACCGTTCATTGGCGGTCATGCTATCCCGCTGTCCCCAGAGCCGAGTTCATCCACAGGCCGGGCGGGCTGACGCGGCGCATCGCCGTGCCCGTCGGCGGGCGTGCCTACCGTCGCGGTATGTCGAGCGAACTGCCTGCCGAGCGGCTCCGGCGGCGCCTGGGTTCCGACGTCGCGGCGGACATCACGGCGGACCCTGCGGAGCCCGACGACGACGGCGCCGACTCCGTGCTGTCGCGCTGGCTGCCCGAGCAGAGCACTGACCGCGGCCCGGCGTGGCTGTCACGTGTGCGCGCCGACCCCGGCCGCGCCGGGGTCGTCGCTCTGGGCGTCGTCGGCGTGATCGCGGTGCTCGTGACGGTCATCAGTCTGCTGCGTGACCAGCCACCCGCGGTGGTGTCGGCCAGGCTTCCGCCGGTCGAGATGGCGGCCTCCGGCGCCCCCGCGCCGCTGACCTCGGCGGCGCCGGGACCTGCCGTGGTCAGTGTCGTCGGGCTGGTACACCGCCCCGGTCTGGTCACGCTCGAGCCGGGAGCACGGATCGCCGACGCGCTCGAGGCGGCGGGCGGGGCGCTCGACGGCGCCGACGTGCTCGGTCTGAACCTGGCACGCAAGGTCGCCGACGGCGAACAGATCGTCGTGGGCATCGGCGCGGTGCCCGGGCAGCCGACCGAGATGGGCAGCTCGGTGGTGTCGGATGCGTCCGCGCCACCGGGGTCACCGACGACCTCGTCGGCGGGTGCGCCGCCGGCGGCAGGGGCCGCGCAGACACCGGTCGACCTGAACACCGCGACCGCCGAGCAACTCGATGCCCTGCCCGGCGTCGGTCCGGTCACCGCGGCGGCGATCGTGGCGTGGCGGGACGCGCACGGTCGCTTCGGCAGCGTCGATCAGTTGGGCGACGTCGACGGGATCGGCCCGGCGAGGTTGGACAAGCTGCGCCCCCTCGTCGCGGTGAAGTGACCGAGCAGTGACATGACCGAGCAGTGAAGTGACCGAGCGTGCGATGACCGATGTGCGGCTGATCCCCGCGGCGCTGACCGCGTGGGCGGTGACGGCCGCCGGGATCGTGTGGGGTTACGCCGCCGCAGGTGCCGCCGTCGTCGCTGGTGTCGCGGTGACCGCCGCGGCGGGGTGGTGGGCGAGCCGGAGACAGGCCACGGGCGGGCGGACGGAGCGAGGTTCGGTGGTGGTCGCCGCGACGGCGGTCGCTCTGGTGGGTGGCGGGTTCGCGGTCGCGGTGTGCCTACGTGTCGACGCCGTGGACCATCACCCGGTGACGACGCGCATCGGATCGGTCGCAGACGTCGTGGTCACACCCGACGAAACGCCGCGTGTGCTCGACGGTGGCCGGACGATGTTCCGGGCCACGCTCGTCCGCCTCGACGGGGCGCCGTCGTCCGGTGCGGTGCTGGTGTTCGCCTCTGGCACCGATTACGTGGCGCTCCAGGCGGGTCGACCGGCGGGTTTCCGCGCCCGGGTGGGCCGCCCGGGTCGCCGCGATCTCAGCGTCGCGGTGTTGTCGGCGACCGGGCGGCCACGCCTCGGTGAGGCAGCTCCGGTGTACCGGCTGGCGCACCGCATTCGGGCGGACTTCGCCGAGGCGGTCCGCCTCGTCCTGCCGGCGGACCAGGCGACCCTGCTGCCGGCGCTCGTGCTCGGGGACACCTCTGCGGTGTCAGCGCAGACCGCCAAGGATTTCCGGGTCGCCGGGTTGACCCACCTGATGGCAGTGTCCGGCGCGAACATCACGATCGTGTGCGCGGCGATGCTGCTCAGCGCTGCGCTGCTCGGACCCCGGATCGCCGTCGTGCTGGCGGCGGTCACGCTGGCCGGCTTCGTCGTCGTCGTCCAACCGTCGGCGAGCGTGCTGCGGGCCGCGGTCATGGGCGCCATCACGCTGCTGGCCGTGCTCACCCATCGTCGCCGGCAAGCGCTGCCCGCGTTGGCAACCGCGGTCATCGTGCTGATGATCGCCACTCCGCAGCTCGCCGTGGACGTCGGCTTCGCGTTGTCGGTATCGGCCACCGCGGGCCTGGTTCTCGTCGCGCCGGTGTGGTCGCAGCGACTGACGCGCCGCGGCTGGCCGCGCCCGCTCGCCGATGCGGTCAGTGTGGCGTTGGCCGCGCAGCTGGTCACGGCCCCGCTCGTGGCGGGGGTGTCGGGGTCGGTGAGCCTCGTCGCGGTGATCGCCAATCTGGCCGTCGCGCCGGTCATCGCGCCGATCACGGTGATCGGGACGGCCGCGGCGGCGCTGTGCCCGCTGTGGCCGGCAGGTGCCCAGCTGCTCATCCGGTTCACCGGTCCGGAGGTGTGGTGGCTGGCGAGTACGGCCCGCTGGGCGGCCGCGGTGCCGGTGGCGGCACTGCCGGTGCCGTCGGGCCTGGCCGGAGTGGCGGTCGTCGCGGCCGGCTCCTGCGTGGTTGCGGCGGTGTGGCATCGGGGGCTGTCGGGCCGGCGTGGCACCATCGTCCGGTGAGCACCGGCCTGCACCTGATCCTCGGTGACGAGGAGTTGCTCGTCGAACGCGCTGTCGCAGCGGTCCTGGCCCAGGCGCGCGCCTCGGCGGGCACCACCGACGTCCCGGTCGACCGCCTGCGGGCAGGCGAAGTCAGTGCCAGTGAGATCGCCGAGCTGCTCAGCCCGTCACTGTTCGCCGACGAGCGCGTGGTCGTCCTCGAATCCGCAGCCGAGGCGGGCAAGGAGGCGGTGGCCGTCATCGAGGGGGCCGCCGCCGATCTGCCCGAGGGCATGCTGCTGGTGGTCGTGCATTCCGGCGGCGGGCGGGCCAAGGCGCTCGCCGATCGGCTGAAGAAGCTGGGCGCCGAGGTCCACCCGTGCGCGCGGATCACCAAGGCCGCCGACCGCGTCGACTTCGTCCGCAAGGAGTTTCGCGCGCTGCGTACGAAGGTCTCCGATGACACCGTCGACGCGGTGATCGATGCCATCGGCTCGGATCTGCGGGAGCTGGCGTCGGCCTGCTCGCAGCTGGTGGCTGACACCGGCGGTGTGGTCGACGCTGCCGCGGTCCGCCGATACCACTCCGGGAAAGCGGAGGTGAAGGGTTTCGACATCGCCGATAAGGCCGTGATCGGCGACGTCGCCGGGGCTGCCGAAGCGCTGCGCTGGGCGATGATGGCCGGTGAACCGCACGTCGTGCTGGCCGATGCGCTCGCCGAGGCGGTCCACACGATCGCACGGGTGGCCCCGCTGTCGGGTGATCCCTATCGGCTCGCCGGAGAACTCGGCATGCCGCCCTGGCGCGTGCAGAAAGCCCAGAAACAGGCGCGACGATGGTCGCGGGATTCCGTGGCCGAAGCGCTGCGTCTGGTGGCAGCGCTTAACGCCGACGTCAAAGGCGCGGCGGCAGATGCCGACTACGCGCTGGAAAACGCGGTGCGCTCGGTCGCCTCACTGGTCAGCGACTGAGGCGGCGCGTCAGATCTTGTTGAGCGCCTTGGCCAGCGCCGACTTGCGGTTGGCGGCCTGATTCTTGTGGATGACGCCCTTGCTGGCCGCCTTGTCGAGCTTGCGGCTGGTCGAGAGCAGCAACGCGCCGGCCTTGTCCTTGTCGCCGGCCTCGACGGCCTCCCGGAACCCGCGGACCGCCGTGTGAAGCGACGACTTCACCGACTTGTTGCGCAGTCTGCGGCGCTCGTTGGTGCGGTTCCGCTTCTCCTGCGACTTGATGTTGGCCACGCGTGTAATCCTTCGGCAATCTCGACGGGTTGAAATGAGTCTGGGGGCGCCCGCGGGGGGCAGCGACTGTTCAGGTTAGCAGCGAGCGAGTACATCACCCAAAACGGAGGCCACTGGCCTGCCGAAACGGCGGAAATGCTGCAGCATGGCAAGGTGCGTGTCTGGAGTACATGCATAGCGCACGTCTGCCTACGGGAGGAGCACGAGAGCTTTGCCGACAGAAACCGCACGGACCACACGCACCACCAAGCCGACCCGACGGCACGAGGGCATCTTCGGCGGATACAACAAACTCGGCACCTACGCCCAGGCATTCGACGAGATGTTCGATGCCAGTGGCACCGTGCGCGGCCCCTACAAGGGCATCCACAAGGAGCTGGCCCCTGCCGACGTGGCCGACCTGGAGGCCCGCTCCGACGCGCTCGGCCGCGCCTTCATCGATCAGGGCATCACGTTCTCGCTGTCCGGGCAGGAGCGACCTTTCCCGCTCGACCTCGTCCCGCGGGTCATCTCCGCGGCTGAGTGGACGCGACTCGAGCGCGGAATCCGCCAGCGGGTCCAGGCCCTGGAGATGTACCTCGACGATATCTACGGCGAGCAGGAGATCCTGCGCGACGGGGTGATTCCGCGCCGGCTCGTCACGTCGTGCGAGCACTTCCACCGCGAGGCCGTCGGCATCATCCCGCCCAACGGGGTGCGCATCCACGTCGCCGGCATCGACCTGATCCGCGACGCGCAGGGGACGTGGCGTGTGCTGGAGGACAACCTCCGGTCCCCATCCGGGGTGTCCTACGTGATGGAGAACCGCCGCACGATGGCGCGGGTGTTCCCGAACCTGTTCGCCACCCACCGGGTGCGGGCCGTCGGTGACTACTCGTCGCACCTGCTGCGGGCGCTGCGCAACGCCGCGGCCAACAACGTCGCCGATCCCACCGTCGTCGTGCTGACCCCCGGGGTCTACAACTCGGCGTATTTCGAGCATTCGCTGCTCGCCCGGCAGATGGGCGTCGAGCTCGTCGAGGGTCGCGACCTGTTCTGTCGCGACAACACCGTGTACATGCGCACCACCGAGGGGGAGCGCCAGGTCGATGTGATCTATCGCCGCATCGACGACGATTTCCTCGATCCGATGCAGTTCAAGCCCGATTCGGTGCTGGGCGTGGCGGGCATCCTCAACGCGGCCCGCGCGGGCAACGTCGTGATCTCCAGCGCCGTGGGCAACGGAGTAGGAGACGACAAGCTCGTCTACACCTACGTGCCCACGATCATCGAGTACTACCTCGGAGAGAAGCCGCTGCTCGCCAACGTCGACACCTATCGCTGCTGGCTCGACGAGGAACGCGAAGAGGTGCTCGACCGCATCGACGAGCTGGTCATCAAACCCGTCGAGGGCTCCGGCGGCTACGGCATCGTGTTTGGTCCCGACGCGTCGGCCAAGGAGCTCGCGACGATCACCCGCAAGATCACCGCGGACCCGCGAGGCTGGATCGCCCAGCCGGTGATGCAGCTCTCGACGGTGCCGACGCAGATCGACGACGAACTCGCACCCCGCCACGTCGACCTGCGACCCTTCGCGGTCAACGACGGGGACGACGTCTACGTGCTTCCCGGTGGGCTGACCCGGGTGGCGCTGCCCGAAGGATCGTTGGTGGTGAACTCCAGCCAGGGCGGTGGCTCGAAGGACACCTGGGTGCTGGCGTCGCGCACGTCGGTCGCCGACCGTGAACTGGGCGCCGCCGAGGTGGTGCGCTCCCTGCCCCGGGCGGCGGCCACCAAGAACGGCAGCCGCAACGGCAAGGCCGAGTCCAGTCACGACCAGCAGCAACAACAACAGCAGCAGCAGCAGTAGGGGAGGGCGACGATGCTGGCCAGAAACGCCGAATCTCTCTACTGGATCGGGCGCTACGTGGAGCGCGCCGACGACACCGCACGCATCCTCGACGTCACGGTGCACCAACTGCTGGAGGATTCCAGCGTCGACCCCGACCAGGCGTCGCGCACCCTGCTGCGGGTGCTGGGCATGGATCCGCCCGACGAGGTGCTCGACGTGTGGTCGTTGACCGACCTCGTGGCCTTCAGCCGGGAGACCTACGGCGGTTGCTCGATCGTCGAGGCCATCTCGGCCGCCCGGGAAAACGCCCGCGGCGCACGCGAAGTCACCTCCACCGAGATCTGGGAGTGCCTGAACACCACCTACAACGCGCTGGCCGAGCGGGAACGCGCCGCCAAACGGCTCGGCCCGCACGAATTCCTGTCCTATGTGGAGGGCCGCGCCGCGATGTTCGCCGGGTTGGCCGACTCCACGCTGTCACGCGACGACGGTTACCGCTTCATGGTGCTCGGACGCGCACTGGAGCGGGTGGACATGACGGTTCGTCTGCTGCTGTCCCGGGTAGGTGACAGCGCGTCGTCGCCCGCATGGGTCACGCTGCTGCGCTCCGCCGGTGCCCATGACACCTATCTGCGGACTTACCGCGGCGCCCTCGACGCCGGCCGCGTCGTCGAATTCATGTTGTTGGACCGGCTGTTCCCGCGGTCCATCTTCTATTCGCTCAGGCTCGCCGAACACAGCCTCGACGAGCTGATGAACCGGCCGCACGGACGTCTCGGCGCCACCGCCGAAGCGCAGCTGCTGCTGGGCCGCGCGCGAAGCGAGTTGGAATTCCTGCGACCCGGGGTGCTGCTCGAATCGCTCGAGGAACGCTTGGCCGCGCTCCAGAAGACGTGTTTCGACGTGGGAGAGTCGGTGGCGCTGCAGTACTTCCACTCCGCGCCGTGGGTGGCGTGGACAGATGCGGGGCGCAATGCACTGGTGATCGAAGAAGGGGAGATCTGAGGCCGATGAGCCTGTCGCGCAGCGATGAGCCCTCGGGCGAAGAGCAGACCACGAAGAGGAGCAGATAATGTGGCGGATGCGCGTGGTCCACTCGACCGGCTACGCCTACAAGTCCCCGGTCACCGCGTCGTTCAACGAGGCGCGGCTCACGCCGCGCTCGGACTCGCGGCAGAACGTCATCCTCAATCGGGTGGAGACCGTTCCGGCGACCCGGTCCTACCGCTATGTCGACTACTGGGGCACCGCGGTCACCGCGTTCGACCTGCACGCACCGCACACCGAGCTCGAGGTGACCGCGTCGTCGGTGGTGGAGACGGATCGGCCCGAGGCGCCGGCGGAGAAGGTGTCCTGGACCGACCTCGCCGGCGAGGCCGTCATCGACCGCTACGACGAGGTGCTGGCACCCACCCACTACGTGCCGGCCAGCAAGCGCATCGAACGCGTCGGCCGGCGCATCGCCAAGTACCACGACCCCGCCGAAGCGGTGATCGAGGCGGCGCGCTGGGTGCAGGGCGAACTGCAGTACGTGCCGGGGACCACCGGCGTGCACACCTCCGGTGTCGATGCGCTGCGCGAAGGCAAGGGAGTCTGCCAAGACTTCGCGCATCTGACCCTGATGTTGTTGCGCGGCATGGGTATTCCGTCCCGCTATGTGTCCGGTTACCTGCATCCGCAGCGCGAGGCGCAGATCGGCGAGACGATCGACGGGCAGAGCCACGCGTGGATTCAGGCGTGGACCGGGGAATGGTGGCACTACGACCCCACCAACGACACCGAGATCACCGAGCAGTACATCAGCGTCGGTGTGGGCCGTGACTATGCAGACGTCACCCCCCTCAAGGGCATCTACTCGGGCGAGGGATCGACGGATCTGGACGTCATCGTGGAGATCACCCGGCTGGCTTGACGCACACCCCCGGGTGCACCTCCACCCGGTGCAGATCGTCGCCGATCTCGATCTGACGGTCGAACGCCGTCGCCGCCAGCGCCCGCCAGTCGTCCTCCTGGCCGGACACCAGCGCGGGCACGTAGTGCGTCAGGACCAGGATGCCGACGCCGGCGCGCGCCGCGGTCTCGGCGGCCTGCTGCACCGAGGAGTGGTAGTCGCAGATATCGCGGATGCGTTGCACCGGCATCGCGTCGATCAGGTCCTTTCGGATCACGGTGTGCACCAATGCGCCTGCCCCAGCGGCCAATTCGTCGAGACCGGTGCACGGCACGGTGTCCCCGGCCAAGACCACCGAGGCGCCGTTGTGCTCGATGCGGAACGCGATGGTCGGCGCAACAGGACGGTGGTCCGTTGGGCCGACGACGATTCGCACGCCGTCACGGCCCCACACCACCCCACCGGTCACCTCCTCGACCTCCACCGGAGGTGGCGCGGTCAGGTCGGCGTGGTGGGCGATGCGGTAGCCGATGTCGAACTGCAGCGCTTCCAGCGTCTTCTGAACGACCTCGGCGGTTCCGGGCGGGCCGATGATCGGAAGCGGCGTCAGGTCGGGCGCGAAGTTGCCCACCCAACGGCTGATCAGGACGTCGCCCAGATCGGTGATGTGGTCGCTGTGCAGGTGGGTCAGCAGCAGCGCGGTCAGGTTGTTCGCGCTGACCCCGATCGCCGCGGCGCGCTGCAGAACACCGCGGCCGCAATCGACGAGGAACGTCTGCCCGCCCGCGCGGACGAGTGTCGACGGCCCCGCGCGGCGAGGGTCGGGGATGGGGCTGCCGGTGCCGAGCAGGGTCACTTCGATCATGGAGCAGGTATACCGCCAGGACAGCGTCGGCGCGGCGCAATCACAGCTCGGTCGTGTTCTCGTCGCTGCTCGACCGCACCGCCGCCGTGTCGGCGTAACGACCGCCGGTCACGGCGTCGCCTGCGCGCCCGAGTGCGCTGACCTGTTCGGCCGTCAGCGCCACCGTCAGGGACCCCAGGTTCTCGTCGATGCGGGCCGCCCGCCGGGTCCCGGGGATCGGCACGCCGGCCACGCCGAGTTCCTCCGCCCGGTGGCGGAGCCACGCGAGCGCCACCTGGGCTGCGGTGGCGCCGACGTCGCCGGCGACCTCTCCGATGGCGTCCACCACGCGCTGATTCGCCTCCAGCGCACCGTCGGCGAACCGCGGCATCGTGCGGCGGAAGTCGGTAGCGGAGATGTCGGCGGCGGAACGCACCGTGCCGGTCAGAAACCCTCGGCCCAGCGGGGAGAACGGCACGATGCCGACGCCCAGTTCGGCGGCCACCGGTGCGATCTGGGCCTCGATGTCGCGAGTCCAGATCGACCATTCGCTCTGCAGGGCGGCGATCGGATGCACGGCGTGGGCGGCCCGCAGCTCGTCTGCCGAGACCTCGGAGAGCCCGAGGTGGCGGACCTTGCCTGCGCGCACCAAGTCGGCCATGGCGCCCACCGTCTCCTCGATCGGCACCGCGGGGTCGCGCCGGTGCAGGTAGTACAGGTCCACGACGTCGGTCTGCAGGCGCTGCAGGCTCTCGTCGATGCACTGCCGCACGTAGGCCGCGTCGCCACGCACGGTGACGCGGCCCCGGGTGCCCGCCGGGTTGGCGACGATGCCGAACTTGGTGGCCAACGTGACGTCGTCACGGCGGTCCGCGAGCAGACGCGCGATGAGACGCTCGTTGTCGCCTGACCCGTAGACGTTGGCGGTGTCGATGAACGTGACCCCGACGTCGACCGCGTGATGCAGCGTGGCCAGCGACTCGGCGTCGTCGACCGCGCCGCCGTACACCGGCGTCAGCGCCATCCCGCCGAACCCCATAGGGCTGACGGTCAGATGGTCGCCCAGGGTGATCGAGTGTGTCATGCGGTCCTCCCGATGGTCGTCGTCTTCGAAGGGGCAACCGATCCGGCGTGGCATTCTGTTCCGGCGCCCGCTGGGAGTACCCTGAGTGAGCTACATCACAAGGAGGTGGTGATGCGTATCTCCGACGTTCTGCGCGTCAAAGGCGCCGCGGTCGCGACGATCACTCCCGACACGTCGGTGGCGGGGCTGCTCACGGAGTTGGCGGTGCACAACATCGGCGCAATGGTGGTGGTGTCCGAGGAGGGGTTGCAGGGCATCGTCTCGGAGCGCGACGTGGTGCGCGGTTTGCACGAGATCGGTGCCGAGCTGCTGCGCCGCCCCGTCGCCGACATCATGACGACCGTGGTCGCGACGTGCGGACCCGATGATTCGGTGGACAGCCTGAGCGCGTTGATGACCACCAACCGGGTGCGACACGTGCCCGTCGTCGTCGATGGCCGGCTGCGCGGCATCGTCAGCATCGGGGACGTGGTGAAGACCCGCATGGAGGAGCTCGAGCGCGAGCAACAGCGGTTGCAGGACTACATCACCCAGGGATGACGGGGTCCAGCAGCGAGTTGTCGGCGAAGGCTCCCCGGTAGGCAGCAGCAGGGTGGCTGTCGGGAAGCCGGTCACCGCGGCCGAACAACTTGTGCCGCAGCGTCCCCGACTTGTCGGTGGCGATCAGTCCGCGCTCCCGCAGGGTCGGGAACAGGCGATCCGCTGTCTCCTGGAACGAGCCCGGCACCGTCGCGTGGTACACGTTGATGCCGTCGACCCCTGCTTCCCGCCATTCTTCGAGCTGATCGGCGATCTCGTCGGCGGTGCCGACGACCCGATTGGCCCCTTCGAGCACCCAAGCCAGGTCACGGATCGTCGGCTCCACATTGCCCGACGCTTCAGCGGCCCATCGAGCGAAACCCTGCACTCCGGTGAACTCGCCGAGCTGGCTGATGGGCGTGTCGAGTGGGAGATGGCCTGCGTCCACACCCGCGTCGCCGAGGGCATGCAGCGCAACGCCTTCCAGGTCGAGATGGCGTTTGATCTCGTCGTGGCGCCTCACCGCGTCGCGGTGAGTGTCACCGACGACGAACGACAGGCCCTGCGCGAACGCGATGTCGCCCGGATCCCGGCCGTGGTCGGCTGCCAGCGCCCGAGTTTCGTTGGTCAGCGCATGGGCGGCGGCCGGATCCGGGCTGCTGATGTAGACACCCTCGGCGTTACGGGCCGAAAACAGCTGGCCTGCAGGCGACGCGCCGGCCTGGAACAGCACCGGCGTGCGCTGCGGCGACGGCGACGAGAAATGGGGCCCCTCGACCGAGTATCGCGTGCCGACGTGATGGATACGGTGGATGCCGGCCGGATCGGAGTGCACCCCGCGCTCCTTGTCCTGGACGAGCGCGTCCTCGTCCCACGACCCCTCCCACAGCTTGTAGGCGACGTCGACGTATTCGTAGGCCCAGTCGTAGCGATCGTCGTGACCCAGGGTGCCGTCGTAGCCGAAACTGCGGAACATGTTGGCATTGAAGCTCGTCACGACGTTCCAGCCGAGCCGCCCGTCGGTGTAGTGGTCCAGCGATGACATCTTGCGAGCGAAGTTGAACGGGTGGTCCTGCACGATCGAACTGGTGAACACGATGCCCAGGTTCTCGGTGACCACCGCCAGCGCCGACGCCAGCGACGACGGGTCGTTGACCGGAACCTGGATACCGCCCTCGACAGCCTTGCGCCAGTTGCCGTTCCACGGTGCGCGCAGCCCGAACACGTCGGCGAAGAACAGCAGATCGTAGCCGGCCTTCTCGACGCTCGAGGCCAGCGACGTCCAGTGCCGTAGCTTGTTGAACTCGTGGTTGCGAGCCTCGGGCGCCCGCCACAGCCCGTGCAGCACATGGGAGGCGGTGTTCATCACGAACGCCGAGTAGAACAGGGGCCGCTTGGCGCCGGTCACGAGATCGGGCCCAACGTGTCGCGGATCAGCGTGTTGTCGGTGGTCTGCAGGAACTGTGCGATGCGGGGGTCCTCGAAGGTGTCGATCAGCTCGACCACGTTGGGGTCGTCGATGTGCTTGTCGCTCACCACCAGGCCACCCTCGCTGCCTTTCGGCGCGGGTTCGCGGGCGAGGATCTGCTGTTCCGTCAGGCCGGCGGCGTAGACGTCGGAGATGTGGACCACGATGGCGTCGACGTCGGCGAGGCTACGCGCCAGCTGACCGATGGGAACCTGCACGAACTGGTAGTTCTTCGGGTTGGAGGCGATGTCGCCGAGCTGGGGCAGACCGGCGAGCGTGTCCTTACCGGGCTTGAGCGTGATCTGTTTGTCGTGCGCGAGGTCCAGCAATGCGATGGCCTGTCCGGCGGGGTCGTCGCGCAGCGCGATCTTGGCGCCCTGGGGCACCTGGTCCCAGTTGCGGTACCTGTCCGAGTAGGTGGCCTGGTCCCAGGTGAACGTCGGCGCGGCCAGGGTCAGCTGAAAACCGTTGGCGGCGATGGCATCGTTGAGAAAAGGTTGATGCTCGAAGAAGTTGCCTGCCACGGTTCCGGCGTCGACGGCGCGATTGATCTCGATGAGGTTGTCGATCTTGATGGGCTCGATGGTGATCCCGTGGTCGGGCGCGATGTCGGACGCGATGTAGCTCAGCAGGTTCTCGGCGGCGATGTCGGTGCTCCACGTCGCCACCGGCAACGTCGTGCCGAACGGCTTGTCCTTAGTGGAGAACTGCGCATAGGAGATTCCCCCGGCGACGGCGAGCACGACGACAGCGGCGGCCGCGATCCACGGCCAGCGCTTCTTCTTCTTCTTGATGTCGATGTCGAGCCCCGCGCTCGAAGGCGAACTGATCTGGTCGGTCATGGGTGTCCTTTCACCGGGTGAGGGCTTTGACCACACGGTCGCCGACGAATTGGACGACGGCGATGGTAATGATCAACGAGATGGCGGTCGCGATCATGATGTTGTCGTCGAATCGGTTGTAGCCGTAGGTGATCGCGAGGTTGCCGATTCCGCCGGCACCGATCGAACCGGCGATCGCGGAGTAGTCGATCATCGCGATCGTGTTGACGGTGAGTGCTCCGGCGATGGCCGGAAGTGCCTCGGAGAGCTGCACGGTGCGGATCACCTGAAGTGTGGACCCGCCGGAGACCTGCCCCATGTCGGTGACGTCGGAGCGGACTTCCCTCAGCGCGTTCTGTACCAGTCGCGCGAAGAACGGAACCCCGGCCACGGTCATCGGCACGACGGCCGCCGGGATGCCGATGGTGGTGCCGACGAGGAACCGTGTCACCGGGATGATCGCCGCCATCAGGATCAGGAAGGGCAGTGAGCGGCCGATGTTGACGATCGTGTTGAGCACGACGAAAACCCGGGGGTCCGGGTACAAACCCAGCCCCGAGGTGTTGTGCAGGATCACTCCGACCGGGATGCCGATCAGCACGACGAGTGCCATCGTGATGCCGACCATCAGCCACGTCTCCCCGTAAGCGGGCAACAGCAGCCCGGGTACCTTGTGCCAGGGCGTGCTGAAGTCTTCTTGGGCCAGCAGTGTCACGCCGCGATCTCCGCGGACCGGGGTGCGCTGACGTGCAGTCCGAGGTCGGTGAGATACCGGGCGAAACCCGTTGGCGCAGAGGGTGAGAGTGCCAGAACGGCGCGGCCGACGGCGATTCCGCGGATCGCCTCCACGCTGGCGCTGAGGACGCTGACCCGGGTGCCCGACAGGCCGGGGGCGTGCTGTATCGAGGTCAGCCAGTCCAGCGGTACGTCACGCGAGGCGTAGGACACCTCCCACACCTCACCGTCGTCGCGCAGCGGCACTCTCGGCCGGTCAGGAAGGAGTTCGTGCGCCAGTGACGACTCAGGATCCAAGATGATGTCCTCGACGGATCCGCACTCGATGATGCGTCCGTCGGCGATCCTGGCCACCGAGTCCGCGATGTCGCGGACCACCTCCATCTCGTGGGTGATCAGGATGATCGACAGGCCGTAGTCGTCACGAAGGTGGCTGAGCAGATCGAGTATCGACGTGGTCGTGGCCGGATCGAGTCCCGAGGTGGCCTCGTCAGAGAGCACCAGCGACGGTCCGAGTGCGAGGGCGCGGGCGATGCCGACCCGCTGCTTCTGACCGCCGGAGAGCTGTGCGGGGTAGGAAGCGCCGCGGTCGGACAGGCCGACCCGGTCGAGCAGTTCACCGACGCGTCGATCGACGGATTCGTTTGTTGCACCGAGGTATTCGAGGGGCAGCGCCACGTTCTGGGCAACGGTGCGGCGCCGCAGCAGCGGTGCGGACTGGAAGATGACCCCGATCTTGCGGCGCGCCGCCACCAACTGGTCGGGGGACAGGGTGGTGAAGTCCTTCCCGTCCACGCGGACGGTGCCGCTGGTGGGCCGTTCGAGGAAGCTGATGCAGCGACTCAAGGTGCTCTTGCCGGCGCCGCTGGGCCCGACCACCGCCAGGATCTCGCCATCGGCTACCGACAGGCTGACGTCGTCGAGCACGGCGCGCTCACCGAACCGCTTCGTCAGTTTCTCGATTTCGATCACGTCGGGAGAACCTACGCATACCGTCAGGCTGTCGACAGCATAGAGATCGCTGTGATCGTAACTAGCGCAGCATGATTGGGATCTTGCGATCACCGTGGGCGAAACTCTTGACCGTCGGGCGGGTTCCAGTGAGGCTCGCGAGATGGCTGTCCGTCCGACGCTGCACTGGTACCTACCCACCCACGGCGACACCGCCACGATCGCGGACAATCAGGCCGCCACTGGTTCGCGGGTGCCCTCGTTCCTGGAGCCGTCGCTGGAGAATTTGACCGTTCTGGCCCGCACCGCAGAGGATCTCGGCTTCGAGGCGGCGCTGACCCCGACCGGGTCGTACTGCGAAGACTCCTGGTTGGCCACCGCGGCGCTGGCCCAGCACACCCGGGCGCTGAAGTTCCTCGTCGCTTTCCGGCCCGGGGTGCTCTCCCCGACACTGGCGGCCCAGCAGGTCAGCACGTATCAGCGGTTCACCGGAAACCGGTTGGCGCTCAACGTCGTCACCGGAGGCGACGATGCCGAGATGCGCCGGTTCGGTGACGATCTCGACAAGACGGCCCGGTACCGGCGCACCGGCGAGTTCCTGACGATCGTGCGCGGCATCCTGTCCCACGACGAATTCTCCTTCGATGGCGAGTTCTACACCGTCGAGCGGGCAAAGACCGCCTACCCGCTCACCACGCGCCCGACGGTCTATTTCGGCGGCTCGTCGCCCGAGGCCATCGCGGTGGCCGCCGAACACGCCGACGTCTATCTCACCTGGGGCGAGACACCCGACCAGGTCGCCGAGAAGTTCGAGCGGGTGCGCGCGGCGGCCGCCGAGCACGGCCGCGCCCTGCGCTTCGGCGTGCGGCTGCACACCGTGGCCCGACCCACCACCGCGCAGGCGTGGGAGCGGGCCGAGGAACTTCTTGCCGACCTGACCCCGGAGCAGGTCAGGCGGGCTCACGCCCGCTACTCCGCGAGCGTGTCCGAGGGGCAGCGGCGGATGGCGGCGCTGACGGACGGGGTGCTGCGCGACGCCCGCAGCCTCGAGATCGCGCCGGGTTTGTGGGCGGGTCCGAGCCTGGTGCGCGACGGCGCTGGCACCGCCGCGGTCGGCAGCTACGCCGACGTGGCCGGCGTGCTCGGTCGGTACGCCGACGTGGGCGCCTCGGAGTTCATCCTGTCCGGCTACCCGCAGATCGAGGAGATCCGCCACGTGGGTGGCGGGGTGATACCGCTTCTGCAGATCGGCACGGCCGCGTAGGGTTTTTCCGATGAGCATCGACGTCTCAGCTGCTCGCCGGTCGGATGTCAAGGCTCTGTCGCGGGTGCTCGGGCGGGCGTTCTTCGACGACCCGGTGATGCAGTGGATGGTGCCCGACGATGCGCGTCGCGCCACCGCGCTGCCCCGCATCTTCGCGGCGATGACCCGGCATCACTTTCTCGCCGGCGACGCTGTCGAGCTGGCCCACCGTAGGGGCGATCTCGGCGCTGCGGCCCTCTGGGATCCGCCGGGCCGGTGGAAGACCACGACCCGCGAGGACCTGGCGATGATGCCGACCTTCCTGCTGGCGATGCGCGGCGAGGCCAAGCGCGGCATGGAGGTCTCGGAGCTGATGAAACGCCACCATCCCGAGGAGCCCCATTGGTATCTCGCGGTCATCGGCAGCGACCCCGACGTGCGCGGCGCCGGATTCGGCAACGCTCTGATGCGCTCGCGGCTGGACCGCTGCGACGCCGAGGGCGCGCCGGCGTACCTGGAGTCCACCAAGGAGTCGAACGTGCCGTACTACCTGCGGTTCGGCTTCGAGGTGACGGGCGAACTCGTCGTGCCGGGCGGCGGACCGACGATGTGGCAGATGTGGCGGGCGCCCCGCTGACCGTTTAACCGGCGGCGCCGGGGGAAGTTATGGACACGCCGCGGGACGCCCGAGAGGAGCCGAGCACGTGTACACCGGCATCGCCTGGATGCTCGTCGTGTGCCTGATCGGGGTGGCGGGCGCCTATCTGCTGCACCGGGTGACCGCGGTGGCCGCCGATCCGCTGGTGTCGCTGCCGTTCCAGTCTGGCTGGCGTCCCGAGGAGCATGCGCTGTCGCGGTATCACGTGCGTTGGTACGCCGCGACGCTGGTGTTCCTCGCTTTCGACGTCGAGATGTTGTTCATGTACCCGTGGGCGGTGGTGGTGGTCGAGAAGGGGGTCGGCGCGATCGTCGAGATGTTCGCATTCCTGGGCGCTCTGTTCGTGGCGGTCGTCTGGGCGTGGCGTGAGGGTGCGCTGCGATGGTCCTGAGCGCGACGCCGGCGCGGCTCGCGATCCGCCGAACCCATGTGCTGGCGGTGGAGATCCCGGGCCACTGGTCCACCCGTGTCGCGGTGCAGCGCCGCGTGCGCGGTCGGGGGTGGACGACGGCGACGTCTGCGGCCGACGCCGACGTGCTCGCGGTGTGCGGAACCCCGGGGCCCGGGTTCGCGACCGTGATCGACCGGGTCTGGGATCAGCTTCCGGGCCCGCGGGTGCGCATCGACATCGCCGACGCGGGTTCGGTCGACGACGCGCTGGATCGCGCCGCGGCGGGGTTGCTCGATGACGCCGCTCAGGTCGCCGACGCGCGGAACCGGCCGTCACGACCCGACACCGGTGACGGCGACATGGCGCCGTCGGGCATCCCCCTGGCCGAGGGCGCCGACGACCGCGACGGCCTCGAGATGGATGTGCTGCATCTGCCGCTGGGGCCGGTGCTGCCGCACTGGCCCGCGGGTGTGGTGCTGCGCTGCGTCCTGAGCGGCGATGTGGTGACCGACGTCGACGTCGACGTGCTCGACGGCGAAAACCATTGCCGGGCAGACACTCTCGGCGCCGCTCGGCAGTGCGATCATCTGCTCGACCTGTTCGCGCTGGCCGGGTGGCGCCGCGGGGCGGTGACGGCGCGCCGCTGCCGTGACCTGCTGCTCGACGACCCGCACGACCGCCGTGCCGCCGGCCTGCTCGATCGGCTGCAGCGCGACGTGCGTCGGTCGAGGCTGCTGCGGTGGTCCCTGCGCGGCCTCGCCCCGTTGAGCGCCGACCACGTCGCCGGCGCTCGCCTGCCCGCGTTCCTGGCCGGTGACGCCTGGGACCGGCTGCTCACCCGCCTGCGGGTCACGGCGGAGATGACGACGAACGCGTCCGACGCCGATCCGCTCGTCGTCGACCCGACGGTGGCGGCCGACGCCCTGCCCGGCATCGTGACGGGGCTCGACGTCGCTGCGGTACGCCTCGTGATCGCCGGCCTGGGTGTCGACGCAGATTCACCCGACCGGGCGGAGACGACATGAGCGCACCGTCGACGGTGGTGTCCGGGGCGTGGGCGCCGGTGGCCGCCCTGGCGCTCGGGGGTCTCGCGTACTACGCGGCGGCCCTCGACGGTGCGCGGGTCGCCGCCCCGATGCTGGAGACGGCGCGGCTGATGCGGCAGCGGCGGCGCGTCACGGTCGAGGCCGACCGGCCCCTGTGGCGCCTCGGCGGCGCGGGTCTGCTCGTCGCCGCGCTGTCGATGATCACCGTCGTGCCCCTCGGGCAGTGGGTGCTCTTCGATCTCGACGTCGGGATCGTCTGGTTCAACGCGATGGACGTGACGGTGTGGGCGCTGGTGTGGCTCGCCGGCTGGGGACCCAATTCCGCGCCTTCGCTGGTCGGCGGGTACCGATTCCTCGCGCAGGCGCTCGGATACGAACTGCCGCTGATGTTCGCCCTGGTGGCGCCCGCGATCGCCGCGCAGAGCCTGCACCTGGGCACCGTCGCGGCAGCCCAGCAGGACCTCTGGTTCGTGGTGTGGATGCCGGTCGCCTTCGTCGTGTACTGCCTCGGCGTCGCCGGGTTCGCAGTCTGGGGACCGGCTTCGGCGGCGGTGGGGGTGGACATCGCCGGTGGCGCCGCGGCCGAACTGTCCGGCGTCGACCGGCTGTTGTTCGAGCTCGGCCGGTACGCGTTGCTGGCCGCCGGCGCCGCGGTCGCGGTACCGCTGTTTCTCGGGGGCGGCGCGGGGCCGGTGCTGCCGGGCTGGCTGTGGGTGCCGGTCAAGGCGGTCGCGGTGCTGACGGTGCTCGTCTGGCTACGCCGCCGGCTCCCGGTGCTGCGGCCGGACAAGTTCATGGAAGTGGGATGGCTGGTGCTGCTGCCGCTGGCGCTGGTTCAGGACCTCGTCGTCGCCGTCGTCGCCGTTTGGAGGAGCTGATCACCATCATGGTCACCGGCTTGCTGACCGACACCGTGTTCTGGGCCTGCGCGGGCGTGGCCGTCATCGCCGGCATCGCGGTGTTCACCGTCGACTCGATGGCGAGAGCCACCTACGCGCTGGCCGCGTCCTTCATCGCCGTCGGCGTCGTGGTGCTGCTGCTGCAGCAGAACTACGTCGGCGTCGTCGTCATCCTGATGATGGTGATGGAGATGGCGGTGATGGCCGTCTACATGGTCATGTTCATGGGGATGAACCCGGCGCTGATGCCGATGAGCATGGTGCACGGCAAACGGATGTCGCTGGGTATCTCGGCGGGTGTGTTCTTGCTGCTGGCCGCCGGCATCCTGGCGGTCGACTGGCCGTCCCGCCGCCAGGCGCCGCCCCCCGATGTCACCGCGGCGCTCGGCGACGCGCTGATGGGCCCGAAGATGCTGGTGATGATCGTGATCAGCCCGGTGATGGTGGCCACGATCGTGGGCGGCGTGGTACTGGCCGCCCATCGCGGCCGCTACGACCGCTTCGGCGATGACCTCGGGACGCGGCCGCCGCAGGATCCGCAACCGGGCGGGGTGGGGCGATGACGCTGCAGACCCTGCTGCTGGTGGCCGCCGCGGTGTTCTGCGTCGGCCTCTACGGCGCGTTGTCCCAACAAGTCGTGGTCATGGTCATGATGGGCTTGGAGCTGATGATCAACGCGGTGATCCTGGCCGCCGCGGGCATCTGGTGGTTCGTGGCCCCGGCGCCGACCGGTCAGGTGCTGCTGATGGTGATCATCGCCGCGATGACCGTCGAGATGGCGATGGGGTTCGCCGTCGCGACGCTGCTGCACCGTCGCCGCCAGGCGGACATGACCGACACGGCCACGGATCTGTCCGGGTAGTTCCGTGCTCTTTCTCCCCGAGTCGTCGCTGTGGGCGCTGGTGTGCCTGCCCGCGGCAGCCGGTGCTGCGCTGGTGCTGGGCCGGCCGCGCCGGCGCAGCGCGGCGGTGGCGTCGATCGTCGTGTCGGTGCTGGTGGTCGCCCTGTCGGTCGCGGTCGCGGCGACGCGGCCGCGGGTCGGCGTGGCGTTCATGGCCGGCACGCAGTTCGGAATGGGCGTCGACGGGTTGTCGGCCGCGCTGGTGCCCGCGGTCGCGGTGGTCACGGCGCTGGTGCTGCTGTTCGCGGTCGGCGACCGCGCGGTGGCCGGCGCCCGGTTCCACGGGTACATGCTGCTGTTCGCCGCCGCGGCGATGCTGACCGCCACCGCCACCACCCTGCCGACGCTGCTGTTGGCGTGGGAGGTCATGGGTGCACTGTCCTACGCCCTGATCGGTTACCGGTGGCAGGACGCCCACCGAATCTCCGCGGGACTGACCGCATTCCTCACCACCCGCTGCGCCGATCTCGGGCTCTACGTCGCGGCGGGCGCCGCGCTGGCCGGGGGAGCCGGGCTGGCGCTCGAGGACCTGCGCGACGCGTCGCCGGGATGGCGACACGTGATCGCCGCGGGCCTGCTGGTCGCTGCACTCGGCAAAGCGGCGCAGTTGCCCTTCTCGTTCTGGCTGGCCCGGGCGATGGAGGGCCCCAGCCCGGTGAGTGCCCTGCTGCACTCGGCGGCGATGGTCGCCATGGGCGGCTATCTGCTGCTGCGCGTGTCGCCGTTGCTGGCCGCCACCGGGTGGGCGGCGCCGGCCGCCGTGTGGCTCGGTGCGCTCACCGCGATCGCGCTCGGGCTGGTCGCGATCGCGCAGCGCGATCTCAAGCAGTTGCTGGCCGCGTCGACGTCGGCGCAGCTGGGGTTCGTGGTGATGGCTGCGGGGCTGGCCGCGACCGGTGGCGGGGCGGCCCAACTGATCGCGCACGCGTTCACCAAGGCCGGTCTGTTCCTCGCCGCCGGGGCGTGGCTGGCCCTGCTGGGCAGCAAGAAGCTCGACGATCTGGGTGGGGCGGCGCGGCGCTGGCCGGTGGTCGGCGTCGCCGCCACGGTGTTGGCGCTGGCGCTGGCCGGTGTCGCGCCGCTGTCGCTGTGGGCGACCAAGGACGCGGTGCTCGCGGCCGCCCTGGACCGTTCGGTGTGGTGGTACGCGGCGGGTCTGCTCGCCACCGCGCTGTCGGCGGCCTACGCGGGCAAGATCCTGCTCGTCGTCTGGCGGCCCGTCCCCGGCGGAGACGCCGTCGACGCGACGCCCGGTGCCGGCGAACAGATCTCGCTGGTGGTGCTGGCGTTCGGCGCGGCGGCCGCCGGCGTGCTCACCGTGCCGCCCTGGGGCATCGCCGAGAGCGCTCCCGTGACCGAGCTGGTCGGATCGGCGGTGCTCGCCGCCGTCGTGGTGCTCGCGGTGCTGCGCTGGGGTGTGCCCGAGCCGCGGTGGGCGCGCTCCTGGCTCGGGCTCGAGGCGGCCGCCCACCGGGTCGTCGTGCGGCCGGTGCTGCGGCTGGCCGACGCGCTCGCCCGGTTCGACGACCGGGTGCTCGACCGAGCCGTCGAGACGACGGCGACGGCAACAGTGACCGTGGCCCGGGGCGCCGACCGCGCCGACCACCGTGGCGTCGACGGCGCGGTCGAGGCGTCGGCAGCGCTGATCCGCCGGTCGGGACAGCTCGCGCGCCGCCCGCAGACCGGGCAGCTGCACCAGTACTACATGGCCGCCGCCGTCCTCGTCGTCGTCGCCGTCCTTCTCCTTCTCACGTGAGGTGACTGTGCTCAGCCTGATCGTCTTCCTGCCGCTGGCCGCAGCGCTGATGCTGCTCGCGGTACCGCGCCTCGGCGATGCCGCGGTGCGATGGCTGTGGGTGGGAACCGCCGCCGTCGATCTGGCGCTGGTCGCGGCGGTGTGGCTGCGTTACGAGACCCCGCCGCCGAACACGCTGGCCTTCGACGAACAGGTGGCGTGGATTCCCGGTGTGGACAGCAGCTACCACGTCGGTGTCGACGGCCTGTCGCTGCCGCTGGTCGCGCTCACGTCGGTGATCTTCCTGGCGTGCGCGGTCCACAGCCTGCGCGACACCGACCGCCCCCGGACACAGGCCGCCCTCTTCCTGTTCCTGCAGACCGTGAGCCTCGGGCTCTTCGTCGCCGCGGATCTGATCCTGTTCTTCGTGTTCTTCGACCTGTCCATCGTCGCGATGTACTTCGTGATCGCAGGCTGGGGCCACGGCGATGCGGGCCGGTCGGCGCTGAAGTTCTTCCTCTACACCTTCCTCGGGTCACTGGCGTTGCTGGCCGGCTTCATCGGCCTCTTCGTCGCTGCCGAACCGCACACCTTCGACATGCTCGCGTTGGCCGCCGCGGCGCCGCTGGACGGCCGTCCGTCGGCCGGCGCGCTGGTGCTGGCCGCGGTGCTCATCGGGCTGCTGATCAAGACCCCCGCGTTCCCGTTCCACACCTGGCTGCCGCCCGCGCACACCGATGCTCCCGCGATCGGCTCCGCGGTGCTGGCCGGCGTGCTGCTGAAGATGGGCACCTACGGTTTCGTGCGCATCGCGATGCCGATGTTGCCGCAGGCGTGGCGGGACTGGGCATGGGTGATCGTCGCGGTCGGCATCGTCTCGGTCCTGTACGGCGCGCTGGTGGCGCTCGCCCAGGAGAACCTCAAGCGGATGATCGCCTACACCTCGGTCAACCACATGGGCTATGTGGTGCTCGCGGTCGGCGCCGCGGGGGTGGCGGCAACCGGCACCGCCGACGCCCGCGACATCGCCGTCACCGGTGCGGTCACCCAGATGGTCAGTCACGGGCTCATCACCGGTGCGCTGTTCCTGCTGGCCGGGGTGTTCCACGCCCGTACCGGCAGCTACCGGATGGCCGACTACGGCGGCCTGGCCGGTCCCGCCCCGAAGCTCGCGGCGTTGTTCGCGGTGGGCGCGTTCGCGTCGTTGGGGCTGCCCGGGTTCTCCGGCTTCATCGCCGAATTCCAGATCTTCGCCGGCAGCATCGCGGCCGCGCCCGTCACCGCCGTCGCCCTGCCCGGAATCCTGATCACCGCCGCGCTGTTCCTGCGGGCGCTCCAGCGGATGTTCACCGGCCCGGCCACGGGCCTCTCGGATGGCTTCACCGACCTGGCGCGCGTCGAATTCTGGCCGCCGGCAACGCTGTTGGGGCTGGCGGTCGTGATCGGTCTGCTGCCCGGGGCGCTGCTCGACATCATCGAGCCCGCCGCGAGCACGCTCGTCACCCTGGTCGGGCGGTAACCGGTGCTGCCTGAACTGCTGATCTTCGGTGCGGGGCTGCTCGTGCTGCTGAGCGGATCGTTCTCGAGCAGGGAACGCCAGCGATGGGGCCGAGCGCTGGCGGCGGCGGCGCTGATCGCTGCGGCGGCCGTCGCCGCCGTGCACTGGGCCGGCCCCGGCGGCAGCGCCTTCGACGGCACGTTCGTCTCGGATACCGCGACCGGGGTGGTGCGCGTCGTCGCCGCGCTCGGCACGCTGCTGGCGCTCGTCGTGGCGGGTGACGAACTCGCCGGCTCGGCGCGCGAGAGCGAGACGTATGCGTTGCTGCTGTTCGCCACCGCGGGGGTGCTCGTGCTGGCCGGCGCCCACGACCTGATGGTGCTCGCCGTCGGCTACCTGCTGGCCAGCATCCCGCTGTATGCGCTCATCGGCCTGGCGGGCAGTGCGCGCAGCGCCGAGGCGGCGATGAAGGCCTACCTGCTGGGCGCGCTGTTCGGAATCCTGATGCTGCTCGGTGTCACGCTGCTCTACGGCGCCGCAGGCACCACGCTGTATCCGGAGGTGGCAGACCGCCTGGCGGGCGCGCCCGTCGGTCTCGTCGCCGCCGGCGCGGTCGGCGTGTTGGGCGGGTTGCTGTTCAAGGCCGGTGCCGTGCCCGGCCACTTCTGGGTGCCCGACGCCGCCCAGGGCTCGACCGGCACCGCCGCGCTGTTCCTCACCACCGTGCCGAAGGTGGGGGCGGTCGTCGCGATCTACCGGCTGGTTCACATCCTGCCGGGCACCGTCGCCTGGCCGCTGCTGATCGCGGTCCTGGCGGTGGCGAGCATGACGCTGGGCAATCTCGCCGCGATGTGGCAAACCGATCCGCGGCGGCTGCTGGGTTGGTCGACCGTCAGCCAGGTCGGCTACCTGCTGGTACCGGTCGCGGTCGCCGGGCGCGCCGCGCTGGCCGAGCCCGCACTGCTCTTCTACCTGGCCGCCTACACGCTGACCAACAGTGCGGCGTTCGCGGTGTCGACCGCGTTGCCGCAGGCCCGCGAACTCGCGTCCTACCGGGGATTGCTGCGCGCGCGGCCCTGGCTCGCGCTCGCGTTGATCGTGGCGCTGCTCGGGCTCGTCGGCACCCCGCCGACGGCGGTGTTCGTCGGCAAGCTGACCACCACGGCCGCGGCGTGGCAGGCAGGGGCGGCATGGCTGGCGGTGGTCGTGTTCGTCAACACGCTGATCAGCCTGTTCTACTACCTGCGCTGGATCGTCCCTGCGGTGCAGCGAACCGGCGGAGCGTTCCCAGCCGGACGCTGGTCGGCGGGTGCGGCGGTGGTGGCCGCCGGACTGAGCCTGGCCCTGGGCGTGGCCGCCGGCCTGGCGTGGCCCGCGCTCTCGGGGTGACGCAGGCCCAGCGCAGGCCTAGGACCAGCTGTACTCGGCGCGCAGTCGGGTGGCCACCGCCTCGAACGTCGTGCGGTCCAGGATCGCGCCCTCGCGCCGGATGCCCTCCTCGGGCACATCGACCACCCGGTCCAACCGCACCCAGCTGGCCCGGCCCTCGTAGTCCCAGGACCCGGACCCGATGCCGACCCAGTTCGGATCGCCGCGGTGGTGATCCTGGCTGGACAGCATCAGGCCGAGCAGAGTGTCGCGGTCCCGGCCCACCACCAGCACCGGACGGTCCTTGCCGCGGGTCGGGTCGTCCTCGTAGACCACCCAGGTCCACACGATCTCGCCCGGATCGGCACGGCCGTCCAGGTCGGGGGCGTAGACGACTCGGCGGGCGCGATGCGCGGTCGGGACGAAGGTGTTCGAGACCGGGCGGCCCGCGGGGAGCGCCGGGACCGGCTGAGTCTGGGTGCCGGCGATGACCTCCATGCCCAGCCGCAAGCCCTGCGCAAGCCCGTACTGGATGCCCTGTTGGATCCCACGCTGTAGCGAATCCGACCGCTGGATGTGCCGCACCAGCTTGGGAGCTTCGGAGAACACCAGCCTCTGGAAAGTCTTGAAGGGCGAGGACGATGACGCCATAACACCCCACTGTAGGCGCTCGCCGCGGCGCTCGATTGTGTCGCGCGGGCGGGTGCTCGTTACTCTGGACTGGCCGTTTCCGGTACCCGTATCGCGCTCACCAGGAGAAATTCCATTAGCAGTTTCGCCGACAAGACCTTCACCGCGCCGGCGCAGATTCGGAACTTCTGCATCATCGCCCACATCGACCACGGCAAGTCGACGCTGGCCGACCGGATGCTGCAGCTCACCGGCGTGGTCTCCGACCGCGACATGCGTGCGCAGTACCTCGACCGGATGGACATCGAGCGGGAACGCGGCATCACGATCAAGGCGCAGAACGTGCGGCTGCCATGGCGTGTCGGTGACCAGGAGCACGTCCTGCACCTGATCGACACGCCCGGCCACGTCGACTTCACCTACGAGGTGTCTCGCGCCCTGGAGGCCTGCGAAGGCGCCGTGCTGCTGGTCGACGCCGCCCAGGGCATCGAGGCGCAGACGCTGGCCAACCTGTACCTGGCGCTGGACCGGGATCTGACGATCATCCCCGTGCTGAACAAGATCGACCTGCCCGCCGCCGATCCGGACCGCTACGCCGGCGAACTCGCCCACATCATCGGCTGCGAACCCTCCGACGTGCTGCGCGTGTCCGGCAAGACGGGCGAAGGCGTCGCCGCGTTGCTCGACGAGGTCGTGCGACAGGTCCCGGCCCCCACCGGCGATGCCGACGCGCCGGCCCGGGCGATGATCTTCGACTCCGTCTATGACATCTATCGGGGCGTCGTGACCTACGTACGTGTCGTCGACGGCAAGATCACCCCGCGCGAGCGCATCGCGATGATGTCGACGGGCGCCACCCACGAACTGCTCGAGGTCGGCATCGTCTCGCCTGAACCCAAGGCCTCCGACGGTCTGGGCGTCGGCGAGGTGGGTTACCTCATCACCGGTGTGAAAGACGTCCGTCAGTCCAAGGTCGGGGACACCGTGACGACGGCCCGGCACGGCGCCAAGGAGGCGCTGACCGGTTACCGCGAGCCCAAGCCGATGGTCTATTCGGGCCTCTACCCGGTCGACGGATCGGACTACCCGGTGCTTCGGGAGGCGCTCGACAAGCTTCAGCTCAACGACGCGGCGCTGACCTACGAGCCGGAGACGTCGGTGGCGCTCGGCTTCGGGTTCCGGTGCGGCTTCCTCGGGCTGCTGCACATGGAGATCACCCGAGAGCGGCTGGAGCGGGAATTCAACCTCGACCTGATTTCCACCTCGCCCAACGTCGTGTACCGCGTGGTCAAGGACGACGGCACGGAGATGGTCGTCACCAATCCCTCGGACTGGCCCGAGGGCAAGGTCCGCGAGGTGCACGAGCCGATCGTGAAGACCACGATCATCGCCCCGAGCGAGTTCATCGGCACGATCATGGAGCTCTGTCAGTCGCGGCGCGGCGAGCTGGGCGGGATGGACTACCTGTCGCCCGAGCGCGTGGAGCTGCGGTACACGATGCCGCTCGGCGAGATCATCTTCGACTTCTTCGACTCGCTGAAGTCGCGCACCCGCGGATACGCGAGCCTGGACTACGAAGAGGCCGGCGAGCAGGAGGCGGCGTTGGTCAAGGTCGACATCCTGCTGCAGGGCGAAGCCGTCGACGCGTTCTCGGCCATCGTCCACAAGGACGGGGCGAGCGCGTACGGCAACAAGATGACCACCAAGCTCAAAGAGCTGATCCCGCGGCAGCAGTTCGAGGTTCCGGTACAGGCCGCGATCGGTTCGAAAATCATTGCGCGCGAGAACATCCGGGCCATCCGCAAGGACGTGCTCTCCAAGTGCTACGGCGGTGACATCACCCGCAAGCGCAAGCTGCTGGAGAAGCAGAAGGAAGGCAAGAAGCGGATGAAGACCATCGGGCGGGTCGACGTTCCGCAGGAGGCGTTCGTCGCGGCACTGTCCACCGAGGCCTCCGCCGACAAGGCGAAGAAGTAGGTCGTCGGGATGCGACGCCGGCTGGTCGTCACGCTGGCGGTTCTCGCGACCGGGTGTGGCGGAGGCGTCGGGGGCACCGCCGTACCCGCCCCGTCGGGCGGGTTGGAATCGGTGCTGCTCGACGATGTCCAGCTCGATGAACTGTTGCACGCCAGCGGTTTCCACAGTGAACCGGACGGCAAGGAGTTCACCGACGAGCTCGCGAAGGGCGCCCGGCCGCCGGGATGTGTGCACACCGTCGGCATCGCCGATCGCAACGTCTACCAACACGCCGGCCCGACCGCGGTGCTGACCCGGTCGTCGGAGTCGTCTGCCGCCTCGGTGGACCAGAGTGTCGTGGTCGTCCGCTCGGCCGAGGAGGCGCAAGGCATCCTCGGCACCTCCAAGCTGTCGTGGAACGTGTGCGCCGGGTATCCGGTGACGTCCGGCGGCAGCGCGCCGGCCACTTGGCGGCTCGAGCCGGTGGAGGTCGCCGACGGAATCCCCTCCCAGCGCGCAACGCGCTCGGATCGCGTGGGGGAGGAGTGTCAGCACGCGATGGGGGTGGCGGCCACGAAGGTCATCGAAGCGATGGTGTGCGGACCGGATGTGATGAACAAGGCCTTCGAGGTCGTCACGAAGATCGTCGTCGACGCCGACAGGTCCTGATAGCCGGCGACCGTGCGCACACTCCCGCGTTCGCACGGCGTGTTGCCCGCAGACACGCGCGGTCGCGGGGGAAGCGGAGCTCGATCGGGGTGCGCGGCCCACCGGGGCGTGCTATCGAAGGGTGTGGCCACCAAACTCGCGGCGCTCGCCGGTGCGTGCGTCGTCCTCGCCGGCTGTGCAGCCGCTCCTGTGGACGACCGACCCGTCGTGCGTATCGCCGAGGCGGCGCAACCGATCCGGGCCGTCCCGCTGGGAGAGTTCCTCCCGACGACACCGGAGCTGGCGGCGCAACTGGGCACCCCACCCGCCGGTTTCGCCGGCCGGCTCGTCGAGGGCGGGCCGGACATGCTGCTGCGCAGCGTCGGCGCGGGTGAGGCGTCACCGGCGGACTGCCTCGGTGCCGCATACCGATTGCAGCAGGCCGCCTACGACGGCAGCCCCGTGCGTTCGGTGGCGACCAACTCCTGGGCGGGCGGCACCTTCGACGGGCCGCCGGTCACCGCGTTCTTCGGCGTGGTGCAGATGAGCGACCCGGCGGCCGCGCAGATGTACTTCGCCGCAACCAGTCAACGGTGGCGACGGTGCAACGGCGCCACGGTCGCTCGCGAGCAGGCCGGCGCCGGTGAGCTCAGCCGCATCGCCGACGTGTCGTTCGACAGTCGGGTCGTCTCGGCTCGGGTGCTGCACACGGCGGCGGGTACCGCATCGCCGACGGCCCAGCGGGCGGTCGCCCTGGCCGGTGACTGCATCGTCGAGGTCGAGGTCACCGACCCACGTCCCGGTGGCCAGGAGCAACCCGCTGTCGGCGTGGCCGAACTGATCGCGAACAAGATCACCGCGCACCGCTGACGGTGCGAGAATGGCGCGGTGACATCTGCGCGGATGCGGTGGGCGAGCGGCCTCCTGCTCGCCGCCTCGACCGTGCTCGCCGGGTGTGTCAGCACCGTGGAGGGTGCCGCGGTCCGTGCCGGAGGCGCAGGCGGCGACGTGCCCCTGCTCGACGACGCGGGGCTGGACCGGCTCGTGCTCAGCATCGGTGAGATCAACGCGATCATGGGCGGCACCCGGATGCAGGTCGCCGGTGACGTCGACGAGATGACCGACCACTCCGGCAGCGTGTCCGACATCGACTGCCTCGGCGCGGTCTATGCCGCAGAGGAACCTGTCTACGCCGACACGGGCTGGACGGCGGTGCGTGATCGCGTGGCCCGCGAACCGGACGACGACAACCAGCACTGGGTCGAACTGACCGCCGTGCTGTATCCCTCGGCGCAGCAGGCGCAGTCGTTCTTCGACTCGTCGTCGCAGACATGGGAGGGCTGCGCGAACCGGTCCATCGGCACCAACGACGGTGACTACAGCTGGGCGCTGGGTGCCATCGGCGTCGACGTGACCGACGGCGGCGCGCCTCTGCTCACCCAGACGGCCGAGCAGGAGAACGCAGCGGGCTGGCAGTGTCAGCACGCACTGTCGGTCGTGTCCAACGCCACGGTCGAGGCGTGGGCCTGCGCCTACCGCATCGACGGCGAGGCGGCAGAGCTCGCGGCAGCGATGGTCGCCGAAGCGGGTTCGTGAGTCTTTCCGAAAACCTCTGTCACACAGGCCCGTTGGCCGGCTGGAACACGCCCGAGCTGTCAGCCTCCTCCTCGGCGCGGATCACGTGCACCACCGCGTTGATGAGCGCCAGGTGGGTGAACGCCTGCGGGAAGTTGCCGAGGTGGCGGCCGGTGCGCGGCTCGATCTCCTCGGCGTAGAGGTGCAGCGGGCTGGCGAACGACAGCAGCCGTTCGCACAGGTGCCGCGCCTGGTGGATCTCACCGATCTCCACCAGCGCCGAGACCAACCAGAACGAGCAGATCGTGAACGTGCCCTCTTCGCCGGCCAGTCCGTCGTCGGTCTCCTCGACTCGGTAGCGCAACACCAGGCCGTCCTCGGTGAGCTCCTCGGCGATCGCCAGCACGGTGGCCCGGATCCGCGGATCGTCGGGCGGCAGGAACCGGGTCAGCACCGCCAGCAGCAGCGAGGCGTCCAGCGCGTCGTCGCCATAGCGCTGGGTCAGCACACCGCGGGAGTCGACGCCGTGGGCGAGGATGTCGTCTTTGATCTCTTCGGCGATGGCCCGCCACTGCTGGGCGTAGGACTTCTCGCCTTCCAGCTCAGCGAGTTTCGACCCGCGGTCCAGGGCCACCCAGCACATGATCTTGCTGGAGGTGAAGTGCTGCGGTTCGCCGCGGACCTCCCAGATGCCGCGGTCGGGTTCGCGCCAGTGCTTGATCGCCTCTTCGACCTGTTCCTTGAGTACAGGCCACAGAGTTTCGGGGATCTGCTCGCGCGATTTGGTGTGCAGGTACACCGAATCGAGCATCGTGCCCCAGATGTCGTGCTGCATCTGGTCGTAGGCGCCGTTGCCGATGCGCACCGGGCGCGCGTTGTCGTAGCCGGAGAGGTGGTTGAGCTCCTCCTCGACCAGGCTTCGCTCTCCGCCCACCCCGTACATCACTTGCAGCGGGTGCCGTTGCCCGTTGTTGGCGCCCGACACGTCGGCGATGAACGCGAAGAAGTCGTCGGCTTCGCGGTCAAGGCCCAGCGTGTAGAGACCCCAGAGTGCGAAGGTCGAGTCGCGCACCCACGCATAGCGGTAATCCCAATTGCGTTCGCCCTGAGGCGTTTCCGGCAGGGAGGTGGTGGGCGCAGCGAGCAGTGCGCCGGTGGGGGAGTAGGTCAGCCCCTTCAGCGTGAGCGCGCTGCGCTGCAGATAGGACCGCCACGGGTGGTCGGGGAAGTCGCCGACGTTGATCCACTGCCGCCAACACTCGCTGGTCTGCCACATCTTGTCGGCGGCCTCGTCGAAGGTCTGCGGCGCTGGGTGGCCCGACCAGCTGAGGGCGACGAAGACGTTGTCGCCCTCCTTGAGTCGGGTCCGGGCCCGCGCCTCGCGCCCCTCCAACCCGATCCGCAGGTTCGTCGTCAGCCGCAGCGTCGGATGGGAGTCGGGGTTCTTCGTCGCCCGGGCGATCGCCTCCCCGTAGGCCTGCGCGGAGTACTCCCAGCTGGCGCTGGTGCGGTGGTAGTCGAAGGACGGCTCGCAGTTCATCACCAGCTCGACGGTCCCGCTGACACAGCGCACCGTACGCAACAGGATGTGCTCGGCGTCCCAGTCCATCGGGGTGCGGCGGTGGGTTCGCGAACGCCGTTCGAGGTCGTGCCAGGGCCCCATCACCAGTGCGTCGCGCACGATCAGCCAGCCGGTGTGCGTCTGCCAGGTGGTCTCCAGGATCAGGCTGCCCGGCAGGTAGCGGCGCGCGGCCGGAACCGAGACACCGTACGGACCCAACCGGAAGTGGCCGGCGCCGCGGTCGAGGATCGCGCCGAACACGCTGGGTGAGTCCGGGCGCGGCACACACAGCCATTCCACCGACCCGGCCGAGGAGATCAGGCAGGTGTTCTCGCAGTCCGACAGGAAGGCGTAGTCGGCGATCGGCGGGAACGGATTGCGCAGCGGACCGGCGCTGGCGTACGACGGGGCAGTGGCCAGGGCGAACGCCGAGGATTCTCCGTTGGCGCTCACGGCGCCTGACACGACCTCGCTGGGCTGGGACATTCGCCCATCATCGACTGCGCGGCGGCCTGTCGTCTACTCAAAGCCGCCACCCGAACCGGTGCGCCTAGTCTGGCCGGGTGGGCGGATTCCTCGGCTGGTGGGATGGAGTGGAGCTCTGGCTGACCGGGTTGCCGTTCGTCCTGCAGACCGTGGTGGTGATGCCGGTGGTGTTGGCGCTGGCCTACGGGGCGGCGGTCGTGCTCGATGCCGTCGTCGACGGCGGCACCAGACTGCGGGCCCACCTGCGCCGCACGCAGGAGGAACCGACGAGCGACGTCGAGGAAGGCCGGGTGGAGGGTCGGTGAGTGGAATGCCGCGGTCGCGGGTGACGCTGGCGCTGATCGCGCTCATCGTGCTGGTGATCCTGATGTGGCTGCTCACCCGCTGATCACCGACTGACACACGCTGGTGTTATTCTTCCCGCCATGCAGACGGCGGGCGGCGTCATCGGGGGTCACATCGTGGCCCTCATCGCCGTCGGTTTCTCCGCCGTGGCTGACGTTTGTTGTTGTTGCTGACTCCTCACCCCGTTCGGCGGTCAGGTGTTCGGCAACCATGTTTCGTGCCGATCGTGCACGGTTTGCCTCCCACCTTCCCGCGTGACCGGACTCCGCCTCACGTTCGTCGAAACCCGGAAAGGTCGCTCATGAAACTCCCCAACCGATGGCGCGCAGTCGCCGCGCTGGCCCTGACCACCTCGCTCGTCGCGGCATGCGGCGGTGGCTCGAGCGATGTCGCGGGCGGCGACGGCGCGTCGGATGCCGACACGACCCTGACTCTGGTGGCCTATGCCGTACCGGAACCCGGGTGGTCCAAGATCATCCCGGCGTTCGCGGCCACCCCGGAGGGCAAGGGCGTGGCGGTGACGACGTCCTACGGCGCCTCCGGCGACCAGTCCCGCGCGGTGGTCGACGGCAAGTCCGCCGACCTCGTGAACTTCTCGGTCGAGCCCGACGTCACCCGCCTGGTCAAGGCGGACAAGGTGGCCAAGGACTGGAATGCCGGCGCCACAAAGGGCATCCCGTTCGGCTCGGTCGTGTCGCTGGTGGTCCGCAAGGGCAATCCCAAGAACATCCGGGACTGGGACGATCTGCTGCAGCCCGGTCTGGAGGTCGTCACGCCCAGCCCGCTGAGCTCTGGCTCGGCCAAGTGGAACCTGCTCGCGCCGTATGCGGCCAAGAGCGACGGTGGCAAGAAAGCCCAAGCCGGACTCGATTTCGTCAACAAGCTGGTCACCGAGCACGTCAAGACACGGCCGGGGTCGGGTCGCGAAGCCACCGACGTGTTCCTGCAGGGCTCCGGCGACGTCCTGATCTCCTATGAGAACGAGGCGATCAACGTCGAGCGGCAGGGTAAGCCCGTCGAGCACGTCAACCCGCCGCAGACGTTCAAGATCGAGAACCCGGTGGCGGTCACGACGACAAGCACCCATCAGCAGCAGGCCAACGCCCTGAAGAACTTCCTGTACACCCCGGAGGGGCAGAAGCTGTGGGCCGAGGCCGGCTTCCGCCCGGTCGACCCGGCGGTGGCAGCCCAGTTCGCCTCCGATTTCCCGACGCCGCAGAAGCTGTGGACGATCGCCGATCTGGGCGGCTGGTCCGACGTCGACCCGGCGCTGTTCGACAAGGACAACGGCTCGATCACCAAGATCTACAAGCAGGCCACGGGATGACCGCGATCGCCGCAGCGCCTCCAGCACCGCCTGCGCCCCGGCGCGGGCGAAACCGCCACGGCAGTACGTCGCTGCGCGTCGGCGCCGCGACACTGTGGTTGTCGGTCATCGTGCTGCTCCCGCTCGCGGCGATCGTCTGGCAGTCCGCGACGGGGGGATGGCGTGCCTTCTGGCTTGCCATCACCTCGAACGCGGCCATCGAGTCTTTCCGGGTGACGCTCGTGACCTCGGTGGGGGTGACGCTGATCAACGCACTGTTCGGGCTGATCGTCGCATGGGTGCTCACCCGCGACGATTTCGTGGGCAAGCGCCTGGTCGACGCGGTGATCGACCTGCCGTTCGCGCTGCCCACGATCGTGGCCAGCCTGGTCATGCTCGCGCTCTACGGCCCCAACAGCCCCGTCGGACTGCACCTGCAGCAGACGCAGTGGGGTATCGGGGTAGCGCTGCTGTTCGTCACGCTCCCGTTCGTGGTGCGGTCCGTGCAGCCGGTGCTGCTCGAACTCGACCGCGAGGTGGAGGAGGCGGCCGCGTCGCTGGGCGCCAACAATTACCTGATCTTCACGAAGGTGATCGTGCCCGCGCTGCTGCCCTCGCTGCTGTCCGGTGCGGGCCTTGCGTTCTCGCGGGCGATCGGCGAGTTCGGGTCCGTGGTGCTCATCGGTGGCGCGATACCCGGCGAGACCGAAGTGTCCTCGCAGTGGGTCCGCACGCTCATCGAGAACGACGACAAGGTCGGTGCCGCGGCGATCTCGATCGTGCTGCTGGCGGTCTCGTTCGTCGTGCTGTTCGTGTTGCGGGCGCTCGGCGCCCGGGCCGCCAAGCGGGACGAGCTCGCAGAATGATCCTGTCCCCGGCCGTCAAACTCCTGCTGCGGTGGGTCGCCATCGCCTATGTCGGCATCCTCGTCCTGGTGCCGGTCGGGCTGATCCTGTGGCGCACCTTCTCGCCGGGGCTCGGGGCGTTCTTCGCCTCCGTCGGCACCCCGGCGGCGATCTCGGCGCTACAGCTGTCCCTGCTGGTGGTCGCGATCGTCGTGACACTCAATGTGCTGTTCGGGGTTCCGACGGCGTTGGTGTTGGCGCGCAATCGTTTTCGCGGGAAGAGCGTCCTGCAGGCCGTCATCGATCTGCCGTTCGCGGTGTCCCCGGTGGTCGTCGGTGTCGCGCTGATCCTGCTCTGGGGATCGGCGGGGCTGTTCGGTTTCGTCGAGAACGACTTCGGGCTCAAGATCATCTTCAGCTTCCCGGGCATCGTGTTGGCCAGCGTCTTCGTCACGGTCCCGTTCGTCATCCGGGAAGTCGAGCCCGTGTTGCACGAGCTCGGCACCGATCAGGAGGAGGCGTCAGCGACGTTGGGCGCCACGTGGTGGCAGACGTTCTGGCGCATCACGCTCCCGTCGATCCGCTGGGGTCTGACGTACGGCATCGTGCTGACGGTCGCGCGCACCCTGGGTGAGTTCGGTGCGGTCATCATGGTGTCGTCCAACCTGCCGGGCCAGTCGCAGACCCTGACGCTGCTGGTCGCCGACCGCTACAACCGCGGTACCGAGTACGGTGCCTACACGATCGCCACGCTGTTGATGAGCGTCGCCGTCCTGGTTCTGGTCGCCCAGGTGCTGCTCGACGCCCGCCGAACCAAGGCCGCACAATGAGTTCCGTCCACCATCTGGGAGCCATGTCCTCATGAGCAACGCGATCACCGTCTCCGGTGCGAACAAGCGCTACGGCGATTTCGCCGCGCTCGACAACGTCGACTTCGTCGTGCCTGCCGGATCGCTGACCGCACTGCTCGGCCCCAGCGGATCGGGCAAGTCGACGCTGCTGCGCGCCATCGCCGGCCTCGACGAACCGGACTCCGGCACGATCACGATCCACGGCCGTGACGTCACCGACGTGCCGCCGCAGAAGCGCGGCATCGGGTTCGTCTTCCAGCACTACGCCGCGTTCAAGCATCTGACGGTGCGGGAGAACGTCGCCTTCGGACTCAAGATCCGCAAACGGCCCAAGGCGGAGATCGCGAGCAAGGTCGACAACCTGCTCGAGGTGGTGGGGCTCGCCGGGTTCCAGACCCGCTATCCCAATCAGCTCTCCGGGGGGCAGCGTCAGCGGATGGCGCTGGCGCGTGCGCTGGCCGTCGATCCGCACGTGCTGTTGCTCGACGAACCCTTCGGCGCGCTCGACGCCAAGGTGCGCGAGGATCTGCGCGCATGGCTGCGCCGCCTGCACGACGAGGTGCACGTGACCACCGTGCTGGTGACCCACGATCAGCAGGAGGCGCTCGACGTCGCCGACCGCATCGCCGTGCTCAACAAGGGTCGTATCGAGCAGGTCGGCTCACCCACCGATGTCTACGACCGGCCGGCCAATGCGTTCGTGATGGGTTTCCTCGGTGCGGTCTCCACGCTGAACGGGGCGCTGGTGCGCCCGCACGACATCCGTGTGGGCCGCAACCCGGACATGGCGATCGCCAACGGCGATGACTCGGTGCAGTCCGCCGGCGTCACCAAGGCGACCATCGACCGCATCGTGATGCTCGGCTTCGAGGTACGGGTGGAACTCACCAGCGCCGCCACGCGCACGCCGTTCACCGCGCAGATCACCCGCGGCGACGCCGAGGCGTTGGCGCTGCGGCCCGGCGACACCGTCTACGTGCGCGCCACGAGGGTGCCGCGGCTGCCCGAGGACGTGCGGACCGCGGCCGACGTGACCGACGGTGAGCCCGCGCAGCTCCGGTGATCAGGCCAGGGCCAGGAACAGCTTCTCCAGCTCGTCGACACTCATCTCGCGGGTGCCGCCGTCGGAGGCCTTGCCTTCGGTGACGCACTCCCGCAGACCCGTCGCGACGATCTTGAACCCGGCCCGGTCGAGAGCTCGCGACACCGCGGCGAGCTGAGTCACCACGTCCTTGCACTCCCGGCCCTGCTCGATCATCGAGATCACACCGGCGAGCTGTCCTTGGGCTCGGCGGAGTCTGTTCAAGACAGCGCCAATGGCTTCTTCGTCACCGACCATGACGGGTCCTTTCCGCACGAGGTTCGAGGGTGTCCGCGATCCTACCCGTGGGGGTATAACAGGCGAGGCGGGCAGAACAATCCCGGCTCGGCTCAGGCGTTCTGGGTGATCTCGGACCAGGCGCCGAATCCGCCCAGGATGTCGCTGACGTCGGCGAACCCTTTGCGGCGCAGTACACTTGCCGCCACGGACGAACGGTAGCCGCCGGCGCAGTAGACGACGGTGGGGGCTGCCGGATCCAATTCCGCGAGCCGGCCGGGCAATTGGCCGACGGGGATGTTGACCGCGCCGGGGATGCTGCCTGCCTGCACCTCGCCGGGATTGCGGACGTCGACGACCTGCAGATCGGTGATGGAAGCCGCTCGCTGACCGAAGTCCTTGGCGGACAACCGCGATGCCATCTGCACCTGGTCTGGATGCGCGAGCATCGCCTGTTCGGGGTTCTCGAGATGGCCGATCACACGGTCGAACCCGATGCGGGCCAACCTGTTCTTCCCTTCGAGCTCGTGACCGGGTTCGGTGATCAGCACGATGTCGTTGTCCGGCGTCACGACCGAACCCGCGAATTCGGCGTAGCGGCCCTCGAGTCCGATGTTGATCGCCTGGCGGAAATGGCCCTGGGCGAACTCGACCGGACTGCGGCCGTCGACCAGGACCGCGCCGTCGGCCAGCCGGTCGGCCATCTCGTCGTAGGTCAGGGCGGGGGGCATCCGATCCTCGTCGAGCAGCGCGCGGTCCTTGCGGTTCAACGTCGCGTCATAGGCGAAGTATCCGGGCGCGGGCGGCTGGCCCTCGGTGACCAGGGCGATGAACGTCTCCCGGTCCGGGGCGGTCAACGCGTAATTCCACCGCTTCTGCTCGCCGATCGTCGACCACAGCTCCGTGGAGAGGTTCTTGCCGCACGCCGACCCGGCGCCGTGGGCGGGGTAGACGCGGGTCGCGTCGGGAAGGGTCATCAGCTTGTCGTGCAACGAGTCGTACAGCATCGTGGCGAGCTCCTCGCGGGAGTAGCCGACCGACGCGAGCAGGTCGGGCCGGCCGACGTCGCCGATGAACAGGGTGTCGCCGGTCAGCACGCCGTAGGGAACCGTGTCAGCGGCGCGTTCGTAGACGACCACGCTCATCGACTCGGGCGTGTGCCCGGGGGTGTGCCGGAATTCCAACGTGGCTCCGCCGGCGGGATCGAGGGCGTAGCGCTGCCCGTCCTCGACGCCCATGACGTCGAATTCGGGCGCGGCGACCGAGGAGTACACGATCGTGGCCCCGGTCGCATCGGCGAGCTCCAGATGGCCGGACAGGAAGTCGGCGTGGAAGTGGGTCTCGATCACCAGGTCGATGTGCATGCCCAGCTCGCGTGCGTCGGCGAGGTATTCCGACACGTCACGCTGTGGGTCGACGACCGCGGCGCGGCCGGACGTCTCATCACCGATCAGGTACGAGGCGTGCGACAGGCAGTCGAGGTAGTACTGGATGAACTTCATCGTTCGTCTCCTTCATACCCAGTGGGGTATCTATTCCGCTACCACGAAGCTATACCCCTATGGGTATAGGGTCAAGGAGTGGGCGGTGTGAGCTACGCCGCGTCGATGGCCAGCAGCCGGTGCATGACATCGGTCAGGGTCAGCACCGCGACCCCGCCCGCCGTCGGCACCACCGCCAGGTGCGTGCGCGTGCTCTGCATCAGCTGCAGGGCGTCGTAGATCGGCATGTCCGCAGCCAGCGTCACCGCGGGACGCATCAGCTCGCGAGCGCACGCGGTGGAGGCCAGGGCGTCGCGGACGTGCACGACGCCGAGCACGGTGCCGCTTTCCCTGTCGCCCACCAGGAGTCGCAGGTGACCGGACTCTCGTGCGGCGGAACGGATCTGGCCGGTATCGGCGTCGGGGGTGACCCAGCCGGTCGGCGCGGCCGGACGTGCCAGCTCGCCGACCCGCAAGCCGTCCAGCTCGAGTGCGCTGGACAGGTTCGCGTGGTAGTCGGCGTCGAGGGTGCCCGTGGTCGCGGAGTGCTCCACCAGCTGGCGCAGCGTCTCGGGGTCCTGGCTGTCGGCCAGTTCGTCCACCGGGGCGACGCCGACGCGGCGCAGGCACCAGTTCGCCGCCTGGTTCAACGCGTGCAGCAGGGGACGGGTGAGGAACATGAAGCCGCGCATCGGTGCTGCGAGCAGAGCGGCTGACCGCTCCGGATGGGCGATCGCCCAGGACTTGGGCGCCATCTCGCCGATCACCAGGTGCAGGAACGTCACGATCGCCAGAGCCAGCACGAACCCGCCGACTTCGGCGAGCCAGGGTGGCGCGCCGACGGTCTGCAGCCACGGCGAAAGGGCATAGTGCACAGCCGGTTTGGTGATCGCTCCGAGTAGCAGGGTGCAGGCGGTGATGCCGAGCTGCGCTCCTGCCAGCACCACCGACAGCTCGGATGCACTGCGCAGCGCAGCCCGGGCGCCGCGACTGTCGGCGGCCGCGTCGACGAGTCGGCTGCGCCGTGCGGCGATCAACGAGAACTCAACGGCGACGAAGAAGGCGCTCAACGCGATCAGCGCCGCAGTGATCGCAGAGATCGACCAGAGATCAGACATCGTGCTCCGCCCGTGGTCTCGCGTCAGTGACGGCCACGCTCAGGTGCACGTGCGCCGGGACGCGCCGCTGGACGGCGCGGATCTCGGCGACGAGCGCCCGTTCGCCGGGTGGTTGGGTGCTCAGGAAATCGGACGGTTCGGCGGGCAGGGGCACCGACACCCGATCGCCGACAGCAGGCAAACCGTCGGCGTGTGCGATCACCATGCCCGCGACCGTCTCGTAGTCGCCGGTGGGCAGTGTCACGCCCAGCAGGCGCTCGGCCTCGTCCACCGGGAGGTCGCCGGTCATCACCCAGCCATCGGCGAGCTCGGTGACCGGCTCTTCGCGGTCCGCCCCGTCGTGCTCGTCGTCGATGTCGCCGACCAGTTCCTCGGCCAGATCCTCCATCGTCACGATCCCGGCGAAGCCGCCGAACTCATCGATGACGATCGCCATCTCCTCCGTGAATCCGCAAGCACGCGAACGACGTTCGGCAACGGCAGCGTCTCGGGTACGACCACGGCCCGTCGACAGTGATCCGCCGCGGTGCCCGAGGGTGGGTCCGCCGACAGGAGGTCGTGCAGGTGGATGACGCCGACGACGTCGTCGTGTCCGGCCGCGACGGCCGGATAGCGGGTGTGGGCGGACCCCATGCGGGACAGCACATCTGCCACCGGCTCGGTGTCGAGCACCGTGTCGACGCGGGCCCGCGGGACCATCGCGTGCCGGGCCGTGGAGGTGGGGAAGTCGAGGATCCGGTCCAACAGTGTGGACAGCCCGGCCGGAATCTCGCCCGCCGCACGCGATGTCGCGACGATGTGCGCCACGTCGCGGGGGGTGGCGGAGTGCTCGACATCGTGCACCGGTTCGATGCGCAGCGCGCGCAACAGCAGGTTCGACGACTGATCGAACAGCCAGATCAGCCAGCCGAACACCGTCAGATATGCGGTGGTGGACCAGGCCAGCCGGCGGGCGAGCTGCTCGGGCCGGGCGAGCGCGAGGTTCTTGGGGAACAGCTCGCCGAACAGCATCTGGATCACCGTCGAGACACCGATCGCGGCCGCGCCGCCGATCGCGACGGCGATCGCCATCGGAAGCCCCGAACCGCCCAGCAGGGTCTCCAGACCCCTGCCGATCAGCGGTTCGGCGGCGTATCCGACGAGCAGTCCGGTGACGGTGATGCCCAGCTGGGCGCCCGAGAGCATGAACGACGTCCGTCGGGTCACCGTCAGCGCGCGTTCGGCGGCGCGGTCACCGGCGTCGGCGCGGGCCTTCAGGCGCGACCGGTCGACCGCCATGTAGGCGAACTCCTGAGCGACGAAGTATCCCGTCGCCACGGTGATCGCGAAAACCACGACAAGGCCCAGCAGAATTGCAGCAACGGCGGTCAGCATGTGACCGCCTCGGGTCTATGAGGGTGCATCGAGTCCTTGCTCGTGAGCCGTCAGGTGGCACCGAGCGTACCGAAGTCCGGGATATTCGCTGGTCAGGCCGCCGCGTGGGCAGAGCGGGCCGCGTCGAAGCGATCCAGCACCGTCTCCGCGACCTGGCGGTGGGCCCCCAGCGGGGCCGACATCGGGATGCCTTCCCGCCGCGCGAACGCCGCGACCCGGTCGGTGATGCGGCCCGGCGCGAGGAACCAGGGCGCGAAGACCAGCCGCGTCACCCCGCGCTGTCGAAGGTGGGCGACCGCCTCGGCCGGAGACGGCGACGGACCGGTGGCGAACGCCGTCGTGGCCGCCCACCGGGTGGTGAGCACCACCTCGCGCGCGACTGCCGCGGTACGGACATTGGCCTGGGGATGTGAGGAGCCGACCGCGGTGACGATCACGCCGACATCCGGATCCAGGCGCGACAACCCTGCCTGCTCGAGCCGTTGCCGCAGCACCGCGATCAGGCGTTCGTCCTCGCCCAGCACGGCGCCCAGGCGGGCGCCCGAGCCGGACTCGGCGATCATCGCCGGAATGTCGACGCGCGCATGGTAGGCGTCGGCGAGCAGCAGCGGAACGACGACGGCGCGGCCGCGCGGCACCTCACGCAACACGTCGACGAGGTTCGGGGCGGTCTGCTCGCAGAACGCCACCCGGACGTCGACCCCGGGTCGCACCCGGCGAACGCACTCCGCGATCGCACGCACTGTCGCGGCCGAGCGAGGATCGGCACTGCCGTGCGCCGTCAGCACCAGCGAGTCCGGCGAGGGAGTCACGACGCGTGCAGCCCGCACTCCGTCTTGGACTGCCCCGCCCACCGGCCGCTACGGGGATCGGCGCCGGCGATCGGCTTGGCCGTGCACGGTGCGCAGCCGATGGACGGATAACCCTCGTCGACCAGCGGGTTCACCAGGATGCCGTGGGTGTCGATGTAGTGCTGCATCTCGTCGTCGGTCCACGCCGCCAACGGGTTGATCTTCACCAGCCCGAACGCCTTGTCCCAGCTGATCAGCGGGGCGTTGGCGCGCGTCGGCGCCTCGACCCGGCGGATACCGGTGACCCACGCGGAGTAGCCGGCCAACGCCTTGGACAGCGGCTCGACCTTGCGCATCCGGCAGCACTCGTTGGCGCTGCGCTCGAACAGGTTCTTGCCGAACAGCGCGTCCTGTTCGGCGACGGTCTTCTCCGGCCGCACGTTGACGACGTTCACGTCGTAGACCGCCTCGACCGCGTCGCGGGTACCGATCGTCTCGACGAAGTGGTAGCCGGTGTCGAGGAACAACACGTCGACCCCCGGCCGCACCGCGGCGGCCAGATCCACCAGGACCGCGTCCTGCATGTTCGACGCCACGATGTAGTTGCCCGCGAAGTTCTCGTCGGTCCATCGCAGCAGGTCGACAGCAGATGCGTGCGGCCCCAACTCCGCCGCGCCGCGCTCGGCCAACTGCTGCAAGTCCGTCTCGGTCATCACGTCGGTCACGTCACATCACCTCAAGTCCGCATCGTCTGCTCGTAGTGCCCACGTAGCGAAACGCTCGCCCTGCTCTCGTTGTTTCACGAAATTGCGAACGACCCGGTCGATGTAGTCACCGAGCTCCGTGGCGACCACCTTGTGCTGGCGCAGCTTGCGGCCGAAGCCACTGTCCAGACCCAGACTTCCCCCGAGGTGAACCTGGAAACCCTCCTCGGGACCGTCACCATCGTCGACCATCTGGCCCTTGAACCCGATGTCGGCGACCTGGATGCGGGCGCACGAGTTCGGGCAGCCGTTGATGTTGATGGTGATCGGCACGTCGAGCTGGTTGTTGATGTCCTCGAGCCGCTTCTCCAGCTCCGGCACCAGCACCTGTGACCGGCTGCGGGTCTCGGCGAAGCTCAGCTTGCAGAACTCGATGCCCGTGCAGGCCATCAGGTTCCGCCGCCAGTGCGACGGCGTCGACGGCAGCCCGAGTGCGTCCAGACCGGTCCGCAGCTCGTCCAGCTTCTCGTCCGGCACATCGAGGATGATCAGCTTCTGATAGGGCGTGAACCGGATTCGATCACTGCCCGCCGCTTCGGCGAGGTCGGCGACCTTGGTCAGGATCGTGCCCGACACGCGCCCGGCGATCGGGGCGACGCCCACGGCGTTGAGCCCGTTGCGGAGCTTCTGCACCCCGACGTGGTCGATCGGGCGGGTCACCGGCTCAGGCGCGGGACCGTCGATCAACGGGCGCTTCAAGTACTCCGTCTCGAGAACTTCCCGGAATTTCTCGACACCCCAGTCCTTGATCAGGAACTTGAGGCGGGCCTTCGAACGCAGGCGCCGGTAGCCGTAGTCGCGGAAGACGCTGACCACGCCCTCCCACACATCGGGGACCTCGTCGAGCGGCACCCAGGCGCCGACCCGCTGTCCCAGCATCGGGTTGGTCGAGAGACCCCCGCCGACCCACAGGTCGAAGCCGGGTCCGTGCTCGGGATGCTCGACGCCGATGAACGCGACGTCGTTGACCTCGTGCACGACGTCCTGCAGGCCGGAGATCGCGGTCTTGAACTTGCGCGGCAGGTTCGAGTACTCGGGCTTGCCGATGTAGCGCTTGACGATCTCGTCGACCGCCGGGGTGCCGTCGATCACCTCGTCGAGCGACTCACCCGCCAGCGGCGAGCCGAGCACGACGCGCGGGCAGTCGCCGCACGCTTCGGTGGTCTGCAAGCCGACCTCGTCGAGCCGGCGCCAGATCTCCGGCATGTCCTCGACACGGATCCAGTGGTACTGCACGTTCTGGCGGTCGGAGATGTCGGCGGTGTCGCGTGCGAACTCGGTCGAGATGCCGCCGAGCGTCCGCAGCGCCGCCGCGGTCAGTGCGCCGCCGTCGCTGCGGACCCGCAGCATGAAGTACTCGTCTTCGAGCATGTCGGTGTTCTCGTCACCGGTCCACGTGCCGTCGTAGCCGGGCTTGCGCTGGGTGTAGAGCCCCCACCAGCGGAAGCGGCCGCGCAGGTCACCCTTGTCGATCGACTCGAAGCCGTTCTTGGCGTAGATGTTCTCGATGCGCGCTCGCACGTTGAGCGGGTTGTCGTCCTTCTTCGCCTGTTCGTTGGCGTTGAGCGGCTCGCGATAGCCGAGCGCCCACTGGCCTTCCCCGCGCGGACGCTTGGGTGTTGCCTTGGGTGTCGTTGATGTCATCGTGGCTCCTGTATCGGAGCCGGCGTTCGTCACTGCGCGTGATCACCGGGGGCTGTCCGGCGTCGCAGATCCGGCGGCCAGCTGAAAGTGCAGGTGGGCAGGTCTACGTCGTCACACAGCGCAACAACAGCTGCTGCACACACGCTTGAAGTCGACGTGCCGACGGATCACCAGCATCACGCGGGTGGGCATGCCTGCGTCGGTCACCCGGCCATTGTGCCACGACCTGGCCCACCGGTCCCAACCGGCACATATTTGTGCTCACCGCGAGCAGAACTCTGCCGCACACCACCTGGGACACTGGTCGCATGCCCGTCCTGCCCAGCCCGGTGTCCTCGATGCCCGCGCAGCTCCCGGAGCTCGCGCTCACCCCGGGCGCACCGTTCGGGCTGTACATCCACGTGCCGTTCTGTGCGACGCGCTGCGGCTACTGCGACTTCAACACCTACACGCCCGCCGAGTTGGGCGGCGCAACACCGGCGGGCTGGCTGGCGGCACTGCGGACCGAACTCGCGCTCGCCGCGGCGCGGCTCGGGACCGCCCCGCCGGTCGCGACGATCTTCGTCGGCGGTGGCACGCCGTCACTGCTGGGCGCCGCCGGCCTCGCCGAGGTGCTCGACGCGATCCGCGAGCATTTCGTCCTCGCACGCGACGCGGAGGTGACGACCGAGGCGAACCCGGAATCGACGTCGCCCGCGTTCTTCGACGGGCTGCGGGCAGCCGGTTACACCCGTGTCTCGCTGGGGATGCAGTCCACCGCACCACATGTGCTCGCGACGCTGGACCGGGTCCACTCACCGGGCCGTCCCCTGGAGGCGGCGCAGGAGGCCCGCCGGGCGGGCTTCGAGCACGTCAACATCGACCTCATCTACGGCACGCCGGGGGAGAGTGACGACGACCTGCTGCGGTCGGCCGACGCGGCGATCGCCGCGGGCGTCGACCACGTGTCCGCCTACGCCCTGATCGTCGAGGACGGCACCGCACTGGCCCGCAAAGTGCGCCGCCGCGAGCTGCCCGCGCCCGACGACGACGTGCTCGCCCGTCGCTACGAACTCCTCGACCAGCGCCTCGGAGCAGCCGGGCTGAGCTGGTACGAGGTGTCGAACTGGGCACGGCCCGGCGGCGAGTGCCGACACAACCTGGGCTACTGGGCGGGTGGGCAGTGGTGGGGCGCCGGGCCGGGAGCGCACGGCTATGTGGCCGGCACCCGCTGGTGGAACGTCAAGCACCCCAGCGCCTACGCGGCCGTGCTGGCCGGCCGTCGCCTGCCGGTGGCCGATTTCGAGACCATCGACGGCGACACCTCGCATGTCGAGGACGTGATGCTGCGCGTCCGGCTGCGTGCCGGGCTGCCGACCGCACTGCTGGGTGACGGCGAGCGTGCCCGTGCGGCGCGCATCATCGCCGACGGCCTGCTACGCACCGAGGGTGACGCCGTGGTGCTCACCGACCGGGGCCGGCTGCTGGCCGACGCCGTGGTGCGCGAGCTGCTGAGCTGAACAGTCCGGCTGGTCAGGCCAGCGCGGCCGCCAGCCGACGCCACTGCTCGCGGGGGAACTCCCGGGGATCAGCGGTCAGCACCTGCACGCAGACGTGGTCGGCGCCGGCATCGAGGTGCTCGGTGACCCGCCGCAGCACGGTCTCCTCGTCGCCCCATGCGATCAGGGCGTCGAACAGCCGGTCGCTGACCGTGCTGATGTCCTCTTCGGTGAAGCCGCTGCGGCGGATGTTGTTCGCGTAGTTCGGCAACCCCAGGTAGTTGCGCAGCCAGTCGGTGCCGATCGCGCGTGCCTCGTCGCGGCTGTCGACGAGCAGCACGCTCTGCTCGGGCAGCAGCATCGGTGTGTCACCCAGCAGCTCCCGCGCCGTGCGGGTGTGATCGGGCGTGCTCAGGTACGGATGCGCGCCGGCGGCCCGAGTCGCCGACAGCTCCAGCATCTTCGGGCCCAGTGCCGCGAGCACGCGGTTACCGGTCGGCACCGGGGTGGGCGATGCGTCGATACCGTCGAGGAACGCCTTGGTCGCGGCGAGCGGTTTGCGGTAGCGCCCCGGCTCCTGGGAGTCGATCAGCGGGGCGTGGCTGCAGCCGATACCCAGCAGGAAGCGCTCGCCGTGGGTCTCGGTCAGCGTGGCATAGCGTGAGGCGACTTCGGCCGGCTCGTGCATCCACAGGTTCAGGATGCCGGTGGCGATGACGGTCTTCGAGGTCGCGCCCAGCAGATTGTCGACCGCGTCGAGGACCGGTCCGCCCACGTCGGGGATCCACAGCGCCGGGAAACCGAGCTCGTCGAGCTCGGCAGCCGCGTCGGCCGCCTCCCCGGCATTGCCGTACCGCAACTGCGAACTCCACAACCCGACACCTGTCAATTTCATGGCTCCAGTCATACCGTGCGCGTCCTCGGGTCCGCCAGCGCGGGCGGTGTGCTTCGATGACCGCGAACGTGGGGTGGGCTCGTCGGAGGGATGAATGGTGGCCGATGCGGAGCGGGGCCGGCTGGAGAGCTTCGCCGACGGGATCTTGTCGGCACTCGACGGGGTGGCCGAGAGTCTGGGCGGCGAGCCCGTCGTCGACGACGCGATCGCGCGCGCCATGGCGGCGGTCGCCGCCGTCGGCGGTGAGTTCGTCCGGCGGTACCACCGGCTCGACATCGACTCCTCGATCGAGGCGCCCGACCAACCCGTGCTGTTCGTCGCCAACCACGGCTTCGGCGGCGTCGTCGACCTCAACGTGTTCGCCGTGCGGGCCGCTCTCGACGAGATGCATCTCGATCGACCGCTGACGATCCTGACCCATCAGATGGCGTGGACGCTGGGCGTCGGCCGGCTCTTCGAGCCTCTCGGGGCCCGCCCGGCCAGCCGGGACAGCGCGGTGGAGGCCTTCGATGCCGGACACCACGTACTGGTCTTCCCCGGGGGCGACAAGGACGCGGCGAAGACATTCGACGAGCGCAACCTGGTGAAGTTCGACGGCCGCAGCGGCTTCGCGCGGCTGGCCATGGAGCAGCACGTGCCGATCGTCCCGCTGGTCACCGCCGGCGCGGGGGAGTCGCTGCTCGTGCTGTCCAGTGGTGAGCGGCTGGCCCGGGCGCTGCGCCTGGACAAGATCCTGCGCGTGAAGGCATTGCCGGTGAGCGTCTCGGTGCCGTGGGGGCTCAACGTCGGCGCGGTGGGCATGCTCCCGTACCTGCCGCTGCCCAGCAAGCTGGTGACCCGCGTGCTCGCACCGATGACCGCCGGGGACGACGAGACCGCAGAGCAGTTCGCGGCCCGGGTGGAGTCCGCGATGCAGGACGCGATGACCGACCTGACCCGGGACAGGAAGCCGCTGCTCGGGTGAGCCGTCAGCCCGGCTGCGGCGCCGGCATGTCCATGTCGAAGACCCGGGCGTGCAGCACGGTGCGATTGCGCAGCGCCGCCCGCACCGCACGGTGCAGCCCGTCTTCGAGGTAGACGTTGCCGCGCCAGCGCACCGCGTGGGGGAACAGATCGCCGTAGAAGGTCGAGTCCTCCGACAGCAGCCGGTCCAGCGCCAGCACCGTCGTGGTCATCACGAGTTCGTCGAGGCGGATCTGGCGGGGCGGGATCTGAGCCCACTGCCGGTGGGACAGACCGTGGTCCGGATACGGCCTGCCGTCACGGACACCCTTGAAGATCATCGACACGCCTTTGCTTGCCTGCCATCGCTTGTGCTCAGCCCCGCAAGGTTAACCCGACGCCGACAGCGGCGCCGGACCGCTCACCTGACGATCACTGCTGTTGATGACCGTAAAATGGACCGGTCGGTCACGTGTGAACTGAAGTGGGGTGAGCAATGGGCAGCGCTGATGAGCGCCGATTCGAAGTTCTCCGCGCGATCGTCGCCGACTTCGTCGCGACGAAGGAGCCCATCGGCTCCAAGACCCTGGTCGAGCGACACAACCTCGGGGTGTCCAGCGCGACCGTGCGCAACGACATGGCGGTGCTGGAAGCCGAGGGATACATCACCCAGCCACACACCAGCTCGGGCCGGGTTCCCACCGAGAAGGGCTACCGCGAATTCGTCGACCGCCTCGACGACGTGAAGCCGATGTCGGGAGCGGAGCGACGCGCGATCATGTCCTTCCTCGAGTCGGGCGTCGACCTCGACGACGTGCTGCGGCGGGCGGTGCGATTGCTGGCCCAGCTGACCCGTCAGGTCGCGATCGTGCAGTACCCGACGCTGTCGACGTCGACGGTGCGCCGCCTGGAGGTGGTGGCGCTGACCCCGGCCCGGCTGCTGTTGGTGGTGATCACCGACTCCGGGCGCGTCGACCAACGCATCGTCGAGCTCGGCGACGGTATCGACGACGCACAACTGTCCCAGCTACGCGATCTCCTGGGGCAGGCGCTGGAGGGCAAGCCGCTGGCCGCGGCCTCGGTCGCGGTGTCGGATCTCGCGTCGCACATCACCGGCCAGGGCGGGCTGGCCAATGCCGTCGGCCGCGCGGCGACCGTGCTGGTCGAGACGCTCGTCGAGCACACCGAGGAGCGGTTGTTGCTCGGCGGCACGGCGAACCTGACGCGCAACACCGCCGATTTCGGCGGCTCGCTGCGCTCGGTCCTCGAAGCGCTCGAGGAGCAGGTCGTGGTGTTGCGGCTGCTGGCCAAGCAGCAGGAGGCCGGGAAGGTGACCGTGCGGATCGGGCACGAGACCGAGGCGGAACAGATGGCGGGCACCTCGGTGGTCAGTACCACCTACGGTAGTTCGGGCAAGGTGTTCGGCGGCATGGGTGTGTTGGGTCCCACACGGATGGACTATCCGGGAACCATCGCCAACGTCGCCGCAGTTGCTCTCTATATTGGCGAAGTCTTAGGTAGCCGCTGATCTGTGCTGCGCTGGGTATGCAGCACGGATCGACGGGTGGGAGAGGTTGAGCGTGGCACGCGACTATTACGGCTTGCTCGGAGTGGGCAAAGGCGCCAGCGATACGGAGATCAAGCGCGCCTATCGCAAGCTGGCCCGAGAGCTGCACCCCGACGTCAACCCCGACGAAGAGGCGCAGGCGCGCTTCAAAGAGGTCAGCGCCGCCTACGAGGTGCTCAGTGATCCGGAGAAGCGGCGCATCGTCGACTTGGGCGGGGATCCGCTGGAGTCCGCGGGTGGCGCGGGAGCCGGCTTCGGCGGCTTCGGCGGGCTCGGGGACGTTTTCGAGGCGTTCTTCGGCGGCGGCAATGCGTCCCGCGGCCCGATCGGCCGCGTCCGGCCCGGGTCGGATTCGCTGCTCCGGATGCGCCTGGACCTCGAGGAGTGCGCCACCGGGGTGACCAAGCAGGTCACGGTCGACACCGCGGTGCTGTGCGACCTCTGCCACGGCAAGGGCACCCACGGCAATTCCACCCCCGTCACCTGCGACACCTGTCACGGCCGGGGCGAGGTGCAGACCGTGCAGCGCTCGCTGCTCGGTCAGGTGATGACGTCACGACCGTGCCCGGTGTGCGGCGGCGTCGGTGAGGTGATCCCCGACCCGTGCAACCGGTGCGCCGGCGATGGCCGGGTGCGGGCCCGGCGCGAGATCAGCGTCAAGATCCCCGCCGGGGTCGGCGAGGGCATGCGGGTGCGGCTGGCCGCCCAGGGCGAGGTCGGCCCCGGTGGCGGGCCGGCCGGCGACCTGTACGTCGAGGTGCACGAGAAGCCGCACGACGTGTTCGTCCGCGACGGCGACGACCTGCACTGCACGATCTCGGTGCCGATGGTCGACGCGGCCCTGGGCACCGCGGTGTCGGTGAACGCGATCCTCGACGGGCCGACCGAGATCACGATCGGTGCGGGCACGCAGCCGGGTTCGGTGACGACCCTGCGGGGCCACGGCATGCCGCATCTGCGGTCCGGGGTGCGCGGTGATCTGCACGCCCACATCGACGTGGTGGTGCCGTCGCGGCTGGACCACGACGACATCGAACTGCTGCGCACGTTCAAGGAGCGCAGTCGCGACACCGCCCAGGTGCGCACCACGGCGACCACCGCCACGAACAACGGCGGCGGCCTGTTCTCCCGGTTGCGCGAGACGTTCACCGGCCGCTGACCCGCAGTGCGGAGCCTGTTCTACGTCGACGCGGTGCCCGGTGTCGATGAGGTCGCCTTCGTCGACGGCGACGAGGGCCACCACGCGGCCACGGTGCGCCGCACCCGCGTCGGTGAGGAACTCGACCTCGCCGACGGTGCGGGCACGGTCGCGCAGTGCGTCGTCGAAGACGTGGGCAAAGGCCGGCTGACCGCGCGGGTGAGGGACCGCCGGGTGGTCGCGCCGCCGACGCCGACGGTGACCGTGGTGCAGGCGCTGCCCAAGTCGGAGCGCGCCGAGCTCGCCGTCGAACTGGCCACCGAGGCAGGCGCCGACGCGTTCGTGCCGTGGCAGGCCGCGCGCTGCGTCGCCCGCTGGGAGGGTGCGGCGAAGGTCGACAAGGGGTTGCGCCGGTGGGCCGCGGTGGTGCGCTCGGCGGCCCGCCAGTCACGGCGGCCCCACATTCCCGCCGTGCACGCCCCGGTGTCCAGCGCCGAACTGGCGGATCTCGTCCGCGCAGCCCCCGGACCGGTCCTGGTGTTGCACGAATCAGCCGATCGCCCGCTGAGCGACGTGCCGCTGGCAGATGCCGCCGCGGTGACGCTCGTGGTGGGTCCCGAAGGGGGCATCTCCGACGCCGAGCTGGACACGCTGACCGGGGCGGGCGCAGTCGCGGTGCGACTCGGCCCCACGGTGCTGCGCACGTCGACGGCCGCGGCTGTTGCGCTGGGCGCGCTCGGTGTGCTGACCCCGCGCGGGGCCTGACGCTAAACTGGTCAGCATTCACCGGCACAGGAAGCAGGCAGACAACTCCACGTGACCCCCCGCGAGACGAACGCAGGCTCGGACAGTTCGCACGTCCGCAGCAGCATCACCGTTCCGCCCGACCTCGTGGTGGGCCTGCTCGGCCGCTCCGACGAGAACCTCCGGGCGCTGGAATCCCTGCTCACCGCCGACATCCACGCCCGCGGCAACGCGCTGACCGTCTCCGGTGAACCGGCCGACGTGGCGCTGGCCGAACGGGTGGTCTCCGAGCTCCTCGAGATCCTCGGCAGCGGTCAGCGGCTCACTCCCGACGCGGTGCGGCACAGCGTCGCGATGCTGACCGGGGCAGGCGACGAGTCGCCGGCCGACGTGCTGACGCTGGACATCCTGAGCCGCCGCGGCAAGACGATCCGCCCCAAGACGCTGAACCAGAAGCGCTACGTCGACGCGATCGACACCCACACGATCGTCTTCGGCATCGGGCCGGCGGGCACCGGCAAGACCTATCTGGCGATGGCCAAGGCCGTCAGCGCGCTGCAGTCCAAACAGGTCAGCCGCATCATCTTGACCCGGCCGGCGGTCGAGGCGGGCGAACGCCTCGGCTTCCTGCCCGGCACGCTGAGCGAGAAGATCGATCCCTACCTGCGCCCGCTTTACGACGCGCTGCACGACATGATGGACCCCGAGCTGATCCCCAAGCTGATGAGCGCCGGCGTCATCGAGGTCGCGCCGCTGGCCTACATGCGTGGCCGCACGATCTCCGATGCGTTCATCATCCTCGACGAGGCGCAGAACACCACCGCCGAGCAGATGAAGATGTTCCTGACCCGGTTGGGGTTCAACTCCAAAATCGTTGTCACGGGCGACATCACACAGGTGGACCTGCCCGGCGGGGCGCCGTCGGGGCTGAACGCGGCCATGCGGATCCTCGACGGCATCGACGACATCCACTTCGCCGAACTCACCAGCGCCGACGTGGTGCGCCACCGGCTGGTGTCCGAGATCGTGGACGCCTACGCGAAATTCGAGGAGCCGACCCTGATGAACCGGGCCCAGCGCCGCTCGGGCACCGGCAGGCCGAGGCGGTAACGACACCCATGACCATCGAGGTGTCCAACGAGTCGGGCATCGACGTCTCCGAAACCGAACTCGTGAGCGTCGCGCGCTTTGTGATCCGAAAGATGGACGTCAACCCGGCTGCGGAACTGTCCATGGTGCTGCTGGATTCGGCGGCCATGGCCGATCTGCACATGCGCTGGATGGATCTGCCCGGCCCCACCGACGTGATGAGTTTCCCGATGGACGAGCTCGAGCCGGGTGGGCGCCCCGACGCCCCCGAGCCGGGCCCCGAGATGCTCGGCGACATCGTGTTGTGCCCGGAGTTCGCCGCGACCCAGGCAGCCGATGCGGGCCACACCCTCGGTCAGGAGTTGGCGCTGCTCACCGTCCACGGAGTGCTGCATCTCTTGGGTTACGACCACGCCGAACCGGACGAGGAGAAAGAGATGTTCGCGCTGCAGCGTCAGCTGCTCGAGGAGTGGGTGGCCGAGCAGGTGGAGGCCTACCACCAAGACCGGCAGAGTGAGAAGGACCGCCGGTTGCTCGACGAGTCGCGATACTTCAACGAATCCCACCTCGGCGACACTCCGTGACCGGGCTGGGCCAGTTCGTCGGGGCGATTCTGCTGATTGCCGCCGCGGGCCTGTTCGCCGCGATCGACGCCGCGGTCAGCACCGTGTCGATGGCGCGGGTCGAGGAGTTGGTTCGCGACGAACGACCCGGTTCGGTGCGATTGCTGCAGCTGATGGCCGACCGGCCGCGGTACATCAATCTCGTTGTGCTGCTCCGCATTGCGTGTGAGGTGAGTGCGACGGTGCTGTTGGCCGCCTACCTCGACGACTTCTTGGGCGTCAGCGGCGGCCTGATGACCGCTGCGGCGATCATGACGGTGATCAGCTTCGTCGCCATCGGCGTGGGTCCGCGCACCGTCGGCAGGCAGAACGCGTACACGATCGCATTGGTCTCGGCGCTGCCGCTGCAGGCCATCTCGGTGGTACTCACCCCGGTGAGCCGGCTGCTGGTCCTGCTGGGTAACGCGCTGACACCGGGCCGCGGCTTCCGCAACGGACCGTTCTCCTCGGAGATCGAGTTGCGTGAGGTGGTCGACCTCGCCCAGCAGCGGGGTGTGGTGGCCGACGACGAACGCCGGATGATCCAGTCGGTGTTCGAACTCGGGGACACCCCGGCGCGCGAGGTGATGGTGCCGCGTACCGAGATGGTGTGGATCGAGTCGGACAAAACGGCCGGTCAAGCGACGTCGTTGGCGGTACGCAGCGGGCATTCCCGAATCCCGGTGATCGGCGAGAACGTCGACGACATCGTCGGCGTGGTCTACCTCAAAGACCTTGTGCAACGGACGTACTCGTCGCGCAACGGCGGCCGGGACACCTCGGTGGCCGAGGTGATGCGCAAACCGGCGTTCGTGCCCGATTCCAAGCCCCTTGATGCGCTGCTGCGCGAGATGCAGCTCGACCGTGTGCACATGGTGCTGCTGGTCGACGAGTACGGCGCCATCGCCGGCCTGGTCACGATCGAGGACGTGCTGGAGGAGATCGTCGGCGAGATCGCCGACGAGTACGACGTCGACGAGGTCGCGCCCGTCGAGGACCTCGGCGAGCGGCAGTACCGGGTATCGGCGCGACTGCCCATCGAGGACCTCGGCGAGCTCTACGATCTCGAGTTGTCCGAGGACCTCGACGTCGACACGGTCGGTGGGTTGCTGGCTCTGGAGCTGGGCCGGGTTCCGCTGCCCGGCGCCGAGATCACCTGGGACGGCCTGCTGTTGCGTGCCGAAGGCGGCCCGGACCCGCGGGGACGGGTGCGGGTCGGCACCGTGCTCGTCCGTCCCGTCGACCCCGAACCCGAGGACACGGAGGACAGCGATGGTGAGTGAGCTCGATGCCGAGGACGCCAAGCTCGTGGTGCTCGCCCGCGGTGCGATGGCACGTGCCGAGGCCACCACCGGCGCCGCGGTGCGCGATGCCGACGGCCGCACCTACGCCGGCGCGCCCGTGGGGTTGGCATCATTGGAGTTGACGGCGCTTCAGGCAGCTGTCGCGGCCGCGGTGTCCAGCGGTGCGACCGGTCTGGAGGCCGCGGTGCTGACCGGAGGTGACGCCGACGATCCGGGAGTGGCCGCGGTGCGTGAACTGAGCGCCGACGCCGCGATCATCGTCACCGATCGGGCCGGAAACCCGCAGTGACCGACGAATTCCGATCAGGCTTCGCATGTTTCGTCGGCAGGCCGAACACCGGCAAGTCGACACTGACCAATGCGCTGGTCGGCGCCAAGGTGGCCATCACGTCCAACCGGCCGCAGACGACCCGGCACACGATCCGCGGGATCGTGCACCGGGACAGCTTCCAGATCGTGCTCGTCGACACCCCGGGACTGCACCGGCCCCGCACCCTGCTGGGGCAGCGGCTCAACGATCTGGTCAAGGACACCTACTCCGAGGTCGACGTCATCGGCCTCTGCATCCCGGCTGACGAGAAGATCGGTCCCGGTGACCGGTTCATCTACGAGCAGATCCGCGCGGTGGCGCCCAAGACAACGTTGATCGCGATCGTCACGAAGATCGACAAGGTCGGCAAAGACGCTGTGGCGCAACAGCTCGTGGCGGTCAGTGAGCTCGTCGGGCCCGACGCCGACATCGTGCCCGTCTCGGCCACCAAAGCCGAGCAACTCGACGTGCTGACCGATGTGATCGTCTCGCATCTGCCGCCGGGCCCGGCCTTCTACCCCGACGGGGAGCTCACCGATGAGCCCGAAGAGGTGCTGATGGCCGAGCTGATCCGCGAGGCGGCGCTCGAAGGGGTGCGTGATGAATTGCCGCATTCGCTGGCTGTCGTCATCGATGAGGTCGAGGAACGGGAGAGTCGTGACGATCAGCCGCCGCTGATCGCGGTGCACGCGATCCTCTACGTCGAGCGGGATTCCCAGAAGGGCATCGTGATCGGCAAGGGCGGCGCCCGGTTGCGCGAGGTCGGCACGGCGGCGCGCACGCAGATCGAGAAACTGCTCGGCACCAAGGTGTACCTCGATCTGCGGGTCAAGATCGCCAAGAACTGGCAGCGGGATCCGAAACAGCTGGGGCGGCTGGGGTTCTGACCGGGTCGTCCACTCGGGTTGTGTCAGAGTGGTTCGGTGACGTACGGGCAGGGGTGGCAGCCGCCGGCGGTGGACTGGTCGTCAACGCGGGGGCGCATTCTGCTGGCGGCGTCTGTGTTGTTCGCCCAGCGCGGATATTTCGGCACGTCGACCCGTGACATCGCCGAGGCCGTGCAGATCCGGCAGCCGTCGTTGTTCCACCATTTCGGGGCGAAGCACGAGATCTTCCGCACGCTGGTCGAACTCGATCTCGGCCCGTCCATCGCGCGGATGGACCGGCGGCTTGCGGAGACGTCGAGCTGGGCCGAGAAGCTCCACCTGGCCATCGCCTGCGACGTCAGGGAGATCCTCGCGCAGCCGTTCGACGCACGGGGTCTGTATCAGGACGCGGTGCTGGCGCTCGACGAGTTCGCGGCAGAGCGGCACGGCATCGAGATCTTCCACCGGCAGATCGAGCGCGTGGTCACCGGCGGTAGGCGTGCGGGGGAGTTCGCGGCCTTCGAGCCGTCGTTCGTGGTGCGTGCCGCCAACGGTGTGCTGTTCGAGACGTTGCGGGAACAGGGGGGTCCGGCGGGCCCGGTGCGCCGGCAGCGCCCGATCCAGGCTGCCGACTTCGTGGTGCGCTCGCTGTTGACCGACCAGGACCGCCTGGCCGACATCCGTGCCGTGACCCGGCGCCGTCTGAAGACATCGGCCGCCACACGCGCCCTATCCTCCGATAGGTAGCACGGGCGGGTCGACCCGGCACCCCGAGATGCGACAGGGAGGAGTGCTGCGTGCCCACGCCCAGCGGTCACACATCGTCGACCGGTGCCGTCGCCACGCCGCACCGGCTGGCCACCGACGCCGCCGCCGAGGTCTACCGCCACGGTGGAACCGCCGTCGACGCGGCGATCGCGGCCGCTGCGGTCCTCACCGTCGTCTACCCGCACAACGTCGCTCTCGGTGGCGATCTCGTCGCGTTGGTGCGCAGCCCCGACGGCGCCGTCACCTGTGTCAATGCCTCGGGGTGGGCCGGCGCCGCGGCCGACCCGGTCGCGATGCGCGCCGTGCACGGGGACACGTTGCCGGACCGCGGGGTCGACACGGTGACGGTGCCTGGTGGGGTGCGCGGATGGGAAGCGTTGTGGCGCTTCGGCAGCCGTCTGCGCTGGAGCAGATTACTCGAACCTGCCGAACGCATCGCCCGCAGCGGGGTGCCCGTGGCCTCGTCGGTCGCTGCTCACCTCGACGATGCCGAGAACGCCGATCTGGCGGGCATCGTCGACTTCGACATCGTGTTCCGCCCGGGCGGCCGGACGTTGAGAGAGGGCGAGATCTTCCGCCAGCGGGCGTTGGCCGACACGTTCACCGCCCTGCGGTTCGGCGGGCCCGACGAGTTCTACACCGGCACGCTGGGGCAGCGCACGGTCGCTTACCTGCGCTCGCGCGGCTCGGTGCTGCAGGCCGCGGATTTCGCCGAGTTCGCCGCCGAGGTCACCGAGCCGCTGTCGGTGCACTTCCGCGGCCTCACCGTGTACACCAGCCCACCCAACACGCATGGCTTCGTGATGCTGCGGGCCTTGCGGGCTCTCGACGCGCTCGGTGTCGGGCAACCGCTGGGCGACGACCTGCCGACACTGATGCAGATCTTCGGTCACGCGAACCAGCTGCGGACCGCCCACCTGGCCGACCCGCGACACGCCGATGTGGACGTCGCCGCACTCGTCGACGGTGACGTGGGTGCGCGTGCGACGCTCGCGCATACCCGGGACATGACGGGTCCGGCGCCCGCCGGCGACACCGTGGGGGTGGCCACCGCCGACGGGCAGGGCTTCGCCGTGTCGTTGATCCAGAGCGTCTATCACGCCTTCGGCTCGGGCCTGATCGATCCGCAGACAGGCATCCTGTTCCACAACCGCGGAACCAGTTTCGACCTCACGCCCGCGTCGCCGAACGTGCTGGCTCCGCGTAAGCGGCCGCGCCACACGTTGATGCCCGCGCTGACCACCGAGGACGGTAGGCTCCGGCACGTGCTGGCCACGATGGGCGGGCAGGGCCAACCGCAGATCCTCACCGAGATCCTGCTGCGGATGCTCGACGGAGCGGCCCCGGCCGACGCGGTGGCGGCCCCCCGTGCGATCGTCGGTCGCCAGACCCGTCTCGCCGGTGCCGACACGATCTCGGTCGAGGACGGCGTCGATGGCCCGGCCCGCGCGGCGCTGGCGCGCTCGGGCCTCCACGTGGTCGAGCTTCCCGGCCACAGTGAGTCGTGCGGTCAGGCGAATGTCGTTGCCGCGCAGGCAGACGGCTCGCTGGTGGCGGCGACTGACCCCCGCGCGGACGGTTCGGCGGCCGTCGTGCACCACGTGCGTCTTCCGGCCCGCCCGTGATCGGTCAGCTGCGGGTCGGCCTGATGCTGACCCTGACCGCCGTGACGGGCGCGCTCGACGCGGTGGGCTACCTGAGCCTGGACCGGGTGTTCACCGGGAACATGACCGGCAACGTGGTGATCCTGGGCATGGGCATCGCCTCGGAGGAGGGTCTGCCGGTGGCAGGCCCGCTGATCGCGCTGGGTGGCTTCACCGTCGGCGCGGCGGTGGCCGGCCTGCTCACCCGGGGCCGGACCGCCGGCTGGAACCGCGTCGTCACCCTGACGCTGTGGACCAACGCCGTGGTCCTCGCCGCGGTGGCGACGGTGTTGACAGTCGTCGCTCCGACCGGTCGATCGGCGGGCGGAATCGCCTGCGCCACAACGCTTGCTGTCGTGATGGGCATGCAGGCCGCGATCGCGCGATTCCTCGCCGTGCCGGACATGACCACCGTCGTCGTCACGTCGACCATCACCTCGTTCGCCGGGGAGACGCTGCTCGCGGGCGGCCTGGGGTGGATGGCCCACCGGCGGCTGTGGGCGGTGGTGCTGATCTTCGCCGGCGCGCTGGCGGGAGCGCTGCTGACCAAGCTGGGGGTCGGGGTGCCGGTCTACGCGGCGGCGGCAGTGGTGCTCGTCTGCGCGATGACGGGGCACCGATACTGGAATCGACTGCCCGCGTGAGCGCGTCGAGCGCTCAGCCCGGTTGGCCGTAGACCGCGACCACCACGGTGCGGTCGAGGCTGTTCTCCGACCACACACCGATCTGCGTGTTGGCGCAGTTGCTCATGATCGCCATGTAGTCGGGGCGGTAGTACCACTGGTTGAGGATCTCGATCCCGCTGATCGCCAGCGCCGGGTTGATCGCAACGGTCTCGGCGACCGTCCCGACGAAGCCCGCCCGGTTGGCCCGGTCCTGTGCGGTCGAGCCGTCGGAGCCGATGTCGCCGTCGAGCGCACGGTTGTTGAGGACGTCGTTGGCATGCCACTGGGCGGCCAGCCGCAGCTGCGGGTTGATCGCGATGTCGGTGCCGCAGCCGTGTTGCTTCTGGATCGTGTACACGTTGACCACGACGCTCTCGTTGAGGCGCTTGTTGTCGGCGTGCGCAGCCGGCAGCGCGGTGCCCACGGCGCCCAGGAGCAGCGCCGTCGGCAGCGCACAGGCGATCCTGGTGGCGGTCACAGCCGGTGAGATTACGCGACCCCGACGGTCACCGAAGCCGGTGCGGGAAGATTCGTCGACGGCTCGGCCGCCAGCCGGGTGTCCCACCAGTTGTCGGGTTGAGCCGTGGCCCACCCGTTGATCGCCTCCAGCGCGGCGGCCAGTGACACCAGCAACGGTTCGCTGTTCGCCGGACCCATCAGCTGCACGCCGATCGGCAGCCCGTCTGAGGTGAACCCCGCAGGCACGTTGATCGACGGCCAGCCCAACAGGTTCCACGGCCAGGTGGCGGGACAGGCACGGATCATCGCCCGGTCGGTGGCCAGCCCGCTCAGGCCGTCGAACGCGTCGACCCGCGGCGGTGGAAGCGCGGTGGTCGGGGCGAGCACCACGTCGGCGAGGTTGAAGATCCAGCCGACCCGCTGCCGGGTGACCGCCTCGTGGGCTCGGGCCTTGCGCAGGATGTGCTCGCTGAGCACCCGGCCGGTCAGCGCGTTGGCGCGCGTGCGCGGATCCCAGCGCGGGCCCGGCCCCAGCCGATCCATCCACTGCGGAATGCCCGCGGTGGAGCGCGCCAGGAAGTTCCATGACATGCGCAGGTGGTAATCGGGGTCTGCGGCGATGATCGTGTGGCCGAGGTCTTCGAGTTGGTGCGCGACCGACTCCATCGCCGCGCGGATCTCGGGGTGCAGGGTGGCCCGGAAAACCGAGTACGGGAACTTGGTCGACAGCGCGACGCGCAGCGGTCCGGGGGCCCGCGACACGTGGTCGGACACCGTCACCGGCGGCGGGGTGTGCAGGTCGCCGGGGGCGTTGCCCGACGCCGCGTCCAGCACCAGCGCGGCGTCGCCGACCGTGCGGGCCAGCACGCCGTTGACGGTGATGCCGTTGAACGCCTCGGCCAGCGGTGACGTGGAGATCCGTCCGCGCTGGGGTTTGATGCCGACCAGGTGGGTCCAGGCCGCGGGGATGCGCACACTGCCCGCCCCGTCCGAGCCGATCGCGGCGGCGACCAGCCCGGCCGCGACGGCCGCCGCGCTGCCGCCGGAGGAACCGCCCGGCGTGTGCTCGCGCGACCACGGATTGCGCGTGTGCCCGAACGCCGGGCCGCTGGTGAACGGCCACTGACCCAGTTCGCAGGTGTTCGTCTTGCCGACGATCACCGCGCCGGCCGCCCGCAACCGGCGGACCACCTCCGCGTCGGCGGTGGCCTCGGGCACGTCGCCGTCGGCGCCGAATCGGGTCGGCACGCCCGCGACGTCCACGTCGTCCTTGACCGCGATCGGGATGCCGAGCAGGGGGAGGGTCGAATGATCTTGTCCCGCAGCGCGTTTGCGGTCAGCGGCGGCGGCCTCGGCGAGCGCGGACTCGCGCAGCACCAGCCGGAAGGCGTTCAGCGTCGGTTGGCTCGCCTCGATCGCATCGAGGGAGCGTCGTACCAGCTCGACCGAGGTCACGCTGCCGCTGGCAAGGGCGAAGAGCTGGTTGCCGAGAGTGGGGAACCGAGTACCGGAGGCGGGAGAGACGACCATCACCGACAAGAGTATCGGCGCTGCGAACCCGATATCCATCCCGATCAATGGAAGACTGGACGGATGCGTCTGTATCGGGACCGAGCGGTGGTGCTCCGTCAGCACAAGCTCGGGGAAGCCGATCGCATCGTCACCCTGCTCACCCGCGATCACGGGTTGGTCCGCGCGGTGGCCAAAGGGGTGCGGCGCACCCGCAGCAAGTTCGGGGCGCGGCTGGAACCGTTCGCGCACATCGACGTTCAGCTCTACCCCGGCCGCAACCTCGACATCGTCACCCAGGTCCAGGCGATCGACGCGTTCGCCTCCGACATCGTCAGCGACTACGGCCGCTACACATGCGCCTGCGCGATGCTCGAGACCGCGGAGCGGATCGCCGGGGAGGAGCACGCGCCGGTGCCCGCTCTGCACCGGCTCACCGTCGCCGCGCTGCGCGCGGTGGCCGACGGTGCCCGACCACGGGAACTCGTGCTCGACGCCTATCTCCTGCGCGCGATGGGGGTCGCCGGGTGGGCGCCCGCGCTGACCGAATGCGCCCGGTGCGCCACGCCGGGCCCGCACCGGGCCTTCCACGTCGCCGCCGGCGGCAGCGTGTGCGTGCACTGCCGGCCGTCGGGCTCGGTCACCCCGCCCCAGGGTGTGCTGGATCTGATGGCCGCGCTCTACGAGGGCGACTGGGAGCACGCGCAGACCTCCGTCGCGGCGCACCGCAGCCAGGCCAGCGGATTGGTGGCCGCGCACCTGCAGTGGCATCTGGAGCGCCAGTTGCGGACGTTGCCCCTCGTGGAGCGGGTGGAGCGGAAGACCGGGCAGACCATCAGGCAGGATGTGGCGCATGGCAACGGAACGGACCGGGAGGCGGAAGGGCAAGAACAGCTACCCACAGCTGCCCCCGGCGCCTGAGGACTATCCGACGTTCCCGGACAAGTCCACCTGGCCGGTGGTCTTCCCGGAGTTGCCGCCTCGCACCAACGGGATGTTCGCCCGGCCTCCGCAGCACACGTCCAAGGAAGCCGCCCCGCAGATCCCGGCCGACCAGGTACCCCAGCACGTCGCGGTCGTGATGGACGGAAACGGCCGGTGGGCCACCCAGCGTGGGCTGGGACGCACCGAGGGGCACAAGATGGGCGAGGCGGTGCTCATCGACATCACCTGCGGGGCGATCGAGCTGGGCATCAAACACCTGACGGTCTACGCGTTCTCCACCGAGAACTGGAAGCGCAGCACCGAAGAGGTGCGGTTCCTGATGGGTTTCAACCGCGAGGTGGTGCGGCGGCGCCGGGAGAACCTCAACGACATGGGTGTGCGGATGCGCTGGGTCGGTTCGCGGCCCCGGATGTGGCGCAGCGTCATCAAGGAGTTCGACATCGCCGAGGAGATGACCGTCGACAACGACGTCATCACGATCAACTACTGCGTCAACTACGGCGGGCGCACCGAGATCGTCGAAGCCGCCCGGCAACTAGCCCAGGAGGCCGTCGACGGCAAGATCACCCCGAGCCGCATCACCGAGGCCGGCTTCGCCAAGCATCTGCACCGAGCCGACATCCCCGACGTCGACCTGTTCATCCGGACCTCGGGGGAGCAGCGGGCCAGCAACTTCCTGCTGTGGCAGGCCGCCTACGCCGAATACGTGTTCCAGGACAAGCTGTGGCCCGACTACGACCGCCGCGATCTGTGGGCGGCGTGTGAGGAGTACGTCTCGCGCAACCGCCGCTTCGGACGGGCCTGATGGAACTCGGCGAGCGGCTCCCGCTGGTGTTGGCCGAGGTCGTGGCGGTGCAGCACGAGGACGACGGGGCGATCACGGTGCCGCACGAGCAGACGTTCGCGTCGCTTCGGGTGGTGACGATCGCCGAGGATCTCGAGCTGGTGTCGTTGACGCAGGTGCTGGCCTGGGACCTGCCGCTGACCGCCGCGGTGCGTGCCGAGGTGGCCAAGCACGCCCAGGACACGCTGCTCGGGACCGTGTCGCTGGTCGAGAAGATCGGCGCCAAAGGCGGCGGAGGCGCACGCAAAACCGGGGACGTGCTCCTGCGCTACAACTTCCCGGCGGCCGGGTTGACCGACGACGCGCTGCGCACGCTGATCCTGATGGTGTTGGCCACCGGCGCCGATGTCCGGCGCGCGCTCGTGGCCTAGTGTCGCCTGTGTGCGCATCGTCCTGATTTTCGTCGGCATCGTGGTCGCGCTGTTCGGGGCGCTGTTCACCCTGCAGGGTGTCGGCGTGGTCGGTGGCAGCCCGATGAGCAACACCACCACGTGGTCGGTGCTCGGCCCGATCATCGCGATCGTCGGGATCGGCGTCGCGGTCCTCGGTTGGCGCAGGAGGGATTAGCTGCCGGCCGCCGGATAGAACACCTCGTCGTAAGCGCGGAACACGGCCTCGCGCGAGTACGTCGTCGCGAAGTGCTCCCGCGCCTCGCGGGAGCACCGCCGGTTCTCGTCGACCGGCACCAGTGCGCACAGGGCGTCGGCCATCGCTCGTGGCTCGTCGGCGACGACGATTCCCGTACCCGGGCCACTGGCGATCCCTTCGGCGCCGATCGTGGTGGAGACGACCGGTAGCGCGCGGCTGAGCGCTTCGAAGACCTTGAGTTTGATCCCCGACCCGAACCGAAGCGGGTTGACCAGCGCTGTAGCGCTGTCGAGGGCATCGCCGAGATCGGGCACGTAACCGTCGACGCTGACGCTGTCCGGGTAGCGCCGAGCCAGGGTCAGCAATCGCTCGGACACATCCCGGCCGATCACCCTCAGACGAGCGTCGGGGAAGCGGGCCAGCACGAGCGGCCAGACCGTGGTCAGGAACGAATACACGCCGTCTTCGTTGTGGGGAAGCGACAACAGGCCGAGGAACACGAACGCAGGCGCGCCCGCGTAGGTCCTCGTCGTCACCGAGGCGGTGCGTACCAGCGGCGGTACGGACCTGATACGGCTCGCGGCGACGCCGGTGCGCTGCTGCAACGACCGAGCTTCGTCGGCGTTGACCAGCAAACACCGCCGGAATCGGCGGGCGGTCCTGTCCTCGCTGCGGCGCACCAGGCTGCGTTCCAGACGCAACAGCGCGGTCTGACTGGCGCGCCGCGTCGCCAGGGGTCGCAACCGGGCCGGCACGTGTTCGGCGAAGTTGCCCAGCGGGCTGATCTCGACGTCGGGATAGCGCTGAGCGGCGGACAACATCCGGTCGTAGCGCTCGGAGAACAGGTCGTCGAGGTAACAGATCTGGCGCGCGGCGACGTCATCGGAGGCGTACTGGGCCATGCGCACGGTGTCGAACACCTGCAGTGCCGGTTGCAGATCGGCCAGCAGTGTGCGGATGGCCGCCGCGGTCTTCGCGGAGTAAAGGAAGGACTCCTGCAGGCTGGCGCGGCCGAGGGCCGTGCGGCTACCGACCGCACGCAGCACGTCACGTCCGCCCGGCCCGGGCACCGAATGCACGGTGACAGCGAAGCCGTCCCCGGGCGGGGCGCCCACTTTGATGTAGTGAACCTGTTCTGCGCCGTGGCGTTCGGCGAAGTAATCGCAGAACCCGGCCAGCACGACCTTCTTGCCGGCGTCTGTTGGGTAGGGGTCCACAGCACTGATCAGCGCGACCGACACGGGAGCATCTTCACACGGAATGTTGTCCGGAGTGGCCGTTGGGGGGCACGAAGCCGGTAATCTCTCCTGCTGGATGATCGGCGCACCGCAAACACCGCGCGGATCAGGTGACGGGTACGGCGGCGTGATCAGGGGGTTTGCCACGGCTACCGAATCGACGGGTGAGCAGCCCGATGGCCACACGTCGAACGCCATGCCTGCAACCGGCCGGCAGACCCTCTGGAACTATCTGATCTTCGCGCTCAGCAAGAGCTCCACTCTGCTGATGACGATCGTCGTGGCTCGCATCCTGGGCCCGACCGAGTTCGGTGTCTTCGCGCTGGCGATCCTGGTCGTGAATCTCTTCGACTACGTCAAAGACCTCGGGGTCGCTTCGGCTCTGGTGCAGAACCGGCGCGACTGGGCGGTGCTGGCGCCCACCGGACTGACGCTGTCGGTGGTGTTCGGCGTGGTCGCCAGCGGGTTGCTGGCGGTCACCGCCGGGCCTGCCGCTGACGCGCTCGGCCAACCGGAGCTCACCGGGCTCATCCGGGTGCTCGCCATCGGCCTCGCCATCTCGGCGCTGAGCACCATCCCGGCCGCATGGCTCCGGCGCTCGATGAACTTCTCCGCCCGGCTGATGCCGGAGTTCGCCGGCGCGGCGATCAAGACCTGCCTGACCATCGGGCTCGCGGTGGCCGGGCTCGGCGTGTGGAGCCTCGCCTACGGTCAGCTCGCCGCGGCGGTCGTCATGACCCTGCTCTACTGGCGGGTCGCCCGCAGCGGCGTCGGATTCTCCTGGGACTCCGCCGTCGCGCGGGAGCTGGTCCGGTTCGGCTTGCCCGTCACCGCGGTCACGCTGCTCGCCTACGCCATCTACAACGTCGACTATCTCGCCATCGGCGAACGGTTGGGCCCCACGGCACTCGGGCTGTACACGCTGGCCTACCGCATCCCGGAACTGCTCGTGCTGAGCCTGTGCGTGGTGGTCAGCGAGGTGCTGTTCAGCGCGTTGTCGGGATTGCAGCACGACCGTGACACGCTGACCCGGCACTACCTGCAGGCGTTGACCGCGGTCTTCGCGCTCACGCTCCCGATCGGTGTCGGGCTCGCGGTGAGTGCGCGGCCGCTGGTCGCCACCCTCTACGGACCCGACTATGCGGACTCGGTGGCGATCCTGTCGGTGCTCGCGGTCTACACCGTGGTGTACTCGGCCTCTTTCCATGCCGGAGATGTGTTCAAGGCGATCGGCCGGCCGGGTCTGCTGACCATGATGAGCGCGGGCAAGCTCGCCGTGCTGGTCGGACCGATCTGGTGGGCGGCCGGTCACGACGCGACGATGGTCGCCGTCGCGTTGCTCGCCGTCGAGGTCGTGCATTTCGTGGTGCGCATGTCGGTGCTGTGCGCGCTGACCGGTGTGCGGTGGCGGGCGATCGGTGATGCGCTGGTGCGCCCGGCGGCGGCCGCGGCGCCGATGGCGGTGCTGCTGTGGGGTCTGCTGCGCGGCACCGAGTCTCTCGCCGCACCGCTGCAACTCGCGATTCTCGTCGTTGCGGGCGTGACGTCATACGTTCTGCTACTACGATTCACGGCACCGCAGCTGGTCAAGGCGGCGTACGGAACAGTCCAGCGACGGCTTTCACGCTCTGCCGGAGCACCGGGCACGACGGTGAAAGAGGGGCCATGACGAAACGTCGACTCGTTGTCGCGGTGCTGGCGTTGATCGGCGCGGTTCTGGGGGCGCTGGTCGCGGTGCTCGCCGTCCCGGGTGCGAGTCGCTACTCGGCCAGCGCCAACGTCGCGCTGTTGCCGGCCCCAGGATTGACCACCGCCGAGGCGTCCAGCTTCTGGGAGGTGCTGACCCGGGGGCAGGTGACGCGCACGGCGGCACTGGTGTACGACGATCCGCGGTGGCTGTCGCCGGCGGCCGACGCCGCGAAGGTCCCGCGTGGCGAGCTGTCGATGACCGCGGCCGCACTGCCCGACACGACCATCTTAACCGTGACGGTGACGGGTCCCTCCGCGCAAGCCGCCGAGACCGCGCTGGGCAGTGTCCTGACCGCGGCCACCCCCGAGGCCGCGTCGTTGGCCACCCCGTTCGACGTCAAAGTGTTGTGGCCGCAGCAGAACAGCGCCTATCCCGAGCCCGCGGCGGGCCGCACGCAGGTGGCCGCGGTGGGAGCCTTCGGTGGCGCGCTGCTCGGCGCCGGCGTCGGCTGGCTTCTGCAGCGGCGGCGTCGGGGCGAGCAGCAGCCGGGGCGGCATCACGAGGGCGCTGCAGCCGGCCGTCCCGCCTTCGACGATGCGACCGACAGCGTGCCCGCCCGCTCATGACCGTGCGCGTCCGGATACGACGCGAACCCGGCGAGATCGCGCTGCTGGCGGTGGCTGCAGGTGTCGCCCTCGTCGGGGCAGCCACCCTGCTCGGCTCGCGCAGCCCGCTCATCGTGGCGGCGGCGCCGATCGGCGCGGTGGCCCTGGTCGTCGCCGCGCGGCGGCCCGTGGTGGCGCTGTGCATCATGGCGATCGTCGAGTTCACCAATCTCTCCGGTCTGCTCGCTCCCCGTAGCGGGCTTCCCGTCTTCCAGGTCTCGCTGCTGCTCGGACTGCTCTCGGTGGGATTTGCGCTGCGAGACCCTCTGTGCCGCAGTCGGATCAACGGGTGGACGCTGGTGTGCGGGGCGCTTCTGGCCACGTATCTGGCGACACAGGGGATCGCACTTCTCGGCTCGGTCGACCCCACTGCATCGGCCGCCACCCTCTACCGGCAGACCGTGGACTGTGTCTTCGTGATGATCGTGCTGCTGCTGGTGCAGCTCACGGCGCGGCCGTGGCCCGTGGCCGCCGCCATCGTGGTCACGCTCGCCGCGCTGTGCACGCTGACGATCATCAGCCAGGTCGCCACCGGTGGCACCGCCGACTTCGGTGGATTGTCCACGGTGACAACGGCGTCCGGCGAAGGCATCACCACGCTGCGCTACGGCGGACCGCTGCCGGATTCCAACTTCTGGGGCAGGCATCTGGTGATGGGGCTGCCGATGGCCGCCGCGCTGATGACGCGCGCGCTGCGCCACGAGCGCCGGGCGGTGTTCGCGGGCTGGGTGCTGGCGCTGGTGCTCCTGCTGGGCGGGGTGTACCTGACCCAGTCGCGCGGCACGTTCCTCGCCGCCGGTGTCGCGATCGCCGTCTGGTTCGTGGCTGTCGAGCGGTCGGTGCGGCGCTGGGCACTGGTGTTGATCCCCCTGGGCGCGGTCGCGTTCGCGGTGCCCGGCGTCGGTGATCGGCTGCTCGTCGCCCTCGACGATCTGACCAAGGCCGAGGTGCAGAGCTCCATCGACCCGTCCGTACTGGGCCGCCTGGCCGCCCAGCAGGAAGCGTGGATGATGTTCGACGAACGGCCGCTGTTCGGATTCGGGCCGGGCACGTTCAGTGGGCAGGTGATCAACTTCGCCGGCCGGGTCCCGCTCGCCGTCCGCGAGCCGGCCGCCGCGCCGCACAACCTGTATGCCGAGCTGGCGGCCGAGTCGGGCTGGACGGGTCTGCTCGGCTGGGGGGTGGTCATGGCCGGGTTCATCGGCATCGCGGTGTTGCGCATCGTCGCCGATCCGCGCAGCCGCGACCGTGTGCTGGCTGCCGCGGTGTGTGCCGCGCTGGTCGCCTGGTCCGTCGCGAGCATCGGCCTGCACATGGCCTACTTCCGCAGCTTCGGCGTGGTGCTGGCGCTCGTCGGCGGCATCGCGCCCGCCTGGCCCGTCGCCGCCGACGCCGTGCGCCGCTTCACCCGCGGTGTCGCCACCTGGGGTGCCGCAGCATTGGTGGGCGCCGCGACATGCTGGGTCTCGTTGTCGTTCACCAGCTCTACTGCGGTGACCGCGATGCAGCCGATCACCTTGGTTCCGGTCGGGCCGGTCGACGGCTGGTACTCCTATGCGTTGGACGTCCGGTCGCGCGCGGAGATGCTGCCCACGATCGCCACTGTCGTCGACGACCCGGCCTCACCGGTCGACGTCGTGGCCGACCCGGTCCGCGGGGTGCTCGCGTTCACCACCACCGCCGACACCACCGATCAGGCGCGCGACGAGATCCAGGTCGCTGCGACGGCAGCCGAGACGCGACTGCGGGATGCCATCGGCTACCAGCAGTACGCGCTGCAGCCGGTGGGCAGCATGCGCGTCACGCCAACCCGTGAGCGCTCCCTGCCTGCCACCGCGGCCTCGCTCGGCCTCGGGTTGCTCGCCGCACTCGCGGTCGCCGCTCGGCTGTCGTCGCGCCGGGGTCCCGTGTCCTCTGACCGACCGATCGAGAAGGCGGCATCGTGGGCGTGAGCAAACCGATTGTGCTCGTGGAGATGTCCCCGTCGGGCGGACTGTTCCAATTCGCGTTCGAACTGGGCAGCGCGCTGGCGGCGCGCGGTGAGCGCGTCGAGCTGTGGACCGGACCGCGACCGGAGCTGCGATCCACGCAGCCGGCGTTCGTCGTGCGCTCCGTGTTGCCGACGTGGCATCCGGGTGACACCGGCGTGCATTCACGGCTGTTCCTCCTCGCGCGCAGGGCTTTTCGCGCGGCGCAGTTGATCTTCGCCTGGATCGTGCTGAGCGTGCGCCTGATCGTCGCCCGACCCCGCGCGGTGCTGTGGTCGCAGTGGCGATTCGCGTTCGAACCACTCTTCGTGGTGATGCTGGCGGCTGTGCTGCGCAGCAGCGTGCTCGGGTTGATCGCCCACGAGCCGGTGCCGCGCTCTGACGCCAAGGACACCAGCACGCCGAAATCGGGCACCGTGCTCACCCGGGCGTTCCGCGCCGCATGGCAGCGCATCGATGTCGCGTTCGTGCTCGGTCCACGCACTCGTGAGCTCGCCCTGTCGTACTGGCAGCCGCACTGCCCCGTGCTCGTCATCCCCCACGGCAACGAACCGGGCGTGCGGGGGACGGCCGTCGTGCGTCCGGTCGCCGAGACCGAGCCGATTGCGTTGTTCTTCGGCGTCTGGTCGAAATACAAGGGCATCGAAGTGCTTCTCGACGCCTTCGCCCTGGTCCGCCTGCGACGTCCCGACGCTCGGCTGGTGCTCGCCGGAGCCGCCGGGGCCGACATCGATGTCGAGACCGTGCTCGCACGAGCCCGGGCGCTCGGGAACGTCGACGCCCGACCCGGTTACGTACCGATCGACGACGTGGCCGGGTTGTTCGACAGTGCCCGCGTGGTGGTGACTCCGTACATCCGGGCGACCCAGAGTGGTGTCGCGCATCTGGCGTTCACATTCGGCAGGCCCGTCGTCGCCAGCGAGATCGGCGATCTCCCCGATGTCATCGCCCACGGCGTGACCGGACTGTTGTGCCCGCCGCACGACGCCGAGGCGCTCGCATCCGCGATGGTCGAGCTGCTCGAGGATCCCGCGCTGGCAGCACAACTGGGCCAGGCGGGTGCGGACAGCGTGGCCGAGGCATGGGCGGTGGCCGCGGGCCGGGTCGCCGACGCGGTGGCCGATGCGGCCGGCGGACGCTGACGGTACCCGATGGCTCGATCCTTTCACCGGCTCGTCACCGCGTTGATCCTCGTCACGGTGGGCGGCGTGCCGTCGTGCGCCTCGAGCGACCGGCCTCCGCAGCCGTTCGCCGACACCAGCCCGTGGCGACAACCCGTCGGCCCGCAGGCACGACCCGACCCGGGTAGCGCCGCGATGATCGCCGCAGTGCAGCGTGAACCGGCGCTGCACGCCAATCTCGTCGAGTTCGGCATTCCGATCTACCAGGCAGGCGCCGACACCCCGACCCACACCGTGCCCTGCACCCGCACCGATTACGGCCTCTGTCCGTTCGCTGGGTGGCCGGTTCCCATTCCCGATGGGGCACAGCCCAACTCGGGCTCCGATGGGGTACTGGTCAGCATCTCGCAGAACAGCGGCGTGATCTTCGAGCTCTGGCGGGCCCGCACCGAGGGCGAGGCGTGGTCGGCAGAGTTCGGGGCGGTGAACAGTCTGCACGGGTCCGGGTGGGGCGGGGCTGCGACCGGTTCCGGTGCGTCACGCCTGGGCGGGGTGGTCCGGCTGGCCGAGATCGCCGACGGCGAGATCCCACACGCACTGGCGCTGCAATCGGACAACGCCTGCCCGACGTTCCGGGCGCCGGCGCTCAAGAGCGACGGCTCCTCCACCCGTCCGGACTGCATCCCCGAAGGCGCACGGCTGCAACTCGATCCGTCGGTAAATGTGGATGCGCTGGGGTTGCGGCCCGGCGAATTGGCCGTCGCGAAGGCGATGCAGCGTTACGGTGGCTATCTGATGGATGTCGCCGACACGCCGCTGAGCGTCAGCTTCGAACTGGACCGCGAGGCGTCGGCCGGCACGGTGGGGACGACATACGCCGACGCCGGGTTCCGCTGGGACTACGACGCGATGGAGGGGGTTCCGTGGAACAGACTGAGGGTGCTGTCCTGAGGCGGGGAATCAAGGCGCTCGTCCTGATCGACGCGTTCCGGATGGGAGGTGCCGAGACCCTGCTGGCGCCGATGATCGTGGCTTCTCGCAACACCGACCTCCACATGGACGTCGCGAGTGTGTCACCGGCGGAATGGAATTCCGAGAAGACCATGGCGATTCTCGCCGACGCCGGCATAACGACGCGATCGTTGGGCATCCGCCGTCTGCTCGATCCCGTGGCGCTGCCCCGGCTGGTGCGGACGATCCGGCAGGGCGGTTATGACATCGTGCACGCGCACCTCGAGATGGCGATGACCCTGGCCGTGCCCGCCGCGGCGATCGCCCGCCGGCCCGCGGTGTGCACCTTCCACCACGTGGCCTACCCGGTCGAGGGGCGCGAAGCCGGGCGGATGCGCCTGGCGGTGGAGGCCGCGACCCGCTCGCGCCGCGCGCTCTTCGTCTCCGAGGCATCGCGCCGGTCCTTCGCCGAGGTGTACCGCCCCGGCCGGATGCCCGGCAACTGGGAGGTCATGCACAACGGCATCGATGTCTCCAATTACGCGCCGGGACAGGCCGATCCCCGGATCCGGGCGGAGCTCACAGGCAATCGCGGCGACGTCCCTCTGGTGGTTCTGCCCGCGGCGTTCCGCGAACTGAAGGCCATCCCGGTGGCGATCGCGGCGTGGCCCGCCGTCCGGCAGCGGCATCCGCGGGCGGTGCTGGCATTGGCGGGCGGCGGCGAGCAGGAACCCGAGTTGCGCCGGCTCGTGGCCGAATTGGGGCTCGAGGACGCGGTCGTGTTCGCCGGCGTACGCACGGACATGCCGGAGATCTACCGGGCGGCTGATGTGGTGCTGTTGCCGTCGACGCACGAGAACCTCCCGACCGTACTGATCGAGGCGGGAGCCACCGAGCGACCCGTCGCGGCGACCCGGGTCGGCGGTATCCCCGACATCGTGATCGACGGGGAGACCGGGGTGTTGTTCGAGCCGGGCTCGCCGGAGGCGCTCGCCGCGGCTGTCGGCCGGTTGCTCGACGATCCCGAGCTGCGCCGTCGTACGGGCGCTGCCGCAGGCGAGCGGGCCCGTCGCGAGTTCTCGGCGGACGCATGGGTCGATCGGCTGCGTGCGACGTATCTGCAGGCCATGGGTGAGGGCCGGTGAGTCGCCCACTCGTCGCTTACGTGGTGTCGCGCTTCCCGGTCACCTCGGAGACGTTCATCGTGCGCGAGCTCGATGCCATCGCCCGCACGAATCGCTATGAGCTGCAGATCAGATCGCTGTTCCCGGCACCCGACAGCGCGGTGCACGACATCGCTCGACGCTGGGTGCAGCAGCTGGTGCGACCATCGACCCGCGCCGCGCTGATCGGTCTGGGCTGGGCGGTGGCCACCCGTCCGCTGCGCGTGGCCTCGGTGGTCGCAACGGTGATCGTGGGCTATTCCGCTCGCCCCCCGCTGCTGCTGCGTGCGCTGACGACGGTTCTCCTCGCATGCGCGCACGCGAGGGACCTGGCCGCGCAGAGGCGCGTAGTTCACGTTCACGCCCATTACGCAACCTATCCCGCGCTGGCCGCATGGGTGTGTCACCGGCTCGTCGGCGCGACGTACGGGTTCACCGTGCACGCCCACGATCTCTACGTCGACACGTCGATGCTGGACCGCAAGATCGCCGACGCGCGCTACGTGGTCACCATCTCGCGATTCAACCGGGACCTGCTGCAACAGCACAACGCCGGGGAAACCCCGATCCACGTGATCCATGCGGGTATCGATACGGCCGCCTATCCGTTCCGGGCGCGCGGGATCCCCGCTGACGGCCCGGTGAGGGCGCTGACAGTCGCCTCACTGCAGCAGTACAAGGGTCACGCTGTGCTGCTGCAGGCGATGGCGCGGGGCGGCGGCGCTGTCGAGCGGATGACACTGGATCTGATCGGCGACGGCGTGTTGAGAGCTGAACTCGAGGCCCTCGCGGAGAGCCTGGGTCTGCAGAGGCGGGTGCGCTTTCTGGGTGGTTGCAGCGAGGACCAGGTGAGGGCGGCGTTGGCCGCCGCCGACCTGTTCGTGCTGCCGAGCATCGTGGCCGACGACGGTCAGATGGAGGGGCTGCCCGTCGCGTTGATGGAGGCGCTGGCCAGTGGGGTGCCGACCATCTCCACCGCACTCTCCGGCATCCCCGAGATCGTCGTCGACGGTGCCACCGGCATGCTGGCCGCACCCGGGGATGTCGGTGACCTCAACGCGACGCTGACGGCGATGATCGAGAGTGGGCCGGGGGCGATCGCGTTCACCGAGGCGGGCCGCGCGCTGGTGACCGGCGAGTTCGACCTGCAGTCGACCGTTGCCGCGCTGACCGGGGTGCTCGACGAGAATGTCGCGATCGCCCCGCGCTGAGCAAACAAGTTGAGCGTGTTTCGCCTGCGTCAAATTGCCTCTTGATCGTCCCCTGTAGAAGATGTGATCATCGTGCTGACGCGCCGTTCGCGGCAGCCCGGTGATCTTGAAAACAGTTGGGAGAGTGGCAATGTCAGCGAATCTCTGGCCGTCAGCGGGTCATCCTCACGAGTCGTCGCCGCAGGTCTGCGCCGGCAAAAATGCCGACGGGGATCACGAGTTTGCTAGAACTGTCCAGCGACGTCAGATGCCACCACCTGCCGCAGGGCGCATCGCCCACGTCGGCCGAGTCGGAGCACTGGCTGTGGCACTCGGTATCGGCGCCGCGATCGCTTGCGTTCCGGTTGTCGCCCACGCCGACCAGGGCGACTCGACTTCGCCACATTCACTGCAGCGCGCAACCCAGGCATCGGCAGGAGCCTCTGCGCGTCCGGCGCGGACCCCGCGTCGAGACACCTCGGCCGCCGGGTCCTCAGCGCGGCGATCGGCACGGTCTGCCGAGTCCGACCAGCCCGAGCGGCCCGATCGCCGCCACATCGACCTCACCCGTCCGCTGCGCACCCTGCTGACCGCGGCACGCGACAAGACACCGGCCGAACCGGACGCACCGCTGTCGGGCGCGGTCCTGCTCGCGGCCTCGACGTCGACATCTGCGCGGCGGCCGGCCAAGGTCGGTGGGTCCGCGGAGACGTCGCCGACCGTCGCAGCGACGACGTCGGGCCAGGACGTGCTCGTCGAGGCCGAGGCCATGACTTTGTCGTCGGCGAAGAACGGAGCCGTGTACTCCGACTCCACCGCCTCGGGCGGCCGGGCGGTGGTGCTGAACAAGAACTCATCGATCTCCAAGACCGTCACGCTGCCCCAGTCGTCGAGCGTGGTGATCCGCGCCAAAGGCGATCAATATCAAGGCGCGCCGACGATGAAGGTGACCGTCAACGGCACCGAGATCACCACGGTCGCCGTATCCGCGACCTCGTGGACGAACTACACCGTCCCGCTCGACGCAGGGCCCGGTACCTACACACTGACCATCGCCTACATCAACGATCTGAGTGGTAAGAAGTCCGGCGATCGCAACCTGCGCGTCGACAGCGTCCGCGTGGTCGCGGCCACCGGCACCACCCCGACGCCCCCGTCCACCAGTGGTGCGCCGTTCTTCGGCGCCGCCGACTGGTTGTGGAAACCGATCCCCGCCAACGCGACCATCGACAGCAACAGCGCGACGTGGGTGAGCTATCTGGCGGCCCCGGGGAAGTCCCGGATCGCGAACCTCTACCAGTACGCGATCAAGCTCATCACCGCGTCGCAGGTCACCTCGACCACTCCCCGCTACGACGTCTCGTTCACCCAGCCCTGGGGCAGCGATCCGTTCGGCACCAACACGGTGCCGATCCCGACAGGCACGAAGATCCCTCCCGGGTCCGACGGGCACCTCGCGATCCTCGACCCGGCGACCGGGAAGGCCTACGGCATCTGGCAGGCGAAGTACAACAGCACCACCAACACGTGGTCGGGATCCTGGGGCGGCATGACGAGCCTCACCGGCAACGGTGTCGACACCTCCGGATCGGCCACCGCGGCGGGCATCGCCCGCTACGCCGGAGTGGTCACCGGCGCGGAGTTCAGCGCAGCCGTCGCGGCCAACACCGGCATCAATCACGCGCTCGTGTTCTCCACCGATATCGCAGGATCCCCATTCGTCTCTCCGGCAGTCAAATCCGACGGCCAGAACATCGCCGGTGTGGCGCTGCCCATCCCCGAGGGATATCGCATCCAGCTCGATCCCAGCATCGACGTCGACGCCATCCCGGGGATCACCGCGGGCGAGAAGGTGATCGCCAAGACCCTGCAGACCTACGGCGCCTACGTCGTCGACCAGGGCGCGGCGCGCATGGCGTTCGCGTTCGAACTCCTCGACGACGCCACCGCCGGCTCGCCGGGCTCGGCCTACGTCGACGCCGGATTCGCCTGGGATTACTACGGCATGGACAACATTCCGTGGAGCTCCTTGCGGGTACTGGCGCCGACCACCGTCGCGGTATGACACCGGCGTGACCGCGCGTTCGGACTTCCTACGGAAAGGGGAGCCGATCTTGTAAGTTGACACACGCGTCGAGCGACGTTGACTACGGCCGAGGGGGACTGCTGAGCACTCCAGGAGCGCGCGTCCGGATCGCCTCGCGGATCGTGGCCGTACTCGCGACATCGGCGATGACGGTAGGGCTGGCACCGCCGGTGCTCGCGCAGCCGGCCGATGGCGCGGTGGCGACCACGACGGTCGCTCTCGCCGATGTCGGTGACCAATCGACCCTGTCGTTCTACGGCGACACGAGTTCGACCACGCTCACCTTTCCGGTGCCGCGCGGGTTGCGCCCGACCGCGCTCAACACCGTTGTGAACCTTCCCTTCTCGATCATCTCGGGCACGCTGACCGCGACCCAGAACGATCAGGTGATCAGCAAGGTCGGCGTACCCATCGATGATCTGGCGCCCGTCGTCGTCCCACTCGCCGGCGCCGCGGTGGTCGACGATTCGATGACGATCACCCTCAAGCTGACCGCGCTCGCGCCGGCCGGCTACTGCCTCGATCAGGAAAACCCGATCGGTCTGATCAACAGCTCGGTCGCGTTCGAGGGCACCGAAATCACTCCCACTGTCGTGGCCGACTTCCTTCCTCCCGTGTTGCGCCTCCTGACGATCGGAATACCAGCGGCACCAACACAATCGGAGTCCGATGCGGCGATCCGAGTCGCGGCCGATCTACAGGCGAAGTACCGCTCGCAATCACCGCAGATTGTTTTCGTCCCGTTGGCCGACGGGGCGAGGAGCATCGACGGCCCGGAACAGCCGTTCGAGCGTCGCATCCTGATCGACGAGGGCGGCCCGGACGGACTTTCGCTCGTCGGCAGTGATACTCGGCAACTCCTCATCTCGGGTGCGCCGACGGCGCTGAGCGCACAGGCCCGCTTGCTGACCGATCCGTCCCTGCCCCTGGCGGAGGCAGGCACCGTGGTGGCCGGCGAGCTCGGCCAGGACACGCCGGTGGTGGGCGACTCCACGACGCTGACACAGCTGGGTTCTCCGGATCTGAGCAACATCGGGGTGGCACCGCAGGTGAGTATCGCGTTGGACCAGACCCGCTTCGGCCGTCCGACGCAGGGGTATCGCATCCACGTTCTCGGTTCGCACACCCCGGTGCCCGCCGACATCGGCGCGCGGATGACGGCGTCGGTTGAAGGCGAGATCATCGATTCCTGGTCTGCGGCCGGCGACGGTGGGATCGACCACTGGGTCGACGTTCCCGACCGGCTGATCGCGCGCTACACGAACGTCGTGATCGGCATCGACACCAGCGGAAACACCGGGGGCTGCCGGGAATTCCGGGCGATCGACCTGACGGTCGACGGCAGGACGGTCGTTCAGAGCACACCCGCCCGACCTCCGATACCGAGCGGGTTCGGTTCGCTGCCACAGGCGTTGATGCCCGAGCTGAAGGTCGGTATCGATCCCGGCGACTTCGCCGACACCGATCGGGCTGCCAAGATCGTGCTCGGTCTGCAGCGCCTCAGCGCGGTTCCGCTGCGCACCGAGGTGATGCCGTTGCAGCAGGCCATCGACAGTAAGCAGTCGGCGATCCTGGTCGAGCCCGACGGCTGGACCGACTCGTCGATAGCGTTGCCGTTGTCCAGCAAGGATCGCCAGCTCACTCTCACCGGAGTGGACGGCGACGATCGAGGTGACGAACAACAGGTCACGCTCACCCTCGACCCCGCGGCGCGATTCGGGTCATTGCAGACGGTCCTCGACGGGCAGCGGACGCTGCTGGTCGCGACGTCCAACGGTGCGCCCGAACGACTCGACGACCTGCTGCGCTGGCTGCAGGACAACCCGCGGGGCTGGTCGGTTCTGCGCGGCAACGTCGTGGTGTCTTTCGAGGGGCGCGACCCTCAATTGGTGCCCGATCGCGCGTCGCTGAGCGTGTTCGGTCCGGTGTCGACCGGGCCGGAGACCGATCCGGCCGCGCAGACTCAACGTCCGCCGATCTGGTGGTTGGCGGGCGGCGCGGTCGCGGTGCTGGTGATCGCGGTGGCGGCGTACCGGATCGGGGTCCGGCGGCGCAGCGGCTAGCTGCCGGCCACCCGGCAGCGGTCGCACACTCCGAAGATCTCGATCGTGTGGGTGACGTCGGAGAAGCCGTGCGTGCGCGCGATGTCGGCCGCCCACGTCTCGACCTCGCCGCCGGAGATCTCCACGGTGGAGCCGCACTGCCGGCACACCAGATGATGGTGGTGGTGCCGCGAGCACAATCGGTAGACCGATTCGCCGGTGTCGGTGCGGAGCATGTCGACCGCGCCGGCGGCGGCCATCTGCTGCAGCGTGCGATAGACCGTGGTGAGGCCGACGCCCTCACCCCGCTTGCGCAGCTCGTCGTGCAGCTCCTGGGCCGACCGGAAGTCGTCGAGGTTCTCCAGCAGTGCCGCCAGCGCCGCGCGCTGTCGGGTGGAGCGGACGGCTCCGGTCACTGTGCCGGCCCCGGGTCCTCGGCCGCGTGTGTGACGGCGGCGACGACGATCTCGGCGAGATGATCGTCGACCAGGCGGTAGAGCACTTCCCGGCCGGATCGCTCGCCGGCGACGACGCCGGCCGCCTTGAGGATGCGCAGGTGCTGGCTCACCAGGGGCTGCGGCACGTCGAGCGCGTCGACCAGCTCGTGCACGCAACGCGGATGTTCGCGCAGCTGCAACACGATCGCGATGCGCACCGGCGCGGCCAACGCCCGCAGCAGATCCCCGGCGGTGTCGAGGACTGGCCGGGACGGCAGATCGCAGGGCGGCATGGCGTTGTGCTCATGCTGCTCGTCACCGATACTGGAAACCGTTTTCATTAGCCCTCACGATACATGCGCGGCTGCGCATGTCAATCGGGATCCGTCGCGCAGCCAGGGATGCCGGCCTCGCTACGCTGTGAACCCGTGGCTCCGACTTCGATCATCGACACTGTTGCAAACCTGGCCAAGCGGCGCGGTCTGGTCTTCCAGTCCGGTGAGATCTATGGCGGAACCAAGTCGGCGTGGGACTACGGTCCGCTCGGCGTCGAGCTGAAGGAGAACATCAAACGGCAGTGGTGGAAGTCGGTCGTCACGGGCCGTGACGATGTCGTGGGGCTGGACTCCGCGATCATCCTGCCCCGCCAGGTGTGGGTGGCGTCCGGCCACGTCGAGGTGTTCAACGACCCGCTGGTCGAATGCATGAACTGCCACAAGCGGCACCGGCAGGACCATCTCCAGGAGGCGTACGCGGCGAAGAAGGGCGGCTCGCCCGACGACGTGCCGATGAGCGAGATCGTCTGCCCCGATTGCGGGACCAAGGGACAGTGGACCGAGCCGCGCGACTTCAACATGATGCTCAAGACCTACCTCGGCCCGATCGAGTCCGAGGAGGGTCTGCATTATCTGCGCCCGGAGACCGCGCAGGGCATCTTCGTCAATTTCGCCAACGTCGTCACGACCGCTCGCAAGAAGCCGCCGTTCGGTATCGGCCAGATCGGCAAGAGCTTTCGTAACGAGATCACCCCGGGCAACTTCATCTTCCGGACCCGCGAATTCGAGCAGATGGAGATGGAGTTCTTCGTCGAGCCGTCGACCGCGCCCGAGTGGCACAAGTATTGGATCGAGACCCGTCTGCAGTGGTACATCGACCTCGGTATCCGGAGGGAGAATCTGCGCCTGTACGAGCACCCGCTCGAGAAGCTGTCGCACTACAGCGCCGGCACCACCGACATCGAGTACAAGTTCGGGTTCTCGGGCAACCCGTGGGGCGAGCTGGAGGGCGTGGCGAATCGCACCGACTTCGACTTGTCCACGCACGCACAGCATTCCGGGGCTGACTTGACGTTCTATGATCAGGCCAGTGACACCCGGTACACGCCGTACGTCATCGAGCCGGCAGCCGGCCTGACTCGTTCGCTGATGGCGTTCCTCGTCGACGCCTACACCGAGGACGAGGCTCCCAACGCCAAGGGCGGGGTCGACAAGCGCACGGTGCTGCGGCTCGACCCGCGGCTGGCGCCGGTCAAGGTCGCGGTGCTGCCGCTGTCGAGGCACGCGGACCTCTCGCCGAAGGCGCGCGATCTGGCCGCCGAGTTGCGCCGTTCGTGGAACGTCGAGTTCGACGATGCCGGTGCCATCGGTCGCCGCTACCGGCGTCAGGACGAGATCGGCACCCCGTACTGCGTGACCGTCGACTTCGATTCACTCGACGACCACGCCGTGACGATCCGCGAGCGCGACGCGATGACGCAGGAGCGCGTGGCGCTCGCCGAGGTGTCGGACTACCTGGCCGTCCGCCTCAAAGGCTGCTGAGTTCCTCCGGCGAGCAGACGTGAAATCGCGCGACATGCCGCGCGACACGCGCGAGTTCGCGTCTTCTCACGCAGGGGGGTGACTCTAGAAGCGGCCGCCGCCGCCGCTTATGCCGCCCCCGCCACCGCCGAAACCGCCACCGCCGAAACCACCCCCGCCGAAACCTCCGCCGAAACCACCCCCGCCGAAACCGCCGCCGAAGCCGCCGCGCATCGCACCGGAGAGCACGTTGCCCAGGATGATGCCGCCGATCACGGCACCCATCTGGCCGCCGCCCCCGCCGCCATAGGGCCCGTTGAAATGCCGCTGCGCGGCCAGCACGTCGTTGTTGGCCAACTGCTGTGCCTGCGCGGCCAGCATCCCCGCGCCGTTGGCGTGCGCGATCGCCTCGGTCAGATTGCTCGGACGCTTGTCCTGCGCCGCCTGTAGTTGACGCACCGCCTCCGACAACCGCGTGCGGGCTTCAGGGCCGACGACTCCGCGTCGGGTGTCGATGTAGTCCGACACCCCCCGCACCCGCGACTGCGCGGTGAACAGCGCCTGATCGTAGGTCCGAGTCAGCCGTGCCGTGGTCTCCCGTTCCTCGGCCACATCGGCGAGCAACCGGTCGAGTTCGGCGTCGGCCTGCGTCAGCCGGGTGAATGTACCCAGCGGATCACCGGCCCCCTCGCTCTGGGCGTGTGCCACCGCCGAGACCGCCGCGTCGCGGGCCGCGGACAGCTGCGTTGCCACGGCGATATTGCCCTGCGCCAGCTGGGTTCCCGCGGCCGTGATGCCGTTCTGCGCGTCGGCGATCGCCGCGGGCAGCCCCGCCACCGCCCGGTTGATGTCGGTGTCCGCACTGTCCACCGCGTCGAGCAGAGTCCGGGCCTGGCCCAGCGCGGCCTCAGCGGCGTGGATCGCGTCGACGAGCCCGCCCTGCCGGTCCGCGGGCCGGGCCACCAGCGCGCGCGCGGTGTCGATGTTCTGTTCGGCGAACGTCAGCCGCTGGCGTGCCTCGTCGATGTTGTCGGCCACCGAAACCAGTGCGGTCTCGGCGAATTGCGTTTTGAGGCGGGTCAGCGTCTGGTTCGCCGGATCGATGCGCGCGGTCAGGTCGACCACCTGCTGAGTGAGCGCATCGAGCCGGGTGGGCGCGTTGATCACCAGGTCGCGCAGCCGGGCGAAGGCCTCGCGCTGCGCCTCGAGTTCCCGGTCGGCTCTGGCAGCGGCGACGACGACGCGCGTCAGCAGATCGCGACGCTGCTGGGGCGTCTCGGGGATCGCGTCGTCCAGGATGTGGCGTACGTTGAGCGCCTGCGCCAGGGTGGTCTTGGCTGCCGTCACCGCGGCTGTGAACGCGGCGGTGTCCTGCTCGCCGAATTCCTCGACGGCGAGGGTCAATTCGCTCTCGCTGGTCCGCACCGCGTTGTCGACCTCGACCACGATGCGGCGCGACAGGTCGTCGAGCGCCTCCAGCGACACACCGGCGAGCGCGGCCGGGTCGGCCGGATCGACGCGCTGCGCCGCCGCGATCTCGGCGTCGCGGCGCTTCGCCCGTCGCCTGCGCTGCCAGAGCACCAACCCCACGAGCGCCAGCACGATCACCCCCAGCGCGATCACCAGGCCCAGCCAGCTGCCACTGGACGTGCTCGTGGCGGCGAGCCCGTTCGCCGCGGCCACCGCGGCGCCGGCCCAGTCCCCGTCACGCAGAAGCGGTTCCACGTCGTCGCGGCGCACCGTGTCGATGTCCACGCTGCCGATCGCCTCGGTCGGTGCGAGCAGCGCGTACGCGCGATCGACGGTGGCGACCGCGAGAATGGCGTCCTCACCGCTCAGGTCCAGATCGCTGCGCCGGGACGTGGCCTGTGCCCAGCTCTGCCCGTCCTGGCCCGAGAAGGTGTCGACATAGACGACCCAGAGCCGGATTCGTCGTTCGTCGTAGAGCTTGTCGATCGCGTTCTGCACTTGCGCGGTGCCCGCCGGATCGAGGGCGCCGGCCTGATCGGTCAGATACGTCGGCAGGCGCAGCGGTGCGGTGGCGGTCGCCGCCGGCGCCAGCAGACCGGCTGCGATCCACAGGACGGCGAGCAGGCCGAGCGATCGAGCAATGCGCATGCCCTCAATCTAGTGCTCGCGAGGCTGGCAGACTGTGCCCCGGTGAACCGAACAGACAGCTACGACGCCGCGGACCGGGAACGGCGGGTGGCCGAGCACGCGAAGAGCGCCGCGCTGCCCGGGACCGACGCCGAGCATCGCTCGGACTTCGCCCGAGACCGTGCCCGCGTCCTGCACTGTGCTGCGCTGCGCCGGCTGGCCGACAAGACCCAGGTGGTCGGTCCCCGCGAGGGTGAGACGCCGCGCACCCGGCTGACACATTCCCTGGAGGTCGCACAGATCGGCCGCGGTATGGCGATCGAACTGGGCTGTGACCCCGACCTGGTCGACCTGGCCGGATTGGCCCACGACATCGGCCATCCGCCCTACGGGCACAACGGCGAGCGCGCCCTCGACGAGATCACCAAGACGTTCGGCGGCTTCGAGGGCAACGCGCAGAACTTCCGCATCCTGACCCGGCTGGAGCCCAAAGTCCTTGATGCACAGGGGCGTAGCGCGGGTTTGAACCTGACGCGCGCCGCCCTCGACGCAGTCACCAAGTATCCGTGGCCCCGGGTCGGGGAGCGCCGCAAGTTCGGCTTCTACGCAGACGACATGGCCGCCGCCGACTGGGTGCGCGAGGGCGCACCGTTCGAACGGCCCTGCCTGGAGGCTCAGGTGATGGACTGGGCCGACGATGTCGCGTATTCGGTGCACGACGTCGAGGACGGCGTGATGAGCGGCCGCATCGACCTGCGGGTGTTGGCCGACCCCGCTGCCGCCGCCGCGCTGGCGCACATCGGGGCGGGGTCCTTCCCGACGCTGACCCCGGACGACTTGATGGCCGCGGCCGAGCGTCTCTCCCGGGTCCCGGTGGTGGCGGCGGTCGGCAAGTTCGACGGCACGCTGGGCGCGTCGGTGGCGCTCAAGACCTTGACCAGTGAGCTGGTCGGCCGGTTCGCGAATGCCGCCGTCACGGCCACTACGGCGGCCGCGGGTCCTGGCCCGCTGCGGCGCTTCTCCGCAGACCTCGAGGTGCCCGTCCTCGTGCGCGCCGAGGTGGTGCTGCTGAAGACTCTTGCCCTGCAGTTCATCATGTCCGACCACCGTCATCTGCAGATCCAATCCGATCAGCGCATCCTGATCCAGGAGGTCGCGCTGGCGCTGTGGGGGCAGGCTCCCGGCAGCCTGGACCCGCAGTTCGCCGCCGAGTTCGACGCCGCCGACGACGACGGTGCGCGGCTGCGGGTGGTGGTCGACCAGATCGCCTCCTACACCGAGGGACGGTTGGAACGAGTGCACGAAGCCCGCACCCCGCGCCCTCTAGACTGACCGCGTGGCGGGCGACGGGACGCGGGGACGGGGCAGGATCCCCGATCGCGACATCGCCGCCATCCGGGAGCGGGTCAGCATCGACGACGTCGTCGGCGATTACGTCCAGCTGCGCCGCGCGGGCGCGGACTCCCTCAAGGGGCTGTGCCCCTTCCACGACGAGAAATCCCCGTCGTTCCACGTGCGCCCCAACCACGGCCATTTCCACTGCTTCGGCTGCGGCGAGGGCGGTGACGTCTATGCGTTCCTGCAGAAGATCGAGCACGTCAGCTTCGTCGAGGCCGTCGAGCTGCTCGCGGACAAGGTCGGCTACACCGTCACCTACACCGGCGCGTCGACCACCAACGTGCAGCGCGACCGGGGTAGCCGCAGCAGGCTGCTGGCCGCCAACGCGGCCGCGCAGGAGTTCTACGCCGAGGCGCTGCAGAGCCCGGAAGCCGCGCCGGCCCGGCAGTACCTGATCGACCGCAATTTCGACGCCGAGGCTGCCGCTCGGTTCGGGTGCGGGTTCGCCCCGTCGGGGTGGGACACGCTGACCAAGCATCTGCTGCGTAAGGGCTTCGAGTTCAAAGAACTCGAGGCCGCCGGCCTGTCGCGCGAAGGGCGCCGCGGCCCGATGGACCGGTTCCACCGCCGGCTGCTCTGGCCCATCCGCGCCAGCGGTGGCGAGGTGATCGGCTTCGGAGCGCGCAGGATCTTCGACGACGACCCGATGGAAGCCAAGTACGTCAACACCCCCGAGACCGTTCTCTACAAGAAGTCGGCGGTGCTGTTCGGGCTCGATCTCGCCAAGCGGGACATCGCGAAATCCCACCGCGCCGTGGTGGTCGAGGGTTACACCGACGTGATGGCCATGCACCTGGCCGGAGAGACCACCGCGGTCGCGTCGTGCGGCACGGCCTTCGGCGACGGCCACCTGGGGCTGTTGCGCCGGCTGATGATGGACGACAACTGGTACCGCGGCGAGCTGATCTTCGTGTTCGACGGCGACGCGGCGGGGCAGGCTGCCGCGCTGAAGGCGTTCGACGGGGACCAGCAGGTCTCCGGAAAGTCGTTCGTCGCAGTGGCTTCCGATGGGATGGACCCCTGCGATCTGCGGCTGAAATCCGGTGACACCGCGCTGCGTGACCTGGTCGCGCGGCGGATCCCGATGTACGAGTTCGCGATCCGCAGCCTGATCCCGGCAGGCGACGTGCTCGACAACGATCCGCAGGCGCAGGTCGACGCGTTGCGTCGATGCGTGCCATTGGTCGCCCGGATCCGGGACTACGCACTGCGGGACGAGTACGCGCGACGGCTGGCGGGCTGGACGGGCTGGCGTGACGAAGCGCAGGTCCTCACCCGGGTGCGGGAGGAAGCCGCCAAGCGGGGAATGCCCGACCGGTCACGCCGCCGCGGGGCGGCCAAAACCGAGACACGGGCCGATCAGGCACCGGCGAGCCGGCCGCGTCCGGCCGACGGCGCCGTCCGGCCCAACCCCGCCGACCCCACGCTGTGGCCGCAGCGCGAGGCGCTGAAGAGCGGTTTGCAGTATCCGGCGCTGGCCGGACCGGTGTTCGACTCGCTGGCCGCGGAGAGCTTCACCCACCCCGGGTACGCGGCGGTGCGGGCCGCGATCGAGGCAGCGGGCGGCACCGCCGGTGGGCTGACCGGCGCGCAATGGATCGAGGCGGTCCGCGAACACGCCGCCAGCCCGGCCACCGCGAGCCTGGTCAATGAGCTCAGCGTGGAGGCGATCAACGCCGACGACGAGCGGTTGCCCCGTTACATCGGCGGCGTGCTGGCCCGCCTGCAGGAAGTCTGGATCGGCCGCCAGATCGCCGAGGTGAAGTCGAAGCTGCAGCGGATGTCACCGGTGGAACAGGGCGACGAGTATCACGCGCTGTTCGGTGACCTGGTCGCGATGGAGGCCTACCGGCGCAGCCTGCTCGAACAGGCAAGTGGCGACGACCTGACTGCATGAACCGGCCCGCCGGGTTATGGTGTGTCTGCTGTTGTCTGCGGTCGGGGAGAAGGCGAGTTGTCGATGCTGCACATCATGCGGGCTCACGCAGCCCGGGTCGTCGTCGGTGCGGTCGCCGCGGCGGCTGTCGCCGTTCCGTTGTACGCCTCCCTGAGCAGCCCCGATGCCACCGCGCAGGCGGGCCCGAAGTGCCTGGCGTGGTTCGGCAACCTCGAAGACGGACACTGCCTGGGTTACTCGAACGGCACCCCCGCGCTGGTCGGCACCCCGGGCGTCGCGTTCGGCAACGGTGGGATCACCACCGGGCCGCTGCTGCCCGGCACGTCGTTCAACTCCAACTTCGGCTAGCGCTTCTCGCCTGCCGCGCGTCGCTCGACCTGCCCCGGCCCGTACACCTCGGTGCCGGGGTCTATCGGCGTGACGTCCACCATCGCCGGATCGGGTGACACCCGTTCGGCGATCTTTCGTCGTCCCGCATCGATCACCGCGCGCGCGGCCGGGCTGCCGGTGACGGCGCGGTAGGTGCCGGCGAGCTGTTCGTACCGCTGCCGTCCGGCCTTGGTGCCCAACACGTAGCCGACGGCCGCAACGGCGACATACCCGATCACAGAAGTCCTCCACAGCGTTCTCGCGGGGCGACGCAACCCGATCCCGCGTCACCCATCTGGCGTCCATCCTGCCTCACGTAGGGGGCTGCGCGCCCGGCCGGCAACGCATTGGCAACCGCGTCCCGCCATAGGCTAGAGTGCTCTCTGGCCCGCGGCGCACAGTCTGCGGGAGGGCAATCCCCTGTAGCTCAATTGGCAGAGCATTCGGCTGTTAACCGAAGGGTTGCTGGTTCGAGTCCAGCCGGGGGAGCTCAGATTTCCCGCACGTCGCACACCGTGATCGCGGTCTGCGCCCAGAACGTAGACCGAGGGCCACACCCGGTACGGGTGTGGCCCTCGGTGTTCGTGCCCTCAGCTGTTGCGGGCTGCCTTCTCGCGCGTCTCCTGAGACTTCGCCTCGGCGCGGGCTGCTTCGGCTTCGGCCTCTTTCTTCGCGACGTCCTTCTGGGCCTCGGCCTTGTCCTGTTGCGCCTTGCCCTCCTCCTGGAGGCTGTCGCGGTTCAACACGATTCCGAGGACCTGCTTGACGATGCCCACCGCACCGTTGATGAGGCTGTTCACCGCGGCGAGCGGTCCACTGTTGTTGTCGGCCATGTCGTTGTCTCCTTGTCGCTTCGTACCTGTGCCGGTACTGATACCCCCGTGCTAGCTATTGCAAGCAACCAGCTAGCAGTTGTGTGCGGCGTCACACTCGTCCCCGACATGGGCGTCGAGCGGGTCGCCGCGATGAGTGCGGCGCCGCGGGGCAGTCTGACGTCCATGGGGAAATTGATCTACGGCTTCAACGTCTCCGTCGACGGCTACATCGCGGACGCGAACGGGTCGATCGACTGGAGTGCGCCGAGCGACGAACTGCACCAGTATTGGAATGATTTCGAGCGGCAGACCGCGCTGGCGTTCTACGGGCGGCGCCTCTATGAGCTGATGTCCCCCTACTGGACCACGGCCGACGATGACCCGGACGCGCCGCCGATCATCGTCGACTACGCGCGCGTCTGGCGGGCGATGCCCAAGGTCGTGTTCTCCCGCACTCTGCGGTCGGTCGACGGGAACGCCCGCCTGGAGCGCGGGGATCCGGTCGAGGTGGTCCGGCGGTTGAAAGCCGAGACCGACGGTCCTCTCGAGATCGCCGGTGCGACGCTGGCCGCACCGGTCGTACAGGCCGGGCTGGTCGACGAGTTCCGGATCGTGTTGGCCCCGACGGCGGTCGGTGGCGGCACGCCGTTCTTCCCGCCGCTGCCGTCCTGGATCTCGCTGCGACTGGTGGACAATCGCACGTTCCCCGGCGGCACGGTCCTGCTGCGCTACGAGGTCGACCGATAACGTGACGGCATGCGTATCTCGTCTGCCGTCGTCGCGATGACTGCCGTGCTGACGGCCGCATGCGGATGGAGCCCGCCCGGCCCGGCGCCGACGAGCACTCAGGCGTGCGGGCCAGGGCCCAGCGCGCAGTCGGTGGCCACCGAGATCTCGATGTTGCCGCAGGCGTCGTGGACCGAGAGCGCGCGCGGGCACGCCGCCGACTGTCGGTTGAACTGGGTGGTGGTGAGCTCCGGCGCCGCCTCCGACAGCCCCCAGCAGGTGCTGTTCTTCGACGGCGACAAAGGCGTCGGTTCGCCGACACCGGAACCGCGGCCCTACATCACCGTCACCGCGCAGGGCGATCACGACGCCCGCGTGCAGTATCAATGGCGTCAGGGCGCCGACGCGGCGTGCTGCCCCACCGGAGTGGGATCGGCGCGCGTCACCCTCGAAGACGGCAGGTTGACGATCCTCGACCCGATACCGGGGCCCTGAGTCAGATCACGCCCGCGCTGGTGGCGTCCTGTCGGGTGTGCTCGTCGGCATCCGGAATGTGCTCCGGGTGCAGCATCTCGGCGTAGCGCAACTGCTCGGGGATACCGAAGCCGTCGACCAGGAGTTCCGCGTAGGGACGCAGGCGCTTGCAGCGATCGTTGATCGCGCGGGTCACCGCCTTCGCGCGTTCGGTGGACAGGAAGCGGTGCTCGACGAACCACGACTTGTCCTCTTCGATCACCGTCAGCGCGTACAGATCGCACACCAGGCCCAGGATCTCGCGCGCGGTCCGGTCGTGGCAGGAGTCGATACCGGCGACGAACGCCTCGAACACGATGCGGTCGATGTGGGATTGCGCGACGTGGAGCACATGGTCCTGCACCGAGTTGAAGGCCTCGAAGGCGCTCATCTCCTTGGACTTGCTCTGCAGCCGCCGCGCCACCGACGCGGTCATGTACTCCTCGCGGTCTTCGAGCATCTTGGCCTGCGTGCCGCGGTTGAAGAGGCTGCCCTCTTCCTCGTTGTCCTGCCGCGAATCCAGGACTGTCTGCATGATCGTCTGCGCCGCAGTGCGTTTGAGCACCCGCTCGCCGGCGAACCGGGCCGCGAAGCCCACCCATTCGACCGGGCTCATCCCCTTGATGTCGTCGGCGTAGGCGGTCAGCAGCTCCTTGGCCACGAGCTGGAACAGCACATGGTTGTCACCCTCGAAGGTGGTGAACACGTCGGTGTCGGCCTTGAGCGCGATCAGCCGGTTCTCGGCGAGATAGCCGGCGCCGCCGCACGCTTCCCGCGCCTCCTGGATGGCGCGGGTGGCGTGCCAGGTGTTGGCGGCCTTGAGGCCTGCGGCCCGGGATTCCAGTTCGCGCTGTTCCTCGGGATCCGGGTCGTCGGCGGTCTGAAGCTCGTGGCACTTGGCCACCAGCTCGTTCTGCGCGAACTGCAGCGCATACGAGCGGGCGATCAACGGGAACAGCCGGCGCTGGTGGACCAGGTAGTCCATCAGCAGCACCTCGCCGCCATCGGGGTCGGAGAACTGACGCCGTTGCAGCGCGTAGCGCGTCGCGATGTCCAGCGCGACGCGAGCGGCCGCGCCGGCGCTGCCGCCGACGGTCACGCGGCCGCGGATCAGCGTGCCGAGCATCGTGAAGAAACGGCGGTTCGGGTTCTCGATCGGGGAGCTGTAGGTCCCGTCCGCGGCGACGTCGGCGTACTTGTTGAGCAGGTTCTCGCGCGGGACGCGCACGTTGTCGAACTGGATGCGGCCGTTGTCCACGCCGGGCAGGCCACCCTTGTAGTGACAGTCCGAGGTGGTGACGCCGGGCAGGTCGTTGCCGGCCTCGTCGCGAATGGGCACGACGAAGCAGTGCACGCCGTGGCCCTCGCCGTCCGGGGTGATCAGCTGAGCGAAAACCGTTGCGAATCGCGCCGTCTCGGCTGCGCCGCCGATGTAGTCCTTGCGCGAGGACGGGGTGGGGGAGTCGATGACGAACTCTTCGGTGGCCGGGTCGTAGGTGGCCGTCGTCTCCAGCGACTGCACGTCGCTGCCGTGGCCGGTCTCGGTCATCGCGAAGCAGCCGAGCACCTCGAGGTCGATGAGCTTCTTGACGTAGGCCTCGTGGTGGCGTTCGGTGCCGAGGTTCTCGATCGCGCCGCCGAACAGGCCCCACTGCACACCCGCCTTGACCATCAGCGACAGATCGCTCATCGCGAGCATCTCGATCTGCGTGACGGCGGCTCCGACGTCGCCGTTGCCTCCGTGCTCTTTCTTGAAACCGTCCTCGGCGGCTCCGCGCGAGGCCATGATCCGCATCTGCTCGGCTACCTTGGTACGCGCGATGACCGTGTTCGGGGTGTAGTGCGGTCGGAAGATGTCGTTGCTGAGTTCTTTACGCAACGCGTTCTTGGTGTCTCGCCAGCGGCCGTCGAGGCAGTTCCGTAGATGCTCCGCAGTGGTGGTCATATCTCGACGGTAGCCCTCGAAACCGCCGCGCAAACTGTGATGTCACAAACCCGTCCGAACCCGCTCTGCCGGGCCGCCCTGCCGCGGCGTTGAATGATCGCCATGACCGAGCCGCCGGGGGACGCAGCAGGAATTCACGTCGAGGACCATCGGCACGCCGATGTGACCGGCGGGTGGCTGCGCGCCGCCACGTTCGGTGCGATGGACGGCGTGGTCAGCAACACCGCGCTGATCGCCGGGGTGGCCGCGAGCGCCTCGGCGCACACCGTCGTGATCAGCGGCGTGGCGGGGCTGCTGGCCGGCAGCTTCTCGATGGCGCTCGGCGAGTACACCTCGGTCACGACGGCGAACGAGCAGATCGACTCCGAGGTGCACGTGGAGCGGAAATCGTTTGCGCGCCAGCCCGAGGCGGAGCAGGCGGAGCTGGTGGCCAAGCTCGTCTCGCTCGGGATGTCCGCCGAGACCGCGGCCAAGGCGTCGGAGGAGATCCACCGCGACGATCACAAGGCGATCAATTTTCACCTGATCCAGGAGCTCGGAGTCGACCCGCAGGACAAGCCCTCACCGTGGCTCGCGGCCGCCTCCTCGTTCGTGATGTTCGCGATCGGCGCGATCATCCCGCTGATCCCGTATCTGCTCGGTTACGAATCGCTCTGGGCCGGGCTGGCTTTCGGCGGCCTCGGGCTGATACTGGCCGGCGCGGCGGCGGCCCGCATCACCCGTCGGTCGCCGGTCATCGGCTCGGCGCGGCAGTTGGCGTTCGGCGCGGTCGCGATCGGCGCGACCTACCTCGTCGGCCACCTCATCGGCGTCGCCGCGACCTGAGCGCTCAGCTCTCGTTGCCGACGGTGACGGCGCGCGCCTCGTCGGTGAGTTCCTCGAGCTCGGTTTCCTCGTCGTCGATGTGACGCAGGTGCGTCCGTGTCATTGTCAGCACCAACGCGGCCAGCAGCACGGCGCCTGCGCCCACCCAGAACGGCAGGTGGACGCTGACCTGCTCGCCGAGCACGCCGGCCAGCCACGGCGCGACGGCGGCGCCGGAAAACCGCATGAAGCTGTAGGCGGCCGAGGCGACACCGCGTTCCACGGGTGCGGCCTTCATGACGGTTTCGGTGATCAGCGTGTTGTTGATGCCGATCCACAGGCCCGCCACGACGACGCAGGCTGCCAGGATCGGCTTGTGATCGGTCCACACCGCCATCGCGGCGAGCGTGGCGGTCATCAGCACCAGGTTGATCACCAGTGTGCGCACGGTGCCGAAGCGGTGCTGGAGCCGCGGCGCGACGAAGACCGACGTGAACGCCAGAGCCAGACCCCAGCCGAAGAAGATCAGCCCGATCTCCTGTGCGCCCATGTCGAGGGGGAACGGCGTGAACGCCAGCAGCGTGAAGAAGCCGAAGTTGTACAGCAGCGCGGTGACCGCGACGCCGAGCAGCCCGCGGTGCGCGAGCGCCCGGAACGGGTCGGCCAGCGTGGTGGCCCGCGCGGCGGGTGGCGTGGCGGGCAACAGGAACGTGGTCACGACCAGGGCGATGGCCATCAAGACCGACACTCCGAAAAACGGCCCACGCCAAGATATTTCACCCAGTACTCCACCGACGAGCGGGCCGACGGCGATGCCCAGGCCGAGTGCGGCCTCGTAGAGGATGATCGCCTGGGCGACCGATCCGCGCGCCGAACTGACGATCGTCGCCAGCGCCGTCGCGATGAACAGGGCGTTGCCCAGCCCCCAGAGCGCCCGCCAGCCGACGATGCCCATCACGGTGTCGGAGAGTCCGGCCAGCCCGGCGCCGGCGATGATGATCACCAGGCCGATCAGCAGCGTGCGCTTGGGTCCGATGCGGCTGGCCACCACGCCGGTGATCAGCATTGCCACGCCCATCACGGCCATGTAGCTGGTGAACAGCAGCGAGACCTGCGATGGGGAGGCGTTCAGGTTGTCGGCGATCGGCTTGAGGATCGGGTCGACGAGACCGATCCCCATGAACGCGACGACGGACGCGAAGGCGACGGCCCAGACGGCCTTGGGTTGGCGCCACATCTGTGTGTCGGCAGACACCGGCGAACCACTCCTTTCGATCAGTGGGATGACAGTGGGGAGATCAGTGCGACACCGCGGCGGACGTGGCGTCGTCGATCAGGCGATGCATCACGCGCACGGCCTCGGTGAGGCAGGCTCGGTCGGCCTCGCTGAGCCGTTCGAGATAGGGGTCGACGGCGGCGCCGCGATCGGCGCGCGCCTGACGCAGGGTGTCCTTGCCGTGCTCGGTGATCCGGATCAGGACGGCCCGTGCGTCGTGCGGATCTGTGGTTCTCGTCACCAGGCCGGCGTCCTCGAGGCGGCGCACCTGTGTGGTCATCGTGGGCTGCGAGCAGTGATCCAGCGCGGCCAGATCGGAGATCCGCGCTTCACCGCGGTCGTCGATCGTGGACAGCAGGCGGGCCTGGGCAAACGGGAGTGGGATGCGAACCCGCTGGTTGGCCATGCGGTTGAGCCGTGCCACCACCGAAAGCAGGTCGGAACCGAGTGTGGAGGACATGCCGTCCATAATTGCATAGAATTCCTATGCAATCCACCTCGGGGGGCCGACTGGCAGAATCGTGAAATGACTTCGGCCGCCTCGCAGCGCACGCCGCGACGGTCGGGCTCGCTGAAACCGGTCGAGCTGGCGCAGGCCGCGGTGATGGCGGCGCTGTGCGCGGCCATCGCCATCATCGCGGTGGTCGTTCCCTTCGCCGCCGGCCTCTCGCTGCTCGGCACGGTGCCGATGGGGCTGCTCGCCTATCGCTACCGGCTGCGGGTCGTGCTCACCGCGACGGTGGCCGGTGGCCTGGTGGCCTTCCTGATCGCCGGGATGGGCGGGCTCATGACCGTGGTGAACTGCGCCTACATCGGCGGGTTGACCGGGATCGTCAAACGGCGCGGTCGCGGCACCCCCACCGTGGTGGCCTCCGCGCTCGTCGCCGGCGCGATCTTCGGGGTCTTCATCGTGGGGGCCCTGGCGCTGCTGAGCCGCCTGCGCACGCTCATCTTCGATTCCGTCACCGCGAACGTCACCGGGGTGGCCGCGATCATGCGTCGGATCCCCCAGCTCGAAGACGCCGCGGGGCGCCTCGAGCGGGATTTCGCGACCGCACTGCACTATTGGCCGCTGCTCTTCTTCGTCGTGGGCGTGTTCTCGATCACCTGGGTGAGCCTGGTCGGCTGGTGGGCGCTGTCCCGGGTGATGGCGCGGCTGATGGGGGTGCCCGACGTGCACAAGCTCGAGACTCCCGCCGACAACGGACCGGTCGGTCCGGTACCGCTGCAGCTGCGCGACGTCCGCTTCCGCTACCCGGGCACCCAGCGCGACGCGCTGGGGCCGGTGTCCATGGCCGTCGAACCCGGCGAGCACGTGGCGGTCACCGGGGCCAACGGGTCGGGTAAGACGACGCTGATGCTCGTGCTCTCCGGCCGCGAACCCGGTGCGGGCACCATCGAGCGGCCGGGCAGCGTCGGACTCGGCAAGAGCGGTGGCACCGCCGTGGTGATGCAGCACCCCGAGAGTCAGGTGCTCGGCACCCGCGTCGCCGACGACGTGGTCTGGGGTCTGCCGCCGGGCACGAGCCCCGACGTGGACCGCCTGCTCGGCGAGGTGGGTCTCGACGGATTCGGCGAACGGGACACCGGAGGCCTCTCCGGCGGTGAACTCCAGCGCCTGGCCGTGGCGGCCGCGCTGGCCCGTGAGCCGGCGCTGCTGATCGCCGACGAAGTGACCAGCATGGTGGATCAACAGGGGCGCGACGGCCTCATGTCGGTGTTGTCCGGGCTGACCCGGGCCCACCGCACGGCGCTGGTGCACATCACCCATTACAACGACGAGGCCGAAGCCGCCGATCGCACGGTGGCGCTGTCGGGCAACGGCGCCAACGCCGACAACGTGAGCGGACCGGAGATGGTCGAGACCGCGGAGGTGCACGCACCCCGCCCCGATCCCGCCGCCGACGCCGATCATCGAGCGGGCCCGCCGGTGCTCGAGCTGCGCGACGTCGGCCACATCTACGGCGACGGCACGCCCTGGGCCAAGACCGCGTTGACCGGCATCGACTTCTCGGTGCACGAGGGCGACGGCGTGTTGATCCACGGGCTCAACGGCTCCGGGAAGTCCACCCTGGCCTGGATCATGGCCGGGTTGACCGTGCCGAGCCACGGCGCGTGCCTGCTCGACGGCACGCCCGTGTCCGAACAGGTCGGTGCTGTGGCGATCTCGTTCCAGGCGGCCCGGCTGCAGCTCATGCGCAGCCATGTCGCGCTGGAGATAGCCTCGCTGGCCGGATTCTCCAAATACGACCAACAGAAGGTGACCGACGCCCTCAACACGGTGGGTCTGGACCCGACTCTGGCAGCGCGGCGCATCGACCAGCTCAGCGGCGGACAGATGCGGCGCGTCGTGCTCGCCGGGCTCCTGGCCCGCTCCCCGCGCGCGCTGATCCTCGACGAACCGCTGGCCGGCCTGGATGCCGCGTCCGCCCAGGGACTGGTGCGTCTGCTCGAGGAGCTGCGCCGCCGTCGGCGGCTGACGGTCGTCGTCATCTCCCACGACTTCGCGGGCCTGGAGGGTCTGTGCCCGCGGACCCTGCACCTGCGCGACGGGGAACTGGCGACCGCGCCCACCACGGCCGGGGGTCTGGCATGAGTGGCGCCCGCCCGCGTCGTCAGGTCGTGCTGCTGCGGCCGGTGCCGGGGCGCACCGTCATCCACGAGCTGTGGGCGGGGGCGAAGCTGATCATCGTCGCCGCCATCGGCGTTCTCCTCACCTTCTATCCGGGATGGTTGCCCATCGCCGCGGTCGCGGTGCTGATCGCGGTGTCGGCCCGGCTCGCCCGCATCCCGCGCGGCGTGCTGCCCTCGATTCCCCGGTTCCTGTGGTTTCTCGTCGCACTGGGCGGCCTGACCGCCACGTTCGCCGGAGGCAGCCCGGTGCTGTCCGTCGGATCGACGGAGATCGGATTCGGCGGCCTGCTCAACTTCCTGCGCATCACCGCGCTGTCGATCGTGCTGCTCGGCCTCGGCGCGATGGTCTCGTGGACCACCAACGTCGCCGAGATCGCCCCTGCCGTCGCCGCTCTCGGACGTCCGCTACGGCCGCTGCGGATCCCCGTCGACGACTGGGCGGTGGCACTGGCGTTGTCGCTGAGGGCCTTTCCGATGCTGATCGACGAGTTCAGCGTGCTCTACGCCGCCCGCCGGCTGCGTCCGCCGGATGTCGACGCCCACCGGCGCGGCCGCGGCAAGCGGTGGGCCGCGGAACTGATCGATCTGCTGGCCGCCGCGATCACCGTGGCGCTGCGACGCGCGGACGAGATGGGCGACGCGATCACCGCACGCGGTGGCGCAGGACAGATTTCGGCCGCGCCGTCGCGCCCGGCCCGCCGCGACTGGGTGGCCTTCGCGATCGTCGCCGTGGTGTGCGGCGCCGCCCTCGCGCTCGAGCTGACGGTGCTTCCCACCAGTAGCGCCCGCAACTGACCCACTACGGTGATGGGCGTGAGTGCGCCCCACACCATCGACGCCGATTTCCTGGCGCTGCCCCGGCAGGCACTGGCCGACGCGGCACTGGCCGCGGCAGCACAGGCCGGAGCCAGCTACGCCGATCTACGCATCCACGCGATCACCACCGAGACCATCGCGTTGCGTGACCACGACGTGGAAACCGCGGTGGTGAACAGCGAGATCGGTCTGGCGGTCCGGGTGATCGTCGACGGAGCGTGGGGTTTCGCCTCGCACGCCGAGCTGAGCCCGGAGGCGGCCGCGGCCACCGCCCGCCGGGCTGTGCGCGTCGCGACGACACTCGCCCCGCTCAACGCCGAACGCATCGAACTCGCCCCCGAACCCGTGTACCGCGACATGACGTGGGTGTCGACCTATCTCGTCGACCCGTTCGAGGTACCCGCCGAGGACAAGATCGCCGTGCTCGGCGACTACGCGGGCCGGCTGCTCGCCTCCGACGGCGTGGACCACGTCTCGGCCTGGCTGCACGCGGCCAAGGAGCAGACGTTCTACGCCGACACCTTCGGCTCGTCGATCACCCAGCAGCGGGTGCGCATCCTGCCCACCGTCGAGGCCGTCGCCGTCGACACCGCGGCCGGCACGTTCGAGACCATGTCCACGCTGGCGCCGCCGACCGCGCGCGGGTGGGAAGCCGTTGCCGGCGACGACATCTGGAACTGGACCGACGAGCTCGCCGCGCTGCCCGCGCTGCTGGCCGAGAAGGTGAAGGCCCCCAGCGTCGTGGCGGGACCCACCGACCTGGTGATCGATCCGACCAACCTGTGGCTGACCATTCACGAATCGATCGGACACGCCACCGAATACGATCGCGCCATCGGCTACGAGGCGGCCTATGCCGGCACCTCGTTCGCGACACCCGACAAGCTGGGCCGGATGATCTACGGTTCGCCGGTGATGAACGTGACCGCCGACCGGACCGCCGAATACGGTTTGGCGACGGTCGGTTTCGACGACGAGGGGGTGCGCGCGCAGAAGTGGGATCTGGTGCGCGACGGTCTCTTCGTGGGGTATCAGCTCGACCGGGTGTTCGCTCCCCGGCTCGGTGTGGGCCGCTCCAACGGTTGCAGCTACGCCGACTCGGCCCATCACGTGCCGATCCAGCGGATGGCCAACGTGTCGCTACAGCCGGCCGCCGAGGATGTCAGCACCGATGAGCTGATCGCGCGGGTGGAGGACGGCATCTACATCGTCGGTGACAAGAGCTGGTCGATCGACATGCAGCGCTACAACTTCCAATTCACCGGTCAGCGCTTCTTCCGGATCCGCGACGGAGCACTCGACGGGCAGGTCCGCGACGTCGCCTACCAGGCGACCACCACCGACTTCTGGGGTGCTATGGAAGCGGTTGGCGGGCAGTCGACGTGGCGCCTCGGGGGTGCGTTCAACTGCGGCAAGGCCCAACCCGGTCAGGTGGCGGCCGTCAGCCACGGCTGCCCGTCGGCCCTGTTCCGAGGCATCAACGTGCTCAACACCCGCGACGAGGGCACGCGATGATCAGCGCGCAGCAGGTGGTCGAGACGGCGCTGGCCGAGGCGACCCGCCTCGGCGGAGCCGACGAGACCACCGTCGTGGTCACCGACCGCGTCGAGGCGTCGCTGCGGTGGGCCAACAACACCATGACCACCAACGGCGAATCCACCGCCCGCACCACCACGGTGATCTCCATCGTGCGCCGCGGCGAACACGCCCATGTGGGCTCCGTGCGCTCGAGCGCCGTCGATCCGTCGGTGATCGCCGGGCTCGTCGCGTCGTCGCAGCGGGCGGCCGCGGCGGCACCCGCCGCGCGGGACAACGCCGCAGCGTTGCCCGGCACCGACGCGCCGGCCGACTGGGATGCCCCGATCCCGGACACGGGCGCCGACGTCTTCGCCGGCGTCGCCCGCGACCTGGCCCGCGGATTCCGCGGCCGCGACACGCTGTTCGGGTATGCCCGTCACGTCGTCGAGACGACCTTCGTGGCCACCTCCGGTGGTGTGCGCCGGCGCTTCACCCAGCCCACCGGCTCGGTGGAGATCAACGCCAAGCGGGACGGGGCCAGCGCGTGGGCGGGGGTGGGCACCCCGGATTTCGCGAACGTGGCGACCGATGCGCTGCTGGCGAAACTGGACACCCGGTTGTCGTGGGCGCATCGCACCGTCGACCTGCCCGCGGGCCACTACGAGACCGTGCTGCCGCCCTCGGCCGTGGCGGATCTGATGATCTACCTGGCCTGGACGATGGGCGGTCGGGGCGCACAGGAGGGCCGCTCGGCGTTGTCGGCCCCGGGCGGCGGGACACGCGTGGGGGAGAGGCTGACCGATCTCCCGCTGACGCTGTTCTCGGATCCGCACGCGCCGGGTCTGGAGTGTGCGCCGTACGTGGCGGCCGCGACGTCGTCGGACCGGGTCTCGGTGTTCGACAACGGCATGGCGATCGATCGGGTCGACTGGCTGCGCGACGGAGTGATCAACGCGCTCGCCTATCCCCGCGCCGCGGCGGCTGAGTTCGATGCGCCCGTCGCGGTGGGAGCCGACAATCTGCTGATGACCGGCGGTGGGGACTCCCTGGCTCAGATGATCGCGGCCACCGAGCGTGGGCTGCTGCTGACCACGCTCTGGTACATCCGCGAGGTCGACCCGTCGGTGCTGCTGCTGACCGGCCTGACCCGGGACGGGGTGTATCTGGTCGAGGACGGCGAGGTCACCGCCGCGGTGAACAACTTCAGGTTCAACGAGAGCCCGTTGGATCTGCTGCGCCGGGCCACCGAGGCCGGCGTCAGCGAGGTGACGTTGCCGCGCGAGTGGGGCGACTGGGCGACCCGGGCGCAGATGCCGTCGCTGCGAATTCCGGACTTTCACATGTCCTCGGTCAGTCAGGCGCAATAAGCTCACCGGGGTGAGCGACCGCGCGCTGCCCGAACGGCTGGCCGAGCTCGTCGCGCTGTCCTCGGGGGACAGCCGCGCCGACACCGTGATCCGGCTGACGTGCGGGCGGGCGCTCTCGCTGTCACCGTTGCCCGTCCCGGTGGACCTCATCGACGGGCACTCCGAGGAGGAGACGGTGCTGGCCGCGTTCGCCGAACAGTTCAGCACCGACGTCACCGGAGTGGGCGACAACCAGCGACAGTGCTTCGTGAATGCCTACGGAGACAGGGCGTTTCGCTTCGTGGTATCGGTGTTCATCGCCGACTTCGTGCCACGCGTGTGGGCCGGATGCGACGCGCTCGGACTCGGTGCGCCGGGGGTCGTGTCGGAGGTGGCGTGGAATCCCGACGGGGATCCGGTCGACGCACTGCTGGGCGGTTTCGTCCCGGCGGTCGCGCGGCTGCGCGACCTCGACGCAGTGACCACGGAGGTGGTACGGCTGCGCGGCGCGGCCGCGCACAACTGCCGGCTGTGCCGATCGCTGCGGGAAACTCATGCGCTCGACGAGGGCGGGTCCGAAAACATGTACCGGCAGATCGAGGACTTCGAGGCCGCGGCCGACCTGTCCGATGCGCACAAAGCGGCCCTGCGCTATGTCGATGCGCTGATATGGACGCCCTCGGAGATCGGCGAGCGCATCGTGGCGGGCGTCCACGAGCACTTCTCGGAGGAGCAGGCGTTCGAGCTGACCCTCGACGTGATGCGCAACGCGGCCAACAAGATCGCCGTGGCGCTGGGCGCCGACGCACCGCGGGTCACCGAGGGCACCGAACGCTACGAAGTCGACGAGACGGGGCAGACCGTCTTCGCGTGAGCGCGCGTGTGCTCAAGGCGCCCGACTGCACGGAGTTTGATGCATCCTGCGAGTGCGGGCATCACATTCCGTGCACTCGGCGGCCGTATGCGACCATGGTGCGGCGCACGGGGCGGTAGCTCAGTCGGTTAGAGCCGTGGACTCATAATCCATTGGTCGCGGGTTCGAGCCCCGCCCGCCCTACACAATCGGATGTCACGGGCCTGGCGTCAGTAGGGTCGACCGCATGCAGGACGATGCGGCAGCGCTCGCCAAGCGCCTGGGCGAGACGCAGTTCGTCTCACTGGTGACCTACAAACGGGACGGCACTCCCGTCGGCTCCGCGATGTGGATCGCCTCTGACGGCGACGACCTGGTGGTTTGGACGCCGTCAGACGCCTGGAAGGTCAAACGGGTGCGGCGCGACCCGCGCGTCGTGGTCATTCGCTCGAGCCGCATGGGCAAGGTCGATCCGGTCGACCCCGAACTGCTGGGCACTGCCGTCGTCGAGGAATCACCGGCGGCGGTGGCCGGCGTCGAGCAGCTCATCCGTCGCAAGTACGGCCTCCAATTTCGTGTCATCACCACCATCGAAGCGATCCTCGCCCGGGGTCGAAAGCCGAGGGTGGCCCTGCGAATCACGCCCCAGCAGGTGAACTCGAAGTCGGGGTAGCGCTCCCGGCGGGTGTCTCGCGATCGGCTTCTCGACACCTGTCCTACACTCCGGCTGTGGACGTCAACGGAACCAGCGCAATTGTCACCGGCGGAGCCTCAGGCATCGGCGCCGCCACCTCCCGCCTCCTCGCATCGAAGGGGGCTCGCGTCGTCATCGCCGACCTGCAGGCCGAGCGTGGACAGGAACTGGCACACGAGATCGGCGGCGCGTACGTCAGCGTCGACGTCACCGACACCTCCCAGATCAAAGACGCGGTCCACACCGCTGTCGACCTGGGACCGCTGCGCACCCTCGTCAACTCCGCCGGAATCGGTTGGGCGCAAAGGACTATCGGCAAGGACGGCGAGTTCTCCTCGGCGCACAACCTCGACGCCTACAAGAAGGTGCTCGCGATCAACCTCGTCGGCACCTTCGACTGCATTCGCCTCGCCGCCACCGCGATGAGCCGGCTCGACCTCACCGACTCCGGTGAGCGCGGCGCCATCGTCAACATGACCAGCGTGGCCGCCTTCGACGGCCAGATCGGTCAGGCGGCGTACTCCTCGTCGAAGGGTGGCGTCGTCGGATTGACCTTGCCCGTCGCCCGCGACCTCGCCGCGGTCGGTATCCGCGTCAACACCGTCGCTCCCGGCCTGATCGACACGCCGATCTACGGCGAAGGTCCGGACTCGGAGGCGTTCAAGGCCAAGCTCGGCGAGTCCGTCCTCTACCCGCGCCGGCTCGGCAAGCCCGAAGAGCTCGCGTCGATGGTGGTCGAACTGATCACCAACTCCTACATGAACGCCGAAGTCGTCCGCGTCGACGGCGGCATCAGGATGCCCCCGAAGTAGGCCAGTCCTTCGCCGCCGCCGAGAGGGCGGCCACGCCGGCCATGAGCGCCGCCGCGGCCACGCATCCCACCCCGAGCGTGGCTGCGGCGGCGACGGCGCCCACCAGCAGCGGGCCGCCGGCATCCCCGAGTTCACGACCGACCTCGGCCGACCCCATGGTCTCGCCGAGCCGTTCCGGCGGCGCCGACGCGGCCAGGGCCGCGAAACCGAGTGGGGACAGCACACCCGCGCCCAGTCCGATCGCGACGGCGCCGACGGTCAGCCCGGCCGGACCTTCCACGAGCCCCGCCAGCAGGAAGCCGGCACCGCAGACGGCCGATCCCGCGACGGCGCCCGCCCGGTAGCTGACGCGACGGGCATCCAGCGCGCGGCCCGCCCACGGTTGGGAGAACGCCGCGCAGCCCGACAGCAGGGATACCAGCGCTCCGCTGAGCACCGCGCTGGCTCCGGCCGACGCGGCGAGAATCGGGAAGAAACCCACGCCGATCGACAGCGCAGCGGTCGACGCGGCGAGCACCAGGGTGGGCACGAGAAATGCGCGCCGGGTGAGACGACGGGCCAGATCCGCCACGGTGGAACGCCGCCGCGGCAACGGCTCGACCCGGGGAACCACCCACGCGGCCCAGGCGGCGACGATCACAGCGAGCCCGCCGAGGCAGGCGAACAGCGTGGTGTACCCGCCGACGGTCACCAGCGCCCCACCCAGCAGCGGTCCCAGCGTGTACCCCAACCCTTTCCACGCTCCGTAGCTGCCGAACCGTCGCCCGTGACCGCCGGGTGACTGGAGTCGGGCCACGAGGGTGGACGCCGCGGGGGAGAACGCCGCCGCGGCGGCCCCCTGGCCGAAGCGCGCCACGCCGAGTAGCGCGGGATCGCCGGCGGCGACGAATGCTGTTGAGGCGCAGGCGAATCCGATCAGGCCACCGATGAGAACGGGGCGCGGCCCCACTCGATCCACCAGTGTGCCGAAGACCGGTTTCAGGATGACCTCGGCAACGTCGTACACGGCGAGCAGCAGTCCGATCGTGAGCAGGCTGGCCTGCTGCTGCTGTCCATACGTCCCCAGATTGGCGGCGATGGAATGCGCCCCGAAGGCAGTGACGAACCCGGCCGCATAGAGCGGCCGGTAGCGGTGGCGCGGATACTCGGCGGTGTTCACGATGGTCGGGCTCTCACGCCGGCGCTAGTGCCGGCGCAGCGTCTCCCAATCGTTCTCGGCCTCCAGCTGCGCGATCAGACGTGAGGTCCGTTCGCGCATCAGCAGTGTCGCGCCGATGCCGATGACGATCCCGGCGAGGAGAGCGATCCAGGAGAACCGTGAGAGCCAGCGCTCGGCGGCCATGCCCGCGTAGTAGATGACGGCGACGGTTCCTCCTGCCCACACCAGGGCGCCGCCGGCGTTGGCGGCGAGAAACCTCGGGTAGCGCATCCGCATCGCACCGGCCAGCGGGCCCGCGAAGATCCGCAGTAGCGCGATGAACCGGCCGAAGAACACCGCCCAGACGCCCCATCTCTGGAACAGTCCCTTGGCCAGCGCGACATGTCCGGGCCCGAAGTGCGTGGGGAAGCGGGTGCCGAGCCGTTCGAACAGCGACATCCCGTAGCGGTGTCCGATCGAATAGCCGATGGTGTCGCCGACGATGGCACCCAGAGCGGCCGCCGCCGCGACGCCCACCGGGCTGATGTCGAGGCTGTGCCGCGACGACAGCAGCGCCGCGCTGACCAAGGCGATCTCGCCGGGCAGCGGGATGCCGAGGCTCTCGACGCCGATGATGGCGCCGACGACCAGATACACCGCGATCGGCGGGATCGTCTGCAGGATGGCCTCGACGTTCATGCCCGGGAGTGTGTCACGGCGGCCTGGGGTTTCACGGCACGAGGCGGACCGAGGACACCGACTGGGTGCCGCGCAGCCCCTTCAGATCGACCTCGACGGGATCGTCGAACGCGATGCCGTCGGCGCCGGCCACCGACTCCCGCACGTCGTCGCTGACCAGGATCTCGCCTCCGGACGCCAGATCGGCGATGCGCGCCGCCATCGCGACGTTGCGGCCGAACAGATCATCACCCCGCCGCACCGACGTACCCACGTGGATGCCGATCCGGACCCGGATGCCGTCGTACCGCTCGGCGCTCTCGCGCAGCGCCCGCTGGATCGCGAGGCTGCACCGCACCGCATCGGCGGGTGCGGAGAAGGCGATCATGAAACCGTCTCCCTGGTTCTTCACGACGTAGCCGCGATGGTCGGCGACCATGCGTTCCACGAGGCGGTTGTGCCGCTCGAGCACCTTCATCCACCCCTGGTCCCCGAGCGATTCGTTGCGTTCCGTGGAACCTTCGATGTCGGAGAACATCAGGACGACCCGACCGTCGGCGGTCAGGCGGGCCAGGTCCGGCCGCTCGACGCGCGCCCACGCGGCCAGGTCGTCGACCGAACTGCGGACGGTGCCGACGATGCCGTGGCGGATCAGCGCGTCGGCGCTCTTGAGCGTGTGCGTGACCGTTCTGACTGCCAGCGGAGCCACCCCGGGCTTTCTCCTGGGTCTGCCCGCCGGAAGGCCTTCACGACTACGCCGCAACTCCTTCCGGGCACTCGCGAGTTGGCGGCGCGCCACGATGAGCAGCACGCCGAGGGTGATCACCGCCGCCGACAGGATCGTCGTCAGGACCACCAGCGCGATCTGCACGCCCTCAGTATGGCGACGGTCGACACGGCGTAACGCTTCGCGGTGTCGCCGACACCAATGACCGTGACGACGACGTCATCGGGACGGCCCGCGCGCCGTCCCGGGATGAGTTCCACCGTCAGCGACGTTCTACGGGGCGCTGGCTGACAGCGGCTGCACAGGAAAACGCTCCTGCGCTGGTCGAGACGACGGCAAAATGTGAAGATCTAGTCGCTACCCGGGAATCTGGGACAGCATGCGGCTCGACGAACAGATGGGAACGCAGAATGAGATCAAGGACCAGTCGCTTCTCGCTGGTCGCCGGCGGTGTCGCCCTCTCGGCGATGACGTGGCTGGCCGTGGGGTGTAGCTCCAACGAGGGCAACGCCCCGGAGACGTCCACCACCACGACGACGACCACGACGACGACCACCCCGCCGGCCACCACCCCGGCTACGCCGCCCCCGGCGTCGCCGACGGAGAACGTGCCCCGCACCGCCGGCGGTAACCCGTTCACCTCGATTCCTCCGAACGCGAACGACAACGGCAGGAACCCGGGGGCGCCCCGCGCACCACAGTGACAGTGGTGAGCCATCCTCACTGATGTTCGTACGCCTGCATTCCGCGTCGCGGGCTTGACGGCACTGGTGGTGGGGGTCCTCGTACTCCTCACCACCAGTGTCGCCCCGGTGCGGCCGACCCCTGCCGGTGGGCCAGGGCAGCTGATCGGCGGGCCGTATGCCGCCCTTCTCGCCCATTCGGTCGATCTCGGGCCCTCGCACGACCGCTCCGCACAAGTCGTCGTCGAGTTGCGTGATGCCGTTGCCCCCGTCTCCCTGACGCAGTGGGCCGACGACCACGAGTTGTCCGTGCAGTGGCAACCGGGGCAGCGCTGGGCGGTCGTGGAAGGCGGAGCCCAAGCCATGGCCCGGGCCTTCCGCGTCGACGTCCACGACTATCGGGAACGGCACGGGACGGTGTTCTACGCCTCGCGTCGTCAACCCGCCGTTCCCGACGCGGTGACCGTGGAAGTCGGTTCCGTCGGCCGCCTCCTCGGTTACACGCCGTTCCGGGACAACCAGCCGCGGGACCTTCCCTTGGACGTGCCCGAATTCGGTTTGACGCCTACGGCGTTGCGCGCCACCTACGAGTCCGACCGGCTCTTCGCCGACGGCCACACCGGCAAGGGGCAGACGGTCGCCGTCTTCGCCTTCGGCGGCTTCCGGCAGTCCGACCTCGACGAGTTCACCACGCGCAACAACCTGCCCGCGTTGACGCCGACGGTGATCGGCGGACCGTTCGACGAGCCGAGCGCAGAAACCACGATGGACCTGTCGGTCGTGCACGCCATCGCCCCCGATGCCCGCAAGATCGTGATCAACGCGCGGAACTCGGTGGAGGGTGACGGCGCATACGTCAAGATCGGGCAGATGATGGCCGATGTCGATCGGCAGTTCCCCGGCGCGATCTGGAGCTTCTCCATCAGCTGGGGGTGCGACAAGCTGCTCACCGCAACCGATCTCGCGCCCGCGCAGTCGGCGTTGGTCGCCGCCACGGGTCGGGGCACGACCGCGTTCATGGCCAACGGGGACCTTGCCGGTCTGGAGTGCAAGAGCGGCGACGACTGGTCGTCGGCGCCCGAGCAGGACAGCATCGGCCTCAATTCCGTTGCGTCCCTTCCTGAGATGGTGAACGTCGGCGGCACCACGCTGTCCACCGCGGCCACCGGCGCGTGGCTGGGGGAGCAGGCCTGGTTCGACGTACCGCTGTCGCTGGGCACCAGCGGCGGCGTCTCGGAACTGTTCGACCTGCCGCCGTGGCAGCGCGGTGTCGAAGGCGCCGTCCCCGCCGATCGCGCCACCGGCAAGCGGCTGACACCCGATGTGTCCGCGGTGGCCGACCCCTTCACGGGGGTGAGCTTCATCCTGGACGGCCAGCCGACCATCGGCGGCGGCACCTCGCAGGCCGCGCCCATCTGGGCGGGTCTGGCCGCGGTGATGAACGACTACCTGCTCTCCACCGGAGGACGCCCGCTGGGCGATCTCAACCCGCTGCTGTACCGGATCGCCGCCGGTGCGCGGTTGCCGGCCTTCCGCGATGTCACGCTGGGCGGCAACGCAGTCGACGACGCCGCACCCGGCTACGACCTGGTCACCGGTCTCGGCACCCCGCGGGTGGACAACCTCGTGCGTGACGTCGCGGATGTGCAACAGGAGAACTCATGACCGACGACAGCCCCTTCCCGACCACCGAGTGCCGGATCTGCCGGGTCGACGTCCCAGACGGCGAGTTCTGCGGACTCTGCGGGTGCCATCTGACGCCCCGCAAGTGGGAGGGGCCGGACTGGTTGCGCATCCGCAATTTCGGTGCCGCACCCGGTGAGAACGTGCTGTCGCCGTCGCTGCTGAGTTCGCTGTTCCCGCATCTGGCACACCGCGGCGCGTTCCGAGTTGCGCTGGGCGTCATGCTGGTCGCTCTGGTGGCTTTTGCGTTGCTACGGATGCCGGCGGCCCTGATCTCGGTGGGTGTGCTGGGCCTGCCCGCGCTGTTCGTCGTCTACCTGCGCGAGGCGGACGCGTTGCGGGATCTGCCGACGCGGATCCTTGCGTTGACGGTCGGGCTCGGGGTGGTGCTCGGCGTCGGGTTCGTGCTCGTGGCCGGCGCGGCCTTCGACCGCCCCTCCGGTGCTGCCGTGGGGGTGGGGATGAGTGGCGCGCAGATGCTCCAGGAAGGCGCCGCGCTGCCGCTCGCCGGCGCGATCCTGATGCTGGTGCCCGTGACCGTCGTCCGTCTACTCGGCCCGCCGACCCGAGAGTCGTTGGAAGGCTTCATGATCGGCGCGCTCGGAGCGCTGAGCTTCACCGGTGCGGCCATGATGACGCGGCTGGTGCCGCAGCTGGACACCGGCCTGGTCAGTGACGCACCGCTCACGTTCTATCTGGTGGAGGCCGGCATCCGGGGTGTCGCGGCGCCGCTGATCGCCGCGGCCACCGGTGGTCTGGTCGGCGTGGCGCTGTGGTTCACCCGCCCCGAGAGTAAGAAAGATCAACGCCCGGGCGTGGTCCGCTTCGTGATGGTGGCGTTCGCGGTCGCGGTGCTCGCGCTGTCCGTCGCGCTCGGGATGGTCGACGTCTCTCGCTCACGGCAGTGGCTGATGCTGGCCCTCTATGCCGTGGTGGCCGCAGCGGCGCTGCTCCTGCTGCGCCTCAGCCTGCACCTGGCGCTGCTGCACGAGGCGCATGACGAGACGGTCGCTGATGAGCCGGTGCTGTGCGAGCACTGCGGTCACGTGGTGCCCGACATGGCGTTCTGCCCGGTGTGCGGGGTGGCCGCTCGTGCGTCGTCGCGGTCATCCCGCTCGCAGCGCCGCACCGATCGACCTCAGCGCGTCGACACCGACGGCGAACCGTCTTGACCACCACCACCTTCTTTCCCGGCTATGCCGCGGGCGGCCGCGCCGCGGCGGTGCGCCGCCCGTCGCGCCGAATGGTCCTGCTGCTGTGGCTCTTTCCGGTGGTACTCGTCGGTGCGGTGCTCGCCGTGATCTCCTTGCGAACGACGTCACCGCCGGTGCGCTTCGTGTGTCCGCCCGAGTGTGGTCGCCCACCCACCGGCACCCCGGTGGCGATCAATCCGCGGTTCACCGCGCCGGACGGCTCGTTCTCGGTGTCGTACCCGGCGGCGGGGTCGTCGTACCGCATCACCAACGGCGATGACGGCGTCGTCGCCGACTTCACCGGAGGGGAGGGCGGCACGCTCCGGCTGTTCAGCCAGCCGGCCGGCGGCAGGTCGGCCCGTCAGGTCGTCGACGACCTGACGGCGCAACACGTCCCCGACGGACGCGTCGTCTACGAGATCCCCAACACGATGGTCGGCTACCAGCCCGGCTTCGGCGAAGCGATCGACTACTTCCCGCAGGGCTCCACGAGCAGCTACACCCATATGCGGGTGCTCGTCATGGCCGCGGTGAAGAACGATCTCGCGCTGATCGCCTCCGTCGTCGGCCCCTACCACCCATTCGGGCCGGACTTCGGACCCGGCAAACCCTCAGGGGCCAACGTGCAGCTGGCACTGGATATGGGCAAATACGTCAACAGTTTTGCGTGGCGCGGCGATCCACCGCGTTGACGCAATCGTCTGGTCAAGAGCGCTACCAGCGGTTACGTTCGTGGAGTGAGCGCCCCCACCGAAGCGATGTGCGGTAAGTGCGGTCACGCGGCTCCGGTCGTCTCGTCTCAGCCCACCTGGTCGGCGGGCTCCGATCGGGTGACCCGCTGGTTTCTCGACGTCGACTGCGCCAACTGCGGCCGTCAGTACGGTTGGCTGTCCGACGCATGAGACCCCGCGCGGGGCTGCCGGCAGCTTAGGATGTGCGTCGACGACAGGGGGCGAGGACAGTGAACCGAGTGCACATGGGTCTGAGTGTGGCCGGCGCGATGGCAGCGCTGGTCACGCTGGCAGCACCCGCCACGGCGGATACGGCCGGCTATCTCGAGGGCCTGGAACCGATCTACACGTCCCTGACCCGCGACCAGCTGCTCACCGCGGGGTCGATGGCCTGCGCCATCCTCGGCAGCGGGCAGCCGGCCCCGGTCGCGGTGAACGCCCTCTACAAGGAGATGGGCATCTCGCTGTCGGCCGGCAACGGCATCGTCACCGCCGCCGTCATCGACCTCGGCTGCTGAGGGATCACCACCCCATCGAGCCGGGCACGCCCTTGAACGGGCCCGCGACCCAGCTCGTGATCCAGCCGCCGTAGAACCCGCCGGGCTGCGGCACCACCTCTTCGCCGTTGACGGTGCACCGGTCCACGGCCGCGGCCATCACGGCCACCGCACCGGCGATGGCGGTGAACCCGGGGGTGGGCCGACGGTACGTCCACGCCGCCCGGGGGGCCACCGCCGTCGCCGTCACCAGATCGAAATAGCTTGCCTGGCCCTTCCATTCGCACCACGAGGCGCCGTCGGCCTCCCGCAGCACCCCGTCGGCGAAGGCATCCGCCGGGAGGTAGTAGGTCGGAGGATGGCTCGTTTCGAGCACCCGCCAGGCTCGCTCGGTGGAGGCGATGACCTGCCCGCCGAGTTCGACGGTGATGGATCCGGCGAACTCTTCGAGCCGGGGTGGGCGAGGGTAGTCCCAGACGGATTCCTGGCCTGGTCTCGGGGTATCAGGTACAGGCATGCTGCCGAGTGTAAGGGTGGTCCCATGACAATCCGAGACGACAAGAAAGCTCGCACGTTCTTCGGGCATCCGATAGGGCTGACCAACCTGTTCGGAGTCGAGCTGTGGGAACGGTTCTCCTTCTACGGGATGCTCACGATCCTGGCCTACTACCTGTACTACTCGGTCACCGACGGCGGCCTCGGCCTGCCGCAGAGCACGGCCACCGGAATCGTCGGCGCCTACGGCGGTCTGGTGTACCTGTCCACGGTGCTGGGTGGCTGGGTGGCCGATCGGGTGCTCGGCATGGAGCGCACCGTGTTCTACGGCGGCGTGGTCGTGATGATCGGTCACATCGCGCTCGCGATCCTCCCGGGGTTGGCCGGCGTCGGCGTGGGCCTGGTGTGCGTCGCCCTGGGCTCGGGGGCGCTGAAAGCCAACGCCTCGTCGCTGCTGGGCACGCTCTACGAGAAAGGGGATCCGCGCGCCGATGGTGGCTTCACGCTGTTCTACCTGGGAATCAATCTCGGTGCCTTCGTCGGCCCGCTGATCACCGGGTTGCTGCAGACCCGCGTCGGCTTCCACTACGGCTTCGGTGCGGCGGCGGTCGGGATGGCGCTGGGTCTCGCGCAATACGTGGCGTTCCGCCGCAACCTGATGGGCCATGGCAGGGAGGTGCCGAACCCGTTGCCGCGCAACGCCGTCGCCAAGACCGTTGCAGTGCTGGTCGGCGTCGTCGTGGTGATCGGCGTGGCCATCGCGCTGCGCCTCGTCACGCTGGCCAATCTCTCGCAGGTGACCACCGGTGTCATCGTCGTCGCGTCGGTGGCGTACTTCGCGATCATGTTGCGCAGCCCGTCGGTGAACTCGGAGGAGCGGGTGCGGGTGCGGGCATTCATCCCGTTGTTCGTCGCGAACGCGGTGTTCTGGTCGCTGTTCCAGCAGATCTTCACCGTGCTCGCCGTGTACTCCGACGAACGGATGAACTGGTCGATCTTCGGGTGGACGGCCCCGTCGAGCTGGATCGGTTCGATCGAGCCGGTGTGGATCATCCTGCTCTCCCCGCTGTTCGCGCTGCTGTGGACGCGGCTGGGTAACCGAGCGCCGACCACCCCGCGCAAATTCGCCTACGGCGTGGTCGGTATGGGTCTGGCGTTCCTGTGCTTCGTGCCGCTGGCCGGAGGCACGGGCCGCAGCACCCCGGCGCTGCTGGTGATGGCGATCATGGCGGTGTTCGCGATCTCCGAGCTGCTGCTGTCGCCGATCGGACTGTCGGTGACCACCAAGCTGGCGCCGGAGGCCTTCCGGGCGCAGATGATGGCGCTGTATTTCTTCTCGGTCGGCCTGGGCACGGCCATGTCGGGCGTGCTCGCCGGCTACTACGACACGGACAGCGAGGCCGCGTATTTCGGGATCCTCGGTGCGGTGGCCGTGGTCGCCGGTGCGGTCGTGTTCGTGATCTCGCCGTGGATCAGCCGCCAGATGGAAGGGGTGCACTGAGCGGGCTGAGCACGATGGTCGCTGCCTCGGCCAAGGTGCCGTCGTCGCGGGGCTGCTCGAACACCACGTCGGCCCCGCGACCGACGGCGATCAGCGAGGCGATCGTGTTGCCGAACAGTGGCCCGCTGAGGTTGCGCCACGACACCGGCAACTCCGGTGACCCCGCCCGACGTGCCCAGCGGCGGGTCAGCCGGGCGGCGGGCGCCGACCAGCCGAGCTTGAACGCGGGTTTGACGTAGGACGGCACGTAGTTGTGCACCGGTGAGCAGACCAGCTGGTGCACCTGCGCCCCGTCGGGCTCGCCGAAGTCGGCCCGAGCGGCGTAGCTGTGGTGGACGTCGCCGGAGAGCACCGAGATGGTCGCCGGGCCGTCGGCCGTGGCGCGCGCCGCACCGGCGATCATGGTGGACAGCCGTACGAACGACGCGAAGAACGCCGGCCAGTGCTCGAGATCGGCGCCCTGCCTGATCTTCTCGGCCAAGCGCCCACGCAGCCCGGGGCGCGCTGCGCCGATCTCGTTGACGATCTGCAGATCGCCGATCGCGGGCGGCATCAGCCACGGCAACGAGGATCCGATGATCAGGTGGTCGACCCCGGACAGGTCGCTCACCTGCTCCTCGACCCAGGCGAACTCGCGGTCGCCCAACATCTTTCGTTCGCCGCCGTCGAGGATGCGGGCATTGCGGGAGTCGACCATCACCAGTCGGCTACGGCCGAGATCCCATCGGAAGCTGAACCGCAGGCCCTTGTCCCCGTCGACCTCGCTGTCGGCGCGGTCGGCGAGTTCGGACAGCAGCGGCCAGCAGTCACCGTCTGCGGCGAGCACTTTCTGGTAGTCGTCATCGCTGTCCAGCTCACCCGGGCTGAGGTTGCCCAGGTGTTGATACACCCAGTAGGAGGCCAGGCCCGCGCGGATCCGGTCGCGCCACCACGGCTGGGAGTTGATCTCGGCGCGCCAGGCCGACGACGTGTTCCAGTCGTCGCGGATGTCGTGATCGTCGAAGATCATCGCCGTCGGCAACGTGGAGAGAATCCACCGGATCTCGGGGTCACCCCAGGTGTGCCGATACAGGCCGACGTACTCGGAGAACGACACCACCTCGTCGGGTGGTCGGTGGTTGTCCGAGCGCCGGCTCGCCGACCGGCCGCCCGAGAGCCGTCGGCGGCCCTCGGGAGTCAACTCATCGGCGTACACCTGGTCGCCGAGCAGCAGCAGCGCGTCCGGCCACTCCGAGACGGGCAGATCGGTCAGACGGGTGGCGTAGCAGTCCAGGGCGTCGAGCCCGAGTTTGCGATCCAGCTTCTCCTCGCCCGTTTTGGGGTAGCGGCACGAACCGAAGATGACCCGCAGCCGGTCGGCCGACTCCGGCCCGCGCGTGCGGATGACGCTGGGTGGGAACTTCGAGTCCGGCTCCGGCCAGCACGTCGCACCGTCGACGCGCACCTCGTAGGCGGTGACGGTGTCCGGGGTCAGCCCGCTGACCGCGACGAGGGCGTAGTGACACCCCTTGACCTCGAACGTGTGGGCCCGGCATCCGAGCACCTCCACCTCCGCCGGCGCGTCGGTCTGTACCCACACCGTCGCAGTCGTCTCGCCGACGTGGCGCAGCACCGGCCCGAGTAGAAGACTCACCGTGTCAGCGTAGTGCCCGCATCGCGTCGTCGTCAGCGCCGTCGGTTTTCGCTCCAACGGTGGTAAGTTCCGCCACGAGCATCGTCGCCGGAGGGGGACACCGTGGCCAGTTGTCATCGATCGCTCACAGGCGTGTGGACCGGTGCCGCGGTGCTCGGATTCGGGGTCGCTCTGGTGATGACGCCGGGTGTCGCGTCGGCGGTTCCCTCCGACAGCTCGGCGGGATCGGCGGAATCGACGACCCAAGCGTCGTCGTCGGCGCGCTCGACGCTGCGAGAACAACGCGCCGCCCGGGTCGAGAAGCGGCGAGAAGCGCTCCGGCAGCGTCGGCACACCATCGGCAACCGCAGACCGACGGCGACGCCGGACACGGCCGAGGCGGCGGAGGACGGCACCGTGCGCGGCAGCCTCAACGCCGAGGACCGAGACGACACCGCACTCACCTACAGCGTCAGCTCGGGCGCCGCCTGGGGGTCCGTCACTGTCGACGCCGACGGCAGCTTCGTCTACACCCCGACCCCCGGAAAGGCCGGGCGGGCAGACAGTTTCACGGTTGCGATCGACGACGTGCCGCGGTGGCGGCCGACCGAGGTGACCATCGCGCTGCCGGCCGGTGACACCGTCGACGACCCCGCCGCAGGCCCCGTGCGGACGATCGACGGCGGATTCACCGATCGTCGCGTGACCGGAGTGGCCGATGCGGCCGCGGTGCTCAACGGTGTGGCGCACACGCTGGGCGCACGTGAGGGTTTCGCCGATCCGGACGCGATCACGGTGTCGACCGTCGGCCGCGGAGACGACGCCGAAACCGTCTATCGCCTCTCCGAGACGGTCGCCGGTGTGCCCGTGCTGGGCAGCGACGTGATCTTGGTGACCGACGCGACCGGCGCCGTGACCGGACTGTTCAACAATTACCGCGGACTGTCGGCGTCGTTCGACGTCACACCTGATGTCTCGACGCCGCGGCTGCGCCGCATGGCCGACCAGCAGCTGGTGGTCTACGCCCCGCTCGACAATCGGACAGCGCCGATCCTGGCCTGGCAGGTCGTCGGCGCGGTGCCCGGTGTCCGCTTCTCCCGGCCGGGTCGCGCCGTCCTGATCGGCGCGGACGGCGCTGCCGTCGGCGACGTCATCGTCTCGCGTTCCACCATCCAACCGGTGTCGGCCACCGACACCGCGAGGGATTGGCTCGGGCAGCGGCGGACCTTCGCCATCGACGTCCGCACCACACCGTGGTCCACGGTGTCGCGGTTGATCGACCGAGACCGCGACATCACCACCTACAAGACCTCCTTCCCGTATTTCGGTCTGCTGGGCGGTTCCCTGCCGGGAACGGTGGTCAAGCGCGGCTGGCTCGGGTGGAACACCGGAGCGGTCTCGGCGCACGCCAACACCGCTGAGGTCTACGACTACTACCGGGACGTGCTGGGGCGGACATCGTTCGACGGTGCCGGCGCAGCGGTACTGGTGAGCATTCTCTACAACCCGGGCAAGCCGAACGGCGGATACCAGAATGCGTTCTGGGATCCCAGCATCGAGCAGTTCGCGTTCGGCGACGGCGGTCACCTCGAGGCCTCGCTCGACGTCATCGGCCACGAATTCACGCACGCCGTGATCACCTACGTCGTCGGTGGACAGTCCGGTGCGTCGGTCCTGGATTACGGTGAATCGGGTGCGCTCAACGAAGCGCTGGCCGACATCATGGGTGTGCTGATCGAGAACGATTCCGGCGCCGACCGCTGGCTGCTCGCCGAGGATTCCGAGCTCGGCGCCATCCGAAACCTCGCGGATCCCACGTCGATCAGTACCTCGCTCGGGCCCCATCGCGCCACCTACGCCACCCGTTATCGTGGAACCCTCGACGACGGGGGTGAGCACGTCAACAGCACGATCTTCAGCCATGCCGCGTATCTCATGATGACCGATCCGGCGACGGCGGGAATCTCGAACGACACCTGGGCCGAGGTCTTCTACCGCGCCATGTTCCGGCTCAGCGCAGGCTCGGTGTTCAGCGACGGCCGCGCCGCGGTGCAGAGTGCCGCGCAGTCGGTGGGCCTGACCGTCGCTCAGCAAGCCGCCATCGCCAGGGCGTTCGACTCTGTCGGAATCTCCAGTCCTGCAACGCTACTGGCGGTCTGACTGGTCGACCAGCACGGCCCCGTCGGGACGGTCGCCGAGCGTCTGCAGGGGCACCTGGCCGCCGGCCAGGGTGAGCCGGACGATCTGCGCGAGCTCGGCCGGCGCGTCGCACTGCACGTAATGGTCGGCCCCGGGAACCACCCAGAACCGGTTGCGGCCCGGCTTCGACCGCAGATACGTCTGCCAGACGTGGGTGGCCACCCGCAGCGGCGCGACACTGTCATGCAGGCCCCAGATCAGCGTGGTGTCGACGTCGATCCCCGACAGCCGCTGCAGCCAGGTCTGTTCGTCGGCGGCGCGCTCGTGCAGGTACCGGATGGTGTCCGGCAGCACTGCGATGCCGTCATTGTGCGCGAAACACTTTGCTAGCGCGGCGATCTCGGGATCGGCCAGATCGCGACGCGGCATGAACGTGGTGGCGCCCAGTCCGGCTGCGAGCATCTGCGGTGTCGTCGCCGCGGCGGTGGCTCGACCGGTGGCGTCGTCGAGCAGTGCGACCTGGAATGCGGTCAGGTTGGCCAGGGGCAAGAAGATGTTCGCGTTGGTCAGGAACACCTCCTGCGGCATGGGGGCATCGCGGTCGGCGAGCATCGCCAGGGCGATCATGCCGACGCTGCTGCCGCGGTCGTGGGTGATCATCCGGTAGTCTTCGAGTCCCCACACCTCGGTGATCGCGTGCAGCAGCAGCCGCGCGTCGTCGTAGAGGGAGTACGCGTAGGGCGCCGGCGGTTTGTCCGAGAGCCCGTACCCGGGGAAGTCGAGGGTGAAGATCTCGACGTCCTCGGACAGGTGCTCGGCGAGGGTGCGGAAGTCGATGCTCGCCGTCGGGAAGCCGTGCACGCAGACCAGCGCCGGTGCGCCCGGAGTGCCGGACCGGCGCGCGAACACCTCCACGCGCCGGCCCGTGTTGGCGGGCGTGGTCGACGTCCAGGTGAAAGTCGTTCCGCCGCGTCGCCATTCATCGAAGACATCCACGCATGACAAGCTAGCGTCCGAAGACTGATCGGAGGAGGTGTTCGGCGATGCGACGGGTGCTGACGCTGGTCGCGCCGCTGGGTCTGGCGTTCATCCCGCTGGGCATGGCGCTGGGCTTCCTGGTGGTGCATGCGGGGCTGGCCTGGTGGTGGGCGCCCGTGTTCGCCGGGGTGATCTATGCGGGATCGCTCGAGTTCCTGATGGTCGCGCTGGTGGCGGGCGGCGCCCCGGTCGCGACGGTCGCACTCACCACGCTGGTGGTCAATTCCCGGCACATCTTCTACGCGCTGTCGTTCCCGCTGCAGCGGGTGCGGGGGCTCGGGGCGAAGCTCTACAGCACGTACACGCTGTCCGACGAGGCGTATGCAGTTGCGGTCAGTCCGCAGGCGCAGGGGTGGACCACCCGTCCGATCCTGTTCATGCAGTTGATGTTTCACCTGCTGTGGGTGACCGGCGCAGCTCTGGGCGGCTTGCTGGGCGAGGTGCTGCCTATCGATCGGCTGGTCGGCCTGGACTTCGCGCTGACCGCGCTGTTCATCGTGCTGGGCATCGAGGCCTACCGGCAGCGGCCCGACCGGGTCACCGCCGTTGCGGCGGTCCTGTGTGCTGCCGCGGCGTGGCTGCTGGTACCGGGCCAGATGCTGGTGTGCGCGTTCGCCGGGTTCACGGCGCTGTTGCTGCTGCGGCGACGGACGCGCCATGCCTGACACCGGGTACATCGCGCTACTCGTCGGCGTGAGCGCGGCGGTGACGTGGGCGCTGCGCGCGCTGCCGTTCGGGGCGCTGGCTCCCATGCGCCACAGCGCCGTGGTGCGCTACCTCAGTGTGCACATGCCGGTGGGCGTGATGGTGATGCTGGCGCTGTACTCGGTGAAAACGGTGGTCGGTGACACCGCGCTGCAGCTGTTGTGGCTGGCCGTGTCCGTGGCGGTGACGGCGGGTCTGCAGCTGTGGCAGCGGCGGGCGCTGCTGAGCATCCTGGTCGGAACGGCGTGCTACGTGACGCTGATGACGGTGTGGGGCGGCTGAATTCGGGCGGCAAAATCTGTCGGACCCGTTGGGTAGTATCGAACGTATGTGCGGCTCCTCATGTTTTTGTGGGTAGCTGGGGGTGTAGTCCGCCGCGGCAGAGGTAGATCATTGCGGCCAGTGTTTGGGCGGAGTGGTGGCCGTAGCCGCGGGCGTTGACGAGCCTGGTGGTGGCGTTGATGCCTTCGAGGAGGGCGTTGGAGATGCGGAGTTCGATGGCGGCCAGAATGGGCTCGAAGTAGGTCTGGAAGCGTTTGCCGAGGGAGATGAAGACGGGGATGCGGGAGCGTTTGGCGGCGGTGATCCAGGCTTTGAGTCGTTGGCGGGCGACCCCGGGTGGATGGTCGTAGCGGTAGAGGTCGCGGGCTTGTTCTTTGAGGGTCCAGGCCCGTCCGATGCGTCGGTTGGTGCGGGTGATGTGGTTGACCAGGTCGCGTTTGGTGTCGCTGAGTTTGTTCTCTCCGGTGCGCAGCGCCCAGCGTCCGGTTTTCCAGTCTGCGGTGCTCATTGCGGTCCGGCCGGGTCCGGTCATCGATTCGGCGTAGACGCGGTCTAGGGCGCGGTTGACCCATTGCATCAGGTGGAAGCCGTCGTAGCAGATGACCGCCTTGGGGAGATGTTCTTTCGTGGCGCTGGTGTAGATGCTTGAGACGTCCATGCTGACTGCTTCGATCTGGTCGAGGATCGAATCAGGTTGACTGTCATAGAAGTTCGTTAAGGACTCCTTGCTTCGTCCGGGCTGGATATCGATGACGGTGCCGGTGTCGTGGTCGCCGATGATCGTCAGGTAGCGGTGCGGGTGGCGGTAGCAGATCTCATCGACGCCGATACGGTAGAGCGTGTCGAGTCGGCGTTGGTCGAGCAATTCGGCGACGCCTCGGTGGATGATCGCGGTCACCGTCTCCCAGGCGCAGCGCATCAACGTCGATACAGAGGTGCGGTCGGTGCGTTGAGCCAGCCACAGCACCATGTCTTCGAAGTCGCGGGTATGGCGGGCTAGGGGTCGGGCCCAGGGCACCGCTTCGGTGGTCACTCCACACTTGGGGCACTTCACTCGCCGAATGTCATAGACCAGCCAGAGCCGGCAACGCGCCAGGTCAAGATGTCGCCACCGCCGGCGGCGCCGATCGTATGCGGTGGGCCACCGTTTGCCGCACGGACAGGTCATCAGCCGGGCTCGGGGCCGAAGCATGACCTCGATGTCGCCATCGCCGATCACGACGTCGGTGACGGTGGCTCCGGGAATGGCCAGCAGACGGTTAAATGCAGTACTGACGCGCACGCGGATCGTTCCTTGTGGTTGCGGTTGGTGTGGTAACCCCGAAACCTAGAGGCACACCGCGTGCGCGTCCCTCAATTCACCCAAGGAACGCCGATCCCGTTGTATCGCACCGCAAAACCTTGCTGACCAGCATGAACGCGCCCATGAGAACACTAGGAGCGCCACGTATGTTCGGTTCGGCTGACGCCATTGATTGCGTCCTTGCAATGGGCTGCTCCGCTCGCGCGGAGTCGCGCGCAATCGCTGAGCGTCTCGCCGCAGTGGCCCGGCTCCACGCATTGAGGACTCGTGAGCATCCGGGGGCGGAACACTGGGTTGTCGACGTCACCGAGGCGGTGGCTGCGGAAGTGTCTGCCGCGCAGAACATCAGCCGTTCGCGCGCTGTAAGCCAGGTCCGCATGGCAGTGTCGCTGCATTCGCGCCTCCCCGGGGTCGCGGCCGTCTTCTCGCGCGGGGAGATCGACCTACGCATGGTGCGGATCGTGCTCAATCGCACCGACAACGTCGAGAGCGACGTTGTCGCCGCGCTGGATGCAGTCATCGCGCCCAAGCTGATCGGCTGGATGCGTCTGTCGGAGAACAAGCTGAAAGACCGGGTGGATCAGTGGGTCGCAACATTCGACCCGGCCGGCGTTCGAGTCCCGCCGGACTTCCGCGACAACCTGTATTTCAGTGTGGAACCCCACGTACCCGGCACAGCATTCGCCGGCGGGCGGCTGAACGCGCTCGATGCCGCGGCATTGGACAAGCGGCTCGACGCGCTGGCCGCCACGGTGTGCGAGGCCGATCCTCGCACCGCTATGCAACGGCGGGCAGCCGCGTGCGGTGCTCTCGGCCGCGGTGAATCGACGTTGGCGTGCTGCTGTGCGTCGCCGGATTGCTCCGCGGCGGCGCTCGAGGCTTCGGCGGCCCGCATAGTCGTGCACATCCTGGCCGAGGAGGCGACCGTCGATGGGAGCAGCGACGCACCCGGCTATCTGGACGGCTTCGGCATCCTGCCCGCCGAGGAGGTGCGCAATGCCTCTGCGGGCGCCAAGGTGCGTCCCGTCCGCAGGCCGAGTGATGATGCGGAGTGCGGGTATCGGCCATCGCGCCAGCTTGCGGATTTCTTGCACTGGCGGGACCTGACGTGTCGCTTCCCGGGTTGTGACGCTCCGGCGCAGCGATGTGACGTCGACCACACGACGCCGTGGCCCGCGGGTGCGACGCATACGTCGAACACCAAGCTCTACTGCCGAGTTCATCATCTGATCAAGACTTTTTACACCGGCGCCAACGGATGGCGTGACGAGCAGCGGCCCGACGGCACGGTTGTGCTCATCGCGCCTACCGGGCTGGTCTACGTCACTGATCCTCATGGCGGACAACTCTTTCCGAGTCTCCTGTTGTCGACTGGGAGTCTCCGTGATTCCGAGAGTGTGCCGGGCACCTCGAACAAGACCGCAATGATGCCGCGACGGAGGGCAACCCGCGAGCAAGACCGACGGGACCGGGTGGCACGCGAACGGCGGCAGCGCCTGGAACTCGACGCCGAACTCGAGCGACAACACCAAGCCAGGCTGGCCGAAACCTACGAACCACCGCCGTTCTGAGCCGACAGGTTCAGCGCCTCCAGGCGTCGCACCAGCAGGCTCGGCAGCCAACGAGCCTGCCCCACCGCGCGCACACCATGCGTGTGCCTCACCAGGTGCTCGATCACGAGGCGCGTCTCGAGCCGCGCGAGGGACGCGCCGACGCAGAAGTGCGCGCCCCGGCCGAACGCGAGGTGGCTCTTGCTGTCTCGACGGTCGAGGCGGAATTCGTCGGGCGATTCGACGTGGGTCGGGTCCCGGTTCGCGGCGCCCCACAACAGCACCAGTCGCGCGCCCGCGCGCAGCCGATATCCGTGGAGTTCGCAGTCGCGCAGTACATGGCGGTAGTGCCCACGGAACGGCGGCTCGAATCGCAGCACCTCTTCGATGAACGGCGTGATGAGTGCCGGGTCGTCGCGGAGCCGGCGCTGCAGATCGGGTCGGGTCGCCAAGACATGGGTGGCCGATCCGATGAGCGACGCGGTGGATTCACCGCCTGCGCTGAACAGCGTCACCATGATCACCTGCGCGGTGACCGTGTCGACATCGCCTGCCGCGCAGGCCTGAACGAGGTCCGCCAACAGTGTGCCCGCCGGTGCCGGCCGGTCGAGAAGGCTCGCGATATAGGAGCTCAGTTCTCCGACAGCCGCCCCGGCCGCCGCCAGTTCCTCAGGGCCGACCAGACCTTCCAGCAGCTGCGTGCTGGCGTAGCCCCACGCCGTCAGCCGGTCGACGTCGTCGTCGGGAACCCCGATCAGCCGGCACACCACCATCATCGGTAATCGGTTGGCAACGGCGGACATCCACTCGACCCGGTCCCCATCGAACGCCTCGTCCCACAACCGGCCCACCGTGAAGGTGACGAACGATTCGAGCTCGCGGATCCGCTTGGCAGCCAGGTGGGGGAGAAGCAGCCTGCGGTGGGTGACATGTTCGGGATCGTCGGCGATCGCGAGCACCTGGGTCGAACCGCCGAGATCATCCATGCCGAAGACGTCGATGGTGCCGTCGGGGCGATGCAGCATCGTTCCGGTCAAGTTGGACGAGAAGTCGTCGGTGCGGCCCACCGCCTCGATCACCGCATCCCACGAGCAGACAGCATGGAAGTCGGATTCTCCGATGCGGTGCAGCGGACCGACCGAGTGCATCCGGGCGTACAGCGCAGCGGGGTCCTGGATCGCATCCTCGTCGAACAGCGCCGCGCCGAGTTCGCCAGTCACGCTGTCAGGGTGGGAGGCGGAGGTGACGGCGGTCAAGGGGCACCGGTCAACTCGACGCGTCGCTCCGGGTCTCGACAGTCGTGACGTCTCACCACCGCGGGTTGACCTGGTGCGATGGAAGAATCCGGCGTCATCGCCGTCTCACCGTGAGAACATGCCGGTCGGACATCTCAGAAGGGCGATGCGATGACGAACGACTGGCTGGTCGGCGATCGGCGCGCTGCGGCGGCCGAGCGCATCTACGCCGCAGCGGCCGAGCTCATCGCCGCACACGGCATCGAGGCCCTCGACATGGCGGCCCTCGAGGCCCGCGTGCACTGCTCGCGAGCGACGATCTACCGCAACGCGGGCGGCAAGAACCAGATCCGGGACGCCGTGCTCGCCCGTAGCGCCGAGCAGATCGTCGCGCACGTGCGATCTGCCGTCGACGGTCTGGAGGGCTCGGAACTAACGGTCACCGCGGTCGTCGTGGCGCTCGACCGTATTCGCGCAGACCCCCTGGGACGCGCGCTGATCGCGTCGGCGGGAAGCGGTGGCCGCATCGGATGGCTCGTCGAATCATCACCGCTGGCCGCCATCGCCGCGGAACTGACCGGCTACGCCGCAGATGACCGTGCCGCCGCGCAGTGGATCGTCCGCGTCACGCTGTCGTTCGTCGTGTGGCCCCTCGCCGACCCGGAACTCGAGCGAGAGATGCTGCGCCGCTTCCTGATTCAGCCCGCACCCTTGCCGTTGTCGACGCGGTAGACCGCGCCGTGGATCGCGGCGGCGTCATCGCTGGCCAAGAACGCGATGACCTTGGCGACGTCCTCGGTCGCCATGAATCCGCGCGGCGAGGCGATACGCATGATCAGGTCCCAGTCGGCGTTCTCGGGCGCTTCGAACTCGGTGGTCTGAGCGGTCGGCATTCCCCCGGGGCACACCGCGTTCACCCGCAGCTTCTCCTTCGTGAACTCGATCGCCAGTGCCCGTGTCAGGCCGACCAGGCCGTGCTTGGCCGCGCAGTAACCGGCGGAGTACACCTCACCCTCCACGCCGGCGATCGACGACACGTTGACGATGTTGCCGCCTGATTCGAGCAGGTGCGGCAGCGCGGCCCGGCAGAGCGCGAACGGTGCGGTCAGGTTCACCGCGAGGTCGACGTCCCAGTCCTCGTCGGTCATCGACGCGGTGTGCCGCATGCGGTGAAAACCCGCGATGTTGGCGAGCACGTCGAGGCGGCCGAACCTCTCGACGCAGTCCGCGACCGCCGCCGCGCACGCCTCCCGCGAGGAGATGTCCACCGACGCGTATCCGCTACCGGGCAGGTCTGCGAACACCTCGGCCATTCGTGTTGCGTCCCTGGCGATTCCGAACACCGTCGCGCCCTGCTCGACGAACAACCGGGCGGTCGCCGCGCCCAAGCCGGCCGACGCTCCGGTGACCAACGCGACCTTGCCGCTGAGTTGACCCATGACTGCACCCTCTCACGGAGGGCTACAACGCAGCGCGCGGGCGCACCGGCGGTACTGCTGCGAGCAGCGCGCGGGTGTAGTCGTGCTCCGGGTCGGCGAACAACTCTTCGGCGGGCCGGTTCTCGACCACCGCACCGTTGCGCATGACCGCGACGTCGTGGCTCAGGGTGCGGATCACCGCGAGATCGTGGCCGATCAGCAGATACGCCAGGCCCAACTCCCGTTGCAGCCTGGCCAGCAGATCGAGCACGCGGGCCTGCACCGAGACGTCGAGAGCGGCGGTGGCCTCATCGAGGATCAGCAGATCCGGTTCGGCGGCCAGAGCGCGGGCGATGCTCACCCGCTGCCGCTGCCCGCCGGACAGTTCGTGGGGGTAGCGCTGCGCGAACTCGCGGGGCAGCCCGACCAGGTCGAGCAGCTCGGCGACCCGTGTGCGCCGCGCCGAGGCACCGTCGACCAGGCGATGTACCGTCAGCGGTTCGGCGATCGAGGCTTCCACGCGGGCACGGGGATTCAGCGACGAGAACGGGTCCTGGAACACCAGGCCGATCCGTCGGCGCAGCGCCTTGGCCTCGGAACGCTTCACGTGCAGGATGTCGGTGCCCGCCAGCGTCGCGCTGCCGCGGTCGGGTGTCACCAGGCCGGTGAGAGCCGCGGCGACGGTGGACTTCCCCGATCCGGACTCGCCGACCAACCCCAGCGTGGTGCCGCGCCGGATGTGCAGCGAGACGTCGTCGACGGCGTGCACGGTGGACTTGCCGACCGGGGTGGTGACCGTGAACGAGACGTCCAGGCCGTCCACCTCGAGGAGCGGCTCGGCGTCCGGATTCGGCTGCGGGCCGGCGACATCGAGGACGGGACGGGCGGCCAGCAGGTCGCGGGTGTACTCGTCGCGGGGCCGGTCGAAGATGTCGAGGATCGGCGCCTGCTCCACGACGGCGCCGTCGCGCAGCACCGTCACGTCGTCGGCAACCTGACCGATGACGCCCAGGTCGTGGCTGATCCAGACCACCGCGGTGCCGAAGTCCAGCTGCAGCGCGCGCACCAACTCGATGATCTGCGCCTGCGTGGTGACATCGAGCGCGGTGGTCGGTTCGTCGGCGATCAGCAGCTCCGGATCGCACGCCAGCGCGATGGCGATCATCACCCGTTGGCGTTGACCGCCCGAGAGCTGATGCGGGTAGGCATGCAGCCGTGTCTGCGGGTCCGGCAGCCCCACCGCGTCGAGCAGCTCGGCGGCCCGCGACCGCGCCTCCCGACGCGTCACCCCGCGGTGGGTCTCGAGTGACTCGGTGATCTGACGTTCCAGCGTCAGCAGGGGGTTGAGGGACGTGCCCGGATCCTGGAACACGAACCCGATCCGCGAACCGTGCACGCGGCGAAGGTCTTTGGGTCGCGCACCGACGAGCTGCATGTCCGGCTCGCCTGCGAGCGTGCTGGCTCCCGACACGCGCGCCCCCGGCGCATCGAGCAGGCCGGTGGCGGCGAGCACCGTCATCGTCTTGCCCGAGCCGGATTCTCCGACGATGCCCACGGTCTGCTCTCGGTCCACGGAGAACGAGACGCCGTCGACGATGCTGCGTGCGCCGATGCGCACCCCGAGGTCGGTCACGGTGAGCACGGTCATCGCTGCATCCCGCGGGCCTCGGCGCTGCTGCGCTGCTTCGGGTCGAGCACGTCGCGCAGCCCGTCACCCAGCAAATTGAACGCGAGCACGATCACCACGATCGCCGCGCCGGGGAACACGGCCATCCACCACGCCATCGTCACGAATCCCTGCGAATCGAAGATCATCCGGCCCAGCGACGGCTCCGGCGGCTGGATGCCCAGCCCGAGGAAGGACAGCGCCGCCTCCGACAGGATCGCGAAGGCCAGCGACAGCGAGGTCTGGACGATCAGCGGGCCGGCGATGTTGGGCAGGATGTGCCGGCGCAGGATCATGTGGTCGGGGGTGCCCATCGCATGCGACACCGCGACGAAGGGTTCACTGCGGACGCCGAGCGTGCTGGCCCGCGCGACCCGCGCGAAGATCGGGGTGTAGACGATGCCGATCGCCAGGATCGTGGTGGTCAGCCCGGGACCCAGGATCGCGACCACGGCCAGCGCGAGCAGCAGGACCGGGAACGCGAACATCACATCGACGACGCGCATCAGCACGGTGTCGAGCCAGCCGCCGCGGTATCCGGCCAGCACCCCGACCGTCACGCCGACCACGACCGCGAACGCGACGCTGATCACCGCCACCCGCATCGACGCCTGGGTGGCCACCACGACCCGGGAGAGCACGTCGCGGCCCAGCTCGTCGGTGCCGAACCAGTGCGCCCCGCTGGGCGGCTGCAGTGCATCGGGTACGTCGACGTCGTTGACACCGTGCGGCGCAATGGCGTTCGCGAACACGGCGATGATGGCGACGGCGAGCAGGACCAGCGCGCTGACGGCGGTGACCGGGTTGCGGGCCAGGAGCCGCCACGACGAGACGCGGGTGCTGTCGGTGGTCGTCATGCCAGCCGGATCCTCGGATCGACCACCGCGTAGAGCACGTCGACGATGAGGTTGATCGCCAGGAACAGCGCGGCGATCAGCAGCACTGCACCCTGGATCAGGGGGTAGTCGCGCGCGGCGACCGCGTTGTAGACGAGCCGGCCCAGGCCGGGCCACGCGAACACGACCTCGACGACGATGACGCCGCCGAGCAGGGTGGCGAGCTGGATCCCGGTGATGGTCAGGATGGGCACGAGCGCGTTGCGCACGGTGTGCCGGAACGTGACGACCCGCGGGGACAGCCCCTTGGAGCGCGCGGTCCGCACATAACCCATGGCGGCGACGTCGAGCACCGCGGCGCGCACGTAGCGGGTCATGATCGCTGCCGCGACGACACCGACGGTGAGCCCCGGCAGGATGACGTGGTGCAGCCACCCCGCCGGGTCGGAGAACAGCGGCCGGTACCCGGAGGTGGGCAGCCAGCCCAGCGTGGTGGAGAACAGGCCGATCAGCAGGATGCCCAACCAGAAGTCGGGGATCGAGACGCCGAACTGGCTGGTCACCCGGACGATGGCGTCGCTGAGGCGGCCCTCGCGCAGCGCCGAGTAGGTACCGGCGGGCAGCGCGATCAGCCCGGCGATCACGATGCCCGCCAGGCCCAGCGACAGCGTGGCGGGCAGACGCTCCATCAGGGTCACGGTCACCGGGTCACCGTTACGGAAACTCACCCCGAGATCACCGGTGAGCGCCGAGCCGACATAGCCGAAGAACTGCGACAGGATCGGCCGGTCCAATCCGCTGGCGCTGCGCAGCGCCTCGTACGCCTCGGGTGTGTAGCGGGTGCCGAGTGCGATGCGTACCGGGTCGCCGGGCACCAGGTGCACCAGGGCGAACACCACGACGGTGACACCCAGCAGCACGATCAGCGAGTACAGCACCCGGCGCGCGACGAACCGGGTGATCGGGTGGGTCAGGGCCGTGGTCACGAGGCGTCGCCGCCCCCGTCCAGCGAGGCATCCCGGAAACGCACCGCGCCGTCACGGCGGGCCTCGTATCCCGTCAGCGCCGGGTTCCATGCCTGGATCACCGAGGAGTTGTACAAGAAGATGTAGCTGACCTCGTCGGCGATCAGCGTGGCGGCCCGGTCGTAGTCGGCCTTGCGGGCGGCGGGGTCGGTTTCGACACGGCCGGCGTCGAGCAGCCTGTCCACCTCCGGATCGGAGAACTTCTGGGCGTTGCTCGAGCCGTCGGTGTGGTGTTGGGCGTAGTAGAAGTCGTCGGGGTCGATGTTGCCGAGCCAGCCGAGCATCAGCATGTCGAAGTTCCCCCGGTTCTGTTCGTCGAGCCAGGTCGCGAAGTCGACGGTGCGGATCTTCACCGTGAACCCGAGCGGCGCCAGGTTGTCGGCGATGATCTGCGCCGCGGTCACGGTCTCGGGGTATTCGGTGGTCACCAGCATGTCCAGATCGCCCGGCGCGACGCCCGCCTCGGCCAGCAGCTCCCGCGCCTTGTCCAGGCCACCGGTGCGGTAGCGGTCGTAGGGGGTGTACCAGGGGTTGCCCTCCGGGATGGCGAGCTCGTTGACCTTCGCGGTGCCGTAACTGGTCGCGGCGACGATGGCGTCGCGGTCGATGGCGTAGGCGATCGCCTGGCGCACGCGCACGTCGTTCCACGGCGCCCTCGCCTCGTTGAGCGCCAGATACCAGTAGTCGTTGCTCGGGGTGACCGCCAACTGGATCGAATCGTCCTCGGACAGTTGCCGGACACGTTGCGGCGGAATCGAATCCGTCCAGTCCACCTCGCCCGCCTGCAGCGCCGACAGGGCCGTCGACGGTTCGGAGATGAAACGGAACACCACCCCCGGCACACCGGGTGGGCCGTCCCAGTAGTCGGGGTTGGCGACCAGTGAGATCGAGTCCCCGCTCTTGCGGCCGGCGAAGCGGAACGGGCCGGTGCCGACGGGGTGGGTCGCGATCTGCCCGCTCTCGACGTTGCGCCGCGACACGATCGCCATGCCCTTGAAGCCACCGAGGTTGGTCAGCATGTTCGGTGTCGGCCGGCTGACCCGGATCAGCACCGTGGCCGGATCGGGTGCCTCGACCGCAGTGACCGCGCTGAATTTGTCGGAGTTGGCGAGCTTTTCGTCGATGATCCGGCGGTAGGAGAACACCACGTCGTCGGCCGTGAACGGGCTGCCGTCGTGGAACGTGACGCCCGGGCGCAGGTGGAACGTCCACGACAGCTGATCGGGCGAGACCTCCCACGACGTCGCCAGCGCCGGACGCATCTGCAGGTTCTCGTCGGGTTCGACCAAGGTGTCGAACACGTTCTCCAGCACCTCGAACGAGAAGTAGGCGGTGGTCTTGTGGGGGTCGAGCTGATCGGGTTCCCCGGCGATCGCGGCGATCAGCGATCCGGCGGCACCCTGACCCAGGTTGACCCGGCTGCCCGTCGAGCATCCGGTCAGCGCCGCGATGAGTGCACAGATGACGAGGACAGCGGTTGACACCGCCGTCCTCGTCATATTTCACCACCCCGGTACTCGAGCCAGTGCCGGTCTTCTACCCGAAGTCGCGAACCGGCAAACCGGTGACTTTGTCCGTGCCCGGCTGAAATACTGCTCGGCGTGACGATGATGCGCACCCTGGCCGCCCTTCTGTTCGGTGTCTGCGCAGCACTGGGCGCCGCCACCCCCGCCCGGGCCGACCAGGTGATCGAAGGCGTCTTCACCATCACTCAGGACGGCGGCGCGTCCGGTACCTGGACGGTCTTCCCGTCCTGCGTTCCCGTCGTCGGCGATCTGCGGGAGCCGCTCTACCTGCCCGTCGGCTGTCGCTTACACGTGCAGGCCGGCGGCGACCTGATCGGCGGCGACGCCGTGCTCACCGGCGGCCAGTGGGCCTTCACCACCCCGAAGGACCGGGGCATGCAGTGCCCGGACGGCTCATGGGCGCCGACAGTCGAGGTGGTCAAGTTCGACGATGCGACGATGACAGGAACCCGCAGCACCCAGCACAACGGCAACTGCGGCCTGCCGCCGGGCATCATCGTGACCCCGTTCACCATGGCCTACAAGGGGCCGCTGTCGACCCCGGTCGACCGATATCCGTTGATCTGTGAGCCAGGCGGACTACGGCGCTGCTTCTAGGGGAATCGCCGTGACACACGCGGATGCGAAGCGGATCGTCATCTGGGGCACCGGTTTCGTCGGACAGATGGTCATTGCCGAAGTCGTCGATCATCCCGGCTTCGAACTCGTCGGAGTGGGCGTGAGCAACCCCGACAAGGTGGGCCGCGATGTCGGTGAGATCTGCGGACTTCCGACGCCGGTGGGGATCAGCGCCACCGACGACATCGACGCGCTGATCGCGCTGAAACCCGACGCGCTGGTGCATTACGGGCCGACCGCTGCCCACGCCGACACCAACATCGAGGTCATCACCCGGTTCCTGCGTGCCGGAATCGATGTGTGCTCCACCGCGATGACGCCGTGGATCTGGCCGACCATGCATCTGAATCCTCCCAACTGGATCGAACCCGTCACCGTCGCCTGCGAACTGGGGGAGTCGTCGTGCTTCACCACCGGCATCGACCCCGGCTTCGCCAACGATCTGTTCCCGATGACGTTGATGGGGTTGTGCTCGCAGGTCCGCACGGTGCGCGCATCGGAACTCCTGGACTACACGAACTACACCGGCGACTACGACCGCGAGATGGGGATCGGCAGGCCACCGGAGTACACGGCGATGCTGGAGCATCCCGACATCCTCGTGTTCGCCTGGGGTGCAACGGTTCCGATGATCGCGCACGCCGCCGGCATCATGCTCGACGAGATCACCACGACGTGGGAGAAGTGGGTGACCCCCGTCGACCGGCCGACCGCCAAGGGCGTCATCGAGGCGGGCAACGTTGCGGCGGTGCGGTTCACGATCAACGGCGTCTATCAGGGGCAGACGCGCATCCAGCTCGAACACGTCAACCGGATCGGCAACGACGCCGCTCCGGAGTGGCCGTCGGGAAACCAGAACGACGTGTACCGCGTCGACATCGAGGGCACGCCCAGCATCAGCCAGGAGACGGCGTTCCGGTTCACCGACGGGTCCGGCCGCGACGCCGCGGCGGCGGGCTGTCTGGCCACGGGGTTGCGCGCCCTCAACGCGGTGCCCGCGGTCAACGCGCTCTCGCCCGGCTGGGTCACCGCGTTGGATCTGCCGCTGATCCCCGGGATGGGCACCATCCGCTGACCTCAGCGCCGCTTGACCAGCACCACGTAGGCGAGGGGGATGCGGGTACGTTCCGGGGCGGCGGCCAGCCGTTCGGCGATGCCCTTCTCCAGCCGCTCGTGCAGGTCGGCGGCGCGCGGGTTCGCCGGCCCGCCCTCCAGTGCCGTCGTCAGCGCGGCGAAGATCGACGCGCGCGCGAAGCCCGCCCAGCGCGCCCCGAACTCTGCTGCGTCCTTGTCGGCCTGATACCGCTCCCAGAACCGGTCCTGGGCGTCGACGATCTCCAGGTGCTCGATCTCGAGCCGCTCGAAGATCCCCGACGGCGCGAACGGAGCCGTGAAGTCGGCGGCCTGCCGGGCCACGGTCGGGATGCACATCCGTGCTGCCTCGTCGGCGCTGACCACCCCGGCAGCCGTCGCTTCGGCGAGCGCATCGACCATCGCGGTGAGCAGCGGCCGGAACCCTGCGTCGCCGTCCTCGCCGACGCCCATCGTCGTCACGACGAGCCGACCGCCGGGACACAGCTCGCGGCCGCGGAACGCGACGAACTCGTGCCAGTCCCGCGCCGCCTGCTTGGCGTAAGCCGCCTGCAGCTCTGTGTCACCGCAGGTGGCCACCTGCAGGTGCGGGCCGAGAACCGGCGCGGGAACGTGGCTCAGCCAGTGGATCGCCCACGCGCTCCAGCCGAGGTTGACGCTGTTGGAGGGCATGATCTGCGAATAGAACGAGCGGCCGACGGCGGAGGCGAAGGCCGCCGCGTCCTTGGCCAGATAGGTGTCCGGGTCTTCGTCCAAGGTCCGGAACAGCGCGGTGAAGTCGTTGTTCGGCCGGTCGGTGTGGGCGACGAGCACCGAGTGCTCCGGTCGGGTTCTGCTGCGCAGCACGGAGATCGCCGCGCCCATCGGCAGCAGCGAATTGTGCCCGTTCCCCGCGCCGTAGTCGGCCAGTACGATCGGCTGCGGCGGGGCGGGTAGCGGTACCGCAGCGGCGGCTTCGCGGAAGATCTCGATCGCCCGCGACAGCCCGGCGGCCTGCAGCCGTGATCCAGCGGTGTAGCTGCCGCTGTCGACCGGTTCCGGTCGTACCACGATGCTCGACTCGGGCATCTTCGAGACGGTAGTCGCTGCATGCGATCTGCGCCGACGAAAAGCCATGCGTGCGACACTGGCGCACGTGTTGGGACGGCTCGGCCCCCGCGTCGCGCTGATCTGCGCCGCGATCATGCTGATCGTCGGCGTGGTCGGTCTGATCCTGACACTCGCGCTCAGCGCCTTCGTCTACGACGACTTCGATGCCTACGGTGAGGTCCCGGTGCCGGGGTCGGGACGGGTGGCGCTGCCCGCGGGTGAGGTGACGATCAACTTCCACACCGCGGTGCCGGGCGGAATCGACGGCGGTTTCCCGGTGCCCCCGCTGAAGCTGGGCATCGACGCACCCGACGGCGTTCCCGAGCCGGTGCTCACCGAAGTCATCGGTTCGACCACCTCGGTGAACAACGATGTGCGCGTGCGGATCTGGACCGCGCAGATCGCCCAGAGCGGCGTGTACGACGTCCGGACAGGCGGAACGGTGGGCGGCTACATCAACCCGCGGCTGGCCTTCGGGAAGGACAGTTCACCGGACTGGGCGCTGTGGGTCTGCGGCGGGTTGATCGCGCTCGGCCTGCTCGAGCTCGCCGTGGCGATCGCATGGTGGATCCGATCGGGGCGCCGGCCCCGGCCGGTGCCCGGTCCGGTGATCCTCGACGGTCGGTGACGCTGTCCTGCCAGGCGGTTCAGCTGCCGCGCTTGACCCACTCGTCGTAGTTCACCAGCTCGTCGCCGACAGTGGTGGAATCGCCGTGCCCGGTGTAGACGACGGTGTCGCCCGGCAGTGCGCCCAACCGTCCCGAGATGGAATCAAGAATGGTGGGGAAGTCCGAGTACGACCGCCCGGTGGCACCCGGACCGCCGTTGAACAAGGTGTCTCCGCTGAACACGGCGCCGAGATCGGGCGCATGCCAGCAGACCGAGCCCGGTGAGTGGCCCGGGGTGTGCAGGGCGCGCAGCTCGATACCGGCCACCTGCAGTGAGTCGCCGTCGTTCACCGCTCGAAAGTCGCTGTCGGGGTGGGTCATCCGCCACAGCACGTCGTCGGCGGGGTGCAGCAGGACCGGTGCGTCGAGGGCTCTGCCGAGCTCGGGTGCGACCGTGACGTGGTCGTTGTGACCGTGGGTGCACACCACCGCGACGACGTTGCGGCCGCCGACCGCCTCGATGATCGGCGCCGCGCTGTGCGCGGCGTCGAACACCACGACGTCGTCGTCGTCGCCGACGAGCCAGATGTTGTTGTCGACATCCCAGCTGCCGCCGTCGAGTTCGAACGTGCCGCTGGTGACCAACCGCTGGATGGCGCTCACAGCAGCACCACCGAGCGCAGCACTACGTCTTCTGATCCGGCGTGCATCTTTCCGAACGCGTCTTCGATCTGGTCGAGCCCGATGCGTTCGGAGACGAACTTGTCGAGCGGGAACCGGCCCTGCAGATAGAGCGAGATCAGCGTCGGGAAGTCGCGTTCGGGCAGACAGTCGCCGTACCACGACGACTTCAACGACCCACCGCGGGAGAAGAAGTCGATGAGGGGCATCTCCAGCGTCATGTCCGGGGTCGGGACACCGACCAGGACCACGGTGCCGGCGAGATCGCGGGCGTAGAACGCCTGCTTCCACGTCTCGGGCCGTCCGACCGCGTCGATCACGACGTCGGCGCCGAACCCGTCGGTGAGATCCTGGATCGTCTCTATCGCGTCGAGTTCCTTGGCGTTGATCGTGTGCGTGGCCCCGAACTGCCTGGCCCACTCCAACTTCCGGTTGTCCATGTCCACGGCGATGATGCGCTTGGCGCCCACCAGCGCGGCCCCGGCGATGGCGGCGTCGCCGACGCCGCCGCAGCCGATGACAGCCACGGTGTCGTCGCGGTTGACCGCGCCGGTGTTGATGGCCGCACCGACACCGGCCATCACGCCGCAGCCCAGCAGCCCGGCCGCGGCGGGATCGGCAGCCGGATCGACCTTCGTGCACTGACCTTCGTGCACCAGGGTCTTGTCGGCGAACGCGCCGATGCCCAATGCGGGCGTCAGCTCGGTGCCGTCGGTCAGCGTCATCTTCTGCGCGGCATTGTGCGTGTCGAAGCACAGGTGCGGACGGCCGCGTTTGCAGGCACGGCACTGCCCGCACACCGCACGCCAGTTCAGGATCACGAAGTCACCGGGTGCGACATTGGTGACGCCCTCACCGACGGTTTCGACGATGCCGGCGGCTTCGTGGCCGAGCAGGAACGGGAACTCGTCATTGATGCCACCCTCGCGGTAGTGCAGATCGGTGTGGCAGACCCCGCACGCCTGGATGTCGACGACGACCTCGCCCGGCCCCGGGTCGGGGATCACGATGTCGACCACTTCGACCGGTTGGCCCTTCGAACGAGAGATCACTCCGCGCACCGTTTGAGTCATGCCTGAACCCTAATATGTGCCTCGCTACGCTCATCACCGATGAGCGCACTCGACGTCCTGGCCGACTGGCCCGTCCCCACTGTGGCCGCAGCGGTCGTCGGGCCGGACGGGACCCTGGCCCACCACGGCGACCAGTCCCGAACCTTCGCCCTCGCCTCGGTGACCAAATTGCTCGCCGCGCGCGCAGCACAGATCGCGGTCGAGGAGGGGGTGTTCGAGCTCGACACGCCGGCCGGGCCGCCGGAGTCGACCGTGCGTCACCTGCTCGCGCACGCCGCGGGCTACGACATGACCTCGGCGAAGGTACTGGCCGCACCGGGCACCCGGCGGATCTACTCCAACCACGGCTTCGCCGTGCTCGCCGAGACCATGGAGCGCGAGTCCGGTATCCCGTTCACCGACTATTTGACCGAATCGGTGTTCGGGCCCCTGGCGATGTCGGACACGATCCTCGAGGGGGGTGCCCCGGCGGCCGGCTACGGCGCGACGTCGACCGTGGCGGACCTGGCGGCGTTCGCCGGCGAACTGCTGACACCGGCCCTGGTGTCGGAGCGGATGCACGAGGCCGCCACGTCGGTGCAGTTCCCCGGCCTCGACGGGGTGCTGCCCGGGTTCGGTAGGCAGCGGCCCAACGACTGGGGACTCGGCTTCGAACTACGGGACGGCAAATCACCCCACTGGACGGGAGCGCAGAACTCGCCGCGGACCTACGGGCACTTCGGCCAATCGGGCACGTTCCTGTGGGTGGACCCCGACGCCGCATTGGCCCTGGTCGTGCTCACCGACCGGCCGTTCGGCGATTGGGCGCACGACGTGATGCCCGCCCTGTCTGATGAAGTTCTGAGAGATTACCGGGCGGACTAGCGCAACACGCGTCTCACAAGGCACAATTCTCTCTGAAGACACAACTGCATCTTTTGACTCGTTCGGAAACCGCCAGGTCGTTGGGGAAGACGTCCCTCGTGGAGCCGAAGGAGCAACAGATGCGTGCAGCGAATCAATTCGCCGACACGACGACGGGTGTGGTGTACGTGCATGCCTCACCCGCGGCGGTGTGCCCGCATGTCGAGTGGGCGTTGTCGTCGACCCTCAACGCGAGGGCGAACTTGAAGTGGACGCCGCAACCGGCCATGCCCGGGCAGCTGCGTGCCGTGACGAACTGGGTGGGCCCGGTGGGTACCGGCGCTCAGCTGGCCAACGCTCTGCGGTCCTGGTCGGTTCTGCGATTCGAGGTCACCGAGGACCCGAGCCACGGCGTCGACGGGCACCGCTGGTGCCACACCCCCCAACTCGGCCTGTGGAGCGGCGCCATGAGCGCCAACGGCGACGTGATGGTCGGGGAGATGCGGCTGCGCACGCTGATGGCCTCGGGTGCCGACACGCTGGCGGCCGAACTGGACTCCGTGCTCGGCACCGCGTGGGACGAGGCGCTCGAGGCCTACCGCGACGGCGGGGTCGGCGCCGAGGTCAGCTGGCTCAGCCGCGGCGTGGGGTAGCCGGCCGCAGGACCCGGAGTGCGCCCGGCACCACGGTGAGCTCCACGGGCAGCGGACACACGTACTCGCCGTCGGCATACGCAGTGATGCCGGGGCAGTCGACCGTGATCGTCGCGGCGCGCCGCGTCGTCACCTCCGGCAGGTTCACATGGGTGCCCTTGAACACGGTCGGGAACAGGCGGACCAGCCGGGTGCGCGACGCCGAGGCGACCATCGTGACGTCGAGCAGCCCGTCGGTCGGGTCCGCGCCGGGGCAGATCAGCATGCCGCCGCCGTAGCTTCGGGTGTTGCCGAACGCGGCCAGCGTGAGTTCGGTCTCGACTTCGGTGCCGTCGAACGAGAGTCGGAACGGCAGCAACCGCAGCTGGGAGATCTCGGCCAGCATGGCGAGGTTGTAGCGCATGCGCCCGTGCGGCCAGCGCATCCGGTTGGTCCGGTCGGTGACCAGGGAATCGAAGCCCGCCGCCATCACCGTGCCGAACCACCGCCGGGTGCCGTCGGCGCCGGTGATCAACCCCAGGTCGTAGGTGCCGATCTCGCCGTCGACCACTGCGTCGGCGGCCGCTTCGGGCCCGGTGGGGATGCCGTACGCGCGCGCGTGGTCGTTGCCGGTGCCGGCCGGGATGATGCCCAGGGGTGTCTCCGTCTGGGCGACGATCTGCAGGGCGAGCGAGACGATGCCGTCGCCGCCGACCACCACCAGCGCGTCCATGCCTCGCTCCAACGCGCCCTCGACGAGTTCGCGCGCGTGGGCGGGATCGCGCCCGACGAGCGCGACGACGTCGACGCCGCGTTCCTGGAAGCGGCTGATCGCCCGTTCGGCCGCGTGGCGTGCGTTGCCGTGCCCGGAGGCCGGGTTGGTCAGGACGACGATCCGGTTCACGGAATCAACTTGCCCGGGTTCATGATTCCGGTGGGGTCGAGGGTCGACTTCACGGCACGCAGTACGGCGACGCCGAGGTCACCTACCTCGTCGCGCATCCAGGGGCGGTGGTCGGCCCCGACCGCGTGGTGGTGGGTGATCGTCGCGCCGACGCGCACCATCGCCTCCGAGGCGGCTGTCTTGGCGGCGCGCCACTGCTCGATTGGGTTGCCGCGCTGGGCCGCAACGACGGTGAAGTAGAGCGACGCGCCGGTGGGGTAGACGTGCGAGATGTGGCACAGCACCAGCGCCGGCGTGCCGGAGTCGGCCAGCGAGCGGGTGAGTGCGTCGGTGACGGCAGCCTTCAGCGTTGGGACGTTCGACCACGACGTCGCGGTCTCCAGCGTCTCGCACAGCGCGCCGGCCGACAGCAGCCCGTCCCGTAGGTAGGGGGCATTGAACCGACCGTGCTCCCACGCCCGTGCCGGGCCCTCGCCGAGTGACTTTCCGCCGTTGGCGCTCAACAGGTCTCGCGTCTCTGCGTGGCGGCTGGCGACGTGCGCCTCGGTGCCCTCGAAGGCTGTGATGGCCAGGCAGCCGCCGGTGATCTGGGCGTCCCCGATGCTGTCGGTGGTGGCGAGGTTGACGCCGGTCTCCGCCTCGTCGGAGAGCCGGATCACCGTCGGTCCGGTCCCGGTCTGCGCGACGGCCCGTAGCGCGGCGGCGCCGGTGGCGAAGTCGGGAAACGACCACGCCTCGTAGCGCGTGGTCTCGGGGACCGGATGGACGCGGACCCGCACCCTGGTGATGATGCCGAAGGCGCCCTCGGAGCCCAGGAGCACCTGACGCAGGTCCGGTCCGGCGGCCGAGGCGGGTGCCCGGCCGACGTCGAGCACCCCGGCCGGGGTGACGGCGCGCAGGCCACGCACCATGTCGTCGAAGCGGCCGTAGCCCGCAGAGTCCTGGCCCGACGACCGCGTTGCAGCGAACCCGCCGATCGTGGCGAAGCAGAAGCTCTGCGGGAAGTGGCCCAGCGAGAAGCCGCGCTCGCCCAGGAGTTTCTCCGCCTCGGGGCCGGTCAGGCCGGCGCCCAGCTCGGCCTCCCACGACACCTCGTCGAGCGAGTGCAGCTCGTCGAATCGACGCAGATCCACCGACACGACCGCCTTGAAGTCCCCGCGCAACGGATCCAGGCCGCCGACCACGCTGGTGCCACCGCCGAACGGAACGACCGCGATGCTGTGGTCGGCGCAGAACCGCAACACGGCGGCCACCTCGTCGTCGACGCCGGGCACAAGTACCGCGTCCGGGCCGTCCTGCACGCCGAAATCCCTGCGCCGCAACAGATCCAGCGTGGATTTGCCGCCCGCGCGCAGCAGCCGGTCACGATCGTCGACGAGGACGTTCTCGGCGCCGACGATCGCAGCGAGCCCCTCCCGGTCACTCGGCGACAGAGCCGATGGGCGGACCCTGACCTGCTCGAGCGTGGGTTCTTCGGCGGGCTCGGCGTCGATGCCGAGGGCCTGCGTGAGCAGGGAGCGGATACCGGGCGACAGCGGCTTCGCCGCGGCGGGATCGCCCCAGGCGTTCCATGCCATCGGTGGATGTGGGGGCTGGCCGGCGAGCGAGGACATGCGTTACAGTATTACAGATGGTGTCAATCCGTAACTCCGATTCGAGTGTCGAAAAGCGCATTCTCGACGCCGCGGCGGCGTGCATCCTCGCCTACGGCGTCGAACGGACGACCATGACCGAGATCGCGCGGCGCGCCCGGGTCAGTCGCCCGACCATCTACCGACGCTGGCCCGACATCCGCTGGGTGATCGCCGAGCTGCTCACCGTGCGCATCTCCGGGGTGCTCGAGCAGGTGCCCGATCGCGGCGCCGGCCGGGAGGCGACGGTCGAGCGCGTGGTGGCGGTCGCCGAGCATCTGCGCAACGACGACGTTGTGCAGTCGGTGATCCGCAACGCGCCCAACCTGGCGATGGTCTACATCGCCGAACGCCTGGGCACCAGCCAGCAGATCCTCATCGACGCGCTCGCCGAAGCGATCAAGGCCGGTCAGGAAGAGGGCAGTGTGCGTCCCGGCGACCCGCAGGAGATGGGTGCGATGTGCCTGCTGATCACACAGTCCACGATCCAGTCCGCGCAGATGGTCGAAAAGCTGCTCGACGCCCACGCCATCAACGTCGAATTGGCCCGCGCCCTCAACGGATACCTCACCGCATGAGTGCGGCATTGAATGCCCAGCGGCGCGCGACCGAACTGCAGCAGCTCGGCGACGGCGCGCCGCTGGACGTGCTCGTGATCGGCGGCGGCATCACCGGCGTCGGGATCGCGCTGGACGCCGCGACGCGCGGGCTGTCGGTGGCCCTGGTGGAGAAACACGACCTGGCGTTCGGCACCAGCCGCTGGAGTTCGAAGCTGGTGCACGGCGGCCTGCGCTACCTCGCCAGCGGCAACATCGGCATCGCCCGCCGCAGCGCCGTCGAGCGCGGAATCCTGATGACGCGCAACGCTCCTCACCTCGTGCACGCGATGCCGCAGCTGGTGCCGCTGCTCCCCGAGATGAACCGTGCCTCACGGGCATTGGTCCGGTTCGGCTTCGCGGCCGGCGACGGTCTGCGCGCTCTCGCCGGCACGCCCGCATCGGTGCTGCCACGCTCGCGCCGCGTCGATGCCGCAGCGGCAATCGCGTTGGCGCCGACGGTGCGTCGCAACGGCCTCGACGGTGCGCTGCTCGCGTACGACGGCCAGCTCGTCGACGACGCGCGCCTGGTCACCGCGGTGGCACGCACGGCCGCGCAGCACGGCGCCCGCATCCTCACCCGGGTCGACGCGAGCGCGGCGTCGGGAACCTCGGTGACGCTGACCGACACCCTGACGGGGGAGACGCTCCAGGTGTCGGCGCGCGCAGTGGTCAACGCGACCGGCGTGTGGGCCGGACAGGTCGACACGTCGTTGCGGCTGCGGCCCAGCCGCGGCACCCACCTGGTGTTCGACGCCTCGGCGTTCGATAATCCGATTGCAGCGCTGACCATTCCGATACCGGGGGAGATCAACCGGTTCGTGTTCGCGATGCCCGAACAGCTGGGGCGCGTCTACCTGGGTCTGACCGACGAAGACGCCCCCGGCGCCATTCCGGATGTGCCCGAGCCGACGGCGCAGGAAGTGCAGTTCCTGCTCGACACCGTGAACACGGCGCTGGCGACCTCACTCGGGCCCGCGGATGTGGTCGGCTCCTACGCCGGGCTGCGTCCGTTGATCGACACCGGTGCCGGTCGCACCGCCGACGTCTCGCGCGAGCACGCGGTCACGGAGTCCCCGACCGGAGTGCTGAGCGTGATCGGCGGCAAGCTGACCGAATACCGGTTCATGGCCGAGGATGTCGTGGACCGCGCCGTCGCGCTGCGTGGGCTCGCTGCCGGGCCGTGCCGCACCCGCGACCTCCCGCTGGTGGGTGCGCCCGCGAATCCCGTTGCTACACAGGAGCACTCGGGAGAGCTACCCGCGTCGCTGGTGGCCCGCTACGGTGTCGAGGCGCCCGCGGTGGTGGCCGGCGCAACGTGCCCGCGACCCGCGGACGCGGTCGCCGAGGGCATCGATGTGACGAGAGCGGAATTCGAGCACGCCGTCGCTCAGGAAGGCGCGCTCACCGTCGACGACATCCTCGACCGGCGCACCCGCATCGGACTCGTCGCCGAAGACCGTGAGCGGGCGCTGCCCGCGGCGCAGGAGATGCTCGCCTACCTCCGCTGAGCAGACACAAACTCGAGCAATTCCGGCCCGGAATCACTCGAGTTCGCGTCTGCTCGCGGGACTACAGCGGGATGTTCTTGTGGCGGCCGCGGCGCATCGGCGCCTCGGCGAGCGCCTGCGTCAGCTTCGAGCGGGTGTGAGCCGGGTCGATCTTCTCGTCCACCACGCCGATCTCGATGGCCGAATCCACGCCGCCGGCGATCTTCTCGTGCTCGATGGCCAGCGCCTCGTGCAGCGACTCGCGCTCCTCGGGGGCGGCGGCGGCCAGCTTTTTCTTGTGCAGGATGCCGACGGCGGCCTTGGCGCCCATCACCGCGACCTCGGCCTCGGGCCATGCGAACACCTTGGTGGCGTTCAGCGATCGCGAGTTCATCGCGATGTAGGCACCGCCGTAGATCTTGCGGGTGACCAGCGTGACGCGCGGCACCGAGCTCTCACCGAACGCGTGCAGCAGCTTGGCACCGCGACGGACCACGCCGCCCCACTCTTGGTCCACACCCGGCAGGTAGCCCGGCACGTCGACGACCACGACCAGCGGGATGCCGAACGCGTCGCACAGCCGCACGAAACGCGCCGACTTCTCCGCGCTCTCGGAGTTCAGGCAGCCGCCCAGGCGCAGCGGGTTGTTCGCGATCACGCCGACGGTGCGGCCGGCCAACCGGCCCAGGCCGACCACGATCGACGGGGCCCAGCGGGACTGGAACTCCTCGAACGGCACACCCTCGTCGAGAAGTGCCTCGACCAGCGGGTGCACGTCGTAGGCACGGCGCGCCGACTCGGGCAGCAGCGCCTTGAGGTCGGTGTCGCCGGCCTCGGCCTTGCTGCGGTCGAAGTGGCCCTGCTGGCAGAACAGCCCGACCAGGCGACGGCCCCGCTCGTAGGCGTCGAGCTCGTCGTCGGCGACGATGTGGCACACACCGGACTTCTTGTGGTGCGCCTCGGGGCCGCCGAGGGAGACCATGTCGACGTCCTCGCCGGTGACGCTGCGGACCACGTCCGGTCCGGTGACGAAGACCTTGCTGTCGGGAGCCATGATGATCACGTCGGTCAGCGCGGGACCGTAGGCGGCGCCGCCGGCGGCGAAGCCCACGACGACGGAGATCTGCGGGATGTACCCCGAGGCGCGGATCATCGCCTCGAAGACCAGGCCGACCGCGTGCAGCGCCTTGACGCCCTCGGCCAGCCGCGCGCCGCCGGAATGCCAGATGCCGACGATCGGGCTCTGCTCGTCGATCGCGACGTCGTAGGCGTCGACGATGTGCTTGCATCCGTCGACGCCCATCGCGCCACCCATCACGGTGCCGTCGGTGCAGAACGCGATCGTGCGCACGCCGTTGACGGTGCCTGCGGCCGCGAGAACGCCGGACTTGTCGCGCTCGTGCAGCAGCTCGACCGTGCCGTCATCGAAGAAGGTCGCCAACCGCAGCATCGGGTCGCGCGGGTCGAGGGACTCGTTGATGTCGGTGGCGGAGCGATTCTCGATGGTGGTCATAGGTGTCTCCTGCTTTCAGTATTTGCCGAAGGCGAGTGCGACGTTGTGCCCGCCGAAACCGAACGAATTGTTGATGGCGTAGGTGTAGTCGCCCGGCCGGGGCGCGCCCGCGACGACGTCGAGGTCGATCTCGGGATCGAGGTTCTTCAAGTTGAGTGTGGGGGGAATGACGCCGGTGCGCAGCGCCTGGACGGTGAGGATCGACTCGACGGCGCCCACCGCGCCCACCGAATGGCCGAGTGCGGACTTGGGCGCGTAGACCGCGGGCCGGTGCCCGCCCATCGCCTTGTTGATCGCCTGACCCTCGGCGACGTCGCCGACGCTGGTGCCGGTGGCGTGGGCGTTGACGTGGTCGATGTCGCTGGGCTGCAGCCCCGCGAGCTGGATGGCGCGGCTCATCGCAAAGCCGGCCCGCTCGCCGTCGGGGTCCGGGGCCACCATGTGGAAGCCGTCGGAGGTGATGCTCGCGCCCATCAGGCGCGCCAGGATCGTGGCGCCGCGCGCCTTGGCGTGCTCTTCGGTCTCGATGACCATCAGCGCGCCCGCTTCGCCGAACACGAAGCCGTCGCGGTCCCTGTCGAACGGGCGGCACGCGCCGGCGGGGTCGGCGTTGTTGGTCGACATGACGATGCGCATCTGGGCGAAGCCCGCGATCGGCACGGCCTCGATGCGCTGCTCGACACCGCCGCAGATCGCGATGTCGGCCTCACCGAGCACGATGTTGCGCCACGCCTGCGCGATGCCCTCGGAGCCGGACGCGCACGCCGAGACCGGGGTGACCACCCCGGCCTTGGCGCCACGGTCCAGACCCACCACGGCCGACGGGCCGTTGGGCATGTACATCTGCACCGACAGCGGGGACACGGCGGTGATGCCGCGGTCCCGCATGCCGTCGTAGGCGAACACCAGCGCCTCGGCGCCGCCGAGGCCGGTCCCGATCGACACCAGCAGACGGCTGGTGTCGATCTCGGGGGACCCGGCGTTCGCCCAGACACGCCGCCCGAGCACGGTGGCCATCTTCTGCGGATAGGACATCCGACGGTTCTCGACCTTGGTCAGTTCCCCGTCGAACTCCTCGAGCAGATGGCCGCCGATCTTCACCGGCAGGTCGAACTCCTCGACGAAGGGGTCGTCGAGCAGGCGGATGCCGCTCTTGCCCTCCAGCAGCGCCTGCCACGTGCCTTCGGCATCGGTGGCGACGCTGGTCGTCATGGCCATACCGGTCACGACGACGTCGGGGAGTCCGTTCCCTGTTGTCGGTGTAGCCATACTCAGGCGCGGTCCTCTCGGTTCTGTCGAACTCGTTCGTGCCTAGTAACGGCCGAAGGCCAGGGCCACATTGTGGCCGCCGAACCCGAACGAGTTGTTGATGGCGTACTGATAGTCGCCATACCGTGCCTCACCCGCGACGACGTCGAGATCGATCTCCGGGTCCGGCGTCTCGTAGTTCAGCGTCGGCGGGATGACCCCGTCGCGCAGGGCCAGCACCGTCAGTGCCGACTCCAGCGCGCCCACGGCGCCGATCGAGTGGCCCAGCGCCGACTTCGGCGCGTAGACCGCGGCGTGCTCCACACCGGCGACGCGAATGGCGTTGGCCTCCGCGGTGTCACCGATCGGCGTGGCGGTGGCGTGTGCGTTGACGTGCGAGATGTCCTTGGGCGACAGGCCCGCGGTCTCCATCGCGCGCTTCATCGCCTGGCCGGCCCGCTGACCGTCCGCCGCCGGAGCGACCATGTGGAACGCGTCGGAGGTGATGCCCGCGCCCATCAGGCGGGCCAGCGGCGTGGCGCCACGGGCCAGGGCATGCTCCTCGGTCTCGATGATCATCATCGCGCCCGCTTCACCGAAGACGAAGCCGTCCCGGTTCTTGTCGAACGGGCGCGAGGCGCCGGCCGGATCGTCGTTGCGGGTCGACATGGCGCGCATCATCGAGAACGCCGCGATGGGCAGCGCCTCGATGCCGCCTTCCACGCCGCCCACGACGGCGAAGTCGGCGTCACCCATGACGACCTGGCGCCACCCGTGAGCGATGGCCTCCGACCCGGACGAGCACGCCGACACCGGGGTGATGACCCCGGCGCGGGCGCCCAGTTCCAGGCCGGCGACCGCCGCTGCACCGTTGGGCATGATCATCTGAACGGCGAGCGGGGACACCTTGCGGGGCCCGCCCTCGTTCATCGCGTCGTAGGTCTCGACGATCTTCTCGCCGCCACCCAAACCGGTGCCGATGATCACGGCGAACCGGTCCGGGTCGACCTCGGGCTTGCCCGCGTTCTCCCAGAGTCGACCGGCCAACAGCTTCGACATGCGCTGCACGTAGGACATGCGGCGCATGTCGATGCGAGTCATGTGGCTGTCGACGTCGTCGACCAGGTGACCGCCGATACGCACCGGAAGGTCCCACTTGGTGACGAACTCATCCTCGAGGACGCGGATGCCGCTCTCGCCCGCCAGCAGGCCCTTCCACGTGCTCTCGATGTCGCCTGCAAGCGACGTGGTGGCCTCGATGGCGGTCACCACGACACTCGGGAACCCGCCGTTAGCAGTGGAAGGACGTGTCATTCTGCGGCGAACTTCTCGCGCAGCGCGGCAGCAGCCTCGGGGTTCTCTTCCTCGAGCTTCTGGATGTAGGCGACGACGTCACCGACGGTGCGCAGACCGGCGAGGTCCTCGTCGGGGATCTTCACGCCGTACTTGTCCTCGGTCTGCACGGCGATCTCGACCATCGACAGCGAGTCGATGTCCAGGTCGTCGACGAAGCTCTTCTCGGGGGTGACCTCGGACGGCTCGATGCCGGTCACTTCTTCGATGATCTCGGCGAGACCGGCGATGATTTCTTCCTGAGAGGCGGGCACTGTGGCTCCTTCTATTTATCGGGTGTTACCTGGGGTGGAACGACTCGGTGTTACAGCCGTCGATCAGACGGCGCGGAGGGCCTCGGCGAGGCCGTCCAGGTCGGTGGGGGTCTTGACGGGATGGGTCGGCGTGCCCTTGAGCTCCCGCTTGGCGATGCCCGACAGGGTGCCGGCGGGCGGGAACTCCACCAGGGCCGTCACGCCGAGCTCGCGCATCGTGGCCGTGCACAGATCCCAGCGCACGGGGCGCGTCATCTGGGCGACGAGCTTGGTCATCGCGTCGTGCGCGGAGGCGACCGGCCGACCGTCGGCGTTCGACAGCAGCGTGACCGACGGCTCCGACGGGGTGATCCGGTCCGCCACGGTCGTGTACTCGGCGAGCGCGGGTTCCATGTAGCGGGTGTGGAACGCGCCTGCGGTGGCCAGCGGGCGGACCCGGGCGCGGGCCGGCGGATCCTCGGCGAGCTTCTCCAGCGCGGCGACGGCACCGGCGGCGACGATCTGTCCGGCGGCGTTGCGGTTGGCCGGGACCAGGTCGAGAGCCTCGAGGCGGGCGAGCACCTCGGCTTCGTCACCGCCCAGCAGCGCCGACATCCCGGTGGGCTCCACGGCACACGCCTTGGCCATCTCGCGGCCGCGCGTCGCGGCCAGGGACACGGCCTCGTCGGCGGTGATGACTCCGGCGATGGCGTAGGCGGCGATCTCGCCGACGGAGTGTCCGGCGGCGACGATCTCCTCGTCATCGGTCAGAACGCCACGGCGGGTCAGTTCCTCGAAGGCCAGCAGCGTGGCGGCGACGACGAGTGGCTGGGTCACCGCGGTGTCGGTGATCTCCTGCGCGTCGGCGGTGGTACCCAGGCGCGCCAGATCGAGCCCGCTGATCTCCGACCACGCTGCGATGCGCGCCGACGCGCCGGGCAGCTCCAGCCACTCGGCGAGCATGCCGGGAGTCTGGGAGCCCTGTCCGGGCGCGAGGAATGCGAGCACAGTCTTGTCAGGCACGTCTCTAAGAGAACATTGTGAAGACGGTTTTGCGCCGTGTAAGAGACTATGAACTCTTTCTTAGGTTTTTGTGGGGTGCCCACAAATCCGCATGTGATGGGACGTCATAGAGACCCAAGCGCAACATGTCACCTGCCGGGACGGGGGTCCGGTGTGACCGATGCAACACCCTCGACCGGCTCGGATCCCCGCCGCGACGAGGAGCTGGACTGGCTCTGACGGCTCAAGCGGCCGACCGTCGAGGCGACGCGCAGCACATAGGCGTCGCGCGGAACGGTGGCGTCACGGCCGGTGAAATCGGCGATTCGTTTGAGCCGGTAGCGGACCGTATTTGGATGAACGAACAATTTGCGAGCGCACGCTTCGATCGCTCCTCCGGAGTCCAGGTAAGCGTCCAGCGTCTCCATCAACGTGGGGCCCGCGTCGGCCAGCGGCCTCATCACCTCAGCCTCCAGCGCGGTCGCGGCCGTCGCATCGCCCAGCAGCGCGCGCTCGGGCAGGAGCTCGCGCGCCGCCACCGGCCGCGGCGCACCGGCCCAGCCCGCGACCGCGTTCATCCCGGCGATGGCCTCGGTGGCGCTCAGATGCGCGGCGCCCAACGTCGGCGCCATCGGCCCGACCACCACGGGTCCGTCAGCGAAGACGGTCATCAACTCCGACAGGAACCGGTCGGTGTGCGACAGCCCCCCGGACACCACCGTGACCAGCCAGGTGCCGTGCACGTCGCACAGCGCGGCGCGGCCGTTGCGGGCAGCGACGTCGTGCACGTCCTCGGCCGTCAGATCGAGTCGGTCAGGGCGCGGCAGGCCCACGATCACCGTCGCCGCGGCGGTCGCGTCCCAGTTCAGTGCCGCCGCCTGGGACTGCAGGTCGGGTCCGATGTCACCGCGCACCACGGCATCGATGAGGTTGGCCTCCATCCGGGTGTCCCACGCACCCCGCGCCTCGGCCTGATCGGCGTACGCCGTCGCCGCCGCGAATGCCAGGTCGCGGCTGTAGCGCAGGATGCCCGCGGTCAGCGCGGCGAGCTGTTCCTCGTTGCGGGCCAGCAGCGGCACCACTTCTTCGAAGAACTCCATCGTCACGCGCACCATCTCCACCGACTGGCGCAACGCGATGCGACGGCGCAGATCCTGCGGCACGACCTCGAAGGCCTGCGCGGTATATCCGACGTCGCTGTCCGGATGGCGCATCCACTCGACGAAGTTCACCACCGCGGTCTGCACGACGAGCTGCACGCTCGCGCGTTGCGACGCCTCGAGCTCGGCGAAGAAAGGCAGCCGCTCTCCCAGCGCCTGCACTGCCTCGGTGGCGAGCCGGCCCGAGTACTGACTGAGCCGGCGCAGCACCGAATCGGGGACGTTCTCCAGCACCTCGACCGTGGAGCGAGGCGGGATGAACCGATTGTTGTCGGCCATCCCTAAAAGCTACGCCTCCGTTTGTAGGGAGCCTCCAGTTCTACGCGACTCCGGGGTCGCTCGTCTGCTCAGGCGCCGCCATCACATCGTCGATCTCGTACTTGCCCGCCGCCTCGACCGCCACCGACATGTCGATGTTGCCGTCACGAGCCAGGCCCTCGAGCACCGCGACGACGATCGACTCGGCGTCGGTGTTGTAGTACCGCCGGGCCGCGGGGCGGGTGTCGGAGAAGCCGAACCCGTCGGTGCCCAGCGTGATGTAGGTGCCGGGAACCCACGGCCGGATCTGCTCGGGAACCGCGCGCATCCAATCGGACACGGCGACCACCGGGCCCTCGGCGTCGGCGAGCGCCTGGGTCACATACGGCGTGCCGGCCGACCGGTCGGGGTGGCGCAGCGCCTCCTTCTCGATGGCCACGCCGTCGCGATTGAGCTCACCCCAGCTGGTCACCGACCACACGTCCGCGGCGACGTCCCACTCGTCGGCGAGCATCTCGGCCGCCTTCAGCGCTGACGGCATGCCGACGCCGGAGACCAGGATCTGGGCGCGGTTGCTGCGCTTCTCGCCGGCCTGCTGGTAGCGGTAGATCCCGCGCAGCAGCCCCTCGACGTCCAGGTTCTCCGGCTCGGCCGGCTGCACGTAGGGCTCGTTGTAGATCGTCACGTAGAAGTAGACGTTCTCCGGGTTCTCGCCGTACATGCGGTGCAGACCGCTTTCGATGATGTAGGCGATCTCGTAGGCGAACGCGGGGTCGTAGGCCACGACGGCGGGGTTGGTCGCGGCGAGCAGCAGAGAGTGCCCGTCGGCGTGCTGCAGGCCTTCGCCGACCAGCGTCGTGCGTCCCGCCGTCGCGCCCAGCACGAAGCCGCGCGCCATCTGGTCCGCCGCCGCCCACAGGCCGTCGCCGGTGCGCTGGAACCCGAACATCGAATAGAAGATGTAGATCGGGATCATCGGCTCGTTGTGGGTGGCATACGACGTGCCGACAGCGGTGAACGAGGCCGTCGAGCCCGCCTCGTTGATGCCCTCGTGCAGGATCTGACCCGCCTCGCTCTCCTTGTAGGCGAGCATCAGCTCCGCGTCGACCGAGGTGTAGAGCTGGCCGTTGCGGTTGTAGATCTTCAGGCTCGGGAACCACGAGTCCATGCCGAACGTGCGCGCCTCGTCGGGGATGATCGGCACGATCCGCTTGCCGATCTCCTTGTCCCGCAACAGTTCCTTGAACGTACGCACCGTCGCCATCGTGGTGGCGACCTCCTGCTTGCCCGAGCCCTTCTTCAGCGCCTTGTAGGTGTCGCGTCCGGGCAGGGTGAGCGCCTTGGTCTTGGTGCGGCGTTCGGGCAGGAACCCGCCGAGGGCGCGGCGCCGGTCGAGCATGTACCGGATCTCCGGCGCTTCCGGGCCGGGGTGGTAGTACGGCGGCAGGTAGGGGTCGTTCTCCAGCTGCTCGTCGGAGATCGGGATGCGCTGCGCGTCGCGGAAGTCCTTGAGGTCTTGCAGCGCAAGCTTTTTCATCTGGTGCGTGGCGTTGCGACCCTCGAAGTGCTTACCCAGCGTGTAGCCCTTGATGGTCTTGGCCAGGATCACCGTCGGCTGGCCCTTGTGTTCCATCGCCGCGTGGTAGGCGGCGTACACCTTGCGGTAGTCGTGGCCGCCGCGCTTGAGGTTCCAGATCTCGCGATCGGTCATCGGCTCGACGAGCGCCTTGGTGCGCGGATCGCGGCCGAAGAAGTGGTCGCGCACGTAGCCGCCGTCGTTGGCCTTGTAGGTCTGGTAGTCGCCGTCAGGGGTGGTGTTCATCAGGTTCACCAGCGCGCCGTCGCGGTCGGCGTGCAGCAGCGCATCCCACTCGCGGCCCCACACCACCTTGATGACGTTCCAGCCCGCACCGCGGAAGAACGACTCCAGTTCCTGGATGATCTTGCCGTTGCCGCGCACCGGTCCGTCGAGGCGCTGCAGGTTGCAGTTCACCACGAACGTCAGGTTGTCCAGCGCCTCGTTGGCGGCGACCTGGATCAGGCCGCGGCTCTCCGGCTCGTCCATCTCACCGTCGCCGAGGAACGCCCAGACGTGCTGGTTCGAGGTGTCCTTGATGCCCCGGTCGTGCAGGTAGTGGTTGAAGCGGGCCTGGTAGATCGCGTTCATCGGACCGATGCCCATCGACACCGTGGGGAACTCCCAGAAGTCGGGCATCAGCCGCGGGTGCGGGTAGGACGGCAGACCGCCGCCGGGATGGCTGTGTTCCTGGCGGAAGCCGTCGAGCTGCTCGGAGGTGAGCCGACCCTCGAGGTAGGCGCGGGCATAGATCCCGGGCGACGCGTGGCCCTGGATGAAGACCTGATCACCGCCGCCGGGGTGGGCCTTGCCGCGGAAGAAGTGGTTGAACCCAACCTCGTAGAGAGCCGCAGACGAGGCGTAGGTCGAGATGTGGCCGCCGACGCCGACGCCCGGCCGCTGCGCGCGGTGCACCATGATCGCGGCGTTCCACCGAATCCAGGCGCGGTAGCGGCGCTCGACGTCCTCGTCGCCGGGGAACCACGGTTCCAGTTCGGTGGGGATGGTGTTGACGTAGTCGGTCGATGTCAGCGACGGGATGGCCACCCGCTGCTCGCCGGCGCGTTCGAGCAGCCGCAGCATCAGGTAGCGGGCGCGGGACGGGCCGGAGCGTTCGAGCAGATCGTCGAACGACTCCAGCCATTCACCGGTCTCGTCGGGATCGATGTCGGGCAGGTAGGACGCGACGCCCTCCCGGATCACGCGAACACGATCGTGTTCGCCTGTGCTGCTGGAGTTTTGGGCCAGATCCTGGCGCACGAACTCGGTGGTCAACTGCCGCTCCTTGTCAGGCGGTGGAGCACACGCGGTCCGTCGAGTGGGTCTGCTCGCTTCGCGCCGTGCACGGTGGGTTACATCCTCGTACCATCCTGCCGCAAACGCAGGGCAGCACGCGAACGGTTGCATTTAGTACACCCAGCCCAGTGGTTGGCCGGTAACGTCTGCAGACCGTGCATATCGGTGGGCGACGAGCCGCGCGGTTGCGGCTGTCGGCCCTCGCGATGGGCTCTGCCGCGGTGCTGGCGATGATCGTCGTCGGCTGCACCACCGTCACCACCGGCGACGCATCGGCTCCCCCCGGGGAGGCGCCGCAATACCGCGCGTCGGTGTCGGCGTCACTGCAGGAGTCGGCAGCGAGTTCGTCGGCGCGCGAGTCCGAGCGTCAGACGTCGATGACGGCGCAGGCGGTGCAGACGTCGTGCGAGGCCATGAGCACCAGCAGCGCCGACGCGATCGCGGCAGTCAACACCTACGTCGATGCGTTCAACACCGATCCGGGTGGGGCGGCAGACAAGGCCGGTGCGGCGGTCGATGCGCTCAACCAGAGCGCGGACCTCGTGTCCACGAGCATGACCGACACGTTGCCCGCCGAGCTGCGCGATGCGCTGAACGGCTGGGTCGACGCTGCTCGAGGCGTTGCGACGGCCATTGCGGGGAACTATCCCGCCGAGGAGTTCAACGATGCGATCGCGGCGTTGAACGACTCGAAGACCACCGCGCTGGACCGCTGCGATGCGGCCTATCGGTGACACCTTGGGGGCGGATCCTGCCGGGTGGGTTGCCGTGACCCCCGGGCGTGCGACGATAGTGGACGAACGTGGCACAGCGCACAGCGTGCCGACTAGGCGCAAGGAGGACTGACCGTGGTGTCGGCGGGTGACCCCCCGAACTACGCCCGCATGCTGGGCATCCAAAAAGATCAGGTTGTGCAGGAACTGGGCTGGGACTCCGACGTCGACGACGACATCCGCGCCGACATCGAAGACGAGTGCGGTGGTGAGCTCCTCGACGAGGACGCCGACGAGGTGGTCGACGTGGTGTTGCTCTGGTGGCGCAACGACGACGGCGATCTGGTGGACGCGCTGATGGACGCGATCACCCCGCTGGCCGACGACGGTGTCATCTGGGTGGTCACCCCGAAGACCGGGCAGCCCGGCCACGTCCAGCCCGCCGAGGTCGCCGAGTCGGCGCCGACGGCGGGGCTGGTGCAGACCTCATCGGCGAACCTGGGGGACTGGATCGCGAGCAGGCTGGTGCAACCGAAATCCAAGGCAGCCGGCAGGCGATGAGCGCTCGCGCGAAGAGCAGACAGTAGCGATGACCGGGGTCGGCGATATCGCGCCGGACTTCACGCTTGCCGACCAGAACAATCAGCGGGTGACGCTGAGCGCGTTCCGTGGCGCCAAGAACGTGCTGCTGGTGTTCTTCCCGCTCGCGTTCACCGGGATCTGTCAGCGGGAGCTCGACGAAATTCGCGACCAGGCAGACGATTTCGTCAACGAGGCGACGGCCACGCTCGCGATCTCGGTGGGGCCGTCGCCGACGCACAAGGTGTGGGCGACCCAGCGCGGATTCACCTTCCCCGTGCTCTCGGATTTCTGGCCGCACGGCGCGGTGAGTCAGGCCTATCGCGTGTTCAACGACGCCTCCGGTTTCTCGAACCGCGGCACGTTCGCCGTCGACCGGTCCGGGGTGGTGCGCTACGCGGACTGCAAGGAGCCCGGAGAGGCGCGAGATGCGGCGGTGTGGAGTGCTGCGTTGGCGGCTGTGCGCGACTGAGCGCGGATTTCAGGTTCTCCGGCCGTCGCCGATATGCTGCCCGGGTTCGGGCGCGTAGCTCAGTGGTAGAGCTCTGGTTTTACACACCAGCGGTCGGCGGTTCGATACCGTCCGCGCCCACAGCGACTCCGGGCTCGAGTTGGGCAGCCACCACGCCCACTTCGCGCAACACGTCCATCGCGATATCCCCGAAGGATCGCTGTTCGCCCTCGGTGATCCACTGTGTGAACGCGATGCCGAATGACATCACCGCGAGATGGGCCGCGACGTCTGCCGCCATGCCGTCGACGCCACGGGCCCGCAGCTCGTCGGCCAGGGTGCGTCCGAGGTAGGCGAGCTTGAGCGCTTCGCGTTCCTGCAGCGCGGGATTGTCGTCGATGACGGACTGCCGCAGGCGGGAGTGTGAACGGCGCTCGTCATCGAAAAACCCTGCGGACGACCGCAACGCGCGGACTGCCAAGTCGGTCGCCGACGCATCGTCCGGCGCGTCGCTCAATCCTGTGAGGAAAGCGTCGGTCAACGCCTGCTGCCCGTGAAACAGAACCTCACGCTTGTCGGTGAAGTGGCGGAAGAACGTGCGCTCGGTGAGCCCGACGGCCTGGGCGATGTCGCCTGCGGTCGTGTGCTCGTATCCGCGCGCCGCGAACAGGTCGAGCGCGGCGTCCTGCAGTCGCTCCGCAGTGCCTGACTCCCACCTCGCCATGGGAGCAGTCTAGTGATGACAGTGACTGACTTCAGGGTGTACCGTCGGATGTCAGCAACTGACATCACCATGAGGAGTCCACATCATGCACGTTTTCGTCACCGGAGCCTCCGGCTGGATCGGCAGCGCCGTCGTCGACGAGTTGTCGAAAGCCGGTCACACCGTCGCGGGCCTGGCGCGCTCCGACGCCTCGGCGGCTGCTCTCGAGGCGAAGGGGGTGACCGTGATGCGCGGTGACCTCGACGACCCCGACGCGATCCGCAGCGGCGCGCACGCCGCCGACGCCGTCATCCACCTCGCCAACAAACACGACTGGGCGGACATGGCGGGAACCAACGCCACCGAACGGGCCGCGACACAGACCATCGGCGACGCCCTCGTCGATACCGGCAAAGCCTTCTTCCTGGCATCGGGGCTCATGAGCCTGGCGCCGGGTCGCCAGGCAACCGAGGACGACGCCTCGCCCTTCCACGGCCCCGACTCGCCGCGCGGTGGCAGTGAGAACCTGTGCCTCGGTTTCGCCGATCGCGGGGTGCGTGCCGTGGCACTGCGCTTCTCGCCCACCACGCACGGCACAGGAGACCACGGCTTCGTCAACCGGCTGTGTGAGATCGCGCGCGAGCGCGGGGTGTCGGGTTACCCCGGCGACGGTGCGAACCGTTGGGCCGCTGTGCATGTCGCCGACGCGGCGCGGATGGTCGTGCTCGGCCTGCAGAAAGCGCCTGCCGGTGCACGTCTTCACGCCGTGGCCGAAGAGGGCGTTCCCACCCGCGCCATTGCCGAGGCGATCGGGCAGGCATTCGATCTCCCCGTCAAAGCCATCCCGACGGACGACGTGGCAGAGCACTTCGGCTGGATCGGTGGCTTCTTCAGCGCGGACATGGCCGGGACAAGCGTTGCGACGCAACGACTTCTCGGCTGGACGCCGACGGGACCGACGCTGGCCGACGACATCGCCGGCGGCGCGTACGGTTCCCGGTAGCGTCAGCAGCAGCCGGTCGTCTTGCGCTCGGCCAGGTGCGCGTGCTCGGCGTTGTCGCCGCCACGAACGGCATCGAGGAACTCGTCGAGGTCGATCCGACGCCCACCCAACCAGGTCCCCGTCACCTGCACGGTGTCGATCAGCGCCGCCGGCTCGACCTCCCACGGGTCCGCCGTCAACTCCACGAAGTCCGCGAGCTTTCCGGGGCTGATCGACCCGACGAGATGGTCGCGGCGCAGGGTACGCGCGGCGTCGATCGTCTGGGCGCGCCACGCCTGATCCAGCGAGATCGCTTGCTCCGGGCAGTGCACCGTGCCGTTGCGGGTGCGCCGGGTCACCGTGGTGGCGATGTTGACGATCGGCGTCGGCGGCGACACCGACCCGTCGTTGTGCAGGGAGACGCACGCCCCCGAGCCGACGGCGTCGGCGAACGCCGCCCACCGCGCCCCGTACTCGGGCGAGAACATCGCGCCGTCGAGCAGCTCGCCCCAGTAGTAGTACTGGAACGGCGCCAACGACACGTGCACCCCGAGCCGCGCCGCGCGCTCGAAGTGTGCGGCGGTACCTGCCCCGCAATGTTCCAGCCGCCAGCGGTGATCGGTGCCCAGTAGGCCGTGGCGCCGCAGCGCACCCTCGTAGGCGTCCAGCGCGAGGTCCAGCGCCAGGTCACCGTTGGCGTGAAAGGCCATCTGCCAGCCCGCCGGCGCAGCTTTGTCCAGGATCGCGTCGAGCTGCTCGCGGCTGTAGTTCATCGAGTGCGCCCCGCCGGCCACCGCGGGATCGATGCCCGCGGTGCGGGTGGCCTCTGTGTCGAGGTACGGGAACGAGATCGCGATGTTGCCCACCCACGGCGATCCGTCCGTCCACAGCTTGACCCCCGATTTGATCAGCCATTCTTCGTCAGCGGTGAATGTGGTTGGCTGCCAATAGGTGTCGGTGACCGACATCTCCCACATGCTGACGCGCAGCGGGCACGAGGGGGCGGCCGCAAGTGCCTCGTATCCCGCGGCGAACTTCGGGTCGTAGGTCATGTCGGATGTCGAGGTGTAACCGCCGCGCGCCATCAGCGCGTAGTAGCTCGCGGCCGACACCAGCGGGTCACCCATCTGCTGCATCAGCGGCATCGTCACCGCAGTCACGACGGGCAGTTCGAAGCCCTGCCCGTTCAGTGACCCGTCGGCGTTGCGGCCGAAGCGGCCCGCGACCGGATCGGCGGGCGGATCGGTGTCCCAGCCGTGGGCTCGGATCAGCGCGGAGTTGAAATACACGCCGTGCCCGGAGTTGTCGGTGACGACGGTGATCCGGTCCCCGAAGATCTCGTCGAGTTCACCGGCCTTCGGTGACGGATGACCGTGCAGCAGTGCGTCGTAACCGGCGAACCACAGCGGAGTCTCGGGGTCGCTGTGGGCCAGCGCGTCGGCGAAGATCTGCTGGACCTGCGCCCACGACTCCGCTACCCATGGAGCGATGGAGCGGGCCGGGGCCTCGGTGGCGATCCCACTGATCAACGGATGACTGTGCGGTTCAACGAAACCCGGAGCCAGCACCGCGACGCCGCTGTCGATCACCTCGGCGCCGGGCAGCCCGGCCCGGCACTCGTCGACAGTGCCCACCGCGACGATGCGACCGTCGGACACGGCGACGGCCTGTGCGCGCGGCACCGCCTCGTCCATCGTGATGACGGTTCCTGCGGTCACGATCACGTCGGCCATGGGCACAGTCTGGCACCGATGTGACAAGCTGCCGTGGTGTTCGCAGCAGTTGGCCGGAGCCGCGCCGCGGGTGTCGCCGTGGGCGTGCTCGCCGATGCGGTGTTCGGCGACCCGCAGCGGGGCCATCCGGTCGCGATGTTCGGCCGTGCAGCCGCAGCGCTCGAGCGCCGGATGTATGCGGACAACCGCGCTGCAGGCGTCGGGTACGCGGGCTCGCTGCTCGTGGCCGTGACGCTGGCCGCCACCGGTGTGGGGCGGTTGAGCCGGCGCGGCTCTGCGGCCGGTGAGGTCGCATGGGTCGCGGCGGCGACGTTCACCGCGTTGGGCGGGACCTCGCTGGCCCGCACCGGCGATCGGATGGCCGACCTGGTGGGTCGGGGCGACCTGGTGGGAGCGCGTGAGCTGTTGCCGTCGCTGTGCGGCCGCGATCCGGCGGTGCTCGACGCGGGTGGACTCACCCGCGCGGCGCTGGAGTCGATCGCGGAGAACACCTCCGATGCGCAGGTGGGCCCGCTGCTGTGGGCTGCCCTCGGAGGTGCACCGGGGGTGCTGCTGTACCGGGCGGCGAACACCCTGGATGCGATGGTGGGCAACAAGTCGCCGCGATACCGCCGATTCGGTTGGGCAGCAGCTCGTTTCGACGATCTGCTGAATCTCGCCGCCGCGCGCGTGACGGGTCTGCTCGTCGTGGCGTGCGCACCGCTGGTGGGCGGGTCACCGCGCGGCGCGATCCGGGCGTGGCGCCGCGACGCCGCCCGCCATCCCAGCCCCAACGCAGGTGTCGCCGAGGCGTCGTTCGCCGGCGCCCTCGGAGTTCAGCTGGGCGGGCCGACCCAATACGCCCACGAACTGGAGATACGCCCCACCCTGGGCACCGGCCGGGCGCCCGATGCCGGCGATCTCCGGCGGGCGGTGCGGCTGTCGCGGGCCGTGCAGATCTCGGCCGCAGCAGCCGCCGTCAGCGTCGCCTGCCGTACCGGTCGGCCAGCTTGTCCGCAGGTGTGACCGGCCCGGTGGGCGTGCCTTTCTCCCGACGACGGGCCTGCACCTCCGCATAGACGAAGTAGCCCACCCCGATCGGGGCGATGATGCCGAACGCGATCCACTGGATGCCGTAGGACAAGAACGGCCCGGCCTCCAGGCGCGGCAGCGGCACCACGCCCAGACCACCCGGCTGGTCCTCGACCAGCTGCAGGTAGGACCCCGCCAGCGGCACCCCGACCAACGCGGAGATCTGGCCGGGATTGATCGAATACACCTGCTGCACACCGGCGTCGCGGAACGGATCCTTACCGACGGCGACAGGCTCGGCGTCCCGGAGCCGGGCCGTGATCGTGACCGGCTCGGTGGGGGCGGGGCTGATGTCGGGGACCGCGTTGCCGTTCACCGGCTTCACGTAACCGCGATCGACGAGCACGGTGGGTCCGCCCTCGACGGCGAAGGGCGTGAGAACCTCGAACGCGGGATCGCTGTCGATCACCCGCAGCCTGGCCACCACCTGCCCGTCGGGCAGATATCGCCCGGTGGCCGTCACGCGCTTCCACTGCTGCTCCGACGCCGACGAATCCTGCTGCGGCAGAAGCGTCGTCAACGGGACGGGGTCGGCGTTCAGCGAGGCCGAGATCTGCGCGTTCTCCCGGGACGTCTTCGTGTTCTTGTGCAGCTGCCACGGTGCGAGCACCGTGAAGCACAGGTAGGCGAACGCGATCACCACCACATAGAGCGCCAGCCACTGGGGGCGCAGGAGAAAGGCGAGTCGGCGCACTTCTCAGACCGCCTCCTGCCGCTCGGCGAGCTGCTCGTCGACCCAGGCGTGCAGACCGGGCAGCGCCGCCTCGATGACCGCGAACACCGCCTCGAAATCGTCCTGGGTGCCGTAGTAGGGATCGTCGACGTCCAAGGCATGCTTGCCCGAGCGCGGATCGAAGGAGCGCAGCATCCGCAGCCGGTCGGTCGGTACCCCCCTCTCGGCCAGCATGCGGAGGTGGTTGCGGCCCAGCGCCACCACCAGGTCGGCGTCGAGATGGTCCTCGGTCATCTGCGCCGCCCGGTGCGCGCTCGGATACCCGTGCTCGCGCAGCGTGGTCCCGGCCCGGCGATCGGCGGGCTCACCCTCGTGCCAGTGCCCGGTGCCTGCGCTGGTGACACGCACCGCGTCGGCCAGCCCACGCTCGCGCAGCTGGTGGGCGAACATTTTCTCGGCCATCGGGCTGCGGCAGATGTTGCCCGAGCAGATGAAGGTCACGTGCAGTTGGTCAGACACCCAGCACCTCACGCAGCGAGGCGACGTCGGCGACATGGGCCAGGGCGGGGCTGGTCGATGCGGTGAAGTCCGCGCGGCCGTAGCCCCAGTCGACGACGATCGTGCCGATGCCGTGGGCGGCGGCGCCCTCGACGTCGTGCGAACGATCACCCACCATCACGACGTGGTCGGGCAGCGGCGCCAGCTGGGCCAGCGCATGGGCCACCACGTCGGCTTTGCCCGCCCGGCTGCCGTCGACGCTGGCGCCGGCGATCACCTCGAAGAATCCGTCGAGTTCGAAGTGCGCCAGGATGCGCTGCGCGGTGGGCTCGGCCTTGGAGGTGGCCACCGCGAGGCGTACACCCGCACGCGTCAGGTCGGTCAGCAGATCGGGAACGCCGGCGAATGGACGGTTCATCGACCAGCCGCGGGTGGTGTAGTCGGCGCGGTAGGCGGCCATCGCCTCGGCGGCCCGATCACCCAGGCCGATCGACTCCAACGTGTGGCGCATCGGCGGACCGACGATACGGCTCACCAGGTCACCTTCGGGTTCGGCGGCGCCGATGGCGGCCAGAGCGTGCCGGAAGCTGGAAACGATGCCCTCGGCGGAATCGGTCAGCGTGCCGTCCAGGTCGAAGATCACCAGATCGCCGCGGCCCACCCGGGTCACCCCGGCTGCACTGTCCACCGTGTCCGTCACGCGGTCCATTGTCCCTGATGCCCGGAGTGGCTGGACCCGCGCACTACTGTCGTGATGTGGCACGTTCGGAGGTGATGCGATGACGGTGCGTCTCGCCGACGTCATCGAGGTACTCGACGCGGCCTATCCGCCCCGCCTCGCGCAGAGCTGGGACTCCGTGGGTCTGGTGTGCGGGGATCCGGCCGAAGCGATCGAGTCCGTCACGATCGCCGTGGACGCCACGCCCGAGGTGGTCGCGACGGTGCCGGAGCGCGGGCTGCTTCTCGCTCATCATCCGTTACTGCTGCGCGGCGTCGACACTGTAGCCGCGGACACCGCCAAGGGGTCGCTGCTGCACGCGATGATCCGCACCGGACGTGCGCTGTTCACCGCTCACACCAATGCCGACAGTGCCGCACCAGGCGTCTCCGACGCCCTCGCCGAGGCCCTGGGTCTGACGGTCACCGATGTCCTGTCACCCGAGCCTGCCGCCCCGGCGCTGGACAAGTGGGGTGTCTACGTCCCGCGGGAGAATGCCGCGGCGGTGCGTGCGGCGATGTTCGACGGGGGCGCCGGTCAGATCGGCGACTACGCGCAGTGCAGCTGGAGCGTGGCCGGGGTCGGCCAGTTCCTGCCGCTCGACGGGGCATCACCGGCCATCGGCGCGGTCGGCACGGTCGAACAGGTCGACGAGGATCGTGTGGAGATGGTGGCCCCGCGATCCCGGCGCGCAGCGGTGCTGGCCGCCCTGCGCACGGCGCATCCCTACGAGGAGCCGGCGTACGACGTCGTCGCCGTCGCGTCGGCGCCCGACGGCACCGGGCTGGGCCGCATCGCCGAGCTGACCGAACCGCAACCGTTGCGCGCGTTCGTCGCCGGGGTGCGTCGCGGCTTGCCCGAGACCACCTGGGGCGTGCGCGCCTGCGGCGACCCGGATGCGATGGTGTCCCGGGTGGCACTGTGCGGCGGGGCCGGTGACTCCCTGCTCGCCGAGGTGGCCCGTGCAGGCGTGCAGGCGTACGTGACCGCAGATCTGCGCCACCATCCCGCCGACGAACATCGGCGGGCGTCCGACGTGGCGCTCGTCGACGTCGCGCACTGGGCCAGTGAATTCCCGTGGTGCGGTCAAGCGGCCGCGCTGCTGCGCCGGCACGTCGCCAACGTGCCCGTCACCGTGTCCCCGGTGCGCACCGATCCATGGAATGTCGAGGAAACAACGTATGAAAGCTGATGTGGCGCAGCAACGTTCGTTGCTCGAGTTGGCCGAACTCGATGCCGAGATCGGCCGGCTCGACCACCGGCTGAAGAACCTTCCTCAGCAGTCGGCGCTCGAGGCGGCGCAGAGCGCGCACCACGAGGCGAACGACCGGCTGGCGGCGGTGCAGCTCGCGCTCGCCGACATCGACGCCCAGGTCGCGAAGTTCGAGACCGAGATCGACGGGGTGCGGCAGCGGGAGGACCGCGATCGCCGCCTGCTCGAGGGCGGCACGGTGGATGCCAAGCAGCTGACCGAGATCCAGCATGAACTCGACACTCTCGAGCGCCGCCAGGCCAGCCTGGAGGACTCTCTGCTGGAGGTGATGGAACGGCGCGAAGAGCTGGCCGCCGACCAGGATCGGGAGCTGGCCGGCATCGACGACCTGCAGACCGCGATGACCGACGCGCAGCGCAACTGCGACGAGGCGCGAACGCATCTCGCCCAGCTCGCGCACCAGGCACGGTCGCGGCGCGAGGAACTCGTCGCCACCATCGACGAGGCGTTGGTGTCGATGTACGAGCGCCAGCGCGCCCGCGGCGGTACGGGCGCCGCGCCGCTGCAGGGCCGGCGATGCGGGGCGTGCCGACTCGAGATCGACAGGGGCGAGCTGGCGCGCATTGCCGCCGCGCCGGACGACGAGGTGCTGCGGTGTCCCGAGTGCTCGGCGATCCTGCTGCGAGTCAAGGGCGCCGGCGCGTGAAGGTGCTGGTCGAGGCCGACGGGGGAGCGCGCGGTAACCCCGGTCCGGCCGGGTACGGCGCCGTCGTGTGGTCGGCGGATCGCACCGAGGTTCTCGCAGAGGCCAAGGCGGCGATCGGTCGCGCCACCAACAACGTCGCCGAATACCGGGGCCTCATCGCGGGTTTGGAGGCGGCCGAGGGAGCCGGCGCCACCGACGTCGAGGTGCGGATGGACTCAAAGCTCGTCGTGGAACAGATGTCGGGACGCTGGCGGGTCAAACATCCCGATCTGGCTGCGCTGCACCAACAGGCGCGACAGCGTGCGGCCGCGTTCGAGCGCATCACCTACACCTGGGTGCCGCGGGAACAGAACAGTGCTGCCGATGCGCTGGCCAATCAGGCGATGGACGCGGCCGCGGAAACCGAAGCGGTGACCGCGAATCCGGCCGGATGGACCGGCGCCACCGGCGCACCCACCCGCCTGCTGCTGCTCCGGCACGGGCAGACGCCGCTGTCGGTGGAGCGCCGCTATTCCGGGCGCGGCAACCCGGATCTGACCTCGCTCGGAGTGCAGCAGGCCACCGCGGCGGCGGGTTACCTGGCGCGCATGGATCGGATCGACGCGGTGGTGTCGTCCCCGCTGCAACGGGCGCGGGACACGGCTGCGGCAGCCGCGGGTGCGCTCGGATTGGACGTCGAGGTCGACGACGACCTGATCGAAACGGACTTCGGTGCGTGGGAGGGGCTGACGTTCCGGGAGGCCTCCGAGCGGGACCCGGTCCTGCACCGGCGGTGGCTGACGGACACCGCCGTCGCGCCGCCGGGTGGGGAGAGCTTCGACGCCGTCGCGCGCAGGATCACCCGGGTCCAGCAGCGTCTGCTCGCCGAACGCGCCGGCCAGACGGTGCTGGTCGTCTCCCATGTGACACCGATCAAGACGCTTCTGCGGGTGGCGCTGGACGCGGGCCCGGCGATGCTCTACCGGCTGCACCTGGATCTCGCGTCGCTCTCGATCGCGGAGTTCTATCCCGACGGTGCGGCGTCGGTGCGCCTGGTGAACCAGACCGCCTATTTGTGATCGGTGTGCAGGTGCACGCGCTCGCCGTGCAGACCGAAGAGCGCGATCGCCTCGACGGGTCCGTCGATCGTGCCGAACCAGTGCGGCGTCCACGTCGAGAATTCCACGGCCTCACCGGGTTTGATGGTGAAGTCGCGGTCGCCCAACAGTAGGCGCATGCGGCCGGACAACACGTACATCCAGTCGTGGCCCTCGTGGACCGGTAGCTCGTCGGGCGGCGTGCGCCGGCGTGCACTGACTCTGATCTTGTACGCGTGCAGTCCGCCGGCCGGACCCTGACCGGTCAACGGCCAGAACGTGATCTGGTTGCGCGTGTGGGCACCGCCGCGGACCCGCGGGTCCTCGACGTCGGGTTCGCGCAGCAGTTCGTCCGTGCTCACCGACAGCGCATTCGCCAGTCGCGGCAGATGATCCAGCGCGAGTCGTCGCTTACCCGACTCGAGGCGGCTCAGCGTGGAGACGTCGATGCTGGACCGGGTCGCCACGTCATCGAGCGTCATGCCGCGCTGGGTGCGCAAGTCGCGCAGTCGCCGTCGCACCCGGGCATCGACCCCGTCGTCGTCTTTTGCCTGCATGGCAAAAGAGCTTGGCAGATCGCGGTGCGCGCGAGCAAGGTGGTGGCATGACGACGCGATGGGACTGTGTGGTGATCGGCGGGGGAGCCGCCGGGCTGAGCGCCGCGCTGGTGCTGGGCCGGGCGCGCATGCGCGCCCTGGTGGTGGACGCCGGGGAGCAGAGCAATCGGGCTGCCCACGGCATCGGCGGACTGCTCGGCTTCGACGGGGTGCCGCCGGCGCAGCTGTATGCCACCGGCCGTGACGAGGTGACCCGGTACCCCTCGGTCGAGGTGCGCGACGGTGAGGTGACCTCGGTGACGCCGCACGAAGGCGGCTTCACGCTCGGACTCGCCGGCGGTCGTACCGAGGAGGCGCGGCGGGTGCTGCTGGCCGGCGGAATGCGCTACGACGCACCCGATGTCACCGGTCTCGACGAGTTCTGGGGCGGGTCGGTGTTCCACTGCCCGTTCTGCCACGGCTGGGAGGTGCGGGATCAGCCGCTCGGCGTGTTGGCGCAGGGGGAGCGTGCGGTTCACATGGCGACACTTCTGAGTCAGTGGAGCGACGACATCGTGGTGGTGTCCAACGGTCCTTCCGGGTTGGCCGATGCCGACCGCGCGCAGCTGGCTGCGTGCGGCATCCCTGTCGACGAGCGCCCGATCTCGCGGGTGTCGGGTGCCGATGGACAGCTCGACGCCGTGGTGTTCGAGGACGGCGCCGCGCTGCATCGGCGCGGATTGCTGGTGGCCAGCACGCTGAACCAACGGAACCGGCTGGCCCGGGAGCTCGGTGTGGCGTTTGCGCCACCCGGTCCGATCTCCGCGGAATCCGTTGCAGTCGATGCGATGTGGCAGACCTCGGTGCCCGGGGTGTTCGCCGCGGGGGATGTGAGCGCACAGATGCCTCAGGTGGCTGCCGCGGTGGCCTCGGGTTCGGCGGCGGCCGCATCAATTGTTCGCAGTGTTGTGGAGGAGGGTCGATGAGTGGCGACGACGAGAAGGCGCAATGGGAAGCGCGTTACGGCGAGCGCGAACGGGTGTGGAGCGGTCGGGTCAATCCCTGGCTCGCGGAGGTGGCGGGTCCACTGTCCCCGGGTCGTGCGCTCGACCTCGGTTGTGGGGAGGGGGCCGACGTCCTGTGGCTCGCCGAGCGCGGCTGGCACGTTCTCGGGGTGGACATCTCGGAGACTGCGCTGGGCCGCGCCGGTGAAGAAGCGTCGCGGCGCGGTGTCGCCGGCCGTACCACCTTCGAACAGATGAACCTCTCCGACGACTTCCCGGCGGGGACATTCGATCTGATCTCGGCGCAATTCCTGCAGTCGTGGACGCGACTGGACCGAGACCGCATCTTCGCCGCGGCCGCGCGCGCCGTCGCGCCGGGTGGGGTGCTGCTGATAGTCGACCACGGCGCCGCGCCGCCCTGGGCGAACATTCCGCACGATCACGAGTTCCCGACCGTCGACGGCGTGCTATCCCAGCTCCGGGTCAACCCGCGGGACTGGGAGACTCTGCGCGCGGAGCCCGTTGAGCGGGACGCAGTCGGGCCGGACGGCCAGCAGGCGGTGCTGATCGACAATCTCATCGCGCTCCGGCGCCGAACCGACGGCTGAGCTCGCCTACGCCCGGTCCGCTGAGGTGCGGTAGCGCACCGAGGCGGTGGCGATCAATCCTTTTCTATGCATCGCTGGTCATCATCGCAGCCGAGTTGTCGGAGGTGAGGTGTAGCGTCGGTGGCATGTTCGCACAAGTGTTCGATATCGACCAGTCAGCCTCGGAGGCTGAGCTGCGCGAGGTCGTGGCGCGCTGCGAACGGATGAAGGCTCGCGCGGCGGCGGTGCAGGCCCGTGCCACTGCGCTGTGGGCGGAGAAACGCCGAATGGCCGAGGCCGAGGCTGGGATGCCGGCGGCGAAGCGGGGGCGCGGGTTGGCTTCCGAAGTGGCGTTGGCGCGCTGTGATTCGCCGGCCCATGGCGGTCGGCACCTCGGGTTCGCCCAAGCCTTGGTGCACGAAATGCCCCACACCCTGGCCGCCCTCGAATCCGGGGTGTTGACCGAGTGGCGAGCCACGCTGATCGTCAAACAATCCGCCTGCCTGACCGCGGAGGACCGGCGGACGTTGGACGCCGAATTATGCTCTGACCACGCGGCTTTGGTCGGGCTGGGCAATGCCCGGATCGAGGCTGCCGCCGCCGCGATCGCAGCGCGCCTGGATGCTGCCGCGGTGGTCGAACGGAAGGAACGCGCGGCGGCGTCTGCGCGGGTGTCGACCCGGCCCGCCCCCAACGGCATGGTGCAGCTGACTGCGCTGATGCCGCTCTCGCAGGGCATCGGGGTGTATGCCGCCTTGAAGCGTGAGGCCGACCTGTGCGGGGACGGGCGCCCGCGCGGACAGATCATGACCGACACCCTCTACCAACGGGTCACCGCCCGCCCGGCCGAGACGCCGGTCCCGATCGCGGTGAACCTGGTCATGGCCGACACCACCCTCTTCGGTGACGACGACAGCCCCGGCTGGGTCGACGGGTACGGTCCCGTGCCCGCGGCGGTGGTGCGCGATCTGGTGTCGGATGCCGTGGCTGATGAGACGGCGAAAGCGACACTGCGGCGGCTCTACCGCCACCCCACATCGGGGCAGCTGGTCGCGATGGAATCGCGTGCCCGGAGCTTCCCGACAGGGTTGGCGGCGTTCATCGGGCTACGGGATCAGACGTGTCGCACCCCGTACTGCGACGCCCCCATCCGCCACCACGACCACGCCACCCCCGCCCGCCACAGCGGACCCACCTCAGCGCTCAACGGGCTCGGCGCGTGCGAAGCCTGCAACTACGCCAAAGAAGCCCCCGGCTGGACCGTCACCACCCACGACACCGACGGCCGCCACACCGCCGACTACACCACCCCCACCGGCGCGACCTACCAGTCGGCCGCACCACCACTACCCGGACCACCGATACGGCGCCGCTACAGCGTCATCGAAGGAGAACTCAGCATCGACATCGTCGAACTGAGCGCCGAACTGAAACGCTCGGCCTGAGGGAGCGCCGAGGGCGTTCGTTACCGGAATCCGCGCTGCAGGCGCTACGTTGTCAGGGCGGATGAGCTGGCCGGGCGGCCGCGGGCCATCACTTGCCGGACAGGGGTACGGCTGAGGTGGTTCGAGGAAAGTCCGGACTTCACAGAGCAGGGTGATTGCTAACGGCAATCCGAGGTGACTCGCGGGAAAGTGCCACAGAAAGCAGACCGCCACCCACCGGGTCTTCGGGCCAGGGGTGGTAAGGGTGAAACGGTGCGGTAAGAGCGCACCAGCGCTCCGGGTGACCGGAGTGGCTCGGCAAACCCCACCCGAAGCAAGGCCAAGAATGTCGCGTGGGGGGCGCGGCAGCGCAGACGTTCGAGGGCTGCTCGCCCGAGTCTGCGGGTAGGCCGCTCGAGGTACCCGGCGACGGTGTGCCCAGATGGATGGTCGCCGCCGGGCCGCCAGTCATGGCGGCCCGGAACAGAATCCGGCTTACAGGCCAGCTCATCCGCCCTCGGCTCAGGCTTTCTTCACAGCTTTCGCCAGCTGCTCGAGGGCCTCGGACACCTGCTCCTCACAGCGCAGCGCCAGGTCGTGCTCCTGCTGATACAGCAGCCCGTAGGTGAACGTGTCCTCGCCCGCGGCGTGCGCCTGCTCGGCCTGCCGGCTCAGATGTGCCCGGCTCACCACGCTGTCCTGGTGATCGCCCAGCAGCGACTGGATCCCCTTCGCCCGGTCGGCCACCTTGGACTTCCCGGTGGCCGCCGCGGTGTAGCGGAGCTGCTTGGCCCGCTTGCGGATCTTGTGCAGTGCCTCATCGGCGTGCTCGCCACCGTCGGCGTCGCTCGCCTTCTTCGCCGCCTTGCGCACCCGCTTGTAGGCCGAGTCGATGGTCACCTCGACTCGCTCCTCACCGGCTTCCAGCGGCGGCTCGGCCGTCGTCAGCTCCTCCAGCGCATCCAGCAACCGGAAGTACCGAGGTGTGCGCATCGCCGCCAGCGAGCGCTTCCAGCCGGTCTGATACCGCTTCTTCGCGCCCTCGACCAATCGCTCGCGCACCGGGCCCCGCACCAGGTCGTCGGGCAGTCCGTCGAGCGCCTGCTCGTACCGTTCGGCCAGCACCTCTGCGTCCCGTGCCGTTCCGAGCACGCCCGCCAGTTCGCGCAGTTCCGCGAGCACCCACGAGTCGTCGTCGATGCCGAACGCGCCCTCCGACGACTGCAGCAGGCTGCGGATCTTGCGCGTCGTCACCCGCATCTGATGCACAGAGTCGTACACGTCCGCGCGGACGGCGCGGTCCCACTCGATGAGCTCGGCGACCTGCTCGGCCACGGCACGGTGCACCGGATCGTCGGGCACCGCCGGAGCCTCGTCGGCGGGAGTTTCGAGCACCCGCGCCAACTTCGAGCCGTGCCCGGCGGGGCGCGCCCCCGCGTCGAGCAGGCGGCGGGTCAGCGGCTTGAACAGTCCCCGATCGGCACCCTCGGCGAGTTCGAGTTCCCACTCGCGCCAGTGCTGATCGTCGCCGCCCACCGCGCCCGCGGTCACATGGTCGTCGCAGAACTCGGCGACCGGGGCCCCGTCGACGCCGTAGAGCATCGTGACCTCGCGCACGGTGCTGATCCGAGCGACCGGGGCCAGTCCGCGGTCCCGGACGATCGCGAGCACGACGTCGCGCAACTCGTCGGGTACCTGCGGATGTGCCGGCGCGCCGTCTTCCAGCGGCAGCCGGACCTCGGTGCGACTGTCCTGACCCGAGGGCAGCTTCAGGTGCCATCCCGCGTCGGTGCCGCCCGTGCGGCGGCGCAGCGTGATCCGGTGGCGGGCCAGATCATGGGCCGATGTGTCGTAGTAGACAGCGTCCAGAGACTGTGACGGCGACCGCTCGGCACGAGACACCGCCGCGAGTCCGTCGAACGACGGACTGACGGTCGCGACGTCCACGTCGAACTTGCGCTCAGTCTCGGTGTACCTGGACAAATCGGACGATCGGGAGGGCATGAACACCTTCGTTTCGGCGGGAGGGGGGCCACAAGATTGCCATACGGAGGTGAACCGCGAATCGGCTCGTCGTTATCGAACCGGAATCGAGTCGACATCGGACTCGCGGGACACGTGCGCGCGAACCTGAGAACCACTCTTACAATTCTCTTATGAGTCCAGAGATGAGGCTCGAGGACTATCTCGATGCCGAAGGCAACATCGAGATTCCTGCCGGAGTCACGCTGACGTCGTTCATGGATCGCCACGCCGAGCAGTCGGCCGAGGCGCCCGCCTACCGCTATCTCGACTACGACCGGGACTGCACGGTCGAGCTGAGTTGGGCGGCCCTGCGAACCCGATTACGTGCCGTCGGCGCGCGGCTCCAGCAGATCACCGACACCGGCGACCGGATCGCCATCCTCGCGCCGCAGGGCGTGGAGTACGTGGTCGGATTCTTCGCCGCCATCCAGGCCGGCGGCATCGCGGTTCCGCTGTTCGCACCTGAACTGCCCGGGCACGCCGAACGCCTCGAGGCCGTGCTCGGCGATGCGCAGCCGACCGTCGTACTGACCACCACGGCCGCGGCCCCGGCGGTCCGCGACTTCATCAAGACGATCCCGCGGGAGCGGCGGCCGAGGATGCTCGCCGTCGACGCCGTGCCCGACGCCGTCGGCGAGCACTTCACCCCCGCCCGCATCGCCACCGACGACATCGCCTACCTGCAGTACACGTCCGGATCCACCCGCACCCCTGCCGGCGTCGAGATCACCCATCGCGGCGCCGCGACCAATGTGGTGCAGATGATCGAGTCCGTGGGCTTGGACTGGAACACCCGCAGCGTCAGCTGGTTGCCGCTGTTCCACGACATGGGGCTGTTGATGATCATGTTCCCGGCGCTGGTCGGCGGCCACATCACCTTGATGTCGCCGGTGGCCTTCGTGCGCCGGCCCTACCGCTGGATCCGTGAGCTGGGCGCATCCGACAAGCCCACGTTCGCCGCCGCGCCCAACTTCGCGTTCGAACTCGCCGCCCAGCGTGGCCGCCCGCCCGCGGACGAGACGCTGGACCTGAGCAACGTGGCCGGTCTGATCAACGGCTCCGAACCGGTCAGCATGTCGTCGGTCGATGCGTTCGTCGCGGCGTTCGCGCCGTACGGACTCGACCCCGCTGCGATCAAACCGTCCTATGGAATGGCCGAAGCCACCCTGTTCGTCTCCACCACCGAGTCCGGTACCGCTCCGAAGGCAGTGCACCTCGACCGGCAGGCGCTAAGCGGGGGAGACGCCGTCCAGGTCGGCGCCGACGATGCCGACGCCGTGGTCAGTGTGTCGTGCGGGCAGATCGCCCGCAGCCAGTGGGCGGTGATCGTCGACCCGCAGACCGACGCCGAGCTGCCCGACGGACGGGTCGGTGAGATCTGGTTGCACGGCGACAACATCGGCCGCGGGTACTGGAACCGTACCGACGAGACCGAGCTGACGTTCCGCAACAAGCTGCAGTCCCGGCTGGCCGAATACAGCCACGCCGAAGGCGCCGCCGAGAGCGCTCTGTGGTTGCGCACCGGTGACCTCGGCGTCTACATCGACGGCCAGCTGCACATCACCGGGCGCGTCAAGGATCTCGTGATCGTCGACGGCCGCAATCACTACCCGCAGGACATCGAGGCGACGGTCGCCGAGGCGTCCAAGGCCGTGCGTTCCGGCTTCGTCGCCGCGTTCTCCGTGCCCGGTGTCGGACGCGAAGAGGTGGTGATCGTCGCAGAACGCGCCCCGGGCGCCGGACGCGCCGATGCCGCGCCCATCGTCGACGCCATCCGCGCTGCCGTCTCGCGACGCCACGCCATCCCGCTCGCCGACATCAAACTCGTTGCGGCAGGGGTGATCCCGCGGACCACCAGCGGCAAGCTGGCGCGCCGCGCCTGCCGCGCTCGCTACCTCGACGGCACCCTGTAGAACGCCGCGCGATAGCGTCGCCGGTGTGAGCGACTTCCACACCATCGACGTGCAGCGCAGCGCAGGGCTGGTGCGCCTGACGCTCAATCGGCCCGACGCCGCCAACGGCATCAACGCCGAGATGGCGGGCGAACTCGCCGCCGCGGCCGCCGCGTGCGACGACCCCGCGGTCAAAGTCGTCGTCATCACCGGCGCCGGCCGCTTCTTCAGCGCCGGAGGCGATCTCAAGGAGTTCGCCTCCGCGCCGCACCGCGGCCGCCATCTCAAGGGCGTCGCCGACGACCTGCACCGGGCGATCTCGACGTTCGCGCGCTGCGACGCCGTGGTGATCACCGCGGTCAACGGTGCCGCGGCGGGCGCGGGATTCTCGTTGGCGGTCCTCGGGGACCTCACTGTCGCCGCGGAATCGGCGTCGTTCACGATGGCCTACACCCGCGTCGGATTGACCCCCGACGGCGGCGCCACCTACCTGCTGCCGCGCCTGGTGGGGATGGCGCGCGCCAAGGAACTGATGCTGACCAACCGCAGGCTCTCGGCTCGGGATGCGCTGCAGTGGGGTCTGGTCACCGAGGTCGTCGCCGACGACGCCCTCACGGCCCGCGTGGACGACCTCGCCGCCGGGTTGCTGCGCACGTCGGGCGGCGCCAACGGCGGCGTCAAAGCGTTGCTGCTCGACAGCTTCGGCAACGGCGTGGAAGCCCAGATGGAACTCGAGGGCCGAATGATCGCCGGCCGCGCCGACTCCGCCGACGGCCGCGAAGGTGTCGACGCGTTCCTGGCCAAACGCGCCCCCGACTTCGCCTGACTAGAAGGAGTGCTCCTCGGCTGGGAATGCCCCCGTCGCCACCTCGGCGGCATATTGCGTTGCAGCGCGGCGCAATTCGTCACCCACGGCGCCGAACCTCTTGACGAACTTGGCGGTGCGGCCGCTGGTCATGCCGGCCATGTCCTGCCAGACGAGCACCTGACCGTCGCAATTCGGGCCGGCGCCGATACCGACGGTCGGGATGGTCAGCTTGCCGGTGATCTGGGTGGCCAACTCGGCGGGCACCATCTCCATCACCACCGCGAACGCACCGGCCTCCTGCACGGCGATCGCGTCGTGGATCGTCTGCTCGGCGCCGTCACCGCGGCCCTGCACCTTGAACCCGCCGAGGCCGTTGACGCTCTGCGGGGTGAAGCCGATGTGCGCCATCACCGGGATGCCCGCCGCGGTGAGTGCCGCGATCTGCTCGGCCACCCGCTCGCCGCCCTCCAGCTTCACCGCATGGGCACCCGTCTCCTTCAGGAACCGGGTGGCCGTCTGCAGCGCCTGGGCAGCGCCGCCCTCGTAGCTGCCGAACGGCAGGTCGGCCACGACCAGCGCATGAGGTGCACCCCGAACGACGCCGCGCACCAGCGGGATCAGCTCGTCGATGGTGACCGGGACGGTGGTGTCATAGCCGTAGACGACGTTGGCCGCAGAGTCGCCGACCAGCAGGACAGGAATCTCCGCCTGGTCGAACACCGCGGCGGTCGAGTAGTCGTACGCCGTCAGCATCGCCCACTTGTGGCCTTCGGACTTCCACTTGGCGAGGTGATGAGTGCGGATCTTGATCCGCGCCGCGGGGGTCTGCGTGGCAGCGCCGTACACACTCTGTTCAGACATCGATGTCTCCAGATGGGTGGTCGTTTCGGATCCTCGAGGCCGCTCCGGGTCCCCGGGTTCCGCTGACCCGTCAAGTCTGCCACCGCGTCACCAGAAGTTGAACAACGCGTTAAGTGGATTTGCTCACATCTCTTCGCGGCGCGCTTACGATCGGCGGATGCAACGGCTCAGCGGGCTCGACGCCAGTTTTCTGTATCTCGAGACCGCGGCGCAGCCGTTGCACGTGTGCTCGATCCTCGAGCTGGACACCTCCACGATGCCCGGCGGCTATTCGTTCGCCCGGTTCCGCGACCTGCTGGCCGAACGCATCCGCGCGATGCCCGAGTTCCGGGAACGCCTGGCCGACAACCGATTCAATCTCGACCATCCGGTGTGGGTGGACGATCCGGATTTCGACGTCGACCGACACCTGCACCGGATGGGTTTGCCGTCACCCGGCGGGCCGCGCGAACTGGCCGACATCTGCGGACACATCGCCTCCCTTCCGCTGGACCGCACCCGCCCGCTGTGGGAGATGTGGGTGATCGAGAACCTCGGCGGGGCCCCGGGCGGCGAGGACGGTGAGCGCATCGCGGTGATGACCAAGGTGCACCACGCAGCCGTCGACGGCGTCACCGGCGCCAACCTGATGTCGAAGCTGTGCACCACCGAGCCCGATGCGCCCGCCCCCGAGCCCGTCGCCGGTCCCGGAGGCGGCAGCGACCTCGAGATCGCGGTCAGCGGTGCGGTGCGTTTCGTCAGCCGGCCGCTCGGGCTGGTCAACGCGGTGCCCAACACGCTGACCACCGTGATCGACACCGTCCGGCGGGTCCGCAGCGGAATGACGATGGCCCCGCCGTTCGTCGCCCCCAAGACCGCGTTCAACGCCAACGTCACCGGCCACCGCAACGTGGCGTTCGCGCACCTGGACCTCGACGACGTCAAGACCGTCAAGAACCACTTCGGCGTCAAGGTCAACGACGTGGTGATGGCCCTGGTCTCCGGTGTGCTGCGCACGTTCCTGCTCGACCGTGGCGAGCTGCCGAACAATTCACTGGTCGCGATGGTGCCGGTGTCGGTGCACGAGAAGTCCGACCGGCCCGGCCGCAACCAGGTGTCGGGCATGTTCGCGCGGCTGGAGACCAACATCGCCGACCCGGTCGAGCGGCTCAAGGCGATCGCGGAAGCCAACACCGTTGCCAAGCAACACAGTTCGGCGATCGCAGCCACCCTGCTGCAGGACTGGACGCAGTTCGCCGCGCCCGCGGTGTTCGGCGCGGCGATGCGGGTCTACGCCAGCAGCAGGCTCAGCGGCGCCCGGCCGGTGCACAACCTGGTGGTCTCCAACGTCCCCGGGCCTCAGGGCCGGCTCTACATGCTGGGCTGCGGCGTGGAGGCGATGTATCCGCTGGGGCCGATCTTCCACGGCTCCGGACTGAACATCACCGTGATGTCGCTGTCGGGCAACCTCGACGTCGGCATCGTGAGCTGCCCCGAACTGGTGCCGGACCTGTGGGACATGGCCGACGACTTCGCGGTGGCCATGAAAGAACTGCTCAACGCCGTCGAACGGGCGACCAAGTAGGCGCTCCGACCGCGCCTCGCCGGCACAGATGCCCGGTCATGGCAGCATGTGTTGCCATGAAGCTCATGACCGGGATCGCGCGATCCGGACTCGTCCTCGCGGCGGTCATGCTGCTCGTTGCCGGCTGCAGCAAGATCGTCGACGGCCGGGCGATGCTCGCGGTCCCTCGTCCCGGTTCGCCGATCCAGTGGAACGCGTGCAAGCCCGTCGGACCATCGGACCGCTCTCGCGTCCCCACCGGCGCCGAGTGCGGATTGCTGTCGGTCCCGGTGAACTGGGACAACCCCGAGAGCGCCGACGGCGACGTCGCCCAGCTCGCCGTGGTGCGGTTCAAGGCCACCGGCCAGAAGATCGGCTCGCTGATCGTCAACCCGGGCGGGCCCGGCGAATCGGGGGTCAACGCCGCGGTCAACATGCTCGCGACTCTGCCCGAGCCGTTGCGTGAGCGGTTCGACCTGGTGGGCTTCGACCCGCGTGGGGTGGCGAACTCCTCACCCGCCGTGTGGTGCAACAGCGACGCCGACAACGACCGGCTGCGCGCCGACAACGTGGTGGCCTACACCCCCGAGGGCGTGGCCCACATGGAGAAGCTGACCAAGGAATTCGTGCAGCGCTGCGTCGACAAGATGGGCAAGAACTTCCTCGCCAACGTCGGCACCGCGAGCGTGATCAAGGATCTCGACGCGCTGCGCCAAGCTCTCGGCGACGAGAAGCTCACCTACCTCGGATACTCCTATGGCACCCGCATCGGTGCCGGCTACGCCGAGGCCTACCCGGACAAGGTGCGCGCGATGGTCCTCGACGGCGCGGTCGATCCGAACGCCGACCCGCTCGAGGCCGACATCCGCCAGGCTGCCGCGTTCCAGAAGGCATTCGACGATTACGCGGCGGACTGCGCCAAGGACGCGAACTGCCCGCTGGGCACCGACCCGGCCAAGGCCGTCGACGTCTACCAGTCCCTGGTGTGGCCGCTGGTGGACAAGCCCGCCGCGACCGCCGACCCCCGCGGCCTGAGCTACTCCGACGCAGTGGTCGGCACGATCCTGCCGCTGTACTCGCCGAACCTGTGGCGCCACCTCACCCAGGCGCTGACCGAGATCAAGGAGGGCCGCGGCGACACCATGCTCTCGCTGGCCGACCTGTACATGGGTCGCGACGCCCAAGGCCACTACAACAACTCGACCGACGTGCGCGTCGCGGTGAACTGCGTCGACAAACCGGCGATCACCGATCGGGCGACGCTCGTCGACCAGGACCGGCGCCTGCGCGAGGCCGCGCCCTTCATGAGCTACGGCAAGTTCACCGGTTACGCGCCGCTGGGTACGTGCGCGATGTGGCCCGTGCCGCCGACCAGTCAGCGCCACGAGATCAAGGTCAACGGTCTGCCGCCCGTGTTGGTGGTGTCCACGACCAACGATCCGGCCACGCCCTATCAGGCCGGCGTGAACCTGGCCGAGCAACTGGGCGGAAGCCTGCTCACCTACGAGGGCACCCAGCACACCGTCGCCCTGCAGGGCAACGCCTGCGTCGACGAGATCGCCACCCGGTACCTGCTCGACCTGACGGTGCCCCCGCCGGGCGCGCGATGCTGACGATCGCACGCGTCGGTGACGCCGACCTGACCGACCTGATGCCCCTGATGCGCGGATACTGCGATTTCTACCGGGTGGACCCGAGTGACGCCGACCTCACCGCGATGATGCGCGCCCTGATCGCCGATCCGCGCGAAGGCCTGCAACTCATCGCCCGCGACGACACCGGCGCCGCAGTGGGTTTCGCGACCGTGTTCTGGACGTGGCAGACGCTCTACGCCGCGCGGGTCGGCGTGCTCAACGACCTCTTCGTGACCGAACACGCCCGCGGCACCGGTGCCGGGCGTGCGCTGATCGACCGATGCCTGCAGCACTGCCGCGAACGCGGGGCGCAGAAACTGGTGTGGGAGACGGCGCCGGACAACGTCACCGCCCAACGCCTGTACGACGGCATCGGGGCCGAGAAATCCAGTTGGCTGACCTACGAACTGGACGCCGGATAACAGCCCGGTCACCGTTGAGCCCCGGGGGAAGCCACCCGCGGGATTGCGTGACAGCATGTACTCCCATGTGGCGGGTGGGACGGATGATCGCGGCTGTGTGCGTGCTGAGCGCTGCGCTGTGTCCCACCGCGGCCGCCGCTCCGGCGCCGGCGGTGTCTTGGGGGACGTGCGCCGACGTCATCAAGGACGCCTCCCGCGTCCCCACCGCGCGGTGCACCACCGTCTCGGTGCCGGTCGACTACGCGAAACCCGATGGCGCACAAGCTCAATTGGCGGTCATCAAGGTACCGGCCAGCGGTCGGCGCATCGGCGCGCTGCTGGTGAACCCGGGCGGGCCCGGCGCTTCGGCCGTCGACACCGTCGCCGACATGGGTGCGTCGCTGACCGGCTCTCCCATCACGAACCAATTCGACCTGATCGGTATCGACCCCCGCGGGGTCGGGCACTCGACCCCGCAGCTGCGCTGCCGTACCGACGCGCAGTTCGATGGCTACCGGGCGCAGCCGATGACCGACTACAGCCCGGCCGGCGTCGCCCAGATCGAAGGCGTGCTGCGCGATTTCGCCGGTGAATGCCTGTCGGCGATGGGGGCCGACTACCTGGCCAACGTCGGGACAGCGGTTGCGGTGCGCGACATGGACGCCGTGCGCGAAGCCCTCGGCGAAGCGCAGATCAACTACCTCGGTTTCTCGTACGGCACCGAACTCGGCGCGCTCTACGCCGGTCGCTACCCCGACCGGGTGCGCGCCATGGTGCTCGACGGTGCGGTGGACCCGAGCCTCGATCCGATCACCGAGAGCGTCAACCAGATGGCCGGCTTCCAGCAGGCCTTCGACCGCTACGCCGCCGACTGCATGACCGACGCCGACTGCCCGCTGGGCACCGACCCGGCCCAGGCCGTCGCGCGCTACCACCAGCTGATCGATCCGCTGGCCGCACGGCCGGCCGCCACGTCGGATCCGCGCGGGCTGAGCTATCAGGACGCGTTCACCGGCACCGTGTCGGGGCTGTACTCGCCGCGGTACTGGCCATACATCACCAGCGGTCTGCTCGGCCTCGCCCGCGGCACCGACCCCGTCGACCTGCTGCTGCTCGCTGATGACTACCAGCAGCGAGATCGCAACGGCCACTACAGCAATAGGCAGGACGCATTCACAGCGATCCGCTGCCTCGACTCCGTGTATCCGACCGACCCGGCCGTGTGGGCCGACGCGGACCGGCGGATCCGTGCCGTGGCGCCGTTCTCGTCCTACGGACAGTTCACCGGCTTCGCGCCGCGCAACACGTGCGCGCTGTGGCCGGTGCCCCCCACGCCCGTGGTCGGGCCCGCCACGTCACCCGGGCCCGGCAAGGTCATCGTCGTCTCCACCACAGGGGACCCCGCCACCCCGTACGCGGCCGGCGTCGAGCTGGCCCGGCAGATGGGCGCCCCGCTGGTCACGTTCGAGGGCAGTCAGCACACCGTCGTGTTCAACGGCGATCAGTGCGTCGACACGACCGTCGTCGACTACCTCACCGCACTGAAGCCGCCACCGGCCGGTTTGCGGTGCTAGCAGCGCTGTAACACAGAATTAACAGGCGGAAATTAGGCTCCCACCATGGATCGGCAGAAGGAATTCGTGCTGCGCACGCTGGAAGAACGCGATATCCGCTTCGTCCGGCTGTGGTTCACCGACGTACTCGGATACCTGAAGTCGGTCGCGATCGCGCCTGCCGAGTTGGAAGGTGCCTTCGAGGAGGGCATCGGCTTCGACGGCTCGTCGATCGAAGGCTTCGCCCGCGTGTCCGAAGCCGACATGGTGGCCCGGCCCGACCCGTCCACGTTCCAGGTGCTGCCGTGGACGTCGAGCGCCGGCGAGCACCACTCGGCGCGGATGTTTTGCGACATCACCATGCCCGACGGATCGCCGTCCTGGGCGGACTCCCGGCACGTGCTGCGCCGCCAGCTGTCCAAGGCCAGCGACCTCGGCTTCTCCTGCTACGTGCATCCCGAGATCGAGTTCTTCCTGCTCAAGCCGGGCCCCGACGACGGGACCCCGCCGGTACCCGCGGACAACGGCGGCTACTTCGACCAGGCGGTCCACGACTCGGCGCCGAACTTCCGCCGCCACGCCATCGACGCGCTGGAGCAGATGGGCATCTCGGTGGAGTTCAGCCACCACGAGGGCGCGCCCGGACAGCAGGAGATCGACCTGCGCTACGCCGACGCGCTGTCGATGGCCGACAACGTCATGACGTTCCGTTACGTGGTCAAAGAGGTCGCCCTCGCCGACGGTGTGCGAGCCTCGTTCATGCCGAAGCCGTTCGCCGAACATCCCGGCTCGGCCATGCACACCCACATGAGCCTCTTCGAGGGTGAGAACAACGCCTTCCACAGCCCCGACGATCCACTTCAGCTCTCCGAGGTCGGAAAGTCCTTCATCGCAGGCATTCTCGAGCACGCACAGGAGATCAGCGCCGTCACCAACCAGTGGGTGAACTCCTACAAGCGGTTGGTGCACGGCGGTGAGGCGCCGACGGCGGCGTCCTGGGGCGCGGCGAACCGCTCGGCGCTCGTGCGGGTACCGATGTACACGCCGCACAAGGCGTCGTCGCGCCGCGTCGAGGTCCGTAGCCCCGATTCGGCGTGCAACCCGTATCTGACGTTCGCCGTGCTGCTGGCGGCCGGGCTGCGCGGCATCGAGAAGAACTACGCGCTGGGCCCACAGGCCGAGGACAACGTCTGGACCCTGACCCCCGAGGAACGCAAGGCGATGGGTTACAAGGAGCTCCCCGGCAGCCTCGGTGTCGCGCTGACCGAGATGGAGAACTCCGAACTGGTCGCCGAGGCGCTGGGGGAGCACGTGTTCGACTTCTTCCTGCGCAACAAGCGCGCCGAATGGGAGAACTATCGCAGCCACGTCACACCGTTCGAGCTGAAGAACTACCTGTCGCTCTAACGGAGAACGGGCCGGACTAGATTCACCGGTATGGCCAAACCCGCGACGCAGCGTCCCAAGCTGCCCGGAGTCGGCCGACTCGGCCTCGTCGAGAAGACCGCGCAGGCCGACCTGGACCAGCTCGGCTGGAACACCGACGCCCACGTCGAGCTGCTGTGGTCGCTCTCGCGCGCCCCGGACGCCGACAGCGCGTTGCGCACGATCGTCCGGCTCTCCGAGGCGCTCGGCCGCGACTGGGCCGAGCTCGACGCGGCACTGCTCACCGACAAGCCGCTGCGGGGCCGGCTGTTCGCCGTGATCGGCTCCTCGCTGGCCCTGGGCGATCATCTGGTGGCCAATCCGCAGTCCTGGCGTCTGCTGGCGGGCCGGGTGCGGTTACCGAGCATCGACGATCTGGCGCGCATGTTCGGTGAGGTGACCGAAAAGGCAACGGGTGCACCGACTGTCACGCCCGAGCTGCGCACGCTCTACCGGGATCGACTACTGGTGCTGGCCGCCCTGGATGTGGCACCGACGGTGGAGAACGAACCGGTGCTGCCGTTCACGGTGGTCGCCGAGCACCTGTCGGATCTCGCGGACGCAGCACTGCAGGCCGCGCTGACCGTGACCACGAGGTCGGTGTGCGGGGACGGGAAAGACGAGGCGCCGCCGGCGCTCGCGGTGATCGCGATGGGCAAGTGCGGTGCGCAGGAGCTCAACTACGTCAGCGACGTAGACGTCATCTTCGTCACCGACGACGACTCGCACAGCCGGCTGGCGCAGGCCACCCGCATCGCCGGGGAGATGATGCGGCTCGCGTCCGACGCGTTCTTCGAAGTCGACGCGGCGCTGCGGCCGGAAGGCAAGCGGGGTCCGCTGGTGCGCACCTTGGACTCCCACATCGCCTACTACGAGCGGTGGGCCAAGACCTGGGAGTTCCAGGCACTTCTCAAAGCGCGGCCCGCCGCCGGCGACGCCGACCTCGGCCGCCGCTACGTCGACGCACTGATGCCGATGGTGTGGACCGCCAGCGAGCGTGAGGATTTCGTGCCCGATGTGCAGGCCATGCGCCGGCGTGTGGTGGAACTGGTCCCCGCCGGCGTGCGCTCGCGGGAGCTGAAGCTGGGTACCGGCGGTCTGCGCGACGTCGAATTCGCCGTGCAACTCCTGCAATTGGTGCACGGACGGCTCGACGAGTCGCTGCACGTGGCTTCCACGGTGAACGCGCTGGCCGCGCTCGGCGACGGCGGGTACATCGGCCGCGACGACGCGGCCAACATGACGGCGTCCTATGAGTTCCTGCGCCTGCTCGAACACCGTCTGCAGTTGCAGCGCCTCAAGCGCACCCACCTGCTGCCCGAGGACGACGACGACGAGGCGATGCGCTGGCTGGCCCGCGCGGCCCACATCCGGCCCGACGGCCGCCACGACGCGCTCGGCGTGCTGCGCGAGGAACTCAAGCGGCAGAACCACCGGGTGTCGCGCCTGCACGCGAAGCTGTTCTATCAGCCGCTGCTGGAATCGGTGGGCGAGACCTCGCTGGGGATCTCCGAGGTCATGAGCACCGAGTCGGCCGAAAGGCAGCTCGCCGCACTCGGTTACGAAGGCCCGCAGAGCGCACTGACCCATCTCGCGGCGTTGACCAGCAGCAGTGGCCGACGGGGCCGGGTGCAGCAGGTGCTCCTGCCGACGCTGCTCGACTGGCTCTCCGACACCCCCGACCCCGACGCCGGCCTGCTCAACTATCGCCGGCTCAGCGATCAACTGGCCGACCATCGCTGGTATCTGGCGACGCTGCGCGACGAGGGCGCCGTGGCCAAGCGGTTGATGCACGTCCTGGGCACCTCGGCGTACGTGCCGGAGCTGCTCATGCGTGCGCCCGAGGTGATCCAGCTCTACGCCGACGGGCCCAACGGACCCAAGCTGTGCGACGTCGACACCGATGGCGTGGCGCGCTCGCTGGTCGCCTCCGCGGCGCGCCACAGCGACCCGGCCCGCGCGATCGCCGCTGCCCGCTCTTTGCGCCGTCGCGAACTGGCCCGCATCGCCTCGGCCGATCTGCTCGGGATGCTCGACGTGACGGAGGTGTGCGCGCAGCTGACGTCGATGTGGGTGGCGGTGCTGCAGGCCGCCCTCGACGCGGTGATCCGGGCCAACACCCCCGAGCAGGGCCCCCCGGCGCGCCTCGCGGTGATCGGGATGGGCCGCCTCGGCGGGCGGGAACTCGGTTACGGCTCCGATGCCGACGTGATGTTCGTGTGCGAGCCGAACGCCGGGGTGGAGGAATCGGCGGCGGTGAAGTGGTCGGTGACCGTCGCCGAGCAGGTGCGCGCCCGACTCGGCACGCCGGGTGCCGACCCGCCGCTGGACGTCGACGCCAACCTGCGCCCCGAGGGTCGCTCGGGCCCGCTGGTGCGCACGCTCGCGTCCTATGAGACGTACTACTCGCAGTGGGCGCAGCCGTGGGAGATCCAGGCGCTGCTGCGCGCGCATCGGGTGGCCGGCGACCTCGAGCTGGGGGAACGCTTCCTGCTCATGATCGACAAGACCCGATATCCCGCCGGTGGCGTGTCGGCCGAAGCCGTGCAGGAGATCCGCCGCATCAAGGCGCGCGTGGACGCCGAGCGACTGCCGCGCGGAGCCGATCCGAACACGAACACCAAGCTGGGCCGCGGCGGACTCGCCGACATCGAGTGGACCGTGCAGCTGCTGCAATTGCGGTTCGCGCACAAGATCCCGGCCCTGCACACCACCTCGACCCTGGACACGCTGAACGCGATCGGCGCGGCCGAGCTGATCGCCGAAGGCGACATCGAGCTGCTGCGCCATGCGTGGCTGACCGCGACCCGGGCCCGCAACGCGCTGGTGCTGGTGCGCGGCAAGCCCACCGACCAGCTGCCCGGACCGGGCAAGCTGCTCAACGCCGTCGCGGTGGCCGCCGGCTGGCCGGACGGCGACGGCGGGGAATTCCTGGACAACTATCTGCGTGTCACCCGGCGTGCGAAAGCCGTGGTGCGCAAGGTGTTCGGGCCCTGACACGGTCCGAGGGCAACCCGCCCGTCCGTTTGACAGCTGTCAGTGCTAAGAAACGTAGATGGACTTCACGTTCGATGTGATCAGCGCGAAGGAGTACGACGAGCAACGGCGGCGATTCGATCCGCTGACCGATGCGCTGCGCGAACTCATCGATGTGGGTATTCACACCGACGTCGACGACGCCACGGTGCTGTTGGCTCTCGAACACCTCGAGGAGGCGCATGCACTGCTCGAACAGCGCCTCCGCACCGGGCGGTCGACGCTGCGGCACGCCGAGACCGGCCGCGCCGTCGTCTGGGCCAATCCCGCGGTGGGGTTGCGCAACGCGATCGCCCCGCCGATGGTGATCGAGCGCGAGCCCGACGGAAGCTGCTGGAGCGAATTCACCCTCGGTCCGGCCTATGAGGGGCCGCCGGGCTGGGTGCACGGCGGCATCTGCGCGCTCGTGCTCGACCATCTGCTCGGAGACGTGGCGAGCCAGGGTCTGAATCTGCCGAAGTTCACGGGCACCATCAGCCTGCGCTATCTGCGCGGTACACCGCTCGGGCCGGTGCGGGCCGAGGGTTTCGTCGAGCGCGTCGAGGGGGCCAAGACCTTCGCCCGCGGCTACCTCAAAGACGCCGACGGGGCGACCGTCGAGGCCGAGGGCGTGTTCATCCTGCCCGCCTGGGCCCGGGACGCGGGCTGATCGGTCGCATGAAGATCTACGTCTCCATCGCCTTCCAGGACACCCGGGAGGCGATCGAGGTCGCCCGTGCCGCAGACGAACTCGGCTATGACGGTATCGGCATTCCCGACCACGTCGTGAATCTCGAGACCTTGCAGACCCCCTATCCGTACACCGAGGACGGCAGCCGCCGCTGGCAGGCCTTCACCGACTGGCCGGACCCGTGGGTGATGATCGGCGCCATCGCCACGCTGGCCACCCGGCTGCGCTTCGTGACCACCGTCTACCTGCCCGCCATGCGGGACCCGTATTCGGCGGCCAAAGCCATCGGCACCGCGGCCGTGCTGGCCGGCGGCCGGCTCGAGCTGGGTATCGGAGTGGGTTGGTGCCGTGAGGAATTCGAGCTCCTCGGTCAGCAGTTCGAGCGGCGGGGCAAACGTACCGACGAGATGCTCGAGCTGATGAAGGCGCTGTGGGCGCCCGGCTGGACCGAGTTCTCCGGCGAGTTCTACACCGCGCCGCGCATGGAGATGGAACCCACCCCGCCGCCCATCCCCATCTACGTCGGCGGGTTGTCCGACATCGCGCTGCGCCGCGCCGCCCGACACGACGGCTGGATCGGCGATCTCATCACCACCGACCAGGCTCTGGAGCGGATCGCCACCCTGCGTCGCATCCGGGCCGAAAACGGTTTGGACATGGCCGGTTTCGAGACGATCACACCGCTGAGCGACGCGTTCACCCCGGATCACTACGCCCGCGCGGAAGCGGGCGGCGTCACCGGCGTGATCACGATGCCGTGGATGTTCTACAGCGGTCCGGCCGCCACGCTCGAGCAGAAGATCGACGGCATGCGCCGCTTCCGTATCGACATGGGGCTAGAGGACTGACGTCACCGTGGTCGGCACGATCGTCACCCGCACCGTGATGTCCGACGTGCCGCCGTGGCCGTCGTCGACGGTGACCACGAACGCATCACGCTTGTCCGACAGTGGCGCCTTCGGTGCACCGGCCGCCGCGCGGGCGGCGTCGGTGGGCACGTAGGTGAATCCGCCGGCAGCGGTGACGACGACGCTGCCCTTCTCGGTCACGGTGGTGCCCCGGTAGGTGAGCAGATCGCCGTCGGCGTCCTTGGCGGTCACCTGCCCGCTGACCAGACCGGTGGCCTCGTCGGTAGTGGCGGTGTAGGACAGCTGCGACGGCGCGCGATTCGCCGACGGCTTGATCGACACCGTGACCGGGACCGCCAGCGTGCCACCGAAACCGTCGGCTGCGGTGACGACGAACGTGTCCACCTTGTCCTGTTCGGTGGCGTCGTCCGCGCCGGCCTGGTGACGTGCCGCAGCGCTCGGGGTGTAGGTGAACGTGCCGTCGGCGTTGACGACAACGCTGCCCTTGGGGGTGAGCCCGGTTCCGCTGTAGGACAACGGGTCCTGGTCCGGATCTGTGGCCGTCACCGTCCCGGTCACCTTGCCGGTGAACACGTTCGGTGAACCCGCGCTGAACGTGCCGTCCACGGGGGCGTGGTTGTCCCCGCCCAGCGGCGCGATACCGACCCGCACCGTCAGCGTGGTGGTGCCGCCGTGGCCGTCGTCGACGGTCACGCGGAAGCTGTCGATCTTGGCGCTGCGCGGTGCGAACGGTCGACTGGCTTGTGCCCGGGCCGCTTCCGAGGGCGTGTAGACGAACGTGCCGTCCTCGGCGATCGACACCGTGCCCTTGCGGGTCGTCGCCGCTGATCGGTAGGTGAACGAGTCGCCGTCGGCGTCGACGGCGGTGATCGCGCCGGTGACCACTCCGGTGTTCGGATTGGTGAACACGTTCTTGACCGACGCGGATGTGGGCGCTACGTTGGCGGGTTTGATCGCAACGGTGACAAGGGTTTTGGTGATACCGCCGTGATCGTCGGTGACGGTGATGACGAAGCTGTCCTGCTTGTCCAGCTGCGAGGCGTTGTCGGCGGATGCGGCGTGGCGGGCCTGCGCGGTCGGTGTGTAGGTGAACCGGCCCCGCTCGTCGATCACCACGGTGCCGCCCTTGTTGGTGTCGCCGACCTCGTAGGTCAGCGGATCGCCGTTGGGATCCTTCGCGATCACCACGCCGGTCACCGTGGAGCTGAACGGAGACGTCCGGGTGCGGACCTTGACCACCTCGGGATCGATGTTGTCGGGCTTGATCGGCACCGTGACGGTCACGACGGTCACGCCGCCGTATCCGTCGGCGACCGTCACGGTGTAGGTGTCGGTCTTGTCCGCCTCGGTGGCGTCAAAGGCACCCGCGGCGTGCCGCGCCTCGTCGGTGGGCACATACGACATGTGCCCGTCCTCGTCGATGGTCACCGTGCCGCCTTTGGCCGTCGGGGACAGCGTGAACGTGTAGGCGTCACCGTCGGCGTCACGGACCCGAATCGAGGAGCGGACCTCCGCGCCCCCGAAGGGCGACAGGCGCGGTTTCGTCAGCTGGATTGTGGGCGGGGTGTTGGCCGGTGCGATCTCGACGGTGATCGGCACGGTGGTGATGTCGCCGGAGCCGTCGACGACGGTGAGCACGAAACTGTCGGCCTTGAGCGAGGGGTCGGCCCCGACAGCGGCCGCGGCGTGGCGCGCCTGCTTGGTCGGGGTGTAGGTGAAGGACACGGTGTCGCCGCTGACCGACACGACGACAGTGCCCCTGCTCGGACCACTGGCCACGGCGGTGTCGGCGTCGGCGACGACGACCTCTCCGGTGACCACACCGGTCTCGTCCGGGGGATTGAGGACCGGCGCGTCGGTCTGACCCAGTTGCCGTCGCGCAGCTGCGGCCAGCAGCCACATCGCCGGGGAGGCCACCGGCGCGACCGGGGCGTCCTTCGGGGTGAGCCCCGACGTCAGCAGTTCGACGAGTCGGACGCGGGTGGTGGCGGAGGCTCGCTCCTCGGTGTCGGGCTGCTGCGTGGGGGCGACGACATCGGCGGTCACCATGGGGACCTCCGCGACGGAGGCCACGAGCTTCTGCGGGGCCGGCGCGACCGTGGTGGCTCCCGACGGGGAATCGTCGTCCGGTTCGGGTGTGCGCACGCGTGTGCGCTGCACCGTCGAGGTCTCCGCGCCTGCGTCGTCACGGATCGCGCGCTGCTTGCGCTTCCGCGACGGCTTCGCGTCGTCGGTGGAGGCATCGGCGTCGGTTCTGACGGCCCGCTGGGCCTTGCGGTTGTTCCGGGTCGGCTTGTCCGGCGTCCTGCCACCGGTGTCGGATGCCGTCGTCGTGTCCGCGTTCGAGCTCACCGACGGCGTGCTGTCGCTCGAGTCGTCCGCCCACGCGACCCCCGGAGTCGCGCCGATACCGATGCCGACACCGAGCGCGAACGCCAGTGCGCCGATTCTGCCGATGTGCTTCGAAGACCCCACAGTGAATTCCCCCCGACAATTGCCAACGTGGTCAATATCGGGTCATCCTAGGGACCTCAGCAACCAAAAAGCGTGGCGTTCAGCGAATCTTTTCCTCGTGTCTGCAAACCCGAACGCCACCGGTGTTCGCTGATTCGGCGGCCCCGGGAGCAAAGGCGACGTCAGCGCCGTACGGCCAGCGAGCCCCGCCGTCGCCCGTCGACCGCCCAGGCGCCCCCGCCGGTCGTTGCCAACAGCAAGAACCCGAAGCACAGCACCACCGCCAGCTCGCCGCCGTTGCCACCCATTTGGGGATCGAACGGCCAGAAGCTCGCCGGCTCACCGCTGAACACCGCCCAGTGCTGCCAGAAGTAGGCCACCGCCATCTCGCCGGAGGCGATGAACGCGGCGATGCGGGTGACGAAGCCGACGGTGATCAGGGCGCCGAGGACGATCTCGAGGATTCCGGCGAACCAGAACGGCCAGGTGCCCGCGGGCACCGCCGTGCCCAGCGGCCAGCCGAACACCTTCATGGTGCCGTGCAGGAGCAGCACCACACCGGTCACGATTCGGAAGAGGCTCAGGACGGGGGAGGAGTACGCGGACAGTCGGGCGTCGAGGCGTTGCGTCATACCCGCAGACTAGCGGAGCGGACCGCGGTCCGGATGGCGGTCGGGGGGACGTCTCGTCATCGATGCGTGCGAACGGAACGGGCGGGTGGGTGGCTCGGCCACCGGCGGGGCGGACAGAGCGCGCATCCGCGTGGTCTGCACGTCGGACAGCGGGGGCCGCGGCGGTGCCCCCAACTTCACCGGACGCGTCTCCGCCCGCGGGGACTGCCGCTCGAGCAACACGCTGCGGGCGAGTCGATCCAGCGCGCCCTGCACCTGCAACCGATCGGGGCGGCCGTCGAACTCGGGTGACTGGGCCAGCATGTCGGTGATCCACGACGCGATCACGTCGCGCGCACTGTTCACCTCGGCCGCGCCCGCCGCCGTCAGCGAGTACGCGTCCCCGACCCGAGTGGCGAAACCCTCGGCGACCAGGCGGTTGAACGTGGGCTCGAGGATCTGCGGCGGCACGCGGCGCTCCTCGGCGATGTCGGTGAGATATGCCGCCCCCGTGGCGGCGGCATACCGGTACACCTGCATCGTCGCCCAGAGTCGGGGCACATCCATGCGGCTGCGCGCCGCGCGGGCCACCGCGTCGAGGTCCACCCCGTGACTGCGCTGCAGCAACCGGCCGACCGCGACCTCGAGCAGCTTCTCGGGGGTCGCGGTCGTCGGCATGCCGAACCCCTCGCCCAGATCGGTGCTCCCGGCCGCCGCGGCGTCGCGAAGCGGGACCTGCTTGAGAAACAGTGCCAGCACCAGGCCCACCACAGCGAACGGCGCCGCGAACAGGAAGACGCGGCTCAGCGAATCCGCGTACGCATCGATGATGGGTCCGGCCACCTCCGCGGGCAGTCGGTGCAACGCCTGCGGGGAGGTCGCCGCCTCCGCGGGAGCTCCGCTGCTCGCCATCGCCGCGGGCAACCGGTCGTCGAGGAAGTTGGCGAACAACGATCCGAAGATCGCCGCACCGAACGAGCTGCCGATGGTGCGGAAGAACGTGACCCCGGACGTCGCGACGCCCAGGTCGGTGAAATCGACCGTGTTCTGCACGACCAGCACCAGAACCTGCATGCTCAGCCCGATACCTGCGCCGAGCACCAGCAGATACAGCGACTCCAGGAGCGTCGAGGTGTCGGCGTCCATGCGGGACAGCAGCACGAAGCCCAGCGCCATGATCGCCGTGCCCGCGATCGGGAAGATCTTGTAGCGGCCCGTCCGGCCGACGATCACACCGCTGGTCAGCGAGGTCGCCAGCAGGCCCAGCACCATCGGCAGCGTGCGCAATCCCGACTCCGTCGCGGACACGCCGTCGACGAACTGCATGAACGTCGGCAGGAACGTCAACGCGCCCAGCATCGCGAACCCGACGACGAACGACAGCACGCAGCACACCGTGAACACCGGATTCCCGAACAGCCGGATCGGCAGCACCGGTTCCTTGGCGCGGCGTTCGACGAACACGAAGGCCACCAGCACCGCCACCGACACCACGAACAGGCCGATGATGGTGACCGATCCCCACGGATAGGTCGTGCCGCCCCAGCTGGTCGCCAGGGTCAACCCGGCGGCGCCCAGACCCACCAGCACGATGCCCGCGTAGTCGAGCACCGGCCGGGCGGTGCGGGCGAGTTCGGGGATGGCGACCGCCGCGATGCCGAGCACCACCACCGCCACCGGGACGTTGATCCAGAACGCCCAACGCCAGGTGAGATGATCGGTGAACAACCCGCCGAGCAGCGGGCCGATGACCGTCGTGACACCGAACACCGCGCCCAGAGCGCCCTGATAGCGGCCGCGTTCGCGCAGGGGGATGACCTCGCCGATGACGGCGACCGCGGTCACCGTGATCGCACCGCCGCCGAGACCCTGCAGCGCCCGTGAGGCGACGAGCATGCCCATCGACTGTGCCAGCCCGCACAGCACCGAGCCGATCAGGAACAGCAGCACCGCGACCTGGAACACCTTCTTGCGTCCGAAGATGTCGCCCAGCTTGCCGACGACCGCGGTGACGATCGTCGACGCCAGCAGATAACTGGTCACCACCCAGGCCTGATGGCCGGCACCGCCGAGATCGGCGACGACGGTCGGCAGAGCAGTCGCGACGATCGTCTGGTCGAGCGCGGCCAGCAACATGCCGAGGACCACCGCGGTGAACACCAGGTTGCGCGAACGAAGGTCCATCTGCTCGGGGGGATTCACCTTCTCGGCTGCGGCAGTCACCGCGGGGGCTTACCCCGCGCGGCCCGAATCGACACCGGTTTCGGCTGTGAGCCTGCTCAATCCAGCGTGCTGGCGAGCGCGGCGAGCGTCTCCTCCGAGGTGAACCGGGGGCGCCAGCCGAGCTCGACCTTCGCCTTCTCGGTGTCCATCACCACCGACGTACGCCCCGCGTGCAGCCACTCCAGGGCCGACGGCACGAAGGGCAACACCGACAGGACCTCCGAGGTGACGACCGCCGCGGCCCGGGGCACCTTGATCGGGAACGCACCCAGGGCGCCGCCGACCTGCGACATCGACACCACACCGTCGCCGGCGATGTTGTAGGCGCCGGGCGGGGCGGTCTGCGTCGTGGCGGCCAGCGCGATGGCCGCTGCCACGTCGTCGTGGTGCACCAGCTGAAGCGGGGTGCCGGGGTCGGGGAACGGTCGCAGCACGGGCAGCGCCCCGGAGATGCGCCGGATCGGCCCGGGGAGGTGGTTCCACGGCATGGCGTCGGCGAGCGCGGGCGCGTTCGGCCCGGCGACGATGCACGGCCGCAGCACGAAGACCTCGAGACCGGAGCCTGCCGTGATCTCGGTCAGCGCGGCTTCGCATGCCGCTTTCTGCTCGGAGTAGTAGTGCTCGGCCGAGCCGCGGGGCGCCACGTCCTCGGTGATCGGTACCGGGTTGTCGGCGTGGTAGCCGTAGGCGGCCACCGAGGACGTGTAGACGAGACGGCGCGGGCGGGCGGCGGCCACGGTCGCCTCGAACACGTTGCGGGTGCCTGCCAGGTTCACCCGGGCGCTCTCGGTGCGGGTACCCATGATGATGAAGGCCAGGTGGACCACGACGTCGACGTCGGCCACCAGAGCGTCGACCGCCTCGCGGTCGAGGATGTCGCCCTGCCGGTAGGTGGTCTTCGTCCAGTGCTGCGCCTGCGGATCGAAGGGGCGGCGGGCCATCCCGACGATGGCCTCGACGCCGGGATCGTCCTCCAGAGCCGCGATGGCCGCCTTGCCGATCTCGCCGGTGGGGCCCGTGACGCCGACGCGCAATGCCATGCCGGGCAGATTGCCGCTTTGTCCGCGCGCGAAACCGGCGGGAAGCGTTCGGTGAGAATGGATGCCATGTCCCGAGAACTGTCCCTGGCCCTGGTCCAGCACGATGCCGCGCACACACCTGAGGGCTTCGGCCGCGAGCTGCGCCTGCTGACCCGCCAGTACCCGGCCACGTCGCTGTTCGTGTTCCCGGAGCAGCACCTGCTCGGTGACTGGGACCCGTGGGATCCGGCCAGCACGCAACGCCACGCCGAACCGCTCGACGGGCCCCTGTGCCGCGCTGTCGGCGAGCTCGCCGCCGAGCTCGGTGTGTGGGTGGTTCCCGGCAGCATCCTGGAACGGTCCGACGACGGCCGCATCCACAACACGATGGTGGTCTTCGCGCCGACCGGCGAGCTCGTCGCCGCGTACCGCAAAGCGTTCCCGTGGCGGCCCGTCGAAACCACCGAGCCCGGTCGGGGCTTCGTCACCGTGCCGGTCCAGGACGCCGTCGTCGGGCTCACCGTCTGCTACGACGCATGGTTTCCGGAGGTGTCGCGGCAGCTGTCCTGGATGGGCGCCGAACTGCTGCTCAACGTCGTGCTCACCCCGACCGCGGACCGTGCGCAGGAGGTGGTGCTGGTCCAGGCCAACGCGATCGTCAACCAGGTGTTCGTCGCGAGTGTGAACGCCGCGACCCCGCGGGGGCAGGGGCGCAGCCTGCTGGTCGACCCGCAGGGCCGGATCCTCGCCGCCGCGGTGGGCGCCGAGCCGACCGTGCTCGCCGCGACCATCGACCTCGACGAGGTTGCGCGTACGCGCAAGTTCGGCACGGCCGGCGTGACGCGACCGTGGTCGCCGTTCACCGAGACCGATCAGCCGATAGAGCTGCCCGTCTACGACGGCAGGATCGACCCGGCCTCGTGGAGCCCGTCATGAGAAACGCCCGCTCGGTCTGCGACCGAGCGGGCGAATCCTTCTGCCTTGCAACGACTTACACGTCGTAGTACAGCGAGAACTCGTAGGGGTGAGGCCGGATCTGGATCGGCATGATCTCGTTCTCCCGCTTGTAGGAGATCCAGGTCTCGATCAGATCCTCGGTGAACACGCCACCCTCGGTGAGGTACTCGTGGTCCTCTTCCAGCTTGTCGATCACCGCCGCCAGCGACGTCGGCGCCTGCGGGATGTTGGCGGCCTCCTCCGGCGGCAGCTCGTAGAGGTCCTTGTCGACCGGCGACAGCGGCTCGATCTTCTTCTTGATGCCGTCGATGCCGGCCATCAGCATCGCCGCGAACGCCAGGTACGGGTTGCCCGAGCTGTCCGGGCAGCGGAACTCGAGGCGCTTGGCCTTCGGGTTGTTGCCGGTGATCGGGATACGCACGCACGCCGAGCGGTTGCGCTGGCTGTACACCAGGTTGATCGGCGCCTCGTAGCCCGGGACCAGACGCTTGTAGGAGTTCACCGTCGGGTTGGTGAACGCCAGCAGCGACGGCGCGTGGTGCAGGATGCCGCCGATGTAGTGCCGTGCCATGTCCGACAGGCCCGCATACCCGGACTCGTCGTGGAACAGCGGTTTGCCGTCCTTCCACAGCGACTGGTGGGCGTGCATGCCGGAGCCGTTGTCACCGAACAGCGGCTTGGGCATGAAGGTCACGGTCTTGCCGTTGGCCCAGGCGGTGTTCTTGATGATGTATTTGAACAGCAGCACGTCGTCGGCCGCGTGCAGCAGCGTGTTGAACTTGTAGTTGATCTCGGCCTGGCCGGCGGTGCCGACCTCGTGGTGGCCGCGCTCGAGGACGAATCCCGCGTTCTGCAGGTTGGTCGCCATCTCGTCGCGCAGGTCCACGTAGTGGTCGTAGGGCGCGACGGGGAAGTAGCCACCCTTGGGGCGGACCTTGTAGCCGCGGTTGGCGCTGCCGTCGGCTTCGAACGGCTCACCGGTGTTCCACCAGCCGGATTCCGAATCCACCTCGTAGAAGGTGCCGTTGATCCTCGAGTCGAAGGTGACCGAGTCGAAGATGTAGAACTCGGCTTCGGCGCCGAAGTAGCAGGTGTCCGCGATGCCGGTGCTGGCCAGGTAGTTCTCCGCCTTGCGGGCGACGTTGCGCGGATCGCGCGAGTAGGCCTCACGGGTGAACGGATCGTGGACGAAGAAATTGAGGTTCAGCGTCTTGGCGGCGCGGAACGGATCGATACGAGCGGTGGCCGGATCGGGCAGCAGCATCATGTCCGACTCGTGGATGGACTGGAACCCGCGCACCGACGAACCGTCGAAGGCGAGACCGTCCTCGAACACGCTCTCGTCGAAGGCCGACGCCGGGATCGAGAAGTGCTGGACGACACCGGGCAGGTCACAGAAACGGATGTCGACGTACTCGACGTTCTCGTCCTTGATCAGCTTGATGATGTCGTCGGCGGTCTGTTCTGCCACTCTTTGCTCTCCTTTGACATTGATGGCCCGCGGCTGACGCTAAGGACACGATGTTGCGCGGCAGTCAACCGGATGTTGCGTGGACGTTACGCGTGCGGTCCCGGCCGCCGTGGCCAGGACCGCACGCCGCGACACTATCCTGGCGATATGGCGCGTACGTCCCGTTCCGGTCTCGGCTCGTGGCTGTCCGGGCCGGGGACGCCCGAGCCCGGCACCTACCCGGGCCAACGGCTGGGCCTGCCCAAGGACGGCCCGGGCTCGATCGCCCGCTTCGGCCGCCGCATCGCGGCGCTGATCGTCGACTGGCTGATCGCTCTGGGTCTTGCGGCTCTGGTGGTGGCACTCAGTTCGTTCGATCTGCAGGTGCAGACGGTCCAGCTCGTGGTCTGGTTCGTGGTGGGGGTGGCCTCGGTGCGCCTCTTCGGGTTCTCGCCCGGACAGTTGGCGCTCGGCCTCGAGGTGGTGCCGGTCGACGGCCGGATGCACGTCGGCGCCGGACGCGCGCTGGCACGCGGCGTGCTGATCGCGTTGGTCATCCCGGCGCTGTTCACCGACTCCGATCTGCGGGGCCTGCACGACCTGGCGACCAAGACCGCGGTGGTGAAGCGCTAGACCTGGTGGACGACCGTGCCGTTCATCATCGTCGTCGTCACTGTCGCCGCGTGGATGTCATGCGGATCGATCTCCAGCAGGTTGCGATCCAGCACGATCAGATCGGCGCGTTTACCCACTTCCAATGAGCCCACCTGGTCGTCGAGACGCAGCTGATGGGCCGCCCCGAGCGTGTTGGCGTGGACCGCCTCGGCGACCGTGAGTTTCTGCTCGACGGGCACCAGCACCGGGGCGTCCGGTTGACCGATCAGCTGGCGCGTCACCCCGATCTGGATCGAGTCGAGCGGCTTGTAGGTGGAGAAGTATCCGGCGGCCGGCCAATCGGTGCCCAGCGAGATCCGTCCGCCGGACCGCAGCACATCCTGGGGGCGGTACATCAGGTCAGCCCGGGGTTTGCCGTAGCGCGCGGCCATGTTCTGCAGTGTGTCCGGGTCCGCGGAGAGCCAGTTCGCGGAGAACTGCGCGATGACGCCCAGCTCGCCGAACCGCTGGTTGTCGGGGTCTTGGACGTAGACGAGGTGCGCGATCGTGTGCCTGCGGTCGCGGGGCGGATTGGCAGCGATCGCCGCCTCGACGGCGTCCAGCGCGACGCGCACCGTGCGCTCGCCGCAGGCGTGGACGTGCACGTCGAACCCGGCGGCGTCGACCTCGCCGACCAATTGGCGCCACTGCTGTTCGGTGAACGGCGATCCGCCCGTGGAGTCGGGCTTGTCGGCGTACGGCTCGATCAACCAGGCGGTGTAGCCGCCCTGGGTTCCGTCGCCGATCACCTTCACCACACCGACGGTGACCAGGTCGGTGGCGATGCGGTCCCGAATGCCGGTCAATTCGGCGACAGCATTGTCCACCGGCGGTGACTTGACGCTGTAGGACGCGACGACCCGGAACGGCAGCGCACCCTGCTTCTCGACGTCGGTGTAGAGGGCGATCAACGCGCCCTGGTCGTCCCCGATCGGGGGCACCCCCGCGTCGAACACGGTGGTGATGCCCGCCGCCGATGCCTTGGGCAGCCAGCCGATCAGCAACGTCTTCATGGTCTCGGGCGAGATCGGCTCGATGGCGTTGACGATGCCGAGCACCGCCGTCACCTCCAGCACGTAACCGGTCGGGTCGCCGTTCTCGTCGCGCTGGTAGTAGCTGAACCCGGGGATCGGATCCTGCGTCGCGCGCGTCACCCCGGCGATCTCCAGGGCCTTGCTGTTGGCCCACAGGCTGTGCCCGTCGATGGCGAAGAAGAAGCCCGGCCGGTCGGGCAGCACCCGGTCCAGATCGGCGCGCGTCGGTCCCTCGGGGCCGAACATGTCCACGCGCCACCCGAATCCGCGCACCGGCCCGTCGGGGTGCTCCTTCGCGTAGGCGGCGATCGCGTCGAGCGCATCCTGCCCGGTCGGCACCTGCAGATCGACTCCGGTGGTCAGGAACGCGCCCAGGAACGGGTGGATGTGGCCCTCGACGAAGCCCGGCATCACGAACCCGCCGGCCAGGTCGACGACCCTGGTGTCGGGCCCGGCGAGCGCCGTCGCGCCTGCGCTGTCGCCGACGTAGCTGATCACCTCACCGGTGACGGCGACCGCCTCGGCCCACGGCTGCGCACTGGCCACGGTGTAGACACGGCCGTTGTGGAACACGGTGTCGGGAGCGCGCTGCGCGCCCGCAGCGGTGGTGGTGACCGGCGCCTGGGACCCCGTCCCGCACGCGCCGGCCGTCGCCACCGCGGCCGTCGTCACTGCGGCAGCGCGTAGAACCGAGCGGCGCGTCAGCCAGGGGTGGCGTGAGGCCGAGCTCGTCTGGCCGAACGCGGCGAAATGCGGCGCCCACTCACACGCAGTGCACATGGTCCGTCCCCCCTTGGGCGCGACGGCCCGCAGCGAATTGTCGCCGCCGTAGAAGGGTGTGGCAAGCGTGACGCGCGAGGCGTCAGCGCCGGCGCACGGTGCGCTGTACCCCGCGCATCTTGGCCTGTGCCGGCAGCGGCCCCTTCGGCATCGCGGCGGGACCGACCTTGGAGCTGAGCGCGGCCAGGCGCGACTCCAGCGAATCCATCTGCTTGACCGTGATGTTGGCCGGCAACCGGGTCAGATGACGCTCGAGCTTAGACAGCGGCACCTCACCCTCGCCGTTGCCGATGATCACGTCGTAGATCGGCACATCGCCGACCAGGCGGGCCGTGCGCTTCTTCTCCTGCGCCAGCAGCGGCTTGAGCCGGTTCGGTGCGCCCTCGGCCACGAAGATCACGCCGGGGCGGCCGATCACCCGGTGCACCGCGTCGAAGTGCCCCGTCGCGGCGACCCCGGGAGTCACCCGCCACTTGCCCCGCAGGTTGTCCAGCGCCCACGCCGCCGCGCCGGTCTGGCCCTCAGCCTTGCGGTACACCGACTTCTGCGCGCGGCGACCGAAGATGATGAACGCGACCAGCGCGCCCAGCACGATGCCCAGCGGGATGAGCATGAACATCGTGAAACCGCCGCCCGCGAAGAGGCCGGCGACCACCGACGCGGCCACGATCAGCACGAACGCACCGATCATGTACGGCAGCAGCCGCTTGTCCTCTTTGCGCTGGATCTGAAACGCCTGCCACAGCTGACTGCGGCGCTGCTTCGATGCGGCCTTGCGGGCGGCCTTCGCCTCGGCCTTCGCCGCTTTGACCTCCGCCGAGTTACGCGATTTCGCCATGGGCTCAGGATATCTATGGGGTGGGTGTCGGTTGCGCGGACCGCGACGCGATCGTCTGCGCGTACAGCTTTCCGGCCCGGTACGACGAGCGCACCAGCGGTCCGGCCAGCACACCGGCGAAGCCGAGTTCGGTCGCGAACTGCTGATGCTCGACGAACTCGTCGGGGTGCACCCACCGTTCGACGGGATGGTGACGCGCCGACGGCCGCAGGTACTGGGTGATCGTGACGATGTCACACCCCGCCTCGTACAGGTCGCGCAGCGCGGCGCGCACCTCCTCCGGCGTCTCACCCATGCCGAGGATCAGATTGCTCTTGGTGACCAGGCCGTCGGCGCGGGCCATCGTCAGCACCGACAGGCTGCGCTCGTACCGGAACGCCGGCCGGATGCGCTTGAAGATGCGCGGCACCGTCTCGACGTTGTGCGCCAACACTTCCGGCCGCGTCTCGAACACCTGCGCCAGCTGCTCGGGGTCGGCGTTGAAGTCGGGGATGAGCAGTTCCACCCCGGTGTTCGGGTTGAGCGCCTTGATCTGACGGACCGTCTCGGCGTAGAGCCACGCGCCGCCGTCGGGCAGGTCATCGCGCGCCACCCCGGTCACCGTCGAGTAGCGCAACCCCATCGCCTGCACGCTCTCGGCGACGCGGCGTGGCTCGTCGCGGTCCAGCTCGGCGGGCTTGCCGGTGTCGATCTGGCAGAAGTCGCATCGGCGGGTGCACTGCTCACCACCGATCAGGAACGTCGCTTCGCGGTCTTCCCAGCACTCGTAGATGTTGGGGCAGCCGGCCTCTTCACACACCGTGTGCAGGCCTTCGCGGCGCACGAGTGACTTCAGCTCGGTGTACTCAGGACCCATCTTGGCCCGGGTCTTGATCCACGGCGGTTTGCGCTCGATCGGCGTCTGCGCGTTGCGCACCTCGAGCCGGAGCAGTTTGCGGTTACCGGGATCGACACTCACTGCATCGATGCTACTGCGTGCCCGGCCACGGGGAGGCGGCCGTCGAGCACGTCACACACCGCATCGGCGACCGGGCCCAGAACATCGTCGACGGTGATGTGCCGGCCCAGTTCGGCGCTCAGCGACGTCACGCCGGCGTCGCTGATGCCACACGGCACGATCGAGCCGTAGGCGCCGAGATCGCAGTCGCAGTTCAGCGCGAAGCCGTGCTGGGTGACCCCGCGGGCCACCCGGATTCCGATCGCGGCGATCTTGCGTTCCGGACGGGGCCCGTCGGCGGCCAGCCACACGCCGGAGCGGCCCTCGACCCGGCCGGTCTGCAGGCCGAAGCCGGCACACACGGCGATCAACGCCTCTTCGAGACGGCGGACGAAGTTCACGACGTCCAGCGGCTCCGCGAGACCGATGATCGGATAGCCGACGAGCTGCCCGGGCCCGTGCCAGGTGATCTTGCCGCCGCGGTCGGTGTCGACGACGGGCGTGCCGTCAGTGGGGCGCTCCTCGGGCAGCGTACGGCGCCCAGCGGTGTACACCGGGGGATGTTGGAGCAGCAGCAGTTCGTCGGGGGCGCCCGCGACCCGCGCCGCGACGATCTCCCGCTGCAGATCCCACGCGTGCTGGTATTCAACCGTGCCCAGCCGGCGCACCACGACGCCGTCGCTGCTCGACCGGATCGATCCCATGGAACCGACGTTACTCACGGGTGCCCGCGGTGGCGAACGCCAGCGCCTCACCGATCGTGTTGTGGCGGAACCGGAACCCGGCCTGCTCGAGCGCCGCCGGGATCGCCCGCTGACCGCCGAGCACCCCCTCGTCGGCGAACTCGCCGAGCACCGCGCGCAATGCGAAGCCGGGGACGACGAACGGGGTCGGCCGGTTCACCGTGCGGCCCAGTGCCGTGGTGAACTCCGCGTTGGTGACCGGCGCCGGGCCGGTGAAGTTCACCGGCCCCGCCAGGTCGTCGTGGGTGATCGCGAACAGCAGCGCACGGATCTGGTCTTCCAGGCTGATCCAGGAGATGTACTGGCGTCCGTTGCCCAGCCGTGCGCCCAACCCCAGCGAGAACAGCGGTCGAATCCGGCCGAGCATGCCACCCGACGGCGACATCACCAGGCCGGTGCGAGGCAGCACCACACGCACTCCAGCGTGCGCTGCGACGTTCGTCGCCGCCTCCCAGTCCACGGTGAGCCGCGCGAGGAAGTTCCGTCCGGGCGGGGCGGTCTCGTCGACCGGGCGGGGACCGGTGTCGCCGTAATACCCGACCGCACTGGCGTTGACGAGCACCGGAACACCGGCGTCGACGACCGCACGCGAGAGCACTTCGGTCGGCCCGATCCTGCTGTCGCGCAGGCTCTGCTTGAACGCGCCGGACCATCGTTTCTCGCCGACGTTCACGCCGCACATGTTCACCACGGCTGTCACGCCCGCCAAGGCGCTCGCGTCGAACTCTCCGGTGTCAGGGTTCCAGTACACCTCGTCGGCGTTCGACGGTGCACGCCGCACGATGCGGATCACCCGGCGATCGGTGGAGCGCAGCGCATACACCAGCGCCGTCCCGATCACACCGGATGAACCCGCAATCGCGATGACCGAATCCGGGGGCATCGACACCGTCGTCTACAGCCCCAGGTCGGCCTCGAAGGCCCCCTCTTCGAGGCGCCGTTTGATCGTCGTGACGAAACGTCCGGCGTCGGCGCCGTCGATGAGGCGATGGTCGTAGGTCAGCGGCAGGTAGCTCACCGAGCGCACACCGATCGACTCGTTGCCGAACTCGTCGACGATCACCCGCGGCCGCTTGACGATCGCGCCGGTGCCGAGCATCGCCGCCTGCGGCGGGACCAGGATGGGGGTGTCGAACAACGCGCCTTGGCTGCCGATGTTGGTGATGGTGAACGTGCCACCGGAGAGCTCGTCGGGCTTGAGGTCACCCGAGCGGGCCCGCGCGGCGATGTCGGCGATGGCGCGGGCCAGCCCGCCCAGGGACAGATCTCCGGCGTTCTTGATCACCGGCGAGAGCAGACCCTGCTCGGTGTCCACCGCGAAACCGAGGTGCTCGGCGTCGTAGTAGGTGATCTCCTTGGAGTCCTCGTTGTAGCTGGCGTTGACGTTCGGGTGCAGCTTGAGCGCGTCGATGACCGCCCGCGCGATGAACGGCAGGTAGGTCAGGTTGACGCCCTCGCGCTCGCTGAAGCCGGCCTTCGCCTTGGCCCGCAACGCCACGATCTTGGTCATGTCGACCTCGTGGACCTGCGTCAGCTGGGCCGTGGTCTGCAGCGATTCCCGCGTCTTCTTGGCGGTGATCTGCCGGATGCGGTTGGCCTTCTGCGTGGTTCCGCGCAGGTGCGCCAGCGCGCCCTCGGGGGCCGGGACCGGGGCCGACGTCTTGCCCGGAGCCTCGGCGGCGGGTGCCGGCTTCGACTCCTCGGCCGGCTTCTTCGCCGACTCGGCGGCGGCCAGCACGTCCTGCTTGCGGATACGGCCACCCACACCGGTGCCCTTCACCGCGGACAGGTCGACGTTGTGCTCACTGGCCAGCTTGCGCACCAGCGGGGTGACGTACGGACCGGAATCGCCGGACGACGAGCCGGCCGGTGCCGGCTCCTTCTTGGGCTCGGGCTCTTTCTTGGGCTCGGGCTTGGGTTCGGGCTTGGACTCAGGCTCGGAATCTTCGGCCGGCTTGGTCGTCGGCTTGGTGTCCTCCGGCTCGGGCTCCGGTTCCGGCTCGGGCTCGGGCTCCGGTTCCGGCTCGGGTTCGGGTTCGCTGTCGGCCTCACTGGCGTCGCCGATCTTGGCGAGCTCGCCGCCCACCTCGACGGTGTCGTCCTCCTCGGCCGTGATCGACAGCAGCGTGCCGGCCACCGGCGAGGGGATCTCGGTGTCGACCTTGTCGGTGGAGACCTCGACGAGCGGCTCGTCGACCTCCACGCTGTCGCCGACCTCCTTCAGCCAGCGGGTCACGGTGCCCTCGGTCACCGACTCGCCGAGCTCGGGCATCAGCACCGGCGTGGACTTGCCGGATCCGCCCGACGACTTCTTGGGCTCCGGCTTGTCCTCGGGCTCCTCAGCATCATCGTCAGCGTCGTCGTCGGACTCGGCCGCGGGCTCCTCGGCCGACTCCTCCTCGGCGCTGTCGTCACTGCTGTCGTCGTCGCCGCTGTCGTCGGACTCGTCGGCGTCACCGATCACGGCCAGCTCGCCGCCGACCTCGACGGTGTCGTCCTCCTGGGCGACGATCTTCTTCAACACCCCGGACGCGGGGGATGGGATCTCGGTGTCGACCTTGTCCGTCGACACCTCCAACAGCGGCTCGTCCTCCTCGACCGTGTCGCCCTCCTGCTTGAGCCAGCGGGTGACAGTCCCTTCGGTAACGCTCTCTCCGAGTGCGGGCATCTGGACGGAGATGGCCATAGTGTCGTGGCTCCCTTGCACGGTCGTTCGTGGTCGAATTCACGGTCTCGAGGTGTCGGTTCCCCATCCTGTCACGTCCGCTGCGACGTTTCGTCGCAGACGCGTGCACCGACCGTTCTGGCACTATCGAATCGAGGGGTTCGGCGGTGGGAAGGAGCGACCCCAGGTGGGACTGTTCGACGCGCTGAGGGGCCGGCGTCGTGGTGCAGGTGCGGGCACTGACCGGGCAGCTGATCTGCGCTACCTGCAGCAATGGGTGGCCGGGCACACCGGCGTCGAGGCATTCGTGGAACCCCAGACGACGGTCACCGACGTGACCGTGGTGCTCGTGGCCGCCGACGGCGAATGGACCCGGCGTCGCGCGGGCGGCTACGCCGGCGCGCGCAAGCTGTCCGACCGACTGAAGATCCCCGTCTACGACGTGCAGAAGGTGGGCTACCCGCAGCGCATGCGCGACTACGACGAACGCCGCCGCATCGAGCGCAAACGCGCCGCCCGCGAGGAGTTGGATCGCTAGTAGCGTGCGGCGCGTGGACACCGACGAGCCGACCATCGTCGCGGTGCATGCGCACCCCGACTCGCCCCGTCTCTGGGACGGAATGACAGCGCTACTCGGCGGCGCGCACGTCGTGCACACCGACCCGACCGGGCTGGCCGCCGCCATCGCCGGCCCGCGGCCGGTGCACGTCGTCGCGCACGGACGCGCCGTGCCCGCCGTGTGGGAGGCCCTCTCACGGCCCGATACCGCGGTCGCGTCGGTGACGCTGTCGGAGCCGGCGCGGCGGCGGTTCCGGCGACGGCGCCCGATGGGTCCCGCGCGGCGTGTCGACGTCCCGGTCCAGCTGATCGTCTCGTCCGGCCGCGCCGACGACGTCACCGCGACGGTGCCGCGGCTGTGGCGACGCGAGGTCGCCATCGGGCACCCGGCGCCGGACACCCACGCCGAGCTGTTCGCCCGCGCCGTGCGCCAGCTCGTCGAGCACGTCGACGGCGCTCCCGCCTCCCGAGAATTGCGACGCGCCGAGGTTCGGCAGGGCCGGCGTCCGTTCGACGACACCCTGGTCTCGGTCACCGGTGCGGGCAGCGGCATCGGCCGGGAGACCGCGTTGGCGTTCGCCCGCGACGGCGCGGAGCTGGTGATCAGCGACGTCGACGCCGACGGGCTCACCGAGACCGCCCGCCTGCTCGCCGAAGTCGGCGCCACCGCGCACCGGTACCTCGTCGACGTGGCCGACGCCGCGGCCGTCGAATCCTTCGCCGAGGAGGTGTGCGCCGAGCGCGGGGTGCCCGACGTCGTGGTCAACAACGCCGGCGTCGGGCATGCCGGCTACTTCCTCGACACCCCCGCCGAGGAATTCGACCGCGTGCTCGACATCAACTTCGGCGGCGTGGTCAACGGGTGCCGCTCGTTCGGCCGGCGGATGGTCCAGCGGGGGACGGGCGGGCACATCGTCAACATCGCCTCGATGGCGTCCTACACGCCGGTCAACATGATGAACGCGTACTGCACCTCGAAGGCGGCGGTGTTCATGTTCTCCGATTGCCTTCGCGCCGAACTGGATTCGGCCGGCATCGGCGTAACCACCATCTGTCCGGGGGTGATCGGCACCAACATCGTCGACACCACTCGGTTCTCGCTACCCGAGTCCAGGCACGCCGACGCAGACAAGCTGCGGGCCCGAGTCAGGCGCGGATTCGCGGTGCGCCGCTACGGTCCGGAGAAGGTGGCCCGTGCCATCGTCAGCGCGGTCACGCAGAAGAAGGCGGTGCGTCCGGTCACTCCGGAGGCCCACCTCGTGTACGCGGTCGCGCACGCCGCACCGGCGGCCATGCGCAGCGCCGCCCGCGGCGGAAAGATCGTCTGACGCGCTCAGCCGTTGACTGCGATGTCCTCCAGGACCGCGAACATCGTGCGCGTCGGCACGCCGGTACCACCCTTGGGCGTGTAGCCCCACGGCCCGCCCGAGTTGTAGGCGGGCACCGCGACGTCGATGTGCGCCCAGGCCACGCCCTCGGCGACGAACTCGCGCAGATACGTACCGGCGACCAGCATGCCGGCGTTGCGGGACGCGCTGACGTTCGCCAGATCGGCCACGGTCGACTTGAGGTCGTCCTTGAGTTCCTCGGGTAGCGGCATCGCCCAGCCGTTCTCGCCCACCGACTGGGAGATCTCGGCGACCCGGTCGCGGAATTCGTCACTGCCCATCACCCCGGGCGTGCGCGCCCCGAGCGCGACCATCTGTGCACCGGTCAGCGTCGACGTCTCGATCAGGTAGTCGGGCCGGTCCTCGCAGGCCCGCACGATCGCGTCGGCCAGGATCAGCCGGCCCTCGGCGTCGGTGTTGAGCACCTCCACGGTGGTGCCGCCGTACTGCGTCAGCACATCACCCGGGCGCTGCGCGGTTCCCGACGGCATGTTCTCGGCCATCGGCACCGTCGCAATCACGTCGATCGGCAGCTCGAGGCGGGCCGCAAGCACGACGGTCGCGATCACCGCGGCCGCGCCGCCCATGTCCGAGGTCATCTGGTGCATGTTCGCCGCCGGCTTGATCGAGATGCCGCCGGTGTCGAACGTGATGCCCTTGCCCACCAGAGCCACCGTCTTCGCCTTGCGGCCCTTGCCGCCGCGGTGGGCCAGGCGCACCAGGCGGGGCAGCCGCGATGACCCCTTGCCGACGCCGATGATGCCGCCGTAGCCGCCCTTGGTCAGCGCCTTGTCGTCGAGCACCTCCACGTCAAGACCGGCTGCTTCGCCCAAAGCCTTTGCCCGCTTGGCGAATTCGTCGGGGAACAGATGGCTCGGCGGAGTGTTGACGAAGTCGCGGGCCGTGGCGACGGCTGTCGCGATGGCCTCGCCGCGCGCCGCGGCGTCCTTGGTGGCCGACTTCGTGTCCGCGGTCAGGGCCGTGATCTTGCGCACGCCGGCATCCTTGGGGGCGGTCTTGGCGCTGCGGAACTCCGTGAAGCGGTAGGACCCCATGATCAGGCCCTCCACGGCGGCCTCGGTGTCCAGCAGCGACAGCGTGGTCAGCACCGACTCCACACCGGTGACCGACCGCGCGGCCGATCCGGCGGCCCGCCGGATGGTCTCGGCCGGGTACTCGTCGCGGCTCTTGCCCAATCCGACCGCCAGCACGCTGCCCACCGGCAACGACGCCACCGGCACCCGGGTGACCTGCTCCGCGCCGCCCTTGGCGCCGAGCGCCGCCAGCGCCGCCTCGATCTCGGCGACCACGCGTGCGTCCAGATGCTGCGTGGCGACGAGCTTGGCCACCGGCTCATCCCCGACGCTCGCGACCGGCACGATCAACACCGACGACTCGACCTTGCGCTTGGGCAGCGCGCTGGCGACGGTGACGGCGGGGGACTGGTAACCGACTGGGGTGCTCACGGGGATTCACCCTAGCCACTGCCTACTAATGTGGTTCGGCGTGAGTGACACACCGTTGACCGGCCCGCTCGAAGACCGGCACCGCGAGCTCGGGGCCACCTTCGCCGAATTCGGGGGCTGGCTGATGCCGGTGTCCTACTCGGGCACCGTCGCCGAGCACACCGCCACCCGCACCACGGTCGGCCTGTTCGACGTCAGCCACCTGGGCAAGGCGCTGGTCACCGGTCCGGGCGCAGCCGAGTTCGTCAACGCCGCCTTCACCAACGATCTGGGCCGCATCGGCGCTGGGAAAGCGCAGTACACGCTGTGCTGCACCGACGAGGGCGGCGTGATCGACGACCTCATCGCCTACTACGTCTCCGACGACGAGATCTTCCTGGTGCCCAACGCCGCCAACACCGCCGACGTCGTCGCCGCGCTCATCGAGCGCGCGCCCGCCGGGGTGACGGTCACCGACGAGCACCGCTCACGGGCCGTGCTCGCCGTGCAGGGCCCCCGGGCGGCCGACGTGGTCGGCGGGCTCGGGCTGCCCACCGACATGGACTACATGGGGTTCGCCGACGCGGTGTTCGACGGCGTCGACGTCCGGGTCTGCCGCACCGGTTACACCGGCGAGCACGGCTACGAGTTGCTGCCGACGTGGGATCAGGCGGGCGTCGTGTTCGACGCTCTGGTCGAGAAGGTGCGGGCCGCCGGCGGTGAACTCGCCGGTCTCGGAGCGCGCGACACGCTGCGTACCGAAATGGGTTATCCGCTGCACGGCCACGAACTCTCGCGCGACATCTCGCCGCTGCAGGCGCGCTGCGGATGGGCGGTCGGGTGGAAGAAAGACGCGTTCTGGGGGCGTGAGGCGCTGCTCGCCGAGAAGGAGGCGGGGCCGCGGCGCACGCTGCGCGGCCTGCGTGCCGTCGGCCGCGGCGTGCTGCGCGGCGAGCTGACCGTGCTCGACGGCGACACACCCGTCGGCGTCACCACCTCCGGAACCTTCTCTCCCACACTGAAAGTCGGCATCGCGCTGGCGCTGATCGACACCGCTGCCGGCATCGCCGACGGGGCCCGCGTGACGGTGGACGTGCGGGGCCGCGCCGTCGAGTGCGAGGTGGTCAAACCCCCGTTCGTGGACACCCGCACGCGATAAATCCCTTCCCCGGCGGTTATACAATCGCAGCCATGACTGAAGGCCTCTCGTTCACCGTCGATCGCACCGCGAATCCGGCGAGTGACGAGGTACGGGCGCAGGTCCTCGGCAACCCCGGGTTCGGCAAGTACTTCACCGACCACATGGTGTCGGTCGACTACACGGCCGAGCAGGGGTGGCACGACGCCCGGGTGCTGCCCTACGGGCCCATCGAGCTCGATCCGTCGGCGGTCGTCCTGCACTACGCGCAGGAGATCTTCGAGGGTCTGAAGGCCTATCGCTGGAACGACGGATCCATCGTGTCGTTCCGCCCGGAGGCCAACGCGGCGCGGCTGCAGACCTCCGCGCGCAGGCTCGCGATCCCGGAGCTGCCCGCCGAGGTGTTCCTCGAGTCGCTGCGTCAGCTCATCGCGGTCGACGGGCAGTGGGTGCCGCCGGCCGGCGGTGAGGAGTCGCTTTACCTGCGGCCGTTCGTCATCGCGACCGAGCCGGGACTGGGCGTGCGCCCGGCCGACCGGTACCGCTACCTGGTGATCGCCTCACCCGCCGGCGCGTACTTCCCCCGGGGCATCAAGCCGGTCAGCGTGTGGCTGTCCCACGAATACGTGCGGGCCTCGCCGGGCGGCACCGGTGCGGCCAAGTTCGGCGGCAACTACGCGGCGTCGCTGCTCGCGCAGGCCGAGGCCGCCGACCACGGCTGCGATCAGGTGGTGTGGCTCGATGCGATCGAGCGCCGTTACGTCGAAGAGATGGGTGGGATGAACCTGTTCTTCGTCTTCGGCAGCGGTGGCACCGCGCGGTTGGTCACCCCCGAGCTGTCGGGCTCGCTGTTGCCGGGCATCACGCGGGATTCGTTGCTGCAGTTGGCGACTGACGCCGGGTTCGCGGTCGAGGAACGCAAGATCGACGTCGACGAGTGGCAGAAGAAGGCCGCCGCGGGGGAGATCACCGAGGTGTTCGCCTGCGGCACCGCCGCGGTCATCACCCCGGTCTCCCACGTCAAGCACGCCGACGGCGAGTTCACCATCGCCGACGGGGAACCCGGCGAGATCACGATGGCGCTGCGCGACACGCTGACCGGGATCCAGCGCGGCACCTTCGCCGACACCCACGGCTGGATGACGCGGCTGGGCTAGCGGATCGCCAGGCCCACCGCGGCGATCGTCGTCGTCACCTCGACGGCGGCGCCGAGCACGTCGCCGGTGATACCGCCGAACCGGCGCACGCAGTGGCCGACCAGCGCCATCGCCGCGGCCACCGCCAGGACCACGACGAGCGGGCCCTGCCAGGCCGTGCCGCACACCGGCACGGCGGCCGCGGCGGTGCAGGCCACCCACGCCCAGCCCACCCAGGCCGGCTGCACTCCTGCGACCGCAGCCCCCAGCGAGCTCCCCGGCGCCGCAGGCACGCCGCGCCGGCACGCCATCACCGCCGCGACCCGACCGGCCACGACCGCGACCAGCACGCCGGCCCACCCCGCCTGCGCGAACGCCAGCGTCTGGATGAGCACCGTCGCCGCGACAGCCGCCACCCCGAACGGGCCGGCCGTACCTTCCCGCATCACGGCCAGCGCACGCTCCGGCGGGCCGTAACACCCCAGCGCGTCCGTGGTGTCGGCCAGGCCGTCGATGTGCAGGCCGCGGGTCGCCACCAGCAGCGTCGTCACCGCCAGCGCGCCGGCGAGCGGAGCGTCCGGGCCGAACGCCCAGAATCCCGCCGCCAACACCGCCGCGGCCACCCCGCCCAGTGCCGCGCCCGCGACGGGCAGCGCGGTGATCACGCCCCGGCCGACGAGCGCGGTGCGCGACGCAGGCACCGGCAGCACCGTCGCGAACGCGAAAGCGCCCGCCAGGGAACGGATCACGGTCAGCCCCCGGAGATCCCGGCCTCTTCGAAGGTGGCCATCGACGCGAGCGTGGCGACGGCGGCGCGCAGCACCGGCAGCGCGACCAGGGCGCCGGAACCCTCGCCGAGGCGCATCCCGAGATCGACGATGGGCGTCAGCGAAAGCTCATCGAGCGCCATCCCGTGCGCGGGCTCGGTGGACCGGTGCCCGGCCTGCCACCACAGCCGCGCGCCCGGCGCCAGCCGCTCGGCGGCCAACGCCGCCGCGGTCACCACCACGCCGTCGAGCAGCACCGGGGTGCGGCGAAGTGCGGCCTGAGCACAGAACCCCGTCATCGCCGCGAGATCGGCGCCGCCGCAGATGCGAAGCAGCGCAATCGGATCCGCCGACAGCCGCTTGGTGCGGTAGAGCGCATCGCGGATCGCGGCGGTCTTGCGCTTCCAACCCTCGTCGTCGATGCCGGTGCCCCGTCCCACCACTGCCACCGGTTCGGCCCCGATCAGCGCCGCCACCAACGTGGTGGCCGGGGTGGTGTTGCCGATCCCCATGTCGCCCGCGATCAGCAGGTCCGCACCCGCGTCGACCTCGTCGTCGGCGATGCGCCGGCCCACCTCGATGGCGGCGACCACCTCGCCGGGGCTCAGCGCGTCCTCGACCGCGATGTTGCCGCTCGAGCGACGCACCTTGTGCTCGCCGGCATCCGGCGACAGCGGCTCCTCGGTGTCGACCGCGATGTCGACGACGCGCACTCCCGCGTCGGCGAGGCCGGCGAGCACGTTGACCGCGGCGCCACCGGCGGCGAAGTTGGCCATCATCGCCGCCGTGACCTCGGCCGGGTAGGCCGACACTCCCGCCGCGGTGACCCCGTGGTCGCCGGCGAACACCACCACTCGGGCACGCTCGAACTGTCGTGGGGGACAGGTGTTCTGGCACGACGCCACCCACACCGACAGGTCTTCGAGGCGGCCCAGCGCGCCGGCGGGTTTGGTCAGCTGCGCCTGCCGGGCCCGCGCGGCGGCGGCTGCGTCGGGGTCAGGCGCGGCGATCTCGGGGAAGTAGGACACCGACGGCGTCAGTCGATTGTCGCGCCGCGCTCGACCTGCGGTCGCGGTGCGCGCATCCGCCGCAGCTGCGACGCACGGCTGGCGGCGTAGAAGCCCAGCTTCCACCCGGATTCGGTGTTGCCCGGGAACTTCTGATCGACCAGCCGGTTCGCCCGGCGGCCCAGGAAGAAGCCGTCGACGATCATGATCAGGACCAGCACCAGCATCGCCGGGGAGATCAGCTGCTGCACCTGGACCGAGGGCACCGCCAGCATGACCAGGATCAGACCCAGGGCCGAAGGCATGAACAGGCCGAGCACGTTGCGCCGCGAGTCGACCAGGTCGCGCACATAACGGCGCACCGGGCCCTTGTCGCGCGGCAGCAGGTAGGCATCGTCGCCGGCCATCATCTTCTCGCGACGCTGCGACATCGTGGCGCGGCGCTCGATCTTCTCTGCTTTGCGCTCCTCGCGGGAGAGCTTCGGGCCCCGCAGCTCCTTGCGGCGCCGCCGCGCCTCCGCGCTGGTCATCGGCGCCGGTGCGACCGGTCCGCGGCGGCGGCTCGCCTCGTTGCGTTTCGGGGTCGGTCTGCCCTTGGGCGCGGTGGTCACCCGGCCGCTCGGCGCGGCGTCCACGACGTCGTCGTCGGCGGGGACCCGATCGTCCCCGGAGTCGTCGTTCTTGCGGCCCAGCAGTTTCACATGTGCCAGGTTACTTCGCGGGTGCCGGCATGACGTAGCCCGCCGTGCGCCACCTCCGGCACCGACCTAATCTTCCGAAGATGTCTGCTGAGACGAACCGGGCGATGACCCGGACCGTCCTGATCGCGCCGGACTCGTTCGGCGACAGCCTCACTGCCGTCGAGGCGGCTCGCGCCGTCGCGACAGGATGGGCCCGCTCGCGCCCGCAGGACCGGCTGATCCTGGCGCCGCAGTCCGACGGCGGACCCGGCTTCGTCGACGTCCTGGCCAGCCGGCTGGGCGAGCGGCGCACCGAACGGGTGAGCGGTCCGTTGAGCGCCGACGTCGACGCCGACTGGGTGTTCGACCCCGGCCCCCCGGCGACCGCCTACATCGAATGCGCCCAGGCGTGCGGCCTCGCCCTGCTCGGCGGAACGCCCACGGTGCGCACCGCCGTCGACGCCCACACCCGCGGGGTCGGGGCGCTCATCGCGGCCGCCCTGGATGCGGGCGCACGCCGCATCGTCGTCGGGCTCGGTGGCAGCGGCAGCACCGACGGCGGCCGCGGCATGATCGAGGCGCTCGGCGGCTTGGCCGCCGCCCGCGAGCTGCTGGCCGATGTCGAGCTGGTCGCCGCCAGTGACGTCGAACATCCGCTGCTCGGCGCGCGCGGTGCCGCGGCGGTGTTCGGACCGCAGAAGGGTGCCGACCCCGCCACCGTCGAGCTGCTGGAACAGCGGCTGGCCGCATGGGCCCGGCAGCTGGAGGACGCCGTGGGCGCAGCGATCCGGGACGAGCCCGGGGCGGGTGCGGCAGGCGGACTGGGCGCGGCGCTGCTCGCGCTGGGGGCGCGACGCGAATCCGGAGCGGCGATCATCGCCTCGCACACCCGGCTGTACGCGGATCTGGACGCCGCGGACCTGGTCATCACCGGTGAGGGCCGCTTCGACGACCAGTCGCTGCACGGCAAGGTGGTCAGCGCACTGGCAGCGGGAGCGGGCCGGCGGGGCGTGCCGGTGCTGGTCATGGCCGGTCAGGTGACGCTGTCGGACGCCGAACGCAGCGAGGCCGGCATCGCCGCCGCGCACGCGGTCGCCGAGCACGCCGGATCCGTGCGTCGAGCCATCGACGACGCCGCCGAGCAGCTCACCGGCCTGGCCGCCGCGGTCGCGGCAACCTGGACGTAGATGGGGAATAGCGCCGCGACAAGGTACCGTTGAACGCGTGGGGTCACGGCGTTCGGGCCTCACCCACGAACATCCCACACAGGAGTATTCATGACTGTTCAGGACGAGTCGGCAGTGCAGGCAGGACAGGCCACCGACACCCAACACGGCGTGATCCTGACCGAGGCCGCGGCGTCCAAGGCGAAGGCACTGCTCGATCAGGAGGGGCGCGACGACCTGGCGCTGCGGATCGCGGTGCAGCCGGGCGGCTGTGCAGGGCTGCGTTACAACCTGTTCTTCGACGACCGCACCCTCGACGGCGATCTCACCGTCGAGTTCGGCGGGGTCAACCTCACCGTGGACCGGATGAGCGCACCGTACGTGCAGGGTGCGAGCATCGACTTCGTCGACACGATCGAGAAGCAGGGGTTCACCATCGACAACCCGAACGCCACCGGCTCGTGCGCCTGCGGCGATTCCTTCAACTGACCTAGTACTGGCCTGCCGTGCGCGGCAGGTAGGAGCACACCAGGACGTCGTTGTCGACCGAGACCAGCTGCGCGATCGCTTGCTCGTCGGCATCGGCGGGCTGGTTTCGTGACGACCGGCTCTGCGGCGTCACCTTCATCGTGAACAGCACCTGCGCCTGCGTCGGCGACGAGAGGACCATCTTGTCGATCGAGGTCACCTGAGCGCTGCTGTACTGCTTGCGGAATGCGTCGCTGGACAGGCTCGCCAACGCGAGATCCGACCGGCGCTCCTTGACCGCGTCGAACAATCCGCACAGGCTGTGTCGCGCCACCGTCTCGGCGTCGCCGCCCGACAGCGCGTCGAGATAATCCTGGATCGCGGTCCGTGCCGACGCTTCGGTCAGTGCGCCGCTGGGAGAGCTGTCGCCCGAGCCGCGCGTCAGGACGATGGCGGTGACGACGCCGGCCACCACGAGCACCGCGACGACAGCGGCCACGATCGCCAGCCAGCGCCGTCTGCGCGGGGGATAGGGCACGGGCGGCGGAAGCGCGCCGGGATAGGCGGCGGCGAAGCCCGCGTCCGGATAGGGCTGGGGCTGGGACTGTCCGTAACCCCCGGGGTAGTCCTGCGGTCCTGCTGGTCCAGCTCCGTAGTGGGGCGGGTAAGGACCAGTCATACATGAACTCCCGGGCAGGTCGGTGGATTGCGTGTGTGGATTGTGTTGCCTCTACAGTGGCCCACTGAGGGCTCATAGGCAGGTTAGCGCACGTGCGCAGGCTGCTCCGGTGGGCGAAGAGCCTGCCGACGAGGCCCAGCTAGGGTGTCTGACGACTTCACGAAGGGTGTGACTGCGTGACCATTGCCGTGACCGGATCGATCGCCACCGATCATCTGATGCGCTTCCCCGGCCGCTTCTCCGAGCAGCTGCTGGCCGACCACCTGCAGAAGGTGTCGCTGAGCTTCCTGGTCGACGATCTGGTGATGCACCGCGGCGGGGTCGCCGGAAACATGGCCTACGCGATGGGCGTGCTCGGCGGGCAGCCGACGCTGATCGGCGCGGTCGGCGCCGACTTCGACGACTACCGCGAGTGGCTGACCGGAGCCGGCGTCAACTGCGATGCGGTGCTGGTGTCGGAGTCCGCCTACACGGCGCGCTTCGTCTGCACCACCGACGAGGACATGGCGCAGATCGCGTCGTTCTATCCCGGCGCCATGTCGGAATCCCGCAACATCAAGCTCGCCGATGTCGTGACCCGGACGGGCACACCGGATCTGGTGATCATCGGGGCGAACGATCCCGAGGCGATGTTCCTCTACACCGAGGAATGCCGCTCGCTGGGCCTGGCGTTCGCCGCCGACCCGAGCCAGCAGCTCGCCCGGCTGTCGGGTGACGAGATCCGGCGGTTGATCGACGGCGCCACCTACCTGTTCACCAACGACTACGAGTGGGATCTGCTGCTGCAGAAGTCCGGGTGGTCGGAGGCCGAGGTGATGCAGCAGATCCAGCTGCGGGTCACCACGCTGGGGGAGAAGGGCGTGGACCTGGTGGGCCGGGACGGCACGTTCGTCCACGTCGACGTCGTGCCGGAGCGTCGTCGCGAGGACCCGACGGGCATCGGCGATGCGTTCCGCGCGGGCTTCCTCACCGGCCGTGACGCCGGCCTGTCCCTGGAGCGAGCCGCGCAGCTCGCCTCGCTGGTCGCGACGTTGGTGCTGGAGGCGCCCGGCCCGCAGGAGTGGACGTGGGATCGTGACGACGCGATCACGCGGCTGACCGATGCCTACGGCGACGACGCCGGCCGCGAGATCGCGTCGGCGCTCGCCTAGAGCTGAACCGGGTAGGTCGGCTCGCTGATCGTCGGCGTCACGCTGTGCTCGATGAAGATCGCGTGCCACAGCATGAAGATCAACACCGTCCACAGCCGGCGGCTGTGATCGGCGGCGCCCGTGCGGTGTTCGTCGAGCATCGCGCGCACCGCCGACAGATCGATCAGATCCCCGGCACCCGACGTCGCGATCATCCCGTACGCCCAGTCCAGCAGCTCGCCGGCTCGCAGCCAGTGACGGATCGGCACCGGGAAGCCGAGCTTGGGGCGATGCAGCACATGGGCGGGGATGACTGGTTCCAGCGCCTTGCGCAGCGCGTACTTGGTCGTCGACCGGGTGATCTTCTGGTCATAGGGCAAGCGTGACGCGACCGCGAACACCTCCGGGTCGAGGAACGGCACCCGCAGCTCCAGCGAATTCGCCATCGTCATCTTGTCGGCCTTGACCAGGATGTCGCCGCGCAGCCAGGTGAACAGGTCGATGTGCTGCATCCGCGCGACCGGGTCCCAGCCGGCGGACTGCGCATACACCGGCGCCGTCACATCGGTGTGCGTCCACTCGGGCCGGAACCGCGCCAGCACCGCGCGCAGCTGTGCATCGGAGAAACTGCGCGCATTGCCGTAGTAGCGCTCCTCGAGCGTCAGCGAGCCGCGGTGCAGCAGACTCTTGCCCCGCATCCCCTCGGGCAGTGGGCCGGCCATCCGGCCGACCGACCTGCGCACACCCCGCGGCAGATAGTCGAACGGCTTCAGCGACAGCGGCTCCCGGTAGATCGTGTAACCGCCGAACAACTCGTCGGCGCCCTCACCCGAGAGCACCACCTTGACGTGCTTGCGGGCCTCCCGGGCGATGAAGAACAGCGGCACCAGCGCCGGGTCGGCCACCGGTTCGTCGAGATACCAGACGATCTCGGGCAGCGCGTCGACGAACTCGGCCTGGCTGACCACCTTGGTGACGTGCCGGGCACCGATCGCCTCGGCCGACGCGACGGCGACGTCGACCTCCGAGAAGCCGGCGCGCTCGAAACCGGTGGTGAACGTGATCAGCCGCGGGTTGTGCCGCATCGCCAGCGCGGCGATGGCCGTGGAGTCGATGCCGCCCGACAGGAACGACCCGACGGTGACGTCGGCGCGCATGTGCTTGGCCACCGAGTCCTCGAGCACCGCGGTGATCTCGTCGTAGCGCGACTGCTCGCGCCCCGCCACGAAAGGCACCGCTGCGAAGCGCGGCGTGAAGTAGCGGGTCACCTCGGGTGCCGCGCCCGGCCGCACCCGTGCGTAGCTGCCCGATTCGAGCCGCCGGATACCGCGCTGCAGCGTCTCGGGCTCCGGGACGTACTGCAGCACGGTGTAGTGCTGCACGGCGCGCTCGTCGATGCTCAGGTCGACACCGAGCTGCCCGGCCATGTCGAGGAGGCACTTCTTCTCGCTGCCCACGGCCGTGCCGCCCGGGCCGGTGGCCATGTACAGCGGTTTGATGCCGAAGGGATCGCGGGCGCAGAACAGTTCCTCGGTGACGGTGTCCCACAGCGCGAACGCGAACATCCCGCGAAGGCGGGTGAGCGCCTCGGCGCCCCAGTGGTGGTAGGCGGCGACGATGGCCTCGCCGTCCCCGTCGGTGTGGAAGACGGCGCCGTGCTCGGCGGCCAGGGCCTCCCTCAGCTCGAGGTAGTTGTAGATCTCACCGTTGAACACCAGCGCGTAGCGCTGCGGAGCCTCGGCCGGACCCCAGCGCAACGGCTGATGGCTGTGGGCGATGTCGATGATCGAGAGCCGGTTGAAGCCGAGCACCACGCGGTCGTCGTTCCAGGTCCCGGGCTCGTCGGGACCCCGATGACGCATCAGATGGCTGGCGCCGGAGACGGCGTCGACGAGGCTGGGGGAGACCTCATGGGCAGGATCGGTCACCAACGCCAGCAGTCCGCACACGGCGCCAGTATGTCTGATCGGCGGCCCCGGAAATGACATTGCCCCGGTCGCATGGAACTGCTCGGGAAGCGTGGTCTACGCTGCGTAGTATTCAATGCAGCCGTCTGACCGTCCGGCGGTCGATCGACTTGGTAGGAGGCGCCAACGTGCCCGCTCGCGGCCTGAAGTTGGTGGCATTGTCCCTGCTCCTGGGAGGGACGACGGTCCTGCTCAGCGGGTGCAGCTGGTCCGATGCTCTCGCCCTGGGATGGCCCAAGGGCATCACCCCCGAAGCGCACCTCAACCGTGAGCTGTGGATCGGTTCCATGATCGCCGCGCTGGTCGTCGGCGCGATCGTCTACGTCCTGCTGTTCTGGACCGTGGTGTTCCACCGCAAGAAGAAGGGCGACCAGGAACTGCCCCGCCAGTTCGGCTACAACATGCCGCTCGAACTGGCCCTGACGGTCACCCCGTTCCTCATCATCTCGGTGCTCTTCTACTTCACCGTCGTGGTGCAGGAGCGGATGCTGCACAAGGAGCCCAACCCCGAGGTCGTCGTCGACGTCACGGCGTTCCAGTGGAACTGGAAGTTCGGCTACCAGAAGATCGACTTCAGCGACGGCACCTTCACCTACGACGGCGCCGACAACGCCCGCAAAGAGGCGATGACCTCCAAGCCGGAGGGCACCTACGAGAACGGTGAGGAGCGCGTCGGCGCGATCCGCGGCCTCAACCCCGAGGACCGCACCTACCTGAACTTCGACAAGGTCGAGACCCTCGGCTCGTCGAGCGAGATCCCGGTCCTGGTGGTGCCGTCGGGTAAGCGCATCGAGTTCCAGATCGCCTCGGCCGACGTGATCCACGGGTTCTGGGTGCCGGAGTTCCTGTTCAAGCGCGACGTGCTGCCGAACCCCGAGGCGAACAACTCCGACAACGTCTTCCAGGTCAGCGAGATCAACAAGACAGGGGCCTTCGTGGGCCGCTGCACCGAGATGTGCGGCACGTACCACTCGATGATGAACTTCGAGCTGCGTGTCGTCGAGCCCAACGATTTCAAGGCCTACATGGATCAGCGCATCGCCGGTAAGACCAACGCCGAGGCGCTGCAGGCGATCAACCAGTCGCCGGTCGCAACCACCACCAAGCCGTTCGACACGCGCCGCGGTGAGCAGGCGCCCCAGGCGAGCAGGTAGGACAGCAGATGCATATCGAAGCCCGGTTGTTCGAGTTCCTCACGGCGTTCTTCGCGCTGGCGACGGTGGTGTACGCAGTGCTCACCGCGCTGTTCGCCCAGGGCGGGGTGGAATGGGCCGGTACGACGGCGCTCGCCCTGACGACGGGCCTGACGCTGATCACCGGCACGTTCTTCCGCTTCGTCGCCCGCCGGTTGGACACCCGCCCCGAGGACTACGAAGACGCCGAGATCGCCGACGGCGCCGGCGAACTGGGCTTCTACAGCCCGCACAGCTGGTGGCCGGTCATGATCGCGCTGTCGGCCTCGGTCACCGCGGTCGGCATGGCCCTGTGGCTGCCGTGGCTCATCGTCGCCGGCGTCTGCTTCGTGCTCACCACGGTCTCCGGGCTGGTCTTCGAGTACCACACCGGACCCGAGAAGCACTAGCCGCTGCATCGTTCTGCGTTGCAGCCCGGGACAAGGTCACAATCCGGCATGAGTTGGCCGGCGACGGACTTACCGCCCCTCTCCACGACATCGGAGTTGGGTAGTGTTGCCGGCGCACCGCGAGCCGCCGCCGGCGGTGATCGGCGCCCGAGAAGCTGGCTGAGAAGGATTGACGCACATGAGCGGGCCTAGAGGCGATGAGCCGGGTGACCGGTCCTCGGCCGACGAACCGACCCAGGACGTCTCGGGTGTCGCCCCGGACAGCGACGCGAGTGCACCCGGCACCGGTCCGACCGACCACTACTCGCGGGCCTACTCCGCCCCGGAATCCGAACAGTTCGTCAGCCCTCCCTACCTCCCCGCCGAATCGTCGCTCTACGACTACGACAGCTACGACGCATCAGCCGACACCGGCGAGACCCCCGATCCGCCGCGATGGCCCTGGGTGGTCGGTGTCGTCGCGATCATCGCCGCCATCGCGCTGGTGGTGTCGGTGTCGGTCCTGGTGACACGCACCGACACCGACAACCTCGCGACGCCGGAGACGACCACCAGCGCTCCGCCGCCGGTGCAGGACGAGATCACCACCACGACACCCCCGCCGCCCCCGCCCCCGCCGCCACCGAGCACCGAGGAACCGCCGCCGCCCCCGCCGGAGACGGTGACGGTCACCGAACCTCCGCCGGAGCCGGCTCCCACCGAGGCGCCGCCGCCCCCGCCGCCACCGACCACCACGGAAGCGCCGCCGCCACCACCCACCACGACGCGGGCCGGCCCACGCCAGGTCACCTACTCCGTGACCGGCACCAAGGCGCCCGGCGACATCATCACGGTGACCTACACCGACGCCTCGGGGCGCAGCCGCACCCAACGCAACGTGTACATCCCGTGGTCGTTGACCGTCACCCCGATCTCGCAGTCCGAGGTGGGCTCGGTGCAGGCGTCGAGCCTGTTCCTGGTCAGTCGGCTCAACTGCTCGATCACGACCAGCGACGGCACGGTGTTGTCCTCGAACACCGGCAACGCCGCGCAGACCAACTGCTAGCCGACATGACGACACCCGCTGCCCGCTACACCCCGGACCGCACGGATCGCATCCTGCTGGGCGGCTGCGCGGCCGCATGGCTCGCCGCATTGGGCGCCGGTGTCGCCGCGACGGTGGCACTGGTCGACCTCGGTAGCGGCCGCACCGCGTCCGGCGACTCCGGCACGCCCTGGTTCCTCTACGTCGTGATCGGGGTGTCGGCGGCGGTGATCCTCGCCGCCGTGCCGTTGCTGCTGCGGGCCCGCCGAGATGCGCGCGGTGACGCGGGGCCCCGGGAGTCGAAGCCGACTCCGACGGCAGCCTCCGGTGAGCAGGGGAGCGCCCCACCGCGGGTCGCAGACGCGCCGACGGAGAAGATCCGCGCGGTCGCTCCGGCCCAGAGTGTCTCGGCTGCACCCAGCCCGTCCGGGTCGCCCGTCGTGGAACAGCTGACGTTGCGCTGCGCAGCCTCGATCGGCGCCGCGATGGGCGTTGCGTACGTGCTGATCGGGACCGCGACCTACCTGATGGCCGTCGACAACGACGTGACTTCGTGGGTGTTCTACGGTGCCGCCGGCGTCGTCACGGCCGCGATGATCGGCCTCCCGATCTACTTCCTGCGTGAGCTGCGGAGCCACGCCGACGCATAAAGGACATCCGCCCCGGCCTGAGCCGGAGCGGATGTCGTTGTCGTGCGGGGGCCGGTCAGTGATGACCGTTGTCGGATGACCCGTTGGAGTGGCCGTTCGACGATCCGTGTCCGTTGGAGCCGTTGTGCCCGTTGGAGCCCTCGTGGCTGACACGTTCACGCAGCGCCGTGATCGCCCGATGCTCGGCCGCGTGGGCCGCCTCGGTGAGCGCCTCGTGCTCGGACACCGGGTCCGCGCTGAGGAAGCCACCCGTGCCCGGAGCGCCGGCCGAACCCAGCTTGTTCATCCGCTTCGGCAGAGCCGCACCCTGGTACTCCAGCGGGATGGCGTGGCCGTGCTCGTCGACGGGGCCCAGCGGCTGGTGCAGCTCGATGTAGGCACCGTGCGGCAGGCGCTTGATGATGCCCGTCTCGATACCGTGCTCGAGCACCTCGCGGTCGCTGCGCTGCAGCGCCACCGCCCAGCGGTAGGCGATGTAGTAGACGATCGCCGGGAGCACCACCATGCCGATACGGCCGATCCACGTCGTCGCGTTCAGCGAGATGTGGAACTTCAGCGCGATGATGTCGTTCATGCAGGCGAACGTCAGCACGATGTACAGCGAGATCGCCGCCGCGCCGATCGCGGTGCGCGTCGGTGCGTCACGCGGACGCTGCAACAGGTTGTGGTGCGCGTCGTCGCCGGAGAACTTCTTCTCCAGGAACGGGTAGGCGATCAGCAGCATGAACACCACACCCATGCCCAGCGCCACCCACACGCCCTGCGGGATGGTGTGGCCGAACGGGTAGAACTCCCAGGCCGGCCACAGTCGGATCAGGCCGTCGGTCCACATCATGTAGAAGTCGGGCTGGCTACCCGCAGACACCTGCGACGGTTTGTACGGCCCGAGCACCCAGATCGGGTTGATCTGCAGCAGACCGCCCATCAGGCCGAGGATGCCGACCGTGACCGCGAAGAACGCGCCGGACTTGACCGCGAACACCGGCATGACGCGCACGCCGACGACATTGGTCTCGGTCCGCCCGGGGCCGGGGAACTGGGTGTGCTTCTGGAACCACACCAGCGCCAGGTGCACGCCGATCAGGGCCAGGATGATCCCGGGGATCAGCAGGATGTGCAGCGCGTAGAGGCGCGGGATCAGGATCTCGCCGGGGAAGTCGCCGCCGAACAGCGCCCAGTGCATCCAGGTACCGATGACGGGGATGCCCATCGTGATGCCCGACAGTGCGGCGCGGATGCCGGTGCCCGAGAGCAGGTCGTCGGGCAGCGAGTACCCGAAGAAGCCTTCGAACATCGCCAGGATCAGCAGCAGCGACCCGATCACCCAGTTGGCCTCACGGGGGCGGCGGAACGCGCCGGTGAAGAAGATGCGGGCCAGGTGGACCATGATCGACGCGGCGAACAGCAGCGCCGCCCAGTGGTGCACCTGCCGGACGAACAGGCCGCCGCGGATCTCGAAGCTGATGTCGAGGGCCGTCTCGTAGGCCCGGGACATCCCGACGCCGCGCAACGGCTGGTAGACGCCGTTGTAGGTGACCTCTTGCATCGACGGGTCGAAGAACAGCGTCAGCCACACACCGGTGAGCAGCAGCACGATGAAGCTGTACATCGCGATCTCGCCGAGCAGGAAGGACCAGTGGGTGGGGAACACCTTGTTCAGCTGGCGACGTACCGCAGCCGACGGGTGGTAGCGGGAGTCGATGGCGTCGCCCTGCTTGGCGGCGATCTCGGCCATGTTGGGTCGTGGGCTCATGACTTGCGCTCCCAGAATGCCGGTCCGACGGGTTCGATGAAATCACCGTTGGCTACAAGGTAGCCCTCTTGATCGATGGTGATCGGTAGCTGCGCCAACGCGCGGGCAGCGGGTCCGAAGATGGGCCGGGCGAAGTGCAGCGCGTCGAACTGCGACTGGTGGCACGGGCACAGGATTCGGTACGTCTGCTGCTCGTACAGCGACGACGGGCAGCCCAGGTGGGAGCACACCTTCGTGTACGCGAACAGCTCGCCGAAGTTGAAGCTCTCCTGGCCCTGACGCTTGACCACCCGCGACATGTCGCCGGGCCGGATGCGGATCAGCATGACCGGATTGCGCACGCCCATGCTGATCTCGTGCAGCTTGTGCTCGGACTCCACCGTGGTGCCGTCGCCGTCGGATTCGCGCCACGGGAACACCGTCTCCATACCGCCGGCGTCGATGTCCTCGGGGCGCATCTTGACGAACGGCGACTCGCCGGGGCGGCCGGTGGCGCGCGCCAGGTAGATCGTCTCGCCGGTGAAGCGGGGCGTCCACCCCGACGTCCACAGCACGGCCTTCATGCCCTCGGCCGTCGGCACGACGGGCTTCCACGGGTTCTTGATCAGACCGCCGATGAAGGCGATGGCGGTACCGAGTCCGAACGCGCCGAACCCGATGCCCAGCGAGAGTCCGATCAGCTTGCGCCGCTTCAGCGTCGAACCTTCCAGCGCGTCGCCGAGGTTGGCGGCGACGGTCCGGCGGTGCAGCTCGGGGGAGGCGCCGTCGTGGCGCTCCTGGATCGAGATCTCCTCGGGGATGAACTTCTTCTGGAACAGGACCGCGCCGACACCGATGGACAGCACCGACAGGCCGAACGTCAGGCCGTACAGCGGCGTCGCCAACGCGTACAGCCACTCGCCCTCGGAGCCGAACGGCTTGTACTCCCACGGCCAGAACAGGAAGATCAGCAGCAGCGCCAGGCCCGAAACACCGGCCAGCAGAAGCCAGTACGCGACGGTGCGCTCAGCGCGCTTCTCGGCCTTGGTGCCCGGGACGGGCCAGCGCGGCTCTTTGTAGACGATCTCGACGCCGTCGAGCTTGCCGCCGAGTTCGAGCAGCTGCTCCTGGGACATCTCAGCGAGTTCAGCGTCGGTCGGCTGCCCGGGGGTACCCATCTGGCCGGGGGTGTCGGAACCTTTCTCCGCGCCCGTACCTTCACTCATGCTCGTGCTCCGATCCAGAGGGCGGCCGCGATGATGGCCACCATGCCGACGATCCACGCGACCATGCCCTCGGACGTGGGGCCGAAGCCGCCCAGTCCGAGACCGCCCGGCGACGGCGTCTCGGCCGCTTCCCTGACATAGGCGACGATGTCGCGCTTCTCGTCAGGGGAGAGCTGCCGGTCGGAGAACTTCGGCATGTTCTGCGGGCCGGTCAGCATCGCGGTGTAGACCTGTGCGGGCACCTGGGCCGCCTCGCCGAGATCCGGTGCGTACTTGCCCGACGACAGGGCGCCACCCTTACCGGTGAAGTTGTGGCACGACGCGCAGTTCAGCCGGAACAGGTCGCCGCCGCGGGCCACGTCGTTGCCGATCAGCGACTGCGAGGCGATCGCGCCGTTCTCGTCGCGCGGCACGACGGGGCCGCCGCCGTTGGCCTGGATGTAGGCCCCCAGCGCGTCGATCTGGGCCTCGTCGAACGCCGGTTCTTTGCGCTGGGCCTGCGCCTCGCCGCGCATCGCGGGCATCCGGCCGGTGGCCACCTGGAAGTACACAGCGGCCTCGCCGACGCCGATGAGGCTCGGGCCGCGGTCGGCCACACCCTGCAGATTGGCGCCGTGGCAGGTGATGCACGCGGTGTCGTAGAGCTGCTCGCCGGTGCGCAGCATGGCCGAGGCCGATTCGTCGGCCACCGCGACCTGCGGCGTCGGCGTGAAGGTGGCCGCCAGACCACCGGCCACTGCCAGTCCGATCAGCAGCAGCAGTGCCGCCGAGACGCGCCGGCGCAACCGGCGCTTGGACTTGCTTGTCATCGAACCCCTTCTTTTCTGCGGGCTGCCAGGCTGTGTCGCCGAATTCGTCATCGGACGAAGTAGATGACGGCGAACAGGGCGATCCAGACGATGTCGACGAAGTGCCAGTAGTACGAGACCACGATCGCGGCGGTGGCCTGCGCCGGGGTGAACTTGCTCATCCGGGTGCGCAGCAGCAGCAGGATGAACGCCACCAGACCGCCGATCACGTGCAGGCCGTGAAACCCGGTCGCCAGGTAGAAGACGGTGCCGTAGGCGCTTCCCGGGATCGTCGTGCCCTCGTGCACCAGGTGGTAGTACTCGTAGCCCTGGCCGCAGACGAAGAACAGACCCATCGCGAACGTCAGCAGGTACCAGCGACGCAGCCCGAACACGTCGCCGCGCTCGGCCGCGAACACGCCCATCTGGCAGGTGAACGACGAGGCGATCAGCACCAGTGTCACCGGTACCGCGAGCGCGAGGTTCAGCTCGGTCGGGGGCGGCGGCCACACACCGCCGGCCTGGGCGCGGGCCGTGAAGTACATCGCGAACAGGCCAGCAAAGAACATCAACTCGCTGGAAAGCCACACGATCGTGCCAACACTGACCATGTTCGGACGGTTCAGTGAATGCACTCGCGACGTGATGGCGGTTCCCGAAGTCCCTACAGCGCTCGTCACAGCTGCAAGTATGACGCTTTGTAGTTGTCTAACTCCACCCGGGTCGAGCAATTCGTCATAATCGCGTCGTGACTCCTGCTCCCGCTGCGCACGACCCGTCTGTGGCCGCTCCGACATGGTCGGTGATCCTCGGCCGCCTGACCACCAACCAGTCGCTCCTGCCGGGGCAGGCGGCGTGGGCGATGGACGAGATCATGACCGGCGCCGCCACGCCCGCGCAGATCGCCGGCTTCGGCGTGTCGATGAAGATGAAGCGGCCCACCTCGGCGGAGGTGGGTGAGCTCGCCGACATCATGCTCAAGCACGCGCACCGCGTGCCCACGGAGGCCATCGGCACCGACACCGTCGACGTGGTGGGCACCGGGGGCGACGGCGCGAACACCGTGAACCTGTCGACCATGGCGTCGATCGTCGTGGCCGCTGCGGGGGTCAAGGTGGTCAAGCACGGCAATCGGGCGGCGACGTCGTTGTCCGGCGGCGCCGACACACTCGAGGCCCTCGGGGTGCGTATCGACCTGGGGCCGGAGGAGGTCGCGCGCTGTGTCGCCGAGGTGGGCATCGGATTCGCGTTCGCGCCGCAGTTCCATCCGTCCTACCGGCACGCCGGGGTGGCACGGCGCGAGATCGGCGTCCCGACGGTCTTCAACCTGCTCGGACCGCTGACCAACCCGGCGGGACCGCGTGCCGGGCTGATCGGCTGCGCGTGGGGAGAATTGGCCGAGGTGATGGCGGAGGTGTTCGCCACCCGCGGCTCCAGCGTGCTGGTGGTGCACGGCGACGACGGCCTCGACGAGTTGACGACGACGACCACGAGCACCATCTGGCGGGTCCAGGCGGGCACCGTGGACCGGCTGCGGTTCGACCCTGCCGCGTTCGGCTTCGCCCGCGCGCACATCTCGGAGCTGGTCGGTGGTGACGCCGAGTCGAACGCCGCCGAAGCCCGCGCGGTGCTCGGCGGAGCGACGGGTCCGGTGCGCGACGCCGTGCTGCTCAACGCCGCCGGCGCCCTGGTGTCCCATGCGGGGCTATCCAGCGACGCCAAGTGGGTTCCGGCGTGGGAGTCCGGGCTCGCGCGGGCCACGGAGGCGATCGACTCCGGGGCGGCCGAACAGCTGCTCGCGCGTTGGGCTCGGTTCACCCAGGAGTTCTGAGGCGGCCACCTGCTCGTCGAGCTGCTCGGCCGCCACCCGGGCCGAGCGGGCCGACGCCGCCCACCCCGCCCAGCGGCCCGCGGCACCGATCGGTGAGCAGTAGCCCGCATCGGATTCGGAGCCGGCGCGCACGATCCGCACGCCGGGGTGGGCCAGCCATCGCGCGATGAGCGCGATCTCCTCGATCAGGGCGCCGCCGTGCGGCGCGGCGCTGGGCAGCACCGTCTGGGCGGCCGCGCACAGCGCGTCGACGACCGGCATCGGCGGAACCCCGCGGGGGGCCACGCCCGCGGCGGCGAGCTGGCCGTGCCGGATCACCGCCAGGTGCCAGCCGCGCTCACCGTCAGGTCGTGCCGCGACGAGCTCCCCGATCACCGACAGCGCGCGCAGCCGCTGACCGCGCCACAGCACGTCGATCGCCGCTGACGCCCGGTCCCGCATCCGGGCCGCCGTCTCGTAGCGGTGTCGCTGCGCCAGATCGTCGATGTGGGCGAGGATCGCGCGCAGCGCCTCTGCGCTGCGGCCGTCGATCAGCGCGTGCGCGGCGTCGACCGCGACGGCGTAGTCCTGCGCACTGATTCCGCGCACGGCAGGGCAGGGGGAGACCTCGACGTCCGGACACGCCGGCCCGTGCACTGCGCTGCGGGAGAGCCGCTTGGTGCAGGTCCGGATTCCGGTGAACCGGGCGATCAGCGCGGCGGCGTCGAGCGCATCGGCCCGGGCGCGGAACGGACCGAGCGCGATGTCGCTGCGCGGGCTGCGTACCGCGGAGAAGCGCGGGAACGTCTCGTCGGTGAGAGAGACCCACCACCAGCGGTGCGGGAACTTGGAGCGGCGGTTGTACGGGGGTGCGTGCGCAGCCAGTAGGCGCAGCTCGCGCACACCGGCCTCCAGATCATGAGCGCACTCGACGTGGTCGACGCCGGTGGCCAACGACGCCATCTCCTTCATCCGGGTGCGCGGGTCCGCCCCGGTGAAGTACTGGTTCACCCGGCGCCGCAGGTCCTTCGCGGTGCCCACGTAGAGCACCTCGTCCGAGGGGCCGCGGAACAGGTACACCCCGGGGGCGTGCGGCACTGTCGTGGCCAGGCGGCGGTTGCGGCGTTGGGCCGGGGTCACATCGGGCAGGTAGGACCGCAGCTCGGTGTAGGTCTGTACGCCCTGATTGCCGACGCGCTCGATCAGGCCGTGCAGCACGTCGACCGTGGCCCGCGCATCGGCCAACGCCCGGTGGTTGGGCGCTGTGGCCGCCCCGAACAGCTGCGCCAGCGCCGAGAGACGCACGCTGGGCGCCTCGTCGCGGGTCAGCACCCGGCGTGCCAGCCGCACCGTGCACAGCACCGGCGGCTTGGGCCACGGGATGTGGTTGCGTTCGGCGGCGGCGCGCAGGAACCCGACGTCGAAGCCCGCGTTGTGGGCGACCAGCACCGCCCCGCGTGCGAACTCGAGGAACGCCGGCAGGACCTCCTCGATACGCGGCGCGTCGTAGACCATCGCGGTCGTGATGCCGGTCAGCGCCACGATCTGGGGCGGGATGGCCCGGCCCGGGTCGACCAGCGTCGCGAACTCGCCGAGAATCTCGCCCCCGCGCACCTTCACCGCGCCGATCTCGGTGATCTGGTCGTGTCGCTCGCCGCTGGACCGCCCTCCCGTGGTCTCCAGGTCGACGACGACGAAGGTGGTCTCCCGCAGCGTCAGGTCAGCCGCCGGATCGACATCGGCGAAGCTCAGCTGACCCATGCGCCGACCGTAGGACGACGGGCCGACAAGTCGCCGTCAGGCACGCGCGTTCGAGCGCGCCGACTTGTCGGTCGCTGTCGATACCGTGCCCTCGACTGCGACGAGAGGACAGGGCATGCGTCATCACGAGCCACATGACCAGGCACGACAGGACGAGGGTTGCGGCGATTCCGGCGCCGATTCCGGGACGGTCACCATCGATTGTGACGACTGCGCGGTGCGCGGTCCGGGCTGCCAGGACTGCGTCGTCAGCGTGCTCCTCGGAATTCCCGAAAATTTGCTGGTGGACGAGCAGCGTGCGTTGGAAGTGCTGGCCGACGTGGGCCTGGCGCCGCGGTTGAGGCTCGTCCCGTTACATCGGCGGGGCACGCCCGGCGTTGCCTGACGACACCCGGCGTCACCGTCGTCCCATCCTTCACAGGAGCACCTGTTAAATTTGCGTCTCCTGTTGGACAAGGCCGATGCCGTTTCGTAACCTATCTGAGACCTAAGAGAGTTCAAGACAGCTCGTTACGGCAGTTGAAGGACGCATAAATCTTGACGCTCGACCGCGCGCATCGGAGCATCAGCCGTTTCTGGCGACCCGCAATCAGTGCCTTGGCCTCGGTGGCCGTCGTCGGCGCCCTGGCCGCCGGAGCCGGGCACGCCGACCCGGCCAGCGATGCGCTGGCCAAGCTCAACGAGCTGTCGCGCCAGGCCGAGCAGACGACGGAGGCCATGCACTCCGCGCAACTCGACCTGAACAAGAAGCTGGAGATCCAGCAGGCGGCAGAAGTCAAGCACGCCAACGATGTTGCGGCCGTGGACTCCGCGAAGGCCGAGCTCGCCGACTTCCAGCGCAAGGTGAACGATCTGGCCGCCGCCCAGTACATGGGTGGGCGGCCGTCGGGCTTCCAGGCCATGCTGACCGCATCCTCGCCACAGGGCTTGATCGACCAGCTGTCGATCCAGCGGGTGATGGCGCATGAGATGTCGGCGCAGATGTCGCGCTATCTCGAGGTGGGTAAGCAGGCGGAGGCCGCGGAGAAGGCGTCCGCGGTGTCGGCGTCGGAGGCCAAGACCGCCGCGGAACAGGCCGCCGCGGTGCGCGCTGACCTGCAGTCCAAGCAGAGCCAACTGCAGGTGCAGATCGCCGTCGTCAAGTCCCAGTACGACACTCTGACCCCGCCTCAGCGGGAGGCGTTGGCCGCCATGCCGCCCGCCCCGCCCGTCCCGCCGGCTCCGGCGGCCCCTCTGCCGCCGGCCCCCGGTCAGGACCCGGCCGTGCTCGCCGCGCCGCCTGCGCCCCCGTTGCCAGGAGCGATCCCGCCCGGCGACATCGCCCCGCCCGGATCCCCCGTCGCGACCACCGTGATCCAGGCGGCGCTGAGCCGGATCGGATCGCCCTACTCCTGGGGCGCCGCCGGGCCGGGTGCCTTCGACTGCTCGGGGCTGGTGATGTGGTCCTTCCAGCAGGCCGGCATCTCCCTGCCGCACTCCAGCCAGGCGCTGGCCGCGGGCGGGCAGCCGGTGTCCCGCGATCAGATGCAGCCCGGCGACCTGGTCACCTACTACTCCGATGCATCTCACGTCGGCATCTACATCGGTGACGGAATGATGGTGCACGCGTCCACCTACGGCACGCCGGTGCGAGTCGCCCCGGTGGACAATGCCCCGATCTACAACGTCCGCCGCTACTGATCGGGCCCGCTCCCGGCACCGCCTCGCGGCGCTGCTGGGCGCCGAAGCGCTGTGCGCCGTCCTGGTGATCGGCGGTGCCTACCCCGCACCGCCCGGACCGCCCGCGCTCGCGGCAACCCCGACAGCGGTCCTCACCGCGCCCCCGGCGAGCACTGCGGCGCTGCGCACCGTCATCACGCCGGGCGGTCGCAGAGCCCAGCTGATCGACCTCGGCGGCAGCGCCGCACCGCTGCTCGACCGTGTCGCTGCCGAGTTGCCGGGGGCCGAGCAGGCCGTCACGGCGTTCTGGGGTCCGCAATGGCCCGAAGACATTCCGATCGTGGTGGCCGGATCGCCCGAGCAGTTCTCCGCGCTGGCCGGTGCAGGGGCCGACACCGCCGCGACCACGACTGCCGAACGCATCACGTTCTCCCCGGCGGCCGGCACGATGGATGCCGGCGATCTGCGAATCGTGTTGCGCCACGAGCTTTTTCACTACGCTGCGCGCGCCGCCACTGTTGCTGATGCGCCGGTGTGGCTGACCGAGGGGGTCGCCGACTACGTGGGCCGCCCCGCCCCGCCTGGCCGCGTCGAGATGCCTTCGCGGCTGCCCACCGACGAGGAGCTGAGCACGCCCGGCCCCACCCGGTCGCAGGCCTACGACCGCGCCTGGTCCTTCGCCACCTTCGTCGCGCAGACCTACGGCCCGCACCGGCTGCGGGAGCTCTACGTCGCGGCATGCGCTCCCGGCCATCCGGACGCCGCCACGGCCGTGCGCACTGTGCTCGGGATCGACCTGCCCGCATGAGCGGGGTCCTGCTCGTCACCAACGACTACCCGCCGCGCCGCGGCGGTATCCAGTCCTACCTCGAGGCGTTGGTCGACCATCTGGTCGGATCACGCGGGACTTCCGTCGACGCGCTGACGGTCTACGCCCCGACGTGGAAGGGCGCCGAAGACTATGACGCGGTGGCGGCGGCGTCGGGCTACCGGGTCGTGCGCCATCCGACGACGCTGATGTTGCCCGAGCCCAGCGTGGCGTGGCGGATGCGGCGGTTGATCGCCGAGCACGACATCGACACCGTCTGGTTCGGCGCGGCGGCGCCGCTGGCGCTGCTGGCGCCGCTGGCACGCGCGGCAGGCGCTCGTCGGGTCATCGCCAGCACGCATGGTCACGAGGTCGGCTGGTCGATGCTGCCGGTGGCCCGAACGGCGTTGCGCCGCATCGGAAACGACACCGACGTGGTGACCTACATCAGCGCCTACACCCGGCGCAGGTTCGCCTCGGCTTTCGGACGCAACGCCGCACTCGAACATGTGCCGCCCGGGGTCGACATCGACCGCTTCGCCCCCAACGAGGTGGCCCGCGCAGAATTGCGCGCGCGATATCACCTCGGCGATCGGCCCGTGGTGGTGTGCGTGTCGCGTCTGGTGCCGCGCAAGGGCCAGGACATGCTGATCCGGGCGCTGCCGACCATCCGGGATCGGGTGCCCGGGGCTGCGCTGGTGATCGTCGGCGGCGGGCCCTACCGCACCTCGCTGCAGCGGCTGGCGCACAGCTTCGGGGTGGCCGAGCACGTGGTTTTCACGGGCGGGGTGCCGGGGGAGGAACTGCCCGACCACCATGCGATGGCCGACGTGTTCGCGATGCCGTGCCGCACGCGCGGCGGCGGGCTGGACGTGGAGGGGTTGGGCATCGTGTACCTGGAGGCCTCGGCCACCGGTGTGCCGGTGGTGGCCGGCCGCTCGGGCGGGGCGCCGGAGACGGTCGTCGACGGCGAGACCGGGCTGATCGTCGACGGTTGGGACGTCGGCGCGATCGCCGCAGCAGTCGGTGACCTCCTCGCCGACCGCACCCGGGCCGCGGCGATGGGCGCGGCCGGACGCACCTGGGCGGTCGAGAACTGGCAGTGGCAGATGCAGGCCGCGCGGTTGGCGCGGCTGCTCTAATCCTTGGTGTAGAGCCCTTCGATCTCCGCCGCGAACTTGTCGGCGACGACCTTGCGCTTCACCTTCAGCGTCGGGGTGAGCTCACCGGTTTCGACGGTGAAGTCCACCGGCAGGATTCGGAACTTGCGGATCGCCTCGGCCTTCGACACCGCAGTGTTGGCGTTCTTCACCGCCGCGTCGATCTCGGCGGTCAGGTCCGGGTCGTCGGCCAGCTCGCCCACCGACGCCCCTGCCGGCTTACCGTGATGCTGCTTCCACCCCTCGAATGCCTCGGGGTCGATCGCGATCAGTGCCGCGATGAACGGCTTCGCGTCGCCGACGGCCATCGCCTGACTGATCAGCGGATGTGCACGGAGCTGATCCTCGAGCACCGCGGGCGCGACGTTCTTGCCACCCGCGGTCACGATGATCTCCTTCTTGCGTCCCACGATCGACAGGAAACCGTCAGTGTCGACGCTGCCGAGATCGCCGGTGTGGAACCAGCCGTCGACGATCGCCTCGTCGGTCGCGGTCTCGTTGCGCCAGTAGCCGTCGAACACGACCCCGCCGCGCACCAGCAGCTCGCCGTCCTCGGCGATCGTCATGCTGTTGCCGGGCAACAACTTTCCGACGGTACCGACCTTCAGCTGGCCGATCCGGTTGGCGGTGATGGCCGCGCTGGTCTCGGTCAGGCCGTAGCCCTCGTAGATGGTCAGGCCGATGCCGCGGTAGAAGTGGCCCAGCCGGGCGCCCAGGGGTGCGCCACCGGAGATCGAGGCCGTGCAGTCCCCGCCCATGGCCGCTCGCAGCTTGCCGTAGACCAGCCGGTCGAACAGTGCGTGCTTGGCGCGCAGCAGCAGGCCGGCGCCGCCGGTGTCCTGCGCCTTGCTCCATTCGATCGCGGTCTCGGCGGCGCGGGTGAAGATCGCGCCCTTGCCGCTGTCGCTGGCGTTCAATTCGGCGGTGTTGTAGACCTTTTCGAACACCCGGGGGACCGACACGATCACGGTCGGCTTGAACTGGCCGAACATCGGCACCAGGTTCTTGATGTCGCTGGTGTAGCCGATGGTGACGCCGTTGGCGAAGGCCGTCATCGACAGGGCCCGGGCCAGCACATGGGCCAGCGGGAGGAACACCAGCAGCCGTCCGCCCTTGCGCAGCAGGCTGGGGAAACAATGGGTTGCGCCGCACGTCTCGGAGAGCAGGTTGGCGTGGGTGAGCTGACAGCCTTTGGGCCGGCCGGTGGTGCCCGAGGTGTAGATCAGCGTGGCGGGGTCGCTGGAGGCGATGGCGTCGCGCCGGCGGTCGACCTCGGCGGCATCGGTGGCCGCGCCGGCGGTGGCCAGTTCGTCGAGCGCGGCCGGGGTGGCGTCGATCGTGAAGACCTTGCGAAGGTCGGGCAGGCTGTCGTGGAGCTCCTTGACCATCTGCGTGTGCGCGTCCGTCTCCACGAACGCCAGCACCGCTGCGGAGTCCTCGAGCACCCAGCGCACCTGGTCGGCCGACGACGTCTCGTAGATGGGTACGGTCACCGCGCCGACCGAGAGGATCGCGTAGTCGAGGATCACCCATTCGTAGCGGGTGGCCGACAGCACCGCCACCCGGTCGCCGGGCTGCACCCCTTCGGCGATCAAACCCCGTGCGGCCGAACGGATCTGCTCGGCCGCCTGCCGACACGTCACATCCGTCCACCGGCCGTCGACCAGGCGCTGGAAGATCACGTGGTCGGGGTCGGCGGCCTCGTGCGTGTAGACGGGTGCGGCCACGTTGTCGTGTTCGCCGATGGTGAACGTTGCCGGTTCGCTGTACTCGCGCACGATGTATGCCTCTCGCTTGACACGTCGCTATGCCGTGTACAGAGTAGTCGGCCGGCCTGGGCCGGGACCCGAGCATGTGTGAAGGTAGGCAGTCATGAACAGCATCCAGATCGCGGACGAGACCTTCGTCGCGGCGGATCCCGCGGCGGTGGGTGCCGCGGTCGCGGACCCGGCGAGCTGGGGCCGCTGGTGGCCCGATCTCCGCCTCACCGTGGTCGAGGACCGCGGCGAGCTGGGTCAGCGCTGGACGGTGACGGGCGCGCTGACGGGCACCATGGAGATCTGGCTGGAAAAGGTGCTCGACGGCGTGGTGCTGCACTACTTCATGCACGCCGAGCCGTCGGGCGCTGCGGCCTGGGAGCTGGCGAAGATGAACTTGGCGAAGATGAACCATCGCCGCCGCGTGGCCGGCAAGGCGATGGCGTTCGAAGTGAAACAGGCACTGGAGTCGGGCCGCCCTGTCGGCGTGTCGCGGTTGGCCTGAGAGATAGCGGCTATACCAGGCACCGGGAGGGTAGATTCGCCGCCAACAGCGGGGGATGTGCTGCCCGGCTCAGCACCGGAAGGACTGGAGAAGACTTCAGTGGCGGACAAGACGGCTCAGACGATCTACATCGACGCCGACCCCTCGACGGTGATGGACGTCATCGCCGACATCAACTCCTATCCCGACTGGGTGGCCGAGTACAAGGAGGCAGAGGTCCTCGAGGCCGACGACGAGGGTTATCCGCTGGTGGCGCGATTGGTGCTCGACGCCGCGGTGCTCAAGGACGCCATGGTGCTCGCCTATCGGTGGCCGGCCGATCATGCGTCGGTCACGTGGACGCTGGTGTCGAGCACGTTGCTCAAATCGTTGGAGGGGGCATACCGGTTGGCGCCGAAGGGATCCGGGACCGACGTCACCTATGAGCTCTCCGTGGATCTGATGATCCCGATGATCGGGCTGCTCAAGCGCAAGGCCGAGCGCCGACTGACCGATACCGCGTTGAAAGACCTGAAGAAACGAGTCGAGGCTGACTGAGCGCACGGACGCCACCCAGGCCTCCGGGGTCACCCGGATCAGTCTGTTCGTCGGCAAGGGTGGTGTCGGGAAGTCGACGCTGGCGACCGCGACAGCTGTGCGCGCAGCGCGGTCCGGGCTGCGCGTGCTGATCGTGTCGACCGATCAGGCGCACTCCACCGGCGACGTGCTCGGCGTGGCGATCACACCGACGGGGGAGCGGGCGCCGACCCGCGTGCTGGCCGATCTCGACACCGCCGACGGCGGCGGCGGCCTGCTCGATGCGCTCGCGTTGGACACACTGGCGCTGCTGGCGGCGCACTGGCGCGAGACGGCGGGTCTGCTCGCCGGGCGTTTCCCCGAGTCGGATGTCAGCGATCTTGCGCCCGAGGAGCTTTCGGCCCTGCCGGGCGTTCAGGAGGTGCTCGGTCTGCACGAAGTGGCCGAGTTGGCCGAATCGGGGCGCTGGGATCTCGTCGTCGTCGATTGCGCTTCGACCGCCGATGCGATGCGCATGCTCACCCTGCCCGCCACCTTCGGCCTCTACCTCGAGCGGGCCTGGCCCCGGCACCGTCGGTTGTCCACGTTCGACGATCCCCGGTCGGTGGCCGTGGTGGGGCTGCTGGAGCGTATCGGGGCGAGCACCGAGCGCCTGGGCACGATGCTCACCGATTCGGCGCGGGTCAGTGCGCATCTGGTGATGACGCCGGAGCGGGTGGTGGCCGCCGAGGCGGCCCGCACGCTGGGCTCGCTGGCTCTGATGGGGGTCCAGGTCGCCGAGCTGATCGTCAATCAGGTTCTGGTGCAGGATGATTCGTTCGAATATCACAATCTTCCCGATCACCCCGCGTTCGACTGGTACGCCGAACGCATCGGCGAGCAGCGGGCGGTGCTCGACGAGCTGGACCGGGTGATCGGCGACGTCGCGCTGGTCCTGGTGCCCCACCTGGCCGGGGAACCGATCGGACCCAAGGCGCTCGGCGAGCTGCTCGACAACGCCCGCCGGCGCGATGGGTCGCCCCCACCGGGCCCGCTGCGGCCGATCGTCGACCGGGAGTCCGGCACTGGCGTCGACGCGGTGTACCGGTTGCGGGTGGATCTGCCTCAGGTCGACTCGTCGGCGCTGTCGTTGGGTAGGGTCGACGACGACCTGATCATCGGCGTCGGTGGAATGCGGCGCCGGGTGCGTCTGGCCTCGGTGCTGAGAAGATGCATCGTCGTCGACGCCCAGCTCCGCGGCACTGAGCTGACGGTGCGTTTCCGACCCAATCCGGAGGTGTGGCCAGCATGAGCGGCACTCACCCTGACCCGGGCCCGGAACTGCGGGCTCTCGCGCAGTCGATCCTCGACCGGTTGGAGCCCGCGATCAAGCTGGCGGCCGCGCGGGCGGCCAGCGCGTCGGACAGTCCCGGTCGGTGCCAGCAGGTGTGGTGCCCGGTCTGCGCGCTCGCGGCGCTGGTCTCCGGGGAACAGCATCCGCTGCTGTCGGTGGTCGCCGAGCACAGCGTCGCGCTGCTCAGCGTGGTACGCGCGATCGTCAACGATCAGGCCGACCCGGGCACTGTGGGCCCGGCCGCGCCGGCTCCCGCGGAGCCGCCGGACGAGCCGGCGCCGCCCGGGCGCTACCAGCACATCCCCGTCACGGTCGAGGAGTAGGCGTCACCTGTGGTCGGCGGCACATGGCGTGGGTAAGGTTGGCGCAGAGCGTCTCGGTCGGGTGAACTGGAGGGTCCATGTGGTACTGGCTGTTCAAGTTCGTCTTCATGGGACCGTTGCTGACCCTGCTCGGCCGGCCCAAAGTCGAAGGCTTGGAGCATGTTCCGGCCAACGGCGCGGTGATCCTCGCCAGTAACCATCTGGCAGTGGCGGACAGTTTCTATCTGCCCCTGGTGGTGAACCGGCGCATCACGTTCCTCGCCAAGGCCGAGTACTTCACCGGTACGGGGCTCAAAGGGTGGTTCACCCGGTGGTTCTACACCGTGGCCGGGCAGGTGCCGATCGACCGCACGGACGCCGACAGCGCGCAGAGTGCGCTGACCACCGCCCAGCGCATCGTGAGCCAGGGCAAACTGCTCGGCATGTATCCGGAAGGCACGCGCTCGCCGGACGGCCGGCTGTACAAGGGCAAGACGGGTCTGGCCCGGCTCGCTCTCGAGACGCAGGTGCCGGTGATCCCGGTCGCGATGATCGGCACCGACGTCGTCAACCCGCCGGGCAGCAAGATGTGGCGCTTCGGCCGGGTGACGGTCCGGTTCGGCGCCCCGATGGACTTCTCGCGCTTCGAGGGTCTGGCCGGGAACCGCTTCATCGAGCGTGCGGTGATCGACGAGGTCATGTACGAGCTGATGCAGCTGTCCGGTCAGGAGTACGTCGACCTCTACGCCGCCGACATCAAAGAGGGAAAAGGTGAGGCGGCCGCCAAGCCGCCGACCCGGCTCCCGGAGGCCGCCGCCGGCTGAGCGCATATTTCGCCCAAACCGACGTTCGGGCGGGAAAGTGCGAGTGATCGACGCCATTTCGTCGTGTTCGACGGCGGCGGGCGGGCCTTGTCGGAGGGCAGGGCCACGATGCCGTCATGACAGAGGTCTTTCTCGGCCGCGAAGCACTCGGTGACGGCGTCCCCCGCCACGAGCTGCGGCGCTGGTACACGCAGATGTTCCGGGGCGTCTACATGCCCAAGCACGCGGTCCCCGCACTCGACGACCGCATCCTCGGCGCCTGGTTGACGTCGGATCGGCTCGGCGTCATCGCGGGCGCCGCCGCGTCAGCATTGCACGGTGCGCGGTGGGTCGATGCGCGCGAGCCGATCGAGCTGCTGGTGTCGGAACGACGTCGGCAGCCCGGGCTGGTGATCCGCATGGACCGCTACCGTCCTGACGAGCTCACTGTTGTGGCGGGTCTGCCTGTCACGACCGCGGCACGCACGGCTTTCGACCTCGGCCGACATCAACCGTGCGCACTGGCCCTGGGCAGAATCGACGCGTTGATGCGCGCTGCGCCGTTCGCGGCGGCTGACGTGCAGCGCCTCATCGACCACTACGGTCCGGTGCGCGGGGTCCGCCAGCTACGGGAATTGCTGCCGCTGGTCGACGCCGGTGCGGAGTCGCTTCGGGAGAGCTGGCTGCGGCTCCTGCTCGTCGACAACGGCTTCCCCCGCCCGGAGACGCAGATCGAGGTGTGCACCGCCGACGGCTTAACCGCGGTGTTGGACATGGGCTGGCGCAACCTGGGGCTTGCCGTCGAATACGACGGCGCCCAACATCAGACGGAGCGCTCCCAGTACCTCAAAGACAGGCGGCGACTTCCGATGCTCGCCGGGCTCGACTGGGAGGTGGTCACCGTCGTCAACGAGGATGCGCCGCGCGAGGTGATCGCGCGTGTGTACGAGGCCTATCTGCGCCGCGGCGGCGCTGAGATCGACACAATGGCGTGGGCCACTCGCGCTTTCGCGCCCAATCGTCGGTTTGGGCGCTTCAGGGACGCCGCTTGAGGGAGTGCGGATCTACGCCTGGACCGCGTCGACGGCGGGTACCCCGGCAGTGTTCCGGTAGCGTGCTGCCCGCGCGGTGACCGTGCCTGCGACGACGATAGTGGCCAGCGCCCACCACAGATAGGACGCGCCGGCCACCTGCCGCCACAGCGACGCGGTGGTCTCGCGGTGCTCGGGGAGCAGCGTGATCGGCGTCCACACCATGAGCGGCAGCCCGACCAGGAACACCGCCGCCAGACCGGCGTGCCGCAGCCGCACCGCGAGCACCGCCGTCGTCACCATCACCGGAAGCGTCCACACCCAGTGGTGTGACCACGACACCGGCGACACGGCCAGCCCGAACATCGCCACGCACATCAGCGCCAGGACCGGCTGCTCGGCGCGCAGCGCCCGGCGCACCGCCCACACCGTCAACGCCAGCACCGCGAAGCACAGCACCGTCCACAGCACGAAGCGCACGTCGTCGCCGAGGCCCAGCCGGGCCAGCGCGCCGGCAATGTTCTGGTTGGTGTTCAGCGTCGCGGTACCGATCCGGTCGGTGTTGCGCACCGTCTCGGTCCAGTACTCCCACGAATCCCGCCACGCGAACGCGAAGCCCAGCAGCGTCGCCCCGGCCGCCGAGGCCACGGTCACGAGAAGTGCGCGCGTGTCACGGCGCAGCAGGAAGTACAGCAGGAACACCGCCGGGGTGAGCTTCAAAGCAATCGCCAGGCCCAGCAGCAGACCTCGCGGCCACGGCGTGCGCCGCGGCACGCAGTCGGCGATCACCAGCGTCATGAGCACGACGTTGATCTGGCCGAAGTCGAAGTTCGCGCGGATCGGCTCCAGGTAGACCACCGCGGGCGCCACGATCGCCGCGGCCAGCCAGCAGCGGCGCAGCCATGCCGGCTCGCCGGTGATCTGCGTCCTCGGCCACACCTGCAGACGAGTCAGCAGGATCACCGTGGACACCAGCAGCAGGATCAGCGTGGTGACCGTGATCGCGATGCTGGCTGCCTCCAGGCTCAGCAGCGCAAACGGTGAGAACACCACGGCGGCCAGCGGCGGATAGGTGAACGGCAGGTCGATGCCGCCGCGGGTGTGGAACATCGCGCCGTCGGCGTAGAGCGGCCGGCCGTCCAGCCAGGCCCGTCCACCCATGCGGTAGACGTCGATGTCGATCCGGTAGGGGACATGGCCCAGCAGCTGCCACGCCACGCCGATCAGCGCCATCGCCGCCAGCAGGCAGAACAGCCGCCAGGCCAGCGTCGGCACCCACCTCGCCCGCAACGTCCTCATAACGCGGACCAGAGTATCGGTGCCCGTCGCGGCATCCGCGCCAGACCGGGCCGCGACACGGGCAGGTCGACGGGACTTTTGGCGTACGTTCTCCTCGTGCATGCGTCCCTGGACTTCGACTTCGGGTTACCCGACGGCATCCCGTACTCCCGGTTGCCGCTGGTGTGCTGCCTGGTCGCGTTCATCCTGACGTTCTTCGTGACCCGCACGATCGTGCGGTACATCCGCAGGCACGCCGACAGCGACGCGCCCCGCAAATGGTGGCAGCCGCGCAACATCTCCGGCGGCGGCGGGCTGCACATCCACCACGTGGTGATCGGGGTGATCCTGGTGATGGTCTCCGGGGTCGCGATGGTCGCGCTGGCGGTCGACGGGGGAGTACCCGAGTTCACCGCGGCCTCGATCGTCTTCGGGATCGGTGCGGCGCTGGTGCTCGACGAGTTCGCGCTGATCCTTCACCTGTCCGATGTGTACTGGTCCGAGGACGGCCGGGCGTCGGTGGACGCGGTGTTCGTCGCCGTGGCGGTGGCGGGTCTGCTGATCCTCGGCTTCAATCCGCTGTCGTTCTTCGACGTCACGATCTGGCGCGACGACGACTCCGTGGCGGCACGCGTACTGGTGATCGGCACGGCGGTGCTCACGTTGGCGCTGGCGGTGATCGTGCTGCTGAAAGGGAAGGTGTGGACCGGGTTGATCGGCATGTTCATCACCCCGCTGCTGGTCATCGGCGCGATACGGCTCTCTCGTCCGCACGCACCCTGGGCGCGGTGGCGGTACACCAACCGTCCGCGCAAGATGCACCGCGCCCTCGAGCGGGAACGCTGGCTGCGCCGGCCGGTCATCCAGGCCAAGCTCTGGCTCCAGGATGCGATCTCGGGCATGCCGAAGTTCCCCGACGACAAGCTCGTCGATCAGGAGCTCGACCGCGAGATCCACGCGGCGCCGGCGCCCAGCAGGGACGTCGCCTAGTGCGCTACTTCTACGACACCGAGTTCATCGACAACGGGCGCACGATCGAGCTGATCTCCATCGGTGTGGCCGCGGAGGACGGTCGCGAGTACTACGCCATCTCCACCGAGTTCGACCCCGAGCGCGCGGGCCGCTGGGTGCGCAAGAACGTGCTGCCGAAGCTGCCGTCGCCTGCGTCGAAGCTGTGGCGGTCGCGACGGCAGATCCGCTCGGAACTGGAGGACTTCTTCGGCGTCGACGGCGACGAACCGATCGAGCTGTGGGCCTGGGTGGGCGCCTACGACCATGTGGTGCTGTGCCAGCTGTGGGGTCCGATGACGGACCTGCCGCCGGCAATGCCGCGGTTCACCCGTGAGCTGCGCCAGTACTGGGAGGATCACGGCTGCCCCCGCATGCCGCCCCGGCCGCGCGACGCCCACGACGCGCTGGTCGACGCCAAGCACAACCTGGTCCGGTACCGGCTGATCACCGACGAAAAGCGGTTTTGACCCGCCGTTACCATGGACGGGTGAACTGGACCGTCGACGTACCCATCGACCAGCTGCCTGCGCTGCCTCCGCTGCCCGAGGATCTCCGTGCGCGCCTGGACGCGGCGCTGGCCCGTGAGGCGTTGCAGCAGCCGAGCTGGGACGCCGGCCAGGCCGCCGCGATGCGCACCGTGCTGGAGAGCGTGCCGCCGGTCACTGTGCCGACGGAGGTCGAGAAGCTCAAGGCCCAGCTGGCCGACGTGGCGCGCGGCAAGGCGTTCCTGCTGCAGGGCGGCGACTGCGCCGAGACGTTCGTCGACAACACCGAACCGCACATTCGCGCCAACATCCGCACGTTGCTGCAGATGGCGGTGGTGCTGACCTACGGCGCGAGCATGCCGGTGGTGAAGGTCGCCCGCATCGCCGGGCAGTACGCCAAACCGCGTTCGTCGGACACCGACGCGCTGGGTCTGAAGTCCTACCGCGGCGACATGGTCAACGGCTTCGCCCCCGATGCCCTGGTCCGCCAGCATGATCCGTCGCGTCTGGTGCGTGCCTACGCCAACGCCAGTGCCGCGATGAACCTGGTGCGGGCGCTGACGTCGTCGGGGATGGCCTCGCTGCACCACGTGCACGAGTGGAACCGTGAGTTCGTCCGGACCTCGCCCGCCGGGGCGCGCTACGAGGCGCTGGCCGGGGAGATCGACCGCGGATTGCGGTTCATGACGGCCTGCCGGGTCGACGACCGCAACCTCGACACCGCAGAGATCTACGCCAGCCACGAGGCGCTGGTGTTGGATTACGAGCGCGCGATGCTGCGGATGGACACGGAATCGCCGACGGGCCCCAAGCTGTACGACCTGTCCGCGCACTACCTGTGGATCGGGGAGCGGACCCGCCAGCTCGACGGCGCGCACGTCGCATTCGCCGAGGTGATCGCCAATCCGATCGGGATCAAGATCGGGCCGACGACGTCGCCGGAACTGGCCGTGGAGTACGTCGAGCGGCTGGACCCCCACAACGAGGCGGGCCGGCTGACGCTGGTCAGCCGCATGGGCAACCACAAGGTCCGCGACGTGCTGCCGGCGATCATCGAGAAGGTGCAGGCGTCGGGGCACCAGGTGATCTGGCAGTGCGACCCGATGCACGGCAACACCCATGAGTCGTCCACGGGCTACAAGACGCGCCACTTCGATCGCATCGTCGACGAGGTGCAGGGCTTCTTCGAGGTGCACCACGCGCTGGGCACCCACCCCGGTGGCATCCACGTCGAGATCACCGGCGAGAATGTCACCGAGTGTCTCGGTGGGGCGCAGGACATCTCGGACACCGACCTGGCGGGTCGCTACGAGACGGCCTGCGATCCTCGGCTGAACACGCAGCAGTCGCTCGAGTTGGCGTTCTTGGTCGCGGAGATGCTGCGCGACTAGAGCAGGTTGGGCAGGTTGGTGCCGAGCGTCCACGCGCCCGCAGCGGCCAGCCCGGCCAGTGTCAGCACGGCGATGACCCAGAATGCCAGCACGCGTCGCGCGCGCTGGCGGGCCCAATAGAACTCCTCGAGGTCGATCCCGGCGAATCGCCCTGTCGGCGGCCGGTATTCGTCATCGTCGTCGGGGTCCAGCTCGGTGGGTTCGGGTTCGGGTGCGTCGACGCGTTCCATCACGCGGGTGTGCCGCGGACCGGCGAGGTTCGTGGTGGGGGTGTCGACGACGGACGCCGACTGGTGCATCGCAGAGTTGCGCGGTGCCGGCACGGTGAAGCGGGGTAGCCCCAGTCGGGTGGCGATCGTGTCGAGCTCTTCGCCCATCTCGGCTGCATCGGCGAACCGGCCCGCCGGGTCACGTGCCGTCGCGCACGCCACGAGTTCGTCGAATTGCCGTGGCACACCGGCGATCCGGCTGCTGGGCGGTGGCACATCGTGGTCCAGCCGCTGATAGGCCACCGCGAGCGGAGTGTCTCCCGTGAACGGCGTGGCGCCGGTGAGCAGTTCGAACACGAGCACGCCGACGGCGTACACGTCGCCACGCGCGTCGGTGTCCCCTGACGCCACCTGCTCGGGCGCCAGATATGCGGCGGTGCCGAGAATCACACTCGTCGCGGTGATCTTGGCCTCGGCCAGTGCCCGCACCAGGCCGAAGTCGGCGATCTTGACCTCTCCGTCGTCACTGATGAGCACGTTCTCCGGTTTGACGTCGCGGTGCACGAGCCCGGCGCGATGGGCGGCGGCGAGGCCCGAGAGCACGGGGCGTAGCACCGCGGCCACTGCGTGCGGCGGCATCGGACCGCGCTCGCGGAGTAATTCGCGCAGGGTGCCGCCGTCGACGAGTTCCATCGCCAGGTACGGGGGTTCGCCGCTGCGGGCGCCGCCGCCCTGGTCGTAGACAGCGACCAACCCGGGGTCCTTGAGCCGTGCGACGGCCCGCGCTTCACGCTGGAACCGGGTGAGGAACTGTTCGTCGCCGGCGTAGCGGCTGTCCATGACCTTCAGCGCGACCGGGCGGTCCAGCCGCACATCGACGCCGCGGTACACCGCGGACATTCCGCCGGTGGCGATCAGCGGACCGACTCGGTAGCGGCCGTCCAGCACTGCGCCGGTCAGCCCGCCGGTCGGCTGGAAGGTCTCCATCGGACTCATGGTACGAGGCGGGACACCGCCGGCCCGCCAAGCGGCATCGCCCTGCGCCGCGATGGGCCTAGACTCTGTGCGATGAGCAGCATTCCGACTGCCGAGGACGTGTTGGCTCCCGACGAGGACGTCTACGACCTGCCCACTGTCGCGCGGCTGTTGAAGGTTCCGGTGAGCAAGGTCCATCAGCATCTCCGGGAGGGCCACCTGGTGGCCGTGCGCCGCGGCCGCGACGTGGTGATCCCCAAGGTCTTCTTCGACGACAAGGGGCACGTGGTCAAGCCGCTGCCGGGGCTGCTGGTCGTGCTGCACGACGGCGGCTACCACGAAACCGAGATCGTGCGCTGGCTGTTCACCCCGGATCCGTCATTGACGATCCGGCGCGACGGCTCGACCGAGGGGTTGGCTAATGCGCGCCCGGTGGACGCGTTGCATTCGCATCAGGCTCGAGAGGTGGTTCGCCGCGCGCAGGCGATGGCGTACTGAGCTCCGTGGCAGGGGCCCGGTGTAACCAGTACCACGCGGCCGCCGCGCAGGAGGTCGCGAGCGCCACGTGGAACCACGAGTACATGCCGTGGGCTCCGTCGGGCCGCCAGATCACCGTGATCCACGTCGAGAAGGCCGCGATGAGCGCGATGGCCCGCGGCGACTGGGCGAGCGCGGCCATCACCGCGAGCGGCCACGTGTAGTACCACGGCAGCGCGGCGGGCACGAACAGGACCACGATCACCATCAGCGTGGCGATGCCCATCAGGGCGTCGCGGTCGGTGCGCCGGTACCGCCACCAGAGCACCGGTGCCGAGACGGCGATGATCCCGATCCCGATGATGCGCAGGATGTCCAGCACCGCATAGAAGTTGACGGGGATCACGAGGCCGATCACCGCATTGGTGAGGTTCGCGATCGCGGTGGGCACGGTCAGCCAGTTGATGATCTTCACCGAACCCGCCAGCGCGGTCAGCCATCCCAGACCCACGCCCGCGGCCAGCGAGAGCACGGCGAACACGGCCGCGAACACCACCACGGCGGACGCGGCGGCGATCAGGAACGCCTTGCCCCGGGAGTAGCCGCGACGCCGCTGCAGCGAGCGCGCCCACACCCACACCATGAACGGAAGAGCCAGGCCCGCCGTGGCTTTGACCGCGACGGCGACCCCGATCAGCGTCACGCCGGCCACGCACCGGTCACCGAAGCACAGCGCGATGCCGGCCATCATCAGGCCCACCATGAGCATTTCGTTGTGGACCCCGCCCATCAGCTGGATGATCACCAGCGGGTTGAGCACGCAGATCCACAGGGCGGCTGCGGTGTTCGCTCCGACGTGCCGCGCCACCCGCGGGACCGCCCAGATCAGCAGGGCCAGCCCCGGCAACATGCACAGCCGCAACAGCATGGTGCCGGCGATGACGTCGTTCCCGACGGCCATGGTCACGAACTTGGCGATCAGGATGAACGCCGGCCCGTACGGCGCCGTCGTGGTGGTCCAGATGGGACTCACGTTGTCCAGCAGCGAGTTCGGGTTCTCGATCGGGCCGACCAGGTAGGGGTCGAATCCGTCGCGCAGCAGGGCGCCCTGCGCGAGGTAGGAGTAGGTGTCGCGGCTGAACAGCGGCACGCTCAGCAGAAGCGGGGCGAGCCAGAAGCCGGTGGTGACCACCATGGTGTAGTGCGTTGCGGTGCGGGCGATCACGTGCCGGCCGAGCCACAGCCAGGCCACCAGCATCAGCACCACACCGCTCCACAGCAGCAGCGACGAGAGCACCAGGCCGTGGCCGAATCTCAGCCACGACAGATGCATCGACTCGAGGACCGGGTCGTGCAGGCGGGTGCTGCCGGCACCGAGGCCGCCGGCGGCAACCAGCACAGCCCCCAGCGCGCCGACCCAGGCCGGTTTGGCCGCCGCAGACCCCGCGAAGGCGCGGAACCGCGACAGTGGCGGTGCGGAGGAGAGCGCGGGTGTCGTCATGCCTACGCGGTGCGGTTCGCGGCCAATCTGGCGAGCTCGGTCAAGCCGGCCCGCGCCTGCGCGTCGATGGGCGCCGAGTCGAGGGTGGCGATCGCGGTCGCGGTCAGGGTCTCGATGCGATTCTCGACTGCTGCCAGTGCCCCCACGGATTCGATGAGCGCACGCAGCTCGGTGACCGCGTCGTCGGACAGATCGGTGCCGATGGAGGTGCGGAGCAGTTTGGCCGCGACCGGGTCCCGCTGTTCGGCCAGCGCGATCGCCTCGGCGAGCAGCACGGTGCGCTTACCGGAACGCAAATCGTCCCCGGACGGCTTCCCGGTGACGGCCGGGTCGCCGAACACGCCGAGCACGTCGTCGCGCAGCTGGAACGCGATCCCGAGGCCGGTGCCCACCTCGTGGAAGGCGTCCTGGATCTCGGGGCGGTCCCCGGCGGCTGCGGCGCCGAACTGCAGCGGACGCGAGATGGTGTAGGAGGCCGTCTTGTAGGTGTTGACGGTCAGGGCCGCGGCCACCGTGTCGGCGCCGCTGGCCTCGTTGACGATGTCGAGGTACTGGCCGCCGAGCACCTCGGTCCTGATCGCCGCCCACACCCGCTGCACCCGGGCTTGCGCGTCGGCTCCGATGGGCGCCGTGGTGACGATGTCGTCGGCCCACACCAGGGACAGATCGCCGAGCAGGATGGCCGCCGACAGCCCGAACTGGTCGGGGGAGCCGTGCCAGCGTTGCTCGCGGTGCCGGTCGGAGAAGATGCGGTGCACGGTGGGCAGACCGCGCCGCGTCGCCGAGGCGTCGATCACGTCGTCGTGCACCAGGGCGCACGCATGCAGCAGTTCCAGTGCCGCGAACAGGCGTAGTACCGCGGCGTCGGGCTCGGTACCTGCGACGGCGCGCCACCCCCAGTACGCGAATGCGGGGCGCAGTCGCTTACCGCCGCGCAGGACGAATTCCTCGAGGGCTTCGGTCAAGACCGCGTAGTCGGTGCCGATGTAGGCCGCATCGCGGCGGCGCTGCTGCAGGTAGCCGCGAAGCTGTTCGGTGACGGCCGCGGCCAGCTCGACGGCCGACGGGGCCGCAGTGGCGTTTCGGGTGGGGTTGGCATCCACGCTCAGCGGGCGCCCCTTTCTTCCGTTCGTCTGCGTGCTCAGCGTAGAGGTTCTTCGAGCTGCCCGGGTTTTGGCGAGCGGTCCCGGTTGTTGTAGGCGAGCGCGCCGATGATGCCGGCGACGATCACGGACGCGACGCCGAGCCAGATCGCTGCGCCGGTGAACGAACGCGCACTGGGATCCGTGTAGCGGGCCTGGGCGTTCATCGTGCTGACGACCCCGGGCCGCAATTTCCACTCGACCACCTCCGAGGACACCCGGTCGCCGTTGGTGGAGGTGACCTCGCCGGGGAAAGACACCGACAGCGACACGTCGGCTTCCGGATCGCTGAGCGACGTCAGGTCCGCGCGGCCTTCGAGGATGACGAGGTCGCCGGCCCGGCGCAGCGAGATGTCGACGCCGGCGGCGTCGCGGTTCATGCCGGCCAGCTGGGGCAGCTCGGCGAAGGTCAGGTCCGAGAACACGGCCTGGGAGCCGACGTAGTCGTCGCGGCTGTAGTCGGAGACCGCGACCTTCTGCGCGAAGGGCAGGTTGTTGAGCAGCTGCGGGCCCCTGTCGCTCTCGTCGCGCGGTTTGGCCGCGGCCACGATCTGGCCGGAGACCCGGTCGTCGGGGGAGACCGTCAGCGAAGCGCGCACCCGGACGCAGCCGATCAGCGACGGTGCCAGCACCAGGAGCACGAGCATGATTCCGAGGACACGCCTGGAGGTCCGGTGGCGGTTGCGCACCGGGTCATCGTGCCAGACCGCGTACCCGCGCGAGCGACTACAGCGGCAGCGCGCGTCCGAGGATCGCGAACGCCCGCGGATCTCCGGAGAAGTGGTAGCCGCGGATGACGTCGGCGAAGCCGAGCCGGCGGTAGAGGCGCCAGGCGCGGTTGGCCTCGCCGTTGATCTCGGGCGTCGAGAGCAGCACGTGGTTCTCGTCGCGGCCCTGCAGTAGGGCACGGATGAGGGCCTCGCCCAGTCCGCGGCCCTGCGCCGGCGGCAGGATGTGCAGTTCGGTGAGCTCGAAATAGCTGGTCATCAGTGCTGAGATGCGCGCGGCGTCGGCGCCGCTGCGGCGCAGTCCCGCGACCACCTGCTGTTGCCACCACTGGTCGGGCGCACCGCAGTAGCCGTAGGCGATGCCGAGCATCGGCGCGTCGGTCAGTTCCGCCTCGCCGGGATCGTCGCTCGTCTGGACCGCGGCCACCGCCTTCCATCCGCGCCTGCGGGTGTGCTCGACCCACATCGAGGCACGGTGTTCTTCGGTGCCGCGGGGGTAGTGCATCGCGTCGACGTAGATGGACAGTGCGTCACGAAGGCGGCGCTGCATGTCGGTGGGCGACAGCTCGATCAGATGCGTCGCCAAGTATGTGCCCTTCCCTGTGGTGACCCGATGGCCGCCACCATTATCGGACGGATCGGAGCCAAAGTGACGCGCGGCATCCGACGACAGCGCCTCGTCATAGAATCGGGGACCGAAGTAGGTGGTACGGCTCAGATTCTGCTCGTATCATTGACGTTGCGTGCCCGTCCATACGGGCACACCCTGATGTTTGAACGACTGAGACGCCCCCACGGCAAGAGGGAGGGACGAATGCCACTCTCCGATCATGAGCAGCGCATGCTCGATCAGATCGAGAGCGCGCTCTATGCCGAGGATCCCAAGTTCGCGTCCAGCGTTCGCGGCGGGACTCTGAGGGCGCCCTCGACGCGGCGCCGGTTGCAAGGCGCCGCACTGTTCGTGGTGGGCCTCGCGATGCTGGTCTCGGGTGTGGCGTTCAAGGCGACCATGATCGGCAGCTTCCCGATCCTGTCGGTGATCGGCTTCATCGTGATGTTCGGCGGTGTCGTCTTCGCGATCACCGGTCCCCGGATGGGTGCGCCGGGTGAGCGGCCGGCGTCCGGCGGTGGCTCCGGTGGCCCGGCCAATCGAGGCAAGCGTGCCAAGGGTGGTGGTGGCTCGTTCACCAGTCGCATGGAAGACCGGTTCCGCCGCCGCTTCGACGAATAGCGTTTCGCGCACTCAGGGGCAGCCCGCCAGGGCTGCCCCTCTTTTTTGCCCCACCACCCCCCACCATGCCCCGTCGAGCGTGCGTGGTGGCTTTGAGCTGCGATTTCCTTCGTCGGCGGGGGTGAGTGCGGAGCCCTTCGGGCTTCTCTTCACGGACTCTGACCTGCGCCGAGTGGGGACGGACACGGAATGCCACCCGTGCTTAGGCGCAAAGTGGGGGATTGTGGGGTAAAGTGGCGGACAACGGAGCGACCGGGGTTCCGCCAGGGCGAGGTCTGAGCGAGGTGGCGAGATGTTCTTCGGCACCTACACGCCCAAGCTCGATGACAAGGGGCGACTCACGTTGCCCGCCAAGTTCCGCGACGCACTGGCAGGAGGGTTGATGGTCACCAAGAGTCAAGATCACAGCCTGGCTGTCTATCCGCGGGCGGAGTTCGAGGAAATGGTCACCGAGATCTCCGGCCGGGCGAAGCGGGGCAACCCGCAGGCACGCGCTTACCTGCGCAACCTGGCCGCCAGCACCGACGAGCAGTATCCGGACACCCAGGGCCGGATCACGCTGTCCGCCGAGCACCGCCGCTACGCGAACCTCAGCAAGGAGTGCGTGGTCATCGGCTCGATCGAATTCCTCGAGATCTGGGACGCCCAGGCATGGCAGGACTACCAGGAGCTTCACGAAGAGAACTTCTCCGCGGCCAGCGATGAAGCACTCGGCGACATCATTTGACCTGGCCCCGCAGGCCCGTGCGGCGCGGCCTCTGCCCGAACCGGCCCTGACGTACTTCCCCGACGTCAGGTCCGTGCTCTCGGACAGGGACCTCGCCGCAGGGGCCGCCCCGATCGCTGAGGGTGCTGCGATGACCGACCAGCCGCACGTTCCGGTTCTGCTCAACCGCTGCGTCGAGCTCCTCGCGCCCGCGCTGACCCGGCACGGCGACGACGGCGCCGGCGCGACCCTGGTCGACGCCACCCTGGGTGCCGGAGGGCATACCGAACGCTTCCTGACCGATTTCCCGGCACTGCGCGTCGTCGGGCTGGACCGCGACCCCCAGGCTCTGCGGATCGCCGGCGACCGACTGGCGCCGTTCGGCGACCGGTTCACCGCGATCCACACCCGCTACGACGGATTCGAGCTGACCGACATCGATGCGTTCCTGTTCGACCTCGGCGTGTCCTCCATGCAGCTCGACCAACCAGAGCGCGGGTTCTCCTACGCCACCGACGCCCCGCTGGACATGCGGATGGACTCCGACGCCCCGCTGACGGCAGCGGACATTCTCAACACTTACGAGGAGAAACAGATCGCGCGCATTCTGCGCGAGTACGGCGAGGAGAAATTCGCCGGACGCATCGCCGCCCACATCGTGCGCCGCCGCGCGGTCACTCCCTTCACCTCGACCGGTGAACTGGTCGAGCTGCTCTACCAGGCGATCCCGGCGCCGGCCCGGCGCACCGGCGGACACCCCGGCAAGCGCACCTTCCAGGCGCTGCGCATCGCGGTCAACGCAGAGCTCGACGCACTGCGGCTGGCGATCCCGAAGGCCTTGCGCGCGTTGCGGTCCGGCGGACGCATCGCGGTGATGGCCTACCAGTCGCTGGAAGACCGCATCGTGAAGCAGGAGTTCGCCGCAGCGACGGCGTCGCGGACGCCTGCCGGTCTGCCGGTCGAATTACCCGGCCACGGACCCGAATTCATCGCACTGACCCGAGGCGCCGAACGCGCGAGTGCGCAGGAGATCGACCGAAATCCCAGAAGCGCTCCGGTTCGGTTGCGCGCGTTGGAGAAAGTTGGGGGGCAGCACCGATGAAGACCCAGAGAACGCCCAAGGCGGGCCCGAAGGCAGGCAAGAACACCAAGGCTCGCGCCTCGTCCCGCGCTGCAGCGGGCACGGCGAAGAAGGCGGGCCGCCGTCCGGTCCGCGACGCCGGGCGTGCGCCCGTCGACGCGTCGCCGCGGGCCCGTGCCGGCGACCGGAGCCGGCCTGCGCCCCGCACGACGCCGATCCAGCGGCTCACCGACACCCCGGCCCGGCCGAAGACCGCGAGCCAGGCGAAGGCTCGGGCGAAGGCGCGTAAGGCCAAGGCGCCCAAGGTCGTGCGGCCGCCACTGCGGCAGCGTCTGTTGGTCCGCCTCGCGTCGATCGATCTCAATCCGCGTCGCCTCGTCGCGCGGGTACCGTTCGTGGTGCTGGTCATCGGCTGCCTCGGGCTGGGCTTGGGAGTCACGCTGTGGCTGTCGACCGACGCGGCCGAGCGGTCGTATCAGCTGGGGCACGCGCGCCAGGTCAACCAGGCGCTGCTGCAACAGAAGGAGGCCCTGGAACGCGATGTGCTGCAGGCGCAGGCGGCGCCTGCGCTGGCCGAGGCGGCCCGCAATCTCGGGATGATCCCGTCCCGCGACACCGCCCATCTGGTGCAGGACGCCTCGGGCAACTGGGTCGTGGTCGGCACCCCGAAGCCCGCCGAGGGCGTGCCGCCGCCCCCACTGAACGCGCCGCTGCCCGAGCCTGCTCCGCCCGCGCCGCCCGCTCCGCGCGTCGTAACGCCGTCTGAGGTCCCGGTCCGGCTACCGTCGCAGACCATGCCCCTCACTGCGCCGCTGCTGCCCGGCCAGGCGCCGCTGCCTGCTCAGGCGCCCGGTGTCGAGGTGCCGCACACGGTCGGCGGTGCCCTGCCCGGTCCGATGCCTGGTCCCTTGCCCGGTCCCTTGCCCGGTCCGGCGCCCGCCGCACTGCCCGCCCCCGTGCCCGTCGAGCCCGCCGCACCGGTGCCGGGCCCGCCGGCATGAGTCGCAAGGCGCAGCCCGCGCGCCGAACCCCGCGCGCGGGGAGTGCCGAACGCTCGGCGCGGTCGCGCCGGGTGCGCCGGCCAGTCACGACCAGCGGGCTGCGCAGCGCGTCCTTCGTCTTCCGGCACCGCACCGGCAACGCGGTGATCTTCCTGCTGCTCGTGCTCGCCGCCGCCCAGCTGTTCACGCTGCAGGTGCCGCGGGCCGACGGGCTGCGCGCCGAGGCCGCGGGCCAGCTCAAGGTCACCGACGTCGACGCCGCGGTGCGCGGCTCGATCGTGGACCGCAACAGCGACAAGCTGGCGTTCACCATCGAGGCCCGCGCGCTGACGTTCCAGCCGCAGCGGGTGCGCAAGCAGTTGCAAGAGGCTTACGACAAGAGCAAGGCGGCCGAGAGCGAGGACGGTGGCGGCTCGGCCGTGACCGTCCCGACGCCGGATGCGCGCCTGCGGCAGATCGCCGACGGGGTCGCGTCCCGGCTGGGCAACAAACCCGACAGCGCCACGGTGCTCAAGAAGCTGCGCAGCAACGAGACGTTCGTGTATCTGGCCCGTGCGGTCGATCCCGCGATCGCCGACGCGATCACCACCGACTTCCCCGAGGTCGGCGCCGAACGTCAGGATCTGCGCCAATACCCGGGTGGGTCGCTGGCGGCCAACGTCGTCGGTGGCATCGACTGGGACGGCCACGGCCTGCTGGGCCTGGAGGATTCCCTGGACTCGGTGCTCGCCGGAACCGACGGCTCGGTCACCTACGACCGTGGCTCCGACGGCGTCATGATTCCGGGCAGCCTCCGCAATCGGCACGACGCGGTGAACGGGTCGACGGTCATGCTGACCCTCGACGACGACATCCAGTTCTACGTCCAGCAGCAGGTCCAGATGGCCAAGGACGCCTCTGGCGCGAAGAACGTCTCCGCGGTGGTGCTCGACGCCAAAACCGGTGAGGTGCTGGCGATGTCGAACGACAACACCTTCAACCCCGGCCAGGACATCAGCAAGCAATCCACCCGGGAGCTGGGCAATCTGTCGGTGTCGTCGCCGTTCGAACCGGGGTCGGTCAACAAGATCATCACCGCGGCATCGGTGATCGAGAACCATCTGTCCACCCCGGACGAGGTCCTGCAGGTTCCCGGTTCGATCGACATGGGCGGCGTCACCGTCCGCGACGCATGGAACCACGGCACCATGCCGTACACCACCACCGGCGTGTTCGGGAAGTCGTCGAACGTCGGGACGCTCATGCTGGCCCAGCGCGTCGGGCCGCAGAAGTACGCCGAGATGTTGCGCAAGTTCGGCCTCGGTCAGCGCACCGGTGTCGGACTGCCCGGTGAGAGCGCGGGGCTGGTTCCGCCCATCGACCAATGGTCGGGCAGCACCTTCTCCAATCTCCCGATCGGACAGGGCCTTTCGATGACCCTGCTGCAGATGTCGGGCATCTACCAGGCGATCGCCAACGACGGTGTGCGGATTCCGCCGCGCATCCTGAAAGCGACGATCGCCCCCGACGGCACCCGCACCGACGAACCGCGGCCCGAGGGTGTCCGGGTGGTCTCGCCGGAGACCGCGCGCACGGTGCGCAACATGTTCCGTGCGATCGTGCAGCGCGACCCGATGGGGATTCAGCAGGGCACCGGACCCGCCGCGGCGGTCGAGGGATATCAGATCGCCGGCAAGACGGGCACCGCGCAGCAGATCAATCCCGCCTGCGGCTGCTATTACGACGACGTCTACTGGATCACGTTCGCGGGCATGGCGCCGGCCGACGACCCGCGCTACGTGGTGGGCGTGATGATGGATGCGCCGCACCGGGCCGCTGACGGGTCGCCCGGTTCCTCGGCGGCGCCGCTGTTCCACAACATCGCGTCGTGGCTGCTGCAGCGGGAGAACGTGCCGCTGTCCAAGGACCCCGGGGCGCCGCTCACCCTCCAGGCGGGGTGACGCTCGCAGGCGGCCACGGGCCGGGTGCGGGGCTGGGTACTGTGACATGGCCATGAATCTGCGCCCCAACCATCCCGCAGGCCTACCGCTCGGGGAAATGGCTCGTCTCATCTCCGCGGTGCACGCCGAGGTCGACCCGCTGCCGCAGCTGCACCTGACGGGAGTGACGCTGCGGGGCCAGGACGCCCGCCCGGGTGATCTGTTCGCCGCACTGCCGGGCGCACGCTCTCACGGAGCTCGCTACGCGGCCGACGCGGTGTCGCGCGGTGCGGTCGCGGTGCTGACCGATCACGACGGGCTGGCCGAGCTCTCGGCCGCCGGCGACATCGGTGTGCCGGTGCTGCTGCACGCGCACCCGCGCACGGTGCTGGGTGCGGCGGCGGCTGCCGTCTACGGGAATCCGTCGACGCGATTGCGCGTCATCGGGGTCACCGGTACGTCGGGCAAGACCACCACCACCTATCTGATCGAGGCCGGTCTGCGGGCGGCCGGGCGGGTGGCCGGGCTGATCGGCACCGTCGGGGTCCGCATCGACGGCCGCGACGAGGCCGGCGGGTTGACCACCCCCGAAGCGCCCGATCTGCAGGCGCTGTTCGCGGTCATGCTCGAGCGCGGAGTCGACACCGTGGTGATGGAGGTGTCCAGCCACGCGCTGACTCTCGGCCGGGTGGACGGCACGTCGTTCGCCGTCGGCGGCTTCACCAACCTGTCCCGCGACCACCTCGACTTCCACTCCACGATGGAGGAGTACTTCGAGGCCAAGGCCAAACTGTTCGATCCCGCGTCGCCGACGCATGCCGCCGAGGCGGTGATCTGCGTCGACGACGAGTGGGGTCGTGCGATGGCGCGGCGCGCCGACACCGCGGTCACGGTCGCCCTGCAGGCGACGCCGGCCGGCACCGCCGACTGGACTGTGGAGCAGATCCGGGCCGAGCCCGTCGATGGACCCGCTGGCGTCCAGGATTTCGTCGTCGTCGACCCGGCCGGGGTGCACCACGGTGTCGAGATCGGCCTGCCGGGTCGCTACAACATCGCCAACGCCGCGCTGGCGCTGGCACTGCTCGACGCGGTGGGGGTGTCGCCCGAGCAGGCGGTGCCCGGCCTGCGGGCGGCGACGGTGCCGGGACGGCTGGAGAGGGTGGACCGCGGGCAGCCGTTCTTGGCCGTCGTCGACTACGCCCACAAGCCGGGGGCGCTGCAGGCGGTGCTCGAGACGCTGCGCAGCCAGTGCGCCGGCCGGCTCGCCGTTGTGTTCGGAGCGGGCGGTGACCGCGATGCGGGCAAGCGTTTCCCGATGGGAGAGGTCGCGGCTGGGTTGGCCGACCTCGTGGTGGTCACCGACGACAATCCTCGCGACGAGGAGCCCTCGGACATCAGGGCCGCGATCGTGGCCGGCACCGCGGGTGGGCGCGCCGAGGTGATCGAGATCGGCGAGCGCCGGGCGGCGATCGATCACGCGGTGGCGTGGGCGCGGGAGGGTGATGTGGTGCTGATCGCGGGCAAGGGCCACGAGACGGGCCAGACCAGCCGGGGTGTCACCCGGCCGTTCGACGACCGCGCGGAGCTCGCCGCCGCACTCGATGCGCTGACCGCGGGCGGACAGGACCGATGATCGAGCTGTCGCTGGCCCAGATCGCCGACATCGTGGGCGGCCGGCTCGCCGACGTCGGTGCCGAGGAGGCGGCCACGCTGCGCGTCACCGGGACCGTCGAATTCGACTCCCGCGCCGTCGGTCCGGGCAGCCTGTTCCTCGCGCTGCCGGGGGCACGCTCCGACGGCCACGACTTCGCCGCGGCGGCGCTCGACGCCGGTGCGGTCGGCGTGCTCGCCGCGCGCCCGGTAGGAGTGCCCGCGGTCGTCGTCGACCCGGTCACCGCCGAGGACGGTGCGGCCAGCGTGCTCGAACACGATGCCGACGGGTCGGGCGCGGCGGTGCTGGCCGCGCTCGCCAGGTTGGCGGCCGCGGTGGCCGCCGAGCTGGCCGCCGATGGCCTGACGATCATCGGGATCACCGGATCGTCGGGTAAGACGTCGACCAAGGATCTGATCGCCGCCGTCCTCGCCCCGCTGGGTCAGGTGATCGCTCCGCCCGGATCGTTCAACAACGAACTGGGTCATCCCTGGACGGTGTTGCGGGCGACCGCCGACACCGACTTCCTCGTTCTCGAGATGTCGGCGCGCCACCGCGGCAACATCGCCGCGCTCGCGCGGATCGCGCGCCCGTCGATCGCGGTGGTGCTCAACGTGGGCACCGCCCATCTCGGCGAGTTCGGCTCGCGGGAGGCGATCGCGGCGACGAAATCCGAACTGCCGCAATCTGTTCCGTCCTCCGGTGTGGTGATCCTCAATGCCGACGACTCGATCGTTGCGAAGATGGCCGAGGTGACGCAGGCGCGCGTCGTGCGGGTCGGGCGCGCCGACTCCTCCGACACCACCGTCGACGTGTGGGCCGACGATGTCAGCCTCGACGCGCTCGCGCGCCCGGAGTTCACGCTGCACACCGTCGACGGGCAGGTCGGCGTCTCGCTGGCGGTGCACGGTGACCACCAGGTCTCGAATGCGCTGTGCGCGGCCGCGGTGGCGCTGGAGTGCGGGGCAACGTTGACCCAGATCGCCGACGCGCTGGCAGGCGCCGGACCCGTGTCGGCGCAGCGGATGGCGGTCACCACCCGCAGCGACGGCGTGACGATCATCAACGACGCCTACAACGCCAACCCCGACTCGATGAGCGCCGGCCTCAAGGCGCTGGCGTGGATGGGTCGCGAAGGCCGCACGTGGGCGGTGCTCGGTGAGATGGGCGAGCTCGGCGAGGACTCGATTACCGAGCACGACCGCATCGGGCGGTTGGCCGTGCGCTTAGATGTCTCTCGACTCATCGTCGTCGGAACCGGGAGGCCTATGAGCGCCATGTTCAACGGCGCGGTGATGGAGGGCTCCTGGGGCTCGGAGGCCACGCCCGTCGCCGATGCCGAGGCCGCGCTCGATGTGCTGCGCGCGGAGTTGCAGCCCGGCGACGTGGTGCTGGTCAAGGCGTCCCGAGCCGCCGGGCTGGACGCTGTGGCCGATGCGCTGATCGCCGAGGACGGCCGATGAGGCAGATCCTGATCGCGGTCGGGATCGCGCTCTTCGTGTCGATCCTGCTCACCCCGGTGCTGATCCGGCTGTTCACCCGGCAGGGTTTCGGTCACGAGATCCGCGAGGACGGTCCGCCCAGCCACGCCAAGAAGCGGGGCACGCCGTCGATGGGCGGTGTCGCGATCGTCGCCGGCATCTGGGCCAGCTACTTCGGCACGCATCTGGTCGGCGTGGTGATCGACGGCAAGGGGCCGTCGGCGTCAGGGCTGCTCGTGCTCGGCCTGGCCACCGCGCTGGGCGTCGTCGGGTTCGTCGACGATCTGATCAAGTTGCGCCGCGCCCGCAACCTCGGGCTGAACAAGACGGCCAAGACCGTCGGCATCCTGGTCGCCGCCGTGCTGTTCGGTGTGCTCGCGCTGCAGTTCCGCAACGCCGACGGCCTGACCCCCGGCAGCGCCGAGCTGTCCTACGTGCGGGAAATCGCCACGGTCACGCTGGCTCCGGCAATCTTCGTGCTGTTCTGCGTGGTGGTCGTGAGCGCCTGGTCGAACGCGGTGAACTTCACCGATGGCCTGGACGGGTTGGCCGCCGGCGCGATGGCGATGGTGTGTGCCGCCTACGTGCTGATCACGTTCTGGCAGTTCCGCAACGCCTGCGCCACCAGCCCGGGCCTGGGCTGCTACAACGTGCGCGACCCGCTGGATCTGGCGATCATCGCCGCGGCCACCGCCGGGGCGTGCATCGGCTTCCTGTGGTGGAACGCCGCCCCGGCCAAGATCTTCATGGGCGACACCGGGTCGCTGGCTCTGGGCGGCATCATCGCCGGCCTGTCGGTGACCAGCCGCACCGAGATGCTCGCGGTGGTGCTGGGCGCGCTGTTCGTCGCCGAGGTCACCTCGGTGGTGGTGCAGATCATGGCGTTCCGCACCACGGGCCGCCGGGTGTTCCGGATGGCGCCGTTCCATCATCACTTCGAGTTGGTGGGCTGGGCGGAGACCACGGTGATCATCCGGTTCTGGCTGCTGACCGCGATCGCGTGCGGGCTCGGGGTGGCGCTGTTCTACAGCGAGTGGCTGACGACCGTCGGGGCGTGAGGTGAGCGACGTCATCGCACCCGGCGCCGCGGTGCTGGTCGTGGGCGCCGGCATCACCGGCCGCGCGGTGCTGGCGGCGCTGACGCCGCTGGGCGCGCGCGCCACCCTCACCGACGACAGCCCGTCGGCCCTGACGGCCTACGCGCAGCAGGGTGGCGCGGTCGTCGACCCTGCCGGCGCCGCCGCGACCATCGCGGAGTTCGATCTCGTCGTCGTCAGCCCCGGCATCCCGCCGGAGGGCGCGGTGCCCGCGGCGGCCGCGGCGGCCGGCGTCCCGGTGTGGGGCGACGTCGAGCTCGCCTGGCGGCTGGACCGGGCCGGGCACTACGGGCCGCCCAAGACGTGGCTGGTCGTGACCGGCACCAACGGCAAGACCACGACGACGTCGATGCTGCACGCGATGCTGTGCGCGGCGGGCCGGCGCTCGGCGCTGTGCGGCAACATCGGCGAGCCGGTACTGGCGGTGTTGGACCAGCCGGTCGACGTGCTGGCCGTCGAGCTGTCCAGCTTCCAGCTGCACTGGGCGCCGTCGGTGCACCCGGATGCGGGCGCAGTGCTCAACGTGGCGGAGGACCACGTGGACTGGCACGGCTCGCTCGAGGCCTACGCCCAGGACAAGGCGCGGGCGCTGACCGGGCCGATCGCCGTGGGCGGTGTGGACGATGCGATCGCGGCGGCGCTGCTGGCCGACTGCGCCGCGCCGACCCGGGTCGGCTTCCGGCTCGGTGAGCCGGGCCCCGGTGAGCTGGGGGTGGCCGACGGTCATCTGGTCGACAACGCGTTCGCCGAGGGTCTGGTGCTGGCCGAGGCCGCGCGGGTCCCGGTGGCCGGCCCGGTGGGTGTGCTGAACGCGTTGGCGGCCGCGGCGCTCGCACGGGCGGTCGAGGTGCCCGCCGCCGCGGTGGCGCAGGCGCTCGAGACGTTCGCGGTGGGCCGGCACCGCGCCGAGGTGGTGGCCGTGGCCGACGGGGTGACCTACGTCGACGATTCCAAGGCCACCAATCCGCACGCCGCCCGCGCGTCGATCAGCGCCTTCCCCCGGGTGGTCTGGGTCGCCGGCGGTCTACTCAAAGGCGCCTCGGTCGACGAGCTGCTGGTCGCGGTGGCGAACCGCCTGGTCGGGGTCGTTCTGCTGGGCCGCGACCGGGCGGTCGTGGCGCAGGCGCTGGCACGACACGCGCCGGATGTCCCCGTCGTCGAGGTGCTGACGGGGGAGGATTCTGGGGTGGTTGAGAAAGCTGTGACAGGTGTGACTCACGCTCGGGCGGGTGACGGTCCGGTGGCCGACGCCGTCATGGCGGCCGTCGTGGACGCTGCGCGCGGTCTCGCCGGACCCGGCGACACGGTGCTGCTCGCACCGGCAGGCGCCTCCTTCGACCAGTTCCGCAGCTACGGGCACCGGGGCGACACGTTCGCCGCGGCCGTACGCGCAGCGCTTCGGTAGCGGGTCACCGATGAGCGCGATCCTCGCCCGGCTGCGCCACCGGCGCGCCAACCCCGCGGCCGACGATGCGGGGACCGCCCTGCCTGCGCTGACCGCGGGAAAGTCGTCCACGTCGTCCTCGCATGACTCCGGCGGTGCCGCGACCGCACCGCGCACCCGCGTCGGAGCCTGGCTGGACCGGCCGATGACGTCGTTCCACCTGATCATCGCCGTGACCGCGCTGCTCATCACGATGGGCTTGACGATGGTGCTGTCGGCCTCGGGTGTCTACTCCTACGACATGGACGGCTCGCCGTGGGCGGTCTTCGGCAAGCAGGTGCTGTGGACGGCGATCGGCCTGCTCGCGTTCTACATCGCGATGCGCACGCCGGTGGCGGTGATGCGCCGCTTCGCATTCAGCAGCTTCCTGTTCACGATCGTGCTGCTCGTCCTGGTGCTCATCCCCGGCATCGGCAAAGAGGCCAACGGGTCGCGCGGCTGGTTCGTCGTCGCCGGATTCTCCATGCAGCCGTCGGAGCTGGCCAAGATCGCGTTGGCGGTGTGGGGTGCGCACCTGCTGGCGGCACGCCGCATGGAGCAGGCCTCGCTCAAAGAGATGCTGGTGCCGCTGGTGCCGGTCGCGGTGATCGCGCTGGCCCTGGTGGTTTCCCAGCCGGATCTCGGGCAGACGATGTCGATGGGTGTGATCCTGCTCGGTCTGCTCTGGTACGCCGGCCTTCCGCTGCGGGTGTTCCTCACCTCGCTGGGCGCGGTCGTCGTGTCGGGTGCGGTGCTGGCCATGACGGCCGGCTACCGGTCGGCGCGCGTGCAGGCCTGGCTCAACCCGGGCGCCGATGCGCAGGGCATGGGCTACCAGTCCCGCCAGGCCCGCTTCGCGCTGGCCAACGGCGGCGTGTTCGGCGACGGTCTGGGCCAAGGCACCGCGAAGTGGAACTACCTGCCCAACGCCCACAACGACTTCATCTTCGCCATCGTCGGCGAGGAACTCGGCTTCATCGGCGCGGCCGGGTTGCTGTGCCTGTTCGGCCTGTTCGCGTACACCGGCATGCGTATCGCGCGACGGTCCGCGGATCCGTTCCTGCGGCTGCTCACCGCGACGGCCACGCTGTGGGTGCTCTCGCAGGTCTTCATCAACGTGGGCTACGTCGTCGGCCTGCTTCCGGTCACCGGGCTGCAGCTGCCCCTGATCTCCGCCGGAGGCACGTCCACGGCCACGACGCTGTTGATGATCGGCATCATGGCCAACGCCGCGCGCCACGAACCGCAGGCCGTCGCCGCGCTGCGCGCCGGCCGCGACGACCGGGTCAACCGGCTCTTGCGTCTGCCGCTGCCCGCCCCCTACGTGCCCACCCGCACCGAGGCGCTGCGTGACCGCCTGAAGACCCGCTCGGGCCGCAGCGCCCGGCAGGCCACCAAGCCCGGCTCCACGCCCGCGAAAGCTGCGCGGTCGCGATCGGCCAAGCGCCCGGTGCGCTCGGCCACCCCACCCGTCGGTTATGGTGCTGGCCAGCGCAATCAGGGCCGACGGGCTCGCACACTGGAAGGTCAACGTCACGGGTGAGCGGTATCTCCGTGGTTCTCGCCGGCGGCGGCACCGCCGGTCACGTCGAACCCGCGATGGCCGTTGCCGATGCGCTCACCGCGCTCGATGCGAGCGTGCGGATCACCGCGTTGGGCACGGCCCGCGGCTTGGAGACCCGGCTGGTGCCCGAGCGTGGCTACCGCCTGGAGCTGATCACCCCCGTTCCGTTGCCCCGTAAACCATCGGCGGATCTGGCGAGGCTGCCGCTGCGGGTGCGCCAGGCGGTCCGGCAGACGCGGGCGATCTTCGACGATGTCGCGGCCGACGTCGTCATCGGCTTCGGCGGCTACGTCGCGGTCCCGGCCTACCTGGCGGCGCGCAGCGTACGTCCGGGCCGGCGCGTCCCGGTCGTCGTGCACGAGGCCAACGCCAGCGCCGGCTGGGCGAACCGGGTGGGGGTCCGTTCGGCCGCCCGTGTCCTCGCCGCGGTGCCCGACCCGGGGTTGGGTCCGGTCGAGGTCGTCGGCGTGCCGGTCCGCGACACGATCACGGCGCTGGACCGTGCCGCCCTGCGGGCGGAGGCACGCGCGTTCTTCGGCTTCGCCGACGACGACACGGTGCTGCTGGTCTTCGGCGGCTCCCAGGGCGCCCAGTCGTTGAACCGCGCGGTGGCGGGGGCCGCGGAAGCCCTTGCGCGGCAGGGCATCGCGGTGCTGCACGCACACGGGCCCAAGAACACGGTGCATCTGCGGACCCCGGCGCCCGGCGATCCGCCGTACCTGGCGGTGCCGTACCTGGACCGCATGGATCTGGCCTATGCGGCCGCCGATCTGGCGATCTGCCGCTCCGGTGCGATGACGGTGGCGGAAGTGAGCGCCGTCGGCCTGCCCGCGGTGTACGTACCGTTGCCGATCGGCAACGGCGAGCAGCGGCTCAACGCGCTGCCGGTCGTGACCGCCGGCGGGGGACTGCTGGTCGAGGATCGCGACCTCACCCCCGACCTCGTCGCCACCACGGTCGCCGGGCTGCTGACCGACCGGGCCCGCCTGGCCGCGATGACGGCCGCGGCGAAGCTGGCCGGACATCCCGACGCGGCGCGTCGGGTGGCCGAGGTGGCGCTCGAGGTGGCTCTGGCGCACAGCGGGCGGGTTCGAGGATGAGCACCGCGGCATTGCCCGCCGAGCTGCAGCGGGTGCACATGGTCGGCATCGGCGGCGCCGGAATGTCGGGTATCGCGCGCATTCTGCTCGACCGCGGCGGCCAGGTGTCCGGGTCGGACGCCAAGGAGTCGCGGGCGGTGCACGCGCTGAGGGCGCGCGGCGCGCAGGTCCGCATCGGTCACGACGCGTCGGCGCTGGACATGCTGCCCGGCGGACCGACCGCGGTGGTCACCACGCACGCCGCGATCCCGAAGACCAACCCGGAGTTGGTCGAGGCACGCCGGCGCGGGATTCCGGTCATCCTGCGGCCGGCCGTACTGGCCGAGTTGATGGCCGAGGACACGACGCTGATGGTGACCGGCACGGCCGGCAAGACCACGACGACCTCGATGCTCATCGTGGCGTTGCAGCACTGTGGATTCGACCCGTCGTTCGCCGTCGGCGGTGACCTCGGTGAGCCCGGCACCAACGCCCACCACGGCAGCGGCGCCTATTTCGTGGCCGAGGCCGATGAGAGCGACGGCTCGCTGGTGCAGTACCGGCCCGACGTCGCGGTGGTCACCAACATCGAGGCCGATCACCTGGACTTCTTCGGGTCCGAAGAGGCCTACGTCGCGGTGTTCGACGCATTCGCCGAGCGGTTGCGCCCCGGGGGAGCCGTGGTGGTGTGCACCGACGATCCCGGTGCGGCGGCTTTCGCCGAACGCACTGCGGCACTGGGCATCCGAGTGCTGCGCTACGGGTCTGGAACTCACGACGGCCTGGCCGGTGCACTGCTGGACTGGCGGCAGCGCGGCACCGGCGCGGTGGCCACGGTGGCGCTGGCGGGGGAGAGCAGCCCGCGCACCATGCGGCTGTCCGTCCCCGGACGGCACATGGCGCTCAACGCGCTGGCCGCACTGCTGGCCGCCACACAAGTGGGCGCCTCACCCGACGATGTCCTCGACGCGCTCGCAGAATTCGAAGGCGTGCGTAGGCGTTTCGAGTTGGTGGGTACCGCGGCCGGGGTGCGCGTCTTCGACGACTACGCCCACCATCCGACCAAGGTCACGGCCGCGCTGACCGCGGTGCGCGCGCTGGTGGACGAGACCGGTGGCCGCTCAGTGGTGGTGTTCCAGCCGCACTTGTATTCGCGCACAGCCACATTCGCACGCGAGTTCGGCGAAGCGTTGAGCTTGGCCGACGAGGTGTTCGTGCTCGACGTCTATGCCGCACGGGAGCAACCGCTGGCCGGTGTCAGCGGCGCGACGGTCGCCGAACACGTCCGCGTACCGGTGCGATACCTGCCCGATTTCTCCACCGTCGCGGCAACCGTGGCGGCGGCGGCGCAGCCCGGAGACGTCGTGGTGACCATGGGTGCGGGCGATGTCACGTTGTTGGGTAACGAGATCCTGGCCCAGCTGCGATGACCGAGCCGACCGACGGCGAGCCCGATACCGAGCCGGACACGCCCGAACCCGTCGACGTCGAGGGGCCTCGGCGGCGCGCCCGGCGCGAGCGGGAAGAGAGGCGCGCTGCGCAGGCGCGGGCCACCGCCATCGAGACGGCCCGCCGCGAGGCGAAACGGCGCACGCTCGTCGCGCGCTCGGCCGATACGGCGACGCTGGGTCGGGGCACGGTGCGCGGGCTGAAGGTGCTGCTGTGGACCGCGGTGACGGCCGTCGTGGTCGTCGGCATCGGCCTGCTGCTGTATTTCACGCCGATCATGTCGGCGCGCACCGTCGTGGTGGTCGGGCTGGGCGCGGTGACGCAGGACGAGGTGGTGGCGGTCGCGGGGGTGCCGCCCGGAGAGCCGCTGCTCCAGGTCGACACCGATGCGGTGGCCGAGAGGATCGCCGGCATCCGCCGGGTCGCGAGCGTGCGCGTGCAGCGGGAGTATCCGTCGACGCTGCGGATCACCGTGGTCGAGCGGGTGCCCGTCGTCGTCCGCGACTATCCCGACGGGGTGCATCTGTTCGACAAGGACGGCGTCGACTTCGCGACCGGACCGCCGCCGCCGGGCATCCCGTATCTGGACGTGGAGAATCCCGGGCCCGACGATCCGGCCACCAAGGCCGCGCTCGAGGTGGTGACGTCGCTGCGTCCGGAGGTGGCGTCGCAGGTGGGCCGGGTGTCGGCGCCGTCGGTCGCGGCGATCACGCTGACGTTGATCGACGGTCGCACCGTGGTGTGGGGGACCACCGATCGCACCGAGGAGAAGGCGCTCAAGCTCGGCGCGTTGCTCACCCAGCCGGGGAAGACGTACGACGTGTCGTCTCCCGATCTGCCGACGGTCAAGTAACCGGCGAAAATTCGTTCCGACACGCGGCGCGCCTGCCCGGCATGTGCGTGACCCGGCCCTACCGTTCTGCATGTACGGAAGAACTTGACATAACTCTAAGCCTCTAGTTGAGATTGAGGGTTTGTCGCAGCGGTTATCCGTGTCAGGACAGGCAACCAGGGCAGGAAAGGGCGATGCGATGACCCCCCCGCATAACTACCTCGCAGTGATCAAGGTGGTCGGCATCGGCGGCGGCGGCGTCAACGCCGTCAACCGGATGATCGAGCAGGGTCTCAAAGGCGTCGAGTTCATTGCGATCAACACAGACGCACAGGCGCTGTTGATGAGCGATGCCGACGTCAAACTCGACGTCGGGCGCGATTCGACGCGCGGCCTGGGCGCGGGGGCGGACCCCGAGGTCGGCCGTAAGGCCGCCGAGGACGCCAAGGACGACATCGAGGAGCTGCTGCGCGGCGCCGACATGGTGTTCGTCACCGCGGGCGAGGGTGGCGGCACCGGCACCGGCGGCGCCCCGGTGGTGGCCTCGATCGCCCGCAAGCTCGGCGCACTGACCGTCGGCGTGGTGACGCGCCCGTTCTCCTTCGAGGGCAAGCGGCGCAGCAACCAGGCCGAGAACGGCATCCAGTCGCTGCGCGAGAGCTGCGACACGCTGATCGTGATCCCCAACGACCGGCTGCTGCAGATGGGTGACGCCGCGGTGTCGCTGATGGACGCGTTCCGCAGCGCCGACGAGGTCCTCCTCAACGGTGTGCAGGGCATCACCGACCTGATCACCACTCCGGGCCTGATCAACGTCGACTTCGCCGACGTGAAGGGCGTGATGAGCTCTGCGGGCACCGCGCTGATGGGCATCGGCTCGGCCCGCGGCGACGGCCGCGCGCTCAAGGCCGCCGAGATCGCCATCAACTCGCCGCTGCTGGAGGCCTCGATGGAAGGCGCCCAGGGCGTGCTGCTGTCCGTCGCCGGTGGTAGCGATCTGGGCCTGTTCGAGATCAACGAGGCCGCCTCGCTGGTGCAGGACGCCGCCCATCCCGACGCCAACATCATCTTCGGCACCGTGATCGACGACTCCCTCGGTGACGAGGTGCGCGTGACGGTGATCGCCGCGGGCTTCGACGCCGCCGGACCGGGCCGCAAGCCCGTGACGGGCGAGGCTCCCGCCGCGGCCTCGGCGCAGTCCATCGCCCCGGGCAAGGCGGGCCGGGTGGGCTCGTCGCTGTTCGAGTCGGCCGATCCGGCGAGCGTGCCCGCCGCGCACACCAACGGAGCCACGGTGCGCATCGGCGGCGGTGATGATGGCATCTCCGACGACGACGTCGACGTGCCGCCGTTCATGCGTCACTGACGCGGCATACTCGTCGCACGTGATGTTCCGTGTGCGCCGTGTCACCACCACCCGTGCCGGTGGGGTGTCCAAACCTCCCTTCGCGACGTTCAACCTGGGTGATCACGTCGGCGACGATCCCGCTGCGGTGGCGGCGAACCGACGTCGGCTCGCCACGGCGACCGGCCTGGGTGCCGACGGTGTGGTGTGGATGAACCAGACGCACAGCACCCGCGTGGCGGTGGTGGATCACGGCGGTCAGACCATCGATGACACCGACGGCCTGGTGACGACGACGCCGTCGCTGGGGCTCGCGGTGGTGACCGCCGACTGTGTGCCGGCGTTGATGGCCGATGCGCGGCGCGGAGTGATCGCGGCCGTGCACGCCGGCCGCGTGGGCGCCGCCGGGGGCATCGTGCCGCGGGCGGTGGAAGCCATGGTCGACGCCGGGGCGCAGGTGGCCGACATCTCGGTGCTGCTGGGCCCGGCCGTCAGCGGACCGAACTACGAGGTGCCCGCCGAGATGGCCGACGAGGTGGAACGTCTGCTGCCAGGGAGCCGCAGCCGCACCCCACGCGGTACGCCGGGGCTGGACCTGCGTGCCGGGATCGCCACGCAGCTTCGTTCGCTCGGGATCACGGCCATCGATGTCGACCCCCGCTGCACCTACGCCGATCCGAACCTGTTCAGCCACCGCCGGGGCGCGCCGACAGGTCGGCTGGCGTCACTGATCTGGCTGGAGCCGGCATCGTGACCGCCGAACGTGAGCAGGAATTGGGCGACAACCTCGCGCGGCTGCGCGAGCGGCTCGCGCAGGCGGCCGAGGCGGCGGGCCGCGCCGCCGACGAGATCGAGCTGCTGCCGGTGACCAAGTTCTTCCCGGCTTCCGACATCGCTGCGCTGTATCGCCTGGGCTGCCGGTCGTTCGGCGAATCGCGCGATCAGGAAGCCACCCGCAAGGTCGCCGAGCTCTCGGAGCTCGCGGGGGACGTCCGCTGGCACATGATCGGGCGCATCCAGCGCAACAAGGCCCGCTCGATCGGCACCTGGGCCTATGCGGCGCACTCCGTGGACAGTCCGAAAGTTGTTGCTGCGCTTGCTCGCTCTGCAGAAGAGGCGCTGCAGACTGCGGTGCGCAGCGCACCGCTGCAGGTGTTCGTGCAGGTCAGCCTCGACGGCGACGAGAGCCGGGGCGGTGTCGATGTCGACGCACCGGAGCGGCTCGACGCGCTGTGCGCCGCGGTCGAGGAGGCGTCCGCACTGACGCTCGCCGGTCTCATGGCAATTCCGCCGCTGGACGCCGACGCCGATGCTGCGTTCGCGCGACTGGCACGGGAACGCGAGCGGGTGCAGCAGTGGTGTGGACGGCCGCTCGAGCTGTCCGCGGGCATGTCCGGCGACCTCGAAGCGGCCGTGCGACACGGATCGACGTGTATGCGTGTCGGTACCGCGCTGTTGGGCGCCCGCCCGCTAACGTCACCACCAGAAGTCACACGAGTCACACCTTCATCACAGACAACAAAGCCCGGCCATAGGTCATCACCGCACGAGGGGTCCTCACAATGAGCACACTGCACAAGGTCAAGGCCTACTTCGGTATGGCCCCCATGGACGACTACGAGGACGACTACTACGAGGACGACGAGCGCGGCCCCGCCCGCAGCTACCGCCGTCCCCGGGAGGATCGCTTCGACGACGAGGGCTACTCGCGCGGGTACGACGACCTGCCCGAGGGTCGCCGCCGCGAGTACGACGAGCCCGCCGCCTACCGGGGTGGGATGCCTGCCGGCTTCGATGACGGCCGGTTCGAGCCCCGCATGCGGTCACCGCGCGAATTCGACCGCACACCACCGCGTTTCGGTGCGATGCGCGGATCGACCCGGGGTGCGCTGGCGATGGACCCGCGGGGTATGGCCGAGTTGTTCGAAGCGGGCAGCCCGCTGGCCAAGATCACCACGCTGCGGCCCAAGGATTACAGCGAAGCCCGCACGATCGGCGAGCGGTTCCGCGACGGCACCCCGGTAATCATGGATCTGGTGTCGATGGACAACGCCGACGCCAAGCGGCTGGTCGACTTCGCCGCCGGGCTGGCGTTCGCGCTGCGCGGCTCGTTCGACAAGGTGGCCACCAAGGTGTTCCTCCTGTCGCCGGCCGACGTGGACGTCACCGCCGAGCAGCGCCGCCGCATCGCCGAGGCGGGGTTCTACGCGTACCAGTAGTGCGGGCGGTCGAGCATCACTTTGCACAGGTAGGCTGGCGTCGCCGGTGCGGTTCTCGCGCCGGCTTCCCCGTCACAACTGTTGGGAGTGAGGTCACCTTCCGGTGGGGCTCTTCTTCGAAATCCTGGGTTTCGCGCTGTTCGTGTTCTGGCTGCTGCTGATCGCCCGGGTCGTGGTCGAGTTCATCCGTTCGTTCAGCCGGGACTGGCATCCCCGCGGGGCGACCGTGGTGGTGCTCGAGGTCATCATGACGCTGACCGATCCGCCGGTGAGGCTGTTGCGGCGCATCATCCCGCAACTGACCATCGGTGCGGTGCGCTTCGACCTGTCGATCATGGTGCTGTTGCTGCTCGCGTTCATCGGCATGCGGCTGGCGTTCGACGCGGCGGTCTGACACCGCCCGGAGCAGGGCGTTTGTGGAGTCTGGCCCGGCTGCGGGCAAGATGTGCGGCGCGATGCAGGTGGAGATTCGATGTAATTATCGCCCTCGACTGCAACCGCAGGGTCTGGTGTGACAGGATGGACGCCAGTTACCTTCAAGTCAGGCTTTACACTGTGAGATCGTTTTGACGATCCAGACTCAAGGGGGCAGACGATGCCGCTCACTCCTGCCGACGTGCACAACGTTGCATTCAGCAAGCCACCCATCGGCAAGCGCGGCTACAACGAGGACGAGGTCGACGCGTTCCTCGATCTCGTCGAGAACGAGCTGTCCCGCCTGATCGAAGAGAACTCCGACCTGCGTCAGCGGGTGTCGGAGCTCGACTCCGAACTCGCCTCCGCGCGTTCCGGCGGGGCCGCCTCGGCCGCCCAGCCGACCCAGACGCTGCCGGTGTACGAGCCGGAGCCGGAGCCCGAGCCGGAGCCGGAGCCGGCTCCGCAACCCGTGTACGAGGCGCCCGCCGCGCAGCAGTCTGCTCCTGCCTCCGAGGATCAGCACCTACGGGCGGCGAAGATTCTCAGCCTGGCACAGGACACCGCGGACCGCCTGACGGACGGCGCGAAGGCCGAATCCGAGAAGATGCTCTCCGATGCGCGCGCGCAAGCCGACGCGATGGTCGCCGAGGCCCGGCAGACCGCGGAGACCACCGTCACCGAGGCGCGTCAGCGCGCCGACGCGATGCTCGCCGATGCGCAGAGCCGCTCGGAGGCGCAGCTGCGGCAGGCCCAGGAGAAGGCCGACGCCCTGCAGGCCGACGCCGAGCGCAAGCACTCCGAGATCATGGGCACGATCAACCAGCAGCGCACCGTGCTCGAGGGCCGGTTGGAGCAACTGCGCACCTTCGAACGTGAATACCGCACCCGTCTGAAGACCTACCTGGAATCGCAGCTCGAGGAGCTCGGCCAGCGTGGTTCGGCCGCCCCGGTCGATTCCGGTGCGAACAGCGACGGCGGATTCAACCAGTTCAATCGGGGTAACAACTAGCCTCACCCCATGCTCATCGTCGCGCTCGTACTCGCCGTCATCGGCCTCGCAGCCCTGGTGCTCGCGGTCGTCACCAGCAACGCTCTGATCGCCTGGGTCTGCATCGCGGCCAGCGTGATCGGCGTGATCCTGCTGATCGTCGACGCGCTACGTGATCGCTCGAAGAGCGCCGCCGACGAGGCCGCCACCGAGGACGACCGGGTCGACGACGCGGGCGGTGAGCCTGCGGTGGAGGACTATCCCGACGAGGCCCCCATCGCATCCGAGGCCGAGGACTATCCCGCCGATGAGCCCGTCCCAGCCGCCGAGCGATCCGACGAGGACCCGGCCAAGAGCTGAATCGCGTTGTCCCCGAACAACTCACGTCGGGGCTGTGGTCAGCGCCTCGCGGACCTCGTCATCGGTCATCTGATGGAAGTCGGCGTAGACCTGCCCCACGGCGCGGAAATCGGCGGGCGTCAGGGAGCACACCACGTCGTCGGCCTCGGAGGTCAGGGCACGGCACGTTGACCGCGGCCCGACCGGCGCCGCCACGATCACACGCACCGCGCCGGCGCGTCGCACCCAGCGGACCGCGGCCACCATGCTGGCTCCGGTCGCAATGCCGTCGTCGACGAGGATCACGGTGCGGCCGGTGAGCTCGAGCGGCGCGCGGTCCCCGCGATACGCGCGTTCGCGGCGGTGCACTTCGGCCGTCTCGCGGTGCATGACCTCGCGCACCTGGGGGTCGCTCAGTCCGAGGCTGCCGATCAGGTCCTCGTTCAGCACGGCGGGGCCGCCGGTTGCCACTGCACCCACGGCGAGTTCGGGTTGCTGCGGGCTGCCGAGCTTGCGTACTACGCACACATCCAGCGGCGCATGCAGCACGGCTGCGACTTCCCGACCGACCGGTACCCCGCCCCGGGCGAGTCCGAGCACCGTGGTGTCAGGACGGTCGCGGTAACGGGCGAGACTCCGCGCGAGCACCTCGCCGGCCTCGCGACGGTCGCGAAAGGGTGGCGCGGAACGGGTCTCGGGAGTAGTCAAGTCACACCTCGATGCGAAGAGTATCGCGCTCGGGTATCCCGTTGCGCAGTCGAGCGGGCAATCCGGGCCCGCGACGGTGACGAATGACTGATCGACGACGAGGCAGGGAGGGTCATGGGCATCGACTACGACAGCGTGGTGGAGCACCCGCTGCGTGACGTGTGGGAGTGGCATACGCGACCGGGCGCCATGCGGCGGCTGGTGCCCCCGTGGCAACCGATGACCGTGGTGTCCGAGGCGCAGTCGCTGGCCGACGGGGTGGCGGTGCTCGGTCTGCCGGGCGGGCTGCGCTGGGTTGCGCGCCACCAGCCCGACGCCTACGTCGAGGGCCACCGTTTCGTCGACGAGTTGTCGTCGGACGGTCCGACGTCCTGGCCGCCCCGTCTGGCCGGGCGCTGGCGGCACACCCATACGTTCGACGACGCCGATCCCGGCACCCGCATCCACGACCGGGTCGAGGCGGCGGTGCCGGCAGCGTTGCTGCGACCGATGTTCGCCTACCGGCACCGGCAGCTCATCGGCGATCTGGCGGCGCATCAGCGCGCCGAACTGGCGGGCACCCAGCGCCTCACCGTTGCCGTCACCGGTTCTTCCGGACTGGTCGGCGCCGCGCTGTGCGCGTTCCTGACCACCGGCAAGCACCGGGTGATCCGACTCGTGCGGCGACCTGCCGAGAGCGCCGACGAGCGCCACTGGGACCCGGCCGCCCCCGCCGCGGATCTGCTGCGCGGCGTCGACGCCGTCATCCACCTCGCCGGCGAATCGATCGCCGGTCGCTTCACCGATGCGCACCGAAAAGCCATCCGCGACAGCCGAATCGAGCCGACCCGTCGGCTCGCGGCGGTGGCCGCCGCGACGGAGGACGGTCCGTCGGCGTTCATCTGCGCGTCGGCGATCGGCTACTACGGCTACGACCGGGGCGATGTCACGTTGACCGAGGATGGTTCTCGCGGCGACGGTTTCCTGGCCGAGGTGGTCACCGACTGGGAGGCCGCGACTGTGCCCGCCGCGGACGCGGGGTTGCGGGTTGTCCTCGTACGCACCGGGATCGTACAGGCCGCGGCGGGTGGCACGCTGAAGCTTCTGCGTCCGCTGTTCGCGGCGGGCCTGGGCGGGCGGGTCGGCGACGGCACGCAGTGGCTGTCCTGGATCGGCTTGGACGATCTCGTCGACGTCTACCACCGTGCGCTCTACGATACGGAGCTGCACGGCCCGGTCAACGCGGTGGCACCCGAGCCGGTGCGCAACACGGAGTACACCAAAGAGCTTGCGCGCGTGCTGCATCGGCCGGCGTTACTGCCGGTTCCGAGCCTGGGTCCCCGGGTGCTGCTGGGCGCGCAGGGCGCCCGTGAACTCGCCGAGGCGAGCCAGCGCGTGTTGCCGGCGAAACTCCTGGCTGCCGGGCATCCGTTCCGGCACAGCCGCGTCGCCGAGGTGTTGGCCCATCAGCTGGGGCGCGAGCTTCCCACCACGTGAGTGACGAAGCCGGACACCAACGCCCGGATTCGTGGTGCGACGTCAGCGGCGAGATCGGCTGTGCGAGTGAGCAATTGTTCGTGATCGAGGCCTGCCGCCGCGACGTCGCCGTCGCGGTCGTCGGCCAGCCACGCCCGCAGCAGCTCGGTGTCGATCTCGGGATGGAACTGTAGACCGAGGGCGCGGCCGAGGAGGAACGCCTGCGAAGCGTTAGGGGTCCTGGCGAGTTCGGTCGCGCCGGGGGGCAGCGTCCATCGGTCGAAATGCCACTGGAACCATTGCCCGCCGGGCACGATGTCGGAGCGGTCGCTGAGGACGTCGTACCAACCGATCTCCGGGCGCGGCGAACGCGCCACCGTGCCGCCGAATGTCTGGGCCAGCAATTGACCGCCGAAGCACACGCCCAACAGCGCGACACCGGCGTCGGCGGCATTCCGCAGCAGCGCCATCTCCGCGCCGACCCAGGTGTCGCGCAGTGCCGGATCGTAGACCGGCCACCGCGCGCCGAGCGGCACGATCACGTCGTAGTGGGTCGGGTCGGGGAACGTGACGTCGACGGCGGGGGAGTCCACCTGCTCGGGTGGGACCACCTGGAAGTGCTCGACATCGAATCCCGCCTCGGCGAACGCCTCACCGAGCAGTGCCTCGGTGGCCATGTGCTCGTTACGCAGGAACAGAACCGTGGGTGCCACGCCGGCCATTATCTCCGACCGCGGCGCAGGTCGAGCATCCACGGGGCTCGTCTGAGTCCGAAAGTTAGCTGATCTACAACGGGTCAAGGAAATGTAATTTGCTGGCTGCCATGTCACAGCCAGCGGTGTACACGATTTCGACATTGCGCTGTCCATCTTCTGCTCGTCGGCCCGCGGGATGCCTGGGTGGCACAGCGACGACGGAACCCCGCGCCGCCATGCTGTCTGTTCGATTGGCATCGGAGTTTGCGACGTTGTCGACTCCTGAGCCGTGAACTGTGTATTCAGCACACAGGCCGCTTTTGTCAGATTTGCTTAAGATTTCGATACATCCGACATCGGCGAGTTCACCGAACGATCTTGACGCGGCGTCGATGTGCGTGTTGTAGTGCTTTTCACACTCGTTAATTTCGTTTTGCGGTTCGGTGGATTTCGTGCCAGCGCTCGTGCGAAATTCTCTCTACGACGTCGAGGTGAGTTGCTGATGGGTTACGCACGATATGTTGGCCGAGTCGGTGGGTTAGCTGTAGCGCTGGGCATCGGGATGGCGGTGCCCGCCATCGCGGCAGCCGATCCCGCCGACGAGGGCCCCGCTGCGGGCGCCACGGCGGACGCCGGCCCGTCCGTGCGGTCACAGGTCACAAGGCAGAAGCGGTTCGGGGCCGACGAGAAGCCGCGGACTTCCAAGCACAGCCGCCCGACTCGGCGGAGTCGACTCGACCGTGAGGATCAATCGATGTCGGTCCGCGTCATCGGGCCCTCCGCGCCAGATGACGACCCGGCGCCGCTGCCGTCGTTCGAGGGCGTCACCGCGGTTCTCGGGACGCTGCGGCGTGAGACCGGTAAGAGGTCCGTCGGTCACCGGCCCACCGCGGTCCCCACCATGTCCGAGCCGCTCGAACCGGGCATCGTCACCGGCGCGTTGAATGCCGTCGATCCTGATGCAGAAAGACTGTCGTACAGAGTGATTCGCCAACCGCGCCGCGGTGAGGTGGCGGTCGACGACACCGGACACTTCACTTACATCGCCGGGTCGCGCCTGAGCGGCATCGGCGGGCGTGACTCGTTCGTGGTCAGGGTCCGGCGCGCCGACGCCGGGCTTTCCGCACGCGGTACCCGGGTGCCGGTGACGGTGAGGCTCAACGGTGCCGACGCGGGGGCGGCCACCGTGGCCGCGACGGCGAGCGCCACCGGTTCGGTGCATCCCGTCACGACGGCAGGGCCGGACATCGTCGGATTCGACCCCGCCAGGGACAAACTCGACCTCGGCGACGTCTCCGTGCACAACTTCATCGTCGTCGACACCCCCGACGGAGTCGGCTTCCGCAACCCGTGGTCCGGGGAGACCGCCGTCATCCGGGGCGTCTCGCTAGGCCAGCTCACCGTCGACAGCTTCGCCCCGATCGTCAACGACCATCTGCGACAGGATCTCTCGGGTGCGTTGGCGTGGGAGCACGGCGTGGCGGCCCAGCCCCACACCGTCTACGCCCGCTCCCACGAGGTCGGCCAGATCGACCGCGTGACGTTCGATCCGGCCAGCGACGTGGTCGATTTCCGCTACTACGGCACGCGGGAACAGGTGTACATGCGCGACACCCCCGAGGGTGTGGTCATCTCCAATGCCGGCACGGGACAGGCGCTGATCCTGCAAGGCGTCACCACTAGCCAGCTCACGGCGCGCAACTTCGTCTTCCACAGCGCCCAGGTCCGGGAGGACCGCCTGCACCTCCAACTCGGCATCGGAACGGTTCCGGATGCCCAGATCCGGCCGCAGGGCGTCCCGGTGGCGGGAACCACTGTGTGGCCCACGGCCGCCGGCAACGGCCAGCCGCCGGCCGGGCAGACCGGGACCACCACGAAGATCGCGTGGAACTACGGTGCACACACCGTGCTCGAATTCGACCCCGCCGTGGACCGGCTGGACTTCGGCTGGTTCAAGGCACCCGAGTTCGACGTGTCACAGGTCAACGGCTCCACGCGGATCGCCATCACCGCCAACAACCAGAGCTACACGCTGGCCGGCGTCGCCCTCGGCGACCTCACGCCGAGCAACATCATCGCCCTCGACAGCGGCGCACTGGCCAAGTGGCAGAACCTGATCTATCAAGCGGCACCCACGGCCCCGCGGCCGGCGCTGTCGGTCAGCGACGCCGCCGCCGCCGAAGGGCAGGCAGGCACCAGCGCTCTGGCGTTCACCGTCTCGCTGTCGAAAGCCACGACCGACACGGTGTCGGTCGGCTACACGACGAGTAACGGCACTGCGACCGCCGCGGGCAACGACTACGTCCCCGCGGTCGGCACGCTCGTCTTCGCGCCGGGAGAAACGTCCAAGACGGTGCTGGTCACCGTCAACGGTGACACGCTCGTCGAACTCGACGAGCAGTTCACGCTGATCCTCTCGGCCCCGGTCAACGCCACGATCGCCGACGGCACCGGGATCGGCACCATCGGTAACGACGACGTCGACCAGGCCCCCGCGACGCCGCCCGCGGTCTCGATCGCGGACCTGACCGTCGTGGAGGGCAACGGCGAGCACAGCCACTTCATGTTCGTGGTGACCCTGGACAAGGCCTCGACCGACACGGTGACGGTGCGCTACACCACCGGGAATGGCACCGCCACTGCCGGAACAGATTTCGTCGCGACGGCGGGCACCGTGACGTTCGCGCCGGGCGTGACGACGCAGATGGTGCACGTCGACATCGTGGGCGACAGCCTCCACGAGTCCACCGAGGCGTTCACCGTGACGTTGTCGAACCCCACCGGCGCGACGATCGGTGACGGCACAGCGGTCGGCACGATCACCGACGACGACGCGGGCGTCACGCCGGGGACCGGCGGCCTCAATTCCGGCAACCCCGGCGACGCCCTGTGGGGCGAGGCGTTTTTCGCGGCCTACGTCGACATGGGCGCCTGGCCGGTACCCAACCTGGTGGCGCTGGCCCAGCAGTGCGGCGTCTCACTGTTCACATTGGGCTTCCTGCAGGCGACGCCGGACGGCAAGCCGGGCTGGGCCGGCCTGTCGGCGCTGACCCCCGATTCGACGCTCGAGCAGGCCACCGCGATCAACCAGTCGATCGCGGCGCTGCAGGCTGCCGGCGGCGACGTGATGATCTCGCTCGGCGGGGCGTCCGGTACGAGCCTGGCGCAGTGGTACGCCGCCCGCGGACTGAGCGCTGCGGCGCTGGCCGACGCGTACGCCGGCATCGTCACCACCTATCGCCTCAACCGCATCGACTTCGACATCGAGGGCGCGGCAGTGGCCGATCCCGCGTCGATCCTGCTCAACGCCCAGGCGCTGAAGCTGCTGCAGCAACGCATGCCGGATCTCGAGATCTGGTACACCCTTCCGGTCTTGCCCACCGGACTGACCGCCGACGGCGTGAACGTCGTGCGGACCGCTCTCGCCGCGGGGGTCAAGCTCGACGGCGTGAACATCATGGCAATGGACTACGGTGAGTCGGCCGCGCCCACCAGCGGGCCGAACGCAAAGACAATGGGGGCGTGGGCCGTTGCGGCCGCGCAGTCCACCCACGCGCAGTTGACCGCGTTGTTCTCGACCTACGGGCAGAGCTTCGGCTGGAACCAGCTGGGTGTCACGCCGATGATCGGTGTCAACGATGTGCTGACCGAGGTGTTCACCGTCGCCGACGCGCAGACGTTGGAGAACTTCGCCCGTGTCAATGGCCTCGGCATGCTGTCCATGTGGTCGCTCAACCGTGACTACCCCGGCAGTCTCGGACAAGCGACGACGAACGCCTCGGGCACGAACACGCCGGCCGGTGGCTTCAGCGCAGTGTTCGACGACTTCGGGACGGTCAACCCCATCTCCGGTCCACCGCCGGCGATCTCGATCGCCGACATGACACTGACCGAAGGCAACGGCGACCACTCGCACTTCCTGTTCGTGGTCACGTTGGACAAGCCGTCCACCCAGACGGTGACGGTGCGGTACGCGACGTCGAACGGCACCGCGGTCGCCGGTGCCGACTACACCGGCACGACGGGCATCATCGAGTTCGCGCCCGGCGTGACGTCCCAGACCGTGCACGTCGACGTCGTCGGTGACACCGCCGCCGAATCGGCCGAGACCTTCACCGTAACGTTGTCGAACGCGACCGGGGCCACGATCGCTGACGGTACCGCGATCGGCACGATCACCGATGATGACGCCACCACGGGAACGCCCAGCGGCAACACCTCGGTGACGTACACCGTCAACGACGACTGGGGCTCCGGTTTCACCGCCACGGTGTCGGTGTCAGCCGGCTCCGCCGGATTGACCGGCTGGACAGTTGAATTCGACTCACCGGCGCGGATCGGCAACATCTGGAACGCTGAGATCGTCAGCCGGGTGGGCGATCACTATGTGGTGCGCAACGCCGCCTACAACGCCAAGGTCGGGGCGGGCCAGACCGTGGAATTCGGTTTCCAGGCCTCGCCGGGCGGCAGCTCGGCCACCGCGACGAATTTCGTCGTCAACGGCACCCCCATCGGTCAGAATCCGACCGCGGTACCGCCCAGGCTGTCGGTCGCCGACGCAGCTGTCGTCGAGTCCAACAGCGGCACCAAGAATCTCGTCTTCACGGTCACTCTCGACAAGCCCTCGACCACACCGGTCACCGTCTCCTACGCGACGGCCCAGGGAACCGCCACCGCAGGAACGGACTTCACGGCGCGCTCCGGCACCCTGACCTTCGCCGCGGGGGTGACCAGTCAGCAGATCAGCGTCCCGGTCATCGGCGACACCACGGTCGAACAGAACGAGACGTTCACGCTCACCTTGTCGAACCCCACCGGGGCCACGATCGCCGACGGCTCGGCGATCGGCACCATCACCAATGACGATGTCGCCACACCGGGGTCGGGCAACTCCTCGGCGTCCTTCGCCGTCACCGACAACTGGGGGTCGGGGTTCACAGGGGCCGTCACGGTGACAGCGGGCCCGTCCGGCCTGGCCGGCTGGACGGTCGAGTTCGACACCCCGGCGCAGATCAGCAACATCTGGAACGCCGAGATCGTCAGCCATACCGGTGATCACTACGTGGTTCGCAACGCGACGTGGAATCCGACCGTCGCAGCGGGCAAGACGGTCAGCTTCGGCTTCCAAGCCTCCCCGGGCGGGGCCGCGGCAACCGTGGCCAACCTCGCCGTCAACGGGCAGGCCACCGCGCAGCCACCGGCCCTCTCGGTGGCCGACGCGGCGGTGACGGAAACCAACAGCGGCACAACGTCGATGACGTTCGTGGTGACTCTGTCGAAGGCATCGGCCGGTCCGGTCACCGTCGGCTATTCCACGTCGAACGGCACCGCGACCGCGGGCGCCGACTACACCGCCTCATCGGGAACGGTGACCTTCGCTCCCGGCGTGCTCACCCAACAGATTCGAGTGTCCGTCCTCGGCGACACGGCGATCGAACCGAACGAGACCTTCACCCTCACCCTGTCCAACCCGGGCGGTGCCACGATCGCCGACGGCACCGCGGTCGGCACCATCGCCAATGACGACGTCGCCGCCCCGCCTCCGGTTTCGCTGAGCATCTCCGACGCCGCGGTCACCGAGGGCGCCCCCGGCGGCGCCGTGGGCACCGGGTACTTCTCGACCTCCGGCAACCAGATCGTCGATGCGGCGGGCACGTCGGTGCAGATCGCCGGGGTCAACTGGTTCGGTTTCGAGAGTGACATCCGTGCGCCACACGGCCTGTGGACGCGCAACTACAAGGACATGATGGACCAGATGGCAGATCTGGGCTTCAACACCATCAGGCTGCCGTACTCCAGCGCGATGCTGCACAGCACCGCGGCCCCAACGGGAATCGACCTCGCCAAGAACCCCGATCTCGCCGGTCTGACATCGCTACAGGTGATGGACAAGATCGTCGCCTATGCCGGGGACATCGGGATGCGGGTGATCCTCGACCACCACCGCAGCACAGCCGGCGCGGGCACCAGTGAGAACGGGCTCTGGTACAACAGCCAGTACTCCGAGGCGTCCTGGATCGCCGACTGGCAGATGCTGGCCCAGCGCTACGCGGGCAACCCGACGGTGATCGGTGCCGATCTGCACAACGAGCCCTACAACGGCACCTGGGGTGGCGGCGGCGCCAACGACTGGGCCGCAGCCGCCGAGCGGGCGGGTAACGCGATCTTGGCCGTGAACCCGAAGTGGCTGATCTTCGTCGAGGGCGTGGCCACTTATCAAGGTCAATCCTATTGGTGGGGTGGCAATTTGATGGGCGTGAAAGACCGCCCGATCGTGCTGAACGTGGCTGACCGGGTCGTGTACTCGCCGCACGATTACCCCAACTCGGTCTACAACCAGCCGTGGTTCACGGCGCCGAACTTCGGCGCGGCACTGCCGGACAAGTTCGACCAGATGTGGGGCTACCTCTACGAGCAGAACATCGCCCCGGTGTATCTGGGCGAGTTCGGCACTCGGCTCACCGATCCGAAGGACGTCATCTGGTACGAGGCCATCACGTCCTATCTGTCGGGCGATTTCGACAACGACGGCACCATCGACATCCCGGCAGGAACGCAGGACATGTCCTGGACCTTCTGGTCCTGGAACCCGAATTCCAGCGACACCGGCGGCGTGCTGGCCGATGACTGGAAGACGGTCAACGACGCCAAAATGGCCTATTTGTCCGCCATCCAGTTCGATTTCGCCGAGGGCAGGCCCGGGGTGCTCGCTCGCTTCACGGTGTCGCTCACCGCGCCGTCGACGCAGCCGGTGACCGTGCGCTACGCCACCTCCGACGGAACGGCCCGGGCCGGCGACGACTACGGCGCCGCCACAGGTCTGGTGACTTTTCAGCCGGGGGAGACCATCAAGACGGTGACCGTCGTGGTGTTCGGCGATACCCTCCTCGAAGGCACGGAGAACTTTCTGGTGACGTTGTCGAGCCCGACCGGTGCCTTGATCGGCGATGGCGTCGGGGTCGGCGTCGTGACCGACCGCGCGGTGCTGTGAGCTCTACCGCACCAGCCGGTACCGTCGCTCCGGGCGCCCCACGCCGTACTGCAGACGCAGTTCCACCGTGCCGGTACTCAGGTAGTGCTCGAGGTAGCGTCGTGCGCTGACGCGTGAGATGCCCACCAGCTCAGCGCATTCGGCGGCCGACACCTCGCCGGCATCGCGCACCGCGGCCAACACCAGCTCCCCGGTCTCGGCGCCGAGTCCCTTCGGCAGCACCTTGGCGGCGGGTGTCACCGTCGGGCCGCCGAACAGCGAGTCGATCAGCGACTGGTCCACACCGCTTGCGGACTCCAGCGCGTCGGCCCGTGCCGCGAAGGCCACCAGCTTGGTCTGCAACTGGTCGAATTCGAAGGGCTTGATCAAGTAGTCGGCCGCGCCGCCGTCCAGCGCACCGCTGACAGTGTCGAGTTCACGCGCCGCGGTGATCATGATGACCCCCACCCTGTCGCCGTCGGCCCGCAACCGCTGCAGGACGTCGAGTCCGGTCATGTCCGGCAGGTAGACGTCGAGCAGGATCAGATCGGGGCGGAGTTCGCCCGCTGCGCGTAGAGCCTCGCCGCCCGTCCGCGCCACCCCGACGACGCGGAATCCGTCCACCCGGTCCACGAATCGGCGATGGATCTCGGCGACCATGAAGTCGTCGTCGACGACGAGCACGTCACGCATCGGTGCGCACCGCCTGCAGCCGCACGGTGAACTCGGCGCCGCCGTCGGCGACGTTGCGGACACCGACGGTGCCCCCGTGCGCGGCGGTGACCAGTCGCACCAGAGCCAACCCGATACCACGCCCGCCCGGTACCTCCGGTTTCGACGTCACTCCGCGCGCGAAGATGGCCTCCCGAAGGTGTTCGGGCACTCCGGGTCCGGTGTCAGCCACGATGATCTCCAGTCCGTCGCTGTCGTCGATCTCCACCGTCACCACGGGTCGGGGCGCTCCGCCCGATACGTCGACGGCGTTGTCGATCAGATTGCCCAGCAGGGTGATCACGTCGGTGGCCAGCGCGGGCTCCAATGGCGCCAGGTGCGACTCGGGTGTCAGCTCGAGCGCGACGCCGCTCTCCGCAGCCAGCGAGGTCTTGGCGATCAACAGTGCGGCCACTGCCGGGTCCGAGATGCGTTGTGTCACGGCGTCACTGATTTCGGCGCGGCGCCGCGTCAACGTGCCGACCAGGTCACGCACCGCGTCGTACTCGCCGAGCTGCACCAGGCCCGAGATGGTGTGCAGCTGGTTGGCGAATTCGTGTGTCTGCGCCCGCAGGGTGTCGGTGACGCTCTTGTGCGACGACAACTGGCCCTGCAGTGCAGCGAGTTCGGTGCTGTCGCGCATCGTGGTCACCGTACCGATGCGTTCGCCGCCGCTGGTGGCGGCACGACGGCTCAGTGCGAGCAACCGTGTCCTGGTTGCGATCACCGTGTCCTCGGCCGACTCGCCCGGAATCAGCAGCGCCACCACCGCGGGGTCGATCCCCACCCGATCGACCCGCTTGCCGACCGCGTCGGCGCCGACTCCGAGCAACTCCTGTGCGCCGTCGTTGAGCACGGTGATCTCCCCGTCGGTGTTGACCGCGATCACGCCTTCTCGAATGCTGTGCAGCAACGCCTCTCGGTGATCTGCGAGGCTGGCGATCTCCGCCACTTCCAGACCTCGCGTGTGCCGCTTGATCCGGCGGGACAGCAGGTAGGAGGCGATGAGGCCGAGTGCAGCCCCGAGGCCCAGGTAGATCAGCAGCCCCTCGCCTGCGCCCGACAGCAGGTCCCATACCGACGGATAACCCTCGCTGACCGACGCGATGGCGAGTACGTCCCCGTCGGCGGAGAGGATCGGCACCTGGCCGATGAGACTGTGCCTGCCGTCGACGTCCGCATCGCCGTACCAGGCCCGCCCCTCGTCGGCGCGGCTGGGCCCGAGGTCCACCCGGGCACCGACCCGCGACGGATCCGAGGACACCCACACCGTGCCGTCCGGGGCGAGGATCTCGGCGAGGGTCGCGCCCGACAGCGCGACCGCCCGGTCGACCTCCGGGGCCAGGATGCGGCCGGCGAAGGGATCGGCGGGTGCGCGTTCGATGCGTTCCCGCACGATCGGGGTGGAGGCCATGTTCTCGGCCACCGCGATCATCCGTGTCCCCCGTGCCTCCCGGAACTCGCTGGTCGACTGCGCCACCGAAACCGCCCCCACGGCGATCAGCACGACCGCGACCACCATCAGCTGAAACGCCAGGAACTGCGCGGCGAGGCTGCGGGCGAGCGGGATGTTCTTAATGACCAGAATTTCCTTTGCGTTCTTATGCGTGACCTGAATCACTGCCGGGGTCCAGTATTGCTGAGCATCACAATCGACTGACGGAGGACGACATGTTCGCATCGGGCCGGCGTACGCCGGTCGCCGGCATCGTCCTCGCCGTGATTGCCGCGCTGCTGTTCACGGCGTGCGGTGTGACTCGTGGCGAGGACACCGGGCTGCACCGGTTACGCATGATGGTGCCGAACAGCCCGGGTGGCGGTTACGACCTGACCGCCCGCACTGCGGTCAAGATCATGGAAGACGAGAAGATCACCGGCCGCGTCGAGGTCTTCAACGTGATCGGCGCCGGCGGCACTGTCGCGATGGCTCGGCTGATCAACGAAAAAGGCAACGGCGACCTGATGATGATGATGGGTCTGGGTGTGGTGGGGGCGACGTTCACCAACGGTTCGAAGGCCCGTGCCTCCAGCGCCACCGCGCTGGCGAAGATGGTGGAGGAGCAGGAGGGCATCCTGGTGCCGGCCTCGTCGCCGTTCAAGACGCTGGCCGACTTCATCGCGGCGTGGAAGGCGGACCCGGCCAAGATCACCGTCGGCGGTGGCTCGAATCCGGGCGGTCCCGATCACCTGTTCCCGATGGAGACCGCCAAGGCGGCGGGTGTGGACCCGACCAAGGTCAACTACGTGTCCTACGACGGCGGTGGCGACCTGCTGACGGCATTGCTCGGCAACAAGATCGCCGCGGGCACCTCGGGCCTCGGTGAGTACGTCGACCAGATCGAATCCGGTCAGGTCCGGGTGCTCGCGGTCTCGGGCGATGAGCGGGTCGACGGTGTCGACGCACCCACCCTGCAGGAGGCGGGAATCGACCTGACGTTCACCAACTGGCGCGGAGTGCTTGCACCGCCGGGGATTTCGGATGAGGACCGCGACGCACTGATCAAGGTGCTGGAGGAAATGCACGCGACCGATGCCTGGAAGGAAGCGCTGGTGAAGAACGGGTGGACCGACGCCTTCATGACCGGAGCGCCGTTCGAGGACTTTCTCGAAGAGCAGGATCGCCGGGTGGAGACCACGTTGACGGATCTGGGGCTGGTATGAGCGAGAAACAGGACACTTCGGCGCCGGCTCGTCCGGACTACGCGCAGTACGTCGTCTGCGTGGTGATGGTGATCGTCGGAGCCTTCCTGGTCTTCGACGGGGTGACGATGCCCGGCGGTTACGCCGAGGTGGATCCCGTGGGGCCCCGGTTGTTCCCGATCGCCATCGGCATCGGGTTGCTGCTGATGGCGGTGGTGCTGGCCGTCGCGATTCCCCGCGGCTCCCGCGGCGAGGCCGATGCAGGTGAGGACATCGATCCCGACATGCCCAGTGACTGGCGCACCGTCGGCCTGCTGGTCGGGCTCTTCATCCTGCTGATCGTGCTGGTGGAGCCGCTGGGTTGGGCGATCGCCGGTGCGCTGTTCTTCGCCGGGTGCGCCACCGTGCTCGGCAGCAAGCATTACGTGCGCAACGTCGCGATCGGTGCCGTGTTGGCCGTCGGCACGTTCTACGGGTTTTACTCCGGGCTCGGAATCCCGCTGCCCGCAGGCATTCTGGATGGGATTCTGTAAATGGGAAACTTCGACTGGCTGCTCCAGGGCTTCGCCGAGGCCGCCACTCCGATGAACCTGCTGTACGCCGTGATCGGCGTGCTGCTGGGCACCGCGGTCGGCGTGCTTCCGGGCATCGGGCCCGCCATGACCGTGGCGCTGCTCCTGCCGATCACTTACAACGTCAGCCCCAGCGCGGCGTTCATCATGTTCGCCGGCATCTTCTACGGCGGCATGTACGGCGGGTCCACCACCTCGATCCTGTTGAACACCCCGGGCGAGTCGTCGTCGGTGATCACGGCGATCGAGGGCAACAAGATGGCGAAAGCGGGGCGGGCGGCGCAAGCCCTCGCCACGGCAGCGATCGGATCGTTCGTCGCGGGGTCGATCGGTACCGCGCTGCTGGCCGCGTTCGCGCCCACCATCTCCCGCTTCGCCGTCACGCTCGGCGCGCCGTCGTACCTGGCGATCATGCTGTTCGCGCTGGTCGCGGTCACCGCGGTGCTCGGCTCGTCGAAGATGCGCGGGTTGATCTCGCTTCTGCTGGGCCTGGCGATCGGCATCGTGGGCATCGACTCGCTGACCGGCCAGCCGCGCGCCACGTTCGGCATCCCGCTGCTCGCCGACGGAATCGACATCGTCGTGATCGCGGTGGCCGTGTTCGCGATCGGGGAGGCATTGTGGGTGGCCGCGCATCTGCGCCGCCGTCCGGCGGATGTGATCCCCGTGGGGCGGCCCTGGATGAGCAAGCAGGACTGGGGACGTTCGTGGAAGCCGTGGCTGCGCGGTGCCGCGTTCGGGTTCCCGTTCGGTGCGTTGCCCGCCGGTGGCGCCGAGCTGCCGACCTTCTTGAGCTACATCACCGAGAAGAAGCTCTCCAAACATCCCGAGGAGTTCGGCAAGGGAGCCATCGAAGGCGTCGCCGGACCCGAAGCGGCCAACAATGCCTCGGCGGCAGGGACATTGGTGCCGATGCTCTCACTCGGCCTACCGACCAATGCCACCGCCGCGGTGATCCTGACGGCGTTCGTGTCCTATGGCATCCAGCCGGGGCCGACGCTGTTCGAGAAGGAGCCGCTGCTGATCTGGACGTTGATCGCGAGCCTGTTCATCGGCAATTTCCTGCTGCTGGTGCTGAACCTGCCGCTGGCGCCGCTGTGGGCCAAGCTGCTGCGCACGCCGCGGCCGTACCTGTATGCCGGCATCCTGTTCTTCGCCACGCTCGGCGCGTTCTCGGTGAACCTGCAACCGCTGGACCTGATTCTGCTTTTGGTGTTCGGGTTGATGGGTCTGATGATGCGGCGATTCGGACTTCCCGTGCTCCCGTTGATCATCGGCGTCATTCTCGGGCCACGCATCGAACGTCAACTGCGGCAGAGCCTTCAGCTCGGCGGCGGTGACTGGGGCAACCTGTTCACCGAGCCGGTCGCGATTGTCACCTATGTCCTGATGGCGTTGCTGCTGCTGGCGCCGCTGGTGCTGCGGTTGATGCACCGTAGCGAGGAGGCCCTGCTCGTGGTCGAGGACGATAAGGATCAGAAGGAAAAGGCGGGCCAGCTGTGACCATCGTTGTCGGATACACCGCTGACCGGTTCGGCCAGGCCGCGCTCGAACACGGCATTTCCGAGGCGAAGCTGCGCGACACCGACCTGTACGTCATCAATGCGACATCCGGTGATTCCTATGTGGATTCGAGGTTCGCCGGGGAAGCGCAGGTGCACGACGTCGAAGCGTGGTTGAAGGACTGCGGAGTGGCCTTTGAACTGACGCAGCCGGTGGGTGTCGACGCCGCGGATGAACTCTTGTCGGCGATGGATCGCGACGACGCGCAGCTGCTGGTCGTGGGCATCCGTCACCGCAGCCCGGTTGGCAAGCTGCTGCTCGGCAGCGTCGCGCAGAAGCTGATCCTGGAATGCCCCAAGCCGGTACTGGCGGTCAAACCCGCCGAGGACTGACTCAGAACGGTGGAATCGACTCGCGCAGATGCTGTTCCGCCCACGGCGCATTGCGCTGTCGCTCTGCGTCGACGCGCTGGCGATGCGCCGCCGCACGGGTGATCCGCCGCTTCGGCATGGTGAGGCCTGTGCTGGATTTCGGCGGTGGGGTGCCGCACCCGCTTACCGGTGCGGTGGACTCGGACAACTCGGGAAACAGCATTCGGCTCCCCGGGTAGCTCGTCGAAGTCTGGCCGTCCGGGTCGGTGACCACGATCGTCCCGTCGGGACACTGCACGGTCGCCCAGCCCGGCCAGAAGGTCTTCAACAGGTGGTGGTGTCGGCAGTAGCCGGCGAGGTTCGACGCGCACGTCGGACCCCAGGGGTAGGGGATCGTGTGGTCGAGGTCGTCGATCGGTCGGGTGCAACCCGGGTGGCGGCAGGTCACGTCTCGAGATCGGACGAAGTCGGCCAGTGCTTTCGAGGGTCGGTACCGGGGTTCCGGTGGAGCCTTGCCCGGATGTGTCAACCTCGCGATCGTGGCGTTCATCGCGAGGTGAGCGACGACGGCCGCGGGCAGTACCGGACCCCCGATGACGATCCCCGGCGACGCCGAACCGAACTCCCCGGCATCCGCGTTCAGATCGCTGATGAGCTCGGGGAGGGCGTAGTCGCGCAACGGTTTCGACAGCAGCCTCGGTCCTCTGCCCGCCAGAGCGCGACGCTGCGCGGTGAGGTCGCCTGCTGGGGGCGTCGGGGCGCAATCGGTCTTCTCGTTCGACGCACGATCAGCTGTCGCTGCGTTGTCGGAGCCTGCGACGGCGTCCTCACGGGCGATGACGTGGATGACGACCCCGCCGACAGGCGGTCTGGCGGCGGCGTCGCAATCCGGCTGCTCGCACATGCAGGGCAACCGGTCCCAGCCGAAACCCATCGCTCCCAGCGCTGCCGCGCGGCGCTGATCCAGCGTGCGTGGATCACGCTCGCACACCGTGCGGGCCAGCAGGTCGGCGCGCCGGTCGAATGCCTCGCCGTCGGTGGCGGTGACGGTCGCGTCGACATGAGCGACTCCAGTGGTGCCATCGGTGTGCACGGTGACGCCCGTCGTGCGCGCCGCATCCTCGGCTCGGCGTACCGCGTACGGGTCGTGGCGCAGCACGAGGGTGTCGATGTCGGCCTCGGTCTGGCTCAATGACTTCGCACCCCAGTGCCGTAGCTGCTCGGCCAACTCGGCGTCGATCGTCCGCAGCGCGGCAGGGTCCTGCACCAGCGAGGTCCGATCGCAGACGGTGCGCACCAGCAGGTAAGTGATCAGCCCCTCGGCGAAGACCGCAGCGACCTCGGGGAGGCGATCCCGCAGGATGACCGCGTTGGTCAGCAGCGCGTTGACCATTCCGCCGGTGAGCATCTGCGCCGCGCCGATCTGCGCACACACCGAGGACCAATTGTCGCAACGCCACTGCTCCCGTTCGGCCGACCCCGACGCGGCGTAGGCCTGCTCCAGCAGATCGGCCATCGCCGACAACCGCGCCGCGCAAGCGGCGTTCTCCATCCGCGCGTACGCCCGCACCCGCTCACCCGCGGTGGCGGCGCTGCTGACGAACCGATCGAACATACCGTCGAATCTATTCGGGTACCGCTGCACCTCGCCACAGCGTCCGCGACCATCTGTGGATAACGCCGACTCTGTGGATAAGGCAGTGTCGCAGCGCGATTCGTGTCGGACCTCTGTGGTAGGGCGCTACAGCGTGACCCGGATGGCGCCGTCGGACACCTGCACCGGGTAGCTGCGGACCGCGAGATCTGTCCCGGACGTCTCGGCGCCCGTGGACAAGTCGTAGGCGTACCCGTGCAGGGGGCACACCACGACGCAGTCGTCGGTGAGTCCGTCGGCCAGTGGCCCGCCGCGGTGCGGACACACGGCGTCGAGTGCGCGCAGCGAGTCGTCGCGCAGCCGGAAGACCGCCACCTGGCGTCCGTCGACCGCGAACGTGCGTCCTTCGCCGACCGGGATCTCGTCGAGCCTGCCGACCTCCACAGTCATCGCACTGGTACCTGGGGCAGCGGTAACAGCGGCAGTGCCGTGCGAAATTGACCCTCGGTCTGCGGTTCTCGCCCGTCACTCCACGGATCCCGGTACGCGTCCACCGACTTCTGCATCCGCTCGTCCAGCCCCGCGGCCGACCCGTCGCTGTCCTCGACGACCACCGCGCGGATGTGGTCGATACCCAACCGCGGCACCCACTTATATGTGCGCTCCAGCCAGTTCGCGTTCTCCCGGTAGTACTGCAGGAACCGGCCCGTCAGCGTCATCACCTCGTCGGCGGAGTCCACCGTCGCCAGCAGGTCGCCCTTGCGGATGTGCGCCCCGGCCGCCCCGCCGACATAGATCTCCCAGCGGCCGCCGTCCACCGCGACCACCCCGAGGTCCTTGCACAGCGCCTCCGCGCAGTTGCGCGGGCACCCCGTGACGGCCAGCTTCATCTTCGCCGGGCTCGCCAGCCCCTGGTACCGCTCCTCGATCGCGATGCCCAGTGCCGTCGAATCGCCCACGCCGTACCGGCAGAAGTCACTGCCCACACAGGTCTTCACGGTTCGGAAGCTCTTGCCGTAGGCGTAACCCGACGGCATGTCCAGATCGGCCCACACCGCCGGTAGATCCTCCTTACGCACCCCGAGCAGGTCGATGCGCTGCCCGCCCGTGCACTTGATCATCGGGATGTCGTACTTCTCGGCGACATCGGCGATCTTGCGGAGTTGCGCTGCGCTGGTCACCCCGCCCTTCATCTGCGGCACCACCGAGAACGTGCCGTCGCGCTGGATGTTGGCGTGCACCCGATCGTTGATGAACCGGGCGTCGCGCTCGTCGACGAATTCGTCGGCCCACATCATGTCCAACAGAGACGCCAACGCCATCTTCGAGCCGGCGTCGGGCTTGCCGTCGGGCGCGAGTGCGGCGAACACCGAGGACACCGAATGCAATCGGAGCTCGCGGATGTGGTGCATCAGCGTCGGCTTGTCATACGGCAGCGAGGGCACATACCAGGATGCCGACGGGTCCTCGGTGACGGCGCCACCGGCGGCCCACTCCACGACCTGACAGACCAGCTCCTTGCAGGAGCCACATCCCTTGCCGGCCTTCGTCTTCGCCATCACGCCCGCGACCGAACTCTCGCCGTCGCGCACGCACGCCACGAGCGCCCCCTTGGACACACCGTTGCAGTTGCAGACTTGCGCGTCATCGGCCAGCTCGGCGATCCCAACGCCGACGTCGGGCGTGCCGATGTCGAACATCAACGCCACCCGCTCATCGGGGAGCGGCAGCCCACTGTCGAAGGCCTGCGTCAGGAACGAGACCTTCGAGACGTCACCGACGAGCGTGGCGCCCACCAGCTTGCCGTCGCGGATCACCACCGTCTTGTAGACGCCGTGTTTGGGCTCGCTGTACTGCACGAACTCGTCGTCGGGATGTTCGGGTGCCTTGACGCCCATCGCGGCGACGTCGACGCCGGCGACCTTGAGCTTCGTCGCCACCCGGGATCCGTGGTAGGCGGCCGTGACGTCCGCACCGGTGAGATGGTCGGCCAGTACCCGCGCCTGCTCCCACAGCGGCGCGACCAGACCGTAGACCTGCCCGCGATGTTGCGCGCACTCACCGACGACGTAGACGTCGTCGTCGTCCACCGACCGCATGTGATCGTCGGTGACGACGGCGCGTTCGACCGTGAGCCCGGCCCGTTGGGCCAGACCGACATTCGGCCGGATACCGGCAGCGATCACGAGCATGTCGCAGTCCAACTGGGAACCGTCGGCGAACCGGATACCGGTCAGGCTGCCGTCGGCCACCAGGACCTCGCTGGTGCGCTTCTCGGTGTGTACTCCGATGCCCAGCGATTCCACCGACGCCCGCAGGATCGCCCCGGCGGGGTCGTCGAGCTGAGCGTTCATCAGCGTGGGACCGGCGTGCACGACATCCACGGTGAGGCCGCGTTTCTGGAGTCCTCGTGCGGCTTCCAAACCGAGCAGGCCGCCGCCGACGACGACCGCTTTGGTGCGGTGCGCCGCTTCGGCGATCATCGCCGCGGTGTCGTCGAGGGTGCGGAACCCGAACACGCCGTCGGCCAACGTCTTGTCGTCGGCCCACAGCCCGGCCATCGGTGGGAAGAACGAGCGGCTGCCGGTCGCGAGGATGAGTTTGTCGTAGTGCAGGGTGGTTCCGTCATCGGCGTGCACGAGATGGGCGAAGGTGTCCAGTCGCACGACGCGCACCCCAGCACGCAACTCGATGTCGTTGTCGGCGTACCAGTCCAGCGTGTTGAGGTAGATGTCGGTCGGATCTTCCGCCCCGGCCAGCACGTTCGACAGCAGGATGCGGTTGTAGTTGCCGTAGGGTTCGTCACCGAAGACGGTGATCTGGAACTGTTCACCACCGCCGCGGGCGAGGATCTCCTCGAGCGCGCGAATGCCGGCCATGCCGTTGCCGACGACGACGAGCCGCTGCGCCATCCTCTACACCTCGACCAGGCCGAGATCGACGACGATCGTGCCGGCCAGCCCGTCGGGGGCGGCCACGCAGATCTCCAGCACGGTGTCGGCGAGCAGATCTTCGACCACCCGCAGCGCCACATGGGTGGCGCCCTTCGCGGCGATCGGGAAGTACCGCATCGGAACGCCGTCCCGGTAGAGCACCACGCTGATCATCTCGTCGCTCGAATTGCCGCCCCGGAAGTACACCGGTTGGGCGACGGCGCCGGCGGGCACCTGATATCTGAGCGAGGCGTTCACCGGCAAGGGCGCGTCATAGCCATTGCCGGTGAAGGTGAAAGTGCCTTGCAGGAATTGCGGACTGCTTCCGTCGGACATGCTGCGAAGCTAGAAGCACCGTGTTTCCGCCCGGTTTCGGTGACGCTGCGCCTGTGGATACCCCCGCTCACTCGACGACGGCCTCACGGTGAGCTCAGTACGGATGTGAGGGCGAGTTTTCCGCCGCGTCATCGAGGTGCAACGGGTGTGGAATCGCGCGGCAGTTCACTCGGTTCAACCCCAACCGCCCCTTCCCCCGGTAGGAGAAACCATGACCGTCACCGACAGCGACTCCGCGCAGGCTGTGGCCGTCGCCCCGCCGGCGCCGCCGCGGCGCGGCAGGCACTGGATCGACGACTGGCGACCGGAGGAGCCCGAATTCTGGTCCACCGTGGGTAAACCGGTCGCCCGGCGCAACCTGATCTTCTCGATCTTCGCCGAGCACATCGGGTTCTCGGTATGGCTGCTGTGGAGCATCGTCGTGGTGCAGATGACGGCAGGACCCGGAGGTGCCGCCGCGGCGTCCGGCTTCGCGCTGACGACGTCGCAGGCCCTGTGGCTGGTGGCGGTGCCCAGCGGCGTCGGCGCTCTGTTGCGCATCCCCTACACCTTCGCCGTTCCGGTGTTCGGTGGCCGCAACTGGACAGTCATCTCGGCGATGCTGCTGCTGATCCCGTGCCTGCTGATGGCGTGGGCGGTGAGCAATCCCGACATCCCCTTTGTGGCGCTGTGCCTGATCGCGGCCACTGCGGGATTCGGTGGCGGAAACTTCGCGTCCTCCATGGCCAACATCTCGTTCTTCTATCCGGAGCGGGAGAAGGGCTGGGCGCTGGGCCTCAACGCCGCCGGCGGCAACATCGGTGTCGCGGTGGCGCAGAAGATCATCCCGATCGTCGTGGTGGCCGGTGGCGGCGTCGCACTGTCGCGGGCTGGGCTGTTCTACGTGCCGTTGGCATTGGCCGCGGCGGTGTGTGCCTTCCTGTTCATGAACAACCTGACCGAGGCGAAGGCCGACGTGAAACCGGTGTTCCAGTCGCTTCGCCACGCGGACACCTGGATCATGTCGCTGCTCTACATCGGCACCTTCGGCTCGTTCATCGGCTACTCGGCCGCATTTCCGACGCTGCTCAAGGCGGTGTTCGGCCGCGGTGACATCGCGCTGACGTGGGCATTCCTCGGCGCCGGCATCGGTTCGATCGCCCGTCCTCTCGGCGGGAAACTCTCCGACCGGATCGGCGGCGCGCGCATCACCGCTCTGAGTTTCGTGATGCTGGCCGTCGGCGCGGCCGCGGCCCTGTGGTCGGTCCGCGCGGTCAACCTCCCGGTGTTCTTCATCGCCTTCATGTTCTTGTTCGTGGCGACCGGCATCGGCAACGGCTCGACCTACCGGATGATCTCCAAGATCTTCCTGATCAAGGGGCAAGACGCTGGTGGTTCACCGGAGACCATGGTGCACATGCGGCGCCAGGCCGCCGGAGCCCTCGGCATCATCTCCTCGGTCGGGGCATTCGGCGGGTTCATCGTGCCGCTGGCCTACGCCTGGTCGAAATCCTCGTTCGGCACCATCCAGCCCGCATTGCAGTTCTACGTCGGGTTCTTCATCGTGCTGCTGATCGTGACGTGGTTCTTCTACATCCGGAAGAGCACCCGGTTGGGTGAGGTCGGCGTGTGACCTCGAGCCACCTGACCCGTACCGCATGTTCGTACTGCGGTGTCGGATGCGGGATCTCGGTCCAGACCCGACCCGACTCGGCGACCGGTGCGCCGGTGATCGCGACGGTGTCCGGTGACACCCTGCACCCCACCAACGCCGGCCGGCTGTGTACCAAAGGGGCGACGCATGCCGAATTGATGGCCGCCACCGACGGTCGCCTGACGACGGGGTTGCTGCGCCCCTCGCGCGGGGCGGACCCGGTGGCGGTCGACGTCGACGACGCGCTTGCCGAGGCGGGTCGTCGATTGCGGGCGATCGTCGACGAGCACGGCCCCGATGCGGTGGCGATCTATGTGTCCGGGCAGATGTCGATCGAATCACAGTACGTGGCAACCAAACTCGCCAAGGGCTTCCTGCGTACGATTCACCTGGAGTCAAACTCGCGGTTGTGCATGGTCAGTGCCGGTGTCGGCTACAAGCAGTCGTTGGGCGCCGACGGGCCACCGGGGTCGTACAGCGACTTCGATTGCACCGACTTGTTCTTCGTGATCGGCTCGAACATGGCCGACTGTCATCCGATCCTGTTCCTGCGGATGGCCGACCGCCTCAAGGCCGGCGCGAAGCTCATCGTGGTCGATCCGCGCCGCACCACCACCGCGGACCGGGCTGATCTGTATTTACAGATCCGGCCGGGCACCGATCTCGCCCTGCTCAACGGCATCCTGCACCTGCTCGTCGCAGACGGCGCCATCGACGAACAGTTCATCGCCGAGCACACCGAGGGCTGGGAGGCGATGCCGGCCTTGCTCGCCGACTACCCGCCCGATCGCGTCGCGGAGATCACCGGCCTTTCCGAAGCCGACATTCGCACCGCGGCAACGATGATCGCCGAGGCGGGGGAGTGGATGACCTGCTGGACCATGGGTCTGAACCAGAGCACCCACGGCACCGCCAGCACCACCGCGATCTGCAACCTGCACCTGGCCACCGGCGCGATCTGCCGGCCGGGCAGCGGGCCGATGTCGCTGACCGGACAACCCAACGCGATGGGCGGGCGCGAAATGGGCTACATGGGGCCCGGTCTGCCGGGCCAGCGGGCCGTGCTCGCCGCGCAGGACCGCGCATTCGTCGAGGAGCAGTGGGGGCTCGAGCCCGGCACCATTCGCGCCGATGTCGGGCCGGGAACCATCGAGACGTTCCGAAGGCTGGCCGACGGGCAGATCAAGGCGATCTGGATCATCTGCACCAATCCCGTTGCCAGCGTGGCCAATCGTGCGACGGTTCTGGAGGGGCTGCAGGCTGCCGAGTTGGTGATCGTGCAGGATGCGTATGCCGACACGGCCACCACCCGCCATGCCGACATCATGCTGCCCGCGACGCTGTGGGCCGAGGCGGATGCGGTGATGGTCAACTCCGAGCGGACGATGACGCTGTTGGCTCAGTCGATTCCGCCGCTGGGGGAGTCCCGGCCGGACTGGGAGCTGATCTGCGGGGTGGCTCGCCACCTCGGGTTCGGCGACGATTTCGATTTCAAGTCCAGCGAGGAGATCTTCGACGAGATTCGCCGGTTCACCAACCCGGACACCGGCTACGACCTGCGCGGCATCACCTACGAGCGCCTGCGCGACGCCCCGGTGCAGTGGCCATGCCCGCCCGAGGGCGACGCCGCCGGATCGCCCGACCGCAACCCGATTCGCTACGTCAACGACGGTGTCTCGCAACCCCTGTACGTCGACGCCAACGGTCGTCGCCCGCGCCTGGCGTTCCCCACCCCATCGCGCCGTGCTGTGTTCCATGCGCGGCCACACGTCGACGCCGCGGAACGGCCCGACCGCGACTATCCCGCGGTCCTGAACACCGGGCGGCTGCAACATCAGTGGCACACGATGACCAAGACCGGCAGGGTCGCCAAACTCAACAAGCTGAATCCGAAACCGTTCATCGAAATCCATCCCGACGACGCCGAGGCCACGCAGATCGCGAATGGGAGCGCGGTCGAGGTGGTGTCCCGGCGTGGCCGGGCGGTGCTGCCCGCCGTCGTCACCGATCGGGTCAGACCGGGGTGCACCTGGGTGCCGTTCCACTGGAACGACGAGCACGGAACGGATCTCACCGTCAATGCGCTGACCAACGACGCCGTCGACCCCGCGTCCTTGCAGCCGGAGTTCAAGGTCTGTGCCGTCCGGTTGGCCCCAGTCCCCGCGCCGGGCGTTGCAGAACACGAGAAGTTCTATCTGCAAGGCTTTTTCGCCGGCGTCGAGCAGGGTCGACCGGGCGTCCCTGTGCTGCCGGCCGACGCGCCGCTGAGCAAGCAGACGCGGTGGTTCGTCGAGGGCATGCTGGCCGGCCGCTACTCCCGTGCGTCCGATACGCGCTCGCCGGATGGACCGCTGGTGCTGTGGGCGTCCCAGACCGGGAACGCCGAGGAGTTCGCGGCCCGGGTCAGCCGCCGGCTCGGCGGGGCACGGCTGTCGGCCATGGACGACATCGACATGGCGGAGCTGGCCGACGCGAGTGAGGTGGTGATCGTCACCAGCACGTTCGGCGATGGGGGCCCACCTGACAATGGAGCGACGTTCTGGGAGCGTTTGACGGCCACGGATGCCCCCGCACTGAGCGGGATGCGCTATTCGGTACTGGGGTTGGGCGATCGCTCATACGGCAACTTCTGCGGTCATGCGAAAGCGCTTGACGCACGACTGACCGCGCTGGGCGCCACCAGGATGCTCGAGCGCGCCGACTGCGAAGTTCACGACGAGGCGCCGATGGCCCGGTGGGCCGACGCGGTGGCCGAGAATCTGACCGGCGCGGCGCCGACCGACACGCGGACATCGTCCCAACCGATGGCGTTCACGCGGGCGAATCCGATTGAAGCACCGCTGTGCCGCAACGTGGCGCTGACGCCACCGGGTGCGGCAAAAGAGGTGCGACAGTTCGGGTTCGACATCAGCGCGCACGACGTCTCCTACGCTGCGGGGGATTCGCTCGGCGTCTACGTGCGGAATTCGGATGCCACCGTCGAGATGTGGCTGCAGGCCACCGGATTCGCCGGCACCGAAGACGTCGTGGTCGACGGCGTGGCGATGCCGCTGCGTGACGCTCTGGTGACTCGTTACGACGTGTGCACGGTGACGCCCGATCTTGTCGCCTTCGTCGCGGAGCATGGCCGGGACGGGGCCTCTGTGCGACGGATGCACGCGAACCGGCGGGAGTGGGATCGGTGGCGAGCGAATCGCAACGGCCTCGATCTGGTGGCCGAGTTCAGGGTGCGTGCTGACCTCGAGGTGTGGCAGGAGGTGCTGGTGCGGTTGACGCCGCGGCAGTACTCGATTTCCTCCAGCCCGCTGGTCAGTCCGCACGAGGTGCAGCTGACCGTGTCGGTGGTGCGGTACCGCAGTCCTGGTGGAGACGTGCGCGGTGGCGTGGGATCGACTCACCTGGCCGATCTGGCCGACGGGACAGCGGTGCCGGTCTTCCTGCAGCGGTCGCCGCATTTCCGGCCGCCGGCCGACCCGCGCACGCCGATGATCATGGTCGGCCCGGGCACGGGCGTCGCACCGTTCCGTGCGTTCCTTCAGGAGCGACGAGCTCTCGGACACGCCGGCCGCAATTGGTTGTTCTTCGGTGATCAGCACCGAGCGCAGAACTTCTACTATCGAGAAGACCTGCAGGCCATGGTGTCCGACGGATTTCTGAACCGGTTGGATCTGGCGTTCTCACGCGATCAGTCGACGCGCGTCTACGTGCAGCACAAGATGCTCGACTACGGCGCGGATGTCTGGCGCTGGCTCGAAGACGGTGCGCACTTCTACGTCTGTGGGGACGCCGCCAGGATGGCGCGCGATGTCGATGATGCGTTGACCACGATCATCCGGACGCACGGCGGCATGAACGACGAGGCCGCGCACGCGTACAAGCGGGAGCTGGTGGGGGACAAGCGCTACGTGCGCGACGTGTACTGAGCGTTTCGGGACGCTACGTCGAGAAGTTCGGGTGGCCGTCTGGCCTGTTCGGTGACGACGCCGTAGCCTGGAACGAATTTTTGGAGGGTGGGGCGTTCGAGCAGGTGGACGCACACGACTAGACGTGAGAGCTTTCGGGATGCGCAATCAGCAGGCATTCGATGCAATCGGCAGGAAGGTCGGCGAACAGTTCCCCACCCGGCCGGTGTTGGTGCTCGACACCCAGCTGCGAATCCGGGCGGTGACGTCGGCGTACGCGGGTGCCACGCTGCGCGAGAGCGATGAACTCGTCGAGCAGTTCATGTTCGACGCCTTTCCGGATGATCCCAGCGACCCTCAAGCCACCGGCACCGCTAATCTCGCGGCGTCGCTGGAGACCGCGATGCGCACGGGTCGCAAGCACGACATGTGGATTCAGCGCTACGACATTCCGGACCCCGCCGTGGCCGACGGTTTTCTGCCGAAGGTGTGGAGCCCGACCAATTCGCCGATCATCGATCACGGCGAGTTGCTGGGCGTATTTCATCAGGTGGAGGAGGTCGCCGATGTCGGGGGTGCGCTTTCGTTGATGGCCCGGGCCATCGACGCCGGCGACACGTGTCCGGTGGCCGAGCTGCTGCACGCACTGACAGCGGTCAACACGGCGGAAAACACGCGTCGTGGCAAGCGGGAACAGGCTTTGGTAGCCGAGACCGAGCAGTTGCGGCGTGCCATCGATACCCGAGACACGATCGGCCAAGCCAAGGGGATCGTGATGGAGCGCTTCGGCATCGACGCGGTCGCAGCGTTCCAACTGCTCAAGCGACTCTCGCAAGAGACCAACACCCCGCTCCGCGACATCGCCCGCAAACTCATCGACGCCGACCATCTGCCACCTCCGTCGTCCGCTTGAACTCGTCACGGCCGTCAATCACGGTGGGCCGAATTTGTCGGTGGTCGAATGTATGTTCGAAGTATGTCGGTGGGTGTGGCGGAGGCGGTGGCGCAGTTACGGGCCGGTGTCGATGCCGTGCTCGCCGCCGATCTGGACCTGTCCACCGCCGCCGAGGTCGTCGAGCTGCTCGATGAGCTGCAATCCGCGTCCTGCCGATTGCCGGCCGCCGGGCATCGCGCCCTGGCGCGGCTGCAGGTCGAGACCACCCCGCAGAAGATGGGCGCCAAGAACTGGCGCGACGTGCTGGCGATCCGATACCGGATCAGCGGCTCCGAAGCGCACCGCCGGCTGACAGAAGCGGCGCTGCTGGCTCCCCGGCAGTCGATCACCGGGACGCCGTTACCGCCGGCGTTGCCGGCGACCGCGGCCGCGCAGGAGCAGGGGCGGATCACCCCGGAGCATGTCGAGGTGATCCGCAAGGTCGTCGACAAGCTGCCCGGCTTCGTCGACGTGACAACTCGGGAGCAGTTCGAAGCCGATGTGGTGCGTATCGCCACTGGGGCCGGGCCGAAAGAGACTCGCGATGCAGCGGATCTGGAGCTGTTTCTGCTCGATCAGGACGGCCCCGAACCCGACGACATCGAACGCACCCGGAAACGCTCGCTGACGAAGGGCGGCAGGGTCGCGACGGGATGACCGCGTGGCGGGCCGACCTGACCCCAGAAGCGGCGGCGGTGTGGGAGGCGATCTTCGCCAAATACGCCGCCCCGGGCATGTGCAACCCCGACGACCCCGAACCCTGCACGTCGGGGACACCGACGCAGGCGCAGATCGACAGTGATCACCGCAGCCTGGCTCAACGCCAGCACGACGCGCTGGTCGCGGTTGGGCGGATCGCCCTGATGAGCGGGGAGCTGGGCCAATTGAACGGGTTACCGGTGACCGTCATTGTGCGGACCACGCTGCAGGATTTGGAATCGCGCGCCGGGATCGGGACGACGGGTGGCGGTACCCGGCTGCCCATCAAGGACGTGATCCGCATGGGGGCGCACGCCTCGCACTATTTGGCGGTGTTCGACCGGGCCACCGGCTCCGCGCTGGACCTGTTCCGCACACGACGAGTGGCCTCGGCGGCGCAGCGGGTCATGCTGATCGCCCGCGACGGGGGCTGCACCAAGCCCGGCTGCCCCGTCGGCGCGTACGGCTGCCAGGTCCACCACGTCACCCAGGATTGGGCCGACGGCGGGCTCACCAACATCGACGACCTCGGCCTGGCCTGCCCACCCGACAACCGCGCGGTGAAAGACGGTGGCTGGACCACCACGATGAACGACCGCCACGACGTCGAATGGACCCCACCCCCGAACCTCGACACCGGCCAGGCAAGAGTCAACACCCACCACACCCCCGAACGACTCCTCCGCCCACCCGACGGAGACCGCCCCGGCGGACCCGCACCACCCGACGACGAAGTGGCGTGACCGCCGGAGTTCAGAGTTCGCCGTCTCCGGCCGCTGACGTGCGCGCGAACTGGCGAATGCACGCGTTGACTTCTCCGGGTTTCTCGGCGGGCAAGGCGTGCGTGGCGTCGGGCCACAGGCGAACCCGCCAGTGCGGTGCGACGTCCTGGATATGCCGAATCGCTCTGTCGGCGTTGTGGATTGATCTACCCGCCAACAGGACCTGGGTCGGAACGCCGACCGACCGGAGCATTCGGTCCACGGGGAAGCGCAGTGGAGGCGTGTTCACCGGCAACGCGAAGGCATCGAATCCGGCGAGGAACACCGCCCTCAGCACATCGATATCGCTACCCGCCGGGGGATGCCCCGTTATCCAGGACGCGGCGCGTTCCGCGCGGGTGGAGTGGGGACGCGCCAACAGGACGGCGAGGCTTCGCCAGAACTTTCCTGACAGGCGAACCACCGTGTGCGCCGGGTCGATCAATGTCAGCGACACCACGCGCTCGGGTCGCAGTGCCGCTGTGTGCGTGGCCAGCCAGCCCCCGTAGGAGTGGCCGACCAGATGCGCCCCGCGCAGATCCAGGCCCGCCAAGACGGCATCGAGGCAGCGCGCCGCCTCGGCCGGCCCGCCCATCTTCGCGGTCTGCATACTCGCACCGGGCTGCCCTGGCATGTCCAGTGTGTACACGGTGAAATCCGTTGCCAGATCACTCGTCTGAGCCCACCACATCGCCGAGGTCATGAAGAACCCATGGACCAGGACGACGGGCACGCCACGCTCGGGTCCGTACCGGTAAGCCCGGACCATCCCGAAGTCCGTGGGTAGGTCGTGCGCGGCGGCGGGTGCCGGCCCGAGCGCCCGCAATCGCTCGTAGAGCGTCAGAAAGTCATTGCGAGCGCGATCACTCGTGAAGCCGCCGTGGGTCACACTCACTGATGCCCCCGGTCCTCGATCGCGACCGCGGCTGCCTTGCGGCGCGGTGCTCATCGACCGATCGTGCATCGGCGAGAGTTGAAGAGTGTCCGAGGGGGGACTTGGCCACTTACGACACGGGTTCTGACCTGGCGAATCGGTACCTGATCGTCATCCATGCCGGGGTCGACCCACCTCTGACGTCGAGCGGTCGGATTAGCGGTCGAGTTGGGCGGGGGCGAGTCGGCACCCGGCGGCTTGGGCTCCGGCGTGCAGGCGTCGGTCCCAAACGGCGACGATCAGGCCGGGGTCGCCGACTGCCAACGCGCTGGCCAGATGGACAGCGTCGGCTCCGCGCAAGGCATGGGCGCGGGCGAGGCGGCCGGCGTGCTGTTCAATTGTCGCGGTGAGTTCGACTGGGCGGGTGGCGGCCCAGAAGTCCTCCCAGTCACGCTCGGCAGCGGCGAGCTCGGATTCAGTTAGGTCGTGATTGCGGGCTGCTGCAGCGAGTGCGGCGCGGACTTCGGGGTAGGCCAGACGGCTGGACAATGCGGCGTCGCAGCCGTCCCATAGCGCGGACGCCAGCGAGCTCCCTGTCTCGGTGGTGAGAAGTTTGACGAGGGCGCTGGCGTCGAAGTAGACGAGCGGCACCGGTCAGCGCCGCTGGTCGCTGACCTGGTCAGACACCGGCCGCCGCGGCCTGGGCCGGGACCGTCCCGCAGCGACGGGCCGCTGCGCGGTGGCCCTGCCAATCACGCCTTCGGCCGTGAGACGCTCCAAGGTGCCTGCGCTGTCCAGCGCAGCGAGTCGCGCGACCGGAATCCCGCGGTCGGTGATGACGACCTCACCACCAGCCCGAACTCGATCGAGCCAATCGCTAAGGTGCGCGCGCAACTCGGTCACGGATACCTCCACACCGTGAACTGTACACTCGCTGAACCGTGATTTGTACATGTCACTCCTGAGTGTGGCAACGACGACCTGAGAGATTGACCTGCGCAAGCCGGAGGCGAGGTGGCAACGGGCCGGTACACCGATTCGTCCGCGGTGCTGGCGACGCCGAGACGGTCGATATCATGGTGGCTGGTGGCCTTCCGTCCAAGCTGCATCCGAAGGTGTTGCGGCGGAAGGTGTTTGCCGTCCCCGGTGGGACTTCGGCGCAGCTGGCGTTCGTGGTCAGCTGCATGGAGGCGGCAGCGCCTCGGTGTCGGACGCCGGGTCTAGCTTGCAGCAGCGGGCTCTTGAATTCTCTGCTTGAGGTGCTGTGTGCGGTGACTGCTGGCGATCGCCTTCATTGGCGTTCTGTTGCCAGCGACCCGATTGAACGACTCTCCCAGTAGTAACAGTTGGCCTGAGTCGCGAAGAACCTCGACATGCCTTGGATCGTATTCGTATGACGGAGCGTGCTTCAGCTGGCGGCTTGACTCACGAAAAGTGCCCGCGAAACGCCCTCGGTGCCTCACGTAAGAATGCCCGCGAAATGGTGATCGTCGTGGAGCATGGGAAGTGGGTTGTCGATGGCGTCTCGTGCCGAGGTCACCGCCAGGTACGCCAAGGCGTATGTGAGGGCTTCGAAGAAGGACCGGGGCCGGATTCTGGATCAGGTGGTCGAGGTGACCGGCTGGTCGCGTGATAACGCCCGCCGGCGGCTCACGGTAGCGGCCAGGCGCCCGCCGGGTGCGGGCCGCAGTGTCGCAAAACGGCCGCGCAAACCGCGCTCGCCGAAGTACAGCTATGACACCCGTAAGGTGCTGCAGAAGGTCTGGGCCGCCTCGGGTGGGCAGTGCGGCAAGTACCTGGCTGCTTCGATGGCCCTGCAGCTCGACGGGTTGGAGCGCCACGGCGAGTTGGTCTTTGGCCGTGACCGTTACAGCCCGACGGTGCGCGAGGAGCTGTTGGCGATGAGCGCGGCGTCAATCGACCGCTATCTGGCGCCGGTGAAAGCCAAAGACCAGATCAAGGGCAAGTCCACCACCAAGCCCTCGCCGCTGTTGCGCTCGTCGGTCAAGATTCGCAAGGCCACCGACGAAATCGAAGCTGCGCCAGGCTTTTTCGAAGGAGACACCGTCGCGCACTGCGGGCCGACGTTGAAGGGCGAGTTCGCCCGCACCCTCAACCTCACCGATGTGCACACCGGCTGGACTTTCACGCGGACCGTGCGCAACAACGCCCACACCCACATCCTGGCCGCCCTGAAAGCAGGTGTGCATGAAATACCGTATGAGGTAACTGGTTTGGACTTCGACAACGGCACCGAGTTCCTCAACAAAGCCGTCATCAAATGGGCCGGGCAGATGGAGATCTTCTTCACCCGCTCCCGGCCGTACAAGAAGAACGACCAGGCCACCATCGAGTCCAAGAACAACCATCTCGTCCGCAAGTACGGGTTCTACTACCGCTACGACACCGACGAGGAACGTGCGGTGCTCAACCGGCTCTGGCCTCTGGTCAACGACCGGCTCAACTACCTGACCCCCACCATCAAACCCATCGGCTACGCCAGCAGCGGTGACGGCCGGCGCCGCCGTCTCTACGACCAGCCCAAGACCCCACTGGACCGGCTACTGGCGGCCGGCGTCCTCTCACCAGCCCAAGAATCGGAGCTCCTGACCTACCGCGACAGCCTGAACCCGGCCGCGATGGGACGCCAGATCGCCGACCTGCAGAACCGACTTCTCCAGCTGGCCAAGGAGAAAACCGAACAGCTCTACCTCGCCAGCATCCCCACCGCCCTACCCGACACCCGCAAAGGCATCCGGATCAAGGCCTCCTGACCCAACGCCGTTTCGCGGGCATTCTTACCTGAGGCATGGATCAGATTTCGCGGGCATCTTGATCTGAGGCATCACGGCTGGTGTAGGCGTCCCAGAACAGTTGGCTCCACATGTTTAGTTGGTGGCATTACCCCGAGACCGTGGCTATGAGACCGAAATCACAACTACCCGTTTGAAATTCAATAGCCCACAACTGACTAGGAACATAAGGGGTAACCGAGCTTCAACTTGGGTGCGATTGCTGAACAACCGGTTTTTACTCAATCGTCACGTCGAGGGGCTCGCCCATCGGGCGGCCAGGAGTCGGTACCCGACTCAAGCGGAATATTCAAGGATCGAAGCAGGATCGAAAAGAGCCGCCAATTGGCGATCGCTCCGACAAGTTCGACCAAAACCGCGTGATCGCCATTGAATGCCTTGTGGCACGCGGCCCAGTTTTCCTCGGCAATGACCCCGTCACGTACCACATCATCGGTCGCCGCCAGGACTGCACGCTCGGCATGGCCCAGACGATTGGAACTTTGCCAGTCACGCACCGCCAGAAGGTCATCCGAAGCCACACCGAGCAGCGTCGCGATTCGCCAATGCTGTGTCCACTCATATACCGACCCCGTTACCCAGCCGATGCGCATGATGATCAATTCGCGTAGCCGGGCGTCGAGCACACCGTTAAATAGCAGCGCCTCGAGCATTCCGTACAGGGCCACTGCGAGGCTCGGCTGGTGAAGTGCCACGCGAAATACTGACAGTTCTGCCATCTCTTCGGGCAGCCCACACTCGGCAGCCCGCAGCCGGGCCTGCTCAAGGTCGAGCATCGGTACGCGTTCCGTCCTCGTCACGTGACCTTTCTCTGTTGAAGCTCCGCATGCTGTGAGGGCGTGGGCACGAAGACGTTGTGCAGGGCCGCACTCGATTTGGCATTTTCATCTGCAAGCGAACTGAGCAGCGGCGCGAGACCAGCGAATCCGGTTGATTCTCTTGTGATCCGGTCGAACGGCCAGCGGCGCGTGGCCAGAATCTCGAGGGCTGCCCGGTAGGCGGGATACTCCACGCCGAGTGCACCGGAGATGTGTAATTCCTTATACACCAGCGTGTCTGGTTCAAAGCCGGGCGCGCCGCCTCCGCCGCGGGTGCCGGCAACCACGACCGTGCCGCCAGGCCTGGCAAGGGCGACGGCGTCGGCGAACGCGGAGGGTGCTTTGGCGGTGACATCGACGACCACGTCGGCAAGCTGTCCGCCTGTCTCACGCTGGAGCGCTGTCACTGCATCGTCCTGCGATACGTCGATGGGCAGGTCGACACCGAATGATCTGGCTATGGCCAGTCGCTGATCGTCGCGTGGACCGATGCCGGTCATCGCGACGAAAGCGGCTCCCGCCTCTTTCGCCGCCACCGCCGCGCAGATCCCGCGGATGCCCGGTCCCAGTATCGCTACGATACCCCCCGCCTTGGTGTCGGGAAGAGTTTTCCCCCATTGGATACCGGCCCCGAGAGGGTTGAACAACGTGGCGAGAACGGGGTCCATGTCTTCGGCAATCGGGAGTAGCATCGCGTCCCACGGAAGCTCCACATGGGTGGCGTATCCGCCCCATAACCCGGCGCCGATCTCCACGTCGACGAACCCGAACATGGTGGCGATGCCGTTCACCGCACATCGCCGGTATTCGCCGCGGCGACACTCCGGGCAGTCTCGGCAGGACCGGAACACCTCGACGGCCACGCGCTGGCCGGCCTGGACGCACAAGCGTTCGCTGGCCGCATTGCCGACATGTTCGACGATGCCGACGATTTCGTGACCTGGAACGAATGAGAAGCCGGCAGGCAGGTGTCCGGTGAATTGTTCGTGATCTGTACCGCATAGACCACATGCTTCAACTCGCAGGATCGCACCGCGGTCACCGACGTCGGGGATGGTCATCTGGCGCCGCTCCAGATTCCGCGGTCCGGTCAACACCATGGCCTCGGCGATCATGGAAGCTCGAATCCCGTGGACGACCCTGTGTTTCGGAGGCAAACCGTTCTGCCAACGTACATCTCGCCCGCCATCGCCTCGGCAATCTGCGGATCGTCGCTGCGTGCGACGACTCTTCGCCCGTCGGACAGGTGCGCGATGATCGGTGTCCATCGAGGTCGCCCGTCTCGGTCGTATTCGACCGTGTACCCGTCCACTGTCGCGCGACCGGTCGCCTCGTCGACGCCTGCGACGGCCAGCCGCGATGAATCGATCTGAGCTTGTTCGTCTGCCGTGTCGATCAGTCGCCACCCGGTTGGTGGAGGGGTGGCCGACCACACACCGACCGAATGTTTCGTCGAATACCAACCGAGGCCGGTGACGACGTCGTCCCCGCGATGGGTTACTTCGCCTACGCCGACCACCACCGGAGTACGCGCTTCTACCGACAATCGATCACTCGCTCAGGGCCACGGGCTGTTGTGAGACACGAATGCGATGGTGTCATATCTGCAGTCAAGCCACAATGGTGTGCGCCCGCGGCATACTGGCTGTTGTGTCGACGAAGTTGGTGCGATGGGGTGCCGCCGCGCCGTCAGATCGTGGTTCCGCTCGCGACCGATTGCTAGATGCTGCCGAGCGGTGCCTAGAGAGTTGCGGCGTGGTAGGCACGACCATGGAGGACATCGGCAGAACAGCGGGTGTCTCCAGGGCAACGGTGTATCGCTACTTCCCTAATCGGGAGGCGGTGATGTCGGGCGTCATCATTCGCGCCGCCGAGCGCTATCTCGATCGCATCAACCCCCGGATCGCGGAGCACACCGATCTGGGCTCCGCTCTCGTCGATTTCGTGGAATACACAGTTGAGGCCGCGCGCCGCGAAGAGATCATCGGATTGTTGTTCGGCAGCGACGAGGAACTCGCCGGCGTTGGCCTCGCGGCGGGGACCTCGACGTCACTCTTCGAACTCGTCACCGAGTTTCTCCGTCCCATCTTCAGGAGACACTGGAGTTACGTAGAACCGGGCGTCTCCGTCGACGACGCCGCCGAGTGGGTTCTCCGCACGATACTGAGCCTGCTGACTGTTCGAGGACCGCGGGAGCGCAGTCGTGACGGGCTCCGGACATTTCTTTCAAGGTTTCTCCTTCCCGCAATCCTGGCGAGCGACCATTGTCGACCGATGTGACAGACAAGGCGTAATGTCTCAACCACAGCTGAGGTAGGAGGCCGGACATGTCTGTGCAGTTCACCACGTTCAACCAGCAGGTCGCTGAACAACTGCAGAGCGCAGCAGAAACCACGGGCGGGTTGGCCGGTTACCTCGGCTTCCGGCACACTGACTTCACTGCTGGACGGCTCGTCGCGGAGATGGACGCACGCGACGACCTGAAGACGCCTTTCGGCAACTTGCATGGCGGCTGCTTGTCGGCCATGGTCGACCATTGCCTTGGAGTGGTGTTTTATCCCGTGATTCCGATGGGATCCTGGGTCGCGACGACGGAGTTCAAACTGAATTTGCTTCGTCCAGTTTCCAGCGGAACCTGTGTAGCCACGGCTGAGATCATCTCGCTGGGCAGAACCAGCGGTGTGGCACGTATCGACATCTGCAACGACGGCAGAGCGGTGTGTGCGGCGCAGGGCACCGTCACCGTCGTCGCACCGAAGGCCATCTCTTGATGTCTGCAAACAGAGCACATGATTTGTCCGCTCCTGTCGTCGAGCGCGTGCCCACGGTGGATGGGCTCTCGCTGGCGGTCGACTTCTACCGCTGTGACGGACCGCGGGCGGTCGTGTTGCTCCTTCACGGCGGTGGTCAGAGCCGGCACGCCTGGGATGTCACCGCCCAACGATTGCATCAGCGGGGCTACACCGTTGCCGCCTACGACGCAAGGGGACATGGTGACAGCGACTGGGATCCAGACGGACGCTATGACATCGAACGGCTGGGGTCCGACCTGTTGGCCGTGCGCGCGTACGCCGGCTCCGCCCGCCCAGTTGCCGCGATCGGGGCATCGTTGGGCGGTTTGACCATCCTCGGCACGCACTTGCTCGCCCCATCGGAGCTATGGCAGGCCGTCGTCCTGGTTGACATCACTCCGCGAATGCAGATGCACGGCGCCCGCCGAGTCCTATCGTTCATGTCGGCCCATCCCGAAGGTTTCGACAGCCTAGAGTCGGCCGCTGACGTGATCGCCGCCTACAACCCGCACCGCCCTCGCCCCGAAAACGTCGACGGCCTTCAAAAAGTCCTCCGCCGACGTGGAGACGGTCGCTGGGCCTGGCGATGGGATCCGGCGTTTGCGACGTCGAATTTTCAGTTCCTGCAGAGTGATTCAGACGACGGCGCAGAGGAGTTCGAGATGATGAGCGCATTCCTTGTCGATGGCGCGCGACAGGTGTCCGCGCCGGCGCTGCTGGTCCGCGGCCTGCTGTCGGACATAGTCTCCGAAGAGACAGTGAAGGATTTCCTCACCTTGGTTCCCCACGCGCAAACCGTTGACGTGTCAGGCGCGGGCCACATGGTTGCTGGCGACAACAACGACGCATTCTCGACGGCGGTCGTCGACTTTCTCGACCGTACCGTTTGACGCCAGTCGTCGGGCTGCGCGGGAGATCCCAGTTCGCCACCTATTCTGCTCGTATGCCAACTGATTCGGCGCGGATGTCGTTTCGCCGACATATCCGCGAGCAGGTCTTGAGGGCGACACGGGAACTCACCATTGAGAAGGGCTGGGAACAAGTCCGAGTGAGTGAGGTCGCCGAACTTGTCGGCGTCTCCCGACCGACGCTATACAAGGAGTTCGGCGATAAGCAGGGACTTGGTGACGCGCTCGTGGTGGCCGAGGGTCAGCGCTTCCTGGAGGGTATCCACGCCATTCTCGCCGAACACACCGGCGACGTTCAGGGCGGCATCACCGCAGCGGTGCGGTTCACCCTGCGTGAAGCAGAAGCCAGTCCGCTCCTGAAGTCGGTGCTGACGTCCAACCACTCAGGGGATGATCGCGCCGGTGCGCCGACGACGGGCGTTCTTCCTCTCCTGCCGACATCGGCGTCCCTGCTCCAGCTCTCCTCCGCGGCTTTGGTCGCGTGGTTTCACGACCACTTCGCCGATCTCGACTCCGAAGACGTCGAGGAGGTCGCAGACGTTCTGGTGCGGCTCACCGTGAGTCACGTCGTTCTTCCCTCCGCGGACATCGCCACCACGGGTGCGCGGATCTCGCGGGTGGCGCTCCGCTACCTCGGCGTTGGCTATAGATAGCTGTGACTTGAGCGGTCTTGGCCTCGATCCACTGACAATGGACTGTTTGTCGGGGTGTCGGGATAAGGAAAGTGCGTTCTGAGCTGGGAAGATTGATATTGTTCAGGCAACAATCGGTCCAGTTCGAGAACGGCACTTCCGGCGCGAGTGTCCCACACGTTCACCCCGCGGTCCGATGTGTTCGATGAGGATATCTGGTGTCGTGCGCGGGCCTGGTGCCGGTGATGGCGCTGGCTGAGCAGGCAGGCCTATCGGAGTTGTTGGCCAACAAGATTCACATCGCAGCTCCCAGGGTCAAGTCGAGGTCGGCCAATCCGGCTCCGAAACTGGCCACCCTGATCGCGAGCATGTAAGCGGGCGCGGATTACATCGATGATGTCGACCTGGTCCGCGCTGGCGGCATAAATCCCTTTTTCCGCCGGGTGTATCCCCCGTCAACGATGGGAACGCTGTTGCGGGAGTTCACTTTCGGTCATGCCCGCCAATTGGATTCGGTGCTGGCCGAGCATCTGGCCGGCTTGTGTGACCGGGTGAATCTGCTGCCCGGCGCGCAGGCTCGGGCCTCCATCGAACACCCGGGGAGAGGCGACGCTGCAGAAAGACGCCGCAAAGGTCGGATCTCCGGACCCGCCGGGACAGCTCAATGTGGTGAGAGCCGGAACTCGCTCGGAGAGCGGCCGGTCCATCGCTTGAAGGCGTGTGAGAAGTTGGCGAGGTCGCTGTATCCGAGATCCGTGGCTATCTCACTCACCGATAGGGATCGGTCGAGTAGCTGCAGCATCGCGCGCTCGCGCAGGAATGCTTGGCGCAACTCGCGAAAGGTGGTCTCCTCTTCGGAGAGGCGCCGCTTGAGTGTGCTGGTGGACATTGACAGCTCATGTGCGAACCAATGTTTACTTCGGCGTCCGGGCTCCTTCTGCAGCAGCCGTCTCACCTTCTCCGAGAACGACGTGGTTTCGCTCCGCTGGTCGAGAGTTCGCTGCAGATCGACGATGGCGAGTCGGTATGCGACGGGATCGGAGAACCGGCACACCTCGTTGAGCGTGTCCGCGGGAACATGGAGGAAGGACATCGGAGCGTCGAAGAACAGGCGCCCGGCGGTAAGGTCGTCCTCGCGATCTTTCAAGGCGGCGGGCGCTGGCCAACTCAAGTGGAGTGTGAGGGTCGGCGCCGCACGGACGAGCATGTCCAGCAGTCGCAACAACGCCAACCCGGCGTACGTGACGGCGAGGCAGTCCAGGGCCCGATCGCTGGTGTGTCCCCAGAGCCCGACGGTGAGGCCTTGGTCATCTGGATGAAACTGTGCTTTGACAGCCGTCGTGATCAACGGCAGATAAGTCAGCAGCTCTACGATCTCGGCCACTGAGCCCGCGCTGACCAGCGGAACACTCAGCGGGCCGAAGGACGTCAACTGTGCCTGTTCGGCTAACGCAAATCCGAGCAGCGTTGCCTGATCGATGTCTAGACCGGGGTACGCCTCACGAAACCACCGTAACGGGGCCTGGACATCACGCTGAATCAGCGTCGCCTCGTCGGTTCCTTCGCGAGCCATGATGTTGCGAAGCCGCGCGACGGCGTCTGGGTCAAACGCCGGGCTCTCGAGCATTTGCACGAATGCGAGTGGGGGCACACCCGCGTCATTGGGGTTCACTGACCATGGCCCCTTTGAGCCGAAATCACAAGTTTCTGACTCCGGCGAACATAGCCGCAGCGCTCATCTGGCGCAAGACTTGTGTCAAGTAACTGAGGACACGCAAGGAGCCTGGCTATGGCAGTTGTCACATTTGTCTCCCACGGCGGCGAGAAGTATGAGGCGCCTCTCGAGGAAGGTCAGTCACTGATGCGGGTCGCGACCAACAATGCGGTGCCCGGCATCGACGGCGACTGCGGAGGCGAAGCCGCGTGCGGCACCTGCCATGTGATCGTCGATCCGCAATGGTCCGATCGGGTCGGCCTCTCCGGGGCCAATGAAGAGGAGATGCTCGCGATGAACCCCGAGCGTCAGCCGACCTCCCGGCTGTCCTGCCAGATGCAGGTCTCTGAGGCGTGGGACGGTTTGATCGTCCATCTGCCCGAGTTCCAACTGTGATGACGAAAGAGAGGTGAGACGTGAGCAATATTCGCGAGGCAGTCACTGCCAAGGCTCAGGCAACAATTCCGATGGACCGAATAATCCAGGGCGCCCACCTCTACGACAGAACGCGGCGCTGGGTCACCGGCACCAACGGTGAAAAAATCTTCATCGAGCGACCGATCCCGCCGGCTGACGAGGTTGAACTGACCGACATCGACCTTAGCAATCCTTTCCTCTATCGTCAGGGTCGCTGGAAGTCCTATTACGAGCGCCTACGCAACGAGGCTCCCGTGCACTATCAGGCCCACAGCGCGTTCGGCCCGTTCTGGTCGGTGACGCGGCATGCCGACATCGTGGCCGTCGACAAGAACCACGAGGTCTTCTCCTCCGAGCCGTTCATCGTCATCGGGAGCCCGCCGCGCTTCCTCGACATTGCGATGTTCATCGCGATGGACCCCCCGAAACACGACCGGCAACGGCAGGCTGTCCAGGGTGTGGTCGCACCGAAGAACCTGCGTGAGATGGAGGGCCTCATCCGCGAGCGGGTGGTAGACGTGCTCGACGCTCTGCCGCTTGGCGAACCGTTCAACTGGGTGCAGCACGTCTCGATCGAGCTAACCGCGCGCATGCTGGCCACGCTGCTGGACTTCCCGTACGAGCAGCGGCGCAAGCTCGTCCAATGGTCCGATCTCGCCACCTCCATGGAGCAAGCCAACGGTGGGCCCTCGGACAACGACGAGATATTTCGCGGCATGGTCGATATGGCTAGAGGTCTCAGCGCTCACTGGCGGGACAAGGCAGCCCGGAAAGCTGCCGGAGAGCTGCCCGGCTTCGATCTGATCACCATGTTGCAGAGCGACGAGAGCACCAAGGACCTGATCGATCGCCCGATGGAGTTCTTGGGCAACTTGGTATTGCTGATCGTGGGTGGCAACGATACGACCCGCAATTCCATGAGCGGTGGTGTTCTGGCGCTGAACGAGTTCCCTGACCAGTTTGAGAAGCTGAAGGCGAACCCCGAGCTGATCCCCAACATGGTCTCGGAGATCATCCGGTGGCAAACCCCGCTCGCGCATATGCGCCGGATCGCCAAGGCCGACACTGTGCTCAACGGGCAGTTCATCCGCAAGGGCGATAAGGTCCTGATGTGGTACGCCTCGGGCAACCGCGACGAGCGCGTGTTCGATCGGCCCGATGACCTGATTATCGACCGGGCCAACGCCCGTAACCACATCTCCTTCGGTTTCGGCGTGCACCGCTGTATGGGTAACCGGCTGGCCGAGATGCAGTTGCGGATCCTGTGGGAGGAGCTGCTTCCGCGGTTCGAGAACATCGAGGTCGTCGGTGAGCCCGAGTACGTGCAGTCCAACTTCGTGAGGGGGATCAGTAAGCTGATGGTCCGCCTCATCCCGAAAGGTGGCGCATGACCGTGCAGCGAGCGGTCATCGCGGGGGCCAGCCACGCGGGCACCCAGCTCGCCGCCAGTCTTCGCCGAGAAGGGTGGGACGGCGAGATCGTCCTCGTCGGCGATGAGTCGGCGTTGCCCTACCAGCGGCCCCCGCTGTCCAAGTCGTACCTGGCCGACAAATGCGAACTGGCCGAACTCGCGATCCGCAACTCGGATTTCTACGCCAAGCAGCGGATCCGACTCCTGGATGCGACGGTGGCGGCGATCGACCGCTCGGCTGGTCATGTCGTGCTGAGTACCGGCGACGCACTGCCCTACGACAAGCTCGCGCTGTGCACTGGCGCCCGGCCTCGTCGGCTCCCCACCCCGGGAGCGGACCTGGCCGGAGTCTTCTACCTACGCACCGCCGCGGACGGCGAGATGATCCGAGAGGCCGCCGGCCCCGGGCGTCGGGCGGTGATCGTGGGCGGCGGCTACATCGGACTGGAGACAGCCGCCTCGTTGCGTGCACTGGGTCTGGAGGTCACCCTGCTCGAGGCGACCGGGCGCGTCCTTGAACGGGTCACCGCCCCGGAGGTATCGGAGTTCTTCGACCGGATCCACCGGGAGGAGGGCGTCAACATCCGGACGGGCACGCTGGTCGAGGCTCTGTCCGGCGACGGCAGGGTCCGCGAAGTAATCCTGGCCAGTGGCGAATCAATTCCCGCCGACCTCGTCATTGTCGGCATCGGCGTGGAGCCGAACACCGAGCTCGCCGCCACCGCGGGCCTGGTCGTCGACAACGGCGTCGTGATCGACGATCGGGCCCGGACTAGCGACCCCGACATCGTGGCCGCCGGGGACTGCGCCAGCCACGACATGGCCCGTTACGGCCGTCGCATCCGCCTGGAGTCCGTGCCGAGCGCGGCCGAGCAGGCCAAGGTCGCCGCCGCGACCGTCTGTGGGAAGTCCAAGAAGATTGCGGCCCTTCCATGGTTCTGGTCAGATCAATACGACCTCAAGCTCCAGATCGCCGGTCTCAACACCGGGTACGACGAGGTCGTCCTCAGCGGCGACCCGACCCGGGACCGCGACTTCACCTGCTTCTACCTCCGTGCCGGCGAGCTCATTGCCGCCGACTGCATCAACCGTCCCCGCGACTTCATGTTCAGCAAGCGGGTCATCACGCAGCAAGTCGCCGTCGAACGGGCCGAACTGGTGCTCGCCGGCTCGGACTGAGGTGCCGGCGGTGCGTAGGCGGTGGGAACGACGACGGCGGATGCGACGCGTGTCTTGGAGAGGTACTTCAGTGACAATTGCCATCCAGCCCCGCTGGCAAAGGAACGCTAGCGGCTGCCCGGCGGTCGCCTTGGCGCAGCGCATCAGGACCTAGTGGGGTTTCCCAACGAGCATGACGATTCTATCCGGAGGAGCAGCGTCAGAAGTCGGTGCCTGTTCTGTTCTGTTCTGTTCTGACAATGAGGTTAGTTGAGGTTGACGGTGGCGGTATTTAGGGACGAGGACGAGGTCTATGCCTTCCTGGGCGGGATCTTTCGGCGGGGTTTGGAGAAGGAAGGTCTGGCGGACAAGCTCGCGAATTCGGGTGTGGTGTTGCGGGTGCATTACACAGATCCGGATGCGGTTGTGACGGTGGACATGCCGAACAAGGTGGTGGAGACCGGAGCGGCCAGTACCGCGGTGCCCAACGTGGAGTTGTTCATGTCGGCAGACACGGGGAACAAGTTCTGGTTGGGGAAGGTGAACTTGACGATGGCGATGGCCAAGGGAACGGTACGTGCGAAAGGTCCGGTGCCGAAGTTGATCAAGTTGATCCCGCAGGCCAAGAACCTGTTCCCCGAGTACCGGTTGATGCTGGAGAGCCAGAATCGGCAGGACCTCATCGATGCGTGACCCTCGCCTCACCGCGGGCTGTAGGGCGGGTGTGCGATGAGGAGCACGATGCAGGACGTTGCGTTGACTGTGCCCGCGATCGTGGCCCATGCTTCGGCAGTTCATGGCGATCGCGAGGTGCTGACTGCGCGCGGACCCCGGCAGATCTCTGGGGTGTCCTATCGCGAGGTGGGTGAGCGTGCGGCACGGTTGGCAAATGCTCTGCGCCAGATCGGCATCCGTGGAGATGAGCGTGTCGCGACGTTACAGTGGAGCAACCAGGAGCATCTGGACTGTTACGCGGCGGTGCCGTCGATGGGCGCGGTGCTGCATACGTTGAACCTGCGGCTGCCGCCGGAACAGCTGACGTGGATCGCCAATCATGCCGAGGATCGGGTGATCATCGTCGACAGTACGGTGCTGGCCCTTTTGGCGGCGGCGTTGCCGTCGATGACCTCGGTGCGCACGGTGCTAGTGACCGGAACCGGCGATCTTGCCGCGGTCGAGGGGTGCGGAAAGGACGTCCTACGGTACGACGATGTGGTGGCCGCCCAGTCGAGTACGTTCGACTGGCCCGACGTCGACGAGCAGTCGGCCGCAGCGATGTGCTATACGAGCGGTACCACCGGGCACCCGAAAGGTGTTGTCTACAGCCATCGTTCGACGTGGTTGCACTCGCAGGCGGCGTGCACCTCGAATGCCTTGGGCATCGGTCATGACGACACGGTGTTGGCGATCGTTCCGATGTTCCACGCCAACGCGTGGGGGTTGCCGTATGCGGCGATGATGGCCGGCGCGCAGCTTCTGCTGCCTGACCGTTTCCTGCAGGCGGGGCCTCTAGTGGAGATGATCGAGGCGGTGCGACCGACGATGGCGGGGGCGGTGCCGACGATCTGGACCGATGTTCTGCACTACCTGCGCGACAATCCCGGCCATGACGTGAGTTCGCTGAAGATGGTGGCCTGCGGTGGTTCGGCGGTTCCGCGGTCGTTGATGACCGCCTATGACGAGCTGGGCATCCGCATTGTGCAGGCTTGGGGGATGACTGAGACTTCCCCGCTGGCCTCGGTCGCTCTGCCGCGGAGTTCTGATACCCCGGAGAGGTCGCTTCACCTGCGCGCAACCCAAGGCCGGGTGGTGGCCGGTGTGCAGGCCCGCATCGTCGATGACAGCGGTGCAGAACAACCGTGGGACGGAAAATCGGTGGGGGAGATTCAAGTCCGCGGCCCGTGGATCACTCAGTCGTATTACGAGAATGACAGTCCGGCGGCGTCGCCGGACGGGTGGTTGCGTACCGGGGACGTCGGGACGATCAGCGCGGACGCGTTCATCGCGCTGACCGACCGCTCCAAGGATGTCATCAAGTCCGGGGGCGAATGGATCTCCTCGGTGGAATTGGAGAACGAGTTGGCCGCTCACCCTGCGGTGCGCACCGCCACGGTGATTGGAGTGCCCGACGACAAGTGGCAGGAACGGCCGCTGGCGGTGGTCGTCCTGGCTGCCGACCGCACCGCCACCGCGGCGGAGCTGACCGAATTTCTGCGTGCGCGGGTGGCCAAGTGGTGGCTACCGGAACGGTGGGCGTTCGTCACCGACATTCCGCTGACTTCCACTGGCAAGTTCGACAAGAAGAAGCTGCGCCGCCAGTTCGGCGACGGTGACCTCATCATCGAGACGCTGGCGTGAATCATCAATCCACTGCGACCGAAACACTGACGTTAAGGAGACACACATGAAGACACGTGCTGCAGTGCTGTGGGGCCTAGGAGAAAAGTGGGAAGTCGAGGACATCGAGTTGGATCCTCCCGGCCCCGATGAAGTGCTCGTCCAGCTGACCGCGACCGGGTTGTGCCATTCCGACGAACACCTCGTGACCGGCGACCTGCCCATTCCGCTGCCCGTCGTCGGTGGCCACGAGGGTGCCGGCACCGTGGTCGAAGTGGGTGCGGGTGTCGAGAACGTCGCCGAGGGCGATTCGGTGATCCTGACGTTCCTGCCGTCGTGTGGGCACTGTTCCTATTGCGCGCGGGGGATGGGGAACATGTGCGACTTGGGTGCCGCGCTCATGATGGGACCCCAGATCGACGGCACTTACCGTTTCCATGCCCGGGGTGAGGACGTCGGCCAGATGTGCCTGCTGGGCACGTTCTCGGAATACACCGTGGTCCCCAAGGCGTCTCTGGTCAAAATCGACCAGGGGACACCGCTGGACAAGGCGGCGTTGATCGGGTGTGGTGTGACGACCGGGTACGGGTCGGCGGTGCGCACCGGTGAGGTGCGTGCCGGGGATACCGTGGTAGTGATCGGAGCCGGTGGCATCGGCATGAATGCGATTCAGGGTGCCCGCATCGCGGGCGCGTTGAACATCGTGGCTGTCGATCCGGTGGCGTTCAAGCGTGAACAAGCCGGCGGTTTCGGTGCGACGCATGCCGTTGCCACGATCGACGAGGCCTGGTCACTGATCAGTGACATCACCCGCGGCAAACTCGCCGATGTCTGCGTCTTGACCACCGATGTCGCCGAAGGGTCCTACATCGGCGAGGCGCTGTCCTTGGTCGGTAAACGCGGCCGTGTGGTCGTTACCGCGATCGGGCACCCCGAAGACACCTCGATGTCGGGTTCACTGCTGGAATTGACGCTGTATGAAAAGCAGATCCGCGGCGCTCTGTACGGTTCGTCGAACGCCGCCCACGACATCCCGCGGCTCGTCGAGCTCTACAACGCCGGACACCTCAAGCTGGATGAGCTGATCACCCGTGAGTACACCCTCGATCAGATCAACGAAGGCTACGCGGATATGCGATCGGGCCGCAACATCCGAGGACTCATCCGATTCTGATAAAGCAGCCGAAGCGCGGGAGCGCGACCACGGGAGCAAGCGAGCTGAGTACAACGGTTGAGTGCTGCGCGTCTGTGGCTCTTACCGTTGACGTGTTGATGCAGGACTAGCGATCGAAAGTCAATGTGCCCCATCGCCATAGGCGGTCGAGATGCGCGGCTGAGGTTGGCTGCGGTCACGCGTGTTGGTGTTGGCACCTACTGTCAGCCGGGAAGCCGTGATGAAACGTAGCTTTTGACGAGTCTCAACAGTGCTACTGACAAGGAAGGAAGCGGCGATGACGAGGATTCAAATTCCCTATCCCCATAGGAGGGGAGGGCACTGTGGTTCCGGTGCGCTTCGTGACCTTACTGAATGGGCCCAACTCGGATGGGGGACAGAAGCACTCAGTGAAGGATTGGTCTTCACCCTCGGCGGAGCCTTGGACTTCTCGTACGTCCGCTCTACGCAGTTGTTCCCCCAGGTGTACCTGGTAGGACGAGGAAGCGACCTGGAACAGGATTACCTCTCCCGGGTTGGCGCAAAGTTCGTCGTGCGATCGACCGATGACCCGGACGTGGGATGGGCATTTGTGACCGACGAAATCGACAAAGGTCGACCCGTCATGGTCTGGGCTGACATCGGCGAACTTCCTTACCTGCGCGTCCGATTGCACATGAGCCGTCACGACATTGTCATCACCGGATACGATGACGAACAACGGGTCGCCTATGTGGTCGATAATGACCGCGAGACAACCCAGACGGTGGCCTACGACGACCTACGCCGGGCGCGGTCCTCGGTCGGGTTTCCCACACCTACCCGGCACACCACATATCACGTCGACTGGCCAGAGCGAGTGCCAGACCTTGGGCCGATCGCGGCCGCTGCACTCGCCGCGAGCGCAGCGTTCATGCGCGGCGGTGCCGTAGGTGCGCCGCTACTGCGCATCGAGGCAGCTGAAGTCGAATCTTCCGGTTTGAAGGGTGTGCAGGACTTCGCCGATGACGTAGGGCATTGGCCAACGCTGTTCGATGACGATGCCCTGACCGCGGCATTGTTCGGGCTCGGGGCGTTCATCGAGAAAGCCGGTACCGGCGGCGGGCTCTTTCGTACGCTGCAGGCAGACGGTTGCCAGAACATCGCCGATCTCCTAGATGACGCCGCCACTGCCGAAGCGGCTGCCGCGGCCCGACATGCTTCCAAAGCGTGGTCTACGCTTGCGGCCGCAGCCACGGATGCCGGCACATCGCTACGGAGTCGTAGTCTAGCTGCGGCCAAAGTCGCCGCGACGATCCCGGACGCCGAAACGCGCCTCGTCGAAGCCCTCGAAACGGCCAGTCGATCCGTTGGCACTGTCGATACCGGCATCGAAGCTCATCTGAAAGGCTATCCGTGAGTGGCACTTCAAATCAATCGAGTTTCCTGAAGACTACTGGTTTCTCGATTGGCAGCATGACGATGTTCAGCGCTTCGCCCAGAACGCGGTCGGTGACGTTCGTGACCCTTGTGCAGAAGGCGAGGTTGACCGTCACCGCTGTGGGGGACAGGATTTGGTATGACCCCTATAGCACCGACGACGACCCCGAGCATTATCGGGCGAGCTATGCGGCGACAGCGTCGAGGGCGTATTGCGGGGCAGGACCAAATGGCTGATAGTGACGGAACTGGAAGGTGTACCGCAGCGATGATCTCGGCGGGCTAACGAGTCCTTTACATACTCTTCGGGCGATCAGCCCAGCCGACGTCGGCGCAGTTCTTCAGTCGCATGGTGGTCCATGCACTGCGTGGTCCTATTTAGGAGGATTTCGTCATCGACGAGCAAGCGGAAGAAGATTCGGCCATCGCGTGGTGGCATAACTTTCAGAATCGTGTTATCGCCGCCGACGGCGACTACCTCGATGCGCACCATCCGTGGTGCCTTGGTTGCGGCACAGACAATCCGCACGGTCATCGCCTGCGAGCGCGTCGGCGTGGCGACGGGGTGGGCGCCAGGCATATCTTCGACGGCCGACATCGCGGCGCACCCGGGATCGCACACGGCGGCGCAGTCATGACGGTTCTTGACGACACGGTGGGCATGCTGCTCTACGTCGTCGGTGAGATGGCCGTCACCCGTAAGCTCGACACCGAGTTCTTCGCGCCGGTATTGCTGGGGGTTCCCTACGAGGTCAGCGCGGAGCTCGTGTCCAGAACCGGCCGGAAACTCGAAGTGCGGACAGAATTGCGCGAGGAAGCCACCGGCCAGCTGGTCGCGTCCGCGTCCGGGTTATTCGTCGTCGTCACGCTGGATCACTTCACTAGCTCCATACAGAAGGCGTCGTCAATACGCTGCACTGCGCGACCACCCTGGGAAGGATGACTCAACCCGTAAATCTGCTCATTTTTCAACCGGCGCAGGCTGCTCAGGATTGAACCGGGGCCGACAGGGGGTTTGCTAAGCAAACGCGTACTCGACCACATCGTGGTGTACCAGCCTTCGGTAGCGTGACGCCGCAGCGTGTCGGCGAAAATACCGCCGGTCTCATCTGTTGTGGCCCGCCGGGGAGTTGATATCGACCTGGATGTGCGAAGCGGCCGGGTCAGGTTTCTGGCCGAGGGTATACAGGCCAAGACTGCCGAGAAAACCCGCACAATGCTCGATAAGCACTTCGGTCGATAGGTTTAGTTGTCCGTCTATCCAGCGACGGAGAATCTCGAACAGGCCCCCGACACCGTAGGTAGCGGCGAGATCTGCGACCTGAATCACCTCGCTGGGTATATCGAGATGCAGGCGGGCCTCTCTGAGGACGAGCTCCGCAAATTCGGACATCAGTTCGCTTCGCAGCTGCCGAAGCAGGGGTTCAGCGCCCGATTCGACAAACAATATGCGGGCCATGCTGGGATCGTTCTCGATCATCTGAACCAGGGCCTTTATCGGAGCGTAAGCGAGTTCTTGAGGAGCAACGGTGTCATCCGGTATCGCCTTGGTGATCACGGCTTGGAAGGTGGTGGAGATCTTGGTGAACATCGCACGCAGGAGCGCGTCTCTGTCGCGAAACTGCTGGTAGAAGTACCGGCTCGTCACTCCTGACTCCGTACACACAGCGGTCACGGTGCACGCGGCGGCTCCCTGCTTGCCCATGAGCGCGACCGCGGCGTCAATCAGCAGTGCGCGGCGCTGCGCATCGCGTTGAGTTGCGGACAGCCCGCCATAAACACGTGCTGGACTCATGCCCTACATTCTGGCAGTCTCATGTGACAAGGCCTAAAGTCAGATCACGCAACGGAGGAAGGACCCCGTCAAGATGCCGGAAGATCGAGCCTCGACCAAGAGCCGTGTATTGCCAAAACCCCGGCGCGTTCGTTTCCCCATGCCCACCTCCACGAAGCGGCGACACTTCGTGGATGGCGACCTGGTGATGAGCCATTTCATCTCGGTGCTTTCTGCGACCTTCCCGGAAGGGGAAGACTTCTTCATCCGCTCGGTCAAGTATTTCCAGAGTTCCATCGACGATCCCCAATTGCTGACAGCGGTCAAGGGTTTCATCGGGCAAGAGGCCACACACCGACACCAGCATCGGCTCCTCAACGAACGGCTCCAGGCCATGGGTTATCCGACCGCGCGGATCGACCGCCACGTCGCACGCCTGATCAAGCGATTGGAGCGGCGCTTTTCGCCAGAAATGCGGCTGTCGATGACCTCTGCATTGGAGCACTACACCGCGACGCTCGCTGAAATCATTCTCACCAGCGATGACGCGCAGAAGCTCATCGGACAGACAGAGGTTCGACCGATTCTGCTGTGGCATGCGTTCGAGGAGTCGGAGCACAAAGCCGTCGCCTTCGACGCCTATCGGCTGATTGGAGGCACCGAGCGCACCCGCGTACGGGGCATGCGGATCGCCTCTGCAATTCTGTTCGGCGAACTCATTCTGCAGACTGCGCTGTCGATGGCCTCTGACAAGGCCTCGTATAACCCGGTCACGTTGGTGCGTAGCCTACGTCGCTTCAGTCGCACCCCGATGTTCACCGCCGATGCGCTGCAGCGATTCCGTTCGTACAACCGCCCCGGCTTCCACCCTGATGATTGGGACAGCACCGCGGTCCTGGAGCGATGGAGCAAGGAACTGTTCGACCAAGACGGCTCACAGAAGGTCATCGCTCAGCCGGGGTAGCAAAAGTGCGTGAGGAGGGCGACGCAGAAAGACACTGTTTCTGCGTCGTTCCTCCAAACAAGCGACAGCGCGCCTGTCGTCACGGATTGGATGCCCGGTGGCGGGTCAAGGCGACAGTCATACAGACAAGTGCAGTCGGCCTCGAAACTCACGGAAAGGTTAAGCCTCAGCCGCTGACGACGTAGCGTTGAGCCAAGGTTTCAGCCAGTCGGCTCGTGTGCGCGACCACTTCCTTTTCGGTCACCGCGAGCAAACCGGAGTGCCAGGCCGTGATGACTTCGACGAACCCCCCCACCGCAACCAAAGTGTCCATACGAAGGGCCGTCTCGTCGGCGTCTTCTCTGAGATGTGGCCGGCTTGCCTCGACGACCAACTGCGTTGCGTCCTGCAGCGCCACAGCGCGGCGATCTTGCAGCGGTGAGCTACCTACATGCTGAGCGAGGAGGATGTGCGCCCGGCCAGGATCGCGTGCGATCCGGTCGACCACGATGGCGATCGCCGCGGTGATGGTTTCGATCGGCGGCCGATCCACACGCTCGTCGAAGAGCGCGGAAACCTCGCCGAGCATGTCATTGCGAACGCCATCCCACGCTGCGACGAGAAGATCCTCGCGCGTCTTGAAGTCCTCGTAGAAGTATCGATCGTTGAGCCCTGTCCGGGCGCACACGCCGCGCATAGTCACTGCGGCCCAACCGCTCTCACTCCAAATCTCGGTCGCAGCCTCGATCAATTGCTGCCGTCGCTCTGCTCGACGCTCAGCACCGGTCCGACCACCCCAGCGCGTGTTTCTCGACCGCACATCAAACATCTTGACAAAACGTCGGGCTCACGACCAAACTGGTGGCATGCGACACCAATGGTGGCTGATGCCCCCAAATCAATGGTCTCCCGCACCGGAAATCAGTGTCGCGATCCGAAAGGCAAGCAGATGAGGTTCTTGCCGTTCGGTAGTTCACCAGGTAGAACCCACCGCGCCCACGCAGTAGTCACAGGCGCAGGGAGCGGTATCGGCCGCGCGTTCGCCGTTGAGCTTGCACGCCGAGGTGGACGTGTTGTGTGTGCGGACAAAGACCCCATCACTGCGAAAGAGTCGGCCGAGTTGGTGAGGCAGGCCGGCGGCGAGGGTTTCGACGTCGTATGCGACGTCACCGACCTTGAGCAGGTCCGTAACCTCGCTGATGCCAGTGAAGACTGGTTTGGCAAGGCGGCGAGCCTGGTGATCAACAACGCCGGAATCGGTGCGGGCGGCAATCGCATCGGCGCTACGTCGGTCGAGGACTGGAACGCTGCGATTTCTGTCAACCTTTGGGGTGTTATCTACGGGTGCGAGACTTTCGTTCCCCGGCTCCGGAGCAACGGCCGTGGCGGAGTGATCAATGTGGCGTCCGCCGCGAGTTTCGGCTCGGCGCCCCGAATGGGGGCATACAACGTGAGTAAGGCCGGAGTGCTCGCTCTGTCCGAGACCTTGGCGGCCGAACTGAGCGGTACTAACGTCAATGTCACAGTGCTTTGCCCCACCTTCGTCAAGACGAACATCGCCAAAAATCCTCAGATTGAGGAGTCGGCGGCGAAACTCGCGACCAACCTGGTGAGGTGGACCGGCATTTCGCCGGATCAAGTGGCTCGAACGACCTTGAACGCGCACGATCGCGGACAAATCTATGTAGTGCCCCAACTGGACGCGAAAATTTTGTGGCAACTGAAAAGAGCTTTACCCGGTCAGTTTACGCGGGCGTTGGGGCTGGTGGAGCGCGTGGCCTCATGGAACGATCCAGCCGAACAGAGGGAGCAGTGAAATGGCGTTCGCATATAGCGACATGCTCGAGACGATCAAGAACAAGCAATGGGCTCTCGCCGATATCGATTGGGGCGCCCCTGGTGCGGAGTTGATCACCGACGAACAGCGTCCCAAACTCAAGCAATTCATGTCCGACGTGGTGTGGATTGAGCATGTCGGAGCGCGCGCCTTTGCTGCGATGGCCCCGAAGGCGCCCTTCGAAGCGCTCGGAGACATTTACCGTTACTTTCACGCCGAGGAGCAGCGTCACGCCAACGCCGAACTTGCTCTGATGCGTCGCTGGGGCATGATCGAGGAAGGCGAAAAGCCTGTACCGAATAAGAACATCCGTCTCGTGATCGAGTGGCTAGATCGGTACGCTGAGGCTCTTCCTCTGACTGTCATCGGCGCCGCGATTCCCGCACTGGAGACCGCGCTGGACGGGGCCCTGCTGAAATTTCTCCTTGATGAGGTCGACGACCCAATTTGCGGGGAAGTATTCAATAAGGTCAACAGCGACGAATCGCGGCACCTTGCAGTAGGTTTTCAAGTCCTGAATGACCTCGGCGCCAGTCCCATGCGAATCCATGCAATCCAAACGGTCGGCGCTGTGATGGACCCCCGTATTCTCACTGGCGCGTTGCTGTATATACCGCTTCTCACGCGCATGTTGATGAATCTCAACGCGATGGGGCTATCCGAAGAGAAGCTGTACAACGCGGTGACGCGATATGGCAATGTCGGGGACCGCAGTGAGCACACGCGGAGGGTGCCTGGATATCACATCTTGAAGGCCCACATGTCCTCCTCGATCAAGCGGTCCCAACCCCTTCACTTCGTTTCCCAGCGCTTAGGCAATGCGATCGACATCTTCCCCGTGCAAGTACTCGGGCGACCGCCTTCATGGACGGATGAACTGACCTATGAACCGGTCGCTAAATGACGGACACGGTAACGACTTTGATCGTCGGCGCCGGCTTCGCGGGTATCGGTACGGCGATGAGAATGCTTCAAGCGGGCGTTAACGACTTTGTCATCTTGGAGCGATCACATCGCGTCGGGGGCACCTGGCGTGACAACACTTACCCCGGCGCCGCCTGCGACATTCCGTCATTGCTGTACTCCTACTCGTTCGAGCCGAACCCAGGCTGGACTCGCGCATACTCGGGGAGCGCAGAGATCCTCGCCTATATCGACGCGATTGTCGCGAAATACGATCTTGGGAGGTTCATTCATTTCGGTGCGGACGTGAGTGCACTGGAATTCGACGAGGATGCCGGAGAGTGGGTTGTCGACACGACCGGCGGCAGGCGGTATCGGGGCCGTTCAGTCGTGATGGCTAGCGGACCACTTGCTGACGCCAGTTTCCCGGATATTCGTGGCATCGAGTCGTACGAGGGGAAAAAGATTCACAGTGCTCGGTGGGACCACTCCTATGACATGAGCGGTAAGAGGGTGGCGGTTATCGGGACCGGGGCGAGCGCTGTGCAGATCATCCCCGAATTAGTCGGGTTGGCGGCGTCGGTCAAGGTGTTTCAGAGGACGCCCGGTTGGGTGCTACCGAGGGTCAATTTCCGGCATCCGGCCTGGGCGCGTTCGACTTTCAAGCGCACGCCGGCAACCGAACAGGCCCTACGAGGTGCGTGGTTTTGGGCGCATGAGGTCATGGCCGTGGGCATGGTTTGGGATACCGCTGCAACATCTGTCATCCAAGCGGTCGCAAAGGCGAATCTGCGTCGGCAGGTGAAGGACACCTGGTTGAGACGTCAACTAACGCCGCAGTTCAGACCTGGGTGCAAACGCATGCTTATGACTAGCGACTATTACCCTGCGCTCCAGGCCGATAACTGCAAACTCGTCAGCTGGCCGATCGCCACACTGGCTCCGAACGGAATTCGAACCGCCGACGGCATCGAGCATGAGGTGGACTGCATAGTATTCGCGACAGGCTTCGATGTGTGTAAACGCGGTACGCCATTTCCGATCCGGGGGCGCGACGGGCGAAAACTCGAAGACGAGTGGTCTGAGGGGAGATTTGCCTACAAGAGCGTGAGTGTGGCCGGCTATCCGAATTTGTTCTTCACTTTCGGGCCTAATTCCGGTCCTGGCCACAACTCCGCTCTTCTATATATGGAGGCGGCAATCGATTACATCGTAAAAGCAATCGAGCTCTTGCGCGACCAAGGCAACGGAGTCCATACCCTGGATGTGAAAGAGAATAGCCAAAACGCGTACCACTCCAATATTCAGCGGCGGTTACGGCGCACCACATGGAACTCGGGTTGCAACAGCTGGTATTTGACGGAGGATGGCTATAACGGCACGATGTATCCCGGCTTTGCGACTCAGTTCATTAGGGAACTGTCCCGTCTGGATATGCGCGATTACGAGATCACTCGGCGTGACGATGCTGACCTGAAGTTGACACAAACACGCTGAACCGAAGCAGCGGATATAGGTTGGACATCGAAGCGCACGTGAGGAAGTAATGGGTTCTGAGTCTGGGCAGCACTACGAAATTGCAATAGTCGGAGCCGGGTTTTCTGGGATTGGTACAGCGATCAGCCTGTTGAAGGCCGGATTTACGGATTTTCTGGTAGTCGATGAAGCCGATGGCGTCGGCGGTACATGGCACTGGAATACGTATCCGGGAATAGCGGTCGATATTCCGTCCTATAGTTACCAGTTCTCTTATGAGATGCGAACATCCTGGTCACGAACTTATGCTCACGGGAATGAGCTGAAGGCTTATGCAGAGCGGTGCGTAGAAAAATACGGACTCCAAAATTACATCCGGTTCAACACGACTGTGGACGAGGCTTGTTTCGACGAATGCGCAGCACTATGGCGGCTGAGCTGCTCCTCTGGTCAGAATCTGACCGCGCGTTTTGTGATAAATTGCTCTGGCGTCCTCAGTCGGCCGAAGTGGCCTGATATTCCAGGAGTGCGCGACTTCGCCGGCGTGACGCTGCATACGGCCAGATGGGACCATACGAAAGATCTCACCGGTAAGCGGGTGGCGGTGATCGGGACTGGGGCATCTGCGGTGCAGCTGATTCCCGAAGTCGCGAAGATCGCATCAAGTCTGACGGTATTCCAGCGAACGCCGATTTACTGCTTGCCGAAGCCGGATTTCTCCATACCGAGCTGGGCCGCGACAGTGATGCGGTTGGTGCCGGGGGCACAGCTGATGACGCGCACTGCGAGTCAGGTGTTCGTCGAGTTCACATTTCCCATCGCAGCTCATTTTCACTCGTTGATCCCTGTGTCGGATCTCATGGAAGAGGCGGCGAAACGCTATATGCGTCGGGCGGTCGATGATCCGGTGACTCGAGACCAACTCATTCCTCGCTATTCGTTGGGTTGTAAGCGACCGAGTTTCCACAATTCCTATCTCGCGACGTACAACCGTCGCAATGTTTCGCTCGAGACCAGCGGCATCACCCATGTCGACCATGCCTCGGTTCACACTGAAGATGGCAAGAATTATCCGATCGATGTCATGGTCTTGGCCACCGGGTTCAAAGTGATGGAGTCGGGCAATATGCCGACTTATGTGCTGAAGGGACGCGGTGGAGTGGAGCAGTCTGCTTGGTGGGATGAGCACCGCCTCCAAGCCTTCGAGGGTGTGAGCGTCCCAGGGTTCCCGAATCACTTCAATATCTTCGGCCCCTATGGTTACAACGGCTCCTCGTACTTCACACTCATCGAGGCGCAAAGTCGGCATATCGTCCGCTGTCTTCGTCGTGCGCGCACGCTGAAGGCTGATCACGTAGAGGTCAGACAGCAGGCGAACGACCGCTACTTCGGTGACATGATTAGCCGCCGACATCGACAGGTTTTCTGGCAGCCGAGCTGTTCCAATGCCAACAGTTACTATTTCGACAAACACGGCGATGTTCCGTTGCGTCCGTCAACTACCCTGGAGACTTACTGGCGTAGCCGCACCTTCCGGCTCTCCGATTACCGATTTGAACGTCGCGCAGAATCCGTTGGCGCACGGTGACCAACACTGATGCGGCGGACCGGCGCCCCAGTCTTGCAAGTCATTTCGTGGCAATGACTTCGCGAAACACACTGCGTCCGCTGTCGCAACTCATCCCGTCGAGCGCCCACGGCCTCGCGGTGATGGATCGCGTACTCCGGATGGCGCTTGTGGGATCGCGGCCCCGCCGAAGCGTGGCGGTTCGCACAATAGATACCGAGTTCGCCGGGAATCAGATACGCGGGGATTGGATCACTTCTCCTGCGGTCGATCCACACGCGGTTCCGTTGCTCTACATTCATGGCGGCGCCTACTCCATGTGCTCACCGGCTACCCACCGCGGCCTGCTCGGTGAACTTGCCTCCGCGAGCGGTCGGCCCATCTTTGCCGTGAGGTATCGGCTAGCTCCACGCTATCCCTTTCCCGCTGCCGCCGACGATGCACTGAACGCATACCGCTGGCTCGTCACCGGGCAGCCATCGGCTTCCGGCGAACGCGGTGTTGCGGTGGCCGGGGACTCGGCGGGCGGCCAGCTCACGATGGCCACCGCCCTTGGCGCACGTAGTGACGGACTGCCGCTGCCGGATTCGATGCTTCTCATGTCTCCGGTCCTGGATCTGACATGTGAACTCGCGAGGGCACGCGAACTTCGCCGCCGTGATCCTTTCGCCTCTGCTCGGTCCGCGGCCCGCGCTCTTGACCTGTACGTGGCTGGTGCAGATCACCGCAATGAGCGACTCAGCGTGCTCGACGCAGACCTCAGGTCCATGCCACCGATCCTGATTCAGGTAGGCGGAAGAGAAATGTTGATCGATGACTCGAGGCATCTTGCCGACCGTCTCCGATCGGCCGGATCAAGCGTTGAGATACAGGTGTACCGGGGACAGATCCACGTGTTCCAAGCCATGTTCCGAATCCTGCCCGAGGCTCGTGAGGCGATCCACCGCGCTGGAAACTTCCTGAAAGCTTCGGCCCACCGGTGAAAGTGTTGGGACCGTGGATGCTCCACTGCCACCGCGCCATCAACTGCTTCTTAGCTGTCTCATGACAGGCGGCTTTGCGAGGGATCCCCGAGGACACGATCCGTCGATAGTGATCATCGGGGCCGGCGTCGCGGGTATCGCCATGGCCCATCAGCTGAAGAGAGACGGATTCACCAACTTCACCATGGTGGAACAGGCTGCAGACATCGGCGGCGTCTGGCGCGACAACACCTATCCAGGAGCGGCTTGCGACGTGCCGTCAGCGTTGTACTCACTCTCGGACAAGCCCAACACTCGTTGGTCGAGACGTTATGCAGAACAGCCCGAGATACTCCAATATCTTCGCCGACTCGTCCTGGCCGACGGAATGGACCTGCAGCTGCGCACGCGGACCGAAGTCGTCGAGATGACCTTCGATGAACAGGCCGGCCGTTGGCGTTTGGTGACCGGATCCAGCGAGACGATCTGGTGCGATGTCGTGATTTCGGCCGTGGGGCAGCTCTCGCGACCTCATACGCCGAATATTGCCGGCGAAGACACCTTCGAGGGGCCGCGTTTTCATTCGGCGCGTTGGGACCATTCGGTATCGCTGCGCGGCAAGGAAGTAGCCGTCATCGGGACAGGCGCAAGCGCGATACAGTTTGTGCCACGGATCGCACACGAGGCACAGCGCGTAACGCTGTATCAGCGCACGGCGCCTTGGATTTTGCCGAAGTGGGACAGCAGGTACGGACGTCTTCACCAACAGCTGATTAAGGTTCTGCCGCTGTGGCTGCGTCTTGAGCGTTTCGCGGTATGGCTGATTTTTGAAGTGCTCGCAGTGACGTTGGTCGACGCGAAGCCCTTGTCACGCATTCTCGGCGCGGTCGCCCGCTACCACCTCCATCGGCAGGTTGCCGATCCAATGCTGCGCCGGCAACTCACGCCATCAGATGCGCCGGGGTGCAAGCGGGTGTTGTTCTCGAATGATTACTACCCCGCGATTGCCAACGGTGAAGTCTCGTTGGTGACCAACGCGGTTGCGAAGCTTTGCGACAAGGGAGTCGTGACCGACGATGGCGTACTCCATCGCGCGGATGTCGTCATTTACGGAACAGGTTTCCGCGCTACCGACTTCCTCGCCCCGATGCGTGTTCGCGGCTGGGGCGGAGTGACTCTGGACGAGGTGTGGGGGACGCAGGCGCACGCATACCTGGGCATTACAGTCCCGATGTTCCCGAATCTCTTTCTCCTCTATGGCCCGAACACGAATGTCGGTTCCGGGTCGATCATTTACATGATCGAGTCTCAGGTCCGCTATGTCGGTGCCCTCATCAAGATTTTGGCGAGTGACCCAGGGCGTACGGTCGACGTCAGGCCAGACATCGAGCAAAGCTACAACACACGATTGAGCCGGCGGCTGCGAAGGTCGGTGTGGGCGCTTTGCGCGAGCTGGTACACGACCTCGAGTGGCGCGATCCCGACGAACTGGCCTGGGCCTACATTTGCCTACCGGATCCTCACCCGCAAACCACGCAGTCACGATTATCTATTCAGGCACGTTGAACGCCTTCAGTTAGACGGCCCGAGTGAGAACCGCGCGAGGCTGCGCAGATGATCCGGGTCGCAGGCGGTGTCTAACATTTCACTGTTAACTGTTCGAATATTGACATTCAGCACATCTATGTAAACTACTACCAGATATCCGTGCAGCAGAGCGCCCAGGAGGCATCGTGGCTAATCAGCTTCTCGCAATCACGCGTCACCCCAAGGAGCGGTTGACGTCTGTCCTGTTGGCGCCCGCCCCCCGCGTCGTCGATGACAAATGGCGACAGTGGAGTCGGGACTGGAGAGTCCGGGAACTTGCGCCGGCCCCCGCCGGATCTGGGCTGAGAGCCGTCCTAGGGGACGCTGGACTCCCGTTGCTGGGGCACACTGTCGACTACATCCGATTTGGTTCAGAATTCAGTCGGGAGCGTTACGAACGTTTGGGCTCGGTGTCGTGGATGGGCGCATTCGGTACCAAAATGGTGGTCATCGCCGGTCCAGACGCAACGCGTGAGGCGTTCACAAGCGAAGCCAAGGCCTTTTCTCAAGATGGCTGGTCCTTCCTGATCGATGCTTTCTTCCATCGCGGGTTGATGCTCATGAGCTTCGACGAACATTTGATGCACCGGCGCATCATGCAGGAGGCGTTCACGCGTCCTCGCCTGACCGGATATGTCGGGCAGGTGGCCCCGTGCGTTCGCGCAGCCGTGCCCGCGTGGCCGACCGGTCCGTCGGTCCGGATCTACCCGTTGTTGAAGAATCTCACCCTCGATATTGCCACGGATGTCTTCATGGGTGGCCGCGGCAAGGACGAGAGCGCTGCTGTCAACGAGGCGTTCGTGTCCACTGTTCGCGCGGCGAGTTCCTTTGTGCGAGTTCCACTCCCGGGCACCAGGTTCCGCGCCGGCGTGCATGGGCGGCGCGTGTTGGAGGACTACTTCTCCCGACACCTGCCGGCCGCGCGTGCAGGCGAGACCGACGATCTATTCGCCGCCCTCTGCCAGGCGACCACAGAAGACGGTGAACGGTTCTCCGACGAGGATGTGATCAACCACATGATCTTTCTCATGATGGCCGCCCATGACACCTCCACGATCACCACCACTGCTGTCACCTACTTCCTCGCTAAACATCCTGAGTGGCAGGAGAAGGCAGCGGCGGAGGCGCGGTCCTTCGGTCACGATTCGCCAGATATCGACGAACTGGAGCGGATGGCGGTCCTCGATCTGATCCTCAAAGAAGCTCTGCGTCTGCTGGCGCCCGTTCCGCTGGTGATGCGCAAGACCGTCCGTGATGTCGCCATCGACGGCTATCACATCCCCCGTGAAACCTTGTGCGCAATCACACCCGCCGTAAATCACTTCGACCGCAGAATATGGAGCGACCCGGACCGTTTCGATCCGTCGCGCTTCGATGAGCCCCGGCGCGAGGACCAACAGCACCGATTCGCCTGGGTGCCGTTCGGCGGGGGGGCGCACAAATGCATTGGGATGCAGTTCGGCACACTCGAGGTGAAGGCAATCCTGCACCAGATGTTGCGTACCTACGCTTGGACGGTCCCAAACGACTATCACGTGCGTTGGGACAACACCTCGCTGCCCATTCCCGTGGACGGACTGCCTGTGACGTTGCGGCACCGATGAGCGGTGAGAACTCGCCTTACCTGGAGCCCACGGAGTTCCTCGATTGGCAACATGAATCGGTACGCGACTTCGTTGCATCGGCGACCCGCGGCGCGGTCGACGACACCATGAAGGCCATAGCCATCTTCACTGCGGTCCGCGACTCGATTTGGTATGACCCCTACACCGTGACCGATGACCCGCATGCGTATCGCGCCAGCACCATCGCAACTGCAGACCGCGCTTACTGCGTCCCGAAGGCGGTGCTCTTGACGGCGGCCTGCCGAGCAGCAGGCATCCCAGCGCGGCTGGGGTTCGCCGATGTCCGAAACCACCTTCAGACCGAGACATTGCGTGAGCGGATGGGCGGTACCGACGTCTTCGTCTACCACGGATACAGCCTCATGCATCTCTGCGGTGTCTGGGTCAAGGCAACTCCGGCGTTCAATCGCGAGCTATGCGCACGGTTCGGCGTCCCGCCAATTGATTTCGACGGGCGCACAGACGCCCTGCTGCACGGGTTCGCCGGTGACGGCACACAACACATGGAATATCTGAGGGATCGAGGCGCCTTCGACGATCTACCGCTGGCAGAGATCCTGCAAGCGCTCAGAACCCACTACGGGACGCTCATAGGCGATGCGAGTCGCCATCCAGACCTGTTCGCCTGAAGGGCCGATGCGTAATGCACAGCACGATGCAAGACGTCCAGCTCACAATCTCGGCAATTGTCCGCCATGCCGCCTCCATTCACGGAAACAGCGAGGTGATCACCCCCGACGGAATTGGATACCGAAGTATGTCCTACCGTAGCGTCCTGGGGCGAGCGGGCCGACTTGCCAATGCGTTGCGCGGGCTCGGAATAACGGCAGATCAACGGGTGGCCACTTTTCAGTGGAGTAACCAAGAACATCTCGAGGCCTACTGCGCGGTTCCCTCCATGGGCGCGGTGCTGCACACCCTCAACATTCGTTTGGCTCCAGAGCAACTCGCGTACATCGCCAACCATGCCAGCGATCAGATCATCCTGGTGGATGCGTCGGTTGCGCCATTGTTGGCTAGTGCGCTACCAGCGATGGAGTCGGTGCATACGGTCATCGCCACCGGGGGCGGCGACCTCGCTCCGCTGCAGCGATGCGGGAAGACGGTGTTGCGTTACGAGGAGATCCTGGCGCAGCAACCGGAGACTTTCGATTGGCCCGAGATCGATGAGCGTTCCGCCGCGGCCATGTGCTACACCAGCGGGACTACTGGAAATCCCAAAGGTGTTGTCTACAGCCACCGTTCGACCTACCTACATGCACTGACCGCCTGCACGTCGAACGCCCTGGCAGTGAGCGAGGCCGACCGTATCCTGGCCATTGTCCCGATGTTTCACGCCAATGCGTGGGGACTGATCTACGCGGCGTTGATGTCTGGTGCGGACTTGGTATTACCCGATCGCCATCTGCAAGCCGCGCCGCTGGTGTCGATCATCGAAGAGACTCAGCCGACTATCGCCGGTGCAGTGCCGACGATCTGGAACGATGTCGATCGATACCTGGAATCGAATCCCGCCCGGGACATCTCCTCACTTCGGCTGGTTGCCTGCGGCGGATCGGCAGTCCCCGTCTCGCTGATGCGGGCATTCGAAGACAAGTACAACGTGCCTATCGTGCAGGCATGGGGCATGACCGAAACCTCGCCGCTGGCTACCGTCGCACGCGCAGCGCACGGAGTAGGCGAGACCCGTGCGTGGGAGATGCGCGAAAGCCAGGGTCGGCCGATGTGCGGTGTCGAGATCCGGTTGCGTGACGACCACAAGAAGACAGTGCCGTGGGACGGTCGATCAGCGGGTGAAATACAGGCGCGAGGCCCGTGGATCACCGGCGCCTACTTCGGCGACGATGATCCGGACAAGTTCGACGGAGGGTGGCTGCGCACCGGCGACGTCGGCCGGATCGACCCGGACGGGTATCTCACGCTGACCGATCGTGGGAAGGACGTCATCAAGTCAGGTGGAGAATGGATCTCCTCAGTCGAGCTGGAAAACACGCTGATTGGTCACCCGGCGATCTACGAGGCTGCGGTGGTGGCAGTTCCCGACGACAAATGGCAGGAAAGACCGCTCGCCCTGGTCGTGGTTCACCGTGGAGCCGAGGTCGACATCGACCGACTGCGCGCGTTTCTGTTGGACAAGGTCGCCAAGTGGTGGATCCCGAAGCGGTGGAGCTTCGTGTCTGAGATTCCTCGAACAAGCGTCGGAAAATACGACAAGAAGGCCATACGCGCGCGTCACTCCGCCGGCGAGTATCAGATCGAAACGTCCTAAGAAATCAAACCCATTGATATTGAACAGCCGAGAGGGAATCCTGTGACAGCATCAATTTCTCCCTGGATGAGCGCCGAATTGCTCGAGCTTCGTGACCTTGCCGCGAAGTTCTTCTCGACCGAATTGGCACCACATGCGCAACGTTTCGCAGACCAGCACCAAGTTGACCGAGAATTGTGGCACAAAGCCGGCGAACTAGGCCTGCTCTGCATGTCCATACCCGAAGAATACGGCGGGGGAGGCGGCACATTCGCGCACGAAGCCGTCGTACTCGAAGAGCAAGCCCGAGTCGGGGACAGCTCATGGGGCGCAGGGCTGCACAGCGGAATCGTCGCGCACTACATCCTCCAGTACGCGGCCGAAGAACTACGGAGGCAGTGGCTGCCCAAGATGGCCTCAGGCGAAATGATCGGTGCTATCGCCATGACGGAGCCAGGGACCGGTTCTGATCTGCAGAGTGTCAAGACCAAAGCAATTCTTGACGGTGACGAGTACGTGATCACCGGCGCAAAGACCTTCATCACCAACGGTCAGCAAGCCGACCTGATCATCGTCGTCGCCAAGACAGATCCAAGTCAGGGCGCCGCCGGCATCTCGCTGATCGTCGCCGAAGCCGATCGACCCGGATTCCGGCGCGGCAAGGTCCTCGACAAAATCGGCCAACGCGGACAAGACACCTCCGAGTTGTTCTTCGACGACGTAAGAGTTCCCCGCTCGCACCTCCTGGGCGAGACCGAGGGTCAGGGTTTCATTCAGCTGATGACGCAGCTACCTCAAGAGCGGCTCATCGTCGCGGTTGGGGCGGTCGCGGCGATGGAACTTGCCGTGGAGCAGACACTCAAATACACCCGTGAGCGGGAAGCGTTCGGACGGCCCGTCTTCGGCTTTCAGAACACGAAATTCATCTTGGCCGAAGCTGCAACCGAAACGCGCATCGCACGAGTATTTTTGGACTACTGCATCGACCTACACCTCGCGGGCCAACTCGACGTCCAGACCGTCGCCATGGCGAAATGGTGGACCACTGAGCGAGCGATGAAGGTGCTCGATGACTGTTTGCAGCTCCACGGCGGATATGGGTACATGACCGAGTATCCCATCTCGAGATTGTGGGTGGACCAGCGCGTGCAGAAAATCTACGCCGGCACAAATGAGGTGATGAAGGAAATCATCTCGCGTTCCCTATGACCCTGAACGATTAGCCACCTGCACATTACTCACCTGGGAGGAGGATTGATGGCATCTACAGAGGTGCCATATCGCCACGAAATGGGTGGACATTGCGGATCGGGTGCCCTTCGGGAGTTGATACCAGATGCTCCTATCTTCAGGCAATGAGTTCGTTGGTTCTTCTGCTGGGTTGGCGGAGGGCATGGTAGATCTCGCGGGCGATGTAACGCTTGATGCAGCGCATGATCTCGTTCTTGGTTTTGCCTTCGGCCAGGCGGTGAACGAAGTAGTCGCGGGTGGGCTGGTGACGGCGCATGCGCACCACCAGGATGACGTGCAGGGCACGGTTGGCGTCGCGATTGCCTCCCCAATTGAGCCGGTGGCGGATCGTTTTGCCGCTGGAGGCTTCCAGTGGGCTGACCCCGCACAGTTTGGCGAAAGCGGCGTCGCTGCTGATCCGAGCGGGGTTGTCGCCGAGGGCGGTCAGCAGCGTGGCAGCGGTGTCGGGCCCGACGCTGTAGCTCGGGTGCGGCGGTGGCGGTGATGGTGTCGACGTGGCGTTCGAGTCGGGCGGCTGCGGTGTCGAGCTGGTGGCAACGTGCCGCCATCGACTTGATAGCAGTAAAGAAAGTTCTCACATCGCAGGCCAGCGGCGGTCAGGCGGGCGTTGGTCGCGCCTGCTGCCCGCGGCGTCTCGATGCGGCGAGGAGCGAGGAGTCCTGGCTTGTCGTGGTGCCAGGATGCCGTGGCCGTTGAGATGTACAGCGCTCGTCGTCGTGTGCAAGCTTGTGTGGCGGCGGACGGAGGGCGAAGCGTAGCGAGCGGCGCGGACGGGAGCGCCAGCGGACGGGAGCAGAGGGAGCGTAGCGAAGCCCGCAGGTAGCCGCCGGTTCCTCGCGGGCTATGGCGGCCCGGGCTCCGCTGAGCATCAGTTGCGGGTCCGCGCCATGGCGATGGGACTCGTAGGATGGCGGTTGTGAGCGGGATGCTGGCGCAGCGTGCACGGCGAGAGGCCGAGGCACGGCTGGCGGGGCAGCCTCGGCGGCTGGCGCATGTGCGGGGTGTCGCGACGACTGCCGAGCGGCTGACTCGGCGTTTCAATGCGCAGACAGCGGACTGTCTGGTGGCGGCGGCGTGGCTGCACGATATCGGCTACGCACCATCGGTGCGCCAAAGTGGGTTTCATCCGCTCGATGGCGCGGAGTTTGTCCGATCGGCCGGCTTTGGGGAGATGGTCGCCTCCTTGGTGGCGTTTCATACCGGAGCGCGCGTGGAAGCCTCCGAGCGGGGCCTGTCGGGTTTATCGGAGTTCGGCGAGCCGCCCAGCGATGTTCTGGATGCGTTGAACTATTGTGATCTAACGACCGGACCCGACGGGTCGCCGATATCGCCGCAGGATCGACTGGGTGACGTGTTGGCGCGCTATGGGCCCGAGGATCCGGTGCATCGAGCGGTCGGTGCGGGCCGCGAGGATCTGCTGGCGGCGGTGCGGCGGGTACGCCATTGGCTGTAGCAGCCGTAGGTCAGCCGAGGTAGGGGCGGTCGCGGTGCTGCAGGTAGTGCTCGATTCGCAGACGCATCGACGGATGCATGTCCAGGTTGGGGATGTCGTCGGGGGCAGTCCAGGCGATGTCGGTGCTTTCGTGGTCGATGGCCAGCTCACCGCCGAGCACGGTGGCGGTGAAGCACAGGGAAAATTGTTGGCGGACTTCACCGTCGGTGAACGCGACGACGTGGTGAGGGTTGGTGTAGACACCGACCAGGCCGGTGACTTCGACGTCGAGACCGGTCTCCTCTTTGATCTCGCGCACGGCGGTGTCTGCGATGGTTTCGCCGATGTCGTGTCCGCCGCCCGGTAGCGCCCACAGCGTATTGTCGCGGCGTTTGATCAGCAGGATACGACCGTGTTCGTCGGTGACGATGGCCGAAGCCGACGGGACGACACTGTTAGGTGCCGGAGCGTTGGGGTCGTTGTAGTAGTCGATGCGCATCGAGGGTCAGCCTTTCGCGGTCAGGGGTGTGGCGTGGTCCCAGACCTGGGTAAAGGCCTGTTCGAGAGTGGCCCAGAGCCGGGGTTCGTGGTGGCGCGACAGCGCCAGCACCGGGTTGTTGCGCCCGGGTGAGCCGTAGATGTGGAAGTTGACGATCATGGCGTCATCCACCCGAAAGATCGACGTGTACAGCATCGTGTCGTGGGTGCGAATGTCCAGGCCTGGTGTGCCGGCATGCGGGGCGAGTAGTTCCACGGAGGTGCGGCAGCGGGCTATGACGGCTTCGCCGATGCCTTCCTCCTCGCCGCGCAGGATCATGGTGGGCGTGTCGGGGTCACCGACGAGAAACCGCACCGCAACGCCGCGGGCGGCGGCGTCGAGCAGGGTGTCGAGGAATCCGTCGAGGGTGTCGAACAGGAACGTCGCCGCCAGGACGAGGATGTCGATGCCGGTGGTGGCGCCGGCGAAATGCTGCTGCCATGCAGTGATCGGTAACTGGGTGCGGCTGGCATACAGCGTCGCGGTGAACGGACCACCCAGCGACGTCGTCGCCAGCGCGCTCGCGGTAGGGGCAGGATACTGGTTGGGCCACAGGTTGTGCGGTGTGCAGCCAAGCAGCTTAGCGGCGCGGCGGGCGTTGTCCTCGCGGACGTTGTAGTCGATGTTGGCCAGCCAGCGGCGCACCGTCTTGATATCCACGCCCACCGCAGTGGCGAACCTCTGTGGGGAGAGTCCCTTGGCGTGCAGCCGTTGGGTGAGGCGATCGTTGGGGATCGTGGCGGCCTCGGCGTCGCCGTCCTGATCGCCCATCGTCTCAGCGCACATCTTTCCGTGTCATCCCTGTCCATCCTCAGCGCGTGGTTCCTAGTTTGCCATGCGACTGCCGCCGCCCCGCGGCGGTGATGCCCGTCCGATGCCCACGGGCATGTCCCTGTCGTGTCCGAAATGTCTGCGGCAGTGTCGGCAATGCCTGCCAACGTCCCTCGCTACGTCCGCGATGTCCACGTGAACTGAGCCCAGCGCCGCAACGGGCGCAAACAGATCACGAAAGGAACAGCGGGACAATGCGTTTAAGGATCGACACATCAGGCACACGGTTCATCGTCACCCGAGCGGCCGAGCCGCGGCTGAACTTCGAGACCGGCAGCCCAAAAGTGGACACCGCCACCGGCGTGCCACTGTATGCCGCGCAGCTGTTGGCGTTGGATGACACCGGTGGTGAAGTGCTCAACGTCACCGTCGCCGGGGATCCGAAAGTGACAGTCACCCAACCTGTTTCAGTCGCGGGTCTGGTTGCTATCCCTTGGGCTCAAGGTGATCGCAGCGGCGTGGCGTTCCGTGCCGACGCCATCACCCCCACCAACCCCGCGGCTGCGCCGAGCGATCAAGCGTCCCGCGCGCAGAAATAACCCCATTTGCTGGGGCGCGGCGCTCGTGGGTGTCGCGCCCCAGCACGTGAGCTGCTATCGACCATTCACTCACCAGAGGGACGCCTGTCATGGCATCAAACTACAAAAACAGCAAGAACTCTCAATCCAACGACGACGACTGGATCACCGACCTCATCCTCTCACTGTTCAAAGCGGCCGGGTATCTGCTGTGGTGGGCGGTCCTGTTCCCGGCCATCAGCATCCCGATCATCGCCAGCGTGGCGATGGCCATTACCCATGGCTCACGCGCGGGTCTGATCATCGGTATTGCTTTCGCTGCCGCTTATGCGGGCTGGGCGTGGCTGGACCCGCGATCGTTTCACGGATGGGTCACCGAGCCGGTGCGGCGGCGCTGGTTGACCTGGTCGCGCTACACCCGCACCTGGCAATCGGTGTGCACCCTGCACGGCCTGACCGCCACACTTGGCGAACGCACCTTGGTGCCGACCTTGCAGTCGGTGCGCATCGGCAAGACGACCGACGTCCTGGCGCTGCGAGTGGTCACCGGCCACTCCCTGGCTGATTGGCACAAGCAATCGGAGGCGCTAGCCGCCGCCTGGCGTGCCGACCGGATCGCCATCCGCGCGACCGCGCCCGGAGAGCTACGCATCACCCTGATGCGCGGCGACGTGCTGGCCGACCCGATTGCCCTGCCCATGCCCACGACGGCGACTGCGGTGGATGTGGGGTCGGTGCGGGTCGGGATCACCGAAACCCGCCACTGGTGGCACCTACCTCTGCTTGGCCACCACCTGCTCGTGGCTGGCGCGACCGGCGCGGGGAAAGGTTCAGTGTTGTGGTCACTGATCGCTGGCCTCGCCCCCGCCGTGAAAACCGGACAAGTGCGGCTCTGCGTCATCGACCCGAAAGGCGGCATGGAACTGGGCGCCGGAGCACCCATGTTCACGGTGTTCACCCACGACGCCACTGGCACCACCCTGTACCTGCTGCGGCAACTAGTGGAGGTGATGCACGCCCGCGCCAATCGGTTACGGGGCAAGACGCGCATGCACACCCCGACTCCGACTGAGCCGTTATTCGTGGTGGTGATCGATGAGATCGCCGCGCTGACTGCGTATGTGACCGACCGCAAGGTGCGCAGCGAAATTGAACAGCTGTTGGGCCTGCTGCTCTCCCAAGGCCGGGCCGTCGGCATTTCGGTGGTGGCAGCGGTGCAAGATCCGGCCAAAGACACCCTGCCGGTGCGGCAGCTGTTTACCGTGCGAATCGGGTTGCGGTTGACCGAAGCCACCCAAACCACCATGGTTTTGGGCCAGGGCGCCCGCGACGCGGGGGCCGACTGCGATCACATCCCCGACACCACTCCCGGTGTGGGCTACATGATGATCGATGGCACGGCCCAACCGGTGCGGGTACGGGCATTTCACGTCGCCGACCACGACATCGCCACTCTGGCAGCACGATTCCGGCCACCTCGTGCCGCGACCCGAACCAACCAGTCCAACAGCGGGCGCACCGACACCGCCCGGGGTCAACGGTGACTACTGCAACGACAGCCCCCACGCTGGTGTTGCCCGGGGTTCCCGGCTCGATCGACACCAATGCGGTGGTGGATCAGATGGTGCGCCGCGCGTCCTCGACGGGGTTCGAATCGTGGTGGCGGCGCGCGGAATCTGTTGGCTTCTGCGCCCACCCCATCCAACTCAGAGGTACCGACGAGATAGGCCGCGATCGGGTGGTGTGGACACGGTGCAACAACCGCCGCGCTCAGGTATGCCCATCGTGCTCAGACCTGTACGCCCGCGACACGTGGCAGCTCGTGCACGCTGGCACCGCCGGCGGCCACCACAACATCCCCGCAGCAGTGGCCGATCGTCCGCAGGTGTTCGTCACCCTCACCGCACCTAGCTACGGGCCTGTTCACGCCGCCGCGCGTGCAGGCGACAAGAAGCAGCGTGTGTGTCGCGACCACCACCACACTGGCGGCTACCGCCGTTGCCCGCATGGAAAACCACTGTGGTGCAGCACAACCCACGGCGAAGGTGATATCTATGCGGGACAGCCGATCTGCGCGGACTGCTACGACTACACCGGGCATGTCCTGTTCACATGGCACCTGCCCGAACTGTGGCGACGCTTCACCATCACCCTGCGACGCACACTGCGCCGAGAGCTACGCGCTTCGGGCGCCGACCCGGATGCGGTGCAGGTCAGCTTCATCAAAGTCGTCGAACTGCAAGCCCGGCTCATCCCGCACATTCATGCCCTGATCCGCCTCGACCCGCCCGACAGCGATGACTCTGGCGGTCATGACTGGCATGCGCCCCTTGCGGCAACCGAACTGGCCACCATCATCCAACAGGCCGTTCGAACCGTGGCCGTGACGGTCACCGACTCATCCTCAAATACAGCGACACGGGTGATCAGGTTCGGCACACAAGTCGACACCCAACCCATCGACAACCGGCACGCCGGCACGGACGGCTCTGCTGTGCAGGAGGATTCACCACACGGCGGGGTTCTTCCAGGCCGCCGCGTAGCTCGCTACCTCGCGAAATACGTCACCAAATCCTTAGCTGACGTCGGGATCAGCGCGCGACGCATCTCCACCGAGGCCATCGCTGACCTCGATGTCTGCGACCACGTTCGGGCGATCCTGACCGCCATCAGCCAACTCGCCGATAAGGGACTGGCCGGTGTCGGTCGGTGGCTGCACACCCTGGGCTACCGGGGCCACATCACCAGCAAATCCCGCCGCTATTCCACCACGATGACCGCGCTGCGCGAACGTCGCGCGGCCTGGACCCGTGAACAACGTTTAAAAAGCACTGCGCACCAACATGATCTCGGCCTCGACTCCACCGATGGCGATGATCTGGTGGCATGGGAATTCGATCGTGCCGGCCCCACCAGCCTCGGCGACCGGACCCTCATCTACTCCGCGGCCGTCCAACACATCCACACCCGCCGCATCGGACTGATCGAAGTCCGTGGCCAAGCCCGCAATCAACAATGGGATCCGCCAGGGGGAAGCGATGGCTGACAGGTCCCGAGCAGCACGTGCTCGCTCCGGGTGTGACGCTCGTCCCGATGCGCCGACGGTGTCAGAGGGGGGTGTTGAAATTGTTGTGCCCAACCAATATCGACTTCCGTCCGAGGCCAACCGCGCGCTGGTACACGTGATAATGGCTGTGCGGGACCGGATGCTTGGATCAGGGAGGGGAGTGGCGTGAGCCTGAGGTTCGCCTTCTATGGCCGAGTGAGCACGGAGGACGCTCAAGACCCGGAGGCGAGCCGCAGCTGGCAGAAGCGGCGTGCCATGGACCTGATCACTCCGCACGGCGGATTCATCGCCGCCGACTACTTCGATGTGGGACAGAGCCGTTCACTGCCGTGGAAGCGCAGGCCAGAGGCGTCACGTCTGCTTGCTGATGTCGCTTGTCGGGACCGTAGCTTTGATGCCGTAGTGATTGGGGAACCCGCCCGTGCGTTCTACGGGCCGCAGTTCGCGCTCACCTTCCCTGTCCTCACGCACTACGGAGTTGGCCTGTGGGTACCCGAGGTCGGCGGAGCGGTCGATCCCGGCTCCGAGGCACACGACCTGGTGATGACTCTGTTCGGCGGCATGAGCAAGGGAGAGCGCGCTCGAATCCAAATGCGCGTCCGTACGGCGATGTCAGCACTCGCGCAGGACACCGCCAGATATCTCGGTGGTCGACCACCCTACGGTTACCGGCTCGTCGATGCCGGCCCGCATCCAAACCCTGCCAAGGCCAATCTTGGGCAGCGGCTTCACCGCCTCGAACCCGACCCCGCGACATCTTCGGTCGTCGAGCGGATCTACCGCATGTACGCCGACGGAGCGGGCCTGCGCTATATCGCGCAACTGCTCACCGACGATGGTGTACCGTCACCGAGCCAGTACGACCCGGCACGGAATCGGCATCGTGACCCACGAGGATGGTCCCATTCGGCGATCCGCGCGATACTCGACAACCCGGCGTACCGCGGTATCCGTGTTTGGGGCAAGCAGGAGAAATACGAGGTTCTGGTCAACCCCGATGATGTCGCTGCGGGGTATGAGACTCGTATGCGGTGGCGTGATGAGGCCGACTGGATCGCACCAGAACGCCGCACGCATGAAGCGCTGATCCGTGACGAACTAGCGCAGGCTGTCCGTCTTCGGATGCAGGCGCGGCGGGGTCCCGGTCTTGTTTGCAGCAGAGAGTCAACAGTGCCATATGCACTGCGTGGGCTGCTGTTCTGTGCCGCATGTGGACGGCGGATGCAGGGCGCTGCCCGCGTCGGGAAGCGAACAACACGCATCCTCTACCGTTGTGAGCTCGGTAAGTCGCGTTCGGTACCCGCGGACCTGAGTGATCACCCGCGCACCGTCTACCTCCGTGAAGATGAGGTGACTGCGCGACTTGACGAATGGATCGCCACCCTGGCCGATCCGGCCGACTTGGCACGCGGGCAAGACGCGGACCCGGTAGCAGGGGCTGGCTACGCGGCCTTGCAGCGCCAGCTCAGCGAGGCGAATGCGAAGGTTGCTGCTCTGGTTACCGCCGTGGAGTCTGGTGTGGCCGTTGAGGATTTGACTGTTGCATTGCGCCGCCGCACCGCCGAGCGCGACGAGCTGAAGGTCCGTCTTGAGCAAGCGGAGCGACCTCGCGTCATGACTGCCGCACAAATCAGCGAGTTGGTTGAGGAATTGGGCGGGCTGTCAGCAGTGCTTGGTGAGGCAACCGGGGCGGAACGCGCTCAGGTATACGCAAGCCTGGGCCTGCGCCTCGACTACGACCCGCATCTTCAGCGAGTCACGGCGACTGCCGACTTAAGTCGTGTCGCCGGACGTGTCCGAGGGGGGACTTGAACCCCCACGCCCGTTAATAGGGCACTAGCACCTCAAGCTAGCGCGTCTGCCATTCCGCCACTCGGACCAGTTCGAAGGCAGCTTAGGTTAACGGATCGGTGGGCTCGGACCCAAACCGGGAGCGGGTGGTAGGAAAGGGGGCGTGAGCGGTCCCCTGACTCCCAGCGATGAGGTCGTCGATCTCGTCAGTTCCCTGATCCGCTTCGACACCTCCAACACCGGTGAGCTCGCCACCACCAAGGGCGAGGCCGACTGCGCCCGCTGGGTCGCCGCTCAGCTCGAAGAAGTGGGCTACACCTGCGAATACGTCGAGGCCGGCGCACCTGGCCGAGCCAATGTGTTCGCCCGCCTGGAGGGTGCCGACCGGTCGCGAGGTGCCCTGATGCTGCACGGCCACCTCGACGTCGTCCCCGCCGAGGCGTCCGACTGGAGCGTGCACCCCTTCTCCGGCGCCGTCGAGGACGGCTACGTGTGGGGCCGTGGCGCGGTCGACATGAAGGACATGTGCGGGATGATCATCGCGGTCGCCCGCCACTTCAAGCGTGCCGGCATCACCCCGCCCCGCGACCTGGTGTTCGCGTTCGTCTCCGACGAAGAGGCCGGCGGCAATTACGGCTGCAAGTGGCTCGTCGAGAATCGCCCCGACCTGTTCGACGGCGTCACCGAGGCCGTCGGCGAGGTCGGCGGCTTCTCGCTCACCGTGCCCCGCCGCGACGGCGGTGACCGGCGCCTCTACCTCATCGAGACCGCCGAGAAGGCCATGATGTGGATGCGGCTGACCGCCCGCGGCCGCGCCGGGCACGGCTCGATGGTTCACGAGGACAACGCCGTCACCGCCGTCGCCGAGGCCGTCGCGAAACTCGGCCGTCACCAGTTCCCGATCGTGCTGACCGAATCGGTGGAGCAGTTCCTCGCCGCGGTCAGCGAGGAGACCGGCTACACCTTCGACGCCACGTCACCCGACATCGAGGGCGCGGTCGCCAAGCTCGGCGGCATCGCGCGCATCGTCGGCGCCACGCTGCGTGACACCGCCAACCCGACGATGCTCAAAGCGGGCTATAAGGCCAACGTCATCCCCGCCACGGCGGAGGCCATGGTCGACTGTCGCGTGTTGCCGGGGCGGCTCGCCGCGTTCGAGAAAGAGGTCGACGAGATCATCGGTCCCGACGTCAAACGCGAGTGGGTCACCGAACTACCCTCGTATGAAACACCTTTCGACGGTGAGCTGCTCGAGGCGATGAACGCGGCCATCCTGGCCACCGACCCCGACGCGCGCACCGTGCCCTACATGCTCTCCGGCGGCACCGACGCCAAGCACTTCGCCCGGCTGGGCATCCGCTGTTTCGGGTTCGCGCCGTTGCGGCTCCCGCCCGAGCTGGACTTCGCGGCGTTGTTCCACGGCGTCGACGAACGGGTACCCGTGGACGCGTTGACCTTCGGCGCGCAGGTGCTCGAACACTTTCTCCTGCACAGCTGACCACCGACTGAAAGGACTGTCTCGCCATGGCGTTCGACTACGACCCGTATTCCTTCCTCCCCGACCTGCCCACATTCACGGTGACCTCGCAGTCATTCGAGGACGGCGACGCCTGGGGGAACGAGCAGGTCAGCGGGATCATGGGCGCCGGTGGTGAGGACGTGTCGCCGCAGCTGAGCTGGTCGGGCTTCCCGGAAGAGACCCGCAGCTTCGCGGTCACCGTCTACGACCCCGACGCGCCGACAGGTTCGGGGTTCTGGCACTGGGCGGTGTTCAACCTGCCGGCCACGGTCACCGAGTTGCCGGCCGGTGTCGGCGACGGCAGCAGCCAGGGCTTCCCCGGCGACGCGGTCACACTGTCCAACGACGCCGGGCTCAAGCGCTTCATCGGCGCCGCCCCGCCGCCGGGACACGGACCGCACCGCTACATCGTCGCCGTGCACGCCGTCGATGTGGAGAAGCTCGACGTGCCCGCCGATGCCACACCGGCCTACCTGGGCTTCAATCTGTTCAGTCACGCGATCGCCCGCGCGCTGATCACGGGGACCTACGAAATCAAGGGCTAATCGCACGCCGAGCCGACGGCCTCGCTAAGACTGGTGAAACCGTTGGCCCGCAAGCGTTCTGCGACACTCTCGTTGACGGATCTGGCCCAGGAGCCGCCACCGTAGACGAAGCCGGTGTACCCCTGCAGCAGGGACGCGCCGGCGGTGATGCGTTCCCACGCATCGTCGGCGGTCTCGATCCCGCCCACGCTGATCAGCACCAGAGAATCGCCGACCCGCCGGTGCAGCCGCCGCAGCACCTCCAGGGAGCGGCGCGCCACCGGCGGTCCGCTCACCCCGCCGGCGCCCAACTCCGCAACCCCGGGCGTGCGCAGCCCGTCGCGCGAAATCGTGGTGTTGGTGGCGACGATCCCGGCCAGCCCGCAGTCCACCGCCAGGTCGGCGACGGCGTCGACATCGTCGTCCGCCAGATCGGGTGCGATCTTGACCAGCACCGGCGCCGACGTGGCGGCGACGACCCCGTTGAGAATCGGGCGCAGGGATTCGACCGACTGCAGATCGCGCAGCCCAGGAGTGTTCGGTGAGCTGACGTTGACCACCAGATAGCTGCACAGCGGTCCGAGCAGCCGCGCGCAGTCGGCGTAGTCGTCGACCGCCTTCTCCGGCGATGTGGTCTTGTTCTTGCCGATGTTGACCCCGATGGGCACCGCCGGACTGGACCGCGCCAGCGTGCGCACCAACGCGGATGCGCCGTGGTTGTTGAAACCCATCCGGTTGAGCAGCGCCCGATCGTCCGGCAGCCGGAACAGTCTCGGCGCGGGGTTGCCCGGCTGCGGTCGCGGCGTCACGGTGCCGACCTCGGCGTGCCCGAATCCCAGCGCGCCCCACGTGTTCGCGCCCAGTCCGTCCTTGTCGAAACCGGCGGCCAGCCCCAGCGGCGCCGGGAACCGCACTCCGAAGACGGTGGTGGCCAGCGCGGGGTCGTACTGAGAGTACTTGCGTGCCAACGCTTCTCGTGTAAACCGGGGAGTGGTGGCGCCGCGGAGAGCGGCGAACACGACGTGGTGGATCCGCTCGGGCGGCACCAGGAACATGGCGCGCCGCAGTGCTGCATACATCACAGCGCCGGCTGACCGGGTTCCTGCGTGGAGTCACCACGCTTCTTGCGGCGCAGCAACACCCGTCGGCTGCCGTCGGTGTAGAGCCGCACGCGGGTCAGTTCCCAGCCGCGATATTCGGCCTCGATCGACAGCCGCACCGACGCGCTCACCCGCGTCACGTCGGGTGGCAGACGCAGCGGAATCCACTCGTACTCACCGGGATCGTCGGCGACCGCTTGGCTCCACGCCGCGGGCATTCGTCCTCGCGAGCCGGCGCTCATGGCGTCGCTTTCGGGATCACCTGGACACCGTCGCCCGCGCCGGACACCACGTACAGGGTGTCCGACCCATCGTCGAATGCCAGCGTGTTCGGTTGCCGCACGGTTCGATATCGCACCTTCTCGACGGGGATGCCGGTCGCCAGATCGTAACCAACGACCGTGTTGGTCGCCGTCTGGGCAACCCAGGCGAGTCCTGTTTTCTTCCCGGCGCCCGACGCGGTCAGCCCGTAGGGCGCGTCCGGGACGGGGTAGCGCTGACGCAACATCAGCGGATTCACCCCGTAGACGAGCAGTTCACCGCCCCGGGTGTCGGCGACCAGGACCCGACCATTGGGGTCGGCGGCGATCGTGGTGGCGCCGTCGCCGGCGCGCAGCGCCAGATCAGCGCTGGTGCCCTCGGTGTCGAGGCTCGTCACCGATGTCTGTCCGCGGTCGAGCACCACCGCGGTGTCGCCCTGGGTGACGATGCCGTCGACCCGGGCGAAGATCTTCAACGACGCGGCGACCTGGTCGTCCGCGGACAGCGTGTAGACCGTGCCGCCGGCATCGCCGAGCACCACCCGCCCGTCGCTGCGCCGCGCGATCGCGGTGAACTCCGCGTCTTCGTGCCCGGTCACCGGCATCCGGGAGACGGCCCGCGTCGCGACGTCGACCACGGCGTACCCGCCGCGCATCGCGACCGCCACGCGACCGGGGCCGTCGGCTGTCAGCGCGGTGGCGCCGCCGGCGAGGGGGACCGCGGTCGCAGCGCCATCCGGGTCCATGATCGTCAGCGTCGCGCGGTCCGGCCCCTCGGCGCTGAGAAACACGAGCGCGCGGGTGGACGGATCGACGACCGCCGCGAACACCCCGGCGGGGGACGGGCGAACGCTTCCCGCAGGCGTACCAGTGACCGGCGGCGAGTCAGCGGCGTGCGCCGGTGAGATGGTCGGCGGGGGCGTGGCCGCCTTGTCCGAGGAACACGCTGCTACCAGCAGGATTGCCAGCGTCACCAATCCGTGACGAAACGGCTGAGAAAGTCGGTTTGAACCGCGCTGCACTGGGTAGCTCTCCGTCGTGCGTTCAGAACTTGATCGAACTGCCAGTGTAGGCGTCGAGAAATTTGCGTCCGGAGAGGACTTTCGGCCCTATCCAGTCCGTGCGAACGGCCCGGCGGGCGTATGGTACATACCATGACGCTGGCCATGGACCGCAGCGCGAGCCTTCACGGGTTCGTGCTCGAGGACATCATCACCGGTGTACATGCCAGCGGCTTCGGCCAGGTGGGGGACGGGCGAAGCTTCTCGTTCTACATCGAACGCCATGAGCTGGTGGTCGAGATCTACCGGCCCCGGCTACGGGGGTTGGTCCCGCAGCACGAGGACATCGTGGCCGTGGCCACCCGCAAGCTCACCGACATCGATCTGACCGACGAGCGGAGCATGGCGGCAGCCGTGCGCGATGCCGTCGCCGCTGCGCATCCGGTGGCGCGGAACGGACGCTGACACCGCCCCACGGTACGGTCGTCGACGTGACTGACGTCCCCGCCATGTCGTGGCTTCAGGTCGTTGTCCTCTCGGTCCTGCAGGGCCTGACCGAATTCCTGCCGGTGTCGTCGTCGGGACATCTGGCCATCGCGTCCCGGGTGTTCTTCGACGACGATGCCGGTGCGTCGTTCACCGCGGTGAGCCAGCTCGGTACCGAGGCGGCGGTGCTGCTCTACTTCGCCCGGGATATCGGACGCATCCTCAAGGCCTGGTTCAACGGCCTCTTCGTCGCGGCGCACCGCACGGCTGACTACTGGCTCGGCTGGTGGGTGATCATCGGCACCCTTCCCATCGGCGTCGTCGGCCTGCTGTTCAAGGATCAGATCCGCACCGGCGCACGCAACCTGTGGCTCGTGGCGACCGCGCTGATCGTGTTCTCCGTCGTGATCGCCGCGGCGGAGTACTACGGCCGCCAGGCCCGCCGGGTGGAGCAGCTCACGTGGCGCGACAGTGTCATCGTCGGCTTCGCGCAGTGTCTGGCGCTGGTTCCGGGGGTATCCCGCTCGGGTGCCACGATCAGCGCCGGCTTGTTCCTCGGGATGGACCGCGAACTCGCTGCGCGTTTCGGGTTCCTGCTCGCGATCCCCGCGGTGTTCGCCTCCGGGTTGTTCTCGCTGCCCGACGCCTTCGCGCCGGTGAGCGAGGGCATGAGCGCCACTGGGTCGCAGCTGCTGGTGTCCGTCGTCATCGCGTTCGTCGTCGGCTTCGCGGCGGTGGCCTGGTTCCTGCGATTCCTGGTCCGTCACAGCATGTACTGGTTCGTCGGCTACCGCGTGGTGCTGGGCACGGTGGTGCTGATCCTGCTCGGCACCGGGGTGGTCGCGGCGACATGACCGTTCTCCTCCTGCGGCACGGGCGCTCGACGTCGAACACCGCTCACACGCTCGCCGGCCGGTCCGAGGGCGTGGACCTCGACGACCGCGGCCGCGAACAGGCCGAGGCGTTGGTCGAGCGGCTCGGCTCGCTGCCGATCCGGGCGATCGTGCGCTCGCCGCTGCTGCGGTGCGAACGCACCGTCGAGCCGCTGGCCGCCGCACTGGGCCTCGCGCCGGTCGTCGACGAGCGGATCGTCGAGGTCGACTACGGGTCCTGGACCGGACGCTCGATCGGCGAGCTCGTCAAGGAGCCGCTGTGGGCCGTCGTGCAGCAACAACCCAGTGCCGCGGTGTTTCCCGACGGGGAGGGCCTCGCGGCGGTGCAGGCGCGATCGGTGGCCGCCGTGCGCGACCACGACCGCCGGCTGGCCGCCGAGCACGGCGCCGACGTGCTGTGGCTCGCCTGCACCCATGGAGATGTCATCAAATCCGTGCTGGCCGATGCGCTCGGCACGCACCTGGACAGCTTCCAGCGCATCAACGCCGATCCGGCGTCGGTCAGCGTGATCCGCTACACCGCGGTGCGACCGTTCGTGATCCACGTCAATCACACCGGTGCTGCGTTGAACTCCGCGCTGACGGCCCCGCCGGCGGCGGAGGACGCCGGTGCAGAGAAGACCGGCGAGGTCCCCAGTGGTGACGCCGTGGTCGGCGGTTCAGCCGGATGAGCCGCGCACGGTATTTTGGACCCTGTCATGTCCCGTGAAATCCATGTCTTCCGCACGCCCGACCGCTTCGTGGCCGGGACCGTCGGGGAGCCCGGAAACCGGACGTTCTACCTGCAGGCGGTGCACGACACCCGCGTCATCTCGGTGATCTTGGAAAAGCAGCAGGTGGCCGTGCTGGCCGAACGGATCGCGGCGCTTCTGCTCGAGATCAACCGCCGCTTCGGGACTCCGGTCCCACCCGACACCGGTGAGGTCGACGATCTGAGCCCGCTGGTGACGCCGGTCGACGCGGAGTTCCGAGTCGGGACGATGGGACTGGGCTGGGATTCGGAGGCGCAGACGGTCGTCGTGGAGCTGCTCGCGGTCTCCGACACGGAGTTCGACGCGTCGGTGGTCCTCGACGATGCGGAGGACGGACCCGACGCGGTGCGGGTTTTCCTGACCCCCGAGTCCGCGCGTCAGTTCGCCACCCGGTCGAACCGGGTCATCTCGGCCGGCCGACCCCCGTGCCCGCTGTGCGACGAACCTTTGGACCCCGAAGGCCACATCTGCGTCCGCACCAACGGCTACCGGCGCGGCGCGCTGGCCGAGTCCGACGATGACGACGATCTCTGAGGTCCTCGAACGCGGCGAACTGAGTGTCCTCGGACGCATCCGCTCCGCGAGCAACGCGACCTTTCTGTGCGAGGCGACACTGGCCGGCGAGGTCGTCCACTGTGTCTACAAGCCGGTGCGCGGAGAGGCTCCACTGTGGGACTTCCCCGACGGCACGCTGGCCGGCCGGGAGGCGGCGTCCTACCTGATCTCCGCGGCGTTGGGGTGGAACCTGGTGCCCCACACCATCGTTCGCGACGGACCCGCCGGCCCCGGCATGGTGCAGCGCTGGGTGGACCAACCCGGTGACGGGATCGGTGACGACGGCGACGAGACCGCCGAGCCGACCGGTCCCGATCTGATCGACCTCGTGCCTGCGGGCAAGGTGCCGCCGGGCTTCCTGCCGATCCTGCAGGCCTACGACTATGCCGGCGACGAGGTGACGCTGGTGCACGCCGACGACGACCGGCTGCGCCGCCTCGCGGTGTTCGACGTTGTGATCAACAACGCCGACCGCAAGGGCGGGCACGTCCTGAGCGGTGTCGACGGTCGGGTGTACGGCGTCGACCACGGCGTCACGCTGCACACCGAGGACAAGTTGCGCACGGTGCTGTGGGGGTGGGCGGGCAAGCCCGTCGACGATCAGACGCTGACCGACATCGAGGCGCTCGGTGACTCCTTGCGGGGCGACCTCGGCGCTGAGCTGTGTTGCCACATCACCCCGCGGGAGGTCGCCGCGCTGCGCGCCAGAGTGGCTGCGCTGCTGCGTGATCCGGTGATGCCGACACCCGATCGGCGCCGGCCGATCCCATGGCCGGCGTTCTGATGGGCTCTCCTGATCCCGTGGAATCGACCGACGCAGCGCTGGCTGCGACCGTGGCCGCCGAGGCCGGCGAGCTGCTGCTGTCGATGCGCACGCAATACGGGTTCTACGACCCCTATGAGCTCGGCGACGCCGGCGACATGCGCGCCAACACGCTGATCCTGGATCGGCTGCACCGCGCCCGCCCAGGCGACGCCGTGCTCTCCGAGGAGGCCGTCGACGACGTCTCCCGCGTCCATGCCGACCGGGTGTGGATCGTCGACCCCGTCGACGGCACGCACGAGTACTCGATGCCCGGCCGGGCGGACTGGGCCGTGCACATCGCGCTGTGGCAGCGCACCCACGAGAGCGGGGGAGCGATCACCGATGCCGCGGTCGCGCTGCCCGCACGCGGCGAGGTGTACCGCACCGACACGGTCACGCCGCCGCCGCCCCGCGCCGACGGCCCCATCCGCATCACCGCCAGTGCCAGCCGGCCTCCGGCGGTGCTGTGGCGCATGCGCGACGAGCTCGACATCCAGCTGGTGCGCATCGGTTCGGCAGGCGCAAAGGCGATGGCGGTGGTGCGCGGCGACGTCGACGCCTACATCCATGCGGGCGGTCAGTGGGAATGGGACTCCGCGGCACCCGCCGGCGTGCTGTGGGCCGCGGGCCTGCACGCCACCCGGATCGACGGGTCCCCGCTGATCTACAACCGGCGGGACCCGTATCTGCCCGACCTGCTGATGTGCCGTCCCGAAGTGGCCGCTCCGCTGCTCGAGGTCATCCGGTCGGTGCCCCGACGTTGACGGTGGCGGGGAATGAATCGGCCCGCGGCGTTGTCGCAGACCCTGATGTCTAGAGTCGATGCCATGAAATCGTGGTCGGCGCCGAGTGTTCCGGTGCTCGCAGGTCGGGGCCCGCAGTTGCGGCTCTACGACAGCGCCGACCGTCAGGTGCGGCCGGTCAGCGCCGGTGCCACCGCGAGCATGTACGTCTGCGGGATCACCCCGTATGACGCCACGCATCTGGGCCACGCGGCCACCTACCTGACGTTCGACCTGGTGCACCGCGTCTGGCTGGACAGCGGACACGACGTGCACTACGTGCAGAACATCACCGACGTGGACGATCCGCTGTTCGAACGCGCGCAGCGGGACGGCATCGGCTGGCGCGAGCTCGCCGACCGGGAGATCGACCTGTTCCGCGAGGACATGGCCGCGATGCGCGTGGTGCCGCCGCGCGAGTACGTGGCCGCCACCGAAGCCGTCAGCGAGGTCGTCGAGGTCACCGAGAAGCTGCTGGCCTCGGGTGCGGCCTACGTGGTGGACGACGCGCAGTACCCCGACGTCTACTTCCGTGCCGACGCCACCGTGCAGTTCGGCTATGAGTCGGGCTATGACCGCGACACCATGCTGACGCTGTTCGCCGAGCGGGGCGGCGACCCCGACCGGCCGGGCAAGGCCGATCCGCTCGACGCCCTGCTGTGGCGGGCGCAGCGTCCCGGGGAGCCCAGCTGGCCGGCGCCGTTCGGACCGGGCCGGCCGGGCTGGCACGTCGAATGCGCAGCGATCGCACTGAGCCGGATCGGCACCGGACTCGACATCCAGGGCGGCGGAAGCGATCTGATCTTCCCTCATCACGAGTTCTCCGCCGCCCACGCCGAATGTGTCACGGACGAGCGGAGATTCGCGCGTCACTACGTGCACGCCGGCATGATCGGCTGGGACGGACACAAGATGAGCAAGAGCCGCGGCAACCTGGTTCTGGTGTCCCAGCTACGCCGCGACGGCGTCGAGCCCGCCGCGATCCGGCTCGGATTGTTCGCGGGCCACTACCGGGAGGACCGGTACTGGAGTCCCGCGGTTCTTCAGGAGGCGCAGCAGCGCCTGCATCGGTGGCGCAGCGCCACCGCGCTGGCCGGGGCGCCGGACGCCGCGGACGTCGTCGCCCGGGTCCGGCAGTACCTCGCCGACGATCTCGACACCCCCAAAGCCCTTGCGGCGCTGGATGGTTGGGCCACCGACGCGTTGTCCTACGGTGGCCACGACGCCGCCGCAGGGAGCACGGTCGCCACCGCGATCGACGCGCTGCTGGGCATCGAACTTTGAACCCTGTGCAGTAGGTTGCCGCTATGGCATCCGTGGCAGGCAAGACCGCATTCATCACCGGAGGCGCGCGGGGCGTCGGTGCGGAGGTTGCGCGCCGGCTGCACGCCCGCGGCGCGAACCTCGTGCTCACCGATCTCGACGAGACCCCGCTCGGGGAGATGGCCGAGGAACTGGGTGCCAGGCGCGTGAGCACCGAGCTCGTTGACGTGCGCGATCTCCCGGCGATGGAGGCGGCTGCGGCGCGTGCGGTCGAGCGCTTCGGCGGTATCGACATCGTCGTCGCCAACGCAGGTATCGCGTCGTACGGGTCGGTGCTGCAGGTCGACCCGGACGCCTTCCGCACGCTGATGGATGTCAACGTCACCGGGGTGTTCCACACCGTGAGAGCGACGATGCCCGCCGTCGCGGACCGTCGCGGCTACGTGCTGATCGTGTCCTCCCTGGCTGCATATGCGGCGGCGCCGGGGCTGGCGGCCTACAACGCCTCCAAGGCGGCCGTCGAGCACTTCGCCAACGCGCTGCGCCTCGAGGTGGCCCATCGCGGGGTCGCCGTCGGATCGGCGCACATGTCGTGGATCGACACCCCGATGGTGCAGGACACCAAGGCCGACTTGTCCACCTTCAGCGAGTTGGTGAGCAAGCTGCCCTACCCGTTGAACAAGACGACCTCGGTCGAAGCGTGCGGCGAAGCGTTCGCCGCCGGCATCGAGGGCCGCAGACGTCACATCGACTGCCCGCGCTGGGTCGGGGTGTTGCGGCTGCTCAAGCCGCTGCTGTCGACCCCGGTCGGGGAGGCGCCGGTACTCCGTTTCGTCCCCGACCTGCTGCCCCGAATGGACGCCCAGGTCGCGGCTCTCGGTCGATCGATGGGGGCCCGCACCCAGGCCGTGGAGAAGCCCCGGTGACGCAGGCCGATCTGGTCCTCTCCGGTGGCGGAGTCAAGGGGATCGCGTTGGCCGGGGCCGTGGCGGCACTGGTCGAGGCGGGTTACACACCGCAGCGGGTGTCGGGTACCTCGGCCGGTGCGCTGGTCGGTTCCCTGGTGGCCGCGGCCGCGCAGCGCGGCGAGCTGTCCTCGGCGTTGCTCGCCGACCTCGCGATCAGCATCGACTACCGGCGGTTCCTGGACCCGGGGCCGATCGAACGCATCCCGGTGCTGGGTCCGGTGGCCGGCGTGCTCAGCGGCGACGGGATCTACCGCGGCGACGCGCTGCACCGCTGGGTGGGTGAGCAACTGGCCCGCTTCGGCGTCGAGACGTTCGCCGACCTGGCGATCGACGATCCGCAGCTGCCACCCGAACAGCGCTATCGGTTGGTGGTCACCGTCGCCGACGTCACGCGGGGCCAGCTGGTGCGGCTGCCGTGGGACTACCGACGGGTCTACGGCCTGGACCCCGACCGGCAGCCGGTGGCCGATGCGGTGCGTGCCTCGACGGCCATTCCGTTCTTCTTCCGCCCCGCGACGCTGACCGCCGCGGACGGCCGCAGGTCGACGCTGGTCGACGGTGGGCTGCTGTCGAACTTCCCGATCGATTCGCTCGACCGCACCGACGGGCAACCGCCGCGGTGGCCGACGTTCGGGGTGACGCTGCTGCCCACGCTCCCTGCGGACAACGAGCAGGTCATCCCCGCGTTGCGGCCGGTGCATCTGTTCGGCGGCCCGACCCTGCTCGAACAGGTGATCACCACGACCCTGGTCGGTCGCGACCAGGCCTACCTGGATCAGCCGTGGGTCAGTGCCCGAACCATCCGCATCGACACCCAAGACGTCGGTGTGCTGGATTTCGACCTGTCGGAGTCTGCGAAGTCGGCCCTCTACGGCGACGGCGCACGGGCCGGCCGGACGTTCCTGAGCACCTGGGACTGGGCGGAGTACCTGGCGCGATTCCGGTAGGCGCTACCGGCCGCGCCTGCGCAGGTAGCGCTCGAACTCCGCGGCCAACGCGTCACCGTCGATCTTGCCCAGCGCCTCGTTCATGTCGACCTCGGCATCGCCGCGCTCCTCGAGCGACTGCACGTACTCGGCGATCTCGTCATCCTCGGCGGTCATCTCGCTGACCGCCTGCTCCCACTCCTCGGCTTGGGCCGGAAGGTCGGCCAACGGCACCTCGATGTCGAGGACGTCCTCGACGCGGCGCAGCAGCGCCACGGTCGCCTTCGGGTTGGGCGGCTGCGACACGTAATGCGGCACGGCCGCCCAGAACGTCACCGCCGGGATGCCGGCCTGGACACAGGCGTCCTGGAACACGCCGGCGATCCCGGTCGGTCCCTCGTAGCGGGTCTCCTCGAGGCCGAACGTCTTCGCCGAATCCGAGGAGTAGGCCGCACCCGACACCGGCACCGGGCGGGTGTGCGGGGTGTCGGCGAGCAGCGCGCCGAGGATGACCACGGTCTGCACATTGAGTTTGTCGGCGATCGCCAGCAGTTCCGCGCAGAACGTGCGCCACCGCATGTTCGGTTCCACACCGTGCATCAGCACGATGTCGCGGTCGGCACCCGGCGGTCGGCAGTGCGAGATCCGCATCGAGGGCCACACCAACTCGCGGGTCACGCCGTCGATCTGCCGGATCACCGGCCGGTTGACCTGGTAGTCGTAGTAGGACTCGTCGTCGATCTCGACGATCGTGTCGGCCTCCCAGATCGCGTCGAGATGCTCGACGGCATCGCTGGCCGCGTCACCCGCGTCGTTCCAGCCCTCGAACGCCGCGACGACGATGGTGTCGCGCAGGTCGGGTAGGTCAGGTCGCTTGGGACCGCCGAAATCCGGGTGGGTCACCAATCCAGCCTAAGCCCTCCGGGGGCCAGATGACGGGCATCGACCCGCCCCCCGGTGCAGTACCGGCGGCGTTCTGCGAAATAGGCTCGACAGCACGCGGGTTGATCCCTGCAAGCCACCACCGCCAGGCGTCCTGAAGTCGGTTGTGCTCTCGACGTAGACTCATCCACGTCGAGAGGCGTTGCAACGGGTACCGGTCGTTTCCGCCGGTATCCGCCACGCTCGGCAGAGTCAAGGACGCCTTCCGTCATGGAAGGAGTGCACGTGACTGCTGCTACAGCAACTGACTTCACGCCGAACGTCCGCCCGGATTGCACCGAAGAACTGCGGGTCGCGCTGCGCGAACGCATCCTGGTGATCGACGGTGCGATGGGCACGGCGATCCAGCGTGACCGGCCCGACGAAGAGGGCTACCGCGGCGATCGGTTCACCGAATGGCCGACGGCGCTGCAGGGCAACAACGACCTGCTCAGTCTGACGCAGCCGCAGATCATCGAGGGCATCCACCGCGAGTATCTCGACGCGGGCGCCGACATCCTGGAGACCAACACGTTCAACGCGAACGCGGTCTCGCTCGCCGACTACGACATGGCCGATTTCGCCTATGAACTGAACTACGCCGGCGCCGCGCTGGCCCGCAAGGCCGCCGACGAATACAGCACGCCCGACAAGCCCCGCTACGTCGCCGGCGCGATCGGACCGACGACGCGGACCGCGTCGATCTCGCCGGACGTGAACGACCCCGGCGCCCGCAACGTCTCCTACGACCAGCTGGTCGCCGCGTACCTCGAGGCGGCGAACGGGCTGGTCGACGGTGGTTCGGACCTGCTCATCATCGAGACGATCTTCGACTCGCTGAACGCCAAGGCCGCGGTGTTCGCCGTGGAGACGCTGTTCGAGGAGCGGGGCCGCCGCTGGCCGTTGATCATCTCCGGCACCATCACCGACGCGTCCGGCCGCACTCTCTCGGGTCAGGTCACCGAGGCGTTCTGGAACGCGATCCGGCACGCCAGGCCGCTCGCGGTGGGTCTGAACTGCGCGTTGGGTGCACCCGAGATGCGGCCCTACATCACCGAGGTGGCCCGCATCGCCGACACCTTCGTCTCCTGCTATCCGAATGCCGGTCTGCCCAACGCGTTCGGCGAATACGACGAATCGCCCGAGCGGCAGGCCTCCTACATCGCCGAGTTCGCCGAGGCCGGCCTGGTCAACCTGGTCGGCGGCTGCTGCGGCACGGCACCTCCGCACATCGCCGAGATCGCCAAGGTGGTCGACGGCAAGCCGCCTCGGGCGCTACCGGAGATCCCCGTCGCGACCCGCCTGTCGGGCCTGGAGCCGCTGAACATCACCGAAGACTCGCTGTTCGTCAACATCGGTGAGCGCACCAACATCACCGGGTCGGCCCGGTTCCGCAACCTGATCAAGGCCGAGGACTACGACAGCGCGCTGTCGGTGGCGCTGCAGCAGGTCGAGGTCGGGGCGCAGGTCATCGACATCAACATGGACGAGGGCATGATCGACGGCGTCGCCGCGATGGATCGCTTCACCAAGTTGATCGCGGCCGAACCCGACATCAGCCGCGTGCCGGTGATGATCGACTCCTCCAAGTGGGAGGTCATCGAGGCGGGCCTGAAGAACGTGCAGGGCAAGCCGATCGTGAACTCGATCTCGCTCAAGGAGGGCGAGGAGAAGTTCGTCCGTGAAGCGCAGCTGTGCCGCAAGTACGGCGCCGCCGTGGTCGTGATGGCGTTCGACGAGCAGGGCCAGGCCGACAACCTGGAGCGCCGCAAGGAGATCTGCGGCCGGGCCTACCGAATCCTGACCGAGGAGGTCGGCTTCCCCGCCGAGGACATCATCTTCGACCCGAACTGCTTCGCGCTGGCCACCGGCATCGAGGAGCACGCCACCTACGGCATCGACTTCATCGAGGCGTGCGCCTGGATCAAGGAGAACCTGCCGGGTGTGCACATCTCCGGCGGCATCTCGAACGTGTCGTTCTCGTTCCGCGGCAACAACCCGGTCCGCGAGGCCATCCACGCGGTGTTCCTGTTCCACGCCATCAAGGCCGGCCTGGACATGGGCATCGTCAACGCCGGGGCGCTGGTGCCGTATGACTCGATCGATCCCGAGTTGCGCGACCGCATCGAAGACGTCGTGCTGAATCGGCGCGAGGACGCCGCGGAACGGCTGCTGGAGATCGCCGAGCGGTTCAACAAGAACGACAAGACCGAAGAGGCGAGCGCTGCCGAGTGGCGCTCGCTGCCCGTGCGCGAGCGCATCACGCACGCGCTGGTCAAAGGCATCGACGCCCACGTCGACGACGACACCGAGGAACTGCGGGCCGAGATCGATGCGGCGGGCGGCCGGCCGATCGAGGTCATCGAGGGTCCGCTGATGGACGGCATGAACGTCGTCGGCGACCTGTTCGGCTCGGGCAAGATGTTCCTGCCCCAGGTGGTGAAGTCGGCGCGCGTGATGAAGAAGGCCGTCGCCTACCTGCTGCCGTTCATCGAGGCGGAGAAAGAAGCCTCGGCGACCAAGAGCAAGGACACCAACGGCACGATCATCATGGCGACGGTCAAGGGTGACGTCCACGACATCGGCAAGAACATCGTCGGAGTCGTCCTGCAGTGCAACAACTACGAGGTCATCGACCTCGGCGTGATGGTGCCCGCGCAGAAGATCCTCGACGCGGCCAAGGAGCACGATGCCGACATCATCGGGCTGTCCGGGCTCATCACCCCGTCGCTGGACGAGATGTCGAACTTCGCCGTCGAGATGGAGCGTGAGGGGCTCGAGATTCCGCTGCTGATCGGCGGTGCGACCACCTCGCGCGCCCACACCGCCGTGAAGATCTCGCCGCGGCGAAGCGGGCCGGTCGTCTGGGTCAAGGACGCGTCCCGCTCGGTGCCGGTGGCCGCTGCGCTGCTCGACGACAAGCAGCGCCCGGCGTTGCTGGAAGCGACCGAGAAGGACTACGCCTCACTGCGGGAGCGGCACGCGCAGAAGAACGAGCGGCCGATGCTGACGCTGGAGAAGGCGCGGGCCAACCGCACGCCGATCGACTGGGACGGGTACACGCCGCCGGTACCGGCAATCGGTGCGGGAATCAGGGACTTCAGCAATTACGACCTGGCCGAGCTGCGCGAGTACATCGACTGGCAGCCGTTCTTCAACGCCTGGGAGATGAAGGGCCGATTCCCCGACATCCTGAACAATCCGGCCTCCGGTGAGGCGGCCCGCAAGCTCTACGACGACGCCCAGGAGATGCTCGACACCGCGATCAAGGAGAAGTGGCTGACGGCCAACGGCGTCATCGGCTTCTTCCCGGCCAACGCCGTGGGAGACGACGTCGAGGTCTACACCGACGAGAGCCGTGACGAGGTGCTGACCACGCTGCGCAACCTGCGCCAGCAGGGCGAGCACCGCGATGGCGTGCCGAACCGATCGCTCGGTGACTTCATCGCGCCGAAGGACACGGGATTGGCCGACCACATCGGCGCGTTCGCCGTCACCGCCGGGCTCGGTAGCGGCGACAAGATCGCCGAGTTCAAGAAAGCCAACGACGACTACAGCGCGATCCTGCTGGAGTCGCTCGCCGACAGGCTGGCCGAAGCGTTCGCCGAACGGATGCATGAGCGGGTCCGCAAGGAGTTCTGGGGCTATCAACCCGACGAGCATCTGGACAACCAGGAGCTGATCGGCGAGAAGTACGTCGGAATCCGGCCTGCGCCAGGATATCCGGCGTGCCCGGAGCACACCGAGAAGGTGACGCTGTTCGATCTGCTGGACGTCACCAAGCGGACCGGCATCGAGCTGACCGAGTCGATGGCGATGTGGCCCGGCGCCGCCGTCAGCGGCTGGTACTTCTCGCATCCGCAGTCGCAGTACTTCGTGATCGGGCGGCTGGCCCAGGATCAGGTCGCCGACTACGCCCGGCGCAAGGGCTGGACGCTCCCCGAGGCCGAACGCTGGCTCGCCCCGAATCTGGGGTACAACCCGGAGGACTGATCAGGTGGCGAAGGTGTTCGACCGACTCGACGAGTCGCTGCGCGAGTTCATCGCCGCCCAGGCGATGTTCTTCGTGGCCACGGCGCCGTCCGACGGTGGCCGGATCAACCTGTCGCCCAAGGGGTATCGCGACACGTTCACGGTGCTCGACGACCACACCGTGGCGTACCTCGACCTGTTCGGCAGCGGCGCGGAGACGATCGCCCACCTGCGGGACAACGGTCGCATCACCGTGATGTTCTGTTCGTTCACCCGGCAGTCCCGCATCCTGCGGCTCTACGGAACGGGCCGGGTCGTGCGCCCGGACGATGCCGAGTTCGACCGCGTCGCTGCGTGTTTCGATGTGCAGCATCCGGGAGTTCGGGCCTCTGTCGTCATCGACGTCGAGCGCATCGCGGACGCGTGCGGGTTCGCGGTGTCGTACTACGATCTCGTGGGGGAGCGGCCGGTTCTCGACGACTACCACGCGACGGTGAGCGAGCAGAAGTTCGCGCGGCGCATCGCCGGCGACAACGGGAGCAGCATCGACGGGCTCCCGGCGCTGGACCCCGACCACCCGCTGCCGCGTCAATCCTCGTAGAGGACGACGTTGTCGGTCACCGCGTTGCGGGGGATGTCGAGGAAGTTGGCCGCGAACGTCGGGTCGCCGTAGCCGATGCAGATGCCGCACAGGACGGCCAGCTCCTCGGGGATGTCGAGGACCTCGCGGGCCACGTCGGGGTAGAGCGCGGTGGAGACCTGCACGCAGGAGTCCAGTCCGCGGTCGGTGAGCGCCAGCAGCAGGGTCTGCAGGAACATGCCGACGCCGAGGGCGTCGGGCATCCCGAGGTCTCGGTGCATGCAGACGATTCCGGCGACGGGTGCCCGGAAGAAGTCCCAGTTGCGCAACTGCGCGTTCCAGCGCCCCTCCGCATCCTCTCGCGCGACGCCCATCGCGCCGTAGACGAGGGCGCCGAGCTGGCGGCGCAGATGGTTGTGGGAGTCGGGTATGCCCATCGTGGGCGGCCGGCTCTGCCGCACCGCGGCCGCGAGCGCGGCGGCGAGGCGGTCGCGCCGGGAGCCGGTGGCCAGGAACAGCCGCCATGGCTGCACGTTGGAGTTCGACGGCGCGCGCATCGCCAGGGTCAATGCCTCGTTCAGCAACTCCTGTGGAACAGGCTTGTCGCGCAGGAACATTCGTGTCGAATGCCGGCGACGGATGATCTGGTCGAGCGGGGAGTCGAGGTGGGAGTCGGTCATGGTGCCTCCTGTCCGGCCGCAGGCACGCGGCGGTCCCTGCGGGCCTCGAGTTCGGCATCGTCGACCAGCACGAACATGTCGACGCCGGGCCGGCACAGCATCGTGACCAGGAAGCGCAGCGGCACGTCGTCGCGGTGGTTGCCGTCCGAGTAGTGGATGACGTCACCCCCGGGCTCCCAGAACGCCTCTCCGGCCGTGATGACGCGCGGTGCCTCGCCCTCGAGTTCGAACCACATCTCACCCTCGAGGACGTACCCGAAGCAGGGGCCGCCGGGGTGGCGGTGCGGCGGTGCGCCCCTGTCGCCGGGACCCCACTCGATGATCGCGGTCATCGCCTCGGCGTCCTGCGGGACGTGCGGCGGCGTGACGGACTGCACGACCGTCATCGCGGTCATGAGTCTCTGGATCTCATCGGATGCCTGGTCGGACATGCTGGCCTCTTGTCGTTGTCGTCGGTTTCTGATTCGAATCCGTGGTGGCGGGTGTCAGGGTGCAGGGGCATACCGCGGAAGGCACACGGTGACGCGGGTGTCTCCGGGCGCCGACTGCACCTCGATGTGGCCGCGGTGCTGGTTCACGACGATGTCCCAGGCCAGATCCAGCCCGAGCCCCGACCCGGAGCCGACGGGTTTGGTGGTGAAGAACGGGTCGAAGACCCGCCCGATGATTTCGGCCGGGATGCCCGGCCCGTCGTCGCTGATCTCCACGCGAATCCTGTCCGCGCCCTCGGCGCGGGTGCGTACCGTGAGGGTTCCGCTGCCATTCATCGCATCGATGGCATTGTCGACGATGGTGGTCCACACCTGGTTGAGATCAGCGGGATAGCAACATATCTCGGGGATACTGTGATCGAGGTCCTTGACCAGGGTGATGGCTGCGCCCTTGCCCGCCATCGCGATACGGTCGCCGAACATCAGCATGGTGTTGCGCAGCATCTCGTGTACGTCGATGCACTGGTAGGGGCCGCGGTCGAGTTGCGAGTAGGTCTTCGCGCCGTCGAGGAGCGCGGCGATGCGTCGGCCGGCCTCGGTGATCTCCCGGATCCGCAGTTCGACCGCGACGATCGACTGCAACCAGGCCACCGCGTGGCCGAGCCCGTCGTCGGCGCCCGCCAACCGGGCCCGCACATCGGACAACCAGTCGACGTCGAGTCCGGCCTCGACGAACGTGGCGGCGCGGTCCCAGCTGTCGGTGACGCCGTGGTCGTCGAGCCAGGCAGCGACGGCGTCCTCGCTGTCCGCGACGCCCAGCGCCGTGGCGGTCGGACGGTCCGGCCGGGACGCGGTGTGCACCACGTCGTCCTGTAGCGCGGTCAGTGCCGCCACTGTGTCCGCGTTCGGCCGGGTCTGCGCCAGACGGGCGAATTCGCGCCGCATCGCGGCGACGTCGTCGTGTAGGTTCGCGGCCGCGCGGATCACGGCGGCCGCCGGATTGTTGAGTTGGTGGGTCAGCCCCGCGGTCAACGTGCGCAGGGCGAGCAACCGTTCCCGGTGCGCGAGAATCCGCTCCTCCCGATCACGACGGACCCGTTGGCCTGCGAAGAGGTGAATGGCCATGGGGAACTGCGTGCTGATGAACTGTGCGAACACCTCCGCGCCGAGCACCAGCAGCCGGGACGGGCGCGTCAGCCGCGCCGAGACCTCGTAGGACTGGTCGACGTCGGGAAGATGGGCCGACCACGCTCCGAAGAACACACCGCGCTGGGTGCTGCGGTGCGTCTCGACATCCACTCCTGCGCAGAACCGGGATAGCACCACCTCACCGTCGAGGAGCACGTAGAGACAGGTGGCGGGTGTGCCCTCGACGCACACCGGACCCGCCGGCAGGGTGCCGATACGCCCCCCGCGGCAGAGCATCTCGAGCTGTGCGTCCGTCAGGTGCTCGAACAGGAACAGGTCGCGCACCTCGTCGAGGAGCGCGGCAGGGTCGCTCACCGCAGGGCCCGTGTCTCGCTCGCTGCGCGCGCGATCGTGCGGCTGCGCCCGCCACCTCGGGGCCAGAAGTAGCTCCCCGGCCGGCGCGCCTCCTTCGCCAGGAACGACACGGTGCCGGCGCACACCGCCTCCTTGATCGTCGCGGCCAGGCGACCACCGAGGTACAGCGGCACTGCGACGTCGCTGAACCGGGACATCTGGATGGTGCCGGCGCGGCGGCCCACACTGATGCACTGTCCGACCGAGGCCGGGTTGATGGTGCGCGGCGCGGCACCGTCGAGCCGGGCGATCAGCGTGTCCGCGGCATCGGCGGCCAGCGGCATGGCCAGCTGGCAGCTCATACGCAGCGGCATGCCGGACGGGCAGGCCGCGTCGCCGGCAGCGACGATCGAGGGGTCGTCGACGTAGGTGAGTGTCTCGTCGGTCAGCAATCGGCCGAGCCGGTCGGTACGCAGCCCGCTGTCAGCGGCCAGCTCCGGCACCCCGAACCCGGCCGTCCACACCGTCGCGGCGCTCAGGAGATGCCGGCCGTCGCGCAGGACCACGCGGTCGCTCTCGACGGCTGCGACCGTGGTGTCGTCGACGACCATGACGCCGAGCCGCCTCAGGCGCGAGGTGACCGATCGGCGTCCGCCCCGGGCCAGGGACGGCCCGACGACGTCGGTGACCAGGGTGACGTGCCGGCCGGCCTCGGCCAGTTCGCCGGCTGCTTCGATGCCGGTGAGGCCGCCGCCGACGACGACGATCGGGGCCTCCGGCGGCACCTCGGCCAGCCGTGCGGTCAGCCGCTGGGCGGGCTCCCATTCACCGAGCGGGTAGGCGAACCGGTCGGCGCCGGACACCGCCGCCGGCACGGGTGCGGTGCTCCCGACGGCGTAGACGAGGTAGTCATAGGCCAGGGAGCCCCCCGAAGCCAGGTCGACCTGGTGTGCGGTGGCGTCGACCCGCTCGGCCGTGTCGATGACCAGCCGGACCGACGGCGCGAGTATCGATGTGAAATCGGCTACCGCGGAATGGTTTCCCGCCACCAGCTGGTGCAGGCGAATGCGTTCGACGAACATCGGCCGCGGATTGACCAGCGTGACGTGGATGTCGTCTCGTCGGCTGAGCCGGTTCGCGGCGAGCACGCCGGCGTAACCGCCGCCGATCACGACGATGCGGGTGGCGGTCATCTCGGTCTCCGATTCCTGGTCCGGTGAGGTGGCATCATGAGGCTGGCACGCGGGGACGGGGGTGCGGACCCTGGAAACTCCGTAGTCCGCGTGTTGGCTGCGGCCGGTGTGATCGTCGCCTCGGTGCGGGTCGCAGATTGGCTCGTGGGCCTGCACCCGTGACACAATCGCGGGGTGCAAGCAGTGCTGTGGGACATGGACGGCACACTCGTCGACTCCGAAAAGCTCTGGGACATCTCGCTGTCGGCTCTCTACGAATCGTTCGGCGGCGAGATGAGCCGCCAGACGCGAACTGCGCTGGTCGGCGCGTCGGCGCACGAGACGATGGTCACGGTGTACGCGGAGTTGGGCCTTGAGCCCGATGCGGCGGCGATGGCCGACTCGATCCGCTGGTTGCACAGCTACACCGGTGAGCTCTTCGATCGAGGGCTGCCGTGGTGCGACGGCGCCCGCGAGATGCTCGATTCTCTTGCCGCGGCTGACGTTCCCATGGCACTGGTGACCAACACTCAGCGCGCGCTGACCGAACGTGCGTTGAACAGCATTGGCCGGCACTACTTTTCGGTGACCGTCTGCGCAGACGAGGTGCGCAGCGGAAAGCCCGAACCCGACCCGTACCTACGTGCAGCCGAGCTGTTGGAGCTGCGTCCCTCCGAGTGCCTGGCGGTCGAGGATTCGGTGACCGGCGCCGCGGCGGCGGAGAAAGCCGGTTGCGCAGTGTTGGTGGTACCCAACGACGTCCCCGTTCCCGGCGGGATCCGCCGCCGGCACGCCGATTCGTTGAACGGCCTCGGTGCCGCTGATCTGCGGCGGATCTTCGTCGAGATCGATCGCGAGCTGCGCAGCGCATAAACCCCCGCACTTGTGGGAATGCACCCGACCGCCGGTCACGAGTGATTGAATGTGACGGGTATCACGCAGTGACGCGGAAGGGTGTCTGATGGCCGGTCAGGGTGGTCCAGTCGGGGAAGGCCCCGAGATCTTCGCCGAGGGCGAGGACTTCTCCTCGGGGAAAACAGCGGTACGCATCGCGTCGGTCGCCGCGCTCGGCGGGTTGTTGTTCGGGTACGACAGCGCGGTCATCAACGGCGCGGTGGACTCCATCCAGGAAGACTTCGGTATCGGCAACGCCGAGCTGGGCTTCGCGGTGGCCTCGGCGCTGCTCGGTGCGGCCGCGGGAGCGATGACCGCGGGCCGGATCGCCGACAAGATCGGCCGCATCGCCGTGATGAAGATCGCGGCCGTGCTGTTTCTCATCAGCGCCTTCGGTACCGGCTTCGCGCACGAGGTGTGGACGGTGGTGTTGTTCCGCATCGTCGGCGGCATCGGCGTGGGAGTCGCCTCGGTGATCGCGCCGGCCTACATCGCCGAGACCTCACCACCGGGCATTCGCGGACGGCTCGGCTCGCTGCAGCAGCTGGCCATCGTGTCGGGCATCTTCGCCTCGTTCGCGGTCAACTATCTGTTGCAGTGGCTCGCGGGCGGTCCCAACGAGCCGCTCTGGCTGGGCCTTGACGCGTGGCGGTGGATGTTCCTGGCGATGGCGGTGCCTGCGGTGCTGTACGGCGTACTCGCCTTCACGATTCCCGAATCGCCGCGGTATCTGGTTGCGACCCATCAAATCCCGGAGGCGCGCCGGGTCTTGACGCGCCTGCTCGGGCAGAAGAACCTCGGCATCACGATCTCTCGCATCCAGGAGACCCTGGAACGGGAGGACAAGCCGTCGTGGCGGGACATGAAGAAGCCGACCGGCGGCATCTACGGCATCGTCTGGGTGGGCCTGGGACTGTCGATCTTCCAGCAGTTCGTCGGCATCAACGTGATCTTCTACTACAGCAACGTGCTGTGGCAGGCGGTCGGGTTCAGTGCCGATGAGTCCGCGATCTACACCGTGATCACCTCGGTGATCAACGTGCTCACCACGCTGATCGCGATCGCGCTGATCGACAAGATCGGGCGCAAGCCGCTGCTGCTGATCGGCTCGACGGGGATGGCGGTCACGCTGATCACGATGGCGGTGATCTTCGGCAACGCCACCGTCGGTCCGGACGGCAACCCGAGTCTGCCCGGAGCATCGGGCATCATCGCGCTGATCGCCGCCAACCTGTTCGTCGTCGCGTTCGGTATGTCCTGGGGCCCGGTGGTGTGGGTGCTGCTCGGCGAGATGTTCCCCAACCGCATCCGCGCCGCCGCGCTCGGCCTGGCCGCGGCCGGTCAGTGGGCCGCCAACTGGTTGATCACCGTGACGTTCCCCGGTCTGCGCGAGCACCTCGGCCTGGCTTACGGCTTCTACGGCCTCTGCGCAGTGCTGTCGGGGCTGTTCGTGTGGCGCTGGGTGATGGAGACCAAGGGCGTGTCGCTGGAGGACATGCACGGCGAGATCCTGCGCGAGGACAAGACCGCCGCCGGCTAGGGCTTGGCACTGTTCGGGACCAGCCGATCGCGGCATTTCGAGCCCGACGTGACAGAATCGCCCAACGTGAAGACCTTCGACGCCCTGTTCGCCGAGCTCAGCGAGCGGGCCCGTACGCGGCCCGCAGGCAGCGGCACCGTCGCCGCGCTGGACTCCGGGGTGCACGGCATCGGTAAGAAGATCCTCGAGGAAGCCGGCGAGGTGTGGTTGGCCGCCGAGCACGAGAGCGACGACGCGTTGGCCGAGGAGATCAGCCAGCTCCTCTACTGGACGCAGGTGCTGATGCTCTCGCGTGGTCTCACCCTCGACGACGTGTACGGGAAGCTGTGACATGCTGCGCGTCGCCGTTCCCAACAAAGGTGCGCTGAGCGAGTCGGCGTCGGAGATACTCTCCGAGGCCGGCTACCGCCGCCGCACCGATCCCAAGGACCTCACCGTCGTCGACCCGGCCAACAACGTCGAGTTCTTCTTCCTGCGGCCCAAGGACATCGCGATCTACGTGGGTTCCGGGCAGCTCGACCTCGGCATCACCGGCCGTGACCTGGCCGCCGACGCCGACGCCCCGGTCCGCGAGCGGCTCGCGCTCGGCTTCGGCGCCTCCACGTTCCGCTACGCCGCGCCCGCCGGCCGCGACTGGGCGGTGTCCGACCTGGCGGGTAAACGCATTGCGACGGCCTACCCCCATCTGGTCCGAAAAGATCTGGCCGACAAGGGCATCGAAGCCACCGTGATCCGACTCGACGGAGCCGTCGAGATCTCCATCCAGCTCGGGGTGGCCGATGTCATCGCCGACATCGTCGGATCAGGACGCACCCTCGGGCTGCACAATCTGGTCGCGTTCGGCGAATCCCTCTGCGATTCGGAGGCGATCCTCATCGAGCGCGACGACTCCGCGCCGAATCCGGCGCGGGACCAGTTGGCGGCGCGGGTGCAGGGCGTGGTGTTCGGCCAGCAGTACCTGATGCTCGACTACGACTGTCCCCGTTCCGTTCTCGAGCGTGCCACCGAGGTGACGCCGGGCCTGGAATCGCCCACCATCGCACCGCTGGCCGATCCCGCCTGGGTGGCGGTGCGGGCCCTGGTGCCGCGCCGGGACGTCAACGCGATCATGGACGAACTCGCCGCCATCGGCGCCAAGGCCATCCTGGCATCGGACATCCGGTTCTGTCGCTTCTAGCGTGTTAGCGTCGCGGTGTCCAACCACGGAGGTCGGAGATGACGCAGGTCCTTGTTCTGGTGTTCGCGCTGCTGATCGGGGTGATCGCGGGCTTACGGGCCATGACGGCCCCGGCCGTCGTCGCGTGGGGCGCCATGCTCGGCTGGATAGACGTCGACGGCAAGTGGTCTGACTGGATGGCCCTCCCGCTCACCGTGACGCTGTTGACGATCCTGCTGGTGGTCGAACTGGTCACCGACCAGCTGCCCAAGACGCCGAGCCGAAAAGTGCCGCCCCAGTTCATCGCTCGTCTGCTCACCGGCGGGTTCGCCGGTGCGGTCATCGGCAGCGCCTCCTTCCACACCTTCATCGGGACGGGGGCCGGCATGATCGGCGCCGTCCTCGGCACCCTGGCCGGCGCGGAGCTGCGCAGCCGGGTCGCCGCGGCCCGCGGCGGCAATGACCGTCCCGGCGCGTTCGGTGAGGACGCGATCGCCGTCGCCGGCGGAGTGCTCGTCGTCTTCCTCGTGAGCCTGGTGTAGCGCCATGGCGCAGAAATTCGACGCGGTCATCGTCGGCGCGGGGCAGGCGGGTCCGCCGCTGGCGGGCCGACTCACCGCAGCGGGCCAGAAGGTCGCAGTGATCGAACGCAAGCTGGTCGGCGGCACCTGCGTCAACACCGGCTGCATTCCGACCAAGACACTCGTCGCCAGCGCACACGCGGCCCACATCGCCCGGCGCAGTGCCGATTTCGGGATCGGAACCGGGGACGTGACCGTCGACATGGCCGCGGTCAAGGCCCGCAAGGACCGGATCAGCATCGGCGACCGGGAAGGCCTCGAGTCCTGGCTCGACGGTATGGAGAACGCCACCTTGATCCGGGGGCACGCGCGCTTCGAGGATTCGCACACCCTGCGCGTCGGCGACCAGGTGCTGGAAGCCGACCGCATCTTCCTCAACGTCGGCGGCCGTGCGGTCGCGCCGGACATGCCGGGACTCGCCGGCATCGACTACCTCACAAACGTCGGCATCCTCGACCTCGACGTGGTGCCCGAGCACCTGGTGGTCATCGGCGGCAGCTACATCGCGCTGGAATTCGCTCAGATGTACCGGCGCTTCGGCGCCGAGGTGACCGTCATCGAGAAGGGGCCGCGGCTGACGTCCCGAGAGGACGAGGACGTCTCCGCGGCCATCCAGGAGATCCTCGAAGGCGAGGGCATCAGGGTGGTCACCGGCGCCGACGGCATCTCATTTGCCAAGCGGGAGAACGGGTTCACCGTCACTCCACGCTCCGGCGCCGATCCGATCGCCGGATCGCACCTGCTCGTCGCGGTGGGGCGCCGGCCCAACACCGACGATCTCGGGCTGGAGGCGGCCGGTGTCGTGACCGACAAGCGTGGCTACATCACCGTCGACGATCAATTGCGGACCAACGTCGCCCACATCTGGGCGATGGGGGACTGCAACGGCCGCGGCGCCTTCACCCACACGTCGTACAACGACTTCGAGATCGTCGCCGCCAACCTCCTCGACGACGACCCGCGCCGCGTCAGCGATCGCGTCACGACCTACGCCCTCTACATCGATCCGCCGCTGGGTCGCGCCGGCATGACCGTCGACGAGGTGCGCCGTTCGGGACGCAAGGCCCTGGTCGGCAAGCGACCGATGACACGGGTGGGACGCGCCGTCGAGAAGGGCGAGACGCAGGGTTTCATGAAGGTGGTCGTCGACGCGGAGACCGAGCAGATCCTCGGCGCGGCGATCCTCGGCGTCGGCGGCGACGAGGTGATCCAGGACGTCCTCGACGTGATGACCGCGAAGCTGCCCTACACCGCGATATCGCGCACCATGCACATCCACCCGACGGTCAGCGAGCTGGTGCCCACGCTGCTGCAGGATTTGCACCCCTTGGAGTGAGCGCCCCTTGACTGTGGCTTGAGTCACAGTAATATGACCAGTGGTCATATCAAGCCTGGGGAGGCGCGATGCCCACGGTCACCTGGTCCCGTCTCGGCGGTGAACGCCGCGCCGCGGTGGTGGCCGCGGCCGAATCCGAGTTCGCCGCGCACGGCTTCTCCGGCGGCAGCCTCAACGTCATCGCACGCCGCGCGGGCGTGGCCAAGGGCAGCCTCTTCCAGTACTTCGCCGACAAGCGGGATCTGTACGCCTACATCACCGACGTCGGCAGCCAGCGCGTGCGGACGTACATGGAAGACCAGATTCGGGAACTGGACCCGACGCGGCCGTTCTTCACCTTCCTCACCGACCTGCTCGACGTGTGGGTGGCCTACTTCGCCGAGCATCCTCGCGAGCGGGCACTGCACGCGGCGGCCAGCTTCGAGGTCGACACCGATGCCCGGGTCAGCATCCGCGCGGTCGTGCACCGCCACTACCTGGAGGTGCTGCGCCCGCTCGTGCAGGACGCGCGGCAACGCGGGGACCTGCGTCCCGACGCCGACGTCGACGCGCTGCTGTCGCTGCTGCTCATGCTGCTGCCCCATCTGGCGCTCGCCCCCTATGTGCGCGGCATGGATCCGCTCCTCGGTCTCGACGAAATCTCACCGGACCAGCCGGCCCTGGTCGTGCGCCGCTACGTCGCGGTGCTCGCCACCGCTTTTGGATCGAGCACCGCTTTCGCATCCACCACCGAACCTCAGCCCATCGCAACGCACGAAGGAGAACACGCACATGGCCCACACACCTAGGACCCGTTCGGATTCGCTGGCCGCGGGCGGCCTCAACTGGGACAGCCTGCCGCTCAAGCTCTTTGCCGGCGGCAACGCGAAATTCTGGAATCCCGCCGACATCGACTTCTCCCGCGACCGCGCGGACTGGGAGGCGCTGACCGACCTGGAGCGCGAATGGGCCACCCGGCTGTGCGCCCAGTTCATCGCCGGCGAGGAAGCGGTCACCCAGGACATCCAGCCGTTCATGGCCGCGATGCGTGCGGAGGGCCGCCTCGGCGACGAGATGTATCTGACCCAGTTCGCGTTCGAGGAGGCCAAGCACACACAGGTGTTCCGGCTCTGGCTCGACGCGGTCGGGGTCACCGACGACATGCAGGTCTTCCTCGACGACCTGCCGACCTACCGGACCATCTTCTACGAGGAACTGCCCGCCTCCCTCGACGCATTGGTCACCGACCCGTCGCCGGCCGCTCAGGTGCGTGCGTCGGTGACCTACAACCACGTCATCGAGGGCATGATGGCGCTGACGGGATACTATGCGTGGCACCGCATTTGCGTGGACAACAACATCCTGCCCGGGATGCAGGAACTCGTGCGCAGGATCGGCGACGACGAGCGACGGCACATGGCATGGGGCACGTTCACCTGCCGGCGGCACGTCGCGGCCGACGACAGCAACTGGGCGGTGTTCGAGAGCCGGATGAACGAGCTGATCCCGCTGGCGCTGAAGAACACCGACGACGCCTACGACCTCTACGACGAGGTCCCGTTCGGCCTGCAGAAGGACGAGTTCCAGGCCTACGCCGCCGACAAGGGGATGCGCCGCTTCGGCACGATCAGCAGCGCGCGCGGCCGCCCGCTGGGCGAAATCGACCTCGACTACTCGCCGCTGCAGCTCGAGGACACCTTCGCCGACGAGGACGCCAAAGCGCTGGCGGCCTCTGCCTAGACGGTCTGCCTAGAGTTCGTCGGAGAAGTCCGCGGTGATCCACCGGTCCGGGCGCACCAGGAACACCAGGCTCGGGCTGTCCTCCATCGAGGCGACGAAGGCCTTTCCGCCCTCCTCGCCGAGGTAGCGGATCGCGATGGCCTCCGCGATGTCCCGCGGTGCCGGCTCGAGGGTGTCGACGACGGTGCCCTCGACGGTCACGTACTGGTACGGCGGCTCCTCACGCTGGACCACCAGCGTGAGGGCGCCGGCCTCGCGGATGAGGCGCGCTTTGCGCGACGACGATCCGGTGTTGATACGGATCAGACTGTCGACGTAGTCGTACCAGATCGGGACGCTCGTCGGTGGCCGGCCGTCCGACGTCGCCACCGACAGCACGCCGACGTGCAGATCGGTGAGAAACTCCTGCCGCTCTTCGTCCGAGAAAGCCTTCATGGTCAGCCCCAACAGTGCCGCAGATCACTGTTATTCCCGCGGGCGCCTCACGGCCGGCGTTGCACGAACAGCGTCTGCGCGCAGGTCCCCACGAATCCGGCGTGGTCGAAGATCTCGGCGGTGGTCACGCCGATGCCGTCGGGGCCGATCGACGCCCGCGCGCGCAGCCCGAAATCGTGGCCGGCGGGCAGCCGATGCAGGTGCACGACGGTGTCGGTGTTCATGAACACGAACTGCGCGGGATCGAGCACCGCACCCGTGCCGTTCGCCGAGTCGACCACCATCGCCAGCCGTTGCAGCGGGGTGGTCGGCTCCGAATCCACGAGCGGCACAAGCGGAGTCAGCCACGCCTCGAATGCGGCGTCGGGCGCGGTGCGCTGCCTGCGCCAGCTCACCGTCTCCAGATAGCCGGTGGCGCCCTCCCATGCGTGCGTCGCGCCGGCCGTCTCGCCCTCGACCATCGGCGGATAGCGGTCGACCGCGGCGTCGGCGGTGTCGCTGGTCGCCAGCAGCCAGGCGGTCAATCGCGCGACCGTGCGGGTGGTGCCGTCGGGGCGGTCGACCACCATCTCGGCGACCATCAGTGCGATCCGGGCACCCGGGCGGTCCACCCAGGCTCTCACCTTCACCGGCGCCACCGGGATCGCGCCGAGGATGTCCAAGCTCAACCGACCGATCCGCATGCCGGTGCCGTCGGCGAGGCGCTCGACGGCCCTGGTCAGCAGCGCCAGCGGTGGCGAGCCGTGCTGGATATGCGGGTCCCAGTTGCTGCGGGTGCCGTCGGTGGAGTCGAACACGTCGAACCCGCCGTCGTCGCCACGCGAGCGGAACAGACAGTCGATCACGCCGCGGCCCCGGGGGCGTGCAGCACCGCGTCGGGATCGCCGTCATCGGGCACCTGCGGCCAGCCCGGATAGGGCGGCGGTGTGCCACCGAACGCCGGGCAGAGTGACTGGTAGGCGCACCAGTCACACAGTCGCGACGGATTGGGCCGGAAATCGCCTGTGGCGCCGGCGGATTGGATCGCCGTCCAGATGGCCATCAACGTCTTCTCGAACCGCAGGAGCTCGTCGAGTTCGGGGCTGTAGTCGAGCACCTGGCTGTCGGCGAGATAGATGAGCCGCAATCGGGTCGGCTGGACGCCACGAGAACGCAGGAGCGCCACCGCGTAGAACTTCATCTGGAACATCGCCTTGAACTCGGCCAGCGCCCGCGCCGCGGGCGGCGCCTTCCCGGTCTTGTAGTCGACCACCCGCATCTCACCGGTGGGTGCGACGTCGATGCGGTCGATGAAGCCGCGCAGCAACGTGCCGTCGGCGAGTTCGACCTCGACACGCTGTTCGCACGCCTGCGGATCGAACCGGGTCGGGTCCTCCAGTCGGTAGTAGCCCGCCAGCAGGGTCCTGGCCTCCTCGAGCAGGACGCCGCGCATCTCGGGACTGATGTCCTCGGCCAGGGCGGGTTTGTCGGCGAGCACACGCTCCCACGCCGGGGCCGCGAGCGTGAGCGCCGCCTCCGGGACCCGATCGGCGGCCGGCAGCAGGTACAGCTGCTCCAGCGCGGCATGCACCAGGGATCCGCGCACCTGCGCGGTCGACGACGGCTCGGGCAGACGATCGATCGCCCGGAAGCGGTACAGCAGCGGGCACTGCTTGAAATCGCTGGCCCGCGACGGGGACAACGCGGGCCGGCGCATCTCCCGCTCAGGCTGCTCATCCACGATGCCCACCCTAGAACCGGCCGCCGACAGATCGGGGTAACCCGGCCGTGGCCGGTGCCGCCGGGGCTGGCAGTCTGATCAGCTGTGCGCAGAACCGGTCCGTTCGACGTGGGTGACCGCGTGCAGCTCACCGACGCCAAGGGCAGGCGCTACACGATGGTGCTCAAGCCGGGCGGGGAGTTCCACACCCACCGCGGCATCATCTCGCTCGACGAGGTGGTCGGGCTGCCCGAGGGCAGCGTCATCAAATCGACCAACGGCGACCAGTTCCTGGTGCTGCGCCCGCTGCTCGTCGACTACGTGATGTCGATGCCGCGCGGTGCCCAGGTGGTCTACCCCAAGGACGCGGCACAGATCGTGCACGAGGGCGACATCTTTCCCGGCGCGCGGGTGCTCGAGGCGGGTGCGGGTTCCGGCGCGCTGACGTGTTCGCTGCTGCGTGCGGTCGGCCCCGAAGGCCGGGTGACCTCCTACGAGCTGCGGGAGGATCACGCCGAGCACGCGCTGCGCAACGTGACGACGTTCTTCGGTGCGCCGCCGGACAATTGGGAGTTGGTCACCGCCGACCTGGTCGACTACCCCGGGCCGGAGGTCGACCGGGTGGTGCTGGACATGCTCGCGCCGTGGGAGGTGCTCGGCCGCGTCGCCGAGGTGCTCGTCGCGGGTGGGGTGCTGATGATCTACGTCGCCACCGTCACGCAGCTGTCCAAAACGGTCGAGGCGCTGCGCGAACAGCAGTGCTGGACCGAACCGCGCGCCTGGGAGAGCATGCAGCGCGGCTGGCACGTCGTGGGTCTGGCCGTCCGGCCCGAGCACACGATGCGCGGCCACACCGCGTTCCTGATCAGCGCGCGCAAGCTCGCACCCGGCGCGATCGCGCCCGTTCCGCTGCGCAAGAAGCGTCCGACCGTCTAGCGCTCAGTCGTCGTCACTGCGCCGCATGCTCCGCCGGGCCGAGAGCAGCTCGACCTCCGGACGCGCCGCCACCAGACGTTCCGCGGCGTCGAGCACCGCCACCACGTGGGCGCGGTCGCCGGACACGACGGCGACTCCGATGCCGGCCCGTCGGTGCAGATCCTGCGACCCTGTCTCGGCGGCCGACACCGCGAACCGGCGGGCCAACTCGGCGATCAGGGGCCGCACCACCGAGCGCTTCTGCTTGAGCGAATGCACGTCACCGAGGAGGAGGTCGAACTCCAACCAGCCGATCCACATGCTCACCGCGGCGGCGACGGCGGTGCCGGTGGTGGCGCGGGAGACGGTGGTGGTGGCGGCGGGGGAGCAGCGGTCGTCGCGGGTGCATCGAGTGCCAGGAGCTGGTCGGCGGTCTGGCGGGTCAGCTGCCACGAGCCTGCCTGGGGCGCGAACTGCATGGGATAGGTGAACTGCGAGCCCGGCGGGTTGGCCAGTGTGATCGTCACGGTCGCGACGACATCGCCGGAACCGTTCTGGGTCCAGCCGAGGTCACGCGCCTCGAACGCCAGCGGCAGCGCGCCGTTGTCGCGCAGCGCGGCCGCAAACCGATCCAGGCCGGCGGCCTCGCTCGGGGTGCCGTTTTCGATCAGCGAGATCTTCTGCTCACCCGGCACGGCGGGATCGGACAACCGGGCCAGGACGTCGGTCAGTGCAGAGGGCTGCGGCAGCGGTGGCCCGCCCGGTGCGGGCGGCGCGGGAGCCGGGATGCCCGCCGACGGGGTGGGCGACGTCTCGACGGTCGTCGCCGCCGGAGGCGACGGCGCCGGCGCGCACCCACCCAACGCGAACGCCGCCACAATCGTGGCGGCGCCGCGGTGAAGAGGGAGACGCACCGGCGTCATCGATCGGTAAGGATCACCGTCGGCTCGAGATTCGGGCCTCGATCAGCCGAGCATTCCGGCGAGGGTGAACAGCGACGACTGCGAGAGCTGCCAGCCGGTCGGGCTGGGGCCCTGCACGAAGCTCAGCGGCATCGTCCGGCTCTCACCGGTCGGCAGCGTCGCGGTGACGTTGGCCGTCGCGACGTTGCCGTCGACGTCGACGTCGGCGACGGTCGCGGTCAGCGGCAGGTAGCCCTTCTGCACCGCGCTGTTGTACTTCGCGGAGACGCCGATTCCACCGATGCGGCCCAGGTCCTGCACGTAGGCCTGCTTGCCGGCGAACGACCCACCCGAGCCGAGGACGTTGACGGTCTGCTGCAGCGGACCGGCGAGTTCGGGCGCCGGCGCCTGCGGCGCATTGACCACGATCGGATCGGCGGCCGCCACACCGGCGCCGACTGCAATCGAGGTCACACCCACGGCCGCCGCGCCCGCGAGTGCGGCTGCTGCGGTCCCAGCGGTCACGCTGGTAAAGAGGGATTTGAGGGTCACGACGGTCCTTCCGTTCGGACAAACTGATGTAAAGAGGCTAACAGTGTTGCTGGTGTGTCGAATTCCTAGAGCACACACAATGGCTGAATCGCCGGTAGCGTTGAAGTTGTTACCGCACCAACTCCCGGTGTGGGGAAGGAGCTCAGTATGAGTGAGTCCGAGCGTTCCGGAACATCCCCCGAGAGAAGGCTGTCCGCCGAGGACGCTGCCGAGTTGGAGCAGCTCCGTCGGGAAGCGGCGATCCTGCGTGAACAACTGGACGGCGCGGTGGGCGCGCAGAGCGGCGCGCGTGCCGCACGCGACGTCCACCAGCTGGAGGCTCGCATCGATTCTCTGGCGGCCCGCAACGCCAAACTGATGGACACGCTCAAAGAGGCCCGCCAGCAGTTGCTGGCGCTGCGCGAGGAGGTCGACCGGCTCGGTCAGCCGCCCAGCGGCTACGGCGTTCTGCTGGGGGTCCAGGACGACGACACCGTCGACGTGTTCACCTCCGGCCGCAAGATGCGCCTGACGTGCTCGCCGAACATCGACACCAAGGTGCTCAAGAAGGGGCAGACGGTTCGCCTGAACGAGGCGCTCACCGTGGTCGAGGCCGGGCACTACGAGTCCGTGGGTGAGATCAGCACCCTGCGCGAGATCCTGTCCGACGGTCACCGCGCCCTCGTCGTCGGCCATGCCGACGAAGAGCGCATCGTGTGGCTGGCCGAGCCGCTCGTCGCCGCCGAGCACCTGCCCGAGGTCGAGGATCCGAGCCTCGGCGACGATCAGCCGCGCAAGCTCCGGCCGGGGGACTCGCTGCTGGTCGACACCAAGGCGGGATACGCCTTCGAGCGCATCCCCAAGGCCGAGGTCGAAGACCTCGTGCTCGAGGAGGTGCCGGACGTCAGCTACGGCGACATCGGCGGTCTCACCCGGCAGATCGAGCAGATCCGCGACGCGGTCGAGCTGCCGTTCCTGCACAAGGACCTGTACCGCGAATACGCGTTGCGGCCGCCCAAGGGTGTGCTGCTCTACGGGCCGCCCGGGTGCGGTAAGACGCTGATCGCCAAGGCGGTGGCCAACTCGCTGGCCAAGAAGATGGCCGAGCTGCGCGGTGAGGACTCGCGCGAGGCGAAGTCGTACTTCCTCAACATCAAGGGCCCCGAGCTGCTCAACAAGTTCGTCGGCGAGACCGAGCGGCACATCCGGTTGATCTTCCAGCGGGCACGCGAGAAAGCGTCCGAGGGGACGCCGGTGATCGTGTTCTTCGACGAGATGGATTCGATCTTCCGCACCCGCGGTACCGGTGTGAGCTCCGATGTGGAAACCACTGTGGTGCCGCAGCTGCTCAGCGAGATCGACGGTGTCGAGGGCTTGGAGAACGTCATCGTGATCGGTGCCTCCAACCGCGAGGACATGATCGACCCGGCGATCCTGCGGCCCGGCCGCCTGGACGTCAAGATCAAGATCGAGCGGCCCGATGCCGAGGCGGCGCAGGACATCTTCAGCAAGTACCTCACCGAGGACCTGCCGATCCACGCCGACGACCTCGCCGAGTTCACCGGCGACCGCAGGCTGACCATCAAGGCGATGATCGAGAAGGTCGTCGAGCGGATGTACGCCGAGATCGACGACAACCGGTTCCTCGAGGTCACCTACGCCAACGGCGACAAGGAAGTCATGTACTTCAAGGACTTCAACTCCGGGGCGATGATCCAGAACGTGGTGGACCGGGCGAAGAAGAACGCGATCAAGTCCGTGCTGGAGACCGGCCAGCCGGGTCTGCGCATTCAGCACCTGCTGGACTCGATCGTCGACGAATTCGCCGAGAACGAGGATCTGCCGAACACGACGAATCCCGATGACTGGGCCCGTATCTCGGGCAAGAAGGGCGAGCGGATCGTCTACATCCGCACGCTGGTCACCGGGAAGTCGTCGAGTGCCAGCCGGGCCATCGACACCGAGAGCAACCTCGGGCAGTACCTCTAACCGCGCGACACCAGCGAGTAGCTGTTGGTCAGGTCGTCCTGGAGCACCTGGGCGGCCTGACTGCTGGTGTCGACGCGCAGCTCGGTCTCCGGTGTGCGGGTGCGGAAGGTCCAGCCTTCGGGAAGTGTCAGTCGCTCCGCCAGTGCGGGCAGGTCGTCGAAGCTCAGCGCCGGGTCGACGATCTGACTCCACGTCTGCATCACCCATGTCCTGCCGTCGGCGTCGGTGAGCTCGAACACCGGTGCGCCGGCGTCGAAGACGAACACAGCGTGACGCGCGACCGTATTGGGCACGTAGGGCGCCGGATTCATCGACGACAGCGTGACGGTGGCCTGGCGATACATGTCGAGACCGCCGAAGGTGACGATCTCGCGATCCGGACCCATGTCCTTCTCGATGGCGTCCATCAACCAGTAGCGCGGCCCGTTGAGCAGAGCGGCGAGCGCCCCGTGCTCGGTGGCGATCGCTGCGGCGTCGAGCGTGTTCCACAGCTCGGGGGGACAGTCGTTGAGTGGGTAGGTGTTGTAGACGGTCGCCTGCGGACCGTCCGGTCCGGCACTGACCAGCAGCACCTCGCCATAGCGCTTGCCCCGCAATCCGGTGTTCGTCACGGGTTCGACTCCTCTCGTTGCATCGCCAGGTAGGTGTCGCGGCCGGCCAGGCTGACCGCGACGTCGGAGATCAGTGGTTCGAAGAAGCGCTGACGGTAGAGCGGGTCGACGCTGGTGCTGACGGTGAAGTACAGGCCGGAGAGCACGGCGACGAACAGCGACATGTGCACCACGGTCTGCGGTACGGGCACGTGGATGCCGAACCACGTTCCGTCGCAGGGCGGTACGCCGACGGGACAACTCTGTTCGCCCGACCACAGCACGAGCACGTCGGAGGGGACGGCGACGAAGCCCAGGGCGACGAAGAACACGAACAGGCCGGTGGTGAACAGCACCACCTGGATCGCCTGAGCGATCACCATGACCGCGACGACGTTGACCTGCTCGGCCCGCGACAGCGGTGTCGCCGCGCCGGCGGGAAGACCGGCCAGTGGGGTGTCGGCGAGCAGCGCCGCGGGATCGGACTGCCGGGTCCTGTCCTGACGCAGCGCGCCGACCTCGTCACGGATCGTGGTCACCATGAACACCAGAGCCACCGCAGCGAGGAAACCGATGGTCTGCCAGAGCCTTTCGCGGGTCATGCGGGCCGACAGCTGCCACAGTTCGCCGGTGAAGTAGACCACCACGGTGAGCATCAGCAGCGGCAGCGCCCGGCTCATCAACGTGCCGAGAGCCCCCACCTGCTCCCACGCGAACCGGAAGGCCCACAGCGTGATCGAGCCCAGGCCGATGTAGGTCAGCCATATGGTCAGCAGCGTCACCGCCACGAAAGCCGGCACCTCTGCCAGCGCCGCGGCCGACCAGCCGGACACCATGACCGGCATCACGAGGACGGCGACACCCATCACCGCCAGGGCGGTGGTCCGGCGGCCCATCCGCGCCGCGGTGGTGGACCGCTGGTGCAGGACCTCCAGCGCGAACGGCGTCGCCGCCAACACGACGGCGATGACGGCCAGCCGCAGCAAGACCGCGACGTCGGGGTTCCCGCCGGTCCATTCGGCCAGCAACAGGACTGTCGCTGTCAGCGCGCCGACCCCCGCCACCGCCGGCGCGGCGCGGGCGATCAGCGCCCGGGACCGAACCCGCCGGGTGAGCACCAGCGGCAGTCCGCGGTGCAGGAACCACTCGTGGATCGTGCGTGCCTCGACCGCCGATCCGCTCACCGGGATCCGTCCTGCGCCGACGTGCCCGCCACCGTCGCCGTGCGGTAGCGATCGCGGGCGACCAGCGTGAGCAACAGATCCTCGATCGACGGGTCGACGAACTGCCGGCGGTACTCCTTGTCGGTGACCGCGCGCGCGGACAGGTACATGAACGTCAGGGCGGTCAGGAACATCGTGAGTTGGATCAGAGCCGCGGGGATCGGCAGGGTCATGCCGAGCAGTTGCCCGTCGCGCGGACTGCCGCCGGTCAGGGCGTCCAGCAGCTCGGGGCTGATGAGGATCAGGCCGAGAACGCCGAACAGCGCGCCGGTCACCACGGCCACCGTCAGCACCTGGATGATCTGCGACAGGGCGAGCACGAACACGACATTCACCCGTTCCGGCCGCGACAACGGAACCCGCCGGGGTCGATCGGGCATCGCCTCGAACGGGGTGCCGACGAGCATCTGGGCATGCTCGGGCCGCTTGGCCTCCGGAGTCAGGATGGGGCGGACCAGGCCGAGGGTGCTGGACACCAGAAACGACGCCGCAATGGCGAACAGGAACAGCAGGGCCAGCCACAATCTGGGCCGGCTCACCGTCGAGGCCATCGTCCACACCGGGCCGTTGAAGAACACCAGCACGGTCAACAACATCACCGGCAGCGCCCGCAGCAGCAGGCTGCCCACCGATGCGAGGTTGCGCAGCGTCACGCTCGCGGCCCAGCCCAGCACCGACCCCAGTCCCGTCGCGGTGGCCAGCAGGATCACCGCGATCACCACGCCTTCGGCCACGATGTCGACGACGATTCGCGCACTCGGGCCGCCGAAGACAGCGGACAGGCCCGCCACCCCGACAGCGGCCGCCGAGACCGTTTCCCGCCGCCGGCGGTGGGCGATCCGCGACACCATGCGGCCCACGGTGACCGCCGTCGGCGCCACCAACACCACGATCACCAGGACGAACCATTCCGTGCGGGTGGGGGTGCCGTCGATGTCGATCGTGTGCTTTCCGGTCACCGCGACGATCACGATCGAGAACGCCATGCTCACCGCGAACGCGGCCAGTGCGGGGGCCGACCGGGACCACACCCCACGAACCAGCGTGCCCGGCCGCAGCACGGCGGGCAGGCCTCGGCGCAGGAACCACTCTTCTGCGGCCGAGCGCAGGTCGGCGGCGCCGGAACGGGTGATCATGATCGCTCTCATCTCACCACGCCGCCCAGCTCACCGACGGATTTGCGGACCGGGCAGCTGCGGGGCGGTCGGCGGGCACCTCTAGGCTGGACGGCATGCAACGGATCATCGGAACGGAGGTCGAGTACGGCATCTCCTCGCCGTCCGATCCGACCGCGAATCCGATCTTGACGTCCACCCAGGCGGTGCTCGCCTATGCCGCGGCCGCCGGTCTGCAACGAGCCAAGCGCACGCGCTGGGATTACGAGGTGGAATCGCCGCTGCGCGATGCCCGGGGTTTCGATCTGAGCCGCTCGTCGGGGCCGCCCCCCATCGTCGACGCCGACGAGGTCGGCGCGGCGAACATGATCCTGACCAACGGCGCCCGGCTGTACGTCGACCACGCCCATCCCGAGTACTCCGCTCCCGAGGTCACCGACCCGATGGACGCCGTCATCTGGGACAAGGCCGGCGAGCGGGTCATGGAAGCCGCGGCTCGGCACGTCGCGAGCGTGCCCGGGGCGGCGAAACTGCAGCTCTACAAGAACAACGTGGACGGCAAGGGCGCGTCGTACGGCACGCACGAGAACTACCTGATGTCGCGGCAGACGCCGTTCTCGGCCGTCATCGCCGGTCTGACCCCGTTCCTGGTGTCCCGTCAGGTGGTCACCGGCAGCGGCCGGGTCGGTATCGGTCCGTCGGGCGACGAGCCGGGCTTTCAGCTGTCTCAGCGCTCGGATTACATCGAGGTCGAGGTGGGCCTCGAGACGACGCTCAAACGCGGCATCATCAACACCCGCGACGAGCCGCACGCCGACGCCGACAAATACCGTCGTCTGCACGTCATCATCGGCGACGCGAACCTGGCCGAGACGTCCACCTACCTCAAGGTCGGCGCCACCTCTCTGGTGCTCGACGTCATCGAGGAGGGGGCGCACGTCGGCATCGACCTCAGCGACCTCGCGCTGGCCCGGCCGGTGCACGCCGTGCACGTGCTGTCCCGGGATCCGTCGCTGCGCGCGACGGTGGCGCTGGTCGACGGCCGTGAACTCACCGGCCTTGCGCTGCAGCGGATCTACCTCGACCGGGTGGCGAAGCTGGTGGACAGCAAGGACCCCGACCCGCGGGCCAACCACGTCCTCGAGACGTGGGCCCATGTGCTGGACCTGCTCGAGCGCGACCCGATGGAGTGCGCCGACCTGCTCGACTGGCCGGCGAAGCTGCGTCTGCTCGAGGGCTTCCGCAGCCGGGAGAACCTGAGCTGGAACGCTCCGCGCCTGCACCTGGTCGATCTGCAGTACTCGGATGTGCGGCTGGACAAGGGCCTGTACAACCGGCTCGTGGCGCGCGGCTCGATGCAGCGGTTGGTCACCGAGCAGCAGGTGCTCGACGCCGTGGACAACCCGCCCACCGACACCCGGGCGTACTTCCGCGGAGAGTGCCTGCGCCGGTTCGGCGCCGATATCGCCGCGGCCAGCTGGGATTCGGTGATCTTCGATCTCGGCGGCGACTCGCTTGTGCGCATCCCGACACTCGAACCGCTGCGGGGCAGCAAATCCCATGTCGGTGCGCTTCTGGACTCGGTGGACAGCGCGGTCGAGCTGGTCGAACAACTCACCACCTGACCGGGCTATCCCCGGCAATATGGCGGCTGACCGGTAGTGTGGGGGAACGGCGGACACCGACATCCCAGGGTGGCGGCACTGTCCGAACAGAGACGCAGGAGGCAGCGATGGCGCAGGAGCAGACCAAGCGCGGCGGCGGAGGCGGCGAGGACGACGACCTCACCGGCAGCACGGCTGCCGGCCAGGAGCGCCGCGAGAAGCTGACCGAGGAGACCGACGATCTGCTCGACGAGATCGACGACGTCCTGGAAGAGAACGCAGAAGACTTCGTGCGTGCATATGTGCAGAAGGGTGGACAGTGACCTGGCCGCATCGCGATCAGACCTCTGCCCACCCCGTACCAGGAGCCTTTGACGCCTTGCCCGCAGGCCTGTCGCACGGTGGCGTGAACCCGTCGTCGTTCTCCGACTTCCTGCGTCACCAGGCGCCGCATCTGCTCCCGGGCGCGGGTGGCTCGGGTGGTCAGGTGCCGGCCGCCCTGCCGACCGACGTGGTGCCGCACGGCACCACGATCGTGGCGTTGAAGTTCCCCGGCGGTGTGGTGATGGCCGGAGACCGTCGCGCCACCCAGGGCAACATGATCGCCAGCCGTGACGTGCAGAAGGTGTACATCACCGACGACTACACCGTCACCGGCATCGCGGGCACCGCGGCCATCGCCGTCGAGTTCGCCCGCCTCTACGCCGTCGAGCTCGAACACTACGAGAAGCTCGAAGGTGTCGCGCTGACGTTCCCGGGCAAAGTGAACCGGCTGGCCACCATGGTGCGTGGCAATCTGGGGGCCGCGTTGCAGGGCTTCATCGCGCTGCCGCTGCTGGCCGGCTACGACCTCGACGATCCGAACCCCGAGGCGGCCGGGCGCATCGTGTCCTTCGACGCCGCGGGCGGCCACAACCTCGAAGAGGAGGGCTACCAGTCCGTCGGCTCGGGGTCGATCTTCGCCAAGTCGTCGATGAAGAAGCTCTACTCCCAGGTGCGCGACGCCGACTCGGCGCTGCGCGTGGCGATCGAGGCGCTCTACGACGCCGCCGACGACGATTCGGCCACCGGTGGCCCCGATCTGGTACGGGGCATCTTCCCGACCGCAGTCGTCATCACGGCAGACGGCGCGGTCGAGGTGACCGAGCAGCAGATCGCCGGGGTGGCCCGGGAGATCATCGACAACCGTTCGCGGGCAGACACTTTCGGGCCCGACGCTGAACCTGTCCGGGGTGACGAGCTGTGAGCTTCCCGTATTTCATCTCGCCCGAGCAGGCGATGCGCGAGCGTTCCGAGCTCGCCCGCAAAGGCATCGCCCGGGGCCGCAGTGTGATCGCGCTGGCCTACGCCGACGGCGTGCTGTTCGTCGCGGAGAATCCGTCGCGCTCACTGCAGAAGGTCAGCGAACTCTACGACCGCGTCGGCTTCGCCGCCGTGGGCCGTTTCAACGAGTTCAACAATCTGCGCAGTGGCGGTATCCGCTTCGCCGACACCCAGGGCTATGCCTACTCGCGGCGCGACGTCACCGGCCGCCAGCTGGCCAACGTCTACGCCCAGACTCTCGGGACCATCTTCACCGAGCAGGCCAAACCGTACGAGGTGGAGCTGTGCGTGGCCGAGGTGGCCCACTACGGCGAGACCAAACCGCCGGAGCTGTATCGGATCACCTATGACGGATCGATCGCCGACGAGCCGCATTTCGTGGTGATGGGCGGGACGACCGAGCCGATCTCGACAGCGCTGACCGAGTCGTACCAGGAGAACCTGAGCCTGGGCGAGGCCGTGTCCATCGCGGTGACCGCGCTGGGCGCCGGCGGCAACGGCAGCGAGCCGCGCACACTGGGCCCGAGCACCCTCGAGGTCGCCGTGCTCGACGCCAACCGACCGCGGCGGGCGTTCCGCCGCATCACCGGCGCCGCGCTCGAGGCGCTTCTGCCCGCCACGGATACGGCGGCTGCCGACAGCACCGGAGGCTGACCTCCTTCCCGTTCTCCGCGCGCATGGTGTCCTGACTGGGTAGTGTCCCCGCTGGCGACGTCGAGACACCAGGCGAGGAGGCCGCAGCGGCATGGACGGTCAACCCGACCTCTGTATCGGTGGTGCATGGCGGCACGCCTCCGACGGCGGCACCCGCGACATCGTCGACCCCGCCGACGGCAGTGTCGCCGCGGTGGTCGACGAAGCCACCCCTGACGACGCGGTGGCCGCCGTTGCGGCGGCCCGCGCCACTTTCGACGACGGATCCTGGCGTGCCACTCCGGCATCCGAGCGGTCCGAGCTGCTGCACCGGGTCGCGGAACTGTTGCAGCGCGACAAAGAAGACCTCGCGCTGCTGGAGACACGTGACACCGGAAAGACGTTGGCGGAGAGTCGCATCGACATCGACGACGTCACCTCGGTGTTCCGGTATTACGCGCGGTTGATCGGTGTCGAGACCGGTACGCTCGTCGACGTCGGGGACCCGACGGTGATCAGTCGGGTGGTCGCCGAACCGATCGGCGTGTGCGTGCTCATCGCGCCGTGGAACTATCCGCTGCTGCAGATGTCGTGGAAGGTGGCTCCGGCGTTGGCGGCCGGCTGCACCATGGTCGCCAAACCCAGCGAAGTCACCCCGTTGAGCACCATCGCGTTCGTCCATCTGCTCGACGAGGCGGGCGTGCCGCCGGGTGTGGTGAACCTGGTTCAGGGTAGCGGTGCAACGTTGGGCGCCGCACTCACCGACAATCCGGACGTCGACTTCATCTCGTTCACCGGCGGCCTGTCGACCGGGCGCACCATCGCCGCGACCGCCGCCGCGCACGTCACCAAGGTGGCCCTCGAACTCGGCGGTAAGAACCCCCACATCGTGTTCGCCGACGTCCGCGACAGCGGGGACTGGGACGCCGCCGTCGACCACGTCCTCACCGGGGTGTTCCTGCACTCCGGACAGGTGTGTTCGGCGGGCACCCGGGTGATCCTCGAGGAGTCCATCGCCGACGACTTCGTCGCCGCGCTAGCCGAACGAGCGGCCACGATTCGCGTCGGCAACGGGCTCGACCCCGCCAGTGAGACCGGGCCCCTGGTCTCCGAACAGCATCGCGCCAAGGTCGAAAGCTATGTGGCGCTGGGAATCTCAGAAGGAGCGAAGCTGGTGTGCGGCGGGTCGCGGCCCACCGACCCCGCCCTGGCGAACGGGTTCTTCTATCTGCCGACGATCTTCGACCGCTGCGACCGGTCCATGCGCATCGTCGCCGAGGAGACGTTCGGGCCGATCCTGACCGTGGAGCGCTTCACAGGCGAGGACGAGGCGATCGCGCTGGGCAACGACACGCGGTACGGGCTGGCCGCCGGTGTCCGCACGTCGGATTCGGCTCGGGGCGAACGCGTGGTACGCGCGCTGCGGCACGGCACCGTGTGGCTCAACGACTTCGGCTACTACACCGCCGGCGCGGAGTGGGGCGGGTTCGGAGCCTCCGGTAACGGACGCGAACTCGGACCCACCGGGCTGGCCGAATACCAAGAGCTCAAACACATCTGGCACAACACGGCGCCCGCCCCCGCGGGCTGGTTCACGAACCCCGTCCGCTAGCAGAAGGGCACTCTCATGGTGATCAAACAGCCTCACCCCGACAGCGGCATGGAGGACTTCGGCTACAAGGAGTCCCTGGACCGCAGCATCGGGAAGTTCGCCAGCTTCGCGGCGGGTGTCAGCTACATCTCGATCCTGACCGGGACGTTCCAGCTGTTCTACTTCGGGTTCGGTACGGGCGGGCCCGCGTACCTGTGGTCCTGGCCGATGGTGTTCGTCGGCCAGATGGCCGTCGCGCTGTGCTTCATGGAGCTGGCGGCGAAGTACCCCGTCGCGGGCTCGGTCTACAACTGGAGCAAAAAGCTCGGAAGCCGGCTGGTCGGCTGGACGTCGGGATGGCTGATGCTGACCGCATCCATCGTCACGATCTCCGCAGTGGTGCTCGCGTATCAACTGAACCTGCCGCGGCTGTGGAGCGGATTCCAGATCATCGGCGACGGCACCGGCACCTACGACTTCGCCACCAACGCCGTCGTTCTCGGCACCGTGCTCATCGTGTTCACCACGCTTGTCAATGCACTCGGCGTCAGGCTGATGTCGATGATCAACAGCGCCGGGGTGTTCATCGAGCTGATCGCGGCCGTGCTGATCGTGATCATCCTCGCGATCAACGTCAAGCGCGGGCCCGACGTCTTCTTCTCCACCAACGGTTACGGCGCGGGGGAGAGCTTCGGCTACCTCGGCGCCTTCTTCATCGCGTCGCTGGCCTCGCTCTACGTGATGTACGGCTTCGACACCGCGAGCTCACTGGGAGAGGAGACCGTGGAACCGCGAAAGACCGCGCCCAAGGCCATCTTCCGCGCGATCCTCGCCTCATTCGTGATCGGCGGCGGCATCCTGGTGTTCGCGGTGATGTCCGCCCCGGACCTGAACGACCCCCAGATCGGCGAGAGCAGCGGCGGCCTGCAGTACATCGTCGAGCAGGTGATGTGGGGCCCGCTGGGCAAGGTGTTCCTCGTCTGCATCGTGGTGGCGGTGACGGTGTGCACCCTGGCCGTGCACACCGCGGCGATCCGGCTGTCGTTCGCGATGGCGCGGGACAACGCGTTGCCGTTCGGGGAGAAGCTGGCCACGGTGAACCCGAAGACGCAGACCCCGATCGTGCCGGCCGTGACGATCGGCGTCATCGCCGCGATCATCCTGGCGATCAACATCAGTCAGCCCAAGATCTTCACCGTGCTGACCTCGATCGCGATCATCATGATCTACCTGGCGTACCTGATGGTCACCGCCCCGATGCTGAAGAAGCGCTTCCAGGGGCAGTGGCCGCCTGCCGATCTGAAAGAGGGCGGCTACTTCACGATGGGCAAGTGGGGCCTGCCCGTGAACATCTTCGCGGTCCTGTGGGGGGCGAGCATGGCACTCAACCTGGCGTGGCCACGCGTGGCCGTGTACGGCGACCCCTGGTACAACACCTGGGGTGCGTTCGTCTACATCGGTGTGATCGTCGGCTCGGGTCTGTTGTGGTACGCGCTCAAGGGGCGCAACCACATCGGCACGCTGAAGTCCCACGCCGCCGAGAGCGTGGCGGAGGCGCGCGCCGATGGCTGAGACGGGCGTGTTCGACTATGTCATCGCCGGGGGTGGCACCGCGGGCTGTGTGCTCGCCGCCCGGTTGTCCGAGGACCCCGCTGTCACCGTGTGTCTGATCGAGGCGGGACCGTCGGACGTCGGCGACGACAAGATCCTGGTGCTCTCGGAGTGGATGCACCTGCTGGACTCCGGGTACGACTGGGACTACCCGGTCGAACCCCAGGAGCGGGGCAACTCCTTCATGCGGCACGCCCGCGCCAGGGTGCTCGGCGGGTGTTCCTCGCACAACTCGTGCATCGCCTTCCATCCGCCGGCCGAGGCGCTCGACGAGTGGGCCGCGCTGGGGGCGACGGGCTGGAGCGCGGCCGAGGTGCTCCCACTGGTCGACCGGCTCACCCAGACGGTGACGCTGCGCGACGTTCCACCCGACGATCCCTGCGGCGCAGCGGTTCTCGAGGCCGCGGCGATGGTCGGGCTGCCCACGGTGTCGTTCAACCGGGGCGAGACGGTGCGCAACGGCGCCGGCTGGTTCCAGATCAACGCCGGTGATGACGGCATCCGGAACTCCACCTCGCACGCGTTCCTGCACCCCATTCTGGGCACGCGCACGAACCTGGAGGTCCGGACCGACACCTGGGTGTCGGAGATCTTGTTCGACGACGCGCTACGGGCGACCGGGGTGCGCTACCAGCGGCCGGATCTGACCGGCTACGACACCGTCGCGGCCCGCCGTGAGGTGATCGTCACCGCCGGCGCCATCGACACCCCGAAGTTGTTGATGCTCTCCGGGATCGGGCCGACGGCGCATCTGCGCGAGATCGGCATCGACGTCCGCGTCGACTCGCCGGGAGTGGGCGCCAACCTCGACGACCACGTCGAGGGCCTGGTGTTCTGGGAGGCCGCCCAGCCGATGGTGACCACCTCGACGCAGTGGTGGGAGATCGGGCTGTTCACCACGATCGACGAGGGCGTGCGCCAACCCGACCTGATGATGCACTACGGCAGCGTGCCGTTCGACATGAACACGCTGCGCCGCGGCTACCCGACCACCGACAACGGGTTCTGCTTGACGCCCAACGTGACTCAGGGCCACTCGCGGGGCACGGTCCGACTGAGCACCCGCGATTTCCGCGACCGTCCCCGCGTCGACCCTCGCTACTTCACCGATCCGGACGGCTACGACGACCGGATCATGCTCGCCGGGGTGAAGCTGGCCCGCCGGATCGCCGAACAGTCGCCGCTGGCGCCCTGGGTGGCGCGAGAGCTCGCGCCCGGGCCCGACGCGACGACCGACGACGAGCTGCTCGACTACATCCATCAGTGCCACAACACCGTCTACCACCCGGCCGCGACCGCGCGGATGGGTGCGGCGTCGGATCCGATGGCGGTGCTCGACCCTGCGCTGAGAGTCAAGGGCGTCACGGGCCTGCGCGTGGTGGACGCGTCGGCGATGCCGAAACTGCCTGCGGTGAACCCGAACATCACGGTGATGACGATGGCGGAGAAGTGTGCCGACCTCATCCGAGCCGGCTGAGCACGCGGGGCTGCCCCGGTTCCTGGCCGAGCACACCCCGTTCCAGGCGGCGACCGACGACGAGCTGAGAGCGCTGGCGCAGGGCGCTGCGATCGAGGCGTTTCCGGCCGACGTCGTCGTGGCCGACTACGCCTCCCGCGTACCCGACGCCGTGTGGATGGTGCGCGACGGGCTCGTCACGCTGCGTGGCAGTGGGGACGGCGCGTTGATCGATGTCGTCGGACCGGGCGGCATCTTCGGCTACCTGCCTCTGCTCAGCGGTGCCGGAATGGACTTCCAGGCGAGGACGTCCACACCCAGCACGTTGATCAGGCTGCCCGGCACCCTGGTGCAGCAGCAGTTCGCCAAGCCGACCGGGCTGGCATTTCTCGCCGCGTCGGGATGGAACCGCGCTGCCGAGCGGGCGACCATCGCGCCGGCCACCGACGCCCGGCCGGTGTCGGAGTTGGTCCACGGCGAGGTCCTGCTGGTCGCACCGGACGAGACGGTGCGCGATGTGGTGACCGAGATGACCGAGCACCACGTGTCCTACGCGCTGATCCGGTTGCCTGACGGGGGTCTGGGGATTTTCACCGACCGCGATCTGCGGACCCGGGTGGTGGCGGCGGGCCGGTCCGTCGACGTGCCCATCGCGTCGGTGATGAGCGCACCTGCGCGCACCGTCACCGCGGATCTGACGGCCGACAGCGTACTGATGGAGATGCTGGAGTGCGGGCTCCGGCACATGCCTGTGCTGACGCCGCGAGGGGAGGTGCTCGGCGTCCTCGAAGACGCCGACCTGCTGGCGGCGTCGGCGCGCCAGAGTTTCCTGCTTCGCCGCTCGATCGCGCAGGCCGACGACGCCGCCACGCTGCGCGAGGTGGGCCGGCAGGTCACCGGTACCGCTGTCGATCTGTTCCGCAACGGCACCAAGGCGGTGGCCACGAGCGCGATCCTGTCGGTCGTCGTGGACAGCCTCGTGCGTCGCGCCGTGGAAATCGTTGTGGCGCACGCGGACGATCCGCCGCCGGACGGCTTCGCCTGGCTCACGCTGGGTAGTGTCGCGCGCCGCGAAGCGATGCCGTCCTCGGACGTCGACAGCGCGGTGTCGTGGCGCGACGGCCTCGGGGCGGACGCCGGCCGGTTCCGGCAGATCGCCGCCGACGTCCACGAGCTGCTCGCGCAGGCAGGTCTGCCGACCGATCGCAACGGCGCCACCGGCGACAAGCCGAAATTCTCACGCTCCGAATCGGAGTGGCGCACCGCCGCGCAGGGCTGGCTGACCGAACCGCTGCAGGGGCGGGGGTTGATGTTCTCCTCGCTGCTGATCGACGGCCGCGTCGTCTGGGGTGATCCGGGGTTGCACACGGTGCCGTCGGCCTACCACCGCATCCGCGAGCAGTACCCGGAGGCGTTGCGCCTGCAGTTGCTCGACGCGCTGTCTGGCCGGATGCGTACCCGCTCGCTGCGCGACGTGTTGTCGCGGCGCGGAGGCACGTTCGACCTCAAGAACCACGCGGTGACCCCGATCGTGAACCTTGCACGCTGGGGCGGTCTGGTGGCGGGGGTGACGTCGGCGGCGACGCCCACCCGGCTCGCCGCGGCCGCGCAGGCCGGCGCGCTGACCGACCGGGACGCCGGCACGCTGACCGAGGTGTTCACGATGCTGCAGCGCATGCGAATGGCACATCAGGTCCAACAGATCAGCGCCGGCCACGCGCCCGGAGACATCGTCGCGTCCTCGGAACTATCGCCGCTGGATCGCAGTCAACTCGGTGACGGCCTGCGCGAGATCGCCGCCGTGCGACGCCGTGTCGGCACCGTCGGGTTGTCGGGCCGGTAGCGGGTCAGGTCCAGTAGAGCGCGCGCGCAGACGGCAAGGTCGTGGCGAGCTCGCTGTCGAACCATGAATGCAGTTCTGCCATGGTCTCTTTCGGGTAGACGTACTTGGCCGCGCCGAACTTGCCGTACTTGCGGGTGCGCACGGATTCGTCCATCTCCAGCTTGGTGCGGGGATACCACGACGTCAGCACGTCCTTGCTGGCCGCGGTGAACCGGTGGGTGATGCACTCGACGGTCAGATCCAGATCGGCGATCTCGGCGGTCGCGTCCGCCACCGACCGCATCAGCGCCCCGTAGGAGTTGCGCCAGTCCGGGATCGGCATGATCGGCGCGATCGTGAGGCCCACCGGATAGCCCGCGGTGGCGAGCTGGGCCAGCGCCGCCACCCGCCGTGGGAGCCTTGCCGTCCCGCCCTCGAAGCGGCCCGCGACCTCCTGGGCGTTGACCGACACCCGCACCCTGGTGCGCCCCCGGTGGGGCAGATCGAGCAGCGGGGCGACGTTGTCGTACTTGGTGGTGAAGCGCAGGCCCACCGGTGCGGCCCAGTCATGGGTGCCGACGTGGCTGATGGCCGCCGACAGCGAGCCGGTCAGGTGTTCGAGCGCCAGGGGATCGGTGTAGCAGGACGCCTCGAACGTGGTTCCTTCCTCGGCGCGCGCCGAGACCGACGTGACGGTGCCGCGGCCCACGTGCTCGTCCATACCGGCCAGGATGTCGGGCAGGTTGGCGTACACCCGCGTGATCGGCGGTCCGCTCAGGGAGCCGGCGAGATAGCAGTACTGGCAGTGCCCGGGACACCCTTGCGCCAGGTCCATGCGCCAGTCCGCACTGGGTGGGATCGGCTGCATGAGGCGTTTCGACGGCGGTGCCACGACGACCGCCAACGTCTGTTTGGCCGATGAGTAGGTGGACCGGTCGTCGTCGCCGCGCAGCGAAGGCAGCCGATCGCCGGCGAGCAGTTCGATGGTGGCCACACCGGCGGCCTCGCACCGGCTGATGATCTCGGCGCCGTGGGGCAGTTCTGCTGCTGATCTCGTGACCAGGACACGCTGCGGAGTCCACAAGACCGGGGGATGGGTGATCGTCATCGCCCGTGGTGCAACAGGAGTGATCTTGTCCTGATTCCTCCAGCTCAGTCTCCGGTGATGACCGCGAGGATGGTGCGCCATGCATCCGAGGGCCGGTTCAGCATGCCGCTGTGGGCGCCGAAGCCCGCCACCGGGCTGCCGTCGTCGTACCGGCCGGCGGCCAGCGGGATCACCCCGGGCATCTCGTCGGGGTCCGCGCCGTGCGGACCGCCCGGAATGCCCTGCACCGCCTCGATGAAGTCGCCCGGTGCTGTCATCGAGAACCGCACGACGTCGGGGTTGCGGTTGTGCCAATCGGACGGGTCGTCGACCCCGACCCCGGCGCCGGCCGCGGCCAGGAACAGGGTGCGGTCCGACGTCATGCCCATCGTCTCGGCCGTGCCGACGATCGAGCCGCCGTAGGAATGTCCGATGACCGTCACGGGCACACCGGGGGCGACCGATCGGTCGACGTCCTCGGTGAACGCGACCAGGCGCGGTGCCATGGCCAGCGCCTTGTCCGGGTCGGCCGCGTCGAGCAGCACGGCCAGCGGGTTGTGCACCTGGGGGAACGGGCCACCGAGGTAGGTGATCACGGCGGCCTCCCCACCTGAGCCCGTCACGAATCGGCGGGCCGTCGCGGTGTTGGCCGCCGAGCCCTCGATCGTGGTGTTGACCCCGGGCACCAGCACGGCGACGCTGCGCGCCGAGGTCAGGTCGCCGTGCAGTTCGATCAGCGACGCGCGGGCGGGGTCGAAGCCGATGATCTGTCGCCGGATGCGATCACCGGCATGGTTCGGATCGTCGACCTCGGCGAGCAGATCCCGGTAGAGGGTGAGCCGGCGCCGGGAACCGTCGTCGTCGCCCGATTCGGCGAGGATCGCCTCGGCGATGTTGACCCGGTTCGCGGCGATCCGCAGCGACCAGGGCACGCCGTCGGTGTTGCCCACCTCGCGGGGGAACTCGGCGGCCAGTCGGTCGCGCTGCTCGGCGGTCATCGCCGCGATCTGCGCCGCGATCGCGTCCTGCCCCATCCGCGGCCACTCATTCACCGCGCCGACGGGCACGTTCGCCGCCGGGCCGCCCGCGGCCTCGGGCTTCATCGCCGCCGTGATGTCGGCGGCGGCGTCCTCGTCGGCGGTGCCCAGCCGCCGAAGGCCCGCGATGATCTCCGCCTGCAGATGGGCCGCGCGCACCTCGAGCATCTCGGCGGCCGCTGCAGCGTTGCCGCCGGCCAGCAGGACCAGTGTCGGGTCGGCGACGCCGGTGTGGGTCACCGATCCGTCGTCGGCGACGACGAAGCCGTCGCGTCGGGCCGTGTCCACGATGTCGAGCAGATCGCCTCTGACCGTGGCGATCTGGCTGCCGCCATCGCCGGCAGCCACCGACGCCGCGATCATCGCCCGCGACCGGGCGGCGGCCCTCGCGGCGAGCTCGCGCGCGCGGTCCGCGGCAGCGTCGGCCGAGCGGCCCGTCCAGTACTCGCGGCCTGCCTCGGTCAGTGCTGCGACGTCATCGGCGGCGTCGTCGAGGCGACGCGCGGTCGCATCCCAGCGCTGGGCGAGGTCGGCCAGCGCCTCGGGCCGCCACGTCTGCGCCTGCGGCACCGTCAGCGGCGTCACCCGCCCACCCGGTCGGCGGCGTCCCGGTCTGCCCGCTCGAATGCCTCGGCCGACCGGCGCGCGGCCAGCGCCCACCCCCGCAGCCCGGCGACCATGTCGTCGAACTCGTCGGCGAGCGCCGGGGTGGCCGTCACGGCGGCGACGGCCGAACCGGGCAGGGCGGCGGCATCGAGGACGGGGCACCGGAGCTCCTCGATGTCGTCGGCGATCCCGGCGATGCGATCGGCCAGCTGGATCAGGCGCTCGACATCGACCCGCGTGATTTCCCCCATGGCTCATGCTGGCATCCGAACGCCGCCGCACCGGGGGTTATCCACAGGCGTCTTGGGCGTGGGCGCCCACGCATGCGGCGACCAGCTTGTAGTCTCGATGAGGTGCAGCGACGGATCATGGGCATCGAGACCGAATTCGGCGTGACCTGCACCTTTCACGGGCATCGCCGGCTCAGCCCGGACGAGGTCGCCCGCTACCTGTTCCGGCGGGTGGTGTCGTGGGGCCGCAGCAGCAACGTCTTCCTCCGCAATGGCGCACGCCTGTATCTGGACGTGGGCAGCCATCCCGAATACGCGACCGCCGAATGTGACAACCTCACCCAGCTCGTCACCCACGACCGCGCCGGCGAGCGGGTGCTCGAGGATCTGCTCATCGACGCCGAGCAACGCCTGGCCGACGAGGGCATCGGCGGGGACATCTACCTGTTCAAGAACAACACCGACTCGGCGGGCAACTCCTACGGCTGCCACGAAAATTATCTGATCGTCCGTGCCGGCGAGTTCTCGCGGATCTCCGACGTGCTGCTGCCGTTCCTCGTCACCCGCCAGCTGATCTGCGGCGCCGGCAAGGTGCTGCAGACGCCCAAGGCGGCGACGTTCTGCCTGTCGCAGCGCGCCGAGCACATCTGGGAGGGCGTCTCGAGCGCCACCACCCGCTCGCGCCCGATCATCAACACCCGCGACGAGCCGCACGCCGACGCCGAGAAGTACCGGCGCCTGCACGTCATCGTCGGCGACTCCAACATGTGCGAGGCCACCACGATGCTCAAGGTGGGCTCGGCGTCGCTGGTGCTGGAGATGATCGAGGCCGGCGTCGCGTTCCGGGACTTCTCGCTGGACAACCCCATTCGGGCGATCCGCGAGGTCAGCCACGACCTGACCGGCCGCCGGCCCGTGCGGCTGGCCGGGGGCAGGCAGGCCAGCGCCTTGGACATCCAGCGCGAGTACTACGCACGCGCCGTCGAGTATCTGCAGACCCGCGAACCCAACACCCAGATCGAGCAGGTCGTCGATCTGTGGGGGCGCCAGCTCGACGCGGTCGAGAGCCAGGACTTCGCCAAGGTCGACACCGAGATCGACTGGGTGATCAAGCGCAAGCTGTTCCAGCGCTACCAGGATCGCTACAACATGGATCTGTCCGACGCCAAGATCAGCCAGCTCGATCTCGCCTACCACGACATCAAGCGGGGCCGCGGCGTCTTCGACCTGCTGCAGCGCAAGGGCCTGGCCACTCGGATCACCACCGACGAGGAGATCGAGGCCGCGGTCAACACCCCGCCGCAGACCACCCGGGCCAAGCTGCGCGGCGAATTCATCAGTGCCGCACAGGAAGCCGGTCGCGACTTCACGGTCGACTGGGTGCACCTCAAGCTCAACGATCAGGCCCAGCGCACGGTGCTGTGCAAGGACCCGTTCCGGTCGGTGGACGAGCGGGTCAAACGGCTCATCGCGTCGATGTAGTTGATGACCCGGTGAGTTGGTGCACCGAGACCGCGTAGTCGCCGTCGTCGAACGGCGCCCGCTCCCACGTCGCCCAGCGGTGCAGGAGCGTCAGGCCCGCTGACGCCGCGATGTCGTCGTACCGCTGCAGCGAGAGCCTGCCGTCGAGCAGCTGGAAGCCCGCCACGAGCAGGCCGCCGGAGGTGAGCCGGCTCGTGAGCTGCGAGACGACCGTCGGTTCGGTGCCCTGGTCGAGGAAGATCATCACGTTGCCCGCCAGCACCGCTACGTCGAACTCGCCGGCAACCACCGTCGCGGTGTCGACGAGATCGGCCTGCACCCACCGCAGATCGGGGGCCTTGTCCCGCGCGACCGCCAGCATCGCGGGATCGGCGTCGACACCGACGACGGAGAAGCCACGCCCGGCGAGCTCGATCGCGACCCGCCCGGTGCCGCAGCCGGCGTCCAGGACCCGGGTGCCACCCGAGGCGCGCAGCAGCGATTCCACCAGGTCCGCTTCGCCGTGCACGCTCTCACCGGCCTCTGCCAGCTGCGCCCACCGCGCGTCGTAGTCGGCGCCGCGAGGTCGGTCGGAGGACTGCCAGCGGCTGCTCATCGGCCCATGCTGCCATGGCGCGCCGTGACAGCCGTCCGAGCCCACCGTCGATTCGTCCTAAGCTCTACGCCGTGGGGATCTCCAAAGTCGAACGGTTGATGAACCTCGTCATCGCGCTGCTCTCGACGCGCACGTTCATCACCGCCGACCGGATCCGGGACACCGTCTACGGCTACTCCGACGGGTCCAGTGACGAGGCGTTCTCGCGCATGTTCGAGCGCGACAAGAACGAACTGCGTGACCTCGGCATCCCGCTGGAGACGGGCCGGGTGTCGTCCACCGACCCCACCGAGGGGTACCGGATCAACCGTGAGGCGTACGCGCTGCCCGCCGTCGAGCTGACGGCGGACGAGGCCGCCGCCGTCGCGGTGGCCACCCAGCTGTGGGAGTCGCCCGAACTGATCACCGCGACGCAGAGCGCACTGCTGAAGCTGCGCGCCGCCGGCGTGGATGTCGACGCACCCGACGGCGACGTCACGATCACGTCGACGGCGGCGCTGCCCGGGCTGCGCGGCTCCGAGGACGTGCTGGGAATCCTGTTGTCCGCCATCGATTCCGGCCGAGCGGTGCAGTTCCCGCACCGGCCGTCCCGCAGCGAGCCCTACACCACGCGCACCGTGGAGCCGTGGGGTGTGGTCACCGACCGGGGCCGCTGGTATCTGGTGGGGCACGACCGCGACCGCGACGCCGTGCGCACCTTCCGGCTCTCCCGCATCGGCGCAGACGTGACGCCGATCGGCGAACCCGGCGCAGTGGTCCGGCCCGCGGATGTCAATCTGCGCGAGATCGTGGCGCGCGTGGTGGGGGACTGGCCCGGCGCCGGGCAGGCCCGCGTCTGGGTCGCCGACGGGCGGGCGACCGCGCTGCGCCGCCAGGCCACGGTCGTGGGCGCGAAGACGCTCGGCGGGCGGCTGGGGCAGGAGATCACGCTCGACATCGGGATGTTCGACCGGCTGGCCCGCGAGATCGCGAGCTACGGCGCCGACGCGGTGGTGCTGGAGCCGGCCTCGCTGCGCGACGACGTCGTGGCGCGTCTGCAGGCACAGGCCGGCGTCGAGCAGGTGAAGGCATGACCGCGCTGAGCACCCGGCTGGTGCGGCTGCTGAACATGGTGCCGTACTTCCAGGCCAACCCGAAGATCACCTATGACGAGGCGGCCGCCGACCTGGGGGTGAGCGTCAAACAGCTGCGCGACGACCTCAATCAGCTGTGGATGTGCGGCCTGCCCGGCTACGGGCCCGGCGACCTGATCGACTTCGAGTTCTCCGGGGACACCATCGAGGTCACCTTCACCGCGGGTATCGACCACCCGCTGCGGCTCACCTCGCCCGAGGCCACCGGCATCCTGGTGGCCCTTCGCGCCCTGGTCGACGTGCCGGGGATGGTCGATCCGGAGGCCGCCCGCAGCGCGATCGCCAAGATCGAGTCCGCGGCGGGTAGTGCCTCGGCCGACGGCGCCGCGGTCGACGAGCCGGCGCCGGCGGAGAGCGAGGCCGCTGCGGCGGTGCGCACCGCGGTACGCAGCGACCGGGCCCTGGCCATCGAGTACTACTCGGCTTCCCACGACATGCTCACCAGCAGGGTCGTCGATCCGATCCGCGTGGTGCTCGTCGCCGACCACAGCTACCTCGAGGCGTGGTGCCGCACCGCCGAGGCGGTCCGGCTGTTCCGCTTCGACCGGATCGTCGACGCCCGGGTGCTCGACGAACCGTCCGCTCCGCCGCCGCCTGCGGTGCAGGCCGGCCCCGACACATCGCTGTTCGACCCGGACACTGCGGACCCGTCGCTGCCGACCGCGACGCTGCGCGTGGACCGGTCGGCGTCGTGGATGTTCGACTACTACCCGCTGCGCGTGCTGCAGGAGTACCCCGACGGATCGTGCGACGCCGCGATGACCTACGCCTCGGACGACTGGATGGCCCGGTTCGTGCTCGGTTTCGGCTCTGCGGTGCGGGTTCTCGAGCCGCACCAGCTGGCCGAACGGGTGCGACGGGCGGCGGTCGCGGCGCTGGACGCCTATCGGGTGGGCCCGGACGGCGGGTAGACTCGGCCGCGACGTCTGGAGGTAACCAAATTGGGTGGTCTACAACCCTGGCACTGGGTCATCGTCATCGCCGTGTTCGTACTGCTCTTCGGTGCCAAGAAGCTGCCGGACGCAGCGCGCTCACTGGGCAAGTCGATGCGCATCTTCAAGTCGGAGATCAAGGAGATGCAGGCCGACGGCAAGTCGGACCAGCCGACCCAGATCTCCTCGGAGCGGGTGTCGGACGCCGAGCGGCCCGTCGGGCACACTGAACCGTCGTCGGACAAGCGCCCCGCCTGAACCGTCACCTCGACACGACGCGGGAGCTGACCGCGTCGTGATCGGAGTGCCCGCGAACAGGTAGGCCACTTCGTCGTGCAGATCCCAGGACTCTTCAAGAAGCTCGATCCCCGCCGGCGCCGATCGCGGGTCAACCCCGACGGCACCATGTCGTTGGTCGAGCACCTCACCGAGTTGCGCACCCGGCTGCTCATCTCGGCCCTCGCGGTGCTGCTCACCACCATCCTCGGCTTCGTCTGGTACAGCCATGGCGCCTTCGGACTGCCCAGCCTCGGTGACTGGTTGCGCGGGCCCTACTGTTCACTGCCGGACTCGGCGCGTGCCTCGATCGCCCCCGACGGGGAATGCCGGCTCCTCGCCACAGCGCCGTTCGACCAGTTCATGCTGCGGCTCAAGGTCGGTCTGACCGCGGGCCTGGTGATGGCGTGCCCCGTCTGGCTCTATCAGCTGTGGGGGTTCATCACCCCGGGCCTCTACAGCCGGGAACGCCGGTTCGCGGTCGCCTTCGTCACCATCGGCGCGGGGCTGTTCGTGACCGGTGCCGTGCTGGCCTATGTGGTGCTGTCCAAGGCGCTGGGTTTTCTGCTGACGGTCGGCAGTGACGTCCAGGTGACGGCTCTGTCCGGCGACCAGTACTTCGGCTTCCTGATCAACCTGCTGCTCGTGTTCGGGATCAGCTTCGAGTTCCCGCTGCTGATCGTGATGCTCAATCTGGTCGGCGTGCTCACCTACGTGCGGCTGCAGGCGTGGCGGCGCGGGCTGATCATGGGCCTGTTCGTGTTCGCGGCGTTCGCCACTCCCGGCTCTGACCCGTTCTCGATGCTGGCGTTGGCGCTGGCACTGACCGTCCTGCTGGAAGTGGCGATCCAGATCGCCCGCATCAACGACCGCCGCAAGGCGCGTCGTGCCCTCGACACCATCAGCGACGACGAAGCCGCCCCGATCGGCTCGGCGGAACCGGTGGAGGCGCCATCACCGGTGCCCGCGCCGTCGCGGCTGTCGATCGACGACGATGCAACCTGAGGTGACCGCTGACTCGGTCGCCGCGTTCACCGAACTGCTCCCGTTCGCGCTGGACGGATTCCAGCGGCGGGCGTGCGACGCGCTGGCCCACGGCCACGGGGTCCTGGTGTGTGCGCCCACCGGCGCGGGCAAGACCGTCGTCGGCGAATTCGCCGTCCACCTGGCGCTCGCGGCGGGCCGAAAGTGCTTCTACACCACACCGATCAAGGCCCTGAGCAACCAGAAACACAACGATCTGGTGCGCCGCTACGGCCCCGAGCGCATCGGCCTGCTCACCGGCGACCAGAACATCAACGGCGACGCCGACGTGGTCGTGATGACCACCGAGGTGCTGCGCAACATGCTCTACGCGGATTCGCCCGCTCTGCACGGTCTTTCGCACGTCGTCATGGACGAGGTGCACTTCCTCGCCGACCGGATGCGCGGCGCCGTGTGGGAAGAGGTGATCCTGCACCTGCCCGACGACGTCCGGTTGGTCAGCCTGTCGGCGACGGTGAGCAACGCCGAGGAATTCGGCGGCTGGATCCAGACCGTGCGCGGTGACACGACCGTGGTCGTCGACGAGCACCGGCCCGTGCCGCTGTGGCAGCACGTCATGGTCGGCAAACGTCTGATGGACCTGTTCGACTACCGGACCTCGGGGCCTGCGCGCGCCGGCCGCGACGTGCTGGTCGACCCGGAGTTGTTGCGGCACATCTCCCATCGCCGCGAAGCCGACCGCCTCGCCGACTGGCAGCGCCGGGGCCGCGGAGGCCGAGGAGATCGGGGCGGACGACCCACCATCTACCGGACGCCCGGGCGCGCCGACGTGATCACCGTGCTCGAACAGCGCAACCTGCTGCCCGCGATCACGTTCATCTTCTCCCGGGCCGGCTGCGATGCGGCGGTCAAGCAGTGCCTGCGGTCGTCCCTGCGGCTGACCACCGACTCCGAGCGGGCGCGGATCGCCGAGATCGTCGACCGCCGCACCGCCGACCTCAACGACTCCGACCTGATCGTCCTGGATTTCCACGAGTGGCGCGAAGGACTGCTGCGCGGCCTGGCCGCCCATCACGCGGGCATGCTGCCGGTGTTCCGGCACACCGTCGAAGAACTGTTCACCGCGGGTTTGGTCAAGGCTGTGTTCGCCACGGAGACACTGGCGCTCGGCATCAACATGCCCGCGCGCACCGTGGTTCTGGAGCGGTTGGTGAAGTTCAACGGCGAACAACACCTCCCGCTCACGCCGGGCGAGTACACGCAGCTGACCGGTCGGGCAGGCCGGCGCGGCATCGACGTCGAAGGCCACGCGGTGGTGCTGTGGAACCCCGACGTCGACCCTGCCGAAGTGGCCGGGTTGGCGTCGACGCGCACGTTCCCGCTGCGCAGCTCGTTCGCGCCGACGTACAACATGACCATCAACCTGGTGCACCGGATGGGTCCCGAGCAGGCGCATCAGCTGCTCGAGCGGTCGTTCGCGCAATATCAGGCCGACCGGTCGGTGGTGGGGTTGGTGCGCGGGGCCGAACGGGCGGAGAAGATGCTCGATCAGCTCGCCGCCGACTTCGGCGGGAGGGGAGCGCCGATCCTCGACTACGCGCGGCTGCGGGCGCAGATCGGGGAACGCGAACGGGCGCAGTCACGCGCATCCCGGCTGCAGCGCCGGCAAGCCGCCAACGACGCGCTGACCTCGCTGCGTCGCGGCGACATCATCACGATCACCCATGGCCGGCGTGGCGGGCTGGCCGTCGTGCTCGAGCCGGCCCGGGACGACGACGATCCGCGCCCGCTGGTCCTGACCGAGGGCCGCTGGGCGGGCCGGATCTCCTCAGCCGACTACTCGGGGGCGATCGGCCCGATGGGTCGCATGAACCTTCCCAAACGCGTCGAGCACCGCAATCCGCGGGCCCGCCGCGATCTCGCATCGGCGTTGACCTCTGCCGCCGCGGGGCTCGACGTCCCGTCGGTCCGCACGCGCCGCGGCGGTCCGGCCGCCGAACCCGACGTCGATCCCGAGCTGGCCACGCTCAGAGAGCGGATGCGGGCCCACCGGGCCCATCAGCTGCCCGACCGCGAGGAGAAGGTGCGCCTGGCCGAGCGCTACCTGAAGATGGAGCGCGACAACGAGGCGTTGCGGCGCAAGATCGCGGCCGCGACGAACTCGCTGGCGAACACCTTCGACCGGATCGTGGTGCTGCTCACCGAGCGCGGTTACATCGCGGGCGACGGCGACACCCGGTCGGTCACCGCCGACGGCCGCCTGCTGGCCCGCATCTACAGCGAATCCGACCTGCTCGTCGCCGAATGCCTGCGCACCGGCGTGTGGGAGGACCTCGACGCCGCGGAACTCGCCGCCGCCCTGTCGTCGGTGCTCTACGAATCGCGTCGGGACGCGCACGGGCCGACCGACGGATCCGACGTGCCGACGGGCCGGCTGCGGCGCGCACTCAACCGCACCCGCCGGCTGTGGACCGAGCTGCGATCCGACGAGCAGCGGCATCGACTCGCCCCCAGCCGCGAACCCGACGACGGTTTCGTCGCCGCCATGTACCGCTGGGCCAGCACGGGAGATCTCGCCTCGGCGCTGGCCGCCAGTGATCCCGGCACCGGAGTCACGATGCCCGCAGGCGATTTCGTGCGATGGTGCCGTCAGGTGCTCGATCTGGCTGATCAGGTCCGCACCACTGCGCCGTCACAGGCATTGCGGGCGACCGCGAAACGCGCCATCGACGACGTTCGACGCGGCATCGTCGCCGTTGATGCCGGGTAGTGTGTGGCCAGCTACACCGCCACAGCCGCGCACGACCGAGGAGAGAAATGAGCGGACCGCAGGGATCTGATCCGAACCAGCAGTGGCCGGGTCAACAGCCTGAGTCTGGCGCGGAGCAGCAGCCGTCGAACGAGTCGGCTGCCAACCAGGGTTGGCAGCCACCGTCAGGGTCGCAGCAGCCGCAGGCGCCGGACCAGCAGTCCTGGCAGCCGCCGGCCTACACGCCGCAGCAGTACCCGCAGTACCAGCCGCCCACGGCGCCGCCCACCTATCCGCCGCAGCAGTACCCGCCGACCGAGCAGTACGGGGCCAATCCCGCCGGTTATCCGCCGCCGGGGCAGTACGGGCCGCCGGGCGCCTACGGTCAGCAGCCGCAGTACGGGCAGTACGGCCAGCCGGGTCAACCCGGTCAGTACGGCCAGCCGGGCCAACCCGGTCAGTACGGCCAGTACCCGAACTACCAGGCCCCGGGCTCCGACGAGGGCTCGAAGAAGTCGATGGCCGTCATCGGCACCATCGTGGGTGTGGTCGCCGCGATCATCGTCGCGGTCGTGCTGGTCCTCGGGTTCTGGAAGCCGGGTTTCTTCGTGACCACCAAACTCGACGTCAACGCCGCACAGACCGGTGTGCAGCAGATCCTGACCGATCAGACCAACGGGTACGGCGCGAAGAACGTCAGCAACGTCAAATGCAACAACGGCGTCAGCCCCACGGTGAAGAAGGGCGACACCTTCAACTGCGAAGTCAGCATCGACGGCACCAAGCGCCAGGTGACGGTCACCTTCCAGGACGACAAGGGCACCTACGAGGTGGGCCGGCCCAAGTAGGTCAGGGCAGCCCGTCGAGCGCCTTCTGCAGGCGGCCGACCGAGGACGACACGCCGTAGCGTTGGGCGAGTTCTGCGACCGTGCGCGGGTGTGCGGCGGCCAGCGGCAGTGTGTCGTCGGGCGTGGAGAACGTGACGGGCGCGTCGGTCGCGACGCGCACCACGGGCTCGGCGGCAGCCAGGTAGTCGGTAGCCGCACGCAGCTTGGTGCGCTGCGCCTTGGCGAGTGTCGAGCCCGGGTCATCGATTGCGGCGCGCACCTCGGACAGCGACCCGTATGTGGTCAGCAGCGTCGAGGCGGTCTTCTCGCCGATGCCTGCCACACCGGGCAGTCCGTCGGACGGGTCGCCACGCAACAGCGCGAGCTCGGCGTAGGCCGGTCCGGCGCGGTCGATCGGCACACCGTAGTTCTCGGCCACCTCGCCCGGGCCGTACTTGGTGGCCTTCGCCAGGCCGCGGCCCAGGTAGAGCACCCGAACGGGGGTGGGCTCGTCGCGCACGACCTGCAGCAGGTCGCGGTCCCCGCTGACGACGACGACCGGGTCCCGGGTCTCCCGGCTCGCCAGCGTGCCCAGCACGTCGTCGGCCTCGTGCTCGGGGGCGCCCGCCGTCGCGATACCGAACGCATCGAGGATCTCCATGATCATGTCGACCTGCGGGGTCAACTCGTCGGGTACCTCCTCGACATCGGGCTCGTCGCCGGGGTTCTCCTGCACCACCCGATGGGCCTTGTACGACGGCACCAGGTCGACGCGCCACTGCGGGCGCCAGTCGTCGTCACGGCACACGACCAGGCGGTGTGGCTGCTCGCGGGTGATCACGGTGGCCACCGCGTCGAGGAACCCTCGCACTGCGTTGACGGGGCGGCCGTCGGGTGCGGTGATCGACGACGGCACACCGAAATACGAGCGGAACCACATGCTCGCGCCGTCGAGGAGCACCAGGGGAGCAGTCACGCCGCCATCCTGCCAGGCGCGTTTCTCCGGCGACCAGACGCGAACTCGAGTGTTCTGCCCGGCGTGTCGCTCGAGTTCGCGTCTGGTCGCGCGAAGGAACGCGGGCACTAGCCTGGTGGGCATGAGCGCACAGTCCCGTTTCAGCACCGACGTGTACGCCCACCGCCTGGCCGCCGCGGCGCGCGCCGCCGCGGACGCCGGGCTGGCCGGCCTCGTCATCACCCCCGGCTACGACCTGCGCTACCTGGTGGGCTCCCGGGCGCAGACCTTTGAGCGGCTGACTGCCCTGGTGCTGCCCGCCGACGGCCCTGCCACGATCGTGGTGCCGCGGATGGAGCTGGCGGCGCTGAAGGAATCAGCGGTGCCCGAACTCGACGTGACGGTGCGGGACTGGGTCGACGGCGAGGACCCCTATGCGCTGGTCGCCGACGCGCTCGGCGGGGGCCCGGTGAGCGTCGCGGTGACCGACGCGATGCCCGCACTGCACCTGCTGCCGCTGGCCGGGCTGCTCGGCGAGATGCCGGTGCTCGCCACCGAGGTCCTGCGCACCCTGCGCATGGTCAAGGACGCCAGCGAGGCCGACGCGCTCGGCAAGGCCGGAGCCGCGATCGACCGGGTGCACGCCCGGGTACCGGACTTCCTCGTACCCGGCCGCACCGAAGCCGACGTCGCCGCTGACATCGCCGAAGCCATTGTCGCCGAGGGGCATTCAGAGGCGGCGTTCGTCATCGTCGGCTCCGGCCCGCACGGGGCCGATCCGCACCACGAATGCTCGGACCGCGAGCTGCAGGTCGGCGACGTCGTGGTCGTCGACATCGGCGGGCCCTACGAGCCGGGCTACAACTCCGACTCCACCCGCACGTACAGCCTCGGCGAGCCCGACCCCGAGGTGGCCCGCCGCTACGCGGTGCTGCAGCGGGCCCAGCAGGCGGCGGTGGCCGCCGTCCGCCCCGGGGTCACCGCCGAACAGGTCGACGCCGCAGCCCGCGACGTCCTGGCCGCCGAGGGGCTGGCCGAGTACTTCGTGCACCGCACCGGGCACGGCATCGGCCTGTCGGTGCATGAGGAGCCCTACATCGTCGCCGGCAACGACCTGCCGCTGCAGGAGGGAATGGCCTTCTCCATCGAGCCCGGCATCTACTTCCCGGGTGAGTGGGGGGCGCGCATCGAGGACATCGTGATCGTCACCGCCGACGGCGCGGTGTCGGTCAACAACCGACCGCACGACCTGGTCGTCGTGCCGGTGGGCAGCTAGTCGTCGCCCCGGTCGAGCAGGCCCGAGGAGCCGAGCACCCGCTGGACCCGGACCTCGATCACCACCCGCTTGGGGTTCGGCCGCGGCGTGCGATAGCGCTGCGCATAACGTCGTTCGGCGTCGCGCACCTTGTCGGACTCGGTGTACACCGTGGACGAGCCCTCCAGCGAGAGCCAGCGCGCGCCGTCGACCTGGCTGAGCACCGCGACGCCGCGCTGCTCGGCGTTGACGGCCTTCTGCGAGCCCCCGGTGGTGATCACGCGGGCGATGTGGGTGGCCGGGTCGAAGGTGAATCCGACGGCGACCACGTGGGGAGAGTTGTCGGACCGCAGCGTCGTCAGCATCGCCAGATGCCGCTCGGTCAGGAATGCGATCGCATCGCCTGTCAGCCGCGTGGTTGCCTTGCCCATCGGCGTCCACGCTAGCGCAGGACATAATCGCAGCCATGAATGACACGGCTGAGCGGGCCGAGGCGGCAGACACCGATCTGGTCGTGGTGTTCGGCGGCCGCAGCGAGATCGGCGTCGAGGTGGCGCGGCGACTGGCCCGCGGCGCGACCGTCGTGCTGGCCGCGCGCCGACCCGACGATCTCGAGGCCGAGACCGCGACGCTGCTCGGCGCGGGCGCCCGCGCGGTGCACACATGCGACTTCGACGCCGACGACCTCGGCTCGCACCGCGGACTCGTCGCCGACATCGTGGCGCGTCACGGGGCGATCGGCACCGCCGTACTGGCGTTCGGCATCCTCGGGGATCAGGCCAGGGCCGAGCGTGATGCCGCACATGCCGCTGCGATCGTGCACACCGACTATGTCGCACAGGTCAGCCTGCTCACGGTCCTCGCGGAGACGATGCGGGATGCGGGCCGCGGGACTCTGGTCGCGTTCTCGTCGGTCGCCGGGGTGCGGGCGCGGCGGGCGAACTACGTGTACGGCTCGGCCAAGGCCGGGCTCGACGCATTCTGCAGCGGGTTGACCGACGCGCTGCACGGCACCGGGGTGCGACTGCTGCTGGTGCGGCCGGGTTTCGTGATCGGCCGGATGACCGAGGGCATGACGCCCGCGCCGCTGTCCAGCACCCCCGCGCAGGTCGCCGACGCGACCGTGGCGGCACTGCGGCGAGGTCGCAGCGTGGTGTGGGTCCCTGCCACGCTCGTCGCGCTCGCGGCAGCGTTTCGCGTCACCCCGCGGCCGGTGTGGCGGAGGTTGCCCAGATGATCGTCGTCGTCGGGATCGGCGCCGACGGGATGGCCGGCCTCGCGCCGCCGGCGCGTGCCGAATTAACAAGGGCCACCGTCATTCACGGCTCGCAGCGTCAGTTGGCGCTGCTCGATGACAGTGTGCGCGCGGCCCGGCGGCCATGGCCGAGCCCGCTGCTGCCCGCGATCGACACGCTGCTCGACGGGGTGGACGGCGACGTCCACGTGATCGCCAGCGGTGACCCCCTGCTGCACGGCATCGGCAGCACACTGATCCGTGCGCACGGCGCGGACCGGGTCGCGGTGCTGCCCCACGTGTCCTCGGTGACGCTGGCGTGCTCCCGGGTCGGGTGGTCGGTACAGGACACCGAGGTGATCAGCCTGGTCACCGCCGAACCGGTCAGCGCGATCCGGCGCGGGGGCCAGGCCGTGGTGTTGTCCCGGGACCGGACGAGCCCCGTCGAGTTGGCGCGGCTGCTGGCCGCGACGGGCCGCGGCGATTCGGAGGTGACGATCCTCGAGCAACTCGGCGGCCCGCGGGAGCTGCGCCGGTCGTCGACGGCACGGGAATGGGCTGCGCGCCCACCGGGTGACGTCGACGACCTCAACGTCGTCGCGGTGCGCTATCTGCCGGACGAGCGGGTGTCCGCGGTGCTGCCCGACGATCTGTTCTCCCACGACGGGCAGCTCACCAAGCAGTCGATGCGCGCGGTCACGCTGGCGGCGCTGGCGCCGCGGCCGGGAGAGCTGCTCTGGGATGTCGGAGCGGGCTCCGGCAGCATCGCGATCGAGTGGTGTCGCACCGGATCAGGCTGTAGCGCAGTGGCCTTCGAGCGCGATGACGAGCGGCGCCGCCGGATCGCCGACAATGCTCGAACATTCGGTGTGGCGCTGGACGTCCGCGGTGGCGCCCCCGAGTCGCTGACGCAGGCGCCGACGCCCGCGGCGATCTTCGTCGGCGGCGGCGTCACCGCGCCCGGCCTCCTCGAGGCATGTTGGGAGCGGTTGCCCGCCGGCTGTCGGCTCGTCGCCAACGTCGTGACGGCCGAATCGGAAGCGGTTCTCGTGCACTGGTATTCGCGGCACGGGGGAGTGCTGTCGAAGTATCAGCACTACCGCGGCGAAGCCGTCGGTGCGTTCACGGGCTGGCGCCCGGCGATGCCGGTCACGCAGTGGTCGGTGACGAGACCTCGTACGACCTGATCAGCTCGATCGTGCCGAGTTCACGCACCGCCCGGCAGCCCCGGCTCAGCATGGCCAGGATCATCTCGTCACCCCGGTCGGTGGAGGTGGAGAACGCGAACCCCAGCGCCGTCAGGAACGGTGCTTGCAGCGCGCCCAGACGATAGTCCTGCCAACAGGTTTCGAGGTCATAGTCGGTGATGCCGTACCGGCACAGCGCGGTGTGGTAGCGAGTCACCAGGTCGCGTTCGACCTGCGCGCGGGTGCCCGGTGCCAGGCTGGTCGCGGTGAAGTACGCGAGGTCGCGCGCGGGCAGTCCGAGCCCGACGGTCTGCCAGTCCACCACGGTGACCTGTGTGCGGTGCGGGTCGAACAGCAGGTTGTCGAGCCGGTAGTCGCCGTGCAGCAGGGCGAACCGGCCCGGCTCCGCCGACAACCACGGCGTCACCAGGCTCATCGACGTCGCGAGCGTCTCGCGGTCCGTATCGCTGATCCTCTCGCCGAGGCGGTCCAGGGTGATGGTGGCGGCCATCGCCGACACCTCGCCCATACCGGCGGCCGCGGCGTCGTCGCCCGGCTTGGGCATGATGATCGAGCTCAGGTCATACCAGCGCCGCTGACACCAGCTCGGGCCGTGCAGACCCGCGAGCGCATCGACGGCCAGCGCCGCTTCCTCCGCCGTGCACCCGGCGAGCTGGTCCCCCTGAACGGCTGGCGCCATGTCGGCCAGAATGAGGACGAAATCCGTTCCATCCGACGAGATGTCGCTGTGCAGACAGGCCGGTACCGGGACGTCGACATGGGCGCTGACCGCGGCGTAGAACTCGACCTCCGACTTGTAACCCAGCGCCACCCGCTCGCGTACGGCGTCGTCCTGCGCGGGCAGCTTGACCGCGAATGTCGCCGGCGGAGTCGCCGGACCGGCGTAGGTGGCGGTCACCCGGTAGGTGGCGCCGGTCTGTCCGGTACCGATCGGGGTCACCACGGTCTCGCTGACGGCGGTGCCCAGCACCGAGCTCAACCACGTCGCGGTGATGTCGGCCGGCGTGCGCGGGATGGTCACGGGCGTGCCTTTCTCGTCAGTGCGAGGGATACTGCCGCGGGGTGAACACCCGGTCGGTGCCCGGTTCGGCCGAATACCACTGCGTCTGTGACGATCCCACGATCAGCAGGCACCGCATGTCGACATCGGCGGGATCGAGATCGGCCAGGCGCACGACCCGCACCGTCTCGGTCGGCCCGGCGACGTCGCGGCCGATGACCACTGGTGTGCCGGCGTCGCGATGTTCCAGCATCAGGTCGCGCATCGCGCCGACCTGCCAGGTGCGCGTCTTCGATGCCGGGTTGTAGATGGCCAGCACCATGTCGGAACGAGCGGCCGCCTCCAGCCGCGCCGCGATGACGTCCCATGGCTTCAGTCGGTCCGACAACGAGATCACTGCGTAATCGTGTCCGAGTGGGGCCCCGACCCGGCTGGCCACCGCCTGCGCGGCCGTCATCGCCGGGATCACCCGTACGTCGACGCCGGGCCACTGCTTGGCCTCTTCGAGCACCGCGGTGGCCATCGCGAACACCCCGGGGTCTCCGGAGGACACCACGGCCACCGAGCGGCCCTGTTCGGCCAGCGAGCAGGCCAGGCGGGCGCGGGCCGGCTCGTCGGTGTTGTCGCTCGGATGCCGGCGCTGGCCGTCGCGCACCCCGACGCGGTCCAGGTAGGGCCCGTAGCCGATGAGGTCGGTGGCGGCGGCGAGCTCGCGCCGGCTCTGCGGGGTCATCCACGCCGCGTCGCCGGGCCCCAGCCCGACGACCGTGACGGACCCGGTGACCGATGCGGCGGCGGCGCTGGGCGAATCCGGGTCCTGCATCGGCCCGGGAAGCATGGTCAGAGCGAAATAGGGCACCGACCCGTCCTCGACGTCGGCGGCCGGGAGCACGCGTTGTCGCGAGGTGCTGGCCCGCTCCACGTAGTAGGTGTCCTGGAGTCGGCCGGCAGCCGAGAGTGCTTGGCGCACAGCGGGATACGAGCGTCCGAGCTTCATGATGATGGCCGCGTCGGTGTCGGCGAGGCGGCGTTCGAGCTCGGCGGTCGGCATCGTGCCGGGAAGGATGGTCAGCACCTGGTCGCCCTGGACCAGCGGTGTCGACACCGCCGCCGATGCGGCGCTGACCGACGTGACCCCCGGCACGATCACGGCGTCGAAGCGCTGCGTGAGCCGCGTGTGCATGTGCATGTACGAGCTGTAGAACAGCGGGTCGCCCTCGGCCAGCAGCACGACGTCACGCCCGGCGTCGAGGTGTGCGGCGATGCGGGCGGCCGCCTCGCGGTAGAAGTCCTCCATCGCCCCCGCATAGCCGCCGGGGTGCTCGGAGGTCTCGGTGGTGACCGGATAGACGAGGTGTTCCTCGATCTGCCCGGCCCGTAGGTACGGCTCGGCGATGCCGCGCGCGATGCTGCGGCCGTGCCGGGCGCTGTGGTAGGCCACCACGTCGGCGGCGCCGATGACCCGTGCTGCCTTGATCGTGACCAGTTCGGGGTCGCCCGGTCCCAGGCCGACTCCCCAGAGTGTGCCGCGCTCACTCATCGTTCGCTCATTCGATGGTCGTCGCTATCGCGTTGACCGCGGCGGCGGCCATCGCGCTTCCGCCGCGGCGGCCGGTCACCACCAGATAGGACATGCCTCGAGGATCGTCGATGAGCTCCTGCTTCGACTGCGCGGACCCGACGAAGCCGACCGGGCCGCCGAGCACCGCCGCCGGCGGCGCGATGCCCCCGTCGACGAGTTCGAGGAGCCGGAACAGGGCGGTGGGCGCGTTGCCGATGGCCATCACCGCGCCGGGCAGCCGGTCGGCCCACAGGTCGATTGCCGCCGCCGAGCGGGTGGTCGCGTGCTGCGCCGCGAACGCCGGTGCCCGCTCGTCGGCGACCAGCGAGACCACCTCGTTGTCGGCGGGCAGCCGGGAGCGGGTGATGCCTGCGGCCACCATGGACGAGTCGCACAGGATCGGGGCGCCGCCAGCCAGCGCCTCGTAGGCACGGACGACGACGTCGGGGGTGTAGGCGACATGGTCGGGCACGTCGGTCTGACCGCAGGTGTGGATCAGCCGCACCACGACCCGCGCGACGTCGGAGGGGAACCCGGACAGATCGGACTCGGCACGGATCGTCGCGAACGACTGCCGGTAGATCTCCCCGGCATCGCGGATGTAGTCGAGCACGCGATCACCCTACGGGTGGGCCGGCCGCGGCCGGTAGCCGTCTCCGGTCGCGATCAGCACGTCCGCATCGGCGGGGCTGCCGCACGCGCGGTCGCAGCCGACGAAGTGCCGGTGCCGTGCCGGGTCTCGGTCCTCGAAAGCGGCGTCGTCGAAATAAGCGGCGTCGTCGAGGGAAGCGGCGGCGTCGGCGCGCACGTCGGCCAGCGCGTGGGTGCAGCCCGGACGTCCGGTGCACGCCGACACGGACAGCCACGGCGAGTTCTCGTCGAACACGAAACCCAGCGGGGCGAGCACCCGCAGCGCCGCGTCGGCGACCCCGTCGTCGAGATCGGCGATCACCACCGATCGCCAGGGGGTGATGATCAGGGGTGCGTCCACCGCGGCCAGATAGCGGGCCCGCTCGGCGTCGAGCACGCCGAGCGGCACGGCCGCGCCGAGTGCGATCCGGCCGTCGTCCTGGGGGAGCCAGCCGACCGGGGGCCGGGTGCGGACGGGCCACGTCCGGCCGGCCGGCGCCGTCGGTGTCAGGGCGCCGAGGACGACCTCGGGTGCAGTCAATTCCTTGATCCGCCAGGCCTTTCCGCGCACCTCGACGAACCGGCGGGCGACGGCCAGCAGACTCTCGACAGCCTCACCTGCAGGCACCCGCACGCCGGTGTCGGCGCCGGACAGCACGAGCGCCACGGTGTCCCCGTCGACGGCACACACCGCGGCATCGGCGCCGAGGCCGGCGATGTCGCCGCGGCCGTCGTCGATGCCGAACAGAAAGCGCCCCGGCAGGTCGGCCAGCGCGGGGTCGGTCTGCAGTGCCGCGTCGAGCGCCTCGACCAGCGCGCGGACATCGAGCACGCCGCCCTGGCGTCCGGACAGCGGCGACGCGACGATGTTGCGGATCTTCTCCCGGTTCGGCGCCGGCAAGAGGCCGGCTCCGGTGAGGCGCCGGGCGAGCTCCTCAGCGTCGCGGATACCGCGGATCTGGATGTTGCCCCGGGAGGTGAGCTCCAGGGCCGGCGCGGCGAGATCGAGCGCCGCAGTGGCGATCGCCTCCATCTGCGCGGCGCTCAGCATGCCTGCCGGCAGCCGGACGCGAGCGAGGTCGCCGTCGGCGGCCCGGTGGGTCTGCAGCGCGCCGGGACAGGCGTCGGTGTCCCGGGTCCTGGCCATCCGACCACGGTACGCGGCGCCAGGTAGTCGCCGCGCCGCGTGCAGGTGGGATCCGCCTCGCCGACGGCCGGATTCGAGTACTCCGCTACCCGTGATCATGATCGGCGCGGGACCTAGCTTTCGTTCATGACGGGGCCGCGCGGCGGACTCGCAGGATTCCAGGAGTGAACCACCGTGACCGAACTGGCCCTTGACGCCCACATCCGTGAGCCCGACCGTGAGGCCGGCGTGCTGGCCGAGCCTGAGGTGCTCATCACCGAACGCGAGGTGTTGCTGTCGTCGGCGGCAGCTCTCGCCGCGCCGGCGGTGCGTATCTCGCAGCGCCGATCCCGGTGGCGCGCCGTGTTCTCCACCCGACGCCGGCCGCGTCCGCAGCGCAACCACACCCGTCGGCCCAGTTTCATCGAGGACGCGATGATGGCGCGGATGATGGATCGACTCTGAACTGCTCAGCTGGCCAGCCGCACCGGCTCGACGATGTCGGAGTACCCGGATGCGTCGCCGGCGATGACGCGGCTGCGCCGCCCGTGCACGTCGACGGGGACGTCACCGGCCAGCGTCACCCTGCTGAGCCGTCTGAATTGGTTGTCGTAGTCGGCGACGGCGTAGTGCTGAGTGGCACGGTTGTCCCAGACCGCGACATCGCCGGGCTCCCAGTTCCACCGCACGGTGTGCTCCAGCTTGGTGACGCGCGCTTGGAACAGGTCGAACAACGCCGCTGATTCGGCGCGTCCGAGGCCGACGAAGCCCGCGACGAAGTTCCCCAGCAGCAGGACCCGTCGCCCGGTCTCGGGGTGAATCCGGATCACCGGGTGTTCGGTTTCGTAGTAGTCGGAGACGAATTCCTCGCGATACTGACGTTCGGTGTCGGCCAGCGCTTCTCGCCGGCCGTCGATGTCGCGGGCGTAGTCGTAGGTGTTGGTGTGCACGGCCCACAGATTCTCGGCGAGTGCGCGCAGTGGCTCGGGGAGCCGGTCGTACGCTGCCTCGGTCGACGCCCAGGTGGTGCTCCCGCCGTAGGGCGGCAGCGTGACGGCGCGCAGCAGTGACGCCTTGGGGATGCGATCGACGAACGTGACGTCGGTGTGCCAGCTGTTGGCCTTGTCGTAGCGCGAGTCGATCGGCAGCACGGTGGTGCCCCGCGATGTCACGGTCGGATGCGCGGTGGTGGGGGTCCCCAGGGCGCGTGCGAACGCCAGCTGGCCGTCGTCGTCGAGATCGTGCTGGTTCCGGAAGAAGATCACCTTGTGTTCGAGGAGGGCATCGTTGATGTGCGCGGCCGTGGCGGCGTCGACGCCGCGGGACAGGTCCACGCCCTCGATGCGTGCGCCGATCACCGCGCCCAGTTTGACCACATGAACCATCGACCTGCCTCCTCGCGTCTTCTCGCGCGACTCTGCTCCCTGACCCGGCCGCTCGCCCAGGGTTCGATTCACCGGGAGTTCAACCCGTGCCGTTTGACCGCCATCGAGATCGGGTAACGCGACCCCCAACGGACGCGTTGCGCGCCAGCAAAGGCGCGTGCAATCGAGAGAGCGGTGGGTGTGAAACGGTGACCTCCAACACGACGGTGTGGGGGTACGTGTCCACGCATTACGAGCAGCTGATGTTCGACTCGTATCAGCACGTCAGCGCCGTCGTGCAGAGCGTGCTCATCGCGACAGTCATCGGCGTGGCGATAGGGGTGCTGACCTACCGCAACGGCCTGGCGGCAAATCTCGCGACGGCGACATCGAGCGTCATCCTCACCGTCCCGGCGTTCGCTCTGCTCGGTCTGCTGATCCCGCTGTTCGGACTGGGCGTCATTCCCAGCGTGGCCGCCCTGGTGCTGTACTCGCTGCTGCCGATCATCCGCAACACGATCGTCGGCCTCAACGCCGTCGACCCCGCGCTGACCGACGCGGCACGCGGCATCGGGATGAGCCGGCTGGGCACACTGACGCGCGTCGAATTGCGGCTCGTGTGGCCGGCGATCGTGTCGGCCATGCGGTTGAGCACCCAGATGTCGATGGGCGTGCTCGCCATCGCGGCGTATGTGAAGGGCCCGGGGCTCGGCAACCTGATCTTTGCGGGGCTGGCCCGCGTCGGCAGCCCCACCGCACTGCCGATGGCGCTGACGGCGACGCTGCTCATCGTGATCCTCGCACTCGCGCTCGACGCCCTGCTGGTCCTCGTCGGGCGCCTGACCACGTCGAAAGGTGTTCGATGACAACCGATGTCACCGGGGTTCGGATCGAGCTGGACCACGTCTCCAAGGTCTATCCCGGCGCCGACGAACCCGCCGTCGACGACGTCTCACTCGACATCCCGGCCGGCGAGATCGTCGTGTTCGTCGGTCCCTCGGGATGCGGCAAGACGACCACGATGCGCATGATCAACCGGCTCAGCGAGCCGACATCCGGACGGATCCTGATCGGCGACGACGACGCGCTGTCGATCAAGCCGACGGAGTTGCGCCGGTCGATCGGATATGCGATCCAGCAGGCCGGCTTGTTCCCGCACATGACGATTCGGCAGAACGTCGGGCTGGTTCCGGGCCTGCTCAAGTGGGATCGTCAGCGCATCGACGACCGGGTCGACGAACTGCTCGACATGGTCGATCTCGAACCCGGCCAGTACGCCGATCGCTATCCACGCCAGTTGTCCGGCGGGCAGCAGCAGCGGGTGGGTGTCGCGCGCGCTCTGGCGGCCGACCCTCCGGTGCTGTTGATGGATGAACCGTTCGGCGCGGTGGACCCGATCACGCGCAGCACGCTGCAGGACGAGTTGCTGCGCCTGCAAGACGACTTGCACAAGACGATCGTGTTCGTCACCCACGATTTCGGGGAGGCGGTCAAACTCGGCGACCGCATCGCGGTGTTGGGCCCGCAGTCCGCGGTGCTGCAGTACGACACCCCGCAGAACATCCTCGCCAATCCCGCGGACGAGACCGTGGCCGGCTTCGTCGGCTCCGGGGCGTCCCTGCGGCAGCTCGGACTGCTGCGTGTCGGAGACGTCGCCCTGGAATCGCGTCCCTCCGTGCACCACGACGACACGATCGACCAGGTGCGCGCGACGCTCGCGGGCAGCGAGTGCGACTGGGCGGTGGTTCTCGACGGTCGCGAGCGTCCGGTCAGCTGGGTGCGTGCCGACCGGCTCAGGCATGCGGAATCACTCTCCGACGTCGCAGAACACCTGGACGTGGTCAGCACCCAGGCGACGCTGGAAGACGCTCTGGAGGCCATCCTGGCCGAGCAGCACGCGTCGGCGGTGGTGACGGGACCCGGTGGCCGATACGAGGGAGTCGTCACCCTCGACACGCTGATCGACACCATCACCCGGCTTCGTCGCGACGCGGAGGACAGCGCGGACACCGAGAACGAGGCGGACGGCCCCTCGTGACCTCGGCCGACACCGCCCAGAGCGCGCCGACCGGCGCACCGGCGCGCACCGCCGCGGAGCGGTTGCGGCTGTTCGTCCAGCCCGTGCTGGTCATCATCGTCGCAGCGACCGTGGTGTTATGGGCCTTCAATCGCGAACTGACCGCCACTCAGCAGGAGAACATCAACCCCGGCAACGTCGCGACGCTGATCTGGCAGCACCTGCTGATCACCGCAGCGGTCACCGCGATCGTCGTGCTGATCGGCGTCCCGCTCGGTGTCCTGGTCACGCGGCCGGGCGCGAAACTGTTGCGGCCGTTGGTCATCGGTATCGCCAATGTGGGTCAGGCGGCTCCCGCGATCGGTCTGCTGGTGCTGCTGTTCCTGCTGACCGCCCGCACCGGCTTCTGGATCGGCGTGCTGCCGATCGCGCTGTATTCGCTGCTGCCGGTGCTGTCGAGCACGATCCTGGGTATCGACCGGGTGGACCGTTCCATGATCGACGCCGGCCTCGGACAAGGGATGTCGCGTACCGCGCTGCTGGCACGCGTCGAACTCCCGCTGGCGGTGCCGTTCATCCTGGCCGGGCTGCGGACCTCGCTGGTCCTGGCCGTCGGCACGGCCACCCTGTCGTTTCTGGTCAACGCCGGCGGCCTCGGCATCCTCATCGACACCGGTTACAAGCTGCAGGACAACGTGACGCTGATTCTGGGCAGCGTGCTGGCGGTGTGCCTTGCGCTGCTGGTGGACTGGCTCGGCGGGCTCGCCGAGTTCTTCGTCGGCCCCAAGGGTCTGCGGTGAACGGCCGCGGGCGGTTGGCCGCGCTCGCCGCCGTGGTCCTGCTGGTGACGACCGGTTGTGGGCTGGGGTCGGGCAGCGCGGTACCGCTGAAGGTGGAGCCGGGTTCGATCCAGCCGACGCCCGGTCTGGAGGGCGTCGAGATCACGGTCGGCTCCAAGGAGTACACCGAGCAGGTCATCCTGGGCTACATCCTCGAGTACACCCTCGCGGCGGCAGGTGCGCAGGTGCGCGATCTGACCGGCATCGTGGGCAGTCGCAGTACTCGCGGCGCGCAGCTGTCCGGCCAGGTCGACGTCGCCTACGAGTTCACCGGCAACGCGTGGATCAACTACCTCGGCCACGAGAAGCCGCTGCCCGACACGCGTGAGCAGTACGAGGCGGTGCGTGACGAGGATCTCGCCCGCAACGACATGGTGTGGCTGGAGCCCGGGCCGATGGACGACACCTATGCGCTGGCTGCCAGCGCCCGCACCGTGGAGCGCACCGGCGTGCGCACACTGTCCGATTACGCCGCACTGGTCAAGCGTGACCCGGCTGCGGCGCGCACGTGCGTCGACACCGAGTTCCGCGCCCGTCAAGACGGATTCCCCGGCATGGCAACGGCGTACGGCTTCGACCCGGCCCGGGCGATCACGCCGATCCTGCAGGTCGGCATCATCTACCAGGCCACCGCCGAGGGCACGCAGTGCGATTTCGGCGAGGTCTTCACCACCGACGGGCGGATCGCCGCGCTGGACCTCACCGTGCTGGTCGACGACAAGCAGTTCTTCGCGCACTACAACCCGTCGGTGACGATGAAGCGCAGCTTCTTCGAGGCCCATCCCGAGATCGCGGACGTGACCGCGCCGGTCACCGCGGCGATCACCAACGAGGTGATCACCGATCTGAACAAGCAGGTCGACGTGGAGGGCCGCGATCCCAGCGTGGTCGCGCGCGACTGGATGGTGTCGCGGGGCTTCGTGACCGTGGACTGAGCACGGTGTGACAACGGTCACAAAATTCCGGGCATAGTTCTGTCCCGCACCATTTCCGCGCAGAACCCGGTACCGGCGGTACCGTCTGGCCTCAGAGCGCCCCGTGATCGACGGGGTCGCGGGAAAGGAACGACGATGTTCGCACTCATCGGATTCGCCATCGTGGTCGCCGGGCTCATCATCGCCGCGGGAACGCCCTACCGGCAGACCTGGTACGGCCGCTGGAACCGCTGACGCTCGACGGCCGGTAAGTCCCTCATTCGGTTCCGTCGGCGACGCCGAGGTCACGGAGCTCTCCCCCGTCCGGTACGAATGGGGGGTGACGACCGTTCTGCTGCTGTCCACCTCGGACACCGATCTGATCACCGCCCGCGCCTCGGGTGCGCGCTACCGGTGGGCCAATCCGTCGCGGCTGGTCGACGGTGAGCTCGAGGAGCTGCTGGCCGCCGCCGACGTCGCGGTGGTGCGGATCCTCGGCGGTTACCGCGCGTGGGAGGACGGTATCGACGCGGTGGTCTCCAGCGGGGTGCCGACCGTGGTGGTCAGCGGCGAGCAGGCGCCCGACGCCGACCTGATGAACCGTTCGACCACGCCGGCCGGGGTCGCACTGCAGGCGCACGTGTATCTGGCGCAGGGCGGCGTCGACAATCTCGCGAACCTGCACGCCTTCCTGTCCGATACGTTGCTGATGACGGGCGTCGGCTTCGCCGAGCCTGCGAGCACGCCGGCCTGGGGTGTTCTGGAGCGTCCCGCCGGCCGAACCGACGGGCCCGTCGTCGCGGTGCTGTTCTATCGGGCGCAGCAGCTGGCGGGCAACACCGCCTACATCGAGGCGCTGTGTGAGGCCATCGACTCCGCCGGGGGAGTGCCGCTTCCGGTGTTCTGCGCCTCGCTGCGCACCCCGGAGCCCGAACTCATCGAACTGCTCGGCACCGCCGACGCCATGATCACCACCGTGCTCGCGGCCGGTGGCGCGACTCCGGCGGCGGTGACGGCAGGCGGGGCCGACGACACCTGGAACGTGGCTCACCTTGCCGCCCTTGACGTCCCGATCCTGCAGGGCCTGTGCCTGACGTCGTCGCGCGCCCAGTGGGACGCCAACGACGACGGGATGTCGCCGCTCGACGTGGCCACCCAGGTCGCCGTTCCCGAATTCGACGGCCGGATCATCACGGTTCCGTTCTCGTTCAAGGAAATCGACGACGAGGGGCTCATCACCTATGTCGCCGATCCCGAAAGGTGCGCCAGGGTAGCGGGTTTGGCCGTGCGCCACGCTCGGCTGCGATCGATCGGTCCCGCCGAGAAACGGGTCGGCCTGGTGTTCTCCGCCTACCCGACCAAGCATGCCCGCATCGGCAACGCAGTCGGTCTGGACACTCCGGCGAGCGCGATCGCGTTGCTGGGTGCGATGCGCGAGGCGGGCTACGACATCGGCGAGGTTCCTGGCCTCGACGCAGGCGACGGGGACGCGCTGATCCACGCGCTGATCGAACGCGGCGGCCAGGACCCCGACTGGTTGACCGAGACGCAGCTGGCCGGCAACCCGATCCGGGTGTCGGCGAAGGACTACCGGGCCTGGTTCGCCACGCTGCCCCGCGAGCTCGCCGACGCGGTGGTCGAACACTGGGGCCCGCCACCGGGAGAGTTGTTCGTCGACCGCAGCCGCGACCCCGACGGTGAAATAGTCATCGCCGCAATGCAATCCGGCAATGTCGTGATAATGGTGCAGCCGCCCCGCGGGTTCGGCGAGAACCCGGTGGCCATCTACCACGACCCGGACCTACCGCCCAGTCACCACTACCTGGCCGCCTACCGCTGGCTGGACGGGGCGTTCGGCAACAGTTTTCGCGCGGACGTCGTCGTGCACCTCGGCAAGCACGGCAATCTCGAGTGGCTGCCGGGCAAGACGCTGGGCATGTCGTCATCGTGCGGCACCGACGCCGCGCTGGGAGACCTCCCGCTCGTCTACCCCTTCCTCGTGAACGACCCCGGGGAGGGCACCCAGGCCAAGCGACGAGCCCACGCGACGCTGATCGACCACCTGATCCCGCCGATGGCGCGTGCCGAGACCTACGGTGACATCGCCCGTCTGGAACAGCTCCTCGACGAGCACTCCACGATCTCCGCGCTCGACCCGGGCAAGCTCCCGGCGATCCGTCAGCAGATCTGGACGCTGATGCGGGCGGCCAAGATGGACCACGATCTAGGGCTCGAGGACCGCCCCGACGAGGACTCCTTCGACGACATGCTGCTGCACGTCGACGGATGGCTGTGCGAGATCAAGGACGTGCAGATCCGCGACGGTCTGCACATCCTCGGCCAACGACCTGCAGACGAGAGCGAACTCGACCTGGTGTTGGCGATCCTGCGGGCACGGCAGCTCTTCGGCGGCGAGCAGACCGTGCCCGGGCTGCGCCAGGCTCTCGGGCTGGCCGAGGACGGCCATGACGACCGCGCGGCAGTCGACGAGGCCGAAACCAGGGCGCGGGAACTCGTTGCGGCCCTGCAGGACAGTGGCTGGAACGCCGATGTCGTCGACTCTCTGACCGACGACTCCGCGGTCGCGGCGATCCTGCGGTTCGCGGCCGTGGAGGTGGTGCCGCGGCTGAGGCAGACCGCCGGGGAGATCGACCAGGTGCTGCGGGCGCTCGACGGCCACTTCATCCCGTCGGGCCCGTCGGGATCACCCTTGCGCGGACTGGTCAACGTGTTGCCGACCGGACGCAACTTCTATTCGGTGGATCCGAAGGCGGTGCCGTCCCGGCTGGCCTGGGAAACCGGTGTCGCGATGGCGGATTCGCTCCTCGAGCGGTACCGGGCCGATCACGGACGCTGGCCGGAATCGGTGGGCCTCTCGGTGTGGGGCACGTCGGCCATGCGCACCGCCGGTGACGACATCGCCGAGGTGCTCGCGTTGCTCGGGGTCCGTCCCATCTGGGACGAGGCGTCGCGCCGGGTGGTCGATCTCGAGGCCATCCCGCTGGCCGAGCTGGGCCGGCCCCGCATCGACGTGACCGTGCGGATCTCCGGGTTCTTCCGGGATGCCTTCCCGCATGTGGTCGCGATGCTCGACGACGCGGTACGACTCGTCGCCGGTCTCGACGAGTCCGACGAGGACAATCTCGTGCGTGCGCACGCGCAGGGTGACCTCGCCGAGCACGGTGACGAACGACGAGCGACGACAAGGATTTTCGGCTCCAAGCCGGGAACCTACGGCGCCGGCCTGCTCCAGCTCATCGACAGTCGCAACTGGCGCGACGATGCCGACCTGGCCGCCGTCTACACCGCGTGGGGCGGCTTCGCCTACGGTCGGGGCCTCGACGGCGCCCCGGCCACCGACGACATGAACCGGGCCTACCGCCGGATCGCCGTGGCCGCGAAGAACACCGACACCCGTGAGCACGACATCGCCGACTCCGACGACTACTTCCAGTATCACGGCGGCATGGTCGCGACGGTGCGCGCGCTGACCGGTACCGCGCCGGCGGCCTACATCGGAGACAACACCCGACCGGACGCGGTACGCACCCGCACCCTGTCGGAGGAGACCACCCGCGTGTTCCGGGCCCGCGTCGTCAATCCGCGCTGGATGACCGCGATGCGCCGACACGGGTACAAGGGTGCGTTCGAGATGGCCGCGACGGTGGACTATCTGTTCGGCTACGACGCCACCGCGGGTGTGATGGCGGACTGGATGTACGAACAGCTGTCGGCGAGCTACGTCCTCGATGACGAGAACCGCAAGTTCATGAACGAGTCCAACCCGTGGGCGTTGCACGGGATGGCCGAACGCCTGCTGGAGGCGGCCGGGCGTGGCATGTGGGCTGCTCCTGAGCAGGCGACCCTCGACGGTCTCCGGCAGGTGCTGCTGGAGACCGAGGGCGATCTCGAGGGCTGATCCCGCTACATTTGTGCCATGCCCGTGACGTTCGCCGAGGTCGCCAAGTCCGAGTACATCCTGCTCACGACGTTCACCAAGGACGGTAGGCCGAAGCCGACCGCGATCTGGGCGGCGCCGGCGGGGGACAAGCTGATCGCCATCACCCAGGAGAAGTCGTGGAAGGTCAAGCGCATCCGCAACACCTCCCGGGTGACCATCGCCCCGTGTGACCGAGGCGGCAAGCCCAAGGGCGAGGCGGTGGAAGTCACTGCGCGGATCCTCGACAAGTCCGCCAACGCCGCGACCTACGACGCGCTGGGCAAGCGGTACGGCCTGATCGGCAAGGTGTTCAACGTCTTCTCCAAGCTGCGCGGCGGCATGGACAAGAACGTCACCATCGAGCTGGCGGCGAGCTGACCGATGGCACCCACCTTCGCCGACGTCTACCGCGAGAAGTACCTCCTGCTGACCACCTTCACCAAGGACGGCAAACCGAAGCACACCCCGGTGTGGGGTGTTCCTGACGGGGACAAGCTGCTGATCATCACCGACGACGGGTCGTGGAAGACCAAGCGGATCAACAACACTCCGCGCGTGACGATCCAGAAGTGCGGCGTGCTCGGCAAGGTCAAAGGTGAGCCCGTCGAGGGTGTCGCCCGGATGCTGCCCAAATCCGAGACGCGCCGGGTGTTCACCCTCATCATCAAGCGCTACTGGAACCACGCCTGGTACTTCATCCCCCAGGCGATCCTGCGCGGCGGTATCGACAAGGTGCACGCCGCCATCGAGGTGACCGCCCCACCTGCCGGCAGCTAGGAACCGAACGCGCGCCCCGGACGTTGACCGGGCATGGCGATGAGGCTCTTCGCGCTCTACGTGGTGGTCGAGATGGCCGTACTGGTCGCGCTGACCGCGACGATCGGTTTCGGCGCGACCTTGCTGGCGGTCGCGGGCACGTTCCTGCTCGGCCTCGCGCTGGCCGGGTCCCAGCTGCGCCGCCACCTGCGCCGTCTGCAATCCGGGCTCACCGCGGACAATGCCGCCGGGGTGGTCACCGACAGCGCTCTGATGGCGCTCGGTACGGTGCTCGTCGTGATTCCCGGGCTGGCCAGTTCCGTCGTCGGCGCACTTCTGTTGCTTCCCCCCACCCGCGCAGTCGCGCGTCCCGTCGTCACCGCGATGGCCGCCCGGCGGGCGCCGCTGATCGTCGGCGCGGGCACGGCCTCGGGGTTCGGCGCACGGCGGTTCGCGCACCCACCGTCTCGAGGCGACTACATCGACGGCGAGGTCATCGATGTCGTCGACGCTCCCGCCGCCACCCCCGAACCCCAGGCCGAACCGCGTCGTCTGCCGGAGTGAACGCCACCCGTCTCCTGCTGGGTGGGCGCATCCACAGCCCTGCCATGCCCGACGCGACCGCCATGGCGGTCCGAAACGGGGTGATCGCCTGGCTGGGCAGTGACGCCGTCGGCCGGGCGCAGTTCCCGGACGCGGAGATCGTCGACCTCGCCGGCGGGTTCGTCGCACCGGCCTTCGTCGACAGCCATGTTCACGTCACGGCCACCGGCCTGAGTCTGACCGGCCTCGACCTGCGGGCGGCGACCTCGCTTCACCACTGCATGGACCTGGTCGCCGCGCATGCCCGCGCGCATCCCGACGGGGTGCTGTGGGCGCACGGATGGGACGAATCGGGCTGGCCGGAACAGGCCCCTCCGACCGTCGAGGACGTCGACGCCGCCGTGGGACCGGGCCGGATGGCCTATCTGGCCCGGGTGGACGTGCATTCCGCGGTCGCCTCGACGGCGCTGCAGGACGCTGCGGGCGTGTCGGGCCGTGGGCCGTTGACGGCCGACGATCACCACCGGGTGCGCCGCGTCGCCCGCGACCACCTGACCGCCGCGCAGCGCCGCGACGCCCGCCGGGCCGCCCTCGACCTCGCGGCGTCGCGTGGCGTCGTCGCCGTCCACGAATGTGCCGGGCCCGAGATCGGCGGTCTCGAGGATTGGCGGGAACTGCGCGCGGTGGAGCACGTCGTGGACGTCGTCGGCTACTGGGGTGAGGCGGTCGGCTCGGCCGACGCAGCCCGCGCACTGATCGCCGAGACGGGCGCGCAGGGACTGGCCGGTGACCTGTTCGTCGACGGGGCCCTCGGCTCGCGCACGGCGTGGCTGCACGAGCCGTACGCCGACGCGGCGCCAGGGTGCGCGACGCCGCACGGCTCCGCCTATCTCAGCGGTGACGCGATCGTCGCGCACCTGATGGCCTGCACCGAGGCAGGCATCACCGCCGGCTTTCACGTCATCGGCGATGCCGCGGTCACCGCGGTCGTCGACGCGCTGGGTTTCGTTGTCGACGAGCTCGGCAGCGTGGCCGTCGCCCGTTGCGGGCACCGCCTCGAACACCTCGAGATGGTCACCGAGGAGCAGGCCGCCCTGCTCGGCCGCTGGGGTGTGATCGCGAGCATGCAGCCTGTGTTCGACGCGCTGTGGGGCGGTCCGCGCGGCATGTATGCCCAGCGTGTCGGACCGACGCGCGCGTCGGGGATGAACAATTTCGCGCTGTTAGCATCCCAAGGCGTGCCCCTTGCCTTCGGTTCCGATGCCCCGGTGACCGACATGGATCCGTGGTCTGCGGTGCGCGCGGCGACCTCGCATCGCAGCGCAGGCAGCGCCGTGTCGGCCCGCGCCGCTTTCGCGGCCGCCACCCGGGGAGCCTGGCGCGCCGGCGGTGTCCGCGACGGTGTGACGGGCACGCTCGTGCCGGGTGCGCCCGCCTCCTACGCGGTGTGGGACGCCGACGAGTTCGACGTCAGCGCCCCCGCCGATGCGGTGCAGCGCTGGTCGACCGACCCTCGCTCTCGAGTCCCGGTGCTGCCCCGTCTGGACGGTGATGCCCCGCGGTGCCGGCAGACGGTGCATCGAGGCGCGATCCTCCATGGCTGAGGCCACCGAACGCGAACCCGAAGCCGAACCCGTCACCGCCCAGCCCCTGTCGCGACGACAGCGGATCGGTCGGGCCGTGGTGGACCGGCTGCCGCAGTTGACGGCCGCCCTACTGGGTGGGCTGATGCTGTGCCTGAGTTTCCCGCCGTTCGGCTGGTGGTTCGCCGCCATCGCCTCCTTCGCCGCGCTGGGCTGGGTGCTGACCACGCGGTCGACGACGATCAAGGGCGGATTCGGTTACGGGCTGCTGTTCGGGCTCGCGTTCTACATCCCTCTGCTGCCCTGGATCAGTGGACTCGTGGGCCCGGTGCCGTGGCTCGCGCTCAGTGCCGTCGAGGCGCTGTTCCCGGCGCTGTTCGGGCTCGTCGCGGTCCTCGTTCGCAGGGTGCCCGGCTGGCCGCTGTGGTTCGCCGGCCTGTGGTCGGCGCAGGAGTGGCTGAAATCGACGGTGCCGTTCGGCGGATTCCCGTGGGGTGTCGTCGGCTACTCGCAAACCCAGAGTCCGGCGTTGCCGCTGGCCTACTTCGGCGGGGCCCCGCTGGTCTCTTTCGGTGTCGTGCTGGTCGGCTTCGGTGTCGCGGCGATGACGATCGAGGTGATCAGGTGGTGGCGCAGCGATCGCGCCGCACGCGCCGCGGCACCGCCGGCCGTGGTGTTGCCGGGACTGTGCGTGGCCATCGTGCTGCTGACCGCCGCGCTGGCCTGGCCGCATGTGCGCAAGTCCGGTGCCGGCGTCGGCGACGAACCGCCGGTCACCGTCGCCGTCGTGCAGGGCAACGTGCCGCGGCTGGGGCTGGAGTTCAACGCCCAGCGGCGTGCGGTGCTCGACAACCACGTCAAGGAGACGCTGCGCCTCGCCGACGACGTGCGGGCGGGCCGGGCACCGCAGCCGATGGTGGTGGTCTGGCCGGAGAACTCCTCGGACATCGATCCTTTGGCCAACGCCGACGCCGCCAAGGAGATCTCCGCGGCCGCTGCAGCGATTCGGGCGCCGATCCTCGTGGGCGGCGTGCTCGCCGCTCCCGGCTACCGCCGTGACAACCCGGTGTCGACGAACTCGGTGATCGTCTGGGACCCCGACACCGGGCCCGCCGACCGCCACGACAAGCAGATCATCCAGCCGTTCGGCGAGTATCTGCCGTGGCGCGGCTTCTTCAGCAAGCTCTCGTCGTATGCCGACCGGGCCGGCTACTTCGTGCCCGGCCACGGTGACGGCGTGGTGCGGGCCGCGGGCATCCCCGTCGGTGTCACCACGTGCTGGGAAGTGATCTTCGACCGCGCCGCCCGCGAAGCCGTCCGCAGTGGCGCCCAGCTGCTCGCCGTCCCCAGCAACAACGCGACCTTCGACGAGGCTATGAGCGAACAGCAACTCGCGTTCGCCCGGTTGCGAGCGGTCGAGCACGATCGCTACGTCGTCGTCTCCGGGACCGTCGGGATCAGCGCGGTGATCTCCCCGGCAGGTCGCGAGCTGGCGCGTACGCAGTTCTTCGAGCCTGCCTACCTGGATCAACAGATCCGGCTGCGGACGTCGCTGACCCCGGCGACCCGGTTCGGTCCCTACGTCGAGGCGGTGCTGGTGGCCATCGGCGGTGCGGGGATCGTGGCGGCCATGCTGCACAATGGATTCTTCGTGCCAGCAAGATTGAGGCGTCGGCGGTCGACGTCCGAGAACGGCAAAGGAGCCACATGAGCGTCCCCGGCAGCCCCGGTGGCCAGGAAGTCGGCCCGGAAGCCGCGGCGAAGCCCAGCGCACGCACCCTCGTGATCATCCCGACCTACAACGAGCGCGACAACCTGCTCAAGATCATCGGCCGGGTGACCGAGGCTGCGCCGCAGGTGCACGTGTTGGTCGTCGACGACGGTAGCCCCGACGGCACCGGCGCGCTGGCCGACGAACTCGCGCTGTCCGATCCCGACCGCGTCCACGTCATGCACCGCACCTCCAAAGACGGTCTCGGCGCGGCGTACCTCGCCGGTTTCGCGTGGGGGCTGAGCAGGCAGTACACCGTGCTGGTGGAGATGGACGCCGACGGCAGCCATGCCCCCGAGCAGCTGTACCGGCTGCTCGACGCCGTCGATCGCGGCGCGGATCTTGCGATCGGCTCGCGCTACGTCGACGGTGGGGAGGTGCGGAACTGGCCGCGCCGCCGGATGGTTCTGTCCAAGACGGCCAACGGATATTCGCGCATCCTGCTGGGGGTGGACATCCACGACATCACCGCGGGCTACCGCGCGTACCGACGTGAGGTGCTCGAGAAGATCGACCTGGCTGCCGTCGATTCGAAGGGCTACGGGTTCCAGGTAGACCTGACCTGGCGTTCGATCAACGCCGGGTTCACAGTCGTCGAAGTGCCGATCACGTTCACCGAACGCGAGCACGGGGTCTCGAAGATGGACGGCTCGACAATCCGCGAAGCCATCCTCAAAGTCGCACAGTGGGGCATCCGGGCCCGGTTGGACCGGGCCCGGGGCACCGCCCGCTGATCAGCCCCTGCGGCGGGTCTTGATGATGTCGAGGCGCTCCTTGAGCAGTTCCTCGAGCTCTTCGACCGAGCGGCGCTCCAGCAGCATGTCCCAGTGGGTGCGGGGCGGCTTGACCTTCTTGGGCTCGGGCACATCACCTTCGATGAGCGTGCCCTCCATGCCGTTGCGGCACAGCCAGGTACCGGGGATCTCGGCATCGTCGGCGAACGGAACGTCGAATTCCTCGCCGTTGTCGGTGCGGTAGCGGGCGACCTGACGCGGCGCCAGGTCGTGATTGCGGTCAGTCTCGTAGCTCACAGCTCCGAGGCGGCTGCCCCTCAAGACGCGATCAGCCATCGTCAACTCCTCTTCAGCGCATGTGGTCCGGGGTATTCAACGCAGATCTGATCAACGGAGTTCCCGACTCGGCCCTCGATGATACCGGGATCCGAGTATTCCTCGGTTTAGAGTCGGCGCGTGACCGCCTCCCCGGACCGGCTGGCTCCTCCTCGCAGATCCCGTACACGTCCTCAGATGTGTCGGTGGTGTGGCCGCGAAGTGGCCGACGCGGGGCTGGGGAGACGGCGCCAGTACTGCAGGCAGTCCTGCCGGCAGCGGGCCTATGAACAGCGTGCCCTGGTCAAGGGGTCCGCGGTGGCCGAAGACGCGGTCGTGCTGAGCGCCGAGGAGGCGTCGGTGCTGTCCGACAGGGTGTATCAGGTGCGCTGCGCCGCCGAGGACATGGCGACCGCCCTCGAGGAGGGCGCCGAGCCGAGTGAACTGCGCGAGTTGTGTGACGCGGTGATGCGGGCCGCGCGCGCGGCCGACGGGTGGCGCTGAGCTGCGCCCGACACTTCGATGGACGAATGGTTCGAGCGCAGCCCGTTCGTCGGGTTCGTCCCGTGGATCATCTACTGGGTGGTGGCCGACGGCCCGAGCACGTGGCTGTTCGGCGCCGTCTGCGCGGTGCTCGCCACTCTGATCCTCGGCGTGTCGGCCGGCGTCGCCGGGGTGCGGATGCTCGACATCGTCACCGTCGTGTTCTTTGCCGGCGTGACCGTGGTCGGCCTGGTCGTCGGTGCCCAGGATCGCGACTGGATGGACACCTACGCCACCACCCTGTCCAGCGGAGTGCTCGCGGTGATGTCGCTGGGCTCCCTGGCGTTCGAACCCTTCACCGCCCAGTACGCGCCGGCGTCGGCGCTCCGGCAGGACTGGGAGCAGATGGCGTTCCGCCGCACCAATCAGGTCCTGACCCTGATGTGGGCGCTGGTGTTCGCGTTGATCGCAGTGCTGGGCTACCTCGCCGCCACCGCGCCGGCGACTGTGCATCTCACCAAGGCGGTCATTCCGGTGGTGGTGATCGTCGGGGCCGTCGGCATGACCCAGGCGTACCCCGGCAGGGTTCGCGAGAAGGCGCGGCAGCAGCACCTGTGAGTGGTCAGCAGCGGTACGCGGCCCCGACGCCCGGTGGTGGCGCCACGGGCTGCAGGCAGCCGAACGGCACCACACCGTCCGCGCTGATCCGCACGGCGGACCGGTGCGCATAGTTCACGCAGAACAGGCCTGCGTCGGCGCTACGGCAGCGCGTATCGCCGATGCTCAGCGCGCGACCGGTCGGCAGTTCCGCCCCTGATCCGGCGATGAACGGCCCCGGATCACCGCGCAGCGCGCCGACGCGCAGGTCAGCACCCGGGAACACCACCCAGCCCGCCTTCCACATCCCCTCGGCGTCCGCGGGAGGCGGCGGTGGGGCGGTCAGGTCCAGCAGACACGTCAAGCCGTCCGCGGTGGTCATGCACTGGGTGTTGCCCGACGGTGCCCCCGACGGAGCGGTGAAGGCGATGTCGTCGCCCAGGCGGGTGGTGACACCGTCGCGGAACGCGACATGGAAGGTGGCGGCGTCCGCCGCAGCGGCCTCTTCGACGAACGCGATCACCTGGTCGATCGTGGCGCTCTGGCTCGGCGCAGCCGCGGCCTGGGTGGTCGACGGCGCGGCGGCGGTGCTGGTCGTGGCCGTGGGCCGGGGCGGTTCGGGTGCTGCCGACTCCGGCCGGCCGCCGGTCGACGATGCGCAGCCGGCCACCAGGGTCGCCACCGCGAGCAGGCCGGCCATGCGCATGACGCCAGGCTAGCCGTCCGACACGACACGGTCGGCGCGGCGTGCCGGGCGCATGTTCGCTACCGTCGGGAAGATGCACGAGCACACCGTGCGGGTCAGAACCGCATCCGGCGTCGTCGAAGGGTTCACCCGCGACGGCGTTCACCGCTGGCGGTCGATCCCCTACGCCAAGCCGCCCGTGGGCCCGCTGCGGTTCCGCGCACCCGTTGCGGTTCAGCCGTGGTCCGGCGTGCGGCACTGTCACGGGTTCGGCGCCTGCGCACCGCAGCAGCGCATGTACACCCTGCTGCGGCCGGGCAAGTACCAGCCGATGAGCGAGGACTGCCTGACGCTCAACGTGGTGGCGCCGGCCGAGCCGCACACCGGACCCCAGAGCGGGACACTGCCGGTGATGGTGTTCATCCACGGTGGCGGCTACCTGCTCGGCAGCTCGGCGACGCCCATCTACGACGGTGCCGCGCTGGCGCGGCGCGGATGCGTCTATGTGTCGGTGAACTACCGCCTCGGGGCGCTGGGCTGTCTGGAGTTGTCGTCGCTGTCGACCCCCGAGCACCCGATCGACGACAACCTCTTCCTGCGGGATCTGGTGATGGCGTTGCGCTGGGTCCGCGACAACGTCGCCGCGTTCGGTGGCGACCCGGACAACGTGACGATCTTCGGGGAGAGCGCAGGCGCCCACGCGGTCGCGACGCTGCTGGCCACCCCGGACGCTGCGGGCTTGTTCGCCCGTGCGATCGCGCAGAGTCCCAGCAGCGGCATGACCCGCGGCGCCGATATCGCCGAGCAGTACGCAGAGCGGTTCGCGCGCTCCCTCGGGGCAACGGGGTCCGACGCCGCCGAGGTGCTGATACGCACCCGGCCGGCGGATCTGGTGACGGCGTTGGAGCAACTCATCGTCGAGGGGCAGCGTGAGATGTTGGGCGCCTTCGCGATCGGACCCACCTACGGTACCGAGTACCTGCCGACCAACCCCGCCGACGCGATGGCCGACGGTAGCGCGCACCGCGTCCCGCTGATCGTGGGGACGAACGCCGACGAAGGCCGGCTGTTCACCCGCTTCCTCAAACTGTTGCCGACCACCGAGCCGGCCATCGAACGCCTGCTCTCTCAGGCGGAACCCGGTGTGCGCGAACGCATTCTGGCTGCCTACCCCGAGTACCCGAAGCCGGCGGCCTGTGTTCGGCTCGGCGGCGATTTCATCTTCGCCTCCGCGATGTGGCAGATCGCCGAAGCGCACAGCCGACACGCCCCGACGTATGTGTACCGATACGACTACGCGACGCGGGCGCTGCATCTGACGGGGCTGGGCGCCACGCACGCGATGGAGTTGCTCGCGGTGTTCGACGTCTACCGGTCCCGATACGGCAAGCTGCTGGCGGCCGGACTCGATTCGCGCGCTGCCGGCAAAGTGAGCGACGACATCCAGAGGCGTTGGCTGACCTTCGCGGTCGACGGAATGCCCGGCGAGGACTGGCCGCAGTACGACCACGACGAACGGGCGGTGATGGTGCTCGACAGGCGCCGCCGGGTCGAGCACGATCCGCACGCGGAACGGCGTGAGGTGTGGAAGACGTTCGAGTTCGCGTAATCGCGTGCTCGCCGCTGCGGTGTGTGGTTGCGTTAACGGGTGTCTGATGCGCCGCCCCCATCCACTGCCCATCCGCTCGATCCACTCGACGAGGCCGAGTTCCGCGCGGTCGCCACGGTGCTGCGACGCGACCGCGATGTCCGGACGACGCCCGCGGGTGAGCCGGGGGAGCGCAGGGGCTGGCGGTTCGCCTCGATCGAGCTGATCGAGCCGTCGAAGGCCGAGCTCGCCGACTTCGACGCGGGCGGAACGCGACCCACGCGGCGCGCGTCGGTGGTGTGCTTCGACCGCAGCACGAACGCCACCTACAAGAGCGTGGTCTCGCTGACCGACGATCGCGTGGAGTCCTTCGAACACGTCCCCGGCGTTCAGGCCAACTTCACCGTGGACGAATTCACCGAGTGCGACCGACTTCTGCGCAGCCATCCCGATGTCATCGCCGCGCTGCGCGGTCGTGGAATCACCGACATCGACCTCGTGTTTTTCGACACCTGGACCTACGGTGAGGCAGTCGCGCCGCCCGAGTTCCGCGACCGGCGCATCGGCTGGTCGGACAGCTGGGTCAAGGGCGCACCGGGTGCCAACCCGTATGCGCGGATGCTCAGTGGTCTGCACTGCGTGATCGACCTCAATGCAATGGAGCTGTTGCGCGTCGAAGACGTGGGACCGTTCTCACCGGCCGGCGGCGCGACACCACCGGAGGTCATGGGGGAGTACGTGCCCCGTCACATCCCCGACGGCGTGCTGGGTCGCAGCCGCAGGGAACAGCTCAAGCCGTTGCACATCACCCAGCCCGAAGGACCGTCGTTCTCGATCGACGGCAACCTGGTGACGTGGCAGAACTGGTCGCTGCGAGTGGGTTTCAACCACCGCGAGGGCATGACGCTGCACACCGTCCGGTACCGCGATGGCGACCGCGACCGGTCGATCGCTCACCGGATGTCGTTCGCGGAGATGGTGGTGCCCTACCGCGACCCGTCACCGGACCACTACCGGCGCACCGCTTTCGACATCGGGGAGTGGGGCCTCGGCTTCATGACGACGTCTCTGGAGCTCGGCTGCGACTGTCTGGGGGAGATCCGCTATCTCGATGCCGTGCTGCACGACAGTGCCGGCGAGCCGTATCGGATCACCAACGCGATCTGCCTACACGAAGAGGACAACGCCGTGCTGTGGAAGCACGTGGACCACGACATCGGTGCCGAGGTGCGCCGCATGCGCCGACTCACGCTGTCGTTCCACGTCACCGTCGCCAACTACGAGTACCTCGTGTACTGGCGCCTCTACCAGGACGGCAGCATCGAGTGCGAAGTCCGCGCGACCGGCATCATGGTGACCACGCCCCTGCCCCCGGGCGCCCCCAGTCCGAACGGCACGATCGTCGACGAACGCACCTATGCGCCGTTCCATCAACATTTTCTGGTGGCGCGTCTCGACATGGACGTCGACGGCACGGACAACACGGTCGTCATGAGTGAGTCCGCCGCCGAGCCGATCGGCCCGGACAATCCGTACGGCTTGTCTCTGGTGACGCGCAACGTGCCACTGCGCACGGAGGCCGAGGCCCGCCAGGATGTCGATTTCGCCACGCAGCGCGCCTGGAAAGTGGTCAACCCCAACGTGGTCACCGGTATCGGCGCCCACCCCGCCTACAAGCTGGTCCCCACCGGCGCCATTCCACCGATGTTCGATCCCGCCTCGCCGGTGCTGCAGCGCGCCGGGGTCATCGCCCACACCCTGTGGGTCACCCCGAATCGACCCGATGAGCGTTGGCCTGCAGGCGAATTCGTGAACCAGTCGGTCCGCGACACCGGGTTGACGCACTGGACCGCGGCCGATCGACCCATCGAGAACACCGATGTGGTGCTCTGGTACGTGTTCGGCATCCACCACATCACCCGGCCCGAGGACTGGCCGGTGATGCCGGCCGACATCGTGTCGTTCTGGCTCAAACCCTTCGGCTTCTTCGACCGCAATCCCGCACTCGACGTCGTCGACACCCCGCCGCAGGCGTGTCACACCTCGAGCACCAGCGCGCACCACTGAGCCTCGTGGTCGCCAAATCCGCCGCTTTGTTCGTGCTCGCGGCGGTTCTCGAGATCGGCGGAGCCTGGCTGGTGTGGCAGGGAGTGCGTGAGCATCGCGGCTGGGCGTGGATGGGGGCCGGCGTGATCGCGCTGGGCGCATACGGATTCGTCGCCGCGTTCCAGCCCGACGCACACTTCGGCCGGGTGCTCGCCGCCTACGGCGGCGTGTTCATCGCCGGCTCGCTGCTGTGGGGGATGGCGATGGACGGTTTTCGGCCGGATCGATGGGATGTGTGCGGCGCGCTGGTGGCCCTGCTGGGCGTCGCGCTCATCATGTACGGCCCGCGCTGAGCGGTCACCCGAGATGGGCGCTGTCGTCGTCGAGGTCGTCGCGGCTCAGTCCCATCGGCGTCCCGGCCGGGACGTCGCCGGCCGCGATCACGGCGCGCGTGATCGGTGTGAGGGCACCGAACAACGCCTCGACCTCGTCGTCGTCGAGGACGTCGAGGGCGGCCAGCGCGAGCGCGTCGGTCCGGTCCTCGATGTGCTGCTTGAGCGCGCGGCCCTGGTCGGTGATGGCACCGTCGGCGTCGAGCACTCCGCGCCGGCGCAACGCGTCGCGGTGCGCGGCCCACTGCGCGTCGTCGTAGTCGCGGCTGCGTTTGATCATCTCCTCGGGCACCCGGCCGGCGGCAGCGTGCAGCACATTGCACTCGCGGCCGGACAGTCCCTCGGCGGTGAGCACGGCGACGTGGCCGTCGCCACGGTGTTCGCGGAGCAGGGTGGCCGCGTGCCAGAGCCGGGCCACCGGTTCGTCCGGCCAGGCCACCGCTCGGTTGGCGGCGTAGAGCACCCGACCCTCGATCTGACCGCCGGCCGCTGCGCGGGCGGCCAGGTCGGCCGCGGAGCGCGCCTGGATCTCGGTGACACCGCACCGGCGCAGCGCAGCCACCGCCCCCCTCTCGCGGGCCCGCAGGGCCTCGGCAGGGGGTGCCATGTCCCACGCGGCGGGCAGGGTCTTGGCGACCCTGTCCGCGGCGAAGTTGTAGAACGCCGCGGTGACGACCTCGGCCGGCACGATGCCCAGCGGCGCGGACCGGGCGGCGAAGTAGCCCATCCAGAACCCGCGATAGCCGAGATCGTCGAGGGCTGCCCGGGCCTCGGGCGCGAAGTAGGTGACGGCATGTACCGGTTCGATCCGGTCGAAGAAGCGGCGGGCCAGCGTGGTCGGGCGGCCAGAGCGGTTGTCCACCCTCGCAGTCAATCACCCCGCGGTGGCCGGTCTGCTAACGTCCCCACCACCGTGGGTCGAGGGTGACGGGCAAGCAGATGGCCAAGCTGATCAGGGGGTTCGCCGGGCTGGCTGTCGGCTGTGGCGCCCTTCTGGCGTGCAGTTCCCCGGTGAGCTCTGACGCGATCCCTGCCGTGGCGCCCGAGGATCTGCAGTCCGACATCGCAGACCGGCTCGCGAAGGCGGGGGAGACACCGGAATCTGTCATCTGCAAAGACCCGCTGGTCGGGGAAGTCGGGCAGTCCGCCCGGTGTGACGTCGTACTGAGCCCGACGAACAGCTTCGAGCCGATCGTGACCGTCACCGACATCGACGGTGCCTCGATCCTCTACGAGATGATCCCTGCACTGTCGCGACCCCAACTCGAACGCGCCGTGGCGCGGCTGGTGTCGAGCCCGACGGATGCGGTCGCGTGCCTGTCGGGGCTGCCCGGCCGCACGGGGGCATCGGCGCAGTGCGACGTGTCCGTCGGTGGTCCGCCGGTGCGCCGCACGGCGACGGTCACCGGCGTCACCGGGTTGACGATGACGTTCGACCTGGTTCCGCTGCTGACCAAGGCCGAGCTCGAGACCTCCTTGCTCGACGAGCTCACCGGCCGGGTGAATCGGCGGCCGGACTCCGCGGTCTGCGGTGGCAACCTGGAGGGCCGGGTGGGCAATTCCGTCGACTGCACGGTGGTCTCCGGCACGGAGCGCGCCGAGCTGACGGTGACAGTGACCGCCGTCGACGGCACCCGGATCGACTACACCTACGCGCCGCGGCGCTGACGTCAGTCGTCGGCGGCGACCGCGGAGGCCGCCTCGTCGATGATCGCCCGCATCGCGTTCTCGGCGGCGTCGGAGTCGCGCAGGCGGACCGCACGGGCCACCTCGTCGTGCAACGCGATGGCCGCCGGGTTGGGCGTCGCGGGCATCATGCCGTGATGGGTGCGCCCGGCGAGCACCTCGGCGACGACGTCGTAGAGGGCGCGGAACATCTCGTTACCGCTGGCCTCCAGCAGGGTTCGATGAAAGACCTTGTCGGCCAACAGGTATGACTCGAGATCACCGGAGCGTCCGTGTACGACCATGTCGGAGACCGCGGCGGCCATGATGCGGCACTGGTGCGGATCGGCGCGCTGCGCGGCCAGCGCGGCGGCTGCCGGTTCGAAGCCGCGCCGCAGTTCGGACAGCGAGGTGAGCTGCCTCGCGCGATCGTCGGAGTCGAGGCGCCACCGGATCAGTCGGGGATCGAAGACGTTCCAGGTCGCGGCCGGTTGGATCGTGATGCCCACGCGGCGCCGTGAGGCGACCATGCCCATGGACTCGAGAACGCGGATGGCCTCGCGGGCGACGCTGCGTGACACCCGGTACCGCACGCACACGCCGTCGAGGGTCAACACGTCGCCCGGAGCATGTGTGCCGGCCACGATCGCCGTGCCCAAGGCGCTCAGCACGCTGCCGTGCAGGGCTGCGGACGGCGTCTCGGTCACGCAATCATCCTGTCATACGCTGGGCTGATGTCGATTAAGCAGATGCAAATCCGTGATTGTCTTGCAATCGTATGCCTATTGAGGCATTGTGTGTGACGGCAGGCACAGCAGGGTAGGAGGATCAGGTGGCGTCACCCGTCGTGGTCATGGGCGTATCGGGCTCGGGGAAATCGACTGTCGGTGCCGCTCTGGCACAACGGTTGCGGGTGCCGTTCGCCGACGCAGACGACTTCCATCCCGCCGAGAACATCGCGAAGATGACCGCGGGTCATCCCCTCGACGACGATGACCGGCATCCCTGGCTCGAAGCCATTGGCGTCTGGCTGGCGCAGCGCTGCGAGACCGGTGGCGTGATGAGTTGCTCGGCGCTCAAGCGCAGCTACCGCGATCAACTGCGCACCCATTGCCCCGATGTGCAGTTCCTCCATCTCAGCGGTACCCCGGACGTCATCGCCCGCAGGCAGGCGAGCCGGCCGGGCCACTTCATGCCGGCCTCACTTCTGGCCTCGCAGTTCGCGACGCTCGAGCCGCTGGACGCCGACGAGCCGGGCACCACCATCGACGTCGATCAGAGCATCGACGCGATCATCGACACCTACTGCACCACAACATCTTCGGCGATCGAACAGGAGAAGTGATGGACTCGTCAATGCTCACCGTCCTCGCGGCGGACACAGAGCTACCCGAACCGGTGGCATCGGGCTGGCAACTGGTGCTGGCCGCGCTGGCCGGTATCGCGCTGATCGTCGTGCTGATCACCGTGGCGAAGCTGCACCCGTTCCTCGCGCTGATCTTCGGCGCGCTGACGGTCGGCATCGTGGCGGGGGAGAACGTCGGCGACGTGCTCGACTCCTTCTCCGACGGCTTCGGCAGCACCGCCGCAGGCGTCGGCATCCTGATCGCCCTGGGCGCGATGTTCGCCAAACTGCTGGCCGATTCCGGGGGCGCCGACGAGATCGTGGACACGATCGTGGGGCGGTCCTCGCCCCGGGCGCTACCATGGGCGATGGCACTGGTGGGTGCGATCATCGGGCTCCCGATGTTCTTCGAGATCGGCCTGGTGCTGTTGATGCCTGTCATCTACCTCGTCGCCAAGCGTTCAGGGCAGTCCCTGATCACCATCGGAATCCCCGCTCTGGCAGGTCTTTCGGCGATGCACGGGCTCGTGCCCCCGCACCCCGGCCCGCTCACGGCGATCGATCTGCTCGGCGCCGATCTGGGTGTCACGCTGGCTCTCGGCGTCGCCGTCGCGATCCCCACCGTCATCGTCGCGGGTCCCCTGTTCGGCAAGCTGGCCGGACGCTGGGTCGTCATCGACATCCCCGACCGGTTCGACAGCGACACCGGCGCGCGGCGGCGCGACAGTGCAGTTTCCGACGCCGATTCCGGCGGCGCGCTACCCACCTCGGGGGGCAGTTCGCTGGCCACCCAGACCGTCGACCAGCGGTCCCGGCCGCGGTTCGGGATCACGCTGTTCAGCGTGCTGCTTCCGGTGGCGCTGATGATGGGTAAGTCGCTGGCCGACATCTTCATCGACGACGACGCGAACCTGATCCGCCAGACGTTCGACATCCTGGGTCGTCCGCTCGTGGCCCTGTTGATCGCCGTCATCGTCGGCATCTTCACGCTGGGTCGGGGAGCAGGGATGACGCGCGATCAGATCGTCACGTGTGTCGAGTCCTCGTTGCCGCCGGTCGCCGGGATCATCCTGATCGTCGCCGCCGGCGGCGGCTTCAAGCAGGTGCTCGTCGACAGCGGCATCGGCACTCTGCTCGCCGACTGGGCGCGCGGCGCCAACATGTCGGTCATCCTGCTGGCCTGGGTGATCGCCGTGCTGATCCGGTTGGCCACCGGTTCTGCGACCGTTGCCACCATCACGGCGTCGTCGCTGATGCTCGGCCTGGTGGATGGCCTGAGCACCGGCGAGGTGTCGCTGGTGGTGCTCGCCGTGGGTGCCGGGTCGCTGTTCTTCTCCCATGTCAACGACGCCGGCTTCTGGCTCATCAAGGAGTTCTTCGGGATGAGCGTCGGGCAGACCATCAAGAGCTGGTCGGTGATGGAGACGGTGCTGTCGGTGACGGGCCTCATCCTGGTACTGCTGCTGGGGGTCGTCATCTGATCCCCGGCGGGGGCCTCAGGCCTTCTGCACCTGGGTCCCGCCGGCGAGCTCGTCGTGCTTGCCCTGCTTGGTGGGGCTGCCGTTGATCGTCACCGCGATGACGACGATCGCCACCACCCCGAGTAGGCCGCCGATGAACGGGATGATCGGGAGCAGCGTCCACGAGTTACGGATCGCCGACTGCGTAGCGGTCGGTTTGGGCGCCCCGCCGGGGCCGCGCACGCTGAGCCCGAGCAACTTCTTGCCCGGGGTCCAGCCCTGGGTCACCTCGAACGCCACGTAGTAGATGAAGCTCATCGCGCCGGTGAAGAGCCCGGTGATCCAGATGTTCGACGACGCGCCGATCGCGAAAACGATGATGCTGCCCACGATGCCGACGATCAGGCCGTCGATCAATCGGGCCGCGAAGCGCATTCCGAGGCCACCGGGCTGGCCGCCGCCGCCGGGCGGCGGATAGGACCCCGGGTAGCCGTACTGGCCGGATCGCGGGGGATAGTCGCTGGTCATCGGAGGAGCTCCTTCTCACGGCGGCTGGCTGCGAGCCCACCGTACCCAGCAGTCAGCCCCCGCGAAAGGGCTTCGCGGGGGCTGGCGCTCGGATGTGGGGTCAGCGCAGCTGCTTGCGGCGCTTCTTGACTTCGGAGCTTGCGGTGTCGGCCAGTTCTGCGGCCCGCCCACGCGCGATGTCCGCGGAGCGCTGGGCCCGTTCGCGAGCGGCGTCCGCGAGATCCGGCGCGCGGTCACGGGCGGCGTCGGCGATCTCTTCACCGCGTTGCCGGGCCAGCACCGCCCACTCACCACCGCGTTCGCGCGCGACGTCGGCCAGCTCGCCGCCACGTTCGCGAGCCACCTCGGCGAGCTCACCGCCGCGCTCCCGCGCGACCTCCGCCAGCTCTCCGCCGCGTTCCCGGGCGATGTGCGCGAGTTCGCGCCCGCGCTCCGCGCCCACATGCAGACCGTGTCCCACCTTGTCGGCGAACTCGCTGTCGGCCAGCGAGCCGCCCGCGGCCGCGCCGACCGGGAGTGCCGCGGTGACGGCCTCGGCGGCCTTGCGTGCCGCGCGACGGCCGCGCCAGCCCAGCGACGGCTTCCCCTCGGTGTCGACCGCGGCGATGATGAGGCCGCCGATGAGGCTGATGTCGGTCACGAACGCGCGCCGCTCGTCGGCCTTGCGCGCAGGATCGGTCTGGTTCCAGAAATTGTGCCCGCTCAGGGATCCCGGCACGACGGTCAGCGCCAGTGCTGCCGACGCGAACCGCGGAAGCTTGCCGGTCGCCAGCAGCAGGCCGCCGCCGATCTGGACGGCCGCGTTGATCCGGGCCACCGTCTCGGCGTCCGACGGCAGATTGGTGCTGACCGGATCGGGCAGCTTGCTGAGCCCGTCAAGCGTGTTCTGGGTGGACTGGGCTGCGGGTTTCGGGCTCCGCAGGGCCTCGATCCCGCGAGAGATGAACACGGCGGACAGCATGGGGCGCGCGACGCGACGGATCAACATGGGGGACATGTTCCCACGCGGTTCGGCGACCAAACCCGACCGGGCGTCCCGTCGGGGTAGCTTCGCAGGCGTGCCACTCGTCGCGGGAATCGACTCCTCCACCCAGTCGTGCAAAGTACTGATCTGTGATGCCGAGACCGGCCAGACCGTGCGGTCGGCGGCCAGTCCCCACCCGGGCGGCACCGAGGTGGCGCCGGCGTACTGGTGGCAAGCGCTGCAGGCGAGCATCGACGAGCTGGGCGGTATCGACGACGTCGCTGCGGTCTCGGTGGGCGCGCAGCAGCACGGCATGGTGTGCCTCGACGACACCGGCGACGTGGTCCGGGACGCGTTGCTGTGGAACGACACCCGCTCGGCCGGCGCGGCGGCCGACCTGGTCGACGAACTCGGTGGTCCCGACGAGTGGGCGAGCCGCACAGGTGTCGTGCCGGTCGCGGCCATCACCGCCACCAAGTTGCGGTGGCTGGCCGACCACGAACCGGCGCACGCCGACGCCACCGCTGCGGTCTGCCTGCCCCATGACTGGTTGACCTGGCGGCTGTCCGGTTCCTCGGACATCGGCGAGCTGACCACGGATCGCAGCGACGCCAGCGGCACCGGATACTTCTCGGCGGCCACGGATTCCTACGACGCCGAGTTGCTCGAGTTGGCGCTGCGGGGGCGTCATCCCGCCCTGCCGACCGTCGTCGCCCCCGCCGGCTCGGCGTTGCAGACCGCCCACGGCGCGCTGCTGGGTGCCGGAGCGGGCGACAACGCCGCGGCGGCGCTCGGCCTTGGTGCCGGACCGGGCGACTGTGTGGTGTCTCTGGGTACCTCCGGCGTGGTCAGCGCGGTCGGTGCGACGGCGCCCCATGACCCTGAGGGCATCGTCGCGGGATTCGCCGATGCAACAGGTCGGCAACTGCCCCTCGTCTGCACGCTGAACGGAGCGCCCGTGCTCGCCGCGGTGGCTCGCATGCTCGGTGTCGACTTCGACGAGTTCGACCGGCTCGCGCTCAGCGCCGCGGTCGGCGCCGAGGGCTTGACGCTGGTGCCGTACCTGGACGGGGAGCGCTCACCCAACCTGCCCGACGCCGCGGGCGCGTTGCACGGAATCACCACGCGAAACTTCACCGCCGCCAACATCGCCCGCGCCTCTGTCGAGGGTCTGCTGGCCTCCATGGCGTACTGCATCGACAAGATCCGGGCACACGGCGTCGCGGTCGACCGCATCATCTTGATCGGTGGCGGAGCCCGCTCCGCGGCGGTCAGGCAGGTGGCGCCGGCGGTTCTCGGGGCGCCCGTCCATGTCCCGGCGCCTGCCGAGTACGTCGCGATCGGCGCCGCGCGGCAGGCGGCCTGGTCGCTCGCGGGCGGAGAGAATCCGCCGCAGTGGTCCCTGGCGGACACCACCGTGCACGAGGCGGATCCCACGCCGGAGGTGCTTGATCGCTATAGAACGGCCGAGCGGCTGACATTGCGCTGACGCTCAGGTGGGCCGCGCGGCCTCCGGGCGCGGCCACATCGGTCGCGGCAGCGCCGCACCCGGTGGCGGTCGCACCGCGTCCAGCACCGCCCGCAGCGGCGGCCAGTCGGCGCGGCCGACCCGGGTGACGGCGTAGGCGGTGAGCACCACGTCGGGATCGGTCAGGGGCAGCACGGTGACTCCCGCGGCGGTGGGCCGCTCGATCGGCAACAGTCCCACCCCGTAGCCGGCGGTGATGAGTTCCTCGACGAGGTCGAGGCTGTCGATCTGGTGGGCGATGCGCGGGGTGAAGCCGGACAGAGACGCCAGCGTGCGCACCGCATCCTCGTCGGCGGTGTTGCGGGAGTTGACGATCCACGCGTGGTCGGCGTAGTCGCGCAGCGCGGGCATGCTGCGGGCGGTGGCGGTCGGCGCCCCGAGGCCCCACCGGATGGACCAGAGCGGCACCGCTTCCAGCAGCGCTCCCGGGGAAGCCGGGGCCAGGTTGTAGTCATAGGTCAGTGCCAGATCCAGATCGTCGGCGGTCAACAGCCGAAACGCTTCCACGGGCTCGTACTCGCTGATGATGAAGTCCACCTGCGGCATGCGCTCGCGCAAGTGCGCGGCGATCGGGAGCAGCGAGACCCGGATGCCGGTGGCGAACCCGCCGACGCGGACGGTGCCGGCCGGATCGGCATCGGCGTCGAGGTCCAGGAGTGCCCGGTCCACCGCGGCGAGGATGGTCACCGCATGATCGGCCAGTCGGCGGCCCGCCGGGGTCAGACGCACCCGTCGGCCCTGCGGCTCGATCAGCTGCGCCCCCGTTTCCCGGCTGAGCGCGGCGATCTGCGCAGACACCGTCGACGTGGTGAGGTGGTACTCGTCTGCCACGGCCCGCATCGAACCGAGGCGCGACAGCGCGAGCAGAAGCTGCAGTCGGCGGAAGTCCACGCCGGTGATTGTCCTCTCCCACGTAGGGTTGGCTCGTGGACACGCTGCTCGGCATCGACATGGGAACCGGAAGCACCAAGGGAGTTCTCGTCGACAGCTCGGGCACCGTGCTCGCCACCGAGACCATCAGCCACGGCATGGATCTTCCGCGGCCGGGGTGGGCCGAAGTCGACGCCGAGAAGGTGTGGTGGCACGAGGTGTGCGCCATCAGCACCGCGCTGATGACCCGCCAACCCGCGGGCGCGACGCTGGCCGGTGTGTGCGTCAGCGGGGTCGGACCGTGCCTGGTCCTCTGCGATGCCGATCTGCGCCCGCTGCGACCGGCCATCCTGTACGGCATCGACACCCGCGCGCACGCCGAAATCAACTCTCTCACAGCGGAATTAGGTGAGGCGAAGATCCTCGAACGGGCCGGGACGCTGCTGTCCAGTCAAGCCGTCGGCCCCAAGATCGAATGGGTGCGCCACCACGAACCGCGCGTGTTCGACGCCGCGGCCGGCTGGTACGGCTCCAACTCCTACATCGCAGCGAAGCTCACCGGGGAGTACGTGATGGACCACCACACCGCGAGCCAGTGCGACCCGCTCTACGCCACCCGGGATTTCGACTGGAACCGGGAATGGGCCGAGCGCATCTGCGGACCGCTCCCGCTGCCGTCGCTGGTGTGGCCGAGCGACGTTGTCGGACAGGTGAGCGCCGCGGCCGCCCGCGAGACCGGTCTGCCGGTGGGGGTTCCCGTCGCCGCGGGCACCGTCGACGCGTACTCGGAGGCCTTCTCGGTCGGGGTGCGCCGCCCCGGCGATCAGATGCTGATGTACGGGTCGACGATGTTCCTCGTCCAGGTCATCGACGAGTATCACAGCGATCCCGCGCTTTGGACCACCGCGGGCGTCGACCCGCGCACGCTGGCACTCGCGGCAGGCACCTCGACTGCGGGCACGCTGATCAACTGGCTGCAATCGGTCACGGGCAAGCCATCTTTCGAGCAACTGACGGCCGAGGCGATGGCCGTACCCGCGGGCAGTGAAGGCCTGTTGATGCTGCCGTACCTGGCCGGAGAGCGCACTCCGGTGTTCGATCCGAACGCCCGTGGCGTGCTCGCCGGACTCACTCTGCGCCACGGGCGCGGACACATGTTCCGGGCGGCCTACGAGGGCATCGCGTTCGGCATCCGGCAGATACTCGACCGGTTCGACGACGCACACGAGGCCAGCCGCACCGTAGCGGTGGGGGGCGGGCTGAAGAGCCCGGTGTGGGCGCAGGCGATCAGCGATGTCACCGGCCGCTCGCAGCTGGTACCCGAGCAGGCCATCGGAGCCAGCTACGGCGACGCACTGCTGGCCGGCATCGGCGTGGGGCTCGTTCCCCCCGACACCGACTGGGCCACCATCGAGCGCGAGATCACGCCCGATCCGCGCAACCAGGCCCGCTACGAGGAGCTCTTCGCCACCTGGGCGCAGCTGTATCCCGCCACGCGGCAGCAGGTGCACCGGCTCGCCGCAGACGCCGACGCCGGCTGAGCCGCGTCAGCCCATCGTGTAGCCACCGTCGACGGGGAGGTCGACGCCGTTGATCATGCTGGCGGCGTCCGAGCACAGCCACACCACCGCGTCGGATACCTCGTGTGGAACAGCGAAGCGGCCCAACGGGATTCGAGCGATCATCGGCGCGGCCTTGGCTTCCTCACCCCATACCCGCTGACCCATCTCGGTCAGTACCACCGTGGGGCAGACGGAGTTCGCGCGGATGCCGTGCGGTCCGAGTTCGCGGGCGAGCACCTTGGTCGCCATCACCAGACCGGCCTTGGAGGCGCAGTAGGCGTAGTGCTCCGGCAGTGGGGCCAGCGCTGCCGCGGAGGCGACGGTGACGATGGCTCCTCCGGTGCCCTGGTCGACCATCAGCGCCCCGATCCGGGCGGCCAGCAGCGCCGGAGCGCGCAGGTTCACCGCCATCGTCGCGTCGAAGTTCTCGGCGGTGGTGGCGACGACCGATTCGGGCAGCGAGATGCCGGCGTTGTTGACCAGGATGTCGAGACCGCCGAAAGCCTCGGATGCCCTCGCGCTCAACGCCGTCGGGCCGTCCGGGGCGGCGAGGTCGGCGACCACCGCCTGTACCTCGACGCCGTACTCATCACCGAGCGAGCGCCGGGCCTGGGCGAGTTCGGTCTCGTCGCGCCCGCTGAGCACCAGGTGGGCGCCGGCAGCGGCGAACGCACGGGCGATGTCGGCGCCGATGCCCTTGGTGGCGCCGGTGATAAGCGCGCGTTTGCCGTGCAGCCGCATCACCCCGGCGTATCTCTGCTCAGCGGTGCTCGTCACGAAACCTCCTGTGCTACGTCTCCATCGGCGGGGTCATCGGTGGCCTCGAGCAGCGCCTCGGCGGTCCCGGGATCGGTGACCAAGCGGTTGAAGTAGCCACCGCGGGCGCCGGCGGTGATGGAGTCGACCTTGTCCTTGCCGATCGCCACCGCAATGGTGACCGGGATGTGGCGAAGTGTCTCCAATTCCAGCGCGATGAGCCGTTCCGCACCGTCGAAGTCGACGGGTGCGCCGTTGCGGTCGTAGAACCGCGAGCAGACGTCGCCGACGGCGGCGCGCAGCGACGACGAGCCGGTGGGCACGAACTGGGGGATGTCGGAGCGGGTCAGCGGCGGGGCGCCGACACCCATCAGTGCGCACCGGGCGTGCGGCCACTGGTGCACCACGCGTTGGATGCTCGGATCCTCGAGCAGGGAGTCGTAGAGCGCGGGCCCGGGAAGTGCGGGTGCGAACAGGTAATTGGCGCGCCCGCCGACGCGGTTGGCGACCAGCCGGGTGATCTCGTTGGTCTGGTACCACTCGTACGGTTGGTCGTTGCCGCCGACCGTGGGCGTCACCACCACGCCGGGCAGCGAGGTGAGCTCGTGCTGGGCCAACTCGTAGACCGTGCGGCCGGACGACACCAACAGCACGTCGCCCGGCAGCAAACCCGCTTCGGAAAGCGCCCGAGCCGTCGCCGGCGCGAGCTCCCGGCCCATGATGTCGACCACGCTGCGGCCCGGACCGGGCGCGGGCAGGGGCGGGGACAGGTAGACGCTGTTCAGATTCAGCGCACGGGCCACCCGATCGGCGAGCTCGGTGGGCGGGGCGTCGGCTGGTGCCACCACCTCGATACGGACGATGCCCTGGCGTTTCGCCTCGGCGAGAAGCCTGCTCACGGTCGCTCGGCTGGTACCCAGCTTCTCGGCGATCTCCGCCTGCGTGGCCTCGTCCTCGTAGTAGAGCCGCGCCGCGGTGTAGAGCAGCGTGGCCGGGAAATGGCTGCTCTCGGCCTCGGGCGCGCCACCATCCGACTTCGCCGACGCGGTGGCGGGCGCGGACGGCCTGGGCATGGGCAAAGTATGACACCGAACGCCTGCTCTGGAAAGAAGTTCACTGAACAGATGTTCTGGACAGATGTGCACGCCTTCGCTACTGTGACTCCGAACACAGAGGGAGGAACCTGCGTTGTCAGCTCAAACGGTGTCCGATCACAAGATCCCCGAAAAGATGCAGGCGGTGGTCTGCCACGGGCCCAACGACTATCGGTTGGAGGAGGTGGCGGTTCCCCGGCGCGGTCCCGGTGAAGCGCTCGTCAAAGTCGAAGCGGTCGGAATCTGCGCCAGCGATCTGAAGTGCTACCACGGCGCGGCAAAGTTCTGGGGCGACGAGAACCGGCCCGCCTGGGCCGAGACCATGGTGATCCCCGGTCACGAATTCGTCGGCCGCGTGGTCGATCTCGACGACGAAGCCGCGTCCCGGTGGGGGATCGCCGTGGGCGACCGGGTCGTCTCCGAGCAGATCGTGCCCTGCTGGGAGTGCCGGTTCTGCAAGCGCGGCCAGTACCACATGTGCCAGCCCCACGATCTGTACGGCTTCAAGCGGCGCACCCCGGGCGCAATGGCCAGCTACATGGTCTACCCGGCAGAAGCGCTGGTGCACAAAGTGTCTGACGACGTCGCACCGCACCACGCCGCCTTCGCCGAACCGCTGTCGTGCTCCCTGCACGCGGTCGAGCGCGCACAGATCCTGTTCGAAGACGTCGTGGTCGTCGCCGGGTGCGGCCCCATCGGGTTGGGCATGGTCGCCGGCGCCCGCGCGAAGAACCCCATGCACGTCATCGCCCTCGACATGGCGCCCGAGAAGCTCGAGCTGGCCAAACTCTGCGGCGCCGACATCACGATCAACATCGCCGAGCAGGACGCCGTGGCGATCGTCAAGGAGCTGACCGACGGTTACGGCGCCGACGTGTACCTGGAGGGCACCGGGCATCCCTCGGCAGTCCCGCAGGGGCTCAACCTGTTACGCAAGCTCGGCCGCTACGTCGAATACGGCGTCTTCGGCAGTGACGTGACCGTCGACTGGAGCATCATCAGCGACGACAAGGAACTCGACGTCCTCGGCGCCCATCTGGGCCCGTACTGCTGGCCCGCGGCGATCAGGATGATCGAATCCGGCACCCTGCCCATGGATCAGATCTGCACCCATCAGCTCCCGCTGACCGAGTTCCAGAAGGGCCTCGAGCTCGTGGCCAGCGGCAAGGAATCGGTCAAGGTCTCCCTGATCCCCGCCTGAGACAAGGACCATTGATGAGCGTGTTCTCGAATTCTCCCATGGGCCAGCAGTTCTCGCGACGGAAGATGCTCGCGGCGCTCGGTGTGGCCGGTGCCGCCGCCGCCAGTGTGCCGGTGCTGAGTTCGTGCGGTGTCGGCGGCAAGGCGAGCCTGCCCAACGGCGCGAGCGCGGTGACCGGTGGCTTCGACTGGCGCAAGGCAGCCGGGTCGACCATCAACATCCTGCAGACCCCACACCCGTACCAGCTGTCCTACCAACCTCTGCTCAAAGAGTTCACCGAGTTGACCGGCATCAATGTCAACGTCGACCTGGTGCCCGAGGCGGACTACTTCACCAAGTTGAACACCGAACTGGCCGGCGGCTCCGGCAAGCACGACGCGTTCATGCTCGGTGCGTACTTCATCTGGCAGTACGGTCCACCGGGATGGATCGAGGATCTCAACCCGTGGCTGACCAACAGTGCGGCCACCAACGCCGAGTACGACTTCGAGGACATCTTCGAGGGGCTGCGCACCTCGACGCGCTGGGACTTCGAGTTGGGCCAGCCGTTGGGGACGGGCGGGCAGTGGGCCATCCCGTGGGGATTCGAGAACAACGTCGTCGCCTACAACAAGCGGGTGTTCGACGAGAAGGGCATCACGCGGCTACCCGACAACCTGGATGACTTCATCCAGCTGGCCGTCGACCTGACCGACCGTTCGCAGAACCGGTACGGCATCTCCACGCGAGGCTCCAAGTCCTGGGCGACCATCCACCCCGGCTTCATGACGCAGTACACCCGCGAAGGTGCTGTCGACTACACCTGGAACGGCTCGGAGCTCATCGCCGAGATGGACAGCGACAAGGCGATCGACTTCACCAAGAAGTGGATTCAGATGCAGCACGAGGCGGGGCCGACGTCATGGACCACCTACGACTATCCCAACGCCACCGGCGATCTCGGGGACGGGAAAGCCATGATGGTCTACGACGCCGACAGTGCCACGTACCCGAAGAACAAGCCGGGAGCGAGCAAAGAGGCCGGCAACATCGCATGGTATGCCGGACCGGCGGGCCCGGACGGCAACTACAAGACCAACCTGTGGACGTGGAGCTGGGCGATGAGCGCCAACTCGCGCAACAAGCTCCCGGCGTGGTTGTTTATCCAGTGGGCCCCTGGCAAGGAGTCGATGAACAAGGCCGTCGAGGGTGGCACCTACGCCGATCCGGTGCGAAAGTCGGTGTTCGACACCACCTTCAAGCGGGTCGCGGCGGATCAGTTCGGCTATCTCGAGGCGTTCGAGACGGTGATCGGCCAGTCCAAGATCCAGTTCACCCCGCAGAAAAAGTTCTTCGACACCACGCAGAACTGGGCGGTGGCGCTGCAGGACATCTATGGCGGTGAGGACGCCGCGTCCCGGTTGCGCAGCCTCGCCAAGACCAACACGTCCAAGGTCAACCTCTAGGAGCTCTGGCATCGATGACGACTCAGACATCCACGGCGCCTGCGGCGTCGCCGCGCCCTGACTCGGCCGGCGACGGGCGGTCGCTGCCCGAGGTGCCGACATGGCGGCGCAAGCTGCGACCCTATCTCCTGTCGATCCCCGCCCTGGTGATCGTCATCGGCATCCTCTACCCGTTCTTCGTCGGCGCGTACTACGCGTTCCTGAACTACGCTGCGGTGAACCCGAATCCGCACTTCGTGTGGTTCGACAACTTCGCCTCGGTGCTCGGTGACCGGGTGTTCTGGCAGAGCGTCAAGGTCACCGCGATCTTCGCGATCGCCGCCACGGCGGTCGAGACGGTGCTCGGGGTGGGGCTGGCGCTGCTGCTCAACAGGTCCAGCATCATCGGCAAGATCTTCGAGAAGGTGCTGATCCTGCCGCTGATGATCGCGCCGGTGATCGCCGGCGTCATCTGGAAGCTGATGTTCAACCCGCAGTTCGGCATCCTCAATCACGTTCTCGGCCTCGGTAACACGTTCGACTGGCTGTCGGCGAGCAATGCACTGTTCTCGGTGATCCTGGTCGACGTGTGGATCTTCACCCCGTTCGTGGCGATCCTCGTGCTCGCCGGTATCCGCTCGCTGCCGAAGGAGCCGTTCGAGGCCTCCGACGTCGACGGTGCGAGCTGGTTCTACATGTTCCGCAAGCTGATGCTGCCGATGCTGTGGCCCTACATCCTGGTCGCGGTGATCTTCCGGTTCATGGACAACCTCAAGGTCTTCGACCACATCTTCGTGCTGACCGCGGGCGGCCCCGGCGTCGCCACCCGCACGTTGCAGATCGGCGCCTTCGAGGACTCGATCATCAACCTGGACTACTCCCGCGGCAGCACCTACATGCTGCTGCTGTGGATCATCGTGTTCATCACCGCGCGCTACCTGGTGAGCGTGCTCGGAAAGGCGCAGCGCCGCGCTGCCGGAGCGGAGTCGTAACAGCATGGCCCTCAACCTGTCTCGAGCCGAACTGCAGCCCGGTCAGCGGCGCTGGTCGATCGGTGCCGTCGCCGCCGACGTCGGTCTGGTCATCTGGTTCATCTTCTCGCTGTTCCCGATCTTCTGGATGCTGATGCTGGCCCTCAAGAACGCCGAACAGCAGACCACCACCTACTTCTCGTTCAGTCCGACGTGGTCGAACTTCGCCACCGTGGTGTCCGAGAAGGGCACGCAGATGACCAGCGTCGACTTCAAGGCCTCGCTGTTGACCAGCCTGCTCAATTGCGGTGGCGCGGTTATCGTCTCGCTGGTCATCGGCATCCCGGCTGCCTACGCGGCCGGTCGCTGGCAGTACCGCGGCAGCAATGACCTGATGTTCCAGATGCTGTCCTTCCGGTTCGCGCCGGAGCTGATGGTGATCGTGCCGCTGTTCGTGATCTACAACCAGATCGGCCTGTTCGACACCAAGGTCGGGATGATCTGGGTGCTTCAGTTGGTCACCATGCCGCTGGTCGTGTGGATTCTGCGCTCCTACTTCCAGGACCTGCCCGAAGATCTCGAACAGGCCGCTCTGCTCGACGGCTACACCCGTCGCCGCGCGTTCCTGATGGTCGCGCTGCCCATCGTGCGTCCCGGTATCGCCGCCGCGGCGCTGCTCGCGTTCATCTTCGCCTGGAACAACTACGTGTTCCCGTTGATCCTGGCCGACAGCAACGCCGGCACGGTCACCGTCGCCATCACCAAGTTCCTCGGGGGCGGCGGCCAGGCGTACTACAACCTCACGGCCGCCGCGGCGTTGATCGCCGCGCTGCCACCACTCGTCCTCGCGCTCACGATCCAGCGATACCTGGTGCGAGGCCTGTCATTCGGGGCGGTGAAAGCCTGATGGCCACGGTCAAGATCACTGACATCTGCAAGACCTACGGCAAGGACGTCCGCGCGGTCGACGGCATCTCGCTCGACATCGCCGACGGCGAGTTCTTCGTGATCCTGGGCCCCAGCGGCGCGGGCAAGACGACCACGTTGAAGTCGATCGCCGGCCTCGTCGACGTCGACTCCGGTTCGGTGTCGATCGGCGGGGTGGACATGACCGCGGTGGAGCCGTACCACCGCAACGTCGCGATGGCGTTCGAGAGCTACGCCCTGTACCCGCAGAAGACCGTCGCCGAGAACCTGGCCTCGCCGCTGAAGTCCGGTCGCACCGGCAAGTACACGGAATCCGAGCGCGCCAAGCGCATTGACCAGGTCACCACGACGCTCGGTATCGACCACCTGAAGAACCGGCTGCCCCGGGAGCTGTCGAACGGTCAGCGCCAACGCGTGGCGCTCGGTCGCGTGCTGGTCCGTCCGGCCGACGTCTACCTGCTCGACGAGCCGCTGAGCCACCTGGACGCGAAACTGCGTGCGGCCATGCGTGCCGAGCTGAAGCAGCTCGGCGCGATGTCGAACACCACGACGATCTACGTCACGCACGACTACCAGGAGGCCCTGGCGCTGGGCGACCGGATCGCGGTGATGCGCGACGGCCGGCTCATGCAGATCGGTACCCCTGAGGAGATCTGGCGCAGGCCCGCCGATACATTCGTCGCGCGCGCTCTCGGTCAGCCTGAGATCAACCTGCTCGACGGTGTCGTCGACGACGGCCGCATCCGATTGGGTGACGGTTCCCTCGACGTGCCGATTCCGCCGGACGTGCGATGCGACCGAGGAACCCGCGTGCGAGTGGGGCTGCGCCCCTGCGACATCCACGTGACGAGCCGAGAGGGATCGCTGCGGGGGCGGGTGCTGCTCGCCGAGCGGCTCGGCCGCAACATCGAGCTGACCGTCGATGTGGGCGGAGCGCAGCTGATCGCGTTGACCTCGGGTCGCCACGGGGTCGGAGAGGGGGACGAGGTCACGATGCGCATCGCCGAGTCCGACGTGCACGTGTTCACCCCGGGCGACGGGGACACCAGCCGGTTCAGTGACCAGACCCTGGAGGCAGTGCAGTGAGCGTCGCGACCGACAACACGACCCAGCAGAGCGCGCAGAGCCTGACTCTGCGCGACCTGGTGAAGACCTATTCGTCGCGCGGCCGTGATGCGGTGACCGCGGTCAAGGGCATCAACCTCGACATCCGGCCGGGAGAGCTGGTGGCGCTGCTCGGCCCGTCGGGGTGTGGCAAGACCACCACACTGCGCATGATCGCCGGATTGGAAACGGTCACCAGCGGTTCCATCAAGATCGGTGAGCGCGAGATCTCGCAGCTGCCCGCCGCCAAGCGCGGAATCGGCGTGGGCTTCGAGAGTTACGCGCTGTATCCGCCGCTGTCGGTGCGCGACAACCTGCTGTACGGACTGAAGGCGCGCAAGGTCAAGGGGGCCGAGAAGATGGTCGCCTCGATCAGCGATCGGCTCGAGATGAACGATTTGCTCGCGCTGCGGCCGGCCAGCCTGTCCAGCGGGCAGAAGCAGCGCGTCGCGTTGGCCCGCGCACTGGTGCGCAACCCTCCGGTGCTGCTTCTGGACGAGCCGCTGAGCCACCTCGATGCCTCTGCGCGCAACCGGGTGCGCCGTGAACTCAAGGTGCTGCAGCGCGAATTCGGCTACACGACGATCGTGGTCACCCATGACCAGGTGGAGGCGTTGTCGCTGGCGGATCGGCTGGCCGTGATGGACGGCGGCGTGGTGCAGCAGTTCGGCACGCCCGACGAGGTGTTCGACGATCCGGCCAATCTCTTCGTCGCCGGCTTCGTCGGTGAGCCCGCGATCAACGTGCTACCGGGCGTCGCGCGAACCCGCGACGGCCGTGTCCACGTCGAGATCGGTTCGGGCGCAGGAACTCTGGCGACATCAGCGACGACGGTCGGTGACGGCACCGCGGTCACGGTCGGCATCCGTCCGCAGGACTGCGCCCTGACCGAACGGGGCGGCGAGGGGCTCGCGGCGACCGTCGCCTACTTCGAGCACCTGCTGGAGTTCGGGCTCGCGACCACCACGGTGGCGGGCATCGAGGACGGTATCGTGGTGCAGACCCCGGCCGAACAGAGCCACGAACCCGAGCAGCGGGTCTCGGTGACCGCGCCGGCCGAGCGGGTCTACCTGTTCGACGCCGAGACCGGGGAGCGACTGCGATGACGAAGCTCTACAACGACCCTGCCAGATTCACCGAGGACATGCTCGTCGGGTTCCTCGATGCCAATTCCCGCTACGTCGCCGGCGTACCCGGTGGTGTGGTGCGCGCACACCGGACCCGGCCGGGCAAGGTCGCCGTCGTCATCGGCGGCGGATCGGGGCACTATCCGGCGTTCTGTGGAACGGTCGGTGTCGGTTTCGCCGACGGTGCCGTCGTGGGCAACATCTTCACCTCGCCATCGGCGGAGGAGGCGGCGTCGGTGGCACGGGCCGCCCATGGCGATGCCGGCGTACTGCTGACCACCGGTAACTACGCCGGAGACGTCATGAACTTCGGCCTCGCGGTGACGCAGCTGCGGGGCGAAGGCATCGAGGCCGAGTACTTCGCCGTCACCGACGACATCGCCAGCGCGCCACGCGGCGAGGAAGCGAAAAGGCGTGGCATCGCCGGTGATTTCACCGTCTTCAAGTGCGCCAGTGCCGCGGCCGAGGAGGGTCTCGATCTGGCCGGTGTGGTCCGCGTCGCCGAGGCTGCGAACGCCGCGACCCGCACGCTGGGGGTCGCCTTCGACGGCTGCACGATGCCCGGCGCCGACCATCCGCTGTTCACGGTGCCCGAGGGCACGATGGGTGTCGGGCTGGGCATCCACGGAGAGCCGGGCGTGGCCGACGAACCGATGCCGACCGCGGAAGCGCTGGCCGAGACCCTCGTCGACGGTGTGCTGGCCGACCGTCCCGATGCCACGTCGACCCGGCTCGCGGTGATCCTGAACGGCCTGGGCCGCACCAAGTACGAAGAGTTGTTCGTCGTATGGGGGACGGTCGCCCGGCTCCTGCGTGACCGCGGCTTCGAGATCGTCGAACCCGAGGTGGGCGAACTGGTCACGAGCCTCGACATGGCCGGCTGCTCGCTGACCGTGATGTGGCTCGACGAGGAGCTGGAACGGTACTGGACCGCCCCTGCCGACACGCCCGCCTACCGCAAGGGTGCGCCGACAGACACGGCGAGCACCGGGGAACGTCGCAGCGCCGAGGAACTCGAGGCCGAATCGGCAGGGCCGGCACTGGATGAACTCGCCGACGACGAGGGCCGCCGCGGCGCGCGAGTCGTACTGGATGCCCTCGCGGCGATGGCCGACATGCTCGCCGGGGCCGAGGACGAGCTGGGCCGCATCGACGCCGTCGCCGGCGACGGCGATCACGGCCGCGGCATGGTGAAGGGCTCGTCCGCGGCCTGCTCGGCAGCGCAGCGGGCGGTCGATGCCGGCGGTGGTCAGGGTTCGGTGCTCGCCGAGGCAGGAAGAGAGTGGGCGGCCAAGGCCGGTGGCACCTCGGGTGTGCTGTGGGGTGCGCTGCTGTCGGCGCTCGGCGCCCGACTCGGCGACACCGGCCGGCCCGACGGCGAGACCGTCGCCGGCGGAATGCGAGACGGGTACGACGCGTTGGTGTCGCTCGGGGGCGCTGCACCGGGAGACAAGACGATGCTCGACGCGCTGCTGCCCTTCGTCGACGACTTCGAGCGTCGGCTCACCGACGGGACACCGTGGCAACAGGCGTGGGGCGAAGCGGCCGAGGTCGCAGCCGAGGCGGCGCAGGCCACGGTCGACATGCGACCCAAGGTGGGGCGGGCCCGTCCGTTGGCCGAGCGCAGCGTGGGTACCCCCGATGCGGGCGCGACGTCTCTGGCGATGTGCTTGCGCACCGTCGCCGCCACGATTTCGACTCGCACAACAGCGAAAGGGAAGTGACCAGCAATGGCAGGTCTCCGTATCGTCGTCGGCTCCGACGACGCCGGCTTCGACTACAAGGAAGCGCTCAAGAGTGATCTTCAGGCCGACGACCGGGTCGCCGAGGTCACCGATGTGGGGGTGGGTGCAGACGAGAGCACGGCCTATCCGCACGTCGCGGTCGCGGCAGCGCGCATGATCGCCGACGGGAAGGCCGATCGGGCGCTGCTGGTCTGCGGTACCGGCCTCGGGGTCGCGATCAGCGCCAACAAGGTCCCCGGTATCCGCGCGGTGACCGCGCACGACAGCTTCTCGGTCGAGCGGTCCGTGCTGTCGAACAACGCGCAGGTGCTGTGCTTCGGGCAGCGAGTGATCGGTCTCGAACTGGCGCGCCGCCTGGCCAAGGACTGGCTGGGCTACGAGTTCGACCCGCAGAGCGCATCGGCCGAGAAGGTGGACGCGATCTGCTCGTACGAGCCCGCGCAGGCGACCAGCTGAGTCAGCTCACCGCCGGGCCACCAGCGGCAGGAAGACGTCGTCGACGATCTCGGTGATGGTGTCCTGCGGTACCGCTGTCATGGTCATGAACAGTTCGTGGCGGAGCAGGTCGGCGGGCAGGTTGAGAATGCGCGGCGCCGGCATGGCCGCCAATTCTCCTCGGGCGACTGCTCTTTCGGCGATCTGCGCCATGATGCTCGGTCCGTCGGGTACGAAGAGCGCACGCAGCGTGGCCGGTGAGCCGCCCGCCTCGTCGTAGTACGCGCCGAACAATGCGGCGAACAGTCCCATTGTGCGCGCGCGACGGTCGCTGAACTCGGTGAGCACCGCCACGACGTCACCGCGCAGTGTCCCGGTATCCGGAACGGGGATCACGTCGACCTCGCCGCGGCGGCGGATCACCGCTTCCAGGAGTTCCAGGCGCGTCGGCCATCGGCGGTACAACACCGATCGCGCCGCGGCCGCTCGGGCGGCCACCGCGTCGATGGTGAAGCCTGTGTAGCCCGCCTCGAGCAACTGTTCCCAGCCCGCGTCCAGGATCGCGGCGTCCAGTTCGGCGCCGCGCCGCCGGTGCAGTGATGCAGCTTTAGAGGACACTTGCGTAGCTTAACGCATCCCGCTAATGTCTGGATTAAGCAACAGCAACGTAGCTTATTTCACTCGACCTTTGTGGGGCATCCATGACACGTAGAGCTGTGATTTCCGGTGCGAGCATCGCCGGGCCCGTCCTGGCGTTCTGGTTGGCCGAGGCCGGCTGGCAAGTGACCGTCGTGGAACGCGCAGATCGGTTGCGCCTCAGCGGTTATCCGGTCGACGTGCGCGGCACGGCTGTCGAGGTGATCACCCGCATGGGCCTTCATCCGGAGCTCGTGGAGCATCGCTATCGGCACGTGCCGCTGACCTTGCTGAGCCCACGAGGCCGGCGGTTGTGCACGCTCGACTACGGCGGCCTGCTGAGCTCGTTGGGCGACGGCGACGTCGAACTGCCACGGGGTGACCTCAGCGCTGTGTTGCACCGTGCGACGGCCGATCGCGTCGATTACGTGTTCTCCGAATCGATCACGGGGTTGCGCGAGTGCGACGGAGGGCTGGAAGTGGCCTACGAGCGTCGTCCACCGGAGGTCGTCGACGTGGTGATCGGTGCGGACGGTATCCATTCGAACGTGCGCGCGCTCGCGTTCGGTCCCGAGGAACGCTATCTGCGTCACCTCGGGCCCTACGCGGCGATCTGGGATCTTCCGCCCGGCATGTTCGCCCCCGGGACCGGTTACCTCTACTCGCATCCCGGACGTATCGTGGTCGTCGAACGGCAAGCCGACGGCACGCCCGCCCGGGCGTTCGCGGCGTTCATGCACCCGGCGCCGGGAACCGTCGATCGGCGCGACGGCGCCGCGGTCATCGCAGCGCTTCGCGAGGCGTTCGCCGATGACCGTTGGCGGACAGCGGAAGTCATCGACACGCTGGCGCACGCAGACGATGTCTACTTCGACACGGTCAGTCAGGTACGTATGCCGCGATGGAGCTCAGGCCGAGTCGCGTTGGTCGGAGATGCGGCGTACGCGCCGGCGTTCCTGTCCGGGCAGGGCACCAGTATCGCGATAGCGGGTGCCTACGTGCTGGCCAGTGAGCTGTGCGCGCACGAGCGGTCGCAGGACGCCTACACCGCTTACGAGCGCCGCATGCGCGATTACGTGACGAGCAATCAGGATCTGGCGCTTCGCGCCGACGGGACGGTTCTGGTCCTCACCCGCGGCCAGCTCCTGCGCCGCAACGTGAAACTGTGGGCCGTGCCGTGGCTGCAGCGACTCGGTCTGCTGGGGCTGCTCCAAGCGCCGCTGCGCACGGCGGCGACGGGCCTCGCGCTGGCCGACCATGACCTGCGCTGTCGCTCAGAGACTGTGCAGCGCAACGCTTGTCGATGAGTCGAATCGTCGGGTGGGCCGTGATCCTGGTCCTCGCCAATGTGGTGGCCGATGTCGTCGTGGGATCGCCGATGATGGTCATCCCGCAGCTGCTCGATCGCTTCGACACCGACGAGGCGGCCTGGTTGACCACAAGCGCGCTGCTGGCCGGCGCCGTGTGGTCGCCGCTGCTGGCGAGGGCTGCCGACATACACGGCAGGCGCAAGGTGCTGGTCTTCACCCTCGCGCTGGCTTGTGGGGGAGCGCTCATCTGTGTCGCAGCGACGAGCCTGTGGGTGTTTCTGATGGGCCGTTTTCTGCAGGGCGCCGCATTTGCCGTCGTCTTCTTGTCCGTGGCTCTCGTGCTGAAGGTGTGCTCATCGCGGGTGGCGACCGTCATGGTGGGGATCGTGACGTCCGCCTCGTCGGTGGTGGGAATCGTCGAGCCGGTGGTGATGAAACCGATCATCGACGACTTCGGTCCTCGCAGCGTCTTCGTCGTCGCAGCAGTACTCGCGGCGGTGTCCGCACTGGGCGTACGCGTGCTCGTCCCGGAATCGTCAGTACGCAGCCGAGCTCGCCTCGATGTCGTCGGGGCGCTTCTTCTCGGTGGCGGGCTGAGCGCTGTGTTGGCCTCGGTCAGCGTCGGCGCCGACGCCGGCCAGTTGTCGCTTGAGATGGTCTGGCTGGTGGTCGCGGGCGGCGTTGCGTTGGCCGCATGGTGTTTTCGTTCGTCGCGGAGCTCTGATCCGATCATCGATCTGCGAGTGGTGAGCCGTCGTCTCGTGCTCACCCTCGTGGTTTTGCTGTTGGCAGCCGGGGCCTTCCGATCCATGCTGCAGCTGATGGGTGTGATCGCTTACGTTCCTGCCGAGCGAGGCCTCGGGTACGGCCTCGGTTCCGGGGAGGCGGTCGCCGCGCTGTTCGCCGTCGCGAACCTCGGAATCGCGGTCGGAGGCGTGGGCGCCGGATGGCTGGCCCTTCGTGTCGGTTCCGAATTCGTGCTGCTGGGCGGCGTCGCGGTCGGGGCGGTGGCGACCGTGGCGATGACGGTGGGTGTGTCGGCACTGCCTGTGGCACTAGTCTGCGGTGCGCTGATGGGGGTGGCGGCGGGTGCGATCGGGGCCGCCGGGTACACGGTGGCCATGAAAAGCGCCGCTGAAGACAGCAAGGCCACGGTCGCAGGATTGGTGTCCGTCGTGGTGGCGGTGGGCTCGGTGCTGGTGACCATCGTGGGCGCCGAGGCTCTCGAAGCGACACGAATTCCTGATGCAGTGGTCTCCGGTGCCCCGGTCAGCACGGCGACGGGCGTCCACGTGTACGTCTCGGCGGCAGGAGTGCTGCTCGCGCTCGCCGCGCTGCCGGCGACCGTGCTCGCGCGCGGTCGCGGAGCCCGGGCCGCATCGTGACGAGGGTTCCCGGTGCTTACGCGACCGGTGTGGTGGCCTGCAGGACCGCCTCGACCAACGCGTCCTCGCGTAGATGCTCGAAGCGCTGGTAATCGGGGTCGTTGATCATGTCGATGAAGTGCTGACGGCTCGGGTAGCGCACGAGCAGGATCATGTCCCAGTCCTGGCCCGGTTCGGCGGCCAGAGCGACTCCGCCGGCTCCGGCATAAAGCACCTCGACGGCGTATCGCGCTTGCACGCCAGTGCTTTCGAACTGGGCGATGTACTCCAGATAGGTCTCCCTGCCCCCGTCGGGTTTGAAGCGCAACAGATTCAGCATGACCACGGGACCGCCGTCCTCCTCCAGATACGAAGCCAGTGCCGAACTGTCGAGCGTGATCATTGCGTCTCCTCTGTCTGCCCCCACGCGGAAACACTAGGTGGGGGTACCGACAGATTCGACACGCCGTCATTCGCCCGGCCGCCGTTCGCCCGGTGGTCGGGGTTCGTAGGGCTGGTACCACCACCACTGCGCGCGCTCTCCCGTGGCGCCGAGGCACGGGGCGACGTGCGGGGGCGGCGCTGTGGGTGGCCGGGCCAGCGATGCCGAGGTCAGGGCGCGGCCGGCGGCGTCGGTGACGACGAGTTGGTCGGCGGGGCCGGTGATCGTGATCAGGCCGCGGTGGTGAGCCCGGTGGTGATAGGGACAGACCAGCGCCAGGTTCCACAGCTCGGTGGGGCCGCCGTCCTCCCAGTGCACCAGGTGATGGGCGTGCAGGGCCCGGGTGGCCCCGCACCCGGGCACCACACAGCAGCGATCGCGATGCTCCAGCGCACGGCGCAGCCGCCGGTTCACCGTGCGGGTGGATCGGCTCGCTTCGATCACCTGTCCGTCGCGGTGAAACCACACCTCGCACGTCGCGTCGCAAGTCAGATAACGGCGATCACTGTCGGGCAGAACAGGTCCCAGGTGCAGGGCACTCAGGCGGGTGTCGACATCGACGTGCACGACCACAGTGGTTCGTTGGCCATGCGGGCGGGCCGCAGCTTCGGCATCCCAGCTCGCGTCGATCAACCGCAGGAACGCCGCCGCGGCGCCGGGGATCGGTTTCCGCCCGTCCGGATCGCCGGCACTCCACTCCGCCACGAGCGCGTCCCGGTGGGAGCCCAGGGCGGCTTCGAACGCCGCGTTCTCGACGTGGGGGAGTGTGATCTGCCAATACGTGTACTGGTCGTCGCTGCGCGAGGTGATCGACACCTGGGGCCCGGGTTCCCCGACGGGCGCAGGTTCGTCCTCGTCAGGATCGGGCTGAGGTTCCGGAGTGGGTTTGGGTTGCATTTTCAGCGCCGTACGCAGCTGGGTGACAGTCGCGCACTCGGCCATGACGGCGAAGTGCTCGTCCGAGCCGGGCAAGCCGTGTTGGGCGATCACCCCGACCTGATCGACAGAGAACCGGCCCTGCGCCAAACCCTCGATACAGGAGGGGAATTCGTCGTAACGGTGGGCGATCGCGGCGATCGCCTGCGCCCGCGACGGCGACACCCCTGCCTTCCACGCCACCCAGTTCGCCGTCGAACGAGCTCCCGCAGCGGCCCACAGCTCATCCCGGTCTATCTCCGCGGCGATCTCCACGATTCGTGCATCGATCGCGTTGCGTTGGCCCGTCAGCTCCGCCAACTCCTCATGCAGCACCGACAACCGTTCATCGATGGCGAGAGAACTGACCGGGGCCATGACCACAAAGTGCCCGCCCCCTCCGACATCGACGGGCGGCCCCGGCGCCCCATCGAGCCCGCCTGGGGATGAATGCGGCTCTGGGGATAATGCCGCAGACCGTCCGGAGAAGCCGAACGGTGTGTCCGCGAATATCGCGTGGACCGCAACGGTCGAGGTCCCGTTCAATGCAGGAATGACAGTGGAACGGGCACGGACGGGCGCCATGATGGCGGTCGGCGCGATGGCCTGCGTGCAGCTGGGCCTGGCGCTCGCCGTGACGTTGATCGACGACATCGGCGTCGAGGGTGTCGCGTGGCTGCGGCTCATGTGGGCCGGTGTGCTCCTGCTCATCCTGGTGCGGCCCCGCTGGACCGCATTCACTCGCCGGTCCTTCCTCATGTGCGTGATCCTCGGCGTCGTCACCGCCGGGATCACCCTGCTGTTCATGGCTGCTGTCGCTCGCATCCCACTCGGGACGGCCAGCGCGCTCGAATTCCTCGGCCCGCTGTCGGTCGCGGTGGCTCGCGGCCGCGGCCGCGGACGCGTGCTGTGGCCTGGTCTCGCGGCGGTCGGCGTCGTGCTGCTGACCGAGCCCTGGAGCGGAACCGTCGATCAGGTGGGTGTCGCGTTCGCTCTCGGCTCCGCCGTGTGCTGGGCCGGCTACATCGTGCTCACCCAGATGGTGGGCGACGAGGTCGCCGGCATCGCGGGCCTGGCGGTGTCCATGCCGGTCGCGGCGTTGTTCGCCACCGCAGTCGTCGGGCCCGCCGTGATCCCCAGAATGGATGGCGGCATCCTGCTGCTGGGTCTCGGGTTGGCCATCCTGCTCCCTGTGGTGCCCTTCGCCCTCGAGTTGTTGGCGCTGCGGCGCCTCACCACCGCGGCCTTCGGCACCCTGATGAGCCTGGAGCCGGCATTGGCGATGCTGGTCGGGCTGGTGATCCTGCACCAGGTGCCGGGTCCGCCGGCCGTCGTCGGCATCGCGTTCGTGGTCGCCGCCGGCGCCGGCGCTGCGCGGTCCGGGGCCCGCACGCAACCTGTTCCTCTGGAGGTCGGCTGAGCGATTACCGTGTCAGCCATGGGCAGAGGAATCTTCGGCTCACCCGTGGTGGGCTTCATCAACGCCGGTGCGGCTCGTCTGATCCACGCGCCGGTGATCGGTCCGATGGTGCGGCGCAGCATGGTGGTGATCCGCTACACCGGGCGGCGTTCGCACCAGACGTTCGAAACCCCGGTCAACTACCAGCGTTCCGGCGACGAGGTCGTCATCCGCGTGATGACGCCCGACCAGAAGACCTGGTGGCGCAACTTCACCGACGGCGGTGGGCCCATCACGCTGGCCGCATTCGAGGGTGCGGACCGCACCGGTCACGCGGTGGCCCAGCGGGATGAGCGTGGCCGCGTGACGGTACGGGTGCGGCTCGACGCGAGCTGAACTCAGACCTCCGTGCGATTGCGCCGGAACAGGGTGCCGAGCGCCAGCAACGCAAGACTGATCAGCAGAATCGCGGTGGCCAGCACATTGATCTGGGGAGGCACCGCAGCCTTGACCGCCGCGTTGACATACAGCGGATAGGTGACCGTCGAGCCGCTGACGAAGTAGGTGATGATGAAGTCGTCGAGCGACAGCGCGAACGACAGCATCGCCGCGGCGACGATGCCGGGCACGATCAGCGGCAGCGTCACCTTGAAGAACGTGCGGGCAGGGCCCGCGCCCAGATCCAGCGACGCGTCCTCGAGAGTCCAGTCGAAGCCGCGCACCCTGGCACGCACCGTCATCGCGATGAAGCTGACCTCGAAAGCGATGTGCGACAGCAGGATCGTGGTGTAACCTGCCGCCCACCCCAGGTCGAGGAACAGCGTCAGCAGCGCCGCGCCCATCACGACCTCGGGAGCGGTCAGCGGCAGCACCAGGAACGTGTCGACGGCGCCCTGGCCCCGCCAGCGTTGCCGCACCAGGGCGATCGCGACGAGCGTACCCAGGACCAGCGCGACGGCCGTCGAGACCGCGGCCACGTTCAGACTCAGCTTGAGCGCTTCGGTCAGCGGCGGATACTTGAACGGGTGCGCCCAGTTCTCCAGCGTGAAACCTTCCCAGCTGTAGTTGAACTTGCCCGCCGGCTTGTTGAACGAGAACAGGATGATCACGAAGATCGGCAGGAACAGGTACAGCAGCACCAGACCGGCCGCGATGCGCAGCAGTAGGTCGCCGACGTTGCGCCGTGCTTTCACCTTTTTGGCGGTGGGAGTCTGTTGCGCCGCGGTGGCGACCGCGGCGCCGGCCTGGGTCGTCATACCAGGTCCTCCGTCCCCAGCGCCCGGGTGTAGAGCAATACGCCGACCAGGATCAGCAGCATCAGGCCGAGGCTCAGTGCCGCCGCCGCCGGGTAGTCCTTGACCACGAGAAACTGTTTCTGGATGACGTTGCCGATCATCGTGGTCTGCGTGCTGCCCAGATAGTCGGCGTTGATGAAGTCACCGACTGCGGGGATGAAGACGAGCATGCTGCCCGCCAGCACACCCGGCATCGACAGCGGCAGGATGACCTTGCCGAAGCTGCGCCCGGCCGAGGAGTACAAGTCCTTCGACGCCTCGATCAGCCGCGGGTCGATCTTCTCCAGGCTGACGTAGAGCGGCAGGATCATGAAGATGATCCAGTTGTAGGTCAGGCCACCGATCACCGCCCAACTCGTCGACAGCAGTCGTCCTTCGTCGGGCAGCAGACCCACCGCGCCGAGCGCGCTGACCACCCAGCCTTCGTCGGCCAGGATCGTCTTCCACGCGATCGTCCGAATCAGGAACGTCACGAAGAACGGCAGGATCACCAGGCCCAGCAGCAGGTTCTTGTAGCGGCCTGCCTTGAACGCGATGACGTAGGCCAGCGGGAACGCCAGCAGCAGACACAGGATCGTGGCCGCGAAGGCGTACCCGAAGGACCGGAAGATCTGGTTCTTGTAGAGCACGAAGGCATCGGTGAAATTGCCGAAGTTCCAGGCGAACTCGAGCGTCGGCATGAACACCGAGCCGCCGGTCGTCGACAGCGACGTGCGCGCCAGGGAGAAGAACGGCACCACGAAGAACACCGCGAGATACACGAGCGCGGGCAACACCATGAGATACGGAGCGATCCTGCTCCGCTGCCTGCTGCTGCTGGCTACACCGGCCATCGGCTCAGCCGCCGGTGACGGCGGCGTAGGCGGTGTTGTACTCCTGCGTCTGCTCGTCGGTCAGCGGAGCCCAGCCCTTCGATTTGGCCAGCGTCTCCTTGGACGGGTTGATCAACGGGTTCTTCGCCGCCGCGGGGTCGACCTTCTCGAGCTCCTCGGTCATGTCCGACAGCACCGGGACGTACTGGACGAATGCGACCAGCTTGGCGTAATTGGCCCGGTCGTAGATGTAGTTGATCCAGGCTTCGGCGGCCTTCTGGTTCTGCGTGGTGTAGGGGATCACCATCGTGTCGACGAAGGTGGTCGCCCCGGACTCGGGAACGACGAACTGCAGGTCGGGATTGTCGGCCTGCAGCTGCACCACATCACCCGAATACGCCTGCGCCACAGCGATGTTGCCCGCTGCCAAGTCGTCGGCGTAGTCGTTTCCGGTGAAGCGCCGGATCTGTCCCTTGTCGTTTTGCTCGCGCACCAGATCGATCGCCTTCTGCACGGTCTCGGTGGACGGGTTCTCCGGCGAATTGCCTTGCGAGAGCATGATCATGCCCAGCGCATCCTGCGAATCGGAGAACAGGCTGACGCGGCCCTTGAACGCCGGATCCCAGAGGTCGTTGATGGACGTGATGTCCCGGCCGGTGGCGGCGCGGTTGTAGGCCAACCCGACGAGCCCGGACATGTAGGGGGCGCTGTACTTGCGGCCCGGGTCGACACTGGCCTCGAGGAGATCGGGCCGGATGTTCTTCTTGTTCGGCACGCCTTCGTCGCTGATGTCGTTGAGCCAGCCGAGTTGGTGCAACCGCACCGCCATGAACGTCGTGGGCACCGCCAGATCGGCTCCGATGTCCTGCTTGCGCGAGAGCGGCTCTTTGACCTTGGCGAACCACTGCTCGTTGTCGTTGAAGTCTTCCTTGTAATCCACCGTGATGCCCGAGGCGGTCTGGAACGCCGCGACGAAACCGTCCGCCATGTACAGCGGCCAGTTCGAGATGCGCAGCGTGCCACTGGCGGGGCCGCTGTCCTGACTGCCGGAACTGGCGGTGTTGCTGTCGGATCCACCGCAGGCGGCCAGCACGGAGGAGCCCAGGCCCAGGGCGGCGGCAGCGGCCGCACTGCCACCGATGAATCGGCGCCGCGAGGTGCGGTTGGCGGTCAGTCGGGCAAGCAGGCGGGGATCGAACTCGGGGGACATGGCGAGGCGTACCTTTCGTCGGGTCCAGAGAGGGTCCAGAGAGGGGAGGGTCGAAACGCAGGCGTCGGGCCGCGGGGACGATCAGGAGTCGTCGAGCATCTCCTCGAGATCTTCGGTCGTCGGGGTGCCGGCACCGGGCAGCACCAGCGACGCATCGGGTGCCCATCCCACGTAGACCTCGTCGCCGGGGCGCAGCATCGGCAGATCCTGCTCGGGCCCCACGTGGGCGATCACCGTGGATTCGTCGGGCGCGGCGAGCGAGAGCCGCACCACCGGACCCTGGAACGTCAGATCGGTCACCGTCGCGCGGACGCCGACGGCGTCGCCGGTGGGGGCGTCCATGCTGACCCGTACGCGTTCCGGGCGCACCATCAGTGTGGCGTGGCCACCGGGTTCGATCGTGGTGTCGCCGGGACGAGCCTTGAGCGTGGAGCCGAGGACGTCGATCTCGACGTAGTCGCGGTTGACGCGGCCCGTCTGGCGGCCCGACCACAGGTTGGCCTGGCCGATGAAGCTCGCCACGAAAACCGTCGAGGGGCGGTCGTAGATCTCGGTCGGGGAGCCGATCTGGTCGACGTTGCCGGCGTTCATGACCGCGATGCGGTCACTCATCGTCAGCGCTTCTTCCTGGTCGTGGGTGACGTAGATGAAGGTGATGCCGACTTCGCGCTGGATTCGCTTCAACTCGAACTGCATGGCGTGGCGCAGTTTGAGGTCGAGGGCGCCCAGGGGCTCGTCGAGCAGCAGGGCGCTCGGGTAGTTCACCAGTGCTCGCGCGAGTGCGACGCGCTGTTGCTGCCCGCCCGACAGTTGGGCGGGTTTGCGTTCGGCGAAGTCGGTCAGCCGCACTATCTCGAGGAGTTCGTCGACGCGCTTGCGGACTTCCTGCTTGTCCTTCTTGGCGCTGCGCGGTCCGTAGGCGACGTTGTCCCACACCGTCATGTGCGGGAACAGCGCGTAGTGCTGGAAGACGGTGTTGACGTTGCGCTTGTTCGGCGGGGTCTTCGAGACGTCGCGGCCCTCGAGGCGGATGGCGCCTTCTGTCGGGGTCTCGAATCCGGCGATCATTCGCAGCGTGGTCGTCTTACCGCACCCGGAGGGCCCGAGCATGGAGAAGAACTCGCCCTGCGCGATCGTGAAGTCGGCGTCAGCGACAGCGACGTAGTCGCCGAAGCGCTTCGTGACGTGGTCTATCTCGATCACGGGGCCGCTCTTGGCGCGGGTCGCATCGCGTCCCGCAGACCCTGACGTCTGGTCTGCAGCGGTGGTGTGTGTGCCGGTCAGCGGGGATCCTCCTCGAACGTCGGCCGTCGTGGCCGCTATAAACCTTCGCGGATCGCGTCGCCGTTGGCAACCGTTTCCGCAACGAATTTACATTTCGACAATGGAATCCTTCGCCGAACCGGGCATCCGTTGCGAGAATCGGCGAGATTTCGGGTTACGGGACGCGGGGCATCCACGCCTGACCCGGGAGCTTTCGATCGGCGGACTTCGCTATCTGTATGAGTGTGCCGCGCGAGTATGGCGTTCGTCGCCGTTTACCGGGGTGAGTCGGCGGGGTAGTGAGGGCTCATGGCCACAGTCGACGTATCCGTGACCTCGGACCTGAGCCCCGAGCGGGCCTGGACTCTGGCGTCAGACCTGAGCCGCTTCGAGGAGTGGCTGACCATCTTCGGCGGATGGAAGAGCCCCGTGCCCGACGAGATCGACGTCGACACCCAGGTGTCCTCGCTCATCAAGGTCAAAGGATTCCGCAACATCATCCACTGGCGCGTCACGCGATACGACGAGCCCAAAGAGATCGAACTCATGGGCAACGGACGGGGCGGCGTCAGCATCGGGCTGAGCCTTCAGGTCGAGCCCCGCGACGGCGGCGAAGGACGTGGCTCGTCGTTTCGCGTGGTGGCCGACCTCTCGGGTGGTCTGCTGAACACGCCGGTCGGAAGCGTCGTCGCGCGGGTGATCAAAGGCGACGTGAAGCGCTCGGTGTGCAACCTCGCCGAACTCGGCTAACCCCACTCGTGGTTCATCGCCTGTGTCTCGTAACGCGCATTGGTTGCGGGTGACGGAGACCGGGGGCGAGACGCGGCGATGAGCACCATCGCCAGCAGCGCGGTGGCCGCGCCCGCGGTGAAGATCGCGACGAAGCTGCTCTCCAGCGGGACGCCGGCCGCATCGGTACGACCCAGCAGAACCGCGACCACCGCGGCCGCGGTCGAGCTGCCCACGGTGCGTGCGATCGCGTTCATCCCCGTCGCAACGCCGGTCTCTCCGGCGGCGCTGTCTCCGACGACCAGCGCGGGCAGGGCGCCGTAGCCCAGGCTGATGTAGCCATTGGCCAACACGCTGGCGATGATCACCTGCCAGGGCGCCGAGTGCAGGAAGGCGGGCAGGACGAATCCGACGATGCCGGCCACCGCGGCCACGACCAGGACCGGACGCGCGCCGAACCGGTCGATGAACCGACCGCTGACCAGGGCGACGACGAAGCCGGTGACGGCTCCGGGCAGGAGATACACGACGCTGGCCTGCAGCACGGTCGCACCGAAGCCGTAACCGCCGGGGCCGTCCGGCATCTGGACGAACTGCGTGAGGCCGAGGAACGCGAAGTAGAGACCCATCCCGACGAACACGGTGGCCACGTTGGTGAGCAGCATCGAGCGCCGCGCCAGCATCTGCGTCGACACCAGCGGCTGGCTGACCCGCCGCTCCCACCTCCACCAACCGATGAGCACGATCACACCGCCCGCCGCGCAGGCGACGGTCCGCGGCGAGGCCCACCCCCACGAATGGCCTTGCGTGATGGACAGCAACACCGCCGACAGGCCCGTCGCGAGCCCGAGCGCGCCGATCCAATCGATCCTGCCCGCCGCAGAGCGCGGCCGGTTCGGCACGACAGCGATCACGATCGCCAGCACGACCACGGTGAATCCGGTCGTCAGCCAGAACACCCGGTGGTACCCGGCGTCCCCGCTCATCAGCAGACCCACCACGACAAGACCTGCACCACCACCGAACCCCAACGTCCCCGACAGCACGGCCATCGCAGAGCCGATGCGAGCTTCGGGCAGTTCCTCGCGCAGGATCGCGATGCTGACCGGATACAGCGCGAACGAGGCGGCCTGCAGGACCCGCGCGAGCACGAGCAGCGGCAGCGACGTCGTCGTCGCTGCCAGCAGGGAGCCGGCGAGGACCACGGCCAGCACCGCCAACAGCACGTGCTTCTTGCGGTGCAGGTCGGCGAGACGGCCGATCAGCGGTGTGGCCGCTGCCGCCGCGAGGAGGTTGGCGGTCACGACCCAGCTGACTGCGACCGTCGATGCATCGAGTTGGTCGGCGATCACGCCCAGCACCGGCACCACCGCGGTCTGCAGCACGGCGACGGTGAGGACCACGACGCTGAGGCCGATGACGAGGAGGCGGGGCCTGCTGTGTGCCACGCCCACTCCGATCGTTAGGACATCTCGATTTCGATCGATTATGGACTCCCGTTCGGCCGGGCCGGTAACCCGGGGCCGGTGGGGGGCCGGCGTCCGTGATCGAATGTGGCTATGGCTCAGGGAAGCTCGCCGCAGGTCCGATCCGCCGCTCTGACCGGGTCGGTCTTCACCGGCCATCGACCGACGGGCGCCGGCGATCTGTCGGTGGAGACGCACGGCATCGCGCCCATTCCGACCGATCAGCGTTACGGCGGTCCCGGCCGCCTCTTCACGGTGTGGTTCGCACCGCAGGTGAACATGACGGCCGTCTTCACCGGCACGTTGGCGATCGCGCTGGGCCTCGGGTTCTGGCTGGGCATGCTCGCGATGCTGATCGGCACCCTCCTCGGCTCCCTGGTGGTCGGATACCTGTCGACCTGGGGGCCGCGAACCGGTGCCGGTCAGCTGCCCAACGCCCGCATGGCCTTCGGCGGAACTGTGGTGGTTCCTGCTGCGCTGCAGTGGATCTCGTCGATCGCATGGGATGCCCTGGTGGGGTTGTTCGGGGGCGAGGCGTTGTCGGTTCTGCTCGGGATCCCGTTCTGGGCCGCGGTGCTGATCGTGCTGGGTGTCCAGGGCGTGGTGGGTGTGTTCGGCTACGAGTTGATCCACCGACTGCAAGCCGTCCTGACGGTGGTGCTGTTCGTGACGTTCGTCGTGTTCACCGTCAAGCTGATCGGCGGCCATGACATCGTGGCACCGGCCACGGCGGCGGGGCCGGACCTGATCGCGGTCTTCGTGCTCGAAGTGACGATCGCGTTCAGCCTGGCGGTGTCCTGGGCGACCTACGCCGCCGATTTCAGTCGTTACCTGCCCGCCGACGTCTCCCGGGCCAAGGTGTTCGCGTTCACCGCGGCGGGTCTGCTGCTGGCGTACTCGTTCGTACAGGGCATCGGGATCGCGGCGGCCGAGCTGGTGGGTGAGCAGACCGCCGTGGGGGTGCGCTCGGTGATGGGCGGTGGCGTGCTGGGCGCCCTGGCGCTGCTGGTGATCGCGATCGCGTCCATCGGCTCCGGGGTGATGAACGATTACAGCGGGTCGCTCGCCCTGCAGACCGTCGGGGTCCGGGTGCGTAGACCGGTTTCCGCGGTGATCGTCACCGTCCTCGCCTTCGCCCTGATCCTCTGGCTCCACGCCGCCGATACCGCGCAACGCTTCACCGATGTGCTCCTGCTCGTCAGCTACTGGATTCCGGCGTTCGTCGTGGTGCTGGTGATCGACTGGCGGATCCGGATGGCTGGGCGCGACATCGTCGACCCGTCCGAGGAGTCCACGAACCGGCGCGACGCGGCCGCCGCGTTGATCGTGTTCCTCCTGGCCTATCTGATCGCGGTGCCCTTCATGAACACCACGCTGATCCAGGGGCCGATCGCGACAGCCTGGCACGGGGCCGACATCGCCTATTTCGTGAACGCCGCAGCGGCGGCCGTGCTCTACGGCGGCTACCGAATCGTCACGGGCCGCAGCCGCCGGTTTCGGTAGCGTCGGGTGCAGTAGCCGCCGCCAGGAAGGATTGACCGAGATGCCCTCGAAGACTCTTGCCAAGACCGCCGGTGCTGCGCTCGCCACCGCTGTCGTCGGCGGGCTGGCCAGCAGGCCCGCTCAATCGCCGTGGTACACGCGCCTGAAGAAGCCGTCCTTTCAACCCCCGGCTCAGGCGTTCCCGATCGTGTGGCCGATCCTCTACACCGACATCGCGGTGGTGTCGGCGTCGACGATCGACACCCTCGAGGAGCAGGGCAGGCATGACGAAGCGCGCTCCTACACCCGTGCGCTGGCGGCCAATCTCGTGCTCAACACCGGGTGGAGCTGGATCTTCTTCAATCAGCGCCGGCTCGGCACCGCCGCGGTGGCGGCCGCGGCATTGGCCGTCAGCAGCACCGATCTGACTCGCCGTGCCGCGGCGGTGCAGCCGGCGGCCGGGGCGGCGCTCGCCCCCTACCCTCTGTGGTGCGCCTTCGCGACGGCGTTGTCGAGCCGCATCTGGCAACTCAACCGTTAGGGGCGGCTCAGTTCCACGGTTGGTCGGTGGGCCGGTGCTGTCCGGGACGCGCCGATCGACGCCAGGATCTCGCCGCTACGAATCGCGATGTTCGACAGCAGCGACGAGGTCAGTCCGTGGGTGTGCTCCGTGTTCCCCTGCACGTAGAGTCCGCCCGCGGTGGACGGCTCGGTGACGAGCCGATAGTCCCGCGTCACCGCGGGGCGCCCGTCGGTGTAGACCAGGTCGGCGTGCAGCGGGCCGAGGATGGCGCCGAGTGCGGCGGGGGTGAATCCCGTCGCGTAGATCACTGCGTCGCAATCGATTCGGTGGATCGAGCCGGTTGGGTGGTGGCGGATGTCCACGGAGATGCCGTCATCGTGTTCGTCGGTTCCGCACACGCTGGACGCGCCCCGCAGGTACAGCCGTCGTTCGCCGGTGACCCGCTCGGCGTACTCGCGGGCGTAGAGATCCTCGATGAGCGGCATGTCGACCGCGGAGTAGTTGGTGCTGCGGTGGTAGTCGAGCAGTTGACGGCGAATGGGCGGACTGGCGCTGTAGAAGTCATCGACGGCGTCCGGATCGAAGACTCGGTTGGCGAACGGGCTGTCGTCCGCGGGGCTGTAGCCGTATTTGGCGAAAACCCCGTGCACCTCGACGGCGTCGAGATCATGGAGGTAGGCGCACACCTCGGCTGCGCTCTGTCCGGCGCCCACGACGACGAACCGGTTGTGGCGTCTGGTCGGCAAGCGGTCGAGATCGTGGAGGAAGTTGTGGTTGTGGATCTTTCGTGCCGACGGGGTGACATCGGGAGGAAGTTGGGGTTGCAGTCCACCGGCGATCACCACGTTGCGCGCCCGCAGCGTACCGGCATGGGCGCCCGTCACCTCGATCTCGAAGTACTCGCCGACATCGCGCACTCCGGTGACTCGTGAGCCGTAGTACACCGGGGCCGCGACCTTGTCTGCCGCCCAGCGCAGGTAGTCGTGGAACTCGACGCGCGTCGGGAAGAACGTCTTGTAGTTGATGAACTCGGTCAGACGTCCCCGGTCGGTCAGGTAGTTCAAGAAGGTGAACTCACTGGTCGGGTTGCGCTGAGTGGCGAGATCTTTCAGAAACGAGATCTGCATGGTCGCACCGGGGATCAACATGCCGGTGTGCCAACCGAACTCCGATTTGGCCTCCACGAACTGGGCCGTCACCGGCGCGGTCGAGGTGTCGTTGTGCTCGCGCACGGCGATCGCCAACGCGAGGTTGGACGGGCCGAAGCCGACACCCACGAGGTCGAGTACCTGCTCGGAGCCCGAGTGTCTGCCGAATGTCGTCATCATGCTCCTGCCATCTGATCGAGCGCGCCGGGAACGGGCTCCGACGGGTCCGTCCCCAAGCCGACGATGCGGTTGGCGGCGTCGACGTGGACGACCGCGCTGCGGTGACGCGCCAGGTCCGACTGCGGCACGCCGACGAAGGACATGATGATCACCAGGTTGCCGGGTGAAACCAGATGTGCTGCCGCGCCGTTGATTCCGATGACTCCCGAGCCGGCGTGGCCGGTTATCGCGTAGGTGACCAGTCGCGCGCCCGAGGTGACGTCGACGACGTGCACCTGTTCGCCGTCGACAATCCCTGCCGCCGACATCAGATCCGCATCGATCGTGATCGATCCCACGTAGTGCAGGTCGGCCTGGGTGACCGTCGCCCTGTGGATCTTGCCTCCGAGCATTGTGCGCAGCATGCCGCCTCCATCCGTCACCGCTGGCCGATAGATAAGGCTAGCCTATGTTTAGTGTCGTGCAAGCTCTACGTCGCCCTCGGCCGTCGTGTCAAAGATGTTGGTAGCCAACGAGGGCGACAGTGGAGCACTGGCGTGATCGGCGTGATCGGCTCTGGCGGGCGCTAGAAAGTTAACCGAGCCTAAGCTAATCTGCACGCGCCAGCCATACCGAACGAAGGGGAAACCAGCGTGACCGAGCAGCAACATCGTCAGCGTCACAGAGGGCGCGCCGGCGCGACCGTACTGGCAGCGTTGCTGCTCGTCGCCGCGCTGGTGGGGTGTGGATCGTCGTCGACCCAGGCGCCGCAGGCGCAGACCGTGACGATCGCCCACAAGTTCGGCGAGACGAAGGTTCCCGCCGATCCCCAGCGGGTGGTGACCGTCGGCTGGACCGATCAGGACTTCGTCCTGCCTTTCGGGGTGATCCCCGTCAGCACACGGGAGTTCTTCACCGAGTACAACGGCTACCCGTGGGTTCAGGCGGCGACCGACGGCAAGGGTGTCACCACCTGGGGCGCCGACACCATCGACTTCGAAGCGATCGCCGCACAGAAGCCCGACGTGATCTTCGCGATCTACGAGACCATCGACCGGCAGACCTACGATCGGTTGTCGTCGATTGCGCCCACGGTGATCCAGTCCGGCGACTACCCCGACGAGGAGACACCCTGGGACGTCCAGCTGCTCACCACCGGCACCGCGCTCGGGAAGAAGGACCAGGCCGAGAAACTGGTCGCCGAGGTGAGGGGCAAGATCGCCGACGCACGCGCTGCTCACCCGGAGTTCGACGGCAAGACGTTGGTCGTCGACTTCGGCCCGGAGAGCGGCGGTCATTACCTGCTGCCCGAGAACGACCCTCGCCGTTCGCTGTTCACCGCCCTGGGCTTGAAGACGCAGGACGTCGACGGTGACATCAGCGAGGAACGGCTCGACCTGCTCGACAAAGACGTCTTGTTCGTCAACGGTGCCACCCGGGAGCAGATGATGGCGTCGCCGGCGTTCGCTCGGCTGGGCGTGGTGCGGGACGGGCGCACGCTCTACACCACCTTCGAGTCGAACCTCAGCGGTGCGCTCACCTACAGCGGCCCTCAGGCACTGTTGTACGCACTCGACGTGCTCACCCCGCAGCTGGCCAATGCGCTGGCAGGGCGGCCGGTCGCCGACCTCGCCAACGCCTGACATCCACCTCGACACACCCCGCCGGCGCGATGCCGGCGGGGTTCGTCGTGTCAGGACCCGTCCCCGCGCGTCAGCATCGCCACCAGTGCCGGTCCGTACTCCTCGAGCGCCGCGATGTCGAGCAGATCGGAATGCCGGAACGGCACCGACACCGCCGTCAACTCGCCGCCGATGTAGCGACGCCACGCTGGTGACGCAGTGCCCCACTGATCGACCTCTTCTGCGGCGTCGACGAAGAAGACGTTCCCGTCGTAGTGACCGTAGTCGGCGTTCGCCGTGAAACGCTCTGCGGCGATGTAGTTCTCGATCGCCACCGCCACGTGCCGGTCGTCGAGGACGGTGATGGCATCGCCCTGTTCCTTCATCAGCTCGACGGCCTGCTCGACGGTCAGGCGATCCTCGGGATCGACAGGGAAACCCATCTCCGCCAGCACACGTGCCAGCACGGCGTCTCGATCGTGGACGCGGCCGGCTTCGGTCACCTCCGGGTAGGAGTCCAGCATGGCGACCATGCCGATGAGCCGACCGCGCCGCCGCAGCTCCTGCGCCGCCAACAGCGCGAGAACGCCACCGAACGACCACCCCAGGAGGCGGACCGGACCGTCGGGAGCGATCTGCTCGACGATGTCGGCATAGTCCGACGCCAGCGAGGCCAGATCGTCGGGCAGCTGACCGCCCGAGAACAGCGCAGACTGCAGCGCATAGAGCGGGACATCGCTCGGCAGAACATGTTTGAGCGCCGCGTAGGGCCAACCGAGGCCGCTGGCCGGCGGCAGGCAGAACAGCGGTGCCGCAGTCCCGGTGGTCCGCAGCGGCAGCGCGGGTGCAAAACTTCGCGCTCCGCCGCCCGAGTGCCCGGACAGCAGGTCGTCGACGGCGGCGACGGTGGAGGCGACCATCAGGTCGGCCACGGACACGCGATCCGCAGCGCCGGCGAACTCGCGGCGCAGGACCGACGTCAGGCGGACCAGCAGCAGGGAATGTCCGCCCAGTTCGAAGAAGTCGGCGTCGACCGAGTCCACCGGCGTACCCAGGATGTCGGTGAAAAGCTCGCACAGCCGACGCTGCCGCTCGGTGCTCGGGGGACGCCCTGCGCTCGCGGAGAGAACCGGTTCGGGTAGTGCGTTCTTGTCGAGCTTGCCGCTGGGGGTGAGGGGGAACGCATCGAGCCGGATGAATGCCGCGGGCACCATGTGGCTGGGGAGGGCGCGGGCGGCGAAGGCGCGCAGTGTGTCGGCATCGGCGGGTTCGGGCGCGTCGCTGAGGTAGTAGGCGATGAGTCGTTGGTTGCGGACGATGACGCGTGTGGTGGTGATGGTGGGGTGTGTGGTGAGGGTGGTTTCGATGTCGGTGGGTTCGATGCGGATGCCGCGGAGTTTGATTTGGTCGTCGGTGCGGCCGAGGTAGTCGAGGACGGGGGTGCCGTTCGGGGTGTTGCGCCAGCGGACGAGGTCGCCGGTGCGGTACATGCGGTGGCCGGGCTGGAACGGGTTGGCGACGAATCGTGCTGCGGTGGTGTGGGGTTGGTTGAGGTATCCGTGTGCGAGTTGGGGTCCGGCGAGGTAGAGCTCGCCGGGGGTGTTGTCGGGGACGGGGTGGAGGTGGTCGTCGAGGACGAAGGTGGTGGTGTTCCACCCCGGGGTGCCCAGGGCGACGGGTCCGTCGTGGGGGGTGTTGTGGGAGGTCCAGCCCAGGACGTCGACGGCGGTTTCGGTGGGTCCGTAGAGGTTGTGGAGGGGGGTGTGGGGGAAGTGGTGGTGGAAGCGGTGCAGGAGGTCGGTGGTGAGGGCTTCGCCGCCGACGGTGACGCGGGTGAGGGTGGTGCAGTTTCTGACGGTGGGTTCGTCGAGGAAGACTTCGAGCATGGAGGGGACGAAGTCGATGGCGGTGATGCGTTGGTCGGTGATGGTGTGGGCGAGGTAGTGGGGGTCGCGGTGGCCGCCGGGTCGGGCGATCACGGCGGTGGCACCGGCCGTCAAGGGCCAGAACACTTCCCAGACGGAGGTGTCGAAGCTGATGGGGGTTTTGACCAGCATGCGATCCTCGGCTGAGAGCGGGTAGGCGTGCTGTAGCCACAGGATGCGATTGACGATGCCGGCGTGCGGCACGGCGATCCCCTTCGGCGTTCCGGTCGTTCCTGAGGTGTAGAGCACGTAGGCCACGGCCTGGGGATGGGTTGGCGGTAGGTGTCCTGGTGTCGAATCGCGCTGTGCGGCCGAGATGTCGGCGGTGTCGTCGACGATGACGGCGGGTGCGGCGTCGGTGATCATCTGGTCCAGGCGCGCGGCGGGGTAGTCGGGATCCAGGGGCAGGAACGCGGCGCCGGTTTTGGTGGTGGCCACCAGGGCGATGATGAGTTCCAGACTGCGGGGCAGGCGGATGCCCACGACCCCACCTGGTGCAGCGCCGCGGTCACGGAGCCGGGCGGCGAACCGATCCGACCACGCGTCGAGCTCGCCGTAGCTCACCTCGACACCCTCAAAGGACAACGCAACAGCCTCGGGTGCCTGCTCGACGCGCGCGCGGACGAGGTCACCCAGCGTGGCCGCGGGAATCGGGTGGGCAGTGTCGTTGCGGGTCGCGAGGGCGCGGCGTTCGGCCGCCGTGACGAGGACGAGGTCACCGGCGCGGCGGTCGCGGTCGCCGGCGATCTGCTCGACCACCGACATCAGCCGGGTGCCGAGGGTGTGCACCGTGTCGCCGTCGAACAGGTCGGCGCTGTACTCGACGACGATCGTCGCAGTGCCATCGGGTTGTTCGGTCAGCGTCACGCCCAGATCGAACATGGCGGTCTGCGCCGTGTGTTCGTGCCAGCGGACAGGGAGCCCGAACAGGGTGGTGTCGTCGTCGGTGTCGCGGTGGTGGGCGATGAAAACGTTGAACAGGGGATTGCGGCCCGGGATTCGCGGTGGGTTGAGGGTTTCTACGATGCGGTCGAAGGGCAGGTCGGTGTGGGCGAACGCGGCGAGATCGGCGCTGCGGGTGCGTCCGAGCAGGTCGGCGACGGTGGGGTTGCCGGAGACGTCGGTGCGGAGCACGACGGTGTTGACGAACAAGCCGACCAGGTCACTCAAAGTGGCGTCGTCGCGGCCGGCGACCGGGGTGCCGACCACGATGTCGGTGCCCGCCCCTAGCCGGTGCAGCAGGAGCGCGACAGCGGTGTGCAGCACCATCAGCACGCTGACCTGCTCTGCGGCGGCCACCTCGCGCAACGCTGTGACGCTGCCGGGGTCGAGTACCAGTTCCACCGCACCGCCGGTGCCCGTTGGTGTTGTAGGGCGGGGTCGGTCGGTGGGCAGGGCGAGTTGGTCGGGGGCGTCGCGCAGGGTGTCGGTCCAGAACTGCAGGTGCTCATCGGCGGTCAGCTCGAGCAGATCCCGTTGCCACAGGGCGTAATCGGCGTACTGGACGGGCAGCGGTTCCCACCGGGGTGGGTGGCCGGCGTGGCGGGCGAGGTAGGCGTTCTCGAGATCGTTCAGCAGGGGGGCGTCGGACCATTCGTCGGTGGTGATGTGGTGCAGCAGCAGCACGACGGTGGTGGTTGCGTCGGCGTGGCTGATGAGCGTGATGCGGAGGGGTGTTTGTCGGGTCAGGTCGAACCGGTGGGTGGTGGCCTGCGCGATGAGCTCATCCAGAGGTGCGTCGTCCTCGTCGAGCATCTCGATGGGGGCCGTGGTATGGGGGGGCAGGATCGTCTGGGTGAAACCGCTGTCGTGTTCGGTGAACACCGTGCGCAGGGTTTCGTGGCGGGCCACCACGTCACCCACCGCGGCGGTGAACGCGGCGACGTCGAAGGCGGCCGGGGCGGTGAACACCAACGGATAGTTGTAGGCGACACCGGTTTCGGGCAGCTGATCGACGATGAGCATGCGTTCCTGGGCGGCCGACACCGGGATCACGGCCGGTCGTTCACGCGCGACGAGCTCGGCGCGCGACGGCCCCGACGGTGACGCGCTGTCGATGAGGTCGGCCAAGCCCGCCACGGTGGGGTGGTCGAACACATCACGCAGAGACAGCTCCACACCGAACAGCGACCGCACCCGGCTGATCAACCGGATACTCGACAACGAATGCCCGCCGGAAGCAAAGAAATCGGCATCGATGTCGGCGACTTCACGGCCGAGAACCGCGGCGAAGAGGTCGCACAGCTGACGCTGGGTCTCGGTGATCGGAGCACGTCCTGTGACAGCGACCGGTGTCGGATCGGGCAGGGCGCGTCGGTCGAGCTTCCCGCTCGGGGTGAGGGGAAACGCGTCGATGGCAATGAAATCCGTCGGCACCATGTGCGAGGGCAGAAGGCGTGCGGCGAAGTCGTGCAGTGATTCCTGCGCCGGCGCTCCGTTGGGCACGTAGTAGGCGATGAGTCGTTGGTTGCGGACGATGACGCGTGTGGTGGTGATGGTGGGGTGTGTGGTGAGGGTGGTTTCGATGTCGGTGGGTTCGATGCGGATGCCGCGGAGTTTGATTTGGTCGTCGGTGCGGCCGAGGTAGTCGAGGACGGGGGTGCCGTTCGGGGTGTTGCGCCAGCGGACGAGGTCGCCGGTGCGGTACATGCGGTGGCCGGGCTGGAACGGGTTTGCGACGAATCGTGTTGCGGTGGTGTGGGGTTGGTTGAGGTATCCGTGTGCGAGTTGGGGTCCGGCGAGGTAGAGCTCGCCGGGGGTGTTGTCGGGGACGGGGTGGAGGTGGTCGTCGAGGACGTAGGTGGTGGTGTTCCACCCGGGGGTGCCCAGGGCGACGGGTCCGTCGTGGGGGGTGTTGTGGGAGGTCCAGGCCAGGATGTCGACGGCGGTTTCGGTGGGTCCGTAGAGGTTGTGGAGGGGGGTGTGGGGGAGGTGGTGGTGGAAGCGGTGCAGGAGGTCGGTGGTGAGGGCTTCGCCGCCGACGGTGACGCGGGTGAGGGTGGTGCAGTTTCTGACGGTGGGTTCGTCGAGGAAGACTTCGAGCATGGAGGGGACGAAGTCGATGGCGGTGATGCGTTGGTCGGTGATGGTGTGGGCGAGGTAGTGGGGGTCGCGGTGGCCGCCGGGGCGGGCGATCACGGCGGTGGCACCGGCCATCAAGGGCCAGAACACTTCCCAGACGGAGGTGTCGAAGCTGATCGGCGTCTTGACCAGCATGCGATCCTCGGCTGAGAGTGGGTAGGCGTGCTGCAGCCACGCGATGCGATTGACGATGGCGGTGTGGGGAATGACCACACCTTTTGGCGTGCCGGTGGTGCCTGAGGTGTAGAGCACGTAGGCCACGGAGTCGGGGTGTGCTGGTGGCAGGGGTGCGGGTTGTGGATCGTGTTGTGCGGCCGAGATGTCGGCGGTGTCGTCGACGATGACGGCGGGTGCGGCGTCGGTGATCATGTGGTCCAGGCGCGCGGCGGGGTAGTCGGGGTCCAGGGGCAGGAACGCGGCGCCGGTTTTGGTGGTGGCGATCAAAGCGACGATGAGTTCCAGACTGCGGGGCAGGCGGATGCCCACAACCGCACCTGGTGCAGCGCCGCGGTCACGGAGCCGGGCGGCGAACCGATCCGACCACGCGTCGAGCTCGGCGTAGCTCACCTCGACACCCTCGAAGGACAGGGCGGTCGCAAGCGGTGTCCGCATTGCCTGAGCCGACACCAACGCCGCCAGACTTGCCGACGGCACAGCATGTTTGGTGTCGTTTCGTTCGACGACGATGCGCTCGCGCTCCTGCGGGGTCAGGATGTCGACGTCGCCGACGCGGGTCCCCCCGTCGGATGCGACAGCCTCACAGACCCGACTCAGTCGCTGACCGAGTGCAAGCGCCGACTCCCGGTCGAACAGGTCCGCGCTGTACTCGACGGTGAGCGTCGCGGTGTCGTCGGGATGTTCGGTCAGCATCATGCCGATGTCGAACATGGCTGCGGTGGGGGCGGATTCGGGCCAGTGGGCAGGGAGCCCGAACACGGTGGTGTCGTCGTCGCTTCTGCGGTAGTGGGCGATGAAGACGTTGAACAGGGGGTTGCGGCCTGCGATGCGGGGTGGGTTGAGAGCTTCGACGATGCGGTCGAAGGGCAGATCGGCGTGGGCGAAGGCGTCGAGATCGTCGGTGCGGATGCGGGTGAGCAGCTCGGCGAAGCTGGGATCGCCCGACACATCGGTGCGCAGCACGACGGTGTTGACGAACAACCCGACCAGGTTGTCGAGCGCGGCGTCGTCGCGGCCCGCGACCGGCGTACCGACCACGATGTCGGTGCCCGCCCCTAGCCGGCGTAACAGAACCGCCACCGCGGCATGCAACACGGCGAGCATGCTGGCGTGATGCGTTGCCGCCAGGTTCCGCAGAGCGAGGGTGGCATCGGTGCTCAGCTCCACGGCGATCCTCCCGCCGGTGCCGGTGGGTGTGGTGGGGCGGGGTCGGTCGGTGGGCAGGGCGAGTTCGTCGGGGGCGTCGTGCAGGGTGTCGGTCCAGAACTGGAGGTGTTCGTCGGCGGACTGGTCGAGCAGATCCCGTTGCCAGAGGGCGTAGTCGGCGTACTGGACGGGCAGCGGTTCCCATTGGGGTGGGTGGCCGGCGTGGCGGGCGAGGCAGGCGTTCTCGAGATCGTTCAGCAGGGGTGCGTCAGACCATTCGTCGGTGGTGATGTGGTGCAGCAGCAGCACGACGGTGGTGGTTGCGTCGGCGTGGCTGATGAGCGTGATGCGGAGGGGTGTTTGTCGGGTCAGGTCGAACCGGTGGGTGGTGGTGCGGGCGATGATCTCCTCGAGCGGCCCGTGGCGGTCGTCCAGCATCTCGATGGGGGTTGCGGTGTCGGGGGGCAGGATGGTCTGGGTGAATCCGCTGTCGTGTTCGGTGAACACCGTGCGCAGGGTTTCGTGGCGCGCGACCACGTCACCGACCGCCGCGGTGAACGCGGCGACGTCGAAGCCTTCGCCGACCGTGACGATCAACGGATAGTTGTAGACCGTTCCGGTCTCGGCGAGCCGGTCGACGATGAGCATGCGTTCCTGGGCGGCCGAGACCGGGATCACGGCCGGTCGCTCGCGGGCGACGAGCTCGGGGCGCGACGGCTCCGACGGTGATGCGCTGTCGATAAGGTCGGCCAAGCCCGCCACGGTGGAGTGGTCGAACACATCACGCAGAGACAGCTCCACACCGAACAGCGACCGCACCCGGCTGATCAACCGGATACTCGACAACGAATGCCCGCCCAGCGCAAAGAAGTCGGCGTCCACCCCGGTGACCCCGACCCCGAGGACGTCGGCGAAGACGCCGCACAGGTCGTGCTCGGTCTGTGTCTGCGGCGCGCGTCCGGAGTCGACGACGATCTCGACATCAGGCAGCGCACGGATGTCGAGTTTCCCGTTGTCGGTCAGCGGCAGCGCATCGACCATGCCGATGGCTGCGGGCACCATGTGCTGGGGCAGCGCTGAGGTCAGGTGGCTGCGCAGCTGCGCCGGCAGATCGGCGTCACCGGTGGCGACGACGTAGGCCAGCAGCCGGTGCGAACCGGCCGGATCGGGCACGGCGATCACCGCGGCCTGCGTCACCGCGGGATGGTCGTGCAGCACGGCCTCGATCTCACCGAGTTCCACCCGGTGGCCGCGGATCTTCACCTGGTCGTCGGACCGTCCCAGGTAGTCGATGTTGCCATCGCTCCGACGACGGACCACGTCACCGGTCCGGTACATGCGATCGCCGGACCGGAACGGGTTGGCGAGGAAGCGCTGGGCCGTCAGCCCGGCTCGGCCCCGGTACCCGTGGGCCAGACCGGCCCCGGAGATGTACAGCTCACCGGCCACTTCGTCGGGCACCGGACGCAACCAGGCGTCGAGGACGTAGACCCGGGTGTTCCAGATCGGTGCGCCGACCGTCGGTGTCGCGCTGTCGTCGGTGCCGGCGCCCAGCGTGTTGATCGTGTACTCGGTGGGTCCATAGAGGTTGTAGCCGTAGCTGGTGTCGCTGTCGCGCAACCGATTCCACACGCTCGGCGACACCGCCTCGCCACCCAGCAGTACCAGCACGGGTGGATGCGGGGGGTCGAGCAGGCCTTGCTCGAACAGCAGTGAGGCGTAGGTCGGCGTCACGTTGACGACATCGATCCCGTGATCCTGGCAGTACGCCACCAGAGCCACGGCGTCGCGGCGCAATTGCTCGTCGCATATGTGCACCTCGTGGCCTTCGATCAGCCACAGCAACTCTTCCCATGACATGTCGAAGGAGAACGACACGGTGTGCGCGATCCGCATGCGGCGCCCGCCCGCACGCTCGATCGCAGGTCCGAAGATCGCCTCGCGGTGGTTGAGGTGCATGTTGGTCAAGCCCCGGTGCGCCGTGGAGACCCCCTTCGGGGTGCCGGTGGAACCCGAGGTGTAGATCAGGTAGGCCGGCGCGTCGAGCGGCGGCGTGTAGCCGTCCCAGTCTGCGGATGCGGCCGCCAACGTCGTTGCGACAGCGGGATCGTCGAGAACCAGCTGAGGACGCTCCGAAAACCCCCCGATGCGTTCGGCAACTGCGCTCGTGGTGAGGACGTGGACCGGCTCGGCGTCGGTGAGCATCACCCGTAGCCGCTCGTCGGGGTAGTCCAGTTCGAGCGGCAGATAGGCCGCACCGGCGCGCAGTACGGCGAACAGGGCGATGACTGCGTCGATCGAGCGCGGCATGGCCAGCGCCACCGTGTCGCCCTCGCCGACGCCGTTGTCCCGCAGCAGCCAGGCCAGACGGTTGATCGACGTCTGCAGGGCGGCGTAGTCGACGCGTCGGTTTCCGCACACCAGTGCGGTCAACTCAGGTGACTGTTGCGCACGGTCGGCGAGCAGGTCGGTGACCGCTGCCGCCGGAAGGGGCCGGTCCGTCGCGGTCTCGGCCGCGGCGAGTTGCCGGTGTTCGTCGGCCAGCACGAGCGGGATCGTGCCCAGGGGATCGGTGCCGCGCGCGAGCGCGACGAACTCCAGCACCTGCTGCAGCCGGTCGAGCAGGCGCTGCGCATGCGCGCGGCCGACGACGTCGGGGCGGTATTCGAGCTTGACCCACAGCCGGCGACCCGGGGATGCGACCCACGTCAAGGGATAGTGCGACGCGTCCACCGAGTCGTGACCGACGATGCCGTGCTCGGTTTCGAGGTCGGTGAAGGTGTCGTCGTCGAGGAAGTTCTGCAGCACGAACAGGCTGTCGAACAGCGGTGCCCCCGCAGCGAAACCGTGGGTTCCTGCCAGTGCGCGCTGGATCTCACCCAGTCCGAGGTATTCGTGGTCCATCATGGCCAGTCGGTCGGACTGCACGGCGCGCACGGTGTCGTCCAGGCGGCGCTCGGGGGACAGCCGCACGCGGGTGGGAACCGTGTTCAGGAACAGTCCGATGACGTCGGCGATCCCGTCGATCTCGGTCGGTCTGCCGGCCACTGTCAACCCGAAAACGACATCAGCACTGGCTGTTTCATAGCTGATCACCATCGCCAGCGCCGTGCTGATGATCGCGTTGAGGGTGACTCCGCACTCCCGGGCCCTGGCGCGCAGCGCGCTGGTCTGATCCGGGGAGAGCAGGAATTCCAGGCGCAGCGCGAGTGTCGGTTCGGTGCCGACCGCTGATGGCACGAGCAGCGACGGACCGGGCAGCCCGGTCAGGGCCTCTGCCCATCGGCGCGTGGATTCCGCTGTGTCCCGCCCAGCGAGCCAGGCGAGGTAGTCGGTGAAGTCCGCGGTGGGTTCAGGGAGATCCACCGATTGACCCTTGCGGGCAGCGGAATACGCGGCGAACAGTTCTCTGAGCAGCTGTTCGCGCGACCATCCGTCGAGCAGCAGGAAGTGGTAGCTGAAGATCAGACGGTCGGCCCGCCCGGTGCGTACCACGGTGAAACGCGCGAGCGGCGGTGACGACAGGTCGAAAGTGCGTTCCCGGTCGGCGCGCGTGATGCGGTCGAGCGCCTCGTCGATGTCCGCCGCATCGGTGGCCTCAGCGATGTCGAGCACCTCGACGCCCACCGGGGGATCGGCGGCGATCGCTGCGATCGGTTCGGGCGTGCCGTCCGCCCAGAAGGCCGACCGGAGAACGGGATTGCGGGCCATCACCAGCGCGTAGGCACTCCGCAGTGCGTCGATGTCGACGGGTTCGGCCATGTCGAAGACGTTCTGCACGATGTACACCGCGGCCGGCGAATAGCGTGCCTGGAAGTACACGCCCTGCTGTAGCGGCGAGAGCGGCCAGATCGTCTCGACCGGGACGGGCACGGCGGCCAGGACCGTGTCGATCTGATCCTGGTCGAGGGTGACCAGGGGTAGATCCGACGGTGTCAGTGTGCGATCGGCGGAACCGGCTGTTGCGCCGAGTTCCTGCAGAACGTTCACCCAGTGTCCGGCGATGTCGGTGGCGTCGCGCTCGGAGAACTCCCCGTCGGCGTACGTGAAGACCGCACGCAGCATCGGGCCGTCCGCGGTGTCGTCGCAGTGGGCGTTGACCTCCAGCAGGTACGGGGTGCCGAGGTCGGGGTCGGGATCGGTGCGCAGCGGTTCCGGTGCGGGCTGCCAGTCGGCGTCGCCCGCGGACCAGCGCCCGAGGTAGTTGAACAGCAGCTGCGGCGCCGGTAGCCGGCCGAGCGCCCCGGCGGTCCGCGGATTGCAGTAGCGCAGCAGCCCGAATCCGATGCCGCCGTCGGCGCTCGCCCGTACGGCTTCCTTGACATCGCGCAGGGCCGCCACCAGATCGGCGTCGTCGCATCGCAATCGCACCGGGGAGATGGCGGTGAACCATCCGACGGTGCGGGACAGGTCGACGTCGCCGCCCCAGCGGTCACGTCCATGGCGTTCGATGTCGACGACGAGGTCTGCGTCGGTGGCCCGGCCGGCCGCCCGGCGCCACCGGTTCACCGCGAGGGCCAAAGCGGTCAGCAGCGTCTCGGTCACGTCGGCGTTGGCCAGCTCGGGGACGGTGGTGAGCAGCGGTACGGTCTCGGCCACGTCGAGAACCACGTGATGGTCACGGGTCGCCCCGACGGTGAGGCCCACGGTGAGTGCCTCCGGGTCGAGTTCCCCGCCGGGGGCCAACGTGGCCGACCAGTGCTCGAACTCCGCGAGCCGGGAGGCGCGCTGCGCCTCCTCGGTGACGGCGCGCGCGTACGCGCGATACGACGTCGGAACAGCGGGTAGGGCCCGACTGCCGGTGTCGCGGCACGCATCGGCGAGGTCGTCGACCAGGATGTGCCAGGACACCGCGTCGACGGCGAGGTGGTGGACGACCAGGATCAGCCGACCCTGAGCGTCAGGGCCTCGGTCGAACCACACCGCCTGCAGCATCGCCTGCGCTTCCGGATCGAGGCGGCCCGTCGCGGCATCCGATTCGACGGCGATCGCCTCGGCCAGTTCGTCGCTGGTCATGGCCGATGCGTCGATGCGCGTCAGCGGAACCGCCGCGGCTTCGGCCGTCTCCAATGACCACAGCGTCGGCGCCGGCCGCAGCAAGCGCATCCGGAGTGCGTCGTGGCGTTCGACGACGGCCCGCAGCGCTGCGTCGAGCACGTCGACGGTGAGGCCGGGCGGCGTGCGCAGCATCTGGGCCTGGTTGAACCGGGTGATGGTGCCGCCGAGTTCGGCTTGCCGCAGCACGATCGGCGGGAGAGGAACCTCGCCGGTCGGTTCGGTCGACGGGGAGACGGCCGGCGCGGGCTGATCCGCCGCGGTCACATCGGCCACGTCGGCGAGCGCGGCCGGGGTGCGCGCCGCGAACACCTGCTGCGGCGTGATGCGCATGCCGGCACGCCGGGCGAGGTTGACGAGCTGGATGGCCACGATGCTGTCGCCACCCATCGTGAAGAAGTCGTCGTTCACGCCGACGGGGACGCGCAGGATCTCGCTGCACAGTTCGGCGATCCGCGCGGCGGCATCGCGCGTCGCCGGCTCGGCGACGGTGGTGGCGCCGTAGGGAGCGGGCAGGGCGGCCCGGTCGAGCTTGCCGTTGACCGTCAAGGGTAGGTCCTCCAGGGTGACGAACGCCGCCGGCACCATGTAGTCCGGAATGCGTTGTTGCAGTGTGCGTTTGAGTTCCGCAATGGCCAGCGGCCGGGTGGTGACGAGGTATCCGATCAGCGTGGTGCGCCCCGACTCGTCGGTGTGCACCGCCGCGGCGGCGTTGCGGACGTCGGGCAGGGCGGCCAGCGCGGTCTCCACGTCGCCGAGCTCGATGCGGTAGCCGCGGATCTTCACCTGGTGGTCGGAGCGGCCGACGTACACCAGTTCGCCGGTGGCGGTGGCCATTGCGGTGTCTCCGCTGCGGTACAACCGGCGACCGGCTCCGTGCGGGTCGGCGACGAATCGGCTCGCGGTCAGCCCGGGCTTGCCGATGTAGCCGCGGGCGACCTGATCGCCCGCGACGTAGATCTCGCCCACGACGCCCACGGGAACGGGCCGCAGCTGCTCGTCGAGCAGATGCGCGGTGAGGCCCGGCAGTGCATCGCCGATCACCCCACGCTCGCCGGCATCCCGGGGGGTGAGGGGGCGATGGGAGACGTGCACACACGTCTCGGTGATGCCGTACATGTTGACCAGCTGCGGCCCGGCGGGCCCGCGGTGCAGCCAGCCGTCGAGCCGTGACGCGTCGAGCGCCTCCCCGCCGAAGATCACGTAGCGCAGCGCCAGGTCGGGGCGCATGCGGTCCTCGGCGTCGATGAGCGGGTAGAACGCCGACGGCGTCTGGTTCAGCACGGTGACCCGCTGCGCGGCCAGCAGCCCCAGGAAGCGTTCCGGGTCCCGCGCGTCGGCGCCGCTGACCAGTACCAGGCGTCCGCCGTGCAGCAACGCACCCCACATCTCCCAGACGGAGAAGTCGAACGCCGCGGAATGGAACATCGTCCAGGCGTCGTCGGCGGTGAAGTCGAAACGCTCCGCTGCAGCCGCGAACAGCGCAGCGACGTTGCGGTGGCTGACCGCCACCCCCTTGGGGACCCCGGTCGATCCGGACGTGTAGATCACATAGGCCGTGTGGTCGGCCAGCGCCGGTTCCGGGTGGACCTCGGGCGATGCGTCGTGACCCGGGTCCGCAGCGATGTCGGCGAGGACGACGGCCGGTACACCCACCTCGGGCACCCGGTCGTGCCGATCGGTCAGTACGCACACCGGGCCCGCGTCGGTCAGGATGTGGCGCAGCCGCGCCTCCGGGGAGTCCGGATCCAGTGGAACGTACGCACCGCCGGACTTGACGACACCGATCAGGGCGACGATCAGATCGAGTGAGCGGGGCACGGCGACCGCCACCCGCGATTCGGGGCGCACTCCGAGATCACTCAGCGTGGCCGCGACCCGGGTGGCCCGCGCATCCAGTTCGGCATAGGTCAGCGACCCGTTCTCCCCGGTGACCGCGACAGCGTCACCGTGCTGAGCAACCATGTCGGAAAACGCCTGTGCCAGAGTCCATCCGGTCGGTTCCACGACGGTGGTATCACCGGGGGTCCCGAGTTCCAGCGCGCCGATGGTGGTGTCGGCGTCGGTGGCCAGTGCGGTGAGGACCACTTCGAGGTGGTCGGCGTAGCGGTCGGCCTGGCGGCGGTCGACGACCGTGGCGTCGTAGGAGATCTCGATGACCAGCTCCTCGCCCAGGTAGGCGATCACGGCGACCGGATAGTGCGGGGCGTCGGTGCCGACGAAGCCGTCGAACGACAGCAGCTCCGGACGATGCTGCGACGAGATGGTGGGGAAGTTCTCGACGACGACGAGGGTGTCGAACAGTTCCCGGGCACCGGCGAGACGGGAGAGTTCGGTCAAGCCGACATGGTGGGCATCCAGCACACCGCTCTGTCGGTCGGCCATATCGGTCAACGCCGCGCCGAGCGACGTGTCGGGCTGCCACGACATCGCGACGGGGATCGTGTTGATCAGCAACCCGACCACGGTCTCGATGCCGGCCAGGTCACCGTCGCGGCCCGAGACCGTGGACCCGAACACCACCTCGCGGCGATCGAGCAGTCGCCCCAGCAGGATTCCCCAGGCGCCGTGCACGATGGCCGACATCGTCAGACCGCGGTCGCGGCCGACCCGTATCAGCGCGGAGGTCAGCTCGGCCGACAACCGGCGGGTGCTGCTGCGGTGCTCGCCGTCTGCCGTCGCGCCCCGATCGCCGTGTAAGAGCGTGGGTGTGGCCCCTCGCAGGGTCTCGCTCCACGCGTCGATCGCCGCGCCGTGGTCGCGGGCCAGTACGGATTCGACGTGGTCCCGCAGCGTCACCGGCACCGGGTCGAGGCCGGCCCGCCGCCCGAGCGCGGCGTTGTGCGCGGCCACGATGTCGCCGAAGATCACCGGATAGGACCAGCCGTCGGCGATGATGTGGTGCATCGTCTGGATCAGCCGGTGGTCGTTCTCGGCAAGTGAGACCAGGACGTAGCGCACCAGCGGTGCGTGCGAGAGATCGAAGGGGCGAGCGAGTTCCCGGCGGGCGATGTCGTCCACCTCGGCCAGATCGCCGGTGGCCGTGGCGATCTCGACCTCGACGTCAGACCAGATCACCTGTGCCAGGCGGCCGTCCTCCAGTTCGGTGAAACTCGCCCGCAGTGCCTGGTGACGGTCCACCACACGCCGGATCGCGCGCGTCAGCACATCCGGGTCGACGGGGCCCGAGAGTGTCGCGATCTGCTGGATGCGATAGGTATCCGGGGCGGTGTTGCCAGAGGTGTCGGCACCCCCGCCGAACACCGAGTGGAAGTACATGCCCTGCTGCAGGGGGAGCAGCGGAAGGACATCGTCGACCCGACCGTTGCGCTCCAGCGTGTCGACATCGGTCTGACTGAGCTGCGCCAGCGGGAAGTCCGACGGTGTGCGGCCGGCCAGCGAGGTGCAGCGCGCGACCGCCTCCAGCGCGGCGCGCCAGAGGTCGGCCAGCTCGCCGACGGCGTCGGGGTCGAGAAGCTGCTGAGGGAAGGCGAGCGTGATGCCGAGGGTCGGGCCGTCGCTCGACTCTTCGGCCAGCGCGGTGATCTCCAGCGCCACCGCGGGATTGGCGGGGTCCACCCCTTCTCGTAGCGTGCCGATGCTCGGCACGGGATCCCAGTCCCGTCCGCTGCCGCCGGCGAAGCGGCCCAGATAGTTGAACAGGATCTGCGGCGCCGGCGCGGCGAGATCCGGGTCGGCGCTCAGGTGCCGGAGCACGCCGTAGCCGATGCCGCGGTCCGGCACGGTCCGCAGTTGCTCCTTGACCGTTTTCACCGCGGCGGCCAGGCGGTCCCCGGCAGCCAACACGTCGGACCACGTCAGCTCGCCCGGGTCCAGGCGGACCGGGTAGATCGAGGTGAACCAGCCGACGGTGCGGGACAAATCCAGCGGCAGGTCGACCGACTCAGCTTCGCGACCGTGGCCTTCGACGTTGACGACGGTCGGCGAACCGGCCGCGCGGTCGCGGCTGCTGCGCCAGTGATGCAGCGCCATCGCCAGCGTCGCGAGCAGCGCGTCGTCGGATCTGCCGTGGAATGCCGCCGGGACTGAGGACAACACGGCGGCGCTGACGTCGCGGGACAGCGAGAAGGTATGCGTCGCAACGGTGTCCGCCAGGTCGACTGACGGATCAAGGGGGCGTGCGCCCAGATCAGGGTCCGCCGTCGCCAGCACGTCCGCCCAGTACCGGGCTTGATCGCCGAAACGGCCGCAACTGCTCAGCGCTTCGGACCAGGTGCGGAACGGCGTGGGTTCCGCCTCGAGGCGGGGCTGCGTGCCGGATTCCACCTGGGTCCAGGCCCGACGCAGGTCGTCGGCCAGGATCCGCCACGAGACACCGTCGACGACGAGGTGGTGGATCACGACCAAGAGTTGGCCCGGTCCGTGCGGGGCGTTCCACCAGAGCGCCTGCACCATCACGCCGTCGGCGGGAGACAGCCGGGACGCCGCCTCGACGGTCGCCGCGGCGATCGTGGTCGCGTCGAGTTCGGCGGTTGCCACGGTGAGGATCGCGGCCGGGTCCGGCCCCCGCTCGGGAACGGTCAGCTGCCAGCCGTCGGTGCCGTCGCGGAGCCGTGCGCGCAACATGCCGTGCCCGTCGAGCAGTGCGGCAAGCATGTCGCGCAGACCCGTCGCGGTGAGGGCGGCGGGTGTGCTGAAGACCATCGACTGGTAGAAGTTCGTCAGCGGTGTCTGTGCTGCAACGGTTTCCGCGAGCATCGGGGTCTGCGCCACATCGCCCGTGGCCGAGAGGTCGAGCCCACCGAGGGGGTCGGCTGTCGTCGGTGCGGCCTCGGCGAGCGCGGCGAGCGCGGCGACGGTGCGGCGCCGGAACACGTCGCGGGGGGTGATGTGCAGCCCTGCCGAACGCGCCCGGCCGCACAGCGCGATGGACGAGATGCTGTCGCCGCCGAGGGCGAAGAAGTCGTCGTCCGGTCCTATCCCGTCGAGATCCAGGACGGCCGAGACGATCTCGAGCAGCCGAGCTTCCCGCTCGCTGCGGGGACCCCTGGTCTGTTGCCGCGTCGGGGCGACGGGCTCCGGTAGAGCCGACACATCCAATTTGCCGTTGACCGTGAGCGGCAGCGCGTCGACCACGCCGTAGCGGGTCGGCACCATGTATGCGGGCAGCGTCGACGAGAGCTGCGCGTGCAACCGGCCCGCCATCTCGGTGGCGGCAAGCGACCGGTCGACGGGGATCACGTACGCCGCCAGACTTTTCACCGGCGGATCACCGGCCCGGGTGCGGACCACGACCGCGCAGCGCGAGACGTCCGGCAATGTGGCAAGAGCCGCCTCGATCTCGCCCGGTTCGATGCGGTAACCACGGATCTTCACCTGGTCGTCGGCGCGGCCCAGGTAGTCGAGCAGTCCGCTGTCGGGGCGGCGTCGCACGAGGTCGCCGGTGCGGTACATCCGGCCGCCGGCCACGAACGGGTCGGCCGGCATGGTCGCGGCGGTGAGTGCGGCGCGGCGGTGGTAGCCGCGCGCCAATCCCGTTCCGGCGATGTAGAGCTCACCGACGGTGCCGTCGGGCACCGGCCGCATCGCCTGGTCCAGGACGTAGGCCCGGGTGTTCCAGATGGGGCTGCCGACCGTCGGGGTCGGGCTGGCGTCGGTTCCGCCGCCGAGGGTGTTGATCGTGTATTCGGTCGGGCCGTAGAGGTTGTAGCCCGTTGTGGTGGGATGCTCGCGCAGCACCGACCAGACGTGTTCGCTGACCGCCTCGCCGCCCAGCAGCACCAGCGCCGGGGGGCGGGTGTCGAGTAGCCCGGCATCGATCAGGTGGTGGGCGTAGGTGGGCGTGACGTTGATGACGTCGATGGCGTGTTCGCGGCAGTAGTCGACCAGTGCGGGCGCGTCACGGCGCAGGTCCTCGTCGCAGATGTGCACGCGGTGTCCGTCGACGAGCCAGAACAGCTCCTCCCACGACATGTCGAACGAGAACGAGACGGTGTGGGCGACGTCGAGCCGGTCCCGGCCCGCGCGGTCCACGGTGGGGGCGAAGATCGCCTCGCGGTGGTTGAAGTACATGTTCGTCAACCCGGCGTACCCGGTGATGACGCCCTTGGGTGTGCCGGTGGACCCCGAGGTGTAGATCAGGTAGGCCGGATGCTGCAGACGCTCTGCCCCGCCGGCGAAGTCGCCGAGCTCGGGGGCGGTCAGCGGGTCTGCGGCTGTGGCGGCGATGTCGGCGCGGGTGGCCGCGTCGTCGAGCACGATGACGTGTGCGCCGTGCTCGGCGCCGCAGTCGGCCAGCTCAGGCTGCGACGAGGTGGTGAGCAGCAGCGTGGGGCGGGCGTCGGCGATGATGGTGCGCAGCCGGCCCAGCGGCAGGTCGAGTTCCAGCGGCAGGTATGCGGCACCGGCGCGCAGTACGGCAAACAACGCGACCACCATGTCGATGGAACGCGGAAGCGCCAGCGCGACACAGGTTTCGGGTAGCGCGCCCTGTCGGCGCAGCACGCGGGCCAGCTGGTTGACCCTTGCGTCGAACGCGCGGTAGGTCAGCTCTACATCGCCGAACACGAGCGCGATGTCGTCGGGGCGCCGGCGCGCCTGCTGCGTCAGCAGTTCGGCGATGGTGACCGGCTCGACGGCGCGTGGCTCGGCGTGGCGCTGCGGCGAAGTCGGTACACGCACGGCGCCGAGCATCGTGGCCGGAGCGTCGGCCAGTCCCTCGAGCGCGGCCAGCAGGGTGTCCACCATCTCGCGGGCGCGCTCGTCGCCGACCACGCGGTGCTCGAGCTTCACGGTCAGGCGACGTCCCGGGGTCAGTACCCAGGTCAGCGGGAAGTGGGTGGTGTCGTGGTAGTCGACATCGACGATGCCGTGCGCGGCATCCAGATCGGTGAAGGTGCCGTCGGCGAGGAAGTTCTGCAGCACCACCAGCGAATCGAACAGCGCCGCACCGGATTGCCCGGCGGCCCGCTGGATCTGCCCCAGTCCGAGGTGGTCGTGGGCCATCATGGTCAGCCGCTGCTCGGCGATCGCGGTGACCACGTCGGCCAGCGTCATCGCCGGTGCCAACGCGACGCGCACAGGCACCGTGTTGAGGAACAACCCGATCGTCTCGTCGATCCCGGCGAGCTCGCCCGGGCGTCCCGCCACGGTGGTTCCGACGACGGTGTCGGTGGTGCCGGCGTACCACCCGGTCACGACGGCCACGGCGGTGGTGACGACCGCGTTGAGCGTGACGCCGAGCGCCGAAGCGGTGTCGTCGAGCCGCGCGGTGACGGCTTCGTCGACCGCGACGACGATGCGGCCGGGTTCGGTGTCGACGGGTGCGTCGGTGGGCCGGTGTCCGCTTGCCGAGGTGGGTTCGTCGAGCCCGGCGAGAAGGCCCGTCCAGGCGGCGATCGCGTCGGTCTCGCCGGTGCGATCGAGCCAGCGCAGGTAGTCGGTGACCACCCCGGGACGCGGCGTGATGGCACCGTGTCGGCCACGAGACTCGTAGAGAGCGAAGAGCTCTCGCAGGACGAGTTCGCGGGACCAGCCGTCGAACAGCAGGAAGTGGTAGGTGAGCAGCATCCGGTCCTGGCCGCCCGGGAGCCGGACCACGGTGAGGCGCAGCAGCGGCGGGGCACCGAGATCGAAGGGCGTGGTGCGGTCCGCGTCGATCACGGAGTGCAGCGCGGTGGCGGCATCGTGCGCCGCACGGTCCGCGAGATCCACCACGCTCACCGACGCCGGCGGTGCGGTCAGCACGACCTGGACGACCGCGCTGGCGTCGGGGGCAGGGTCGGGCTCGGCATGGTCGACACTGCGGAACCCGGCACGCAGCTGGGGGTGGCGGGCCAGCAGGGCGGTGAACGCCGCCTGCAGCGCAGCGACGTCGATACGGTGATCGACGGTGAACACGTTCTGCGCGATATAGGTGATCGCGGGGGTGTCACCGAGCGTGCACTGGTAGTACACACCGTGCTGCAGCGGTGAGAGGCCCCAGATGTCGTCGAGCGACTCCGCCGCGGTGAGCCGCTGCAGTGTCGCCTGCGACAGCCGGACCGTGCCGAACCGCGGCACGGAATCCTTTTGTGCCGCGGTCACCTCCGCTGCCAGTGCGGCGATCCCGATCGCCGTGCGGCCCCGGAAGACGTCCTCGGCGGTGACCGAGACACCCTGTCGGGCCAGTCTGCTCGTCAGCCGGATCGCCCCGATGCTGTCACCGCCGGCGGCGAAGAAGTCCGTGTCCGCTCCGATGAGCTCCGCTTCGGCACCGAGTACGGCGGCAATGGTCTCGGCGATCACCTGCTGCAGATGGTCGGCAGGAGCCACATTCGCTGTCGCCTGCTGCGGCCGTACCGCGGCGCGAATCGCCGTGTGGTCACGTTTGCCGTTGGGCAGCAACGGGATCGACGGCACGGCGGTGATCGTCGCCGGAACCAGGTAGGAGGGCAGCTCGCGGCTCAGCGCCGCCCGCAGGTCGTCCGGGCTCGGGCCCTGCGCTGCCGTCACGACCACCGCCGCCACGGTGGCGTCGATGCCGACCACCGCCGCGTCGGCCACACCGGGCTGCCGCAGCAGCGCGGTCTCGATCTCGCCGGGTTCGACACGATGGCCGTTGACCGTCAGCTGATCGTCCGAGCGGCCGGCGAAGGCGACGGTGCCGTCGGGCTGCCAGGCGCCCAGGTCGCCGGTGCGGAACATCCGACCGCCACCCGGGGCGGCGACGAACCGGGCCGCGGTCTGCGCCGGCCGGTCCAGGTATCCGCGCGCCAATTGCGCTCCGCTGACGAAGATCTCGCCGATCGCTCCGGCGGGCAGGTCACCCAGGTGCCGGTCGAGGATGCGGATGTGCGCGCCGGGGACCGTCGCGCCGAGGGTGACGGTGGCGTTGTGCTGCTCGCCGGCGAGCACATCGCCGGTCACCTCCGACGATCCATAGGAGTTCACGACGATCGCACCGGTGTCACCGAGCGCGGCGAGGTCGGCCGGGGTCAGCGGCTCACCGCTGACGATCCACCGGCGCACCCCGGCCACGTCGTCGCGGTACTCGTCGGCGAGCGCGGCGGCCAGGGATGGCACGGCGAGCATCTGCTCGACGTCGTGGTCGGCGATCAGGGCCGCGAGGGCGCGTCCGTCGCGACTGGCTCGGTCGTCGGCGAGCACGGTGCACGCGCCGGCGGCCAGGCCCGCCAGCAACTCGGTGGTGCCGTCGATGAACGACAGCGAGCTCTTGGCCAGCCGGCGCTGCGCCGGCCAGGCGGTCAGCGCCCACCGCAGCCGATTGGCGAGCGCCCCATGGGTGCCGACCACAGCCTTGGGTTCTCCGGTCGACCCCGAGGTGTACAGCACCGATACCGCATCGCCCGGGCCGACAGGCGCGGGGGTGATGTCCTGCTGGGCCGCACCGATAGTGCCGACCTCGACCAGCGCGGTCTGCTCGGGCAGCGCTTGGATGATGACCTCGCGGCCGGCGTCGTCGACGAGCGCGACGCGTGGCCGAGCGTGGCCCAGCATGAACGCGATACGCGCTGCGGGGTATCCGAGGTCGACGGGGAGGTAGGCCGCGCCGGTGAGCGTGATCGCCCACAGGCCCGCGACGAGATCGGCTGACCGCGACATGCCCAGCGCCACCACGTCACCGCGCTGTATTCCCGCGTCGACCAGGCGGGCGGCGATCGCGCCGGCGCGCTCGCGCAGATCCCCGAATGTCGTCGTGCCGTCGGCGGTCTGCAGCGCGACGTCGGCGCGATAACTGCGGGCGGCGAATTCGAGAAGGCCGGTCAGGGTGCCGGCCTCGAGTCCGGTCGCCGGCTCGGCGGGACGGGCGATCGCGATGCGGGCACACGGCACGTCGAGATCGGCCGCCATCGCCGCCAGCACGCCGGCGAACACGCCGGCGACGGTGTCGGCGAAGGCATCGGAGATGTGGCTGCGCGCGTTGGTGATCGTGAGCGAGAGCCGATCGCGGACGGTGATCATGACGGTCAGCGCGTAGTGCGGGGCTTCGACGACCCGGATGTCGCCCATCCGGAGATCACCGACGGAAATGTCTGCGGCGCCGAGATTCTCGATGACGACGAGGGAGTCGAAGAGTTCATCGAGGCCGGAGAGGCGGTGCGCCTCGGTCAGGGGGAGATGATGATGTCCGAGTAGCTCCGCCTCGCGCCGGCCGAGTCGCGCGGCGACGCTGCGCGCCGGCTCGTCAGGCGCCCACGGCACCCGGACGGTGACGGTGTTGACCAGCAGTCCCACCATCTGTTCGATCCCGGGTACGTCCCCGTCGCGCCCCGACACCACCGACCCGAACGTCACGTCGGTGCGCCCGGTCAGCCGCCCGACGGCTAGCGCCCACGCCGTGTGCAGCAGCGTGCTGACGGTCACGCCCGCGGCGGCAGCGGCCGCCGCGACAGATTGCCGATCACCCAGCGTAAGGTCGCGGCGGCCGAACCCGGCGGCGGTGTCGGCCACGGTGCCGTCGGCCGCGGCCAGTCGGGTCGGACCGTCGATCCCGGCGAGCACCGGCGCCCACGCGGCGCGATCGGCGACGGCGTCACGATCACCGAGCCAGGTAACGAAGTCGGCGAAAGACAGTGCACGCGAATCGAACCCATCGTCGCTATAGGCGGTCAGCAGGTCGTTGAGCACCACGGGCACCGACCAGCCGTCGGCCACCAGGTGGTGCACGGTCTGCACCATCGTGGTCCGCTCAGCGCCGCGGCGTACCAGCGTGTACCGGGTCAATGGCGGGCGGGTCAGGTCGAAGCCGTGGTGCCGGTCTTCGGCCGCGCAGCGTTCGACAACAGCGTCGGCCTCGGCGGCGTCGGTGGCGTCGACGACGCGGAAATCGGGTGCGGCAGGAGGTGCGTGGACGGCGACGGGCGTGCCGTCGGCCAGGGTGACGAACGCCGCGGACAGCGCGAGGTGGCGCGCGGTGACGATGTCGGTGGCCCGCTGGAAGCGTTCGACGTCGAGCGGACCGTGGATGTCGACGATCTGCGTCACGATGTAGGGGTCGGCGTGCCGGCGGAACGTCGAATGGAAGTAGATGCCCTGCTGCACGGGCGTCAGCGGCAGCACCTCGTGGACACCGGGATAGCGGTGCTCGAGCTCGACGACGTCGCGGTCACCGAGGGCGACCTTGTCGAAATCCGAAGCGCTGTGCCCGCGAACGTCGTCGCTCGCCGCGATCAACTCCAGCAGCCGGATCCACCGGTCGGCAAGAGCCTGCACGTCGGCCGTGTCGAGGAGGGCGCCCGGCCAGCTGAAGGTGGCGCGCAACACCGGCCCGCTTCCGGTGTCGGCGGCCTCGGCGTTGATCTCGAGCAGCCGCGGCAACGGCATCGCGGGGTCGCGGCCTTCCAACGCCCCGTCGAACGCCCATGGCCGGTCGGCCGCGTCGAAGCGGCCGAGATAGTTGAACAGCACCTGCGGAGCGGTGGCCAGGTCGGTGGCACCCCGGAGGTGACGCAGCACGCCGTAGCTCAGGCCATGCGAGGGAACGGCGCGCAGCTGGTCCTTGATCGTGCGCACGGCCGCTCCGAGCGCGGGCCCGCCAGCCAGGGCGCTGCGCCAGTCAGTTCCGTTGTCGCGCAGCACCACCGGGTACAGTGTCGTGAACCAACCGACGGTGTCGGAGAGGTCGATGTCGCCGATTCGGCCGGTCTCGCGGCCGTGCCCCTCCATCTCAATCGTGAGCGCCTCGGGGTCGTCGACGCCACGGTCGGCGAGCCAGGCGCGCACCGCGAGGTACAGCGCGGCCACCAAGGCGTCGTTGACATGGCCGTGGATGCGTTCGGGTACCGCGGACAGCACCGCCTCGGTGGCCGCATACGACAGCGCGACCGTGAGGCTCGACTCGGTGGACACGGTGTCGCGGACCGGATCGAGAGAGGCAGCCAACCACTGTGTCTCGGCGCGTACGGCATCGCGCCAGTACGCGCGATCGTCGTCGAACACACCCTCGGCCGCGGCGTCGGCGAGGTGCGTGGCCCACGACCGGAACGCGGTACGGGTCGGCGGCAGGGTGGGCTCGTCGCCGGCGGCGAGTTGACGGTGGGCGGCGGCGAAGTCGTCGGCCAGAATGCGCAGCGAGATGCCGTCGACGACGACGTGGTGTGCGACCACGACGAGCCGACCCCGACCAGAGTCGGCGACGAGCCAGCCGACCGCCACCACGATGCCGGCAGCGGGGTCGAGGCACTCGACCAGGCGGTCACGCATAGCCGAGACGCCATCGGCCAGTGCGCCGGTGAGAAGCGGGGTCTCGGGCGGCCCGCTCGGGATCTCCAGCTCCGCAGCCGGTCCCGGTGTCGAGGCCCACAGCACGGGGTGGCGGGCCACCACCGCGTCGACCAGCCGCCGCACCGTGGGTCCGTCCAGATCGGGCGGTGCGATCAACGACATGCCCTGATAGAAGCCATGCATCGTCGATCCACCGCCGGTCGCGGCCATCTCGTCGAGCCACCTCAGGATCGGCGTTGCCGGCACGGGCCCGGTCGTGTCGATCGGCTTCCGGTCCGCGGGCACCGGTGCGGCGTCGACGAGAAGGGGTGCGAGCGCGGCCACGGTGCGGTGGGCGAACATGTCGCGGGGTCGCAGCGAGAATCCCAGGGCCCGCACCCGCCCGACGACACGGATCGCGACGATGCTGTCACCGCCGAGACCGAAGAAGTCATCGTCGATGCCGATTCCAGCTTCCTCGAGTTCGAGGGCCTCGGCGAACGCCCGGCACAGCACCTCTTCCCGCGTGTTCCGGGGTGCCCGCCCCTGCTGAACGCCCTGGGGTACCGGCGGGGCCGGCAGCGCCGCACGGTCGGTTTTCCCGTTGGCAGTCAGCGGGATCGCATCGAGCGCGACGAAATCGGTGGGCACCATGTACTCGGGGAGCCGGGACAGCGCCCATCGCCGGATGTCGTCGTGCAGCGTCGGGTCGTTCGCCACCCCCGGTGCGGCGAGCAGATATCCGACGAGCCGGTCCGCGGTGCCCTGCCGGTGCACCGTGACGACGGCGCGTCGCACCGCGGGATGGTCGGCGAGGTGGGCCTCGATTTCCTCGAGTTCGATGCGGCGACCGCGGATCTTGACCTGGTTGTCGGCGCGGCCGAGGAATTCGAGAGTGCCGTCCTCGGTCCACCGCGCCAGGTCTCCGGTGCGGTACATGCGTGTCCCGTCGGCATCGAACGGGTTCGCGATGAAGCGGGATGCGGTCATCGCGGATGCGTTGACATAACCGCGGCCCAGCAGGAATCCCGCGGCGTAGAGCTCGCCGCCGACACCGGGCGGGACCGGTCGCAGCGCGTCGTCGAGGACGTAGAGCTGGGTGTGGGGGTTGGGCCGCCCGATCGAGGTCGCGATCCGCTCGGCGGTCTCGCGATAGATCACATGCGAGACACCGATGGTCGCCTCGGCCGGTCCGTACCCGTGATAGAGCGTGGTGTCGAGCTGGCGCCGGAACCGGGCGAACAGACCGGGTGTCAGAACCTCGCCGCCGCACCACACGTGCCGCAGCGATGCCAACGCGCCGGGAGCGCCGTCGGCGATGGCGATCCGGTCGAGTTCGAGCAGCGTGTCCAGCATTGAGGACACCAGGTACACGAACGTGACCCGCTCAGCGGCGATGAGCCCGAGCAGGTACTCCGGATCCTTCTCGGCGTCCGGCGCGGCGATCACGACACGGCCGCCACTGATCAGCGGCAGCAGGATCTCGTTGACCGAAATGTCGAACGACAGAGGGGCTTTGAACAGCGAGGCGTCGTCACGGCCGAAGCCGAGGACATGGTCGCGTTGCCAGAGCAGCCGCTCGGCGATCGCCTCGTGGCGGATCATCGCGCCCTTGGGTGTGCCCGTCGATCCTGACGTGAAGATCACGTAGGCGAGCGCTCCTGGCAGTATCTGCACCTCCGGCACGGTGGCCGGCTCAGTGGCCAGTCGCCACTCGTCGAGATCGACCGCGACGGTGTCGACGTCCCAGTCGCTTGCGTCGGTGGGCGTGATGAGGGCGCACCGCACGCCGGCGTCGGCCAGCACCTGCCGCCGGCGATGTGCCGGCCACGCGGGATCGACGGGGACGAACGCGGTACCGGCCACCATGGCAGCGAGCACGCCGACCACCATCTCCGCTGACCGCGGGAGGCCCACCGCGACAACGTCTTCGGTATTGAAGCCGCGAGTGATCAGCGTGCGCGCCAGCTGAGCGACCCGGGTTTCGAGCTCGCGGTACGTCAGCCGCCGGGTGCCGTCGACGATCGCCACGGCGTCGGGGGTCTGTCCCCACCGCGCCGCGAGCAGCGCGGGCACGGTCGTGCGCCGATCGGGCGTCGAGTGGTTGTTCCACTGGTCGAGCAGATCGACGACGTCCAGCGACTCGGCGGTCACGAGGCAAACCTCTTCTCGGTCGGGGGGTGGGCGGGAAATGGCCGCGGGGCGGGTGGGCGGTCTAGCTGTGCGCGCGCCAGGCGCGCCAGAGCCGGGCGTAGCGACCGTCGTGCTCCAGCAATGCGTCATGGGTGCCGCGTTCGACGATGCGCCCACCGTCCATCACCAAGATCTGGTCGGCGGTGGCGGCTTGGGAAAGACGATGAGCGACAACGAGAGTGGTGCGGCCTTCGGTGGCGGCCAATGCCGCCGCGTCCAGCTCGCCGGCGGCGGCACTGCCTGCTTCGGCGGTGGCCTCGTCGAGAACGACGACGCGCGGGTCGGCGAGGACGAGCCGCGCCAGCGCCAGATGCTGCGCCTGCGCCGCGGTCAGATCGATGCCGTGCTCGCCGACGAGGGTGTCCAAACCGTCGTCCAGGCTCTCAACCCAGTCCCGGGCGCCCACCCGGTCGAGGGCGTCGAGCAACTGTTCACGGGGTGTCTGCGGGTCGGCCAGGCGCAGGTCGTCTCCGATGGTTCCCGAGAACACGTGCACCTCCTGGGTGACCGTGGCCACCCAGTGGCGGAGTCGGTCCTCGGCGATCTCGGCGACGCACACGCCGCCGATCAGGGTCTGCCCTTCATTCGGCACGAACGACCCCGCGATCACCGCGGCCAGGGTGCTCTTACCTGCGCCGGTGGTGCCCACCAGCGCGCACCGGGTCCCGGCCGGGATCGAGAGCGATACGTCCTGCAGGACGATCGGACCGGAGGGGTACCGGAACGACACGTGGCGCACCTCCACGTCGGCCGAGGGGGGCTCGGCCGTCGGTGGCGGCGGCGCATCGGTGGCCATCGGCCGCAGGTCGAGCACGCCGACGAGACGGGCAAGGCATGCGGCACCCGCCTGGATCTCGTCGAAGTTGTACATCATCAGCCCGATCGGGTTGAACAGGCGGTGGAACAACAGCGCCGCGGCGGTGGTCTGTCCCACCGTGACGGCGCCGCTGCGGACCAGGAGAAAGCCGACCACCAAAGTGGCTGCCAAGCCGATGAATTCGGCACGGTTGACCCGCCCGACGAATCGGGTGAACAGACCGAAGACCGTGACCTCGCAGTCGCGGGCCCGCGCTGAGGCGTTCTCGATGCCGCGCAGGTGCTCGGCGTGAACCTCGTAGGCGTCGATGGTGCGGGCGCCTTGGATGGATTCGACGGTGGCCTGGGCGCGTTCGGCGAGCGCGATGCGTTGTTGCGCATACAGCGGCGCGGACCGGGGCAGGTACCACAGCAATCCGGCGACATAGGCCGGAACGCACAGTGCGCCGGCCAGACCCAGCCGCCAGTCGATGCCCGCCATCCCGACCACGGTGACGATGCCGAGGAAGAACGCGTTGAGCATGTCGGGCAGGACCTGGGACACGGCCTTGGCGACGGCCGCGACGTCGGCACCGACCCGCGAGAGCAGATCGCCGCGGCCGCTCTCCTCGATCGTCGTCGCCGGCAGACCCAGGGCATGGCGGAGAACGTCCTCGCGCAGGTCCGCGACGGCCGACTCGCCGAGACGCGCGATCAGGTACGTCGACAGGCCCGTGCCGAGCCCGCCGATCACTGCACTCACCCCGATCACCACGGCCAGCCCGACCAGCCCGGCGGAGCGTCCGTCGTCGATGCGGTCGATCAGTGAGCCCAGCAAGTAGATCGGCACGGTCGACGCCGCCGCAGCGGCCAGCCCGACCACGAGCGCGGTGGCACTTGCGCTCTTGCGGTTCCGCGCTTCGGCGCGCAGCCATCCCCACGTTCGACGCATCGAGGCGACGGGCAGCACCGGGGGTGTCGTTGACGTGCTGATGGTCATCGCTGCACCAGCTCCCGGTATCCGTCGTCGGAGTCGACGAGGATGTCGTGCGTGCCTTCCCCCCGGACCCGGCCGCCGTCGACGACGATCACCCGGTCAGCCGCGGCGAGCAGGGCCGGGCTGGTGGTGAACACGATCGTGGTGCGATTGCGCGCGACCCGCAGGGTGCGAATGCCTTCCGCGATCGCCTGTTCGGTGACGGCGTCGACGGCGGTGGTCGGATCGTGGAGCACCAGCACGTCGGGGTCGGCGGCCAGCGCCCGGGCCAGCGTCAACCGCTGGCGCTGCCCACCCGACAGGCTGGCGCCCCGCTCGATCACGCGGTGGCCGAGCCCGTCGGCATGCTGTTCGACCACGTCGAGGGCACACGAGGCGATCAGTGCCGCGGCGATCGCATCCGCGTCGGCGCCCGACATCGTGAGATTGGATTCCAGTGTGCCGCTGAACAGATCGCCGCGGTGCGCTTCGACGATCAGGATCCGACGGCGTTGCCCGTACGGGATGTCCTGCAGGGTGCGGCCTCCGATGCGTACGGTCAGGCCGACGGCGCGGTCGCGCTCGGCCATCGCGTCGATCAGCGTCACCGCGTCGCGGGGGTCGGCGGCCAGCACCGCCACCATCTCGCCGGGTTGCGCGCAGAAGGTCAGGTGTCCGGACTCGTCGAGGACGTCCAGCGCGGGGCCGTCGAGTGCGTCCAGAGCCTGCGACGTTGGCCCGGCAGGGCGACGCGCGGGGGCGGACAGTACGTCGGCGACCCGGTTGGCCGAGGCCCGTGCCTCGGCCACCGAGCTCGGTAGGGTCGCGAGGACCGAGAAGGGCTCGGCGAGGAACTGAGCGAGCCCGATCACGGTGATCAGTTGGCCGAGGGTGAGATCACCGGCGAGAGCGAAGTACGCGGCTGCCACCGCGACCGCCATCGCGCTGAGCGCCCCCGCGGCGGCGGCCGCCCCCGCGTGCGCGCTCTCCATCCGGGACGCGTGCAGCGTCGCGGCCAGGGAGCGCCGGCTCGCGACCCGGTATCGGTCCGCGGCATGGCGCTGCGCACCGATGCCCTGCAGGGGGCGCTGGCCACTGATGAGGTCGGTGGCCAGCGCGGTCGCGCGGCCGATCTGTGACTGCTGCTCCTCGACGCGACGGGCGATGATCGGCGCCGTGAGCTGCAGACCGATCATCACCACCGGCACACCGACGAGGACCATGACACCCAGCGGTGCGTCGATGTGGAGCAAGACGGCGCCGCAGGCGACGGTGGCGACCGCCGCGCCGACCATCCGGGGGACGTAGTCGAGCAGATAGGCGGTTTCCTCGGCGTCGGTGGACGAGATCGACAGCAGTTCTCCCGCTTGGTATGTCGTGACCATGCCGCGCGGATCCAGGATTCGCCGGCACAGCTCGACGCGCAGCAGGTGGCCCTCCTGGGCGATCGCCGCCATCAACATGCGGGCACCGAAGCGATAGACGATCGTCAGGACCACGAACAGTGCGGCCAGTGCCGCGATCCAGGTGACGATGGCGGCGACCGAGCCGGTGGCCACGGCGCGGTCGACGATGACGCCGATCAGGATCGGGACGGCGACTTCGCAGAGCTGGTGGGCGGCGATGAGTACGGACCCCGCGGCCAGCCGCGCGCGCTGCCGCGTGACGGCGCGGCGCAGGACCACCGATCCCGACCAGCCGTCCGTCGACGGCGTGCTCACGCCTGCGCGGACCCGGCGCGGTCCATCTGCTCCCGCAGCGATTTCGGCCGCATGTCGGTCCAGTTCTCCTCGACGTAGCGCAGCGCGCTGTCCCGATCGGTGCCGTCGGGCCCGCCGAACACGGTGCGCCATCCGGCGGGCACCTCAGCGAACGTCGGCCACAGCGAATACTGCTCTTCGTCGTTGATCAGGACCACGAAGCGGCCGTTCGGATCGTCGAAAGGATTGCTGGACAACGTGTTCTCTCTCTCTGCGAAGATCCCGTGGGCGTCGGTCCCGCGCGGCAGGGTGCGGGGAACGCACCGTCGGGATGCTATCAAAGGTTAGGCTAACCATAGGCACCTACAGTGGGTCGGCCGGGATACGGGAGGTTCGTCGTGCGCGTGGTCATGTTCGGATATCAGACGTGGGGCCATCGCACCCTGCAGGCGCTGCTCAAGTCGCGCCACGACGTCGAACTGGTGGTGACGCATCCGACGAGTGAGCATGCCTACGAATCGATTTGGGCGGACTCCGTGGAGGATCTGGCGCGCAGCGAGGGAATAGACGTACACCTGGCGAAACGTCCCGACGCGGCGTTGATCGACCGGGTGCGCGCCGTCGCCCCCGACGTCATGGTGGCCAACAACTGGCGCACGAAGCTGCCGCGCGAGCTGTTCGCCATCCCACGGCTGGGGACGGTGAATCTGCACGACTCGCTGTTGCCGCGATTCACCGGCTTCTCGCCGGTCATCTGGTCGCTGATCAGCGGCGCCACGCACACCGGGTTGACCGCGCACCTGATGGACGACGAATTGGACACCGGAGCGGTCCTGGTGCAGCGTGCCGTCGAGATCACGCCGGCGAGCACCGGTACCAGCCTGGTCTACGACACCCTCGATCTGGTGCCCGAGGTTCTCGACGCCGCACTCGACGGGCTGGAGCATCAGAGTGTGGAACCGGTGCCGCAGAACCTCGCGGAGCGCACTTTCTTCCACAAACGCACCGAGCAGGACAGCCTGATCGACTGGCGGTGGCCGGCCGCCGACATCGAACGCTTCGTGCGGGCACTGTCGGACCCATACCCCAACGCCTACACGTTCTTTCGCGGGCAGCGACTGCGTGTGATCTCGTCTCATGTGTCGCAGTGTGTGTACGGCGGCATGCCGGGGCGGGTGTTCATCGAAGAGGACGGCGGCATGGTCGTCGTCGCCGGCGCCGAGGCCTATCGCGGGCGGTCCCGAGGTCTGGTGATCGACGTGGTGCGCACCGACGACGGCGTGAATCATCGCGCGCTGGACTTCTTCGGCCGGGGCGGGGGATACCTCACCGATCGACCGTGAGGTAGGGCGAGGCACGCGGCACGATCAGGGGCGTGCCGGTCTGCGGGTCGTCGATGATCTGACAGGACAACCCGTAGACGTCGGCGATCAGCTCTGCGGTCACCACGATGCGCGGATTCCCGTGATCGACGATGCGACCCGCTTTCATCACGACGATCTCGTCGGCGTACCGGCACGCGTGGTTGAGGTCGTGCAGGACGGCCACCACCGTGTGGCCGTGGGATCGGTTGAGCATCGCGAACAGATCGAGCAGTTCGACCTGGTGGGCGATGTCGAGGTAGGTGGTTGGTTCGTCGAGGAGCAGGACGGGGGTCTGCTGCGCCAGCACCATCGCGACCCAGACCCGTTGCCGCTGCCCCCCGGACAGCTCGTCGACGAGCCGGTCGGCCAGCTCGCTCACTCCGGTCAGCGTCATCGCCTCGGTGACGGCCTTCTCGTCGTCGACCGACCACTGCCGCAACAACTTCTGGTGGGGGAAGCGACCACGGGCCACCAGGTCGGCGACCGTGATGCCCTCCGGTGCGATCGACGTCTGGGGGAGCAGGCCCAGCCGGCGAGCGACCTCCTTGGTGTGCATGCCGGCGATGTCGGAGCCGTCGAGCAGCACCCGGCCGGCAGCCGGGCGCAGCAGCCGCGCCAATCCGCGCAGCAGCGTGGATTTTCCGCACGCGTTCGGACCGACGATCATCGTGATGCGACCGTCGGGGATCGCGAGGGTGAGGTCGGTGACGATCGCGGTGTCGCCGTAGCTCAGCGACACGGCGTCGGCGCCCAGCCGGCTGTCAGTCATGGTTCACCGCTTCCGTGCCTGGGTGACGAGGAGGTAGATGAGGTAGCAGCCGCCCAGCGACACGGTGACGACGCCGACGGGCAACTCGTTGTCGGAGAACAGCTGTTGGGCGATGACGTCGCTGACGAGGAGTAGCGCAGCGCCCATGGCCGCAGCGGGGACGAGCGCCACGCCGGGGCTCGCGGTCAGTCGCCGGGCCAACTGGGGCGCGGCGAGCGCGACGAAGGTGATCGGGCCGGCGGTCGCGCACGCGACGGCCACGAGCCCCACCCCGACCACGAGATAGCAGACTCGCGCGCGGTCGGGCCGCAATCCCAACGCACCCGCGGCATCGTCGCCGAGCTGCAGGACCGGCAATTGGGGACCCAGGGCGAGCAGAGCCGACACCAGCAGCGCCACACAGACACTCATCGGAACCACCTGCGCCCAGCTGAGACCGCTCAATGTGCCCTGCTGCCACACGGCTGCCGTGACCGCAGTGTGGTGGTCGAGTTTGATCACGATCCACTGGTTCACGGAGTTGAGCACCGCCCCGATCGCGATGCCGACCACGATCAGCCGGTAACCTGCCACCCCGCGCTGGAACGACAGCGCGTAGACCAGCACCGCGGTCACCAGTCCACCGACGAGGGCGCCTGCCGCGACGCCGTAGTAGCCACTTCCGACGGTGGCCAGCACGGTGAGGGCACCGGTGTAGGCGCCGAAGTTGACGCCGACGATCTCAGGACTGCCCAAGGGGTTTCCGGTGATCGCTTGAAAAATGGCCCCCGAGAGGCCGAGCGCCGCCCCGACCAGCAGAGCCATCAGCATGCGCGGGAGCCGCCACTCCAACACCACCACCCGGTCGAACGACGTGTTGGTGCCGGCGAGCACCGACAGCACGTCCAGCGGAGCGACGTGGTACTTGCCGAGGCCCACGGCGAGGACCGCGATCAGCACGACCCCGGCGAGCAGAAGCGTCACCGTGATGACGGCGCGTCGGGACGCGCGGACCGCGACGCCACCGATGGCGAGCGTGTGGTGGCGCCGGCCGGCCGGGCGCGTCGCGGTCGTCATGACCGGTCGCCCCCGCGCTTGCGGATCAACCAGATGAGCACGGGCGCACCGACGAACGCCGTGACGATGCCCGCGGGGAGTTCCGACGGCGCGATCACGACACGGCCGACGATGTCGGCGGCCAGCAGCACCGCCGGCGCGACGACGACGGAGTACGCGAGGATCCACCGCCAGTCGGGCCCCGTGAACCGGCGGACCGCGTGCGGGACCATCAGGCCCACGAAGCCGATCGGTCCCGCCCCGGCGGTGGCGGCTCCGGCCAGTAGTGTCACTGCCACCAGGCTGAGCGCCTGGGTCCGAACGACGTTGCCCCCCAGGCTCGTCGCCAGATCATCGCCGATGGCGGTGATGTTCAGCGAGCGGGCGACGACCAGGCTGAGGATTGCGCCGAGTGCGATGAACGGGCTGATCGCCAGGGCGACGTCGAGGGGGCGGCCATCGAGCGCGCCGGCGTCCCAGAACCGCATGTTGTCGAACGCCCGCGGGTAGCGCAGCCGTACCGCGAACCCGAGGCCGTCCATCACCGCGCCGATCGCGACACCGGCGAGCAGCACGCGCACCGGGGTGGCCGCGGCGCGGCCGGCCATTCCGATCAGGTACACGAGCAGCATCGCGAACAGGGCGCCGGCGAACCCGAACCAGATGTAGGTCCAGATGCCCTGAAGTCCGAGCAGCGCGATCGCTGTGACGATGAACAGCCCCGCACCGGCGTTGATCCCCAGGACCTCGGTGTCGCCCAACGGGTTCCGGCCCACCCCCTGGATCAGGGTGCCGGACAGCCCGAGCGCGATACCGACCAACACGGCCAGGACGGTGCGCGGGATGCGCAGGTCACGCACGATCCACTCGTCACCGGTCGTCGACTCGCCGGCCAGCGCCTGCCACACCGTGCTCAGCGGGACGTGCTGGGTCCCGACAGCGAGGCTCAGCACGCACAGCACGGCGAGCAGCGCGGCCGCGACCGCGAGTCCGGCGGTGTTCCTGCGCACCGAGATCCGGTGGGGACGCGACGAAGGCGCGGTGCGCACCGGGGCAGCGACGACCACGCGGCTAGAGCCCGATCCGTTCGCAGACCTCGTCGAACTCCTCGAAGGCGGCCTTTTCGTCCTTTCCGGCGGCCAGAGCGCGCTCGTAGACGATCAACGCTTCGTCGCCGGCCTCCTCGAACCGGGCATCCCAGCGCTCGGAGTCCACCCGCCAGTAGCCGGTGATGTCGTAGTCGTCGCGCTGCCACCCCAGCGAGCGCAGGTGCTTCCGTACCGCGCGGGATTCGGCGGCTTCGCCGGCGAACCAGCAGTACCCGCGGCCGGGCGGCAAGGACAGAGCGCGCACGGCGTCGGCCAACGCACTCGGCCCCAGGCCGTTTCCGGTGCCGACGAGCGGTGAGACGGTGACAGTGTCACGTCTGGGCAAGTAGTCGAGATCGCCGATCGTCGGTATCTCGGCGATGACGATGGCCGGTGTGGCGCTGGGCAGTTCCTCGACGATGCGAGCCGCCGCCGGCAGCCCCGAGAGGTCGGTCACCACCAGCTGCCACCGGGCGTCCGCGGGCGGGCGGTACCACGCCCGGGCGTGGTCGAGAATCACCCGGTGCCCCGGCGTGGCGGTCGTCGCCCAGGACGACCCGGGGCCGTCGCGGTGCAGTGCGATGTCGAGCGTGAGCAGCGCACCCTGCTGGTGTCTCACGGAGTAGTTGCGCCCGTCGCCGTCCGGGTGGTCCCGCGGGGAGAAGTAGACCCCGACGGCGGAGTCGGCGCCGGGCCGGACCGCGAGAGCGTCCGGATCGTCGACGTGCAGCACGATGCGCCGCAGCCGGCTGGTCAGTGTGCGGGTGTCGACGACAGAGGCGTAGGAGTGCGACACATAAGTGAGGCTAACCTATGTTCGTCGAGTGGTGCTCGCCCGGTGGGCGTCGGCCGGTATGCTGACCGCTGGGCGCGCAGGACCGCCCGACGTCCGCTCGAAGAGGCTCAGCCTCCCTGCGATACGACTGATCGGCCCCACCTCTTCTCGTGCCCGACCTCGCGGACGCCGGGCCTCTCGAGAGGAGGCTGCCACGGCCAGCGCACTGCCCGACAATCCGTCGTTGCCGCGATTGCGTTCCAACGCCCGCGATCTGCAACGGCGCGCCCGCGCCGGTGACGCGGACGCCGAGGCGTTCCTCCGTCGTCACCATCCCCGGTCAGGCGTGGCGCTGCTGCGTCCCGGCGGCTGTGCCCTCCACGACGCGCAGCTGGCGCTCGCCCGCCGGTACGGATTCCCGGGGTGGCCGGATCTCGTGCACTACCTCGAGGCGGCACGCACCCTCGGTGTCGATCCGAGCGGCATCGACGACGCCGCGCTCGGTACGGCCGACAGGTTCAGCGCCCTCGCGGTGCTGGTGTACACCGGAGACGACGCTCCGCCGCGGTGGGCACAGGCAGCGGACCTCCTCGCGGCCGTGCCTGCCCTGCCGGACGACCACGTGTGGGCCGCGGCAGCCGCCGCCGACGTGGACGCCCTTTCGCGTCACCTGCGCGCCGACGCCGCCGCGGCCCGGCGGTCCGGAGGCCCGTTGCGCTGGACGCCGCTGATGTACCTGTGTCACTCCCGGGCGCCCGTGGATCGGACCGCCGACGAAACCCTTACTGCCGCAACACTGTTGCTGGATGCAGGGGCGGACCCGAACGCCGGTTACCTGTGGCGGGGGATGGCGCCGCCGTTCACGGCGCTCACCGGTGTCTTCGGGGAAGGGGAGCAGGGCCCGAGGCGGCAGCCACGCCACCGCTACGCCACCGAGCTCGCCACGCTGCTGCTGGACCGCGGCGCCCACCCTGCCGATCACCAGGCGTTGTACAACAGGATGTTCCGGTCCGACGACTCCCACCTGGAGGTGCTGTTCGATCACGGCCTGGCCACGGCCGGTGCGAGTCCCTGGGAGCGCCGTCTCGGGGTGGCCATGCCGACGCGTGAGCAGATGTGGCAACAGCAGATGGAGTGGGCGGCCGAGCACGGTTTCACCGAGCGGCTCGCTCTCCTGGGCCGGCACGGCATCGACGTGTCCGGCGTGCACGTCACGGCGCCCGTCTTCCCCGACGACCCGAACAGCCGCGACGACGCCGGGGCCACGCCGCTGCATCACGCCGCCTGGGCGGGCGACCTCCCATTGATCGACCGCCTCCTCGCTGCCGGTGCCGACCCGTCGGCGGTCGACGGCCGCTTCGGGACCACGCCGCAGCAGTGGGCCGAGCACGCCTACCAGCCGGAGGCCGCCGCGCTCCTCAGCCGACGCTCTCCCCGGTGACGAGCTGCCACTTCCGGGCAGCGATCAGCTCCGGTACCAGGACCTCGGTCAGCAGAGCGACGTCGTCATCGCCATCCCCCGGATAGCGCAGCACGTATCGCGCCCCGGGGACGTCACCGCCGACCCCGACGACGGTGCTGCCCCGCGCGGTGGTCCATTCGGCGAGTTGCGTTTCCCACGGGGAACCGGCGAACACGAGCAACCGGTAGTCGGTGGTCTTGGTGAGGTAGACATCGACGTGGCTCCAGTCGCCGGTCTCGCATGCCGCGGCGGTCAGGCGCGGTCCCTCGCGCACCATCAGCGCACCCTGCTGGGCAGAACAGAAGCGATGAGCGGGCGCGGCGAGGTAGGTGCCCGACGGTCCCAGTAGCAGCTCCGAAGCCTCGGGGAGCCAGTCGTTCTCGCTGTCGAGCAGATGTGCTGTCGCTGCGGCGGCGCTGTCGATGGATGCCGCGAGCGCTGCGGTGTCGGTGCCGAGCAGGTGACATTCGAGAGCCAGCAGCAACGCCAGCGTGTGCTGATAGCTGCGGCAGGCGACGCCGCCGTGCTCGACGTCGGCCTCGAGCGTGACGACCGCATCGCACCGCTCGGTCAGCGGGGAGCCGGCCGTGTTGGTCAGGGCGACGGTGACCGCACCGCCGCGGAGACGCGTCAACGCATCCAGCGTTTCGGCGGAACCACCGCTGGCCGACGTCGCGACGACCAGCGTCCGCGGGCCCCAGTCCGGCATCAGCGCCGACGAGGCGAGCTCGGCGGCGGCCAGCACGCCGCGGGACCGCAGCCGTGCGGCGGCGACCGCGCCCGCATACGCCGATGAGCCCATACCGAGCAGCACGACCCGTTCGGTGTCGGCGGGCACGAGCGCCGCCCACGGGTTCGCCTCGGACAGCATCAGGGCCAGACGCGCCAGCACCTCCGGCTTGCGCTGCAGATCGGATACGAACGCATCGGGCTTCACCGTCGCACCTCGTCGTCGAGTAGGGCCGGCAGCGCGGCGTCGGGCACGTACATCCACCGCGGCAGATGCTTCGCGGCGTAGATCATCTCGCGCAGCACTTGGATCAGACGTAGCGCGCGAAGAGGACGTGGGTCGAAGAGATGTCGGTGCCCGGTGGCCCTCAGTCGCGTCGTGTAGGACTCGAGAAAGACCTGACGCGTCGTCGATTCCACTGCGTGAAGCACTGCAGGGTCCAGCTCGGTGTACCGGTGGGCGACGATCGCCACGTGCGCCAGCGACTGCACCATCCCGCCGACGTCGACGACCGCGGGGATGGGACGCGCCCGCTCCGCGGCGCTCAGCACGGGGTTGCCGTCGAAATCGGTGACGAACAGCTTCTCCCCACTGCGCAGCACCTGTCCGACGTGCAGATCGCCGTGCCCGTCGAGCACCGCCGTGCCCGCCAGCGAGGAGAGGACCGCGAGCTCAGCGGCCACCTCTGCGCGACGTGTCCGCAGCACGAGCGCGCTATCGGATTCTGCCAGCGCGCAGGCTGTTTCGAGTGTGGCGAGCGCCGCGGCGTGCCATCGGCGCGCATCGGCGGCGGTGGCGGTCGACGCGGTGGACGCCAGCGCGGCATGCATGTCGGCGACGAGCACGCCGAGTTCTTGGGCCGTCTCGGCGGTTTCCCCCGCGTCGGCGGCGAGCGCGGCAGCGGTCATCATCTCCACCGCCCAGGTCCACCCGTCGACGGCACCCGGCAGGTAGTCGTCGACGTAGGCCGCCACCGTTTCGACTCCGTCGGCCGGCTGCCAGGTGATCAGCCCCCACGGTTCGGGGATGCCCGCGAAGCCGGCATCGCGCAGCGCGGTGATGCGCCGCGGCGCAGGGTGAGGTCCGTCCTGCAGGTGAACCGCCCACTTCACCACCGCAGCCTCACCGACGATCACCGACTCGTTGGTCTGGTCGACGTCGATCGGTCGCTCGCCGTCGACTGCACGTGCCGTCCACGACTGCACCCGAAAGCGCCCGAGTCGACGCTCCCCGGGTTGAGACGCAAGCATTCTCAGCAATGCGGCCGACGTGCCGTCGCCGGGACGTGCGCGCCGCCGGCCGTCAGCCACCGGAATGGCTGATCGGGTGGACCCATGGGTGACGATGGCCAGTCGATGCCCGTCCGAGAGGTCCAACCAGTCCAGCGGGTCAGGCAGTGTCGTCACCGGTGACTGCGACCCACTCGTTCGATGACATCGGCACCGATCCGCAGCCCGTCGCGCTGTCTGATCGCAGCGCCGAGGTCGGCCAGGCGTTCACGCAGCGCCGAGTCGGCGAGCAGACGTTCGACCGCGCCGGTGAGCTCGTCATCGCTGAAGTGATAGGTGTCGAGCCGCACACCCCAGCCGAGTTCGTCGATCCGCTGCGCGTTCTCGTACTGATCCCAGAACAGCGGAAGGATGATCAATGGCTTGCCGAAGTGCAATGTCTCGGTGACGGTGTTGTTGCCCCCGTGCGAGATGACCAGGTCGACCAGGGGGATGACCTTGGTCTGTGGCAGCATCTGTTCGCCGACCATGTTGTCGGCCAACGTGATCCGGTGAGCTTGGGGCCCCTTGCTGACGATGAAGCGGTGCCGGGTGGTGCCCAGGACGTCGACCAGCCGCTGCATCAGATCCACGTCGGCTCCGCCGAGAGAGCCCAGCGACAGGTAGATCAGTGCGCTGCCGTCCGGCCGATCGGCAACCTGCGCGGGGAGTGCGTAAGCCTCGTCTGTCTCGCGGACGCTGGAGTCCATTCGCGTCCAGGGGTCGCCGAGCGGGCGGCGGTCACGGTAGTCCGCTTCGGCGGGGTACACGTACAGGTTGGCCGCGTTGTCGCGCGGCATGAACTCGAGGTCCGGCAGCGCCGCGGCCCCCTGATCCCGTACCCAGGCGTCGAACTCGGTCCACATCGGCCGGAGCGTCCGGTCGTACTCCGCGCGGTACGAACTCCATTGCGCCGGATCGTCGCTCGGCAACCCGGAGAACGGCGGCGGCACGTCGGGGCCCGGGATCTCCAGCGGGCTGCAGGACACGATGCGCACGAACGGGACGCCCGCGGTGACCAGCGCCGGGAACAGGACCACGTTGTCCTCGACGATGACGTCGGGTTGGTGCACGGCGATGATGTCGCGCAACCGCGGCTCGCAGTACCGAGCGCCGTCGATCAGCGCTTGAAAGGTTGGCTGGATGAAGGTCGACAGCTGCTCGATCGTGGGTTTGCGGAACTCCGGTGCCGTCTCGGCGATGAACTGGGTCCAGAAGGCGCCTGCGTCTTCCTCGCCCGCATCCGGCGCGGGCTCGGCGAGGTCGACGAGTTCCTCCACGAAACCGAACGGTGCGATCTTCCCGGCCCAGGAACTCTCGGCGGCGAAGACGATCCGGTGCCCGCGGTCGCGCAGGATCGACGCCAGACCGATGCACTGATTGGTCGGTCCGTACGCCGACTCCGGCCAGAACATGATCGTCAGCGGGGTCTGCGATGGGGTCGTCACCGGCACAACCTACCTCTGCCTCGGGTGGTCGGCGGCGCTGATGCGGAGTAGTTTTCCGCTCGTGCCGACTATCACCACCACCGACGGTGTCGAGATCTACTACAAGGACTGGGGATCGGGTCAACCGATCGTGTTCAGCCATGGGTGGCCGCTGTCGGCCGACGACTGGGACGCCCAGATGATGTTCTTCCTCGGCCACGGCTACCGGGTCATCGCACACGATCGGCGCGGGCACGGCCGCTCCGCTCAGGTCGGCGATGGTCACGACATGGACCACTACGCCGACGATCTCGCCGCGGTGGTGGAGCATCTCGACCTCCGCGACGCGGTACATGTCGGGCACTCCACCGGCGGCGGTGAGGTCGTGCGATTCCTGGCCCGCCACGGCGAGCAGCGGGCAGCCAAAGCCGCCTTGATCGCCGCGGTGCCGCCGCTGATGGTCCAGACCGACGCCAATCCCGGGGGGCTACCGAAGTCGGTGTTCGACGACTTCCAGACCCAGGTGGCGACCAACCGATCGGCCTTCTACCGCGCTGTGCCCGAGGGACCGTTCTACGGCTTCAACCGGGACGGCGTCGAACCGATCGAGGCGGTGATCGCGAACTGGTGGCGACAGGGCATGATGGGCGGCGCCAAAGCCCATTACGACGGCGTGGTCGCCTTCTCCCAGACGGACTTCACCGACGATCTGCGCCGCATCCAACTGCCCGTGTTGGTGATGCACGGCGATGACGACCAGGTGGTGCCCTACGCCGACGCGGGACCGCGCTCGGCTGCCCTGCTGCCCAACGGAACCCTGAAAACCTATCCGGGATATCCACACGGGATGCCGACCACCCACGCCGATGTCATCAACGCCGACCTGCTGGAGTTCATCCGCTCCTGACGCGGTCAGCGCCGCCAGAAGTCGAAGGGGTCGCGTCCGGGCCGGAATCCGGCGGCCTCGACGATGTCGACCGTGTGGGCGAAGCGTCTGCCGACATGGGCCGGCTGGTGGGCGTCGCTGCCGAAGGACACCGCATCCCCGCCCTCCTGCCACCACCACCGCACGAGGTCGACCGACGCCAACGGCGACTTCGTGTTGATCTCGAGCGCTCGCCCCGTTCCGGCGAGGGCGCGGAAGACTGTCCGGTACTGCTCTTCGAAATCGCTCTCGCGGTAGGCGCCGACCCGGTCTGCGGGCCAGTAGCGGCGCGGGTAGTCGCAGTGGGCGAGCAAGGTGAACACGTCTGACCGCTCGATCAACGTGACCATGTCGGCGAAGTACCGCTGCACCAAGTCATGCGGGTCGTGGCGGCCGAACAGCCGCGCATCTATCCCTTCCAGGCGGCCCGCCACCGGGATCCCGTGCAGACTCCCCAGCACTCGGTCGAACGTTCCTGCCGCGAGCACCGCGGCCACACTGCCGGAGAACCAATGTGGTTCTCCCGCTTCGATTCCCGACAGGATGCGCAGTTCGGGGAACATCTCGCGGCATCGCTGGACATCGGCGAGGTAGCCGTCGATGTCCAGCGGTGCGACGCGGGGCCGGTCGCCGACGACCATCCCGGCGGCTGCGGCGTCGTCGTCGCCCCACTCGGTGAAGTCCACGTGTTCGGTGAACGCCACCGCGGGCAGGCCCAGCTCGACCGCCTGGCGGCAGGTGGCCTCCATCGTCGAGGTGCCGGCGGTGTCCCAGGACCACCGGGTGTGCACGTGGTTGTCGGAGGGCAGCATCAGGGCGTCTGGGTCGCCTCGTGCTGGATACGGTCGAACTGTGCGCCCATCGCGTCGGCCAGCGCGGTGGCTCCCGAAAGCGGTCGCACCATGACCATCAGATCGTCGATGAGTCCGTTCTCGTCGACGTGGAGGAAATCGCAGCCGGTGATCTTCTTGCCGTCGACGGTCGCCTCGAAGATCAGCGCATGGTCCCGGCCGGTGGCATCGCCGATCTCGCGGATGTAGCGGAAGTCGACGAACACGCGCATCACCGCGCGAAGGATCGCCGCGGTGATCGGCTTCCCGGTGTAGGGCTTGAACGCAACCGGGCTGGTGAAGACGACGTCGTCGGCGAGCAGCGCCTCGATGGCGGCGCTGTCGCGCGCCTCGACGGCCTGGCGGAAGGGATGCATACCGAAACGGTAGCCAACGCGCCACACGCGACCACGGTCAGCCGGCCGGACTCGGCCCGTTCTGGCAATGGTCGATACCGATGGCGATCGCGTCCGCGAACGCAGAGAGTGTCTCGTCGTGTTCATGGCGGAAGGCGCGATTGGTCGTCGAATAGAACAGAACCGTCCCCAGTCGGCGGTCGCCGACACAGAGGGACGCGGCGAGCACAGAGCGCACCCCTGCTGTCGGGCGTGTGTCATCCAGCTCGCCCATGCGGCGCGGGTGACCGAGCTCTGCGTCCGCCGCACGCCCCCGTGCGCCCACGCGCTGGCGCACGGGTTGTGCGGGTGCTGATCGTGGAGTGCGGTGAGGCGCTCGGCGACGTGATCGCTGCCCGCAGAGGTGATCCGTCGTCCGTCGGTCGCCATCAGCGTGATACCGCACCCCGTGGTTTCGGGCAGGAGGCGCGCGCCGTCTCGAGCCACCGCCCGCAACAGCGCCATCATCGGTGACGGCATCGGCACCACGCTGGGTGCGGGCGTCCGGGAACGCATCAGTCCGGTTCTCATGGTGTCACCTCGGGTCGACGTCATCGACGGAGCCGCTACCCCAGCGGCTGCCACGCAAACGTCCGGCATCGACTGCAGGATTTCGGTTTGGCCCTTCCCACGCGGGTATGTCGTCCGTAGCGCCGGCGCAGCGCCGCCCGCTCGCCGGCCGATGATCTTGTCCAGAACTTCGATGTGGAGTCGACTCAATGTTCCGACATACCGATTACCTGCAATTCGACGTCAAGCCCGAAAAGCCGGATCCCGTGTACGCGCGCAAGCTCCAGGAACTGCTCGGCGGGGCGTTCGGCGAGATGACCGTGACCATGCAGTACCTGATGCAGGGCTGGAACTGCCGGATGAAAGGCAAGTACAAGGACCTGATCATGGACGTGGCGACCGAGGAGATCGGGCACGTCGAGATGATCGCGACGATGTGCGCCCGGCTGCTCGAAGGCGCTCCGGCCACTGATGCCACCGAGAACGCGCTGGGCGATCCGGTGGTGGCGGCGGTGATGGGGGGTATGGACCCCCAGCAGGCCATCATGTCGGGTGGTGCACCGACGCTGTCGGACAGCCAGGGCTCACCCTGGAACGGGAAATTCATTGTGGCGTCAGGGAATCTGCTGGCGGACTTCTATGCCAACGTCGCTGCCGAGGCGCAGGGCCGAGTGCAGACCGCACGACTGTGGCACATGACCGACGATCCCGGTGTGAAGGCCATGTTGAAGTTCAATCTGGCGCGCGACACCTATCACCAGAACATGTGGCTGTCCGCGATCGAGGAGCTGCAGGCCGACGGTTTGGAGGGCGTCGTGGCACCCAACGACCTGTTCGACGAGGAGTTCGACGAGCACGCCTCCACGCTCTGGCACCTCTCTGACGGTGCCGACGCCGACAAGGGCCGGTGGGCGCACGGGCCGCTGCCCGACGGCCGTCACACCGGCAAGTTCCTCGCCGATCCGCAACCACTCGGTGACCTGCAGTCGGGGCCGCCGCCGGACCCGAAGTTGTACTGCACGTACGACGGCGCGATGGGCGAACCGCGCACGCCCGCCTTCGGTACCGAGAAAGGCGTCATGGGCAAGCTCAAGGACGCCATCGACCCGGACAAGACGTAGCGCTGAATCGGCGCTGAGGCCCAACCGGTTTCGAGAGTCCGCTTCCCGGCTATGGCTGGGGGACACGACAGCGAGAGGAGATCAGTGGTGAGCACTGACGACGCCACGGAGACCACCGCCAACGACCTAGGCGGCAGTGATGATCTGCTCAGTCCGATGGAGGGCACCGATTCCGACGACGTGCACAACGACGATGGCGACGAGGTCGTCGATCCGCCCGAGGGCTGGAGCGGCGTCGACAAGTTCGGGATGTCGGCCGAGGAGCAACGTCAGGGCGAGAGCCTCGACGACAGATTGGCCGAGGAAGTTCCCGATGTCACAGAATCCGACGTCGATCCGCGCGATGCAGCAGACGGTGCCGGCGGTGACGAGTCATTGCTCGGGAGCGACGCTGCGCCTCCTGAGCCCGGCGACCACGAGGGGCAGATCGACGGTGCCCCAGAGGACGGCGACGCGCTGTTCCCGGTAGTCGAGTAGGGATGAACCGATGACAGACCTGCCGTTTCCGGATTTCGATCAGATGGCGCTCGGCGACGTCCGACATCGCATTCGGGCCTTGGACAAAGACGCATTGGAAGTGCTGCTCACGCACGAAGCGGGCCATGCCGCCCGGGTTCCGGTGCTCGAGATTCTCGAGGCCCGGATGCGAGAACTCGACGCAGGTGCTCAACCATCGTCGGGCGACCCGGGCAACGCGCCGGGCATCGATGCCACGGAAGGTGGCTCGTCGGTCCAGCTGTCGACCGCCGCTGAGCCCGGCACCCCGCTACGTCACGGCGTGGCCAACCAGACGCCGAAGCGCGGCCGGACCTGACCCCACCGCGGAATAGAGTTCCAGGCTGTGAAATCGGCGAATCCACCGCCACGGCTTCTCCATGGCGGGCGGGGTTCAGCCGAGAAGGAGCCGGCTCACTGCCCTGTAGAGCCGCCGCCGAGGCCAGCCCGTCGCCCCGTCAGCCCGCAACGCCGCCCGAGCGGCGTTGCGGCCGCAGATGCCGTGGACTCCTCCGCCGGGCGGGGCGCCGGCGCTGCCGAGAAAGACGTTGTCCAGCGGTGTGGTCGGTCCACCCTGGCCGGGCATCGGCCGGAAAATCAACTGCTGGAACAACTGTGACGTCCCACCGTTGACCGCGCCGGCATGGAGGTTCTCGTCGCTGCGTTCGAGGTCCGAGGGCCGCTGCACGGTCTTGCCGACGACATGGCTTGTGAAGCCGGGCGCGTGCCGTTCCAGGACGGCGTCGACGGCCTCGGCCAGCTGGTCGGCGCTGCGATCGTCGCTGCGGCCGCGCGGCAGGTGGGTGTAGGCCCACGCGCTCTCGGTACCGGCGGGGGAGCGTGTGGGGTCTGCCGTCGTCATCTGACCGAACAGCATGAACGGCTGAGTCGGCACTGTCGAGGTGTTCAGATCCGCCATCCAGCGGATCAGACCGTCGTGGTCGGCGCCCAGGTGCACCGTGCCCGCCCCGGCAAGGTTGGGTGAGCGCCACGGGATGGGGGCGTCCAGAGCGTAGTTCACCTTCAGGACCGGCGTGTCCCACACGAAGCGGTCCAGGTGCTGTTGCGGCCCCTCCGGAAGGACGTCGCGCGGAAGCAGGCGTCGATAGAGCTGTGGCGCCGAGGTGTTCGCGATGACGGCGCGACGGCAGCGGATGAAACCACCGTCGACCAGGTTCACCGCGGTCGCGCGATGTCCGCGCACGTCGATGCTGTCGACCTCGCGACCGCAGTACACGCGAGCTCCTGCTGACTCGGCTCGCCGCACCAGTGCCTCGGTCAGCTGACCCGCACCGCCGACCGGAACGGGGAAGCCCCCGTCCTGAGCCAGCATCAGCAGGAGGTATCCCATCACGCCGCTGGCCGGGGCATCGACGGGCACGTCGGCGTGCATCGCGTTGCCCAGCAACAACAGCTGGGCCGCCTCGCCTTCGAACAGCTGGCGCGCCATCTCGCCCGCGGGTAACAGCAACAGGTGCAGTAACCGAAGCGCGTCGGCGGTGCCGAGCCGCCGCAGCAGCCCCGCAGGTCCGCGAACGGGCGGAAACGGCGCGAACAGAGTCTCCAGCAGCGGACCTTTGATGTGCTGATACTGCTCGAAGGCGGTGATCCAGCGGTCCCCGTCGCCGGGGTGGAAGCGCTCGAATTCTGCTGCGGTGCGGGCGATGTCGCGATGGAGGACCGGTGCGTCGTCGTCGTCTGCGCTGCGGGGATGGCCGACGACGGCCGGTGCGTGACTCCAGCGCAGACCATGGTCTTCCAGGGCGAGGTCGGCCAGCGCCGGCGAGGCGACCGACAGCGGGTAGAACGCGCTGTACAGATCGCTGATGTAACCCGGCGTCAGCTCGGCGCTCTTGACGGCGCCACCCGGCTGGTCCTGCGCCTCCAACACCACGACGTCCCAACCCGCATCGGCCAGCAGGGCGGCGGCGACCAGCCCGTTGTGGCCCGAGCCGATGACGACGGCGTCGGCGGTCTCCGAGCGGGACAGTTCAGCGCTCATCGCGGCCGCGACGCTCGGCCATCGCGGCGAGACGCCATGTGGTCTCCCGGTTGCGGGGGAACGCCGCGGCGAGGGCCACCTGCTTGGGCAGCCAGCTCAGCGGCGGTGACACGGGCACCTCGGCCATCTCGATGCGGCAGCCGCTGCCATCGAGATCGACGAGTCGCAGGGTGATCCGCGCCTTGCCGAACGGCCTGCCGTTGGCGATCAGAACGAGTTCCCGCTCCGGATCGCAGGATTCGACGACCGTGCTGTCGTTGAGCACCAGCGGCCAGATCCCGATCGAGTGGTGAATCGTGCTGCCGACCGCGGGCCACGACGGATCGACGGCGCGCATCCGGCTGTTACCCACCACCCACTGCGAATACGTCCAGCCGTCGGCGATCACGGCCCAGACATCGTGGCGCGATGCTGAGGTGTCACGCGCGACGACCGGCGCGCTCTCGATGTCCTCGGGTTCTGTCGACACCGGGTCGAACTACCCGCGCCCTCGTCTGCCAAACCTGGCCGTCTGGTTGCATGAGGGCCGCAGTCGACGACGGGAGGTGCTGCCATGGTCGCGGTGACCAGCGGTGATCCGCTCTGGCTGGCCGATGTGTTGCGCGTCGAGGGCCTCGATGTGCAGGAGTTGCCCGGCTGGCGCGGCCGTGGCCACGGCGATTTCGCCGATATCCGCGGGGTGATGGTGCACCACACGGGATCAGACAGTGCCACCGCCGAATCCATCGCACGGGGCGGGCCCGAGCTGCCCGGGCCACTGTCCGCGCTGCACATCGCGCGTAGCGGCACCGTGACCGTGGTGGCGGCGGGCGTCTCCTGGCACGCCGGCGCGGGCTCCTACCCCTGGTTGCCGGTCAACGGCGCCAACCGGCACATGATCGGCATCGAGTGCGCCAACAGCGGCACGAGCCCGTCGGCGCCCCATCGCATGCACTGGCCCGACGCCCAGTACCTGGCTCTGGTGCGTAGCTGCGCCGCCATCTGCCGGCGACTCGGTCGATCCGCCGACCGGGTCATCGGGCACAAGGAGTACGCAGGGCGCGCTCAGGGCAAGTGGGATCCGGGGGCGATCGACATGGCCATACTGCGTCGCGATGTCGCCGCCCACCAACGCGTCCTGCCGCTGCCCGTCGACGAGTATGCAGACTTCCTGCTCGAACGGGGGTCTCGCGGCCCTCAGGTCGCCGAACTCCAGCGCCGTCTGAAAGCGGCATATGCCGGCTACGCGGGGAACCTCGACGTCGACGGTGTCTTCGGACCAGCCACCCAAGCGGCGGTGGAGGAATTCCAGCGCCGCACACCAGGTTTGGCGGTGGACGGAGTGGTCGGACCGGCCACGGCGGCGGCTCTACGGCTGCGCCTGGTCAGCGCGCCCGCCTGACCTCGACGGGAATGCCGTTGAGGGCGCCGTTGCCCGAGGGCTCGTCCAGGAAGTCCACGGGCGAGAGGACATTGGTGTTGACACCGGGGGAGCCGTTGGCCACGCCCAGCCGGGTACCCGGTTTGCCGTGGCCCCAGCCGTGCGGCAACGAGACCACCCCCGGTTTGATCTCCTCGGTGAGTTCGGCGGTCACGTCGATGCTGCCGCCCGCGGATGTGACGGTGACGAGGTCGCCGGCGGCGATACCGCGCCGCTGCGCGTCGTCGCGGTGGATCAGAAGCGTGCAGCGGTCGCGGCCCTTCATCAGCGGTCCGACGTTGTGCAGCCAGGAGTTGTTGGAGCGCAGGTGCCGCCGGCTGACCAGGACGAGGTCGTCGGGCGCGCGGTCCAGGCGCCGCGCGAGCCGCGGCAGGTCATCGGTCAGGTAGGGCGGTGCCAGCCGGATCGTACGGTCCGCGGTTCCGAGAACGTCCGGGACGCGGGGCACCATCGGACCGAAATTGATCCCGTCGGGGCGCTCTTTGAGCATCTGCAGAGTCAGCCCGCCGGGGTTCTCGCCGTAGCGGTCCCCGAACGGGCCCGTCCGCAGGGTGAGGTCCAGGATGCGCTCGGGCCCACCGTGCTCATAGTGCGCGCGCACCGTTGCGCCGTCGAGCCCCTGCGTGAAGCACAAGTAGTCGAAGAAGCCGTCGTCGATCGCGCTGACGTCGACGTCCTCGGCCGGTGTGCCGGTGCACAAGCCGGTCAGACGGATCAGGATCTCCCACTCGTCAGGGGCCCCGGGATCCGGTTTGGCGAACACGGGTGGGGAGTAGTTGGCGACGCTGTTGATGGCGAAGTGCAGGATGAGATCGTCGTGGTGGGGCTGCTCCAGAGGGGAGGGGCCGGGCAGGATCACATCGGCGTGACGGGTTGTCTCGTTGAGCCACAAGTCGATCGAGATCATCGCATCGAGCAGTGGCAGCGCGTCGTCGAGGCGATCGCCCGCGGGGGTGGACAGGACGGGGTTTCCGGCGACGGTGATCAACGCCTTGATCTGCCCCTCGCCCGGTGTGGCGATCTCCTCGGCGAGACACGACACCGGGACTTGACCCAGCACCTCCTTGGCGCCGCGCACCCGCGTGTGGAAGCGGCCGAAGTCGGCGGCCCCGTCCTCGAGGCCGGGGATGGGTTGCACCGTCACCGACCAGGCCGCCGCGGTGGGGAACATGGCCCCACCCGGGGTGTCGAAATGCCCGGTCAGGATGTTGACGACGTCGACGAGCCAGCTCGCCAGGCTGCCGAACTCCTGGTTGCAGGTTCCGATGCGGCCGTAGACCACCGCGCGGGGTGTGGTGCCGAGCTGGTGGGCGAGCTCGCGGATACGGTCGGCACTGATTCCGGTCACCGCGGAGACCCGCTCGGGGGGCCAGTCGGCAGCGATGTCGCGCAGCGAATCCACCCCGACGACATGGGGTTGGAGCGCACCGAGTGTCACCAGATTCTCGGCGAACAACGTGTGCACGACTCCGAGGAGCAGCGCGGCGTCGGTACCCGGGGTGATGGGCAGCCATTCGTCGGCGCGCTGGGCGGTTCGGGTGCGCACCGGGTCGATGACGATCACCGTGCCCCGTCGGCGGACGTCGGCGATGAGTCCCATGACGTCGGGCGCCGCCAGCAGCGAACCCTGTGAGGCAGCAGGGTTGGCGCCCATTACGACCAGGAGGTCGGTGCGCTCGATGTCAGGCACCGGGAAGGTCCACCAGCCGCCGTACATCAGATGGGACGACAGGTTCTTCGGCCATTGATCGACCGTGCCGGGCGAATAGGTCAGGGGCATTCCCGAAAGGCCGAGCAGGACGCCGGCGTAGCGGGCCAGCGAGAACGAATGCGCCAGCGGATTGCCGGTGTAGGCCGTGACGGCTCCGATCCCGTGCTTGTCGATGATGGGGGCCAGCAGCTCGGTGCAGCGCGCGAACGCGGTGCGCCAATCGACTTCGTGCCATTGCCCGTCGATCTTGATCATCGGCGCCCGGACCCTGTCGGGATCGTCGTGCACCGCACCCAGCGACGCACCTTTCGGGCAGATGTGGCCGCGGCTCCACACATCGTCGGGGTTGGGGCGAATGTCACTCACACGCCCCTGCTCGACATGGATTCGCAAGCCGCACATCGCTTCACACAATGGACAGGTGTAGAGGTGGAGTCCGTCCTCGCCGGTGCGTGCGAGTTGTTCCGTGTCCGTCATCGAACCCCCTGTGTCGTGACACACTGTATCGACAACCGGCCTTGGCGAACGGGGTTTTCGTGGACAGATCGGCGCCTCGTGCGCGGCGACACCACGGGTCGCGCCGTGACCCTGCGATCGATGCGTCCGTTCTCGAGGCCGCCCGTGCCCTGTTGGTGACGCGGGGTTACTCGGCAACGACGATCGACCTGATCGCTGCGACCGCCAAGGTGAGCCGACCGGCCATCTACCGTCGCTGGCGCACGAAGGCGCACCTCATCCACGAGGCGGCGTTCCCGGATCTCGGCGCAGAACCTGAGGAGGACGACCTCGCGGCGGAGATCACCCGCCTGTGCCGGGGCGCGCTCGTCATGTACGCCGATCCGGTTGTCCGCGAGGCTGTTCCGGGTCTACTGCAGGACCTGCGGCTGGAGCCGGCGATGCGCCGATTGCTCAACGATCGGCTGGAAGCGGCGGCGCGCCGCAACCTGGCCGGACATCTGGCGCGGTCTGCGCGTGCGCGTGCCGGCGCCGACGCCGACACGGTCATGGACGTCATCGCCGGGGCTGCGTGGTACGCCGTATGTGTTCGTAAGGTGACCGATGTCGATGATGCGGCCGCGAAGTTGGCGGATGTGGTGCTGGGCGGGGTGCTCGCCCGCCCTCAGAGCCGGCCGACCTGACGCAGCCCCGCGGCGGTGTCGGCGATCGTCTCGACCGGATCGCGCCAGTGCAACCCGAAATCGCGGGTGCTCGGTGCGTCGTCCGAGGCCGGCATCTGCGTGTAGTACTGCATGGCCGCGGAGTTGATCGGCGTCTCGAACGGCAGAAACGGGCCCACGACGTCGAAGACGCGGCCGGCGCTGCGCAGCGCCACATCGGGCACGGGGACCACCGCGAGCGTGCGGTCCGTTGCGCGGCCGATCATCTTCGCGAGTTGATCGACCGACACCCGCTGACCGCCGGCCATGTAGCGGCGCGGCCCGCGACCGGGCTCGAGGAGCGCGACATGCAGGTCGGCCAGATCGCGTACGTCGATGACGATCCAACCGGCACCGCGGCCGGGCACCGCGTGCATCTTGGCCGACGCTTCCACACCTTCGGCCGCCTCGCCGAACTGGTCGCCGGCCGGCGGCCCCAGCACCATGCCCGGATAGGTGATGTTGACGGGCGCACCTGCATCTTGCAGGCCGCGAGCGTACGCCTCGACGGCGGCCTTGGACCGGCCGTAGCCGTCACTGCCCCCGACCACTGGCAGGTCGGCGTGCAGCACCTCGAGGCCGGGCCGGAACAGCGCGGTGAAGCTCGAGACGTGCACGATCGGGTCGATCCCGGCGGCCGCGGCACCGCCGAGAATGTTGCGCGCCCCCTCCAGGTTGGTGTGCAGCATCTCATCGGCCCGGCTGGGGTCGGTCGAGACCATTGCCGCGCAGTGGATCACCGCGTCGCATCCCTCGAGGGCCGCGGCCGTGCTCTCGCCGTCCGCGATGTCGCCGAGCACGTGGTCCTCGATGTCGACGCCGATCTTGCCCGCGCTGGTGGCGAGTCTGCCGGCGTTGCGCACCAGGAAACGCACGCGATGGCCGGCATCCTGTGCCGCCTTTGCGGTCCACGCGCCGACGAAGCCGGTGCCGCCGGTGATCAGTACTCTCATGTGCCCTCCGGTTCCACGACGCGCCCTATACCCGTTTTCCGCACGCACGCCCCACCGGGGAGCGCCTGATCATGATCACGTTGTCGCTTTCGTCCGTCCAGCAGTTGACGGCCGTCAATTGGTTTGTCGGATGTGCCCGTCGCGGTGACCCTCCTGCTATACGTTGGCCGGGTGTCGACGCTGCCACCGCTCCTGGAAAGCCCCGCCGATCTGACCGTCGAATGGCTCAGCGCCACACTCGACCGTGACGTCTCGAGCTTCTCGGTCACCCGCATCGGCACCGGTCAGATGAGTGAGTGCTACCGGGTGCAGGTGAGCTATGCCGACGGCGCCGACGGGCCTGAGTCGGTGGTCCTGAAGGTCGCTGCCGCCGATCCGAGCAGCCGCCAGACCGGGCTGGCGATGGGGCTCTACGAACGCGAGGTCCGCTTCTACACCGATGTGGCACCGGGCCTGGCCGGTCCGGTGGCGCCCTGTCATCATGCGGCGTACGACAGCGCGACGCACGCGTTCGATCTGCTGCTCGACGACGCCGCTCCGGCGACTGTGGGCGACGAGATCCGCGGCGCGACCCCGGATCAAGCGGAACTCGCGATGCGCCAACTCGGTCTGGTGCACGGTCCGCTTCTGGGTGACCAGGCGCTCGCCGACGCGGCCTGGCTCAACAGGGAGTCGCCGGTCGATCAGGGGTTGATCAGCGCCCTGTATGCCGGGTTCATCGATCGCTACGCCGACCAGGTGGCGCCGGAGCATCGCGCGGTCTGCGAGCAGTTCGTGGGCGCGTTCGACGCGTACATGGCCGCCGAGGGCGGGAGCGGTCGGCAAGGCCTGGTGCACGGCGACTTCCGGCTGGACAACATGCTGTTCGGCCAACCGGGTGCCGACCGGCCGCTGACCGTGGTCGACTGGCAGACGGTGACGTGGGGACCGGCATTCACCGACGTCGCCTACTTCCTCGGGTGCGCGTTGCCCGTCGAGGAGCGTCGCGCCCGGTACGACGAGCTGCTCGCTGCCTATCACCGTGCACTCGGTGGAACCTCCGGCGTCTCCCTGGACGAGGTGCGCGAGGGGGTGCGGCGGCAGAGTTTCTTCGGGGTGCTGATGGCCATCGTGTCGCCGATGCTGGTGGAGCGGACCGCCCGGGGCGATGAGATGTTCATGGCGATGATCGCCCGGCACTGCCAGCATGTGATCGACACCGGCGCGCTCTCGCTGCTGCCCCCGCCGTCGACGCCGGAACCGTTGCAGCCGAACGCATCCGACGAGGGCAGGCACACCCCGACCGACGAGCCGCTGTGGAGTGAGAGCTGGTATTTCGACTTCGTCGAGCCGGGCCAGCAGGTGGGCGGTTGGTTCCGGCTCGGACTCATCCCCAACCAGGGTCACGCCTGGGTCAACGGCCTGCTGTGCGGGCCCGGCCGCCCGACCGTCGCGGTGCTGGACTTCGAGGCGCCCCTGCCCGTCGACCAAGAGGTGGTGGTGACCGACGAGGCGGAGCTCCGGCTGGACGTCGCTGAACCGCTTGTCCGCTATCGCGTGGCGCTGCTGGGCCGGGGGCAGGCTCACGACGATCCGACCGCACTGTTGCGCGGCGAGGCGGGCAGGCCGGTCGAGGTGAGCGTGGACCTGGAGTGGACGAGTGTGGGAGTGCCTTATCAGTACCGGGTGTCGCCGCGCTACGAGATTCCATGCCGGGTGTCGGGCACGGTCACGGCCGACGGACACTCCTTCACCCTCACCGGCGTTGCCGGACAACGCGACCATTCGTGGGCGTCGCGGGACTGGTGGGGGATGGACTGGGTGTGGAGCGCCGTACACCTGGACGACGGAACCCACCTGCACGGCGTCGACATTCGTATCCCCGGTGCACCCGCGCTGTCGGTGGGCTACTCGCAGCGCAGTGGGGAGCCGCTGATCGAGCTCGTCAAAGTCGAAGCGCGCGAGACGGTTTGGGATGGTGAACTCCCGGCCTCAGCGGTGGTGGGTTATGACGGACTGACCGCCACGATCACGCCGACGGCCCATGCGCCGGTGCTACTGACCTCTCCCGACGGTCGGCTCAGTCGCTTCCCGCGCTCGTGGGGCACGGTCACCACCGACGACGGCCGCAGCGGGGTCGGCTGGATCGAATGGAACCGCAGCCACGGCTGACGACAGGTCAGCCGGGTCGGGTCATCTCGAATCGAGCGTCGGGCGGTACGTCGAAGTAGGCCGCAGGTCCGCCGGCGCGCAGGATGGGTTGGGCGGCGGCGGTGTCGTAGACGCCGTCGACGAGATACTGCCGGTCGATGTGGACAGCGACGACCTGGCCGAGTACCAGCCATGTGTCCACGGGCGTACCGGCGATGTCGTGCAGTTGGATCAGTTGAGTCAGGCGACATTCGAAATTGACAGGACTCTCCAGCACCCGCGGCGGTGTGACATCGACGGAGTCCACGGGGGTGAGCCTGCCGAGGGTGAACTCGTCGACGTCAGGCGCTGCGCTGGCGGCGGTCTCGTTCATCGCGGCCGCGATCGGGCGGCAGGCCAGGTTCCACACGAACTCCCCGGTGGCCTCGATGTTGGCGACGCTGTCTTTCCATCCGATCGAGGCGAAGCCGATCACCGGCGGGTGATAGTTGAAGCCGTTGAAGAAGCTGTAGGGGGCCAGGTTTCGGGTGCCCTCAGCGCTCACGGTGGACATCCATCCGATCGGCCGTGGCCCGATGATGGCGTTGAACGGATCGTGGGGCAGCCCGGTACCGTCCGCGGGCCGATAGAAGTGCGCGTCAGACGTCGCCATCGCAGCAGTCAACCACAGGGTCGGTGTCGCGATGGCGCTGCCTGGCACGAGTCGTCCCACCCGCGGGTCGCGACGCAGCAATGGCGGCGAACACCGTCAGACGTCGAGACGGGTCACCACACCGCGGTCGCCGTCGACGCGCACCCGGTCGCCCGTCTTCAACAACTTGGTGGCGACCAGGGTGTTGACCACACAGGGCAGGCCGTATTCGCGCGCCACCACGGCGCCGTGTGACACCGAACTGCCGATGTCGGTGACCAGTGCGCCGATGACCGTGAAGTACGGCGTCCACCCGACATCGGTGACGGGCGCCACCAGGATCTCACCACGTTGGACATCTCGGGCGTCGTTGATGGATTTCGCAACGCGCACAACGCCTTCGACCGATCCGCGGCTGGCGGGGCGACCGACGATCTGGCCGTCGGTGCACATGGTGCGGCGGGCTGCGATCACCGGGGTAGGGCGGCCGACCGAGACGTCGTCGAATTCCAGTGCTTCCTGGAACGGTAGGGCGTCGCGGCGGGCTTGTGCACGCTCCACCAGCTCGGTGATGTCGTCGTCGCCGACCACCCGCGGCAATTCGCTGCGGTCGAAGAAGAACACAAGATCGGGGTCGGGGAGTCGGCCGGACCGGGCGAGCACCTCGCCGAGGTGGCGGTACCCCTGCTTGAGGGTGTGCGCCATCAGGGCCATCTTCGATTTCGTCTCCTCCCGTCCGCGGGCGCCGGCCTGGGCCATCCGGGCGAGCATCCTGACCGCGCGCGACGGCGGCTCCTGGTCGGCCCCCACCGGCGGTGCCGAGCGTCGTCCCGCATCGAGTGCCGCGCGCAGCATGACCTGCATCATCGAACCGAGACCGCCGGGGTCATCGGCCCAGGACGGGTCCCGCATGCAGAGTTCGCGGTAGCCGCGGTGGCCGTGCCGAGTCAGGAACTGCCGCAGCGCGTCACCGCTGTGGCCGGCGCCGCGGAGTTCGGCCACGGCATGGGCGGGCTCTGCCGCGAGGAACCGTTCGGCAGCCGCCGCATCGGCCGCCAGGACACCGACCACCGAGTTCAGCTGGTCGACCATCATGGCGCTTTCGACATTCGACGCCCCGGCCATCCAGCGCATGGCCTCGGCCTGACCGTCCTGCGCGCTTCGGCCGCGCTTCACCGCCTGCTTGATGCAGTGACTCTCGAGGATGTTCGCCGCCACTGCGGCGCGCGACGAGGACCGGACATGGGTGAGCGTGACATGGCGGTACCGATCGACACCGGACTCGAGTTGTCGGAGAACGACTCTCGGATCGTCGCTGGTGGGAATCGGTGACGCGGCGATCTGGCGGCCGAGTCGTCGGATCGCCGGCCCGGCAGAGAGCGCGTGGGTGGTCAACAGAACAGTGTTGACGACGCGACGGTGAAAGGGCTGCGGCGGCTTGGGTTTCAGTTCGTCGACGACACGACCACAGACAGACATCGAGAACTGTTCGAGGGAGTTGCCGAGAATGCCCGAGCTCAGTGCCGTACCTTCGGTGAGATTCAGGAACATGTGGCCGTAGAAGTATCCGACCTGCAGCCAGGGTCTTTCGTAGCGGGGCTGGGCGCGCGCCACCACCTGCGTCATCTGCATGGCGTGATCGATGGCGTACCCGGACACCGATGCGGTGAGCGGGCAGAAGGCGCCGGGCATCATCTCGCCGATGTTGCACCGCGTGTACACATGGTCGGGGCCGGCCACCGGTGAATCCATCTCGTTGAGGTCGCCGGGCAGGGTCGTGATCGGGCGGGCCTGGAGCCACCACAAGGCACCTGAGGCATCGATCGCCCATTCCAGATCCATCGGCCTGGCCCAATGCTGAGCTGCCCGCCTCGCACCCGACCGGATGGCGTCGATGTCCTCGCGCGACAGCACCGGGTCAGCTGCGAGTTCGAGCACAGCGACGCTGCCGTCGGCGGTGAGCACGATGTGGTCGGGGGAGGCCGAACCGTCCACCAGCGACTCGCCGAGCCCTGCCACCGCGTCGATCACCATCAGGTCGCGTCGGCCGCTGGCAGGGTCCGCGGTGAACACGACTCCGGCAGCACGTGCATCGACCATCTGCTGGACGACCACGTGCATCACGGCGGTGGCCGGGGTACCGTCGTCCGATTGCCTGCTGTACGCCGTCGCCCGATCCGACTGCACCGACTGGGCGCAGCGGCGCACGGCGGTGGTGAACTCCTCGACCGACCGCACATCGAGCACGGTGTCGTACTGCCCGGCGAACGACTGGTCGTCGCCGTCCTCGCCGGCCGCCGAGGAGCGCACCGCGACGGCGGCGTTCAGTTGGCGGAACCGGTCGCCCGCTGCGGCGAGGGACCCCTCGGTGGACGCGTCGGCGACGACGAAACCCGCCGGAACCGGGAGTCCCAGCCGGCGGAGTTCAGCGAGGCCGGCGGCTTTGCCACCGAAGCAGTCGTCGGTGACGTCGTCGAATTCGATCACTGTCGGCGCCATCTCGTCAGCCCAGCGCGTCGACGATCTCGGCCAGCGCGGTGACCTCGATGGGGCCCGGCTGGTACAGGCAGATCCGGTCCGAGACGCCTGCCACCCTGTCGCGGATGTGGTCGGCGATCTCGGCAGGCGCTCCGCACGCGGCGATGGTGTGCAGCATCTCATCGTCGATCAACGTCGCCATCTCCTGCCACCGGCCCTGCTTGGACATCGCGTTGAGTTCGGGCTGGAGATCGCCCCAGCCATGAACATCGAGCACCGGCTTGTACGCCGGCGTCGAACCGTAGAACGCCAACAACATCCGGGTCGAGGTGTGGTCCTCTCCGACCGAGACGATGATCTCCGGCACGACGGCGAAATCCTCCTCGCGGCGTCCGGCCGATGACAACCCTTCGCGCACCGCGGGAATCGTCACCTCGTGCAGGAACCGCTTCGACCCGAAGGGCATCACCAGCAGCCCGTCGGCCACCTGGGCAGTGGCGCGGGTCAGGCGCGGCCCGAGCGCTCCGAGGTAGATCGGCGGCGGACCGTACGGGTTCGGCCCCGGCACGAACGTCGGCGTCATCAGGGTGTGGCGGTAGTACTCGCCGCGGTAATCGAGTCGCTCGCCGTGATCCCACGTCGCGAAGATGGCGCGCAACGCCCCCACCATTTCTGTCATCCGCTCCACCGGATGGTCGAACGCCACGCCGTACCGCTTCTCGATCTGTGCGCGCACCTGAGTTCCCAGCCCGAGGATGAAACGTCCCTCGGTGAGGAGCTGCAGATCGTTGGCCTGGTGTGCGAGCTGAATCGGGTTGCGGGGGAGAGCGATCGCGACATTGGACATCACGTCGAGCCCCTTCACCGACGAGGCAAGGACCAGGGGAGTGAACACATCGTGAGGGCCTTCGAACGTGAAAACGCCGGACGCGCCAGCCTCCCGCAGCAGGGCGGCGCGTTCGACCGCGTCGGTCGGGCCGAAGAGAGCCGTCATGACCTTCATCAGTGCTGTCCTGCCACATCGGTCCAATCGGAGAATCCGGAGGGGTGATGTGGTCCGATCACCGCATGTTCGAACAGGCCGGCGCCATGTCGAGTGGTGCCATCGGGTTCGGTGCACACGGCGTGCCCGACATGGTCGATGAGGCTGAACGGTGCCCTGGCCATCACTGCGGGATCGGTGAGGTCGAAGGTGACCCGCTCGGTGAACGGACCACCCTTCCAGGTGCCGTGGACCCACGAGGAGTCGCCGCAATGGGAGCGAACAGTTTCGAGTCGACGTCGAGTGACATGTGGTCACCGGCCCGGTTCATGAACTCGACGTGCGCGCCGTGCGGAATTCGGGTGCCGGGGTTGTAGGGGTACTCGTCGAGCGGGCCGAGGCTCATGGACTCTCCAATAAATACGATGCGTGTCGCATCGGAAGTAGACTGCCAACATGACAGCAGATCAGGGCAGCGATGGCAAGGAGGCCACCCGGCCCCCGCCGGGCCGGCCCCGTGACGGCAAGATCGACGCCGCAGTGATCGCGGCGACGCGCGAGCTGATCGTCGACACGGGCTACTCAGCGCTGTCGTTGTCCGCGATCGCGGCGCGGGCGGGTACGACGACGGCGGCCATCTACCGCCGCTGGTCGGGCAAAGTGCACCTCGTGCACGAGGCAGTGCTCGCGGACGAACCCATTACCGTGTCAGGTGCTTCCGGCGACATCCGCACAGACATCCGCGCAATGGTCGAAACGATCCGTCGGATCTTCGACAGGCCCGAAGTCCGCGTCGCCCTGCCTGGACTCATCGCCGACACGGTCGCCGACCCCGACCTGCACGCCCTGATGATCGCCCGGCTCACCGGCAACCTCAGTGCGTTCGAATCTCGCTTCGGGCAGGAACGGCGCGGCGGTGACGATCTTCCTCTGCTTGCCGAAGTGGTGGCCGGTGCTGCCATCTTTCGTATCGTGATCCGCCGCGACGCCTTGCTCGATGACGCGTGGGTCGACGCGATGACCACGATGCTCGTCGAGCAGTGGGGAGCGAGAGGGTGACGCGCCGAAAGGTGCACCGGTAGCGGCAGGCTCGCCGTACCGATGCCCGCCTCTACAGTCCGCTCAGGACGCCCGAGCGCTCCACTCGGGTGTCCGCTCAGGAGATGCCTCGGCCAGAGCCTTCACGGTCTTCTCGACATCGAAATCCTTGCCGTACACCGGGGTTCCGGGTTGCTGACGCCACGAGTCGGAGATCGGGCCGGCGTGGACCGGGTCGAAGCCCAACTGCTCGACGAGGTCGTGCACGAGGTCGCAGCCAGGACCGTCGTCGCCGGCGATCGGGAGTGCGATCCGGTTGGGCGCGCCTGCAGGCTTTCCGCTACCGAGCAGATGCTTCCACCAGATGCCGTTGAACACTTTGAAGACGGGTGCGCCGATTTGTTCTGCCACCCAGGCGCTTTCAACCTGACCGTCTTCGATGGCGGCAATCTCGCCGTCGCGCTGCTGCGGGTAATAGTTGTTGGTCTCGATCACGGGGGCGCCCGGCTTGCGCGCGTCGACGATCCCGTCCGCGAGGTCCGGAACGTTCTTCTGAGGAATGCTGACGATCACGAGATCAGCGTCGGTCGCGGCGTCACGGGCCCACACCGCGGTAGCACCCGTTTCCGCCGCGAGGTCCGCGAGTGTCTCCGGTGATCGTGAGTTGGCCACGCTCACCTCATGGCCGAGTTCGCGGAGACGGCGAGTCAGCGTTCCGCCGATGAGGCCTGCTCCGATGATTCCGATGCGCACAGTTCGACTCCTCGGTGATGTCGTGACGACCTTCGTCGCGCAACGTCGAGTCCGCGAGGACTATTCCGAACCCGCAGTTGCGGGAATCGACCGCCTCGACGACGGGTTGTCGAGTGTGACCGCTGCAGCTTCGGGAGAGGAGCCACCATGAGACTGGACGCCGACGCGCGCGCCATCATCGGCGACGGGGCCGATGCCACACTCGTCACCCTGAACACCGACGGCAGCCCGCAGGTGTCGGTTGTGTGGATGGCGCTGCAGTCGACGCCCGACGGAGACGAGCTGGTCACTGCTCATCTGGCCGAGTACCAGAAGACCCGCAACATTCGCCGGGATCCGCGCGTGGCGGTGACGATCTTGTCGAGGCAACCCCATCCGGGAGTTCCGACGCCCTATCTGACGGTGGCCGGCGAGGCGCGTGTCGTCGAGGGTGGTGCCCCCGAACTGCTGAGGGATCTGGCCGAGGTCATGCTCGGGTCCAGTGACCATTTTCCGCCGCCGGACGCACCGCCGGGACTGCTGACGAGAATCCGCATCACCAAGGCGCGCATCATCTGAGACGCGCGGAGATCTCGCGCTGCAGCGGCCCCGGTGCGCTGGCATGATCGCCGGATGCATCACGTGCTGCGGGCCACCCCGGCGACAGTGCACTGGGGGTACTTCGACCCCGCGCTGACTCCGGTGCTCTTTGTCGACTCGGGTGATCTGGTAGCCGTAGAGACTTTCACCCATCACGCAGGTGACGCTCCAGATCTGTTGATGGACGACGATATTCGTGCCGTGTTCGAGCAGGTCGCCGATCGTGGACCGGGGCCGCATCTGCTGACCGGGCCGATCGCGGTGACCGGAGCCCGCCCGGGTGACGTGCTGCAGGTCGACATCTTAGAGGCCACGCCGCGTCTCAAGTACGGCTCGAATCTCGCCGCGCATTGGGGTTATCTGTATGATCTCACCGCCTCCGAGCGGGTCACGGTCTATGAATTGGATGTTTTCGCGCTGCGCGGGCGGGCGCTCTTCGGCTACGACTGGACCACCACGCCGCTCGCCGACCAGGCAGGAACCGTCGTCGAACCGGCGAGCGTCACCCGCGAACCTGCGTTGCCTGGTGTCACCGTCCCGCTGCGCCCGCACTTCGGCACGATGGGTGTCGCACCGGCCGACCCCGGACGGTTGTCCTCGGTGCCGCCCGGCGATCACGGCGGGAACATCGACAACTGGCGGATCGGCATGGGCGGCACGATGTATTACCCCGTGCAGACTGCCGGCGCCTTACTGTCGATCGGTGACCCACATGTTTCCCAGGGCGACGGGGAGATCAGCGGTACGGCGCTGGAGGCGTCGTTGAACGGGCTGCTGCGTCTCACGGTGCGCCGCGATCTGCCGTTCACCGTGCCGGTGCTGGAGACGGCGACCGAGCTCCTGGTCCACGGCTTCGGCGATGATTTGGACAGCGCGATGCGGGCGGCGGCGGTACGCGCACTCGATGTGTTGCAGCGGCTCTACGGGCTGTCGTGCGCCGACGCCTACTCGTTCATGTCGGTGGCTGTTGACTTCACCGTCACCCAAGTCGTCGATCAACGTCAGGGTGTGCACGCCCGGATCGACAAGCGCTGCTTTCCCAGTGAATGGGGGAGAGCGGCGTGAGTGCGTCAGGAGGCATCCGACCTTTCACGTTTACGCCTGCCGATGGGGTGCCGCCGTCAGTGGCCCCGTTCGTGCACGCCACCGCGGCCGGCGAGACGCTGTATGTGACCGGTCAGATGCCCACCGACACAACAGGATCGGTGGTGAGCGACGAGATTGCGGCCCAGACCGACCAGGTGCTCTCCAATCTGGTGCGGGTCACCGGACTGTGCGGCGGCGGTCTGGCCGACGTGGTATCGGTGCGCGCCTATCTCACCGACTGGACTGAGTACGAGGCCTTCAACACGGCGTACGCCGCGTGGTTTCCCAACCGGTTGCCGTCGCGAACCTGCGTCGGCGTTACCGGGCTGGCGGTCGGCGCACGCGTCGAGATCGACTGGGTGTGCTGGCGGCGCGGCGGTTGGGGTTCGCCTGAGTAGGGATTGACCGAGCTACGCCGGTTGCTGTGCGCTCTCGATGACGCTCACATCGGCGGCCTCGACCCGGCGTTGCGGCCCCGGGCGCTCTGACAGAGCTGTAGTGATTTCCCGGCGTGTTAACTGCGCATTGCCGGGTTCTGCCGCTTGGCAACAGGGACGTATTCCGCTCATAACCACCGCGCAATAGACAGGCTCTGTAATTGTTGCAGGTCGACGTCGATCGACCAACGGGGCTCGGCCGGGCAACACGATCCGCCAGCACGTCTAGCAAGAAATATGGAGTCCTCCATGGCATTTGACGCATCCATCGCCGAGAACATCGCCACCTCGCTCGCCGAGATCCCGCATCCGTCGCTACCCAAGGGCAGCAACATCTACGGCGGCACCAAGATCTTCCCCGATTACCAGGCCGAAGAGGGCGAGAGCTACTTCACCCTGGTGCACGGTATCGCCCACGAGTCGTCGGTCAGCTTCGTAGCCGTCCTGCAGGCGACTCGCGCCTTGCGCAAAGGATTCGAGTCCGCCATCTACTTCTACGGCCCCGGCGCCATCAATTGCCTCGCCACCCGCGGTTTTCCCACCACCGGTGACTCCGGCTTCCCAGGTGAGCAGAACATCAACGATGCGCTGGCCACCTTCATCAAGGAGGGTGGCACGGTGTTCGCCTGTCGCTTCGGGCTCGCGCTGCACGGCGGCCGTGAGGAGGACCTGATCGAGGGCGTCATCCCCGCGCATCCGCTGGACGTCCAGGACGCCCTCATCTATTACGCCCGCAAGGGTGCCATCATCAACTCCACGTACATGGTGTGACAGCGAAATGACCACTCTTGCAGCGGTTTCTGCCAACTTCACCAGGGATCTCGACCAGAACTACGCTCTGATCGCATCGCTGGCCGAGGAGGCACGCGCAGGCGGCGTCGACTTCCTGGCATTGCCGGAAGCGGCGATCGGCGGCTACCTGTCGTCGCTGGGCAATCACGGGGACACCATCAAGACCACAACCCGATCACTGCCGCCGGCCATCCGGGTCGACGGACCCGAGATCAAACGAGTGCAACAACTGGCCGGGGACCTGGTGGTCGCCATCGGTTTCTGCGAACTCGCCGACGACGGCGAAACCCGTTACAACGCAGCAGCACTGCTGGACGGCGGGAATGTCTACGGCGTCTATCGCAAGGTGCACCAGCCGCTGGGGGAGAGCATGTCGTACGCGGCGGGCACCCGCTACGACGTGTACGACACCCCGGCCGGGCGTATCGGACTGCAGATCTGCTACGACAAGGCCTTCCCCGAGGCCGCCCGCGTGATGGCTCTGGACGGCGCGCAGATCATCGCCAGCCTGTCGGCATGGCCGGCGGCTCGCACCGCCACGGCGGAGAACTTGCAGGACGACCGCTGGACCTACCGGTTCAACCAGTTCGACATCGCCCGCGCTCTCGACAACCAGGTGTTCTGGGTGGCCTCCAACCAGAGCGGCACTTTCGGGTCGCTGCGCTACGTCGGCAACTCCAAAGTGGTAGACCCGGGCGGCAACATCCTCGCGACCACCCTGCTGGGAAGCGGGATGGCAGTCGCCGACGTGGACATCGACGAGACCTTCCGAACCATGCGGGCAGGCATGTTCCACCTGCGTGACCGCCGGCCGGACGTGTACGGCCCGCTGACCGACGCCGACGCCACGAAGTGGGCGGAGCTGGCGCATGCCTGAGATGACATTCGACATCCGCTGGCCCGACGGTTCCATCCAGTCCTGCTACTCACCGAGTCTGGTGATGCACGACTTCTTGACCACGGGACGGCGCTACACCGTCGGCGACCTGGTGGACCGTGCCGGCGCCGCACTCGAGCAGGCCAGCGACAGGGTGCGCGCCAAGTACGGCTTTGCCTGTACGTCGGCAGCCGCCACCAATGATCAGATCATGGAGTCCGCGAGACGTTTTGCCATCGACGCGGAGGTCACCGTCATCGCCATGCAACCCTCGCTGGAGCAATCATGACAGGCGCGCATGTACCGGTGGCGATCATCGGCGGCGGGCAGGCCGGGCTCTCGGTCAGCTGGTATCTGAGCCGCGCCGGCATCGAGCACGTGGTACTCGAAGCGCACACACCGGTGCACGCCTGGGCCGACAGCCGCTGGGACAACTTCACCCTGGTCACCCCCAATTGGCACTGCAAGCTGCCCGGCTACGCCTATGACGGCGCAGACCCCGACGGCTTCATGACCCGTGACGAAGTGGTCGCCTGGCTGGACGGCTGGCTGAAGACCTTCGACGCTCCGCTGCGCACCCACACCCGCGTCACCACGCTGACCCGACGCCCCGAAGGCGGCTTCGCTCTCACACTCCAAACCCCCTCGGGAATCGAAGAACTCACCTGTGAGAACGCCGTGATCGCGACCGGCGGGTATCCGCTGCCCGTCATTCCCGCCTACGCAGGTTCGCTGGATGCCGCCATCACCCAGATCCACTCCGAGCAGTACCGCAACGCCGAGCAGCTGCCCGACGGCGCGGTGCTGGTGGTGGGCACCGGGCAGTCCGGCGCCCAGATCGCCGAGGACCTGCACCTCGCCGGCCGCCGCGTGCACCTGGCGGTGGGCAACGCTCCACGGGTGGCCCGCTTCTACCGGGGCCGCGACTGCATGACCTGGCTGTCGGACATGGGTCTGTATGACCGCGCAGCAGCGCAGTATCCGGGTGGAAAGGCCGCAATCGAGAAGACCAACCACTATGTCACCGGCCGCGACGGTGGCCGCGATGTGGACCTGCGGCAGTTCGCCGTCGAGGGCATGAAGCTCTATGGCGCTCTGGCCGGCGGCAAGGACACCACGCTGTCGTTCGAGCCCACCCTGCGTGCCGCCCTCGACCATGCCGACGCGGTCTACAACTCGATCTGCTCGGACATCGACGCCCACATCGAACGCGAGAGCATCACCGCGCCGCCGGCCACCCGCTATGAGCCGGTGTGGGTGCCCGAGACAGAGCCCACGACACTGGATCTGGCCGCCGAGAACGTCACCAGCATCGTGTGGGCCATCGGATACCGGCCGGACTATCGATGGATCGAAGCCAGCGCGTTCGACGGTGCTGGCCGGCCGATGCAGACGCGTGGTGTCACCTCGGTGCCGGGGCTGAGCTTTGTGGGGCTGCCGTGGATGCACACGTGGGGATCGGGTCGGTTCCTCGGGATCGACCGCGACGCCTCGCACATCGCCGCCACCATCATCAGTGGCTACCACGAGTCGGTGCTACGACTCGCCGTCGGGAGCTGACGTCATGGCACCCGCACTCACGGCACATCGACGTGCCTTCCGCGCACCCGAACCCCCCACAGCGTAGGAGGCATCGCATGTCTGTATCCACACGAGTCGATCTGGCGCTGTTGGGTTTCCGGGGTTCGCCACCGGTGAGCCGGACCGCGGGCGCCGGTCCGAGCGCCGACGGTCACCTGGTCATCGACGGGCTCAATGCCGCCATCCCACGTAACCCGAACAGTCCCTTCGTCTTCGACGGCACGCGAGTGATTCTCGACGGCGAGGACACCGGCCTCGATGTCGAGGTGGTGACCCGGCCTCGGTTCTACGACCTGTGCACGGTCGACGGCGTGCCCTACGAGAAGCTGGCCCGCCTGCACGGCCGTGACGTGTTGGCCACGACCGTCGTTCAAACCTGCATTCGATACGTCGAAGACCAGCGGTGCCGATTCTGCACGATCGAAGAGTCGCTGCGTTCCGGTGCCACCACCGCGGTGAAACGACCCTCTGAGTTGGCCGAGGTGGCCGCCGCGGCCGTGCGTCTGGATGGCGTCACCCAGATGGTGATGACCACCGGCACGTCGGCGGGCAGCGACCGCGGTGCCCGGCACCTGGCCCGCTGCGTGCGGGCGGTCAAGGCCGCGGTGCCGTCGCTACCCATACAGGTCCAGTGTGAACCGCCGGCCGACCTCGAGGTGTTGACCGAACTGCGCGAGGCCGGCGCCGACGCCATCGGCATCCACATCGAATCGCTCGACGACGACGTCCGGAAACGGTGGATGCCCGGCAAGGCCCAGGTCAGTGTGGAGCGCTATCGGGCGGCCTGGCGTGAGGCGGTGCGGGTCTTCGGGCGCAACCAGGTGTCGACCTATCTGCTCGTCGGGCTCGGCGAGGATCCGCAGGAGTTGATCAGCGGGGCAGCAGAACTCATCGACATGGGGGTGTATCCGTTCATCGTCCCGTTCCGTCCGCAGCCCGGTTCGCTCGCCGTCGACGTCGACGGCGCCCGTTCTCCCGAGGCTCCGGTGGTCGAGAAGGTCAGTCGCGAAGTCGCACTGATGCTGCAGTCCGCGGGGATGACAGGAGCCGACCAACGCGCCGGATGCGCCGCATGCGGAGCGTGCAGCGTCCTGCAGAACCTGGGGGCGTGATGATCCCGTTCGCAGCCAGCGCGCAGGGTCCTGTCGGACTGTCGATCCTGTCCGGCACGCCACGCCCTGCGGCCCCATTCCTGATCGCCCCGGCGGCCAGCTCGTCCGAAATCACCGCCTACCGGCACCTGCGCCACGAGGAGTTCGTCTCCGCGCAAGGGCTGTTCGCGGGCACCGACCGCGACGACATCGACGACGATCCGCGCACCGTCGTCCTGGTGGCCACCACCCCAGATGGGCAGGTGCTCGGGGGAGTGCGGCTGGCCCCGGCCATCGAGCCTGACATCGGTTGGTGGACAGGCAGCCGGCTGGTGGTCCACCCCAGCGTCAGGTCTGACGGTGTGGGGCCCGCGCTGGTGCGGGCGGCCTGCGCCCATGCCGAGTCGGCCGGCGTGCTGCGATTCGAGGCCACCGTGCAACGGCGGTACTCCCGATTGTTCGAGACCCTGGGATGGAATCTCGTCGGCGAGCGGATGGTCGCCGGCCGGCGGCACGCATGGATGCGATGGCCGATCACCTCGATCCAACGCGTGGCCACCGCCACCAAATCCTTCCTCGGCGATGCGTTGGCGCCCTTACGAAGTGTGCCCGGGGCACTCGGGCCGGCGGGTTTCGTCGGTGATGACGGTGTACCGGTGCCGGGAAGCGACCTGATCGCCGCGTGCGACGCGATCATCCCGTCCATGGTGGAACGCGACCCGGAATGGGCCGGCTGGTGTTCGGTTCTGGTCAACGTCAACGACCTGGCCGCCATGGGAGCGCACCCCATCGGTCTTCTCGACGCCGTCGGTGCTCCCAACAGAGCACTTCTGGACAGGGTCATCTCCGGTGTCGCTAGAGCATCCGCGGCCTGGCAGATCCCGGTGCTCGGCGGACACACGCAGCTCGGTGTGCCGGCGGCCCTGTCCGTCACGGCGCTGGGACGCAGCAGCGCTCTGGTGCGAGCAGGGGGAGCCGCGGTGGGGGACACGGTGCGGTTGACCGCAGACACCTCCGGGCAATGGCGGCCGGGATATCACGGGCGGCAGTGGGATTCGACCAGTCGACGCAGCAGCGCCGACCTGGTTGCCATGACGGGTCTGGTGGCGCAGTCGATGCCGGCATCCGCCAAAGACGTGAGCATGGCCGGGATCGCCGGCACCCTCGGCATGATGGCCGAAGCGTGCGGTACCGGGGCCGAGATCGACGTTGCGGCGGTCCCGCGGCCCACTGATGCGGCGATGGGCGACTGGCTGACCTGCTTCCCGGGATTCGGAATGCTCACCGCGGGACCGCAATTGGTGCACGCCCTGCCCGCCGGCGTCGACAGCGCAGAATGCGCCGTGCTGACAGCCGAGCCCGGAGTACGGCTGCGGTGGCCCGATGGAGTCGTGACAAGCGCTCTCGCGCCCGCGGTGACGGGGCTGGGGCCGTCGTAGGCTACAGCCGATGACATCGGTGACCCTGGCTGCGGTGGCCGCGCACTTCGGGCGCGACCTCCCTCGATGTGTCGAGAAGGTCGTCGGCATCATCGCATCCGCCCGGCAGGACGGCGTCGATCTGCTGGTGCTGCCGGATGCGTGCCTGGGTGGGTACATCGGCGACTTCCGTGCCCCCGACCCGGCTGATCCGCCACCTGCGCTCGATCCCGACGGTCCCGAGATCGCCGACGTCATCGCCGCGGCCGGGCCGATGACCGTCTGCTTGGGGTATGCGGAGGCAGTTGCCGGTGGCGGCCGGTACAACGCTGCCATCTGCGTCACCGGTGACGGCGTCCTGGGCACCTATCGCAAAGTGCATCAACCGGCGGGCGAGTCATTGACCTACCTTGCCGGTGATGGTTTCTCAGCGTTCGACACCCCCGTGGGAAAACTCGGCATGCTGATCGACTACGACAAGACCTTCCCGGAAGCGGCGCGCACGCTGGCGGCCGACGGCGCGCACGTCATCGCCGCGCTGTCGGCGTGGCCGGCGAGCATCACCGACCGCGCCTCTCGGCTACCCGCCGATCGTCAGTCCCGCCTGTTCGACCTGTACGACTGCGCTCGCGCCGCCGAGAACCAGGTGGTGCTGGTGTCGTCCAATCAGACGGGTGTGATGGGCAATCTGCGCTTCCTGGGTCAGGCCAAAGTGGTGGGGCCGGGCGGGGACATTCTCGCGACCACTCGTGCCAAAGGCGGGCTCGCAAGAGCGGAGATCGACGTGGAGGCCGAGATCAGCCGCGCCCGGAAGGTACTCAACCACCTCGCGGAGCTGCGACCGGACACCTACCGGAGCGGATCGTGACGATGCGCGTCGCCCTGCTGACGTATTCGACCAAACCGCGCGGCGGCGTGGTGCACACGCTGAACCTGTCCGAGGCACTGGCGCATCGCGGGGTCGATGTGACGGTGTGGTCGCTGGCGCGCGCCGGTGATCGCGGCTTCTTCCGCGCTGTCGATCCGGCCGTGACCGTGAAACTCGTCGAGTTCACCGATCTGCCTGGCGACACCGTCACCGACCGGATCGTGCGGTCGATCGCCACCCTGCGAGACGCGTTCTGCGCAGACGACTACGACATCGTGCACGCTCAAGACTGCATCAGCGCCAACGCGGTCGGACGGTGTATCCGCACGATTCACCATCTCGACCAGTTCACGACCCCCGTCCTCGCGGAATGCCACGAGCGCGCCATCGTGGAGCCGTACGCCCGGATCTGTGTGTCCCAGGCGGTGGCCGACGAAGTTCGCGCCGGGTGGGGCTTCTCTCCGACGGTGATACCCAATGGTGTTCAGGCGCAACGGTTCATCGATGCTTCGGACGACACCGCTGCGCAGGAACAGTGGCGCTCAGACCTGGGCCGGTACGTCCTGGCGGTCGGGGGTATCGAACCGCGCAAAGGGACGGTGGATCTGGTCGACGCCATGGCGGTGTTGCGAGAGCGCGAGCCGGGCGTCTCGCTGGTGATCGCGGGCGGTGAAACACTGTTCGACTATCGCGACTACCGGTCGGCATTCGACGAGCGTTGCGCTGAACTGGGCGTCGCCCCGGTGATTCTCGGAACCGTCGAGAATGACGCCCTGCCGAGTCTGGTAGCCGCCTGCGAGGTGTTCGCGTTCCCATCCACCAAGGAAGGGTTCGGCCTGGCCGCCATGGAGGCATTGGCCGCGGGCAGGCCCGTGGTGGCGCGCGACCTTCCGGTCCTGCGTGAAGTGTTCGGCGATAGCGTCGCGTACGCCTCCACGCCGGCGGATTTCGCAGCCCGGCTGCAGGAAGCGATCGCAACGCCACCCGAGCCGGTGTGGGGTCGCGCGTTGGCGTCGAGCATGACCTGGGACGCAGCGGCGGCCGCACATATCGACTTTTATCGACGCGTCACGTCATGAAGGGAACAACCATGAGACTCAACGCCGACGGCGCTCCCCAGGTGTCGGTCGTGTGGATGGTGCTGCAGTCAGACCAGAATCCGTATCACCAAAGCGCACATCATCTGAGCTCGTATCCCGTTCGTTGACGAGCGGGCGCGCGCAATGGCTGAAGTCCTTTGATGACAGGAGGCAATCTGTGGGGCGGGCTCGGCAACGTCATCACCTACCGCTTCGGCTCCCCGCGGGTGAAGATTTGCGGGTTCAGGAACGTAATGCGAATGGGCTGACCGGACGCGATCGGCGTTGTGCCCCTGGTGCCATGATTGTCAGGTGACCGAAGAGGCTGCTGGAAGCGCGCCGGGCCAGGCGAGCGCCATCGCACCGCTCGATATCGCCGGCTCGGGTGTATTGCCGCCGGTCGAGCCCAGGGTGCGCCAGGCGTTCCGGTGGCTGGAACGGCTGGCGCCCTGGGTGGGGTCGCGCTGGGCAGTCGAGCTGTGGTGCACACCGCCGGTGTTGGAATCAGCTCTGCGTATGCCACCTGGCGTAGGTCCGGGTGAGCCCGTCGACGCCTACTGGGGGAACAGGCATCGGGTAGTCGGCGAGCAGTGGGGCGAGGGGCCGCCGGTGTACTTGGTGCACGGCTGGGGCGGGCAGCGCGCGCACCTTGCGGTATTCGTCAAGCCGTTGGTGGATAGGGGTTTTCGGGCCATTGCCTTCGATCTTCCCAGTCACAACGCATCCGATCCGGGGGAGCTGGCGCCGGGACGCACGACCGCCACTGAGTGCGCCGATGCGATTGCGGCGATGATCCGGACACATGGTGCTGCCCACGCGGTGGTGGCACATTCTCTGGGAGCCAATGCGACTACACTTGCTGCGGCAGGCGGCGCATCCGTTGGGCGACTGGTGTTACTGGCGCCTATGGGCGACTTCCCCTTGTATTTGGATCTTTTCGCCGCGCGACACGACTTCGGTCGTCGAATCCGTGCCGGTTTGCACCGTCGTCTGGAGAAGCGGATCGGCATGCGGTTGGAAGAGACGAACATGTCGCGTCTCGGTCGCCGCGCCAACTATCCGCCGCTGCTGCTCATCCACGACCCAGACGACCCCGACAGCCCGTACGCCGCTACGGCGCGGCTGTCGACACTGTGGCCGGGTGCTCAGCTGATGAGCACACGTGGGCTCGGCCGGTTGGCCCACTACCGCATCTTGCGTCACCGTCCGGCTATCAATGCGGGGATGGAAATGGTCGGCTCGCCCGGCTAGGCCGCAGAGAATTGTCATCGGACCTTCTCGCGGGGCTAACGTGGAAAGATGTCGTCACTCAAAGTGATCCTGCCGGATCAGACCATCGCCGAGGAACTCGAGTCGGACATCCTGTCGACCGTGTACCAGGAACTTCAGCGCTACAACTACGAGGCAGTCGCGGCGGGCGATGCGACGGGTGAGTACACCCCGTTGGATCCCCGCGGGCGCGTCCACCTCGAATCGACACAGAACACGCGCGTCGTACGGGTAAGCGGTACTGACATCGATACGCACGATCTCTACACCGCTGTGCTGGCGGATCTGGAGCAGCGCCGCGTGGGACTGACTGGCGAGATCGACTAGGAGCGCTGCGCGCGACGCAGCGGTGGCGAGGTGTCGCGTGACATAAAGCCGGAAATGATGGGCAGTCATACACAATGGGCGAGATGAACGGCGGTACTGAGACGGGCTTGGATGGGCCGGATCCGTACATCCGTGTCTACGCGTCCCGGGTACACAACCTGAAAACCGTAGACGTCGCCGCGCCGCGGGACTCGTTCGTCGCGTTCACCGGAGTGTCCGGTTCGGGCAAATCGTCATTGGCATTCGGCACCATCTACGCCGAGGCCCAGCGCCGCTACTTCGAGTCGGTGGCACCCTATGCACGCCGACTCCTACTCCCTCAGGATGCACCGAAGGTCGACGACATCACAGGACTGCCGCCTGCGGTCGCCCTGCAGCAGCGACGCGGATCGGCGACCTCCCGCTCGACCGTCGGCACCATCACCACGCTGTCGAATCTGCTGCGCATGTTGTACTCCCGCGCAGGGAGCTACCCGCCGGGAGCCACTGAGCGGCTCGACTCCGATGCGTTCTCTCCGAACACCACGATCGGCGCGTGCCCGACATGCCACGGTCTCGGCCGCATCCACGAGGTCACCGAACAGACACTGGTGCCCGACCCGTCGCTGACCGTCCGGGAAGGCGCGGTGGCGGCGTGGCCCGGAGCGTGGCAGGGACAGAATCTGCGCGACATCCTCATCACGCTCGGCTACGACATCGACAAACCGTGGCGCAAACTTCCCAAGCGCCAACGGGAATGGATCTTGTTCACCGAGGAGCAACCCACCGTCGAGATCGATCCGAGCCAGCATCCGGTCACCGCGGACTATTACTACAACGCGACATTCTCCAGCGCGGAGCGTCACGTCCGTCACACGCTTGCCAACTCGCAGAGCGCGGCGATGCGACGGCGGGTTCTGCACTTCGTGCACAGCACTGATTGCCCAGTCTGCGGCGGCTCTGGGCTGCGACCCGAAGCCCTCGCGGTGACGTTCGCCGGCCGCACCATCGCCGAGCTCGCGGCCCTGCCGCTCACGAAGCTCACCGACGTTCTCTCGCCGGCGGCGATCAGGACGGAGTTCGCCGCGGCCTACGAATCGACCGAATCGGGTGAATTCACCGAAGTGGCGACCATGATCGCGGCTGATCTGGTGGCGCGCATATCCGTACTCGTCGACCTGGGGCTCGGTTACCTGAGCCTCAACCGTCGCACACCTACCGTGTCACCCGGTGAACTGCAGCGCTTGCGCCTGGCTACCCAACTACGGGCCGGATTGTTCGGTGTCCTGTACGTCCTCGACGAGCCGTCGGCGGGGCTGCATCCCGCCGACGCCGAGCCTCTTCTCGACGTGCTGGACCGGCTCCGCCGCGCAGGCAACTCGTTGTTCGTGGTCGAGCACGATATGGATGTGGTGCGGCGCGCCGACTGGATCGTCGATGTCGGACCTGGCGCCGGCGAACTAGGCGGCGAGGTGCTGTACAGCGGACCGGTGGCCGGCCTCGCCGAGGTCGCCCCGTCGGTCACCCGGCGTTTTTTGTTCCGTGACGGCCAGGTCGCCCGGCGACCCACGCGCGCACCGGTCGGTGTGATGCGGTTGCGCAACATCACATTTCACAACCTACGGGGTATCGACGTCGATATTCCCCTGGGTGTGTTCGTCGCGGTCACCGGTGTGTCAGGATCGGGCAAGTCGACACTGGTCTGCAAAGTACTCGGCGACGTGATGGCCAGGCAGCTGGGTAGGCAGATCGAACTCGTCGACGACGCCGATGACAGCGATGCCGAGCTCCTCGATATCGACATCGATTCGAGTGTGGGCGTGTCCGTCGAAGGTGCCGAGGTGCTCGGCCGGCTCGTCACCGTGGATCAGCGACCCATCGGCCGCACCCCTCGTTCGAACCTCGCGACGTATACCGGCCTCTTCGACGCGGTCCGCAAGGCATTCGCCGATACCCCCGAAGCGCGGCGACGCGGGTGGAGCGCGGGCCGGTTCTCGTTCAACGTCGCCGAAGGCCGCTGCGACACCTGTCGCGGCGAAGGGTTTGTCGCGGTGGAACTGTTGTTCTTGCCCGGCACTTACGCGAGGTGTCCGGCGTGTGGGGGAGCGCGCTATTCCGACGAGACCCTCGAGATCACCTATCGAGGCAAAACCATTGCCGACGTGCTCGCTCAGACCGTTGACGAGGCCGCCGAGTTCCTGGCTGACTTGCCCTCTGCGTCAAGGAGTTTGGCAGCGTTGTGCGATGTGGGTCTGGGATACTTGCGACTCGGACAACCGGCCACAGAACTCTCCGGTGGCGAGGCGCAACGCATCAAACTCGCATCGGAGTTGCAACGGGCCAAGAGGGGTCACACGCTCTACGTGCTCGACGAGCCCACGACGGGGCTACATCCTGCCGACGTCGAGTTGTTGGAACGTCAGCTGCACGGCCTCGTCGACGCCGGCAACACCGTCGTGGTGGCCGAGCACGACATGTCCGTCGTAGCAAACGCGGATCACGTCATAGACCTCGGACCCGGTGGCGGCGAGGACGGAGGAAGCGTCGTCGTGGCCGGTGCGCCGGCGGTGGTTGCCGCCGATACGGTGAGCCGGACCGCGCCGTACCTTGCCCCGTTCGTGGGAGACGGGTCACAGCGTGACGCTGATCGAATATCGAATGATGCGCGGGTAACCGGATAGAACGGTTGACCTGCGTTCGGTGGATTCTTCGGCCTGGCGTGTCGAAACGGCCGGTCCATATTGCACCTGCCGGTCCGGTTCGCACTCACGGGCAACAGTGCGACCGTGAACCTCAGCGCGCTCTCGGGGCGTGAATTGCGAAATGGAGGCAGGACGTGACACATCCGGCCGGTATTCCGTTGTTCGAGCGCTTCTTTCGTGTTGTCGCGAGCGTCGACATCGACAAGAACGATATTCGTCGCTTGCAGAGTTTCATCGGTGAGTTGGTAGACGACTTGGCCATCAGCGGGCGCAATTCGGCGAAGATGAACGGCCGCGACGTCGTCGCAGCGCAGGACCTTCCGATAACGAAGGGCCTTCAAGAGCGAATGCGCGAATTCGACAAGCTCGACGAAGCTGAGGGGATACGAGACCTGCTTCGCCAGGTGGTGCGACAGCCACCCGCCGATGTCACTTTCGCGGAGGACGCAGAGCAGCTGCTGCCGGAAGTATTCGGCGGCCTGGCCGTGGCGCTCGCCCGCACGTTACGCATGGTGGATGCGACGGTGGCGAATCCGTCCAGCGAGCATTGGAACCGAGTGTTCACCATATTCCGACTTGTCTTCTGACGTTGACGTTTCGTCTGCTGGTGTTGATTTTCGGTAGTCGAGTTCCGCCCCGTAGATGGAGGCGCGGCGATTGCGAATTCGTCATGATGGCAACGGAACACATAAAAATGAAAAGGAGAAACAATGCAATACGACGATTTCATCACCCGAGTGGCCATGGCTGCCGACCTGCCACAGGAGCAAGCAGCAAGTCTGACTCGCGCCACGTTGGCCACTCTCGCGGACCGCATCAGCGGCGGCGAGGCGCAGGATCTCGCAGCTCAGTTGCCCGCGCCCCTTCAGTCGGCTTTGGTCAGTACCCAAGAAAACGCCCAGGCGTTCAGTTTCGAGGAATTCGTTGAGCGTGTGGCTAAGTCGGCTGACATAGATAGAGATGTCGCTGAACGGGGCGTCGACGCCGTGTTCGTCACTCTGAGAGAGGCAGTTACGCCTGGGGAGTTCGACGATGTCCTCAGTCAGCTGCCCTCGGACTTCCAGCGGCTGGGTACGCGACCGTAGAGAGTCAGAAGACGCGATCTCGGCAGCACTCGCGACTCGTCCGCGACGAAGTGCTTCTACAGAGATGGGACCGGCGTCGGAACCATCACAATAACGTCACAGTGACGATTTAGGCCTGGGGTGCAAGGGGCTCTCAAGACCGGGCGGTCCGCTCGGTGTGGGCAGTTCTGGGCCGACAATCGTCCAGTTCGTCGCCGCCGATTAGTCGCAGATGATCCGGTGAACACAAGCCGTCAGGTGCATGGGCGGAGACCTGAGCGGGTTGCGTTGTCAGATAGTTCTCGAGCAGGGCGAGAAATCTGATTGCTCTCGGATTTCCAAGATGGCGCTCAACGAGGTCCGGATCGGTCGCTGATGTCCGATCCGGAAGTATCTGAGAGTCCCGGGGAGCGCTGACCAGCGCGCTCTCAACTGGTTGTGGACAGCATCCGTTCAGGAAATCGACGCTGAATTGTGCCGGTGTCTTTATCAGTAAGTCGCACTACAGCATTGGTGTCGAAGTAGTTGACTCCCTCAACTGACACGCCGTCACCTTGCATCACGTCCAGGACTCGGCCACACGCACCAGCCAACTGATTGCCGTAGCAGTCGGAGGCGCGGATTTCGCACACAACACGAGGCTCGCCGTCGACAATTGTTGCTTCGCAGTCCTGCTGGAACTCGTCGGGTTGGTACTCGGAGGGCTGCAGACTTGGGATGTAACTGGCAGTCCTGAGGTTGCTCACCCGGCAGATCCGCACCTGGCTAAAGAAGTCTTCTCCTTGCGGTTCGTACAGCCGGTTGAGTCCGGGACGTTCCCCGTCAACGGCCGCCGCATCACCGAATACTTCGATCGCAGCCCGTATCGACAGTTCCTTGTCGAGGGCGGCCGCCAGGTCGCTGATGTCAATGGGAGCATTCGGGTCAGCTATCAAGCCGGGGGTGAATAAGACGTCGCGCTGCCCTGGCGGCAACTGGTCGACACCGTCGACGGCGCATTGCAGAAATTCACGAGGCATGTGCGCAAGCACACCAAAAATCCGTTCCTCGAGGCCATTTGCCGGCGCTGCACCCGCAATATATCGGCGGATAGCATGAATAGTGCTGGTAGCCAACACGCTTGGCGTCCGACTCGATGCCGCCCGCAGGGCGATCTTCTGCGCGCGGCTCAGCTTGTGCTTGGCTCCTGCCACAACCGGCAGACAGCTACCGCTCAGCGGAGCGCAGGAGTGGCCGGGCGGGCCGACTGAGTCAGAATCCGTCTCCCGGGCCGGAGGTGCGCAGTAGTTGTTGACGTGGACGTCACCATCCGCGGAAATATTGAAGACGAAGCCACAACAACAATCCTGTGCCGTCGGCCCTGGCGGCTTGACCGGCTCAGGCGCCTGGTCGCTCGTCCGCCGTGCTTCCCGCAGGGCTGGTGGCGATGGAACTTGCGGCCGCCGAGCCGTAGGCGATGCGGTCGTGGACCCTAGCGGCGCTCTTGCCTCTAGATTCTGCCGTGGGGCTTGCCGCCTTTTGGTCGCTCCACGCTTCGATGTCATAACGCACCCCATATGACAGGTAGCTGTCACCAATGCGTGTCCGGTGACGACTACGTCAAATCTCCCCACGGATTTATCCCGTACTCAAGATGCGTTGTCAAGGGTGAATTTCACGAACGAGCCACCCGGATGTGCGGTCGGACCCGCCAGCTATGCCGACGAATTCATCTGTTACGGAGAGGGGTTCGGACATGGCTGGTCCCAAAAGGGTTGCCAACGGCAGTTCTCATCGCTTGCGTGGCGAATCCACTCGATTGACCCGGGTAATAAGATGACCTATCAACCAATCGACAATCGGTGACCTCGCAGACTCTTTCCATCGGACATGAGCCCGGGAGGCATGCCGGTTGGCAATTCCGCTCGACAGTTTCGGCGATCTGGATGGCCGGAAACTCGGAGCCCACACGTGCTTGCCCGCCGGGAGCGAATCGGGCGATGCTAGAACAGCCGCTGGTGACGACGGCAACTTTTGCGCGTAATTCGGTCGCAACGCCAGAACGGCTTGCCGCCGACGCGCCGCCATCCACCTATGTCCCCCTTGCGTTGTGGCCACGAACTCCTGCCTACGTCCCGACTCCGGCCAGGTGACATACACCCGCACGTTTCGCGAAGCATCCGCCCTTCACCAGTCGCGGTCGTCATGGCCAACCAAGCGAAACTCAAGTTGCACGATGGTCAGGGTGTCCATGAAGTTGGAAGTTGGACGCGTCAGGATCGCGGCCGACGCCTTCCAGGAGCTGCGCATTGGCGAGTCCCCGTTACTGAGTCCACCCGGTTCTAGAGTCGGGTTGGTGTGATCCATTCTCAGTTGATGCTGCATGCCACCGGAGTGTGGGTGCACCGGTAGGTGGCAGCGTACTCGGCCGGCGTCCTGTATCCCAGGGCTGAGTGCCGGTGTCGGTGATTGTGCTCGTGTTTGAAGTCGCCGATGACCACGCGGGCCTCGAACAGGGTGTTCCAGTGGTTGCGGTTGAGGCACTCCTTGCGTAGTCGGTTGTTGAACGAATCGATGTAGCTGTTGTCCCACGGGCAGCCCGGCGGGATGTACATCATGCCGGTCCTGCCCGCGCAGAACCGTTGCAGCGCTTGAGAAAACCATCTCCGGACCGTTGTCCATGCGCAGCACCTTCGGCAGCCCGCCGTGGGACGCGAACACCTTGGTGAGCTCGGCGACGAGTACCTCGCCGGTGATCGAGCGCTCCACCAGATGCAGCAGCGACTCGCGGGTGTGTTCGTCGATCATCGAGGCGATCTTGATGGCCTTGCCATCGATGGTGTGGAGTCAAACTGGAAGTCGATAGCCCACACCACGTTCGGTGCGTCGGCCTCGATCGGTGGGATCGACGAGACCCCGGCCCGCTTGCGTGGACTGTGCACCCGCACCTGCAGGCCCTCTTCGCGCCACAGCCGGTGGATCTTCTTCCTGTTGACCTCACGGCGCTCGTCGTAGCGCAACGCCGCCCACGCCCTTCGTGTCCGATCCTGAACTAGGTGCGAGTAAGCCGACGTCCTGACTTGCATGCTCTCAATTTGTTCCGGACTGCCGCGGTTGTACTTGTCCGCGAATACCTGGGAGTCTCGTACGAGATCCGGAAAAACCTGAGAGTGCCGGACGCCGTGACTCGGGTGACTGCTTCTGCACCGAGGATGCGCTGAAGATCGATACGGGGCCAGGATGAGGATCCCCTCCATAAGGGACAACCACCCGGGGATGGTGCGAGCGAGTGCACTCGTGCAAGCAGTACCGATGTCAGCCCGAGGATCAGCAGAGGTAACCACAGGTGAGACCGAGGCCGCGGTGTCGACGATGAGCCGTTTCACGTGGCATAGCACTTGGTGCCGCGGAAGTGCATGGCCGCGGTACTGGCGGTGACCCATTAGGCGGCGCGGCGAGACTACGTTGGCCCCAGTGCTGTGGCCGGGAAGTACACCAATCCAGAAATGCTGTAGCCAACTACTAAAACCGCCGCGACAATAGTGCTCTACTGAAGTTGCAATGGCTCAATCCCGCGGGGGAGATCGGGACATGGTTGGCAGAATCCGGGCACATCCAAGAAAGCCGCTTGCTTCCGAAACTTCTCGTGCGCTCCGCAGGATCGTCTGACCCATGAGAGTGCTGGTGGTAGCAGAGATCCGGCTATATCGCGAGGGGGTGGCCCAGGGGTTGCGAGCATTGCCAGAGGTTCAGCATGTGGCTACGGCAGCAAACGGAGCGCTGGCTGTGGCAGCAGCACAACGCAGCCAGTGTGACGTCGTACTGCTAGATATGGCGATCGACTCAGGTATTCAAACCGCCGTTGCTCTCCTCACGGCGCGGCCAAGCGTCCGAGTGATCGCGCTTGGCGTCCGTGAGGAGGGACCCGATGTCGTTGCGTGTGCTGAGACGGGCGTGTCGGGTTACGTGTCTCGTGATGCAAGTTTCGACGACCTCGCGTCTGCAATTCGCGCAGCCATGCGCGGCGAGGTGTCGTGCTCAGCGAAGATTGCGGCAGGATTAATTCGCCATATTGCCCTGCATGCTCGCTCGCACCGCGTCTCGGGTATCGGCGATACGCTGACGCGCCGTGAGCGCGAGGTGTTGCTTCTCATTCAGGCCGACATGTCCAACAAAGAGATCGCACGGACGCTCGGCATTGAACTCAGCACGGTGAAGAACCACGTCCACCGTCTATTGACGAAGCTGGGTGTGTCCGGCCGTCGTGAGCTCGCACTGGCTGCGATGCGTCGAGATCTGGATTTCAATCTCACTCCTGACGGATCGCCGGATAGATCCGGGGCGATCGCATCCCGTTGAGCTGCGGCTCAAGCCGGTAAAGGATCTAGTACCTCGTCGACTACCGACGCCGACTTCCCAGACTGGCCAATGCGGATCTAGTGACTGGATCCCAAAGGCATCCCTGGATGGATTGTCGGCGTCGAGTGTAGAGGCGCTTACTGGCTGCGACGGCAACCGAGTGGGGACGCATGTGAACTTGTCATCGAGCACACAGGACTCGGCAAGTGTGCGGGTTGCTCTCGTGGGATGCACGGGGCTGCTGGGAGATATCGTCCGTAGGACAGTTAGCCAGGCACGGTCTATCGATGTAGTTGCTGAACTCGATGTCGATGCGCTGAAGGGTGGATTGCCGGATGCCGCAGACCTCGTCGTCTGGCACAACGCCGACGAAACCGCATTGTGGCAGTGGCTAAGAGACCTGGATACCACCCCGCGGGTATTGGCCACAGTCGCCGACGGTCGCAGCGCGTCGCTGTGGGAACTGATGCCTGCACGTATGCAACTGGGCGAGTTGTCGCCGGAGGCCCTCATCGCGGCCATCTGTGCGAGTACCGCACGTTGTGTTGATCCCCCTGACGGTGAGGAGAAATGGTGACCGAACAACTGATCTGGAATGCCACAGTCCGAGTGGACGGCGGGCCACAACTCACGGGTTCCAACACGATACCTATCGATGCGTACACCAAGGTTTCCGAGTCAGTGGCGAACAATAATGACCTTACGGTTGACATCGGCCCTGACGGAGATGGGAAAGTCGCCTGCTGCGTGGCGCTTGTCCCTGACCGGAAAACCGAACACCTCACCTACAGGGTTGGCGGCAAGTCGATCGCACTCGATCAGCCGCAGTTTCTCTTTGGCGGCGCCGTTGGACTAGTCGGTGACGAATTGACAATTCAAAACGCCGACGGTGACCCGGTTTCGATCGAGGTTCTGATCGGACGGCGAAATCCCCCAGAAGGCGGACCGGCTCCGGCGAACAAGGCCCAACCAGCCAAGGCTCAGCCAGCCAAGGCCCCGGCGGCTAAGGCCCCAGCCAAAAAGGCGCCACCCCCCTAGTTCATCCACAGCCGACTCGACACGGAGCGTTATTCATGACCCTCAGCTTTAAGTACCCGGGCGTTTACGTCCGCGAGATCCCTAGCGAGGTCCGGACCATCACCGGTGTGGCAACCTCGGTCACGGCCTTTATCGGCCGGACCCGCCGGGGCCCCACAGATCGGCCGGTGCTGGTGCAAAGCTTCGGCGAGTTCGCTGCGATCTACGGTGGCATGTGGGACCAGAGTCCGTTGACATACGCGGTGTCCCAATATTTTCTCAACGGTGGCCGGGACGCTCTGATCTGCCGGGTGCACAAGAGCGCGCAGACGGCGTCGGTGACATTGCCCAACAGTTTTGGTTTGAAGGCGGCCAACGAGGGGTCCTGGGGAAGCAAACTTCGCGTCCGGGTGGAGGGCGCCCCGCACGACAGTGCAGATCCGCCGAACAGCCGGTTCAATCTCCTGGTGCGAGATACCGATACGAAACAGACCGAAGCATTTCTCAACTTGTCAGTAGTGGACACCCACCCGAGGTTTGTGTTGAAGGTTCTGGAAGCAGAATCGGCACTAGTGCGTATCTCCGGGTCTGTGCCGAATGCAGCGCCGACCGCGAGCAACACCCCCAACCCGCTTCCCGCCGATCCGCTGGAAGATGCCTCAACATCCACCGGATTTCAATCTGACGGATCCGACGGGGTGGACATCACGGCCAACGAAGTCGCAGATCCCGGCCTCGAAGCGCTGCAGCGCGGCATGTACTTGCTCGACTTGGCCGACATCGTCAACCTTATCTGCGTGCCGCCACCCACTCGTGAAGGCGACTGGGACCAGAATCTGTGGGACGCGGTCGCCACATATGCCGAAGCGCGGCGGGCGATAGTGCTCGTTGACCCCAAGACAAGCTGGGCTAATCCGGATGCGGCACGTGATGGACTACAAACCTGGGTCAGCACTACAGCGAACGGCGCTATCTACTATCCGCGTATCATGGCGGCTGATCCTCTGCGGGAGAACCGGATTGACACCTTCGCTCCATGCGGCGCGGTCGCAGGAGTGATCGCCCGTACCGATGCCACCCGCGGTGTGTGGAAGGCGCCCGCTGGTCTGGACGCCACGCTGGTGGGGGTTAGCGCGCTGAAGTACACCTTGGACGACGGCAAGAATGGCCGACTCAACCCTCGGGGCATCAACTGTCTGCGCCAATTCCCTGCCACCGGTCGCGTGGTATGGGGTGCGCGCACATTGAAGGGTGACGACCAGCTGGCGAATGAGTGGAAGTACCTTCCGGTGCGGCGCACAGCACTCTACATCGAAGAGAGCCTGTATCGCGGTCTTAAGTGGGTGGTTTTCGAACCCAACGACGAACCGCTGTGGTCCCAAATCCGGCTCAACGTAGGCGCGTTCATGCACGACATGTTTCGGCAGGGCGCGTTCCAAGGGTTGACTCCGAACAAGGCCTACTTCGTCAAGTGCGACAACGAAAGCACCACGCAGAGTGACATCAACAACGGCATCGTCAACATCGTCGTCGGGTTCGCTCCCCTCAAACCTGCCGAGTTCGTGGTCATCTCCCTCAAGCAGATGGCCGGCCAAATCGCTACCTAGGAGAGGCGCGAACAAATGGCACAGTTCAGGGTCAACTCGAAACGCTTCGACCCGTACAAGAATTTCAAGTTCCGGGTGCGATGGGACGGCCGCTATGTCGCGGGCGTGAGCAAGGTTGGCGCGCTCAAACGGACGACCGAGGTTGTCGAACACCGCGAGGGTGGGGATCCGTCGACGTCGCGAAAGTCGCCGGGCCGCACGAAGTATGAGCCAATTACGCTGGAACGCGGAGTCACCCATGACACCGAATTCGAGACGTGGGCCAAGCGGGTGTGGAACTTCGGTGCCGCCTTGGGAATGGAAGTCGCGTTGAAGAATTTCCGAAAGGACCTCACCATCGAGATGTACAACGAGGCTGGTCAGCTGGTACTTGCGTACAACGTGTATCGAGTGTGGGTGTCGGAGTACCAAGCGTTGCCGGACTTGGACGCCAACGCGAACGCGGTGGCGATTCAGCACATCAAGCTTGAGCATGAGGGCTGGGATCGGGATGACAAAGTCGTCGAGCCATCCGAACCCGAGTTCACTGAGTGAGCCGGTGGCACGTCGAGATGGTAAACGTTGGCGCCGATGTCGAGCTTGCTGCGTGGGAGGTCGCCCGGTCGGCGCCAGCCAGCCAGCGCACCAACGCAATCTTTCGCGCGTTTGGGATTGCCGACCCACCCACAATCGGCGCCTGCAATGCCGAACTGCTCAGCCTATATGCCGAGCAGTTTTCGCCGGAGCTTGACGGAGTCGCATGCTGTCCGGACTGCGGTACCGATGTGGAGTTGTCGCTTGACATCGCCGGTCTGCAGGAGTCCATGGCGCCGACCCATCCGGTCGAGCCGCTTGTAATCGAGGGCGAAACCATCGAGTGGCGGTTACCGGTGACGGCGGATCTGTCGGCCGCCGCTGCGGCCAGTGACGCCGACCAAGGGGCGCGGATCCTTTTGTCCCGCTGCACCAGTGGGGGATCAACTCATGATGGCACTTTGCCCGGTGGTGCGCGAGAGGCGCTGGCCGAATGTATCGCCGCAGCTGACCCCTACGCCGACTTGACGCTGACACTGGTCTGTCCTACCTGCACGGGTGCGTGGGAGACCACGTTGGATATCGCCGAGTTCGTCTGGGTCGCGATGCAGTCGCGGGCTCGGCGACTGTTGCGCGAAGTCGATGAACTGGCGCGCTGTTACGGCTGGTCGGAACAGCAGATTCTGGCGCTGTCACAGGCTCGCAGGGACAACTACCTGGAGTTGGTGCGCGGTGGGTGATTTGTTCATGCGATTGTACGAATATGCGCGCGGAGAGGCTTCTGCGATCGCACCCCGAGTAGCATCGCGATTCGAATCACCACAAACGGGAATCATTTCGACCGAACCCTCAATGGCGGACGACCGCGACTCCGTGACCGCCGAGTCGGTCCTGTCGGCACCGCCGCAGGTTGACGTTGGCGCGGCAACGCCGTCGTCCAATGGGCTGGTCAACAATGTCGCCAACGCCAACCAGCAGGGCCCGGCCGTCGTAGCAGGTCGCGCCCACGCGACGGCATCGGACCGTACCGTGGTGAACAGCACGGAACACCGAGGAGAAGTGCAACCAAATGTCGTAGCCCACTCCGCCGCGCCCGAAACCGATTTGCCTGCTTCGGAACTTGACATACATCGGCTGCGTCCACCTCATCAGATCTCGATCGACCCGCCAACACAGCACCGCGACAGCAGCGCGCGCGGGCGGGTCTTCGCCGCTGCCGCTGAGCCTGATGTCCATATCAGTATCGGCCGTATCGAAATCCGTACGGCGCAGGCGCCGGCACAGCCGATACCCGCGGCCCGGGTCAACTCGCCGAAAGACACCGAATCGCGAGATGCGCTGAGCTTGAGTGCCTACCTGCGCGGTGAACATCGGAAAACCTCATGAGTACCGCTCTGGCGGTCGGCGCGGTCAGCGCGGTGCTTCGCAACGTGCTCGACAATGGGCTGGTGGATGCGGTTCCGGCAGTGGGTAGTCCGGTCAAGGTCACCGCCCGCGCTCCCGATCTGATCAAGCTCGATGATGGGATAGCTGAACCGCAGCTCAACCTGTTCGTCTATCGGGTGAGCCTCAACCCCGGTTGGCGCAACGTCGGGCAGCCCACCCGTGATAGTGGCGGCCGCAGACTCTCTGCACCCCCGCTGGGTCTTGATGTGCATTACCTGCTCACTGCCTACGGCAGGGAGGATTTCCATGCCGAGATGCTGCTCGGATACGGGATGCACCTGCTGCACGAACGTCCCTTCCTCGACCGTAGGGCAATTCGCAATGCGCTGCAGTTCACCCCGGTTGACGCGACCGTGCTGCCCGATGCGTTTCGTGACCCACCCAATGCCGGACTGGCCGATCAATTCGAGGCACTGAAAATTACGTGGGAAACAATGGATTTGGAGGAAATGTCGAAGTTGTGGTCTGCCTTGCAGAGCCATTACCGGCCCAGTGTCGGCTTCCAGGTCAGCGTTGTCCTCATCGAACCGCCCCCTGCTCCCCGCCCCGATCCGCTGCCCGTGCTGAAGCGCACGGTCCGCGCTGTGACTCCTACTGGTACTACCGGACTCGTGCCGCCCTATCCCGCCATCGAGTCAGTTGCCGCGCCTGACGGAACAGCTGTCGCCGAGCTCGGCGAGGAGATTACTGTGAACGGCGCCCACCTCGACGGTACAGACATCACCGTTCATCTCCGGCACGCCTTGGTCTCCCACGACATCCCGGTCAGTGACAACAAGGATCCGGCGCGGCTCACCTTCACGATGCCGGCAGCCGAGCTTCCAAACAAGATTTGTCCGTCGGGAGTTTGGACGGTGGGCATCTCCCTGACGCCCATCGGTGAGACCGATGCCCGGACAACCAACCTCGCCGCGCTCCGGCTGTCGCCGACATGGACGACACACACGATCACCGGCACCAAGACCAAGCGGCTCAGGCTCAATGGCCTCGCTCCGCGTTTACGGCCGGACCAAGAGGCAGGCGTCGCGTTGGGTGGTGTCCAGGTGCCCATTGCATCCCGGTCCAATTCCGTGGACCACGTCATCGCTGAGTTTACCAACGTGCCGCCCGGTGCGACAGTGGTGCGGGTGCGTATCGACGGGGTGGATAGCCGCGTCATCGACTACACGGCGAACCCGCCTGCTTTCAGGACCGATCGGCAGGTGAACGTCCCATGACCGTCACCGAGAACGAAACCTGGACGGATCGGAATCAACGGGCGCTGGCCACGGAATTGGACCGGGTTCATGCCCAGATCACCGGTGAAACAGCGGTCGTCTGCGAGCTTGACAGCGGCACGCGTGCCGCACAGCTCAGACAGGTATTCCGGCTGTCGTCGTTCGAGTACGACTTGCTGTTGTGGTGCGCGGGCGCCGAGCTGGATCCACGGTTTGCACCACCGACGCTCGGCGAGGCGTTGGCGGTCCTGGAGAATGCACACTGGGATGCGCTAGCGCCTGCCGCTCCACTACGGCACTGGCAGCTGACGGAATTCGCTGCCAGCGGTGGGCTGATTAGCCGCCCGCTGCGCATCGACGAACGAATCCTGCACCATCTGACAGGAGTCACGTATGTCGATCCCGGGCTCCGGGGTCTCGTAGAGGCCCACCCCGGTTCATCGGCTCCCGATGTCCTCACCGCCGCTCAGTCCGAGTTCGCCGCGGAGCTGGCCGCGTCTCTATCCATCCGGGCCAGCCGGGCGGTCGTTCGACTCGACGGAGCCGGCGACAGGACCCGGCTGCGAATCGCCGCTCACGTCGCAGACGCATTGGGTCTGTTGCTGTTGGCGGTGCCGGGTGAGCGGCTGCCATCGGCTGGGCGGGACAACGCCGAAGTGGCGCTACTGGTGGAGCGTGAGGTAGCCCTGTTAGGAGCGCTGTTGTACGTCACCGCCGAAGACACCAACAGTGCGCTGGTGTCATTCGTCGACGCACTCGGATGTTCGGCTCTGGTGGCTGCGCCGGGATTTCGCGCGGACATAACTCGAGTGATTCCCGAGACAACCAGTAGGGATCAGCGCGAACTGTGGGAGCGGTTCGCGGGTCCCGGTCCCGAAGCCGCGATCCTGTCAGGTCACTTCCGATTCGAGCCGCCCGACATCGAGTCGATAGCAGCGGATCTGGGACAGCAGAGTCTGCAGGACGCCTGCCGGGTGCACGTTCGATCTGAATTGGCCGAGCTGGCCGATCGCGTGGAACCATCCGCACGATGGGGAGACCTCGTGTTGCCCGAGGCGGCGCTTGACACCCTGCACGACATCGCCAACCAGGTGCGGTATCGCGGGCAGGTGTACGAGGACTGGCGGATGGCGCATCTGTCTCAGCGCGGACTGGGAGTGTCGGCACTTTTCACGGGTGAGTCAGGCACGGGCAAAACACTGGCCGCCGAGGTACTCGCGGGAGAGTTGAATCTTGATCTGTACCGCATTGATTTGGCCGGTGTGGTCAGCAAGTACATCGGTGAGACCGAGAAGAACCTCAAACGTGTCTTCGACGCCGCCGACGCCAGCGGCGCGGTGCTCCTGTTCGACGAGGCCGATGCCATCTTCGGTAAACGCAGTGAGGTCCGCGATAGCCACGACCGCTACGCCAACCTCGAAATCTCGTACTTGCTGGGCCGCATGGACACCTATCGTGGGCTGGCCATTCTCACTACGAACATGCGCGCCGCGCTCGACCGGGCGTTTCTGCGCCGCATCAACTTCGTGGTCGGCTTCCCCTTCCCCGATGTCGAAGCCCGGGTGCGCATTTGGCAGCTGATGTTCCCGCCCGAGGTGCCGCTCGCGGACCTGAACTGGCAGCGCCTCGCCCAATTGCAGATCCCGGGCGGACATATCCGCACCGTCGCGCTCGGCGCGGCCTTCCTGGCCGCGGCGGCAGGCGAGTCGGTGTCGATGAGGCACGTGATGGCGGCAGCCCGACGCGAATACGTGAAGCTGGAAAAGCCTCTCACCGACGCCGAGATCCGCGGGTGGACATAATGCGCCGCATCCAGATTCACATCGAGGCCGTCGTCGTGGATGGCGAAGGTCCCCAGGATCCCGAGGCCTTTCGCGGCGAGTTGGGATCCGCGTTGGCCGATCTTGCGCGCCGATACCGTGGGGTTTATACCTCGGGTGCCGCGATTCATCTGAAGGGCAACCAGCTTGCTATGCCCGGACTATCAGGCGGCGCTGTGGCCCAATCGGTATGGGGCAGCCTCGTATCCGACAACCACGGGTCGGCGGGCAGTCGGCCTCAGCCCGCTAATCAGCCGCCGTCATCGAGGCGAAGCTCATGAGCGCATTCCCAGGGTCGCCGCGGCTGATCAAGGGCGGCATTGTGCTGGTAGATCCGACGACCGGCTCGTTACTCAAAGTCATTCCGCTGCAGTATAACCCGGAATCACTTACTCGGTCGCTGCAAATCAAGGCGGCTGCGGGGGAGAGCAGCGACCACTCGGCGGCGTTGCGGCTGAAAGGAGTAGCGGTAGAGACAATCAAGCTGGAGGCCGTCGTCGATGCGACCGACCAGCTCGAACTGGCCGACCAGAATCCTGACATCGTTCGGCATGGGGTCAGCCCCCAGCTGGCCGTGCTGGAGGCCTTGGCCTATCCGCAAGCAGCGGCGCTAGCCGCGAACGACAAGCTCGCTGCCGCCGGGATGCTCGAGGTATTGCCCCTCGAATCACCCTTGTCGCTCTTCGTGTGGTCCCGCAATCGAATCGTGCCAGTGCTTGTGACCGAACTGTCGGTCACCGAGGAAGCTTTCGATCCGGCGCTCAACCCGCTGAGGGCGAAGGTCAGTCTTGGTCTGCGGGTGCTGTCGGTCGATGATCTCGGTTTTGCCCATCGGGGCGGCGGCCTGTTCATGAACTATTTGCGTGGCAAAGAGTCCCTGGCTACCAAGGCTGGTTCGGCTGGTTTGTCTGCGTTAGGACTGGAAGGGCTGCCATCATGACCGATCCGGTGGCGGCCCTGGTGGCTGCAGGTGCTCTGCCCGCCAACAGTTTTCCACCCAACAGTAGATATGCCGGCACACCCACTCGGACGCTGGATCGTGGCGACGGTGGACCGCCGGTGGCGTATCTCGCGCTCCGGCTGCTGCCGCATCCGGAGCGGCTCGGTGCGCTCGGTGAACATGCCGTCGTCGGCGGGGATCGCCTCGATCTCTTGGCCGCGCGTTACCTGGGTGACCCTGAACTGTGGTGGCGCATTGCAGATGCCAATGTGGCCACCCACCCCGACGAGCTCACCGCCACGGTCGGCCGATGGTTGCGGATCGCCGCCGAGCAAGGCATGCCGGGGGTCGGTCATGCTTGACGGCGGCGTACGGCTGTCGCTTCTGATTGGCCCTCTAGTGCCGGCCCCGGTGGGCCGCGAGGTGATCGACGCGGTGGATTCGCTCAACGTGCACGTGGGATCGGGTGAGACGCAAAGCGGTTTCGAGTTGGTGTTTCGGCTTTCCAGACGCTCGCCGTTGTACACGCTATTCTTGCTCAGCGGCGGCGGCACCATCCCGATCATGCGGGTGGTCATCGTGGTCAGCATCCGGGGCCAGTCCGAGGTGCTGATGGACGGTGTGATGACCAATCATGAGGTGCGCGACTCGGGTAAGGGTGAGCCGTCACTGGTGGTCAAAGGCAAGGACCTGTCGGCGTTGATGGATGTAATCGAATTCACCGGCATTCCCTACCCGGCGATGCCCCCGTCGGTGCGGGTGTTGGCGGTATTGGCGAAGTACGCGGCGTTCGGCGTCGTACCGCTGGTGGTGCCCAGCGTCATCGAGGATCTGCCGATCCCCGTCGAATCCATTCCGCGCCATCAGGGTACTGACTATTCCTATGTCAAGCAGCTCGCCTCTGAGGTGGGTTATGTCTTCTATCTCGACTCTGGGCCAACTCCCGGTGTGAGTAAGGCCTACTGGGGACCCGAAATCCGCATTGGGGCGCCGCAGTCCGCGTTGAATCTGGATCTGGACACACCGCACCGCAACGTGGAGAGCCTGTCGTTCTCGTTCGACAAGGAACGAAAAGAGTTGCCTGTTGTCTTTATCCAAGAGCAGATGTCAAAGGTTCCATTGCCGATCCCGATCCCTGATATGACACCGATGAACCCGCCGCTGGGGCTGGTGCCACCGATCCCGCCGAAGATCACATTCCTCGACGAGGAGGCCAAGCTCAAGCCGTGGGTGGCATTGATGCGCGGGATGGCATACGCCGCACAGCATTCTGATTCCGTATTCGGCCAGGGGAGTCTTGACGTGGCTCGCTACGGAGGCATTCTCAAATCTCGCGGCCTGGTCGGTGTGCGTGGTGCCGGGGAACCGTTCGACGGGCTGTTTTACGTGGCTTCGGTGGATCACACCATCAAACGAGGCGAATACAAGCAATCGTTCACCCTGGCCCGCAACGGGCTGCTGTCCACACTGCCAAAGGTGCCCACATGAGTCCCGCAGTCGCAAGCCACAAGAAGTACTACGGCAAATACCGCGCCCAAGTCGTCAACAACGTCGACCCTCTACAGATCGGACGCATCCAAGTGATGGTGCCGGATGTCTCCGCGGTGGCGCCGAGTAGCTGGGCGATGCCGTGTCTGCCGATCTCTGGCATCAACACGGGGGTGTTCTCGGTGCCGGCGATGGGCGCCGGAGTGTGGGTGGAATTCGAGCAGGGCAACCCCGACCACCCGATCTGGGTGGGCGGCTACTGGGGGGTGATGGCCGAAACCCCGGTCTTGGCTAAGGCGGTGCCGCCCGCCATGTCGGGCATCACCATGCAGACGACACTGCTCAATGGGGTGGTAGTCAACGACGCGCCCGGCATCGGTGGGGTCACCATCTTTTGCCGAGGTATCCCCATGATCTCAGTCACCGACGCGGGCATTTCCATCGGAAACGGCAAGGGCGCCATGATAAACATGGTCGGCTCGGGGATGAGCGTGGTGGGCTTTCCGGTAGATATCAACGTCGGCGCGCTGACGGTGTCGTGACATGCCTGGGCCTGTCGTGCATCTCGGGGCGGTAGTGCTGTGCTCGCATGGCGGTGTGGCGACCGCGCTTGCCCCCAGTCCGCGAGTGAGCGTCAGCGCCCAACCCGTCGTCACCATCGCCTCGCCGTATGCAGTTGCGGGCTGCTCGTTGACGCCCAGCGGGGTGTTCTGCGCTGCCGGGCAGTGGGTGAGCGGGGCGGCACGGGTCATGTCGCTGGGGGTGCCGGTGGCGGTGCAGGCCGGCGCGTCAGTGTGTGCGTCGACCGGGATGCCGATGCTGCCCGTCAGTGTTCAACCCCGGGTGGTGGCGACGTGAACATCGCTTATCCCTTCGGATTTGACGACACCGGACGCACCGCCAGTGTCGATGACGCCACCCATCTGCGCGATCTGATCAGCCAGGTGCTCTTCACCGCGCCCGGCGAGCGGGTGATGAGGCCCGACTTCGGTTCGGGCCTGCTGGCACTCACGTTTGAACCCAATAGTGCCGACCTCGCCACCGCAACACAATTCCTGGTGGAAGGCTCCCTGCGGCAGTGGCTGGCGCACCTGATCACCGTGGAAACGGTTGACGTCATCGACTCTGACGGGTCGCTACAGGTGACCGTCGACTACATCGTCAACCGTACCCAGCAACGCCGCACCGACCAGTTCACCGCGAGCGGAGCGCCAGTATGACCTACGTCTGTTGCCAAGAACGCCGACTGCAGGTGATCAAACTGGCAGGCACTGTCAACGGCATCGAGGACCTCGAAGTCGCCCGTGTGGGCCCCCCGCAGCGCACCCTTTTGGTGCGGTTGCTCAGACCGGCTGGCGGAATCAACACCGAGCAAGTCAAAATCTCTGGTGGGCAACGCATTAAAGACATCCACGTGCGGTGGGTAGCGGCGGCAGACGCTCTCCCCGCTGGTGAGGACCCGGCTCTCGTCGCGGATCTGGACGAACCCGACCATGTATTGGTCGTGCGCACCAACGCCGCGGGCGACTATTCGCCCTACACCTTGCATATCGACGCCGCCCCGGCAGACTTCGACCCGGTATTGGCGGACATCGAGTTCTCCTTCAAGATCGACTGCGAGGCCAAACTCGACTGCCGGGACTCTTACGAGTGTCCACCACCGACCGCTGCGGTACCTCAAATCGATTACCTGGCCAAGGATTACGCAAGTCTACGGCGAACGTTGCTGGATCGGATGAGCTTGATCGCTCCCGATTGGCGGGAACGCAGCCCCGCCGACTTGGGTGTGATGCTGGTCGAGATATTGGCCTATGAGGGCGACCGGTTGAGCTACCGGCAGGATGCCATTGCAACCGAGGCATACCTGGAGTCCGCCCGCTCTCGCGTCTCACTGCGACGACACGCGCGGCTGGTCGACTACCCCGTCCACGACGGCTGCTCGGCGCGAGTGCTCCTGCGCTGCACCACGTCCGCCGACAGCGCCACACTTCCGGCAAGTACCAAGGTGTACAGCAAGATCGATGGGCTGCCGGGTTCCCTTACAGCGGTCCAGGAGAAGATCGCGGTAGACGCCGGCGCCACAGTCTTCGAGACGGTGGAGACGAACACGCTGTACGCCGACCACAACCTGTTCTCCTTCTACACATGGGGTGACGACGACTGCTGCGTCCCCAAGGGCAGCACCTCGGCGACACTGCGCGGGGCACACCCCGATCTGCGAGCCGGAGACCTGCTCATCTTCGCGGAGATTGTCAGCCCCACAACCGGAGAAGCCGCCGACCGCGACCCGGCGCACGTTTGGGCGGTGCGCCTTACCCAGGTCGGCGACGCCGAGGACCCGTGCGGCGGCAAGTTCGACGACCCATCGACCAATAACGCGGTCAACGTCACCGAGATCACCTGGGACGCGGCCGATCGACTGCCGTTCTCGTTGTGCCTCAGCGCCCCCGCCGCAGCCGGACAGCCGGTCAGCGTGGCGTGGGGCAATATCGTGGTCGCCGACCACGGGCGCACCGTCGACTCTCCGGAGCCGCTCGGCACCGTTGCACCCGCTCATCTGTTCTACCCTCCTGATTCCACACATTGCGCACCGAGATCCGAGCCGAGGGCGCTTCCGACGCGGTATCGTCCCCACCTCAGCCGTGGACCGCTGACCCGGTCGGTGAACGTCGGCGCGCCCGAGCTCGATCGCACTAAACCGATCGCGGCGGTGATCGACTCGTTGACCAATGGCAAACCGGAAGAGCTCAGTGACTGGCTGTTTGGCTATGGTGTGCAGTTTTCCTACCCGCCAGTGTTCCGCGGCTCCGGCAGCGACTGGTCTGTCAGCGATGGTGACACCGTGCTGCGTATCCAGATCGACTCGGACGGAAAGCTCTTGCTGCTGGGGCGTCCGATTCCGGCCTGCGCGGTGACCGCGGCGGCCCCCCGCGACGCACACCCGTCAATAAGGTTGGACGACGGTACGGCAACCTGGCGTCAGGAGCGCGACCTGCTCGGCAGCGGGCCGGCTGACCGGTTGTTCGTGGTCGAAACCGAACACGATGGCACAGTATTTCTTCGGCTCAACGAACCGAAAGACGGCACCGAGTTCACGGCGGTATACCGGGTTGGCAACGGGAATGCCGGCAACGTCGGCGCAAATACTCTGGTACACATCGCCGACACCGGCGTGGTGAACACGGTCAGCAACCCTCTGCCGGCTGGCGGTGGTGCTGAGCCGGAAACCGCCGACGAGATCCGCCGCGACGCCCCACAGGCCTACCGGGTGCAGCAGCGAGCGGTGACGCCCAGCGATTGGCAAGAAGTGGCAGGCCGCAGCCCGCGGGTACAGCGTGCAGCGGCGACCTGGCGCTGGACGGGCAGCTGGCACACCGTGTTTCTGACCGTCGACCCCGCCGGCGGCACAGACGTCGATGTCGCTTTCGAGCGCGATCTGCGCCGCGATCTGGAAAAGTTCAGGCTCGCCGGCTACGACCTGGAAATCGACCGGCCGCACTACGTGCCGTTGGAGATCAGCATGCACGTGTGTGTCGCCAATGCCCACCAGCGCTCGGAGGTTCGCGGCGAGGTGCTGGCTGCGGTTGGACGGCTCTTCGACCCGGACAACCTGACGTTCGCGCAACCGGTCTACCTCAGCGCCATTTATGCCGCTGTGCATGGGGTGCCCGGCATCGCCTCGGTTACCGTCAAAACCTTCCGCCGCCAACAGGACACCCCGATCAGCGGGTTGGATTCCGGCGTGCTCACGATGGGCCGGCTGGAGATCGCGCGGTTGGACAACAATCCCAACTTCCCCGAGAACGGGGTACTTGAGCTGACGTTGGGAGGCGGGAAGTGAGCCGAGACTGTACATGTGACTGCTGCATCGGTGTACACCCCAGCACCCCACAACCGGTGCAGAACCGTCCAGGCCTACCTGCGGTGGCCAATCGGATAGGGGATTACACCCAGTTCGTGGCGAGCCTGCGTGCCGGGCTGACCGCTGGTGACCGGCCCGCTCTGGCCCGCCTCACCACCAGGGCCGACGACGATTTCACAATAGCGCTACTTGATGCCGCTGCCTGCATGGCCGACATCATCACCTTCTACAACGAGCGCCTCATCAACGAGGCGTATGTGCGCACGGCCATCGACCGATCGTCAGTCGTCGAACTGGGCAAGCTGGTGGCCTACCGGGCTCGTCCCGGGGTGGCAGCGGCGACTCATCTTGCGTTCTACGTGGAACCGCCCCCGACGGTCGAGGTCGAGCAGGCGGCCGGACCGTTCCGCAAGATCCGGATGCCGGCCGCGATCACCATTCCGGCCGGGACCGCGGTGCGCAGTGTGCCGGGACCCGGTGAACAGCAACAGGTTTTTGAAACATCTGGGGTAGTCGAGGCACGCCCGCAATGGAACTTGATGAAACCTGTCGCCACCCGACAACCTGTACTCGGGAGGAACGTGGCGTTCGGAAAGATCGCAGGGCAAACCCAAATTTTTGTCAGCGCTCCGCGCGACAACACGTCCCTGGCGGCAGTCGCCAACAGCCTCAAACGTGGTGACATCTTGCTATTCACGAACGAGGCGGGGGCGGTCGAGTTCCGCTCGGTGGAGACTGTTGAAGCAGAGCCGAAGCGGGAACGCGTCCGAGTGGCCTGGCGCGACGGGCTGACCGCCGCTGCGCCGCTCACGGCTCACGTTGTCCGTAAGCGGCTCAATGTCTTCGGTTACAACGCCCCGATGTGGAAAGCAATGTCCTCCGAGTTCAAGAAGAATTATCCGGGGGGAGTGTGGACGTTCGCTTTGGTGACGAAAGTGAGTCCTGATTGGCCGGATTTCCTCATCACCGAAGTGTCGACTCCGGGTGCGATGGCGATCGATTTGGATGGCCCCCACCCCGACATCGTGGGCAAGTCGGTGGTCCTGAGCGCCGGTTCAGTGCACCGGAAGTTCACCGTGACGGGTCTCCAGGAGTTGTCTCGAGCCGAGTTCTCGGTCTCAGGCAAGGTGACCAGGCTCGCACTCAGCGGCAGCTTCAGTGATTGGAAGACGTTTTTCCGCGAGAAGGTGCGTGAAACCACCGTGACCGTGATCGAAGAACCGTTGTCGTTGAGCGGTGAACCGCTGCCGGCGGCGTCAACGGTGCGGGGCGCCGAAATGGTCATCGCCGGCGATGTATCCGGATTACCGCCGGGTCGGACATTGTTGGTCGCAGCACTCGATCCTTCCGGTAACCCGACCGGAGTTGTCGAGGTAGCTACCGTCGCCGCTGTAACGAAGCAAGGTGACAACACACGGGTCACCCTGACCGACGCTTTGAAGCAGGTTGTCCGCTACAAGCCATCTGACATCGGGATTTTCGGCAACGTCGTGGCGGCCACCCACGGGGAGACCGTGCATCAGATCCTCGGCGACGGCGACGCCGCCACTCCCTTCCAGCGGTTCGAACTCAAACACACACCGTTGACCTACGTTCCGTCCGACGAGGCGTCGGGCGCCTCCTCGACACTTCAGGTGCGGGTCAACGATATTGCCTGGCACGAAAGTCCGACGTTGTACGGGGCCGGGCCGCGGGAGCAGGAATTCGTTACGGCGGCCAATCCGGCGGGAGTATTCGAGGTACTCGGCGGTGACGGTGTCCGCGGCGCGCGGCTAACCACGGGGCAACACAATGTGCGCGCCACTTACCGCAAAGGCCTTGGCGTAGGGGGGAATTTGGGTCCGGGCGCATTGACCCAACTCGGAAGCCCGCCGCTCGGGGTGACCGGAGTGACCAACCCCGGTCCGGCTGCCGGCGGTGCCGATCCTGATCCGGCCGACTATGCCCGCCAGGGTGTGCAGATCTCGACTCGCACACTCGATCGGGCGGTATCGCTTAGCGATTACGCCGATTTCGCCCGCAACTATGCCGGGATCGCCAAGAGCCATGTCATGGTTCTGAGCATCGCAGGTGTGCGCACGATCGTCGTCACCGTTGCAGCCGACAACGCAGATGAGGTTTCCGACGCGAAGCGGGCGCTTCTCACGGCCGCGTTGCGCAGTCATGGCGACCCGCTGGTGCCGGTCGTAGTGGTGCGGCACCGCGAAATCGGTTTCGTTGTGAAGGCGCGGGTGCGGCGTCACCCCGATTATCAGGCCGACAAGGTCCGCCGTGCCGTCGCCGATCGGCTCACTGACGCTTTCGGGTTTCCCATGCGGGAGCTCACTCAACCGATAGCGGCCTCAGCGGTCATTGCCACCATCCAAGCTGTACCCGGGGTGGTCGCCGTCGACCTCGACCGGCTCAGTCGGCAAGATCAGCCCGGCAAGTCCGACAACGTGCGGCTGCGGGCCGATGCCCCGGGCGTCACCGCCCAGGCCGTAACGGGCGCCGAACTGCTGGTACTGGCCGCCAACCCTCTCGATTCCTTGACGGAGATGACGTGACCGCTCAGCAGGAAGCCAGCCTGAACCGTGCGCGCGAATCCACCGTCGAGCGGATCTGGTCGTTGCTGCCGCGGACGTATCGGGTCCGCGACGACGAGACGGGGGGCGCACTGCTTCAGGCCGTGAAGGTCATCGCTACCGAAATCGATGTGCTCGAGGAAGGCCAGGATCACTTCTACGACAACCTGTTCGCCGAGACAGCGGAAGACTGGGCGCTGCCCTACATCGGAGACCTCATCGGCTACCGACCGCTGCAGGGGCCGCCCGAGATCAGCGCGCCGCGAGCCGAGGTGGCTAATACGATCGCCTACCGTCGCCGCAAGGGCACCGCGGCGATGCTCGAGCAGCTCGCCGCAGATGTCACCGGGTGCCCGGCACGAGCGGTGGAATTCTTCGAGCTGTTGGCCGCAACGCAGTACATGAACCATTTGCGGCCGGGCAGAGGTGCGATTGCCGAATTGCGCCATCCACTGCGGCTGGAGGGAGTCGGCGGAGCATTCGATGATCTGGCGCATGTGGTCGATGTGCGCCGCATCGCCACGGGCGCAGGCCGCTACAACATTCGCAACGTGGGGATCTTCCTGTGGCGAATCAAGGCGCTCACGGTTGATCGGGCGCCACTGGTTCCGGATGGAGGCTCGCGGCAGCGGTTCAGGTTCCATCCGCTGGGCATCGACGCACCTCTGTTCGGCCGGGCTCGCACAGAGGACGAGATCACTCACATCGCCGAGCGCTTCGATGTGCCGATACCGCTGTCCCGGCGCTGGCTGGCCGCACACCTCGGGAAATATTACGGTCAGGGCGCTACCTTGTCGGTGGGGACGATGGCCGAGCCGGTCTTCGCGGCGGTCAAGATTTGTGATCTGTCGGATATCACGGGCGACTGGGCCCACGCACCGTCCGCTGGCAGCGGTGTGGTGATCGACCCGGTGCTCGGCAGGGCGTATTTCGCTGATCCTGTGCCAGAAGGGGAAATCCCAACCGGTCATTTTCATTACGGCGACGCGTTGATGATCGGTGGCGGCGGATATCGCCGCGATACCGCAATTAGCCTCGACGGTCCCGTCATCGAGGTGGCCGACGGCGACGATCTGCTGGTGCCGCTAGACCAAATCACCGGAGGTGGCGCGGTGGAAATCACCGACAGTTGGCGCTACGTACAGAACGTGGCGGTATCGGCCGAGCCAGGCAAGGAAGTGGTGCTGCGCGCGGCAGACCAATGCCGACCTCTACTCGAAATCGAGCAGCCACTCACCGTCACTCCTGATGCGAACGGCACCGTGACGTTGGATGGTCTACTCATCGCTGGCGGGCCGGTCGTCATCGGGGCCTCCGTCGACCAGGAAGTGCACACACTGGTGCTCAACGACTGCACCCTGGTGCCGGGTCTTTCTCGAACATCGAAAAATGAAGCTGTACAACCGGACTCGCCTAGCATCGTGGTATCGGACGTATTTGCCGATGTTCAGATCAACCGATGTGTACTCGGGCCGATCGTGGCGGTGCCCGGAGCCAGCGTCACGGTGACTGACAGTGTCATCGACGCTTCGGGCGCCGAAGCGAATGCTTACTACGGCAGCGTCGGTGATCCCGCGTCGTACGGCGCTGCCTTGACCCTCAAACAGTGCACCGTCATCGGAAAGGTGAACACCGTTGAGGTGCAGGAGATTTCCAATTGCATCATCCTGGGCGCAGTAACCGCCCAACGCCGGCAAGAAGGCTGCATCCGATTCTCCTACCTGCCCGACTACTCCCGCACACCGCGATGCTATCGCTGCAAGCCGGGCGGATCATCGGTTCGCCCCGAGTTCACCAGCCTGCGCTTCGGTGATCCCGGCTACTGCCAGTTGTGCGCCGGGACCGTCGACGCGGTGCGCCGAGGTGCCGACAATGGCAGCGAAATGGGCGCAGGCAACAGGCTGTTCGCGCCGCTGCGCGAATCAAATCTGCAGGTACGACTGGAGGAGTATCTGCGATTTGGCTTAGAAGCAGGTGTGTTATATGCGACTTGAGGAGGAGCAATGAGTGCAGACCTCAGCAAGGTCCGATTCGACCCGATACGTAACCACAGCAATGTCGGTTGCCAGCAAGGGCGGATGTGGCTGGATGCCGATTTCAACGAATACACCGCGATCACCGACCGCAGGCTGCGTGCGCAGGTGGCCGATCTGCAGCCGAACCCTGCCGTGGTGTCGCGGCTCACCCCTGACGCATTCAAGATCACGCTGGCCGGGGGAGTCATGTCCATTGGCGCCGGCCGCATGTATGTCGATGGCCTGCTTGCCGAAAATCATGGCGAAGCTAGGGAGTTCGAACCGCTGCTGGCCGAACTCAATGGATCAGACCCCGTCAACTACGAAGACCAACAATTTTGGCCCACTCTGGAGGGTCGGCTACCCGCAAACGGCAGCTTTCTGGTGTACCTCGATGTGTGGGAGCGTGAACTGACTTACCTCAACACGCCCGACCTCGTCGAGTGCGCCGTCGGGGTGGACACCACCACCCGCACGCAAACCGCCTGGCAAGTACGAACAATGGGATTGGCTGCCGCGGCTGGGTGCGACGCCGCGATCACCAAGTGGGATGAGTTGTTGGTGCCCTCTTCGGCGCGTCTGACCACCTCGACGATCGCGATCGCTCCCGTTGACGACCCATGTGTGATCCCGCCCGGCGGCGGCTATCGAGGACTGGAAAACCAGCTTTACCGCGTCGAGTTGCACTCTGACACCGAATTCAAGTGGTCTCGAGACAACGCCACGGTTGGCAGCGTCGTCAGCGAGGTGGTGTCGGCGAGCGAGTTGCGGCTGCAGACCCTCGGTCGCGACGAGGTGTTGCGCATCGCCGACCAGAACTGGGTCGAAATCATCGACGACGATCTGGAACTGTCCCACGCTGTGGGGGAGATGCGGCAGGTCACTGTCCACGAAGACACCAGGACCATCACGTTCGCCACGCCGCTACCGGCTGCGTTGGCCGATGCGGCGACTGCCGACGAGCGCCATCTGCGGGTGCGGAAATGGGATTCGGGCCTGGCAACGATCACCCCGGGAGTCCCACAAACATTGGAGCACGGGCTTCAGGTGACGTTCAGCTTCGAGGCCGCCGGCGCACCCCGCGCGGGCGACTATTGGGTATTCACCGCCCGATCAGCCGCCCCGAGCCCTGAGGAATCGTGGGAAAAGCTGGACAAATCGCCGCCGCGAGGCATTCATCACCACTTCACGCGGCTGGCCATGATCACGCTGCCCGGCACGGTCACCGATTGCCGCCCAACATGGGACCAACCCGCTGGCGGGGAAGGCTGCGCGTGCCAGATTTGCGTGACGCCCAACCGGCACAATGACGGATCTTTCACGTTGCAGGATGCTGTCGATCAGCTTGCCCGAAGCGGTGGCGGCAACATGACTCTGTGCCCGGGCACCTACAACCTCGGCGAGCCGCTGCGCGTCGTCGACACCTCGTCGATCCGGATTCGCGGATGCGGAGCCCAGAGCGAGGTGCACTGCGGGGACACCGCGATCATCTTGATCGCGTGCCGGGATATTGTTCTTGAGGACTTCGCCGTCACCACCCATGCTGGTGCCGCGACCATCGTCTTTCACGAAAGAACCGAGGAATGTCGCCTCACTCGATTGCGCGTCACCAGCGTAGAGGCCTCAGCTATCGCGATGCGCGGACGGCACGATCGGCCCGAAATCAGCCATTGTCAAATTAGCGCACACACCTTCGGCTTGACCGTTACCGATCCCGACCCGCTGCTCACCCGGGGCCTGACCATCCGCGACAATAACTTTGACTGCCGTCTGCGGGCGATCGATCTCAGCATTGAGCGCGATGCAGTCCTGGTGCATGACGGCACAACCTTGATCGCAGACAACACCATAACCGGCTGCAGCGAAATCGCTGTAATCGCCAATGGGCTAGTCGCGCCGCCAGGGGATCTCCGGATCGAGCGGACGATCGACATCAGCGGTAACACCATCGAGGCCGCAGGAACCGCAATCGTCGCCGGCCCCAACGTCCGCATCACCAATAACACGATCACCGCCATCCAGCGAGCAGCTCAGCAACACGGCATTGTGATCGAAGCGTCGCCCCCTGACACGAGCGGCGACACAGCGCACGTGCTCGCCAACACAGTCTCCGGCGTCAGTGGTGACGCCATCCGAGTCACCGCGCCGATCAACAGCCTTACCGTCGCCGACAACACCGTGCACGGTGCTGGCGGCGGAATCGCGGTGACCGTCAGAGGTTTGAACACGACCGTTGCCATCGCCGGCAACATAATCCGTGAGCTCAAGCCCACCCCGGAGGAAGTTCTCATCGCGGCGGCCGCGCCGGACCCCATGGTGTGCGGCATCATCGTCACCGGCGCGATGACCACCAGCATCAACGGCAACATCGTCGACGGAGTGGCCGCGTCGCTCGAGGACTCCGCCCTCGTCTGTGTGGGAATCGCGTTGCGCGCCTGCGGCAAAGCGCTGGTTGCCGCCAACTCGGTGTCGCGCATCGGAAACTCCGACCACGTACGCAATGCTTTCGGTATCGCGGCCGCGGCGTGGCGCACCACCCTTTCCGTCACTGACAACAACGTCTTTGGCGGCATCGGGCCTGACCCCATCGTCCGCAACTGGACCGCGCTGCGACTGCACAGCGACGACGATCCCATCCTCGGTGTCACCGGTGCCAAAGTTGCGGGCGGGAAACTGGTCATCATGCCCGGACTTACGTTCTTCAGCCCCGAAGCGATCGGTCAGGTGCACGTCAACGGCAACACCCTCAGCGGTGCGGGAAGATCGCCTGTGGTCATCGCCACTATCGACGGCGACCTCATCATGACCAGCAACCACTGCTCGCAGCCTAAGCGGGAGCACCTCACTGTAGCGCTCCTCGGGGCCAAGTCGGCTGTCGTACAAGGAAACCGGCTTTTCGGAGGGGAGCCTTCGGCGATCATCAACACCGCGGGCGACTCAGCGGCAGTCCTCGGCAACATCGCGACCGGACCGATCCAAGTCAACACCGACCCCGACGTCGTCGGCCAACCGCCAACTCCGCTCAATATCGGCGCGTAATGGAGGCAAAAGTGGAAAGTACAACCCGCAGCGGCAGCGAACCGCCGCCGGAAAGGCAAATGCACGAGGCACTTTCGCGCACCATGGAAACCGCGGCGCGGATCCATCGCATCGCCACCGCAACGCGCGCCGAACTGAAGGAGCAGCTTGGCGCCGACGAGGTGCGGGCGCTCGCCGACGCCGACGCCGAATTGGAGAAACTAATTACCCGCACACTGGCGCGGCTTGAGGAGGAACAGAACGCAGCCGAAAAATGGCAGGAGAAGTTCAGTGTGGCTATTCAGCATTGGATTGACCAGCCCGTTTAACGTTGAGATATTGAACCATGAATGACGCAGTCGGGATGTGGGCGTCCGTTGCTAACGTGGTCGGTCCCTGGGCAGGACGGGTGAATTGGCGATGACGCGACCGCACGTAGCCCAGCATGATTCAGCCCCAGCCAAGAAGACAGTTGGGGCACACACGGCTGTAAAGCCATTCGAGTTGAGGATCGGTCAGCCAAAAGACGAGTTCGAGCTAGATGCGGAGCGAGCCGCTGACGGATCGTGGAACAGACCGCTACAAGCGCCTCACCGTGTATCGCCGACTGCCGAGCGCGCTCCAGCCGCCGTCACGGACGCACTCAAGTCGTCGGGAGTGGAGATTGATGCCGAGCAACGGCGTCCCATCGAGGCGGAGACTGGATTCGATTTCAGCGCTGTTCGAATTCATCAAGATTCCCACGCGCAAAGGGCCGCGTTGTCAATCAACGCTCGCGCCTACACCATCGGATCGCATATCTTCCTTGGAAGTAACGAGTTTAGGCTCAATACACCAGCCGAACAACGCTTGCTCAGCCACGAGTTGAGGCACGTCATACAGCAGAGTGCAAGCGGATCGGTTTGGATACAGCGCGAGATGGCCGAGGCCGCAACGAGTAACGAGTCACCTACGTTGCTCCAGCAGGCCTACGACGCGGCCGATCAGTCACGTTGGGAAGTCGTCGCTGGCTTAGTGCACCAACTGAGCGCGGAGCATCGCCGCTACTTCCTCGATTCCTTTAAGCGGAGTCCCGAACAGGTCGCAGAGATTCACCAAGGCGCGCTTGGTAATCCGGCGGTTGGTCCGGAGTCTCCGATAGCTGAAGAAACCAAGATCATCTACCTCGACGTACGCGTTCGCCAGCAGTTACGTCGTAAGGACAATTCAAGAGCCGCATTCTTCCTGAACCAATTCAACCGCGATGACATTGTGAACAGGCTGAAGGGCCTGCCGTCGGACACGGTAAAGGGGCTTCACGAAGGTGCAATGACAAATCCCGAGCTGGGTCAGGACAGCGCGGCTGCGAAGATAACCGCCGAGATTCTTGAGCAACGGTCTGCGCAAGGAGACACCCATGCCCTTTTGTTGCCGACCGTGCGCGGTGAAGGTGCAGCAGCCCTAGCGGCCGTGATGCGTACTGTCGACGGGATCAGCCCGTCGGGGAACCCTTCGCGTCCCTTCACATTTTTCGTTGATGGCCAGCCGGTAACTCTGACAGCTGAACAAGCTGAACGAGTGCGCCATGGCGCCGCAGCTGCGCTAAGAGATCATCTCAAGCAAATCAGAGCGAAAAGCCACGGGACCCTATTCGGATACAAGTCGTTGCAAGAAAACGATCGGAAGCGCTGGATCGTCGCACCGATCGTCAAGACGATTGGACGAGTCAAGGACCCCGGACCTACGTTGCTGGCCTATATTGCGCGGTCCGACCGGAACGCCGAGGCTGCCTTCGCCGCTATTGCTGCCGGAAATCTCGAAGTCGCTGCAGGGCTACTTGCCGATGCAGAGCGACAGATGCTCTCCGCTGATCGAATGTGGCGCGCGTACTTCCGGGGAACAATCTCCGCTGGCGAGATGACAATCACCGGCCTAGAGATCACCGAAGCCGTGACTGCCCTGACCCTGGCAGTCATCGCCGCCATCGTTACCGGTGGCGCTGCCGCAGGTGCGTTGGCCGGTGCGGAGGGAGCCGGCGCCGCCACAACAACGGTGGCTGGCTACCAGGTAGGTAGCGTCGCAGCCGCGAACACCGTCGTCGCAGCGGCACCGATCGCCCAGAACCTCGCATTGGCTGCGGCCAAGGTGTCGATGGGCGACCCAGTCGATTGGGGCGCCTTCTTCGTGGACACAATAGTTCAAATCTTTATCGCGAGATATGGCGGTCGGTTGACTGGAGGTATCGCTGAAGCTCTCGCCGCTAACCCTGCGACCGAAAGTCTTTCCGCACGCGTTACCAGCAGTCTCGTACACTCTCTGCTCTTACACGCCGAGTCCACAGCACTTACAACAGCGGCGCAAGATGCCTACCGCACTTGGAAAGGACAGAAAGTCACTGTGCAAACGGTGGTTGACGACGCCTGGGTACGGCTCACAGATCCTGCTGGTGTCGCAGTCGCCTTGGTTACAGGAGCCCTGTCCTCGGCCGCGCATCACGGCGCCCAAGCGGCAGCGACTCAAGGAACCCCGCTTGCCCCGCGAGCGCCACACGTTGAACACGAGGCGTCGCTCGGTGCGCCGCCGGAAGGCGCGACCAAGGACGGTCGGACAGTGTCGACCGGCGATACCGAGACACAGACTCCGCTGGTGCCTACAACCGACTCTTCTGTTACGACGAGCGCACCCCAGCCTGCCATACTTCCCTCCTACCATGAGATCGACCCTGGCCCCGTATCCCCGGGGACCGTTGAGTTGGACCGAGGTCCGCAGCCAACGCGGTCGACAACGCACAACGAGATTGATCTCGGGCGGACGCCGACTGCGGGTTCACCCGAACTTATTGAAGTGGGCGGACCGAAACCAACGACGGCCACTACCAAAGACGTTCCAAGCCAGATGGATCGCCGCGGCACGGTATCTGAATCTTCGCCGACGTCCCTCTCGGTGGAAGAATTTGCGGCCGTAAAGGTGACAGAGCTAGAGGAACGCATCGAGGCTCTTCGTGACGAGGCACTGATGGACCGTCTCGAAGCCATCGATCCCGCCACATCGGAGGGTCTGCAGAAGCTGAGGCAGCTCGAACTGGACATCGGCGTCCGCGAGGAAGGCCCGGCTGGTCAGCGGGTCGAGCGTGACCCTGTAAAGAAACGGCATCTGGACGTCCCGGCTCTCCTCAATCTGCCGGAATATCAGGAGAGCATTGGTCGCGCCTCGGACGCCTTTGCGGGACTGCCCGATATCGAGAGCAAGAAGAACATTGCGGCTGCTGCCGGTGGTGAGCCCAGTACAAGCGGTTATGCGGGCGAAAAGGAGCGTCATACCGAAAGGGTGCAAATCGCGGGTGCCGAGGCCGGTCACGAGAGTGAACCACATCCCTTTGATAAACCGGGCTCGGAGGGTTCGTACGAGAACTCGCACTCCGAGCGGCACCAAGCGGAGCAACACCCCGGCCAACAGGAATTTGCCTCATCGAAGGCAATGTGCCCGCAGTGCCTGCGCTGGTTCTCCGCCCAAGCGAAGCTGCACGGGCCCTACTTCGTCGGTGATCCGAACGGCGTGAACGTCTTCTTCATAAACGGTGCCCACGAGGTGGTGCCGCATCCATCAGGTGCGGTGACGAATGCGCCAAAATTACTACATTAAGGGGAAGAGCCCTCGTCATAACGTCACAGTGACGAATTGCAGGTTTCCGCTGTACCTCGACGCGCGGAGCGCCCGCCGCTGTCAGGCAAGGTCTGTACTGTCGATCGTCATGTCCGGCGCTGTCAGATAGTCATGGATTCAGACTCAGCGCCATCGGTTACGCGGCCGAACATCCGCATGTGCATTGGCACGGACCTGGGTGGGTGTCATTGTCAGATAGTTCTGGAACAGAGCGCGAGAAATCGGACAGCTACCAGGCTTTCCCGCATTACTCCCAACTGATTCCGGATCGGACAGGACAACAACGGGACATGTCAGCGCCCTCGGTCGGTTCTTCGCAGGTGATGCTTCTACCGATAAGCTCTACCGATAAGCCACATTATGTCAAGTAGGCTACGCCGTATTGCACCCCCCGAAATACGCTCGCGTGCCTTTCGGAGCACGATGACGAGAGAGCCTCGACGCCAACGGCTTACGGAACGTGCACGAGATTCGCTCGCTCTCCAGCAGGCGGCTCTATCGAGTCCGCAAGGTGTGGCATGCGATGAAATGCGCCAGTCACGACGTCGGGCGTGATCAGGTGGCCCGTCTGATGCGGATCTGCGGCATTACCGGATCGTGCGCGGCAAGCGGCGCACGATCACTTGCAACGAGCTGAGTTCATGTCCCCTGGCACGGGGTCAGGTTTCGGCCGGTGTCGACCCCTCGGATTCCGCTGCGAGAAAGGCGGTTCGGTATCTGCCCGGTGGAACGCCCTGCCACCGAGCGAACGTCCGATTGAACGCATATTCCGAGGTGTATCCGACGTTACGGGCTATATGTGCGACCGGGAGCGTGGTGAATCGGAGTTCGTTCGCGGCCAGTTCCATTCGCCACTTCGTCAGGTACTCGGCCGGCGGGCACCCCACCTCTGTGCTGAAGCGGCGCACCAGCGTCGCACGGGAAACTCCGGCGCTTGTGGCGAGAGTTCCGAGCGTCCACGGGTGCGCCGGATCACGGTGAATCGCCGTGAGCGCTGCGGCGGTGACGGGGTCAGTCAGTCCACGTAGCCAAGACGGCGGATGTTCGGCTGCGCGGCTTGATTCGAGCCAAACCCGCAACAGCTGTATGAGCATGATGTGCACGATGTGGTCGAGGACCGCGCTGGCACCTAGCCCGGGGTGACCCAACTCGTCACCTAGCAGCTGTAGCGCACTTCGCAGAGGCGGCGGCGCTGTCAGCGCTGGAACGTGTACGACATCCGGCAATAGGCCGAAGGCATTGAACGCAGTCGCCGGATCGTGTTGGAAAGCCGCGCACAAGATGCGGGTAGCCGCCGGCTGAGTGCCCACCGGTAGGTTCTCGCCAGCCCTGACGGCTGCCGCCGCGCCGTCGTGGTCGAAAGGTCGCACCGGAGCGCTGGGGTCGCTGGCCAGCACATGGGTGGGGCCGCTCGGCAGCAGCACCAGATCGCCGGACACAAGAGATAGTGGGCTACGACCGTTCATCAACAAACATGCGGTACCTGCCGTGACTGCGTGGAATGCTGCGCCGGGCATGGCATCTGCATCCATGAGCATCCCCCAGCGCCCCCCGGCGACCACGCTGGCAGCCACCGAACCACGAACGGACGCCCGCTTGAGGACGTCGGTCAAAGTGTCCATCGCAGAAGGCTATTACCGAAAGCTTCACCACAACAGATATCTCGATCTGATCAGACAAATAAATGAGTACTTCAGGCATCGCGGAGATCTGCTCTGCGCTATAGCGTCGACGGAGCCGGAGATCGGCAGGAGAATGCCGAGCGCTTCACAAGGAGTATCAGTGCGAGTTCTTATCGTCTACGCCCACCCGAGTCCGACGTCGCTGAACGCAACGCTGCGGGACCACGCTCTGAGTGTGCTGCAGCGCGGCGGGCACGACGTCCAGGTATCAGACCTCTATGCGATGAACTGGAAAGCCGTCGCCGACGCCGACGACTTCCCTTCGCGAGACAGCTCAGCGCCGTTCAATCTCGTTTCGGCGTCTGGAGAAGCCTACCTCGCAGGTTCCCAGACGCATGACGTCGCAGCCGAACAGGAAAAGCTGCTGTGGGCTGACGCCATCATCTTCCAATTCCCCATTTGGTGGTACGGACTTCCGGCGATCCTCAAGGGCTGGGTCGACAGGGTGTACGCGTACCACTTCGCATACGGCTACAAGGACGGAACCAACGCCTATCGCTTCGGCGAGGGCATTCTCGCCGGAAAGCGAGCTTTGGTTTCAGTGACCGCAGGCGGGCCCGCCGCCGATTATAGGCCCCGTGGAATCAATGGCCCGTTGGAAGAACTGCTATTTCCCTTCACCCGTGGGGCACTGTTCTACCCAGGGATGGACGTGTTGCCGATCTTTGCTGTGCATGGCGCGATGTTTCTTGACGATGACGGGGTTCAGCGCGCCCGGGACGCGCTCGAGCAGCGGCTCGAGCGGTTGTTCACCGACACACCCATCCCCTTCCGCCGCCAAAACGGTGGCGACTACCCCGATAAGCACACGCTGGCTGCCGATGTCGCTCCTGGGGTCTCCGGTCTGGCGGCCCATCTGGCCTAGATATCGCTGCCTGGATTGAAGAGGCGCCGCACCCGTACGAAGCACCGCAGTGTGAAACTCGGAAGAATATGGAGGCATTCATGGTTGATGGTAGGCGTCGCATCGTGATGCCATTGCCGGACAACGACTTCGACACCACCGAGGCCGCCGTGTCGTGGAAGGCATTCGTACAAAGCGGCTGTGAGGTGACGTTTGCCACCGAGCATGGGCGCGTGGCTGCCTGCGATCAGCGTCTGCTGTCGAGTGGCTGGTTTCATCCACTGCCGGCGCGCGAGGAAGCTGTAGTGGCCTACGACGAGATGATCCAGACGGCAGCGTTCTTGTCGCCGATCACTTATCAAGCGACCCAGGCCGACCATTTCGATGCGATACACCTTTCGGGTGGGCACGCCAAAGGCATGCGGCAGTACCTCGACAGCACGGTGTTGCAGAAGAAGGTCGTCGACTTCGTGCGGGCCGACAAATTGGTCGGTGCGGTGTGCCATGGGGTGCTGGTGCCCGCCAGGGCCATCGACCCTGCCACGGGAAAGAGCGTCCTCGACGGTCACCGGGTGACCACGCTGACGAAGCCGCTGGAGAAGTGGGCGTTCCGCACCACCGTCTTGCGCGTTGGTCGCCGATACCGGACCTACTGGAAGTACACCGAAACCGAGGTGCGCGCCGCTGTCGGAACGACGGGTGCGCTGCTCCGCGGCGACACCGTCGAAACGCCGTTCGTCGTCGAGGACGGGCGGTTCCTCACCGGTAGATACCCACTCGACGTCGCGCTCTACGCCGAGACCTTCGTTCGGATGTTGGCCGACGCGCATCACCAGGACGCGTAGCAATTCGCTTCACGGGCAAGCCCACCCGCCGGACCACTCTCAATGCGCTCTCCAAGCGGCGACCAACCGCTGAACGCGGCGATCTCGACGCGGGATTCCCACTCGAAAGAGCTTTTCAGCGCGTCGTTTTCTCGGATCGAATGATGAGTCCACCACTGACGGTGGCCACGTCGGCCGCACAAGTCACGCACCGCTGCTTCTCCGAGAACACGCCATGTCTCCTCGAAACGGCACCGCCGCGTGGCTGTCAGGTCGCGTGGCCGCCGGCGGGCGACCAACCGTCTCCCGTTCAATCAGAGTACGAAGGACGAAGATCATGAGAAACATCACGATATTGTCGAGTCTTTCGATGGCTGTGCTTGTTTCGGCCGTACAGTCAGCCGTCATCGCACCCTCCGCGTCGGCCGCGTCGTGTCCCGATGTCGAGGTGATCTTCGCTCGCGGGACGCACGAACCCCGTGGTACCGGGCAAACGGGCCAGGCATTCGTCGATGCGTTGCGCCCGCAGTTGGGCGAGCGCTCACTCGAGGTCTATCCGGTTGACTACCCGGCATCCGACCAATGGGCTACGGGCGCTGACGGCGTAAGGGATGCCGCCGCTCGCGTGGTCTCGATCGCCACGTCCTGCCCCCGAACCAAGACGGTGCTCGGAGGTTACTCGCAAGGAGCCGCGGTGGCCGGCTTCGTGACGTCGTCCGCCGTGCCGGGCGGTGTCGATCCCACGACGGTACCCCAACCGCTGTCCCCGGACGTCGCCGAGCACGTCGTAGCCGTCGTGCTGTTTGGTCTGCCAAATGCTCGTGCGATGAACTTTCTCGGTCAGCCGCTGGTGACGATCGGCCCGCTATACGAGGACAAGACCCGCGAACTATGTGCCGCGGATGATCCCGTCTGTTCAGACGGGCTCAACTTCGCGGGCCACAACTCCGCTAATTACATCGGCGAACTAGCCAGTCAGGGGGCGTTGTTCGCCGCCGGTCGCCTGGTCGACGGAACGCGGTGACGCCGTGCCCTGAAGCCTTCGCTTATCCAGCGTTGACGAATGCGCGACGAGCGCGTGCGGGTGTTGTCATCGTCAACTCGGAGCTGCTGTACGGATCAGGCGGACATCCACGCTGGCAGCGGCGGTACCGTCACGGCGCCGGAAGCCGGCGATGACTGGTTCGTTGTTGCTGTCGACGAATCGATACGGCGTGCCCTTGCTTCGGTCTGCGTGCCTGTAGCCCCACTGGCCGATTGCTCCGAGAACCACGACCAAGTCGCGACCGGATTGCGTCAACTCGTAACGGCTCCGGGTGCGGTCACCCGGCTCCTGGTACTCGACGGTTTGCAGTACGCCGGCCGACACGAGCTCGGCCAGTCGAGCGCTGAGTACATCCGAAGCAATCCCCAACTGCTGCTTGAACTCTGAGAATCGGGTCGTCCCCAGGAATGCATCGCGGATGATCAGGACCGACCACCGTTGCCCAAGGATCGCCATAGCGCGAGCAATGGGACAGGGATCGTCGGACCACGCATCAGTAGGCACCACCGCATGCTACCTGAGTTGGATTGGCCAATCCAGGGTGATACTCTCGGGCATGTGATCGGCCGCGACAACGAGCTCGAGGCGATCACTGCGGCCGCGGCCAGGGTGACCGATCGCGGATGTGCACTGGTTGTCGAAGGTGAGCCCGGGATCGGAAAGACCACCCTCCTGGCGGCGGCAACAGCATGGACGCAATCCCGGGGGTTCACCGTCTTGTCGTGTGCCGGGGTGCAGTCGCAGGCCACGGTGGGCTACGCGGGTCTGCACGAGTTGGTGCACCCGATCCTCGGTTGCGCCGACGCGTTGCCGGAGCACCAGCGGACGACGCTTCTGGCAGCATTCGGCCTCGCCGAGGCGGGCATGCCGAACCCGCTGCTGATCGGCGTGGCGACGCTCGGGCTGATCGAGGAGGCCGCGGCCACCCGGCCCATGCTCCTCGTGATCGACGATGCGCAGTGGCTCGATGACTCCTCCCAGCACGTCGTCACCTTCGTCGGACGCCGCCTCGCGCACTCGCCGGTGATGATGCTGTGTGCCGCGAGGTCCCGAATCGACGGAGAGTCATCACAACTCGCGTCGCTGCCGCACCTCCAGCTGGACGCCCTGGATATCGCGCCGTCGCGCGTCCTGATGAAGGAAGCGCTTTCGGGTGTCGACGGGCAGGGGCTCAGCGAAGCGACTCAACTGCGCGTACTGACCGAAGCCGCGGGAAATCCGCTGGCCATAGTCGAACTCACGAAGGCACTGTTAACCGGCGCCGATGAGAAGGCTCCCCCGTCGGAGACTCCCCTGCCGACGACGCGACGCATCGAGCGCGCCTTCCTGGAGCAATTGGAGACCGTTCCTGAACCCAGTCGCCGGATGCTGGGTCTGATCGCCGCCGGCGGTGACACCAGAATGGCCGAAATCGCCGACGCAGCACGGCGCGTCGGCCTATCAGATGGCGATCTGGACCCACTCGAGCGGAGCGGGCTGATCTCGGTCGTCGCCGGATCGCTCCAGGTGCGCCATCCCCTCATCCGGTCCGTGTCATACCGGGTGACGCCCCTGACGCAACGTCGCGCTTTTCACCACGCATTGGCCGAAGCGACTACCGATGCCATGAGAGCAGCCTGGCACCGCTCGGCGGCGGCCTACGGACCCGACGAAGCCGTCGCCGCCGCCCTCGAAACCGCGGCCCAGGCGGCGCAACTTCGTGGCGCCAATGCCGAAGCAGCACGCGCATGGCGACGCGCGGCCGCGCTGTCGCCGTCGGCGAATGAGCGCACCCGCCGCCTCGTCACCGCTATCGAACCCGCCTATCGAGCGGGACTGACCGCTGAGGCGATGGACATCCTCGACGAGGCCGAGCCGCTGGCCACCGACCTACGGCACCGATTCGATCTTGCGTTTGCGCGCTTCACCCTCGCCATCACCACCGGGGTCACCGCGCCGCCGATAGCGGATCTGGTGGTGCTGGCAGATCGGTTAGGCGACCACGGTGAGTCGGACGCGCGTATCCGCCTGCTCGCTGCCGCCGCGGCGCAGTGCCGGATGCACGGACTCGACGAATGTGACCGTGAATTGGTGGCCGAGCGCCTGCACGAACTGGAGCACCTGGATCACCCCTCGGTCGAAGTCGCGTTGACCACCATTGAGGACACTCAGTACGCCCGCCAATTCCGTTGCCGCGCCGCATCGCTACAGGACGCTCTGAGTGGTGACCTGACGGCACTGATGTCGATGGGGTTGGCAGCCGAGGCGGCCTCTGACCTGTCGGCCGCTCAGTCATGCTGGGAGGGCTCCATCGAGGTGGCGCGAAGGACAGGTGCGCCGGGGATCGAGTGCGAGGCGCTGCGCGGCGCCGCACGATCACAAATCATCGCCGGCCAGTTGACCGAGGCCGCCGTGAGCGCACACAACGCATTCCGAATCGCCACCGATGCGGATCTCACGATCAGCATGGGCGCCGCAGCCGCCCTGCTGGCTCGGATCCAGGCGTGCCAAGGCGATACGATATCGGCACAACACTCACTGGCGACAGCTCAACGACATCTGCCCAGCGATACTCCCCTCCTGTGGCGCGACGACCTGGCCTGGGCCAGTGGCCTGCTTGCTTTGACCACACACGACAACGAACGCGCCTTCACCGAACTCTCCGAGATGAAGCGTGACCGCAGCTCCCGTCGCTGGGCGATCGCCGACCTAACCGAAGCCGCCGTCGCCAGCGGCCACACCCGCGTGATCCATCACCTGGTGGACGAGATCGACACCGAGGCGAGCACACTCGGTTCCCCCCACGTCGTCATGCTGGTACACCGCAGTCGGGCCCTGCTCGCCGGTACGGACCAGCGCGCGGAACACCACTTCCACGCTGCCTTGAACGTCGGAAAAGCCGCGGCTCAGGCGCCGTTGGAGTACGCCCGCACCCGATTGACCTACGGCGAATGGCTCCGCCGGCAGCGACGCATCATCGAGGCGCGTACACAATTGACCGCAGCACTAAGCATTTTCGAGCATCGCCACGCTCAGCCGTGGGCTCAGCGCACACGCGGCGAACTGCGCGCGGCCGGGGTGCAAGTGCCGGGCGCAGCATCGGCGACCGACATCCTTGCGGCCAAACTCTCGCCGCAGGAACTACAGATCGCACAACTCGCCGCCAGCGGCCTGACCAACCGCCAGATTGCCGACCAGATCTACATTTCACATCGGACCGTCGCGGCGCACCTCTACAAGATCTTCCCCAAGCTCGGCGTCACCCGCCGCGCACAGTTGCGAGACGCCATCGCTACGCTCGTCGATGAGTAGCCGAACCGTGGTCATCGTACTTATGCCGCGTCGCCGCTGAAGCTGATGGCATGGAGCCATGGACTCTTATCGGGCGTATCAGGTCACTGGACAGCGCAACTTCTCCCTCGTTGATTGCGAATTGCGCCACCCCGCAGCCGGATACGTGCGGGTCCGGACGGCAGCGTGCGGGGTGTGCCACAGCGATGTTCTGGCCGTGGAAGGACAGCGCCCAGAACCGGCGAAGCCGATCGTTCCCGGCCACGAGGTGATCGGGACGATTGATGCCGTCGGTGCCGGCGTCGAATCTCGGTGGCAAGTCGGTGACCGGGTCGGAGTGGGATTCCTCGGCGGCCACTGCGGCCAGTGCGACTTCTGCCGTCGTGGCGACTTCGTCAACTGCATCGACCAACCTCAGCCCGGGACGACCGTCGACGGCGGATACGCGGAGGTGGTCTACGCCAGGGTTTCTGGTCTGGTCCGGGTTCCGGAGGCCTTCGACGCTCTGACGGCCGCACCTCTGTTGTGCGCCGGGGTGACCGTCTTCAACGCGCTACGGGTGGCCCAGGCGCCGGTGAACTCACTGGTGGCGGTGCAGGGCATCGGCGGATTGGGTCATCTGGGCGTGCAGTACGCGAAGAAGATGGGTTACCGCGTCGCCGCACTGGCCCGCGGCACCGAAAAGGCCGGACTGGCCTCGACCTTGGGCGCCGATCATTACATCGACACCAGCGCAGACGAACCCGCTGCAGCGCTGACTGCGCTCGGTGGTGCCACAGCGATCATCGCCACGGCCGCCAGTGGTGCATCGATGGCCGGGCTGGTAACAGGACTGCAGCCGCGGGGAAAGATGATCGTCGTCGGAGCGTCACCAGAACCGGTACCGGTTCACACACCCGATCTGATCTTCGGTGGTCGCAGCATCATCGGAAGCCTCACCGGATCAGCCGTCGACAACGAGGACAATCTCGCATTCAGCCTCGCACACCAGATCGCCCCGATGATCGAACCACTCCCCTTTGACGACGCACCGCGCGCCTACGACCGAATGTTGTCCGGACGCGCGCGCTTTCGCGTGGTGCTCGACTTCGCACACGCTCCCTGATCCACGCCGCGCCGTTCACAGCCGACACGATGACGACCGTCGGGGTTGGGGCTGCGCGGTACGACCGCGGAATTCGTGGGGTCGAAGTTCACTGCAACAGGCCCAACAGTTGGTTGAAGCACTCCGACATGGAGGGATGGGTGTAGATCTCGTCGCGTAGTTCCGAAGCGGTGATGCCGTGGCGCATCGCCAGGGCGACGATGTTGATCACCTCCTGTGCGTCGTGGCACAGCAGGGCGGCCCCGAGAATTCTGTCGGTTTCCGCATCGACCACCACTTTCATCATCCCGGCCGTGTCATCGACAATGCGCGCTCTTGCCAGCGTCGCCAGGTTCACCACCGGGCTGGCCGCCACTGTGACGTCGTAGCCCGCAGTGCGCGCCTGGGCTTCGGTGAGACCGACTCGGGCCAACGGAGGGGTCAGGAAAAGACAGTTCGGAACCGCCCGGCGCTGGGCTGCAGACCGGGGTTGTGCGGCACCGCGGAGTTGATCGATCACGATGCGGTAGTCGTCGAGAGAGATGTAGGTGAACTGCGGTCCGCCGTTGACATCCCCGACCGCGAAGATGTGGGGTTGGCTGGTGCGGCGGAAATCGTCGACGACGACGGCACCGGTGTCGGTGGTCTCCACCTCGGCCCGATCGAGTCGGAGATGCGAGGTGTTGGGTGTCCGCCCGAGCGCGATCAGCACGAGGTCGGCCTCAACGGTGGCGGCACGTCCACCGACGCTATACCCCACGCGCGCCAACGGCGGCGCGCCGGCTCTCGGAACAGATTGCACGTCAGTGACATCCGCTCCTGGGAGGATGGTGACCCCCCTATCGGACAGAACGGAAAGAGCAGCCTCGGCAATATCCCGATCCTCATGCGCCAGCACGGCGGGGCGTTGCTCCAGAACGGTCACCGAGGTGCCGTAGCCGGCGTACATCGACGCGAACTCCAAGCCGATGTAGCCGCCGCCGAGAATCACAAGCCGGTCCGGTCGGGACGCACGCCGTAGCAACTCTGCACTGGTGACCACGACCGGACTCTGTCGCACGCCGGGCAGATCGGGGATTACCGGTGTCGAGCCGGTACCGATGACGATGTCACGCGCCACCACGGTGACAAGACCGTCCTCGGTCTCTACCGCGACCGAGTTCGCGTCGATGAAGCTCGCCCGTCCGGTGAGCACCCGCACTAACGGGACCGATTCCAGAGCCGCCAGATTCGCGGCCCGTAAGCCCGTGGTCAATCGCTCTGTGGCGGCGACCGCATCCGCGTAAGCCGACGCTCCTGACGAACCGCGCAGCGGGTGCTCAGCGCGGTAGACCATCGACTTCGTCGGCACACAGCCTGTGTTGATGCAGGTGCCGCCATACATCTGCGCCGATTCCTCCACCAGCACGACACGCCGGCCTTGTCGGCCCAGCTCTGCCGCCAACGTCTTGCCGCCCTTGCCGAATCCGATGACGAGCAGATCGGCTTCGAGCGCCGGCGGGGTCACGCGAGGAACTCGACAACTTCACGGCCGAAATCCGTGACATGTTGGAAGAGGAAACCGTGCCCGGCATCGCTGTACAGAATGGCCTTGGCATCGGGTAGCCGGCCCACCATCGCGAAGGTGGCATAGGCATCGATCATCCGGTCGTGGGCACCGTTGGCGACCAAGGTCGGAATGGTGACCTCTCCCAGGCGATCCCAGATACTCGAGCCGGTCGAGGCAATGATCGCCAACTGCGCCTGCATCGTCTCGATCGACACCGGAACATGCTCCGGTGACAGAACGCGGTCGTCCAACCTCCTCAGCGACTCCAGCCCCAGCTTGCGACCGGGGTCCTCCTCTGGAAAAAACAGATAGAGAAAGTCATCGTCGTCGTTGGTGGGCTTTGTTGCGACCTGCCAGATCTTCGGATCGGGTTGAGGCATTCCGGGCACGCCACCACCGGGAGAGCTGCCCGCCACAACCAACCGGCGCACGAGGTCAGGGCGTTGCAACGTGGCTGCCTGCACCACGATCCCACCCAACGACCAACCGAGCAGGTCGACTTCGGCCAGCCCCAGGGCGTCGACGAACTCGGTGAGTCCGCTGGCCAGCGCGGCCATCGTGGTCGGCGCGATGCCACTGGTCCTACCATGCCCGATGTTGTCGAAGACGATCACGTCGCGTTCGGCTCCCAGTGCGTCGAGAAACGCTGGATCCCAGTGATCCATCGTGCCGCGAAAGCGCAACGCGAGCACCAACGGGACCCCGGTACCCGAACCGAAGCGGCGGTAGGCGAACCGCGCATTCGGCCCGTCCAGATACCGGGTCTCAGCCTTTGAAGACAACGAATCCTGCATGTTCTGTGCACCTTTCATCGATCGTCGATCAGTTGCGAGATGGCCGTGCCATCTCGAATTCTGTTGCGTGCAGGTCCCCCGGGCCATATGCACATTGACTGTTGTTTCGGTCTGGGGGATCCGGCCGCCCTCTCAGCGCCCTCAGATTCCCACGGTCACTCGAAGGCGAAGTCGGAAAGGTCCACCGAGACGATCAGGGGTTCAGCGGCCGCAGTGTTGTCGTCGTTTCGCGGAAAAATGCGCAACTTCGAGGGCAACACGATTCCCTGCACGGTTACAGGTTCGAGCAGATAGCGAGCCGCGGGGTTGCTGCCTTGAATGTCCACATCGTAATCGTGGCGACGCAGCAGTCCTGTTTCGTCGACGTAGAAGGTCTGGATCGTGCTGTGGGTGGCGATGTCTTGGGGGAAGGTTACGCGCAGCCGTCGCCAGGTCTCTCCGTTCTCGGTCCACGGGTCGACCTCCTCGGCGATGACCCCTGGTTGCGCCAGGATGAACGGAGATGTCAGGTAAGTCCACATGGTGTATCCGGCGAAATAGGCGACCTGCGCGGTACTCCAGGGCGTCTCCATGACGTATCCGGCGAACGAGTCACGGGGTTCGTCGAGCTGCTCGACCACCTCACCCGCGGGCGTTTCGATGGTGACGCGCTTCGGGGTGAACTGAGAGCGGTGACCGGTGGGGGCGAAAGGCCAGTGTGACACCCACTCTCGGTTGAGGTCGACGCGGACGGTCGCCTCCTGCAATACCGTCGGCTGGCCCTTGAGCCCCCACAGCACACCGCCCTGGCTCAGTCGGGCGTTCAGGAACGCGAACTGACGGAACCGGTCGAGGCCGCCGTGCGCATCGAACATCACATCAACCAGGTCAGTCATCTTGTCTCCTCGAAAGGGTGCACCGCGTAGGGATTCACGATGGGAAGGAACTGATTCAGTTCAGCTCCATACAATGACTCTGGGCCATCGTCAGCCGACCAGGCATCCGTCAGATGACTACGTATCGGTGCCCTTGGACGTGGTCAGCGCAGCGAGGAGCGGATGTGCCGGTTGTTACCGCGCGTGGAATACGTCTTCTGGACATGAGCCCGCGCGGTGCTGTCACCACCGCACTGCTCACCCTCGATCAGCCGTCAGTCGAGCCGGATGTGAGAATTGAAGTCGTTCGGCGACAACAATTGTCGTTTCGCGACGACGACCACCCCCGCGACACTCAGAGGTCGAGCACGATCCGCAGTGCCGCGCCAACGCGGCGCATCTCGTCAAAGCTGAGGAATCCGACAGTTTTTCCCGAGCCGGCCCGTGCAGAGGCCGCCACTGATCCGACTACGTGAGAACCCACCTCCGAACGACGACCTCTCTGATGCGGCGGACGGCCGCGCCGAACGAAACACCACCTTGGACCCGACCGCACCCGAGGGCGCGGCCGGACCCGTTCCTCGCTGGCATCGAAACTGTATCGGCCTACCGTCGTTCTCGCAGTACCGTGAAGCCGGATCCCGATCGGTGGGAAACGGCTTTGCCGCAGGGCGCAGCGGATCAGAACCCCGCGTCAAATACACGACACAGTACCTACGTTGCGGATTGAAATGTCCCCTACCGTTTCTTCGTCAATTTGCTGACAAGTAATTTTCACCACCGTAAAGTCGACCGCGTTCGGGACGCGCGATCGTCGTCGACCGGTACCGGTCACGCGCAAAGGCGTCCACGTCACTGATGATTTCGGGGGTCTCTATGTCTGTTGATGCTGCGCCGAGTGCGGCCGACCACGGCGATTTTTCTTCTCTTCCGAGGCGGACCAAAGGGGCGCACCGACGGTCAGAGAGCTTCGCCGTTCGGAGGTGGTTACTCGCCGGCGTCGCCTCTGCGGGCATGGGTACTGCCCTGTTCCTGACCGTGCCCCAGGCGGCTGCCCATGCCGACGAGGGCACCTCGGCATCTTCGGACAGTCACGCTTCTTCTCAGACATCAGGTCCTTCGGCAACGACCCGTGATCGCGCATCGACCCCCGCGGCCGACCGACGTACTGCCGCGAAACAGGAACGTGCAGGACGCATCTCCGACGCAGCTGAGCGCCGCGCGGAACGACGCAACACCCTGAACTCGTCCGCGGATGACAGCGCGGCAGACCCCGCTCCTTTCTGGCGATCCACGGCGACCGCAGCGACACCGCGTCAGCCCAAGGTCGTCCTCTTCGGCGACGGCACGGCCGAGCGTCCCAACGGCGGCCTCATCGTCGGCGACGGCTACTCGTGGACGTCCGAGACCTGCACCGGTGTCTCTGCGTGCGACGGTGGCCGAGGCGGCTTCTTCGGCGACGGCGGCGCCGGCTACAACGGCGGCAAGGGCGGGTCCGCCGGTGCCTACGGCGACGGCGGAGCAGGCGGAAACGGAGTCGTAGGGGTCAACGGCGGCGACGGCGGTGACGGCGGCGCCGGCGGCCGGATCCGCGGCAATGGCGGCGAGGGCGGAGACGGCGCCACGACGGTCGACGGATCGCGCGGGGGGCGCGGCGGCTCCGCCGGCGCGAACGGTGATGGTGGAAACGGCGGTGCGGGCGGCACGTCGACCGGGGCCTCGACCGGCGGCGCGGGCGGCGCAGGAGGAACAGGCGGCCTCATCCGTGGCGACGGCGGAGCCGGCGGTGTCGGCGGCAACGCAATCCTCAACGGCCAGAACGCAGGTGCCGGTGGCCGAGGCGGCGACACCGGCACCTTCTCGATGAGCGGCTACGCCGGCGCGGGTGGCACCGGCGGCAAGGCCACCTACGGCGGCCGGGGCGGCGACGGCGGAGACGCCGGACTGCTCGCCCTGTTCGCCATGGGCGGCGCCGGCGGCCGCGGCGGCGACAGCCCCGATGAAGGTTTCGGATCCGATCACGGCGGCGACGGCGGCCACGGCGGCCGCGGCGGCAGGATGAGCGGCAACGGCGGCGACGGCGGCGCCGGAGGCGAAGGTGGCGGCGACGGCGGCAACGGCGGCAACGCAGGCAAGATGTCCTTCCTCGGACGCGGCGGCGACGGCGGCGATGGCGGTATCGGCCAGACAGGCATCGTCGGCACCAATGGCTCGGCCTCCCAGCTCGACGGCGGAAACGGCCAGGCAGGTGGCCAGGGCGGCGCCGGCGGTAACGGCGGCAACGGCAGCATGCTCATGGGCCTCGGCGGCAACGGCGGGGCCGGCGGCACCGGCGGCACCGGCGGCCAGGGCGGCCAGGGCCGCAGGGGCCCCGACACCAGCACTGGCCCGGGCACTGACGGCGGCCGAGGCGGCAACGGCGGTTCCGGCGGCGCAGGAGGTTCCCTCGGCGGCGCGGCCGGGACGGGCGGAATGTTCTTCGTCATCCGCACGGACGGACAGGCCGGCGCCAGCGGCTCCGGCGGCCAGGGCGGCGCCGGCGGCCAGGGCGGCAGGGGCGGCTGGACGACGGCCGCCGGTGAGAACGGCGGTTCCGGCGGCGCCGGCGGGAATGGTGGCGCCGGGGCTGCGGGCGGAGCAGGCTCCAGCGGTGGCAACGGCGGCGCCGGTGGGCTTGGCGGCGAAGGAGCCTACGGGGCTGACACCGGGGGTCGTGGCGGGCGCGGCGGCGACGGCGGCACCGGCGGGACCGGCGGCCTCGGAACGGCGACGCTCGATCCGGGCGAAGGTGGGACAGGTGGCGAGGCAGGCGACGGCGGAGCCGGAGGAACCGGGGCCGTCTCCCCCGGCGACGGCGGTGACGGTGGCGACGGCGGAACCGGCGGAACGGGAGGAACGCCCGGCGGTGCGGGTGGTGCGGGCGGCCAGCTCGGCTCCGGCGGCGTCGGTGGAACAAAGCGCGACGACCCGACCGTTCAGGGTGCCAGCGGCTCGGACGGCAGCGCGGGCGCCCAGGGCGCCGCAGGTGCCAGTTCCGTTGCGGCGCAATCGACTGCGCCGCCGGCCAAGTCACCCTTCGCCGAACTCGCCCGTCGGTGGGCGTACGTCTACTTCAACCGGGCACCGTCGGCATCGCCGGAGACAGGACCGCAGACGGGCGACAACAAGCAGATCGTCATCGACATGAACGGCCAGAGCAACAACGGATACGACGTCACCTACACCGTGACGAGCGGGCCCCGCTACGGCACGCTCGTCGCCGGCGACGAACCCGGGACGTACACCTACATCGTCGATCCGGCGCTGGTTCGGCCGGGGATGCAGGACAGTTTCGTGATCACGCTCGACAACGGGGTTCAGGCGGTTCGCCCCGGACTGGCCGGCGTGCTGCAGAAGCAGCGCCATGACCGGGCCGTCGAGAAGGGCTTCGCACAGGCGGACACGGTCGAACAGCTGGTCACGATCAGGGTCCTCGGTGACGGCGTCTACGGCGACGTCGCCGAGGGCAACAAGTACTGGGTCAGCCAGAGCTTCTCCAACTGCGCTCTCCAGGCCAGTGCGTCCGCGATCGGCATTGCGACCAAGACGACCCCGCCGACCGAGGCCGAGATGGTGTACCTGGCCAAAACCACCGGCAGTGTGGTCAGGCCGGGAAGCATGATCTTCCTCGACGAGAACATCGACGAGGGAGCCGCTACCCAGGACCTGCCCACCCTGATGGAGCAGTACTTCGCCGTCACGGCGACCTACTCCACGGGCGCGACGGTCGACGAGAACGGTGACACCGTGTTGCCGACGACACTCGATGCGCAACGGCAGCTGCGTGACCTCGAAGCCGCTCTCGCACAAGGCAAGTCAGCCGTGGTGGTCTACTCGACGAACATCGTCTGGACGGCCGTCGCCGGCAGTGGGCCAGAGGGTCAGGACGGCTACTTCACCCTCGATCACGCCGCGGTGGTCACCGAGGTCGATCTCGCCAACGGCGTCGTCTACGTCAACGACAGCTCGATGACCGACGACGACGGACAGCTGATCGGCCGAGGCAAGAAGCTGCCGATCGGTGTGTTCCTCTCGGGCTGGCAGGCCAGCAACTACGACATGGTCATCGTCGAAGCGCGCACCTCCGCGGTCGAGGTCTGAGGTCGTCGACCGCCGGGCCCGTGCGGGTCCGGCGGTGCGGCTCCCGCCCACCCCGGCGCATCGAATATCGCCGATGGGTGGAGTCATACTGAGGGGCCACACCTGGCCGTCGCTATACGATCTGCTCGGTGGGTCGCAGGAGAATCTCGTTCACCGCGGCATGAGGCGGTTGAGTGACCATGTAGGTGATGGCGCCGGCCACGTCCGTCGGGTTCAGTGGCACGCCAGTTGTCGCGTCGGGCGCGTTCTTGGCGCCACCGGTGGTCATCTCGGTGCGTACCACGCCGGGTTCGACGAGGCCCACGCGAACCTGTTTGCTCGCCAGTTCCTGCCGCAGTGCCTCGCTGAACGCTCCGACGGCATGCTTGGTCGCAGCATAGACGTTACTGCTGGGAGCTGGAACTCGCCGTCCTGCAACCGAACTGATACTCACGATGTCGGCGACACCCCGAGATCCCTTCGCGGCGTTCACCATATACGGCAGCGCAGCGTGGGTGACATTGAGCACTCCCCCGACGTTGATGTCGATCATGCGATGCCAGTCGGAGAGCTCGGCACCCATGGCGGGTCCGTTGGCCAGGAAACCGGCATTGTTCACCAACACATCGATGCGTCCCTGCTCGTCGCCGATAGCCCTGACGACGTGTTCGACGCCCGCTGCATCCGCGACGTCGACCTCGTAGGGCACCGCTTGTCCTCCGTCGGAGGCGATGACATTCACGAGGTCGTCCAACCGGTCGATTCGCCTGGCGAGCACCGATACTTTCGCGCCCTCCGCGGCCAGCGCCCTAGCGGTCGCCCAACCGATACCGCTCGAAGCACCTGATACCACCGCAACGGCACCCGTCAGCTGCAACCTGGTCATCGACCATCCTCCTCAAGCCGCCCAATTCTGTTGCAAACAACAGCGGTAGCCAGCTCATTCCTCGTTCCACCTGCGGCGACTCGATATTGTGCTCGCGCTAGCCCGCTTCGACTTCCGTCGCGTCAAGGCCCGCGACGTGAGAATCAATGTCCGTGGTGCAGGAGACCCCCACCAACCCGGGAGGTTATCCCCCGTGACACCCGAATGTCCGAGCAGCATGCTGTGTTCATGGCAGGGGTGGCGAGACCTCGACAAGGCATTGCAACATCGGAGCGAAATGGCATGACGATGAGCGAAGAATCCCGAGGGACGCCTCTGGTGCGGCGTCGCAGCATTCTGGGCGGCGTCGCAGCACTAAGTGCCGGTGCGGGGCTGTCCGCTTGTGCCGCGGGACGCGGTGACCCGGCGACAGACGACGGGGATATCTCGTCGCGGGATCAAGACCTGCCCATCATTGCCGCGGAAGAGACCTACTCCACCGGCGAACTGATAGCCCTGAACGCGATCAACGACGATCACGTGGAGTACCTGCGGGGAATCGGTCTCGCCGAAATCGGGCCAGGCCGCATCGGCGCGATGAACGAGGCCGGCATCACCATCGGGATTCTGTCCGCGCATACGCCAGGCGCCCAGGATCTCGCTGGTCGTGAGGGTATCGATTTGGCCTTCCGGCTCAACAAGATGGTCGCCGATGGTCCGATGACCACCTACCCGGGGCGGTACCAAGCCTTCGCCACCCTGCCATTGCGGGACCCCACGGCATCAGCGGACGAATTGGAGCGCGCTGTCCGTGAAGACGGCTTCGTCGGTGCCATGACCAATGGATTCGTCGGCCCGAAGTTCCTCGACCACCAGGATTTCGAACCCGTTCTGGCACGTGCCGCGGCACTTGGTGTTCCGCTATACCTGCACCCGGGTTTCCCCCCGAAAGAAGTGTTCGACATCTATTAACGTATCGAGCGTCCCGGATACAACAACCGGTATCAGGACTACATCTTCAGTGGTTCAGGGTACGGGTGGCACCAAGAGGTGCTCACCCAATCGCTTCGACTGATCATGTCGGGGGTGTTCGACAGGTTCCCCACCCTCCAGATGATTGTCGGCCACATGGGAGAGGGTCTGCCGTTCTTCTACGACCGCATTGTCGAAGATCTGGGCGAATCGACCGAAGGGTCTCTCGACAAGCCACTAGGACAATATTTCAACGACAACTTCTGGTTCACCACGAGTGCGTTCTTTCAGGATGAGTTGCTTTTTCTCCAGCTGAAGTGCATCGGTGCGGATCGAGTGATGTTCGCAACCGACTACCCGTTCGCAAACATGAAGGACGGAACCGACTGGCTCCGCGCGGTGAATTTGCCACGAGACACGAAGGAGAAGATCGCATTCCGGAACGCGGAGAAATTGTTCGGCATCCGAGTGTGACGCATCGATGCCGGCGCGGCGGTGAGGCGCCCGTGGACGCTTCCGACACGAGGATCAGTTCGTGGCGATTTGCGCTCCGTCGGCGAAATCGGTACTGCGCGAGAGTGTTTCCCATCGGCGGATGTCGTCGTCGACGGCCGTGCGGGCGGCCGATACCAGCCGCAGCGCGTCCGAACCCAGGAGCAGATGCGCCGGCGGTTGATCGACATCGAGGATCGACAGGACAGCTTCGGCTGCGTTCGCGGGGTTGCCGAGCTGGTTCCCGCTCGCGTTCAGCCGCGCGGTACGGATGGGGCCGAACAGCTCGTCGTAGTCGGCGATGCTGTGCGTGGCGCGGGTCATCGAGCGACCGGCCCAGTCGGTGCGGAACGAACCCGGGGCGATCGCGGTGACGCGGATACCGAACGCGGAGACTTCCTGACGGATGCTTTCCAGCATGCCTTCGACGGCGAACTTGCTGGCACAGTAGGCCGACATGCCAGGGACCGCCATGAGCCCGCCCATCGACGTGACCGCCATCAGATGGCCGGCGCGTCGCTGGCGCATGAAGGGAAGCACGGACTGCAGAGTGGCGGCCACACCGAAGACGTTGGTCGCGAACTGCGCACGCATCTCGGCGATGGATGTTTCCTCGAAGATGCCCTCGACGCCGTAGCCGGCATTTGCGATGGCGACGTCGATAGGGCCGACGGTCGACTCGACGTCGACGACGGTCCGGGCGACCGCTGCGTCATCGGTCACATCGAGTGTGCGGGCGTATGCACGTTCCGGCGAGCGCGCCTCGAAAGCCGCTGCATCCGAGGACTTGCGCACAGTGCCCACCACACGGTGCCCGGCGTCAAGGGCTGCCTCGGCGAACGCTCGCCCGAGCCCTGTGCTTACTCCGGTGATCAAAATCGTGCGCATGCCGCCTCCGCGATCTCGGTATAATACTAAGCATAGTGTCGAATAAAATAAGCACAACGTCAAGTTTTGAGTATTGGTCTGGCATCCGAGCCCACACCGCAAACAGTGTTGACGTACAAGGGATGACGCTGCTCGCCGGCAGGCCGCGCCACGGTGTCGATTGACCTTTCCCTGTCCGCTGCCGAAAATAATCAGCACGATGTCGACTTCATGGAGGTTGAGAGCCATGCCGGAAAAGATCGAACACTGGATCGCCGCCAGGTGAATCGGCGGCGATCGACCATGCCGCGCAAGGGAGACCTGCGTCGCGAGGCCATTTTGGACGCGACTGAAGATCTTCTGGAAACGATCGGCTACGAGGCGATGACGATTTCAGACATCGCCGATGGTGCGGGTATCACCCGCGGTGCTCTGTACTTCTACTTCGGCTCGAAACAAGAGATCATCACCGCCCTCTTCGCACGGTACGTCGAGGTCCTTCAGGAAAAGTCGCGTGACGCCGCGGCGGACGCTGCCACAGGGAGTGCGGCCATCGACACCGCGATGGAGCGGACGGAAGCACTGTGGCGCGAGCATGGTGTGGTGATGCGCACGGCAATCGACCTCGCATCCACCATCGAAGAGCTCGACACACTGTGGGCCAGTACCGCTGAGCTGTTCACCGACGCCATCCGCACCATCTTGGAGCACATGGGTGTCCCACCGGGGTCGGGAATCGACGAATCGTCGGCGATCGCCAACGCATTGTGCTGGATGATCGAACGGAATTTCTATCAAGCGTCACGAGGCTCGAAAAAAGAACTGTCGAGGGCCAGGCGAACGTGCGCCGAGATCTGGCGGCGGGCCGCGCAGACTCAATGAATTCGTCTGACGTACAGCATTTCTCGAGTTCGCCCGCCATCGCCTGACTCCCCCGCCGGTGGTGGCGCGACTCGCTCGGCGGTCGGGAGCCACTTCATGGACCCCTGCAGTCCAAAGCGGCTGTCCCAGTCCTGCGAATCGACTACCTCCGGATATGCGCGATGAGCTATCGCGAGAAGCCTCCCCACGCGTGGTGTGACCGCTGTTACATTCTGCCCTGAGCGACACAGCCCGTAGTTGCGCAATGTCACAAGGGAGTGATCATGGGCCAGTCGGCGACGGCATCCGACGGAACAGCTGGCACCGCTTTACCGTCTGCGAACGAATCCTCCGGCAGGCGGGTGCAGACCGCCAGGGGCAGGCAGCCGAAAAGTGCAATGCGATATGCGAACTGGGTCGGTCGCGTCGGCGTACTGGCACTCTTCCTCGGTGTCGGCACGGTCATCTCTGTGTCGGGAGTTGCTCACGCGGACACGGACAGCGACTCCTCGAGCAAGTCTGCTGTGGGAGCCCCTCACGAGAGGTCGATGCGGGTTGCCGGACCGTCGACGTCGTCTCAGGCGAGACCCACACAGCGCATGTCGTTCCCCCGGCCGAACTCGAGAACGTCCGCACGGGAGTCGGGTGGCCGACGCACCCGGGCGCATGGACGATCCGATGCCCCGCATCAGGCGGTGAAGCCGGATATCGCTCCTAACGCGCCACGCGTCGCAGCACGATCGACAATCACGCGGTCGGCTACCAGACACGCCACGCCGGCGGACATCTCCGACACACTGCTGGTCACGCTGAACGCAGGCGTCAACCGGCGTGATCCCGAGCGGACGATCACGACGAACGCAGTACCGCTCTCTGACCGATCGACCCCCCGAGCGTCCGCGACGTCGCAGCGGAGACCACTGGCGGACGCATCCAATCCCCTCGCGACGCGTGAGCAGCGCAGAGCCGAAAGAATCGCTGAACGCACCGTCAGATCCCTGCCGGTGCGATTGATGAAGGTCGTGCTGAGGCTTCAGTTCAGGGCGGCCGTTCACCGCCAATTCGCTTCGGTGGGCGGTCCCGACGCGGCGAATCTCGAGTTACTCGACGACGCGGTCGATCAGTTCGCCCGGTTCTCGTCGTTCAGCCAGCAATTATTGAATCCGATGGCGCCCGCGTTCATTTGGGCGGACAATCCCCCGCACAGCTGGTTCGGCACGAGTTCGGGTGACTCCCGGTACCTCTACGACAACCCCGACACCATCTATCGGTTCGCCGGGGTGAACCAGAACGCGTCCTACGTCATCACCGGGCGGTTCCACAACTACGATCCCCATGATCCTGCGGGCACTCTGCCCGCCGACACCACGTTCAGCGTCGTCGAAGGAACCTCGGGAACGACGTCCTCGATCCTCAGTGCCGACGACATGGAGATCGCAGCAGACGGAAGCTTCGTGATCACGGTCAGCGGCGAACCGGCCGAGCCAGGACAGACCAATCACATCCGGCTGACCTCCACTTCCACTGTCCTGCTTGCACGTAACACGCTCGGCGATTGGAACGTCGAGGAACCCATGAGCCTGTCGATCCAGAAGGTCACGGGACCCCGGAACAGTCTGTTCTCTCAACTGGGGGGTTTCGCCTTCGTCGGAGCGAGGATCAACTCCAACCCTCTGCTGGTGTCGTTGGTGTCGGTGGTGCCGCCGTCCTTCCTTGCTGGAACGCCTCTGGTGCGCGGCGTCTTCACCGCGCTGATCATGGTGGTGCGGGGCGCCCAAGAGCAGGAAAAGTACATGGCTCTGGCCACCACCGATCCGGCGACCGGCGCACCGAAGCCGGTCAACGTCATACCGGAGCCGAGTAGCAACGCCGAATTCTTGGCGAACCAGCGGCAGAGTATCGGCAACTTCTCGCTCGCCGACGATCAAGCCCTGGTCGTGACGATAGATCCCGGCAGTGCCGAGTACTTCACCGTACCGGTGTACAGCGACTGGACGACGACGACCGACTTCTGGACTCAGCAGACGAGCCTCAACAACGAGCAGGCCCGAAGGAATCCGGATGGGACCTACACCGTCGTGATCTCGCCGACCGACACCGGTGTGTACAACTGGATCTCCACCGGTGGACTGAACCAGGGCATCATCGCTGCTCGCTTCCAGCGCATCGACCCAGACAGCACCACCATGCCGAGGATCGTCAGCCAGCAGGTGGTGCCGGTGAGCGAGATCGCAGCCCTTCTCCCGGCTGACCCGTACTACTTCGTCACCGAGGAGCAACGCGCTGCGCAGCTTGCTGTTCGCGCGGCGGGCTACGCACGGCACTTCGCGCCGTACCCGCAGGTGTGAAGCCGGTCGTGACACTGCGAATCGAGTCGATTCACGAAGCGCAATGATGCCGAAGGCGCTTTCAGCCGAAATGTAGTTGTAGTACAGCAATAATTGTTGTTTGGCATGAATGTCGCACGGCAATCATGTCGTCATGCGAGCACTGACCGTGCAGCCCGGCGTGGCTGATTCACTCGACGTCACCGAGATGCCCGATCCCGTTGCGGGCCCCGGCGAGCTGTTGGTGGACGGTCTGGCGATCGGAGTGTGCGGCACCGACAGAGAGATCGTTGCCGGCGACTACGGCTGGGCGGCGCCGGGTCGGGACCGACTCGTGCTCGGTCACGAATCACTGGGCCGCGTCGCCTCTGCCCCGGCGGAAAGTCGATTCCATCCCGGAGATCTGGTGGTGGGCGTCGTGCGCCGGCCGGATCCGGAACCGTGCCCCGCCTGCGCGCGGGGCGAATTCGACATGTGCCGCAACGGCCGTTACACCGAGCGCGGCATCAAGGAACGTGACGGATACGGCAGCCGGCGGTGGGTTGTCGAGTCGGACTACGCCGTTGCGGTGCCGGCGCACCTCGAGGACTCCGGGATGCTGCTCGAACCGACCACGGTGGTGGCGAAGGCATGGGAACAGGTCCAGCGGGTGGGCGAGAGGGCCTACTTCGCCCCGCATCGTGCATTGATCACCGGCGCCGGACCGGTGGGCCTCCTCGCGGCACTTCTCGGGGTGCAGCGCGGGCTCGACGTGCACGTGCTCGACAGGGTCACCGACGGCCCGAAGCCGGCTCTCGTCCGTGCGCTGGGAGCCGAATACCATCACGACGACATCGTTTCCGTCGGTGAGGCACTTCGTCCCGACGTCGTCATCGAGGCGACCGGCGCCGGGCACGTCGTCTTCGGCGCGATGGCCACGACGGCGACCTACGGCATCGTGTGCCTGACGGGGGTCTCGCCCACCGGGCGGTCACTGACGATCGACGCCGGCGCAGTCAACCGCGACATCGTGTTGGGCAACGACGCAGTCGTGGGGTCGGTGAACGCCAACCTGCGCCACTACCACCACGCTGTCGACGCATTGGCCCGTGCGGACAAGGACTGGCTGGCGAGCCTCATCAGCCGCCGCGTTCCGTTGAGCCGGTACCGCGAGGCCTTCGCGCGGCGTCGCGACGACGTCAAGGTCGTCATCACGCTCGACGAGGACTGACAGCGCAGCCGCGGACATGGCTGATTCAGCCCCTGCCGCCGCCGCGTGCGGGCGCTGATTCCTAGACTGGGCGAGTGCGCTTCTCCCTCTGGCCGTCGACAACGTATCCGTGGAACGACGTGGTCGAACTGGCGCAGTTCGCAGACGACGGATTCTGGCATTGCGTCTACGTGGCCGACCACTTCATGTCACCAGACGACAAGCCCGGCCAGGCGAGCAGTTGGCTGGAGGCCACCGCCGTGATGGCCGCGCTGGCCGCCGTCACGTCGAAGATCCGGCTGGCCAACCTGGTGCTGTCGATGACCTTCCGGCACCCGGCAGTGCTCGCGAATTTCGCGGTGACGGCTGACCACATCAGCAAGGGCCGCTTCACACTCGGGCTGGGTGCGGGCTGGCAGGTCACCGAACACGAGCACTACGGCCTGGAGTTGGGCGAGCCAAGGGAGCGGGTCGACCGCTTCGCCGAGGGGCTCGCTGTGATCTCGGGGCTGCTGACGAAGGAGACGACGACTCTCGACGGGCAGTACTACCAACTGACCGAGGCGCTGTGTGAGCCGAAGCCGGTGCAGTCGCCGCTGCCGCTGCTTGTCGGCGGGACGGGCCCACGGATGTTGCGACTGATCGCGCGGCACGCCCACGAATGGAACCAGTGGTCGGCACCGGGCGGGTTCGCCGAGCGGTCGGCGGCCCTGGACGCGGCGTGCGAACGAGAGGGCCGTGATCCAGCCACCGTGCGGCGCTCCACGCAGGCCCTCGTGATGGTCACCGATTCGGCCGAGGCCGAGGCCAAGGCAAAGGCGGCCGCTAAATCGACCCCGCAACCTGTGGTCTACGGTCCCCCGGCGCGAATCGCGGAGGCCGCGGCGACCTGGCGCGACGAGGGCGTCGACGAGGTGATCGTCCCCGACTTCGCGATGCCCCGCGGTGAGGCGCGGCTGGACACCTACCGGGCGTTGGCTGAGGCGTTCGCGCCGCTGGCCTGACCGGGAGGTGGACAATGGCGTCATGTCCGCTGCAGTCTGGATCATCATCGGGGTGATTGCCCTCGGTACCGTCGCCGCGGGCTTGGTGCGGATGCGGGCCTGGTTGCAGAAGCCGGTTCCGCCCGAGGTCATCGAAGCCGCCCACCGCGACGACGACGACGAAGCGACCGACAACGACATCACCGACCGAGGCGCCACGTAGGTTCCAGGCGCCACACTTCCCCTGCAGCGAAGCCGAATAGCTGCGAGAGTGAGCAGGTGTCGGGTGCACGTGCCATCTCCGCGGTCTACGGCCGGCGGTTGTGCGCAGTGGCGGCCGCGTGCTCGGCGGCCCTTCACGCGATGATGATCGTTCACGCCGACAGCCCGACAGCGAAGGTGCTGATCGTCGCCATGGCGGGGGCGTGCCTGTTCTGCGCCTACGAGATGTGGCGGGCATGCGGACCGCGAACGTGGGCCGTGGTGGCTGTCATGAACTTGGCCATGGTCGGAGCGCACTGGTCCATGCCCGCCCATCACCACGGCACGGGGGTGACGCTCGCCCACCAGCCGATGCCGTCGCTGATGGGATTGGCGACCGCTGTGTCGCTGAGTGAGGCACTGATTGCCGCCGTGGTGCTCCATGCGATCACGAGACGACGGAATCCCCTGCTCTACGCGACAGCCAGTGCTGACCCGGCTAGCGATCGGTGAGCGTGGCCTCGAAGGCCACGCGGTCGCCCCGGTAGAGTGCCCGCACGACCTCGATCGGCCGGCCGTCGGTGTCTACCGAGCGGCGGTTGAGGAGCAACATCGGCATCGCCGTCGTGGACTCCAGCAGCCCTGCCTCCCGCGGCGAGGGCAGCACGGTCTCGATGCGCTCGGTCGCCTCGCCGAACACCACCCCGCGCTGTCGGATCGCCGCGTAGAGGGAGGTGGTCGGATCGAAATCCTCTGCCAGCGAAGCGAATCGGTGCAGCGGTAGGTAGCTGCTCTCCAGGCCGATCCGTGCCCCGTCGGCGAGTAGCACGCGTTCGAGATGCATGACCCGCGATGTCGGCGCGACGTCGAGTGCGGCGGTGATCCCAGCATCGACGGTGACCCTGTCCCAGCTGACGAGCAGACGACCGGGGGTGCGGCCCATCCTCTGCGCGCCCTCGGTGTAGGACTTCAGCGAGAGCGGCTGCACGAGTTTGGGCCGTGAGACCACGGTGCCGCGGCCACGCCGCTCGATGCGACCCTCGACGAGGAGCTCGTGCACGGCCTGTCGCACCGTGTCGCGGGCGACGCCGAAACGCAGCGCGAGTTCGCGTTCCGGCGGAAAGGCGTCGCCTTCGCGCAGACCCGCGAGAATCTCGTCGAGACCGGTGCGTACGACGTACGGTTTCGGCAGGCTCATCGGGCCACGCGGCGGGCGATCGCGAGCACGGTGTCCAGCGGCGCGGTGTTGGCACCGGGAACCTTTGCCGCATCGTCGAATCGCCGCAGCCGCAACGCATCCGCGCACCAGGGGTGCGCCGCGAGCACGGGATCGACAGCGGCTCCCCCCTGTTCCTCCAATGACGTCCGAGACACGGGGCTCAGAGCGGCAGCGTAATCGGCGTCGGTCGCCGCGAGGTGGCGCTTGGCGGCCACGTGGGCGCCGGCCAGCCACGCCACCCGCTCGCCGAAACGCGGCCGCAGCCACCGGCTCGCGAGCCCGGAGTGATCGCCGATGCCCGGCCCGCCGAGCAACGGACTGTGGCCGATGTCGTGCAGCGCGGCAGCAAGAACCAGCTCGTCGTCGGCATCGTCGTCCAGCGCACGAGCGGCGCACTGCAGGGCATGGTCCCACTCATCGACCTCGACCTCGTCCCACACCCCGCGAAGGGACTGAAGGACACCGGCCACGTCCGCACATGCCAGGTCGGATCTGTGTGTCATGCCCAGACCATACCCTAGATTGGTCTATACCAATTGTTCACCTTCTGTTCCCACCCCCTCAATCGCCGGGCTGCGGTGGCGACGCCAACGAAAGGTTGTCTCGATGTCCATGCGGGTCACGATCATCGGCGGAGGCGTCCTCGGGACGTCCCATGCCTGGCACGCAATCCACCGTGGCCATGAGGTCGTACACCTCGAACGCGAGGCCGAGGCACGCGGTGCGACGGTGCGCAACTTCGGTCTGGTGTGGGTCTCGGGCCGCTCATCCGGAGAACTCGAGGCCAGCCTGCGCTCCCGCCAGCTCTGGGAAGACATCGCAGCGCAGGTGCCCGACGTCGGGTTCCGCCCGTGCGGATCGCTGACCCTGCTGCGCACCGACGCCGAAGTGGCGGTGGCCGAGGACGTCAGCGCACGTGGCGACGCCGCGCAGCGGGGCTTCCGTCTGCTCGACGCCGACGCCGCCCGCGCGCTGAACCCGGCGCTGCGGGGCAAATTCCTCGCCGCCCTGCACTGTGAGCGCGACGCCGCGGTGGAATCCCGTCAGGCCCTGCCCGCGCTGCGCGCACACCTGCAGGCCAGTGGTCGCTACAGCTTCCACCCGGGCGCCGAAGCACGCTCCATCACCGGCACCCGCACCGTCGACGATCGTGGCGGAGTGCACGACGCGGACGTCGTCATCGTGTGCGCCGGGGCCGCCCACGGCGGCCTGGTCCGCGAGCTCGCCGGCGACATGCCGGTGCGCCGGGTGCGTCTGCAGATGATGCAGACCGCTCCCCTCGGCGAGACGTTGACCACCGCGATCGCCGACGGTGACAGCTTCCGCTACTACCCCGGATTCGCCGGGCACGCGCTCGACGCTCTGCGGCGCAGCGAAAGTCAGGACCCGGTCGCCGACGAGCACCGCATGCAGCTGCTCTGCGTTCAGCGCCTGCATGGCGGACTCACGATCGGCGACACCCACGCCTACGAGGAACCGTTTCCGTTCGACGTCGACGAGGCGCCCTACTCCTACCTCGTCGGCCTGGTCGAGGAGCTCCTGGGGCGGCGACTGCCGCCCGTGCGCCGGCGATGGGCCGGTGTCTACAGCCAGTGCCTCGACACAGAGCGGCTCGTCCATCGGGTCCGCGCCGATGACGATGTCTGGGTGGTGACGGGACCCGGCGGTCGAGGGATGACCCTCGGCCCCGTCATCGGCGAACACACCGCGGATCAGATCGGATTGTGATGAACAACAATGACATTCAACTCGCCGTCGTCGACATGGCGGGCACCACGGTCGCGGACGACGGTCTGGTGGTCGAGGCTTTCGAGGCGGCCGCCGACGCGGGTGGCCTGCCGGTCGACGGACCCCGGCGTGAACACGCGCGACAGTACGTTCTCGACACGATGGGCCAGTCCAAGATCATGGTCTTCCGCGCCCTGTTCGACGACGAGGCCACAGCGCAGCGCGCCAACACGGCGTTCGAGCATGCCTACTCGTCACTCATCACCGCCGGGCGCGCCGAGCCCGTTCCCGGGGCCGCGGACGCCCTCGGCCGCCTTCGAGACGCCGGAATCCGGGTGGCGCTCACCACCGGCTTCTCTCCAGACACCCAGGCGGCGCTACTCGAGGCGTTGGGCTGGCAGGACATCGCCGACGTCGTGCTCGCCCCCGGCGACGGCATCCGCGGACGCCCCTTCCCCGACCTCATCCTCACCGCCCTCATCCGCACCGGCGCCGACAGCGTGCAGGCCGTCGCGGCGCTGGGCGACACCGCCAACGATGTCGAAAGCGCCTTGCGCGCGGGCTGTTCCATCGCTGCAGGCACCCTCACCGGCGCTCACGACGAGCGTCGTCTCGCCGGGGCGGGCGCCACACACGTCGTCGCCACCGTCTCCGATTTCGCCGACCTCCTCTTGAAAGGCTGATCCATGACCTTGCGCAGCTCCGCGGCCGCTCTGCTCGCCGTCGCACTCACGATGCTCACCGCGGCCTGCGGCGGCACGGGGTCCTCCGGGTCCGGTGACGGGACGACGCTGACGGTCTACAGTGCCGACGGGCTCGGAGGCTGGTACGACGGCACGTTCAAGGCGTTCACCGACCAGACCGGCATCAACGTCAACGTGGTCGAGGCCGGCTCCGGCGAGGTGGTGTCCCGGGTGGAGAAGGAGCAGTCGAACCCGCAGGCCGACCTCCTGGTGACGCTGCCGCCGTTCATCCAACGGGCGGCCGCATCGAAGTTGTTGCAGCCCAGCGGGGTCGACACCTCGGGTATCGCAGCCGACCAGGTCGGACCGCAGGCCCAGTACGTACCGATCGTCGACAATGCGCTGAGCTTCATCGTCAACCCGGACGCGAATCCCGCACCGGTCACCTGGGACGACCTGCTGCGCCCGGAGTTCAAGGGCAAACTGCAGTATTCCACACCGGGGCAGGCCGGTGACGGCACCGCTGTGCTGGTGCTGCTTCAGCACCTCCGAGGCAGGCAGGCCGCCCTCGACTATCTGAAAGCATTGCAGGTCAGCAACGTCGGACCCTCTTCGTCGACCGGCAAACTACAGCCGAAGGTGAGCAACGGTGAGCTGCTGGTGGCCAACGGCGACGTGCAGATGAACCTCGCCTCCATCAAGGACGACAAGTCGCGTTTCAGGATCTTCATCCCCGCCGACGCGCAGGGCCGACGGACAACGGTGTCGCTGCCCTACGTGGCCGGTGTCACCGCGGGGGCCCCGCACGCCGAAGAGGCCAAGAAGCTGTTGGCCTTCCTCGTCTCCGACGATGTCCAGAAGACGGTGCCGACAGACGCACTGGGCATGCCGGTGCTCGACGCGCTCAAGACCTCGGACGGCACCGGGCCCGAGACCCCGGCCGGCGTCCTGCAAGGGGTCGACGTATGGGTGCCGGACTGGAACACCGTGCTCGCCGACCTCGACGCCGATGTCGCCGCCTACCAGAAGGCGACGGGTAGCTGACATGGCCCAGACCCGCCTGGGTCCACTCGGGCGCCGCACGCAGACGCCGAGGGCAGATGCGGCGACACCGGCCATCGTGTTCGACCGTGTCGGGGTCACCTACGGCCGCAGACGCAAGGCCACCACCGCCCTGGTCGACTTCTCGCTACGCGTCGCCGGTGGGGAGACGATCGCGCTGCTCGGACCCAGCGGATCGGGCAAATTCACCGCGCTGGGGGCGCTCGCCGGGTTCGTGCGCCCCACATCGGGCTCGGTGAGGCTGGCCGGCCGCGACGTCACCAACCTGCCGCCGGCGCGCCGCGGCATCGGCGTCGTCCTGCAGTCCTATGCGCTGTTCCCCCATATGTCCGTCACCGACAACGTGGCGTTCGGGCTGCGGGCCCAGCGGACGGCGCGACGAGAGATCGCACCGCGGGTGGCCGAGGTCCTGGAGATGGTCGGGATGGCCGGCTTCGGAACTCGACTGCCGCGGGAGCTCTCGGGCGGCCAGCAGCAGCGCGTGGCCATCGCCCGAGCCCTGGCGATCCGACCTGCCGTACTACTGCTCGACGAGCCGCTGGCGGCGCTCGACGCGTCGCTGCGACAGTCGATGCTCACCGAACTGCAGCGCCTCAAGGAGGCACTGCCGCAGATGGCGATGCTCTACGTGACTCACGACCAGTCCGAGGCGCTCGCTCTGGCCGACCGCATCGCGGTGATGAACCACGCACGGCTCGTCGACGTCGACACCGCCGAGAACCTGTGGAAGCGTCCGCCCAGCAGTTTCACCGCGGCGTTCCTCGGCGGGGCAAATCTGTTGCCGTGCACGGTCGGCCGTGTCAGCGGCACCTCGGCGTTGATCAGCCTCGGCTCGCGCACGGTCAGTGCCGAAGCACCGCATCCCGAGATCGGCCAACCCGATTGGGCGCCGGGATCGCCCGCCCTGCTGTGCGTGCGCCCGCACGCCCTGCAGGTGGTTTCCGCCCGCGAGCGCAACGCGCTGCCCGCGACCGTGTCGGCCGCAGTCTGGCGCGGCGCGGTCACCCGGCTGGTGCTGGCGCTCGACTCTCTTCCCGACGTGACCGTGCAGGTGGACGTGCCGGGCCACACCCCGTTCGAACACGGCAGCGTCGTCGGGGTTCGGCTACCGGAACCGGCCGGCGTCCTCGTCTCGTCGGGACATGCGGCGTGACAACGGTTCTGGAGGCACACGACGCGAAGACAGGGCCGGCGCCGCGGTCGCGCGCATGGCTGTGGTTGCTGCCACCGCTGACGCTGGTTCTGATGATCGCGTGCTACCCGCTGGTGCGGGTGTTCGCCGAATCCGTCGGCGGATCGTGGAGTGAGGTGCTCGGTTCGCAACTGTTCCGCGACGCCCTGTGGCGGACCATCACGATCGCGACAGCGTCGACGGTCGGGTGCCTGGTGCTCGGTCTGTTCCTCGCGGTGGTGCTCGCGTTCGTTCCCTTTCCCGGCTCGGCGCTGGTGGGCCGGCTCATCGACACCGTGCTCGCACTGCCGTCTTTTCTGATCACGCTGGCCTTCACATTCCTCTACGGCACGGCCGGCGCGGTCAACGCGCTCGCCACCGAGTTCACCGGCGACGGTTCGGGCCCGTTGCTCGACTTCCTGTACACCCCCGCCGGGGTGATCGCCGCGGAGATCACCTTTTTCACGCCCTTCGTGGTACGTCCGTTGCTGGCGGCGTTCTCGCTGGTTCCCCGCGCCCACCTCGACGTGGCCGCGAGCCTCGGCGCGTCACCGTGGACCACACTGCGCTCCATCGTGCTGCCCGAGGCGTGGCCCGCGCTCGCCGCCGGCGGCAGCCTCGTTCTGTTGTTGACGCTCAACGAGTTCGGCATCGTGTTGTTCACCGGCGCCAAAGGGGTCATCACCTTGCCGGTGCTCGTCTACACCCGTGGGATCGTGACGTTCGATCTGCCTGGCGCCGCGGTGATCGCGTCGGTGCAGGTGGTGCTGTCATTGACGTTGTACGCGCTGTACCGCATCGTGTTCGCCCGGCTGACTGCACGAAGGGGGGACGACGGTGCTGCTGTGGAGCGCGCGCAGTAGACGGGCGGTGCTCGCCCTGTTCGGGATGATCGTCACCGTGGTGTTCGTGCTGCCGCTCGGGACGGTCGTGGTGGCCGGACTTGCCGGCTCGTGGACCGGCCCACTTCCTTCCGACCTCGGATTTGCGAGGTACGGCACGGCGCTGTCCGGCGAGGACCTCGCAAGTCTGTCGGTGAGCCTGCAGACGGCGCTGCTTGCCGGCGCCCTCGCCGTGACGGCCGGAACCTGGGCTGCCCTGGCGGCGCGGGAGGTGCCGACCTGGCTGCGGCGCATCACCGATGCGGTGTTCCACCTGCCCATCGCCGTGCCGTCGGTCGCGATCGGACTCGGTGTGCTGATCGCCTTCAACGAGCGGCCGCTGCTGCTCGGTGGGACGAGATGGATCGTCATCCTCGCCCACACTGCCCTCGTCCTGGCGTTCGCCTTCAGCGCCGTGTCGGCGGCACTCGATCGACTCGACCCCGCCTACCGGCAGGCCGCGGAATCACTCGGTGCAGGTCCGGCGCGAGTTCTGCTGCGGGTCACACTCCCGCTGCTTCTGCCGGCACTCGGCGCGGCGTCGGGGTTGGCGGTCGCCCTGTCGATGGGCGAGCTCGGCGCCACCGTGATGGTGTATCCCGCGACGTGGAAGACGTTGCCGGTGACCATATTCGGGTTGACCGACCGTGGTCAGGTCTTCCAGGCCGCTGCCAGCACCACACTTCTGCTCGCGGTCACGCTGATGACCCTCGTCGTTCTCGGCCGCATCCGGGGCCGGGTGTCGCTTCGCTGATCGACGTCCGTGATCGGCGAGTGGGGCTAGTCGTCGGAGCCCTGCACGTCAGCTGAGTGCGCTGTCGTCCTTCGCGACGATCTGCTCGACTTCTCCCGCCAACGCCGAGAGCTGCGCGCGTTCCTCCTCGGTGTAGTCGCGCGGGCTGTCGTCGAGTACACACACCGTCCCGACGACCTGTCCTGCGGCGTCGTGGACGGGCACCCCGAGATAGTTGTGTAGTCCGAACTCCACTTCGTCTTCGTTGCCGGCGAAGGTGGCGTCGGTGCGGGAATCACGGACGAACAACGGATCATCGCCGTCGACCACCCGCTCGCAGTAGAGCGGCACCCGCGACGCGTCGTCCAACGCTTTCTTGCCCGCTGCGCCAACCGAATAGTGTTGTGTCGCTTCTCCAGCGGTTGCAGCAACCACCATCGAGTCGGATTCCGACCGCATCACCAACACCGACTTCACCCCGAGCTGCTCGGCGATCCTGTCGAGGCGGTCGGCCAAGGGAGCCAGTCCCGGGGTGGTGTCGGTTTTGTGGGGTTCAGCATCAGGCATGAGGTCACTCTTGCGCTCCCCCGCGCGAACTGCAACCGTTTCGCTCACCCGAAGCCGATACCGCTGATTCACTCCGAGGGCGGCTCGTACAGTTGCAGATCGTTTCCTTCGGAGTCTTTGAAGGACGCGATCCGGCCCCACGGGTGGTCGCTGATGTCGCCGACGAACGACACGCCTTCGCCTTGAAGCCGTGAGACCTCGTCGTCGATGCCGCCATCTGGTTGGAACGTCAGGAGGGCGCCACCGCTGCCGTCCGCTCCCGACGATTCGCGAGCGTTCAGGCCCACCATCAATCCGTTGGCGTCCAACTCCGACCACTCGTCGGACTCTTTCTTCACCTCGAGACCGAGTGTGTCGCCGTAGAAGCTCACCGCGCGCTTCATGTCTTCGACCGGTAACCACACGGTCGCCACGCCTGATGCCATGTCCTGCACCTTCATCTCGAATTGTTCTGACGCACCGTGCGATACCCCGTGACGGTGCCGTGATTCCTGTCCACTTGTGACGTCTCCATAACCGACGCCACTCGGGTTCAGACCGCGACGTCGCGGCCCCACACCCGGTGCTCGCCGAGACTCTCGATCAGTGCGGAGGCCAGCGCAGCAGCGTCCGATCCGTCGAGAACGCCTGCAGCGCCGTCGGCCACGCCGGCTCGAGTCAACAGATCGGCGCCCTGTGGCAGGACCGCGATGCCCTTGAAGTGCCGGAACACCTCATCGACGAGGATCTTTGCCTGCACGGTGGTGGGCGAGCCCGCGATCACCAGAGCATCGAATTCGATCGAACGTGCGGTCGTGTATGTCCGGGAGATCGGTACGGTACCGCCCTCGTGGGTGAGGGTGCCTCCGTGCGCAGCGATGACCAGGGGCACAAGTTTCGCCGCGCCCAGTGCATCCACCACGGTGGAGACGTCGCCGACATCGGAGTCCGGACCGACGAGGATGCCGATGTTACGTCCATCTGTCGGCCAGCGCTCCCCCACCTGCGACACCGCCGGGCTGAGCTGCGCCGGGTCGGCGGGCGGTGCTGTGGCCGCGGGCGCCTCGAGGCCGAGCCCCGCCGCGACGGTCGCGCACAGATCGGCGTCGATGTTCGCCAGAACCGACAGCTGGCGTTCCTTGATCGCCTGCTCATAACACTTTCCGAGTTCAAAGGTGTACGCCTCGGCGATGTGGGCCTGCTCGACCGGGGTCAAGCTGCGGTAGAACAGCGTGACCTGGCTGAAGTGGTCGTCGTACGACGCCGGAGCCGCACGGACTTTCGTCGACTCGGCAACCACCGCCGGCGCTTCGATGAACGCCGCGGTATCTGCGCCGGCGAAGAACGGGCATCCGCCGTCGAGGGAATTCGGTTGGTAGGGAGCAACTCCCGGGTGCACGCCGTGTTGGTGGAAGCCGTCGCGCAGCATGTCGTTGACGGGGGCGTGTGGCCGATTGATCGGTATCTGACCGAAGTTCGGCCCGCCGAGGCGGCTCAGCTGGGTGTCCAGATAAGAGAAGAGCCGCGCTTGCAGCAGCGGATCGTCGGTCACATCTATGCCGGGGACCAGATGCCCAGGATGGAATGCCACCTGTTCGGTTTCGGCGAAGTAGTTCGTCGGATTGCGGTTGAGCTCCATGGTTCCGATCAGCTGGACCGGTGCGAGTTCCTCGGGCACGATCTTGGTGGGGTCCAGCAAGTCGATGCCCTCGAACATCTGGTCCGGCGAATCGGGCATCACCTGCACGCCGAGGTCCCACTCGGGGTAGGCGCCCTTCTCGATCGCGTCCGCCAGGTCACGCCGATGCAGGTCGGGATCCATCCCGGCCGCGATCTGCGCCTCCTCCCACACCAGAGAGTGCACCCCGAGGCGCGGCTTCCAATGGAACTTCACCAGCGACGTGGAACCGTCCGGCCCCGTGAGGCGGAACGTGTGGACACCGAAGCCCTCCATCATCCGGTACGAACGGGGAATCCCCCGGTCTGACATGTTCCACATGGTGTGAGCCTGAGCCTCGGTGTGTAGCGACACGAAGTCCCAGAAGGTGTCATGGGCACTCTGCGCCTGCGGGATCTCGCGATCGGGATGCGGTTTGGCCGCGTGCACGACATCGGGGAACTTGATGCCGTCTTGGATGAAGAACACCGGGATGTTGTTGCCGACGAGGTCGAATGTGCCCTCGTCGGTGTAGAACTTGGTGGCGAAGCCGCGGGTGTCGCGCACCGTGTCGGCCGAACCCCGGGAACCCAAGACTGTCGAAAAGCGCACGAACACATCGGTTTCTGCGCCCGACCTCAAGAAGCCCGCCGTGCAGATTTTTTCAGCGGCACTATTGCCGCGGAACACACCGTGTGCCGCCGCACCGCGGGCGTGCACCGCACGCTCGGGGATGCGCTCATGGTCGAAGTGGGTGATCTTCTCCCGGAGGTGGTGGTCCTGCAGCAGTGTCGGCCCGCGCTGCCCGGCCTTCAGAGAATGGTCGGTGTCGTACAGCCGTGCGCCCTGGGCGGTGGTGAGGTACTCCCCCTGCTGCCCGCGCGCCGTCTGACCTCCGCCCACGGAAAGGCCGGTGGCGGTGCGCAAATCAGGACCACCCTGGTCCGGTTTCGGCGGAAGCGGCTCGCGCGCCTCGGTCGGTTCGTCGAACGACGCCGGCTCCGGCCCCGGTGCACCAGGAATGTACTTCGGGCTGTGCTGCGCAAGCCTGTCGGCTGCTTCGACCACCTTGTCCTTGGCGTCCTTGACGACACTCTTGATGGTCTCTTTGGCTCCACGGTCGGCTGCCATTGCATCCCCTCGTCACGGATCGAGCCCACTCCGGAGGGGCTCGTTCGGTTGGACCGCCCGGCTTCCCGCTCTCGTCGCGCCTAAACAGGTGGCTCGGTTTCACTCACCTCACCCGCATAGGTGCCGAAGCTCCACAGATTGCCCTCCGGGTCACGAACAGCGAACTCCCGCGATCCGTAATCGGTCGAGCACAGCGGGCGCACGATGTCGGCGTTCTTCGACACCACCCGCGTGTACAGCGCGTCCACGTCGGCGGTGACGATGTAGGCACCCGCGCTACCGGGTTCGCGACACCAGTCGGTGCCTGGCTTGTAGCTGCCCATCATCAGCCCGCCGGTGCCCTCCGGCCAGTTCAGCTGAGCGTGGTCCACGCGATCCTCGTCGCCATAGCGGGCGCCCACGACGAAGCCGAAGGTGTCGACGAGGTAATCGATCAGCGCGGGTGCGTCATGGGCTTGCAGTGTGGGCCACACGGCCGGGTTCGACAGGGTCATGTTCGACAGGGTCATGGTTGTCAGGATCGAACATCCGGTGGCCGCCGTCTTGGATGTTTCGGAACTCCGCAGCGATCCACTTCCGCGGCGGAAGGCCGGTGAAGGCGACGAACTCGGCGCTCAGGTGGGCTTGGTCGGAGAAGCCGGTGGTGGCTGCGACGTCGGCCAGGTCGACGCCGGCGCTTCCGGAGACCGATCGAACGATCTGTGCGGTCGCCGTCTCGAAGCGCATCAACCGCGCGACGGCCTTGGGTGCGAGCCCGACCTCGCGGCGGAACAGAGTGCCCAGATGACGCGGAGTGAGACCGACCTCCGTGGCCACCGCGGCCACCGATACGCGTCCCCCGCTGCACCGCAACATTCGCCACGCATGTCGCACTTCGGGCCGCACCGAGTTGCGGGCGTCTGCGCTACGCTGCACGAACCCGGCAACCACGTCGAAGGCGGCGGGCCAGGATGCCGCCTCGGCGACCTGATCGCTGAGCTGCCTCGCGACCGCGCCGAGGACAGCGGATCCGTCGAAGTCATCGACGCTCAGCTCGGCGGCGGGCACACCGAACAGGGCCCGTGAGGCCAGCGGGTGCACAGCGAGCTGGATCCCGGACTGTCCACGACGCTGCCGCACATGGCTGGCGCGCAGTTTCAGTCCGCCGAGGATCACGCGTTGCGCACGAGCCAGCGGCAACTGCGTGACATCGGCAGCAGCCTCGACGCCCTCGTCGGCGCTGACGATGAACGTCAGGCTCGCCGACGGCATACCGAGATGCGTACCGTCGGGCACGTCGAGGGTGCGATACCCGACCATCGACGTCACCCCGGGGAGCCGATCGCACGCCGCCGTCGCCATCTCCCAGCACGGCGGCGTCTGCTCGGTCACACTCGGGGATTCTACGGGCGGGAACGGGCCGACGCCGAGTTCCTCACCGCCATCCGAGCTCCGGCGCGACATGGGTCAGCAGGCTCTCGATGACGTGCGTGTTGTATTCGACGCCAAGCTGATTGGGAACCGTCAACAACAACGTATCCGCCGCCGCAACGGCTTCGTCCTCGGCGAGCTGAGCGATGAGCTTGTCGGGCTCACCCGCGTATGTCTTACCGAAGCGGGCTGTGCCGCCGGCCAGCACGCCGACCTCGTCCGTGCTGTTGCGGTTGTGCCAGAACAGTTGCTTGTCCAGATCGTTGACGATCGGAAAGATGCTGCGGCTCACCGAGACCCGCGGTTGACGCTCGTGGCCGGCGGCTGTCCACGCATCACGGAATCGCTGGATCTGCTCGGCCTGCAGCTGATGGAAGGGCACACCGGTGTCCTCGGACAGCAGCGTGGAGCTCATCAAGTTCATCCCCTCGCGAGCCGTCCATTCGGCCGTGGCGCGGGTACCCGCACCCCACCAGATTCGGTCACGCAATCCCGGGGAGTGCGGCTCGAGCCTGAGCAGACCCGGCGGATTCGGGAACATCGGACGCGGGTTGGGCTGCGCGAAGCCCCGGCCCGTCAGTACCTCGAGGAACACCCGCGTGTGTTCGCGTGCCATCTCGGCGCCATCGGCGTCGCCCTCAGCGGGTTGGTGACCGAAGTAGCGGTAGCCCTCGATCACCTGCTCGGGCGACCCGCGGCTGATGCCCAGCTGCAGTCTGCCACCGGAGAGGAGATCGGCAGCGCCGGCATCCTCAGCCATGTACAGCGGGTTCTCGTAGCGCATGTCGATGATTCCGGTGCCGAGCTCGATGCGTGTGGTGCGCGCGGCCGCTGCGGCGAGCAGCGGGAACGGAGAACTCAGTTGCCTGGCGAAGTGGTGCACGCGGAAGTACGCACCGTCAGCGCCCATCTCCTCGGCAGCTACCGCCAGCTCGACCGATTGCAGCAGGGCGTCTGAGGCGGAGCGCACCCGGGAATGCGGGCTGTCTGACCAGTGCCCGAACGACAGGAATCCGATCCTCTTCACTGCCCGATCAACCACCCGCGGCCGGAACCGATTCCCCGGTATGCCGGCCGACTCGGCTGCTCACCCCAGCCGACGGGTACGCCACCGCGACAGGTCTGCGTCGAGTACCGCGGGGTCCCGTTCGGGAAAGACTTCGTCACTGATCTCCAGCTGCCGAATGCGGTCGAGGTGAAACCCCCGAATTCCATTGCGTAGCCGGCACCATCCGACGAACATCCAAACATCCCCGCCGCGGAGCAGTCCCATCGCCTCCACGTCCCGACTGGTGCGGGTCGTCCCGTCCTCGGCGATGTAGTGCAGCCGCACGACCCGGCGGGCGGCGATCGCTTCCGGAATGAGTGCGATCGCCGCCTCCGTGGGGGCTTCGGCGTCGATGACGAACATCGACGCCAACGCGTCTCCGACCGACGCCAGGTGATCCTCGCCGCTGATCGCCAGGACCTTGGCCCGCGCTCGTCGCGCCGCCGTTCCATACGGTGAGGTCTCCAGAAGGGCGAGCCCCGCGAGCACCGCCAACGACTCTGTCACCGTCAGGTTCAGCGGAGGCAGAGAGTGCTCGCGCAGAATCGAATAGCCGCCCGACACTCCACGATCGGCGTAGATCGGTACACCCGCGAGCTGAAGAGACTGGATGTCACGTTCGATCGTGCGTTTGGACACCGCGAATTCCTCGGCGAGCCGCGCGGCGGACATCGGTCGGCGGGCTCCACGCAGGAGGTCGACCAGCGCGTACAACCTTTCCGCCCGCCTCATCACGCAAGCCTCCTCCGATCTCAGGTGCGATGTGTCCGCGTGCCGCCCACCGACCACACCTCGCGGATCAAGCCGTCGTCGGTGAAGTCGAAGACGTCGACCCCGCCGGCAGCATTCTCCCCTGCCCGCACATTCCACAGCATCCGCCCGTGCACCCCGTCGACGGCGCGCGCCACCTCGGTGAACACCACTTCCGGATGCCTCTCGCGGTACGCGTCGAGGTATCGAGCGAAGCTCTGCGCGCCCAGGACGTCGTCGCCCGGGTTCGAGCCGTCGGCTTCGGAGTTGAGGAAGTGGATCCGGAAATCGTCGGTGCAGATGCGACGGGCGATCTCGCCGCCGCTGTTCCACATCGTCAGCCACACGGCGAGTGCCGCATCCGCGACCGCGGTGTTCGGGGTCATGGTCGTCTCGGCGCTTGCGTTCTCGGTCATGTCGACAGCGTCGGACACGTCCGCGACAACGGTGTGTCGGTATTTGCGGACGAGTTTCCTGCGACGGCGGACTCAGACGGGCGTTCGTATGTCCGGCTCGTGGTCGGCCGAAAAGCGCTGGACTACCGCACGTCCGGCTCGTTAACGTGCCGCATGGACAGAGATGCCGAGACGTTCAGTCGGCAATGGGTTGACGCCTGGAACGCTCACGACGTCGAGAGGGTTCTCGACCACTTCGACGACGCCGTCGTGTTCACCTCTCCGGTCGCCGCGCAGGTGCTCCCGACAACGGGCGGTCGGGTCGCGGGCAAGGAAGCGTTACGCGAGTACTGGGTTCGTGCGCTCGAGCTGCACCCTGACCTGCATTTCACCGTCGAGGCCGTCTATCAGGGAGTCGACGTGATGGTCATCAACTATCGCAACCAGCGCGGCGGTCTGGTCAACGAAGTTCTGCGCTTCGCCGGCGATCGAGTCGTGGAAGGGCACGGAACCTATCTCACCTAGCCGGGTCAGCGCTGCTCGTTGGCGTCTCCGGGGTGGGGAACATTGTTCTCGTCGACGTAGGCGGAGTGGTCGGTGTCGACACCCTCGTGGTCGCGCGGCCCGTCGTTCGTACCGTTCGATTCGACCGCATCGGCAGCGTCACTGGGCATCGTCATGGTCGCGAGGTCCTCTCTGGAATGACGGAGCGCCGCTTCGACGATCCGGTGCGAGTGTGCCCCGTCTGCGCCGCGCTGAACCCCCATCCTCACTCGGACCGGAATAAACCCGGTACGAGACGAATTGGCTCAAGAGTGCCGTCCCCCGACTCAGGAGCAGCCATGACCCGTCCCGTCCGCGTCGCCGTTCAGATTCAGCCCGGAGGCGCACCCGACTACCGCAGCTGGCGCGACGCCGTCGTCGCCGCAGACGATCTCGGCGTCGACGTGATCTTCGGTTACGACCACTTTCATCGACCGGTGATGGACGCCCTCGTCGACGGCAAGCCCGTTCTGGCGCAGGTGCAGCCCGACGTGACCAACTTCGAGGGATGGACCGCGCTGGCGTCGTGGGGTGAGATCACCTCGCACGCCGACATCGGTTTGCTCGTCACCGGTGTCGGTTACCGCAACCCCGATCTGCTGGCCGACATGGCGCGCACCGTCGATCACATCAGCGGCGGCCGACTCATCCTCGGACTCGGCGCGGGATGGTACGAAAAGGATTACACGACCTACGGATACGACTTCGGGACCTTCGGATCCCGCTTCGACCTGTTCGACGAGAGCCTCGTCCGCATCGAGAACAGGCTGGCCGTCCTCAACCCGCCACCGGTCCGCCCGCTGCCGATCCTCATCGGCGGTACCGGACCCAAACGCTCACTCCCTGCCGTCGCCCGACATGCCCATATCTGGCATGCGTTCGCCGAACTCGACACGTTCCGCAGGCTCAGCGAGCGCGTGGACGAGCTGGCCGCGACGTTCGGCCGCAGCGGCGCCGAGATCGAGCGCTCGACTCTGTGGCAGAACAGGCGCAGTGCGGACGAGTTCCGTGATGCGGGAGTGACGTTGTTCCAGACCGAACTCACCGCCGACGACGGGTACGACCTGGGGGCGCTCAAAGACGTGCTCGCCTGGCGCGACAACGGCTGATTCCCGCATCCGGCCCTCTGGCTGACAGTTCGCTGTTACCTTGGCCCGAGGCGGCTCGACCAGCTGGCCCAGGGGAGGAACTCGACGATGCGCCTTCGCCACGAGAACGTGGGATCTCTCTAGGTCGCACGGTGCAGAACCTCGTCGCAGCGATCAATGCGTCCATCGATCCCTCAGCGCTCATGCAGAGGATCGCTGAGCAGATGTGCCTGCTCACACCGAAAGCCGACGGCGCAGCGGTCAGTCTGTTGACCCCCGAGGACACGTTCGTGGTGGTCTCCGCGCACGGGCTGGTGAAATCCCTGCTCGGGCTGACCCTGCCGCTTCACGGAACCTTCCAGGGTCGAGCCGTCGCCACCGGGCGTCCACAGGTCAGTCTTGACCCGCTGGCCGATCCCGAGCTGACCGAGGAGGTCCGGGCCATCGGTGCACGCCTCGGTATCGGCTCCCTCGTCGTGATCCCGCTCCTGCACCACGGCAGGGGTATCGGGGCGCTGAGCCTCACCGCTGTCGAGACATACAAGTTCACCGAACGCGATATCGCGGCGATGGAGGCAACCGCGCGCTTCGTCTCGGCTCTGATCGGATCTCACACCGAACTGTCGTCGATGCTCGACGATTTCCTGGGCGATCCCCGCCATTCGGGGCGCGATCACGCCGCACAGTTCCTGGCGTCTGTGCTACTCCCCGACCTGGCGCGCGAGGATGCGCTCCATCAGCACCTGAGCGACCTGCTGGCAGCGCCGTCCCCGCTGTCGGCGGTGTACCAGCCGATCGTCGACCTCGCTTCGGAATCTGTCGTCGGCTTCGAGGGTTTGTGCCGTTTCCCCGGCGGTGCGGAACGCTCTCCTGCCTACTGGTTCGACGTCGCACGCCGCCTCGGGCGCGGCGTCCCTCTCGAATTGGCGGCGTTGTCCAGGGTGCTCGCCGACGTCGACTGGATACCCCCAGACCGCTTCCTCGCCGTGAACGCCAGTCCGTCGGCAGCCATGGACGAGCGGTTACACGCCGCCCTGCGGGCAGTGCGTGTGCCGGTGGTCCTCGAGATCACCGAGCACGAGCCGTTTCCCGACGGCTTGGCCGACGCGCTGCAGCCATTGCGGGACGCAGGTGTACGACTGGCGATCGACGACGCCGGTGCCGGCTATGCGAGTTTCACGCAGATGCTGCAGCTGCGGCCCGATGTCATCAAGATCGATGGTTCGCTCACCTCGGATATCGATCGCGATCCGGCAAAACGTGCTCTGGTGATCGCCATCGTCAGGCTCTGCGCGGAGATGGGAGCAACCACGATCGCCGAGGCGATCGAGCGACGCGACGAGCAGGCGACGTTGACCGAGCTCGGTGTCGAATGGGGTCAGGGCTATCTGTTCGGCCGACCGGGCGACCCTCGCTCGAGCGCGTCGTAGATCAGCGTCCCCGGCGTGGAGGGCCCTTTAGACTCTGCCGTGATGACGAACCGTCTCCCCCTGACCCCGCCTGGACAGACGCCGCGCCGGGTGATGACCATCGCGGGCTCCGACTCCGGCGGGAGCGCCGGCCTGCAGGCCGACATGCGCACCTTTGCGATGCTCGGCGTTCACGGAACCGCCGCGGTGACCGCCGTGACAGTGCAGAACTCGTTGGGAGTCAGGGCATTTCACGAGATCCCCGTCGAGGTGGTCGCGGCGCAGATCAGCGCGGTGGCCTCCGACATCGGAATCGAAGCGGCCAAGACGGGCATGCTCGCCTCCGCCGGCATCATCCGCGCCATCGTGGCCACGTGGTCGACCGAAAAGCTCGCCGGGACCGTCCCTTTCGTCGTCGACCCGGTCTGCGCCTCCAATGCGGGCGAGCCGCTGCTGCACCCCAGTGCTCTCGATGCCATGCGCGACGAATTGATCCCCCTGGCCACCCTGGTGACGCCGAATCTCGACGAAGTACGCCTGCTCGTCGGCATCGACGTCGTGGACGCCGACACCCAGCGTGACGCTGCGCGCGCCCTGCATGCGCTCGGTCCGCAATGGGCGCTGGTGAAGGGCGGCCACCTGCGCACATCGAGCGTCAGCTCGGACCTCCTGTTCGACGGTTCGGAGTTTCACCAGTTCGCTGCGGCTCGGGTGGACACCCGAGATGACCACGGCGCCGGCGACACATTGGGTGCGGCGATCACAGCCGCATTGGCGCACGGCTACTCCGTGCCCGATGCGGTGGCCTTCGGCAAGATGTGGGTGACCGAATGCATCCGGGAGGCCTATCCGCTCGGCCACGGTCTCGGCCCCGTCAACGGGTTGGCCAGCCTCTACCGTTGAGCCTGATGTTCTCGGTCTTTGCTGAGTGTGCTCTCAGTGGAGTCTCAGTTGCGGTGGGCAGTGTTGAGGCAACCGAGTCGAATTATCGACTTCCCATGCCCCAACCTCGAAGGGAACACCACCCATGGCGACCCCGCCCCCACCCGTCCCGCCCACTCACGACTGGACGAGAGGACACTGGCCCAGCCAACCGAACCCGTTGTCGGGCAACCCGACACCGTGGCCTGGCCACCCGGCTGCACCGCCTTCACCGCGCACCGCGCGCCGCGCGGCGCGATCGCGTACCCCCCGCAGTCTGGTGCTCGCCGGCGCCGCGGCCGTCGCCATCGCCGGCGGAGGCATAGGCGCCGCGGCCGCGGTAGCTGTGACCGATCACCAGCACCCGGCCACCGCGACGCCGGCAACCGTGCAGGCGCAGCCGGTGAAGCCGGCCGCCAGCGCTGCGCCGGACTCGGTGGAGCAGGTCGCCGCCAAGGTGATGCCCAGCGTGGTCAAACTGCAGATCGCTGCAGGCCAGGGCGTGGCCGAAGGGTCCGGGATCGTGCTCAGTCCCGACGGTCTCATCCTCACCAACAACCACGTCGTCGCGCCCGCCGTCCAGAGCGGCATGGGTGCGCGACCCGCGGCCTTCGACGGCGGCGACTCCGCGGCCACCGTCACCTTCGCCGATGGCCGCAGCGTGCCGTTCACCGTCGTCGGCACCGATCCGATCGGTGACCTGGCGGTCGTGCGCGCCCAAGGCGTCAGCGGATTGACTCCGATCACCATCGGCTCGTCGAAGGACGTCAAGATCGGCCAGGAGGTCGTCGCGATCGGGTCGCCGCTGGGCTTGCAGGGCACGGTGACGCGAGGCATCGTCAGTGCGCTCAATCGACCGGTGGCCGCCGGCGACGGCGAGGGTGGGCCCCCGGTCATCCTCGACGCGTTGCAGACCGATGCCGCCATCAATCCCGGGAACTCGGGCGGGCCGTTGGTGAACATGAACGGCGACCTGATCGGTGTCAACTCCGCCGGCGCCAGCATGGGATCCGGCTCCAGCGGCGGCTCGATCGGCCTCGGTTTCGCGATTCCCTCCGACCAGGCCAAACGTATCGCCGATGAATTGATCTCCTCCGGCACGGCCAGCCACGGCTCGCTCGGGGTGCAGCTCAGCAACGACACCAGCGACACCGGCGGTGCGGCCGTTGCGCAGGTGGCGGCCGGAAGTCCCGCAGCCGCGGCCGGACTGCCCAGCGGCGCGGTGATCACGAAGATCAACGACCAGATCATCGACGGGCCCGAAGCGTTGGCCGCCGCGGTGCGCTCCAAGGCGCCGGGAGATCAGGTGTCGGTCACCTATCGCGACGACGCGGGCGCGACGCGCACCGCGCAGGTCACGCTGGGTACTGCCTGAGCTCAGGCGCAGGGGTCGATGATCGTGACACCGGCTGGTGATGCGGTGTCCATGGTCGGCAGGGCCTCGGCTGCCTCCTCCAAGGTGATGATCCGCTCGATCAGAGCCTCAGGACGCACCTCGCCGCGCTCGATCATGTCCAGCATCGGTGGGTAGTCCGCCGCGGCCATTCCGTGGCTGCCGTGGAGCGATATCTCCCACGCGATGACGCGATCCATCGGCACGCGCGGATGCCCGTCGACAGACGGCAACAAGCCCACCTGCACGTGACGGCCATGCCTGCGGAGGCTGACGATGGACAGCGCACACGCAGATTCGTGACCCACCGCGTCGACACCGACGTCGCTTCCGCCACCGGTGATCTCACGAATCGACTCCGAGGTCTCCGCGCCCTCGGCGATGACGCAGTGGTCAGCGCCGAGGGCTTCGGCCGCGGTGAGCGCCTCGGCGGTGCGATCCACCGCGATCACGTTGGCGCCCAACGCTTTGCCGATCATCACCGCGCTCAGCCCGACACCGCCGGCGCCGACGACTGTCAGCCACTGTCCGCGCTCGAGCCGGCCCACGCCGGTCAGGGCGCGATATGCCGTCGCGAACCGGCACCCCAAACCGGCCGCGGCGGTAAACGACACGGTCGAAGGCAGGCTCACCAGGTTCGCGTCGGCGGCGGGCAGCGCGACGTACTCCGCGAAGGAACCCCAGTAGGTGAATCCGGGCTGCTGTTGATGGGGGCAGACCTGTGCGTTGCCGGATCGGCACCACGTGCAGGCACCGCAGCCGCACACGAAAGGCACCGTGACTCGGTCACCGACCGACCACCCACGCACCTGCGCGCCGACGGCCGCGACGACGCCGGCCAATTCATGGCCCGGCACGTGCGGAAGAGACACGGCCTCGTGCCCGGCCCACGCGTGCCAGTCGCTGCGGCACAGGCCGGTGGCCCGCACCGCCACCACGACGCCGTCCGACGGCGGACTGGGATCCGGCACGGTCCGGACCTCGAGTGGGCCGCCGATCCTGTCCATCACCAGTGCGCGCATCAGCCCAGTCTGATCCGCGCCGGCGGGTCGCTCAGGACGAGGTTTCCGCCGCCAGGCGAGACAGCGTGTCGCTCAGCTGGTCTTCGGTCACCAGGGGGAACGACACCTTCTTCAGCAGATCCTTGTCGGTGACCTTCGACCAGTCGTAGGTGTGCCGGACCAGTGTCGCGTTCGGACCCTGGGCTTCGAGCTCCCACAACCACTCCCACCCGGGCGGCTCCGTTCCGGCGGGTGCCGTCTGCCAGGCCAGCAGCTTGTCCGTGACGTATCCGGTGACGTGGTTGTCGGTCTTGTACTCGCCGCCCATGTGATCGCCTGCCATGTTCATCGTGAACACATCACCGACCTTCTGGATGCGATCGGCGTGGTCGACACTGCGCAGGAACCCGGAACCGTCCAAGGCGGGGTGCCGGTGGGGGTTGGACAGCACGTCGAACACCGCGTCGGCGGATGCGTCGATGGAACGTTCCACAGTCACCTTGTTGTCGTCGCTCATGCGATGTCCAGTGCCCAGACCGACCACGTGCTCAAACCTGTGAGACGGTAGCGTGGCCGCGTGCTGCTCCGCCGAGTTCCTTGCGCCCTCGCCGTCGCCGCGTGTGTCGGCTCCACGCTGGCCCTGACAGCCTGCGGTTCCTCGGAGGCGCAGGCAGCGGCCTGTCCGACCGCGCCACCGAGCGCCTCCACCGCCGCTGACTGGACCTTGCCCGGTACGACCGGCAGCGTCGCCGTCACCGGCTCCACCGACACCGCAGCCCCCCTGATCACCGTGACCGCGCCGTTCACGGTGGCCGAAACGCAGGTGCACACGTTGGCGCCCGGCTCGGGTGCCGTCGTCGGTGATACCGCGACGGTCTCCGTCTGCTACGAGGGTGTCAACGGACGCGACGGGTCGGTGTTCGACAGCAGCTACCAGCGCGGCACCCCGGTCGAGTTCCCGCTCGACGGTGTGGTGCCCGGCTTCGGGAAGGCCATCGCCGGTCAACGCGTCGGCTCGACCGTCGCCGTGGCGATGACGTCGGCCGACGGCTATCCCAACGGTCAGCCCGCCGCAGGCATCGCTCCCGGCGATTCCCTGATCTTCGCGATCAAGATCCTCGACGCATCCGCCTGAGCCGCGCCCGCATCAGCGAGCAGGGCCCACGTCGAGTCGGATTCGGACCGTGTCGCCGTCGTCGACACCCTCGGCGCGGCGCAGCGCGACCTTCAGCGGGACGAGGTAGACGTCGTCGCGGGGGATCAACGACGTCGTCACCTCCGTGTGCCCGATGCGGACGCGCGCCGGTATGACCCCCCACCCGTAGGTCAGTTCGCTCGCCCGCGCATGCAGGAAATCGTCGACGTCCGGCGGGGTTTCGACGAAGAAGTACGGTGCCGGGCCGCGCCACTGGAACACCGCGGCCTCGAACTCCCAGTCCACGCCGATCAGCTTAGGGTGCGTTTTCCGTTTCGGCGCCCTGTCGGCGGGCGTGCCGAGGCCACCAGCATCGCCAGTCCCCGCTCGAACGCGCGCGTGGCGACGGGGTCGGACGCGTCGTGGTCCGCCAGCGTCGCGTAGGCGGCGGTGAAACGGGGGAACCGCTCTTCCTGTCCGGTGGGGTCGAAAACGACTGTGGGACCGGACATGTCGAGCACGCTGCCCAGGATGAACGACTCGAACGCGGTCAGCAGCGGAAGGATCTCGTCGGGGGGCCAACCGGCGGCCTCGGCGGCCACCACGAAATCCTCGTACTCGGCGAGCAGGACCGGCGCGGATGCCCGGGTGGTCATCAGCAACGGAATGGCGCGCGGGTGACGGGCGAACGCGATGCGATACGAGCGCGCCCACTCGACGAGACCGTCCTCCCACGACCGCTCACGCAGCGGCGCAGAATCGATGCGCGCCGACACGAGCGCGCGGACGTCCTCGATCATCGCGGCCCGGTCCGCGACGTGGTTGTACAGCGAGGTCGGGTTGACGTTCAACTTCTGCGCCACCCGTCGCATGCTCGCCCCCTCGGTGCCGTGACGATCGATGAGAGCCAGGGCGGTCCGCGCGATCAGCTCTCGATTCAGAAGTGGACGCGAAGGGCGAGCGATGACGGTCTCCTCTCCGATCGACAACGGCGAATCCGAGGCCGAGCATAAACCGACAGTGTATGTTTTATCGCGTGTCGGTCGAGTCCAGTGCCCAGCACATGACATCTGGTGGTTTCACGGTCGTCGAGGCCGATCTCGAACTCCTGAGCGGCGCTCTCGCGCGGGGTGCAGTCACGAGCGTCGAGCTCGTCGCCCGCTACCTCAACAGGATCGCTCACTTCGACCGGTCGGGCATCATGCTGAACTCGGTTCCGGTGCTCAACCCCGCAGCGTTCGACGAGGCGCGCGCATCGGATCGGCGCCGGGCGCAAGGGCAGTCCCTCGGACCGCTGGACGGAATACCGTTCACCGCCAAGGCGAGTTTCAAGGTTCGTGGCCTGCCGGTGACCGCGGGTTCGCCCGCATTCGCACGCCTGATCGCCGACGACGACGCCTTCGCGGTGGGCCGCCTGCGCTCGGCGGGTGCCATCTGCCTCGGGTTGACCAACATGCCCCCGATGGCGGCGGGTGGCATGCAGCGAGGACTGTACGGTCGCGCCGAGAGTCCCTATGACGCACGATATTTGACATCGGCCTTCGGTTCGGGATCGTCGAACGGGTCAGGCACTGCCACTGCGGCGAGTTTCGGCGCCTTCGGCCTGGCCGAGGAGACATGGTCGTCGGGCCGAGCCCCCGCGTCGAACAATGCGCTCGTCGCGTACACCCCGTCTCGGGGTGTGATCTCCGTGCGCGGGAACTGGCCGTTGGTCCCCACGATGGACGTCGTTGTCCCCCATACCCGTTCGGTGGACGATCTCCTCCGACTCCTCGACGTCGTCGTCGACGACGATCCGGTGCGTCACGGGGACCTCTGGCGGATGCAGGAGTGGGTCGACATTCCCGCCGCGTCGGCGGTGCGTCCGCCGTCGTTCGTCGACCTCGCACCGCTACCGCTGCAGGGGTTGCGTCTGGCGGTGCCTCGGCTCTACGTCAACGGCGACCCGGACAGTGCTCACCCGATCCGCACTCGCGATTCGGTGATGGCGCTGTGGCTGACGATGCGCGACGAGCTGGTGGCCGCCGGCGCCGAGGTCGTCGAAACCGACTTCCCGGTCGTGGAGAACTACGAGGGTCTGCACCCGGAGTCACGCACGATGGTCGAGCGGGGCCTCGTCCCCGCCGAATACCTCGAACGCGAGGTGTGGGATCTGTCCATCTGGGCCTTCGACGCGTTCCTGCGGTCGGTGGACTCGGGGCCCGAGGATCTCGCGGCCGTGGACGGGTCGCTGATCTTCCCCGCGCCGACAGGAGCTCTTCCGGACCGGTACGGAATCTTCCCGTTCGACCTCGCCTACGATCTCGCGGAGTACGTCGAACGCGCCCGCGTCGGCGTCGTGCCCTTCGACCGGATCCCGTCCGTGGAGGCGGGAATGCGCGGCCTCGAAGAGACACGCCGCGCCGACTTCGAGACGTGGTTGTCCGACAACGGTTTCGACGCCGTCGATTCCCCGCAGCGGCAGACGTCGGTCCCGCCGACGCCGACACCGATGCCGCCTCGGCCGACATCGCCTGGCAAAACGGCGTCTGGGTGGCCAATGGCAACCTGGTGCCCCGGCACCTCGGTATCCCGACGGTCACCGTGCCGATGGGCACGATGGACGACACCGGCATGCCGGTCGGTCTGACGCTCGCGGGTGCCGCGTATGCGGACACGATGCTGCTGGCGCTGGCCCGCTCGGTCGAAAGCCTGCGGGTGCGGCGCACTCCCCCGCCGCGCACCCCCGCGTTGCCCGACGAGGCCGTGTTCTCGACGCCGTGTCGCCCGGTCGACGGTGGCCTACGTCTGCGGGTGTCGGACGTGACGGTGCACCGAGATGCCGGCGACGGCGCCACACTCACGTTCCGCGTCGTCGCCGGTGGCGATCCGGTGTCCGAGATCGTCGCTTTCGTCGACGGCGAGCGAGTGCCGGTGGACGACGCGCTGATGGGCACGTGTGCTCTGCCCGACGGACCACCCGATCGCACACACAGCGAATGGCGTGCGCCCTACGGCCCGTTGATCGTCGTCGTCGCCCGCAGCGACACAGGAGCCGTCGCCGGCGCGATCGCGACCACCGCGGACGCTCCCCTCTGACCCGCTGCCACCAGCGAAAATCGCGTCTGGTGGGAGTGAAAACCGACCGTGTATGTTCTAGTCGCCCCAGGTGGTGACACCCCGTCGAGACGAGGCATCTGATGATCGAGACCCAGGTTTTCGACTTCTTCGCACGCCCCGAGTTGCCCGCCCCCGCGCTCGGAATGGACGAGGTGCGACGCCATCTGACCGAGACCTTCTCGATCACCGGCGATCTCACGGAGCTGGGAAGTCAGCAGGATCAGAACTTCCTGCTCACCGAGCGTGACACCGGCGCACCGATCGGCGTCCTCAAGCTGACCAACCCGGCCTTCTCCGAGGCGGAGATCGACCTGCAGAGCCTCGCCGCCGACACCGTCGCCGAGCGTGAGCCGGATCTGCGCATCCCCCGGGTGGTCGTCGGCGCGCACGGCCCGATGTCTGCGTGGTGGGACACCACAGCGGGTCGCCTGCATGCACGCGTCCTCGAGTTCGTCGGTGGCGCCACACTCACCGGATCGAGGTACCTCTCCCCCGCGACGGTCGCGCGGATGGGCGAGCTCGCTGCGACGGTGAGCGTCGCGCTGTCGGGCATCACGCATCCGGCATCCAACCGCGTGCTGCAGTGGGACCTGCGCCACGCCGACCGGGTGATCGAGGCGCTGCTGCGCGACGAACCCGACTCGCGCATCGCCACTCTCGCCGCTTCGGTGACCGAGGCGGCGGGACGCGATCTCTCTGCCGTGGCGGCGCGACTTCCCCTGCAGCTCGGGCACTTCGACCTGACCGACGACAATGTCATCGCACCGGACGCCCCATGCGCACTGCCCGACGGCATCATCGATTTCGGCGACGTCGCCGAATCGTGGGCTGTCAACGAAATCGCCATCACGGTGTCGTCGCTGCTGCACCATGACGGTCTCACGCCCGTCGACGTACTGCCGGCGATCACGGCGTTCCATGCTCTGCGCCCACTGAGCGAGGACGAAGTCGACGCCCTCTGGCCTCTGGTCGCGCTGCGCGGAGTGGTGCTGGTGCTCAGCGGTCGTCAACAGGTGCGCATCGATGCGCAGAACAGCTACGCCGATTCCGCCCTGGACCGCGAACTCCGCATCCTCGAGCAGGCGGTGTCCGTTCCGTTCCCGGTGATGAACACGCTGATCCGCCAAGCGTTGGACATGCCGATCCGTCCCGCGCCGGTGTGGAGCGGAGCGCCCCTGATCGCGGGCCTCGCCGGCGCGACCGTGCTCGACGCCGGGACCACCGCACCGGTCAACGACGAGGGCCGGTGGATGGACGGGGCGGCGCTGGGCGGCGCTGCCGCAGCCGCACTGCGCCAGGGCGCGCCCGCGGTCGTACTCCCGGCTTGGGCTCCCCGTCTCACCGGCGCCCCGATGCGCACGCCCGCCGCTCCGGCAACGGTTCCCACCGCGTTGCGGGTCTGGCTGGCCCAGGACGCCACCCTCGACATTCCGGCAGGTGCCCAGCTCGATCAGACCGACGACAGCCTCGTGATCTCGACGGCTGACCAGGTAGTGCGCCTGACCGGTTTCACGCCCGATGGAGGTGCGCTGCCGGCGAACACGCCGATCGACATCCAACACGTGCGCGCAGACGCGGACCCGGTCCCGCTGCTGGTCGACCCTCGCTATGCGGGCGGCTGGCGCCGTCTGGCCGGTGACCCCGCTCCGCTGATCGGTCTTCCACCTCTGGCGCAGGATCGACGCGACGACACGCTCTTTCGCCGACAGCAGGTGCTCGCCGAGGTTCAGGAGCACTACTACGTCGATCCGCCCCGCATCGAACGCGGTTGGCGCGAGTACCTCGCAGACGTCGACGGCCGGGTCTACCTCGACATGGTCAACAACGTCGCTTCCGTCGGGCACGCCCATCCCCGGGTCGTGGATGCGGCCAACCGGCAGATGCGACTGCTGAACACCAACTCGCGCTTCAACTATGGCGTGATCGCCGAGTTCGCCGAACGCGTCTCGGCCACTCTGCCCGACGAGCTCGACACCGTCTTCTTCGTCAATTCCGGTTCTGAGGCAACGGATCTCGCGATCCGGATCGCGATGGCCGCCACAGGCCGCCCCGACATCGTCGCCATGCGGGAGGCTTATCACGGCTGGACATTCGCCAGCGACGCGGTGTCCACGTCGATCGCCGACAACCCGAATGCGCTCGCGACCCGGCCGGAGTGGGTGCACACCGTGGATGCGGCGAACGCCTACCGCGGAGTGCATCGCGGCGCCGACGCGACCGCGTACGGGCCCGAGGCCGTCGCGGTGATCGATGCGCTCGCCGAGGCGGGGACGCCACCGGCCGGCTTCATCTGCGAGTCCTACTTCGGCAACGCCGGCGGTGTGGCCCTACCCGATGGATACCTCGAGCAGGTGTATGCCGCGGTGCGCCGGCACGGCGGGGTAGCGATCGCCGATGAGGTGCAGGTCGGCTACGGGCGGCTGGGCGAATGGTTCTGGGGATTCCAGCAGCAGAACGTCGTACCCGACGTCGTGGCCGTCGCGAAATCGGTCGGCGCGGGGCAACCGATCGGCATCGTGGTCACGCGTCGCGAGATCGCGGCACGCTACCGGACCCAGGGGTACTTCTTCTCCTCCACGGGTGGCTCACCCGTGTCGTCGGCGATCGGCATCGCCGTTCTCGACGTCATTGCGGGGGAAGGCCTGCAGGAGAACGCCCGTGTCGTCGGCGCGCATCTGAAGAACCGACTGATGGACTTGGCCGGGACACATCCGATCGTGGGCACAGTGCACGGCTCGGGTCTGTATCTCGGCCTCGAATTTGTCCGGGACAGAGAGACTCTGGAGCCTGCGACCGACGAGACAGCGGCGATCTGTGATCGTCTGCTCACAGTCGGAGTGATCATGCAGCCCACCGGCGACTACCAGAACGTCCTCAAGATCAAGCCGCCCCTGTGCGTGTCGAAGGAGTCGGTGGACTACTTCGTCGACTGCCTCGACCGGGTACTGACGACGGGTTGGTGACGTCGGCTCGTCAGGTCTGATCCAGCACTTCCCCGCGCCTTCGCTCCTCCCACAACGCCATCCGCGTGCGCGCCGGCTCGCCGATCGCGTCCATCACCAACGGGATCAACAGTTCGGTGAGCAGGAAACCCGCCGACATGCTCTGGTACACCGTGCCGGCGGTGCTCGAGGCGGCCAGGACCACTTCGGCGTCCGGCGCCACCGGGCACGCCATGTCGTCGGTGATGAGCAACAGCGTCGCCCCGGCGCGGTGGACATCGGCGGCGAGCTCCGCGGCGCTGCGGTGATAGCGGTGATAGTCGAAGAGCACGACCACATCTCGCCGGCTGAGGTCCATCATCGTGCCGAGGTCGGTGCCCTTGGGATCCGAGAGCAGCCGCACGCCTGGCCGCAACTGCTCCAGATGGGCCGCCAGATAGACGGCCAGCAGGTGGGAGAACCGGCCCCCGTGAAGGTGGAGGGGCCGGGTGGTGTCGGCCATCAGTGTCACTGCCGCTTCGAGCATCGCCGCCGGCAACTGTGCCAGGGTCTGCTCGGCGCGCTCGTTCTGCGCATGGGCCTGATGCAGCAGACGCTCGAGGTGGCTGCCCGCCGGCGGCGCATCGGCAAGCCGGGTGAGCGGCCCGCTCGATTGCAGGGTGAGCTCTGCGCGCAATGCCACCTGCAGACCCGCGAACCCGTCGTAACCGAGGGACTGGGCGAAACGCAACACCGTCGGCGGACTGACCTCGGCCCGCTCGGCGAGCCGGGCGGCGCTGCTCAGGCCTGCGCTGGGATAGTCGGCCAGCAGCGCGCGGCCCACCCGACGTTCGGCGCGGCTGAGCCCGGCCAGCGCGGCACGTGTGCGCGCCGCCACCGACTCGCTGTGTTCGACCATGTGAGTCAATCTGCCATGATCGGCCGCACCGTCATCGACAGATCGCTGAGCACGATCTCGAGCACGCTTTCGGGAGGCAGCGGCCGCCAGGGCAGATCGCCGAACCCGGTCGAACCGATCACGACCGTCCCGTCGTCGAGGCGCGCCGTCCGTAGCGAGAAGTAATCCTCGAGGTGTTCGGCGGGCAGATCGGTCGCGCTGATCTCTTCGATGTCCTCGTCCAGCAACACACTTCGGGCATGCGCGTGCACCGCGATGAGTCGGCCCTCCCCCAGCACCAGCGCGTTGAGGCTGGCGTCGGCGTAGATGCCGCGCAACTCGGCGACCGCCCACCGCGCCGCCTCGGCGAGATCGGGTGCGGTCCGCCGGCACTGCCGAATCAGCGCGAAGTAGCGCTCGCTGTCGGTGGTGCCCTGCAGCGTGGCCGCCACCGAGGGGTCGAGGAGCCCGTCGAGCGCGGCCATCGGCTTGATGGACCCGTTGTGCGCCATCGCCACCCCGTCGGCGGCGAACGGATGCGAGTTCTCCCGCCTGACCGCCAATCCGTTGGTGGCCCAGCGCAGGTGCACCACCGATGCCCGCGCCGCCTCCTTGACCGCCGTACCGAAACGGGGATCACTGAGCGCACTGTCGGGTGACACCTCAACGCGGGGAGCGTCGTCAGGCGCACCCACGGACGCCACCCCCCAGCCGTCGCCGTGGATCTTCGTCAGCGCCAGGAAATCGGTGAGCACGGCGTCACCGACGGTGTCGGCCACCGACGTCGGCTCGGGCGAGGCAACGCCCAACAGTCGACACATCCGCATCCCCGTTCCTCGGATCTAATGAATCGATCATAAACAGAGAAAATTAAAGACTCTGAAACATTTATGACATAGCGTGAACGCGACCGCCCATCCGCCGAGGAGTACCGAGGAGTTCGTTGCCCCATGGACGACCCCGATGTGACCGCCCACGCAGCTGCGTTGCGCGAGGAGGGCGTCGCCGTCGTCGCGGGTTCGGTGACGGACCTCTCGGGCGTGACCAGGGCCAAATACGTGCCGGTGTCGCGGCTGGAGGCCTTCGCCCGATCCGGCATGGGGGTGTCCCCGTCGTGGAGCGTGTTCTGCGTGGACAGTGGCATCGCGTTCACCCCCACCATCGGCGTGGCGGGCGATCTACGGATCCGGATCGACAGCAACGATGTGCGCGTCGTCGAGAGCGGGATCGCCTGGGCGCCCGGCGTCCTCACCGATCAGCACGGTGAGCCCGCACCCCTGTGCACCCGGACACGACTCGCGGCGGCGGAACGTGCCGCCGCCGACCGCGGCCTGCAGGTGCGGATGGGGGCCGAGCTGGAATGCACGATGCTGGCCGCCGACGGCGGCCCCGCCACCGCCGAACCCTGGTCGCCGTACGGCATCAGGACCTCCCTGGACCGCTCGGCCTTCCTGGTCGACCTCGCGGCGAGCGCGCAGCACGCCGGGCTGGCCGTCGAGCAACTGCACACCGAGTACGGGCACGACCAACTCGAGATGTCGCTGGCCCCGGACACGCCGGTGGCCGCAGCGGACGCGGTCATTCTCGCGCGGATCGTGCTCAGCCGCGTTGCTGCCCGCCACGGCCTGCGGATCTCTTTCTCGCCGGTGCCCTTCGCCGGCGCTGCGGGTAACGGGGCCCATCTGCACCTGTCTCTGACCGACGCGCAGGGGCCGTTACTGTCAGGCGGCACCGGTCCGCACGGCCTGCGCCCGGCCGGCGGGCATGCGATCGCCGGCGTTCTCGACACCCTGCCGGATCTGATCGGTGTCTACGCGGGCTCCGTCGTCTCGCCGCTACGTCTCAAGCCCGGCAACTGGGCCGGTGCCACCGCATGCTGGGGACTCGAGAACCGCGAAGCGGCAGTCCGTTTCGTTGCCGCCACACCCGGCAACCCGCACGGCGCCAACATCGAGTGCAAGCTCATCGATCCGAGTGCCAACCCCTACTTGGCCGCCGCCGCGTTCCTCAGCAGCGCACTGCGTGGGATCGAACGCACTCTGGAGCTGCCGGAGGAGATTCCGGAGAATCCGGCTCAGTCGGACATCCAGACTCCGCCGTTGCCGCTGGCTCAGCGGGATGCGCTCGATGCGATGGAGACTTCGAAGGTCGCTGCCGAGCTGCTGAGTGCCGACATCGTGGAAGCGCTTCTGGCCGTGCGCCGCTACGAGCAGAAGACTTACGGGGACCAATCGCCTGAACAGATCTGCGACGCCGTCCGGCTCGCCTGGACCTGCTGAGAAGAAGGAGACATCCGTGACCGCAGGAACACCTGATGCGCCCGATCAGATCCCGCACCGTCGACTGCCGTTCTGGGTCGCGCTCGCGTTGTCCGTCGCACTGGTCGGTCCGACCCTGGCCATGTCCGGCAACGGGCAGGGGCTGATCGGGACCGTCGGCAAGTCGATCCCGCTGGTGTTCCTCATCGGACTGGTCGGCGTCTCGCTGGTCGGCTACAGCTTCGTGCGCCTCACCCGGCACCTGAACCATGCGGGGTCCGCCTATGGATTGGTGGGCGGCACCATCGGACCGCGCACCGGATTCTTCTCCGGGTTCGCGATGCTGGGTGCCTACTGGGGATTCTCGATCGGGACGCTCGCGCTGACCGCTGCCTTCGTGAACTCGTTCATCGCCGCACTGCAGCCCGGCACCGACGATCCCTACCAGGTGCCCTGGCTGGTGATCGTGGTCATCGGCGCTGTCATCTCGTTCCTGTTGTCCGGCCGCGACATTCAGCTGCTCGCGAAGATCCTGCTGGCCATCGAGGGCATCGGCATCCTGGCGATGGTCGTGCTCGTGGTCGCCATCTTCGCCCAGGGTGGTGCGCCCAGCACAGGAATCGACTTCTCGGTGTTCTCCTTCTCCGGTGGCGACGTGTCCGGTTCCGCGGTGCTCGCGGGCGTGGTGGCCGCGTTCCTGTCCTGGGCAGGCTTCGAGGCGTGTGCTTCCATGGGTGAGGAGACCGACGACCCGAAGCGCAACATCCCCCGCGCTCTGGCCGGGACTCTGATCCTCACCGGTGTCCTCTTCGTCGTGGTGATGTTCGCCCAGGTCGTCGGATTCGGGACCGATGCAGCAGGTTTGGAAGCCTTCCAGAGCTCGGGTAACACTCTCGGCGATCTCGGCGGGACCTACATCGGCCAGTGGTTCTCGCTGGTCATCATCTTCACCGCGATCGTCTCAGCGTTCGGCTGCCACCTCGCCACCTCGGCGACCTCGGGCCGGATGCTGTATGCCTTCGGACGCGATGGCTTCGGTCCGAAAGCGCTGGCGCACATCCACGCCGACACCGGCGGCCCGCGCCGCGCCACCTGGCTCGTCGTCGTCGTCGCCCTCGTCGTCGACCTGATCTGCGGGGCCACCGGCTGGCCCGACATGGGCACCGGAAACGACGCGATCGACGCCTACTTCCTGTTCGCCGTCGCCGGGTCGGTGTGCCTGATGGTGTGTTATCTGCTCGTCGAGATCGCCGCCGCGTACTTCGTCGGCGCGCCGAAATTCATGTCCGTGCACAACGGGGCGGGCAAGATCGCGGGACTGGTCCTGCCGCTTCTCGGAGCGGTGGTCATCGTCACGGTGCTGTGGTTCAACGTCAAAGACGCCGAGAGTTGGTCGGTCGCACCGATGCTCGGCCTGTACTGGTGTGCCCTGGGTCTCGTCATCGCGATCGCCCTCTCGGGAATCGCGAAGCGCGTCGGTGAATCGCTGGCCCTGGAACTGGACCGCGAATCGGATGCGACGCCCACCGCTGACCCGACCCGATCGGCGTGAGTACGCTCTACGCCCGCGACGAGGTCATCGCCGGTATCGAGAAACTGCGCTTCTTCCCCTTGGAAGTGCAGTCAGGGCACGGCTGCACGCTCGTCACCCCCGACGGTCGCGAACTGCTGGATCTGTCCGCCACGTGGACGGCGTCCGGATTGGGGCACGGCCATCCCGCCGTCGTCGAGGCGGTCAGCCGCGCCATCCGCAGCGCACCCGGCTCCGGCGGACTCTCAGCGGTGCACCCCGACTCCGTCGGCCTGGCCGAGGATCTGCTCGCGCTGGTGCCCGGCACCGGCGAGCGACGGGTTTACCTCGGCCATGCCGGTTCCGACGCCAACGACGTCGCGTTGCGTGCGTGCCGGCACGCCAGCGGGCGGCCCACCGTGATGGCGTTCGAGCACAGCTACCACGGCGGTGTCGGGGTGGCGATGGGCGTGTCCGGTGTGCATGTCGACGCCGGTGTACCCGCCGATCCGGATGCGGTTTTCCTGCCCTACCCCAATCCGTTCCGGCCCAGCCCGCAGGGAATTGATACCGATGTAGCACAATGCCTTTCGCTCGCCGAGCAGCACCTCGCTGGCGGCCGCGTGGCCTGCCTCATCGTCGAACCGATCCTTTCCGACGGCGGACTGGTCGTGCCGCCCGACGGCTTCCTCGCCCAGCTGCATCAGCTCTGTCAGCGCCATGACGTCCCCCTGATCTGCGACGAAGTCAAGATGGGGCTCGGAAGGCCGGGCACTCTGCACGCGTTCGAGCACGACGGCGTCGTGCCCGACATCGTCACCTTCGGCAAGGTGCTCGGCGGCGGCCTGCCGCTGTCGGCCGCGGTCGGGCCGGCCGCGATCCTGGACCAGCCCCCGGCCGCCGCGCTGCTGACCACCGCGGGCAACCCGGTGTGCACGGCAGCAGGACGCGCTGTACTGAAGACGGTGGTGGAGGAAGGACTGATCGACAACGCCGCGACGGTGGGAGCCGTACTGGCCGAGGCCCTGCGCGCGCTGTCGAGCACTGCGGGCGGAGACCGCATCGGCGACGTGCGCGGACGGGGGTTGGCGATCGGGCTCGAACTCGTCGACCCCGCCAGCGGTGACCGTGATCCCCGCTTGGCCGCCGCGGTGGTCTACCGTGCCTGGGAGCTGGGTGCGGTCGTCTACTACGTCGGCGGCAACGTCCTGGAGATCACCCCGCCGCTGGTGCTCACCGAGGCACAGGCGGCAACGGCGGCGGACATCCTCGGGACAGCCATCGCGGATGCGGCTGCAGGAAAGGTCGACGCCGAGGAGGTCGCGAAGTATGCCGGGTGGTGAGCTGGATGACGTGTTCGGCGGAGTCGAGGATTCGGTGCCGGACGGCCTGGCCGAGCATCTGCGCACCGTGCCGCTGGTCGACCACCACGTGCACGGCACCTTCAACGAAGACATCGACCGGGCCACCTTCGAATTCTCGATCAACGAGGGGTCCAACGACCCGGTGCCGTCGTGGATGACGAACTTCGATACGCCCCTCGGGCTGTCGATACGACGTTGGTGCGCACCACTTCTCGATCTCCCCGTCCACGTCGACGGAGAGACCTACTGGAAGCGGCGGTGCGAGTTCCGCGCCGACGAGCTGGCCACGACGATGCTGCGCGCCGCCGGCGTCGCGCACTGGATCGTCGACACCGGTTTCAAAGGCGACCAGATCACCACGCATCAACGGCTCGGCAAGCTCGCAGCGGGACGCTCCTCCGAGATCGTCCGGCTGGAGCGGGTTGCCGAGGACCTCCTGGAGGGCGGCACCTCGGCGCAGGACTTCCCCGACGCGATGCGGACGGCGCTTGCGACCGCAGCGGCCGACCCGACCGTGGTGGGCACGAAAACGATCGTGGCCTATCGCACCGGATTCGACATCGACTGGACCCGGCCGACCGACGCCGACGTCGTCGACCATGCGGGAGCGCTGGCAGCGCGCCCAGGGTCGGCCCGCGTCGACGATCCGGTCCTGATCTCGTTCGGCGTGCACGAGGCCGCCGCGCACGGGTTGCCCATCCAGGTGCATGTCGGCTTCGGTGATCGTGATCTCGACCTGCACCGGTGCGACCCGCTGCTGTTGCTGCCGCTGCTGCGGATCATGCCGGCCGTGCCGGTGCTGCTGCTGCACTGCTACCCGTTCCATCGCCAAGCCGGTTATCTGGCACAGGCTTTCGATCACGTGAACTTCGACGTGGGCCTGTCGATCAATTATCTGGGCCCGCGGTCGGTCGGTCTGGTCGCCGAGGCGATGGAGGTCGCCCCCTTCGCCAAACAGCTCTACTCCTCGGACGCATTCGGTCCCCCGGAGCTGCACGTGCTGGGCTCGGTGCTGTGGCGGCGCGCCATGGGTGTGGTGCTGGGCGACTGGCTCCGGTCCGGTGACTGTGCCGAGTCCGATGCGATCCGCATCGTCGACATGATCGGTACGGCGAACGCGCAGCGCGTCTATGGGCTCTGACCACAGCCGTGCGCCGCTGCTCGACGCGTTGCGCGCGTTCGTCGAGCGGGACCAGGCGCCGTTCTACTCCCCCGGGCACAAGGGCGGCCGCACCTTCGACCCGTGGTTTCGCGCCAACATCGCCGCACTGGATCTGAACAACCTGCCCGACACCGACACGCTGCACTGCCCCGAGGGGCCGATCCTCGCGGCCGAGCAACTCATCGCCGACGCGTGGGGTGTGGCACAGAGTTTCGTGATGGTGCAGGGCTCCACCGGCGGGAACATCGCGGTGGCCCTGGCCGCGCTGCGGCCCGGCGAGCCGGTGCTGGTGGCGCGCAATGCGCACAAATCGGTGCTCGCCGGACTCGTCCAGGTCGGTGCGCGGCCGATCTGGGTGGAACCCCGTTGGGACGCTGACTTCGGCGTCGCTCACGGGTTGGACGTCGCCGTCGTGGAGAAGGCGCTCGCCGAGACCGATGCGCGTGCCCTGTGGCTGCTGCACCCGACCTACTACGGCACCACCGGCGACATCGCCGCCCTGGCCGCACTGTGCCAGGAGCGTGGGGTGCGTCTGCTGGTCGACGGGGCGCACTCCCCGCACTTCGCGTTCCATCCCGAATTGCCCACACCTGCCGAGCGTTCGGGCGCCGCTGCCACGGTGCACTCGGTGCACAAGATCCTGTCCGGATTGAGTCAGGCTGCGGTGCTACACGTCGACACCAGCCAGCTCGACGAAGCGTCGGTGCGGCGGTCGCTGCAGCTGATCCAGACGACCAGTCCCCACTTCGCGATCATGGCGTCGATCGATCTGGCGCGCCGGCAGATGATGACCGACGGGCACGCGCTGCTGGAGAGTGCGCTGAACCGGGCGCGCAGCGCCGCAGAGAAGCTTGCGCTCATCCCGGGACTGACGGTGCTGAGGCCCGAACACCTCGCGGGCGAGGGAACTGGGCTTCACCAACTGGACGAGACCAAGTTGCTGGTCGGGGTCGGCGGCCTCGACGCCGACGCGCGCGCGATTTCGGCTCGACTCAACGCCGTGCACGGGGTGCAACCCGAACTGGCCGGCACCGGACACGTGTTGTGCATCAGCACGATCGGTAACACCGACGACGACTTCGACAGGCTCGCAGCTGGTTTCACCGAGGTCGCCGAGCACTTCGGGCAGCGCCGCGGCGAGGCCGCCGATGGGTGGACCACCGACCTGCTCGCCGTGAGGCCCGAGGTGGTGCTCACCCCGCGCGAGGCGTTCTTCGCCGCCCGAGCTCCCGTCGCACTGGCCGATGCTGTCGGCCGCATCGCCGCCGAGGCCATCACGCCGTACCCGCCAGGTATTCCGCTGGTGATGCCCGGTGAACGGCTCAGCGGCGAGGTCATCGCCCTGTTGAGTGCGCTGCGCGCGGCAGGCAATCCGATCAGCGCGTCGGACCCGACGCTGGATTTCGTCACGACGGTGCGCTGACTGATCCGCGCCGTGTTCGACAAGCTCTGCACAGCAGCGCTTTTCGCGGTTGCAACGGCGGCCGTTGGCCGCGGTACGGATCAGCCGCCGCCAAGCTTCTCGGCGAGCATCACGATGATGCCGCTGGGGCCTCGGACATACGTCAGCTTGTAGATGTCCTGGTAGTTCGCGACGCCACGAAGGGGATGGCACCCGTGGCGGGCGGCGATGGCCAGCGCTTCGTCGAGGTCGTCGACGGAGAACGCCACACGGTGCATCCCGATCTCGTTGGGGCGTGTCGGCTCGGTCTCGATGGCGGCCGGATGGAGGTATTCGAAGAGTTCCAGTTGACCGTGTCCGTCCGGTGTCTGCAGCATCGCGATCTTCGCGTGATTGCCGTCGAGACCGACAGCGGTGTCGGTCCACTCTCCGCTGACGACGTCTCGGCCCACGACGCTGAGCCCCAGATCGGTGAAGAAGGCGATCGCCGCATCAAGGTCCGACACTGCGATGCCGACGTTCTCCAATCGGATCGTCATGGTCGGACCATACCGAACCGAAGGTGCGCCACCCCTGGCGCTTCGAGCACCCGCTCGAGCCGCAGTCCGGGACGGTCGGGCCCGAAGCCGTCGAAAAGTCGTTCGCCCGAGCCGAGAAACACCGGGCTGAGCTGAATGTCGATCTCGTCGACCAGACCTGAGGCGATCGCCTGCCGTGCGCACGATGCACCCCCGGCGATCGAGACCGCCCGATCGCCGGCCGCCGCTTCGGCTCGCGTATAGGCGGTCTCGATGCCGTCGGTGACGAAATGGAACGTGGTGCCGCCCTCCATCTCGATGGGATCGTGCGGGTGATGCGTCAGCACGAACACCGGGCAGTGGTACGGCGGGTCCTCTCCCCACCACCCCCGCCATCCGGAGTCTCCCCAGGGCCCGCGGATCGGGCCGAACATGTTGCGGCCCATGATGACCGCGCCCATGCCGTCCATCATGTCGGACACCACCTGCCGATTCACGGGATGGTCTTTCTCCGGTCCGAGATGCCACGCGTGCAGCCGCTCACCGCCGATCCCGAGCGGATGGCCACGATCCTGATGCGGGCCCGCGACGAACCCGTCGGCAGACATGGACATCGAGAGATGAGTTCGAGGCACAGCCCCTCCGATCGACGTGCGGACAATCGTCATGCTGACCGGCCGGACGGGTAGAACTCATCGCCACCGCTTCACACGACGCTCAGCGCCAGAGCCGCGATCAATCCGGCGGCGACGACGACTGTGCTGATCAGCATCGTTGCCCGGCTCCCGAATGTCCGGGCCAACATGGCGATACCGGGCAGGCTGACGGCGGGCAGCGTGATCAGCAGCGCGCCGAGCACTCCCGACGACACGCCGAGAAGCGCCAGCCCCTGCAGAATCGGGATCTCCCCTGCGGTCGGTATCACCATGAGCGTGCCGACGATCGCCGCGACGACGACGATCAGCAGGCTTCGATGATCCGGATCGACGATCGTCAGCAGCCAGCCGCGGAAGGCGCCGACCGCCAACACCATCACGAAGTACTCGGGAACCAACACGAGGCAGAGCCGCACAAGCGCGGCCGCAAACCGGACAGATGCCGGCGTGCTCTCCGAGGTCTCTCGGGTCGCATCCGGATCGGGCGTCAGCGCCGGCTCCGCCCTGCGCGGCGCCAGCCTGGCCACCAGTACGGCCGCGCCGAGCACCGCGGTGGCGCCGACCACCAGGCGTGTCAGCGTCCACTGCCAGGGCGCGACAAGGGCGAGGAACACCAGTACGGCCGGGTTGAGCAACGGATTGCCCAACCAGTAGGCCACCGCAGCCCCCTGATCGACGCCGTTGCGGCGCAACGTGACAGCGACCGGAGCCGCACAACACGTACACATCATCGACGGCATACCGGCCGCGGCCCCTGCGGCCGCACTCGACACCGGGTGTCGCCGGTTCAGCATGGCGGGCAGCCACGAGCGCGGAAGGAAAGCCTGCACACATGCGCTGAGCAGGAGCGCGACCACCAGTGCGGGCCAGATCGCGCCGACGTAGGCGGTGAAGAACGACGTCGCCGCATGCCAACTCGGTGCGTCACCGGCCGTCACCCCACCGGAGTGCAAGATGTCCGAGCCGGACCACTGCCCCGTGCGCGCCGCGTGCAGCGCCTTGCCGATGTAGGGCATCCACTTCGCCCACGTCAGACCTGCCACGGCCACGAGCACGGTCACCGCGGCCCCGATGACCGTCGCCCGTCGAGACGTCAGCACGTGTCAACAGATAGTCGACCGGATCGGGCTTTCGTCACGCGGGGTGGCAACGATGCCGTCCAAGGGTTCCGGGATTTCTCCGACGTGTCAGCGGTTGCGGCTGACAGCATGGTGGCCGGACCGGCACGATAGGACCAATGGACGTGTGCGTGGTCGGGGCCGGCCCGGCAGGAGCGGCGTTGGCCGGGGCATGTCAGCGCCTGGGACTGGCCACTGCACTGGTCGACGTGGCCCCCGATCGGCCGTGGACCGCGACCTACGGGATGTGGACCCCGGAGCTGCCGCCCGAGTTGCCGGCCGCCGTCGTCGCCGCCCGAGCGGCCGGCAGGGTGGTTGCGCTGACCGACCGGCTTCTGGGCTGGGAGTACGCGGTGCTCGATGTGCCCGGCCTTCAGGCCCACCTGTCCGACGGGCTGACCGGAGTGCGCGTGCATTCCGGTCGCGTCGTCGGGTCTCCGCAACCGGGCGTCGTGGCACTGGCCGACGGAACCGAGATCCGGGCCTCGGTCATCGTCGACGCCGGCGGGCAGGCGCGGCCACTGAACAGGCGGCGCAATGGCCGAGAGCGTGCCGCCCAGACCGCTTACGGGGTGTTCCTCGACGAGGAGACGGCCGCACCGCTGATCGCCCCGGGTGAAGCACTGTTCATGGACTGGCGCCAGGAGCACGGCGAAGACGGCTGGCCCACGTTCCTCTACGTCATCCCGCTGGGTGCGGGCCGTGTGCTGGTCGAGGAGACATCGTTGGCGCGCCGGCCCGGCCTGCCGCTGCCCACGCTGCACCGCCGGCTCTGCGCCCGGCTCGCCCGTTACGGCATCACGCCACCCGCCGACGCTCCGGTGGAGCGGGTGGCATTCACCGTGGACCATCCCCGACACCGCGCCTCCGGCGTCCTGGGGTTCGGTGCCGCCGCACCGTTGATCCACCCGGCGACCGGTTTCAGCCTGGCCACGTCGTTGCGCCTCGCCCCACAGGTGGCCGCGGCGGTGGCGACCCACCTGCCGCGCGGACCCGAGCGCGCGATCACCGCGGCCCACGACGCGGTGTGGCCGCGTAGCGCCCGGGTGGTGCACCACCTGCGCCGCGTCGGGTTGGAAGCCCTGTTGCGCATGCCGCCAGCCGACGTGCCCGCGTTTTTCGAGCAGTTCTTCGAGCTCCCCGAACGGCACCGATGGACCTACCTGACCGCGCGCGACGACGTCGCCGGCAACGTCGCCGCGCTGACCCACCTGTTCCGGGCGTCCAATCGACGACTGCGCGGCCATCTCGTCAGGCCCGCATTGCTTCCGCCGCTGCCGAGCAACGAGCGCGTCCTCAACTAGAGACACTCACGCGACCTGGTTGTCTGGTGGTGCGGGTCCGCCGGGTCCGTCTCCGTCGGGTGGTCGGAGGAGGCGTTCGGGGGTGTGGTGGGTGTTGATGCGGGTCTGTCCGGTGTCGAGCTCTGGGGGTGGGGTCCATTCGACGTGGTGGCGGGTGTTCATCGTGGTGGTCCAACCGCCCTCGCCGACGGAGCGGTTGTCGGGTGGGCAGGCCAGGCCGAGATCGTCGATGTTGGTGAGCCCGCCGGTGGCCCAATCTTGGGTGACGTGGTGGACCTGGCAGCCGTATGCGCCGACGGGGCAGCCGGGTTTGGTGCAGCCTCCGTCGCGGGCGATCAGCATGATCCGCTGCGCTGCCGAGGCCACTCTGCGGCTGCGGAACAGGTCCAGCGCGGAGCCGGTGGCGCGGTCGAACACCGCCAAATAGTGGCTCGCGTGCGCGCCCATCCGGATCACGTCGCGGATCGGGAGCCGAGTCCCACCAGCGCTCACGCCGATCCCGGCCCGCGATTCCAGGTCCTGCAGCGTGGTGCGCACGATCACCGTCACCGGTAACCCGTTGAGCTGACCCAGCTCGCCGCTCATCAGGGCGATCCGTCCGACCGCGACCAGCGCGTCGTGCTGGCGTTGGGCCAGGCTGCGGTGATCACCATCGATCTGCGCCTGGGTCGGCGTCCCCGACGTGCACGGCTCGGGGTCGTCGGGATTGCACATGCCCGGGGCCGCGTATTTGGCGAAGATCGCCTCCCACACCGCCGCCGCCTCCGGCGTCAGATCGGCCCGCCACGACGTCATCCCATCCCGGCCCTGCCGAGGTTTCGTCAGCGAGCGTTTCCGGGTGCGTTCGGCATCGTCGGGTTCGGGCCCGTCCTGATCGAGCAGAAACAGCTCCAACTCTGCGGCGTCGCGCGTTTCTTTCGGGCCGGCGCCGGTGGCGATGCGCACCACATCGGCTTCGAACTGCTCGCGGGTCGTCGTATCGACGAAGCCGGGCAGCTTGCCGACCGTTTTCCGGATGATCTCCACATGCTCCGGCGTGATCCGCCCCAGCTCCTGCGCGGCCGCGGTCGCCGGCAACGCCGGCTGCAACGGTGCCCCGGTGATCGACTGCCGGGGAGCCAGCAGCGCCGCCTCGGTCAGTCGCCGGTGCGCTTCGGAGCCGCTGATCCGATAGCGGATCGCCAGCACGTCGCGCCAGTTCTTGGCGCCCATCTTCTGCGGGGTGGTCTCGACCTGCAGCCGCGCCAGGGCGCGATGCCCGGCGGCGGGCAGCCGGCAGGACGCGGATTGCAGCTCATCGAGCAGCTCCACTACGTCCGCGGCGGTGGACAGGTCCAGATCGGCGGCGAGCACGGCATCGACGGCAGCCCGTAGCCCCGCCACCGCCTCCGCCACACCCACCGACATACTTCGAACATACATTCGACCACCGACAGGTTCGGCCCACCGTCAGCTGTCTCGGGTGGAGCCCCGGTCCATCTGGTCGAGCACCACGGTGGCCCGGAACCCGCACAGCACCAGGATGTGCAAGATGTAGAGCCACAGCGCCAGCGCCGTCACCGCGCCCACGATGGGTAACCCGCCGAACGGCGCCGACCACGGGATCGGGATGGCGAGGAACAACAGGAAGCCCTGCAGGAAACCCGACAGAATCGACCCGGTGCTGAACGCGCCGATGGCCAGTGCGCGCCAGCCGATGCGGCCGGGCCCGATGAGCCCGAAGACCCCGAGCAGCGCCGTCGACACCGTCACCCACACGATGTGGAACGCCACGACCACTCCCCACGCCAGCGACCACCCGCCCGCTGTGTACAGAGGAGCGACGTAGGACGCGGAGAGCAACACGGCCAGCACCAGGAATGGGGCCACCGCCGCCACACCCAGCAGACCGGCCCGGCCGCGCCACCCCGTCAGCGAGTCCGGCTCCGCCGACATCTGGACGAATGCCCGGCGCAGACCCTCCCCGTACAAACTCGCCGGGAACAGCACGACCAGCGCCTGCACCCACGACATCCCCAGCGCCACCCGGGTCAGGGTGTGCAGCGCCTCCGGAGTGCCGTGGCCGCTGGGCAACCCGTCGATCGCCGCGGTCATGGCCGCGGTGACCGTGTCATGGCCCGCCAGCGCCCCGACGGCCCACAACGCCGCGAGTGCCAGTGGCACCAACCCGATGACCCCGAAATAGGTGGCCCCGGCCGCCCACAACGCGAGATCGCTTCCCGGGAACGTCGTCCGGACACCGGAAGCGAACTGCCCCAATCGACTCACGGCATGTCCTTCACTCGTCGCGAGCCGCGCTGGCAGGCTGAGACCATGGTCCCTGACATACCCGCCGGATCGGGCGGCGACGATGCGGGGTGGTCGCACCTGCACGGCGGCGTGAAGCCGTCCCCGGTGGTGCGTGGCTGGTTGCGCATCATGCGGGCGCTCTCCGCCGGACCTGTCTCACGGATTCCGCCCGACGTCCTATCGCTGGCCGGCGTGCTCGCCCTTGCCGCGGCCTGGGGTGCCGTCGTCGGTCCGGGTTGGCCGGCGCTGGTCGTCCCCCTGGTGTTGCTCGCCGGGGTGCTGGACGGGCTCGACGGCGCGGTGGCCCTGGGCACCGGGCGGGCCCGCCCGCTGGGGGCGCTGGTCGACTCCGTCGCAGACCGCATCGGCGACCTGCTGCTGGGTGCGGTGCTGTATGCACTGGGCGCTTCGCTGGGTTGGGTGCTCGCTGCGGTGACGTCGGTGCTGCTGCTCGAATACGTGCGGGCGCGCGCGCAGGCGGTCGGGATGCCCGGCGTCGGGGCGGTCACCGTGGCCGAGCGTCCGACGCGCCTCATCGTGGTCGCGCTGGCGGCGGGTGCGGTGGCGGTGCTCCCCGGCGGGGCGCCAGGCCTGGGGTGGCAGTGGGCCGATCTGTTCACCATCGTGTGGACCGCAGTCGGCGTGGTCGGAATGCTGCAGCTGCTCAACGGAATCCGCCGGTCGATGCCCGCGTCGTTCCCGCCGGACCGATGAGACCCGCGACGATCTCGGCCGACATCAGCACCAGCGGGATGCCGCCGCCCGGGTGAGCCGACCCCCCGACCAGGAACAAACCAGGGATCGGGCTGCGGTTGGCGGGTCGACGCAGCGCGGCCCGCGGACCGTGTGATGCGGTGCCGTAGATCGCGCCGCCGGGAGCGCCCGTGCGGCGTTCGAGCTCGGCCGGCGTGATGACCTCGGTGAACTGCAACCGCGACCGGACATCGACACCGCGCTCGGCCAGGACGTCCAGGATGTGCGCGGAATAGGTGTCCGCGAGTCCGGCGGCGTCCCAGTCCATGCCGCCCGCCGGATCGTGCGCCGGCGCATTGACCAGAACGAACCAGCCCTCGGTGGCGTCGTTCGGGCGCAACGTCGGGTCGTCAGGGGCGTGCAGATAGACCGTCGGATCCGCGACCGGGCGCGGGCGACGGCCGAAGATCGCGTCGAACTCGGCGTCGTAGTCGCTGGGAAAAAGGATGCGGTGTGCTGCGCCCGGCTCCCGGCCGGACAAACCGAGCATCATCACGAAACCGGCCATCGAGCGGGGCGTCCGGCGCAACCGTCGGGCGAGCCGGGCCCGCGCGGGCGCGAGTCGGCCGTACAGCTCGCTCGCGTCGGCGTCGCTGACCACCACATCGGCGGGCACCGTGGTACCGGCGCAGCGCACTCCGTACACACGCCCACCCCCGGTGACCACCTCGTCCACCCGAGAGTCGGTCCGGATCTCGACGCCGAGCTCGGCGCAGCGCCGGGCCACCGTGTCGACGATCCGCCGCAGACCGCCGGCGACGTACCAGGCGCCGAACTCCTGCTCCACGAACGAGGTGACCGCCAGCACCGACGGGGTGCGCCGGGGATCGGAGCCGGAGTAGGTCGCATAGCGGTTCAGCCACATCCGCAGCCGAGGGTCGGCGAACGTGGCGCGACCCAGGCCGTCGATGGTGCGCCAGGGCGCGACCGCCCTCAGATCGGCCGGGCGCGCGCTCATCCGCGCCAGGGCCGGTAGTGAAATCGGTTGTCGGAGAACAGGTTCGCCCACCAGATCCCACAGCCGTCGAGCTCGTTCGTGCAGACGCCGCCAGGACTGCCCCGCTTCCCGGCCCAACACGTCGTCGATCGCGGCTCCCACCGCATTCCGGTCGTGAGGCAGCGTCAGCTCGGTGCCGTCAGCGAATCGGTAGGCGCACGCCGGGTCGACGCGCTCGATGCGCAGGTCCGACGGACCACCGGTGGCGGCGAACAGCTCGGTGAGCAGATCCGGCATCGTCAGCAGAGACGGCCCGGTGTCGAAGGTGAAACCGTCGCGGTGAACGACCCCCAGCTTGCCGCCGACCGTCGGCGCGGCCTCGCACACCGTCACCTGATGGCCGAGTGCGGCCAGCCGCGCAGCAGCGGCCAATCCGCCCAAGCCGGCACCGATCACCACGACGCGGCTCACAGGGCCCGGCCCTTCCACTGCAGGGTCCCGCGCCGACGACCCACCCACGACGAGGCCAGCAATCCCAGCAACGCCAGCACGGAGACCGGGTGGCCGGCGGCGTCGAACAGGTCCCCCGCGCCGCCGCGGCCGGACCATCGGCGTGCCGGCAGCCGGCCGACGACGGCGGCGGCGTAACCCAGCGCTCCGACCCGGGAGCCGGCGAGCGCCGCGGCAGGCGGCACGACGTACACCAGGCACAAGACGGCTCCCACGGCCGCTGCGCCGGCGGCGGATCCGAACGCCGCCCACAGCGACTTGCGGTAGCCCGCGCTGAGTTCGCGGCCCGTGGCGTACATCCGGCAGGTGGCGACGCCGGAACCGTCGGCGACGCCGGTGCGGCCCCCGCTGATCCGCACCGCCCGCGCCAGCCCGATGTCGTCGAGCACGGCGTCGGCCACCGCAGCCCAACCGCCCGCGCGGGCCAGCGCGTCGGCGCGTATCGCGAGGAACTGCCCGTTGGCCACGGCCAGAGACGGTCGTCGCGACCTCTCGGCGATCCGAAGCGGCACCGTCGTCAGCCACGACCACGCCAGCAGCGGCTGCACCAGGCGCCCCAGCGCCCCCGCGGTCACCTGCCGCGGCCACACGCTCACCAGGTGGGGGGCATCCGCTTTCTCGAGCATCATCGCCGCACCCGCGACGGCGGTCGGCGCGAGCACCACATCGGCGTCGACGAAGACCAGGATCTCACCGCGCGCCGCCGCCGCCAGCTGCGCGCACGCATGCGGCTTGCCCAGCCACCCGGGCGGCGGCGGCGATCCCGTCAGGACCTCGAGCCGGGGATCATCACCGGCGGCGCACCGCACGACGTCGGCGGTACCGTCGGTGGATCCGTCGTCGAGCACCAGGATTTCGGCGTCCGGCAGCGCCTTCTGCGCGAGCACCGAACGAATCGTCGGCGCGATCCGATGCGCCTCGTCGCGGGCCGGGATCAGCACCGACACCGCCGCCACCGCGGGATTCGGGTGCTCCTCCGGCCGACGCAGCACGCGCAGATTGACCAGCTCGAGCATCGTGCCGAGGACGGCGAGCGCCGATCCGACCGCCGTCGCGGCGCGTAGGATTTCGGCAAGGCGCGCATCGGGCACCTGCAAACTCTACGCAGTTCGGCGGTGGCGCCGCGCCGGCGGCAGGCGCCGCACGGCCAGAAAGACTCTCGAGGCGGAGGTTCGGCGGGTGGCGGTTGCGGTGCCCAGCGCCCACACTGCGCCCCTGCGCTGGCGGCCCGCGGTCTGGGCCCTGGTCGTCTCGGCAGTCGTCGTGCAGATCGTCTACCCGTTGATGCCCGAGGTGTGGCGCACCCCGGTGACGGTGTGCAGCGTCGCGATCTTCTTCCTCGCCTCGCTGGCCGACGTCGGGCGGGTGCACGGGGTGCGCGGGGCGCTGATCCTGGCAGCCGTCGCCGGCGGCGGCGGTCTGCTCGCCGAGGCGGTCGGCGTCGCGACGGGGATTCCGTTCGGGCGCTACGCCTACACCGGCACGCTGGGGCCCGAGGTGCTCGGCGTTCCGGTGATCGTGCCGATGGCCTGGGTGATGATGGCCTGGCCGGCGCTGGTGGTCGGACGCAGCCTCGCCCGGCGCGGGCCGGCCGTCGTCGCCGTGGCCGCGTACGCGTTGACGGCCTGGGACGTGTTCCTCGATCCACAGATGGTCGCAGCCGGGCACTGGCGGTGGTTCGACGCCACCCACACCCTGCCTCTGATCCCCGGGATCCCGCTGACGAACTACGGCGGCTGGCTGCTCGTGTCGACCGCGATGATGGTGGCGCTGCACCTGCTGCTGCCCTCGCGCGGCACGTTGTCGTTCTCGAAACCCGCAGCGGCGCTGTATCTGTGGGTCTACTTCTCCTCGGTGCTGGCCCACGCCGTGTTCTTCGGCCTGCCCGGCTCGGCGATCACCGGCGGGGTGCTGATGGGGGTGGTCGCGCTGCCGTTCGCCGCCCGCGTGTTCGCCCAAGCCCGCGCGGACCGATCAACGACAAGGAGTCGCCCCGATGAGTGATGTCATGACCAGTCGTGCCGCGCCGCTGCGCATGCGGCCGCGGCGCCTGGTGGTGCCGGATCCGTTGCTGCCCCAGCAGGTACCCGCGGGCAACGAGGCCGTCGTCGTCGGCGGCGGCATCGCCGGTGTCTCGGCTGCGGTGGTGCTCGCCGAACGCGGTGTCGCCGTGACGCTGCTCGAGGCGGCCGGCCACCTGGGCGGCAGGCTGGGAGCATGGCCGGAGCGTCTGCCCGACGGTGCCGAGCAGATCATCGAGCACGGCTTCCACGCCTTCTTCCGGCACTACTACACCTGGCGGGCGATCCTGCGACGGGCCGATCCGACGCTCTCGTTTCTCGCGCCGGTGAAGAGCTACCCGGTGATCTCCGCCGAGTGGCCCGCCGAAGACCTCTCCGGACTGCCCGCCGCTCCCCCGTTGAATCTGCTGGCACTGGCGTTGCGGTCCAAGAGCCTGACGCGCCGCGAACTCCTGCGCGCCGACGCCGACACCGGGCGGGCGCTGCTGGCCTACGACCGGGCAACCACCTACGCCGAGTTCGACGATGTGGACGCCGCGACGTTCCTCGACGGCTTCGGGATGACCGCACGCAGCCGAAGCATGCTGTTCGAGGCCTTCGCCCGGTCGTTCTTCTGCAACCAGGGGCAACTCTCGGCCGCCGAACTGATCGCGATGTTCCACTACTACTTCCTCGGCAACCCCGAGGGAATCGGCTTCGACGTCCCTTCCACCGACTATGCAACCGCGATCTGGGACCCCCTGCAGAGCCATCTGCAGCGCCATGGCGCCGAGGTCCAGATGAACACCGGGTGCGTGTCGGTCGAGCCGAACGGCCACGGTTGGCGGGTCACGACGACGGCGGGGACCATCGACACCCGGCACGTGATCATGGCACTCGACCCCGGGGCGCTCACCGACGTCGTGAGCCGCTCACCGAGCACCGCGCAGGTCGCCCCCCTGTTGGCGCAGGCGTGCGAAAAGCTCACGGTGGCACCGCCTTTCGCAGTCAGCCGGATCTGGTACGACCGTGACGTCGCCGCGGATCGGGCACCGTTCTGCGCGGTGAGCGGCCAACCGACACTGGACTCGATCGCCGTGTACTCACGCCTCGAAGACCCGAGCATCGAGTGGGCGCGCGCCACGGGTGGGTCGATCGTGGAACTGCACTCCTACTCATGCCGTCTTCCCGACGCCGCGAGCGCTGCGACCGCACTGCGCAAGGAACTGGCGATCCTGTGGCCCGAGACCGCGGCGGCGCGGATCCTGCACACCCACGACCGGCTCGAAGCCACCGCGCCCGCTTTTCCGCCCGGTTCGGCCGGCACCCGGCCCACGGTGCGCACCGACGCGCGTGGGCTGCGCGTCGCCGGCGACTACGTCGACACCCCCTACCTGTCCGGGCTCATGGAACGCTCGGCCATGTCGGGCGTGCTGGCTGCCAACGACGTGCTCGCCGAACTCGGTGCGGCGGCCGAACCGATCCTCGGCGTGCCCCAGCGGGGCCTGCTCGCCGGCGTGCCACAGATCGGTGCGAGGGCACGCGCGTCGAGCTGACCGTCGATCAGCCCCCGAGTTCTGTGACCGCCGTGTCCAACGCGGCCGCCTGAGCCGCGAGCTCGCTGTCATCCAGTCGGGTTGTCCCACCGGTGCGTTCGAGGAGGTCCGCCCGGGAGATCACCTCGAGCGCGCCACGGTGGGCGTCGTCGCCGACCTCCGTGCCCGATACCACCTCGGCGTGGCCCCCGATCAGCACCAGTACCGCATCGGAGTCAGCCGCCAAGAGCTCGCGCACGTGTTCGCTCGTCACCGTCATGGCGCCCGGATGCCCGGACGAAGTGTGACGAAACCTTCACACCGGTAACGGCGATACGTCACGTGACGAACTAGTCCACGCGGGTGCGGTGAGAAGCAACAGCATCGCCTCGGCTTGCATGCCGCCCGCTGACAGTTCCCAAGACGCGCGCCGCGAGGCGCGCGGTGGAGAGGACGGCACACACGATCATGAAGTTTTTCCTCGCATTCAGACGTCGGCTGATCGCCGGCGCACTGGTGGCGCTGCTGCTGCCGGGTCTCGTCGCGGTCGTCGGCGGATCCGCCACCGCCGCCGCGTACTCGCGGCCCGGACTGCCCGTCGAGACGCTGATGGTTCCTTCTGCGGCGATGGGCCGCGACATTCCGGTCAAGTTCCAGGGCGGCGGCCCGAAGGCGGTCTACCTGCTGGACGGCCTGCGCGCCCGTGACGACAACAGTGGTTGGGACATCGAAACCGCGGCATTCGAGAACTACTTCGAATCCGGTCTCTCGGTGGTGATGCCGGTCGGCGGCATGTCCAGCTTCTACACGAACTGGCAGCGTCCGGCCGTCGGCAACGGCACCACGTACAACTACCAGTGGGAGACCTTCCTGACCTCCGAGCTGCCCGCCTATCTGGCGGCCAACAAGGGGATCTCACCCAGCGGTAACGCCGTTGTCGGCCTGTCGATGTCGGGCAGCGCGGCGCTGATCCTCGCCGCCTACCATCCCGGCCAATTCAGTTACGCCGCATCGCTGTCGGGGTTCCTGAACCTGTCGCAGGGCATCTGGCCGACCCTGGTCGGCTTCGCGATGCGTGACGCGGGTGGGTTCGACGCCACCGCGATGTGGGGTCCCGGGGGCGGTCCCGCGTGGCAGCGCAACGACCCGACCCTGCAGGCCGGACGACTCGTGGCCAACGGCACGCGGCTGTGGATCTACACCGGCAACGGCCGCCCGGGTGACCTCGGCGGCGGCGGTGACATCCCCGGTCAGGTGTTGGAGAGCATCACCGGAGACAGCAACCGCGCGTTCCAGAAGGCCTACCTCGGTGACGGAGGACGCAACGCGACCTTCAACTTCCCGCCGAACGGGACGCATGGCTGGGGGTACTGGGGCGCACAGCTGAACGCGATGAAGCCCGACATTCAGCGCACACTGGGCGCCTGAGACGGCCGAACCGGCTGCAGCACCGGTGTGCTGCGGCCGGTTCGGTCTAGTCGTCGGTGACCTGACCGGGGCGGGCCACGGGCCGCTCCCAGCGCGCGCGGCGCTCATCGTCGGACTGTTCCCACCACGGTGGTGAACCACGTTCGCCCAGCGCCACTTTGGCGTCCTGCACGCCCGCTCTGGCGGTCGCCTCCTGCGGAGTTCCCCGGGTGCGCCGCACCTCGCGTCGCCACGCCATCAGGATGTGTGTCAGTTCCTCGCGGCGCTGTTCGGGGATCGCGGGATCCGTGGCTCGCCACCGTCTGCCCTTGATGACGATGTAGTGCCCGTCTTCGGTCATGACATGCGACCGCCGCGGGCCCGATGGGTCCGCGGCGGTCGATTCACGTGTTTTAGGTGATCAGTAGGTCGGAACGAAGACGCCGTTCAGCCAGACGCCCCAGTGCTGCCAGCCTTCGTCCCACACCTGCGGGTTCCCGGCGGCCCACGACGGATCGACCGGCTTGGGCGGGGCCCACGCCGGGGGGGTGCCGACGTTCGGGCCGGCGGGCGGAGCGGGCGGAGGCGTGTAGCCGGGCTGCGCGACGGCGGCGCCGGCGACACCCAGAGCGCCTGCGGTGAGGCCACCGAACACGGCGGCGCTGGCAAGAACCTGAGTCAACTTCATCGGTGAAACTCCCCTTTCGGGCCTGACCGGCCCACGATCGTTGAGTACGGCTAGAGAACTAACCGATCCGCTGTCCGGATAAACGCCTGGTGTGGCCCATTTCACAGCTGCCGGCTGCTTCACTGGTTCCATGTCCGACCAGCTGCGCAGGGAACTGGAGACGATCGCGGGCGGGCCGGGGCCGCACGCCGATGCTGCCCGGGTGGCGCTGGACGAGGGTCCGCTCGAGCGCCGACTCGACGCGGCGATCCGCGCACTGGCCGGACACCGCGGTTCGCGCAGCAGCACCTGCCCGTCGGATGCGGCCCGCGCGGTCGGCGGCGCGGACTGGCGGGCCGCGATGGACACCGCCCGGGAGATCTCCCGCGACCTCGCGCGTCGCGGCATGGTGCACATCACCCAGCGCGGTGAGATCCTCGACCCAGACGGCCGATGGCGAGGCCCGATCCGTATTCGGGCCGCGGACCTACCATGACGGCGTGTCCGACGACGATCGTCTCCGCTGGGAGGAGCGCTACCGATCGCTACCCCCCGTGCGCGCTGACGACGTCGGGCTGCCGGCACCGTTCCGCCGGCATGTCGAAGCGGTGCCCCGCTGCGGTACCGCGCTCGACCTCGCGTGTGGGCGTGGTACCGCCGCCGTGTGGCTGGCGAAGCGGGGAATGGCGGTCCACGCCTACGACGTATCCCCGACCGCGGTGGACGCGGCGCGAGCACTGGCCCGCTCGAACGGGGTTGCCACGCGTTGTCACATCGCCGTGGCTGATCTCGACGACGGACTCCCCCACGGTGACGAGGTCGATGTGTTGCTGTGCAGTATGTTTCGCGCGCCCGCGCTGTACGGGGCGATGATCGACCGCGTGGTGCGCGGCGGGCTGCTGGCCGTCAGCGTGCTCAGCGAGGTCGGTGCGTCACCTGGCCGCTATCGCGCACCGGCCGGGGAACTCACCCGGGCGTTCGGTGCGCTGGAGATCGTCACCGCCGGTGAGGACGGAGGCCGAGCCTGGCTGCTGGCCCGGCGCTGAGTCACCCGCGGGAACGGCGGGGCCGCAGCGCTCCCCACACCCCGACGCCGATACCGGCCACCGCGCCGCCGAGGCCGATCAGCCACTGCGAGCGACTGAGGTGATCGTGCACACTCAGTCCGCCGAGCAGATCGGCTGCGTCGGCGCCTCCCGAGGCGAGGAACCAGCCGCGAGTGTCGCGCCCCGATGCCGCCGCGGAGATCAGCAGCGCGCCTATCAACGCATCGCGGTAGCCCATCGAGCGCAACAGCAGCAGCGCGGTGTGCGGCGGATCTGCCGGATCACCCCAGAAACGGTTCGCCCGTAGCGGGTCCACGAGAAACCAGACGCCCGAGGTGAGGCGTATGCCACCTGCGACCAGGGCGGCGCGGTCGATTGCCGGCCGCGTCACGCGGCGGCCCAGCTGACTGCCGCGTCCAGATCCGCGACCGAGAACAGCGCGACCTCACCGGGCACCAGCCAGGCGAAGGCGTGCAGCGCGTGAACCACCCAGTCCTTGTCGGTGACCACGGCGACGCGGCGGAACGCGCTGTGGTGGTGCATCAGCACGTCGAGCCCCAACCGCAGGTCCTCGGCCAGACCGCCCGGTCCGAACCCCTCGTAGTCGTCGGCGACGACCTCGACGAGCCGGATCTCCCCCGTCGTCATCATCTGTTCGATCACCGGCGCGAATTCTCGCAGGTCTGCGCCGTCGAGACGGCCGGACACCCGGAACCCCGCCACGCCCGGTGGCAGGTCCGTCAGCATCTCGATCATGCTCGGAAGTCTGGCACGTGCGGCGTTCGAGCGAGTACCGTTCGCCGGTTGCAGCTCAATTCTGCCGCGGCAGAATCTCTTTGACGAAAGTGTTCAAGAACTCCCCCATGTCCGTCGAGCCCAGCGGTCGGATGACGAACTTCGTCAGGCCCGCGGCGATGTACCCGTCGAGCATCGCATGCAGCGCAGGCCAGTCGGAAGCGACCAGCTCCGCAGGATCGAGGTCGGGCCGGCGAGCGTGGACTGCTGCCCGCACCGGCGCAGGTAGATCGCCGGTACCGACCGCCACGTTGATGCCGAAGTGGTCGTCGGGGACGTGTCGTCCGGCCTGCTCGGCGGCCGCGCGGATTTCCGCCAGCGCGGTGCGCGTCTCGTCCGGGGTGAGGAAGCTGCCCAACCACCCGTCGGCGAGGGTCCCTACCCGCCGATACCCCGCCGGCGAGGAGCCGCCGAGCCACACATCAAGCGGCGCAGCAGTTTTCGGTGTGATCGAGGCGTCGCGAACCGAGAAGAACTCACCGGCGAACGTGACCGCGTCGTCACGTAGCACGCGGCGCAGCAGTGTCAGTGACTCGTCGAACACCGCGGCGCGCTTGCCCTCGGGCACGACGAACAGGTCGCGCTCGACCGGTAGCGCCGGGCGCAGGCCGAACACGGGCAGCACCCTCTTGGGCGCGAGCGCGGCCATCGACAGCAGCTGCTTGGCGACCAGCACCGGATGACGGCCGGGCAGCACGGCAACCGACGTCCCCACCTTGAGATGGCGGGTACGCGCCAGCGCGAACGCCATTCCGACGGTGGGATCGATGGCCGGCGAATACACGAGTTCGGAGAACCACAGGGAATCGACTCCCTCGGCCTCGAGGCGGTCGACGACATCCGCCAGCGCCTCCGGTCCCACGTCCGTGCCCAGGCTCACTCCGAACCGAACCTTCATCATCAGATCTCCTCCGGTCGTCCCTCACCAGGATGCGCCACCGGTGAGAACTGAGAGGATGTCGGCGTGGCAGAGCGCGTGAAGTTCCCGAGCAGCAGTGGTCCGGCACTGGCCGGCCTGATCGACGTACCCGACGGCGAAGTCCGCGGCTGGGGGGTCTTCGCACACGGTTTCACCCTCGGGAAGGATTCGCCGGCGGCCAGCCGCATGTGCAAACAGTTGGCCAGCGAGGGTATCGGCATGCTGCGCTTCGACAACCTGGGCCTCGGCCACTCGGAGGGCGACTGGGGCGACGGATCGTTCTCCCACAAGGTCGCCGACACCGTGCGCGCGGTCGAGTTCATGAACGACTCCGACCGCGAGGTGCGGCTGCTGGTGGGCCATTCCTTCGGTGGCGCCGCGGCGATCGCGGCCGCCCACGAGTGCCCGACGGTGACGGCGGTGGCCAGTGTCGGCGCGCCGTTTCAGCCCGCGCATGTGGAGCACATCTATGACGCGTTGGTCGAACGCATCGAATCCGACGGGGAGGCACCGCTTCTCATCGGCGGTAAGGCGCTGACGCTGCGACGGCATTTCATCGAAGACGTCCGTGCCGCCGACCTGCGCGAGCGCATCAAGACGCTGCGGCGCGCGCTGCTGGTGATGCATTCGCCCACTGACAACACGGTCGGCATCGCCAACGCCAGCGACATCTTCCGTGCCGCACGGCATCCCCGCAGTTTCGTGTCCCTGGAGGGGGCCGACCATCTGCTGACCGAAAAGAACCAGGCGGCCCGCGCGGCCCGGATCATCAGCGCCTGGGCCGACCCCTACCTGTGAGCGTCGGCGCGGATGGGCGGCGCGTGACCGGGCCGCCCATCCGCGTCACGTTCAGTCCTGCGAACCGCCCTCACCCGAACCGCTGCTCTTGCTGGTGCTCTTGCTGCTGCTCGAGTCGGTGGTCTTCGACTTCTTCGAGAAGCTGTCGCTCACCTTCGAGACGCTGGCGTTGATCGAGTCGCGCACCTGCTTGATCGCCGTGCTCGTCGCGGTGGGCTTACGGTGCTTCGGTCCCGACGTGGTGCTCGGGCTGTCGGCGCCATCCGAGGTGGCCTCGTCGGTCGCGGGGGTTTTCGCCTCGGCCGGGGCGTCTGCTTTCTCGTCGGCCTTCTCGTCGGTCGTGGTCTCGGCCTTCGTGTCGGCTTTCTCGTCGGTCGTGGTCTCGGGCGTCGCGGTCTTCTGGTCGGCCGCCAGCGTCGTGGTGGCCGACGACGTGCCGGGGTCGGTGAACACCGGACCCGGAATCGGCTTGTTCTCCGGGTTGGGCACGAACGGCGCGCACACGGTGCACTGCGTCCCCAGGACGAACGGATTGAAGTCGGTGTTGATGCCGTTCGCCAGGCTCGTCAGGCTCTCTGCGACGAATTGTGGTGTCAGGGGCTTGATCTCGGAGAAGTCGGGCGTCTTGGTCAGGCTGTTGTAGAAGCTGGTGAACGGTGCGGTCGCATCGAGCTTCACGGTCTCGCCCGACCAGGGCACCTCGGGCCCGTTCTCGTCCTTGACGTAGCACTGGCCGTCGGCGCTGCACGTGATGCCGGCCCGGGTTTCGGGATAGGTGTAGCCATCGGGCGAAAACAGTGCGGCCACGTGACGAAAATCAAACATTTTGCTGAGAATGGCCTCGGGATGATCGCACGCGCCCGGACCCGTTCCCGTGCATCCGACGTCCATGGGTAGCTGCGAGGCGGCGATCGCCGCGACCATGTTTCCCAGGGGGACCGACAGCGCCGGGAAGGGCACGAGCACATTGGTCAGCGCTTGATACCGCGACGGATCCGCCGGGTCCGTGCCCAGGATGTTGGTCTGGCTGTACACCCACCAGTTGCCGGTGTAGCGCAGGTTGCGGCCGAGGCCCACGACGCTGCCCTCCGGCTGGGTCAGCGTCACGCCTTCGTAGGTGGGCTGAAAACTGAAGTCACCGTTGGGGTCGGAACCGAGTGCGACATCGCCCTCGCCCAGCGCGTTGAAGAAGTTGTACGGCGCATTGGCAAGTGCGATAAACAGATTCGCGGGGATGTTGAGGATGTTCGTGCTGTCGGTGGTGGTTGCGAACGGTGCCGCCGACGGAACGCCGGTCGGGGTCGAGCACAGCGCACTCGCGCTGCCCTCCGCACAGCTCTGCGTGGCGGCGACCAGCCCCACGTCATAACTCTTGATCTGCAGGTCGAGGTTCGGGGTGACCGGTGTCGCGGAGATGACTCCCGCCCCCATGAGGGCTACGCCGGCAGTGACATAAGAACGTGCGGTAGTGCGCATGACGCGACCCCTCCATGTTGCTGTGTGTGGCCCCGACCGCGAGAAACGTATCCAGAATGTGATGAATTGTCCACCGAAACGCGAGGAATTGTTGTCACGAGTAGATTTGCTGACGGGCGCGTCAGTTAATTGCGGTCCTATTTGTGAGCAAATCATGACGTGATGTGACTGCGGCGCGCGGTCAGTAGGCTCGCCAGTCGTGCACATCGTCGAGATCCACGTGGCGCCCGGCCGGCGCATCCCTACGCGATCCGTGGAATCGGTGACCGCTGAGGAGGGCAAGGGACTCGTCGGCGACCGGTATCACGGGACCCGCCACCGGCACGTGACGCTCCAGTCCCGCGCAGCGCTCGACGCCGCCGCCGCTGCGCTCGGCCGGCCCGTCGATTCCGGGGCCACCCGGCGCAACGTCACCGTCGACAGCGGCGACATCCCCACCAAGCCCGGCACCCGGATCCGCATCGGTGACGTCGACCTCGAGGTGGTGCGGCTCAGCGCTCCGTGCCGGCTGCTCGACGACTGGATCGGCCCCGGTGCCGCGGCTGCCATGTCACGGCGCGGCGGATCGGTGTGTCGACTCCTGAGTTCGGGAACTCTGCGTGTCGGCGACGAGGTGACCGTGCTGTCCTGAGCGGACCGTCAGCTGCCGTCGCCGCCGACCTCGGCGGGCAACGGCGGTGGCAGAGGTGTGCTCGAGGTCTTCGGCGTCTGCGCCGCGGTGCTGCCCGGCCGGTGGAAGTCGAGTATCTCCTCGTCCCGGATGACCTTCTCGCCGGAGCTGATGACCAGCGCGTCGGAGGTCACCATGTACTCGATTCCGTCCCGGACGGCTTTGAACGCGCCATCAGCGGACTGCGACGCGGAGGTGATCAGCCTGGCCCCGTCGCGCACCCTGACTCCCCGGTACTCGAGGTCCCCGTCGGTGGTCTTGCAGATGGCCACGCGTGAGCCCGAGGTGCTGCCGAACACCACGGCAGTCGCGGGCGCTTCACACCGTGCGGTGGAGTCGATGTACCCCTGGCTGTCCGACGGAGGCGCCGAGGCGGCCGTCGGGGCCGCGACGAGCAGGGCCACGACGGAAGCGCTGACGGCCACGGCCACACGGGCCGGGGTGCTTGGCAAGAAAGGCATCATCGTCCACGAGACCACGCCGACGCAGATCGCGCCAACGACGACTGCGGTGTCGGCCGCATCGTTGGACCATCGAGACCGGAACGTAATACGCGGCGGCTGTGCGGCGATGAACAGTCGTGACCCTTTCCGGCGCCGCGGCGCGGCTGGCATTCGCGCTCTCGGCGATGCTCGCGGTGCTCGTGGGCGTGGTGCCCACCGCGCAAGCAGCTCCCCCCGTTGCGGCAAAGGACTTCTCGAAGCCGGCGATCGTCATACTGGGATACGGGCTCAAGGACAACGGCACGATGCGGCCCATCCTCTACACCCGTGTGCTCACCGGCCTCGCCGTGGCGCAGATGTTCCCGCAGTCGCCGGTGATCGTGACGGGCGGCAACCCCCGGAACGGGCGGACCGAGGCGGGCGAGATGCGCAAGACGTTGCGGGTGCTCGGGCTGCCGGACGACAGGATCATCGTCGAGGATCGAGCCAACAGCACCGTGCAGAACGCGCAGTTCTCGGTTCCGTTGGCCCGCGACGCCGGCACGTCGGGGATCATCCTGGTGACCTCGTCGTCACACCAGGACCGCGCCGACGGCAATTTCGTCGATGCGGGCGGCAATGTGCTTGCCACAGTGAGCTTTCCGGACAGCAATCCCAAGACCAACGCCACTCAGTTCGTCAGGGACGTCCTGAGTCCCTTCGTCGCGGTCACCTGATCGGGCTTTGGTCGAAGGCGCCGGTGCGGTAGGCATCGCGACACGCTCGCCGGGCCAGCTTGCCGCTGGTGGTACGCGGGATCGTGCCGGCCGGGACGATCCGGACGTCACTCACCGTCACGTGATGACGGTGACGGACGGCGTCGATGACTGCTCTCGCGGCGACCGCGGGATCGCTGCGGCCGCCGCCGGATGCGCGCTCGGCGACGATGATCAGGCGATCGCCGTCGGAGAACGCCGCCACGTATCCGCGGCGCACCATCGGTGAGGCGTCGGCGGCGGTGGTCTCCAGATCCAGCGGCGAGTACCGCTTCTGGCCGAGTGCCACGACATCGGCGATCCGTCCGATGATGTAGAGCTCACCGTCGAGATAGAACCCGAGATCGCCGGTGCGCAGCCAGGGCCGGCCGAGGTCGGCGCCCGCGGCGTGACTGCCGTCGGCCGAGGTCGACACCAGGTGCGCGCCGAATGTGCGGCGGGTCTCCTCGGCGCGGTCCCAGTAACCGCGCCCGACGTTGTCACCCTGCAGCCACGGCTCGCCCACGCATCCGTCGCCGACCTCGCCTCCGGTGTCCGGATCCACGATCACGCACCACTGACTGCGAGCGACCTGTCCACAGGACACGTGGGCCACTGCCCGCTCGTGGTCGGGCGGGACCGGGACCGCGGCGCCGCGAGCCAGTTCCTCGCGATCGACATGGAGGACACGGGCGGCAGCGCTGGGTGACGTCGTCGCGACGAGCAGTGTCGCCTCGGCGATTCCGTAGGAGGGCTTGAACGCGGTCCGAGGCAGACCGAACGGAGAGAACGCCGTCGTGAAGGCGTCGATGGCGGCGAGGCTGACCGGTTCGGAGCCGATGATCAGCACGACGTTGGCCAGGTCGACGGCTGACCCCGCGGCCGGCACCCCCCGCGCGGCGGTCCACTCGTAGGCGAAGTTGGGGGCGGCGGTGACCACACGGCCCACCACGGACCCGGCCGACAGCGCCTCCACCCAGCGAACGGGCCTGCGCAGGAACGCCGTCGGCGACAGCAGTGTCGAATGACCGCCGTAGACGGCGGGGAATCCGATCATCGACAGACCCATGTCGTGGTAGAGCGGCAACCAGCTCACGCCATGGGTGTTGCGGTCAAGTAGATCGATCGACAGGATCATCTGGACCAGGTTGGTGCCGACCGCCCGGTGGGTGATCTCGACACCGACCGGCGCGCGAGTGGCTCCGCCGGTGTACTGGAGGTGCGAGACGTCGTCGACACCGACGCTCGTCGCGGCGAACTCGGTTGCCGTGCTGTCCAACACGTCGTCGATCGTGAGGATGGTGGGCCGAGTCAGACCCGTCATCTGGTCGAGGAACGCCACCACGGAATCTCGTGCGGCGCGGGTCGTCAGGACGGCGGCTGGTCGTGAATCGCGCAAGGCGACGTCGAGGCGCTCGGCGTGACCGGGCAATTCGGGCGCGAACAGCGGAACAGCGACCGCGCCGGCCTTGATCGCACCGAAGAATCCGGTGATGTAGTCGAGTCCCTGCGGTGCCAGCACGGCGACCCGCTCTCCCACGGAGGCCACGCGCTGCACCGCAGCCGCGACCGCGGCCATCCGCACACCCAGCCGGCTCCAGGTGATCTCGTGGGTCACCATCGTGGCGCCGGAGTGGTCGAGGAACCGGTAGGCGACCTCGTGACCGACGTGGGCGATGTTGCGGTCGATCAGCGAGATGAACGTGATGCCGTCGGGAAGGTCGATGCTGCCGTCGGCGGCGAGGCAATCCTCGATCTGCAGCAGCCCGGCCTCGATCGGGACGGACCGTCCGGTTCGAAGGCTCATGCCCGCATCCTAGGCGGCCTGGATGCGGGCACGAATCCCTCTGTGGCGCAATCGGTCAGGCGATGATGCGGACCAGGTAGGGAGCCATGTCCTTGGTCCGCACCTCCGAGACCGCGACGCCGGAGTCCGTGGTCTCGACCATTTTCCCGTTGCCGATGAAGAGTGCGACGCTCTGGGTGCCGTCGGGTCCGTAGAACAGGAGGTCGCCCGGCAGCGCCAGCGACGGCATCACTTTCTGGCCCACCTTGTACATCTCGCCGGAGGAGCGCGGCAACTTCACGCCGACCCCGGCGTAGGAGTACACCATCAATCCCGAAGCGTCGAAGCCCACCACCTCCACCCGCGGAGCGGGCGCCGGTGTGGGGGCCGCGGCGGGCAGGTTCAAGCCAGGCGTGGTGAGGTCGAGGGCGGAGGCGTCCAGCGCGGCCTGATCGGGCGCTGCGGGGTCGGCAGGTGCGGCGACGGTGCCCTTGCTGGGCCCGGACGCGCCGCCGCCGCCGTAGGCGAAGGGCACCCCGCGCTGGGAAAGCGCGCGGGCGATGACGACTTCCACGGCTTTCTGGTTCGTGGCCGAGCGCGTCGGCTGAGCCGATGCCAGGCCAGGCGTCGCGACCGCCAGCGCCAGACTCAGAGCTGGGCCGAGAATGACGCCGAGAACCAGGACGACAAACCCACGAACCGCTCGCATGGCACTTCCACCGCTTTCTGAGCTGTCAGCACCGGCGGGCACTGATCTCATCGTTAACAACAGTCACTATGACCATTTCTACACCACCTCACGGGGCGCACTTGCGTCGTCGCAGGACTGCGAATCAATCAGATGCCCGACCGGAACCGAACGGTGACCTATGCCGGCGCCGGGACGCCTAGGGTGTGTCGCGCGTCACGCGCCCAGGGCTGCCAGCGCGGCGTCGTAATCCGGCTCCTGACCGATCTCGGGGACCAGTTCGGTGTAGGAGACGGTGCCGTCGGCGCCGACCACCACGACCGCGCGTGCCAGCAGACCGGCCATCGGCCCGTCGGCGATCGTGATGCCGTAGTCGTTGCCGAAGCTGTCCCGGAACGCCGAAGCCGGGGTCACGTTCTCGATGTCCTCGGCGCCGCAGAACCGCTTCTGGGCGAACGGAAGATCGTTCGACACGCAGAGCACCGCACCGCCGGCCGCGGCCGCGCGCTCGTTGAACGTGCGCACGCTCGCCGCGCACACCGGGGTGTCGACCGAGGGAAAGATGTTCAGCAGCAGCGGCTTACCGCGGAACTGATCGTCACCGACAGTGCCGAGATCCGTTCCGACGAGCGTGAACCCGGGTGCCGGCGATCCGACAGCGGGAAGTTCTCCAACGGTGTTGATCGGGTTTCCGCGCAAAGTTATCTGTGCCATGCGCACAGTGTGCCAAGCGGCGCCGATTTCGTCGCGCCCGGGTCAGGCCCCCGGATCGCCGTAGGCGCGGGCGATGTCGGGCGAATCGAGCCACCCCGAATACGTCGGCCGCTGCGGCCAGCCGGTCGGCGAATCCTGCCAGACCTCCTGGCGACCCCACGGCAGGATGTCGAGCAATGCGAACGAGTGACTCAGCTGCTCGGTGCCCCGGCCGTTGGTGTGCCAGGTGCGGTACACGCGGTCGCCGTCGCGCAGGAACACGTTGACCGCGAACCCAGTACCCGGCGCTGCGTCGACGTCGGCGGCGAACGGACTCTGCGACGACGAGTACCACTCCATCGTGTTGCCCACCCGTTTCTTGTAGGCCAGTGCCTCGGAGATCGGGCCGGCCGTGACGATGACGAACCGGGCGTCATAGCGGTCGAGGAACTCCAGCCGGGTGAACTGGGAGGTGAACCCGGTGCACCCGCCGCACTGCCACGTCTCGCCGTCACTCCACATGTGGTTGTAGACGATGAGTTGCGAGCGCCCCTCGAAGACGTCGGCGAGCCGCACCGGGCCGTCGGCTCCGATCAACGTGTAGTCACCCATCTCGACCATCGGGAGGCGCCGCCGTTGCGCGGCGATCGCGTCGAGTTCGCGGGTGGCTGCCTTCTCTCGGGCGCGCAACTCGTCGAGCTGTGCGCGCCACGTGGCGCCGTCGACGACGGGGGGAAGCGCGGACTGGCTCATCTGACCATCCTGTCTGGTGCGGGGCTACGGGTCAGTGGTTGTGACCGGGCGGGCACGCGGAAATCATCGCTGCGAGGATGATCAGCATGACCCGTATCGGTTCGGCGCTCACCGATTCCTGGAGCTCGCGGCTGTGGCACGACATCGCCCCGATCTTCGACGCGATCATCGCCCACCCGTTCCTCACCGGCCTGACCGACGGCACCCTCGACCCCGCGGCCTTCGCGCACTACGTGGCCCAGGACGTGCACTACCTGCGCGCCTACGCCCGCGCGCTGGCGGTCGTCGGCGCGAAGGCCGGCACCCTCGCCGACACCGCGATGTTCGCCCGGCACGCCGCCGAGGTCTTCGACGTCGAGCTGGCACTGCACGGGGAGCTCTTGCCGGCGCTCGGTCTGTCGGCCGAGGCCGTCGACGCCGTGGCAGTCGCACCGACCACGCAGGCCTACAACAGCTACCTGATCGCCACGGTCTACGACGGCACGTTCGCCGACGGGCTCGCCGCCGTGCTGCCCTGCTACTGGATCTACGCCGAGGTGGGGGCCGAGCTTGCCCAGCGCGGCTCGACGGACCCGCGCTACCAGCGCTGGATCGACAGCTACGGCGGCGACGAGTTCGCCGCGACGGTCACCGAGGTGATCGCGCTCGCCGACCGCGTGGGGCCCGCCCTGACCGACGCCGACGAAGCCACTGCCCGCGCGCATTTCGTGACCACCTCCCGCTACGAGTGGATGTTCTTCGACGCCGCGCACCGGCGGGAGGCATGGCCGCAAGAGATCGCAGGCGCGGCGGCGCCGCAGTGACATGAACGGGCGCCCCCGGCGCGTAGTGGCTAAGCTGGCGGATTCTCTCCCGGACCGAGCAACCTGAGGACACCGATGCCCACCGGACACGTCCGACTGACGTCGCACAGCGGTGGCACCGACGCGCCCGCTCTCCACTGGGGCGCGCCGACGGCCGCCGAGCGCGGTCCGATCGTCGGGACCACCGCCCGCGCGCACCGCAATGTGATCGGCGCGCACAGCGGCGCGTACGGCGTCTACCGGGCGCTGGCCGTCGCGGCGGGCCAACTCTCCCCCGATCACCGGGCCGATCTGACAGACACGGCGCCCACCGACCGGATCGGTCCGTTCCCGCAGTGGACCGACCCGACCACGATCGTCAGTCTCGACCCCTGGGGCGCGATGGTCACCGAGGCGTTCGCGGATCAGATCGCGGCCGGGATCGACATCCGGCCGACGATCGCGGTGACCAAGGCGCAGGTGATCCTGCCCGAGGTCGCCGACGCGATGGCGAAAGGCCGACTGGTCCCCGACGGTCGCATCCTGCTCGACACGGGCGCGGCCCAGGTCACCAAGGCCGCCGTCGAACCGGTGTGGCACCTGCCCGGTGTCGCCGCACGCTTCGGCTGCAGCGAAAACGATTTGCGCCGCGTGCTTTTCGAAGAGACCGGCGGTATGTATCCCGAGCTGGTGACGCGTCCGGACCTCGAGGTGTTCCTGCCCCCGATCGGCGGGCAGACGGTCTACATCTTCGGCGATCCGGCGCATCTGGCCGACTCGTCCGTCGAGCTCACCGCGCGGGTGCACGACGAGTGCAACGGTTCGGACGTCTTCGGCTCCGACATCTGCACCTGCCGGCCCTATCTGACCCACGCCATCGAGGAGTGCATCCTGGGCGCCCAGCGGGGCGGGGTCGGACTGGTCGCGTACTCGCGCAAGGAGGGTCGCGCGCTCGGCGAGGTGACCAAGTTCCTGGTGTACAACGCACGCAAACGGCAAGCCGGTGGTGACACCGCAGACCAGTACTTCACCCGCACCGAATGCGTTGCGGGCGTGCAGGACATGCGTTTCCAAGAGCTGATGCCCGACGTTCTGCACTGGCTCGGCGTGAGGAAGATCCACCGGCTGGTGTCGATGAGCAACATGAAGTACGACGCGATCACCGGCGCAGGTATCGAAGTGGGCGAACGTGTCTCGATCCCTGACGAGCTGATTCCCGCCGATGCGCGCGTCGAGATCGACGCCAAGATGGCCGCCGGCTACTACACGCCCGGTGAGGTTCCCGACGCCGAAGAACTGAAGCAGGTCAAAGGCAGGGGGCTGCAGGGGTGACGGCCACGGACCACGCCGCCGAGGCCGTGGAGGTGCTGCGCACCACAGCGGCGGTGCGGACGCGGTCGGCATCGCTGCTCGACCGCGCCCGGTCCGGTGATTCCCCCTGGTTCGCTGTCGACGACGACGCTCTCCACCGGGTCGCCGACGACGTCGCGGCACTGACCCGCGCCCGGTTCCCGGATCTGGACATCCCGCCCCACAGCCGGTGGCGGCACTTCACCGTCGGCGGCGTCGACCGCACCGCCTCGCTCGTCGCCGCGCTCGACGACGTGTCCCCCGGCGACCGCGCTCGGGCGATGATCGACCTCACCGTGGTCAGCGTGCTGCTCGACGCCGGGGCCGGCGCGGACTGGGGGTTCGTCGAGAACGGCGTGCGCTATCGCCGCTCGGAGGGTCTGGCGGTGGCCAGCTGGCACGGCTTCGTCGAGGGCGCGTTCTCCAGCGACCCGGACCGCCCGCTGCAGGTCGACGCCGCCGCGCTACGGGCCCTGACCGACGATGACCTCGCCGCCGTCCTGCAGGTCTCGTCCGGCAATCCACTCGTCGGTCTCCCGGGCCGGGTTCAGCTCATGCGCAACCTCGGTACCGCACTCGCCGACCACCCACGGGTGTTCGGTCCGCACGGCAGACCGGGCGGACTGTTCGACGCGTCGTCGGCATCCTCGGGCACTGTGAACGCCCATGACCTACTGGTCCTGCTGCTCACCTCGCTGTCACGAATCTGGCCGTCGGACAACGTGATCGGCACCCAACCGCTGGGCGACTGCTGGCGTCACGGCGCGGTGGACGGCCCCGGGGGGACCGCGGGTTGGCTACCGCTGCACAAACTCTCGCAGTGGCTCACCTATTCACTGATCGAGCCGCTGCAATGCGCTGGGGTGACAGTCACCGGAATCGACGCGCTGACCGGGCTGCCTGAGTACCGCAACGGCGGACTGCTGCTCGACGGCGGGGTGCTGCGGCTGCGAGATCCCGCGGTCGCCGACCGGTCCTGGACGCCGGGCGACGAACTCGTGGTCGAGTGGCGCGGGCTGACCGTGGCCCTGCTCGACGAGATCGCACCGTTGGTTCGCGCGCGTCTCGGAGTCGACGAGGTGGCGATGCCGTTGGCGTGCGTCCTCGAAGGGGGCACGTGGGCGGCCGGGCGGGAATCGGCGCAGCGGTTACGCGGCGGGCTCCCGCCGTTGACCGTGGTCAGTGACGGGACGGTGTTCTAGATGACGTCTTCTGGTTCCATGGTGCATCTGGTCGATCACCCCCTGGTCCAGCACAAGATCACCCTCATGCGCCGCCGCGACGCGTCGACCAACACGTTCCGCCGTCTGGTGCGCGAGGTCTCGGCCTTGATGGCCTACGAGGTGCTGCGCGACCTCGCCGTGCACGACGTCGAGGTGGACACCCCGATGGAGACCACCACCGGCAAGGTCATCGACGGCAAGAAGGTGGTGTTCGTCTCTGTGCTTCGGGCGGGCACCGGCATTCTCGACGGCATGCTCGACGCGGTGCCGTCGGCTCGGGTCGGCCACATCGGGCTCTACCGTGAGCCGAGATCCCAAGTGACCGTGGAGTATTACTTCAAGGTGCCCGGCGACCTCGCCGAGCGCGACGTGGTGGTGCTCGACCCCCTGTTGGCCACCGGACACTCGGCGGCCGCCGCGGTCGAGCGTGTGCGCGAGCTCAACCCCAAATCGGTGAAGTTCGTCTGCCTGGTCACCTGCCCGGAAGGAATCGCGGCCATGACGCAGGCGCACCCCGAGGTGCCGATCTTCACCGCCGCCATCGATCGGGAACTCGACGGCAACGGCTACATCCTGCCGGGCCTCGGCGACATCGGCGACCGCATCTTCGGCACCAAATAACTCCCCGTGCGCTCGACCCCCGCTCTAGGGTGGGTCATGGCCATCACCGAAGCTGACCTCGCGCCGCAGACCCCGTTCGAGCGCGATGTCGTCGACACCCAGCGCTATTTCGACAGCCCCCGTTTCGAGGGCATCATCCGCCTCTACACCGCACGTCAGGTTGCCGAGCAGCGCGGCACGATCCCCGCCGACTATCCCGTGGCGCGCGAGGCGGCCACCGCGTTCTACCCCCATCTGCGCGAGCTGTTCGCCCAGGGCAAGAGCATCACGACGTTCGGGCCCTACTCCCCCGGCCAGGCCGTGGTGATGAAGCGGATGGGCATCGAGGGCATCTACCTCGGCGGTTGGGCCACGTCGGCGAAGGGCTCGATCAGCGAGGATCCGGGGCCGGACCTGGCCAGCTATCCGCTCAGCCAGGTGCCCGAGGAGGCCGCCGGCATCGTGCGCGCGCTGCTGACCGCCGACCGCAATCAGCAGTACCTGCGGCTGCAGATGACCCCGGAACAACTCGCGGCCACGCCCCAGTACGACTACCGGCCGTTCATCATCGCCGACGCCGACACGGGTCACGGCGGAGATCCCCACGTGCGCAACCTGATTCGTCGCTTCGTGGAGAACGGGGTGCCCGGCTACCACATCGAGGACCAGCGTCCCGGCACGAAGAAGTGCGGCCACCAGGGCGGCAAGGTGCTGGTGCCCTCGGACGAGCAGATCAAGCGGCTCAACACCGCCCGGTTCCAGCTCGACATCATGCGGGTACCGGGCATCATCGTGGCGCGGACCGACGCCGAGGCGGCCAACCTGATCGACAGCCGTGCCGACGAACGTGACCAGCCGTTCCTGCTCGGCGTCACCAACCTCAAGATCCCGTCCTACAAGTCGTGCTTCCTGGCGATGGTGCGCCGCTTCTACGACAAGGGCGTGACCGAGCTGAACGGCCACCTGCTCTACGCGCTGCCCGACGGCGAGTACGCCACCGCCGAGGCGTGGCTGGGCCGCCACGGCGTGCTGGAGCTGATCGACCAGACCGCGGCCGCGTGGCAGGACGGTGCCGAGCAGTCCCTGGACGCTGCGTTCGACAAGGTCGAGTCCCGCTTCGTCGACGCGTGGCAGGACGACGCCGGCCTAGACACCTACGCCGGCGCGGTGGCCGACCTGCTGGAGTTCCGGGAGCGCGAGGGCGAGTCGGCTGCCATGAGCGCCGCGGAATGGCGGGCCTTCGCCGAACGCGCGCCGCTCTACGTCGCCCGGGAGAAGGCCAAAGAACTCGGCGCCGACGCGGCGTGGGATTGTGAGCGGGCCAAGACCCCCGAGGGCTACTACCAGGTGCGCGGCGGCATTCCGTACGCGATCGCGAAGTCGTTGGCCGCAGCCCCCTTCGCCGACATCCTGTGGATGGAGACCAAGACCGCCGACCTGGCCGACGCCAAACAGTTCGCCGACGCCATCCACGCGGTCTATCCGGACAAGATGCTCGCCTACAACCTCTCCCCGTCGTTCAACTGGGACACCACCGGCATGACCGATGAGGAGATGCGCGCGTTCCCCGAGGAGATCGGAAAGATGGGGTTCGTCTTCAACTTCATCACCTACGGCGGCCACCAGGTCGACGGCGTGGCGTCCGAGGAGTTCGCGACCTCGCTGCGCCAGGAGGGCATGCTGGCGCTGGCCCGGTTGCAACGCAAGATGCGGCTCGTCGAATCTCCCTATCGCACACCGCAAACGCTCGTCGGCGGCCCGCGCTCGGATGCCGCGCTGGCGGCGTCGTCCGGACGGACGGCGACGACGAAGTCGATGGGCAAGGGGTCCACGCAACATCAGCACCTGGTGCAGACCGAGGTGCCCAAGAAACTGCTCGAGGACTGGCTGGCGCTGTGGAGCGAGCACAACAAGCTGCCGGAGAAGCTGCGCGTGCGGCTGCGGCCGCGGCGGGCCGGCTCGGATGTGCTCGATCTGCAGATCCTCGGTGAGGGAGAAGAGCCGCTGGCCAACGTGGTCGTCGATCCGATCAAGGACCGGCACGGCCGCAGCATCCTGACCGTGCGCGACCAGAACACCTTCGCCGAGAAGCTGCGGCAGAAGCGGTTGATGGACGTGATCCACCTGTGGCTGATCCACCGCTTCAAGGCCGAGATCGTGTACTACGTGACGCCCACCGAGGACAACATCTATCAGACCGAGAAGATGAAGAGCCACGGCATCTTCAGCGACGTCTACCAGGAGGTCGGCGAGATCATCGTCGCCGACGTGAACCAGCCGCGGATCGACGAGCTGCTCAACCCCGACCGCGAGGCGCTGACGCGGCTGATCGCCAAGCAGGACTGAGGGTCACGCCCTACAGCAGCGCGGCGGCGCGGCGCAGGAGGTCGCGCCACCGCGCGATCACGGCCGCGTCGGTGACGCGGAACTGGTCCAGGCGGCTCGCGTCGGGACCGGCGGGCATCGGAGCGGCGGGCAGGTACCCGTCGGACGGCACCAGTGACCGTGCGCTCGACACGACGTCGCCGTCGCGCAGCCAGTCCGGCACCGGCCCGCACGCGTAGGGCAGGTCGGGTAGCGCGGCGGCGAGTGCGACATCGGCGGCCAGCCCGATGCTGGTGGTGCCGCTGAACGCCACCAGTGCCGGCATCTCGAGCCGCTCGGCGCGCCGCATCGCGCGCCGCACCCCGCCGAGGGGTCCGGACCGCAGCACGACCACGTCGGCGCATCGGGGATCTGCGCCGAGCACCTCGGCGTCGACGGCGACCGGGACCTCGACGTGGCGTCGCACCTGCGCCGCCTGCTCGGCGGTGCAGTTGACGAGATATGCCACGTCCAGACCCGCAACGCCGCGGATCCGTGCGACGGCCGCACCGACGCTCTCGACAGCGACGAGCGGGCGGTCGGCACCGACTCGGACCCGGCCGCGGAGGGCGTCGGGCCAGCCCACGGTGCTGGGCTCCATCGCCGCGGTCAGCCAGCGTGCCGCCAGCTCGTCGGAGGCATCCGGCGGGGGGCTGAATTCACCCCACCCCTGCGGGCCCTCCACCAGCACCCCGTAGCGCGGGCCGCCGGCCGCGGGGATCGCGAACACGGGGGCGTCGTCCAGATCGATCAGAGTTCTCACTGACCGACAAGCTAGCCCGTGTTTACGCTGGACCGGTGGCCGGTGCCCCGTTCCTGCTGTTGTCAATCCGTGGCGAGGACGACGCGGCCGCCGACGAGTACGCGGCGGTCATGCGATTCGCCGGACTCGACGGGCAGCGCCTGCACCGCATCGGCCTCCTCGATCACTCGCTCGGCGGCTTGGATCTGGCGGACTGGTCCGGCATCATCCTCGGCGGCGGCCCCTTCACCGTCAGCGACGACCCCGCCACGAAATCCCCGGTACAGCAACGCGTCGAGGCCGAACTGGCCGACCTGGTGTCCGCCGTCCTCGCCGCGGACTTCCCGTTCCTCGGCTGTTGCTATGGAATCGGCGTGCTCGGCGCGGCGATCGGCGCGCGCATCGACCGCTCACACAGCGAGCCGGTCGGGCCGCTGACCATCGAGCTGACCGACGAGGGTCGCACCGATACCCTCTTCGCCGGTCTTCCGGACACCTTCGACGCGTTCGGCGGGCACAAGGAGGCGGCCTCGGTGCTGCCGGACCGCGTGGCCCTGCTCGCCCGCTCCGCCGACTGCCCTGTCCAGGCATTCCGGGTGGGCGCCAACGTCTATGCGACGCAGTTCCATCCGGAGCTCGACGTCGACGGGTTGTGCACGCGCATCGATGCCTACAAGAACCACGGCTACTTCGCCCCCGAGGACGCCGAGACGCTCAAGGCGGCCGCCCGCCGCCGCTCGGTGACCCACCCGATGGCGATCCTGCGCGCGTTCGCGCAGCGCTACGCCCGTTAGGCAGACAGTTCCATCTGGGCCCGCGCGATCTGCTCGACCATCGGGGCCAGCCGGGCCCGCAGCGCGTTGTGCTCGGCGTCGGCGTCGTATCCGCGGTAGGACTCCACGTCGGCGAAGTCGGCGACGATGACGAAGTCCCAATTGCCCTCGCGCAAACCCGCATCCGAGCCCACCGAGTACGCCACGGTGCCGGGGCAGTTCAGATCCCGGAGCCCCTGCTGGATCTGCGTGAGTTCGGCGGCGTCGTAGCCGTCTTTGAGCTTGGCGAGCACCACGTTGCGGATCACCCGGGCACCGTAACAGCTCTCAGTAGGGCGCGAGCTGCGTGCCGATCAGTGGCGCGATCTTGTCCGCCATGTAGGTGTGGCCGGCGTCGGTGGGGTGCACGCCGTCGGCCCCGATGAGGTCGGGCCGGCCGACGAACCAGCGGGCGGCGATCGGGTCGACGAACGTCGCCCCGGCGAGCTGGGCCTGGTAACTCAGGATGTCGCGGATCCGCAGGATCTCCGGCGGCGGATCGGCCGTCGGCCAGGGCGGCCCGATGACCAGCATCTTCGCCGAGCGCGCGATCTGGCGGGCCAGGCTGAGTGTGCCGTACATCGCGATCGACAGCCGCGTCGGTTCGACCTTCATGTCGTTGCGCGACCCGTAGAACACCACCAGGGTGTCGTTGGGTTTGACCGCGCGGACCGTGAGGTCTTCGAACACGCTGCCGTGGTTGCCGCGCGTGCAGTAGCCGGCGCCGCCCTCCGCGGCGACCGTGGGCGTGACGGGGATGCCGTGGTTGCTCAGCGCCTGCCACACCTGCGGAGCCCAGCCCTGCGGACCGTTGCCACCCTGATCGCTTCCCGTGGTGTAGGAGTCGCCGACCACCGCCACCCTGTTCACGGCGAAATCGAGGACGCGTACCTGGCGATGGGTGACCGTCGGTGCGGGCGCAGTGAAGGCGCCGAACAGCAAGGCGGCAGCGAGGATCCACGTCAGAACACGACTCACTGGACCAGCCTAGGGTCGCGCCGGGCGGGCCGGCGCGCCGACTCGCCGAGCATCACACTCACCTCATCCCGCCCGCGCGGCGACCGGTTGCAGCCGACCCTGCGGCGGCTCGGACGAGCGTCTGGCCGGCGGCGTGCGGGGGTCGAGCATGCGGCGCATCCAGCGGCGTGCGGGCTCCTCGACGACGTGGTAGAGCAGCGCGGCCAGCAATCCGGACAGCAGCACCAGACCGAGCACGGTGAATTTCGCCGACCAGCTGGGGACCAGCGTGATCGCGAACTGCTGGACCGCCCAGTTCCACATCGTGTGCACGATCTCGTGGATCATGTACAGCCCGAACGAGATGTGACCCAGGTAGACCATCACGGACGTCGACAGGACCGCGGGCAGCGTGCCGGCGCCGATGGACAAGGTGATCACCAGCGGGACGAAGAGCACGTCGATCAGCCCGCCGGCATCGAGCATGTCCTGGGGCGGATACGCGTCCAGAACGTAGAGGCCGCCGATGATCGCGACACCGAGACCGAGCGCCGCGAGGCCCGCGGCGTGGCGGCCACGGTCGGAGAGCTGCAGCCGCCGCACCGCCGCACAGGCCAGCGCCCCGGCCGTGAACTGCATGATGATGCGCGGCAACCAGCTCCACGGGGTGTAGAACACGCCGTGGGCGAGCAGCAGCAGCGTGGGCGCCAGGGCGGCCGCGACCGCCAGCCACATCAACCCGCGGGCGCGGGTCACCGACGCGACGCGGAACACCACCAGGACCAGCCCGCCGAACAGCAGATACGCCAGCCACTCGGCGCTGATCGACCAGGCCGGGCCGTCCCAGCTCGAACCGTCGAAGAACGGCTGGAACCACAGCTGCACCAGGAAGACCTGTTTGAGCCAACTCAATGCGTTCAGCGATGCGATGACATCCGGCGGGAGGGGGAACCGTCCCACGTAGAGGGTGAACACCGCGAACGCCGCGGCCAGGTGCATGGTCACCAGGTACACCGGCCACACGCGGGCGAGCCGCAGCCACAGAAATCGCAGCGTGGCGCGCGTCGACCAGGACTCCCCCATCCGGTCGAGATAGTTCCACGTCAGGACGAATCCGCTGAGGATGAAGAACAGGTCGACACCCTGGGCGCCGGCGTTGAGGATCGGCGCCAGCGCGCTACGCACCCCGGGGGACGCCTCGGCCAGCAGCGGCCGGAAGTGGAAGAGCACCACCCACAGCGCGGCCACGATGCGCAGCCCCGACAGGGCCCTGATCTCACCGGTGCGCACACGACTCATTTCGATCTCGACGATCCAACTCGACAACCTCACAGCAGTGCCGACGGCATCGAACCTCGGGGCTGTTCGACAGGTCGCCTCCCCGGAGGCGAAGACGCCGGCGGCCGGTCGGAGGTTACCAGCGCACCCTGGGTGCCGGGCTGACGCAACGCCGCCGACGCCGGGTTCGGGCTCCCAGCGAACACGCGGGTAGTGTCTTCGAAATTGACAAGCGAAGATGCCAGCGTGCGTGACCAGTCGTACGCAGATGTCCCGGGTCAGATGACTGTCCCGGGTGACGGGGGGCCGCTGCGGGTCCTCCTCGTCGAGGATGACCGCGGCGACGCCATCCTCGTCGAAGAACTGATCGCCGACGCCGGCGTCGACATGCATGTGGTGTGGGCCGAATCGATGGCCGAGGCCGAGCAGGCGATCGACGGGGCGCGGCCGGACTGTGTGCTGTTGGACCTGCACCTGCGCGACACCGAGGGGGTCGCCGGGCTCGCGCGCATCGCCGCCCGGGACGCCACGGTGCCCGTCGTGGTGCTGACCGGTCTCAACGACGAGCACGTCGCGTCGGCGGCCGTCGCCTCCGGCGCACAGGATTATCTGGTCAAGGGCAGGGTGGACCCGGAGACTCTGCGGCGGGCCGTGCTCTACGCCATCGAGCGCAAGCGCGCCGAGTTGACCGCCGTCGATCTGCACGCCACCCGGTCCCGGGAGAGAGAGAACGCCCGGCTGGAGCGCGGGCTGCTGCCCTCGCCGCTGCTGCTCGACGACCCCGGGGTCAGCATCGTCACCCAGTACCGTCCGAGCCGGCGGAATGCGCTGCTCGGCGGGGACTTCTTCGACATCGTCCAGACCCCGGACCGGACTGTGCACGTGATGATCGGGGACGTCGCCGGACACGGTCCCGACGAAGCGGCGCTCGGCGTGGCGTTGCGGATCGCCTGGCGGGCGCTCACCTTCGCCGGGTTGCGCGGCGCCGAGCGCATGCACCAACTCGAGCGCATCCTGCGGGCTGAACGGGCAGGCCGGGGCACCTTCGCCACCGTGCTGAGCCTCGCCGTCCCGCTGGACGGCTCGGCGCTGACCGCGGTGCGCGCCGGCCACCCCGGCATGCTGCTGCACGGTGGCGGCACGGTCGAGTGGGTGGAGCCGATCGGCGGGCCCGCGCTCGGATTGCACCTCGGCGACTGGACCCCGCATCCGATGGAACTACCGCCGGGGAAGGGATTGGTGTTGATCACCGACGGCCTGTTCGAGGGTCACATCGGCGAGGGCAACGAGCGACTCGGTGAGGACGGCCTGCTCGACGTGGCCCGTTCGCTGGCACACCTGCCCGGACCGCAGTTCGTCGATGCGCTGATCGACGCGGTCGAGCAGCGTGCGCAGTCGCACGGTGGAATCGCCGACGACATCGCCGTGGTGCGGGTCGAGAGGACATCGGAGAGGGCGGCGGGATGAGCCCCGACCAGCGCGGGATACGTGCCCTGACCGTGGAAGGGTGGCAGTACCTGGTGCTGTCCATCATGACGGTGGTCGTGCTCGCCGGTGCCGTCACCACGGCACTGCTGCTCGACCGCACCGACCGGGTGTCCGGCCAGCTCACCAACAACGTGGGACCGGCCCGGGTGGCCGCCTACCAGTTGCAGGCCGCGCTGCGCGATCAGGAGACCGCGGTCCGCGGATACGTGATCTCCTCGGACCCCCAGTTCCTGGCGCCGTACGACACCGGGCGGGAGACGGAATCGAGGGCTTCAGCGGACCTGCGCCAGTTCGAGCAGAAGCGACCCGATCTGCTCGCCGATCTCGACGCGATCGAGCAGGCGGCCGGTTCGTGGCGCGACAGCTACGCAGAACCGGCCATCGCGGCGGTGCAGCCCGGGGTGCGCAATGCGATCTCCGCCGCGCTCACCGAGGTCGGCAAGTCGGAGTTCGATCGCTTGCGCGCGCTCTTCGATGAGCAGAACGCCCGTCTCGCCCAGGCGCGCAGCGACGGCATCGCCGAACTCGAATCCATCAGCACGTGGCGCAACGGCGTGCTGCTCGCCGTGCTCGTCGCATTTCTGGTGACGATGGTCGCGCTGGCGCTGCTGCTTCGGCGCGCCCTGGTGCGACCGCTGCGACAGCTGGCGGAAGCGTGCAGGCGGATCGCCGGGGGGAATTTCGGTGAGAAGATCGTGCCGCAGGGGCCGCGCGACATCCGGCTGATCGCGATCGACGTCGACAACATGCGCCAGCGGATCGTCGAGGAACTCGAGGCGTCCAGAGCTGCGACCGAGGCGCTCGACGAGCAGGCCGAGGACTTGCGCCGCTCGAACGCCGAGCTGGAGCAGTTCGCGTACGTGGCGTCTCACGACCTGCAGGAGCCGCTGCGCAAGGTCGCGTCGTTCTGCCAGTTGCTGGAGAAGCGCTACGGCGACAAGCTCGACGAACGCGGCACCGAATACATCGGGTTCGCCGTCGACGGCGCCAAACGAATGCAGATTCTGATCAACGACCTGCTGACGTTCTCCCGGGTGGGCCGTCTCAACGCCACCGAGACCGCGGTGGATCTCGACACGGTGCTCGATACCGCGCTGGCCAACGTGTCGACCGCGATCGAGGAGACGGGCGCGCAGATCGAGCGGCCGGCCGAGGGGCTTCCGACGATCAGCGGTGACCCGACCCTGCTGACCATGCTGTGGCAGAACCTCGTCGGCAACGCCGTGAAGTTCCGCCGCGAGGGCGTCACGCCGCGAGTCGTGATCGAGTGCGCTGCCGCAGAGCCGGGCCAGTGGTCGTTCTCGGTCAGCGACAACGGAATCGGGATCGCGGCGGAGTTCTCGGAGAAGGTGTTCGTGATCTTCCAGCGGTTGCACGGCCGCGATGCCTACACCGGAACCGGCATCGGTCTGGCATTGTGCAAGAAGATCGTCGAACACCACGGCGGGACGATCTGGATCGACAACGAGTACACCGACGGCACCCGCTTCCGGTTCACGCTTCCCAGCACTGATTCCGACGACGTGGCCCGTTCCGATGCCGCAGTAACCGAGGCGGTCTCCGATGCCGCGCCACCCCTGATGGAAGGATCGTCGTCATGACCCCCGCTGAACGAGCCATCGACGTGCTGCTCATCGAGGACGATCCGGGAGACGAGTTGATCACCCGGGAAGCGTTCGAGCACAACAAGATCAAGAACAATCTGCACGTCGCGCACGACGGCGAGGAAGGCCTCGACTTCCTGTATCGGCGGGGCAAATACGAAGGCGCGCCGCGGCCGGACCTGGTGTTGCTCGATCTGAACCTCCCCAAGTACGACGGGCGCCAGCTCTTGGAGACCATCAAGAGCGACCCCGAGCTCAACCACATCCCGGTCGTGGTGCTGACCACCTCCTCGGCCGAGGAGGACATCCTGCGCAGCTACAAACTGCACGCCAACGCGTATGTGACCAAGCCCGTGGACCTCGACCAGTTCATGAATGCGGTGCGCCAGATCGATGAGTTCTTCGTCCAGGTGGTCCGACTCCCCCACTCCTAGAGGTGGGAGGTGAACCTGCCCCGGCCCGACCCGCAGGCACCCCATCTCGCCGACGTGGCGCCGTCGCTGCTGGCGGCGATGGGGGTGGAAGGGTTCGCCCCCCGCATCGCCGGCAGTTTCGGCGGCGTCGGCGAGACGGCAGGCGCGTGCCTGCTGTTGGTGGACGGGCTCGGTGCGGATCTTCTCGACGCCCATCTCGACGACGCACCGTTTCTGGCGACGCTGCGGGGGCCGACCTTGACCGCGGGATACCCGGCGACGACGGCGGCCGGACTCGCTGCGGTGGGGACGGGCTGCCGGTCCGGGGAGCACGGCGTGGTCGGCATGACCTTCCGGCTGCCGGACGTGGGTGTCATCAACGCGCTGCGCTGGCGGCCGCACCCCTGGGGCGACGATCTGCGGGAGCGAGTGGTGCCCGAGTACGTGCAGCCGCGGGCGACGACGTTCGAACGCGCCGCGTCGACGGGGGTGTCGGTGCGGGTGATCTCCGGTGCCGAGTTCGCGGATTCCGGTCTGACACGGGCGGCGCTGCGTGGCGGCAGCTATGTCGGAGTGCACGCGATCGGCGACCTGGTCGCGGCGGTCAGCACGACGCTCGCCGACCGCGGATTTTGCTACGCCTACCACGCCGACCTCGACCTGGTCGGTCACCTGCACGGTCCGGGGAGTCCGGCGTGGCGGTGGCAGCTGCGTCAGGTGGATCGCCTGGTGGAGTCGATCGTCGAGGCCCTGCCCGCGGGCAGCCTGCTGGCTGTGGTGGCCGATCACGGCATGGTGGGTCTGGGCTCCGACGTCGTGGACGCCGACTCCCAACCGGTGCTGCACGACGGGGTGGCAGCGATCGGCGGCGAGGTGCGCGCACGTCATGTCTACGTCGAACGCGGCGCTCGCGACGATGTGCTGGCCGCCTGGCGAGAGGTGCTCGGTGAGCGGGCCTGGGTGGTCGGTCGCGAGGAAGCAGTCGCGGCGGGCTGGTTCGGGGAGCGGGTCACCGAGGAGGCCACGGCTCGCATCGGTGATGTGGTGGTCGCCGCACGGGGCACCTCCGGTGTGGTGCGCCGCACAGTCGAGCCGGTGGAATCGTCGTTGATCGGTCAGCACGGCTCCTTCACCTCGGCCGAACAGCGGATTCCGCTGTTGATCGCCCGAGGGTGATCGATTCCTGTTGTGCAACAGCATCTTTCGCGTCGTTGCGCCGGCTCTGAAACAGATTCTGCAGCAGCAATTTTCGTGATTATTCCGCGAGATGAAGCTGTAATGTGCCCGCTGTCACACATTTTGGCCGTATTAGAGACCCTCTGCTAGCGTCCGGCCGCATGTATGAACTCGCCACACTCTTGACGCTCGTCAACCAGGTGTCGGGAACTCCGTACATCACGGGCGGAGACTCGCCGGCCGGAACCGATTGTTCCGGCCTGGTGTCCTGGGTGACCAACGCCGCGACAGGCCGACCCGTCTTCGGGGACCGGTTCAACACCGGCAACATCGAAGGCGCGCTGAAGGCGCGCGGGTTCCAGTACGGGACGCAACCCGGCGCTCTCGTCGTCGGGTGGAACCGCGGCCACACCGCGGTGACCCTCCCCGACGGCACGCCGGTCTCCTCCGGCGAGGGTGGCGGCGTCAAGGTCGGCGGCGGAGGCGCCTACCAGAGTCAGTTCACCCGTCACATGTACCTGCCGGCGCCTGCACCCGCAGACGTCCCCCCGCCCGTCGATCCGCAGCTGGCGCCGCCCATGCCCCCGCCGCCGGCCCCTGTGGTGCTGATGGGGCAGGAAGCACCGCTGCCGCCCCCGCCGCCTCCGGCGGACCCGGCCCTGCCGCTGCCGCCGCCCCCGCCGCCGCCGGCGGGGTGACCCGGTGGCGCTACCGTCACTGCCGTGATCGTGCTGCTGCCGCCGTCGGAGACCAAACGCGGCGGAGGTGACGGGCCTGCCCTGACCGTGGACTCGCTGGTGTGCCCGGCACTGAGCCAGGTACGCACCGAACTGGTCGACCAGCTCGTCGCCCTGGCCGCGGATCCGGCGACGAGCCGCGCGGCCCTGGGCCTGTCAGCGAGCCAGGACAAGGAGATCGAACGCAACGCGGCTCTGTGGACGGCACCCACGATGCCCGCCCTGCACCGCTATACCGGCGTGCTCTACGACGCCCTCGACGTCACCTCGCTGCGCGGAGCGTCGGCAGATCGCGCCATGGCGCGCCTGATGGTGGGCTCGGCGCTGTTCGGCGTCGTGCGAGCCGACGACCTCATTCCGGCATACCGGCTCTCGGCGGGCTCGAAACTGCCGGGCCGGCCCACCCTGGCGTCCACCTGGCGGCCCGTACTGGAACCGGCACTGGCGGAACTCGCCGCCCGCGATCTGGTCGTCGACCTGCGCTCCGGGTCCTATGCCAATCTCGCCAAGGTGCCCGGCGCCATCACCGTCGACGTGATGGCCGAAGCCGAGAACGGGCGGCGCACCGTCGTCAGCCACTTCAACAAGGCGCACAAGGGACGGCTCGCCCGCGCATTGTCGACGAGCAGATCCGACCCCGCCGACGCGGCCGCCGTGGCGGGGATCGCCCGGCGGGCCGGGATGCGCGTCGAGCGACGCGGCGACCACCTCACCGTCGTGGTAACCGGGTGATGCGGTGTCAGGCAGCCGATGACAGGTTCGCGACCAGATCGGTCGTGTAGAACTCGTCGGGCGTCTGGCTGAACGTGCCGGGGCGGGTCAGGCTCATCCACGCACCCGTGGCACCGGGCATCAGCGGACCCCGCACAGTGGCGCGGCCCGTTCCGACACCGTCGGTGAACAGCGTCGTCGCGGACACGCCGGGCGCTCCCGGACCGCAGTCGGCCGCCGATGAGCGGGGCAGCTGGATCAGCCGGAGGTCATAGGGCGTGTTGGGAAGTCCGGTGAAGAACTCGACATCGGCGATCACCTCGTTGCCCTGGACGCGCAGCTGGGCCGAGGGTCGGCCGTACCCGCTGCCGCCGACGTACTTGACCTGGGTGAAGTCGCAGCGGCGCAGCTTCTCGGAGAACGGCATGCTGACCACCGTCCCCTCGGCGGTCGCCACACCGGCGAACAGGGGCGCAGCGATCAGCAGTGCCGCGGTCGCGGCCATGGCTCGTGTCGCTCGGTACATCACGTCACCTCGCAGGGAATCGACAGTGCCGTCAAGGTTAGTTGGCCTCAGTGTCTGCCGAGTGCGCGGGACCCGGCGTTGACGTGCAGGTGTGTCGAACGCGACACTGTCGGCCGATGGCCGGTCTGTGGGTGTACGTGCGGGTGCAGCTGATGATGTTCGTGTTCGGGATCGTCGGCCCGATCTTCCTGTTCGTGTACTTCGCCGCGCAGCCGGATCAGACGATCCGCTGGATGTACTGGTGGGGGTTGACCATCACCGTCGTGGACATCCTCGTGGCGCTCGAGGTGACCGACACCATCCTGCGCAGGGATCGCGCGCCGTGACGAATCCGGCACCACGCTCCCGTGCCGATGTCGTGATCTCGATCGCCTTGCTGGTGGCGTCGGTCCTGATGGGAGCTGTCGCTGCTTTCCTCGGTCTGTTCTCGCTCGCGTTCCTCGACCACTGCCCGCCGTCGACGTGCAGTGTGGACGGTGCGGTCACCGCCGTGTTCACCGCGCTGGCCGCCGCAGCGCTCATCGGTGTGATCGGTCTGGCGGCGACGGTGGTCGCGCTGATCCGGCGCGCCAGCGCATGGCCCTACGCGCTCGCGACGTTCTGCCTGTGCGCGACGAGCCTTTTCCTCGGCGTACTGCGCTACGGCGCCGCGGTCGGTTAGCCGCTCGGGTTGCCGAGCCGCGCCACCGGCCGCGAGTATTCCGGAATGGACTCTCGGACAGCGTTCGAACTCGCCGGCATCGACGCGGTCGGCCAGGCAGCCCTGGTCGCGGCGGGCGAAGTGAGCGCCGTCGACCTGCTCGAGGCAGCGATCGTCCGCCTCGACGCGGGACGCACACTGAACGCGGTGATCACCGACCTCTTCGACCACGGCCGCGCCGCCGCGACCGCGCTCGACGCGTCCGGTGTGGTGCGCAGCGGGCAAGCGGGTCCGCTGGCCGGTGTCCCCTTTCTTCTCAAGGACCTCGGCGCATCGCTGGCCGGCGCCCCGGAGGCGATGGGTTGCCGCGCGCTGCGTACCCATGTCGCGGCCGACACCGCGTGGATCGTGCAGCGCTACCTGGACGCCGGCCTGGTGATCTTCGGCAAGACCAACACCCCCGAGTGGGGCAACCACTGCACCACCGAGCCGTCGCTGTTCGGCGCGACCGTCAACCCGTGGTCGTCCGACATCACTCCCGGTGGCTCCAGCGGGGGCTCGGCCGCGGCCGTCGCCGCGGGGATCGTGCCCGCCGCGTCCGGCGGCGACGGCACCGGGTCGATCCGCGTCCCCGCGGCGTGCTGCGGCCTGGTCGGCCTCAAGCCGCGTCGCGCGCGGACCTCGTTCGCCCCGGGAGCCGGGCACGGCCTGGAGGGTCTGGTCAACGAGCATGCCCTCACGCGCACCGTGCGCGACAGCGCAGCGCTTCTCGACGCCGTCACCGGGACAGGCGTCGGGGATCCCTACTCGGCCCCGCCGCCATCCGAACCATTCCTCGACGTCATCGCCGATTCGCCTGCGCCGCAACGCATCATGATGGCAACGTCATCGCCGTTCCCCGGCTCTGCGACCGATCCCGCCGTCATCTCTGCCGTCGAACAGACCGCGGCTGTGCTCGCCGAACTGGGTCACCGCGTCGAGCCGGGCGCGCCGTCGATCGACGCCGAGGCCGTCGCCGACGCGATCGCCGTCCTGCACACCGTCAGCAACGTCGAACTCTTCGCGACGGCGCGCGAGCACCTGGGCCGGGAGCCGCGCGAGGACGAGTTCGAGCCGAGCTCCTGGGTGATGATCCAGGAAGGTCTGCACACCACCGGCGTCGCCTACGCCGGGGCCATCGCCGCGATCCATGCCCAGACACGGCGTTTCGCCACGCAGATGCTCGACCACGACGTGCTGCTGGTGCCCACCCTGCTGACTCCCCCGCCGCCCTACGGATTGCTCGACCAGCCGCGCGGGACCACCCGCGCGTTCTTCGACGTCGAGTTCGCGACCACCGGCTGGACGGCGCTGGCCAACGTGACCGGATGGGCCGCGATCTCGCTGCCGCTCGGTACGACGGCCGACGGCTTGCCCATCGGCGTGCAGCTCATGGCGCCCGGCGAAGAGGTTCTGCTTGCGCTGGCCGCGCAGCTGGAGACGGCAGTCGGGTGGGCCGACCGACGGCCGCCGGGCTGGGTCGGGGCCGGCTGAGGTCGTTGGCTGGCATGCGACACTGTCGCGCATGTCCACCGACATCACCCGTCCCAAGCTCGAAGGCAACGTCGCCGTCGGCCCGGACCGCGAAGGCCGGCGTCTCGGCTTCGCTGAGTTCGGCGACCCGGCCGGCAAACCCATCTTCTGGCTGCACGGCACTCCGGGAGCGCGCCGTCAGATTCCGCTGGAAGCGCGGCTGTACGCCGAGCGCAACGGTATCCGGCTGATCGGCATCGACCGGCCGGGCATCGGCTCCTCCACGCCGTACGCCTATGGACGGGTGATCGACTTCGCCGACGACCTTCGCACGCTGGCCGAGGCGCTCGGCATCGGCAAGATGATGGTGATCGGATTGTCCGGCGGCGGCCCCTACACGCTGGGTGTCGCCGCGGCCATGCCTGACCGGGTCGTCGCGGCCGGCGTTCTCGGCGGTGTCGCACCCACGAAGGGGCCTGACGCGATCGGCGGCGGGGTGATGGGCACCGTCGGCGTGCCGGTGGCGCCGATCCTGGAACACGTGGGCGGAACGCTGAGCATGGTGGCCACCCCGCTGATCCGGCTGGTCAAGCCCGTCGCCGAGCCGATCATCGGGCTCTACGGCGCGTTGTCACCCGAGGGTGACCGCCGCCTGCTGGCCCGGCCGGAGTTCAAAGCGATGTTCCTCGACGACCTGCTCAACGGCAGCCGCAAGCAACTCGCGGCACCGTTCGCCGATGTCGTCGTGTTCGCCCGCGACTGGGGTTTCCGCCTCGCCGACGTGACAGTGCCCGTGCGGTGGTGGCACGGCGACGCCGACCACATCGTGCCGTTCGCGCACGGTCAGCACGTGGTGTCGCGACTGCCCGACGCCGAGCTCTACACGCTCTCGGGCGAGAGCCATCTCGGTGGGCTCGGGCAGGCCGAGGCGATCCTCACCTCGATGACCGACCTGTGGGACGCCGCCGGTACCGACAAGAGGCGCTGATCAGCGCTTGAGCCAGCTCTGCACCGTCGGCAGCTCCCGGCTGTAGGACGTCAGGATGTCGTCGTGATAGAGCGTGCCGCCGTTGATGGCGCCCTCGTCGAGCCACACCACGTGCACCCGGACCTCGCCCTTGGCGAAGTAGTCGTTGCGCTCGGAGGTGCGTTGCGCCCAGCCGGTCTGCTCGGCGAGCGCCGCGAACGCCTGCCGCTCGTCGGTGTCAACCATGGTGCTCACCCTAGCGGGATGCGCTCAGCGCCCTGCGCAGCAGATGCATCGCGATGGTGGTCGAACGCTCCCGTACATCGGACCGTCCCCCGGGCATGGTCGTCGTGCGCGTGACGACGGTGCCGTCGGCCAGCGCGACGGAGAAGCACACGGTGCCGACCGGTTTCTCCTCGGTGCCGCCGCCGGGGCCGGCGACGCCGGTGATCGCGACCGCGGTGTCGGCGCCGAAGCGGGCCAGCGCGCCGCGGGCCATCGCGTCGGCGACCGGCTCGGACACCGCGCCGTGCGCCTCGATCAGGCCGGGGTCGACGCCGAGCACCTCGGCCTTGGCACTGTTGGCGTAGGCGACCGCACCGCCGCACACGTAGGCCGACGATCCGGGGCGTTCGGTGAGCCGCGCGGCGAGCAGACCGCCGGTGCAGCTCTCGGCGGTCGCGATCCTGCGCCCGCTCAGCAGCTCCGCCACCTGGTCGTCGATCAGCGCGCCGTCGGTGGAGAAGATCTCGTGGGCGTGCCGGTCCGACAGTGTGGCGAGTAGCGCGCCGTAGACGGGTGCGTCCTGCGGCTCGAATCGCGTCACGATCTCCAGCTCACCCCGGCGCAGGCAGGTGGTGATCTCCAGCCGATCGAATCCGTCGACCTCGCGCTGCGCCTCCCGCAGCGTCTCGGCCAGACCGGACTCGGGCAGCCCGAACATCCGCACGGTCTCCTGCCGGAAGTCCGTGCGGCCGGCCAGCGCTTCGGTGACGGCGTCGGTGGCGGCCGCGGCCTGCCACATCGGTTGCAGCTCGCGCGGCGGGCCGGGCAGCACGACGACTGTGGGCTTCCCGGGGACCACGACACCGGGCGCGGTGCCCACCGGGGTGAGGATCGTCGCTCCGGCGGGTACCAGCGCCTGCTTGCGATTGGCGGCGTGTACGGCCTCGGCGTCCACCCCGGGGTAGCGGGCCATGAGGTCATCGACGATGCCGCGGATCGTCGCCTCCAGCTCGGCGTCGAGCACCAGCTCGCGGTCGCAGAAGCGGGCGACCACCTCGACGGTCATGTCGTCGGCGGTCGGGCCCAGGCCGCCGCTGGTGATGATCAGGTCGACGCCCTGGTCGGCGAGGAACCTCAGCTGCGCCTCGATGTCATCGGGACGGTCGCCGCACAGCGTGATGTGGGCGAGTTCCACCCCGAGTTCGAGGAGGCGATCAGCGAGGTACGGACCGTTCCGATCGGCCACCCGCCCGGTGAGGACCTCGGTTCCGGTGATGACGATGCCCGCCCGTGCGCTCACACCATGAAACAGTACGCATGGATCAGCGGACCGGAACGACGACCGGTGCGGTGTTGTAGCCGGTGACGCGCACCCAGCCCGCGCGCAGCGTGTCCGACAACGGGTCGGCACGGACCTCGACGGTCTCCCCGCCGTAGACGGTCACGTAGTTGTCGGTGTAGGTGATCGGCAGTATCTCGTCGGCGGCGGGTCCGGTGGTGAGCTCCGCGCGGGCGAAGAATGCGACTGCCCGGCCCGGATTGTGCAGCCGGATCACGACGCCGTCAGCCGCCCGCCGGGCGGTGACCTCGAGTCTGCCGCGCGGCATCGTGTTCAGCGCGGTCATGTCGGCCCAGCGGGCGGGTTGCAGCTCGAAGGCCTGGTCGTTGGCCGGGTCGCCGACGTCGTCGCGGCGCTGAGACTGCCAGTAGGTGCTGTCGGTGACGAGATGACCTGTGGCGTCACGCAATTCGACTCGAACGAAGAACACCGGAGAGTCCCGGGCGACGCGCGGCATCCACAGCGCCGTCGCGGCGCCCCCGGAGACGACGTCGACCGGGGGGCTCGTGCGATCCTCGCGGACGCGACCCGACAGGTCGTAGACCCGCACCCGCACCCGCAGGTCCCGTCGGTCGGCCGCGGTCTGGTTGACCACGGTCAGGGCCGCCCTGCTGTGGTCGCCGGTGGCGTAGGCGTCGAACACCGCGGACAGCGGGCGCAACCCCGTCTTGGCGCCGAAGTAGGCGCCGCCCGGGCGCAGGTAGTAGTCGAAGAGGTGGCCGAAGAACGACGGCCAGTGGTTGTTCAGCATCCAGTAGATGGTCATCTTGTGCGTGTCCCAGCCACCGGCGGCGAACGCCTCGAACTGGGCCCGCGTCGACTCGTAGTGCGCGAGTTGAGCTTTGGTGGTGAACATCTCGGCGCTCGCGGACGGTCCGTAGCGCCGATCGACCGCGCGGCGGATGGTCGTCAGGGTCGAGTTGCTGCTGTTCGCGCCGGCATGGAAGGACCAGGTGTCGTTGATCGGCCACAGCTTGTCGGGCGGGATGAAGCGGCGCAGACTCGCCATCGGGGGGATGTGTTCGTTGTCGCCCTGCTCGGCGTTCGCGCCGCGCGCAGCACCGTATCGGCCGGCGAACCAATAGCTGGGCGGACGCCAGCTGTACGGACCGGCCATGTGGATGCCGTCCCAGAGCACCCTGCCGTCGGCATCGCGAGCGAAGCTGGACACCGTGTCGACCACGGCGTTCGGCCAGTGCGCATCCTCGAGTATCCGGCGGTAGTCGGCCAGCAGGTCCGGCGGCGGGGTGCCGTCACTGCCGTTGGCCCAGACGAATGCCGAAGGGTGCGAACGCAACATGGTGATCTGCGTGGTCAGGCTGTCGCGTGCGACCCGGTTGTCCTCGGCGTCCCACTGCGACCACTTCTCCCACTGGTTGCAGCACATCCAGCCCATCATCAGCGGGATGCCGAGTTCGTCGGCCATCTGCACCAGCCGCTCGCCGGGGAACTTGCCCTCCAGACGCAGCATGTTCAGCCCGAGGTCGCGGACGTACCGCAACACCGCGGTGTCACGCTGCGGGTTGTCCGCGAACAGCAGATCGGGGGTGTAGGCGGCGCCACGCACCGGGAAATCGCGTCCGTTGACGGTGAGGTAGAAGTTCCCCCCGGTGCCGAGCTCCGGGTGGCTGGTGTCGTCGTCGCGGTGCTGGGTGACGGTGCGGATGCCGAACCGCTGGGTGTGGACGTCGGAAACCCGTCCGAAGCGCCGGAATTCGGTGCGCAGTTCGTAGAGCGCGGGGTCCCCCATCGTGTACGGCCACCACAGATCGGGATGATCGAGCGTCAACTCCGGATATCGGTCGGCGGCGAAGCTCACCTCCCGACTCTCCCCCGGCGCCAACGTCACTCGCTGGTCGAGAGCAACGTCGGGTTTGCCTGCCCTGCTGATGGCCACCCGCATGACGCCGCGCACGGTGTCCGACGAATGGTTTCGGACCGTCGTGTACACCGTCACGGTCGCCGAATCCGTGCGTGGCAGCGGCAGATCGGTACGCACCGCGCTCTCGCCCAATGAGACGTCCTGCGACATCTGCAGTGTCACCGGTTTCCAGATGCCGGCGTTGCGATCAGGAACGAACGAGTTGTCGACCGGCGCGGCATCCGGCTGTTCGCGATACCCCAGATAGCGCCAGTTGATCCAGTCGTACCAGCTGTCGGCGAGTTCGACGCCGTCGACGTCCTGCAGCGCCTGCTCGGGAGTCACCCTGACCGCCAGGACATTTGCGCCATCGCGACGGATCCACGGCGTGGCGTCGATCTGGTGCTCGGCGTACATACCGACGACCTGATCCGAGCCGGCGATGCGGTGCCCGTTCAGCCAGATCTCCGCCCGGTAGTTGATGCCGGGGAAATCCAACAGGTACGTCGCATGCCCGCCCGGCGCGTGGAATGTGGTGCGATACCACCAGTCCTGCCGGTACAGGTCCCACGGCACCTCGTCACGCAGGCGGGTGCCGACAAAGAGGTCGGGATAGCTGCCGTCGGCCTGCAGCGTCTGCAGCACGGTGGCCGGCATGTGTGCGATCGGGTGCCACCCCGCCTGGCGATAGTCCGGGGAGGACAGCGCGGCGCCGTCGTCACCGACGACGCGCGCCGACACCAGCGCCCAGCCCTGCGCCAGCTCGACGCGGCCAGGATCGGGGGCGGGCGTGGCGAAGTCGGGGACATCGGCGACACCGAGCACCGCGACCAGCGCTGCCAGCATCACGACGATCAGCGTCGTGCGCAGTCCGCGGTGACGTCCCTGCGGCGAGGCGCGGTCCATCAACGGCCGGCGCCGGCGGCGCCGGCGGCGCTACTTGTGCGGGACGTCGTTGACCAGACCGCCGTCCATGACGAACTCGGCCCCGGTCGAGTACCGCGATTCGTCACTGGCCAAGAACACCACGAAAGTGGCGACCTCGTCGGGCTGACCAGGGCGGCCCAACGGAATCCGCAGCATGTCGTCAGGGAAGAACTTCGTCATCGGGGTGCGGATGAAGCCGGGGTGCACGGAGTTCACGCGGATGTTGTGGGGACCGAGTTCCAGTGCCGCCGACTTCGTCAGCCCGCGCACGGCCCACTTCGAGGCCACGTACGGGTGCACCATCACCGCGCCGCGCAGCCCCTCGATCGAGGAGATGTTGATGATGGACCCGCCTCCGGCTGCTTTCATCGCCTCGACGCAGGCCTGCATGCCGAGGAACGTCCCGGTCAGATTGACGTCGATGACCTTCTGCCACTTGGCCATGTCGAACTCGCCGATCTTGCCGAGGGCGACGGTACCGGCGTTGTTGACCAGAACGTTCAGCGTGCCGAAGGCGTCGAGGGCAGTGGCCACCGCGGCGTCCCACTGGTCGGCCTGGGTGACGTCGAGATGCACGTAGCGAATGGAGCCCGGGGTCTGGGCGTTGATCTCCTCGGCCAGTGCCTGGCCCTTCTCGTCGAGGATGTCGCCGATCACGACCTTGCCCCCCTCGGCGATCAGCGCCCGGGCGTCCTCGGCGCCCATTCCCTGCGCGCCGCCACTGATCAGTGCCACTTTTCCGTCCACGCGTCCCATGGGGCGACAGGCTACCGCACAGCCTGCGGCGCAATTAGAACCTGTTCCAATACGGCGGCGGACCACGCATACTGGCGGCCATGACGATTCGAGTGGCGCAGATCGGCACCGGCAACTGCGGCAGTCTGACGCTGCGCCAGCTGATCGAGGACCCACGGTTCGAGTTGACCGGGGTGTGGGTGTCCTCGGCCGACAAGCTCGGCAAGGACGCCGCCGAATTGGCCCACCTCGACGGCACCACGGGAGTCCGTGCGGTCGGCGATCTCTCGGCGATCATCGCCGACGCGCCCGACTGCGTCGTCTACTGCGCGATGGGCGACATCCGGCCCAAGGAGGCGCTGGCCGACGTCCGCGCCGTGCTCGAGGCCGGCATCAACGTCGTCGGCTCGTCGCCGGGATTTCTCGCCTACCCGTGGGGTGTCATCGGCGAGCGGGCCATCGAACGGGTGGAATCGGTTGCCCGCCAAGGCAATGCCTCCGTCTTCGTCACCGGCGTCGACCCCGGCTTCGTCACCGATCTGCTGCCGCTGGCTCTGGCCGGCACCTGTGCGCGAGTCAGCCAGATCCGCACGATGGAGATCGCGGACTACGCCACCTATGACGGCGCGACCGTCATGTTCGACGTGATGGGGTTCGGGAACGAGATCGGCGACCTGCCGTTCCTGTATCAGCCGGGCGTGCTGAGCGCGGCGTGGGGCGTGGCGATCCGCCAGCTGGCCGCGGGTCTCGGCGTGGAGATCGACGACATCCGAGACAGTGTCGAGCAGGAACCCGCACCCGAGGATTTCGACGTCGCCGTCGGCACCATCAAGAAGGGCACGGTCGCGGCGGTGCGTTTCCAGATCGAGGGCCTCGTCGGTTCGGAGCCGGTGATCGTGGTCGAACACATCACCCGGCTGCGCAGCGATCTGCGCCCCGACTGGGCGCAGCCGGCTCAGGACGGCGGGTCCTACCGGGTGGAGATCACCGGCGAGCCGTCCTACGTGATGGACATCTGCCCGACCAGCCGCAACGGGGACCACAACTATGCGGCGATCCTCGCCGCCGCCGGCCGCATCGTGAACGCGATCCCGGATGTGGTGGCCGCGGAGGCGGGCATCCGCACGACGCTCGACCTTCCGCTGGTCGCCGGCACCCACCGGGGGTGAAGGTCTACAGGCGCGTGACGCCGTGCCATTCGAGGCGCACGTGGGTGCCTTCGGCCGACGGTTCGATGATCGCCCGGTCCGACAGGGTCTCCATCAGCGGGATGCCGCGCCCGCGGGTGCGTGGCACCGGGTCGGTCTGCGGCGTGCGCCAACTGCCGCGGTCGGTGATGTCGACCGTCAGCGTCTGGCGCTGGGCGTCGTAGATGGCGCAGATGTCGATGGTCCCGGGCTGCTCGGCGAGTCGATAGGCGAATTCCGCCGAATTGGCCAGCGCCTCGTTGATCGCGAGCACCAGGTCGCTGCGGCGCTCCTCGTCGAGCGCGAAGTGGCGATTGAGCCAGGCGGCGAACTCCCGGCGCGCCGTGGCAACCGTTGCGGCGTCGGCATCGAGGCCGAATCGCTCGAAACGTTCTGCGTTGGCCACCTCAGTCGGCGGCATGGAATCGATCATGGCAGTCGGTGGCTACCCGAAGACGCACGTTTCTACGCGGCTTTCCTACGCGTCACGCGCCGCGAGCGCCTCGTCCAGGCTCGGATAGAGGCTCACGATCTCGGCGATACCGACCAGCTTGAGGGGCCGGCTCGTCGCCGGACCGTCGGCGACCACGCTGAATCGCACGTCAGCGCCTGCTTTGTCGTGCGCTGCGACCAGCACACCCATCCCGGCCGAGGCCAGGAACTCGACGTTGGTGAAATCGATCACGACCGCGGACGGCTTCTGCGTCAGCGCGGCGTCGATCGCTGACTCCAGCTGCGGTGAGGTCAGCATGTCGACGACGCCGGACACCGACACGATGGCCACGCCATCGACCCAGCGTTCGACAACGTCACAGTTCGAGGCCGCTGATGAGGCGGTTGTGCCGTCGGCTGCTTGCTCGTCCAAGGTTCACCTTCCATGTCAGGCCGCTGTCCGCCCACTGCCAGAGCAGACTCCCGTCCACCTCCGGCGCACAGGCTGCTTCCTGAACCCGGCTACCAAACTACCGTGGCCGTTTGCGGCGACCGGCACAGATTAAACCAGGAGTGTCGGTGTGGTCCGTAGCATGGCAAGTCAACGCCGACACCGGCCACATGCGAGGAGATCGTGACCGCCCTGCCCACTGTTCTGTCGGCGGCGATCGGCGCGAGCCCGCAGGGTCCCCACATCGGCGCCTTCTTCGATCTGGACGGGACGCTCGTCGACGGTTTCACGGCCACCGCACACGCCGGCGATCGCATCCGTCGTCGGCAGGCCCGGCTCGGCGAGGTCACCGGCGTCATCGAGGCGGCCATGCGGTACCGCTTCGGTCGGGTCGACTTCGCCAAGCTGCTCGAACGCGCCGCCGGATACCTGCACGGTGAGTCGCTGGCCGAACTCGACGACATCGGCGAGCGGCTGTTTCGCGAGCGCGTCCGGTCGCGGCTCTTCCCGACGATGCACGAGGTGGTACTCGCCCACCAGGACCGCGGCCACACCGTGGTGATGTGTTCGTCGGCGCTGACCATCCACGCCGAGCCGGTGGCGAGGTTCCTCGAGATCGAGCACGTGGTGTGCAACCACTTCGAGGTCGATGCCGACGGCCGCCTCACCGGCCGGATCCGGCGGCCGGTGATCTGGGGGCGGCGCAAGGCCGACGCAGTCGGGCAGTTCTGTGAGAACCGTGACATCGGGTTGGCCGACAGCTGGTTCTACGCCGACGGCAACGAGGACATCGCCTTGATGTCCCTGGTTGGTCAGCCGCGCCCGGTCAACCCGCGCCGGGAGCTGGCCGCGCGTGCGGCGGTCGAGGGCTGGCCGGTGCTGCGCGTCACGACAGAAGGCGGGGGAAACCACGACGGCCTCCGCGGTGTACTAAAGTAGAACACGTTCTAATTTCCGACGCGTTCGGCCCATGAGCCCACCAGGAGCGGACTATGCATACTCCCCTGTGCGACCAACTCGGCATCGAATTCCCGATCTTCGCCTTCACCCACTGCCGTGACGTCGTCGTCGCCGTGAGCAAGGCCGGCGGATTCGGCGTGCTCGGCGCTGTCGGCTTCACCCCCGAGCAGCTCGAGATCGAGCTGAACTGGATCGACGAGAACATCGGCGACCACCCCTACGGCGTGGACATCGTGATTCCCAACAAGTACGAGGGCTCCGACGCCACCGACATGGACCCCGAGGTGTTGAAGAAGACCCTCAACGACCTGGTGCCCCAAGAGCACATCGACTTCGCCAAGAAGATCCTGGCCGACCACGGCGTGCCCGTCGAGCACAGCGACGACGACGCGCTGCAGCTGCTCGGCTGGACCGAGGCGACCGCCACCCCACAGGTCGAGGTGGCGCTGCGGCACCCGAAGGTGACGATGATCGCCAACGCGCTCGGCACCCCGCCGGCCGACATGATCGCCCACATCCATCAGGAGGGACGCGTCGTCGCAGCGCTGTGCGGTTCGCCCTACCAGGCCCGCAAGCATGCCGATGCCGGCGTCGACATCATCATCGCCCAGGGCGGCGAGGCCGGTGGCCACTGCGGCGACATCGGCTCGATCGTGCTGTGGCCCCAGGTCGTCAAAGAGGTTGCACCGGTGCCGGTGCTCGCGGCGGGCGGCATCGGCAGCGGTCAGCAGATCGCGGCCGCGCTGGCACTCGGCGCCCAGGGCGCATGGACCGGATCGCAGTGGGTGATGGTCGAAGAATCCGAGCACACGCCGGTCCAGCACGCCGCCTACGCCAAGGCGACCAGCCGGGACACCGTCCGCAGCCGCTCCTTCACCGGCAAGCCCGCACGCATGCTCAAGAACGAGTGGACCGAGGCCTGGGAGAACCCGGAGAACCCGAAGCCGCTCGGTATGCCGCTGCAATACATGGTGTCGGGTATGGCGGTCGCCGCGACGCACAAGTACCCCAATGAGTCCGTCGACGTCGCGTTCAACCCCGTCGGCCAGGTCGTCGGCCAGTTCACCAAGGTCGAGAAGACCGCGACGGTGATCGAGCGGTGGGTGCAGGAGTACCTGGAGGCGACCGGCCGCCTCGCCGACCTCAACGAGGCCGCCTCCGTCTAGGCGTTTTCGGCGTGGTTGTCGTCGACCAGCGACGACAACCACGCCGAAACCGCTTCTTTTTGCGCGTAGCGTTATGTAGGTTTGCATACATGACTGGTCCCCGTGAGCGCATGGTCGTCTCGGCTGCACTGCTGATCCGGGAGCGCGGCGCCCAGTCCACCGCGATCGCCGACGTGCTCGAACACAGCGGCGCACCCCGCGGCTCGGCCTACCACTACTTCCCCGGCGGTCGCACCCAACTGCTCTGCGAGGCCGTCGACTACGCCGCCGACCACATGATCCGTCGTCTCGATGCGGCGGCGTCGAGCCTCGAGGCGCTCGACGAGTTGTTCGCCAGGCAGACACAACAGCTGCGCGAGAGCGACTTCCGGGCAGGCTGTCCGGTGGTCGCGGTGGCCGTCGAAGCCGGCGACCCGGGTGCGGGTGAGCGGCCGGTGCTCGATCGCGCCGCGGCGGCGTTCGCGCGGTGGCGGACGGCGCTGGCCACCCGATTGCGTGCCGACGGCATTGCAGGAGAGCGCGCCGAGGATCTGGCCGTGTTCACGCTGTCGGCATTCGAGGGGGCGATCGTCATCGCGCGGGCGCAGCGCGACGACGAACCGCTGCGCCGGGTGCACACCCAACTCGCGCAGATGATCCACGCGGCACTGCCCGCCGGCACGAGAAAGCGAGCCACCCGATGACCGACACGACCCCTGACTGGCAGCCGACCGCCTGCATCCTGTGTGAATGCAACTGCGGCATCATCGTCCAGGTCGAGGACCGCAAGCTCGCCCGCATCCGCGGCGACAAGAACCACCCGGCGTCGCAGGGCTACACCTGCAACAAGGCGTTGCGACTGGATCACTACCAGAACCAGCGCAACCGGCTGACCTCCCCGATGCGTCGCCGCCCCGACGGCTCCTATGAGGAGATCGACTGGGACACAGCGATATCGGAGATCGCCGCGGGTTTCGCGGCGATCGCCGACACCCACGGCGGCGACAAGATCCTCTACTACGGGGGCGGTGGGCAGGGCAACCACCTCGGGGGCGCCTACAGCGGCGCCTTCCTCAAGGCGCTGGGCTCGTATCACCGGTCCAACGCACTGGCTCAGGAGAAGACGGGCGAGCACTGGGTCGACGCCCACTTCTACGGCGGCCACACCCGGGGCGAGTTCGAGCACGCCGAGGTGTCGGTGTTCGTCGGCAAGAACCCGTGGATGTCGCAGAGCCTCCCGCGCGCCCGCGTCGTGCTCAACGAGATCGCCAAGGACCCCGCGCGGTCGATGATCGTGATCGACCCCGTGGTCACCGACACCGCGAAGATGGCGGATTTCCACCTGCGGGTGCGGCCGGGCACCGACGCCTGGTGTCTGGCAGCGCTCGCTGCGGTGCTGGTGCAGGAGAACCTTTGCGACGACACCTTTCTCGCCGAGCACGTGGGCGGCGCCGACGAGGTGCGCGCGGTGCTCGCGCAGGTGCCCGTCGCCGACTACGCGGAGCGGTGCGGAGTGGCCGAACAGCTGCTGCGGGACGCGGCGCGGCGCATCGCCCGCGCGGCCAGCGTGGCCGTGTTCGAGGACCTCGGCGTGCAGCAGTCGGTCAACAGCACCCTGTGCTCGTACCTCAACAAGCTGCTGTGGATCCTGACCGGCAACTTCGCCAAACCGGGCTCACAGCATCTTCATTCGTCGTTCGCCCCGCTGTTCCGGCCCGGCGGTGTCGGCCGCACGCCGGTGACGGGTGCCCCGATCATCGGCGGGTTGATGCCGAGCAACGTGGTGGCCGACGAGATCCTCACCGACCACCCCGATCGCTTCCGCGGGCTGATCGTCGAGAGCAGCAACCCGGCGCACTCGATCGCCGACTCCAGCGCCGTGCGTGCGGCGTTCGACAGCCTGGAACTGCTCGTGGTCATCGACGTGGCGATGACGGAAACGGCCCGGTTGGCGCACTACGTGCTGCCCGCCGCGAGCCAGTTCGAGAAGGCCGAGGCCACGTTCTTCAATCTCGAGTTCCCGCGCAACACCTTCCATCTCCGTCACCGGCTGATGGAGCCGTTGGAGGGCACACTCCCCGAACCGGAGATCTGGGCCCGTCTCACCCGGGCCCTCGGTGTCGTCGACGAGGCCGAGCTCGTTCCGCTGCGCGCCGCCGCCGAGCAAGGTCTCGACGCATTCGCGGCGGCGTTCCTGACGGCCGTCGGCGCGAATCCCGGCCTGGCGAAGGTGCTCCCGTTCGTGCTCTACGAGACGCTCGGTGCCACGCTGCCCGAAGGTCTGGCCGGTGCCGCGGCGCTGTGGGGGCTGGCGCAGAAGACCGCGATGACCTATCCGGAGGCGGTGCGGCGCGCCGGTCACGCCGACGGCGACGCGCTGTTCGAGGCGATCCTCGACGGCCGTTCGGGCATCACCTTCACCGTGCACGAATACGAGGACGACTTCGCGTTGATCACCCATCCCGACCGTCGAATCGCGATCGCGATACCGGAGATGCTCGCCGAGGTACAGAAGCTGGCCGAGGAGCCCGCGGCGCTCACTTCGCCGGAGTTCCCGATCGTGCTGTCGGCCGGCGAGCGCCGCGCCTTCACCGCCAACGACATCCTGCGCGACCCCAGTTGGCGCATCCGGGACGCGCAGGGGGCACTGCGGGTCAGCCCCGCGGACGCGGCAGCGCTGGGGCTGGCCGACGGCGGCCGGGCCCGCATCAGCACCGCAGCGGGCACCGCCGACGCCGTCGTCGAGATCAGCGACGCCATGTTGCCCGGGCACGCCTCACTGCCCAACGGGTTCGGGGTGGACTTCGTCGACGCCGACGGACGCACGGTCGTCCCCGGCGTCGCGCCGAATGCGCTCACATCGAGCGGATGGCAGGACGCCTATGCGGGCACGCCGTGGCACAAACACGTGCCGGCCCGCATCGAGGCGTTGGCGGACATGGCCGCCGCGCCCTAGGGGGCCAGTGGAGCGGGTGCCGGCTCCGGTGCCGGCGCCGGAGCGGCGGGTACCGGCGGGGTCGGCTGCATGCCGGGCGTCGCCGACATCGGGCGCTGCGTCAGCAGCAACAGCGCGTCGGACCCGGACACCTCCTGGGTCTGCATGGAATGCCAGAGGTCACGCAGATAACCCAGGCGGGTCTGCGGGGCCGGCGTTTCGGTGGTACCCGGCGGCAGGTTCTCGGGGCTCGACAGGTGCGGCACGCCGGCGGGTGGCGCAGCCGCCACGTCGGCCGCCCCACCGGCCAGAGCCTGGACCGGGGCACCGGGGATCGCGGCCGGATCCAGCGGCGGCGCGACGGGCGCGGGCAGCGGGGCGGGCGGCGGGACCGCGGGAGCGGGATCGGCGGATGCGAGCGGCGCGCACACCAGCAGCCCCGCGACCGCCGCGGCGCCCACAGCAGAGGCGGTCTTGACGTGCCATCCGATCATCACCGGTGCCCCCTTCGGGTGGGCGGCCACGCAGCGGGCCGCCTGGAGATCATTGTCACCCTGTGCTTCTCCCCCGGCGCCACATTCGTTACAGCCCGCCCCGACGATCTCCGCGAAGTCGACGCAACGACCCCTTAGGTGGTGTAGGTATCGGATAAGAGCCCCATGACGGCAAGGAGCCCCCAGCATGCCGACTCCGGTCTTCCCGCCTGGTTTCGACTTCACCGATCCGGACCTCAACTGCGAACGCCTCCCGGTCGAAGAACTGGCGGCGCTGCGCCGCAGTGCACCGATCTGGTGGAACGAGCAGACGGCCGGAGGAGCCGGCCCCTTCGGGGACGGCGGCTTCTGGGTGGTCACCAAACACCGTGACGTCAAGGAGATCTCGAAACGCAGCGACGTGTTCTCCAGCCTGGAGAAGACGGCGCTGCCGCGCTACCCCGAAGGCTCGACCGGCGAGCAGATCGAGACCGGCAAGTTCGTGCTGCTGAACATGGATGCGCCGCACCACACCCATCTGCGCAAGATCGTCTCCCGCGGTTTCACCCCGCGCGCGGTCGAGCGGCTTCGCGCCGATCTCGACGCGCGTGCGCAGAACATCGCCAAGGCCGCGGCGGCCGCAGGAGCCGGTGACTTCGTCGAGCAGGTGTCGTGCGAACTGCCCCTGCAGGCCATAGCCGGGCTGCTGGGCGTGCCGATCGAGGATCGCAAGAAGCTCTTCGATTGGTCCAACCAGATGGTCAGCGACGACGACCCGGAGTTCGCGCATCACGACAACCGCAACGCGGCAACGGAATTGATCATGTACGCGATGCAGCTGGCGGCCCAACGTGCCGAGCAGCCCGGTGAGGACATCGTCACCAAGCTCATCGAGGCCGACGTCGAGGGACACAAGCTCTCCGACGACGAGTTCGGGTTCTTCATGGTGCTGCTCGCCGTCGCGGGCAACGAGACCACCCGCAACTCGATCACCCACGGCATGATCGCGTTCACCGAACACCCCGATCAGTGGGAGTTGTTCAAGGCCCGGCGCCCGACGACGGCAGTGGACGAGATCGTGCGCTGGGCGACCCCGGTGACCTCGTTCCAGCGCACCGCGCTGTGCGACTACGAACTGTCCGGTGTCCCGATCAAGAAGGGGCAGCGCGTCGTGATGTCCTATCGGTCGGCGAACTTCGACGAAGAGGTGTTCGACGATCCCTACTCGTTCAACATCCTGCGCGATCCGAATCCGCACGTGGGGTTCGGCGGTACCGGGGCGCACTACTGCATCGGCGCGAACCTGGCCCGGATGACCATCGAGTTGATGTTCAATGCCATCGCCGACCACATGCCCGACCTGCAGTCGATCGGTACCCCGCAACGTCTGCGCTCGGGCTGGCTGAACGGGATCAAGCACTGGCAGGTCGACTACACCGGCACCGGCTGCCCCGTCGCCCACTGAGGCGCCCGGCACTCACCCCGCGGGGTAGTCGATGATCGAGCGCCAGTAGTCCTCGCCGAGCTCGCCGCCGGTGCGGAGCACCATCGCCAACCCGGTCGCCATCGCGAGGCCCAGCAGGCCGAGCCACAACCCGGCCAGCCCGATCAGCACCCACAGCGCCACCGTCAACTCGGGCCAGGGAGACACCACGGCGAGCACGGGCGCGAAGAAGAAGCCGGTGCCGACGTACCACGCCGAGCCTGCGCGGTCGCAGACCAGAACCGTGCGTAACCACCGCGGGATGTCGGGCCTGTCGGACATGCCCTCACGATCCGCCCGCGAGGTAAGCGCCGCAATTACCTCGAAGGTAGTGGTGACCGCTACTCCCGGGCGCCAGACTGATCCCATGGCGGCGCAAGACATGCCACCGACGACGGTGGGTGCGATGGTGCGGCGCTGGCGCGAGCGGCGCCGACTCAGCCAACTCGACCTCGCGCTGAAGGCCGACGTCTCGGCGCGACACGTCAGCTTCGTCGAAACCGGCCGTGCCACGCCCAGCCGCGCGATGGTGCTGCGGCTCGCCGACGTTCTCGACGTGCCGCGGCGCGAACAGAACCGCATGCTGCTGGCCGCGGGCCACGCCCCGGCCTACCCCGAGCGGCCGCTGGACGCTCCCGACATGGCGACCGTGCAGGCGGGATTGGCGCGGGTGCTCGAGGCCTTCGACCCCTACCCCTGCGTGGTGGTGAACCGGGTTTGGGATCTGGTCACCGCCAACGCAGGCGCCGACGTGCTGCTCGCCGGGGTGGCGCCGCACCTTCTGGAGCGCGCCAATGCCCTGCGCATCGCACTGCACCCCGACGGGTTGGCGCCACGTATCCGCAACCTCGGTCAGTGGCGCGCCCATCTAATCGGGAGATTGCGACGGGAGGCGGCGGCCGATGACACCGGCGAGCTGAGCGCCCTGCTCGACGAGATCGCCGGATACCCGGGTGGAGACGACCGGTTCGACGATCCGGGCGCGGTGGCGGTCCCGCTCGACCTGATCACGCCCGACGGCGTCGAACTGCGATTGCTGTCGATGGTGACGACGTTCGGAACCGCACTCGACCTCACCGCCGCCGAACTCAGCATCGAGACGTTCCTGCCTGCCGATGCTGAGACGGCCCTCTTTCTGCAATGACGCGCCTGCAATGACGCGCCTACCCACATTGCGCGCCGAAGTCCCCGGGCACACGGTCGCGACCGCATAGAGTCGAGCGCCATGGAGACTAGACATCTGGTCGCAGCGATGGCCGTCGGCGGCGTTGTGCTCGCAGGGACGGCGTGTTCGTCGCCGGAGCCTGCTCTCGGCGGCACCACGGCGACCGTCTCGATCGACGGCGACGATGCCGGCGGCGCATTCCCGGTGACGTGCCGCCAGACGGGTTTCACCTGGTACATCCAGACTCCGGGCAAGGACAAGGGATTCACCGCGGTGCTGGCGATGGACGGGCCGCCGACTGCCGAATCCGTCGAACTCCGGGATGTGGCCGGCTTTTCGGGCAACTTCTGGAAAGGCAACATGGGCGACGCCGAGGTCACCGGTCGGCATGGCAACTACACGATCACCGGCACCGCCGACGGCAACTTCACCGCGACGCCGAGCGACTCCGCGCAGGCGAAGTTCCGGATTCAGGCGAACTGCTGATCCAGTCGCTCCTCATAGCAGGCGATCTCGACGAGGTCGTCGTGCGCCTCGATGCTGATGTGTTCGCCGCTCATCGCCCGCAGCAGCGGCGAATCCCCGATCTGGGACACGTCGGCAAGGCTGGCGGTCTCGTCTGCGTGGTCGTGCATGATCGCACCTCCGTCTTCAGTGACAGACGGTTACCCCGCATGCGCACAGCAAATATGACGGTGTGCTGACCCCGGTCAGGCCTGGACGATGATCGGATCGCCCACGCTGACGGTGTCGAAATACCACGCCGCGTTGTCCGGGCTGAGGTTGATGCAGCCATGGCTGACGTTGGCGTAGCCCTGCGATCCCACCGACCAGGGTGCGGAGTGCACATAGACACCGCCCCAGGTGACACGCACGGCGTCGGCGACGGTGAGCTTGTAGCCCTCCGGATCGGACAGCGGGATGCCGATGGTCCGCGAGTCCATGACGACGGACTTCTGCTTCTCCAGTGCGGTGAAGCTCCCGATCGGGGTGGGGTGCTTCGGCTTGCCCATCGATGCGGGCATCTCCCGGGCGACGACGCCGTCGATGCTGACGGTGAACGTGTGAGCGTCCAGGTCGGCGACGCCGACGACCGACGATCCGGTCTGGAAGCTGGTGGCGAACCCGCCGACCGACACATCGATGGGTGCGTGCGCCGGGAAGTAGAGCGCGGGTGTCCACTGCACGGTCCGGTCGTCGAGCCAGGAGAACGTGCCCTCTTCGGGTCCGGCGCCTGCCGCCCGCACCGCAAAGGAACTCTCGACGGCACCGCGGTTCGGCACCGGCGCGGTGAACGTGACGGTGACCGGGTGGGCCACGCCGACGGTCTCCCCGGGAGACGGTGAGATCTCGCTGATCGTCGACGGAAGCGTCGGCACCGGGGTACCGATGGCTCCGATCGCTGACGGGCCGACCGACAGGCCGGACATCACGGCCACCGCCCCCATCACGGCCGCCATGCGGCTGATCGAGAAGCGGAGTCGGTTGTGTTCACGTGAGGCGCTCGTCACGGTGCCATCCTAGGTAATCGGCGGGGGTGAACCCTGTTCATGGACTATCGCGCTGGTGCGGGCGAACGTTTCAGCCCGCCGGCGACGGCCAGCAACGCATAACCCGCCGCGAGCACGCCGGCGGCCAGCCCCGCGACATTGGCGGCGACCGCGCCCGCGCCGACACTGTCGACGTCCAGGAAGAAGTAGGGGGCCCGCCGGCCCAGATCGTTGAGCACCAGCAGCGCCACCACCAGATAGGCCGCCGGGAACGCCAGCCACGCGATGGGATGCCACCACGCCAGAGGGGCGGGCGCCGAGGCGCGGCCGACGAGAACCCAGTCGCACAGCGCGAGCAGGGGCACCGCGCAGTGCAGCAGCACGTTGGCGACGGTGTAGCCCATGCTGCGGTCGACGAGGAACAGGTTCCACACCACCCCGGCCATCACCAGATAGAGAACCACCGCGCCGCGCAGCCCGACGCGCCCGTCGGAGCGCGGCCGCACGAGGGTCCACAGGTAATAGGCGGCCGCTGCGACGTTGACCTGATAGGTGAACGTGACCATGCGCCACATCAGGCCACGTTCGGAGGTGACGCCGACGACGAGCAACGCCGCGGCGACGGCGACGACGATCCCGACACGCAGGCCGATCCGCAGGGCCACATCCCCAGGGTAGAGACGTCAGGCGAGCGTCTGCGCCAGCAACCGCGGTTCGATGTTGCCGCCCGAGAGGATCACCACGGTGGGGCCCGGCGGTGTGGCGTGCCGCCGGTAGGCGGCCAACGCGACGGCCCCGCTGGGTTCGGCGACCAGATGACCACGCTGCGCGAATTCCCTGACTGCCGACAGTATGTCGTCCTCCGTCACGGTGAGCATCCCGTCGAGGACCTGCCGCAGGTGCGTGAACGTCAACGCGGACGGCTGGGAGCGCAGGCCGTCGGCGACGGTGCGGTTGCGCTGCTCGATCGGCCAGTCCACCCGCTCGCCGGTCCGCAAACCTTCGGTGGTGTCGGCGGCCAGCTCGGGCTCCACCCCGAGGACCACGGCCTTCGGGCACAGGGTCTTGATCGCCACCCCGATGCCCGAGGCGAGGCCGCCGCCGCTGACCGGGACCAGCACCGTGGCCACCTCGGCGAGGTCCTCGGCGATCTCCAGGCCGATCGTGCCCTGACCGGCGATCACGTCGCGGTGGTCGAACGGCGGGATCATCGTCCCGCCGGTGTCGGCGAGCACCTGCGCGGCGACGGTCTCCCGTTGGCCCGCCCCGCACAGCACCACCCGCGCGCCGCGGGCTCGAGTGGCCGCGACCTTGACGTCTGGCGTCTCCTCGGGCATCACGATGTGTGCCCGCAGACCGAAGGTGGCCGCCGCGTAGGCGACGGCCTGGGCGTGGTTGCCGCTGCTGTAGGCCACGACGTCGGCCACCGCCTCCCCCCGCTCCCTCGCCGCGGTCAGCGCGCTGAACGCACCCCGCACCTTGAAGGCGCCGATCGCCTGCAGGCTCTCCGGTTTGACCCACAGCGGCCGCTCCCGGTCACCCCACGGCACGGACAGAAGCGGAGTCCGTGTGACATGTCCGCGGATCCGCTGTGCGGCCGTGTGGATGTCGTCGATGGTCACGAGCTGCATGGTGCGAGTCTGCCTCACCCCTACAGTCGTCGGTGATGACCGGATACTCGCTGCCCGTGGTTCCCCGCTACGCAGAGATCGACCAGCAGGGAGTGGTGTTCAACGGCCACTACCTCACCTGGTTCGACGAGGCCTGTACCGGCTACCTCGAACACTGCGGAGCCGGCTACGCCGACCTGATCGCCGGTGGCCACGACATCCAGGTCGTGCACAGCGAGATCGACTTCGCCGCGCCCGTCCGGTGGCGCGACGTGGTGCGGGTGACCGCAGCCTGCAGCCGGGTGGGCACGACGAGCTTCACGGTCGCGTTCACCGTGCGCCGGCGGGCCGCCCACGACGGTGAGGACGCCGAACACGTTGCGGTGCGCGGGGCCAACACTTACGTCGTCGTCTCAACCGACGACTGGGCCAAGCGGCCCGTCCCGGATGCGCTTCGTCACGCGTTGACCGGCCATGGCGCACGCTGACCGGTACGGTCTGCCCATGGGTCATGAGCACGGACACCAGCGCGATCTCCCGCCCGGCATGGTCGAGCAGTTGGAGCTCGCCTACGCGGGTGTGGCGTCCTTCGGCCACCGGCCGTTCCTGACCGAGACCGCCCAGCTGGATTCCTGGAAACCTGACGTGGCGATCGTCGGCGCCCCCTTCGACATCGCGACGACGAACCGGCCCGGGGCCCGCTTCGGCCCGCGGGCGATCCGCGCCACCGCCTACGAGCCGGGCACCTACCACATGGACCTGGGCCTGGAGATCTTCGACTGGCTCGAGGTCGTCGACTTCGGCGACGCCTACTGCCCGCACGGGCAGACCGAGGTCTCACACCAGAACATCAAGGACCGCGTGGCAGCGATCGCCGGCCGCGGCATCGTGCCGGTCATCCTCGGCGGCGACCACTCGATCACCTGGCCGGCCGCCACGGCGGTGGCCGATGTGCACGGCTACGGCAACGTCGGCATCGTGCACTTCGACGCGCACGCCGACACCGCCGACGAGATCGAGGGCAACCTCGCCAGCCACGGCACCCCGATGCGCCGGCTGATCGAGTCCGGCGCGGTACCCGGCTCTCACTTCGTCCAGGTGGGACTGCGCGGCTACTGGCCCCCGCAGGACACGTTCGAGTGGATGCAAGAACAGAAGATGACCTGGCACACCATGCAGGAGATCTGGGAGCGCGGCTTCAAGGCGGTGATGGCCGACGCGGTCGGCGAGGCGCTGGCCAAGGCCGACAAGCTGTACGTGTCGGTGGACATCGACGTGCTCGACCCGGCGCACGCGCCCGGCACCGGAACCCCGGAGCCGGGCGGCATCACCAGTGCCGACCTGCTGCGGATGGTCCGGCAGCTCTGCTACGAGCACGACGTGGCCGGCGTCGACGTCGTCGAGGTGGCACCGGCCTATGACCACGCCGAGCTGACGGTCAACGCCGCGCACCGGGTGGTGTTCGAGGCGCTGGCCGGCATGGCGGCCCGGCGGCGCGACGCAGCCGGCGGCGAGCCGGGCCAGCCGGCCCGGTCCTACCTGAAGCGTCCTACCTGAAGCCCCGACTCAGCTCTTGGTGAGGGTGAACTGGCAGATGTCGGTGTAGCCGTCGCGGAACAGGTCGGCGCAGCCGGTCAGGTACTTCATGTAGCGCTCGTAGACCTCTTCGGACTGGATCGCGATGGCCTGATCCTTGTTGGCCTCCAGCGCGGCGGCCCACAGATCCAGCGTGCGGGCGTAGTGCAGCCGCAGGGGCTGGACCAGCCCGACGCCGAAACCGGCCTTGGTGGCGTGGCTCTTGACCTTGACCGGCTGCGGCAGATCCCCGCCCGGGAAGATCTCGTCCATGATGAATTTGAAGAACCTGATCTTGGTCATGGTGACCGGCAGGTTCCTTGCGGCGAATTCCTCGTCATCGGGCTTGACGATGGTGTGCAGCATCATCACGCCGTCGGCGGGCAGCACGTCATAGGCCCGGCTGAAGAACTCGTCGTAGCGGTCACGGCCGAAGTGCTCGAACGCGCCGATCGACACGATCCGGTCCACCGGCTCGTGGAACTGCTCCCAGCCCTGCAGCAGCACGCGCTTGCTGCGGGGGCTGTCGAGGCCGTCGAGCACCTTCTGCACGTGCGCCTGCTGGTTGCGGCTCAGTGTCAGGCCGACGACGTTGACGTCGTATTTCTCGACGGCCCGCTTGATCGTCGCGCCCCAGCCGCAGCCCACGTCGAGCAGCGTCATACCGGGCTCGAGGCCGAGCTTGCCCAGCGACAGGTCGATCTTGGCCAGCTGGGCTTCCTCGAGCGTCATGTCGTCGCGCTCGAAGTAGGCGCAGCTGTAGGTCTGCGTGGGATCCAAAAACAACCGGTAGAAGTCGTCGGAGAGGTCGTAGTGCGACTGGACGTCCTCGAAATGCGGAGTCAGGTCCTGGGTTCCGTTGGTGGTGTCTGGCAAATCACTGACCTTTGAATCTCGAGTGCTTGCGAGGACGGCCCCACCGTCTTCGAGGGCCTGTCTCGCCCAGGGCGAAAGTTGCTACGCACAGTACCCGAGCATGGTGTGCGACCGTGAATCGTCGAGCGGGTGCGCGGCCAACTATCGTGGGGAGACCGCCGAACCGCCCATCCATCCTCGGAGGCAACTCTCGTGACAACACCCCAGGACGACCCGTTCGACGACGCTCCCGAAGCCGACGTGGCCGAGCAGCGGGCACCGGTCGACCCCGGCGACGCTGCCGATGGCGAGGCCGACGACGGGGCGTGGCGGGACGCCGATCGGGTGGCCGGCGAGCGGGACTGGCAGGCCAGCGAGGCCGATCTGATCGAGCAGACGATCGACGTCCCGATCGACGACGACGAACGCTGAGCCGACCACCGGTCGGGCTGCGCCGTCAGACACTCGACACACCCGCCGCGATTGCACCGCAGGCAAGCCGGGTACCTCGCTGGCGTGACTGACGCAAGCGATGCCACGGTCGATGCCGTCGGGAAGGTGACCGAAGCGCTGGAGTGGGTCGAACGCGCACGGGGCCACCTGTATTCGTTCCACCAGCTGATGGGTCGCGCCGATCTGCTGCTCGGCGAGGCGTGCGACGCGCTCCGTGAGGCCGGCCACGACGATGTCGCCGAGCGCCTGGAGACAGAGGTCGTGGGCCGCAACGTCCTCGAGGGCAGATGGACCTTCCAGATCATCGAAGAATTCGAGGACACCTACTGGGACGTCGTGCGTGACCACGAGAAGCGGGTGCGTGACGACCTGGTCGACGGGCAACGCCACCTGCACGAGGCGCGGATGAAAGAGGACCGTCGCACACACGGCCGAAAGGGTCACCAAGCGCGGCCCTGACGCTACGCTCGGGTTGCATGAGCAGCCCGGAACTCGGCACGACACTCGGCGACGTGACCCGGGTCAACGGCACTCCCCCGCCGGACATCTCTCTGGCCGACGCCGACCTGGCGTCGTGGGATTTCTGGGGCCTCGACGACGACATCCGTGACGGCGCGTTCGCCACACTGCGCCGCGAGGCGCCCGTCCGTTTCTTCGAGGCGTTCGTGGCCGACGGGGATGCCGAGATAGCCGGGCACTGGGCGCTGACCCGCTACGACGATGTGTTCTACGCCAGTAGGCACCCCGAGATCTTCAGCTCGGCGCTGGGCATCGTGATCGGCGATCAATCCCCGGAACTGGCCGAGTACTTCGGCTCGATGATCGCGATGGACGACCCTCGCCACACCCGGTTGCGTAACATCGTGCGCAGCGCATTCACCCCGAAAGTGCTTGCGATGATCGAGGATTCGGTGCGAGCGCGGGCAGCGCGGTTGGTGGCCGACATGGTGGCCGCACACCCCGACGGGCACGCCGATCTGGTGGCCGAGTTCTCCGGACCGCTACCGCTGCAGATCATCTGCGACATGATGGGGATCCCCGAGTCCGATCATCAGCGAGTCTTCGGTTGGACCAACGTCATCCTGGGGTTCGGCGACCCCGACATCGCCACCGATTTCGAGGAGTTCGTCTCCGTCGCAATGGCCATCGGGGCGTATGCCACGGCGCTCGCCGACGACCGGCGCGAACATCCCGCCGACGATCTGACCACCGCCCTGGTCGCCGCCGAACTCGACGGCGAACGGCTGACCTCGGCCGAGGTGGCGTCCTTTTTCATCCTGCTCGTCGTGGCGGGCAACGAGACGACCCGCAACGCGATCAGCCACGGCGTGCTGGCGCTCAGCCGCTTCCCGGAGCAGCGCGACATCTGGTGGGCCGACTACGAAGCCATCGCCCCGACCGCGGTCGAAGAGATCGTGCGCTGGGCCTCACCGGTGGCCTACATGCGGCGGACCGCCACCCGGGATGTCGAACTGGGCGGCGTGCGTATCGCAGCCGGCGACAAAGTCAGTCTGTGGTACGGCTCGGCCAACCGAGACGAATCGAAGTTCGCCGATCCGTGGACGTTCGACGTGCGTCGGCATCCCAACCCGCATGTGGGTTTCGGGGGCGGCGGTGCGCACTTCTGCCTCGGGGCCAACCTGGCCCGCCGGGAGATCACGGTGGCGTTCGAGGAACTGCACCGCGCCGTGCCCGACCTGCGAGCCGTCCGCGAACCCGACCGGTTGCAATCGGCGTTCATCCACGGCATCAAGCGGCTGCCGGTCGCCTGGACCGGGTAGCTCAGTTCCGGGTGGCGTCAGGGGCCACCCGATGGGTGTCGCGCCCCGCGTCCTGACTGCTGTGTCGTCCCCCGGTCCCCGCGCCGTCGTCGTCGGCACTGACATCGGTGTCGGACCGGCGGACCCGCGGGTCGAGCTTGTCCGCATGCTCGCGACGCGCGTCGAGATGTTGCTGCGAGTTGGTCAGCGCGTCCCGGCGACCTGCGGCGGTCTCCGCCAGGCGCGCGGCCTCGGCGGCCTTGGCGTCGGCTTCGGCCTGTGCGGCACGGGCTTTCGCCTCCGTCTCCTCCACCAGCGTGGCCTGTCGCTGCACGCGCTGGCTGTCGTGGTCGACCTCGCTGCGGATGCGGTCGGCTTCGGCGGCGCGGCGCTTGTTTCGGGCACTGCGCGCGACGAACACGATCGCTGCGATCACGAGGATCGCCGCGACCACGGCCACCACGATCCAGACGGTGTTGTTGCTGTCCATGACGGCTCCTCGGCTCGCGCGGGGCCGTGCGACGTTGACGACCCCATCAATAAGCGCTCGGATGCCCGGGCGGTTGCTGCGCTAAACCGTCGGTCAGAGCGTGACGGTCAGCGGGCCGGTCTCGCGGCACGATGCCTGCGGGGGATTGCCCGCCGAGGCACATCCGCGACCGGTCGAGGTGTAGGCGGCCCCGGGACGGTAGGGCTGGAAGTACACCTGGGCCGGCAGGATTCCCCGTCCCTGGCTGCAGTGACCCGGGCCCGGGTCACCGTCCATCGCCACACACGCGACGGTCTGGAAGGTCATCGCGCCGGTGCATGCCCGTGGTGACACGGTGGCGGTGACCATCGTGGTGCCCGACACGGTGACCAGAGTCGGTGGAGAGAGCGCGTAATCGCAGCTGCCCTCCTGGGGTTCGGCGCGCGCGACCCCCGCCGTCCCGAAGGTCAGCGTCCCGGCCGCGACGACGGCGAGAATGCGCAGCATGCCTGGGATCGTAGGCCACCGCAGCGGCGGCCGACCCGCTATTGCACGCGCAGTGCGCTGAGCATCCCGGCGGCCGAGCGCGGCCACGTGAACTGCTCGGCCCGGCGGCGGGCGCTGTGTCTGCGGTGGTCCTCGGGCCGGTTGATGACCGCCGTGACGGCGTGGGCGATGGCGCGCGGGTCGTTGTCGGCGACGGCGCCGCTGTCCACGGTGAGGATTTCCGCCAGGGCCGAGGTCCGCGACACCACCGCGGGCGTTCCGCAGGCGAGCGCTTCCAGCGCGGCAAGGCCGAAGGTCTCGTGGGGGCCGGGTGCGAGTGCGACGTCGGCGCTGGCGAGGATCGCCGCCACGGTGTCGCGGCAGCCGACGTACCCGGTGAAGTCGACCGGCAGCCGGTGCGCCTGTCGTTGCAGCCGGGCCCGCAGCGGCCCGTCGCCGACCATCACCAGGCGCGCGTCGACACCTCGATCGCGCAGCGCCGCGAGCGCATCGATGCTTCGGTGCGGATGCTTCTCGATCGACAGGCGGCCGCAGTGCACCAGCAACGTCTGTCCTGGTGCGGCCCACTGAGAGCGAACGACCGTGGAGCGGTGCCGCGGGTGGAACTGGTCGAGATCGACGCCGAGGGGCACGGTGACCAGGTTGGTCGCGCCGATGCGGTCGAACTCCTTACGCGCGAACGACGTCGTACACACCACGACGTCGTAGTTGGCGGCCGTCCGTCGGTTGGCGGCGTCGGCCACCGCTTCAGCCGACCGCGTGGGCAGGATCTGGCCGACCAGCCGGTCGAGTCGTTCGTGGGAGATCATCACCGTGGACACGCCGCGGGCGCGGCCCCACGGCCCCAGCGAGCGCAGCGTCAGCCGGTCCGAGACCTCCAGCGCGTCGGGGCGCAGTGCCTCCAACAGCTTCCTGACCGGGCGGGGCGACACCGCGCGGTAGCCGCCAGTGAACGGAATTTCGAAGGCGGGCAACGAGACCCGAACGACACCGGTTGCACCGGTGGTCCATTCGCGGCGCGGTCCGGGAACGACGAGGAAGACATCGTGACCGGCGGCGCGGTATTCCGCGCCGAGCCGATCGATCGCGGTGCGCAGGCCTCCGGATCGGGGCCCGTAGAAGTTGGCCACCTGGACGACCCGCATGGTGGCATCAGAACGTGCCGGAATGTGCAGAAGTCGACGGCGAGGTGGCGGGTTGCCGAACAGGCGGTGCAGACGAACCCCGCCGGCCCCCCGGGCCGGGGTCAGCCGACGTGCACGACGAGCCAGTCCAGTGTGCGGCGCCACGCGTCATCGGCCGCGGTCTGGTCGAACCGCTCCCCCGTGTCGTTGAAGAACGCGTGATTGGCGCCCGGCTCGGTGACGAGTTCGTGGACCATCCCGGCCTTCTCGAGGGCGGCACGGGCGGCCGGTTCGGTGGCGTTGACGCGCTGGTCGAGCTCTCCGTAGAAGCCGAGCACGGCCACCCCGGCGGACTTCGAGAAGTCGGGGTCCTCAGGAGTGGGGCCGTAGAACGGGAACGCCGCGGCAAGCTGCGGCACCCCGGTGTCGAGCAGGCGCCAGACCAGTCCTCCGCCCATGCAGAACCCGATCGCGGCGAGCTTGCGCCCCGGGGTGCGGCGGGCCACCTCGGCGATGCCGGACTGCAGGTCCGCCACCATGGTGTCGGGTGGGATCTGGCCGAGCGCGGCGGTGGCCGCGGCCGGGTCGGTGAATGTGTCGGTGCCGCCCCTCCCGGACAGCAGATCGACGGCCAGGCTCGAGTAGCCGGCCCCGGCCAACCGGCCTGCGACCGACCGCACCCAGTCGGTGAGGCCCTTGTTCTCGTGGATGACCAGGATGCCGCCGCGCGCGTCGGCGGCCTCGGCCCATGCGCCCTGCAGTTCTCCGGCCGGGCCGGCCCAGGTGACCGGTGTGGTGGGCAGAGCGCCGGCCTGGCCCGGGGGCTCCCCGCGCGGTGGAGACGACGATGCCGGGGTGCCGGACGAGCCCGATGCACCGGTCGAACTCGTCGGATCGGTCGGTGTGGTGCGGTTGTTCGCGTTGTCCGAGCAGGCGGCGATCAGTGCCGACGCACCGGCGGCGCTCATCCCCAGCAGGGCCAGCCGGCGCAGCGCCTCGCGGCGGGACAGGAGGCCGTCGACGTGGTCGGTGGCGATTTCTTCGGCGATGTAGCGCTGCAGCGGCGTCACCTGCTCGATTATGCGCTGGGCCCGGTAGACAATTCGCAAAATGTGTTCACGATGCCGTTGACACGTGTCGTGTGGCCCTGTTCGATGGGGACGTGAGCAGCACTGTGACCTACGACACGATCATTCGCAACGGCCGCTGGTTCGACGGCACCGGCGCCCCGTCTGCGATACGCACCCTCGCGATCAAAGACGGACACGTCGCGGCGATCACGGAGGACGACCTCGCCGAGGCCGAGTGCGCCGAGGTGATCGATGCATCCGGCGCGTGGGTGCTGCCCGGCATGCTCGACATCCACACCCACTACGACGTCGAGGTGCTCGGTGAGCCGGCCCTGTCGGAGTCTCTGCGCCACGGTGTCACCACCGTGCTGCTCGGTTCCTGTTCGCTCTCGACCGTCTACGTGGACGGCCCCGACGCCGGCGACATCTTCGGCCGGGTGGAGGCGATCCCCCGCCAGCACGTGGTCGCCGCGATCGAGGCGCACAAGACCTGGCGTGACGGCGAGGAGTACATCGCGGCGTTGGAGGACCGTCCGCTCGGGCCGAACGTCGCGGCGTTCATCGGTCACTCGGACATGCGCGCGGCGGTGATGGGTCTGGACCGCGCCACCCGCTCCGAGGAGCGCCCCACCAGGGCCGAGCAGGCGCGCATGGAGGGCATGCTGGCCGAGGCGTTGCGCGCCGGTTTCGTCGGAATGTCGTCGCAGCAACTACTTTTCGACAAGCTCGACGGTGAGGTCTGCCGGTCGCGGACCCTGCCGTCGACCTACGCCAAGCCCCGCGAGCTGCGCCGGCTCAAGGCGATGCTGCGCAAGGCGAACCGGGTGTTGCAATCCGGACCCGACATCGAGAACCCGGTCGACATCGCCTCGCAGGCCTTCCAGTCGCTGGGCATCGTGCGCAACCCGCTGAAGACCAGCCTGCTCTCGGCCGCCGACATCAAGTCGAACCCGGTCGCGGTCAAGATCCTCGGCCCGCTCGCCCGGCTGGTCAACGGGCTGGGTGGCGATTTCCGCTGGCAGCACCTGCCGGTGCCCTTCGAGGTGTACGCCGACGGTATCGACCTGGTCATCTTCGAGGAGTTCGGCGCCGGCGCGGCCGCCCTGCACCTGCGCGACGAGGTGGAACGCAACGCACTGCTGCGCGACGAGAACTACCGGCGCCGCTTCCGCCGCGACTACGACGCGAGGTTCGGGATGCGGGTCTGGCACCGGGACTTCTTCGACGCCGAGATCGTGGGCTGCCCCGACGCCTCGGTGATCGGCAAGTCGTTCGGTCAGGTCGGACAGGATCGCGGCGGGCTGCATCCGGCGGACGCCTTCCTCGACCTGGTCCTCGAGCACGGTGCGGCGCTGCGGTGGCGGACCACCATCTCCAACCACCGACCGGAGGTGCTCAAGATGCTGGCGCGTGACCCCGGTGTGCAGATGGGGTTCTCCGACGCCGGCGCGCATCTGCGCAACATGGCCTTCTACAACATGGGGTTGCGGCTGCTGCGGCACGTCCGTGACGCCGAACGCGCAGGCACGCCGTTCATGAGCATCGAGGCCGCGGTGCACCGGCTGACCGGCGAACTGGCCGATTGGTACCGCGTCGACGCCGGCCATCTGCGGGTCGGCGACCGGGCCGACGTCGTGGTCATCGACCCCGAACGTCTCGACGACTCTCTGGACCGTTACGCCGAATCGCCGGTCGAGCAGTACGGCGGGCTGCCCCGCATGGTGAACCGCAACGACGAGACCGTGCGCGCGGTGCTCGTCGGCGGGCGCACGGTGTTCCGCGACGGGGCGCTCACCGACGTCGTCGGCACCCAGCGCACCGGTCGGTTCCTGCGGGCCGCACACCGCGTCCGGGCTCTGGCCTCGTCGGCCGGTGAGCTGACCCGTGTCGGCTGAGCAGACCGTCGCGGGCATGTGGGCGGCGCTGTCGGCCCGCGACTGGGAGGCGCTGAAGACCCACCTGTCCGAGGACTGCATCTATCTGGACATGCCGGTCGGCCCCGCCGCGGCGGCCCGCGGGCCCGAGGACATCGTCAAACGACTCAAGATCGGCCTGGAGCCGCTGGCGTCCTATGAGAACTTCCCCGGCCTGATGGTGAGCAACGGCACCGATCTGATGTACGAACATCACGAGGAATGGCACTGGGCCACAGGCGAATCGGCGGTGCTGCAGTTCGTCACCGTGCACCGGGTGGTCGACGGGAAGATCACGTTGTGGAAGGACTACTGGGACATGGGCGCGCTGGCCAACCACGCCCCGCCCAGCTGGATGGCGGACTTCGCCACCGCCGACATGTCGTGGGTGTTCGACGCGACCGGACTCGTCTGACAGGAGACCCGATGCTGGACCTGAAGATCACCGGCGGCACCGTCGTCGACGGCACCGGGGCGGAGCGGTTCCGGGCGGACATCGGGGTCAAGGACGGCCGGATCGTCGAGGTGCGGCGGCGCAGCGGCGACGACGAGGGGCTGACGACCGACGCCGCCGAGCACATCGACGCGACAGGGCGGTTCGTGACGCCGGGGTTCGTGGACGTGCACACCCACTACGACGGCCAGGTCAGCTGGGACGACACGTTGGCGCCCTCGAGCCTGCACGGCGTGACGACCGTGGTCAGCGGCAACTGCGGCGTGGGTTTCGCACCGGTGCGGCCGGGACGCGAACAATGGCTGATCGAGCTGATGGAAGGCGTGGAGGACATCCCCGGCAGCGCGCTGGCCGAGGGCATCACCTGGCAGTGGGAGAGCTTTCCGCAGTATCTCGACGCCATCGAGAAGCGTTCTCTGGCAGTCGATTACGGCACGCAGGTGGCACACGGGGCCGTTCGCGGCTATGCGATGGGTGAACGCGGCGCCCGCAACGAGGAGGCCACCGCCGACGACATCGCGGCGATGGCGCGCATCGTGACCGAGGCGATCGAGGCGGGTGCACTGGGTTTTTCGACCTCCCGCACCGAAGCGCACCGCGCCATCGACGGTGAACCCGTGCCCGGCACCTACGCCGCGGAGGCGGAACTGTTCGGGTTGGGTCGTGCGATGGCCGCCGGCGGCAGGGCCGTGTTCGAGGTGTCGCCCCAGGGCACCGCCGGCGAGAGCCCCGCCGAGGCGACGATGCGGGAACTCGACTGGATGACCAAGCTCTCGGCCGAGATCGAGCGGCCGGTGTCGTTCACGATGATCCAGACCGGCGGCGCACCCGATCTGTGGCGCCACCAACTCGACCGTGCGGGCGCCGCCTTCGAGCAGGGCATCGAACTCATCGCACAGTTCGCCGCCCGCCCGTTCGGGATGTTGTTCGGCTTCAGCGGATACCACGCGTTCACCCACCGTCCGACCTACCGGAAACTGAAGGCCGAACTCGGCCACACCGATCTGATGGCCCGGCTCGCGGAGCCTGCGGTGCGGGCGGCCATCCTGTCCGAGACCGATCTGCCGCCGCAGCCGGTGCCGATGTTCGACGGGCTGTACGCGCTGATCCAGTACAGCGTCGACAAGATCTTCCCCATCGGGGACCCGCCGGACTACGAGCCGACACCGGACATGACGGTCGCCGCGATCGCCGCCCGCCGCGGTGAGGATCCGCTCGCGACGATGTACGACCTGATGCTCTCCTCCGGCGGCACCGCGATGCTGATGCTGCCTTTCTTCAATTACGCCGAGGGCAATCACGACGCAATCTACGAGATGATGACCCACCCGGCCGCGGTGTCGGGGCTCTCCGACGGTGGGGCGCACTGCGGATTGATCTGCGACGCGTCCTACCCCACGTTCCTGCTCACGCACTGGGCGCGCGATCGCCACCGGGGGCCGAAGTTCTCCCTCGAGTACGTGGTGCGCAAGCAGACCCTGGACACTGCAACGCTTTTCGGGCTGTCCGATCGCGGAGTGATCGCCCAGGGGCGCAAGGCCGATCTCAACGTGATCGACATGGACGCGCTGCGCCTCGATGTCCCGCGCATGGTCTACGACCTGCCGGCCGGTGGGCGTCGCCTGATCCAGGGCGCCTCGGGATACGACGCGACCGTCGTCAGCGGCGTGGTGACGCGCCGGCACGGGGCGGACACCGGCGCGCGGCCGGGCCGGCTGCTGCGCGGCGTGCGCTAGCTAGCCGGCGATCAGGGCATCGATCTGGTTGGTCGCCGACGTGGCGCCTTCGATCATGCCCATGTCGAGCACCTGCTGCAGCGCCTCGGCCGATGCGTAGCTGCTCGTGTACGTCGCGCGCGTGCCACCGTCGTGTGGCACGAACGTGAACGCGTTCTTCGACACCGGCAGTTCGGTTTTGGGGGTGAAGTCGGGTTCGGCGAAGCCGTCGTCGAACGTGAACCCGTGCGGCTCGTCGACCGTGGTGACAACCCAGTACCCGGCGTACTTCTCGCCGTCGGGTCCCGTCATGTAGTAGGTCATCCGCCCGCCCGGTCGTAGGTCGTGATCGACCACGGTGGCCGGGTATTCCGGCGGCCCCCAGACCTTTTCGAGCTGGCGTGGGTCGGCGTAGATCTGCCAGATGCGTTCGACGGGCGTGGCGAAATCAGCGACGATGGTCAGGCTACGGGCGTCGAGGTCGTGGTGAACGTCGGTGACGGGCATGGTCAGTCCTCTCGGGTGTTCTCGGATGCAGCGTTGTCGGAAGCGGTGTCGTCGGATGCGATGAGGTCGTCGATACGGGCGATGCGGCCACGCCACACCTGTTCCAGCTCGGTCAGCAGCGAGGCCACGGACCGGATCGCGGTGACCTCGCCGCGGGCCAGTTGTTCGCGGCCTCGCCTGCGCTTGGTGATCAACCCGGCTCGGTCGAGCACGGCGACGTGTTTCTGCACGGCGGCGAAGCTCATGTCGTAGTGGGCCGCGAGCGTGGACACCGAGGCCTCGCCCGCCAGGACTCGGCGCACGATGTCGCGTCGGGTCCGGTCGGCCAACGCATGGAACAGCGCGTCGGCGCGGTCTTCGTCGAGCACATCCACCGCACCAACATACAACCGAATGGTTGTACGTTGTCAAGGGGTCAGACGTGCTCGGTCACACACTCCAGGCCAGGCGGAACTTGTCGGTGAGCTCCTCCGGGCTGAGGTTGCCGTAGGTTTCGTCTTCGTAGCGGCGCACCGCCAGCACCGCGTCGACCACCGGGTCGCCCAGGATCCCGCGAAGTGTGCTCGAGCTGTCCAGGGCGTCGAGCACCGCCCGCTGATCGGTCGGCAGCACCGTGATGCCCGCCTCGGTGCGGCGCGCCTCGGACAGCGATGACGGGTCCACCGCCACCTCGGCGGGCAGGCTGCGCCCCGATTCGATGCCGTCGAGTGCGAGACCGAGCACGGCGGCCGAGGCCAGGTAGGGATTCGCCGACGGATCGATGATCTTGACCTCGACGTTCGCCCCGTACACGTTCGCCGGTCCCGCGGTCATGAAACGCACAGCGGCTTCCCGGTTCTCGGTACCCCAACACGCGTACGCGCCGGCCCAGCTGCCCGGCTGCATGCGCAACCCGGACAGGATCGAACCGCTGAGCACCGCCTGCGCCTCGGCGAGGCCGGCGAGTACGCCCGCCACCGCCGACGCTCCCTCCCCGGTCATGCCGGCGGGGCCGTCGCCACCGGAGAAGACGGGTACGCCGTCACGGAGGAGCGAAAAGTGTTGATGGGCGCCCGATCCGACGCTGCCGGCGAACGGCACCGGTGACAGGCTGACGCGCAGACCGTATCTGCGTGCTGCGCGGCCGATGATGATGCGCATCAGGCTCACCTGATCGGCCGCGGCGACGGGCGGAAGCGGGGCGAGCGAGACCTCGAACTGGTTCGCCCCGTATTCGGGATGGAACTGCTCGATCGCGACCCCCGATACCGTCGCCGCGGCCGTGACGTCGCGGACGAAGCCCTCGTATTCCAGGACTCCCGCCAGCCCGTACTGGGCCCACAGGTCGGCAGGCAGCGCGGCCCCGTCGGGTCCGACGAGCACGAATTCGATCTCGTGGCCGACCAACGCGTCGAAACCCGCATGCGCGAGTCTTTCTTGGACCCGGCGCAGCGTTCCACGGGTGCAGAACGGATCGACGGACCCGTCCTGGCTGTGGAAATCACCTGGTGCCCATGCGAACCCGTCACCGAGGATGCGCAGCGCGCCGAGGTCGATCCGGATTCGCTGATCCCCGACGACGCCGGTCGCCGGGCTGAACGCGATGCCGACCTGATCGAGCGTGAACACATGCCAGACCGGGCTGGCGCCGAGTCCCGGATCGGCGAACGACCCCATCCGGCGCAGCGGAACGGTCTTGGCGTGCATCAGTCCGGCGGGGTTGACGACGGTGCCGATGAGGGTTGCGACGCCGTCGGATTCGAGTTGGGCGATCGCCGCGGCGGCGAGCGGTTTGGCGGCCATGCGGTCATTCTGCCGTCGGGCCGTCGCGTTCACAGCGTGATCGCGCAGGCCTGTCCGATGTCGAGGGTGCGCAGCATGCGGCCCATGCCGACCCACATCGCGCACGAGATCGCCAGATCGGTGAGCAACTCGTCGTCGAAGTGTTCCTTGGCCCGGGCCCAGAAATCCTCGTCGTCGCGCAGCCCGGTGTGGTCGGTGGCGAACCGGTGCGCGAACTCCATCGCGATACGTTCTTGGTCGCTGTAGCCCGGCCACGTCCGCCACTGGGTGGCGTAGTCGTAGAACTCCTCGGTGATGCCGTTGGCCTCGCCGTCGCTGTCGCGCGTGTTCTGGCACGTGACGCACTCGTTGGCGTACGCGATCACGATGCGGGCCGCCTCACGGGTGCGCATCGGCAACCGGTTCTTCGTGTACACCGCATTGCTGAACCGGGCCATCGCGGCGCCGAGCTCCGGCGACGTCACCGCGAAGCCGGTCACGTCATCGTCGGCGAAGTCCCCGATTCGGCTCATGGCCGAAGTGTAACGCGTTCTAGTTCGTGCCGACGCCGGGCGGACGAGACACGCACTGAGCCAGGTAGAGCTCCTCGCCCAGCTTGCCCATCAGCTCCAGCTGCGTCTCGAGGTAGTCGATGTGCAGTTCCTCGTCGGCCAGGATCCCCTCGAGCAGCGTGGCCGACGTCGCGTCACCCTTCTCGCGGCACATCATGACTCCCGGCCTCAACCGGGCGACCACCTCGTACTCGATGGCGAGGTCGGCCTCGAACTGCTCGCGCACGGTCTGGCCCACGCGCAGCGAGAACAGTCGCTGATAGTTCGGCAGGCCATCGAGGAGCAGGATGCGGTCGGTGATCTTCTCCGCATGAACCATCTCCTCGAAGGATTCCTTGCGGGTGTGCTCGGCCAGCTCGGTGAAGCCCCAGTTGTCCTGCATCTTCGAATGCAGGAAGTACTGATTGATCGCCGTCAGCTCGCTCGTCAGCTGCTCGTTGAGCAACTTCAGAACTTCGGGATCCCCTTGCATGGCTTGCTCCTCAACCAGGTCATTGACTCACACGGACTGTCGTGCGAGCACGTTCAATCTAGTGCACCGCCGGCCTCGGCCGACGCATCTCCGGCCGCCGCGGCGAGGTGGGCCTGGACCGATCCCGGAAAGTAAGGCTAGACTTCGCTACCGAAGGTAAGGCTGCACTGACCGATTCGGCGACGACAGTGAGGATGGGCGTAACGGATGTTCGTCTGCCTGTGCACCGGCACCACCAGCCACGTCGTCGGCGAGCTCGTGGCCAACGGCGCCCGCACGTCGCGCGACCTGGCCGAGGCCTGTGGAGCCGGCGGTGACTGCGGCCGTTGCCGTCGCAACCTGCGGGCCATCATCGAGGCGCACTTCGCCCAGGTCCCGGCCGCGCCGGCAATCAGCGTCGCTGGCTGAACTGATCCAACGCGGCCGCGTTGGCCACCCCGCCCAGCAACTCGGCGAATTCGGCATTCTCCCGCGCGGTGGCCTCGGCGATTCCCGCCCGGTAACTCGCAGCGATCGTGCGCTTGACCGCCGAGAGGCTCGAAACGGGCCGCGCGGCAAGCACATCCGCGTGCCGCCGCGCCTCGGGCAGCAGCTCCTCGGGAGCGCAGACCTTCCAGGCGATGCCCATCCGGTGCGCTTCGTCGGCGTCCACCCACTCCGAGGACAACAGCATCCACGCCGCGTTCTGCCGGCCCATCAGCTGCGGTAGCAGATAGGACGAGGCCGCCTCCGGGGCGACGCCGAGACTGGTGAACGGGCACTTCAGCCGCGCCGTCGACGACATGAACACCAGATCCGCGTAACCCAGGATGGTGGTCCCGATCCCCACCCCGACGCCGTTGACCGCGCAGATCAACGGTTTGGTCAGGTCCGCCAGCGCGGTGATCATCGTCGGGAAGTTGCTGCCCCCGCTGTAGGAGCCGTCGGCGATGCGGGCCTGCATCTCCTTGAGGTCGTTACCCGCGCTGAACGCGCGGCCCGCGCCGGTGAGGAGCACGACGGCCACGTCGGGATCGGCAGAGGCCTCGCCGAGCGCCGTCGCGGTCGCCAGGTAGAGCTCCTCGGTGAACGCGTTCAGCGCCTCGGGCCGGTCGAGCGTGAGCGTGCGAACCCGGTTGTCATCGCTGATCTGCAGAGTCACGGCAGCAGCGTAGCGAACGGGTCGCGCAGCACGTAGCGGCTGCTCGGAACGGTGTCGACGTTCTCGTTGGCGCCGAAGGCCGCGGTGCTGGCCATCATTCGCGTCATACGGTCGGACAGATCGTCGTCGTCCGCGGCGCCGAAGAACGCGTGCAGATCGGTGGTCGCGGCCAGCGGGAAGAGTTCTTCGACGATCGCGGAGATCGGTTCGGCCCCCGGGGTGAGCGCACGGACCACCGTGTTCTGGGTGTAGCCGAACGTCGCCTGGGTGTCGATCGCCACCTGGGTGTGGTCGCGATGCCATCTCGTCAGCCACGTCCCCTCGTCCATGTCGGCCGGCCGGCGCAGCAGAGCGACGTTGGCCAGACCCGGCGTCCGTTCCCCGGGTGCGGTTCGCGGGGGCTGCAACGGGACCGACTCGGTGACCAGGTACGCGGCGAGCTCCTCGCAGTGTCGGCTCAGAATCTCGGCGGCAGAGGCGATCTGGGACCCGTAATACTGATCCGTCCAGATGCTGACGACACCGATCACCGGCGGGTCGAGCGTGGTCGGCGTCATCAACGAGTCGGTGACCGCAGCATCGCGCACGTTCATTGTGAGTCCGGCGACACCGGTGTCGGCCAGCTGCTCGGCGACCTCGGTACGCACGCGGGTGCACCACGCCTCGTCACCGGGCGCGCCACGCAACGTCATGATGACTTTCTCCACTCCGCGACGATAACCCCGGGCCAGAATGGGGAGATGATCACGGCCGAGACGATGCGCGCGGCTCTACCGGAGGCGGCTCCGGTGCTGCGCAGCGTCGTCGTCACCGTCGCGGCGGCGCTGTGTGCGATCCGATGGGGGCCGGCAGGCTCGGCGACCGCGGTCGCCGGCGCATCGGCGATCGCCGCGGTGGTGGCCCTGACGCAGGATCCCCGCGGACGGACGCTGCGTGTGCTGGTGGTCTCGATCGTGATGGGCGTCGCGATCCTCGTGGGCACCGCGGCGTCGACGCTGTTCGCGATCTTTGTCGTGGCCGTCGGCGCCTGGTGCGCGCTCGCTGCGCTGGCCTGGGTGTGGGGCGCGCAGGCCGGGCTGGTCGCCAGCGCGTCGGGAGCGCTCCTGATCGTTGCGGGGCTGACGGCGCCCACCTGGGCGTCGACGTTCGGGGCGGCGGCGCTCGCGGTGGGCTCGGGTGCGGTGCAGGCCGCGGTGACCGCCATATGGCCACCGCAGCGATGGCGTATCCAGCGCGAGGCCCTCGCCACGGCGTATCGCTCGCTGGCCGCGGACGCGACGCGTCTGGCCGCCGATGCCGAGGAATCCGTGGCCAGCACCGAGCCGATGGTGGCGCTGAGGGCGGCGTTCATCGCGGACACCGCGCAGCCGAAACGACGGTCCGCCGGCTACCGCAACTGGTATCTGGTCCCCGGACGTATCGGCTCGTCAATGGCCGACGTCGCGGCGAGCGCCGGCGCGACCGACGTGTTGCACGCCGCCGCAGCCACCCTGACCGCGCTCGCGGATCCTGACCGCGCGGCCCGCGGGAATGTCGACGCCGCGCTGCGTCGTCTCGACGCCGCCGTCGCTGCGATGGGTGACGGTGCGCCTGCTGCGCAACGACTTTCCGCCCATCTGCACCTCGCCGCGGCGCGACGACCGAACGACGGGCTCCATGTGAGACCGGCCGACCTGCGCGCCCGGGTGCGGGTGGCGCTCGAGCGATTGCGGACCGGCGTCGACCGGCACTCCCCCGTGGTGCGCCACGCCGCACGCCTCGGGGTCGCCGTTGCGCTGGCATGCGTGCTGGGGCGGGTGATCTCGGGAGGCGACGGCACATGGATCGCGCTCACGGTGCTGATGGTGCTGCGGCCCGAGACGGCGCACACCTACACCCGCTGCGTGGGACGCACCGCGGGCGTGGCGGCAGGCGCGCTGCTGGTGTCCTGCGTCGCGGTGGTCGCGCACACCGCGCCGGCCGTGTTCGCCGTCCTGGCAGGCGTTGGCCTGTGCGTCGCACACGCGGCGTCACGGTACGGGTATCTCGCGGCGGCTGCCGCGGTCTCGGTCTCTGCCGCGTGCATTCTCGGGATCGACCATGCCGCGGTGCTCGTCGACCCGCGCGATGTGCTGATCGCGACAGCGGTCGGTGGTGCGCTGGCTGTGCTCGCCCACGTGCTGATGCCCGACGATCCGCTGACCCGACTCGCTCAGCGGGCGGGTGAACTACTGAAGACCGAGATCGATTACGCGGCCACGGTCGTGAAGGTCTACCTGCATGAGATCGACAGTGCGACAGAGGTTCGAGCCGCCGCGTGGGAGCGCACGTTCCGTGCCCGGGCGGCCTTCGAGGCTGCGTCCGGTGCGGCGCGTCTGGTGTCGGCCGAGCAGCGTCGTTGGCTGCGGTGCTACCGCACGGTGCTGAACACGATCACGGGATCGTGCGCGACGCTCGAGGACAATCTGCCGGTCGATGCGTTTCCCCAGCCGCACCGTTCGTTCGTCCGGGCGGTCGACGAGTACGTCGAGGCGCTGTGTGGGGAACCGGGGACAGCGGCCGACCCGTGGAGCGTCGACACCGAGGAACTGACCGCCGCCGCCGAACGGGTGCGGCGATCGGTGCCCGCGCACGAGTCGGTGGAGGGATCGGCGCGCATGTTGGTGTCCGAAATCGGGGCGATGACGCGTGCGCTCTGCCTGGTCGCCGACACTCCGTGGCCCTCGCCGTCACGCCGACGTTAAGTCATCATCTGTTGACATTCGGCCGGATCGGCCTACAGTCAAAGTCATCAATTGTTGACTTAAGGAGATCCGATGGCCGACCGATCCCGAATTCCCGTCCTCGTCGTCGGTGCGGGCCCCACCGGCCTGGCGGCAGCGCTCGAACTGTCCCGCCTGGGGATCAGCGTCCGCGTCGTCGACCGTGCGCCGCAGCCGTCGGCGGAGTCGCGAGCCCTGGCCGTGCAGGCGCGCACCCTGGAACTGTTGCGGGTCCGCGGCGTCGGTGAGGAGATGCTGCCCCTCGGCAACGCGGTGCGGGCCGCGGCCCTGCATGCCGACGGGCGTGACCTCGCGCGCGTCGAACTGAGCCGGATGCCGAGTGCGTTCAACGGCATCCTGATGCTCGCCCAATCGGAAACCGAGCGTCTGCTGTCCGAACAGTTGGCCCGTCAGGGCGTCAAGGTCGAACGGGGGGTCGACGTCGTCTCGGTGCGTAACGACTCTCAGTCCGTCTCGGCGACAGTGCGTTCCGCCGGAGGTGAGGACGAGTGCATCGAGGCGCAGTACGTGATCGCCGCCGACGGCCCCCATAGCACGATCCGTAAAGCCCTGGGGATGCACTTTCCCGGCCGCACCCTGCCGCACGACTACGTGCTGGCCGACCTGCACATCGCCGGCCCGATACCTGAAGACGAGGTGTCCATCTTCCTGGCCCGCCGGGGCTTTGTCGCCGTCTTTCCCATGGGACGCGGCCGTTTTCGCATGATGGCCACCGATCCGTCGGCGGTTCTGGCTGATGATGGGGCGGTACCGACAATCGGGCAGATGCAGGAGCTCTATGACCGTACCGTCGGTGTTCCGGCGCGGCTGCACGGACTGAACTGGAGTTCGCAGTTCCGGATCAACAGCCGCATGGTCGCGGATCTACGCTCGGGCAGGGTGCTGTTCGGCGGGGATGCCGCGCACGTGCACAGCCCGGCGGGTGGGCAGGGAATGAACGTGGGAATCCAGGACATGGTCAACCTGGGGTGGAAGCTCGCGATGGTGCTCGACGGCCGTGCTCGGCCGGAACTGCTCGACACCTACTCCGGCGAACGTCTGCCGGTGATTCGAAAAGTGTTGCGCTTCACGGAGATCGGCACTCGGGTGTTCAACTCCACCAATCCGATCGTGCATGCCCTTCGTATCCGAATGGCGCCTCGGGCGCTGGCACGCGACGCCGTCCAGAATGCGGCGGCATCGATGTTCGGGCAGCTGTCGGCCGGCTATCGCGGCGACGCGCTGGCCGACGGTGCGGGCGGCCTGGGCGGACTGCGGGCCGGTGACCGCGTGCCGGATGTGGACGGTCTCTACGACGCGCTCGATCTCGGCGCGCTGACGTTGTTCGCCGGTCCCGAGGCGGGTGCGGTGGCTGACGTCGCGCAGGCGTGGCATGGCGTGGTACGCGTGCGCGACGGGCGGGTGCCTGATCCGCGGGGATGGCTGCTGATCCGGCCGGACGGGTACCTCGCTGCTGCCGGCGGACCCGGTGACGGACCGATGTTGGAGCGCTGGTTGCACCGGTGGTTCGTGCGGCCTTGACTCCCGTGGCGGCGCGTCCGGAGTTTGTCGGTTGTTCGAACTATTGTTCGATACATGGATGTGGTCGCGGAGGCCGACCGCACCACCGACGTGACCTCCGCCATCAGCGCCACCAGCTCCCGATGCGAGAGCCCGTCGCAGGCGTCGTGCAGGATCGCGAGCCGAGCCCGCAACCCCTCCACTGGCGTTGTACGTGGGCAAGACGAACCTCGACCAATTCGCCACCGGCCTCAACGGCACGCGCACGCCGTACACCATCCCCCGCAGCGTGTACGGCCACGACATCATCTCGGGCGGTTCGAGTTCCGGCTCCGCTCTCGCCGTGGCGCTGGGGCAGGTGCCGTTCGCCGTCGCCACCGACACCGCCGGATCCGGTCGCGTCCCGGCGGCACTCAACGGCGTCGTCGGCGTCAAGCCGTCTCGCGGCCTCATCAGTACCGTCGGCCTGGTACCCGCGTGCAAATCCCTCGACTGCCTCACTGTCATGGCCGGCAGCATCGACGACGCCGACCGCGTGCTCGACGTCATGATCGCCCGCGACGACGGTGATCCCTGGTCGCGTGACCGCGGCCCCCGGTTCACCGGCGCTCCTCCGCGCGTCGGGTTGCCCCCCGTCGACGAACTCGAGTTCTTCGGCGACGCGCCGATGCGCGCAGCCCACCTGGCGTTCCGTGACCAGCTCGCTCGCCACCACCCCATCGTCGACATTCCCCTCGAACCGTTCCTCGCCGCGGGTTCGCTTCTCTACCAAGGCCCGTGGGTGGCCGAACGCCTCGTCGAGTTCGGCGATTTCCTCGCCGAACATCCCGAGTCGATCCACCCCGTGGTGCGTGAGATCTTCGCCGGCGGTCACCGCTACACGGCCGTCGACGCGTTCGCCGCACTGCAGCGCCTGCAGGAACTCAAAGCGCAAGTGAGCCGATTGTGGCAGCGCATGGACGTCTTCGTGCTCCCCACCATCGGCACCACTTTCACCGTCGACGAGGTGCAGGCCGCCCCGATCGACACCAACACCGTGCTCGGCCATTACACCCACTTCGGCAACCTGCTCGACCTCTGCGGCGTGGCCGTCCCCATCGGCGTCACCGGTGACGGAAAGCCCTGCAGCGCGATGCTTCTCGGCGCGGCTCTCACCGATGACACCGTATTGCAGCTCGCCGCGCAGATTCTCGACGAATCACGACCCGTCCGTCATCTCTCCCCCACCCCCGTCCCCGCCGAGGAGCTGCTGTGAACCCGATCCCGATCGCGGCGGAGCCGTCGCCGTTCCCGCTCATCGCCGACACGACCGCGCTGATCGTCATCGACATGCAACGGGACTTCCTCCTGCCCGGTGGCTTCGGTGAGAGCCTCGGCAACGACGTCGCACGCCTCGCGAGCGTCGTGCCGCCACTGGCTGCGCTGCTGGCGGCGGCACGTGCCGCCGGTCTGATGGTCGTTCACACCCGAGAAGGCCACCGACCGGATCTGTCGGATTGCCCGCCGGCCAAGCTCCGTCGCGGCGCACCGACCCAGCGCATCGGTGATCCGGGCGCGTTCGGCCGCATCCTGATCCGCGGCGAGTACGGACACGACATCGTCGATGACCTCGCGCCGATCGACGGCGAAGTGGTGATCGACAAGCCGGGCAAGGGAGCTTTCTACGGCACCGACCTCACCGACGTGCTGGCAGATGCGGGCATCACCCAGCTTCTCGTCACCGGTGTCACCACCGAGGTGTGCGTGCACACCACGGTGCGCGAGGCCAACGACCGTGGTTACGAGTGTCTGGTGGTATCCGATTGTGTCGGTTCGTATTTCGACGAGTTCCATCGCGTCGGCCTGCAGATGATCGCCGCGCAGGGCGGCATCTTCGGCTGGGTCGCCGACACGGCGGCCGTCATCCCCGCTCTGCATCAGCTCACCACCACGGCCGTCTGAGGAGACCCCCATGAGCACCGACGTCACCACAGACCCGTCGATGGGCGCCCCCGCCGAGAGGTCCGCCCCCGTCCCCTGGTGGACCCGCGGCGATGTGAACGCGTTCTTCGGCCTGGGGTTCAACATCTTGGTCAACGTCTTGACTCTCACCGGCCTGATGATCGGCGTGGTCAAGATCCCTGCCGGCGACGTCCTGGGCACCGTGCTGCCTGCGCTCGGCGTCGCGCTGATCCTCGGCAATCTCTACTACACGTTCCTGGCGCGCCGACTGGCCAGGCGCGAGAGCCGAACCGACGTCACCGCACTGCCGTACGGGCCGAGCGTCCCGCACATGTTCATCGTGGTGTTCGTGGTGATGCTGCCGGTCTATCTCAACACCGACGACGCGATGCGGGCCTGGGAGGCGGGGTTGGCGTGGGCGTTCATGATCGGCGTGATCGTGATGATCGGCGCGTTCGTCGGGCCCTATATCCGCCGGCTCACCCCCCGCGCGGCGATGCTGGGCACGCTGGCCGGCATCTCGATCACCTTCATCTCGATGCGGCCCGCCGCGCAGATGTGGGAAGCCGCATGGATCGGTCTTCCCGTGCTGGCGATCATCCTGATCGGCTTCTTCACCGACATGAAACTGCCGTTCGGGATCCCCGTCGGATTGGCCGCACTGCTCGTCGGCACGGCGATCGGCTGGGTCGGCGGCTACATGTCCGCACCCGATGTGGGGCAGGCCGTATCCGACATCGCCATCGGCGTCCCGGACTTGCGGATCGACATGCTGCTGGCAGGGTTGTCGAATCTGGCGCCCCTGCTGGGTACCGCAATCCCTCTCGGTGTCTACAACTTCACCGAGGCGATGAGCAACGTGGAGAGCGCCGCGGCGGCCGGCGACAACTACAACCTGCGCAGCGTGCTGCTCGCCGACGGCGCGGGCGCGGTCATCGGGTCGGCGTTCGGCTCACCCTTCCCGCCCGCCGTCTACATCGGCCACCCGGGATGGAAGGACGCCGGCGGGCGCGCCGGCTACTCGCTGGCAAGCGGCATCGTGATCGGAATCCTCTGCTTCCTCGGCCTCTTCGGTGTTCTCGATGCACTGCTCCCCGTACCGGCGATCGTGCCGATCCTGCTCTACATCGGCCTGCTGATCGGCGCGCAGGCGTTCCAGGCCGTGCCGCGGCTGCACGCGATCGCGGTGGTGGCCGCGATCTTGCCCAACCTGGCCCAGTGGGCGAGCGGCCTGATCGACAACGCGCTCAACGCCGCGGGCACGTCGGCGACGCAGGTCGGCATGCACGCGCTGGGCAATGCCGGCGTGGTCTACGACGGGCTGCTCACGTTGGGCGAGGGCGCGGTGCTGGTCGGGCTGATCCTCGGCACGATGGTCACGTTCATCCTCGAGAAGAAGTTCCGCTACGCAGCGATCGCGTCAGCGGTCGGGGCCGTACTGTCCTTCATCGGCCTCATCCACGCACCGCAGGTGGAGTGGGCGGCGAATCCCCAAGTGGCACTGGGCTATGCGTTCTTCGGCGTGATCTGCCTGGCCTACTCACTGCTGCCGGGGGCGAAGCAGCCCGTCGTCGTGGACGAGTCCGACGTGGTCGACGGGCACTGACCTCAGTCCGAATGGCGGGCAGCTTCGGCGGCCAGCTGGACTCGTGAGGTGAGACCCAGCTTGGCGTAGACGTGCGTGAGATGCGTCTGAACGGTGCGATCGGAGATGAAGAGGCGTGTAGCGATCTCGCCGTTCGACAATCCCGAGCCGACGAGGTTCGCGACGCTTTTCTCCGTGGGCGTGAGGGCTTCCCACCCGTGAGTGGATCGTCGGCGCTTGCCGAGCCCTCGCTGCGCGTATGCAATCGCCTCGTCCCGGGTCAACGCCGCCCCCTCAAGCCACGTAGTGTGGAAAACGCTCCGTCCCAATGCCTCTTGCGTGGCGGCGATGGCGGCCTCCCGTTCTTCTTCGAGGAAGGGCAGGCGAACCAATCCGGTGTGATCACGAACCACCTGCGCGGCGGCCCAGAGCCGGCAGGCGACGTCGTGACCGCCGCGGGCTCCGGCGGTCGTCGCCAGGATTTCGAGAACGTCCGGAAGTGGGTGGTAGGCCTGCACCCGTGCACACTCAACAAGCGCGGTAACCGCGTCATGACGCGCTGACTCGATGTCGCTCTGGGCGAGCAGCACATACGCGCGGTCGCGAAGTGCACACGCCAGATGCCACCCCCGTCGCGTCGAGACGGCGCGGTCTGCCGCGGCACGGGCATCGACGTGCCGGCCCCCGTGCAGCGCCACCAGCGCAGCGGGATTCACGCTCAACATGGCGAATGCGGGCTCATCGCCTAGACGTTCATCCGCGGCGCGGCTCGCACTTGTCGCTGTTTCGACATCGCCGGCAGCGAGGGCCGCGGTCGCCTTCGCCCCGAGTGCCAAGCCCTCGAGCGAGGATGTGAAAGCAGTGGACGTTTCGACAGCTGTGCTGGCCGTATCGCACGCCTGCACCACCTCCCCCAGGGCTACGAGTGGGAAGACCAGCAGGATTTGCGCGACCACCTTCGCCTGCGCGTCATGTGCTCGATCGGCGATGTCGATCAACCCACGAATCTCCGTGATGGCCTCTACGCATTCGCCTTTCATATACAGAGCATCACCGATGGCCCAACGACTCCATCGGTACGCGGAATGATCTCCGATGACGTCACCGATATCGCGCCCTTCGACGCCATAGCGGAGACCGGCTACAGGATCTCCTGAACCAGACACCGAGGCGTACGACGCGAAGGCGAGGACCTGGCCGAGACTCAACAAATCTCCCGACGTCCTGGCAAGTTCTTCCGCTTCGGTCAGGTGAGGCAGTGCGAGATCTGGGGCGAACGCCTCAATCGCACCGCATGCGGTCAGAGCCCGGGCCAGGAGCGTCTCCTCGCCCACCTCTCTGGCGAGAGCGAGCGCTTCTTGGGCCTCAGCGAAGAAGTCGAGCTCAACGACATGGGCGGCAAGAATTGCCCTGTTGGCCAGCGTCTGAGCTCGCACCTTCGCCGGCACCTGCGAGGAATCCGGACCGGCGAGGACCGCGTCGAACCACGCCGCGCCTTCGACGACACGGCCCGTGCACAACCACACCGGCTGCAGCGACGACGTGAGCCGCATTGCCCGCTCGGTGTCGCCGGTTTCGCGTGTCCACGCGAACGCCGACTGAAGGTTGTCCATTTCCTGCGCCACGGCCTGAACGCGGTCGGCATGAACTTCCAAGGACGCGGTGTCGAGCAGGGCGGCGACTCCACAGAAATGGGTGCAGTGCCGGTCCCGCACGGTGTCTGCGTCCCCGCATTCGGCCAAGCGTTCCGAGGCGAATTGCCGGACGGTCTCCAACATGCGATAACGCGTCGTGCCCGCCCTGTCCTCGGCGTGGACCAGAGATTTGTCCACCAGGAGGGTGATCAGATCGAGCACCTGCCAGCGATCGATGTCCGTCGCGGCAACGACGGCCTCAGCGGCCGCGAGGTCGCAACCGCCGACGAAGACTGCGAATCGCCGGAACAGTGCCTGCTCGGATTCGGTCAAGAGGGCGTAGGACCATTCGACGGATGCACGCATCGTCTGCTGGCGTCGTACCGCCGTGCGCGCGCCGCCGGTGAGTAGCCGGAAGCGATCGTGGAGGCCATCGGCGATCTCGGTCAAAGACAGCGATCGGAACCGCGCAGCGGCCAGTTCGATGGCCAGCGGCATACCGTCGAGCCGGTGGCAGATGTCAGTGATGGACGCGATGTCTGCGTCGTCCCAGTCGATATCTGGCCGCACCCGACGAGCTCGGTCAATGAAAAGTTCCCGCGCTTCGCCGGTTGGCGGCAGGGGCGACACCAGCCATGTGATCTCTCCGGCCACTCCCAACGACTCTCGACTCGTTGCAAGTACGACCAGACCGGGGCAGTTAGCGAGCAGCGTACTCGTCACCGACGCGACGGCGTCGACCAGATGCTCGCAGTTGTCGAGGACCACCAAGATCGGCTGTGTCCCGATGTCATGGGCGAGCGCATCGAGCATGGACCTGCCAGGCTGGTCGGGCAATCCGAGAACACGGCCCACCGCGATCGGAACGGCATCGGCGGCATTGACAGCAGCGAGATCGACGAACCAAGCGCCGCCGGTGAATCCGGTCGCCAGCTGTACACCGAGATGCTGCGCGAGCCGTGTCTTACCGATCCCGCCTGCACCGGTGAGCGTCACCAGGCGATGAGTCGACAACGCCATTCTGACGTTGGCCGTGTCGTGTTGTCTGCCGATGAACCGGGTGAGGTGCACCGGAAAGTTGTGGTGTGCGGTCTCCGGCAGTGTGCGCAACGGTGGGAACGCTTGGGGCAGATCGGCATGGCAGAGTTGCAGCACCCGCTCTGCACGGGGCAGATCGCGTAGTCGATGGTTGCCGAGTTCGGTGAGCCACGACCCCTCGGGCAGGTGATCGACCACCATGGATTCGGTCGCCCCGGACAACACCGTCTGTCCGCCGTGTGCCAGATCGCGCAGGCGCGCGGCGCGATTGATCACGGGGCCGGCGTAGTTTCCCTCGTCCCTCAGCTGCACCTCGCCGGTATGGATTCCGATACGCAGGCGGATGGGTTCGGGTACCGCGTGCTGGATATCCAGGGCGCACGACAGCGCATCGGTGGCGCGCGCGAAAGCCGCTACGAAACTGTCCCCCTCGCCCTGTTCCACGGGCCGCGCCCCGTGATGTGTCGAAATTCCCTCTTGCACAACGGTGTTGAGCGTTCTGAGTGCATCGTTCATCTCTGTGGGCCGGGCTTCCCACAGACGAGTGGAACCCTCGACATCCGCAAGGAGCAGTGTCACGGTTCCCTGTGGTAGCGCGCTCATGGTCCACCCCGTCCACATTCGGCTGTGCCGAGTGACAGTGTCTGTCATGTTAGTTGGTCGCAAGCTCATTCAGTAGCCGTTGTCGAACACCACTGGAAGCGAGGTGGGTCCGGTGATCCCCGTGAGCGCCTTCCACGTCGCTGGACCGTCCTGTCGGATGCGCGGCATGCGTCGCGCCAACAGCGTCAACGCCTCCGCCAACTCGATGCGGGCCAGGTGCGCGCCGAGGCAGTAGTGAACGCCACCGCCGAACGTCAGCATCGCGCGCGCGCCGGACCGGGTGATGTCGAACTCGTCGGGGTGGTCGAATACGGCCGGGTCTCGATTGGCGGCAGCGGTGTTGACGACCACGGTGGCGCCGGCGGGCAGCGTGATGCCCGCGAAGTCGACGGGTTCGGTGCAGACGCGGAATGTCGTGAAGACGACCGGGCAGAAGCGCATCACCTCCTCGACGGCCTGCGGAGCCAATTCGGGCCGGCGCGCCAGCAGCTCCCACTGGTCGGGGTGCCGGCAGAAGACCTGCACGGCGGCGGCCAGCTGGTTGCGGGTGGTGTCTGTGCCGGCCATCAGAAGGGTGGCGGCGAGATTGAGCAGTTCTGGACGACTCAGGCGGTCCCCTTCGAATTCTGCGCGCATGAGAGCGCCCATCAAGTCGTCGGCACCGGATTCTTTCCTCCGGCAGATCATGTCGTCGAGGTAGGTCTCCAGAGACCGCCACGCCCGCACGATGTCAGGAGCGTCGGTACTGACGTTCCAGTCGAATAGCTTGAACACATCATCGGCCCAGCGGGAGAACAGGTGCCAGTCCTCTCGGGGGGTGCCGAGCAATGCACAGATGATCGGCACCGGGTACGGGCGGGCGATGTCGTTGACGACGTCACAGCGCCCGGTTGGTGCGAATCCGTAGACGAGCTCTGCGATGACATCGGCACAGACGGTGCGCAGGCGCCCGGCTGCGCGTGGCGTGAACGCCTGAGCCACCAAGCGGCGCAACCGATGATGTTCGTAGCCGTTCAGATTCAGCAGGCTGCCGGTGACGATTTCCCAGAGCTCACCTGAGGTTATCCCCTGCGCAGCGAGGATGAAGCCTTCTGGCATTGCGAATCGCCCGTCGCGCAGCGCTGTTCGCGCCAGGTCGTAAGTCAACAGCTCCGGTCCGTGCGGACCGAGGGCGATCGGCGATCGTTCTCGAGCTGACCGGATCAGTTCGTGCGCGGTCTCGACGTCCGCGGCGTGCTCGAAGTTCAGGGTGGGCAGGTCGTGGGCGATGTCTGTCGATCCCATGGCGGAGGACCCCCGGATGGTGGTGTCGACCCGTGCGAGTGCCCGGGTACATCGACTATCCGTGCTTCGGCGCCGCGGAACATCGGCACAACCGCGTATACCGACCTCGGGGGGGTCGTAGATCGAGGACCTCAGTCCGCGACGAACGGTACCGATGCGTCGTCGCCCAGCACCACGTACATGCGGCGCCACGGGTCATCGCCTTCGAGGCGCCACTGGTGACCAGACCCCGTGGTGTCCTCGGCCAACAGCACATCTCCGGGTGAGAGCCGGAAGCGTTCGCCGTCACGCGTGGTGAACAGCAACGTGCCCGCCAAAGTGACGACGAGCTGACGAACCGGTGCGGTGTGCCAGGCCAGTGTGCCGCCCGAGGCCGTCTCCTCCACCGTCACCGACGTCACCGCAACGGTCGCCGACACGAGGTCGTCATTGCGGCCCGGCCGCATGTCCAGCCGACCGATCTGTACGTGCGACGCGTCGTCGGCACCGGTCCACAGACGTACGCAACGGATCATGCGCGCCACCGTAGCCGCCGGTCCCGATCGCCGTACACCTCGTGGCACCGCTGTCGCTGAATTATCGTGCCGACTATGAGCGCGCCGCCCATCGAGCCGTACTACGACCTCGGCTCCTACCGCCGGCCGACCGACACGCCATCGGCGGGCGCGCAGGTGTGGTTCGACCGGGGCATGGTGTGGGCCTACGCGTTCAACCACGACGAGGCGATCGCCTGCTTCGAACGCGCACTCGCCCAGGACCCGGACTTCGCCCTGGCGCGGTGGGGTGTCGCCTACGCGATCGGGCCCAACTACAACAAGGCGTGGGAGGCGTTCGACCCCGCCGACCTCACCGCATCGGTCACCCGAGCGCGTGCCGAACTCGCGCGGGCCGCCGACGGGCGCGCCGGAGTGGTCGAGCGGGGACTGATCGCCGCGCTGACGGCGCGGTTCCCCACCGACGATCCGGATGACGCCGATGCGCTGCACGCCGGGCATGCCGCCTACGCCGACGCGATGACCGCGCTCGCGCGAAGCCATCCCGACGACATCGACGTCGTGGCGTTAACCGCCGACGCGCTGGTCAACATCTCCGCGTGGGCATTGTGGGACACCCGCACCGGCGAGCCCGCGCCCGGCTCACGAGTGCTCGAGGCCCTCGAGATTCTCGACGCGGCGCTCGCCACCCCGGCCGGACGCGCACACCCCGGCATCCTGCACCTCTACCTGCACGCCATGGAGATGTCCGCGACACCGCAGAAAGCGCTGCCCGCCGCCGACCTGCTGCGCGGCTTGGTGCCCGACGCCGGTCACCTTCGGCACATGCCCAGCCACATCGACGTACTGTGCGGCAACTACCACGATTCGGTGATCGCCAATCTTGCTGCCGTACAGGTGGATCGACGCTTCGTCGAACAGTCGGGCCCGCTGAACTTCTACTCGCTCTACCGCGCCCACAACCTGCACTTCGTGGTCTACTCGGCCATGTTCGAGGCCAACCTTGGCACGGCGCTGTGGGCCGCCGACGAGCTGTCGGCCCAGCTGACCCCCGAGTTGCTGCGCATCCCCTCACCTCCGATGGCGGACTGGCTGGAGGCGTTCGTGCCGTTGCGGGTGCACGTGCTGATCCGCTTCGGGCGCTGGGACGACCTGATCGCGCTGCCACTGCCCGAAGACGCCGATCTGTACTGCACCACCACCGCGACCATCCACTACGGCCGCGGCGTCGCCTACGCCGCGACCGGCCGGCTCGCCGAGGCGCACGCCGAGCGGGAGGCCTTCGCCCGGGCCCATGCACGGATCCCCGAGAGTCGCTATCTCTTCAACAACACCAGCCGCGACATCCTGGCCGTCGCCGCCGCCATGCTCGACGGTGAAATCGCTTATCGCGCGGGAGAATACGAGGACGCGTTCGCCCATCTGCGGCGCGCGATCGCGCTGGACGACGCGCTCCCCTACGACGAACCGTGGGGCTGGATGCAACCCACCCGGCACGCCTACGGCGCGCTGCTGCTCGAGCAGGGCCGCGTCGAGGAGGCCGCCGGGGTCTACGCCGCCGACCTCGGGCTGGACCCGACGCTGGCGCGGTGCTGCCAGCATCCCGGCAATGTGTGGAGCCTGCACGGATACCACGAGTGCCTGACCCGGCTGGGCCGCGACGGCGAAGCGGCCATCATCGCCCGGCAGCTCGAACTCGCGGCCGCCCGCGCCGACGTGCCGATCCGGGCGTCGTGCGCCTGCCGCATGGATGCGTAGACTTCGCCTGTGTCTCTCAGCGCCGCGGACGTCGATCACCTGCGCCGCTGCGTGGACCTGGCCCGCCGCGCCCTCGAGTCGGGCGACGAACCGTTCGGCTCGATTCTGGTCGACGCCGACGGCGAGGTGCGATTCTCTGATCACAACCACGTGGCGGGCGGGGATGCCACCCGTCATCCGGAGCTGGCGATCGCGCTGTGGGCCGTCGAGCACCTCAGCCCGCAGGAACGCGCCGCCGCGACCGTCTACACCAGCGGCGAGCACTGTCCGATGTGCGCGGCCGCCCACGCGTGGGTGGGCCTGGGTCGCATCGTCTACGCGGCCTCCTCGGCGCAATTGACCGGTTGGCTGCAGGCCTGGGATTCGCCGTCGCCGCCTGTCGCTGCGTTGCCGGTGAGCGCCGTAGCACCGGGCGTGCCGGTCGACGGCCCCGCACTCGAGCTCGCCGACACGATGAAAGCCCTGTACGAGAAGGCCTTTCGGCGATGAGCGAGCCGGACTGGGTCACCCACGCCATCTGGTGGCACCTCTATCCCCTCGGTTTCGTCGGTGCGCACCCGGCCGATCCGCCCCCGGGGCCCGATGAGCACCGGCTGCGACGGATCGTGGACTGGCTCGACTACGCCCGCGATCTCGGCGCGTCCGGCATAGCGCTCGGTCCGGTGTTCGCGTCGCAGACCCATGGATACGACACCACCGATCATCACCGCATCGATGCACGCCTCGGTGACGACGGTGACTTCGACCACCTGGTCGCCGAAGCGCACGACCGGGGACTGCGCATCCTGCTCGACGGCGTGTTCAATCACGTCGGCACCGACTTCCCCCGCTATCGCGACGCACTCGCCGGCAGTGACACGTCGTGGTTCCGCGTGCGGGGCGGCGAGTTCGCCACCTTCGAGGGCCACGGTGGTCTGATCGCGTTGAACCATCGCAACCCCGAGGTGGTCGACTACGTCGTCGACGTGATGTGCGATTGGCTCGGTCGCGGCGCCGACGGATGGCGCCTGGACGCGGCATACGCTGTGCCCGACCGCTTCTGGGCGCAGGTGCTGCCCCGGGTTCGGGACCGGTACCCCCAGGCGTGGTTCGTCGGTGAAGTCATCCACGGTGACTACGTGGTGCGGGTGACCGACTCCGGCTTCGACTCGGTGACCCAGTACGAGCTGTGGAAGGCGATCTGGAGCAGTCTCAACGACGCGAACCTGCACGAACTCGACTGGGCGCTCAAGCGGCACAACGAGTTCCTCGACACCTTCGTGCCGATGACGTTCATCGGCAACCACGACGTGACCCGCATCGCGAGCCAGTTGGACAACCCCGACCACGTCGATCACGCGCTGGTGGTCCTGATGACCACCGGTGGAACCCCGAGCATCTATGCCGGCGACGAGGTCGCCTATCGCGGTGTGAAAGAGGAACGCTTCGGCGGTGACGACGCGGTGCGGCCCGAATTCGGTTCTCCGCTCGACGGGGTGGGCGAGCACGGGCACCAAGTCCTGCGTGCCCACCAGCACCTCATCGGACTGCGACGGCGCCACCCCTGGCTGCACACCGCGCGTACGGCACCGCTGCAGGTGACCAACACCGGCTACGTCTACGCGTCCCGGGCCGGAGACGACGCGCTGCTCGTCGGCCTCAACGTCGCCGACGAACCCCTGCCGATGGCGTTGCGCGAGTTCGGATTCGACGAGGCCGAAGTGGTGGCCGGGTCCGGGGCACCACCGGCGGAGACGGTCAGCGAGACCGCGGTGCCACCCCACGGGTGGCTCATCCTGGCGCCTCGCTGAATCGGCCTCAGTGCCGGCTCAGCGCAACAGCTCCAGCGTCGCCGCGTCCTCCTCGCCCCCGTAGAAGGCGTCCAACACGTCGGTGAACACCGAACCGCCACCGGCACGTGCGAACAGCGTCATCGACGAGCGCACCTTCAGATCGTCGGGATTGCCGAGGATGTCGCGCGCCGCGCGGTCGCGGTGGGTCAGGAGCGCAGCAGTGCACTCCTGTAGACGAGGACCGAGGACCGGATGGGCGAGATAGGCCACGGCTTCCTCGAGGGAGGCCAGCCCGAACCGGTACGCGGTGGCGCTGCGCCCGAGGCCGCGCATCTGAGGGAACACGAACCAGATCCAATGGCTGCGTTTTCGGCCCGCGCGCAACTCTGCCAGGGCCGTCTCGTAGGTCCCGGCCTGGGCGTCGGTGAAGCGCTCCAGGTCGAACGTGTCTGCGTCGTGAGTACTCATCTGTGGTCCGAGTGTGGCAGGGCCGCGGCGATGATCACTGCGCCGAGTCGTAATCGTTAGCCAACCGCGACCGCGAATCGCTGTGTCGGACAGCGGATCGGGAACATCGAACGTGTTCCATGGCGGATGCACACGACGGCACGTTTGCGCGACATGTGGACTTGTGATGAAAGGTGGGTTGGTTGCCGTTATGAAGTTGAGAGAGAAGTTTCGAGGTCGGTGGGCACGCCGGATGGCGGCCGTCGCCCTGGCTGTCACCACGCTGCCCGGGCTGATCGGCTTCGTCGGGGGATCGGCGACTGCCAACGCGTTCTCCCGGCCGGGCCTGCCGGTCGAATACCTGGATGTGTTCTCCGCGGCCATGAACCGCAACATCCGGGTGCAGTTCCAGGGTGGCGGCCCGCACGCCGTGTACCTGCTCGACGGTCTGCGCGCCCAGGACGACTACAACGGCTGGGACATCAACACGCCGGCGTTCGAGTGGTACTACCAGTCGGGTCTGTCGACCATCATGCCGGTCGGCGGGCAGTCCAGCTTCTACAGCGACTGGTATCAGCCCTCGCGGGGCAACGGTCAGAACTACACCTACAAGTGGGAGACGTTCCTGACCCAGGAACTGCCCGCCTGGCTGGAGGCCAACCGCGGAGTGTCGCGGACCGGCAACGCGGTCGTCGGTCTTTCCATGGCCGGTAGCGCGTCGCTGACCTATGCGATCTACCATCCCCAGCAGTTCATCTACGCCGCCTCGCTGTCGGGCTTCCTGAACCCGTCCGAGGGCTGGTGGCCGATGCTGATCGGGCTCGCGATGAACGATGCGGGCGGCTTCAACGCCGAGAGCATGTGGGGTCCGTCCTCGGATCCGGCGTGGAAGCGCAATGACCCGATGGTCAACATCAATCAGTTGGTGGCCAACAACACCCGGGTCTGGATCTACTGCGGCACCGGTACCCCGTCGGATCTCGACTCGGGCACGGCGGGCCAGAACCTGATGGCGGCGCAGTTCCTCGAGGGCTTCACCCTGCGGACCAACATCAGCTTCCGCGACAAGTACATCGCGGCCGGTGGCACCAACGGGGTGTTCAACTTCCCTGCGCAGGGCACGCACAGCTGGGGCTACTGGGGCCAGCAGCTCCTGCAGATGAAGCCGGACATCCAACGGGTGCTCGGAGCTCAGGCCTCGGCCTAGTCACCCACCACACTCAGAGAGCCTGCCGTTTCCCCCGAGCGGCAGGCTCTCTGCCGTGTGCGGGCAGCCGAAAAGTGACCAGGCGATGACCACCGAGGGTCGCGGCATCCGCACGCGTTTGGACCGACACCACCCCGGGGTATCACGCGGCTCGTCGGGCGCGATGGCCGCGCCGACGTCGAGGCCCTTGGAGACAGCCGTGATCCCGTTCATTTGCCCCACCTGCGGTTCGGTCGACATCGACATCGATTTCGGCTCGTCAGACTGCACCTCGTGCGTCGGCGGCGGTAAGGATGCCGCGGCGTGACGCGGCGGCCTGAGGCCGCTACAACCGCGTCCGCTGCTCGATGTCTCTGGTGAACTCGCCGAGCATCGCGTCGGTGAGAGTCGGTCGCGTGTCGGCGATCGCCGCGAGGTAGTCGTCGGTGCACGCCGGTTCGCCGCGGCGCGACTCGATCTCCCGCTCGAACGCGGACAACGCACCTTTGCGCGCGGCGAACTCGATGTCGGCGGGTGTGAACATGTCCGACGCCTCGACGAGCTTGTCGACCTCGACCGCCGCGGCGTTGCCGCCCAGATACCGTGTCCAGATCGCCCGGCGCGCCGCCTCGTCCGGCGGACCCACCGGAATGATGTAGTCGAACCGCCCGGGCCGCAGGAACGCCGAGTCCAGCGAGCTGACCGAATTCGTCGCGCAGATCAGCAGCCGTTCCTCGTGTTGCCGAAATGTCGGGATCAACTTGAGCAGCTCGTTGGTGACGCCGTGCGACGGGTCCGACGGCACTCCGGAGCGAGAGCCCGCGATCTCCTCGACCTCGTCGATGAACACGACCGCGGCGTCGAGTTCGGTGAGATCGGCGAACACCTCCCGCAGAGCCGCGGGCATCGCCACGCCGGGCGCGGCCAACCGGGACGGGAAGATCTCCACGAAGGGCCAACCGAGGCGGCCGGCAACGGCTTTGGCGAAGCTCGTCTTGCCGGTGCCGGGCGGGCCGAACAGGATCACCGCCTTGGGTGGTGACACTCCGTAGCGGGCGGCGAGATCGGGGCGCGCGAGAGGCGCGACGATGCGCCGCTCGATCATCTGCTTCTCGACCTCCATGCCGGCCATCTCCTGCCACCGGCCCGGGTTGATGAGCTGGCCGCCCAGCGCCGAGAGCACTCCGGTGTCCGACGCGCCGACGTGGTCGATCTTTTCGAAGTACCGCAGATCCGCCCGTTCGGTGTATCCGGAATTGCGCAGCGCGGCAGCGCCTGTGGCGTCGGCGGGAAGCAACACGCTGATGCGGCGGGCGCCGAGGCTGCGCAGCCGCAGCTCCAGTTCGGCCAACAGTGCGCTGCCGATCCCGCGGTTGCGCCAGCGGTTCGACAGGGCGACCATCGAGATCCAGGCCCGGTCCGCGGCGACGTGGGCCACCGCCATGCCGACCAGCTGATCGTCGACCACGGCCACCACCGCCGGTTGACCGGACCGTGCCGCTGCGACCACCTCGGACACCGGGAACGCCGGCGGTGCCTCACCGGGTTCTCGGCTCTGGTCCCAGACCGAGATCGCCTGATCGAGGTCGTCGTCGTGGAAGTCGCGCAAACGCCAGAGGGGCATACCACCACGTTGTAGCGGCCGGAAGCGCCATCCCGCATCGCCCCGGCGGGTGGTCGGCTCGGGGGATCACCTTCTCCCCCATCCGGTGTCAGCCCTGCCGGGTGGGCCGGATCGTCAGATCGCCGATCTCCACGTCGTGCGGCTGCTCGATGGCGAATGCGACCGCGCGTGCGACCGCATCGGCAGGCAGGCCGAACTCATCCATCTGCGCGCGGATGTGGGCGGCTAGGTCGGAATCGGTGACGGAGCCGTCCAACTCGGTGTTCACGAAGCCCGGCGATATCGACGTGGTCCGCACGACGCCGTCGGTCGATTCCTGGCGCAGCGCTTCCATCACGGTGCGTACCGCGTTCTTGGTGGCCGCGTACACGCCCATCGTCGGGACGATCTTCAGACCTGCGGTCGACACCGTCGTGACGATGTGGCCGCGGCCCTGGCGGTGGAACACGGGCAGCGCGGCGGCGATGCCGTACAGCACCCCGCGCATGTTGACGTCGATCATCGCGTCCCACCCGGCGACGTCACCGGCGGCCATCTCCCCGATCGTCGCGATGCCGGCGTTGTTCACCAGCACGTCGAGACGGCCGAAACGCTCGACGGCGGTGTCGATGACCCGTTGCACATCCGCGGCCACCGTGACGTCGGCGGAGACGGCGACCGCGTCGTTCGGGAGCTCCTGCACCAGCGCGGCCAACCGGTCGGTGCGGCGCGCGGCCACCACCACGCGGGCGCCGCGAGCGGACAGCAGGCGCGCCGTCGCTTCGCCGATGCCACTGCTGGCGCCGGTGATCGCGACGACCTGGCCGGTGATCGGGTCCGTGGTCACGGGCGCAACACCACCTTGCCGCGGCTGTGGCGGGCGGCCAGATCGGTGTAGGCGGCGCGCACCTCGTCGAGCGGGTAGACCGCGGCGATGGGGAGGTCCAGGTCGCCGCGGGCGATGAGGCTGGCCAGCTCGGTCAGGTCATCGATGCCCGACTCGGCCCCGCCGACGGACAGCACGCCGAACCGCTCCACGGCGGCGAAGTCGATGATCGTGTCCACGCGCTGGGGGGCCACCCCGAGTTCGGTGACGGCCATCTCGACGTACCCGCCGCCGAACAGGTCGAGGAAGGCGTCGACACGCCCGCCCGGCGCCGCGGCCCGCAACCGCTGCGCGAGGCCGTCACCGTAGTTGACGGGGACGACCCCGTGGTCACGCAACCAGTCGTCGTTGGCCGGGCCCGCGATGCCCAAGACCGTCGCACCGGTACGCACGGCGAGCTGAACGGCCAGGCTGCCCACACCGCCCGCGGCCGCCGACACGGCGACCGTGTCCTCTGCGGTGAGCTTCAGTGACCGCACCGCCGCGCACGCCGTCGTACCCGCGACGGCCAGCGATCCCGCCTGCTCCCACGACAGTCCCGCAGGTTTGGGGGTGACTTGGTCGGCCGGAACCGCGACGTACTCGGCGTGGCTGGACCGTTCGTCGGAGAAGCCGAGAACCTCGTCGCCCACGGACACGCCGCTGACATCCGGCGCCACCTCGGCCACGACACCGGCGACGTCGCTGCCCTGACCCGACGGAAACGTCGCGGGCCACCGGTCGTGCAGGAAACCCTCCCGGATCAGGGCCTCACCCGGGTTGATGCCCGCGGCGCGCACCTCGATCAGCACGTGCCCGGGGCCGGGCACGGGTCGCGGCACGTCACGGACATCCAGGACCTCGATGCCGCCGTAATGGTCGAATCGGACTGCTCTGCTCATGAGGGCTACGACCCGCCACGGCTCAGGACTATTCCGCGGGAGAACCGGTTATCAGTCAGTTCGTGGATTTCGCGCAGCGCACCGTCGATCTCGCCCGCCAGAACGTGATGGAGGGCGGCCGGCCCTTCGCGACGGTCATCGCCCGCGACGGGCAGGTGCTGGCCGAGAGTCCGAACCTGGTGGCTCAGACCAACGATCCGACCGCCCACGCCGAGATCCTGGCGATCCGCGCCGCCTGCACGGCCGTCGGGTCCGAGCACCTCACCGGCGCGACCATCTACGTGCTCGCCCACCCGTGCCCGATGTGTCTGGGATCGCTGTACTACTGCTCCCCCGACGCCGTCGTCTTCCTCACCCAACGCGACGAGTACGCGCCGTACTACCAGGACAACCGCAAGTACTTCGAGCTGGCCACGTTCTACGGCGAGTTCGGGAAAACCTGGCAGGACCGTCGTCTGCCGATGCATCACCAGCCCCACCCCGACGCCCTCGACGTCTACCGGCTCTGGCAGAAACGGGAACAAAGTCCTTCGCCACAAGGTTGAGCGCATCAGATTCAACTTTGGAGGATTGATGGCTGAAGTCTTGCAAGTCCCGGTCTTGTTCGTCAGCGAGCCGATCGTGCTGCCCGGAATGGTGGTGCCGATCGAGCTCGATGACGCCGCCCGGGCCGCGGTCGACGCGGCCCAGGCAAGCCAGACCGGCAAGCTGCTGATCGCGCCCCGGCTCGACGATCGCTACCCCACCTACGGTGTGCTGGCGTCGATCGTGCAGGTCGGTCGCGTGCCCGGCGGCGGTGCGGCCGCGGTGGTGCGCGGTGAGAAGCGTGCCCACATCGGTACCGGCGCCACCGGCCCCGGCACCGCCCTGTGGGTCACGGTCGACGAGGTCGCCGACCCCGAGATCACCGACGAGACCCGCACGCTTGCCGCCGAATACAAGAAGCTGCTGCTGGCGATGCTGCAGCGCCGGGAGGCGTGGCAGATCGTCGACGTGGTCAACAAGATCACCGACCCGTCGGCGCTGGCCGACACGGCCGGCTACGCGTCGTACCTGTCGGACACGGAGAAGCGTGAACTGCTCGAGACCGAGGACGTAGCCGCCCGGCTGCGGTTGCTGATCGGCTGGACGGGCGATCATCTGGCCGAGACCGAGGTCAACGACAAGATCGCCGAAGACGTGCGCGCCGGGATGGACAAGCAGCAGAAGGAATTCCTGCTGCGCCAGCAACTGGCCGCGATCCGCAAGGAGCTCGGCGAGGGTGAGCCCGAAGGGTCCGACGATTACCGGGCCCGCGTCGAAGCGGCCGAGCTGCCGGAGAAGGTGCGCGAGGCCGCACTGCGCGAGGTCGGCAAGCTGGAACGCTCCAGTGACCAGAGCCCCGAGGGCGGCTGGATCCGGACGTGGTTGGACACCGTGCTGGATTTGCCGTGGAACGTCACGACCGAGGATTCGACCGATCTCGCTGCGGCGCGCGGCATCCTGGACGCCGACCACCACGGTCTGGACGACGTGAAGGACCGCATCGTGGAGTACCTGGCCGTGCGGGCCCGTCGCGCCCAGCGCGGCATGGCTGTCGTCGGCGGCCGCGGCTCCGGCGCGGTGATGGTACTGGCCGGCCCTCCCGGTGTCGGCAAGACGTCACTGGGTGAGTCCGTCGCGCGGGCGCTGGGCCGCAAGTTCGTGCGCGTCGCGTTGGGGGGCGTGCGGGACGAGGCCGAGATCCGCGGACATCGCCGCACCTATGTGGGCGCGCTGCCCGGCCGCATCGTGCGTGCCATCGGCGAGGCGGGATCGATGAATCCCGTTGTGCTGCTGGACGAAATCGACAAGGTCGGCTCGGATTACCGCGGCGATCCGTCGGCCGCGCTGCTGGAGGTGCTCGATCCGGCGCAGAACCACACGTTCCGCGACCACTACCTGGATCTGGATCTGGACCTCTCCGATGTGGTGTTCCTGGCGACGGCCAACGTCATCGAGAACATCCCGCAGGCGCTGCTGGACCGCATGGAGCTGGTGCAGATCGACGGGTACACCGCCGACGACAAGGTGGCCATCGCCCGGAACTACCTGCTGCCCCGGCAGGCCGAGCGTGCCGCGCTGACTGTCGATGAGGTGACGGTGACCGACGAGGCACTGCACAAGATCGCCGCGGACTACACCCGCGAGCCGGGCGTCCGCCAGTTCGAGCGGTTGCTGGCCAAGGCGATGCGCAAGGCCACGACGAAGCTGGCGGCGGGTGGGGTCACGAGCCTCATCATCGACGAGCCGGATCTCGTTGCCTACCTTGGCCGTCCGCGCTTCACGCCGGAATCGGCCGAGCGTACCGCGGTGCCGGGTGTCGCGACGGGATTGGCCGTGACGGGTCTCGGTGGCGACGTCCTCTACATCGAGGCCGGCTCCACCGAGGGTGAGCCGGGGCTGGCGCTGACCGGTCAGCTGGGCGACGTGATGAAGGAGTCGGCGCAGATCGCGCTGTCCTACGTTCGTGCCCACGCCGCCGAGTTGGGCGTCGACCCGGCAGCGCTGGACCGCCGCATCCATGTGCACGTGCCCGCGGGCGCGGTGCCCAAGGACGGGCCGTCGGCCGGTGTCACGATGGTGACCGCGCTGGTGTCGATGGCGACCGGACGCAACGTGCGCTCCGATGTCGGCATGACCGGGGAGGTGACGCTGAACGGGCGGGTGCTGCCGATCGGCGGGGTCAAGCAGAAGCTGCTGGCCGCGCAGCGGGCCGGGCTCTCGACGGTGTTCATCCCGCAGCGCAACGAGCCGGATCTGGACGACGTGCCGGCCGAGGTGCTCGACGCGCTGGAGGTCCGGCCGATGACCGACGTGGCCGAGATCGTCGCGCTGGCTCTCGAGCCGGCGGCCGAGGCTGCCACGGTCGCGGCCTAGTCTGCGCGAGCGCGCGTGTCTGTGCACAGGTGACCGGCGTGTCACGTGCAGATGCGCGCGCTCGTTGCGTCTCACGGTGCGGGTTGTGCCATTAGCGTTGCCGCCATGGCGTACGACACCGATCTCGCCGAGCGGGTCCGCGAACTGGTGGCGGCGCACCGTGGCGTCGACGAGAAGCCGATGTTCGGTGGCTTGGCCTTCCTGGTGGGCGGCAACATGGCGGTCTGCGTGAGCGGCAAAGGTGGGCTGATGGTGCGGGTGCCGCCGGAGGAGACAGAAGCGTTGCTCGCCGACGAGCACGTCGAGCCGATGGTCATGTCGGGCCGAGCGACCCGCGGCTGGGTACGGGTGAGCGCCGACGGGGTGACGGGCGACGCCGCCTTGCGCGGTTGGGTCCGCCGCGGCGTCGACTACGCCGTCAGCCTGCCCGCCAAATAGAAGGTTCCGTGCGGTGCGCCGCGGGTAGCCGACGGCGGTGAGCAACAACGACGGCCAAAAAGACACCGTGCGCCGCCTTCTCTCGGAGGCCGGCGGCACCTATGCCGAGCAGGCCGGAATCACGCCGGCCGACAAGCCCATGCCGCTGTTCGAGCTGCTGGTGCTGTGCATGCTGGCGAGCAAACCGATTGACGCGAACATCGCGATGCGTGCCGCGCGGGAGCTCTTCGGAGAGAAGATCCGCACGCCCGACTCCGTGCTCGCGGCCGAGCGGAAAACCGTCATCGACGCCTTCGGCCGCGCCGGGTACGCCCGCTACGACGAGAGCTCCGCCACCCGTCTCACCCAGATCGCGACCGCGGTCAACGAGGACTATCACGGTGATCTGCGCGGGCTGGCTGACCGCGCAGACGGCGACGTCACCGCCGCCAAGAAGCTGCTCGAGGAGTTCACCGGCATCGGTGACACCGGCGCCGACATCTTCCTGAGGGAGATCCAGGACGTGTGGACCTGGGTGCGGCCCTACTTCGACCCGCGCGCTCTCGGCGCGGCGAAGGAGCTCGGCCTGCCCGACGACCCCGACGAACTGGCGCGTCTGGCCGACGGTGCGTGCGCACCGCTGGCGGCGGCGCTGGTGCGGGTGTCGCTGGACCGCAGTGTGCGTGACGCGCTGATGAGCTGACGCGCACTCGCGGTCGCGCGAGCGCGCGCGCAATCACGGACGCGCACGCGTGTCGGCGTGCAGACACGCGCGCTCGCGAGCGGGAGGTACCCCCAGCTCGCGGAACAACAGGGGTGGCATGCTGGTGCACCGACATGTCTGTGATCACGCGACTCTGCGGTGCGGCAGCGCTGGCGCTGTCGGTCGCCGCCTGCACCGGACCCACCGTCGTCACCACCGACGACACCGTCGCGCCACCCGCCGCCGCACCACCCCCTGCTCCGGAAACCACGCGGCCGAGCAATGCCCACCTGGCCAACGCCTTCGCCTACGCCACCCGTGATCCCGCCGCCGGCACGGTCTACGCCTTCACCACGCCCAGCGGACGTTGGCAGTGCGAGATCACACCGCGCACGCAGGCCTCGTGCGGCAAATCCGGCGGCACCGCCAGCGCGATCGGCATCACCGGGGCTCCCGACGACGTGCCCGACGCCGACGGCGAGCCGTCCACCCCGACCGCGATCCTGGTCGAGCGCACCGCCGACCCCCGGTTCGCCGCACTGCCCGCATCCGCGGTCGACGAACCACCGGAGCTGCCGTTCAACCGCATCCTGGCCGTGGCCGGATTCCGGTGCAATGTGCAGGAAGCGTCCGGCGTGTCCTGCCTCTCGGAATTGTCGGGCAAAGGCTTCACGTTCTCCGCCGACGGCTTCACCACCGCCTACACCGACGTACCCGCCGACGCGCCCTGACTAAGGTCAGGGCCATGCCCGCTCCCGTCACCGTGACCGTCACCGGAGCCGCCGGCCAGATCGGCTACGTCGCGCTGTTCCGCATCGCCGCCGGGGCGATGCTCGGCCACGACACTCCCGTGGTGTTGCGTCTGCTCGAGCTGCCCGACGCCGTGCGCGCCGCCGAGGGCGTGGTCATGGAGCTCGACGACGGCGCCTTCCCCCTGCTCGCGGCCACCGAGATCCACGACGATCCGGTGCGCGCGTTCGACGGGGTCGACGTCGCGCTGCTGATCGGCGCGAGGCCGCGCACCAAGGGCATGGAGCGCGCCGATCTGCTGGGCGCCAACGCGGCGATCTTCGCGACCGCGGGCCGGGCGTTGGGCGCTGGCGCGGCAGCGGATGTCCGCGTGCTGGTCGTCGGCAACCCCGCCAACACCAACGCGCTCGTCGCGGCGGCGCACGCTCCCGACATCCCCGCCGAGCGTTTCACCGCGCTGACCCGCCTCGACCACAACCGCGCCGTCGCCGCGATGGCCCGGCACGCGAGCGTGCCCGTCACCGAGATCCGCCGGATGACGATCTGGGGCAACCACTCACCCACGCAGTACCCCGACATCTTCCACGCGATCGTCGGCGGCCGCGCCGGCGCCGACTACGCCGCCGACACCCGTTGGCTCACCGACGATTTCATTCCGACGGTGGCCCGGCGTGGCACCGCGATCATCGAAGCGCGCGGCGCCAGCTCAGCGGCCTCGGCGGCCAACGGCGCCATCGATCACATCGACGACTGGATCCACGGCACCCCCGACGGAGACTGGACGTCGGTGGCCCTGCCGTCCCCCGGTGCCTACGGCATCGACGAGGGGCTGGTGTGTTCCTTCCCGTGCCGATCGGTCGACGGGCGTTGGGAGATCGTCGAGGGACTGGACATCAATCCGTTCTCGCGCAGCAGAATCGACGCATCGATCGCCGAGCTGCGGGCTGAACGCGACGCGGTGGCCGCGCTCGGACTGCTGTAGTCACTCGAGTGTCGCGGTGCCGTCGGCGTGCACGCGCACGGCCGCACCGGCGATGTCGTCGGTGACCGTGGTCCGGGCCGCCTCGGCGTCGGGCATGACCGCCAGCACCCGGTCTTCGTTCGGGGTGCGTACCGCCAGGAACGCCTTCTCCGGAACGCCGTCGCGGTCGAACGGCGTCGTCCACGTCTCCACCGTGCCGATTCCGGTCCAATCGACCAGCTCGGTGCGGGTCGGCTCCCGATCGACAGCGTCCTGCACGTTCTCCCAGCGGAATTCGTGGTGCGGGGGCTCGGTGCCGTACACGCCGAAACTGTGTTTGGTGAGATAGCCGCCGTTGGCCGTGATCAACCCTCGGGTCCCGGGGTTGGCGGCGAGTTGCTCGGCCATGGTCGCGATGGAGTGCGTGACGTAGTTGTTCCACGGTCCGCCGGCGAACGTCAGCCCGCCGGTGACGGTCAACGGCCTGCCGGGATCGCCGACCGGCAAGCCGAGTTCGGTGGCCGCGACCTGGACGGCCGACGGGAAGCAGGAGTACACGTCGATCAGGTCCATCTCGTCGACGCCGGTGCCCGCCAGTTCGAGTGCGCGCCGGCCCGCGATCCGGATCGCCGGTGACGTGTGGAACTCCGCGCGTTCCCCGATGGCGTAGGTGTCGTGAGCGTCGGTGCCCGCGTACGGGAAAACCCAACGCTCACGCGGGATCTGGAGATACTGCGCCTTCTCCGCGGACGCCACGATCAGCACGGCGCCCTGGTCGACCATGTTGTTGGAGTTCATCAGCTTGGTGTAGGGCCAGCTGATCATCCGGTTCTGCGCCGACGGCTCGTAGATCTCCTCGGCGTTGTAGGCCTGTCGGTTCCACGCGTGCGGATTCTTCGCTGCCACGGCCGAGAACTGCGCCCACAGCGCGCCGATACGCCTGCGGTGCGCGTCGTCGGACTCCCCCGCGGCGATGCGGAGCGCCTGCTCGAACATCGGGTACACATACGACGGACGGTCCAGGTGGATCTTCAGATCGCCCGGGCCGGCCATCGCCATGACCTCGTCCGAGCCGGGTGCCAGCGGCACTGTGTCGTCCTGCTTCGTCCAGTCCGCCTTGGCGCCGGCGGCGCGCATCTTCGTCTTGGTGCGCCACGTCTCGGCGCCGGCGATCAGCACTACGTCGGCGCGGCCCTGCTGGATGTCCAGGCAGGCGAGGTTGACCAGCGTCTGCGGCACGTTGCCGCCGATCCCGGTGTAGCGGGTGGCGGCCTTCTCGGCGCCGATCCGTTGTGCGACGAGGAGCCCGGCGTCGCGATAGCGCCACGAGAGCAGGTTGACCACCCGGACCGCGTCGACGGCTGCCAGTGTCCGCGGATCGGCGGCCTCCCGCGCCGCCGCGACCATCAGGTCGACGGGTTCGACGCTCGCGTTCTCGGTGTGCTGGTTGACCTGGCCGTAGCCGACCAGCACGGGGGTTCTGGGGTCGAGGGACATGGGTCAACCTTCCTGGTGATGGTCGAACAGCACACCTGCGGCCAACAACGCATCGACGCGCTCTGCGGTCAGGCCGAGCACGCGGGTGCAGATCTGACGGGTGTGCTCGCCCGGCATCGGTGCCGGACGGAGTGGGGCACGCGGAATCCGGCGATAGGGGGCCGGCGCCGTCTCGGCGGGAATCGGTTGCTCGAGCAGCGGATGAACCAGCTCGGTGAACACCTGGCGGTGCAGCACCTGGGGATCGTCGGGCACATCCGCTGCGCGGTTCATCGGCGCGGCAGGCACCCCATGGCGCTGCAAGAGCTCGGCGACCTCGAGCTTGTCACGCTGGGACGTCCACGCCGCGAGCGCGGCGATCAACGCCGCCCGCTCGCCGGACAACTTCTCGGCCACGACGGACTCCAGCGCCGCCCGTTCGGCGCCGCCACTCGGCACCGAGATCACGCACCACTCGTCGTCGCCGGCGCACGGACAGACTGCGTGCACGGTGTCGTCGTCGACCACGGAACAGCCTGCGGCACGGGCCGATTCGATGATGTAGCGGTCCGCCAGCTGGTTGACGGCCACCTCGGCCTGCGACAGGTGGACGTGCGCGCCGCGGCCGTCGCGGTTCCGACGGACGAGTGCGGCCAGGGCCGCGACAGCGGTCAGCCTGCCCACCACGTGGTCGGGAAAGATCGTCGTGGCATCGAAGAACTCGCCGGGCGGAGCGTCCGGGGACGTCCACAACCGGGTGATGCCGGTGGAGGCACGGACCAGAGGTCCGTACCCCATCTGGGCGCTCCACGGCCCGTGATCGCCGTAGGCGCTGCTCTCGGCCAGCACGATGTCGGGGTTGAGCTCGCGCAACCGTTCGAACGGAAAGCCGAGCGCGGCAAGGGTTCCCGGCTTGAAGTTGGCGAACACCGCGTCGGAGGTGGCGACCAGACGGGCGAACAGTTCCGCACCCTGACGGTCCCGCAGATCCAGTCCGAGGCTGTACTCGTTGCGATGGGTCAGCGCCCACGACCGGCTCAGCGGCATTCCGGCCGGGGCCTGCCGCAACCCGTCCGGGTAGGCGGCGCTCTCGATCTTGATGACCTCGGCGCCGAGGTCGGCGAACAGCCGGCCCAGTTCACCTCCCGCGACGATCACGCCGAGATCCAGGATCCTCAGCCCCTCGAGCGGATACGTCGGCGCTGGTGTCGTCGGCGTATCGGAATTGGCGGGCAGCGTCCACGCGGGCTCGTCGGTCGCGACATCCGGTGCCGGGACGCGGAACCCGGCGCGCTCACCGTCGACGATGACAGGACCGACGGGAATGGTCAGCATCGCGTCCGGGGTCAGCGCCACCTCGCTCAACGCGCCGGTGAGATGAAAGTGGTCTGCGTGCAACGCTTCTGCGGGGGTGCGGACCGCCGCGATGGGCACACCGCGGTCCCGGCCCTGCGCGACGAGTTCATCCATCGACTGTGGGGAGAACAGCGCGGCGATCGCCTCGTTGAGCTCTGCCGAGGCTGCGTACCGGGCGGCGATCGTGTCGAACTCCGGGCCGGCGAAGCGCGGCGGCTCACCCAGCCACGCGCGCATGCCGCGCCACTGCCGCGGGGACAGCAGGCAGATGCGGACATGGCCGTCACGGCATCCGAAGATGGGGTAGATCTGCTGGTTCCGGGGCCGCCCCCGCCACAGCGCGGTCGGCGGCTTGAGCCCGACGGCGGCCTGGCCTTCGGACCCGTACGGCGGATCGAGCGCCTGCAGAACCGCTTCGAACCGCGAGAAATCGATGAAATCTCCTCGGCCGCTGCGAGTCCGGTCGTAGTAGGCGGCGAGCACCGCCCACGCCGCCTGCACCATGCCCGTCGCCGACCCGATGCCGATGGGTGGCAGCACGGGCGTACCGGTGGTCGGCCCCGTCCGAGACAGTGCCGAGGAGAGTGCGTAGAACACCGCATCGTTGCCCTGCCAGCACGCCCGCGGCCCGGTCAGGCCGAAGTCGGTGATCGACAGCACGACCAGATGGGCGAATCGATCGGCCAACTCGAGCGCTGATGTCCCGAACAGCGTTGCGCCCCCGGGGTTTCCACTGTCGATCAGGATGTCGGCGCTCGCGGCGAGCTCGATCAACCGATCACGATCGACCGGATCGAGCGTCGTGCACCGCTTGTTGGCGTTGTCGATGGCGAAGCCGATTCCCGCGCCGTTGATCGTCGGCCGCGCCGACCGTGCCGGGGCGCCGCCAGGCGGCTCCACCTTCAGCACATCGGCGCCCAGATCGGCGAGAATCCGGCCGACGCCGTCGCCCTCACCGCCGGCCAGATCGAGCACGCGCACGGACGTCAGCAGTCCCGCCTCGCCCATCGATGGTGCCGCCCTCCTGTGGTGCCCGTCGGCGCAAAGATTAACCCGCCGCTCATCGGGTAGGGGTTGACGGTCTGCCGATGCCTAGTTAGATGAGGATGTTGGAAGGGGATCATGACGACAGCCTGGACGACCGTGGACCGGCAGCCGATCAGCGACGAGACGGTGGCGAGGCTGGATCGCTGGTGGCGCGCCGCGAACTATCTGTCGGTCGGCCAGATCTACCTCTTGGACAACCCGCTGTTGCGGACCCCGTTGGCGAGCGAGAACGTCAAGCCGCGCCTGCTCGGACACTGGGGCACCACTCCCGGGTTGAACTTTCTCTACGCCCACCTCAACCGGGTGATCGCCGAGCGGGGTCAGTCCACGATCTACCTGACCGGCCCCGGTCACGGCGGTCCCGGCCTGGTGGCCAACGCCTACCTCGACGGCACCTACAGCGAGATCTACTCGGACATCACCGCCGACGCCGAGGGGATGCGGCGCCTGTTCCGGCAGTTCTCCTTCCCCGGCGGTATCCCGTCCCACGTCGCGCCGGAGACTCCCGGCTCCATCCACGAGGGCGGCGAGCTGGGTTACGCACTGTCGCATGCCTACGGGGCGGCGTTCGACAATCCCGATCTGCTGGTGGCCGCGGTCGTCGGCGACGGCGAGGCCGAGACCGGTCCGCTGGCGACCAGCTGGCACTCCAACAAACTCGCCAACCCCGCGCACGACGGCGTCGTGCTGCCGATACTGCACCTCAACGGTTACAAGATCGCCAACCCGACCGTGCTCGCCCGCATCCCCGAGGACGAATTGCGCAGCCTCCTGGTCGGTTACGGGCATCGGCCGTACTTCTTCGAGGTGACCGACGAGAACGCTGGCGAGCACGCCGATGCGCACCGTCGTTTCGCGACCCTGCTCGACGACGTCCTCGACGAGATCGCCGCCATCAAGGCCCGCGCCGCCGACGGCGACGATTCGAGGCCGGCCTGGCCCATGATCGTCTTCCGCACCCCCAAGGGGTGGACGGGACCCGAGACGATCGACGGCAAGAAGACGACCGGCTCCTGGCGCGCGCATCAGGTTCCGCTGGCCAGCGCGCGCGACACCGCCGAACACCTCGCCGTCCTCGCGGACTGGCTGGCCTCCTACCACGCCGAGGAACTGTTCGACGACGACGGCCGGTTGCACGACGACATCGCCGCGCTGGCGCCCGAGGGCCCGTTGCGGATGAGCGCCAACCCGCACACCAACGGAGGCCTGCTCCTCAAGGATCTGCGACTGCCCGACTTCCGATCGTTCGCTGTCGATGTGCCCGCACCCGGCGCGACCGTCGCCGAGGCCACCCGCGTTCTGGGCGGCTGGCTCACCGAGGTGATCCGGCTGAACCCGGAGAACTTCCGCATCTTCGGTCCCGACGAGACCGCGTCGAACCGGCTGCAGGCCGTCTACGACGCCACCGACAAGCAGTGGAACGCCGAGCTGGCCGGCCCCGAGGTCGACGAGCACCTGGCGCGCGTCGGGCGGGTCGTCGAGATGCTCTCCGAACACCAGTGCCAGGGCTGGCTCGAGGGCTACCTCCTGACCGGCCGCCACGGCCTGTTCAACTGCTACGAGGCCTTCATCCACATCGTCGACTCGATGCTCAACCAGCACGCCAAGTGGCTCAAGGTCACCGACAAGATCCCGTGGCGCCGACCCATCGCGAGCTTGAACTACCTTCTTTCCAGCCATGTCTGGCGCCAGGACCACAACGGGTTCTCCCACCAGGACCCCGGCTTCATCGACCACGTCGTCAACAAGAGCGCCCATGTGGTGCGCGTCTACCTGCCCCCGGACGCCAACACCCTGCTGTCCACCTACGACCACTGCCTGCGCTCACGTCAGTACGTCAACGTCGTGGTCGCAGGCAAGCAGCCCTCCCCCACCTACCTGACGATGGAGCAGGCGATCGCGCACTGCACGCGCGGCCTCGGTATCTGGGAGTGGGCCGGCAGCGAGGAGCTGGGCACCGAGCCCGACGTGGTGCTGGCGGCCGCAGGCGACATCCCGACGCTGGAGGCGCTGGCAGCCGCCGACATCCTGCGTCAACACCTGCCGGAGCTGAAGGTGCGGTTCGTCAACGTCGTCGACCTGATGCGGTTGCAGGACGACACCGAGCACCCGCACGGGTTGTCCACGCGTGACTTCGACATGATCTTCACCACCGACCGGCCGATCATCTTCGCCTATCACGGCTACCCGTGGCTGATCCACCGGCTGACCTATCGGCGGACGGGCCACGCGAATCTGCACGTGCGCGGCTACAAGGAGGAAGGCACCACCACGACACCGTTCGACATGGTGATGCTCAACGACTTGGATCGCTATCACCTGGTGATGGACGTCATCGATCGGGTGCCCTCGCTCGGGCCTCGGTGCGCGACGCTGCGCCAGCAGATGGCGGACAAGCGGATCGCCGCCCGGGAGTACACCCGCGCCTACGGCGACGACATCGGCGAGGTCAAGGACTGGGTGTGGCCCGCGGCCCGTGAGTCCGGGTTCGGCACCGCAGGCGCCGACACCGACACCGGGGGCGACAACGAGTAGCTGACCTGCGGTGATCGCCGGCTTCGGTATTCTGAGCCGGTTATGACGGTGATGACCGGCGCCAGTGCGTCTCCTGAGCCCCACCCTCTGGTGGAACAGCTGGCGGCGTTGCACCACGCCCGCGCCTACGTCGACGTCGGCGTCGTCGTGGTCGTGCTCGCGGTGACCAACCTGATCGCGCACTTCACCACCCCGTGGGCCAACGTGGCCGTGGTACCGATCGCCGCCGTGGGCCTGGTCGCGCTGGTGCGCTCACGTGGGCTGGGCTGGCACGAACTCGGGTTGGGGCGCGAACACTGGCGGTCGGGCGCCGGCTATGCGCTGGGCGCGGTCGCGGTGGTCGGCCTCGTGATCGCCATCGGCGCGCTGCTGCCCTGGACCCGGCCGATGTTCCTCAACAACCACTACGCGACGCTGTCGGGGGCGCTTTCGCGTCGATGATCATCATTCCGCTGCAGACCGTGATCCCCGAGGAACTCGCATTCCGGGGCGTTCTGCACGGCGCGCTGGACCGCGCGTGGGGCTTCCGGGGCGTCGCCGCCGCAGGCTCCCTGCTGTTCGGCCTGTGGCACATCGCCACCTCGCTGGGGCTGACCGCCAGCAACGTCGGGTTCACCCGCATCCTGGGCGGCGGACCGTTCGGCATGATCGCCGGCGTCGTCGGCGCCGTCATCGCCACGGCGGCAGCCGGTTTCGTGTTCACGTGGCTGCGCCGGCGCAGCGGCAGCCTGATCGCGCCCATCGCCCTGCACTGGTCGCTCAACGGGCTGGGTGCGCTCGCCGCGGCGCTGGTCTGGCACCTCAGTTAGACGCGGCGGGCGACCCCAGCGCAGCCCTACCGCTTGGACCGCGTCAGCGCGGTGTAGCCGAGTGTCAGGACTACAGCGGCTGCGATGCTGATGGCCCAACGAATCCAGTCGATACCGCTGGTGTTCGCGTTGCCGGGCCTCGCGATCATGCCCCAGAGCCAATAGCCGATGAGTGCGCCCGCGATGCCGATGACGATCGTGACGATCCACCCCATCGCCTGTTTACCGGGAATGACCAGCCGCGCGAGCGCCCCGATCACGGCGCCGAAGATGATCAGCCCGATGAGTTCTCCGATGCCCATGTGTCCTCCTTCTGGCAGGTATGTAACCGGCTGAGGACATCGGCCGCACGAACTCTCTCAGAACCTTCGAACGGATGCTCACCGCACGACCATCTCGTCAGCCAGGCCCGGTTGCGGTCGCAAACGGGCCTGACTCCGGTATAGCCCCGGCAGGTAACGATCAGTCGACAGGATCGGACACGATCGGGGGTGAATCAGGCGGGCGGCAGCATCCCCGGCGCGGTGTTCGGGTCGACGGGCACCGGCTGGCCGACAGCCGGACGCGGCGGCGGCGCGTTCGGATCGGCAGGCGGCGGCGGGGCGCCCGGATCCGCCGGCGGCGGCGGAGGCGGGGGCGTCCAGGGCCGGATCGAGTTCGCCAGCGCGACGGCCTCGGCCTGCGGAATCGGGTTGGTGGCGGTACCCAGCCACACCACGAACCACCGTTCGGGGGCGCGCTGACCGCGCGGGGTGCCCGGCGCCGTCGGGGCGCCGACCACGCCGGCCCAGATCTGCCCGTTCGGCTTGTTGGTGTCGGTGAACTTGACCTCGTAGGACGACGCGACACCGGTCATGCCGTTCGCGTTGAGCGGCACGGTCTGCTGGTTGATGCGAGTCCCGGGGAAGGGCATGAAGAACTCGCCCATGTCCGAGGCCAGGCGCTGTGCGGCCTTGGTGTTGTCGGTCTCGGCGCCGGCGAACAGCTTCAGGTCGAGACGGCCGAGCAGGATGCTGGTGTCGTTCGGGGCCGGGGTGTCCGGCGGGGACCCGGCCGGCGGCAGCTTGTTCAGCAGAGCCTGCCCGTAGGACAGCGAGGCCGCGTCGGCCACCTTCCAGCCGGCGGGTACGACGTAGCTGAAGCCGCCGGCGGCGTTGTCCACCCGACCCGGTTCCGGAGCGGGCGGCGGGGCGGGGGCCGGGGCGTTGGGATCGGCCGGCGCCGGCGCCGGTGCGTTGGGATCGGCCGGGGGTGCGGGGGCAGGCGCAGGCGCGTTCGGATCGGCCGGGGGTGCGGGGGCAGGCGCAGGCGCGTTCGGATCCGCCGGGGGCGCGGGAGCCGGCGCGGGCGCGCCGGGGTCCGCAGGCGCTGCCGGAGCGGGCGGCGGCGGAGCCGGTGTGGGCGCCGGCTGCGCTGTCGCCACGGCGGGCAGCGTCAAGGCGGCGACGGTCGCGCCGGTCAGGGCGGCGAGCCCGATCGACGTCGACAGGCCTTTCCGGCGGGGTGACGACATATCTGGATCACGCATGCCGAAGAAACTACCGTGTTACTGCCGTGACGCAAGTGTGTGAAGCTGAGAATGTACCAAATTGTGACATTGCTATCAGCAAATCGGTGCAGCACAAAGCGTTGACGAAGTTTGCTGGCATGGCAAGCGCCCCGGCGCGTGGCTCGGGGTGCCGCAGTCGGCGCACAGGGTGGCCTCCGGTGAGTTCACGGGTTTGATCGCCTGGTCGGGCGCCACCGTTACCGGCGCGGGCGCGTCGGTCCTCGCCGACTAGCTACCGTCCAGTAACATGGTCGGGACTCGCTGGGGTTCAGCGCCGAACACAACAGGAGGCCGATGATGGATGTGCTGATCACGGGATGCGACACCGAGCGTGGCCGCACCATCGCAGAGAACTTCAGCACCGCCGGCCACCGCGTGATCGTCGCCGGCCGGCGCGGTGACGACGTCGAACTCTTGGCCAAAGAACTCGAGGCCGACGCCGTGGTCGTCGACACCACCGACCCGGCGTCGATCGCCGCGGCCGGCCAGCATCTCCCCGCACACCTGGACACCGTCATCAACGTGCCCGCCCCCCGGTCGACCGCCGGCGATCCCCGCACCTACACCCTGGCCGACCACGCCGCGGAATGGCGCGGGCTCTTCGACGCAGGCCTGCTGTCGGCGGTGCTGACCGTGCAGACGCTCGGAGACCAGCTGCGGTCGGGGGGCTCCATCGTCACCGTGATCGGGGATGCGATGACCGAAGGCAGCGCCGCGGCCGCGGTCAAGGCGGCGGTGTCCTCGTGGACGGCCGGACAGGCACACCACTTCGGCATCCGCGGCATCACCGTCAACGCGGTGGCGATCGGCCGCGGCACCGAGCCCGGGTACGAGGGGCTGGGCACGTCCTCGCCCACGGTGGACGAGGAGATCGCCCGCCTGGCGCTGTTCCTCACGACCCCGGCGGCCCGTCACATCACGGGCCAGACCCTGCATGTCAGCCACGGCGCACTGGCGAATTTCGGCTAGCCGTCAACGGTTCGGGGACGCGCTTTATTCCGGGTTGTGGGCAGATTTCTTCCGCTTCTGCCAACGGTGAAATGATCTAGATCGGCGGGGTCACCCTGCGTACGGTCAGCCGTATGACGATCCGGCTCGGACTGCAGATCAACAACTTCTCCTACGGAACCGGTGTGGGCGAGCTCTTCCCCACCGTGACCGCACAGGCCAGAGAAGCCGACGAGGCCGGCTTCGACTCGGTCTTCCTGATGGACCACTTCTACCAACTGCCGGGAATCGGCAGCTACGACGAACCGATGCTGGAGGCCTACACCGCCCTCGGCGCGCTGGCCGCCGCGACCCAGAACGTCCAGCTGGGCACGCTGGTCACCGGCAACACCTATCGCAACCCCACTCTGCTGGCCAAGGCGATCACGACATTGGACGTCATCAGCGCCGGACGCGCCATCCTCGGCATCGGCACCGGGTGGTTCGAACTCGAACACGACCAGTTGGGTTACGAGTTCGGCACCTTCACCGATCGCTTCGAGAAGCTCGGTGAGGCGCTGCAGATCATCCTGCCGATGCTCGCCGGTGAGCGCCCCACCGTCACCGGAAAGCACTATCGCACCCAGGAGGCGCTGGCCAATCCCCGCTTCCGGGACCACATTCCGTTGATGATCGGCGGCAGCGGCGAGAAGAAGACGATCCCGTTGGCGGCCAAGCACTTCGACCACCTCAACGTCATCGCCGGCTTCGACGAGCTCGCCCGCAAGGTCGAGGTGGTCAAGCAGCGGTGTGAAGAGATTGACCGCGATCCGGCCACTCTCGAGACATCGATGCTCGTCGGTGCGATTCTGGGCGACGGCGTGTCCCCGGACATGATCCCCGACGATTTCAAGCAGCGGATGGTCGCGGGCAGCGTCGAGGAGGTGGCCGAGCAGGTCCAGACCAAAGTGCTCGACGCGGGCATCGACGGCGTCATCCTGTTCGTGCCGACCCAGACCGTCGGGTATCAGCCCGGCCAGATCACCGCGCTCGGAGAGGCGCTCAAACCGCTGGTCAGGGCGTGATCGGCCGCGGTGGGGTATCTCACCGCGCCGCCAGGAAGCGCTGCGGCTAAGGTTCTGGTTGCTCTGTTTGGGTAAAGAAGTTCCGGTAAGGACACCCGCGAGAACCGTGCACAGGAGAAGCCATGAGCAATCCCGGAGCCAATGCATCCGATCGCCACAAGGTGGTGATCATCGGATCGGGATTCGGCGGGTTGACCGCGGCCAAGGCGCTCAAGAGGGCCGACGTCGACATCAAGTTGATCGCCCGCACCACCCACCACCTGTTCCAGCCGCTGCTGTACCAGGTGGCGACCGGGATCATCTCTGAAGGCGAGATCGCTCCCGCGACCCGGGTCATCCTGCGCAATCAGAAGAACGCCCAGGTGTTGCTCGGCGACGTCACCGGCATCGACCTGAAGACCAACACCGTGCGCTCGGAGCTGCTGGGCCACACCTATGTCACCCCGTTCGACAGTCTCATCGTCGCGGCAGGGGCGGGCCAGTCCTACTTCGGCAACGACCACTTCGCCGAATGGGCGCCCGGCATGAAGTCCATCGACGACGCGCTCGAGTTGCGCGGGCGGATCCTGGGAGCGTTCGAGCAGGCCGAGCGGTCCAGCGACCCGGCCCGCCGCGAGAAGCTGCTGACGTTCGTCGTCGTCGGTGCCGGCCCGACCGGGGTCGAAATGGCAGGGCAGATCGCCGAATTGGCCGATCAGACGCTCAAAGGTGCGTTCCGGCACATCGATTCGACCAAGGCGCGGGTCATCCTGCTCGACGCGGCTCCAGCGGTCCTGCCGCCGATGGGCGAGAAGTTGGGTAAGAAGGCCCAGGCCCGGCTGGAGAAGATGGGCGTCGAGATCCAACTCAACGCGATGGTGACCGACGTCGACCGCAACGGCATCACGGTCAAGGACCCCGACGGCAAGATCCGCCGCATCGAAGCCGCGTGCAAGGTGTGGTCGGCCGGTGTGTCGGCCAGCCCGCTCGGGCGCGACCTCGCCGACCAGTCCGGAGTCGAACTCGACCGCGCCGGCCGGGTGAAGGTACTCCCCGATCTGTCGATCCCGGGTCACCCCAACGTGTTCGTCGTGGGCGACATGGCTGCTGTCGAAGGCGTCCCGGGCATGGCTCAGGGTGCGATCCAGGGCGCGAAGTACGCCGCCAAGGCCATCACGTCGGGGCTCAAGGGCGCCGATCCGGCCGAGCGGGAACCGTTCAGCTACTTCGACAAGGGATCGATGGCGACGGTGTCGAAGTACAGCGCCGTGGCCAAGGTGGGGCCGCTGGAGTTCGGGGGCTTCATCGCGTGGCTGGCATGGCTGTTGCTGCACCTCGTGTACCTGGTCGGATTCAAGACGAAGATCGCCACGCTGCTGTCCTGGACGGTCACGTTCCTGGGTAACAACCGCGGTCAGCTCACGATCACCGAACAGCAGGCGTACGCGCGAACGCGCATCGAGGAACTCGAGGAGATCGCAGCCACCGTGGACCAGAAAGCGGCCAGTTAGCGACGGCCCAGCTCTGAACCGGCCACGGCCTCGATGACGTCCATCGGGTCGGACGCCGTGCGGATCGGCTGCAGCACGACGGTGTCGATCCCGGCGGCGCGGTAGAGGGCAGCGCCGTCGCGGATCGCCTCGGCCGGGCCGCCGACGCCGAAGTCCGCTTCCGGGGCGACCTGCCAGCGTCGTGCCTCCTCGGCGAGCACGGTCGCCACGTCGGATGGCGCTGGCGCGCACGCCAGATACATGACGGCCCGGAACGCGTGCGGAGCACGCCCGACGCGGCCCCGCGCGACGTGCCCGAGCGCGGCCGTGACGCTGGCTGCGGTGTGCTGGCAGTCCAAGAGCACGCCGTCGGCGATCGCGCCCGCCAGCTCCAGCGTCTTGGGCCCGGCGCCGCCGATGAGCACGGGCACCGCGGTTTCCGGAACCCAGTCGAGGCGTACCGCGTCGAGGCGGACGTAGTCGCCCGCCACGGTGACCGTCTGCCCGGCGAGCAGATCCCGCAGTGCGGTGACGTATTCCCGCAGCGAGGACATGGGCGACGCCGGCGCCACCCCGGACTGCCGCATCCAGTCCTGCACGCCGTGCCCGATGCCCACCTGCACGCGTCCGGGGAACATCGTGGCCAGCGTCGAGATCTCCAGCGCCGTGGCCACCACGCTGCGCAGGGGCGCGGGCAGTACCCCGATGCCCACCACCAGCGACCGGGTCGCCGTCAGGGCGACGGCAGCCTGGGCGATCCCGCCCTGCAGGAAGCAGTCCTCCCACAGCCACACCTCGTCGAAGCCCGCGTGCTCGGCCTGCGCACAGGACTCGGCGAGCGTCCGGGGATCGAAATCGGGACGCCACACCACCCCGAGCCGTTCCGTCACAGTCGATCTCCCTGCCATGTGGTGAGACTGCCGCCGCCGGCCAGCGCGAGGGTCATCCCGCGGGTTGCGACATCAGCTGCCGGATAGCGCATTTCGGACTCGTAGGCACGTGGTGCGGCGATCTCGTCGTCGGCCACCGAGCCGGCGCCCACGTCGACCCGGTGGCGCAGCAGCGCTGCGCCGTCCAGATCGGCCCGCAGCGTCCCGCACCAGTACCCGTCGCGCTCACCGGATCTGCCGATCTGCACGCGCTCGGCCACCCGCACCGACGCGCCTGCGGTCATCGACAGCGCCGTGTGCACCGTGTGGCGTGCCCGCCCGGCCACGATCGTCGGCTGCGGATCCAGGTCCAGCGTGCCGGCCACCTCAACCGTCCAGCACGCGTGCGATTGCGTGGTCGCCGCGCCGGGCAGCACCATCGTCGCCGCGACCGTCCGGAGCACCAGCCGGGCGCCCTCCTCCACCACCACCCGCATCCGGATGGTGTCGCCCCCCAGCGGGGTGGCGGCGGCCGACACCAGGTGCACGGTGTCGCGTCCGGTCCGCCGCACCGCGATGGCTCCGGTGGTCTCTGTATGGGGGGACCGTCCCGGGCGTGCCACGATCAGCACCTCTGACCGCACCTAGACCGCCTGCATGACCCGCAGCTGCTCGCGCACCCACTCCAGCACCGGCGTCGCCGCCGGATCGACGGTCAGGGAGATCAGCGCGAACGGACGATCGGCGCGCACCGCGGCCGCGTCCCTGCGCATCACGTCCAGGTCGGCACCGACCATCGGGGCGAGGTCGGTCTTGTTGATCACGAGCAGGTCGGAGAACGTGACGCCCGGACCGCCCTTGCGGGGCACCTTGTCGCCGCCGGCCACGTCGATGACGAAGATCTGGACGTCGATCAGACCCGACGAGAACGTCGCGGTCAGATTGTCCCCGCCGGATTCGACCAGGATGAGATCGAGATCGGCGTGCGCTGCGATCAGATCGTCGATGGCGTCGAGGTTGGCGGTGATGTCGTCGCGGATCGCGGTGTGCGGGCAGCCGCCGGTCTGCACCGCCGCGATGCGGTCATCCGGGAGCACGGCGTTGCGCCGCAGGAAGTCGGCGTCCTCGGTGGTGTAGATGTCGTTCGTCAGCACCGCCAGAGACAGCTCGTCACGAAGCTGACGGCAGAGTGCGGCGACCAGCGCGGTCTTGCCCGAGCCGACCGGTCCGCCGATGCCGATGCGCAGCGGCTCCCCCGGCCGGCGCGTCCGGCGCGGGCGGTCCGGACGATCGTGGGAATGGCCGACACCGTCGATGAGATGTGGTGGCATGCAGGCTCTTTCGTTTCAGGACGCGAACAGGGGGCGGTCACGCTCGAGGTGGCGCTGGGCGAGCACGTCCAGCAGCGGGTCGGACAGGTCGGCCAGGCCGCGGGCGGCCTGAGCGGCGGCGTCCTCGCACACCGGCGCCAGCGCGAAGGTCACCGCGGCGACATCACCGGGATCCAGGGCCAACAGCCGCTGGGCGGCGGTGGCCGATCCGGTCATCGTGGTGTAGACGAGCGACAGGGCGGTGTGCGCCGCGGCGATCCCGCTGGCGTGTCCGACGGCGCCGGCCGCGACCGCCAGGTGAGGCGTGGGCCCCAGAGCGGCCCAATCGGTGTCCGGCCAGACGCGCCGGGCCAGCCGGACCAGTCCCCTGCCCTGAGCACGCGACGCCGCGCGTGCCGCGGGAGCCGGTGTACGGGCGTCGGTTTCGGCCTCCCCGGAGCCTCCGGCAGCTGGCGAGAGCGTGCCGGTGTGCACCGCGGCCGCCAGGGACGCGGTGACCAGGCCGGTGGTGCGAATCCGGCGGTGCAGGTACGCCCGCAGCGTGGGCAGATCGACGACCAAGCCGCTGGTCACCGCTTCCTCGACGCCGCCGGAGTGCACGTGGCCGCCGGTGGGCAGCCGCGAATCCGCGAGTGCGAGCAGCGTGGTGATCATCAGAACAGGAAGAAGCGTTGCGCCATGGGCAGTTCCGCGGCGGGCTGCTCCTGCCACACCTCGCCGTCGATGTGCACGGTGAAGGTGTCGGGATCGACGCGGATGTCGGGCAGCGCATCGTTGAGCGGCATCTGCGCCTTGCCGACAGCGCGCACGTTCTCCACCGCGACGAGGCGGCGCGCCACCGCGATACGGTCGGCCAGCCCGTCCTCGATCGCCTGCGGCGCGACGAAGTGCAGCGATGTGGCGGCCGCGGCCGCGGGTGCCGCACCGAACATGGGGCGCGGCAGCACCGGCTGTGGCGTGGGGATCGACGCGTTCGCGTCCCCCATCGCGGCCCACGCGATCATGCCGCCCTTGAGCACGGCATGCGGGCGGACACCGAAGAACGCGGGCTCCCACAGCACCAGGTCGGCGAGCTTGCCGACTTCGATCGAACCGATCTCGCGGTCCATGCCGTGGGCGATCGCCGGGCAGATCGTGTACTTGGCCACGTAGCGCTGCGCACGGGTGTTGTCGGCTCTGGTGTCGCCGGGCAGGAAGCCGCGGCGCTGCTTCATCACATGCGCGGTCTGCCAGGTGCGCAGCACCACCTCGCCGATGCGGCCCATCGCCTGGGCGTCACTGCCGATCATCGAGATCGCGCCGATGTCGTGCAGCAGGTCCTCCGCCGCGATCGTCGACGGCCGGATCCGGCTCTCGGCGAACGCCAGGTCCTCGGGCACGCTCGGGTTGAGGTGATGGCACACCATGAGCATGTCGAGGTGCTCGTCGAGGGTGTTGACGGTGTGCGGACGCGTCGGATTGGTGGAACTGGGCAGCACATTGGGCTTACCCGCGACCGTGATGATGTCGGGCGCGTGACCGCCGCCGGCACCCTCGGTGTGATACGCGTGGATCGACCGGCCCTTGATCGCGGCCAGCGTGTCCTCGACGAAGCCGGCCTCGTTGAGGGTGTCGGTGTGGATGTTGGCCTGTACGCCGGCGGCCTCGGCAACGGTCAGGCAGGCGTCGATGGCCGCCGGGGTGGTACCCCAGTCCTCGTGAAGCTTGAATCCTGCTGCCCCGCCGCGCAATTGCTCCCACATCGCCTCGGTGCTGACGGTGTTGCCCTTGCCCAGCAGCGCGACGTTCAGCGGCCAGGTGTCGAGCGCTTCCAGCATGCGGGCCAGGTGCCACGCCCCGGGTGTGACGGTGGTGGCCTTGCTGCCTTCGGCGGGGCCGGTGCCGCCGGCGACGATCGTGGTGATCCCGCTGCCGAGCGCTTCCTCCATGATCTGCGGGCAGATCAGGTGCACGTGACAGTCGATGGCACCCGCGGTGACGATGCGGCCGTTGCCGGAGATGATCTCGGTCGAGGGCCCGACCACCAGATCGGGATGCACCCCCGACATGATGTCGGGGTTGCCCGCCTTGCCGATCGCGACGATGCGTCCGTCGCGAATACCGATGTCGGCCTTGATGATTCCCCAGTGGTCGAGGATCACCGCCCCGGTGATGACGGTGTCGGGGGCGCCGTCGGCGCGGGTGGCGCGGGATTGACCCATCGATTCCCGCAACACCTTGCCGCCGCCGAACACCGCTTCGTCGCCGGCCAGCCCAGGTCCGCCACTGCGGTCCTCGGTGATCTCGACGAACAGATCGGTGTCGGCCAAGCGGATGCGGTCCCCTGCCGTGGGACCGTAGAGCGCGGCGTAGCGCGCGCGGGACAGCGCCGTCATGGCTGATCCAATCTGCCCGGTGGGTTCAAGCTCAGGCCGTACACCTCGCGCGTGCCGCGCAGCGGTACCAGGCTGACGCGCTGGGCGATGCCGGGTTCGAAGCGGATCGCGGTGCCGGCCGGGATGTCGAACCGGTGACCATGGGCGGCGGCGCGGTCGAAGTCCAGCGCCGAATTGGCCTGTGGCACATGGACATGGCTGCCGACTTGCACCGGCCGGTCGCCGGTGTTGACGATGTCGAGCTCAAGGCGCTCGGCACCGGCATTGAGTTCGATGTCGTCGTCGTCGAAGACGATCTCGCCGGGGATCATGCGATCGGGTCGTGGACGGTGACGAGCTTGGTGCCGTCGGGGAAGGTGGCCTCGACCTGGACGTCGTGCAGCATCTCGGGAATGCCGTCCATCACCTCGTCGCGGCCGAGCACGGCGCGCCCGCTGACCATGAGCTCGGCAACGGTGCGTCCGTCGCGAGCGCCCTCGAGGATGTGGTCGGTGATCACCGCGACGGCCTCGGGGTGGTTCAGGCGCAGTCCGCGTGCCTGGCGGCGGCGGGCGAGTTCGGCGGCATAGGAGATCAACAACCGCTCCTGTTCATGCGGTGTCAGGCGCATAGAGGGCGATCCTGCCACGACCCGCCGCACTCAGCAGCGCACACGGGCGCTGGCTGCTGCCGGCTACTCCTCGGTCATGTTCTGCAGGCGCACCTGGCCCCGGGCGACCAGGCGTCCGCTGTCCCCGCTGCCCTCGGTGATCGTCACCACCCACAGCTGCTGGCGCCGGCCCCGGTGGATCGGTGACGACGTGGCCGTCACGGTGCCCGATCGGATGGCGCGCAGGAAGTCGGTGTTGTTGTTGACGCCGACGACGTAGCCGCCGCCGTTCTGGGTCAGCCAGACATGGCCTGACACGCTGGCCATGCTCTCGATCACCGCGCAATACACCCCGCCGTGCACGATGCCCCAGGGCTGCAACAGGACATCGGTGATCTCGAGAGTCGCGCGGCCGCCGTCGGCGGACATCTCCTCGTAGCGCAGGCCGAGCACCGTGTCGAAGCCGTCACCGAGTCCTTCGGGAAGATCAATCACGAATCGTGTCTACACGCCGCCGTCGGCGCAGAAGCGGACGGGCCCCACGCCGTGCGGCGTGGGGCCCGTCCTGTGGTCGGACCGGGGGTCTCTGCAGCCCTCAGGACTCCGGCGCGGTCCGGGTGGTACTCGATCAATATAGGCAAGCCTTGCCTAATTCAACAAGGCCTTCGTCGGAATCGGCCGGTGCCCGCCGCGGACCGGCAGGCCGAAACTCATCAGCGCGTCGAGGAGAGCCTGCGTGCGCCGCATGCTCACCGCCTCGCTGCTGCCGGCCAGCAGCGGGATCTGGGTGGCGGCGCTGACGGCGGCGGCTCCGACGGCATGCCACATCGCCGACACCGGCGTGGTCCCGTCGCTTTCTGCGTGCAGGCGAGTGAACAGCGGGCCCAATGCGCGATGGCTGCGGTGGGCGACCCAGGTGGTCAGCGCGGCCTCGCTGGGCAGCGCGACGATGCCGTCCCTGCGCGCGGCGCGACGTCCGGCGAACGCCGGATCGTCGGGTAGAGCGCGCAGCGTGGGCTCGGCCACGCCCACCCAGTCGATCGTGCCTTCGGAGTCCACGTGCACCCAGAGGTTCTCCGGTCCGGTGTCCCAGGCCCGGCCTTCCAGCGCCAGGAGCGGGATCACCCGGCCGACGACGACGTGGGCGAATGTCGCGGCCAGTTGCTGGGTGACCGTGGCCGGGTTCGCGATCTCGGCCAGGCCGGCCGCGTACATGCGAGACAGCCGGTCGGTCGTGAGGAGTTCGGCCAGCGGCCACCAGCGGCGACGTGACAGGTCGCCCATGACCGCGACCCCGTGCACGCGCGGGCATTCCGGATCGAGCGCGCGCAGCCGGCGGCTGGATGCATGGATCGGCAGCGGGCGCCTGATCGACATGCTCGCGATCAGCGGATCGTCGACGAGAACGGACACGGCAACCTCCCTGAGTTAGGTTAGCCTTACTATAACCACGAGGCACATCGACTCCACAGGAGGCCACCGCTGTGATCGGACTCACAACACCGCCCGGCACCGCTGTCGACCGTCGCGGCGTTGCGCTCGAAGACGTCGTCTCACGTGATACGACACGCGGTAGTAATGCCGTAGTACGCTCACAGGCACCGCCGGTAGGAGAGAGGACCATGCCCAAGTTGACTCGGCTCGGAGAGCTCGAGCGCTCCGTGATGGATCACCTGTGGTCCGCGGGTGAGCCGCAGACCGTGCGGCAGGTCCACGAGACGCTGTCGTCCGAGCGTGACCTCGCCTACACGACGATCATGACCGTGCTGCAGCGGCTGGCGAAGAAGAATCTCGTCGTCCAGCACCGCGACGACCGGGCCCACCGCTACGCGCCCACCCATGGTCGCGACGAACTCGTCGCCGGCCTCATGGTCGACGCGCTCGACCAGGCCGCCGATTCCGGAAGCCGCGAGGCGGCACTGGTGCATTTCGTCGAACGCGTCGGCGCCGATGAGGCTGCGGCGCTGCGCCGGGCCCTGGCCGAACTCGAGGACAAACACCGCGCAGACACACCCAGTGGCGATCACGGCATCAGCTGAGAGACACTGACAGCGTGTCCGCGCTGGCCTTCACCATCGTCGCCCTGATGTTGTCGGGGCCGGTGCCTGCATTGCTGGCCCGCGCGACGTGGCCGTTGCGGGCGCCGAGGGCGGCGATCGTGCTGTGGCAGTCGATCGCGCTGGCCGCGGTGCTGTCCTTCTTCTCCGCGGGCATCGCGATCGCGAGCCGGCTCTTCGAGCCCGGACCCGATGGCCGGCCCACGGCCACCATCGTCACCGCGCTCGACGATCTCGGCTGGCCGCTGTGGACCGCCTACGTCGTCGTCTTCGCGCTCACTCTCGTCGTCGGAGCGCGGCTGATCGGCTCGATCCTGCAGGTGGCGATCGCCACCCGACGCCGTCGCGCCCACCACCGGATGATCGTCGACCTCGTCGGCGCCCACCCCACCCGCCCGATGCCCGCCCACGGCATCCGCATCCTCGACGTCGCCCAGCCGCTGGCCTACTGCCTGCCCGGGGTGCGCAGCCGCGTCGTGGTCAGCGAGGGCGCGCTGAACACGCTGTCGGACAACGAGATCTCGGCGATCCTGTCGCACGAACGGGCCCACCTGCGCGCACGGCACGATCTGGTGCTCGAGATGTTCACCGCGGTGCACGCTGCCTTCCCCCGCATCGTGCGCAGCGGACACGCCCTCAACGCGGTGCGGCTGCTCATCGAGGCGCTCGCCGACGACGCCGCGGTGCGCAGCACCGGACCCACTCCCCTGGCGCGCGCGCTGGTCGCCTGCGCCGCCGGGCACACCCCCCGAGGTGCGCTCGCCGCCGGCGGCCCGACCACGGTGGTGCGGGTGCGACGTCTCGGCGGCGCCCCGAACAGCCGCGCGCTGGCCGCCGGTGCCTACGTGTGCGCCGCGGCGGTACTCGTCGTACCGACGATCGCGCTGGCGGTGCCCTGGCTCACCGAGCTGCACCGGCTGTTCACCGCATGATGATCTGCTCGACTGCACGCAACAACCGCACAACGAAAGGCGCCCTGCATGACCGACTCCGCTAGCTCGACGACCGGCACCGCGCAGATCGGGGTGACCGGCCTTGCAGTGATGGGGTCGAACCTGGCGCGCAACTTCGCCCACCACGGCTACACCGTCGCGCTGCACAACCGCACCACCGCCAAGACCGATGCGCTGCTCGCCGAGCACGGCTCGGAAGGAAAGTTCGTGCGCAGCGAGACGATCGAGGAGTTCCTCGATGCGCTGGAGAAGCCGCGCCGCGTGATCATCATGGTCAAGGCCGGTGATCCCACCGACGCCGTCATCAACGAGCTCGCCGACGCCATGGAAGAAGGCGACATCATCATCGATGGCGGCAATGCGCTCTACACGGACACCATTCGCCGGGAGAAGGCGATCCGGGAGCGCGGTCTGCACTTCGTCGGCGCCGGCATCAGCGGCGGCGAGGAAGGTGCGCTCAACGGCCCGTCGATCATGCCGGGCGGGCCCGCGGAGTCCTACAAGAGCCTGGGCCCGCTACTCGAGGAGATCTCCGCCCACGTCGACGGCGTGCCGTGCTGCACCCACATCGGCCCCGACGGCGCCGGACACTTCGTCAAGATGGTGCACAACGGCATCGAGTACTCCGACATGCAGCTCATCGGCGAGGCCTACCAGCTGCTGCGCGACGGGCTCGGCATGAGCGCAACCGAAATCGCCGACGTGTTCGCCGAGTGGAACACCGGCGACCTGGACAGCTTCCTGATCGAGATCACCGCGACCGTGCTGCGCCAGACCGACGCCGCGACGGGCAAGCCGCTGGTCGACGTGATCCTCGATGAGGCCGAGCAGAAGGGCACCGGCCGCTGGACGGTCAAGTCCGCGCTGGATCTGGGCGTGCCGGTCACCGGCATCGCCGAGGCGGTGTTCGCCCGCGCGCTGTCCGGATCGGTCGCCCAGCGCAAGGCCACCACCGGGTTGGCATCCGGCGAATTGGGTGAGAAGCCCTCCGACGCAAAACAATTCGTCGACGACGTCGGCAAGGCTCTGTACGCATCGAAGATCATCGCCTACGCCCAGGGCTTCAACCAGATCCAGGCCGGCAGCGCCGAATACGACTGGGACATCAAGCCCGGCGACATGGCACGGATCTGGCGCGGCGGCTGCATCATCCGCGCCAAGTTCCTCAACCGGATCACCGACGCGTTCGACGAGGATCCCGAGCTGGCGACGCTGATCGCCGCGCCGTACTTCCGCGAGGCCATCGAGTCGGGTATCGACAGCTGGCGCCGCGTCGTGGTGAAGGCCACCGAACTCGGCATCCCGATCCCCGGCTTCGCCTCCGCGCTGTCGTACTACGACGCGCTGCGCACCGAGCGGCTGCCCGCCGCCCTGACCCAGGGGCTGCGCGACTTCTTCGGTGCACACACCTACGGCCGCATCGACGCCGACCGCGACAAGCGCTTCCACACGCTGTGGAGCGGGGACCGCAGCCAGATCGAGGCCTGATTCTCCCCGCGAGCAGACGCGAACTCGAGTGTTTGAGGCCCCTGGGGCTCGAGTTCGCGTCTGCTCGCCGGATGAGGTGACCCCACTAGACTCGCGGGCGTGAAGTTCCTCGAGGGCCACCGGCCGCCGTACGACCTGACCTACAACGACGTCTTCATCGTTCCGGGCCGCACACAGGTCGCCTCGCGATTCGACGTCGACCTGTCCACCGTCGACGGCTCCGGCACCACGATCCCGGTCGTCGTCGCGAACATGACCGCGGTCGCCGGCCGGCGGATGGCAGAGACGGTCGCTCGCCGCGGCGGAATCGTGGTGCTGCCCCAGGACCTGCCGCTCTCAGCGGTCCAGCACACCGTCGACTTCGTCAAGAGCCGCGACACCGTCGTCGACACCCCGGTCACGCTCTCCCCCGACGACTCGGTCTCCGACGCGTGCGCGCTGATCAACAAGCGGGCCCACGGCGCGGCGGTCGTCCTCGACGACAACCGGCCGGCCGGGCTCGTCACCGAATCGGTGTGCAGCGGTGTGGACCGCTTCACCAGGGTGCGGGACGTCGCGATCTCGGACTTCGTCACCGCGCCGGTGGGCACCGACCCGCGCAAGGTCTTCGACCTGCTCGACCACGCACCCGGCGCAGACGTCGCGGTGCTCACCGACGCCGACGGCGCCCTGGCCGGCGTGCTCACCCGCACCGGCGCCGTCCGCGCCGGCATCTACACCCCCGCTCTCGACGACCGGGGCCGGCTGCGCATCGCCGCCGCCGTCGGCATCAACGGCGACGTCGCGGCCAAGGCGCGGGGACTGGCCGACGCGGGCGCCGACCTGCTGGTCATCGACACCGCCCACGGCCATCAGGCCAAGATGCTCGACGCGATCGCCGCCGTCGCCGCGCTCGATCTGGGCCTGCCCCTGGTCGCCGGCAACGTCGTCTCCGCCGAGGGCACCCGCGACCTGATCAACGCGGGCGCCTCGATCGTGAAGGTCGGCGTCGGTCCCGGCGCGATGTGCACCACCCGGATGATGACCGGTGTGGGCCGGCCGCAGTTCTCCGCGGTCGTCGAATGTGCCGCTGCGGCAGCGGAACTCGGAGGGCACGTGTGGGCCGACGGCGGCGTGCGCCATCCGCGGGACGTGGCGCTGGCGCTGGCCGCCGGCGCGTCCAACGTGATGATCGGCTCCTGGTTCGCCGGCACCTACGAGTCCCCCGGCGACCTGCTGCACGACCGCGACGACAAGCCGTATAAGGAGAGCTACGGCATGGCCTCCAAGCGTGCCGTCGCCGCGCGCACCGCGGCCGACAGCGCCTTCGACCGTGCCCGCAAGGGCCTGTTCGAGGAGGGCATCTCGACCTCCCGGATGAACCTCGACCCCGCCCGCGGCGGCGTCGAGGACCTGCTCGACCACATCACCTCGGGCGTACGCAGCACCTGCACCTACGTCGGTGCGCGCACGCTGCCCGAACTGCACGAGAAGGTGGTGCTCGGGGTGCAGTCAGCCGCCGGCTTCGCCGAGGGCCACCCCCTGCCCACCGGCTGGTGACGGATAGGCCAGCACCGACCCGCCCACCTCGACGCCGACGTCGGACCCGAGCTCCAGATCGGCCCGGCCCGGCACCCGCATCCGCACCGTGCAGCCGTCCGGCAGCCGCAGCTCGATCGCGGTGTCCGAGCCGTAGAACCGGCACGCCGTGACGCGGGCGGGGCGACCCCCCGCCGCGAGCCGCAGCTGCTCGGGACGCAACACCACCACCGCGGCACCGTCGGCGACGCGCATGAGCGGGCGCAACGCCCCGAGCGCGGTGTGCACGACGCCTGCGGAGGCGGTGCCGGCCAGCTCCACCGTCGCACCGATGAACCGGGCGGCCGCCAGCGTGGCCGGACACTGGTACAGCTCGGCCGGGCTGCCGTGCTGGGCGATCGAACCGTCGATCAGCAGGGCCACCGAGTCGGCCAGCGACAGAGCCTCGGTCTGGTCATGGGTGACCAGCACCGACGTCGTCGCGGTGTCCCGCAGAATCGTCGCGATGTCCTCGCGCACCCGGGTGCGCAACCCTGCGTCGAGTGCCGCGAACGGCTCGTCGAGCAGCAGCACCCGCGGCCGGGCCGCCAGCGCGCGGGCCAGCGCCACCCGCTGTTGCTGTCCGCCGGAGAGCTCATGCGGCCGGGCATCGGCGAGCCCCTCGAGTCCCACCACGTCGAGCCACTTCTCGACCCGCTCGCCGCGCGGCATCCCGAACGCGATGTTGCCGCCGACGCTCAGATGCGGGAACAGGGCACCTTCCTGCGGCATCAGGCCGACGCGGCGCCGATGGACGGGCACCGGTGCGGGCCCGCCCGCCACCAGCTGACCGGCGATCCGGACCGTGCCGGCATCGGGATCGGTGAAGCCGGCGATGATGCGCAGCAGCGTGGTCTTGCCGCAACCCGACGGCCCGAGCACCGCGGTCATCGTGCCGTCGGGCACGACCAGATCGGCCCCGGCGAGCACCCGCCGGGTGCCGAAGAACTTCTGGATGCCGTGCGCGGCCACCCCGTCAGTCACCGCGCACGCTCCACACGCCGAGCAGCGCGGTCGGGACAGCCGCGAAGACCAGCAGGGCGGCTGCGTACGGCGCGGCGGCGGCGTAGTCGCTGACCGAGCTGTACCCCCACAACCGGGTGGCCAGCGTGTCCGTTCCGGTCGGATGCAGCAGCAGCGTCACCGGCAATTCCTTCATGCACGTCAGCAGTACCATCGCCGCTCCCGCCGCGATACCGGGGAGCGCCACCCGGGCCGTCACCGCAACGAACGCGCGCACCGGCGCGCGGCCGAGCGACCGCGCGACCTCCTCCAGCCGGATCGGCGCCGACTCGACTGCCGCCCGCACCGACCCGACGGCCAGGGGTACGAACAACACCGTGTACGCCAGGATGAGCAGCGGTTCCCGCTGGTAAATCGGCCGTAGCAGCAACACCCCGAGCGACACCATAGAAATCGCGATCACGATCGCCGGCAGGCCGTGCGCAACGTAGCTCGCGCCCTCCAACGCCCGGGTCGCGCGGTCGCGATGCCGCGCGGCCAGCACGCCGAGGGGCAGTGCTGCGACCGTCGACACCACCGCGGCGGCCGCCGAGAGCCACAGCGTGGCGCCCAGTGCCGCGCTCCACAGGCCGCCGTCCCAGCGGGCGCCCGCGGTGGCCAGCCACTCCGCGAGTTCGGCGGCCGGCACGGCGACCGCAGCGGCCAGCACCGCGACGGGCACGACCAGCGCCGGCCCCTGCCAGCTGCCGAGCCGGCTCACCGGCGCCGGCCGCGGGGTGCCCGAGCCGACGCGCGACGCCGCAGCCCGGCCCCGCGCGGCGTGCTCGGCGACCACCAGGGCCACCGCGAACACCAGCAGCACCAGAGACAGCACCGCGGCGCGGGACGGGTTGAACCCCGAGCGGTAGGCGCCGTAGATCACCCAGGTGAAGGCCTCGTACCGCATGGCGGCCACCGCCCCGAAGTCGCTGAGCACGTACAGCGCCACCAGCAGCGCCCCCGCGGCGATCGCCGCCCGGGACTGGCGCAGCGTCACCCCGAACAACACCGCCCAACCGCCCCGCCCCAGCGAGCGCGCCACCTCTTCCTGTGCGGGATCGACCCGGGCCAGCGCGGCCGTCGTCGTCAGCAACACCAGCGGGTAGCTCACCAGCGTCAGGACCAGCACCGCACCCCAGAACCCGGCGATCGACGGCACGGCAGAGACCCACAGGTAGGCCAGCAGATAGCTCGGCATCGCCAGCGGCAGCGTCAGCACCACGCTCCAGATCCGCCGGCCCACCAGATCGGTGCGGGTGAGCAGGACGGCGAGGGTCACCCCCAGCAGCACGCACGCGACGGTCACGGTGACCACCAGCAGCAGCGACCGGCCGATCAGCGCCGCGGTGCGCGGCTGCAGCACCTCGTCGACGACCGCGGTCCAGCCCCGCGAGAACGCGCGGTCACCCAGATAGACCAGTGGGATCAGCGTCGCGGCCGCCACCAGCGCGGCCGCCGCGAACAGCAGTACCGGCGGGCGGGCCGCCCGGATCGAGCCTGCGGTCAATTGGTGAGCAGGCCGGTCTCGACCAGGAGCTCCTGCGTGGTCTCGATGTCGTCGAGCTGCGACAGATCGACCGCGGGCGGCTGCAGTTCACTGAGCGGCGGCATCTGCCCCGACGGCGACACGCCCGCGGCGAGCGGGTACTCCTCGGTTTCCTGAGCGAAGTACTTCTGCGCGGACTCGCCGACCAGATAGGACGCGAACCGTTGTGCGCCTTCGGGATTCGGGGCGGCCTTGAGGACGCCGACGCCCGCGACGTTGACCAGACCGCCGGGATCACCGGCGGCCATGAACTTGTTCTGCGCCGTCACCGCGTCCGCGCCCTTGGCGTCGATCAGCTCGTAGAGGTAGTAGTGGTTGACCAGGCCCAGCGGCACCTGACCGGCATCCACGGCGTCCCGCACTGCGACGTTGTTCTCGTACGGCGTGGGGTCCTGGGCCTTGAACGCGCGCAGCCATTGTTCCGCGCCGTCCTCGCCGCGCACCACCCGCAGCCCGGTCACGAACGCCTGCCATGACGCATTGCTCGGCGCGAAGCCGATCTTGCCCTTCCATTCCGGGGCCAGCAGCCCGTCGATCGTGTCCGGCGGCGTGGGCACCAGCGTGGGGTTGTACACCACGACCCGAGCGCGGCCGGACACCCCGACCCAGGTGCCGTCTGCGGCCGCGTACTGCGCGGGGACCGCTCGGAGCGTCTCGGCGTCGATCGGCGCGAAGAGCCCGGCCTTCGACACCGCGCCCAGCGCGCCGGCGTCCTGGGACAGGAAGACGTCGGCCGGGGACTCGTCGCCCTCGGTGATCAGCTGCGCGGCCATCTCCGCCGAGCCGGCATAGCGCGCTTCCACCTTTATGCCGGTGTCCTCGGTGAACTGGGTGAACAGCGGAGCCACCAGCTCCTCGCTGCGCCCCGAATACACCACCACCTTGTCGGCGTCGTCGGTCGTGTTCGACGGTCCGCAGGCCGTCATGGCCACCAGCGCGGCGACGGTGGCGACCGCCCCCACCCACCGGGAGGGCCGGGAGTTCGAGCGAGTGACCGACTGTGTGAGCGACATGGGTCCGCCTTTCCTGATCGTTCGCTGTGAACCTACCACCGCGCTAAGGCGAGCCTAACCAGACCGATTGCCCGGCTCGGGGCAGCCGGACAGGTCGGCTAGCATGAACGGGCACTACCGTTTGTCACTGCGCCGAAAGGGATCAGGTGCCGCAGGCACTGGATGGACGCCCATCCGAGCCGGCCATACTCGCCGAGCGGCCCGACCGGGAGCCGGCCGAGACCGAGCCCTCCTCTAGTCAGCCGGGCGCTGGGCCCGGCGTCCCTTGTGTCTCGTCGGGCGGCCGCCGGTGACCGTCGTTACCTCGCTGCTCTCACTGCTGGCCATCGTGGTGCTCACCGCGGGCACCGCGGTGTTCGTCGCCGCCGAGTTCTCGCTGACCGCCCTCGAGCGCAGCACCGTCGAAGCCAATGCGCGATCGGGTAACCGCCGCGACCAGATGGTGCAACGCGCCCACCGCACGCTGTCCACCCAGCTCTCGGGGGCGCAGGTCGGCATCTCGATCACCACGCTGGCCACCGGCTTCCTCGCCGAACCCGTACTGGCCCGCCTCCTCGAGCCCGGGTTGGCCGCGTTGTCGCTACCGGAGAGCTTCGCGACCACGCTGGCGCTGATCCTGGCCATCCTGATCGCCACCTCGGTGTCGATGGTGTTCGGCGAGCTGGTACCCAAGAATCTCGCCGTCGCCCGGCCCGTGCCCACGGCGCGGTTCGCCTCGGGCCCGCAGCTGATGTTCTCGTTCCTGTTCACCCCGCTGATCCGGCTCACCAACGGGACCGCGAACTGGATTCTGCGCCGCGTGGGCATCGAGCCGGCCGAGGAGTTGCGGTCGGCTCGCTCCCCGCAGGAACTGGTGTCGCTGGTGCGCACCTCGGCCGAGAGCGGCTCGCTCGATCCGGTCACCGCCGTGCTGGTCGACCGCTCGCTGCAATTCGGCGTCCGCACCGCCGAGGAGCTGATGACACCGCGGTCGAAGATCGACACCCTCGACGCCGACGACACTGTGCTCGATCTGAGCCAGGCGGCGGTCCGTACCGGGCACTCGCGGTTCCCGGTGATCCGCGGCGACTTGGACGAGACCATCGGCGTCGTGCACGTCAAGCAGGTGTTCGCGGTGCCGCGCGACCAGCGCGCCACCCGCAAGCTGTCCGACATCGTGCAGTCCGTCGCGCGCGTGCCGTCGACCCTCGACGGCGACGCGGTGATGTCCGAGGTGCGTGCCAACGGACTGGCCACCGCCCTCGTCGTCGACGAGTACGGCGGCACCGCCGGCATGGTGACCGTCGAGGACCTGATCGAGGAGATCGTCGGCGACGTCCGCGACGAACACGACGACGAGCCGCCCGACGTGGTCCATGCCGGTGAAGGCTGGCAGGTGTCAGGACTGCTGCGCATCGACGAGGTCGCCGAGAACACCGAGTTCCGGGCTCCGGAGGGCGACTACGAGACGATCGGCGGTCTGGTCCTCGAACAGCTCGGCCACATCCCCGACGAAGGGGAATCGGTGGAACTGGTCGCCTTCGACCCCGACGGGCCGATCGACGACCCGATCCGGTGGCTGGCCACCGTGGTGAAAATGGACGGCCGTCGCATCGATCAGCTGGAGCTGACCAGGCTCGGCCGTGCCGCCGACGAGGCCGAGAGCGGCGGGGAATCCGATGGGTGACGTCTTCGGCGTACTGCTCACCTTCGTGCTGCTCGCCGCCAACGCCTTCTTCGTGGCCTCGGAGTTCGCGCTGATCTCCGCCCGCCGCGACCGGCTCGAAGCACTCGCCGAGCAGGGCAAGAACAGCGCGGTCACCGTGATCAGGGCCGGTGAGAACCTGTCCCTGATGCTCGCCGGCGCCCAGCTCGGCATCACGGTGTGTTCGATCCTGCTGGGCCGGGTCGCCGAACCCGCGGTGGCGCATCTGCTGGAGAAGCCGTTCGAGCTCCTCGGCATTCCGACCGCGCTGCTGCACACCGTCTCGTTCCTGGTGGCGCTGTCGATCGTCGTGACGCTGCACGTGCTGCTCGGCGAGATGGTGCCCAAGAACATCGCGATCGCCGGACCCGAGTCGACGGCGATGCTGCTGATCCCGATCTACCTGGTCTGGATCCGCGCCGCCCGGCCGTTCATCGCCTTCTACAACTGGTGTGCCAACACCACGCTGCGGGCGTTCGGGGTGGAACCCAAGGACGAGCTCGACGTGACGGTGTCGACGGTCGAGCTGTCGGAGATGATCGCCGAATCGCTGTCGGAGGGGCTGCTCGACCCCGAGGAGCACACCCGGCTGACCCGGGCGCTGCAGATCCGCAACCGGGTGGTCAACGACGTCGCGCTGCCACTGCACCAGATCCGCGCGGTTCCCGCCGCGCGCTCCGGGGCGGGGCCGACGATCGGCGCGCTGGAACAGGCACTCAAGGAGACCGGGTACTCGCGCTTCCCCGTCGCCGACCCCTCCGGCGCGTACGTCGGCTATCTGCACATCAAAGACGTGCTCCCGCTGCTGGACGGTCCCAACGACGATTCGGTGGTGCTGGAGTCGTCGATGGTGCGCCCGCTGCCCCAGGTGCCGGCCTCCATGCCGCTCCCCGATGCGCTGACCCGGCTGCGCCGCACCAACAGCCACCTCGCGCTGGTCACCGCGGCCGACGGCACGATCACCGCGATGGTCGCGCTGGAAGACCTCGTCGAAGACCTGGTCGGGACGGTCCGGGACGGCACCCACCGGGTGTGATTCGGATGGCAGCGCGGATGACGTGGCAGGAGCGGGCCGCCGCCCATCGTCGGCGCGCCGACGCCCTGCTGGCCCCGCACGTCGAGCGCCGGCAGGCCGGGCTGGCTCACCCGGTATTCGATTTCCTGTTCACCTACTACCGCTTGCGTCCGCGGCACCTGCGCGTCTGGCATCCCGGCTACGGTGTCGTGCTGACCGGGCCCGGGGCGCGGGACTACCTCACCCGGGCCGGCTACCACCGCCACGGCGGCGGGGTCGCCGTCAGCCGCGACCATCTGGTGGCGCGGTCGGACACCGTGGGATTCATCGCCGATCTGCTGACCGCAACGGCGTCACGACCGCCCCGGTTCGGCTGCTTCGGCATGCACGAGTGGGCGATGGTGTACCGGACGTCGGAGGTGCGCCACGGCGCGGTGCCGCTGCGCCTGGGGGCGGCGGGCACGGATGCGGTGGTCGAGTCGATGCCGTTGCGGTGCAGCCATTTCGACGCTTATCGGTTCTTCACTCCCGCGGCCGCGCCGCGCAACGCCCGACCGCTGTCGCGGGCGACGCAGATCACCGAGGAACAGCCGGGATGCGTGCACGCGGGCATGGATCTGTACAAGTGGGCGGCCAAGCTGGGACCGCTGATCGAATCCTCGTTGCTGCTGGATTGTTTCGCCCTCGCGGTGGACGCGCGGGTGCTCGACATGCGCGCCAGCCCCTACGACCTGCGGGACTTCGGCCTCGCACCCATCCCGGTCGAAACATCCGCGGGCCGAGCGCAATACGCCGCTGCCCAGGAGGCGATCAGCGTGCGCGCCGCCCCGCTGCGGGCGCGGCTCATCGACGCCTGCGACGCGCTCGCGGCCTCGGCTGACAACGGGGCTGCGCTCACCGGCACCGGTGGGGTGTTTACCGGCGGGTACGCTGGTTCGACGGAATTCACGACAGGTAGCGCGGGTTCGAGCGCGCGCATGCCGCCGAGGGAGGACTCATGACGGAACGTGTGACGGTGGGTAACCTGCGCGTCGCCCCGGTGCTGTACGACTTCATCACGAACGAGGCGCTCCCGGGTACCGGTATCGATCCCGACACGTTCTGGTCCGGTGTCGACAAGGTCGTCGCCGACCTCACCCCGAAGAACGAGGAGCTGCTGGCGCGCCGCGACGAGTTGCAGGCCCAGATCGATCGGTGGCATCGGGCCCGCATCATCGGCGGCTTCGACCCCGAGGAGTACAAGCAGTTCCTCACCGACATCGGATACCTCGAGCCCGAGCCCGCCGACTTCACGATCAGCACCTCCGGCGTGGACGACGAGATCACCACCACCGCCGGCCCGCAGCTGGTGGTGCCGGTGCTCAACGCGCGCTTCGCGCTCAACGCCGCCAACGCCCGCTGGGGCTCGCTGTACGACGCGCTCTACGGCACCGACGTGATCCCCACCGACGGCGGCGCCGAGCCCGGCGATTCTTACAACAAGGTGCGCGGCGACAAAGTGATCGCCTACGCCCGGACGTTCCTCGACGGTGCCGCGCCGCTGGCGCAGGGCTCCTGGGCCGACATCACCGGGCTGACCGTCGCCGACGGCGCGGTGACCGTGACGCTGGACGACGAATCGGTTTCGCTCGAGGATCCGGCCCAGTTCGTCGGCTACCTCGGCGAGCCCGACGCCCCGACCGCGGTGCTGCTGGTCAACAACGGCCTGCACATCGAGATCCTCATCGACGCCGACTCCCCCATCGGCTCCACCGACAAGGCCGGCATCAAGGACGTCGTGCTCGAGTCGGCGATCACCACGATCATGGACTTCGAGGACTCGGTGGCCGCCGTCGACGCCGACGACAAGGTGCTCGGCTACCGGAACTGGCTGGGCCTCAACCGCGGTGACCTGGCCGAAGAGGTCCGCAAGGGCGGCAAGACGTTCACCCGGGTGCTCAACGACGACCGCACCTTCACCGGTCCGGACGGCGCGGAGGTCACGCTGCCGGGCCGCAGCCTGCTGTTCGTCCGCAACGTCGGCCATCTGATGACCAACGACGCGATCGTGTTCGCCACAGATGACGGGTCCGACGCCGCCGAGGTGCCCGAGGGCATCCAGGACGCCCTGTTCACCAGCTTGATCGCGATCCACGGCCTGCGCGACGAGGACGGGAACGGCCCGCTGCTCAACAGCCGCACCGGCTCGATCTACATCGTGAAGCCGAAGATGCACGGCCCCGACGAGGTCGCCTTCACCTGCGAGCTGTTCAGCCGCGTCGAGGATGTGCTGGGGCTGCCGCAGAACACCATCAAGGTCGGCATCATGGACGAGGAGCGGCGCACCACGCTGAACCTCAAGGCCTGTATCAAGGCCGCCGCCGACCGTGTGGTGTTCATCAACACCGGCTTCCTGGACCGCACCGGCGACGAGATCCACACGTCGATGGAGGCGGGTCCGATGATCCGCAAGGGCGCGATGAAGTCGACCGCGTGGATTCAGGCCTACGAGAACCAGAACGTCGACATCGGTCTCGAGACCGGGCTCTCCGGCAAGGCGCAGATCGGCAAGGGCATGTGGGCGATGACCGAGCTGATGGCCGACATGGTCGAGCAGAAGATCGGCCAGCCCAAAGCGGGCGCGACCACCGCCTGGGTGCCGTCGCCGACCGCGGCCACCCTGCACGCGATGCACTACCACGCGGTCGACGTGTTCGCGGTGCAGAAGGAGCTCGAGGGCAAGCGCCGCTCCAGCCTCGACGACCTGCTGACGGTTCCGCTGGCCAAGGAGCTGGCGTGGGCGTCCGACGAGATCCGCGAGGAGGTCGACAACAACTGTCAGTCGATCCTCGGCTACGTGGTGCGCTGGATCGACGCAGGTGTCGGCTGCTCGAAGGTGCCCGACATCCATGACGTCGCGCTGATGGAGGACCGGGCCACGCTGCGGATCTCCAGTCAGCTGCTGGCGAATTGGCTGCGGCACGGGGTGATCACCGCCGACGACGTCAAGGCGAGCCTGCGGCGGATGGCCGCCGTGGTCGACGAGCAGAACGCCGCGGATCCCGATTTCCGGCCGATGGCGCCCGACCCGGAGGGCAGCATCGCGTTCCAGGCGGCTCAGGAGCTCATCCTCGACGGTTGCGCGCAGCCCAGCGGCTACACCGAACCGATCCTGCATCGCCGCCGACGTGAGTTCAAAGCCGCCGCCGGCGCGCACTGAGCTCCGGCGACACACCAGGTCAACGACAAGGCAGGTACTGGACCACTTTGGGTAGACACAGCCTCCCCGATCCCGACGACTCCGACTCGACCAGGCGGCAAGGACCTGCACCCGACGAGTCACAGACCGAACGCTTCGGCGCGGCCCGAAAAGCCGACGGATCGCGGCCCGACGGTCAGCGCAGCGGCGGCTGGGACAACGGCGAGTGGACCGGCAGCCACCGGGCGGTCACCCCGGGACGTCGGAAGATCTCGGTCGGCGTCATCGTCGCGCTGATCAGCGTTGTCGTGATCGTCGGCGCGGTGATCATGTGGCGGTTCTTCGGTGATGCGCTGTCGAGCCGTTCGCAGACGGCCGCTGCCCGGTGTGTCGAGGGTGAGGTCGCCGTGGCGGTCGTCGCCGATCCCGCGATCGCGGAGCCCGTGACCGCGCTGGCGCAGCGCTACAACGACACCGCCGAGCCGGTGGGCGACAAGTGCGTGAAGGTCGAGGTCACCTCCGCCGATTCCGATCAGGTGTTCAACGGGCTGACCGGGGACTGGCCCGGTGACCTCGGGCAGCGCCCGGCCCTGTGGATCCCGGCCAGTTCGGCCTCGGAGGCCCGCCTGGAGGCCAAGACCGGACCGCGCACCGTCAGCGACAGCCGCTCCCTGGTCACCTCGCCCGTGGTGCTGGCCACGTCTCCGCAAGTGCAGGGCGCCTTGAAGGACCAGAACTGGGGCACCCTCGCGCGGCTGCAGAGCGATCCTGCCGGACTCGACGGCCTGGGACTGCAGGGCTGGGGCGGACTCCGCCTGGCGCTGCCCGTGAACCAGGACAGCGACGCGTCGTATCTGGCCGCCGAGGCGATCGCCGCCGCATCGGCACCCGCGGGCGCGCCGCCCAGCGCCGGGCTGGGCGCCGTCAGCACCGTCATGGCCGCGGCCCCCGACCTCGACGACGCCACCGCCGGCACGGCGTTCGACGCACTGCTGGGCGCTGACGACCCCGCGACCGCACCGGTGCACGCCGTGGTCACCACCGAGCAGCGGCTCTTCCAGAAGGCTGCCGACCTGCCCGACGCGAACGCCAAGCTGGCGGCGTGGCTGCCGCCGGGACCCACCGCGGTCGCCGACTTCCCCACCGTGTTGCTCTCCGGCGATGGACTGGCCCAGGAGCAGATCTCGGCCGCCAGCGAGTTCGCCCGGTTCATGCGCAAACCCGACCAGCTCGCCGAGCTCGCGAAGGCAGGGTTCCGGGTGGAGGGCCAGCAGCCCCCGGCCAGCGACGTGGTGTCTTTCGGGCCCCTCGGCACACCGGTCGACCTCGGCGACAACGCGCTGCGGGTCACCATTGCCGACATGTTGGCCAGCCCGGCGCAGAGCCCGACCGTCACCGTGATGCTCGACCAGTCGATGCCGACCGACGAGGGCGGGAAATCGCGGTTGAGCAATGTCGTCGACGCGCTCACGGCGCGCCTGCAGGTCCTACCCCCGGATTCCGGGGTGGGATTGTGGACGTTCGACGGGGTGGCCGGACGCTCGGAGGTGCCGCTAGGAGCGCTGTCGGACCAGGTGAACGGCCAGCCGCGCTCGGCCGCGGTGACCGCCGCGCTCGACGGGCAGTCGCCGTCTGACGGCGGCGCGGTGTCGTTCACGACGCTGCGCCTGGTCTACACCGACGCATCGGCGAAATATCGTGAGGGCCAGAAGAATTCGGTGCTCGTGATCACCGCCGGCCCGCACACCGACCAGTCGCTGGGTGCCGACGGACTACAGCAGTACGTCAGCGGCGCGTTCGACCCGGCCAAACCCGTCGCGATCAACGTCATCGACTTCGGCGACGATCCCGACCGCTCCACCTGGGAAGCGGTCTCCCGGACCACGGGCGGCACCTACCAGAACCTGTCCAGCTCGTCGGGTCCGGAGCTGGCGTCGGCCGTCGCGACCATGATGGGCTGAGCGCGCCCCGGAGAACCTCCCCCAGCCGCGCTGTTGACTTATATTGACGTCCGTGACCAGCGGGTTCTGGCGGAAGAACGGTGTCTCGCACGGTGTTCGCATCCTGGCGACCACGCACTTCGCGCTGATCTGGCGCGGGCTGCGCGCGACGCCAGGGGTGTCGAAGCTGGTCAACCGGTGGCTGATCAACTCGCTGATCTACACGATGCCGACCCGAACCGGTGCGTTGAGCACCAAGCAGGACTGGATTTCGTGGGAGTCACTGCACGACCGCCGCTTCAGCCAACGTCATCTGCCGTCGCTGCCGAGCCGTGCGGCCGACCTGCCCGCGCCGGCCACGGTGGCTGCACTGTTCGCCCGTGCGGGCACGCGATGCCCGGAGTCGCCGAAGTCGACGCTGCTCTTCCCGATCTTCGCGCAGTGGTTCGTCGACGGATTCCTGCGGACCGACCCCCGCAACGACAAGAAGAACACCTCGACGCACGACATCGACCTGAGCCAGCTCTACGGCCAGGAGACAGAGGTGACCACGGTGCTGCGGGCGCACACCGGCGGCCGGCTGAAGACCGAACCCACCCTCGACGCCGAGTTCCCGCCCTATCTCTGCGACGCCGACGGCACCGTCAAGCCCGAGTTCGAGGGTCTGCAGACCGAGTTCCGGGGGCGAGACATCAAGGCCGAGCGTGGCGGTCCCGTACCGGATGCCCGCAGATCCACGCTCTTCGCGCTCGGCATCCCCCGCGGCAACATCCACTACGGCTTCGTGATGATGAGCACGCTCTTCCTGCGCGAGCACAACCGCATCGCGGGGCTGATCAGCGAGAAACACCCGGACTGGTCCGACGACCGGGTGTTCGACACCACCCGCAACACGCTGACCGTGGTGCTGCTCAAGATCGTCATCGAGGACTACATCAACCACATCACGCCGATCAAGTTCCCCCTGTTCGTCGAGCCGGGGATCGGCGCAGGCGAGAAGTGGTACCGGCAGAACTGGATGTCGGTCGAGTTCAACCTGCTCTACCGGTGGCATTCGCTGGTGCCGACCGAGGTCACCGTCGGCGGGCAGCAGCGGCGCTTCGCCGATATGTGGTGGGACACCCGTCCCGTCACCGAACACGGGCTGTCCGCGCTGTTCGACGAGGCCTCGCGCCAGCCCTGCAGCACGATCGCCCTCGGCAACACCGACCCGAGCCTGCTGCCGATCGAGGAGAAGTCGATCACGATCGGCCGCGACACCGGGCTGCAGCCCTACAACGCCTACCGGGAGCTGTGCGGTTTTCCCGCGCTCACCACCATCGACGATCTGACCTCGGATCGGCGGACCCGCGATGCGCTGACGGCGTGCTACGGCGCCGACGGGATGGACCGCGTCGAGTTGTTCGTGGGACTGTTCGCCGAAGACGTCCGGCGCGGCAGCACGCTGCCCCCGCTGATGAGCGCGATGGTGGCGGTGGACGCGTTCTCCCAGGCGCTGACCAACCCCTTGCTGGACCCGGGCGTGTACGGTGAGACGACGTTCTCCGCGGTCGGGTGCGAGGTGATTGACTCGACGACGACGCTGTCGGACGTGGTCCTGCGCAACATCTCCGGAGAGGCGCCCGCGCCGCGGGTCAGCCTCGGCCGGCGCCACCGGCGACCCGGCGTCTTCTGATTGGCGAGCAACTGCTCGAAAGGGGTCGGTGAGCAGTCCGACACGACACGCTTCGCTCCTGAGATTGCCCGATGACGAGCAACAATGATATGACGGCGTTACCGGATCGACGCGCGGGGGTGCGAAGATCAGCTAACAGTACGGCGAGGAGGGGGAGCAGGCGCACGATGCCCACCCGACGGCCCGGCCACATCCGATCCGCTGCGGCGCCCCGTGACTGGCGCGACCGCAAGCGCTACGTGTGGCTGCTCGGAATAGTGATCCCCGTCCTGGTCCCCGCCTCGTGGGCAGCCGTTGCGCTGACCGGTTCGGGGCTGTTCTGGTGGTCCGGGCCGGCACTGATGCTGGTGATCATCCCGATGCTGGACTACCTCGTCGGGCCGGACTCGGAGAACCCGCCGGACAGCGTGCTGGTCTACCTCGAGCAGGACCGCTACTACCGGTGGGCCACCTACCTCTATCTGCCCGCGCAGTACATGTCGCTGCTGCTGGCGTGCTGGCTGTGGACCGGCGGGGGCGGGGTGACGATGACGCCGCCCGACAAGGTCGGCCTGATGCTGACCGTAGGCGGCATCGGCGGCATCGCGATCAACACCGCCCACGAGCTGGGCCATCAGCGCGCACGCGCGGAGCGTTGGCTGAGCAAGGTCGCGCTCGCCCAGACCGGCTACGGCCACTTCTTCGTCGAACACAACCGGGGCCACCACGCGCGGGTGGCCACGCCCGAGGACCCGGCGAGCTCACGTCTGGGCGAGAGCGTGTACGCGTTCTACTGGCGCTCGATCACCGGCAGTCTGCGGTCGGCCTGGTCGCTGGAGAGCCGGCGGCTGCGCCGGCACGGACGACGGGTCTGGACGCTGCACAACGACGTGCTCAACGCGTGGCTGATGGCTGTGGTGCTGTTCGCAGCGCTGATCATCGGATTCGGGGTGCAGGTCGTGCCCTGGCTGATCGGTCAGGCTCTGCTGGGCGTCTTCCTGCTCGAGACCATCAACTACCTCGAGCACTACGGTCTGCGCCGGCAGCGCCGGCCCGACGGCTGCTACGAGCCGGTCCGCCCGGCGCACAGTTGGAACAGCAACTCGGTGATCTCCAATGTCTTCCTGTTTCACCTGCAGCGCCACTCCGACCACCACGCGAATCCTCAACGCCGCTACCAGGCGCTGTGCCACGCCGACGAGGCGCCTCAGTTGCCGGCGGGCTACGCGGCCATGGTGGTGCTGGCGTTGTGCCCACCGCTGTGGCGATGGGTCATGGACCGGCGCGTGAAGGACCACTATCGCGGCGACATCCGGCTGGCCGCGCTGCGGCCCCGGCAGGCGCAGCGGTTACTGCAGCGGGGCTGAGGCCACCTCGCGCGTGCGTTTGAGCGCGATCGCGGCCGTCTTCATCGACAGGGTCGGCGACAGGCGTTCCAGGTACCACAGCGCTTTCCACCAGCGCGGTACCACGATGATGGCGTGATTGCGGCGGACGCCGCGCAGGGCCTGGGAGGCGAACTGATCCGGCTCGATGGGGCGCAGCGCCTCACCGAGCTTGATCAGGTTCTCCCGGCTCACGGTGCGATTGCGCCCGTATTCGCCGCCGGACAGGATCGGCGTGCGCACCACCCCGGGGCAGAGCACCGACACCTGCACGCCGTGCGCGGCCGCCTCGACACGCAGTGTTTTCGACAGCGCGACGACGGCGTGCTTGGTGGCCGAGTAACCGGCCTGGGCGGACGTGGTGATCAGGCCCGCCATCGATGCCGTGTTGACGATGTGCCCGCTGCCCTGCGCGATCATCCGCGGATAGGCGGCCTGTACCCCGTGCACCACGCCGCGCAGGTTGACGTCAATGATGTCCGTCCAGTCCTGCAGGGTGAGCGCATCGACCTCACCGCCGATGCCGATACCCGCGTTGTTGAACAGGAGGTCGAGACGGCCGCTGGTGCGCACGGTGTCGGCGATGGCGTCCTCGAACGCTGCGGGATCGCGGACGTCGAGGGCGACGGCGTGGGCGGTGGCACCCGTGCCGCGCAGCCGCTGAGCCACCGTCTCGGCGACCTCGACCTGCCGGTCGGCGATCCACACGTGCGCACCCGCAGCTGCCAGTGCCTCTGAGAGGGCGGCCCCGATTCCCGATGCGCCACCGGTGATGAACGCGACCTTGCCCGCCATACCCTCAGTTGCCACGACGGAAGGATAGCCGCCGGCCGCCGTGTCAGTTCTGCGAGTCGGTGCCGCCCCCGGCCGACGAGGACGCCGTCTTCGCCGACGAGGTCCGGCTGGTGTCGGACTTGGCGGTCTCGGCGGTCTTGGTGGCCTTCTCGGCCGCGATGGCCTTCAGGACGCCGCGCAGCGGCATGCGGTGCTTGGCCCGCGGCGCGGACGCGGTGCCGGTGTCGCCGTCGCCGTCGGATGCCTCGGTCGGCGTGTCGGAGGGCTGCTCGCCGTCCGGCGCCGTGGCGTCGTCGGCCGGCCGGTCGTCGGGCGTCACGATGTCGCCCGGCTCGTCGGCGGGGACGACGTCGGGATCGGTCGGCTGCTCGGACTCGGAATCGCTTCCGGTGTCGGGAGACTCGGGGCTCGGTGTCGTGTCGGGTCGCGCCGAAGCGTGCTCGCCACCGGTGCCGGTGGCTTCGGTGGCGTTCTTCTCCGAGTCCGCTGTCTCGGTGTCCGCGGTCTTGGTGTCCGCCGCGCGAACCAGAGGGCGAGCCTGCGGCGTGGTCACCGACGTCGAGGCCGTGGTCTCGGCACCCGCCGCGATGTCACCCAGCGTGGGTTTGCCCTCCAGCCAGGTCCGGTCGTAGGCCTTGTCGACGATCTCCCGCAGTTTAGGCTCGATGTCGGCCACCAGTGACCCGAGCCCCAGATCGTAGAAGCCTTGCAGCAGGGGCAGATGCTCGGTGGGCACGTAGACGTAGGTGGTCTTGCCTTCCTTCCAGACGATGTTGTCCGGATCGTCGAGGTCGACCTCGTCGTAGCGCAGGTGGACGTAGACGAAGGCCGCGACACCGTTGGCGACCGCGAGCAGATTGAACGGGTTGGTCGGGAAGTCGGCGATCGGGTCGTACTCGCCGGCGACGTCGACGACGTCGTACTGGGTGTCGGTCGGGGTCCGCAACAGATCCCCCCAGAACCAGCCGTTGACTCCGCCGTACTTGCGGCCGCCGTTACCGAGCAGCACGAAGGACAGATCCTCCGGTGCTGGTGCGTCCTTGTCCTCGGCGTGATCCTGCAGCCACACCGACGCGATGCGCGCTCCCCCGCTGAACGCGTAGACGATCTTGGGATCGGTCCCGACGTGATGGATCGCCCAATCGAGACGGTTGACGTTCTCGGTGACACCGAACTCGATGGGTCCGTACGGCTGAATCCAGTCGTAGCGGACCTCCTTGCACACCTTCGGCGCTTCGCACAGCGCCCCGCCGAGGTTGTCGGCCATGTCCCACGGCGTCGGACCATGATGCAAGACAGTGGCAGGGCCGGGCGGGATCACCGACGAGGCCGAAGACGTGGCCGCGGCGGCAGCGGCGGCAGCGGCCGGCATCGCTGCGCCGCCGAACGTCAGCGGGAGTGTCGCCGCAATCGGCAGTGCCGCTGCGGTCATCACTGCCTTGGTCGCTCGTTTCACGCCACATTCCTTCCGAAGAGACGACTGTGCTGTCGTCAGATGACGGGTCAACTGCTGGGGGTAGAGCCGGGGGTGGAGCGGATTGGGCGAGCGCCGGGAGCGAGAGGGCTCGTGGCCAGTGCCTGAGGGCCACGACTGCGCTTCTCTCGCCGACGCGATGCCGGCGCGTCGACCGTCGCGGACGTTACCGCACGCAACTACTTTTTGCGTGGCTACCTAGCAAACGCGCGGTAACTGAAACTTCCCCTGCGAAGGGCATGTTGCGCCGCTGTGGCTATTCCGGCGTTGTCACCCCGCCAGCTGCGCGCCGACGATGCCACGCGGAACAGCACGCGTCGAGGAACCCGTCGAGGATGCCAAAAGTGTTGTGCAACAGGGCTTTTGCCTGGAAACACCTCCGCCGTGGGCGGACGGCGGCGTCAGATGCCGGGGGCCTCGGCAAGCTCACCGTCGATTGCTGGGTGGCGCCGCGTGTCACTTGGGTTTGCTCCGTGGAATCCGTTTGTTACTCGAGAGTCAGTTTGGGTATTGCCGACAGCGTGACCGGAGCTGACGGCGTGGTTCGAGGGCGAGGCAATGTTCACCCGCCGTCCACGCAGCGGCAAAGGTGTGCTGTGGGTGATGGTACAGACCAAAAATTTTTTTTAGCCGACCAGGTGTCAGCAACATCTCGACCGCTCGCTCTACTAATACAGAGCCGGCGATAGTTACAGTAACGTAATTTTCGCTCGCGAATGCCAGCGGTGGAGCATTCTGCCTACTGAAAGCCCGTTCAGCGAGTCTTTTTCCTCCCGGGCGTGATGACCGGTGCCTTTTCCTGCCGTCGTGAGCGTAAATTCTCTACTAACGTAGAGAAACCATAAACAATGGATAACAGCAATAGACGACCACTTTGCCCGAATTGCATAAATTGGAAATGTTGGGTTTTTGCTACGAACTTGTTGACGGACGCGCAATATGCTCATGTCGCGCCGAGCACGGCGAGTCGACAATCGTTTCAATTCGGGGAGATGTCATGAAGAACACCATTCGCAAAGCCGGTGTTGCCTGTGGCACCGCTTTTGCCTCTATCGCGCTAGCGCTGACCACTGCCACGGGAGCCAGTGCCGTGAGCACCGCGGTGATCATCGGCGGCATCAAAATCAAATCCATGGACGACACGTTGATGAAGCCGCTGCTCGAGGGCGCCTTCAAAAACGATGTTCGGACATCGGTGACGTGGCCGGCAGAGGCCGGGCCGTACTCGGGCAAGGGCGACATGACACTGGGCGCGTCGATTCGCGTCGGCATCCCGAATCTGGACGCTGCGATCGACACAGCCGTCGGAAATCTCTCTGCGCCCACGGACAAGGTCACGGTCGTCGGATTGTCGGCCGGCTCGCTGGTGGTCAACGAGGTGATGCGCCAGTGGATGGAAGAGGGCACGATGCCCGACCCCTCGAAGGTGACGTTCATCGTCGTCGAGGATTCCAGCCGCCAGGAACTGATCAAAGACGCCAAGTACAGCTCGAAGTACGACTACACCTACCAGCCGCCGCCTGTCACGCCCTTCAACGTGGTCGTGATCACCGGTGAGTACGACGGCATGGCCGACATGCCCGACCGCCCGTGGAACTTCCTGGCCATGGCCAACGCGATAGCCGGCTCGATCGTCGTTCACGTGCCAGTCATGTACACGACCTCGATGGCGGAGCTGGAAGCGCTCAAGGGGACGATGTACTACGAGAAGACCGTCAACGCCAAGGGCGGTGTCACCGAGCACTACCTGGTTCCCACCGCCGCGCTGCCGCTGGTGCAGCTGATGCCGTGGCTGAAGCCCAAGGAGGCCGAACTCGAGGCCAAGATCCAAAAGGGCTACAGCCGCTACGATGCCGCCCCCGCCGTCAAGGTCGCCGCGATCGCCGCACCCGAAGTCGAGGCCGTCTCTGACGCGTCGGATGCCCCTAGCACCACCGGCGAGGACGCGTCGGCGGGACAGGCCCAGCCGGAGCCCAAGGTGACGGCACAGGATCGCCGCGACGCACGGGCCGAGGCCCGGGCGGAGGCCAAGGCGAAGCGGGCGGAAGCCAAGGCGGCCCGTGCCGAGGCCAGGGCCACGGCGAAGGCGGAGGCGGCCGCCAAGCGCGAAGCACGGAAGGCAGCCCGCCAGCAGGCTGCCGAGGACGACTCGTCGTCCGATGGATCTGGGTCGTCTGACTCCTCCGGCTCCTCGGAGTAAGCCCTCCCCGGAACTCGAGGCTGCCTGAAGCCTTCAGACACCCGCCCGGAGCCCCGGCCATTGGTCGGGGCTTCGTGGTGTCGGTGACCGGCCGGGCGGATGTGACGGTGAGCGCGGCCGCGGGCGGCGGCCTAAACTGCTGTGGCCCGATGATCTATTTGCTGTGAGGTAGCGTTGATGTCCATGGATTCCCCGCAGTACGACGCGATCGTCGTGGGCGCCGGGTTCGGCGGAATGGGTGCCGCGATCCAGCTGAAGAAGATGGGTTACGACAACATCTTGATCGTCGATCGCGAGGACGACCTGGGCGGCACCTGGCACGTCAACCACTACCCCGGGCTGGCCGTCGACATCCCGTCGCCGACCTACTCCTACTGGTTCGAACCCAACCCGCGCTGGTCCCGGCTCTACGCCCCCGGCTCGGAGCTCAAGGAGTACGCCGATCACGTCGCCGACAAGTACGACGTGCGCAGGCACATGCGCTTCAATGCCCCGGTCGACGGTGCCCGGTGGGACGAGGAGAACCAGCTCTGGCAGGTCACTCTGTCGGACGGGGAGACCCTCACCGGACGCTTTCTGATCACCGCGACCGGATACCTGTCCCAGCCGCGCAATCCCGACATCCCGGGCATCGCCGACTTCGAAGGCCGCGTCATCCACAGCATGGACTGGGACGACGACTACTCCCCCGCCGGTGAGCGGATCGGTCTGATCGGCACCGGAGCGACTGCGGTGCAGCTGATCCCCGAGTTGTCGAAGACCGCGGCCGACCTGACGGTGTACCAACGCACGCCGATCCACGTCGTGCCGAAGATGGACTTCGCCATCCCGCCGTTCGTCCGCCGGCTGTTTGCCCGTATCCCCTTGCTGCAGCGCGCGTTCCGCTTCACCACGGATGCCAATCTCGAGGTGATGATGATCCTGTCGGTGGTCAACTACAAGTACTTCCGGCAACTCAACGTCTTCGCGTCGTACCTGTCTGCGCTGCATCGCTTCCTGTCGATCCGCGACAGGAGTCTGCGGGCGAAGCTGACCCCTGACTACGATTTCGGGTGCAAGCGACCCACCTACTCGAACTCCTACTACCGCACGTTGGCCGAACCGCACGTCCATCTGCAGACCGCCGGAATCGAGCGGATCGTCTCCGACGGCATCGTGGCGTGCGACGGCACCAAGACCACGATCGACACGCTGGTCCTGTGCACGGGATTCGACATCTGGGAGGCCAACATCCCGGCCATCGAACTTATCGGCCGCGACGCCCGCAACCTCGGGAAGTGGTGGCGCGACAACGGATTTCAGTCGTATCAGGGCGTCACGGTGCCTGCGTTCCCCAACCTCTTCATGCTGGCCGGTCCGTATGCCTCCAGCGGCCTGTCGTACTTCAACACCATGGAATACCAGATGCGGCACATGGACCGGCTGTTCGGCGAGTTGCAGCGCCGGGGTGCGCGCGCTTTCGAGGTCACCGAGGAGGCCAATACGGCTTTCCGCGAACGGATGTCGGCGAAGCTCGGCAAGACCGTGTTCCGGCAGGGCGATTGCGCGCGATCGAGGTCGTACTACTTCAGTCCCAGCGGGGAGACCCTCGTGCGGCCCGCCTCCACCAACGAAACGAACCGCGAGAACGAGAGTTTCCCGCTCAGTCATTACGCCTTCGCCTGACGCTGCAGGTCAGAGCGACGTCAGAGGTTCCTGTGAATGCGATCGCTAGCATGGTCGTATGGGTGTGCGACACGTCAGGGGCGTTCTCGGAGCAGTGATTCTGGCGTCGACGGTGCTGCTGGCCGGGGTCGTCGGCGCTCCGGCAGCGCAGGCGCAGCCCTGCCCCGACATCGAGGTGATCTTCGCCCGGGGCACCGGGGCAGACCCCGGCCTCGGGTTCGTGGGTGACGCCTTCGTCGATGCGTTGCGCTCGCGCGTCGGTGACCGGTCCGTGGGCGCCTATGCCGTGAACTACCCCGCGGGCTTCGATTTCGACAAGTCGGCGCCCGCCGGTGCCGCGGATGCCACTGCCCGTGTGCAGTGGATGGCCGACAACTGTCCATCGACGAGATTGGTGCTAGGCGGCATGTCCCAGGGCGCCGGCGTCATCGATCTGATCACGGTGGACCCGCAGCCGCTGGGCCACTACACGCCTACTCCCCTGCCCGCGCATCTCTCCGACCACATCGCAGCCATCGCGGTGTTCGGCAATCCGCTGCGCGATGTCAAGGGCGGCGGACCTCTGCCGGCGATGAGCACCACCTACGGCCCGCGGTCGATCGACATGTGCGCCCTCGACGATCTGTTCTGCTCGAAGGGGCTGAGCCTGCCGGCGCACTTCGCCTACGTGGACAACGGAATGGTGGACCAGGCAGCGGACTTCGTCGCCGGCAAACTCTGACTCGCGGGCAAACCCGTTACCCACCTCTGCGCATCCTCAAACCTCTCACGCCCGGCAATCATGATGACACCCCATGTCACCTCCGGTGTCATCTGCGAAACTCACAGCTGAACATCCCTGTTGTCATCTGGACTGCGAGTAGGGTGTGCGCTACGTAGCAAATTGCAGCGCCGGGGAGAACAGGGGCACCACATGAACAGATCAGCTAAGCGATCTGCCCGGCGCTGGGTCGCGGTGGCCGCCGCGGCTGCCATCGCCCCGCTGGCTGTCGGCGTGCCCAGCCTCGCGACGGCACCCGAGGCGATCGCGGCCCTGCCCGATCAGCTCAAAGTCGTGACCTTGGCGCTCTATCCCGGGGACAACAGCGACGACCACGGCGGCATCATGTGCACCGGAACCCGCACGTGCTCGCCGGTCGCCTACCCCTATCTCGACCGCTATACCGGCGCCGACGACCTCCAGAAGGTCCTCGCCGCCACCGACTTCACCAACCCCATGGTGGTGTTCGGGTACAGCCAGGGTGCACGCGTAGTCGGACAGTGGCTCGAAGACCATGCCGGAACCGAGGGCGTGCCGACGCGGGAGCAGATGAGCTTCGTGCTCATCGGCAACCCGGACCGCAAGTACGGCGGAACGCACCGGCGGCTCGGCTCGGTCACGCCGGCCACCGACTACGACATCATCGACGTGACACGGCAATACGACCGAGCCTCCGACTGGCCGGACAACCCGATGAACTTGCTGGCATTCCTCAACGCCAACGCCGGCTTGACCAACATCCACGTCAACTACGACGACATCGACATCTACGATCCGGCGAACTACGTCTGGAAAGAGGGCAACACGATCTACGTGTTCGTTCCGACGGAGAACATCCCGCTGCTCGATCCGCTGCGCAAAATGGGACTCGACAAGCTCGCCGACGAACTCAACGGTCCCCTGAAGGCGAAGATCGAGAAGGGCTATGACCGGTCCTACCTTCCGGACTCCCCCGGCTGGCCGGTGGACCTGCTCCCCCCGGTCGTGCCACCGACCCCCGAGCCCAACCCCGAGCCCCAGCCACAGACGCGCGCAGCCACCCCCCTGGTGACAGCGCTGACCACTGCGCGGGATGTGCGAAAGGTGCGCGCGGCCGAGCCTGCGGAGCCGGCTGACGCCGAACCCGAGGTCGTCCAGCCCGAGGTCGCCGCTGCCGACGAGCCAACGGAGCGAGACGATCTCGCACAGGAGACCGCCCCGGCCGCCCCCGCCACGACTGTCGCGGAGAAATCCACCGCGAAGAAGGAGGCCGCGGATCGCACAGCGACCCGCAAGCGGCCCTTCGCGCGTCTCTTCGATCGGCACACCCGTGCGTCACATACCGCAGCGAGCGCGGACAGCACCTCTGCGACGCAGTGACCGAGCCGGCTGTGCTTGGCTGATGTCATGGACGTCAGCCATCTCGCACCGCTCGAACAGACCGCTCTGCTGACCGAATACTGCCGCGCACTCGACCAGCGCGCGCCGCGGCCGATCCTCGGCGATCGGTGGGCGCTCGACACCGTCGGTGCCATCGACTACGACTTCACCAGCCTCGCCGCCACCCCCAGCGTGGTGCCGTTGGTGGCTCTGCGCGCCAAGATTCTCGACGAGCTCATCAGCGCGTTCCTGGCAGAACATCCAGATGCCGTGGTGGTCGATCTGGGGGCGGGTCTGTCGTCGGCTGTGCACCGGGTGAACCCCGGCGCCGGAGTCGACTGGTACAGCGTCGACACGCCCGCCGTGCTGGCGCTGCGCGCCGACGTGCTGCCGGCCCATCCGGCCGACCATCCGATGCCCACCGATCTGACCGCCCGAGGCTGGGCCGATCAGATTCCGGCGGACCGGCCCGCCGTCGTGTTCGCCGACGGGTTGATCGCGTTCCTCGACGAGCCGGCGGTGAAGGCGTTGTTCTCGGACGTGACAACACATTTCGCGACGGGCGTGCTCGCGTTCAACGACTACGGACCGGTGAGCCGGGCCAACCGGTTGCTGGGTCGGCTGGCCACCTCACGGAAGACGAACTCGCCGCACAACCAGTGGAACTTCCCCGGATTCGCCGACGCCCGCCGCCCGGAGTCCTGGAATCCCGCCCTGCGCCTTCGCGACGAGCAGAGCGTGATGCAGCGGCCCGAAGCCGCGGCATTCCCCCGCGGGCTGCGTCTTGCCGCGCGGCTCTCCCACCGCATCCCCGCGATCGCCCGCAAGGCGCGGGTGCTGTCCTACCGGTTCTAGCGGCTCTCGCCGTTGCCCGCCGAGACCGAATCGGCGGCGCGCGGTCCGGCCGGTGTGCGGCGGTGCACGACGACGCGGCCACCCCGGCCCGGTGTGACGGTCACGCCGCGGCTGTGGGGCTTCTCGTCGGGTTCGGTGGTCGGCTCGATGCGGAACTCACGCAGGATGGTACGAAGCGTGACCTCCATCTCCATCGTGGCGAAGGAGGCTCCGATGCATCGCATCATGCCGCCGCCGAACGGGATCCACGCGAAGGGGTTGGGCGGCTTGCCGACGAAGCGGTCCGGGTCGAAGCGCTCGGCGTCGGGGAAGCTGCTCTCGGCGGCCATCGCGAGCTGGGTGCTCGCCAGGATCGTGGCGCCCTCGGGAATGATCCACTCCCCCAGCTGGATTCGCGTGCGAGCCCGCCGGAGCGCCGCGGTCAGCACCGGCCGGGTGCGCTGCGACTCGGCGATGGTGGCCAGCAGGAGCTCGTTACCGCCCGCGTCGACCTCGTCGGTGAGCCGGACCAGCAGGTCCGGATGGCGACGGATGCGTTCGATGGTCCAGGCCAACTGCGTCGAGGTCGTCTCATGCCCGGCCACCAGCATGGTGAGCAGCTCGTCGACGATGTAGTTGTCCGGAATGGGTGCGCCGTCGTCGTAGCGAGCCTGCAGCAGCAGTGACAGCACATCGCCACGGTCGGCGAAGTCCGGGTCCGATCGCGCTCGGCTCATCAGCGATTTCAGCAGCTCGTCCATCCGGCGTCGGTAACCGGCGAACTTCCCGCCCGGGCTCCACGGCCCGACGTCCTTGCGCACGACGGACGGCATCAGCGCGATCTTCGATCCGAACTCGACGGCCTTGGGCATCAGCTCACGCATCTCGTCGAGCTCGGCGCCTTCGGCGCCGAACACCGCTCGCAGGATCGTGTTGAGCGTGATCCGCATCATCGGGTCGACGGTCGGGAACTCGACTCCCTCGGCCCAGGAGCCGATCTCGCGCAGCACCTCCTGCTCGGTGATGCTCTCGTAGGCACGCATGTTCTTGCCGTTGAACGGCGGAAGGAGCAGCTTGCGGCGGGCGAGGAGCGCGTCCCCTTCGAGGTTGAAGATGGAGCCGGGGCCGAGCACGTCACCCCCCAGGTTGTTCTGCGGCCGCCCGATCAATTCGCGGCTGCTGCTGAACAATTCCTTCACCAGCGCGGGATCGCTGATCACCACCGTGGTGCCGAACACCGGCACCTTGAGCGTGAACGTGGAACCGTAACGGCGGCCCAGCGCCGCGATGGAGCCGTAGCGGGCCGTGAGCACATACGCGCCCTGAACCAGCTTGGGTAGGGGCGGGCCGGGTGGCAGCTTCACCGGATCCGTGGTGGCCGCTGTCATGGTGTCACCTCGTTCGTCGGGGGCGTCAGGCTATCTGGTAATCGCTGAGCGGGAAATGCTCCTGCTCTTTGACGGCCTGTCGGATGGACGTGGGCCGGAACAGCGGCGCCTCGCCGGATTTGTTGAACCAGTACGACCGCGAATTGGTGCAATCTCCGAGCCGGAACACCGAGTCGTCGAGCAGGGTCAGCATGCGATCGAGGAACCGGTCGTTGGCCGCCTCGGTGACCTCGAACGCGCGGCCGCCGCTGCGCTGCAGCTCGCCGAACAACCGCTTCATGTGCCGCATCTGGTACTCGACGGTGTCGAACCAGGACATGCCCACCCACGCGTAGGGACTCGCCTGGTTGATCATGTTCGGGAACATCGGCACCGTCATGCCCTCATAGGCCTGGAACCCGTTCTCCCGCCACCACTTTCCGAGGTCGCGGCCCTCCCGGCCGATCACCGGGATTGCGGGCAGGTTTGATTCCCACACGTCGAAGCCCGTGGCCAGAACCAACGTGTCCACGGTGCGCTTGACGCCGTCGGTGGTCACGATCCCGTCGGGATCGATCCGCTCGATGCCCGCCGTCTCCAGGTGCACGTGCGCCTTGTTGAGCGCGCGGTAATACACGTTCGACAGCGTCGGGCGCTTGCAGCCGAAGTCGTAATTCGGGGTGAGCTTGCGCCGCAGCTCCCGGTCCCGGATCGACAGGTAGCGGTGCAGGGCGCCGATGGCCGCCGCGGCGCTGTTGACCGGACGGAACTGCCGGAACTTCCACATCGCGATGGTCACCATGACGTCCATGAACAGATCGCTGGACATCCGCAGGAGCCGTTGTGCCACAGGGAATCTCGCGAACAACTTCTGGGCGGCGGGGCCGAACGAGAGGTCGAACTTCGGCATCACCCAGATCGGGGTGCGCTGATACACGGTCAGCTCGGCGACGTCCTCGGCGAGCTTGGGGATCAACTGCACACCGGTCGAACCCGTTCCGATGATCGCGGCCTTCTTCCCGCGCAGCGAGTAACCGTCGTTCCATTCCTGGGCGTGCAGCACCGTGCCCGCGAAGTCCTCGATGCCGGGGATGTCGGGCTTCTTCGGCTGGCTCAGGTATCCGGTCGCCAGGATGAGGAACTGCGCGCGGATCGTCTCACCGCCCTGCAGCGAGACCTGCCAGGTCTGCGATTCCTCGTCCCAGCGCGCCCCGTCGACCGTGGTGTTGAAGCGCATGTAGCGCCGCAGGTCGTACTTGTCGGCGACGTGCTCGGCGTAGGTCTTGAGCTCAGCGCCGGGAGCGTAGAGCCGCGACCAGTACGGGTTCGGCTCGAACCAATACGAATACGTGGTGGATGGGACGTCGACCGTCAGACCCGGATACCGGTTGACATGCCAGGTACCGCCGAGATCGTCTTCCCGATCGAGGATGACGATCCGGCGGTACCCCAGCCGATTGAGCTGGATCGCGGCACCCATCCCACCGAATCCTGCACCGACGATGACAGCGTCGTATTGCTCGGTACTCACGTGGCGATAGTACGGGCGATCGCAGTCCCGTTCCTACTTGCTGTCACCGCCGTCGGACTTGTCCGCGCCTGCCTTGGCACCCGAGCCGCTGCCACCCGCGTCACGCTTGCCGAACTTGGGCGCCTTCTTGGCCGGTGCCGCGTTGTCCGACGACTTCGACCCTGCGGCATCGCTCTTCGCGTCGGCCTTCGTCGTGTCGGCACCTGCGTCGGCCTTCGTCGTGTCGGCGGCCTTGCGGTCCTTGCCGAACGACCACTTCTTGGCCGGCTTGGCGGTGTCGTCAGACGACGTGTCGTCGGTCTTGTCGGCAACCGGGGTGACCTCGGTGGCGGGGGTTTCCTTGACCTCGCCCTTGTCGGTGTCCGTGGCACCGGCCTCGACCGTGTCGGTCTTGGTGTCGTCGGTCTTGGCCTGGTTGAACTTGTCGGTGAGGTTCTGGATCGCGTTGGCCAGGAAATCGTTCTTCTTGGCCGGCTTCACCGCGTCGGTAGAGGCGTCCTTCGTCGGCTCCTCGACGGACGTCTCGACCGCGGGCGTGGTCTTCGACGCGAGCAGCGCGGTCGCGGTGGACGTGTCTTCCTCGCCGGGCTTGGGCCCGATCCACTTGCCGTCCTCGCCGTAGTTCTTCTTGTACTTCAGCGGCACGTAGCTGTTCGGCGGGATGTCGTCGCCCGGCTTCCAGTCCGTCGGCATGAACGGATCTGCCGGGTTGCAGGTCGGGCAGAGCACCTTCGCGAACGGGCGCAGCACGTAGGCCGACAGCGACATCTGCGGGTTCCACAGCGTGCTCTGCGGCACGAAGGGGTACCAGCTCTTCCACAGCGCCGACGTCAGCCGGACCGTGGTGTCCCAGATCTCCTTGCCGGACGGGAAGTCGACCGGCTCGGGATCGTCGAGCAGGTAGTCCCAGGTCGCGTTCCAGCCGGCGTTCGGGTCGAGCAGCCAGGTCGTGTTCGACCATGGGGTCTTCTCACCCGTTTCGCCGAGCTCCTGACCCCAATAGGTCTCGTTCTCGCTGACCGGGTTGATCACATCGCCGAACGTGTAGCCGTCACCGGTGTAGAACTCCCACGGGGCCACCTGGAACATGTGGCTGAGGATGCTCTCGGGGTGCGGACACGGCGGCAGGCCGGAGCAGCCCGCATCCATCGGGAAGTTCGCGGCGAACCAGAGGAACGTGGCGATGCCGGCCTGCTCCGAGTAAGGCTTGAAGGGCAGGAGCATGTCCACGAAGCCCTTGGTCATCTCCTCGTTCGGCGGATCCCACCCGAGGACGTTGACGTCGCTGTAGACCCACCAGCTCTTGCTCTCCTCCATCGCGGCGGAGAAGCGGTTGATGCCGTCGATCTCGGCACGCGGGATGCTCAGCACCGCGTTGAACAGGTTCGGAATGATGTTGGCGTAGGACTGGCCGGGCTTGAGACCCGTCGACGCGGCCACCAGGCTCACGTCCATCGACGAGATCGTGCGCTCCTGGGCGGCGCTGACCGCCGCCTCGACCGGCAATACCGACCCCGCCGCGATCAACGACGCCCCGACAAGCGCAACGCCTGTCGTGACGTACGGCCGCAACGCTGACTGCATGTGTGCATCCCTCTCGTCGGACGTGCTCAGGGCTCTCGCGTAACGGGTCACGACGAGATCACGATGACAGTACCGAAGTGTGATGCAGGTGTCCAGCTAACGAGAAATTGCTACGCCGTCACATGTGTCCGCGACGATGGGCCCGTTCTGCGTGCCTGGCGCACTCGGCGGGCGATTCGGCGTGCCGGCGCTGCCCCGTCGAAATGCGCTGGCTGATCAGGCTTTGCGGCTGTCGGCGACGTCAATATGACCGGTCTCCGCGGTCTCGTCAGCAATGTGAAAGCGCAAACAAGTGGTTGTGGCCCGGGTGCGGCGATGCTTTGCCGGAGGCCGTGCGGCCGCCGGTGTCAGAGCCGTTGCGCGGTCAACCACGCGTCGATGCGGGCCGCCACGGCCTCCCAACCCGGCTCCAGCATCATGTTGTGCCCCATCCGCGGGAAGAACTCGGCCTCGGTCCGGTACGCCCGCGCGGTCGCCTCGACCTCCGCGCGGGTGACCGCCCCGTCGTCATCTGCGCCCAGGACCAGCATCGGGGTCCGGATCCGCTCCGGATGCGGCCGGTTGAAGATCCCGTCGGTGCCCGAGCGTGCGCTCTCCTCCCCCAGTCGCCCCGCATACCGCAGCAGCAGGTCCTCGGGGGTGTGCGGCGAGAAGAACCGCTCCCGCGCCAACTCGGGAGTGCTGACATACGGCAGCGTCCGGCGCGTCACCGACATCTTCGCGAAGTGCCAGGGGTGCCGGCGTAGCCAGCGCAACCCCGACCGCAGGTAGCCCTGTGGCGGCATCGACGCCATCAGCACCGCTGCCGGCGCGTCGTGGGACTCCAGATACTTCTGCACGACGAAACCGCCCATGGAGTGCCCGATCAGCACCGGCGGCGTCTTCACGGTCGCGGCGACCGTCGCGACATCGGCTTCGAAGTCGTCGAAGGTGCAGTCGTTGAGGGATTTGTCCGTGCCACTCGCGCCGTGACCGCGCAGGCTCAGCGCCAGCACCCGGTAGCCGCGATCGGCGAACCAGCCCAGGAAGTTCTCGTCCCAGCACCACGCGGCATGCCAGGCGCCGTGGACGAACAGCAGCGGAACCGGATGGGCGGCGCTCGCCTCACCCCGGTCGAGCACCTCGAGCATGGTCTCCTCGGATCCGGTCGGGCAGGCGGGTAGCGCCCCTGATAGTACGGTTCCTCCTATGAGATTCGGCGCCCGACGAGACGGAACATCCACCGGCGGGCTGCGATTCGGGCTGCTCGACGGGATCGTCAACACCCGCTTCTCGCCGACCGCGGCCACCCGGTTCGCCGGCGCCACCGTGGCCATGAACGGGGGTGACTCGCTGTGGGTGGGCGATCACCTGAACTCGCTGATCCCCCGCTCGCTGGCCACCCCCGAGCACCTCGGCGTCGGAGCCAAGCTGGTGCCCAAGATCGACGCGATCCTGGAACCCTGGACGATGCTCGGACACCTGGCCGCGCGCAACCGCTTCACCCGGCTGCGGCTGGGTGTGTGCGTCACCGACGCCTCCCGGCGCAACCCGGCGGTCACCGCCCAGGCCGCCGCGACCCTGCACCTGCTCACCAAGGGTCGCGCCCTCCTCGGCATCGGGGTCGGCGAACGCGAGGGCAACGAGCCCTACGGCGTGCCCTGGGAGAAGCCGGTGGCGCGGTTCGAAGAGGCCGTGGCGACGATTCGCGCGCTGTGGAACTCCGGCGGTGAACCGATCACCCGGGATTCAGAGTTCTTCCCGCTGCACAATGCGGTGTTCGATCTGCCGCCCTACCGCGGCACGTGGCCGGAGATGTGGGTGGCCGCGCAGGGCCCCCGCATGCTGCGCATCACCGGCAGGCACGCCGACGGATGGGTGCCGTTCACCGTGTCCCGGCCCGCCGACTACGCCCGCTCCCTGAGCGTCGTGCACGACGTCGCCTCCGACGCCGGCCGCGACCCCGCCGCGATCGTCCCGGCGCTGAACCGCGCCGTCGTGGTGGGCCGCACCCGCGACGACGTCGACGAGGCACTCGACGGGGTCATCCTGAAATCGTCGGCACTGGCCGCGCCGGCCGAGACGTGGGCCCGCCACGGCGCCGTGCACCCGCTGGGCGCCGACTTCTCCGGTGTCCAGGATCTCGTCCCGCAGACCATCGACTACGAGAGCGCGCTCGCCTACACCAAGGCGGTGCCGCCGTCGTTGATGCGGGAGATCACCTTCTGCGGCACGGCCGACGAGGTGCTCGACCAGATCGCCGAGTGGCGAGACCACGGGCTGCGCTACCTGCTCGTCATGAACGCCAGTCAGCTCAATCCGCGGCTGCGCAAGGCGGTCGCGGCCAGTGGACCGTTCGGCACCGTGTTGCGCGGACTGAAGAAACTCTGACCAGACACTCGGGCACGCGAGTTAGCTGACATCGCCGCAGTAGCGGGTTTCGTTACATTGCTGCGTGCGGTCGGCGTGACGTGGGCGGGGCCGGCACGCCCGGTGATTATTTGCCGTCAGGTCAATTTTGCCGCCTCTGCCAGCGAGGTCAGGCGTGCCGCTCGGCGCACGCCAGCGGCGCCGAACTCGTCGTACAGCTTTTCGTGGTCTTTGCACACGACCGTGCCGTCACCGTCTATCGTTACTTTGCTACGGTCGCATTCGTCCGCCGCATACGGGGAGCGGGTTCTATGCTGCCGTCACCTCGACCACAGAAGGATTCTCGATGCACACAGCTTTGCGTCCGTACGCCACCGCGGGCGTTGCCCTGGTGGGGGCCGGCCTGATCGCCGTCGGTCCCGTCACCCCGACCCCGCACACGATCGTCGTGCGCGACGCCGACGTCGCGTTGACCGGTTCCGTGGCCAACATTCCGGCCAACGCGTTCATGGCAGCGCTCAACACCCCGGCCAATCTCGTGTTCGGCATTCAGCGCTTCGCCGACGCGATGGCGGAGAGCGGCAGCTGGGAAGTCTCCCAACCCAACAACGTGTGGGGCTGGGACCCGGCGAACCCCGAGATGCTCGAAGGCTTCGTCGACATGCTGGTGCCGTTCCCGGCGCTGTCGCGCCCGCTCGGCGAGCACCTGAACTGGTGGGCCGCTGCGAATCTCCCGATGCACGAGGGATGTGCGTTCGAGTGCACCGACCCCATCGGCATGCTGCAGTCGATGTTCACGGTGCCGATGTGGAAGTTCTACTCCCCGGAGGGCTACACCTTCGGTGAGGTCATCAATCCCGTCGACGGAAAGCCCACCGAGTGGTCGGGCAAGACGATCAAGCTGGACCGCTTCGAGGTCATCAAGTCCGTCGCCGACTACTTCACCGGCGAGCCGCAGGCGTTCCGACCCGTCACGATGTACGACTTCGTCACCGCCAGCGCCAATCTCGCTGCGGCACTGCAGGTCACCGGGCACGTGCCGGACTGGCTGGCCGTGCGGGAAATCGAGACGTTCGTCAAGCTGTTCATCCCCAAGCCGGAGAACCCCGCCGTCGAGGACAAGGACTACCCGGACAATCCGACAGGCTGGCCCGGCGGCGCTCCCGAGACCGCGACCACCACTCTGGTCGGCCTGAACACGCTGAAGGTGGCCAAGACCGAGGTGCAGGCGCCGGCACAGACCGCCCCGCCGACGCCGGCGGTCACCACGGAGCCGGTGGTCGAGACCACCGAAAAGGCCACCGAGAAGACCACCGAGAAGACCACCGAGGAGGCCACGGCACCCGAGGCGACCGAGGCCCCGGACACAGCCGAGGAATCCAGCGACCAGGCCGATGCGTCCACCGGGGGTCAGTCGGGGCGCAAGGGCACGTTCAGCGTCAAGGACACGGTCGCGTCGCTGCAGAAGAAATTCGAGTCCGCCAAGCAGCAGGCCGAGGACAGCGCGTCGGAGCGCAAGAGCGCCCGGGCGGCGAAGAACGCCGACCGTCAGGCGAAGAGCACAGCCGGCACATCGGCGAGCAGCAAGGCCGACAAGGGCAGCGGCTCAGGCGATTCGGGCGGCGGCGATTCGGGCGGCGGCGATTCGGGCGGCTCCGACTAGATCCCGCTCAGCGACGCGGTCCGAACCACGCGCGGTTGCCGTACCGGTCGAGGTGCACCACCTCGTCCACCGGCCTGCGCGTGGTCGGGCCGTACCGGCCCTTCGGCCAGCCGAGCGGCACCACCGCGCACGGCGTGACGTCCATCGGTAGCCCGAGGATCCGGCGCGCCGATGTGAGATTCCACAGCGGCAACGTGATCAGCGAAGCGCCCAGCCCCATCGAGCGGGCCGCCAGCAGCAGGTTCTGCACGCTGGGGTAGATGGAACCGAAGAACGCCGAGGCGGCCGCGTGCGGCATCGGCACGAACGGCACCTTGCCCTCCCTCGCGCCGAGGCGCAGGCACGCGATCACCAACACCGGAATCTCGGTGAAGTGCTCCAGCTGCCATTCGATGGCCTTGACGCTCTTGGCCATCTCCTCGTCGTAGGACGCGATGTCGGCAATCGACGTACGGTGAAAAGCCCGCCACGCCAGCCGGTATCGACGCTGCAGCTTCTTCTTGATCCGCCGGTCCTTGACGACGACGAACTCCCAGTTCTGCCCGTTCGCTCCGGTGGGCGCCCGCAACGCGAGCTCGATGCACTTGAGCACGATCGCGTCGTCGACCGGATCGGGGCGCACCCGCCGGATCGCGCGCTGGGTCATCATCGCCTCGACCAGTGGCATGGAGAGCCGGGCCAGCGCGTCCTCGGCGCTCGGGATCGGTTCGGGCACGGCTACGCCTCCCCGGCGATCCAGGACGCGGTGAACTGCTGCATCTGCGGCACGTCGCGGGCGATCAGCTCGGCGACGTAGCGTTCGATGCGACCGCCCATCATCGGAATCCGCACCTCGACCGTGCCCCGCACGCGCAGCCGCGAGCCCGTCGGAATCGCCTGCAGCACCATGGTTCCCGACCCGGAGCTGGGCACCCCGCGGGCCGTGATCGCGAACTCGCCGTGTGCCTCCCCCGCGTCGGCGCCGGGCCGCCAGGATTCCCTGCGCGTGATCGAGGTGTTCCCCGGCAACATCCGGCCGATCTGGCCGGGCAGCATGTCCTGGCGCAGATCCTGCGTGGTCTGCACGACGACGGCGCCGTCGGGGTCGACGGTCAAGGAATCCAGCGTCATCGAATCACCGCCGTAGGCGGCCAGGCGGGCCAGCCAGTAGTCCCTGGCGGCGAAGGCGGCGAGCACGTCGGCGACCTCGGCACTCGCCTCGGCGCTCACGTCGAACGGACGCGCCACTACGGACGCTCCGAGGGTGTTCGACCGAACACCTTGTCGGCGACGCGGTCGGCGAATCGCCGTGCCTCTTCGAGGTGTTCATCGTTGATGTTGGTGGGGGGCAGCTTCATGCCCAGGTAGCGCTCCTTGTACTCCCCCGACCCGAGGTAGCTGGTCAGCGACAGCATCGACGGCAGCTCCCCGCCGGGATAGGTGAAGTGGATCCCGTCGACGTAGCGCCCGCCCTTCTTCTCGGCCAGCTTGCGGACCCCGGCGAGGTTCTTACGCCACTTGCGCCGACACACCACGAACACCGCAAATCGCTTGCCATCCAACACCGGCCGGGCCTCATGCGACATCAGGAACGTGCGCAACGGCATCGACACGGTGTCCCACCACGTCGGCGACCCGATGCAGATCAGGTCATAGGACCCGGTGCGCACCGCCTCGGGGGTGCGGATGTCGCCGGTGCGCTTGAGCGTCTGCGCGGGCAGCATGCCGAGGAACTCCGGCCACACCCGGCGCATCGGGAAGCGGGAGAACCGCTCGGCATAGCGCGGATCGGTGAACTCGATCGGCGCCTCGGTGACCTCGTACCCGCGGGCGCGGAACCGTTCGGCCGCGGCGTCGAGCACCTTTTTGGCCTGCCCTGTGTAGCTGTAGTAGAGCAGCAGCACCTTCGGTGATTCAGCCAACTCCGGCACATCCTTTCCTGGCCTTCCCAACCCCAGCCTTTCCAACCCGACGTGCCACGCCGGGCCTCGAGCGCATAGCCTCACACACGTGAACGACAAAGTTGCGGTCAATCTGAGCGGCCCCGCGAAGACGATGCTGTCCACGTTGTACCTCAAGGCACTCGACGCCGACTTCGATCAGCCCATCCTCGGTGACACCTTCGCCAAGGCCGCGATCGGCAAGCTCGACTTCGACTGGAGTGAGCTGGAGATCACGCCGAAGTGGGCGCCGCTGTTCACCGTTCGCACCGCGCAGTACGACATCTGGGTGCGGCAGTTCATCGCCGCGCACCCGGAGTGCACCGTCGTACACCTGGGCTGCGGGCTGGACTGCCGCGTGTTCCGCGTCGACCCCGGGCCCGGCGTCCGGTGGTACGACGTCGATTTCCCGCAGGTGATCGCGTTGCGCGAGCAGATCTACCCCAGCCGCGACAACTACGAGCTGATCGCCACGCCGGCCACCGAACCGCAGTGGCTCGAGCAGATTCCCGCCGACCGGCCGACACTGCTGATCGCCGAGGGCATCAGCATGTACCTGACCGAGGACGAGGGAATCGCGCTGCTGCGCCGGTTCGTCGACCGCTTCGGCACCGGCGAGCTGCAGATCGACTTCTTCAACTGGCTGGCCATCAAATCGCAGAAGAGCCAGTCGCTGGTGCGCACCTCCGGCTCGGTGCTGTACTGGGCGGTCAACGACCCCCAGCAGATCCTCGACAAGCTGCCCGACATCCGCTTGCTCTCGGCGGCAACGTTTTTCGACGCCAGCACCTACGCCCGCACCGGTCGCGGGATGCACGCGCTCAAACGCCTCGTCGCGGCGGTGCCGCCGCTGCGTACCTCGTTGCAATACCATCGCTACGCGTTCGGCACCTAAGCGCCCGTGCTCGCGGCCTGCTTGGCCACGATGCCGTGCAGCTGGGCCTCGATCGCGGCGATCGACTTGTCGCGATCGGGGCCGTGGCTGTGGTACTCGATCATCAACTGCCCGTTGAAGATCTTCGACGTGTAGATCTCGATGCCCGCGCCGACCGCGAAATAGAACTCGCCGTGGCTCGCGGCCACCTCCATGTCCGGCGGCGTGCGCAGCGGCGGCACGATGCCGTTGTCGGTGAACATCACCACATCGGGCAGCCCGGGCGGATTGCCGACGTATTGCGGGCTGAAGTGCAGGAAGCTCTGCTGGATGACGCCCTCGGCGATGTCCTTCTTGTAGGTGTCGTTGATGTCGCGGGCCAGCGCCGCCACATCGGTGCCCGGATGGATTTCCGCCAGATACGTCGCGATCCCCACCGGATTGGTGCTCTCGGTCGCCGACACCGGCGGCGTCAGCAGGTAGCGCAGATCGACCGGATACACGTACGGCACCGGGATGTTCGGGGTGTTGCGCACCTGCCACTCGGCCATCAACACCGCCGCCGACAGCAGGCTGTTCAGGCCCAGCTTGTTGGCCCGGCAGAACCCGATGATCTTCTCGGTGTCCTGTTCCGACAGCGTGCAGTACTCCATCGGAACCAGCTGCGGCAGCACCGGATTGGTCTCCGAGGGCGCCCGGCGTGACGGCGGCAGCTCGTAGGCGAACATCGCCGCCAGCAGGCGTTCCAGGCCCGAGCGTGGCCTCTTCTCGACACCACGGCTGGCCAGGATGACCTCCAGCGGCTCCGGCGCGGGATGCACCGTGACCGGCTTGGTGGTCCCGGTGGTGACCAGATCGGTGTAGGTGGAGAACAGCTCCTCGACGAGGCTGAACTGGTGGTGACCGTCGGCCAGGCTGTGGTGGATGTAGAGCGTCGGCTGAGCCACACCGTCACGGATCGTCAGGCGCAGGTGCACCAGCGACTGGGTCTGGTCGAAGATCAGCGGCGGCGCCGGCTGGTCGCCGGTCAGTTCGACCACCTCGATGCCGGAGTGCATCAGATCGTCGAGCACGATCTCCCACTTGCCGTCGGGCAACTGCTCGAGATGCCCACCGAGCACGGGATGCGCCTCGATGAGCGCATCGAAGGCATCCGAGAGCGCGTCGGCGTCCATCGGTCCCGTGACGTGCGCCGCCAGGCCGATGAAGTTGTGCGTCTCGGCGAACATCTCCTCGCTGCGCGCCAACTTGCGGATCCCGGAGGTCGGATACACGTCTGTCACAACTCCCTGTGCGTCGAAAGCGGGGTCACCCGCGGCGGCTGGCCCTGCGATAGCCGATGGCCAGCGGCACCGCGCACACCGCGAAGATGCCGGCGGACCACAGCACCGTGAATAGGACCGGTTCGGCGATGGGCCCGTCCAGTGACAGGCCGCGCATCGCCTTAATCGTATAGCTGACCGGCTGGTGCTCCACGAACGGCTGCAACCACTTCGGGTACTGGTCGAGCGGAACGAATCCGATCGAGAAGAACATCAGCACCGCGACCACGATGTCGGTGGCCTGCGGGACCAGCGTGCTCGACGAGTAGAGCGCGAGCGTCAGCACCGCCGCGGACAACGCCACCCCGAACATCGCGGGCATGAACACCCACGCGATCGCCGCCGGCAGGCCCTGCTCGAACCGGAACCCCAGCGCGAACCCGACACACATCACGACCAGCGTGATCACCACGATGCGGACCCACTCGGCCAGCATCCGCGACAGCAGTCCGGCGGCGCGGTGCATCGGCACCACCCAGAACCGCGACAGCAGACCGGTGTCGCGTTCCCGCATGACGCTGATCGCCCCGATGATCGCTCCGGTCATCCCGCCCACGAGGGCGACCAGCGGAACCTGCCCGTACAGGCCGCTCTGCCCGCTCACCTGCTTGATGACGTCACCGAAGACGATGTCCAGCGCGGCGAGGAACCCGGCGGGCATCACCAGCGACTGCACCAGCGTCGCGGGATCGCGGCTCCACCGCCGCAGGATGCGGTAGGTCAGCAGCAGCACCTGCGGAACGAGCCGTCGCGGCGAGTTCTCCCACACCCGGGCGTCGCGATGCCGGCCGGACCGGTACGGCGCCTTCGCGACGGGCTCGGGAACCGTCTGCGAGACCGCCATCACCGCCTCCTCCTGCTGACGATGCGGTGCAGGACGACGGCGACGACCCCGGCGCCCACCGCCCACGCCAGTCCCGGGGTGAGGACGGCCCAGGTCACCTCCGGTGCCGCGTCGGTGGTGTCCCCGGCGAACGCCTGCAGGCCGTAGACCCACTGCGACAGCGGCTGATTGCGGACGAAGCCCTGAATCCAGTCGGGGAACTGCTCGACCGGCTGCAGACCCACCGATGCCAGCCCCAGAGTCAGCTGCGGCACCAGCATCATCGGTGCCGTGGCCTCGGGGTTCTGGGTGGCGATGCCGATGAGGTCTCCGATGACGGCGAGCGTGGCGCCGATCAGCAGCACCAGGCCGGCGAATCCGAGGGTGTGCCACACACTGCCGTGGAACCGGAACCCGATGACGTGGCCGCACGCCACCGACACGACAAGCGCGATCACGCAGCGGTACATGCTGGCCGTCAACCGGGAGGCCAGCGGCATGATCGCCGGGATCGGCATCGCGCGGAACCGCCGGTTGATGCCCTGCACCGAGTCGGTGGCCGAGCGGAACGCGGCGGAGACCGCCGCGAACCAGATGGCCTGCAGGATGATCAGCGGTGTCAGGTACTGCGCGTAGCTCGACAGCGGCTGGACCTGGCCCATCATCTGCTTGAGAGGCAGGTAGTAGCCGATCGTGAACACGATCGATCCGATGATCTGCGTCGCCAACTCGCCGTTGCGCAGCGTCGGGATGATCATCCGGACCGTGAGCACCCACCACTGCTGCAGCGCGCGCACCGGCGGCCGGGAGGCCGCCGGAACGGTGGACCGGGCGGGTGCGGTCGAGACTGCCCCGCTCACGCGTAGGCGCCCGCCGCCGGAACCTCGGTGCGCTCGCCTGCATCCCGGGGGTGATCACCCGTCAGCGCCAGGAACACCTCGTCGAGCGACGGGCGGCGCAACGCGATGTCCATCAACTCGATGTCGGCCTCGTTGAGTTTGGTCAGCGCGGCCATCAGCGTGCGCGGACCCTCCTGCGCCGGCATCGAGATGCGGTCCGAGGTCTCGGTCAGCGCGGCGCGGTTGGCCTGCGGCAGCAGCGGGCCGAGCACACGCACCACCTCCGGAAGGTCCGCGATGTGGCGGGGCACGATCTCGCAGTAGGTGCCGCCGGTGCGCTCCTTGAGCTGGTCGGCGGTGCCCTCGGCGATCACGGTGCCCTTGTCGATCACGATGATCCGGTCGCTGAGCAGATCGGCCTCTTCGAGGTACTGCGTGGTCAGAAGGGTGGCGATCCCGGCCTCTTTGAAGTCGGTGACCAGCTCCCAGATCGCTTGGCGGCTGCGCGGATCAAGACCCGTCGTCGGCTCGTCGAGGAACACCACCTCGGGACGGACCACCAGCCCGCACGCGATGTCGATGCGCCGCTTCATGCCGCCGGAGTACGTGCTGACCGGACGGTCGCTGGCTTCGACCAGATCGAACTGCTCGAGCAGCTCCAGCGCGCGCTCCTTGGCCACCTTCTTCTTCAGACCCTGCAGCCGGCCGAACATCAGCAGGTTCTCCCGGCCGGTCAACATGTCGTCGAGCGCGGCGTACTGCCCGGTCAGCATCAGGGAGCGCCGCACCCCGGCAGGATCGGCGACGACGTCGTGGCCGGCGATCAGGGCGCGCCCGCTGTCGGGGGTGATCAGCGTCGACAGGATGTTGACCGTCGTGGTCTTGCCGGCGCCGTTGGGGCCGAGCAGGCCCAGCACCTCGCCGCGGCCCACCTCGAAGCTGACGTCTCGCAGTGCCACCACCGAGCCGAACGACTTGCGGATGCCGGCGACGACGACCGCCTTGTCAGAGCGGGACATGAGCTCCTCCTGCCCGGTTGAGCCGTGTCACGAGAGATCGACGAGCGCCAGCTCGTCTCCGGCCGCATCCGCGTCCTCGGCGGCCAGCGCTTCCCGCGTGATCTCCAGCAGTGCGGTCGAGTAGTGCCGGGCAAAGGATTCCACATCGGTGGGGCCCAGTCGGCGGCTGTCGTACCACCAGTCGGTGTAGAGCACCCCGGCCGAGCGGTAGACCCGCAACTCCAGTGCATGCCCCAGGCCGGGCAGTGCGTCCCTGATCGGCATCGCGGTGTCGGTGTCGAAGCGGACCGCGGCGTCCTCGGGCTGATCGGCCGGGACGTCGGGGATGGTGCCCACGTGGGTGAACAGGATGTCGGCCGAGCGGGTGTCCGCCAACGCCCGGGCGGTCGGCGCGTACAGGTAGCGCAGCAGCCCGTAGCCGATGCCGTAGTGCGGCACCGCCTTCAGCGTCTCCCGCACATCGTCGAGCAGTGCCGACGCGCTGGTCTGCTGCGCAGCCGGCAGCGCGACCGGGTGCAGGGTGGAGAACCACCCGACGGTGCGCTGCAGGTCGACGTCCGGCTTGAGCACCGAACGGCCGCGGCCGCCGAGGTCGACGGCCACGGTGCCCTCGCCGACCGTGGCGGCCACGGTCCGGCCCAGGGCTGCCAGCAGGATCTCCTCGACCGGGAGACGCAGCCGCCGCCGGGTGTCGTCGATCTCCCCGGTCTCGGCGGGCGACAGCGCGCTCGACAGGCGCACCAGGTCGTCGGCGCCGGGGCGCTCGGTCGGCTCCGGGCCGGCCACGGTGACCGTGGCGGCGCGGGCGACCTGAAGCCAGTAGTCGCGGCTGTCCAGGACCGCCGGGTGGGTGGCCAGCCCGGCGCAGCGCTGCGACCACTCCCGCCATGACGTCGGGACCGGGGCGAGGGTGATCTCCTCCCCCGCCATCCGCTGCGAGAACGCGGTGACCAGGTCGGTCAGCAGGACGTCGCGGGAGGTGCCGTCGTCACCCGGACCGCTCGCGACCCCGTGCAGGGTCAGCGCGAGCGACGACCGGCCGCCATGCGCGCCGCGCAGGAACGTCGCGGTCAGCGGCGCGGTGAGCAGCTGGTGCTCGCGCACCTGCTCGTCCAACGCCGCCTGCACGGCCTCGCGTTCCTGCGGGCTGCCGGCTGCCACGCCGTCGGGCAGGGTCCGGACGATCAGCTCGGTGAACTCACCGGGGTCGGCGATGTGCTGCTCCCAGGTGCCCGCCCGTTCGACCAGGTGCACGCGCAGCGCGTCGTGGGCCGCGGTGACGGCGGCCAGCACCGCGCGGACGTCGTCCTCACCGATGTCGGCGCGCAGGCCCAGCACCACGGGGGTGCGCCAGCGGCCGACGTCGCGCAGACCGTGCTCGAGGAAGTAGGCGACGTTCGGCGGCACCGGCGGGGTGACGACGTCGTCGAGTGTCTGCCGGGCCAGGCCGCCTTCGGCGTACCGGGCGGTGAGCACCTTGGCCAGCGACGACACCGTCTGGTTCTCGTAGAGATCCTGCGGTGTGAGGTCCAGCCCGCGGTGTCCCGCGGTCATCGCGACGCTGATCGCGATCAGCGAGTCGCCGCCGATCTCGAAGAAGTTGGCGTTGCGGTCGATGTCCGGCAGGCCGAGGCACTGTGCCCACACCTGCGCGAGCACCGTCTCGACCGACGAGGCGCCACCGGCGGCGGCCGGTGCGGTCGCCGGCGCCGAGGCGTCGCCGGCGAGACCGTTGGTCGCCGGGGCGCCGCCCAGCCATGCGGCGTTGGCGTTGTGCTCGACCCAGTGCCGCTGCTTGGCGAACGGATAGCCGGGCAGCGTGACCAGGTGTGGCTCCGCGTCGGCGTTCTGGGCTGGGCTCCAAGCCGGCGTCCAGTCGACGTCCACACCCGCCGCCCACAACTGGCCCAGCGCGAGCAGGAACGTGTCGCCGTCGCTGCGGTTCTGCGCCTGATGACGCATCAACCGCACCGCCCGGTGGCGTTCCGACCAGCGCGGGTGCCGGCCCGCCGACGAGGTCAGCGTGCCGCCCGGACCGACCTCGACGAGCACCCGGTCCGGAGCGGAGAGCAGCAGGTCGAGCTCGTCGGCGAAGCGCACCGTGGCCCGGATCTGACGCGCCCAGGTGTTCGGGTTGGTGGCCTCGGCCGCCGACATCGTGGTGCCGGTGATGTTGGACAGCAACGGGATTCGCGGCTCGTTGAGCGTCACCGAGGACAGGAACGCACCGAACTCGGCGACCACCGGATCCATCAACCGCGAGTGGAACGCGTGCGACGTGCGGACCCGGCGCGCGGCGACGCCCTTCTCGGCCAACGCGGCCTGGAAGGTGCGAATCGCGTCCTCGCTGCCGGCCACCACACAGCTGCCGGGATCGTTGATGGTCGCGACGTCCACGTCACCGGTGAGATGTTCGGCGACGGCCTGCGGGCTCAGCGGCACCGCGACCATGACGCCGCGCGGGGCGGCATGCATGAGTTGTGCGCGCTTGGCGACGACCCTGATCGCGGTGTCGAGGTCGAACACCCCGGCGATCGTGGCGGCGGCATATTCGCCGATGCTGTGGCCCACCATGACCGTGGGCTCCACACCGTAGGACTGGATGAGCTTCGCGAGTGCATACTCGACGGTGAACAGCGCGGGCTGCGCACGGTCGGTGTGCTCGAGGTTGCGGCCCACCCCGTCAAAGATCTCGGCGCGCAGGTCGTAACCCATCAGCTCGTTGAACCCGGCCACGCACTCGTCGAAGTGACGGGCGAACACCGGCTCGGTGTCGTAGAGGCCGCGGGCCATGCCGATGTGCTGAGCACCCTGGCCCGGGAACAGGAAGGCCACCCGGTCGCCGGACTCCTCCGCGTCCGGGACCCCCTGACCTTCGAAGACGTTGTCCGTCTCGGCCGCGGACAGCACCGTCGCCGCGTTGGCCTGGTCGTGCACCACCGCGGCGAGCCGGAACGGATCCTTGCGGCGCCGGGTCAGCGTGTAGGCGGCGTCGGGCAGGCTGATCTCGTCGCTGTCGGCCAGTTCGCTCGCCAGCGCTGCGCGTGACTGCGCCAGCGCCTCCTGCGTGCGGGCCGAGAGCACCAGCACCTGCGGCTTCGCGCTGGGCGTCGGAGCTGCCGAGTACGGCGCCTCTTCGAGCACGATGTGGGCGTTGGTGCCGCCCACACCGAACGAGCTGACACCCGCGCGGCGAATGCCGTCGGACTCCCACGGGCCGTCGGCGGTGCGGATCCGGAACGGCCCGCGGTCGATGTGCAGCTCCGGGTTGGGGCTGGTGTAGTGCAGCGTCGCCGGGATCGCCTTGTGCTCCAGGCACAGGATCGCCTTGATCAGCCCGGCGATGCCGGCCGCGGTCTCCAGATGGCCGATGTTCGACTTGACCGAGCCCAGGTAGCAGGGCGCGCTGCGGGTCTCCTCGGCCAGCTCGAACGCCTGCCGCAGGCCTTCCACCTCGATCGGATCGCCGAGCGGGGTCCCGGTGCCGTGCGTCTCGACGTAGGTGATCGACGACGCGTCCACCCCGGCGATCGCGTGCGCCTCGGCGATGACCTCGGCCTGGCCCAGCGCGTTCGGCGCGGCGTAGGTCATCTTCGTGGCACCGTCGTTGTTCAGCGCCGATCCGCGGATCACCGCGTGGATGCGGTCACCGTCGTCGATCGCGTCGGCCAGCGCCTTGAGCACCACCACGCCGACGCCGCTGGCGAAGATCGTGCCGTCGGACCGCACGTCGAACGGCCGGCACTGCCCTGTGGGCGACACCATCGCGCCCTGCTCGTACCAGTAGCCGACGTGGTGCGGGATGCGCAGCGACGAGCCGCCGGCCAGCGCGATGTCGCATTCGCCGTTGAGAATCGACTGGCACGCCAGATGCACCGCCACCAGCGATGACGAGCATGCCGTGGCCACCGACAGCGCGGGGCCGCGGAAGTCGAACTGGTGGGCGACGCGGGTGGCGAGGTGGTCCTTGTCGTTCTGCAGGCTCAGGTTCACCATCTCGAAGCTGGCGCCCTGCCCGATCACCATCATCGGGTCGAAGTTCGACATCAGGTTGTGCAGCAGGTAGCCGCTGGAGCTGCTGGTGCCGAACACGCCGACGGTCGACTCGAGACCCTGCGGGTCGTAGCCGGCGTCCTCGAGGGCGTGGAACACCGCCTGCAGGAACAACCGGTGCTGTGGGTCGAGCATCCGCGCCGCGTACGGCGTGAACCCGAAGAAGTCCGCGTCGAACTCCTCGATGCCCGGCATCAACCCGGCCCGGCGGACGTAGCCGCGGTTGGCCAGCGCGCGTTCGGTGACGCCGTTGGCCAGCAGCTCGCTCTCCGACAGGTCGACGATCGACTCGACCCCGGCGCGCAGGTTGCGCCAGAACGCCGACACCGAATCCGCGCCGGGGAACTTCCCGGCCATGCCGATGACGGCGATCGCGTTGTCCGGGAAGTCCTGCTCGCCCGTACTGCTCGTCACGATCGTGGTCCTACCTTTCGCCGCGATGCGGCACGTTGACGCGCGGCGGCACGCTGCTGGGCGCGCTCGCGCAGGGCGTTGGGTCGTTCGGCGGACTCCTGCTCCTCCAGCCCGAGCTGTCGGATCAGGTCCACCGCGAGGTCGGTCAGTGTCGCGCCCTGCAGCAGCAGCGCGACCGGCGGTTCGACGCCGAAGTCACCGCGGATCGTGTTGCGCATCCGCACCGCCATCAGCGAGTCGAGCCCGAGCTCGGTGAGCGGCTGCGCGACGTCGACCGCGCTGTCGTCGGAGTAACCCATGATCGCCGAGATCCTTCGGCGCAGCCGGGCCACCACGACACGGTGCACCTCCGCGGCGTCCATCGCCTTGAGCGCGTCGGCGCCGCCCCAGTCCTCGTCGATGTCGTCGGTCTGCAGCTCACCCACCATGTCGGTGAAGAACCCGATCTGGTGGATCTCGGGGAACGCCGCCGCGGCACGGTCGAGCCGCAGCCGGGCGATGCCGACGCGCGGCAGACCGGCGGCCATGACCCCGCCGAGCGCGTCGACGCCCTCGGCCGGGCTGATCGGGTCGAGCACCGAGAACCGCAGCGTGCTGGCCAGACCCACGTCGGCCCACTGGCCCCAGTTGACCGCGATGGCGGGCAGTCCCGCCGCCTGCCGCGCCGCCACCAGGCCGTCCAGCCAGGCGTTGGCGGCCGCGTATGCCGCCTGCCCGGGCGAACCGAGCAGCGACACGATCGAGCTGAAGCCCACCCACCAATCCAGGTCCTTGCCGACGGTGGCCTCGTGCAGGCGCAGCGCACCCAGGGCTTTCGGCGCCCAGATGGTGTCCAGGCTCTCCCGGGTCATGCCGACGAAGATCTCGTCCTCGAGGACCGCAGCCGAGTGGATCAGCCCACGCAGCGGCTTGCCCGTCTCCTCGGCCGCCGCGACCAGTCGCCCGGCCACGCCGTCAGCCGCGATGTCGCCGGTGACGACCTCGATCTCGGCGCGCTGCCGCAGCGTGTCGAGCTCGGCGGCCACCTCGTCGGACGGCCCGTTGCGGCCGTTGAGCACGAGCCTGCCTGCGCCGTGGCCGACCAGCCAGCGCACGACGGCCATGCCGACACCGCCGAGCGCGCCGGTGACGACGTAGCTGCCGTCGGCGCGGACCGTCAGCTGCCCCGGCGTGGCGGGCAGCGCGGCGCGGGCGAGCCGCTCCACCAGGCGGGTACCGCCGCGCCATGCGACGACGTCGTCGGCGGAGTTGCCCTCGATCTCGGTGCTCAGCGCGCCGGCCGGATCGTCGGCGCCGGTGTCGAGCAGCGTGGCTTTCAGGTCGGGATGTTCGTACGCCAGCACGCGGACGAGACCCTTGAGGCTGTTCGCGGCCGGATTGCCCGGGCCGTCCGCCGCGGCGGTCACCAGACCACCGGAGGTGACGAGCCACAGGCGCGGCGCCTTGCCGTGCCAGCTGCCCACGATCGCGCGGACCGTCCCGGCGACTCCCCAGATCACGTCGCGGGCGTGCGCCAGCCCGGCGTCCGCCGAGTCGGTGTCGAAATCGCAGAACACGATGACGCCGGCCGGAGGCAGATCCGGATCGGCGGTCGCGGTGGCGAACGCCTCCCGCACCGCCGACTCGTCGCCGAGATCGGCGGTGACGACGCGTCGCGTCGGGCCACCGAACCGCTCGGTGAACTCCTGCGCCGCCGCCTGGCCCGCGGCGCCGTCGGCCAGCGCGAGCCAGCTGCCGGTGACCGCTTGCGCGGCGGGCGCAGCGGCCTCGACCCAGCGCGAGTCGAAGATCTTCTGCGACAACGGAAGTGGCACCGTGCGGCGCTGGATCCGCTTGAGCGCCACGTCGTCGACGCGGGCCAGCACGGCGCCCGTGTCGTCGGTCAGCGTGACCCGACCGGTGGCGTCACCGTTGTCGGCGACGCTGACGAGTTCGGCGCGGCACCGCGCCCGGCGGCCCAGCTCCGCGAAGACCCGGATCGTGCCGAAGCCCACCGGCAGGTAGGTGTCCTCACCGGAATCGGCCAGCGTCGCGTCGCTCATCGCGGCGGCCAGGCCCTGCAGCGCCGCGTCGAGCAGCACCGGGTGCAGCGTGATGCCGCGCTGCGGGGTCACCGACTCCGGCAGCTCGATCTCGGTGTCGGCGGCGTCGGCGGAGCGGGCGATGCGGGTCAGCGCCGCGAACGCCGGCCCGTGGTGGGCGCCGGTGCGCCGCAGTGCGGTGTAGAAGTCGGCCGGCGACACCGGGGTGGCCCCGTCGGCGGGCAGCACTTTGCCCGGCGTCTCGGGCTCGGCCGCGGCGATGGTGCCGACGGCGTGCCGGGTCCAGCCCGCGTCGGAACGGGAGTGGATCTCGACCCGCTGGACGCCGTCGTCACCGGCGGTGACCTGGGTGGTCAGTTGAGTCTTCGGGTCCAGCGGCAGCATCTGCTCGACCTCGACGGAGACCGCCACACCGGTGGCGGGCCGCCCGAGCGCTTCCTGCGCAGCGGCGAACGCGATCTCGGCGAAACCGGCGCCGGGCATGACCGGCAGGCCGTGCACGACGTGGTCGGCCAGCCACGGGTGCGCATCGGTGCCCACGTCGGACTGCCAGACGTGGCCGTTGCCCGTCGGAAGCTCGACGTGCACCCCGAGCAGCGGGTGCGAGCCCGCGTACTGCGGGGTGCCCGCGCGGTCGCTGAGCCAGAACGGCTCGTGCTGCCACGCCGTGGGCGGCACGTCGACGAGCCGGCCCGCTGCGCCCTCGGCGCTGACCGCGGGCGGGCGGACCGCCGCGAGCTGCGCGTGGAAAGCCAGCGTCTCGGGCGTGTCCCGATTGACCGTGGAGCCGACGTGGAAGCGCTTGCTGACCGACTGCGCGGCGAGGGTGTCGCTGATCGCATGGGACAGCAGCGGGTGCGGGCTGATCTCGATGAACGCACTGTTCTCGGCGCTGGCCTCGTGCACGGCCTGGCTGAAGCGGACCGGGTTGCGCAGGTTGGCCGCCCAATAGTCAGCGGTGTACAGCGGTGCGTCACCGGTGTAGGCCACGGTGGACAACAGTGGGATCTTCGGGGCGGCCGGCGTCAGCGACGCCAGCGCCTCCCGCAGCTCCGGCAGCACCGGATCGATCGTCGGGTGGTGCGATGCGACGTCCACCTCGACGCGGCGGGCCAGCCGGCCCTGCTTGTCGACGGTGGCGACGAGCTCGTCGACCTGCTCGGGCGGGCCGGCGATGACGACCTGCTTCGGTGAGGCGTACACCGCGATGGTCACGTCCGGCTTGTCGTCGATCAGCTTCTCCGCCGCGGCGGGGTCGAGTTCCAGCAGTGCCATCGCGCCCTGGCCCGAGAGCCGCTTCATCAGCCGGGTTCGGGTGGCGATGATGTCGAAACCCTCTGCGGGAGTGAGCACTCCGGCGACGACGGCGGCGGTGGCCTCGCCCATCGAGTGGCCGATCACCGCGTCGGGCTCCACGCCGTAGGAGCGCCACAGCTCGGTCAGCGCGAGCTGCATGCCGACCAGCACCGGCTGGATCCGGTCGATGCCGACGACCGGCTCCCCGGCCTCCAGCGTCTGGCGCAGCGAGAAGCCCACCTTGTCGACGAATGCCGGCTCGAGCTCGTCGACGGCCTTGGCGAACGCGGGCTCCTCCGCGAGCAGCGCCTTGCCCATGCCGGCCCACTGCGCGCCCTGCCCGGAGTACAGGAACACGGTGCCCTTACCGAGGCGGGCGTCGTGGGCGCCGATCACGCCGGGTGCGGGCTGACCGGCGGCCACCGCCCGCAGACCGGTGACGGCTTCGTCATGGGTGCGGGCGCAGACCGTCGCGATGGTCTGGTAGCGGCTGCGGTGGTGATTGACGGTGTAGGCGACGTCGGTGAGCGGCACCGACGCGCCGTCGCCGGCGAGCCAGTCGGCCAGCGACCGGGCCGAGGCGGCCAGCCGGGCCGGGGTCTTGCCGGACACGACGAGCGTGGTGACGGCCGGGGCCTCGGCGGTGGCGGGCGCGGGTTCGGGACCCTGCTCGAGCACGATGTGGGCGTTCGTGCCGCTGAAGCCGAACGAGGACACGGCCGCGCGGCGCGGGTGGTCGCTGGCCGGCCACGGCGTCGCCTCGGTGGGCACGTAGAGCCGCGTCGGCTTCGGATCGATCTGCGGGTTCCACTTGTCGAAGTTCAGGTTCGGCGCGATCGTGCCGTGCGCCAGCGTGAGCACGGTCTTGATGAACCCGGCCACGCCGGCAGCCGCTTCGAGGTGGCCCATGTTGGTCTTGACGGTGCCCAGCGCGCAGGGCACGTCGCCCTTGCCGTAGATGGCGGCCAGCGCGTCGAACTCGATCGGATCACCCAGAGCCGTTCCGGTGCCATGGCATTCGATGTAGTCGACGGTGCCCGCAGCGACGTCGGCCGACTTCAGCGCCCGCGTCAGAACGTCGCGCTGCGACGGCGCGTTCGGTGCGGTCAGCCCGTTGGACCGGCCGTCCTGGTTGACCGCCGAACCGCGGATGACGCCCAGCACCCGGTCCCCGTCACGCACCGCGTCGGTGAGCCGCTTGAGCACGACCACGCCTGCACCCTCACCGCGCACGAACCCGTCGGCGCGCGAGTCGAACGCGTAGCAGTGCCCGTGCGGGGACAGCATGCCCCACTTGGCAAGCGCCAATTGGGTTTCCGGGCGCAAGTTGAGGTTGACACCACCGGCCAGGGCGAGGTCGCTCTCGCGCATCCGCAGGCTCTGGCAGGCCAGGTGGATCGACACCAGCGACGACGAGCACGCGGTGTCGACCGCGACCGCCGGGCCCTTGAGGCCGAGCAGGTAGGCGATGCGGCCGACGGTGACGCTGTGCGCGTTGCCGGTGGCCGAGTAGGCGTCGATCGCGTCGGCGTTCTCCGGCGAAGCGTTGTGGTACTCGCTGTAGTACACGCCGAGCATCACCGCGGTGCGGGATTCGCCCAGCTGATCGGGTGCGTAGCCGGCGTTCTCCAGCGCCTCCCACGCCACCTCGAGCGCCACCCGCTGCTGCGGATCCATCGACATCGCCTCGCGGGGAGTGATGCCGAAGAAATCGGCGTCGAAGCCGGTGATGTCCTCGAGGTAGGCGCCCCACTTGGTCGGCATCCGGCCCGGCACGCTCATGTCGGTGTCGTAGAACGCCTCGGCGTCCCAGCGGTCGGCGGGCACCTCGGTCACCGCGTCGGTGCCGCTCTCCAGCAGCTTCCAGAAGCTCTCGGGTCCGGTGACACCGCCGGGCAGCCGGCAGCCGATCCCGACGACGGCGATCGGCTCGGCACCGGCGACGCGCGAGGCCTTCTCGAACTGTTCGGCCAGCTTGTCCCGCTGCTCGGCGGACATCGCCGAGATCCGGTCGAAGGTGGTTTTGATGTTGGGGGTTTTTGGCTTGGGGGTCGTCATCAGATGGTGCCCTCACTGCCGGCGTTGGCCGACTCGACGGAAGATTCGATGCTGTCGAAGAGGTCGTCGAGGCTGAACTCGTCGGAGTCGTCCGCCTCTCCGGGCTCGTCCTCCGGTTCGGGCGAGGCCTGCTGCATCGGGGCGAGTAGCTCGGCCACGAACTCCGACAGCTGCGCGATCGACGGGTGGTTCCACAGCATGGTCGCGGACAGGTCGATGCGCACCAGCGCCTTGGCGTCGCGGAGCAGGTTCATCGCCATCATCGAGTCCAGGCCCAGCTCGGGGAACGCCGACTCGACGTCGACCGCGGTCTCCGGCATGCCCAGCTCGCGGGCCAGGATGGCGCGCAGCCGAACCCGCAGCGTCTCCACCGTCTCCTTCGCCGACATCGTCGACCAGTCGATGAATTCGGTTGCTGCCGACGCGGTTTCGCTGACCGCGGGGGCCGGGGCCGACTCGACCGGCGCGAAGGTCAGACCGCGCACGTCCACCCAGACGGTGCCGTCGGGGCCGGTGACCTGCGCATCGACGACCAGAGCGGCCCCGTCACCGTCGCGCCGGAACACCTCGATGGTGGCCGTGCCCGCAGCTGCGTCGTTCGACTCCGCGAGGCTTTCGGCGCCGGCGGGGAGCAGCAGCGCGGCGTTGTCGGCGTCGGCGAGGCGGGCGACGTGCACCGCGGCGTCCAGCAGGGCCGCGGCAGGCGACTCGGTGTCGGGCACCTCGACGGTGCCGCGTGCGCCGGCGGTCGTCGCGGTGGCGTCGGCGACGGTCCAGGTGAACGGACGGCCCTCGACACCCCAGGCGCGCTGCATGTCCTCGATGGCCGCGCCGTCGAACACGGTGCCGACCGGACTCTGATCGCCCTGCCGCGGCTGCTGCGGGGCGGCGGTCAACGTGGCACTGGCGTGCCGGGTCCAGCGCTGCGGGGCGGCGTCGGCGGTGGCGCTGGACCAGATGGTCAGCGCGTCGCCGTCGGCGACGGCGTGGATCACCTTCGGCGCGTCGGCCAGGATCGGGTACTCGAACCGGACGTCGCCGGCGATCCGGTCACCGCCGACGCGCTCGGCGAGCGCCGACAGCGTGTGCAGCACCACCGAGACGGGCACCACTTCGACACCGCGCACCCGGTGCGCGTTCGCCCAGGTCCGCTCGCCGGGCAGCAGTCGCGCCCGCCACAGGTGCTCGTGGTCGGCCGATTCGGCCGGCTCACCGAGCACCGTGCCCCACTCAGCGGCGGGCACCGCGGACAGATCGGCGTCCTCGCCGGGCCCCGCGACCAGGCGGTCGAGCACCTTGACCGCGGCACGCATGCGATAGGCCTCGGCCAGTCGCGGCCAGTCGGCGCCTGCGAGCACGATCTGCGTGCCGGCTTGCGGGCTGAGCACCGTCGGCAGCATGCGGATCGCGACGTCGTTGGGCATGGGCTCCAGCCCCGCGGCCTTCATCTGCGGCTGGGCGTCCGACCAGGACTTCCACAGCCCCCAGTCGACCACCGTGGCCGGCAGGCCCAGCGCGCGCCGCGCATAGGCGAAGGCGTCGGCGAACGCGTTGGCCGCCGTGTAGTGCGCGACCGCGCGGGACCCGAGCAGCCCGGTGACCGACGAGAACAGCACGAAACGGCGCACCGGCGTGGTCAGCGACAGCTTGTGCAGCACGGCGGCCGCGTCGACCTTGGCCCGGAACATCGGCCGCAGATCGTCGTCGGTCATGTCGGTCAGCAGCGCTTCACCGCCCGCGAGCGAGGCCAGGTAGACGCCGTCCAGCGGCGGCAGGTCCGCGCCGAAGCGCTCGAACACCGCCGCCATCGACGCATCGTCGCCCGCGTCGGCGGCGACCTCGACCAGCGTGGTGCCCTTGGCGGCGACTTCCGCGGCGAGGTCGGCCAGGCCGGTGCCGCGCCGGGACACCGCGACCACGGTCGCCGCGCCCATGTCGGCGAGCTGGCGGATCAGGTACGGACCGACGTTGCCGGTGGCGCCGACGACCAGGTGGCTGGTGTTGTTCTCCAGCCGGTTCACCGCGACGGCGGGCAGCGCGCGGGGCGCCAGGCGCGGCACCCGCCGCTCCCCCGCCCGGTAGACCACCTGGTCGTCACGGTCGGTGCCCGCGCCCCCGAGCGCCTCTGCGGCTTCGGCGTGCAGGTACGCGCCCAGAAGTTCGGCGGGCAGCGTCTCGTCGACGTCGATCAGCCCGCCCCAGAACTCGGGATGCTCCAGGGCCAGCGTGCGACCCTGACCCCACAGCACCGCGTGCGCCGGGTTGGCCCGGTCGCCCTCGGCCACCGGCTGGGCGTTGCGGGTGACGACGAAAAGCCTTGGCGCGGAAGATGTTTCGGCGAGTGCGACGACGATCCGGCGCAGCTCGTCGAACATCTGGTACGCGGCGGCGGCGTCGAAGCGCTGCGCCGGGACCGCCGGCGCGTACACCAGGACATCTGCTGAACCCATGCCGTCGAGCGCGTCGAGGCCGACCGAACGGCCGTTCAGCGCGGCCGCGAGTTCGGCGTCGTCGGAGATCACGGCGATGCCGCCGTCGACGCGCCCGGGTGCGAGATCGCGCACCGGCCAGGTCACTTCGTGCATCCACTCGTGGTAGCCGCCCTCGGCGTGGGTAGCGGGCGCCTCCGAAGCCCCGGCAGCCCCTGCCGGCGCACCGGCGGCCGCGCGCATGGCTGCCGTCTGAATCCAGTGGTGCGCGTGATGCCACGGCGTGGTGGGGATCTGCACGCGAGGCCCGGGCCGAGACGGCGTCTTCGGCGGCCGGGTCGTGTGGGTGGCGTTGAGGTTGGTGCGGAACGTCAGGGTGTCGTTGGCGTCGCGCTGCAACGTCGCGATGCTGTGGTGATGGCTCGGGCCTGATTTCTCGTCTCCGACGAGGGCCGCGAGCGTGTCCTTGATCGCATACCCGAGCAGCGGATGCGGGCTCACCTCGACGAACACGGTGTTGTCGGCACCGGCGGTGGCGACCGCGCGGGCGAACCGCACCGGGTTGCGCAGGTTGGCCACCCAGTGGTCGGCGTCGAAGACATTGGTGCCGTCGGTGGGCCGGCCGTCGGTGGTGACGAGCACCGGGATGGTCGGCGTGCGGGGCTGTAGCGTCGCGAGCTCGGTCCGCAGGTCCTCGAGGATCGGGTCGATGATCGGGTGGTGCGAGGCCACGTCCACATCGACGCGGCGAGCGAGCTTGTCCTGCGCGTCGACCACGGCGATCGCGGCGTCGACCTGGTCCGGCGGACCGGCGATCACGGTCTGGTTCGGCGAGGCGTACACCGCGACGGTCAGCCCGTCGTAGCCCGCGATCAACTCCTCGGCCGCGGCGGCGTCGAGCTCGAGCAGCGCCATCGCGCCCTGCCCGGACAGCCGCTTCATCAGCCGCGACCGGGTGGAGATCACCTTCAGCCCATCGGCGGGGCTCAACGCCCCGGCCACGACGGCCGCGGTCACCTCACCCATGGAGTGGCCGATCACCGCGTCGGGGACGACGCCGTGGGAGCGCCACAGCGCGGTCAGCGCCAACTGCACACCGACCAGCACCGGCTGGATGCGGTCGATACCGACGACGGTCTCGCCGGATTCCAGCGTCTGGCGCAGCGAGAAGCCGGCCTGGGCCACGAAGTCTGGTTCGAGCTCGTCGACGGCGGCGGCGAACGCGGGCTCGTCGGTGAGCAATCGCCGGCCCATGCCGGCCCACTGCGAACCCTGTCCGGAGTAGAGGAACACGGTGCCGGGCTTGGCGCCGGTTCCGCAGGCGCCGTCGTGCACAGGCACCACGCCGGGGGCGGGGTAGCCCTCGGCGAGCGCGCGCAGGCCGGCGACGGCCTGGGTGCGGTCGGTGGCGGCGACGGTCGCGAAGCGGGGGTGCTGGGCGCGGCGATGGTTCAGCGTCTCGGCGACGTCGGCCAGGCTGACCTCGGCGGCGGCGGGGCTGTCGAGCCAGTCGGCCAGCGCGCCGGCCAGCGATGCGACGCGCGCCGGGGTCTTGCCGGTCACCACCAGCGTGCTCACCGGCGGTTCCGGTTGTGGCGCAACGGATTCGGACTCCGGGGCCTGCTCCAGCACGATGTGGGCGTTGGTTCCGCTGACGCCGAACGACGACACCGCGGCGCGGCGCGGACCCTCATGGGCGGGCCACGGCGTCGGCTCGGCGGCGATGTGGAACTTCTTCGCACCCTCCCCGGCCTGCGGGGTCAGCGTCGAGAAGTGCAGCATCTTCGGGATGAACCCGTGCTGCAGACTCAGCACGGTCTTGATGAAGCCGGTGACACCGGCCGCCGATTCCAGGTGGCCGAGGTTGGTCTTCACCGAGCCGAGCACCAGCGGCGCCGCGTCCTTGCGGTCGCCGTAGACGGCCGAGAGCGCGTCGAGCTCGATCGGGTCACCCAGCCCGGTGCCGGTGCCGTGCGCCTCGACGTAGTCGACGTCGGAGGGCTCCAGCCGGGCGTTGCGCAGCGCCGTGCGCATCAGCTCTTGCTGGGCGGGCCCGTTGGGCACGGTCTGGCCGCTGCTGGCGCCGTCCTGGTTGACCGCCGACCCGCGCACCACCGCGAGCACCCGGTCGCCGTCGCGCTGTGCGTCGGACAGCCGCTTGAGCACCACGACGCCGCAGCCCTCACTGCGCACATAGCCGTCGGCGTCGGCGTCGAACGTCGCGCACCGGCCCGCGGGCGAGAGCATGCCCCAGCGCGAGCACGCGATGTTGTTCTCCGGGCTCAGGATCAGGTTGACCCCGGCGGCCAGCGCGTGGTCGCTCTCGCCGCGGCGCAGGCTCTGGCAGGCCAGGTGGATCGACACCAGCGACGAGGAGCACGCGGTGTCGCTGACCACGGCCGGGCCCCGCACGCCGAGGAAGTAGGAGAGCCGGCCGGCGGCGAAGTTGGGCGCGTTGCCGAACGGGATGTAGGGGTCGATCTCCTCGGGTTCGAGTACGCCGATCACCGAGCGGAAGTAGTCGTTGGCGGTCAGACCGACGAACACGCCGGTCGACGAGCCGCGCAGGCTGCGGGGGCTGATGTTGGCGTTCTCCAGCGCCTCGACCGCGACCTCCATCAGCAGCCGCTGCTGCGGGTCCATGCCGGCGGCCTCGCGCGGTGAGATCGCGAAGAACTCCGCGTCGAACTCGTCGGGCTTCCATGTGGTGAGGAAGCCGCCCTCGCGGTTGCAGATCGTGCCGGGGACGCTGTGGTCGGGCGAGTAGAACTCGTCGGCGTCCCAGCGGTCGGCAGGCACCCGGATCACGCCGTTGCCGCCGTCGAGCAGGAACTGCCAGAACTGATCGGCGTCGGCGACGCCGCCGGGCAGGCGCGCACCGATGCCGACGACGGCGATCGGCTCGGTCTCGGCCTTCTGCGCCGCCGCCAGCTTCGCGGACAGATCGTCGAGCTTGCGCAGCGCCTCGGTGATGATCGCCCGACGGTCCGGCGCGGCGCCCGAACCGGGCGATCCTGAGCTTGCGGTCATCACACTCAATTCAATCGTTCCGAGAGCCTGGCCAGCAGTTCGTCCTCGGCCAGGTCGTCGTAGGCGTCCTCGGGTTCCCCGATCGCGTCAGCATCGGGGCTGCCGGCGACCTCGTCGTCGTTACCGGCGGTCTCGATTATCTCAGGCAGCACCGACGCCAGATAATCGGTGAGCGCCTCGATGGTCGGATAGTCGAAGACGACCGACGCGGGCAGGACCTCCCCCAGGCTTTCGCTCAGCGAGCGCTGCAACGTTACGCTCATCAGCGAATCCATGCCGAATTGGAAGAAGCCGACCGTCGGGTCCAGCGTGTGGGCCGAGGCCAGGCCCATCGCGGCAGCCACCTGCGCGACGACGTGATCGGCCAGCAAATCCCTGCGGTGCTCGGCCGGTGCATCGCGCAGCGCGGTCCGGAACGCGGTGTCCCCGGTCAGCGTCGCCGCGGCGTCGTCACCGTCGAGCAGCTCGTCGAGGATGTGCAGCTGGGCGCGGGTGTGATACGCCGCCGCCAGGCGCGGCCAGTCGGCGGCGACCACGGTCGCCCGGGCGGGTGCGCCGGGCCCGGTGACCAGGCGCAGCGCCGAGATCGCGATGTCGTCGGGCATCGGCTCAAGTCCGGACTCCGCGGTGGCCTGCTTCTCGAAGCCGGTCTGCACGTCGGCCAGCGACTTCCACAGCCCCCAGTTGATCGCGCACGCCGGCAGGCCGGCGGCACGCCGGGCGTAGGCGAAGGTGTCGAGGAACGTCGTCGTCGCGGCGTAGTGCGCCAGCCAGCGCGAACCGAGCACACCCGAGATCGACGAGAACAGCACGAACTGCTCCACGGGCTGAGCGAGTGACAGCTCGTGGAGGTGGCTGACCGCGTCCATCTTGGAGCGGAACATCGCGACGACGTTGTCGCGGGTCATGTCCGCCAGCGTCACCGGCCCGCCGCTCATCGCCGCCAGGTAGACACCGCCCAACGGAGGCAGGTCCCCGCCGAACCGCTCGAACAGCGCGCCCAGGGCCGCGCCGTCGGAGGCGTCGGCCGCCGCGGTGACCACGGTGGTGCCCTGCGCCGCCAACCGCGCGGCCAGCTCGTCGAGCCGGGTGCCGGGGTTCCGCGACACGGCGACAACGGTGGTCGCGCCCATCGCGGCGAGCTCCTCGATCAGCCGCGGCCCGATGTTGCCGGTGGCGCCGATGACCAGGTGGGCTTTGTCCGGGTTCAGTGGCGCCCCGCCGGCACGCGGCAGCTGATGCACCAGCCGTGCCACGCGGCGCTCGCCGGCGCGGTACACCACCTGGTCTTCGCCGTCTCCGGCGTGTGCCTCGGCGAGCACCAGACGGGCCGTCACCGGGGCCGGCGCCGAGGCGTCGACGTCGATCAGCCCGCCCCAGATCTCGGGATGCTCCAGAGCCAGCGTGCGGCCCAGACCCCAGAGCACTGCCTGTGCGGGGTTGGCGCGATCCCCTTCGCTGACCGGCTGGGCGTTGCGGCTGAGCAGGTACAGCGTCGGCGGTGCCGGCTGCTCGGCCGCTGCCGCAGCGAGTGCGCGGGCACCGTCGAACAGGTCGTATCCGAGCTCGTCACCGGCGCGCTCAGCCGGCGCGAACAGGACGTGGGTCGCGCCCGAAAGCGCCTGCGCCAGGTCGTCGGCGTCGGCGCCCCGGGTGACGACGGGCGATCCGAGGCGGCGCGCCATCTCGGCGCCGATGCGGTCGTCGCCGACCACCACCCAGCTGCCGGCCGGGGCATCGGTGCCGGGGGTGGCGAGCGGCTTCACCGGCCAGGTGAGTTCGCAGAACCACTCGGCCGGCACCACGGTGTCTGCGGGCAGTGCCCCGGGTCGGCTCGCCGGGACACGGTGCGCCGACCGGACGTCCACCCAGTGCCGGGTGCGCTGCCAGGGGGTGGCGGGAAGCACGACGTGCGGCTCGCCGTGGTGCGGCGTCTGGGGTGGCCGGGTGGTGTGGGTGGCATTGAGGTTGGTGTGGAACGTGACGGTGTCGTCAGCGTCGCGGGCCAGCGTGCCCAGCGACAGGATGCCTGCCTCGTCGGCCAGCGTGGCGGCGATCGGCTGACCCAGTGTCGGGTGCGGGCTGACCTCCACGAAGGTGCCGTGGTCGGCAGCCGCGGCGAGGATGGCGCGGCTGAACCGGACCGGCTCGCGCACGTTGGCCACCCAGTAGTCCGCGTCCAGCGTCGGGGTCTGCGTCGGGTCGGTGACCGTGGACAGGAACGTCAGCGTCGGCGCGGCCGGCGTGATGTCGGCCAGCGCGGCGCCGATGTCGGCGAGCACCGGGTCCATCAGCGCGGTATGGGACGCGACGACCATGTTGACGCGGCGGGCGAACGCATTCTCCGCGGTGACCGCGGCGATGACCGCGTCGACCTCATCGGGCAGGCCCGCCACCACGGTCTGGCGCGGCGACAGATAGCCGGCGATCTCGACGCTGTCGTGCGCGGCGATGTGCGCGGCGGCGGTGTCCTCGTCGACGGCGAGCAACGCGACGGCGCCCTGGCCGGCCAGCCGCGACATGATCGAGGAGCGGGCCGCGATCACGGCGAGCCCGTCGGCCAGGGACAGTGCCCCCGCGACGACGGCCGCGGTCACCTCACCCATCGAATGCCCGATCACCGCATCCGGATGCACGCCATAGGACCGCCACAGCTCGGTCAACGCCAGCTGCAGGCCCATCAGCACCGGCTGGACTTCGGCGTCGCCGCTGACCGGGCGGCCCTCGGCGAGGATCTCCTGCAGCGAGAAGCCCACCTTCTCGACGAACACCGGCTCGATCTCGGCCACCGCGGCCGCGAACGCGGGCTCATCGGCCAGCAACCGCCGACCCATCCCGGCCCACTGCGACCCCTGCCCCGAGTACACGAACACCGTGCCCGGCTTCGGGACGACTCCCCCGGCCGGTATGACGCCGGCGGCGGACTCACCGGCCGCCAGCGCGTGCAGACCGGTGATCGCGTCGGCGCGGGTGCGTGCCGCGACGGTCGCGAACGTCGGGTGCTGGGAGCGGTGATGGTTCAGCGCGTGCGCGACGTCGGCGAGCGACGCCTCCGCCCCGGCACCGGCCATCCACTCCGCCAGCATCCCCGCCTGCGCGGCGACTCGCTGCGGCGTACGACCCGACACCACCAACGTGGTCACCGGGGTCTCGTCCGGCACGTCGGCCGGCACGGTCACGGGCGCCTGCTCGATGACGACGTGGGCGTTCGTGCCGCCGAAGCCGAACGACGAGATCCCGGCCCGGCGCGGCCGCCCGGCCGGCGCCCACTCGGTGTGCTCGGCCACCACGGCCAGCCGCAACTTGTCGAACGGGATGTGCGGGTTCGGGGTCTGGTAGCCGAGGTTGGCCGGAATGGTGTTGTGCTGCAACGCCAGCACGGCCTTGGCGAACCCGGCGATCCCAGCTGCGGCCTCCAGATGGCCGAGGTTGGACTTCACGGCGCCGACCAGCAGTGGCCGGTCCGCGGGCCGACCCTTGCCGAGTACCGTGCCCAATGCGCGGGCCTCGATCGGATCACCCAGCAGCGTGCCGGTGCCGTGTGCCTCCACGTAGTCGACCTCGCGGGGTTCCACCCCGGCGGCCGTGTAGGCCGCGCGCAGCACCGCCATCTGCGCGGAGGGATTGGGTGCCATCAGCCCGTTGGACCGGCCGTCCTGGTTGACCGCAGATCCGCGGATCACCGCGAGCACCCGATCGCCGTCACGCTGGGCGTCGGAGAGGCGCTTGAGCACCGCCACGCCACAGCCCTCGCCGCGGACGAACCCGTCGGCGGCGGCGTCGAAGGCATGGCACTGCCCGGTCTTCGACATCGCGTCGGCCTGGTCCAGGCTGCGCGTGCCCGCCGGTGACAGCAACAGGTTCACCCCGGCGGCGAGTGCCACGTCGGAATCCCCGGTCCGCAGGCTCTGGCAGGCGAGGTGGATCGCCACCAGCGACGACGAGCACGCCGTGTCGATGGTGACCGACGGGCCGCGGAAGTCGAAGAAGTACGAGATGCGGTTGGCGATGATGCTGATCGATCCGCCGGTGCTGTACCAGGCGTCGATGGCGCCCAGGTCGGCCGCGCCGAGCTGTGCGTAGTCCGCGGCGCTGGCACCCGCGAACACGCCGGTGCGGGTCTCGGCCAGGGTGTCGGCGGGGATGCCGGCGTTCTCCAGCGCCTCGTGGGTGACTTCGAGCAGCAGCCGCTGCTGCGGATCCATCCGCATCGCCTCGCGCGGGATCACCTCGAAGAACTCGGCGTCGAAGGCGTCGACGTCGCGCAGATAGGAGCCCCAGCGGGTGGTGTTCGCCAACGCGGTCGCGCCGTCGGCGGTGCCGTCGTCGAACGGTGCCCACCGCTCGGCAGGCACCTCGACCACCGAGGACCGGCCCTCGGTCAGGAAGTCCCAGAACGCGTCCGGGCCCTCGATGTTGCCGTCGGCCTCGGCCCCGCCCGGCAGCCGCAGGCCGAGCCCGACCACTGCGATCTGCTCGTCGGACGATCCACCGGAGCGCACGCCGACCGGCCCCTCGACCGGCTCCACCTCGCCGCCGGTGAGAAACTTCGCCAGCGAGTCGACGGTCGGGTACTGCCAGAAGTCCACTGGCGACACCGGCCGGCCCAGGTACTCCGACAGCACACCGGTGAGCACCACGGCGTCGCGCGAGCCGACCCCGAGGTCGTGCATCGAGGCGCCGCGCGCGATGTGCTCAGGACTGCAACCGTTGTTCTCAACCAGGTAGTCGGTCAACCAGCGACGAACCGCAGCCTCGTCGAAAGCAGAGGTCATCTAGTGGCGTCCAACCGTTGGAACTTGTTGTCGCGGTAGAGGTCTGCGCTCATCGCGCGGCGCACCTTGCCGCTGGTGGTCAGCGGCAGCGAGCCAGGTGGCACCAGCGCGAAGTCGGCGAGCCGCACGCTGTGGGTCATCGAGATGGCCGAGGTGACCTGCTGGGTGACCGCCTCCAGCTGCGCCGGATCGACCTGCTTCTTCAACTCGGCGATCACCACCAGCTTCTCGCTCGCGCCGTCGGGCACCGAGATGGCCGCGACCCGACCACCGGTGAACTCCGCGACCGTGCCTTCGATGTCGTCCGGGTAGTGGTTGCGGCCGTCGACGATCAGCAGATCCTTGATGCGTCCGACGATGTAGAGCTCGTCGTCGAACATCACGCCGAGATCGCCGGTGCGCAGCCACGGACCCTTGGGGGTGTCGGCGCTGGGCTCGGCGAGCTGCCCGGAGAACAGCTTCTGGGTCAGCTCGGGGTTCTGGTAGTACCCGCCGGCGACGTGCTCGCCGTGCAGCCAGACCTCACCGATCCTGCCGGCGGGGTTCTCCGTCAGCGTCTCGGGATCGACCACCCGCACCGTCGTCGACCGCGGGACGCCCAGACCGATCTGCTCGGTGCCGTCGTCGGCGACCTCGCTGCGCACCGCCTGCCCCGCGGCCAGCTTCTCGTAGTCGAAGCGCACCGCCGTCGGAGGCCGGCCGCCCGCGGTCGCCACCACGTACACCGTCGCCTCGGCCAGACCGTACGACGGCCGCATCGCGGCATCGGAGAGGCCGAACGCGGCGAAGCGCTCGTTGAACCGGCGGACCGTGGTGCCGTGCACGCGCTCGGCGCCGTTGATCATCACGGCCACGGTGCTGAGGTCCTTGCCGGCCATGTCGTCGTCGCTGGTGCGTTTGACGGCGAGCTCGAACGCGAAGTTCGGCGCCGCGGTGAACGCGCTGGGATGGGAGCCGAGCAGCTGCATCCACCGCGCGGGCTTCTGCATGAACGAGATCGGGCTCATCAGAGCCGCCGGGGTGCCCAGCATGATCGGGATGAAGACACCGACGATCAGGCCCATGTCGTGGTAGAAGGGCAGCCACGAGACCACCGTGGTGTCCTCGGGCGCCCGGCCCTCCGGATAGGCCTCGTAGTAGTCGGTGAGCAGCTCGGCGACGTTGACCAGCACGTTGCGGTGGCTGACCACCACACCGGCGGGCAGCCGGGTCGAGCCCGACGTGTACTGCAGGTACGCGGTCTTGGGCAGCGCCGCCGGCGCGGCCGGGCGCAGTGGCGAATCGAAGTCCAGCGTGTCGACCTCGAGGAACTTCGGCGCGCGCTGACGGTCGAGCTGACCGTAGTGGCGGATGTCGTCGACGACGGCGGAGGTGGTCAGCACGGCGACGGGCTGGGAGTCCTTCATCGCGCCGGTGACGCGCTCGTCGTGCTGACGCAGCTGCGGCATGGTCAGCGGCACCGCGATGAAGCCGGCCTCGATGGCGCCCAGGAAACCGATGATGTACTCCAGGCCCTGCGGCGCGAGGATCACGGCGCGGTCGCCCGGGGAGCCGAGGGTGGCCAGCTTCGCGGCCACCACGCGGACCCGGTGGTGGACCTCGGACCAGGTCAGCGTCTCGGAGATGCCTGCGGGGTCGGCCTCGTAATCGAAGAACGTGTACGCGTCATCGTCGGGTTGCTGCTGCGCACGGTCGGCGAGGAGCGCGGGAATGGTCGTCACGGTGGGCGCCGTCAATGCTGGCATCAGTGATCCTTTCGCAAACATCTCCCGACATGGTCTCGCGCGTCGGGTCGATCCGGGAAATTCTGGTGGTTCCGTCGCATCGGCATGCTCGCGCGATCAGTTCGATTCGACGCTGTCGAACAGGGAGTCCAGCAGGCTGTCCTCGTCGTCATCGTCGGCGACCGCGGCTTCGTCGCCGCCGGCCTCGGGGTTGAGCTGCTGGGCCAGATAGCCGGCGAAGCTGTCGATCGTCGGGTGGTTGAACAGCATCGTCGCCGACAACTCCAGCCCCACCAGCTTCTCGATCTCGCGGCGGATCGACATCGCCATCACCGAGTTCAGGCCCATCTCGGCGAACGGCCGATCCGTGAGCACGTCGTTCTCCGGCAGGCGCAGCTCGGTGGCGAGGATGCCGCGCAACCCGTCGCGCAGCTCGTCGAGCAGCTCGTCGCGATCCAGCGCCGCCCAGTTCCGCGTCGGCGCCGAGGGCCGATGGGCGTCACCGGTGACCGCGGCCGCGTCGTGCGCCGAGCTCATCGGGGCCATCACGACCTGGTCGATGTCGAACCGGGTGACGTGGTCCCACGCCGCGAACGCCTCGCCCGCTGCGACCGGACGTGAGCCCACCCGCTCCAGCTCGGACACCACGACCTGGGCCTCGTTGCCGAACCCGAGGCCGCGCCAGGCGACCCAGTCCAGGCTGACCGTGTTGTCGCCCTGGACGTGCCGGGCGCGGGCCAGCGCGTCGAGGTAGGCGTTGCCCGCGGCGTAGGCGCCCTGACCCGGGATGCCGAACACCGCACCCGCGGACGCGGCCAGGTACAGGAAGTCGAGAGCCTGAGGCCGGAACAGGTCGGCGAGCACCGCAGCGCCGGCGATCTTCGGCCACACGGTGCGGTGCACGCGCTCAGGCTCCAGCTCGGTGAGCAGCTGCGCCTCGGTCATGCCGGCGGCGTGGATGACGCCGCGGATCGGCGGCGCGCCGTCGGCATCCCGACGGTCCAGCACCGCTGCCACCGCGTCGCGATCGGCGATGTCGACGGCGACGGTGTCGACGCTGACGCCGCGCAGCTCCAATGCCTGGATCGCGTCGATCTTGTGCCGCAGCTCCGGCTCCGACACCTGCGCCCACTCGCGTCGCGGCGGCAAAGCGGTGCGGCCGGCCAGCACGATGCGGCGTGCGCCGTGATCGGCGAGCCAGCCGGCCATCAGCAGACCCAGCGCACCCATGCCGCCGGTGATCAGATAGGCGGCATCGGGCCGGCAGTGCAGCGGCTCGCGGACGGGCGCGTCGGTGATCTCGGCCAGTGTCGGGGTGAGCAGGCTGCCGTCGCGCCACACGGCCACCGATTTGACCGGGCTCGACAGCAACCCCGTCAGCGTGGGAGCCAGCGTTTCGGCATCCGTGTCCGCCTCGGGCACGTCGATCAGGCCGCCCCACAACTGTGGCTGCTCGGCGCCGATGACGCCGGCCAGCCCCCACAGCGGGCTCTGCCGCAGCGCCGACTCGGTGGCCGACTCGAAGACACCGTGCGTGATCACCCACAGCGTGGCGGGGTGACGCGGGTCCCGATCGGCGAGCGTGGCGACGAGGCCGGCCACCTCGGTGGTGAGCCGGACCGCGGTCTCCTGGGCCGAGGGTCCGTCGGAGTCGGCGACGTAGACGACCGAACGGGCCTGCGCCACCTCGGTGTCGGTGCCGACCGCCGCGCGCAGTGACTCGGCCAGCGCGCCGGCGCCGACGACCGCGACGGGTCCTGCGTCGGTGCCCGCGGCATCCGCGGTCCAGGGTTGCCAGTCCAGCCGGTGGGCGATCCGGCGCGGCTCGGCGGCGCTCGGAGCCGCCTCGTCGACGTCGACGGCGACGTAGCGGACGCCGCGCAGGTCGGCGACGACCGTGCCGTCGGCGGATTCGACGGACAGGTCGAGGACGAGGTCATCGCCGTCTCGGCCGCGGTGGCGGCTGACGACGGTGCCGCGCCCCGTCCCCGGTTGCCCGACGACGAACAGCTCGATCGCGGCCGGCACCATCAGACCGGGTGTGGACGCGTCCACCAGGCGACCCAGGTTGACGGCGGCGTCCAGCGCAGCGGCCAGCGGCGCTGCCGGCGCGTCGGCGAACGTCACCTCCGTGCGGGCTTCGCCGCGTTCCTGCGCATGCCCGTCGACAGTCCAGGGGTAGGCCAGGCCGTCGATCCCCCAGGCCTGATGCAGTTCGGCCAGCGCGCTCGGGTCATAGCCCGCCACGTTCGAGTCGGCGGGATCGGCGGGGCCGACGGGCTCCCGGTTGATCCGCGCGCTGACGTGCCGGACCCACTGACGGTCCTGGCTGTCGTCACCGGTGGTCGACGAGATCGTCAGCACGTCCGCGTCGGCGTAGACCTGCACCACCCGCGGTGTGTCGAGGGCGATCGGGAACTCGAACCGGACGTCGGCGAGCGCGGCGGCACCCACCCGGTCGGCGGCCAGCGCCAGCGTCTGCAGCAGCACTGCCAGCGGCACGATCTCTACGCCGGCGAACCGGTGGGGGTGCGGATACGGCCGGGCCTGCGCCGTGAGCCGGGCCTGCCACAGATGTCCGGGCTGCGGGCCGGCGACCGTCGTGTGGCCGCCCAGCACGGTGCCCGGCAGCGGGGCGCTGGCGCCCGTGGACGTCGGCTTGCGGATCGCCCAATGCCGGGTGCGGTGCCACGGCGTGGTCGGCAGTGCGACGCGTGGGCCGCCCGGATGCGCGGGGTGCTCGGTCTCGGGGGGATGTGTGGTGTGGGTGGCGTTGAGCGTGGTGTGGAACGACACCGTGTCGTCGCCGTCGCGGACCAGCGTGCCCAGCGCGTGGTGGTGACCTGTGGTGAGCGTGTCGGCGATCGCGTAGGTCAGGATCGGGTTCGCGCTGATCTCGACGAACGTGCCGATCTCCTGCGCGGCGGCCGTCACGGCCCGGCTGAACTGCACCGGCCGGCGGACGTTGGCGACCCAGTAGTCGGCGTCGAGCACCGGATCCTGCTCGTCGCGCACGGTGGACAGGAACGGGATCGAGGGGGTGCGCGGGGTGATGGCGGCGAAGGCCTCGCGCAGATGCGGCAGCACCGGGTCCATCAGCGCGGTGTGCGAGGCGACCTCCATGTTGACCCGGCGCGCGAAGCGGTCCTGCGCGCTGACGGCGGCGATGACCGCGTCGACCTCGTCGGGTAGACCCGCGACGACGGTCTGCCGAGGCGACACCAACCCGGCGATCTCGACGCTCGAATAGTCGGCGACCAGCGCCTCGGCGGCGTCGGGATCGAGTTCGACGAGTGCGACGGCGCCCTGGCCGGCCAGCCGCGACATGATCGAGGAGCGGGCCGCGATCACGGTCAACCCGTCGGCCAGGCTCAGCGCGCCGGCGACGACGGCGGCGGTCACCTCGCCCATCGAATGCCCGATCACCGCGTCGGGGTGCACCCCGTAGGAGCGCCACAGCTCGGTCAACGCCAGCTGCAGGCCCATGAGCACCGGCTGGACTTCGGCGTCGCCGCTGACCGGGCGGCCCTCGGCGAGGATCTCCTGCAGTGAGAAGCCCACCTTCTCGACGAACACCGGCTCGATCTCGGCCACCGCGGCCGCGAACGCGGGCTCATCGGCCAGCAACTGCCGACCCATCCCGGCCCACTGCGACCCCTGTCCCGAGTACACGAACACCGTGCCCGGCTTGCAGGCACCGATGTGCGGGCCGACGACGCCGGGCGCGGACTGGCCGGCCGCCAGCGCCTGCAGGCCGGCGATCGCGTCGGCGCGGGTGCGCGCGGCCACCGTGGCGAACTTGGTGTGGTGGGAGCGGTGGTGGTTCAGCGCGTGGGCGATCTCGGCGAGCGACGTCTCCGCCCCGGCACCGGCCATCCACTCCGCCAGCATCCCCGCCTGCGCGGCGACGCGCTCCGGCGTGCGGCCCGTCACGACGAGCGTGGTCACGGCCGGCTCGGGGGTGGGGGCGGGTGCGCCCGATCGGGGTGCCTCTTCGATGACGACGTGGGCGTTCGTGCCGCCGAAGCCGAACGACGAGATCCCGGCCCGGCGCGGTCGACCGTTGCGCTTCCACTCGGTGTGCTCGGCGACCACCCGGAGGCGCAGGTTGTCGAACGGGATGTGCGGGTTGGGATTCTGGTAGCCGAGGTTGGCTGGAATCGTGTCGTGCTGCAACGCCAGCACGGCCTTGGCGAACCCGGCGATCCCGGCTGCGGCCTCCAGATGCCCGAGGTTGGACTTCACCGCGCCCAGCAGCAGCGGAGCATCGGCGGCGCGGCCGCGCCCCAGCACCGTGCCCAGTGCACGGGCCTCGATCGGATCACCCAGCAGCGTGCCGGTGCCGTGTGCCTCCACGTAGTCGACCTCGCGCGGCTCGACACCCGCGGCGGCGTAGGCCGACCGCAGCACGGCCATCTGCGCGGCCGGGTTCGGCGCCATCAACCCGTTGGACCGGCCGTCCTGGTTGACCGCAGAACCGCGGATCACCGCCAACACGCGGTCGCCGTCACGCTGGGCGTCGGAGAGCCGCTTGAGCACCGCCACGCCGCAGCCCTCGCCGCGGACGAACCCGTCGGCGGCGGCGTCGAACGCATGGCACTGCCCGGTCTTCGACATCGCCTCGAGCTGATCGAAGCTGCGCGTCACCGCCGGCGACAGCACCATGTTCACCCCGGCCGCCAACGCGACGTCCGAGTCGCCGGCCCGCAGGCTCTGGCACGCCAGGTGGATCGTCACCAGCGACGACGAGCACGCGGTGTCGATGGTCATCGACGGGCCACGCAGATCGAAGTAGTAGGACACCCGGTTCGCGATGATCGACAGCGCGCCGCCGGTGCCCGACCACGAGTCCACATCGCCGAGATCCGTGGTCGACAGGTAGCCGTACTCGCCCAGGCACGCCGCCGCGAACACGCCCGTCTGGGTGTGGCGCAGGCTGTGGGCGGGGATACCGGCGTGCTCGAGCGCCTCGTGGGTGACTTCCAGCAGCAGCCGCTGCTGGGGGTCCATCTTGTCCGCCTCGCTCGGCGAGATCTCGAAGAATTCCGCGTCGAAGGCGTCGACGTCGCGCAGGAACGAGCCCCACCGGGTCGTACCGGCGAGCGCGGCGGCCGCCTCGGGCGAGTCGATCCGGAACGACTCCCAGCGGTCGGCGGGGACCTCGCGCACCGCGGACCTGCCCTCGGAGAGGAACTCCCAGAACTGCTCGGGCCCCTCGATGTTGCCGTCCATGTCAGCGCCACCGGGCAGTCGCAGCCCCAGCCCGACCACGGCGATCGCGTCGTCGTAGTCGGCTCGGCCGCTCTCCCGCGCCGCGTTGACCGCCCCGGTGGCACCTTCGAGAGGATCCACTTCGCCGCCGGTCAAGAACTTCGCCAGCGCGTTGATGGTCGGGTACTGCCAGAACTCGACCGGTGACACCGTGCGACCCAGCAGCTCGGACAGCTCGCCGGTCAACACCACGGCGTCACTGGACCCGACGGCGAGGTCGTTCAGCGGAGCATCGAGATCGATTTCGTCAGGGCTGCATCCGATGTTGGTGACCAGGTAGTCGACCAACCAGTGCCGGAGTGCATCCTCGTCGAAAGCAGAGGTCATGTAGTGACGTCCAACCGGCTGAACTCGTCTGAGCGGTAGCGGTCCACGCAGGCCGAGCGCCGGATCTTGCCGCTGGTGGTGATCGGGATGGAACCCGGAGCGACGAGGACCAAGTCGGAGACCCGCACGCTGTGGGTCTTCTTGATCGCCGAGGCGACCTCACGCTTGACGGCCTTGAGCTTGTCCAGCGCCTCGGCCTCGGAGGTGCCCTTCTTCTTCAGCTCCACCACGGCGACGAGCTGCTCGCTGGTGTCGTCGAGTACCGAGATCGCTGCGACGCGGCCGCCGGTGATCTCCTGGATGGTGGCCTCGATGTCGTCCGGGTAGTGGTTGCGGCCGTCGACGATCAGCATGTCCTTGATGCGCCCGATGATGAACATCTCGCCTTCGCTCATGACGCCGAGGTCACCGGTGCGCAGCCACGGACCGACGGGCGTGCCCTCCGACGGGTTCACCAGCTGCCCGTTGAACGTGCGCTCGGTCTTGACCGGATCTCTCCAGTAGCCCATCGCGACCTGCTCACCGTGGATCCAGATCTCGCCGACCTTGCCGTCGGGGTTCTCGACGCACGTCTCCGGGTCCACGATGCGCATCGTCGACGACCGCGGGGCGCCGTAGGTGACCAGCTCGGTGCCGGATTCGGTGCCGCAGCGCTCGGCGTGGCCGGCGGCCAGCTTCTCGTAGTCGAAGCGCACGGTCGAAGGGGTGTGACCCATCGGTGCCGAGATGACGTACAGGGTCGCCTCGGCCAGCCCGTAGGACGGCAGCACCGTCGTCGCGGGCATGCCGAACTTGGTGAACCGCTCGTTGAAGCGGCGAATAGTCGCCGAGTGGATGCGCTCGCTACCGCTGATGATGCCCAGCACACCGCCCAGGTCCATGCCCTCGAGGTCGGCGTCGGTGGTGCGACGCACCGACAGCTCGAACGCGAAGTTCGGGGCGGCGGACCAGGCGCAGCTGTTCAGCGCCAGCTGCTGGATCCAGCGGGCCGGCTTCTGCAGGAACGCGACCGGGCTCATCACGATCGCGGGGCGGCCGTGCAGCGCGCCGCCCGCGTCCTCGTCGGGGGTCAGCAGCGACGCGAAGACGCCCTGGATCAGCCCCATGTCGTGGTAGAAGGGCAGCCACGACACCATCGTGATGTCGCGCGGCGGCACGCCGTTGCGGTGCTCCATGTAGTCGTCGAACACCTGCTTGACGTTCGCGATGACGTTCTGGTGGGTCATGATCACGCCGGCGGGAGCGCGCGTGGAGCCCGAGGTGTACTGCAGGTAGGCGGTCTTGGGCAGCGGCCCGACGTTGACCTCGGGGGTCACCGGGGAATCGAGGTCCAGTGCGTCGACCTCGACGACGGCCGGCGGATTGCCGCCGGGCAGGTTGCCGACGTAGGTCAGGATCTCGCCGACCACCGCCGAGGTGGTCAGCACCGCGGTCGGCTGGCAGTCCCGCAACGCACCGTTGACGCGTTCGTCGAGCTGGCCCATCGCCGGCACGGGCAGCGGTACCGCGATCATGCCCGCGGCCATCGCGCCGTAGAACGCGACGATGTACTCGAGGCCCTGCGGCGCGAGAATGGCGGCCCGGTCCCCCTTGCTGCCGTGCCGCAGCAGTTCCGCCGCGACCACCTGGACGCGGTGGTGAACCTGCGACCAGGTCAGGGTTTCGGCGTAACCGTTGGGGTCCACGTCGAAGTCGAGGAAGGTGTACGCCGCATCATCGGGCTGCTGCCGAGCGCGCTCGGCGAGGAGGCCAGGAATGGTCGACTCAAGCAAAGGCATGGCGACGTCCTTTCATCTCAAAGATCCTGCGTCCCGGCCCCGTTGCCGTGTGGCATACCGGACACCGGCCCATGGCCGCGCATCCCCCGCTTGGCCGAAGGCTAACACCGAGCTGTCACAAATGTCGTGTAATCCGACCAAGGATTAGACCACGAAGTGCTTGCCAGAGGGAAGTCGCGCAATCGGCCCCGATTTCGCCGGAAACGCGCTGTATCGACGGCCGATTTTATTCCCGACGCAACTCTCGCAATGTTGCCAGCTCGGCAAACGTCCACCTCACTAACGGGCGGACGGTTGCTCAGAAGCGGGCAGGTCCGATATGCGAAGCACCGGCCGCGGCAGCGCAACGCCGTGCTCCGCTTGCGTTGACGCGCGCGTAAAGGGTTTGCGGAATCTGCACGCGCGCGTCGAGTTCGCTTCTGACTCACCGGTAAGTTGCAGCTCTGACCAGCCCCGGAAAGGCAAAACGGACATGCCCTGCCCATCGAGCCGATGTGCTCCGCGACTCGCCCCGGTCGTCGGGAACAGTGCCCCGAACGAGCCCCGGTGTGGCCAAGACCACAGGGCCCGTCAAGCCTGTCGCGCGGTCCTCGCCAGGATCTTCGCCTCGATGTCGGGCACCACGTCGCCCAGTCGGTCATTGAGGTAGAAGTGATGACCCGGCAACTCCCGCGCCGTGAACTCCGAGCGGGTCCGCTCGGCCCACGGCGCCACCTTCGCCGCGGTGGCGACCTCGTCGTCGTCGCCGAAGTAGGCGTGGATCGGGCCGGACAGCCGCACCTCGGGTGGGCAGCTGTACGACGCGATCGCCTTCAGCCCGCGCAGCGTCGGCAGGATCGCCGCCGCGAACTCCGGGTTCTTCATGAACTCGGGATTGGCCCCGGTCATCGTGCTCACCGCGCCGAGCAGCCCCTCGTCGTCGTCGGGGATGTCCTCGTATCCGACATGGCCCGGCGCGGCCACCGCGGACACGAACAGTCCGCTGATCGGCCGGCCCGCCTCCTCGAACCGGCGCGCCACCTCGAACGCCAGCAGCCCGCCCATGCTGTGCCCGAAGAAGAACACCGGACCGCCGTGGTCTTTATCCGGGGACACCATCGTCACCACCTCGTCGGCAAGTGCCGGCAGGCTGGTGAACGATGCGAAATCCTGCTTGCCGCGCTGTCCCGGGTACTGCACCGCGGTCCGCTTGACGTCGATCGTGAACGTCTTCGCGAACGGCACGTAGTACTGCGCGGAACCGCCGGCGTGCGGAAAGATGAACAACCTGGGCTGTGTCACCGGGACACCCTAACGACTCCGAGACGCCTCTACGCGAAGGCCTCCACGGGCGGGCACGAGCACACCAGATTCCGGTCGCCGTACGCGCCGTCGATGCGCCGCACCGGCGGCCACACCTTCGGCCGGAAGCCATGGCCCAGCGGGTAGGCCGCCTGCTCCCGGGTGTACGGATGCGCCCAGTCGTCGACCAGCAGGCTCTGCGCGGTGTGCGGCGCGCCGCGAAGCGGGTTGTCCTCGGCGGGCCACTCCCCCGAACCGACCTTGTCGATCTCGGCGCGGATCGCGATCATCGCCTCGCAGAACGCGTCGACCTCGGCCAGCGACTCACTCTCGGTCGGCTCCACCATCAGCGTCCCGGCCACCGGGAAGCTCATCGTGGGCGCGTGGAAGCCGTAGTCGGCCAACCGCTTGGCCACGTCGTCGACCGTCACGCCGGTCGCCTTGGTGATGCCGCGCAGGTCGAGGATGCACTCGTGGGCCACCATGCCGTTCTCGCCGGTGTAGAGCACCGGGTAGTACTCGTCGAGCCGACGGGCGATGTAGTTGGCCGAGGCGATCGCGACCAGCGTCGCCGACCGCAGGCCGGCCGCGCCCATCATCCGGATGTAGGCCCACGTGATCGGCAGGATCGACGCCGACCCGTAGGGCGCCGCCGACACGGTGTAGTCCTGACCCAGCTCCTGGGCGAGCGGATGTCCGGGCAGGTACGGCGCCAGATGCGCGCGCACCGCGACCGGGCCGACGCCGGGGCCACCGCCGCCGTGCGGGATGCAGAACGTCTTGTGCAGGTTCAGATGGCTGACGTCGCCGCCGAACTTGCCCGGCCGGGCCAGCCCGACGAGCGCGTTGAGGTTCGCGCCGTCGACGTAGACCTGACCGCCGGCGTCGTGCACCGCGGCGCAGATGTCGGCGACGTCGTGCTCGTAGACGCCGTGCGTGGACGGATAGGTGATCATCAGCGCCGACAGTCGTTCGGCGTGCTGGGCGATCTTGGCCCGGAGATCGTCGAGGTCCACGTCGCCGTTCTCGCGGCACGCGACCACGACCACCTTCATGCCGGCCAGCGCCGCCGACGCCGCGTTGGTGCCGTGCGCGCTCGACGGGATCAGGCACACGTTGCGTTCCGCCTGCCCGTTGGCGATATGGAAGGCCTGGATGGCCAGCAGACCGGCGTACTCGCCCTGCGATCCGGCGTTGGGCTGCAGCGAGATCTCGTCGTACCCGGTGATGCCGGTCAGCCAGGCCTGCAGGTCGGCGATCAGGCGGCGCAGTCCCGGGGTGTCCCCGGCAGGCGCGAACGGGTGCTGCCGCCCGAACTCCGGCCAGGTGATCGGCTCCATCTCGGCGGCTGCGTTCAGCTTCATCGTGCACGAGCCCAGCGGGATCATGCTGCGGTCCAGCGCGATGTCCTTGTCGGCCAGCGAGCGCAGGTAGCGCATCATCGCGGTTTCGGTGCGGTAGGACGTGAACGCCGGATGGGTGAGGAAGTCCGAGGTGCGGGTGGCGATCTCGGCGCCCGACCGGGCGGCGGGCACCGCGGTGGCGCCGCCGGTGAAGGCGGCGAGCACGTCGGCCACGTGCGCCTCGGTGGTCGCCTCGTCGCACGCCGCCGACACGTGGTCGTCGTCGACGCACCACAGGTTGATGCCGCGGCGCTTGGCGGCGTCGACGATCTCGCGGGCCCGACCGGGCACCCGGGCCAGCACGGTGTCGAAGAACGCGGGGTGCACGACCGCGACGCCGGCCTCGGTCAGGCCGCCGGCCAGCGCGCGGGCGCGGTCGTGCACGCGGGCCGCGATGGCGCGCAGCCCGTCGGCGCCGTGATAGCTGGCGTACATCGCGGCCATCACCGCGAGCAGCACCTGCGCGGTGCAGATGTTGCTGGTCGCCTTGTCGCGGCGGATGTGCTGCTCACGCGTCTGCAGGGCCAGCCGGTAGGCCGGCGCTCCGTCCGCGTCCACCGACACCCCGACGAGGCGGCCGGGCAGCTGCCGCGCATGCTGCGCGTGCACCGCCAGGTATCCGGCGTGCGGGCCGCCGAAGCCCATCGGCACACCGAAGCGCTGCGTGGTGCCGAACGCCACGTCGGCGCCGATCTCTCCCGGCGGGGCGATCAGCGTCAGCGCCAGCAGGTCGGCCCCGATCGCCACGAGCGCGCCGCGGTCATGGGCCTCGGTGACCAGCGTGCTCCAGTCGTGCACGGCGCCGCTCGCGCCGGGCAGCTGCGCGATGACGCCGAAGAAGTCACCCTCGGGCAGGCCCTGGCGCAGGTCGGCGGTGACGATCTCGATGCCCAGCGGCTGCGCGCGCGTCGACAGCACGGCGGCTGTCTGAGCGAAGACGTCGACGTCGACGGCGAGGCGGCGGGACGAGCCGCGCACCGCGCGCTGCATCAGCGTCATGGCCTCGGCGGCGGCGGTGGCCTCGTCCAGCATCGAGGCGTTGGCGACTTCGAGGCCGGTCAGATCGGTCACCATGGTCTGGAAGTTCAGCAGCGCCTCGAGGCGGCCCTGGCTGATCTCCGGCTGGTACGGGGTGTAAGCGGTGTACCAGGCCGGGTTCTCGAGGATGTTGCGCAGCAGCACCGGCGGGGTCAGCGTGTCGTAGTAGCCCTGTCCGATCATGGACAACGCAACTGTGTTGGAGTCGGCCAGCGCGCGCAGTTCGGCCAGCGCCTCGGCTTCGGTGGCCGCCGGGGGCAGGTGGTCCAGGCCGGGTGCCAGCCCGTCGGTCGGCGAGTCGAGGATGCCGGCGGGCAGCGCCTTGGCGGCCAGCTCGTCGAGGGAGGCGACGCCGATGGTCTCCAGCAGGGTGGCGACGGCGTCGGCGTCGGGGCCGATGTGGCGGTCGACGAAGGTGAGTTCGCGGGGGGCGGACTGATCGGTGGTGTTCGACACGGGATCTCCCGACGTTCGGGGCGCGAGGCGCGCAGGCGTACCGGCGCCTCCCCCTCTGTCGTCCGCCCGGCCCGGGCTGCCTGAGAGATTCGGCGCCCGGCTCGCGGGGATCCCCGAGCCGGCTTGCCTTTCCCCATGGGCGGGTGCGTCGCACCGCTTTCCAGAGGCATCGGGGCCTGACGCGGTCCGGGGGCCTGAGAGGTTGACGGAGAGGTGTTGCTCCTTCGGCGCCCGTGGCTGGCGGCCACGGAACTCTCCCGCGTGAGGGCGATGCGCCGCCGAGTCTACCGGCCCGCCTGCACGGGTGCGGTGTCAGCCGATCTTGCGGTCGCGATGTTTGCGCCGCGAGGCCAGCTCGTCCTCGGGTGCGGAGATCGATTCGCCACCGTCGGCGCGCTCTCCCGGGAAGTCGGCGATCGCGCCGGTCAGCTCGCGCATCGCGCCGGAGACCGCAATCCCGAACACACCCTGGCCGCCCTGCAGCAGATCCACCACTTCCTCGGCCGAGGTGCACTCGTAGACCGTGGTGCCGTCGGAGAACAGGGTGATGTTGGCCAGATCGGACACTCCGCGCTGACGCAGATGGTCGACGGCGACGCGGATGTTGTGCAGGGAGATGCCGGTGTCGAGCAATCGCTTGACGATCTTGAGGACGAGGATGTCCTTGAACGAGTACAGGCGCTGGCTGCCCGAGCCCGCGGCGCCGCGGATCGAGGGGACCACCAGGGAGGTGCGTGCCCAGTAGTCAAGCTGGCGGTATGTGATCCCCGCGATCTGGCAGGCGCTGGGCCCGCGATAGCCGACGAGTTCATCCGGCACCGAGTCATCGGGGAACAGGCCCGCCTGGACCGGCTCAGCGGCGACCCGCGGCAGGGTGTCCGCGGGCGCGCCGGTGTTCAGGTCCAATTCTTCCTGGCGTGGCGTGTCTCCCACGTGTCGAATCCTCTCGCCGATCGAAACTCGCGTCGTCTCGTGGGCGCACGTTATCCCAGCCCGAACTCGGTTCGAGCATACGCTTGGACGCCTGCTGTGACTGCCCGTCGGAACCAAGTATCGCCGCCGAATCCGGTGAGGTCGGATACGCGCTGCGCGTGTCGAACAGGACGAGACGCATCCGTGACCATCAGGTCGGTTTAGGTGCTCGCTCAGGTCGCCCGGCTCAGGTGGCCTTGAAGTCGTCGGGCGACACCGAGTCGAGGAACTCCTTGAACTTCTCGACCTCGTCCTCGCGCACGGCGCCGGGGGCCTCGTCGTCGTTCTCGTCGGGGATCAGCAGCCCGGCCTCGGCCAGCACCGCCTCTTCCACATAGATCGGCACCCCGACGCGCAGTGCGATGGCCACCGAATCCGAGGGCCGGGCGGAGACCTTGATGTCGCGGTCGAAGATCAGATCCGCGTAGAAGGTGCCCTCCTGCAGATCGACGATGCGAACCTCTTTGAGCGAATGCCCCAGCGCGGCAATGACATCGCGGAACAGGTCGTGGGTCAGAGGGCGGGCCGGCTCGACACCCTGCTGCTCGAGGGCGATCGCGGCGGCTTCGGACTGCCCGATCCAGATCGGCAGGTAGCGGTCACCGGTGGCCTCGCGGAGCAGCAGCACGGGCTGGTTCTGCGGCTGCTCCACACGGATTCCGACGACGCGAACCTCACCCATCTGTGCCTACCCTCCGCACCGGTGTTGCGCTGTAGCCGCCCGGCCCGAAGGGGCCGGCGGAGACGAAAAAACCGTCGGGTCGAGTCTAGTCCTCAGCGATCCAGAACGTCGCGTACGGCCGATTTGATCAATGACGTGTGCAGCGTGATGGCCAACGCCGCGACTTCCCGTGCTAGGTCGTCGGCGCGGTCACGGGCGCCGGCCTTACCTGCCTTGACCACCGGGCCCGCGATCTGGGCGATCAGGTCGGATTGCCGGTCGGCCGCGGACCGAAAGGCCCTCAGGTGCCGTGGCTCGACGCCGTAATCGGCCAGCGCGCGAGCGCACTGCGCGATCACCACCGAGTGCTCGTCGAAGAACACGGTGCCCGCGCCCTTGAAGATCGGCGTGATCACGCCCGACTTCACCAGCGAGGTGAGCAGCTCGTCGCTCACACCGGACCGTTCCAGCAGGGTGTCCCGGCTCAATCGCGCCTGCGCCGGCGCAGCCGGGACGCCGTAATGGTCAGCGTCGTGCTCGCTGTCCGTCGCCCCCACCGGCGTCAGTCGCGTCGCGTACGCCGACGGGCTGTGCGGCAGTTCGCCGTCGGGCTGCGCGTCGAGTTGTGCCTTGATGACCTTCAGCGGCAGATAGTGATCGCGCTGGGCGGTCAGGATGAATCGCAGCCGCGCACAGTCGTATGCGGTGAACCGGCGATAACCCGACGCCGTGCGCTGCGGCGTCACCAGACCCTCCGCTTCCAGGAAGCGGATCTTGCTGATCGTGACGTCCGGGAAGTCCGCCCGCAACGTGTCGAGCACGACCCCGATCGACATCCCGGGCAGTGCCTGCCCCGAGGCCTCGGGTTGGGTCATCGCTGGTCGCTGCGATCGAGAAGAAGGTCAGTCCGGGTCAGCCGGCGCTGCCGTCGTCGTCCTTGGGTCCGGTCAGGAACACCAGGCGGAACTTGCCGATCTGCACCTCGTCGCCGTTGGACAGTACGGCCGAGTCGACGGGCTCACGGTTGACGTAGGTGCCGTTGAGGCTGCCGACGTCGACGACCTGGAACTCGCCGCTCTCGAGGCGGAACTCGGCATGGCGCCGGCTGACCGTGACGTCGTCGAGGAAGATGTCGCTGTCGGGGTGGCGGCCCGCCGAGGTGGTGGGCTGGTCGAGCAGGAAGCGCGAGCCCGCGTTGGGTCCACGCTTGACCACCAGCAACGCCGACCCGACGGGCAGGCCCTCCACGCCGGAGACTGCGCTCTCGCCGCCTGCGGCGGGCGGAGCGTCGAGCTCGTTGAGGAAGTCGGCGCGGAACACCGATGTCGTTTCCACGGTGACTTCGTCAGAGTCGGCCCCCGATGTGAAGTCTTTTTCCGTCACCCGCTGCTCCTCACTGGCTGCTGTGGCGATCTCCGGCCGGGACCTCCAGCTGTCTCGCCGCTGGTGTCGACCGTACCGCGCAGCGGACCGCATTGGGTCCACCACGGCCGGATCCGCTTACTGGTCGACTGCGACCCTAACAACCCTCAGTCGGTCACGTGGCCGCGGTAGGCCTCCGCGTCGAGCAGGGCTGCCAGCGCGGTCTGCAGCGACTCGCCGTCTGCCTGCAGTTCCACCAGCCAGCCGTCGCCGTACGGGTCGGAGTTGACCAGTTGCGGGTTGGCGTCCAGATCGGTGTTGACCGCAACGACTTTCGCGGTGACGGGGGCGTAGAGGTCCGACACCGACTTGGTCGACTCGACCTCACCGAAGGACTCCCCCGCGGCGATCTCCGCGCCGACGTCGGGCAGCTGGACGAACACCACGTCGCCGAGCGCCGACTGCGCGAAATCGGTGATACCGACGCGCACCGTGTCGTCACCTGTCTTCGCCACCCACTCGTGCTCTTCGGTGTAGGACAGGTCGGCGGGGATCTCGGTCACTGTGCTCCTCGATTGTTCACGCGACCTCCGGTGGTCGCGTCACTTGACGGGCTGAGCGTATTGGCGGGGTTTCGGTTGCCGCAAGGCGGTGACGTCGACCCGGTCGGACTGTTGTATCACCATCGATCCGCCGACGCGTTCGATGCTGTCCATCGCGCCGCCGGGAATGTTCATCGCCGCCGCGAGCGTCGGCGGATCGCCAATAGCGACAACCGAATACGTCGGATTGAGCGTGGTGGAGTCGACCACCAGCGCGCCCGCCGAACCGACGACCCAGGTGTCGACCCCGACGCGCACCGCCGTCTGCCCGCCGCCTGCGGTCGCGCCGCGGATCTCCATGGCCTCGGCGCCTGCGGCACGCAACTCGTTGATGACGTCGAGCATGGTCTCGGCGGCCACGCCTTTCGACGGATCGGCGATGGTGAGCGTGACGCCCGGACCCGTCGCGGGCACGGTTCCGATCAGGATCGACAGCGCCGCGAGCCGGGCGCGGGCGTTCTCGATCGCCGCCTGGTCGCTGCTGCCGGAGGCCTGCAGCTCTGACAGCGTGCGCTGCAGATCGGTGACCTCGGAGTTCAGCGCGGCTTCGCGCTGCTGCAGGGAATCCAGCAGCACCAGCAGGTCGGCGGGCCGGGCCGTGTCGAGTGCGTCGCCGGAGTCGGTCTGGCGGACCTGGGTGGCGATCGCGATGCCGAGCACCAGGCACAGCAGCACCGCCAGCACGCCGAACACGCCGCTGCGTGGTCTGTTCGGCGATGTGAGGCGTAGCCGGCCCCACGCCGAGGCCTGCTCGGCGGGCGGCATCTCGTGCCGGCCGTGATGGTCGGCCGGGGGTTCCGGCTTCTCCGGATCGGTCATGTCAGGCTCCGAACAGCCGGCGCCGCAACGCCGCGGCGTTGCCGAAGATCCTGATGCCCAGGACCACGATGATCGCGGTGGACAGCTGCGTCCCCACGCCGAGCTGATCGCCGACGTAGACGATCAGCGCGGCCACCAGGACGTTGAAGACGAACGACACCACGAACACCTTGGCGTCGAAGATGTTCTCCAGGTAGGCGCGTAACCCGCCGAACACGGCGTCGAGCGCGGCGACGACCGCGATGGGCAGGTAGGGCTGGATCACCTCGGGCACGCTGGGGTGGAACACGACACCGATCACGATGCCGATGACCAGGGCGACGATTCCGATCACTGCAGTCCTTTGGCGAAGGTCAGGTCTCGCACGGAGCCGGCGGGTAGGGTCAGGCCGTCACCGGCGGCCACGGTCACGCCCACGCCGTAGGAGGCCTCGAGCAGCCGCAGGCGCTGCAGGCCCGAACTGCGGTCGAAGGCGTCGGCCATCCCGTGCGGCGGGCCGACGGCGACGACGGCGTAGGGGCTGCTGATGGGTTGATTGTCGACCAGGATGCCGCCCCCCGCTTGGCGGATCGTCACGTTGGGCCCGATGCGCACACCGCCGACCGAGATCGCTTCGGCTCCCGCCAGCCACAGTGAGTTGACCACCAGCTGCAGGTCGCGGTCGAGGATGACCTGCCTGCTGCCCTCGACCCGCTGCGTGGCCACGTCGGTCAGATCGCGGGTGACGCCGGGATCGGTGACGGTGACGGTCAGGCCGGGCCCGATGACCGGGGTGGCGGCCGCGGCGAAGCTCGCCTCGTCGAGCTGGCTGAGCAGCTGCCGGCCCGTCGCATCGCCGGCGAGGCGGCTGCGCCGCAGTGCATCCGCGGAGGCGGCGAGGCTGTTGCGCTGCGCGGTCAGCGCGTCGGTGGCGGCTTCGGCGGCGCGCACGCTGGCGACCAGGACCTGCTGGGATTCGCGCACGCCGGGCGCCGTCGCGCGCGCCTGTGACCACGCCAGCGCGAACACCGTGGCGACCAGCGCCGCCGCGACCAGCTGCCACCACCGGTCGGTGCGCCCGCGCGGCGACTGCGCGGCCGCGGCATAGCCCGGGTCGAGATGCTCGGACAGCAGGGAGCGCAGCAGCGACGGCACCGGGATCAGCGTCGGCGCCCCCGCCCGGTGCGCGTTGCGCCCCGACGACGGGTCGAAGCCGCCCAGCTGGGTCACGACGCCCGCACCCCGGTCCCCCCGGGCCTCGAGGTCGGCATGGACCGCACGACCATGCCGACCTGGATGAGGTAGAGCACCCCCGACCACAGGTACATCGCCGTGCCCCAGATCACGAAACCCCACCCGAACGCCAGCACCGGCGGCTGCCAGCCCGCATCGCCCTGGCCGAGGAGAACCAGCGGCAGGCCGGACATCAACGCGAACGTCGCCGCCTTGCCGATGTAGGTGACCGGCAGTGCGGTCAGCCCGCGGCTGCGCAGTAGCGGCAGCGTCGTCGCGAGCACGACATCGCGGCCCAGCAGCGTGAGCACCAGCCACCACGGCACGATTCCGGCCAGCGCCAGCGCGATCGGGATCACGACCATGTAGATGCGGTCCACGGCAGGATCCAGCAGAGCGCCCAGCCGCGAGGACTGGTTGTCGAACAGCCGGGCGATCTTGCCGTCGGCCCAGTCCGACGCGCCGCTGAACATCAGCACCGCCACCGCCCAGCCGGTCTGGTGGGTGACCAGCAGCAGCACCAGGAACACCGGAACCAGGACGAGCCGCAGCACCGACAACACGTTCGGGATCGTCAGCACCCGGTCGCGCGGTGCCGGGGTGTCCCCCGGTTCGGACCCGCGAGCCATGCGTAGAACCTAGCGGAACACCCCGGGCAGGCTCAGCGCCGACAGGGTGTCGTCGTTGAGCGGGTTGTCGTGCACCATGTACGTCCACGTCGATGTCGGGCGCGCCAGCTTGGACAGATCCACCCCGGGCTCGTCCTCGATGGACGGCGCGGTGTCGAAGGTCTGCTGGGCGGCCTCGATCGCGTCGGCGGCCAGCGACCCGAACGCATCGACGGCGAGGCGGTGGAATTCGTCGAGCGGGTTCTGCCGCCCCAGCGCGCGCAGGTGGATGCTCTCCCGGATGTCGGCCAGGTAGGCCAGGTGATCGGCCCAGCCGCGGTCGAGGTGGTAGAGCATGATCAGCCGGCAGATCTTGGTCAGCTTCTCCTCGCCGCCCTCACCCAGCTCCTCCAGCAGGCTCTCGTAGCGCTGCGGGGACAGCGCGGCGAGTTCTTCGCGCGCGGTCTCGGTGCGCAGCAACGCATCTCGGCGTTCGACGAGGATCGCGCGCTGCTGGGCGATCAGCTGGTTGTAGCGCCAGGTGTTGGCGTGCACGTCGAGCAGCCTGCCCTCGGCGACGCGCTGGGCGTGTTCGAGCAGGGTCGCGGCCTTCGGGCTGAGCACCTTGCCGTCCGAGTCGCACTCCAGCGGCAACTTGCCCGCGTCGAGGTGCGAGACCACCACGTCGTCCTCCCAGCTGGAGAAGAACACTGTGGAGCCGGGGTCGCCCTGGCGTCCGGCGCGCCCGCGCAGCTGGTTGTCCAGCCGCTCGGTGTGGTGCCGCCCGGTGCCGATGACGTGCAGCCCGCCCAGTTCGGCGACGGCATCGTGGTTCTTCTCGTCCGAGCCGCCCAGCCGGATGTCGGTGCCTCGGCCGGCCATCTGGGTCGACACCGTGACCGCGCCGAGCTGGCCGGCCTCGGCGATGACGGCGGCCTCCTCCTCGTCGTTCTTGGCGTTCAGCACGACCGCGGGGATGCCGGCCTTGACCAGCCGCCGGTGCAGGTCCTCGGATTCGGCGACGTCGCGGGTGCCGACCAGGATGGGCTGGCCGCTCTCGTGGATCTCGGTGATGTGTTCGAGCACCGCGTCGTTGCGCGCCGCAGCGGTGACGTACACGCGGTCGGGTTCGTCCTCGCGGATGTTGGGGGTGTTCGGTGGGATCGGCGAGACGCCCAGCTTGTAGAACTGCCGCAGCTGTTCACCGGCGGCCAGCGCGGTGCCGGTCATCCCGCACACCGTCGGGTAGCGGTTGATCAGCGCCTGCACGGTGATGGTGTCGAGCACCTCGCCGGTCTCGGTGGTCTCGATGCCCTCTTTGGCCTCGACCGCGGCCTGCAGCCCGTCGGGCCAGCGCTGCAGCGTCGCGATGCGGCCGCGGGAGGCGTTGATCAGGTGCACGGCGTTGTCGCGGACGATGTAGTGCACGTCGCGCTGCAACAGCACGTGCGCGTGCAGCGCGACGTTGATCTCGGTGAGTGTCGTGGCGACGTGTTCCTCGGAGTACAGGTCGATCCCGCCGAGCTTGGCCTCGATCTTCTGCGCGCCCGATTCGGTGAGGTGGACGTTGCGGCCCTCGGCGTCGGTGGCCCAGTCGACGCCGTCGGTGAGCTCGCCGACGTACCGGATCAGGTCCAGGCGCGGGGCCTCGCGATGGCTGGTGCCGGCCAGCACCAGCGGCACCAATGCCTCGTCGACGAGGACGGAGTCGGCCTCGTCGATCAGCGCGACGTCGGGGTTCGGGGACACCAAATCGGCGACGTCGGTGACCAACTGGTCGCGCAGCACGTCGAAGCCGATCTCGTTGACCGAGGCGTAGGTGACGTTGCACTGATAGGCGGCGCGCCGTTCGTCGGCGGTGGAGTCGGCGGTGATCCAGCCGACGGTCAGTCCCATGGCCTCGATCAGCGGCGCCATCCACTCGGCGTCGCGGCGGGCCAGGTAGTCGTTGATCGTGATGACGTGCACGCTGCGGCCGGCCAACGCGTAACCGGCGGCGGCGATCGCGCCGGAGAGCGTCTTGCCTTCGCCGGTGGCCATCTCGACGACGTCGCCGGCCAGCATCCGCTGCGCGCCGAGCAGCTGCACATCGAAGGCGCGCAGGCCGGTGGCGCGTTCGGAGGCCTCCCGCGCGATCGCGAGGAACTGCGGGATGTCGGCCGAATCGGCGAGATCCTCGAGCTGCAACAGCGTGGCCGCCTTGGTCAGCTTCTCGTCGTCGAGATCGGCGGCCTTGGCGTCGAAATCGGCAGCCGCCCGGACCTGGTCCATCGAGCGGCTCTGGTTGCGATCCGTGCTGGCTCCCAGGAGCTTCCAGAAGCGTCCCGACAAGCGTCCGCTCGGCTTCTTCGACGGTGCCGTGTCCTTGGCAGCATCGGCGGCCGGGGACGACGTCTTCGATGAGGTGCGTGCCACATGATCACGGTACGCGGGAGCCCTCGGATTCCCCGTCGTGACTCCCGCCCACCCGCAGATCCCGATGCCGATCCCCGGTGCGCGCGGCGTGCGCGACGACGCCGCCGGCCTGCGGTAGCTTCGCCGCAGACCGGGCCGTGCGGAAGGGGGGCGCGCACCGTGGACACCGACACGTTCGTGCCGACGCTGGACTGGAGCCGCGAATGGCTCAATTCGGCGATCTGGGTGGCGACGACGTTCGTGGTGACCGCGCTGTGCCTGGTGGCGGTGCTCGTCATGCTGGGCCGCTTCACCGAGTGGGGGCGTCAGTTCTGGCGTGTCACCCGCGGGTACTTCACCGGCCCCGGCAGCGGGAAAGTCTGGGCGGTGGTGGCGCTGCTGCTGCTGTCGGTGATCATCTCGGTCCGCATCAACGTGCTGCTGACCTACTACGTCAACGACTTGTTCACCGCATTGCAGATCGCGTTCTCCTCGGGCCCGGACCGGTCCAGCGGCATCGCCGGATTCTGGGCGACGATGGTGGTCTTCGCCGTGCTGGCCGCGTGCTACATCGTGCGCCTCCTGCTCGACATGTACGTCACGCAGCGGTTCATCATGCGGTGGCGAATCTGGTTGAGCAGGAAGTTCATCGACGGATGGCTGGGTGAGCTGGCCTACTACCGGGCGCAGTTCGGCAGCCGGCCGATCGACAACCCCGATCAGCGCATCCAGCAGGACGTCGACGTGTTCACCACCGGGGTCGGCGGGGACACCAACAATCCGATCTTCACCTCGGGCAACACTCTGCTGTTCGGCGCCGTGGAGGCCGTGCTGTCGGTGCTGTCGTTCGGGGTGATCCTGTGGCAGCTGTCCGAGCCGCTGACCGTAGGCGGGCTGACACTGCAGCGTGCCCTGTTCTGGATCGTGCTGGTCTACGTGCTGGTGGCCACCCTCGTCGCCTTCGCGATCGGGCGACCGCTGATCCGGTTGAACTACGTGAACGAGTTGCGCAACGCGGGCTTCCGGTACGCGCTGGTGCGGGTGCGGGACGGGGGCGCGGCGATCGGGCTCTACCGAGGCGAAGCCGCCGAACGCACCGTGCTGGGCCGGCGCCTGGATGCGGTGATGGACAACTACCGGCACTGGTTGAACCGCATGATGCTGTTCTTCGGCTGGAACGTGTCGATGAGCCAGGCGATCAACCCGCTGCCGTGGCTCGTGCAGGCCCAGGGACTGTTCGCGCAACGCATCTCGTTCGGCGGTGTGTGGCAGTCGTCGAACGCGTTCGCCGCGATCCACGACAATCTGTCGTTCTTCCGCAACGCCTACGACCAGTTCGCCAGCTACCGCGCGGCCATCATCCGGCTCGACGGGCTGGCCGACCAGAACGCCCGGGCGGGCAGGTTCACGCCGGTGTGCCCGTCGGACTCCCCCGACGGTCGCGTGGAGGTGTCGGGGGTCGCGGTACGCCGGCCCGACGGCAGCCCGCTGCTGCACCCGCTCGACGTCGCCCTCGAACCCGGGGAGTCACTGGTCGTCACGGGGCCGTCGGGCATCGGCAAGTCGCTGCTGATGGCGAGCCTGGCCGGGGTGTGGCCCTACGCCTCGGGCGAGGTACGCCTTCCCGGTGGACGCGACGGGGTGATGTTCGTCCCACAGCTGCCCTACCTGCCGTTGGGTGAGCTGCGCACCGTGGTGGCCTATCCCCAGTCGCCGGACACCTTCGACGACGCGGCCATGCAGGCGGCGCTGCGCGATGTGGCGTTGCCGCACTTGATGATCCGCCTCGCCGAGGCCCAGGACTGGGCCAAGGTGCTCTCGGTCGGCGAGCAGCAGCGCATCGCGTTCGCCCGGGTCCTGTTGGCTCAGCCGCGGGCGGTGTTCCTCGACGAGTCCACCTCTGCGCTGGACGAGGGACTCGAGGAGATACTCTACCGCCTGATACGGGAGCGCCTGCCGGACACCATCGTGGTCAGCGTGAGTCACCGTGCCACCGTCCACCCGATGCACGATCGCCGGCTTTCCCTGCTCGGCGACGGTGAGTGGCGGCTGGAGCGACTCGCACCATCGGGTTGACGGCTCCGCAACGCCCCCAGCAGTTTCGCGCGGTACCTTGCCCGCATGGAGGAAATGTTCACCCCGACGCTGGACTGGGGCGATCAGCTGTGGGTCTCTCTTGCCTGGATAGCCAAGGGGTGGCTGTACGCCGCGGTCGCGACGCTGGTCGTGCTGCTGCTCGTCGGCCGGTTCACCACGTGGGGTCGACAGTTCTGGCGCATCTCGGGCGCGTACTTCACCGGCCGCGACAGCATCAAGGTCTGGGCCTACCTGGCGGTTCTGCTGGCCTCGGTGCTGATCAACGTGCGCCTCGACGTGCTGTTCACCTACCAGAGCAATGACCTTCTGACCAGCTTCCAGGTGGTGGTCCAGGGCCTGACCTCGGGCAACGAAGAGGTCAGGCAGTCCGGCATCGACGGGTTCTGGTCGACGATTCTCATCTTCAGCATCCTGGCCACGCTGTCGATCACCCAGCTGCTGCTCGACATGTACCTGTTCCAACGGTTCTGCCTGCGCTGGCGCGCCTGGCTGACCGACCGGCTGACCGGCGACTGGCTGAACGGCCGCGCCTACTACCGGGCCCGGTTCATCGACGAGACCATCGACAACCCGGATCAGCGCATCCAGTCCGACATCGACATCTTCACCGCCACCAACGGCCCGCAGCCCAACCTGCCGTATTACGGCTCGAGCAACTCGCTTCTGTTCGGCGCGATCTCGGCCGTCATCTCGGTGATCTCGTTCACCGCGATCCTGTGGAACCTGTCGGGGCCACTGACCGTCGCCGGGATCACGTTGACGCACGCCATCTTCTGGATCGCCATCGGCTACGTGCTGTTCGCCACGATCGTCGCGTTCTGGATCGGCCGCCCGATCATCGGACTGTCGTTCCTCAACGAGAAGTACAACGCGGCGTTCCGGTACGCGCTGGTGCGACTGCGGGACGCGTCGGAGGCCGTCGCGTTCTACCGGGGTGAGGCCGCCGAGCGGTCCGGGCTGCGCCGACTCTTCGCCCCGGTCGTCACCAACTACCGGCGCTATGTGAACCGGTCGCTGCGCTTCAACGGCTGGAACTGGTCGATGGGCCAGCTCATCGTGCCGCTGCCCTACCTTGTCCAGTTCCCCCGCTTCGCGGCCGGGGAGATCCCGCTCGGCGCGCTGAACCAGTCGGCGTCGGCCTTCGGCGCGATCCAGGGCGGCCTGTCGTTCTTCCGCAATGCCTACGACATGTTCGCCGGCTACCGGGCCGCGATCATCCGTCTCGACGGCCTGGTCACGGCTGACGAGCAGGGCCGGGCGCTGCCGCACCTCGACGTCGCCGGCTGCACCGGCCAGAACGTCACCCTCGAGAAGGTCGAGGTGCGCACCCCGGACGGCAAGCAGTTGCTCAAACCCGTGGACCTACGCCTGGAGCCGGGCGAATGCCTGATGGTGACCGGCAAGTCCGGCACCGGGAAGACCACGCTGCTGCGCAGCCTGGCCCAGCTGTGGCCGTTCACGTCAGGCCGGTTGACCTACCCGATCGACGAGAACGAGACGATGTTCCTCTCGCAGATGCCGTACGTGCCGCTGGGCGATCTGCGCGCGGTGGTGTCCTATCCGAACAACACCGGCGACCTCAGCGACGACCAGCTCCGGGACGCGTTGCGTACCGTCGCCCTGCCGCACCTGGCCGATCGCCTCGACGAGGTCCAGGACTGGGCCAAGGTGCTCTCCCCGGGCGAGCAACAGCGCATCGCGTTCGCCCGCATCCTGCTGACGCGGCCCAAGGCGGTGTTCCTAGACGAGTCGACCTCGGCGCTCGACGAGGGCCTGGAACTCTCGATGTACGAGCTGGTGCGCACCCGGCTGCCCGACACCATCCTGGTCAGCGTCAGCCACCGCAGCAGCCTGCAGCGTCACCACACCCGGGAGCTGAAGCTGCTCGGCGAGGGCGCGTGGGAGCTCGGGGTGATCGGCGAGGAGCCCGCCCGGGTCTGACGATCAGACGACGGCGGCCGTGGCCCGGCTGGCGGCGTGCCGCCCCGCGCGGCGGCCGAAGAACGACCCCTCGCCCAACTGCGTTCCGCTGGCGTAGCCCACGCCGTCCTGCGCGATGTTCGATGCGCACGCCCCGGCGGCGTACAGACCCTCGATCGCGCTGCCGTCGGAGCGCAGCACCTCGCCGTCGATGGACACCTTCAGCCCGCCCATGGTGAACCCGGAGTACATGGCGCGGCCCAGGGAGAGGTCGAACGCCGCCCACGGGCCCGTGTCCTGCGCGGCGACGTACTCGGGCTGCTTGTGGAAGTCGGGATCCTCACCGCGCCCAGCGTGGGCGTTGTACCGGTCCAGCGTGGCGGCGAGGTTGCCCGCCGGGATGCCGAGCGCCTCCTCCATCTCGGCCACGGTCTCCCAGCCGTCGATGAACTTGATCAGCGGCATCTCGGGCATCTGCATGTGCGCCTCGTCGACGATCAGGTACGCCACCTGATCGGGCTGTTCGAGCACGAATGCCGAGGTTCGGGCGTGGTAGGAGTCCTCCGCGACGAACCGCTCGCCCTCGGCGTTGACGATCACGCCGGTGAGCAGGATCTCCGGCGGGTACGCCGCGGCGGTGATGAACAGCTGATCCATGTGGGTGGCCACGCCGCCGGCCGAGACGCCGAGCCCGATGGCCAGGCCGTCGTCGTTGGGGTTGCCCAGGATGTAGGGGGCGACGGTGCCGTGGTGCTTGGTCTTGCGTTCGGCTCCCAGCGCCGGGGTGTACTCCGCCACCAGCTCGGCGTTCATCGCGAAGCCGCCCGCGGCGATCACGACGGCCTTGGCCTTGATGTCGCCGGTCTCGCCGAAGTGCTTCCAGCGCACCCCGGCCACGGCGCCGTCGTCGTCGAGAACCAGCGCGGTCGCCCCGGTCTCGTACCGGAACTGCACGCCCAGCTCCTGCGCGCGGGCGACCAGCAGGTCGATCACCATGCCGGCGCCGCCGAGTTCGCCGGGTACGGGCACCGAGTGGCCGCGGGGCGCCGGGACGGCCTGCTCGCAGAACGGCCAGACCTTCTCGTTGCCCGTGTACGAGAGTCCCTCGGTGCCGGGCGGTACGACGACCTTCCCGGGGTAGTAGCTGCGCTCGAACTGGAAGCCCAGCGCCTCGAGCCAGTCGAAGTGCTCGACGCTGCCCTCGCAGTAGGACCGGATCTTGTCGTGCTCGGGGTCGCGGGACTGCGAGACCAGGTACTTGTACATCTCTTCGGGGGTGTCCGGATGGCCGGTGGCCTGCTGCACCGCGGTGCCGCCGCCGAGGTAGAAGTGACCGCCCGCCATCGAGGTGGTGCCGCCCGCGGCGGCGGCCTTCTCCAGCACGAGCACCCGCGCGCCGGCTGCGGCGGCGCTGACGGCGGCGCAGCCGCCGGCGATGCCGAACCCGATGACGACGACGTCCGTCTCGTCGGACCAGGAGGTGACGTCGGCTGCGCGGACGGTGTCGGGGATGGGCAAGCTCACTTCTGCTCCTGTTTGATGTGGTCGAAGAACGCGGCGAGGTCGTCGGGGATGTAGGCGATTTCGATGTAGGGCACGCCGGCGTCGGGGGCCTCGAGGTAGGCGAACCGCATGCCGGCCATGGTGCCGGCCATCGCGACCGGGGTGCCGTCGCGCTCGGCGGCGGCCACCGCGGCGTCGAACGACTCGAGGTCGGGTGCGGCCCGGCACACGTGGTGCAGGCCGGGACCGCCGCAATCGAGGAATTCGGTGTAGATGCTCTGCCCGCGCACCGGACAGATCAGCTCGAGCTGGGTGTCCCCCGCGTAGCTCAGCGCGACGTCGGCGACGTGGTCGGCGGGGCGGCCGCGGTAGGTGCAGGAGTCCGGCCCGAAGTGCACGCCCGCCATACGCACCCAGGTGCGAGCCCCCAACATGGCCGTGAGTGCCGCCTCGGTCGCGTCGAGGTCCCGCGTCACCCAGGCGATCTGGACAGGTGTCTGGTCAAGCATCGAGTCGAGAATATCGTCAGCCGACCGCCGGTGCTAGAACGCGTTCTATTTTTGGCGGGCTAACGACAACGCTGACCGCCGCGATGATCACTGCATGCGCACCCCGGCTCGTCTCGCCGCGCCCGTGCTGGTGTGTGCCGGCCTGCTCGCCGGCGCCATCCCCGCACATGCCCTGCCCGCCGAGGTCGACCTGACGGCATATCCGGCGGTCGATCCGGCGCCGTACCAGGTGTTCGGAGCCCATCCGAGCACCTCCGGGTGGATCTTTCGCACCCCCGCAGGCGCTCGGTGCCAGGACAGTCTGATCCCCGACCTCGGAATCGTCTGCTCCGGCCCGCTGGCGGGGACCGACGTGACGACGGTCTCGGTGTCATTGACCCACGAAGCGATGTTCAGCTCCGACATGGGGCCGGCCGGATCAACGCCGGGTTCCGAGCCGCCGCTGCTGCCGGTGGGCTCGCGTTTCGACGCGGGCAACGGCGTGGTGTGCGCCGTCCCGGACGCCGAGACGCTCGCCTGCCACGCGGCCAAGCCGGCGTCCTGGCCGGCTGACACCGCGGACCCGCGGGATCGCCACTACGGCGAGCACGGCTTCGTGACGTCGCCGGGCGGCAGTCGGGGTTACTGAGTCAGCATCTCGGTGAGCAGCTGCACCTGGGTGTCGAAGAGCATCGCGGGGTCGGTCAGGGTGTCGGCGCCGTACTGGCCGAATACCTCGAGGCTGATCGCGCCGACGAGTGCCGCCCAGAGCAGGAAGCTCCGGCCCAGCGTGGCATCGTCGAGCGTCACCCCGAACTCGGCCTTGAGTTTGCCGAAATCCGATGAGAGTGGTTGTGGCGCAGGCGTTGTGGGTCCAGCGATCGCGCCGGCGGCAACGGCGTCGTCGAGAATTCCGAACAGGGTCCCGATCACCCGGGTGCCGGGCCCGACGGTGCGTTCCGCGGGTGCGTGGTAGCCGGGCACCGGGCTGCCGTACAGCAGCGCCCAGCACGCGGGCTGCTCGAGCGCCCAGGTGCGGGCCGCGCGGGCGACGGCGGCCAGCTGTGTCCGCCAGTCCGGACCCGCGCTGCGGTGCGCTTCGTCGACCGCGTCGGCGAGTTCGGTGTAGGCGTCGATCAGCAGGAGCGTCAGCAGTTCGTCGCGGCTGGCCACGTAGCGGTACACGGCCGAGGACACCATGCCGAGGTCGCGGGCGACCGCCCGCAGTGACAACCCGGCGGCACCGTCGGTGATCAGGTGGCGTCGGCCGATCTCGACGATCCGCGCCTCGATCTTCGCCCTGCTGTCCTCGCGCTTGCCCACGGCAGCCAGTGTGGCACATCCGAGAGCACTGCTCTTGAATTTCAGCCGGGGTCGTGTCACAGTTTCGAGAGCAGTGCTCTCTGCGCCGACGATGAGGAGTTCCGACATGACCGACCGCCACACCGCCACCCGTTACGACGTCCCGGGGCCGAGCGCACGCGCGTTCAACGCTGCGATCCGATGGCTGGCCGAGAGAGGGGTCAGCATCCAGGGCAGCACTGCACTGCGGGTGCGGGGCCGCGCCAGCGGTGAGCCGCGTCAGGTGGTGATCAATCTGCTGACCGTCGACGGCCGCGACTATCTGGTCTCGCCGCGCGGCAACACCCAGTGGGCGCGCAACGTCCGTGCCGCGGGCGAGGTCGAGATCGGCTCCCGCCGCAACGCTCGGACCCGCCACGTGGCCGAGCTCGCCGACGACGCGAAACCGGCGCTGCTCCGGCGATATCTCGATCGGTGGTACTGGCAGGTCAAGGGCCACATCGGTGGGTTGACACCGGCCTCGACCGATGCGCAGGTGCGCGCGGTGGCGCCGTCGATCCCGGTGTTCGCGCTGTCGGATTAGGGCTGGGCGGAGACCGGCGTGATCTCGGCGGAGGCCGCCGAGATGATGTCGGCGCGGGCCTCGGCGCTGGCGGTCTGCCAGGAGACGGCGGCCGGGTAGGTGCCCCACGTGCTGTTGAAGACGCCGATCAGAACGGTGCGGCCGTCAGGCGTGGTGGTGTACACCGGCCCGCCGGAGTCACCTTTGCGACTGACCACGCCGTTCGCCATCGTGAACCACCCGTTGTTGACGGCCTCGACGGTGCCGCAGCTCTCCCCCGTCACGACGCCGAAGTGGCAGACCGGCATCCCGGCGACGGGCACCACCGCGGCATCGGTGACCAGTGCCTTGCCGCTCGGCAGCACGTTGTTGATGGTGGCCGACGGCAGCAGGTGGATGACCTCCCAGTCGGCGATCTGATGGTTGGTGTCGACGGTCATGCCGTCGGGGGTGTTGTCACGGAAGGAGCCCTGGGTGCCGATCACGGTGCCCGTCTTGTCGGTCACGGTGCCCGAGGCCCGGCAGTGGCCGGCGGTGAACGCGGTGCGGGTGGCAGGGTCGACGTAGCCGAGCGTGCACAGCACGGAGTCCTGGTGGATCTCCATGCCGGGGTGCACCAGCGGGTCGGGCTGCGCGCCGGCGGGGACGGCCGGCATCAGCAGCGCCAGCAGCGCGAGAACGGCGGACGACATGCCAACCGACATGCGATGACGCGATGACAGGCGACGCGGCAGTCTGTTCAGCACGGCCCCTCCACTCTCCCCGGGTGAGTTCTCGGCGACCGCCGCTCACGATGAGGAGGTGATTACCCCCGTGCGCTGACGGTGTAACTGGCTCATCGCGGGTCGATAACGGGGCGTTACACCCGCACGGCCGGCTCCGGCGGGGGGCGGGCCGGATCGAGCGTCAGGAATCGAAGCCGAGCCCCACCGCGTCGAGTCCGCGCAGCAGCAGGTTGCGCCGGCCGCCGTTGTGGTCGGCGCGGTCGAGTGACCAGCGGGTGGCCTGGATGCCGGCGCTGGCGATCGGCTCGGGGGGGAACGGCAGCGGCTTGCGGCGCACCATCTCCAGCTGGGTACGGGGGGTGGAGAGCCCGTCGAGCAGGTCGAGGCACACGTCGGCGGCGAAGCGGGCCGCCCCGACACCGAGGCCGGTGAACCCGTTGACGTAGGCGACCCGGCCGTCGCGCGCGGTCCCCCAGTGCGCGCAGAACCGCGTGTTCGTGTCGATCGCACCGGCCCACCGGTGGGTGAAGCGGACGTCGGACAGGGCGGGGAACGTGAGGAAGAAGTGCGCGGCCAGCCGGCGGTAACTGTCGGTGCGGTCCTCGTAGCTGGACTTGACCTTGCGCCCGAAGTGGTACACCGCGTCGTAGCCGCCCCAGACGATGCGGTTGTCCATCGTCAGGCGGTAGTAGTGGAACTGGTTGGCCGAGTCACCGATCCCCTGGCGACGCCGCCACCCGATGCGGTCGAGTTGGTCGTCGGTGAGCGGTTCGGTGGCCAGCACGTAATCGTAGACCGGCACGGTGTGGAGGCGGTTGCGGCGCAGCAGGCTGGGAAAGACGTTGGTAGCCAACACGATCTGTCGGCAGGTCAGCGCCGCACCATCGGTGTCGACGCGCAGTGCCGCCCCGCCGGAGTGGATCTGGCGTGCGGTGGTGTGCTCGAAGATCTCCACGCCGGCTTCCCGGCAGGCACGGGCGAGTTCGAGGGCCAGCTTGCCCGGGTTGACGATTGCGCAGTCCTCGGCGCTGTAGAGGCCGGCCAGATATGTCGGGGAGGCAACCTCGGCGCGCACCGCGTCGGTGTCGAGGAACTTCCCGTGATCGTCGGCGGCCGCCTCGGTGAGCCACTCCACCTGATACGGTTCGGTGGCCACCGTCATCATCCCGGTGCGCTGCCACTCGGTGTCCAGGCCGAATTCGGCGATCTCGGCGGCCATGCCGTCGAGGTTCTCGAGGCCCATCGCCTCGAGTGCCTCGATCTCGTCAGGCCAGCGCGCCTTCCCGTTCTCGTAACCGTGGGTCAGGCTGGCGTCGACGAAACCGCCGTTGCGGCCGGAGGCGGCCCACCCGATGCGGTCGGCTTCGATGAGCACGACTCGGCGGTCGGGGTGGCGGCGCGCGGCGTGCAGCGCGCTCCACAGTCCGGTGTAGCCGCCGCCGACGACCAGCAGGTCAGCGGTCAGCGGCCCCGACAGCGGCGGGTGATGCGGACGCTGGACCGACCCGGGGTCCAGCCACACCGAGCCCAGCGTGCTGCCGGCCAGGGACCGGTCCACGAGAGCGGGGTCGACCGGGGCGTCGAAGACTGTCTGCACACTGCGCAGACTACGGGCTGACATGGGCCTCGGGGAGCGCCCCGGGCTGGTCTGCCGGGCGCCAGCCGGGCGGACCGAAGACGTAGCCGAGCTTGTCGCGCACGCGGCGCGCCGCCCGGACGTCGCGACCGATCGCGGCGTACTCGCGGGTCTGCAACCGCCAGATGTTGAACGTGTGCACCGGCTTCGTGAGTCCGTAGCGCGGACGGAACACCTCGGGCTGGAAGGTCCGGAACAGCCGGTCCCACAGGATCAGGATGCCGCCGTAGTTGCGGTCCAGGTAGAGCTGGTCCATGCCGTGGTGCACCCGGTGATGCGACGGGGTGTTGAACACGAATTCGACGGGCCGCGGCAGCGTGCCGATCCGCTCGGTGTGGATCCAGAACTGGTAGACGAGGCTGACCGAGAAGCTGAAGAACACCATCCACGGCGGAACACCCAACAGCGGCAACGGAATCCACATCACGATCTCACCGCTGTTGTTCCACTTCTGCCGCAGTGCGGTCGCGAAGTTGAAGTACTCGCTGGAGTGGTGCGCCTGGTGGGTGGCCCAGATCAGCCGGACCCGGTGGGCGATGCGGTGATACCAGTAGAACAGCAGGTCCACCCCGAGGAGCGCGATCACCCAGGTGTACCACTGCGTCGCCGGCAGGTGCCACGGGGCCAGGTAGGTGTAGATCGCCGCGTACCCGAGCAACGCCAGGAACTTCCATGCGCCCATCGTGGCGACCGAGACCAGCCCCATCGAGATGCTCGCCCACGCATCGCGTGCCAGGTAGGACCCCGCGCCGGGCCGATCCTGTCGATCACCTTCTGTGACAACGTGTTCGAGCTTGCGGGCGGCCACCCACTCGATGACGAGCAGCAGCAGGAAGAACGGGATGGCGAACAGGACCGGATCCCGCATCGCGGGCGGCAGCACGGTGAGGAACTCCGCTGAGGCCACTCGAGGTCTCCTACCGGAAGCTCAGCACGTCGTCGCCCCAGGCCTGGCGAACCGGCGCATCGAGATCGTCGACGACCGCGTCATGCCTGTCGATCACCAGTGTGGCGCGCGCGCCGTCGTAGGGGCGCCAGTGCGGCGCGGCCGCCGGTGTGCCCGGAACACCGTCGCGGGCGAAGCCGGTCCACCGGGCCCGCATGCGCCGCGACACTTCGGCGCCGGCCGCGCGGCCACCGAGCGCGAACATCGGATCCTTGCGCCCCGCGCCCAGATTGCCCCATACGAAGGGCAGTTCGGTGGCGTGCGCGGCGGGCATCCGGAGCACCCGCAGCATCGGGGTCGCGAAGTCGAAGCGGTACAGGTACACGGGTGCGGTCGCCCGATGACCGTCGGCGAACCAGATCGAGGGCATCCGGAAGCCGAGGTCACTGGCCAGCCCCAGGCCCTTGCCCGCCCGCCTCCCGCGATACATGCCTTCGAGCTGCGCCCGCTCGGGCAGTGTCAGCTCCGGTTGTTCGGCCGCGATCTGGGCGAACATCGCCTGGATCGCATCGGCCTTGATCGGCAGGAGCGGCAGCTTCATGTAGCGGAACAGCGCCGCCTCGTTGCGGTTGGTGCCGATGATCAGCGGCACCGGGTGCGTCTGCCCGGTCTGGGCGAGCCGGATCGGATAGTCCGGCACCAGGTCGCGGTCGACGATCGGCGCGAAGGCCAGCCGGCCCGGGGTGCGCACCGGGACCTCGTTGAACACCGTGCGCGACGCCTCCACGATCGCCCCGATGGGCAGCCGGGCGAGCCGGGACAGTTCGTCACGGCCCACCCCGACGACGTCGAGGAACCGCGCCGCGATGCGGCCGGCCTGTTCGGCGTCGTAGGAGGAGGTCACCGGCGAACTCTGCGCGATCGCGGCGTGGAACAGCCCCTTGGCCGCAGGTGCACCGAGCAGTGTGGTCACCACACCGCCGCCGGCCGATTCGCCGAACAGGGTCACCCGGCCCGGATCTCCACCGAAACCGGCGATGTTGTCCCGCACCCAGGTGAGCGCGGCGAGCACGTCGCGCAGTCCGACGTTGGTGGCGAAGCGCTCGGAATCGGCATCGAGCGCGGCGAGCTCGAGAAAGCCCAGCGCTCCGAGCCGGTAGTTGACGGTGACCACGATGACGTCGCCGTCGGCGGCGAGCCGCCCGCCGTGATAGAGCGGCTGGCTGGCCGCACCCAGGATGTAGGCCCCGCCGTGCACCCACACCATGACCGGCTTGCCGGCTCCCGGTTCGGTGCCCGACGGCGCCCAGACGTTGAGGGTGAGGAAGTCCTCGCCCTGGGGAGCGCCGAGGGGAAGGGGAATGCGCGGGTCGGTCGGTTGTGGGCAGGCCGGCCCGACACGGGAGGCGTCGCGCGGTTCCTTCCAGGCGGTCGGTGGCACCGGCGCACGCCAGCGCAGGTCGCCGACGGGCGGGGAGGCGTAGGGGACCGCCTTCCAGGACGCGAACGTGCCGTCGTCGACACCGCGGACCGGCCCGTGAGTGGTGTCGACCACCGGATGACCACTCGCGGTGCTGCGGGTCTCGTCGGAGCGTGCTTCCGCGGTCATCTCAGTGGATCTCCTTCGATCGAAGGGCGCGTGGGCCCCCGGTACTCGCCCCGGTACGCCACTGTACCAGCGCTGCTCGGCGTCATCGTCCAGCTCTGCCGCTCAACACACCGCCCAGGGCCAGCAGGCTGATACCCGCCGTCACGACGATCAACAGCCCGACGCGCAACCCTGCCGCGTCGGCGACGACACCGACGATCAGAGGTGCGCCGAGGAAACCGACGCGCATCAGCCAGGTCAAGATCGTCAGACCGGTGCCGGCGCGCAGCCCGGGAAGCTCGTCGGCGGCGCGCATCGCTGCAGGCACCGCCGTCGCCACGCCGAACCCGGCCGCGGCGAATCCGGCGATGCTGCCCGGCACCGACGGAAACGCCAGCGCGGCGCCCATCCCCATCGCCGTGACCACCCCGCCGGCCCGCACCACGGCGCGGTCACCGAAACGGTCGACCAGGCGGTCGCCGATGAATCGCCCGATGCACATGGCGCCGACCAGGGCGACGTAGCCGAACGCCGCCACCGGCCCGGCGGCACCCAGGCCGTCCCGCAGGTACAGCGTCGCCCAGGAACTGCCGGCGTCCTCCACGGCGGCACCCGCGATCGCGATGCCGACCAACGCCAGCAGGACCAGATACACGGCCCCGCCCGCAGGAGCGGGGCCGCCGTGGCCGCTCGGACGGTCCTCGTGGTCGGGTCCGTGCAGCAGGAACGGATACGCCGCGGCCGCCACCGCGCAGAACAGTGCGGCTGAGAGGCCCAGGTGCACGGTCCGCGGCAGGTGCACGGCGATCGCGCCCGCGGCCATCAGCCCGCCCACCACTGCTCCCACCGCCCAGACGGCGTGCAGGGAGTTGATGATCGAGCGCCCGTATTGTCGTTGCAGCCGTAGAGCGTTCACGTTCTGCGCGACGTCGGTGATCGCGTCCGCGGCGCCGGCGACGAAGAGCGCCGCGGCGAGCGTGACGGCGCTGGGCGCAGCCGAGGCCATCACGATGAACCCCGCGAGGATCAGGGTGGTGCCGAGATTCACGCGGGCCGACTGGTAGCGCCGGATCAGCAGTGCCGCGGCGGGGCCGGCGATCAGGGCGCCCGCCGAGAATGCGGCTACCGAGCCGCCGAGCATCGCGTTCGACAGCCCCAGGTCGGTCTTGACCTCGGGCAGCCGCGGCAACAGGTTGGCGAACAGTGCACCGTTGGTGAGGAAGACGGCGCCGATCGCGATCCGGGCTCGCCGGTCGCGCGCCTGGCCGCCGTCGAGCGGGTGGGGCGCCATGGTGGCTGTGACCCTACCGGCGGACCGGGCGGTCGCTGCGACGCGGCCGTGCCGACGCGGCAAGATGGCGCGCATGTCCATGCCGATGCCCGAGGACCGTTCGTCGCTGCTCGCCCTGGCCGCCCGGTACGGCGTGGCCACCGAGTACCAGGACTGGTCGGGTCGCCACGTCGCCGTGCCCGACACGACGCTCGTGGCTGTGCTGGGCGCCCTGGGCGTCGCGGCGGGAACCGACGACGAGCGGACGGCCGCTCTGACCGCACACGACCGGGCCTACTGGGCGCGGTCGCTGCCCGCGTCGATCGTCGCGCGGGCGGCGACGGCGACGCCGTTCTGGGTGCACGTCACCCACGGCGACCCCGTGGACGTGTGGCTGCAGCTCGAGGACGGCACCCGTCGCGACGGTCTGCGACAGCTCGAGAACAACCGGCCTCCCTACGATCTCGACGGCCGCCTGGTCGGCGAGGCGACCTTCGAACTGCCCGACGACCTGCCGCTCGGCTATCACCGGGTGCACCTGCGGGTCGGCGCGTTCGACACCGCCGTGACGGTGATAGTGACGCCGTCGCACATCGCCACCCCGGTGCGCATGGGTGCCCGCCGGCTCTGGGGGCTGTCCACCCAGCTCTACAGTGTGCGCTCCGAGAAGTCCTGGGGCGTCGGCGATCTGACCGATCTGACCGATCTGGCCGTGTGGTCGGCGGGACAGCACGGCGCCGGCTTCATCCTGGTCAACCCGCTGCACGCGGCCGCCCCGACTCCGCCGATGGAGCCCTCGCCGTACCTGCCGACATCGCGCCGATTCGTCAATCCGCTGTACCTGCGCGTGGAAGCCGTGCCGGAGTACGCCTACCTGCGCCACCGCGGCCGGGTGCGGAAGGCGCACGCGCGGGTGCAGGCCCGCGCCGCCCGGGCGCACAGCATCGATCGCGACCGTGCATGGGAGGCCAAACGCGCTGCGCTGCAGAGTGTTTACCTCGTTCCGTTCAGTCGCGGCCGGGAGCTCGCCTATCAGGGGTACTGCCGGCGAGAGGGAACCCCACTCGACGATTTCGCCACCTGGTGCGCGCTGTCGGAACAGTACGGGTCCGATTGGCGCGCCTGGCCGGAGGAACTGCGGCACCCGCGCAGTGAGGCGGTCGCCGCGTTCGCCGCGGAGCATTCCGCCGCGGTCGATTTCCACCGTTGGTTGCAGTGGCTGCTCGACGAGCAGCTCGCCGCGGCGCAGGCCAGCGCGGTGGGTGCGGGTATGGAGGTGGGCGTGATGGCCGACCTCGCGGTCGGGGTGGACCCCGCAGGTGCCGACGCGTGGGCGCTGCAGGACGTGTTGGCCCTCGGCGTGACCGCGGGCGCGCCGCCCGACGAGTTCAACCAGCTGGGGCAGGACTGGTCGCAGCCGCCGTGGCGACCCGACCGGCTTGCCGAGGTCGCCTACGAGCCGTTCCGCGCGCTGGTGGCCGCGGCCCTGCGCCACGCCGGCGGCGTACGCATCGACCACATCATCGGACTGTTCCGGCTGTGGTGGATTCCCGCGGGCGTCGCGCCGACCGAAGGCACCTACGTGCGCTACGACTACGAGGCGATGATCGGGATCGTCGCGCTCGAGGCGTACCGGGCGGGTGCGGTCGTCGTCGGCGAGGATCTGGGCACCGTCGAGCCCTGGGTGCGTGACTACCTGCGGGACCGGGGTCTGTTCGGCACCTCGATCCTGTGGTTCGAGGCCGGTTCCGACGGTGCGCCGCTGCCGGCCGAGCAGTGGCGGCAGGCCTGTCTGTCGGCGGTCACCACCCATGACCTACCGCCCACCGCGGGCTATCTGGTGGGCGAACACGTCCGGCTGCGTGACGAGCTGGGCCTTCTCACCCGCCCCGCCGAGCAGGAATGGGCGGCCGACCGCGCGCATCGCGACGCCTGGCTCGCGGAGTTGCGCCGGGTGGGCCTGCTCGCCGAGCAGTCGGACCCAGGTGTCGTTGTCGATGTCGATATCGATGTCGATGAGGTTGTCATCGCGTTGCACCGTTATCTGGGCCGTAGTCCGTCGCGCCTGCTGGCGATGTCGCTGGCCGACGCCGTCGGTGAGACCCGGACCCAGAATCAACCCGGAACCACCGACGAGTACCCGAACTGGCGGGTGCCGCTGGCCGCGCCCGACGGCCGCCCGGTGCTGCTCGACGCGCTGTTCGACGACGCCCGCGCCGCGGCACTGTGCGACGTCATGCGCGCCGCGGCCGAGCTCCCGTGACCGTCACATGACACCGTCGGTCGCGGCGGCCTGTAACGCGGGCGGCCCCTGCAGCGGTTTCACAATCGTCACCGCTGCGATATGTTCGCACCGCGTCGCCGACCCGAGGAGAGAGTTGTCGTGAGAAAGCTCGCCGTGTTCAGCGGTGGCCTGGTGGCCGCCGGAACGATCGCCCTGGTCGGGGCCGGTGCCGCGCTGTCTCAGCCGGCGGGGGCGCCCAGCCCGTACAACGTGACCGGTGAGCAGTACGGTCGCGCGCTGGCGATCCTGAAGAGCCAGGGCATCAAGGCCTACTTCGGCGGTTCCCGGGGCAGCGTGCTGCCGCAGTCGGCGTGCCTCGTCGATCAGCAGAAGGTCACCAGCGGCGGCCGGATGCTGTTGTCGCTGGACTGCACGCAGGCCGCCGCCGACCAGATCAAGGCGCAGGGCCCGGTGGGCGGACCCACCGTCGGCGCCAACGGCGTGACCACCGTGACGCCGACGCCGGTCGTGCCGATCGCCGGGGCCCCCGGTGCCGGTGCTCCCGTCGCCGGAGCGCCGCAGCAGATCCCCGGCGGGCCGGCGATCCCCGGCCAGCCGCTGCCTGCCGGCTGAGCTGATTACCCGGGACCCACGGTCCCATCAACAGCGGTGTTCGTCGTAAACTCCTCGACATGCTGCGACCCCGCCGCGACGCCGCGACCGTCGACGACATCGATCCCGGGCCTGTGCAGATCCAGGCCCGTAAGGTCGATTTCGACGTCAGCGATGTTCCGCTGCACTGGATTCCGGGCCATCCGGCCGCCTCGCACGTGATCAGCGTGCTCAACCTGGTGCTGCCCGCGGGTGAGCGCTGGTTCGTGCAGACGTTCAACGAGGCGCTGCCCATGGTCACCGATCCGAATCTCGCCGACGACATCCGCGGGTTCATCGGTCAGGAGGCCACGCACGCCGACGTGCACGACGCGATCCTGCACGAGTTCATGGTCGAACGCGGCGTCGACCCGGGTCCGATCCTCGCGCAGGTCGAGCACGTCTTCTCCCGGGTGCTCGCGCCGGTCGACTCCGCCGACCCCGGCGTGCGCCTGAACCATCTCTGCGAGCGGTTGTGGCTCATCGCCGCGATCGAGCACTACACCGCGGTGATGGGCGATTTCGCGCTGAACTGCACCTGGGATGACCACGGTGCCGATCCCACGCTGACCGACCTGTTCCGCTGGCACGGCAGCGAGGAGGTCGAGCACCGCAGTGTCGCCCACGACGTCGCGACGTACTTCCACGACAGCTACCTGTCCCGCATCCGGGCGATGACGGTCGCGGCGTCCATGCTGTTCGTGTTCTTCCAGCGCACCGCGTGGTACCTGGTCAAGACCGACCCCGCGGTGACGGCGTCGTGGTGGGGTTTCAACCGGATGCGGATGCGCGACTCAAAGCTGGGCCTGCTGCCGCGCTACCGCTCGCTGTTCGGATCGAGCACTCTGACCTACTTCCGGCGCGGCTATTCCCCGGAGCAGTTCGGGTCCACCGCGCAAGCGGTCGCCTACCTGGCGAGCTCGCCGGCGGCGCGCGCGGCTCATCTGTGACGTCCGTGATCGGCAAGCATTACCGGCAGACGCCGCCCAGCGCATCGGGCCGCAGCCGCCACGACCCGGTGCTGGCGCTGGCCAGCGCGGGATTCGCGCGGTTGTTCTCCGTCACCGCGACGCGCCGGATCCGTCCGCCGAGCAGGCAGGGGCGGGCGACGCTGGCGCTCACCGTGCGCGGGCGGCGGGTGGTGGCCCACGATCAGGACGTCGTCGAGTTCACGCTCGGCGCGGCCGACGGCGCCGCGCTCCCCCGCTGGTATCCGGGTGCCCATCTGGACGTGCATCTGCCGAGTGGCCGGATCCGCCAGTACTCGCTGTGCGGCGACCCGGCCGAGTCCGGCGAGTACCGCATCGCGGTGCGCCGCATCCCTGACGGCGGCGGAGGGTCGGTCGAATGCCATGACGCCCTGTCTCCCGGCGCCGTGGTGCACACCCACGGCCCGCGCAACGCGTTTCCGCTGACGGTGCCCGGGCACGGATCCCCCACCCGCCGTGTGCGATTCATCGCCGGCGGCATCGGGATCACCCCGATCCTGCCCATGCTGCGGGCGGTGCGGCACCTCGGCGTGGAGTGGTCGATGATCTACACCGGCCGCAGCCGCGACAGCCTGCCGTTCGTCGACGAGGTGGCCGCCCTCGGCGCGGCGATCCGCACCGATGATGTGAACGGATTACCCTCGGCGGCAACGCTTCTCGGTGATTGCCGGGCGGGCACCGCGGTGTACGCGTGCGGTCCGGCGCCGATGCTGACGGCAGTGCGCGCGGCGGTGGTGGACCGCGCCGACGTGGAGTTGCATTTCGAACGGTTCGCGGCAGCTCCGGTGCAGGACGGCAGCCCGTTCGACGCGAGCGTGGCGTCGACCGGTACCACGATCGCCGTGGGTGCCGAGGAGACCCTGTTGGCGGCGTTGCAGCGGGCCGGGATCTCGGCACCCTACTCGTGCCAGCAGGGATTCTGCGGCACCTGCCGGGTCCGGGTCCTCGACGGCGCGGTGGACCATCGTGACACGCTGCTCACCGACCCCGAACGGGCGGCCGGCATGATGTTGACCTGCGTGTCCCGCGGCAGCGGACCGTTGACCCTGGACCTCTAATCCCGACCGTCGACCACGGCCTCGATCAGCGCATCCAGCAGCGGCAGTTGACTTTTGAGCAGTTTCACGCGCGCTGTCTCGAGGTCCCACCAGGCGACCCGGTCGAGTTCGGGGAACTCCGCCATCCGCCCCGACCGCGGCGGCCATTCCATCGTGAACGTGTTGCTGACGGCGGCGCTGACGTCGAGGTCGCCCCGCACCGCGAACGCCGTGACGACCTTGCCGCCGGACTGACGCACCGGCGGCAGCTCGACGCGCGGCCCGGCCGGCGCGGGCGTACCGATCTCCTCGGCGAACTCACGTTGCGCGGCCGCCCAGGGATCTTCGCCCTCGTCGTACTCGCCTTTCGGAATCGACCATGCGCCGTCGTCCTTGCGCGCCCAGAACGGCCCGCCCGGATGGCCCAGCAGCACCTCGAGCCCATTCTCCCCCTCTCGGTAGAGCAGGAGTCCGGCGCTGCGCGAGGGCTTGCGGGAAGACACAACCGACGATAGCCCGTGCAAGGATGGACGCGATGACCCGTCCCACGCGGCGCATGCTCACCTCGCTGTGGTCGGCGACCACCATGGTCCCGGTCAACAGCGGCGCCGCAGCCGCCTATCGCACGCTGTTCGTGACGGTCCGCCGCCTCGTTCTCGGGCGCCGGATCACCGTTCGCCTCGACGACGGCGATCTCGCGCTGACCGTCACGCGGTTCGATTCGCGGCTCGACGTGCGCGGCCTGGCGGTCGGCCAGCTCACCGACGTTCGTCTGGTCGCCTCCGACATCCGTTGGCAGGGTGGCGTTCTCAACACCGCAACCGTGATCCTGCACAATGTTCACGTGCGGCCGGGCGCGCCGCCCACGCTGGTGGCCGCCCCGGTGGAGGTGACGCTCGAGGTGCCGGCACCGATGGTGGACGACCTGTTCGGGCGGGCGGCGCCGCGGCTGGCCGGCGAGGTCGACGAGGACGGGGTGGCCCGCATCCGGTTCGCCCGCAGGCCCCGGTTCGGCCATGTCGAGGTCGATGTCGGCGTCGACGGTTCGACACTGTGGCTGCAGGCCCACACGGTGGCCCTGGGCACCAGGCGCTGGCGGCTGCCGGCGCGCACCCCGGCCTACCCGGTCAGGCTGCCCGAGCTGGCCCATGGCCTGACGCTGACCGGGGTCGAGTTCGCGCCCCGGGTGGTCCGGGTGACGGCCACACTGCCTCAATGGCGTGCTGAGCTCGACCGGAAACGCCTGGAGGACAGCATCACTCAGCTCAGCGTCGGCATGGTCTTGAACCTGACCCGGCTGGGCCGGTCGCGTTAGAGTCTGCTGTCGTGGTCGCTCACACCGGATACAGCCGCTACGTCGCCCTCGGCGACAGCCAGACCGAGGGACTGTGGGACGGCGACGATGCGGCGGGACTGCGGGGGTTCGCCGACCGGCTGGCCGAGCGGCTCGATGAGCTGCGGCCTGGTCTGCAGTACGCGAACCTGGCGGTGCGCGGCAACCAGATCCGCGATGTGGCGGACGTTCAACTGCCGGCAGCGGTGGCGATGGGCGCCGACCTGATCACCCTGTGCATAGGCATGAACGACATGACCCGTCCCGGAACAGGTTTCGAGCGGGCGCTGGCCCAACTCGATGAGGTGCACGGCGCGCTGGCGGCATCCGGCGCGACGGTGGTCACGACGACGTTCCCCGACCTCGCCCGGATCCTGCCGATCGGGCGTGTGCTGGGCAGCCGGGTCCTCGCGATCAACGAGGTGATCCGTTCGGCCGCCGCACGGCACGGTTTCGCGCTGGTCGACCTGTACCGGGCGCCGTCGATGACCCAACCCGACACGTGGAGCCCGGACCGGGTGCACGGTTCCCCGCGCGGGCACCAACTCTTCGCCGACGCGGCGGCTGAGGCGCTCGCCTTACCGGGCAGCTCCCCCGCCTGGGCCACCGCGGATCCGACGGCCCCCCCGCCGTCGCTGCGGTCGCGCGCCTACTCGCAGGCGCTGTGGACGCAGAACATGCTGATGCCCTGGCTGTGGAACCACCTGCGGGGCAGGTCGGTCAGCGATACCCGCGGTCCGCGACGGCCCGAACTGACCCAGCTCGTCGGCTGACCCGGGCTCAGATTCCCGTCCACGTCGTGTCGAGTTCATGCGCGACGTCGATGACCTTGGCCTTCTGCGACTCCGGGCTGTCGATCTCACCCGCGACGTGCGCCGCGATGAACCGTCTGATCTCGGCGTCCACACCGCCGATGATGCGCACCACTTCGCCCCGCAGCGATTTCGACGTCACATGGATCGCGATGTCGCTGGCACGCGGCTTCTCGACGTCGATGATCAGCAGCAGCGGTTCGGCGGCGCGGGCCACAGCGCGCAGCGAGATCTCGCCGAACACCATGAACCTGGGTTTGTCGATGCGCAGATCGACCACCATGTCGATCTCCAGCGGGATACGGATCGCGAACGTGATCTCCTCGGCCACGCGGCGGTTCACCCGTGGCGTCAAGATGCGCACCTTGGCCGTCACCTTGGCCAGCCGGCCCGGCCCCTGGGCGATCGGTCCCATCTCGAAGGCGTCGCCGGCGATCTGCCCGATCGCCTCGCCCACCCGTTCTTCGGTCACCGCGACCTCGAAGAACCGACGGCCGAACTCTTCGTAGCTCATGTACGTCGTGGCAGCGCGGGAGGTGGTGTCCATGGTCCTGCTACGTTCTCACGTTCGCCGCGCCGGAGGCGACAACACCGCCGTTCTGGGGCTCAGTCGGTGTCGGTGAAGATGCGCAGCCGGCTCAGCTGTGCGCGGGAGGCTCCGCGGGCCCGGTACTCCCCGATCAGGATCGCGGGGCGGTCGGCGGTGTGCACCCGAGCCACGACGGATCGACCGGAGCGGATTCGTTTGTCCCAGCGGGCACCCGAGAGCAGCCGGGCGAGGTCGGAGGCGGTCCGCGGTTCGTCGTCCCCGGCGGTCATCACCACGCCCGCGGTGCGGCGCCGCAGCCCCACCTCGTCACCGGCGCAGGCATCCTCGAGTACCTGCGCAAAGGCTGTCCCGGCGCCGCTGCCCGTGCCCTCGAACCCGCGTAGGAAGCCGACACTGCCGCCCACGCCCTGGTGGGTGGCCATCGCGCGACCCAAGGTCAGGCCGGCGGGCAACGCCCCGAAGCCGCCGCGCAGGAACCGGCGGATCATCGCGGGCAGTTCCCAGTAGGCGGACAGTCCCGCGATCCGGAGCCCGTCCGGGGTGTGTGCCATGTCGTAGCGGATGTACGTGGGCACGTGCATGGTCAGCGTCGGCGACATCCGCACCGCCAGGGTGAGGTCGCGCAGCACCGTGGTGCCGACAACCAGGTCGGCGTCGAGGTCGTAGGTGATCTCGCGTGGGCCGATGAACGTGTCGTAGAAGTGCCCGATCGCGGCGCGGCCGCGGTGGGGAGCCGAGCCGACGGGGTCCTCGACCCTGCCGTCGGCGGTGAACAGTCCGAGCCAGCCGGGGCGGTCGTGCGCGCCGGCGGCGGCCAGGGAACGCTGGGCGGCCGACAGGACGTCGGCACGCGATGAGGCCATACGGTTGCCTACCACTCGCCGGCACCGGCAGTCGACTGACCCCGCCGGCACAGGCACACTGGAGGCATCTGCTGTGCGCGTCACAGCCTGCGAGGAGGCGACCATGAGCGGTAACGGACCTTTCGGCTTCGATCCGGAGGACTTCGACCGGGTGATCCGCGATGCCGGCGAGGGTTTGCGGGATGCACTCGGCAAGTTCATGACGACGTCGGGCGAGCGCGCCGGCTGGTCGGTGCTGTTCGACGACCTCGCTCGCGGCGGGCGGCCGCGCCGGCCCGAGACAGCCGGCGAGACCGGTGACGGCGTGTGGGCGATCTTCACCGTCGACGCGGCCGGCGGCGCACACATCGAGCAGGTGTTCCCCACCGAACTCGATGCTCTGCGCGCCAACAAGGACAACACCGACCCGACGCGTCGGGTCCGCTTCCTTCCCTACGGCATCGCGGTCAGCGTGCTGGACGCCTCTCGACAGGACGCGGCGGCCGACGTCGAGCCCGGCACGGGCGGCGACACGGCGGAGTGAGGCAGGCGTTTCACATCTGTGACGCGTAGCGCACCGGCGGCGATGTAGTTAGCGGCACCACACTGACTTGATCTACTGTGTGTCCGATGAGAAGTTATACCGGCTAAGTTACTATCGCCGGAATACCGCACGAGGCCAGGGAATACATTGCGCGGCACGGGCCGGGAGCAGATCGGGAGACGCAGGTCGTGATGAAGGTTGCCAGGAAGGTGTGGCTACCGCTGCTGATCGTGTTCGTCGTGGTCGTCGCCGGTCTGACCGTCTCCCGGATCCGGACGTTCTTCGGTTCCGAGGGCATCATCGAGACGCCGCGCAACTTCGCCGACCTGCCTGAGCCGTTCGATCCCAAGGTGGTCCGCTACGAGATCACCGGCACCGGCAGCTACGCCGACATCAACTATTTCGATCTCGACGCCAAGCCGCAGCGCGTGGACAACGCGGCGTTGCCGTGGTCGCTGACCCTGTCGACGACCGAGCCGTCCGCGGCCCCGAACATCGTGGCTCAGGGTGACGGCAGTTCGATCACGTGCCGGATCCTGGTTGACGACGAGTTGCGTGACGAGAAGACGACCACCGGGCTCAACGCTCAGACCTTCTGCTTCGTGAAGTCCGCATGAGCGCACCCGTTCACGACGCCCCGACCGACGCCCACCCGCCTTCTCGTCCGCACCGGCCGCTCATCCCGCGACTGATCCGCACGCTGGCGCTGCCGATCGTGCTCGGCTGGGTCGCGGTGATCATCATCTTGAACACCGTCGTCCCGCAGCTCGAGGTCGTCGGACAGCAGCGCGCGGTGTCGATGAGCCCCGACGACGCGCCGTCGCTGATCTCGATGAAGAAGGTCGGTGAGGCGTTCGAGGAGGGCGACTCCGACAGCTCGGTGATGATCGTCTTCGAGAGCGACAAACCGCTGGGCGACGAGGCCCACGCCTGGTACGACCAGATGGTCACGAAGCTCGAGGCCGACACCACGCACGTGCAGTCGGTGCAGGACTTCTGGAGTGATCCGCTCACCGCGGCCGGGTCGACCAGCAATGACGGCAAGGCCGCCTACGTCCAGGTGAAGATCGCCGGTAACCAGGGCGAATCGCTGGCCAACGAGTCGGTCGAGGCGGTCCAGAAGATCGTCGAAGCCGTGCCTCCGCCGCCGGGTGTGAAGGCCTACGTGACGGGGCCCGCCGCGTTGGCGGCCGATCAGCACATCGCCGGTGACCGCAGCATGAGGATGATCGAGGCGGCCACGTTCACCGTCATCATCATCATGTTGCTGCTGGTGTACCGCTCCATCGTCACAGTGCTGATCACCCTGGCGATGGTGGTGCTGGCGCTGGCGACCGCGCGTGGGCTGGTGGCCTTCCTCGGCTACCACGAGATCATCGGGCTCTCCACGTTCGCCACGAACCTGCTCGTCACGCTCGCGATAGCCGCGGCCACCGATTACGCCATCTTCCTGATAGGTCGCTATCAGGAGGCGCGCAGTGTCGGCGAAGACAAAGAGACCGCCTTCTACACGATGTTCCACGGCACCGCGCACGTCGTGCTCGGATCGGGCCTGACGATCGCCGGTGCGACGTTCTGCCTCAGCTTCACCCGGCTCCCCTACTTCCAGACCCTGGGTGTGCCGCTGGCCATCGGCATGGTGATCGTGGTGCTCGCCGGCGTCGTGCTGATGGTGGCGATCATCTCGCTGGCCACCCGCTTCGGCCTGCTCGAACCCAAGCGCGCCATGCGCATCCGCGGCTGGCGCAAGATCGGCGCCGCGATCGTGCGCTGGCCGGGCCCGATCCTGGTGGGCGCCATCGCGCTGTCGCTGGTGGGCTTGCTGACGCTGCCGGGCTATCAGACCAACTACAACGACCGGAACTATCTGCCCGCCGATCTGCCGGCCAACGAGGGCTACGCCGCCGCCGACCGGCACTTCTCGCAGGCCCGGTTGAATCCGGAACTGCTGATGATCCAAAGCGATCACGACCTGCGCAATTCGGCGGACTTCCTGGTCATCGACAAGATCGCCAAGGCGCTGTTCCGGGTCGAGGGCATCGCCCGTGTGCAGGCCATCACCCGGCCCGACGGCAAGCCGATCAAGCACACGTCGATCCCGTTCCAGATGAGCATGCAGGGCACCACCCAGCGGCTGAACCAGAAGTACATGCAGGACCGGATGGCCGACATGCTCGATCAGGCCGCCGAGATGGACAAGACCATCGCCACGATGGAGAAGATGTCCGGCCTGACCAAGCAGATGTCGGAAGTCACGCACTCGATGGTCACCAAGATGAAGGGGATGTACGTCGACATCGAGGCGCTGCGTGACAGCATCGCGAACTTCGACGACTTCTTCCGGCCGATCCGCAACTACTTCTACTGGGAACCGCACTGCTACAACATCCCGGTGTGCTGGGCGATCCGCTCGGTGTTCGACACGCTCGACGGCATCAACGTGATGAGCGACGACTTCCGGGAGATCATCCCGGAGATGGAGCGGCTGGACACCCTGATGCCGCAGATGGTCGCGTTGATGCCCGAGATGATCTCCACGATGAAGACCATGAAGTCCATGATGCTGACGATGTATCAGTCGCAAAAGGGCATGCAGGACCAGATGGCGGCGCAACAAGAGGATGCCGACGCCATGGGCGAGGCGTTCGACGACTCGATGAACGACGACTCGTTCTATCTGCCCCCGGAGATCTTCGACAATAAGGATTTCCAGCGCGGCCTGGAGCAGTTCCTGTCCCCCGACGGCAAATCGGTGCGGTTCATCATCGCCCACGAGGGTGACCCGCTGACTCCCGAAGGCATCGCGCGGATCGACAAGATCCGCAACGCCGCGAAGGAGGCGATCAAGGGCACCCCGCTGGAGGGCTCGACGATCTACCTCGGTGGTACCGCGGCCACCTTCAAGGACATGAAGGACGGCAACAACTACGACCTGTTGATCGCAGGCATCTCCGCACTGGGGCTGATCTTCATCATCATGTTGATCCTGACCCGCGCCATCGTCGCGTCGGCGGTCATCGTCGGCACGGTGGTGATCTCGCTGGGCGCCTCGTTCGGGCTGTCGGTGCTGTTCTGGCAGCACATCCTGGGTCAGCCGCTGCACTGGATGGTGCTGGCGATGGCGGTGATCATCCTCCTGGCCGTCGGCGCCGACTACAACCTGCTGCTGGTCTCCCGGTTGAAGGAGGAGATCCACGCGGGCATCGGCACCGGCATCATCCGCGCGATGGGCGGCAGCGGTTCCGTCGTCACGGCCGCGGGATTGGTGTTCGCGCTTACGATGATGTCGATGGCGGTCAGTGAGCTGACCATCATCGGGCAGGTCGGTACGACGATCGGGCTGGGGCTGCTGTTCGACACGTTGGTGATCCGAGCGTTCATGACGCCCGCGATCGCGGCGCTGATGGGCCCGTGGTTCTGGTGGCCGCAACGGGTGCGACGGCGTCCCGTTCCGGTGCCGTGGCCGAGACCCGGTGGCTTGCAGAGTGATCCGGCAGAAGGAGTGAGGACATGAGACGAGTTCTGATGGGGATCGCTGCGGCGGCGTTGACGGTCGGGGCGATGGGTGCCGCGGCACCCGCGATGGCCGACCCGGACACCGACTTCGCCAACGAGCTGCACGTCTACGGGATCTACGGGCAGAAGGACTACAACGCCTGGATCGGCAAGATCATGTGCAAGCGGCTCTACACCGGGGTGGACCCCGATGTGTTCGCCACGGCGCGCTTCATCCAGATGAACATGGAGAAGGGCACCACCACCGAACAGACCTACCAGTTCATCGGCGCGGGTCTGCGCACCTACTGTCCGGAGAAACTGTCGGTTCTGGACGCCGCCCGCCAGCCATGACGTCGACCACCCGCAGACGGTTCAACGAGGCCGTCACGGGGTTCTGGGGTTTCGCCGCGCCGATCTATGACACCGCGGTGGTGCAGCGGTGGGTCTACCGGCCGGCCCAGGATGAGGTGATCGCCCTTCTGCAGGCGCACGGCTCTCATCTGATCGCTGACATCGGTTGCGGCACGGGCATTCTCGCTGACCGGATCGCCCGGGAAGTCCAGGGCGCGCGCGTCACCGGGGTCGACATGTCCGACGGCATGCTGGCCGAGGCGCGCCGCCGCTCCAGTGCGGTGCAGTGGGTACGGGCGCCCGCCGAGCAGCTGCCGTTCGCCGACGGCAGCCTCGACGCGGTGGTGAGCACGTCGGCGTTCCACTGGTTCAATCAGCCTGCGGCGCTGCGGGAGTTCCACCGGGTGCTCGCGCCCGGTGGTGTCGCGGCGGTGGCGACGCTGAGCCCGCGCCGGCTGGTGCCGGTCGATCTGTTGCCCGCGGTGCGCCTGCCGGCCTACGACGCGCCGGACCCGGCGGCGATGCGGCGGCTGTTCACCGACGCCGGCTTCACCGTCGCCGATCAGCACCGTGTGCGCCGCCCGGTGTGGACGCAGGTGTTCTCCGATCTGATCACCGTGGGCGAGGTATCCCCAGAGGCGGTTTGATCCCCAGGTGTTTCGCCCATCAGCGTCGCCGGCCGGCGCGTGCGGCGAAAGCATCAAGTGCGGCAAGCACTTCGGGCGAACGCCATACCCGGTTACGAGGCCCGCTGGCTGCCTCGACGAGTATCCCCGCCTCGGCGAGCGGGTTGAGGTAGCGGTGTGCGTTGGTGGACTCGATGCCGAGCTCCTGCGCCAACAGCGCGGCATTCACGACCGGGCGACGGGTCAGCAAGTCTGCCACCCTCCACACCGCGGAGTCCGATCGCGCGGCGATCACCTCGTTCCACCCGTCGCGGATATCGCGGAGTTCGGTGACCAGTTGTCGCCCGTTGGCAATGGCCAGGACGGTGGCCTGGGAGAAGCATTCGACAATCGGCGCAGCGTCTCCGTCGCGGTAACGGGTCAACGCGGCGAAGTACGCGTCGGTGTCTGCCAGCAACCCGGCTGAGACCGGCACGGTCACCTGGCGAGTCAAGCCCTTGTTGCGCAGCAGCGCTTGCACCAGAGCGCGGCCCGTGCGGCCGTTTCCGTCGGTGAACGGGTGGATGGTTTCGAACTGTGCATGGCCCACCGCGATCTGCGGCAGCGTCGAAACGTCGGCGCGGTGCACAAAAGCGATGAGGTCGCCTATCGCCTCGGGGATCAGCTCGTGGCGCGGGCCGACGAACGTCGCACCGATCGGAGTCGAGCCGCCTCCGATCCACACGGGCTCGGTGCGGAATTCCCCTGGCGTGTGCAATGGATCGTCGGCCATCAACGCCCTGTGCATCGCCCGGATGGCGTCGGCATCGACGGTGTCGGAGAGGGCGAGCGCTGCACGCATCGCAGCGGCATTGGCGACGATCATTTCAGCGTTTCGCTTGGACTTACCGTTGGGCAGCTCCGCCTCGCCGATGGCGCGCGCGGTGGCGGTCAGGTTTTCGATCTGCGAGCTCGCCGCAGACTCCGACCGCAGCAACACAGAAGCAAAAGGTGCTATCTCGCCGCCGAGCTCCGCATCGAAGCGTGCTATCTCGCGGCTCGCGGATTCCGCCTCGGCCAACACCTGCGACGGCAGATCCAGAGTGAGGTCGGCGATGGCCGCGGGCACGGCAGGGCGATACATCCCGTATCGAGGTCGCGCCCCATTCCTGTGGCGTCCGCCCTGCGGCTCCCAGCGGACGTCCTCGTAGGTCGTGGGACGAAGTGAAGTCACTTTCCGACTTTAACTTCAGCTATACGATCAAGTGAAGTTATGCGGGCGGGTTGACCTCAGATCCGCGGGCGAACATCACTGACGATTGAGTCGGACTGAGTCAGAGCCCGAACTGGTCCTCGACGATGCCCAGCCACACTTGGGCGGCGTCGATCGCGACTTTCTCGCTGATGAAGGCGTGCTGGGTGCCGGTGTAGATGTCGCGGAACGCGCGCTCCAGCCGGCTGCCCTCGCGGATGGCCGTCGTGCCGGCGGCCAGGTGGGCCCACTCCGCGCATTCCCGGGCGGTGTCGGTGGCGTGCACCGCTGCCACCCGCATATCGGCCCGCATCGTCGGGGTCAGGTCGTCGCCCGCCGCGACGGCGGCCTCGGCCGTGCCGAACGCGTCGAGCACCAGCAGCCGCGCTGCCCGCCATGCGGCGACGTGCCGGGCCAGGCCCTTTTGGAACGTCGGCCGCGTCGCCAGTGCTGCCATGTCGCTCATCCGGAATTTGGTCGCCGCGAGGTCGGCGACGTCGTCGAGCATGCTCTTGGCCACCCCGAGCGCCCAGGCGGCATGCCCGGCGGCGGTCACCGGCATCATGCCCATCCGCGTCGCGGGCGAGGTGCCCCGCAGCGGCTCGCGGGTGAACAGCGCGAACGTGCGGCCATGTGGCACGAACACATCGTCGATGGCGTAGTCGTAGGAGCCGGTGGCCTTGAGCCCCTGCACATGCCAGCCGTCGTTGAACTGGACGTCGGCGCGGGGCACGATCGCCACCCGCATGTCGGGCACGCCTTCGCTGATCCACTGCATCTCGCCGTCGACCATCGGCAGGAAACCGGCAGCGACGTATTCGGCGTGCCCGGTGCCGGAGCCGAAACTCCACGAGCCGGTGAGTCGGTAGCCGCCGTCGACCGCGACGCCTTGGCCGTTGGGGAAGAACTGCCCGCCCATCGTGACGTGGTTGTCGTGCGCGGTGAAGACCTCAGCGAATCCGTCGTCGGGCAGGTACGTCGCCGCGGCGAACGACGACGGCAGATTGGCGATCCCGACCCACCCGAAAGAGCCGTCCTGCCAAGCCATTTCGATCCACGTCTCGATCATCTGGGCGAACGAGGGCTCCACTCCGCCCGCGGACGCGGGGTTGAACGCCGACATCAAACCTGTCGACCACATCGCGTCGACGACGTTGCTGCTCAGGGTGCGCCGGCGCTCCGACTCGGCAGCCTCCTCACGCACCAGCTCTCTCATGCCACGAGCCACGCCGACCACATCGTCACGCGTCATCTGAGGGACCGTTGTCACGGCCTCGACGGTAACGCGTCAGGGCAACGCAGTGAACACATTCACCGGAACTGTCATCTCCGTGTCCGGCAGCGCGGGTGCCTCGAGGTCGGGGCCGGGCAGCGGTGCGACGAGCGGCTCCGCGCCGGGCAGGTGCTGCTGATCGTCGACCGGGAGGTGCGGTGCGGACGAGGGCGCCGTCGGCGTGCCGCTCGTCGCAATCGCCTCAGGCGCCTCGGGTCCCTCGGGGGATGCAACCGGTGCGGGGCCGGGAAGCGCGTTGGGGGCAGGAAGTGCGTCGGGGCCAGGAAGCGCCTCGGGTGCAGCCACGACCGCGGGCGCCGGTGCGGCAAGCGCCTTGGGTGCAGCCGGAGCCGCAGGTGCGGCGACGCGCACCGGAGCCGCGGCGTAGGTCGGCGACGGAGCGGTGACGAACTTGAGTGCAGGCTCTGCGGCAGCGTCCACCGGCGCCGTGACGCTGACCCATCCAGGTTCAGCAGCGGCGGGTGCGGCCGCCGCGCTCGCCGCCGGTTCGACCTCCGGCACCGATCCCGCGGTCAGGAAGACTGCGCCGACGGCAGCGGCAGCGGCCACCCCGATCGCGGCGGCGAGCACCCGCACGGGCCTCTTCCGGCGCGTGGCGACACGAGGCAGTGCCACGGTGATCGCCTCGGCGGGGTCCACCTCGGCCAACGCGGCACCGTAGGCGAGCGCCACCAAGGGCGGGATGTCGCAGTCTTGAGGGTCGATGAGCACCCGGGTCGCGCAGACCAGCGGCACGGCATCGACGGTCACGCCCAGCGAGCGCAGATCGGTACGCAGTCGCCGGCCCCGCGCCTCGGCATCGGGCGTCCACACCAGCCGCAACCGTTCGACGTCGAGCCCGCAGGCGCGGGCCAGGCCGTGGCCGCCGCGAGCGGCGAGACGAGCGATGTCGGTGCCGGTCTCCGAACCGCCGTCGAGTTCCAGCGAGTCGTGGTCGACGACGGTCCGCTCGGCTTCGTCCACCAGCGCCCAGGTGACCTCGGTGCTGGTCAACGACAACCCCAGAACTGCGCCCACGGCATCTCCTTCGGGTGTCGAAGCCGGTGTCTGTGGTTCATCGGGCGACCTGGATCCGGTGTTACACCGGCCACACCGAGGCCGCCAACGGCGAGCCTAACGCCACCCGCGAGATCCCGCGCGCCAACTGCGTGAGCAGCGGTTTCGAACCTCCGGCTGCGCACAGCAGGGCAACGGCAGACCTATCGGCATCACGACCGAATTGCTGGACACCCCTGACGGCGCGGTAAGGTGCAGGCCCGTGGGCAGACACCGCTTAGCCACCAGGCGCCGTCCTCGGTGGGCGGCGCCTGCCGCCGCGGTCGCGCTCCCCGCGCTGGCGCTGCTGTGTTCTGGAGCCGACTCGATTCACACACCGGATCCAGCCCCGGCTGGGTCTCCATCGATGGCACCGTGCTGCACGTCGCTGGTTGCCCTTCCGTCACCGATCCCCGAGTACCGCAGCACACCCGCCGACGACGGCCTGCGGCTCGCCGCCTCGCGGTCGATGCACCGCACCCTTGACGCCGCTCTGCCCAGCACCGTCGGCTCCGAGACCGGAATGCAGGTCAAGACCATCCTGGTGGCCCGCGCGGTCAGCGCGATCTTCCCGGAGATCCAGCGCATCGGTGGAGTGCGCCCGGATGCGCTGCGGTGGCACCCCGACGGTCTCGCCGTCGACGTGATGATCCCCGACTACAGCTCCGCCGAAGGCATTGCACTCGGAAACGCGATCGTGGCGTTCGCGCTGAGCAACGCCGACCGCCTCGGCGTCGCGCACGTCATCTGGCGGCAGACCATGTACCCGACCCACGGCGCCCCGCACGGCATGACCGATCTCGGTTCTGACAACGCCAACCACTACAACCACGTGCACATCGCGACAGTCGGCGGCGGTTATCCTGCCGGTCCCGTCTACCTGGGTTGATCGAGCGCCCGGCTCACCGCCCGAAACCCGCGGCGCGCAGCGCGTCCGCCATCGACCCTCCCGTGCTGCCGCTCCCCCGCCGATCGTTGCCGCCCTCGCGGCGCGGCCGCTGGTCGGAGCCTCGTCGCGGCCCCTGCCGCGGTGTCGACTCCTTGCGCGGGGCGCGGGTTTTCTCGTCGAGCCGCAGACTGAGCCCGATCCGCTGCCGCTCGACGTCGACGGACACCACCTTCACTCGCACGACCTGGCCCGAGCGCACCACCTCGTGCGGATCGGACACGTAGCGGTCGGACATGGCGGACACGTGGACCAGACCGTCCTGGTGCACGCCGACGTCGACGAAGGCGCCGAACGCGGCGACGTTGGTCACCACGCCCTCGAGGATCATCCCCTCTTTCAGGTCGGCCACCTTCTCCACGCCGGCCGCGAAGCTGGCCGTGGTGAATTCCGGCCGCGGATCACGGCCGGGCTTCTCGAGTTCGGCCAGGATGTCGGTCACGGTGGGCACGCCGAACCGGTCGTCGGCGATCTCGGAGGGCCGCACGGACCGCAGCGCACGCTGATTGCCGATGATCTCGGCCAGCGTCACCCCGGCCCGGTCGAGGATGCGGTGCACCACCGGGTAGGACTCCGGATGCACCCCGGAGCTGTCGAGGGGATCCTCGCCGTCGCGGATGCGGAGGAAGCCGGCGCACTGTTCGAACGCCTTGGGCCCGAGCCGAGGCACCTTCAGCAATGCACTCCGATTGCGGAACGGACCGGTGCGGTCGCGATGCGCGACGATCGACTCGGCGAGTGTCTCGGTGATACCGGACACCCGGGCCAGCAGCGGCACCGAGGCGGTGTTCACGTCGACCCCGACCGCGTTCACGGCGTCCTCGACGACCGCGCCGAGACTGCGGGCCAGGATGCCGGGCGTCACGTCGTGCTGGTACTGGCCGACGCCGATGGATTTCGGTTCGATCTTGACAAGCTCGGCCAGCGGATCCTGCAGGCGGCGCGCGATGGAGACCGCTCCGCGCAGCGTGACGTCGAGGTCGGGCAACTCGTGTGCGGCGTACGCCGACGCGGAGTAGACCGAGGCGCCTGCTTCGCTGACGACGGCTTTGGTGGGTGCTGCGGCGCCGGCAGCGCGGATCTCGGCGATCACCTCGGTGGCCAGCGCGTCGGTCTCGCGTGAGGCGGTGCCGTTGCCTATCGCGATCAGCTCGACGCCGTGCCGCGCGACCAACGCGGCCAGCGTGGCTTTGGCGGCATCCCACTGCTTCTGCGGCTGATGCGGATAGACGGCACAGGTGTCGAGCACTTTGCCGGTGCCGTCGACGACGGCCACCTTGACGCCGGTGCGGAAACCGGGGTCCAGTCCGAGCGTGGTGCGGTTGCCGGCCGGGGCTGCGAGCAGCAGATCCTTCAAGTTGCGGGCGAACACGGTGACCGCGTCGGACTCGGCACGCAGCCGCAGCCGGACCCGCGCGTCCACCGACGCCGAGACCGAGAGCCGGGTGCGCCAGGCGAACCCGACGACGCCGGCCAGCCACGGGGTGGCGGCGGCGCCTGCGGTCAGGTCCACCTCGAGCGCCCGGGCGATCATCGCCTGGTACTCGGCCTCGTCGCCGCCGTCGACGGTCAGCGCGAGCACTTCTTCCTTCTCGCCGCGCAGCACCGCGAGCACCCGGTGCGACGGCATCGCGGTCAACGGCTCGGCGAAGTCGAAGTAGTCCGAGAACTTCTGCGCCTTGGGCGTCGCGGCGATGGCGTCGGAGGCGGCGCGGGAGCGCACCGCGCCGTGCTGCCAGAAGTGTTCGCGCACCTGGCCGACCAGTTCGGCGTTCTCGGCGGCCCGCTCGACGAGGATGTGCCGGGCGCCGTCGAGTGCCGCGGCGGCGTCGACCACCTCGGGCCCGACGAATTCCGCGGCGGCCTTCTCCGGGGTCAGCGTGGGATCGGCGAGCAATCGCTCGGCCAGCGGCTCGAGCCCGGCTTCCCGTGCGATCTGGGCCTTGGTCCGGCGCTTGGGCTTGTACGGAAGGTAGATGTCCTCGACCCGCGCCTTGGTCTCGGCGGTCAGCAGCGCCTCGACGAGGGCGTCGGTGAGTTTGCCCTGCTCGCGGATCGAGGCGAGCACGGCCTCGCGGCGCTCGTCGAGTTCGCGCAGGTAGCTCAGCCGGTCTGCGAGCGTACGCAGCTGACCGTCGTCCAGGCTGCCGGTCACCTCCTTGCGGTAGCGGGCGATGAACGGCACGGTCGCGCCTTCGTCCAGCAACCGGACCGCGGCGCTGACCTGATCTTCTCCGACCGCCAGTTCCGCAGCGAGACGGGCGGTTACGGTCGGGCGGCGGGTCGGCGCGGAGCTCGTTGTCACGGCGCAGACCCTACCGAACCCGACCGACACCACCGCGTCGCGCACCGACGGTGTTTCGGGAAGAGTCAGGCCACCTTCGCGTGCGGCCGGTCGTCGAGCATGCCGTCGCGGAGCCGGCACAGCGACTGGGTGAGCAGCCGGGACACGTGCATCTGCGAGATACCCAGCTGGGTAGCGATCTCGCTCTGCGTCAGGGACTCGAAGAAGCGCAGCACGATGATCCGTTTCTCCCGGGCGGGCAGCGTCTCGAGCTGAGCACGCAGCGCATCGCGGTCCTCGATGAAGTCGATTCCGGGGTCGGGCTGTCCGAGCCGATCGACCAACGTGGGCCCGTCGTCTTCGTTGCGAGAGGTGTAGTCCAACGATCGGGGCTTGAAACCTGCTGCGGCGGTGAGCGCTTCGACGACCTCCCCGTGGTCCACGCCCAGCGCGTCGGCGAGTTCGCCCGCTGTCGGCGCCCGTCCCAGCCGCTGGGTCAATTCCGCGGTCAGTGGGCCGAGGGCGGGATAGAGATCCTTGAGGCGGCGCGGTACGTTCACCGACCAGCTGCAGTCGCGGAAGTACCGTTTGACCTCGCCCATCATGGTGGGAATGGCGTAGGAGAGAAACTCAGGACCGGCCGTCGGATCGAAGCGGTTCACCGCGTTCATCAATCCGACGCGCGCCACCTGGACGAGGTCGTCGTGCGTCTCACCGCGCCGGTCATAGCGGCGGGCGATGCGTTCCGCGATCGGCAGGCACTGCTCGATGATGCGGGTGCGCAACCGCTCGCGCGCGGGCGAGTCGTCGGGCAGCCGATGCAGGGCGACGAACGCGTCGTGCAGCGTCGCGTTATCGGGGTCATGTGTCATCGTGTGGCGCCTCCTGTGCAGTACTGATTCGAAGAGGCGAACAGCTTCGATGTTGAACCATCCGCACTGGGGATCGAGGACCCCCGCGAACAAGTATGTCCCGAAAACGCGGGTGCGCTCGGGTGTCGGCAACGACTTCGCATTGCGGCCCAGGCGACGTCCACGGATTCCGGAAGCGAGGCGGAACACTTCGTAGGACGGACTTTTCGTGATGCTCCCGGCGCCGTGGGTACCCGGCCTGCATGCCCTCCGTCAAGCCCTCAGTCACCGCCGCGGACTTCCTGCCGCCGAATGCCGATCTCGGTGATCTCGCCGCCGCCGCCCGCGCCTGCCGGGGCTGCGATCTGTTCTCGCACGCCACGCAGACCGTCTTCGGCGACGGACCGGCCGGGGCGCACATGATGCTGGTCGGCGAACAGCCCGGCGATCAGGAGGACCGTCGCGGTGAACCGTTCGTCGGTCCCGCCGGACGGTTGCTCGACACGGCGCTGGAGGAGGCGGGAATCGACCGCGGATCGGTCTATGTGACCAACGCCGTCAAACACTTCAAATTCGTGCCCGCCGAGCGCGGTACCCGCCGCATCCACAAGACTCCGAGTCGCACCGAGGTGGTCTCGTGCCGGCCCTGGCTGCTCGCCGAACTGCAGGCGATCGCCCCGGAGGTCGTGGTCTGTCTCGGCGCCACCGCTGCGAAGTCGCTGCTGGGAAACGACTTTCGCCTGACAGCCCACCGCGGTGAGGTGTTGCGTCTCCCGGAGAAGGCCGACCCCGCGGTCATCGCGACCCTGCACCCGTCGGCGGTGCTACGCGGTCCCGCGGAGGCGCGGGAGCAATCGTTGGCGTCACTGGTTTCCGACCTGCGGTTGGCAGCGGGTGTGATGCGTAGGTGATCGTTTGTCGCGGCCCGCGGTGGGCACCCTGCCCGTATGCAGCCCAACAGATTCCGCTCTCTGATCGACGCACCGGGGCCGTTCGCCTCCGTCTACGTCGATGACAGTCACGACACCGCCGATGCGGTCAAGCAGGCCGAATTGCGCTGGCGGGCCGTCGAAGAGGACCTCGCCGGCCAAGGTGCCGCCGACGAGCTCGTCGGCACCGTGCGAGAAGCGCTCACCGGGGCCCCCGCGGCGGTGGGCCGCGGTGGCCGCGCGGTGATCGCCTCGCAGGGCAGGGTGCATCTCGATCAGCGACTGATCCGGCCGCCGGACACCACACTCGTGCGCCTGTCGTCCCTGCCGTATCTGGTGCCGGCCGTCGTGCACGGCGTCGACGACCCGCCGTATCTGACGGTGGCCGTCGACCACGCCGGGGCCGACATCAGCGTGCACCGTGGTGGGCGTACGCAGGCCATCAGCGTCGAGGGTGACCGCTACCCGGTGCACAAGGCCTCCGGTGCCGAGAACGCCGGCTACGGAGACCCGCAGCGCACCGCCGACGAAGCGCGGCGCAAGAACGTGCAGGAGGTCGCCGAGGACGTCACCGCGACATTCGAGGACGCCGATCCCGATGTGGTGTTCGTCGTCGGCGAGGTCCGCTCGCGCGCGGATCTGGTGGCCACGCTGCCGCAGCGGGTGGCCGAGAGGGTCGTCGAGGTGAATGCGGGGGCACGCGGCAGCGTCGACGCCGACGCGCTGGCCCACGACATCGACACCCATCTGCGCCTTCGCCGGGTCGACGTCATCGATGATGCGGCACAGCGGGTGTCAGCCGAGATCAACCGTCGCTCGGGGCTGGCGACCGAGGGCCTGGACGGGGTGTGCGCGGCGCTGCGCGAGGGTGCGGTGGAGACGCTGATCATCGGGGATCTCGCCGAGGCCACCGTGGTCGTGGGTGATTCCGCGACGACGGTGGCCCCCACCCCCGAGGTGCTCTCCGAACTGGGATCGCCGGTCACGGTGACGGTGCGTGCCGATGAGGCGCTCCCGTTCGCCGCGGTCGCCATCGACGCCGATCTCCTCGGCATGGACGAACGGCTGAGCCCGCGCGACGGCATCGCCGCGATCCTGCGCTACGCCCCGCGCACGCCCGCCTCGTAGCCGTTCCGGCGTGGGTCGGTCGGTCTAGTCGGCCTGCTCGATCACCTGCATCAGCAGCAGCGCCCCGTTGACCGCACCGTCGGCGGCGCGAAACGCCGAGCAGTACACGCGGACCCGCGCGTCGCGTCCGCGCCGGGTGACCGCGTCGACGGTCGTCTCCTCGACCGCGTCGGGGTCGACGAACACCTGGCCGATCAGTGGCTTCACCTCGCCGATGGGCAGGCCGACGTCGAGGTCGGCCAGTGGGCGGCCGATCGCCTCGTCGGCCCGCAGGCCCCACAGCTCCTCACAGCTGCGGTTCCACACCAGCACCTGGGTCTGCCGGTCGACCACGCTCAACCCGAAGCGGACCGACGTGATCATCGAGTCGAGGAACGCCGTGGTCTCGTCGAGTTCGAGGCTGCTCTCGCGCAGTGCGTCGTTGATGGTGTGCAATTCGTCGTTGGTGGACTGCAGCTCCTCGTTCATCGTCTCGAGCTCTTCGTTGGTGGACTGCAGCTCCTCGTTGGTGGTCTCGAGTTCCTCGACCGTGGACTGCAACTCCTCGTTGGTCGTCTCGAGTTCCTCGTTCGTGGACTGCAGTTCCTCGTAGGCGGTTTCCAGCCGGCTGTTGGTGAGCACCACCTTGTCGAGCAGCGCGCGCGTGGCGGTCACGTCGAAGAACACGATCGAGATGCCGACCAGTCCGTTCTGGCCGTCGACCAGCGGGTTCACGTGGATCTCGAACCAGACGTCGTCGCTGCCGGGACGCTGCCAGGAGACGTCGGGGATGCGCGCGGACCGGCGTTCCACCTTCGCCTGCTCGACGTAGCCGCGCAGCTCGACCGGGCGGTAGGACACTTCGAGGTCGCGCAGCAGCCGGCCGATGTCGCGCCCGGACAATCCGAACGTGGCCTCGGCCTGCTGGTTGATCATCGCCACCGTGTCGTCGCCGGTGACGACGATCTGCGCGACCGGACTGGCGTGGAACGCCAGGTCACGGATCGATTCCAGGGCCGACACCTCGTGGCGGCGATCCCCGAAGGCAGGCGACCGGTAGGAGGCGACCGCGTCGACCGACGAGGGCAACTTCTGGAAGAAGCGGTGTTTGAGGTTGATCGGGGTGAAGCGATCGGTGTGGCTGAGCAGCATCTCGGCGTGACCCAGGAACAGCACCCCGCGCGGGGCGAGCGAGAAGTGCAACCGGCTGAGCACGTTGGCCTGGGTGTCTGCGTTGAAGTACATCAGGGTGTTGCGGCACACCAGCAGGTCCACCCGGGAGATCGGGGCGTCGTGGACCAGATCGTTGCGGCCGAAGATCACCGACCGGCGCAGATCCTTGCTCAGGACGTGCCGGCCGTTGACCGGATCGAAGTACCGTTCGAGGAGCCGCGGCGGCACCGATTCGACAGCCCGCGCGTCGTAGGAGGCCATGCGGGCCTCCGCGAGCGCCTCTTCGTCGACGTCGGTGGCGTAGATCTTGACGCGCTGCCGGAAGTCGTCGACCCCCATCGCCTCGGCCAGCAGCATCGCCAGCGTGTAGGCCTCCTGCCCGGACGCGCACCCGGCGCTCCAGATCCGGATCGGGTCGCCGGGGCCGCGCTGCGCCAGCATGGTCGGGATGACCTCGTCACGGACGTAATCCCACGCCTGCGCGTCCCGAAAGAAGCTCGTCACGTTGATCAGGATCGTGTTGAACAGGGCGGCGAACTCGTCTGCGCTGGCCTGAAGAGCGTCGAGGTACTCCTCGAAGGTGCTGAAGCCGGCCTGCTCCATGCGGTGGCGCACGCGGCGCATCAGGGAGGTCCGCTTGTAGCCGGTGAAGTCGAATCCGCGCGCGTCACGCAGGAAGCGGAGCAGATCTTCGAAGGTCTCGGCCTCGTTGTCGGGTTCGCTCACACATCACCTTGCTGCACCTAGCTGGAACATCGTCGTGGCTCGTTGATCGTCGCGGGCCACCGCCACGGGGTGAATTTACCCGCCTCGAGACGTGGTTTGGTGGCGACTCGAGCGGGTACGTGGCCCTCGCCGTTGATCGCACCGGCGGATTGCGGGGTACCCATGCGCAACGAATTCCACGACACGCTCGACGCTCTGGTGGCCGACCTCGCCCAGATGTGCGACCGCGCCTCGACCATGATGCGGTCGGCGACCACCGCACTTCTGGCCGCCGACGCCGACCAGGCCCGCCGGTTGCGCACCGAGCTCCATCAGTTGACGTCGCTGGGCGTGACGGTCAACGACCGCGCCTACCGGTTGCTGGCGCTGCAGGCGCCGGTGGCGCGTGACCTGCGCACGGTGGTGGCAGCCCTGCACATCGGCGCCGACGCCGACCGGATGGGCGCGCTGGCCTCGCACGTGGCGCGCACCGCCTCGCGAAGTCACCCGCTGCCGGCGACGCCACCCGAACTCACCGATCTGTTCACCGAGATGGGCGCGACAGCGGTGCGGATGGCGGCGCAGGCGCGCGACGCGGTCGGCTCGGTCGACGCCGCGCTCGCCGAGCGGATCTGCGCGGGTGACGAACGGATGGACGAGTTGCACCGGCAGTTGTTCGGGCGGGTGGCCGCCCCGCACTGGCAGCACGGCCCGCTGGTCGCGGCGGACATGGTGCTGCTGGGCCGGTTCTACGAACGCTTCGCCGACCACGCGGTCGAGATCGCCCGTCGGGTGTACTTCCAGGCCACCGGCGTGGCGATGGACGAGCAGCCGGCCTAGAAGCCGTCGGCGCGGCCGTTGCCCAGGTAGCGCAGCCCGGTGGCGGCGATGACCGTGCGGTCGAGCAGATTTCGCGCGTCCAACACCACGGCCCCGGGCGCCTGCTCGGCGATCGTCGCCCAGTCCAGGTCGCGGAACTGCGGCCACTCGGTGAGCACCACGACGGCATCCGCCGACTTCGCCGCCCGATAGGGATCGTCGACACCGGTGACGCCGGCTGCGTGCAGCACGGCGGGATCGATGGCGGGCAGCTGCGGGTCGTAGCCGTACACGTGGGCGCCGGCCGCCGTGAGGTGTGCACTGATCGCCAGCGCCGGTGAGTCGCGGGTGTCGCTCGTGGCCGCCTTGAACGTCAACCCCAGCACTGTGATTCGGCAACCGTCGACGGCACACGGCATCGCCCGCTCCAGAGCGGCCAGGATGCGCACCTGCTGGACGGCGTTGGTGTGGCGCGCCGCCTCCACTTCGGCCACCGAGACACCGCGGGCGTGCGCTGAATGCACCAGCGCTGCAGTGTCTTTGGGCAGGCAGGAGCCGCCCCAGCCGGGGCCGGGCTGCAGGAAGCCCGCGCCGATGCGCGGGTCGGCGCCCATACATGCGGTGACATCGGCGATGTCGGCGCCGTAGGAATGGCACAGCTGGGCAAGGGAATTGGTGTAGGAGAGCTTGACCGCCAGGAACGCATTGCTCGCGTACTTCGCCAGCTCGGCGCTCTCCGGGCTCATGTGCAGCACCGTCGCGGGGTCCGCGCCGTAGGCGGCGCACACCAGGGCGGCGTCGCTGCCGGAGTCCGCGCCGACGACGACGCGGTCGGGGTGGGTGAAGTCGGCGATCGCGCGGCCCTCACGCAGGAATTCGGGGCTGGACACCACGCCGATCCCGCAGGGGCGCAGACGGTCGGCGACGCCGCGGGTGGTGCCGACCGGCACCGTCGACTTCACGACGACGACCGCGCCGGGGCGCAGCACGGTGGCCAGCGTCGCGGTGGCGGCGTCGAGGGCCCGCAGGTCGGCGGCGCCCTCGGGCCCGCTGGGGGTCGAGACGCAGACGAACACCACGTCGCGGTCGGCCAGCGCCCGATGATCGGTGCTGAACGCGAGGTGGCCGCGGTCCAGCATGCTCTCCAGCAGCGCCGGCAGATCCGCCTCGTCGATGATCGCCACCCCCGACGCCAGGCTCGCCACCTTACGGTCGTCGATGTCGACCGCGACGACGTCGTGGTCGCGCGCAAGACACACGGCCGTGGTGAGGCCCACGTATCCGACACCGACGACACCGATGCGCAGGCTCATCGGCAGGCCACCAGTGCGGCGCGGGCGGCGTCGAGTACCCGGGGCACCGTCAGCTGCAGCAGACCGGGGTCCGGGGTGCGACCGTGCGGATCGCCGCGGTCACCGGCCCACAGCGTGACGTGGCGGTCGTTGCCGCGCGGACCCCACAGAGCCGGCGGGGTGGGGCCGAACAACAGCACCGACGGCGTGCCGGTGGCGGTGGCCACGTGCCCGACACCGGTGTCGCCGCAGATCAGCAGTGCACAGTCGCTGATCAGTGCGACGAGCGCGAGCAGACCCGACGCCGGCCAGACCGCCGAGCGGGGCAGCCCGGCCTTGCGCACCACGGCCTGCACCAGATCCGTTTCGGCGGGCGAGCCGGTGACCACGACGCGGTGGCCCTCATCGGCCAGGGCCGCGGCCACCGCGGCGAATCGGTGCGGCGGCCACTGCCGGGCCGGGGCGGCGGCGCCGGGATGGATCACGACGACCCCGGAGTTGTCGGGATAGCCCTGCGGCCGGTCGAGCGCGAGATCATCGGGGCGACAGTCGATCCCGGCCCAATGCAGGAGCGCGCACCAGCGGTCGATCTCGTGCAGTTCCGCCCGCCACGGCGGCCCGGGGACCTCGGGGTGGGCCTCGTGGTGGTGGGTCAGCAGCCGGGCGGGTCGCAGTGCGGCGAGGGCGCTGATGCTCTGTGGCCCGCGGCCGTGCAGGTTGACCGCGAGGTCGGGTTCCCTCGGCGCCCCGGCCAGCGGGCCGAGACCCGGTGTGTCGACGATGTCGTCGACGGCACCGGAGCGCAGAGCCAGATCGCGGTACTGCCCGGGTGCGGCCAGCAGGATGCGTGCGCCGGGATGGCGGCGGCGCAGCCCGCGCAGCGCGGGAACGCCGGTGAGTAGGTCGCCGAGCCCGAGTGCCCGCAGCACCACGATCGTGCGCGGCTCTGCAGCCGCGTCTAGGGCCATGAGGATTCCGTCGAGGCGCACACGACGAGTTCGCGGATCTCGCAGCCGGGCGGCTGGGTCAGCGCGAACAGCACAGTTCGGGCGACGTCGGCCGGCTGGTTCAGGACGGCGTCGGCGGGCGGCTTGTACTGCTCGGTGCGGCCGTCGAAGAACGGCGTGTGCATGCCTCCGGGGATCAGCAGGGTCACGCCGATCTCGCCGGCCAGTTCGGCCGCCAGGGCGCGCGTGAAGCCGACCACGCCGAACTTCGAAGCGCAATAGGCCGTGGCATCGCTGACCGCTTTGATGCCCAGCGTCGAGGCCACGGTGACGATGCGACTCTGGCCGGTCGTGAGATACGGCAGGGCGGAGCGGATGACGGCCGCGGTGCCGAGCAGGTTCACCACGACGACTTGTTCCCACTCCTTGGCCGGCACCTCGCGCAACGTGCCGCAGGAGTCGATGCCCGCGGCGGTGAACACGCCGTCGATGCGTCCGCCCGCCTGCTCGGCGAGCGTGGCCACCGCCGCGTCGACGGCGTCGGTGTCGGCGAGGTCGGCGCACACGTGGGCGACGTCACCGATCGGCCGGGCGCGGTCCAACACCAGGGGGGTACCGTCCTGTGCGGCAACGGCTTCGGCGACCGCGGCGCCGAGTCCGGAAGCACCTCCGGTGATCAGCACGGCTCCGGGTGAGCGGGTGGCGGAAGAGGTCATGATTCACCTTTCGTGAGGTCCGACCGCGCAGCGGCGATCAGAGCGGATGAGGAGTAGCCGGCGACCGTGGGCACGATCACGACATCGCCGCCGTGGCGGGTCACGACGGCGGTTTCGGGCAGGTCGTCGACGGTGTAGTCGCCCCCTTTGACCCAGACGTCGGGCCGCAGGGTCTCGAGGATGCGTTCCGGCGTCGCATCGTCGAAGACGGCGACGGCGTCGACGCACGCCAGCGCGGTGAGCACCCGGGCACGGTCCTCGGCGGGCATCACCGGCCTGCTGGGGCCCTTGAGGGCACGCACGGAATCGTCGGAGTTGATGACGACGATCAGCGCGTCACCCAATTCCCGTGCAGTGCGCAGTAACCGGATGTGCCCGGTGTGCAGCAGGTCGAAGCACCCGCCGGTTGCCACCACCGTGCGGCCGTCGGCGCGCAGGCGTTCGGCCAGGGTGACGGCGTCGGCGGCGTCATGGCTGACGTCGCGCCCTGTGTCGGCGACCGGGCTGCCCTGCGCGGCCGGGGCCGGGATCGACACGCCGGCGGCACCGCCGGCGGCGACGAACCGGGCGGCGGCGTCCACCGCTGCGGTCACGGCGGCGACGGTGTCGGCGCCGTCGGCGAGTGCCGCAGTGGCGGCGACGGCGAACCGGTCGCCGGCACCGCAGGTGTCCGCGCGGACGGGCCCGGCCGCGGCCTGGGCGGGTATGCCGATGTGGGTGCGCGCGCCGTCGGCATCGACCACCCGGGCTCCCCGCGCCCCCAGCGTCACACACACGGCGTGCGCACCCCAGCGCTGCCGCAGCACCTCGCCGGGGTTGCGGTCTGCGCCGCAGAAGTGTTGTGCCTCGCCGTCGTTCGGCGTGACGAGCCGGCACCCGCGCACCGGTTCGGCGCCGCGCGGGTGCGGGTCCCACACCACCGGGGTGGTGGCCGCCGCAGCGCCCACCGCATCGCGCAGCGCGGGCAGCGCCGCCACTCCCCTGCCGTAGTCGGCCACGCAGATCCCGCCGGCGTCGGCGAGCACGTCGGCGACGCCCGGTGGCAGCGAGCCGGGCACCGGTACGGCGTCACCGCGGTCGATACGCAGCAGGGATTGTCCGCCGGCGCGCACGCGCGTCTTGGTGACGGTGGTTCCCCGCATCGGCAGCGCGAGCAGCCGCACACCGGCCGAGGTCAGCAGGTCCGCGAGCCGCCGGCCCTCCGCGTCGTCGGCGATCCCGGTGACCAGGACGACATGGTCGTGGGTGCGGGCGGCCAGCAGCGCGGCCAGACCCGCGCCGCCCGGGCGGTGCCAGCCCCGCTCGACATCGACGACCGGTACGGGGGCCTCGGGACTCAATCGTGTTGCGCTGCCGTCGATGTCGACATCGAGCAGGGTGTCACCGACGATCACCAGGGGTGCGGAACTCATGAGGGCACCGCGCCGAGGATGCGTTCGTCGACGGCCATGCACAGCGCGTGCACGAGCAGCAGGTGAACCTCCTGCACCGTCGCGGTGGACGGTGCGTCCACGCAGATCGCCTCGGTGCAGGTCGCGGCCAGCGGATTGGGCGCCGGTCCGGTGAGCGCCCACGTCGTCATCCCGATCTCGCTCGCGGCTTTGACCGCGGTCAAGACGTTCTGGCTGGTGCCGCTCGTCGACAACGCGATCAGCACGTCACCGGGGCGGCCGTGGGCGCGCACCCCGCGCGCGAAGATCTCGTCGCCGCCGTAATCGTTGACCACCGCGGTCAGCGCGGAGGTGTCGGCGTGCAGCGCGATCGCCGAGAGCGGGCGACGTTCGGCGGCGAACCGGCCGACCAGTTCCGCGGTCAGGTGCTGGGCTTCAGCAGCACTGCCACCGTTGCCGCACGCCAGCAGGCGGCCCCCGTCGGTGAGCACACCGGCGAGCTGGTGCCCCCACCCCTGCACCTGACCGATGTCACCGCTGGTGCGTCGGACGGCGCCGATCAGATCGTCGAAATGGCTTGCGATCATGGTGCTTTCCTTCCCTGCGCGTAGGCGTGCACTGCCTCCAGCAGCGCGCGGTCGGAGATGTCGTCGAGGCAGGTGTGCCGCTGCAGCGGGCAGACCCGGGCGCGGCTGCCGCGACAGGGCGCCGCCTGGTCGCCGAGCACGGTGACCGGGACACCGTGCGGCGCCCACCGGGATGCGGGCACGACGGGCGCGAACAGCGACACCACCGGCGTGCCGACCGCGGCGGCGAGATGGGCGGCTGCGGTGTTGGGCGCCACCACGACCCGGGCGCCGGCGAGGACCGCGGCGAGTTCGGCCAGCGTCGTCGCCCCACCGAGGTCGACGGCACCGGCGGCGGTATCGGAGTGCGCGCCCGCGACGTGCGCGGTCAGCTCGCGCTCGTCCGGGCCGCCGGTGACCACCACGCGGTGTCCGGCGGCGACGAGCGCGGCGACCATCGCCCGGCTGCGGTCGGCGCCGGGCCTCCGCGCGGGAACTGCGGCGCCTGGATGGAACACCACGTACTCGCCCGCGCCGACACGGTCCCGCAGCCACTGCGGCAGCGCAGCGATGCCGGTGACCCGCAGTGCATCGGTATCACCCTGCGGCAGAGCACATCCCGCGGCCTCGGTGAGCGAGAGGGCGCGCAGCGGCTCCGGAATGTCGTCGGCGACGTCGTGGCGCAGGTCGAGCAGGCTGCCCGGATAGTCCACGCTGATCGCCCCGACCCAGCCGATGTCGGCCATCCGGCACAACAACGCCAGCGGCAGCGGTGACTGGTGGAACGAGGTGAAGATGTAGCAGCGATCGGGGGCCACGTCGCGCAGCTGCTTGAGCAGATCGTCGGCGTGTGCGGCGGTGAGTTCGGGCGAGTCGAAATCCACCCACGGCGCCTGCCATTCGATGATCTCGTCCACCCCGGGCAGCAGTTCCGCGGCAGCGCGCCCCCGCGGCCCTGCCAGCATCACCACCCGGTCGTGGCGCTGCGCGACCGCGCGGATCGCCGGACCGGTGATCAGCACGTCGCCCGCACTGTCGAGGCGGGCCACCAGCGCGGTGCTCATCGCGCCTCCTGCAGCACCATGTCCACCGCGGCGGTCAGCGTCGCCGCCACCGCCGCACGCGGGTCCGCCTGCGCCGCCTCGATCTCGGGCGTCAGCGTCCGGTCCGTGGGCACCAGGATCGCCCGGGCACCCGCAGCCAGCGCCGCGCCGACGTCGCCGCCGGTGTCACCGATCACTACGCAGCGTGCCGGCGGCACACCGAGCGCCGCGGCAGCCGCGATCACCATGCCCGGGGCGGGTTTGCGGCACGCACAGCCGTCGTCCTCGCCGTGCAGGCACACCTGCCACTCGTCGAACGCTCCCAGTCGTCCGACGACTTCGGCGTTCACCTCTCCGAGCTGTTCGGTGGTGATCAGCCCGCGCGCGACGCCGGACTGGTTGGTCACGACAGCCAGTAGCAGGCCGCGGCGGCGCAGCCGGTCGAGGGCGCGGCGGGCGCCGGGCACGGGGTGCACGCCCCGCGGGTCGTTGAGGTACGGGCCGTCCGCGATCAGTGTGTCGTCGCGGTCGAACAGCACCGCCAGCGGCGGATCGGTTCGCGCATGGCGGTGCTGCCAGGCACCGACCGCCCGGTGCCACACCGCCAGCGGCGGGATCAGAGCGCTCGTCGCGACGATCGGCCCGAGTTCGGCCACGGTGCGGGACCCGGCCAGATGGCGGCGGGCGGCGAAGTCGGCGGTCAGGCCCGTCCACGCCACACCGGCACCGGCGGCGACGCGGCGGCGACCCGTCACCGCGGCCAGCGCCGCTGCCGCGAGCACCACGGTGGAGGCGGCGTGCGCGGGCAGTCGGCCGCGGCCCTCGCCGATGCGGTCACGCCAGGTGGCCCCGAATTTGCGGCGCATCAGCGCGTTGTCGCGGTTGCCGATCTGGACACGCAGCGACGTCCGCCAGGTCGCGCGCGCTACCGGGTGCAGGCAGCGGCGGCTGCCGCGCAGGATGTGATGGCCCGCGGCGGTCATGCGCAGCGCGATGTCGGAGTCCTCCCGGTAGGCGCGCGGGAAGCGCTGGTCGAAGCCGCCGACCTGCACCAGCACGTCGCGCCGGAAGGCCATGTCGGCGGTGATCCATTGCGCGGTGGCCAGACGCAGCGTGCGTTGTTCGTCGTCGGTGGGGCGCCCGGTGGTCTCGCGCGGCACGTCGAGCCGGCCCTGCGAGCCTGCAGCACCCACCGCGTCCGCCGCCGCGAGATCCTGATCCAGCGCGGAAAGCCATGGGGCCGTGGGCAGGACGTCGTCGTCGAGGAAGCACACCCAGGGCGTGTCGGATGCGCGCCAGCCGACGTTGCGCGCCGCGGCCGGTCCCCGCCCGCCACTCTCGAGCACCTTGACCGGCAGTTCGGAGTGCAGCGTGAGGGTGTGCCCGCCGGGCCGGTCGTCGACGACGATCACGCGCGCCGGGCGGGGCCCGTCGCTGCGATCGAGGCCGGTGATCAAGCGCTGCAGAGACTCCCGACCGATGGTCGGGATGACGATCGTGACGTCGTGGTTCATCGGGGTCGCCGCAGGAGGAAGGGGCCCAGCACGAGAACGTCGATGGGGGCGCTGCCGAAACACTCGAGCGCGTCGACCGGACTGTCGACCATCGGTCGGCCCGCGGTGTTGAAGCTGGTGTTCACCAGCACCGGCACACCGGTGCACCGCGCGAAGTGACCGATGGTGGCGTGCAGCAACGGCAGGCTCTCGTCGACGGTCTGCACCCGCGCCGTGCCGTCGACGTGGGTGACGGCCGGGATGCGGTCGCGCCACTCGTCGGCGACATCGTGGACGAACAGCATGTACGGGCTGGGAAGCGGACCGCGGCGGAAGATCTCACCGGCGCGGTCGGCCAGCACCATCGGGGCGACGGGCCGGAACTGTTCGCGGCCTTTGACGTCGTTGAGCCGCTCGAGGTTGTCGAGCCGGCGCGGGTCGGCCAGCAGGGAGCGGCCGCCCAGCGCGCGGGGCCCGAATTCCGCACGCCCCTGGAACCAGCCGACGAGCTGGTTGTCGGCCAGCGCTTCGCCGACGGTCCGTGCGAGGTCGTCGGGTCGTTCGTAGCGCAGCGCCGCGCGATCGAGGACGGCGCGGATCTCGTCGTCGGTCCATCCGCGACCCAGCTGCGCCGACCCCATGGGTGCGATCGGTTCCCCCTCGTCGGCGGCGAGGGCCAGCGCGGCGCCCAGTGCGGTGCCGGAGTCGCCGGCGGCGGGCTGCACCCAGATGCGGTCGAAGCCGCTTTCGGCGTGGATGCGGGTGTTGGCCACGCAGTTGAGGGCGACGCCGCCGGCCAGGCACAGCGCGTCATTGTCGACCCGCTCGCGCAGCCAGGACACCAGGTCGAGCAGCACCTCTTCGACCACCTGCTGCACGCTGCAGGCGAGGTCGGCGTGCACGGGGTCCGGCCGGTCCAGCGCACCGACCTGTCCACCGGTCGTGCGGACGGGCGCGAAGTCGGTCCAGGTGATCGGCTCGGTGCGGAAGCCGCCGTCGGGGCAGGCGTAGACCCGCTCCCGCATCGCGTCGATGAACCGGGGGCTGCCGTAGGAGCCCATCGCCATGACCTTGTACTCGTCGCTGGAGCGCGCGAAACCCAGGTGTTCGGTGAGGCTTTCGTAGAGCAGGCCCAGCGAGTGCGGAAGCTCCTGGGTGGCCAGCACGTCGAGCTTGTGGTCGCGGTAGACACCGGCGAGCATCGAGGTGCGCTCCCCGCGGCCGTCGACGACGAGCACCGCGCTGTCGGGGTGCGGCGAGGCCAGCGCGGTGGACGCGGCGTGGGCGACGTGGTGGCGGACATGGCGCACCACGGCGGGGTCGAGGCCCGGCAGCGCGGTGGCGAGGAAGCGGGCGGCGCGCTGTGCATACAGCGTGCGCAGGTACTCCCAGTCGCGGTCGAGGCCATCGGTCTGGCCCGATTCGTCGGCCATCAGCGCCGGATCGTAGGAGTAGCCGACCGCGTCGATGTCGGCCGCGTCGATGCCGGCCTCGGCCAGGCACCACCGCGCGGCGGCAACGGGCAGCTCCCAGGTGGAGAACGGTACGGCCTGCTTGCCGTGTTTGCGGCGGGAGAACCGTTCCTCCTCCGCGGCGGCGACGATCCGGCCGTCGATCACCAGGGCGGCGGCGGGATCGTGGAACACCGCGTTGATACCGAGGATTCGCATGAGTTGTCTCCTTCACCTGGCCTGGGCAGCGGGCAGCGCGGCATCGCTGCTGTGGGAGGCCAGCGCGGTGCGGAACCAGTCGAGGGTCCGCGCCAGGCCGTCTTCGTAGCTCACGGTCGGAGACCAGCCGAGCAGCTCGCGGGCGGTGGTGATGTCCGGGCAGCGGCGCCGGGGATCGTCGGCGGCGGCCGGTCCGTGATCGATCGGCACGTCGGCACCGGCGAGATCGCGGACGATCTCGGCGATCCGCAGGACCGCGAGCTCCACCGGGTTGCCGATGTTCACGGGTCCGGCGACCGGGTGCCGGGCCAGGGCGATCAGACCGGCGACGGTGTCGTCGACGTAGCACAGCGATCGTGTCTGGGTGCCGTCCCCCGCCACGGTGAGCGGGCGACCCTGCAGCGCCTGATGGCAGAACGTGGGCACCGCGCGCCCGTCGTCGGGGCGCATGCCCGGTCCGTAGGTGTTGAAGATCCGCGCCACCCCGATGTCGGTGCCGAGCTCGCGGTGGTGCGCGAACGCGAGCGCTTCGGCGTAGCGCTTGGCCTCGTCGTACACGCTGCGCGGACCGATCGGATTGACGTTGCCCCAGTAACTTTCGTGCTGCGGATGCTCGAGCGGGTCGCCGTACACCTCGCTGGTCGACGCGAGGACCACCCGGGCGCCGCAGCGGCGGGCCAGGTCGAGCACCGTCGCGGTGCCCAGCGCGCCGGCCCGCAGGGTCTGCAGCGGTAACCGCAGGTAGTCCGGCGGCGACGCGGGGCACGCCAGATGGAAGATCATGTCGAAATGCCGATACGCCAACGCTTCCGGCAGCGGATCGATGATGTCGTGCGCGACGAAGTGCACCCCGGCGGGCCGGTCCGTGTTGCGCGCAGCACTGGTCGAGAGATTGTCGACGGCCACCACGTCGGCGCCGTCTGCGGCCAGGCGGGCACACAGATGCCGACCGAGGAATCCTTCGCCGCCGGTGACCAGCACCTGTGCTGCCACGGTTTGGGGCTCGGTTCCCGGGGTAGCACCACCGCTCATGGTTTCGCGCTCACCTGGTGCCCGCACCTCGTTCGTCATCGCCAGCCGCAACCGATCCGACGAACTCGCCGCGGTGCTGCGGCGACTGCTCGACACGACAAATTCTCCGATCATTCTGGTGGACAACGGCTCTGAGGACGACTCGGTGCAGAAGGCGCGCCACCTCGCCGACGAGGCCGACGGACGGCTGACCGTCGTGGAGCTCGCCGAGAACCTCGGCGCCGTCGGCCGCAACGTCGGTGTGACCCGCGCGGTCGAGGCATCGACCCCGTACGTGGCGTTCTGCGACGACGACTCCTGGTGGGATGCGGCGTCGATCGGCCTCGCGGAGGAGCTCTTCGACGCGTATCCCACGCTCGCGGTGCTCGCGGCGCGCACGCTGGTCATGCCGAGCGGTCGCGAGGACCCGATCGTGGCCGAGCTCGCCTCAAGTCCACTGGGCCACGATCCGGCGCTGCCGGGCCCGTCGATCCTGGGCTTCCTGGCGTGCTCGGCGATCGTGCGGGCCTCGGCGTTCGAGGCGGTCGGCGGGTTCTCGCCGATCATCCACTTCCGCGGGGAAGAGACGCTGCTGGCCTGGGACCTCGCCGCCCACGGCTGGGACCTGTGCTTCTGCGACCGGCTCACGGCCTTCCACCAGCCCTCGACCCACCGCGGCACCAGCGCGGCGCAGGACGCCCGGTCGATGCGCAACGCGGTGCTGACGACATGGTTGCGCCGGCCGCTGCGGCATTGCCTGAGAGCAACGGCGGGCTTCGTGCGGGCTGCGGCCACCGACCGCGCCCACGCCGGCGCGCTCGGCGAGGCAGTGCGAAAGGTGCCTGCGGTGCTGGCCGCGCGCCGGCGGTTGCCGGACGAGACCGAACGCGCGCTGCGGGTGCTCGAGTCCTGACCGATCATGACGCCGCCCCGATCAGACGCCCGTACACGGCCGCGGTGTCCTCGGCGACGCGCCGCCAGGAGTAGCGCTCCTCGACGCGGGCGCGTCCTGCGCGGCCCAGCGCGGCCCGCAAGCCCGCGTCGGCGAGGATGGGGTTGATCGCGTCCGCGCAGCGTTGCGCGTCGCGCGGGGGGACGAGCCGCCCCGTCACGTCGTCGACGACGGTGTCGAGCATGCCGCCCACGGCACTGGCCACCACGGGCACACCGCACGACATCGCTTCCAGCGGAACGATGCCGAACGGCTCGTACCACGGCGTCGCGGCCACCACGTCCGCGGAGCGCAGCAGCATCGGCATCTCGTCGCGGGCGATCGCGCCGTAGAAGTGCACGCGATCGGCGACACCGAACTGGGCGGCAACGGCATTGAGTCGCTGCGCCTCGGCGTCGCGGTCGAGTTCGGACTTGTCGGGACCGCCGACGATCACCAGCTCCGCGGCGGGGATCTGCGGCATGGCGCGGATCAGCGTCTCGAATCCCTTGCGCGGCACCAGGCGTCCCACCGACACGATGCGCTGCGCGCTGCCGCGGGTGGCCCTCGGCCCGATGTGGCGGAATTCGTCTGGGTTCACCCCGCAGGGCACCACGGACATCGCGTCCGCGTCGCGGCCCAAGCGCTGCAGTTCGGCGACCTCGTCGGTGCATGTCGCGGCGACCCAGTCCACGCTGCGCGCCACGTGGCTCTCCAGCCGAATCCGGTCGTCGGGGCTGGTGTCGTCACGGCCCTGGTGGCGCCGCTTGACCACTCCGAGCGCGTGGAAGGTCTGCACGACCGGAATGCGGTGCCGCCGCGCAGCGCGCAGTGTCGCAAGGCCCGACATCCAGAAGTGCGCGTGGGCGACGTCGGGCCGCCAGCGCGCCCAGTCGTCGGCGAGCACATCCCCGAAGTCCGGCATGTATTGCGCCAGATCATCTTTGGGTATGCGGCGGGCGGGTCCGGCCGGAACGTGCACGACGGTGTAGCCGAACTCGGTGTCGACCCGGTCCAGCAGATCCTCGTCGTCGCGACGGGTGTAGACCACCACCTCGTGCCCCTGAGCCGCGAGCGCCGCGGACAGTTCGGCGACGGCCACGTTCTGGCCGCCCGCGTCGACACCGCCCAGCAGGGCCAGCGGGCTGGCGTGTTCGGAGACCATCGCGATCCGCAGCGTGGGGGCGCTCATGGGCACACCTCCTCGATCAGGCGGTCCCAATCGGCGAGGAAGCGATCGAGTCCGTAGTGGGTCAGGGCATGCTCGCGGGCGGCCTTGCCGGCGAGCGCGGCGGCGTCGGGGTCGGCGACGAAGTGCGCGAGGGCTTCTCCCAGCACCGAGCGGTCGGCGCTGACCACCCCCGCGTCTGCGGGGACGGCCAGGGGCGCCATCGTCGCGGCGACGGCCACCACGGGCATGCCCGCGCACATCGCCTCCAGCAGGGACAGTCCCAGCGACGTCCAGCGGGCGGTGTGCAGGTACACACGTCGGCGGGCGACGTCGTCGAGGACGGCGGCCCCGGAAATGTCGCCGTGTCCCCTCACCGCGCCGCCAGAGCGTGAATCCGTGTTCAGCTCCTCGGTTTTCATTCCCCAGACGTCAACCGGGGCGTACCGGCTCAGCGGCGCGAGGAGGTCGGCGCCGACCGTGCGCCACCGCCGCACCGGTTCGTTGATCATCGCCGCCGCCGCGGCGATCTCCCCGGTGTAGAGATGCCCCCGGTCAGCCACCCCATGGTCGATGACCCGGGTCGGCGCACTGCCGTTGTCCCACATCAACTCGTTGAACGCGGTGACGTGCACCAGCGTGACATCACTGCGATCGGCCAGCGGGTGCCGGCTGTCGACGGGGGACGGCCGGGGCGCGTTGTGCTCGACGTACACCGCCGGGACCTCGACGCCCGGGCGGCGGCCGAGATGGCGCGCCGCGAGCTCGACGTCTCGCGGCCGCTGCAGCACGACGAGATCGACGTCGATGTCACGCAGACGGTCGACGGGCACGGCCTGGGCCCGGGGCCAGGTGCGGCCGGCGAGGCCCCGGCCGTCCTCGTCACGATCGGCGGTGACGGGGATCAGATAGCGGTGCCGACCCGTCACGAAGGACTCCGTCCACGAACCGTGCACGTGCCAGATCAGCACGGTGCGCGGTCCCTGAAGCGAAGGCATGGGGCGCGAAATACCCTTGAGAGAATTCACCAAACCGAACTTCTCCGAAAAGTTGGATTCCGCTGTTACCAGCGAAAACGCCGACCACAGAGCAGAATTCGCGCATGGCCCAGCGGCGGCCCACGTCCGGGGTCGCCGCCGGCGAGCACTTCGTCAGACGGATATCGTGGCTCGTCGCGCCGCCGACTCGTACACCGCTTCAGCGTCGGTGGCCACCCGGTCCCAGCAGTAGCGCGACCGCGCACGGGCGCGGCCTGCCAGCCCCATCCCCTGCCGCAGGACGTTCTGGGCGAGGACTGCGCGCAGCGCACGGCTGAGTTCCTGTGGATGCCCGTGCGGCACCAGTAACCCGGTCACCTCTTCGATGACGGCATCGCGTGCGCCACCGGCCTCGACGGCCACGACGGCCACGCCGCACGCCATCGCCATGAGCGCCAGGCGGGGGTCGGGGTCCTCGGGCGACGGGCACACAGCGACATCTGCGGATGCGAGCCACGCCGCGACGTCCCGATCGCCGGCCGCCTGCGCGACCCGGATGCGATCGCCGACGCCCAGTCGCTGCGCATGGGTGAGCAGCTCCTGCATCCCCGCGCCGCCGGACGCGCCGGCGCCGAGCACCACGAGATCGGCGGAGGGCACACCGGGAAGAGCGGCGACCAGCGCGGCGACACCGCGGGGAGCGCCCAGATCGTCGACGAGTGCGACGATACGGTGCCGTCGCGCATCAGGATTCGCCGGTGGTACGTGGAAGGCGTCGACGTCGATGCCGCACGGGAGCACGCTGACGCGCCTTCGGGACGCGCCGAGGCGGATGATCCTCTGCATGTCGTCGCTGCATGGGGCGGTCACCATCGTGGCGTTGCGGGCCAGCAGCGTCTCGAGCTTTTTGGTCGTCTCCGAACCCCGCACTTCGGATCGCTCGCCGGACACCCGCGAGAACGTCTGCACGGTCGCGACGGGCCGGCGGTTGGCGGCCAGCGCGGCCGCCATGCCGTACGCGAGCCCATGGCAGTGCACGACGTCCGGCGGCTCGTCGGTGTATTCGTCGACCAGGAACCGGCCCATCTGAGCGATCCCCGACATCAACTCGCCCTCGGACCGGGGACTCGGGTCGGTGTCGGGGATCCGCACGATGCGGTAGTCGCCGGTGTTCGCACTCACCGGTGACGCGGTGATGAACCGCACCTCGTGGTCGCGCCGTGACAGCGCGGCCGCGAGACTCTCGGCGTCGTAGCACCCTGCCGCGCGCCCCGTGTTCGCGATGATCGCCACTCTCATAGTTGTGGGAAGGCCACAAGTGATCACTGCCAAACTCCTCGCGGCCGGGCGGTTCGTTTGGTGGATCCCCCTCTTCGTCAGGTGGATCGTCCGAGTCCGACCGGGTTACCTCCGGCCGTCGCGGGTAGCCCCACACCCATGACGATCGAGCACGTGCGCTCGCTGCGCGGCGTGGTGGCGATCGGTGGATCGGCGGGCGGCGTGGAGGCGCTGTCCCACGCGGCGGCGGCTCTACCCGCCGATCTTCCGTTCGCGGTGCTGATGGCGTTGCATTTACCACCGGACGCACCCAGCGTGCTGGCCGACATCATCGGCCGGCGCACGCCGCTGGAGACGGTGGCGGCCGAGGAGGGCATGCCGGTCGAACCCGGCAGGATCTACGTGGCGGTTCCGGGCCGGCACCTGCTGACACTCGACCACCGAATCGTGCTGTCCGAAGGTCCGACCGAGAACGGGTACCGACCGGCACTCAACGCGTTGTTCCGTTCTGTGGCAGTAGCATTCGGACCAAAGGCGGTCGGCATTCTCGTCTCGGGAGTGCTCGACGACGGCGTGTTGGGTCTGGCAGCCATCCGGTCTCGGGGCGGCATCACGATGTGTCAGGACCCGCAGGACGCCACGTTCCCGGCACTGCCGCGCAACGCGCTGAACGCCGGCGTCGTCGATCGCACGGTGCGCGCGGCGGACATCGGCGCGATGCTCACCGACCTGGAGCTACCCGCCTCCTCTGCTGCTGCCCCACTGCATCCAAATCTGGCATCGGAGAACCGCATCGCGATGTCGGGCCGTTTCGGGGTCGGCACGGCACACGAGTCGTTCGACGAGCCGGCCGGTTTGATGTGTCCGGACTGCCACGGTTCCCTGCAGATCGCGAGTGCCGATCACTTCCGCTGCCATGTGGGCCATGCGTGGACGGCCGAGGCGCTGCTGGGCGCTCAGGATCGGGAGATAGAGAGAGCTCTGTGGATGGCGATCCAATCGCTGGTGGAGAAGAGCCGGCTCGCCCGCCAACTGGCCGACAAAGCCACCTCCCCCGCGGTCAAGCAGCGCTACTGTGAGCTGGCCGCCGCGACCGACAAAGCACTGGCCGTGCTGCGCGACAGACTGTCGTCGGCACCGGAGGGGATGCCGCCAGGACGATGATCGAGAGCACGGTCGCAATCCGCGTGACCCGTACACCGGGGTACGCGCTGATCACGGTGGCCGGGACACTCGACAGCTGGACCTATCGGGATGTCCGAGACGCTGTGATCAAGGCAGCGCTCGACCAGCACGACGCGGTCGTCGTCGACGTCAGCGGACTCACTGCACCCGCCATCACCGCCTGGGCCGCCTTCACCAGCGCGCGCTGGCACGTCAGCGTCTGGCCCGACGTTCCACTGGTCCTGGTGTGCGACGACGACGCCGAGCGGTCGAGGATCGAGCGCAGTGGCATCACCCGCTACGTTCCCGTGGTCTCCGACGAGGTCGCCGCCGCGTCCGCCATCGGACACCGCGCCCACTTCCGCCACCGGGCCCGCACGACGCTGGACGTGTCGGCCACCACCGTCACCGCCGCCCGTCGCTTCGTCCGGCAGTGTCTGACGGCATGGTCGTGTCATGACGCCACCTTGACGGCGTCGGCCGTGGTCACCGTACTGGTCGAGAATGTGCTGACCCACACCCGAAGTCACCCGGTGGTGACCGTCGAAGCGGTGGACGACAGCGTGACGGTCGCGGTCAGCGACGACGACCCGCGTGCCGCCGTCCGTCACGAGAATGTGGACAACGGCGCCCACACCGTCTCCGGCCTCGCCGTGGTGGCTGCCCTGAGCAGGGCCTGGGGCAGCATTCCCACGGCGGGCGGGAAGACGGTGTGGGCGCTCATCGGGCCGGAGAACCGGCTGTGAGAACTACCTACCGCAGGTCGAACCGGTCGTTGTTCATCACCTTGACCCACGCGGCGACGAAGTCCTCGACGAACTTGCCCCGGCTGTCGTCCTGGGCGTAGACCTCGGCGATGCCCCGCAGGATGGAGTTCGACCCGAACACCAGATCATTGGCGGTCGCCGTCCACTTGATGGCACCGGTCGCGCGGTCGCGGCCCTCGTAGACGTTCTCGGTGTCGGTCGACGGCTTCCACTCCGTGCTCATGTCGAGCAGGTTGGTGAAGAAGTCGTTGGTCAGCACGCCCGGGGTGTCGGTGAACACCCCGTGCTTGCTGCCGCCGTGGTTGGCGCCGATCACGCGCAGACCGCCGATGAGCGCAGCCATCTCCGGTGCGGTCAGGTCGAGGAAGTAAGCCTTGTCGATGAGCAGCTTCTCCACCGGGGTCTTCTCGCCGGGCTGCGCGTAGTTGCGGAACCCGTCGGCCCGGGTCTGGAGCACCGCGAAGGACTCGACGTCGGTCTGTTCCTGCGACGCATCGGTACGACCGGGGGCGAAGTGGACGTCGATCTCGAATCCGCCGTCCTTGGCGGCCTTCTCGATCGCCGCGGAACCCGCGAGCACGATCACGTCGGCCAGCGAGATCTTCTTGCCACCGGAGGCCGAGGCGTTGAAATCCTGCTGGATCTTCTCCAGCACAGGCAGCACCTTGTCCAGCTCCGAGGGCTCGTTGACCTCCCAGCTGCGCTGCGGCTCCAGCCGCAGGCGGGCACCGTTGGCGCCACCGCGCTTGTCGGTCCCGCGGAAGCTCGCCGCCGATGCCCACGCCGTCTTGACCAGCTGCGGCACCGAGATGCCCGACGACAGGATCGTGTTCTTCAGCGACGCGATGTCCGACTCGTCGACCAATTCGTGGTCGACGGCGGGCACCGGGTCCTGCCACACCTGCGGCTCGGGCACCCACGGTCCGAGGTAGCGGCTGACCGGGCCCATGTCGCGGTGCATCAGCTTGTACCAGGCCCTGGCGAACGCGTCGTTCATCTCTTCGGGATGGTCGAGCCAGCGGCGGGTGATCTGACCGTAGATGGGGTCGACCCGCATCGAGACGTCGGTGACCAGCATGGTGGGCTTGCGTGGCGGGCCGCCGAACGGATCCGGGATCGTGGCCTCGGCGTCCTTGGCCTCGAACTGCCACGCACCGGCGGGGCTCTTGGTCAGCTCCCACTCGTTGCCGTAGAGAATCTCCAAGTAGCCGTTGCTCCACTGCGTCGGGGTTCCGGTCCAGACGACCTCGAGCCCGGAGGTGATGGTGTCGGCGCCCTTGCCGGAACCGAACGGGCACTTCCAGCCCAGGCCCTGCTGCTCGATCGGCGCACCCTCGGGCTCGGGGCCCATCCCCTCGTCGGGGCCGGCGCCGTGGGTCTTGCCCAGCGTGTGGCCGCCGACGATCAGCGCGGCGGTCTCCTCGTCGTTCATCGCCATCCGGCCGAACGTCTCACGGATGTCGTGCGCGGCGGCCAGCGGATCCGGCTTGCCTTCGGGCCCTTCGGGATTGACGTAGATCAGCCCCATCGTGGTGGCGCCGAAGGGCTCGGCGAGCTGACGGTCGCTGTCGTTGGTACCGCCGTACCGCTTGTCGGTGCCCAGCCAGGTGTCCTCCTGGCCCCACAGCATCTCCTCGGGCTCCCAGATGTCCTCGCGCCCGAACGCGAAACCGAAGGTCTTGAAGCCCGCGGACTCCAGCGCGGCATTGCCCGCGTAGGCGATCAGGTCGGCCCAGGAGATCTTGTTGCCGTACTTGCGCTTGATCGGCCACAGCAGCCGGCGCGCTTTGTCGAGGTTGGCGTTGTCAGGCCAGCTGTTCAACGGGGCGAACCGCTGCGCGCCCTGACCGGCGCCACCCCGCCCGTCGAAGATGCGGTAGGTGCCTGCGGCGTGCCAGCTCATCCGGATGAACAGGCCGGCGTAGCTGCCGTAGTCGGCGGGCCACCAGTCCACGGACGTGGTGACCACCTCGGCGACGTCCCGCTTGAACGCCTCGACGTCGAGCTTGGCGAACTCGGTCGCGTAGTCGAAGTCCTCACCGAGCGGGTTGCCCTTCTCGTTCTGCTTGTGCAGCAGCGAGACGTCGACCTGCTCGGGCCACCAGTCCTTATTGGTCAGCGGCGCGTGGACTTTGGGCTGCGGCGCGTCGATGACCGGGTTCTCGGATTCGCTGTGGCTGTGGGTCTTGGTGTCTGAGTGCGGCGGGCGGGCATCGGACGTATCAGAGGACACAACATTCCCTTTCGGTGGTGGATGACGAGCTGATCACGGATGTGATCGGGGCTGCGGGGTGCACTCGGGGCACAGGCCCCAGAAGATGACCTCGGCTTCGTCGACGTCGAAGCCGAGATCGTCCGACGCGGTCAGGCACGGCGCCTCACCCACGGCGCAGTCCACGTCGGCCACCACACCGCACGACCGGCACACGATGTGGTGGTGGTTGTCGCCCACTCGGGCTTCGTAGCGGGCGAGATGACCGGCGGGCTGGATCCGGCGGACGAGACCGGTGGCGGTGAGCGCGTTGAGCGCGTCGTAGACCGTCTGGCGGGAGATGTCGGGCGCCCGGTCGCGGGCGGCGGCGATGATGTCCTCGGTGTCAGCGTGCGGATGGTGCTCGACCGCATGCATCACCGCCATCCGGGGCCGGGTCACCCGAAGGCCCGCTGACTTGAGCGCGTCTGCGTAGTCGGGGTCGTCGGTCATCTCTTCGATCTTGGCCCGTTTTCTGGATTAGATCAAGAATTCGACGGAACTTTTTGCAGGGAATTTTCCGCCACGTCGCTGGGCGGCCAGAAAACGAACACGGCTTTTGCGCGCCACAGCCACGGGTACGGGCTGGACATGACAGCACCTCTTGCCCTCGTGACCGGCGCATCCAGCGGCATCGGCCTCGAACTCGCGCGCCGTTTCGCCCGTGACGGCTACGACCTGGTGGTCGCCGCCGAGGACGACGGCATCGTCGCCGTGCCCGACCAACTCGCGACCTACGGTGGCGCAGTGCACCCCGTCCAGGTGGACCTGCGCACGCCCGAGGGCGTCGAACACCTCTTCGCGAGCACAGTGCAGAAAGGAACGCCGGTCGCCGCGGCAGCCTTGAACGCCGGGGTCGGACGAGGAGACATGTTCCTCGCCAGTGAACTGGCCGACGATATGAGCATCATCGATCTGAACGTGCGCTCGACGGTGCACCTGGCCAAACTCGTCCTGCGCGACATGGCCAACCGCGACGCCGGCAGAGTGCTGTTCACGTCCTCGGTCGCGTCGATGATGCCGGGCTCGTTCCAGCCGGTCTACAACGCGTCGAAGTCGTTCGTGCAATCGTTCGTCAAGGCTTTACAGGACGAGCTGCGGGACACGTCGATCACGGTGACCGCGCTGCTGCCGGGGCCCACCGATACTGCGTTCTTCGGCCGCGCGAAGATGCTGCACACCCCGATCGGGAGGATGGGCAAAGACGACCCGGCCGAGGTCGCCCGCCAGGGTTACGAGGCGCTGATGCGCGGTGACCGGCAGGTGGTCGCCGCATCGTGGAGCTCCAAGATGATGGGCTCGATGCTGCGCGTCCTGCCGGACCCGATCAAGGCCGCCGGGAACCGCTTGGTGTCGGCGCCGTTCGGGCGCTGACGTCCGGTCCGACAGCGGCGGCGACGCCTGCGCCGATCCGCGCCGCCGCCAATGCCGCGGCGAACACCGCGAGCGCCGCCCACCCCCCTCCGGTGAGCCCCAGTTTGGCGGTGAACACGAGCGCCACCCCGGCTGCGCACACCAGCGCACCGGTGACGGTCGCGCGGGCACCGCGTGCGCTGACCGGCCGGTCCCACCACGGCAGCGGACGGTGTTCCAGCGGCGACAGTGCGACGAAGAATGCGGCCATCACGCCGGCGAACACCACCGCCCGCACCGCCAACAGCCCCCAGAACCCCGGTGCGTGCACGTCGTAGGCGTCGAGGCCGACGGCGTGGAGTGCGAAGGCGGCCACCGCGATCGCCGGGATGTGCCAGAGGTAAAGCGTCATCGCGCCGCCGTTGCCCGTGCTGACCACCCGCCACACCCGCGGGCCGAGCGCCCATCGCTGCAGCGCACCGGCGGCGAGCACGAACGCGCACGACATCCACGTGCAGTGCACCGCGAGCAGCAGCGTCGGCGGAGCCACGTTCGACACCTGCTCGGCGCCGGTGACCACCAGCGACACGTCGTAGGGCCCCACGGCGGCGATGGCCAGTTGTGCGACGAATGCGCCGACGCCGACCCAGGCCGCCCATCGGGCGCTGATCAACCGTCGGGCGTATCCGACGCCGATCGCGACCGGGATGAGCCAGACGACGACGAAATTGGTGACGCCCGCGTCGGGAGTGTCGAGGGCGAACCGGGCGGCGTCGCCGAGCGCTGTCGCAGCGAGGAGACCGATGAGGACCACGGTGACGGTGCGCTGTGCGGTCATCCGGACCAGGGCGGGGACAGCGGCGAGTGTCACCAGGTAGACCCCGAGGAACCACAGCAGCGCGACGCTCTCTCGGCCCAGTCGCGCGGCCGATTCCGCGCCGAGCGTGAGACGCACGACGAGCAGGCCCGCAGACCACACCGCGAGGTAGAAGAACACCGGTCGGCACAGTCGCTGTGCTCGCGTGAAAAGCCAGGTGCCCCACGGCGTTCCGTCGCGGTGACCATAGGTACCGGCAGCGCCGCCGGCCAGGAAGAACAGCGGCATCACCTGAACGATCCACGTGACGGGCGCGATCGCGGGAAGTGCGCCGATCAGGTTCCCCACGTGCAGGCCGCGCCCGTCGATCGACGCGAGGAGCAGCGCGCAGTGGCCGAACATCACCACCGACAGCGCCGCGAGTCGGGCGACGTCCACTGCGCGGTCACGGGTGGGGGCGGTAACGGTCATGACCCCAGCATGCCGCCGGGTGGTGTCGAGTGGATGAGTACTACTACCCGAGTATGCGGGCGTTGATCTGTCAGGGCAGCGCTTCGAGGAAGGCGCTCAGCGGACCGTTGGACGCGGTACCCGATGTCGGTCCCGACGTCGCGGTGCTCACCGGGACTGCTGCAGCGGTTTGCGCCGGCGCCGGCGCAACCACCGCCTGCACCGGTCCGGCGGCCAGCTGAGACCCGGTGAGATGCGGTTGGCCGATCATGGTGTCGATCGTCTGCGGATCGCTGGGCGTGATGCCGACCGCCGCGACGCTGGCGGAGGTGGGCTGCTGGAACTCCTGCGCGGTGGCAATCTGCGTACCGGCCGAGCCCTGCGTACCGGCCGAGCCCTGCGGGAGCGCAGCAGTCTGCGGGGCCGCCCCGCTCTCCGCGGGTCCGACGGGTGTGTCGGCGGTGGCCGCAAGAGGGGTCCCCGTCGTCGCCGCCGGAGTCGACGCGCTCACTGCGGGCTCCTCCTGCACCGGCTCCTGCACTGGATCCTGCACTGTGGGAGCCGCGAACGACTGGGCCGACTCGACCGGCGTGAACGTCTCCGGAGCAGCTTCGGGGGCCGGCGCGACGGTCGGCGGCGGGGCCGGTACGGCCGCGGGAACGGGTGCCGGCGCAGCAGGCGGTACCGCGGCGGGTGCCGGCGTGGCAGCGGAGGCTTCCACGACCGGGGTATCGGTGGTGAATCCACCGGTCAGTGCGTAGATTCCGACGCCGGCGACGGCCACCACGCCGGCCGCGGCACCCGCGACGGGCAGCGGCACCCGCGACACCAGCCGCGACAGCACGCTGCGATAGTCGCCGCGATCGCTGCCGTGCAGATCGGCGCGCGCCGCGCCGTAGGCGAGCACCAGGTGAGGGGCGATGTGGCGGGCGGTGCGGTTGCGTCCTTCGCGGGCCGCCTCCTGCGTCACCGTCTCGACCGTGTCGAATCCGAACAGGCGCAGCTTGGTGCGCAGCCGGATGCCATGGGTCCGTGCGTCGTCACTCCACGTCAGGCGCACCCCGTCGATATCGCGCTGACTTTGCAGGGCGAACGCCTGAACGCTGCGCGCCGTGGCGCGGGCAATCTCGTTCGCCGAATCGATCGGCACCACCTCGTCGGCCAGGATGGTGCCGTCCTTGACATCGACCAATGCCCACACCGCACTCTTGGCGGTCAGCGAAAGACCCATAACCACGCGCATAGCTACCCCTGACGACGGCCGGTGATGGCCCTTTATCGGCGTATCCATGTCGGATGTTACGCACACCACACCGAGTTGTCGCCGAACGTGGCGAAACCGCTATTGACCGCAGCGGCCAATTCCAGCGTTTAGCTGGACGGGTAGCTCAGCTCTGCAGCGACTCCAGAGCGGAGTTGAACGTCTCACTGGGCCGCATCACCGCGGTGGTCTTCTCCCGATCGGGGTAGTAGTAGCCACCGATGTCCACGGCCTCGCCCTGCACGGCGTTGAGCTCGGAGACGATGGTGTCCTCCTGCTCGGCCAGGGTCTTGGCGAACGCACCGAAGTGCTCGGCGAGCTCGGAGTCCTCGTTCTGGTTCGCGAGCTCCTGCGCCCAGTACATCGTCAGGTAGAACTGGCTGCCGCGGTTGTCGAGTTCACCGGTCTTGCGCGACGGGCTCTTGTTGTTGTCGAGCAGCTTGCCGATGGCGGCGTCGAGCGCCTTGCCCAGGATCGAGGCCTTCTTGTTTCCGGCCTTGGCCCCCATGTCCTCGAAGCTCGCGCCGAGAGCCAGGAACTCACCCAGGGAATCCCAGCGCAGGTGGTTCTCCTCCACCAGCTGGTTGACGTGCTTGGGTGCCGAGCCGCCGGCGCCGGTCTCGTACAGTCCGCCACCGGCCATCAGCGGCACGATGGACAGCATCTTGGCGCTGGTGCCCAGCTCGAGGATCGGGAAGAGGTCGGTGAGGTAGTCGCGCAGGATGTTGCCGGTCGCCGAGATGGTGTCCTGCCCCCGGATCAGCCGTTCCAGCGTGTACCGCATCGCCCACACCTGCGGCAGGATCGTGATCTCCAGGCCCTCGGTGTCGTGGTCGCCGAGGTACTTCTTCACCTTGGCGCGCAGCTCGTTCTCGTGCGGCCGTTCGTCGTCGAGCCAGAACACCACCGGCATGCCCGAGGCGCGGGCGCGCGTCACGGCGAGTTTGACCCAGTCCTGGATCGGGGCGTCCTTGACGATCGGCATGCGCCAGATGTCGCCCTCCTCGACGTTCTGGGTCAGCAGCACCTCGCCGGTCTCGTTGTCGACGATGTCGGCGACGCCGTCTTCGGTGATCTCGAAGGTCTTGTCGTGGCTGCCGTACTCCTCGGCTTTCTGCGCCATCAGGCCGACGTTGGGCACCGTGCCCATGGTCGTCGGGTCGAACTGGCCGTGGGTCTTACAGAAGTTGATGACCTCCTGGTACATCCGGGAGAACGTCGACTCGGGGTTGACGGCCTTGGTGTCCTTGGTGCGGCCGTCGGCGCCGTACATCTTTCCGCCGAGCCGGATCATCGCCGGCATCGAGGCGTCGACGATGACGTCGCTGGGTGAGTGGAAGTTGGAGATGCCCTTCGCCGAATCGACCATCGCGAGCTCGGGCCGGTGCTCGTGGCACTTGTGCAGATCTTCGATGATCTCCTCGCGCTGGGATGCGGGCAGCGCCTCGATCTTGTCGTAGAGATCCGACAGGCCGTTGTTGACGTTGACGCCCAGCTGGTCGAACAGTTCCTGATGCTTGGCGAACGCGTCCTTGTAGAACACCTTGACGGCATGGCCGAACACGATGGGGTGGCTGACCTTCATCATCGTGGCCTTGACGTGCAGCGAGAACATCACGCCGGTCTTGTAGGCGTCCTCGATCTGCGCCTCGTAGAACTCGATGAGCGCCTTCTTGCTCATGAACATGCTGTCGATGACGTCGCCCTCGTCGAGCTTGACCTCGGGCTTGAGCACGATGGTCTCGCCCCGCGTGGTCTTGAGCTCCATGCGTACGTTGCGCGCCTTGTCGAGTGTCATCGACTTCTCGCCGTGGTAGAAGTCGCCGCCCTTCATCGTCGCGACGTGCGTGCGGGAGGCCTGTGACCACTCCCCCATGCTGTGCGGGTGCTTGCGGGCGTACTCCTTGACCGCCTTCGGCGCCCGGCGGTCTGAATTCCCTTCGCGCAGAACGGGATTGACCGCACTGCCGAGAACCTTGGCGTAGCGTTCCTTGATCTGGCGCTCATCGTCGGTCTTCGGATCGCCCGGATAGTCGGGCAGGTCGTAACCCTTGCTCTTCAGTTCCTTGATGGCGGCGAGCAGCTGGGGCACCGAGGCGCTGATGTTCGGCAGCTTGATGATGTTGGTCTCGGGGAACTGGGTCAGTTCACCGAGTTCGGTGAGATTGTCGGGTACTCGCTGGTCCTCGCTGAGCCGGTCGGAGAACTCGGCCAGGATGCGGGCGGCCACCGAGATGTCGCTGGACTTGACGTCGATGTCGGCGGCGCTTGCGAACGCGCGCACCACAGGCAGGAAGGCGTAGGTCGCGAGCAGCGGCGCCTCGTCGGTCAGGGTGTAGAAAATGGTGGGCTGCTCGGCGCTCATGTAGTGGCCTCCCGGCGTTGAAGTGCGGTCAGAGATGTGTCATTTTCGGGGCGGTTCAACCCTACCGAACCGGGGTGCTCCCCGGTCCGGTCACATCCTCGGTTGACGATCCAGCCGCAGCGGGCATGGAATGGCAGCCATGCAAAAGGTGTCGATCGACGCGCTGGCCCGCCAACAACTCGAGCGGGCGGCATCGACCGGCCGCAACGCCGCCGACACGGTGGTGGGCGGTCACGAGCGGATCCTGCGCCAGACCGTGGTCGGGATGACGGCAGGTTCGGAGATGAGCGAACACGCCAATCCCGGCGAGGCCACCATCTTCGTGCTCAGGGGATCCGTGCGGCTGCTCGCCGGCGACGATCACTGGGACGGCCGCACCGGGGATCTGTTGCTGATCCCCGATGCACACCATTCCCTGCGCGCGCTCGAGGATGCGGCGATCCTGCTGACGGTGGCCAAGCGACCCTGACGCTCAGCGGCTGTCGGCCGGTTGCCCGGCGGCCGCGCCGTGGCGCCGGTGCACCAACACCCCGAGCCCGACGATGACGACGGCCGAGATCACCGAGAGTGCGATCGCCTGCTGCTGTTTGGGATCGAACGCCATCAACACCAGCACCGCGACGATCAGCCCGATCACCACCACGGTCAGGTACGGGAACAGCCACATCCTCACCGGCGGGCGTTCGCCCGCGGCCCGCATCTTGCGGCCGAGGACGAACTGGCTGATCGCGATGACGAGATAGACGAACAGCGCCACCGCGCCGCTGGTGGCCAGCAGGTAGCCGAAGATCTTCTCCGGCAGCAGGTAGTTGCCGATGACGGCGAGGAAGCCCACCGCGGTCGAGGCCAGTACCGCCACCCAGGGCGCCCCGTTGCCCGCGATCTTGCGGACCGCTTGCGGAGCGTCCCGACGCTCGCTGAGCGAGAACAACATTCGCGAGGCCGTGTAGAGCGCGGAGTTCAGGCACGACGCCACCGCGGTCAGGATGACGATGTCCATGATGAGCTTGGAGCCGGGAATGCCGATCGCCTCCAGCGTCGACTGGTAGGACCCGTCGGGCAGATCGTTGTACGGCATCAACGAGACGATGATGAAGATCGACCCGATGTAGAACAGCGAGATGCGCCAGATGACGGTGCGGACGGCCTTGGAGATGCCGTGCTGAGGGTCAGGTGATTCGGCGGCCGCGATGGTGACGATCTCGGTACCCATGAACGAGAACATCGTGATCAGCATGCCGGCGATGACGGCGCCGAAACCGTTGGGCAGGAATCCGTCCGGTTGCCAGAGATTCTCGATGCCGCTGACCTGCGAGTCGGGAATGAGGCCGAAGATCGCGGCCACACCGACGCCGATGAACGCGATGATGGCGACGACCTTGATCAAGGCGAACCAGAACTCGAACTCGCCGTAGTTGCCGACGCTCGCGAGGTTGGTGATGGTCAGTAGGAGCGTGACCGCCAGCGCCCAGATCCACTGTGCGCCACCGATCAGATCGCTCAGGATGTTCGCCGCGGCGGTGGCCTCCACCGGGATCACCAGCACCCAGAACCACCAGTACAGCCAGCCGATGGAGAAGCCGGCCCAGCCACCCAGGGCGCGGTCGGCATAGACCGAGAACGATCCCGTGTCGGGGTTGGCCGTGGCCATCTCCCCCAGCATGCGCATGACCAGCACCACCAGGGTGCCGGCCATGATGTAGGAGAGGATGACGGCCGGGCCCGCCTCCGCGATGGCGTTCTTCGACCCGACGAACAGACCCGCACCGATGATCCCGGCGATGGAGATCATCGTGATGTGCCGAGATTTCAGACTGGTACCGAGCTTTCGCTGGGTGCCGGTCTGCGCAGACTCCGTACTGACTTCGCTCATCGAGGATGCCTTCCGTCCGGGCCACGCGTGCCCCCCGCACCAAACAGGATGACAGTGTCCCCAGCGCGGAACTTTTTCAAACGCGCCGTAGGCCAACATTGCCCGCGCCGGCGGTGCGCGGCGTTATGGTGCACCTCGTGCGCGCGAATTTGTTAGCCAACGGCCGTGGCCGGTGGCTGGCGATCGCGGTGTCGCTGGTGGTGTCGGCCGGCATGTTCTATGCCCAGGACACGGAGAAGTCGGTGGCCCCGGCCGCCGTGCCGCCCGCCGCCGCTCCGGGTGGGCCGTCCGCGTCGCCCGCCGCTCCTCCACCCGACAAAGCCGAACTGCTGGCCGCCAGCGCGCCCATCGACGCGCGGGTGTTCGACCTGTCGCTGCCGCGCGGCGTCGCGCCGGAGGGCGGCCTGCAGGTCAAGACGATCTGGGCGGCCCGCGCGATCAGCGCGATGTTCCCCGAGATCACCACGATCGGTGGATATCGCCAAGACCCGCTGAAGTGGCATCCCAACGGGCTGGCGATCGACGTGATGATCCCGAACTACCACTCCGACGAGGGCATCGCCCTGGGCAATCAGATCGCCGGCTACGCCTTGGCCAACGCCAAGCGCTGGGGCGTGCTGCACGTGATCTGGCGCCAGGGCCTCTACCCCGGCATCGGAGCGCCGAGCTGGACGGCCGACTACGGCAACGAGACGGCCAACCACTTCGACCACGTGCACATCGCCACCGACGGTGGCGGCTACCCCACCGGCAAAGAGTCCTACTTCATCAACTCGATGCAGCGCTAGACCGCAATACCCGGTGCCCCGCACCGCAGGAAGCTCGCGGACGCGGGGTCGTCACCGCACACCGCGAACAGGTCCACCAGCGTGGTGGTCTCGTCGGGCTGAGGTTCGATCGCCGGTGGTGCCGGGGGCCACAGCGGGAAGATGCTGGCGCCCTCGACGCCGGTGAGCTTGGCGACGATCTGCGCCGCCAGATTGGTCGCGACGTAGACCAGGTCGCCGCCCAGCTGCACCGGGATGATCGCGACCTTGGCCACCAGGCTGACCAGCGGGATGCCGAGATCGACGAGATCCTGCAGGCCTGAGGTGAGCTGGTTGGTCGCACCGAACACGAAGTACGGCACCGAGGTCACGATGGTGCGCAGCGCGAGCCTGGCCTCGGTCGCGTCGTCGGGATAGCCGTACTTGGCGATGATCTCGAGGAGGTCGGCCCGCAGGGCGCCGTCGTCGTTCACCGGGTAGACGTTGCTGTCGTCCTGGTCGGTCAGGGACGTCCCGTCCGAGTCCCCCGACGGCGTACCCCCGAACAGGGTGAGCACCGTGGGGGTGACGTCGACGATCGAGTAGGTCAGGTTGATCGCGCCGGAGTCGAAGCCGGCCCCGTTCGCGATGACGAAAGTCGATGTCTCGGGCGGGGATTGGAAGCCGTGGCCGATGCCCTTCTGGGGTTGGTGGCCGTGGTCGGTGACCACGATGATCGTCCATTCCTGGCCGCTGGCCTCGATGGCGGCGAGGATCTCCCCGATGTTGCGGTCGACGTTGGTGATGGCCTCGGCGTACTCCGGTGAGTCGCCGCCGTGCATGTGCCCGTTCTCGTCGACCCCGACGAAGTAGCTGAAGACGAAGTTGCCGACGTTGGGGTCGGCGCCCAGGATCGCGGCCTCGGTGGCGTCGCCGACCCGGTCGTCGGTCTTCGACCAGTCGGTGTCGCCGGCGACCTGGGTGAAATAGATGTTGTTGTCGACTGTGGCCGCACCACCGGTTCCGGCGATGCCGGCGATCACGTCCCAGTCGGAGATCGCGGTGGTTTCGATGCTGCTGTTGAACTGTTCGAGCTGGGTGAACAGCGTGGGCCACGTCGAGTAGGTCCACGGGGTGAAGACGTTGTTGATCACGCCGGTCTTCTCGCCCCACGCCCCGGTCAGGATCGACGACCACGACGGGTTGGAGATCGTGGTGTGCCCGACGATCGTCGAGGCCGCCGTCGTGCCGCCCTGCATGAGGCTGAACAGGTTGGTGTTCTGCTGGTTGGCCAGGACCTTGCTGAGGTTGGTGCCGTCGATGCCGATCACCAGCACGTTCGGGGTGTCGTCGGCCGCCAGGGCGCTGACCTGCGGCGCGACGGTGCTCCGCTGCGTCGTCGTCCGCTCGTCGCGTTTCGCGGCGGCTGCCGTCAGCAACGTGGTGAGGGCGAGCGGCGCCGCGGGAGGCGGGCCCTCGGGGGCGTCGGCGCGTGAGGCGGCTTTTGCGCCTGCGGTGATCCTCACCGACGTCACGGCGCCGTCCGTGTCGTCTGCTCTGCGATCGGCGGCCCGGGCACGGCGAGCCTCCTGACGCTCGGCGCGCCGCGTCGCTGCCGCCTCGCGGGCCTCCTGACGGCGCTGCGCGGCAGCGGCCCGGCGCTCGGCTGCCCGGGATGCCCCGGTCGCGCTCTGCGACGACTCCGACGATGACACGGACGCAGACGCGGACGTGTCACCGCCGGTGTCGTCGGCGTATGCCACGCCGGGAGCAGCCGTGGCCACCGCCCAGCCGACGCCCAGCGTCACGGCCAGCGCTCCGACGCGTCCGATGGTGGCTGCCTGAACCTTTGCCTGACCCATGAAGTATCCCTTCGCCGACCCCCGTGGCGTGTGTTACGGCAAAATTACGCTCCCGTCAGCGGTTCGCGTCGGCAATTCGCTGAGATCGTCGTCGTGTCGGCCTAGAGTCGGATCGGTGACGAGCCCGCTGCGCCGAGCGTTCCGGCTGGCCGGCATGCGGCCGCTCCCTCTTCCGTCGCTGGGCACGTCGATTCCATTGCAGGGCAAGCGCATTCTGCTGACCGGCGCATCGTCGGGAATCGGTGAGGTCGCAGCGGAGAAACTGGCGGCCCAGGGCGCGACGGTGCTGGCTGTGGCGCGCCGGGCGGATCTGCGCGCGAAAGCCGCTGCGCCTCAACCTCTTCTGCCGGCCCCGCCGTCACCGTGAGGCCGGTGCGGCCGCTCGATGATGAAGGTCAGGCCCCAGCCGCCGTCGTTGCAGTACCAGCACTGGTAGGGGTTGTAGGTGGGGACCGCGCCGGGACCCTGCCCGGTGTTGGCGCCGCGGACGTCGCCCTGCGAGCAGACGGTGGTGCCGGCGGCGCTGGTGCAGTCGGCCGCGGCCGGCGGCAAGGCGATCAGCCCGGGGCCTATCAACGCCGGCAGGATCGTGACGTATTTGAGCCGCATGTCGGCCTCCCGCAGACGGCCGCGAACCCGTCATCGCGGAACCGTACCCGTCGACGATAACTCTTCCGGCCGCGCTCGCCCAAGGGCAGAAAGTCAACGGCGAAGCGTGGCGTGCGGGCTCTCGCCGTACTGTTCGCGGTAGTACACGGCGAAGCGCCCCGAATGCGAGAAACCCCACCGGAGCGCGATCTCCGCGACCCGCGTCGTGGACCGGTCGCCGGCCGCCAGCTCGGCGTGGGCATGAGAAAGCCGAACCCGGCGAAGGTATTCCGTGGGCGTGCAGTGGCAGTGCTTGCGGAACATGTACTGCAGCGCCCGCGGTGACACGTACACGGCATTGGCGATGTCGACCATCGAGATGTCGCGCTGGGCGTTGCTGTCGATGTAGGCGATCGCTCGGCGCAGCAATGTCGGTGTGGTGTCGTGCCGGTCAGCCGCGGTCGGCTCGAGATGGGCGGTGGTGGGAAATGCGGCCAGAACGCAGGCCGCCAGGTACTGCCGGGCGTTCGCGACCACCAGTGGGCTCTGGGCGGCGCAGGGATTGGTTGCCACGGAGTGCTTGATGTGCCGCAGAGCCGTGATCACGTGGGCTCCGGCGAGCGGTGACACCGGCGTCGGTGCCGTCAGGCGGACTGGTTCGCTGCCGGTCACTCCCGCCGCCACCGTGTCCAGCACCCGTCTGTCGAGGGAAATGGCGTCGAAGTGCACGCCGTGGGCCTCCCCGCTGAGGTGTTGGCCTTCGTGCGCGCCGAGCGCGATGATGTCGCCCGCCCGGGACAGGTGGGGTTCGGGCGCTGACGTCGTGTGCAGGATCGTGCCGGAACGGACGAGGCACAGCACGATGTCGTCGAGCGGTTCGCCGTCGAACGTGAAGTTCATGCCGTACTGGAAGTCGTCGAGCACCATACTGCCCAGCTCGGTGCGTTCCACGTGGACGCGTGGGACGGCATCGTCGGACGGGTTGAAGCACACTTTGGTGTAACTGGCACTCACCAGATGTTCGGCTTCACCCAGGTCCGCGGTGTCGAGCAGGACGGTCATCACAGGTCCCCAGACAGCCGGAATGGCGGGGGCTTCCTTGTTGAGCCACTCCCATTGTTCCCACTATCGCCCGTCGTATTCAACCCGGCGGCTTGACTCACGAAAAGTGCCCGCGAAACGCCCTCGGTGCCTCACGTAAGAATGCCCGCGAAATGGTGATAGTCGTGGAGCATGGGAAGTGGGTTGTCGATGGCGTCTCGTGCCGAGGTCACCGCCAGGTACGCCAAGGCGTATGTGAGGGCTTCGAAGAAGGACCGGGGCCGGATTCTGGATCAGGTGGTCGAGGTGACCGGCTGGTCGCGTGATAACGCCCGCCGGCGGCTCACGGTAGCGGCCAGGCGCCCGCCGGGTGCGGGCCGCAGTGTCGCAAAACGGCCGCGCAAACCGCGCTCGCCGAAGTACAGCTATGACACCCGTAAGGTGCTGCAGAAGGTCTGGGCCGCCTCGGGTGGGCAGTGCGGCAAGTACCTGGCTGCTTCGATGGCCCTGCAGCTCGACGGGTTGGAGCGCCACGGCGAGTTGGTCTTTGGCCGTGACCGTTACAGCCCGACGGTGCGCGAGGAGCTGTTGGCGATGAGCGCGGCGTCAATCGACCGCTATCTGGCGCCGGTGAAAGCCAAAGACCAGATCAAGGGCAAGTCCACCACCAAGCCCTCGCCGCTGTTGCGCTCGTCGGTCAAGATTCGCAAGGCCACCGACGAAATCGAAGCTGCGCCAGGCTTTTTCGAAGGAGACACCGTCGCGCACTGCGGGCCGACGTTGAAGGGCGAGTTCGCCCGCACCCTCAACCTCACCGATGTGCACACCGGCTGGACTTTCACGCGGACCGTGCGCAACAACGCCCACACCCACATCCTGGCCGCCCTGAAAGCAGGTGTGCATGAAATACCGTATGAGGTAACTGGTTTGGACTTCGACAACGGCACCGAGTTCCTCAACAAAGCCGTCATCAAATGGGCCGGGCAGATGGAGATCTTCTTCACCCGCTCCCGGCCGTACAAGAAGAACGACCAGGCCACCATCGAGTCCAAGAACAACCATCTCGTCCGCAAGTACGGGTTCTACTACCGCTACGACACCGACGAGGAACGTGCGGTGCTCAACCGGCTCTGGCCTCTGGTCAACGACCGGCTCAACTACCTGACCCCCACCATCAAACCCATCGGCTACGCCAGCAGCGGTGACGGCCGGCGCCGCCGTCTCTACGACCAGCCCAAGACCCCACTGGACCGGCTACTGGCGGCCGGCGTCCTCTCACCAGCCCAAGAATCGGAGCTCCTGACCTACCGCGACAGCCTGAACCCGGCCGCGATGGGACGCCAGATCGCCGACCTGCAGAACCGACTTCTCCAGCTGGCCAAGGAGAAAACCGAACAGCTCTACCTCGCCAGCATCCCCACCGCCCTACCCGACACCCGCAAAGGCATCCGGATCAAGGCCTCCTGACCCAACGCCGTTTCGCGGGCATTCTTACCTGAGGCATGGATCAGATTTCGCGGGCATCTTGATCTGAGGCATCACGCCCGGCCGGTTTAGAGTCAGCGGCGATCGAGCTGACGAGGGGGCGACGTGAGTCAATGGTTGGTGACCCATGTGCCGTCGTGGTTGTTGTTGATCCTGATCGTGGCCGCGACGGCCGGACTCGCCGTCGTGATCCAGACGTTGGTACGGCGCCGCTTTCCCGGCACCCGCGACGAAGAGCACAACGACGTCACCAAGTTCGCGTTCGGTGTCGTCGGTTTCGTGTTCGCGTTCTTCATCGGATTCGTCGTATCGGCCATGTGGGGGCAGATCAGCCACGCCGATTCGGTGGTGCGGACCGAAGGGGCGGCCGGGGCGCAGCTCGCCCGTGATTCCGGAGTGTTCGACGAGCCGGACCGCGATCGCATTCGCCAGAGCCTGATGGCCTACGAGCGGGCTGCGTTGGCGGAGTGGGACGAGTCGAACGCGGGCCGGCTCTATCCCGCGGCCGACGAGGCGCTGAACCGCCTCTACTCGGCATATGAGAGCGCGACGCCCCGCACCGACGCGCAAAAGACGTTGCTGTCAACGTCTTTCGGCAACCTGAACGACATGAGCAAGGCCAGGACGGAGCGAGTGCTGCAGGCGCGGACCGATACCGGTCCCCCCTGGTCGCTGTGGGCGGTCATCTTCGTCACCAGCGGCCTGCTCCTGGGGTGCGCGATCATCTACGGGGTCGAGAAGCCGGCCAACCACTACGCGATGGTGGCCATCATCGGCACGCTCGTCGGGGCGCAGTTGTTCCTCGTGGTGGAGCTCTCGCATCCCTATGTGGGGGCGGTGTCCACGGTGTCCGATCCGCTGCAGCAGGTCATCGGAATTCTCGAGCAGGCCCGGTGATCTCGGGTCCGCGCTGCATCAGGTCGTCGGCGAGAGTCTGCACGCGCCGCGCGATGTCGTCGCGGATGAGCCGCATGCGCTCGATCCCGTCGATACCGTGCTCGGAGGGTTCGACGGTGTCCCAGGTGTGGAATCGAGGACCCGCAACCGGTTCCACGTGGGCTTCGCGGCCCAGGGTCACGACCACGTCGACGTCACCGATCATGCCGGCGTCGAGCGGCTTCGGCGCCTCACCGCTGATGTCGACGCCCACCTCCGCGAGGGCTTGCGCGGACAGCGCGTTGACACGCTCGCCCGGTCGCGTGCCGGCGGAGTGGACGACGACGGAGTCGCCGACGAGCTGACGCATGAGTGCGGCCGCCATCTGCGACTTACCGGCGTTCTTCACGCACACGAACAACACCGACGGTGTCCGGGCATCCGTCATGCCGGCGCCTCCTCCGATCGGGCCCCAGCGAACCGATGGCGCAGGGCGAGTGACACGTAGACCAGACCGACGAGTACGGGAACCTCGATGAGGGGGCCGACGACACCGGCCAGCGCCTGCCCCGAGGTCGCGCCGAACGTCGCGATGGCAACGGCGATCGCGAGCTCGAAGTTGTTGCCTGCAGCGGTGAAAGCGAGCGTCGTCGTGCGCTCGTAGCCCAGGCCCAGCGCGGCTCCGAGCAGATAGCCGCCGCCCCACATGATCGCGAAGTAGGCCAGAAGCGGGACGGCGATACGGGCGACGTCGAGGGGCCGGCTGGTGATCTGGTCGCCCTGCAACGCGAACAGGACGACGATGGTGAACAGGAGTCCGTACAGCGCCCAGGGTCCGATCCTCGGCAGGAAGGTCCGTTCGTACCAGTCTCGCCCTCTCGCCCGCTCCCCCAGTCGACGCGAGAGATACCCGGCCAGCAGTGGGATTCCGAGGAAGATGACGACGGACTTCGCGATCTGCCAGGGGGAGGCGTCGATGCTCGTCTGCGGCAGTCCGAGCCAGCCCGGCAGGATCGACAGGTAGAACCACCCCAGTGCCGCGAACATCAGGACCTGGAAGACGGAATTCACGGCGACCAGGACGGCGGCGGCTTCACGGTCGCCGCAAGCCAGGTCGTTCCAGATGATGACCATCGCGATGCACCGGGCGAGACCGACGATGATGAGACCGGTGCGGTACTCCGGCAGGTCGGGCAACAGAAGCCAGGCCAGCGCGAACATCAGTGCGGGTCCCAGAATCCAGTTCAGGGCAAGGGAACTGACGAGCATTCTGCGGTCGCCGGTCACGGTGTCGAGTCGGTCGTAGCGCACCTTGGCGAGTACCGGATACATCATGATGAGAAGACCCAGGGCGATCGGGAGCGAGATGCCGTCGACCGCAATGCCGTTGATGACACGGTCCAGACCGGGCACCGTGCGGCCGAGCAGGAGTCCGGCGGCCATGGCGATACCGATCCACAGCGGCAGGAACCTGTCGAGGAACGTGAGCTTGTCGACGACGCCGGCGTCGGCTGTCATGAGCGGGCCATCAGCATCGGGCACCGAAGGTGTCCGAGTCGGCGAGCACGGTGTAGACCTCCCAGCGCTCCCCGGCGGGACCGCTCACCCAGACCTTGTCCTGCGTCGCGAAGCAGCACGTGGTGTTGATCTCCTCCTCGGTGATTAAGCCTGCGCCGGCGAGGCGGGCGATCTCGCGGTGCACGGTTTCGCTCGAATCCACCTCGACACCAAGGTGATTGATGGTGCCGCCGTGGCCGGGGTTCTCGAGCAGCACCAGCTTGACCGGAGGGTCGGCGACCGCGAAGTTCGCGTAACCGGGTTTCACCTTGGCCGGGGTGGTGTTGAAGAGCGCGGAGTAGAACGCGATGGCCTCGTCGAGGTCGTCGACGTTGAGTGCGAGTTGGATGCGGGATGTCACCGGCATCTCTGACATCACTGCCTCCCTACCTGTACGACGTATGTCGAAGTATTGACGACCGCCACGATGCCACCTTTGTGATGAATGTCAAGATGGTGGCACTATGGGTGAGTGCCCAAGAGCTTGCCGACCATCGACATGTCCGGGCCGGTGTGCTGTGCGCCGGTGGCCTCGGGTCCGATGAGCGATGCCGATGCGCTACAGGTGGCGCTGCGCCTGAAGGCTCTGGCAGATCCCGCCAGGGTGAAGATCATGTCGATGCTCTTCAGTTCAGCATCCGGTGAAGAGAACAGCGGCGCGTTGGCGGCGGCAATCGGGTTGACCGAGTCCACCGTCAGTCATCACCTCGCGCAGCTGCGCCGCGCCGGGTTCGTGGCCTCGGATCGTCGGGGCATGAACGTTTTTCATCGCGTCGCGCCCGATGCACTGGGCGCCCTGTGCACGGTGCTGGATCCGAACTGCTGCGGGTAGCTCAGATCACGCGGGCATACTGGTCGCTTGTGCTCCATGCTCAGAACTGAACGCGTCGTAGGCAGCTGCGACGGTATCGGCTTCGGCATCGGGGTGGTCGTAGGCGATGGCGTTGATCGCTGCGATGGTCGCGGGACCCAGACCGCAGTCGCGCGCCGCTGCACGTCCGTGGGTGAGAGCGCTGTTCAGCAGAATTTGGAAGTTGACGCGCAACTCGTCGGGTGTCGGCGAAGGGGACGGCATTTACGCCAGCGTAGAGGCCGGGGCGCGGCAAGGCGGCCGCTGATGAAGAAGTTTTCGCAGAGTTCACGGGTCGGCAACGACAGCTGATCCGTCGCCGCCGCCGGTGTGAACGATCCGACACAGCAGACCGAAGTGATCGGACGGGAACACTCGCGGCAACGCGCGGGAGATCGGCTCGGTACCGAGAAGGTCGATGCACGCCGGGGCCCACTGGTCCCCCGTGATCAGCACGCGGTCGAACCGCACGCCCCGGTGCTTGCGCTTGTTGTCGTACAGCATGAGGTTCACCGACGTGTTCTCGGTGAACCCTTCTTCGTTCGGATGCAGCGTCGCCCATGCGTCGGCACAGTCTGCGGGAAGGTCGACGTTCTCGGTGTCGCGCAGATTGAAATCGCCGCACAGTACGACGTTTTCGGTGGTTCCAGCGATACGGAACACCGCGTCCAGCTGGTGCGCACGGATCGTCGACGCGTTCTTGCCGCTTTGCAGATGCAGTGAGCAGACCGCCAGCTCCTGCCCGTTGACCGTGAGGTTCGCTCTCAGCAGGCCGCGACCGACACTGTGCGGCAGATGGGTGTACACAGCGTGCGATACCGGGAGCCGCGAGAGGATCAGCAACCCGTAGTTGCCGAAATCACGGCCGGTGGCCGCCACCGATTGGTAATTCTTCCGAATGCAGGGCCGGCCGAGGAACACATCGAGTGCCGCGGCAGTGACCTCCTGCAGCGCGATGACGTCCGGGGTGTAGGTCTCGAGCAGGTCGACGATGGCCTGGTACCGCGCTGTCGCGTGGTAGTCGCTGAACCAGATGTTGAACGTCGCGACACTCAGCTCGTCGCGCTCGACGGGAACCGCATCCGTGACCGCGACCCACCGATTCCTGTCGATGTCGAAGGCCGCCGTGTCGATGGTCCGCTGCGGGCGCAGCATCCATGTCAGCCGCCGTCGCTGCCGGGACAGGAAGGCGCGCACCACGCCATGGTGTCATCACCGCCACAACCTGGGTTGCGGAGCTGTAGATGCACGAGGAAGTCGGATCCTCCGTCTACCATTCCACCGGCGCCCCACCCCACGGAGAGGACGAGACGTGAGTTACACCGCCGCTGACATCACCGAGCTCGACGATGTCCAGCACACCCGCCTGCGGCCGGCGGTCAACCTCGGTCTGGACATCCTGAACACCGCGCTGCGTGAGCTGATCGACAACGCAGTGGAAGAGGTCGCCGATCCCAGCCACGGCGGGTCGACCGTCACGATCACCCTGCATGGCGACGGGTCGGTCAGTGTCGCCGATGACGGCCGGGGACTGCCGGTCGACACCGACCCGGCAACCGGCAAGAACGGCATCGTCAAGACGCTGGGCACCGCCCGCGCAGGCGGGAAGTTCTCCGCGCATGCCGACGCCACCAGCACCGGCGCCGGCCTCAACGGGATCGGTGCTGCCGCTGCGGTGTTCATTTCCGCCCGTACGGACGTCACGGTCCGCCGGGGCGGCAAGACCTACCTGCAGAGCTTCGGCGGCGGCTATCCCGGCGCGTTCGACGGCGAGGATTTCGACCCCGCCGCCCCGTTCACCCGTGCCGACGCGCAGCCGCTGCGCGGCGTGAGCAACCGCAAGCCCAAGGCTCAGGGCACCACGGTGCGCATCCTGTTCGACCCGGCCGTCGTGCCGGATTCCACGCTCGACATAGGCGAGGTTCTCCTGCGGGCGCACGCGGCCGCGCGCATGTCCCCCGGTGTGCACCTGAGCGTCGTCGACGAGGGTTGGCCGGGTGACGAGGTGCCGCCGGTGCTGCTCGAACCGTTCACAGGTCCCTGGGGCACCGACACGCTCCTCGATCTCATGTGCACGGCGGCCGGCTCCCCCGCGCCGGTGGTGCGGGCCGTCGTCGAAGGCCGCGGGGAGTACACCACCGGTCGCGGACCCACACCGTTTCGCTGGTCGCTGACGGCAGGGCCTGCGGAACCGGCGACGGTGGCGGCGTTCTGCAACACCGTGCGCACGCCCGGCGGTGGGTCGCATCTGACCGCGGCGGTGAAGGGGCTGTCCGAGGCGCTGGCCGACCGGGCGTCCCGGATCCGCGACCTCGGCCTCGCCAAGGGCGAAGAAGGACCGGAGGCACAGGATTTCGCGGCCGTCACCGCCCTTGCCGTGGATACCCGCGCTCCCGACGTGTCGTGGGACTCGCAGGCCAAGACGGCGGTGTCGTCGCGGTCGTTGAATCTGGCGATGGCACCGGATGTGGCGCGCAGCGTCACCATCTGGGCGGCCAACCCCGCCAACGGTGAGACCGTTTCGCTGTGGACGAAGCTGGCCCTCGAATTCGCCCGGGCGCGACGCAGCGCCGAGGGCGCCAAGGCCCGTTCGCGCGCAGCGTCGAAAGCCAAAGGGCTGGGCACCAACCTGTCGCTGCCGCCGAAGCTGCTCCCCAGCAGGGAGACCGGTCGCGGCTCGGGAGCCGAGCTGTTCCTTTGCGAGGGTGATTCGGCACTGGGCACCATCAAGGCCGCGCGCGACGCGACCTTCCAGGCGGCCTTCCCACTGAAGGGCAAGCCACCCAATGTCTACGGCTTCGCGCTGAGCAAGGCCCGCGCCAAGGACGAATTCGATTCGATCGAACGGATTCTCGGCTGCGGCGTGCGCGACAACTGTGATCCCGAACAGTGCCGCTACGACCGCATCCTGTTCGCCTCCGACGCCGACCCCGACGGCGGCAACATCAACTCGAGCCTGATCTCGATGTTCCTCGACTTCTACCGCCCACTCGTCGAGGCCGGCATGGTCTACGTGACGTTGCCGCCGCTGTTCGTGGTGAAGAACGGTGACGAGCGAATCTACTGTCAGGACGAGTCCGAACGAGACGCCGCGGTGGCGCAACTGAAGGCCACGTCCAAGAAGCGGGTGGAAGTGCAACGCAACAAGGGTCTCGGCGAGATGGATGCCGACGACTTCTGGAACACCGTGCTGGATCCGCAGCGCCGCACGGTGATTCGCGTCCATCCCGACCACGACGAGGCGAAGCTGCACCACACGTTGTTCGGCGGGCCGCCCGAGGGGCGTCGCACGTGGATGGCCGAGATCGCCGCCCGCGTCGACACCTCTGCGCTCGACCTCGACTAGGAGTTTGACGTGTCTGCCACCCTGGACATCCCGGAACAGAACCCGGACCTGGTGCTCGACCAGAGCGCCGACGACTACTGGAACCACTATCAGCTGACCTTCGCGCTCTACAGCGTCAGCGACCGTGCCATCCCGTCGGCGTTCGACGGCCTCAAACCCGGCCAGCGGCGTCTGCTGTACCAGATGCACGACTCGCGGCTGCTGCCCGGCAACAAGCCGCAGAAGTCGTCGAAGGTGTGCTCGGCGGTCACCGGCAATCTGCACCCGCACGGGGGCGCGTCGATGTACGGGGCGGCGGCACTGATGGCCGCGGAGTTCCAGCGCGTGAAGGTCATCGACGGGCAGGGTGCGTTCCCCCGCATCCAAGGCGACATCCCCGCCGCCGACCGCTACACCGAGATGCGGCTGTCGGCGCCGGGTGCAGCGCTGACCGCCGAACTCGACGACCACGCCGTGCCGATGGTGCCCACGTTCGACGGCGAATGGACCGAGCCCACGATGCTGCCGGCGCAGTGGCCGGTGCTGCTGTGCAACGGTGCCGTCGGTATCGCCGAGGGGTGGGCCACGAAGGTGCCCGCGCACAATCCCCGCGAGGTGATGGCCGCCTGTCGCGCGCTGCTCAAGACCCCGAACATGACCGATGACAGGTTGTGCAAGCTCATTCCCGGGCCGGACTGGGGATGCGGCGCCACCGTCGTCGGCACGGCCGGGTTGCGGGAGTACATCACCACCGGCCGGGGTGCGTTCACCGTGCGCGGCACGATCCACATCGACGGCAAGAACTGCGTCATCACCGAGCTACCCCCGGGTGTCGCGAGCAACACTGTGCAAGAACGGATTCGCGCGCTGGTGGAGTCCGGGGAGATGTCCGGTGTGGCCGACATGTCGGATCTCACCGATCGTCGCAACGGTCTGCGCATCGTCGTCACCGCCAAACGCGGCCACAGCGCCGAGGACATCCGCACGCAGCTGCTGGCGCTGACCCCGCTGGAATCGACGTTCGCCGCCAGCCTGGTGGCCCTCGACGAGAACCGCGTGCCCCGCTGGTGGTCGGTCCGTCAACTGATCGCGGCGTTCCTGAGCCTGCGGGACTCGGTCGTGTTGCACCGCAGCGAGTACCGACTGGAGAAGGTCACCGCGCGCCGGCACCTGGTGGCAGGTCTGATGACCATCCACCTGGACATCGATGCGGCGGTCGCGGTCATCCGGGGTTCCGACACCGTCGACGAGGCCCGGCAGGGGTTGCAGGAGCGGTTCGGAATCGACGCCGTGCAGGCCGATTATGTTCTGGCACTGCAGCTTCGCCGGCTCACCAAGCTCGACGTCATCGAGTTGCGGGCCGAGGCGGAGAAGCTGGACGCCGAATTCGCGGCGCTGACCGAGTTGGTGACCGACCCGGATGCACGCCGCAGGGTGATCGATCAGGAACTCGTCGAGACGGCGAAGCTGTTCAAGGGGCCGGAGTTCGACCGCCGGACGGTGCTGGACACCGAGGCCACCCCTGTGACGGCGAGCGGTGACGAGGACGGACCGCGCGAACGCAAGGTCAACACCGCGTGGCGCCTCGACGATCGCGGGGTGTTCTCCGACAGCCACGGCGAGCTGTTGACGTCCGGTCTCGGCTGGGCGGTCTGGACCGATGGGCGCGTGAAGTTCACCAACGGCAACGGTTTGCCGTTCAAGATCCGAGACATCCCCGTGGCGCCCGACATCACCGGGTTGGTGCGCTCGGGAGTGTTGCCGGAGGGGTATCACCTGGCTCTGGTGACGCGGCGGGGCAAGATCCTGCGCATCGACCCGGCGGCGGTCAACCCGCAGGGTGCCGCGGGCAACGGTGTGGCCGGGGTGAAGCTCGCCGGTGACGGCGACGAGGTGGTCGCCGCGCTCCCGGTGTCGTGCGCCAACGGTGAGGCGATCCTGTCGCTGGCCGAAAAGAGTTGGAAGGTCACCGAAGTCGCCGACATCCCCGTCAAGGGGCGGGGCGGCGCAGGTGTCGGCTTCCACCCGTTCACCAAGGGCGAGGACGCACTGCTGGCCGCGTCGATCTCGGCGACCGGTTATGTGCGCGGGACGAGAGCCGTGCGCGCCGAGAGTCGAGCGAAGGCGTCGATCAAGGGGGCGGGAAGCGACGTCGTACCGGCAGGCTGATCAGTCGCCGTAGTGCCAGGACCGGGTGCGCACCGGGGTGACGTAGATATAGGCGGAGCCCGGCCTCGGCTCGGTGGGCAGCTCATCCTCCGGCACGCCGCGCCTGCGCGCGCCGTGGCGGGCGAGCTCGACGGCTTCCTCGCTGTCGCGGACGACGCGGGCGTTGCCCTGGAACATGACGCCGCGGATGTCGGACATGGTGGAGCCGTCCTCGAGCATCACGCTCACCTTCGGATTCGCTTCGATGTTCGCGATCTTGTGCGTGCGGTCGCGCACGCCCATGACGATGTCGTCGCCGATCCGGAAGTAGCCCAGCGGCACGCTGTGGGGAAACCCGTCGTCGTCGATGGTCGTGAGGGTCGCCCAGCCCGGCCGGCTGTCGACAAGGGCCTTGATCTCGTCATCGGTGAGTGCGCGGGGCATGACACGAGGTTACTGATGGGCGACTGCAACGATTCCTCCCTGAGTACAGCTTTTTGTGAATACACAATTCTATGTACTATCGAGCGATGCCGACCGTCGTCCACACCGATGCGCTGGCCCGCTTCGGGCACGCGCTGTCCGATGTGACGCGCACGCGCATCCTGCTGAGCCTCGCCGCCGGTCCGGCCTATCCGGCCGACCTGGCCGAGCGACTCGGGGTGTCCCGCCAGATGCTGTCCAATCACTTGGGATGTCTGCGCGGGTGTGGCCTCGTGGTCGCTGTGCCGGAGGGCCGTCGCACGCGATATGAGTTGGCCGACGAGCGCATTGCTCACGCTCTGGACGATCTGATGGGGCTGGTGCTGGCCGTGGATCCCGACTGTCGCTGCGTCGCATCCGACGGCGCGGTCTGCGGGTGCACCTGATGGCGCCCGTGGCACTCACCGACACCCGGCGCCGGCTGTTGGCCCGTCGCATCCGGTTGTTCGTCGCGCTCACGATCTCCTACAACATCATCGAGGCCGTCGTCGCCGTCACCGAAGGTGCCCGGGTGTCGTCCACGGCGTTGATCGGGTTCGGGCTCGACTCGGTGATCGAGGTGTCGTCGGCGGCGGCCGTCGTGTGGCAGTTCTCCGGCCGGGACCCCGAGGCGCGCGAAAAGGTCGCCCTGCGCATCATCGCGTTGTCGTTCTTCGGGCTCGCCGTCTACGTGATGGTGGACGCACTCCGCGCCATGCTCGGTGGAGGCGTGGCCGAACACTCGACCATCGGCATCGTGCTGGCGGCGCTGAGCCTGGTCATCATGCCGGTGCTGTCCTACGCGCAGCGGCGCGCCGGCCGCGAACTCGGATCGCTTTCTGCCGTAGCAGATTCCAAGCAGACGCTGCTGTGCACGTACCTGTCGGCGGTGCTCCTCGTCGGCCTGGTGCTCAACAGCCTCTTCGAGTGGACCTGGGCCGATCCCATCGCGGGTGTGGTCATCGCCGCGATAGCCGTCCGCGAAGGCGTCAACGCCTGGAAGGGCGATACCTGCTGCCCGTCACCCGTCGTCAGCACAGGTGAGCCGGCCTGCTCGAGCTGCGACTGCTGATTTCCCTTCACAGCCGCTTCCCAGCGTGGTTTGCTGAAAGGGGTCCAGGGGAGGTTGCGCAGTGGGGCAAGCAAACAACATCGGCCGAGTGGGCGCACTGGCCGTTGCATTGGGAATCGGTTCGGCGATCGTCGGATTGGCTGGGGAGGCGCAGGCCGAACCCGACGCAACGAGTACGTCGGCGGGCACATCGCAGAGCGCCGACGCTCCCAGGAACCACACCAGGAAGATTTCCGACAAACCCTGGCGCGGCAGCACACGCACGAGCAAGCGAGGTACCGGCAGCGCTGATGTCAAAGTCGCTGCCAGCGAACAGGATTCCGATCTCGCCGAGCGGTCCGCGCTGCCGCGGACGAAGCGGTCCACGGCACTGCGGCCGCTGTTCTCCCCGAAGCCGAAGCCGGCGAGCACACCTGACGCGCCGGCCGCCTCGTCGCTGCTGTGGACGATGGTGGGCTCCGCGCGGCGCGAAGCCCGCGATGTCGAGGCTGCTGTCGGAACCTCCGAACTTCCCGGGGAGGCGTTCGAGGCCCCGGTCGTCACCCCCGACGGCACCGCGTACCAAGTGACCCGTGAGGTGTTCAGCCGGCGCGAGTCCATCACCCACGTCTCCGTCCTCGATGACAACGCTCAGGTCATCGCGAGCGCAGACATCGACGGGTATGCCTACTTTCCCGCGGCACGACCCGACGGGACGGTCGTCGTCGTCACCCTCGGCCCGGGCGGCAGGCGCTCGACTGTCTCGACCGTCGACAGCGCCGGAACAGTCACCAGGATCGCCAAGATCACCGGCACGCCGGGTCGGCAGGTTCGCGTCGGAGCGGACGGCGCGCTGTACATCAGCACTGAGGTCCCCACCTTCGGTGTCATGGGAGCGACCCGCCCCTACCGGTTGGTGCGGATCTCACCGAACAGCACCGCCCAGGTTCTGCCGCACGACACCGCGGTCGAACTCAGACCCGACGGGAGCGCGTACCTGGTGTCGACCCAGGGCGGGTTCTCGTCGGTGCGGGTCTTCACGGCAACCGGCGCGACACGAACCGTCGCGCTGCCGTACGGCTCAGAACCCAGCGACCCGATCGTCGGTGACGACGGCACGGTCTACGTCACCGCCGGCGTGAAGGGATGGTTCGGCAGCAAGACAACCCGCATTTACGCCCTCGCCGGGACGTCGAGCACGGTGCGCACCGTCGACGGCCTGCCCGGGTGGACCGTGGTGACGCCCGACGGCGTCTACCTGGAGACGTACACCTATCCCGGTTCGACCGACGATGGCACCGGAACAACCCTCATCTCGAAGATCACGCCGACCACGCTGGACACCTCCGACGTGATCGAGGGCCGCATCGTCAGTTTCCTGATGCAGGTCGCGGCGGATGGCACTGTCTTTGCGCCGCTGGCGGTTCCGGCGTCGTCGACGACCACCCCGGTGGCGATCGTCGCCCCCGACGGCACCGTCGCCGTCGTCGCGGTGCCGGGCACACCGACGCAGTCGTCGGTGGCGCCAGGGCAAGGAGGCGTCGTGTCCCCCGCGACGGAGAACGTCGGCTACGTCAACTACACCGCCGAGGGATCCGAACACGTGGCCGTGCTGAACACCGATGGCACCATCGTGCGCATTGTCGATCTTCCGTCGGGTGCGGCGGGAAACGCAGTGGTGTTCGGCCCCGACGGTGCGCCGTACCAGCTGCTGCGCTACACGGGGCCTGACGGCTTCATCTCGGCCTATCAGGTACTCGCGCTCTCGACCGACACGGTCACGACCGAAGTGCCTGGATTGGCGGGATACATCGAGTTCGGCCCGGACGGCACCGGATATCTGCGCGTGTCGGGAAGTGGCGGCGCATGGAACATCCTGGGCTTCGATTCGACAGGGCACACCGTGATCCCGCTGAGCGAGTTCACCAGCCTGACGTACGTCTTCACGGAGTTCTACAAGCAGAGATTGCTGACCTTCGCCCCGGACGGCACCGCGTACGTGATCAACAACGACCTCGACCCCACCGCAAGCGTGTACGCACTGACGCCGTCGGGCGCACAGAAGGTGCTGGAGGCAGCGGGCAGATCCAATACCTCGCAGAGTTTCCTGTCGGAGTTCGAGCCGAACGGAACGGCGTACGTCAAGCTCGGGACGGCCACGCGAGACACCCTCGTGTACAGCTTCTCGGCGCTGGCTGTCGTGTGACCGCGGATGCGGCGGCTCGTCGTGGTCGGTCAGCTCGACCACTTCTTCCAGGCCAAGAACGTGAGCACTTCCGGTGTATTAGCCGGACCGAGTACATCGCTGCGTGTGTTCACAAGCGGCTGCTGATGTTCGGCGTCGGCGCGCGGTCTCGGCCCCGGGTTCCCTCTGACGAGAGTGTGATCAGCTATCGAAGGCGCCGGGTGACGTCGGCGCTGCTGCCACGACGGGGTCGTTTCGCGAGGAGCTAGGGACGATCCGGCCGGGCGCCCGAGCGAAGTGTCTCCGAGGGGGTCTCTCCGAAATGCTCTCGATACTGACTGGCGAATCGGCCCAAGTGCAGGAATCCCCAGCGGACGGCGACCGTCGTCACGCTGACCGAGTCAGGAGAGCTCGACGCCAACTCTGCGTGCACGTGGTTCAGTCGAAGCCGTCGGAGGTAGGCCATCGGCGCGGGATGGTCGGACCGTTCGAACGCCCGCTGTAAGGAACGTGCACTGACTCCCGTTGCTCGCGCCAATTCTGCGGTGCTCCAGAGCTTTTGCGGCTGCGCATGCATCAGATCGATTGCCCGCTTCGTCACTGCTGCGCTGGCCGGGTGTTCGCGTGCGGTCAGCGCATCGGTGAAGTTGTGGGGCTGCATCTGCAACAGACCCTGTATCAAGAGGAGTTGGAGGTTGCCCACCGCGAGCGGGTGGTTCAGGAGGCCTCCGGGCTGCCAGGCTTGCCGGCCGAGGAGCCGCACCAAGGAATACCAGTCCTTCGCGGCAGTGGAGCTGAGACTGAGCCGCCGATCGAACGTGATTCTTTCTCGGACGGGACGGTCGAGCATGGCTTCGAGCTGGCGCCGCATCTGTGATTCGGGCACCTTGACGCACACCTGATCGCAGTCGGCGGACCAGGCGAGCCGGCACGGCGTTCCCGGTGTGAAGATGGCGACGGCCCCTGCGGTCGTGGCGACATCCTCACCGTCGCGCCACCTGTTCATCGCCGTGCCTGTTACCGGTGCGTCGATGTAGTAGGCACTGACGTCGTCGGCTCGTATCTCGATGTCCACCCCGAAGCCGACGTCGCCGACGGTGACCATGGGAAGTACCAACGCCTTCATCTGCGTCTTCACCGCGGCGGTTTCGATGGGAGCCAGTTCTGCGGCCACATAGAAGCGGCCTACGGCATCGGCCGCCTCGTCGACGTCAGTTGTGCGCACCTCCGCTGCCTGCTCGAACGGCGCGTCGGTCATGTGGTGCTCCCAGCTTGTCATGCGCGGGGGGCTCCTCGCCGGTCCCCCGAAATCCTACTGCCCCGCGTCATTGCGGCCCTCCTTCAAGCATGCCAGCCACGTACCTGGCGCGAATCGGCCAATGCAGGGACTTCCAGCGGATAGCTGGCCCCCACACCGCCTGATTAGGTCGCCGGTGGACTTATGAAGGAGGTGACGGAGTGGGCGAAATCGGAGACAGCGGCCGGCAGAACGGACATCCGTTCGATAGCGTCCCGTGGAGTGGTGGACTTCGGATCTGGCGTGGTTCACGCGTTGTGATCAACGAGTCATGTTGAACGCTAGGTGATTTGGTGTTGTTTGGCAAGTGCTGCCGCAGCGTGTTTGGCGGCAATGACGGCACGTAAATCGTCCATGGAGACATCGGAGAGATAGCGGCGGGTGACCTGCCACTCGTCGTGGGATTCGATGACCACCGCAGTCGCCAGCCGCAGGAACGCCGCCGGATTCGGAAAGATCTCCACGACATCAGCGCGGCGCTTGATCTCCTTGTTCAACCGTTCGATCGGGTTGTTCGACCAGATCTTCTGCCAATGCGCCTTCGGGAACGCGGTGAAGGCCAGCACGTCGGTCTTGGCCTCGGCCATCATCGCGGCCACCTTCGGGAAGCTGGCCGCCAAGGTATCGGCGACGCGGTCCCACTGGTCGGCGACCTCGGCGGGGTCGGTGTGGGCGAAGATGGTCTTGACCGCCGCGGTGACCGCCGGGGCGTGTTTGGCGGACACCGCGGTGTGCAGATTTCGCATGAAGTGCACTCGGCACCGCTGCCACGATGAGTTCGCGAACTGTTGTGCCACAGCCGATTTCAATCCAGCATGCGCATCAGAGATCACCAGGTGCACACCACTGAGCCCGCGGACCCTCAGCGAGGCGAGGAATTCGCGCCAGAACTCGTAGGACTCGCTGTCACCGACGGCGGTGCCCAGCACCTCGCGCGTGCCGTCGATGGACACCCCGGTGGCCACCACGAGCGCCTGAGAGACCACGTGCGCCCCGATGCGCACTTTGCAGAACGTGGCGTCGCAGAACACGTACGGGAACTCGGTGTGGGCCAGGCTGCGGGTACGAAACGCCTCGATCTCCTTGTCCAGGCCGGCGCAGATCCGTGAGACCTCCGACTTGGACACGCCGGTCTGCACACCCATCGCGCTCACCAGGTCATCGACGCTGCGCGTGGACACCCCGTGGACGTAGGCCTCCATGATCACCGCGTGCAGCGCCTTATCGATACGGCGGCGCCGTTCCAGCAGCGACGGGAAGAACGATCCGGCCCGCAGCTTGGGGATCTGCACCTCGACGTCACCGGCGGTGGTCGAGATGGTCTTGGGTCGGTGCCCGTTGCGGTGCACGGTGCGTCCGTCAGTCCGCTGATAGCGGCCGGCGCCGATGGCCGCCGTGGCCTCGGCCTCGATCAGCTGCTGCAACCCGGCGCGGATCAGCTCGGCGAACACCGCGCCGACATCGGCGGACTTGAGCGCATCGAGTTGGGCAAGCAGGGCAGAATGATCCTGGGTCATCGCGTGGTGTGTCTTCCTGTTGAGTCACTTGGTAGGTAACTCACTGACCACTACGCGATGGCCCACCCCAACAGCGTCAACGACACACCCAGCACCGTCGTCCCCGCCCCCCGAAACTCCACCACGCTAGGGGACTTATCCATCCGTTCACGCTGAGGCGACTTCCCGACATGACGAGCATCCTGTTCGTTTCTGGGCACATCGACGATGCCGAAGGGGCGACCATGGGCCGCTTGGTCGCCGCTGAACTGGCAAGACAACCGGCACAGCTGGTCCTCGAGCTGTCACGCGCCACGTCGGTCGGTGGCTCATTCGTCACAACCCTCGTCGACGCATCTGCAATCGCCGGAGAGGCAGACACCTCCTTCTGCCTGGTTGTGTCGCCGACTGGACCCATCGCCGATGCGCTCGCCGCTGCTGATCTACTCGAGCGCTTCGAGATATTCACGTCGCTGCACAAAGCCCAGCTCAGGGCGGACCATCTGAAGACACCGGGCGCTGCCGTGATCGAACAGTCGCATCGCGCCCGTGAGCGCGCAGAAGACCATCGAGGCAGCGCGGAGGGCGTCTGAGCAGAGCCAGTGTCTGCGACGCTTCGGGCCTCGCGCGACAGACGATCGGCACCCGGGCGGCGCGGACCCGCAGGGGTAGCGATCTCGTCCCAGGAGTCATGAGCGGCCTGGTTTGCGGCCCGTCGTGCTGGGCATTGGGCACCGACAGACCCGCAGATGAGGAGGAGCACCATGTCCGCAGCCACCACTCGCCGCCAACTCCGCGAATGCCTCGACGATGTCGATTTCCCAGCTGACAAGGCGACTCTTCTCGCAGCGGCCGAACGCCATTCTTGCGATGACGACACCATCCGGGCCCTGCGTTCGATCCCACCCGAGACATATGCCGCATTCTCCGAAGTGCTGGCGTCGGTGCCGCTGACCGACGACGTGATGAGCAACGGCGAGAAGGGTGCCGCGCACCGGGTGCCCACCAAACCGGGTGTCACCGAGAGGGACAGAGACGTGCCGCCGAACCCGATCGCCGAGGAACTGGGCGAGAACCGCAAGAAGTGAGGCGCCGCTTGGCAATCGCGCAGGACCGCCGAGACACAAAAACCCGCTCCGACACTGGTCAGAGCGGGTTTTGAAAGTCGGGCTGACAGTGTGGTGTTTCAGGACATCGGAATAGGGTGTCTCACGACATCGGCATAGGTACGTCAGCCAGTTTCGGCTGGTGTCGAAGGCTCGTCTGGTCATCACCGCAGTCCTTGTCGAGGGCCGCTCACAATCGCAGGTCGCCCGCGATTACGGCGTCTCCCAAAGCTGGATCTCGAGGCTGATCAAGCGCTACACCCTCGACGGCGACGCCGCGTTCGAACCCCGCTCCCGGCGCCCCCACACCAGCCCAGGCCGGCTCCCACAATCCACCATCGACCTCATCATCGACCTGCGCCGCACCCTGACCGGCAAAGGCCTCGACGCCGGCCCCCACACCATCGCCTGGCACCTCGAACACCACCACCACCTGCGTGTATCAGCCGCGACGATCAGCCGCCACCTCACCCGCGCCGGCCTCGTCGAACCCACCCCGCAGAAACGCCCCAAAAGCTCCTACATCCGTTTCGCCGCCGCACAGCCCAACCAACGCTGGCAAGCCGACTTCACCCACTGGCGCCTCACACACGGAGCCGACACCGAAATCCTGTGCTGGCTTGACGACTGCTCACGCCTGGCCATCTCCGTCACCGCCCACCGCCGCATCACCGGCGCCATCGTCGTCACCGAATTCACCAAAGCCACTGCCCGCCATGGCATCCCCCACTCCACACTCACCGACAACGGCATGGTCTTCACCACCCGCCTCGCCGGCGGCAAAGGCGGACGCAACGCCTTCGAAGCCGAACTCCACCGCCTCGGCGTCCACCAAATCAACTCCACCCCGCACCACCCCACCACCTGCGGGAAAGTCGAACGCTTCCACCAAACCCTCAAAAAATGGCTCACCGGCCAACCCCGCGCCACCACCATCGCCGAACTCCAAACCCAACTCGACACCTTCGTCGACGAATACAACCACCGCCGCCCCCACCGCTCCTTGCCCCACAGAGCCACCCCAGCAGTGATCTACACCAGCCGCCCCAAAGCCGACCCAGCAACGCGCATCGACACCCACAACCGTGTCCGCACCGACCGCGTCGACCAAGCCGGAGCGATCACTCTGCGCGTCAACGGGCGCCTGCACCACATCGGCATCGGCCGCCACCACTACCGAACCCGCGTTCTGATCCTCGCCCAGGACCACCACATCACCGTCATCAACGCCGCCACCGGAGAAGTCCTACGCGACTTCACACTCGACCCCACCAGGGACTACCAACCCACCGGCGCCCCCAAAGGCCCCAAACGGAAAAAACCGCGGACCTAAAGTAGGTCCGCGGCTATTCCGATGTCCTGCGACATCACAAAAGTCGGGCTGACAGGATTTGAACCTGCGACCACTTGACCCCCAGTCAAGTGCGCTACCAAGCTGCGCCACAGCCCGCGTGCCTCCCGGGATCGCCGGTCAGCGGTCGAAAGCTTACAGCAGGGTTACCCCCGGTTCCCAACCGCGTCGCCGTGCCCCGCGCGGGTACAACTGACCAATGAGCGACACTCCCCTGTGGCTGTTCGCCGATCAGCTCGGCCCGGCTGTCTACGGCGGCGAGCACGCGCATCGCGAGGTCCTGCTCGTCGAGGCCACCTCGGCTCTGGCCAAACGCCGGTATCACCGCCAGAAACTGCACCTGGTCCTCTCCGCGCTGCGCCACGCCGAGCGCGATCTCGGCGACCGCGCGACTCTGCTCAAGGCCGACACCTACACCGACGCACTCGAGCAATTCGACCGACCCGTCCTGGTCCACCAGCCCACCTCGCACGCCGCCGAGCGCTTCGTCAACCGACTGCAGAAGCAGGGGCTCGTCGAGGAGGTGCTCCCCACGCCGACATTTGCCCTGCCGCGCAAGGACTTCGAAGAGTGGGCCGGCAATCGGACCCGCTTTCGCATGGAGGATTTCTATCGCGACCAACGCCGCCGCTTCGACGTGCTGATGGAGGGCGCGGATCCCGTCGGCAAGCGTTGGAACTACGACGAGGACAACCGCGAGTCCCCGCCCAAGAAGCAGGCCACGCTCGACGTGCCCGCCCCCTACAGGCCGCGCGAGGACGACATCGACGAGCAGGTCCGCCGCGACCTCGACGCGATGGACCTCGACACCGTCGGCGCCGACGGTCCGCGCCTGTTCGCCGTCACCCCCACCGAGGCCAAGCGGGCGCTGAAGCGCTTCATCGACCACCGGCTGGAGCTGTTCGGCCGCTACGAGGACGCGATGATGGGCGGCGACTGGGCGATGTCGCACTCGCTGCTGTCGGTCCCGCTGAACCTCGGCGTCCTGCACCCGCTCGATGCCGTCGAAGCCGCCGAGCAGGCCTACCGCGATGGCAACGCTCCCCTGGCCGCCACCGAGGGCTTCATCCGCCAGATCCTCGGCTGGCGCGAGTACATGTGGCATCTCTACTGGCACTTCGGCCCGCAGTACACGAAGAAGAACGAGCTGAAAGCGCACACCAAGCTGCCGCAGTGGTGGGCCGACCTGGACGCCGACGAGGTCACCGCGGCCTGTCTGCACCACGCCCTCAAGGGCGTGCGCGACCGCGGCTGGTCTCACCACATCCAGCGGCTGATGATCCTGGGCAGCCATGCCCTGCAGCGCGGCTACCGGCCTGACGAGCTGACCGAGTGGTTCGCCACCGCCTATGTCGACGGGTTCCGCTGGGTGATGCCCACCAACGTCGTCGGTATGAGTCAACACGCCGACGGCGGACTGCTGGCCACCAAGCCGTACACCTCCGGCGGCGCCTACATCAACAAGATGAGCGACCACTGCGGCGACTGCGCGTTCGACCCGAAGAAGCGCCTCGGCGACGATGCGTGTCCGTTCACCGCGGGGTACTGGGCCTTCACGCACCGCCACAAGGATCTGCTCGCCAAGAACATGCGCACCCGCCGTGCGGTGTCCTCAATGGAACGTCTCGGCGATCTCGACGCCGTCCTCGAGCAGGAGTCAGCGCGGGAGCACTTCTGAGCTGGAATCGGTGACCGGCAGCGACTTGGGTGCCCGCGACACCCGCCACGCGTAGATCACCAGCGACACCCACACCACGACGATCAGCGTGTAGATGGCCGTCGACCACGGCCAGTGGATGTCGAAGAAATGCACCAACTTCTGACTGTTGGTCAAGACGATGACCCCGCCGACCGCGGTGCCCAGCAGCGCGGGGCTGATGCGGCTCACCAGCCACGCTGCGATCGGCGCGGCGATGACACCGCCGACCATCAGCCCGACCACCACCGGCCAGTTCTCCAGGAACTCGTGACGTAGCCCGATCAGGAAACCGATCGACGCCGACACCGACACCAGGAACTCCGAGGCGCTGACCGAACCGATGACGGTGCGCGGCGCCGTCTTGCCCTGCGAGAGCAGTGTGCTGGTCGTGACGGGACCCCAGCCGCCGCCACCGGAGGCGTCGATGAAGCCGCCGAACAAACCCAGTGGCGCGAGGAACTTCACCCCGTGCCGAGTGCCCTCACCGCCGATCACCAGCGGGGTGCGCAGCGAGAAACGCAGCAGCACATACATGCCGATCACCATCAGGATGGCAGCCATCAGCGGAGCTGCGTGCTCCGTCGACAGCGAGGACAGCACGGTCGCACCGAGGAAGGCGCCGATCGCTCCGGGCACACCCAGCTTGGCGACCAGCGGCCAGTCGATGTTCTTGAACCGCCAGTGCGACAGTCCGGACGCCAGCGTGGTGCCGACCTCGGCGAGGTGCACCGCGGCGCTGGCTTGGGCCGCGCCGACGCTGGAGAGCACCAGCAACGTGGTGGCCGTGACCCCGAAGGCCATGCCCAGGGCACCGTCGACGAGTTGGGCGCCGACACCGACGAGGGTGAAGATCAGAAGCGAACGCATGGGTGCTTTCGGGGGATGCGGTCACGCGGAGCGACCGGCCGGACGAGGGGACTCGGCGTCAGGGACGCCGACAACACCACTCGTCGAAAGCCATCAGGCGGCGCGACGGCCAGAAGGGCTCGAGTGCAGACGCTTCGGACGGCGCAGCCGCCACCAGCACGCTGTCGACCATCGATTACCCCATCCCCTGATCAGATCCCGGTCAGCTTACACGGTCAACAACCGGTACAGCCCGATCAATCCCACCACGACGATCACCGCGCGGAGCACGTTCGGCGAAAGTCGGCGCCCGTAGTGGGCACCGAGGAATCCGCCGATGAGCGACCCGATCGCTATCAGCCCGGCGGCAGCCCAGCTGATCCGGTCGAACGCCACCACCGTGTAGGCGACGGCCGCGACGATGTTGACCAGCAGCGACAGCAGGTTCTTGGCGGCGTTCATGCGTTGCATGTCCTCGGGCAGCAGCGCACCCATGACTGCGACCAGCAAAATGCCCTGCGCGGCGGTGAAATAGCCGCCGTAGACGCCGACCGCGAACGTCAACGCGACGAGCGCGGTCATCCGCGCCGCGGAGACGTGGTCGGCGGACTGGCCGGCCGCCTCGGCACGGCGGCGCGCCCAGGCCTGGATGCGCGGCCCGATGACCACCAGCACGAGTGCGAGCACCAGCAGCACGGGCACGATGCGGAGGAACACCTTCTCCGGCAGGTGCAGCAGCAGCCAGGCTCCGCCACCCGCGCCGAGCAGCGACGCCGGGATCTGCCACCGCAGCCGGTGCCACTGTCCGCGCAGTTCCCGCCGGTAGCCCCAGGTGCCGGATACGCCGCCGGCCACCAGGCCCACCGCGTTGGACATCGTCGAGGTCACCGGCGGATACCCCAGTGCGACGAGCGTCGGGAACGTGATGAGGGTGCCGGAGCCGACGAGCGCATTGATCGCGCCCGCTCCGACGCCTGCCAGGGCGATGAGGATCATGTCGACGACGGGCACTCGATCGACCCTATCGGCGCTTGGGACCCCTCTTTTCACGCACCCGGACGTTGATCCGCACCGGGCTGCCGTCGAAGCCGAACGTCTCACGCAGCCGCCGCTCCAGGAACCGCCGATACCCGGCCTCCAAGAACCCGCTGGTGAACAGCACGAACGTGGGCGGACGGGTGGTGGCCTGGGTGGCGAACAGGATGCGCGGCTGCTTGCCGCCGCGCACCGGCGGCGGCGTCGCGGCGACGACCTCTTTGAGGAACGTGTTCAGCTGGCCCGTCGTGATCCGCTTGTCCCACGAGCTCAACGCGGTCTCCAGGGCGGGCACCAGCTTCTGCACCGCCCGGCCGGTCTTGGCCGAGATGTTGACCCGGGGCGCCCACTGGATCTGCGCCAGCTGCAGGTCGATCTCGCGGTCGAGCAGGTAGCGGCGGTCCTCGTCGACGAGGTCCCATTTGTTGAACGCCAGCACCAGTGCGCGGCCCGCCTCGACCACCATCGACAGCACCCGCTGGTCCTGCTCGGTCAGCGGTTGTGAGGCATCGATGAGCACGATCGCGACCTCGGCGGCGTCGATCGCGCCGTGGGTGCGCACCGAGGCGTAGAACTCGTGGCCGCTGGCCTGGCCGACTTTGCGCCGCAGACCGGCGGTGTCGACGAACCGCCACAGCTTGCCGTCCATCTCGATGAGCGAGTCGACGGGATCGACGGTGGTGCCGGCGACGTCGTGCACGACGGACCGTTCGTCACCGGAAAGCCGGTTGAGCAGCGAGGACTTGCCGACGTTCGGCTTGCCAACGAGCGCCACGCGGCGCGGACCCCCGCCGGTGCCGCCGACCTCGGAGAGGGCGGGCAGTTCCTCGAGGACCGCGTCGAGCAGATCGGCGACGCCGCGCCCGTGCATCGCGCTGATCGGGTGCGGCTCGCCGAGGCCCAGCGACCACAGCGCGGCGGCGTCGGCCTCACCGCGGTCGTTGTCCACTTTGTTAGCGGCCAGGAACACCGGCTTGCCGGAGCGCTGCAGGATCTTCGCGGCGGCCTCGTCGGCGCTCGTCGCGCCGACGACGGCGTCGACCACGAACACGATCGCGTCGGCGGTGCGCATCGCCACCGAGGCCTGCTCAGCGACCAGCTGCTGCAGGCCTTTCGCGTCGGGCTCCCACCCACCGGTGTCCTGCACGACGAACCGCCGGCCCGACCAGGACGCGTCGTAGGAGACGCGGTCGCGGGTGACGCCGGGGATGTCCTGAACGACGGCCTCGCGACGGCCCAGGATGCGGTTCACCAGTGTCGATTTGCCGACGTTGGGCCGGCCGACGACGGCCAGCACCGGTGGCGGCGCCGACGCTTCCTCGACCGCTTCGCTGATCTCGTCGGCGCCGACTTCCCAGTCGCCCTCGTCGAACCAGACGCCGTCTCCGTCACTCATCTGATCGCACCGGCTTTCTGTTCGACCAGTGCGGTCAGATGGCCGATCACCTGGTCTTGGGTCATGTCGCTGGTGTCGACCACCAGCGCGTCGTCGGCGGCGCGCAACGGCGACACTGCCCGGGTGGAGTCGAGATGGTCGCGACGGCGGACATCGGCGAGCACCGCGTCGTAGTCGTCGGGCAGCCCGGATGCGACGTTCTGGTCGTTGCGGCGGCGGGCCCGTTCTTCGGCGGAGGCGGTCAGGAAGATCTTCACGTCGGCGTCGGGGAGCACGACGGTGCCGATGTCTCGCCCCTCGACGACCACTGGCTCGTCACCGTCGGCGAGCTCGCGCTGCAGCGTCACCAGCCGGGCGCGCACCTCAGGGACCGCCGAGACCGCCGACACCGCCTTGGTCACCGCGTCGCCGCGGATCTCGGCCGAGACGTCCTCGCCGGCCAGGAAGGACCGGTCCTCGGCGGGGTCGTGGCCGACGGCCATCGCGGTGTCGCGCACCGCCGCCGTGATCGCCGCCGGGTCGTCGAGGTCGACTCCCTGCCGTAGCGCGCTGAGGGTGACGATGCGGTACATCGCCCCGGTGTCCAGGTAGCGGGCTTTCAGGGCGGTCGCCAATCCCCTTGCCACAGTTGACTTTCCGGTACCTGCCGGGCCGTCGATCGCGATCACCACCGACCGGGTCACAGTCCCACCGCCTTGTAGAGGTCGCCGATCTCCTTCTGCGTCAACACCCGGATGCTGCCAGGCCGCTGCTCGCCGAGCGTGACCGCGCCGATGTCGGTGCGGACCAATTCCTGAACCGGGAAGCCGACCTCGGCGAGCAGCCGGCGCACGATGTGCTTGCGGCCCTCGTGCAGCGTGACCTTCACCAAGGACCGGCCCGGCACGGTGTCGACGACGGCGAAGTCGTCCACCCGCACCGGACCGTCGTCCAGCTCGATGCCGCCGCGCAGCTTCTTGCCCAACCCGCGGGGGACGCTGCCCATCACCGTGGCCAGGTAAGTCTTGGGCACCTCGAACGACGGGTGCATGAGCCGGTGGGCGAGCTCACCGTCGTTGGTGAGCAGCAGCAGACCCTCGGTGTCGGCGTCGAGCCGGCCGACGTGGAAAAGGCTCTTGTTACCGCGCACCCGGTGCTCGACGAGGTCTCCGACACAGGGGCGGCCGCGATCGTCGGACATCGTCGAATGCATACCGCGCGGTTTGTTGATCGCCAGATAGACCCGGTCGTCATCGACGGCGATCCGCGCACCGTCGACCCGGATCGTCGAGTTCTGCGGATCCACGCGGGTACCGAGTTCGGTGACGATGACGCCGTCGACCTCGACCCGGCCGTCGCGAATCATCTTCTCGGCCACCCGCCGGGACGCGATCCCGGCCTGCGACAACACCTTCTGCAGCCGCACGCCCTCGTCGTCGCTCATCGTCACTCCCGTTCCGCGTCGACGTCGATCGCCGGGTCCGGCTGGGACCCAGCCGATGTCCCGTTCAGTTTCATGAAACGTGGCTCCTCGTCCAGGTTTTCGCTGATGTCGTCGATCACGTCGACGTTCGGCAGCAACGGTGCGATGTCGGGCAGATCGGTCAGCGACGACAAGCCGAGGCGTTCGAGGAACAGCTCGGTGGTGGCGAAGGTGACCGCACCGGAATCGGGATCGGTACCGGCCTCGGTGATCAGTCCGCGCGCCACCAGTGTCCGGATCACCGCGTCGACGTTGACGCCGCGCACCGCACTCACCCGGGCGCGCGTGACCGGCTGCCGATAGGCGACCACCGCCAGGGTCTCGAGCGCGGCGCGTGTCAGCCGCGTCCGAGCGCCGTCGAGCAGCAGCTTCTCCACGTACGGCGCGTAGCGGGCGCGGGTGTACATCCGCCACCCACCGCCGGCTTCGCGCAGATCGATACCGCTGCCCCGGGCGGCGAACCCGTCCGCCAACAGCTGCAACCGCTCGGCGACCCTGGCCGCGGGGGCGTCCGTGGCCGTCGCAAGCGCGTCGACGGGGACCGGGGTGTCGACCACGAGCAGCAGCGCCTCGAGCACCGCATCGAGCTCGGCATCCTCGAGGTCGGCCTCGACGTGCTCGGCGTCGGGCTCGCTGTCCGGCTCGGCGTCCGGCGAAAAGTCTTCTGGCATGTTCTCTAGTCCCGCGCTATTCGGCGTCCGCGGTCGCCAACTGCTCGCTGTTGGGCCGCTCCCCGGTCCAGGAAATCTGGAGCACGCCCAGCGGTTCTGACTGGTCGAATGCTACCGCCCGGGCGCGGAACAGCTCGAGCAGTGCCAGGAAGCGCGCGACGATCTCCATCGGCACCTGGCAGTCGGCGACCAGATCGGAGAAGGACGCCCATTCGCCGATTCCGCGGTTCTCCAGCAGCGACATCAGATTGGCGGCCTGCTCGGGCACCGACACCGGGACCTGGTGGAGGTGATCGAGCCCGACGGTCGGCACCGGGCGGGGGGTGAACGCGGCGGCAGCGATCTCGGCGAATCGGGCCGCATCCACCCCGAGCATCACCTCGGGCAATAGGTCGGCGAAACGGTCCTCCAACGCCACAGCCCGCGGGTAGCTCCGCAGCGCCGCGGACTCCAGTTCGGCGAACATCTCCGCGACGTGCTTGAAGGCCCGGTACTGCAGCAGCCGGGCAAAGAGAAGGTCGCGCACCTCCAGCAGCGCCAGGTCGTCCTCGTCGTGCACATCACCGGCCGGCAGCAGCCGGGCCGCTTTCAGATCGAGCAGGGTCGCGGCGACCACCAGGAACGACGTCGTCTCGTCGAGGCCCAGGGTGCTGCCGATCTGTTTGGTGTAGGCGATGAACTCGTCGGTGACCTGGTGCAGCGCCACCTCGGTGACGTCGAGCCGGTGGGCGAAGATCAGCTGCAGCAGCAGGTCGAACGGGCCCTCGAAATTGCTCAGCCGAACCTGGAACCCGGTGGGCTCGCTCACGCGCCGAACCGGTGGATGACCTCGCGCGCCAGCGCCCGGTACGCCTCGGCCCCAGCCGATTTCGGCGCCCACGTGGTGATCGGCTCGCCGGCCACGCTGGTCTCGGGAAAGCGCACGGTGCGGGTGATCACGGTGTCGAACACCAGGTCGCCGAAGCGTTCGACCACCCGGGCCATCACCTCGCGGGAGTTGACGGTGCGCGGGTCGTAGCGGGTGATGAGGATCCCGCTGATGTCGAGCTTGGGATTGAGCCGGTCGTGCACTTTCTCGACGGTGTCGGTGAGCAGTGCCAGACCCCGCAGCGAGAAGTACTCGCATTCGGTCGGGATGACGACGCCGTCGCTGCACGCGAGGCCGTTGACGGTGAGCAGGCCCAGCGAGGGTTGGCAGTCGATCAACACGTAGTCGTAGCGGTCCAGCACCGGGTAGAGCGCCCGCGCCAGCGATTGCTCCCGCCCCACCTCGTTGACGAGCTGGATCTCGGCGGCGGACAGGTCGATGTTGCTGGGCACCAGGTCGAGGCCCGGTACCCGGGTCGTGATCAGCACCTGATCGATCGACACCCGCGGCTCGACGAGCAGGTTGTAGACGGTGTTGTCCAGCTCGTAGTGCGGGACGCCGAGCCCGGCGGACAGCGCACCCTGCGGGTCGAGGTCGACGAGCAGCACCCGGCGGCCGTACTCGGCGAGGGCGGCGCCCAGGTTGATGGTCGACGTGGTCTTGCCGACGCCGCCCTTCTGATTGCACATCGCGATCACGGTGGCCGGGCCGTGTGAGGTGCGCGGCGGCGGTTCGGGGATGTGACGGGGCAGCCGGCCGGTCAGTCCGGGAGTGGGTTCAGGCTCAGGTGCCGGGTCGGGTTCGGGTCCCGCTTCAGGGATGGATGTGCCCGTGTCGTCGGTCATGCCGGACCGTCGCTGGTCAGGCAACCTTCAGGCGTGGCGGACATCGCGACGAGTTTAACGGGAGATGGCGCGCCGGCGAGGCAGACCCGCACGCTAGCGCGCCCTCGGGTGCGCGCCGGCCCACACCTCGCGCAGCGCGTTGACGGTGACCATCGTGTAGATCTGCGTGGTGGTCACCGAGGCGTGGCCGAGAAGCTCCTGCACGACGCGCACGTCGGCGCCGCCGTCGAGGAGGTGGGTGGCGAACGAGTGCCGCAGCACGTGCGGGGACACCGCGGCGGTGATACCCGCACGATCGGCCGCGTCCTGGAGCACCTGCCACGCACTCTGCCGGGACAGCCGGCCGCCCCGGGCATTGAGGAAGATCGCCGGGACTCCCCTGCCGCGACGGGCCAGGTCGGGGCGGGCCCGCACGAGGTAGGCGTCCAGCGCGGCGACGGCGGGCCGGCCGATCGGAATCAGCCGCTGCTTGCCGCCCTTGCCGTGCAGCAGCACCGAGCGCGCCTGCAGATCGATGTCGTCGATGTCGAGGCCGACGGCTTCGGAGATCCGCGCCCCGGTCGAGTACAGCAGTTCCAGCAGTGCTCGGTTACGCAGCGTCAGCGGCCCGTCGGCGTCGCTGTCACCGCCGGCGGCTTCCAACAGCGCCAGCACCTCGTCCAGCGACAGGCTCTTGGGCAGGCGCCGGCTCGGGGTGGGCGGTTTGACCTCGCGGGCCACGTCGAGCGTCGCGATCCCCTCGGCGGCGGCGAAGCGGTGCAGGCCGCGTACCGCGATCAGCGCGCGCGCCGCCGAGACCGCCGACAGCGCGGGCACGCCGTTGTCGGGGTCGCCCTGGCGCAGCGCGACGAGGAAGTCACTGACGTCGGGTTCGGTGGCCTCGGCCAGGTCGGTGACGCCGCGCGAGGACAGGTGCTCGACGTAGCGGCGCAGGTCCCGCCGGTAGGAGCTCAGCGTGTTCGCGGCCGCGCCGCGTTCAATCGCCAGGTGGTCGAGATAGCCCTGGATCTGGACCTCGAGGGTGGAGCCGACAGACGAGAACGTCTGGGTCACGCGTGTCCCTTCCGCCGTGCGAACGCCCGGGGCCTGTCGGTCCAGGGCGCGTCGACGGCGCGGAGCGCATCGATGCCGGGCATCGCGTGCGCGGCCAGGATGCCGGCGACGGAGATCGAGTTGACGATCTCCCCCGAGTACACCTTGGCGACGGCGTCTTCGAGCGCGACACGCTCGACGACGAGGTCGGCTTCTTCGTGTTCAGCCTCCGGGCGGCCCACCTCACGCAGCCCAGTTGCCAGGAACACCCGCACGCTCTCGTCGCTGAACCCGGCCGCGGTGTCGAGGTCGACCAGCGTGTGCCAGGTCTCGGCGGCCAGTCCGGCCTCTTCTTCGAGTTCCCGCGCCGCGGACACGTGCGGCGGTTCACCGCTCATGTCGAGCAGGCCCGCGGGCAGCTCCCACAGCCGGCGGCCGAACGGGTGCCGGTACTGGTAGACGAGCGTGACGCGCCCGTCCTCGTCGAGGGCCACCACGGCGACCGCGCCGTAGTGCTCGACGATCTCGCGGCGCGCCGTCGCTCCGCCCGGCATCCGCACCTCATCGGCGCGCAGGGCGAAGATGTTGCCGACGTAGAGGGTCTCCGACGAGGCCACCGAGAAGTCGTGGTTGCCGGTCCCGTCAGCCACGGGCCGGCGCGTCTTCCAGAGAATGCTTGGCGCCGTTGGTTTCCCGCTCGGGAGCCTCCGGAATCTCGGGAATGTCGACGGGGAGTCGTTCGGCGTTCTTGTAATCGAGGGACGCACCGACGAACGCGACGAACAGCGGGTGCGGCCGGGTCGGCCGGCTCTTGAGCTCCGGGTGGGCCTGGGTGCCGACCAGGAACGGGTGCACCTCGGGGTCGTATTCGACGAACTCCACCAGGTGTCCATCGGGCGAGGTGCCCGAGAACCGCAGCCCGCCCTCGGCGATCTGCGCGCGGTAGGCGTTGTTGACCTCGTAGCGGTGGCGATGCCGCTCGGACACCTCGGTCGACTGATACGCCTGCGCGACAATCGAATTCGGGGTCAGAACGGCCGGATAGGCGCCCAGCCGCATGGTGCCGCCGAGGTCAGCTTCGCCGGCGACGACATCCTTCTGGTCGGCCATCGTCGAGATCACCGGGTCCGGGGTGTCGGGATCGAACTCGGCCGAGCTGGCCTCGGTCAGCCCCACCGACCGCGCCGCCTCGATCACGATGCACTGCAGTCCCAGGCACAGGCCGAGCACCGGCAGGCCGCGGCGGCGGGCGTAGCGGATGGCGCCGATCTTGCCCTCGATCCCGCGGATGCCGAACCCGCCGGGGATCAGCACGCCGTCGACGTCGGCCAGCGCGCTGGCCGCCCCGGTGTCGGTCTCGCAGTCGTCGGAGGCCACCCAGCGCATCTCCACCCGGGCGTGGTGGGCGAATCCGCCCGCGCGCAGCGCCTCGGCGACCGACAGGTAGGCGTCGGAGAGATCGATGTACTTGCCCACCAGCGCGATCCGCACGGTCTCACGCGGTTCGTGCACGCGGCGCAGGAGATCGTTCCACTGCGTCCAATCGACGTCGCGGAACGGCAAGTTCAGCCGGCGCACCACATAAGCGTCCAGTTCCTCGCGGTGCAACACCTTGGGGATGTCGTAGATCGACGGCGCATCGGGGGTCGAGATGCAGCCGTCGATGTCGACGTCACACATCAGGGCGATCTTGTTCTTCAGCCCTTCCGGCACGTCCCGGTCGCAGCGCAGGATCAGCGCGTCGGGCTGGATGCCGATGCTGCGCAGGGCCGCCACCGAGTGCTGCGTCGGCTTGGTCTTCAGTTCCCCGGAGGGCGCCATGTAGGGGATCAGCGAGCAGTGCAGGAAGAAGCAGTTCTCCCGGCCGACCTCGTGGCGCACCTGCCGCGCGGCCTCCAGGAACGGCAGCGATTCGATGTCGCCGACCGTGCCGCCCACTTCGGTGATCACCACGTCGGGGCGGTTCCCGTCGGCGTCGGGCTCGGCCATGGCCAGTACCCGGTTCTTGATCTCGTCGGTGATGTGCGGGATGACCTGCACGGTGTCGCCGAGGTACTCGCCCCGGCGCTCCTTGGCGATCACCGACGAATACACCTGGCCTGTCGTCACATTGGCGTACCCGGTCAGGTTGCGGTCCAGGAAGCGCTCGTAGTGGCCGACGTCCAGGTCGGTTTCGGCGCCGTCCTCGGTGACGAACACCTCACCGTGCTGGAACGGGTTCATGGTGCCCGGATCGACGTTGAGGTACGGATCCAGCTTCTGCATCGTCACCTGCAGACCACGCGCGGTGAGGAGTTGACCGAGGCTGGATGCCGTCAACCCCTTGCCGAGAGAGGACACCACCCCACCGGTCACGAAGAGGTGTTTGGTGGCGGTCTGCGGATGCTTGCGCAACGGCTTCATTTGGCCTGGCACGGAACTCCACCCTAACAGCGACTGCGTTGCCGCGTCACTGACACGCGGGCACGCGGCGGCGCTACTGGGGAACGGTGACCGCGCTAGCGCCCTGTCCGGTGCCGTACTGACCGGGTTTGCCGCCTCCGACCAGCGCGCCCAGCGCGAGCACAGTGGTGATCCGGCCGGATTCGGAGTCGACGTCGTCGACGGTGCTGACCGTGCTCGCGAGGGCGTTGTCGGAGCGAACGACGGCGACCGCCGAGGTCCCCGAGGCGGCGCCGTCCCGGCCGGCGAGCACGACGCCCGCACCGTGCGGGGCGAGTCCGGCGGCGAAGCGGGCCACCGTCGCGCCCTGATTGCCGGCATCGTCGCCGAGACCGCCACCGGTGATGACGACCGCGGTGTCGGCCACACCGATGCGCTCGGTCCCGTAGGTGATGAAACCGGTGTCGCGGAGCGCGGAGAGCACGGTGTCGCGCTGATCGTCGTTGACGGGCGGAGCCTTGGGGTCCTTGGCGGCCAGCAGTGTGATGCCGAGCAGGTCGCCGGCTTGGGAGCCCTGGTCGACGGTCGTGGTGCTCAGCTGGGTGCCCGCGGGCACGATCGGCGAGTTCACGACCGACAGCAGCTTCTCGGCGGCGTTGGCGTCGACGAACTCCTGGGTCAGCGCGATGGTGCCGCTGACCGAACCGCCCGCCGCGCTGACGAGGCGAGACACGGCGTCGACGTCGTCGTCGGCGGCATCCGGGGTGCGGAACAGCACCACCGACTTGTCGGCCAGGCTGCCACGCAGGATGCGAGGGGCCATCTGGGCATCGAAGTCGCCTGCGGCACTGAGCTTTTCGTTGAGCGCATTGCGATCATTGGTGAGGGTGTCGATCTCGGTCTGCATCTGCGCCTTGTCGTCGCGCAGACCCGACAGCACGGTGTTGGACAGCAGCCCGGAACCCAGGGCGATGCCGATGGCGAGCGCCAGGAACACGGCGGCCAGCGAGATGGCGTGCGAACGCAGCGAGATCATGTCGCGAGCCCTAGGAGACCAGACCCTGCACCCACAGCAGGAACTGATTCCACGTGTGGGTGATCCATTCGAGCACGGCGGCATCGGCGCGCGACACCCACAGCGCGGCGATCACCGCGATCAGCATCGCGAGGACGAGCAGCGCGATCGCACCGCCGGAGACACGGCTGCGGTACAGCGTCGCAACGGCTTTGGCGTCGACCAGCTTCTCGCCCACCTTCAGCCGGGTCAGGAAGGTCGACGGATTGCTGCGCTGCCGGGTGCGGTCGAAGAACTCCTCGATGCTTGCGGTGTGGCCGACGGTGACGATCAGCGACGCCCCGTGGTGATCGCACAGCAGCAGCGCGAGATCGGCAGCCGATCCCGCGGCCGGGAACGTCATCGCCCCGACGCCGAGGTCCTGGATGCGCTCCAGACCGGCGGCGTGCCCATCGGCGTCGGCGGGAAGCACCACCTGCGCGCCGCTGCGCAGCGCCTCGGTGCTGATCTTGTCCGGGTCGCCCACGATGAGCGCCGGCCGGTAGCCGGCCTTGCGCAGGACGTCGGCGCCGGTTCCGACGCCGACGAGCACCGGCTGGTACTCCTTGATGAACGGTTTGAGCGCCTTGAGGTCGGCGGCAGCGTGGTCCTCCTCGGCGACGACCACGACGTGCCGACGGTTGAGGTCGACGTCGATGTCGGGGATGCCGATGCCGTCGATGAGCAGCGGGCTCTCGCTGCGGATGAACTCGATCGAGTTGCCGGCGAAGGCCTCCAGGTGCGCGACCAGCCCGCCCTTGGCTTCCTGCATCAGCTCGTGGATGTCGGCGTCGGTGCGCTCGGTGCCCAGGATGAGCCGGCGATCACCGGAGTAGACGCCGCCCTCGTTGAGCCGGATCCGTGCACCGTCCTTGACTTTCTTGAACACCTCCGGGCCGGTGTCGTCGACGAGGGTGATGCCGTTGGCGACGAGCACCTCGGGTCCGAGGTTGGGATAGCGCCCCGAGATCGACGACGAGGCGTTCACCACGGCCGCGATGTTGGCCTCCACGAGAGCATCGGCGGTGACGCGGTCGAGGTCTTGGGCGTCGATGACGACGATGTCGCCGGGAGTCACCCGGCGCAGCAGCCGGTCGATGTCGCGGTCCACGCGGGCGGTGCCGGTGATGCCCGGCCGTGAACTGGCGTTTCGGGAGAGCAGCGCTGACATCTTCATGGGGGGATTCTGGCCAGCAACCCCGCAGATCCGTCGGAGGCGCGCCGTAACATCAGCCTCAGAAGTCTCTTCTTTTCACACCAGTCACACGTCAGTCCGGCGCGTCACGCTCCTGCCGCGCCGCGTCGAGCAGCTCCCGCGCGTGCGCACGGCCGCTGTCGGACTCCCCCAGACCGGCCAGCATTCTCGCCAGTTCTGCGACCCGGTCGTCTTCGCCGAGGCGCCGCACACCGCTGGTCTTGGCGCGCGTCGAGGTCGCCTCCGTCTGACCCTCGATGACCAGGTGCACGTCGGCATAGGCGGCGACCTGCGGCAGGTGGGTCACGACGATCACCTGGTGGGTGCGGGCCAGGCGGGCCAGTCGGCGCCCGATCTGCACTGCCGCACGCCCGCCGACCCCGGCGTCGACTTCGTCGAACACCATCGTGGTGCCTTCTGTCGACGCGGCCAGAACCACCTCGAGGGCGAGCATCACGCGCGACAGCTCACCGCCGGACGCGCTCTTGTGCAGCGGCAGGATGTCCGACCCGGAGTGCGCGGCAAACCCGAATTCCACCGCGTCGACACCGTCGCGGCCGGCGTGCACGATGTCACCGGAGCTCAGCGTCAGCGGCGCACTGTCGTCGGGGCGGGTCGGCAGCGGGCTGACCGCGATGGTGAACTGCGCGCCGGCCATCGCGAGCCCGCCGAGTTCGGCGGTGACCGCCTTCGCCAATCCCTTGGCGGCCTTCACGCGGGCCTTGGTCACGGTCGCCGCAGCCGAGGCGACCGACCCGGCCAGCTCGTCCACGCGACGCGCGAGCCCGGCCATCGCTTCCTCGGAGACGTCGAGCTGCGCGAGCCGCTCGCGGGAGGTGCGCGCCCACTCCAGCACGCCGTCCACGTCGGGGGCGTACTTGCGGGTCAGCGAACGCAGCTCGGCCTGCCGGGCCAGCTTGGTCTCCAGTGCGCTTGCGTCGCTGGGTAGTTCGGACAGGAAGTGGCCCAGCTCAGCGGCGACGTCGACGACGACCGTCAATGCTCCGTCGAGTTGTGCGGCCAGCGCCTTGAGCGCGGCGTCATCGGTGTGCTCGAGCGCCGAGCGCGCCTGCCCGATCGTGTCGACGGCGGCCACCCCGTCGGCGCCGGGCTCGCTGTCACCGGCGAGCCCGGCGCGCGCCGTCTGCACCGCCTCGCGCAGCGCGTCGAGCTCGGACAGGCGCCGGATGTCGGACACCAGCGACTCGTCCTCGCCCGGCTGCGGTGCGACCGCCTCGATCTCGTCGATACCGAACTGCAGCCGGTCCGCCTCCTGGGCCAGTTCCCGGGCGCTGCGGCGCCGCTCCTCGAGGTCGCTGCGCGCGGCCAGCCACTCGTCGCGCACGGTCCGGTAGTGCTGTAGCTGCGAGGTGACGCCGGCATGGCGGTCGAGGGCGGCGCGCTGCTGATCCGGACGCATCAGGCGCAGCTGGTCGTTCTGGCCGTGCAGCGTCAACAGCTCGCCGGTGAACTCGCTGAGCGACTTGGCGGGCACGCTGCGGCCGCCCAGATAGGCCCGTGACGGCCCTTCACGGCTCACGGAGCGGGCCGCGATCACACTGCCGTCGTCGTCGCGATCGGCACCCGAGGAATCGAGGATGTCGTCGACGCGGGCGACCGCGTCCGCGCCGATCTCGTCAGTCACGAACCGGCCCTCGACGACCGCCTTGGCCGACCCCGAGCGCACGCGGGCCGGGTCCGCGCGGGCGCCCCCGAGCAGGTGCAGGCCCGTCACCACCATGGTCTTGCCGGCGCCGGTCTCCCCGGTGAGCACGGTCAATCCACCGTCGAATTCCGCGGTCGCGGCGCTGATCGCGCCCAGCGACTCGATCCGAATCTCGGCTAGCACTACTGTCCGCGCCACCCTGTGACAGGCAACCGGAACTTGCGGACCAGCCGGTCGGTGAACGGTGCGCTGTCCAGGCGCACCCACTTCAGCGGCGTCCCGCAGCGGGTCACCTCGAGGCGGCTGCCGGCGGGCAGCACCATTTCCCGACGCCCGTCGCAGAACACCAGCGCGTCGTGTCCCCCTGCCTCGATCTCGATGGCGATCAAGGCATTGGGGCTGGTGACCATCGGCCGGGCGAACAACGCGTGCGCGTTGTTGGGCACCACGATGATCGCCTCGAGGTCGGGCCACAGCACGGGGCCGCCGGCGGAGAACGCGTACGCGGTGGAGCCGGTCGGACTGGACACGAGCACGCCGTCGCATCCGAACGCCGACACCGGGCGACCGTCGACTTCGAGGACCACGCCGAGCACGCCCAGCCGTGGGCCCTTCTCCAGGCTGGCCTCGTTGAGCGCCCAGCCGCGGTCGAGCAGCTCTCCGCCCGACCACACGGTGACGTCGAGTGTCATCCGTTCCTCGACGCGGTAGTCGCGGCGCACGATGTGGTCGAGCACCGTGTCGATCGAATCCGCTTCGGCCTCGGCGAGGAAGCCGATCTTGCCGAGGTTCACCCCGAGTACCGGTATCTCGACATTGCGGGCCAGCTCGGCCGCGCGCAGGAACGTGCCGTCGCCGCCGAGCACCAGAACCAGTTCGCACCCCTGGGCGGCACGCTGATCGGCATCGACGACGTCCACGTCGACACCGAGGGCACTCATGTCCGTCGATCGGCGCTGCGGCGAGTCCACCGCTTCGGCAGAGAGCACGCGGAGGGCGATTCCGTTGTCGCCGAACACTTTTGCCACCCGTCGCGCAACGTCGAGGGCGTCGTCCCGTCCGGTGTGCACCACCAGCAGGACGGTGCGTTGGGCTGTCATTGCGGACCTTCCTCGACTGCGCGGCGGATCGCGGTCTCGAGCGCGTCGCCGCTGATGGCATTCGTCGTGTCGGCGCGTAGGTGCAGGAAGTACTCGACGTTGCCGGCCGGGCCGGGTAGCGGGCTCGCCGTGACGGCGACACTGCACCAACCCAGAGTGTGCGCGGTCGCCGCGACCGAGCGCACCGCGTCGATGCGCAGCAGCGGGTCGGAGACCACGCCCCCGGCACCCACCCGGTCCTTGCCGACCTCGAACTGCGGCTTCACCATGGGAACGATATCTGCGGCCGACGACGCGCACGCAGTCAGCGCCGGCAGCACGGTCGCCAGCGAGATGAACGACAGGTCGGCGACGATCAGGTCGACCGGACCGCCGATGGCCTCCGCAGACAGCTCCCTCACGTTGGTCCGCTCCATCACCGTGACCCGGTCATCGGTGCGCAATGACCACGCGAGCTGCCCGTAACCGACGTCGACCGCCAGAATCTGCTGTGCTCCGCGGGACAGCAGGACCTCGGTGAACCCTCCGGTGGAGGCGCCGGCGTCCAGGCAGCGCCGCCCCTGGACCGCCACTTCGAACGCGTCGAGCGCGCCGATGAGCTTGTGCGCACCGCGAGACACCCAGCTGGGCTCGTCGGCGTGATCGACGGTCAGGTGGGCAGTCGTCGCGATGGCCGTCGCGGGTTTGGCTGCTCGCATACCGTCCACGCTGACGCGGCCCGCGCCGATCAGCTCGGCCGCCTGCTGGCGCGAGCGGGCCAACCCGCGTCGAACCAGCTCGGCGTCCACACGAGCGCGCCGCGTCACGCGGATCAGCCCTTCTCGACCGATTCCAGCGCGCGCACCAGCAGGTCGTGCGCCTCCTCCAGGCGGGCGGCGACGGAATCCAGATCAGCGTCGGTGGGCTCGGTCGGTTCTCCGAGGAGTTCGGCGACCTGGGTACGGATCTGGTCGGGTTCGGTACTCATTTCGGCTGCCACGCTAGTCGATGGCGGGGCCGAGCAGCGACCACCGCTGCGCCGCCTCGCGGGCCGCGTCGTCCGCCGCGACGATCGCGGTCCGGCCGGGCTCGTCGGCTGCCTGCCACACCGCCGCCGCGATCGCGCGGACTATGGACAGGTCGTCGCCGGACTCGTCGCCGGTGGACGCCACGGTGATGCGCTCGCCGTAGTCGACGCGCCATGCGGGATGCGGGCCGACCCTCAGGCTATCGGCGTCGTCGTTGAGCGCACGCAGATCCTCGGCGATCATGTCCGGCCGCTGATCGGCCACCGCGAAAATCGCATCGGCGGCGTCGTTGACCCCGCACAGCACCATCAGACTGGGCAGGCCCGCGGCGCGGGCCCCCTCGATGTCGGTGTCGAGCCGGTCGCCGACCACCAGCGGTGCCTCGAAGTCACCGCGCGCCAGCGCGTCTGCCATCAGCGCGGGCGCGGGCTTGCCGGCCACCTGCGGCTGCTGATCGGTGGCCGTGCGCAGCGCGGCGACCATCGAGCCGTTGCCGGGCAGCAGACCCCGCTCCGAGGGCAGCGTCTTGTCGACGTTGGCGGCCACCCACAGCGCACCGGCCCGAACGGCCAGTGCCGCCTCGGCCAGATCTGACCACGCGGTCTGCTGTGAGTGCCCTTGCACGACGGCGACGGGCTCGTCGGAGAACTGGCGCACCGGCTGCAGACCGACCGTCCGGATCTCGTCGGCAAGTGAATCGGTGCCGACGATCAGCACTTTCGACTGATCAGGTAGCTGCTCGGCCAGCATTCGCGCGGCCGACTGGGCGCTGGTCACGACATCGTCGGGGGTCGCGGTGAAGCCGAGTTCGCGCAGATGGTCGGCGACCTGGGTGGCGCTGCGCGAGGCGTTGTTGGTCACGAACAGCAGCCGGGCATCGATCGCGGCCAGGGTGTCGACCGCGCCGGGCGTCGGCTCGTGTCCGCGGAAGACCGTTCCGTCCAGGTCGAGCAGGAGGCAGTCGTGGAGGTGCGCAAGCGTTTTCACGTCAGGACAGTTCCGTGATCCGCTCTTCGGCATCGGTGACACCGTCGACGTCGGCAGCCGCGGACTTGAGGAACCACTGCAATGCCTCGTCACGACGATCGAGGGCCAGCAGCGTGTCGGCGTAGACGTAGAACAGCCGGGCGGCCGTCTCACCGGTGCGCCCCGGATCCAGTGGAGGCGTGGACAGTACGGCGAGCGCCTGTTCGTGTTGGCCGAGGTCCGAGCGGGCGCCTGCGACGACGATGCGCAGTTCGTCGGCGTCGTCGCCGGTGAGCTGGCCGGCCTCGGGGCTGCGGGCGAGTTCGATGGCGCGTTCAGGGCGTCCGACGCCCCGCTCGCAGTCGGCGATCATCGCGAGAAGTGGTGAGCGACTGCCCATTCGGCGGGCGGCCCTGAGCTCGGAGAGCGCCTGCGCCCAATCGCCGCAGGCGTAGGCAGCGATGCCGACGGCTTCCCGCACGGCCGCGATGCGGCCCGAGCGTGCCCGCGCCGCTCGGGCGTGGGCCAGTGCCGCCTCGGGATCCTCGTCGAGCAGTTCGCCGGCCGCCACCAGGTGGCGGGCGACGGCATCAGCGGTGGCCCTGTCGAGGGTGGTCAATTCGCCGCGGATTTCGGGAGAGAGCTGTTTGGCCTCGATCTCCGGAGGAATGGGCGGTCCGGTGAATTTCGTCTCGTCCTGCGATCTGGGTTGTGCAGGACGTGCGCGATGCGGACCCGAGCTGCGCGGCGCCGAGCGCTGATCGCGGCGCGGGGCCTGCCTGTTGCCGGCAGGACCGCCGCGCTGGGGCCGGCGGTCACCGCGGCCGGCCTTATTGTCTTCGGGCACCACAAAAGGATACGGGCACAATCGGGGACACCACAATTGCGCAAATATGTAGACGAATTATGCGCACCGAATAATGCGGAGAAATAGGAAATCGCCCCCCACGAAAGTGGGGGGCGATTCCAATGTGTGTTCGGCGGTGTCCTACTTTTCCACCCGTGTGGGTAGTATCATCGGCGCTGGTAGGCTTAGCTTCCGGGTTCGGGATGGGTCCGGGCGTTTCCCTGCCGCTATGGCCGCCGTAACTCTATTCACTTTTACAGTGATCCCCTTGTGGGGAAGTTTATAGCCCCTGTTTTTTGGTGGTGGGGGTGATGTGTGGTTTGTGGTGTGGTTGCGAGGTTTTGGGGTTGTTGTAAGTTTTCGGCCGGTTAGTGCCAGTTCCCTGCGACTATTACTAGTCTTCTAGGTCTGGTCTATCGATCCCGTGGTCTGCGGGGGGCCTTATCCCACTTGATGGGTGAGAAGCCTGGTCTTGGAGGGGGTTTCCCGCTTAGATGCTTTCAGCGGTTATCCTGTCCGAACGTGGCTATCCAGCGGTGCCCCTGGTGGGACAACTGGTGGACCAGAGGTTCGTCCGTCCCGGTCCTCTCGTACTAGGGACAGATTTCCTCAAGCTTCTGACGCGCGCGGCGGATAGAGACCGAACTGTCTCACGACGTTCTAAACCCAGCTCGCGTGCCGCTTTAATGGGCGAACAGCCCAACCCTTGGGACCTGCTCCAGCCCCAGGATGCGACGAGCCGACATCGAGGTGCCAAACCATCCCGTCGATATGGACTCTTGGGGAAGATCAGCCTGTTATCCCCGGGGTACCTTTTATCCGTTGAGCGACACCCCTTCCACTCAGAGGTGCCGGATCACTAGTCCCGACTTTCGTCCCTGCTCGACATGTATGTCTCGCAGTCAAGCTCCCTTGTGCACTTACACTCACCACCTGATTGCCGTCCAGGTTGAGGGAACCTTTGGGCGCCTCCGTTACTTTTTAGGAGGCAACCGCCCCAGTTAAACTACCCACCAGGCACTGTCCCTGAACCGGATATACGGTTCGAGGTTAGAGGCCCAATACGATCAGAGTGGTATTTCAACAACGACTCCACAATCACTGGCGTGACTGCTTCATAGTCTCCCACCTATCCTACACAAACCGTATCGAGCACCAATACCAAGTTGTAGTGAAGGTCCCGGGGTCTTTTCGTCCTGCCGCGCGTAACGAGCATCTTTACTCGTAATGCAATTTCGCCGAGTCTATGGTTGAGACAGTTGAGAAGTCGTTACGCCATTCGTGCAGGTCGGAACTTACCCGACAAGGAATTTCGCTACCTTAGGATGGTTATAGTTACCACCGCCGTTTACTGGGGCTTAAATTCTCCGCTTCACCCTTGAAGGGTTAACAGGTCCTCTTAACCTTCCAGCACCGGGCAGGCGTCAGTCCGTATACATCGTCTTGCGACTTCGCACGGACCTGTGTTTTTAGTAAACAGTCGCTTCTCACTGGTTTGTGCCACCCACTCACGCTCAGAACCGCGAGGGTTCGTCACGCCGTGTGGGTCCCCCTTCTCCCGAAGTTACGGGGGCATTTTGCCGAGTTCCTTAACCATAGTTCACTCGTACGCCTTGGTATTCTCTACCTGACCACCTGTGTTGGTTTGGGGTACGGGCCGTGTATGCGCTCGCTAGAGGCTTTTCTCGACAGCATAGGATCACCGAATTCGCCTCACTCGGCTATGCATCACCTCTCAGGATATGTGAGATCCGGATTTGCCTAGATCTCTCCCTACAGGTTTGCCCCAGTATTACCACTGACTGGTACGGCTACCTTCCTGCGTCACCCCATCGCTTGACTACTACCACCGAAGGTCCCGCGCAGCACCAGAAACCATCACCCCGAAGGGATCCGTGGATCTGGATTTGGGCGGTTAGTACCGGTGATTCATCAGGGACGCTCATACACGGGTACGGGAATATCAACCCGTTGTCCATCGACTACGCCTGTCGGCCTCGCCTTAGGTCCCGACTCACCCTGGGCGGACTGGCCTGGCCCAGGAACCCTTGGTCTTTCGGCGGGCAAGGTTCTCACTTGCCTTATCGCTACTCATGCCTGCATTCTCACTCCCACACCCTCCACCACTCGATCACTCGGCGGCTTCACCGGATGCAGGACGCTCCCCTACCCAGCGTATGAATACGCTGCCGCGGCTTCGGCGGTGTGCTTGAGCCCCGCTACATTATCGGCGCACAATCACTTGACCAGTGAGCTATTACGCACTCTTTCAAGGGTGGCTGCTTCTAAGCCAACCTCCTGGTTGTCTTCGCGACTGCACATCCTTTTCCACTTAGCACACGCTTAGGGGCCTTAGCCGGCGATCTGGGCTGTTTCCCTCTCGACGCACGGAGCTTATCCCCCGCCGTCTCACTGCCGCATTACACCGTGTCGGCATTCGGAGTTTGGCTGACGTCAGTAACCTTGTGAGGCCCATCGGCCATCCAGTAGCTCTACCTCCGACACGAACACTGCGACGCTGCACCTAAATGCATTTCGGGGAGAACCAGCTATCACGGAGTTTGATTGGCCTTTCACCCCTACCCACAACTCATCCCCTCAGTCTTCAACCTAAGTGGGTTCGGGCCTCCACGCGGTCTTACCCGCGCTTCACCCTGGCCATGGGTAGATCACTCCGCTTCGGGTCCAGAACACACCACTACACCACACACTATTGTGTGGATACGCCCTATTCAGACTCGCTTTCGCTACGGCTACCCCACCCGGGTTAACCTCGCGACATGTCCCTGACTCGCAGGCTCATTCTTCAAAAGGCACGCCATCACCCCACAACAAAGTCGAAGGCTCTGACGGATTGTAAGCGCACGGTTTCAGGTACTCTTTCACTCCCCTCCCGGGGTACTTTTCACCATTCCCTCACGGTACTAATCCGCTATCGGTCACTGAGAAGTATTCAGGCTTACCGGGTGGTCCCGGCAGATTCACAGCAGATTCCACGGGCCCGCTGCTACTCGGGGAAAACATTTCACGAAAGCCGTCAGATTTTCGGATACGGGGCTCTCACCCTCTCCGGCAGGCCATCCCAGACCACTTCACCTAACCCCACGGTTGATCACTTTCGCTCCTCTCGGCGGAGAGAAGAAGAAACGCCCCACAACACCGCACACACAACCCCCGCCGGGTATCACATGCACACGGTTTAGCCATCCTCCGCTTTCGCTCGCCACTACTCACGGAATCACTATTGTTTTCTCTTCCTACGGGTACTGAGATGTTTCACTTCCCCGCGTTCCCTCCCAACGCCTATAGATTCAGCGCTGGGTAACACGACATCACTCGTGCTGGGTTTCCCCATTCGGACACCCTCGGATCCACGCTCGGTTGGCAGCTCCCCGAGGCATATCGCAGCCTCCCACGTCCTTCATCGGCTCTCAGTGCCAAGGCATCCACCATGCGCCCTTAAACACTTACAACACAAAACCAAAAAATGAGTCATCACCCACACACACCCCGAAAAGCACGTGCGGGTATCAGAAAAATTTGCATTACATGCTGATCACACACAGCCCACAAAAAGCCATGCACGATCAGATGCTCGCAACCACTATCCACAAATCAAACACCACACCCCACCACCAAAGCAGGGCAACAACAACACCTCCCACCACACACAGTGGCCAGGGAACCAACGGGCTGTTGTCTCAAAGCCCAATAGTGTGTCTGGCAGTCCTCAAAGCAGCGTTCCCACACCACTTCTCACGTTTGTTGTGCACCAAACCCCCACCCACTACAGGTCGGGGGTTCCTCACGGCATCGCAGAAGACCCAGTGCCTCACTGCTTTTCGTGGTGCTCCTTAGAAAGGAGGTGATCCAGCCGCACCTTCCGGTACGGCTACCTTGTTACGACTTCGTCCCAATCGCCGATCCCACCTTCGACGGCTCCCTCCCACAAGGGGTTAGGCCACCGGCTTCGGGTGTTACCGACTTTCATGACGTGACGGGCGGTGTGTACAAGGCCCGGGAACGTATTCACCGCAGCGTTGCTGATCTGCGATTACTAGCGACTCCGACTTCACGGGGTCGAGTTGCAGACCCCGATCCGAACTGAGACCGGCTTTGAAAGGATTCGCTCCACCTCACGGCATCGCAGCCCTTTGTACCGGCCATTGTAGCATGTGTGAAGCCCTGGACATAAGGGGCATGATGACTTGACGTCATCCCCACCTTCCTCCGAGTTGACCCCGGCAGTCTCTCACGAGTCCCCACCATAACGTGCTGGCAACATGAGACAAGGGTTGCGCTCGTTGCGGGACTTAACCCAACATCTCACGACACGAGCTGACGACAGCCATGCACCACCTGCACACAGGCCACAAGGGAACTGATATCTCTACCAGCGTCCTGTGCATGTCAAACCCAGGTAAGGTTCTTCGCGTTGCATCGAATTAATCCACATGCTCCGCCGCTTGTGCGGGCCCCCGTCAATTCCTTTGAGTTTTAGCCTTGCGGCCGTACTCCCCAGGCGGGGTACTTAATGCGTTAGCTACGGCACGGATCCCAAGGAAGGAAACCCACACCTAGTACCCACCGTTTACGGCGTGGACTACCAGGGTATCTAATCCTGTTCGCTCCCCACGCTTTCGCTCCTCAGCGTCAGTTACTGCCCAGAGACCCGCCTTCGCCACCGGTGTTCCTCCTGATATCTGCGCATTCCACCGCTACACCAGGAATTCCAGTCTCCCCTGCAGTACTCCAGTCTGCCCGTATCGCCCGCACGCCCACAATTGAGTTGTGAGTTTTCACGAACAACGCGACAAACCACCTACGAGCTCTTTACGCCCAGTAATTCCGGACAACGCTCGGACCCTACGTATTACCGCGGCTGCTGGCACGTAGTTGGCCGGTCCTTCTTCTCCAGGTACCGTCAATCTCTCTTCGTCCCTGGCGAAAGAGGTTTACAACCCGAAGGCCGTCATCCCTCACGCGGCGTCGCTGCATCAGGCTTGCGCCCATTGTGCAATATTCCCCACTGCTGCCTCCCGTAGGAGTCTGGGCCGTATCTCAGTCCCAGTGTGGCCGGTCACCCTCTCAGGCCGGCTACCCGTCGTCGCCTTGGTAGGCCATTACCCCACCAACAAGCTGATAGGCCGCGGGCCCATCCCACACCGCAAAAGCTTTCCACCACAACACATGAATGCCGTGGTCCTATCCGGTATTAGACCCAGTTTCCCAGGCTTATCCCAAAGTGCAGGGCAGATCACCCACGTGTTACTCACCCGTTCGCCACTCGAGTACCCCGAAGGGCCTTTCCGTTCGACTTGCATGTGTTAAGCACGCCGCCAGCGTTCGTCCTGAGCCAGGATCAAACTCTCCAAACAAAAACCCCCAGGACCAAACCCGGGCAGAATTCGAATCAGAAAAATCCGATCACAAACAACAGACACCAAAACTGGCATCCAAAAAACATTGCGCCCCACAAACGGGAAAATCCGGGACACAACAAAAAACAACAAACAAAAACCACCAAACACACTATTGAGTTCTCAAACAACAGCCCCGACCCGACCGCGCGAAGATTCCGCGGCCATAAGCCGCGATCTCTACTGCGGGCGGATGAGGACTCTCACCTAAGTGAGTGACCTCTCGGGAGTCGGCCGCGCTCTCCGGGCTGGGCCCGTGTCGCAGCGACTCCGATAAGTTACGTCAGGGATAACGCCGAGTCAAATGGCCTGCTAGGGCGGGTTTTTCGAGCCGATCCCAGCGTGCGCACGGCAGGCGTGCGTTGACTGCTGAGGGAACAACGCGCAGGCGCGCGCAGTTGTTCCCGGCCCATCGAAACGTCCCTGACCTCGACTTTTCGGCTCCGACGTCAGCCTGCTCTGACCACACCGGCGACATTGCGCTTGCCGCGGCGCAGCACGAGCCACCGTCCGTGCAGAAAGTCCGACGGCTGCGCCACCCACTCCTCTGTGGCGATCCTCACGTTGTTCACCGACACGCCACCCTCGGCGATCGTCCGCCGAGCTGCCCCCTTGCTGGCCGACAAACCGGTCGCCACCAGGAGGTCGACGATCGAATCCTCCCCTGCGGGAAGCACTTCCACGAGATCGTTGGCGCTGGCCTCCCGCAGCGCAGCCGCCAGGGTGCGCTCGTCGAGATCGGTCAGGTCTCCCCTGCCGAACAGCGCCTGGCTGGCCAGCTCCACCGCATCGGTGGCCGCTTGCCCATGAATGAGCGTCGTCAGCTCGCGCGCCAGGCGGCGCTGAGCGGCGCGCTCGTGCGGACGTTGGGCAGTGGCCTCCTCGAGTTCGGCGATCTCGCCCGCGTCGAGGAAGGTGAACCACCGCAGATATCCGATGACGTCCGCATCGGCGGTGTTGATGAAGTACTGGTACCAGGCATAAGGACTGGTCATCTCCGGGTCGAGCCACAGGCTGCCGCCGCCGGTCGACTTCCCGAACTTGCGGCCCTCGGAATCGGTCACCAGCGGAGTCGTCAGCGCGTGCACACCTGCACCCGCCTTCTGCCGGACCAGCCGCACGCCGGCGATGATGTTCCCCCACTGGTCGGAGCCACCGATCTGCAACGTGCATCCGTACCGCTGGTGCAACTCGACGAAATCGTTGGCCTGCAACAGCATGTAGCTGAACTCCGTGTAGGAGATGCCGTCGCCCTCGAGACGTCGGCGCACCGTGTCCCGGTCGAGCATGACGTTCACCGAGAAGTGCTTGCCCACATCTCGGAGGAACTCGATCGCCGACATCTCCTGAGTCCACGACAGATTGTCCGCGACGATCGCGCCCGTCGGTGAGTCGTCGAAATCGACGAATCGCTCCAGCTGACCGCGGATCCGCACGGCCCAGTCCGCCACGGTGTCGGCGGTCTGCATCGTGCGCTCACCCACCTCACGCGGATCGCCGATCATGCCGGTCGCACCGCCGGCGAGCACGATCGGGCGGTGGCCCGCCTGCTGAAATCGTCGCAGGGTCAGCAGCGGGATGAGATGTCCGGCGTGCAGGCTCGGGGCAGTCGGGTCGAAGCCCGAATACACCGTGACGGGTCCACCTGCCAGGGCTTCGCCCAGTGCGTCCCGGTCGGTCGACTGCGCGATCAACCCACGCCAGTCCAGTTCGTCGAGGATGTTGCTGCCCACGCACCGATCTTCCCGTACTAGTCACTCTCGCCGGGAGCGGGTGCCCGCGGACTGCGCCGGTAGGGCGATACTTCCGCGCGATTTGCCACCCAGAAGCGCCACGGTCGATCAGCAGCCTTGCTGACCCCGGTGCGGGGTCCCGCGGTAGCGCGCGCGGGACGCGCCAGTGAAAGCTTGACCGGCGCAACCGGATCGAAGAGGTCGAGGCCGTTGTCCCCCATTTCGATGCCCAGCGCCGAACACAGATTGCCCGGGCCTCTGGCCAGCGCCGACTCCCCGACCAGTTCGCCCCGTCGCGCCCGCGCCGGGCCGACGCCGTCGGTGATGACGGCTGCTCGCAGCAACACCGCGCCCGCGACACCGTCGGTGGCACACACCACGTTCGCGCAGACGTGGATGCCGTGACTGCGGTAGGTGTAGAGCCGGCCCGGCGCGCCGTACATCACGGTGTTACGTCCGCCGCGCCCACGAAACGAGTGCGATGCCGCATCCGGCCACGGTCCGTCGACCGGTCCCCCGTACGCCTCGACTTCGACGATCGTGGCAGCGACCTCTCGGCCGGTCAGCCGGGCACCGAGCAACATTCGCGCCGCGCGCACGGGATCGACTGCCAGCGGATGTGCCGTCACGTCAACGCCCGAAGACGTCGCGCAGGGCTGCGGCGACCACACGGTAGGCGACATCCTCTTCGGGGTGCACACCGGGGAAGAAGTAGAACCCGTGCGGCATCCCGTCCGGGAAGTACTCGACGGCACGGCCCCCGGCCGCGCGGATCCGCTGGACGAACGCCCGTGCCGAATCGACGATCGGATCGTGGGTGCCCGCGACGACCACCGCGAGCGGATACCGGGACAGGTCACCCTCGATGGGGCTGACCCACGGATGGTCCCAGCGTTCGGCGCCCACGTAGGCGCCCCTGATGAAACCGGCGAACGCCATGTCGTAGACGATGCCGCGAGGTGCGAGCTCGAGGAACGACGGCCAGCGTTCGAACTGAAAGTCTGCGAAAGCACCGAGCATCACCACGGCATCAGGAACGCGCACGCCCTCGTCGCGGGCGCGCAACGGGATCGCGGCAGCGAAGTTGGACCCCGCGGAGTCGCCCGCGACGACCACGTGCTCAGGATCGCCGCCGATCTCGGCGGCGTGCTCGGTCACCCAGCGATAGACATCAAAGGCGTCGTCGAGCGGGGTCGGGAACATGAACTCGGGTGCGGACCGGTAGTTGGCCGACACCACCATCGCGTGATTCGTGAACGCCAGCTTGCGTGCGAGGAAGTCACAGTCCTCGGAGGAACCCACGGTGAATCCCCCACCGTGGTAGTAGACGATGGTAGGGAGCATCGCGTCGATCGACCCGGCGGGCCGGTAGAACTGGCAGCGCGCCACTCCATCGCGCACGGGCAGGTACACCTGATCGAGCGCGATACCGGGGACTGCCTCGGCACCGGATGCGGGCACCAGTGCGGGATCGGGCTGACGACCGTCGCCGATGTAGCCCGATCGGACCGGCGCGATCATCAGATCGCGCAGCGCCACAGGTTGTCGGTTGTTGGCGACCACCCGGTACATCGGGAAAGCGGGATCGTCCTTCTCCACATACGACAGACCGTCGACCACGACCGGCGCCGTGACATCGACCGAACCGGCCGGGACGACGCGCAACGAATCCGGCACCACCATCGCTGGCCATCGTAATTGTCACTCTTGACACGGTCCCCCGGCGGGCGCAGTATTCATCACATGATGAGTTCATCGCACGATGAATTACTGGCGGCGACGCGTCCCGCGATCGACGTCGACGATCTGTACGTCCGCCGCGGCGGTAGGACTGCGGTCGACCACGTCACCTTGCGCGTCGCCCACGGCACCATCACCGGGTTGCTGGGGCCATCCGGATGCGGCAAGAGCACGTTGATGCGCAGCATCGTCGGCACCCAGGTCGTGGCGGGCGGCGCGGTGCGAGTGCTCGGCCTGCCCGCCGGCAGCGCGGCACTTCGCCACCGCGTGGGCTACGTCACGCAGCAGCCGACGGTCTACCCGGATCTCCGAGTCGTCGACAACGTGCGGTACTTCGCAGCGCTCTACGGCAGCGATGCCGACGACGTCGACGGCGCCCTGGCCGCAGTGGGTCTCGACACGCACCGCACCGCGCTCGCCGGCAACCTCTCCGGCGGTCAGCGCACTCGGGTGTCGCTGGCCTGCGCACTCGTCGGTCACCCCGAGGTGCTGGTGCTCGACGAGCCGACCGTGGGCCTCGATCCGGTCCTGCGCGCAGATCTGTGGGAACGATTCGCAGAGCTCGCGCGCCGCGGCACCACGCTGCTGGTCTCCAGCCATGTCATGGACGAGGCCGAGCACTGCGGCGACCTGCTCCTGATGCGCGAGGGCCGACTCCTGGCGCACACCACACCGAACCGACTTCGAGAGGACACGCAATGTCAGTCATTGGAGGAGGCGTTCCTGTCCGTCATCCGGCGCGACACCGCAGTCGCACCGGCCTGACCGCGGTCGCGCCGCGCGCCTACCTCGCGACCACGGTCCGCATCCTGCGGCAGTTGGCCGGCGATCACCGCAGTGTCGCGATGATCCTCCTGGTCCCCAGCCTGATCATCGCGCTGATGTACTTCATGTTCGATGCGGTGCCCACCCGACCGGGCATGCCGTCGCCGTTCGACAACGCCTGCCTGGTGATGCTGGGGGTCTTTCCGCTCATCGTGATGTTCCTGATCACGTCCATCACCATGCAGCGTGAACGTGTGTCGGGCACGCTGGAGCGCATCCTCACCACACCGCTGGGCCGCCTCGAGCTGCTCGCCGGGTACGGCACCGCGTTCTCTCTCGCCGCGGCGGCACAGGCCAGTCTCGCCTGCCTGGTGTCGTTCTGGCTGCTCGGCCTGCACACCGAGGGGAGCCCGGTATGGGTGTTCGCCATCGCGATCGTCAACGCCGTTCTCGGGGTCGGGCTCGGCCTTCTGTGCAGCGCATTCGCCCGCACGGAGTTCCAGGCGGTGCAGTTCATGCCGCTGGTGATCGCGCCGCAACTGCTGCTGTGCGGCATCGTCGTACCGCGCGAGCAGTTACCCGACTGGCTGCAGTGGGTGAGCAACGCGATGCCGGCCAGTTACGCTTTGGAGGCACTCCGCCAGGTCGGCGCCCACGCCGAGCTGACATCGCTGGCCGTACGCGACTTCTCGATCGTCGCCGGCTTCGCGGTGTCAGCGCTCGCCCTGGCCGCGGCGACATTGAGGCGAAGGACACCGTAGCAACCGTGACGACCGAGCAGGATCGCAAACGTCCGGGACGGCCCCCCGGCGCCTCGGACAGCCGCGATCGCATCTTGGCCGCCGCACGAGACCTGTTCGCTCGCAACGGTTTCGACAACACATCGATCCGTTCCATTGCTGCAGCAGCCGGTGTGGACGGTGCGCTGGTCCATCACTATTTCGGCACCAAGACCCAACTCTTCGCCGCGGCGATCCACATCCCCATCGACCCCATGTCAGTGATCGGCCCGCTTCGTGAGGTGCCGGTCGACCGGATCGGCCACGTGCTGCCGTCCCTGCTGCTGCCGCTGTGGGATTCGGAGATGGGCAAGGGATTCATCGCGACGCTGCGATCACTGCTGGCCGGCAGTGACGTCGCGATGGTGCGGAGCTTCCTCCAGGACGTCATCACCGCGGAAGTGGGTGCCCGCGTCGACGATCCACCCGGCACCGGCCGCGTGCGCGTGCAGTTCGTGGCATCGCAACTGGTCGGGGTGGTGATGGCGCGTTACATTCTCGAGCTGGAACCGTTCAAGTCGCTACCCGTGGACCAGGTCGCGGAGACGATCGCACCGAACCTGCAGCGCTACCTGACCGGTGATCTGCCCGGACTCGGTTAAGACTGGCCCGCCGCGGCCATCAACCGCCGGTGCTCGTCGTCGTCCACCGAGACGGCTTCGTCGATCAGCAGCACCGGGATGTCATCGTCGACGCGGTACTTGCGTTGCAGCCGAGGGTTGTAGAGACATCCGTCCACGTACAGCAGCGGGCCCCGATCCTCGGGGCAGACGAGCAACTCGAGCAGTGCGGGGTCGAGGGTCATCCCGTCCGACCGGGCATCGGGAAGATCGTGTCGCTCGGGTCCTGGATCATCGGGTTGCCCGGGCCCCAGCTCGGACCCATCGGCGCCTGCACGATGCCCGGCGTCGCCGGCGGCGGCACCGCGGGCTGCTGCACCTGATTCGCTGCCTGCATCTTCGTCTTGCGCTGCGTCGCGAGCGTCGCCTGCAGAGCTTCGACCAGCGGAGCCTGATTCGGACGCTTGTCGAGGGCATCCGCAAGAGCAGCGGTGTTGGCGCGCGACGGCTTGAAGCCCTGCATGCGCAGCGTCATCACCTGGTCGATCAACTTCGAGACCTGACCGCCGCCCGAACCGGTGTTGTACTGCTCGTTGATCATCATGAGGATCCGATCCGGTGACACCGGCGGAGGAGCATCGCCTGTCGACGGCGCTGCGGCCGGGTCAGCCACGGCGAGCGGAGCCGACAGGCCCGCGGCGAGACCCCCGACCAGCGCGGCACCGGCCAGCCCGGTCGCGGCGGCGCGGCGCCAGTTGCGTGGTGACATGAATCCTCCTCGGAGTCGCCAGCGCGAGCCTAACAGTGAGGCACGCGCCGGGCATCACTGCTGTGGGCCGGCGATCTCGCTGCGAACAGCCGCAGTCAACCGCTTGTACCGATGGCTATCGGCATCCCGGAACCAGGCGTTACGGGACGCTTTCGGAATTCCCTCGGCCTGCAGCGGTCCGGCGAGCGGACGGTAGGTGGCGGTCAGTGTCATATCGGCGACGACGTGCACGATGTCGGGTGCGGCGCCCACGGGGAGGTCGGCCAGCGCCTCGGACAGATCTGCGGCGGTGACGCTTCCCCCCGGTCGCAGGGCCAGGGCGGTCACCGCGAGGGTGTGGCCGTCGGCGGGCACCGGGTAGGTGACCGCCATGTCGACCGCGCCGAGTCGGCCGACTCCGTCGTTGACGGTCGCCGCGAACACCGGCCCGCGGGGGGTGTGGATCACCGCTGCCCGGGTGTCGACGAGCCAGTAGTCGCCGTCCTCGTCGCGGCGGAACAGATACTCAGTGGAGACCCAGGTGTCCGCCGGGGCGAACACCCCTCGCTTGACCGAGGCCAGCGGGTCGACCGGTCCGCGGGGATGGGCAAGCAGGACGCCGATCTCGTTGGTGTCCGCGCGACGCACGAAACCGTGGTCGTCTTCGAGGATCAGATTGTCGTCGGGGTCGTAGGCGGCGAGGGCGATCTCGCCGCCGCCGGGCAGCGGCCGCCCCTTGCTGCCGACCTTCGCGCCCGCGACGTTGGCCAGCACGGCCTGCCCGTCGGTGGTCGCGAAGAACTCGACGACTGTCGCCGGTTCGAACACCTCCACGACCCGCTTCCACAGACCGCTGGGCATACCGGATCCGATGAACACCCGCACGGGATGACTGCCGGTCAACGAGAACGCGGGATCGTCGATCACCTCCCGCAGCATCGCCCACGTGTAGGACACGACCGTCACGCCGTACTGCCGGATCTCCTGGACGAATCGGTCCGGGCGCAACTCCCGCGACAACGCGATACGCGCACCGGCGACGACCGCGCCGCCGAGGCTGACCAGAAGACCGGACTGGTGATGAAGCGGAGTGAGGCAGTAGACGGTGTCGTTGCGGCTCAGGTTCGCCGCCGATGCGGTGCCGAATGCCGACAACGCCCACCGGTAATTGGTGATCTGGCGGGCGACCAGCTCACCGCTGATCGTGCTGAACCCGATGAACGCCAGGTCGCGGGCCAAGCCGGGGTTCGGGCGGTACCAGCCCGGCAGATCCACCCGCTCGGGGTCGATCTGCTCCATGTCGATGACGCCGGCATCGTCGGGAAGATGCAGGTCGCGCGATTCGCCACCGCCGAGCACCAGAACCCGGGTGTCGAGGGTGCGCGCGGCATCCAGATGACCCGGGTCCGTGATGATCTCGGTGACCGCGCCCAGCCGCGCCGCCGCGGCGAGATCGGCGTCGGGGGGCATCAGCACCGCCACCGCCCCGAGCCGCGACAGCGCGGCGATCGCGACCAGCGCGCTGGGCCGGGTGTCCATCAGCACGCCCACCCGCGCGCCCTGGCGCACCCCGACATCGATCAGACCGCGCACCACGTTGTTGATGCGGCGATCGACCGCCTCGTAGGTGTGCACGCGACCGTCGAACAGCAGCGCCTCACCCTGCGGGGCATCCCGGGCCTGCTCACTCATGATGCGGCCCAACGAGATTCGGGTGTGATCGTTGACCTGTCCCAGTCGCGCGAGGCGGGGCAGGGTGCGGGCGGTCTCCACCGCGAGTGTGCGCGCCGAGCGGTTCGCGGCCACGAACGCGTCGGCGGCCGACTTCACCAGCGTGACGGCCATCTCCGTGGCGGCGGCGGTGCCGTGCGCCAGTCTCGACGTCAGTGACACGCCGCTCTCCGCGGATTGCGCGGGTTGCAGCGCCATGGGTGCGACACCGTCGGGCATCGCGCCGGCCCCGTCGAGCCAGCGCACCCACTGCGCCACCGTCGGCCAGGTCTGGCCGGCTGCCTTGGACCCGACGACGAGGCCGAAATGTCCTGCCCTGATCATGAACTCGTACACATCGGCCTGCGGTGCGGCCCGCTTGATACCGCGTACCGAGGCGGGTTGACCGATGTCGTCGACCTCGCCGACCACCGCCAGCACCGGGCAGTCGATGTCCGAGAGCGTCACCAGATCGCCGTGCACGGAGAAGCCACCGGTCATCATCCGGTTGTGGGCGATGAACTGTTTGAGCAGCTCGGAGATCGCCGGGCCCGACCAGGCGATCCAGCCCTCGGAGGCCAGGAACCGGCGCTGCTGTTCGCGCGGCAGGAGGGCCTCCCGGTCGTGCAGCTGCAACAGGAACTCCAGCCGCGACTGGGCGGTCTTGATCGGGTCGAGCATCTGGAACCCGGTGCGCGCCATCCAGCCCGGGATGTCGATGCGGCTGAAGACATGGTCGGCCATGAAGTCGGCGGCCGCGGGCGCGAGGCTGGCCGGCAGGTTCATCGGCAGCGCGGCGAGCGTGTCGACGGGCGAGCCGAACGCGATGATGCTCGCCAGATCCTTCGAGCGGCGGTACGCCGCGGTCTGGTAGGCGAACATGCCGCCCTGCGAGTATCCCGCCACGTGCACGTCGCGGCCGGTCACCGATTTGACCGTGTCGATCGCCTCGCTGAGCGCCACGATGTGGTCGGCCAGGTTGCGCTGCATCCCGCCCTCGACCTTGTCCGGCGAGCCGAAGTCGATCACCCACGGGTCGACGCCGGCGCGGTGCAGGATGCCGACCGCGCCGTCCTGGCGGGTGACGTCCCACATGTCGGCCGACATCATCATCGGGTGGACCATCAGCACCGGAGGTCCCGCGGGTTTTGCGCCGGGCCGGGCGTCGGGCGGGAAGTAGCGGCGCAGCCGGTACATCGGCACGCTCTCCACGATCTGGAACGGCGAGGGCACCGATCCGGTCTCCAGGCCGCCGTAGCGCAGCACCTCCAGACCGTTCTGAGCGGTGGCGACCAAGCGCCCGACCGGTCCGGTGATCGCCGACAGATCCACCAACGCCTGCTCCCCTATCGCCGACCCCATACCTCTGATCCCTGCACCGCAGACGTCATCATGGCACAGCGCAGGCCTATCATCGGCGCCTGATGGCAAACCTGATCAACCTGGAAAAAGTGACTGTCGGCTACGGCACTCGTACGTTGCTCGACGCCGTCAGCCTCGGTGTCGAAGAGGGCGATGCGATCGGTGTGGTCGGCCGTAACGGCGACGGCAAGACGACGTTGCTCAAGGTGCTCACCGGCACGCTGGCGCCCGACTCCGGGCGGGCCACCCACACCTCCGGTCTCTCGGTCGGCTACCTGCGTCAGGCCGACGACTTCGCGCCCGAAGACACGGTTCGCGGGGTGATCGTCGGGGGCCGACCCGACCACATCTGGGCCGCCGAGCCGAACACCCGTACCGTCGTCGAGCACCTGCTGTCGGGAGTGTCGTTGGACGCCCCGGCGGCGGAGTTGTCCGGCGGCGAACGACGCCGGGTCGCACTGGCCGAGGTCCTGTTGGCCGATCACGACGTGCTGGTGCTCGACGAACCCACCAACCACCTCGACGTCGAGGTGATCGGATGGCTTGCCGAACACCTGTCCGCGCGGCCGGCCCGGGCGCTCGTGGTGGTCAGCCACGACCGCTGGTTCCTCGACGCGGTCGCCACGAACACGTGGGAGGTGCACGACGGCGTCGTCGACGCCTATGAGGGCGGTTACGCGGCGTTCGTCCTGGCGCGCGCCGAGCGCATGCGAACGGCGGCGGGCACCGAGGCGCGGCGCCGAAACCTGATGCGCAAGGAACTGGCGTGGCTGCGCCGCGGGCCACCCGCGCGGACGTCCAAGCCGAAATTCCGCATCCAGGCCGCCAACGACCTGATCGCCAATGAACCACCTCCCCGCGACTCGCTGGTGCTGCAGCGCTTCGCCACGTCCCGGCTCGGCAAAGACGTGTTCGACCTCCATCGAGTCGGCCTCCAGGTCGGCGATCCGCCCCGCACGCTGCTCGACGGCATCGACTGGTCGATCGGCCCGGGCGCGCGCATCGGGCTGGTCGGCGTCAACGGCACCGGCAAGACGTCGGTGCTGCGTCTGCTCGCCGGCGAGCTGTCGCCGACGAGCGGAACCATCAAGCGAGGCCAGACGCTACACATCGGCTATCTCAGCCAGGCGCTCAAGGAGCTGGACGGCTCGGCTCGGGTGCTCGACGCGGTCGAGAACCGGCGCCGCGTCACCGAACTCGCCGGCGGCCGCGAGATCACCGCAGACACGCTGCTCAAGGATTTCGGGTTCACCGGCGACAAGCTGACCACTCGGCTCGGCGAGCTCTCCGGCGGTGAGCGGCGCCGCCTGCAGTTCCTGCGCCTGCTGCTCGACGAACCCAACGTGCTGCTGCTCGACGAACCGACCAACGATCTCGACATCGACACGTTGACGGTCATTGAGGACTATCTCGACGGCTGGCCCGGCACGCTGATCGTGGTCACCCACGATCGGTACTTCCTGGAACGGGTCAGCGATGTGACATATGCGCTGACCGGAGGCGGACGCTGCGATCTGCTGCCCGGGGGCATCGAGCAGTACCTCGCCGAGCGGTCGGCGGCGGCCACCCCGGCTGCGGCGCGCTCCGAGCCGGTGCGCGGTGAGTCGGCGGCAGCCAAGGATCGCCGCGCGGGCAAGGAGATGACGCGGATCGAGAACCAATTGGCCAAGCTCGACGACCGGATCGCCGCGGTGCACGAGGCGATGGCCGACGCCGCCGCGGATCATGTGCGGGCAGGCGAGCTCAACGGCGAGCTCGGCGATCTGCTCTCCCGCAAAGACGAATTGGAGCAGACCTGGCTCGAGCTGGCCGACAGCGCCGGATGACCGCGGCGCTGTCGGTGATGGCACGTCCGTTCGTGCTGTGCTGGCGGTATTGGCCTCAGCTCGCCGCGTGCTATCTCCTCGGGCTGCTCGGACGTCGGGGTGCGATCGAGCTGGCCGCCTGGGCCGGGTGGGACAACGACCTGTGGGCCGCGTTGATCATGCCGCTGGCGGGCTTGGCTCGGCTCGGGTCCTACGTGGCGATGTTCTTCGTCCTCCGGTCGGGTATCCCGGCACTGGCGGCACTTCCACCGCGCGCTGCGCGCCGCGTCGACGTGTTCGCCACCGTCATCGTGCCGTTCTTCGCGATCTATCTGGCGTGGAAGATGTTCGCCGAGGATTGGATCGCCTACGAAGAACGCGCCCTCGGGTATCGGATCGGCGAGGCCATGAACACTGCGGGTGCGGTCGAGTTACACCCCGAGTCGCTGCCGGTGGGCACGGTGACGCTCGTGCTGATCGTGGCAGCGCTCGTGCTGCGCTACGTCCTGAGCCGATTCAAGGACGCGATGCCGCGGTGGATGATCGCCGTGCGGGTGTACGTCGACGCGCTGTGGGTGTTCCTCGGCCTCAGTTTCGCCGCCAGCCAGGACGTGACGTTCTTCGTCAACCCGACCGGCTGGCTGTCGCAGCGGCGGATCGTGGTGTGGTTCACCGAGACTCGCGCCGAGCTGTTCTCGCACTTCCGTCCACTGGAAGTCCTGTGGGACTGGCTCACCTGGACCGTGAGCACCGTGTTCGGCGGCGCCACCGTCCCGCTGCTCTGGCTGGCCGTCGCCGCGATCGTCTACGGCGTGTCGATGCCCGCCGATTGGCGCGGCGCCGCGCGCCGCGTCGCCGGCGCACGCGCCGACCGGCTCTTCGAGCGCGCGGCAAGGCACAAGCGAATTCGGCAGCGGTGGTCGAATCTGCCCGATGTCCGTCGCGCGGAGGCGCGCGAGGTGCTGCTCTCCCGGCTCGGCAACTACCGACCGATCACCGATTCCGCGCGGCTCATCCTGCACGGCGGTGTGCTTGCGTTGGCGCTTTACGTGCTGGGCTATCTCGGGCTGGCGTGGCTGGACATGGCCGGCAGCTTCTACCGGCCGGAGGTGCGCGCCGGCAATCTCTTCCGCGGGGTGGCCTGGCTGTTGGGACCCCACCCGCAGGCCTACTGGGATGCCGTGCGCCCCACCCTGATCTTCCTGTCGCACATGATCATCGAGCCGCTGCGGGTGTGCCTCATCGCCTCGACCGTGGCGTACTGCCTCGAACAGCTACGTCCGCAGCAGGTCACAGCGCCATCCGCACCGTGATCTGACCGTTGGTCGTCACGTCCAGGGCCGTGGGTACCACGTCGTCGGGCAGCAGGAACGCGAACTGCACGGGCCCCGGCAGGTTGCAGAGCGAGGTCACGCCCTCGGGCGGGATCGGGGTGTAACCACCGACGCCCTCCGCCGTCCAGCGCGTGGTGCCGTCGGTGATCACGGCGCTGCAGTAGCCCGGATCGGGGGTTCCGGATCTGTCGACGTCGAGCACGGTCAGCACCGTGCCGGGGGGCAGCGGCGGCCCGAACCGCGTCGGGCTGCGGTTCAGATGCTTGATCGACGTCAGCCGCCAGGTCTGCCCGCCGGCCGAGCCGCTCTCGCCCTTTCCGATCGCGACGCGCGGCTCGACCGAGTGGCGGTAGGCCGACCAGTCGGCGCGGAAGTCGATGACGACATACACCGCGAGCGCGCAGACGACGACGACGGCGCCGAGGACGTTGCGCTGCCACAGCTGTGCCGCTTTCATGCGCTCGCCTCCAGCTGGGCCAGTCGCAACTCGGCGCTGCGGCCGATCGCCTCCGGTGGAATGGCGATCACCAGCCGCGAATCGAGTAGATCGCTGCCCACCCAGACGCGCAGCACGAGCGAGCCGAGATCATCGCCGTCGATCAGCGCCGACGCGACATCGAAGACCCATGCGCCGCGCTGCTCGATCCCCGGTGCCAGGGAGCGTCCGAGGGTCTTGGTCAAGAACCGATCGGTGGGGATGTAGGTGTTCGGGCCGACGAGCAGATCCGCGTGCGGTACGTCGGTGCTGCCCTGGGCCTGCAGCGTCGTCTCGACGACCACCCAACGGCCGGCGGCCGGTACCGAATTGACCTCCGGCGCAACACGAATCGACGTGACGGTGGCGGTGACGCCGCGCCCGCGCACCGGTTCACCGGCTTGGCCGTGCACGTCGAAGGGTCCGTACAGATCGGTGGGCGTCGGGAGGTGGTGCCAGATCAGCGCGGCCGCCGCGACCAGCAGCACGACGCACACTGCCGACAGCGCTGAGCGGAGCCTCATGACGGTTCCTTCACGGTCAGCTCGGTGACACCGTAGTCGGTGAGGCTGTCCAGCCACTCCTCCCCGCCGTAGGTCACCATCAGCTGCTTCAACTGCTTCTTCCACACCCGGACGCTGACCGTGTCGCCCGGCTGCAGAGCGTCGCGCGGCACCAACCACAGATAGGCGAGCTTCTCTGTCAACCCGGGCCCGAGGGTCTGGATCTGCGATCCGTCGCGGATGCGCCACGCGCCGAAGAACTCCTTGTCCGGCACGTCACGCAGATCGAGCTCGTTGCGCAGTCGTCCCGGCATCGTGCCGTCGTTGGTCAGCGTGACCGTCACACCGAGGTACAGCTTGCCGGGCTGGACGGGGCCGAGGGTGCGGTTACCGCCGGTCACTTCGGGCAGCAGCGTGGCACCGTGGATGTTGACGGTGTACTGACCGTCGGAGAAATCCTCGCCTGCGGCGAAGGGCACCGCCCCTGTGTCGACGGTGTCGAGTCCGCCGAACAGCGCGGCGACCGCGAGGACGACGGCGAGCGCGGCCCGCCACCATCGCCGGATCGGACGCTGCGCGAGCCAGCCCCGGACGCGAGCATGGCGGCTCGCCTCCTGTTGCCCGCCGGGGTCCATGCTGGCAGATGCTAGCGGCGCAGCCGGATTCGCAAATCGTCGGATGCTGCCCGCACGGCGCTGAGCTGCCGGGCCACCTGAACGGGGGCGGTGCCGCCCCGCGCGTCACGCGAATTCACCGACCCTTCCACCGTCAGGACATCACGGACCTGCGGCCCGAGTTCGGGATGGATCGCGGCGAGTTCAGCGTCCTCGAGCTCCTCCAGTCCCACACCGCGAGCTTCCGCCGCGCGCACCGCCGCGCCCGCCGCCTCGTGCGCGACCCGGAACGGAACTCCGCGCCGCACCAGCCATTCCGCGACATCGGTGGCCAGCGTGTAGCCCAGCGGGGCGAGGGCGGCCATGCGCTCCACGTCGAACTCCAGCGTCGACACGAGCCCGGCCATCGCGGGCAGCAGCATCTCGAGCTGCGCCGCCGAATCGAACACGGGCTCCTTGTCCTCCTGCAGGTCCCGGTTGTAGGCCAGCGGCTGGGCTTTCAGAGTGGCGAGCAACCCGGTCACGTTGCCGATCAACCGGCCCGCCTTGCCGCGGGCGAGTTCGGCGATGTCGGGGTTCTTCTTCTGCGGCATGATCGAACTGCCGGTCGACCAGGCGTCGTGCAGCCGCACGTACCCGAACTCGGTGGTACTCCACAGGATGATGTCTTCGGCCAGCCGAGACAGATCGACCGCGATGAGGCCGAAGACGAATGCCGCCTCCGCCGCGAAATCCCGTGCGGCCGTGGCATCGACGGAGTTGTCGGCCGCAGCCGTGAAACCCAGCTCCTCTGCGATCGCATCCGGATCCAGGCCCAGCGATGAACCGGCCAGGGCACCCGAGCCGTACGGCGACACCGCGGCGCGCTTGTCGGCGTCGAGGAGCCGGTCCACGTCACGCAGCAGCGGATGGGCGTGCGCGAGCAGATGATGCGCCAGCAGGATCGGCTGCGCGGACTGCAGGTGCGTCTTGCCGGGCATGATCGCAGTGGGATGCGCGGCGGCCTGCGTGGACAGCGCTGCGACGACGTCGAACACGCCGTCGGCGATCCGGCGGATCGCGTCGCGCAGCCACAGCCGGAACAACGTCGCCACCTGATCGTTGCGCGATCGGCCGGCCCGCAGACGTCCGCCCAGATCGGCTCCCACGCGGTCGATCAGGCCCCGCTCGAGCGCGCCGTGGACATCCTCGTCGGTCGCGATCGGCCCGAAGCTACCGTCGGCGACGTCGTTGCCGAGACTGTCCAGCCCGGCGAGCAGCCCGTCGCGTTGCTCATCGGTCAGCAGCCCCGCGCGATGCAACACCCTGGCGTGCGCCTTCGACGCCATCACGTCGTAGGGCGCCAGCACCCAGTCGAAGTGGGTCGACTTGCTCAGGGCGGCAAGCGCATCGGACGGCCCGTCGGCGAACCGGCCACCCCAGAGCGACCCTTCGTTCGTACTCATGTCAGCGCCCCCGTCCCGCGTCGAGATCGACGAATTGGTGGGTTTCTCTCGCACTTTCCCGCCCGAATGTCGGTTTGGGCGATGAGGGGGTGCTCACTTACCGGCCAGGTCCCGCCGCGCCGACAAGCTCGACGACAGCCCGTGCACATGGACGAAGCCCTTCGCCGAGGACTGGTCGAACGTGTCGCCCTCGTCGTAGGTCGCGAGGTTGAAGTCGTACAGCGACTCCGCGCTGCGCCGGCCGTTGACCGCGATGTGCCCGCCGTGCAGCACCATCCGGATCTCACCGGTGACGTGCTGCTGGGTGTGCGCGACGAACGCCTCGAGCGACGACTTCAGGGGCGAGTACCACAGGCCGTCGTACACCAGCTCGCCCCACTTGCGGTCGGTCCCGCGCTTGAAGCGGCCCAGTTCACGCTCCAGCGTGACGTGCTCGAGCTCGGTGTGGGCAGTGATGAGCACCATCGCGCCGGGCGCCTCGTAGATCTCGCGGCTCTTGATGCCGACGAGCCGGTCCTCGACGACGTCGAGGCGGCCCACGCCCTGCGCCCCGGCGCGGGCGTTGAGCGCCTCGATGGCCTGCAGCACCGTCACCGGCTGGCCGTCGATGCTCACCGGCACACCCTTGTCGAAGCCGACGATGACCTCGTCGGGGCTGCTCCAGTTGACCGTGGGATCTTCGGTGTAGTCGTAGACGTCCTTGGTCGGTGCGTTCCAGAGGTGTTCCAGGAAGCCGGTTTCCACCGCGCGACCCCACACGTTCTGGTCGATCGAGAACGGTGAGCGCTTGGTCACGTTGATGGGGATGTCGTTCTGCTCGGCGAAGGCGATCGCCTTCTCACGGGTCCACGCATAGTCGCGCACCGGAGCGAGCACCTGCAGATCGGGCGCCAACGAGGCGAAACCGACCTCGAAGCGGACCTGGTCGTTGCCTTTTCCGGTGCAGCCGTGGGCGACGATGCCGCCGCCGTGCTCGCGGGCGGCCTCGACGAGGTGCTTGACGATCAGGGGCCGGCTCAGCGCCGAGACCAGCGGGTAGCGGTCCATGTAGAGCGCGTTCGACTGGATGGCCGGCAGACAGTACTGCTCGGCGAACTCGTCGCGGGCGTCGACCACGACGGCCTCCACCGCACCGCAGTCCAGGGCGCGCTGGCGCACGACGTCCATGTCCTCACCGCCCTGCCCGAGGTCGATGGCCACCGCGACCACTTCGCGGCCGGTCTCCTTGCCGATCCAGCTGATGGCCACCGAGGTGTCCAGACCGCCGGAATACGCCAGGATGACGCGCTCGGACATATGACTCTCTCCCTTGTTCGTGTCAGGCTTTGGCGAGGCTCTCCAGAGCCTCGCCGAGTTCGGCACCGGTCATCGGCTCTCGCGCGATGACGAAAATCGTGTCGTCGCCGGCGATGGTGCCGACCACATAGGGCAGTGCGGCCCGGTCGATCGCACTGGCCAGATAGTGCGCGGCACCCGGCGGTGTGCGCAGGACCGCGAGGTTGGCGCTGGCATCGGTGGCCACCAGCAGGTCACCGAGCAGCCGGGACACCCGTTCGGTGCCACCGGTGACGCCGCGCACCGGGCTGCCGTCCTCGGGCACGATGTACACCCCGCCACCGCCGTCGGCGCCGCGCAGCTTGACCGCGCCGAGCTCCTCGAGATCGCGCGAGAGCGTCGCCTGCGTCACGTCGATGCCGTCGGCGGCCAGCAGCGCCGCCAGCTCCCCTTGGCTGCGGACCTGCTGAGCGGACAGCAGCGCGACGATGCGGGCCTGCCTGCCCGCTCGCGTGGAGGCGGTCACGAATGCTCCAGCAGCCACACCAGCAGCGCCTTCTGCGCATGCAGCCGGTTCTCTGCCTCGTCCCAGACCGCGCTGCGCGACCCGTCGATCACCTCGTCGGTGATCTCGTGTCCGCGGTGAGCCGGAAGGCAGTGCAGCACAACGGCTTCCGCGTCCGCGCGGCCGAGCAATTCAGCGTTGACCTGGAACGGACGGAACGGCCGGACGCGGTCCAGCCCGTCATTCTCCTGGCCCATGGAAATCCAGGTGTCGGTGACCAGCACGTCGGCACCGGCGGCCGCGGCCTGCGGATCGTCGGTCACCGTCACCGTGGCACCGGTCTGGTGAGCGCGGGTCTCGGCAGCGGCGACGAACATCGGGTGCGGGGCGAAGCCGCGCGGCGCCGCGATCGTCACGTGCACGCCGGCGGTGACGCCGCCCAGCATCAGCGAGTGCGCCATGTTGTTGGCGCCGTCGCCGAAGTAGCTGAGCCGCAAGCCTTTCAGACCGCCCTTCCATTCGGCGAGGGTCTGCAGGTCGGCGAGCACCTGGCACGGGTGGAATTCGTCGGAGAGCGCATTGACGATGGGGACGGACGACCCGGAAGCCATCGCGGTCAGCCGCTCCTGGGCGAAGGTGCGCCACACGATCGCGTCGACGTAGCGGGACAGCACCGTGCCGGTGTCCTCCAGCGTCTCCTCCCGGCCCAGCTGGGTGCTGCGCCCGTCGACGACGACGGCGTGCCCGCCGAGCTGGGCGATACCCATCTCGAAGGAGAATCGCGTTCGGGTCGAGTTCTTCTCGAAGATCACCGCGACCCCGCGCGGGCCCTCCAGCGGCCGACGGCTGAACGGCTTGCGCTTGAGCTCGGCGGCCAGCGCCAGCACCTCGGCCTGCTCCTCCGGGGTCAGATCGTCGTCGCGCAGGAAGTGCCTGGTCATGATCCGGCCACCGTCTCGAGGATGCCCGGCAGCGCGGTGATGAACGATTGCGCCTGCTCCTCGGTGAGGACCAGGGGCGGCGCCAACCGGATGATCTGAGGCGCAGCGGCATTGACGAGGAAGCCTGCGTCACGCGCGGCCGCCTCGACCGGCTTGGCGACGTCGGCGGTCAACACGATGCCGCGCAGCAGGCCGCGCCCGCGGACGTGGTCGACGAGCGGATGCCCGAGCGCCTCGATCCCGTGGCTGATCGTCTTGCCCAGCACGTCGGCGTGCTCGATCAGCCCGTCGTCGGCGAGCACCTTCAGTACGGCCAATGCTGCCGCGGTGCACACCGGGTTGCCGCCGAACGTGCTGCCGTGCAGGCCGGGGGTCAGCAGCTCCGCGGCCGGTCCGATCGCCAGGCACGCCCCGATCGGCAGGCCGCCGCCGAGACCCTTGGCCAGCGTGACGATGTCGGGGGTGATGCCGTCGTGCTGGTGGGCGTAGAAAGCTCCGGTCCGCCCGACGCCGGTCTGCACCTCGTCGAGGACGAGCAGAGCGCCGTGGCGTGCCGTGATCTCCCGCGCGGCAACGAGGTAGCCCGCCGGCGGGACGACGACGCCGCCCTCCCCCATGATCGGCTCCAAAAAGACCGCGGCCGTCTCGTCGTCGACGGCCGCGCGCAATGCGTCGACGTCTCCATAGGGCACGTGGGTGACCTCGCCGGGCAACGGCTCGAACGGCGCCTGCTTGGCAGGCTGCCCGGTCAGAGCCAGCGACCCCATGGTCCTGCCGTGGAACGCACCCTCGGCGGCAACGAGTTCGGTACGCCCGGTCAACCGCGTGATCTTGAACGCGACTTCGTTGGCCTCGGTACCGGAGTTGGCGAAGAACACCCGGGCGGGGGCCCCGAGGTGACCGACCAGCGCCTCGGCGAGGGCGATCCCCGGCTCGGTCGCGTAGAGATTCGACGTGTGGCCCAGCGTGCTCATCTGCCGGTGCACCGCATCGATGACCGCGGGATGGCCATGGCCGAGCACGTTGACCGCGATACCGCCCAGCAGGTCGACGTAGTGCTTGCCGTCGACATCGGTGACCACCGCGCCCTGCCCGCTGGCAAGCGCCAGCGGCGGCGTGCCGTAGTTGTGCATCATCACCGCAGACCAGCGGTCGAGCAGAGGTTGGCTCATCACGCGACCACCTTGGTTCCGGCACCTTCGTCGGTGAACAGTTCGGCCAGCACGCAGTGTTCGACCCGGCCGTCGATGACGTGCGCGCTGGGCACGCCGCCGGTGATGGCGCGCAGGCAGGCCTCGATCTTGGGCACCATGCCCTCCTCCAACGTGGGAAGCAGTTGCGTCAATGCGGCGGAATCGATCTCGCTGACCAGGGAGCCGCGGTCGGGCCAGCTGGTGTAGAGGCCTTCGACATCGGTGAGCATCAGCAGCTTTTCCGCGCCCAGCGCCTCGGCCAGCGCGGCCGCGGCGGTGTCGGCGTTGATGTTGTACACCCGGCCCTCCACGTCCGGCGCGATCGTCGACACGACAGGAATCCGGCCGGCGGCGATCAGATCCCGCACCGCGTCGGTGCTGACCCGCTCGACGTCGCCGACGAGTCCGATGTCGGTGGCCACGCCGTCGACCAGCACACTGCGGCGCACCGCGGTGAACAGGTGCGCGTCCTCGCCGGTGATCCCGACCGCATAGGGCCCGTGCGCGTTGATCAGGTTCACGAGTTCCCGGCCCACCTGACCGAACAGCACCATGCGGGCGACGTCGAGCACCTCGGGGGTGGTGACGCGGAAGCCGCCCCTGAATTCGCCGGAGATACCGAGCTTTTTGAGCATCGCGCTGATCTGGGGGCCGCCTCCGTGGACGACCACCGGGTGGACTCCGCAGTTGCGCAGGAACACCATGTCCTCAGCGAATGCCACCTTGAGGGTGTCGTCGGTCATCGCGTTGCCGCCGTACTTGACCACGACGATCTTGCCGTGCAGTGCCTTGAGCCAGGGCAGCGCGGCGGCGAGCACCAGCGCCTTCTGCGGCGTCGGCAGGCTCATGAGCTGTAGGCCGAATTCTCTTCGACGTACGCGTGAGACAGGTCGGTGGTGCGGATCGACGCCGAGGCGGCGCCGACCCCCAGATCCACCGTGACCACGATGTCCTCACCCGTCAGATCGACCTCGCGCGCGCCCGGCGCTCCCACACTGTCCACACAGACCGGGAAACCGTTGAACGACACGGTGATTCGATCCGCATTCAGCGGTACCGGCGCCATGCCCACCGCGGCGAGCACCCGGCCCCAGTTGGCGTCCGAGCCGAACAGCGCGGTCTTGACCAGGCTGTCGCGGGCGATCACCCGCGCGGCTGTCACCGCGTCGTCCTCGGTTTCCGCGCCGGTGACGGTGATGAGGATCCGTTTGGTCACGCCTTCGGCGTCGGCCTGCAGTTGGGCGCACAGGTCCTCACAGACCGCGAGCACCGCGGCGTCGAGATCGTCCTGGCTCGGCGTGACCTCGCTGGCCCCCGAGGACAGCAGCAGCACGGTGTCGTTGGTGGAGCAGCTGCCGTCGACGTCGAGGCGGTCGAAAGTGGCCGCGGTCGCGCGACGCAGCGCGCGGTCGAGCGCCGCGGCGTCGGCCACGGCGTCAGTCGTCAGCACGCACAGCATCGTGGCCAGCGACGGCGCCAGCATGCCCGCACCCTTGGCCATGCCGCCGACGGTCCAGCGATCCTGATGATGCAGCGCAACCTGTTTGGGCACCGTGTCGGTGGTCATGATCGCCCGCGCGGCCTCTTCCCCGCCGGTGAGGCCGCCGGCCATCTCGTGCACGATCTCGGTGACGCCGGCGCGCACCTTGTCCATGGGCAGGCGGTCGCCGATCAGGCCGGTCGAACACACCGCGACCTCGATGGCGCCGGTCTCGGTGCCCCAGTCGGACAGTGCTGCCGCGACGGCCTCGGCGGTGGCGTGGGTGTCCTGGAAGCCGGCCGGCCCGGTGCAGGCGTTGGCGCCACCAGAGTTGAGAATGACCGCACGCAGCCTGCCCGTCGTGAGCACCTGCGTCGACCACAGCACCGGGGCGGCTTTGATCTTGTTGCGGGTGAACACCCCGGCCGCAGTGTGATCGGGGCCCTCGTTGAACACCAGCGCGAGGTCGAGCGCACCGGAAGCTTTGATACCGGCGGCGATTCCCGTCGCCCGGAAACCGGCGGGCGCGGTCACGCCCTGCGTGCGCAGCAGCCGGGCGCTGTCGGCCAGATCGGTCACGGAGCCACCCCCACGGTCGTCAGTCCATCGGTCTCGGTCCAGCCCAGCGCCAGGTTCATCGACTGCACGGCCGCGCCGGCGGTGCCCTTGACGAGGTTGTCGATCGCGGCGATCGCGATGAACGTCTGCGCGTCGGTGTCGACGGCGATCCCGAGCTGGGCGGCGTTGCCCCCGACGACGGCGCCGGTCTGCGGCAACCGACCCTCGGGCAGCAGGTACACGAAAGGCTCGGCGTCGTAGGCTTTTTCGTAGACCGCGCGCAGATCGGACAGCGACGCCTGGGTGCGGGCGGTGCACGTGGCCAGGATGCCGCGGGCCGTCGGGATCAACACCGGGGTGAATGACACGGTCACGTCCGCGCCACCGGCGACCGCGGCCAGGCCCTGTGCGATCTCGGGAGTGTGCCGGTGCTTGCCGCCCACGTTGTACGCCCGCGCCGAGCCGATCACCTCGGCGGCCAGCAGGTCGACTTTGGCGGCCCGGCCCGCACCCGAGGTGCCGCTGACCGCGACGACGGTCACGGCCGGCTCGACGAGTCCGGCCGCCACCGCCGGCCACAGCGCCAGCAGCGCGGCGGTCGGGTAGCAACCCGGCACGGCGATCCGGGTGGCGCCGCGCAGCCGGTCGCGGGCGCCGGGCAGCTCAGGCAGCCCGTACGGCCAGCTGCCGGCGTGCTCGGAGCCGTAGAACCGCTCCCACGCGGCGGCGTCGGTGAGCCGGAAGTCCGCGCCGCAGTCGATGATCACGGTGTCGGGACCCAGCTGCTCGGCCAGCGCGGCGGAGTGGCCGTGCGGCAACCCCAGGAACACGACGTCATGGCCTGCCAGCACCTCGACCTCGGTGGGCTCGAGAACCCGATCGGCCAGCGGCAGAAGATGCGGGTGGTGTTCGGCGAGAGTGGTTCCGGCACTCGCTGCCGCGGTCAGGGCACCTAGCGTGAGCGTGCCCTGCGCGTATGCGGGGTGCCCGAGCAGCAGCCGCAGGATCTCTCCTCCGGCGTATCCACTGGCTCCGGCCACGGCGACGGACGTCATGCCACGATCCTTGCATGCTTATGCAGCAACATGCAAATTCATTATTGATGCTGGTCAGCGCCGCTGCTGAGCACCTACCGCGCCGGCCGCCGCGGCCACCGCCGCATCGCGCGCCGCACTCGCCTCGTCCTCGGTCAACGTACGGTCGGCGGCCCGGAAGCGCAGCGCCAACGCCAGCGACTTACGCCCCTCGCCGACCTGCGGTCCGGCGTAGACGTCGAAGAGTCGGACGTCTTCGAGCAGCTCGCCCGCGCCGTCGCGCACCGCGTCGACGACCCGCTGTGCCGGCACCTCCTCGTCGACGACGAGCGCGACGTCCTGGAACACTGCGGGGAACGGTGAGACGCGCGGAGCCGGGAGCAGCTCGGTGATCGGCACCGCGTCGAGGTCCACTTCCAGCGCGCAGGTGCCCTTCGGCAGACCGGAGCGCTCGATCACGGCGGGATGCAACTGGCCGGCGTGTCCGACGACGGTGTCTCCCAGACAGATTGCGGCGCACCGTCCGGGGTGCCACGGCAGGTACTCGGCGCTGCGCAGCGTGAAGTCCACGCCGGCAGCCCGCCCGATGATCCGGACCGCCTCGAACGCGTCGAACGGCTCGACCGCGCGTCCCGGGCCCCAGGGGCCGGCAGGCTCGCGCAACCCGGCGAGTACCGCACCGACGTGCTGCGGCTGGCGCGGCAGCGACGCGTCCAGTGTCGCGATCTCGTCATCGGTGGGGCGCCGGTCGGTGGGGATGCGATCCACCGCGCGCGTCGCGGTGGTGGGCTCGACGACCTGCGCCAGCGCGAACAGGGCCACATCGGCTGCTCCGCGGGAGACGTTGCGGCTCAACGCCTCCAGCAGGCCGGGAAGCAGTGTGGTGGCCAGCGCGGGTCGGTCGGACTCCAGCGGGTTGAGCACCCGGGTGGTGTGCCGGCGTGGGTCGTCGGCCGGCAGACCCCACTGGTCGAAGATTCCGGCGGGCAGGAACGGCGTCGGCAGGATCTCGACGAATCCGCCGAGGGCGAGCCCCTTTCCGATCGCCCGGCGCCGCTTCTGCACCGGCGTCAGGCCGCGCCCGCCGGGTGCGGCGGGCAGCACCGACGGGACGGCGTCGAGGCCTTCGAGCCGCATCACCTCTTCGACCAGATCGGCGGGCTCGCGCAGGTCGGGCCGCCAGCTCGGCGGTACGGCCGTGAGTTCGCCGCCGTCGACGGTGACCGTCGCACCGATCTGCGTCAGCCGCCGCTCCGCGGCTCCAGCCGGGTACTCGACCCCGGCCAGGCGATCGGGCAGGTCGACGGGCATCCGCACCGGGGCGGGTGACCAATCCTGCCGGGGCGGTTCCCCGCGCCAGTCGGTGAGCGTCGGTTGCACTGCTCCGCCGGCGATCTCGGCCAGCAGTGCGGCTCCCCTGTCCAGTGCCGCGACCGAGATCGCGGGATCCACGGTGCGCTCGTAACGGCGACCGGCCTCGCTGTGCAGTCGCAGCCGGCGCTGTGTCCGCGATACCGCGGCGGGATCCCAGACCGCGGCCTCGAGCAGGACGTCGGTGGTGCTGTCACGCACCTCGGTGGTGCCGGCGCCCATGACCCCACCGATCGCGGCAGTGGCCGCGTCGTCGACGATCAGGACGTCGGCCGGATCGAGCCGACGCTCGACGTCGTCGAGCGTGACCACTGTCTCCCCCGGCTCGGCGAAACGTACCCGGAAGCCGCCGCGGATCAGGCTGCGGTCGTGCGCGTGCATCGGGTGGCCGAGCTCGAGCATGACGTAGTTGGTCACGTCGACGGCCGGCGAGATCGCACGAATCCCGCTGAGCAGCAGGCGCCGTCGCATCCACCACGGCGAGACCGCCGCCGGGTCGATGCCGGTGACCGGGCGCAGTGCGAAGCGTTGCACGCCGGCGGCGGGATCGATCGTCACCGGCAGCGCGTCACCCTCGTTCGGCAGCGCGGGCACGCCGAGCGCCGGATCGACGTAGTCCAGGTCGTAGGCGTTGGCGATCTCGCGGGCCATGCCGCGCACCGACAGGCAGTAGCCGCGGTCCGGGGTGATCGCGAGATTGAACACCACGTCGTCGAGCCCGAGGACCTCGTGGGCGGAGTCGCCCGGTGCAGCGGTGCCCGGCGGCAGCACCAGGATCCCGGAGTGGTCGGCGCCGAGGTTGAGCTCGGCCGACGAGCAGATCATGCCGTCGGATGTGCGGCCGTAGGTCTTGCGGGTGGCGATCGTGAACTCGCCGGGCAGCACGGTGCCGGGCAGTGCCACGACCACCAGGTCGTCGACGGCGAAATTCGTTGCACCGCAGACGATGTCGCGCGGCTCGCCCTCGACATTGTGTGAGCCGACGTCGACCTTGACCGCCCTGATGGGCTTCTTGAACTCGGTGAGTTCCTCGATCGCGACGACGCGGCCGATGGTCAGCGGGCCCCGTACCGGTCCGACCGGGATGATCTCCTCGACCTCGTGGCCGATCCGGATCAGTGTCTGCTCGAGCTCCTCGGGGGTCACGTCCCAGCCGGGAGCCCCGGCCGCCACGACGTCGCGCAGCCAGCTGTAGGGAAGACGCATCAGGCGCCCACCCCGAACGGCAGCGAGAAGCGCACGTCACCTTCGACCATGTCGCGCATGTCCGGGATGCCGTTGCGGAACTGCAGGGTGCGCTCCAACCCCATGCCGAACGCGAAGCCCGAGTACTCGTCGGGGTCGATCCCGCACGCGCGCAACACATTCGGGTTCACCATGCCGCAGCCGCCCCATTCGACCCAGCCGGGGCCACCCTTCTTGTTCGGGAACCAGACGTCGACCTCGGCCGACGGTTCGGTGAACGGGAAGAAGTGCGGCCGCAGCCGAGTCCGCCCCTGCGGCCCGAACTGGGCACGCGCGAACGCGTCCAGCGTGCCGCGCAGGTTCGCCATGGTCAGTCCTTTGTCGACGGCCAGTCCCTCCACCTGGTGGAAGACCGGTGTGTGGGTGGCGTCGAGTTCGTCGGTGCGAAAGGTGCGTCCGATCGAGACGATGTAGACCGGCAGCTCACGGTCGAGCAGTGCGCGGATCTGCACCGGGGACGTGTGGGTGCGCAGCACCTGGCGGGAGCCGTCGGGCGCCACGTGAAAGGTGTCCTGTTCGCTGCGAGCAGGGTGATCGGGCGGGAAGTTCAACGCGTCGAAGTTGAACTGCTCGGTCTCCACTTCCGGACCCTCGGCCAGTTCCCACCCCATCGCGACGAAGGTGTCGGCGACGTGCTCGGCCAGCAGTGTGATCGGGTGCCGGGCGCCGATCGGGTGCCGCGTCGAGGGCAGCGTCACATCGATGCGCTCGGCGACCAGTACCGCGGCGTCACGTTCGGCGCGCAGCGCGGCGAGCCGCTCGTCGTAGGCGCTCTGCGCTGCGGTCCGAGCGACGTTGACCCGCTTGCCCGCGTCGGCCCGCTCGGTCTTGGGCAGAGTGCCCAGCGCCTGCCGCGCCAACGCGATCGGCGACCGGTCACCGAGGTGGTCGGTCTTCGCGCGCGCCAGCTCGTCGAGCGTCGCAGCCTCGGCGAAGGCGCGACCGGCTGCGCCGACCGCATCGGTCAACGCATCGTCGGTGAGGTTCCCTGGCTGATCAGCCACCCGGCGATCATAGGCGATGGCTCGTTGCCCTCACGCCGTGGTCGACGAGCCGCCGCGGTCGTGGCACTCCGACCGGGTGACCGCGTCGGCGGGCCGCCGTCGCGCGTGCCGCAGGCGTTCGACACCGGCGGCGATGAGTGCTCCCATGGTGCCCGCGGCGGCGCCTTCGATGACGCCGACGACACCGTCAGCGAGTATCAGGAACGCAAACGCCGCACCGACGCACAGCAGCGCCGCGGTGGCCGGCGACCAGCGTGGCGCTGCGCGCAACCGTGTCGAGACGACCATGCCTAGGGCCAGCGCCACCGCATGCCCGATGTCGGTGAAGCCACCGCCACCGGTCACCACGACAACCGCCGCCGCACACCAGAATCCGATCCAGGCGGCCCGCCATCGATCCGGTACTGCCGCGGTGAGCACGCCGACCACCGCCATCGCGCCGTAGCTCATGCCGACGTCGGAGGCACGGGCGATCGACGCCGGCAGCCAGTCGAGTTCGACGGCGGCGACCAGTCCCGCCGCCACCAGCAGGGTCGCCCCGACGTGGCCGGTAGCGAACGTGAGTGCGGTCCGGCCGCCCCCGAGTGTCAACTCGGCCACCAACAGCAGGCAGACCAGGCCGGGCAGCCACAGGTAGATCGGGCCGGCGTCGACGACGAAGGCGCTGCTGATCAACGTGCCGAACCGGCCGCGGCTGAGGTTGTGCAGGTTCGTGCTGGCGTGCCGGATCAGCGCGTCGTGCATGGACGGGTCCATCCGCACCATCGCGGCGGTGACGACAGACACCAGCACGGCGTAGCTCAGGGTGAACCCCGCCCTGCGGACGACCAGCCATCCGGACCGCACCGTGTCCACTATGCGCCGGACGCGGCGCCGTCGCGGTCCTCGTCACCTGCCAACTGCCTGCGAGTTCTCAGCCGGTACATCACGAAGTCGTCGGGCACGCCGTCCTGCTTGCCCGCGAACACGGGCTTGCGGAGCCGCTTGGCGGTGACGCCCAGACGGTCGAGTTCCTCCTCCGGGACGCGCTCCAGCGTCGCTGCCGAGACCACCAGCTCACCCCGGGTCGCGCGTTCCATCACCCGGGCGGCGAGGTTGACGTCGATGCCCAACCAGTCCGAGCCGATCCGTTGCGGCCTGCCCGTATGGATCCCCACCCGCATGCGGGGCGTGTAGCCGTCGAGCTCGACGGTCCTGATCGCCTCCCGGGCGAGGAGGACGGCGCTCAGCGCCGTGGGCGGATCGGCGAACACCGCCATCAGCCCGTCACCCATGCGTTTGACGATGTGTCCGCCGGCCTCCAGAAGCGGCGGTTCCACCACCTGCGCCACGCGGCGCAGCAACCGCAGCGTCGCATCGTCTCCGGCGCGCAACGACCAGGCGGAGAACCCGACGAGATCGGTGAACACGAGCGTCACCTCGTCGTTGGCGGGCCGGCCCGACACACGCTCGGTCAGGGCTTGCCACACCTGCAGCGCGCCGAGGCTCACTTCGCGCGTCAGTGCCTCGCGTTCGAGCAGCCGGTCGGCCGCCCGCGCAGCTGCGCGTGGACCGCCCACACCGGCAGTCGACAGCGGATCACCGAACTCGGGATCCCCGGGCAGAGCGCGGCGGGCGCGCCGCAGGAAGGCGACGGCCCCGGCGTGGTGGTTGACCGTGCGCAGCCACCTCAGTGGGCCCGACGCGTCACTGTCCTCCACAGGGGTCAGCGTAATCCAGCGCGACGTGGGTGATGAATGACCAGGTCACGCGTGCGCGGCCGCGCGGTGGCGGCTGGATAACGGCCACCACCCTGCCATAGACAACGGTCGTTGTCAGCCATAGCGTGAGCTGATGGGATCTCCGGCGGCGGCGCAGCGTCCTTCGGCATCGGACCCGTTGGGGCCGGACTCGTTGACGTGGAAGTACTTCGGCGACGTCCGCACCGGCATGCTCGGCGTCTGGATCGGCGCGATCCAGAACATGTACCCCGCGCTCGGCGCGGGCGTCGAGGATCACTCGATTCTTCTGCGGGAGCCGTTGCAACGGGTCGCCCGCTCGGTCTACCCGATCATGGGCGTCGTCTACGACGGTGACCGCGCCGCCCAGACCGGCGCGCAGATCAAGGGGTACCACGCCACGATCAAGGGCGTCGACGCGAAAGGCCGCCGCTACCACGCGCTCGACCCCGACACCTTCTACTGGGCGCACGCCACGTTCTTCATGCTGATCATCAAGACCGCCGAGTACTTCTGCGGCGGGCTCACCGAGGCCGAGAAGCGGCAGCTGTTCGACGAACACGTGCAGTGGTACCGCATGTACGGCATGAGCATGCGGCCGGTGCCCGGCACGTGGGAGGAGTTCTGCGAGTACTGGGACCGCACCTGTCGCGACGAGCTGGAGATCAACCGGGCCACCCGCGACATCTTCTCGATCCGCATCCCCAAACCCCGCTTCGTGCTGATGCCGACGCCGCTGTGGGACCAGATGTTCAAGCCGATGGTCGGGGCGCAGCGCTGGATCGCGGCAGGGCTGTTCGACCCGGCGGTCCGGGAGAAGGCCGGCCTGCGGTGGACACCGGGCGACGAGGTGTTGCTGCGGCTGTTCGGCAAACTGGTCGAACTCGCCTTCGTCGCAGTCCCCGACGAGATCCGGTTGCACCCGCGCGCGGTGGCCGCGTACCGGCGCGCCGACGGCACGGCCGCCCCGGATTCCCCGCTCGTGGAGGCGCCCGCGTTCATGGGGCCGCCGCGGGACCGCCGCGGCATGCCCATGCACTACGTGCCTCACGGCAAGACGCTCCTGGACCGTGCGGGCGCATTGGTGCACACCACGTTCGCGCTGGCGGCGTTGCGGCCGGGACGTCCGCGAACCCGCACGGCGGCCTGACACAATGGGCGCTTCGAGGGACGAAGGAGCGCCACGGTGGAATTCAGCAACAGCACGGCGTTGATCACCGGCGCCAGCGGTGGGATCGGCGAGGAGTTCGCGATCCAGCTCGCGGCGCGCGGCGCCGATCTGATCCTGGTGGCCCGCCGCGCCGACCGGCTCGAAGCTCTGCGGGAGAGTCTGCTGGCACGCCACCCGGGCATCGTCGTCGACGTCGTCACGGCCGATCTCGCGGTGGCGGTGTCCGGCGCCCAGCTGGCCGCTGAGATCAGCGAGCTCGGCCGCACCGTGGACATCCTGGTCAACAACGCCGGCATCGGCTTGCACGGCGCCTTCCACACCCAGGATCCCGACGCGAATGCCGGTGCCGTGCAACTCAATTGCGGGACGGTGGTCGATCTGACAGCGCGCTACCTGCCCGCCATGGTCGAGCGACGCCACGGCGTGGTCATCAACGTGGCGTCCACAGCGGCATTCCAACCGACCCCCGGCATGGCCGTCTACGGCGCGACGAAGGCGTTCGTGCTGTCGTTCTCCGAAGCGCTCTGGCAGGAGAATCGCAAGACCGGCGTACGCATTCTCGCGCTGTGCCCCGGTGCCACGGAGACGGAGTTCTTCGACCGCACCGGCGAGAGGTTCATGACCGACGGGCGCCAAAGCGTGACCGAGGTCGTCGAGACCGCGCTGGCCGCACTGGACAAGTCGACGCCCACCGTGGTCTCCGGCCTCAAGAACGCCATCCTTGCCTCCGGGTACCGCGTCGCGCCACGCAGGCTGCTTCTCGCGGTGTCGGAGCGCATGCTCAAGGCCCAGTAGTTCAGCTCTGCGCGGCCCGACGACTGCGCGCCGACGCGTAGAGGCAGATGGCCGCAGCCGAGGCCACGTTGAGGCTCTCCGCCTCCCCTGCCATGGGAATGCGCACCCGCGCGGTGGCCAGCGCGGCGACCTCGTCGGGCAGGCCGTGAGCCTCGGGACCGAACAGCCACGCTGTCGGCGCCGCGTCGACGTCGTCGACGCTCGCATCCCCGTCGAGAACCGTGGCCAAGATCTGCAGGCCCGCGACCTTCAGTCGCGAAAGCAGCTGCAGCACATCGGGTTCGCTCAGCACCGGAACCGAGAAGATGCTGCCCGCCGAAGCACGCAGGCATTTGCCGTTGTAGGGGTCGACGCTCTCGCCGGCGAGCACGACGGCGTCGGCGCCCATGGCGTCGGCCACCCGGATCAGCGTTCCGGCGTTGCCGGGCTCGGAGATGCCGACCGGAACGGCCAGCATCGTCGGCCGCGCGGCCAGCACGCCGTCCAGGTCGACGGTCGGCTGCTCGCACACCGCGACGAGCCCCACCGGAGTCACGGTGTCGGACAACGCTTTCGCGGCCTTCTCCGTGACCAGCTCGACTGTCGTCCCGGTCAGCAGGTCAGCGAATCGCTCCGCCGCGGCCTCGGTGGCGAACACCTCGGAAACGAGTCCGCGCCGCAACGCTGCCTCCACGAGGTTGGGTCCCTCGGCGAGAAAGCGTGCGGCGCGGCGGCGCCCGGTGTGGCGGTGCAGTTTGACCGCGGCCACCACCCGAGCAGAACGCTCGGTAAGGGTCAGGCAGCCTCACCCGACGGTGCGTTGACATCCTCCGGCAGCGCCGCCTTGGCGGCCTCTGCCAGCGCGGCGAACGCGGCCGGATCGCTGACCGCGATCTCGGCCAGGTTCTTGCGGTCCACCTCGATGCCTGCGGCCTTGAGGCCCTGGATGAGGCGGTTGTAGGTGATGTCGTTGGCCCGTGCGGCGGCGTTGATGCGCGAGATCCACAGCTTGCGGAATTCGCCCTTGCGAGCACGCCGGTCACGGTAGGCATAAGTCAACGAGTGCAGCTGCTGCTCTTTGGCCTTGCGGTACAGGCGGGACCGCTGTCCGCGGTAGCCCTTGGAGGCCTTGAGTACGGTGCGCCGCTTCTTCTGCGCGTTGACTGCGCGCTTCACGCGTGCCATGGGTGTGTCCTATCTGGGTCGGGTAAGGGAAAGGGCGCGGGCGCCCGAAAGAGTCAGCCGTTGAGCATCTTCGCGACACGCTTGGTGTCGTTGGCAGCCACCGCCGTGCGGCCGGCGAGCCGGCGGGTACGCGTGGACGGCTTGTGCTCGAGCAGGTGCCTGCGGTTGGCCTTCTGGCGGACGATCTTGCCGGTCCCGGTCTTACGGAACCGCTTCGAAGCGCCGCTGTGGGTCTTCGCCTTGGGCATGTTTCCTCAGTTCTTCTGTGTGTCGGTCTGGGTGTCGGCGGCCGTGGTGGCGCGTTGTTGCGCCGGCGCGTCCGCATCGTGCGCCGCCTTGGCACGAGTCTTCGCGCCGCGGTGCGGGGCCAGCACCATCGTCATGTTGCGGCCATCCTGCTTCGCGGACGTCTCGACGAAGCCGTAATCGGCGACGTCGGCGCCCAGGCGCTGCAGGAGGCGGAAACCCAGTTCGGGCCGCGACTGTTCGCGGCCGCGGAACATGATCGTCACCTTGACCTTCGACCCGGCTTCGAGGAAGCGGATGACGTGACCCTTCTTGGTCTCGTAGTCATGCGGGTCGATCTTGGGACGGAGTTTCTGTTCCTTGACGACGGTCTGCTGCTGGTTCTTGCGAGACTCGCGAGCCTTCTGCGCCGTCTCGTACTTGAACTTCCCGTAGTCCATGATCTTGCACACGGGCGGCTTGGCGTCCGGCGCTACTTCCACGAGGTCGAGATCGGCGTCGGCGGCGACGCGGAGTGCATCTTCGATGCGCACGATGCCTACCTGTTCACCGCCCGGTCCGATCAGACGGACTTCAGGTACGCGGATGCGCTCGTTGACGCGGGTCTCAGTGCTGATGGGGCCTCCCGGGGTAGATCCTGTTGTCATCACAGAGTCCCCGCCCCGGCGGCACACGTCCCCCATGGGAACGAATAAGCCCTGCTCACAGCAGGGCCCAAAGCCGACCAGGCCGGATACCGGTGACGTCGTCACCGATGTCCGGACCGGACCGCACTACCTTGTATCGATCATCGGCAGGCGGTGGGAGTGGGACTCCACTTGCTGTCCCTGGCCTCAGCCGGGACGGTCGCGCATGCCAGTCTAGCAGGCATGACCGATAGCTCTGAACATCCCGAAGCGCCCGCACGCGAACTGGCCGACGTGCCCGCGGTCGAGGTGATCACTCGCGCGGCGGTGATGCTCATGAGTGCGGCCGCGGAGAAGCTGGGCCTGTCCGCCGACGATCCGGACGACAGCCCCCACCGCGACCTCGACGAGGCACGGCGCCTGATCACGGCGCTGGCGGGGCTGGTGTCGGCCTCGGCGGAGTACCTGGGTCCGCATGCCGGCCCGGTCCGTGACGGCCTCAAGAGTCTGCAGCTGGCGTTCCGCGAGGGTAGCGCCGCACCGGATGAGCCCGGCAAAGGTCCCGGCGAGAAGTACACCGGCCCCGTCTGGTGAACCCGGCGCGCGGCCGACTTGCAGCCGCGACGCAGCGTGAGGGCCTATCCTCGCGCCCTATGACCACCACTGGCCTCGCCAGGACACGTCCCGCGACCAGTTTCGGCTGGGTGCCTGCTGCAGCCGGTTGGATCGTCGGCGTCATCGCGACGCTGTCGCTGCTGGCGAGCATCTCCCCGTTCATTCGCTCGGCGATCAAGATGCCGCGCGAGTTCGTCGACGACTACATCTTCAACTTCCCCGACACCAGCTTCGCCTGGGCGTTCGTCCTCGTCCTGCTGGCGGCGGCGTTGGCCGCCCGCAAACGCATCGCGCTGTGGATCCTGACCGGCTACATGGTCGCCGCCGCGGGGTGGAACCTCCTCGAGTTGATCGACGGCGGCGAGCGCTGGTTCGAGAAGGTCGGCGAGATCGTCGGTCTCGGGTTCCACGTCGTCGCGGTGGTGTGTCTGGTGCTGGCGCGTCACCAGTTCTGGGCGCGGGTCCGTCGCGGCGCGCTGCTCAAGGCGGCACTCGTGCTCCTCGCCGGCATGACGGTGGGCACCCTGGTCGGGTGGGGCCTGCTGGAGCTGTTCCCGGGCTCGCTGGCCCGCTCCGACCGGTTCTGGTACGCACTGAACCGCGTGGGCGCGTTCGCCGGCGCGGATGCGGACACCTTCGCCGGCCACCCACACGTGTTGGTCAATGCGCTGCTCGGTCTCTTCGGTGCACTCGCGCTGATGGTCGCCGCGATCGTGCTCTTCCAATCGCAACGCGCCGACAACGCGCTGACCGGTGAGGACGAATCGGCGATCCGCGGCCTGCTGGAACTGTTCGGCAAGAACGATTCGCTCGGCTACTTCGCCACCCGCCGCGACAAGGCCGTCGTCTTCGCCCCCAACGGCCGCGCCGCGATAACCTATCGCGTCGAGGTCGGGGTGTGTCTGGCCAGCGGCGACCCGGTCGGCGATCCGCGGGCCTGGCCCGCCGCGATCGCCGCATGGCTTGCGCTGTGCGAGACCTACGGATGGGCGCCGGGGGTGATGGGGGCGAGTTCCACGGCGGCCCAAGCGTTCCGCGAGGCCGGGCTGAGTGCGCTGCAACTCGGTGACGAGGCGATCCTGCACCCCGACGACTTCCGCCTCTCCGGGCCCGACATGCGTGCTGTGCGGCAGGCCGTGACCCGGGCCCGCCGCGCCGGTGTCACGGTGCGGATGCGCCGCCATCGGGATCTGTCCGCCGAGGAGATGGCGGCGGTGATCGAGCGCGCCGACGCCTGGCGCGATACCGACGACGAACGCGGCTTCTCGATGGCGCTGGGCCGGCTCGGTGACCCCGCGGACGGCGACTGCCTGCTGGTCGAGGCCATTCAACAGTCCGGCGACGCCGGCGACACTGCGGTGGTCGCGATGCTCTCACTGGTGCCGTGGGGCACCAACGGGGTGTCGCTGGACCTGATGCGCCGCGCCCCGGAATCACCCAACGGCACCATCGAGTTGATGGTCAGCGAGTTGTGCCTGCAGGCCGAGGAGATCGGCGTGACCCGGGTGTCGCTGAACTTCGCGATGTTCCGGTCGGCGTTCGAGCAGGGCGCCCAACTCGGCGCAGGGCCGGTGGCCCGCATGTGGCGGGCCCTGCTGGTGTTCTTCTCCCGGTGGTGGCAGTTGGAGACGCTGTACCGGTCCAACATGAAGTACCAGCCGGAGTGGGTGCCGCGGTACGCGTGCTACGAGGAGGCGCGTCTGGTTCCTCGCGTCGGAGTGGCCTCCGTCATCGCCGAAGGCTTTCTGGTGCTTCCGTTCTCGCGTCGCCACGAACAACCCCACACCGGCCATCACACCGCGGTGCCCGGTGCGCTGATCGCCACCGGTGCGTTGCACAGCGACGGCACCGCACCCGACCTCGACGGGCTGCGCGCCGACGCGCCGGCCGAGGGCACCGCACCCCGGCTGCCCGAGCAGGTGCGCGTCCGCATGGCCAAGCTGAAGGCGCTGCAGGACGACGGCGTCGACGCCTACCCGGTGGGCAGTCCGCCCAGCCACACGGTGGTCCAGGCCCTCGAAAGCCCCGAGGGCGCAGCGGTGACCGTGGCCGGGCGGGTGCTGCGGCTTCGCGACTACGGCGGCGTGCTGTTCGTCGAATTGCGGGACTGGTCGGGCGATGTGCAACTGCTGCTGGACAACTCACTGCTCGAATCGGGATGTACCGCCGATTTCACCCGAACCATCGACCTCGGAGACCTCATCGAGGTGAGCGGCACGATGGGGCACAGCCGAAACGGCACCTGGTCGCTGCTGACGGGGCGCTGGCGGCTGATCGGCAAATGCCTGCGCCCGCTGCCCGACAAGTGGAAGGGCATGACCGATCAGGAAGCCAAGGTGCGCGCCCGCTACGTCGACCTCGCGGTCAACACGGATGCGCGCGAGCTGATCCGAGCGCGCAGCGCGGTTCTGCACGCGATCCGGGAGACATTGGTGGGCAAGGGCTTTCTCGAAGTCGAGACGCCCATTCTGCAGCAGATCCACGGCGGCGCGAACGCTCGACCGTTTCTCACCCACATCAACGCCTACGACCTCGACCTGTACCTGCGCATCGCCCCCGAGCTCTATCTCAAGCGATTGTGCGTCGGCGGTGTGGAGCGGGTCTTCGAACTCGGCCGCGCGTTCCGCAACGAGGGCGTGGACTTCAGCCACAACCCCGAGTTCACGCTGCTGGAGGCCTATCAGGCGCACGCCGACTACCGGGTGTGGATCGACGGTGCACGGGAACTGATCCAGAATGCCGCCCAGGCGGCCAACGGCGAGCAGGTGTTCTGGCGTCCGCGCGAGGACGGCACCCTGGAGCCGGTCGACATCTCCGGGCCGTGGCGGGTCACCACCGTGCACGACGCCGTGTCGGGGGCACTGGGTGAACACATCACGCCCGAGACGGATCTGGGCACCCTGCGCCGGCTCTGCGACAAGGCCACGATCCCCTATCTCAATCACTGGGACACCGGCGCCGTCGTGCTCGAGATGTACGAGCACCTCGTCGAAGACCGCACCGAGGCGCCGACGTTCTACACCGACTTCCCCACCTCGGTGTCCCCGCTCACCCGTCCGCATCGCAGCATCGCGGGGGTCGCCGAGCGCTGGGACCTGGTGGCCTGGGGCGTCGAACTGGGCACGGCCTACAGCGAACTCACCGATCCGGTGGAGCAGCGCCGCCGTTTGCAGGAGCAGTCACTGCTGGCAGCAGGCGGTGATCCGGAGGCGATGGAACTCGACGAGGACTTCCTCCAGGCGATGGAGTACGCCATGCCTCCCACCGGCGGGCTGGGCATGGGCGTGGATCGCGTCGTGATGATGATCACCGGCCGCAGCATCCGCGAAACACTGCCGTTCCCGCTCGCCAAACCGCGTTAGCAGCAAGGACACAGCCTGCTCCAAGCTTCGGGCGTCAAGGTGGAGCCGTGACGACGTCCGGTCCGTTCTCCCTGACCTTCTGGGAATCCACTCGCCACCATCTGTCGCTGATGCACGGGTGGTTGCCCGCCGTCGTGCAGGTCTTGGCAATCGTCGCCCTGGTCACCGCCATCGGCTGGCGCACCCGGCGCTGGCGGATGGTGTGGCTCCCGTGGTCGGCGGTCATCGGGGTGATGCTGACCGTGGGCGCGTACTGGTACACCGAGACAGCCGGTGTCGCTGATGACACGAACCCGGCACCGCAGACGTTGTGGGTGTGGATCGCGTTGTCCGGCATCGCATTCGGCGTACTGGTGTCGGGCTGGCGCGACGCACAGTGGTGGCGCCGGGCGGTGGCCCTGGCCGCAGTTCCGCTGTGCGCGCTGTGTGCCGCGCTGGCGCTCAACCTGTGGACGGGCTACTTCCCCACCGTGCAGACCGCGTGGAGTCAACTCACCGCGGGCCCGCTGCCCGACCAGACCGACCCGGTGACGGTCAAGTCGATGCAGCGCACTCACACGATTCCGATCAAGGGCAGCGTCGTGCCCGTCGACATCCCCGACACCGCATCGGGTTTCAAACACCGCGGCGAGTTCGTCTACCTGCCGCCCGCCTGGTACGCCACGGATCCGGCGCCATTACTACCGACGATCATGATGATCGGCGGAGAGTTCAACACCCCGGCGGACTGGATGCGCGCAGGTAATGCGATCAAGATCCTCGACGACTTCGCGGCGGCTCACCATGGTGCGGCGCCCGTCGTCGTGTTCGTCGACCCGGGTGGTGCGTTCAACAACGACACCGAATGCGTCAACGGGGCACGAGGCCAGTCGGCCGACCACCTGACACGCGACGTGGTGCCCTACATGAAGGCGAACTTCGGCGTCAGCCCGGCCGCGGCGAACTGGGGTGTGGTCGGCTGGTCGATGGGTGGCACCTGTGCGGTGGACCTGGCGGTGATGCATCCCGACATGTTCAGCGCGTTCGAGGACATCGCCGGTGATCTCGCCCCGAATTCGGGGAACAAGGCCCAGACTGTGGCCCGCCTGTTCGGTGGCAACAGTGCCGCCTACGCGTCGTTCGATCCGAGTGCGGTCATCAGCCGGCACGGCCCCTACCGCGGGGTGCAGGGCTGGTTCGACGTCAACGGCCCGCTGCCCGGGTCGGGCGCCGGCAAGCCGAACGACCAGGCGATCGCCGCCTCGACGCTCTGCGCCCTGGGCAACCGGTCCGGCATCGACTGCGCCGTGATCAACCAAGCCGGCAACCACGACTGGCCTTTCGCCTCCGCCGCGTTCGCGACCGCGCTGCCGTGGATGGCCGGTGCGATCGGCACGCCGGGGGTGGCGCCGGTGGCGCTGCCCGCCAGTCCGCAGGCGCCTCCCCCGCCGGCGGCCATGGCGGAAAAGGCGGCCGCCCGCTAGCGGGCAGCGGTAGCGTGGGGCACATGTCCGACGACGCCGCGATCCCTGCCGAGAGCGGTTACACCGAGGACGGGGTCCCGACATTCGACGCGGTTCGGGAGAAGATCGAGAACCGATACGCGACATCGCTGGGATCGGCTGAGTTGGCCGCCGAGACCCCAGAAGGCCGGACCGCGGCCGAGCAGTACGACGCGCGGCAGCGCGCGGCCGCCGAGAGGTTGGCCCAGATCCGGCGGTCGATGCGGGGCGAACAGACCGACACCGACACCGAGTAGCGCTGTCGATCCCTGCGTCGGCACCGGCCGGAAGGCTAGGGTCGGGCGTGCGCACCATCACCGTCGAGCAGCGCCGGGCCCGGCTGGCGCACCGTCACCTGTTGAGTCCGCCTGCGGCAGCGTCGGCGACGGTGTCCGACGTCACCGAGCGGCTGGTCGCCTTGCACGCCACCGATCCCGCGACGCCGTATCTGTCACTGTGGGCGCGGCTTCCGGATTTCGCGCACGACGACCTCGACGTCGCGCTGTACCGGGACCGCTCGGTGGTCAAGCACCTCGCGATGCGCAGGACGCTGTGGGTGGTGCGGCCCGCGGACCTACCCGCGGTGCAGGCGGCGGCCAGTGACCGAGTGGCCGTCAACGAGGCGCGGCGACTGGCCGCCGATGTGGAACGCGCCGGGGTCGCCGGCGACGGCGCGGCCTGGCTGGCCACCGCGAGCGCCGCAGTGCTCCGCCATCTTCGGGACGAAGGCCCCTGCAGCGCACGGGAACTGCGCGAAGCGTTGACCGAACTCACCGGTACCTACAACCCCGCACCGGGGAAGGCCTACGGCGCGGAAGGGCATCTGGCGCCGCGGGTCCTGACGGTGCTCTCCGCGCGCGGTGACATCGTGCGCGGGGTCAACGACGGGGGGTGGCTGACCTCGCGGCCGCGGTGGACGGCCACCGAGACGTGGCTGTCCGATCTCGGGACCGCCGCGGACGCCGACACCGCGAGCGCCGGCTTGGTGCGCCGCTGGCTGGCGACCTTCGGCCCCGCGACGCTCACCGACATCAAGTGGTGGTTCGGGGCGACCCTGACGTGGGCTCGAAAGACATTGTCCGCCATCAATGCTGAAGAAGTACTGCTGGACGCCGACACCGGGTATGTGCTGCCGGGCGACGTTGACAGCCCGGCGGACGAGCCGGCCGCCGAGCCGTGGTGCGCCCTGCTGCCGTCACTGGATCCCACGACGATGGGCTGGTTCGACCGGGACTGGTACCTCGGCCCGCACCGGGCCGAGGTGTTCGACCGCAACGGCAATGCGGGGCCCACCGCGTGGGTCGACGGCCGCGTGGTGGGCGCTTGGCGGCAGGACGACGCCGGCCGCGTCGAGCTGGTCCTGCTGGAGAAGGTCGGGCGTCGCGCGGCGTCAGCGCTCGAGGCCCGTGCAGAGGAGCTGACCACCTGGCTCGGCGGCGTGCGGGTCAGCCCGCGGTTCCCGTCCCCGGCGTCGAAGCGCTGAGGTTCAGGCGCTGACCTTCCTGCGTGAGCGTGCTTTCGGTTTCGGCCGCGCCACTCCGAGGGTCTCGGCGAGGAAGTGACCGGTGTAGCTGTCCGGGTTGACCGCCACGTCTTCCGGAGTGCCCGTGGCCACCACGGTGCCACCGCCGGAACCGCCTTCGGGCCCCATGTCCACGATCCAGTCCGAGGTCTTGATGACATCGAGGTTGTGCTCGATGACGATGACCGTATTGCCTTTGTCCACAAGGCCGTTGATCACGGTCAGCAGCTTACGGATGTCCTCGAAGTGCAGACCCGTGGTCGGCTCGTCGAGGATGTAGATGGTCCGGCCGGTCGACCGCTTCTGCAACTCGGAGGCCAGTTTCACGCGCTGCGCCTCGCCACCCGACAGCGTCGGCGCCGGCTGCCCGAGCCGCACGTAGCCGAGGCCGACGTCGACGAGCGTCTTGAGATAACGGTGAATCGAGCTGATCGGCGCGAAGAACTCCGCCGCCTCCTCGATCGACATGTCGAGCACCTCGGCGATCGTCTTACCCTTGTAGTGCACCTCGAGGGTCTCGCGGTTGTAGCGCGCACCTTGGCACACCTCGCACGGCACGTACACGTCGGGGAGGAAGTTCATCTCGATCTTGATGGTGCCGTCACCCGAACACGCCTCGCAGCGGCCACCTTTGACGTTGAACGAGAAGCGCCCGGGCTGATACCCGCGCACCTTCGCCTCCGTCGTCGCGGCGAACAACGTCCGGATCTTGTCGAACACCCCGGTGTAGGTGGCCGGGTTCGAGCGCGGTGTGCGGCCGATCGGTGACTGGTCGACCCGCACCAGCTTGTCCAGGTGATCCAGGCCGTTGACGCGGGTGTGTCGGCCCGGCACCAGCCGGGCGCCGTTGAGCTTGTTGGCCAGCACAGACGCCAGGATGTCGTTGACGAGCGTCGACTTGCCGGACCCGGACACCCCGGTCACCGAGGTCAGCACACCGAGCGGGAACGCCACGTCGATCTCGCGCAGGTTGTGCTCGCGCGCCCCGACGACGGTGAGCTGACGCTTCTTGTCGGGCACCCGGCGCAGCTCGGGGACCTCGATCTCCTCTTTGCCCGACAGGTAGGCGCCGGTGATCGACTCCGGGTTGTTCAGCAGATCTTGATAGGTACCGCTGTGCACGATCTGGCCGCCGTGCTCACCGGCGGCGGGGCCGATGTCGACCACCCAGTCCGCGTGGGCGATGGTGTCGAGATCGTGCTCGACGACGATCAGTGTGTTGCCGAGGTCGCGCAGCCGCACCAGCGTGTCGATCAGGCGGCGATTGTCCCGCTGATGAAGGCCGATCGACGGCTCGTCGAGCACGTAGAGCACGCCGACGAGACCGGATCCGATCTGGGTGGCCAACCGGATGCGTTGGGCCTCACCGCCGGACAGGGTGCCCGCGGCCCGCGACAGCGACAGATAATCCAGGCCGACGTCGAGCAGGAAGCCCAGTCGGGACTGGATCTCCTTGAGCACCTGTCCCGCGATCGCGGCCTCGCGGGTGCCGAGGGTGAGCGCGTTGAGGAACGCCGCGCAGTCGGCGATCGACAGTTCCGCGACCTCGGCGATCGACTTGGGGCCGTACTCGCCGGCCGTCATCGTCACGGCGAGGATCTCGGGCTTGAGGCGGGTGCCCTGGCATTCGGGGCACGGCACATCGCGCATGAAGCCCTCGAGGCGCTCCTTCATCTGCTCGGAGTCGGTCTGTTCCATGCGACGCTGCAGGAACGCCATCACGCCTTCGAAGTCGGCGTAGTAGGACCGGGTGCGGCCGTAGCGGTTCTTGTACCGCACGTGCACCTGCTCGTCGCAGCCTTCGAGAATCGCCTTGCGCGCCTTGGCCGGCAACTTCTTCCACGGGGTGTTCACGTCGAAGCCGAGCTGGTCACCCAGGCCGGCGAGCATGCGGGTGAAGTACTCGGCGGTGTGTCCCATCGACCACGGCGCGATCGCACCCTCGGCCAGTGTCAGATCGGGATCGGGCACCACCAGGTCGGGGTCGACCTCCTTGCGGATGCCGAGCCCGGTGCACTCGGGGCAGGCGCCGTACGGCGAGTTGAACGAGAACGACCGCGGTTCGAGATCGTCGACGGCCAGCGCGTGACCGTTGGGACAGGCCAGCTTCTCGGAGAACCGCTGCTCGCGGTGGGGATGGTCGTCTTCGCGGTCGACGAACTCGAGCACCACGATGCCGTCGGCGAGGTTGAGCGCAGTCTCGACCGAATCGGTGAGCCGTTGCTTGGCCGACGCCTTGACGGTGAGGCGGTCGACGACCACCTCGATGTCGTGCTTCTCCTGCTTCTTGAGCTTCGGCGGATCCGTGAGCGGATGCACCACGCCGTCGACGCGAACACGGCTGTAGCCCTGGGTGTTCAGCTTGTCGAACAGGTCCACGAACTCGCCCTTACGGGTGCGCACGACCGGCGCGAGGACCTGGAACCGCAACCCCTCGTCCATCGCGAGGACCTGGTCGACGATCTGCTGCGGCGTCTGCCTCGCGATCCGCTCCCCGCAGACGGGGCAGTGCGGGGTGCCGGCGCGCGCGTAGAGCAGACGCAGGTAGTCGTAGACCTCGGTGATGGTGCCCACCGTCGAGCGCGGGTTGCGGTTGGTGGACTTCTGATCGATCGAGACGGCCGGCGAGAGGCCCTCGATGAAGTCGACATCGGGCTTGTCCATCTGGCCCAGGAACTGCCGGGCGTAGGCCGACAACGACTCCACGTAGCGCCGCTGCCCCTCGGCGAAGATCGTGTCGAACGCCAGCGACGACTTGCCGGACCCCGACAGCCCGGTGAACACGATCATCGCGTCGCGCGGCAGGTCCAGATCGACGCCACGCAGATTGTGCTCCCGGGCACCTTTGACAACTAGGCGGTCAGCCACGATGTCCTTTCCCTCCGAGAAGGAGATGTGCCCGATGCGTCCTGGCAGACGCAGTACAGGCCCATGCTAAGTCGACCCACCGACAGCTTTCACCCGCGGTGGCGGCCAGGGCCGCGCAGCGAAGTAACGTGGGTCACCATGACCGTCGTCGACGACAACTACACCGGCCACGTCGAGCCGCACACCGCGGCGCGGCGCACTCTGCCCGGCGCGTCCATCGTCAAAGCCTCGGTGGGTCCCATGGACAACAACGCGTACCTGGTGACCTGTTCCCACACCGGCGAGACGCTACTCATCGACGCCGCCAACGACGCCGAGATACTGCGTGACCTGATCGCCGATCATGCGCCGACCCTCTCGTTGATCGTCACCACCCACCAACACCAGGACCACTGGATGGCGCTCGCGGACGTGGCCGACGCCACGGGTGTGCCCACCGCCGCGCACCGGCTCGACGCCGATCCGTTGCCGATCACCCCCCAGCGCATGCTCGCCGACGGCGATCGCATCGACGTCGGAGACCTGCATCTCGACGTCATCCACCTGCGGGGCCACACGCCCGGATCGGTGGCGCTGGCGTTGCGCGGCGCCGACACCGGAGAGGATGGCGAGGACCGGGTGCACCTGTTCACCGGGGACTGCCTGTTTCCCGGTGGGGTCGGCAAGACCTGGAAGGAAGGGGACTTCGAACAGCTGCTGGGTGATGTGACCAGTCGCGTGTTCGACGTCTTCGCAGATTCGACCGTCGTGTATCCAGGACACGGCGACGACACCACCCTCGGAGCCGAACGTCCACACCTGGACGAGTGGCGCGAACGCGGTTGGTGACCGCGTTCGATGTCGAGGGCCATCAGGAAGGGAACATGAACACCACCGATCAGTTCAACCCCGAACAGTTCAGCAAGGTGCAGCGTGGCGCCGGCTTCATCGCCGCCCTGGACCAGAGCGGCGGCAGCACGCCCAAGGCGCTGAAGCTGTACGGCATCGACGAGGACGCCTACTCCGGCGATGCGCAGATGTTCGACCTCGTGCACCAGATGCGGACCCGCATCATCACCAGCCCGAGCTTCGCCGGCGATCGGATTCTGGGCGCGATCCTGTTCGAGGACACGATGGATCGCGAGGTCGAGGGCCGACCGACGGCCGATTACCTGTGGAACGTCAAGAACGTCGTACCGTTCCTGAAGGTGGACAAGGGCCTGGCCGACGAGCAGGACGGCGCGCAGGTCATGAAGCCCATCCCCGGACTCGACGACCTGCTTGCTCGCGCACGCGACAAGGGCGTCTTCGGGACGAAGATGCGTTCGGTCATCAAGGCGCCCGGCGCCGGTCTGCAGTCCGTCGTCGACCAGCAGTTCGAGGTCGGCAAGCAGATCCTCGCTGCGGGCCTGCTACCGATCATCGAGCCCGAGGTCGACATCCACAGCCCGCAGAAGGCCGAGGCCGAGGACCAGCTGAAGGCCGCGCTGTCGGCGAGCCTGGACGCGCTCGACGAGGGACAGACCGTGATGCTCAAGCTGACACTGCCCAGCGTCGACAACCTGTACCGCGAACTGGTCGACCACCCGAAGGTGGTGCGCGTGGTCGCGCTGTCCGGCGGGTACGACCGCGACGAGGCCTGCGACAAGCTCGCCGCCAACCACGGCGTGATCGCGAGCTTCTCGCGCGCCTTGACAGAGGGATTGACCGCTCAGCAGAGCGACGATGAGTTCAACGCGACGCTGGACGCGGCGATCACCGCGATCGCCAAGGCGTCAGCGACCTGAACCCGCCGACGCAAAAACCCTGGGCTGGTGCTCCGGCCCAGGGTTTTTTGCTCGAGCGTCAGGACGTGTGGACGATCAACACGTCGGATTTGGCCCGGCGGGCGACGTTGGCCGGAACGGACCCGAGCAGTCGGCCGGCGATGGTGCTGAGGCCGACGTTGCCGACCACCAGCAGGTCGGCGCCGACCTGCTCGACGAGTTCGACGAGGGCGTCGACCGGGGCACCGACGACGGCCTTCTCTTCGATGTCCTGTGCGCCAGCAGCTTTCGCCCGGTCGCGCGCCTCACGCAGGATCGCGTAGATCGGGGCGTTGCCGGACATCTTGTAGCCCTCGTCCTTGAGCAGGTCCGCCGCGCGCTGATCTTCGCCCTGCGGGAAGTACGCCGTCGAGACGATCAGTTTGGCGCCCGCGCCGGCTGCGATCTGGCCGGCACGATCCACCGCGCGCAACGACGAGTCCGAACCGTCCGTGCCGACCACCACGGTTTGGTAGGCGCTCATTCATATCCTCCCGATGTGAGTTGCTGCTCTGCCATTCCCAGGCCAATCGTGACAGTAACCCGGTATCCGGCGAACATGGGTGCGAATCACGACACCCGTGCGCCATTTGCCCAGGATCGGCGTGCCGCCCGCTGGCAACGTCACGCTGAGGGTGGCGGGGTGACGCGTCCGACACGACCGCTCACCAGGCGGTGCCTTCACACACCAGATCCTGCGGGATCGGGAGGCCACCGGGGAAGACGGGCAGAGGGGCGGCCGTGTCGGCCGCCGGCACGGTCACCGGAACCACGGGCGCTGCCGCCGGCACTGCCACCGGGACGACGGGAACGGCGGGGCCGGGCAACGGCGCTGCAACGTCTGAGGCATGCAGGACGGGCGCCGCAGTGACGTCATCCACCGCAGCTGCAGCTGACAGCGGCGTCGCCTCGGCCGGCGGCAGTACTGCGGGTGCCGGCGCCGGGGGAAGCGACACGGGCGCCGACTCCGCGGCGACAGGCTCCGCCGGTGCCACGTCGGGCAATGGAGCCTGCGGCACAGGCATTTCCGCCGGGACGGCAGGCGGCGCCGCGGGAGGGGGTGCCACCGGCCCGTCGGGTACGGGGGCAGCCGCTTGCACCACCGGTGCGACGGGAGGTGCGACAGCGGGGGCGTCAGGGACGACAACCGGCACGGGCGGCAGCGCCGGCGGCACTGCGGCCGGCACGACGGCGGTGGCCTGCTCGACGGCGGTGGCCTGCTCGACGATCTGATCGACGGGTGCGGGCGCGGGCCCGGGAGCAGCCGCTGCGGCGAGACCATGCGGCACCACACCGACAGGCGCCTCGGAAACCCCCTCGGGGACAACGGTTTCAGGGACGACACTGGTGAGCGCGTTGGTGGCGGTTTCGAGAACGTCCGCCACCGGTGGCGGCTCGGCCGCCAACTGCTGAAGCAGGTCCAGGCACGGCACTCCCGGGCTGGGCTGTGCGGCCGCGACGGCGATCGATCCTACGAGCTGGGTCAGTGCGAGTACGGCCAGTACTGCCCTACTCGGGACTAGGGTCATCTTGCCTGGCATGACCTTCCTGCGTTCTCGACGACCCCCCGCCGAGAAGAAACTAGCGCCTCGACTCCACATCGGCTGACCGGGTTACCGAACAGTGACGCCGTAGCGTCCATTCGGTGACCGCACCGGCGCACATCAATGAAATATGTTGACTGTCACTGCAATTGACGTCAGCTGGCGATCCCGGTCACGCGCCGCGCAGCGAACGTCGCCGCCTCGTCGATCATGCCGTTCCAGATATACGAATAGTGAGCGAACATGTCGAACCCTTTGGAGCAGTAGGGATCGTTGTTCGCACACAGGTCGATGGTCCTGTTGCCGTAGAGCGGACTCAGCGTGGTCAACGGGCCGAGGTTGGCGTAGTCGCGGGAAGGGTTACCGAAGACCGCGATCGCCGAGACGTGGTCGACCATCGCGTCGGGCAGCGGCGAGGGCGTGAAGAACCACAGCTTCTTCTTGCCGATGGTGATGAGATCGATCACCCCGGCGCCCTGGGAGATTCCGCCGAGCACGATCTTGGTCGTGGGACACATGCCGGCGATGTACTGCACATGTTTGTTGGCGTCGACAGCGCCCTCGGAGGTCGATTTCGAGAAATCCCAGCTGGCGGAGTAGTCGACCGCGTAGGCCTCGATCTTCTTGGCGCTCAACTTCTTCTGCAGTGCTTTGACGAACAGCGTGCCCACCGGGCCGAAGCCCGGCTTGTCGCTGGTGCCCCGCGCGAACACCACTTCGACGTCCGGGCAGGAAGCCGCCGCAGCGATCGGTGCGCGAACGGTGATGGCGCACAGCGCGAGCGCGCTGGTGACCGCGATTCCGATCGCACGGGCTGCCTGGCGAGTGCTCACGCGAACACGGTGGCACAGTTTCAGCAAACATTGCAGCTCGGCGACTCAATGGTGATCGTTACGTTGCCGAACTGTGTTGCGACGACGCTATAAACCGTTGCTACGTGCCGTTATTCGCCGACGGACTTTCGCTCAGCGGATACGTTCTTACGCACACGTCGATGTCAATGGGCGGCGCCGAGCTCGACGAGCAGCACGCCAGCCACGATCAACGCCATCCCGGCGAGCATCGTGCGAGTGAGCGGTTCGCGGAAAAGGATCCGCGATGCGGCGGCCGTCAGCGCCACGCCCGCTGCAGCCCAGATGCCGTAGGCGATGCCGAGCGGCATTCCGCGCTGCAACGACGCGGAGAGCAAGGTGAAGGCGACGACGTAGCCGACGATCACGACGCCGTAGAAGGCGCGACGCCCGCCCGCGGCCACCCGCAACGCCAGGGTGCCGGTGACCTCGGAAACGATGGCCGCCGTGAGCAGGACGTATTGCACTAGGGTCCACCGGCCGGAGTGTCGTCGATGTGGCGCGAACCCATCTCCACCAGCAGCACACCGCCGATGATGAAGGCCATGCCGATACCCATCACCACGGTGAACGCCTCACCGAAGACGACCGACGACAGGATCGCGGTGAGCGCCACGCCGATCGCACCCCAGATGCCGTAGGCGACGCCGAGTCCCATACCGCGCTTGAGGACGAGTGCGAGGAACACGAACGAGGCGAGGTATCCACCGACCACGACGACGTAGAGCCCGGGGGTGCTGACGGCCGCTTTCAGCGACAACGTCGCGGCGACCTCACTGACGATGGCGCAGAGCAGGAGAAGCCACGTCATGAGGTCTCAAGGTACCCGGACACTTCGTGCGAGCGGATGACGGGATTCGAACCCGTGTAAACGGCTTTGCAGGCCGGTGCCTAGCCACTCAGCCACACCCGCACTGCCCGCCACTCTGCCTGCCCGCGCCCGCGTCAGCCCAGGCTTGAACTCACCGTGATCCTTGACCCGGCACGGGGCGGCCGCTGCGGATCGCCGCGACGACCGCCGACGCTGCCAGCGCCGCGAACACCGCGAACAGCCAGTGCGCTGCGGTCGCGTCGCCTCGGTCGGAGACGTTGACCACCACGCCGGCCAGCGCGGCTCCGAACGCCCCGCAGATCACCTGCACGGTGTTGATGGCCGCCGCGGCCGCGGGCCCTTCGGCGGGGTCGCGCACCTTGCTCATCGCCCACGCCGACAGATGCGGCCACGCCATGCCGATACCCGAACCGGTGATCACCAGAGACAGCGCCCACGCCGCGACGAAGGCGGCGGATGCGTCCTGCCGCTGCGTCAGCGCACCGACCGTCAGACCCACCGCCATCACCAGCGGCGCCACCGCCACCACCCGCACGATCACCGCCGGCCTGCTCACCGACGCGCTGGTGATCTCCCCCGCCGTCCACCCCACCGCCAGGCCGGCGCCGAGAAAACCCGCGGCGAGTGGGGCGAGATGCGCGAGCCGCTGCGCGAACAACGGCACGTACATGTCCACCATGGTCGCGGCCATCAACGTGCCCAGCGTCAGGTAGATCCACTTGAGCGGCCCCGGAATGAAAGCGCTCGGCGGCAACACCGCGGCGCGAGCCCGGCGGTCGAGGATCACGAACACCGGGATCAGCGCGAGACCGGCCGCCACCAGCCCCGCCGTGGCTCGCACGTCATGCGGGACCCCGGCTGACGACACCAGCAGGGCGGCCGTGCCGAGGAGTACCAAGGACCGGACCGGAACCCCGGCCCGCGTCGACGCTGCCGCATCGTCGGCCCGGCGACCGGGCAACGCCACCGGCACCAACACCGACATCGCGGTCGTCATCACCACGAGCACTCCGAAAGCCCAACGCCACGAACCGAACTGAGCGAACAACCCGCCGGCCGCCGGTCCGATCAGGGTGCCAACACCCCACATGGCGGACACCAGGGCGGAGGCTTTGGTCCACAGTCTGGCGGGCAGCGCTGTGTTGATGACGGCGTATCCGAGCCCGGCCAACATGCCGCCGGCCGCACCCTGCACGGCCCGGCCGAGGAGTAGCAGCTCCATCGTGGGGGCCAGCGCGCACGCCAGGCTGCCGACGCCGAACATGCTCAGCCCGAACAGATATGACCGACGCGGTCCCCACCGCATCAGGACCGCGTGCACCGTGGTCGCAGCCACCACCGATCCGACCAGATACACCGTGGTGACCCAGGCGTAGAGCCGTTGCCCGCCGATGTCGGCGACCGCGCTGGGCATCAGGCTGATCGTGAGGAACTCGTTGGTCGCATACAACGCCACGCCCCCGGCGAGCACGGTCGAGGCGCCCAGATACCGCGGCCCGAGAAGATCGCGCCACGTACCGGCGTTCTGATGGCCCGCCGCGACCTTGTCAGCGTCGTCGATGTCAGTCACGCCGTAGACCGTAAGACCTCAACAGCGCTTGAGATCAAGCTATTTCAGCCCGGCGGCGTCCATGCCGCGCAGTTCCTTCTTGAGGTCCTGGATCTCGTCGCGGATGCGGGCGGCCAGCTCGAACTGGAGATCGCGCGCCGCGGCCATCATCTGTGCGGTCAGGTCCTTGATCAGATCGGCCAATTCGGCCCGCGGCATGTTGGCCGTGTCGCGGCCCTCGAAGACACCGGCGCTCACCGCCCGGCCGGGCTCGCCTTGCGCGCGCCGGCCGCGGGAGGCGTTGCGGCCCGAGCCGCCCACCTCCACCGCGGCGTCGGTGTCGTCGGCCTCTCGGTACACCTGATCGAGGATGTCGGCGATCTTCTTGCGCAGTGGTTGCGGATCGATGCCGTGCTCGGTGTTGTAGGCGATCTGTTTGGCCCGGCGCCGCTCTGTCTCGTCGATCGCCTCTTTCATCGAGTCGGTGATCTTGTCCGCGTACATGTGGACCTCGCCGGACACGTTGCGCGCCGCCCGACCGATCGTCTGGATGAGGCTGCGCGGTGAGCGCAGGAACCCCTCTTTGTCGGCGTCCAGGATCGCCACCAGCGACACCTCGGGCAGGTCCAGGCCCTCGCGAAGCAGGTTGATGCCGACGAGCACGTCGTACTCCCCCAGCCGCAGCTGGCGTAACAGCTCGACCCGGCGCAGCGTGTCGACCTCGGAATGCAGGTACCGCACCCGGATGCCCATCTCCAGCAGGTAGTCCGTCAGATCCTCGGCCATCTTCTTGGTCAGCGTGGTGACCAGCGTCCGCTCGTCGCGTTCGGTGCGCTTGCGGATCTCCCCGATCAGGTCGTCGATCTGACCCTTCGTCGGTTTGACGATCACCTGTGGGTCCACCAGACCGGTCGGCCGGATGACCTGCTCGACGAACTCGCCGGCGGTCTGAGCGAGCTCGTACGGCCCCGGCGTCGCGGACAGGTATACCGTCTGACCGATGCGGTCGGCGAATTCCTCCCAGGTGAGCGGCCGGTTGTCGACCGCGGACGGCAGCCGGAAGCCGAACTCCACCAAGTTGCGCTTACGTGACATGTCGCCCTCGTACATGCCGCCGATCTGCGGCACGGTCACGTGGGACTCGTCGATGACGAGGAGGAAATCCTCCGGGAAGTAGTCGAGCAGCGTCGCCGGAGCCGAACCTGCGGGCCGCCCGTCGATGTGGCGTGAATAGTTCTCGATGCCCGAACAGAACCCGACCTGACGCATCATCTCGACGTCGTAATTGGTGCGCATCCGCAGCCGCTGCGCCTCGAGCAGCTTGCCCTGACCTTCGAGCTCGGCCAGCCGCTCCTCGAGCTCGGCCTCGATGGTGGAGATGGCCTGGGCCATCCGCTCGGGCCCCGCGACGTAGTGGGTGGCCGGGAAGATCCGCAGCGAGTCGACCTTGCGGATGATGTCCCCGGTCAGCGGGTGCAGGTAGTAGAGCTCCTCGACCTCGTCGCCGAAGAACTCGATGCGCACCGCGAGTTCCTCGTAGGACGGGATGATCTCGACGGTGTCGCCGCGGACGCGAAACGTCCCGCGGGTGAACGACATGTCGTTGCGGGTGTACTGGACGTCGACGAGCAGCCGCAGCAGCGCATCGCGAGGCACCTCGTCGCCGACCTTCAACTCGACCGAGCGGTCCATGTACGACTGCGGCGTGCCCAAGCCGTAGATACAGGACACCGACGCCACCACCACGACGTCCCGCCGGGACAGCAGGCTCGACGTGGCCGAGTGCCGCAGCCGCTCGACGTCGTCGTTGATCGAGCTGTCCTTCTCGATGTACGTGTCGGTCTGCGCGATGTACGCCTCGGGTTGGTAATAGTCGTAGTACGAGACGAAGTACTCGACGGCGTTGTGCGGCAACATCTCTCGCAGTTCGTTTGCGAGCTGGGCGGCCAGCGTCTTGTTCGGCGCCATCACCAGGGTGGGCCGCTGCAGACGCTCGATCAGCCATGCGGTGGTCGCCGACTTGCCGGTACCGGTGGCGCCGAGGAGGACGACGTCGCGCTCGCCGGCTCGGATGCGCCGCTCCAACGCCTCGATTGCCGCCGGCTGGTCACCCGCGGGCTCGTACTCGCTGACCACCTCGAAACGGCCGCCCGCACGCACCACCTGATCGACAGGGCGGTACTCCGAATGAGCGAGTACCGGGTGTTCAGTCGCGAAAGCCATGTTCACCAGGGTAGAACTCGGCACCGACAACTTCTCTTCCCCGGGCGGGCGCCTATCCTTGTCGGCATCCACCCACCCAAACGCGAGACCTTCGACCTCGTCGCCCGCACCAACACAGACCCCAAGGGCATCGTGCGCGATGTCGACGTCTTCGCCGTACACCCCTGGGGTCTGTACATGGCCAGGCCCACCCCCGGGCGGGCCCAGTTCGGCTATCTCGAATCGTGGCTGTTGCCGGCCCTGAATCTGCGGGTCACGGTCTTCCACTTCCACCCCGGCCACGAGCGGGACCAGGACTTCTACCTCGACGTCGGCGTCTACACGCCCGGCCCGCAGCTCTGGAGCGGTGAAGACCACTACCTCGACCTGGTGCTGCGCACGAGCCGCGGGGTGGAGGTGACCGACGTCGACGAGCTGGTCTGCGCGGTCCGCGACGGCCTGCTCGGCGCCGACGACGCCGAGCGGGCGGTCCACACCGCGGTGCACACCGTCGAGGCCCTGGCCCGCCACGAGTACGACCTCGATCGGTGGCTGGCAACCGTCGGCATCACGCTGACGTGGCGCGGAGCATAGACTCTCGACGTGAGTTCGAGCAGACGGACGCGGGGCGCCGGGGTGATGGCGGGTGCCGCGATCTTCGCGGCGGGCGCGCTGATGGTTCCGGCCGGCAGCCCCATCGCCGCAGCCGACCCCACCCCGAGCGCCGAGGCGCCCGCGCCGCCGGTCCAGCACAACGTGCTCTATCGTGCACGCGCCGACGGCACCTCCCGCGGTGCCGTGGTCGCCTACAAGCAGGACGATCAGAACGTCAACAGTGCGCAACCGACCATGCTGCCGGGGCAGACGTTCGAGGTGAACACCGTGCTCACCGACCCCAAACTGGCCGGCATGCAGATCTCGATCCAGTGGCCGTACGGCTCGAATCTGCACTGCGAGATCCTCGTCGACGACCAGATCGTGGCGCAGGCGGACCAGTTCATCGCGCCGCGGTTCTTCCGCGTCAAAGACGATCCGCTCTACGGCACGTTGCAGTGCGGCGCCCCGCTGGACATCCCGGTCGCCGGCGAGCCGGTGCCTCAGACCGACCCCGCGGCCCCCGCCGAACCCGCACCACCGCCGGCCACCTGAGGACTTGACCCTCACGCACCGTGAGGCGCCAGCCTGGTCGACGTGACGCAGGAGATGGGCACGCAGGAGATGGGCGTGGAAGAACTCACCGTCGGTGAGGTCGCGCAGCGATTCGGTATCACCGTCCGGACGCTGCACCACTACGACGACATCGGGCTGCTGACCCCGAGACGACGGAACACCTCGGGCTACCGCGTGTACACGCCGACCGATCTGACGCGGCTGTCCCAGATCATCGTGTACCGCCGGCTCGATTTGCCCCTCGACGAGATCGCGCAGCTCCTGGACGACGGTGACCACGTCAGCCACCTGATCCGTCAACGCGAACGCGTCATGTCCCGCCTCGACGAGATGAAGGACCTCGTCGAGGCCATCGATCAAGCATTGGAGAAAGCCATGGCCGACACCCCCATGACCGACGACGACATGCGCGAACTGTTCGGGGACGGTTTCGACGACTACCAGGCCGAGGCCGAGCAGAAGTTCGGCGAATCCGAGCGGTGGCAGGAATCGCAGCGACGGACGAAGGCGTACGGCAAGGCGGAGTGGATCCGGATCAAAGCCGAGGGCGAGGCGGTGGAAAAAGCGCTGTCCGACGCCTATCGCGCCGGGCTACCCGCCGACTCCGACACGGCGATGGATGCGGCCGAGCAGCACCGGCTGCACGTCAACAGGTGGTTCTACGACTGCCCGCCCTCGATGCACCGCACCCTCGGCGACATGTACGTCAGCGATCCGCGCTATGTCGCCCGGTACGACGATTCGTTCGGTCTACCGGGTTTTGCGACGTACTGCCGCGAGGCGATCCACGCCAATGCGGAACGGTCCGGTCACTGAGACGGGCGCCAGCCTGATGTCTCGGCCCACGCCCATGCGCGGCGGTACGCCTCAGCGAACCACGGTTGCTTCGCGTAGTCGCCGGCGGTCGTTTGTCCCTGCGCGGCGGCGCTACGGGTGAGCTCCAGATACTCGGCGCGCGCTGCGGGCTCGGCGGTCAGCCAGTCGACGAACAGCAGCGCGAACCGCTGGCCGGGCCAGCCGTCGACCCGCACGTGCACGTTGGTCGGGCGGCCGGGGTCAGCCGAGCAGTAGAGCCGCTTGCCCCACTGGCCGTCGACGCCGGGCTGTGCCGTGTCTTGGGCGATGTCCTCGGTGATCGCTGTGCGGACATAGCCGGCGGCCAGCAGCGCGTCGGCGAGGTCGTCGGCGATGTCCAGCGACGCGACGGTGACCTGCACGTCGACGACGTCCTCGGCGTCCAGACCGGGCACTGCCGTCGGACCGATGTGGTCCACCCGCGAGGCGTGATGACCGCACGCGGTGCGCAGTCTCGCCAGAATCCGTCGCGCTTGGGCCGGCCACTCGGGATCGGAGGCGACCAGTCGTGGCTCCGCCGCAGCGGGCCGGCCCCGTCGGAGATTGTCCGCGAACGGGTGGATGCGTTCGTGCCACAGCGCGCGGGCCGCGCCGACCAGTTCGTCGGCGGTACCGGAATTGTCGAGCCAGACATCGGCGACGGCGCGGCGGTCGGCCTCGGAGGCCTGTGCCGCGATACGCGCTCGGGCATCCTCTTCGGTGAAACCGCGATGCTCGGTCAATCGCTGGACTCGAAGCTCCTCGTCGGCATGGACGATGATCACCAGCGGGAACAACGGCGCCATCTGCGATTCAACGAGCAAAGGGATGTCCTCGACGATCACCGCGTCGTCCGATGCGGCCGCTATCAGCTCTGAACGTCGTTGTCCCACAAGCGGATGCACAATACCGTTCAGCGTCTTGCGCTTGGCCTCGTCGCTGAACGCGATCGCGGCCAGAGCCGGTCGGTTCAACGAGCCGTCCTCGGCGAGGATGCCCTCCCCGAACGCCTCGACCAGCTTGGCAAGCCCCTCGGTACCTGGCTCCACCACCTCTCGGGCGATGACGTCGCCGTCGACGACGATGGCGCCGAGCTCGTCGAGCGTCGCCGACACCGTCGACTTACCCGCCCCGATTCCTCCGGTCAATCCGATACGCAGCACGCCCGACAGTCTGTCAGGCAGCCGATGAGTGCAGACGACGAAGGCCCCGACTCTTTCGAGCCGGGGCCTTCGGTCGTGAACTGACTTACGCGTTACCCGCGAGCTTTTCGCGCAGCGCGGCGAGCTGGGCATCGCTGGCCAGCGACCCGCCGGTCGACTCCTCCGAGCGGCTGTTCGACGACGATGAGGTCGGACGAGCCGCTTCCTCCGCCTCGGCCGCGGCGAACTTCTCCATCTGCGCGGTGTGCATCTTGTAGCGACGCTCCGCCTCGGCGTAGCGGGCCTCCCACTCGTCCCGCTGCTTGTCGAAGCCTTCGAGCCATTCGTTGGTCTCGGCGTCGAAGCCCTCCGGGAAGATGTAGTTGCCCTGGTCGTCGTAGCTGTCGGCCATGCCGTACTTCCAGGCCTCGAACTCTTCGCTGTTGTAGTCCTCGTTGGCCTGCTTGAGGCTCAGCGAGATCCGGCGCCGCTCCAGGTCGATGTCGATGACCTTGACCATGGCGTCGTCGCCGACCTGGACCACCTGGTCCGGCACCTCGACGTGACGCTCGGAGAGCTCGGAGATGTGCACCAGACCCTCGATGCCCTCCTCGACCCGGACGAACGCACCGAAGGGCACCAGCTTGGTGACCTTGCCCGGCACGATCTGGCCGATGGCGTGGGTGCGGGCGAAGTGGCGCCACGGATCTTCCTGAGTCGCCTTGAGCGACAACGACACCCGCTCGCGATCCATGTCGACGTCGAGCACCTCGACGGTGACCTCGTCGCCGACCTGGACGACCTCGGACGGGTGGTCGATGTGCTTCCAGGACAGCTCGGAGACGTGCACCAGGCCGTCGACACCGCCGAGATCGACGAACGCGCCGAAGTTGACGATCGAGGACACGACACCCTTGCGGATGGCGCCCTTGGTGAGCTGGTTGAGGAATTCGCTGCGCACCTCGGACTGGGTCTGCTCCAGCCAGGCGCGGCGGCTGAGCACCACATTGTTGCGGTTCTTGTCGAGCTCGATGATCTTGGCCTCGATCTCCTTGCCGATGTACGGCTGCAGATCGCGGACGCGACGCATCTCCACCAACGACGCGGGCAGGAAGCCGCGCAGGCCGATGTCGAGGATCAGGCCGCCCTTGACGACCTCGATGACGGTGCCCTTGACGGCCTCGTCCTTCTCCTTGAGCTCTTCGATGGTGCCCCAGGCCCGCTCGTACTGAGCGCGCTTCTTGGAGAGGATGAGGCGACCTTCTTTGTCCTCCTTGGTGAGGACCAGCGCTTCGACCTCGTCGCCGACGGACACAACCTCATTGGGGTCGACGTCGTGCTTGATCGAGAGTTCGCGGGAAGGGATGACACCTTCGGTCTTGTAGCCGATGTCGAGTAGGACCTCGTCGCGGTCCACCTTGACGATGGTCCCTTCGACGATGTCGCCATCGTTGAAGTATTTGATGGTCTTGTCGATGGCGGCGAGGAAATCCTCCGCGGAGCCGATGTCGTTGAGGGCTACTTGCGGAGACGTGACGGAGGGACTTGGCATGTGGTGGGTTGCTCCGGACAGGTTCAATCGTAGGGACAAGAAGTGTTTTGTTGATCGCACCCGCGAATAGAACGCACAGGTACTTGTCAAGGCTACTCGACGCGGTACACGCAGGACAAACCCGCCCCGTGCAGCGGCTACTGTGCTGGGCGTGACAAGCGTTCGCCGGGTCGGCGCGCCCTTGGGTCTGCTGATCGCACTCGGCACCGTCGCCGGCCTCATCGTGATTCTGCTCACCGCCGTCAACCCGGTCGGCACCTCGATCGGTTTCGTGCTCTCCAGCATCGCGATGACCGTGGTGGTGCTGTCCTATCTCTGGTTGGACCGGTGGGAGCCGGAACCGCCTCGGCTGCTCGTCTTCGCTTTTCTGTGGGGCACTTCGGCGGCGGTCGTCATCTCGGCGGTCCTGCAGATCCTCCTCGAGGCCTGGGTTCATCCCGCGGGCTCGAGCGACGTCAGTCCGCTGACCCTGGTGGTGGGCGCACCCGTGACCGAGGAAGCCGCCAAGGGTGTGTTCCTGCTGCTGATGATGACCGGCGTCCGGCGTAACGAGCTGAACTCGCTGACCGACTGCCTGGTCTATGCGGGCCTGGTGGGAGCCGGTTTCGCGTGGCTCGAGGACATCCTCTACATCGCCAACGGCGAGTCGGTGGCCGAGTCGCTGGTGACCGCGGCCCTGCGGCTGATCATGTCGCCCTTCGCCCATTCCCTGTTCACCACGATGACGGCCATCGGGGTGTTGTACGCCCTGCATCGTCGCTCGACCGCGGGCAGAGCCGGCGCCCTCCTGCTCGGCTACGCGGGCGCGGTCCTGCTGCACGCGATGTGGAACGGGTCGTCTCTGTTGGGGGCGGGCGCGTACTTCGGGGTTTACGCGCTGTGGATGGTGCCCGTGTTCGCGCTGGCGATCACACTGGCGGTGCGCAGCCGGCGCCGCGAGCAACACGTGGTGGCGGGCACGCTGCCCGGCATGGTGGCCGCCGGCTTGATCAGCCCCAACGAGGCGACCTGGCTGGGGTCGCTGAAGACGCGCAAGCTCGCCGTCGACACGGCACATCGCTTCGGCGGCAAACCCGCCGCGACCTCGATACGGCAGTTCGCCCATCGAGTCGTCGAGCTGGCGTTCGTGCGCGACCGGATCGACCGGGGCTTCGGCGATCCGCGCGTCATCGCGCTGCTGCACGAGGAGACCTACGCGCTGTACGCGGCACGCGCCACGTCACCGGCGCTACAGCACATGGCCGGCTTCCGGGCGTACTGACGGCCCGCGGGCCGCCATACTCGGCTGGTGATCCAGCACATCCTCAACTACCTCGGCATCGCGGCCGCCGCGGCATCCGGTGCCGTCCTCGGGGTCCGCAAGGGGTTCGACGTGTTCGGGATCGCGGCGATGGCGGTGCTGACCGGCGTCGGCGGCGGAGTGTTGCGTGACGTCCTGCTCGACATCGATCCCCCGCAGTCCCTGCAGCGCTGGCCGGATGTCACCGTGTGCCTGGCTGCCGCCGCCCTGGCCACGCTGTTCGCGCGCACGGTCATCAGGCTCCACCATCCGGTGGCGATGCTCGACGCCGTCGGGATGGGGTTCTTCGCCACCTCGGGTGCCGCGCTGGCTGTCGACCACGGCGCCAGCTGGTTCGCCGCGGCGCTGCTGGGCATGGTGTCGGCACTGGCCGGCACGATCATCCGCGATGTCACGGCCCGCGACGTGCCCGTCGTGATGGGTCCCGACGACATGTACGCGGTTCCCGCGATGCTCGGCTCGGTGATCTACGTCGTCATCGACTACTTCGGCCCGCAGTGGATCGGCGTCGCCGTCGGCACTCTGGTAGCCACGCTGCTCCGCCTGGCGGCCATCACGTTCCACTGGCGGCTGCCGACCGGGCCGCGCGAGCTCATCGTGCGCGGACATCCGCCGTCGTAGTCGCTACGTCTTGAAGTAGACGATCTGATGCGTAGTGGCCAGAAGGGTGCCTGAGCGGCTCCAGATCTCCGCGGACTGATCGAAATAGCCGCCGGAGAAGCGGTTCGCCGATGCGCAGCCGAGCACGAATCCGCCTCCCGCAGAGGCGAGTTCCGTGCCGGTGGCGTGGAAGTAGGTGGTCAGCGAGATCGTGCCTGCCGGCGTGGGCGCGCCCAGCCGCAGGTAGACGCGCGGATAAAAGATGTCGCTGGCGGCAGTGAGCGCGGCGAAATCAAGGGGGCGTCCGTGTCGGTCGCGGGCCCACAGCATGGTGGTCGACGAGTCGGCGGGCGCCGCCCCCTTGGCCGGGACTGCGCCGTCGATGAAGCGCATGTCGTAGTTGCGGGCCCAAGCGATCATGGGCGGCAGCCCCCGTTCCGGCAGCTCCTCGGGCGCGGGAACGCTCGGCATGGGTTTTTCGGTATCCGACCACGTATCGCGGCGTCGACCGAACACCGCTGTCGCCGTTGTGGTGACCGTGCCGTCCTGTGCCAGGTCGACGAACCAGTGTTGATTGCTCCGGTTGGTGCGCACGCAGCGCGCGGTGATGTCGAACTCTCCGTCGGCGATGGGCGCCGCGAAATTCACGGTGAGCGCCAGCGGCTCACCGTTGCATTCCGGCTGCAGTTCGACCGCGCGCAACAGCAGGGCAGCCGTCATGCCACCGAACGGACCGACCATGTTCGCCCAGTCGGAGGTGGTCCTTCCGCGAAAGACGCCGGCGTCGCCGGGTTGCAGCTCAATAGCCTCGTCGAACGGGTGCTCGGCCATGTGCGCGCCTCCTGCTCAAGCCCAATTATGTAGGCTTGCATATATAGCAGACGCTCAGTGCGCCGCGGCGTCCCAGCTGCGGCCATAGCCGACAGAGACCTCGAGCGGTACGTCGAGCGGATAGGCCGTGCCCATGTGCTCGCGCACCAATGCCTCCAAGGCGTCGCGCTCGCCGTCGGCGACCTCGAAAAGCAGCTCGTCGTGCACCTGCAGCAACATGCGCGAGCTCAGACCGGCATCGGCGATCGCGCGGTCGGTGTTGATCATCGCGACTTTGATGATGTCGGCGGCACTGCCCTGGATCGGGGCGTTCAACGCTGCGCGCTCGGCGGCTTCACGGACGTTGCGGTTGCTGCTGTCGAGCTCGGGCAGGTAACGCCTGCGACCGAACACCGTCGAGGTGTAGCCGTCCTTGCGCGCCTGGTCGACCACATCGCGCAGGTAGTCGCGGATCCCGCCGAAGCGGGCGAAGTACTGGTCCATCTGGACCTTCGCCTCCTCGGTGGAGATCTTGAGCTGCGCGGACAGGCCGTATGCGCTCAACCCATAGGCCAGGCCGTAGGACATCGCCTTCACCCGGCGCCGCAGTTCCGCCGTCACCTCGTCGATCGGCACGTCGAACGCCCGCGACGCCACGAACGAGTGCAGATCCTCGCCGGTGTTGAACGCCTCGATCAGCCCCTCGTCGCGGGACAGGTGCGCCATGATGCGCATCTCGATCTGGCTGTAGTCGGCTGTCATCAGCTCGCTGTAGCCACCACCGACCACGAACGCGTCGCGGATGCGGCGGCCCGCTTCCGTGCGGATCGGGATGTTCTGCAGATTCGGCTCGGTCGAGGACAGCCGGCCGGTGGCCGCGATCGTCTGGTTGAACGTCGTATGAATTCGACCGTCTTCAGCCACCGAGTTGAGCAACCCGTCGACAGTGACCTTGAGCCGGGTGGCGTCGCGGTGTGCCAGCAGATGCTGCAGGAACGGGTGGCCGGTCTTGTCGAAAAGGCCCTGCAGCGCGTCGGCGTCGGTGGTGTAGCCGGTCTTGGTCCGTTTGGTCTTCGGCATCTCCAACTCGTCGAACAGAACCACCTGCAGCTGCTTGGGCGAACCCAGGTTGATCTGCTTGCCGATCACCGCGTACGCCGCCTCGGCCGCGTCGCGGATCTGTCCGGCGAACTCGCTCTGCAACTCGGTGAGCATCTCGAGATCGACTGCGATACCTGCAGTTTCGAGGTCGGCCAGCACCCGCTGCACGGGCAGCTCCATGTTGCCCAGCAGCGCCGAGGAGTCGATGCGGGCCAGTTCCTCGTCGAGCGCGACGGCGAGATCCATCACCGCGCTGGCGCGCAGCAGCAGGGTCTGCACCGCCTGATCGTCGACGCCGTCGCTGTCGTCGAGCAACGAGAGTTGTTGCTGCTCGGCATTATCGGCTCGCAACTCGCGCTTGAGGTACCGCAGGGAGAGATCGTCGAGTGTGAAGCTGCGCTGCCCGGGCCGCACCAGGTAGGCCGCCAGGGCGGTGTCCGAGGTGACGCCGGCGAGCGTCCACCCCCTGCCCTGGAGATCATGGATGGCGAGCTTGGCCTCGTGCAGGGCCTTCGGCTGCGCAGGATCGGCGAGCCACGCAGCCAGCGCGGGTTCGTCCTCGGGACTCAGTGTCGAGGTGTCGATGTAGCGGCCGTCGCCATCCGGTGCGACCAGTGCGAGCGCTGTCGCATCACTGGCGAAGGCCAGATGGTTGCCGACCACGGCGACACCGAAGCGCCCGCCGTCGGCGCGCTCGGCCAGCCAGCCCGCCAGTGTGCCGGGCGCCAAGGCCTCGCCGCGCACCTCGAAACCTTCCTCGACTTCCGGGTCGGCCGAAGCGAGGGTGTCGAACAGCCGGTCACGCAGCACCCGGAACTCCAGGTCGTCGAACAGGCGGTGGATCTGATCCCGGTTCCACGGCTGCATCCGCAGCGTGTCCGGGGTCTGCGCCAACGGCACGTCCTTCACCAGATCGGTCAGTTCACGGTTGAGCACGACGCTGGACAGGTGCGCGCGCAGCGCGTCCCCGACCTTGCCCTTGACCTTGTCGACGTTGTCCACCAGCGACTGCAACGAGCCGTACTCGGCGATCCACTTGGTCGCGGTCTTCTCCCCCACACCCGGGATGCCGGGCAGATTGTCGCTCGGGTCACCGCGCAGGGCCGCGAAATCGGGGTACTGCGCCGGGGTGAGACCGTACTTCTCCTGCACGGCATCGGGGGTGAACCGCGTCAGCTCACTGACGCCCTTGCGCGGGTAGAGCACGGTCACGTCGTTGCTGACCAGTTGCAGTGAATCGCGATCCCCCGTGACGACGAGGACCCGGTAGCCCTCGTTCTCGGCCTGGGTGGCCAGCGTGGCGATGATGTCGTCGGCCTCGAATCCCGGCTCGGCGAGCACCGTGATGCCGAGCGCCCCGAGCACCTCCTTGGTGATGTCGATCTGGCCGCGGAACTCGTCCGGGGTGGCCGACCGGCCCTCCTTGTACTCCGGGTACTTCTCTTTGCGGAACGTCTGGCGCGACACGTCGAACGCGGCGGCGATGTGGCTGGGCTGCTCGTCACGCAGCAGGTTGATCAGCATGGCGGTGAAGCCGTACACCGCGTTGGTGGTGAGACCGCCCTGGGTCTTGAAGTTCTCGGCGGGCAGGGCATAGAACGCGCGGAAGGCCAGCGAGTTGCCGTCCAGCAGCATCAGGGTCTGTTTCTGATCGGTCACCGATGCGGTCTTGGCTGGGCTCACGGCCTTCACTCTAAGCACCGCGACCGACACGACGACCGGCGGGAATGAACGCGGGGTCGGCACCGTTTCACCGAGCGTCCATTCTTATATAACATCGTTCTATAACGAGCAGGAGCACCGCCATGACGAACATCGTCTTCATCCACGGCCTGTGGGTCGCCCACACCGCATGGCAACCCTGGATCGACTACGTCGCCGAACACGGTCATCAGGGCATCGCCCCGGCGTGGCCCGGCGAGCTGCCGACGGTCGAGGAGACCCGGCAGAACCCGGCGGCACAAGCCGGATTCGGTATCGACGAGCTGACCGCCCACTACGCACGCATCCTCGACGAGTTCGACACTCCGCCCGTGGTGATCGGGCACTCGTTCGGTGGGTTGATCGCACAGCGGCTGCTCGGGGAGAACAAGGCGGCCGCCGCCATCGCCATCGACCCCGCCCCGATCAAGGGCGTGACGGGACTGCCGTTCACACAGCTGCGCTCGGCGTTCCCGGTGCTGGGCAACCCGCTCAATCGCGGGCGCGCCAAGGCCCTGACGCGGGCGCAGTGGCGGTACGGCTTCGGCAACGCGGTGAGCCAGGAAGAATCCGACGCATTGTGGGAGCAGTGGTCGATCCCCTCCCCGGGCAAGCCGCTGTTCGAGGCGGCCGGCGCCAACCTGCACCGCCGCTCGCCGGCGGCGGTCGACACCGCGAATGCGGAGCGCGGACCGCTGTTGATCACCGCCGGATCAGACGATCACACCGTGCCGCGCGCGACCGCCGAGGCAGCCCACCGGCTGTACCGCAGCGATGCCGTCACCGACTTCCACACCTTCGAGGGGCGCGGTCACTCGCTCACCATCGACCACGGCTGGCGTGACGTCGCCGACGAGACGCTCGCCTGGCTCGGCCGCCGAGGCGTCACCGGGGCGGCGTGACAGTGCCCCGGCGTCGCACCGCCAGCGAGCAGGTCTCGGCCGCGCTACTCAGCGCGGCCGAGACGGTGTTGGACCGCGACGGTGCCGCCGCGGTGACGGTGCGATCCGTCGCCCAGGAGGCCGGAGTGGCGCCGATGGGCGTCTACAACCGCTTCACCAACAAGGACGGGTTGCTCGCCGCCCTGGCCCTGCGCGCGTTCGACGGCCTCGCCGCTGCCATCGAGGTCGACACGTCCGGCACACCGGCGGACCGACTGCGCCGTTCCGCACAGGGCTACCGCCGGTTCGCGATCTCTCACCCCGCGCGCTACGCGTTGATCTTCGCGGCAGGCTCACCGGCCACCGACCCCGCCTCGCCGGTGACCGCGCGGGGTCGAGAGGTGTTCGGCACCCTCGTCGACCTGGTTGCGGCGCTTGCACTGGGGCCGGGCCTCGACCCGCGGGAAGCCGCCCAGGCCGTGTGGAACGCGCAGCACGGCGCTGTCACGCTGGAAGTCGCCGGGCTTGTCCAGACACCTGATGCGACTGCGGCGTTCGCGCGGACCATCGACCTCGTCATCCGCGGCCTGCAGGCCTGAGCCGACGCAGCGCCAGGGCGCAGAACGCGCGTGCCGCCGGACCGGCCGCCTCCCTGCGCCACGCCCACACCAACCGTCCGCGCAGCGTCGGAGTCAGCCGAAGAGCATGCAGGCCAGCGTCACCACGCGCCATCGACCGGGGCAGGATCGCCACACCCAATCCTCGGCGCGCCAAGTCGGCCAACTCGAGCGGATTGGTCGCCTCGAAGCCGATCCGCGGTCGCAAACCCTGTGCAGCGCAGGCCTCGTCGAGACGGGACCGCAGGCCGGTGCCCTCGGGGAGGGATATCAGCGTCTGCCCACACAGTTCCGGCAACGTCAGGGTCTTGCGGTGACGCAGTGGATGCTCCGGAGCGACTGCCGGCTCGATGATCTCGTCGGTGATGACCGCACAGTCGAGGCCCACAGGGGCGTCGTCGGCGGGGATCGACACGATCGCGACATCGAGGCGGCCATCAGCGAGCTTGTCGAGCAGGGCGTCGGAATTGTCGGTGAGCAGCGTGAGCTCCACCTGGGGATGGTCGCGGTGGAAGTCGGCCATCAGCGCGGGGATGTCGACCGGATGCAGCGTCACCGTGCCGATCGCGACGGAACCGCGGACGATATGGGCGACCTCGTCGACCGCGTGCTGCGCTGCTCGGACCGCGGCCAGCGCCGCTCTGGCGTGCGGCAGCAGCGCCAAGCCGGCCTCGGTCAGTCGCACCTCGCGATTCGACCGGTTCAGCAGCTGCTGGCCGACCATCCGTTCCAGGCGACGGATCTGGGCGCTGACGGCGGGCTGCGCCACCCGCTCGCGCTGCGCGGCCCGGGTGAAGCTGCCTTCCTCCACGACCGCGACCAGATATTCGAGCTGACGAAGCTCCATAACGATCGATTATAGGAAGAAGAATGAAGATGTATTGGACGTATAGCCGTCCGCGGTTCACCGTGGAGACATGACCACGTACGTTCTCGTTCCTGGAATGTGCCACGGCGCCTGGTGTTTCGACGATCTGGCCGCGGCTCTGCAGACCGCCGGCCACCACGTCGTCGCCGTCACCCTGAGCGGCGTCGCAGAACGCGCCCATGTGTTGCACGGTGGGGTGAATCTCGACACGCACATCGTCGACGTCCTCGCCGCCATTGACAACGCCTGTGCCACAGAGGATCTCGTCCTGGTCGGACACAGTTACGGCGGGATGGTGATCACCGGCGTGGCCGATCGGATCGCTGCACGGGTGGACTCGCTCGTGTTCGTCGACGCGGTGGTGCCTCGCGACGGCGAATCCTGTTGGGATCTGGTCAACGATGACGAGCGGCGCTGGTACCTCGGGGTGGACGAGACGGGTTTCGGCGTACCGCCGCTGCCGTTCTTCGACAAGCGGGCCACCTCGCATCCGCTGGCCTCGGTGCTGCAGCCGCTCCGGGTGCGCGGCGACCTCGCCCGCTTCCGGCAGCGCACCTATGTCTACGCGCGGGACTGGCCCGGCGAATCCCCGCTGCAGCGCTCCTACGACCGCGTCCGTACGGACGCGACCTGGGTCACCCACGAGCTCGATGGCAAACACAACCTGATGCGGGACACCCCCGACGAGCTGCGCGACATCGTGCTCGCCGCAAGCGCCCCATAGCCAGGGTCCGAGGGGACTGGAACACGTTTCAGTTTTCCGGCATGACTGGGTAGGCTGACCCCGTGTCAGCATCCACGCAACCCGCCGTCGAGGGCTGGTTCGCCACCGATGGTTCTGGCGAGGCCTACCTCATCGGCGCCAAATGCCATCAGTGCGGAACCTTCGTCTTCCCGCCGCGCGAGAACAACTGCCCGAACCCCGGCTGCGACGGCGACGAGCTGGCGCAGGTGCCGCTGTCGCGGCGCGGCACGCTGTGGAGCTACACCGAGAACCGCTACGCCCCACCCCCGCCCTATCCATCGCCGGATCCCTTCGAACCGTTCGCCGTCGCCGCGGTAGAGCTGGCCGCCGAAGGGTTGATCGTGCTGGGCAAGGTGGTCGAGGGCACGCTGGCCGCCGACCTGAAGGTCGGGATGGAGATGGAGCTGACCACGATGCCGCTCTACGTCGACGACGACGGCACCGAACGCATCGTGCACGCCTGGAGGATCGCATGAGTCCGGACAAATTCCCCGAGTCGCTTCGCTCCGGCCCGCCGGAACCCGTTTACATCCTCGGCGCGGGCATGCACCCCTGGGGCAAGTGGGGACGCGACTTCACCGAGTACGGCGTCGTCGCCGCCCGTGCAGCGCTCGCCGAGGCGGGTCTGGACTGGAAACAGATCCAGCTCGTCGCCGGCGCCGACACCATCCGCAACGGCTACCCCGGCTTCGTCGCCGGTGCCACGTTCGCGCAGAAGCTGGGCTGGACCGGCATTCCCGTCACCTCCAGCTACGCCGCCTGCGCCAGCGGGTCGCAGGCGCTGCAGAGTGCCCGAGCGCAGATCCTGGCCGGCCTGTGCGACGTCGCGCTCGTCATCGGTGCCGACACCACGCCGAAGGGCTTCTTCGCTCCCGTCGGAGGGGAACGCAAGAACGATCCGGATTGGCAACGCTTCCACCTGATCGGCGCGACCAACACCGTGTACTTCGCGCTGCTCGCCCGGAGACGGATGGACCTCTACGGCGCCACGCTCGAGGACTTCGCGAACGTCAAGGTGAAGAACGCCCGCCACGGCCTCAACAACCCGAACGCGCGCTACCGCAAGGAAGCGACCGTCGAGGACGTATTGGCCAGCCCTGTGGTGTCCGACCCGCTGCGGCTGCTCGACATCTGCGCGACCTCCGACGGCGCGGCCGCGATCATCGTGGCCAGCAAGGCGTTCACGGAGAAGCACCTCGGCTCGACGGCCGGCGTCCCGTCTGTGCGTGCGGTGAGCCTGCAGTCCCCGCAGTACCCCCAGCATCTGCCCGAATTGCCTGACATCGCAACCGATTCGACGGCCGTGGTGCCCGGCCCCAAGCGAGTGTTCAAAGATCAGATCCTCGATGCCGCGTACGCCGAGGCGGGGATTGGTCCCGAGGACCTCAGCCTCGCCGAGGTCTACGACCTGTCCACTGCGTTGGAACTGGACTGGTACGAGCACCTGGGACTGTGCAAGAAGGGTGAGGCCGAACATCTTCTGCGCAGCGGCGCCACCACCATCGGCGGACGCATCCCGGTCAACGCGTCGGGCGGGCTCGCGTCGTTCGGCGAAGCGATACCCGCCCAAGCCATCGCGCAGGTCTGCGAGCTCACCTGGCAGCTGAAGGGGCAGGCCACTGGCCGCCAGGTCGAGGGCGCCACTGTGGGCATCACCGCCAACCAGGGCCTGTTCGGCCACGGCTCGTCGGTCGTCGTCGCCCGGTAGTCGTTTCCGCGAGCGCGCGCGTCTGCACGCGACACGCCGCGCCACGCTGGCATCACGCGCGCCCTCGCGACTCAATGCGCGGGTGGCTGATGTCATATCGGTGCGGGTGAAGCCCGGCAGCGCGAAGGGACCGCTCGTCGAGAGGGGTCCCGACGGCATGCTGACGATCTATGTCCGCGAGCGTGCTGTCGACGGCAAGGCCAACCAGGCCGTCATCCGGGTGCTCGCCGAACACCTCGGTGTGCCGCGCAACCGGGTGACGCTGACCGCAGGGGCCACCTCGCGGCTGAAGCGCTTCCGCGTCGATCAGCGCGCGCTCAGAGTGCGGCGAGCGCGCGCGAACTCACAGAATGGCCCGGCGTGTTGCGTGCAGACACGCGCGCTCGCCGAAACAAGGCACCCTCTCAAGCGACGCCGAGGTAGGCCGCGCGAATACTGTCGTCTGCCAACAACTCTCGCGCATTGCCCGACCGGGTGACCTCACCGGTCTCCAGGATGTAGGCCCGATCGGAGCGACTGAGCGCCTGCTGGGCGTTCTGCTCCACGAGCAGCACCGTGGTCCCGGTCGAGTTGATCTCGGCGATGATCTTGAAGATCTGAGAGATCACCATCGGTGCGAGCCCCATCGACGGCTCGTCGAGCAGCAGCACCTTGGGCCGGGCCATCAACGCCCGCCCGATCGCCAGCATCTGCTGCTCGCCACCGGACAGCGTGCCGCCGACCTGGCTTTTGCGCTCCGCGAGCCGCGGGAACGTCTGCAGTATCCACTCCAGCCGCTCATCGTGCTCCGCCTTGGACGGGAATTTGCGTCCGTAGCAACCCATTTCGAGGTTCTCGAGGATCGTCATGCCGGGGAACACGCCGCGCCCCTCGGGCGCCTGGATCAGGCCGTCGGTCACCCGCCGGTGCGCCTTCACCTTGCTCACGTCCTGGCCGTCGAACCACACCGAACCCGATGTCAGCGGCAGCAGCCCGGAGATCGCCCGCATCATCGTGGTCTTGCCCGCACCGTTGGAGCCGAGCAGCGTGACCAGCTCGCCCTCGTGCACAGTCAACGACACGGAGTGCAGCGCCTTGATGCGGCCGTAGTGCACCACGACGTCGCGGGCCTCCAGCAGCACCGGTCGGGACTCAGCTGAGCTCGTCATCGGGCACTCCCAGGTAGGCGGCGATGACCTTGGGGTCCTCGCGGATCTCGGCCGGCAGGCCGTCGGCGATCTTGCGGCCGAACTCCAACACCACGATGCGGTCGGTCACCCCCATGACCAGCCGCATGTCGTGTTCGATCAGCAGCACGGTGTATCCGTCGTCGCGGATCTTGCGGATCAGGTCGATCAGCGCCGACTTCTCGCTGGGGTTGAACCCGGCCGCGGGCTCGTCGAGGCACAGCAGCTTCGGTTCGGTGGCCAGCGCACGGGCGATCTCCAGCCGGCGCTGGTCACCGTAGGAGAGGTTCTTCGCCTTCTCCTCCCCACGGTGCGCGATGCCGACGAAGTGCAGCAGGGCCGCAGACCGTTCGATCGCCTCCCTCTCCTCGCGGCGATGACGTGGCGACCGGAACAGCGCACCAGGCACCGACGTCCGGTGGCGGGCATCGGTACCGACCATGACGTTCTCCAACGCCGTCATCTCCCCGAACAGCCGGATGTTCTGGAACGTGCGGGCGATGCCCCGGCGGGTGATCTGATGCCGCTTGATCCGCCCGAGGATCTCACCGTCGAACGTCACCGACCCCGCACTGGGGCGGTAGACGCCGGTGATCGCGTTGAAGCAGGTGGTTTTCCCGGCACCGTTGGGCCCGATCAGACCGAGGATCTCACCGCGACGGATGTCGAAGGTCACCGAGTCCAGTGCGACCAAACCGCCGAACTGCACCGTCAGGTCCTTGGTGGCCAGCAGCACCTCGCCCTCGTCGGCGGCGATCTCGCGGTGCACGCCGGCCAGGTCCTCGATGCTCATTGCGCCGACTCCTTCCCCGACGGACCCGATCTGAGCAGATCGCGCGCGGCCTTACCGTAGGTCAGCAGCTGCTGGCGGGCCGGGAAGAAGCCTTGCGGCCGGAAGATCATCAGGACCACCAGCGCCAATCCGAAGAACAGATACTTCAGGTTGCCCATGTCGATGCCCAGGAAGTGCACGCCCAGAAGACGATTGGGTAGGTAGACGATGATGAACGCACCCAGGATCACGCCGAGCTTGTTGCCCTGACCGCCGAGGACGACGGCGCACAGGAACAGCATGGAGTTGATGATGTTGAACGTCGGCGGTGCGACGTACTGCACCTGACCGGCGTAGAGCGCTCCGGAGAGCCCACCGATCGCGGCGCCGATGGTGAACGCCCACAGTTTGAACTTGAAGGTGTTGACGCCCATCACTTCTGCGGCGTCCTCGTCTTCGCGCACCGCGATCCAGGCGCGTCCCACCCGACTGCGTTCGAGATTGCCCACCAGCAGCAGGATCACGACGATCAACAACAACCCCAGCCAGAACCACCAGGTGCCGTAGTTCGCGTCGCCGCTGGAGTTCGACACGGAGAACACCCCGCGCGGATTCTTCTCGCTCTCGAAGACGTGCGGGAACGCGACCTCGTTGAGACCCCGGGGTCCGTTGGTGATGTCGGCCAAGTTGTCGGCCAGCAAGCGGATGATCTCGCCGAATCCGAGCGTGACGATCGCCAGATAGTCACCACGCAACCGCAGCGTGGGGAACCCGAGGATCAACCCCGTCAGCGCGGTCACGGCCATGGCCAGCGGCACGCAGGACAGCCAGGCCCACGGCTCGCTGAAGAAACCGCTCGTGCCCATCCTGTTCCACGGGCTTTCCGGGCTGGTCAGCAGAGCCACCGTGTAGGCGCCCACCGCGTAGAACCCGACATATCCGAGATCGAGCAGACCTGCCTGTCCCACAACGACATTGAGGCCGATGGCGATGATCGCCACCATCGCGAACTGGGCCATCGTGCCACCGAAGCTGATACCGGGGGTGTCGATGAACGGAGGGGTGAACAGCGGCGACAATCCGACGCCCAGGAACAGGATGACCCCGAACACCCACTTCTGCGGACGCGACAGACGATCCCACCAGTCCGTCACCCGAGACACCAACCCGCTCATGCTCGCGCCTTTCCGAGGCTCTCGCCGAGTATGCCCGTCGGACGCACCAGCAGCACCAGCACCAGCAGCACGAATGCCACCACGTCACGCCACTGGGTGCCGAACACCGCCTGGCCGTAGTTCTCCATGATGCCCAGGATCAAGCCACCCAGCAGGGCGCCGCGCAGGTTGCCGATCCCGCCGAGGACGGCGGCGGAGAACGCCTTGATGCCGAGCAGGAAGCCGCCCGAGTAGATGATGCCCTGAGGAACCTTGAGCGTGTAGAGCAGCGCCGCCGCGCCCGCCAGCAGACCACCGATCAGGAACGTCGTCATGATGATGCGCTCGCGGGACACCCCCATCAACGTCGCGGTGGTCGGATCCTGGGCGACGGCGCGGATGCCGCGACCGAACTTGGTGCGGTTGATCGCGATGTCGGTCAGCACCGCGAGCACGAGGGCGGCGACGATGATCACGATCGTGACATTGGAGACGTCCACCCCGAAGAATGTGAACTGGGTCTTGGGCTGCACCAACACAATCGGTTGCTGGGCATTCGGCCCGCCGTAGCCGGGGATCAACTTGGGCAGGATGAACAGCACGAACTGCTGGAGCACGAACGACATGCCGATCGCGGTGATCAGGAACGTCAGCGAGCGGGCATGCCGTTTACGCAGCGGCCGGTAGGCGATGAACTCCAGACCGACGGCTGCGCCGCCGGAGACGAGCATCGCGAAAAGCATCGCCACCCCGAGATAGACGATCGTCAGCAGCACCCCTTTGTTGTAGGCGTTGCCGCTGGGGGTGAAGCCCAAGATCATGTCCAGCGCGAAGTACGCGCCGAACATGCCGAGCATGAAGATCTCCGAGTGGGCGAAGTTGATCAACCGCAGCACCCCGAACACCAGGGTGTACCCGACCGCGACCAGGGCGTAGATGGCGCCCCAGGACAATCCGTCGATGGTGAGTTGCCAGAAGCTGTCGAACAGCGCCCCGACGTTGAAATTGATGTTGGCGGCCAGAAACATCGGCGTGGCGTACTCCTTCAGGAGTGCAAAACGCGTCCGAGCCGTCGAGCTCGGACGCGTTTCGCGTCAACGGTTACTGAACCTCGTACATCCAGATCAGCGTGGTGGTGAGCTCCCCGATGGGCGTCCACTGGTACTTGCGCGCCACGCCCTGGCCGTCGTAGTTGCGCACGAAGTCGAGCAGCGCCGGCCGGGTGATCGCCCCCGAGTCGATGCCCTTGAGCAGGATCGTGCCCAGGTCATAGCCCTCGGTGCTGTAGGTGCCGGGCTCCTGGTTGAACTTCTTGGTGTACTCGTCGGCGAACGCGCCGGTGGCCGGGCCGCACGGGCAGGACAGCAACGCACCCTTGGAGGACTCACCGGCCTGCTTGACGAACTCGGGGTCCTTGGTGCCGTCGGCGCTGACGAACGTGCCCTCGAAGCCACCGTCCTTGAGCTGCTGGACGAACGGTGCCGCCTCGGCGTAGTAGCCGCTGTAGAACACCGAGTCCGGGGCGGCCCCCTTGACCTGGGTCACCGCGGCCGAGAAGTCCTTGTCGCCCTTCTTGACGGAGATGTTGCAGGCCGCGTCCGCGACCGGCCCGAGCGTGTCCCGCACGGCCTGGGCGAGGCCGAGGCCGTAGTCGGTGCTGTCGTCGACCACGCACACCTTCTTGTTGGCGAGCGTGTTCTTCAGGTAGTTCGCGACCGCGGGTCCCTGCACACCGTCGTTGGCCAGGCCGCGGAAGAAGGTCTTCCAGCCGTTCTCCGACAGCGTCACGTTGGTCGCCGACGCGGTGGCGGCGACCAGACCGGCCTGGTCGAAGACACCGCCGGTGGCTTTCGTCTCGCCCGAGAAGGCCGGGCCGACGAGGCCGATCGTGTACTGGTCGTCGACGATCTGAGGTGCGATCGCGGTCGCTTTCTGCGGGTCACCCTCGGTGTCGAACGGCTTGAGCTGCACCTGGCAGCCGGGGTTGGCCGCGTTGTGCTTGTCGATCGCGAGCTGCACACCGTTTTTGATGTTGATGCCCAGCGCCGCGTCGGGGCCGTTGAGCGCCCCCGCCATGGCGATCGACACCGGCGGGCAGGTGGCCTTGCCGTCGCCGGCCGGGTCGGCCGGAGCCGCGCCCTCGGCGCCCTTGACCTCTGCACCGTTCTCGTCGATCTGCACCTTCTCGACGATCTTGAGATTCGCCTGCGTCGCCTGCTCCTCGGGCGCACCCTGGTTGCAGCCGGCCAAGGCCAGCACAATCAGGCTCGCTCCCCCGAGAGCAAATGCATTGCGTGCCACGCGACCGCGCACGTCCCACCTCCGGTTCATGTGTTGATCGACACCGTCGTGCCTCCCCCGGACGGCGTTGGCGGCGGTGCTTCGCCGACGACCATAACCAACGCATCGCTGTGGTGCGCGATGTTGAGGAACGCGTGGCGCGCATCCGGTGCACGGATCCGAAATCCGGCGGTTCCGGAAACGCAGTCTTAACGGACGGGGTGCCGATTCCCCGTCATTCCGCGGGTGCGGCGGCGTCGGTGGCCGGCGGGTCGAGCGTCTCGAGAACCACCTCGGCGACGCGCTTCATCGTGGTGCGGCGGTCCATCGCGGCCCGCTGAATCCACTTGAACGCCTCGGGTTCGGTCATGTTCTGCTTGCTCTGCAGCAAACCCTTCGCACGCTCCACCAGCTTGCGGGTCTCCAGCCGGTCGGAGAGGTTGGCGACCTCTTTCTCCAATTCGGTGATCTCGCTGAACCGGCTGACCGCCACCTCGATGGCCGGAATCAGATCGGTGATGTTGAACGGCTTGACCAGATAAGCCATCGCGCCCGCGTCGCGGGCGCGTTCGACGAGTTCACGCTGGCTGAAGGCGGTGAGGATGACGATCGGCGCGATCCGCTTGGCTGCGATCTCGGCGGCGGCGTCGATGCCGTCCCGGCGGGGCATCTTGACGTCCATGATCACCAGGTCCGGACGCAGGGATTCGGCCAACTCGACGGCCTCCTGACCGTCACCGGCCTCTCCGACGATCTCGTAGCCTTCGTCGCGCAGCATCTCGGCCAGGTCGAGCCGGATCAGCGCCTCGTCCTCGGCGATCAGGACTCGGTGCGGCGCGGCGGCATCTGTCGGGGACGCAGTCATGGTCCACATTCTGTCCGCCGATGCCCGAATGAGCGAGCGCGGGGCCATCCTCTAAGGTGAGAGGCCGCACGACGCGGCGCGGCGTGCCGGGACGCCCCCGTATCCCAACTGGCAGAGGAAACGGATTCAAAACCCGTCCAGTGTGAGTTCGAATCTCACCGGGGGCACCAGTACTTGCACTACTTTCCATGTTCCGGCTCTGCGCCCTGATGTGACGGCCGTGGGAGTCATCTCCGGGAGCACATCGTCGGGGCTAGCACGAACGTTTGCGCGTCCGATGCTGCGAGCAGATCGAGCAAACCGCAGGTGACAGGTCGCGGCGACGAGTTGTCGGCGTCGCACCCGCGGCGCGAATCACGTCCCGATAGCCCACTGCGGCCCCCGTGCACCTGAAATATTGTCGCGCTCGTAGAAAACAACCCGGCACGTCAATTCATCCTTGTTGCCAGAACCCGTCCCCGAAATGACGGTCGCGATGGTCAGATGACTGGTTCAACAGAAGACCAATGAACGTCAGCAAATCGATCATGATTGCCTCGAAAAGGCGTCAGAGTTTGCCAGCAACGGTTAAAGTCCCCGCGAAGGGATCAGGGGGATCGCCTTGTGGGAGGAAACTACGTGAAGACGGGTTCGATTCTCGCTGTCGGCATGTCAGCAACAGCGGCGGCACTCCTTGTCGCGCCGGTGACGCATGCGGCGCCAGTCGGCGACGAAGCAAGCGGAAGCGATTTCAGGCTGCACGACACGGTCGGTGACACCACGGCCGACGGAACCGTCACCGTCGCCGCGGCCATCGACGAGGGTGACGTGCTGCCACTACTGGCCGTCATGGAGAAGTCCGACGGGTCCAACCACGACCAGCTGGTGAAACTGTCGACGATCCTCAAGCCGATCATCGACTCGGCCCGCAAACGCAACAGTTACCCCGAGAAGAAAGGCCAGACCGCGGCATCCGGTCGAGACGACCAACGGCGCGCTCCGCAGGATCGGGTAGCGACCGTGTCGGCGCTGGCGGCACTGTCGGGGTCGACCGCCTACATGGACGGCATCTTCAATGTCGGACCCGGCTGGAGGACCATCACCATGCCCGACGGGAGCACGTGCGGCGCCGGCTGCAACGAGGTGAAGTGGAATTACATGACCACCGACGGCAAGAGGGGCGCGGCGGCCGCGGCCGGGGCGTGGATGGACGCCCACGACACGCCTGATGCGGTGCTCTACACCTACTCTGGCTCCGCTATCGGCGCCCAGGATGCGCGCGCGCTGCGTCCCGACTGGCAGGGCAAGATCATCCAGTTGGGTTCGCCCGCCCGCCCCAACAACGGGGCGACCTACGAGGAGGGCGGGCGTCCTGTGCTGCAGGTCGGCGGCGGGACCATCGAGTACATCAGCACCAAGAGCGACGAGGCGGCGGTGCGAAGGCAGTGGTATGGCAATCACACCTTCGGCTACGGCGGGCGCGATTTCTCCGAGGAGACGCCGGTATCGCAAACACATTACGGCGACAACGTGATCGACCGGGTGTACGCCGACCCACCGATCAGGGCCTCGTGGCTCACCGGCCTGTTCACTCCGAAGGCCTCTACCCAGAGGGCATCCGAGCAGGGTTACGTAGGCCAACACCGTCGTGACGAAACATTAACGGAGCGTAAGCAAGTGGTGAAGGACATCGCCGACGACGCCGAAAGGGCGACCACCAAGAAGACGCGGGAAACGAAGACGGTGAACAAGAAGCCCCGCCTCCGTGACGGAGACGGGGCTTCCCGGCGGAGCTGGGGCGGGTCAGCTCTCCGATCCGGCGCTGTCGCCACCGGAGCCTGATGACGACGACGTGGCGCCGACCGTCTCTCTCTTCTCGGGCGCGGCATCCTTTGTCGCCGTCTTGTCCTTCCTGGTGGTCAATTTCTTGACCTCGGTTTTGATGCTGTCGCTGAGGTTTTTGAAGACGTTCCTCTTGACCGTCGCGGTGTCGGCGCCGTTGTCGTCGTTGTCGTCGGTCTGACCCTTGCTCAGGGCCTTCGACAGCGTCGTGCGCGCAGGCGGCGTCACGGCGTCCTGTGAATCATCGACCGGGACACTGACTTTGAGCGTCTGGCTGGCGTCGTCGACGACCGGCTTCGGAGTGGCCGCGGTCGGCAGCGGGATGTTGACGATGCCGGTCTGCCACTTCTTCTGCTCGGACGGGCGGTTGCGTTTGTAGGCCGAATCAATGATCGGCTTGAGCGCTGCGCTGAGCTTGGCCAGCTGCGCCGGATCGCCACCCGCCTCGAGCATCGGCTGCAGCAGCGGGAGAATGGGGTCGTTGTAGGGGATCAGGATCGTGGTCACCGACCCGCCGTCCTTGTTCGTCTCGACCTTGTAGCGCATCGGGTCGTTCTTGAAGTCGGTGTTGAACGCCGCGTCCACATGCAACATGTCCGCCCCCTGCACGGCGTTGAGCACCGCGAGGATGTTGAACATGTTGTCGGGCATGTCAGCCACCCCGTCGTATTCGGCGGCCACCACGTACACGTTGTAGGGCGTCACCGGGATGTCGGGACGGTACTTCACGCCCGAGTAATAGACCCGGCTCGGCGCACCGTAGAGCATCACGTTCATGTGCGCGGGATCCGGGACCGGTTTGCCGGCTTCCCGATCCGCTTCCAGCTGCTTCAGGGCCTCGATCACCGATGGTGCCCCTTTGGACACACCACCGATGGTCAGCACCGTGCCCGTGGGCTGGGCCAAGACCGCGTTGTACAGGTTGGCAGCGCCCTCCGGAATCGACTCCGAGAAGTCGGCGTCGCCGGGGAACGGCACGCTGACCCGATCGTCGTAATCGGCGAAATACCCGCCGAACGCCGCCATCATCTCTTCCGGCTTCAAGACCGCATAAGACCCCTTGCCGCCGACCAAGAGGGCGGTGACGCCGTTGGTGCACTTGTCCGTCGGACAGGACGTCGCATCCGCCGCCTGCGCCACCGGAGCAAACAACAGGCTCCCCGCTACGACGCATCCCGCCACTCCTGCCGGACGCTTGCGCGCATGCTTCAGCGCGTGAGCTCCCCCCATGACCATTCCTCCCAAATGATTCTCAGGTACTGCACGATGACGTGCTAGCAGGGACTTTAACAGTTAAAAACGTCGGCACGTGTGCTTTCAGCAAAGATATAAGTGCATTGCCACGCGCAGCCGACGGTCGCAGGGGATCGGCCGAGGATCGACACGGGCTGCTTCCGTCCTGCGCATCCGTGTGCGATTCCAGCAAGCAAACTCGACCACCATCACACGCCATGGCGGGCCTCCCCCGTGCCGCTGTGGTCAACTCCCGGCTGGCACGCTGGTGGTGTGCGCACTCCCCACCCGACAATCGTGCGTCGAACGAGCGGTGTCCTCGCTCTGGCTGCCGGGATCAGCTACCTGACCGTCGAAGCGATCGCAGCGGCGCGGGTGCCGGCCTACAGCTACGTGGGCGACGTCATCAGCGATCTGGGACGCCCGACGTCGCCGCTGTCGTGGTGGATGAACGCCGCTTTCCGCGTCCAGGGCATGGCGTTCGTGGTGACTGCCGCCGTACTGGTCGCCACGGCGCGGCCCGCGCGCGGCGGCCTGATGTTCACCGCGCTCGCATCCTTGTATGGAGCGGGTTCGGTCGTCGTCGGCCTGGTCCCCAGCGGAGGCAGCCACACGGCCCAGCTACTCCACGTCGCCGGTGCGACCGCGGCGATCGTCGGGGGCAATCTCGCGCTGCTCGCAGGCGGCGCCGCCGGCCTCCCCGGGCGATCCGCGGCCGCCAGGACCCTCGGCTACATACTCGGCGTCCTGGGCCTGGCGGCTGCGGCGGCGCTGATCGGCACCGACATGCCGCAGGGAGCGTGCGAACGGGTGGCGATCTACACGATCATCGCGTGGCAACTCGTGGTGGGTGTCGGCCTGGTGTTCAGTACAGGTCCAGCCGACGATCGTCGAGCAGATGGACGTACTCGGTGATGTTCTTGTCGCGGCTGAGCGAAAGATCGACGTCGGCCATCGCGACCGATTCCCCGGGCCCCGCCTCGGCCACCACCCAACCATCAGCGGCGACGATCGCCGTGCCCTCTGTCCAGCGTTGACCACGCTCGACGCCCGCGCGGTCGCACACCGCAACGGCGACGTGGTTCGTACGAGCGGTCGACATCGCGGTGATCACCTCGCCGGGGTGCTCCCCGTCCGGGCGCGGGAACAGCGGCCAATTGACCGGGGCGACGATGAGATCGGCGCCGTCGACCACGGCCCGGCGGGTCAGTTCCGCGAATTCCAGGTCGTAGCAGAGCATCACGGCCACCGCCCCATGCCGCGTCGGCAGCACGGGCGGCAGGTCGCGGCCGGGCGTGAAGATCAATTTCTCCCGGTCCCACAGGTGGGTCTTGCGATAGACCGCTGACACGCCGCCGTCGTCGAGCACAGCGGCGCTGTTGTAGAGCACGCCGTCCTCGCCCAGTTCGCAGAACCCGAGCGCCACCAATGAATCTCCTGCTGCGGCAGCCCATCCCGCGAACCGGGCATCGTCACGCGTCAGCGCCACCGAGCGGGCCTCGTCGTCGCCGCTGAGCATGTAGCCGGAGGTCACCAATTCCGGCAGCACGATGATGTCGGCGCCGGCAGATCGCGCATCGGTGATCGCGGCGGAGATGCGCTCGGAATTACCGTCGAGGTCACCGATCTGCGGATCGATCTGGCAGCACGCGATACCCGTCATTCGAGCAGGTTATCGCTGCGATCGGCGATAAGCTCCGCATCGTGCGCAACGTGCGGTCCGTCTGCGTGCCCGAGGTGGCACTCGAAGGACGCACGACCTCGCTCAGCCGCCACCGGGCCGAGGCGGTGTCACGCAGGGTCCGGGTGCTGACCATCGCCGGGTGGATCGCCGCCGCGGTGTCGCTGATCTTCGGGTCGTTCCAGGTGGTCGTCGGCGGTGGGTTCGCGTGGTTGGGCGTCGTCAACATCCTGTGCGGGCTCGCCTTCCTGAGCATCCCGCGGTTGTGCCCGCTCGGTGAGGTCGTCGCCCCCGTGACATTCGTGGTCGTCGCCTATGTGTCGGTCGGGTTCTTCTGCTACACGATGGGCACCGACTCGGGGTTGCAGTTCTATTTCCTGGTCGCCGCGTCGCTGACGGTCCTCACGTTGGGCATCGAACGCATCACGTTGGCCTCGGCCATCGCCGGCACCGGAGTGGTCCTGATCATCGTGCTCGAACTGACCGTGCCCGACGATCGTGGTCTCGGTCCGTCGTGGTTCCTCAAAGTCGGCTTCGTGTCCTCGGTGGTCTCGTCGGTGGTGATGATCGTGGCGACGCTGTGGTACACGCTGCGCGAGACCGAGCGCGCCGAGCGCGCGATGGAAGCCGAGTACGAGCGGTCCGAGCGGTTGCTGGCCAACATCCTGCCCGAGACCATCGCCGACCGGCTCAAGGATCCGGCCCGCTCGGTGATCGCCGACAAGTACGACGATGCGTCCATTCTCTTCGCCGACATCGCGGGATACACCAAGCGTGCCAGTGACACCGCGCCCGCCGAACTCGTCCGGTTCCTCGACCGGCTCTACACCGACCTCGATGCGCTGGTCGATCAGCACGGCCTGGAGAAGGTGAAGACCAGCGGGGATTCCTACATGGTGGTCAGCGGCGTACCCACCCCGCGCACCGACCACCTCGAGGCTCTGGCCGCGCTGGCGCTCGACATGGCGGATGCCGTCGCCGGTCTGACCGACGCGCAGGGTCGGGCGGTGCCGCTGCGGATCGGGATGGCGTGCGGACCGGTGGTCGCCGGCGTCGTCGGCGCGAGGAAGTTCTTCTACGACGTCTGGGGCGACGCGGTCAACATCGCTTCTCGCATGGAGACCACCGATGTCGAGGGCCGCATCCAGGTGCCCGATGAGGTCTACGAACGGCTCAGACATCGCTTCGTGCTCGAAGAGCGCGGCCTGGTCGACGTGAAAGGCAAGGGCCCGATGCACACCTGGTATCTGGTGGGGCGTCGGGCCCCGGCCGCCACGCCGGCCGAAAAGCCTTCTGCCGTCACACCTTCCGGTTCTCCGACTTGAGCAGCCACGCCAGCTTTTCCAGCCCGTCGATGAGCTGATGCAGGATGTCCGCGGTGCTCGGGTCTTCGGCGTCGACTGCGTCGTGCACGTCCCGCAGCGTGGCGACGACGGCGTAGATGCGGGTGGTGACGAGGTCGACGACTTCGGCGCTGCTGTGCTCGAACGCGGGGAACTCGGGCAGCGAGGTGGTCGAGGCGACGGTGTCGGACCGGCCGTCGGGCACCGCGTCGAGCGCCCGCATGCGTTCGGCGATGGTGTCACTGGCCTCGCGGGCGAAGTCGACGACCTCGTCGAGCTGCAGATGCAGATCGCGGAAGTTGGTGCCGACCACGTTCCAGTGCGCCTGCTTGCCCTGCAGGTGCAGTTCGATGACGTCGACGAGTACGCGCTGCAGCGCTGCGGACAGGTCAGAGGATGCCTGGAAGCCGACGATGTCGGCTTCGGTCTTGCGAGAGTGAGACTGTGTGTTCATGACCATGACAACATCTCCTTTTCTGGACTCAATCCAGTCTAGTGTGTGTCGGCGGTCACGTGATCCTGACGTTCCAGCAGCCGGGCATATCCGGCGCCCATGCCGAGCAGGATCAGCCCGACGACGATGAACACCGCCACTCGGAACATCCCGTCGAGTGTGCCCAGATCGAACAGGAACAGCTTGGCCACCGCGGCGCCCACGAGCCCGAGGCCGCCGGCGATCGGCACCGACCGGTCGGTCCGCGGCACACGCACGGCGTGCGCCAGCAGCGCCGCCGCCATGGCGATCCAGCAGATCGTCGCCACCATGTGCCCTGCGTAGAAACCGCGGCCTTGTCCACCGATCAGCACTCCGGCGGTGACGGCGAAGCACGTGACCGCGTAGGCGACGATCCCGGCGGCCACCGCCGCCCACACCGCTCGCTGCGGGCCCGACCACGACCACGCGATCGCGACCGCGGCGATACCGACCAGGATGCTCGACACCAGGGTGGACGCGCGTGCCGATTCCACCGCGTCCGCGGCGGACAGCAGAACGCTCGGCGGAGCGTAGGCGACATGCAGCAGCGCCCCGATCGCAGCGAAAAGCATTGCCGCACTGCGCGCGATGACATCGCGCCGGCCGGCGACAGCGACCACGACGGCCATCGCGAGCAGGATCGGGCCCGCCACCGATCCGTCGAAGGCGACCGTCACCGCGATCAGGGCGCTCACCGCCGACAGCGCAGAGAACACCCGGCGGGCGATGCCCGCGACGCCCGGCAGCTGATCGCCCACCAACACGATCGCCAGGAGCGCCCCCGCCAGCGCGGCGATCATCAGCGCGGCGACCACCCGGTCGACGACCAACCCGACGCACAGCAGCGGCGTCACCCCCGCCGTGGTCAGAAGCGCGAGAGGAGCAGCGCGACGCGAGCCGGGCAGCAGCACCACCGCTGCGACGACAGCCAGCACCGCGGCGATCGCACAGGCGCCGGCCAGCCACAGGTCGTCCCGCCCGTCGAAATGGCGCACGACGAGTGCGAACAGCACCGGAAAGGTCGCCGCGGCGGTGCGCGCCGCATGCAGCCACACCCAGTCCTTGCCCAGTTGCACCGGCAACGAGGCAGCGGCGAGCGCCAGCATGAAGCCGACCAACAGCAGGGTGTTGCCGTCTGCGACCACCGGAGCCAGCACGGTCAACGGGATGAGCACCAGCAGGCCGAGGTGCTCGGAGTCCCAGCGGCGCGCGAGCGTCAACCCCGCTCCGCCGACCGCGGAGGCGAGTACCAGTCCCACGCCCGCAGGAACCCATCCGTAGATGGTCGTGACGGCGATGACGTCCATGTACGCCGCGGCGATCCCCGTGGCCGTCACGGCGATCGCGCCGACACGACCTCCGGAGCGGTTCTGCAGTCGCCGTCCAGCAGCCACCAGCGCGACGGCCAACACCACGCCGCCGGCCACGCGAAACTCGGGCCGCAGGATGCCGGCCTGAGCGGCGAGCACCAGCAGCAGCACGACGCCCATCAGCGTCACCGCGACGCCGGCGACCGCGAGCAGCTTGCCGATCCAGCCCTCCGAACGCTCGCGCACGGGGGCAGGCACCGGAGGTGGCGGCAGAGGCGCCGGCCGCGGCACGTAGCTGGGGCCGGCCGGTACGTACGGCTGGGGCGCGGGAGGAGGCGGCGCAGGACGCGCGGTGAGAGTTCGATCGAGCTCGGCCAGGTCGGCGGAGACGCGGGCAAGCTGCTGCGAGAGCGCGATCAACTCCGCGGACAACCGGGCGACGACAGGTGCGTGCGGTTCGGTCATGACGCCATGGTGGCAATCAGATGTGCCCGGCGGATGAGTACAACTACTCGTCGAGCCCGTGCTCGATCGCGTAGCGCGCGAGTTCCACCCGGTTGGCCACCTGCAGCTTGCGGAACGTGGCCTGCACGTGGTTCTCGACGGTGCGGTGACTCAGCGACAGTCGGGCGGCGATCTGTTTGGCGGTCAACCCCTTGGCGACGTAACGCAGGATCTCGGTCTCCCGCTCGGTCAGGCTCGGCTGCGCCGGACCCGGTTCGTCGCGGGCGATGCGTCGGTACTCCCCCAGCACCAGACCCGCGAGGCCCGGCGTGAACACCGCGCGGCCTTGGGCGGTGGCGCGCACAGCGTCGGCCAGATCCTGCTTGGAGGCACTCTTGACGAGGTACCCGGTGGCCCCGGCCTTGACCGCCTCGAGCACGTCGTCGCGTTCGTCGGACGCCGAGAGCACCAGCACCCGGGAGAACGGTGACACGGCCAGCACCTGCGCGGTGGCCGCAGCGCCGTCGCCGTCGGACAGCCGCATGTCCATCACGACGACGGCGGGATGCACGACTGCGGCGCGCCGTGCCGCAGAGCCGACCCCGTCTGCCGTCGCGACCACGTCGAATCCGTCGTCGGCCAGGTCGCGCGCCACCGCGTCACGCCAGATCGGGTGGTCGTCGACGACCATCACCGTGATCGCGGTACCGTCAGCTCCCATTCGACCCCCATTCCCGGTCCGGTGTGCAACTCCGCCCGGCCACCCAGCCAATCCATCCGTCCCACAATCGATTTCGCGATACCGATGCGACCCTCGGTGGCCGCTTCGGCGAGTCGCCCGTCGGCGATCCCCACACCGTCGTCGCGCACGCTCACCGTCACCGCGTCGTCGAGGTCTTCCAGCAGAACATACGCGCGGGCGCCGTCGCCGGCGTGCGCCTCGACGTTGTCGAGCGCGTTGCCGACCGCGGCGCACAGTTCGTCGGCCACCGCGGAATCGAGCAGCACTGCGTGCGCGGGCACGCTCACCGACACCCGGTCGGTGGCCCGACGCCGCAGCATCGCACCGAGGTCGGCCTGCGCTCCCGGCACGGTCTCATCCCCCGCCACCACCAGGCGCCGCAGCGCGCGTTCCTGCTCACCCGCGAGCTCAGCCAATTGCGCTGTGTCACCGCCGATCTCATGGCCCCGGCGCGCCACCAGGGCCAGGACCTGCAGGACACCGTCATGCACGTGGCGGGACAACCGCTCTCGTTCGATGACCGATGCGGACAGTCGAGCGGCCCGTTCCAGCTCGGCGTGGGCGCGCCGAGCGGTCTGCGCGGCCATCCCCACCGCCAAGCCCACCGCCAATTCGATGACGATCGTCGCGTTGCGGCTGACATCGACGTTGACGTAGCCCTTGAGCGCCGCGCCGAGTGACATCACCACCAGGCCGACGAGCATCCCGCCGACCGGGCCGAACAGGATGGCTGCCGAGATCGTGGCATTGGTGGCCCACAGCGTCGTCGGCAGTGACTGGTTGTCGGCGATCCACGCATCGGAGGCGACCAGCTCGGTGCACATCACCAAGGCCACCACCACCGCCAACTCGGTCAGCACCCACACCGGGCGACGCCCGAAGCCCTGCAGGTAGGCGACCGCGCACGCGAGGCTCCAGCCGATCAGAGCCGCAAAGACCAGCCAGCCGCCGAGCGGGCTCGCCAGCTCGTCGTTGACCGCGAGCCCGAATCCCAGCGCATACAGGCAGCTGAGCAGCCGGAACACCTGGGCGGCCCGCCACAGCGGCGTGACCGGATCCGGCGCTACATCACCTTGGAGAGAAACGCTTGGGTCCGTTCGTGTTGGGGGTTGGCCATGATCGTGCGCGGGTCACCTCGCTCGACGACGACGCCGGCGTCCATGAATGCGAGTTCGTCGGCGACTTCCCGCGCGAAGCCCATCTCGTGCGTGACGACCACCATCGTCATGCCCTCCGACGCGAGCGTCTTCATCACCGTGAGGACCTCACCCACCAGTTCGGGGTCCAGCGCCGAGGTGGGTTCGTCGAACAGCATCAGCTTCGGATCCATGGCCAGCGCGCGGGCGATCGCGACCCGCTGTTGCTGCCCGCCCGACAGCTGTGCCGGGTAGGCAGCGGCCTTGTCGGCCAACCCCACCCGGTCGAGCAGTTCCTTGGCGCGCTCGGTGGCTTTCGCCTTGTTCACGCCCTTGACCTGGATCGGCGCCTCGATGACGTTGCCGAGCGCCGTGCGGTGCGGGAAGAGGTTGAAGTGCTGGAACACCATGCCCACCTCGCGGCGCTGCTTGGCGACCTCGCTGGGCTTCATCTCGTGCAGTTTGCCGCCGCGCTCGGTGTAGCCGACGAGTTCGCCGTCGACGTAGAGCCGGCCCGCGCTCACCGTCTCGAGGTGGTTGATGCACCGCAGGAACGTCGACTTCCCGGAGCCCGACGGTCCGACCAGGACCAGCACCTGCCCTCTCTGCACCTCCAGCGTGATGCCCTTGAGGACCTTGAGCGCGCCGAAGTCCTTGCACACCGATTCGGCCTTCACCATGGGCCGGGCTGCTTGCGTCACATCCCACCTGTACTTGCCTGCGCCTTGGCCAGCGCGTCGAGTTGCTTGGTCGTCAGCTTGCGTGACGCGCCTCGGGAGAAGTACCGCTCGAGGTAGTACTGGCCGACCATCAGGATGCTGGTCACCACCAGGTACCAGAACGCGGCCACCATCAGCAGCGGCACGGGTTCGAAGGTACGCGCCGCGATCTCTCGGGCGGTGATGCCGAACAGGTCCAGCGTGAACGGCACTGCAGTCACCAGCGAGGTGGTCTTCAGCATGCTGATGACCTCGTTGCCGGTGGGCGGGATGATCACCCGCATGGCCTGGGGCAGCACGGTGCGGCGCATCGCCAACCCCCAGGACATGCCCAGCGCGGTCGACGCCTCGAGCTGCCCCTCGGGCACCGACGTGATGCCCGCACGGATGATCTCGGCCATGTAGGCCGCCTCGTTCAGCGCCAGGCCCAGTGTGGCGAGCAGGAACGGGATCGACAGGCTCTGCAGATCGACCTGGAAGAAGGACGGACCGAACGGCACGCCCAGCCGCACCTGCTGGTAGATCGTCGGGATCAGGCCCCAGAACACCAGCTGCACGTAGATCGGTGTGCCGCGGAAGATCCACAGGTACACCCACGCCACCCAGCGGAACACCGGGTTGGGTGAGAGCCGCATGACAGCCAGGAGTATCCCGAGCGCGATCGCCAGCACCATCGAGTAGACGGTCAGCTGCAAGGTGTTGACCAGTCCGACCGTCAGCACCCGCTGGTCGAAGAGGTACTCGGCGAACACCGACCAGCGGTAGGCCGGATTGGTGGCCGCCCCGTAGATGAACAGGCCGGCAAGGATGAGGATGACGGCCGCCGCCACCCACCGCCACGGGTGCTTCAGCGGTACCGCGTCGATGGTCTGCGGCGGCGCGCCGGCATCACTCATCAGATCCGCTTTCGCCTAGGAGACCGCGCCGTTGATCACGGGCTTGTCGATCATGCCCGCTTCCAGGCCCCAGTTCCCGGCGATCTCCTTGTACTTGCCGTTCTCGATCAGGTGCTCGAGAGCCTGCAGCAGCGACTGCGCCAGCGGCGACCCCTTCGCGACCGGCCACCCGTAGGGCGCCGAGTCGAAGGTCTCGCCGGCCTGCTCGAGCTTGCCGTTGGTCTGCTTGATCGCATACAGCGTCACGGGCGAGTCCGCCGACATGGCGTCGGCCTGACCGAGCACCACGGCGTTGGTGGCCGCGTCCTGACCGTCGAACGGCACGATGCTGATGGCGGGCTTGCCCTCGTCGGTGCACTTCTTGCTCTTGGCGGGCAGCTCGTCGGTCTCCTGGACGGTGGTGGCCTGCACCGCGACCCTCTTGCCGCACGCGTTGTTCGGGTCGATGCCGGCGCCGGGCTTCTGCGCCCAGGCCGTGCCCGCGGAGAAGTAGGTGACGAAGTCGACCGACTGCTCGCGCTCCTTGCTGTCGGTGAACGACGACATCCCGACGTTGAAGGTGCCCTGCTGGATGGACGGGATGATCTTGGCGAAGTCGGCTTCGCGGTACTCCGGGGTCAGCCCGAGCGTGCCGGCGATCGCGTTCATCAGGTCGACGTCGAAGCCGACGATCTTGCCGTCGGGATCCTTGAACTCATTCGGGGCGTAGGGAATGTTGACCCCGACGACGAGCTTGCCGGAGGACTTGATGGCCTCGGGCACGGTGTTGGCGATCTCGTCGACCTTCTCCGCCGGAGCCGCACTGGCGCTCGAGCTGCCGCCACCGCTGCCGCCCGAGTCGCCGCCGCTGGCACAACCCGACAACGCCAGGGCACCCGTTGCGGCGAACACCGCCGCGACCCGCCAGATCTTAGTCCGGCGGTCTTGCTTGTCACGCAACACTGTTGCCTCTACTTTCTCTGCGGCATGTCCAGCCAAAGACGTTAACGACCGATGACCCGGCGCGCAGCGCCGGTAACGGAACAGTAGTAGAGCCGTTACTCCGAAGCAGTGGAACGACTAGGTCGAATCACGAGGCAGCCACTATGGACTGCGTGAGCCATCCGGAACGAGGATCTCGCTACGATCGCGGGGTGTTGCGCACGGGGGAGGTTTTCGCGGGCTATCTGATCGTGGGCAGAATCGGTGCTGGCGGCATGGGCGAGGTGTATCTGGCTCAGCACCCGCGGCTAGAGCGCCGCGACGCGCTCAAGGTACTGTCGTCCGATCTGAGCTCCGACCGAGAGTTCGCGGAGCGATTTAGGCGCGAAGCTAATCTGACCGCCGGGCTGTGGCATCCGCACATCGTCGGAGTCCACGACGCCGGCGAAACCAGCGGTCGGCTGTGGCTCGCAATGGACTACGTCGAAGGCATTGATGCATCTCGCCTGTTGAAACAGCACCCAACAGGCGTGCCAATCTCGGATGTCGTCGACATCGTGGAGGCGGTGGCTGGTGCGCTCGATTTCGCCCATAACAAGCGACTGTTGCATCGAGATGTTAAACCGGCCAATATTCTAATGACCTCCACAGCGCCTCGGCGAATTGTTCTCGCCGACTTTGGCATTGCGCGGCAGATCGATGATGCCGATCGGTTGACCGCGAGCAATATGACGCTCGGAACGTTCAGCTACGCGGCACCCGAGCAGCTAATGGGTGAAGCCCTTGACGGCCGCACCGACCAATACGCGTTGGCCGCCACTGCCCACCATCTGCTCGTCGGCGCCCCAGTGTTTGACCACAGCAACGCCGCTGTCGTGATAAGCCGGCATCTCAATAGCGCGCCACCACCCCTTAGCCAGTATCGGCGAGAACTGGCGCCTCTGGACGCCGTCTTGACTCGAGCGCTCGCGAAGGATCCGGATGCACGTTTTGAGACCTGTGCAGATTTCGCCAATTCGCTGAAACTGGCAGCTATGGGTGAGCGGACGCAGCTCGCGCCAAAACTGACTCAGAGACCTACGCCTTTAGCCCAGAGCGGTGCAACGTCCCGAGCAACGGTTCCGAGAGAACCTGAGTTTAGTAAGAGGAATGGGCCGCAAGAGCGCCCGGCTGAGCCCCTCGCATCCGTCGAGGGCAGCAGGCCGACAAGAACATCTCAACCGCTAATCCTCGCTAGCGTTGTCGTATGCGTCGTCGCGCTTCTCCTATCCGCTACTTTTCTTCTCTCGCGCAAGTCGGACGACGTCTCCACAGCTCCTGCTACAACCAAGGAAATTACGAGCCGCCAGGAAAGTTCCGTGGCAGCCTTGCCCCCTTCTATCGTTTCTGCAGGGAAGCTTTTAGTCGGCACTAATGTCCCGTACGCGCCTGCTGAGTTCATGACATCGGACGGCAAGATCGTGGGATTCGACGTCGATCTACTTGAGGCGGTCGCAGGCGAGCTTGGCTTGGCGGTTGAGTTCCGTTCAGTCGACTTCAACAGCATCATCCCTGCTGTTGAATCGGGCGAATTCGACGTTGGCATGGCGTCATTCACCGATACGAAACAGCGCGAAGAGAACGTAGACATGGTGAACTACTTTTCCGCGGGGACACTTTGGGCACAGCGCGCCAATGAAGCGACTATCAACCCCGACTCGGCATGCGGGATCCGAGTTGCCGTCCAAGAAACGACCGTCCAACACACCGACGAGCTTCCTGCAAGAAATCAGGCATGCGTTTCTCGAGGACTAGATCCGATCAAGATCGTGTCATTCGTAGGCCAAGACCAGGCGACTAATGCGGTCTTGAATGGCGCCGCCGACGCATTAACAGCAGATTCACCGGTTACAGATTATGCGATCAAACGGACCAACGGTCGGTTGACGGCAGCTGGCGATTTTTTTGATACTGCACCTTACGGATGGCCGGTGAAGAAAGGATCTTCCCTCGCGCTGGCTCTACAGCAGGCACTGCAGCGTTTGATCGATTCCGGGCGGTACACCGCAGTTCTGGAAAGCTGGGGTGTTGAGCGGGGCGGTGTGGAGAAGGCAACGATCAACGAGGGAATTGCCTGAATGTGATCCATGATTGGCGTCGTTTGGCGAACGGTGATTGCGCGAACAGGGCAAGTCGTGGTTTGGCGGCCGACGTTGAGGCCCCGGGAGTTGCTTAGTCCGGGAGCCTGCCCGGAAGGCGCGTTGATGCGAGATACGGGCACATAACTCTCGTTTGAGAACGACTGTGTAGAGATATCACAGCGATCCGCAAAATTGGGAGTAGGCGACCCCTCTTGTGCCACACTGCGCGCATGGAAACCCCTGCTCCCCCCAGCATGCTTGCGCATTTGTGGAAAACGGCGCTGATTTCGGGCGTCCTCGCGGTGATCCTCGGTGTCTGCGTTCTCGTCTGGCCGGCCATCACCATCGTCGTCGCCGCGATCTTCTTCGGCGCCTACCTTTTGATCTCCGGCATCTGGCAGGTCGTCTTCGCCTTCAGCCTGCACGTGTCGGCCGGCGGCCGGGTCCTGCTGTTCATCAGCGGGGCGGCCGCACTCATCCTCGCGGTGCTGTGCTTTCGCAGCTTGGCGAACTCGATCCTGCTGCTGGCCATCTGGATCGGCATCGGCTTCATCTTCCGCGGCGTGGCCACCGCGGTATCGGCGATCAGCGATCCGACGCTGCCCGGGCGTGGCTGGGCGATCGTCATCGGCGTGATCAGCCTGATCGCCGGCGTCGTCATGCTCGCGTCGCCGTTCGCATCGCTGGCCACCCTGGCCCTGGTGGTCGGCATCTGGCTGGTCGTTCTCGGCGTCTTCGAGGTCGCATCGGCGATCGGCCTGCGTAAGGCTGTCACGAAGGGCCCTGCGACCAGGGTCGAAAGCCCCTAGCCGTCACGAGCCTTTCCGCTACTACACTGTGTCGTAGAATGTGGGTGGACAAGGGAGTGGCGCATGGACGCATTGGACGTGTCGCGGTGGCAGTTCGGTATCACCACCGTCTACCACTTCATCTTCGTCCCGCTCACCATCGGTCTGGCGCCGCTGATCGCCGTCATGCAGACGGTCTGGCACGTCACCGGCAACACCGCCTGGTACCGCCTGACTCGCTTCTTCGGCAAGCTCTTCCTGATCAACTTCGCGATCGGCGTCGCCACCGGCATCGTCCAGGAGTTCCAGTTCGGCATGAACTGGAGCGAGTACTCGAAATTCGTCGGTGACATCTTCGGTGCGCCGCTGGCGTTCGAGGGCCTGATCGCGTTCTTCTTCGAGTCGACGTTCATCGGCTTGTGGATCTTCGGCTGGAGCCGGCTGCCCCGCGCGCTGCACCTGGCGTGCATCTGGATCGTCGCGTTCGGGGTGAACGCCTCGGCGTTCTTCATCATCGCGGCGAACTCGTTCATGCAGCACCCCGTCGGCGCGAAGTTCAACCCCGAGACGGGCCGCGCCGAGCTCACCGATTTCGTCGCACTGTTGACCAACAACACCGCGATCTGGGCGTTCCTACACGCCGTCACAGGAGCTTTCCTGACCGCCGGCGCGTTCGTGGCGGGCGTCTCGGCCTGGTTGATGGTCCGCTCACGACGCGCTGACGGACCCGCCGACAGCATCGCGATGTACCGGCCCGCGGCGATGCTGGGGTCGGTCGTGGCGCTCGTCGCGGCCGGCGGCCTGTTCTTCACCGGAGACTTCCAGGGCAAGCTGATGTTCGTCCAGCAGCCGATGAAGATGGCCTCTGCCGAATCGTTGTGCCACACCGAGACCGATCCGATGTTCTCGGTCCTCACCGTCGGCACGCACAACAACTGCGACAGCGTCACCCATCTCATCGAGGTGCCCTACGTGCTGCCCTTCCTCGCGGAGAGCAAGTTCAGCGGGGTGACGCTGCAGGGCGTGCAGGATCTCCAGCAGCAGTACCAGGAGAAGTTCGGGCCCGGAGACTACCGACCCAATCTGTTCGTCACCTACTGGGCGTTCCGCGCGATGATCGGCCTGCTTCTGGTCCCGGTCGCGTTCGCCCTCGTCACGCTCTGGTTGACCCGACGCGGACGCATCCCCGACCAGCCCTGGTACGGCCGCTTCGGCATCCTGACCATCCCCGCACCGTTCTTGGCCAACTCGGCCGGCTGGGTGTTCACCGAGATGGGGCGCCAACCGTGGGTGGTGGTCCCCAACCCGACCGGCGACCAGTTGGTGCGAATGACGGTCCAGGACGGCGTGTCCGGGCACTCCGCCGGACTGGTGCTCTTCTCCCTCGGCACCTTCACGCTGCTCTACGGCGCGCTCGCGGTGGTCTGGTTCTGGCTGATGCGTCGCTACGTCGTCGAAGGCCCCCAGGACCACGACTCGGAACCGGCCCCACCCGCGCCGCCCAGCGACGACGACGTCGCTCCCCTGTCGTTCGCCTACTGAGAGGACGCGAAAACCATGGGACTGCAAGAACTCTGGTTCTTCCTCATCGCAGCGCTGTTCCTCGGCTTCCTGGTCCTGGAAGGTTTCGACTTCGGTGTCGGCATGTTGATGATCCCGTTCGGGGTCGCCGGCGCGGGTGATCCAGAACAGCGAGAACGGCGGCGCCGCGCGGCACTCAACACCATCGGGCCGGTGTGGGACGCCAACGAGGTCTGGCTGATCACCGCCGGCGCCGCGATGTTCGCGGCCTTTCCGGTGTGGTACGCGACGGTCTTCTCTTCGCTCTATCTGCCCTTGCTGGTGATCCTGGTCGGCATGATTCTGCGGATCGTCGGCATCGAATGGCGCGGCAAGATCGACGATCCGCGGTGGCGCGGGTGGGCCGACATCGGCATCGCGGCCGGGTCCTGGCTTCCCGCCATCCTCTGGGGCGTCGCGTTCGCGATCCTGGTGCAGGGCCTTCCGATCGACGCCGAGGGTCGTTCGCAGGCCACGCTGACCGACATCGTCAGTGTCTACGCCCTGCTCGGCGGGCTGGCGACCACGTCACTGTTCGGGTTCTACGGCGCCGTGTTCGTCGCACTCAAGACCTCGGGCGCGGTCCGCGAGGATGCGTTCCGGTTCGCCCGCATCCTGTCGGCGCCCGTGGTCGTGCTCGCCGGTGGTTTCGGGCTGTGGACCCAGCTGGCACACGGGAAGTCGTGGACCTGGTGGGCCCTGGCGGTCGCGGTGGTGGCCCTGCTGACCGCTGTCTCGTTGATGTGGCGCGGCGAATGCGAGGGCCGGGCATTCGTCGCGACCATGGTCGTCGTCGCCGCGGTTGCGGTGCTGCTGTTCGGTTCGATGTACCCGAACCTGTTGCCCTCGACGCTGAATCCCGAGTGGGGCGTGACGATCTACAACGGCTCCTCGACGCCGTACACGCTGAAGATCATGAGCTGGGCATCGCTGACGCTGCTCCCCCTCGTCATCGGCTATCAGGCGTGGAGCTACTGGGTGTTCCGCTCACGCATCACCGCCGACGCGATACCGGCGTCCATCGGATTGGCGAGGCGTACGTCCTGACGAAGAGTTCGCGTGCCCCGATCGACCCGCGGCTGTGGCGGGTCTCGGCGGCGATGCGCCGATTCCTGGTCGCCACCACGGTGTGCGGGGTCGCGATCGCCGCCGCCACGATCGGATCGGCTGTGATACTGGCGAGTCTGGTGGCGCAGATCATCACCGATCCGGCGTCCCGGACCCTCGGGGATCTGGCCGCACCGGTCACACTGCTCGCCGCCCTGTGGGCCGTCCGCGTTTTGACGCAGTGGCAGCAGGGGCGCCTGGCACAGCACGGCGCCAGCGATGTCATCGCCGATCTGAGCGACCAGGTGCTCCGCACCGCCACCGCCCTGCCCCCGCGCGAGCTGGCGGAGCGCCGTGACAACGCCGCAGCCGTCGTCACGCGCGGACTCGACGGTCTGCGTGTGTATTTCACCACCTACCTACCGTCGCTGTTCCTCGCGGCGATCCTGACCCCTGCGACCGTCGTCGTGATCGCGACCGTGGACTGGCAGGCCGCGGCGATCGTGCTCATCGCCCTCCCGCTGATCCCGATCTTCATGATCCTGATCGGCCTGGCGACCGAGGACCGGTCGGCGGCGGCGCTGGCCGCGATGACCACGCTGCAGGCCCGGCTGCTGGATCTCGTCGCGGGCCTGCCCACGCTGCGGGCGTTCGGCCGCGCCGAGGGGGCGACCGCGAAGATCGCCGAATTGAATGCCGCGCATCGGCGTTCGGCGATGGCCACGATGCGGATCGCGTTCCTGTCCGCGCTCGTACTCGAACTGTTGGCCACCCTCGGCGTGGCCCTGGTCGCGGTCAGCGTCGGGATGCGGCTGGTGTACGGGCACATTCCGCTGGAGACCGCGCTGACCGCTCTGCTACTCGCCCCCGAGGTGTTCTGGCCGTTGCGCCGCGTCGGTGCCGCCTTCCACAGCGCACAGGACGGAAAGACCGCAGTGGCGGCCGCGTTCGCGCTCCTCGACTCCGCCCTACCGTCGCGGGCCGGGGATCGCGTTCTGGACGGCGACGCGATGACCATCACCGTCGCCACACCCGATTTGCTGGCCGAACCGGGCCGGGTCACCGTGCTGACCGGCCCGAACGGGTGCGGCAAGTCGACGCTCCTGCAGGCCGTTCTGGCCCTCGACCCGATGCCGACCGCCCGCGTTCGGATCAACGGGGTCGCTGTCGCCGACCTCGACCCGACGTGGTGGTGGAGCCGCGTGGCGTGGCTGGCGCACCGCCCCGTCATCATCCCCGGCACCGTACGCGAGAACCTCGAGCTCTTCGGGCCTCTCTCCGACCTCGACGCTGCCTGTCGCACAGCGCGTTTCGACAACGTTCTGGCCGACCTACCGCAGGGGCTTGACACCGCCCTCGGACAGGGCGGCGTCGGATTGTCACTGGGACAGCGCCAACGCCTGGGACTCGTCCGCGTGCTGGGCTCGGCGGCGCCGGTGCTGCTGCTCGACGAACCGACCGCACATCTCGACGAACCGACCGAACACGCTGTGCTGACGGCGATCCGAGACCGTGCCGCCGACGGTGCGACGGTCGTCGTGGTGGGTCACCGCGACGCTGTGCTGGCGATCGGCGACACCGTCATCGACATGGGGGTGCCTGCTCGTGTGGTGGTATGAGTTGCTGCGTCCGCGCCGGTCGCGGCTGCTCCTGGCGATCTCGTTCGGTGTCCTCTCGCTGGGGAGCGCACTGGCGCTGGCCGGGGTGTCGGCATGGTTGATCACCCGCGCGTGGCAGATGCCGCCTGTCCTCGATCTGACGATCGCCGTCGTCGCGGTGCGCGCGTTCGGGATATCCCGTGGGGTGTTCGGCTACTGCGAGCGGTTGGCATCCCACGACACCGCGCTGCGAGCCGCCGATTCGGCCCGGACGCGCCTCTTCGCCCGGTTGGCCGCCGCCCCGGAAGACGACGTGACCCGCAGACACAGTGGGGATCTGGTCGCCCGCGTCGGCGCCGGCGTCGACGATGTGGCCGACGTCGTGGTGCGCGCGGTGGTGCCGATGTGCGTCGCCGGCATCCTCGGGATCGCCGCCGTGGTGACCGTGGGGTTGATCTCGCCGATCTCCGCCGCCGTGCTCGCCGCCAGCCTCCTGCTGGCCGGGGTCGTCGCGCCCGCCGTGGCGGCCCACGCGGCACGACATGCTGAAACTGTTGCAGCAGAGCATCATTCAGACCGTGACACAGCCACTCTGCTCGCGCTGGAGCACGCGGCGGAGCTGCGGATCGCCGGCCGCCTGCCGAACGTCCTCGCCGACGCCGGCGATCAGCAGCGGCGCTGGGGGCGGGCGATCGACAGTGCGGCAGCACCCGCAGCGGTGGCCGCCGCGGCCCCCGCCGCGGCCACCGGTGTCAGTGTGCTCGGCGCACTGCTCGCCGGTATCGCTCTGGCGGACACCGTCGCCCCGACCACCCTGGCCGTCCTGATGCTGCTGCCACTGTCGGCCTTCGAGGCGACCGCGGCCCTGCCTGCCGCAGCGGTCGCACTGAGCAGGGGCCGCGTCGCAGCCCGGCGCCTGGCGGCGCTCACCGACCCGGACGACACGGCACGCCGTCGCCCCGACGTCACCCCTCTGCATCTCGAACCCGGTGACCGGATCGCGGTGGTCGGGCCGAGCGGCTGCGGCAAGACGACCCTGTTGATGCGCACCGACGGCACGTTCTTCGCCGAGGACGCCCACCTGTTCGCCACCACGGTGCGCGACAACCTGCTCGTGGCCCGCGGCGATGCGAGCGACAACGAACTGACCGAGGCGCTGACCCGCGTCGGACTCGGCCCCTGGCTCGCAGGCTTGCCCGACGGCCTCTCGACGGTGCTCACCGGCGGCGCAGCAGCGGTGTCAGCCGGCCAGCGTCGGCGACTGCTGCTGGCGCGGGCCCTGATCTGCACCGCGCCGACCGTGCTTCTCGACGAACCGACCGAGCACCTCGACCGGTCCGACGCCGAGACACTGCTGTCCGACATCCTCGCGCCGTCCGGTCTGTTCGGGGCTGATCGGGCGGTCGTGGTCGCCACGCATCATCTGCCGGAATCGCTGGACGTCCGGGTAATCTCACCGGCATGAGCGACGCGCCGCCACCGCCACCGTATGGGCCTCCGCCGTACGGGCCGCCCCCGCAGTACGGCGGCTATGGCAACTACGGCGGCTATGGCGGCTACCCGGGCGGCCCGCCGCCGACGTCGGCGCCGAAGAACGGATTGGGCACCGCTGCACTGATTCTCGCGATCATCGGCGTCGTGCTGTGCTGGTCGATCGCCGGCGGCATCGTGCTGGGGCTCAGCGCAATCGTCATCGGCATCATCGCCCGGGGCCGCGTGAAACGCGGCGAAGCGACCAACGGCGGCGTCGCCACCGCCGGCATCGTGCTCGGAGCCGTCGCGATCGTCGCCGCCCTGGTGTTCATCCCGATCTACATCGGCCTCTTCGACCAGGTCGGCGGGAGCGACTACGTGGACTGCCTCACCCGCGCCGGTAACGACAGCACCGCCGTCGAGCAATGCGCCGAGGACTTCCAGCGGCGCGTCGAAGACCAGTTCTCCCTCACGGTGACCCCGACCCGGTAGCCCGAGCCGGGAAGTACTTCACGATTCCCTCCTGCACGACCGTGGCGAGCAACTGACCCGAACGGTCGAAGAAGTGACCGGAGCCCAGGCCACGCGACTCGGCGGCCACCGGGGAGGTGGTCGAGTACAGCACCCAGTCGTCGAAGCGCACGGGGCGGTGGAACCACACCGAGTGGTTGGTCGTCACAGCGAAGATCCGGTCGTGTCCCCAGGACAGTCCGTGGGTGGTGATGATCGAATCCAGCACGGTGGTGTCCGACGAATACACCAGCGCCGCGGCATGCAGGACGGGATCGTCGGGCATGGCGCCGCGGGCGGTCATCCAGACGCGGTTGTGGGCCAGCCGGTCGCCCTTGTCCCGCATGATCCAGGCGGGGTCGTTGGTGTAGCGCCATTCGATGGGCCGCAACGCGTTGGCGAAGTGCGGCACCACCTCTTCGTAGCCGCTCAGCAACTCGTCGATTGGCGGCACGTCCAACGGCTCGGTCACCGCCGGCGCGGACACCCCGTGCTCGAGTCCCTTCCCGCCGGCCAGGTAGGACACCAACGCGGTCGTCAGAAGTGCGCCGTCCTGCATGACGTCGACCCGCCTGTTGGCGAAGCGGCGCTCATCCCGTAGGCGCACCACGCGGAACTCCAGATCCTTCTCAGGATCGCCGCCCGCGATGAAGTGCACCGACAGCGTGCTCGGCGGGACGGGATGGCTCAGGGTGCGGCCCGATGCCACGAACGCCTGAGCCATCATCTGGCCGCCGAAGGTGCGGACCGGGTTCTTGCTCGGATGCACGCCCAGGAAGTAATCGTCGTCGACCCTCTTCAGGTCGAGCACTGCCAGCAGTTCATCGAAGTCTGCTGACACGCAACCCCCAGGGTCTAGACGTCGTCCTCGCCGATGCGGTGGACGTGGATGAGATTCGTCGACCCTACTGTGCCGGGCGGCGCACCCGCGACGATGACCACGAGATCACCGCGCTTGTAGCGACCCAGCTCCAGCATCGACTTGTCCACCTGGCGGATCATGCCGTCGGTGGTCTGGATGTGCGGCACGATGAACGTCTCGGTGCCCCAGGTCAACGCCAACTGGCTGCGGACTTCCGGCAGTGCGGTGAACGCGAGCACCGGCAGCGGGGTGTGCAGGCGGGCCAGCCGGCGCACGGTGTCACCCGACTGGGTGAACGCGACGAGCGCCTTCGCGTCCAGCCGCTCCCCGATGTCGCGGGCGGCATACGAGATCACCCCGCGCTTGGTGCGCGGAACGTGCGTCAGCGGCGGCGCAGCGACAGAGTTCTCCTCCACCGCGGAGATGATGCGGGCCATGGTGCGCACCGTCTCGAACGGGAACTTGCCGACCGACGTCTCACCCGAGAGCATCACCGCGTCGGCGCCGTCGAGCACCGCGTTGGCCACGTCGGAGGCCTCGGCCCGGGTGGGCCGGGAGTTCTCGATCATCGACTCGAGCATCTGCGTGGCGACGATCACGGGCTTGGCGTTCTCCCGCGCCATCTGGATGGCGCGCTTCTGCACCAGCGGCACCTCTTCGAGCGGCAGCTCGACGCCGAGATCGCCGCGCGCGACCATGATCGCGTCGAACGCGAGCACGATGGCTTCGAGGTTGTCGATGGCCTCGGGTTTCTCCAACTTGGCGATGACCGGCACCCGACGGCCGACCCGGTCCATGATCTCGTGCACGAGCTCGACATCGGCAGGCGAGCGGACGAACGACAGAGCCACCAGGTCCACGCCGAGACGCAGCGCGAACTCCAGGTCGTCGATGTCCTTCTCCGACAGCGCGGGCGCCGAGACGTTCATGCCGGGCAGCGACATGCCCTTGTTGTTGCTGACCTTGCCGCCCTCGGTGACCGTGCAGACCACGTCGTTGCCGTCGATGTGCTCGACCACCAGGCCGACGTTGCCGTCGTCGACGAGCACCCGGTCCCCCGGCCGCGCGTCCTGGGCCAGCCGCTTGTAGGTCGTCGACACCCTGTCGTGGGTGCCCTCCACGTCCTCGACGGTGATCCGCACCGTCTCGCCGTTCTCCCACACCGTGGGGCCGTCGGCGAAGCGACCGAGGCGGATCTTGGGGCCCTGCAGGTCGGCGAGGATGCCGACCGCGTGGCCGGTGCTGTCCGATGCCGTGCGCACCCGCTTGTAGTTGGCCTCGTGATCTGGGTAGTCCCCGTGGCTGAAATTCAGCCGGGCGACGTCCATGCCCGCCTCGACGAGCTTGCGCACCGCATCCTCGGAGGCCGTGGCCGGACCCAACGTACAGACGATTTTTCCGCGTCTATTCACGGATGCCGAGCATAGTCGTTAATCGATTCAGATGACGGCCAGCGGGAGCGCACCCGGCCTGACCGGGGCCGGAAGGTCCGTCTCGCCCATCAGGAAAGTGTCCACAGCGGCGGCGGCGCTGCGCCCCTCCGCGATCGCCCACACGATCAGCGACGCACCTCGGTGGGCGTCCCCGCAGACGAACACCCCGGGCGAGTCGGTCTGCCAGTCCTGCCCGCAGCGAAGCGTGCCGCGCGGAGACAACGTCAGGCCCAGGCCGTCCAGCAGCGGCATGTGCTCCACGCCGTCGAAGCCGATCGCCAGCAGCGCGAGGTCGCAGCGGATCTGCAGGCTCTCGCCCACGGGGGTGATGCGGCGCCGGCCGGTCTCGTCCCGCTCGACCTTCACCTCGGCGATCTCCAGCGCGCGCAGGTTGCCCTCCTCGTCGCCGAGGAACCGCTGAACGGCGACCTGATAGCGACGTTCGCCGCCTTCGGCGTGCGCCGGGGAGAGCCGGGTGCGCAGCACCACCGGCCACATCGGCCAGGGAGCGCTGGAGTCGTCGCGGTATTCGGGCGGCTCGGGGTTGTAGTCGAGCTGGGTCACCGACGCCGCGCCCTGCCGGTGCGCGGTGCCCAGACAATCGGCACCGGTGTCACCGCCGCCGATGATCACCACGTGCTTGCCCGCCGCGGAGATCGGACTCGGGCCGTCGCCTTCGCACTCCTTGTTCGCGGGCACGAGGTGCTCCATCGCCAGGTGCACACCGGCCAGTTCCCGGCCTTCGACCGTGTTGTCCCGGGCCCGCAACGCGCCGACGGCGAGCACGACTGCGTCGTACTGGGCGCGCAACGCGTCGATGGTCACGTCGACACCGACCTCGCATTCGGTGACGAAACGTGTTCCCTCCGCCCGCATCTGGGCCAGCCGCTGATTCAGCGTGGCCTTCTCCAACTTGTACTCGGGGATGCCGTAGCGCATCAGACCGCCGATTCGGTCGTCGCGTTCGTAGACCGTCACATCGTGGCCGGCGCGGGTGAGCTGCTGGGCTGCGGCCAAACCGGCCGGCCCGGACCCCACCACCGCCACGCGTTTGCCGGTCGCGATCGCCGCGGGCTGCGGTTCCACGATGCCGTCCAGCCAGGCCTGGTCGGCGATGGTCTGCTCGATGCGCTTGATCGTGACACTGCCGCCGGTCTGCTCCTCGGCGATCGACAGCACGCATGCCACCTCGCACGGAGCGGGGCAGAGCCGGCCGGTGAATTCGGGAAAGTTGTTGGTGGCGTGCAATCGCTCGCTGGCCGCGTCCCAGCGCCCCCGGCGTACCAGATCGTTCCACTCGGGAATCAGATTGCCCAGCGGACAGCCAGCACTGCCGCTGTGGCAGAACGGAATTCCGCAATCCATACAGCGACGAGCCTGCTGGGACACCTCCCCCGCCCGCTCGTGTGGATCCTGCCGCTCGTAGACCTCACGCCAGTCACCGACGCGTTCGTCGACGGGGCGCTTGGCGGCTTCCACCTTGGCGACATCCAGGAATCCGTACGGATCAGCCACGACTTGCCTCCATGATCGCTGCGTCGACGTCTCTGCCCTCGGCCTTGGCCATCCGGGTGGCTTGAAGCACACGCTGGTAGTCGCGCGGCATGATCTTCGTGAACAGCGCGCTGCGGCGGGGCCAATCCGACAGCAGCGACGTCGCGACGGTGCTGCCGGTGTGCCGGGCGTGGGCGGCGACGACATCACGCAGCCAGGCGAGATCCACACCGTCCGGAGTCTGCAGCTCCACCATGTCGGTGTTGACGCGGCGCGGATCGAGACCGAGCACGTAGGCGATGCCCCCCGACATACCGGCGGCCATGTTCCGTCCGACCGGGCCGAGTACCACCACCCGGCCGCCGGTCATGTACTCGCACGCGTGGTCACCGACACCCTCGGTGACCGCGAGGGCTCCGGAGTTGCGCGCCGCGAACCGTTCCCCGACCCGACCACGCAGGAACACCTCGCCGGAGGTGGCGCCGTAGAGCAGGGTGTTGCCGGCGATGACGTTGTCCTCGGGCAGGAACAGCACGTCGTCGTCGGGTCGCACGATGATGCGACCGCCTGACAAGCCCTTGCCGACATAGTCGTTCGCATCACCGATGAGCGCGAGGGTGACCCCGGGCGGCAGGAACGCGCCGACGCTCTGGCCGGCCGAACCGGTCAGCGTCACATGGATGGTGTCGTCGGGCAGGCCTTCGGCACCATAGCGGCGGGTGACCTCGCTGCCGAGCAGGGTGCCCACGGTCCGGTTGACGTTGCGCACCGGAAGCTCCAGGCGCACGGGGTGGGCGTCCTCGAGCGCCCCCTCGCACAGCTGGATGAGCGTGCGGTCCAGCGCCTGCTCCAGCCCGTGCTCCTGTTCGCGAACGCGACGGCGGCCGGTCTCGGTCGACGGCACCGCGAAGATCGGTGTCAGGTCAAGGCCCTTGCTCTTCCAGTGCGCGACACCGAGGTCGGTGTCGAGCATTTCGGCGTGCCCGACGGCTTCGTCCACGCTGCGGAACCCGAGCTCGGCGAGATGCTTGCGGATGTCCTCGGCGATGAACTGAAAGAACGTCTCGACGAACTCGGGCTTGCCGGTGAAGCGAGCCCGCAGTTCGGGGTTCTGCGTCGCCACCCCGACGGGGCAGGTGTCGAGGTGGCAGACGCGCATCATGATGCATCCCGACACCACCAGCGGCGCCGTGGCGAAACCGAACTCCTCGGCGCCCAGCAGCATCGCGACCATCACGTCGCGCGCGGTGCGCATCCCGCCGTCGCACTGCACGGTGATCCGGTCGCGCAGACCGTTCAGCATGAGCGTCTGCTGAGTGTCGGCCAGTCCGATCTCCCACGGTGCGCCGGCGTGTTTGAGGCTGGTCAAAGGCGCTGCGCCGGTGCCACCGTCGTAGCCGGAGATCAGCACGACGTCGGCGTGCGCCTTGGAGACGCCCGCGGCGACAGTGCCGACACCCACCGAGCTGACCAGCTTGACGTGGATGCGGGCGTCGGCGTTGGCGTTCTTCAAGTCGTGGATCAGCTGGGCGAGATCCTCGATCGAGTAGATGTCGTGGTGAGGCGGCGGAGAGATGAGCCCCACCCCGGGCGTCGAGTGCCGGGTCTTGGCGATGTTCGGATACACCTTGTAGCCCGGAAGTTGGCCGCCCTCACCGGGTTTGGCTCCCTGAGCCATCTTGATCTGGATGTCGGTCGCATTCACCAGGTAGTCGCTGGTCACACCGAAGCGGCCCGAGGCGACCTGCTTGACCGCGCTGCGGCGCAGCGGGTCGTAGAGCCGGTCGACGTCCTCGCCGCCCTCACCGCTGTTGGACCGACCGCCGAGGCGGTTCATCGCCACCGCCATGGTCTCGTGGGCCTCGGCCGAGATCGAGCCGTAGCTCATCGCGCCGGTGTTGAACCGCTTGACTATCTCGCTAGCGGGCTCCACCTCGTCCAGCGGCACCGGCGGACGCAGCCCCTGCTTGAACGCGAAGAGCCCGCGGAGGGCGCCGCCCTCGCGAGCCAGGCGGTTGACCTCCTCGGAGTACTTCTCGAAGACGTCGTACCGCCCCGTGCGCGTCGAATGCTGCAGCAGGAACACCACTTCGGGGGTGAAGAGGTGGAGTTCCCCTTCGCGGCGGAAGGCGTACTCGCCGCCCACCTCCAGACGACGGTGCACCCGTTCGGTGGGGTTCTCCGGGTAGGCCCGACGGTGCCGCAGCTTGACCTCCTCGGCGATGACGTCGAGCCCGATACCGCCGAGTTGAGTGGGTGTGCCGGTGAAGTATTCGTCGATGACCTCTTTGTCGATGCCGACCGCCTCGAACGCCTGGGCTCCGGTGTAGGACGCCACCGTCGAGATTCCCATCTTGCTCATCACCTTCATGACGCCCTTGCCGAGTGCCTTGAGGTAATTCCTGACCGCGGTGGCGGTTTCGATGCCGGTGAGTTCGCCCTCGCGGATGAGGTCTTCGATGGACTCGAAGGCCAGGTAGGGGTTGACCGCGGCGGCACCGAAGCCGATGAGCATCGCGACGTGGTGGACCTCGCGGGCGTCACCGGTCTCGACGACCAGTGCGATGGCGGTGCGCTGCTTGGTGCGCACCAGGTGGTGGTGCACAGCTGAGACGGCGAGAAGTGACGGGATGGGCGCCTTCGTGTGATCGGAGTCGCGGTCGGAGATGACCAGTGTCCGAGCGCCTTTGGCGATGGCGTCGCATGCCCGGAGGCGGAGATCTTCGAGAGCGTCGGCGAGTCCCTCACCGCCGCGTTCGACGCGATAGAGCGCTTTGAGCACGGCGGTGCGCAGTCCGGGATGCTCGCCGTCGTCGTTGATGTGGACGATCTTGTTGAGCTCGTCGTTGTCGAGCACCGGCCAGCCGAGGGTGATCTGTCGGCACGACGCCGCCGACGGTGCCAGCAGGTTCTGCTCGGGGCCCATCACCCGTGACATCGAGGTGACCACCTCTTCGCGGATGGCGTCCAACGGCGGGTTGGTCACCTGGGCGAAGAGTTCCACGAAGTAGTCGTAGAGAGACTTCGATCGCTCGGACAGCACCGCGGCGGGCGTGTCGGTGCCCATGGAGCCCAGCGGTTCAGCGCCCGAGGAAGCCATCGGCGTGAGCAGGATGCGGAGATCTTCTTCGGTGTAACCGAAGCTGATCTGGCGGCGTACCACCGAATCATGATTGGGCTGTACGCGAACCCGGTCGGGCAAGGCCTTGATGTCGAGCAGTCCGGCGTGCAGCCATTCGCCGTATGGTTCGGCGGTGGCGAGATCGTGTTTGATCTCGTCGTCGGAGACGATGCGCCCCGCGGCGGTGTCGATCAAGAACATCTTTCCGGGCTGGAGCCGCCCCTTGGCGACGATCTGGGCCGACGGCACGTCGAGCACACCGCTTTCACTGGCGAGGATCACGCGATCGTCGATGGTGCGCCACCATCGGCCCGGTCGTAATCCGTTGCGGTCGAGCACGGCTCCGACCAGAGTGCCGTCGGTGAACGTGACGCATGCCGGGCCGTCCCAGGGTTCCATGAGCGAGGCGTGGTATCGCCAGAATGCGCGCTCGGCGTCGTCCATCGTGGCGTTGTTCTCCCACGCTTCGGGGATCATCATCAGCACGGCGTGAGGCAGGGCGCGGCCGCCGAGGTGAAGCAGTTCCAAGACTTCGTCGAACGAGGCCGAGTCGGAGGCGTCGGGGGTGCAGACCGGCGAGAGCCGGGCGAGGTCGCCGGGGATCAACGCGCTGGCGAGCATCGCTTCACGTGCGTGCATGCGGTTGCGGTTGCCGCGCACGGTGTTGATCTCTCCGTTGTGCGCGACGAAGCGAAAGGGATGGGCCAGAGGCCACGACGGAAAGGTGTTGGTGGAGAAGCGGCTGTGCACGATCGCGATGGCGCTGACGCAGCGTTCGTCGCGTAGATCCGGAAAGTAGTGCGGCAGTTGCAGCGTGGTGAGCATGCCCTTGTAGACCATGGTGCGGCTGGACAGCGACGGGAAGTACACACTGTCCCGCTCGGCGCGCTTGCGCAGCGGGTACACCCGGCGGTCGAGGTCGATGCCGCCGGGACGCGCGCCGTTGCGTTCAGGGGCGGTGACGAAGAGTTGCGCCATGTAGGGCATGCAGCCCAGCGCGGTGTGGCCGATCTCCGCGCCGTCAGGGTCGACGGGGACCTCGCGCCAGCCGAGTATGTCGAGGCCCTCCTCGGCGGCGATGGTCTCGATGGTGGCGCGGGCGCGCGCCCTGTCCTCGAGATCCTGCGGGAGGAAGCAGATACCTGCGGCGAAGGTGTTGTCGCCGTTGAGGTTCGGCGCGGGAAGCTCGAATTCGGTGACCGCGTCGAGCATCTCGACCGGGAGCTGGATCAGGATGCCTGCTCCGTCACCGCTGTTGGGTTCGGCGCCTGCCGCGCCGCGGTGCTCGAGGTGCTCGAGGGCTATCAGCCCGTCGGTGACGATGGCATGGGAGCGGCGGCCCTGGATATCGGTCACCATGGCCACACCGCAGGAATCCGCCTCGCGGTCGGGATGGTAGAGCCCCTGAGGTTCGGGCAATGCCGAGAACAGCATGGACGATGCTCCTCGCAGTCCTGATTTTTGGTGGTCAGGGACTGCGGCGGCCCGTCGAGCGAGTGTATCAGCGCGGGTGGGCGGCTACCCGGCGAGAACGGTGGGGACGAGTGGGAAACCGGGCAGATTCCGGGCGACGGTCCAGGCGATGGCCGAGACTGCTATCACGAGCAACAGAGGTGTGGCCGGCACCGATTTACCGCGGGCGCGTCGGCCGACGAGAAACGCCAGCAGCAGCGGCAGACCGATCAACACGTAGGCGTTGTCCACCCATGCCGCAGCGAAGTCGCCGTGGAGGACATCGTGGGTCATACGCAAACCGCCGCAGGCTGGGCAGTTCCACCCGGTGAGCTCCTTGAAAGGACAGGGCGGGAACCCGAAGCCCGAGCTGTGCGGATCACGGAGGCCGATGTAGGCCAGGCTGCCCAGCAGGGCCGCCCCCGTGCCGAGGCCGGCGAGCAGGCGGGTTTTGCGGCTCGTACCCGGGCTAGGTGCCATCGCGCAGCGGACGCCCTTGCGGGTCGCGGACCTTGTCGGTGAGGATCAGAACCGCGTCGACAATGCCCCAGATGACGGGGATCAAGAAGCCCACTCCACACGTGAGCAAACCGATGACGAACCCTCCGATGAGCCCGACTGCGAGTTGGGCGATACCGAGCCCGGTGTAACCGAGGTAGATGCGTCCGATGCCGACCAGGCCGAGGAGTCCGAGCAGCTGCAGCAAGCCCGCCACCACTTTGGACTTGTCGGACAGTGGCTCCCCCGTCATCGGGTGCCGTCCGTAGGGCGCGTACGGGTCGGTGTACGACGGCGGATATTGACCCACCGGCGGCGGGAATTGCCCAGGCGGCGGACCGTACTGCTGACCTGGCGGCGGGTAACCCGGCTGCTGGTAGCCCGGTTGCTGGTAGCCCGGCTGCTGGTGTGGCGGCGGGTAGGAATCGCCGCCCTCGTTGCCACCGAATTGCGGCTCAGTCATGGCTCCAGCATGCCAGACCGGCTCGTTAGAACGGCGGCGGTTCGTACGTCGCCGAGAGCCTGGCCTGGCGTTGTCTTTCGAGTTCGGCGTCGAGCTCTTGTCGTTGTCGCCGTTCCTGTGCGATGCGGTGGCGGCGGTCCTGTTCGCGGGTTCTGGTGCGCATGGGCATCATCGCGCTGCGATCCGTGGACTCCGTCGGCGTCGCGGTGGGGATCGTCGCCGTCGGCGTCGCCAGGCCGGGGAACAAGATGCCCCCGAACGCCTCGGTGACGTACACGTGCCCCGTCGGGGACGTCACCACAATGCTGCCGTCAGTACGCTGCTCATCCTTCCAGCCGTCAGGGCCGGTGTAGAACGTCTTGATCAAATGATGTGTGCGGCAGTAATGCTTGAGCCCGGAGGCATGCGTCCGCCCGAACGGCCACGGCGTCGTGTGGTCGACATCGCAGCCCATCACCGGCCGATCGCAACCAGGAAATCGACACGTCAGATCCCGCCATCGCACGAAATCCCGAAGCGCCGCCGACGGCCGGTACCCCTTCTCCGCACCTGCGCCGGGCAGGCGGACCGGCCGGATCTTCGCCGTCGTCGCGATTCTGCGCACCGACTCTGCGGGCAAGACACCGAAACCCGACAGATACCCCGGCCGCGGACTCGTGCCGTCGAGTGTGTGCTGTTCTGCTAGAACATGAATGACCACCCGCGCAGCGGAATCCCGCACTGTCGCCGCTGGGCAGTCGCTTGATCCGCACAGGCACGCCAACGATCCCTCGAGCCGACCCAGTGCACCCGTCGCATCCGCGCGGCGCTGCCGCTTCGACCGTGGATCATTGGCGCACACCGAATCAGCAATCAGGTCCAGCCGCTGATCGATCGCCTCGGCATCCGCGGCATTGAGCACACCACCGATCAGCGCCATCCCCGCCACCGTCGGGTGCGGCTCGACCTCGACATAGCGCTGCTCCTCGACGATCGGCGGAACCCGAACACCGGCAGAATCATGCTCAGCGACCCACATATCGATGCGGTCCCGCAACTTCGGCTTCGACAAACGCATCCACTTGTGCACCTGTCGAGCCAACGAACGGTCTAGCTCCGCGATCACCTCGTCGAGCACGTTCTCCGTGCGCGTGATCAGGATCTGCACCATCCGGTAATCGATATCGCCCCGAGCGAACACCGCAGCCACTTGCGGCAACCGCTCATGCAGCGACACCGCCTGCCGCACCTGAGGTATTGCGCGACCACGGCTGATGTTCTGCGCAGCCGAGACCTCAGCACCGACGGCTTCGACCACATCGGTGTACCAGAACTGCGCGTCCTCATAGTCACTGCAACGGTGCTTGTACAGCCGGGCAATCGCATCCAACCGACGTGCGATTGCCGCCGACTCCGCCCGCGCCGCCGACGCCATCGTGTCGACCAGCGAGTCAGGACGGGACTGTGGAAATAACGGTGTTTCCGGTACTGACACGCTGAGCGATGCTCGGCGAGAAAGGTGCCGTGATGACGACACTGGAAGATGTGGCGAAGAAGAAGGCGGCTGAGCAGTCCGCAGAGCAGAAGGCTGCCGTCGAGCTGGTCCGACTGGCACAGGAACAGGGCCTGTCGCTGACTGGGCCCGACGGGCTGCTCAAACAGCTGACCAAGACGGTCCTGGAGATCGCACTCAATGAGGAGATGACCGAGCACCTCGGTTACGAGAAACACGACCCGCCGGAGGCGGGGTCGGGCAACATCCGCAACGGGACCCGCACCAAGACGGTGCTGACCGACACCACCGGCCCGGTCGAACTCGACGTGCCGCGCGATCGGGCATCCACGTTCGAGCCCCAGATCGTCAAGAAACGTCAACGCCGATTGTCCGGGGTCGATGAGGTGGTCTTGTCGTTGTACGCCAAAGGGCTTACCACTGGGGAGATTTCAGCGCATTTCGCTGAGATCTACGGCGCGTCGGTCTCGAAGGAGACGATCAGCCGCATCACCGACAAGGTCATCGAGGAGATGAACGATTGGTCGGTGCGGCCACTCGATGAAACCTACGCCGCGATCTTCATCGACGCGATCGTGGTGAAGGTCCGCGACGGCCAGGTCGCCAACCGCCCGTTCTACGCCGCGATCGGAGTGACCCTGGCCGGGGAACGCGACATCCTCGGATTGTGGGCCGGCACCGGCGGGGAGGGCGCGAAGTTCTGGATGAGCGTGCTCACCGATCTGCGCAACCGCGGCGTCAAGGACAGCTTCTTCGTCGTCTGCGATGGGCTGAAGGGACTGCCCGAGGTGGTGGGCAACGTGTGGCCGCAGGCGATCGTGCAGACGTGCATCATTCACTTGCTGCGCAACACCTTTCGGCTCACGTCCCGCAAGTACTGGGATGAGATCAAGCGTGATGTGAAACCGATCTACACCGCAGTCAACGCGACCGCGGCCCGCGCAGCGTTCGACGATCTGGCCGAGAAATGGGGGCAACGCTACCCGGCGGTGATCCGCCTGTGGGACAACGCCTGGGCGGAGTTCATCCCGTTCCTGGACTACGACGTGGAGATCCGCCGTGTCATCTGTAGCACCAATGCCATCGAGTCGCTCAACGCCCGCTACCGCCGCGCGATCAAGGCCCGCGGCCACTTCCCCTCCGAGCAGGCCGCCCTCAAGTGCCTCTATCTGGTCACCCGATCACTGGACCCGACCGGTGCAGGCAGGGCACGATGGACGATGCGGTGGAAACCTGCCCTGAATGCGTTCGCGATCACCTTCGCCGATCGATTCCCGGCAGCCGAAACCTACTGATGAAAACCGCCGGAAACACCGTTAGCGAGATAGTCCCGTCAGGACGGTCATCGATCATACGTGCGGCTCCTCATGTTTTTGTGGGTAGCTGGGGGTGTAGTCCGCCGCGGCAGAGGTAGATCATTGCGGCCAGTGTTTGGGCGGAGTGGTGGCCGTAGCCGCGGGCGTTGACGAGCCTGGTGGTGGCGTTGATGCCTTCGAGGAGGGCGTTGGAGATGCGGAGTTCGATGGCGGCCAGAATGGGCTCGAAGTAGGTCTGGAAGCGTTTGCCGAGGGAGATGAAGACGGGGATGCGGGAGCGTTTGGCGGCGGTGATCCAGGCTTTGAGTCGTTGGCGGGCGACCCCGGGTGGATGGTCGTAGCGGTAGAGGTCGCGGGCTTGTTCTTTGAGGGTCCAGGCCCGTCCGATGCGTCGGTTGGTGCGGGTGATGTGGTTGACCAGGTCGCGTTTGGTGTCGCTGAGTTTGTTCTCTCCGGTGCGCAGCGCCCAGCGTCCGGTTTTCCAGTCTGCGGTGCTCATTGCGGTCCGGCCGGGTCCGGTCATCGATTCGGCGTAGACGCGGTCTAGGGCGCGGTTGACCCATTGCATCAGGTGGAAGCCGTCGTAGCAGATGACCGCCTTGGGGAGATGTTCTTTCGTGGCGCTGGTGTAGATGCTTGAGACGTCCATGCTGACTGCTTCGATCTGGTCGAGGATCGAATCAGGTTGACTGTCATAGAAGTTCGTTAAGGACTCCTTGCTTCGTCCGGGCTGGATATCGATGACGGTGCCGGTGTCGTGGTCGCCGATGATCGTCAGGTAGCGGTGCGGGTGGCGGTAGCAGATCTCATCGACGCCGATACGGTAGAGCGTGTCGAGTCGGCGTTGGTCGAGCAATTCGGCGACGCCTCGGTGGATGATCGCGGTCACCGTCTCCCAGGCGCAGCGCATCAACGTCGATACAGAGGTGCGGTCGGTGCGTTGAGCCAGCCACAGCACCATGTCTTCGAAGTCGCGGGTATGGCGGGCTAGGGGTCGGGCCCAGGGCACCGCTTCGGTGGTCACTCCACACTTGGGGCAGTTCACTCGCCGAATGTCATAGACCAGCCAGAGCCGGCAACGCGCCAGGTCAAGATGTCGCCACCGCCGGCGGCGCCGATCGTATGCGGTGGGCCACCGTTTGCCGCACGGACAGGTCATCAGCCGGGCTCGGGGCCGAAGCATGACCTCGATGTCGCCATCGCCGATCACGACGTCGGTGACGGTGGCTCCGGGAATGGCCAGCAGACGGTTAAATGCAGTACTGACGCGCACGCGGATCGTTCCTTGTGGTTGCGGTTGGTGTGGTAACCCCGAAACCTAGAGGCACACCGCGTGCGCGTCCCTCAATTCACCCAAGGAACGCCGATCCCGTTGTATCGCACCGCAAAACCTTGCTGACCAGCATGAATGCGCCCATGAGAACACTAGGAGCGCCTCATACGTTCGATTTTACCGAGATCGGGGCAGCCCTCCGACGCCAATTTTTGCGCCTGTGGATAACTCGGTGACGTGCGGTCAGCGGTTCCTTCGCCGGCGAACCCACTGCCGCACGCGCTGACCGACCTCGACGGAAAGGCTTGCCGGAGGCCGGTTTTCGGAGGGCGGAGGAGCGATGTCCGCCGGGCTGACAGGGCTTTCAGCGGTGGCACTGGAAGCGTCGGCCGGCCTCTCGGTGTCGCCGGAGTCTTCCGCGTCTTCGCCATCGGCGACCGACGCATCTGGGGCCTCAGGCTCGGTCGACACGGTGGCCGGGGATTGCTCAGCCGTCAGCGCCTCGGCTGCGTCTTCCCCTTCGACCGCCACAACGTGCGCGACCTCAGCCTCACCGACCGCCTCGCCGACCTCCTCGGCATCGACCGAACCGAGACCAGCCTCCGGCTCGTCGGCCTCGGGCTCGTCAGCGCTCAACGCCTCGGCTGCGTCTTCCCCTTCGACCGCCACAGCGTGCGCGACCTCGGCGTCACCGACTGCCTCGGCAGCTTCCTCGGTATCCACTGATCCGAGACCCGCCTCCGGCTCAGCGGATTTGGACTCATCGGCAGTCAACGCCTCAGCCGCATCCTCACCCTCAACCGCCACCGCATGCGCGACCTCAGCCTCACCGACCGCCTCGGCAGCTTCCTCGGTATCCACTGATCCGAGACCCGCCTCCGGCTCAGCGGATTCGGGCTCATCAGCGCTCAACGCTTCAGCCGCATCCTCTCCCTCAACCGCGACCGCATGCGCCACCTCAGCCTCACCGACCGCCTCGGCAGCTTCATCGGTATCCACTGATCCGAGACCCGCCTCCGGCTCGCCGGTCTCGGCCTCATCAGCGCTCAACGCTTCAGCCGCATCCTCACCCTCAACGGCCACCGCATGCGCGACCTCAGCCTCACCGACCGCCTCGGCAGCTTGCTCGGTATCCACTGATCCGAGACCCGCCTCCGGCTCGCCGGACTCAGGCTCGTCAGCAGTCAAGGCCTCAGCGGCATCCTCGCCCTCAACCGCCACCGCATGCGCGACCTCAGCCTCACCGACCGCCTCGCCAACCTCCTCGGAATCGACCGAACCGAGACCCGCCTCCCGCTCGCCGGACTCAGGCTCATCAGCAGAACCTTCGGGCTCAGCGGATTCGGGCTCATCAGCGCTCAACGCCTCAGCCGCATCCTCACCCTCAACCGCCACCGCATGCGCGACCTCAGCCTCACCGACCGCCTCGCCAACCTCCTCGGAATCGACCGAACCGAGACCCGCCTCCGGCTCGCCGGCCTCAGGCTCGTCAGCGCTCAACGCCTCAGCCGCATCCTCACCCTCAACCGCCACCGCATGCGCGACCTCAGCCTCACCGACCGCCTCGGCAGCTTCCTCGGTATCCACTGATCCGAGACCCGCCACCGGCCCAGCGGATTCGGACTCATCAGAGCTCAACGCCTCAGCCGCATCCTCACCCTCAACCGCCACCGCATGAGCGACCTCAGCCTCACCGACCGCCTCGGCAGCTTCCTCGGTATCCACTGATCCGAGACCCGCCTCCGGCTCAGAAGGCTCATCGGCAGGATCGGCAGGTGCAACGAGGTCATCGCCCTCGGCGACCTCATCGCCGACCGTCTCCAGATCGGCCTCGCGCTCGGCCGTGACGTCGTCGTCGGATTCGGCATTCTCGGCGACCGACTTCTCGTCGTCCTCGGACGCCACGAGCGCCGCCGCGACCACCCCGGACGTCGACGCCCCCAACGCCACGTCCTTGACCATGTCCTCGGCGCGCGACTCCCCATCCACCGGCGTGCCACGCAGCGCCAGAGGATCTTCGCGGCCCTTCGGCGCGATCATGACGTACACCACCGCGGCGATGAAAACGAATGTCGACGTGAACGAGTTGATCCGGATGCCTGCAATATGCGTCGCGGCATCGCTGCGCATCAGCTCGACCCAGAACCGACCCACGCAGTAGCCGGCGACATACAGCGCGAACAGCCTGCCGTGCCCGATGCGGAACCGTCGATCGATGAGGATCAGCGCCGCGAACACCAGCAGGTTCCAGATCAGCTCGTACAGGAACGTCGGATGAACGATCTCGATCAGCTGACCGGTCGACACACCGTTCAGCGAATCCGGCACGCCCGCCGAGTTCACCCGCTCGTAGATCTCCAGACCCCACGGCAGCGTCGTCTCCCGCCCGTAGAGCTCCTGGTTGAAGTAGTTGCCCAGCCGTCCGATCGCCTGGGCCAGGATGATGCCCGGAGCGATCGCGTCACCGAACGCGGGCAGCGGTATGTTCCGCCGCCGGCACGCAATCCACGCCCCGACCGCACCCAGGGCCACCGCACCCCAGATTCCGAGTCCGCCGTCCCAGATCCGAAGCGCCGCAGCGAATCCCGCGCCGTCCTCGCCGAAGTACGTCCGCCAGTCCGTCATGACGTGGTACAGCCGGCCACCGATCAGGCCGAACGGCACTGCCCACAGCGCGATGTCGTAGATGACACCCGGCTCCCCGCCGCGCGCCACCCACCGCCGATCGCCGAGAACCAGCGCGGCCACGATGCCCGCGATGATGAACAGCGCGTACGCGCGCAGCGGGAAGGGGCCGAGATGCCACACCCCCTGCGACGGACTCGGGATGTATGCCAGCACCGTCGACGTCACGCAGTGACCCTTTGCCTTACCCCGTCAGCCAATTCTTCTGTCAGCGAGCGCATCGCCGGCACGCCATCGGTCAACGCCGACACCAGCGCCGAACCCACGATGACCCCGTCGGCGTACGACCCGATCTGTGCGGCCTGCTCCCTCGATCGCACGCCCAGGCCCACCCCGACCGGAACGTCGGAGAGTTCCTTGATGCGCCGCACCAACTCCGGCGCCGCATTCGACACCGCATCGCGGGCACCTGTGACACCCATCGTGGACGCCGCGTAGACGAACCCGCGCGACGCGTCGACCGTCGCGCTGAGTCGCTCCGGCGTGGACGACGGCGCCACCACGAAGATCCTGTCGAGATCGTGCGCTTCCGACGCGGCCAGCCACTCGTCAGCCTCGTCGGGAATCAGATCCGGGGTGATCATCCCCAGACCGCCCGCGGACGCCAGATCGCGGCTGAACGCATCCACGCCCTTGCGCAACACCGGGTTCCAATACGTCATCACCACGGCGTGGCCACCAGCGGCACTGATCGCCTCGACGGCCCGCAGCGTGTCGTGCACCCGTACCCCGCCGCGCAGCGCCACTTCGGTGGCGGCGGCGATCACCGGACCGTCCATCCCGGGATCGGAGTACGCGATGCCGACCTCGATGATGTCGCAGCCCGCCTCGACCAGCGCGACCATCGCCGCGATCGACGTGTCCACGTCCGGGAACCCGGTCGGCAGGTAGCCGATCAACGCCGACCTGCCCTCGCTCCGGCAGGCCTCGAAAACAGTTGCCAGCCGGCTCATGTCGGATTGTCCTCGAACAGGCCGAACCAGCGCGCAGCGGTCTCGACGTCCTTGTCGCCGCGCCCGGACAGATTCACCAGGATGATCGCCCCCGGCCCGAGTTCCTGACCGAGCTTCATCGCGCCCGCCACCGCATGCGCTGATTCGATCGCCGGGATGATCCCTTCGGTGCGGCTCAGCAGCGACAGCGCGTCCATCGCCTCGGTGTCGGTGATCGGCTCGTATCGCGCGCGGCCGATGTCTTTGAGCAGCGCATGCTCCGGACCGACGCCTGGATAGTCCAAACCGGCTGAGATCGAATGGGATTCGACGGTCTGACCGTCCTCGTCCTGCAGCAGGTAAGAGTAGGACCCCTGGAATGCGCCCGGCGAACCCCCGGTGAAGGTCGCCGCGTGCCGTCCGGTTTCGACACCGTCACCGGCCGCCTCGTATCCGACCAGACGTACTGCCGGGTCGTCGATGAACGCATGGAAGATGCCGATCGCGTTCGAGCCGCCGCCGACACACGCCACGACAGCGTCGGGCAGCCGCCCGGCCTGGTCGAGCATCTGCGCGCGTGCCTCCAGTCCGATGACGCGCTGGAAATCGCGCACCATCATCGGGAACGGATGCGGACCCGCTGCCGTCCCGAAGGCGTAGTAGGTGCTGTCCGCGTTCGTCACCCAGTCGCGGAACGTCTCGTTGATCGCGTCCTTCAGCGTCTTGGAGCCCGACTCGACCGCCACCACCGTGGCACCGAGCAGCCGCATCCGCGCCACGTTCAGCGCCTGGCGGGCCGTGTCGACCGCGCCCATGTAGATCACGCACTCCAGGCCCAGCAGTGCGCACGCCGTCGCCGTGGCCACCCCGTGCTGGCCGGCGCCCGTCTCGGCGATGACCCGCGTCTTGCCCATCTGCTGAGCCAGCAGGGCCTGTCCGAGCACATTGTTGATCTTGTGAGAACCGGTGTGGTTCAGGTCTTCTCGCTTCAGGAAGATCCGTGCGCCGCCGGCATGCTCGGCTAACCGCTCCGCCTCGTACACCGGTGACGGCCGACCGGTGTAGTGCCGTTGCAACCGGTCCAGCTCGTCGAGGAACGCCTGGTCTCCGCGCGCCTTCTCGTAGGCGGCAGTCACCTCTTCGATGACGGCCATCAGGGCCTCGGGGACGAACCTGCCGCCGTACACGCCGAAATGGCCGCGCGCATCGGGATCATGGGACGTCGGTTCGGCAACTGCGGCGCTGGCGCGCGGCAGTTCCGGTTCCAGATGCGTGGTCACTTATCGCGCTGGTTTCGGGCACGACGGATGCGTACCGGCGGTGACGAGGTCAGCGACGGCACTGCGGGGATCTCCACTGGTCACCAGGCCCTCGCCGACGAGCACGGCGTCGGCGCCGGCGCCGGCGTAGGCCAACAGGTCCGCAGTGCCGCGAACCCCCGACTCGGCGACGCGGATGACATGGCTCGGCAGCCCCGGCGCGATGCGCGCGAAGCAGTCCCGGTCGACCTCGAGGGTCTTGAGGTCACGTGCGTTGACACCGATCAGGGAGGCGCCGGCCTGCAGCGCGCGGTCGGCCTCCTCCTCGGTGTGCACCTCGACGAGCGCCGTCATCCCCAAGGACTCGGTACGTTCGAGCAGCGACTCCAGAGCCGGCTGCTCGAGTGCGGCGACGATCAGCAACAGCAGATCGGCGCCGTGGGCGCGGGCCTCGTGGATCTGGTACGGGCGCACGATGAAGTCCTTGCGCAACACGGGGATCGACACCGCCGCCCGGACCGCGTCGAGATCGTCGAGCGAGCCGTGGAACCGCCGCTGCTCAGTCAGCACGCTGATCACCCGGGCGCCGCCGTCTTCGTAGGCCCGCGCCAACTCGGCGGGGTCCGCGATCGACGCCAACGGACCGCGAGACGGGCTAGCACGCTTCACCTCGGCGATCACCCCGATGCCCGGCGCTCGCAGCGCCGCCATCACGTCGAGAGGCGCGGGTGCCTTCTTGGCCTGTTCCTTGACCTCGGCCAGGCTGACGACGGCTTCACGAGCGGCGACGTCAGCACGAACTCCGTCGAGGATGGAGTCGAGGACGGTCGCCGAACCCATAGCTGTCGTTTCCCTTCCCCTGACGGCCGTTTGATTCTTGATGAAGGGTAGTCGCCATGACACCACAGCCCGTCACCGCCCCTTCTTGTCCGTCGTGGTCGGGTCGTTACCGGCGTCGAGCGCATCCCAGATCATCCGCTCCGACATCGCGCCGCCGGTGTCCGTCGGCTCGGCGGGCCGTCGCGCGTAGCGCGTCGTATCGGCGCCCGCCCGGGTCGCCGACCGCAGCAGCAGCACCGCCCCGAGCAGCGACAGACCCGCCGCCACCAGCGTGAGCACCGCACCCACCGAGTGCCGTTCGGTGCCGACGAGGTCGGTGATCGGCACCTCGGCCAGGCGCGCCGCCCGTGCCCCGACATCGGGCACGACCCACAGGCTGACCGCGAGGTAACCCATCGCCGCGCTGGCCCCCGCGACCAGTACCGCGAGGATGCGCATCGGCCAGCCCCGCACTGCGAGCGCCGCGACCGCGGCCGCGAGCACCACCAGAGCGAGCGGGACCAGAGCAGTCGACCAGGTCGCGCCCGTCAGGTCGTCGGTCCTCGGATGAGTCAGCCCATCGAACGACGACACCTGCACCCACGTCAGTCGCGACGCACCCCACAGCGCTGCCGCGGCGAGGACCAGCGCCAACTGCCCGAGCCGCGTCATGGCTCGCTCAACGTCTCGGCGGCGGCGACCGCGTTCAGCACCGCGCGGGCCTTGTTCGCGGCCTCGTTGTACTCGTACGGGCCGTTGGAGTCGGCGACCACTCCACCACCGGCTTGGACGTAGGCGGTGCCGCGCCGCATCAGCGCGGTCCGGATCGCGATCGCGAAATCGGCGTCGCCGGCGAAGTCGAGGTACCCCAGCACGCCGCCGTAGAGACCACGGCGCGTCTTCTCGACTTCTTCGATCAGCTCCATCGCGCGGACCTTCGGCGCGCCCGACAGGGTGCCCGCAGGAAAACACGCCGTCACCGCGTCGAGGGCGGTCCTGCCGTCGGCCAACAAGCCGGTCACCGTCGACACCAGGTGCATCACGTGGCTGTAGCGCTCGACGTGGCTGTAGTCCTCCACCTTGACCGTGCCCGGCCGGCACACCCGGCCCAGATCGTTGCGGCCGAGGTCCACGAGCATCAGATGCTCGGCGCGTTCCTTCTCGTCGGCGAGGAGTTCCTTTTCGAGGAGGACGTCCTCCTCTTCGGTGTCACCGCGCCACCGGGTCCCGGCGATCGGATGGGTGGTGGCCCGGCCGTCCTTGACCGTCACCAGCGCTTCGGGGCTGGACCCGACGATCGAGAAGTCCAACCCACCGTAGGCGTCGGGCACGTTGAGCAGATACATGTACGGGCTCGGATTGGACACCCGCAGCATCCGGTAGACGTCCAAAGGGTCGGCATCGGTGTCCATCTCGAAGCGCTGCGACGGCACCACCTGGAACGCCTCGCCCGCCTCGATGTCACCGACCAGCTTGTCGACGATCGCCGTGTACTCCTCGACGGTGCGCTGAGAGCGGTGCAGCGGAGCGGGCCGGGAGAACGTGGCCACCGTGGAGGCGAGCGGTTCCGCCAGCGCCGCGGTCATCACGTCCAGCCGAGCAACAGCGTCGTCGTAGGCCCAGTCCACCCGCTCGTCGGTGCCGTTCCAGTTCACCGCGTTGGCGATCAGCGTGATGGTGCCCTCGTGGTGGTCGACGGCCGCGATGTCGGTGGCCAACAGCAGCACCATGTCGGGTAGGCCCAGATCGTCGACGGCGAGTTCGGGCAGGCGCTCGAGTCGGCGCACGAAGTCGTAGGCGAAGTAGCCGACCAGCCCCGAGGACAGCGGGGGCAGACCAGGTAGTGGCGCAGTCTGCAGCAGCGTCAGCGTCTCTCGCAGCGCCGCAAGCGGATCACCGCCCGACGGGGCATCCCGCGGCGTCACCCCCAGCCATGCGGCCTGCCCGTCCCGGACCGTCAGCGCCGACGGCGCGCCGGCGCCGATGAACGACCACCGCGACCACGACCGCCCGTTCTCCGCGGACTCCAGGAGGAACGTTCCGGGTCGGTTCGCGGCGAGCTTGCGGTACGCCGAGAGCGGCGTCTCACTGTCGGCGAGCACCTTGCGGGTCACCGGCACCACGCGGTGCTCGGCGGCCAACGCCCGGAAGTCCTCACGCGATGTCGTCACGGTGAGACTGGCGGTGGACTGCACGTGGGCATTCTCCCAGACGTAGGTTGAAAACCATGAATCCAGTCAAAGCGGGAGACACCGTGGCCGAGTTCTCCCTGCCCGACCAGACCGGCACGACGCGGTCGCTGACCGAGCTGCTCGCCGACGGGCCGATCGTCCTGTTCTTCTACCCCGCCGCCATGACGCCCGGCTGCACCAAGGAGGCATGCCACTTCCGGGACCTGGCCGCCGAATTCGCCGCCGTGGGCGCCACCCGCGTCGGCATCAGCGCCGACGCGGTCGACAAGCAGGCACAGTTCGCCGACCAGCAGAAGTTCGACTACCCGCTGCTGTCCGACACCGACGGCACGGTCGCCGAGCAGTTCGGGGTCAAGCGGGGCCTGCTGGGCAAGTTCCTGCCGGTGAAACGCACGACGTTCGTCATCGACACCGACCGCACCGTGCTCGACGTCATCGCCAGCGAGATCAGCATGGACAGCCACGCCGACAAGGCGCTGCAGGCGCTGCGCAAACGTCAGTCGGCCTGACCCAGCAGCAGATCGGCGTCGAAGCACGAGTGATCGCCGGTGTGGCAGGCGGCACCGACCTGGTCGACCTCCAGCAGCACGGTGTCGCCGTCGCAGTCCAGCCGCACCGAGTGCACCCGTTGCGTGTGACCGGACGTCGCACCCTTGATCCACTGCTCGCCACGCGAGCGCGAAAAGTACGTCGCCTCACGGGTTTCCAGTGTGCGGGCCAGAGCGTCGTCGTCCATCCACGCGACCATCAACACCTGACCGGTGCCGCGCTCCTGCACCACCGCGGCGAACAGACCGTCGGCGTTGCGCTTGAGCCGCCCGGCGATCTCGGGGTCCAGACTCATCGGACCGTCAACCCTTCCGCCCTCATCGCCGCCTTGACCTGCCCGATGGTCAGCTGCTTAAAGTGGAATACGCTGGCCGCCAGCACGGCATCGGCTCCTGCAACGACGGCGGGCGCGAAATGTTCCACCGCACCCGCGCCGCCGCTCGCGATCACCGGCACCGACACCGCACCGCGCACCGCCCGCAGCATCCGCAGATCGAAGCCGGCCTTGGTGCCGTCGAAGTCCATCGAGTTCAGCAGGATCTCCCCCACACCCAGTTCGGCGCCACGGCTGGCCCACTCGACCGCGTCGATGCCCGTGCCGCGCCGCCCGCCGTGCGTGGTGACCTCCCAGCCCGACGGGGTGGGCTCGGATCCCTCGGGCACCGTGCGGGCGTCGACCGACAGCACGATGCACTGCGAACCGAATTGCCGCGACAGCTGCGAGAGCAGCTCCGGGCGCGCGAGTGCGGCGGTGTTGACCGACACCTTGTCCGCACCGGCGCGCAGCAGCATGTCCACGTCGGCGACCGACTGCACTCCACCGCCGACGGTCAGCGGGATGAAGACCTGCTCGGCGGTGCGGCGCACCACCTCGAGCATCGTCGAGCGTCCCGACGACGACGCGGTGACGTCGAGGAACGTCAGCTCGTCCGCACCCTCGGCGTCGTAGACCGCGGCCAGCTCCACGGGATCGCCTGCGTCGCGCAGGTTCTCGAAGTTGACCCCCTTGACGACGCGGCCGGCGTCGACGTCCAGGCACGGAATGACGCGGGTCGCGACGTCACCACCGGTGCTCACAGGTAGTCCTTCGGATCACCGGCCGCGGCGATGAGGTCGAGCATCTCCGCGTGCACGCCGGGCGCGGCCACCAGAGCCGAGGGGGATGTCACCGTCCACGGCTCCCCCGCCAGGTCGGTGACGACGCCGCCCGCGGCACGGACCAGCGCCACGCCGGCTGCGTGATCCCAGATGTGGTGCCCGAAACTGATGGCACCCCCGAGGATTCCCGCCGCGACGTAGGCGAGGTCGATGCCGGTGGCGCCGTGCATCCGCATCCGCGAGCAGTGTCTGCTGAGATTGGCCAGGATCGTCGCCCGGTAGGCGCCCGGATAGCGGCCGCGTGAATCGATGTTGAACGTGCCCGTGCCGACGATCGCATTGTCGAGATCCGCGCGATCCAGTCGGGGCAGTTCGCCGCCGTTGCAGCGCAGCGGACCGCCGACCACCGCGGTGTAGCGCTGCCCCATGAAGGGCAGCCACGTCAGGCCCAGCGCCGGTTCACCGTCGACGAGCAGACCCAGCAGGATCGCGGCCATCGGCGAGCCGGCCGCGTAGTTGAACGTTCCGTCGATCGGGTCGAGGACCCAGACGAGCTCGGAATCGATGGACTCCCCACCGAACTCCTCGCCGTGCACCCCGATCCCGGTGAGCCGCTGCAATTCGGCGACCACGCGGCGCTCGATCGCCAGATCCACCTCGGTGGCGAAGTCGTTGCCCTTCTTGGCGACCGCGGAATCGGCGCCGTGGCCGGCGATGAACTGTGCGGAGGCGCCGTCGAGGATGCCTGCGGCGGTGTCCAGCAGCTCGGTGAGCTGGCGCGCGTCGAGGGTCACGTGCCGACCGCGGCCAACGCCTCAGGCAGCGTGAATCGACCGGCGTAGAGAGCTTTTCCGACGATTGCACCCTCGACGCCTTCTCCGGTCAGCGTGGCGATCGCGCGCAGATCATCCAGGCTGGACACCCCGCCGGACGCGATCACCGGCGCCTCGGTGCGCTCGCACACCGACGAGAGCAGCTCCAGGTTCGGCCCGTTGAGCGTGCCGTCCTTGGTGACGTCGGTGACGACGAACCGCGAGCATCCCTCGCGGTCGAGCCGCTCGAGCACCGCCCACAGATCGCCACCGTCGGTCTCCCAGCCGCGTCCGCGCAGCCGGTGCTCCCCGTCGGCGATCAACACGTCGAGCCCCACCGCGACCTTGTCGCCGTGCTCGGCGACCACGCGGGCGCACCACTGCGGGTTCTCCAGCGCCGCGGTGCCCAGGTTGACGCGGGCGCAGCCGGTGGCCAGCGCCGCCGCGAGCGACTCGTCGTCGCGGATACCGCCGGAGAGCTCCACGGCCACATCGAGCGTGCCGACCACCTCGGCCAGCAACTCCCGGTTGGACCCCCGGCCGAACGCGGCGTCCAGATCCACCAGATGGATCCACTCGGCGCCGTCACGCTGCCACGTCATCGCCGCGTCCAGCGCCGACCCGTATTCGGTCTCGCTGCCGGCCTGCCCCTGCACCAGGCGAACGGCGCGGCCGTCCACCACGTCGACGGCGGGCAACAGGACCAGGTTCGGTGCATTCACGCCGGTCAACTTAGCGCCCCGATCCAGTTGGACAGCAATTCGGCACCGGCGTCCCCACTCTTCTCCGGGTGGAACTGCGTCGCCGACAACGGGCCCGCCTCGACAGCCGCCAGGAAGGGGACGTGATGGCTGGCCCACGTGAGCACCGCGGCGGGGTCGCCCTCCCACTGCTGGGCGGCATAGGAGTGCACGAAGTAGAAGCGGGTGGCCGGATCGATGCCGCGGAACAGCACACTGTCGGCGGGGGCGTCGACGACGTTCCACCCCATGTGCGGGATCACGGGTGCGTCCAGGCGGACAACCGAACCCGGCCACTGCCCGCAGCCGGCCGTCTCGACCCCGAACTCGACGCCGCGGGAGAACAGGATCTGCATGCCGACGCACACACCGAGTACGGGCCGCCCGGCGGCCACGCGCTCGGCGATGACCTTCTCGCCGCCGACCGCACGCAGTCCCGTCATGCAGGCCTCGAACGCGCCGACCCCCGGCACGACCAGACCGTCGGCTGCCATGGCGGCGCCGTGATCAGAGGTCACCTCGACCTGCGCACCGACCCGCTCGAGTGCCCGCTGAGCCGACCGCAGGTTTCCCGACCCGTAGTCGAGCACCACGAGTTTGCTTGTCACAACATCACTCTCACAAGGTCCCTTTGGTCGACGGCACGCCGCTGACCCGCTCGTCGTACTCGACGGCCTCGCGCAGTGCGCGTGCCACGGCCTTGTACTGCGCTTCGGTGATGTGGTGCGGATCGCGGCCGTACAGCGTGCGCACGTGCAGCGCGATGCGCGCATTGAAGGCCAGTGACTCGAAGACGTGCTTGTTGACCACGGTGTGGTACGGCGCCTGCGATCCCGCGATCGTGAAGCTCACCATGAACTCCGGCTCCCCGGTGTGCACGAAGTACGGCCGGCCCGACACGTCGACCGCGGCGTGCGCCAGCGACTCGTCCATCGGGATGAACGCGTCGCCGAACCGGCGGATACCGCTCTTGTCGCCCAGCGCCTGTCCCAGCGCCTGACCCAGCACGATCGCGGTGTCCTCGATCGTGTGGTGGCCCTCGATCTCGATGTCTCCCACGGCTTTCACCGTCAGGTCGAACCGAGCGTGGCTGCCCAGCGAGGTCAGCATGTGGTCGAAGAACGGTACGCCGGTGTCGATGTTCACCTGACCGGTGCCGTCGAGGTCGAGCTCGACGACGATGTCGGATTCCTTGGTCTTGCGTTCGACCTTGGCGTACCTGTGGGGACGGGTCACTTCACTCCTTGTCGGGCGCTGGCGCTCAGCAGCGCGTCGTTCTCATCGGCGAGGCCGATCGTGGTGCGCAGGTAGCCGGGGATGCCGACGTCGCGGATCAACACCCCGGCGTCCAGATAGGCCCGCCACGTCGCGGCGGCATCGGCGAACTCCCCGAACAGCAGGAAGTTCGCGTCACTGGGGATCACCCGAAAACCCATGTCGGACAGACCATTCGCGACCCGTTCCCGTTCACTGATCAGCGTCGCGACGCTGCCGAGGGTGTCGTCGGCGTGCCGCAACGCGGCCCGGGCGGCGGCCTGGGTCAGCGACGACAGGTGATACGGCAGACGCACCAGCAACATCGCGTCGACGACGGCCGGGGCCGCCACCAGGTAGCCCAGCCGACCACCGGCGAACGCGAACGCCTTGCTCATGGTGCGCGAGACGACGACCCGCGCCGGGTACTCGTCGATCAGCGCGAGCGCGCTGGGCTGCGAGGAGAACTCGCCGTAGGCCTCGTCGACGATCATCACGCCGCCGGCCATCGCGTCGAGCAGCAGCCGCAGGTCGTCGAGCGACACACTCTGCCCCGACGGATTGTTGGGGCTGGTGACGAACACGACGTCGGGGTTGTGCTCCTTGATGGCGGTGGCGGCGACCGCGGCGTCCAGGCCGAAGTCGTCGGCGCGGTGCGCGGCCAGCCACTGTGTCTGGGTGCCGTCGGAGATGATCGGGTGCATCGAGTACGACGGCACGAAACCGATGGCGCTGCGGCCGGGTCCGCCGAACGCCTGCAGGAGCTGTTGCAGGATTTCGTTGGAACCGTTTGCGGCCCACACGTTTTCCACGCCGACCAGGACGCCGGTCTGCGCACTCAGATACGCGGCGAGGTCGGTACGCAACGCCACGGCGTCACGATCGGGGTAGCGGTGCAGCTCGGCGGCGGCCTCGCGTACCGACGCGGCGACGTCGTCGACGAGCGCCTGTGTCGGCGGGTGTGGGTTCTCGTTCGTGTTCAGCCGCACCGGCACCGCGAGCTGCGGCGCCCCGTACGGCGACTTGCCGCGCAGATCCTCGCGCAGCGGCAGCTCCCCGAGCGTGACGTTCTGACCGGGGTTCACCTCTCGAACCTCCGCCGCACCGCTTCCCCGTGGCTGGGCAGGTTCTCTGCATTGGCCAGCGTGATGACATGTCCGGCAACGTCTTTGAGTGCCGCCTCGGTGTAGTCGACGACGTGGATTCCACGCAGGAACGTCTGCACCGACAGCCCGCTGGAGTGCCGGGCACACCCCGCCGTGGGCAGGACGTGGTTGGAGCCGGCGCAGTAGTCACCCAGACTCACCGGGGACCACGCCCCGACGAAGATCGCGCCCGCGGAGCGGACCCGCGCCGCGACGCCCGCCGCGTCGACGGTCTGGATCTCCAGATGCTCGGCAGCGTAGGCGTTGACCACGCGCAGGCCGGCGTCCACGTCGTCGACCAGCACGATCGCCGACTGCTGACCGCCCAGCGCCGTGCTCACCCGCTCGCGGTGCACCGTCGTCTCCAATTGGCGGGTCAGCTCGGCGTCGGCGGCCTCGGCCAGTTCGCTGCTGTCGGTGACCAGCACGCTGGCGGCCATCTCGTCGTGCTCGGCCTGGCTGATCAGATCCGCGGCGACGTGCACCGGGTCGGCGGTGTGGTCGGCCAGGATCGCGATCTCGGTGGGTCCGGCCTCGGAGTCGATGCCGACCCGCGATCGGCAGATCCGTTTGGCGGCGGTGACGTAGATGTTGCCGGGCCCGGTGATCATGTCGACGGGAGCGAGTTCGGCGCCGTCGGTGTCGGTGCCGCCGTAGGCGAGCAGCGCGACGGATTGGGCCCCGCCGACTGCCCACACCTCGTCGACGCCGAGCAGTGCCGCGGCGGCCAGGATCGTCGGGTGCGGGAGACCGCCATGCGCCGCCTGCGGCGGGCTCGCGATCACGAGCGACTCGACGCCGGCCGTCTGCGCCGGCACGACGTTCATCACCACACTCGAGGGATAGACAGCGTTGCCGCCCGGGACATAGAGGCCGACCCGCTCGACGGGCACCCAGCGTTCGGTGACGGTGGCCCCCGGGGCGAGCGTGGTGGTGGTGTCGGTGCGGCGCTGGTCGGCGTGTACGGCGCGAGCGCGCTGGATGGCGACCTCGAGCGCGGTCCGGATGTCGGCGTCGAGTGCATCGAGAGCCGCGGCCAGCGTCTCGCCGGGGACCCGGACCCGGTCCGGCCGCACCCCGTCGAAGGAGGCGCCGTACTCGAGCGCGGCGTCGGCGCCGCGCTCGGCGACCGCGTCGACGATCGGCCGGACCTTGGGCAGCACCGCGTCGACGTCGACGCCACCCCGGGGCAGGGCGGTCCGCAGACGGGCGGCCGACAGCGTCGCGCCACGCAGGTCGATGCGCCGCAGCAGCGGTGGCGATACATTCACGCTGTCTATTGTCCCAGAGCAGCACAAATCAGAATCGGAGGCGTCATGCCGGACCGGCCGAGCAGGAGCAGCCACCCCAACAACGCGCCCGGCGTGCCGATGATCTTCCCGCCGTGGTTCGAAAAGCTGCAGATCAAGTACATCAATCCGCTGCTGCGGCCCCTCTCCCGGCGGATGCCGGGTCTGGCGGTGATCCGCCACCGCGGCCGCACCTCCGGCACCGAGTACGAGACGATCGTCACGCCGTACCGCAAGGGCTCGGTGTTGGCGATCGGGCTGGCGCACGGGAAGACGAACTGGGTCAAGAACGTGCTGGCCGCCGGTGAGGCCGACATCACGATCGGCAGCGAGACGCTTCACCTCGTGCGGCCGCGGGTGCTGCCTGCCGGCACCAGCGACCCGTCGCTGCCCCGGATGGCACAGATGGTCGCCAAACGATCCGGGGTGTTCGTCGCGGACATCGCCTCGTGACATTGCAGATGTGGCTCGCGTTCTTCGGCGCGGCCATTCTGATCGCGATCTCCCCCGGCGCCGGCGCCATCCAATCGATGGCCACGGGCCTGACCCACGGGGTGCGCCGCGGATATTGGAGCATCCTTGGTCTGGAGATCGGGCTGATGCTGCAGCTGACGCTCGTGGCGGTCGGGCTGGGTGCCGCGGTCGCGAACTCGATCCTGGCGTTCACGATCATCAAATGGCTGGGTGTCGCGTACCTGGCTTATCTGGCGTTCCGGCAGTGGCGCAGCGTCGGCGTGGATCTGCGCGCCCAGGTCGATCAGGTGGTCCCCGGCAGCCGCCGGGCGCTGGTCGTCCGCGGCTTCCTGGTCAACGCCACCAACCCGAAGGGCCTGCTGTTCTTCCTCGCGGTGATGCCGCAGTTCGTGGTGCCGACCGCGCCGCTGCTGCCGCAGTACCTCGCGATCGGGATCACGATGGTCGCCGTCGACCTGGTGGTGATGGGGCTCTACACCGGCCTGGCGGTGCGGCTGCTGACGTGGTTGCGGACCCCGCGGCAGCAGACCGTGCTCAACCGCGTGTTCGCCGGCCTGTTCGCCGCCGCCGCGGTGGTGCTCTCGCTGCTGCGGCGCGGGCCGATGCCGGCCTGAACCTCAGCGACAGCGGTTGCTGACTGCCGCGCTGGTCGACTCCGCTGACTCCAGCCGCTTGGCCTGCGCCGGATCGGTGTTCGGCACGCCCGCCGTGGCGGCTGCACCGATGTCGAGCAGCGCGTCCGCGAAGGTGTGAACGGCCTCGGCGAGGTCCTCTGGCGTAGCAGGGTCCAGCCGCGCCAGCAGGTACAAACCACCGTCGGACAAAGCCAGGCGGGCGTTGGCGGCGGCCGCGAGCGACCCACTGATGTCGCCGGGTGCGGTCACGTTCGTGTTGGTGGCGACGCCGGTGCGCACGGTGTCGAACGCCGTGCAGATCCGCGCCGTCGCCGCGGAGCGCTGCGCGTCGGTGTAGTCGGGACCGCGGTCGAGCGTGCGCACCAGCGCCGCCGCCGACAGACCCGTCGACAGCAACGCCACGGCGAGCGCCAGGGATGGTGAGACGCGCATCGGCTACAGATCCAGGCCGAGGTCGAGCACCCGCACAGAATGCGTGAGCGCGCCGACGGCCAGGTAGTCGACGCCGGTACCCGCGTAGTCGGCCGCGGACTCCAACGACAACCCGCCCGAGGATTCCAGCATCGTGTGCGGCGATCGGGTGGCCCGGCGCTGCACCGCGATCTGCGTCTGCCACACCGGGAAGTTGTCCAGCAGCACCAGCTCGACGCCCTCGGCCAGCACATCGTCGAGCTGCTCGAGCGAATCGACCTCGACCTCGCACGGCAGATCGGGCGCGACCTCGCGGACTCTGCGCAGCGCCTCCACCACCGAGCCCGCGGCGGCCACGTGGTTGTCCTTGATCAACGCCGCGTCACCGAGCCCCATGCGGTGGTTGACGCCGCCGCCGACGCGCACGGCGTACTTCTGCAGCGCTCGCATCCCGGGAAGTGTCTTGCGGGTGTCGCGGATCCGGGCCTGGGTGCCCGCCACCGCATCCACCCAGGCCGCGGTCGCCGTGGCGATGCCGGACAGATGGCAGAGCAGGTTGAGCATGGTGCGCTCGGCGGTGAGCAGCCCCCGTGTCGGACCCTCGACCACAAGAGCAGCATCGCCCGGCTGTAGGCGTGCGCCGTCGGGCACCTGCTCGATGACCCGGTATCCCCCGGCGCCGAGCACCTCGTCGAACACGATCAGTGCGAGGTCACCGCCGGCGATGACGCCCGGTTCCCGCGCCACCACCGCGGCCGTCGTGACGGCGTCGTCGGCGACTGTGGCCAGCGTCGTGACGTCGGGGCCGTAGCGCAGATCCTCGTCGAGGGCGCGGGAGACGATCGAGCGGGCCTCGGCCTCCTCACCGGCCGCGAGTACCGCGGCCATCACCGGCAGCCTGACGCGACAGGACCGCACACGATGCTGACCGCCTGGGCGGGATCGGTGTCGGGGTGATCGCTGCGGTGGTGGCAGTCACGGGTCTCGGTGCGCGCCCGGGCCGCCGCGCCCATGACACCGGCCACCGCGGTCAGCGCGGCGTCTTCGAACATGCGGCGCGAGGCGATCATTCGCGGCTCTGCTGTGTCGAGCTGCGCCCCCAACCGGCCCAGCCCGTCGTCGTCGCGGACGACGGAGGCATACCTGCTCATCGCCTCCTGCAAGGCGGGCCGCGCGAGCACCGGCCGCAGCGAGGGGTCCGCGACCACGACCCGGGGCGGCCCGGCCACCTCGGCGTGCTCTGCAGCGGCGACGCCGGCGCGCCCGCCGACGACCAGGCCTTCGAGCAGACTGTTCGACGCGAGGCGGTTCGCGCCGTGCATGCCGGTGCGCGCCACTTCCCCGGCGGCGAACAACCCGTCGATCGCGGTGCGCCCGTGCACGTCGGTGACGACTCCGCCGCAGCTGTAGTGAGCGCCGGGAACCACCGGAATCGGTTGCCGCGCAAGGTCGATACCCGCGGCGCGGCATGCGGCCGTGACGGTGGGGAACCGGCGCGCCACGCCGGCCACCTTTCGGGCGTCGAGGTAGACACACGCATCACCGGAGGCCGCCAGGCGTGCCTCGATGGCCGCTGCCACGACGTCGCGCGGGGCCAGATCACCCATCGGGTGCACCCCGGCCGTCACCGGATCGCCGTGCCGATCGATCAGTGTCGCACCCTCGCCGCGCAGCGCCTCGGTGATCAACGGGCGTCGGCCGGCAACCGAGCCGGTGTAGAGCATCGTCGGATGGAACTGGACGAACTCCACGTCGGAGACCGGCACCCCGGCCCAGATCGCCAGCGCGACACCGTCTCCCGTGGAGCCTTCCGGGTTGGTGGTGGCCCGGTAGAGGTGCCCGACCCCGCCGGTGGCGAGGATGACCGACGGCGCGTAGATGGCGCCGGGGCCGTCGTCGCTGAGGACCGAGACCCCGGCGACGGCGCCGCCGTCGATCAGCAGTTCGAGCGCGACGTGGTTGCGGCGGATGTCGAGCGAGGCTCCGGCGTGGTCCAGCGCGCGCTGCACCTCGGCACCCGTGGCGTCACCCCCGGCGTGGATGATGCGCCGCCGTGTGTGCCCGCCCTCTCGGGTCAGTGCCCACCGACCCGGCGCCGACTCGTCGAAACGGGCTCCTGCACCGATCAATTCGGACACTGCGCGGGCACCGTCGGCCACGATCGAGCGCACCGCGGCGGGGTCGCACAGCCCGGCGCCCGCGGCGAGTGTGTCAGCCACGTGCGCATCGACGGAGTCGTCGGGACCCCTGATGCCATCGGGCAGCACGACGGCGATCCCGCCCTGGGCGTAGAACGTGGCGGTCTCGGCCGCCTTGCTCAGCAGGATCACGGAGCGGCCGCGCCGCTTCGCGGCCAACGCCGCAGCCAGACCGGCGACCCCGGTCCCGACGACGACGACGTCGGCCCGCAGGCGCCAGCCGCCCGAGCCGCCGCAGCCCGGGCTGATCCCGGTGCCGGCGGTCATTCCCCGCCGCCGGGCTGCCCGATCTCGATCATCCGCGTGACGCTGGCTCGCGCCCGCGCGGCGGTGTCGGGATCGACATGCACTTCGTCGGCACCCTCGACCAGGCAGCGCAGCATGGCCGCGGGAGTGATCATCTTCATGTACCGGCAGGATGCGCGGTCGTTGACGGCCTGGAAGTCGACATCGGGTGCGGCACGGCGCAACTGGTGCAGCATGCCGATCTCGGTGGCGACCAGGACCTGCCGTGCGCCGGTCTCGCGCGCGGCGTCGAGCATCCCGCCGGTGGACAGGATCTTCACCCGGTCGACCGGATAGGCCCCTTCGCCTGCGAGGTAGAGAGCCGATGTGGCGCAGCCACACTCGGGGTGCACGAACAGTTCGGCGTCGGGGTGCGTGCGCGCCTGCTCGGCGAGCTCGTCACCGTTGATGCCTGCGTGCACGTGGCATTCGCCGGCCCAGACGTGCAGGTTCTGTCGGCCGGTCATGCGCCGCACGTGGGCGCCGAGGAACTGATCCGGGCAGAACAGCACCTCCCGGTCGGCGGGGATCGAAGCGACCACCTCGACCGCGTTCGACGACGTGCAGCAGATGTCGGTCTCGGCCTTCACCGCGGCCGTGGTGTTGACGTAGGAGACGACGACCGCGCCGGGGTGCTCGGCTTTCCAGGCCCGCAGTTCGTCGGCGGTGATGGAGTCCGCGAGCGAGCAGCCGGCCCGCTGATCGGGGATGAGCACCGTCTTGTCCGGCGACAGGATCTTGGCCGTCTCGGCCATGAAGTGGACGCCGGCGAACACGATCGTGTCCTCGGGCGCCTCGGCGGCGATGCGCGAGAGGGCCAGCGAATCCCCGACATGGTCGGCGACGTCCTGTATCGCGGGCAGCTGGTAGTTGTGGGCCAGCAGCGTGGCGCCGCGAAGGTCGAGCAGTCGCCGCACCTCGGTGGCCCAGGCGGCGTCACCGTCGACGCCGGTGTAACCGTCGGGACCGTCGACGATGCGGTCGGCACTGTCGGTTGCGAGCACGGTCATCGCCGTCTCCTTACCTCGATCGAGGTTTTCGACTTACAATCGAAAACATGCCACATCGTAGCACCCAGCACGAAGTCCTGGCCGTGGTGTTTCAGGTTCGCGACAACACGCTGCACGTGCTGCTCTGGCAGCGCGCGCTGGACCCGCAACGCGACCGCTGGGCGCTCCCCGGCGGTCGCCTCGGCCACGACGAGACCCTGACCGACTCGGTGCGCCGCCAGCTCGCGGAGAAGGTCGATTTGCGGGAACTCGCCCATCTCGAGCAGTTGGCCGTGTTCTCCGAACCGGATCGGGTGCCCGGCGAGCGCACCATTGCCTCGACCTTCCTGGGCCTGGTGCCCTCCCCCGCAACCCCCGAACTGCCGCCCGACACCCGCTGGCACCCGGTCGGCGACCTGCCCCCGATGGCCTTCGACCACGGCCCGATGGTCGACCACGCACGCACCCGACTGGTCGCGAAGCTCTCCTACACGAACATCGGATTCGCGCTTGCACCAGACGAATTCGCGCTCTCGACGCTGCGTGACATCTACAGCGCTGCCCTCGGGCACCCGGTCGACGCGACCAACCTGCAGCGCGTCCTCGAGCGTCGCCACGTGATCACACGGACCGGCACCACAGCGCGCTCGGGACGCAGCGGGGGGCGCCCGGCGGCGCTGTACCGGTTCGCCGACGCCCGCTATCGCGTCACCGACGAATTCGCTGCATTGCGACCGCCCGGGTGAGTCGGCTGGCTTCTTAACGCATTCTTAAGTAAGAATGCCTGGATGGACGTGGGCAGCGCGGCGCGGGCGGCAGGGGCCGAGTGGATCGGTCAACCACACCACGAGGCGCTCCGCCCCAGGCAGCGCCCGGTGTTGCCGTCCGAGGACGCCTTCTACGAACCGCCCGAGGGTTACGAGCACGCCCGCCCCGGCACGGTGCTGCGCTCCCGCGAGGTCGAGCTCGCCTTTCTCGGTCTGGTGCCGCAGAAGTTCAGCGCCGTCCAGCTGCTCTACCGCACCACCGACTTCCAGGGCGATCCGCAGGCCGGCGTCACGACGGTGCTGATCCCGACCGAGCGCGATCCTGAGCGGCCGCTTCCGGTGATGTCCTACCAGTGCGCCATCGACGCGGTGTCCAGCCGCTGTTTCCCCTCCTACGCGATGCGCCGCGGCGCCAAGGCCGTCGGCGCCTTCGCCCAGTTCGAGTTCTTGCTGATCGCCGCCGCACTGGCCGAAGGATGGGCGGTGTCGGTACCTGATCACGAGGGCTCGACCGGGATGTGGGGCGCCCCCTACGAGCCCGGCTACCACATCCTCGACGGCATCCGGGCCGCGCTCAACCACCCGGCGTTCCGGCTGGCCGCCGACTCCCCGGTGGGACTGTGGGGGTACTCCGGCGGCGGGCTCGCCTCGGCCTGGGCCGCGGAGGTGCAAGCCGCCTACGCGCCCGAACTCAACGTCGTCGGCGCGGTCCTCGGCTCTCCGGTGGGCGACCTCGGGCACACGTTCCGGCGCCTCAACGGCAGCATCTACTCGGGCCTGCCCGCCCTGGTGGTCGCCGCGCTGAGCCACATCTACCCGGACCTGGACCGCATCATCTCCGAGCACGCCACCCCCGAGGGCAGGAAACTGCTCGACCGCATCCAGACGATGACGACCGCGCAGGCGATGGTGACCTGCGCCGGCCGCGACATGGCCGACATGATCGACCGGCCGCTCGAGGAGATCCTGCTCAGCCCCGAGGTGCAGCACGTGTTCGACAGCATCAAGCTGGGCACCGCGGCGCCGTCGGTCCCGGTGCTGATCGTGCAGGCCGTCCACGACCGCATCATCTCGGTCGACGACATCGACGAACTGGCCCACACCTATGTGCGCGGCGGCGCCCGCGTCACCTACCACCGCGACCTGTTCAGCGAGCACCTTCTGCTGCACCCGATGTCCGCGCCGATGACGCTGCGCTGGCTGCGCGACCGGTTCGCGGGACGGCCGCTGCGCGAGAACATCAAGCGCACCAAGTGGCCGACGTTGCTGAACCCGTCGACCTACCGCGGCATGTTCACGCTGGGCAAGATCACGGTGAAGGTGCTGACGGGGCGACAGGTGGAACGTCAGCCGCTGTCGCGGTTCGACCGGTAGCAGGGTCTCTGGGCGGCCAGCCGCCGAGATCGTCACGGGTGGTCGACACCGCGCCCAGCACGTACACCATCGCCGCGACCGCGGCGGGAAACAGCAGTGTCAGCGCCACCTGCAGCGGCGTGTGGCCGAAGAACACCGATGGCGCCTCGACGACGTAGCTCACCCGGTTCTGTTCGGTGACGTCGACGGCGGCGATGTCGAGATGCCCGTATCGCAGCCGCGCGAGCCCCGCCCCGGACCCGGCCGCGGCGGCCGACGCCACGATCGAACCCACGCAGAGCGCCGCCATCATCACCGGTCCGCGCTGCGCGCGCCACTGCCACACCGCTACCGCGGCAATCACGGCGAGGACCGAGAGGAAACCGACCATCAGGAACGCCGCGGTGAAGAAGTGATCGCCCTCGTTGCCGAGATAGGCCTTGACCCGGTCGTTGCTGCGGGTCAGCGCGACGACGCCGTGGATCGGCGGCGCCAGCCACGCCCACAGCGCTCCACACAGTGCGCCGGCGACCGCGAGCCCGACGACGACCCGCAGAACGGCGTTCACCCGCGACCCGGTCACCTGTACTGCTCCAGATCCTTCGAATCCACCTGACCGTGCCGGGAACAGGTGGCCCACCAGCCGTCCGGACGGACCTGCACGACCATCCGCCTGCCGCAGTCGGCGCAGAACCGCGGCGGCTCCAGACCGAGCGCAGCCGCGGTGGGCACCGTCGACCCCGCGGGTTCGCCGGTGTAGACGTTGTAGATCCCGGCGCCGACCGGCGCGGGCAGCTCGTGCACCATCACAGGCTGGCGTTGAGTGCCTTGATCGGCATCTGCAGATCCTCGAGCAGTTCGAGGTCGGCTTCGGCGGGCCGGCCCAGCGTGGTCAGGTAGTTGCCGACGATCACGGCGTTGATGCCGCCGAGAATGCCCTTCTTGGCACCGAGGTCGCCGAGCGTGATCTCCCGGCCGCCGGCGAAGCGCAACATGGTCCGGGGCAGTGCGAGCCGGAACGCGGCGACGGCCTTGAGTGCCTCGGCCGCGGGCAGCACATCGAGCTCGCCGAACGGGGTGCCGGGGCGGGGGTTGAGGAAGTTCAGCGGAACCTCGTGCGGGTCCAACTCGGCCAGATTGGCCGCGAACTCGGCGCGTTGCTCGAGCGTCTCCCCCATCCCGAGGATGCCGCCGCAGCACACCTCCATGCCGGCCTCACGCACCATCTGCAGTGTCTCCCAGCGCTCCTCCCAGGTGTGGGTGGTCACCACATTCGTGAAGAACGACTGCGCGGTCTCGAGGTTGTGGTTGTAGCGGTGCACACCCATGTCCCGCAGGCGGTCCACCTGCTCCTGGGTGAGCATGCCCAGCGAGCAGGCGATCTGGATGTCCACCTCGTTGCGGATCGCTTCGATGCCCGCGGCCACCTGGGCCAGGAGCCGCTCGTCGGGTCCGCGGACGGCGGCCACGATGCAGAACTCGGTGGCACCGGTCTTGGCGGTCTGTTTGGCGGCCTCCACCAAACTCGGCACGTCGAGCCAGGCGCTGCGCACCGGAGAGGCGAAAAGTCCTGACTGCGAACAGAAGTGGCAATCCTCGGGGCAGCCGCCGGTCTTGAGGCTGATGATGCCCTCGACCTCGACGTCGGGGCCGCAATGCGCCATCCGGACCTCGTGGGCCAGCGCGAGCAGGTCATCGAGGCGATCATCGGGCAGCTGCAGCACCTGCAGCGTCTGGTCCTGGTCGAGGCCGACACCCCGCTCGAGCACCTGTTCGCGTGCCACCGCCAGAATGTCGCTCATCGATACCTCTTCTCTCCGCTGTTGAACACCGTCGGCGGAGCCGACAATTGAACGGTGTTCAGGTTAGGGTACTGGCGTGCAGCTCCACAAACGCGACGTGGTCGCCGCGGCGACGTCGCTGCTCGACGACTACGGCCTGGCCGACCTGTCGATGCGACGGCTCGCTCGGGAGCTCGAGGTGTCACCGGGCGCGCTCTACTGGCACTTCGCGAACAAGCAGCAACTGCTCGGAGCGGTCGCCGACCACGTTCTGGCGCCGGTGACGGGGCCCGCGGGTGACTGGCACACCCGCGTGGTGACGCTGTGCCGTCAGGTGCGCGATGCGCTGCTGTCCCACACCGACGGTGCCGAGCTGGTCTCGGCGAGCTTCGCCGCCGGGCAGTCCGCGGTCATGACCGACGTGGTGGGTCACTTGACCGACGCCGCCGTCCAGGCCGGCGTGCCGGCGGCCAACGCCGAGCTGACCGCCCGCACCCTCGTCTATTACGTCCTGGGTTTCACCGTCGACGAGCAGTCGCGCCGGCAGTGGGACGCGGCCGGCGCGGACCTGCCCGACGCGTCGTTGCTGGCCGACGATCAGGACACCCGGTTCGACTTCGGGGTGCGACTGCTGATCGACGGCATCCTGGCACGCCGCGAACAGCCCGTCTAGATCCAGTGCTCCTGTTTGGCGTCGCCGTCCCAGTGCCGTAGTGCGGTGATCTCGCCCTCGATGTCGCGGGCGATGTCGGGTACCGCCAGCGCGAGCGGCACGAGATCGGGCCGGATCCGGCGACCGAGCGTGACATGCGGCGTCCACCGGCCCGGGTCGGCATGTGGCAGAACGCCTTTGGCCATGTGTGGCCGGCAGGTGGCGTGGACAGCGGTGTGCAGGGCGAGCAGGTCGGCCGACGGCACGACCAGGCGCACCAGCGTGACGGTGCGTCCGCCCCCGAAGAGCATGGGCGCGCCGATCACGCAGGGCAGGGGCAACAGCTCGAGGAGTGGTTGCAGCGCCTGGTCGACGGCGTCATCGATCAGCTCGGTGACCGTGATCGTCAGGTGCGGCCGGTTACTCGGGGCGGTGTGCCCGGCCTGGCTCGGCACGCCGGCGACGGCCAGGCCGTCCCACAGCCCCCGCACCGACGCCTCGGTGCCGGCATCGAACAGTGCCTCGACCGAGTGCACCACTAGCGCAGCCCGGCGACCCACGCCGGGTCGAACGCCCGGGCACTGATCTGCGCGAAGTCGGAGGCACCGAGCGTGCCGAGGCCCGCGGGCAGCGCCGCCCGCACCGGAGCCAACCGCGCCAGCGCGTCCCGGTTGTCGATCTCGGCGACGCCGGGCTGCGCCGGCCAGGAACCGATGACCAAACCCGCACACGGGATGTTGCGTGCAGCAAGCGCTTCCAGCGTCAGCGCCGTGTGATTGAGGGTCCCCAGCCCCGCTGCCACCACGATCAGCACCGGCGCAGCGAGCTCGGCGGCCAGATCCCGCAGCGTCACCCCGCCGGCACCCAGCTCCACGAGCAGCCCGCCGGCACCCTCCACCAGGGTCAGCCGGTCGGGGGCATCCGCGCGCCGCACCAGGTCGACGAGTTCGGCACCCGTGGGCAGCGCGGCACCGGCCCGCTGTGCCGCAGCCACCGGCGCCAGCGGCTCGGGGTACCGCCACCCTGCGAACAGCTGCGTCACCCCGGCCTGCCTGCCGATCTCGGCCAGATCGTCGTCACCGTCGTCGGTGCCGGTCTGCACGGGCTTGCACACCGCCACGTCGTGACCGGCGAGCCGGACGTGGCAGGCGAGCGCCGCGGTCGCGATGGTCTTGCCGACCCCGGTCCCGGTGCCGGTGATGACGAGCACGCTCATCGCGCCGCCAAGACATCGGTCAGCACCCGGCGGGCCAGGGCCATCTCGTGCTCGGACAGCGACGCCCGCGCGGTCAGCCGCAGCCGCGAGGTACCGGCAGGCACGCTCGGCGGCCGGAAGCAGCCGACCCGCACACCCTGCTCGAGGCACGCCGTGGCCGCCGCCAACGCCACCTCCGGTTCGCCGAGGATCACCGAGACGACGGCCGAGGTCGGCACCTCGGCCACATCGCAGATCTCGGCCAGCGCCGCGGCGTGGTCGAGCACGCGGCGAGCCCGCCAGGGCTCGTCGATCAGCACGCCGAGAGCCGCATGCGCCGCGCCGACGGCGGCGGGCGCCAGTCCGGTGTCGAAGATGAACGGTCGCGCGGCGTCCACCAGATGCTCACGCACCGCGGCCGGGCCGAGGACCGCACCGCCCTGGCTGCCCAGCGCCTTGGACAGCGTCGTCGTCATCACCACATCGGGCGCTCCGGCCAACCCGACCTCGTGCAGCAGGCCGCGGCCACCTTCCCCGCGCACCCCGAGCCCGTGTGCCTCGTCGACGATCAGCAGCGCGCCGTGGGCGCGGCACGCGTCGTGCAGCGCGGTCAGCGGGGCCAGCACACCGTCGGCGGAGAACACCGAGTCGGTGATCACGACCGCCCGGGCCTCCGCACGTCCGGCGAGTGCGGACTCGACGGCGGCGACGTCGCCGTGCGGGGTGACGACCACCCGGGCCCGGGACAGGCGGCAGGCGTCCACCAGTGAGGCGTGGGTCAGCGCATCCGACACCAGAAGCGTGCCCGGGCCCGAAAGAGCGACCACCGCACCGAGATTGGCGGTGTAGCCGGACGAGAAGACCAGCGCGGACTCCGCGCCCACGAACGCGGCGAGATCGCGCTCGAAGGCTTCGTGGAGCTCGGTGTTGCCGGTGACCAGCCGGGACCCCGTGGCGCCCGCACCCCAGGTGCGCAGCGCAGCCACACCGCCGTCGAGCACCCGGGGGTGCTGGGCGAGGCCGAGGTAATCGTTGGAGGCCAGGTCGAGCTCGGCGACGACGGGCGGGCGGGCGCGCAGCGTGCGACGCAGGCCGGCGTCGCGCCGCTGGGTCGCGACATCGTCGAGCCAGGCCAGGGGATCCAGACCCACGCGTGTCACGGGCACTCCTCCTGACGGGGCTACTTGAACACCGTTCAGGTTAGTGCACGCGCGACCTCGATCATCGCGGTGGTGATCTGGTCGATCTCGCCGGCGGTGCAGATGTAGGGAGGCATCACGTAGACCAGATTCCGGAACGGCCGCAGCCACACCCCGTGCTCGACGGCCACCGGTGTCGCGACGCGCAGATCGACGTCGCGGTCGAGTTCCAGCACACCGATCGCACCCACCACCCGTACGTCGACCACGTTCGGCAGCTCGGCCGCGGGCGCCAGACCGGATCGCAACCCCGCCTCGATGCCCCGCACCTGGGCCCGCCAGTCGCCGGTGCCCAGCAACTCCAGGGACGCGACGCTGACGGCGCAGGCCAGCGCGTTGGCCATGAACGTCGGGCCGTGCATCAGCGCCCCGGGCGGACGTTCACTGATCGTCTGCGCCACCTCGCGGGTGCACAGCGTCGCCGCGAGCGTCAGGTAGCCGCCGGTCAGGGCCTTGCCCACGCACATGATGTCGGGGCTGACCCCGGCGTGGTCGGCCGCGAACAATGCGCCGGTGCGGCCGAACCCGGTGGCGATCTCGTCGAAGATCAGCAGCACATCGTGCTCGTCGCAGATGCGGCGCAGGTCGGCCACGTAGCGCGGGTCGTGGAATCGCATGCCGCCCGCGCCCTGCACGACGGGTTCGACGATCACCGCGGCGAGTTCGTCGGCGTGGCGGGCGAGCTGCTCGGCGAAGGCTGCGCTGTAGGCGGGGTCGTACTCGCGCGGCACCGCCGGCGCGAAGACCTGGTCGGCGAGCAGGGAGTGCGCCCCGGTCCACAACGTGTGCATGCCGCCGTCGGGATCGCAGACGCTCATCGGGGTGAACGTGTCGCCGTGGTAGCCGCCGCGCCAGGTCATCAGCCGGCTCTTGCCGGGGCGATCGCTGCTGCGCCAGTACTGCAGCGCCATCTTCACGGCGACCTCCACCGACACCGAGCCCGAATCGCTGTAGAACACGGTCTCCAGCCCTGCCGGACTCATCTCGACGAGCAGCCGCGCCAGTCGGGCCGCCGGCTCGTGGGTCAGGCCGCCGAACATGACGTGGTTCATCGTTGCGAGTTGACGGGTCAGCGCGGCGTCCAGGGCGGGGTGGCCGTGGCCGTGCACCGCGGTCCACCACGAGGCCATCGCATCGAGCACCTCGACCGGACGGCCGCCGCGGTCGAGCGTGAGCCAGGCACCCCGCGCCGCCGTCGCCACCATCGGCGTCATCGCATCGGCGCCGATCGGGCTGTACGGATGCCAGATGTGAGCCGCGTCGACGGCGCTGATCTCGATAGGCGTCATCGCAGGCACCTTCGGTAGATTAGCCGTCGATCATGAAGACCCTCTCCTCCGCCCGGCCCGCTGTGACGGCTCCGGTGACCCAGATGGGGACGCGGAGCTCCGGGTTCTATCGCCACGACCTCGACGGGCTGCGCGGTGTCGCGATCGCGTTGGTCGCGGTGTTCCACGTGTGGTTCGGGCGGGTTTCCGGCGGCGTCGACGTGTTCCTGGTGCTGTCCGGATTCTTCTTCGGCGGCCGGCTGCTGCGCGGCGTGCTCAGCCCCGGGCCGATCCCGCGCCCGGTGCCCGAGATCACCCGGCTGATCCGGCGGCTGCTGCCCGCACTCGTCGTGGTCCTCGCGGCCTCGGCGGTGCTGACGATCCTGATCCAGCCCGAGACCCGCTGGGAGACCTTCGCCGATCAGAGCCTGGCGAGCCTGGGTTACTACCAGAACTGGGAACTGGCGGCGACCGCGTCGAACTACCTGCGCGCAGGCGAGGCGGTCAGCCCGCTACAGCACATCTGGTCGATGTCGGTGCAGGGCCAGTTCTACATCGCGTTCCTCGCGCTGATCCTCGGCTCGGCCCTGCTGTTCCGGCGCGTGTTCCGACGATCACAGGGCCGGCACATGCGGGCCGCGTTCGTCGTGCTGCTGAGCGTCTGCGCGATCGCATCGTTCGTCTACGCGATCATCGCGCACGACGCCGACCAGTCCACCGCGTACTACAACAGCTTCGCCAGAGCCTGGGAGCTGTTGCTCGGCGCCCTCGTCGGAGCCGTCGTGCCGTCGCTGCGCTGCCCGATGTGGTTGCGCACCCTGGCCGCAGTGGTGGGGCTCGGCACGATCCTGGCATGCGGGGCGCTGATCGACGGGGTGAAGGAATTCCCCGGCCCGTGGACGCTGGCGCCGGTGGGCGCCGCCCTACTGTTCATCCTTTCGGCCGCCAACCGCTACGCCGACCCGCACACCGACGGCCGCATCCCCGCGCCGAACCGCCTGCTGGCCAGCGCCCCGTTCGTCGCGCTCGGCGCCATGGCCTACTCGCTGTACCTGTGGCACTGGCCGCTGCTGATCTTCTACCTCGCCTACACCGGACGCCCGTCGGTGAACGTCGTCGAGGGTGCCGGCGTGCTGCTGGTGTCGGGTGTGCTGGCCTGGCTGACCACGCGGTATGTGGAGGAGCCACTGCGCAGCGGGCGGAGCCAGCCCGCGCGGCCCAAAGCGCCGCGGTTGCCGCTGCGCACCCGGTTACGGCGCCCGACGATCGTGCTGGGCTCGACCGTCGCCCTGCTGGGCGTCGCCCTGACCGCGACCTCGTTCACCTGGCGCGAGCACGTCACCGTGCTGCGGGCCAACGGTCAGGAGCTCCTGGGGCTGTCCCCGCGCGACTACCCCGGCGCGCGCGCACTGATCAACCACGTCCGCGTACCCAAGCTGCCGTTCCGCCCCACGGCACTCGAAGCCAAGAACGACGTCCCCGAATCCACCACCGACGGCTGCATCAGCGACTTCGACAACGTCGACGTCATCAACTGCACCTACGGCGACAAAGCCGCCACCCGCACCATCGCGCTCGCCGGCGGCTCCCATGCCGAACACTGGATCACCGCCCTCGACCAGCTCGGCAGGACGCACCACTTCAAGGTCGTCACCTACCTGAAGATGGGTTGCCCGCTGACGACCGAGAAGGTCCCGCTGGTGATGGGCAACAACGACCCCTACCCCAAGTGCCACCAGTGGAACCAGCGGGTGATGGCCAAGCTGATCGCCGACAAACCCGACTTCGTGTTCACCACCTCCACGCGGCCGTGGAACATCAAACCCGGCGACGTCATGCCGTCCAACTACCTCGGCATCTGGAAAGAATTGTCCGACAACGACATTCCGATTCTCGGCATGCGCGACACACCCTGGATGGTGCGCGACGGCGAACCGTTCTTCCCGTCGGACTGTCTCGCCGACGGAGGTGATGCCATCTCCTGCGGAATCAAGCGATCCGAAGTACTGTCGGACCATAACCCGACGCTGGACTACCTCGCCCGGTTCCCGTTGCTCAAGCCGCTCGACATGAGCGATGCGGTGTGCCGTCCGGATTACTGCCGAGCCGTGGAGGGGAACGTGCTGATCTACCACGACGCTCATCACATCTCGGCGACCTACATGCGCACCATGACCGGCGAACTGGGCCGGCAGCTGGGCGCCGCGACCGGATGGTGGCCCGTCGGATGACCACCGTCTGGCCCGGCGCGCCCTATCCCCTGGGTGCCACCTACGACGGCGGAGGCACGAACTTCTCGCTGTTCTCCGAGGTCGCCGAGCGGGTCGAGCTGTGCCTGATCGCCAAGGACGGCACCGAGACGCGGGTCGAGCTCGACGAGGTCGACAGCTACGTCTGGCACGCCTACCTGCCCGGGGTCAATCCGGGGCAGCGCTACGGGTTCCGCGTGCACGGTCCCTGGGACCCCGCCTCCGGCCACCGCTGCGATGCCAGCAAGTTGCTGCTCGACCCGTACGGCAAGGCGTTCCACGGCGATTTCGCGTTCTCTCAGGCGCTCTATTCCTACGACCTCGACGCCGACGACCTGGCCGGCGGCGGTGTACCGCCGCGCGTCGACTCGCTGGGCCACACGATGACCAGCGTCGTGATCAACCCGTTCTTCCACTGGGGCTCCGATCGAGCTCCGCGCACCCCGTACCACGAGACCGTGATCTACGAGGCGCACGTCAAGGGCATGACGCAGCAGCATCCGGGCATCCCCGAGGAGCTGCGCGGCACCTACGCCGGGTTGGGCCACCCCGCGATCATCGACCACCTCAGGTCGCTCAACGTGACCGCGATCGAACTGATGCCCGTCCACCAGTTCATGCACGACCACCGGCTGCTCGACCTCGGATTGCGAAACTACTGGGGCTACAACACGTTCGGCTTCTTCGCCCCGCATCACCAATACGCCGCCGCCACCCACGCCGGCGGTGCCGTCTCCGAATTCAAGACGATGGTGCGGTCCTTCCACGAGGCGGGTATCGAGGTCATCCTGGACGTGGTCTACAACCACACCGCCGAAGGCAATCACCTCGGGCCCACCGTCAACTTCCGCGGGATCGACAACGCCGCCTACTACCGACTGCTCGACGAAGACCGCAGGTATTACAAGGACTTCACCGGCACCGGCAACAGCCTCAACGCCCGCCACCCCCACACGCTGCAGCTGATCATGGACTCACTGCGCTACTGGGTCCTCGAAATGCACGTCGACGGCTTCCGCTTCGACCTGGCCGCGACGCTGGCGCGCGAGTTCTACGACGTCGATCGGCTCTCGGCGTTCTTCGACCTCGTCCAACAGGATCCGGTGGTCAGCCAGGTGAAGCTGATCGCCGAGCCGTGGGACATCGGCGAAGGCGGTTACCAGGTCGGTAATTTCCCAGGTTTGTGGACGGAATGGAACGGGAAGTATCGCGACACTGTGCGCGACTACTGGCGGGGCGAGCCCGCAACCCTTGGTGAATTTGCGTCCCGGCTGACCGGGTCGTCCGACCTCTACGAGGCAACCGGCCGTCGGCCGAGTGCCAGCATCAACTTCGTCACCTGCCATGACGGGTTCACCCTGAACGACCTGGTCTCCTACAACGAGAAGCACAACGAGGCCAACGGCGAGGACAACCGGGACGGTGAGAGCCACAACCGGTCGTGGAACTGCGGTGTCGAAGGACCCACCGACGACCCCGAGATCGTCGCGCTGCGGGGCCAGCAGATGCGCAACATCATGGGCACGCTGATGCTCTCCCAGGGCACCCCGATGATCGCCCACGGCGACGAGATCGGCCGCACCCAGAAGGGCAACAACAACGTCTACTGCCAGGACTCCGAGCTGTCGTGGATGGACTGGTCGCTGTGTGAGACGAACGCCGATCTGCTCGAATTCACCCGCAAGGTGATCAGATTCCGCGCCGAGCACCCCGTGTTCCGCCGGCGCCGTTTCTTCGAGGGCAAACCGATCCGCACCGGAGACCAGGTTCGCGACATCGCCTGGCTCACCCCGTCGGGAAAGGAGATGGACTACGCCGACTGGGAGACCGGCCTGGGCCAGTGCGTGGCGGTCTTCCTCAACGGTGAGGCGATTCCCGCGCCCGGCGCACGCGGTGAGCGGATCATCGACGACTCCTTCCTGCTGTGCTTCAACGCCCATGGTGAGGAGCAGGACTTCGTTGCGCCTCAAGACGATTACGCCAAGGAGTGGGTGGCCGACCTGGACACCGCCGACCCTCGCGGTGCCGCCGGGGTGACGGTGGCTGCCGGCGAGAAGATCACGCTCGCGCCCCGGTCCCTGCTCGTGTTGCGTAAGACCGCCTGATGGCCGTCCTGTCCACCTACCGCCTGCAGATGCGCGGCGCGGCCAGCGGTGAGGCCTTCACGTTCGCCGACGCCGAGAAGCTGGTCGACTACCTGGCCGAACTCGGGGTGTCGCACCTGTATCTCTCCCCGATCCTGACCGCCGCGGAAGGCTCGACGCACGGCTACGACGTCACCGATCCGACCACGATCTCCGCCGAACTCGGCGGTGCAGAAGGGTTTTCCCGCCTGGTGTCGACCGCCCGCGCGGCGGGCCTCGGTGTGATCGTCGACATCGTGCCCAACCACGTCGGCGTCGACGTGCCCCGGCAGAACGCCTGGTGGTGGGACCTGCTCACCCACGGCCGCGAGTCGTCGTACGCGTCGTACTTCGACATCGACTGGACGTTGGATCCCGACGGCAGAATCGTGCTCCCGGTGCTCGGCTCCGACGACGACGTTGCGAACCTGACCGTGGACGGCGACACGTTGCGGCTCGGTGATCTGGTGTATCCCATCGCCCCGGGGACGGCCGACGACGGCGCCTCCGGTGCGCAGGTGCACGACCGGCAGCACTACAAGCTGATCGGCTGGCGCCACGGCATCTGCGGATACCGCCGGTTCTTCTCCATCACTTCGCTGGCCGGGCTGCGACAGGAAGACCGCGCGGTGTTCGACGCCACGCACGTCGAGGTGAAACGCTGGTTCGACGAGGGCCTGGTCGACGGTATCCGGATCGACCACCCGGACGGATTGTCCGATCCCACAGGCTATCTGGGCTGGCTGCGGGAACTCGCGGGACCGCAGGCGTGGATCGTGATCGAGAAGATCCTCGCCGTCGACGAGCCGCTGGACCCGAGCCTGCCCGTCGCAGGCACCACCGGCTACGACGCGCTGCGCGAGGCGGGCGGCGTCTTCGTCGACCCCACCGGTGAGCCGTCGCTGACCGAGCTGGTCTCCTCGGCCGGTCTGGACTACGCCGGCATGGCCGACGAGGCGCGCCGACTCAAGGTCGACGCCGTGACCGTCACGCTCGCCAGCGAACTGGCGCGGCTGCGCCGAGCCGTCGTGGCCAGCACCGGACGTGACCACGAGCTGCTGCCCGAGGCGATCGCCGAACTGCTCAGCCACATCGGGGTGTACCGCTCCGACTACCTGACCCTGTCGCTGGTACTGCCGGCCGCGCTCGCCGAGACCACGGCGGCGCGCCCTGATCTGGCGGAACCGTTGACGCTGCTGACCGCAGCGGTGACGCCCGGTTCGGAAGTCGGTGTGCGGCTGCAGCAGCTGTGCGGCGCGGCGACCGCGAAGTCGATGGAGGACTGCCTGTTCTACCGCGACGCCCGGCTCGTCTCGCTCAACGAGGTCGGCGGAGAGCCCGAGCATTTCGGGGTCAGTGCCGCGGAGTTCCACGCCCGGGCGCAGGCACGCGCGGCACTGTGGCCGTCGGCGATGACCACGCTGTCCACCCATGACACCAAGCGCGGCGAGGACGTCCGGGCCCGGATCGGTGTGCTCTCGCAGGTGCCCTCGCTGTGGACGGAGATGGTGCAGGGCTGGGAGCGCTCCACGCCCTCCCCCGATCGTTTGACCGGACTCTTCCTGTGGCAGAACATCTTCGGTGTCTGGCCGGTCGATGGAACCGTGACGGACGAGCTGCGGGAGCGGCTGCACGCCTACACCGAGAAGGCCATCCGCGAGGCGGCGCTGCACACGACGTGGAACGATCCCGACACCGAGTTCGAGACCGCGGTGCACAGCTGGCTCGACAGCGTGCTGGACGGGCCCGTCGCCACCGAACTGACCGCGCTGGTGAAGCGGCTGGACCAGCACGCGCGCGGAGATGCGTTGGGCCAGAAGCTCATCGCCCTCACCGGCCCCGCGGTGCCCGATGTGTACCAGGGCACCGAGCTGTGGGAAGACAGCCTGGTCGATCCCGACAACCGGCGCGCCATCGACTACCCGGCGCGGCGCGCCGCGTTGAGCGACGGCGGCCACCCGAAGATGCGGGTGGTCACCGAGGCGCTGCGGTTGCGTAGGGAACGCCCCGAGACGTTCCTGGCCGGCGGCTACCGCCCGGTGCCCGCCGACGGCACCCGCGCCGAGCACCTGGTCGCGTTCGGCCGGGGCCAGGACGTCGTGGTGGCCGTCAGCAGATGGACCACGCGGCTCACCGAATGGGGGGACACGACAGTGACACTCGCCGAGGGAACGTGGACCGACCGGCTGAGCGGTCGTACGCATTCCGGCACCGTGCCGGCCGCCGAGTTGTTCGGTGACCTCCCGGTCGCACTGTTGGTGCGCGCCGATGCCTGAGCACGAGTTCGCAGTGTGGGCGCCGCGGCCCGACCGGGTGCGCCTCGACCTCGAGGGCACGCTGCACCCGATGGAGCGCAGCGACGACGGATGGTGGCGGGCGAGGGTGGAGGCCGCACCGGATGCGCGCTACGGATTCGTCCTCGACGACAACCCGAAGGTGCTGCCCGATCCCCGATCGCCGCGTCAGCCCGAAGGCGTGCACGAACGCTCGCAGCTGTGGGAACCCGCAGCCGACGCGTGGTCCGACAGCGAGTGGGCCGGGCGGTCGATCGAAGGTGCGGTGATCTACGAGCTGCACATCGGCACCTTCACCCCGGCCGGCACCCTGGACGCCGCGATCGACAAGCTGGACTACCTCGTCGACCTCGGCGTGGACTTCGTGGAAGTCATGCCGGTCAACGCCTTTGGCGGCACCCACGGCTGGGGCTATGACGGCGTCCTCTGGTACGCCGTGCACGAACCGTACGGCGGCCCCGATGCCCTGATTCGCTTCGTCGACGCCTGCCACCGGCGCGGGCTCGGTGTGCTCATCGACGCGGTGTTCAACCACCTGGGCCCCTCGGGCAACTATCTGCCCGAGTTCGGCCCGTACCTCTCCTCGGGCTCCAACCCGTGGGGCGAGTCGATCAACATCGGTGACGCGGGTGCTGATCAGGTGCGCCGCTACATCCTCGACTGTGCGCTGCGCTGGATGCGTGACTTCCATGCCGACGGTCTGCGCCTCGATGCCGTGCACGCATTGGTCGACACCACCGCGATCCACATCCTCGAAGAGATGTCGGCCGAAACCGATTCTCTGGCAGTCGATCTGGGCAGGCCGCTGTCGTTGATCGCCGAGAGCGACCTCAACGACCCGCGTCTGATCACCCCGCGCGACCAGGGCGGGCTGGGCATGACCGCGCAGTGGGACGACGACATCCATCACGCGATCCACACCGCCGTCTCCGGTGAGCGGCAGGGCTACTACGGCGACTTCGGCACTTTGGAGACGCTCGCGCAGACGCTGCGACACGGCTACTTCCACGCCGGCACGTTCTCATCGTTCCGGCAACGCCGCCACGGCAGACCGCTGGACACGGCCACGATCCCGGCGACCCGCCTGCTCGCCTACACGCTCACCCACGACCAGGTGGGCAACCGGGCCATCGGTGACCGCCCGTCGCAGAACCTGACCACCGGTCAGCTGGCCGTCAAGGCGGCGCTCGCACTGGGTTCCCCCTACACCGCGATGCTGTTCATGGGTGAGGAGTGGGCGTCGTCGTCACCGTTCCAGTTCTTCAGCAGCCACCCCGAGCCTGATCTGGCGCGGGCGACCGCCGAGGGGCGCAAGAAGGAGTTCGCCGACCACGGATGGGACGCCGACGAGATCCCCGATCCGCAGGATCCGGCGACGTTCGAGCGGTCCAAGCTGAAATGGGACGAGGTCGACGAGGGTGACCACGGCCGGCTGCGGGCGTTCTATCAGAGCCTGATCGCGCTGCGCAGATCCGAACCCGATCTGGCCGATCCGTGGCTCGACCATCTCCGCATCGACTACGACGAGGATGCGCGCTGGTTCGTGATGCACCGGGGTGCCTTCGCCGTGGTCTGCACCCTCGGGGACAGCGACGTTGACGTGCCGGTCACCGGTGACGCGGTGCTCACGTTCGGCGACGCGGAGGTCGGCACGGACGCCACCCGCATGGGTGGGCACGCCGTCGCGGTGCTGCGTCAGGTCAGGTAGCGGTACGTCGGCGAACCAGGCTCGAGCAGCTCAACATGGCACTCCGAGGTGTTCATCCGCGACAGCAACCCCTCGAGGTCGGACGCTGAGCCCATCTCGATGCCGACCAGCGCTTCGCCGGTCTCCCGGTTGTTGCGCTTGACGTACTCGAACAACGTGATGTCGTCGTTGGGGCCCAGTACCTCGTCGAGGAAACGGCGCAGCGCGCCCGGCTCCTGCGGGAAGTCGACCAGGAAGTAGTGCTTGAGCCCCAGATGCACCAGCGACCGCTCGAGCACCTCGCCGTAGCGGGACACATCGTTGTTGCCGCCCGAGATCAGGCACACCACCGTCGCGCCCGGCTCGATATCGGCCTCCACAAGCGCGGCCACCGACAGCGCACCCGCGGGCTCGGCGATGATGCCCTCGTTCTGGTACAGATCGAGCATCGCGGTGCACACCGCACCCTCGTCGACCGTGGTGATCGACACCATGTCGCCCGCAGCAGAGAGCGCGGCGAACGGGAGCGTGCCGACCCGGGCCACCGCGGCGCCGTCGACGAACTGATCGACGTCGGTCAACGTCACCGGCTCCCCGGTGGCCAGCGCGGCCACCAGCGCCGCCGCACCGGCCGGCTCGACGCCCAGCACCGACGTCGTCGCCGTGCGCTCGGCCAGATACGTGGTCACGCCGCTGATGCAGCCACCGCCACCGACCGGCACGATCATCAGGTCTGGCTCCGTACCCAACTGCTCGAGGATCTCGACCGCGATCGTGCCCTGCCCGGCCATCGTGCGCAGATCGTCGTAGGGCGGCACCAGCGTCGCCCCGGTTCGGGCGACGTCGTCGCGGGCGGCCTCGGCGGCCAGGTCATAGGTCTTGCCGCCGACGATGAGCTCGATGAACTCCCCGCCGTGATAGCGGATGCGGTTGCGCTTCTGCTTCGGTGTCTTGGCCGGCACGTACACCCGGCCGTGCACGCCCATCGACCGGCAGGCCAGCGCGAACCCCTGCGCGTGGTTGCCCGCCGACGAACACACCACGCCGGCAGCCTTCTCCTCCGCGCTCAGCTGCATCAGCAGGTTGTAGGCGCCGCGCAGCTTGTACGAGCGCACGGCCTGCAGATCCTCGCGCTTCAGGTACACCTGCGCGCCGGTCAGCGCCGAGAGCCGGTCGCTGTACTGCAGCGGGGTCTTCGACACCACACCCGAAATTCGCTGAGCGGCCTCGTCGATGTCGGCGGCGCGCAGCGGCGCGCCGGCCAAATCGAATCGTGGGCTCTGGCTCAGCTCGGTGGACACGCCGACCATGGTGCCACCGGATGCTCCTGCAGCGGAAATGCCGGACTTCGACACACCCGATGCCATGTCCACATCCGAGGGATTCACGGCCCGAAGAGGGCGGCGCAGCGGCACCGGTGAGAACGAGCATGGAGGGCACAGAAGCCGACGCACTGACGAGAAAGGTACCCACCATGGACGTCCTCACTACCGAACTGAGCGTTCCGGACACCCCCGCCGTGGCTCAGGCGACCCGTCTGGTCCGCGACATGGCCGGCCCCTTGATCTACCACCACTCCCGCCGTGTCTACTTCTTCGGCCAGATGCACGCCCGGCTGCAAGGACTGCACCCCGATCCCGAGCTGCTCTACCTGGCCGCGCTGTTCCACGACACCGGGCTCGCAACCCCGTACTCCGCGAAGGAGCAGCGCTTCGAGGTCGACGGCGCCGACCACGCCCGCGCGTTCCTGCTCGACCACGGCTTCACCTCCGCCCAGGCCGACACGGTGTGGACGGCGATCGCCCTGCACACCACCCCCGGAATCCCGGACCGCATGGGAGCCGAGATCGCCGCCACCCACCTCGGCGTACTCACCGACGTCATCGGGGCCGGGCTCGACCGCCTCGACCCCGCTCAGGTCGACCTCGTGCTCGCCCAACACCCGCGCGGCGACTTCAAGAACGCATTCCTGCGCGCCTACTTCGACGGCATCAAGAACCGGCCCGAGACAACCAACGGCACCGTGAACTCCGATGTGCTGGAACACTTTCAGCCCGACTTCCGGCGCGTCACGATGGTCGACCGCGTGCTGGGCGCCGGCTGGCCGAGCTGATGAAGGGCCCGAGATGCACACTGTGATGCACACTGAGATGCACGCCGAGATGCACGCGCTGACAGCCGAGGGCCGGCACAACGGCCTGACACTGACCACCGCTCCCTACCCGCACGCCGCGGAGAACGACGTCGTGGTGGCTGTCCACGCCGCTGGGTTCACACCCGGCGAGCTGGAGTGGCCGACGACGTGGACCGACCGGGCCGGCCGGAACCGCGCACCATCCGTACCCGGCCACGAAGTGTCCGGTGTGGTCGTCGAATTGGGTTACGGCACAACGGGTCTGTCCGTCGGACAGCGGGTGTTCGGGCTCACCGACTGGGCCCGTAACGGCACCCTGGCCGAGTACGTGGCCGTCGAGGCACGCAATCTCGCCCCGCTGCCCGCGGACATCGAGCACACCGTGGCCGCGGCACTGCCCGTCTCCGGGCTCACCGCCTGGCAGGCGCTGTTCGTCCACGGCCGGATCGAGCCCGGTCGGACCGTGCTGGTGCACGGGGCCGCGGGCGGCGTCGGATCGATCGCCGTTCAACTCGCGCGCGAGGCCGGTGCCCGCGTGATCGGCACCGGCCGCACCCGCGACCGCGATGTCGTGTCCGGGTTGGGCGCCGACGTGTTCGCCGCTCTCGACGACGACCCATGGGACACACTCGGTCCGGTCGACATGGTGCTCGACGTCTTCGGCGGGGACATCGCCCTGCGATCCGGGGCCTCGCTGCGCCCCGGTGGCTCGCTGGTGTCGATCGCCGAACCGGTGCGCGCGGCACCCGACGGTGTCCGGACGGTGTTCTTCGTCGTCGAACCCGACCGGACCCAGCTCGCCGAGATCGTCCAGCGGGTGCGGTCGGGACGGCTGCGGCCACTCGTCGGTGAGATCCGGCCGCTGGCTGAGGCTGCCGACGCGTTCAGCGCACCCCGGCGGGTTCCGGGCAAGACGATCATCACGGTGAGCGGAGAGCGGTCATGAGGCGGCCGGGCGCAGTGACGGTGACCGTCATGACCGCGGCAGCGCTGGTCGCCGGTTGCTCCCCCGCCGCCCACGCTGACGTCCCCCGCGAGACGGTCTTGCCGCTGTTCTCCGCGCCGCTGCCGGACATTCCGGGCGAGACGCTCACGTCGATGCTGGTGAGCTTCCCCGCGAAGGCGCGCGCTGCGCCGCACCGCCACGGCGACGCGTTCGTCTACGCCTATGTTCTCGACGGGTCGGTGCGCAGCCAGCTCGACGGGCAGCCACCGCAGGTCTTCCACCGCGGCGAGAACTGGTCCGAACCGCCGGGCGCGCACCACGTGCTGACCGAGAACGTCAGTGCCACCGAGGAAGCGAGGCTGCTCGTGGTCTTCGTCGCGCCCACCGGGGCTGCGCTCAAGAGCGACGATCCCGGCCACTGACGCGCTGCGCGGTGCTGAACCGGCGCCGATAGGCGGTGGGGCTCAACCCCAGCTCCCGAGCGAAGACGCGGCGCATGCTCTCGTAGCTTCCGAAGCCGGCGCCCGTCGCCGCCTCGGTCGCGGTGTGGCCCCGATCGAGCAGCGCCCTGGCCAGGTCGAAGCGGACGCTTTCGACGTAGCGCGCCGGCGTGGTGGCCAGTTCCTCCCGGAACAGCCGCGTGAGGTGACGTGAGCTGACGTGCAGGTACTCGGCGAGCGCGTGCAGCGAATGGTCGCCGGACGGGTCCGCGGTGACCCGGTCGGTGATCGTCCGCACATCGGGTGACTGCGGGGGTGGCACCTGAAGCGGCGCGGAGAACTGCGACTGGCCGCCCGAGCGCTGCAAGTAGACAACCAGGAGCCGGGCCACCTGGCGGGTGAGATCTGCCCCGTGGTCCTCCTCCACCAGCGCCAGCGCGAGATCTATGCCCGCCGTCACCCCTGCAGAGGTGTAGACGCGACCGTCGCGCACGTAGATGGCGTCGGGCTCCACCCGGCACGTCGGGCACTGCGCAGCCAGCTGGTGGGCGACCTTCCAGTGTGTGGTCGCCCGCTTGCCGTCGAGCAGACCCGCGGCGGCCAGGAGAAAGGCCCCGGTACAGATCGACACGATCCGACGCGCGCCCGCGGCCGGCCGAGCCGCCGCAACGACCAGGTCGGCGGGTACGCGGGTGCTCGGATAGAGGTCGGAGCCGGGCACCACGTAGATATCGGGTTCGGCGATGTCGGCGACGGCCGCGTCGACGGCCACCCTCACGCCCTGGTTGGACGTCACGTCAGTGCCGTGGGGTGACACCAACGTCAGTGCATACGGAGCGCCGAGACGGGTCGCCTCGGTGAAGACCTCGCCCGGTCCGGCGACGTCGAGGAGACTCACGCCGTCGTACACCAGGATCGCGACGGAGCGCACGACCATCGCCCGATTATCTGCTGAACGGACGCCACATCACAGTTTCGGCTAGCCGAAACCTCATCTACGGGCTATCGTGGACCACATGACCACCGCGCAGGAATTCGGCGATGCCGTGAGCCGGCCCGCCGGCACGGTCTCGATCGCCGGCGTGCTGTGGCCCACCTACAAGGTGGTGGCGTTGGTCGTCGGTCTGATCGTCTTCGCCGCCGTGGCCGTGGTGACGTCGACAGCCGCTGCGGCGGTGCTCAGCGGCGCGGGCGCGGCAACCGTGGTGTGGCTCACCGCGGGTCTGCTGGGCTCTTCCGAGAGCTGACCGCCCCGGCCCGGCGCGTTCACCCGCCGAGGCAACCCGGCCCTAGCAACTCCTTGAGGTCTCCCATCAGCGCCGACGACGGCGTCACGCGAAGGGATTGATCCAGTTCCAGCGTGGTGATGCGCTCCCCGCTGATCAGGCGCAGATGCACCTGAGCGGTTCCGGGATGCCGCGCCAGCACCTGCTTGAGCGCACTGACCTTGTCGACCGTGCACTGCCGCGTCGGAAGGCTCACCGCGACCGGCCGGTTGACCTGCGCGCTGGAGAAGTCGGGGACGATCAGCTCGTTGGCGATCAGCGAGATCCGGTCGTCGCGCTTGGCCACCTTGGCGCCGATCAGCACCACCACGTCATCGGCAATCTCGGCGCCGAACATCGAGTACGTCTGCGGGAAGAACAGCACCTCGATACCGCCGGAGAGGTCCTCGATCTGTGCCGACGCCCAGGGCAGGCCGTTCTTGTTCACCCGCCGGTTGACCGAGGCCAGGATGCCGCCGACGCGGACCTGGGTGTCGTTGGCGATATCGCCTTCCAGAATCGCCGGGATCTGGGTGTCGACCTGCGCGGCCAACAGGTGCGCGATCCCGTTGAGCGGATGCCCGGACACGTAGAGGCCCAGCATCTCGCGCTCCAGTGCGAGCTTGTGCTTGTCCTCCCACTCATCGTCGGGCACCTTGATCGTGAACACCGATTCCGTCTCGGAATCACCGCCCCCGAAGAGGTCGAACTGCCCCATCGCCTCGGCCTTCTTGGTGCCGAGCACCGAGTCGACCGCGTCGGTGTGCACGAGGAACAAACCCTTGCGCGGATGCCCCAGCGAGTCGAAGGCCCCGGCCTTGATCAGCGACTCCGTCACCTTCTTGTTGCAGGCGGTGATGTCGATCTTGTTGAGGTAGTCCGAGAAGTCGGCGTACTTGCCCTTCTCGGCACGCGTATTGACAAGGGAAGCAACCACATTGGCGCCCACGTTGCGCACCGCACCGAGCCCGAAGCGGATGTCGTCGCCCACCGAGGCGAAATTCTGCACCGACTCGTTGACGTCCGGCGGCAGCACCGTGATGCCGAGGCGCCGGCAGTCGGCCAGGTACACCGCGGCCTTGTCCTTGTCGTCGCCGACCGAGGTGAGCAGACCGGCCATGTACTCGGCGGGATAGTTCGCCTTCAGGTAGGCCGTCCAATAAGACACCAGCCCGTACCCGGCGGCGTGCGATTTGTTGAACGCGTATCCGGCGAACGGAAGGATGGTGTCCCACAACGCTTTCACCGCGGCGGCGGAGAATCCGTTGGCCGTCATGCCCTCCAGGAAGCCCTTGTACTCGGCTTCGAGGACCTCGAGCTTCTTCTTGCCCATGGCCTTGCGCAGCGCATCGGCCTTGCCCATCGAGTAGCCGGCGACCTTCTGCGCGATGAACATGATCTGCTCTTGGTAGACGATCAGACCGTAGGTCTCGGCCAGGATCTCCTTGAGCGGTTCCTCGAGTTCGGGGTGGATGGGCTTGATCGCCTGGCGCCCGTTCTTGCGGTCGGCGTAGTCGTTGTGGGCGTTCATGCCCATCGGGCCGGGCCGGTACAGCGCCAACACGGCGACGATGTCGTTGAACTCCGTGGGCTGCATGCGACGCAGCAGGTCGCGCATCGGCCCGCCGTCGAGCTGGAACACCCCGAGCGTGTCACCGCGCCCCAGTAGTTCGTAAGCCTTCGGGTCGTCGAGAGCGAGCGATTCGAGGTCGACGTCCTCGCCGCGGTTGGCCTTGATGTTGTCGATGCAGTCGCCGATGATCGTCAGGTTGCGCAGCCCGAGGAAGTCCATCTTCAGCAGGCCGATGGCCTCACACGACGGGTAATCCCAGCCGGTGATGACCGCACCGTCCTGCGGACGCTTCCACAGTGGGATGGCCTCCATCAGCGGCTCGGAGCTCATGATCACCGCGCAGGCATGGACGCCGGCGTTGCGGACGAGGCCCTCGAGCCCCCGCGCGGTCTCGTAGATCGTCCGGACGTCGGGGTCGGTGTCGATCAGCGCGCGGACTTCGGCGGCTTCCTTGTACCGCTCGTGAGTCGGATCGGTGATGCCGGACACCGGGATGTCCTTGGCCATGATGGGCGGCGGCAGCGCCTTGGTGATCCGGTCGGCGATTGCGAAACCGGGCTGACCGTAGTGCACCCGCGCCGAATCCTTCAGCGCAGCTTTGGTCTTGATCGTGCCGAACGTGATGACCTGGGCAACCCGGTCGCTTCCCCACTTGTTCGCCGCGTAGCGCAGCATCTCGCCGCGCCGACGGTCGTCGAAGTCGATGTCGATGTCGGGGGCCGACGGACGCTCGGGGTTGAGGAACCGTTCGAACAGCAGGCCGTGCGGAATGGGGTCGATGTTGGTGATGCCCATCGCGTAGGCCACCAGCGAACCCGCGGCCGAACCGCGGCCCGGGCCGACGCGGATGCCCACGGAGCGGGCGTAGTTGATCAGGTCGGCGACGATGAGGAAGTACGCCGGGAAGCCCTTGTCGCAGATGACCTTGATCTCGTACTCGGCACGGTCGAGGTACTCCTGCGGAACGGGCGCGCCGTGGAACCGTCGCTCCGCCAGTCCGGTCATGACCTCATGGGTGAGCCAGGACCCTTGGTCGTGGCCGTCGGGCACCGGGAACACCGGCATCCGGTCCTTGGGTGCCCAGACGTCGGTGTAGGGCTGGACGCGTTCGGCGATGAGCAGCGTCGAGTCGCAGGCGCCCGGCACCTGGTCGTCCCAGAGCGCCCGCATCTCGGCGGCCGACTTCAGGTAGTAACCGTCCCCGTCGAACTTGAACCGGTTCGGATCCGAGAGGGTCTTGCCGGTCTGGATGCACAGCAGCGCCTCGTGGTTCTGCGAGGCGTCCCGGGTGACGTAGTGGCAGTCATTGGTGGCCAGGGGACGGATGTCGAGCTTCCTGCCGATCTCCAGCAGGCCCTCGCGGACGCGGCGCTCGATGTCGAGGCCGTGGTCCATCAGCTCGAGGAAGAAGTTCTCGGGACCGAAGATCTCCCGCCACTTGGCCGCCGCCTCGAGCGCTTCTTTCTGATGCCCCAGCCGCAGCCGGGTCTGCACCTCCCCCGACGGACAGCCGGTGGTGGCGATGATGCCCTCGGCGTGTTCGGCGATGATCTCGGCATCCATCCGGGACCACTTGCCGAGCTGGCCCTCGAACGACGCCAGCGATGACAGCTTGAACAGGTTGCGCAGCCCCGTCGCGTTCTCCGCGACCATCGTCATGTGCGTGTAGGAACCGCTGCCCGAGACGTCGTCGGATTTCTGGCTCGGATCGCCCCACAGCACGCGCTTGGTGTCGAAACGGGAGGCCGGCGCGATGTAGGCCTCGATACCGATGATCGGCGTGATGCCGGCATCGGTCGCCGCGTTGTAGAACTCGCTGGCGCCGAACATGTTTCCGTGGTCGGTCATGCCGATCGCGGGCATCTCGAGACGCTGGGCCTCGGCGAGCATCGGCTTGACCTTCGCGGCGCCGTCCAGCATCGAGTACTCGGTGTGGTTGTGGAGATGCACGAATGACCCGCTCATAGGCAGGCCAGTCTATGGCCGCGCACCGACACCGTCGGGCGTGTCGCCGGGCGTGTTCCCGTGCGTGTCTCGAGGAGGTCTCGAAGGGTGCGTCAGCGCCCGCCAGACTGCGCCGTCAGCAATTGGTCATCAAAGGCATTCAACAGTTGCCTGGCAACCATTGGACCCTTTCCGTCGCGGGCCACGAATCCCGCGTGGAACGCGATCCCCCAGAACACCGACGCGAGCAGATCGGCAAGCCCGCGGGCGCCGTCGTCCGACACGGCAGCAGCAAGCGAGTCGTAGAACCCGTGAATCGCCGCGATCACCGACTCGGCGGTCGGGCTGCGGTGCACGCCTCGACGCTGCTCGACCTGCACTGTCACCAGGAAACGCAGCGCGCCGGGGTCCTCCCCGCAGAGGCGCACGACCTCTTCGGTGAACGCGACGAGTTGCCCGCGGGGATCCGACCGCTGCCGAGCGTGCGCGATACAGGCCGTGATCTGCGCGTGCAGGGCCTGGACCAGCGTCTCGTAGACCTGGTCGCGGGTCTGGAAGTAGTAGTGGAGCGTGGGTCTGCTGACCCCGGCTCGCACCGCGATCTGCTGGAACGTCGCCGCGGGATAACCACACTCGGTGATGACGTCCCGCGCGGCCCGCACAATGGTCTGCCGGGTCCGCTCGGAATCCGCACCCACGGGGCGGCCGCGGCCCCTCGTGCTGGTCGCGGAGTCCACGAGCAAACGTTAGGACATTGCTGCCAGCGGGTCAATCAGTAAACCGGCAAAACTAGGCGGCACACGGATCCTGGACCCGGCGTTCGGCGCGGGCGCGCCGCACCGCGTCGAGGGTGAACACCGCGAGCGCCACCCAGATCAACGCGAAGCCCAACCAGCGTGCCGGCGGCATCGGTTCGTGGCCGACGAGCACCCCCCAGGACAGCTGCATCGCCGGTGTCAGATAGAACAACAGCCCCAGCGTCACCATCGGCAGCCGTTGGGCGGCGGCGGCGAACAGCAGCAACGGCAGCGCCGTCAGCAGACCCGAGAGCACCAGCAGCAACGCGTGCGGCGCTCCGTGATCGCCGAACGTCGCATGACCGGACAGGGTCAGCACGACCACGTACGCCAGCGCGAACGGCGTCGCCAGCCCGGCTTCCACCCCCACGCTGACGCGGGGATCGGTCGGCACCAGCTTCTTCACCGCGCCGTAGAGGCCGAACGACAGCGCCAGCCCCAGCCCGATCAGCGGCGGCGAACCGACCTCGACGGTCAACACCACGACCGCGACCACCGCGATCGTCAGCGCCCCGATCTGCCAGCGGTTCAGCCGTTCCCGGAAGATGAGCATCCCCAGCGCGATGGACACCAGTGGGTTGATGAAGTACCCGAGTGCGGCGTCGACGACGTGTCCGTTGTTGACCGCGTAGACATAGATCAGCCAGTTCATCGAGATCAGCGCGGCCGCGGCGGTCAGCAGCAGCCACACCCGTCCGGTGATCCGCCGGAGATCGCCGAGGCGGCGCACGACGGCGACCACCACCACCATCAGCAGGAAGCTCCAGATGATGCGGTGCGCCAGCACCTCCACCGCGCCGGCCGGCTTGAGCAGCGGAAAGAACGCGGGGAACAGTCCCCACATGCCGTAGGCGCCGGCGCCGAACAGCAGGCCCGATCTCACCGTCCGGGACCGCGCAAGACGTCCAGGGCGTGCTGCAGATCGGCGGGGTACGGGCTGGTGATCTCGATCTGCCTGCCGTCGGCGGGATGGGCGAACGCCAGCGAGCGGGCGTGCAGCCACTGCCGGGTCAGCCCCAGGCGGGCAGCCAGCGTCGGATCCGCGCCGTAGGTCAGGTCCCCGCAGCAGGGGTGGTGCAGCGCGGCGAAATGCACGCGGATCTGGTGGGTACGGCCGGTCTCGAGGTGGATGTCGAGCAGGCTGGCGGCCTGGTGGGCTTCGAGCGTGTCGTAGTGGGTGACGCTGTTGCGGCCGCCCTCGACCACCGCGAACTTCCAGTCGTGACCGCGGTGACGCCCGATCGGCGCGTCGATCGTGCCGCTGGACGGATCGGGGTGGCCCTGCACCAGCGCGTGGTAGCGCTTGTCGACCGTGCGCTGCTTGAAGGCCCGCTTGAGCACCGTATAGGCACGTTCGGACAGCGCCACCACCATCACACCGGACGTGCCGACGTCGAGCCGGTGCACGATGCCCTGTCGTTCATGGATGCCCGAGGTGCTGATCCGGAATCCGGCGGCGGCCAGTCCCCCGAGCACCGTCGGGCCGTGCCAGCCGACGGTCGCGTGTGCGGCCACCCCCGGGGGTTTGTCGACGGCGACGATGTCGTCGTCGGAGTACAGGATGGCCATGCCCTCGATGTCCTCGGGCACGTTCTCGACCGGCGGCGGCGCCTCGGGCAGCCGCACCTCGAGCCATGCGCCCGCGATGAGCTTGTCGGACTTGCCCGCCGGCGCCCCGTCGAGTTCCACCCCGCCCTCTTCGGCCAGCGTCGCGGCCGCCGTCCGGGACAGCCCCAGCAGCCGCGCGAGACCCGCGTCGACCCGCATGCCCGCGAGGCCCTCGGGCACCGGCATGGACCGTGTGGTCATTGCTCGGTGTCGCCGGCGCGGCGCCGGCCGGGCCTGTCGAAGTCGAACCCGAACAGCGAGAGGGCCACCAGCAGGATCGCCCCGCCCACCACCGACGGGTCCGCGACGTTGAAGACGGGCCACCATCCGATCGACAGGAAGTCGACGACGTGGCCGCGCAGCGGGCCGGGCGAGCGGAAGAACCGGTCCACGAGATTGCCCATCGCGCCGCCCAGGATCATGCCCAGCCCGAGCGCCCACCACGGCGAGACGAGCCGGCGCCCCATCCAGATGATGCCCACCACCACGCCGATGGCCACCAAGGTCAGCACCCAGGTGTAACCGGTCGCCATCGAGAACGCCGCCCCGGAGTTGCGGACCAGCGTCCACGTCACGGTGTCGCCGATGATGGAGACGGGCTGTCCGGGGGTCAGCAGTTCGACCGCGAGGATCTTGGTGACGATGTCGACCACCAGCACCACGGCGGCGACCCCCAGGAGCAGGCGCAGCCGCCGGCGCGGGGTCTCGGCCCCGGAATCGGCTGCCGGCGGGTCCGCGGCATCGCCGGTCGCCGGTTCGGCCGGGCTGGAGGATTCGTCAGTCACGCCGTCCATCATCGCAAAGCGGCGATGGGGAAGAATCCAGCCATGGCCCGCCTCGTCGTGATCGCCACCGGCGGCACCATCTCCACCAGTGCCGATGCCGACGGCGTCAAGCGTCCCACCCGGTCGGGTGCCGAGCTGACCGCCGGTCTCGACGTCGAGGTCGTCGAAGCCTTGCGCACCGACAGCTCCCAGCTGGTGCCCGCCGACTGGGACGTCATCGCCGCCGCCGTGCACGAGGCGGCCGAGAGTGCCGACGGGATCGTCGTCACCCACGGCACCGACTCCCTCGAGGAGACCGCGCTCTGGCTGGCGCTCACATACTCGGGAGCGGTGCCGGTGGTGCTGACCGGTGCGCAGCGCAGCGCGGATGCCCCGGACGCCGACGGCCCGGCCAATCTGCGCCACGCGCTCGCCGTGGCGGCCGATCCGACGATGTGCGGCAATGTGGTGGTGGCGTTCGCCGGTGAGGTTTTCGCAGCGCTCGGGCTCACCAAGGTGAGTACGGACAGCGACCAGAGCTTCGCGGGGCGCACGCCCGGAGGACGCCCGCACCTCGGTGCGCTGCGTGCGGCCGACGCACCGCGGGTCGACATCGTCGCCGCGTATCCCGGCGCGGACAGCGCCGCGCTGGACGCCTGCGCAGCGGCCGGGGCCCGCGGTGTCGTGGTCGAGGCGATGGGCGCCGGCAACGTGGGCACCGCGCTGATCGAGGGGGTGCGGCGGCACTGCGCGGCCGGCGTCGCGGTGGTGGTGTCGACGCGGGTGCCCGGCGGCCGGGTCACCGCCGGCTACGGCCCCGGCCATGACCTGGTGACCGCGGGTGCGGTGCTGGTGCCCACGGTGCGGCCGCCGCAGGCACGCGTGCTGCTGATGGCGGCGCTGGCCGCCGGCTCACCGGTCGACGATGTCTTCGCCCGCTGGGGTTGACTCCGCGCCGAGCTGATCGACGAACTCCGGCCAATCCAGGCTGTCGACGGGATTGGCCCGTGACAGCGCAGGGTCGTCGCCGGAGAACGTGCGGGCGATGCCGGGGCCGTGTGCCCGGGTCTCGAACCGCACCGTCAGCACGCCGTGCCCGGCGCCCTGCACCCAGCCGTGCCCGTACCCGGTATGGGCCACGTCGTCGCCGATCCGCCAGGCCGGTGCGGTCGCCGCGACGTCGGTCACCGTGTCCGGCACCCCCGCGTCGGAGGTCTGGGACGCGGCGATGAGCCCGGGATCGGCGAACAACGGCTCCTGCCGCACCTCGGTCAGCCCCGAGAACCCCACGCCGACAAGACGAACCGGGCCGATCTCCACCGGGTCGAGCAGCAGCTTGCGCGCGGTGCCGATGAGCGTCGCCGCCTCGGTGGTCGCGTACGGCAACGTGGCCGACCGGGTCAGCGTGCTCATGTCCGAGCGCTTGAGCTTGACCGTGATGGTGCGCGCCCCGCGGCCGTCCTTCTCCAGCCGGCGGTGCGCGTGATCGCCGATCGGCCCGATCGCCTCGCGCAGCTGCGCCAGCGTGATCAGGTCCTCGGCGAACGTCGACTCGGCGCTGATCTGCTTGGCCGGGGCGTTCTCGGCGACCGGCCGGTCGTCGACACCGCGGGCCAGCCGGTGCAGTGCCGGTCCGACCGTGGCGCCCAGGACGTCGGCCACCTCCGCTTCGGTGAGCGCGGCCAGCGCGCCGATCGTCTCGATGCCGAGCCGGTGCAGCCTGTCCTCGGCCACCGGGCCGATCCCCCACAGCCGCCGGACGGGCAGACCGGCCAGCAGCGGCACCTCCTCGTCACGGTCGACCACCCGCACGCCGTCGGGCTTGGCCAGGCCCGACGCGATCTTGGCGATCTGCTTGCCCGACCCGGCTCCCACCGAGGCCACCAGGCCGGTCGCCTCCCGCACGTCGGCCCGTAACCGCTCGCAGAACGCCTCGACCTCGCCGGCACTCGCACCCGCCAGCTCGACCGGTTCCTCGAAGGCTTCGTCGTAGGAAAGCTGTTCGAGCACCGGCACTCTCGCCCGCACCGTGTCGAAGACCCGGCGGCTGGCCAGCCCGTAGACCACGCCGCGGGGCGGCAGTACCACCGCGCCGGCGCCCACCAGACGACGTGCCTGGTGCATCGGCATCGCCGACCGCGCCCCGAACCGGCGTGCCTCGTAGCTGGCCCCAGCCACCACGCCCCGGCCACCCAGACCGCCGACGAGCACCGGCCTGCCACGCAGCGTGGGCCGCGTCAGCTGCTCCACCGACGCGAAGAACGCGTCCATGTCCAGGTGCAGGACCCATCGCGCGCCCACACCGCTGACTGTAGGCGGCTAGCGTGGGCGGCGTGCACGACGTACCGATCCGCGACGAGACGATCCGCCTCGGCCAGTTCCTGAAGCTGGCGAACCTGATCGACAGCGGCGCCGACGCCAAGGGCGTGATCTCCGACGGACTGGTCGCCGTCAACGACGTCGTCGAGACGCGGCGCGGCCGTCAACTCAGGGCCGGGGACGTCGTCAGCTTCGGCGGACAGAGCGCGCGGGTCGGCTGACCGTCAGACCTTCTGGAGGCTGACCCGGACCCCGTCACCGATCTCGGCACCGTCGACGGGCTCGCCGAACGAGAAGTCCGTCGCGAGGATCTCCCCCGCGATCAGCCCGGCGTGCGCATGCGCCCACGGCTGTTTGTCGGCGGGTACGGACATCACGACCCGGATGCGATCGGAGACGTCGAGTCCCGAGGTCTTTCGCAACTCCTGCAGCTCACGGACGCGGTCCTTGGCCCAGCCTTCGGCCTCCAGTTCCGGGGTCAGCGTGCCGTCGAGCACCACCAGACCGGCACCGTCGGGCAGCGCCGCGGTCCACTGCGGATCGGCCGCGACCAGCCGGGACGTGAATTCCTCGGGCAGCAGCACCGCGGGTCCGGCGGTCAAGGTGCCATCGGCGTTGAGCACGCCCTCCCCCGCCTTGACCGCCTTGATCGCGGCCTGCACGTCCTTGCCGATCCGCGGGCCGGCCGCACGGGCGTTGACGGCCAGCTCGAACCGGCCGTGCGCGGCGATGTCGTCGGTCAGCTCGACCGCCTTGACGTTGAGCTCGTCGGCCAGCAACTCTCGATACGCCGTCAACCGATTCGGATCATCAACGGCAACAACGAGTTTCGGTAGAGGTAGGCGCACCCGCAGCTTCTTGGCCTTACGTAGCGACGAGCCCACCGAGGCCACCTCGCGCACCAGGTCCATGTCGGCGACCAGCTGGGGATCGGCGGGCAGGGTGTCGGGTTCCGGCCAGTCGGTCAAATGCACCGATCGTTCGCCGGTGAGGTCGCGCCAGATCCGCTCGGTGGCCAGGGGCAGCAGCGGCGCGGCGAGCCGGCACGTCACCTCCAGCACGGTGTGCAGGGTGTCGATGGCGTCGCGGTCCTCCTCCCAGAACCGCGAACGCGACCGCCGCACATACCAGTTCGTCAGCGCCTCGGTGAACTGGCGGAGCTGGTCGCAGGCCATCGAGATGTCGCAGACGTCCATCGACTCCGTCAGCTCGTCACGCAGCACCGCGAGCTTGGCCAGGATGTAGCGGTCCAGCACATGGGTGGAGTCGGTGCGCCAGGTCCCTTTCTGCGGGGCGTAGAGCGCAAGGAAGGAGTACGCGTTCCACAGCGGGAGGAGCACCTGCCGCACGCCTTCGCGGATGCCCTGCTCGGTGACCACCAGGTTGCCGCCGCGCAGGATCGGCGATGCCATCAGGAACCAGCGCATCGCATCGGAGCCGTCCCGGTCGAACACCTCGGTGACATCGGGATAGTTGCGCAGCGACTTGCTCATCTTCTGCCCGTCGTTGCCCAGCACGATGCCGTGGCTCACGCACGTGCGGAACGCCGGGCGGTCGAACAGGGCGGTGGCCAGCACGTGCAGCGTGTAGAACCAGCCGCGGGTCTGACCGATGTACTCGACGATGAAGTCGCCGGGGAAGTGCGACTCGAACCACTGCTGGTTCTCGAACGGATAGTGCACCTGCCCGTAGGGCATCGAGCCCGAGTCGAACCACACGTCGAAGACGTCCTCGATGCGCCGCATCGTCGAACGGCCGGTCGGATCGTCGGGATTGGGCCGGGTCAGCTCGTCGATGTAGGGCCGGTGCAGGTTGTCCGGGCGTACCCCGAAGTCACGTTCGAGTTCGTCGAGGCTGCCGTAGACGTCGACTCGAGGATAGGCCGGGTCGTCGGACTTCCAGACCGGAATCGGACTGCCCCAGTAGCGATTTCGAGAGATGGACCAGTCGCGGGCGCCGGCCAACCACTTGCCGAACTGCCCGTCCTTGACGTGCTCGGGATACCAGGTGATCTCCTGGTTGAGCTCGACCATCCGATCCCGGATTTCGGTGACCTTGATGAACCACGACGACACCGCGCGGTAGATCAGCGGATTGCGGCACCGCCAGCAGTGCGGATAGGAGTGCTCATAGGTGTCGTGACGCAGCAGCACCGCCCCGTTGGCAGCCGCCGGGCCGGTGCCGTTCTTCAGGTCGCGGATGATGTGCGGGTTCGCCTCGAAGACGTGCTGACCCTGGTAGTCGGGCACGGTCGCGTCGAAGCGGCCCCGCGCGTCGACGGGGGTGACGGCCTCGATCCCGCCGGCCGACGCGGTCGTCATGTCGTCCTCGCCGTAGGCCGGTGACATGTGCACCAGGCCGGTGCCGTCCTCGGTGCTGACGAAATCGGCGGGCAATACGCGAAAGGCATTGGGCGAGGTCATGAAATACGGGAACGGCGGGGCGTAGGTGACCTCGAGAAGGTCGCGACCGGCGTAGGTGGCGACCACCGTGGGCTCCTCGCCCAGCTCCCGCGCGTAGGAGCCGAGCCGGGCTTCGGCGATCACGTAGCGCCGTCCGTCCTGCTCGACGACGACGTAGGTCACGTCGGGGTTGACCGCCACGGCCTGGTTCGACGGCAGGGTCCACGGCGTGGTGGTCCAGATCAGCAGATGGGCGCCGATCAGGTCCGGCTGGGGACCCCCGGTGATGCGGAAGCCGACGGTCAGCGCCGGGTCCTGCCGGCTCTGGTAGACGTCGTCGTCCATTCGCAGCTCGTGGCTCGACAGCGGGGTCTCGTCATTCCAGCAGTACGGCAGTACCCGGTAGCCCTCGTAGGCCAGCCCCTTGTCCCACAGCTGCTTGAACGCCCACAGCACGGACTCCATGAACCCCAGATCCAGGGTCTTGTAGTCGTTGTCGAAGTCGACCCAGCGGGCCTGGCGGGTGACATAGCTGCGCCACTCGTCGGTGTACTTCAGCACGGACGCGCGGCAGGCGTCGTTGAACTTCTCGATGCCGAGTTCCTCGATCTGCGCCTTGCTGGTGATGCCCAGCTGACGCTGCACCTCCAGTTCGGCGGGCAGGCCGTGGGTGTCCCAGCCGAACCGCCGCTCGACCTTGTAGCCGCGCATCGTCCGATAGCGCGGCACGATGTCCTTGACGTAGCCGGTGAGCAGATGACCGTAGTGCGGCAGACCGTTGGCGAAGGGCGGCCCGTCGTAGAACACGTACTCCGGCGCATCGTCGCGCTGGGCGATGCTCGCACGGAACGTGTCGTCACGGTCCCAGTAGTCGAGGACGCCGAGTTCCAGGCTCGGGAAGTCGGGCGATCCACTCGCCGGCTTGGGGTACGCACTCACCGTCTGTCTCCTGTGCCACTTCCAGGCACGGGGACGACGTCGCGCGGTGCGCGAGCGCCGCGGTACCACCCCGCTTGCGCACCTGCGGTGCGCCGCTCGTTCGCAGGCTGTGACGGGCCCACCCGTTCGGGTCTAGTGAGCGCTCGGCGCGCCGTTCTTCCGAAGGCTCCCCGGTGATGGCCGGATCGACGCCAGTGCCGCCAGTCTAGCGGGGACGGTTACAGCGGCGCGCCGGCGTCGGAGGTGATCTCGATCAGCGCGAGGCCGAACTGTTCGGCCAGCTCCTCGACCGAGTAGGCGTCGAACCGGGCGGCGTCATAGGTCCAGTCGACCTGCAGGGCGTCAGCCGTGCGTCGGACGTGGATCTGCAGGGCGGCGGTGTCCGAGGCGTCGACGGCTCCGTCGAGCAACAGAGCGATGTCGGCGGGTGCATCGGAGACGGCCTCAGACAGGGCGTCAGAGAGTGCATTGTGCGCCCCCTGCAGCATCTCACTGGGCCCCATCGGCATGCCGGCCGCGCACAGCAGCGTCACCGCACGAGGCGATCCGAAGGCCTTGCTGCGGACGGCCACCGCGACAGCGCCGTCCCCGCGGGTGCGGCCCAGCGTGCGCCCGAGGGCGGCGAGCAGGATCTCCTCAGCCCGTACACCGAGCCACTCCGCCGCTCCGTCGAGTTCGGCGGCGAGTTCGCTCGATGCAGCGCTCGCGTGGGTGACCAACTGGGCAGGGGCCGACGGCGCCGCCCCCCGGTCGAAGATGTCCAACGCTATCGGCGCCGCAATGGCCAAGGCGTGCTTGACCTCGTCAGGCAGGAAGGGAGCGACCATGCAGCTAACCGTAGCGCGGATGTCCCAGAATTGGGAGACTGCTCCCAAAACTGTGACGGCCGTGTCAATTAAGAAAAGTCTGATCTGTTTGCCGCCAGGGCTGACCTGGCGGCCGTTCCCGGTTTACAGTGTTCAGGTGCCCAGGACCGACGAGAACGGCAGACAGCTCAAGGCGTTGCTCGACTACCTGCTCGACGGGGAGATCGACGCGAAGGACATCTACGACGCCCTCGGCACGTCCAGCAGCACGTATTACCGACGCATCAAGGAGCACGACTACCCGAACGCCGAAGAGCTCCGCCGGGTCGCCGATCGCTTCGACCTCAGCTATCCGGATCTGCAGATCCAGTTCGGTCTGATGACCCGGCAAGAAGTGTTCACCTACGTCGAGTCGGCCCGCGCCTCGGTGGCGACCCGCCAGACCTCGGCACCGGCGGTGGCTGCGCAGACCCCGCGTCGGCCTCGGTTGTCGGAGCTGACGCCGCGGCTCGACGCCCCGCCCCTGTAAGAGACGGTCCCGATGGCCCTGGCGTCCCTCATCGCGATCACGCTGCTGTGTATCGCATGGAGCTTGTGGATACGGCGTGTCACGTGGTCGTGCCGCTGGGAGGTGGCCGCGACGCTGAACATCGCGCTGCAAGGCATCGCGGTGGTACTGATGTCGCCGTGGGCCTCCGAAACGGTCGGCCACTGGCTGTATTCACTGACCGGCAAGTGGAACCTGGAGGATTACCTCGGCCACGATGCCTACATCGTGGCCGCATCCGCGGTGGTCTACAACACGCTCGGCCGGCTCGAGACCGACCACGCCATGCACCAGAGGTTCAAGCAGTTCGTCGAGCGGCCCGCGACGCTGTGCATTCCATTGCTGCTCGCCGCGTTCTGGCTCGGGAACGGTGCGGCGATCTACCGCCCGGACTTCTTCGAGGTGCCCACCGACCTGTGGCTGAACCTGTACTGGCTGCTGCTGTGCGGAATGCTGATCTACCTGCTGAGCTACGGGTCGCGCGCACTCCTGATCCTGCGCAGCGATCCGCGATCCCGCCACATCGCCAACATCTACCTGTTCGCCTCGGCGATGGGGATCATCGCGTGCCTGGTACGGATCGTGACCGCGCTCGTCCCCGACCTTCAGACGGTCCAGGGCAGCACGCTGGTGTGGTTCTTCGCGTGCGCCTGCGGTGCCGGTTTCGCGCTGACGTCGGCACACTCGTGGCGCCTGCGTACGAAGTGGTTCACCCGCGCGGGCGCCTGACGGCGTCACGGGCACGGAGCAGGAACTCGGTCGTCTTGTCGTAGTCGGGCCGCGGCCCGTCAGTACGCCATTCGTCGACTATCGCGTGAGCGACCTCGCGCAGCTTCAAGTTGCCGTTCTGGGACAACGACTTCATCAGTTCGAATGCGTCGTCGGCGGTCAGTCCGAAGGCCGACATCAGCATGCCCTTGCACTGCTCGATGGCCGGCTGGCTGGCCAACCGGTTGTTCAGCTGACTCATCTTGGCCTGCAGTTCGGCGATCACCACGGGATCGGGACCCGGCACCACCACCGGCCCGATGCGCACGTGCGACAGACGGTCATCGATCGATTCGACCGCCGACGCCCGGACCAGCAGGGTGATCGACCGGCCGTCGCACCGAGCGGCGCGGTCCAGACCCGACACGAACTCGGCGGACAGGTGGTCCGCACCACCGGCGTCCACGGTCACCGACGTCGAACTCGGCGGCGGCAAAGCCGTCCGCACCGCGTCGACGACGGCGGTGGCGTGCTCGGCGTCCACCACACCGGCGACCGCGACATCGGCGTCCGGGGCGGCGAAAACACGGTAGGCGCCACCGTCGTGATTGACGAAGGGATGCAAGCACACCAGGTCAGCCGCGCCGTCCAGTCCAGACAGGTCGTAGGCGCACAACGCAGAGACGGGAAAGCGCGCCATCTGTTGGTCCACCAGAATCTCGAAACGTGCGAACGCCCGACGCTGGGTTTCGGTGCGTGCGACCGGGGTGGCGTCCACCACCGCTCGGAAGCCGGTGTGACCGTCGGCGACGGCCCGTTGGGTCGCGGCCACCCGCTCGGCTACCGACGTCTCAGGGTCGACCATGTCGGTGCCGGGAACGAAGCTGTAGAACCGGTCTGCGGGGATGACGGTCACGGGTGCGTCGGCGACGTCTGTACTCATGGTGTTTCGCACCGCGGCCAGTTCTGCGGTCAGCGATCGGGAGCTCCCGCCGCCGACGAACACCACCAACTGGCCCTGCCGTATCCCGTCGGTGAGGTACTCCGCGGCGCGGTGATGGAAGTCGCGCCGGTCGCGATATCCCCAGCCGAGGTGACCGAACGGGAGCAGGCCGGCCGCTGACCCGACGACACCGTGAAGCCGGCTGGTCATCACCTCACCCCATTCGCGCGATCCAGGGGAAACCCTACGCCCGCCCCCTGGGCCCCCCTTCCCCATTCGGCGACCGTGGAGGCAGCCATGTGCGAGCCGCGCCATGTGTCGGCAAATCGCGACGGTAACGTCAAAAATGACGCTTGCACCGGCCTGTCCTCTATCCGCTGAGCGAAACCAGCGATACCATGGCTCGGGCGCCGGACGGGGAATGGTCGCTTCTGCTCCGCCGCCCGGCGACGACGTGGACCGCGATTGCAGTGTTCAGCAAACAGCACTGACCCGAGTCGCCACCCCAGCGACGAAACTCAGACGGCCGTCGCAGTCACGTCCTCGAAAGGTGCCCCGAAGTCCGGCACGGGCCGGTACCCCCTGGTTCGGGCCACCGCCGCACCCCGCCGGATCAGGGCCGCCGTGGTCACGAAGCCGGCCTGGTCGCTGACCACGAACGGGGTGAGCAGCCGGTTGTGGACGAAGCCGAACGCCAGCCCCCGCTCCGGGTCCGCCCAGCCCAGTGAGCCGCCCAGACCCACGTGGCCGAATCCGGGCAGGATGCCGAACAGCGGAAGCCCGTGATAGCCGAGATGGAACGACAGCGGCATGATCAGGCTGTGATCGGGGCGCAGGCTCCGCCTGCCCACGAGTGCCGCGGCCGTCTCCCGGGACAGGAACTGGGTGCCGTCGATGCGGCCCTCGTTGGCGATCGCGCCGTACATGCGGGCCAGCGCCCGGGCGGTGGCGACGCCGTTGGCCGCCGGGATCTCGCCGTCGAGCAGAGGGGTGTCACCCTGGACGAACGCCTTGACGCCCGGAAAATACATGGCGCCGAAGCCCGCCGAGATCGGCAGCGCGGCCAGGTGCGGCGCGACCAGGTTGAACAACGGGTTCTGGAGTTTGCTCTGCGGACCGATGATGCGCGCCGGCTGCGTCGGGGCGTGCACCGGCGGACGCCCGAGATGCAACCCGTCGGTGTTCAGCGGTGCGGCCACCTCGCTGCGGATCAGCTCACGCATCCCGGTGCCCGTCACCGACCGAGCCAACCCGGACAGCAGCCAACCGAAGGTGAACGCGTGGTAGGCCGGGCGGCCCACCAGCCAACTCGCCGGCGCCGCGGCGAGACGATCCTCCATCACCATGTGGTCCATCAGGTCGGGACCCGCGGCCCCGTTCAGTTGCGACAGCCCGGCCCGGTGGCGCATCGCGTCGCGCACCGTGATCTTCGCCTTGCCGTTCGCGCCGAATTCCCGCCAGTACTCCGACACCGGCGCGTCGTAATCGATGAGGCCGCGATCGGCGAGCCGGTGGATGACCGTGGCCGCCACGCCCTTGGTCGCGGAGAACACCATGGGCGCCGTGTCGGCGGTCCAGTGCCGTCTGCCCCTACGGTCGGACCAGCCGGTCCAGACGTCGACGACGGGCTCGCCGTTCAGGTACACCGCCAGCGCGCCACCACCGAACCTGCGGTGCGGGAACATCTGTTTGAAGGCCCTGACAGCCCAGGAGAACGCGGGGTCTGCAGCTCCCTGCACCCCGTGGGGAAGCGCGCCGTCGCGCTCGTCGGAATTGACGCCCGTCACAATGCAACGAACATACGCCTCGCCGCGGCAAAGCGGTGCAGAGTTACCGATTCGTTAGGCTAAGGATTTGCCGGGCGCTCTGCGGCGTCCAGGATCTGCTGGGCAGCAAGCGTCGGCGTCAGCTCGCCGTCGCGCACGGCGCGCTCCACGTCGGCCCGGATCTCGCGCACCCCGGGGTGCGACAACACCCGGTCGAGTACGGCGTCGCGCACCATCGACCAGGTCCATTCCACCTGCTGAGTGCGCCGCCGGGCCTCGAACTCCCCCGCCTCGGTCAGCACATCCCGGTGCCGCAGCACCGTCGCCCACATCTCCTGCAGCCCTGTGCCTTCCAGTGCGCTCATGGTGAGAACCGGCGGTCGCCACAGGGTTTCGCGGGGGTAGAGCAGACGGATCGCGCCTGCGAGCTCACGCGCGGCGGCTTTCGCCTCGACCGCGTGTTCGCCGTCGGCCTTGTTCACCACGACGACGTCGGCGAGCTCCAGAACCCCCTTCTTGATGCCCTGTAGCGAATCGCCGGTGCGGGCCAGCGTCAGGAACACGAACGTATCCACCATGTTGGCGACGGTCACCTCGGACTGCCCGACGCCGACGGTCTCCACCAGGATCACGTCGTAGCCGGCCGCCTCCAGCAGCACGATGGTCTCGCGGGTGGCCTTCGCGACGCCGCCGAGCGTTCCTGAGGTCGGCGACGGGCGGATGTAGGCGTCCGGGTGCACAGCCAGCCGCGCCATCCGGGTCTTGTCGCCGAGAATCGAGCCGCCCGTCCGGGTCGACGACGGATCGACGGCCAGCACCGCGACGCGATGGCCCTGCTCGATCAGGTACATGCCCAGCGCTTCGATGGTCGTCGACTTGCCCACGCCGGGCACACCGGTGATGCCGACGTGCAGAGCGCTGCCGGCATCGGGCATCAGCTCGAGCAGCAGCTCCTGGGCGCGCTCGCGATGATCGGCGCGGGTCGACTCGACCAGCGTGATCGCCCGCGCGAGTGCGGAGCGGTCACCGCCGCGCAGCGCCGCAGCGAGTTCGACGGGTGAGCTCATCTACGAGAGGTCGTACCCGAGGCGCTCGGCGAGCTTGGTCAACAACCCGATCGCGGCGTCGGCGATCACGGTGCCCGGCGGGAAGATCGCCGTGGCACCGGCGGCGTAGAGCTCGTCGAAATCGCCGGGCGGGATGACGCCGCCGACGACGATCATGATGTCGGGCCGACCGACCTCGGCCAGCGCATCGCGCAGGGCGGGCACCAGCGTGAGATGTCCCGCCGCCAGCGACGACACTCCGACCACGTGCACGTCGTTGTCGGCAGCCTGGCGTGCCACCTCGTCCGGCGTGGAGAACAGCGACCCGACGTCGACGTCGAAACCGATGTCGGCGAACGCCGTCGCGATCACCTTCTGCCCGCGGTCGTGACCGTCCTGGCCCATCTTCGCCACCAGGATGCGGGGCCGGCGGCCGTCGGCCTCGGCGAACCTGGTCACCAGCTCGGTGGCGCTGCTGACATTGCTGGCCATGCCCACCTCGTCCCGGTACACCCCGGCGATCGTCCGGATCTCGGCCTGGTGCCGCCCGTACACCTTCTCCAGCGCATCGGAGATCTCCCCGACCGTCGCCTTGGCGCGCGCGGCGGCGATCGCCAGCGCCATCAGGTTGTTGCCCAACCCGTCCTCGCCGGCGCGACCGGAAGCCGCTGCGGCCCGGGACAATTCGTCGAGCGCAGCCTGCGTGGCCGCGTTGTCGCGTTCGGCGCGCAACGACTCGAGTTTGGCGATCTGCTCCGCGCGCACCCTGCTGTTCTCGACCTTGAGGACCTCGATCTCGTGGTCCTCGTCGACCTGGTAGCGGTTGACCCCGATCACCGTCTGCTGACCCGAGTCGATGCGGGCCTGGGTACGCGCGGCGGCCTCCTCGATGCGCAATTTCGGGATGCCCTCGTCGATCGCCTGCGCCATGCCGCCATGCTCGGCGACCTCGCGGATGTGCTCGCGAGCCTTCTCGGCGAGCTGGTGGGTGAGCCACTCCACGTAGTACGAGCCGCCCCAGGGATCGATCGGCCGGGTGGTTCCCGACTCCTGGGCCAGCAGCAGCTGGGTGTTGCGCGCGATGCGGGCCGAGAAGTCGGTGGGCAGCGCCAGTGCCTCGTCGAGGGCGTTGGTGTGCAGCGACTGGGTGTGTCCCTGGGTGGCCGCCATCGCCTCCACGCAGGTGCGGGCGACGTTGTTGAACGGATCCTGGGCGGTCAGCGACCAGCCGGAGGTCTGCGAATGAGTACGCAGCGACAGGGATTTCGGGTTCCGAGGTTCGAACTGGGCGACCAGCTCGCTCCACAGCAGCCGCCCGGCGCGCAGCTTGGCGACCTCCATGAAGAAGTTCATTCCGATGCCCCAGAAGAAGGACAGCCGCGGCGCGAAGGAGTCGATGTCCAGCCCGGCGTCGAGGCCCGCCTTGATGTACTCGACGCCGTCGGCCAAGGTGTAGGCCAGCTCGAGATCGGCGGTGGCACCCGCTTCCTGGATGTGGTAGCCCGAGATCGAAATGCTGTTGAACTTGGGCATTTTCACGCTGGTGTAGCCGAAGATGTCGGAGATGATCCGCATCGACGGCTTCGGCGGGTAGATGTAGGTGTTGCGGACCATGAACTCCTTGAGGATGTCGTTCTGGATGGTCCCGGCGAGCTTCTCCGGCGGCACACCCTGCTCTTCGGCGGCCACCACATAGAGGGCGAGGATCGGCAACACAGCGCCGTTCATCGTCATCGACACCGACACCGAACCCAGGTCGATGCCGTCGAACAGCTGGCGCATGTCGAGGATGGAATCGATGGCCACGCCGGCCATCCCGACGTCACCGGCCACCCGCGGGTGGTCGGAGTCGTACCCGCGGTGGGTGGCCAGGTCGAAGGCCACCGACAGACCCTTCTGGCCCGCGGCGAGGTTGCGGCGATAGAACGCGTTCGATTCGGCGGCGGTGGAGAACCCTGCGTACTGCCGTATGGTCCAGGGCTGGTTGACATACATCGTCGGGTAAGGACCGCGGACGAACGGCGGCAGGCCCGGCAGGCTGCCGAGCGGGTATCCCGCAGCGACGACGTCATCTCGGTCGGCGGCGATGTAGACGGGCTTGACGTCGATGCCCTCCGGGGTGGCCCAGTCCAGTTGATCGGCCGTGTACCCGTGCGCCTGCGCCGCCGCGACAGCCGCTTCGGTCACCTGGTCGCGCGTCGGCGCGGCGGCGTCACCGTCGGCGTGCAAGGGAACATCGGCGAAACTCTCGATGGCTGTGCGGGGTTCAGTAGCGGTCACCTTCATGCCCCCAATCGGGTCAGCAGATCCGACAGAACGGACACCGCGTCGATCTTGGCCGTGACGTAGCCGTCGGGTTTGATGTCGGCATCGGCGACCGCCTTCTCCGGGCCCGCCATCAGAATGTGGCGCACCCCAGCGGCGCGAGCGGCGGCCACCGCGTCGGCCACCTCCTGCCCGTATCGGGCGTCGGTACCGCACAGAATCGCGACCTCGGTGGAGCCCGCCGCGGCGATCGCGGCGGCCACCCCATCGGCGGTGACCGGCCCGGGATTCACTGCGTCGATGCCGCCGGCTGCGAGCAGGTTCGCCGCGAACGTGGTGCGGATGTTGTGTTCGGCCAGCGGGCCCAGCGGGAGCAGCACTGCGGCGGGCCGGGCCCCGGTGCGAGCCAGGAACGCATCGGAGCGGTCCCGCAGCGCCTCGAAGTGCGCTGCGTAGCGGTGCACGGTCGGCAACGGATTGCCTTGCGGGAGCGGCATTTCGGCGAGATTGGGGAACTCGTTGACGCCGGTGACCGCGGTGCGCCGATGGGCGATGTCGACGTCACGCCGCTGGGCGACCTCGGCGATGCGGGCGCGCACGTGGTCGCGTGCCGCCTCGAAACCGCCACCGGCTTCGATCTCCTGGAAGGCGCGCCAGGCCGACTCGGCCACGCTTCGGGTGAGGTCCTCCACGAACCACGAGCCGCCGGCCGGGTCGAGGACGCGCCCGAGGTGTGATTCCTCGAGCAACAGCAACTGGGTGTTGCGGGCGATGCGCCGTGCGAACGTCCGCGCCGTACCGGGGTATCCGCCGTCGATCGCGACGTCGAACGGGTGCACCAGCACGGTGTCCGCTCCCCCGACGCCGGCTCCGAACGCCGCGACCGTGGTGCGCAACATGTTCACCCAGGGGTCACGCTGCGCCATCATCGGCAGCGAGGTGATCGCGTGGACCGTGGCGGCCCCGGCCTCGGGCGCGCCGGCCACCGCGGCCACGCGAGCCCAGAGTTGCCGCACCGCACGGAGTTTGGCGATCGTCATGAACTGGTCGTCGTCGGCGGCGACACGGAAGGAGATCTGGCGCAGCGCGGTCGCGACGGGCAGGCCGGCGTCGAGCAGTGCCCGCAGGTAGGCCACGCCCGCACCGATCGCGGCACCGAGCTCCCAGGACGCGTTGGCGCCGAGGTCGTGCAGGGCCGGTCCGTCGACGGTGACCGCGCGCACGTGCCCGTCGAAATCCTGTGCCGCGGCCTGCGCGACAGCGGTCACCTCCGCCAGGGTGGGCGCCGCGCGATCAGCCAGCGGCGCGAGCAGCGGATCACCACCGAGGTCCACCGACAGGCGGGACCGCTGGTCCTCGTCGAGGTCGGCCAGCATCCCGAGCAGCGTCTCGGCGGTGGTGCGGTACACCGGCCCGGCGCCGGCGACCTCCACGACGATCGGCACCAGATCCAGGTAGACGCCGGCGAGCACGCGGGCCAGATCGGCCGGGTCGATTCCCCCCTGGCCTGAGTCTGCGCGGCCCACGCGCAGCGACAGCGCGCTGACGCCTTCGGTCAACGCGAGCAGGATCGCACCGTTGACCTCGTCGTCACTGGATCCGTCAGCCGGGAACACCTCGGCGACCTTCCAGCCCGACTTGACGTCGCGCAGCGCGTCACCGCCTCGGACGTACGGCCAGCGCCCCGGCAGCGCGGGTTCGGGCAGCTCGTCGGCCTCGGTGTAGAGCGGACGGATCGGGAAGCCCTCGTAGGTGTCCGAGTCGAGCACCCGCTCCGGCTCAGCACCCAACTCGGCCGGATCGCGGCCGCTGGACTTCGCCAGCACACTCGCCACCGCAGAACGCCATCGGTCGACATCGCCCGTTGTCTGCACAGCCATCAGGCTAAATGATGTTCCTCACGTCGGTGCCGAGAGGTGATCACCGCCCTACCCGTAGGGTGGAAAGCCGTGAAACCCGTCGTCAGCGCGCTGCGCACCGTGCCGGCGACCGTGCTCGCCACGCTGCGGGCGATGCCTCGGACCCGGCTGCTGGCGATGATCGGCACCGGTGTGATCCTCGTCGCAGTCGTGCTGCTGGTACCGCTACCCACCGCCGTGCAACTGCGCGACTGGGCCACCTCCCTCGGCGCCTGGTTCCCGCTGGCGTTTCTGGCCGCCCACGTGGTGGTGACGGTGTTCCCGTTCCCCCGCACGGCGTTCACCCTCGCCGCAGGCCTGCTGTTCGGGCCCTATCTCGGCATCCCGTTGGCCGTCGTGGCGAGCACGCTCAGCGCCGTACTCGCCGTGGCGCTGGTACGTGCCGCCGGCTGGCAGCTGGCCACGCTGGTCAGCCACCCGAAGGTCGACGCGCTCGACGCGCGGCTGCGCGAGCGCGGCTGGGTCGCAGTGATGGCCATGCGGATGATCCCGGCCGTGCCGTTCTCGGTGCTGAACTACGCAGCGGGAGCCTCCGCGGTGCGCCTGCTGCCCTACACCCTGGCCACCATCGCAGGCCTGCTGCCAGGCACCGCCGCGGTCGTCGTGCTCGGCGACGCGTTGACCGGCAACGTCAGCCCGCTGCTGTTCGTGGTGTCGTTGAGTACGGCCGCACTCGGGGTGGCCGGCCTCATCTTCGAGGTGCGGTCCCATCGGCGGGCGGCGGACCCTGCACCGTCATCGCCCCGAACAGCACGAGAAACGACGACGCCGCCGCCAGCCCCGGACTCCAGTCCTTCGCCCGGACGTGGGCACCGACCGCCAGCGTGAAGTACACCGTCAACATGAACGTCGTCAGCCTGGCCAGCGCAGGGAACCGGTACACCGACAGCAGCCCCACCGCGGACGCGGCCTTGACGATCGGCAGCACGGGCCGCACGTTCTCGGGCAGGCCCACCGCGTCGAGGGCCGCACGCACGGGCGCGATCGGGCCGATGCAGGCCACGGCGTCACCGGCCTGCAGCGCCGCCAGGACGGCATAGGCCCGCCGCGAGTGCAGCACCGCCGCCGCGGTCACTGGTCGCCCGCGCCGTGCCGCGGCGCCGCCTGCTGGGTGTAATCGGTGGCCGGGGGCTGCGTCTGTTGCGACAGCGGCGGATACTGCGGCCCGGCGCCGAGCGAGCCCGCGACCGGGGTGCGCGCCTCGGCGACCGCCTGGGCCACCGCCTGCGCGATCTCCGGGTCGGTCTGGGTGTTGAACCACTCCGCCACCTCGGCAGAGTCATCCTCCGGCTTGGCCAGGTCGTCCTCCACCGGCGAGGGCTGGTAGCGGAACACACCGTCGTCGCCGGGGGCGCCGAGCAGCTTCGTGAACCCTTGCAGCGCCGACCCGAAGTCGCTGGGCACCACCCAGACCTTGTTCGCCTCCCCCTTGGCCATCAGCGGCAGCGTCTGCAGGTACTGGTAGGCCAGCAGCTCGGGGGTGGGCCGGCCCGCCTTGATCGCGGCGAACGTCTTCTCGATTGCCTTGGCCTGACCCTGCGCCTGCAGGTACTGCGCGGCGCGTTCACCCTGCGCGCGCAGCATGCGGGACTGCCGGTCGGCCTCGGCGGCCAGGATCGCGGCCTGCTTGGCACCCTCGGCGGCGAGGATCTGCGCCTGCTTCTGCCCTTCGGCCTGCTTGATCGACGCCTCCCGATTGCCCTCGGCGGTCAGGATCATCGCGCGCTTCTCCCGGTCGGCGCGCATCTGCTTCTCCATCGAGTCCTGGATCGACGGCGGCGGATCGATGCTGCGCAGTTCGACGCGGGCGACGCGCAGCCCCCACCGGCCGGTGGCCTCGTCGAGAACGCCGCGCAACTGACCGTTGATCGAGTCACGCGAGGTCAGCGTCTGCTCCAGCGTCATCCCGCCGACGACGTTACGCAGTGTCGTCGTGGTCAGCTGCTCGACGCCGACGATGTAGTTGCTGATCTGATAGACGGCGGCCTGGGGGTTGGTGACCTGGAAGTACACCACCGTGTCGATGTTGACCGTCAAGTTGTCCTCGGTGATCACCGGCTGCGGCGGGAACGAGACGACGCGCTCCCGCAGATCGACCCGGGCGCGGATCTTGTCCACGAACGGCAGCAGCAACGTCAGCTGCCCCGACACCGTCTTGCTGTATCGGCCCAATCGCTCGATCACCGCGGCCTCGGCCTGCGGGATCAGCGCGACCGACTTCGCGACGATGATGATCGCGAACACCACCAGCACCGCGAGGAGAACCAGACCTGCAATCGCACCGTCCACTGTGACTCCTTCTCAAGCGATCTTGGACACGACCGCGGTGGCGCCGTCGATGTGCACGACGGTCACCTGGTCGCCGGGTTCATAGACATCGTTCTCGTTGTAGGGCCGGGCCGTCCAGACCTCGCCGGCCAGCTTCACCTGCCCGGCGTCCCGAGCGACCCGGTCGAGCACCAGCGCGCTCCTGCCCTCGAGAGCCCTGACCGGTTCCGGCAGTCCCGTGCCCGCGTGCATGCGGCGGCGCAGCGCCGGGCGGACCCCCACCAGCAGCAGCACCGACACCACGAGGAAAACCAGCCCGTCGGCCCACACCGGCCAGTCCAGCAGCCAGCTCGACCCCGCGGCGGCCAGCGCGCCGCCGCTGAGCATCAACAGGAACAGATCACCCGTCAGCGCTTCGGCGCCGGCCAACGCCAGTGCTGCGATCAGCCAGATCAGCGGTACGGGCATACCAAAAGACTAACGCGCAACCGGCTACAGAAGCTGCTAACAACTACACTGCAGCCATCATGTGGTGTCCCAGTGTTTCGCTGTCCGTGTGGGCCAACTCCTGGCTGGCCGGTGTCGCCGCGCCCGACGACGTGTTGGACGCGTTATCCCAATGGACGCAATCCCATTCGGTCACCGCCTACGATTCCGTGGCCGCCGATCGCACCGGGCTGCCGTGGCCGGATCTGGACAATGCGGGCGTCATGTCGCTGCTGCAGACGATGCGGACGGTGGCCCGGCCCGCGAGCGCTCAGCCCGCGATAGCGCTGGCCCTGCCGGTGCCCGGGGACGTCCGGGGCTTGCCGCCGGGCACCCAGTTCGGCCGCGACGCCATCGCCGTCGGCGAGGCGATCATCGTCGGTGACGCCCGCGCTGCGATCGGTGTGGTGCCCGACTTCGAGTACCTCGACGAGTACACCGACTCGGTCGACGAGGACGAGTTCGAGCCCGAGTTGTGCGGCCTGTCCTGGACCGTCTACTCGCTCGACCGTGCGCCGATGAGCTCGCACACCGACCTCGGCGAGGCCGAGTACACCCTGCGTGACGCCGTCCGGTCGGCCGCCGACGCCCTTGTGTCGCTCCGCGCCGGAGCGACGGGCGCCGACGTCGCCGATCCGCGTCGCCTCGTCGAGCAGGTGCTCGAATCCACACGCGCGCACCGTATTCCGGACCACGCACCCGAGCGGGCGGTCCGGGTGCTGGAGAATGCGGCACACGTCGATGCGATCATCACCGTCAGCTCCGGGTTGCTTCCCATCGGGCAGAGTTCGTCGGAGGTCCAGTTGGCCACCGATGCCCTGCGTCCGCTGACCGCGGTGGTCCGCTCGGCGCGACTGGCCGCCGTCGACGCGATCCTGCAGTCGGCCTGGCGACCCTAGGAACTACTGCAGTTCGGCGTGCACAGTGCGCCGTTGACGCTGCACCCGTACCCCGGCACCGGGTCGGGCCCCTCGACACGTGCGGCAGGCAGGCCGCGAACCACCTCGTCCATCAGATCGACCGCCAGGCGCGCGAATCGCGGACTGCTGTTGGGTGTCGTGGCCCGCGCCAGCGCGATCCCGGCCGCGTCGGCCTGCTCCGCCAGTTCGCTGTCGAGGTCCCACACGACCTCGATGTGATCGGCGACGAAGCCGACCGGGCAGACAATCACGGCCTTCGTGCCGGCCTGCGCCAGGCTGTCGAGGTGGTCGCCGACATCGGGTTCCAGCCACGGCACCTGCGGTGGGCCCGAGCGCGACTGCCACACCTGGTCGAAATCGGCGTAGCCGGCGGCGGCCGCGATCAACCGAGAGGCGTAATCGACCTGGCGTTCGTAGAGATCCGGGCCGCATCGGTTGGCCGCGCGCAGCGGAATCGAGTGCGCGGTGAACACCAGACGCGCGTCGTCCCGCAGTTCCCCGGGCAGCGTGGCGGCGGCGTCGCGGATCGCGTCGGCGAACATCTCGACCAGCAGCGGATGGTCGAAGTACTGACGCAGCTTGGTCAGCTGCGGCGCTTCCGGGCCGGCGGCGGCGCGGGCGCGGGCGATGTCCTCCTGGTACTGGGTGCAGCCGGAGTAGCCACCCCAAGCCGAGGTGGAGAACACCGCAGCACGGCGAATTCCGTTGTCGCGCATCTGTGCAACGGTGTCTTCGACGAACGGGTGCCAGTTGCGGTTGCCGAAGTAGACCGGGACGTCCGTGCCGCGCCGGGCGAGCTCGGCCTCGATCGCGGTGATCAGATCCCGGTTGATGCCGTTGATCGGCGACACCCCACCGAAATGCAGGTAGTGCTCGGCGACGCTGGCCAGCCGCCCCCGCGGGATGCCGCGGCCCCGAGTGACGTTCTCCAGGAACGGCATCACCTGGTCGGGGCCTTCCGGACCCCCGAAGGAGAGCAGGAGCAGCGCGTCAAACATGGCGGTGTCCCGTCACAGCAGCTGGGTGCTCGCCCCGCCGTCGGCGAAGATGATCGTCCCCGTCGTCGCCGGCAACCAGTCGGACAGCAGCGCGCACACCGTTTTGGCGACCGGCGTCGGGTCCTTCATGTTCCAGCCCAGCGGCGCCCGCTGATCCCAGCCCTCCTCGAGGAGCTGCATCTGCGCGCCGGCCTCCTCGCCGAGCGCGCCGCCGACGATCGCGCTCATCGCCAGGGTCCGGATCGGGCCTGCGGCAACCAGATTGGAGCGCACGCCGACCTTGCCGGCCTCGCGGGCGACGAAGCGGTTCACCGATTCCAGCGCACTCTTGGCGACCGTCATCCAGTTGTAGGCCGGCATCGCCCGAGTCGGGTCGAAGTCCATGCCCACGATGCCGCCGCCCGGATTCATGATCGGCAACACGGCCTTGGCGAGCGACGCATACGAGTACGCGGAGATGTGGATGCCCTTGGCGACGTCTTCGTAGGGCGCGTCGAAGAACGGGTTGATGCCCATGCCGGTCTGCGGCATGAAGCCGATGGAGTGCACCACGCCGTCGATCTTGTTGCCGTCACCGATCTCGGCGGTGATCCGGTCGGCGAGCGTGTCGAGATGCTCGGAGTTCTGCACGTCGAGCTCGATCAAGGGCGCCGGGTTCGGCAGCCGGTCGGCGATGCGGCGGATCAGCTTCATCCGGTCGAAGCCGGTGAGCACCAGTTCCGCGCCCGCCTCCTGGGCGACCTTGGCGATGTAGAACGCAATCGAGCTGTCGGTGATGATGCCGGTGACGAGGATCCGCTTGCCCTCTAGAAGTCCTGCCATGGTTGTCTTCCTCTTCTGTTCTAGTGGCCCATACCCATGCCGCCGTCGACCGGGATCACCGCGCCGGCGATGTAGCTCGCGTCCTCGGACGCCAGGAAGCTCACGGCGCCGGCGACCTCGGCGGCGGTGCCGATCCGTTTGGCCGGCACGAACTCCAGCGCGCCTTTCTGGATGCGGTCGTCGAGCGCGCGTGTCATGTCGGTGTCGATGAAGCCGGGCGCGACGACGTTGGCCGTGACGCCGGCCTTGGACAGCTCCCGGGAGATCGACCGCGCCATACCGATCAGGCCGGCTTTGGCGGCCGCATAGTTGGCCTGGTTGCCGATCCCCCACATACCCGACACCGACCCGATGAAGATGATGCGTCCGAATCGGTTGCGCTGCATGCTTCGCGACGCGCGCTGCACCACCCGGAACGCTCCGGTCAGGTTCGCGTCGATGACCTCGGTGAACCGCTCCTCGGTCATCCGCATCAGGAACGCGTCCTTGGAGATGCCCGCATTGGAGACGAGGACCTCGACCGGCCCCTGATGCTCCTCGACCTCGGTGAAGGCCCGGTCGACGGCCGCGCTGTCGGTGACGTCGCACTCGACGGCGAACAGGCCCTCGGGTGCGCCGGAGCCGCGATGGGTGACCGCGACCTTGTGCCCGTCGGCGGCAAGCCGCTGCGCGATGGCCAGACCGATCCCCCGGTTTCCGCCGGTCACGAGGACCGAGCGGGACACGAATGCGGGACGGCCGTTGTCGCTCACCTGTTCGCTCCTCGAGTGCTCGCCATGATCGTCAACCTAGTGCCTGGCCGGCTCGACCTCGAAATCGGCTCCGGCGCCGCGCGTCGCTCAGAGAGGCATCCTGCGGTTGATCAGCAGCGCGCACACCGCGGCGGCGGCCGCCAGCAACGTGCCCAGCCGGAGCCATCCGGCCGAGGCGTCGCCGCGGGTGGTTTCGTAGCCGATCTGCTCCTGCAGCGTGGTGTACACCCGGTTCAGCTCGTCCAGATTCGACGCGGTGTAGGAGTCGCCGCCGGAGAGCGAGGCGATCTTCTTGAGCATGTCGTCGTCGACGGGGACGTCGACGCGCTCGCCGTTGACCTCGACCGAACCGCTGGGCGTGCCGAACGCGATCGTGGAGATCGGCACGCCCTGATCCTTGGAGGCACGGGCGGCGGTGAAGGCGCCCTTCGGATTGTCCGGGTTCGCCGGCACCGTCTCCTTGCCGTCGGAGAACAACACGATGTGGGCCGGCGGCGGCGCGTCGCCGCCACCGATCACCGCGCCGACGGTGTTGATCGCCGTCAGCGCCGTGAGGATGGCCTCGCCCGTAGCGGTCCGGTCGGCCACCTGGAGGCTGTCGATCGCCCGCTTGCTGGCGTCCCGGTTGGTCGTCGGCGAGACCAGCACCGTCGCGGTGCCCGCGTAGGAGATCACGCCGAGGTTGATGCCGGGGGTGAGCTCGTCGACGAACTTCTTCGATGCCGCCTGCGCGGCGGCCAGGCGGTTGGGTTCGACGTCGTTGGCCATCATCGACTGGGACACGTCGATCACCAGCATCACCACCGCACGGTTGCGCGGGATCCGTTCGTCCTGGGTGGGGCCCGCCAGCGCGATCGCGAACACCAGCAGCGCGACCGCCATCAGCGCGGGCGCCACGTGTCGGCGGCGGCCCAGGCGCCGCGGGGACACGCTGTCGAGCAGATCGGTGTTGGCGAACCGCTCCAGCCGCTTGCGCGCCGACATCTGCATCAGCACGTACAGCCCGACGAGGGCGGCGGCGACGATCAGGAAGAACACCAACCACCACAGGTGCTGGAAACCCGTCAACGACAAGGGGCCCAGGAGGGGAAGGGTCATCCCGGCAGCCTCCGATTCAGCAGCAGCGCCGCCAGCGCGGCGACGGCCAGGATCAGCGCCCCGATCCGGAGCCAGCCGACACTCGCGTCGCCCTTGACGGTCTCGTAGCCGATCTGTTCCTGGAGGTTGGTGAACACGCCCTTGAGCTGCTCCAGCGTGGATGCGGTGTAGGAGTCGCCCCCGGAGAGCTCACCGATCTTGGCCAGCATCTCGTCGTCGACCGGAACGGGCTGGCGCTGATCGTTGATCTCGACGTAGCCGTACGGGGTGCCGAACGACACCGTCGAGATCGGGACACCCTGGTCCTTGGCGGTGCGCGCAGCCGTGTAGGCGCCCTTGGGCGCATCCGGGTTCGACGGCACGGTCTCCTTGCCGTCCGACATCAGCACGATCCGCGCCGGCGGCGGGCCGTCCCCACCGCCGAGGACCGCGCCGACGGTCGCAATGGCCTGCAGCGCGGTGAAGATGCCCTCACCGGTCGCGGTGCGATCGGCGAGCTGCAGCCGGTCGATCGCGCTCTTGGCCGCCTCCCGGTTGACCGACGGCGACACCAGGACAGTCGCGGTGCCCGCGTACGCGATCAGACCGAGATTGATGCCTGGCGTGAGCTGGTCGGCGAACTGCTTGGCCGCCTCCTGCGCGGCGATCAGGCGGCTGGGCGCCACATCGGTGGCGCGCATGGACTGCGACACGTCGATCACCAGCATGACCACGGCCCGGTTGCGGGGGATCCGCACGTCGTTGGTCGGCGCGGCCATCGCGGTCGTCAACGACACCAGCGCGAGAACCAGCAGGATCGCGGGTAGGTGTCGCCACCGCCGCGGCTTGGCGGGCGCCACGGTCTCGAGCAGTTCCATGTTGGCGAACCGCAGCATCCGCCGCTGCCGGCGGCGCTGCACGACGACGTAGAGCGCGACGAGCGCAGCGACCGCGATCAGGAACAGGAAGAACCACGGGTGCTTGAAGCCCGACAGCGAGGTCGGACCGAGCAGGGGCAGAGTCATACGAGGCGGGGCTTTCGGTCGTCTCGGCTCGGGCTCACCGCGCCGCGAGCGCGCCGCGGCGCCGGCTCGCGACGAACCGCACGACGTCGGCGATCCAGTCGCGGTCCGTCCGCAAGCTCAGCAGCGGTGCGTCGCACCGACGCAGCGTGCGCGCGACGTCGGCGCGGTGCGCCGCGGCGGCCCTCTCGAAGTCGGCGCGCAACTGCTCGTCGATGGTGAATTCCCGGGTCCGGCCCGTCTCGGCGTCCTGCAGCACCACGTCTCCGACGGGCGGGAGCTCGACATCGCGAGGGTCGAGAATCTCCACGCCGAGCACCTCGTGGCGCCCCGCGATGGCACGCAGCGGCCGCATCCAGTTGATCGGCCCCAGAAAGTCGCTGATGATCACGGCCATGCCGCGGCGCCGCTCCGGCCGGCGCAGCGCGTCGATGGCCGCAGCGAGATCACCGCGCACCCCCACCGGGGCTCGGGGCGTCGTCGCGATGGCGCGCAGCAGCTCCTGCTCGTGCATCCGGCCGGACAGCGCGGGCACGCGGCGCAGGGTGTCACCGTTGCTGATGACCGCGCCGAGCCGGTTGCCGCCACCGCTGTTGAGGAACGCGATGGCCGCCGCGGCGGCGACCGCCAGATCACGCTTCTCGCATCCGGTGGTCCCGAAGTCCAGGCTGGCCGACACGTCGACGACCAGCCAGGTCTCCAGCTCGCGGTCGGCGATCATCTGCCGTACGTGCGGCTGGGTGGTCCTGGCCGTCACCGACCAGTCCATCCGGCGCACGTCGTCGCCGGGCTGGTAGACGCGCGACTCCCCCGGCTCGGAACCGGGACCGGGCAGCAGACCCAGGTGATCGCCGTGCAGCACGCCGTCGAGCTTGCGGCGCACCGTCAGTTCGAGCTTGCGCAGCGCGGCCGTCAGCGCCGGGTCGCGGATCTCTCCGCGCTGCAGAGACGGCAGATCGACCGTTCGGCCAGGGCCGGGACCAGGAGTGGACGCCACCAGGTCAGCGGCCGTTCGCCGCGGCCGCCGCGGCCGGAACCGAGTGCCCCTGCTGCGGGATGGCATTGACCTGCGGCAGCGCCACGGTCTGCAGGATGCGGTTGATCACTGTCTCGGAGGAGATCTCGTCGGCCAGCGCGTCGTAGGTGAGCACGAGGCGGTGCCGCAGCACGTCCGGGATCACCTCGACGACGTCCTGCGGGATCACGTAGTCGCGGCCGCGGACCAGGGCCAGCGCCCGCGACGCGGCGATGATGCCGAGCGAGGCACGCGGGGAGGCGCCGTAGGCGATCCACGCCTTCGCGTCGGGCATCCCGAATCGGTCCGGCTCGCGGGTGGCGGTCACGACGCGCACGACGTAGTCGACCAGAGCGTGGTGCACGAAGTTGTTGGCCGCGACATCCTGGAGCCGCTGCAGATCCCCGGTGTTGAGGATCTGCTTGGGCTCCGGGGGCTTGACGCCCATCCGGTAGATGATCTCGCGCTCCTCCTCCGGGGAGGGGTAGTCGACGTTCAGCTTGAACAGGAAGCGGTCGCGCTGCGCTTCGGGAAGCTGGTACACGCCTTCCTGCTCGATCGGGTTCTGCGTCGCCATCACCAGGAAGGGACTGGGCAGGGGGAAGGTCTTGCCGCCGATGGAGATCTTACGCTCGGCCATGATCTCGAGGAGCGCGGACTGCACCTTGGCCGGTGCGCGGTTGATCTCGTCGGCGAGCAGGAAGTTGACCACGACCGGACCGAGCTCGATGTCGAATTCTTCCTTGCCCGCGCGGTAGATGCGGGTACCGACGATGTCGGTGGGCACCAGGTCGGGTGTGAACTGGATACGTGCGAACGTGCCGCCGACGACCTTCGCGAACGTCTCGACCGCCAGGGTCTTCGCCACGCCGGGCACACCTTCGAGCAGCACGTGACCCTTGGCCAGCAGCCCGACGAGCATGCGCTCGACCAGCTGATCCTGGCCGACGATGATGCGCTTGACCTCGAAGATCGCCCGCTCCAGGGTGTGCACCTCGCTCTGCAGGCCACCGTTGGACTGCGCGGCGGCCGACGGGGCGGGCGCGGCATGCGCACCCGTGGGGTAGCCGGGGCCGGGAGCCTGTCCGGGGAATCCTCCAGAGCCCTGCGGCGGACCACTCGGTGAGGTCATCAACATTCCTTCCACATGCGCAGTACCTGATGGTCTGTGCGGCGCACACCTCGACTGACACGGGCGCCGTCACGACACCCGCCGTCAACTATTCCAGGCGGGTCAGAATCCGTCGACGCCGCCCGAATTAACTCAGCCGCTACTCAGGATTCGATGATGCGCGCCGCGTACGGCTGCAGACCCGAGGTACGCACCGGGCTGACGGTGACCTTGCCGGCGCTGCCGGATGCCTCCAGCATCCGGCCTCCGCCGAGATACATCGCGACGTGCTGGCTGCCACCGGGACCCCAGAACAGGAGGTCGCCGCGCTTGGCCTGGGCGATGGGCACCTTGCGCCCGGTGTTGTACTGATCGCCGGAGTACTTCGGGATCAGCACCCCGACGCCGGCGTACGAGAACTGAGTGAGGCCCGAACAGTCGAACCCGACAGTGTTGGCGCCGGACTCGATGCCCCGTGTGGGTCCGGTCGGCTTGCCGCCGCCCCAGGAGTAGGGCACCCCCATCTGACTGCCGCCGCGACGGATCGCGTACTCGATGGCCGCGGGCCCGCGCACGACGCCCGGCGCGACGCTGGTCGGGTCGGCCGGCGCGAGGCCGAGGCTCTGCAGGAACTTGTGCCCGAGGTTCATCGTGACCTGGGTGGCCTGCGCGGTCGCGGCCAACGAGGCGTTCGCGATCGCCAACGGATCGCCGGGGGCGCCCGCGCTGATGAGCTTGGGCAGCGTCGGGTCCCACTGACCGGCCTCGGGTTGGGCCGCGGCGGGAGTGGCGGCACCGAGCAGGACCCCGACCACGACCGTCAGGGACAGGAGGAGGCGGCGCAGGGCGATCACCACTCGATCATTCGGGTGACGTACGGCGTCATACCGCTGGTCCGCACCGGCGAGATCTTGACCACCGAACCGGTGTAGGGCGCCTCGAGCATCTGCCCGTCACCGAGGTACATCGCGACGTGCTGGCTGGCGTTGGGACCGTAGAAGATCATGTCTCCGCGGCGCATCTGCGACGAGGGCACCTTGCGACCGGCGTTGTACTGCGAGCCCGAGTAATGGTCGAGCTTGATCCCGACGCCGGCGAACATGTACAGCATCAGGCCCGAGCAGTCGAAGCCGACGGTGCCGGCGCCGGAGTCGATGCCCCGACTGGGCCCCGAGGCGTTTCCGCCGCCCCACGAGTAGGGCACACCCATCTGTGACATGCCGCGTTTGATCACGTACTCGGTGGCCTGCCGGCCGTACAGCGTCGGGATGGCGCCGTTGGTGATCCCCGTCGGTGTGGGCAGCAGGCCGATGCTCTGCAGGAACTTCCGACCCAGGTCCTGGGTCACCTGCAGCGAGGTGGTGATGATCTTGAGGACGGCGTTGATGATCTGGACCGGGTCGCCGCTGACGAAGGCGCTCGGGATCTGGGGCAGCGTCATGTCCCAGGCGGTGTTGCGGTTGCCGGTGGACGGATCCGCATCCCAGTCGGGGTTGACGCCCGCGGGGGCCGGTTTGGCGCCCGGACCGGCCGGCGCGGCTGACCCACCGGAACGCCCGGTCGGGGCCGAGAGCGCCTGTGCGGCTTGCAGTTTCGTCTGAGCCTCGGCCCGCTCGGCGGTGAGCCGGTCCAGATCGGCCTGCTGGGCCTTGAACGTCTGCTGGGCGTTGGTCAGCGCCTCGACGGCGGTCTGCTGGCTGGTCTCGGCGGCCTTGACCGCATCGTCGGCCTGCTGCTTGGCCAGCCGGGCGGCGGACTCCCGGTTCACCTGCTCGGTGCGGGCGCGCGCCAGATCGGACATCACCTTCTGCGTGGACAGCGACAGCGCCTGGCCGGTGGCCGCGGTACCGAGGATGTCGATCGGGTCCTTGGCCGTCAGGTACGAACTCGACGGGCCGTGCACGTACATCGCGGCCGCGAACTGGTCGAACCGGTTCTGGGCGGCGGAGATCGCCGCATCGGCGTCCTTGACGCTGCGCGCACTGGCGTCGACGTCGCGTTGCGCGGCGGAGGCGGTGTCGCGGGCGGTCTGCACGTCCAGGATCGCCTTGTTGACGCTCTCCTGCTGGCTCTGGATGGCCGCCCCGAGGTCCTGCAGCTTCTGGTTGACGTTGGCGACCTCGGTCACCAGTTCAGCGAGGTTGTCGCCGGGCTGCGCGTGGGCCAGCTGTGGTGTCGTGAGCACCATGCCGAACGCGAGCGATACGGCGCACAACCGGGTGGCGGGCGCGCCGCCAAGGGGGCGTCTCATTCGACTCAGGTCTCCTCAGGCTCCGCGCAGAAGTCACATCAAGCACAACTGCAACTACAGGCACCGATTGCACCGTACGTCACATCTGACGCTAAAGAAACTTTAGTCACGAATTACAACAATGTAATTGCAATTGCCGTTATCAAACGGTGATGTTTGCATTCGCGCAGTGCGCGGCAATTACTTAATCGTCGCTGGTGGACGCTGCGTTGGGGACGGTCGACCGTTTGCTGCATTTCTGCAGCACACGCGTCCCGATGGCGGCGATCAGCACCGCGAAAACGAGCACAATCGTGAATGCGGTCCAGGGAAAGTGCGGGGTCGTCAACTCCCCCACGAAATTCTTCGTCGACTGGACCGGATCTCCGGTGCGGGCGATGTCCTGGCCCGCTTCCAGCGTGGTCCGATCGAAGCGAGTGCTGAACGTGCCGGCGAACGACGGACTGAGCGCCAGCACCGTCGAACCCGGGTTGGCGGCGCCGACCTCGGTGGCGATGTCGCGCAGCGGTGTGTCGATCGGCGGGTTCTCGGCGATGACCACGACCTTGAGGTCGATCCCCTGCTGCTGGGCCTGTGCGACGATCTCGCGCAGCGCCGGCACCTCGGCCTGATCGGCGGGCGGCACACTGATGCCGTCGTCTTTGACGTCGGCCTGCACGCGGTCCATGTCGATCGACGGCGGGATGTAGGCCGGCAGGAACGGAATCACGTGCGGTCCGGTCACACGAGCACCGTAACCGAACGCCGGTACGCAGCAGTGGGTGGCGTGCCGGGCCGCGGACGACAAGACTGGGCAGCACCCTGGGATTACATACAGGACAAGCGTACTGTTAGGGTGACAAACGCCGTCGACACAGCCCGTCGCGGCGATGATTCAAGCCGGGAGTTGATGTGAGCAGCAAGAATTCATCCGTGAACTCGTTCGGAGCCAAGGACACGCTCGAGGTCGGGGACAGCAGCTACGAGATCTACCGTCTGGACGCGGTGCCGGGCACCGAGAAACTTCCCTACAGCCTCAAGGTGCTCGCCGAGAACCTGCTGCGCACCGAAGACGGCGCCAACATCACCAAAGACCACATCGAGGCGATCGCGAACTGGGATCCGTCCGCCGATCCCAGCATCGAGATCCAGTTCACCCCGGCCCGGGTGATCATGCAGGACTTCACCGGAGTGCCCTGCATCGTCGACCTCGCCACCATGCGCGAGGCCGTCGGCGACCTCGGCGGCGACCGGCAGAAGGTGAACCCGCTCGCCCCCGCCGATCTGGTGATCGACCACTCGGTGATCGCCGACCTCTTCGGCACCGCCAACGCCTTCGAACGCAACGTCGAGATCGAATACGAGCGCAACGGCGAGCGCTACCAGTTCCTGCGGTGGGGCCAGGGCGCGTTCGACGACTTCAAGGTCGTCCCGCCGGGCACCGGCATCGTGCACCAGGTCAACATCGAATACCTGGCCAGCGTCGTGATGGACCGCGACGGGCTCGCCTACCCCGACACCTGTGTGGGCACCGACAGCCACACCACGATGGAGAACGGCCTGGGCGTGCTCGGCTGGGGCGTCGGCGGCATCGAGGCCGAAGCCGCGATGCTCGGCCAGCCCGTGTCGATGCTCATCCCCCGCGTCGTCGGCTTCAAGCTGACCGGCGAGCGCCGCGCCGGTGTGACCGCCACCGATGTCGTGCTCACCGTCACCGAGATGCTGCGCAAGCACGGCGTGGTCGGCAAGTTCGTCGAGTTCTACGGCGACGGTGTCGCCGAGGTGCCGCTGGCCAACCGCGCCACGCTGGGCAACATGAGCCCCGAGTTCGGTTCCACCGCAGCCATTTTCCCGATCGACGACGTCACGATCGACTACCTGCGGATGACCGGCCGCAGCGATAAGCAGCTCGCCCTGGTGGAGGCCTACGCCAAGGCCCAGGGCATGTGGCACGACCCGAGCCGCGAGCCGAAGTTCTCCGAGTACCTCGAGCTCGACCTGGCCGACGTGGTGCCCTCGATCGCCGGCCCGAAGCGTCCGCAGGACCGCATCGCGCTCGACGACGCGAAGTCGGCGTTCCGCAAGGACATCCACAACTACGTGGAGAACGGGGACTCACCGGCGCACTCGAACGTCGACGAGGCCGTCGAGGAGACGTTCCCCGGCAGCGACCCCGTGTCGCTGTCGTTCGCCGAGGAAGACGCGGTCGACGCGACGCCGTCGGCCGCCAACGGTGCTGAGGGCCGGCCGACCAACCCGGTCACCGTGCGCTCCGAGGAGCGCGGCGACTGCGTCATCGACCACGGCGCCGTCGTCATCGCCGCGATCACGTCGTGCACCAACACCTCCAACCCGGAGGTCATGCTCGGCGCCGCCCTGTTGGCCAAGAACGCCGTCGACAAGGGCCTGGTGACCAAGCCGTGGGTCAAGACGACGATGGCCCCGGGCTCGCAGGTGGTCACCGACTACTACGACAAGGCCGGACTGTGGCCCTACCTGGAGAAGCTGGGCTTCTTCCTGGTCGGCTACGGCTGCACCACCTGCATCGGCAACAGCGGGCCGCTGCCCGAGGAGATCAGCAAGGCGATCAACGACAACGACCTGTCGGTGACTGCGGTGCTCTCGGGCAACCGCAACTTCGAAGGCCGGATCAACCCCGACGTGAAGATGAACTACCTCGCGTCCCCGCCGCTGGTCATCGCCTACGCGCTCGCGGGCACGATGGACTTCGACTTCAACACCGAGCCCCTCGGCAAGGACAACGACGGCAACGATGTGTTCCTGAAAGACATCTGGCCCACGCAGAAGGACATCGACAACACCATCGCCGAGGCGATCAACACCGAGATGTTCGTCAAGAACTACGCCGATGTGTTCGCCGGCGACGAGCGGTGGCGCAACCTGCCCACGCCCAGCGGCGACACCTTCGAGTGGGACCAGGACTCGACGTACGTGCGCAAGCCTCCGTATTTCGACGGCATGCCCGCCGAGCCGGAGCCGGTCAGTGACATCCACGGCGCCAGAGTGCTTGCGCTGCTGGGCGATTCAGTCACGACCGACCACATCTCACCGGCCGGCAGCATCAAGCCGGGCACCCCGGCCGCGCAGTACCTCGATTCCCACGGGGTGGAGAAGAAGGACTACAACTCCTACGGGTCGCGCCGCGGCAACCACGAGGTGATGATCCGCGGGACCTTCGCCAACATCCGGCTGCGCAACCAGCTGCTCGACGACGTGTCCGGCGGCTACACCCGGGACTTCACCAACGGCGGCGAGCAGGCGTTCATCTACGACGCGGCACAGAACTACGCCGCACAGGACATCCCGCTGGTGGTGCTCGGCGGCAAGGAGTACGGCTCCGGCAGCTCGCGCGACTGGGCGGCCAAGGGCACGCGCCTACTGGGCGTGCGGGTGGTGATCGCCGAGTCGTTCGAGCGCATCCACCGCTCGAACCTGATCGGCATGGGGGTGATCCCGCTGCAGTTCCCCGAGGGCGAGTCGGCCGCGTCGTTGAAGCTCGACGGCACCGAGACCTTCGACGTCACCGGCATCGAGGAGCTCAACGAGGGCAAGACGCCGAAGACGGTGCACGTCACGGCAACCAAAGAGGGTGGCGACGCGATCGAGTTCGACGCGGTGGTGCGCATCGACACCCCCGGTGAGGCCGACTACTACCGCAACGGCGGCATCCTGCAGTACGTGCTGCGCAACATGCTGAAGTCGTCGAACTGAAGTCGTAACCGATGCCGAGGGTGACCGACGATCATCTGGCGGCGCGCCGTCGCCAGATCCTCGACGGCGCCCGGCGATGCTTCGCCGAGTACGGCTACGACCGTGCGACGGTGCGGCGGCTCGAGCAGACGATCGGGCTCTCGCGCGGCGCCATCTTCCACCACTTCCGCGACAAGGACACGCTGTTCTTCGAACTGGCGCGTGAGGACGCGGAGCGGATGGCCGAGGTGGCGGCGCGCGAGGGCTTGATCCAGGTGATGCGGGACATGCTGGCTGCGCCGGATCAGTTCGACTGGCTGGCAACGCGGTTGGAGATCGCGAGGAAGCTGCGCAACGATCCCGCGTTCAGCCGGGGCTGGGCCGAGCGGTCTGCCGAGCTGTCCGCGGCGACCACCGAGCGGCTGCGCAGACAGAAGCAGGCGGGCCGCCTGCGCGACGACGTGCCGGGTGAGGTGCTACGCACCTATCTGGAGTTGGTACTCGACGGACTGGTGGCGCGCTTGGCCTCCGGTGACGATCCGCAACGGCTGGGCGCCGTCCTGGACATGGTCGAGGAGTCGGTGCGCCAGCAGGCCGGCCAGTCGCCCTAGCGTCGGCCGCGGTGGTTGGGCCCGCCCCTGCTGCGCATGGTTGCACCGGCCTCACGCAGCATGCTGTGCACCGAACCGTAGGAGCGACCGGTCGAGGCCACGAGGGTCCGGATGCTGGCTCCCCCTTCGTAGGCGGTGCGCAGCTCGCTGATGAGCTGCTCCCTGTTCTCCTGAATGTCCTTCACGTTCTTCTTCATCGATGCCCCTCCAGTGATCTGCGGCACACGCATACCCGGGCCCGGGGGGCTTGAATCTGACGATCAGGCGAGTTCGATGAGCTCCCGGTAGTCGTCGGACCAGAAGTCCTCGGTCCCGTCGGGCAGGAGCAGCACCCGCTGCGGATCCAGCGCCTCCGCGGCCCCGGGATCGTGGGTCACCAGCACCACGGAGCCCTCGTAGCTGCGCAGCGCGTCGAGCACCTGCTCGCGCGAGGCCGGGTCCAGGTTGTTGGTCGGCTCGTCGAGAAGCAGCACGTTGGCGGTGGAGGCGACCAGGCCGGCCAGGGCCAGCCGGGTCTTCTCACCGCCGGACAACGTGCCGGCCGGCTGTTCGAGCTGCGGACCGGTGAACATGAACGCTCCGAGCAGGCCGCGCAGATCCTGCTCACCGGTGTCCGGGGCGGCGTGGCGGATGTTCTCCCACACCGACGCCATGTTGTCGAGGGTGTCGTGCTCCTGGGCGAAGTAGCCGATCTTGAGCCCGTGGCCCGGTTCGAACACGCCCGCGTCGGGCTTCTCCACGCCCGCCAGCAGCCGCAGCAGCGTGGTCTTACCTGCGCCGTTGAGCCCCAGCACGACGACGCGCGAGCCGCGGTCGATGGCCAGGTCCAGACCGGTGAAGATCTCCAGCGAGCCGTAGGTCTTGGTGAGCCCCTTGGCGATCAACGGCGTTTTGCCGCACGGCGCCGGCGTCGGGAACTTGATGCGCGCCACCTTGTCGGCCACCCGCTCCTCGTCGAGGGCGGCCAACATCCGGTCGGCACGTTTGAGCATGTTCTGGGCGGCGACGGCCTTGGTGGCCTTGGCACCCATCTTGGCGGCCTGGGCGCGCAACGCACTCGCCTTCTTCTCGGCGTTCGCGCGTTCCCGGCGCCTGCGCTGCTCGTCGGTCGCGCGGGCGTCGAGGTATTTCTGCCAACCCATGTTGTAGACGTCGGCCTCGCCGCGCACCGCGTCGAGGAACCACACACGGTTCACCACATCGGCGAGCAGGCCGACGTCGTGGCTGATCACCACGAGTCCGCCGGCGTGGTTCTGCAGGAATGACCGCAGCCAGCTGATCGAGTCGGCGTCGAGGTGGTTGGTGGGTTCGTCGAGCAGGAGCGTCGTCGCCGAGCCGGAACCGGTGTCGGAGGCGGCGAACAGAATCCGCGCGAGTTCGACGCGGCGTCGCTGCCCACCGGAGAGCGTGCGCAGCGGTTGTGTCAGCACACGGTCGGGAAGGCCGAGGCTCGCACAGATGCGGCCCGCTTCGCTTTCGGCGGCGTAGCCGCCGAGCGCGGCGAAGCGTTCCTCGAGTTCGCCGTAGCGGCGCACCGCCTTGTCGCGGGCCTTGTCGTCGGCCACCTCGGCCATCAGCGCCTGCTGCTTCTCCAAGTCGGACAGCAGCGTGTCCAGGCCGCGTGCCGAGAGCACCCGGTCGCGGGCGAGCTGATCGAGGTCACCCTCTTTGGGGTCCTGGGGCAGGTATCCGATCTCACCGGTGCGGGTGATCGTCCCGGCGTAGGGCTCCCCTTCACCGGCCAGGATGCGCATCGTGGTGGTCTTGCCCGCCCCGTTGCGGCCGACCAGACCGATCCGGTCGCCCGGCTGGACACGCAGAGCCGATCCCTCGATGGCGAGCAGCGTGCGCGCTCCGGCGCGGACCTCGAGGTCCGTTGCGGTGATCACGCTGAGGCTCCTGAATGTGAATGGGCAGCGTGAGACCGCTGCTGCGATTGCCTCACCAGGCTAATGGCAGCGGCGGTCCTGCCGCCAATCGTTACTTGTCGTCGGTGAAGACGGCCGCGCGGTTCTGCTTGCGCGCCGCGACGGCTTCCTCGAAGTTGTTGGTAAGCAGCCGGATGTAGAGCTGGCCGAGGCCTTCGGCCTGCATGTGGGCTTCGAGCGAGCCGGCGTCGAGTCCGCTCCACAGGGTGCGTTTGGTGAGTTCGGTGCCGGGCCGGGAGAACGCGGCGATCCGCTCGGCCAGGTCGAAGCAGGTGTCGAGCAGGTCGGCAGGGGCGACCTGCCGGGACACCAGACCGATTCGCTCCGCCTCCTCGGCGGTGACGTCGCGGCCGGTCAGCATGATCTCGAACGCGCGCGACGAGCCGATGGCCCGCGGGAGGAGGTAGCTCAGGCCCAGCTCGCTGGCGGTCAGGCCGTTGTTGATGCCCGCTGCGCGGAAGTAGGCCTCGGTCGAGGCCACGCGGATGTCGGCGGCCAGCGCCAGGCACAGGCCGCCGCCGATCGCTGCGCCGTTGACCGCGGCGATCACGGGTTGGTGCAGCTTGCGCATGCCCAGGATGACGTCGTCGAGCAGCTCCATCGACCGGAGGCCGAAGCTGGGCCGGGTGAGCCCGTCGACGTGCGGCACCGAACCGGCCGACTTGTGATCCGCGCCGGAGGAGAACCCCCGGCCTGCTCCTGTCAGCACCACGACGCGGACGTCGTTGTCGTGGGTCAGGTTCTCGAGCACCGCCTTCAACGGCACCATGACGTCGAACGCCATCGAGTTCATCCGCTCAGGCCGGTTCAGCGTGACCAGCGCGACGTGCGGGCGGGGGGTGTCGACGAGAACGAACGGGGGCACGCCAGCAGGCTATCCGGCGCGCTCGGGCCAGGTCAGCCCTGGTTGTCGTCCTGGGCGGCCATCGCCGCGTCGATGTCGAACTCCTTGACCTTCTGGACCAGGTCTTCCAGCGCGGCGGCCGGCAGCGCACCCGCCTGGTTGAACACCAGCTTGCCCTTCTTGAATGCCATCAGCGTCGGGATCGAGCGGATGTCGGCAGCCGCCGCGAGCTGCTGCTCGGCCTCCGTGTCGACCTTGGCGTAGACGACGTCGGGATGCTTCTCCGACGACGCCTTGAACGTCGGGGCGAAGGCACGACACGGCCCGCACCAAGACGCCCAGAAATCGACGAGAACGATCTCGTTCTCGGTGATGGTGGCGTTGAACTCTTCGGCGGTGATGTCTTTCGTAGCCATGTTGACGTCAACGTCGAGCCGCGGGCCTGTGTTCCCCGCGTCAGAGCTGATACGCCCGGACCCAATCGACCTTCATCTCGGAGTTCATCGGCACCGATGCGCTCGGATCCCCCGTCCACGGGTTGCCGACGGCGACGTTGAGGATCAGGTAGTGCTCCCACTCGCCGGAGAACGGGGTCCAGTCGCCTCCGCGCGCCTCGTAGTCCGCCTTGGTCACCTGCCCCACCTGCACGCCGTCGACCCGCCAGACGATGCGGTCGGCGTACCAGTCCATCCCGTAGGTGTGGAAGCCGGCTGACAGGTCGAGCCCGAGATCGGCATCGATGTCGTCCATCTTGACGTCGACGTTCTTGTTGCCCTTGGCCGGGCCGCGGATGTTGCCGGTCCAGGTACGCCGCGAGGCCGGGGTGCCGAATCCGGGGATCTCCATGATGTCGATCTCGCCCTGGCGCGGCCAGTCGAACTCGTGGCCGGGTTCCAGACCGACCGTCCAGAACGCCGGCAGCAGACCCTGATCGGGCGGCACCTGGATGCGTGCCTCGACCCGGGTGCCGACGCCGATCGACTGCTTGCCGTAGGTGACCACGCGCGCCGAGGTGTAGTTGTAGGGGGCGCCGAGGCCGTCCGGCGCCTTCTCCCGACGCACCTGGATGACGAGGTTCCCGTCGCCGTCGACGGTGATGTTGTCGCCGTCGGTGTAGTACTGGTTCTCCCCGGCCGACTGCCCCCACCGCCCGGTCTGCGAGCCCCAGTACTTGAGCGCCTCCTCCCGGCTGCTGAAGTTCGTCTCCCACAACAGTTTCGGATCGGAAGAGCCGGGCTGCGCAGGGGGCTGGCTGTTGAGCACATCGCGGTAGATGTCCTGGCGGCGCACCAGCCAGCGCTGGGCCTTGGCCGCCGACACCGGGATGTCGAGCCAGTCCGTACCCATCCGCCGACTGCGAATGCCCATCGAATAGAGCGAGTCGACGATCATCGAGCCGATGGTGACCCGGGTGCTGGTCGCCGCGGCCAGCAGCGTGGCGTCGGGGGTGCCGCTGCTCGGGGCCACCGCCGAGGTGCGGGCCGACGTGAGCGCGGCCGGGGCGACGCTGACCCTGCTCGTTTCCGGGGCCGGTTCTCGAGCCGGCGACGTCACGATGCGCGCCGGACGCGCCGTCTCGAGCGTCGCCGCACGCTCGGCGCGGCGGCCGCGGTCGCGCCGGTGCGGGCGGCTGTCCTCCGCCGCCGTCTCGTCGGTGTCGGCGCGCGGGCGGATGACACGGCGCTGGTGCGTATCGGTGCTGCGTTCCTCGGATTCCCTGACCTGCCTCCGCGGGGACAGGCGCGACGGTCTGCTCACCACACCCGCTGACGTCGCGTCGGGCGCCGAGACCGAGTGCGGAGTCGCCGAGCCCGCATCGTCGGGGGCTGCGACGGCGGTGCCCGCCCCCGCCACCCCCGCCGCCAGCAGACCGGCCGCGACGATGCCGCCGGCCAGAATGTGTTTGCCGCTGAGGGCTGACGTACCTGAACGCTGGGTGGATTGCATCACCGAATCCATTTCTCTTGCCGAGACATTTAACGAAAGGCGAAGCAAACTGAACACCGTAGATCAGTAATCGGTGCCGAACAACAGTTACGTGATAACTGCAGTTCAGAGCGTCGTGATCACCGAAGTCCGGATGCTCAGCAAACGTTATACACACTGGGAGCGGATGTTCGGCGCTTTCTCGGCAATTTCTTCCGCGGTCTCGGATCGTCATATTCGACACGCACCGGGTATTCGCCGAAATGCATTTGCAGCGCACCGGAGACGATTCGCTGACCCTCAACCGCTCGACGAATTGCCGTGGTCGGCGCGTCGCCGCTGCGGAACCCCGCCGTAGCCGCATCCACGGCGGCAAGAACACCGGTACCCGCGCCTGACCATTGGCTGCCGTCAGGCCCCGGCCGGCGACGCACCCTGCTCAGAGCACGGCCGACGCCGCCGTCATGTCCTCAGCGGTATTCGGGATTGACGAAGTCGTACCGGCAACCGGCATCCCACCCCGAACGGATGTTGCCGTGGGCGGGCACCCCGCCGGCCGACTTCAGCAATCGGGCGAGGTGCATCAGGTTCCACGTCATGAACGTCGTGTTGCGGTTCGTGAAGTCGTTCTCGGGTCCACCGGAACCGGGATCGAGATACGACGGTCCCGGACCCGCCTCGCCTATCCAGCCGGCATCGGCCTGCGGAGGAATGGTGTAACCGATGTGTTGCAGCGTGTAGAGAACGTTCTGGGCGCAGTGTTTGACGCCGTCCTCGTTACCGGTGATCAGGCATCCGCCGACACGGCCGTAGAAGAGGTACTGACCGGCATCGTTGAGCAGATGCGAGCCGCCGTAGAGCCGCTCGTGCACCCTTTTCATCACGGAGCTGTTGTCGCCCAACCAGATCGGACCTGCCAGCACCAAGATGTCGGCGGCGAGCACCTTCTCGAAGATCGCCGGCCAGTCGTCCGTGGCCCAGCCGTGCTCCCGCATGTCGGGCCAGACGCCGGTCGCGATGTCATGATCCACGGCCCGCACGACGTCGACCGCGACGCCGTGGCCGGCCATGATGGCGGTGCTGATCCGGATCAGGCCGTCGGTGTTGCTCACCTCCGGGGACCGCTTGAGCGTGCAGTTGATGAACAGCGCGCGTAGGGCACTGAAATCGGGGTCGATGTCGGCCATCGTGCGCTCCCGCCGTCGAATGAGGGTGTCCCAGTACAGTGCGCCCCGCGCGCCTGCGCGTTACGTGACGCGGACAACGGCTATGGGCAGATGATGAGACCCGTGCCCTCTCCCCCTGTGCTGATCTTCGACGTCAACGAGACGCTGCTCGACATCGAGACGCTGGCGCCCGCATTCGAGGACATCTTCGGCGACCGGCGGGTACTGCGGGAGTGGTTCGCGCAGTTGATCCTTTATTCGATGACGGCGAGTCTCGCCGGCGGCTACGCCGACTTCTTCGAGCTCGCCCGCGGGGTCTTGAAGATGGTCGGCGACACCCACGGCGTCCCGATCGCCGACGACGACTTCCAGCGAGTCGCCGAGGCGCTGCGTTCGATGCCGGCCCATCCCGACGTCGCCGACGGCCTCGCCGAGCTGCGCGGCCGCGGCTACCGGCTCGTCACGCTGACGAATTCGCCCCCGGTCAGCGGTACGCCCACCCCGCTGGAGCGGGCTGGTCTGGGCGACTACATCGAGCGGCAATTCAGTGTCGACACGTACCGGGTGTTCAAACCGGCCACCCGGCTCTACCAGCACGTGGCGCAGGACCTCGGCGTCGCACCCACCGATTGCATGCTGGTTGCCGCACACGTCTGGGACACGATCGGCGCGCAGAGCGCCGGGATGTCCGGCGCGTTCCTGGCCCGGCCGGGCAACGCGGTCGTTCCGACCCTGCCGCCACCGACCGTCGTCGCCGGCGACCTCCTCGAGCTGGCTCGCCTGCTCGAGTGATCAGACGGTGAAGCCCAGCGCGCGCAGCTGCTCGCGGCCGTCCTCGGTGATCTTGTCCGGGCCCCACGGCGGGTTCCACACCCAGTTGATGCGCAACTCGTTGACCAGTCCGGCGCCTACGAGGGCAGTGCGGGACTGGTCTTCGATCACGTCGGTCAAGGGGCACGCCGCCGAGGTCAGCGTCATGTCGATCAGCGCGATGTCGCCCTGCTCGCCCTTCTCGACGTTGACGCCGTAGACCAGCCCGAGGTCCACGACGTTGATGCCCAGCTCGGGGTCGACGACGTCACGCATCGCCTCTTCGATGTCGGCGAGTTGTTCTTCACTCGGTGCGGTCTCACTCATCGGTTCTCCTCCACAGAAGTCTCGTCTGGCCCGTGCGCCTGCGCCAAAGCTGCTTTGAAAGCCGTCCAGCCCAGCAGCGCGCATTTCACCCGCGCCGGGTACTTCGCCACGCCGGCGAACGCGACGCCGTCGCCGAGCACATCCTCGTCCCCGTCGATCGTGCCCCGCGACGACACCATTTCCGAGAACGCCGCCACGGTCTTGAGCGCATCCCCGACGGTCTGACCGATCACTTGATCGGTCAGCACCGACGTCGAGGCCTGGCTGATGGAACAGCCCTGTCCGTCGTAGGAGATGTCGGCGACGGTCTCGCCGTCCTCGGACAGCGCCACCCGCAGCGTCACCTCGTCGCCGCAGGTCGGATTGACATGGTGCACCTCGGCGGCGAACGGCTCCCGCAGCCCGCGGTGATGCGGGTGCTTGTAGTGGTCCAGGATCACCTCCTGGTAGATCTGCTCAAGCCTCATGAACGACCCCGGGTCGCTTGGCTCCTGCCCGCCGGATCGAAGAACTCCACGGCGCGCCGCACCCCGGCCACCAGCCGGTCCACCTCGTCGATGGTGTTGTAGACGGCGAACGAGGCGCGGGCCGTCGCGGCGATGCCGAACCGGCGGTGCAGCGGCCACGCGCAGTGGTGGCCCACCCGCACCGCCACGCCGTCGTCGTCGAGCACCTGGCCGACGTCGTGCGCGTGCACCCCGTCGACGACGAACGACACCGGCGACCCGCGGTCGGTCATCGACGTCGGACCGATCACCCGCACGCCCTCGATCTGTGACAGCCCGGCCAGCGCGGCAGCCACGAGGTCGCGCTCGTGCTCCTCGACGGCCGGCATGCCGAGCGCGTCGAGGTAGCGGGCGGCCGCCGCCAATCCCACCACCTGGGACGTCATCGGGGTGCCCGCCTCGAAGCGCTGCGGCGCGGGCGCGAACGTGGTGGCCTCCATCGTGACCGTCTCGATCATCGACCCGCCGGTCAGCACCGGCGGCATCGCATCGAGCAGTGCCCGCTTGCCGTACAGCACGCCGATGCCGGTGGGGCCGAGCATCTTGTGTCCGGAGAACGCTGCGAAGTCGACGTCGAGACCATGCAGATCGACCGGCTGGTGCGGCACCGACTGGCAGGCATCGAGCAGCACCAGCGCGCCCACCGCGCGGGCGCGGGCCACCAACTCCTCGACCGGCGCGACGGCTCCGGTGACGTTCGAATGATGGCTGAAGGCAACGATTTTCACGCGCTCGTTGAGCTCGAGCGAGTCGAGGTCGATCCGGCCGTCGTCGGTGATCCCGTACCAGCGCAGCGTCGCTCCGGTGCGCTGCGCCAGCTCCTGCCAGGGAACCAGGTTCGCGTGGTGTTCGAGCTCAGTGGTGACGATGACGTCTCCGGGGCCGACGGCGTGCTCGAACCGCTTGTCGCCCAGGGCGAAGGCCACCACGTTGATGGCCTCCGTGGCGTTCTTGGTGAACACCAGCTCATCGGTGTCGGCGCCGACGAACGACGCGATGTCCTCGCGGCCCTGTTCGTAGGCGTCGGTCGCTTCCTCCATCAACTGGTGGGCGCCGCGGTGCACCGCCCCGTTGGAGGTGAGCAGGAATTCCCGCTCGGCGTCGAGCACGGTCAGCGGCTTCTGCGACGTCGCTCCGGAGTCCAGATAAGCCAGCTGGTTACCACCGCGCATCACCCGGGACAGAATCGGGAAATCCGCCCTGACCCGGGCCACCTCGGCCGCATCGAGCACGCGCGCAGCCGTCACGGTCAGGCCCCCGCGGCGGCAGCCTGAGTGAAGCGCTCGTAGCCGTTGGCCTCCAGCTCGTCGGCGAGTTCGGGGCCGCCCGATTCGACGATCCGCCCGGCCACGAAGACGTGGACGAACTGTGGCTGGATGTAGCGCAGAATGCGGGTGTAGTGCGTGATCAGCAGCACGCCGCCGTGCTCGGCCTCGGCGTAGCGGTTCACACCCTCGCTGACTACGCGCAGCGCGTCGACGTCCAGACCGGAATCGGTCTCGTCGAGGATCGCGATCTTCGGCTTGAGCAGGCCGAGCTGCAGGATCTCGTGACGTTTCTTCTCGCCGCCGGAGAACCCCTCGTTGACGCTGCGCTCGCCGAAGGACGGGTCGATGCCGAGGTCGGTCATCGCACCCTTGACCTCTTTGACCCAGTGGCGCAGCTTGGGGGCCTCGCCGCGGACTGCGGTCGCGGCGGTGCGCAGGAAGTTCGACATCGACACACCCGGTACCTCGACCGGGTACTGCATGGCCAGGAAGAGGCCGGCCCGGGCACGCTCGTCGACACTCATCTCGAGGACATCGTCGCCGTCCAGCGTGATCGAGCCGCCCGTGACGGTGTACTTCGGATGCCCCGCGATGGCGTAGGACAGCGTCGACTTGCCGGACCCGTTGGGGCCCATCACGGCGTGGGTCTCCCCCGACTTCACGGTCAGGTCAACGCCTTTGAGGATCGGGATCTCTTCACCCTCGGGGGTGTTCACCGAGACGTGCAGATCTTTGATGTCCAGTGTGGTCATGGTCAACTCTTCTCGGTAATCGCTAGTTCGCGTTCGATGGCGTCGGTCAGGCGCTCCCGGACGGTGGGTACGGAGATCTTGGCGATGATCTCGCCGAAGAAGCCGCGGACCACCAGACGGCGGGCCTGCTCCTCCGGAATGCCGCGGGCGCGCAGATAGAACAGCTGCTCGTCGTCGAATCGGCCGGTGGCGCTCGCATGGCCGGCGCCGACGATCTCGCCGGTCTCGATCTCCAGGTTGGGCACCGAGTCGGCGCGCGCGCCGTCGGTGAGCACCAGGTTCCGGTTCACCTCGAAGGTGTCGGTGCCGGTGGCTTCGGCGCGGATCAGCACATCGCCCACCCAGACGGTGTGGGTGTCGGGGCGCCGCGAGGCCGGATCTCCTTGCAGTGCACCCTTGTACGTCACGTTGGAGCGGCAGTTCGGTTGTGCGTGGTCGACCAGCAGCCGGGACTCGAAGTGCTGACCGTCGTCGGCGAAGTAGAGGCCGAGCAGTTCGGCGTCCCCGCCCGGCGCGGTGTAGCGCACCCGGCCCGTCGACCGGACCACGTCGCCGCCGAGCGTGACGGCCGCGTGGCGCAACACCGCGTCCCGGCCCAACGTCGCGTGATGCATGCTGACGTGCACCGCGTCGTCGGCCCAGTCGGCGATGGACACCACACGCAGTGTCGCACCGTCACCGATCACGAATTCGATGTTGTCGGCGTAGGTTCCGCTGCCGCGGTGGTCGAGCACGACGACCGCTTCGGCCAATTCACCGACGCGGATCTGGGTGTGCCCGTAGGCGGTCGCCCCCTCGCCGGGACCGGTGATCGTCACCTCGATCGGGTCGGGGACGACGGCCTGGGCGGGCACCTCGATCAGCGTGGCCGCGCCGAATGCCGAATAGGCTTGGGCGGCAACCCGATCGGCGGGAACGCCGGCGTCACCCAGGCGATCGTCGGTGCGGGACACCTTCTCGACCCGCACGGCATCGGCACCGGCCACCTCGACGGTGGCCTCCGCGGTGGCGACCGCCGAGCCGTCGTGCAGACCGCGCAGCCGCTTGAGCGGGGTGAAACGCCAGATCTCGTCACGGCCGCCGGGCACCTCGAAGGCGTCGACGTCGAACGAGGTGAACAGCTCGCCTTTGTTGGCACCCTCGAGGGCTGCCGTCACATTCGTCGTCACATCAGACTCTGCCACTAGCCGACCGCGCCTTCCATCTGCAATTCGATCAGCCGGTTGAGCTCCAGCGCGTACTCCATCGGGAGCTCCTTGGCGATCGGCTCGACGAAACCGCGGACCACCATCGCCATCGCCTCGTCCTCGGTCAGGCCGCGGCTCATCAGGTAGAACATCTGATCATCGCTGACCTTCGACACGGTGGCCTCGTGGCCCATCGTGACGTCGTCCTCGCGGATGTCGACGTAGGGATAGGTGTCGGAGCGGCTGATCGTATCCACCAGCAGCGCATCGCATTTCACGCTCGAACGCGATCCGTGGGCACCCTTGTTGACCTGCACCAGGCCGCGATAGGACGCGCGGCCGCCGCCGCGGGCGACGGACTTGGACACGATGTTGGACGACGTGTTCGGCGCCAGGTGCAGCATCTTGGCGCCGGTGTCCTGGTGCTGTCCCTCGCCGGCGAACGCGACGGAGAGGACCTCGCCCTTGGCGTGCTCACCGGTCATCCACACCGCCGGGTACTTCATGGTGACCTTAGAGCCGATGTTGCCGTCGACCCACTCCATCGTGGCGCCGGCCTCGGCGCGGGCCCGCTTGGTGACCAGGTTGAACACGTTGTTCGACCAGTTCTGGATGGTCGTGTACCGGCACCGCCCGCCGGGCTTGACGACGATCTCGACGACCGCGCTGTGCAGCGAGTCGCTCTTGTAGATCGGCGCCGTGCAGCCTTCGACGTAGTGCACGTAGGCGTCCTCGTCGACGATGATCAGCGTCCGCTCGAACTGACCCATGTTCTCGGTGTTGATCCGGAAGTAGGCCTGCAGCGGGATGTCGACGTGCACACCCTTGGGGACGTAGATGAACGACCCGCCGGACCACACCGCGGTGTTCAGCGCGGAGAACTTGTTGTCCCCGGCCGGGATCACGGTGCCGAAGTACTCCCGGAACAGTTCGGGATGCTCGCGCAGACCGGAATCGGTGTCGAGGAAGATGACGCCCTGGGCCTCGAGGTCTTCGCGGATGGAGTGGTAGACGACCTCCGACTCGTACTGGGCGGCCACGCCCGAGACCAGGCGCTGCTTCTCGGCTTCGGGGATGCCGAGCTTGTCGTAGGTGTTCTTGATGTCCGCGGGCAGATCGTCCCAGGTGGCGGCTTGCTTCTCGCTGGAGCGCACGAAGTACTTGATGTTGTCGAAGTCGATGCCCTCGAGGTTGGACCCCCAGTTCGGCATCGGCTTCTTGTCGAAGGTGCGCAACGCCTTCAGGCGGATGTCGAGCATCCACTCCGGCTCGCTCTTCTTCGCCGAGATGTCGCGCACCACCGCCTCGGACAGGCCGCGCTGTGCGCTGGCACCGGCGACGTCGGAGTCGGCCCAGCCGTACCCGTACTTGCCCAGGGAGGCGATGGTCTCCTCCTGGGTCAGCGTTTCGGGCTTGACCTCAGGTGTGAGTGTCATTGCGACACACTCCTTTTGCTAGCTGACGGGCTCCGGCGCGGGCTGTGCGCCGGAACGTGGGTGGTGCAGGCACAATCCCCGTTGACGATCGTGGCGAGCCGCTGGACGTGAGTACCCAGTACCTCGGACATCGCCTGCTGTTCGGCCTCGCAGAGTTCGGGGAACTCCTCGGCGACGTGGGACACCGGGCAGTGGTGCTGGCAGATCTGCACCCCGCCCAGCGGACCGCGCACCTGCGTGGTCGTCGTGGCGTAGCCGGCCCGGCTCAGCGCGTCGGCGACGCGCTCTGCGGCGGCCTCGACGTCCTCGGCGCGCTCGGACGCCGCCGGCGCGACGCCGGACAGGATCGTGTCGATGCGCCGCCGGGCGAACGTGTGCACCGCGTCGTCCCCGCCGATCTCGCGCAGCGCCCGCATGGCCGCCGACGCCAGATCGTCGTAGGTGTGCTCGAGTTTCGCGCGTCCGGCGGCGGTGAGCTGGTAGCGCTTGGCGGGCCGGCCGCGGCCTTCCTGCTGCCAGGCGGCAGCGGACTTGGCCTGCGCGTCGCCCGCCTCGATCAGTGCGTCGAGATGTCGGCGCACCCCGGCCGCCGAGAGGCCGAGTCGCTCGCCGATGCTGCTTGCCGTCGTCGAACCGGACTCCAGCAGCAGACGCACGATCGCCGTCCTGGTGTCACCGTCGGCAGCCGAGGGTGACGCCGACAGCGCCGGGGCCCCCTCAGTCGGCACGACAGTGCCCTCCGGACGGAATTTCACAACACCAGTGTGACGCAATTGCCAGACCGGGTCCACCAAGGCCACCCTTAGCGACGTCGTCATACTTCTCACACCGTCTGGGCGGCCGAACCGGGAATAGCCGCCCGCTACGCTGCCTGAGTGGCAGCCCGCCGACACTCGCTCAGCACCTCCATCGCCGGTCTCCACGGCGACGAGCGCACCGTCGGCAGCCCCCTGGACCCCGCCGAATTGGTCGCGCTGCACCGCACCCGCCTGTTCGGCGCGACCGGCACCGTGCTGATGGCGATCGGCGCGCTGGGCGCCGGTGCGCGCCCCGTCGTGCAGGACCCCACCTTCGGCGTGCGCCTGCTCAATCTGCCATCGCGGATCCAGACGGTGTCACTGACCATGACCACCACCGGCGCGGTGATGATGGCACTGGCCTGGCTGATGCTCGGCCGGTTCGCGCTGGGCAAGCGCCGCATGACCCGCAGCCAGGTCGACCGCACGTTGCTGCTGTGGGCGCTACCGCTGCTGATCGCCCCGCCGATGTACAGCAAGGACGTCTACTCCTACCTGGCCCAGAGCGAGATCTCCCTGCAGGGCAACGACCCCTACCGCGTCGGGCCGGCCCCCGGCCTGGGGCTCGATCACGTCTTCACGCTGTCGGTACCCAGCCTGTGGCGCGAGACGCCCGCCCCGTACGGGCCGCTGTTTTTGTGGATCGGGCGCGGCATCTCGCGGATCACGGGCGAGAACATCGTCGAAGCGGTGCTGTTCCACCGGCTGATGGTGTTGTTGGGCGTCGGCCTGATCGTGTGGGCGACGCCCCGGCTGGCACGCCGCTGCGGCGTCGCCGAGGTCAGCGCACTCTGGCTGGGCGCGACCAACCCGCTGCTGTTCATGCATCTGATCGCCGGTATCCACAACGAGGCGCTGATGCTGGGTCTGATGCTGGCCGGCACCGAGTTCGCGCTGCGCGGTATCTCCGCTTTTCCCAGGGGCACCGCGGTGGGCGACGCCGTCCGGCACCGCGGGTACGCGCCGGCCATGCTGCTGGCCGGGACGGTGTTGATCACGATGTCCTCGCAGGTCAAGCTGCCGGGGTTGTTGGCGCTCGGTTTCGTAGCGATGGCGCTGGCCGCGCGGTGGGGCGGCACTGTCAAGGCGTTCCTGATGGCCGGCAGCGCGCTGGGCGCGGTGTCCCTGGCGGTGATGGCGCTGATCGGGTGGGCCAGCGGGCTGGGCTTCGGCTGGCTGTTCACCCTCGGCACTGCCAACGTCGTCCGCAGCTGGATGTCCCCGCCGACGCTGCTGGCGCTGGGCACCGGTCAGGTGGGCATCCTGCTGGGCCTGGGCGACCACACCACCGCCGTTCTCGGTCTGACCCGCGCGATCGGCGTGACCCTGATCGCGATGATCGTCACCTGGCTGCTGTTCGCCGTGCTGCGTAACCGCCTGCATCCGGTCGGCGGCCTGGGCGTCGCGCTCGGCGTCACCGTGCTGCTGTTCCCGGTGGTGCAACCGTGGTATCTGCTGTGGCCGATCATCCCGCTGGCCGCCTGGGCCACCCGGCCGGGGTTCCGCGCCGCGGTCATCGCCGTCACCCTCATCGTCGGGATCTTCGGCCCCACCGCCAACGGCGACCGCTTCGCCCTGTTCCAGATCGTGCTCGCGACACTGGCCAGCACCGTGATCGTGGCCACCCTGATCGCGCTGACCTACCGGTGGCTGCCGTGGCGCGCGGTGCCGGCAGCCGCGACAGGTCGCCTCGACGAGCCGGTAGGAGCGGCCCCCACGGCCGATCCCAAGGCCGACGCCTACGCTGAATCTCCGTGACCTCCCGTTCCGGCGACGCGCCCGTGCGACTGCGTGGCGTGACCAAGCGGTACGGCGACACCGTGGCGGTGTCCACGTTGGACCTCGAGGTGGGAGCGGCGGAGATCTTCGCGCTGCTGGGACCCAACGGCGCCGGTAAGACGACCACGGTCGAGATGTGCGAGGGTTTCGTCCGTCCCGACGACGGCAGCATCGAGATTCTCGGGCTCGACCCGGTGGCCGACAACGCCGAGGTGCGGGCACGGACCGGGGTGATGCTGCAGGGTGGCGGCGCCTACCCGGCCGCACGCGCCGGCGAGATGCTGGCGCTGGTGGCCTCGTACGCGGCCAATCCGCTGGACCCGGCGTGGCTGCTGGACACCCTGGGCCTGACCGATTCGGCGCGCACCGCCTACCGGCGGCTCTCCGGTGGCCAGCAGCAGCGGCTGGCCCTGGCCTGCGCGGTGGTCGGCCGGCCCGAGCTGGTGTTCCTGGACGAGCCGACGGCAGGGATGGACGCGCACGCCCGCCTGGTGGTGTGGGAGCTGATCGACGCGCTGCGGCGCGACGGCGTGACGGTGGTGCTGACCACCCATCAGCTCACCGAGGCCGAGGAACTGGCCGACCACATCCTGATCATCGACCGGGGCCAGGCCGTGGCCGGCGGCACGCCCGCCGAGCTGATGCGCAGTGGCGCCGAGAACCAGCTGCGATTCCGGGCGCCGCGCATGCTGGACCTCTCGCTGCTGATCGCGGCGCTGCCCGAGAGCTACCGGGCCACCGAGCCCTCGCCCGGTGAGTACCTCATCGAGGGACGCATCGATCCGCAGGTGCTGGCGACGGTCACGGCGTGGTGCGCCCGGCTCGACGTGCTCGCCACCGACATGCGTGTCGAGCAGCGCAGCCTCGAGGACGTGTTCCTCGACGTCACCGGGCGGGAGTTGCGGCAATGAGCACGCCGAGGAACACACCGAAGCACACCTCGAACCGTTTCGCCGAGGGCACCTTCTCCCCCGATCCGCGGCCGGCCCCCGTGCCGCGGATGCTGGCCGCGCAGTACGGACTGGAACTGCGGCTGCTGCTGCGCAACGGCGAGCAGCTGCTGCTGACGATGTTCATCCCGATCACGCTGCTGATCGGGTTGACCCTGCTTCCGTTGGGCTCGTTCGGTCCGGATCGCGCCGGGACGTTCACCCCCGCGATCATGGCGCTGGCGGTCATCTCGACCGCATTCACCGGGCAGGCCATCGCGGTGGCCTTCGATCGCCGGTACGGCGCCCTCAAGCGGCTCGGAGCCACCGCGTTGCCGGTGTGGGGCATCATCGCCGGAAAATCGCTGGCAGTGGTGACCGTGGTGTTCCTGCAGTCGATCCTGCTGGGCGCCATCGGCCTCGGCCTGGGCTGGCGGCCCGCGCCGGCCGGCCTCGCGCTGGGCGCGGTGATCATCGCGCTCGGCACCGCGGTCTTCGCCGCGCTGGGGCTGCTGCTCGGCGGCACCCTGCGCGCCGAGATCGTGCTCGCGGTGGCGAACCTGATGTGGTTCGTCTTCGCCGGGGTGGGCGCGCTGACCGTCGAGGGTGGTACCGACGGGGGCATCGTGCCGGCCGCTGTGCAGTGGATCGCGCGGTTGACGCCGTCGGGGGCGCTGACCGAGGCGCTGACGCAGGCCATGACGCTGTCGGTCGACTGGTTCGGCCTTGCGGTGATGGCGATCTGGGGCGCGGCCGCCGCGCTATGCGCGCTGCGCTGGTTCCGCTTCACCTGAGCTCGCCACCTGAGGCAGCAGATACTCCAGCCGACCGACCTCCTCGATGTTGTGCCGGACCCATGCTTCGGCCATCGTCGGCGGGAACCGGCGTCGCAGCAGGGCATTGACCGGGGCCATCACCGCGCTGCGCGCGCCGATGTCCAGCACGGACACGTAGTGGGCGCCCTCGACGCCCGCCGACCACGTGTGCTCGAGGGCGACGATCGGCACCCCGGCGAGCCGCTGCACCAACCGGATGCCGGTGACGTCGAGTTTCTCGACCCGGTCGACGACGTCGACGCCGAACCTGGGATCACCGCCGAACGCCTCGACGATGTGGAACCGGGCACCTTCGCCCGCTCCGCCACCGGGCGCGGGCCGCCACAGCTCCCACCGGATGTGATCGGTCGGGTGCCAGGCCAGATAGCGATCGACGATCCGTCCGCCGTACTGCATCGTGCCGTCCAGGTGGGTGAACCAGTCGAGCAGCATCGCCGGGGTGATCCCGGCCAGGGGTCGGTGGTCGATCGTGATCCGGCGCCGGCCGTGGGCACACTCGGTCACCTGCACCGATGCCGAGTCGATCGGCCGCATCGGGTACAGCACGGGAAGTGGCGGGTGGTACATGTCCGTCCTTAGAAGATACGTTTGCGTTTCTTAACAGAGACGGTACGATGACCGTGATAAGATACGCAAGCGTTTCTATTCGGAAAAGAGTGTGATCATGCCCACCACCCGTCGACGCGGTCCAGAGCTCGATGCGGCGATCAAGTCGGCCGTCATGGATCTGCTGGCCGCGCACGGACCCGACGGCGTCACGATGGAGGCGGTCGCCGCGGCCGCCCACACCAGCAAGCCCGTGCTCTACCGGCGGTGGTCCGACCGCCGCGCCCTCCTGCGCGACACCCTCATCGAGGTCGCCTCGGCGGCGATCCCCACCGCGGACACCGGCGGGTTCCGCACCGACATGCTGGCCGTGCTGCGCGGGTGGGCCGAGCTGTTCGCCGGCCCACGCGGACCGTTGATGCGCTCGATCGTGATGGCGGTGGCGGCCGACCCCGAACTGGCCGAGACGTTCCACGCCGACGTCATCGGCAGCCGCAAGGCCGACGTGACCGCCCTGGTGCAGCGCGGGATCGACCGCGGGGACGTGCGGGCCGACATCCCGATCGGCGTCGTCAGGGAACTCGGCCAGAGCGTGCTGTGGCACCACCTCCTGATCACCGGCGACCCCATCGACGACGACCTGGTGCTCACGCTCGTCGACGAGGTGCTGGTGCCGCTCACCGCCCCTACTACGACCCGTAGTTAGCCGGGCTCTACCATCGACACCGTGCCCAGCCGACGACTCCTGCCACGGCTCTTCGTGCGGCTCGTCGATCTCTTCCCGGAGCCGAGCCTGCGCGTGCAGCGCATCGTCGCCGCCGCGGTGATCCTGACCCAGGGCGGCATCGCCGTGACCGGCGCCATCGTGCGTGTCACCGCGTCGGGACTGGGCTGCCCGACTTGGCCGCAGTGCTTCCCCGGCAGCTTCACGCCCGTCCCCCATGCCGAGGTTCCGGGCATCCATCAAGCCGTCGAGTTCGGCAACCGGTTGATCACGTTCCTGGTCGTGCTGACCGCGGCCGCGGCCGTCATCGTGGTGACCCGGGCCCGGCGCCGCCGCGAGGTGCTCATCTACGCCTGGCTGATGCCGGCCTCGACCGTGCTGCAGGCCGTGATCGGCGGCATCACGGTTCTCACCGGCCTGCTGTGGTGGACCGTGGCGGTGCACCTGCTCGCCTCGATGCTGATGGTGTGGCTCTCGGTCCTGCTGTTCGTCAAGATCGGTCAACCCGATCAGGGCGTGACGGTCTCACGCGCGCCGCGAGCGTTGCGCCAGCTGACCGCACTGAGCGCACTGACCCTCGCCGCGGTGCTCGTCACCGGCACGATGGTCACCGGGGCGGGACCCCACGCCGGCGACAAGAGCATCGAGCGCCCGGTGCCACGGCTGGAGGTCGAGATCACCACGCTCGTCCACCTGCACTCGTCGTTGCTCGTGGCCTACCTGTCGCTGGTGATAGGGCTGGGCTTCGGGCTGCTGGCGACCCGCACGGCGCCTCCGGTGCTGAGGCGATTGCGGGTGCTGGTGGTCCTGATCGCCGCACAGGGGCTGCTCGGTGCGGTCCAGTTCGCGACCGGGGTGCCGGCGGTGCTGGTGGCGTTCCACGTCGCGGGGGCCGCGGCGTGTACCGCCGCGACGGCCGCGCTATGGGCCGCGATGCGCGAACGGACCCAGCCCGAGCTCGTCGAGGGCTGACTCCAGCGCCAGCGCGAATCGGCGCTGCTGCCGGTCCCGGGCCGCCTGATCGAGCTGCCGCCACCCCAGTGACGGCTCGACGAGCTCGAGTTCCAGCAGCGCCGGCGCATCCGGTCCACCCAACACATCGACGCGCGCGTACAGCAGATCGGTGACCCGGATGCGCAGATGCGCCGCCGCGGCGGCGAGGGCGGCGTGGCCGACCTCCCACAGCTCGTCCGCCGGGTCCGCGCGCTGCAGACGCTCCTCGGCGTAGGTGCCGGACGGATCGAGCACCGGCCCCCGGCCCGCCTCGGGCAGCATCGGACCCTTCATGAAGGCGTGTGACGGCTCACCGCGCAGGAACACCATCGCGGTCTCGCCGGCGGCCACCCGAGCGTCGTAGGGCTGTACCAGCGCCGTCCGTCCGTCGGCCTGCAAGGCCACGGCATGCGCGTACGCCGCGTCCGCGTCGCGGAACCGCATCGCCCCCACCGATCCGGCGCCGACCGCTGGTTTCACCACGATCTCCCTACCGACCTCCCCGATGACGACCGGCTCCCCCGGCGCGAAGAACGCGCTGGGTACGGTCGGCACGCCGGCGGCCGCGAGGTCGGCCAGATACCGCTTGTCGGTGTTCCACGCGACCACATCGCGCCCGTTGAGCAGCCTGCGTACCCGAGAGGTCCAGGCCATGAACTCGGCGAGCCGTTCGGTGTAGTCCCACGTCGCGCGCAGGATCACCACGTCGGCATCGAGCGTTGCGGGATCGTCCCAGGAGAGCCACCGGGCGTGAAGTCCGCGCGTCCGCAGCGCCCCCACCAAGCCGGCATCGTCACCGTCGCCCTCGGGCAGCGCGGGGCATCCCGCCAGCACGATGCGCGGATGGAACACCTCGGGGCGGGCGAGCTTCATGACGGGCATGATGTCACCTATGTACGCGATCGAAGTCGCCGAGACCGGCGGGCCGGAAGTTCTGTCCTACGTCGAGAAGTCCCGGCCCGCACCCGGACCCGATCAGGTGCTGATCAAGGCCGAGGCGATCGGCGTCAACTTCATCGACACGTACTTCCGTTCGGGGCTGTATCCGCGGGAGCTGCCGTTCGTCGTCGGCACCGAGGTGTGCGGCACGATCGAGGCCGTCGGCGACGATGTCGCCGCGCTCAACGTCGGCGACCGAGTGGTGACCGCCCAGGCTCTCGGCGCCTACGCCGACTACTGCCTGGCCCCCGCCGACTTCGTCGCCTACGTGCCCGAGGGCGTGGCACCCGACGTGGCCGCCTCGGCGCTGTTGAAGGGTATGACGGCGCATTACCTGATCAAGTCCACCTACCCGATCCAGCAGGGCGACACCGTGCTGGTGCACGCCGGCGCCGGCGGCGTCGGTCTGATCCTGACCCAATGGGCCACCAGCCTCGCGACCAAGGTGATCACGACGGTCTCGACGTCCGACAAGGCCGAGTTGTCCCGCCAGGCCGGTGCGGTCGAGGTGCTCGACTATCCGGACGATCCGCAGACGTTCGGCGCGCACATCCGGGAGCTGACCGACGGCCAGGGCGTGCAGGCGGTCTACGACGGGGTGGGTGCCTCGACGTTCGAGGCGAGCCTGGCAAGCCTCGCGGTGCGCGGCACGTTGGCGCTGTTCGGAGCGGCGAGCGGGCCGGTGCCGCCGTTCGATCCGCAGCGCCTCAACGCCGCCGGTTCGGTGTTCCTGACGCGACCGAATCTCGCCCACCACACCCGCACGGCCGACGAATTCTCGTGGCGGGCGGGCGAACTGCTCAGCGCCATCGCCGACGGCACGCTGACCGTGACCGTCAGCAACCGTTATGCGCTCGCCGATGCGGAGCAGGCACACCGCGACCTGCAGGGCCGCAAGACCGTCGGATCGGTGGTGCTGCTGCCCGGCTGACTCAGAGGTGCAGCAGAGTGGGCAGGTTCAGAGCCGAGTCGACGGCCAGCGCGCAGAACACCACCGCGAGGTAGTTGTTCGACTGGAGGAACAGCCGCAGCGGCTTGACCGGTTCCCCGCGCCGCACGCCGGCGTAGAGCTGATGGGCCATCACCAGGAACCAGGCGCCGGCCAGGATGGCCACCGAGGCGTACAGCCAGCCGGTGGCCATGGCCAGCGCCAGCGTCGCGATCACGGTCAACCAGGTGTAGACGAGGATCTGCCTGGTGACCTGCACCTCGGTCGCGACCACCGGCAGCATCGGCACGCCCGCCGCCTTGTAGTCCTCCTTGTAGCGCATGGCGAGCGCCCAGGTGTGCGGCGGCGTCCAGAAGAAGATGATCAAGAACATCACGATCGCGGGCCAGCTGATCGTGCCGGTCACCGCCGACCAACCGATCATCACCGGCATGCAGCCGGCGGCTCCGCCCCACACGACGTTCTGCGAGGTCCGCCGCTTGAGCAGCAGCGTGTACACCAGCACGTAGAACGCGATCGTGGCGCCGGCCAGGTGCGCCGAGAGCATGTTGGTGGTCCACCACAGCCAGAAGAACGACCCGACCGAGAGCGCCAAGCCGAACACCAGGGCGTGGCTGCGGGGCACCGTGGCGCGCGCCAGCGGACGGCGCTCGGTGCGCTTCATCACCTTGTCGATGTCGGCATCGGCGACGCAGTTGAGGGTGTTGGCGCCGGCGGCGGCCAGCAGTCCGCCGAACATCGTGTTGAGGATCAGCAACGGGTCCACGCTGCCGCGGTGGGCCAACAGCATCGCCGGAATCGTGGTGACCAGCAGGAGTTCGATGACGCGCGGCTTCGTCAGAGCCAGGTAGCCGAGCAGGGTGGTGCGGAAACCGCGCGGGGCGGCGTCGGCCGAATCCCCGACGAGGTCGCCTTCGCGGATCCTCACCCAACCAACTCCTTCACGCCGCGTCTACTACAGGCGATGGTAGACCGCTCGGGGCCGTCGCCGAAATCTCGGGGTGTCACGGATGGTTCCCGGCACCGTGGGTATCACCCCTGCGTCCCGGCGTCGGTGAGCACTAGGGTGGTTGGTGCGGATCGACACGCCCCACCAAGTCCAAGGAGTGCGCCTCGTGACCACGCTCGAAGAGATCTCTTCGCTGACCCGACCGAACCATCCCGACGACTGGACCGAGCTGGACACCCGCGCGGTGGACACCGTCCGCGTGCTGGCCGCCGACGCCGTCCAGAAGGTGGGCAACGGTCACCCCGGGACGGCGATGAGCCTGGCGCCCCTGGCCTACACGCTGTTCCAGCGCCAGATGCGCCACGATCCCAGCGACACGGACTGGTTGGGCCGCGACCGGTTCATCCTGTCCTGCGGGCATTCCAGCCTGACGCTCTACCTTCAGCTCTACCTGGGTGGCTTCGGGCTCGAACTGTCCGACATCGAGGCGCTGCGGACGTTCAAGTCCAAGACGCCCGGCCACCCCGAGTTCCGCCACACCAGGGGCGTGGAGATCACCACCGGCCCGCTGGGGCAGGGGCTGGCCTCGGCGGTCGGCATGGCGATGGCGTCACGCTACGAGCGTGGCTTGTTCGACCCCGACGCCCCGGCCGGTGAAAGCCCGTTCGACCACTACATCTACGTGATCGCCTCCGACGGAGACATCGAAGAAGGCGTCACCAGCGAGGCGTCCTCGCTCGCCGGCACCCAGCAGCTCGGCAACCTGATCGTGTTCTACGACAAGAACCAGATCTCCATCGAGCACGACACCAATATCGCGCTGAGCGAGGACGTCGCCGCGCGTTACCGGGCCTACGGCTGGCATGTGCAGGAGATCGAGGGCGGCGAGAACGTGGTTGCCATCGAACAGGCGATCGCGGAAGCGAAAAAGGTGACCGACAAGCCGTCGTTCATCGCGTTGCGCACGATCATCGGATATCCGGCGCCGAACAAGATGAACACCGGCGGTGTGCACGGGTCGGCTCTCGGCGACGACGAGGTCGCGGCCACCAAGAAGATCCTGGGCTTCGACCCGGACAAGACCTTCGAGGTCAGCGACGAGGTGTTCGAGCACACCCGCAAGTTGGTCGACCGCGGACGCGAGGCGCACGAGAAGTGGCAGCCGGGCTTCGACGCCTGGGCCGAACGTGAGCCCGAGCGCAAGAAGCTGCTGGACCGCCTGACCGCCGAGGAATTGCCCGACGGGTGGGACTCCGACATCACCTACTGGGAGCCCGGTTCCAAGGCCGTCGCCACCCGCGCGGCGTTCGGGCAGGTGCTCAACGATGTCGCGCCGAAGCTGCCCGAACTGTGGGGCGGCTCGGCCGACCTGGCGGGCAGCAACAACACCACGATCAAGGGCGTCAAGTCGTTCGGCCCGCCGTCGATCTCGACGTCGGACTTCGAGGCCGACTGGTACGGCCGGGTGCTGCACTTCGGTATCCGCGAGCACGCGATGGGCTCGATCCTGTCGGGCATCGTGCTGCACGGCCCGACGCGCGCGTTCGGCGGGACGTTCCTGCAGTTCTCCGACTACATGCGTCCCGCGGTGCGGTTGGCCTCGCTGATGGACATCGACACCATCTACATCTGGACCCACGATTCGATCGGCCTGGGCGAGGACGGGCCCACCCACCAGCCCATCGAGCACCTGGCGGCGCTGCGGGCCATCCCGAACCTGTCGGTGGTGCGCCCGGGTGACCCGAACGAGACGGCGTACGCGTGGAAGAGCATCCTCGCCCGCGGTAACGGCAGCGGCCCGGTCGGTTTCATCCTGACCCGTCAGGGCATCCCCGTGCTGGAGGGCACCGACGCCGAGGGCGTCGCCCGGGGCGGGTACGTGCTCGGTGGCGGCTCCCCCGCCGACGACGCCGACGTCATCCTGATCGGCACGGGCTCCGAACTGCAGATCGCAGTCGAAGCGCAGAAAGCGTTGCGGGAGAAGAACATCAACGCCTACGTGGTGTCGATGCCGTGCCTGGAGTGGTTCGAGTCCCAGCCCAAGGAGTACCGGGACAGCGTGCTGCCTCCGCAGGTGTCGGCTCGGGTCGCCATCGAGGCAGCGGTCGCGCAGAGTTGGTGGAAGATCGTCGGCGACACCGGCGAGATCATCTCGATCGAGCACTTCGGCGAGTCGGCCGACGACAAGACGCTGTTCCGCGAATTCGGTTTCACCCCAGAGGCAGTGGTGGCCGCCGCGGAACGCAGCATTGCGAACTAGCCAGCGAACAATCGAGGAATTGACATGACCCAGAACGAGAATTTGGCGGCCCTCTCGGCCGCAGGCGTTTCCGTATGGCTCGACGACCTGTCCCGCGAACGGCTGCAGACGGGCAACCTGCAGTCGCTCATCGACACGAAGTCGGTGGTGGGCGTGACCACCAACCCGTCGATCTTCCAGGCGGCACTGTCCAAGGGTGACGCCTACGACGACCAGATCAAAGAACTCGCCGAGCGTGGCGCCGATGTCGACGCCACCATCCGGACCGTCACCACCGACGACGTGCGCAACGCGTGCGACGTGTTCGCCAAGATCTACGAGCAGTCCGACGGCGTCGACGGCCGGGTGTCCATCGAGGTGGACCCGCGGCTGGCCCATGACACGGACAAGACGATCCTGCAGGCGATCGAGCTGTGGAAGATCGTCGACCGGCCCAACCTGCTGATCAAGATCCCCGCCACCGAGGCCGGTGTTCCCGCGATCGCTTCCGTTCTCGCCGAGGGAATCTCGGTGAACGTGACTCTGATCTTCTCCGTCGAGCGCTATCGCCTGGTGATGGACGCCTACCTGAAGGGCCTCGAGAAGGCCAAGGAAGCGGGCCACGATCTGTCCCGCATCCATTCGGTGGCGTCGTTCTTCGTCTCCCGCGTGGACACCGAGATCGACAAGAGGCTCGAGGACATCGGTTCCGACGAGGCGCTGGCGCTGCGCGGCAAGGCCGGCGTCGCCAACGCCCGACTGGCCTACGCCGCCTACGAAGAGGTGTTCCTCGGCGGGGAGCGCTTCGAGAAGCTCGAGAACGACGGCGCACGCGTGCAGCGGCCGCTTTGGGCGTCGACGGGCGTGAAGAACCCCGATTACTCCGACACCCTCTACGTCACCGAGCTGGTGGCCCCCAACACCGTGAACACCATGCCGGAGAAGACGATGGACGCGGTCGCCGACCACGGCGTGGTCACCGGCGACACGGTCACCGGCAAGGGCGCGGAATCGCAGGAGATCTTCGACGAACTCTCGGGTGTGGGCATCGACCTCACCGACGTGTTCCTGGTGCTGGAGAACGAGGGCGTGGAGAAATTCGAGAAGTCGTGGCAGGAGCTCATCGAAGCCACGCAGGGCCAGCTCGACGAGAAGAAGTGATCCGGGCGAGATGAGCGAAGCCTGGCAGAACCCGCTGCGGGACAAGCGCGACAAACGCATGCCCCGCATCGCGGGCCCGTGCTGTGTGGTGATCTTCGGTGTCACCGGGGATCTCGCCCGCAAGAAGCTGATGCCCGCGATCTACGACCTGGCCAACCGGGGGCTGCTGCCGCCGTCGTTCGCCCTGGTCGGTTTCGCGCGGCGAGACTGGGCCGACCAGGACTTCTCCCAGGTCGTCCTCGACGCGGTCAAGCAGCACGCCCGCACGCCGTTCCGCCAGGAGGTCTGGGACCGCTTGTCCGAAGGGGTGCGCTTCGTGCAGGGCACCTTCGACGACGAGAAGGCCTTCGAGAGCCTGGCCGAGACGCTGGGCAAGCTCGACGCCGAACGCGGAACCGGCGGCAATCACGCGTTCTACCTGTCGATTCCGCCGAAGGCGTTTCCTCAGGTGCTCGAACAGCTCTCCCGTACCGGCCTGGCCAAGAAGCCCGAGGGCAGTTGGAGCCGCGTCGTCATCGAGAAGCCGTTCGGTCACGACCTGAAGAGCGCCGAAGAGCTCAACGCGATCGTCAACAACGTCTTCCCGGAGTCGTCGGTGTTCCGCATCGACCACTACCTCGGCAAGGAGACGGTGCAGAACATCCTGGCGTTGCGGTTCGCCAACGAGCTGTTCGAGCCGGTGTGGAACTCGCATTACGTCGACAGCGTGCAGATCACGATGGCCGAGGACATCGGGCTCGGCGGACGTGGCGGGTACTACGACGGCGTCGGCGCCGCCCGTGACGTGATCCAGAACCATCTGCTGCAGCTGCTGGCGCTGACAGCCATGGAGGAACCCGTCAGCTTCTCCCCCGACGAGCTGCAGGCGGAGAAGATCAAGGTGCTCTCGGCGAGCAAGCTGGCCGAGCCCCTCGACGAGACCACCTCGCGGGGTCAGTACACCGCGGGCTGGCAGGGCGGCGAGCGGGTGGTCGGGTTGCTGGAGGAAGAGGGATTCTCGAAGACCTCGACCACCGAGACGTTCGCCGCGATCACCGTCGACGTCGACACCCGCCGCTGGGCCGGTGTGCCGTTCTACCTGCGGACCGGAAAGAGGTTGGGCCGCAGGGTCACCGAGATCGCGCTGATCTTCAAGCGCGCCCCGCACCTGCCGTTCGACGCCACCATGACCGAAGAGCTGGGGCAGAACGCGCTGGTGATCCGAGTCCAGCCGGACGAGGGCATCACGTTGCGCTTCGGGTCCAAGGTGCCGGGCAACATGATGGAAGTCCGCGATGTCAGCATGGACTTCTCCTACGGATCGGCGTTCGCCGAGGAATCGCCGGAAGCCTACGAGCGCCTGATCCTCGACGTCCTACTCGGCGAGCCGTCGCTGTTCCCGGTCAACCAGGAGGTCGAATTGGCCTGGCGCATCCTCGATCCCGCCCTCGAGTACTGGGCCTCGCATGGGAAGCCGGACCCCTACGAAGCGGGCGGGTGGGGTCCTGAATCCGCCTTCGAGATGTTGCGGCGCACCGGCCGGGAATGGAGGAGGCCGTGATCCTCGATCTGCCGGACACCACGACCGACGTCATCAACAAGAAGATCATCGCGCTGCGCGAAGAGGGCGGCGCGATCACGCTGGGTCGGGTGCTGACCCTGGTCATCGCCCCCACCACCGAGGCACTGCTCGAGGACTCGATCGAGGCGGCGAACGCGGCGAGCCGCGAGCATCCCTGTCGCGTCGTCGTCGTCGCGCCCGGTGACCGCCTCGCCGACAAGGCCAGGCTCGACGCACAGTTACGCGTGGGACGGGACGCAGGCGCGAACGAGGTCGTGTGCCTTCGCCTTTCCGGTCCGCTGGCCAACCACGCGAGCAGTGTGGTGATGCCGTTCCTGCTCCCCGACACCCCGGTGGTGACGTGGTGGCCCGACGTCGCTCCCGATGTGCCCGCCGAGGATCCGCTGGGCAAACTCGCCATCCGGCGTATCACCGATGCCACCAACGGCACCGACCCGCTGGCATCGATCAAGGGGCGTCTCAAGGGTTACACGCCGGGTGATACCGACTTGGCATGGAGCCGGATCACGTACTGGCGGGCGCTGCTCACCTCGGCGGTCGACCTTCCCCCGCACGAGCCGATCACCTCGGCGCTGGTCTCCGGGCTGGCCACCGAGCCGGCGCTCGACGTGCTGGCCGGGTGGTTGGCCTACCGCATCGACGGGCCGGTGCGCCGCGCGGTGGGTGAGCTGAAGGTGGAGCTGGTCCGCGACGGCGAGACGATCTCGCTGAGCCGACCCCAGGACGGAGTCACCGCGAAACTCACCCGCACGTCCCAACCGGAAGCACTGGTGCCGTTGGCGCGCAGGGAAACTCGCGAGTGCCTCGCAGAGGACATGCGGCGCCTCGACGCCGACGAGATCTACCACGAGGCCCTGCAGGGTATCGAGAAAGTGCAGTACGTGTGAACGCGACCGTGGAGCGCTACGCCGACAAAGACGCACTGGTCAAAGCCGCCGGGGACCGTCTGGTGGACACGATCACCGCGGCCGTCGCGGCTCGAGGACAGGCCAGCGTGGTGCTGACCGGCGGCGGCACCGGCATCGGACTGCTCGAGCGGGTCAAGGAGCGCAGCGGCGAGATCGACTGGTCGAAGGTGCATCTCTACTGGGGCGACGAGCGGTTCGTTCCCGCCGACGACGACGAGCGCAACGACAAGCAGGCCCGCGAGGCGTTGTTGGACGACATCGACATCCCTACGGTCAACGTGCACGCGATGGCCGCCAGCGACGGCGAGTTCGGCGACGACCTCGACGCGGCGGCGGCAGGCTACGAGCAATTGCTGAACGAGACGTTCGTCGCCCCCGACCGCGAGTTCGACGTCCATCTGTTGGGCATGGGGCCCGAAGGACACATCAACTCACTGTTCCCCGACACCGACGCGGTCAAGGAGACCGAGCGCACGGTGGTCGGCGTGACCGACTCCCCCAAACCACCGCCGCGCCGGATCACGTTGACCCTGCCCGCCGTTGCGCGTTCCCGCGAGGTGTGGTTGGTGGTCTCCGGCGAGGGCAAGGCCGATGCGGTGGCGGCCGCACTGGGCGGGGCCGCGCCGGTCGACCTGCCCGCCGCGGGCGCCGTCGGCCGCGAAGCGACGGTGTGGCTGCTCGACGAGGACGCGGCGAGCAAACTCTAGTCGACGACGATCACGTGCAGCGTGCGCGGACCGTGCACGCCCTCGACCCGGTCGAGCTCGATGTCGCTGGTGGCGCTCGGTCCGCTGATCCACGTCAACGGTCGAGTGTGCACACCCGAATCGATGAGTCGCGCAACGGCGTTCGGCACGTCGTCGACGATCTGGGAGACGCGGACCACGCACACGTGCAGGTCGGGCACCAGGCTCACCGCCCGCCGGCCCTGGCCCGGGCCGTGGTCGAGCACGAGCGTCCCGGTGTTGGCGATCGCCACGGTCGCGGTGGTGACCACGGCGTCGACGGCGTCGAGTTCATCGGCGCTCAGCTCGGTGTCGGAGACCCACGACGCGGCGTCCGGCCACGCCGCCTGGACCACGGCGTCGGCGACCACACTTCGGGCGCCGTGCAGCGCGGCGGCGACAACCGCGTCGACATCGGCCTCGGCGACCCGGTCGACACGGGCCCGGTAGTCGGCCACCCTGTCGCAGAACCGCGCCACCAGCTCCTGTTCGCCGGTCCCGACATCAGCGCCGTACCGCCACGGGATGTCGGCCGGCGCCGGCCGATCGGCCAGCGCAGCGCGGATCCGGGCGAGGATCGCTTCGCGTGCCTCACTCATGGCCGCCACCGGTGCGCTGCCACCACGACCGGAACGACTCCGTCGGCGGCACCGGCGCGTCGCGCGCCCCCGACCACGCGCTGGCGGGCCATGGCAGCCAGCGCAGTCGATCCTTACCGCCGAACAGCTTGCTGCGCACCATCTTCGCCCCGACGGCGGCGGTCTTCTCGAGAGCCTCGAGGCGCCGGTGGTCGGCCAGCAACCAACTCGCCGCCGTCATGGCCGCCTGCTCTGTCGACGGCAGCCCGTCGCGGTGCTCGTCGACCACGCGGGTCCGCAGGTGCACCAGCATCGACGGAATGTCGATGCGCACCGGGCAGACGTCGAAGCAGGCACCGCACAGACTCGACGCGTAGGGCAGCGATCTGTCGATCGCGCTCGCGGTGCCGCGCAGTTGCGGGGTCAGCACGGCGCCGATCGGCCCGGGATACACCGAGCCATAGGAGTGCCCACCCGTGCGTTCGTAGACGGGGCACACGTTGAGGCAGGCCGAGCATCGGATGCATCGCAGCGCGTCGCGGCCGGCCGGATCGGCCAGCACGTCGGTGCGGCCGTTGTCGAGCAGCACGATGTGCACGGTGGTGGGCCCGTCGCCCGCAGCGGAGCCCGTCCAGATCGATGTGTACGGGTTCTCCCGCTCCCCGGTACTGCTGCGCGGCAGCACCTGCAACATCACCTCGAGGTCGCGCCACGACGGCAGCACCTTTTCGATTCCCACCACGGAGATCAGCGTGTCGGGCAGCGTCAGGCACATCCTCCCGTTGCCCTCCGACTCCACCACCACCAGGCTGCCGGTGTCGGCGATCGCGAAATTGGCACCCGAGACGGCCACCCGCGCCCGCAGGAACTTCTCCCGCAGATGCAGCCGTGCCGCCTCGGCGAGGCGACGCGGCTCGTCGGTGAGATCCGCGGGCGCGGGCCGGCCCACCCGGCCCATCTCGCGCAGGAAGATCTCGCGCACCTCGGCTCGATTGCGGTGGATCGCCGGGACGAGGATGTGACTCGGCCGGTCGTCGCCGAGCTGGACGATGAGTTCGGCCAAATCGGTTTCCCAGGCATCGATGCCGGCCTCGGCCAGCGCCTCGTTCAACTCGATCTCCTGAGTGGCCATCGACTTGACCTTGACGACCTCGGAGGCGCCCTGCGCCCGCACCAGCTCGACGACGATGCGGTTGGCCTCGGCAGCGTCGCGCGCCCAGTGCACGGTGGCCCCCGCCGCGGTGGCGTTGGCCTCGAACGCCTGCAGGTGTTCGTCGAGCCGGTGCAGCGCCGCGTCTTTGATCGCGGCTGCCGCCAGCCGCAGGTCCTCCCAGTTCGCGATCTCCGCGACGACGTTGGCGCGTTTGGCGCGGATCGTGCCGGTCGCGTGGGTCAGGTTGCGGCGCAGCACCGAATCGTCCAGGGCGGCCTTGGCCGCGACGGGGAAGGAGGGGAAACCGAGGAACCCGGGAGCTTCGGTCATGTCGGATGCTCCTCGGTGCCGGCGAGCACCTGCGCCAGGTGCAGGACCCGTACGCCGGACCGCTGGCGCGACAGCAGCCCACCGATGTGGGCGAGACACGAATTGTCGCCGGCGACAAGCACTTCGGCGCCGGTGTTGCGGACCGCGCGGGCTTTGTCCGAACCCATCGCGACAGACGTGTCGGCGTTCTTCGTCGCGAACGTGCCACCGAACCCGCAACACTGATCGGCTTGTTCCAGCTCGATGAGCTCGAGGCCGCGGACCGCCTCGAGCAGCCGGCGGGGCCGGTCCCCCACCCCCAACAGACGCAGCGAGTGGCACGTCGGGTGGTAGGTGACCCGATGCGGGAAGTACGCCCCGACGTCGGTGACACCGAGCACGTCGACGAGGAACTCGGAGAGCTCGTAGACCCGCGGCGCGACGGCGGCCACCCGCGCCGCCAACTCCTCGTCGCCCGACCGGGCGGCGATCTCGCGGTGTTGGTGCCGCACCGATCCGACACAGGATCCCGAGGGTGCGACGACGACGTCGTGGTCGGCGAAGGCCGAGGTGAACGCACGGACGGCGGGTACGGCCTCGAGTGCGTACCCGGTGTTGGTGAACATCTGCCCACAACAGGTCTGGGCGCGTGGGAAGTCCACCTCGCAGCCCAGCCGGCGCAGAAGCCGGACAACGGCTTTCGGCGTCTCCGGCCACATCAGGTCGTTGTAGCAGGCGGCGAACAGCCCCACCCGCATGCTCATACGGACATCTTGACCACCGTATCCGACCGGGCGGGTCATACTGGCCGACATGGCAGATCGAAGCGGTAGGCCCGTGCGCACCGGGTCCGAGCGCATCCGCAAGCTGGCGCAGGCCGCGATGAACGCCGACGTCACCGTCGAACAGGTCGACACCATCCTGGAGGGGTTGAGCGAGACGCTGGAGGACCTGGACAAGTCCACGGGCAACCTGGATGCGACCCTGGCCCGCTTCAACGACACCATCAGCAGCATCGACGAGCTGGCTCCCCGCCTGATCGCAGTGGTCGACCGACTCGAGGGGATCGTGACACGGGTCGAGCGGATCGTCGGGGTGGGCGAATCGCTGGTCGCCCCGCTGGCCATCACCGATCAGGTCGTCCGCGGCGTGATGGATCGAGTGAGGCGCGGCTCGGGACTCCGTTGATCCGGTGGGCCTAGCCGCTGTTGCGCAGCGCGGTGGCCAGCCCGCTCATCGTGAGCAGGATGCCCCGCTGGACCAGCTCGTCCTCGTCGCCGGAGCGGTAGCGACGCAGCAGTTCGACCTGCAGGTGGTTCAGCGGCTCCAGGTAGGGGAAGCGGTTGAACACCGACCGCGCCAGCGCCGGGTTGTCGGCGAGCAGATCGTCGTGACCGGTAATGAGCTCGTGCATCCTGATGGTGCGGGCGTGCTCGTCGACGATCTTGTCGAACACCCGGTGTCGCAGCTCGACGTCGTCGACCAGTTCGGCGTAGCGCGCCGCCAACCCCAGGTCCGACTTCGCCAGCACCTGCGCCATGTTCGACAGCACCGTCGCGAAGAAGGGCCACCGCCGGTACAGGTCCTGCAGCACCTCCAGCCGCGCCTCGCTGTCGGGGCCGTCGCCGATGTAGTCCTCGAACGCGGTGCCGGTGCCGTACCAGCCGGGCAGCATGACCCGTGACTGGCTCCAGGCCAGCACCCACGGAATGGCCCGCAGGTCGGAGATCGACGTGGTGGGCTTGCGCGAGGTCGGCCTGCTCCCGATGTTCAGGGCGCCGATCTCGCTGACCGGCGTCGAGGCCTTGAAGTACTCGACGAAACCCGGTGTCTCGTGGACCAATTCGGCGTAGGCGCGCTGCGCACGCGCCGCCAGGTCGTCGAGAACGGCGTAGGCCGGTTCTGCCTCGTCGCCCAGACCTTCGACGTCGAGCAGGGTGGCCTCCAGCGTGGCGGCCAGCAGCGTCTCCAGGTTGCGGTGCGCGAGACGGGGTTCGGCGTACTTCGCGCCGATCACCTCGCCCTGCTCGGTGATGCGCAGTGACCCGTTCACCGCGCCCGGCGGCTGGGCCAGGATCGCGTCGTAGCTCGGACCCCCGCCGCGTCCGACAGTGCCACCGCGTCCGTGGAAGAGCCGCAACCGGATTCCCGCGGTGCGCGCCGTCTCCACGAGGTCCAGCTCGGCCCGGTACAGCGCCCAGTTCGCGGCGAGGTACCCGCCGTCCTTGTTCGAGTCGGAGTAGCCGAGCATCACCTCCTGGCTGTCCCCGCGTGCGGCGACGACGGCCCGGTACAGCGGAAGGTCCAGGGCAGCCTGCAGGATCGCCGAGCCGCGCTGCAGGTCGTCGATCGTCTCGAACAGCGGCACGATGCCGACCGGCGCATAGGGGTGCTCCCCCGACGCGTCGAGCAGCCCAGCCTCTTTGAGCAGCAGCGCCGCCTCGAGCATGTCCGACACCGACTGGCACATCGAGATGATGTAGTTGGGCACCGCGGCGGGCCCGAACACGCGCACTGCGCGCGCGGCGGCGATCACGATGTCGAGTTCCTTGCGGGCCAGATCCGACAGCTGTGCACCCGGGCCGATCAGCGGGCGGCGGGTGGCGAGCTCGGCGGCGAGCAACTCGACCCGCTCGTCCTCGCCCATTGACGCGTAGTCGGCGTGCACGCCGGCCCAGGCCAGCAGCTCGGCGACCACCTCCTCGTGCATGTCGGAGTTCTGCCGCATGTCCAGACCGCTGAGGTGAAAACCGAAGACGCGCACCGCTTCCCGCAGCCGAGCCAGGCGATCATCGGCGACCACCGCGCTGCCGTTGGCCCGCAGCGACGCATCGACGATGTCGAGGTCGGCGGACAGCTCGGCGGGCGTGTCATAGGGCGCCATGCCGAGGTCGAGTTGGTGTTCGGGTTGCCGGTCCAGGATCTGACCGGCGGTGGCGGTCAACCGCGCGTGCACGACGCGCAGCGCGCGCCGGTAGGGCTCGTCGGCGCGGGCCGGCTCGGTGCACGCATCGGCCAGGGCGGCCAGCTCCTCGCTGACGTGGACCAGCCGGACGGACATCGACAGTTCCTGCTCGAGAGTGCTGAGCTCGGCGAAGTAGTGCGCGAACGCGGTGTACGCCGCGCTCCCGGTCGCCATCCGCACGATCTCGGCCGTGACGTTCGGGTTGCCGTCGCGGTCCCCGCCGATCCACGACCCTGGGCGCAGGATCGGCTCGGCCAGCAGGTCCGCGTCGGGCCAGCGGCTCTGCAGCGCCGCGCGCACCTCGGCGTTGACCCGCGGAATGACGTCGAGGAACGCCGCCGGGTAATACCGCAGACCTGTCTCGATCTCGTCGGAGATCTTCAAGCGCGACAACCGGATCAGCGCGGTCTGCCACAGTGTGAGGATGTGGCGACGCAGCTCGCGCTCGATGTCGCGGCCGTCTTCGGTGTGGGTGAGCCCGCGCAGGCGCATCCGCATCAACTCGGTGATGCGGTGCTGGGTGTCGAACACGGTGCGGCGCCGCGTCTCGGTGGGGTGCGCCGTGATGACCGGGGCGACCAGCGCGCCCGCGAGCGCGTCCGCCACCTCCGTGCTGTCGAGGTCGGCGTCGTCGAGCTTGCGGTAGGTCGCGGCCAGGGTGCTGTCCTGCGGCGGTTCCCCGGCCGCCTCGTGCACGGCGCGACGGCGTTCGCGGTGGATGTCCTCGGCGACGTTGGCCAGCAGCGCGAAATGGGTGAACGCGCGGATCACCGGGATCGCCCGACGGGCGTCGATGCCGTCGAACAGCTGCGCGAGCTCCGAGCGGTCGATCTCCGAGCGGCGCACCCGGAACGACTCGACCCGGGCCTGCTCGATCAGTCCGAACGTCTCGTCGCCGTTCTGTTCGCGCACGGTGTCGCCGAGGATCGCGCCCAGCAGGCGGATGTCCTCCCGCATCGGTTCGGTGGCTTCGCGCCCCACCTGCGTGCGTTGGACGGCTCCGATGGGTTCGAGCAGGCTGTCGGTTGTCGGCGGCATGGTGCCCAGTATCGACGCAGCCAGAAGGGGACGCACGGCGAGCCACGGTAGCGTGGCCGGATGAGCGTCACCGAAGCTGAGGTCCTGGTGGTCGGCGCCGGTCTGGCCGGGTTGCGGTGCGCATCGATGCTGGCCGACGCGGGGCGCGAAGTGCAGGTGTGGGAGGCCGCCGACGACGTGGGCGGCCGCATCCGAACCGATGTCGTCGACGGCTTCCGCTGCGACCGCGGTTTCCAGGTGCTCAATCCCGCCTATCCGGAACTGGACCGCTGCATCGACCTCGCGGCGCTGCAGCTGCAACCGTTCGGCGCGGGGGTGGGGGTGCGCCGGGAGCGCGGCGACGTCGTGCTGGCGCACCCGCTGCGGGCGCCGTCGCGCGTACCGGCGATGCTGGCGCGCCGAGCGGTCTCCCCCAAGGACGTGCTGGCGGTGGCGCGCTGGGCCCATGACGCACTGCGGCCGGGGCATCTCAAGCGAGGCGGCGACACCTCGCTCTCGGCGGCGCTGGACCGCAGCGGCGTCTCCGGTGAGCTGCGCCGCGTGATCGACACGTTCCTGTCCGGGGTCGTGCTCGACGATTCGGGGGACACGTCGAACGCGTTCGCGCTGCTGCTGGTGCGCACGTTCGCGCTCGGCGTGCCGTCGCTGCCGGCAGAGGGCATGGCGGCGCTTCCCCGCCAGCTCGCCGCACCGCTCGGCGATCGTGTGGTCCTGCACCGCCGGGTCGTCGAGATCACGCGGGCGGGCGCCGGGTGGCTGGTGCGCGCCGAGGACGGCAGCACGGTGGACGCGCGCGAGGTGGTGGTCGCGACGGACGCGCCCCGGGCCGCGCAGTGGATCGACGGCACCCCCGCCGCGATGCACGGCGTCGTCACCGACTGGTGGGCCACCGACCAGCCGTGGCACGGTCCGCCCATGCTGTGGGTGGACGGCAGGCCGGGCGCGACGGGACCGGTGGTGAACACCGCCGTCATCAGCGCCGCAGCACCCAGCTATGCGCCGCCGGGCCGGCACCTGATCGCCGCGTCAGCGCTGCTGGGGCCGCGACATCCCGAGCCCCGTGAAGAGCAGATGCGCGCGCATGCGGCGACGATCCTCGGGGTGACCGGGACGGATTGGCAGCCGGTGATTCGGCACGTGGTGCGCGACGCACTGCCGCCCCAGCTGCCGCCACTGGTGGTGCGCAAACCGGTACGCGACCCGTCGGGCCTGTGGGTGTGCGGCGACCACCGCGACACGGCCTCGATTCAGGGAGCGCTGGTCAGCGGGCGGCGAGCCGCCGAGGCGGTGCTCAGCTGTACTTGATCTGCAGCGCCATGCCGATGATCGAGACCACCCAGATGCCGGTGATGAACAGCGTCAACCGGTCCAGGTTCTTCTCGACCACGGTGGAGCCCGACAGGCTGGATTGGACGCCGCCACCGAAGAGGCTGGACAGACCGCCACCCTTGGCACGGTGCAGCAGAACCAAGAGCACGACCAGCACGCTGGTCACGACCAGGATGATCTGCAGGGCCAATTCCATGGCCGCCAGACTACAGGGCGCTGATCACCGGCAGCCAATCCCGTCCCGGTAGCGCCGAGATCGACGAAAGGGCGTGCCCGTCTCGAAAATCTACGCCCGAACGTCGGTTTGGGCGCCGTTCAGGTCAGGGCAGCGGGCCGCCCGCGGCGATCGCCGACAGCGTGGCGAACTGCTCGCCGTCCAGTGAGGCCCCGCCGACCAGCGCACCGTCCACATCGCCCTGCCCGATGAGCTCGCCGATGTTCTTGGCGTTCACCGAGCCGCCGTAGAGCACGCGCACCCCCGCCGCGATCTCCGCAGACGCGAGCTCCCCCAGTTCCTTGCGGATGGCGGCACACACCTCCTGCGCGTCGGCGGCGCTCGCGACCCGGCCGGTACCGATCGCCCACACCGGCTCGTACGCGATGACGGTCTTGCTGATCTGCTCGGCGGACAGCCCGGCCAGTGAACCGCGCAGCGACGTCACGTTGAACTCGACGTGATCGCCCGCCTCACGCACCTCGAGCGGCTCACCGATGCAGACGATCGGGGTCAGCCCGTGCTTGAGTGCGGCCGCGGCCTTGGCGGCCACCAACGCGTCGTCCTCGTGGTGATAGGTGCGGCGCTCCGAGTGTCCGACGACGGCGAAGCTGCACCCCAGCTTGGCCAGGAACGCACCGCTGATCTCACCGGTGTAGGCGCCCGAGTCGTGCTGCGAGACGTCTTGGGCTCCATAGGTGAGCCGGAGCTTGTCGCCGTCGACGAGCGTCTGCACGCTGCGCAGGTCCGTGAACGGCGGGATCACCGTCACGTCGACCCGGTCGAAGTACTTGTCCGGCAACGAGAATGCGATCTTCTGCACCAGCGCGATCGCCTCGAAGTGGTTCAGGTTCATCTTCCAGTTGCCGGCGATCAGCGGCTTACGGGACACGTGCGTCTCCTAATCAAGTACTACTGAAGAACTTCGATACCGGGCAGTTGTTTGCCCTCAAGGTATTCCAGCGACGCACCGCCACCGGTGGAAATATGCGAGAAACCGTCCTCGGGCAGGCCGAGTTGGCGCACCGCGGCCGCCGAGTCACCGCCGCCGACGACGCTGAACGCGCCCTTGCCGGTCGCCCCGATGATGGCCTCGGCCACACCCTTGGTGCCGGCGGCGAACGCCGGGAACTCGAACACACCCATCGGGCCGTTCCAGAAGATCGTCTTGGCGTTCGACAGCAGCGCCGCGAACCGCTTCACCGACTCCGGTCCGATGTCCAGGCCCATCTTGCCGTCGGGGATCGCGTCGGCCGCCACCGTCTCCGCCGGCGAATCGGCTGCGAACTTCTCGGCGACGACGATGTCGACCGGCAGGTGCAGCACGTCGCCGTAATCGTCGAGCAGCTTTCGGCACGTGTCGATCATGGACTCTTCGAGCAGCGAGCTACCGACCGAAAGCCCCTGCGCGGCAAGGAAAGTGAAGCACATGCCACCGCCGATGATCAGGCTGTCGGCCTTGGTGGCGAGGTTCTCGATCACGGCGAGCTTGTCCGAGACCTTCGACCCGCCCAGCACCACGGCGTAGGGCCGCTGCGTCGATTCGGTGAGCTGGGCGAGCACCTTGACCTCGGTGTCGACCAGCGTGCCCGCGTAATGGGGCAGCAGCGTCGCGACGTCGTACACCGACGCCTGCTTGCGGTGCACCACACCGAAGCCGTCGGAAACGAAAGCACCATCCTCGCCGACGAGCTCGACGAGCGCCTTGGCCAACGCCAGCCGCTCGGCGTCGTCCTTGCTGGTCTCCCGCGGATCGAAGCGGATGTTCTCGAGCAGCAGGATGTCGCCGTCGGTCAGGCCCTCGGCGCGGGCCAGGGCGTCGCTACCGACCACGTCACCGGCGAGCTGGACGTGCCGACCGAGCTTGTCGGCCAGCGCCGCGGCCACCGGCTTCAGCGAGAACTTCGGGTCGGGTTCACCTTTGGGCCGGCCCAGGTGCGCGGTCACGACGACCTTGGCGCCCGCGTCGCTGAGTGCCTTCAATGTCGGCACGGACGCGATGATCCGGCCCGGATCGGTGATGGTGTCGCCGTCGAGGGGGACGTTCAGGTCGGAGCGCACGAGCACGCCCCGCCCCGAAACTCCCTCTGCGAGCAGGTCTTCGAGAGATTTGATCGCCATCGGGCTACAGCGACTTGCCGACCAGGCCGACGAGGTCGACCAGCCGGTTGGAGTAGCCCCACTCGTTGTCGTACCAGGACACGACCTTGGCCTGGTTGTCGATGACCTTGGTCAGCCCGGCGTCGAAGATCGAGCTGTGCGGGTCGGTGACGATGTCGCTGGACACGATCGGCGCGTCGTAGTACTTGAGGATGCCCTTGAGCGGGCCGTCGGCGGCGGCCTTCATCGCCGCGTTGATCTCGTCGGCCGACGCGGCCTTCGACAGCTCGGCGGTCAGGTCGGTGCACGACCCGGTCGGGATCGGCACGCGCAGCGCGTAGCCGTCGAGCTTGCCCTTGAGCTCGGGCAGCACCAGGCCGATGGCCTTGGCGGCACCGGTCGAGGTCGGCACGATGTTCAGCGCGGCAGCGCGGGCACGGCGCAGATCCTTGTGCGGGCCGTCCTGCAGGTTCTGGTCCTGGGTGTAGGCGTGCACCGTGGTCATCAGGCCCTTGACGATGCCGAACTCGTCGTTGAGCACCTTGGCCAGCGGGCCGAGGCAGTTCGTGGTGCAGGAGGCGTTGGAGATGATGTTCTGGCTACCGTCGTACTTGTCGTCGTTGACGCCGAGCACGATCGTGATGTCCTCGTCGCTCGCGGGCGCGGAGATGATCACCTTCTTGGCGCCGGCGTCGAGGTGGCCCTGCGCCTTGGCGCGGGCGGTGAAGATGCCGGTGGACTCGACGACGACGTCGACTCCGAGGTCACCCCACGGCAGCGCGGACGGCCCTTCCTTGACCTCGAGCGCTTTGATCTTCGTGTCGCCGACGACGATCGTGTCGTCGCCCTCGAGGCTGACCTCGTACGGGAGCCGGCCCAGGATCGAGTCGAACTTCAGCAGGTGGGCCAGCGACGCGTTGTCGGTGAGGTCGTTGACCGCGATGATCTCGATGTCCGTGTTCTTGCCCGCCTGCTTCTGCGCGTCCAGGGCGCGGAAGAAGTTGCGCCCGATACGGCCGAAACCGTTCACGCCTACCCGGATCGTCACGTCAGTCTCCTACTCGGTTCGTTGAACTTCTCGCAGTCGTTGAAACACTCGCAGCCAGCCTAGTGCGTGGCGTTGTACATGCGCGCGGTTGCCCCGGGACTGCTCTAGTGCACCGCCGCGGCCTGGTCGACGAAGGGATTGCCGAGCCACTTCCGGCGCAGCCGTTGCAGCGTGCCGTCCTCCTCCAGCTCTGCCTGCCCCACCTGCAGACGCGCCAGCAGCGCGGTGTCCTCCCCCGCCACCGCGATCGCGATCTCGTCGACCGACAGCCCCCGCGCCACCACCTCGACGTCGGGCACGTCACGGACCAGTTCACCGAGGACCGGCGCGAGGTCGATCAGCGCGTCACAGGCGCCCGAGGCCAGGTCGGCGACCGCGGCGACGAGCCCGCCGCGGTCACAGCGGCGCACCGTCAGCCCGTCGAGGTCGGCTGCCGAGTGCACGTGCGGCAGGCGGCGGGTGTTCACCGCGAGCCCGTCGCCGGTGATCACGTACGGAGGCAGGAAGGCCAGACCCTCGCTGCCGGTCGTCAGCCCGCCGAGGATGCAGTCGAACTCCCCCGCAGCGGCGACGCTCTCGACGGGCGTGGTGACGACGTCGTCGCCGAGGCGCTCGCCCAACGCGGCGATCAGGTCGACGTCCAGACCGCCGTCCTCGGCAGTGAAGGGTGGGTACGGCCCGACCAGCCCCGCCCGCAATGTGCCCATGACCCCACCGTAAGGGGTTTACTGTGCGCCCGGTGGGAGACGAATCGACAGACCTGCAGGCCGGCCCGACGCTGTTCCTCACCCGTCTGGGCGCGGCGATGATCGCCGCCGGATATCCGATCGGGACCGTGCGTACGACGCTGTCCACCTGCGCCGGCAGTTACGGCGTCACGGGCGAGATGCTGGTGTTGCCCAACCACATCCAGTTGAGCGGCGGCGACTCGCTGGAGATGAAAAGCGCCGAGGTCGAGGTGCGCTTCGACCAGACCTTTCCGCTGGCCACCCTGGTCGGGCGGGCCCGTCGCGGCGAGATCAGCCCGGTGGACGGCATCGCCGAGTTGGCCCGCATCGACGCGATGGACGCCCGCTTCGGCTCGTGGGCATTCGTGCTCGGCTACACGCTGCAGAGCGCAGCGTTCGCCCTCATCCTGCAGCCCAACCTGGTGGCACTCGGCGCGGCCACGCTGTTCGGGTTCGGTGTCGGGGTGGCCGGCGTGCTGGCCCGCCGCAGCGAACCGCTGACCCAGCTCCTTCCCGTGCTCGCGGCGTTCACGGTCGCGTTGTGCTCGTTCAGCCTGGGCCGCCTGCTGCATCTGGGCGAGGGCAGTCTGAGGGCACTGGCCCCTGCACTGGTGATGTTCCTGCCCGGCACCGCGATCACGCTGGCGGTCATCGAGCTCAGCACCCGCGACATGATCTCGGGCTCGGCCCGTCTGATCGCCGGCGCAATGCGGTTGGCGCAGTTGGCCTTCGGCATCCTCATCGCCGCCCAGCTGGTCGGTCTCACCGCGAGCGAACTCAGCGTGGCGGTGGTGGACCGGTTCGGGCCGTGGGCGCCGTGGGTGGGCTGCGCGCTCTACGCCGTCGGCCTCTTCCTGTACCACGGTCCGCCGACCCGCTTCATGGGCTGGATGCTGGTGATCCTGTTCGTCTCCTACGCCGGTCAGCTCGCCGGCAACGCGACGCTGGGGAGTTACGCCAGTGGTTTCGGCGGCGGACTGGCGCTGGCGCTGTGCGCGCTGTTCGTGGCGCGCCGGCCGAACACGCCGTCGGCCGCGACACTGCTGCTGCCCGGGTTCTGGCTGCTCGTGCCCGGCTCGCTGGGGTTCATCGGCGTCACGGAGTTGATCGGCAACGACAGCTCCGACGCCGTCGGGGTCACGGTGATCTCGATGATCTCGATCGCCCTCGGCATCCAGGCAGGGCTGCTGGTGTGGAGTGCGTGTCGGCAGTTGCCTGCCGCGCTCGGGCGCGGAGCGCGATACTGCCGTCCATGACCGATTGGGTGATCCCGACGATCACCGCCTCAGCCAGCCTGCTCGGCACCATGGTGGGCGGGATCGCGACGTACTGGACGGCGAAGAAGACGCACGAGCGCCAGAGCGTGGTCGACGAGGAACGGCAACGGTTCGACCTGTTGCGGGATACGACGATCCGGTTCGTCGCAGCGATGACGGAGATCTCGGTGGCCAGTACCGGGCTCACACAGCTGTCCGCGGAGTGGGCGGAGATGACCAAGAAGCTGGCCCGCACCACCGACCGCGAGGAATTCCTGGCGCTGGCGCGCGAGTCCGACCCGTCGATCCCCGAGAGCATGGATCGGCTGGCCGTGCTGTTCCGGGTGGTGCGCGCCACCGGGGTGCTCGAGGACGACGTCAAGCGCGCCATCACGCTGCTGACCGAACTGCGCCTGGTCGCGCCGAGCGACATCGCCGACAGTGCGCAGCGCGTCATCTACACCGCGTTCGCCCAGGAGATCACCAGTGCCCTGTCACTGGAGCAGCGCAACGCGGCCACCGACGCGTTCAACTCCTCGATCAACGACTTCGTCAACCGGGTGCGCCACTACATGCACGTCGAGGACCACGAGTTCGACGCGATCGACCGGGACACGCTCGAGCACCTGCTCGAACGCTAGATTCAGGCGTCCTCGAGCAGATCCGGCGTCACCGCCGACTCGGTGTCGGGGATGCCGTCGATCTTGGCCTTGCGGTCGGCCATCGACAGCAGTCGCCGAATACGTCCTGCCACAGCATCTTTGGTCATCGGCGGGTCGGCGAGCCGGCCCAGCTCCTCCAACGACGCCTGCCGGTGCGCGACACGCAGGCTGCCCGCGGCGGCCAGATGGTCGGGCACCGTGTCGCCCAGGATCTCCAGTGCCCGCTCGACCCGTGCGGCCGCGGCCACGGCAGCGCGGGCGGACCGGCGCAGGTTCGCGTCGTCGAAGTTGGCGAGCCGGTTGGCCGTCGCACGCACCTCGCGCCGCATCCGGCGCTCCTCCCAGGTCAACCGCGTGTCCTGGGCACCCATGCGGGTCAGCAGCGCGCCGATGGCCTCGCCGTCGCGGACCACCACCCGGTCGGCGCCGCGCACCTCGCGCGCCTTGGCGCTCACGCCCAGCCGGCGGGCGGCGCCGACGAGCGCCAGCGCAGCTTCCGGGCCCGGGCAACTCACCTCCAGCGCCGAGGAACGGCCCGGTTCGGTCAGCGACCCGTGCGCGAGAAATGCTCCCCGCCAAGCGGCTTCCGCGTCGGCCACGCTGCCGCCTACCACCTGGGCGGGCAGGCCGCGCACCGGACGGCCACGCAGATCCAGCAGCCCGGTCTGGCGCGCCAGCGCCTCGCCGTCCTTGGCCACCCGCACCACGTAGCGGGTGCTCTTGCGGATACCGCTGGCCGAGAGCACGTGCACGACGGCGTGGTAGCCGTACAGGTCGTAGATGTCCTTGCGCAGCCGGCGCGCGATGATGCCGAGGTCCACCTCGGCCTCGACGACGACCCGCCCCGACACGATGTGCAAGCCGCCGGCGAACCGCAACAGCGCGGCCACCTCGGCGCGGCGAGCGCTGACCGAATTCACCACGAGCCTGCTGAGCTCGTCTTTGACCTCGGCTGTCATCGCCACGGGTCGTCACCTCTCGGTCGGTTCACTGTCGGTGTGGGCACCGTCTGCGGTGTGCCGGGGGGTGCTGCTCCCCCTGGCGTGCCCCGTCGGAGCACGCCTTCCAGCGCCGCCGCCAACCTCGCGGGGTCATGTAAAGGTGTACCAGGTCGGCACACGTCGGCGAATTCGACGCGGGCCTCGAGCATCGTCGCAGTGCGGCGCAGTTGGTCCCGCTCACGCTCGCTGGGGACCCGCGACGAGTCGACGATGATGTCGTTGACCGTGAAGGTGGGCGCGTGCTGGGCCAGCACGTGGATGTGGCGCTCGACGGAGAACCCGGACGTCTCGCCGGGTTCGGCGACCAGGTTGAGCACCAGCGCGCGCCGTGCGGTGGTGCTCTGCAGGGCCGCGACCAGTTGGGGCACGAGCACGTGCGGGATGACGCTGGTGAACCACGAGCCCGGCCCGAGGACCACCAGATCGGCGTCCATGATCGCGTCGACGGCCTGGTGGGTGGCCGGCGGATCGCCCGGCAGCAACCGCACCCTGCGCACCTTCCCGACGGTCGTGGCGATGGCGACCTGACCGCGGATGGCGCGGCTGACCCGCGGGTCGGACTCCAGGCCGGCGACGTCGGCCTCGATGCTCAATCCCATCGGGCACATCGGCAACACCCGGCCCTTGACGCCCAGGATGCGACCCAGTTCGTCGAGCGCGGCCACCGGATCGGCGAGCACCTCGTTGAGGCCGGCGAGCATCAGATTCCCGATGGGATGGCCGGCGAGTGCGCCGCTGCCCCCGAAGCGGTGCTGGATGATGGTGGCCCACAGCCGACCGTGCGGGCTGTCGGATGCCAACGCCGCCAATGCCATTCGCAGATCACCCGGCGGCACGATGTCCAGTTCGCTGCGCAGCCGGCCCGACGAGCCGCCGTCGTCGGCGACCGTCACGATGGCGGTGACGTGCGGGGTGAGGCGCCGCGCCGCCGACAGGGTGGCGTACAGGCCGTGCCCACCGCCGAGGGCGACGATGCGCACACTCATTCGCGCCCCAGGTCCCGGTGCAGGACGCGCACCGTGAGCGCGGCGTCCTGGAGCCGGTCGGCCAGTGCCTCGGCCATGGCGACGCTGCGGTGTTTGCCCCCGGTGCAGCCGATGGCCACGGTCATGTAGCGCTTCCCCTCCCGCCGGTATCCGTCGATCACGACGTCCAACAGGTGATGGTAGGAGTCGATGAACTCCACGGCACCGGGTTGGCCGAGGACGTAGTCACGAACCCGGGGATGTTGCCCGGTGTGCGGGCGCAGCTCGTCGATCCAGTGCGGATTGGGCAGGAAGCGCACGTCCATCACCGTGTCGGCGTCCATGGGGAGCCCGTACTTGTACCCGAACGACTCGACGGTGACGTTGGTGTTGGCCACGGTTTCGGCCGCGAACGCGCGCTCGACGCTCTCCCGGAGACCGTGCACCGACAGAGACGACGTGTCGATCACCAGGTCCGCGGCGGCCCGCACCGGGGCGAGCAGTGCCCGCTCGGCGGCGATCCCCTCGGCCAGCGTCTGATTGCCCTGCAGCGGATGGCTTCGTCGATTCTGCTCGTAGCGGCGTACCAGCATGTCGTCGGACGCTTCGAGGAAGACCACACGGGGGGTGATGTCGCGCGCCGCCAACTCGCTGCGCACGCCGTCCAGGTCGCCGGTGAAGCCGCGAGAGCGCACGTCCATCACCACGGCCAGCTGGGTGATCCGCGAACCCGCGGCCAGCCCGAGGTCGACCATCCGCGCGATCAGCTCCGGCGGCAGGTTGTCGGCGACGTACCATCCCAGGTCTTCGAGGACCTTGGCCGCGGTGCCGCGACCGGCTCCCGACAGACCGGTCACCAGGACCACGTCGATTCCGCCCGATTCGCTGTGCATGTCCGCTTCTGTCATCCCGTCACCGTGCTCCGATCATCGCCGATCTGCGACGCCCCCGCCCCGTGTTCGGTGTGCTGTTGCGCATCGGGTTCAACAACCGGGTCGGCTGAAGGTGCCTCGTCGACCGTCACCCCCAGCGCCTCCAGCACGGCCGTGGCCGTGGCCACGCCGATGCCGGGCACGGCGGTGATCTCCTCCACCGACGCCTGACGCAGCCGCGCCAACGAACCGAAGTGCGTCACCAGCGCCTTGCGCCGGTGCTCCCCCAGTCCCCGCACCGAATCCAGCGCCGAGGCGGTCATCCGCTTCGACCGCTTGCTGCGGTGATAGCTGATCGCGAACCGGTGGGCCTCGTCGCGGACCCGCTGCAGAAGATACAGCCCGTCGCTGTTGCGGGGCATGATCACCGGGTCCGCTTCGGACGGCACCCACACCTCTTCGAGCCGCTTGGCCAGCCCGATCACCGCCACATCGGTGACGCCGAGGTCGTCGAGCACCGCCGCGGCCGCGTTGACCTGCGGGGCGCCGCCGTCGACGACGAACAGGTTGGGCGGGTATGCAAAACGTCGAGCACCGGCGGCCTCTCGGTCATGCTGCACGGGCTGCTGGGTGTCGCGCAGATGGCGGTGGAACCGGCGGCGGGTGACCTCGGCGATGGAGGCGACGTCGTCGGAGCGTCCGTCCCCGGCAGCCTCGCGAATCGCATAGTGCCGGTAGTCGGACTTGCGGGGCAGCCCGTCCTCGAACACCACCAGCGACGCGACCACGTCGGTGCCCTGCACGTGGCTGATGTCCACGCACTCGATGCGCAACGGCGCATCCTCGAGCCCCAGGGCTTCTTGGATGCTCTGCAGCGCAGCGCTTCTCGCGGTGAAGTCGCCGGCACGCTTGAGCTTGTGCTGGTTCAGTGCCTGCTCGGCGTTGCGCTGCACCGTCTCGGCCAACGCGCGCTTGTCACCCCGCTGGGCGACCCGCAGCGACACCCGCGACCCGCGCAGCTGGCACAACCAGGTCTCCAGTTCGGGGGCCGTCTCGGGCAGGACCGGCACCAGCACCTGCTTGGGCACCGGGTTGGTGGTTTCGTCACCGCCCTCGTCGGCGGCGCCACCGAGCGCGGCCTGGTCGCCGTAGAACTGGGTGAGGAACTGCTCGACCAGGTATTCGAGCGTGGATTCCCCTGGCTCACCGGACTTTTCGATCACCCACCCGCGTTGGCCCCGCACTCGGCCACCCCGCACGTGGAACACCTGCACGGCTGCTTCGAGATCGTCATCGGCGAATGCGACCACATCGGCGTCGGTGCCGTCGCCGAACACGACCGCCTGTTTCTCCATCGCCCGGCGCATCGCGCCGATGTTGTCGCGCAACCGGGCCGCGCGCTCGAAGTCCAGGTCCTCGGACGCGGCGTTCATCTGCTGTTCCATCTCGCGGATCAGCCGATCGGTCTTACCGGCCAGGAAGTCGCAGAAGTCCCCCACGATCCGGCGGTGCTCGTCGGCGCTGACCCTACCGACGCAGGGCGCCGAACACTTGTCGATGTAGCCGAGCAGGCAGGGTCGCCCGATCTGGCTGTGCCGCTTGAACACTCCGTTGGAGCAGGTGCGGGCCGGGAACACGCGGGTGAGCAGATCGAGGGTCTCGCGGATGGCCCACGCATGGGAGTACGGCCCGAAGTACCGGACTCCCTTGCGCCGCGGTCCGCGGTAGACCTTGAGCCGCGGATACTCCTCGTTGAGCGTGACCGCGAGCACCGGATAGGACTTGTCGTCGCGGTAGCGGATGTTGAACCGCGGATCGAATTCCTTGATCCAGTTGTATTCGAGCTGCAGCGCCTCGACTTCTGTGGTGACCACCGTCCACTCGACACTCGCCGCGGTCGTCACCATCTGCCGCGTGCGGGGCGCCAGCCCCGACAGATCGGCGAAGTAGGAGTTGAGCCGGCTGCGCAGGCTCTTGGCCTTGCCGACGTAGATGACCCGGCGATGCGCATCGCGGAATCGGTAGACGCCCGGCTCCACGGGGATCGACCCGGGAGCAGGTCGGTATGTCGCAGGATCCGGCACGGACCCAGGTTACTGCGACGCCCCGACGGGGCCGAGCGAGCCGGTGGCGGATGCGCCGATCGGCCGTGCGGAGCCGCGGGAGATCGTGACGAACGACACGGCAGACGGCGCGCTCACGGGTGCCGGCGGTTGATCCCGTCGGCACCCTGATAACGCTCCATCGCGGCGCGCACGCGATCCATCGCGTCGACGGCCCGCGCTTTGTCGACGGCCTGGATCGCCATCACCGGCACGTACTCGTCGTCGGGCAGATCCAGCCGGGCCCACCGCGCCCCCGGATGGAACGACAGGCCGCGCACCAGCTCCCAGTCGAACAGCCGGTAGCCGAACAGGTTCCGGACCGCGACACCGGCGGCGCCGACGCGCAGTCGTGGCCGGGCGAACAGGCAGACCGCCGCGCCGAAGACCACGCCGAGCGCGGCGATGGCGACCTGGTCGGAGGTCTGGAATATCACCCCGGTGGTGCCGACTTTGAGCAACACCCCCACGATCACGTGGGCGGCGACGATCACGACGGCGGCCGCGTAGGCGAATCTCGGGGTCAGGTGTGGCTTGACCTCCACATCCCACTCCCGATCCTGGCCGCTCATGACGGTGAAGCGAGCCCGCGCAGCGTCAACGCCGTCGACAGCGCCGCGGCGGCGGCCTGGGCGCCCTTGTCCTCGGCCGACTCGGGCAACCCGGCCCGATCGAGGGCCTGGTGTTCGGTGTTGGTGGTGAGCACGCCGTTGGCGACCGGGGTGGACTCGTCGAGCGACACCCGGGTCAGGCCCTGGGTCACCGCGTCGCACACATAGTCGAAATGCGGTGTCTCCCCGCGGATCACGACGCCGAGCGCGACCACCGCGTCATGGGTCCTGGCCAGCGCCTGGGCGACCACCGGGATCTCGATCGCCCCGAGCACGCGGACCACGGTCGGATCGGCGACCCCGGCCTCGGCGGCGGTGCGGCGCGCACCGTCGAGAAGCGCGTCGCAGATCGTCTCGTGCCACGTGCTCGCGACGATCGCCAGGGACAGCCCGGATGCGTCCAGCTCCGGCATGTCGGGAACGCCTGCGGCAGGGCTCATTTCGTGCCGCCCAGGTCGCCGGGCAGCGCCTCGTCGTAGTCCTCCAGGCCGACGAGGTCGTGGCCCATCCGGTCCCGCTTGGTCATCAGATAGCGAATGTTCTCGGAGTTGGCCCGCACCGGCAGCGGCACCCGTTCGATGATGTGCAGGCCGTAGCCGTCCAGGCCGACGCGCTTGGCCGGGTTGTTGGTCAGCAGGCGCATCGACCGCACGCCGAGGTCGACGAGGATCTGCGCGCCGGTGCCGTAGTCGCGGGCGTCGGCCGGCAGACCCAGCTTCAGGTTCGCGTCGACGGTGTCGTCACCGGCGTCCTGCAGCTGGTAGGCCTGGAGTTTGTGCATCAGGCCGATGCCGCGGCCCTCGTGGCCCCGCATGTAGAGCACCACGCCGCGGCCTTCCCGGGCCACCATCGCGAGTGCGGCGTCGAGCTGGGGGCCGCAGTCGCACCGACGCGAGCCGAACACGTCACCGGTCAGGCACTCCGAGTGCACGCGAACCAGAACATCGTGCCCGTCTTCGTGGGGACCGGCGATCTCGCCTTTGACCAGGGCGACGTGCTCGACGTCTTCGTAGATGCTCGTGTAACCGACGGCACGGAACTCGCCGTGCCGGGTCGGGATGCGGGCCTCGGCGACCCGCTCGATGTGCTTCTCATGCTTGCGGCGCCACTCGATGAGGTCGGCGATCGAGATCAGGGCGAGATCGTGTTCGTCGGCGAAGATCCGCAGCTCGTCGGTCTGGGCCATCGCGCCCTCGTCCTTCTGGCTGACGATCTCGCAGATCGTGCCCGCGGGCTGCAGGCCGGCCAGTCGGGCCAGGTCGACGGCGGCCTCGGTGTGCCCGGGGCGGCGCAGCACGCCACCGTCCTTGGCGCGCAACGGAACGACGTGTCCGGGCTTGGTGAAGTCATCGGCCACCGCGGTCGGATCGGCGAGCAGGCGCATCGTCGTCGCCCGATCAGATGCCGAGATGCCTGTTCCCACACCGTGTTTCGCATCGACGGTGACGGTGTAGGCGGTGCCGTGCTTGTCCTGGTTGACCGCGTACATGGGCAGAAGGCCCAGGCGGTCGCAGATCTCCCCGTCCAGGGGCACACAGAGGTAGCCGGAGGTGTAGCGCACCATGAACGCCACCAACTCGGGAGTGGCCTTCTCCGCGGCGAAGATCAGATCGCCTTCGTTCTCGCGGTCTTCGTCGTCGATGACGACCACGGCTTTGCCTGCGGCGATATCGGCCACCGCCCGCTCGACCGAATCCAGCCTCGTCATCCTCACCACCTTGCCGGTCCCCGTGCGGGAAACCACGTATGTCCCGTTCAGTATGAACCACGCGACAGCCCACGTTATTGCCCGCCTGAGTGGGGCCACGATACTTCCTGTCATGACGCACACCGACGCTCTCACGATCGGAGCCGTCGTCTTCGACGACGTGGACCAGATCGATGTCACCGGGCCCTATGAGGTCCTCGCGTCGTTGCCGAACGTGACGTTCACCACGTACGGGCTCACCGATGCGCCGGTTCGGGACTACCGCGGCCTGCGACTGCTGCCCGACGCCGTGATCGACGACGCCCCCCAGCTCGACGTGCTGCATGTGCCGGGTGGGCCCGGCCAGCAGGCGGTGATGGAGGACGAGCGGCTACTGGACTGGTTGCGCGCGCAGGCCACCGGCGCCCGGTGCGTGCTGTCGGTGTGCACCGGCGCGTTACTGCTCGGCGCGGCCGGACTGCTGCGGGGCCGTCAGGCGACCACCCACTGGGCCGCGCTGGACGTGTTGCCGATCCTCGGCGCGACCGCGCGCACCGAACGGGTGGTGACCGATGGCACATTCGTGTTCGGTGCCGGCGTCACCGCCGGGATCGACGCCGCCCTCGTGGTCGCCGCGATGCTGTACGGCGAGGACGAGGCCAAGGCCGCGCAGCTGACCATGCAGTACGCCCCCGAGCCGCCGTTCGGCGCGGGCTCGCCGGAGTCCGCACCCGAAGCGGTGCTGCGCACCGTCACCGACCGCCTGGCCGCCATGCGGCAGGCCCGCATCGACACGGCGCGGCGCATCGCCGCCCGCTGGGAATGACTACCTGCCCTGCCCCATCAGCCGCTCGACGTACTTAGCGACTAGGAGCGACCCAGCGCTGTGCCTGACCAGGAAGTCAGAGCTGAGCGTGTGAGCGCTATAGGCCTAAATATGTTTGACCTGGCTACCCGCGCCGGAACACACCGCCTACGCGAAGGGTAGCCAATGACCACGACCTGGAGAGATCTCGCCGACGCCTTGACCCCGCACCAGATCGCCGATCTTGAGTACTGGGAAGCACATCCCGACATCCCCCCGCGGGCCGACGGTTCCAGCCCGTCTCCCGAGGACCATGCACGGGCGTTGCGGTTCGCCGCTCGTGAGTTTCTCAGCCAGAACGCAGCAGCGGTCCTGTTCGCTGACGTGGCGCCGCCGCCCGACGACGGGGTGCATTACCCGTGGCAGCCGGACGGTGACGGCGGATGGGCCCGCTACTTCACCGGCACCGACCGCAAGGTCGGCAGCACCACGGTGATGATCAACGGGATGCAGCACTCCGACGGCTCGATCACGCGAACAATCTGCATCGACGGCGAGACGGAGAGCCTCGGCCCCTCGGCGGCACGGCAGGTGGCGGCCGCGATCGTCGAGGCCGCTGACGAGCTGGAGCGGCTGCAGTGACGCAACGACGCGGACCCAAAGCGAGGGCGACGGCGACCTCGACATGGGCCCCACTGATCGATGCCTACCTGATGACGCTGGCCGCGGCTGGGCGATCCGTCCACACAATTGCCCTGCGCCAGCAGCAACTGTCCGCGCTCTCCCGTGAGCTCGGGTGCGCACCGCGCGACGTGACCGGCGTTCATTTCATCCGCTGGCTGAGCCGGCACGCCGACTGGTCTGTCGAGCACCGACGGAGCAACCGCAACGCCGCGCGACTGTTCTTCCTATGGGCGTACAAGGCGGGTCACATACCTGTGCACATCGCCGACGATCTCCCGCAGATCAAGACCGCGGTCGCGGTGCCACGTCCGGCGCCCGAGGTGGTCTGGCGGCAGGCGCTGCAGGTGGCCGATCTGCGCACCACGCTTATTCTGCGACTGGCTGGCGAAGCCGGTCTCCGACGAGCCGAGATCGCGCAGGTGCACACCCGCGATCTGATCGAGGCCGCAGGCGGCGCGCAGCTTCTGGTTCATGGGAAAGGCGGCAAGCGGCGCATCGTGCCGCTCAACGAGTCGCTGGCCGAGCTCATTCGGCGGGGCCCCAGTCACCACACCCCCGGCGCACCGGCCGGCGGCTGGCTGTTCCCCAACATGCTGGGGGGACACCTGACACCGAAGTACGTTGCCCAGCTTGCTCAGCGGATGCTTCCGGCGCCGTGGACGTTGCACACCCTGAGGCACCGCTTTTCGTCGCGCGCCTATCGCGGTACCCGCAACCTGCGGGCAGTGCAGCAGCTCCTCGGCCACGCCTCGATAGCCACGACGGAACGGTATCTGGCCGTCGACGACGACGAGATCCGTGCCGCGGCGATGGCGGCGGCGCTGTGATGGTTCATTGTTCTGGTGGGCCAGCCTCGAGGTCGGCGATGTCCGCAACTGTGTGTTCCATCGCCGCGATTGCGCAGCGATGGATCTCTTCCCACTTGTCCTCTTCCGACAGTGGTGTCGGCGGCGGGTTCTCGCGCAGGTAAGACTCGACCTCCACTGCTCCCAGCATCATCATCTGCCCGGTGCACATGCCTGCGGCTGCTCCGAGGAGTCGCGCCATGCAGCTATGACAGCCTTGCACTTCCTCGACGGCGAGAATGACGGCGTCCGCTGCACCGTTGAGCATGCTCAGAACGATCCTGGCGAAACGCAAGTTGTCGGCCTCGCCAACGCTCTCGTCATCGGCCTGTGCGTGCTTTGCGCAGTGTTCGCAGGTCATGACTTGAGTCTGCGTCACACTCTCCCCGGAGGCGCGTACACCGCGCCCATTTCGCGCACGGCCGAGTTGGCGGCCATGTCGCCGGTCGTCGGGTGGTTGTTCGTCTGGTTGAGCGTGATGGTGGTGTCACCGCGTGCGCCAGCCTGCCCGCTAGCCTGTGCACCGCCCGCTTGATCCATGGGGCCGGGTGGCTGTGCGCTCTTGCCTCCGGCTGCGTTGGGCACGGCTGGCTTTGCGCCCGCTATGCCACCGGCGATCTTGCCCAGCCAAGAGTTCCCGATCGAGGCTTTCGGCTTATCACCCGACGGGAGGAACGTCTGAGCCAGACCCTCCACACCGATGCCGGCGACCTGCCCCGCGTACTTGATCGTCCGGTTGGCTAGCTGCATCCCCATCGACGCCAGCGCGCCACCGCCTGGGAACACCGATGCGGCGGTCGACAGGGCACCCATCGCGCCCTCGCTGATGCCGATTCCGCCTCCCCCGCCACCCTGGGACGGGTAGGACTGGCCGGTCAGCCCCAGGGGCGCTGACTCACCACCGCTGACGCTGCCCACGGGCGGGAGTCCGGCCGGTGACGTGCCGGCCGCGGCGGGATTGTTGAGCCCGGGACTAGTGTTCGCGGGCGAGTAGAGGCCTGGGGTCGCGTAGCTCATGCTCGCTGGGCCGCTGCCGACCGGGAAGTAGTACTGCTTCTCGAACTGTGGGTCCAGTGCGCCGGACGCCGACCCGCCGTACTGCGCCCCGCCGCCCGTGCCGCCGCCGCCCTCGAAGTTCACTCCGTTGGGCAGGGTCGCCGCCATGTGGCCGGACTGTCCAGGGTAGGGATTGACACCGACATTCAGCGCGCCAGGCATGTATCCCGGCCTGAAACCGAGTTTCGCGGCCTCGGCGTCGCTGGCGAAGTTCGTGGTGGTGAACATGCGCGCAGGCGACGCCGCGCCAGTGGTGAGCACCTCGTAGAGATCAGAGATTGAGCCCGAGCAGTCGGCGAGCCCGTTGATCAGATCCGATGCGGGCCCGTACTCGGTCCTGCCCGAGCTGCCCTGCGCGAGGGCGAACATGGCGTCGAGGTTCGGGTTGCCGCTGCTCCCGACGTAGTTCCCGGCGCCGGGAAGAACCGCGCCGCCGGTGCTCGCCGCCGGCAGGTACTGGGAGCCGAGCGCGCCCGAGCTGGCGAGCATGCCCATCAGCCCTGACCCCTGATTCGGGTTGGCTGCCGAGATGGCCGACAATTGAGCCATCGGCCCCGCGAGCGCGAGGCTCCCCACGAAGCGCACAATGTTGTCAGCGATACCGGCGAGTCCCTTGCTGATGCCAAAGTCCGAATCCAGGCCCGCGCCAAGGTCTTTCAGTGAGTCGGTTGTCCCCTGTAGTTGCTTGGTCTGCTTCTCTGTCGCGTTGATCTTCGCGTCGTTGAGCGCCCGATCAGCCTGCAGGCGATCTTGCTCGGCTTTGGCGAGGTCGTTCTTCGCCTTCTGGATCTCGTCGGCGGTGGCCACATTCGACTGCTGCAGCTGGTTGACTCGAGCTTCTTTCTCGGCGACCTCGTGGCGTGCTTCGTCGAGCCGCGTCGTCGCGCTCGCGAGCGAGGCCGGCAGTCCCGCAGTCGAGCTGTACGTCATTGGGAGCACCGGCGCGTCGGGCAGCGACGCTCGAGACGAGCCACCGCCCGCAGCCTCTTGCTGCAAGTCGGTGAGCATCGGCGTGCGCGGCCCCGGCGTTGGGCCTGGCGGCCCCGGCGGTGGAGGTGGCGGCGCCGCTGGAGGACCGCCCGCCGCACCCGCGCCGGCCGTCGGCGCGGCCCCTGTCGGTAATGCGCCGGGCATCTGGCCTGGCGCGAGACCCAGCGCCGCACGCGCCTGGTCGAGCAGCGGGCTAACCCCGGCCGGTGTGTCGATGGTCAACGGCGCCCCGGGGGGCATCGGTGCGCCCGTCTCCGGTGTCCAGCCTGGAGCCGTTGCCGGCCCGATGTTTCCGGAGCCCGGTCCAATCTGTTCGCCCGTCAGAAGGTTGTTGAGAGTCCTGGGCAGCGCGCTCCCGAAGAACTGCCCCAGCTGCGAATTCGCAAGCTTGGTCTGCAGATTGGAGAACGTCTGATCGATGCTGCGATTGAGCACATCCCACTCGTTGACGTGCGCCGAGAGGGTCTGAGTGGCCCGGTCGATCGCACCCTCGGTGTCGGCGAACTGCGTGCGAGCGGTCGACAGATCCATCTTGTTGATGGCGTCGCCCATGTCCTCCCACTGGGTGCCGAATAGCGCCTGCCACGTCAAGGCCTGCTGAATCGGGTCGTCGATGCTGCGTATCGCCTGTAGCGTGGCGCCGAACGCGCTTCTGGCCGAGTCACCGCCGGCCAGGATGCGCCGGGCCATGTCATCGGCGTTGAAGCCGAGCGAGGCAAACCCCTCGGCCGTCTGCTTCGATCCGTCGACCGCGCGGATCGAGAATTCTTTCAGCGAGTCGGCCACCACGTCGGTGTCTCGAGCCGCGCCGTCGAGGCCCTGCTTGATCAGGCCCAGCGCATCGGACCCGTCGAGGCCGAGCTTGCGGAATTGCGTTGAGTACTCGGTGATCGTGTCGAGCCAATCGCCTGAGATGTCGAGGCCGTTCTGGAATCCGGAGGCGATGATGTCGGCGGCTTGGGTGCTGTCCTGCGCCAGTCCGCTGCGCATCAGCTGGCCGGTGGCTCTCGCGGCCTCCTGGGCGCCGACGCCGCCCACCTGAGTGAGCGTGTTGATCTGGGCAAGGGTCGCCTTGATCTGCTCGTCAGTGGCGCGGGGATCGAGAACTCCACCCTGCACGGCGAATTGGATTGTCTGTAGGTTGTCGGGCATCGAGTTGCCGACCGCGTTGACGTAGGCGTTGGCGGCGTTCTCGCCGTAGCGAGCCATCGTCTGCGGATCGAGTCCCATGCGAGCCTGGAAAAGGTCCTGGGTCTGCAGCGTCGCCAGGCCGGCGCTGATCTGGTCGGCCAAGGCCTTGCCCCCGGCGAACCCGAGAGCGCCGAGCCCGGCGATCGCGATCCCCACCGGACCGCCGGCGGCCCCGATCCGCAACAGGGCTGACGACCCGGCGAAGCCCCCGACGAAGTCCTCGGCCATGCCCTGACCGGACTGGCGCACACCCGCAGACGCGCCACGCAGCCCCGAGACGATCGACCCGCCGGCCTGTTCACCGGCCTGGCTAGCGCCCCGAGCGGCCCGCTCGTACTGCTCTAGCGCGTCCGTGGCCTCGCGGATCGCGTCTTTCTCGGCCTTGCGTGCGCGGCGTACTCGCTCTGCCTGCACTTCAACCCCGCGGGCACCCTCGTCACGCATTGCCTTGAGCTGTCGCTCCTGCTCGCGCAGGTCGTCAGTGGCATCACCCACACGCTTGTAGGCCGAGCGTGCCTCGTCGGCCATCCGCTCGACCGCACGACCACCCTCGCGAGCACCGCGCGTGATCCCCTCGGACATGTCTCGCGACATGTCGCGGGCGGCGTCGCTGTAGATGCGCTGCGCCCGACTGGCTGCTGCGGCGGCTGATCGCTCGTCGAGCTCAGACTCGATCCTGAGTGTCAATGGCACGGGCAATCACCACCGCTCTCGGTCAATTTTCGGCCCGTGTAAAAAAGGCTCCTGACTCCGGGTCTGGCCTGCGGGTATGGGGGCACCCCTGAGAATCTTGGCCCCGCCCACCCTGCGCAGGTCGGACCGCCAGTCATCTTCTCTCTCCCCCGGGGGAAACGGTCAGTAGAACCACTGGCCGTCCACAGCCTTGTCGTGCGGCTCGTCGCTGCCCAGTCCGTGCCCTATCTCACTCAGCGGCACTGCAGTCTCGTTGGGCGTGGAGGCCAGCACGTTGGCCATCTCGGGGTCGGCCTCGATCAGCGTGACCCAGTGCTTCTTGCGTCCCGGGGTGATCTTGCCCTTGCTGATCGCGTCGTCGACCGAAGCCTCGATGCGCTGCTTGGCCTCGGCGGCCTTGATGCGCCGGCCCTCGGCCGCGTCTCGCTTGAGTGCCTCGAGACTGTCGTTGTCCATCACGCCGAGGCCCACACGTCGGGCTGCGGCCGCCACAGCTGAGGGCTGTGCTGTCTCAGCCGTGGAGGCAGTCGCGGCGTCCCTCACGGTGGCAGCGATGGTCTCGACGTCGGTGGTGTCGGTGGGCAGGCCCAGTGCTTCGAGCAGTGCCGAGGCCTGGTCGTCATCGAATGTCAGTGCCATTGGTCTGTTGCCCTTCCTAGGCGAGTCCGGTGATCTTCTTCATGGCGTACGGCCGTTCGACCGCGAAGGCCGGGACTGCGAACGCTTGGACCCACCAGGAGCGTGTCGCGTTGTCCTCCCACGCCTTGACGGTGAGCGGTTCCTCGAAGCCCACGGTGCCGACACCGCCCTTCTCCAGCACGTAGGCCGCGCCTGGGGTGGCGCGTGGGTTGGAGAACATCGAGAGCCCGGCGCTGTCGAGCATGGCCTGCAGCTGGTCGCCGTAGGCGGTGCGCAGTCGGTGTGCCTGGTTGGGGTGGACGACGAGCAGGTTGTGCTTGACGCCGAGCTCTTGCAGGTCGCTGGCCAGCTGGGCGGCCGAGAAGTCGGCGGTCGGCCGATCACTCGATGCGGTGATGCTGGACAGGGCGCCGACGAACACCAGGCTCTCCCACGAGTGCCCGGTGACGGTGTTGGAGCTGTCGATCGCTGCCTCAATGGCGGCCATGGCCGCGGCGTCGAGCTTGCGGGCGATGGTGTTCGCGAGCTGGGTGGTCTGCTGGTCGAGATAGCTGACCACGTTGCGCTTGATCTGCTCGGCCGTGACCTGGAACTTGCCGCCCCAGTCGTTGACGGTGGCCAGGTAGGTCTCGGGGTCGACGCCCTCCACCACCTTGTACTCGGCGCCGGGAGAGCGCTTTTCGACGTCCGTGGTGTAGAGGTCGGAGGCCTTGAGGATGGCGTAGAGGATGCCGCCGCCCTGCACTGGCCCGCCGAGCGGGTGGTAGAACTGCGGCGCCAGGAGCTGGCTGTCGGCGAGTTCGGCGATGCGGGCACGAAGGATGCTCGGCTGCTTGAGCGCGATGTCGACGGTGAGGTTACGGCCGCTCAGCTCGGGCAGCAGCGTGGATACGGTAGGCACGGGTCAGTTCCTCTCAGTACAGCGAGATCTCGGCGACGGTGTTGTTCGATGCGGCGGTCAGCGCGTATCCGACGGCCACGCCGCTGGACTTCGCCACCGCCTTGCCCGCAGAGCCGACCTCGACCTCGGCGAAGGCGGCGATGCTTCCGCCGGCGTCGACCTTGACGACTCGGGAGTTGCCGCGGACCACGCGGACCAGTGCGCCGCTGGCGGCGTCGTTGCCTGCGACACCGCAGATTCGGCCGGCTGCGGTGGCGTGCGCGACGGCGATGTTCCCGCCGGCCGCGCGATTGCCGGTGATGGTGAGGAAGCGTCGGACGGTGATGGCCGAGGATGCTTCGCCGGTGATGTCGGCGCCGGGGTCGTAGACCGACGGAGAGATCAGAGGTGTGGATGCCATTGTGGCTCAGCCTTTCTAGGTGGGGATTCGTTGTGCGCGGCGTCGGCGTGCGGCCGCGACGGCGACAGTGCGTTGACGGTCAGCGTTCGGGCAGCGCAGAAAGACAAGGGTGTCGGTGGCCGTGGACACCCTTGCTGCGATGCCGTAGAGGTCTGCGGCCTGCAGGCTCGCGAGGTCGGCGACTCCGGGTCCAACCGCGCCGAGTAGCGCGACGGCATCGAGCACTAGGGGCCAGGTGGTGCCACTTGCCTGGTGGTAGTAGTCGGCGAAACCCTCGACCGAGCGATCGGGGTAGGCCAGCGGAATCACCTCGGCCAATCGCGCTGGGACGTTCACGAAGTCGCCGAGCAGGGTGTTGCCGTCGCTGGAGAGTCGCAGGTTGTCGACGTAGCCCATGGCCGGTGCTCGGTCGTCTTCGTCGCCGTGCCCGATCTTGAGCACGGGCTTGCGCCGGACGCCGGCCTTGTGGGCCTCGACCGCCGATACCAGGTCGGCGGGGGTGACGCGGAAGACGCCGGTGCTGATCTCCCAGCGGCCGACCTTGACGAGCTCGACGCCCGCGATCGTGCGGACGTCAGCCATGCTCACCGGCTTGAGGATTCGGCCCTTCGGATAACGGCCGCCGCGTCAAGTAGCCACCCGCGGCCGGCGCGACGAGCTGGTATCGACCCCCGGCGCGCAAGATCCCGCACGTTGTTCTCGGTGCAGCCGAGGATGTCGGCTGCCCGCTTGGTGTCGAGGATCGCATGCCACGGAGTGTGTGCCGAATCATGTTCGCCGTCAACGAATCTGGCGTCAGCGCCAGATTTTGGGCGTGTTGCGCCAGTATTCACGCCAGTGCGAAGCACTTCGGTGACGTCAACGAGATTCGCCGTGGGCTGACTACCGCGGGCCGCGAGCAGCTCGGCGAGCAGCTCGAGGGCGCGAACGAGGAAATCTGCGGACTCGTGATCAAGCACAAGGCCGCTGACCCGTTTGATCACTGTCCGGCGTCCTCGTCAGAGAGCCGCTGGCTGACGATCTCCTGCCGCAGGCGCTCGAGCAGATGCTCGCGCATGTCGTCGGGAAGGTAGGTGCGCAGCAGGTTTCCCGCCTCCCAGAACAGCGGCCACCCGGCGGTCATCGAGACGTCGGATTCGATCAGGGCCTCTTGGATGCCCCAGCTGTCTCCGGTGAGCCCGTGCACCAGCAGAACCGCTGCGCTCTGGCGCTTCTCGATCGAGTCACTCATCGGTAGGCCTCACCGTCGCAGTGGCCGCCTCGGTCAGCTGACGGGCGAAATCAAGAGCTTCCTCGGGGCTGGCCGTCACGCGGACCACACCGATCGCGATCTGCACGGTGTGCGGACTGAACCGCGGCCAGGCCCGGGCCGCAACGTCGCGCGCTGCGTTGATCCTCACGGCGTCACCACCCGGCAGAACGCGCACAGACCGTCCGGCCCGTCTGGGAGATCGCGGACACACTGCCAGCACAGCGGCGTCAGGACGGGGTCGGATTCCGGATCGCACCCTGCGTGGACAAGGGGTACTCGCTGAGTGCCCATCCCTTCGATCCTTCTTCGTGCGGTCACGAAGAACCGACGGCGGGCTTCTTGTCGGCACCGGCAAGAAGGGTCGCGTTTGAAACGCGACCATTGCTCAGATTTGAGATCCGGCCAAGCCTCGAAGGGTGTCATCTGAAATGACACCCTTCGGCGCAACGGAGTCAGATCAAGCTCCTGTCCACCTGTCCACCTCCTAAGAGAGGGAGGTGGACTGGACAATGGACGGGCCGATGTGGACAGAGGTGAACAATGGACAGTGGTCATTTGCTAGCCGCCTTGTAGAGGGGGAATCGGTGATCGGGGTTGTCGGGCACCAGGTCTCCGCATTTGACGAGGTCATTGAAGGCGCGGATGAAGGTTGCGTGCGCCATCCCGGCGACCTTCTCTAGCTGCGCCCTCGTAGCTCCGGTTGCCTCGAAATACTGGACGAAGGTGGACATCAGCTTGTCGCCGCGCTCGGATTGTCCACCCCCTCGGTGGACAGAAATCACGCAGCTTTCCGAGCCCTTGACCGGGTCGATTCGCAGCTCGTGAGCGTCCTGTTTCGGTCCGTCCTTGCGCTTTTCACGGTTGAGCGTGATAACCGCGCCGTCGGCCGTGACGGAGTAGACCGTGTCCGCGCCGGCCTCGAACACTGACGACCCCCGGAAGGTCTTGCCGTCCTTGCCAGTGTGGTGCACGCCGAGGACAACACCGCGGCCATCCGCTGTGTGGCGTCGAAGTCGATGCAGGACGTCGACCACGAGGCCGCAGTCCTGGGCACTGTTCTCGTCGCCGCCGACCATGCAGCGCGCAAGCGTGTCGACGACCACGAGGCCATAACCGTTGTCGGCGACGAGATCCTGTAGCTCGTGCACGTCTGCTGGTCGGGTGAGGTTGACCGGCTCGGGCAGCACATCGAGGGCCTCGCGATCGGGAATCGTCCTCTGCCAACCCGTCTCCCATGCGTCGATGCGCTGCTTCATGCCGTGTGCGCCCTCAGCGGCGACGTACAGCACCCGGGCCCGCTCGGCTGGCCGACCCTGCCACTGCCTGCCTGTGGCCACGCTGGCCGCCCAGTCGAGGGCGATGAACGACTTGCCGGTCCCCCACCGCCCGTAGAGCAGAGCGATGGTGCCCCGATCCAAGACGTTGTCGATCAGCGCCTCGGGGTCGGGCAGATCGCGCAGCGCAGCCCGCGACAGCAAGGCCGACTTGAGGCGACCAGGGGTGTCCACCTCCTGGACACCCCTGGTGTCCGTCTGGCGGATGTCGTCGTGTTCGTCATCAGGAGGTGGCTCGAACACCCGGTCGTCGAATAGTTGAGCGCTCACCCGCTGACGCCCCGCAGCTGTTCAAGCCTCGTCGCACAGTCGCCGAGCACCCGCGTCAGCAGCGAGACGTGCGATGACAGCTCGGGTTCGGCCGCCTCTCGCGCCGCCGACTGGAGGGCGATTCCGGCGGATTCGATGCGCCTACGCAGTGAGCGAGCGACAACCGCGCCGGCATACGCCCACGCCGCGGCCGCATCGGCGCCCGACGTCGTTGCCGCCTGGAGCTGACCGGCGACCCCGTTGTGCGCTCGGAGGCGGCCGGTGCGCTCGAGTTCGTCGAGCACCAGCGCCGGTCCATGCGGCTTGCGTGCGCCGTTCAGACGGCGGATGGCGCCGAGAACTTCTGCCAGGGCAACGCTTTCGACGTCATCGTCGTGCACCAGCGCGAGGACCGCCGCAGCGTCGGCAGGCGCGGACCACAGAAGTGCGCCGACGAACAGCGCGTCAGCGTTGACATGCGGACCGACCGGCGGGATCTGGCTTATGATGGCGGCATCGGTGTTGTTGTGTGAGGGCCGGTCCTGTGGCGGGGCCGGCCTTTCGCCGTTCACGAGGCCTCACCGCTGTCGAGCTCGGCCAGTCGCGATTTGACCGCAGACCGACGCCGACGAGCCTGGGCGCTCTTCAGCGCCATCCTGGCGTAGTGCGCCTTGCGGAGATGCTCCGCAGCCACCGGATCGCCGTTGGCTTCAGCGAGCCACTTGTCCTCAAGAGCTCTGCGGGCCTTCGCTGTGCGCGCAGCTCGGTCAGGGGTGCGTGCCCACGATTCGTGAGCCGCAATTTGGGATCGGAGCGATCGGAGCTCCGGTGAGAGTTCGGGCATGATGGGCCGTCCCCCTTCGGGTGACGGCTCGCGGCCCAGTCGTGGCGAGCGTTTTCCGGCCCAGCGGAATGACCAAGCACAACGTAACAAGCATTGTGCTAGGTCGACGGCGTGACACGCCGCGAGGCGAACGCTCCGTCGATTAGCAGTTTGGTATCACCCCGTGAAATCGGGCCGGTCAGATCGCGTCCACGCAAGAGGTACTGCGTCGATTCGGATCCGAGACGGAACCACTCGTCGGCGTTACCGGTCAGCGGACGCATCAACGGCTCATCCCGCAAGCGGAAGTTGCTGATCCGGCCGTCGATGTTCCTGGTGTGCGTTCTGTAGACGAAAACCGGCCCGAAGCTTGTCCGGAGAACTTCGCCGAGCAGGAAGCTCGTGCCCACCTCATAGAGGGCAAGGACTCGAAACCGCTTGCGGCTCAGTCCTTTAGCTTGCAAAATGGCCCGCACTTCGACGCTGATCTGGTCGAGATTGGCATCGAAGCACCCGCGTTCCAGCCATCCGGCCGCCGCCATCACAACTCCCCCAGTCCGAGCTTCCGTGCTTCATCGGCCGCTCGCTCGGCCGCAGAGGCGCCGGTGTATCGATCGAGCATGGACCGGGTTGACCAGCCCGCAACGGACATCAGTCCTTGCTCGGAGCCCCCGGCCCGCAGCCAGCGCGTCGCAGCAGTGTGGCGCATCAGGTGCAGATGGAACTTTTCGATGCCGGCCGCCTGCGCACGCCGCTTGAGCGCCGTATTGAGGCCGTGATAGCCGAACTGCTGGCCGCCCCCGCCGAGCCACAGTGCACCGGTCGCGGCAAGCCGATGTGTGCGGCGCGCCCGGGTGTAGCGGTCGATCGCGCTGGCGGTCTGCGGGCCAAACGGCACCACGCGCCCCTTGCCACCCTTGCCGCGACGCACGGTCGCGAGCCCGCGGCCGAGGTCGACGTCATCGGTGCCCATGCCGAGGACTTCGCCGGCCCGCAGCCCGGTCTCGCTCATCAGCCGGACGATCGCCTCGTCGCGGCGGTCGATGAGTTCCTTGCCTTTGCACGCCGCGATGAGCCGCTTGAGCTGTTCATCGGTCAGCGCGTCGGTGACCTTGGTGTCGAGCTTGGGCGGCTTCAGGTCGATCAGCGGGTTCGCGTCGATCTCGCCCTCGTCGACCAGCCAGGCGGCGAAGCGGCGCAGTGCCATGTGTCGAGATCGCGCGGTGGCGGGCTCGGCTCCGCTGTCGAGCAGGGACGCGATGAAGGCTTGGACTGTCTGCCGCTTCAGTTCAGGTCGGGTGTGCGATTGATCACACCAGCGAAGAAACAGGATGACGCCCCGGGTGTAGGCCTCGATAGTCTGCGGCGACTTGCGCTCCGCCTTGAGGGAGAGCTCCCAGGACGTCAGCAGATCGGCAAGATCGGGCAAACTCGGCGGCACGCAGTTATTTTGACATACAGCGCTGTGCTTATGTGTTATCTTCGATCTGTTCAGCGTTTCTGCTGTTCACACCCAGATTCGGCGATAGTAGCCGTTCAACATACTTAGCGATGACGTCGACCTCGAGATTCACCGGCGCACCGACCTCGGCACGCCCCAGTGTCGTCATGTCGAGCGTGGTGGGGATCAGCGACACCTCGAACCAGTCAGGGCCCAGCGCCGACACCGTCAGCGACACCCCGTCGACGGTGATCGACCCCTTCTCGACGATGTAGCGCGACAGTGCCTCGGGCAGACCGATGCGCACCACCGTCCAGTGCTCCGAGGGAGTGCGGGAGACGATGCGGCCGGTGCCGTCGACGTGCCCCTGCACGATGTGGCCGCCCAGCCGGCTGCTGACCGCCGCCGCACGCTCGAGATTCACCCGGGTGCCGACGTCGGCTCCGGTCAGGCTGGACCTGTTCAGCGTCTCGGCCATCACATCGGCGGAGAACGATCCGTCGGCCAGCACGTCGACCACGGTCAGGCACACCCCGTTCACGGCGATCGAATCTCCGTGCCCGGCATCTGAAGTCACGATCGGGCCACGAATGACCAAACGTGCGGCATCGCCGAGGTTTTCCCTGCCGACGATCTCGCCCAGTTCTTCGACGATTCCGGTGAACACCTGTCCAGCCTAGGCCCACCGGCGGACGGTCCTCCCCCGGCGCACCCTCTACGATGCAGGCATGCAGACCCGCCTCTTGGCGCTCGTCGCCGCCCTCTTCGCTGTCGTCACCCTCATCGCGGGGTGCTCCGGCTCGTCGTCCCAGGATTCCGGGACCGACCTGCCCGATGCCACCACGTTGCTGCGGGAGTCCGCCGACACCACGAAAGCCCAGACCAGCGCACATCTGAAGCTCGCCGTGCAGGGGCAGATCGCCGAGCTACCGGTGGAGTCCCTCGAGGGCGACCTCACCCAGAAGCCGACGGTGGCCGCCAAGGGCACCGCCGACATCGTGTTCCTGGGCCAGAAGCTGGAGGGCGTCGAGTTCGTGGTGGCCGACGGCGACCTGTATGCCGCGATCACCGCCGGGGGCAGCCTGTCGAACTTCGGCCCGGCGGCCGACATCTACGACGTCGCCGCGATCCTGAGCCCCGACAGCGGCCTGGCCAACGTGCTGGAGAACTTCTCCGATGCGAAGTCCGAGGGCCGGGAGACGATCGAGGGTGTCAAGACGATCCGCATCACCGGCAACGTGCGGGCCGACGCGGTCAACAAGATCGCGCCGCAGATCGCCGCGAAGGGGCCCGTCCCGGGCACCGCGTGGGTCGCCGAGGACGGCAACCACGAGCTGATGCAGGCCCGCCTGGAGCCCACCCCCGGCAACAGCGTGACGATGACGCTGTCGAAGTGGGGCGAGCCGGTGACGGTCGACAAACCGGCGGTGTGATGCACAACGCACCCGCCCCCGCGGCGAACCGCAGCATCGCGATCGCCGCCGGTGGCCTCGCGGTCCTGCTGGGAGCGCTCGACACCTACGTCGTCGTCTCGGTGATCCGCGACATCATGGCCGACGTCGGGATCGCCATCAACCAGATCCAGCGCGTCACCCCGATCATCACCGGCTACCTGCTGGGCTACATCGCGGCGATGCCGCTGCTGGGCCGGGCCTCGGACCGGTTCGGGCGCAAGCTGCTGCTCCAGGTGAGTCTGGCGGGCTTCGCCGTCGGCTCGGTAGTCACCGCGCTCTCGACCGATCTGACGATGATGGTGATCGGCCGCGCCATCCAGGGCGCCGCCAGCGGGGCCCTGCTACCCGTGACGCTGGCGCTGGCGGCGGATCTGTGGGCCAGCCGCAATCGCGCCGCCGTCCTCGGCGGTGTCGGCGCGGCCCAGGAGCTAGGCAGCGTCCTCGGACCGCTCTACGGGGTGGCCCTGGTGGCCGCCTTCAGTCACTGGCAGGCAGTGTTCTGGGTGAATGTGCCGCTGGCTGCGGTGGCGATGGTGATGATCCATTTCAGCCTGCCTGCCGCGGACAAGGACCGGGTGAAGGAGAAGGTCGACGTCGTGGGCGGGTTGCTGCTCGCCGTCGCCCTCGGACTCGCCGTGGTCGGTCTGTACAACCAGGCTCCGGACGGCAAGCAGGTGTTGCCGAGCTATGGCCTGCCCGTGCTGATCGCCGCGGCGGTCGTGGCGGCCGCGTTCTTCGTCTGGGAGAGGTTGGCCACCACACGGCTGATCGACCCCGCCGGAGTGCATTTCCGGCCGTTCCTGGCGGGTCTCGGCGCGTCACTGTGCGCCGGCGCCGCGCTCATGGTGACGCTGGTCAACATCGAGCTGTTCGCACAGGGCGTGCTGGGCAAAGAGCAGCAGGAGGCGGTGTTCCTGCTGGTCTGGTTCCTCGGTGCACTGCCTATCGGCGCGCTGGCGGGCGGATGGCTCGCCACGAAGGTCGGCGATCGGATCGTCGCCTTCCTCGGGCTGCTCATCGCCGCAGGCGGGTACTGGCTGATCTCGACGTGGACGGTCGACGTGCTGAGCGCCCACCACGACCTCGGATTCGTGCGGCTGCCGACCTTCGACACCGACCTCGCGATCGCCGGTATCGGCCTGGGGCTCGTGATCGGGCCGCTGACCTCGGCCACCCTGCGGGTGGTGCCGGCGGCACAGCACGGCATCGCCTCGGCCGCGGTGGTCGTGGCGCGAATGGTCGGCATGCTGATCGGCATCGCGTCGCTGTCGGCGTGGGGGCTGTACCGGTTCAACCAGTACTTCCAGGAGCGCCTGGCCGCGATCCCTGCGCCCACCGGGGTGTCACCCGGCCAGATGCTCCTCGAGCAGGGTCGGCGCCAACTCCAGGCGACACGCGAAGCCTACGTGCTGCAGTACGGCGAGATCTTCGTCATCACCGCGGTGGTGTGTGTCGTCGGGGCGCTTCTGGGGTTGTTGATCAGCGCCAGGCACGAGCGCGCCGACGACCCCGCCGAGCGCTCCGATGCGGCGCCTCAGCAGCGCTCGAGCCCGCGGCCCATCAGCTGAGGCGCGGCGGAGAGGTCGTCGAGGTCGGGGACGTCGTCGATCCGGGAGGTCTCATCCATGGTCAGGCCCCGCCACGCATCGCGGATCACCGCTTTGATCGTCTCCGGGGTGACCGGGCTGTAGCTGAGCCAGTCCTGCAGTGCAGTCATGCTCTGTTCCTTTGTTCGTGCTCACCATGCGCAACTCGTCGGTGAAAGCGCGATATTCCCCGTCAGTCTAACGAGGGATCCACGGGGTGGGGTCCGCACCTTCTCCGGGCGCGCCGCTCGCAGGCGCCTGTGGAAACCCTTGATGGACAATGGGTAACGATCCGATAACGACGACGATCAGGCTTTGATGAGGCTGAGTAACACATCCGGACCGACCGGATGGATGCCGTCGTAGCGCCACCGCTGCGCCTGACCGATGCTGGACACGCCGACGTCGTCGACCGCAGTGATCGGCCCGCCGAGCAGAATCGGCGCCACGTAGGCCAGGATTCGATCGACCACGCCGGCCCGCAGGAACGCTCCGGCCAGGGTTGGACCGCCTTCCACCAACACGTCGGTGCGGTCCGACAGCGCCTGGACCACTTCGTGCGGGTCTCGGGTCCGGATGACCATGGTGCGCGAGTCGTCATTGAGAACCGTTGCATCAGGGGAGATCTCACGCATGCCGACCACCACGCGCAGCGGCTGCTGAGCGGTCAGGGTGCCGTCGGGGCGGCGCGCGGTCAACGCGGGATCGTCGGCGAACACCGTGCCGGTGCCCACCACGATGGCATCGGCGATCGCACGTCGCCGGTGCACGTCGGCGCGGGCCGCTTCTCCGGTGATCCACCGACTCGTGCCGTCCGCTGCCGCACTGCGACCGTCCACGCTCGTCGCGGACTTCCATGTCACGTGCGGCATTCCAGTGCGCTGTTTGTGCAGCCACTCCCGAAGCGGACCACCCGCCGCAGCGTCGGCACCGACCCCCGCGGTCACCGTGACGCCCGCGCGAGCCAGTCGGGCGGCGCCGCCTGCGGCGACGGGATTCGGATCCGCGACGGCGAAGACGACATTCGCCACCCGCGCGGCGAGAAGGGCGTCCACACACGGTGGTGTGCGGCCGACGTGATTGCACGGCTCGAGTGTCACCACCGCGGTGCCGCCGACGGCGCGCTCCCCCGCCCGCCGCAGTGCCAGCACCTCGGCGTGCGGGCCGCCGGGCGGTTCGGTGGCACCCACGCCGGCGATCTCACCGTCGGCGTCCAGGATCACCGCACCTACGGGCGGGTTCGGATACGTTGTGCCCTTGACCTTTTCGGCCTGCTCGAGAGCCGCGGCCATCGCGGCGTCGAGATTCACGGTGCGAGGTGGCTGGCCGCCTGAGCGCGCAGCGCCGCGACAGCGCGCGCGGGATCCTCGGCACCGTAGACGGCCGAACCCGCGACGAAGCAGTCCACGCCGGCCTCGGCCGCCGCGTCGATCGTGTCGGCGCTGATGCCGCCATCGATCTCGATGAGCACGGTGAGTTCACCGGAGTCGACCAGGCGGCGCACGATGCCGACTTTGGGCAGCACCTCGGCGATGAATTTCTGCCCGCCGAACCCGGGTTCGACCGACATCACCAGCAGCGTGTCGAAATCACGCAGGATCTCGAGATAGGGGTCGACGGGTGTGCCGGGCTTGATCGCGAGCCCGGCCTTCGCACCGGCAGCCCGGATGTCGCGTGCCACGGCGCGGGGGTCGTCCGTGGCCTCGGCGTGGATGGTGACGTTGTGCGCACCGGCCTCGGCGTAGGGCGGGGCCCAGCGCGCCGGGTCCTCGATCATCAGGTGGCAGTCCATCGGAATGGCGGTGACCTCGAGCAGCGACTCGACCACCGGCAAGCCGAGCGTGAGATTCGGCACGAAGTGGTTGTCCATCACGTCGACGTGCACCCAGTCGGCACCCTCGATCGCGGCCACCTCGTCGGCGAGCCGGGCGAAGTCGGCGGCCAGAATCGACGGCGCGATCATCGGGGCGGTGCGGGCGGACTCTCCTGGCATGGGGTCAGCCTATCGGGGCCGCGGTGACGCGAAGGGCGGCGGCGAACATCGCATCGGTTCCGTGCCGGTGCGGCCACAGCTGCACCGATGACGCCTCGCCCGCGTCGGTGGCCGGGGCGAAAAGAGCACGGGTGTCCAGCGCTTCGACCGGGTGGCGGCGCAACGCGTCGGCCACCACGCCGGTGGTCTCGGCCAGATGCGGGGAGCAGGTGGCGTACAGCACGACCCCGCCGGGCCGCGTCAGCCGGATCGCCGAGGCCAGCAACTCTCGCTGCAGCTTGGCCAGCGGAGCCACGTCACCGGGCCGGCGCCGCCACCGCGCCTCGGGTCTGCGGCGCAGCGCGCCCAGCCCGGTGCAGGGGGCGTCGACCAGCACCCGGTCGAAGCCCGGGGTCAGGCCGGGGTCGCGACCGTCCACCCGGAGCACCTCGACGGGCAGCCCCGCGGTGTTCTGCTCGACCAGTTCCGCGCGGCGAGGCGCGGGCTCCACCGCCGTGACCTGGGCGCCGACGGGTCGGCCCAGAGCCGCGAGCAGCGCGGTCTTGCCCCCGGGGCCCGAGCACAGATCCAGCCACCGGCCACCGTCGGGACCGTCGAGCTCGGCCATCGTCAGAGCCCGCGCGACAAGCTGGCTGCCCTCGTCCTGCACGAGGGCGCGACCGTCGCGCACCGCGGCGAACGCGCCCGGGTCCCCCTCGGTCAGGTGGACCGCGTACGGCGAGAACGGGCCGACGGTCCCGCCGACCTCCGCGGCCAGCTCGCCGGCGGTGATCTCGCCTGGGCGCGCGACCAGATGCACCTCGGGCCGGGCGTCGTCGCTGGCCAGCAGCGCTCCCAGTTCGTGGGCGCGGGCACCCAGCGCGTCGGCGAAGGCCTGCGCGACCCACCGGGGGTGGGCGTGCACGAAGGCGAGGTGGCCGATCGGGTCGGTGGCGGCGGGCGGGGCGAGTTCTGCCACCCACGACGCCTCGTCACGGCGGGCGATGGTGCGTAGCACGCCGTTGACGAAACCGGCTCGCGCCGTGTCGAATTCGATGCCTGCCTGCTCCACCGTCGTGGACACCGCAGCGTGGTCTTCGACCCGGGTGCGCAGAATCTGGTAGGCGCCCAGCCGCAGTAGGTCGAGCAGCACGGGGTCGATGCGCTCGACCGGGCGACCCGCCGCGGCACCGATGATCGCGTCGAGCAACCCTTGCGCGCGGCAGGCGCCGTAGGTCAGCTCGGTGGCGAACGCGGCGTCGCGGCCGGTGATCCCGCGGTCACGCAGCATCGCGGGCAGCGCGAGGTTGGCATACGCGTCGCGCTCCGACACCGCCCGCAGCACGTCGAACGCGGCCCGGCGGGCCGGATCCAGTGGGGTGCGCCGCTGGGGCCGCCGGGCCCCCTGGGGTCGCCGGGGTCGGTGCGGGCGCGTCACTGCAGTGAGCCGATCTCGGCGAGGCGCGCACCGCGCGCCCAGTCGGCGGCGTTCATCGGTTTCTTGCCCGGCGGTTGCACGGTGTGCAGTTCGACGGCGTCGGTGCCGGTACCCACCAGCACCCGCTTCTTCTCGACACCGAGCCGGCCCGGTTCCAGGTCGCTGCGGCCCGAGTCACCGTCGACCACGGACACCGGCCCGATCTTGACGCGCTGCTCGCCGAGCATCGTCCATGCTCCCGGGTTCGGCGTGACGGCGCGGACCCGCCGGTCGACCACGTGGGCGGGGAGGTCCCATCGGACGCGGGCGTCCTCGACGGTGATCTTCGGGGCGACGCTGACGCCCTCGGTCGGCTGCGGCACCGGGGTGAGCGTGCCGTCGGCGATCCCGTCCATGGTGGCTTCCAGCAGACCGGCGCCGGAGTCGGCCAACCGCGCCAGGAGCTCACCCGCGGTGTCACGGGGCGTGATGGTCTCGGTGACGACGCCGTACACCGGACCCGAGTCCAGGCTCGGCTCGATCTCAAAGGTCGTCGCCCCGGTGACGGTGTCCCCGGCGGCGATCGCGGCCTGCACCGGTGCCGCACCGCGCCATGCGGGCAGTAGCGAGAAGTGCAGGTTGACCCAGCCGTGCGCCGGCACGTCGAGCAGGCCGTCGCCGAGCAGGGCGCCGTAGGCCACGACGGCGCAGCACTCCGGCCCCAGCGCAGCGAGTTCGGCGACGAATTCCGGCGAATTGGGGCGCGCTGGCCGCAGCACCGGGATGCCGGCGTCGAGGGCCAGCGCAGCCACCGGGGACGGGATCGGGGTGCCGCGCCGGCCGACGGCGGCATCGGGGCGCGTCAGGACGGCGATCACCTCGTGGCGCGGCGACGAGAGGAGGCGACGCAGGGACGGAAGGGCCGGCTCCGGGGTACCGGCGAAGACGAGACGCACCGGGCCAGTCTAGGAACCGCCTACTGGGGCTGGCGGTAGTACTCCTTCTCGCTGACGCCGCTCAACGGTGCGACGAACATCCACGGAATCGTGCCGATCAGCCGATTCAGGGTGGCCACGGAGTCGTTGTAGTACTGGCGCGCGAAGGCGAGCTTGTCCTCGGTGTCGGCGAGGTTGCGCTGCAGATCCAGGAAGTTCGCGGACGAACTCAGTTGCGGCGAGCCCTGTCCGAGGGTCAGCAGCGGTGTCAGCGCGGCGTCGAGTTGCCGCTCGGCGTCGCTGCGTTGTGCCACCGAGCGACCCGCCGTCGCCGCGGTCAGCGCCTGCGTGGCGTCGGTGACGCGGTCCAGCACATCCTTCTCGTGGGCGGCGAAGGTGGCCACGGCGTGGACCAGGCTGGGGATGAGCGATGCACGCCGGGTCAGTTCCACGTCGATACCGGCCAGCGCCTCGGCGACCCGCACGTCGGCCGATCGGATCTTGTTGTAGCCGACCACATATCCGGCACCGATCAGCAGCACCACGACCAGCACGATGGCCAGCACGACGCTCACCACGATCCGCCTCCTCCGCCGCCGCCACCGCCGCCGCCACCGCCACTGAAGCCGCCGCCACTCGACGAGGACGAGGAGGACGACGACTGCGAGGCGGTGTACGCGCCGATCGACGACGACAACGCCGATTCGAAACTGTCGAAGTCCGCCCCGCCCCCGCTGTCCACCGCCCGCGACGTCGCCGGCCCCGACGTGACGTACCAATCGGGTTGCGGCGCTGCAACGTTCATGGAGGTCTGATACTTCGCAGCCCAGGCCGCGGCGACTCCACCGGCCACCGCGAACGGAACGTACGCCGTGTAGAGATCCCGGCGGGCAGAGAAGTCGAAGCGGGTCTCCGCCGAGTCCGTCGCGAGCACACGGTGGAATCCGCCGGCCCGAGACCACAGGTCACGCCCCGCTGCGGTGCGCCGCGAACCCACCCCGTCCCGCCATGACATTGCCGTCAGCAGGAAGAACACCGCGAAGGGCAACGCCCACAGCGTGATCGGGAAGCCCCAACGGAAGAATCCGCAGACCATCAACAGGAACGCGACCGCGTTCGCCGCGCGCAGCCACAGTTCTTTCTTGCGGGGCTCCACCAGTGCCTCATCGCGCGCCCACGCCTGCACGGCCTTGGTCATGTCTTCCTTGGCCTTGCTCAGCTTCTGTCCCGACGTCTTGGTCTTCTTGGCCGTGAACTCGCTGCCGGTGCTCATCAGCTTCAGCCGGGAGGCAACGGCCAGGGTGACCGGGTCGAGGCCCGCCCACTGGCCCGGCTGGGCGATGCTGCGCAGCTTCCATTCCTTGTCGCCGAGCTGCTGCAGCGTGATGAGTTTGCGCTCGGCGAGGTAGAACAGCGTCGCGGTCAGCCCGTTCTTGGGGACCGCCTCGGTGCGGATGTATTCGACCTGCACCGGCCCGAGGCCCGGCGGCGGGGCGTACTGCAGCGGGAATCCCGGCGACGGTTCGGTCACGCTGCGCAGCCACAGCACGGCGCCTGCGCCGGCGGCGAGGGTGAGCCCGAGCAGCCACAGCACGCCGGTGACCGACTGGCCGAGGATGCGGTCCCACGTGTAGGGCCACGGCAGCGTGGCGCGCGCAGGCGTCGGCACGTCCACACCCGCGCGCAGGGTCACCGGTGTACGGGGCGGCAGCTGCGACGCCGTCGCCGCCACGCTGTTGCCGCTCGCGCGCAGCTCATCGCATGCGCGTCCGACGCCCGCACCGACCGAGCACTGCACCGCTCCGACGGCGCCGGGCAGCGTCACGTCGATCTCCGCGCGGTCGATGCGGTTGTTCCACGACGGGGCGATGACGTTCCAGAAGAACACCGACGGTGAGTCGGCCGGTGCTCCCACGGTCTGGGCAAACCGGCGGTCGGCCCCGGTGGAGCCGGGATCCAGCACCCCGCGGATGCGGTAGGCGATCTCGAACACGTGCCCTCCGTCGGACAGTGTTCGGTCGGGGTCACCGATCTTCGCGACGCGGAAGCGTCTGCCGTCTTCCCACAGCATCTGGTAGGGCACCGGTGCTCCATCCAGCTGGATGGAGGTGATCTCGGGCAGCTGGCGGACGTGAGAGTCGTTGCGGTTGGCGACATCCCAGTACCGGAAGATGCCGTGACGATCGGTGGTGTAGACCTGCGCGGTGATGGTCTCGACCGCGGTCATGTCCCCCGCCGGGTCGACCGTGGCGGTCATCCGGTAGTCGCTGATCACCACGGGATCTTCGGGCACGGGTCCGCCGGCGCCGCCGCCGGTGAACAGCAGCGGCCACAGCAGTCCGAATGCGATGAGCAGCAGCGGGATCGACGCCTTGGCCACCCGCCGCACGGACATGGGCATCACCCTATGTGCAATGGGTCGATCTGGACACGCACCGGCTCGTGGTCGTGGCGGGCACTGTGCACGGCGGTCGCTTTGCGCAGTGCCGCGGCCAGCGCCAGGCCGTCGGATCGCGCTGCCCGCGCCAGCATGCGGATCACCGGGTGTTCGGGCGCGACGCCGGGCGGGCGGCGCACACCCACCGGCAGGTCGACCGGCCCCAGCAGGTCGGTGCCGGCGGGCAGGGCCGCATCGTCGAGCAGCGCGTGCACGGCGTCGGCGGTGCCGTCGACGGCAGCCATGTGCACGGCCGGCGGGAGCCCCACCTCCGCGCGCGCCTCGAATTCGGCGTCGGCGTGGCCGACGGGGTCCCACCGGATGAGCGCCTGCACGGTCGGGATCGCCGACTCGGCGACCACCACCACCGCTCCCCCGTCGTCGCGGCGGCGAACCAGGGCCGCCGCCGACATCCACCGGCGCAGCGTGTCCTCGGCCGCGCGCAGGTCCTGCCGCCCGAGCAGTGCCCAGCTGTCGAGCAGCAGCGCCGCCCCGTAGCCTCCGTCGGCGACGGGTTCGACGCCCGGGGTGGCGACCACCACTGCGGCGCGCTGCGGTACGGACTCCACCACGGCCTCGCCGCCCGAGGTGACCACCGCGACGCCCGGAAAGGCCCGGCCGAGTTCCTCGGCGGTTCGCCGGGCCCCGACGACGACCGCGCGCACCGCGTCCGAGCCGCACCGGGCGCAGCGCAGTGCGAGCTCCTCGCGTCCGCACCATCGGCAGACCGCCCCGGCCGCGTCGCGGCTGGCCAATGACAGCGGCCCGGTGCAGTGCCGGCAGCGGGCGACGGTGCGGCAGCGGGCGCAGGACAGCGCGGGCACATAGCCGCGCCGCGGCACCTGCACCAGAACCGGGGCGCCGGCGGTCAGCGCGGCGCGGGCGGCGTCCAGCGCCACCGACGGCAACCGCGCGGTCCGCGCGGCCGGGTCGCGCTCCTGGGCATAGGCGCTGTCCTCCAGCGCGATCATCCGCGGAGCGGCCGCCCGGACCGTCTGCCGCGGGGCGGTCAGGTCGTGAGCCCACCCGCTACGTACCAGCGCCTGCGCTTCGGCGGTGCGCGCGTGGCCGCCGATCACCGCGGCGCAGCGCACCTGGTGGGCACGCAGCATCGCGACCTCGCGGGCATGGGGATAAGGGGCGCGGGGTTCGGCCAGCGAATCGTCGCCGTCGTCCCACATGAGCACGAGACCGAGGTCGGCGACCGGGGCGAACACGGCGCTGCGGGTGCCTATTACCACGCGGGCGTCTCCGCGCAGCACCGCGAGCCACCGGCGGTAGCGCTCCGCAGGCCCCAACCCCGCGGAGAGCGCCACCACTCGCGTGGTGTCGACGAGCGCACCGCATGCCGCCGAGAGCCGGTCGACGTCGCGCTGGTCGGGCACCACGGCGAGCACCGAGCGGCCGGCGCGCACGGTCACCGCCGCGGCTTCGGCCAGCCGGGCCGGCCAGTCATCGCCTGGCAGCGCCTGCCAGACCGCGCGGGCGGCGCGACCGTCGCGCAGCGCGGCGATGAACTGTGTTCCGCCGCTGTAGGCCGACCACGCGGCGGCATCGATATCGGCAGGGACGTGCGGGTCGAGCGGGACCGCAGGCCGTTTCTCGACGGTCGCGTGCCGCGGCGGGATCGCCAGCCGCAGCACGTCGGCACGTGTGCCGGCGTAGCGCGCGGCGACGGCGTCGACGAGCCGGCGCACATCGTGCGTCAACACCGGCTGCGCGGAGACCACCTTCTCCAGCCACCCCAGGCGGCCGCCGTGATCGGTCTCCGAACGCCGTTCGAGAACGAACGCGTCGACCAACCGGCCGTTGAACCTCACCTTGACGCGGACCCCGGGTTGCGCGTCGTCGGACATCTCGGACGCGACCAGGTAGTCGAACTCCCGATCCAGGTGCGGCACCGTCAGCATCGGCAGCACCCGCGCGATGGGCTCGTGTTCGGCAGCCTCCCGTCCGACGGTCACCCCGCAGGTCTAGCAGAGGGCTCAGACGACCGGCCGAACAGCACGCCCGCGGTGATCAGCAGCAGCGATGCCGCGTAGACCCACCAGATCGGCACCGCCAACGTCTCGTCGCCGAGAACGAACCGGCCGATGCCGATCATCGCGTCGGACACCGCGAAACAGACCGCACCCAGCGCGGTCCACGGCGTCGGCAGGTCGGCCAGCAGTGCCGTGCACACCATCGCGCCCAGCACGGCGATGTAGGCCGTGACCGGAACCGCCATCCCGTCGGCGACCAGCCGCGGCCAGAACCACACCAGCAGACCCGCGCACGCCAGCACGGTCACCGCGGCGGCCAGCAGCCGTGCCGGAGTCGGCCGCACGAGAGGCCACAGCGTGACCAGGAAGCACACGTGGGCCACCAGGAACGCCGCCAAACCCAGCACGAACGACGGCTCCCACCACGGCATCGCGAGGAGGAAGTCGCCGGCGGCGGAGAACAGCAGCGCGCCCACCAGCCAACGGCGCTCGCGAGCGATCGGGTGCGCCCACGCCGCCGCGGCGAGGAGCACGGCCGCGAGCGCCTTGACCGCGGGCTGGGCGCCGAAGCGGCCGGTGAGCTCGGCGCCTGCAGGCACGTGCGTCGCGGTGACGATCAGAAACACCCCGTAGGTCGCGGCCACGGCGGCCGCGGCTGCCCACAGTGCAATCCGGCGGGTGATCACAGGGGCGAACCTACTAAAACCCGCGGACGCTACCGTGTGGGCCATGGCTGACCTCGATCCCGTGCTGGCGAAGGTGCTCGACGCGGTGCCGTTCCGACTGACCACCGACGGCGGGCCCGAGCTCGCCCGGCAACGCTTCGCCGAGCTCCCGCGGGCGGAGGTGTTCCCGGAGGTGACGACCGCCGAGCAGAGCGTCTCCGGTCCGGCCGGCCCGGTGCCCGTGCGCATCTACCGGCCCCCTGCCGAGGCATCGGCGCTTCCAGTGGTGGTCTTCATCCACGGCGGCGGGTGGTCGGTGGGTGACCTCGACACCTACGACGCGGCGGCGCGCCTGCACGCCGTGCGCGCCGAGGCCCTGGTGGTGTCGGTCGACTACCGGCTGGCCCCCGAGCACCCGTACCCGGCGGCCGTCGAGGACGTGTGGGCGGTGACGCAGTGGGTGGCCGAGCGCGCCGACGAGATCGGCGGCGACGCCGCGCGCGTCGCAGTGGCCGGTGATTCGGCGGGTGGCAATCTCGCCGCGGTGGTCGCCCAGCAGGCCCGCGACGCCGGCATCCCGCTGCGGCTGCAGCTGCTGTGGTATCCGTCGACGACGTTCGACACGTCGCTACCGTCGTTCACGGAGAACGCCGAGGCGCCGATCCTCGGTGTGGCGGAGTGCAAGGCGTTCACCCGCTGGTACGTCGGCGACACCGATCTGACGCAGCCGCCTGCCACGCTGGTGCCCGCAGTCGGAGACCTCACCGGCGTGGCGCCCGCCCACATCGTGGTCGCCGGCCACGACCCGTTGCGTGACGACGGCGCCCGCTACGCGCAGCTGTTGAGCAGCGCCGGGGTGGACGCCGCGCTGCACACCGCCGACACGCTCGTGCACGGATTCCTCGGCTACTACGGCGTCGTACCTGCCGCGACGGAGGTCACCGACCGGGCGCTGGACGCGCTGCGCGACGCGCTGAAATAGGTCAGACGGCGCTCTTCAGGTCGTCGACCTTGTTCAGCTGCTCCCACGGCAGCTCGATGTCCGTGCGACCGAAGTGGCCGTACGCCGCGGTCGGCGCATAGATCGGCCGCAGCAGGTCGAGGTCGCGAACGATCGCGCCGGGACGCAGGTCGAACACCTCGAGAATGGCCTTTTCGATCTTCACCGGGTCGACGGTCTCGGAGCCGAACGTCTCCACGAACAGACCCACCGGGGCCGCCTTGCCGATCGCGTAGGCGATCTGGACCTCGACGCGCTCGGCGAGGCCGGCGGCGACCACGTTCTTGGCGACCCAGCGCATCGCGTAGGCGGCCGAGCGGTCCACCTTGGACGGGTCCTTGCCCGAGAACGCGCCGCCACCGTGGCGCGCCCAGCCGCCGTAGGTGTCGACGATGATCTTGCGGCCGGTCAGGCCCGCGTCGCCCATCGGGCCGCCGAGCACGAACTTACCGGTCGGGTTGACCAGGATGCGCGGATTGGACGTGTCGAGGGTGTCGTGGCCGAGCTCGGTGAGCACGGCGTCGATGACGTGCTGCTTGATCTCGGGAGTCAGCTGACTGTCCAGGTCGATGCCGTCGGCGTGCTGGGTGGACAGCACCACGGTGTCCAGGCGCACCGGGGTGGTGCCGTCGTACTGCACCGTGACCTGGGTCTTGCCGTCGGGACGCAGGTAGTCGAGCGTGCCGTTCTTGCGGACCTCGGTCAGCTTGCGCGACAGGCGGTGCGCCAGCGCGATCGGCAGCGGCATCAGCTCAGGCGTGTCGGCGATCGCGTAGCCGAACATCAGGCCCTGGTCGCCGGCGCCCTGCGAATCCAGCGGGTCGGCCGCACCCTCGACGCGCGTCTCGTGGGCGGTGTCCACGCCCTGGGCGATGTCGGGCGACTGCGCACCGATGCCGATGTTGACGCCGCACGTCAGGCCGTCGAAGCCCTTGTCGGAATGGTCGTAGCCGATGTCGAGGATGCGCGCACGCACGGTGTTGGTGATGTCGGCGAACGCTTCCTTGGCCGTGGTGGTCACCTCGCCCACCACGTGCACCTGGCCGGTCGTGACCAGGGTCTCGACCGCCACACGGGACTTCGGATCGCCGGCCAGCAGGGCGTCGAGCACCGAATCGCTGATCGCGTCGCAGATCTTGTCCGGGTGCCCTTCGGTCACCGACTCACTGGTAAACAGCCGAGCATCACTCACGTGCGATCCCTTTCACTTCCACTGTCTGTGCCGGCACACGGCGGCGCCACTGGCACCCAAGCGTGTCCCCCTGCGGCGCGCAACCTTTACGCGCACGCGTCGTACCTCCGTCGTTCGCCGCTCACCTGCTCTGCAGGAAGCCGACGATCGCGTCCACAATACGGCTCGCCATCACGGTCTTCGAACCGTGCTCCAGTGCGGCCTCCTTGCCGTCGGCGGACAGCAGCCAGCCGTCGTTGTGGTCGACCTCGAAAGCCCGGTTCTCCCCCACCGCATTGACGACGAGCAGATCGCACCCTTTGCGGGCGAGCTTGGCCCGCGCGTGGAACAGCACGTCGCCGTTGGCGTCGCCGGTCTCCGCCGCGAAACCCACGATGGCCCGCATGTTGGGCAGCTGCCCGTCGGCGCGGGACCGCACCGCGCCGGCCAGCACGTCGTCGTTACGGACCAGCTCGATGGTCGGCTCGCCCTCGCCCGCCGGGCCCTTCTTGATCTTGGTGAGCACCGGGTTGGCGGGCCGGAAATCGGCGACCGCAGCGGCCATCACCAGCACGTTGGCCGCCGCGGCGTGCTTGGACACCGCGTCGCGCAGCGCAGTGGCCGACCCGACGTGCTCGACGTGCACGCCGGCCGGGTCGATCAGCCCGGCGGTGTGTCCGGCGATGAGCGTGACATCGGCGCCGCGTTGCGCCATCACCCTGGCCAGCGCGTAGCCCTGTTTACCCGAGCTGCGGTTGCCGATGAACCGCACCGGATCGATGGGTTCGCGAGTGCCGCCGGCGGTGACCAGCACTTTCACCCCGGCCATGTCGTAGGGCAGCGCGTCGCCGCGCGCCAGCAGCAGTTGGGCCAGGGTGCTGATCTCCTCGGCCTCGGGCAACCGCCCGGGACCGGTGTCGGCGCCGGTGAGCCGGCCCGACGCGGGTTCCATCACCACCGACCCGCGCCGGCGCAGGGTCGCGACGTTGTCGACCGTCGCCGGATGGAACCACATCTCGGTGTGCATCGCCGGTGCGTAGAGCACCGGGCAGCGGGCGGTCAGCAGGGTGGCGGTCAGCAGGTCGTCCGCGCGTCCGATGGTGGCGCGTGCCAGCAGGTCCGCGGTGGCCGGCGCCACGACGACGAGGTCGGCGCCCTGGCCGATGCGAACGTGCGGAACCTCGTGGACGTCGTCGAAGACGCCGGTGTGGACGGGATTACCCGACAGCGCCTCGAAGGTGGCCGCGCCGACGAACTTCAGAGCCGATTCGGTGGGAACCACCCGCACGGAGTGGCCCGCCTCGGTGAGCTGACGGACCACCGTCGCCGCCTTGTAGGCGGCGATGCCGCCGGCGACCCCGACGATGATCCGTTTGCGATCGGCCATGGGCCGCAGCCGCTTCTACTCGCCCTCGGTGTGCTCGAGCAGGTCCTCGTGGATCTCGCGCATCGCGATCGACAGAGGCTTCTCCTGCAGACCGGGCTCGACGAGCGGACCGACGTACTCGAGGATTCCGTCACCGAGCTGGTTGTAGTAGTCGTTGATCTGACGTGCACGTTTGGCGGCGTAGATCACCAGCGCGTACTTGCTCGACGCGCGGTCCAGCAACTCGTCGATGGGCGGATTGGTGATGCCCAACGGCGTGTCGTAGGAGCTGGCGGCGGACGGATCGAGGTCCACGGCAGCCAGCCGCGTGTCGGCGTGCGGGGTGCTCACGAAAAAGGTCTCCTGGCGATTCGAATCGAGAAGTTCACGTCTGATCAAGACTGATCGGGCCGCACCGGTGTGTGGGCCACCAGCAAGGATACCAACGCAGCGCACGCCGATTCCACTTCCGTGTTGACGACGACCTCGTCGAAGTCACCCTGGGCGGCCAATTCGGTGCGGGCCGTCGCCAGCCGGCGGGCCATCACCTCGGCGCTCTCGGTGCCGCGGCCGGTCAGTCGGTGTTCGAGGGCCTCCCAGTTGGGCGGCGCGAGGAACACGGTCAGCGCCTCCGGCATGGCCGCCTTCACCGCCCGCGCCCCGGCGAGATCGACCTCGATGAGCACCGGACGACCCTCGGCTGTCGCGGCCCGGACCGGGGCGGCCGGTGTGCCGGAGCGGTGCAGACCGCCGTGGATCTCCGCCCACTCCAACAGCTCACCGTCATCGATGAGGCGTTGGAAGCGCTCGGGCGTGACGAACGAGTAGTCGATGCCGTCGATCTCACCCGGTCGGGGCGCCCGGGTGGTCACCGAGACGCTGAAGTACAGGTCGGCGACCCGGTCCCGCAGGCACCTGACCACGGTCGACTTACCGACGGCAGACGGGCCGGACAGCACCAGGACCGGAGCCCGTGGGTGCGTATCCGGCCGGCCGCCTTCGCTCACCGACCTCCCTTACGAGAAGTCGAACTTTTCCAGCAGGGCCTTGCGCTGGCGATCACCGAGGCCACGCAGTCTGCGGGTCGGGGCGATCTCGAGCTCGGTCATGATCTCCTGGGCCTTGACCTTGCCGACCTTGGGCAGGGCCTCCAGCAGCGCGGAGACCTTCATCTTGCCCAGGACCTCGTCGGTCTCGGCGTCCTTGAGGACCTGCTTGAGGTTGGTGCCGCCGCGCTTGAGCCGATCCTTGAGTTCGGCACGCGCTCGACGTGCGGCAGCAGCCTTCTCCAACGCTGCCGCGCGCTGTTCGTCGGTCAACTGGGGAAGGGCCACGGGTTCCTCCGTATCGTCACCATCTGTTTTTCTCTCGGCCGGTCGTGGTGGATCGCGAACCAGCCAGCGTGGACGACCGTACCCACGCGGGCTGACGAAAGCTAACCCCACCCCCGAGTTCTGCGGCCAAAAGCCCAGCGTGTAGGGCGCGGGAGGGGCGCGCGGCGCGATCGGCGCGCCCACTGGGCCCGCGCTTGCCGAAATCGTGTCCTGCGACGGAAAGCCCTGCATATCGGCGGTTTTCCCGCCACGCGGGCATGACGGTCGTCGCTGCGCCGTCGATGGGCGCCCGTCACACCCGCCACACCCGGGTGTCTCGAGAAATTTTCGCAGGTCAATCGCTGTCGGGCGTGTCGCGCGGAGGCGCTCAACCCTGCAGATGGGCGACCGCGTCGCGCATGCGTTCGGCCGCCGCGCGGACCGCCACGCAGTCCGGGCCCGCCCGCAGCACCTCCCGGGAGACCGCGGGCAGCAGTTGCCCCGGCCTGGCCCCTCCCAGGCCCGCCAGCGCGTCGGGACGGCCACCCTGCGCGCCGACCCCCGGCACCAGGACTGGCCCGCCCAGCGCGCTCACATCCGGCGGATCGGCCACCGTGGCGCCGACGACCACCCCGATCGAACCCGCCCCGGTGTCCGCGTTGGCCGCGGCGGCAGCGTCGACGATCGACTGCGCGACCGTCCCCCCGCCCGCATCGGCGCGCTGCACCGAGGCGCCTTCGGGGTTGGAGGTGGCCGCGAGGACGAACACGCCCCGGCCGTGGGCCAGGGCGGTGTCCACCAGCGGCTGCAGGGATCCGAACCCCAGGTAGGGCGAGGCCGTGACGGCGTCGGCGGCCAGCGGCGACTCCCCCGCCCACGCGGCGGCGTACGCCGCCATCGTCGACCCGATGTCGCCCCGCTTGGCGTCGGCGAGCACCAGCACGCCCTCGGCGCGCAGAGCCGCGATCGTGCGCTCGAGCACGGCGAAGCCCGCCGATCCGTAGGCCTCGAAGAAGGCCACCTGCGGCTTGACCACCGCGAAGCCGGCGAACGCCCGCACACAGATGTCGCTGAATCGGGCCAGGCCGTCGGCGTCGGTGCTCAGCCCCCAGGCCTCGAGCAGTTGCGGGTGCGGGTCGATGCCCGGACACAGCGGTCCGCGACGCGCCATCGCCTCGGACAGCCGGTCGCCGAACCCGCCCACCGGTCAGGACCCCAGCGCGCTGTGCAGCTCCTGCAGCGACATCACACCGATGTCTCCGCGGATGCTCGCCTCGATGCCCTGCACGGCCGCCGATGCGCCCTGCACCGTGGTGACGCATGGGATGTTCATCGCCACCGCCGCCGAGCGGATCTCGTAGCCGTCGATGCGGGGGCCGGAGTTGCCGTAGGGGGTGTTGATCACCATCTGCACGTCACCGGCCTTGATCGCGTCGACGGCCGACACCGCGGGCCGGTCCGGGCTGGGCTCCTCGAAGTGCTTGCGCACCTCATCGCACGGAATGCCGTTGCGGCGCAACATCTCCGCGGTGCCCTCGGTGGCCAGGATGTGGAAGCCGAGATCGGCGAGACGTTTCACCGGGAACACCAGGGACCGCTTGTCGCGGTTGGCCACCGACACGAACACGGTGCCCTGGGCGGGCAGCGAGCCGTAGGCGGCGGTCTGGCTCTTGGCGAACGAACTCCCGAAGTCGTGGGCGATGCCCATCACCTCGCCGGTGGACTTCATCTCCGGGCCCAGCAGTGAATCGATCTGGCTGCCGTCGTGCTTGCGGAAGCGGTGGAACGGCAGGACCGCTTCCTTGACCGCCACCGGGGCGTTGCGCGGCACTGTCGCACCGTCGCCCTCGGCGACCAGCAGACCCTCGTCGCGCAGCCCGGCGATCGTGGCGCCCAGCATGATCCGTGCGCACGCCTTGGCCAACGGCACCGCCGTGGCCTTGGAGACGAACGGAACGGTGCGGCTGGCGCGCGGGTTGGCCTCCAACACGTAGAGCACATCGTCCTTGAGGGCGTACTGCACGTTGAGCAAACCGACCACGCCGACGCCGAACGCGATCGCCTCGGTGGCGCGCCGAACCGCCTCGATGTCGCTGCGGCCCAACGTCACCGGCGGCAAAGCACAGGCGGAGTCGCCGGAGTGGATGCCGGCCTCCTCGATGTGCTCCATGATGCCGCCGATGTAGACCTCGGTGCCGTCGCACAGCGCGTCGACGTCGATCTCGATGGCGTCTTCGAGGAAGCGGTCCACCAGCACGGGATGCTCGGGTGAGAGCTGCGTGGCCCGGGTGATGTAGCCCTCGAGCGTGTCCTCGTCGTAGACGATCTCCATGCCGCGCCCGCCGAGCACGTAGGACGGCCGCACCAGCACGGGGTAGCCGATCTCGGCCGCGATGCGGCGGGCCTGCTCGAAGCTGGTCGCCATGCCGAAGCGCGGCGCGGGCAGTCCGGCGTTGGTGAGGACCTCGCCGAAGCGGCCGCGGTCCTCGGCCAGGTCGATCGCCTCGGGCAGCGTGCCGACGATTGGCACCCCGGCCTTCTCCAAACGCTCCGCGAGCCCCAGCGGGGTCTGGCCGCCGAGCTGCACGATGACCCCGACCACGCCGGGGCCGCCGCGCCCGGAGTACTGCTCGGCGAAGTAGACCTCGAGCACGTCTTCGAACGTCAGCGGCTCGAAGTAGAGCCGGTCGGCGGTGTCGTAGTCGGTCGAGACCGTCTCCGGGTTGCAGTTCACCATGACGGTCTCGAAGCCGGCCTGGCTCAGCGTGGTCGCGGCGTGTACGCAGCTGTAGTCGAACTCGATGCCCTGGCCGATGCGGTTGGGCCCGGAGCCGAGGATCAGCACCTTGGGCTTCTCGGCCTGCGGCGCGACCTCTGTCTCGGCGGCGGGGTCGAGCTCGTAGCTGCTGTAGTGATAGGGCGTCTTGGCCTCGAACTCCGCGGCGCACGTGTCGACGGTCTTGTACACCGGATGGATGCCGAGGCGCCGCCGCAGCGCGCGCACGCCCACCTCGCCCGCCAATTCCGGTCGCAACGCGGCGATCTGGCGATCCGAGAGCCCGTTGTGCTTGCTGCGCCGCAGCAGCTCCTCGCCGAGCACCGGCGCATCGATGATCTCGGCGCGCAGCTCGACCAGTCCGCTGATCTGGTCGACGAACCAGGGGTCGACGCCGGAGGCCTCGGCGACCTGTTCGACGTCGGCGCCCAGTCGCAGCGCGTATTCGATGTCGTAGAGCCGCCCGTCGGTCGGGGTGCGGAGGCGCTCGAGCACCTCATCCACGTCGGCGTCGTCGTCAGGGCCGGTCCAGAACCCGAGCCTGGTGGTCTCCAGCGATCGCATCACCTTGCCGAGGGCCTCGACGAAGTTGCGGCCCAACGACATCGCCTCACCCACCGACTTCATCGTGGTGGTCAGCGTGGCGTCGGCGCCGGGGAACTTCTCGAACGCGAAGCGGGGAGCTTTGACCACGACGTAGTCCAAGGTCGGCTCGAAGCAGGCCGGCGTCTCCTTGGTTATGTCGTTGACGATCTCGTCGAGCGTGTAGCCGATGGCCAGCTTCGCAGCGATCTTGGCGATCGGGAAGCCGGTGGCCTTCGACGCGAGCGCACTCGAGCGAGACACGCGCGGGTTCATCTCGATGACGATCAGGCGGCCGTCTTTCGGGTTGACCGCGAACTGGATGTTGCACCCGCCGGTGTCGACGCCGACCTCGCGCAGGATCTCGATGCCCAGGGTGCGCATGGTCTGGTATTCGCGGTCTGTCAGCGTCATCGCCGGCGCGACGGTCACCGAGTCGCCGGTGTGCACGCCCATCGGGTCGAAGTTCTCGATCGAGCACACCACCACCACGTTGTCGTGGTGATCGCGCATCAGCTCGAGCTCGTATTCCTTCCAGCCGTAAATCGATTCCTCGATCAGCACGTTCGCCGACGGGGACGCCGCCAGGCCGTCGCCCGCCATCCGCTCGACGTCCTCGGCCGAGTACGCCATCCCCGAGCCCAGCCCGCCCATCGTGAAGCTGGGCCGCACCACCACGGGCAGCCCGAGGTCGGCGACGGTCTCGCGCACCTCGTTCATCGTGAAACAGACTCGGCTGCGGGCGGATTCACCGCCCACCTTGGCCACGATGTCCTTGAACTTCTGCCGGTCCTCACCGCGCTGGATGGCGTCGAAGTCGGCACCGATCATCTCGACGTCGTAGCGCTCCAGCGCGCCGCTCTCGTACAGCGAGACCGCGGTGTTCAGCGCGGTCTGACCGCCGAGGGTGGCCAGCACGGCGTCGATCTTGTTGCCGCGCTCGGCCTGCTGGGCGATGACCTTCTCGACGAACGCGGGGGTGATGGGCTCGACATAGGTGTTGTCGGCGTACTCGGGGTCGGTCATGATCGTCGCCGGGTTGGAGTTGATCAGGGTGACCTGCAGCCCCTCGGCGCGCAGCACGCGGCAGGCCTGAGTGCCCGAATAGTCGAACTCGGCGGCCTGACCGATCAGGATCGGCCCGGACCCGATGACCAGGATGTGGTTGAGGTCGGTACGGCGCGGCATCTATTTCTCTCCCGCCATCAAGTCGATGAACTGGTCGAACAGGTAGTTCGCATCGCGGGGGCCCGCGGCGGCCTCCGGGTGGTACTGCACGGAGAACGCCCGACCGTTGGCCAGCGCCACGCCTTCGACCACCCCGTCGTTGGCGCAGGTGTGGGTGACCACCGCGGCGCCGAACGGTGTGTCGAACTCTTCGCCGGCCTCCCCCTCGAGGGCGAAACCGTGGTTCTGCGCGGTGATCGACACGCGGCCGGTGGCGTGGTCCATCACCGGGATGTTGATGCCGCGGTGCCCGAACGTCATCTTGTAGGTCCCCCGGCCCAGCGCCCGGCCGAGGATCTGGTTGCCGAAGCAGATCCCGAACAGCGGTGTGCCGGCGTCGATCACCTGTTTGGTGACTTCGACCAGGTGGTCAGCGGTGGCGGGGTCGCCCGGTCCGTTGGACAGGAACACCCCGTCGGGGCGCAGATCGGCGATCTCGGCGAAACCGGCCGACGACGGCAGCACGTGGGTGCGGATGCCACGCTCGGAGAAGTTGCGGGGGGTGTTGGTCTTGATACCCAGATCCAGCGCCACCACCGTGAACCGTTGCGCGCCGGCAGGTTCCACGACGTAGCGGTCGTCGGTACTGACCTCGCCGGCCAGATCGGCGCCGAGCATCGCGGCCTGGCCGCGCACCCGGGCCAGCAGTTCCTCGGTGTCCGCCAGCGCGTCGCCGGAGAACACCCCGGCCTTCATCGACCCGCGGCTGCGCAGATGTCGCACCACCGCGCGGGTGTCGATGCCGGCGATGCCCACGATTCCCTGGCGGCGCAGTTCGTCGTCGAGGGTGCCGGTGGCCCGCCAGTTCGAGGCCCGCGGCGAGGGATCCCTGACCGCGTAGCCCGCGACCCAGATCTTGTCGCCGCGGCTCTCGCCGTCCTCGTCGTTCCAGCCGGTGTTGCCGATCTGCGGCGCCGTGGCGACCACGATCTGGCGGTGGTAGCTGGGGTCGGTCAGGGTTTCCTGATATCCCGACATGCCGGTGGAGAACACCGCCTCGCCGAGCGTCTCACCCTCCGCACCGAACGGTGTGCCGGTGAAAACCCGGCCGTCTTCGAGCACGAGCACGGCCACGTTCGCCGTCATGCCACCTCCTCGGGGAGCCATTTCGAATAGTCGCGCCGGTTGTCGGCGCGGAAGCCGGTGTCGATCTCGACCCCGGTGGGCAGCCGCCACCGGATCGCCAGGATGCCGTCGTGGGTGAGAGCTTTGCCGGCGAGACTCTTCTCGGCGCGGATGTCCGTGATCATCTCGTCCGGAATCCAGATCGGGCCGGCGCCCGTGCGCTGCATCATGATTCCCTCGGGATACCGGGTCAACACGGCCTTGGCGCGAAAGCCCAAGTCCGCCGCGGCGACCCGGTCGTTCCAGTTCGGCACCAGGGTGGACCCGACGTAGAGGCCCTTGGTGGGTGAGACGATCGCCGCTCCGACGGTGTCGGGGAGCTGCGGCAGCGTGCCGAGCAGTTGCGCCTGCCGTTCGGCGCGGCGCCGCCAGCCGCGCAGCATCACGCCGATCAGCACCGCGATCAGCAGCGCCAGGGTCGCGGCCATGATCAGCGAGGCCACCAGCGTCGCGGTGTTCATGCGCCCGCCTTCCCGTCACGGGCGGTGACGGTGCCGCGCAGCAGGGTCGCCGTCACGACGGCCGGCAACTCCATTGCCTCGTACGGGGTGTTGTCGGAGCGGCTGGCCAGTGCGGCACCGGTGACCGTCCAGCGCGCATCGGGGTCGACGACGGTCAGGTTCGCGGGCTCGCCCACCTCGAGCGGGCGGCCCTGGTCGGGCAGGCCGACGATGCGGGCGGGCGCCTCGCTCATCACCCGGGCGACGTCGCGCCAGGTCAGCAGGCCGGGCCGCACCATCGTGTCGACGACCACCGACAGCGCGGTCTGCAGTCCGAGCATGCCCGGCCGCGCGTGGGCGAACTCGCACATCTTCTCGTGTTCGGCGTGCGGGGCGTGATCGGTTGCCACACAGTCGATCACGCCGTCGGCCAGCGCCTGACGCAGTGCGACGGCGTCGGCGGCCTCGCGCAGCGGCGGGTTGACCCGGTCGCGGCCGTCGTAGGAGGACAGCCGGCTGTCGTCGAGCAGCAGGTGGTGCGGAGTCACCTCCGCGGTGATCGCGATGCCCTGCTCCTTGGCCCACCGGATCAGCTCCACGGTGCCCGCCGTCGAGGCGTGGCAGATGTGCACCCGGGCGCCGGCGTCGCGGGCGAGCAAGGCGTCGCGGGCCACGATGGATTCCTCGGCGGCGCGGGGCCAGCCGGCCAGGCCGAGCAGCGCCGCGGTGGGTCCTTCATGCGCCACCGCACCGACCGTCAACCGCGGCTCCTCGGCGTGTTGGGCGATCAACACGCCGAGCCCCGAGGCGTATTCGAGCGCGCGGCGCATCACCAGCGGATCGTCGACGCACACCCCGTCGTCGGAGAACATCCGGACCTTGCCCACACCTGCGGCCATCAGCCCCATCTCGGTGAGCTGCTTGCCCTTCAGCCCGACGGTGACCGCGCCGACGGGATGCACGTCGACCAGCCCGACCTGCTGCCCGCGGTGCCACACGTGGTCGGTGACGACTGCGGAGTCGGCGACCGGGTCGGTGTTGGCCATCGCGAACACCGCGGTGTACCCGCCCAGTGCCGCTGCCGCCGAACCGGTCTCGATGTCCTCGGCGTACTCGCGGCCTGGTTCGCGCAAATGCGTGTGCAGGTCGACGAAGCCGGGCAGGAGGATCTGACCCGGCGCGTCGATGGTGTCGTCACCGGTGAGACCCGTACCGATCTCGGCGATCTGGCCGTCGTCGACGCGCACGTCGACCGGGTCACCCTCGCCGTACAGCAGCACACCTTTGAGAACCGTCATGCGCTGATCGCCTCCACTTCGGTACCGACGAGCAGATGGAACAGCACCGCCATGCGCACATGCACGCCGTTGGAAACCTGTTGCAGCACAGCCGATTGCGACGAGTCAGCGACCGAGTGTGCGATTTCCATGCCGCGCAGCATGGGACCGGGGTGCAGGACGACGGCGTGCTCGGCCAGCTGCGCCTGCCGCTTCTCCGACAGGCCGTAGCGCACCGAATACTCCCGCGACGACGGGAAGAAGCCGCCGTTCATCCGCTCGGCCTGCACGCGCAGCATCAGCACGGCATCGGCGAGCGGCAGTTCGGCGTCGAGCTCATGGGAGACGGTGACGGGCCACCCGTCGACCCCGACGGGCAGCAGGGTCGGCGGAGCAATGAGTACCACCTCTGCGCCGAGTGTGTGCAGCAGCGCGACATTCGATCGGGCGACCCGGCTGTGCAGGACGTCGCCGACGATCACGACGCGCTTGCCGTCGACGGAGCCGAGCCGCTGCCGGATGGTCAGCGCGTCGAGCAGCGCCTGGGTGGGGTGCTCATGGGTGCCGTCGCCGGCGTTGATGACGCTGGGTCCGCCGGCCTCGTCGAGGGTCCACGCGGCGAGCTGCTGGGCGGCGCCCGAGGCGGGATGGCGGACGATCAGAGCGTCGGCCCCGGCCGCGCGCAGCGTCAGAGCGGTGTCGCGCAGCGACTCCCCCTTGGCCACCGACGATCCCGAGGCGCTGACGTTGATCACGTCGGCGCTCATCCACTTGCCCGCGACCTCGAACGAGACCCGGGTGCGGGTGGAGTTCTCGTAGAACATCGTGATGATCGTGCGGCCGCGCAGCGTCGGCAGCTTCTTGACCTCGCGGCCGAGCAGGGCCTCACGGAACCGGTCGGCATCGTCGAGGATCGCGGTCGCGTCGTCGCGGCTCAGGTCTGCCGCCGTCAGAAGATGTTTCACCGTTGCGGACCTCCCTGCGGTGCGATGGAAACGCCGTCGTGGCCGTCGTTCTCGGTGAGCCGCACCTTGACGTTCTCGCTGCGCGAGGTCGGCACGTTCTTGCCGACATAGTCGGCGCGGATCGGCAGTTCGCGGTGACCGCGGTCCACCAGGACGGCCAGCTGCACGGCGCGGGGCCGGCCGAGGTCGCGCAGCGCATCCAGCGCCGACCGCACGGACCTCCCGGTGTAGAGCACGTCGTCGACCAGGATCACCAGGGCGCCGTCGATGCCGCCCTGCGGGATCGACGTCGGAGCCAGTGCCCTGGGCGGCTTCGACATCAGGTCGTCGCGGTAGAGGGTGGTGTCGAGTGCACCGTGCGCGACGTCGGTTCCGCTGAATTCGGCGATGTTGGAGGCCAGCCGCGTGGCGAGTGTCACGCCGCGGGTGGGGATTCCGAGAAGGACTACCTGCGGAGCGTCGGGCGCGTCCAACGCGGTCTTCTCGATGATCTGGTGGGCGATGCGGGCGATCGTTCGACTCACGTCCGCCGCGGACATCAACTCCCGGTCACTGGTGGCAGCCACGGGTAACCCGGACCTCCTTCTCCGCCTCACGGGACGGTCGTTAAAGGACGGTCAAATCGCGGCAAGGCTATCACTGTGCGCTGCCCTCGGCACCGCTGACCTACTCTGGCGCGATGAACCTCGACCGTAATCAGACCTCCATCGTCGAGGCGATCGACGCAGGACTGCTGGCCGGAGCCGTCACGCTGGTGTGGCGGGCGGGCGACATCCTGCAGGTCAACGAGTTGGGCTACCGCGACGTCGACGCCAAGCTGCCGATGCAGCGCGACACGCTCTTCCGCATCGCATCGATGACCAAGCCGGTGACCGTGGCCGCGGCGATGACGCTCGTCGAGGAGGGGGCCCTGGCCCTGTCCGATCGGGTAGCGACGTGGCTGCCGGAGATGGCCGACATGCGGGTGCTCACCGACCCCGGCGGGCCGCTGGATCGCACGGTGCCGGCTCAGCGGCCGATCACGATCGAGGATCTGATGACCCACCGCAGCGGGTTGGCGTACATGTTCTCGATCCGCGGGCCGCTGGCCGACGCCTACCGCAAACTTCCCGCCCGCCAGGATCAGGATCGCTGGCTGGCCGAGCTGGCGGCGCTGCCGCTGGTTCATCAACCCGGCGATCGGCTGACCTACAGCCACGCCACCGATGTTCTCGGGATCGTGCTGTCCCGCCTGACGGGCAAGCCGCTGAGCCAGGTGCTCGCCGAGCGCATCCTGGAGCCATTGGGCATGTCGGACACCGCCTTTCACGTCGGACCCACGGGTCGTCGGCGCGCGGCGACGATGTACCAGCTGACGCCGGACAACGAGCTGCGCCACGACGTGATGGGTCCGGCGCCGATCGTGGACCCACCGTTCTGTATGGGCGGGGCGGGCCTGTGGTCGACCGTCGACGACTACCTGGCGTTCGCTCGGATGCTGCTGGCCGGTGGGACGGTGGAAGGGGTGCGGGTGCTGTCGGAGGAATCCGTGCGGTCGATGCGCACCGACCGACTGACCGACGAGCAGAAGCGCTACGACTTCCTCGGGGCCCCGTTCTGGATCGGCCGTGGATTCGGCCTGAACCTGTCGGTGGTGACGGATCCTGCCAAGTCACGACAGCTGTTCGGGCCGGGCGGGGAGGGCACGTTCTCGTGGCCCGGCGCGTACGGCACGTGGTGGCAGGCTGACCCGACGTCCGATGCCATCCTGATCTATCTGATCCAGAACATGCCGAGCCTATCGACGGATGCGGCAGCCGCTGTCGCGGGCAACACGTCGCTGGCCAAGCTCGCCAGCGCGCAGCCGAAGTTCGTGCGACGGACATACGAGGCGTTCGAACTGTAGGGCCACTTGCCGGCGGTGATAAGCAGTTGGGCGGCAGTATCGGGCCCGACGCCGTAGGCCGCCCGCAGGGCGGGGTTGAGCGCTGTGGTCAGGGAATCGAGCTCGGCGGCCAGGTCGCGGTCTTGGCGCTCGAGGAACTCGATGCGCTGTGCCAGTGCTTTGCAGGCGATCAGCACCGATACGGCGGTAGGGTCCTCGTGCGCGGTGGGGCGACACCGCGCCAGCGCGTCGATCAGGCGCAGCGTCGTGGGGTAGCGGCGATAACGCTCGCGGAGCTCGGCCGGAGCGGTGACCAGGAGGTCTTTGATCTGATTGATCGCTGCAGTGCGGGCTTTGATCGCGCCGCGGCGGGCGACCAATAGAGCTTTGAGCGCCCCGGTGTGGGGGTCTTTGGGCACGGCTAGGCTGTGGCCGGCCAACACCGCGCGGGCAGCGCTGTAGGCATCGAGTGGATCAGATTTCCCTTGCTTACGCCGTGCGGCGCGGTCGGGACGATTGACCTCGACGGTGTGAATATTGTTGGCCTGCAATGCCTGTGTGATGCCCGCGCCATAGGAGCTGGTTCCCTCAACGCCGACGGAGACGACCTCGCCGAAGCTACGCGCCCAGCAGATCGCCGCCCAATACCCGGTCGGGCTGGTGGCAAATTCGGCATCACCGAGCAGTTGACTGGTATCGGTGATCGCGGCCAGGTGAATGGTGTCGAGGTGGGTGTCGATGCCGATGACGACGCGACGTCGGGGTGTCACGATGGTGGTGTCCTCTCCGTGCAATGAACCGTGCGATGAGTGACAACCCGGTAGGGCGGGCAGACAAGACATTGATGAGGCAGCGGACAGGCTCCTGATTAAGTCATGTCCGCCCTACCAGGGCTGTTGCGGTGCTTGCCCGCACGTCGCCGGTGAGACAAATCAATTGGAAGACAACCCAACAGGGCGTCAGTCAGCGGACGAGTCATCACCGGCGGCGAACGAGCAAGACCATCCTCACCCGAAACTGATTAACAGCATCAATGTCGGAGGGCGGCGCTAAGGTCGAAGCATGTTCGCACACGTGTGGCGCTCCTAGTGTTCTCATGGGCGCATTCATGCTGGTCAGCAAGGTTTTGCGGTGCGATACAACGGGATCGGCGTTCCTTGGGTGAATTGAGGGACGCGCACGCGGTGTGCCTCTAGGTTTCGGGGTTACCACACCAACCGCAACCACAAGGAACGATCCGCGTGCGCGTCAGTACTGCATTTAACCGTCTGCTGGCCATTCCCGGAGCCACCGTCACCGACGTCGTGATCGGCGATGGCGACATCGAGGTCATGCTTCGGCCCCGAGCCCGGCTGATGACCTGTCCGTGCGGCAAACGGTGGCCCACCGCATACGATCGGCGCCGCCGGCGGTGGCGACATCTTGACCTGGCGCGTTGCCGGCTCTGGCTGGTCTATGACATTCGGCGAGTGAACTGCCCCAAGTGTGGAGTGACCACCGAAGCGGTGCCCTGGGCCCGACCCCTAGCCCGCCATACCCGCGACTTCGAAGACATGGTGCTGTGGCTGGCTCAACGCACCGACCGCACCTCTGTATCGACGTTGATGCGCTGCGCCTGGGAGACGGTGACCGCGATCATCCACCGAGGCGTCGCCGAATTGCTCGACCAACGCCGACTCGACACGCTCTACCGTATCGGCGTCGATGAGATCTGCTACCGCCACCCGCACCGCTACCTGACGATCATCGGCGACCACGACACCGGCACCGTCATCGATATCCAGCCCGGACGAAGCAAGGAGTCCTTAACGAACTTCTATGACAGTCAACCTGATTCGATCCTCGACCAGATCGAAGCAGTCAGCATGGACGTCTCAAGCATCTACACCAGCGCCACGAAAGAACATCTCCCCAAGGCGGTCATCTGCTACGACGGCTTCCACCTGATGCAATGGGTCAACCGCGCCCTAGACCGCGTCTACGCCGAATCGATGACCGGACCCGGCCGGACCGCAATGAGCACCGCAGACTGGAAAACCGGACGCTGGGCGCTGCGCACCGGAGAGAACAAACTCAGCGACACCAAACGCGACCTGGTCAACCACATCACCCGCACCAACCGACGCATCGGACGGGCCTGGACCCTCAAAGAACAAGCCCGCGACCTCTACCGCTACGACCATCCACCCGGGGTCGCCCGCCAACGACTCAAAGCCTGGATCACCGCCGCCAAACGCTCCCGCATCCCCGTCTTCATCTCCCTCGGCAAACGCTTCCAGACCTACTTCGAGCCCATTCTGGCCGCCATCGAACTCCGCATCTCCAACGCCCTCCTCGAAGGCATCAACGCCACCACCAGGCTCGTCAACGCCCGCGGCTACGGCCACCACTCCGCCCAAACACTGGCCGCAATGATCTACCTCTGCCGCGGCGGACTACACCCCCAGCTACCCACAAAAACATGAGGAGCCGCACACGTGTTCGATATCGACCAGTCGGCCTCGGAGGCTGAGCTGCGCGAGGTCGTGGCACGCTGCGAACAGATGAAGGCGACCGCGGCCGCGGTGCAGGCCCGCGCCACCGCGCTGTGGGCGGAGAAACGCCGAATGGCCGAGACCGAGGCAGGGATGCCGGTCGCAAAGCAGGGGCGCGGGCTCGCCTCCGAAGTGGCGTTGGCCCGGTGTGATTCGCCCGCCCACGGCGGTCGACATCTGGGCTTCGCCCAAGCCTTGGTGCACGAGATGCCCCACACCCTGGCCGCCCTCGAATCCGGGGTGCTGACCGAGTGGCGAGCCACCCTGATCGTCAAACAATCCGCCTGCCTGACCGTGGAGGACCGCCGCACGTTGGACGCCGAATTATGCGCTGACCAGGCGGCTTTGGTCGGTTTGGGCAACGCCCGCATCGAAGCTGCCGCCGCGGCCATCGCCGCCCGCCTGGATGCCGCCGCGGTGGTTCAACGGAAGGAACGCGCGGCGGCGTCTGCGCGGGTGTCGACCCGGCCCGCGCCGAACGGCATGGTGCAGCTGACTGCGCTGATGCCGCTCTCGCAGGGCATCGGGGTGTATGCCGCCTTGAAGCGTGAGGCCGACCTGTGCGGGGACGGGCGCCCGCGCGGACAGATCATGACCGACACGCTCTACCAGCGGGTCACCGCCCGCCCGGCCGAGACGCAAGCGCCGATCGCGGTCAACCTCGTCATGGCCGACACCACCCTCTTCGGCGACGACGACAGCCCCGGCTGGGTCGACGGGTACGGTCCCGTGCCCGCCGCGGTGGTGCGTGACCTGGTGTCGGATGCCGTGGCTGATGAGACGGCGAAAGCCACGCTGCGGCGGCTCTACCGCCACCCCACATCGGGGCAGCTGGTCGCGATGGAATCGCGTGCCCGGATCTTCCCGACGGGGTTGGCGGCGTTCATCGGGCTGCGGGACCAGACGTGTCGCACCCCCTACTGCGACGCCCCCATCCGCCACCACGACCACGCAGTCCCCGCCCGCCACAGCGGACCCACCTCCGCGCTCAACGGGTTGGGTGCCTGCGAAGCCTGCAACTACGCCAAAGAAGCCCCCGACTGGACCGTCACCACCACCCAGACCGACGGCCGCCACACCGCCACCTACCGAACCCCCACCGGCGCGACCTACCACTCCACCGCACCACCACTACCCGGACCACCGATACGGCGCCGCTACAGCGTCATCGAAGGAGAACTCAGCATCGACATCGTCGAACTGAGCGCCGAACTGAAACTCTCAGCTTGACCGTGACAGCCGCTGGCGCGCAGTACATTACGGGTATGCAGAGCCCGACCGTGCTGATCAATGGTGCCGGTATCGCCGGCCCGGCGCTGGCCTTCTGGCTGAATCGCGCGGGCTACCGGGTGATCGTGCTCGAACTCGCGTCGAGCATCCGGCCCGGCGGCCAGACCGTCGACCTGCGGGGCACCGGCCGCGAGGTCGTGAAACGGATGGGATTGCTCGACCAGATGCGGGCGCGGGCGCTCCACCAGAGCGGCGCGGCGTGGGTCAAGGCGGATGGCAGCCGACGGGCCGAGATGCCGGTCACGGCGTTCGGCGGCAACGGGCTCGTGTCGTCGCTCGAGATCCTGCGCGGCGACCTCGCCGCGGTGCTCTACGAGGCGACGCGCGAGGACGTGGACTACCGGTTCGGCTCCACCGTCACCGGTCTGGAGCAGAGCGAAGACGGTGTCACCGCAACCCTGGCCAACGGCACCCGCCTGCCCGCCGACCTCGTCGTCGGCGCCGACGGACCGCACTCGGCCGTACGCCGCATAGGGTTCGGCCCCGAGGACCGCTACCTCCGTCCCCTCGGCGGCTACCACGCGTGGTTCACCGCCCCGGACACCGTCGGGCTCGACGGATGGTTCCTGCTCTACCAGGCGCCGGGCGGCCTGAACGCATCGATGCGACCATCGCACGATCCGGCAATTGCCAAGGCAGGACTGGCTTTCCAGTCGGAACCGCTGGACTACGACCGCCACGACATCGACGAGCAACGGCAGATCCTGGTCCATCGATTCGCCGGGGCGGGGTGGCACTGTGATGCGCTGCTCGCCGCTGCCGCAGACGCCGACGACTTCTACTTCGACGCCTTCGCGCAGGTCCATATGCCGACATGGTCGTCGGGGCGGGTGACATTGGTCGGAGATGCCGGCTATTGCGCCTCCCCGCTATCGGGAATGGGCACCAGCCTGGCGCTGGTCGGCGCCTACGTGCTGGCCGGCGAGCTCGGCCCTGCCGAGCGCTTCGATGCCACCAGCCTGCCCCCGGCACTCGCGCGCTACGAGCAGGCGATGCGCCCCTATGTCGATCGCTGCCAGGACCTACCACGCGGGGTCGAGGGCTATGCGCCGATGCGGGAGTCCGACATCGTGATCACCGCGGCGGTGATGAAGTGGTGCCAGCGGTGGCCGTTCCGATCGGTCGCCGAGAAGAAGTGGTTCACCACCGCGGATTCGATGACGCTGCCGGACTATCGCTGAGCACACCGAGCTTGGCAGCCAGGTCGAGGATCGCCTCGGCCCGGGCACGGGTGGGTCCGGAGCTACCGTCGTAATGACTTGACGGTGCATCCAGGCGCGCGTATCGCCCGTGCAGCGTCGATTTCGTCCAGCGACGGGCTCAGCAGCGTGTTGATCGTGCCCGCGTGTCCGGCGTCCAGGCACAGCCGGCCCGTCATCCCGGCTGCCTTGGCGATCTCGGTGTCGCGCGGGAGATCGCCGGCGTTGTCACGCAGTGTCGGCCCGTCGATCGGCGCGGGCAATCCCGCAGCCCGGCTCGCGATCACCAGGCGGGCGCGCGGATAGACCAGGACCATCGAATCGGCGCACATCCCGGTATCGCGACGGAAATCGGCGATCCCGAACGCGATTCGGGCACACGAGCGCGCGATCTCCAGCGCCGATTCGATCCCGAGCGCGGACTCGATCAGGGCGACCACAGGCGTCCCGGCCGGCAACCGCTTCGCCGTCGAGACCACATCGTGCGCGGACTCGACCTTGGCGAGCATCACCCCGCTCAGGCCCGGCACACCGGCCACCGCATCCAGGTCGGCGTCCCAGTTCGGGGTGCCCGCACTGCTGATCCGCACCCATGCCTGCCCGTCGCCGTCGAGACATTCGGCGACCGCCCGCCGACCGGCCGGCTTGTCAGAATCGGGGAGCCCGTCCTCGATGTCGAGAACCACGACATCAGCCTCCGACGCCAGCGCGCGCTGACAGCCCGGCCGCGCGGGCTCCAAAAGCCAGGTACGCGCCAGCGACCAGTGCGGCCGGTGAACACAGTGAGCTTCGGGGAAGACCGTCACCCCTGTGATGTTCGCCGACAGCTCAGCTCAAAGCCAGGTTGCGCACATTTAGTTCATCGCGGCCGGCGCGAGAATTCACCCGGCGGTGCCGTCGGCTCCGTTGCTGCCCGCGCGCACCGCCGCCGCGGCCGCGCGGATCTGCGGCGTCACGAGCATCACCTGACCGAGTACTCCGTTGACGAAGCCCGGCGAGTCGTCGGTCGACAGCCGCTTGGCCAGCTCGACCGCCTCGTCGACGGCGACCGGCTCGGGCACGTCCTCGGCGTGCAGCAGCTCCCACACCGCAACGCGCAGGATGGCGCGGTCCACGGCAGGCAGCCGGTCCAGCGTCCACCCCTGCAGGTGCGACGAGATGAGATCGTCGATGTGCGCTCGGTGTTCGGTGACGCCCCGCGCCACCGTCACCGTGTACGGGTTCAGCGGCGCGATACCGTCCTCATCGGACCAATCGTCGGTCTGCTTCTGCGCCAACGTGTTTCGCGCTTCGGCAACCTCGGCCGGGGTGATGTCGCGGGCCTCCGCCTCGAACAGCAGATCGACCGCGCGTTTACGGGCCTGGTGCCGGCCCCTGTCACCACGCCGGTCAGCCATTGACCCTTCCCAGGTAACTTCCGTCCCGCGAGTCCACCTTCAGCTTGTCGCCGGTGTTGATGAACAGCGGCACCTGGATCTCGGCGCCGGTCTCCAGCGTCGCGGGCTTCGTGCCGGCGCTCGACCGGTCGCCCTGCAGACCCGGCTCGGTGTGGCTGACGAGAAGCTCGACCGTCACCGGCAGCTCCAGGTACAGCGCCGTGCCGTCATGGAACGCGATCTGCACGGGCATGCCCTCGAGCAGGAACCCGGCCAACCGGCCCACCAGCGCCTCCGGCAGCGGGTGCTGCTCGTAGTCCTCGGAGTCCATGAACACGAAGTCCGAGCCGTCGCGGTACAGATAGGTGGCGTCACGCCGGTCGACCGTCGCGGTTTCCACCTTCACCCCGGCGTTGTAGGTCTTGTCGACGACCTTGCCCGACACCACGTTCTTGAGCTTGGTGCGCACGAAGGCAGGTCCCTTGCCGGGTTTGACGTGCTGGAACTCGACGATCTGCCACAGCTGGCCGTCGATCTGCAGGACGAGCCCATTCTTGAAGTCGGCGGTCGATGCCACGGTGGGGTGTACTCCTAGCGTCTAGAGGATCATCAGGTCCTTGCCGAACCTGGTCAGTAGTTCGGGCCCCTCCGGGGTGACCGCCAGCGTGTCCTCGATGCGGACGCCGCCGCGATCGGGCAGGTAGACACCGGGCTCGACGGTCACTGCGGAGCCAGCAAGCAGTGTACCGGCGGCTGCGGAGTTGATTCCGGGCGCTTCGTGGATCTGCAGACCGACGCCGTGCCCGAGGCCGTGGCCGAAGTTCTCGCCGTAGCCGGCATCGGCGATGACCTGCCGCGATGCGGCGTCGACGTCGCGCAACACGACGCCGGGTGCCAGCGCTTCGCGCCCGGCCTGCTGCGAGCGCGCCACGAGTCCGTAGATGTCGTGCTGCCACTGCGCGGCCGGCGCGAGCACGAACGTACGGGTCATGTCCGAGTGGTAGCCGCCGACGAGCGCACCGAAGTCGATCTTGACGAAGTCCCCGGCGGCCAGCACCGCCTCGGTGGGCCGGTGGTGCGGGACGGCCGAGTTGGCCCCGGTCGCGACGATCGTCTCGAACGACGCGCCGTCGGCACCGTGCTCGAGCATCAGCGCCTCGAGCTCGTTGCGCACCTGCTTCTCGGTACGCCCGGCTCGCAGCCCGCCACGCTGCACCAGATCCTGCAGTGCCGCGTCGGCGGCGTCGCATGCTCGGCGCAGCAGCGCGAGCTCACCCTCGTCCTTGACCTCGCGCAGCGCCTCGATCATGCCTGCGGCTCGCGCGAACTCGACCTTCCCGTCCGCCGCATCGCTCAACGCAGTGAACGCGTCGACGGTCACCACGTGGCTCTCGAATCCCAGCGTGCGCACACCGGTCGCGGCTGCCCGCGCCGCCAGATGGGGCCCACAGGCCCGTTCGATGACGACCTCGGCGTCCGGCGCCTGGGCAGCCGCCTGGGTCCGATAGCGGCCATCGGTGGCCAGCACCGGCGTGTCGTCTCCGACCAGGACCAGAAGCGCCGCGTTGGAGCCGGTGAAACCGGACAGATAGCGAACGTTGACCAGGTCTGTCACGAGCATGGCGTCGATCTCGGCGTCGGCAAGACGCTGGCGCAGCCGGTCGCGGCGGGCAGAAATCGTCACGACTGCCGACGCTACTCGCTAAGGTGAGGCCTCATGAGCAAGTGGCTGCTGCGCGGACTGGTGTTCGCCGCCCTGATGGTGATCGTCCGATTGCTGCAGGGAGCGTTGATCAACACCTGGGAAACCAAGGCCGGTCTGATCAGTGCCGTCCTGGTCGCGCTGTACGCGGTCGTCGTCTTCATCTGGGGTTACATCGACGGGCGCGCCGACGCCCGCGCCAACCCGGACCCCGACCGCCGGTCGGATCTGGCGATGACGTGGCTACTGGCCGGGCTGTTCGCCGGAGTGGTCAGCGGCGCGGTCGCCTGGTTCATCGGCCTCTTCTACAAGAACCTCTATGTCGAGGGTCTGATCAACGAGGTGACCACGTTCGCGGCGTTCACCGCGCTGCTGGTGTTCCTGTTCGCGATCGTCGGCGTCGGGCTGGGCCGCTGGCTGGTCGACCGCAAGACGCCGAACACGCCGCGTCGCCGCGAGGGTGACGACGACCGGGCGGACACCGACGTGTTCGCCGCCGTGCGCGACGACAGGGACGACCGGGACGTGCAGGACTACGACCGGCACCATGAGGATGCCGAAACCGAGCGGCACACCTCACCCGTCGCGGTCGCCGAACACGACGACACCGACAAGACGCGGCGCGAGGACTAGCCCGCCGGACGCGCCACCTCGGCGTACGCGGCGGCCAGCAGCGACGGGTCGGGCCCTTCCAGGCGACCGGGCTTGGCTAGCCCGTCGAGGACCACGAACCGCAGCACCCCGGCCCGGGTCTTCTTGTCGCCGGCCATGGATTCCATCAGCGCGGGTAGCGCATCCGCATCGTAGGTGACGGGCAGACCCAGAGACGTCAGGATCGCGCGGTGCCGCTCGGCGGTCGCATCGTCCAATCGTCCTGCGAGGCGGCCCAATTCGGCGGCGAACACCAGACCGACGGACACCGCGGCGCCGTGTCGCCACTGGTAGCGCTCCCGCCGTTCGATCGCGTGCGCCAAGGTGTGGCCGTAGTTCAGGATCTCCCGCAGCGCCGACTCTTTCTCGTCGGCGGCCACCACCTCGGCCTTGACCGCGACCGCCCGCCGGATCAGCTCGGGCAGCACGTCACCACCGGGGTCCACGGACCGCTGCGGATCGGCCTCGATCATGTCGAGGATCACCGGATCGGCGATGAATCCGGCTTTCACGATCTCAGCCATGCCGGCCACGATCTCGTTGCGCGGCAAGCTGTCCAGCGTCGCCAGGTCGACCAGCACGGCGGTCGGCTGGTGGAACGCGCCGACGAGGTTCTTGCCGGCGTCGGTGTTGATCCCGGTCTTGCCACCGACGGCGGCGTCGACCATGCCGAGCAGGGTGGTGGGCACGTGCACGATGTCGATTCCGCGCAGCCAGGTCGCTGCGGCGAAGCCGGCCACGTCGGTGGCCGCACCGCCACCGAGGCTGACGATCGCGTCCTTGCGCCCGACACCGATGCGGCCCAGCACCTCCCAGATGAAGCCGACCACCGGCAGCTCCTTGCCGGCCTCGGCGTCCGGGATCTCGATGCGGTGCGCGTCGATTCCCTTGTCGGCCAGATGAGCTCGGATCGCTTCGGCGGTCTGGGTGAGCGTGGGCTGATGCAGGATCGCGACCCTGTGCCTGCCGTCGAGGATGCGGCCGAGGTCACCGAGCAGTCCGGTACCGATGATGACGGGATACGGCGGGCGGGTGCGCACCTCGACGGTCACCGGTTCTGTCACGGCATGTCCTTGCGTCGACACGGGGATCCTTTCCTGGCCGCCACCGCGGCGGGACTGGGCGGCGCCTCCGTCGAGGGCGCTGCGGTCAAAGACAGTGGGGCACGCCGCCACGACGGCCGCCGACGGCGCCGGTCGCCGCGCGCAGCGGCCGGGTTCTCCAGCCGAGCGACGATGTGGCGCACCACCGCCGCCGGGTTGCGACGGTTCGTGTTGACGCGCATGGTCGCCACCTGCCGGTACAGCGGAACTCGTTGCGACATCAACGCTTTGAACTTCTCGGCGCGATCCGGGCCGGCCAGCAGCGGGCGTACGGTGGAGCCCCCGGTGCGGCGGATCCCCTCGGACGCGCTGATCTCCAGATAGATGACCGTCTGCCCGGCCAGCGCTTCACGCACACCCGGCGTGGTGATCGCGCCGCCGCCGAGGGACACCACGCCGTCATGGGACGTCAGCGCCTCGCGGATCACCTCCTCTTCGATGCGCCGGAATTCCGCTTCGCCGTCGATGGCGAAGATGTCGGCGATCGTGCGGCCGGTGCTCTTCTCGATCGCGGCGTCGGTGTCGAGCATCTCCACCTCGAGCGCCTTCGCCAGCCGCCGGCCGATCGTGGACTTGCCCGATCCGGGCAGCCCCACGAGCACTGCCTTGGGCGCCATCAGCCCGACGCCCTGACCCCGTCGGTGGCGGGCTCGCGCGCCGCCACGGCGCGCAGGTAGGTCTCGATGTTGGCGCGGGTCTCGGTCAGGGAGTCGCCGCCGAACTTCTCCAGAGCGGCCCGCGCGAGCACCAGCGCCACCATCGTCTCGACGACAACGCCTGCCGCAGGCACCGCGCACACATCGGAGCGCTGATGGATCGCGACCGCTTCCTGGCCCGTCGCCATGTCTACGGTCGCCAGCGCGCGGGGCACCGTCGAGATGGGCTTCATCGCCGCGCGCACCCGGACCGGCAGGCCGTTGGTCATACCGCCCTCCAACCCGCCGGCGCGATTGGTCGAGCGCATGACACCGTCGGGCCCGGGATACATCTCGTCGTGCGCGACACTGCCGCGCCGGCGCGCGGTCTCGAACCCGTCGCCGATCTCCACCCCTTTGATCGCCTGGATGCCCATCACCGCGGCGGCCAGCTGGCTGTCGAGCCGGTTCTCGCCGCTGGTGAAGGACCCCAGTCCGATCGGGAGGTTGTGGGCCACGACCTCGACTACGCCGCCGAGCGTGTCGCCGTCCTTCTTGGCGGCTTCGATCTCGGCGATCATCGACGCCTCGGCGGCAGCGTCGAAGGCGCGCACCGGGCTCTCGTCGATCGCGGCCAGGTCGCCGGGCAGCGGCGGTGGCCCGTCGTAGGGGTCCGACGCGCCGATGGAGATGACGTGGGAGACGACCTCGACGCCGAGCGCCTGCCGCAGGAACGCCCGGGCCACGGTGCCCGCGGCGACCCGCGCCGCGGTCTCTCGGGCACTGGCCCGCTCGAGCACGGGACGGGCGTCGTCGAAGCCGTACTTGAGCATGCCGGCGTAATCGGCGTGGCCGGGTCGGGGCCGGGTCAGCGGGGCGTTGCGGGCGGCGCTGTCCGCGAGCACGGCCGGATCGACGGGATCGGCCGCCATCACGGTTTCCCACTTCGGCCACTCGGTGTTGCCGATCTCGATCGCCAGGGGTCCGCCGAGCGTCACTCCGTGCCGCAGCCCCGCGAGGATCGTCACCTGGTCCTGCTCGAACTTCATCCGCGCTCCGCGTCCGTAGCCGAGGCGGCGACGCGCGAGCGCGGCGGCGACGTCGGCAGAGGTCACCTCGACGCCGGCGACCATCCCCTCGACCATCGCCACCAATGCACGACCGTGGGATTCCCCTGCTGTGGTCCATCGCAACACGTGTCCCAGTTTCGCATGAGGCGGCCGGGGTCCGGAAAACGGCGACTACCGCAGCGCAGGCTCGGCCAGGCCCAGTACGACTGCGAGAGCCGTCGCCAGGCACATCGCCGGCCCGTGCGGCACCGGCGTGCGCACGCCACGCAGCAGGCGCGTCGTACCCCACAGCCCGGTCAGCAGCGAGGCGCCGACGGCGCACAGCACCCATGCCTGCATCCCGAACGCGCCGGTCACGCCGCCCACACCGAGTGCGAGTTTGACGTCGCCGGCGCCCAGTGCTCCCGGTGCCGCCAGGTGCACCAGCGCATAGACGCCGGTCAACGCCACGGCGCCGAACAGTGCACCCGAGCCGCGCCCCGACAGCGCGGCCGCGATCAGGATCACCGCCGCACCGGGCAGCGTGAGCAGGTTGGGCAGGCGGTGGCACCGCAGATCGTAGGTGCTCAACGCGATCAGCCAGCCCGCCAGCGCCACGAACGCCGTCTCCCCCATCGCTCGAGGCTAAGCCCCGGGAAGTACCGCCCTCATCGCCTCTTTGGGGGCAGGCAGCCCGGTGAACAGTTCCACCTGCGTGAACGCCTGGTTGAGCAGCATCTGCAGACCGCTGATCACGAGGCCGCCCCGCGCCTCGACGGCCGCAGCCAGCGGGGTCGGCCACGGTTCGTAGATCGCGTCGAGGCAGACGGGGGCCTCTGCCAGCACGCGGGCGTAGGGCGCCGCGGCGTCGGCGGGGATCGTGTTCACCAGCACCTGCGCGTCGGCGATCACGTCGGCCAGGGCGGCGCCCTGCAGCTCGCAGAATGCGGCCTCGACGCCGCTGCGTCGCGCCACCTCGAGCACTCCGGCCGCCTTGTCGACGCTGCGCGCGACCACAGTGACGTGGCGCGCTCCGCGCGCGGCCAGGCCCGCGACGGCGGCCGGTGCGGTACCGCCGGACCCGATCACGGCCGCGCGGTCGGCGGGCGGCGCGTCGGCCAGCGCACCGACGACGCCGTCGACGTCGGTGTTGTCCGCGTACCACCCGGCCGCGGACCGCACCAGTGTGTTGGCCGACCCGAGCAACCGGGCCCGCTCGGTGGCCTCATCGGCCACCTGAAGCGCGGCGAACTTGCCGGGCATCGTCACCGACACCCCGACCCACTCCGGCCCGAACGCTGCCACCACCCCCGGCAGCTGCTCCCCCGTGCACTCGATGCGGTCATACGTCCAGTCGTCGAGACCCAGCGCCCGATAGGCGGCCAGGTGCAGCTGCGGGGACCGCGAATGGGCGATCGGCGAGCCCAGCACGGCCGCCCGACGCGCGGAGCTCACGCGGTCAGCGGGCCGAGTCGAGGACGCCGTTGCGGCGGGCCTGCTCGATGTTCGCCAGGTGCTGCTCGTACTCGCGGGTGAACAGCGTGGTGCCCTGCATGTCGATCGTGACGAAGTACAGCCAGTCCCCCGGCGCCGGCTGTTCGGCCGCGGCCAGCGCGGGCCCGCCGGGCGAGCAGATCGGGGTGGCCGGCAACCCGGGCCGCACGTAGGTGTTCCACGGCGTGGCCTGAGCGCGGTCGCCGTCGGTGGTGGCCACCTCGATGCGGTCGAGCGCGTAGTTGACCGTGGAGTCGAATTCCAGCGTGCGGTTCTCCGCGAGCCGGTTGTAGATGACGCGCGCCACCTTGGCGAAGTCCGCCGGCGTGGATTCGCGCTGCACGAGGGAGGCGACCGTGAGGATCTGGTAGGGGGTCATGTTCAGGCTGGTCGCGGTCGTGAGCAGACCACTCTGCTCGTACTGCCCGGCGCTGCTGGTGATGAGCGTGGACAGGATCTCCTGCGGGGTGGCCGAGGGGTCGATGTTCCACGTGCCGGGAGCGATCAACCCCTCCAGGCGGCGGTGGTCGGCGCCCATCGCCGTCACCGGCCCGACGGCCCACTGCGGCACCCCCAGCGCCGCCGGGGGCGACGTGCCGGCGGTGGCCTTCAGGTCCGCGGCCGATACACAGCGCCGGTTGTCGTCGAGGTCGACGCAGCTGGCCTTGGAGATCAGCGTGAAGATGCCGTCGGTGACCGCGTTGGTCTTGACGTCGGACACGTCGTCGAGCTGGCGGCCCTCCGGGATCACCAGCTTGCCGACCCGGTTGGCCGGGTCCGCCAGTCGCGACACCGCGTTGGAGGCGGGGATCTCGGTGCGCACCTTGTAGAAGCCCGGCTGGATCGAGGCGATCGAGTCGTTGCCGTCGGCGGCGTCGACGAACGCCTTGACGGTGGCGACGACCTTGTTGTCGAGCAGCGTCTTGCCGATCGCCGTCGTCGAGTCGCCGTCGTGGATCTGGATGACGACGTCGGTGACGCCGCTGCCGGTGTAGTCGTTGTCGGCGCCGCCGAACAGGGAGTTCCACATCCGAGAGCCGAGGAGCACTGCGACGATGGCGACGACCACGACGATCGACACCGCCGTCACCGCCGCCACACGCCGCCGGCGGCGCATCCGGTTCTCCCGCGCGCGCTGCCGGCGGGTCATCCGCTGCCGCGGCGGCCCGACCGCCAGCGGTTCGGCCCGGTCCCCGTGCCAGTCGTCAGCCATCCCTGGCCTCTCCGTGTGGGGACAGCGCCACCCGCCGCTGGTCCAGCCAGTTCTGCAGGATCCCCACCGCTGCAGCTTGGTCGATCACAGCCCGCTGGCCGCGGGCCCGGACCCCTGCTTCACGCAGCGCCCGCTGCGCGGTGAGGGTGGTGAAGCGTTCATCGACGAAGCGGATCGGCACCGGGGCGATCCGTTCGCCCAGCCGGTCGGCGACCTCGACCGCGTCTCGCGCCGACGACCCGGCCCGGTCGGCGAGTGTGCGCGGCAGACCGACCACGACCTCGACCGCCTGATAGTCCTCGACCAACCCAGCGAGTCGCTTGAGGTGCCGGTTGCCTCGCCGGTCGCGGGGCACGGTCTCCACCGGCGTGGCCAGCGTGGCGTCCGGGTCGCTCACCGCGACCCCGATACGCACCGAACCGACGTCGACCCCGAGCCGGCGCCCCCTGCCCGGATCCGGCGCGGTGGCCGGGTCACCGGGTCGGTCCGGTGCACGGTCGGCGACGTGGGCGTCGCTGGAGGCGTCGTGGGAAGCGTCGGGCACTGGCGCTCAGCTCCGGCCGATCTCCGCGCGCAGCGCCGCGAGCGCCGCGTCGATGCCGCCGGCACCCCGACCCGAGCCCTGGGCCAGATCGGCCTTACCGCCACCGCGGCCGTCGACCGCCGCGCCCAGCACGGTGACCAGCTCGTTGGCGCGCAGCCCTAGGTCCTGCGCCGCCGGGTTGACCGCCACGACGAAGGGCACTGCATCGTTGTCGCCTTCGGCGATCAGCGCGACGACGGCCGGATCACTGCCGAGCTTGCCGCGGATGTCGCCGACGAGGGAGCGCAGGTCCCCCGCCGAGATGCCGCCGGCCATCCGCTGCGCCACGAGCCGCACCTTACCGATCTGCTCGGCGCCCGCGGCCGCGTTGACCGCCGCGGCGCGCGCGCCGGCCAGCCGCAGCCTGTCGAGTTCCTTCTCGGCGGTCTTGAGCCGGTCCACCAATGTCGCGACGCGGGCGGGCACCTCCTCCGAGGGCACCTTCAGCGACGAGGCCAGCCCGGCCATCAGGGCCCGCTCCCGGGCGAGATGCCGGAACGAATCCAGACCGACGTAGGCCTCGACGCGGCGCACTCCCGACCCCACCGAGGATTCGCCGAGGATCGTCACCGGGCCGATCTGCGCGGAGCGCCCCACGTGCGTGCCGCCGCACAGCTCGAGCGAGAACGGCCCACCGATCTCGACGACGCGCACCTCGTCGGGGTACGACTCGCCGAACATCGCCATCGCGCCCATCGCTTTGGCCTTCTCCAACTTCTCGTGGAAGGTGTGCACCTCGAAGTCGGCTTGCACCGCCTCGTTGGTGACCTCCTCGACCTGCGCCCGCTGCTCATCGCTGAGCGCGCCCTGGAAGTTGAAATCGAACCGCAGGTAGCCGGGCCGGTTCAGGGAGCCGGCCTGAACCGCGTTGGGGCCCAACACCTGTCGCAGTGCGGCGTGCACCATGTGGGTGCCGGAGTGACCTTGGGTCGCGCCGCGACGCCACTGGGGGTCGACGGCCGCGGTCACGGTGTCGCCCTCGACGAACTCGCCCGATTCGACGTTGACGCGATGCGCCCACAGTGTTTTCGCGATCTTCTGCACATCGGTGACCGCGGCCTTCGCCGCCTCTGACGAGCCGGTGCCACTGATGTGGCCTTCGTCGGCGATCTGCCCGCCCGACTCGGCGTAGAACGGGCTGCGATTCAGAATGAATTCCACTCGGTCGTGCGTGCCCTCGCGGCCGGCGTGAGCCACCACAGGCACCCGCTTGCCGTCCACGAAGATGCCGAGAATCCTTGCCTCACTGGTCAACTCGTCGAATCCGGTGAACTCGGTGGGGCCGGCGTCGACGAGCTCGCGATAGGCGCTGAGATCGGTGTGGGCCTGTTTGCGCGCGGCGGCGTCGGCCTTCGCGCGCTGCCGCTGCTCGGCCATCAGCGTGCGGAAACCCTCTTCGTCGACGCCCAGATCGGCCTCGGCCGCCATCTCCAGCGTCAGCTCCAACGGGAAACCGTACGTGTCGTGCAGCGTGAACGCGTCCGAGCCCGACAGCCGGGAGGAACCCGACGCCTTGGTGGCGCGTGCCGCGTCGTCGAAGAGCCGCGAGCCAGAGGCCAGCGTGCGGTTGAACGCCGCCTCCTCGGCGACGGCGATGCGTGAGATGCGATCGAAGTCGTTGACCAGTTCCGGGTAGGACGGCCCGGTCGCGTCGCGCACCGTGGCCATCAGATCACCCATGAAGGCATCCTCGACGCCGAGCAGTTTGGCGGCCCGGACGATGCGCCGCAGCAAACGGCGCAGCACGTACCCGCGCCCCTCGTTTCCGGGGCTCACCCCGTCGCCGATGATGATCGCCGCGGTGCGGCTGTGGTCGGCGATGATGCGGTAGCGGACGTCGTCGGCGTGATTGCCCTGCCCGTAACCGCGCGGCGCGCGGGCGGCCATCAGGTCGATCGCCGGGCGTAGCAGGTCGGTTTCGTAGACGTTGTCCACACCCTGCAGAAGGCACGCCACCCGTTCGATGCCCATGCCGGTGTCGATGTTCTTGCGCGGCAGCGGGCCGAGGATCTCGAAGTTCTCCTTGGAGGTACCCTCGCCGCGCTCGTTCTGCATGAACACGAGATTCCAGATCTCGATGTAGCGGTCCTCGTTCGCCTCCGGGCCGCCCTCGATGCCGTACTCCGGACCGCGGTCGTAGTAGATCTCCGACGACGGTCCGCACGGCCCGGGAATGCCCATCGACCAGTAGTTGTCGGCCATGCCGCGGCGCTGGATGCGCTCGAGGGGCAGGCCGGCCACCTCCTGCCAGTAGCCGATCGCCTCGTCGTCGTCGAGATAGACGGTGGCCCAGAGCTTTTCCGGATCGAAGCCGTATCCGCCCTGCTCGACCGGGTTGGTCAGCAGCGTCCAGGCGAACTCGATGGCGCCCTTCTTGAAGTAGTCGCCGAAGCTGAAGTTGCCCGCCATCTGGAAGAAGGTGTTGTGCCGGGTGGTGATGCCCACTTCATCGATGTCCGGAGTGCGGATGCACTTCTGGATGCTCACGGCGCGGTCCCACGGCGGGGTCCGGGCGCCGAGGAAGAAGGGGACGAACTGCACCATGCCGGCATTGACGAACAGCAGGTTGGGGTCGTCGAGGATCACCGATGCGCTGGGCACCTCGGTGTGTCCGGCGTTCACGAAGTGATCAAGGAACCGCTTCCTGATCTCGTGTGTCTGCACTCCTGCTGCCCTTCGGGTCTGGTCAGCGGGGCCGATCGGCCGCCACCTGCGAATACTCGACCGCACCACAGTACCGGGCCACCACCGCGGCAGACGTTCACCCCGACACGAAGCTGAGCCGGACGCTGCGCCTGCTGTTGTCCCTGTTCAGATCCACCAGTACGACGCTCTGCCAGGTGCCGAGCAAGGGTTCTCCGCCGCTCACCGGCACGGTGATCGACGGCGCGACGAGACCAGGCAGTACGTGATCGGCGCCGTGGCCGGGTGAGCCGTGCGCGTGCCGGTAGCGGTCGTCGCGGGGCAACAGCCGCTCCAGCGACTCCACCAGGTCGTGGTCGGAGCCCGCACCGGTCTCGATGATCGCCACCCCTGCGGTGGCGTGCGGTACGAAGACGTTGCACAAACCGTCGCCGCGGGAGGCGCAGAAGTCGCGGACCTCGTCGGTCAGGTCGACGGTCCGCCGGCGGGTCGTGTCGACGTCGAGCACGTGGGTGTCCATCGAGGAGAGCCTATCGATCGGGGATCAATCGGGCCGCAGTTCCTTCTGCACCTCTTCCAGCGAGCGGCCCTGGGTCTCGGGCACCCGCCGGATGAAGTACACCAGCGACAGCGCCGCCAGCGCGGCGTAGAGGTAGAACACCCCTTGGCGGGTGATCAGGTTACCGAGCGTCAAGAAGGTCTGCGCGACAACGAAGTTCGCACCCCAATTGACGATGGTGCAGACCGCCATGGCCGCGCTGCGGACCCCGATGGGGAAGATCTCGGAGATCATCAGCCAGAACACCGGGCCGAGACCGATCGCGAACGAAGCGATGAACAGCAGCAGACCGGCCAGCGCCAGATAACCGGCATCACGTTGCAGACCGGCAGACGTGAAGTAGACCGCCAGGATGAGCAGGCCGGCCAACATGCCGACCGTGCCGGTGATCAACAGTTTCCGCCGGCCCACCCGGTCCAGGAGCAGCACTGCGATCACGGTGAACACGACGTTGGTGACGCCCACCAGCACCGTGCGGGCGAGAGCTCCGCTGTTGGACAACCCGGTGTCGGACAGGATCGTCGGGGCGTAGTAGATCACGGTGTTGACCCCGACGAACTGTTGCGCGAGCGCCAGCACCACCCCGAGAGTCACCAGGGGCCGCAGCTCGGGTCGCATCAGGTCGCGCAGCGACGATCGTGCCTCGGCGCGGTTGGCCTCCTCGATGTCGTCGAACTCCGCGTCGACGTCGGCGTCGGGGTCGCCGCTGCGCAGTCGGCGCAGCACGCCGCGGGCATCCTCGTCGCGCCCGGCGTCGACCAGCCAGCGTGGCGTCTGGGGTACCGAGAGCATCCCCACCGCCAGGGCCGCGCCGGGCAGCGCCGCGATGCCGAGCATCCAGCGCCAGTCCCCGCTGACGTTCTGGAACGCGACATTGGTCAGATAGGAGATCAGGATGCCCGAGGTGATGGCCAGCTGATTGAACGAGACCAGGCCTCCGCGGATGGCGGGCGGGGCCATCTCGGCGATGTAGAGCGGCGAAACGAACGACGCCGTGCCGACCGCGAGTCCGAGCAGAAACCGGAAGCCGATCAGCATCTCGGCGTTGACGGAGAACGCGCATCCCAGGGCGGCGACCAGATACACGGTGCCGGACAGGACTTTCGTCCAGCGCCGGCTGATGCGATCGGCCAGATAGCCTGATGCCGCCGCGCCGAACATCGCCCCGAGCAGGACCGCAGCGACGATGGCCTCTTGCTCGAAATCGTTGGCGCCCAAGTCCTCCCTGATGAACAGCAGGGCACCGGAGATCACGCCGGTGTCATAACCGAAGAGCAGTCCGCCGATGGCGGCGATCACGCATACCCGGATGAGCAGTCCATTGCCGGTCCTGCGTACCTCGCCGATGAAGCTGGTCATGAGTGACTCCCGAGAACGCCGTCCAGTTCCGGCGCCGACTACCCCGGCGGCCGCCGGTCAAACACCGGTTGACGCGAGCGTTTATTGCAGAACGGGCTCGGGTATTTCAGCGCTCAGCCGCAATTCTTGGAGGAAGAAATGACCATCACCGGCATCATCACCGCAATTCTCATCGGCATCGTGGTCGGCGTACTCGGCCGACTGGTCGTCCCCGGCAAGCAACCCATCGGGATGTTGCTCACCATCCTCGTCGGTATCGTCTCCGCCTTCATCGGTACGGCGATCGCGCGGGCGATCGGCGTTCCGACCGTCACCAACGGGATCGACTGGGGCGAACTCCTCGTCCAGGTCATCGTCGCCGCGCTCGGCGTGGCGCTGGTGGCCTCACTCATGGGCCGCCGGCGCAGCCGCGGCCTGATGGGTGGCGGTCGCCGGTCCGGAATCCTGCGCTGACGCGCCGGACTCCCTTCGTGGTGATCCCGGCTGGGCCCCCGACCAGTCGGGATCACTCCCGTTGTGACAGATAAATCCTTGGCCCCCAACGGGGTCACCCACTAACGTCTCTCCGGTGAACAACCGAGTCGAGGAGGTCGTCGGCGCCTACGCCGACATCAGATGACCGCGCCCCGTCGCTGACCTGCGGGGTCGGCGGCGCAGTCATGTCCTCACTCACCGGCGCTCCGTGCGCCCTCCCCTCATCGGATGGTTTCGTTCATGCACGCCTACACCCGTGACCAGATCCTGGGCGCCTTCCGCGGCGCGACCCGCGGCGAGGTCAAAAAGGTCACCTTCGCACCTGATTTCGACAGCGTCGACTTCGACGCCCTGGAGTACTACGGCTGGACCGATCCCAAGATCCCCCGCCGCGCGTATCTCGTCGTCGAGGGCCTCGACAGAACTACCGGGGTCGAGGGCCTCGACGGACCCATCACGCTGCTGCTGAACCGCGCAGCGAGCACGCCTCGGGGACGTGCCATGTGCACGTGGTGCAACGACGTCACCCTCACCGAGGACGCGGTGCTCTATGCCGTGCGCCGCGCCGGGGCGGCCGGCCGCAAGGGCGACACCGTCGGCACCCTGATCTGCGCGGACTTCAGCTGTTCCCGGAACGTGCGACGGCCGCCACCCGCCTTCCACAAGGGCACCGACCTGCAACGCATCCGCGCCGGGCGGGTCGAGGACCTGCGCCGAAAGGTGCACGGGTTCGTGGACAAGGTGCTCGCCACCGACGGTTAGTCGCGAGCCAGCAGCTCGTCGAGTTTGTCGTACCCCTCGGTCATGCCGCCTTCCATGCCCGACGAGAGCAGGGCGTCGCGCGCGTCGGTGTTCGGGCAGATCGAGCGCCCGCGCAGCCGCGATCGGCCGTTGCCGAGGTCGTCGAACCACAGGTACTCGAGGTTCACCATGTCGGGCGCACCGTCGAATTCGAAGGTCTGGAGGATGACTTCGCCCGCGCGCACGGTGTGGAAGGTGCCGTTGAACGAGAAGGCGCCGCGCTCGTTGCGGTGGGTGTAGCGGTAGCCGCCGTGATCGCGGAAGTCCCATTCGGCGATCTCCATCTCCAGATCGCGCGGTCCGAGCCACTGCCGGACCAGGTCCGGGTCCGCGTGCGCGGCGAACAGCGCCCCGACCGGGGCGTCGAACTCGCGGGTGAACTCCATGGCGAGGGTGTCCACGGGTGCGGTCACGTGCAGGGGGCTCATCGTGAGTGTCCTTTCTCGGCGAGCAGCTGGTCGAGCTGCCGGTAGTTGCGTTCGGCATCGAGCCGGTAGCGGTCGATCCACGCCGTCATCGCTTCCAGCGCACCCGCGTCGAGGTGCACCGGGCGGCGCTGGGCGTCGCGGGTACGCGTCACCAGACCGGCCTCCTCCAGCACCCGAATGTGTTTGGAGACAGCCTGTTTGGTGATGGCGAACGGTGCTGCCAGCTCGTTGACCGTGGCCGCGCCACGGGACAGCCGCGCGACCAATGCGCGCCGCACCGGATCGGAGAGCGCCAGGAAGGCGCGGTCCAAGCGGTCCTCGTCGTCGGCCAGTGATCAACCTTTCTTTTGATCAACCAATTGGTTGATCACGACTCTAACGGGTGCCTGTGACCTGGTCAAGGGGTCTCAGCGCGTCCGGCGGATGATGGCGCGCAGCTTCTCCACCCGCGTCGCGATCTCACGCTCCGCACCGTGGGTGGTCGGCCGGTAGTAGTCGACACCGACCACCTCGTCGGGCGGATACTGTTGCGAGGCAACACCACCCGGTTCGTCATGGGCGTAGCGGTAGCCGACCGCGTTGCCGAGTTTCTGCGCCCCCGAGTAGTGCCCGTCGCGCAGATGCGGCGGCACCAGGCCCGCTTTTCCGGCCCGGATGTCGGCCATCGCAGCGCCGATCGCCGTCGTGACCGCGTTCGACTTCGGCGCCGTCGCCAGGTGCACCGTCGCATGCGCGAGCGTCAACTGCGCCTCGGGCATGCCGATCAGCTGCACGGTCTGGGCGGCCGCCACAGCCGTCGGAAGGGCCGTCGGGTCGGCCATGCCGATGTCCTCGCTGGCCAGGATCATCAGTCGGCGCGCGATGAACCGCGGGTCCTCCCCCGCGACCAGCATGCGTGCCAGGTAGTGCAGCGCCGCGTCGACGTCGGAGCCGCGCACCGATTTGATGAACGCGCTCACCACGTCGTAGTGCTGGTCGCCGTCGCGGTCGTAGCGCACCGCGGCCTTGTCCAGCGACTGCTCGATCACCTCGACCGTGATGTCCCCCGACTCGGCCGCGACCTCCAGCGCGGTCAGAGCGCGGCGCGCGTCGCCGGCTGACAGTTGCACCAGTAGATCCAGCGCCTCGTCGGTGATCGGCACCTTGCCGGCCAGGCCCCGTTCGTCGTCGAGGGCGCGGCGCAGCACCGCCTTGATGTCCTCTGCCGTCAGCGGTTGCAGCTGCAGGATCAGCGAGCGGCTCAGCAGCGGCGCCACCACCGAGAACGACGGGTTCTCCGTCGTGGCCGCGACCAGCAGAACCACCCGGTTCTCGACCGCTGCGAGCAGTGCGTCCTGCTGGGTCTTGGAGAATCGGTGCACCTCGTCGATGAACAGCACCGTCTGCTCGCTGCGCCGCAGTAGCGCGACCCGCGCCTCCTCGATGACGGCGCGCACCTCTTTGACCCCGGCCGACAGCGCAGACAGCGCCTCGAATCGGCGACCGGTGGCCTGCGAGATCAGCGATGCGAGGGTGGTCTTGCCGGTGCCGGGCGGGCCGTAGAGAATCACCGATGCCGCGCCAGAGCCTTCGACCAGTCGGCGCAAGGGCGAGTTGCCGGTGAGTAGATGCTGCTGGCCGACGACCTCGTCGAGCGACGCGGGCCGCATCCGCACCGCCAGCGGCACCGCCGCCCCGACCAGCTGCGCGTCAGAGGGCGCGCGCTCACCGGGAACGTCGAACAGGCTGTCGGACACGCTCCCTGCTTACACGGGTGCGGTGACGAAGTCGATCAGCTCCTCCACGCGGCCGATCAACTCGGGCTCGAGGTCCGTCCAGTCCCGCACCCGGCCACGGATCTTCTGCCACGCCGCAGCGATGTCGGCCTGGTCGCGATGTCGCCATCCCAGCGCCTCGCACACCCCGTGCTTCCAGTCCTGACCCTTGGGCACTCTCGGCCACTGCGCGACGCCGATCCGCGCGGGTTTGACGGCCTCCCAGATGTCGATGAACGGATGACCGACCACCAGCGTGTGCTCCCCGCCCGGGCCCCGCCGCACCTGCTCGGCGATGCGCGCCTCCTTCGAGCCCGCCACCAGGTGGTCGACCAGAACCCCGAGGCGCCTGCCCGGCCCGGGCCGGAACTCGGCGACGATCGCCGCGAGGTCGTCGACGCCGCCCAGGTATTCGACGACGACACCCTCGAGGCGCAGATCCTCCCCCCACACCTGCTCGACGAGTTCGGCGTCGTGCCGGCCCTCGACGTAGATACGGCTGGCGAGCGCCACTTTCGCGCGGGCGCCCGCAACCGCGACCGAGCCCGACGCGGTGCGCGTCGGCGCAGCTGGAGCCGCCTTCTTGGGTGCGGTCAGGATCACCGGCCTGCCGTCGATCAGATACCCCGGCCCCACCGGGAAGGGTTTGGTACGCCCGCGCCGGTCCTCGAGCGTCATGCGGCCGTACTCGACCCGCACCACGGCGCCGACGAAGCCGCTGGCCGCGTCTTCGACCACCATCCCGATCTCGATCGGCTGTTCGGTCGAACGGGGCTTGCGGTGCGGATTGCGCGCCAGGATGTCGGCGCCGTAACGATCGGCCACCCGGCGATCCTAGGGATCGGTCGGGGCCGGGTGGTCGATCCTCGCGCCGCGTGTTGCCTCACACCGGAGCGCCACCGGGTTCGTGAGGCCGCCTAGCCCAGTTGCTGGCTCTGCTCGTCGGCAGGCGCACCGACTTCGGCGAGTTTGGTCGGGCTGGAGGTGACCTCGTCGATGACGGTGTGGATGAACCGCATCTTGTCCAACACCGGAGCCGGGAGCACGAACGGATACAGGTCGTCCTTGCCCATCGACCGGTTGACCATGTTCAGCGCCCACGCCAGCGGGAGCCACATCTCGATCATCGTGTCGAATCCGCTGGGGCCCAACGCCCTCCGGTCGAAGGTGGCCGCCGCCGGCGCCATTCCGAACGCCGCGGCGGTGTCCAGCGTGTCGCGGATGTGCAGGTAGTGGGCGAAGGTCTCGGCCCAGTCCTCGGCCGGGTGCATGGTGGCATAGGACGACACGTAGTCGGCCTCCCAGCCCGCCGGAGCACCCTCGCTGTAGTGGCGGTCCAGCGCCTCCTGGTAGTCGGCCTCGGGATCGCCGAACAGCTCGTGATACCGCTGCAGGTACTCCTGTGAGGTGCCGATCAGCCGGTACTGGTAGTAGTGACCGATCTCGTGGCGGAAATGCCCGAGCAAGGTGCGGTACGGCTCGTCCATCGAGATCCGCAGCTGTTCGCGGTGCACATCGTCGCCCTCGGCCAGATCGAGGGTGATGATCCCGTTGTCATGACCGGTGAACACCTTCTCGAACTGACTCGACAGCAGATCGAAGGCCAGGCCGAACTGGGGGTCCATGTCGCGTCCGACGATCGGCAGCTTCAGCTCGTGCAACTCGACGATCAGGCGGCGCTTGGCTTTCTCGGCCGCGGCGAAGGCAGCCAGCGCGATCGTGTCGGCGTCGTTGTGCCGGGTGCGGGTCAGTGCGCAGGACACGCACAATTTCGCGATCGGCCCCTTCTCGACGAGCCAGTTGCACTCGGCGAGGTGCATGTTCACGCACAGCTGGAAGCGGGTCTCGTCGACCGCGCCTGCGTGTTCGCTCTCCGCCGGAGGGGCGATGACCAACAGGGCCATGTCATCGAGTGAAAAGCCCAGTGCGCTACCGCAATTGAGGCACACCGAGTTCTCGAACGCCAACCGCTGACCGCAGTTGGGGCAGGTGAAATCACGCATCGAGCGATTCTCCCTCATAGGGTGCGACGTCCACCGAGACGTCGATGGTGCTGCTCTCGGAGTCCGTGTAGATGATGCCGCGCAGTGGGGGCACGTCCGCGTAATCGCGACCGAAACCCACGGTGACATAGCGTTCGTCGATCATTTGATCGTTGGTGGGATCCATTCCCAGCCACACGTTCTGCGGCGTCCACACCGACGCCCAGGCGTGCGTCGCGTCAATCCCGACCATTCGTTCCTTTCCCGGCGGCGGATCGGTGGCCAGGTAGCCCGATACGTAACTCGCTGCCAGTCCGTTGGCGCGCAGGCACGCGATCGCGAGCCTGGCGAAGTCCTGACATACCCCTTCCCGCGCCGCCAAAACCTCGCTCACCTGGGTGGAAACGGTGGTCGACCCGGATCGGTAGGTGAAATCGGAGTAGATGCGTGATGTGAGGTCGCTCAGCACGTCGATCAGCGGCCGACCCGGGGTGAACACCGGCGCCGCGTACTCACGCAGCTCGTCGGTGATCTCCGGGGGCGTCAGGTCCAGGGTGAACTCGCTCGCCAACGCCCCCTCGGGGCCGACCGGGCGGGCGATCTCCCACGGCGCGCGGGCCGACGGCCCCTGGTAGACGTCCGGCGGCGGCGGCGCCACCTCGACGACCGAGCGGCTGGTGACGGAGAGGCGGTGGTGGGGCCGGGTGACGTGGAAGTACGTGCTCACGTTGCCCCAGCCGTCGCGGCTGGTGGAACTGTCGGCCGCCTCGGGGTCGAGGAGCAGTTCGTGGGACAGACACCGCTGCCGTGCCGAATCGCGCGGGGTGAGGAACCCGCGACCGTAGGAGCTGGTGACGACGTCCGAATAGGTGTAGACGGTGCGGTGGGTGATCGCGTACCGACGCTCACTCGCTGCCTTTGATTCGCTCGCATGCTCGCTCAGTGTCATGCCGGCACCACCCGGCGCTCGTACCGGCCCCACAACGGCTGCATGTCACCCGGCAGCGCCAGATGCGTCGTGGTGATGACATCGGACAGATCCCGCAGTCCGGTGTGTAACGCGGTGAGCAGGTCCTCGAGCTCCTCGCGGCTGCCGTCGGCGGCGACATCGTCGAGATCGTCCGGCTCGACTCGGCGCAACCGCCTGGCGATCTCGTCGACCAACCGCTCCGGCCGCGACGACCCCGAGGAGCCGGGCAGCGACTTCAGGTGCGCCCGCAACCGGTTGAGTTGGAACACAAGCGATCTCGGGTTCTCGTCGTCGAACAGCACCAGTTCGGCCACGCCGGCGACGCTGATCGTGCCGGGGTTGCGGCGGCGATAGATCACCAGCGACTCGCACACGGCCAACGTCGACTCGATGACGGTCTGCTCGGCCTCGGGGGGACGCGCGGTGGTCAGGGTGGCCCGCAGCAGCGCGGTGAGCACCTGCGCCCGCTCGATGCGCTTGCCGATGTCGAGCATCGTCCAGCCGATGTCGTGCACCATCGATTCGGCGATCACCCCCGACAGCGCCAGCAGCCCGGCCAGAGCGACGGTGTTGGTCGACGTCAGGAACGCCTCTCCCTCGCTGTGGGATTCCGGTGGGTTGTCGCCGGCCTGCAGCAGCGTGCGTTCAAGTGTCGAGAGCAGCATCCACGTGTCGTTGGACATCTGGTCGCGCACCGCGCGGGCCGCCAGCCCCAGTCTCTCGACCGACTGCGCGAGCGACCCGGGTCGGTGCCGGTCGGCGGTCAGCGACCACAGCGTGGTCGGCGCGGTGGCCACCATCTCGTGTCGATCTGCAGCGCCGATATCGGTGCCGGTGATGTCCCCCAGAGCGGACAGCAGCACCGGCACGCACTGGCTGCCGTCCATCGCCTGCCGGCGGCGGAACTCGTGATAGCGCTCGCGGGTCACGGTCAGCAGACGCGCCGTGTGCTCGGCACGTTCGGCGTAGCGACCGATCCAGAACAGGTCCGACAGCACGCGCGGGGAGCTGATCTCGTGTGTGGGACTGGCGGTGGCGGGGGTCGGCAACGACTCCTCCGACGGCGGCACCACCACGGTCTCGGGGCTCACCCGCGCCGGAGTACGCACCCAGACGTCCTTTGCGGCAACGCTGTTCAGATCGTAGGCGGCAGATCCGGCCGCCAGCAGATAGCCGAGGCCACCGATCATCGGCGCATACCCGCCCCGCTGGGACACCGTGAAGAGCCGCATCCCGACCTGCGAGAGCGACAACCCGCCAGGAAGGTAATCAGCTGGGGCGCTGGAGAACTCGGGGAGTTCCTGGCCCATCCACTGCCATGGCGAGGCCGCGATCCGCGCCCCGAGTGCGTCGCGCGCCGCCGTCGACAGTTCGGGCCCGACGATCGGCTCGCCACCTCCGACCGGCCGGATCAGCAGCGAGGACAGATGACTCAGCAGATGAGACCGCTCGACGTCGATGCCGCCCCAGTACATCGGCGCACTCGGCAGCAGCGGGGTCTCGCCGAGCAGCGCTTCGGCCAGTGCGGGCAGAAAGCGCATGACGCCCGGGCTTTCGAGGACACCACTGCCGAGCGTGTTGACCACCGTCACCGCGCCCCGACGCAGCACCTCCACCAGACCCACCACCCCCAACCGGGAATCCGCGCGCAGGTCCAGCGGGTCGGCGTACGCGGCATCGACCCGGCGCAGCACCACATCGACGCGCTTGAGCGTGCCCATCGAGCGCATCCACAGCTTGCCCTCACGCACCACCAGGTCGGCGCTTTCCACCAGCGGCACGCCGAGCACGCCGGCCAGGTACGCCTGATCGAACGCGGTCTCCGACCGGATGCCGGGGCTGAGCACCACCACGGTGGGCTCCTCGGCCGCGTCGGGGGCCGCGTCGACCAGCGCCAGCCGCAGCGCCTGCGCCCAGGGGGACGCCGGCCTCGGGGCGATCTGCTCGTAGAGGTCCGGGATCGCGTGCGCGATGACTCGACGATCGGCCAGGGCGTATCCCGCCCCCGACGGGGCCTGCGTCCAGTCCGCGTTGACGACGAACTCGCCGGAGCCGGCGCGGCTGATGTCGCAGCCGTGCAGGAACAGCTGATGTCGCCCTGGAATCGTGATGCCGTGCGCGGCACGGACGTAGCCCTGATGAGCGAACACCAGTTGTGGCGGCAGCACGCCGCCGCTGAGCACGCGCCGCTCGCCGTACAGGTCCGTGAGCACGGCGTCGAGCAGGCGGGACCGCTGGACCAGACCGGCCTCGAGCCGGTTCCAGTCGGCGGCCGAGACGATCAGCGGCAGGGCGTCCAGCTGCCAGGGGCCCGGTACCGCCGACTCGTCCTCGGTCCGGATGTAGGTGATGCCGTCGTTGTCGACGAGATCGCGCACCACGGCGCGCAATCGGTCCAGCCCCGGCCTGCCACGCTCGGTGACACTGTCCGCCAGCTCTTGCCAATCAGCCCTGACTTGCCCAGCAGCGTCGAACAATTCGTCGTATCCGCCCGCCGGCGCAGCCACCGCGCTGCGCACGTCGAACAGCGTCTGCTGGGCCCGCATGACCGCATAGGGCACCAGCGGATCGTCATGGCTGGGCGACTCCAGCCCGGTCGGTACGGCCATCAGGACAGCACGGTACGCACTCGCCGCAGGTCGAGGATCCCCGGCGCGCCCACGTCGGTGGATTGGCGGGCCTGCTTCTCGCGCAGATCCTGCAGATCCACCTTGCCGGCCGTGAAACCGGTGGCCTCGAAGCGGCGTCCGCGCCGGGACTCAGCCTCCACGGCGTTGACCGGTGGGGTGTCATAGGAGCGTCCACCGGGGTGGGACACGTGGTAGGTGCAGCCGCCGCGGGCCACACCGCTGGCGGTGTCCACCAGTTCGAAGCGCAGCGGCCCGTCCACGGTGATCGAGGGGTGCAGCGCACTCGGCGGCTGCCACGCCCGGTACCGCACGCCGCCGACCTGGACGTCGGGATTGTCGGTGGCCAGCAACGGAATCGGGTGCCCGTTGACGGTGACCACGAAGCGCTGGCGGTCGGCGCCGATGAGCCGCACCTGCAGACGCTCCACCGAGGAATCGACGTAGCGTGCGGTGCCACCCGCAGTGGCCTCCTCCCCCAGCACGTTCCATGGTTCGATGGCACCGCGCAGTTCGATCTCCACGCCGCCGAACACCGCGGTACCGATGCGGGGGAAGCGGAACTCCGTGAACGGATCCAGCCAGCTGGTGTCGAATTCGATGCCGTGACTGCGCAGATCCGCCGCGACCTCGGCGATGTCCTGGATCACGAAGTGCGGCAACAGGTAACGACCATGGAGATTGGCGCCGTGACGGATCAGCGACGCTCGCAGCGGCTTCTCCCAGAACCATGCGACGAGGGCGCGGACGAGCAGCGACTGCACCATCGCCATCTGCGGGTGCGGCGGCATCTCGAAGCCACGCAACTCGAGCAGGCCGAGCCGGCCGCGGGCGCTGTCGGGGCTGTAGAGCTTGTCGATGCAGAATTCCGCGCGATGGGTGTTGCCGGTGATGTCGGTGAGGAGGTGACGGAGGGCCCGGTCGATGATCCACCCGGGAGCGCTGTCGCCGTCGTCGTCGGAGTCGTCGTCGGAGTCCTCCACCGCGGACAACCGCGCGATCTCGGCGAAGGCGATCTCGAGCTCGTAGAGCGATTCGGGGCGGCCCTCGTCCACCCGGGGCGCCTGCGAGGTGGCGCCGATGAAGCGCCCGGAGAACAGGTACGACAGCGCGGGATGGCGCTGCCAGTAGGTCAGCAGGGACACCAGCAGATCCGGCCGGCGCAGCAGCGGCGAGTCGGCCGGGGTGATGCCGCCGAGGGTGATGTGGTTGCCGCCGCCCGTGCCGCCGTGAGTGCCGTCGACATCGAACGACTCGGTCGACAACCGGGCCAGCCGCGCCTGGGCGTACAGGGTCTCGAGCTGCTCGCGTTGCTCGGCGAAGCTGGCCGTCGGCGCGACGTTGACCTCGATGACACCCGGGTCGGGGGTGATCGTCATGGACTGCAGCCGCGGATCCGCCGGGGGCCCGTACCCCTCGATCACCAGCGGGCAGGCAAGCGCCGCCGCGGCCGCCTCGATGCGTGCGACCAGATCCACGAAGTGCTCGAGTTCCTCTGTGGGCGGCAGGAACACATAGAGCAGCCCGTCGCGGATCTCGGCGACCAGGGCCGTCGTGGGCACCGCGTCGGCGTCGGTGACTTCCGCCGATTCCTCCTCGCCGAGGTCCAGCGGACCGACATCTCGAGTGGGGTCGGCGTCGGGGCGGGGTGGCGGCGGATGCCAGCTGATCGCGGCCAGCGGCAGTCGCAAGCCCGCAGGAGAATCGCCGTCGATCAACACGATTCGCCCTCGTCGCAGCGTCCAGTCCGCACTCGCCCAGCCGGCGTCGTCGTCGCGGCGGTGCAGCGGCAGGACGAACGCGGCGGGTTCGGTGACCGGCTCGTCGAGCTTGGCCAGCAGCTGTGCGCGTGCCCACGCGCTGTCGGTGGCCAGGTCGTCGGACTCGGCGACCGGCTGCCCCGCTGGGCGGCGCACTGCCGCGGCGAGCCGGCTGAGCGGGTCCTCGTAGGCGGGCCGGACCTGGCTGCGCGGCAGTCCGAAGTCGTCGGCGATCGCGGCGAGCAACCGCTGCGGAGCGTCGGCCGCAGCGTCGGATGTCGTCGGCTGCTCCGACCACGGGTCGGCCAGCAGCGTCGGATCGCGCCACAGCGCCTCGCCGTCGGCACGCCACAGCAGCGCGATCTGCCAGCGCGGCAGGGGTTCTCCGGGATACCACTTGCCCTGGCTGCGCTGCACCAGACCCTGCGGCGCCCACACCGACATGAGTCGAGCCGCCAGATCCGAGGCCCGCTGCCGCTTGTGCGGCCCGTCGGCGTCGGTGGTCCACTCCGGATCGGTCTGGTTGTCGATGGACACGAATGTCGGCTCCCCGCCGACCGTGAGCCGCACGTCGCCTGCGCTCAGTCGGTCGTCGACCCGGTGCCCCAACGCGTTGATGGCCGCCCACGCGGCCTCGGTGTAGGGCAGCGTGACGCGCGGATCTTCGTGTACCCGCGTGACGACGTTGCTGAATTCCAGCGTGGTCTCGCACGGCTCGGTGGCGCCGGTGATCGGGGCCGCCGATTCGGGATGAGGGGTGGCCGACAGCGGAATGTGCCCTTCGCCGGCGAACAGCCCGGAGGTGGGGTCGAGTCCGATCCAGCCGGCGCCGGGCACGTAGACCTCGGTCCAGGCGTGCAGGTCGGTGAAATCCGCCGCCGGGCCGGACGGGCCGTCGAGTGCCTCGACGTCGGAGGTGAGCTGGACCAGATAACCGGAGACGAAGCGGGCCGCCAGTCCCATCTGCCGCAGGATCGACACCAGCAGCCAGGCGGAGTCGCGGCATGAGCCGATGCCGGTGCGCAGCGTCGTATCCGGGGTCTGCACGCCGGGTTCGAGCCGGACGCTGTAACCGACGTCGGCGTTGACGGCCCGGTTCAGCGCCACCAGGAAGTCGATGGTGCGCGTGCCGGGGGCGACCGAGAAGTTGGCCACCCACGCCTCGGCCAGGTCCCCGGGTCCGGATCCGGGGTGCTCCTCGTCGACCGGCCGCAGGTAGGGCTTCAGATCCTCGGCCAGGGCAGGTGGATAGGTGAAGCCGATCTGTTCGGCGTAGTCCTCGATGAAGAAATCGAACGGGTTGATCACCTTGAGGTCGGCGATCAGCCCGACGGTGATCGTCAGGCTGCGGGCGCGAGTGGGGAACACGAGCCGGGCCAGGAAATTGCCGAAAGCGTCCTGCTGCCAGTTCACGAAGTGGTCGGCGGGCTCGACGGTCAGCGAGTACGCCTCGATCGGCGTGCGGGAGTGCGGGGCCGGTCGCAGCCGGACCACATGTGGGAACACTTCGACGAGCCGATCGAACGTGTAGCTCGTGCGGTGCTCGAGGGCAACCTTGATCCCCATAGCGCTAGATCCCACCACACCGCCTGCAGCGCCGCAGGTTGCGTCAGGTCTGCGCGCGGCGCGGGATGAGGTTGGTCCGCGGGCGCAGCACCAGCACCGACACGCACGCGATCACGATGCCGATGAGGTTGACCGCGAGCTGGGCGGCCGAGCGGGCCGCCATGCCCCAGTCGCCCAGCACACCGGCGACTGCGGTGAACCCCGCGGCGGGCACCGTCGTGACCGAGATGAACACGCCGACCAGGGCCGCCGATTTGGCCGACACCAGCGACAGCATGCCCGCCGCGCCGGCCAGCAGCGCCACCACGAACGAGACCGGTCCGACCTGGAAGATGAAGTCGACGTTGTCCAGGTCGCGCATCGAATCCAGATTCACCCAGCCCGCGGCGTGGGCGGCCATCGTCAGCAGAGCGGTGACGCCCATCGCGATCGGGAACCCCGCCAGCAGCGCGATCACCGCACGTCGGGCGAGATCGGCTCGTCGCTGCACGATCGCCACCGACACCGCCGCCAGCGGCCCGAACTCCGGCCCCAGCACCATCGCGCCGACCACCGTCACCATCGAGTCGGTGATCGCACCCACGGCGGCCAGCAGACACGCGAGGGTGAGGAAGAGCACGAAGGTCAGCGACAGCGTGGACTCCTCGCGCGTGCGGCCGATGAGTTCGTCCCACACCACCGCGTCGGCCGGGTCACCGTCGGCGTCGTCCTCGGCCTCGTGCGCGCGGGTGGACAGCACCGTGTCGAGAACGGTGAGCAGGATCGCGCCCCGATGCTGGGCGTCGAGATCTTTGAGGGACTTGATGACGTCATTGGCGCATTCGCGGGCGATCACCGCGGTGATCTCGTCTCCGCCGGCCGGCTCCACGGCGGCGCCGGCGTGGATGAGGATGTGCGCCACCCCGACCTGGCGACGCAGTACCGACACCACATCCTCACGCATGTCCGCGGGCACGATCACGCGCAAGTCCAGCACCGGCGCTAGTTAACAGGCCCGAAGCCACCGCCGGATCGGGTTGAAAACATTTCGGCCCGAAATGTGGCGAGTACACAGCAGGCTGTTATAGATTCACACCCCAAGTCAGCGTCTCACCACGAAACGCCCCCGAACGGGAGGGATTTCTGTGAAATTTGAACAGAAGTTCGTGAGCGGGGCGTCGTCGTGGACGTGAAGACCCGGCGGGATCACATCGAGCAGCGGGTGCGCGCCGCCCGCGAGATCACCTACGCCGATCTGGCCACCGAATTCGACGTGTCGGAGATGACGATCCGTCGAGACGTCGAGGCGCTGGAGGCAAGCGGCGTGGTCCGTCGCGTCGTCGGCGGCGCGATCGCCCTGCAGGGCAAGGACACCGAGCCGTCGTTCGCCACGCGGATGGCCGACGCCGCCCAGGAGAAGATCCACATCGCCGACGTCGTCGCCGACCTGATCGGCGTGAACGAGACGCTCATCCTCGACTCGGGCAGCACCGCGCTGGCCGTCGCGAACTCGCTGCGCGGCCGTGGGCTCGGGCTGACCGTCGTGACGCCGAGCGTGCTGGCCGCGCTCGCCCTGGTCGATGAACCGGACACCACCGTGGTGCTGACCGGCGGCGAATTGCGTTCCGGGGAACTGAGTTTGATCGGGGCCGCGGCCGAGGACACGCTGGCCAACTACAACTGCGACACCTACGTGATGGGCGTGGCCGGTATCGACGGCGAACGCGGGATCTCCGACTATCACCAGGCCGAGAGCCGGGTGAAGCAGGCGGCCAGCCGGCGCGCCGACCGGGTGATCGTCGCGGCCGACAAGTCGAAGCTCGGTCGCGTGACGTTCGTCAGCATCACCGCGCTCTCCAGCGTCGCGACCATCGTCAGCGACGGGCCGCCGGACCACCCGGCGCTGGTCGCCGCCCGCGATGCGGGTGTCGAGGTGATCTGTGTCGGCGCCCACCGCGACTCCACGGCGGCGGAGGCTCGGTGACCCGCTACACCGTCGGCATCGACATCGGCACCACCGGCACCAAGACCGTGCTGCTGGACACCGAGCGCGGCATCGTCGCGACCGCCACGCGCGAGACCGCCCTGCACTCCCCCGCCCCCGGGTACGCCGAAGCCGACACCGGCCAGTGGCAGCGCAACGTCGTCGAATCGATACGCGAAGTGCTACAGGCTGCCGACGCCCCGGCCGAGCAGGTGGGTGCGCTGGCAACCTCCGGCATGGTGCCCGCGGTGGTTCCCGTAGACGACGCGGGACAGCCGCTGCGCAGGGCCATCCTGCAGAACGACGCCCGCGCGCACCGCGAAGTGGCCGACCTCGCCACCGCACTCGCCGACACCGACCTGGTGCACCTCACCGGGTCCGCCGTGACCCAGCAGTCGGTGGCCCCGACGACGGTGTGGCTGCGCGATCACGAACCCGAGATCTCCTCTCGCGTGGCGCATTGGGTCGGCTCCTACGACTGGGTGCTGATGGCGCTGGGCGCGCCCGTGCACGTCGAAGAGAACTGGGCGATCGAATCGGGGCTGTTCACCCTCGACGGGCAGCTCGCCGAGATGGTGCTCACCGCAGCGAAACTCGAGCCCGCGACGCTGCCCCGGGTACACCGTCCCGGCACCCAGGTCGGCGAACTCAGCCGGGCCGCCGCCGAGGCCACCGGGTTGCGGGCGGGCACCCCTCTGGTGGTCGGCGGCGCCGACCACGTGCTGTCGGCGTTCGCGGCGGGCGTCAACGGTCCCGGGGACGCCCTGGTGAAACTCGGTGGCGCGGGCGACATCCTGGTCGCCAGCGACACACCCGTCGTCGACGAACGCCTCTATCTCGACGCCCACCCGGTCCCGGGACACTGGCTGCCCAACGGATGCATGGCCACCAGCGGCAGCCTGATCCGCTGGTTCCAGTCGCTGGTCGGCGGTGCAACACTGACCGATCTCGACGACGAGGCGGCACGGCAACCGCCAGCCGAGATTCTCTGCCTGCCGTACTTTCTCGGCGAGAAGAGCCCGCTGCACGACCCCGATCTACGCGGAGTGTTCGCCGGCATGCATCTCGGCCACGGCCGTGCCGACATGTACCGCGCCGTGCTGGAGGCGATCGCCTTCGGCTTCCGCCATCACGTCGACGTCTTCACCGAGATCGGCATCCCGCTGCGCCGGGTGATGATCACCAATGGCGGCTCGAAGTCCACGCTGTGGAAGCAGATTCACGCCGACGTCCTCGGCCTGGAGATGAACTCGGTCACCGGGCATCCCGGTGCGTCCCTGGGCGCGGCGGTGATCGCTGCCATCGGTGTGGGCGCCCTCGACGACTGGTCCGACGCGGCGCGATTCATCACCCTCGACGAGCCCTACGTCCCTCACCCGGCCCGCACCGAGCGCTACGACTCCGCCTATGCGACATGGCGCGAGCTCGGTGACGCGGTGGCCCCGATCTCGCACGCACTGGCACGCACCACCCGATGAAAGGAGCACTACACATGAGAATCACGCCCTGGGCCCCCCGGCGGCGGTGGCGCACCGCACGCTCCGCCGCCGTCGCACTGCTCGCCGTTCTCGCCCTCGTGCTCTCCGCGTGCGCGGGTAGCGGCGGCCCCGAACAGTCACAGGCCACCGGCACCGGCGAGGTGGCCAAGGACACCTCGGGGACCGTGCGCATCCTCATGGAGAACGTGCCCGACACCGACATTGTGAAATCGATGGTCGCCGACTTCAACAAGAGCTTCCCCGACATCACAGTCGACATCGAGTCACTGACCTACGACCAGATGCGTGACAAGCTGGTGTCCTCGTTCCAGTCGTCGACACCGAATTACGACCTGATCGTCGTCGACAACCCGTGGATGGTCGACTTCGCCAACGCGAAGTTCCTGCAGCCGCTCGACGCGCGCATCGACAGCACCCCGGACTACGACGCCGCCGACTTCTTCAAGCCCCTGACCGACATCACCACCGTCGACGGGGTGCGCTACGGCGTGCCGTTCTACAACTACGCGCTCGGATACCTGTACAACGCCGACGATCTCGCGGCCGCCAAACAGCAGGTGCCCACCAACCTCGACCAGCTCGTCAGTGTCAGCAAGGCACTCAAGACCCCCGAGCACGCCGGGATCGCGATGCAACCGCAGCGCGGCTACAAGATCTTCGAAGAGTGGGGCAACTGGCTCTTCGCCGCGGGCGGCTCCATCTACGACGCCGACGGCAAGGTCACGCTGAACACCCCGGAGGCCAAGCGCGCGCTCGAGGCCTACATCGACACCTACCAAACAGCGGCACCGCCGAACAGCCTGAACTGGAGCATGGACGAGGCGCAGCGTTCGGTGTCGGCCAACCAGTCGGCCTCGATGATCAACTACAACTGGCAGCTGCCCGCCATCAACGAACCCGGCTCCGGACCCGCCGCCGGCAAGGTGAAGCTGGCCCCCATCCCGGGCGGCAAGCAGGTGCTGGGTTCGTGGAGCTGGGCGATCCCGGCCAACTCCGCGAGCTCCGACGCGGCATGGGCCTTCGCGTCGTGGATCACCGCCAAGCCGAACGACGTCACCCGCGTCGAGAAGGGTGGTGCGGCGATCCGCAAGAGCACGCTCGCCGATCCTGCTGTGCTGCAGGGCAAATTCGGTGCGGATTACTACAAGACGGTCGAGCAGCTGCTGGCGAACTCGGCACCGTTGAGCCAAGGGCCCAGCGGTGAGGAGATGATCCAGGCGGTGGGCACCGAGCTCAACGAGGCGGTGGCCGGCACCAAGAGCGTCGACGACGCGCTGGCCGCAGCGCAGGCCGCCGCGGAGAAGATCCAGAGCTAGCCGCGGCCCGAGAACCGGAAGCCGACCACCCCACGAAAGGAGCGCAGACCGCCATGAAATTCGCCCATGGCATGGTCACCCCCCTCGTCGCCCTTTTCGTCGGGGTGGTCGGTTTCCCCCTCGGCTACGCCGCGTACCTGTCGGTCACCGATTACAAGCTCACCGACCGGGGCGCGCCGAGCATCGTCGGTGCCGATAACTACACCGCCACTTTCGGTGACACCGCGTTCTGGCACTCGTTCGGCACCACCGCCCTGTTCGTCGCGGTGGCCGTCGGTATGGAGCTGATTCTCGGTCTGGCGATCGCGCTGGCGCTGCAGAAGCAGCGCTGGGCAAAGGATCTCACGCGGTCGATGCTGCTGGCCCCGATGTTCATCACGCCCATCGCGGTCGGACTCACCTTCCGTTTCCTGCTCAACGACCAGCTCGGCGCGATCCCGGAGCTGTTGCGCGGGCTCGGCATCTCCTACGACTTCTTCGGGCCCGGCCGGGCGCTGTTCACGATCGCGTTCATCGACGTCTGGCAGTGGACGCCGTTCATGGTGCTGTTGCTGCTCGCCGGCCTCGAATCGATTCCGCGCGAACCGATGGACGCCGCGCGGGTCGACGGTGCGAGCGCCTTCTACGTGCTACGGCGGGTGACGCTGCCGCTGCTGACACCGGTGCTGGTGGTGGCGATCCTGCTGCGCTGCCTGGATGCGATGAAGGTGTTCGAGTACGTGTTCGCGACCACCCGCGGCGGCCCGGGCACCGAAACGGAGACGTTGCAGTACTTCATCTACCAGACCGGGATCCAGTTCTTCCGCCTCGGTTCCGCGTCGTCGATGGCGTTCGTCGTGCTGGTGGTGGTGCTGGCCATCATCGTGGTGGCATTCCGCCGGATGGACCGGGCACGAGAGGGGACCCCGACGCGATGAGCCGCTTCTCGATTCTCGGGGTGCTGCGGGTCGCGCTGTTGTGGGCGGCCGGCATCACGGTCGCGTTCCCGCTGGTGTGGATCGCCCTGGCCAGCGTGAAAACGCCTGCGCAGCTCGACGATCCGTTCCTGCTGACGTTCACCCCGACGCTGGCGAGCTGGCACAACGTGCTGGACTCGGGCATCCTCGGCGCAGCCGGCCGCAGCGCACTGGTGGCCGGGGTGACCGTCGGCATCAGCGTCGTGGTCGGCAGCATGGGCGCCTACGCCATCGCCAGGTTTCGCGCCGGCGGCACGCTGACCCGGTTCGGGATGCTCGCCGCCCAGGTGCTGCCCCCGGCGGTGCTGGTGTTCCCGTTCCTGACCATGGCGTATGCGCTCCGGCTGACCGACACCCTGGTGCCGGTGATCTTCGCGCACCTCAGTTTCGTTCTCCCCGTAGTCACCTGGTTCCTGATCGGGTTCTTCGAGGCGGTGCCACGGTCTCTGGAGGAGCAAGCACAGGTCGACGGCTTCACCCGCTTCGCCGCGTTCCGGCTGGTGGTGCTCCCCCAAGTGCTGCCCGGCATCGGCGCCTCGGCGATCTTCGGGTTCACCCTGTCGTGGAACGACCTGTTCTACGGCCTGATCCTGGCGCCGGGCAAGGCGGCGATCCTGCCGGTGGCGATCGCCGGCTTCAACACGTTCCGCGGAGTTCAGATCGGCTCGATGAGCGCGGCGATCCTGATCGCGGTGATTCCCGTCGTCGTGGCGAGCTTCTTCATCCAGCGCAGGTTGGTGCAGGGCATCAGCGGCGGCGCGGTGAAGTTCTAGGAAGGCATCTATGGCGCACGTCCGCTTCTCCGGCGTCACCAAGGCGTACGGAAACACCTCGGTGGTCAGCGATCTCGACCTCGAGCTGCCCGACGGCTCGTTCACCGTGCTGGTCGGCCCCTCAGGCTGCGGCAAGTCGACGTCGCTGCGCATGCTTGCGGGACTGGAGACCGTCACCTCGGGCACCATCACGATCGGTGACCGCGACGTCACCCATCTGCAGCCACGCGATCGCGACATCGCCATGGTGTTCCAGAATTACGCGCTCTACCCGCACCTGACGGTCGCCGAGAACATCGCGTTCCCCCTGCGGGCCACCCGCACACCCCGGCGCGAAGCGCTCTCACGTGCCGGCGAGATCGCCGAATCACTCGGCTTGGAAAAGCTGTTGTCGCGCAAGCCCAAAGACCTCAGCGGCGGCCAACAGCAGCGGGTCGCGATCGGCCGGGCCATCATCCGCGAACCGTCGGTGTTCCTGTTCGACGAGCCACTGTCCAATCTCGACGCCAAGCTTCGGGTGGAGACCAGGACCGAACTCCTGCAGATCCAGCGGCGGCTGGGAATCACCTCGGTGTACGTGACCCACGACCAGGAAGAGGCGATGACACTCTCGGACCGGATGGTGGTGATGCGCGACGGCCACATCGCGCAGCAGGGACCGCCGCAGGAGGTCTACGCCCGCCCGGCCGACACCTTTGTCGCCACGTTCGTCGGCAGCCCGAAGATGAACCTGTTCGACGGCGAGTTCCGAGGCCGAGACTTCCTGCTGGCCAACGGTTTCGCACTGAGCACCGACCGGACCGGCGGCGCCGGCCCGGTGCGCCTCGGGGTACGGCCCGACGATCTGCAGCTCGCCCCCGTCACAGGCGAGGACGGTGCAGCCCGGGTCACGCTGATCGAGAACCTGGGCCCCCGGGCCATCGTCTCGATCGACGCGCGTGGCACCGAGATCACCGCCGTCGTCGAGGGTCCCGCGCTGGCGGGAATCACCGAGGGCACCCCGGTCGCGCTGTCCGTGCGCCCCGGCGCCACCCACCTTTTCGACGCCGCCAGCGGGCAGCGATCCGCGTAGAACACGAGAGGAACACAACACCTGATGAGCAGAACCGTCGTGGTGACCGGCGCAGGCTCGGGCATCGGCCGCGCGATCGCCCGTGAACTGGCCCGCCGAGATTGGCGGGTGGTCGTCACCGATCTGGACGCTGACGCCGCCGCCGGCGTGGTCGCCGAGCTGCCGAACGCCGGCGCCGCACACGAAGCCGCCGCGCTCGACGTGACCGATGCGGCCGCCGCGTCCGCACTCGCCGCCGACGTGGCCGCACGTCTCGGCCTGCACGCCTGGGTGAGCAACGCCGGGATCTCGTTCATGCACCGCTTCCTCGACGCACCCGTCGAGCGCTACGACCAGACGATGGCGGTGAACCTCAAGGGCGTGTTCGTCTGCGGCCAGGCCGCCGCGCGGGAGATGGTGCGCGCCGGCGTGTCCGGCGCGATCGTCAACACCGCGTCGATGGCGGGCAAACAGGGTCGCGTGCCGTACCTGTCGGATTACGTGGCCTCGAAATTCGGCGTCGTCGGCCTGACCCAGGCGATGGCCTACGAACTCGGCGAGCACGGCATCACCGTCAACTGCGTGTGCCCCGGTTATGTCGAAACGCCCATGCAGTCACGGGAATTGGAGTGGGAAGCGGAATTGCGCGGCACCACCCCCGACGGTGTACGCGACATGATGCTCGCCGACACCCCGCTGGGCAGGCTCGAACAACCCGAGGACGTCGCCCGTGCAGTCGCGTTCCTGCTCTCCGACGACGCCCGGTTCATCACCGGGGAGGCGCTCGCCGTCAACGGCGGCGCCTACATGGACTGAGACCCCTACCCCCTGAGCTGTTCTCCAACAGAAAGGCACTTTTCGTGACCACCACCTGGCTCGACGAGGTTTTCGGCGTCCGCAAGCCCGTCATCGCCATGCTGCACTTGTCCGCCCTGCCCGGGGATCCCGGCTACGACTCGGCAGGCGGCATCGCCGCGGTGCTCGAGCGGGCCCGCACCGAACTCGACGCGCTGCAGGGCGGCGGTGTCGACGGGATCATGATCAGCAACGAGTTCAGCCTGCCGTATCTGACGAAGACCGAACCGATCACCGCGATCACGATGGCACGCATCATCGGGGAACTGCTGCCCGACATCAGCGTGCCCTACGGGGTAAACGTGCTGTGGGACGGTCGCGCGTCGATCGACCTCGCGGTCGCGACCGGTGCGTCGTTCGTGCGGGAGATCTTCACCGGCGTCTACGCCAGCGATTTCGGCCTGTGGGACACCAACGTCGGCGAGGTCGCGCGGCACCGGGCCCGTGTCGGCGGCGCCGGGGTCAAGCTGCTGTTCAACATCGTCCCGGAATCGGCGCAATACCTCGCCGATCGGGATCTGGCCGCGATCACCCGCACCACGGTGTTCGCCACGTTGCCCGACGCGATCTGCGTCTCGGGCGCCACCGCCGGCTCACCGACCGACACCGAGGCGCTCAAGGTGGTCAAGGACGCCGCCGGTGCCGTACCGGTGTTCGTCAACACCGGGGTGCGGGCCAACAACGTCGCGAGCCAGCTCGCCGTCGCCGATGGCGCCGTCGTCGGCACCTATTTCAAGAAGGACGGCGTGTTCGAGAACCCGGCCGAGAAGTCGCGAGTGGAAAAACTCATGGCCGCCGCCAAGGAGTTCCGGCAGGCCCAGCGGTGACCGCGCTGGCGCCCAACGGTGCACTGCGCGCCGCGCACGTGCCGGTCGAACTCACCGACGTGTCGGCCGACCAGAGCGTGGCCGGGCAACCGCAGACCGGCAGCGTCGAGCTCGGCACGCTCGGAGGGGTCGAGGTCGGCATCTGGGAGATGACCGAGGGCGTCATGACCGACGTCGAGAGCGACGAGATCTTCGTCGTTCTGTCGGGCCGTGCCACCGTGGAGTTCGCCGACGGCGCAGCGCCGTTGACGCTCGTGGCCGGTGACGTGGTGCGGCTGGCCGAGGGGACGCGGACCACGTGGACCGTGACGGAGCGGCTGCGCAAGGTCTACCTCACCTGAGCGCCACGCCCAGCTCGTCTGGGGGCACCACATGCCCGTTCTCGCAGACGATGTCGACGCTCGCCTGCGCCCCGCACCCGAGGTGGCGCAGGCGCAGCGACGGATCGCCAAGGTGCTTGCGGCCCCACTCGAACATCGCCCACACCACCGGCATGAACTCCACCCCGGCCTCGGTGAGCACGTACTCGTCGCGGACCCGCTGCCCCGGTTCACGGTACGGCTGCTTGGTCAGCAGGCCCGCGTCGACGAGCTCGGAGAGTCGGGCCGAGGTGGCCGCCTTGGTGATACCGACCCGGCGTGCGAAGTCGTCGAAGCGGGTCGTGCCGTAGGACGCCTCCCGCATGATCAGCATCGCCGACTTGGTGCCCACCAGCCCCATCGTCTTCTCGATCGGGCATTTGCCGATCGCCGACCACGCGTCGCGGTCGGCCAACGGCCCCTGCAGCACTGTCATGCAGATCACTCTCCTGCTGGGTTGTTGTGGGTGAACTCAGCTGTTACATCTGAGTATAGAAGGCAGTACTCAGAGTCGAGTCTCAGGAGGACACATGGCTGACTACTCCGACCGCGACGCCGTGATCGTCGGCGCGGTACGCACCCCCGTCGGTAAGGGTAAGGCCAGCGGCTCGTTGCACGACGTGCTGCCCGCGGATCTGCTCGCCCACAGCCTGCGCGAACTCGTCACCCGCACCGGAATCGACCCGGTCGACGTGGACGACGTGATCGCCGGTGCCGTCACCCAGGCCGGCGACCAGGCGCTCAACATCGCGCGCAATGCGGTGCTCGGCGCCGGATTCCCGGAGTCCGTCCCGGGGACGACGGTCGATCGCCAGTGCGGCAGCAGCCAGCAGGCGATCAGCTTCGCCGCACAGGGGGTACTCGCCGGCGCCTACGACATCGTGATCGCCGCGGGCGTGGAATCGATGAGCCGCGTGCCGATGGGTGCGTCCGTCCTGCCGGGCAGCAGCCCGTTCGGCCACGGAGTGGCGCAGCGCTACCCCGACGGGCTCGTGGCCCAGGGCATCAGCGCCGAGTTGATCGCGGCGAAGTGGAACTTGTCGCGCACCGAGCTCGACGAATTCTCCGCCGAAAGTCATCAGAAGGCGGCCCGCGCCGCAAAGGACGGCCTGTTCGACGCCGAGCTCGCGCCGATCGCGGGTCTGACCCACGACGAGATCATCCGTCCCGACACGACGGTCGAGACCCTGGCCGGGCTACGGCCGGCGTTCTACGACGAGGCCATCGGAGCGCGCTTCCCGCAGATCGACTGGCGGATCACCCCGGGCAACAGCTCACCGCTGTCCGACGGTAGCGCCGCGGTGATGATCACAAGCGGGGCGGCCGCGCGCCGGCTGGGCCTGACACCGCTGGCCCGGATCCACACGACGGTCGCGGTGGGCTCGGACCCGCTGTACATGCTCACCGGCGTGATCCCCGCGACCGAGAAGGTGCTGGCTCGTTCCGACCTGACGCTGGCTGACATCGACCTGTTCGAGGTCAACGAGGCGTTCGCGCCGGTGGTGCTGGCGTGGGCCCGCGACACCGGCGCGGATCTGACCCGCACCAACGTCAACGGCGGCGCGATCGCGATCGGGCATCCGCTGGGCGCCAGCGGCGCCCGCATCATGACCACGCTCGTCCACGCCCTGCAGCAGCGCGGCGGTCGCTACGCCCTGCAGACCATGTGCGAGGGCGGCGGAATGGCCAACGCCACGATCATCGAGCGGCTCTGACATGCCGACCGAGACCCCCTTCGAGGGAGTCCGGGTGCGCTATGACAGCACGAAGGGTTACGAAGAGCTGGTCGCCGCGCTGCTCGCCGACATCGGCGAGCAGCCGGTGCCGATCACCGAGATCGGCGCCGCGGGCGGCGACTGGGAGGCGTACCGGCGACGCGTCGAACCCTACGTCGGGCCCAGCGGATTCATGCTGTTCGCGCTGCTCGACCACGGCGCGTGGGTGACCAAGGCCGGTATCGAGCGCAAGGTGCTGCGAGTCATCCTCGGCAACCCGTTGATCGCGGTCACGATGCTCCGGCACGACCAGACGGCAGGGCTGTTCGTTCCGGTCGAAGCGGTGATCCTCGACGAGGACGACGGCAGCAGCCTCACCTATGTCCGACCGTCGTCGCTGATGCTCGTCGAATCCAACAACGAATTGCGCGCCGCCGCAGCGGCTCTCGACCACAAGCTGGCGGCGCTGGCCGCCAAGGTCACCTCGTGAGCTCGAACAACGGGATGACCCGGGTCGTCTTGGCCTGGTACTCCCCGAACTGCGGCGCCTTCTCGACGACGCGCGGGTAGAGCGCGTCGCGCTCCTCGCGCGGCAGTTCTCTGGCCACGGCGTCGTAGGAGTCCTCGCCGATCTCGACGTGAACGTCAGGGTGGGCGCGCAGGTTGTGCACCCACGCCGGGGCCTTGGGCGCGCCACCCATGGAGCCCGCGATGAGGATCCGGCCGTCGATGTCGAAGTACACCAGCGGTGACAGCCGCGGCTGTCCCGACTTGGCGCCGGTCGTGGTCAGCAGCACGATGGGCGAGCCCTCGAACATGCCGCCTACCTTGCCGCCGTTGGCGCGGAACTCCTCGACCACCTGGCGATTCATCTGGTCCAGCGCATCGCGGTTGGCGGCCAGTTCTTCTGAGTTGAATTCGGTGTCACTCACACGGGTCACGACCCAGGCGAGGCCGAATCTATTCCCCGGAAAATCGACCAAACCGGCCCGTGGGCGCACTCCGCGGCGGACCATGAGGAGGTGGCTGACAGCGGTCGGCCCGACGTCGACGTGGTCGTCGTGGGGGCGGGCTTCGCCGGACTCTACGCCGTGCACCGTTTCCGGTGTGCGGGCTTGACGGTGCGGGTGTTCGAGGCCGGAGACGACATTGGCGGTACCTGGCACTGGAACCGCTATCCGGGCGCGAGGGTGGACATCCCGAGCGTCGACTACATGTTCACGTTCGACCCGGACTGGCAGCGCGACTGGCAGTGGTCGGAGAAGTACGCCACCCAGCCGGAGATCCTGCGCTATCTCGACCACGTCGCCGATAAGTTCGACCTCCGTCGCGACATCGTGTTCGACACCCGTGTCGACGCCGCCCGCTGGGACGACGGGCGCGAGCTGTGGCAGGTGCACACCGGCTCGCAGACCACGACGTGCCGCTACGTGGTGATGGCAACCGGGTGCCTGTCCATTCCCAAGGACCCCGACATCTCCGGCCTCGAGAGGTTCAGCGGACAGATCTACTCCACCAGCCGCTGGCCGCGTGCTTCCGTCGACTTCACCGGACAGCGCGTCGCCGTCATCGGTACGGGATCATCGGGCATCCAGTGCATTCCGCACATCGCCCGACAAGCACGCGAACTCGTGGTCTTCCAGCGCACCCCGAACTTCTCACTACCCGCGCACAACGGGCAACTGGCGCCGGAGAAGCTCGAGCAGTTGCGCGACGAGGCCGGCTATCGTGCCGCCGGACGGCTGTCGTTCGGCGGCGTTCCCATCGAACGCACGATGACGCCCACCTTCACCGCATCCGAGGCGGAACGGCGCGAGCGTTACGAACGTGCTTGGGAGATCGGCGAATTGCTGGAGCTGCTCAACGTCTACTCCGACGTGATGTCAGATCCAGCCGCCAATCGCGAACTCGCCGACTTCTTCCGAGCGAAGATCAGGGCAACGGTCGTCGACCCGGAGATCGCGGAGGCGCTGTGCCCGACGGGTTATCCGATCGGCGCCAAACGCGTGTGCCTCGACACCGACTACCACGCGACGTTCAACCGTGACAACGTCCGACTCGTCGACCTGCGCCGAGATCCTCTGCGTTCGGTGACATCCACCGGAATCGACACCGAGCAGCAGACGTTCGAATTCGACTCGATCGTGCTGGCGACCGGCTTCGACGCCGTCACCGGAGCTGTCCTGTCCGTCGACATCGTCGGGCGTGACGGCCACGCACTGCGCGACTCCTGGAAGGACGGGCCACGAACCTACCTGGGTCTGACTGTCGCCGGGTTCCCCAACCTGTTCCTCGTCACCGGCCCCGGCAGCCCATCGGTGCTCTCGAACATGGCGGTCTCGATCGAGCAGCACGTCGATCTGTGCGCCGAGCTCATCACGGAGTTGCGCAGCAGCGACTTTCACACCATCGAACCCACGGAGACCGCGGTGGCCGGATGGATGCAGCATGTCGATGACTGCGCCGCCATCACCTTGTTCCCACAAGCGAATTCGTGGTACCGGGGCGCGAACATCCCGGGCAAACCCACGGTGTTCATGCCTTACACGGCGGGTGTGGACTTCTACCGCGCGGCGTGTGAAGAGATGTTGGCCCGCGATTTGCTCGGCTTCCGCCGCATCGGACCGTCCGGACACAGGTGTCGCGACGGGGTGATCCGCCGACTGCAGCCCGATGTCCAGATGGTCCTCGAGCAGACGGCACTGCTGGGACTGCCTCCGCTGGAAACGATGTCGCCGGCGGACGCACGGGCCACCTTCGGCGCGATCATCGCGATGTATCCGCCGGGTCCAGCGGTCGCGGGCGTCGTCGACGGCGTCTACCCGGGCGCGGTGGGCGACATGGCGTACCGCCTGTATCGCCCACAATCCCCGGGCCCCCACCCGATCGTGCTGTATTTCCACGGCGGTGGATGGGTACTCGGCGACTCGACTTCCGACGACGGGCTGTGCCGTGATCTGTGCCTCCGCACCGGGGCGATCGTGGTCTCCGCCGAATACCGACACGCCCCAGAACATCGGTTTCCGGCTGCCGTCGACGACGCCGTCGCGGCCGCCTCATGGATCGCCGACCACGCCGCGGCAGTCGGCGGCGACCCCGAACGCATCGTGGTGAGTGGGTGGAGCGCGGGCGCGGGGCTTGCCGCAGTGGTGAGCCAGGCGGCTCGCGACACCGGCGGACCGCGCATCGTGGGACAGGCACTCCTCGCGCCGGTGACCGACACTGACACGAGCCGCCCGTCCTATGCCGAGTGCGGCTCCGGTTACGACCTCGACGCGTCGTTGATGCAATGGTTCCTCGATCAGTACTGCGACCCGCCGCAGCGGAACGACCCGCGCATAGCCCCGCTGCGAGGGAAGAACCTGCGCGGTCTGCCGCCCGCGGTGATCGTCACCAACGAATTCGATGTCCTGCGCGACGAGGGCGAGGCATACGCTGCGGCGCTGCGCGCTGGGGGCGTTCCCGTCGAGCACATCCCGGCCCGCGGTCACACGCACTGTTCGCTCACCATGGTCGGGCTCGTGGTGTCCGGCGCACCCGTGCGCGAAAAGTTCGCCGAAGCGGTCCGCAGGCTACTGGTGCCGATGCCGGTCTAGACGCGAACGAGCTCGAACAGTGGAATCGTTCGCGACGTGTTCGCCTGGTAGCCGGCGAACACCTGCGAGTACTCGACGACCTTCTGCCATGTCGCGTCGCGTTCGTGGGCGGGCAGTTCGCGCGCTCTGACGTCCCACGTCTCGGTGCCGACCTCGATGCGGGCACGCGGGTTCGCCCGCAGATTGTGCACCCACGCCGGGTTCTTCGGCGCGCCGGCGTAGGAGCCGACGATGATCATCTTCTCGTCGATGGTCAGGTAGGCCAATGGCGACAACCGCGGCTCTCCCGACTTCGCGCCGACGGTGTGCAGCAACAGCAGCGTGCCACCTTCGAAGGGGCCGCCGACTGTGCCGCCGTTGGCGCGGAACTCCTCGACAATCTTCCGGTTGAAGTCGTCGAGCGCCGCCGTGTCGGAGTACAGCTTCGTCTTGTCGATGTCGCTCACGGCTTGCCCACCTTCTCCGGTTTCGCGTCGATGCCGGATTCCTTGCGCTGCTGCGGCGTGATCGGCGCCGGGGCATCGGTCAGGGGGTCGACTCCGCCGCCGGACTTGGGGAACGCGATCACCTCGCGGATCGAGTCGACACCGGCGAGCAGCGCGACGATCCGGTCCCAGCCGAATGCGATGCCCCCGTGTGGCGGAGCGCCAAAGGTGAACGCGTCCAACAGGAATCCGAACTTGTCCTGGGCTTCGTCGTGGTCGATGCCCATCATCGCGAACACCCGCTCCTGGATGTCGCGGCGGTGGATACGGATCGAGCCGCCGCCGATCTCGTTGCCGTTGCAGACGATGTCGTAGGCGTTGGCCAGTGCGGAGCCCGGATCGGTGTCGAACGTCGCCTCGGACTCGGGCGTGGGCGCGGTGAATGCGTGGTGCACCGCGGTCCACGCCCCGGACCCCACGGCGACGTCGCCGGAGGCCGTTGCGTCGTCGGCCGGTTCGAACAGCGGCCAGTCCACCACCCAGGTGAAGGCCCACGCGCTCGGATCGATCATGTCGAGGCGCTTGGCGATCTCGATGCGCGTGGCGCCCAGCAGCGCCCGCGCCGCCTTGGGAGTGCCTGCGGCGAAGAACACGCAGTCACCCGGCTGTGCCCCGACATGGGCGGCCAGCCCATCGCGCTCGGTGTCGGACAGGTTCTTGGCGACGGGTCCAGTGAGCTCCCCATCCTCACCGACGAGCACGTACGCCAGTCCCTTGTGCCCACGCTGCTTGGCGAACTCCTGCCAGCCGTCGAGCGTGCGGCGCGGTTGCGAGGCGCCGCCCGGCATCACCACCGCGCCCACATACGGCGCCTGGAACACGCGGAACGGCGTGTCGGCGAAGTACTCCGTGCACTCCACCAGCTCCACCCCGAACCGCAGATCGGGCTTGTCACTGCCGAACCGGCGCATCGCCTCGGCGTAGCTGATGCGCGGCAGCGGCGTCGGCAGGTCGTAGCCGATCAGTGCCCACAGCGCCCGCAGGATCTCTTCGGACACCGCCATCACGTCGTCGGCCTCGACGAAGCTCATCTCCATGTCGAGCTGGGTGAACTCGGGCTGGCGGTCGGCGCGGAAGTCCTCATCGCGATAGCAGCGCGCGATCTGGTAGTAGCGCTCCATGCCCGCGACCATCAGCAGCTGCTTGAACAGCTGCGGGCTCTGCGGCAGCGCGTAGAAGGAACCGGGCTGCAGGCGAGCGGGCACCAGGAAATCGCGTGCACCCTCGGGTGTCGAGCGCGTCAGCGTCGGCGTCTCGATCTCGACGAAGTCGTGGGCGGCCAGCACGCCGCGTGCGGCGGCATTCACCTTGGAGCGCAACCGGATTGCATTCCCGGGGCCCTCGCGGCGCAGATCCAGGTAGCGGTACTTGAGCCGGGCTTCCTCGCCGGCGGTCTCGTCGAGCTGGAAGGGCAGCGGCGCGCTCTCCCCCAGCACCGTCAGCGACGTCGCGTTGACCTCGACCTCGCCGGTGGGGATCTCGGCGTTGGCGTTGCCCTCGGGCCGGATCTCGACGACGCCCGTCACGGCGACGCAGAACTCCGAGCGCAACCGGTGCGCCTGGTCGAGGACGGTTCCCTCCCGGAACACCACCTGAGACACCCCGGAACCGTCGCGCAGATCGATGAAAATGACGCCGCCGTGGTCACGGCGGCGCGCCACCCAGCCGGCCAGCGTGACCGTCTGACCGGCGTCGGCGGCACGCAACGATCCGGCGGTGCGGGTACGCAGCACGAAAAACTCCTTCGGAAACAGCGGTGATCGACGATCCAGTCTAGAGGTGGGCCCCGTCGTCCTGACTAAGGTGCTGGCCATGCACGCCTGCGCCCGTGTCGGCCTGGACTTCCTGGAGTCTGCGCCGTACCGCATCATCAGCACCGTCGATCTCGCGATCACGCCCGCGCAGCTTTTCGAGGTGCTGGCCGACGAGAAGTCCTGGCCGCACTGGGCCACCGTGATCACCAAGGTCACCTGGACCAGCCCGCCACCTCGTGGCGTCGGGACCACGCGCACCGTCGAGATGCGCGGCGGGATCACCGGCAAGGAGGAGTTCCTGGCCTGGGACCCGTTCGAACGCATGGCGTTTCGCTTCAACGAGGCCAGCACGTCGAGCATGGCCGCGTTCGCCGAGGATTACCGCGTGGTGCCGACATCACGGGGCTGCCACCTGACCTGGATCATGGCGCTGCAGCCCGCGAACCTCGCCGGACGCGCCGGCCTGTCCCTGGGTGCGCCGGTGATGAACCGGATGTGCCAGCGGTTCCTCGACGAACTGCGCCGCTACACCGATCAGCGGTTCGGACCTCAGTAGATTCGGGCCCATGCGCGGCGGCGCATCCGGTCCGGGTCGTCCTCGACCGCGTCCCGCCTGGTGGCGATCAGCCGGGTACGGCGTTTCTCTGTGTCGTACAGCGGCCAGTTCGCCTCGTCGTGCACGCGATCGCTGCAGGCGAAGTCGAGCCAGGTGCGTTGCATGCGCACGCCCACCGACGGCGGGAAGCGGCGCCCGAGCGGATGCAGCTTGCGCCCGATGAACGAGGCATAGCTGTGCTGGACGTGCACGATCTCACTGCCGTGGGTCGCGCCGAGCCCGAGCAGACGCAGGCTCAGCCCGGCATGGTCGAACCGGTACATCCGGGTCGGCGCGCGCGAGCTGTAGGCGTCGGCGAACGCCCACGCAGGTCCGCCGAACATCACGTCCGAGCCGATGGCGAGCAGGGCGCTGCGTCGCGGATAGCGCGGATAGGCCTGCAGGACGGCCTCTTTGGCGTGGGGAGCGACCCGATCGAAGTATGCGTGCACCGTCGCCCGCGTGGTCGGCAGCATCGGCGGGCGAGTCCAGGCGAACATCGTCGCCTCGTGGCTGTTGGTGCCGATGATCAGCGGTATCCGGGCGAGTTCTCCGGCGCGCGCCGCGTCGATGGGATGCCGGGGCAGCAGCTCGGTGCCGTGCGTCAGCCCATAGGCCAGCGTGGGCGTCTGCGCCGCACTCGCCAGCTGCACCTGACCCGCGGCACGCCGTAGCTGCCGTTGCGGCAGCTCCTTGACCTCGGCGGCGGGCACACCGAGCTGGTCGAGGAAATCGCGGGCCCGCTGCGCGCGCAGCTCCCGATCGGCGATCAGCGGCAGGGCCGGGCTCTGGGCGATCGCGCGGTGGAACAGCCCGCCGGCCTGGGGGCAGGCCAGCAGTGCCAGCACCGATGTCGCTCCCGCCGACTCGCCGAACACCGTAACCCGATCCGGATCGCCACCGAACGATGCGATGTGCTCGCGCACCCAGCGCAGCGCCGCGAGTTGATCGCGCAGGGCGAGGTTGTCGTCGAAACCCGGTCCCAGGTCCCCGAGCTCGAGGCCGCCGAACACCCCGATCCGATAGGTCACGTTGACGACGACCACGTTGCCGTTGGCCGCCAGCCGCGACCCGTTGTAGAGCTGGAATTGCCCGGCGCCGTAGACGAATGCGCCGCCGGGAATCCACACCATCACCGGCAGTGAGGCCGTGGTGTCCGGCGACCAGATCGTGACCGTCAGGCAGGCCTCGTCGCGGACCTTGGGATCGTCGCGGCCGCCCCCGACGAACGACGTGGTCTGCGGCGGCAACGGACCGTGCTCGAGCGCCTCGCGCACCCCGCCCCACGGCTTCGCCGCCGTCGGCGCCAGGAATCGCCGCGGCCCGACCGGCTGTTCGGCGTAGGGCACCCCGCGCCACACGCCGATGCCGCCCTCGAGGTCACCGCGCAGCTCCCCGAGAGAGGTACGCACGACGGTGGATGGTCCGGCGACGACTGCCACAGCGCGAATCGTAGTGTGCGATTCTTGACGGGCCCGGGATGCGGGCCCGGCGGCGAAGCGAGGTGGGGCCATGACCTTCAACGAGGGCATGCAGATCGATACCAGCACCACGTCGACCAGCGGGGGTGGGCGCGGCCCGGGCCGAGGCATCGCCGTCGGCGGCGGCCTGGGCGGGCTCCTGATCGTCGTCGTGGCGCTGTTCCTCGGGGTCGATCCCAGTTCGGTGATCCCGCAGCAGCAGGGCGGTGCACAGACCGCCGAGACGCCCGGCTTCGACACCAGCCAGTGCAAGACGGGCGCCGACGCCAACGCGATCGTCCAGTGCCGGGTGATCGCGACCGGCAACTCCGTCGATGGCGTCTGGGCCCAGCTGATGCCGGGCTACACCCGTCCGAAGGTGCGGCTGTTCACCGGCGGGGTCGACACCGGGTGCGGGCAGGCGAGCAGCGACATGGGGCCGTTCTACTGCCCGGTCGACCAGACGGCGTATTTCGACACCGACTTCTTCGACGTCCTGACGACCCAATTCGGTTCCAGTGGAGGGCCGCTGGCGCAGGAGTACGTTGTCGCCCATGAGTTCGGCCACCACGTGCAGAACCTGGAAGGGGTCTTGGGTCGGGCCCAGCAGGACCCGCAGGGCGCCAGCGGCGCCGGCGTGCGCACCGAGCTGCAGGCCGACTGCTACGCCGGGGTCTGGGCTCACTACGCCGCCATCACGAAACAGGAGAGCACCGGCGTGCCGTTTCTGGAACCGCTGAGCGACAAGGACATCGCCGACGCGCTGTCGGCCGCGGCGTCGGTCGGTGACGATCGAATCCAGCGCTCGGCGACGGGCCGGGTCAATCCGGAGTCGTGGACCCACGGGTCCTCCGAGCAGCGGCAGAAGTGGTTCACCACCGGCTACCAGACCGGCGAGCCCGCCCAGTGCGACACCTTCGCGGCCCGCGACCTTGGCTAGGGCAGCCACGGCCGTCGACGCCGTCGCCGAACGCTACCTCGACACCTGGGCGCAACTGGACCCGTGCGGTGCGACGGAGGCGGGCATCGCCGGGTTCGACGACCAACTCACCGACTACTCCCCTGCGGGCTGCGCGGCCCGCGCCGATGCCGCGCGCACCGCGCTGCGGGAGCTCGATGCGACCGACCCCGCCGACGACGCCGACGTGGTGACCGCCGCCGCACTGACCGAACGCCTCACCGTGCTACTCGACCTGCACGACGCCGGTCTCGATGTCGGCGAGCTCAACGTGATCGCCTCGCCGCTGCAGACGATGCGCGATGTGTTCGACCTGATGCCGACCGACACCGCCGAGGATTGGGCCACCATCGGCCGGCGCCTGGCGCGTGTGCCCGAGCGGGTGTCCGGATACGCCGACGCGCTGCGCGCAGCAGTGGCGGCCGGCCGCGCTCCCGCTGCCCGGCAGGTCCGCCGGGGCATCGCCCAGGCCGGTCAGATCCAGCACCTGTATCTGGACATGGTCGCCGACGCCGTACCCCACGATCTGACGCTGCACGCCGAACTGCGCCGGTGCGCCGAGGACGCCGCCAACGCGTACGCCGCGCTGGTCGGGGTGTTCCGCGACGAGATCGGCCCCCGCGCCCGCGAGGTCGACGCGTGCGGACGCGAAGACTACGCGGTGCTGTCCCGCTCCTTCCTCGGCGCCTCAGTGGATCTCGACGAGGCCTACGGGTGGGGCCTGGACCAGTTGAACGCGATTGTCGCCGAGCAGGATTCGATCGCCCACCGGCTGTATCCGGGAGCGAGCGCGACCGAGGCGCTGCGCCGGCTCGACGGCGAGGAGCGCTACCTTGTGCACGGCACCGAGGCGCTTGCGCAGTGGATGCAGGATCTGTCCGACAAAGCCGTCGACGCGCTGGCCGACACGCACTTCGACATCGCGCCGCCGCTGCGCCGGCTGGAGTGCCGAATCGCGCCGACGAACACCGGCGGCATCTACTACACCGGACCGTCGGAGGACCTGACGCGACCGGGGCGGATGTGGTGGTCGGTGCCCGCCGGCGTGCACACGTTCCACACCTGGCAGGAGATGACCACCGTCTTCCACGAGGGCGTACCGGGGCATCACCTTCAGATCGGGCGCGCCGTCGTGCTGGCCGATCAGCTCAACCGGTGGCGCCGGCTCGGCTGCTGGGTGTCCGGGCACGGCGAGGGCTGGGCGCTGTACGCCGAACGGCTGATGGCCGAGCTGGGCTGGCTCGACGATGCCGGCAACCGGATGGGCATGCTCGACGCACAGCGCTTCCGCGCCGCGCGGGTGGTGATCGACATCGGCGTGCACTGCGGATTACCCGCGCCCGACGGCGGCACGTGGGACGCGGCGCGGGCCTGGACGTTCCTGCAATCGCACAGCGCGATGGCCGAGGAAAACCTGCGCTTCGAACTGGACCGCTACCTGGGCTGGCCGGGACAGGCGCCGTCGTACGCCATCGGTCAGCGGATCTGGCAGGAGCTGCGCGACACGGTCACGGGAAATGGCTTGTCGCTCAGGGAGTTCCACCGGCAGGCGTTGGATCTGGGCGGGTTGCCGCTCGACGTCCTGCGGTCGGCTCTGCTCGCCTGAGAGCATCAGAACAACGCCGGCTGGACCGGGGGCGCCGGGGCGGGTGCAGGTCGGCGCGCACCGGCCTCCCGGAACGAGCGACCCGGCGCCAGACCGTGATTGGCGATCAGCGGGGCGGCGCGCTGGGCGAGCATCGCCCGGTAGTCGGCCGGCAGGTAGGCACCGCGCCGGTAGAGCTGCCGGTACTCCCCCACCAGATCCGGGTAGCTCGCCGCCAGCCAGTCCATGAACCAGCCACGGGTGCTGCCGCGCAGATGCAGACCGAAGACCGTGACACTGGTCGCACCCGCCGCGGCGATCCGGCCCAGCAGGTCGTCGAGGTGGGCAACCGAATCGGTGAGCCGTGGCAGCACCGGGGCCACCATCACGTGGCAGGGCAGCCCTGCCTCCCGGATCGCCGAGATCAGCCCCAGCCGGGCCTGCGGTGTCGGCGTACCCGGCTCGATCCGGCTGTGCAACAACGGATCGCCGACGGCGAGTGACACCGCGACACTGACCTCGACCCGCCGTACCGCGTCGGTGAGCAGCGGCAGATCCCGGCGCAGCAATGTGCCCTTGGTGAGGATGGAGAACGGGGTACCCGACTCGGTGAGCGCGCCGATGATGCCCGGCATCAACGCATACCGCCCCTCGGCCCGCTGGTAGGGGTCGGTGTTGGTGCCCAGTGCGACGGTCTCGCCGGTCCATGACGGGCGATGGAGCTCGCGTCGCAACACGTCGGCCACGTTGGTCTTCACGACGACCTGGGTGTCGAAGTCCTGGCCGCTGTCGAAGTCCAGGTACTCGTGCGTCGGGCGGGCGAAACAGTACCGGCAGGCATGGGAGCAGCCGCGGTAACCGTTGACGGTGTACTGGAATGGCAGCATCGACGCCGAGGGCACCTTGTTCAGCGCCGATTTGCACAGCACCTCGTGAAACGTGATGCCCTGGAACTCCGGCGTGCGCACGCTGCGGATCAGGCCGAGCCGCTGCAGACCGGGTAGCGCTCCGTCGTCGACGTCGACACCCTGACCGGACCACCTCATGTCTCCATGCGAACACACGTTCGAAACCGTGTCAAGCAAGTAGCGTGGCAGGCACCATGTCGACTGACACCCACGACACCGAACTCGCCGCCGAACAGCGCTATGTCGCCACGCTCTACGAGCGCCTCGACGCCGAGCGCACGCGCGTGCGGGACCGCTACCGCGACGCGTTGCGCGGCACCGGCGGCACGCTCGTGGAACGCGACGCCGAGGTGCGCGCGCTGGCCCGGCAGATGGCCCGGCTCAACGTCGCCGACAGCGGCCTGTGCTTCGGGCGGCTCGACAGCATCGACGGCGAGACGGTCTACGTGGGGCGCATCGGCATCCTCGACGAATCCGACGATTTCGCCTCGCTGCTCGTCGACTGGCGGGCACCGGCCGCCCGCGCCTTCTACGTCGCCACCGGCGCGTCGCCGGAGAACATGCGCCGCCGGCGCCAGTTCCACACGATGGGCCGCCGCGTGCTGGATTTCACCGACGAGATCCTCGGCCGCCCCGACGCAGGCGAGGACCTCGGCTCCCGGGGCACCGGCGACGCGGCGTTGCTCGCTGCGGTCAACGCACCACGCGGGGACGGCATGCGCGACATCGTGGCCACCATCCAGGCCGAACAGGACGAGATCATCCGCCTCGACCATGCCGGGGTGCTGGTCATCGAAGGCGGGCCGGGCACCGGCAAGACCGTCGTCGCGCTGCACCGGGTGGCCTATCTGCTCTACACCCAACGCAAGCGCATGGAGAGCCACGGCGTCCTCGTCGTCGGGCCCAACGCGGCGTTTCTGGATCACGTCGGCCGCGTGCTGCCCTCGCTGGGCGAGACCAACGTCGTGTTCATGACCACCGGTGACCTGTACCCGGGGCTGCAGGTCGCCTCCCGGGACACCCCGGAGGTCACCCGCGTGAAGGGCTCGCTGGAGATGCTCACGGTGCTCGCAGCGGCCGTCGCCGACCGGCAGCGCGTTCCGGCCGAACCGATTCCGATCGATCTGGCCGATGTGTCCGTGCGCATCGATCCCGACATCGCGCAGTGGGCCGTCGACGAGGCCCGCGCCAGCGGCAAGACGCACAACGATGCCCGCACGGTGTTCGCCGACGTGCTGACCTGGGCGCTGACCGAACGCGCGATCGCCAAGATCGGCAGAGGCTGGCTGACACGCGAGGACCGCAACGCCTGGGAGCACCTGCGCTCGGAACTGGTCGACGAACTCGACGAACACCCCGGTTTCGCAGCGGCCCTGAACGAGCTGTGGCCCATGCTGACGCCGGAAACGCTTCTGGCCGAACTGTATTCATCTCCCGAGCGGCTACGCGCTGCCGGGGCCGATCCGATCCTGCTCCGCACCGACGGGCACGCGTGGACGGTGTCCGACGTGCCGCTGCTCGACGAACTGGTCGACCTGCTGGGCCGCGACAAGAAGGCCGAGGCGGCCGCCGAGAAGGACCGTCGCGAGGAAGCCGCCTACGCGGCCGGGGTGCTGGACCTGATGATCGGCCGCGAAGACCTGATGGACGACGAGGACCAGCTGCTGGCCTCCGACGTGATCGCCGCCGAGGAGCTCGCCGAGCGCTTCGAAGAACGTGACACCCGCGAGCTCGCCGAACGTGCTGCCGCAGACCGGGACTGGACGTACGGGCACGTCGTCGTCGACGAGGCCCAGGAACTGTCGGCGATGGAGTGGCGGGTCCTGATGCGGCGGTGTCCGCGCCGGTCGTTCACGATCGTCGGCGATCTGGCCCAGCGCCGCTCCGCCGCCGGGGTGACCTCGTGGCAGGCGACGCTCGAGCCGTACGTCGACCGCCGGTGGCTGTACCGGCCGCTGCTGACCAACTACCGCACGCCCAGCGAGATCATGGCGATCGCTGCCGCGGTGCTGGCCGAGTTCGCCCCCGACGTGACACCGCCCGAATCGGTGCGGTCGTGCGGTGTCGCGCCGTGGTCGCGCCGCGTCACCGACGACGACCTGGCCGGTGCCGTGGGTGAATTCGTGGCGGGCGAGCAGAAGTTGGAAGGCACCAGCGTGGTGATCGGACCTCCGGGCACTCGGGGAGCGGTCACGCCGGCGGACACCAAGGGCCTGGAGTACGACGCGGTGCTCGTGGTCTCACCGGAAACGATCATGGCCGACGGCCCGCGCGGGGCCGCCGACCTGTACGTGGCACTCACCCGGGCCACCCAGCGGCTCGGTGTGCTGCACACCGGGCCGCTGCCCGAACCGCTGCGCGGACTGACCGAGCAGCGGACGGGTCAACTCACCACTGGGCGCCCTGGCACAGCGGGCTGTACGGATGGTCACCCTGAATGACGATCTGTCCGTCGACGGCGACCTCGCAGTGTGCGTTCGGCGCCGCCTGCCCGCCCTTGGTGGTGCTGCTCGCCCACACGTAGGCCCATTGCGGGTCGGCCAGCGTGGTCTCGAACGTCCACGGCTGCCCGGGGGCGATGGTGACGGTGTCGCGCTTCAGGTAGGCGTACGCATCGGCGTTGTAGGCCGACTTGTCCGCCGGCTGGTTCACCAGGTACGTCACGTCGAACTGATAGGGCCCGGCGACGCTCACCGTGTACTGGACCTTGTGAGCTTCCGGCTGGGCGCTCGCGACACCCGGAGTGAGGGCCACCGACGCGGCCGCGACCATCAGAGACACCCCGAGCTTGGCTGTGGCTGTTCGCATGTCCATCACATCGTCCGACGGTACTCAAACCGTTACCGGCAGGTGGGGTCTACTCACCGTGCCCGAGTGAACGGCAAACCAACTTCCGCGTCGGCCAACAGGTTAACCGGGCTGTCACACACAGACATTTGACAGAAACACAGGCGTTCTAACGTCCCGATTCGACACCGACCCGTGTCGACAAATTCGCGCTCACCGGTCGTCACTCGTGGCGACACAGCACTTCGTGCCCAGGTGAACGCCGTCGACCCTCAGAAAGGCCCTCTATGGAGCATCCTCGGCGCCACCCGTCCCGGCGCACCGCGCTTGCCGCGGGAAGTATCGTCGCGGCGGCCGCCCTGCTGCTTGCAGGCTGTGGAAGCAAGGCCAGTGAGACCGATTCAGCAAATGCGGAGTCCTGCGTGGACACCTCCGGGCCGACCATCAAGGTCGGGTCGCTGAACTCCCTGTCGGGCACCATGGCGATCTCCGAGGTCACCGTCCGTGACTCCATCAAACTGGCCGTCGACGAGATCAACGCCGCCGGTGGAGTGATGGGCAAGCAGATCCAGCTCGTCGGTGAGGACGGCGCGTCCGAGCCCACGGTGTTCGCCGAGAAGGCCGAGAAGCTGATCAGCAGCGATTGCGTGGCCGCGGTGTTCGGCGGGTGGACCTCGTCGAGCCGCAAGGCAATGCTGCCCGTGTTCGAGTCGAACAACTCGCTGCTCTACTACCCGGTGCAGTACGAAGGCCTGGAGGCGTCGCCGAACATCTTCTACACCGGAGCGACCACCAACCAGCAGATCGTGCCGGCGCTGGACTACCTCAAGGAGAAGGGCGTCAAGTCGCTCTACCTGGTGGGCAGCGACTACGTGTTCCCACAGACCGCCAACCGCATCATCAAGGCCTATGCGGGCGCCAACGGTATGGAGATCAAGGGCGAGGACTACACGCCGCTGGGGTCCACCGATTTCTCCACCATCGTCAACAAGGTCCGCACCGCAGATGCTGACGCCGTGTTCAACACGCTCAACGGCGATTCGAACGTCGCGTTCTTCCGCGAGTACAAGAACGTGGGCCTGACCCCGCAGCAGATGCCGGTCGTATCGGTGTCGATCGCCGAGGAAGAGGTCGGCGGTATCGGCGTGCAGAACATCACCGGGCAGCTCACGGCCTGGGACTACTACCAGACCCTCGACACCCCGGTGAACCAGAAGTTCGTCGAGGCGTACAAGAAGGCCTACGGCGCGAACAAGCCGACCTCGGATCCGATGGAAGCCGCCTACACCTCGGTGTATCTGTGGAAGAACACCGTCGAGAAGGCGAAGTCGTTCGACACCAAAGCGATTCAGGACAACGCCGGCGGCGTCACGTTCGACGCTCCCGAAGGCCTGGTGACGATCGACGGCGAGAACCACCACATCACGAAGACCGCACGGATCGGTGAGATCCGGCCCGACGGGCTGATCTACACCGTGTGGCAGTCCCCCGGGCCGATCCAGCCCGACCCGTTCCTGAAGTCCTACCCGTGGGCCGCCGGCCTGTCCGGCTGACCCCATGGATGTCCTGATCGGGCAGCTGGCGACAGGATTGAGCCTCGGCTCGATCCTGTTGCTGGCCGCACTGGGCCTGTCGCTGACGTTCGGCCAGATGGGCGTCATCAACATGGCGCACGGTGAATTCATCATGGCCGGCTGCTACACCGCCTACGTCGTGCAGCAGGTGATCTCCAGTGCCGGTGCGTCGCTGGTCATCTCGCTGCTCATCGGCTTCCTGATCGGCGGCGCGATGGGCGTGGCACTCGAGGTTGGACTCATCCAGCGGATGTACGACCGGCCGCTGGACACCCTGCTGGTGACGTTCGGCGTCGGTCTGATCCTGCAGCAGGTGGCGCGCGATGTCTTCGGCGCCCCCGCGGTCAACGTGGTGGCTCCGGCGTGGCTCTCGGGCGGGGTGGAGATCCTGGGTGCCGTCGTGCCGAAGACCCGCATCTTCATCCTGGTGCTGGCCGTCGTGTGCGTCGCGGCACTGGCCACGGTGCTCAAGGTCAGCCCGATGGGTCGGCGCATCCGCGCCGTCGTACAGAACCGCGACCTCGCCGAGACCAGCGGCATCTCCTCACGGCGCACCGACATCACCACGTTCTTCATCGGCTCGGGTCTGGCCTCCGTCGCCGGTGTGGCGCTGACGTTGATCGGCTCCACGAGCCCCACGATCGGACAGAGCTACCTGATCGACGCGTTCCTCGTCGTGGTGGTCGGCGGACTCGGACAGATCAAGGGCACCGTGATCGCGGCCCTGGCGCTGGGCTTCCTCAACTCGTTCATCGAGTACAACACCACCGCGTCGCTGGCCAAGGTCGTCGTGTTCGTGATCATCGTGATCTTCCTGCAGGTGCGTCCGCAGGGCCTGTTCACCGTGCGGACAAGGAGTTTGGTGTGAGAACCCTCATCGGCCGCTGGCAGACGTGGGCCGGCTTCGGGGTCGCCGCACTGGTCCTGTTCGTCATCGCCCCCGCGGTGCTGTCGGACTTCCGGCTCAGCCTGCTCGGCAAGTTCCTGTGCTTCGCGATCGTCGCCGCCGGCATCGGTCTGGCGTGGGGCCGCGGCGGCATGCTGGTGTTGGGCCAGGGCGTGTTCTTCGGCCTGGGCGGCTACCTGATGGCGATGCATCTCAAGATCGCCGATGCGCAGCTGCGCGGCGACGACGTGCCCGATTTCATGCAGATCCAGGGCGTGCGCGAATTGCCCTCGTACTGGCAGCCGTTCGCCTCCCCCGCAGTCACACTCGTCGCGATCGTGGCCCTACCCACGGCGATCGCGGCCGCGCTGGGATTCGGCGTGTTCAAGCGCAAGGTCAAGGGTGCGTACTTCGCGATCCTGTCCCAGGCGCTGGCGGCGGCACTGGCGATCCTGCTGGTCGGTCAGACGGGTCTCGGCGGATCCAACGGCCTCAACAGGTTTCGCACGTTCTTCGGCTTCACCCTCAACGATCCGGTGAACCGCCGGATGCTGTACTTCATCGCCGCCGCGGTGCTGCTGCTCGTCGTTGCGGTGGTGCGCCAGCTCATGCAGAGCCGCTACGGCGAACTGCTAATGGCGGTGCGCGACGGTGAGGAGCGGGTGCGCTTCCTGGGTTACGACCCGGCCAACATCAAGGTGGTCGCCTACACCGTCGCCGCGCTGTTCGCGAGTATCGCCGGGGCGCTGTTCGCCCCCATCGTGGGCTTCATCGCGCCCTCGCAGGTCGGCATCCTGCCGTCGATCGCGTTCCTGATCGGTGTCGCGATCGGCGGACGCACCACGCTGCTCGGCCCGGTGCTCGGCGCGATCGGCGTGGCGTGGGCGCAAACACTGTTCTCCGAACGGTTCCCGTCGGAGTGGACGTACGCCCAGGGTCTGCTGTTCATCGTCGTTGTCGGTTTCTTCCCCGCCGGGCTCGCGGGCCTCGGCGTCGTGCTGCGCCGGCGACGGAAGAAGCCCGCTTCGCCTGCGCAGGACAACACTCCCGACCCGGAGAAGGTGGGGGTGGGTTCATGACCGAGGTCGACGCCGCGACAGCGGGCAAGGAGCCCGTCGAAGGCGGTAATGCCGGGATGGGCACGCAGTACCTCGAAGTGCGCGGTCTGACAGTCGATTTCGACGGCTTCAAGGCTGTCAGCGACGTCGACCTGACGCTGTTCCAGGGTGATCTGCGTTTCCTGATCGGCCCCAACGGCGCGGGCAAGACCACCGTCATCGATGCGATCACCGGGCTGGTGCCGGCGACCGGGTCGGTGAACAAATCGGGCGTGGAGCTGCTCGGCAAGAAGGTGCACCAGATCGCGCGCCGCGGAGTGGGACGCACGTTCCAGACCGCGAGCGTCTTCGAGCAGCTGACCGTCCTGCAGAACCTCGACATCGCCGCCGGCGCCGGGCGCTCGGTGTGGACACTGCTGCGGCGGCGCTCCGGCGTGCTGCCGATCATCGAGCAGACGCTGCACACCATCGGCCTGACCCACCTCGCGGACCAGCCGGCGGGTGTGCTGGCGCACGGGCAGAAGCAGTGGCTGGAGATCGGCATGCTGCTGGTGCAGAACGCCGATGTGCTGCTGCTCGACGAGCCGGTGGCCGGGATGAGCGCCGAGGAACGCGAGGAGACCGGGAACCTGTTGCGGCGCATCGGTGCCGAACGCACCGTCGTCGTGGTCGAACACGACATGGACTTCATGCGAGCATTCGCCACATCGGTGACAGTGCTGGCGCGCGGCCAGGTCATCGCCGAGGGCTCCGTGGCGCAGGTGCAGGCCGACCCCAAGGTGCAGGAGGTCTACCTCGGCACCGCTGCCGCAGGCGCGGAAGGAATCTCGTGACACTCGAACTCGTCGACGTCCGCACCGGCTACGGCCGTAGCACCGTGATCCACGGGGCCAGCCTCGAGGTGCCCTCCGATGGCGTCGCCGCCGTGATGGGTCACAACGGGGCCGGGAAGACCACACTGCTGCGCGCCGCCGTCGGCCTGCTCAAATGTGCCGGCGGCAGAGTCCTTTTCGACGGCGAGGACATCACCAAACTGCGGCCCAGCGCCCGCGTGGCACGTGGACTGGCCTACGTGCCGCAGGGCCAGCAGTCGTTCGGACAGTTGACCACCGCGGAGAATCTCCAGGTCGTGGCCGACGGGCGGAAGAACGGCAAGGCGCTGATCGACGAACAGCTCGATCTGTTCCCGGCACTCAAGGAACTGCTGACCCGGCGCGCCGGCCTGCTCTCCGGCGGCCAGCGTCAGCAACTCGCGATCGCCCGCGCGCTGATCACCTCGCCCACGTGCTTGATCCTCGACGAGCCCACCGAGGGCATCCAGCCGTCGGTGGTCGCCGAGATCGAGGCGGCGATCACCGCGCTGACCGCGCGCGGCGATCTGGGCGTGCTGCTGGTGGAACAGCACATCGGGTTCGCGCTGGAGTCCTCGCAGCGGTACTACATTCTCGAGGCCGGCCGGATCACCTCGAGCGGTACGGGCGGCTCGGCGTCGGAGGCCGATGTGCGCGCCGCGATGGCCATCTGACCTACCTCCCCGCGAGCGGGCGTGTCTGCAGCCAACACGCCGGCAATGCGAGCGACGACGCACGCTCGGTTGCACGGATGCCCGGTCCGGGTACCACCCTCCCATGTGGACGAGGTTGCAGCAGCGCCGAACGGTGGTTCGCGATGCTCTGCGGAGCAGATTGTGGCCGGTACCGGCGCTCGCGGTCGTCACCGCGCTCGCCGCCGGTGTCGCGGTTCCCGAGCTGGATCGGCTGGTCGACGGGCGCCTGCCCGCCACGGTCGAGGCCTATCTGTTCGGTGGCGGCGCCGACGCGGCTCGCGAGATCCTCGGCACCATCGCGAGCGCGCTGATGACCGTCACGTCGTTGACGTTCTCACTCACCCTGGTCACCCTGCAGCTGGCGAGCAGCCAGTACACCCCCCGACTCCTCCGGACCTTCGCCTCGGATCACTTCGTCCAACGCACGCTCGCGCTGTTCCTGGCCACCTTCGCCTATGCGGTGACGGTGCTGCGCACAGTGCGCAACGACAGCGACACCATCACACGGTTCGTGCCCAAGATCGCCGTCACCGGGGCTTTCCTGCTGGCCGTCGCGAGCGTCATGATGCTGGTGCTCTTCCTCGGGCACCTGGTCCGCCAGATCCGCATCGAAACGATGCTCGATCACATCCGCACCGATGCGGTGGGCAGCGCAGGCAGGCTGCTCGAGTCGCGTGACGACGCCGGCAGTCCCGGGCCCCCGCCCGCGGTGCCCCCGTCGGCCACTGCGGTGCCGGCACGCACGTCCGGCTTCCTCGTGGGCATCGACGAGGACGCGTTGTGCAGCGCGGCGTGTTCCGCGGACGCCCTGATCTGGGTCGATCAACCGCTGGGGGCAGCGGTGGTGCGCGGCGTTCCGGTGGCGTTCTTCCGGATGACCGACGGGGACGACGACGCGGACGAAGAATCCCTGTGCGACGCAGTCGCGGCGGCCTTGCACACCGATATCGAGCGGACGGGGGCCCAAGACATCGCCTACGGGCTCCGTCAGGTCGTCGACGTCGTGTTGCGGGCGCTCAGCCCGGGAATCAACGACCCCACCACCGCCATCCACGGACTGCACGCCTGCAGCGCGATGCTCTGTGAATTCATCGCCTACCGGCTCGGACCGCACGTGATGTACGACGATGACGACGCCGTACGCGTCGTCATCGCGCGCCCGTCTCTGGCCGACCTGCTCGACACCGTCTGCAACCAGACCGTGCTTTACGGCGGTGAGGATTCCGCAGTGACCGGCGAGATCCTGGTGTTGCTGCGCCAGGTCGGATGGATGGCGCGCTCACCGGACGATCGCGGCGCGGTCGGCGAGCAGTTGGCGCGCGTGGAGCGCGATATCGCCGCGCGGGCGTTCGATCCGATCGACCGAGCCCGACTCACACGCCTCGGCAGTGATGTCCGTGCGGCCCTCGACCACCGGTGGGTTACGGGTTGACCAGCGGGCTGCCCTCGCGCACATCGCGCATGGCCGATCCGTCGCCGAGTTGATCTCCTCCGATCACGCTGAGAGATCCGTCGGTTTCCAGCACCACCGCGGCGACAGTGCTCACGTCTCCGCGGCCGGAGGCTCGAACAGCCTGCCTCACCTCAGCCTCGCCGACGCGCGAACGCCGCATCGCCGCGTCGTCGAAGCGGCCTCGCGAGAGCAGCAGCGTGGGCCGCGATGTCAGGAATGCCCGGCCACGCTGCGATCGCGACGAGATCAGGGCGGCCACGTACTGCAACCCGGCCAGAAGGGCGAAGGCCGATGCGCCTTCCACGTAGGACACATCAGCGTTGAGCAGGATGGTCGCCAGGGTCGACCCCACGGCCACCGTCACGACGAGATCGAAAGCATTCAGCTTCGCCAGCGTGCGCTTACCCGAAACACGAAGCACCGCAACAAGTGTCACGTAGGCGGCCGCGCCGACCGCGAGAACACGGATGATGTCTGACCAGTTGTCGAACCACATGGACACCGCCTACCCAGCCGGAAGACCCCGACACCCCGGCACGCTCGTCCATCCGGTCAACAATCGGTGCGGATCTCGAAAGGAGTGGTCGTCGTGTCCGCCGGCGCGTCCCGGAAGTACCCCGTCGCCACGCCGGAGATCGTCATCGTGCCGTCGACGAGGGTCGCCTGGGCGCCGACCGGGGTGCCCTCGTCCTGCCACGCACTGCCGGTGAACCCACCCAGGTCGTCGATGCGGATCAACTTCGCTTCCACGGTGTTGCCGGTCTGCACCTGTGCCTGGAACCCCGGGGACTTGTCCAGGGTCTCGATGAACCACGTCCACTGTGCCTGGTGACATCGGATCTTGGGCGTCGCCTCGACGGCCGTGCCGTTGATCGACACGGTCGCGGTGTGGGTGCCCAGTGCATGAAAGCTGTCGGAACATCCCGTCGCGGCCAACGCCGCGAGCACGCTGATCGTGGCGCCCACCGCGGTGGGGAACCTGACATGACTGTGTCTCATGTCACCGAGTACCCGGACCGGGGGCGGACGATCCCTGACGCGCCCCTGACGCGGGCCCTGTCCGATCAGTTCAGCGTGGCGAGCACGTGGGCGACCACTTGATCGATGGGAATGTCGACCTGCTCGCCCGTCGCCAACGTCTTCACCCCGACCGTGCCCGTCTCGAGGTCACGGTCTCCGGCGACCAGCGCGATCGAGGCGCCCGAGCGATCAGCGCCCTTCATCGCCCCCTTGAGACTGCGGTCCCCGTAGGCCATGTCGACCCGCACGCCCGCCGCGCGCAACTGTGCCGCCAGCACCGCCAGACGCACTTTGGCCTCGGCGCCCATCGGCACCGCGTACACGTCGACACGGGAGTCCTCGCCGGCGGTCTTGCCCTCGGCGCGCAGCGCCAACAGCGTGCGGTCCACCCCCAGCCCGAAGCCGATGCCCGACAGGTCACGGCCGCCCAGCTGGCTCATCAACCCGTCGTAGCGGCCACCGCCCCCGATCCCGGACTGGGCGCCCAGGCCGTCGTGGACGAACTCGAATGTCGTCTTGGTGTAGTAGTCCAACCCGCGCACCATGCGCGGATTGATCACATACGGCACGCCGAGCGCATCCAGGTGCGCCAGCACCGTGTCGAAGTGCGCCTTGGCCCCCTCGGAGAGGTGATCGAGCATCAACGGAGCGTCGGCGGTCATCTCCCTGACGTGCGGGCGCTTGTCGTCGAGGACGCGCAGCGGGTTGATCTCGGCCCGGCGCCGGGTCTCGTCGTCGAGGTCGAGGCCGAACAGGAACTGCTGCAACAGCTCTCGATACTGGGGCCGGCAGGTGTCGTCGCCGAGCGAGGTGATCTCCAACCGGAACCCGTCGAGGCCCAGTGAGCGGAATCCGGCGTCGGCCACCGCGATCACCTCGGCGTCGAGCGCGGGATCGTCGACGCCGATCGCCTCCACCCCGACCTGCTGCAGCTGCCGGTAACGGCCCGCCTGCGGCCGCTCGTAGCGGAAGAACGGGCCCGAGTAGCACAGCTTGACCGGCAGCTGACCCCGGTCGAGGCCGTGCTCGATCACCGCGCGCATGACGCCCGCCGTGCCCTCGGGGCGCAGCGTCACCGACCGCTCCCCGCGATCGGCGAAGGTGTACATCTCCTTGGACACCACGTCGGTGGACTCCCCCACGCCGCGGGCGAACAACGCGGTGTCCTCGAAGATCGGTAGCTCGATGTCGCCGTAGCCGGCGCGGCGGGCGGCGCCGAGCAGCGCAGCACGCACCGCGACGAACTCGGCGGAGTCGGGCGGCAGGTAATCCGGAACGCCCTTGGGCGCCTTGAAGTCGGTCACGTCGTCAAACCTTCGAGGAACGGGTTGGAGCGGCGCTCGACGCCGATGGTGCTGCGCTCGCCGTGCCCGGGCAGGACCAGCGTGTCGTCGTCGAGCACCAGCAGTTTGGTCACGATCGAGGTCAGCAGATCGCGCCCGCTACCGCCGGGCAGATCGGTGCGGCCCACCGAATTCTTGAACAGCGTGTCGCCGGTGAAGGCGAGCTGGTCGGGTCCCTCGTCCACGCGGAACACCACCGAGCCCTGCGTGTGGCCGGGCGTGTGGTCGACGGTCACCGTGATGCCGCCGAGGTCGAGTTTGTCGCCGTCGCGGTCGAGTTCGACGACCTGCCGCGGCTCACGGAACAGCGCCCCGACCGCCAGCTGCGCCAGTCGCGGCCCCAGCCCGTTGATGGGGTCGTTCAGCATGTGCCGGTCGGCCGCGTGGATGTAGGTGGGGCAGCCGTAGGTGTCGGCGACCTTCTGCGCCGACCACATGTGGTCGATGTGCCCGTGGGTGAGCAACACCGCCGCCGGGGTGAGGCGGTTCTCGTCGAGGATGCGCCGCAGCGGCCCCATGGCGCGCTGGCCGGGGTCGACGACGATCGCATCGGCGCCCTGCCCGGGTGCCAGCACGTAGCAGTTGCACGCCAGGACCCCGGCGGGGAATCCGGTGATCAACACGCCGTAAAGCTTCCCATGCCGAACTCGCCGCGCAGTTCACGAGGGGTCACAGCGGCCGTCTCAGCGAGTCCTGGCACACTCGGTGCCGACCTGATCGACTCCGAGGAGGACCTGGCCCGTGCCGACGAACGAACAACGGCGAGCCACCGCCAAGCGCAAGCTCGAGCGCCAACTCGAACGGCGTGCCGAGAGGGACCGTAAGCGCCGCCTGTACACGATCATCGGGTCGGCCGCCGCGGCTGTCGTCGTGATCGCCGCGATCGTGGCGACCATCGTGCTGACCAACCGCGACAGCAGCACCCCCACGGCGGCGCCGTCCACCGCGTCGACGTCGGAGGCCGCGTCGCCGCTGGACGCCCCGGAGCCGGGCAAACCCGGCGCGCTGCCGGCGTTCGTCGCCCCCGAGGGCCTGGGCAGCAACTGCCAGTACCCCAAGTCGCCCGAGCCCGCCAGCAAGCCCGTCGACGCGCCCCGCTCGGGCAAAGTGCCGACGGACCCGGCCCAGGTCAGCGCCAGCATGGAGACCAACCAGGGCAACATCGGCCTGCAGCTCGACAATGCGAAGGCGCCGTGCACGGTGAACAGCTTCGCCAGCCTGGCCAACAAGGGCTTCTTCGACAACACTCCGTGCCATCGGCTCACCACGGGTGAGGGCCTGGCGGTGCTGCAGTGCGGCGACCCGACCGGTCAGGGCACCGGCGGGCCGGGCTACCAGTTCGCCAACGAGTACCCGACCGACCAGTACCAGCCCGACGACCCGAAGCTGCAGCAGCCCGTGCTCTATCCGCGCGGCACGCTCGCGATGGCCAACGCGGGTCCGGGCACCAACGGCAGCCAGTTCTTCCTGGTCTACAAGGATTCGACGCTGCCGCCGAACTACACCGTGTTCGGCACGATCGACCAGACCGGTCTGGCGACGCTGGACAAGATCGCCGCCGCGGGCACCAAGGACGGCGGCGAGGACGGCGCACCCAAGCTCGACGTCACGATCAAGAAGCTGCAGCTGGACTGAGTTCCGGCGAGCAGACGCGAACTCGAGCCGACACGCCGACGGCGCGCTCGAGTTCGCGTCTTCTCGCGGAGGGAAGTCTCAGGCCGCGGACGTGACGCGGTAGACGTCGTAGACGCCCTCCACGTTGCGCACCACGTTCAGCACGTGACCGAGATGCTTTGGGTCACCCATCTCGAAGGTGAACCGGCTGATCGCCACCCGGTCGTTGGACGTGGTCACCGACGCCGACAGGATGTTGACCTTCTCGTCGGCGAGCACCCGCGTGACGTCGGAGAGCAGGCGGTGCCGATCGAGCGCCTCGACCTGGATGGCCACCAGGAACACCGACGACGGGGACGGCGCCCACTGCACGTCGATGATGCGCTCGGACTGCTTCTCCAGCGACGCCGCGTTCGTGCAATCGGTGCGGTGCACGCTGACCCCACCGCCGCGGGTGACGAACCCCATGATGTTGTCGCCCGGCACCGGCGTGCAGCACTTGGCCAGCTTGCACAACACCCCCGGTGCCCCCGGCACCGAAACACCGACGTCGTCGCTGGTGCGTTGCCGCACCGGCATCGTCGCCGGCGTCGAGCGCTCGGCCAGCTCGTCGGCCGCCTCGTCGTCGCCGCCGATCTGGGCGACCAACCGTTGCACCACATGGCGGGCCGACACGTGGCCCTCGCCGACCGCGGTGTAGAGCGCCGAGACGTCGAGATAGCGCAACTCGCGCGCCAGCGCCGCCATCGTCTCGGCATTCATCAAGCGCTGCAACGGAAGTCCGCCGCGGCGCACCTCGCGAGCGATCGCGTCCTTGCCCGATTCGAGCGCCTCTTCGCGGCGCTCCTTGGCGAACCACTGCCGGATCTTGGCCTTGGCGCGCGGTGAGACGACGAACGTCTGCCAGTCCCGCGACGGCCCGGCGTTGGCGGCCTTGGAGGTGAAGACCTCGACCACTTCCCCGTTCTCGAGTTTGCGCTCCAGCGCGACGAGCCGGCCGTTGACCCGGGCGCCGATGCAGCGGTGCCCCACCTCGGTGTGCACCGCGTAGGCGAAGTCCACCGGCGTGGACCCGGTGGGCAGCGTGATGACGTCGCCCTTGGGGGTGAACACGAAGATCTCCTGCACCGCGAGGTCGTAGCGCAGCGACTCCAGGAACTCACCGGGGTCGGCGGCTTCCCGCTGCCAGTCGAGCAGCTGCCGCATCCACGCCATGTCATCGATCTCGGTGGCCGTGTGGCTGGCCGGAACTCCGTTGCGCCCCTTGGCTTCTTTGTACCGCCAGTGCGCGGCGATGCCGTACTCGGCGGTCTTGTGCATGTCGGTGGTGCGGATCTGCACCTCCAGCGGCTTGCCCTCCGGACCGACGACCGTGGTGTGCAGCGACTGGTACACCCCGAAGCGGGGCTGGGCGATGTAGTCCTTGAACCGGCCGGCGATCGGCTGCCACAGCGAGTGCACCACACCGACCGCGGCGTAACAGTCACGCACCTCGTCGCACAGAATCCGGACCCCGACCAGGTCGTGGATGTCGTCGAAGTCACGGCCCTTGACGATCATCTTCTGGTAGATCGACCAATAGTGCTTGGGCCGGCCCTCGACGACGGCGTTGATCTTCGACGCGTTGAGCGTGGCGGTGATCTCGGCACGCACCTTGGCCAGATAGGTGTCGCGCGACGGCGCACGGTCGGCGACCAGCCGGACGATCTCTTCATACTTCTTGGGGTGCAGGATCGCAAAGGACAGATCCTCGAGCTCCCACTTCACCGTCGCCATACCGAGCCGATGCGCCAGCGGCGCAATGACTTCCAGCGTCTCGCGAGCCTTGCGGGCCTGCTTCTCCGGCGGCAGGAAGCGCATCGTACGCATGTTGTGCAGCCGGTCGGCCACCTTGATCACCAGCACGCGGGGATCGCGGGCCATCGCGATGATCATCTTGCGAATGGTCTCGCCCTCGGCCGCGGTGCCCAACGCCACCTTGTCGAGCTTCGTGACACCGTCGACCAGATGCCCGACTTCGGTGCCGAACTCCTGGGTGAGCGCCTCCAGCGTGTATCCGGTGTCCTCGACGGTGTCGTGCAGCAGCGCCGCGATCAGCGTGGTGGTGTCCATGCCGAGCTCGGCGAGGATGTTGGCAACTGCCAGCGGGTGGGTGATGTACGGATCGCCCGACTTGCGCAGCTGGTCGGCGTGCCGTTGCTCGGCGACCTCGTACGCCTTCTGCAGGAGCGTCAGATCGGCTTTGGGATAGATCTCCCGGTGCACCGCCACCAGCGGTTCCAGCACCGGGTTCACGGTGCTGCGTTGCGAGGTCATCCGGCGGGCGAGGCGGGCACGCACCCGCCGCGACGCGCTGGTCGCCTTGGCGGCTTCGGGGCGGGGCAGCTCCATCGGCTGCGTCTCGGGTCCGGCCGGCACCGGCGGGGCCTGCACAGCCTGGTTCGCGCGCGGATCTGCCTGGATCTCGTTGGCCATGCTCACCTCCGCTGACGGCTGCTGTTGGCAGGATATCCGGTCACACGGTGTGCAACGCCGTGACCGGCAACGGTTCCAGCGCGGACCGCCCGCCCAGTGCGGCCAGTTCGAGCATCACGATCGCGCCGCTCACCGTCGCCCCCGCTGCGGTGAGTAACTGATGGGTGGCCGCCAGTGTTCCCCCGGTGGCCAGAACGTCGTCGATCACCACGATCGTGCGACCGGCCAGGTCGACGCCGTCGGCGGGCACCTCCAGGGTCGCGGTGCCGTACTCGAGGGTGTAGGTCTCGCTGATCACCGGCGGCGGCAGCTTGCCGCCTTTGCGCACCGCCAGCACCCCGATGCCGAGCGAGATCGCCACGGCGCCGCCGAGGAGGAATCCCCGGGCGTCGACACCGGCCACGAGGTCTGCCCCGCGGGCGATGTCGGCCATCGCCGCACTCACCTCGGCCAGACCGCCCGCGTCGGCCAGGACCGGGGTCAAATCCTTGAAGAGCACACCCGGTTCGGGGAAATCGGGCACCTCCCGCAGCAGCGAGGCGATCACCTGGCCCACCTCACGCGTCTGGCTCACTGACTCAGCTTCCATCGGTCCATGTTCCATCCCGCGCCCCAGCGCGTCGGATTGGCGCTCACCGCGTACATCTTCGTCGACGCGAGCAGGGTGCGCTGCTGACGGTACAGCGGCAGGGTGGGCATGTCGCCCCACAGGATCGGACCGGCTTCGGCGAGCAACCGGGCGGTCTCCTTCGGGTCCGCGGTCACCGCGAGTGTGGAGATGATGCCATCGATGCGCTCGTTGGCGTACCGCGGCAGGTTGTTGCCGTTGCCGCTGTGCAGGGTGTAGGCGTCCATCGCCGACGAGCCCGTCGATCCGCTGCCCGTCGCCCCGCCGGTGCTGGCGAGCAGCACGTCGATGCTGTTGTCCCGCAACGACTGTGGGCCGACGTTCTCCCCCGCGGCATCCTGCACCGTGATGCCCGCGGGTGCGCACGCCTTGGCCATCGCGCCGACCGCGGCGGCCAGCCGGGCGTTCGGCGACTGGTACCCGATACGCACCGTCAGTGGCTGGTTTCCGAGCGACGCGCGCGCCGCGTCGGGATTGCCGACCGCGAAGTCGTTGACCTGCGGGGTGGCCTCGGCGCCCGAGTAGGCGTCCTCGGCCGCGGTGTTGAGGCGCGAATTGGCCGGCGGCACCGACGCGTTGCGGGCGATGACGTCGCGCGGCGTGCACAGGGCGACCGCGCGACGCGCGGGCACGGCGGCCAGTGGGCCCTGCGGCGAGAAGATCAGCTGCTCGATGCCCGCCGACGGCGAGTCCGACCGCGTGTAGTCATCGGGCAGGTTCAGGGTGCCGGCCGACCCGGCGGCGATGTCGACGACGTCGTAGGCGCCTTCGTTGACCCGGTCCTGCAGATCGGACCGGCGCGGCCACACGGTGATCTTGGTGGTGACCGGCTTGGTGCCCCACCACTTGTCGTTGGCCACCAGCACCACTGCGCCGTCACCGGTGACGGCGTCGATCCGGTAGGGCCCCGACGACGGGAAATGGGCGAGATCGAGATCAGGGGTCAGGTTCCAGGTGGTGTTCCACACCTGTGCGATCCGCTCCACCGCGGGACCGTCGCTGCCCTGCAGCGCCCTGGTCACCCCGCCGTCGCCGAGCCCCAGCTCGTCGGCGATGACGTGCGAGGGCATCAGCGACGTCGCCGCGAACAGCTGCCCGTAGTCGGTGAACGCCCGATCCTGGGCGAAGCTGACGCGGGCCTTCTTCCGGCCCGGGGTGCAGTCGATCGTCGCGATGTCGGTGTATCCGGCCCGGCTCGCCGCGTCGAAGGTCGGGAACCGGCCAGACTGAGCCGCCCACGCCAGCACCATGTCGTCGCACGTGATCGGTTTGCCGTCGGAGTAGACGGCCTCGGGCTTGATCTCGTAGTCGAGCACCAGGGGGCTGCGCCCCACCACCGCGATGGTGCCGAAGTCGTGATCGCCGACGATCTGCCCCTCCGGACCGTGGTAATTGAACCCGGTCAGCACACGGGCGAACGCTTGCGGGCCGCCCGAAGCGGCGCCGATGACCGTGTTCGTGTTGTAGGTCGACAGCGTGCCGTCGATCGCATAATCGATCGCGTCGGCGGCGCCCGACGAGCACGACGCCAGACCGAACACGCCGACCACGGCGAGGACCGCCGCGATGACAGCCGAAGTGACACTGACACGCCACGCACGGGTGCGGTGGGCCATCGGACCTACCGCTCCTATCGCTTTCCGGTGCTTCGCTTACCCGACGGCCGGCCCGTCCGGCTCGAGGTCGGCCGGATCGGCCGGGCGCCCGGGGCCGGCTTGTCCGGCGGTGGCCCGGCCGGCGCGGTGACCGTCGCGGGCTCGGGCGCAGGTGCGTCGACGTCCTCGGAGAACGTCGCACCGTCACCGGCGCCCGCCTTGGCCGCGATGGTCTTGCGACGGTTGAGCACACGGCGGGTGTGCTTGCTCACCAGGTCGGTGCGCTCACGGAGGCTGACCAGCAGCGGCGTGGCGAAGAAGATCGACGAGTACGTACCCACGATCACGCCGACGAGCTGAACGAGCGCCAGGTCCATCAGGGTGCCGACGCCCAGCAGCCACACCGCGATCACCATCAGCGCGACGATCGGCAGCACCGAGATGAGACTGGTGTTGATCGACCGCATGAACGTCTGGTTGACCGCGAGGTTGGCCTGTTCGGCGAAGGTGCGGCGAGTGGTGTGCTCAAAACCCTCGGTGTTCTCCTCGACCTTGTCGAACACGATCACCGTGTCGTAGAGCGAGAAGCCGAGAATGGTCAGCAAGCCGATCACGGTCGCCGGAGTCACTTCGAAACCGACGAGTGCGTACACCCCCGCTGTGACCACGAGGTCGAACACCAACGTCAGCAACGCCGCGATCGCCATGTACCGCTCATAGCGCACCGTGATGTAGATGGCGGCGAGCACCAGGAACACCACCAGCGCAATCAAGGCCTTCTGGGTGATCTGACCGCCCCACGTCTCAGACACGGCCGAGTCGCTGATCACCAGCTTGCTCGGCTGGCCGTCGGCGCCCTTGGGCTGGAACTGGTCGAACAGCGCGGTGCGCAGCTTCTCGGTCTCGTCGTTGCTCAGCGTCTCCGACCGGATCTGGAAGGTCGCGGACTCGCCGCTGCCGACGACGACCACGGATTCGGGCGGCTTGCCGATGGTGTTGTTGAACACCGTCTCGACCTGGGAGGTGGTGGCCTGCCCGTCACCGCGCGGGAACGAGACCTTCGTGCCGCCCTCGAAGTCGATGCCGAAGGTGAAGCCGCGCAACACGATCGCGGCGACGGCGAGGGCGACGATGAGCCCGCTGATCGTGTACCACAGCTTGCGGCGTCCGATCACCTCGAACGCGCCGGTACCGGTGTAGAGGCGGACGAAGAAACCGTGCTTCGGCGCGTCGGCCCCGCTGGCCTCGAGGTCGGGTGCCTCCACCGCGGTCGATTCGACGGTGCTGTCGCGACGATGTGAACTACTGCGTGCCATGCGTTATCCCCGTCCCGCCGCGTGTGCGGCCGCTCGGCGTTCGCGCGCGATCTGCTGAACGGCTCCGAGCCCGTTCAGCGACGGCTTGGCCATGGTCGGCGACTTGGACGCGAAGTACAGCAGCGGCCAGGTCACCAGGAACACGACGACCACGTCCAGGATGGTGGTCAGCCCGAGCGTGAAGGCGAAACCCTTCACCTGGCCGACGGCCAAGAAGTACAGCACGGCCGCGGCCAGGAACGTCACCGCGTTGCCCGACATGATCGTCTTGCGGGCGCGCGTCCAGCCTCGCGGTACCGCGGACCGGAACGAGCGACCCTCGCGGATCTCGTCCTTGATGCGTTCGAAGAACACGACGAACGAATCCGCCGTCGTCCCGATACCGATGATGAGGCCGGCGATACCGGCCAGGTCCAGGGTGTAGCCGATGTAGCGGCCGAGCAGCACCAGGATGGCGAACACCATCGCACCCGAGGCGACCAGCGACAGCGCCACCAGCAGCCCGAGCACCCGGTAGTACAGCAGCGAGTACAGCAGCACCGCCACCAGCCCGACCGCGCCGGCGATCAGTCCGGCCCGCAGCGACGACAACCCCAGCGTGGCCGACACCGTCTCGGCCTCCGAGGACTCGAACGACAGCGGCAGCGATCCGTACTTGAGCACATTGGCGAGTTCGCGTGCCGAATCGGCGGTGAACTGGCCGGTGATCTGGGTGCGTCCGCCGGGGATCGCCTCGTTGATGACGGGCGCGCTGACCACCTTGGAGTCGAGCACGAACGCCGTCTGCGTCCCCACGTTGGCCGCGGTGAAGTCCGCCCACGTCTTCGCGGCGTCGCTCTTGAACTCGACGTCGACGACGTACTCGCCGCGCTGTTGATCGAGGCCGGAGGTGGCGTTCGCGATGCCCTCACCGCTGATGATCGACTTGTCCAGCAGGTAGACCTCTTTGCCGTCCTGCGAGCAGGTCACCAGCGGCAGGTTCGGATCGTCATTGCCCGCCAGCACGTCGTCGTCGCCGCAGCGGGTGGCCTGGAACTGCAGCGCGAGGATCTGGATGGCCTGCTCGGAACTCTGCCGCAGCCGCTTCTCGTCCTGGATGCGCTGCGCGAGCGGTACGTTCTTGCCGCCCGGGGCGGGCGGGGCACCCGGTGCCGGCGACGTCGTCGCCCCCGGCTGTGCCGGATTCGGTGCCGGAGCCGGGCTCGGGCTGGGTGCCGGAGCCGGGCTCGGGCTGGGCGCCGGTTGCTCCGGGAACGGACGCGGCTGGGGAGCCGGGGCAGGCGCCGGAGCGGGTGGCTGCGGTTCCAGCGGCGGCAGGCCGGGGATGTCGGCGTCGGGATTGGCGCCGGGCCCTCCGGCGCCCGGCGGCACGCCGGGGACCGCGCCCGGGGGCGCACCGGGAGGAGCGCCGGGCGGGGCGCCGGCCGGGCCCGCCTGCTCGGGCGGTCCCTGGCCGGCTGCCGGAATGGCATGGATGACGGGACGGATGTAGAGCCGCGCCGTCTGGCCCAGGTTGCGCGCCTCGCTGGTGTCGTTACCGGGCACTGTGATCACCAGGTTCTGACCGTCGATGATCACCTCGGAGCCGGAGACGCCGAGGCCGTCGACGCGGGCACTGATGATCTGCTGCGCCTGGTTGAGCGCGTCGCGCGACGGCGGGGAGCCGTCGGGGGTGCGGGCGGTCAGCGTGACCCGGGTGCCGCCCTGCAGGTCGATGCCGAGCTTGGGGTCGGCCTTCTTGTCACCGGTGAGGAACACCAGCAGATAGGCACCGATCAGCAGTACCAGGAACAGGGCCAGGTAGCGGGCAGCATGGACCGGCGTCGAAGACGATGCCACGTGTCTACAGTCTCCTCGGGGTCAGGTCGTTAAGAACCGCGACGGCGCGCGGTGACCCGCAAAGGGTACGTGCCGCGGCTGATGGGTCAGCTGTCAGTCTCGGGGTCGGTCCGTCAGCTCGTTGGCGCCGGAAGCGGGCTCGGCGGCAGTGTCGTCGTCTGCACTCTCCAGCTCGTCGGCGTCGTCGGTGATGCGGTCGCGCACCGCGAGCTTCATCCAGGTGGTGACGACACCCGGCGCGATCTCGAGATCCACCTCGTCGTCGGTGATGCCGGTGATGCGTCCCCGCAGACCCGAGGTGGTGTGCACCTCATCGCCGATCGTCAGGGAGTTGTGCAGGTCGATGGTGGCCTGCATCGCCTTCTTCTGGCGCCGGGAGGCGAAGTACATGAAGGCGCCCATGATGATGAGCAGAGGCAGGAAGACGAACAGGTCCATGGCAGCAGTGTCTCTTCTGTTTCGTTGCGGTCTTGTTTTCTCGGCGGCCCCTGTCGATCCCGTCGGGGGGCCGCGCACGTGAAGGAAATTCGTTGACCAGTGTGCCATTGCGGCCGCCCCACCCGCCGTCCCCCGCCGAACGGCCCCCTGCGCCGACGGATTTCGTCGCCGAATGCGACGTCGACCACCGAACCCGACGTATCGCCCCCCGGCTCTCCACGGATCGGTGAGGGGACCGACTAGGCTCGGGTGGTCAGCGGCCCATCGTCACAGGAGGTACCTGAGTTGAGCGCTCTCGAACAGAGCCGCCACCTCGCCACCGCCATCCCCGGCCCGCGCTCACAGGAGCTGATCGCGCGCAAGACGGCGGCAGTGGCCGGCGGCGTCGGCAACACCATGCCCGTCTATGCGGCGCGTGCCTTCGGCGGGATCATCGAGGATGTCGACGGCAATCGGCTCATCGACATGGGGTCGGGCATCGCGGTCACCACGGTCGGCAATGCCTCACCGCGCGTGGTCGAGGCGGTGCGCGAGCAGGCCGCCCAGTTCACCCACACCTGCTTCATGGTGACGCCCTACGAGGGGTACGTCGCGGTGGCCGAGGCGCTGAATCGGCTCACGCCCGGCGATGGCGACAAGCGCTCGGCGTTGTTCAACTCGGGCTCAGAGGCCGTCGAGAACGCGATCAAGATCGCCCGCACCTACACCGGCAAGCAGGCCGTGGTGTCGTTCGACCACGCCTACCACGGCCGGACCAATCTCACGATGGCCCTGACGGCCAAGTCGATGCCGTACAAGCACGGCTTCGGCCCGTTCGCCCCGGAGATCTATCGCGCCCCGCTGTCCTATCCCTTCCGCGACGCGGAGTTCGGCGGCAAGGAGCTCGCCACCGACGGTGAGCTCGCCGCCCGCCGGGCCATCACGATGATGGACAAGCAGGTGGGCGCCGCCAACCTGGCCGCAGTGATCATCGAGCCGATCCAGGGCGAAGGTGGGTTCATCGTGCCCGCCGAGGGCTTCCTGCCCACGCTGCTGCAGTGGTGCCGGGACAACGGTGTGGTGTTCATCGCCGATGAGGTGCAGACCGGTTTCGCGCGCACCGGCGCGATGTTCGCCTGCGAGCACGAGGGCATCGTGCCCGACCTGATCGTGACCGCCAAGGGCATCGCCGGTGGCATGCCACTGTCGGCGGTGACGGGTCGCACCGAGATCATGGACGCCCCGCACGTCGGCGGACTGGGCGGCACCTACGGCGGAAACCCGGTGGCGTGCGCAGCGGCGCTGGCGACGATCGCGACGATCGAGGACGACGGCCTGGTGGCCCGCGCCCGAGAGATCGAGGTGCTGATGAAAGACCGGCTCGGCCGGCTGCAGGCCGAGGACGACCGCATCGGCGACGTGCGAGGGCGCGGCGCGATGATCGCAGTGGAGCTCGTCAAGGCAGGAACGCTGGAGCCCGACGCGGAGCTGACCAAGAAGCTGAGCACGGCCGCGCACCAGGCGGGCGTCGTCGTGCTGACGTGCGGCACGTTCGGCAATGTGCTGCGTTTCCTACCGCCGCTGACGATCAGTGACGAACTGCTCGGCGAGGCGCTCGACGTGCTGGAGTCGTTGCTGCGTGACATGTGATCGCCCTCACTGGCTAACCGTCGGACACCCGCAGCTGTGACGCGGACCACGCAACGATCAGCTGCGGAGCCATCGCGGCACCCGTTCTCGGCAATTCACAGCAACCTGACAGCGTCAGAACCCGGTTGCCCGGAATACGCTTAGTTTTACTAACGTAGTTTCCTGGTGGACGCGCGATTGCGCCCCGACCGACAACTTGTTCTGAAGGATTACTGATGCCGACTGATACCCAAGAAGAGCGTCTCGCCCGCCGCATCGCCGATCTGACGGCCACCGATACGCAGTTCGCCGCCGCCCTGCCGGACGAAGCGATCGCCGAGGCCATCGACCAACCCGAGAAGCGCCTGCCCGAGATCATCGCCACCGCGCTCGACGGCTACGCGGACCGGCCCGCCCTCGGGCAGCGCGCCGTGCGTCTGGTGAGCGATCCGCAGACCGGGCGCACCGAGGCCGAGCTGCTTCCCCAGTTCGAGACCATCACCTACGCCGAACTCTCCGATCGCATTCATCATCTGCTCAGCGCGTTGACCGACGTGCAGCCCGGTGACCGCGTCGCGGTCATGGGCTTCACCAGCGTGGACTACACCGTGATCGACACGACGCTCGCGCTGTCCGGCGCGGTGTCGGTACCGCTGCAGACCAGTGCGCCGGTCGACACGCTGCGTCCCATCGTCGCCGAGACCGAGCCGGTGGTGTTCTTCGCCGCCGTCGACTACCTGACCGACGCCGTGGAACTCGTCCGCGACGCCGCGTCGGTCGGCCGCCTCGTCGTGTTCGACCACCGCTCCGAGGTCGACGACCATCGTGACGCCGTTGCCGATGCGCAGGCCCGACTGGCCGACGCCGGCCGTCAGGTCGAGGTCGTCACCCTCACCGAGGTGCTGGCCCACGGCGCGACACTGCCCGCACCGCAATTCTTCACCGCCCCCGAGGACGATCCGCTGATGCTGCTGATCTACACCTCCGGCAGCACGGGCGCGCCCAAGGGCGCGATGTACCCAGAGCGTCTGGTCGCCGGAGCGTGGCGCCGGGCGGGCCGCTCGATGTGGGGCGGCGAGTACACCACGCCGTCGATCACGCTGAATTTCATGCCGATGAGCCACATGATGGGCCGCGGGCTGCTCTACGGCACGCTGGGCGCCGGCGGAACCGCGTATTTCGCTGCCCGAAGCGACCTGTCGACGTTCCTCGACGATCTCGCGCTGGTGCGCCCCACGCAGCTGACTTTCGTGCCGCGGATCTGGGACACGATCGCCGCCGAGGTGGCCAAGGAAGTGGATCGTCGGCCCGACGATCTCGCCGATGTGTACGCCGATCTGCGGCAGAGCCTGCTCGGCGGCCGCTACGTGATGGCTATGACGGGCTCGGCACCGCTGTCACCCGAGATGCGGTCCTTCGTGGAGAACTTCCTCGATCTGCACCTCACCGACGGTTACGGGTCCACCGAAGCCGGCGCGGTGTTCGTCGACGGAGTGGTCCAGCGGCCCCCGGTGATCGACTACAAGCTCGTCGATGTCCCCGACCTCGGGTACTTCACCACCGATCGCCCGCACCCGCGCGGCGAACTGCTGGTCAAGTCGGAGACCCTGTTTCCCGGCTACTACAAGCGGCCCGAGATCACCGCCGAGATGTTCGATCCCGACGGCTACTACCGCACCGGCGACGTCGTTGCCGAAACAGGACCTGACCAGCTGGTCTACCTGGATCGACGCAACAATGTGCAGAAGCTCTCCCAGGGCGAGTTCGTCGCCGTGTCCAAGCTCGAAGCCGTGTTCGGCGACAGCCCGCGGATCCGGCAGATCTACGTGTACGGCAACAGCGCCCGGTCCTACCTGCTCGCGGTCGTCGTCCCCACCGAGGAGGTCCTGGCCCGCGACGACGCGAAAGCGTTGATCGCCGAGTCGCTGCAGGACGTCGCCCGCGCGGCCGGGCTGCAGTCCTACGAGATCCCCCGCGACTTCCTCATCGAGTCGACACCGTTCACGCTCGAGAACGGCCTGCTGACGGGGATCCGCAAGCTGGCCCGGCCGAAGTTGAAGGAACACTACGGCGAGCGGCTCGAGGCGCTGTATGCCGAACTGGCCGACGGCCAAGCCGAAGAGATGCGCACGCTGCGGGCCGAGGGCGCGAACCGGCCTGTGCTCGAGACCGTGGGGCGCGCCGCAGCCGCTCTGCTCGGCACCGCGGCCACCGATGTGCAGCCAGACGCCCACTTCACCGATCTGGGTGGAGACTCGTTGTCGGCGTTGACATTCGGCAACCTGCTGCGCGACATCTTCGACGTCGAGGTGCCCGTCGGCGTGATCGTCAGCCCCGCCACCGATCTCGCTTCGCTGGCCGCCTACATCGAGGCCCAGCAGCAGCCCGGCGCCAAGCGGCCCACGTTCACGGCGGTGCACGGCGCGGGCGCGACCGAAGCACACGCCAGTGATCTCACCCTGGACAAGTTCATCGACGCCGAAACCCTCTCTGCTGCACCGTCATTGCCGGGGCCGAACGCCGAAGTTCGCACGGTTCTGCTGACCGGCGCCACCGGGTTCCTGGGCCGCTACCTGGCCCTGGAGTGGTTGGAGCGGATGGATCTGGTCGATGGCAAGGTGATCTGCCTGGTCCGCGCCCGTGACGACGACGCCGCCCGGGCCCGCCTCGACGCGACGTTCGACAGCGGTGATCAGCGGCTGCTCGAGCACTACCGCACCCTGGCCGCCGATCACCTCGAGGTGCTGGCCGGCGACAAGGGTGAAGCCGATCTGGGCCTGGACCCGCAGGTGTGGCAGCGTCTCGCCGACACCGTCGATCTCATCGTCGACCCGGCGGCGCTGGTCAACCACGTCCTGCCCTACAGCGAACTGTTCGGCCCCAACGCCGTCGGTACCGCCGAGCTGATCCGTCTCGCCCTCACCACGCACCAGAAGCCGTTCGCCTACGTCTCGACCATCGGGGTGGGCGCCGGTATCGAGCCCGGCATGTTTATCGAGGACGGTGACATCCGGCAGATCAGCGCGGTGCGCAAGGTCGACGACAGCTACGCCAACGGCTACTCCAACAGCAAGTGGGCCGGCGAGGTCCTGCTGCGCGAGGCCCACGACCTGTGCGGGTTGCCGGTGTCGGTGTTCCGGTGCGACATGATCCTGGCCGACACGACCTATGCCGGCCAGCTCAACCTTCCGGACATGTTCACCCGGTTGATGTTCAGCCTGGTCGCGACCGGAGTGGCCCCGGAGTCGTTCTACCAGCTGGATGCGAACGGAGCGCGGCCGCGCGCCCACTACGACGGGCTACCCGTCGAGTTCATCGCCGAGGCGATCTCCACACTGGGCGCGGCGGTGGCCCAGGAGTCGGACACCGGATTCGAGACCTACCACGTGATGAACCCCTACGACGACGGCATCGGGCTCGACCAGTTCGTCGACTGGCTGATCGAGGCGGGCTATCCCGTGCACCGCGTCGGCGACTACGCCACCTGGCTGGCCCGGTTCACCGCGGCGATCAACGCACTGCCCGAGCGCAGGCGCCAGGCGTCGCTTCTGCCGCTGCTGCACAACTACCAGCGGCCCGAGATCCCGATCCCGGGCTCCATCGCGCCCACCGACCGGTTCCGGACGGCGGTGCAGGAGGCCAAGATCGGGCCCGACAAGGACATCCCGCATGTCACGCGAGAGGTGATCGTCAAGTACATCACCGATCTCGAACTGCTGGGACTTCTCTGAGTCAGTGATGCACCAGGTTGCGGTCGCGCCGGCCACCGAACAAGCGGCTGCGTAGACCGCGCCGGGGTGCCCGGTCCTCGGTGTCGACCACCTCGGTGGGCTCCGCGCCCACCGGGGTGGTCGCCGTCTTGTCGGTCACCGGCACGGGTCCGGTGTGCGTGGGGGCGTCGGCGGCGACGGGACGACTGGCGTACTCGACGTCACGCACGCTGCGTACCGAGACGCGGCCCAGGGCCAGCGCACCGAGGAAGATGATCACGGCGCCGAGACCGTAGAAGTAGCTCAGATCCAGCCACACGCGCTTGGTCTCGGTGTCGGCAACCGGCGCGCCGGCGTCACCGAGGCCCAGCGGGCCTGCCAGAGCCCGGCCGATCACGAACCAGGCACCGCCCGCCACGCTGAGCCAGCTGCCGAGGACGGCGGTGGCGCGGTTGCGTGAGGTCAGCAGCACCAGACCGCCGAGCACCGTCACGACGCCGGGAAGCACTTCGAGCCAGCCCCGGCCCGTGGTCCACGCCCAGGCCTGATCAGGGGTGAAGGCGAAATCGAAATTCGGCCCGATGAACGGGATGAGGGCACCCCACAGGCCGAGCAGGATGAGCAGGAAACCGCTGGCGGCGCCTCGGCTGCGGGGAATGGTCATCCGACCGCCTCGCGGACGGTCAGGGTGTTGGGTTCCGATCATGATGCCTCCTAGTGACGTGCCCGACGTGCGCACAGGAGTACCCCCGCCTGATCGGCGATAACCGGGGCCGACACCGATCGTTACAGGGTCGAACCCAGCGCGAGCAGCACGATCGCGATCAGCGGCAATGTCCCCTGCATCACCGCTGCGCGGGCCTTGTCCCGTGCGGACGCGACCAGAACGACCGCCGCGGCGAGCATCGACCCCAGACCGGCATAGAGGAGGGCAGCGCCCACCGCGTCGGCGCCCGTCGCGGTCGCCGCGATGCCGACTCCCGTCACGATCGCGAGGAACAGGTTGTAGAACCCCTGGTTGAGCGCGACCAGGCGCGTGGTCTGTGCCTCCTCCTCGCTCATCCCGAACACCGCCCGGGTGCGCGGCGACGTCCAGGTCACCGACTCCATCACGAAGATGTAGACGTGCAGGATCGCGGCGAGCGCCGCGATGACCAGCGCCGCGGTGATCACTCGAACAATCCCGCCTGGCCGAGCGCGCCCGCCCCACTGGGCGGTGTCATGCCCAGATGGGTCCAGGCCAAGCGGGTGGCGACCCGGCCGCGCGGGGTGCGCGCGATCATGCCCGCCCGCACCAGGAACGGCTCACAGACTTCCTCCACGGTCGTAGCTTCCTCCCCCACCGCCACCGCCAGAGTCGACACGCCGACGGGCCCACCACCGAAGCTGCGGGTCAGCGCGGACAGCACGGCGCGGTCGAGGCGATCGAGCCCGAGCTCGTCCACGTCGTAGACCTCCAGCGCGTATTTGGCGATGTCGCGGGTGATCACACCGTCGGCACGCACTTCGGCATAGTCGCGGACCCGGCGCAGCAGCCGGTTCGCGATACGCGGTGTTCCGCGGGAGCGGCGCGCGATCTCAGCGCCGGCGTCGGCTCCCAGCTCGATTCCGAGGATGCCGGCCGAGCGAGCCAGCACCCGCTCCAGTTCCGCGGGTTCGTAGAAGTCCATGTGGGCGGTGAAGCCGAACCGGTCGCGCAGCGGTCCTGTGAGCGCGCCGGAGCGGGTGGTGGCACCGACGAGCGTGAACGGCGCCACCTCCAGCGGAATCGACGTCGCCCCAGGGCCTTTGCCGACGACGACGTCGACGCGGAAGTCTTCCATCGCGAGGTAGAGCATCTCTTCGGCGGGGCGCGCGATGCGGTGGATCTCGTCGATGAACAGCACGTCGTGCTCGACCAGATTGGACAGCATCGCCGCCAGGTCGCCGGCGCGCTCGAGTGCAGGCCCCGACGTGAGGCGCAGCGACGAGCCCAGCTCGGCCGCGATGATCATCGCCAGCGATGTCTTGCCCAGCCCCGGCGGCCCGGACAGCAGGATGTGGTCGGGCGTCCCGCCGCGGTTCTTGGCCCCTTCGAGGACCAGCTGCAGCTGCTCGCGCACGCGCGGCTGGCCGATGAACTCACCGAGCGAGCGCGGCCGCAGACTCGCGTCGATGTCGCCCTCGCCGACGGTCAGCGCCGGGGAGACCTCCCGCTCGTCGGCGTCCCGGTCGTCTGCGTCGCCGGAGAACCTGCCCATCACTTCTTCCCCAACATCGACAGTGCCGCCCGCAGGGCCCCTGAGGTGGTGGCCTCCGGGTCATCGGCGAGCACCTTGTCTGTGGCCTCCTCGGCCTGCTTCTGCGCGAAGCCGAGCCCGACGAGCGCCTCGACGACAGGCCCGCGGATACCGTGCCCGCCGGCGGCGGCGAGCCCGGACGAGGAATACGCGCCCACCTTGTCCCGCAGCGTGAGCACCAGCAGTTCGGCAGTCTTCTTGCCCACCTTGGGGATTCGGACGAGCGCGGTCACGTCGCCATCACCGATGGCGGCGCGCAACGTCGGACCGTCATACATGGCCAACGCACCCAGCGCGATGCTCGGTCCGATACCGGACACACCGAGCAGCGTCAGGAAAAGGTCCCGTGCATCGGAGTCGGCGAAGCCATACAGCGTCTGGGAGTCCTCGCGCACGATCATCGCGGTGATTAGCCGAGCCTCGCTGCCGCGCCGCAACGTCGCCAGCGTCGACGGGGTGGCCATGACCTTGTAGCCGACGCCGCCGGCCTCGATCACCACGTGGTCGAGCGCGATGTCGAGGACCTCGCCGCGCACCGAGGCGATCATCGGGTGCTCTTCGACATCTTGGACATCTTGGACGTCTTGGACGTCTTCGCGGCTTTGAGAGTCGCCTGATACTTGCGCCGCTGCTCGGCCGCCATCGCCTCCGCCTCGGCCATCCGGGCGATCATCGGCGCGCGCCAGCAGTGACAGATCGCGAGGGCCAGTGCGTCGGCCGCGTCGGCTGGAGTCGGCTTCTGTTGCAGGGCAAGGATTCTCGTGACCATCTCGGTGACCTGAGCTTTGTCGGCCCGCCCGTTGCCGGTGACCGCGGCCTTCACCTCACTGGGCGTGTGGAAGTGCACGTCGATGTCGCGCCGCGCGGCCGCCAACGCAACCACGCCGCCCGCCTGCGCCGTACCCATCGCGGTGTTGGCGTTCTGATTGGAGAACACCCGCTCGATCGCGATGACGTCAGGGGTGTGGGTGTCCAGCCAGTGTTCGACCGCGTCACTGATCGCCAGCAGCCGGTGCGCCAGCGGATGGTCGGCCGGGGTGCGCACGACGTCCACGTCGAGTGCGATGACCTGCCGACCGCGCCCGCTCTGGATCACCGACAACCCGCACCGGGTCAGCCCGGGGTCGACACCCATCACCCGCACGCAAGCCTCCTACAGAACATTTGTTCGAGAGCTTAGCGGTGCCGACCGACCGTCCGCGGCAGGGACACGCGTCAGGACCATGCCGCGATACTGGGGTGCCATGACGCGGCCCGCCGCCAGCAGCGGCTCCGTCGAGCGCAGCGTTCGGCCGAGCATGAACGCCCCCTCGAGAGCGCCGATCAGCGCGACGGTGACATCGCGGGCCTGCGCCTGCCCGAGTCCGCGACCCTCGAAGTACGCCGCACCACCGCAGATCCAACCGTCGAAGATGTCGCGCGTCGCCTGGCGCAGCGGCTCTACGGTGTCGGCGACCTCGGCCGCCACACTGGCCACCGGACACATGTTGGCGAAGCCGGTGGCTGCCATGTCCTCTGCGGCCTGCCGGAACACCCCGTCGACGGCGTCGCCGAGGTCGGTGTAGGCATCGACGACCGTCGGGATCAGCAGTCCGTAGGCCGCCCCGGCATTGAGCAGCGCTTCGCGCGCGATCTGCACCTTGCCGTCGCGGAAGTGGTGGTACAGCGACCCGATCGGCGCTCCCGAAGCCTCGGCGATGTCTTTCATCGCCACCCCGGCGTAGCCGCGGTGGCGCATCAGTTCGGCCGCCGCGGTCAGGATCGATTCCTTCGTGGACCTTGCCATGCTCACCTCCCGCTGCCATGCTAGAGCAATCGTTCTAGAACGACCATTCTAATGGAGGCATGATGCTGACCGTCGACACCCACGCGGGCTCCGTCGAGGTAAGGGAGGAGGGCGATCCGACCGGCGCACCCGTCGTCCTGCTGCACGGGCTGCTCATGAACGACACCCAGTGGGACCTGACGCTCCCCCACCTGCCGACCGACTGCCGCTACCTGCTGCCGATCCTGCCGATGGGCGGCCACCGGACCGCGATGCGCGCCGACGCCGACCTCACCCTGCCGGGCATGGTTCGCATCGTCGCCGACGTGCTCGACGCGCTCGACCTGGCCGATGCCACGCTCGTCGTCAGCGACTGGGGTGGCCCTCTTCTGCTCACCGCCGCCGGGCGCGATCAGCGGATCGGCCGGCTGGTCATCTGCCCCTCGGAAGCGTTCGACAACTTCCCGCCGGGGTGGCCCGGCAAGGTGGCGTGGCTGGCAAGCCGCACGACCGGCACCGTGGCGCTGGCGATGCGGCAGCTGCGTATCGGGTGGCTCCGTCGGCAGTACCTGATGTTCGGAATGATGGCCAAGCACCCGCTACCGGACGCGATCGTCGACGCGTGGACGGCACACGGCCTGTCGGACAGGGCAATTCGCCGCGACATCGTCAAGTACTGCCGAACACGGTTCGACAAGCGGGAGCTGATCGAGGCGACGAATCAGCTCGCGACGTTCGACCGGCCGGCCCTGGTGCTGTGGTCGGACAACCCGGTGATGCCCGTCGCCCATGCCCGCCGTCTGACCGAGCTGCTGCCCGACGGGCGTCTGCAGATGATCGACGACGCCCACGTCCTGCTGATGCTCGACCAGCCGCAGCGCACCGCGGCGGCGCTCGCCGCTTTTCTGACTGCTACCGCCTCACCCGAAAGACGCCCGCGGCGCGCCGATCCCCGGGTCGATCGTGACCGGCCCGTCCGCTGACGGCGCGACGGGAAAGTCGAAGATCGCGGTCGGGATGTACACCGTGGCACAGGCATTCGGAATGTCGACGACCCCGGAGAGCCGACCTTCGATCGGGGCCGCACCGAGGAGGAGGTAGGCCTGCTCCGGGCTGTACCCGAACTTCGTCAGGTAGTCGATCGCGTGCAGACACGCCCGCTGGTAGGCCAGGTGCGAGTCGAGATACCGCTGTTCACCGTCGAGGGTGACCGAGGTCCCCGAGAAAGCCAGCCACTCGGAGTACTGCGGATCGGTGTTGCCCGGCATGAAGATCGCGTTTTCACTGACGCCGTAGGTCTCCATACCGCCGGGGATCACGTCGACACGCAGATCGATGAAGCCACCCATCTCGATCGCGCCGCAGAAGGTGATCTCCCCGTCGCCCTGCGAGAAGTGCAGATCGCCGACCGACAGGTTGGCCCCGTCGACGAACACGGGATAGAACACCCGACTGCCCTTGGTCAGGTTCTTGATGTCCTGATTGCCGCCGTTCTCGCGGGGCGGCGCCGTGCGGGCCGCTTCGGCCGCGGCCTCGGCGAACGCGTCACCGGAGAGGCTGCCGAGGATCGCGTCGTTCGGCTCGGGCGGCAGCGCCAGCGGCGGAACCCGGTCCGGGTCGGTCGCGATGAGTGCGGCCTCACGGGTGTTCCACGACGAGAGCAACTGCGCCGACGGCGCGGTGCCCATCAACCCGGGATGGACGATGCCGGTGAACTCCACCCCTGGCACGTGGCGCGACTTCGCCTTCTGGCCCGAGAAGTCCCAGACCGCCTTGTAGGCGTCGGGGAACTGCTCGGTCAGGAAGCCGCCGCCGTTTCGCCTGGCGAAGATGCCCGTGTAGCCCCAGCCCTGCCCGGCCAGCGGACCGGAGTCTTCCTGCGGGATGGGTCCGACGTCGAGGATGTCGACGATCAACAGGTCACCCGGTTTGGCACCCTCGACCGCGATCGGACCAGAGAGCGTGTGAACGGTGGTCAGTGGCGCGTTGAGGATGTCCTCGGCCGAATCGTCGTTGTGGATCGCGCCGTCGAACCATTCGCGGCAGTGCACCCGGAAGGAGTCGCCCCGCTTCACCGTCACCGCTGCGGGAATGTCGGGATGCCAACGGTTGTGGCCGATCTTTTCCTGATCGGTGAACTTCTTCGTGGAGTCGAGCGGGAAGACGACGTCGGGCACGGTATCTCCTAGGGTCGCGGGAGGTTCTGGTGACGGGGATTCGTCGAGACCCGACGCCCCGACGTCCGCGGCGTCGGGGATGACACGACGGCGGGACGATCCGCGGTGGCCCGGGTCGCGTCGTGCAACGCCATCGCGGCGCCGCTGGACCCGAGGTGCGGCGCGGAGATCATCCGACGCGCCGGCCCCCGGCACGTCGGGCAGTCGACTTCGTCAGGACGGCTGTCCATCGGATGCATCTGCTGGGTGGTGCCGCACCCGGACGTGCAGCGAAACGCGTACAGGATCATGGCGCTCCCTCACCGTGGTCGGGTGAACGCCACCCTACTCACCGATGGCGGAGCCCGCAGCGATCGTCAGTCGATGTCCGTCGAATGCGCTGTCGGACAACAGTTTTGGGAGTACCTCGGTCAGTCCTCGTCGAGAGCGGCCGCGACGCCGTCGGGGATGTCGACGTTGGTGTAGACGTCCTGCACGTCGTCGCTGTCCTCCAGAGCGTCGACGAGCTTGAGCACCTTGCGGGCGCCCTCGAGGTCGACCGGGACGCTCACCGACGGCTGGAACGTGGCCTCAGCGGACTCGTAGTCGATGCCGGCGTCCTGCAGCGCCGTGCGCACCGCGACCAGATCCGTGGGCTCGGAGATGACCTCGAAGCTCTCACCCAGATCATTGACGTCCTCGGCGCCCGCGTCGAGCACAGCGGCCAGCACATCGTCCTCGGTCAGCGAGTTCTTCTCCAGCGTCACCACGCCCTTGCGGGTGAACAGGTAGGACACCGAACCCGGGTCGGCCATGCTGCCGCCGTTGCGCGTCATCGCGACTCGCACCTCACCTGCGGCCCGGTTGCGGTTGTCGGTCAGGCATTCCACCAGCACGGCGACGCCGTTGGGGCCGTACCCCTCGTACGTGATGGTCTGCCAGTCGGCGCCACCCGCTTCTTCGCCCGCGCCGCGCTTGCGGGCCCGCTCGATGTTGTCGTTGGGCACCGAGTTCTTCTTGGCCTTCTGGATGGCGTCATACAGGGTGGGGTTACCGGCCGGATCGCCGCCGCCGGTGCGGGCCGCGACCTCGATGTTCTTGATCAGCTTGGCGAAATTCTTGCCGCGACGTGCATCGATCACGGCCTTCTTGTGCTTTGTGGTGGCCCACTTGGAATGGCCGCTCATCTGCTCGCTACCTCTTTCACACCGACTCACGTCGACTGGCCCGTCGACTCACGGAGAAGTCCGATGGACCAGTCTACGTGCCCGTCACCCCAGGTCCTGCTCGATGTAGCGCTGCAGGGTGGGCGCGACCGCCGGCTCGATGCGCCAGACGTAGCGGACCATCGCCATCCCCATGAGCTGTGAGGAGACGACGCCATTGATGCCGGCGTATCCGGTGTCGGCGAACGCGTCCCGCCATACCGTGAAACCATGACGGAACGGCAGCTCAACGGACCAAAGGACACCGGGCGCGAGTACCGCAACCTGAGCCGGCCGCGATTCGGCATCAGGCACCTGATCAACCAGCGCGTCACGGTGCGCGACGGCATCGACCTGATGGCCGACGTACACCTTCCCCGTGAGGACGGCCGGTTCCCGGCACTCATCGCAGCGTCGCCGTACCCCCGGCAGATGCAGAACCTCGGCGCACCTGCCGGCTTCATCGAGGCGGGCGCGACGGATTTCTGGGTGCCGCGCGGCTACGTCCACGTGATCGCCAACGTGCGCGGCACCGGCGGCTCGGGCGGGGAGTTCGGCTTCATGGACGCCCAGGAACGCCGCGACATGTCCGACCTCGTGGAGTGGGCGGCCGCGCAACCGTGGTGCGACGGCAATGTCGGAATGATCGGCATCAGTTACTTCGCGATGACTCAGCTCGAGGCCGCGGTCGAGCGACCGCCGCACCTGCGTGCGATCTTTCCCGTCGCCGCGACCGCTGATCTCTACGAGGCGGCGTCCCACCACGGCCTGGCGAGTTCGTCGTTCATCACGCCGTTCCTGGCGATGATGGGGCTGACCTCGGCTCGCAGCGATGCATTCTGGCGGAGCAACCCGCTACTGGCTGTCGCCCGCCGCGTCCTGAACTTCCCGCCGGTGCACGAGAAGTTCGCGACGATGAACGGAGAGGCAGCCGTCACGATGATGCGCCAGCTGCTCAAACTCCCACACCGGCCACACCCCTGGGACGACCTGTGGCTCGACACCATGGTCAGACATCCCCTGCGCGACAGCTGGTGGGAGGAACGCAACCTGCTGCCCCTGTTGGGCGAGGTCGACATCCCCGTCTACCTCGGCTGCGACTGGGAGAACGTCCCGCTGCACCTGCCGTCCACGTTCACCGCGTGGAAAGCGTTGCAACACAATCCGACTGTACGAATGGCGCTGCTGGGACGGTACGGCCTGACGTGGCCGTGGGAAAGCCTGCACACCGAGGCGCTGGCGTGGTACGACCACTGGCTCAAGGGTGCCGACACCGGGATCATGGACGGCCCGCCAGTGCGCTACGTCCTGCCGGGTGCCGACGGTTGGCACACCAGCCGCAGCTGGCCCCCGGCCGCCCTCCACAAGGAGTGGGCACTGCGCGCCGACGGCGGGCTGTCCGAGAACGAGGGCACACCCGGCACCCGGGAGTACCTGACGCTCGGCGCCGGCCTGAACCGCGCCGCCGCCAGTCCGATCGACCCGCCCGCGGTCCTGACGTGGACCTCCGATCCGCTGCCCGCAGCACTCGACATCGCCGGCCACATCGAGCTGCGACTGCACGCCAGCGCCACCGCCGCCGACACCGCCTGGCTGGCCACGCTGCGCGACGTGGCCCCGGACGGGGAGGTCACCGACGTGACCGCAGGCTGGCTGCGGGCCGGCCTGCGCACCGTCGACGAGGCGCAGAGCCGCGACGGGGCGCCCGTACTGCGCTGCGACACCGCGGTGGCCGTGCCGATCGGAGAGGTCGTCTCCTACCGCATTCCACTGGTGGCCAATGCCCGCCGCTTTGCCGCCGGCCACCGCATGCAACTGGTGCTGACCAGCGACGACCAGAATCCACACGCCCCCGCGATCATGAACTTCCGGCACGCCAGCGTCGGCACCAGCAGCCTCAACACGGTGTACTCCACCTCCCGGCTCCTGCTTCCCGTGTTAGCTGGAACACAGTCTCTGGATGCTGATCTTACTCCGGAGTAAGGTTCTGTTGCATGACGTTCTCCCTGGAGTTGTCCTCGGACCTGTTAGACGTGCAGAAGTGGGTTCACGAGTTTGCCAACGACGTCGTCCGCCCCGCCGCCGCGGAATGGGACGAGCGCGAGGAGACCCCGTGGCCGATCATCCAGGAGGCCGCCAAGGTGGGCCTCTACTCTGTCGAGTTCTTCGCCGAGCAGGCTGCCGAACCGAGCGGGCTGGGCATGATCGTGGCGTTCGAGGAATTGTTCTGGGGTGACGCCGGCATCGCGCTGTCCATCCTCGGGACCGGCCTGGCCGCGGCCTCCGTGGCCGCGAACGGCACGCCCGACCAGGTCGGCGAATGGGTGCCGCAGATGTTCGGCTCCGTCGATGATCCCAAGGTCGCCGCGTTCTGTTCCTCTGAGCCCAATGCCGGCTCCGACGTGGGCTCGATCCTGACGCGCGCACGCTACGACGAGGCGACCGACGAGTGGGTCCTCAACGGCACCAAGACCTGGGCGACCAACGGCGGCATCGCGAACGTCCATGTCGTCGTCGCGTCGGTGCACCCGGAACTGGGCACCCGCGGTCAGGCGTCGTTCATCATCCCGCCCGGCACGAAGGGGCTGAGCCAGGGCCAGAAGTTCCTCAAGCACGGCATCCGCGCCTCGCACACCGCCGAAGTGGTGCTCGAGGACGTCCGCATTCCCGGCCGGCTGATCGTGGGCGGCAAGGAGAAGTTCGACGCCCGCATCGCCAAGGTCCGCGAGGGCAAGAAGGCCGCCGGGCAAGCGGCGATGGCCACCTTCGAGCGCACCCGTCCGACCGTCGGCGCGATGGCCGTCGGCGTGGCCCGCGCGGCCTACGAATACGCCCGCGGTTACGCCACCGAGCGCGAACAGTTCGGCCGCAAGATCGGTGAGTTCCAGGCTGTCGCCTTCAAATTGGCCGACATGAAGGCCCGCATCGACGCCGCGCGTCTACTGGTGTACCGCGCCGGTTGGATGGCCCGCAACGGCAAAGCCTTCGAGTCCGCCGAGGGCTCGATGGCCAAGTTGGTGGCCAGCGAGACCGCCGTCTACGTCACCGACGAGGCGATCCAGATCCTCGGCGGCAACGGCTACACCCGCGAATACCCGGTGGAGCGGATGCACCGCGACGCCAAGATCTTCACGATCTTCGAGGGCACCAGCGAGATCCAGCGCCTGGTGATGGCCCGCGCGATCACGGGGCTGCCAATTCGCTGAGCGCCGCAGCGCTTACACGGGCGCAACGTCGCCGAAACAGGGCGGTTCTAGCTTTGCCGAATGACCCAGGACATCGGCGATGACGTGCGCGCCGCGGCATCGGAGGCGGACCTCGACCGCCTGACCGCCACGAAGGAAACACTCGAGGACTACACGCTGCGGTTCGCGCCGCGCAGCTACCGCAAATGGTCCACCGGCGTCGTCGGCATCTCCGCCCTCGGCGGCATCGCGTACCTGGCAGACTTCGCGATCGGCGCCAACATCGGGATCTCCTACGGCACCACCAACGCGCTGTGGGGCATCCTCATCTTCGCCGTCGTGATCTTCCTGACCGGTTTCCCGCTGGCCTTCTACGCCGCGCGGTACAACATGGACCTCGACTTGATCACCCGCGGAAGCGGTTTCGGTTACTACGGCTCCGTCGTCACCAACGTCATCATGGCGACGTTCACGTTCATCTTCTTCGCCCTCGAAGGCTCGATCATGGCTCAGGGCCTCCAGCTGGGGCTCGGCATCCCGCTGTGGATCGGATACGCCGCGTCGACGCTGATCATCTTCCCGCTCGTCATCTACGGCATGAAAGTGCTGTCCACACTGCAGGTCTGGACGACACCGCTGTGGCTGATTCTGATGGTCGCACCGTTCGTGTACCTCGTGGTCAGCCATCCCGAGTCGGTCAGCCAGTTCTTCGCCTACCAGGGCGAAAACGGCAACGGCGGCTTCAACCTCGGCTACACCCTGCTGGCCGCGGGTGTCTGCCTGTCGCTGATCGCGCAGATCGCCGAGCAGATCGACTATCTGCGGTTCATGCCGCCGAAAACGCCGGAGAACAGACGCAGTTGGTGGACGTGGATGATCCTCGCCGGTCCCGGCTGGGTCTTTTTCGGTGCCATCAAGCAGGTCGTCGGGCTGTTCCTCGCGGTGTACCTGATCGCCAACGTCGCCGACAGCGCAGGCGTGGCCAATCAGCCGGTGCACCAATTCCTGGAGATCTACGAGAACTTCCTGCCGGGATGGTTGGCGATGACCCTGGCTGTGGTTCTCGTCGTCATCAGCCAGATCAAGATCAACGTGACGAACGCCTACTCGGGGTCGCTGGCGTGGACCAACTCGTTCACCCGGGTCACCAAGCGCTACCCCGGCCGGCTCGTCTTCCTCGGCTTCAACCTGCTGATCGCGCTGATCCTGATGGAAGCCAACATGTTCGACTTCCTGAACACGATTCTGGGCTTCTACGCGAACTGCGGTATGGCCTGGGTCGTCGTGGTGGCCTCCGACATCGTGATCAACAAGTACCTGCTCAAGATCTCCCCGCAGGCACCGGAGTTCCGCCGCGGCATGCTGTACGCGATCAACCCGGTCGGGTTCGGGTCGATGCTCATCGCGGCCGGGGTGTCGATCCTCGCGTTCTTCGGCGGCCTGGGCGAGGCGATCCGGCCCTACTCCCCGCTGGTGGCGATCGGACTGGGCCTGGTGCTACCGCCCGTTTTCGCCGTGGCGACCCGCGGGAAGTACTACCTGCGTCGCACCGACGACGGCATCGACCTGCCGATGTACGACGAGCTCGGCAATCCGTCCGGCGAGCACCTCACCTGTCATGTGTGCCACCACGATTTCGAGCGCCCGGACATGGCGAAGTGCCAGACACACGATGCGTTCGTGTGCTCGCTGTGCCTGTCCACCGACAAGATCGCCGACCACGTCCTGCCCGCCCAGGCGTGATGTCGGCTAGGACAGGGAGTCGACGAAGAGCTTGTGGACGCGCCGATCGCCGGTGACCTCCGGGTGGAACGCCGTCGCGAGCGTGCGGCCCTGCCGCACGGCAACCGGGTGGCCCGCGGCGGTGGCGAGCACCTCGACGTCGGCGCCGACGCGTTCCACCCACGGCGCCCGGATGAACACCGCGTGCACCCTGCCGTCGAGGCCCTGGAACGCGATGTCCTCTTCGAACGAGTCGACCTGGCGACCGAAAGCGTTGCGCCGCACGGTCATATCGATGCCACGCAGTGGCAGCGCCTCTCGGCCGGGCACCCCGGCGTCGGCGATCTCGGTGGCCAGCAGGATCATGCCGGCACACGAACCGTACGCAGGCATACCCTCGGACAGCCGGGCCCGCAACGGCTCGAGCAGATCGAACGCACGCAGCAGATGGCTCATCGCCGTCGACTCGCCACCGGGAATCACCAAGCCGTCCACCCGCGCCAACTCGTCGGCCCGGCGCACCGTGGAGGCATCGGCCCCGGCCTCACGCAGCGCGGCGAGGTGTTCGCGGGTGTCCCCCTGCAGCGCGAGCACCCCGACCCGGGGCGCGCTCACGTGCTCGGGCGGCTGAATTCGCGGGAGTAGCGGGTCAGGCCCTCCTGCATCACCGCAGCGACCATCTCGCCGTACTGGTTGAAGATCTTGCCTTGCGTCAGCGACCGTCCGCCGCACGCCGACGGCGACGACTGGTCGTAGAGCAACCACTCGTCGGCGCGGAACGGCCGCATGAACCACATCGCGTGGTCGAGCGAGGCGACCTGCAGATGCTTGCGCTCGTCGGGGTAGTTGACCTGCGCCGAGCCCAGCAGCGTGAGGTCGCTCATGTAGGCGAGCGCGCAGATGTGCAGCACCGGATCGTCGGGCAGCGGATCGCGATGCCGGAAGTACACCTGTTGCTGCGACGCCTTGTTCGGCAGAAGTGTCATCTGGTCGCGAGGCACGATCCGGACGTCCCACTCGTCGAACTGACGGAAGCTGGCGTCGTCGAAAACCCTGCTGGCGGACTTGAAGTCGACCATGTCGTCGGGTGGGGGCGCGGTCGGCATCGCATCCTGGTGCTCGATGCCGCTCTGGTCGGTCTGAAACGACGCCGACATCGAGAAGATCGTCTCGCCGTGCTGGATCGCGTTCACGCGGCGTGTCACGAAGGACCCGCCGTCACGCAGCCGCTCCACCGTGTACACCGTGGGCGACCGTGCGTCGCCTCCGCGCAGGAAGTAGCCGTGCAGCGAATGGACCTGGAACTTGGGGTCGACGGTCCGTACCGCCGAGACCAGCGACTGGCCGGCGACATGCCCGCCGAAGGTGCGCTGCAGGAACCCCGACTCGGGACTGAACACACCACCGCGGTAGATGTTGACCTCGATCTGCTCCAGGTCGAGGATCTCTTCGATCGCCACAGTCTGGTTCCTACCAGCCTCGCTCAGCGAGCCGATGGGGCACCGGGATATCGTCGACGTTGATGCCGACCATGGCTTCGCCCAGACCGCGCGATACCTTGGCCAGCACGTCGGGGTCGTCGTAGAAGGTGGTGGCCTTGACGATCGCGGCAGCCCGTTCAGCGGGGTTGCCGGACTTGAAGATTCCCGAGCCGACGAAGACGCCTTCGGCGCCGAGCTGCATCATCATCGCCGCGTCGGCGGGGGTCGCGATGCCCCCGGCGGTGAACAGCGTCACCGGTAGCTTGCCCGCCTGCGCGACCTCGACCACCAGATCGTAGGGCGCCTGCAATTCCTTTGCGGCGACGTACAGTTCGTCTTCCGACAGCGACGTGAGGCGGCGGATCTCGCCGCCGATCTTGCGCATGTGGGTGGTGGCGTTGGAGACGTCGCCAGTGCCCGCCTCGCCTTTGGAGCGGATCATCGCCGCGCCCTCGGTGATGCGCCGCAGCGCCTCACCGAGGTTGGTGGCACCGCACACGAACGGAACGGTGAAGCGCCACTTGTCGATGTGGTTGGCGTAGTCGGCCGGGGTGAGCACCTCGGACTCGTCGACGTAGTCCACGCCGAGGCTCTGCAGGATCTGCGCCTCGACGAAGTGGCCGATGCGGGCCTTCGCCATCACCGGAATCGTGACGGCGGAGATGATCCCCTCGATCATGTCGGGATCGCTCATCCGCGACACCCCGCCCTGGGCGCGGATGTCCGCGGGGACCCGCTCGAGTGCCATCACCGCGACCGCGCCCGCGCCCTCGGCGATCTTCGCCTGTTCGGGGGTGACGACGTCCATGATCACGCCGCCCTTGAGCATCTCCGCCATGCCGCGCTTCACCCGCGCCGTACCGCGGGTGCCGTGACTCTGGGCGCCTTCGGTTTCCACTGTCCACTCCTTCAATCGCTACCGATTCAGTGTAAATGCGGCGGCAACTCGATTCGATCCGCAGGTCAGCGGATGGGGCGTACCGGCTGCCGGGCGGTCGTCTCGGGCCGATCGGCCAGCGCATTCGCCTCGTCGAGCAGATCGGCGAGCTGACGCGGATAGACCGCCTGTCCACCGGCAACCAGTTCGGCGATGATTGTCGCATCGCACCACCGGTGACCATGAATGTAGGTCCGTTCCAGGCGTGACCGGCCGCCATCGGACGGCTCGAACCGCGCGGTGCGATGTACGAAGTACATCTCCTCGCTGCGGAACACGGCTCCGTTGAACGGGATGGTCGCGTCGCGGCGCCACACCGGTCCGATCATGTCCTCAGGCCGCACGCGTAGGCCGGTCTCCTCCTCGAGCTCGCGAGCGGCCGTCTGCGCGAGCGACTCCCCCACCTGCGCCGCACCGCCGATGGTGAACCACCAGCGCGGCGCAGGCTCGACCGGGCTCTGCGGATCCGATCCGCACAGCAGTAGGACGGCGCCCTTGTCGTCGAGCAACAGGACCCGCGCGGACGTGCGCGCCGTCGGCGGCGCGGCCTCGCGCGTCGACACCTCCCCACCCTCGGAGATCTCGAAGTACTCGGGCATCGCCGCGGTGCCGCCGAGCCGCAGCGCCCGCACCGCGGGACGTTCCCGCAGCGCCAAGGTGTCACGCACCGCATCGTTGTGGAAACGCCGGGCGAGCAGCACCCGGGCCTCCGCGTCGGCCAGCTCGGCCACCAGGGCGCGCGGCAGCGATGCCGGATCGACCCGCGCCAACGCCGCCGACAGCTCGTTCTCGGCGGCCTCGCGTGCCGGCCGCGGGGCCCGCTCGGCGGCATCGGCCAGAGCGGCCAGTCGTTTTCCGTCGGGCCCGACTCCGTACGCGTCGACCGCGACGGCGCGCGCCACCACGGCGCGCCGCGCCAGCGCCCCGTCGAGCGCCTGCCAGGACAGGTCGTAGCGCACGTGCAGACGGTCGAGACGATGCGCGGTCTGGTAGGCCCACAGGGCGATCACGGCGATGACGGCGACGACCAGCGCGATCACCACCGCGCTCACCCACGTGATCACAGCCGGCTGCCCCCTGCAGCCCGCACTTTCACACCGGAGCCGGCCACCGTCTCGTACACCCGCATGATCTGCAACGCGACCACCGACCAGTCATAGCGCTGCACGAGTTGAGTCGCGCACTCGACGTATGCGGCCCGGCGGGCGTCGTCGGCGAGCACGTCGATCAATCCGGCGGCCAGGGCGTCCGGATCGTCGACAGTCACCAACCGGCCGCCGCGGCCGTCGTCGAGCACGCGGCGGAACGCATCCAGGTCACTGGCCACCACGGCGGTACCTGCGGCCATCGCCTCGACCAGTACGATGCCGAAACTCTCCCCACCGGTGTGCGGCGCGCAGTAGACATCGGCACTGCGCATGGCCGCAGCCTTCTGCTTGTCGTCGACCTGACCGAGGAACCGCAGATGCCGCGCCAGCGGACCGGCCGTCTCGCGCAGTTCCGCTTCGTCGCCGCGCCCCACCACCAGCACCTCGATGTCGGCGAACCGGTCGACCACGGCGGGCAGCGCACCCACCAACACCGACATGCCCTTGCGCGGTTCGTCGAAGCGACCGAGGAACAGGATCGACCGGCCCTTGCGCGGATAGCCCTCGAGCAGCGGCGCGGTGGCGAACGAGGCGACGTCGACGCCGTTGGGGATCTCGACCGCGTCGCTGCCCAGCGCCTCCATCTGCCAGCGGCGGGCCAGGTCCGACACCGCGATGCGGCCGACGATCTTCTCGTGCATCGGCCGCAGGATCGGTTCGAACACCGACAGCGTCAACGACTTGGTCGTCGACGTGTGGAACGTCGCGACGATCGGCCCCTCGGCGATGTTGAGCGCCAGCATCGACAGGCTGGGCGCGTTGGGTTCGTGCAGGTGCAACACGTCGAAATCGCCCTGCTGCAGCCACTTCTTGACCTTGCGGTGTGTCGCCGGCCCGAAGCGCAGCCGTGCGACCGACCCGTTGTACGGGATGGGTACGGCTTTTCCGCCGGAGACCACGTAGTCCGGCAGCGACGTCTCGGCATCGGGCGAGGCCGGGGCGAGCACGCTGACTTCGTGGCCTGCGGCGTGCATCACCTCCGCGAGTTGCAGCACGTGAGACTGCACACCGCCGGGCACGTCGAAGCTGTACGGGCACACCATCCCGATGCGCATCAGGACGCCTCCAACCTCGCCCTGCGCTCCTCGGAGAGGTCGGCCAGCCATTGCGGTTGCATCATGTGCCAGTCGGCGGGATAGGTGGCGATGTTGTCGGCGAACCGGTCGGCCAACGCCTGGGTGATGGCGGTGACGTCGCCCGACGAAGTGTCGATTTGCGGGTAGACCTTGGTCCCCCACCCGTCGCCGTCGAACCAGCAGTGCGCGGGGAACAACGCAGCTCCGGTGGTGAGCGCGAGTTTCGCGGGCCCGGCGGGCAGCCGGGTGGGCTCACCGAAGAAGTCGACCTGCACGCCGCGCCTGCTGAGGTCGCGATCGGACATCAGACACACGATGCCGTTGTCGTTCAGCCAGTCGCAGAGCACGTCGAACGGCGGACGCTGCCCCCCGGACGACGGAATCACCGTAAAGCCCAGACTTTCCCGATAGGCCAGGAAGCGGTTGTACAGCGACTCGGGTTTGAGCCGTTCGGCGACCGTGGCGAACGTGCCGAAGTTCTGCGCCAGCCACACCCCCGCCATGTCCCAGTTGCCGCTGTGCGGCAGCGCGAGGATGGCACCGCGACCGTGTTCGAGGGCGTCGAACGCCATGCCGATGTCGATGACGTCCAGCTGGCGACCGAGTTCGTCATGGTCCATCGACGGCAACCGGAACGCCTCGCGCCAGTACCGGGCGTAGGACGCCAGCGAGGCGTACATCAACTCGTCGGGCACGTCCTGCGGTGCGGTGCCGATCACCCGGGCCAGGTTCCTGCGCAGCTGATCGGGTCCACCGCCACGCGCGGCGTACCAGGCGCCTGCCCCGAACGCGTTGCGGGCCAAGATTTCTGGAGCGGCCCGGACCAGACGCCAGCCCGCCGCGTAACCCCAGTCGCTGACGTTGTCCCCGAACGGAATCCTCATGGGTCGGTGGTTTCGGGTTTCTCGGCGCTGTCGGCCGGGGTGAGGGGATCCATCGCTCCGGACGACACGCGCACGCTGTGCAGGCGCTGCCCGACGGTGAGCACACTGGTCACCGCGAGCACCCACATCGCCACCGGTAGCAGCCAGTGCAGCGGCAGGAACGGCACCCCGGACAGACCGGCGCCCGCGAGCACGATGACGAGCCGCTCGGGCCGCTCGATCAGGCCGCCGTCGCCGGTGAGCCCGCTCGCCTCCGCCCTGGCCTTGATGTACGAGATCACCTGGGAGGACACCAAACAGATCATGGTGGCGACGACGAGTCCGGTGCTGTGCAGCCCGAACGCCGCCCACCAGAGCAGCCCGCAGAAGATCGCGCCGTCACTGATGCGGTCACAGGTCGCGTCGAGCACCGCGCCGAAGCGGCTGCCACCGCCGCTCTCCCGGGCCATCGCCCCGTCGAGCATGTCGGCGAGCACGAACACGAAGACCGTGAACGCGCCCCACCACAACTGGCCCATCGGGAACAGCGTCAACGCACCGAGCACCGATCCGGCGGTCCCCAGGATCGTCACACTGTCGGGGGTCAGCCCCAGGCGCAGAGCACCTTTGGCCGCGGGCCGCGACAGTTTGGCATATGCCGCCCGGGTCATCAGGTAGAAGTCGCTCACGGCTGGCGATCCCACTCGCCGGCCAGCAGCTGACGGGTATCGCGAAGCAACTGCGGGATGATCTTCGAATCCCCGATGACCGTGATGAAGTTCGCGTCACCGCCCCAGCGGGGCACCACATGCATGTGCAGATGCTCCGACAACGAGCCGCCCGCCGAGGTACCCAGGTTCAGCCCGACGTTGAAGCCGTGCGGCCGCGAGACCGCCTTCATCACCCGGATGGCCTTCTGCGTGAACGCCATCAACTCGGCACTCTCCTCGGCGGTCAAGTTCTCCAGTTCTGCGACCCGCCGATACGGCACCACCATCAGGTGTCCCGGGTTGTAGGGGTAGAGGTTGAGTACCGCGTAGACCAGTTCGCCGCGCGCGACGACGAGGCCGTCCTCGTCGGACATGTTGGGGATGTCGGTGAACGGTTCCGAGGACGCCGCCGATCCCGGCTTCACGGCGTCGGCGATGTAGTTCATCCGGTGGGGTGTCCACAACCGCTGCAAACGGTCGGGTTCACCTACCCCGCGGTCTACGATCGTGTCGTCGGAGTCCACGTCAGCCCTCGCCTGCCTGCGTCGCGACGGTGACGAGTTCTGCTGTGGGAGCGGCGTTTTCGCGCCGCTTCACCCAGTCGACGATGGCCTGCACAGCCGCATCCCGTCCGACACCGTTGATCTGCGTGCGATCGCCGAACCGAAACGACACCGCCCCTGCCTCGACATCGCGGTCTCCCGCGAGAAGCATGAACGGAACCCGCTGGTTGGTGTGATTGACGATCTTCTTGGCCATCCGGTCGTCGCTGGTGTCGACCTCCGCCCGAATCCCGTGCTTCTTCAGATCGGCCGCCACCTCGAGCAGGTAGTCGACGTGGCCCTCGGCCACGGGGATCCCCACCACCTGCACCGGCGCGAGCCAGGCCGGGAACGCACCGGCGAAATGCTCGGTGAGGATGCCGAAGAACCGTTCGATCGAACCGAACAGGGCGCGGTGGATCAGCACCGGACGCTTACGGGTGCCGTCGGCGGCGGTGTATTCGAGCTCGAAGCGGTCCGGCATGTTGAAGTCGAGCTGAATGGTCGACATCTGCCAGCTGCGTCCCAGCGCGTCGCGCACCTGCACCGAGATCTTCGGACCGTAGAAGGCGGCGCCCCCGGGATCGGGAACCAGTTCCAGCCCTGAGGATTCCGCCACCTCGCGCAGCGTCTCGGTGGCTTCCTCCCAGATCTCGTCGGAGCCGACGAATTTGTCCGGGTCCTTGGTCGAGAGCTCGAGGTAGAAGTCGTCGAGGCCGTAGTCGGCGAGCAGCTCCAGCACGAACTGCAAAAGCCGGGCCAGCTCGTCACGCATCTCTTCGCGGGTGCAGTAGATGTGCGCATCGTCCTGGGTCATCCCGCGAACCCGCGTCAGCCCGTGGATCACTCCGGACTTCTCGTACCGGTACACGCTGCCGAATTCGAAGAGCCGCAACGGAAGTTCGCGGTAGGACCGTCCCCGCGAGCGGTAGATCAGATGGTGCATCGGGCAGTTCATCGGTTTGAGGTAGTAGTCCTGCCCCGGCTTGCGGACCGAGCCGTCCTCGTTGAACTCCGCGTCGATGTGCATCGGCGGGAACATGCCGTCGGCGTACCACTCCAGGTGACCGGAGGTGATGTAGAGCTGTTCCTTGGTGATGTGCGGGGTGTTGACGAACTCGTAGCCGGCCTCGATGTGCTTGCGTCGCGAGTACTCCTCCAGCTCGCGCCGCACGATGCCCCCCTTGGGGTGGAAAACCGGTAGGCCGGAACCCAATTCGTCGGGGAAGCTGAACAGATCGAGCTCGAGGCCGAGCTTGCGGTGGTCGCGCCGCTGAGCCTCTTCGATCAGCTCGAGGTGCCGGTCGAGTGCCTCCTGCGACTCCCAGGCGGTGCCGTAGATGCGCTGCAGACTGGCGTTGGCCTGGTCGCCACGCCAGTAGGCTGCCGAGCTGCGGGTCAACTTGAACGCAGGAATGTAGCGGGTGGTCGGGATGTGCGGACCGCGGCACAGATCACCCCAGACACGCTCGCGCGTACGGGGATTGAGGTTGTCGTAGGCCGTCAGTTCGTCGCCGCCGACCTCCATCACCTCGGGATCGTCGGCACCCGACTTGTCGTCGATCAGCTCGAGCTTGTAGGGCTCACCGGCCAGCTCCGCGCGGGCTTCGTCTTTGGACGCGTAGACGCGGCGCTCGAAGAGCTGACCGTCCTTGACGATCTTGCGCATCCTCTTCTCGAGAGCCTCGAGGTCTTCAGGAGTGAACGGTTCGGCCACATCGAAGTCGTAGTAGAAGCCGTCGGTGATCGGCGGACCGATACCCAGCTTGGCTTCGGGGAACATGTCCTGTACCGCCTGGGCGAGCACGTGTGCCGCCGAGTGGCGGATGACGCTGCGCCCGTCATCGGTGTCGGCCGCGACGGGGACGACGTCGACGTCGGTATCGGGAGTCCAGGACAGGTCACGCAGCCGCCCGCCGGCATCACGGACGACGACGACGGCGTCGGGCGCACCGCGCGACGGGAGCCCGGCCTCACGCACCGCCGCGGCGGCGGTCGTCCCGGCAGCGACCCGGATCGGGGCTGCTGGTTCGGGGCGAGCGGGCGCGGTCATGAGGGGTTCTCCCAACGTTGGTGCAGTTCTGTGGCGCGATCGACCGAACGGGCTCGGCGACCGCGACCATGCTATCGGTGCACGGGCTCAGGACCCGATACCAATAGGGCTTTGCAGCCAGGGCCAGTCGATACCGACCAGTCGGGCCGCGAAATTGAGCGGCCCCAGCAGCCACAGCGTCCCGATGACGACGGCGGCGGTGAAGACGACGCCCAGGATCTTCACCCACAGGCCCTGGCGTGAGAACCAGTCCATCACCTTGTCGTAGCGCTCTCGGACCCAGGCCAGCAGCCGGCGCGCCCAGTCGAATTCGGTGGCCAGGATGCCGAGCCCGACGAACACGATCGCCCAGCCGGGACCGGGGTACGGGATGGCGACGATGCCGGCGGCGAACACGACGGTGCCGATCACCCCGACGGCGACCCGGTACACCAGGTTGGCGACCGGTCGTTCGCGCAGGCGATCACGCCAACCCCGCCAGCGGCGTGAGAGCGCGTTCCGTTTCCCGTCGGTCATGGCTGCCCGGGCTTGAGCTTGACGAACAGCGAGTGCGCCTCGGCCAGCACCTGGTCTCCGTCGAGCAGCCGGCCCGAGACGAAGATCTTGCGACCGACGATGTCGTCGATGCCGGAATCGACCTGCAACTCCTTGTCCACCGGCACGATCTTGCGGTAGTCGACGTGCAGGAACGCAGTGCGCTGGGCGCGGCTGCGGCCCAGCTTGGCGGCGGTGAAGCCGAGCAGCGAGTCGAAGAGGTGCGCGATCGTGCCGCCATGTGCCGCCCTGTTGCGGCCGAGGTGGTATCGGCGGAACAGGGCAGTGCCGCCGATCCGCTCGTCGTCGGTGACATGCAGGTCGACCGGCACTCCCAGGATGTTGCCACGGTTGGGCAGGTCCATCCGCCGTCCCGACGGCGACGCCCACTCGTCGGCGTCGAACGGTGCGAGCAGTTCCGATGCCTGCTCGATCAGATCGGCGGCGGCGGTGACGACGTCATCGGGGGCGTCGGCGGCGCGCGCGTGATCCTGCAGGGTGCGCACCGCCTCGACGAAGCGTCCGTAGTCGGGGCCGCCGCGAGTGGTGGGCTGCGGCGGATTGAAGCCGCCGCCGGAATGGAGGTCGGCGGAGTCGGTGGCGCTCACCCGCTCACCGTATTGGTTGGCTCAGCTCTGGGCCGCACCGGCTTTGCTCAGCGTTTCGAACTCGTCGTCACTGAGCTCGATCTCGCCGGCCGCCACGTTCTCCTCGAGGTGGGCCACCTTGGACGTGCCCGGGATGGGCAGCATCACCGGGGAGCGCTTGAGCAGCCATGCGAGTGCCAGCTGCGAGGCTGTGGCGCTGTGCTCGGCGGCGATGCGCTGGAGCGGACCGTCAGCCGCCGCCAGCGGACCGGCCGCCAGCGGGAACCACGGGATGAACGCGATGCCTTGGGCCTCGCACGCGTCGACGAGGGGTTCGGCTCCGCGGGTGGTCAGGTTGTACATGTTCTGCACCGAGACGATCGGCGCGACCTTCTGCGCGGCCTCGAGCTGATCGACGCTGACCTCCGAGAGCCCGATGTGGCGGATCTTGCCTTCGTTCTTGAGCGCCAGCAGCTCTCCCACCTGGTCTTCGGCGGGGAACTTGTCGTCGATGCGATGCAATTGGAAGAGGTCGATGGTGTCGACTCCGAGGCGGCGCAGGCTCATCTCGCATTCCTGCCTCAGATAGGCCGGATACCCGAGAACGGGCCACTGATCGGGGCCGGTGCGCAGCAGCCCCGCCTTGGTGGCGACGACGACTCCGTCGTAGGGATGCAGCGCCTCTCGGATCAATTCCTCGGAGACATACGGACCGTACGAGTTTGCGGTGTCGATGAAGTTCACCCCGAGTTCCACGGCTCGACGCAGCACGCGCAGACACTCGTCGCGGTCGGCGGGCGGACCCCACACGCCCTTGCCGGTCAGGCGCATCGCCCCGAAAGCCAGGCGATTCACGGTCAGATCGTTGCCCAGGGTCAGCGTCGTCGCAGTCACCACACCGACGGTACGCCCGCGATGCGAAGCTCGACTGATGAGACTCAGCGATCTGGCCGGGCTGCCGTTGACCTACCCCGACGTGGGCGCCACGGCCCGCACCCCGCCGCCCGGTTACCGGTTCTTGCGAAGAACTGCGGTCATCGGTTCGGGGCGTGCGCGTTTCGAGCAGGCGGCCGCAGCAGGGATGCGGTTCGGCATGCTGCGAGGTGCCGGGCTTCGCATCGAGGCGACCACACCGACTGCCCAGGAAGGGACCGACGTGCTCGGGCACCTGGGCCCGATGGTCGCCCCGTGCCGGGTGGTCTATGTCGTCGACGAACCGGACAGACGCGGATTCGCCTACGGCACCCTGCCCGGCCACGCTGTTCGCGGCGAGGAGCTGTTCCTGGTGCGCTACGACAGCACGGCCGATCAGGTGATTGCCGAGGTCGCCGCGTTCTCTCGGCCCGCGCGGTGGTGGAGCCGAATAGGGGCGCCCGTGACCTCGTGGATGCAGAAATTGATTGCTGCTCGGTATCTCAAGGCACTGTGAGCCGGCTCGGAGGGAACCGCTCACCAAAGCGTCAGCATCATGCCGAGGTGGTTTGCGGTGGTCAGCGGTAGATTGTAGGCCGAATTGACGTAAGAGTTTGGACGGTGGCGGTGGAAGCTCAGGCTGACGTGGACGCGGCGCATCTGCGTGTGGCGGAATTGGTGCGCGGTCTGCACAACAGACCCGATACCGACGCCGATACGGTGATCGCTGAATTGGCAGAACACGCGGCCGCCGAAATTCCGGGCGCGCAGTACGCGGGCATCACACTGACCCGCAACGCCCGCCAGATCGAAACACCCGCCGCGACGTCGCATTGGCCGCTTCTGCTCGACAAGATCCAGCAGCGTTACCACGAAGGGCCGTGCCTCACGGCGGCCTGGGACGAGCAGACGGTCCACGTGCCCGACCTCGAGACCGAGACTCGATTTCCCAACTATCGACGCGACGCCCTGGCCGAGACTCCGATCCGATCGATCATGGCCTTTCAGCTCTTCATCGCTGGAGAGACCCTCGGCGCCCTCAACGTCTACTCCGAGGAACCCGACGTCTTCTCCGCCGATTCACGGACCATCGGCATGATCTTCGCCGCGCACTCCTCGGTGGCCTGGAATTCGGCCCGCCGGGAGGAGCAGTTCAAGCGCGCGCTGTCCAGCCGCGACATGATCGGCCAGGCCAAGGGCATGATCATGGAACGCTACCGGGTGGATGCGGTGCAGGCCTTCGACGTCCTCCGCAAGCTATCCCAGGATTCCAACGTGCCGCTGATCCAGGTCGCCACCGATCTGGTCGCCGGGGCGCTGGCCGAGAACGAGAAGACGGACCGCTAGCTGCCAGCGCGAGGCGGTTGATCCGCTCGCCGTGCACCAGGTACGCCATCGAGTCGCGTCGTCGCGATCACTGCACCTCGGTGCTGTGGCCGGCGCCGGCCTGGCTGAGAGTCGACTCAGCCAGGCCGAAGCCATCTACCGACCTTCCCAGCGATCGCGGCGGTCACCGCCGGTGACTGGTGCCCGCGCGACATCCGCATCGGTGGCGGGGGCGTGAGCGGCCCCGCCCCCCTGGGACGCCGACCAGTCCGTGCCGACGCAGAGGAGGTCGGACGGCACCGGAATCTCGTTGGGCAGCGGCACCGGCAGACCCGGAATCGACGGGAGATTCAGCGGGGACGGCGCGATGAGATTGGAGACGCCCGTGGCGAGCAGGGGGGTCACCGCATCCGGCACAGGAGGCGCGGAGATCGACACGGCCGCAGGGGCGCCGGGCGCAGGAGCCGGCGGCGGAGGCAGGGCTCCGGCCACCGACGATGCGGCGTCCTGGACCGTGCGCAGCACCCCAGGCGGAGTGAGCAGATCGCGCACCGTCAGCGAGTTACCGGGCGTACCCGGGATCGGAGACGACGGGACACCACTGGTCGCACCCACTGATGCGGGCGGGGTCGGCGGCACCGGCGGTGTGGCGGCACCGGCGGGAACCGTCACAGCAGCACCCGGACCACCCGGCACCGGCGGCGTCACCGCGCCAGCAGGAACCGCCACCGGAGCACCCGGCACACCCGGCACCGGCGGCGTCACCCCACCAGCAGGAACCGCCACAGCACCACCCGGACCACCCGGCACCGGCGGCGTCACCGCGCCGGCGTCACCGAAGACTGGTGCGCCTGGGGCTGCGGGAGTTCCCGGACCGGCCGTACCTGCAGCGGCGGCGACGGGGGTGGCCGGAGCCCCGGGGACACCGGGAGCACCTGCCCCTGCTGCTCCGGCAATCGGAGCTCCCGGCGCACCGGGAACCGGAGGCGTCGCCAAACCAGCCTCACCCACCACCGGAGCACCCGGCACACCCGGAACCGGAGGCGTCGCCAAACCAGCCTCACCCACCACCGGAGCACCCGGCACACCCGGAACCGGAGGCGTCGCCAAACCAGCCTCACCCACCACCGGAGCACCCGGCACACCCGGAACCGGAGGCGTCGCCAAACCAGCCTCACCCACCACCGGAGCACCCGGCACACCCGGAACCGGAGGCGTCGCCAAACCAGCCTCACCCACCACCGGAGCACCCGGCACACCCGGAACCGGAGGCGTCGCCAAACCAGCCTCACCCACCACCGGAGCACCCGGCACACCCGGAACCGGAGGCGTCGCCAAACCAGCCTCACCCACCACCGGAGCACCCGGCACACCCGGAACCGGAGGCGTCGCCAAACCAGCCTCACCCACCACCGGAGCACCCGGCACACCCGGAACCGGAGGCGTCGCCAAACCAGCCTCACCCACCACCGGAGCACCCGGCACACCCGGAACCGGAGGCGTCGCAACTTCTACCGACGAACCCGCCGGCACCGCAGGCACACCCGGCGCAGGAGGCGTCGCAACCTCCACCGACGAACCCGCCGGCACCGCAGGCACACCCGGCGCAGGAGGCGTCGCAACCTCCACCGACGAACCCGCCGGCACCGCAGGCACACCCGGCGCAGGAGGCGTCGCAACCTCCACCGACGAACCCGCCGGCACCGCAGGCACACCCGGCGCAGGAGGCGTCGCAACCTCCACCGACGAACCCGCCGGCACCGCAGGCACACCCGGCGCAGGAGGCGTCGCAACCTCCACCGACGAACCCGCCGGCACCGCAGGCACACCCGGCGCAGGAGGCGTCGCAACCTCCACCGACGAACCCGCCGGCACCGCAGGCACACCCGGCGCAGGAGGCGTCGCAACCTCCACCGACGAACCCGCCGGCACCGCAGGCACACCCGGCGCAGGAGGCGTCGCAACCTCCACCGACGAACCCGCCGGCACCGCAGGCACACCCGGCGCAGGAGGCGTCGCAACCTCCACCGACGAACCCGCCGGCACTGCAGGCGCGGGAGGAGCCGGCGGCGAGAAGGTCTCGATGGAACTGACCGACGGCGTCGCTGGCGTCGGAGGTGCGGGCGGAGAGAAGGTCTCTACCGAACTGGCGACCGGGGTCGCGGGGACACCCGGAGCAGGAGGTGTCGCACCCTCGACCGAGGACCCCACCGGAACCGCAGGCACACCCGGCGCCGGCGGCGCCACAACACCCGACTCACCCACCACCGGAGCTCCCGGCACACCCGGAGCAGGAGGCGTCGCACCCTCAACCGAGGACCCCACCGGAACCGCAGGCACACCCGGCGCCGGCGGCGCCACAACACCCGACTCACCCACCACCGGAGCACCCGGCACACCCGGAGCAGGAGGCGTCGCACCCTCAACCGAGGACCCCACCGGAACCGCAGGCACACCCGGCGCCGGCGGCGCCACAACACCCGACTCACCCACCACCGGAGCACCCGGCACACCCGGAGCAGGAGGCGTCGCACCCTCAACCGAGGACCCCACCGGAACCGCAGGCACACCCGGCGCCGGCGGCGCCACAACACCCGACTCACCCACCACCGGAGCACCCGGCACACCCGGAGCAGGAGGAGCACCAGCGCCCACCGGAGCGCCCAGCGGGGCACCCGGCACACCCGGCGCCGGCGGCGCCACCGCACCCGACTCACCCACAACCGGAGCTCCCGGAACGCCGGGCGCCGGGGGCGCGAAATCGCCTCCGGCAGCGGCGATTGGCGCGCCCGGGGCAGCGCCCCCGGCTGGCGCCACCGCACCACCGGCACCCTCAACCGGCGCACCGACACCCGGTACACCGGCCGGCGCCACCACACCTGCGTCACCAATGACCGGCGCGCCCGGCGCACCCGGAACCGGCGGCGCACCCGCGCCCACCGGACCACCCACCGGCGCACCCGGCACACCCGGAACCGGCGGCGCACCCGCGCCCACCGGACCACCCACCGGTGCACCCGGCACACCCGGAACCGGCGGCAGCACAGCCCCGGCGTCACCGACAATCGGCGCCCCGGGGACCCCTGGCAGCGGCGGGCCCGCGTTGACAACAGGAGTCGCGACGGGTCCGCCCGGCGCCGGCGGTGCGGGCGGCGTCACGCCCGCAGCAGGAGTGACCGCAGCGCCCGGAGGTGCCGGCGGAACAGGAGGTGTTGCTCCTGTGCCCGTCACGGTCACCGGCACTCCGGGAGTCCCCGGCGCGGGCGGCGTGGCACCCGACGACGACGCGGATACCGAAGCCGGCGGACGCGGCGGTGTCGGCGGCAGTCCAGCCGATGCGGAACTGGCTGGCGGAACCACAACGGGAGGAGTGGGCTGACCCGGCCCGGCTGTGAACGACGACGCGGCATCGTGCAGAGCCTGCGGGATGTCAGCGGGGCGACTCGCGATTTGCTGGAGGATGCCCAGGCACTGCACGCCACCCCGGCCGGGGTCCGCGGCGGCAAGCGGCGTCAACAGCGGCGCGCTCAAGAACATCCCCGCGCTGCCCATCATGACAACGACGATGCCCTTCTTGGTCCGTGACATGCGCTCCCAGTCCTTCTGCGTCGTGCTGCAATTCCGATCAGTTACTGGGCTTACTGAACCGACAATTTGGAGAAACGCCGACGCGACAAAAGCTGCGTTATGCAACCGTTGCCAAGGAGAAGCAATCCCGTTGCGGACACATCCGACTGAGCTGCGGTTATGCCATGCCGGCACTGCCGGAAACGCCAACCTCTGAAGGCGCTGTGAGTTTTCGTCCACCACGGGCTGCATGAGCCAGCGCTTCGTGCGCCACCACGCCGACCCTCCTCCGCAAACCCGTCTGCCACCGTTGCGCGAGCGCCTCATCGCATGCGATATCCGCTTCGGCGATGGCTCGCCGCGACGGCACCGAAAAGGTTTTTGCACTTCCGGATTGGCGCGGTCGGTCATGCCAGGCACGCGTTTGCGCCCGCGTTGCTGCGGCTTCCTGGCGCACGTCACACCCGCAAGGGACCATTGGCCCTGTCCCAGCGCTCGAGCACCGCGCAGTCTGGCAGCAGACGAAGTGGAGGTGCGATGACCACGCCGCAAATCGGATGCGAGCTGATCGTCGATGTGTTGCAGGTGGCTTGCCGCGCACCATCACTCCACAACACGCAGCCCTGGCGCTGGACGCTGACCGGAAACACCGTCGACCTGTACCTCGATCCGTCCCGACGCGCCGAGAGTGCCGACAGCAGTGGACGCCAGGCGTTACTCAGTTGCGGCGCCGTGTTGGACCATTTCCGAGTCGCCGTCGCGGCGGCGGGATGGCACGGCGTGGTCACCCGCTTCCCCGATCCGGAGAATTCCCTCCACGTCGCCAGCATCGAGCTCACCCCTGCGCCGGGCGTGAGCCCACAGCAGCGCCACCGTGCCGACGCGATCATGGCGCGTCGCACCGATCGCTTGGCGTTCCTCGCACCTCCCGACGGGGCCGGCGACCTGGTCGACGCATCGATCGCCTCGGAGCATGCCGGCGCAGTTCGGCTCTGCGCTCTCGCTGACGAGCACCGCGCGACGGTGGCCGAGCTCTCCCAGGTCACCGACGTTCTGCGGTTGCACGACGCCGAATATCATGCGGAGTTGGATTGGTGGACAGATCTTTTCGCATCCGATGTCGGCATCCCGGCCACCGCTCTCATTTCGGCGCCGGAGAGTGACCGTGTCGCGGTCGGACGCAACTTCCCCGTCACCAGTCGTCCGGAACGCCGCAAAGACGTCGACGAGGACCACGCACGCATACTCGTCGTGTCCTCCGTCGACGACTCCGCGGAGAGCGTATTGCGTTGCGGTGAAATGCTTTCCGCTGTCCTGCTCGACGCGACGATCTCGGGTCTGGCGACATGCGTCGTGACGCACGTGACCGAACTCACCGGCGGGCGAGACGTCGTGGCGTCACTGATCGGCAATCGCGCGATCCCGCAGGCGTTGATCCGCGTCGGAAGAGCACCTGCTCTCGAGTCACCGCCGCCGCCCACCCCCCGACGAGATGTTCACGACGTGCTGCACATCTGCCCGGAGCCGACGTGAACTCCGAATCCACACCATCGGTCGTGGTGGGTATCGACGGATCCGCCGCCGCGCTGGAGGCCGCTCTGTGGGCCATCGACGAAGCCGAACACCGCGACGTTCCACTGCGCCTCATCTACGTCATCGACGCCGACCCCGACGATCAGCGAGGTCGAGCGCAGCGAATGGCGTGCGCTCAGACGGCCGTGAAAGACGTTGTGAACGCGGTCGAATCGACCGGACGACCAGTTCAGGTCGATGTCAGCATCGTGCACGGACGCCCGGTCGAGACCCTGTTGCGGGCGTCGCGATCAGCGATACTGCTGTGTGTGGGGGCCCGCGGAGTGCGACATGCGACCCAGGGTCGCATCGGCTCGACCGCGGCGGCACTGTCCGCGGCCGCACAGTGTCTGGTCGCGATCGTGCGTTCTCACCGCGCGCATGGGCAGCAGCAACGATCCGTCGTCGTCGAGCTCGCCGACCGCGCAGCGGCGGGCGCCGTGCTCGACAGGGGTTTGGTGGAGGCACAGCGGCGCAACGCGGCGGTGCGGATACTGGCCTCATCGCCGAACACCGCCGACGTTGCAGCGCAGTGGGAGCGTCGCCTCGCCGAATCACGGCGCAGGTACCCGCAACTCGACATCTCGGTGGGTGGCGACTCGGATGCCCTCGGCTACCTGGCGGCCAACGCCGACGATGTCGCGCTGATGGTGACCAGCCGAACCCGCCGGGGAGGCCTGACAGAACTCGTGGGGGCGCCCGGTAACGCCGCTTTACGGGACACCGACTGTTCGATCCTGATCTGCGGTCCGCAGACCGCACTGTGACCATGGAGGGCCGACCGCTGAACGACGACGACGACGACGTCGCGACCAAGGTGAAAGTGTTCCTCGTCGACGACCACGAGGTGGTCCGCCGTGGCCTGATCGAACTGCTCAGCGCGGACGGTGATCTCGACGTGATCGGTGAGGCCGGCTCGGTGTCCGAGGCGTTGGCGCGGATTCCGGCGATGCAGCCCGATGTCGCTGTCCTCGACGTCCGGTTGCCCGACGGCAACGGGATCGAGCTGTGCCGGGACCTGTTGTCCCGCATGCCGGATCTGCGCTGCCTGATGCTGACCTCGTATACCTCCGATGAGGCCATGCTCGACGCGATCCTCGCCGGCGCCAGCGGGTACGTGGTCAAGGACATCAAGGGCATGGAGCTCGCGCGCGCCATCAAGGACGTGGGAGCGGGACGCTCGCTGTTGGACAACCGCGCCGCGGCGGCACTGATGGCGACGGTTCGCGGCGAAGGGCGCGGACACGATCCCCTGTCGAGCCTCACCGATCAAGAGCGGGTCCTGCTCGATCTCCTCGGCGAGGGATTGACCAATCGGCAGATCGCTGCGCGAATGTTCCTGGCCGAGAAGACGATCAAGAACTATGTGTCACGGCTGCTCGCCAAACTCGGGATGGAGCGGCGCACGCAGGCCGCGGTCTTCATCTCCAAACTCGAGCAGCAGCGCGCTCATCCCGGCGACGATCCGCTGGGGTGAGCCGCGGTCAACGGGCGCGCAGCCAGACCGCGGTATCCGGCGGCAGAACCGTCTGCACGTCGGGTGCCGAAGCCAGCATCACCGTCGCCGATCCGGGCAGCGGCACCTCGGTATCGCCGGTGTTGACCCAGCACTGCGCGGCACCGCGTTCGAACGCGATAGTGCCGGTGGGCGTGGCCAGCCACGTGAGATCGCCGGCATCGCACCACAACTGCGCGCGCAGACCAATCGCGCGCCGATACAGGTTCAAGGTGGAATCGGCGTCGCCGTCCTGCGCCTCCACGCTGTGCTCCGCCCAGTGCCCGGGCTGGGGCAACCACGTGACGGCGGCAGGGTCTGCGGCGAAGCCGTAGGGCACATCAGTCGCGTTCCAGGGCAGAGGAATTCGACAGCCGTCGCGACCAACGTCGGTGAATTCGGATTGCACCCACGTCGGATCCTGACGTACCTCGTCGGGCAGATCCTCCACCTCCTCGAGCGCCAGCTCCTCCCCCTGGTAGACATACGCGGTCCCGGGCAGGGCAAGCTGGACAAGCGCTGCGGCACGTGCGCGCCGCCGACCGATCACGTGGTCGGGGTCCTCATCAGCCCAGCGGCCCCGCTCCCAATCGGTCTCGATCAAGTGCCCTGGTTGGGAGCGGGAGAACCGGGTGACGGTGCGGGTGACGTCGTGATTGGACAGCACCCACGTCGGGGGCGCGCCGACCGTGGCGGCGGCACTGATCGCGTCGTCGACGACAGTGCGCAACACCTCGGCACGCCAGGGGGCGCGCAGGAAATCGAACTGGAAAGCGGTGTGCAGTTCGTCTGGTCGCAGGTAGCGGGCCAACCGTTCGTTGCTCGGCACCCACGCCTCGGCGATGAAGATCCGCTCCGGCGTGTAGCGCTGCGCGACTGCCCGCCACCCGCGGTAGATCTCGTGCACGCCGTCCTGATCCCACGCGGGATGGCCGGCGCGCGACTGCACCAGGCTCTGCGCCGCATCGTCGGGATCGGCGGTGTCGGGCAGACCGTCGGCCTTGATCAGCCCGTGCGCCACGTCGATGCGGAAACCGTCCACGCCACGGTCGAACCAGAACGCCAGGATGTCCTCGAACTCGGCCCGCACCTCGGCGTTGTCCCAGTTGAGATCCGGCTGCCCGGGAGCGAACAGATGGAGATACCACTGCCCGTCGGCGAGTCGCGTCCACGCAGGTCCACCGAACACGCTCTGCCAGTTGTTGGGGGGCTGCGCACCGTCGGGTCCACGGCCTGGCCGGAAGTGGTAGCGCTGCCTCGCGCCCGGTTCGTCGGAGACAGCGGCCTGGAACCATGCGTGCTGGTCGGACGTGTGGTTGGGGACGATGTCGAGCAGCACGCGAATGCCCTGATCGTGAGCCTCGGCGATCAATGCCTGTGCATCAGCCAGGGTGCCGTAGGCCGGTTCGATTTCGCGGTAGTCGGCCACGTCGTAGCCCGCGTCGGCCATCGGTGACGGGTACCAGGGGTTGATCCAGATCGCGTCGACACCCAGCTGCGCGAGATAGGGCAAACCGCTCCGCAACCCTGCGACGTCGCCGACGCCATCGCCGTTGCCGTCGGCGAAGCTGCGGATGTAGACCTGGTACACGACGGCGGTCTGCCACCACGAGGACTCGGCGCGGGCCACGGCACTCCTTTACGCACATTCGACGAACGTGCGTCCACGGTAGTGAACACCGACGATGTCGCGACAGCTGAGGCACTTTCGGGGTGGCCGCCGGCTGGTGCCGCGCCGATACGGCCCCACACCACCGGAGTTCCTGTGAACTATGACACACTCGTCGCTGTACCGAATGTGCTGGTCGTGGCCCTCGTGCGCAGGATCTCGGGAACCGCGACGTCATAGGACGAGGACGAGATGAAACGAATTCAGTTCGCCCGCGGGCGACGACGTCGGGCAATCGCGCTGGCAAGCGCACCTCTGCTCGCCGCCACGTTGTTGTCCGGATGCGGCAGTGACGGCGGGCCTCCGACGCTCACGTGGTACATCCTTCCGGACAACGGCGGCTCCGCCGCACGCGCTCAGGAATGCGAGGCCGCCTCGGGCGGCGCCTACCGGGTGCAGATCGAATCGCTGCCCTCGACGGCCACCGCGCAGCGTGAGCAGATGGTGCGCCGCCTGGCCGCCGGAGACACCTCCATCGATCTGGTCAGCATGGATGTCGTGTTCACCGCCGAGTTCGCGAACGCCGGCTTCTTGCGGCCCTACACCGAGCAGGAGGCCCAGCGGCTGACCGCCGGCATGCTGCCCGCCCCGACGAAGACCGGGATGTGGGACGACAAGCTCTACGGCGCACCGTACAAGTCGAACGCCCAGCTGCTGTGGTATCGCAAGTCGGCGGCCGCCGCGGCCGGTGTCGACCCGACGAGTCCCAACTTCACGTGGGACGAGATGATCAAAGCGGCTGTCGGACAACAGAAGAAGGTCGCCGTCCAGGCGCAGCGCTACGAGGGTTACACCGTGTGGATCAATGCGCTGGTGCTCTCGGGCGGAGGTGCGCTGCTGCAGGACGTCGAGGCCGGCCGCGACGCCAAGCCCTCGCTGGCCAGCCCGGCAGGCGAGAAGGCCGCCGAGATCGTCGGCTCCCTCGGGCGCTCCCCCGCCGCACCGACGGATCTGTCCAACGCCTCCGAAGAACAGGCCCGCGCCAACTTCCAATCGGACGAGGGAATGTTCATGGTGAACTGGCCCTACGTCCTCGCCGCGGCGCGTAGCGCGGCCGAAGACGGCACGCTCGCCCAGTCGGTCGTCGACGACATCGGCTGGGCCCGCTACCCCCGGGTGTCGGCCGACAGACCCAGCGCCCCGCCGCTGGGTGGTGCCAACCTCGGCATCGGCGCCTACACCAAGCATCCCGACCAAGCGGTGGCCCTGGTCGAGTGCATCAACGCCGAACCGAAGGCCACCAAGTACATGCTCGACGAAAGCGAACCCTCGCCCTACGCCGCATCGTACGACGACCCGAAGATCCGCGAGGAATACGCGAACGCCGATCTGATCCGCGAATCCATCGGCGACGGCGGTCCCCGACCGCCGACTCCCTTCTACACAGACATTTCGGGCGCGATCCAACAGACATGGCATCCGCCGTCGTCAGTCAACGGCGACACTCCGGAAAGGACAGATGAATTTATGGCTGATGTGCTGGCGGGCAGGCGCCTGCTGTGACGACGCTCCAGGATCCGCCGCTGCAGAAAGAGCCGGGCCAACCGTCGGTCAGCCAGCGCGCCAAGGGTGAACGCCGGCTCGGCCTGTACCTCACGCTGCCCTCCTACATCGTGATGCTCCTCGTCACCGCCTACCCCCTCGGGTACGCACTGGTGTTGTCGCTGTACAACTTCCGGCTCACCGACCCGCAGGGGCGGAGCTTCGTCGGACTGAGCAACTACGGCGTCATCCTCACCGATCCGGTGTGGTGGAACGACTTCGTCACCACGCTGGCGATCACCGTCGTCACCGTGGCGGTCGAATTGGTGCTCGGCTTCTGGTTCGCCTTCGTGATGCTGCGCATCGTGCGCGGGCGCGGACCGCTGCGCACGGCGATCCTCATCCCCTACGGCATCGTCACCGTGGTGTCGGCGTTCATCTGGCGCTACGCGTTCGCCATCGACTCGGGCTTCGTCAACCAATGGCTGAACCTCACCGATTTCGACTGGTTCGGCGATCGCTGGTCCGCCATTTTCGTCATCTGCCTGTCGGAGATCTGGAAGACGACCCCGTTCATCTCGCTGCTGCTGCTCGCCGGGCTGGTGCAGGTGCCCGAGGACATGCAGGAAGCCGCCAAGGTCGACGGTGCGACTGCCTGGCAACGACTATGGAAGGTGACGCTTCCCAACATGAAAGCCGCGATCATGGTCGCGCTGCTGTTCCGCACACTCGACGCGTGGCGCATCTTCGACAACCCCTACGTGATGACGGCGGGCGCCAACAACACCGAGACGATCTCGTTCCTGGCCTACCGGCAGAACGTGACGCTGGTGAACCTCGGTATGGGGTCGGCGGTGTCGGTGCTGTTGTTCCTGTCCGTGGTGGCGATCGCGTGGATCTTCATCAAGGTCTTCAAAACCGACCTGTCGCAAGTCAGGGGTGACCAGTGACCAAGAGCACCAAGTGGTGGACGATCGCCGGGATCGTCATCGTGATCTACAGCTTCGTGCCGATGCTGTGGATGATCAGCCTGGCGTTCAAACCGCCGTCCGACATCGTCTCGGGCAATCCGACGTTCCTGCCCAGTTCGTTCACGCTGGACAATTTCGCGCAGATCTTCAGCAACCAGTTGTTCACGCGGGCGCTGATCAACTCGATCGGCATCGCGGTCGTCGCGACGATCATCTCGGTGATCATCGCCATGTTCGCCGCGTATGCCATTGCGCGCCTGGAGTTCCCGGGTAAGAAGTTGCTGCTGTCCCTTGCGCTGGGCATCGCGATGTTCCCGCAGGCCGCCTTGGTGGGGCCCCTGTTCGACATGTGGCGCGGGCTGGGCATCTACGACACCTGGCTGGGCCTGATCATCCCCTACCTGACGTTCGCGCTGCCGCTGTCCATCTGGACGATGTCGGCGTTCTTCCGCCAGATCCCGTGGGAGATGGAGCATGCCGCGCAGGTCGACGGTGCCACGCAATGGCAGGCGTTTCGGAAGGTGATCGTGCCGCTGGCCGCGCCGGGGGTGTTCACCACCGCGATCCTGACGTTCTTCTTCTGCTGGAACGACTTCCTGTTCGCGATCTCGCTGACGTCGACCGACAGCGCACGCACGGTGCCCGCGGCGCTGGCGTTCTTCCAGGGTGCCTCGTACTTCGAATCGCCGGTCCCCTACATCATGGCCGCGTCGGTGATCGTGACGATCCCCGTCGTCATCCTCGTTCTCATCTTCCAGCGGCGCATCGTCGCCGGCCTGACCTCCGGAGCAGTGAAGGGATAACCCCATGGCAGCAATCACGATGCGCAACATCGTCAAGAAGTACGGCGACGGATATCCGGCCGTCAACGACGTCAGCCTCGACATCGCCGACGGCGAGTTCATGATCCTGGTGGGCCCATCGGGGTGCGGCAAGTCCACCCTGCTGCGGATGATCGTCGGCCTCGAGGACATCTCGTCGGGCGACATGATGATCGGCGACACGCGGGTCAACGACAAGGCGCCACGGGACCGCAACCTGTCGATGGTGTTCCAGAACTACGCGCTCTACCCGCACCTGACGGTGTTCGAGAACATCGCCTTCCCCCTGCGGTTGTCCGGCAAGCTCTCCGACGACGAGATCCGCAATCGGGTCAACGAGGCCGCCAACACGCTGGAACTGGGTGAGCACCTGGAGCGCAAGCCGGCCAATCTGTCGGGTGGTCAGCGGCAGCGCGTCGCGATGGGCCGGGCGATCGTGCGGGAAGCCGACGCGTTCCTGTTCGACGAGCCGCTGTCGAACCTCGATGCGAAGTTGCGCGGTCAGATGCGTTCCGAGATCCTGCGGCTGCAGCGCAAACTCGGCGTCACGACGGTCTATGTGACGCACGACCAGACCGAGGCCATGACTCTCGGTGACCGGGTGGCGGTGCTGAAGAAGGGTGTACTGCAGCAGGTCGCCAGCCCACGGGAGCTCTACGACCAGCCGGTGAATCTCTTCGTCGCCGGCTTCATCGGTTCCCCGCCGATGAACTTCGTGCCCGCGCGGGTTCGAGGCGATCAGCTCGAGTTGCCGTTCGTGACGATCCCGCTGCGTGAGCAGTGGCGCGGCGCGGTCTCCGACGGCACGCTCTACATCGCCGGGATCCGCCCCGGCGCGTTCGAGGACGCCGAGTTCGTCGACGACGACAAGCGCTCCCGCGGGGTCACCTTCGACGTCACCGTGGACATGGTCGAATGGCTGGGCAACGAGCAATACGCCTTCGTGCCGTTCGATGCGACCCCGGAGATCAAGGACCAGCTGTCGGAGTTGGCCAAGGACCTGGACACCGAGCAGTTGCGTACCCAACTGTGTGTGGAACTCGATCCGCTGAGTCGGGTCCGCACCGGGGACAAGGCAACGCTGTGGCTGGACGCCGAGCGGTTGCATCTGTTCGATCCGCAGAGTGGTGAGAACCTCACGCGGTCAAGCCAATCCAGTGGTCGGCACGCGGCGTCCGCCGGCTGAGCCGACGAGTCCACCCGCTCATGGCCGCTCCTGAGCTGCGGCTGCGCGCCGCTCGCGCGGAGCTACTGGCGCTGCCGTGGGAGCGGCCATTGGCCGACTGGGCCGCGCCGCAGATCCCGCTGCGCGAACTGCCGGTCGGACCCAGCCGGCACCTGGTTCGCTTCGTCGAGTGCGACGGTGAGCTGTGGGCGCTCAAGGAGTTGCCCCCACGGATCGCGGGGCGCGAGTACGACGCGTTGCGGGAACTGGAAGACATGGGGCTCAACGCCGTTCGGCCCGCCGGGCTGGTGTTCCAGCCCGATTTCGACACCGCGATCCTGCTGACCCGCTACCTCACCGGATCGTGGCAGTACCGCCGCATGTTCATGCGGCTACCGCCTGACGCCCCCAAACACCGGGCCCGGCTGTTCGACGCGATGGCCACGCTCCTGGTGGAACTGCACCGCCACGGCGTGTTCTGGGGTGACTGTTCACTGGCGAACACGCTGTTCTCCCGTGACGGGCAGGTGCTGCAAGCCTTCCTGGTCGACGCCGAGACCAGCGAGATCCATCCGACTCTGTCGAACGGCCAACGCGCGCAGGACATCGACATCACTGTCGAGAACGTCGCCGCGGGTTTGCTCGACGTCGCCGCGTGGCTGGGTCGACCGGAACTGGAGCCGGGCTTCATCGCCGAGGCGCTGGCGATCCGCGAGCGGTACGAGCAGTTGTGGGAATTGCTCCATGCCGCACCGACATTCGGCTTCGCCGACCGCTACCGGGTGGAAGGCACGATCCGCAAGCTCAACGAGCTCGGCTTCGCCGTCGATGAGGTGTCGCTGCAGCCGGTCACCTCCGGCGCCGACGAGCTGCGCCTGCACGTCGCCGTCGGCGACCGTCGCTACCACGCCACGCAGCTGCAGCGCCTCACCGGCCTGGATGTCGGCGAGGGACAGGCCCGCATCCTGCTCGGTGATCTGCACGCTTATCAGGGGCAGCTGTGCCAGGAAGCCGGCCACGACGTCGACGAGCGCACCGCGGGTCAACTCTGGGTCATGGAGGTGGCCACGCCGACGATGCACCGCGCGCACGCCGCCGTCGGCCGCACCGGCACCCCGATCCAGGCGTACTGCGATCTGCTCGAAGTGCGCTGGCTGCTGTCCGAGCGGGCCGGCCACGACGTCGGCACGGAGCGGGCGTTGCAGGCCTTGGCCGGCAAGGTCGTGCCGTCGGAGTCTGCGGCGCAGTTGGCGGTGGTGGAGGTTCCGACCGAGCCGTTCTCCGTGCTCGACGACGATTAGCTCGTGCGGCCCCAGCGGCTGCATTTGATCCGCAGATATGGTTCAATACACCGAATCTGTCCGCATCTGCGAAGGGGCGAGCCGATGCCGGCGATCCGGATCAAAGAGGCCGCGACCCTCCTCGGTGTCAGCGACGACACGGTACGGCGATGGGTCGACAGCGGTGCGCTGGCGGCAACCACCGACGAGGTCGGGCGCAAGGTCATCGCCGGCGCAGACCTGGCAGCCTTCGCCGTCCGCCACGCCGCACCGCCTCCTGATCCCGTCGGTGTCGCCAGCTCGGCGCGTAACCGCTTCGTCGGGCTGGTGACCAAGGTGACCTCCGACCGGGTGATGAGCGAGGTCCAGCTGCAGTGCGGACCGTTCACGGTGGTGTCTTTGATGAGCACGGAATCGGTCACCCAGCTGGGCCTGGAGCCGGGCGTGGTCGCGGTCGCCGCGGTGAAGGCCACCACGGTGATCGTCGAGACGGCGGGCGATCGATGAGAAAAGCGTTGACGGCCGCGGTGCTCGCGACGGTGGTCGCTGGTTCCGGTTGCTCGTCGCCACCGGAGGGCGCGGGCATCACCGTGTTCGCCGCCGCCTCCCTGACGGCGGTGTTCACCGAACTGGGCACAGAATTCGAGAAGGACCATCCCGGCACCACCGTGACGTTCAACTTCGCCGGCTCGTCTGCTCTGGTGACCCAGCTGACACAGGGAGCCAGAGCCGAGGTGTTCGCCTCCGCCGACACCGCCAACATGACCAAGGCGGTGTCCGCGGGGTTGGTGTCGGGCGAGCCGGTGGACTTCGCGACCAATCAGTTGATCATCGTGACCCCGCCCGGAAATCCCTCCCGGATCGGCTCTTTCGCTGATCTGGCCCGGCCGGGAACGCAGGTGGTGGTGTGCGCGCCGCAGGTCCCCTGCGGCGCGGCCACGCAGCGGCTCGAGCAGATCACCGGCGTGTCGCTGACGCCGGTGAGTGAGGAATCGTCGGTCACCGACGTCCTCGGCAAGGTCACCTCAGGGCAGGCCGACGCGGGTTTGGTGTACACCACCGACGCGCGGTCGGCCGGCGCCGGAGTCGACGCGATCGCCATCCCCGACTCCGCCCGCGCCGTCAACACCTACCCGATCGCCGTTCTGACCACCGCGGAAAACGCCGGCGCGGCACGACAATTCGTCGATCTGGTCACCGGTCCACGTGGCCGCGAGACATTGGCGGCCGCCGGCTTCGCAGCACCGTGACCGCGCGAGCACGGGTCGGGGGCGCGGTGCCCGTGGATCTCCCCGGCTGGATCTATCTCCCGGCTTCGGTGGGCGCCGCGTTCTTGGTCGTCCCGCTGCTGGCGATCGTCACACGGGTCGACTGGGCGCACTTCATCCCCCTGATCACCTCGGACTCCGCCCGCGCAGCATTGCTGTTGAGCATCCAGACTGCCGCGGCCAGCACGGCACTGTGTGTGCTCCTGGGCGCGCCGATGGCTCTCACGCTGGCGCGCAGCCGCCTGCCCGGCCGATCGGTGGTGCGCGCTCTGATCCTGCTGCCGCTGGTGCTGCCACCGGTGGTCGGCGGACTCGCGCTGCTCTACACCTTCGGCAGACAGGGTCTGCTGGGTCATCACCTGGAACTGCTCGGGGTGCAGGTGGCGTTCTCCACCACCGCGGTGGTCCTGGCACAGACCTTCGTCTCGCTGCCGTTCCTGGTCCTCAGTCTCGAGGGCGCGCTTCGCACTGCAGGACAGGGTTACGAACAGGTGGCAGCGACTCTGGGTGCCGGCCCCACCCGGGTGTTACGCACCGTCACGGGGCCGTTGGTGTGGCCCGGTCTGATCTCGGGGGCGGTGCTCGCGTTCGCGCGGTCGCTGGGCGAGTTCGGCGCGACGCTGACGTTCGCGGGGTCTCTGCAGGGAGTCACCCGGACCCTGCCGTTGGAGATCTACCTGCAGCGCGAAACCGATGCCGATGCCGCGGTGGCACTCTCGCTGCTGCTCATCGCCGTCGCGGCGGGGATCGTCGTGGTCACCGCCGGTCGCCCGACGGCAGGGTCCCTGCCGTGAGCGGGGTGCAGGCCCGCATCGTGCTCGCACAGCGCGGGATAGACCTGAACTTCTCGGTCGCCGACGGCGAGGTGGTGGCCGTGCTCGGTCCGAACGGGGCGGGGAAATCCACCCTCCTGCACGCGATCGCCGGCCTCGTGCGGCCGGACAGTGGTCACGTCCGGATCGGCGACGACGTCGTCACCGACGTGCAGGCCGACGCCTTCGTGCCCGCACATCGGCGCGGGGTCGCGCTGTTGGCCCAGCGACCTCTGCTGTTCCCCCATCTGGACGCCGCCGCCAACGTCGCCTACGCGCCGCGCTGTCGCGGCCTGTCCCGCCGGGCCGCGCGCGAACGAGCACGCCACTGGCTCGCCGCCGTCGACGCAGAACCGCTGGCCGAGCGCCGTCCCGCGCAGCTGTCGGGCGGGCAGGCTCAGCGCATCGCGCTGGCCCGCGCCCTGGCCGCCGAACCCCGGGTTTTATTGCTCGACGAGCCGTTCGCGGCCCTCGATGTCGGGGCCGCGGCGGCGCTGCGACGCACGGTCCGCGCTCAACTACGCCTGCACGCCCGCACCGCGCTCATCGTCACCCACGACATCCTCGACGCGTTGGCGCTCGCGGACACGGCGGTGGTCATCGACGGCGGCCACGTCGTCGAACAGGGTCCCGTCCGATCTGTGTTGACCGCTCCTCGCAGCGATTTCGCCGCAGGCATCGCGGGCATGAATCTGGTGTCCGGGGTCGCCGGCGCTGGAGCGCTGCGTACGCCGTGGGGTCTCGAGCTCGCAGGCGTAGGCGAGGTGGAACCCGGTTCGGCTGCGGTCGCCCTGTTCTCGCCGGCCGCGGTCGCCGTGCACACCGAATCGCCACAGGCCAGCCCACGCAACGTCATCCCGACCACCATCGTCGACGTGGTGTTGCGTGGTCACGCAGTGCGCATCCGGGGAGCCGACCTGCCCGACGGCAGCCCCGGGCTGGCCGCCGACGTCACGCCGGCCGCCGTGATGGATCTCGGTCTGGAACCCGGACGGGAGGTCTTCTTCGCCGTGAAAGCGCAGGAGGTCGGGCTACACCCCGCCCCGCATCGCACACCTCCGGCCCCGGCCGGCCGGTGAGGAGTATGCGCTAGCGTCAAATCCCGCGCTCGGCACGTCGACATTTGCTGACAAAGCCCGTCGAGCACGCGATAGTAGGCAGTATGGGAGCGTTGTGGACATGGGCCGCTACTCCCGGCGGGTAATCGCGCTGGTCATCGCGCCGCTGGTGGGGGTTCTCATCCTCACGGCGCTACTCGTCGTGGGAGCCGACCTGCCAGGTGCACGGGTCGCCGACGACCTGATCAATTTGGCGCTGCTGGTGTATGCGGCCGCCTGCGCAGGTCTTGCCGCCCGCTCTGCGTCGGGGCGCCTCCGCCGGGCCTGGAGCCTGATGACCGCAGCCCTGGCGGCGTGGACGCTGGGCGACGCGACCTGGTTCGTCTACGAGGTCATCCTGCGCCAGGAGGTGCCCGTACCCTCGCTCGCCGACGGCTTCTACGTGGTCTTCGCCGCGCTGGCCACTGTCGCGATGACGCAGTTCGTGGCCGAACCGCTGCGGCAATCGCGACTGCGCATCGTGCTCGACAGCATCACGGTGACGCTGTGCCTGTTCCTGTTGGCGTGGATTCTCGTGCTCGACGACGTCTACAGCGCCTACCGGGAGGACCGGGCCGCCATCATCGTGGCGTTCCTCTACCCCGCCGCCGACATCGTGATGCTGACCATCGCGGTGGTGACCCTGATGCGCACGACCGGGGGCCAGCGCGTCGCGATCAGCCTTCTCGCCGCAGCCATCACCGTGATGGCGGTCGCCGACAGCGCCTACGCCGGCATGGTGGCCCAGGACACCTACCGATCCGGTGACCTGATCGATGCCGCGTGGGCGTGGGCCGCGGCTCTGTTCGCGGCGGCGGCGGTGATCAGCCGTGCCGCGCCGTCCGCCCGGGCACCGGGCCTGCCGTCGCCGTCGAAGGCGTCTGTCTGGCTGCCCTTCATCCCGCTGCTGTTGGCCGGAACGATCGGGCCGATGCTCATCATGTCGGGTCTCGAGCGCGTTTTGGTGCCGGCCATCGTGGCGGCGGTGTGCGTGCGCCAGTCCATCGCCGCCTGGGAGAACCGCCGGCTGATAACGGCCGCGGTGGACCACGCGCTTCAGGACCCGCTGACCGGCCTGGCCAACCCGACGATGTTCGGCGAACGGCTGGCCCACGCGATGCTGCTGCGGGCGCGTATCGACCGCTCGGTCGCCGTGCTGGCCCTCGATCTCGATGACTTCCGCTTGATCAACGAGAACCTCGGCCACGACACCGCCGACAGGTTGCTGGTGGACGTGGGCCGGCGACTCACCGCCGCCGTGCGCCCGGGCGACACCGTGGCCCGCATCGCCGGCGACGAGTTCGCGATCCTGCTCGAAGGTCCGTACGACGCGTCCGCCGAGGTGGCCCAGAAGGTCAGCGCCGCATTCGACGTCCCGTTCACCGTGGACGGCCAGGACATCCTGCTGCGCCCCAGCATCGGGGTCACGGTCGCCTCGATGACAGAGCCCGACCTGGTGGCCGACACCGTGCAGAGGCGCGCGGTCATCGCCATGCAGGCGGCCAAGCGCGCGCGTTCGCGTGAGGTGCACACTTTCACTGCCGACATGCTGGCCGCTGACGGTGACTTGGTCGAACAGCTGGCCGAGCGCCGCCAGGGCACGGGCGGCGCCGCGGAACTCCAATTGCTCGGCGAACTGCGCAACGCTATCGACCACAACGGGCTCGGGGTCGTCTACCAGCCCAAGTTCGCCCTGCCGACGGGCGAGATGGTCGGGGTGGAGGCGCTGCTGCGGTGGCCGCATCCCCGGTTGGGCATGCTGTTGCCGGACGCGTTCATCGCCCTCGTCCGGGAGCGCGGACTGATCCAGCGCGTGACCCGGATCGTGGTGGACCTTGCCCTCGACGACGCGGCGCGCTGGCACGCCAACGGGCTGCGCATGCCGATCGCGGTCAACCTGTTCGCCCCCTGTCTGCGCGAGACAGACCTTCCCGAACTCTTCTGCGAAGCGCTGGACGGCCGCGGACTGCCCGCCGACCTGCTGACCGTCGAGATCACCGAAGACGTCGTGCTCAGCGACATGAAAACGGTGACCGCGGTGCTGCGGCGCCTGCGCGCCCACGGCATCCGCGTGGCGATCGACGACTTCGGCAGCGGTTACTCGTCGCTGTCGTACCTGCGTGACCTCCCGATCGACGAGGTGAAGCTCGATCGTCACTTCGTCGCGCCGGTGACCACCGACGCCCGGGCGGCCGCCGTCGTCCGCGCGGTGATCGACCTGACGCACGACCTCGGCATCACCGTGGTCGCCGAGGGCATCGAGGACGAGCAGACCGCGGAGTGGCTGCGCGAACACGCGTGCGACATCGGTCAGGGCTATCTGTTCGGCAGGCCCGTCGGGGCGGCCGCCATCGCTGCCAGGGCCGCATCCGGCACACATGCCTGACCGATGAGCGGGTACTCGCACGCGGTGAGCGCATGCGAAGGAACGGGCCGGTACGTGCCCGACGATCAACCCTCCGCTCAGGCGGCGACCTGTCCGGTCTGCGGGCGGGAGACGCCGGTGGAACCCGAGGAAACCGATGACGGGCTGAGATTCAGCATCGCGCCTCACGACGCGGTCGGCTGAGCCGCCCTTCGTACAACGGCCCGCGGAGCCGGAAAACGAAGTGCTCTCCGTCCCGCAGCGATGGGTCGCCACTGATCGGGTACGCCTGAAGAGATCTTGTCCCCGGAGCGGAGGAGCTCAGTGGTTTCATCCGAAGGCTCGAACGCCAAGCTCTCGCCGGACCGGCAGCGGATCTATGAGTTCCTGAACCAACTCGATGATGTCCAGCGCAGCGGCGGTGGAGAGATCGACGCCGTGTTGCGCGAGGTCAACGTGGCTACCGTGACTGCCGTGCCCGGAGCCCACGCGGCCGGATTGTCCCTGGTCGACGACGATCGACACGTCAGCACCCTCGGGGCGACCAGTGATGACGCCACGTTGCTGGACGAGATCCAGAACGAGCACGGCGAGGGTCCCTGCCTCTCGGCGGCGTGGACCAGCGACACCATCCACGTCGACGACTTGGCCGCAGAGACCCGCTGGCCTCGCTATCAACGCAGCGCGTGCGAACTCTCGCCGGTGCGCTCCATTCTGTCGATCCGGCTGCACAACGACGGCAATCGGCTGGCCGCGCTCAATCTCTACGCGCCCTCCCCCGGCGTCTTCGACGACGAATCGCTCGAGCAAGCGTTGATTTTCGCCGCTCATACCACCGTCACGTGGAACCTGTTGCGCCGTCAGCAACAGTTCCGCAACGCCCTGGCCACCCGCGACCTCATCGGCCAAGCGAAGGGCATCCTGATGGAACGCTTCGCCATCGACGCCGTCCGGGCCTTCGAGTTGCTGCGCCGACTGTCCCAGGAGGGCAACACCAAGCTCGTCGACATCGCGCAGCGGGTGATCGATGCGGGTGTCGGCGAGTCCTGACACCGGCGTCACAACCTCGTGAGCTGCCCTTGAGCTTTTCTAACGGACATTCTCAGACGAATGGGCTTGCAGTTCTGCACTCGCGCCGTATTGTCGTACGTACGTGCTAAACGTGTGATGTCACCGCAGACAGTAGTACAGCCGGAAGCAAACTGGCGCCGCGGTGACGTACCTACCGCAGTAAGCGCATGTCGAGAATCCGGCGTGACCTAATTGGTCCTGTGCCAATCGCTTGCCGGCGGTCCGCAAGACCTGACGCCGGTGTCCTGGGTTCTCAGCTCCCCTGAAGAAGCCAGCGAGTTGTTCCCGGACACCGGACGCGTCCCGTCATGAAGGAAAGGCGTGATTGCTCATGCCTACTCTCGAAAAGACTTTTGCCCCCAGCCGCAAGACGACCGAATCCGGCGGTTATGCCGACGTCGCGGACATGTTCCGAGAATTGGCCCTCCTCGACGAGGGCTCCGCTGTCTACCAACGCCACCGCGAGGCGATCATCGAGCGTTGCCTACCACTGGCCGACCACATCGCCCGCCGATTCCGCGGGCGTGGCGAAACGCACGACGATCTGGTCCAGGTGGCCCGGGTCGGCTTGCTCAATGCGGTGAACCGATTCGATATCGACACGGCTGACGATTTCCTCGCCTTCGCCGTGCCGACGATGATGGGCGAAGTACGCCGCTACTTCCGCGACCACGGGTGGGCGCTGAAGGTTCCGCGTCGACTCAAGGAACTCAACATCCGACTCAAGAACGCGCGGGCGGAATTGACCCACGACCTCAATCGCGCGCCGTCACCCAGCGAGCTGGCCGAGCATCTGGGCCTCGACCGTGAACAGGTCATCGAGGGGCTGATCGCCGCCGACGCGTATTCGACCCGCTCGACCGAGCAGGAGATCACCTCCGACGGCGACGGGTTGACGATGATGGAAACCCTTGGCGGACCAGACCCCAACCTGCAGAAGGTGGTCGACATCAACACGGTGCGCCCGCTCATCGCCGGCCTGCCGGAGCGCGACCGCCTCGTGCTGAAGATGCGGTTCTTCGACAACAAGACGCAGTCGCAGATCGCCGACGAGATCGGCGTCTCCCAGATGCACGTGTCGCGACTGCTCTCGCGCGCATTGTCGAGCATCCGCGAGAAAGCCAGCTGACAGCGGTGACCTGCTGCCGCGAACGCGGCAGCAGGTCACCGATTTCCGTCTCGAATAGGTTGCCGGTCAACCGCTTTCGCGGAAGCCCCGTCAGCGCTTGACCGCGTCGACAGCGTCCTCGAGGGTGGCGTGCAACGTGAACAGTTCGCTCAGCCCGATCAGCCGCATCGGCCTGCTCGTGGCGGGCCCGTCGGCAACGACCATGAATTGTGTTGTGTCGCCGCATCTGTCGTGCGCGTCGACCAGCAGACCCATGCCGACCGAGGCGAGGAAGTCCAGCGCAGCGAGGTCGATGATCATCGCCGACGGCTTCTTCTTCAAAGCGGTGTCGATCTGACGTTCGAGCGTGCCGACGGTCAGCATGTCGAGGTCACCGACGCAGCGGATCACTACGACCGAATCGTGCCAGGAATCGGTGACGATGCACGGAGACGGCGACTGCGCCGGATCCGGCATGGCTGGAATGGACGACATGGCAACTCCCGATCGCTGGTGCTGAAGCGCTGCGTCTCACGGGCTGCTGAATCTGAACCAAAACGATGGGGCGCGTCATGATCAGTGTATACGCGTTCACGCGATTCGGGTGACGGTCACGGGGAGCTGATCGATTGGAGCGCGAACGTGCGGACCCGACCGGCCACCGTGGACCGGCACATCGACATCAGTGGTTCGGAGAGTTCCTCGATCAGCACCACCTCGATGGGCTCCGTCTCCCCGTCGAGTACCACCCGGATCGAGGCGTCTCGATGGTCGACCGACACCGGCGACAGCGCCCGGATGCGCTCGTCACCGAAGGTGGCCCGGGCGAAATGCTGTGCGGCCTGCACCGCGTGCGGTAGCGAGGTGCGGCCGCGCAGGAACCTGTGGTCCAGGGTGCCGGCGTAGTACCGGTCGATGAGACCGGCGGCGTCGGTCTGATCGATGCGGCCGTAGCACAGCCCTTCGGGTAGCACCAACATCGTTGCCGCGAACCGGTCGCCGCCGAGATGCGAACACTCCCAGGTGATCTCCGGGTAGCGGGCGGCAATCGCCGCGACTGCACTGCGGCCGCGTACGGCGCAGCACTGGTCGTGGCGGCCGTGCGCGCACACCACGACGACGGGCTCGGCGCACCGCGTGCCGTCACCACCGTCGAGCGCGAGATCGAGATAACCGCTGGGGTCGGTGACCTCACCTTGGTACAGCTTTTCGGCACCCTCGTCGGAAAAGGCCAGATACCAGCGCCACCGCGGCGGCGAGACACGTCGGCCCGGCTTGCGGATCGCGGCGACTCGCATGCCGGCCGCCTCGAAGCGACGGGCCACGGCGCGGCCGAGTGCGGGGTCGATGATCGACGGCGAGTTCAGGAACGCCGACGGACCCCACCCACCGCTGAGCTCCAACAGCGCCCAGGCGTGGCCCGCGCTCGCCGTTGCGTACATGGGGTCACCGCGCACCAGGGACTGGTCGCTGCACGGCACCCGTTTGGCCGGGGTCATCGGGTCAGGCGACAACGACGATGGCCTCGCGCAGCAACCTGCGCACCAGCACCGTTCCGTCGTGGGCGTCGAGTCCGGGCAGTGTGCTCGCGTCGAGCACTGTCCCGGACATGGCCGCCTCGAGCGCCGGCCGGCAGAACGCGGGGAAAGACATCGTCCGGTCAGGCAATCGCAACCGCACCCGCCCGTCGACCTCGGCGAGTGTGGCCCACAATCCGCGGCGCCATCGCACCGGTGTGGTGTCCGCGGCCTGCGTCGCCTCCAGTGTGGCCAGCGGAGGGACCGCCACCGGTCGGGTGCGGTCGGCGTGCCGACGGGTCAACCGAGTGGCGACTCCGTCGCTGAGTTCCTCGGCGCGATCCCCGACTGTGGCCGTGAGCGCGGCCAGCACCTTGGCCGCCAGCGCGGCCGTCTCGTCGGGGTCGGCAGTGTGCACGCCCATCGGCAGCGAAGCACGGAACTCGGCGCTGTCGGCCAGGGTGTCGATCAGGGCTCTGAGCACGTCGACGCCCGTCGTCGCCGACACCCCGATCGTCAGGTGGATCGATGTGGCGTCCTCGGACACCGCGGAGTGCAGCCAGCCGCGCGGGAGGTACAACGCATCTCCGGCGGTCAGCGTCGTGTCCATCACCGGGGCGTCTTTCACGCGGGCGGCGATGGCCTCGCGGTGATCGGTCCACGGTTGGCTCGGCAGCGGATCTGCGTGGACCGGCTCGTGGACGATCCAGCGTTTGGCCCCGCTGACCTGAAGCACGAACACGTCGTGCACGTCGTAGTGAGCGTCGAAGCCGCGGTTGCCGGGCGGGGTGATGTACGCGTTGGCCTGCACGGCGTGGCCGAGATCGTCCACGGCGTCGCGGACGAAGTCGATCAGCGGCGGCCACAGGCGGTGCAGTCCCTGGAGCACCAGGGTGGCACCGGCCGCGAGCTGCCCGAGTACCCGGGCTGAGTCGACCTGGTCGGGCATCTCGGCGCCGAAACCCGCCGCATCGACGTAGCACTCCCGCGCGAGCAGGGAGCCTTCCTTGGCCATCCGGAGGAACGGCGCGCGTACCCCGCGACTGGTGATGAGCTCGTCGACCGCCGCTGGAGACAGCAGGTCGGTGAAGTCACGGGGTAGCGCGTCGGACCGACTCAGCAGGGGCCGTCGCCCCCAGTACTGCGCCGCGAAGACGTCGGTGTCGACTGCTACGCAGCGAGTCAGCACGCAAACGTCCTAGGCGGTGCCGTCCGCGCCGCCGTCGTGACCGCCGGGGTTCGAGCCGCCGTCGGCCGGACCTTCGCCGCCCGCGGTGCCATCGGCGCCGCCGTCGTGACCACCGGGGTTCGAGCCACCGTCGGCCGGACCTTCGCCGCCCGCGGTGCCATCGGCGCCGCCGTCGTGACCACCGGGATTCGAGCCACCGTCGGCCGGACCCTCGCCACCGGACTCAGTCGTGATGTCGTCGTCATCGAGTGCCATTGTCGTCACCTTTCCGCGCTGCTGCGATCAGCCGCAGCCTACCGCGCGAGGCAGAGGTGCCCGCCCTGATCGGCAGCCAAACACCCGGTTCCGAGACCGGAGATCACAGAGCGCGGCACAGGGGGTAACGATCGGGGCGCGCTGCGCGCAAAGCGCCGCTGGCCCAGTAGGATCGGGCCATCGATCCGACGTGGGATCGCCTGGCCATTCGCCGATATACACACTGGAGAACGCTTGAGGTCTGATCGTCGTGCCCGCATCGCCTGCTTGGCGACCCTCCTCGCGGTCGTCGCGGCCTTGGGCGTCGTCTCGTCGAGCTCGCAGCGCTGCAGTGACGGGTGCCAGGCATTGGCCGCCGGCCGCTCGTCGGCGTTCGCACCGCCCGCTCCCCCGTCGCCGACCGAGCCGGCGCGGCTGATCGTGACGCCGGGCGCCGGCGCCGAGGACGTCAAGCCGGATGCCCGGGTGCTCGTGGCGGCGGTCAGCGGAACGCTCGAGAACGTCACGATGGTCAACGACGCGGATCGCGAGATTCCGGGCGTGCTGACCCCGGATGCGAAGGCGTGGAAGCCGACGGTGCAGCTCGGCTACGGCCGCACGTACACGATGACGATCAGCGGGCACGGGCCCGGCGGCATGCCGACGCGGCAGACGTCCAGCTTCACCACGGTGGAACCGAGTGAGCAGACCTCGGTGTACCTGAACACCGTGGGCTACGCGCCGATCCAGGACGGCGGGACCTACGGGGTCGGGATGGTGATCGTCGCCCACTTCGACGAGAGTGTCGACAAGGCCGCCGCTGAGCGGCAGCTCCGCGTACGCACCGATCCGCCCGTGCAGGGCAGCTGGTACTGGGTGGACGACCAGACCGCGCACTGGCGCCCGCAGCACTATTACGCGCCCGGCACAAAGGTCAGCGTCGAGGCGAACATCTACGGCGACGAGCTCGGCGACGACCTCTACGGCGCCGAGGATCAGAAGGTCGGGTTCGTGATCGGCGACGCGCACGTCTCGATCGCCGACGACACCACCAAACAGGTCAGCGTGTACGACAACGGCAAGCTGGTGCGCACCATGCCGACATCGATGGGGATGGGCGGCACCGAGACCATCGGCGGCAACACGCTGTCGTTCTGGACGCCGCCGGGGGTCTACACGGTGATCGACAAGGCCAACCCGGTGATCATGGACTCCTCGACGTTCGGGCTGCCGGTCAACAGCCGGCTGGGCTACCGCGAGACGATTCCGTGGGCGACGAAGATCAGCTCGGACGGGATCTATCTGCACCAGCTGAATTCGACGGTGTGGGCGCAGGGCAACACCGACACCAGTCACGGCTGCCTGAACCTCAACAGCGACAACGCGCAGTGGTTCTACGAGTTCTCCCGGCCCGGCGACGTGGTCGAGGTGCGCCACACCGGCGGGCCGCCGCTGAAGCTCGAGCAGAACGGCGACTGGACGCTGCCGTGGTCCGAGTGGATGAAAGGCAGCGCGCTCGAGCAGTAGCGGCGACCCGCCGCGGTCCGGTCAGCGCGAGGCCGGCGCGGGGTTCGTCGCCCCCGCGGTGGCGCCGCAGCCCGCCGGATACGTGGCTTCGGCGGGCACTCCCTGTACGCCCTGTGCCTGAGCGAAGGGTGACTCACCGATACGGGTGTCCAGGTTGTACTTGCCGTTGCCGTCGACGTCGATGCCATGTTCGACGAACGTCAGATCCGCCAGATGCGCGATCGTGCCCTCGGGCAGTTCCTGTGCCGACAGGGTGCGGTCGTAGACCACCCGGCCCGACTGGTCGGCCACCGGGAAGCGATCGAGTGCGAGACCACTGCCCGCGTCGGTGGCGCCGGAGGTCGTCAGCGCGATGAAGATGGGACCGTAGGCCGGCTTTGCCTCGACCGCCGACAGCAAGCCGTCGCCGTTCGTGTCAGGGGCGACATCGGCCGCCGGGCCGGGGCACACGAAATCGCGCCCGCTCGCGTCACCGTGGATGTGTTGAGCGTGCGGCTGATTCGGAATGAGCCCGGACACGTTGACCTGCATCCGAAGGCTGCCATCGGCGTTCGGGGTCAGGGTGACGGTACCGGTGGCAGCGGTGCCGTTGAGCGGCAGCACCGGGATGACCGTGGGAACCGGCGGCGGCGGGGGCTGGGCCGCGGCAGGGGACGCGCCGGCCAGTGGCAGTGCCGCTGCGGCGCAGGCGGCGAACAGTGCTTTGTGGTGCATGAATGCTCCTCGTATCGGATGTCGAGCCACCCTTCTGTCAACGGATGACATGAGGGCGCTACCCGAGGAGGTGTCACGCAAACCCGACGCACGAGGCATCGGCCCGAACGAATGAAGGTGGTGGTCCCGGCTGGGTTCGAACCAGCGACCTTCCGCGTGTGAGGCGGACGCTCTCCCACTGAGCTACGAGACCGGGAGTTTTCCGACGGAGTCGGACGAGGCAGAAGATTACACGCACACCCTCCCCTTCCGGAATTCGGGCCTTCTGCCAGGTAGTTCACAGGTAGTGTCGCCGCATGACGTCGTGGGGACGGGTTCTGCTGACGACCGCCGCCGTCAGCACGACAGCTGTGCCCCTGGCGCCGACCGCCGCAGCCGACGACGTGTCGTTCAGCTCCCCCAGCGGCAACATCGCCTGCATGATCGTCGACGATCTGCTGCGCTGCGACATCCAGACGCGGGACTGGTCTCCTCCGTCGCGACCGGCCGACTGCCCCGACATGACCGGCTACGGCCAGGGCATCTCGATGCGCGCGACCGGATCGGCGTCCTTCGTCTGCGCGGGCGACACCACGTTCGGCGGTGGCGCCGCCCTCCCCTACGGCCAGTTCCAGGCCGGCGGCGGGATGAGTTGCCGGAGCGAACCGTCCGGCATGCGGTGCTCGAACTCCGACGGGCACGGATTCACGTTGTCCCGCCAGGCATACACGCTGTTCTGAGCCCGGACGCGCGTGGAACGGGAGGGGATTTGTGTACGCCCAACTGCGTGGACTATCGTCGTGCATCGCAACGGGCGACGAACTCGGCCGTAGCGCGCGGATGTAGCGCAGTTGGTAGCGCATCACCTTGCCAAGGTGAGGGTCGCGGGTTCGAATCCCGTCATCCGCTCGAAGGTGCACTGGCATCAAAGCCCAGCGGTGGAGTGGCCGAGTGGTGAGGCAACGGCCTGCAAAGCCGTGCACACGGGTTCGATTCCCGTCTCCACCTCCAAGGTGTTCCCGGCGCGATTAGCTCAGCGGGAGAGCGCTTCCCTGACACGGAAGAGGTCACTGGTTCAATCCCAGTATCGCGCACCACATTTCGTCGTCGGCTTCACGCCGGCTCGGCACTCTGCCGGCCATTTCTGACACCCCGCTGTGAACTTCCCAAAGCCCGTTCCGGCGGTCAGTCGATCAACAGCAGATGCGGGTGGTTCTCCGCAAGTTGGCTCCTCATCATCGACGCCACACCCGCCGGGTCTCCGTCTCCCGGCTGACACCACCCCAGGAGATCGACATGTCCAACCGCCTCATCACCGCAACCGCCGGACTGCTCACCGGAGCCGCCATGCTCACCGCCTCGCTGAGCGGTGCCGCCATCTCCCAAGCCTCCAGCGGCGTCGACCAGCAGGGCACGTATCCCAAACCCAGCAGCTACGACGGCATCCAAGGCGGCGTCGCCCTGTGCAGCCAGCACGGCATCAAGATGCCGTGCGGCCCCAACTTCACGCCGGGCATCACGAAGTCCAACAACGAGGGCTGAGCGCCCCCTTCTTCCGACCCGCAGTTCGAACATATGATCGAACAGTGGGTCTCCAACAGATCGGCCACGGCGGGCAGCCCCTGCGGACGGTGTTCCGCAGGGTGCACCCGCCGATCGCCGTTTTGGTCGACCTCGTCGCGATGTTCCCCCGCGAACCCCACAGCGCCGGCCGCTACCACCCGCACGGATTACAGATGGATACCATCGTCGAAGGCCGGCTGTCCTGCTGGGGCCTCGGCGAACAGGGCGGCTGGTGGGGGCTGGTGTCCTACGACGTGAGCTTCGGCGGAGACAAGCAGGCCGTGACCCACTGGGTGCCCGCCTGGGTGCTGAAGATGAAGTAGCTCTTTGACGTTCACCACATGTTCGCGCCGTTGTCCCTGCACAGCCACCGGAGAGTGGCACCGGCCGATTGACGACGAGCTATCCGCCCGACGAAGCTGGGCTCGTGATCGAGTTGAGTGAGCAGCAGATCATCGACCAGCTGGCTCAGCGCCTGGCCGATGCCCACGCCTCCGTGGCACCCGACCGCGTGGCCGCAGTGGTGCACCAGGAGTACGCGCGGTTCACGGGCCGCCCCATCCGGGATTTCATCCCGCTGTTCGTCGAACGCAACGCCCATGCGGAACTGAGCCGTCTCGGCTCCTGACACCCTGATCGTTATCGATTTTGTAGCAGAGATCTACCTTGCTATTAGGTCGCTCTCAGGTTCGGCTCTTACCGTCGAAACCAACACGTTGCGACAAGACATCCCCGATACGCTCGGCCCGCCACCAACCCCCCTCAGGTGGCGGGCCGAGATCATGTCGGGGCAGTGCGAAACCCCGCGTCGTCGCGGCGCCACCGGCTAAGGTTGGCGCTCCAGCAACGAACCGGCGACCAGAGGGTGGGACATGATTCGCGAGATGGCGGCGTCGACGCTGATCGGCCTGGCCGCGGTGGGCATGGCTCCTGTGGCCGCAGCCGAACCCGGCCCCATCTACTTCGATGAACCGGGTCATTACGCCAACGACGTTCCAGGCATGCTCTACGACGCCCACCTGACCGCGCCGTGCACGAACATGGAACGGTTCACCTTCGGGCGCGGCCCCGGCGGCGAAGCGCTGCAGTGCCGGTGGATACCGAATCAATGGCCGCCGGTCTACACCGGTTTCTGGCAGATCACCTATGACCTCAAGGGTGTGCAGGACATCGGCGCGCCGTGCCCCAACCCGCAATCGGCCGCTCAAGCACCCGATGGGCGCCCACTGGTGTGCATGGGCGACCAGGGGTGGCAGGCCGGCATCTACAACCGTGAAGGTTTCACCCCGATCAACTAGCGGAGCTGCGCAGCGTGCGACTCGGCTCGGTGCCGAAGATCTCTTTGTAGGCGCTGCTGAATCGGCCGGGATGGGTGAAGCCGCACCGGCCGGCGATCGAGGTGACGGTGTCGCGCGCCGGATCGGCGGATTTGAGCTCCAGGTGCGCCCGTTCCAGACGAATCCTGCGCAGGTACTCCAGCGGCGTGACGCCCACATGCTCGCGGAACGCGTACTGGATCGCTCGCGGAGTCACATCGGCTGCCGCCGAGATGTCGCGGATGGTGATGTCGTACTGCGCGTTCTCGTGGATGAAGTCCAGCGCACGGCGCAGCATCCGCGGGTGCTGGGTCTTGGTCTTCTCATCAGGGCGCATCCGTTCGGTTTCCCGGACTTCCGCTGAAACGAAACTTCTCAGTGATTCACACCACTGCATGCCACGATCGACCCATGACCGATCGCATCGAAGTGACCCGCACCATCGCCGCAGCTCCCGACGCCGTTTTCGCCGTGCTGTGTGACCCTCAAGGCCACGTGGCCATCGATGCCACCGGAATGCTGCAGGACGCGGACGGCGAACCCGTGCGGGCCGTCGGCGACTCCTTCGTCGTCCACATGGACCGGGAGGCGCTCAACGACTTCCCCATGGGCCGCTACGACGTCACCGTGGAGATCACCGAGTACGAGCAGGACAGGCTCATCGCCTGGACCATCCTCGGTCAGATCCGCCCCCAGATCGGCCATGTCTACGGCTATCGGTTGGAGCCGAGCGGGCCGGACACGCTGGTCACCTCGTTCTACGACTGGTCGGGGATCGATCAGCAGTGGCGCGAGGCCGGGATCTTCCCCGTGGTGTCGGAGCTGGCGCTGCGGGGCACGCTCGGCATCCTCGACCGCACCGTCCGGCGCGGATACCCACGGTCAACCCAGGGTTGACGCATCCCGCTCGTCAACCTAGGGTTGACGCATGCCCGACGCGCCCACTGCCCGCATCACCCACCCCGTCCGCCTCGACGACCTCATCGACGCGATCACTCGTGTCCACGATCAGCCGCTCGATCAGCTGACCGACGCGGTGCTCGCCGCCGAGGCGCTCGGCGAGGTCGCCGACCATCTGATCGGTCACTTCGTGGACCAGGCGCGCCGGTCGGGTGCCTCCTGGACGGACATCGGCAAATGCATGGGCGTGACCAAGCAGGCTGCGCAGAAGCGGTTCGTGCCCAAGACGCCGACCGACGCCGCGGCGATGGACCCGAACGCCGGCTTCCAGCGCTTCACCCCGCGCGCCCGCGCCGTGATCGTCGAAGCGCAGAACCGTGCGCACTCCGCCCGCAATGCCGAGATCGGTCCCGCACACCTCGTCCTCGGCCTCTTCGCCGACCGGACCGGGCTCGCGGCCCGCCTCCTCGCCGACCAGGGGGTCGACGGCGAGACGGCCGCCACGGCGATCACCCTGCCCGCATCCGTCGACGCGGTGCCGGCGCTGATCCCGTTCGACGCCCGCGCCAGGAAGGCGCTCGAGCTCACGTTCCGGCAGGCACTGCGCCTCGGCCACAACTACATCGGCACCGAACACCTCCTGCTCGCGCTCTACGACGAGGAGGACGACGACGGCGTGCTGCACCGTCTCGGCGTCGACATCGGGCGGTTCGAGGGTGACCTGCGCGCGGCGCTGGAGGCGTTCACTCAGCAGTGAGCGGCGTATCCGGCCGACGGCCTCGGCCGGTGTGCGATCATGCCAGGACGTCTACGAGGGGACCGGACATGCGACGCTGGCTCGTCATCGTGCTCGCCGCCACCATGGCCATGCTGGGAGGCGTCCTCGCGCCGCCCGCGGGTGCCGCCGTGATCCCGATCGGCCGGCTGGGTGAAACGCTGCGCGTCGAGTTCAAGGGCCTGGTCGCCGATGTCGCCGTCCTCGGGATCAACCCCTCTCCGGTGCCGCCGGGATTCGGTTATCCGCCGCGCGCCCCGCGCTACCAGGTGTACCGGGCCGACGTCACGATCACCCCGGTCAAGCTGCCCACGCCCTACGCGATGGCCATCACCTACGGATTCCGCGGGGTGACCCCGACCGGTGACGCGTATGAGCCCCGCAACAGCGACGCCCCCGACGCGCTGCAGTACGGTATGCAGGACGCCCAGGTCGGTCGCACCTTCACCGGCGGCGTGTGGTGGGACTGCTACCGCGACCTGGTGTCCAACGTCGTGCTGATCGACAGGATCACCGGCGTCCGCCTGGCTCAGTGGAACGTCAGCTGAGCCTTCGGATAACGCCCGCCGACGCCGCCCGGGTCGACGAACTCGCCGACGTCGCAGCGCGCACCTTTCCCCTCGCCTGTCCCCCGTCGTGCACACCGGATGACGTGGCCGCCTTCGTCGCCGAGAACCTGACCGCCGACCGATTCGCCGGCTACCTGCGCGACCCCGACCGCGTGGTGTTCACCGCGCTCGAGGGCGACCAGATGATCGGCTACGCGATGCTGATCGCCGGGTTGCCCGAGGATCCCGATGTGGCCGCCGCGGTGACCGCCCGCCCCACGGTGGAACTGTCGAAGATGTACGTGCTGCCCGACGCGCATGGCGCCGGTGCGTCGGCGGCGCTGATGTCGGCCGCGCTGCAGCACGCCGCCACCGTGTCCGCGGCCTCGGTGTGGCTCGGCGTCAATCAGAAGAATGTTCGCGCACAACGCTTCTACCGAAAGCACGGTTTCGAGGTCACCGGTACGAAGACGTTCCGGGTGGGCGGACACCTCGAAGAGGACTACGTGATGGTGCGCCCCGTCTGACCCGCCGCGGTCAGCGCGAGCAGCCGCGACGTCGCGCGCAGGTACTTCTTGCGGAAACCGCCGGCCAGCATCTCCTCGCTGAACACGGTGTCGAGCTTGGCCCCGGATGCGACCACCGGAACCCCGGCGTCGTACAGGCGGTCGGTCAGCGACACCAACCGCAGCGCCACGTTCTGGTCGTCCAACGGATGCACGCCCGTCAGGAACACCTCGGTCACGCCCTCGATCAGCGTCAGGTAGCGCGAGGGATGCATGGTCGCCAGATGCGCGCACAGCGCATCGAAGTCGTCGAGCGTCGCACCCGGCACCGCCGCGGCGCGCTCCGCCACCTCCGCGTCGCCGGGCGGCTCGGGTGCAGGCGGCAGATCGCGGTGCCGGTAGTCCGGGCCCTCGATCCGCACCGTCGTGAACATCGCTGCGAGCGTGTTGATTTCGCGCAGGAAGTCCTGCGCGGCGAACCGTCCCTCGCCGAGCTGCTCGGGCAGCGTGTTCGATGTCGCCGCCACCGACACCCCTTTCTCGACCAGCGCGGAGAGCAGCCGAGAGATCAGCGTGGTGTTGCCCGGATCGTCGAGCTCGAACTCGTCGATGCACAGCAGGGTGTAGTCGGCGAGCAGATCGATGCATTCGACGAACCCGAAAACCCCTGCAAGCTGGGTCAACTCGCCGAACGTCGCGAAGGCCTTCTGCCCCTCGACCGCGTAGTACGACGACGCCAGCAGGTGGGTCTTGCCGACGCCGAAGCCGCCGTCGAGATACACGCCCACGCCGGGGAGCACCTCCCGCTTGCCGAACAGCTTCTTCTTGCCCGCACGCCGCTGCACCGCCTGCTCGCAGAACTGACGGCAGGTCTGCACCGCGGCCGCCTGCGTCGGCTCGCTCGGATCAGGCCGATACGTGTCGAAGCTGACATCGGCGAACGTGGGCGGCGGGACCAGCTGAGCGACCAACCTCTCCGGGGTGACGCTGGGACGCCGATCGGTCAGGTGCGCGACCTCACCGGATTCGAGGTTGGACCTGATGCTGGACCCGTGCATGCAGGCACCCTATCGGCGTGTTGAGATTCTGCGTATGGGCGACCACGCGGACGGGACGCAGTTCACAGTGCTCGGCACGGCCGAGACGATCGACCGTGCGCAGCTGAGCGACCGGTACGCCTACCCCGCCGAACGATGGGTGCGAGCCAACATGATCGCCTCCGCCGACGGCGGAGCCACCACCGCGGGAAAGTCCGGGGGCCTCGGCGGCGACGGTGACAAGGCCCTGTTCTCGGTGCTGCGCGAGCTGGCCGACGTGATCCTCGTCGGCGCGGCGACGGTGCGTGCCGAGGACTATTCCGGGGCCTCACCCACCACCGAGCAGCGCGCCGCCCGGGAAGCCCGCGGGCAGGCCGCCGTCCCGCCGATCGCCATGCTCACCCGATCCGGCTCGGTCGACCCCGACGCGGCCGTGTTCGGTCACACCGAGGTGCCGCCCATCGTGTTCACCAGCGCAGCCGCCGCACCCGAGACGCGGCGCGCGCTCGGTGACAAGGCCGAGGTGATCGACGTGTCCGGCCCGGATCCGGAATCTCTGGAGCTGGCGCGGGCGGTGAGCGTGCTGGCCGACCGCGGACTGGGCCGGGTGCTCGCCGAAGGCGGACCCGGGATCCTCGGGCGGCTGATCTCCGACGACCTGCTCGACGAGTTGTGTCTGACCGTCGCACCCGTGCTCGTCGGCGGCGCGGCGGGGCGCATCGTCACCGGAGAGGACGACGACCGGACCCGGTTGCGCCTGCAGCAGGTGCTCGGCGACGACGACGGGTACCTGTTCCTGCGGTACGCCCGCGCAACCCGGGACCGGTGAGCGCCATCAGTACTGTGGTCGGCATGCGTCGATCGGTGCCGGCAGTTCTTGCGGTGACGGTGTCGTTGCTCACCGCGTGCTCCCCCGGGCTGGCCGCCAACCCGCGGTACGCCACCGATTCCGGTGCCCGCCCGCAGGGGGCCGTCACGACCAGCGAGAAGCCGTCCGGGCCGCCCGCCATCGAGGTGCCCAAGAACGAGCTGTCGTGGCGGGACTGCACGTCGCGGGTGTTCAGCGCCGCCGCGGTCGCACCGCCGGCCGGTGTGACGCTGGACTGCGCGAGCTACGACGCCGACCTCGACCCGATCGCCGGGGCCACCGGTTCGGTCAGCATCGGCGTGGTGCGCGCCCGTTCGGCGCAGACGCCCGCCGATGCGGGTCCGCTGGTGATGACGACCGGCTCCGATCTGCCGTCCTCGGTGCAACTGCCGGCGTGGCTGGCAGGCGCGGGCACCGACGTGCTGGCCAAACACCCCGTCGTCGCGGTCGACCGGCGCGGCATCGGCATGTCGGGCGCCCTGGACTGCCGGGACGTGTTCGACCGCCAGGAGATGTTCGAGCAGGCCCAGTTCCAGTCGGGCGATGACCCGGTCGCCAACCTCGGCGCGATCACGATGACCGCGACCACCAGCTGCACCGACACGATCGCCCCCGGCGATTCGGCCTACGACAACGCCCACGCCGCCGAGGACCTCGAGCGCCTGCGCACCACGTGGGACGTGCCCGCGCTCGCCCTCCTCGGCGTCGGCAACGGCGCGCAGGTCGCACTCGCCTACGCCGGTTCGCATCCCAACAAGGTCGCCCGCCTGATCCTGGATTCGCCCCTGCCGCTGGGCATCGGCGCCGAAGCCGCGACCGAACAGCGCGTCAAGGGCGAGCAGGCCGCGCTGGACGCGTGGGCCGCCCAGTGTGCGGCCAGTGACTGCCCGCTGCCCGATCCCAAGAGCGCCGTCGACACCCTGTTGGACGCGGCGCGTGCCGGGAACGGGCCGGGAGGGGCGTCGGTGGCCGCGGTCGCCGCCGCGATCTCCACCGCGTTGGCCTTCCCGCAGGGCAATCGCGTGGACGCGGGCCGGGACCTCGCGCAGGCGATCGCCGACGCCAACGCCGGCGACACCAACCGGATCAACAACCTGATCAACACCGCCGAGACGCTGCGCCAGACCGACGGACAGTTCGTCAACTCCTGCAGCGACGCGTTGAACCGTCCCACCCCCGACCGGGTCCGCGAACTCGTCGTCGAATGGGGCAAGCGCTACCCGCAGTTCGGCACCGTCGGCGCGCTGGACATGGTCAAGTGCCTGAACTGGCCCAGTGGCACCGCGCCCAAGGAACCGCAGGGTCTGACCACGCCGACGCTGCTGCTGGGAGTGCAGAACGACCCCATCGTCGGCAACGAGGGCGTCGCCGCCGTCGCGGCGACCGCGATCAACGCCGGGTCGACGAACAAGCGGGTCATGTGGCAGGGCGTCGGCCACGGCGCGACGATCTATTCGGCGTGTGCGCTGCCCCCGGTGCTCGGTTATCTCGACAGCGGCGCGCTACCCGCCACCGACACGTACTGCCCGGCCTGACGACTCGGCTACCTGCCGCTACGGTACGGTGCCTGACGTGCGTGATCTTGTGATGAAAGCGTTCAGGCCCCGCACCTCCCCGCCCACCACCGCCGCCGTCGTGCGTTCGGTCCTGTGGCCGCTGGCGATCCTGTCGGTCATCCATCGCAGCTACGTGCTGGTGTTCAACCGCTACATCACCGACGATTTCGCCCCGGTCTACCGCGCCGTCATCAACTTCAAGTTCGGCTGGGACATCTACAACGAGCACTTCGACTACGTCGATCCGCACTACCTGTACCCGCCCGGCGGCACGCTGATCATGGCGCCCTTCGGCTATCTGCCCGAGGTGGCCTCGCGCAACTGGTTCATCTTCTTCAACACCGTGGCCATCATCCTGGCCGGCTATTTCCTGCTGCGCCTGTTCGGCTTCACGTTGAGCTCGGTCGCCGCACCCGCGCTGCTGCTGGCGATGTTCTGCACCGAGTCCGTGACCAACACCCTGGTGTTCGGGAACATCAACGGCGTCATGCTGCTGCTCGAGGTGCTGTTCTTCCGCTGGCTGCTGGACGGCAACCGCAGCCACGAGTGGTGGGCCGGGGTGAGCATCGGGCTCACGCTGGTGGTCAAACCCCTGCTCGCCCCGTTGCTGCTGCTGCCGGTGCTCAACCGGCAGTGGCGGGTCCTGGTGACCGCGATCGCTGTGCCGGTGGTGTTCAATCTCGCTGCCTGGCCGCTGATCTCGGACCCGATGAGCTTCATCACCCGCACGGTGCCCTACATCTTCTCCACCCGCGACTATTTCAACAGCTCCATTTTGGGTAACGGTCTCTACTTCGGTCTGCCGACGTGGCTGATCTTGGCGCTGCGCATCGTGTTCGCCGCACTCGGCGCGGCGGCGCTGTGGCTGCTGTACCGGTACTACCGCACCCGGGACCAGTTCTTCTGGATGCTGACGTCCTCGGGCGTCCTGCTGGTCACCTCGTGGCTGGTGCTCTCGCTCGGTCAGGGCTACTACTCGATCGCGCTGTTCCCGTTCTTGATGACGGTCGTGCTGCCGAACTCGGTGCTGCGCAACTGGGTCGCCTGGCTGGCCACGTACGGGTTCTTGACCATGGACCGCTGGCTGCTGTGGCAGCTCCCGTCGACCGGACGCGCCCTGGAGTACCTCAAGATCACCTACGGCTGGTCGCTGATGGTGATCGTGGTGTTCTGCGTGTTGCTGTTCCGCTACCTCGACGCCCGCCGCGAGGGCCGGCTGGCCGACGGGATCGACCCGCCCTGGATGGCCGGCGACGGCCGACCCGTCAGCCGTGCCGCCGAGTAGCCTGGCGTCATGACAGGTCCCAAGCTGCAGCTGACCGACGACCAGTGGCGCGAGCGGCTGAGCGCCGACGAGTTCGCCGTGCTGCGCCGTGCCGGCACCGAGCGTCCGTTCACCGGCGAGTACACCGACACGAAGACCGAAGGGGTCTACCAGTGCCGGGCCTGCGGCGCCGAACTGTTCCGCAGCACCGAGAAGTTCGAATCCCATTGCGGCTGGCCGTCGTTCTTCGACCCCGCCGATTCCGACGCGGTGATCCTGCGGTCCGACGATTCGCTGGGCATGCACCGCGTCGAGGTGCTGTGCGCCAACTGCCACAGCCATCTCGGGCACGTGTTCGAGGGCGAGGGGTACCCGACCCCGACCGATCAGCGGTACTGCATCAATTCGATCTCGCTGAGGCTGGTGCCCACCGCTCAGTGAGGTTCTGGCGTCAGCGTCGGTTCGCGGCGCTGCGCCTCGAGCAACGCCAGCATCTCGTCGCCCGGCATCGGCCGGCTGAAGTAGAACCCCTGCGCCACCCGGCAACCGTACTGCCGTAACCGGTCTGCGATCTCGGCGCTTTCCACTCCCTCGGCCACCGGGGTGTGGCCGAGCGCATGCGTCATCTCTATCACCGCGCGCACGATGGTCGCCGACGGCCCGTGCGTCAGGATCGGTGCGATGAACTCCCGGTCCAGCTTGACCTGGTCGACGGGAAAGTCACGCAGGTACCACAGCGCCGAGTATCCGCTGCCGAAATCGTCGAGCGCGACCTCAACGCCGCTGGCGCGCAGTCGATTGAGAGCCGACCGTGTGCCCGGCATGTCGGCCAGCAACCTGTCCTCGGTGATCTCCACGGTGAGCGCATCCGGTGAGAGCCGGTGCCGGCGCAGCGCGTCGGCGATGCCCGCACTCAGCGCGGGATCGCTGATGACAGGTGCGAACACGTTCACCGCGACCGGGATTCGGAAGCCCCTGCGGTGCCACATCGCCGCGTCTCCGAGGGCCAGCTCCAGCACCGCCGTGGTCAGCGAGATCATCAGATCGCATTGATTCACCAGCGGCAGGAACTGGTCGGGGTTGAGCAGCCCTCGGCGCGGATGCGGCCAGCGGACGAGCGCCTCGGCGCCGATGATCTCTCCGGTGAACAGGTCGTACTGCGGCTGGTACACGACACGGAGTTCGCCGTGGTCGATCGCACGCTGCAGCTCACCCAGAATCGGTGGTGGGCCGGCGTCGCGCCTGCCGGCGAGGTCGGCGCGCAGCCTTCGGTTCTCCCCGAGGATGACGAACTGCCGGACGGTCACCGCGATCACGATCACGGCGACCGCCACGAACACCGGCCCCATCCCGGCGATCAGCACCGGGGTGCACAGCACCGCCGACAGCAGCACCGGTACGTACGGCAGCCAGCCCGACACCGCCGGCGGCTGTGCGCTCGACCCCTCGGAGCCGACCTGCCGGGCGCGCAGCGCTGCGGCGGCGATCAGCAGGAAACCCGTCGCCCAGCCGGACGACAGATGGTGCTGCCCGCTGTAGGAGTCCGTCGCGGTCAGATAGGCGAACGCCACATCGGAGAACGAGATACCGACCAGGCCCGCGGTCAGCAGGGCCATCTGTCCGCGGCGCACCGCGGGTGCCCGCAGCAGCATCACTCCTGCGATGGTCACGAGTGCTATGTCGGTCACCGGGTAGGACAGGGCCACGGCGACGGCCGGGACATCATTGCGCTGCGCGGCGTAGACCGTCCCCAGCCAGATCACCCAGACGGCACCGAAGATCGCGGCCGCGACGATGACCCCGTCGATGACCACCCGCAGCTGGGCGCTCGGTGGCGCCGCGGTCAGCATCGCGATCAGACACAACCCCGCACCGGCCAGGAACGACAGATACCCCGCATCTGCCCAGGACGGTGAGGAATCGGTACCGACGACGAGGTCGAAATACGACCACACCACTTCACCGGCGGCCCACCCGGTCAGACCGGCCGCCATGAACGCCCACGCCGCGCGGTCGGAACCACGCAGGGAGATCGCGGCCCATGCGGCGCAGCCGGCGGCGATCGCAGCGAACACCGCGAGACCCACGTCGTCGACGATGCGGATGAGGGTCGTGCCGCCCCACCCGGACCACAACCATGCGCCGTAGGGGCACCGGCGATCAGAGCGCCCGCCGCCACCCCCTCGTTTTCGGCATGAAGGGATACTAGCAATCGGCGGTCTGTGGCAAAACAAGATCAGCGGGGCCAACAGTCGTTTGCTGACACGGCACTTTCCCGACAAATAAAGGTCTTATGGCCCTTCGACGTCGACCGACGCTGATGTCAATAATTTGCAGAATTCATGTGGCTTCGTGCGAATTTTTCATCGCCAGCAACAATCACGGCAAAGAATTGACAAGGCGCTCGACCGACACACGGGGCCCGGTGTAGAACGGGGTCTCCTCCCGGACGTGGCGACGAGCGTCGGTGGCCCGCAGGTCACGCATCAGGTCGACGATGCGGTGCAACTCCGGGGCCTCGAAAGCCAACAGCCACTCGTAGTCACCCAACGCGAAGGCCGGCACCGTGTTGGCCCGCACGTCCTTGTAGCCGCGGGCGGCCATGCCGTGCTCGGCGAGCATGCGGCGACGCTCCTCGTCGGGCAGCAGATACCACTCCAGAGACCTGACGAACGGATAGACGCAGATGTAGGCGCCCGGTTCTTCTCCGGCCATGAAGGCCGGAACGTGGCTCTTGTTGAACTCCGCCGGCCGGTGCAGCGCGACATTGCTCCACACAGGCGTCGAGGCCCGGCCCAGTGTGGTGGTGCGACGGAAGTCGGAGTAGGTGGCCTGCAGCGCTTCCACGTTGTCGGCGTGCGTCCACATCATGAAGTCGGCGTCGGCCCGCATGCCGGCGACGTCGTAGATCCCCCGCACGACGACGCCGTTGTCCTGCTGCTGCTTGAGGAACGCCTCGGTCTCGTCCACGACGGCCGCCCGCGCGTCGTCACCGTCGGCCAGCACCCCGGGCGTGACGGCGTACACGGAGAACATCAGGTAGCGGAGGGTGGAGTTGATCGCGTCGAAGTCGAGCTTGGCCATGTCATCTATCGTGCCACGGGGTCTCTACCGTGCTGCGATGGCAGCGACCGCCCTGGTCGCCGCTGCCACGCAGGCCGGCACCCCGATCCCGTCGAGATAAGCACCGGCCACAACGAGCCCCGGGGGCAACCCGGCACGCAACTCGGCGACCAGGTCGGCGTGCCGCGGTCCGTACTGCGGCATCGCGTCGAGCCACCGCACCACCTTGCTGTCCTCCGGGGTCACGGTGATGCCGAACAGGGTCGCCAGGTCCTGCTCGGCCCACGTGAGCAACTCCTCGTCGCCGGCCCGCCGGGCCAGATCGTCACCGAACCGGCCGTAGGACAGCCGCACCATCTCGACGCTGCCGCGCCGGCCCCACTTGCGCGACGACAGCGTCACCGCCTTGGTGTGCAGACGGCTGCGACCGGCGACCAGCACACCGGACTGCTCCGGCAGCGGCGTACCGCCCGGCAGCGCGAGCGCGACCACCGCCGCCGAGGCCACCTCGATGCGGCGGGCCGCCGCGACGGTGCGCGGCGCGACGTCACCGAGCAGGGCAGGCACTCGTGGCGCGGGCACCGCCAGCACCACCGCCTCGGCCGGCCAGCGCGTCCCCTCGTCGTCGAGCACCTCCCAGCCCGCGGTCGCCGGCCGGACACCGCGGACCGCCACCTGCGCCCAGGTGATGCGTGACCGGCGCACCAGTTCGTCGATCAACACGGCATAGCCGCCGTCGATCGCGCCGAACACCGATCCCGGCTGCGGTGGCGGCAGCGCGGCAGTGACGGCCTCGGTCAGGCTGCGTGCGCCGCGGTCCAGGGCCGTCGCCACCGTCGGGGCGGCCGTACGCAACCCGATCGTCGCGGCCGAGCCGGAATAGACCCCGCCGAGCAGAGGGTCGACCGACCGCACCACCACCTGCTCCCCGAAGCGGTCGCCGACCAGGTCAGCGACGGTCGGGTCGGCGCCGGGGGTCCAGGACAGCGGACGGCGGGGCTCGTCGAGCATCCACCGGATCGTGGCATCGTCGACCAGCCCGGTCAGCGAGGCCGGTCGTGTCGGGATGCCGTTGACGGTGTGCTGCGGCAGGGGGTGCAGTCGGCCTTCGCTGTAGATCAGCGGACGGACCCCGGTGGTGGTCAGCTGCCTGCCCGACAGGCCCAGCTCCCCCAGTAGTGCGGGGACCTCGGGGCGGCGGGTCACGAAAGCTTCCGCCCCGACGTCGATCAGCTGACCGCCGATGCGTTCGGTGCGCAGCACGCCACCGAGCCGGTCCGCCGGGTCCAGCACCGTGATCGACGCATCCGGGCCGGCCGCCACACGCAGCCGATAGGCCGCGACCAAGCCCGAAATGCCGCCCCCGACAACGCAATACGTTGTCACAGCTGGTGCACCAGCGCCACGGCCTCGGTGATGACGTCGGGGTCGGTGGCAGGCAACACCCCGTGCCCGAGGTTGAAGACGTGCCCGACGGCGCCGGCGTCGACCGCGCGACGTCCGTCGTCGATCACCGCACGCACCGCACGCTCCACCACCGGCCTGCCGGCCAGCAGCACCACCGGATCGAGGTTGCCCTGCAGTGCGACACCCCGCTGCACCCGAGCAGCGGCATCGGCGAGCGAGGTTCGCCAGTCCACCCCCACGACCGCGGGCACACCGTGTCCGACGACGGCCTCCGACATGGCGCCGAGCAGTTCGGCCGTACCGACGCCGAAGTGCGTCATCGGCACCCCGTAGGCCGCCAGCGCCGCGAAGACGCGGGCGCTGTGGGGCAGCACGTAGGTGCGGTAGTCGACGAGCGACAGCGTGCCCGCCCATGAGTCGAAGACCTGGATCGCATCCACCCCGGCCTCGATCTGGGTGCGCAGGAACGCGATCGTGACCTCGGTGAGGGCTTCCATCAGAGCGTGCCAGGTGCCGGTCTCACCGAGCATCATCGCCTTGGTGTGCTCGTGGTTGCGGCTCGGACCGCCTTCGACGAGATAGGACGCCAGAGTGAACGGGGCTCCGGCGAACCCGATCAGCGGCACCTCCCCCAGTTCGCCGGTCAACCGACCCACCGCGGTCGCCACCGGCGCCACCTGATCGGCGTCCAGAGCGGTGATGGTCCCGACGTCGGCCCGGGTGCGGATCGGGCGCTCGATCACCGGGCCCACGTCGGGCACGATGTCGAGTCCGATACCTGCCGCGCGCAGCGGGACGACGATGTCGGAGAACAGGATTGCCGCGTCGACGTCGTGACGCCGCACCGGCTGCAGGGTGATCTCGGTGATCAGGTCGGCGTCGAAGCAGGCATCCATCATGGTGTTCTTGGCCCGCAGAGCCCGGTATTCGGGCAGCGATCGACCGGCCTGCCGCATCATCCACACCGGCGTGCGGTGAGGTTTGCGGCCGGCGACGGCAGCCAGGTAGGGCGATTCGGGCAGCTCGCGGCGCGTGTTCATCGCTGCCCATGCTGCCATGCCCGGTGCGCCCCGAATCGGCGCGCCATGACCACAGACCTGTGAAAATGGACTAGCGTCGATCGGCGTGACCTCCGCCGAACCGGCTCAATTCCGTGAAGCGGTGGCGGCGATGAACGCCACCACCGTGCGGCAGGAGATCGAGCTGGGCCCGATCCGGCCTCCGCAGCGCCTCGCCCCCTTCAGCTACGCCCTGGGCGCCGAGGTCAAGCACGCCGACGCGGCGGTCATCCCGGAGCGCTCCGACGGCGACGCCTTCGGCCGGCTCATTCTGCTGCACGATCCCGAGGGCGCCGACGCATGGGACGGCACGATGCGGCTGGTCGCCTACATCCAGGCCGACCTGGATTCCACCGAGGCCGTCGACCCGCTGCTGCCCGAGGTGGCGTGGAGCTGGCTGGTGGAGGCACTCGCCGAGCGAGCTGATGAGTACACCGCTCTCGGCGGCACCGTCACCGCGACGACGTCGGTGCGGTACGGCGACATCTCCGGGCCACCGCGGGCCCACCAACTGGAGCTGCGCGCCTCGTGGACCGCCACCAACCTGGAGCTGGGGCCGCACGTCGAGGCGTTCTGCGAGGTGCTCGAACACGCCGCAGGCCTGCCGCCGGCCGGGGTGACCGACCTGGGTTCGCGCACTCGCGCCTGATTCGATGGCCGAACCCGACACCGGCGACCTCCCGCCGGACACCGAAGCGTCTGCCACACCGCTGCTGAGCCCCCGCGAGGGAGTCCCGGACGTCTCCGCCAGCCGCAGCGAAATCGCCCGCGCCGCAGACCTTCTCGCATCCGGCTCCGGCGCGTTTGCCGTCGATGCCGAGCGTGCGTCGGGCTTCCGGTACTCCAACCGCGCGTATCTGGTGCAGATCCGGCGCGCGGGCGCGGGCACGGTGCTGATCGATCCCGTCAGCCACGGCGGGGATTCGGTCGACGTGCTCGCCCCGGTGGCACAGGTGCTCTCCGAGGACCAGTGGATCCTGCATGCCGCCGATCAGGATCTGCCCTGCCTGGCCGAGATCGGATTGCAGCCCCCGTCGCTGTACGACACGGAACTCGCGGGGCGGCTGGCCAACCTCGAGCGGGTGAACCTCGCCTCGATGGTGCAGCAACTGCTCGGCCTGGCCCTGACCAAGGGGCACGGCGCCGCGGACTGGTCGAAGCGGCCACTGCCCGACGACTGGTTGAACTACGCCGCCCTCGACGTCGAGGTGTTGATCGAGTTGCGCGACGCGATCGACGAGCAGCTCACCGCGCACGGCAAAGACGACTGGGCCAGGCAGGAGTTCGAGTATCTGCGGACAGCCGAGAGCGCACCGACCCGACGCGACCGCTGGCGGCGCACCTCCGGAATCCACAAGGTCCGCGATCCGCGGGCACTGGCCGCGGTGCGCGAACTGTGGCTGACCCGCGACCAGATCGCCCGCCGCCGTGACATCGCCCCGGGCCGCATCCTGCCCGACAGCGCGATCGTCAATGCGGCCACCGCCGACCCCGACACGGTCGAGAAGCTCACTGCGCTCCCGATCTTCGGCGGGGCCCGGCAGCGGCGCAACGCCGGCGTCTGGCTCGATGCGTTGGCACGGGCCCGCAGCGCCGATCCGCCGTCGTCGCAGGAGCCCTCCAACGGCCCGCCACCCGCGTCACGATGGGCCCGCCGCAAACCCGAGGCCGCGGCCCGTCTCGAGGCGGCGCGCGCCGCCATGACCGAACTGGCTCAACGGGTTTCCGTGCCACCGGAGAACCTGCTCTCCCCTGACATCGTGCGACGGCTCTGCTGGGACTGGGTCGCCATGGGAGACGCGGACGAGACGGCGGCCGCGGTGGAAACGTTCCTCGAGTCGACGGCCGCCCGACCCTGGCAGCGCGAGCTGACGGTGCCGGTGCTGACCGCGGCGTTGACGAACGCGCCTACCGACTCGCCATGACGCCCTCGACGTGGTCGAGGAAATGCCGCAGCACCGCCTCGGGTGCCTCGATCTGCGGCCAGTGTCCGATGTCGTCGGCGAGCATCACCACGTCGGCGTCGGGGACGACCTCGGCGTAGCGACGGGCCATGTGCGCGCCGGAGTTCGGATCGACGGGTCCGTCGATCAATCGCATCGGCACCGAGGTCTCTCGCATCGCGCGCACCCAGCGGTTGCCGGTGTGTGCGGCGGTCGTCGAGGAACCCGCCGACCTTGTGCAGCACCCGCTTGCCGTCGTTGTACTCCAGGATCTGATGGAAGGTCTGCATCATCTCGCGCGTCGGTGTGGTGTTCGGTCCGAACATCTCGTTGATGGTCGGCTCCAGGATGCGGCGCGAGAGCGCACTGCCCTGGAGCGGACTCATCAAGTCGCCGAGCGGCGTTCCCGACATCAGCTTCTGCATCACGCGGGGTGTGTAGGCCTCGGCGAACAGTCCGCCGTTCAGCCAGGTGATCGACTCGATGGTCCAGGCGCCGTCGGCCTGCTCGTCGAACACGTTGCGCGCCAACAACTCCTGGGCCACCGAGTCGCCCAGGTCATGGGCCAAGACGTGAGCCGACCGCACGCCGAGATCGGCCAGCAGCGCCTCGTGCATGTCGGCGTGGTCGTGCACCGAGTAGCGATAGGCCGACGGCTTGGCGGAGAAACCCATGCCCATCATGTCCGGCGCGACGACGCGGAACCGCGCCGTCAGCGCGGGCCAGAGTGCGGCCCAGTCATAGCTGTTGAACGGGTAGCCGTGTACCAGCAGCAGCGTGGGTCCCTGTCCCTCGCAGCGGTAGAACACGTCGAAGCCGAGGTAGTCGAAGAACTTTCCTCGTGCTCGCCACTGCGCAAGGTCTGCGTTCACCCGTCCAGCGTAACGAGGCCGCTAGCGGGGACTTTCGGCGACACGAAGCGCCGCTGCCTCGATCGTGTCCTCGTCGAGGAGCACATGCAGCGCGGCATCACCGAGTGGAATGAAGCTGTCGTGACTGGCGACCCGGGCCAGCGCCCCGGTGTAGCCGTGGTCGACGAGCGCGGTGACGACGCCCTCGCTCACGCCGCCACTGCGGCGTGTCTCGTCCACCACGAGCACCCGGCCGGTCGCCTCCGCCGCCGCGAGCATGTCGGCCAACGGAAGTGGCGCCAACCACCGCAGATCGACCACGCGCACCGCGATGTCGCGCGCAGCCAACCGGCGGGCCACCCGCAGGCTCATCGGGACCCCGTTGCCGAACGTCAGGATGGTCAGGTCGTCCCCGTCACCGTAGGTGCGGGCCTCGCCGATCGGTGTGACGGCACCGTGGTCGGGCGCCAGCCAGAGGTCGTCGCCGTCCTCGTACAGATCACGGGTGTGATAGAGGGCGATCGGCTCGAGGAACAGACACACCACGCCTGCGGCCCGCGCGGCGGTGACGCAGGACCGCAGCATCGCCGCCGCGTCGTCGGGCCGCGCCGGAGAGGCGATCACCACACCGGGCAGGTCCCGGATCGCGGTGATCGAGTCGTCGTTGTGGAAGTGCCCGCCGAAGCCCTTCTGATAGCCGTAGCCGGCGATCCGCACCACCATCGGGTTGCGGTATTGCCGGTCGGAGAAGAACTGCAGTGTCGCGCCCTCGCCCCGGATCTGGTCCGCGGCGTTGTGTAGATACGCCAGGTATTGGATCTCCGGAATGGGCATCAGGCCCGAAACCCCGGCGCCCAGCGCCAAGCCGAGGATCGACTGCTCGTCGAGCAGCGTGTCGAACACCCGCGCCCGACCGGCGGCGGCCTGCAGGCCTCGGGTCACGCCGTAGACACCGCCCTTGCGCCCGACGTCCTCACCGAAAACCACCGCCTCCGGATGCTCGACGAGCACGCCCTTGAGCGCACGGTTGATCGCCTGCGCCACCGTCAGCGGCGTCTCGCCCGGCTCGTGACTCTTCTCCCCGGCGGCCCGCGTCGCCGTCACCGCGTCGTCGAGAGCGGTGCGCAACGGTGCCATCACCGCGGCGGCGCTGTCCAGCTGCGGAAGCTCGGCGACCTCGGCGGCCAGGGAGAGCACCGTTGCCCGCTTGGCCTCATAGGAGTCCAGAACCTGCTGCGGGGTGAGGATTCCCGCATCGATCAATGCGCGGGCCGCACACAGCACGGGGTCGCGCGCGTAGTCCGCGGAGATCTCGTCGGGTCGGCGATAGCCGGGCTCGTAGTCCGACCCCGCATGACCCATCAAGCGCACCGTGCGCAGATGGAGAAACGCCGGACGCCGTTGTGTCCGCACGTAGTCCGCTGCCTGCGCGGTGACGGTCAGCACCTCCGCCAGATCGGCTCCGTCAGCGCTGAAGTAGCGCAGGTCGGGGCGGTCACGGTAGGTCCGGGCGATCCAACCCTGTGGCGTCTTGACGCTGATACCGATCCCGTTGTCCTCGCACACGAACAGCAGCGGCAGCGGGACGCCCTGATAGGCGGTGTGCATCGCGGCATTGATCGCGCCGACCGCCGTGGAGTGGTTCGCCGAGGCATCCCCGAAGCTGCACACCGCCACGGCGTCGGCGGGCCATCGACTCCCGACCCCCAGCTTCCGGGCGCGGGCCACCGAGAACGCCACACCCAGTGCGCGCGGCAGATGTGAGGCGATGGTGGAGGTCTGCGGTATGACATGGAGGTCGTAGCGGCCGAACACCTTGTGCCGCCCGCCGGAGATCGGCTCCTCGGTCGCGGCGACCAGGCCGAGCAGCACGTCGCGCAGTGGATCGCTGCCGTCGACCTGGCCGGCGCGGGACAGGAAGAAACCGCCCGAGCGGTAGTGCAGCAGCGCTGGATCGCTCGGACGCAACGCCGCGGCTACGGCGGCATTGCTCTCGTGCCCCGCCGACCCGATCGTGTAGAAGCCCCTGCCTTGGGAACGCAGCCAGCGGGCAGCGAGGTCGAGGTGCCTGCTGCCGAGCTGCGCGTCGAACACGGCCAGGTAGAGTTCTGGTGGAACACCCTGCAGCACAACGGGGTTCGCGGTCTCCGGCGCGGTCAGGGCCGAGACGGCGGTGGTGAAGTGTTCGTCGATGGGTTCAGCCACTGCGACTCCCGGACCCTCAGCGGAACGCGGCGGTACCGGTGAGGGCCTGCCCGATCATCAGAGTATGCATCTCGCTGGTGCCCTCATAGGTCAGCACGGACTCCAGATTGTTGGCGTGGCGCATCACCGGGTACTCGCCGGTGATGCCGCTGGCGCCCAGCACGGTGCGCGCCGTGCGGGCGATCGCGATGGCTTCCCGCACGTTGTTCAGCTTGCCCAGGCTGACCTCCTCGGGACGCAGCCCGGTGGCGTCCTTGGCGCGTCCGAGATGCAGGGCGAGCAGGAACCCCTTGCCGTATTCGAGTGTCATGTCCGCGAGTTTCTGCTGAGTCAACTGGAACCCGCCGATGGGGCGGTCGAACTGCATCCGGGACTGGGCGTAGGTCAGCGCCGCCTCGAGACAATCCCTGGCCGCGCCGATCGCCCCGAACACGATCCCGAAGCGAGCCTCGTTCAGGCAGCTCAGCGGGGCCCGCAGGCTGGTGGCCTCCGGCAGCCGCGCACTGTCGGGCAGTCGCACCCCCTCGAGCACCAACTCGCTGGTCACCGACGCCCGCAACGACATCTTGGACTTGATGGTGTGCGCGGTGAAACCCGGCGTGTCGGTGGGCACGGCGAATCCGCGCACACCGTCCTCGGTGCGCGCCCACACGATCGCGACATCGGCCACCGAGCCGTTGGTGATCCACATCTTGGTGCCGTCGAGCACCCAGTCCCCACCCGATCGGACCGCGCGGGTGCGCATTCCGGCGGGGTTGGAGCCGAAGTCGGGTTCGGTCAACCCGAAACAGCCGATCGCACGTCCGGCCGCCATGTCGGGCAACCACTGCTGCTTCTGCTCGTCGCTTCCGAACGCGTGCAGCGCGAACATCGCCAGCGAGCCCTGGACGCTGACCAGGGATCGGATGCCTGAATCGCCGGCTTCGAGCTCGAGGCACGCGAGTCCGTAGGCGACCGCCGAGGTGCCCGCGCACCCGTAGCCCTGCAGGTGCATGCCGAGCAGACCGAGGTCGCCGAGCTCCACGGCGAGTTCGCGGACCGGAAGCTCTCCCTCCTCGTACCAGGTCGCGATCTCGGGGGCTATCCGGCTCTTCACCAGGGCGCGCACGCTATCGCGGATCTGGCGTTCCTCGTCGTCGAGCAGGCCGTCGACGCGGAGCAGGACGTCGGGTGTCGTGGGACCGGCGTCGACGGTGGGCGGTCGGGTCATGGTGTCTCCTCGGGATCGTCGTGGGGTTCAGCAGCAGCCGGACGCGTGCGCCCCGACGGGGGCCGGCCGGACGGACTCACGCCGCGGCGCCGCACCGTGCCATGTCACCGAACGACTCGGCGGCGGTGTCTGCTCACTGCGGGTCGAGACCAGTGGGATGCCGTCGACGAGCACGGTGGCGATGCCGGGCAGGTCGCCGAGCGCGAAGGACTCGAGCGCATCGGTGGCCGTCGAACCGGTGATCGGGCCCAGCACGACGAGGTCGGCGGGCATTCCCTCGGCGATGACGCCGGTGTCCAATCCGTGTGCGCGCGCGGTCTGGCCGGTGGCGGCTGCGACGGCCGAGAGCGGGTCGACACCACACACCGAGGCGAGATAGCAGATGTTGCGCAGCATGCCGCGCGGGATCACACCCGTCCCACCCGGCGTGTCGGTGCCGAGTGTGAGACGGTCCAGCCGGCCGAGCCGGGTGAGCTCACCGGTGACCACCGTGGTGGCGCGATAGTTGTTGGAACTGCACACTTCCACGTGCGTGTCGGGAAGGCCGCCGATGATCGCGGTGATGTCGGCGTCCGGAGGTGGGATCGGCCCGCCCGAGATGTGGCCGACCACGTCGGGTCCGACCGCCATCACCACGTCGGCCCCTGCCACCCGGCTCGAACCCGACCGGGAGACGCCGCCCGAGTGCAGTTTGACGGTCATCCCCCGCTCGTGCGCCCATTGCACGTACCGCTGAGCTTCGCCGTCGCCCAGACGATTCCAGTCGTAGAAGATGAACTTCAGTTGGTCGATGCCTTCGCGGGCAGCTCGGTCGAAATGTTCCTCCGTCATGCCGGGCACGAGCAGCACCGTGCCTGCGTTGACCTTGACGCCCGATGGACGCATGCGGCCCGTGGTGTGCTTGGAGGTGATCGCGATGCTCAGCACGAGTTCCGGGGTCAGCGCGTCGAACGCGAGCCCTGGGATGTGGAGCTCACCCGCGGACACCATCGATGTCGTGCCGCCGTGCAGATAGTTGTGGATCCAGCCGACGGCGTCCTGCGCGGGGGTCCACTCCCCGAACGTCGGGTGAACGTGTCCGTCGACCAGGCCGGGCATCACCGTCAGACCGCCGGCACTGAGCACCTGATCGGGCGCAACCGCACTGACCCCGATACCCGCGATGGTGCCGTCCTCGATGAGCAGGGTGGTGTCACGTATCGGCGTGACGGTGCGCTCACCATGAACCAGGAGGCCGATGTCCTCCACGAGCAATGTCGTCACCGCATCCTCCTCGATCGCCTTTCGTATACAGTATCCGACTCCGGAGGTCCGGGGAAATCCGGAGCTGTCATCCGAGAACCGTTGCGTCGCAACGCAGGAAGACCGAAGACCACCATGATCACGATCAATGCCCCGGCGACGTTCATCGCCAGCCGGACGCCACCCTCGTACCACGGGAACAGCCGCGGATATTCGCTGACCATCAGCAGCACCGGCGGACCGGTCACCGCCCACCACGTGTAGTTGACCGGCCGCAGGGCCATCGCCAGAGTGAAGAGCACCACCGCGACCACTGCGATCACCGACAGCGACGGGTGCGACCCCAGCACGACAGCCGCGATGAGAGCGCCCGCGGTGTTCCCGGAGAGCCGTTGCGCCAACCGCATTCCGGTGTCGGCAGCAGCCGGCTGAACCGTGAGCAGGACACTGGTGACCAGCCAGTGTCCACCCACCAGCTCGTCAGGTAGCAGGCCGGCGAGCGACACGGCGATCAGCACGGCGACGGCGACCCGGACCGCATGGGGCAACCGCTCCCGCCACGTCACCCGCGCCGCACCTGTTGGAAGCATCCGATCGCGCCCGCGAACGATCCTCACGAGTTCGGTGCACACGAACCATGCCGCCCAGGCCGCGGCCACGACCGCCGCCCCCGTCAGATACGGCAGCACAGCGTCGACGGTGACGCCCCCGGCGTGGGGTCTGTCCGCAGCGATGAGCACGACCGCCAGCCCGGCGGTCGGGCCGACCCGCGCCAGGAGCGCACCGCCGGTCGCGCACATCACGACGGCGAGTCCGTAAGCGGCCGGGTGGCCCACGGTGGCGACCGCGAACACCGCCCCGACGGTCATCGCGGAAGCGCGGATCACCAATATTTGCAATGCTTCTCGCCAGCTCACCGGCAGAAAGGGAACGGCGGTCAACACTACGCCGAGCGCGACGGCCGAACCGCGTTCCGGGTGTCCTGTCGCGGCGGTCACCGCGAGGACCGCGCCGAGCGCGGCGGCCAGCGACACGGCCATCCCCCATCGGCTGGACCCGACCGGCTGGAACATCTCGGCGACGTAGGACCGGCGGGCCCGCGCCGGCGTGGGAGCGTGGTTGTCAGTCCGCACGGTCAGGACAATCCGCCGACTCGGCGGCATCCAGCACGGCCGACACGATGCCCTGGTATCCGGTGCATCGACAGATGTTGCCCGACAACGCCTCGCGGACCGCATCGGCTGTCAGCGGCTTCTCCGCATCGGGATCCCGCAGCAGTTCCACCGCGCTCACCAGGAAGCCGGGGGTGCAGAACCCGCACTGCAGACCGCCGCGGGCGCAGAACGCCTCACGTAGCCGCGCGGCTTCCTCGAACTGGTCGAGCCCTTCGACCGTGTCCACCCGTTGGCCGTCCACCTGCACCGCCAACGTCAAGCAGGCGCGGGCCGAGCGACCGTCGATGAACACCGAGCACGCGCCGCAGACACCGTGCTCACACCCCAGATGTGTTCCTGTCAAGGACAATTCGTCACGCAGGAAGTCTGCCAAGGTGAGCCGCGAGGGCACCGCGCGCCGCACCAGCCTGCCGTTGACCGTCAGCGAGATCGTGACCGGCGACGTCGCGTCATTCCCCGCCATGAGCCTGCACCTTTTCCGCCGCCCGTCGCGCTGCCGTGCCCATCGCCTCGGTGAGCGCCGCCGTGCACAGCCGGCGCGCATAGTCGGCGTCGTCGGTGACGAATTCCGTGTCGGCCGCCCACTGCTGCGCCAGCTGGTGGTACACCGCGTCGGTCGGCCGGTGGCCGACGGCCTCGGGTGCGGTGAACAGCACCGGCCGGTCGGCGACACTGAGCACGCCCGCCCGAAGCGAGTCGATGCGGCCGTCCGCTCCCAGACTCATCACGCATCCGGCGCCGGCCAGACCGTAATCGCCGTGCTGACGCGCGTATTCGACGAATCCCCAACCCTGAGTGGGCCGATCGGCCGGGATCGAGACCCAGGTGATCATCTCGTCGGGTTCCAACGCGCTCGTGTAGAACGACACGAACATGTTCTCGGCGGGCACCCGGCGGCGTCCCCGCACGGAGTCCACGTGGAAGGTGGCGCCGAGAACCACGGTGGCCAAGGGCATCTCGGCGGCGGGATCGGCGTGGGCCACCGAACCCCCCACGGTGCCACGATTGCGGATGCCGATGTGCCCGATGTAGCGCGCGGCATCGGCCAGCAGCGGAGTTCGCGCCTTGATCAACGGGTCCGTCTCCACGGTTCGGTGGGTGACCAACGCACCCAGGACGAGGTCGTCGGTGTCGTCGAACACCCGACTCAGCTCCGTGAGCCGGCCGATGTCGATCACGGCCGACGGACGAGCCAAGCGCAGGTTCATCAACGTCAGCAGTGACTGGCCCCCCGCGAGCAGCTTCGCCTCGGGATCGGCGGCCATCAACTCCAACGCCTCGGACACCGAATCGGGCCGGTGATAGACGAATTCGGCCGGCTTCACGACGCCGCTCCCGCAAGCGCGCGGCACAGGTCGGCGCTGCTGATCGGCGTCGTCGTGACCCGGTGCTCGCCGCCCACCGCGGCATCGACGGCCGCGGCGACCGCCGCGTACACCGCGATCGTGCCGCTCTCCCCCGCCCCGCGGACGCCGAGAGGGTTGCTCGGTGTCTCCACGTGCAGGTGCCTGACCTGAACCGGAGGTACATCCGTCGTCAACGGCAGATGGTAGGCGGCGAACGTGGTCGACGTCGGCTCACCCGACGGTGCGTACCGCCAGGACTCGAACAGCGTCCCGCCGATGCCCTGCGCGACTCCCCCCAGGATCTGACCCTCGACGATCCGGGGGTTGATCTCGCGGCCGCCTTCGTGGGACACGGCGTAGCGCAACACCTTCACGATTCCGGTACGCCGGTGGACACCGACGATCACCGCATGCACACCCATGGTCCACGTGACCGTGGGCACCCGGTACACCGTGGTGACGTCGAGCGGAACGGCCCCCTCGGCAGCGCCCCCGATCGCTGCCGCGCCGGCGAGTTCATCCCAACCCACCACGTCGGTGCCGGCGACGAATCGGCCTCGCGCGTACTCCGCACGCGGCACACCGAGGACGTCGGCCGCGCGTCGCTGCGACGTCTCAATCAGCTCGCGGCAGGCCTGGTGTACCGCCGATCCGGCCAGGACGGCCGACCGGCTGGCGAAGGTTCCCACACCGTCGTGGAGGCGTTCGGTGTCGCAGCCCACGTATCTCACCTGCGACAGCGGCACCTCCAGAGCGTCCGCGGCCACCTGAGCGAACACCGTCTCGTGGCCTTGGCCGGCCGATGCCGCGCCCGCGGTCACTTCGAAGTCGCCGCTGGGCAGCAACCGGACCCGAGCCGTCTCGTGCGGGCCCCGCCCGGTCGCCTCCAGATAGCAGGACAACCCGAACCCGATGCGGTGGTCGGGATGGGCCGCGGCGCACACGCTCATCTCGGCTTGCGGCAGCGCGTCGAGCACCGATTCCAGGCAAACCGCGTAATCCCCGCCGTCGTAGGCGATCGGTACGCCGTCGCGGTACGGGATCGGCCGGGGGTAGGGCATGTCGGCGGCGGTCAGCAGGTTGCGCCGGCGGATCTCGGCGATGGAGAGGCCCAGGGCGGCGGCGGCCGCGTCGAGACTGCGCTCGAGGGAGAAGGTCGCCTCGGGCCGCCCCGCGCCGCGGTACTGCGCGACGAGCGTCTTGTTCGTCAGCGCCGCCCTCCCGCTGATGTGGGCCGCTGGGATTCGGTAGGGCCCCAGCAGGTGGACGGCCGTATTGGCGACGATGCCGGCCACCCACAGACTTCCGGCACCGATGTCGACGACGAAGTCGGCCTCCCACGCGAGGATTCGGCCCTCGGCGTCCACGGCCAGGCGCGTCCGGTGAACCTGGTCGCGGGCCTGGGCACTGGCGACCAGGTGCTCCGCGCGGTCCTCGACCCAGATCACCCGCCGACCGGTCCGCTCGGCGAGGACGGCCATCACGATCTCCTCGCCGTACACGTTGGCCTTGGTGCCGAAGCCGCCGCCGACATCGGGCACCGACACGACCACCTGCGTGCGATCCCAACCGGTGACCGCGCAGATCGCGTTGCGCACCATGTGCGGCACCTGCGTGGAGGTGGCCACCTCGACACGGCGCCGCTGTGGGTCGACATACGCCAGCACGCCCCGGCACTCGAGCGGCACCGCCCCGTGCCGCTCCATCCGGTACTCGCCCTCGACGACGCGATGCGCGGTCGCGAACGCGTGCTCCGGATCGCCGAACGAGTACTCCAGGCGAGCCGCCTCGTTACCGCAGAGGTGCTCGAACAGCACAGGACTCGTTGCCTGCAATGCGCTTTCGGCATCGACGACAACGGGCAGCGGGTCGTAGCCCACCTCGACACACTCGGCGGCATCTTCGGCCTGGTAACGGTCGTCGGCGACGACGACCGCGATGGGCTGACCGACATAGTGAACCCGCTGGTCGGCCAGGATCGCCAGGCGCTGTTCGGCGAGTCGCAGCGATGTCGCCGCGGTGAAGTCGGGGTCGGGTGTGGTCAGTGCCGGGATCGCGGCGCCCGCCAGACCGAGATCGGCAGCGAGGAACACGCCGTGCACACCGGGCATCGCGGCCGCGGCGGCGACATCGACGCCGGTGATCCTCGCATGGGCCTGGTTCGATCGGACGAAGACCACGTGCTGGGCACCCGCGGCACGATCGGCGAGGAAACGTCCCTTACCGCCGAGCATGCGGTCGTCTTCCCGACGGCGCACCGAGTCGCCGATGTACCCCCGCTCAGACCGTGCAGAACTCAATGGATTCGCTTCTCCCACTGCCACAGCGCAATCGAGATCACGAACGAGATGGTGATCAGCAGCATGATGGTGGCGACCATCGATGGATAGTCGCCATGGCTGTACGCCTGGAGCACCACCCGGCCCAGTCCCCGCTTCGTCGCGAAGAACTCCGAGAGCACGACGCCGACGACAGCAAGACTGACCGCGAGCCGGATACCGGTCAGCAGGGGACGGCGGATCGCCGGAAAGATGATGTGCACCAGCATCTGCCAGGGATTGGCCTGCACCGATCGCGCCAGCTTCCAATACACGCGGGGGATCTCCTGCACCCCGGTGGACACGTTGATGAGCACCGGGAACAGCGCGAACAACACCCCCATCACGACCTTGGAGCCCGACAGGCTGAAGATCGGCAACAGCACCGGATACAGCACGATCTTGGGAATGCCGTTGAGCATGATCAACAGCGGTTCGAACGCGGTCCGCAACCGCGCCGACAGCCCCAGCAGCAGGCCCGTTCCGCCGCCGATCGCCGTGCCGATCACGAAGGCCAGCGCCACCGACTGCGCGGTGACCTGCAGATCGAACAGGTACGCCGGATCGGAGAGGTTCGCGGCAGCGACGCGCAGCGTGTGCAGCGGGGACGGGATCACGAACGTCAACCCCGACATGACCTGCCACGCGACCGCGATGAACACCGCGACCAGGCTGGCCCCGACGAACTGATTGGTCAGCAGCGCGCGAAGCGAGAACCCTGGGGTGGCGGGCACTTTCGCGTCAGCCTCGCGAGCGGGCAGGGTGGCCGTCATGCGTTCCTCCCGCGCAGCAGCAGCCGCTCGGCAGCGGCGAGCAGGATCGTCAGCAGACACGACAGCAGCAGGACCATCACGATGTAGGCGTACATGCCGGTGTTGTCGAAGATCTCGTACAGGTAGCGGATCCGGTAACCCAGCCCGGCCTGCGCGGTGGTGAACTCCATCGCGATGGTGCCGATCAACGCGTACACCACGGCCAGCCGGAGCCCGGCGACGATGTAGGGGCCGGCGGCGGGCACGGCGATGGCGAACAGCGTCTGGCGCGGCGACGCCTTGAGCGAGCGGGCCAGCTTCAGATACACCGCCGGCATCTGGTTCAGGCCGACGGCGGTGTTGAGTGCCATGGGGATGGCGGCCATGATCGTGGCCAAGATGACCACCGACATCGCGTTGATGCCGACCAGCACGATCATCACCGGGTAGAACAGCACCAGCGGCACCGCGTAGAACGACACCAGATAGGGCTCGAAGACCCGGCCGAGCAGCGGCACCTTCCAGAACAGGAGTCCGGCGCCGAAACCCAGCAGACACCCGAACACGATCGACACCGCGACCTCGAACCCGGTGCGCTGAGCGTCGACCCAGAATTGCTGTTCGGTCAGCAGCTCGGCCAGCGCGCCGAAAATCACTGACGGGGCGGGCAACACGTGATCGTTCCACCAGCCCGCGCGTGAACCGACCTCGGTTCCGACGACGAACACGAGGACGAGACCGAGCGTCGACAGTGAGCTGAGGGCCCATCGCGGTAGGCGTCGGCGACCCGAGGTCGAGGTGGCCGGCGTGCCGTGGGTGGGCATGCTGTCGGTCGGCAGGTCGTCGGTCGCGGTGAACGATGCCGTCACGTGGCCGCCGCCTCTTGTTGCTTGAACCCGCGCATCGACTCGGCCTGCAGGGAGGTCCAGATCCGGTTCTGCAGTTCGTTGAACCGGGGGGTCGACACCATGCCCGCATCCCGCTCTGCGGGCAGGTCGATGTCGACGACGTCGAGAATCGTGCCGGGGCGGTAGGACATCACCCAGACCTGTTGGGAGAGCAGGATCGCCTCGGCGATGTCGTGCGTGACGAACATGATCGTCTGTTTGGTTCGCGCCCAGATCTGACGTACTTCAGCGCCGAGGAACAGCCGGGTCTGCTGGTCCAGCGCGGCGAACGGCTCGTCCATCAGCACGACCTCGGGCTGCACCGCGAGCGTGCGGGCCAGCGCCACCCGCTGCCGCATACCCCCGGACAATGTTGCAGGATAGGACTTCTCGAACCCGCTGAGCCCGACCAGGGCAATCGCCTCGGCCGCTCGCTTGCGCCGAGCGTCCTTGGGCGTGCCGATCATCTCCATTGCGAACCTGACGTTCTCCTCGACGGTGCGCCACGGCAGTGTGGAGTCCTCCTGGAACACCACGCCGATCTTGGGGTCGGGACCGGTGACCTGCCGTCCGCCAACGCTGACCGTTCCTGTGGTCGCCTTCTGCAGGCCGGCCACCACCGCGAGCAACGTGGACTTACCGCATCCGCTCGGTCCGACGATGGAGACGAAGCTCGAGTGCGGCACGCTCTGGTTGATGTCGGTGACGGCGGTGACCCGGCGCGCAGGCGTGTCGAACACCACCGACACACCGTTCATCTCGATGCCTGAAGAATTCATGGCGCTACCTCTGCGATCGGTCGAGGGACGGTCAGAGTTCGGCTCGAGCATCCTCCGGCAGGTACTGCTGGTCGAGCACCGAGGCCCAGTCGACGGGTGCCGTGATCTGCCCGGCCGCGACCATCAGCTCCGAGAGGTTCGTCAGGCCCTCGGGGTCGACCTTCAGCGAGTAGCCCTTCGCGAGGTCGGGGCTGTTCTTGAACGCCGACTTCATGATCTCGGGCGAGACACCCACCAGTGGCGCCAGCTCTCCTGCTGCCTCGTCGGGATTGGCGACCACCCATTCGTTGAGGCGGTTGGCGACCTTGAAGAAGGTCTTGACGTTCTCCGGATTGGCTTGCGCGTACTGCGAGTTCACTGCGACCAGATCGGCGGGTAGGTCACCGAGGACCTCGCGGGAGTTGACCAGGATCTCGGCGTTGTCGGAGGCCTGCTTGTCCGCGATGAACGGCTGCATCGCCCATCCGGCGGTGATCTGATTGGCCTTCGCCGCGGTCCAGTTGTCCCCCATCGCGCCGACGGCCTGCGCCTTCACACCCTGTCCCAGTTTCCGCTCCAAGCCTTTGACCAGCAGCTCGGTCGACGATCCGGCGGAGCTGAAGCCCAGCGTGGCACCTTGGATGCTGCGTCCGGGCGGGCTGATCCACGAGAAATCGTTGACCTGGAACCAGGGCGCGATCACGGTGAGGTTCGAGTTGGGCTGCTGCGCAGCGAGAATCACCGAGGTGTTGCCGGCGATCGCCATGTCCGCGTCGCCGCTGGTGACCACGCGCAGCGTGTTTCCGCCTCCGCCACCGGAATACAGATCGACCTTGAGACCCTCCTCCTCGAACCACTTCTTGTCGATGCCCGCCTGCAGGATGGCCATGAAGGGAAGGCTGTCGACACCGGTCGCAGAGATACTGAGAGTGTCGGTCGCGCTGCCGCCTCCCGAGGGACCCTCGGATTCGTTCGCACATGCGGTGGCGCCGACGAGCAAGGCGGACACGGCGAGGATCGCACCGGTGAGCTTCGAAATCCGTGGCATCAGAAGGGCCTCCGAGAGTCGATGAATATTGGATACACTATACGAAGGCCTGTGCGACCCGGCAACACTTAGCGGGATCTTTTTCTCGTCATGGCGCCCGCGAGTTCCAACCCGGCGGCAATGCCGAACATGGCGGCCGCCACGGTCCATCGCGAGGCGTCAGATCGCGAGTCGTTCCACGACTGCTGGTGCGGCACAGTACTTCTGGTCGGTGATTCGGAGCGCACAGGCGCGGCGAGCACCCCGTCGGCAGGGGTGAGCGCACGCTTCAAAGCCGGCGGAGCTCCGGGCACCGGGCTGCCGGGAGCGGGATCGGAACCGGGACGAGTCACGTCAGGCTCGCGGGGTGCCGACGATCTCGGCGAAGGCTCGGATCGTGCCCTCGCGACTCTCGCCGGACGGGACGAACGGGACGATCGACACCTGGTCCACCCCAAGGGTTTCGATCTCCTTGAGCCGCTGCGCGCATTCATCGGGTGTGCCGGCGAGGGCGAACAGGTCGACGAGTTCATCCGGCACCAGATCGGCGTGCGCGGCGTCGGGATTCATGTGCTCGTAGTAGTTGTAGTTCTCCCGTATCCGCTCGATGGCCTTCTCGAGCGCAGGGTCCACCGCCGCGGGCAATGGACGGATCGCCACCCGGGAGACGTGGGCGCGCACCAAGTCTCGCGCTTGCACGCTGTCGGCGCCGATCGCCGTCGGCGTCCAGAGCACGATGTGCAGATCGTCGAGCGACCGTCCGCTCTGTGCGGCTCCCCGCTCGATGGTGCGCAGGGCCGCCTCGATGAAATGGGGCGCGGTTCCCACCAATACGATGACACCGTCGGCGATGCGGCCGGACATCTCCAGGATCTTCGGAGCGGACGCCGCAATGTAGATCGGGACGTCGATCGGGCCGGGCAGGTAGTTCAAGTGGTACTCCGCGCCGCTGGAGGGTTCGGCGACGTTCTCACCACGGAACAGAGCGCGCAGATCGACTATCGAGCGCTCCAACTCGGCGAGCTTGAGAGGTTTGAGACCCATCGTGCGCAGCGACGAGTCACCGGTGCCGATACCGAGAGCCACACGTCCCCCGGTGAACTCGGCCAGGGTCGCCCACGTCGACGCGAGCAGGGAGGGATGCCGGGTCACGGCATTGGTCACCCCCGTGCCGAACACGATGCGCTCTGTGCCGACCGCCGCAGCGCCCATCACCGTCGACGATTCTCGCCAGATGTTCTGGGAGTCCCCGAACCACACGTTGTCGTAGCCGAGATCCTCACAGAGGCGGACGTAGGAACACATGACTCCCGTCGGTTCGGTCGGGAACAGTCCCACGCCCTTGCTCAACATCTGGGGGCCTCCTCGGCTCGCTTGTTGGATATCGTATCCAATCGTAGGGTGATGTCCGCCGGTTCGACAACCGCTGGCCGCCGAGAAGGGACACGAGATGCAACTCGTTCATGAATTCGAGGTTCAGGCACCGTTGCAGACCGCTTGGTCGGTGCTGACCGACATCCCCACAGTCATCGGCTGCGTTCCGGGCGCCGGCCTCGACCGCGCCGACGGCGACGACTATCACGCCCACGTCGCCGTGAAGGTGGGACCGGTCGGCGTGACGTTGGCGGGTACGGCACGTCTGATGAGTCGCGATGACATCGGCAAAGAGATGCTCGTCGTCGGGAGCGCGCGAGACCGCAAAGGCAATGGTTCCACCGAGGCCGCCGTACGCATCACCGCACGCGAGGAGGCCGACCGCTGCGTGGTCACGGTGACCACCGATGTCGAACTGAGCGGGCGTATCGCCCAATTCGGCACAGGGGTCATCGAGCAGGTGAGCAATCGGATCATCGGGCAGTTCGTCGGCCGTCTCGACGCCGTCATCGCCGGCGACGGGGCCCCGACGGACACCGCACGCGAGACCGCAGAATCCGTGCGGGTCCGTGAGAGTGCCACTGAGTGGGCCGTCGTGGCGCTGACCGCAGCGGCGGGCGTCGCACTCGGCCTGGCACTGGGGCGATGGGCCGATCGTGTCAGCCTGTCGCCGCGACGCTGACGACGAGTTCCAGTTCGACGCACGCTCCGCCGGGGAGCGATGCGACACCGATGGCGGTGCGCGCGTGTGCGCCCCGGTGCTCGCCGAACGCGTCGAGAAGTACGCGCGACGCACCGTCGATGACCGCCGGGTGGGCCTCGAATTCGCTTACGGCTCTGACATACCCGCGCAGATGGACCACTGCGGCCACCGCGTCGAGCCCAACCGCGGCATCGACCGCGCCGAGAAGATTCATCGCGGCCGTTGCGGCCTGGTCGCGGGCCTGTTCGACGGTGACATCAGCGCCGACGATGCCGCGCAGAGCCGGGGCTGCGCCACGGCGGGCGGTCGCACCCGAGATCCACAGCTGGTCGCCCCAGCGGCGACTCGGCGAATACGAACCCTTGGGCGGCGGCGCCGGCGGGACGGACAGGCCCAACTCGCGAAGGCGTTCGGCGACGGTCATGCCGATTCTTCGGACTCCACGGCGAACATCCGGTGGATCGGTTCGATGGCATGCGCTCGGTGTTGGTGATTGAGCGCCACCATGCGATCCACATCGCGATCGGCCATGGCCTCGATCATCGCGAGGTGTTCATGGCACACCGTCGGCATGTCCAGCAGCGGCGAGTACAGCGGCCGGTAGGCGTCGGCCGTGTTCCACAGCTGAGTGACGATGCGCTTGGTGCGTCCCATCCGGCTCTGATGGAACGTCAAGAAGTGGAACTGCCGGTTGTACATCCCGACCGCGATCAGATCGCCCGCGGTCGCAGCGTCATCCATCGCGGCGTTGCACCTGCGCATCTCGTCGACGATCTCGTCGGTGATGCTGGGCACGGCGTCACGAATGAGCGCCTCCTCCAAGATGGCCCGCAACGTGAAGACCTCGAGCAGATCGTCGAGCCCCAGCTTCGCCACGCGGTATCCGCTGTGCGGAACGTAGGTGATGTACTCCTCCGCCTCGAGTGTCTTCAGCGCCTCTCGAATCGGAATGCGCGACATACCGAACTGCTCAGCCAGAGCCTCTTGGACGATCCAGCTGCCGGGGGCGAGCTTGCCGGTGGTGATGTCGTGGCGCAGCGCCTCGGCGACTGCCTGCTGGGCGGTCTTGGGCCGGACGAAGTCGGGACGCTGACGGTCGGCAGCGTCTTTCGGGTCGCCCTTGGGGGCACCCCGTCCCACACCCTTGGAGCGGGTGGGATTGGCAGCAGCGCGCGGCGGCATCGGCATCTCGCTTTCGACGATATTGGATACACTATGCGATCCCCTGCGTCGAGCGTCAACCATGCTGGTGCGCATCGCGTTCTACGGGCAATCCCTCAACGCAACCGCAGCACCGGGGTACGTCAGTCGAGGTGCTGGCTGACTTCCTTCTCGGCCACGCCGGCGCCGAGAGCGGCGACCCAGCCGGTGATCTGCCGCGCGAGGTTGCGTTCGGTCAGTCCGACCTGGGCGAGCACCTCGCCGCGGGAGGCGTGCGCGAAGAACTCCTGCGGCAGCGCGGCATCGCGGCACGGCACGTCGATCTCCGCGCGGCGCAACGCCGTCGAGACCGCCGACCCCACGCCGCCGTGCACCCCGTTGTCCTCGAGCGTGACCACGAGCTTGTGCTGCGCGGCAAGCGTGGCGAGCACCTCGGGCACCGGCAGCACCCACCGGGGATCGACGACGGTGACGCCGATGCCCTGATTGCGCAGCCGCTCGGCCACCGCCAACGCCATCGTCGCGAACGGTCCGACGGCGATCACCAGGACGTCATCGGAAAGGCCGTCGGCGGGAACCGCCAGGATGTCCACCCCGTCGCGCCGTTCGAGTGCCGTGATGTCTTGTCCCACATCGCCTTTCGGGAACCGAATGGCGGTGGGGCCGTCGTTGACGTCGAGGGCCTCGGCCAGCTCTTCCCGCAGCCGGGCGCCGTCGCGGGGCGCCGCCACCCGCATGCCGGGGACGACGCCGAGGATCGACAGGTCCCACATGCCGTTGTGGCTGGCCCCGTCGGGACCGGTGACTCCGGCGCGGTCCAACACGATGGTCACCGGCAGCTTGTGCAGCGCGACGTCCATCATCACCTGGTCGAATGCCCGGTTCAGGAACGTGGAGTACACCGCGACAACAGGATGCATGCCGCCCATCGCCAACCCCGCAGCCGAGGTGATCGCGTGCTGCTCGGCGATGCCGACGTCGAAGAACCGGTCGGGATAGCGCAGCCGGAACGCGCTGAGCCCGGTCGGGCCCGGCATCGCGGCGGTGATCGCGACGACGTCGCGCCGCTTGGCGGCCAGCGAGATCAGCGACTCGGAGAACGCCGACGTCCACCCGGGGCCGGGGATCGTGGTCGCCAAGCCGGTCTCGGGGTCGATCACGCCGCATGCGTGCATCTGGTCGTCTTCGTCGTTCTCCGCGGGCGCATACCCCATGCCCTTGCGGGTGACGACGTGCACGACCACCGGCGCGTTGAACGCACGGGCATGCCGCAGCGCGCTTTCCACGGCGTGTTCGTCGTGACCGTCGATGGGGCCGACGTACTTGAGTCCCAAGTCGGTGAACATGACCTGCGGGGACAGCGCGTCTTTGATGCCGGCCTTGATGCTGTGCATGCACTGGTAGCAGAACTCGCCGATCATCGGCACGCCCCGCACGGCCTTGCGGCCCTCTTCGAGCACGCGCTCGTACCCGGGCTGCAGGCGCAGACGTGCCAGATGCTCGGCGAAGCCACCGATGGTCGGGGCGTAGCTGCGGCCGTTGTCGTTGACGACGATCACGACCGGGCGCTTGGAGGCCGCGATGTTGTTCATCGCCTCCCAGCACATGCCGCCGGTCAGGGCGCCGTCACCGACGACGGCGACGACGTGGCGGTTGCGGTGCCCGCTGAGCTCGAAGGCCTTGGCCAGGCCGTCGGCGTAGGACAGCGCCGAGCTGGCGTGGCTGGACTCGACCCAGTCGTGCACGCTCTCCTCGCGCGACGGATAGCCCGACAGGCCGTCCTTCTTGCGCAGCGTCTCGAAGTCCTGGCTGCGGCCCGTGAGCATCTTGTGCACGTAGGCCTGATGCCCGGTGTCGAACAGGATCGGGTCGTGCGGCGAGTCGAAGACGCGATGCAGCGCCAATGTCAGCTCGACGACACCGAGGTTAGGTCCCAGGTGACCGCCGGTTGCCGCGACCTTGTGGATCAGGAAGTGGCGGATTTCCCCGGCCAACGCATCCACCTGTGCCTGCGACAGGTGCTGCAGATCAGCGGGACCGCGGATCTGTTCAAGCATTCGGCCAGTCTACGCACCGGTAACCGGATCAGTCGTCTCGAGAGGGCTGCGTCTCGTAGATGTCGGGAACGCCGTCGGCGTCGCGGTCGACCGTCTCCGCGAGATGAATCCGCCGGTAGGCGGCGTTGCGGCTGAGCAGGACCACTGCGGCGAACACGCCGGCGACGACCGAGCCGCACAGCACCCCGATCTTCACGTCGGCACTGGTCATCGATCCGTAATCGAACGCCAGCTCACCGATGAGCAGCGAGACGGTGAAGCCGATACCGGCCAGCAGTGACACACCGAGCACGTCGCGCCACTCGAGGTCGTCGTCCAGACTCGCGTGGGTGAACCTGGCCAGCAAATAGGCCGTCAGCCACACGCCGAGGGGCTTGCCGATCACCAGACCGGCCATCACGCCGAGAGTCACCGGATGCAGCAGCGAATCGCCCAGTCCCGACCAGCCGCCGACGGTGACTCCTGCGGCGAAGAACGCGAACACCGGCACGGCCACACCGGCCGAGACCGGGCGCAGGACGTGTTCGAAGTGGTCGGCCGACGCGTGCCGGCCCAGCACGGGTACAGCGAACCCGAGCACGACCCCGGCGACCGTGGCGTGCACGCCGCTGGCGTGCACCAGCGCCCACGTGAGCACCGCAAGCGGCACCAAGAGCCACCAGTGCCGCCATCCGCGCTGCACTGCCAGCACGAACAGACCTGCCGGGAGCACCGCCAGACCAAGGGGCCCCAGGGCGAGATGGTCGGTGTAGAACACCGCGATCACGGTGATGGCCAGAAGATCGTCGACGACGGCGAGGGTCAGGAGGAACGTACGCAGCGCCGTCGGCAAGTGGGTCGACAGAACTGCGAGCACGGCGAGGGCGAAGGCGATGTCGGTCGCGATCGGAACCGCCCAGCCGCCGAGATTCTCGGGGCGACCGGCTGCGAGATTGACCGCGACGAAGATGCCCGCCGGTACGAGCATCCCCCCGATGGCCGCGGCGATGGGCAGAGCGGCGCGGGCCGGGTCACGGAGGTCACCGGCGACGAACTCACGCTTGAGCTCGACCCCGACCACGAAGAAGAAGATCGCGAGCAATCCATCGGCGGCCCAGCTGGCCACACTGAGCTGAAGATGCAGTGACTCCGGGCCGATCAGGTGTTCCGACAGCGCGTGATACGACGCGGACCACGGTGAATTCGCCCAGCCGAGCGCCAGTCCCGCGGCGAACAGCAGCAAGACACCGCCGACGGTCTCCCGACGCAGGATCTCGGCGAATCGTTGCGCCTCGACCCATGACCCTCGACTGAGCAGCCTCCGCTTGGCGGGCGCCGTGGCGCCGGGTTCGGTCACGACGCGGGCCCCGGCCCGAAACGGCGCGCAACACCGTTGCGCGACAACGGTTTCGACAGAGGAGGAAACACAATTGGCAGAAATGCGATGGCAGACAAGGGGAAACCTTTCACGGGTCGTCGAACACACTTGCCGACCCGTCTTCCCGGCGCACCTGCGCCCAATCTATACCGGTCCGCACCGGCACACCAGCCGAGACGGGGCCGCCCCCCTCGTCGTATCGTTTCCGACATGCACGCCGAGGACATCGCCGAGGAATTCCCGGTCGTGAGCATGGACTCCAATGCCCTCGACGCGGCCCGCATGCTCGCCGAGCACCGATTGCCCGGCATCGTCGTCACCGATCGTCCGGGGAAGCGCTTCGCCGTGCTGCCCGCCTCCCAGGTGGTGCGGTTCATCATCCCGCGGTACGTGCAGGACGATCCGTCGCTGGCCGGGGTACTGGACGAGACGATGGCCGACAGCGCCGCCGACAAGCTCGCCAGCAAGACGGTGCGGGAGGTGTTGCCGGACCACCTGCTCGACGTCCCGGCGGCACGCGCCGATGACACCATCATCGAGGTGGCCGCCAAGATGGCGCGGTGCAGGAGCCCGCTGGTGGCGGTGATGAAGGACGGCGAGCTCACCGGTGTCATCACCGCGTCACGCCTGTTGGAAGCGGCCCTGAAACATTGACCTCCCGACACAAGGCGTCGCGATGACCGTCGTGGCGATCGCGGTCTTCGTCGTCGCCTACGCACTGATCGCCAGCGACCGCATCAACAAGACGCTGGCCGCACTCGGGGGCGCGGCGATCGTCCTCGCCGTCGGCCTGCTCGGCTCCGAGGACGCGTTCTTCTCGCGGGAGACCGGAATCGACTGGGATGTCATCTTCCTGCTGTTCGGGATGATGATCATCGTCAGCGTGCTGCGGCAGACCGGCGTCTTCGAGTATGTCGCGATCTGGGCCGTCAAACGCGCAGGCGGGTCTCCCCTGCGCATCATGATCCTGCTCGTCCTGGTCACCGCCGCGGCGTCGGCGCTGCTCGACAACGTCACCACCGTTCTCCTGATCGCCCCGGTGACGCTGCTGGTGTGTGACCGGCTCGCCATCAACCCGGTGCCTTTCCTGATGGCCGAGGTCTTCGCCTCCAACATCGGCGGCGCCGCCACGCTGGTCGGCGATCCGCCCAACATCATCATCGCGAGCCGCTCGGGGCTCACGTTCAACGACTTCCTCGTGGGCATGCTGCCCATCGTCGTGGTGATCCTCGGGCTGTTCATCGCCATGCTCCCCTGGTTGTTCCGCGGCTCCTTCGAGGTGCGATCCGAGCGGGTCGCCGATGTGATGTCACTTCAGGAACGCGAAGCGATCCAGGATCCGCGGCTGCTGGTCAAGGCCGGGGTGGTGCTCGTCCTCGTCTTCACGGCGTTCATCGCGCACCCCGTGTTGCACATCGAGCCGTCGATCGTCGCGCTGCTGGGCGCCGGCATTCTGATCGTCATCTCGCGGTTGGACAGGTCCGACTACCTGCACAGCGTGGAGTGGGAGACCCTGCTGTTCTTCGCGGGCCTCTTCGTGATGGTGGGGGCGCTGGTCAAAACCGGTGTCGTCGCCGAGCTCGCCGAGTCTGCCGTCGAGGCGACAGGCGGTGACCCGCTGACAGCGGTCATGCTTGTGCTCGGGGTGTCAGCACCGGTGTCGGGCATCATCGACAACATTCCGTACGTGGCGACCATGACGCCGATCGTCAGCGAACTGGCCGCCGAACTGTCCGACCCCACCCACTCCGAGGCACTGTGGTGGGCGCTGGCCCTCGGCGCCGACCTCGGCGGCAACATGACGGCGGTCGGAGCGAGCGCCAACGTCGTGATGCTGGGCATCGCGCGGCGCGCCGACCGCCCGATCTCGTTCTGGGAGTTCACCCGCAAGGGCATCGCGGTGACGGTGATGTCGGTCGCCGTGTCCGCCGTCTACCTCTGGGTGCGCTACTTCGTCATCGGGTGAGCACCGCCACGCATTCCACGTGGTGGGTCAACGGGAACGAATCGAACACCCGAAGATCCTCGACCTGATATCCGTTCTCGCGGTACAAGCCGATGTCGCGCGCGAAAGACGCTGCCTCGCAACCGATGTGCACGACCCGTGGCACCTCGGCGGCCGACAGAGCGGCGATCACGTCGCGGCCCGCCCCGGTGCGCGGCGGGTCGAGCACAGCGACGTCGGCGCGGGTCGTCTGCGCGGCCAGCGCGCGGCGCACCGAATCGGTGACGACGTCGACTGAGCTGAGGTCTTTCAGAGCAGCCCGGGCAGCGCGGGCGGCCCCGCGCGAGGTGTCGACGGTGAGCACCCGTCCGGTGTCTCCCATGGCGGCCGCCAACGCCGCGGCGAACACACCCGCTCCCCCGTAGAGATCCCACGCGGTCATACCCGGCGAGAGCTGCGCCCACTGCGACACCAGGGAGCTGTAGAGCGCGGGGGCGTCCCGATGCGCCTGCCAGAACGCCGTCACCGGCACCCGCCACGTGCGCCCGGAGACCCGCTGCACGCCCTCGTAGTCACCTTCACGCACCTCGGTCTTCCGGCCCCTGGCCGACACCACGACGTGGCGGCGCCCGTCGTCGTCGACGGCCACGTGAACCGCGGCGTCCGGCGGCCACCGCTGCTCCGCCACGCCGGACAGCAGACCCTCGGGCACCTGGGCACAGTCGAGTCGGTGCACCAGATCGGCGCTGTGGTAGCGGTGGAAGCCGGCGCGTCCGTCGGTCGACACGTCGAGACGCACCCGCGTGCGCCAACCGGTGTGGCCGGCCTCACCGACCGCTTCCGCCGTTGCCTCGTCCTCGGCCCGCCAATGGTGATTGCCCAGCCGCGCAAGCTGATTGGCGACCACGGCACCCTTGACCCGACGCGCCGCCGCGGGCTCGGCGAACGCCAGATCACAGCATCCCGATCCGCCCACACCGGCGATCGGGCACCAGGACTCCACGCGATCCGGCGACGGCTCGATCACTTCGACCGCTTCGGCGTTCCAGTACTTCTCCCGCGTCGAACCGGCACCGACGACGCGGGCCCGTACGGTCTCCCCGGGCAGGGCGTAGCGCACGAACACCACGCGGCCGTCGTGCCGGGCGACGACGCTGCCGCCGTTGGCCGGGCGGCCCGTGGTCAGGACCAGTTCCTCCGGCACCGCACCGGTCAATCGAGGAACCCCTTGCGCGCGTCGCCCGGCGCCGACTGCGGCGCCAATTTCTTCAGCCGCTCCGAGGACGACAGCTGCCACGGCACCGACGTCACCATGACATTGGGCTCGAACAGCAGTCTGCCCTTGAGCCGCAAAGCACTCTGGTTGTGCAGCACCTGCTCCCACCAGTGCCCGACCACGTACTCGGGGATGAACACCGTCACCACCGTGCGGGGCGATTCGCGGCTGACCCGCTTGACGTACTCGAGCACGGGGCGGGTGATCTCGCGATACGGCGAGGCGATGACCTTGAGCGGCACGCTGATGTCGCTGGACTCCCACTTGTGCACCAGCTCGCGGGTCTCCGCGTCGTCGACGCTGACCGTGATCGCCTCCAGAACGTCGGGGCGGGTGGCGCGGGCATAGGCCAGCGCGCGCAGGGTGGGCAGATGCACGTTGGACACCAGCACGAAGGCGTGGTTGCGGCTGGGCAGCACGATGTCTTCCATCTCGGCCGCGCGAGCCTCGAGTTCGCGGCTCACCGACGCGTAGTGGCGGTGGATGAGCTTCATGATGAAGAACAGCGCACCCATCGCGAGGATCGCGATCCACGCACCCACCAGGAACTTGGTGAGCACGACGATGATCAGCACCGTTCCGGTGCACAGGAAACCGATGGTGTTGATGACCCGCGACCGCATCATCCGCGCCCGCGCCGCATTGTCGGTCTCGGTACGCAGCAGCCGGGTCCAGTGCCGCACCATGCCGATCTGGCTCAGGGTGAACGACACGAACACCCCGACGATGTAGAGCTGGATCAGCGCGGTCACCTGTGCCTGGAACGCGACGATGAACGCGATGGCGCCGAAGGCCAGGAACAGGATGCCGTTGGAGAACGCCAGCCGGTCACCGCGGGTGTGCAGCTGCCGGGGCAGGAAGCGGTCCTGCGCCAAGATGGAGCCCAGCACCGGGAAGCCGTTGAACGCGGTGTTCGCGGCGAGCACCAGGATGAGCGCGGTCACCCCCGCGATGAGGTAGAGCCCGACCGGGAAATCGTGGAACACCGCCGCGGCCAGTTGGGCGATCAGCGTCTTCTGCTGGTAGTCCGGCGGAGCTCCGCCCAGTTGCTCCAGCGGTCTCTCGGCGATCTGCGCGCCCGTGGCGCGCGCCAGCATGATCATGCCCATGAACAGCGTGATGGCGATGCCGCCGAGCAGCAGAAGCGTCGTCGCCGCATTGCGGGACTTCGGTTTCCGGAAGGCCGGCACGCCGTTGCTGATCGCCTCGACACCGGTCAGCGCCGCGCTGCCGGACGAGAACGCACGGGCGATCAGGAACACCAGCGCGAACCCCAGGACGTCGCCGTGCTCGGAATGCATCTCGAAACCCGCCGACTCGGCGCGCAGCTCGTGACCCAGCACGTAGATCTGAAAGAAGCCCCAGCCCAGCATCACGAACATGCCCACCATGAACGCGTAGGTGGGTATCGCGAACGCGGTGCCCGACTCGCGGATACCGCGCAGGTTCAGAGACGCCAGCACCAGGATCGCGGCGACCGCGAACCACACCTTGTGGTGATCGACGAACGGTATCGCCGACCCGATGTTCGACATCGCCGACGACATCGACACGGCCACGGTCAGCACGTAGTCGACCAGCAGCGCGCTGGCTACGGTCAGCCCCGCCGTCGGGCCGAGGTTGGTGGTCACCACCTCGTAGTCGCCGCCGCCGGACGGGTATGCGTGCACGTTCTGGCGATAACTCGCGATCACGATCAGCATGACCGCGGCGACCACCAGCCCGATCCAGGGCGCCATCGAATACGCCGACAGGCCGGCGACCGACAGCACCAGGAAGATCTCTTCCGGGGCGTAGGCCACCGAGGACAGCGCGTCAGAGGCGAAGACCGGGAGCGCGATCCGTTTCGGCAGCAGGGTATGCGCGAGCTTGTCGCTGCGGAACGGCCGGCCCAGTACCAGCCGTCGGGCGGCCGTCGAAAGCTTGGACACGAGTCCCAAGACTAAAGCCCGTCGGTCGTGGGGCGTCCCAAAGCGGTAGCGTTCCTCAGTGCCCGGGTGGTGACAGCTCTGCCAGACGCCACGTTCGGCCCCGCCGGAAAGGACTCGCAGTGCGTGTAGTGGTGATGGGATGCGGCCGCGTCGGCGCGTCGCTGGCCGACAGTCTGGCCAGGATCGGTCACGACGTCTCCGTCATCGACCGTGATGGCACGGCCTTTCACCGCCTGTCCCCCTCGTTCCCCGGCCAACGCGTGCTCGGCATGGGTTTCGACCGCGACGTGCTGATCCGGGCGGGCATCGAGAACGCGGCGGCGTTCGCAGCGGTGTCCTCGGGTGACAATTCCAACATCATCTCCGCGCGTGTCGCCCGCGAGACGTTCGGCGTTCAGCGGGTGGTGGCGCGCATCTACGACGCCAAGCGCGCCGCGGTCTACGAGCGCCTGGGGATTCCGACGGTCGCGACGGTGCCGTGGACCACCGACCGCCTGCTCAACGTGCTGACCCGCGAGACCGAGACCACGAAATGGCGCGATCCCAGCGGCAACGTCGGCGTCACCGAACTGGCGCTGCACGAGGGCTGGGCGGGGCGTCGTCTCACGGACCTGGAAGCAGCGACGTCGGGCCGAGCCGCGTTCATCATCCGCTTCGGCGCGGGCTTGCTGCCCGATCCCAAGACCGTGATCCAGGCGGGCGACCAGGTGTACCTCGCCGCGATCTCGGGTCACGTCGCCGAAGCGTTGGCGATCGCGGCGCTGCCGCCGAGCGAGGAAGCGGACCAATGAAAGTAGCGATTGCCGGAGCGGGTGCGGTCGGGCGGTCGATCGCCCGGGAGTTGGTGGCAGCTCACGACGTCACGCTGCTCGAGCGCGATTCCGACCACATCGACGTGGAGGCCATTCCGGCGGCGCACTGGCGCCTCGGCGACGCGTGCGAGCTGAGCCTGCTGGAGTCGGTGAAGCTCGAGGAGTTCGACGTCGTGATCGCGGCGACGGGCGACGACAAGGCCAACGTGGTGTTGAGCCTGTTGTCGAAGACCGAGTTCGCGGTGCCCCGGGTGGTCGCCCGGGTCAACGATCCGCGCAACGAGTGGCTGTTCGACGAGTCCTGGGGTGTCGACGTGGCGGTATCCACGCCGCGCATGCTGGCCTCGCTGGTGGAGGAGGCCGTCTCGGTCGGTGATCTGGTGCGGCTGATGGAGTTCCGCAAGGGCCAGGCCAATCTGGTGGAGATCACGCTGCCCGACGACACGCCGTGGGGCGGCAAGCCGGTCAAGCGCCTCGAGTTGCCGCGCGACGCCACGCTGGTGACGATCCTGCGCGGGCCGCGGGTGATCGTGCCCGAACGCGACGAGCCCCTCGAAGGCGGCGACGAGCTGCTGTTCGTGGCTGTGGCCGAGGTCGAGGACCAACTGCGCGAGCTGCTGCTGCGCCCTGCGCAGCGCTGAGCGCGATCAGCGCGGCTCGGCCACCGTGTCGTCGCTGTCGTCGCTGTCGGCACCGGCCTTCGCCCGCACTTCCCGTCGGGCTGCGCGGATGGCGCCGTAGGTGATCAGCGCGGCCACTGCGGTAAGCGGCCAGCCCATCGCGATGCGAGCCACGCCCAGCCAGCCGGTCTGGTCCTCTTCGTAGAGGTGCTGCTGCACCAGGAACCGCGAGGCGAACACCGCGACCCAGACGAGCGTGGCGATGTCGAAGGCGTACACGGCGCGCCGCACGTCACGCCAGCCGCGATCCTGGGCCTGCACCCAGCCCCAGATGTACCCGACGACGGGCCGGCGGATCAGCACGGACACCGCGAACACCACCGCCCAGAGCAGCGATGTCCAGATGCCCAGCAGAAAATAACCCTTGGAGGCGCCGACGATGTAGGCGATCAACGCGCTGATGCCGACGCCGAAGAAGCCGGAGATCGCCGGCTGTACGGATTCGCGGCGGAGCAACCGCCAGATCAGGATCAGTGTCGCGACGCCGAGCGCCGCCCCGATCGCGGGCAGCAGGCCGAACGCGGTGGACACCGGAACGAAGACCAGGACCGGCAGCGAGGAGTAGATCAGGCCGCTGATGCCGCCCATCTGTTCCAGCACGGCAGCGCCGCGTGCCGGTGTGGTCGCTGGTGTGGCCTCGCTGCCCGGTTCGTCGCCGGGTGCGCTCACTTCTGGATCTCGTAGAGGGGGTTGTAGATCGCCTTGGCGCCGTTGTCGAGCTTGCCGACGCGCCCGTGCACCTTCAGGGTGCGGCCCTGCTCGATACCGGGGATGCGGCGCTGACCCAGCCAGACGAGCACCACCGAATCGGTTCCGTCGAACAGTTCGGCCTTCACCCCGCCCGCGCATCCCTTGCCGTTGCACTCGACGCTGCGCAGCGTCCCGATCATGGTCACCTCTTGACCGCGCTGGCAGTCGATCGCCTTCTGCGCCCCGGTGCTCTCCACGTCGTCGCTGAGTTCCTCGACGTCGAGCTGCTCGGGGTCTTCGGTCAACCGACGAGTGAGCCGTCGCAGGTAACCCTCGGCCGTGGCCATGGCTTCTCCTGACCTCATAACACGTCTTGCTGTGCGTACTCCAACCGAACGCCACGGTAGACCTGTTGGTTCCCAGATGCGAACGCCGCGGCGGGTCGTGCGGAAAGCTGGTTCCACGACCAGGCACGATCGAAACATGACGGTCGATCTGCGCGGTGTCACGACCGTGCTGCTACCCGGCACCGGCTCCGACGACGACTTCGTCGACCGGGCGTTTTCCCCGGCATTACACCAGGTCGGGGCGGTGGTGGTGACCCCGGCCCCGCAGCCGCACCGGCTCATCGACGGATATCTCCACGCCCTCGACGACGCCGCCCGCGCGGCGGGTGGGCCGATCGCGGTGGGCGGGGTGTCGATCGGCGCCGCCGTCGCAGCGGCGTGGGCACTGTCACATCCGCAGAGCGTGCTCGCAGTGTTGGCCGCACTGCCGGCGTGGACGGGTGAGCCGGACACGGCGCCCGCCGCCCAGGCGGCCCGGTCGTCGGCCGCGCTGCTGCGCCGCGACGGCCTCGCCGCGACGACCATGACGATGCAGCAGTCGAGCCCGGCGTGGCTGGCGCAGGAGCTGACCCGGTCGTGGGCCGGCCAGTGGCCGGCCCTGCCGGACGCGATGGACATCGCCTCCCGCTACGTCGCGCCAACCGTCGGCGAGTTCGAGGGGCTCGCCGCGCCGATGGGGGTGGTGTCGGCCACCGACGACGCGGTCCATCCGCTCGAGGTGGGACTTGAATGGGTCGCGGCCGCGCCACGGGCAGCACTGCGCACGGTGACGTTGGCCGACATCGGCGCCGACCCGTCGGTGCTGGGTACGGCGTCTGTGGCTGCGTTGGCGGCGGCGCAGCGCTAGTCAGCCGCCGGTGATGGTGCGCAGTTGTTGCATCGCCGATCCCTGGGCGGCACGCCGCGCCGCTGGGTCGGCGGGCGGCTGCGGCGGCTCGGGCTGCTGTTCCTGAGGTGGCGCCGGCGCCTGCTGCTGCTGCGCGGCAGCTGCCTGCTCGGTGGCGGCGCGCAGCTGCTCGGCCATCTGCTCGGGCAAGGCCACCGGCAGCGGCGTCCGCACCGGCAACGGCGTGTCACCGCGGCGGACCACCGTGTCGGCGAGCGCCTCGCGCGCCTGCTCGGCCAACGCGCGGATGCTCTCCTCCGGACCGTTGACCACGCAGCGGATCATCCAGCGGTAGCCGTCGACGCCGATGAAGCGGACGACGGCGGGACCGCCCGAGCCGACCACTTCGCGGCCCCACGGGCCGTCCTCGATGCTCACCTTGGGCACGTCCTTGCGCAGCGACTCGGCCAGCTCGGAGGCCACTTCGCGCCACAGGCCGGTCGATTTCGGCGCGGCGTAGGCAGCGATGGTGAAGCGGCCGTGCGGCGTCACCACCCAGACCGCGCTGGGCACCCCGGCCTCGTTGATCTCGACCTGCACCTGACCCGCCTCGGGCATCGGGACCAGCACCGAGCCAAGGTCCAGCCGTGCGATGGTCGCCTGCTCCGGGTCGTCGAAATCGTCGATGTCGAACGGGCCTTCGAGTTCCTCGTCGGCTTCCACTGCTACCACCTCAGGGTCTGTCGGTTCGTCTCTGGAGGCCATCGTCACAGACTGGCATGCCCGCCGGAAGATCCGTGCCCACCCGAGCCGCGGGTCGTGTCGGCCAGCCCCGCTTCGTCGAAGGAGGTGACTTCCACCAGCTCCGGCAACTCCACCCGCTGGACCAGCAGCTGGGCGATGCGATCACCCCGGTGCACGACGACAGGCGTCTGCGGGTCCAGGTTGATCAACGACACCTTGATCTCACCGCGATACCCGGCGTCGATCGTTCCCGGGCTGTTGACGATCGAAAGGCCAACGCGCGCAGCCAGTCCCGATCGCGGGTGGATCAAGCCGACCATGCCGTGCGGAATCGCGACGGCGATGCCGGTGCCGACCAGCGCTCGCTGACCGGGCCCCAGTTCGACGTCGGCCGCACTGAACAGGTCCACCCCAGCGTCTCCGTCATGGGCCCGTGCGGGCATCGGGAGTTCCGGATCGAGGCGAACGACCGGCAGGGAGGTGGGCACGGCGTCAGAGATTACTCTTGGCCGCGTGTCCGACACGCACACCACCGCCCGCAGCGTTCGTTACCGCGAACGGCTCTGGGTGCCGTGGTGGTGGTGGCTGCCGGGACTGGGACTGGCCGCACTGATCGGCCTCGAGATCAACCAGGGCGTTCCGGCGCTGCCGGTGTGGTTGCCGTATGCGCTGCTACTCCCTGTCGCCGCCGTTGCCCTGCTGTGGCTGGGCCGGGTGGAGGTGTCGGTGGTCGACCCGGGCACGGGAACCGCCGAGCTGTGGGTGGGACGCGCCCACCTTCCCGCCACGGTGATCACCCGCTCGGCGACCGTGCCCAAATCAGCGAAGTCGGCGGCGCTCGGCCGACAGCTCGACCCGGCCGCCTACGTCGTCCACCGCGCATGGGTGGGACCGCTGGTGCTGCTCGTGCTGGAGGACCCGGAAGACCCGACGCCGTACTGGCTGATCAGTGCCCGGCGTCCCGATCGGGTGCTCGCCGCGCTGAACTCCTGAGGCTCTAAGCCGCGCAGTCCGAGCAGATCATCATGCCGTTCTTCTCACTGGCCAGCCGACTGCGGTGATGCACCAGGAAGCAGCTCGAACACGTGAATTCGTCGGCTTGTTTCGGTATCACCCGTACCGAGAGTTCCTCGCCGGACAGATCCGCGCCGGGCAGTTCGAACGATTCGGCGGTCTCGGATTCGTCGACGTCGACGACAGCAGACTGAGCTTCGTTGCGGCGTGCCTTCAGTTCCTCGAGGGAATCCTCGGAAACGTCATCGGTCTCTGTGCGCCGTGGGGCGTCGTAATCGGTAGCCATGGCCTGTCCCCTCCGTGAAGCTCGTTGCAGCGTTGGTTTTGTACCAGCGTCGAACGCTTCCACCAAATGATTCGTGCCCGGAATGAGCCCTGATCTAATGTGATTTGCATCACATCAGGGAGGGTTGTGCTGTCAGTGCCGGTCGGAGGCTCGCTCGAAAGGGCTCTAGAGTCTGTGCCGTGGTCGCGCAAATCACCGAGGGCACCGCGTTCGACAAGCACGGGCGCCCGTTCCGGCGGCGGAACTTCCTGCCGGGAGCCCTGATGTTCGCCGCCCTGGCGGTGGCCGCGATGCTGGTCTGGGTGATCGCGCTGTCCCAACCGCCGGACGTGCAAGAGGTCGCGACGTGCAACCCTCCCCCGGCCCCGGCCGATCCCAACGCGCCAACCCCCACGCTCGGGGAGCAGGTGTCGCGCTCGGCGATGACCGATGTCACCCCCGCCAAGCTCGCCGACACGCGGATCAGGGTGCTCAATGCCAGCGGGCAGGGCGGCCAGGCGGCCGAAGTGGCCGGTGCGCTGCGTGACCTGGGGTTCAACGAGCCCGAAGCCGCCAACGATCCCGTCTACGCCAACGGCCGTCTGCAGTGCCAGGGGCAGATCCGCTTCGGCCCCGCCGGCCGTGCCGCCGCGGCATCGCTCTGGCTGGTGGCGCCGTGCACCGAGTTGTTCCAGGACCAGCGCCAGGACGACACCGTCGATCTCGCGATCGGCACCGATTTCACCGAGCTTGCGCACAGTGACGACATCGACGCGGTGTTGGCCAGCCTGCTGCCCGACGCCACCGCACCGGCCGACTCGTCACTGCTGACCAAGATCCACACGCAGACCTGTTGAGCTCAACGGTCCGCGTCGAGGTCCACCCCGCAGCGCCGTAGCGCGTCGTCGAGGTCGGCGGCCACCCCGGGTGCGGCCGCCACCATCAGGCCCGCCCCCGCGGCCTCGGGTGCCCGTACCACCGCACCCGCCTCCGCCGCGATCAACCCACCGGCTGCCCAATCCCACACGTGCACGCCGTCTTCGAAGTACGCGTCGAGCCGGCCCGCGGCCACCATGCACAGATCCAGGGCGCAGGACCCGATCCGCCGCAGATCGCGAATCTCGGGCAGCAATCGGGCCACCACCGCGCCCTGGCGCCGGCGGTCGTCGGGCTGATAGGAGAAGCCGGTGCCGACGAGTGCCATCGACAACGACGACGCGCTGCTGCACTGCAGCCGGGTCGTCTGCCCGTCCCGAACCACCCAGGCCCCGTGCCCGATCGCGGCGGCGTAGACGGCTCCGTGCGCGACGTCGGCGACCGCGCCGGCAACCGACACGCCGCTGCATTGCACACCGATCGACACCGCGAACGCCTCGATGCCGTAGACGAAGTTCACCGTGCCGTCGATCGGGTCGAGCACCCACGTGAGCCGCTCGTCCTGCCCGCTGTCGGGTCCGCCCTCCTCCTCGCCGAGGATCGGCTCCCCCGGGCGCAGTTGCGCCAGCCGCTCCCGCAGCAGGCGCTCGGTCTCGGTGTCGACGACGGTGACCGGGTCGGTCGGCGTGCTCTTGGACCGGATCGCGGCATCGGCGTCGGCCTGACTCGCTCGGTCGAACACCTCGGCGCGGCGTCGCCTGACGAATGCGGCCGCCTCGGCGGCCAACTGCTGGGCGACTGCTGCGACGGCCAGTGGCTCGGTGTCGATCTCGCTCACATCGACCATCGCAGCACACCGACGCCCGCTGGGGCGGCCCGGGATGGCGGACTGCCGCCCAGCGCGAACGGCCAGCCGATAGGGTGGGCACGACCGGGGCCGCCCACCTGCGCAGAGGAGCCTGCATGACTGCCACCGACTCACCTGCCACCGCTTCCCAGAATGGGTCTGCGCGCCGCGGTTTCGGCATCGACGTCGGCGGTAGCGGCGTCAAGGGCGGCATCGTCAACCTCGAGACCGGCACGCTGATCGGCGACCGCTACAAGCTGCTCACCCCTCAGCCGGCCACCCCGGACGCCGTCGCCGCCACGATCGCGGAGGTGGTGAAGCACTTCGGCTGGGACGGCCCGCTGGGCGTCACATACCCCGGCGTCGTGTCCGAGGGGATCGTGCGGACGGCGGCCAACGTCGACAAGTCGTGGATCGGTGCCAACGCACGCGAGGTCATCAGCGGGGCGCTGGGCGGCCAGCAGGTGACCGTGCTCAACGACGCCGACGCCGCCGGTCTCGCCGAGGAGAAATTCGGGGCCGGCCGCGGGCACAGCGGCGTCATCGTGCTGCTGACGTTCGGCACCGGTATCGGTTCAGCGGTGATCCACAACGGTGCGCTGCTGCCGAACACCGAGTTCGGGCACATCGAGGTCGAGGGCAAGGAGGCCGAGCACCGCGCCGCCAGCTCGGTCAAGGAGCGCAAGGACTGGAGCTACGAGCGCTGGACCAAGGAGGTCACCAAGGTGCTGGTGGCCATCGAGAACGCGATCTGGCCGGACTTGTTCATCGCAGGCGGCGGCATCAGCCGCAAGGCCGACAAATGGATTCCGCTGCTGGAGAACCGCACCCCGGTCGTCGCAGCAGCGTTGCAGAACAGTGCGGGCATCGTGGGCGCCGCGATGGCCTCCGAGCTCGACGTCACGGCTACTCACAAGTAACCGACGCGCCGCGGCCGTCAAATTTGCCGCTCGGGACGGTACGCACCCACACTGTCGTTACAATGGTCGACGGCGGCCGCCTACACCGAGAGCGGCGGAGCATCCTCACTAGAGATCGTCGCCGACATTCGAGATAACCGACACTTTTCGGCGGCGCATGCGTGCGCGCCGAAACCCGCACGATTGGAAGGGTGTACGTGGCAGCGACAAAGGCAAGCCCGGCAACCGATGAGCCGGTGAAGCACACCGCAGCCAAGACTCCCGCGAAGAAGGCGCCCGCGAAGCGAGCGGCCAAGAGCGCTCCCGCGAAGGCCGCCAAGCGCACGGCCAAGTCCGCCGACGCCCCCGCGGGACGCGGCCGCGCCAAGAAGGCGGCCGCGCCGGGAGCCGTCGACACCGAGCTGACCGGTGACGAGCTGGACGCCAACGACGAGCTCGAGGCAGAGCCCGGCGAGGACATCGACGTCGAGGACGGTGATCTCGAACTCGACGACATCGAGGTCGACAGCGACGACGACAGCGACGGCGACGACGACAGCGACGACGAGGCCGACGAGCCCGCCGCCGACGATGCGACCGAGACCCCGGCAGCGTCGGGCAAGGCCGCCGCAGCCGGCAAGGACGGCGCCGACGACGACATCGCCGAGCCCTCGGAAAAGGACAAGGCCTCGGGCGACTTCGTCTGGGACGAAGAGGAATCCGAGGCGCTGCGCCAGGCCCGCAAGGACGCCGAACTCACCGCCTCGGCCGACTCGGTCCGTGCCTATCTCAAGCAGATCGGCAAGGTCGCGCTGCTCAACGCCGAGGAAGAGGTCGAGCTGGCCAAGCGCATCGAGGCCGGCCTGTACGCCACGCAGCTCATGGCAGAATTCGCCGAGAAGGGCGAGAAGCTGCCTGCCGCCCAGCGCCGCGACATGATGTGGATCTGCCGCGACGGCGACCGCGCGAAGAACCACCTGCTCGAGGCCAACCTGCGTCTGGTGGTGTCACTGGCCAAGCGCTACACCGGTCGCGGCATGGCGTTCCTCGATCTGATCCAGGAGGGAAACCTGGGTCTGATCCGCGCGGTCGAGAAGTTCGACTACACCAAGGGTTACAAGTTCTCCACCTACGCCACCTGGTGGATCCGGCAGGCGATCACCCGTGCGATGGCCGACCAGGCGCGCACCATCCGCATCCCCGTGCACATGGTCGAGGTCATCAACAAGCTCGGCCGCATCCAGCGCGAGCTGCTGCAGGACCTGGGTCGCGAGCCCACGCCCGAGGAACTCGCCAAGGAAATGGACATCACGCCGGAGAAGGTGCTGGAGATCCAGCAGTACGCGCGAGAGCCCATTTCCCTTGATCAGACCATCGGCGACGAGGGCGACAGCCAGCTCGGCGACTTCATCGAGGACAGCGAGGCCGTCGTGGCCGTGGACGCGGTGTCGTTCACGCTGCTGCAGGACCAGCTGCAGTCCGTGCTGGAGACGCTCTCCGAGCGTGAAGCCGGGGTGGTGCGGTTGCGCTTCGGACTCACCGACGGTCAGCCGCGCACGCTGGACGAGATCGGCCAGGTGTACGGGGTCACCCGTGAGCGCATCAGGCAGATCGAGAGCAAGACTATGAGCAAGTTGCGCCACCCCAGCCGCTCGCAGGTTCTGCGCGACTACCTCGACTAGGTCGACCACCAAGCGTCGTCCAAGAATTGTTCAAGGCGGTTCGCCTAGCGTGACCGCCGTGAGACGAACTGTTCCGCCGGTGGCGGTGATCCGGGCAGTCGATCGGATGCGTGCGGCACTGGCGCAGTGGCACCGCGGCACCGCCCCCGGCAACGTGGCCCTGCTCGAGCTGGCCACCGGAGCCTGGACGACCCAGGTGCTCTACGTCGCAGCCAAGCTCGGCATCGCCGACGAGTTGGCCGGCGGTCCACGGCATTCCGCAGACGTGGCAGCCGCAGTGGGAGCCCACGCCGGTGCAGTGCATCGCCTGATGCGAGCCATGACCAGTCGCGGCGCGTTGCGTGAGCGGCGCGACGGTCGCTTTGCGCTGACCTCGGTGGGGCAGGCGCTGCGCGCGGACGTCCCGGGCTCGATGCGCGACATGGTGCTGTTCATCGGACATCCGGCCCGATGGGCGGACTGGGGCAGCTTGGATTATTCGGTGCAGACGGGTGAGCCGGCCGCGGACATGTTGCGCGGGATGCCGTTCTTCGACTACCTCGACACCGACCCGGAGTTCGCGCGGGTGTTCAACAACGCCATGACCGCCGCCAGTGGGCTGTCGAATGACGTTGCGCTACACGCCTATGACTTCACCGGGTGTCGACTCGCCGTCGACGTCGGCGGTGGGCACGGCGCGGTGCTGGCCACCATCTTGCAGAAGGTGCCGCAGGCGCGCGGGGTGCTGTTCGACCTGCCTGCGGTCGTCGACGGAGCCGGGCGGGTCTTCGAGGACGCCGGCGTAGCGGCCCGCGCACGCGTCGAGAGCGGTTCGTTTCTCGACGCGGTACCTGCCGGCGCCGACCTGTACGTGATGAAGAACATCATCCACGACTGGGACGACGAGCACGCAGCCACGATCCTGCGCAACATCCGCACGGGCATCGACGACGGCGGCAGGCTCGTGCTGCTGGAGATGGTGCTTCCCGAACGCGCCACGTCCTTCATCGGCCACATGCTCGACCTCGAGATGCTGCTGATGGTGCACGGCCGGGAACGCACCCGGGCGGAATACTTGGAGTTGTTGCGTCGAACCGGTTTTCGGCTGACGAAGGTGGTCCCGACGGTCAGCCCGCTGTCGGTGATCGAGGCGGTGCCCGTCTAGTCCGCGCGGTTGCCCGCTCCGCCGGCGCCGCCGTCCCCGCCGACACCGCCGGCGGTCCCGCTTCCCGCTTCTCCGGCGCCGCCTGACGATCCCGCCGCTCCGGCGTTGTCACCGCGCGAGCCGCCGCTGCCGCCGCGGCCGCCGAGCCCGCCTGCGCCGCCGGCGCCGGTCGCTCCACCGACGCCGTCACTGCCTGCCGAGTCTTCCTGTTGGCTGCCTGCGCCGCCGCGGCCACCGGCACCACCCGCGCCGCCCGCACCGCCGGTCCCGCCGCGTCCGCCGGCCCCGCCGTCGCCACCGTCACCGGCGGTCACTGTGCCGCGCACCGGATCGGACACGTCGACACCGCCGTCGCCGCCGTCGCCACCCGTGCCGCCCGTCGCGCCGGTGCCACCCTGACCGCCCGCGCCACCGGCGCCTCCGGCGCCGCCGGCACCGGTCAACTGGCCCGCGCGCCCGCCGGCTCCGCCTGCACCTCCGACCGCACCGGTGCCACCTGTCGCGCCGGTACCGCCGGCGCCGCCGGTGCCACCCGCGCCGCCGAAGCCCACCGTCGAACCGATGTCGACGTTGCCGCCGTCGCCCCCGTCGCCGCCCCGGGCACCGGTGCCGCCCGTGCCGCCGTTGCCGCCGCGGCCGCCGAACGCGGCGGCACCGGGTGCGTTCTGCTGGGCCAGCCCGGCGTTCCCGCCGTCACCGCCCATACCTCCGCCGGCGCCGTCACCGCCGTCGCCGCCGTTTCCGCTGACCGTGAACAGGTGGCGGCCTCCGAAGAACCCTCTGGCGCCCTGCCCGGTGCCACCCTGTCCGCCGGACTGGTTGCTGCCGGGAGCTCCGTCGGCCCCGCGGCCGCCGTTGGCCCCGGTGATCGCTCCGTCGACGACGGTGCCGGTGAACGGCAACCCCGAGGTCCCGAGATAGCTGGGGTTTCCGGTGGCGCCGCGGCCGCTGGGAGCGGGATTGTCGCCGTCGAGTCCAACCCCGCCCTTGCCGCCGTTGCCGCCGTTGCCGCCGTTTCCGTGCAGCCGTCCGGCGGAACCACCGGCACCGCCCTGCCCGCCGGCCATGCCCGGTCCACCATCTGCGCCGTTGCCGCCGTCGCCGCCGTTTCCGGTGTCGGCGAAGCGGCCCGCGTTGCCGCCGGCACCCCCGTCTTGGCCGGGATATCGACCGTCTCCCCCACGGCCGCCGTTTCCGCCAAGAAGTCCGCCGTTGCCACCTTTGCCGCCGTTCGCACCATCGCCGCCGTCGCCCCAGAGCAGCCCCCCGTTGCGGCCGTTGCAGGCCGCGCCGGTGCAGTCGGCCGGGGCGTCGGCACCATCGCCGATCAGCCAGCCCCCGGTCCCGATCATCCGGACGCGTGGAGTCGCCGCCCGCACGCCGACAGCGGCGGAGCCCGTGTCACCGTGCACCGATCCGGACCGACCTAGCCACCAAATCGGTTGGAGTGCTGCGGTTTCCGAGGACATCGCCGACTCAGTCGAGGCCAGAGCGACGTCGAGGCGGACGGGATTGCCCGCACCGGGCGGCAGAGTCATGACGACGCCGGCCCCGATCATCGCCGCACCACCGGTGCTTGCCGCGAGCCACTGCAGCACCGTCTTCCGGCCGCGTCCCGTCGCCGCGCCACGCTCCGCTCTGGACATGTTCGATCCCCCCGCGATTGACGTCCATGAATTGCTGGAATCTAACCGGCAAATCATGAGGTCCGTCAATAGGCTCGCCGTGACAGGCCCGCGGTCGCAACGGCGGCACCACCGGACGGACGCTAGGTTGGCACCGTGCACCAGCGCGTCAACGTCTCTTCCGACTCACCCTTCGAAGACGCGGTCGGCTATTCGCGCGCAGTACGGGTGGGTCCGTTCGTCGCGGTCGCGGGCACCACCGCCCCCGGTGCCGATGCAGCGGAACAGGCTCGAGAAGTGTTGCGGCGCATCGCTGTCGCACTCGGCGAGGTAGGCGCTTCGCTGTCCGACGTCGTGCGCACCCGCATGTTCGTCACCGACATCAGCACCTGGCAGGAGGTGGGCGCGGTGCACGCGGAGGTCTTCGGTGCCGTCCGCCCCGTCACCACCATGGTTGAGGTCGCTGCGCTCATCGAGCCGGGACTGTTCGTCGAGATCGAAGTCGATGCCTATGTCGAGAGCGACATCTAGGTCGGAGTCGTCAGCGGAGCGAACTGACCGTCGAAGCCGGGGACGTAGGGAGTGACGCGGATCACAGCAGTGACCGGCAGTTCTCCATACAAATGTGGGAACTCCATGCCATCTGGATCGGTCGGAACCCCCGGCTCCCAGCGAACAGGAGATGTCAACCGTGCCCCGTCGATGTGCAGCAGCACCAGGTCCGTGCGACCGGCGTAGAGCCGGTTCGCGGGCAGATGGACCTGCTCCGGCGTGGACAGGTGGACGAATCCGACCTCTGTCAACGACGACGGCCGGTGGGCGCCGCAGCCGGCTGCTGCCGCCCACTCGTCGGCACTGCACAAGTGCACATAGTCGGCACCGTCTCGAGGATGGGACACACCGGCCGCCTTTCAGAGTCGTCGACCGCAGGGCCGTGAGACACGACACACCCGTAAACCCCCGGGGAACAAGGCCGAAACCCCGAGCGTCTGACACAGTGGAACTACGTCGCTACACCCTATGGAGGTGCCATGACCGCAACGCTCACCAGTCCGGAATTGACCAGGGCTGATCGCTGCGACCGGTGTGGAGCGGCGGCCAAGGTACGTGCCAAGCTCCCGTCGGGAGCTGAGCTGCTGTTCTGCCAACACCACGCCAACGAGCACGAAGCGAAGCTCGTCGAGCTGGCCGCGGTGCTCGAAGTGAGCCCGGTGGAGTCGTAAACCGAAATTCGGCATGCTGGGCTGGTCATGAGTGACCAGTCTGAGCGGCCGGCTGATCGACCGCCGCGTCCGTCGCCCTCGCGTCACCACATCCGGCAGATGTCGCTGAGGACCCTGTCCAAGAGTTGGGACGATTCGATTTTCTCCGAGTCGGCTCAGGCTGCCTTTTGGTGCGCGCTGTCGCTGCCCCCTCTGCTCCTCGGCATGCTGGGAAGCCTGGCCTACATCGCGCCGCTGTTCGGGCCCGATACGTTGCCGATGATCGAGAACCAGCTGATCAGCACGGCGGGGCGGTTCTTCTCGCCGAACGTGGTCAGCGAGATCATCGAGCCGACCGTTCGCGACATCGTGCGCGGCGCGAGGGGCGAGGTGGTGTCGATCGGCTTTGTGATCTCGTTGTGGGCGGGCTCGTCGGCCGTGTCGGCGTTCGTCGACTCGATTACCGAAGCACACGACCAGACCGAGCTGAGACACCCCGTCCGCCAGCGTTTCTACGCGCTCGGGCTCTACGTCGTCATGTTGATCGGCGCGATCATCACCGCGCCGTTCTTGGCGCTCGGTCCGCGCAAGCTCGCCACCTTCATCCCCGACAGCTGGGACACGGTGCTGCGCCTCGGCTACTACCCGGTGCTGTTCGTGGCGATCACGCTGGGAGTGCTCGTCCTCTACCGGGTGTCGCTTCCCAAGCCGCTGCCGACGCACCGACTGCTTCTGGGCTCGGTGCTGGCGACCACGGTGTTCCTCATCGCCACGTGGGGTCTTCGGCTGTACCTGACGTGGATCACCAGCACCGGCTACACCTACGGCGCGCTCGCCACACCGATCGCGTTCCTGCTCTTCGCGTTCTTCCTCGGTTTCGCGATCATGATCGGGGCCGAACTGAACGCGGCGATCCAAGAGGAGTGGCCGGCGCCCGCCACACACGTCAACCGCGTGCGCGAGTGGCTGGAGACGCGCTCGGATGTGCCGTGCAGGAATGGATCCGCACCCGCAGGCACCCCTGCGGCGCCCGCGGTGCCGGACTCCGACGCGGCTACTTCTTGAGTTGGTCGTAGATGCGCTTGCAGTCCGGGCAGACCGGCGATCCCGGCTTGGCCGAACGCGTCACGGGAAACACCTCGCCGCACAGCGCCACCACATGCGTACCCATGACGGCGCTCTCGGCGATCTTGTCCTTCTTGACGTAGTGGAAGACCTTCGGGGTGTCGTCATCGGTCCCGTCGTCGACGCGTTCGTCGGTGTCGGGGCGCTCGATCGTCTGCGTTTGCATGACGCCATTCTGCCTGGGAACGAAACGGTAATAAATGCGGCAGGCATGGCCTGCTCGAGATGTGGAACAGTGGAGACATGAAACAAGGCCAAGAGCTGAGTTTCGACGACGAGGGCCGGCCCGTACTGATCACGAGGGCTGCCCCCGCCTACGAGGAACAGCACCGTCAGCGGGTTCGGAAGTACCTGACATTGATGTCCTTCCGTATCCCGTCACTCATCCTTGCCGCCGTCGCCTACGGCATCTGGCACAACGGTCTGGTCTCGTTGGCCATCGTGGTGGTGGCCATCCCGCTGCCGTGGATGGCTGTGCTGATCGCCAATGACCGGCCGCCGCGGCGCGCCGAAGAACCGCGGCGCTACCAGAACCAGCAGCGCATCCCGCTGTTCCCCACCGCGGAGCGTCCGGCTCTCGATGTCGGGCGTCCGCGGGCACCGCAACCTGATCCGGACGAATTCGGCGACGGCTACCGCAGCTGAGCGCGTTCTTGCTCATTTCTCAGCACATTCTCAGGTCGTGCCCGAATAACCGCTGATCAGAAGGTGTGAAGCGGATCCTTCGTGGGAACTCTGAGCGGGTCTGGGGCGTTGAAGCTCTTGAAAGTTCCACCCGATCAGGAGGCCGTCATGGCAAATGCCACCACCAGCCGCATGGACCAAGACCTCGACGCTCAGTCCCCCGCCGCCGACTTGGTGCGCGTGTATCTGAACGGGATCGGGAAGACGGCTCTGCTCAACGCCGCCGACGAGGTCGAGCTGGCCAAGCGGATCGAGGCGGGGCTCTACGCGCAGCATCTCCTCGCGACCCGTAAGCGGTTGGGCGAGAACCGCAAACGCGATCTCGCGGCGGTGGTACGCGACGGCGAGGCCGCCCGGCGGCATCTGCTCGAGGCGAACCTGCGCCTTGTGGTGTCGCTCGCGAAGCGCTACACCGGCCGCGGGATGCCGCTGCTGGATCTGATCCAGGAGGGCAACCTCGGTCTGATCCGCGCAATGGAGAAGTTCGACTACAGCAAGGGTTTCAAGTTCTCCACCTACGCCACCTGGTGGATTCGGCAGGCGATCACCCGCGGCATGGCCGACCAGAGCCGCACCATCCGCCTGCCCGTGCACCTGGTGGAGCAGGTCAACAAGCTGGCCCGCATCAAGCGCGAGATGCATCAGAACCTCGGCCGCGAGGCCACTGACGAGGAACTGGCCGCCGAATCGGGCATTCCCGTGGAGAAGATCACCGATCTGCTCGAGCACAGCCGCGACCCGGTGAGTCTGGACATGCCTGTCGGCAGCGACGAGGAAGCCCCGCTGGGGGACTTCATCGAAGACGCCGAGGCGATGTCGGCCGAGAACGCGGTGATCTCCGAACTGCTGCACACCGACATCCGGTACGTGCTGGCCACGCTCGACGAGCGCGAGCAACAGGTGATCCGGCTTCGCTTCGGCCTCGACGACGGGCAGCCGCGCACACTCGACCAGATCGGCAAGCTCTTCGGGCTCTCCCGGGAGCGGGTCCGTCAGATCGAACGTGAAGTGATGGCCAAGCTCCGCAATGGTGAGCGCGCCGACCGGCTGCGCTCGTACGCCAGCTGACGCCTTTTCCCAGTAGGCCCGCCGGAGATCCTCCGGCGGGCCTACTGCTTGTCCTGGCCCGGTGTGGCTTCCGTCGCCGCAGGAAGGGCCGCCTGTGCAGCGGGCGGCCGGTAGACTCGGCGCGAACGGAGGGTGTGCGAATGAACGATCTTGTCGATACCACCGAGATGTATCTGCGAACCATCTACGACCTCGAGGAAGAGGGCGTGGTACCGCTGCGCGCGCGCATCGCAGAGCGTCTCGAACAGAGTGGCCCCACCGTCAGCCAGACCGTGTCCCGGATGGAGCGCGACGGGCTGCTCCGCGTGGCCGGCGACAGGCACCTCGAACTCACCGACAAGGGCCGCGCGCTCGCCGTGGCCGTGATGCGCAAGCATCGGCTCGCCGAACGCCTGCTGGTCGACGTCATCGGATTGCCGTGGGAAGAAGTTCACGCCGAGGCGTGCCGGTGGGAGCACGTGATGAGCGTGGATGTCGAGCGTCGGCTGGTGCAGGTGCTCGACAACCCGACCACCTCACCGTTCGGTAACCCCATTCCCGGGCTCTCCGAGCTCGGCGTGGACAGCCTGATCGACGAGACACGCAACCTGGCGCGCCTGACGGAGATGCCCGCCGGCATGCCCGTCGCCGTGGTGGTGCGCCAGCTCACCGAGCATGTCCAGGGCGACGTCGACTTGATCGCGCGCCTCAAAGACGCCGGCGTGGTCCCCAACGCGCGGGTGACGGTCGAGGTCAACGACCACGGTGGCGTGATGATCGTGATTCCCGGCCACGAGCAGGTCGAACTTCCTCACGAAATGGCGCACGCCGTCAAGGTCGAGAAGGTCTGACCGTCTCACCCGGCGCGCCTGCCGAACGTCCGGCGCGGCGGTAGCCGGACGCCGAGTTGCGCCGCGAGACGGTAGCCGGTGCGCGCCAACTCGCGGATCTGCTCCGGCCGCAGTCCCGAGTGAAGGGCCTGATCGAGCATTCCCGCCATCCGGTGCAGCGGCTGACACCGCAGTGCAGCCTCCAGCGAGATCCCGGCCAATGGCCCGTCTCCGCGGGCATAGGCCGAGAATGCCAGCAGGACAAGAGCTTCCACCCGCCACGGGGCAGGAAGACGACGCGACAAGTCGGCCCACAGCGCTTCGGCCATGCCCGCACGGTCGCCGACCGCGAGGGCGTACAACGTGTCCCGCACCCGCGGATCGGTCAGCGACAGCGCCAGCCGGCTGGCCTGCTCGTCGCGCACCGCCTCCCCTGCGGCGAGTTGTTCGGCGCACTCCAACGCGTGCTCGATGTCGCTGCGCGCCGAAGAACTCGCGCGGGTGCTCTCCAGTGGCCCGGCCGCTTCGATCAGCTGCGCCAGCATGTCACTGTGTGCCGGATCACTGACGGACACGACGTCGAGTAGCTCGTCGCGACGGGCGTAGAGCCGCCGGCCGTCCAGCACCGCTGCCGCCGCGACGGGCGACGCGCTCGGGTCGTCGACCGTTCCCGTGGCGCCGCACCCGTCCGCGCAACTCCACCGTCCACCAGCGGCCACCGCATCGACCACGTGCGCGGCCATCAATTCGATGCCCCACCGCGCGACCTCGGAGGCGAGGTCACGCGCCCAGTCACGATAGAGGTCCTTGCACATCGGGCAGCTCGCGCCCTCCGCGTCGACGATCACCGCGATCACCGCCTCCGCACCGGAGGCGGCCGCCAGTTCGGCCAGATGCGGCACGCACGTCTCCCGTGGTTCGGACAGATCGGCACGCATGACCGCGCCCATCTCATCGTCGGCGACGGTGACGAGCACAATGGATTTCTCGGGCACGAAGCCCAGTACGGCGGGCAGCGCAGCGATCAGGGCGCCGGGCCGGTCGAGGGGGGCGTCGGAGCGTGGTGTCGAGGACATACCGCCAACCTGGCAACTGACACCGACAGCGAGGCGCTGTTGCCGTCGCGGCCCCGCCGAACTGGGGACGAAATCGGCATTGGGGACAACCCGGGCAGTGTTCACGAGAAGTTGACCTCCGCCGACATGCGTATCGGCGGCAAGCACGCGAGTCTGTGTGCATGGCTTCGATGCTGGAATACGACCTGGTGGTCATCGGTTCGGGTCCGGGCGGACAGAAGGCCGCGATCGCCGCGGCCAAGCTCGGCAAGTCCGTGGCGGTCATCGAGCGGGGGCGCATGCTCGGCGGCGTCTGCGTCAACACCGGAACCATCCCGTCCAAGACGCTGCGCGAGGCGGTCGTCTACCTCACCGGCATGAACCAGCGCGAGCTCTACGGCGCGAGTTATCGAGTCAAGGACAAGATCACCCCGGCCGATCTGCTCGCCCGCACCACCCACGTGATCAGCAAGGAACAGGACGTGGTGCGGTCCCAGTTAATGCGTAACCGCGTCGACCTGATCTCAGGACACGGCCGCTTCGTCGACGCGCACACCGTGACGGTGGAGGATCCCGAGCGCCGGGAGCACACCACGGTGACGGGGCGCTACATCGTGCTGGCGACGGGCACGAAACCCGCGCGGCCGCCGGGCGTGGAGTTCGACGACAACCGGGTGCTCGACTCCGACGGCATCCTCGACCTCAAGTCACTGCCGACGTCGATGGTCGTCGTCGGTGCCGGCGTGATCGGCATCGAGTACGCGTCGATGTTCGCAGCACTGGGCACGAAGGTGACCGTCGTCGAGAAGCGCGACACCATGCTCGACTTCTGCGACCCCGAGATCATCGAGTCCCTGAAATTCCATCTGCGGGATCTGGCGGTCACGTTCCGCTTCGGTGAAGAGGTCACCGCCGTCGACGTCGGCTCCACCGGCACGGTGACGACGCTGGCCAGCGGCAAGAAGATCCCCGCCGAGACGGTCATGTACTCCGCGGGCCGGCAGGGCCAGACCGAGCATCTCGATCTGGACAACGCAGGCCTGGAGGCCGAACATCGCGGCCGGATCTTCGTCGACGACGATTTCTGCACCAAAGTCGATCACATCTACGCCGTCGGCGACGTCATCGGATTCCCCGCGCTGGCGGCCACGTCGATGGACCAGGGCAGGCTGGCGGCCTATCACGCGTTCGGAGAGCCGTGCCACGGCATGACGGAGCTGCAGCCCATCGGGATCTACTCCATCCCCGAGGTGTCCTATGTCGGGGCGACCGAGGTGCAGCTGACCAACGACGCCGTGCCGTACGAGGTGGGCATCTCACGCTATCGGGAGCTCGCGCGCGGCCAGATCGCCGGCGATTCGTACGGCATGCTCAAACTGCTGGTGTCCACGGAAGACCTGACCCTGCTCGGGGTGCACATCTTCGGCACCAGCGCCACAGAGCTCGTGCACATCGGACAAGCGGTGATGGGCTGCGGCGGAACCATCGAGTACCTGGTCGACGCGGTGTTCAACTATCCGACGTTCTCCGAGGCGTACAAAGTCGCAGCGTTGGACGTGATGAACAAGCTGCGTGCGCTGAAGCAGTTCCGCGCCTGAGACCCTCAGCACGACGGTCAGCCGCCCGGGATCGCGCTGCAGCCGTCGTCGAATCCGCTCGGCGGGTCATCGGATGGCCCGCCCGCTTCCGCGCGGGCCACGAGCGCGCGGATGGCGGGGCCGAAGGCCGGCGAGTAGGACACCTCGTCGCGGCATCCCCCGCCGTCGAGTCCGCCGATGACCCCCACCACCGCCGACCCCGACATCCACGGCGCCCCGGAGAAACCGGCCACGATGCCGTCGCAGTGCACCACCGGGAATCCGTCGCGCGGCGGCGCGGTCGCCGCGGAGCATGCGGTCGGTCCCCCTCCGACGCCGCTGCTGTAGCCGACGACAGTGACGTCGGTCCCGGCCGCGGGTGCGATGCCCAGACGTAGTCCGCCACCGGCGAGGAATCGCAACGAATCACCGTCGTTGCGGCTGACCCGTGCGATCGCGAAGTCCGCAGCGGGGTCCTGGTCGGCCGTCCAGCGCGGATCAAGGTAGACGGCGTCGAGCCGCCACGAGTCATCCGGCGACGCGGCCCCGGCGAACGCGGGCACGAAGGTGGTGTCGTCGCCGTCGGTCACGCAGTGGGCGGCGGTGAGGATCAGATCGGCGACGGCGGACTGGATGACCGAGGCGGTGCAGAAGTGCAGGTCGTCGGCGCCGTGGAACAGCGCACCGACTCGGGGATCCGGCGTCACGGGTTGCGCGGCGGGGATCTGGTCAACGCTGCTCGTCGTCGGTGCGATCGCCGATTGCGGTGCAGAATGGGCCGCCCCGCACGCGGTCAGCATGGCCGTGGTGAGCACCGCCAGGACAGGCCGAACGCAGGCGAGCAAGCGCATACCCTCCGATGATCCTCCTCGTGGCGTTTTCGTGACGGTCAGCGAGGGTAGATCGGGCCCGGGTGCAGCGGAATGCCACGTCGGGGCACGAGCGTTCGATGACTTGGGTGATGACTCCGGTGGGGCGCAGGATCGTCGGTGAGAGACACTGGTGGGACACCCGACATCGAGAGGAGGCGAGGAACATGGCTGACGAGACGGATTCCGGTCAGCACTACCGGCCCGAGCAGACGGGCATGTACGAGCTCGAGTTCCCCGCGCCTTCGCTTTCTTCCCCCGACGGGCGCGGACCGGTGTTGATCCACGCCCTGGAGGGCTTCTCGGACGCGGGCCGGGCCATCAAGCTGGCCGCGGAGCACCTCGAGAGCACCCTCGACACCGAGCTGGTGGCGTCCTTCGCGATCGACGAGCTGCTCGACTACCGGTCGCGGCGCCCGCTGATGACGTTCAAGACCGACCACTTCACCAACTACGAGGAGCCCGAACTCAACCTGTACGCCATCCGCGACGCCGTCGGGACGCCGTTTCTGTTGCTGGCCGGGCTCGAGCCGGATCTGCGGTGGGAGCGCTTCATCACCGCCGTGCGACTGCTGTCCGAACAGCTGGCGGTGCGACGTGTCATCGGTTTGGGTGCGATCCCGATGGCCGTACCACACACGCGCCCGATCACGCTGACCGCGCATGCCAACGACAAAGAGCTCATCGCCGAACACCAGCCCTGGGTCGGTGAGGTCGCGGTGCCCGGCAGCGTGTCGAATCTGCTGGAATTCCGGATGGCTCAGCACGGTCACGAAGTGGTCGGCTTCAGCGTCCACGTGCCGCACTACCTGGCGCAGACCGAGTATCCGGCCGCGGCGGAGACGCTGCTGGCCGAGGTGGCGCGCAGCGCATCGCTGCAGATCCCGACCGCCGATCTGAGCAGGGCGGCGGCAGAGGTCGCCGAGAAGGTGAACGAGCAGGTGGCCGCGAGCGCGGAGGTCGCTCAGGTGGTGGACGCCCTGGAGAGGCAATACGATGCGTTCGTTGCCGCACAGGAGAACCGGTCCCTCCTTGCGCGCGACGAGGAACTGCCCAGCGGCGACGAACTCGGCGCCGAATTCGAGCGGTTCCTCGCCCAGCAGGCCGGCGAGTACCAGAAGGACAAAGACAAGGACGATCCCCGGGACAGCTCGTAGTCGTCCCGGGTCCGTCAGGGCCTCACAGGGTCCGACCCGTCCCGACGACGAAGTGGGCGACATGAGATGTGATCGCGGGCGATGACCGAACGCACACCGAACCTGCGTCCGGTGCGCGAGCTGACGCCGACGTTGCAGTTCCGCACGATCCACGGTTACCGGCGCGCCTACCGCATCGCCGGTTCCGGGCCGGCGATCCTGTTGATCCACGGAATCGGTGACAACTCCACGACGTGGAGCACGGTGCAGACCGCGTTGGCGCAGCGCTTCACGGTCATCGCGCCCGATCTCCTCGGCCATGGGAAGTCCGACAAGCCGCGCGCAGATTACTCTGTCGCCGCATACGCCAACGGAATGCGGGATCTCCTCAGTGTGCTCGGTATCGACAGCGCGACCGTGATCGGGCATTCGCTCGGCGGTGGCGTCGCGATGCAGTTCGCCTACCAGTTCCCCCAGTTGGTCGATCGGCTCATCCTCGTCGGCGCCGGCGGGGTGACCAAGGATGTCAACATCGCCCTGCGGCTGGCGTCCCTGCCGCTGGGTACCGAAGCTCTTGCGCTGCTGCGCCTGCCGTTGGTGCTGCCGGCGCTACAGCTCGCGGGTCGGCTCGGCGGTGCGCTGTTCGGGTCGACCGGCGCGGGTCGCGACATCCCGGACATGCTGCGGATCCTCGCCGATCTGCCGGAGCCAACGGCCTCGTCGGCTTTCGCACGGACGTTGCGCGCCGTCGTGGATTGGCGCGGCCAGGTCGTCACGATGCTCGACCGCTGCTATCTGACGCAATCTGTCCCGGTGCAATTGATCTGGGGCAGCGGCGATTCGGTGATTCCGGTCGGACATGCCGAGATGGCCCACACCGCCATGCCCGGCTCACAACTCGAGATCTTCCCCGGTTCCGGGCATTTCCCTTTCCACGACGATCCGGACCGCTTCGTCGAGGTGGTCGAGAAGTTCATCGACGGCACCCAGCCCGCGGTGTACGACCAGGAGTATCTGCGCTCGCTGCTGCGAACCGGGATCGAGGAGAGCGCTCTGTCGGGCTCGGTGGACACCCGCGTCGCGGTGCTCGATGCGATGGGCGCCGACGAGCGCAGCGCCACCTGAGCAGGACTGTCGTCTCAGCGTCGCCGCCACGGCGCGTCCTCGTCGTAGCATCGGTTCATGGCCATCGACGTGACTGTGCTGCGGGTCTTCACCGACGAGCAGGGCGACTTCGGTAACCCGCTGGGCGTCATCGACTCCGCTACCGTGTCCCCTGCGGACCGCCAGCGCATTGCAGCCGAATTGGGCTACAGCGAAACGATTTTCGTCACCATGCCCGAGTCCGGCAGCCGCACGGCGCATGCTCATATCCACACTCCGACCACCGAGTTGCCGTTCGCCGGGCATCCGACCGTCGGTGCGGCATGGTGGCTCAAGCAGCGGGGCACACCGATCCGGACGTTGCAGGTGCCTGCCGGGCTCGTCCAGGTCGAGTACAGCGATGCCCTGACCACGGTGAGCGCACGGGCCGAATGGGCCCCGGAGTTCGCGATCTACGACATCGACGACCTCGAGTCATTGGCCGCCGCCGATCCCGACGACTATGGCGACGGTGATGCCGACGAGTACTACCTGTGGACCTGGCGCGACCGGGATGCCGGCGCCATTCAGTCGCGGATGTTCGCCCCGGGGCTCGGCATTCGCGAGGACGAGGCGACGGGCGCAGCGGCCGTGCGTATCACTGAATACCTGAGCCGCGACTTGACCATCGTGCAGGGCCGCGGCTCGGTGATCCACACGGTGTGGAGCCCCGAAGGATGGGTGCGGGTGGCCGGGCGGGTGGTCGAGGACGGCCACCGCGAGCTCGACTGAGCGGCCTCAGCCGTTCGCCGACACCTCGCGGTGCGCACGCAGAGCCTCGATCTCGCGCTCGAAATCCTCGGCCGAGGAAAAGGACCGATACACCGAGGCGAATCGCAGGTAGGCCACTTCGTCGAGATCGCGCAGGGGACCCAGGATCGCCAGTCCCACTTCGTGACTCGGCACCTCGGGAGATCCGGTGGCGCGCACGGCGTCCTCCACCTTCTGCGCCAGCAGATTGAGTGCGTCGTCATCGACCTGCCGTCCCTGGCAGGCCCGCCGCACACCCTTGATCACCTTCTCGCGACTGAACGGTTCCGTGACGCCGCTGCGCTTCACCACCGCCAGCACAGCGGTTTCGACCGTGGTGAACCGGCGCCCGCATTCAGGACACGAGCGGCGACGGCGGATTGCCTGGCCCTCATCGGTTTCTCGGGAATCGACGACCCGAGAATCCGGGTGACGGCAGAACGGACAGTGCACCACCGCTCCTTCACCGCACCGACGGACCACTTCGAACGCCTTCGAGCGTACCTGCGGCGACGGCACGCAGCTCAGCACAGGACCCATCGGCGCGTTCCAGACCGAGATGTCCACGATCGCCACGGCGCTGCCTACCGGCGAGACTGCTCGTCCGCGCTCAGGCGATCGGTGCGATCAACGTCTGACCGGCGGTCAGCGCGACCGTCTCGAGCTGGTTGAGTTCGCGGATCTGGGCGACCACATCGGTCACCGGCGCATGCGGAGCGACGCGCTGAGCGACCTGCTGCAACGACTCTCCGGTGTGCACCTGGACGACTGCCAGCCGGCCAGGAACCTCTGCCTGCGGCCCGACCACGCCACCGGCCTGAGCCACCAGGCCCAGCCACAGCGTGATCGCCCCGGCCACGAGCGCCAGCAGAACCGTGGCCGCGGGCGTGATGGGACGGCGGCGATGCGAGGCCCGCGACACGAGCACGCCGCTGCCGCGGTACTGCAGCGGAGCGCCTCCAGGCCGCTGGCGGCGGCGCTGCCGGCGCGCCCTGACGGTCCGCCCGTTCAGCGCGGCCGCGCTGGCCGGGCCGATCCGCACAGGACGGGCACACCGGCCTGCGGACTGACGGACATCGGGCGTGTGGAGAACGGTCATCTGACTGCCTTTCGCTCCGGGATTCGCTCTTGTGTTCGAACCTTACTCGATCATGTGTTCGATGAATAGAACACGTGATCGAACTGTTGCGAACGCTAACGGAGGGCACCGACACGTCGATCCGGCCACATCCTCCCGATCAGGTACCGGACGACACGCCTCGAACACATGTTTGATTACGCGTGCGTCGCGCGTTACATTCGTGACCATGAGCGACGACAGCAGCGACACCACGGCCGGTCCGGACTCCGCCAACCGACGTGACCGCGGGTCAGGCCTGACCGAACGTCAACGCACCATCCTCGAGGTCATCCGTTCTTCGGTGACCACCCGCGGTTACCCACCGAGCATTCGGGAGATCGGCGACGCCGTCGGCCTGACGTCGACCTCATCGGTGGCACACCAACTGCGCACGCTGGAACGCAAGGGCTATTTGCGTCGGGATCCCAACCGTCCCAGGGCCGTCGACGTGCGCGGCCTCGACGAGGTCGTGGCGCCTCCGGTCATCACGACGGAGGTCTCCGGCTCGGACACGCTGCCGGAGCCCACGTTCGTGCCGGTGCTCGGACGCATCGCGGCCGGCGGTCCCATCCTCGCGGAGGAGGCCGTCGAGGACGTGTTCCCGCTACCCCGGGAGCTCGTCGGGGAGGGCTCCCTGTTCCTGCTGAAGGTCGTGGGTGAGTCGATGGTCGACGCAGCGATCTGCGACGGCGACTGGGTCGTCGTGCGGCAGCAGAACGTCGCCGACAACGGTGACATCGTCGCGGCCATGATCGACGGTGAAGCGACCGTCAAGACGTTCAAACGAACCAAGGGTCAAGTCTGGCTCATGCCGCACAACCCGGCGTTCGACCCCATCCCCGGCAACGACGCTGCCGTTCTCGGCAAGGTCGTGACCGTCATCCGCAAGATCTGACCGTCACCGACGGGGTTCGTCAGCCTCCGCGGACGAACCCGTTGGTGCGCGCGATCTCCTCTGTGGCGAACCAGATTTCGGCCCGCACCTCGTCGTAATCGGCACTGCCGGGACTCCAGTACAGACCTGATCTGGTGTCGGCCTTGATCGGATACCCGTCGGGAATCGCGTCGGGATCGTCGAGGGGCAGATGCAGCGCCGTGCCCATCGGTGCGATGTCGTCGTCGTCGATGCGGGCGTGCCTGCCGGTGTCGGTGACCTCGTCCCGCTCGAGCATCGGAGCGATCAACGGGGCGGCGGTCAGAGCCGACGTGGCGGCGTCGTGATCGCGGTCAGGATCGTGGTCGTCCACCGTCACCGGCGCGTCGTACACCTGCTCGTCAGCTGGGGACTCTTCTGCCGCCGGCTGCACGAAGTCGTGTTCGGGCGCCGACTGAACCCGAGTCGGAGCGGTGTCGATCGCATCGGGGTCGTCCTGCTCGACGAAGGGATCGTCGCCGTGATCGGTCGGCTCGGACTGGTCGGTGGCGGTCGACTCACCGAGCCCCCACAGGCTCAGCCCACTCGGTTCATGGCCGCCGGCTGGGGTCACCGACCCCAGACCCTCCCGCGCGTAGCGGTCGCCGAACAACGCGTCCTCCCCCACCTCGGAGTTCGCGGGCTCGTAGTCGTGGTCGTGGCCCTCGTTCAGGCCATCCCGGTCATCCAGATCATCCCGGTCGTAGGCAGGCAGTGCGTATGCGTCGTCGTGCTCGCGGCGTCGACGCCGGGCAACCGCCAGCCCGACCACCGCGAGTATCAGCAGAATTGGGATGATCGCCAGCAGCCACCACCACGTCCACCGAACCCCGGAACCGGAACCGGAGTCCCCCTGCGCCGCGGGGGTGGCCTCGGCCGCCTGCTCTCCCGGAACCTCGAGACCGGCCAGTTGCTGGGCGAGGTTCGGCGGTTCGGTGCTGAACCGCTTGGTGGCGGTGTCGTAGGTGATCGCGCCGCCGCTGAACTTCTGGGTGATCTCGTCCCCGCTCTGGGTCTGATCGTCGACCGGGACACCGAGCTCACCCGTGGCCCCGCCGAGCTTCTCCCACGCGGCGTTCATGGCGCCCCGCACGATCACGGCACCGTAGTCGGGAGTCCAGAAGATCACCGGCTTGTCCGCTGCGGCGAAGCTGCTCATGCGGCTCGCCGGAGCGACTCCGCCGTCCTTCTCGCCGGTGATCGGGAATCCCAGGTCTCCCTCGGGGCCGCCCACTCTTTCGTACTTGGCGAGTACCTGACCGGTGACGACGTTCGCGCCCGTGGCCGGGCTGTAGAAGATCTTGCCGTTGACGAAGTCCTGACCCAGACCGTCGGCACCGATCTTGTAGGGCTCTCCTTCGCTGGCGCCCAACGGACCGAGCGGACCCCCGGCGGCCCGGCGGGCGGCGTTGATCGCCGAGACCGGGTCGTCCGGCACGGAGAGATCGGTGAGCTGCCCGGCCAGGTCGGCCGGGTCGGTGGTGAAGGTCTTGGTACGTCCGTCGTAGGAGATCTGGCCACCGGTGAACTTCTGCGTCACCACCGCACCGTCGTACGTTTCGTCCTCGGCGGGGACACCCAGGACTCCCGACGAGCCTCCGAGTTGATCCCAGGCAGCGTTGATCGGGCCGCGGACGACGTGCGCGCCCGTGTTCGGCGTCCAGAAGATGACCGGGTTGTCCGGCGCGCTGAACGTGCTGTTGCGGCTGTCGGGCGCGCGTCCGGGCCCCTCGTCGATGGTCGGAAACCCGAGATCGCTGTCTGCGGCGCCGCCGAGCGACTCGTACTTCTCCAGGATGGCGCCCTGCATGAAGTGCGCACCGGTTGCCGGGGTGAAGAACACCTTGCCCGACGCGAAGTTCTGGGCGAAACCCGGCCCGACCGGGTAGACGTCGCCGTTGGGTGGCCCCAGCGGGCCGGTCTCACCGCCGGTGGCCTGCCATGTGGCGGTGATCGCGTTGCCGGCGTCGACGTCGGGTTGTGCGGTGGCGACAGGCGAGAGGAGCAGCGCCGCGGCGACCCCCAGCAATCCGAGCGCCCAACGACTGGACCCACGTCGACGCAGCATCGGCTGCCGGGTCATTCATCCTCCCCGTGGTCGGCGACTGATGTACTCCATCACGGTTCAGCGAGAAATTACCGCGTGCGTTCACTCTGCGTCAGTGGACTCCGTTTACCAAGTCACCTCGCCGACAGTGCACCGAAAATGCCACTGAGCGGCTACACGCCGAGGCTACGGCCGATGATCTCCTTCATGATCTCGGTGGTTCCGCCGTAGATGGTCTGCACCCTGGCGTCGAGATAGGCGCGCGCGACGTCGTATTCGCGCATGTAGCCGTATCCGCCGTGGAGTTGCAGGCAGCGATCGATGAGGTGGACCTGCTTCTCCGTGCTGTACCACTTGGCCATCGCCGCCTGCTCGACGGTGAGTTTGTCCTCCAGGTGCAGGCGGATGAACTCGTCGACCATCAGGCGCACCACGGTGGCTTCGGTGGACAGCTCCGCCAACAGGAAGCGGCTGTTCTGCTGGCTGCCGATCGGCTTGCCGAACGCCTTGCGCTCCTTGGTGTACTGCAGCGTGCCGGCGAGCACGGCTTCCATGGCCGCCGCGGCCATGATCGCGATGCTGATGCGCTCCTGCGGCAGGTTCTGCATCAGGTAGATGAACCCCTGGCCTTCCTCGCCGAGCAGGTTCTCGACGGGCACCTTCACATCGGTGAACGACAGCTCGGCCGTGTCCTGGGCGTCCAGGCCCACCTTGTCCAGCTTGCGACCCCGCTCGAATCCCTCCATACCGCGCTCCACGACCAGCAGCGAGAAGCCGAGCGCGCCCTTGTCCGGGTCCGTCTGGGCGACGACGATCACCAGGTCGGACAGGATGCCGTTGGTGATGAAGGTCTTGGAACCGTTGAGCACGTAGTGGTCGCCGTCGCGCACGGCCCGGGTCTTGATGCCCTGGAGATCACTGCCCGTGCCGGGTTCGGTCATCGCGATCGCGCTGATGTACTCGCCGCTGCAGAACTTGGGCAGCCAGCGCTGCTTCTGCTCCTCGGTGCCGAGCCGGATGAAGTAGGGCGCCACCACATCGTTGTGCAGGCTGAAGCCCAGGCCGCTGTAACGGCCGGCGGTGACCTCTTCGGTGATGACGGTGTTGTAGCGGAAGTCGGTCACTCCGCCGCCGCCGTACTCCTCCGGCACCGCCATGCCGAGGAATCCCTGCTTGCCCGCTTCCACCCAGACGCTGCGGTCGACGAGTTTGTCGGCCTCCCATTGATCGTGGAACGGCGCGACGTGGCGCTCGAGGAACGTGCGGAAGGAGTCGCGGAACATCTCGTGCTCCGGTTCGAACAGCGTGCGCTCGTAGGCGATGACGGATTTTTCGGCTGCAGAGCCCATGGAGGTTCCTCGCGTCGGTGATCGGAATCGTTGCCGCCACGCTACCCCACCCAACCGGATGGTTGGTCGCACGGCGGCGCGGAGAATCCGGCGCGCTTTCCTGCACACGCCCGCCCTACACTCGGGCCCATGGGCACCAGCCTCACCCACTGGGGCGCATTCCGCGCCACCGTCGAGGCCGGCGACGTCGCCGCGGTGGCCCCGATCGCCGGCGACACCGACCCGTCGCCCGCGCTGGGCAATCTGCCCGGGTCGGTCCGTCACTCGTCGCGCATCACCGGCCCCGCGGTGCGCCGTGGTTGGCTCGAGGCCGGCCCCGGACCGAGCGACCACCGTGGTGCCGACGACTTCGTCGCCGTCAGCTGGGACGAGCTCGCCGAACTCCTGGCCGCCGAACTGCGCCGTGTCATCGACCGATACGGCAACACCGCCCTCTACGGCGGCTCATACGGCTGGGCCAGCGCCGGCCGCTTCCATCATGCGCAGAGCCAAGTTCATCGCTTCCTGAATTGCCTTGGCGGGTACACGTTCTCCCGGCACTCCTACAGTCTGGGCGCGACCGGGGTGATCATGCCGCGCGTGGTGGGCACCCATGACGATCTGTTCAAGCGGTCCACCGCCTGGGACGTCATCGTCGAGCACACCGAGTTGCTGGTGTGCTTCGGCGGGGTGGCGCTGAAGAACACCGGCGTCAATCACGGTGGGACGACGGCACATCCGGCCCGGGACGCGCTGCACCGCTTCCGTGCGCGTGGCGGCAGGATCGTGTCGTTCTCGCCGTTGCGCGACGACGTCGACGGACCCTGCGACTGGTTCGCGCCGGTGCCCGGCACCGACGTGGCGATCATGCTGGCTCTGGCATACGTCCTGGCAACAGAATCGCTGGCCGACCGCCGATTCCTCGCCACCTACTGCACGGGGTACGAGCGTTTCGAGAACTACCTGCTCGGCGGCGACGACGGCGTACCCAAATCGCCTCAGTGGGCGGCCGCGCTCTGTGGCCTCGACGCCCAGGACCTGATCGCGCTGGCCCGCCAGATGGCCGCGCACCGCACGATCGTCACGGTCAGCTGGTCGTTGCAGCGCACCAGGTTCGGCGAGCAGGCGCCGTGGATGGGGTTGACGCTGGCCGCGATGCTGGGGCAGATCGGGCTGCCCGGCGGCGGATTCGGCCACGGCTACGGGTCGATGAACGAGCCGGGGCTGCCGCCGCTGCGCTGTGCACTGCCCCGCCTCCCGCAGGGCCTCAACCCCGTCACGTCGTTCATCCCCGTCGCGGCCATCAGCGACATGCTGCTGCGCCCGGGAGAGCCGTTCGACTACAACGGGTTACGGCTCACCTATCCCGACATCCGGCTCGTGTACTGGGCAGGCGGCAATCCGTTCCACCATCACCAGAACATTCCGCGGCTGCGTCGCGCGCTGGGCCGGGTCGACACCATCGTGGTGCACGAGCCGTACTGGACGGCGATGGCCAGGCACGCCGACATCGTCGTGCCATCGACGACGTTCCTCGAGCGCGACGACTTCTCCGGTTCTCGCAACGATCCGGTGCTGATGGCGATGCCGCGGCTGACCGAGCCCTATGCCGACGCACGCGACGATTACGACACCTTCGCCGCGCTGGCGGCCGCCCTCGATGTCGAAGAGGCTTTCACGGAAGGTCGGACGTCGGCGCAGTGGCTACACCACCTCTACGAGACATGGTCACAGACACTGGATTTCACCGTGCCGACGTTCGACGAATTCTGGTCGGCGGGGCGGCTGGAGCTCCCGGTCGAGGACGGCCTGACCCTGCTGTCCGATTTTCGCGCCGACCCGGTCGCGCACCGGCTGGGCACGCGCAGCGGGCTGATCGAGATCTTCTCCACTGACATCGACGGCTTCGGGTATCCGGACTGCGCGGGGCATCCGGCGTGGTTCGAACCCGCCGAATGGCTCGGCGGTCCACGCGCCCAGCGCTATCCGCTGCACCTGGTGGCCAACCAGCCCGCAGCCCGGCTGCACAGCCAACTCGACGGAGGAAAGGCGAGCCAGGACTCGAAAGTGGCCGGGCGCGAACCTGTCCGGATGCATCCGTCGGACGCGCAGGCCCGCGGACTGAACACCGGCGACGTGGTGCGGGTGTTCAACGACCGCGGCGCGTGCCTGGCCGGAGTGCTCATCGATGACCGGGTGCGGCCGAGGGTCGTGCAACTGTCGACCGGGGCGTGGTACGACCCGATCGACCCCGCGGATCCCGATGCGATGTGCGTGCACGGCAACCCCAACGTGCTCACCGACGACATCGGCACGTCATCGCTGGCGCATGGCTGTACTGGCGCACACGTCCTCGTCGACATCGAGAAGTACACCGCGACACCGCCTCCGGTGCGCGCACATCAGCCGCCGCGGATCGTCAGAAGGTAGCGAACTCGCTCAGTCCGGCGGCGAGCGCGACCGGCACCCGGGCCTTGATCCGGGTGCCCGCCTCGATGTGTTCGGTGGCGTCGATGCGGCCTTCGGAGTGCACCCGCGCGACCAGGTCCCCGCGGTCGTAGGGAATCGTCACATCGACGGCCATGTCGGTGGGTTCGACGAGTTCGGCCATCCGGGCCCGCAGCCGGTCCAGTCCGTCGCCGGTGTGCGCCGAGACGAACACCGCCTCGGGTAGCGCCCGGCGCAGCGTGGCCAGCATCAGTCCACTGGCAGCGTCGGTCTTGTTGACCACCAACAGTTCTCGCGGCGCCGCGATGCCGTACTCGGCGACCACGTCGTTGATCACTGCGCGCACAGCGTTGATCTGGGCCAGCGGGTTCACATCGGACCCGTCGACCACGTGCACCAGCAGTTCGGCGTCGACGACCTCCTCCAGCGTCGAGCGGAATGCCTCGACCAACTGGGTGGGCAGGTGCCGCACGAATCCGACCGTGTCGGTCAGGACGAACGGTCGTCCGTCGTCGAAGTGTCCACGGCGCGTGGTGGGTTCGAGGGTCGCGAACAATGCGTTCTCGACCAGCACGCCGGCTCCGGTGAGCGCGTTGAGCAGACTGGATTTGCCGGCGTTGGTGTAGCCGACGATCGCGATCGACGCCACCTCGCTGCGCCTGCGCCCGCTGCGCTGGGTGTCGCGGATCTTCTTCATGTCCTTGATCTCACGACGCAGCTTGGCCATCCGCTCTCGGATGCGCCGGCGGTCGGTCTCGATCTTCGTCTCACCGGGGCCGCGGGTGCCCACGCCGCCGCCGGCGCCGCCGGCCCGGCCGCCCGCCTGCCGGGACATGGACTCACCCCAGCCGCGCAGCCGGGGCAGCATGTACTCCATCTGTGCGAGCGAGACCTGCGCCTTGCCCTCCCGGCTGGTCGCGTGCTGGGCGAAGATGTCGAGGATCAAGGCCGTGCGGTCGATGACCTTGACCTTGACCACCTTCTCCAGCGCGTTGAGCTGGGCCGGGCTCAGCTCACCGTCGCAGATGACCGTGTCGGCGCCGGTGGCCACGACGATCTCGCGCAGCTCGGCCGCCTTGCCGGAACCGATGTAGGTGGCGGGGTCGGGCTTGTCGCGGCGTTGGATCAGGCCCTCGAGCACCTCGGAGCCCGCGGTCTCGGCGAGCGCGGCCAGTTCGGCGAGGCTGGCGTCGGCGTCGGCGGCGGAGCCTTCGGTCCAGACGCCGACCAGGACCACGCGTTCGAGGCGCAGCTGGCGGTATTCGACCTCGGAGATGTCGGCCAGTTCGGTGGAGAGCCCGGCCACGCGGCGCAGGGCCGAGCGCTCTTCGAGGGCCAGCTCACCAAGGCTGGGGGTGTCGTTGCGGAATTCGGGATACGTCATAGGCGAATCAAGGTTCGCACGGAGAACACTGTTCATGCACCCGCTTTAACGTCCATGCGCGGCCCACCATTCCTCGGCGAGCTCGCCACGGGCGACCAGGACCGATGGTCCGCGCAGGTGACTGCTCGCGTCGGTGACGGTGACAGTGACGGCGCCGCCCGGGACGTGCACGCTCACCTCGCCGGTCTGCGCGCCCTGCTGGGCCAGCGCGGCGACCGCGGCGGCGACGGTGCCGGTCCCGCAGGAACGGGTCTCCCCCACGCCGCGCTCGTGCACACGCATGGTGACGGCGGAATCGGCGTCCAGGGCGGTGAGCACCTCGATGTTGACTCCGTCGGGGAACTGTTCGCGGTCGAAGCTCACCGGCGCCGCCACGTTCAGGGCGGCCAGCGCCTCTGCGGTCAGCCCCGGGTCGACGCAGGCCAGGTGTGGATTGCCGACGTCGACGGCGAGGCCGGCGAACGACCGTCCGCCGACGGTGGCCGTGGACGAGCCGAGCACATTGGCTTTGCCCATCTCGACGGTGACGTCGGCGCGCACCGCGTCGACGGCGTGCAGCACCACCGGGCGCGGCCCCGCGAGCGATCCGACCACGAACTCGTCGCGGGTTTCGAGCCCGCTCGCCCGCAGGTAGTGCGCGAACACCCGCACCCCGTTACCGCACATCTGGGCGATCGACCCGTCGGCGTTGCGGTAGTCCATGTACCAATCGCCGTCGCTCAGCCCCTCCGGCAGCCGATCGAACACACCTGCTGCTCGCGCCGCGCCCGCGGTGGTCACGCGGAGCACGCCGTCGGCGCCGAGACCCTGTCTGCGGTCGCACAGCGCGGCGACGGCGGCGGGTGCCAGCGTCAGCGTGGCCGCCAGGTCGGGCAGCACGACGAAGTCGTTCTGCGTGCCGTGACCTTTGGCGAACTCCACTGGCTCAGGATACGTCCCGCCAGATGCGCACTGCGCTGTCGGCGAGATCGGCGGAGGAGCCGTCGAGCCAGGTGATGCGGTGATCGCGGCGGAACCACGACCGCTGCCTGCGGACGTAGCGGCGGGTACCGACGAAGGTGGGAACTCGCGCGGTCGTGCCGTCGCCGCCGGCGTCGAGATCGGCCAGGACCTGTGCGTAGCCGAGCGCGCGGGCCGCGGTGACGCCGTCCCGCAGACCACGTTCGGTCAGCGCGCGCACCTCGTCGACCAGGCCCGCGGCGAACATGGCGTCGGTACGCTGCGCCAGGCGGTGATCGAGAACGTCGCGGGGCCAATCCAATCCGACGATCGTGGTGTCCCATCGCGGCGCCCCGATGGTGGGCGCCGACGCCGCGAACGGCCGGCCCGTCAACTCGACGACTTCCAGGGCACGCACGATGCGCCGCCCGTCGCTGGGCAGAATCGACGCCGCCGCGGCGGGGTCCACCGTCGCGAGCTCCCGGTGCAGTCCTGCGACTCCGACCTCGGCCAACCGCGCCTCCCACCGAGCCCGCACATCCGGATCAGTGGCGGGAAACGACCACTCGTCGAGCAGGGACTGGATGTAGAGCATCGAGCCGCCGACGATCAGCGGCACCGCGCCGCGGGCCAGGATCGCCTCGATGTCATCGGATGCGGCTTGCTGGTAGCGGGCCACGGTCGCGGTCTCGGTCACCTCGAGCACGTCGAGCTGGTGGTGCGGGATCCCGTGGCGTTCGTCGGGGCGCAGCTTGGCCGTGCCGATGTCCATTCCGCGGTAGAGCTGCATCGCATCGGCGTTGACCACCTCGACGGAGTGGCCGATCAGGTCGGCGACGGCCAGCGCGAGGGCGGATTTGCCGGTGCCGGTCGGGCCGATGATCGCCAGCGGCCGGGTCACGGGGTCCAGACGCCCACGACGTAGCCGACACCGTAAGGGGCCCCGTGGTAGAGCTGCTCGGCGGCGCTCGGATCGGGTTCGGCGAGGGCGGCGAGCACCTGGTAGGCGACCCGGCCGACGATGCCGTCGGGCAGAGCGGCCAGCGCTGCGCAGTCGCCCCCGGCGAGCGCGTCGTCGAGAGCGGCCTGCAACGGCACGGAGTCCGGGTCGTACCCGCCGGGTGCGGCCGCGGTCAGGGTGTTGGCTCCGTCGGCGACCAGCAGCACTCCGACGGCCTCCTGCGTGGCGTCGAGCTCGCGCCGCAGCTCCCGGCCGGCGGCCACCGCGGCCGCCGACGGCGTGTCCGCGGTCCAGGTGCGCACCTCGACCGAAGCCGAACCAGCGACGAGACCGCGTAGCCACCCCGCGATGAGCGCACACAGCGGCAGGGGTTCGGGTTCGCCGGCCGCCGCGCCGGACAGCCGGATCGCCACGTCCACCCCGTACCCGGCGAAGGTGCCGGTCGTGTCGGGCCCGTATACGGCGTCCTCGGCCGCCACGCCGACGGCGACCCAGCGGGAGGGCAGGCGGCCGGCCGCCGTCACTGCCGCGGTGCACAGATCGGCGACCTCGGCGGCGGCCGCCCCGGCCAGTTCGGGAACCATGACCGGCGGTGACGGCACGATCGCGATGGCGGTCAGCACGGACACCAACCTAACCGGCGCGGCTCAGCCGGGTTCTCGTGTGGCCGCTTCCCCCCGGGCCAGTGCCGCGGTCGCGACGACCATCACCACGACGGCGACGACCAGGACGAAGACCCCGGCCTCGCCGGGGTGCAGCGTCTCACCGAGCACGACGACGCCCAGCACGCCGGCCACCACCGGTTCGGCGACCGTCATCGTGGGCAGCGACGCCGTCAACGCCCCGGACCGGAACGAGGCCTGCTGCATCGCGGTGCCAGCGATGGCGACCGCCGCCCACACATACAATTCGGGCGTCCGCACGAGCATGCCGATCCCGGCCCAGCTGCCCAGGTCGAGGCGGGTCACCACCGCCTTGGTCAACACCGCGAACAACCCCCACAGCGCGCCCGAGACCACCGCCAGCAGCACCGCGCTGACAGTGGGTGAGGTCACCTGCGCGACCAGCAGACACAACGCCAGCACCGGCCCCAGCACGGCGACCACCCACACCCATGTGTGCAGCGACGCCCGTGACGCGCCCTCGGTCGGATTGCCCACCGTCACGATCACGGCCACCGCTGCGGCCAGCAGGGCCGCCCACAACCACTGCCAGTTGGTCACCCGCCGGCCCGCCAGCCGCGCACTGATCGGCAGCGCGAACAGCAGCGAGGTCACCAGCAGCGCCTGCACCAGCAGCACCGATCCCAGGCCCAGCGCGGCGGCCTGCAGCGCGAAGCCGACGGCAGCGACCCCGCTGCCCAGCCACCACTGCCCATCGCGGAGCAGCCGGCTGAACAAAGCGACGTGGCCGACCGGTTCGTCGGTCACGTCGTGGGCGCTGCGCTGGTGGATGACGTCGCCGATGGCAATGAACAGAGCCGCGGCCAACGCCAGCACGGCGGCGATCTCCGCCTTCGCCATCGACCACCTCCCGACCCACCCGATTCGATTTCGCACCGAGCCTAGAGACCGTGGAGGCGAAGCCGTGGGCGCAGCGCCGGGCGACCTGTTTGAATAGCGTTCACACCATCTTCAGGCGCCGCGTTGCGCGGCAGGTGCGCGGGACCCGCGCGGAGACACGAGGTAATGACATGACGACGACCGGCCCGGGCGAATCCGCAGACACCGGTGTACCCGAGACAGGCTCTGCGACGGCCTCGCCGCCGCGCCCCGGCCCGTCGAGCGCGCGACCCAAACCCGGCCCGCCACGTCCCGTTCCGCGCCCGGCGACACCGGCGGCCGCCCCGGTCGTCGCGACGGTGCCGTCCAGCGATCCCCACCGTTTCGGCCGCGTCGACCCGGACGGGACGGTGTGGCTGATCACCGCTGCCGGGGAGCGGCAGATCGGGTCGTGGCAGGCCGGCGATGCCGAAGCCGCCTACGCGCACTTCGGCCGCCGCTTCGACGATCTGCACACCGAAGTGGTGCTCCTCGAGCGTCGGCTGGCGTCGGGTTCGGGCGATGCCCGCAAGATCCGCACCGCGGCGTTGGCGCTGGCGGAGGGCCTGCCCGAGGCTCACGTGCTCGGAGACGTCGATTCGTTGTCGGAGCGGCTGGCGGCGATCGTCACCCAGGCCGACAGCGCCTCGCAGGAGGAGAAGGCCAGGCGCGAGGAGTTCCGCGCCCAGCAGACCGCGCGCAAGGAGGCGCTCGCCGTCGAGGCCGAGGAGCTGGCCGCCACCGCGACGCAGTGGAAGGCCGCAGGGGACCGGTTGCGCGCCATCCTCGACGAGTGGAAGACGATCAGCGGCGTCGACCGCAAGACCGACGACGCGCTGTGGAAGCGGTACTCGGCCGCGCGCGAGACGTTCAACCGGCGCCGCGGTTCGCATTTCGCCGAACTGGACCGGGAACGCGCCGGCGCGCGGCAGACCAAGGAAGCGCTGTGTGTGCGCGCCGAGGAACTCAGTGACTCCACCGACTGGGGCGCCACCTCGGCGACGTTCCGGGATCTGCTGACGGAGTGGAAAGCGGCGGGCCGCGCCGCCAAAGACGTCGACGACGCGCTGTGGCAGCGTTTCAAGGGCGCGCAGGACAAGTTCTTCTCTGCTCGCAACGCCGCCAACGCCGAGCGCGACGCGGAGTTCGCAGCCAACGCGCAGGCCAAGGAGGCCCTGCTGGCCGAGGCCGAACGGATCGATCCCTCCGACCGCGACGCCGCCCGTGCCGCTCTGCGGGTCATCGGCGACAAGTGGGATGCCATCGGCAAGGTCCCGCGGGAGCGTGCGCCCGAGCTGGAGCGCCGGATGCGTGCGGTGGAGAAGAAGATCCGCGACGCTCCGACCGGCGGCGTGGATCCGGAGGCGCAGGCACGCGCGGACCAGTTCCGGGAACGAGCCGAGCAGTTCGAACGCCAGGCCGAGAAAGCCGAAGCGGCGGGTCGTGTCAAGGACGCTGAACAGGCCCGCGCCAGCGCACAGCAGTGGCGGCAGTGGGCCGAGGCGGCGGCAGAGGCGCTCGAGAAGAGGCGCTAGCGGTCACGTCGCCGGCGGGTCGTCGTCGCCGAAGGTGTCGAGCAGGCCCCGGTTCTCCCGTTCGGCGAGCAGCCGGCGACGGTGCTCTTCGGTGGCCAGCTGCAGCGCGGTTCGCGCCGCCACCACGCGGGCCCAGTGGTAGGCGAGCAGGATGACCGCGAACCAGGCGATCAGCAGTCCGATGCCCGGACCGGGATAGGGCGCGGCCGCGGTCTGGCGGGACCACACGGCGAGCAGTCCGAGGAACGACGCCACGGTGCAGCCGGCGAGCGCGATCCACGCCAGCGCCCAGCGCCGGGTCAGCAGCGCGAGAATAGAGAAGCCCCCGCCGAACACCAGCGCCAACCAGGCGAACACCTTGTGCGGCAACGCGATGGCGCTGGCGTGCGCCGCGTCGGAGCCGGCCAGCACGTCCAGACCGCGTGCGTCACCGGCGTGCGGCAACGCGAGCGTGGCCAGCAGGGCGAAGACGAAGATCGCGATGGCCAGCGCGCGGGGTCCCGGGTCGATCTCCCGGGCGATTCGGCGCTCGGCTTTCTCGAGGTCTTCGCGGAGGTGGTCGAAGTCGTCGGGGCGGCCGCTCATCGGGCACACCCGGTCGCGACGGCGGGCTGGACGGGCACGCCGATCCCGGGCATACCGAGGCCGGTTCCGGTGCGGGGCCGCTGCCCACTCTCGTGTGCGTCACCGGCGCGGGTGCGCCGGTGGGAGGTGAGGCTCGCGTCGGCGATCAGGTGGTGGGGCGCGGCGCCGGTGACCGTGGTGACGACCACGTCGCCGGGACGGATCGCCGCAGCGTCAGGCCCCGGCGCGAAGTGCACGAGCCGGCCGTCGCGTGCACGGCCGGACATGCGGGCGGTGGCGGTGTCCTTGCGGCCCTCCCCCGCGGCGACGAGCACCTCGACGGTTCGGCCGATCTGCGCCGAGTTCTCCTCCCACGAGATCTTCTCCTGAAGCTCGATCAGTCGCTGATAGCGCTGCGAGACAACATCTTTGGAGATCTGATCGGGCAGCTCGGCGGCCGGGGTGCCCGGTCGCTTGCTGTATTGGAACGTGAACGCGCTGGCGAATCTCGCCGCCGCAACGACGTCGAGGGTGGCCTGGAAATCCTCTTCGGTCTCCCCGGGGAAGCCGACGATGATGTCGGTCGTGATCGCCGCGTGCGGGATCGCCGCGCGGACCCGGTCGATGATCCCGAGGTATCGCTCCGCCCGGTAGGAGCGCCGCATCGCCCGCAGCACCCGGTCCGAACCGGATTGCAGCGGCATGTGCAAGGTGGGGCACACGTTCGGGGTCTCGGCCATCGCCTCGATGACGTCGTCGGTGAACTCCGCCGGGTGCGGCGAGGTGAACCGCACCCGCTCCAACCCGTCGATCTGTCCGCACGCGCGGAGCAGCTTGGCGAATGCGCCGCGATCGCGGGGCTGATCCAGGTCGGCGAACGACACGCCGTAGGCGTTGACGTTCTGGCCGAGCAGCGTGATCTCCAGCACGCCCTGGTCGACGAGTGACCGCACCTCGGCCAGCACATCTGCGGGCCGGCGGTCCACCTCTTTGCCGCGGAGCGAGGGAACGATGCAGAACGTGCACGTGTTGTTGCAGCCGACCGAAATCGACACCCACGCCGCATAGGCGGATTCGCGGCGTGCGGGTAACGAGGACGGGAACTCGCGCAGCGCTTCGGCGATCTCCACCTGCGCGGTGCGGTTGTGCCGCGCCCGGTCGAGCAGAGCCGGTAAAGAGCCGATGTTGTGGGTGCCGAACACGACATCGACATACGGCGCCTTGCGCAGCACCGCGTCGCGGTCCTTCTGGGCCAGGCAGCCGCCGACAGCGATCTGCATGTCGGGATCGGCCTGTTTGCGGGGCGCGAGGTGACTCAGGTTGCCGTAGAGCTTGTTGTCCGCGTTCTCCCGGACCGCGCAGGTGTTGAACACCACGATGTCGGGGTCCGCGTCGTCTGCGGCGCGCTGGTAGCCGGCCTCTTCGAGCAGGCCGGACAGGCGCTCGGAGTCGTGCACGTTCATCTGGCAGCCGTAGGTGCGGACCTGGAAAGTGCGTGCCGGGCGCTCGGCTGCCGAAGCGTCGCCCTGCCTGGTCACCACCGAAGTCACGGCGACCATCCTACGGCGGCGCGCTGGGTGGCCCGCTCGGGCGCAGATTGCTCCGGTTGCGGGGCCATGTGTGCGTTCCCTGGGTAAGGTCACCACCCATGGAGAGCCCCAGGGAGTCCCCTGACGTGCCGATGATCTCGATGAAGGCGGTCAACAAGCACTTCGGCTCCCTGCACGTCCTGCAGGACATCGATCTCGATGTCGGCAAGGGTGAGGTCATCGTCGTGATCGGCCCGTCGGGGTCCGGCAAATCGACGTTGTGCCGCACCATCAATCGGCTCGAGACGATCGATTCGGGCACGATCACGATCGACGGGCAGACGCTGCCCGCGGAGGGCCGCAAACTCGCCCAGCTGCGCAGCGACGTCGGCATGGTGTTCCAGTCGTTCAACCTGTTCGCCCACAAGACGATCGTCGAGAACGTCATGCTCGCCCCGGTGAAGGTGCGCAAGAAGGGCCGCGGCGACGCCCGCACGGCGGCGATGTCGCTGCTGGAACGGGTCGGGGTGGCCAACCAGGCCGACAAGTACCCCGCGCAACTCTCGGGCGGGCAGCAGCAGCGGGTCGCGATCGCACGGTCGCTGGCGATGAACCCGAAGGTGATGCTGTTCGACGAACCGACCAGCGCACTGGACCCGGAGATGATCAACGAGGTCCTCTCCGTGATGACCGACCTGGCGGCCGACGGTATGACGATGCTCGTGGTCACCCACGAGATGGGTTTCGCCCGGCGCGCCGCCCACCGTGTGGTGTTCATGGCCGACGGAGCGATCGTCGAGAACGCCGAACCCGCGCAGTTCTTCGACAATCCGACGTCGGAGCGCGCCAAAGATTTCCTCGGCAAGATCCTGCATCACTGATTGCGAAAGGAAACACCTGATCATGGCTTTCTCCCCGCGCGCGATAGCCGCACTCGCGCTGGCCGCCGCCCTGCCGTTCGCCGCGACTGCGTGCGGCGGTGGTGGCACCGGCGGAGGCGGTGGCGGGGGTGGCGACACCATCGTCATCGGCACCAAGTTCGATCAGCCGGGCCTGGGCATGAGGAACCCCGACGGCACGATGAGCGGGTTCGACGTCGACGTCGCGACCTACGTGGCCGGCGAACTCGGCTACGCCCCGGACAAGATCGAGTGGAAGGAATCCCCGTCGTCGCAGCGGGAGAACCTCATCCAGAACGGCCAGGTGAAATTCATTGCTGCGACCTACTCGATCACCGACGCGCGCAAGGAGAAAGTGTCGTTCGCGGGCCCGTACCTGATCACCGGTCAGAGCCTGCTCGTCCGGGCCGACAACAACGACATCACCGGCAAGGCCTCGTTGGAGGGCAAGATCCTGTGCTCGGTCTCGGGGTCGACGCCGGCGCAGAAGATCAAGGACGAATACCCGAAGGTGCAGCTGCAGCAGTTCGACACCTATTCGGCGTGCATCGAGTCGATCAAGAACGGCGCGGTGGACGCGGTCACCACCGACGAGGTGATTCTCGCCGGCTACGCCGCGCAGAGCCCCGGCACGTTCAAGATCGTGGGTGAGCCGTTCTCCGAGGAGCGCTACGGCATCGGGCTGAAGAAGGACGACAACGAGCTGAAGACCAAGATCAACGACGCGCTGAAGAAGATGGAGGACAGCGGGGCCTGGAAGGCGGCGTTCGACAAGAACCTCGGGCCGGCCGGGATCACGGCGCCCGCGCCGCCGCCGCTCGACAAGTAGTCGCCGGTCCGGCACGGAAGTGGACATCTTCACCGAGTACCGATCCGAGATCTTCGCGGCGTTCTGGACGACGATTCAGCTGACGGTGTTCTCGGCGATCGGCGCGCTCGTGTTGGGCACGGCGCTGGCTGCGATGCGGCTGGCGCCGGTGCCCATGCTGAACTGGCTGGGCACCGCATATGTCAACATCGTCCGCAACACACCGTTGACGCTGATCGTGTTGTTCTGCTCGTTCGGGCTGGCGCAGACGCTCGGCATCACGCTGGCCGACCGGACGTCGCCGACGTTCATCGCCGACAGCGGGTTCCGTCTGGCCGTCCTCGGATTCACCGTCTACACCGCGTCGTTCGTGTGTGAGACGGTGCGCTCGGGAGTCAACACGGTCCCCCTCGGGCAGGCCGAGGCGGCACGCTCACTCGGGCTGACGTTTTCCCAGAACCTGCGAATCATCTTGTTGCCGCAGGCGTTTCGTGCCGTGATTGCTCCGCTGGGCTCTGTCCTGATCGCGCTGACCAAGAACACGACGATCGCCTCGGCGATCGGGGTGGCCGAGGCTGCGTTGCTGATGAAGGAGATGATCGAGAACACCGCGGCGGTGTTGGTGGTGGGCTCGATCTTCGCGTTGGGCTTCGTGATCCTGACCCTGCCGCTGGGTCTGCTGTTCAGCTGGCTGGGTCGGCGACTGGCGGTGGCGAGGTGACTGTTCTCTTCCGCGAGCAGACACGAACTCGCGTGAATTGGGCTCGAATTGCTCGAGTTCGCGTCTGCTCGCGGAAGGAGGGTGACCTCACGTGACCGCATCGTCGGTTCTCTTCGACGCGCCGGGCCCGAGGGCGCGCCTGCGCAATCGGCTGGTGTCGGCCCTCACCGTCGTCGTGGTGGTCGCGATCGCGTGGCTGGTCTACACCCGGCTGGACGAGAAGGGGCAGCTGACCGCCGCGAAGTGGGAGCCGTTCCTGACCGCCGACCTGTGGCGCACCTACATCCTGCCGGGCGTCAAGGGCACGCTGACCGCCGCCGCAGTCTCGATCGCGTTGGCGCTGGTGCTGGGCTTCCTGCTGGGGGTCGGCCGGTTGTCGACGCACCGCGGAATCCGCTGGGTGTCGGCGGTCATCGTCGAGTTCTTCCGCGCGGTGCCCGTTCTGATCATGATGATCTTCGCCTACTTCCTCTACGCCAACTACGACGTCTTCGCGTCGAAGTACCTGGCGTTGGCAGGCGTCATCACGGGTCTGACGCTGTACAACGGCGCCGTCATCGCCGAGATCGTGCGCGCCGGTGTCCACGCTTTGCCGCGGGGGCAGGCCGAGGCAGCTTCGGCGCTCGGGCTGACCTCAGGGCAGACGATGCGGTCGATCCTGCTCCCCCAGGCGGTCACCTCGATGCTGCCGGTGTTGGTGTCCCAGGTCGTCGTCGTTTTGAAGGACACCGCACTGGGCTACCAGATCACGTTCGTCGAACTGGTGCGCCAAGGCGCCAATGTCGGGTCGTCCTACGGCAACTACATCCCGGCGTTGATCGTGATCGCGCTGTTGATGGTCTGTCTGAACATCACGCTGTCGTGGCTGGCCACCCGGTTGGAGGCGCGGCTGCGGCGGTCCCGCAAGGGCTCGGCGCCGATGGAACCCGAGCCGCTGGAGCTGGCCGGCGAACGCAGCCGCGGCGTATGACCCGCACACTCGCGGCGTGGGACCTCCTTCCCGAATCGGCCCTGCGCACCCTGGTCGACACCATGGTGCGGCTGATCGAGGCCTGCGGCGCGATCGTCATCATGATCGGCGCGCTGGTGGCGATCGTGAAATTCGTTGCCGCACTGGGTCGGCGCGACATCAATCAGTTCTCGTCGGTGCGATTGTCGCTCGCGCGGTTTCTGGTACTCGGGCTGGAATTCCAGCTCGCCGCCGATGTGCTGCGCACCGCGATCTCCCCGTCGTTCGCGGAGATCGGAAAGCTCGCAGCGATCGCGGCGATCCGCACGGTGCTCAACTACTTCCTCAACCGAGAGATCGCCCAGGAGCAGCGGGAGATCGAGGCGCTCACACAGCGACGCCCCGCATCCCCGCCATGAGCGTCGTCGTCTCGAGCGTCGTCGTGAACGCATCGTGGTGTCTGGCCATTGCAGGCATCACCATCGGCGTGGCCGCTCTGCTCGTCTTTCGACAGCCTGTGACCGCGCTGCGCGCGATGATCGAGTTGTTCACCGCCGCCGGCCTTCTCCGGTTGAGCGTCGACCTGTCGTGGGCGGCGATTCTCGGCGTCGTCACGCTCATCGCCGTGCGCCGCGTCGTCACCCGCAGCCTGACCGCCGACCTGAGCGCGGCACGCTAGACCCGGCGCCGCTCCCGCTCGTTCGCCAGTTCCGCGGTGACGACGTCGAGTGCCATCGTCTGGCTGTAGCCGCGCCGTGCCAACATTCCGACCAGTCGGCGCGCCACCTTGTTCTCGGCGTCGCGGTCTCCCGGGTCACCGAGCTTCTCCCGTCGCAATCGGTCGCGGACCAACTGCTCGGCACGAGTTCGTTCGGCGCCCGCGTCGATCCCGGACAGCGCCGCGCTGATCACCTCGCTGTCGACGCCCTTGGTGCGCAGCTCGGCAGCCAAGGCGCGCTTGCCTTTCCCCGCATGCAGTCGTCGCGACCGCACCCACTGTTCGGCGAAGTCCTCGTCGTCGATCAGGCCGACCGTGGTGAGCCGGTCGAGCACCTGGGCGGTGACGTCCTCGGCATAGCCGCGCTTGGTGAGCTGCGTCTCCAGCTCGGCACGCGTGCGCGCTCGCGTGGTGAGCAGGCGCAGGCACACCGCCCGCGCCTGCTCGGCGCGATCAGAAGTCGACGGGAGCGGGGAGGACATCGTCATCCGTCACGACGGCGCCGATACCGAGCTTCTCCTTGATCTTCTTCTCGATCTCATTGGCGACGTCGACGTTCTCGAGCAGGAAATTGCGGGCGTTCTCCTTGCCCTGCCCCAGCTGCTCACCCTCGTAGGTGAACCAGGAGCCGGACTTACGGATGAAGCCGTGCTCGACACCCATGTCGATGAGCGAACCCTCGCGGCTGATGCCCTTGCCGTAGAGGATGTCGAACTCGGCCTGCTTGAACGGCGGCGACACCTTGTTCTTGACGACCTTGACCCGGGTCCGGTTGCCCACCGCGTCGGTGCCGTCTTTCAGCGTCTCGATCCGGCGCACGTCCAAGCGCACCGAGGCATAGAACTTCAACGCCTTACCGCCGGTGGTGGTCTCGGGCGAACCGAACATGACGCCGATCTTCTCGCGGAGCTGGTTGATGAAGATCGCGGTGGTGCCCGAATTGTTCAGCGCGCCGGTCATCTTGCGCAGCGCCTGGCTCATCAGGCGGGCCTGCAGGCCGACGTGGCTGTCACCCATCTCGCCCTCGATCTCGGCGCGGGGCACCAGGGCCGCCACCGAGTCGATGACCAGGATGTCGAGCGCTCCGGAGCGCACCAGCATGTCGGCGATCTCGAGCGCCTGCTCACCGGTGTCGGGCTGGCTGACCAGCAGCGCGTCGGTGTCCACGCCGAGCTTTTTGGCGTACTCGGGGTCCAGTGCGTGCTCGGCGTCGATGAAGGCGGCGATCCCGCCGGCGGCCTGGGCGTTGGCGACGGCGTGCAGGGCCACCGTGGTCTTACCGGAGGACTCCGGGCCGTAGATCTCGATGACGCGCCCGCGCGGCAGACCGCCGATGCCGAGCGCGACGTCCAGGGAGATCGAGCCGGTCGGGATGACCGAGATCGGCTGGCGGACCTCTTCGCCCAGCCGCATCACCGAGCCCTTGCCGAAGTTCTTGTCGATCTGCGCGAGCGCCAGTTCCAGGGCCTTCTCGCGATCGGGGGCTTGCTGCGCCATGATGTACCTCTCCGGGTAGTCGTTGTCGACCGGTTCTCGATCGGTTGGTCGTGACGCTAGGCCAGGGCACCGACAAGTCCCGGGGTCGAACTCTACCCACAGTAGACGAACACGTGTTCGATTCAAGCGGACACGCCGACCGGCTAGCGTTTCCGTTCGTGACCACGCCTGAGGACGTTCGCATCCCGGCCGGTGCCGACCAACTCGCCGCGTACCTGTACCGGCCCGACGGCTCCGGCCCGACCGCTCAAGCCCCGTGCATCGTGATGGCCCATGGCTTCACCGCCACCCGCGACGACGGCCTTCCCGAGTACGCCGAAGCCTTCTGCCAGGCCGGATACGTCGTGGTGGTGTTCGACTACCGCGGGTTCGGCGCATCCACCGGCACGCCCCGGCAGCTGCTCGACATCGGGATGCAGCAGACGGACTACCACACCGTCGTGGCGTGGGCCCGTCAGTTGGACGGCGTGGACCCCGACCGGATCGCGCTGTGGGGCTCGTCGTTCAGCGGCGGGCACGTCCTGGCCGTCGCCGCCGCCGACGCACGCATCGCTGCGGTGGTCTCACAGGCGCCGTTCACCGACGGGCTCGCGACGCTGCGGGTCCAACCACCCGCGTTCGTCCCGAAGGCATTGGTCGCGGGGCTGCGGGATCAGCTCGGCGCCTGGCGCGGCCGCCCACCCCACCTGCTGGCAGCTGTCGGCAAACCGGGCGCCTTCGCCGCGATGACATCCCCGGATGCGCAGCCGGGCTTCGAGGCCATCGTCGGTGCGAAGTCGTTGTGGCGCAACGAGTTCAGCGCCCGGGTCGGGCTACGGCTGGGTCTCTACAGGCCAGGGGCGAAGACCGCACAGCTGGCCATGCCGCTGCTGATCTGCGTTTGCGACGACGACAAGGTCACCCCGCCGGGGCCCACGGTCAAGGCGGCGCGGCGCGCCCCGCGCGGGGAACTACTGCACTACCCCTACGGCCACTTCGACATCTATCACGACCCGAAGGTCAAGGCCGACCAACTGGAGTTCCTCGGGCGGGCGCTCGCTCCGCGATAACCGTTTCACCACTGGTCGCGCGGCACGTCGAAGTCCGCGCACAGCGCGCGCCACACATCTCGGGGTTCGACACCGTCCTCGATGGCCTGCGCGGCGGTCCGCCCGCCCATCGTCGTCAGGACGTGGTCGACGAGCATCGACGACGCGCGCACCGCGCCGAACTGGCGCTCGACGAGTTCGTGGAATTCCGTCAGCCGCACAGGCCCAACCTACGCGGACGCCCGGAGTGCCTCGTGACACACTCCGACGGGGTCGGCGACTGCCCCGGCGGTCGCCCCGGCGCGTACCGCGGCATCTCGATGGCGCGCCGACCCCAGCACCTGGGCGGTGGCCGCGCTCAAGGTGTCCGGGTTCAGCGGCCGCACGAGTTCCGCACTGCCCTGGCGGACAAGCCGATTCGCGATCTCCCACTGGTCGCCGCCACCGGGGACCACCACCATCGGGACACCGGCGAGCAGCGCTTTCGACACGATGCCGTGTCCGGCGCCGCAGACCAGCAGATCCGCGCGAGACAGCAGTTCGTCCTGACGACCCAGCCCGACCACGGCCCACGGGGGCACCTCCTCCTCCGGAGGATGCAGTTGTGACACGGCGACGCGCGCACCGCCGGGCAGCACCTGCCCGGGCACCAGGGTCTGCAGCGCCAGATCGGCGAGCGCGACGGCGCCGGTGCTCGCCGTGGACGGCGCGACCATCACCATGGGTCCGTTCCCGGCCGGCACGTCCAGCAGCGCCGTCGTCGGCTCGTAGTGCAGGGGGCCGACGACGACGGCCTCGGCCGGCCAATCGGGCCGCGGCACCTCCAGCGCCGGCAGGGTGGCGATCAACCGGCGCAGCGGCCCGGGGTCGGCGGCGGGCAGGCCGATCTGCACACGCACGGCGGCGCGTTGCCGCAGCCCCGCCTTCCAGGACCGCGCGCTCAGCGAGCGCAGGACGGCATCGCGCGCGCGTCCGCGCACCCCGACTCCCGGGGCCAGGCCGCTGCCCAGTGGCGGCAACCCCTCGGATGGCCGGTACAGCGGGTGGGTGTTCAGCTCGATCCACGGCACACCGATCAGATCGGCGACCAGTCCCCCGCACGTGGTGATCGAATCGGACACCACCACATCGGATTTCAGCGCCTGAATGCGCTCACGGTTGAGGACGGCCATGCGCGCGGCACGTTCGTGGATCTTCGCGCCCGCGTCGGCGTCGTCGTCACCGGTCATGACCCGCAGCCCGTCGAGTTCGACGGCGTCGAACCCTTCCCCCCGCGCCGTGTCCAGCCACCGCGTGCCTGTCAGCAGCGTCGGCTCGTCACCGGCGGCCAGGAAACGCTGACACAGTGCAATGGCCGGGAACGCGTGACCGGGATCCGGTCCGGCGACCACCGCGACACGCATGCGGGCTACCCTGCCACAGCACCTGCCGTTAGGGTCGATCGGTATGACCGATGAGGCCCTGCTGCCGATCACCGACAACGCCGCGCTGGTCCGCAAGTTCCTGCTCGCGCTCGCCGATGAGGACTTCGACACCGTCGAATCACTGGCCGCCCCGGACTTGGTGTGGCAGAACGTCGGATTGCCGTCGATCCGGGGACGCGCGCGGATCATGGGATTGCTGCGGCGCGGCGAGGGCAAGGTGGGCTTCGCGGTGACGTTTCACCGTGTCGCCGCCGACGGCGACACGGTGCTGACCGAACGCACCGATGCGATCCTCCTGGGGCCCGTGCGGCTGCAGTTCTGGGTGTGCGGAGCGTTCGAGATACGCGACGGCCAGATCAGGCTGTGGCGGGACTATTTCGACATGGTCGACGTGATGGTCAAGGCACCGCTGAAGGCCTTGGTCGGGGCGATCATCCCGGCCCTGCGGCCGCGCTTCTGACCCGTCGTCAGGCGCCGCGCAGCCGGCCCAGCTCGTCGAACGCCTGCGCCCATCCGGTCAGCCGGTCGGTGGCGGAGGTGAGCTCGTCGCGGTAGCGCCGCTGCACCATCGGCGAGCTCGACATCGAGCCCGAGTTCGCGGCCGACACCAGCTGGGCGGCCGCCGAGACCATGTCGCTGTACTGGCGGGCGCCGCGGTCGAGCTGCGCGGAGAACGCCGCGACGGTGGGCGTCAGGTGGGATCGGGCCTGCGGGGCGGAGCTGACCGTGCGCTCCATCGACACCACTTCGGCGGCGGTCGCCGACATCGTGGCGGCGGTCCGCTCGGCAGCGGCACGCAGGTCGCGCAGCTCCTCGTCGGGCAGCAGGCGACCGCGTTCCATGACCCCGAGCAGAGACACCAGCCCGCGCTCGGATGACGCCAGCTCCGCCATGGGGGCTCGTGCCGCCGATCCCCACGGCGGCAAGCGTCGCACACCACCGCTGCGGGCCGGCGGCAACGGCTCACCGCGCAGCCAGCGGTACCGCAGGAACGCCAAGGTCGCGAGGAACGCGGCGCCGACCGCGATCGGCGACGGGATGAACAACGCCCACACAGGCGTGTTCCACGATGCGAGCAGCGCGGTCACGCCCACCCAGAACGCCGACGACAGCGCGAAGAACACGCCGAGGCGCAACGCCCAGCGACGTTTGCGCAGAAGTTTGGCGCGGGGATCGGCGGCGGCGTTCAGCTTGTCGGCGAGCGCGCCCGACCACTCCGCGGCAGTGTCGATGCCCCGCTGGGCCAGTGAACGCCAGGCGTCGGGTCGTCGGGTCCGAGTGCTCACCACATGCTCCCGTGAATGTTATTGCGACAGCGGGTTTTCCGGTGTCGGATTGGCGGCCGGGGTCGCCGGCGACTGCGCCGGGGTCGCCGGGGTCTGGGCCGAGCCGGCGGGCAGCTGCTCGCCGCGCATGGAGGCCCGGATCTGTTCCAGCCGCGAATGGCCGGCCATCTGGACGCTGGCCTGCTGGACCTCCATCATGCGGCCCTGCACCGAGTTCTGAGCAAGCTCGGCGGCGCCCATCGCGTTGGCGTACCGGCGTTCGATCTTGTCGCGCACCTCATCGAGGCTGGGCGTGCTGCCCGGCGCGGCGATCTCGCTCATCGACCGCAGGGACGCGCTCACCTGCTCCTGCATCTTGGCCTGCTCGAGCTGGCTGAGCAGCTTGGTGCGTTCGGCGATCTTCTGCTGCAGCACCATCGCGTTCTGCTCGACGGCCTTCTTGGCCTGGCCGGCCGCCTGCAGGGCCTGGTCGTGCAGGCCCTTGAGGTCCTCGACGCTCTGCTCGGCCGTCACCAGCTGCGCGGCGAATGCCTCGGCCGCGTTGTTGTACTCGGTGGCCTTGGCGGCATCCCCGGCGGCGACGGCCTGATCGGCCAGCGTCAGCGCCTGACGGACGTTGACCTGGAGCTTCTCGATGTCGGCCAGCTGGCGGTTGAGCCGCATCTCGAGCTGGCGCTGGTTCCCGATCACCTGGGCCGCCTGCTGGGTCAGCGCCTGGTGCTGACGCTGGGCCTCCTCGATCGCCTGCTGGATCTGCACCTTGGGGTCGGCGTACTCGTCGACCTTGGAGCTGAACAGCGCCATCAGGTACTTCCACGCCTTGCTGAACGGATTGGCCATGAGAACGTTTCCGCCTTCTCGAAGTCTCGGGTCAGTGGAACAGGGTCACCAGCGCGGGTCGCCTGTCATCGCAGGTACCCAATTTATCGGTTCGGGACAGCTCGCCACACCCCTGCCGGGTCAGGCGACCGCCATGACAGCCTGCGGGATGACCACCTTGGTGCTGGCGTCGATCCGGGAGGTGCTGACCTCGGCGCGCGACTCCTCGAGCGCCATGTCGTCGCCGGCTTCGGACAGCACGCGGGACAGCGGGACGTCGAGGGCTCCGCAGATGGCGCTGAGCAGCTCGCTGGAGGCTTCTTTACGGCCGCGCTCCACTTCGGAGAGGTAGCCCAGGCTGACCCGCGCGGTGTCGGAAACTTCGCGCAGGGTGCGCCCCTGCTCGACGCGCACGCGCCGCAACACGTCGCCGATCACTTCGCGCAGCAGTGTCGTCATCGCGCTCTCCTTCGTCAGCTTCGGGGCCGCAACACTTGCAGCCCCATCGTGGCGTGCTATCCGTGCCAACGCACGACGGACCCCGGATGGTTCCCGGGAATCCGGCGCGCTGGTTCTCTCACTGGTTTTCGATGAGTGTGCGCAGCCGCTGCAGCGCTGCGTGCACCGCGGCGATCCGGATCTGCCAGCGGCTGCCGTCGAGGTGCAGAGCCAGCACCTCGGCACCGACGGGTCCCGCGAACCCGACGAACACCGTGCCGACGGGATGCCCGCCGTGCGGTTCCGGGCCGGCGACACCGGTCAGTCCCACTCCCCACGTGACGCCGCAGCGCTGCTGCGCGCCGACGGCCATGGCCCGTGCGGTCGGCTCGGCCACCGGACCGACGTCGGCGAGGAGTTCGGGGGCGACGCCGGCGAGCTTGATCTTGGTGTCGACGGTGTAGGTGATGAGGCCGCCGCGCAACACCGCGCTCGCTCCCGGCACGCCCGCGAGCGTCGCCGCGACCAGTCCGGCCGTCAGCGACTCCGCCGTGGCCACGGTCTGGCGGCGCACCGTCAGATCGGCGACGAGGGAGCGGGCGTCGTCGCTGACGAGCGGGTCACTGACGAGCGGGTCGGCCACGGGAGTCCCTCACCGCCGAAATGAAGTAGTCGGCGCCGGTGAGGACGGTGAGCACCACGGCGGCGAGCATGACGATCCACGCACCCGTGGACCAGGCCCCGGACAGCGGCAGGATGAACAACCCGATCGCGACGGCTTGCACCGATGTCTTGAGCTTGCCCCCGCGGCTGGCCGGGATGACGCCGTGACGCAGGACCACCAGGCGTAGCAGGGTCACTCCGAGTTCGCGGGCCAGTATCACCGCGGTCACCCACCACGGCAGGTCGCCGAGTATCGAGAGTCCGATCAGCGCCGCTCCGATGAGGGCCTTGTCGGCGAGCGGATCGATGAGCGTGCCGAACTCGGTCACCATGCCGTAGCTGCGGGCCAGCGCCCCATCGAGCCGGTCGGTGATGACGGCCACCGTGAAAACGGTGAAAGCCATTGTCCGCCAGAAAAATTCGTGACCGTCACCGACGAAGAGGAAGGCCAGGAACACCGGAACCAGGATCAGACGAACCCCGGTCAGGGCATTGGCCAGGTTCGCCACCCGAGCGCGCGGGACCACAGGATCGGTCTGTGGTTGGCCCGGCACCGACACAGAATACTGGTTGCCCGAACCGATACCCTTCCCCGTGTGAGCTCAGATCCGGATGAGGTGGTCGTGCGTCGGGCCAGGACGTCCGACGTGCCGGCCATCAAGGCTCTCGTCGACGTCTATGCCGGTCGCATCCTTCTCGAGAAGAACCTGGTCACGCTCTACGAGTCGGTACAGGAGTTCTGGGTGGCCGAAGCGGCGGGCGAGGTCATCGGGTGCGGCGCGCTGCACGTGCTGTGGTCCGATCTGGGTGAGGTGCGCACCGTGGCCGTCCATCCGAAGGTGCGGGGCCGCGGCGTGGGGCACGCAATCGTCGATCAGTTGTTGGCCGTCGCCAAGGAGTTGCGGCTGCAGCGGATCTTCGTGCTGACGTTCGAGACGGAGTTCTTCGGCAGGCACGGTTTCGCCGAGATCGAAGGCACCCCGGTGACCGCGGAGGTCTACGAGGAGATGTGCCGGTCCTATGACACGGGCGTGGCCGAGTTCCTGGACCTGAGCTACGTCAAGCCCAACATTCTGGGCAACACCCGAATGCTCCTCACCCTCTGACGCCCAACCCGACATTCGGGCGCGAAAGTGCGAGTGCGTTGCGCCTTTTGTCGATCTCGGCACGCCATAGGGCGCGCCTCGCTCAGAAGTCCGGCTCGTCGCCTGAATCTCCGTCGCCACCCACCGCGTCGCTGCCGCCGCGGATCAACGCCAGCGTGCCGGCCAGATCGTCGGGCTTGACCAGCACCTCGCGCGCCTTGGAGCCCTCCGACGGCCCGACGATGCCGCGCGTCTCCATCAGGTCCATCAGCCGGCCCGCCTTGGCGAAGCCCACCCGCAGCTTGCGCTGAAGCATCGAGGTGGAGCCGAACTGCGACGACACCACGAGTTCCACCGCCTGCAGGAACACGTCCATGTCGTCGCCGATGTCGGGGTCGACGTCCTTGCGTTCGCCGGCCTTGACCGCGGTGACGCCTTCGACGAACTCCGGCTCGGCCTGATCCTTGGTGGCGTTGACGACGGCGGAGATCTCTTCGTCGGTGATGAATGCGCCCTGCAGTCGGATCGGCTTGTTGGCCCCCATCGGCAGGAAGAGCCCGTCGCCCATGCCGATCAGCTTCTCGGCGCCGGGCTGGTCCAGGATGACGCGGCTGTCGGTCAGCGACGACGTCGCGAATGCGAGCCGCGACGGCACGTTGGTCTTGATCAGACCGGTGACGACGTCGACCGACGGCCGCTGGGTGGCCAACACGAGATGGATGCCGGCGGCGCGGGCCTTCTGGGTGATCCGCACGATCGCATCCTCGACGTCGCGGGGCGCGGTCATCATCAGGTCGGCGAGCTCGTCGACGATCGCGAGGATGTAGGGGTAGGGCTTGTATTCGCGATTGCTGCCGAGCGGCGCCGTGATCTCCCCGGTGCGCACCTTCTCGTTGAAGACGTCGATGTGGCGCACGCGGGAGGCCTGCATGTCCTGGTAGCGCTGCTCCATCTCCTCGACCAGCCAGGCCAGCGCGGCGGCGGCCTTCTTCGGTTCGGTGATGATCGGCGTGATCAGGTGCGGAATGCCTTCATACGGCGTCAGTTCCACCATCTTGGGGTCGATCAGGATCATCCTGACCTCTTCCGGGGTGGCACGCGCGAGCAACGACACCAGCATCGAGTTGACGAAGCTCGACTTACCGGAACCGGTGGAGCCGGCGACCAGCAGGTGCGGCATCTTGGCCAGGTTGGCCGAGATCATCTCGCCTTCGATGTCCTTGCCCAGGCCGATCACCAGCGGATGGTGGTCGGAGCGCACCACCGGGTCGGTCAGCACATCGGCCAGCCGCACCATCTCGCGATCGGTGTTGGGCACCTCGATGCCGACCGCCGATTTGCCGGGGATCGGCGCGAGCATGCGGACGCTCTCGGTGGCCACGGCGTAGGCGATGTTGCGGTGCAGCGCGGTGATCTTCTCGACCTTCACACCCGGGCCGAGTTCGACCTCGTAGCGGGTCACGGTCGGGCCGCGCGTGCAGCCGGTCACGGCGGCGTCGACCTTGAACTGCTCGAGCACCGAGGTGATGGCGTCCGTCATGTGCTGGTTGGCCGCGGTGAGCCGTTTCGGCGGGTCACCGGCGATCAGCAACTCCAGCGACGGCAGCGTGTAGGGACCCTCGACGACACGGTCCAGCGTGAGCGTCGGCTCCTTCCGCGTCTTCTTGCGGGTCTTGACCGACGGGGGCGGGTCGGCCACGTCCTCGTCGAGCGGATAGTTCTCCATCGGGGTGCCCGCGGGCTTCGCCAGCGGCACGGTGGGTTGAGTGGCCGAGGGCCAGGATGCGGACTCCTCCGGAGTGGTCGGATCCTCGTCGTAGTACCCGTCGGAGAAGTCCTCGGCGGTACGGGCGGGGGCCGGTTCGTCGTCGTCGAACCATTCCTCGTCCTCGTCGACGTCATCGTCGTCAGCACCGCGCCAACGCGTCGAGAACATGTCGTGCAGCGTCGCCGGCACCTCGCGGATCGTGGTGCCGGTGATCAGGAGGACGCCGAAGAGCGCGCCGATGACGAGCAGCGGCGCGGCGATCCACGCCGTCAAGCCGTCGGCCAGGGGCCCACCGATCGCGAAGCCGACGAAGCCGGCCGCGTGTTGGCGTTCCACGGGGTCCTGCGGCGATCCCGACCACAGGTGCAGCAGTCCGAGAGCCGGCAGCGCGATCATCGCCGCACCCAGGATGAAGCGTGGGCGCGACTCCGGATCCGGCTCGGAGCGCATCAATGCGACACCGATGACCGCCAACGCGAGCGGCACGAGGACGACGGCGCCGCCGACGAGCATGCGCAGGAAGGTGTCGATCCACTCTCCCACCGGGCGTGCCGCGTCGAACCAGGAACTCGCGGCCACCACCACCGCGAGCGCAAGCAGACCCAGGGCGATGCCGTCGCGGCGATGGCCCGGGTCGAGATCGCGGGCGCGACCGACCGAGCGGGCAGTGCTGCCGGCACCCTTGGCCAGCATCAGCCACCCGGCGCGGGCGCCGCGGCCGACGGCGGTTCCGGCGGCGGCCACCGGCGACGGGCCCCGACGCGTGGGTTTGCGACGGGGCGGCGCCGGGCGCGACGACCGCGCAGAGCCCCGAGAACTGGTCTTCGACCTGGTCGAACGGGCGCCAGCGCGGGACGCGGTCTTACTCGCCATGCCGGTAAGCCTAGTCGCACAGGCCCCAGATGCACCATCTGCCACACAGGTCACAGATAGGTCTCGGCAGGCCTCGGGCGACGATCGGGTGTGGCCCGCCGACACCGCCGGCAGCAGACAGTACGGTGAGCCCTGTTCAGTCCCGCTCGAAGAGGAGTCCCCCATGCCTGTCGTCGTCGTCGCGACCATGATCGCCAAACCCGAGTCCGTAGACGCCGTCCGCGATGCCTGCAAGAAGGCGATCGAGGCCGTGCACGACGAGCCCGGTTGCGAGCTCTACGCCCTGCACGAGGCGGACGGCACGTTCGTGTTCGTGGAGCAGTGGGCCGATGCGGACGCCCTCGAGGCCCATGGTTCCGCACCGGCGGTCGGCACGCTGTTCGGCACCATCGGCGAGCTCCTCGACGGCGCCCCCGACATCAAGATGCTCGCCCCCGTGGTCGCCGGCGACCCGGCCAAGGGTCAGCTCCGTCCCTGACGATGGGTGAACTCAGCGGCAAGGTGGCCCTGATCACCGGCGCCGCGCGCGGACAGGGCCGGGCGCACGCGGTCACCCTCGCCTCGGCGGGTGCCGATGTCATCGCGATCGATCTGTGTGCGCAGATCGATTCGGTGCCCTACCCGTTGGCCACGCGCGACGACCTGGCCGAGACGGTGGCACTGGTCGAGAAGGCGGGCGCGCGGATCGTGGCATCCGAAGCCGACGTGCGAGATCGCGACGCGCTCAAGGCGGCCGTCCGAGAGGGCACCGAGCGCCTCGGCGAACGGCTCGACATCGTGATCGCCAACGCGGGTATCGCGCCGATGACGGCGCCGCAGGCGTGGCAGGACGTCATCGACGTCAACCTCACCGGGGCCTATCACACCATCGACGTCGCGATGAAGCCGATGATCAAGTACGGCAACGGCGGCGCGATCGTGCTGACGAGCTCTGTCGCCGGCCTGGTGGGTGTCGGCGCGCCCATCGCGGGCGCGGTCGGGTACACCGCCGCCAAGCACGGCATGGTGGGACTGATGCGGGCCTATGCGAATTTCCTTGCGCCATACAGCATCCGGGTCAACTCCGTGCACCCCGCCGGGGTGAACACCCCGATGATCGACAACGAGTTCACCCGATCCTGGCTCGACGGCATGGCCGCCGAGAGCGGGCCGGACATGAGCAACGCGCTGCCGGTGCGGGCGTTGGAGGCCGAGGACATCGCCAACGCGGTGTACTGGCTGGTCTCCGACGCCGCGCGGTACGTCACCGGCGTGGCACTGCCCGTCGACGCCGGGTTCGTCAACAAGCGATGACGGGCCGCAACCCCGTCGCGCAGACAGCGTTCGGACCGATGGTGCTCGCGGCGATCGAGCACAACGAAGCGCCGCACCGGCGGCTCGTGGACGACGATCTGGCCGAGGCGTTCCTACCGGCCCGGCTGCGCGCGCTGGTGGCGGCCACCCGCGTGGCACCGGTGCGCCGGACCGTCATGGCGGCAGCGCAGCGCAGCGGGCCGGGCCTGTGGTCGAGCATCGCCTGTCGCAAACGCCTCATCGACGAGCGCCTCTCCGACCCCCTCAACGAGACCGATGCCGTCGTCGTCGTCGGCGCCGGTTTCGACACCCGCGGGTGTCGCATCGCCCGACACAGCGACATGCCGGTGTACGAGGTCGATCAGGCGGTCACCATCGAGCGCAAGGCTGCGGTCCTGCACCGGGTGTTCGGCGGCATCCCGGCCTCGGTGCATCTGGTGGCCGCCGACCTCGAACGCGACGATCTGCTGGCGGCCCTGCAATCGGCGGGCTACGACGCGTCGCGGCGTACGTTCTTCATCGTCGAAGGGGTCACGCAGTACCTCTCCCCCGACGCCGCGCGCACCACGTTGGCCGCGCTCGGCACAGCCGCCGCAGGCAGCCGGTTGGTGTTCAGCTACATCCGGCAGGACTTCCTGGACGGGACCAACCTGTACGGCGCGGCATCTGTGCACCGGCGATTCCGCGGACGACGCCCGATCTGGCACACCGGATTGATACCCGAGCGGCTCGGCGAGTGGCTGGCCGAGCTGGGCTGGCAGCTGGTCGAGCAGGCCGGCCCCAGCTACTACCGCGACCTCTACATCCGCCCCACCGGTCGCGCTGTGGCGGCCTCCCCGATCGAGTGGACCGCGGTGGCCCAGCGCTGACGACACCGGCGAAGGACTTTTGTCACTTCCGCGGTTCCCTGTGGCCCTAACCGGCGAGCGCCCGGATCGGCGATCGTCGATGACGACGCCGACGAGATGCACCGGCGCCGAGCAGGGGGAATCGACGTGACCAGACTTCTCATCGCCGAGTCCGATCCACGGATCGCGACGACGATTCGCCGTCAACTGCGCGCTCAGGGCTTCTCGGTGACCCTGGTGGCCGATGGACGGTGCGCCTACCACGACGCACGCCACGGCAATTTCGATCTTCTGATCGTGGGCGCACGTATGCCGGGCATGGACGGTCTCGATGTCGTGCGCCGCCTACGCGCCGACGGTCTGCGGCTGCCGGCCATCCTGCTGACGACCCGCAGCCGCGCTGCGCGAGCCTGCGCGACACGCAGCACCTCGCGCGAGGAGTTCGTCTCCGTCGCCCCGTTGCGCGCCGCCGAACTCACCGAGGCGGTGCGAAGCCTGCTGTCGCACCGCCGCATCGCCCGCACCCCGGAGCTCCGCTACGGCGGCCTGCGGGTGGATCTCGCGAGCCGGCGGGCACACGTCGGGGACTACTGCGTCGACCTGTCCGCACGCGAGTGCGATCTGGCTGCGACGTTCCTGCGCCATCCGGGACAGGTCCTCAGCCGCGAGTACCTGCTGCGACAGGTGTGGGGTCACGACGAACCGGAGTCGAACGTCGTCGACGTCTACGTCCGCTACCTGCGACGCAAGCTCGGCGCGCACTGGTTCGCCACCGCACGCGGTGTGGGGTACCGGCTCCAGGCCTGCTAGACCTCGATGACGGTCGGCACGATCATCGGCTGACGCCGGTACGTCTCCCCCACCCATTTGCCCACGATGCGCCGCACCGCCTGGGCGATGCGCGCCGGGTCGGTGACGTGTTGGGCTGCGAGGTTGTCCAGCTCGGCCTCGACGCGACGCGCGACCGGCTCGAGCGCTTTGGGATCCTCGGAGAAGCCGCGTGAGCTCAGGTGCGCCGGCGCCACCGCCTGACCGGTACCGCGGCGCACCACGATCGTCACCGCGATGAAGCCGGACGAGAGGATGAGCCGCTCACCCAGGGTCGCATCCCCGACGTCGCCGGTGACGAGCCCGTCGACGAACATCTTGCCCACCGCGACCGCCCCGGCGACGGCGACGCGACCGGCCGCCAGATCGACGCTGACGCCGTTCTCGGCGATCACGATGTTCTCCTCGTCGACGCCGGTGCTGGCCGCCAGGGCGGCGTTGGCGCGAAGCATCCGCCAGGTGCCGTGCACGGGCATCACGTTGCGCGGGCGCACCCCGTTGTAGAGGAACAGCAGTTCGCCCGCGTAAGCATGTCCCGAGACATGCACGCGCGCTTGACGGTTCGTGACCACGCGGGCGCCGACCTTGGCCAGCGAGTCGATCACCCCGTACACCGCCTCCTCGTTGCCGGGGATCAGCGACGAGGACAGGATCACCAGATCACCCGCGGTCAACGTGATGCTGCGATGCTCGCCGCGCGACATCCGCGACAAGGCCGCCATCGGCTCCCCCTGGGTGCCGGTGGTGATCAGCACGACGCGGTCGGCCGGCATCATCTCGGCGGCGCCGATGTCGAGGACGTCGGAATCGGCGACGGTGAGGTAACCGAGTTCGCGGGCGATCCCCATGTTGCGCACCATCGACCGGCCGACGAACGAGACCTTCCGGCCGAGCGAGACCGCGGCGTCGATGATCTGCTGGACGCGGTCGACGTTGGAGGCGAAGCACGCGACGATGACGCGCCCGTCCGCACCGCGGATCAGACGGTGCAGCGCCGGCCCGATCTCACTCTCCGACGGCCCCACCCCGGGAATCTCGGCGTTGGTGGAGTCACACAGGAACAGATCGACGCCGGCGTCGCCGAGGCGGGACATCCCGGGCAGGTCCGTCGGCCGCCCGTCGAGCGGAAGCTGGTCGAGCTTGATGTCACCGGTGTGCAACACCGTGCCCGCGCCGGTGTGGATGGCCACGGCCAGACATCCGGGAACCGAGTGGTTGACCGCGAAGTACTGACACTCGAACACGCCGTGGGTGGACCGCTGCCCTTCGGCGACCTCGACCAGTGTCGGCGAGAGCCGGTGCTCGCGACACTTCGCGGCGACCAGAGCGAGGGTGAACTTGGAGCCGACGACCGGGATGTCGGCGCGCATCTTCAAGAGGTAGGGAATGCCCCCGATGTGGTCCTCGTGGCCGTGGGTGACGACGAGCGCCTCGATGTCGTCGAGCCGGCCCTGGACATGGCGCAGGTCGGGCAGGATCAGGTCGACGCCCGGTTCGTCGTGCGTGGGGAACAGCACGCCGCAGTCGACGATCAGCAGCCGACCGAGATGCTCGAATGTCGTCATGTTGCGGCCGATTTCGTTGATGCCGCCGAGAGCGGTCACCCGCAGTGCTCCGGCGGCCAACGGGCCGGGTGCGACGAGTTCGGATTCCACCGGCGATCCCGTTACCGAAGCACCGCGGCGGCCCGCAGGTCCGCTGCCAGTGCCTCGAGTTGGTCGTCTGTGGCCGGTACCTGCGGCAGCCTCGGGTCGCCGACCTCGAAGCCCTTCAGCCGGAGCGCCGCCTTCGACAGCGTCACGCCGCCCAGGCGCGCCTGCGCCGCCATCAGGGGCGCCAACGACACGTTGATCTTGCGCGCGGTCGCCACATCACCGGAGGCGAAGGCGGACAGCATGTCTCGAAGTTGCCCGGCCGCGACGTGACCCCACACGCTGATGAAGCCCGTCGCGCCCATCGCCAGCCACGGCAGGTTCAGCGCATCGTCACCGGAGTAATAGGCCAGTCCCGTCTCGGCCATGATCTGGCCGGCTCCGGGCAGATCCGCCTTGGCGTCTTTGATCGCGACGATGTTGGGGTGCTGGGCCAGGGTCCGGATCGTGTCCCATTCGATCGGCACGACCGAGCGCGGCGGGATGTCGTAGAGGATGTTCGGCAGCTCGGTCGCATCGGCGACGGCGCGGAAGTGCGCGAGCAGGCCCTCCTGCGGCGGACGCGAGTAGTACGGGGTCACCACGAGCAGTCCGTGCGCCCCCTCCGCGGCGGCCGCTCGGGCGAGGCCGACGCTGTGCGCGGTGTCGTAGGTGCCCGCGCCGGCGACGACGCGCGCGCGGTCCCCGACCGCTTCGAGCACAGCGCGCAGCAGGGCCAGCTTCTCGGCATCGGTGGTGGTCGGTGATTCGCCGGTGGTGCCGGAGACCACGAGGCCGTCGCAGCCGGCGTCGACGAGGTGACCCGCCAGGCGCGCCGCGGTCTCGATGTCCAGCGAACCGTCGGGCTTGAACGGGGTGACCATGGCCGTCAACAGGGTGCCCAGCCGGGCGGTGACGTCGAAGGCGCTGGTGCTCACGGGCACCAAGATTACCCGGTGACCCTCAGCCTTCCGTGGCCAACGGGCTGGTGGCGACCTCACTGCCGTCGGCCAGCACGGTGATCTCGAAGTCGGCGAACACGGCGGGCGCCGTGTCGGCGAGCTGGCGCAGGCATTCCACGGCGAGCCGTCTGATCTCGACGTCGGCGTGTTCGCTGGCCCGCATCGCGATGAAATGTCGCCACGCCCGGTAGTTGCCGGTGACGACGATCCGGGTCTCGGTCGCATTGGGCAGCACCGCGCGGGCGGCCTGTCGGGCCTGCTTACGCCGCAGCGTGGCGTTCGGCACGTCGGCGAACCTCTCTTCGAGCCGGGCCAGCAGCTCGACGTAGGCGGCCCGGCTGGCGTCGGCCGCGTCGGCGACGATGCGGGTCAGCTCGGGGTCGCCGTCGACACCCGGGGGCGCCACCACCGCAACGTCTCCTTCGGGTACGTAGCGCTGCGAGAGCTGTGAGTAGGAGAAGTGCCGGTGTCGGATCAGCTCGTGGGTGCACGAGCGGGAGATCCCGGTGATGTAGAACGACACCGTAGCGTGTTCGAGCACCGAGAAATGTCCGACGTCGATGATGTGCTGCAGGTAGGCGGCGTTTGTCGCCGTCTTTGGGTTGGGTTTGGACCAGCTCTGATAGCACGCCCGGCCGGCGAATTCGACCAGCGCCGCACCGCCGTCGGCATCGGTGCTCCAGTCGACGTCGGGGGGCGCGGTGAATTCCGTCTTGGCGATCAGCTGCACGCGCAGCGGCGCGATCTCGGCCACCGGCGCAGCCTAGCTGCTCTCACTCGGCGGGCACGCCGGCGCGACGCATCGCGGTCATGATGTGTCCGAAGTCGATCGTGCCGTGCGCGCGGGCCAGTGCGTCGGCGTCGTCGGCCCGGCCTTCGGCGATCGCTTCGACGATGAGTTCGTGCTCACGCAGGGCCCGCGCCTCGACGGTCCGCATGGAGTCGGGTTCCCCCCACAGGTGAGCCGGCGCGCCGATACTCACCCGCGCCTTGAGATCGTTGAGCACGCCGGCGAGCACGTCGTTGTGGGCCGCGTCGGAGATGGCCGCATGCAACCGGCTGTCCGCCTGCTGAGCCGCCAGGCCGGTCGCAGCGGTGCGATATTCCTCGAGCCGCTGCCTCAGTACCGCGATGTCGGTGTCGGTGCGGGCTTCAGCGGCTGCCCGGCACACCGCCCCCTGCAGGCGACACACCGCGTCGCACTGGACCCGCAGCTCGTCGAGGCGGCCGGCCAACGTGCGCCCGACGGCTTCGGTCGACGAATCCGGCCACTGCTGGCGCACGAACGATCCCCCGCCCCGTCCCCGGCGCGTCTCGAGCAGCCCGCGATCGACCAACCGCGCCAGCGCCGCACGCACGGTCATCCGGCCGGCGCCGAGGTAGGCCGCCAGGTCGCGCTCGCCGGGCAGGCGCGCGCCCGGGAGGTACTCGCCGATCGCGATCGCGGTGATCAACCGGTCGGTCACCTCGTCGACCCGCGAGGAGGAGTCCAGCTGTCGGTGCAGCACGCCGGACGGTGCTTCACCCATGGGTGATCCGTTGTGCCCCATCAGCGCCAGTCCCCTTCGAGTCACCGACATGTTAAATCGTTTGATTGGTCTTGCAGGGAGACCTTTAGGGGTTCATGCTGATGCGATGCAGCGCGAGACCCGTCTGGTCGCCTTCCGCGAGTACCAGACCTGGGTACAGATCACCACGCCGGATCGCCCGAAACCCGGGGCGTTGCCGTTGTTCGTCCTGCACGGCGGACCCGGCATGGCACACAACTACGTGGCCAACATCGCCGAGCTGGCCGACCAGACGGGCCGGACAGTGATCCACTACGACCAGCTCGGGTGTGGCAACTCCACCCACCTACCCGACGCGCCCACCGACTTCTGGACGCCCGCTCTGTTCGTCGACGAATTCCACACCGTCGCAGGCACTCTCGGTATCGAGAACTATCACCTGCTCGGACAGTCCTGGGGCGGCATGCTGGGCGCCGAGATCGCCGTGCGCCGCCCCGCCGGCCTGGTCTCGCTGGCGATCTGCAATTCACCGGCGTCGATGGAGCTGTGGGTGCAGGGCGCGGCAGAACTGCGCGCGCAGCTGCCGTCGCAGACTCAGGATGCGCTCGAGCGGCACGAGGCGGCCGGCACCGTCACCGATCCGGAGTATCTGGCCGCGACGATGGAGTTCTACCGCCGCCACGTCGCGCGGATGGACCCGTTCCCCCAGGACTTCCTCGACTCCGAGGCGCAGATGGAGGCCGAACCGACGGTCTATCACACCATGAACGGGCCCAACGAGTTTCACGTCGTGGGCACCCTTCGGGACTGGTCGATCATCGATCGCCTGCCCGACATCGAGGCGCCGACCCTGGTCGTCGCAGGTGAATTCGACGAGGCCACACCCGCCACCTGGCGGCCCTACGTCGAGCACATCCCCGACGCGCGCGGTCACGTCTTCGCCGGCTGCAGCCATTGCAGCCATCTGGAGAAACCCGAGGAGTTCCGCGCCGTGGTCGCGAGCTTCCTCACCGAACACGAGGACACCCCATGACCGACAACGAACCCGCCGCCCAGCGCACGCTGGAATCGTTCGGCTACAAGCAGGAACTGCACCGCTCGGTGTCGACCTTCGACCTGCTGGTCTACGGGCTGGTGTTCATGGTGCCGATCGCCCCGTGGGCGATCTTCGGCACCGTCTACAACAGCTCGTCGGGCATGGTGCCCCTGGTCTACGTGATCGGGCTGGTCGCGATGATCTTCACCGCTCTCGCCTACGCCCAGATGGCGAAATCGTTCCCGCTCGCCGGCTCGGTGTTCTCCTATGTGGGTCGCGGAATACATTCCGGGGCAGGGTTTTTCGCCGGCTGGGCGATGCTCCTGGACTACCTTCTGGTGCCCACGCTGCTGTATGTCTTCGCTGCGGAGTCGATGATCGGATTGTTCCCGGACACACCGCGGTGGATGTGGGCGATCCTGTTCGTTCTCGTCAACACCGCGATCAATCTGTTGGGCGTCGACTCGCTGAAGATGGCCAACCGGGTGTTCCTCGCGATCGAGCTGGTGTTCGTGGTGGTGTTCGTCGTGATCGCGGTGCGTGCGATCAGCGGTGGCAGCCTGCCCGACGTCGGATGGAGCACGACCCCGATCTGGAACTCGGACACCGTCAGCGCACCTCTGCTGGCTGCTGCGCTGTCGATCGCGGTCCTGAGCTTCCTCGGCTTCGACGGGATCTCGACGCTCGCCGAAGAGTCCACGGGCACGCGCAATCCGGCCGGCAAGGCGATGGTCGGTGCACTGTTCATCGTGGCGTTCCTGTTCATCGTGCAGACGTGGCTGGCCAGTCTGCTCGGCGGTGGTCGCGAGGCGTTCGGAGACGACGAGGTGGGCAACGCCTTCTTCAATCTCGTGCAGGCTGCGTCGTCCACCGGCTGGATGGACGCGTTCTTCGTCGTCAACGTGCTGGCCGTCGGCTTCGCCAACGCGATGGCCGCCCAGGCCGCGACCAGCCGGCTGCTGTTCTCGATGAGCCGCGATCGTCAACTTCCCCACTTCCTGTCGAGGATCAGCGCGCGCCAGGTGCCGATCGCGGCGATCCTGACCGTCAGTGCGCTGTCGATCGTGCTCGTGTTGTTCTTCGTCGGCCAGATCGGCTTGATCTCCTCGCTGGTCAACTTCGGCGCCCTGTTCGCGTTCTGCCTGCTGCACATCTCGGTGGCCTGGTACTACCTGGGCCGCAAGAAGTCGACGAACTACCTGCTGCACCTGGTGGTGCCGGCGCTCGGCTTCGTGATCATCGCCTACGTGCTCATCAACGCCGACTCGTTGGCCAAGATCGGCGGCATCGTGTGGCTCGCGATCGGCGCGATCGTCTACGTCGTCAACCGGATGCGCGGAATCGGCGCGGGTCCGTCGGCGGATCACGCCGTGGAGTCGCCCGCGGCGACGGGCTGAGTTCAGTCCTGCCGGCTCGACGTGGTGAGGCGCCGGTGCTCCACGCGATCGCCGCCCGCCCGTTTGGCCCGGTACATGGCGGCGTCGGCGGTGGCGATCATCCGGTCGAGGAAGTCCGGGGCGGTGGTGTCGTGGTCGGTGAGCAGCGCTGTGCAACTGCCGAGGCTGGCGGTGATGTCGAACGGCAGCGCCGCGATGTTCGCGCGGACGGCGTTGGTGGTCTCTGCGTGACCTGACGGCGCGTCGGTGTCGGCGACGACGAACTCTTCCCCACCGAGGCGGCCGAGGACGGCGGTCTCACCGCAGGTGTGCCTGAGCACGTCGCCCACGTCGGCGAGCGCCCGGTCGCCCGCCGCATGTCCACGGGAATCGTTGAGGCCCTTGAAGTCGTCGAGGTCGATCATCGTGACATTCACCGCACCGCCACTGCCCTGACGCCCGACCAGTTCCCGGAGCGCCTGATAAAAGGAGCGCCGGGTCAGCAGACCGGTGAGCGAGTCGCGGCCGGATTCCACCAGGTCGGCATGCAGGGAGTGCACCAGGGAGTAGATGCCGAAAGGTACGCCGACGTTGAGCGCCACCACGGTGACCGCCGCGCTGATCGTCACCGAGACGTCGCCGGTGTCCACGATGAGTCGGGTCGCGGTGATCACCGCGCACACGGCAGCCACCGCGCCGTTGACCAGGACGTCGGCCAGCCGGTGGAAGTACGCCAGGAATCCGCCGAGCACGGCGAACATCACACAGCCCATCAGACCCGCATAGGCATACGACATCGACAGGGAGCCCGCGGCGATGCACGCACAGCACACCAGGTTGTAGATCAGGGATCGTGTGTGGGTCGGCCAGCCGGGTAGCCACACGGTGGAGACAGCGATCGCGCCGGCGCCGGCGGCGATCGCCACCGCCCGCCCGACGGGAGTCGACGGGCCGACGGGGCTGGTCAGCAGGATCAGCGGCAGCGTGCCGAGGACGCAGGTGAACGCGAATATGGCCATGCGCCATCGCTTCTCGAGGCCGCGTCGGCGCAGGTATGCGCTCAACGCGTCGAATCGACCGGCGTCGCGCCATCCGGACATGCATGGGTCCCGTCGTGTTCTGTTCGTCGTGCTAACGGATTCATTGTGCCCGCTCCCGGCAGGCCTGTGCGCGCCTTGTCGTGGTCAGCGAACCCGCCGCAGCGACGTTAGTGTTGGACGTGTCTTTCATGCCCGAGGGCGCCTCCACGATCGCCTCGCGCCTCCTGGACGTCATCGACTCCGACATCCTGCCGCTGACCGAACATGGCGTGGCCGGCGGCAACAAGGTCTTCGGGGCCGCGCTGCTGTCGAAATCGGATCTGTCCCTGGTGATCGCGGGGACCAACGCCGAGACGGCGAACCCGCTGTGGCATGGCGAGATCAACACACTCCGACAGTTCTACGAGCGCCCCGATCGCCCCTCGACGACGGACCTGATCTTTCTGACCACGCACGAACCGTGCACGCTGTGCATGTCGGCGATCACGTGGGCAGGCTTCGACATCTACTACTACTTCTACAGCCACGAGGATTCCCGCGACAGCTTCGCGATCCCCCACGACCTGGTGATCCTGCGCGAGGTGTTCGGCCTCGAACCCGGTGGCTACCGGCGCAGCAACGCGTTCTGGACCGCGCACTCCATCGTCGAGCTGATCGAGAACGAGAACGAGCCGCTGCGCTCGACGCTGCTGAATCAGCGTGAAAGCATCCGCGCCCGGTATGACTCCCTGTCGCGGCAGTATCAGAAGAGCAAGAGCGACAACGACATACCGCTGAACTAGGCCGGTTCAGCCAGGGTTGGCGGCGATGAAGTCGACGACGACCGTCGCCAATTCGGGGCCCTTGTCCTCCTGCAGGAAATGCCCGCCACCGGCGATGGTCACCTCGGGTTGGCCGTGCGCCCCCGGAATCAGTTTCCGCAGCGCGGCGTCGCCACCCCGCGTGATCGGGTCAGAGTCGGAGAAGGCGCACAGGAACGGCTTCTCGAAACGCCGCAACGCCTCCCAGGCCGCCCGGTTCGCGGGTGCGGCCGGGTCGTCCGGGCTCGTGGGTACGAGCGTCGGAAACTGCCGCGCCCCGGCCTTGAACGGGTCGTCGGGGAACGGAGCGTCGTAGGCGGCGATGACATCGGCCGGCAGTGTCGACACACAGCCGCCGTCGATGATTCCTCCGACCGGGAAGTCGGGGCTCTCCTGGCTGAATCGCTGCCACGCGAGGAACGCCTCGCCGGGATGCTGATCTCCGGTGGGCAACGCGGTGTTGGCGGCGACGACCCGGGCGAAGCGGTCGGGATGCTCTCCCACCAGACGCAGCCCGATGAGCCCGCCCCAGTCCTGGCACACCAGCGTGATGCCGGTCAGGCCGATCGCCTCGATGGCAGCCCAGGTCCAGTCGACGTGCGCCTGATAGGTGTAGTCCTCACGCCGTGCCGGTTTGTCGCTGCGGCCGAAGCCCACCAGATCGATCGCGACCGCGCGCAGGCCGGCGCCGGTGAGCACCGGGATCATCGAGCGATACAGGTAGCTCCACGACGGCTCTCCGTGCAGCAGCAGCACCACCTCCGCGTCGCGGGGCCCCTCGTCGAGGTAGTGCATGCGTATCCCCGCGACATCGACGTAGTGGGGCGCGAACGGGAAGTCGGGCAGATCGGCGAAACGCTCATCGGGGGTGCGCAGGATGTCCATGGAGTCAGCCAAGCAGAGCAATCCGCAGAGCGGAAGCGAGATCACCCGTCTCCCCGACGACGACCTCGTCGAGCCCCAGCCACCGCGCCATCGTCGTCAGCTCATCGGCCAGCGGGCGCGCCACGCGCGTCGGCGTTTCGCCGTCCTCGGTGAACGCTCCCACCACCTGTAAAGCCCCCGCGGTCCGGTCCGCCTTGAGGTCGACCCGCCCCACCAGCCGCCCGTCCAGCAGGAACGGCCACACGTAATAGCCGAACTGCCGCTTGGGGGCCGGGGTGTAGATCTCGATGCGGTAATGGAAGCCGAACAGCCGCTCGACACGAGGCCGGAAGAAGATCAGCGGATCGAACGGGCAGAGCAGCGCGGTGCCGCGGTCACGCCGCGGGATGATCTGGCCGGCGCGCAGGTAGCCGGGCGCGGTCCAGCCGTCGACCTCGACGGGCTCCAGCTCACCGTCCGCCACCAGCGCGGCGAGCGCCGGCTTCACCTGCCGGGCGCTGAGCCGAAAATAATCCCGGATGTCGGCCTCCGTGGCGATCCCCAGCGCGGTGGCCGCCCGCAGCGCGAGCTCGCGAACCGCGTCCGGCTCACTGACCTGCCGGGCCACCACGTCGGCCGGCAGGACCCGCTCGGTCAGGTCGTAGTGCCGGGCGAACCCGATGCGCGTGGCTGTCGTCAGCACACCGGCGGACCAGAGAGCTTCGGCGACCCACTTGGTGTCGCTGCGGTCCCACCACGGGCCTTTGCGGCCCCGCGGCTCGGACTCCAGGTGAGCCTCGATCTGGCCTGCGGTCGCCGGCCCGAGCTCGGCGATCGCGGCGACGATGTCCTCGGCGAGTTTCGCGTTGCGTTTGACGATCTCGACGCCCCATCGGCCGTGGGCATACTCGGCCATTCGCCAGCGCATCAACGGCCAGTCGTCGACGGCCATCAGTGCGGCCTCGTGAGCCCAGTACTCGACGAGCAGCCGCGGCGACCGTGCCGAATGACTCCACGCCGCGCGGTCGAGAAGGTCGCGGTCGTATGGGCCGAGGCGGCTGAAGACCGGGGCGTAATGAGCCCGCACCGCCACCGAGACGGAGTCGAGTTGCAGCACCTGGATCCGGGCGATCAGCCGCTTGAGGTGTGCGCGGGTGACCGCGCCGGATGGTTTCGCCTCGCCGAACCCCTGCGCCGCGACGGCCACCCGCCGGGCCTGCGCGGCGGTGATCATGCCCGCCGGTAGGTGGCGAACCGGTAGCGCAGGCCCGATGAGCTGTCCTGCCACGCACCCACCGTGCCCAACCAGCCCTCGTCGAGGACCGGAGCGAGGGCGTCCTCGTCTTCTCGTCGCAGGTCGATGTCGATCTCGGTGACCTCGCACCGCGTCGCCTGCGGCAGCGTCAGCCCGTAGATCTCCGACCCACCGATCACCCAGGCGTCCTCGAGCGGGATTCCCCCGAGGTCGGTCAACGTCTCTGCCCCGTCAGCCACGTAGTCAGCATGCCGGGTGAGTACGACATTCCTGCGCCCCGGCAACGGCCGGAACCGCGTCGGCAGCGATTCCCAGGTCCGGCGGCCCATGATCACCGTGTGGCCCATGGTCAGCTCCTTGAAGCGGGCCATGTCCTCGGGCAGCTGCCACGGGATGCCGTTGTCGCGGCCGATCACCCCGGAGCTGGACTGCGCCCAGATCAGATTCAGGCCCACTAGACGGCCACCGGCGCTTTGATCGCCGGGTGCGGATCGTAGTTTTTGACGACCACGTCCTCATAGGTGTAGTCGAAGATCGAATCACGTTGCGCCAGAACGAGTTCAGGATACGGCCGCGGGTCCCGGGAGAGCTGTTCGGTGACCTGCTCGACGTGGTTGTCGTAGATGTGGCAGTCCCCGCCCGTCCAGACGAAGTCGCCGACGTCCAGGCCCGCCTGGGCAGCCATCATGTGGGTGAGCAGCGCATAGCTGGCGATGTTGAACGGCACGCCGAGGAACAGATCGGCGCTGCGCTGGTAGAGCTGGCAGCTCAGGCGGCCGTCGGCGACGTAGAACTGGAAGAACGCGTGGCACGGTGGTAGCGCCATCTGCGGGATCTCTCCGACGTTCCATGCCGAGACGATGTTGCGCCGACTGTCGGGGTCGCGCTTGAGCAGTTCCAGGGCCGCGCTGATCTGGTCGATGTGCTCCCCCGACGGCGTCGGCCAGGACCGCCATTGGACACCGTAGACAGGGCCGAGATCGCCTGTGGGCGAGGCCCATTCGTCCCAGATGGTGACACCGTGCTCTTGCAGCCAGCGCACGTTCGAATCGCCGCGCAGGAACCACAGCAATTCGTAGACGATCGACTTGGTGTGCACCTTCTTGGTGGTGATCAGCGGGAACCCCGCACTCAGGTCGTACCGCAGTTGGTGGCCGAACACGCTGCGGGTGCCGGTGCCGGTGCGGTCCGATTTCGCGGTTCCGTGGTCCAGCACCAGACGCAGGAGGTCCTCGTAGGGCGTCGGGATCGGCACGGTCCATAGCTTACGGGCCGGGACCGGGAGTAGAACGGAACCCATGCCGAGGATCACCGACACTGTCACCACCGCTGACGGCTCCTGCCCCGTCAGCCTGCACACGCCCGACGGCGACGGCCCCTGGCCGGGCGTCGTGATGTACCCCGATGCCGGCGGTGTCCGGGCGACCTTCCGGGCGATGGCGGACAAGCTGGCCGACCACGGCTATGCGGTGCTGGTGCCCGACGTCTACTACCGCGACGGGGACTGGGCGCCGTTCACGATGGCGACCGTGTTCGAGGACGAGGCCGAGCGCACGCGGCTGTTCGCGATGATGGGCAAGGTGACTCCCGAGGTCATGGCGTCTGACGCTGCCGCCTTCTTCGACTATCTGGCCGCCCGTCCGGAGGTGCGCGGCGACGCGTTCGGGACCACGGGCTACTGCATGGGTGGGCGCACGTCGTTGACGGTGGCCGGTCTGGTGCCCGAACGGGTGGCCACAGCGATGTCCTTTCACGGTGGGGGGTTGGTCACCGACGAACCGAACAGCCCGCACCGGCTGGCCGATCGGATGCGGGCAGCGGTGTACGTCGGCGCGGCCAAGAACGACCGGTCGTTCACGGTCGACGACGGCGAGACCCTGGACAAGGCACTCACCGCGGCCGGAATCGAGCACACCGTCGAGTTCTACGACGCGTTCCACGGCTTCGCCGTGCCCGACAACGGACCGTATGACGAGCCCGCAGCGCGGCGACACTGGGAGGCGATGCAGTCGTTTTTCGGCTCTCACCTAGGGTGAGCGGCGTGTATGACCAGACCTTCAGCGAATCGGAGTCCGGCGAACGCGGCTTCCGCATAGATCCGGTGCTGGCGCGTAGCTGGCTGCTCGTCAACGGTGCGCAGTACGAACGGTTCGCGCCGGCGGAGCAGTCGCGGGCGGACATCGTGGTACTGGACATCGAAGATGCCGTCGCGCCGAAGGACAAGGCCCGCGCGCGCGACAACGTCATCCGCTGGCTCGCCGACGGCCATGACGACTGGGTGCGGGTGAACGGCTTCGGCACCGAGTGGTGGGCCGGTGACCTCGACATGCTGGGCGGCACCTCGGTGGGTGGGGTGATGCTCGCGATGGTGGAGTCGGTCGATCACGTCACCGAGACCGCCAAGAGGCTCCCGAACGTGCCGGTGGTCGCGCTGGTCGAGACGGCGCGCGGGCTGGAGCGCATCACCGAGATCGCCTCGGCCAAGGGCACTTTCCGGTTGGCTTTCGGCATCGGCGACTTTCGCCGCGACACCGGCTTCGGCGACAATCCCACCACTTTGGCCTATGCGCGGTCGCGCTTCACGATCGCAGCCAAGGCCGCGCATCTGCCGGGGGCGATCGACGGACCGACCGTCGGTTCTTCGGCTCTGCGGTTGAGCGAGGCGACGGCGGTGTCGGCCGAGTTCGGAATGACCGGCAAGATCTGCCTGACCCCGGATCAGTGCCCGACGGTCAACGAGGGGTTGTCTCCGTCGGTCGAGGAAATCAGCTGGGCCAAGGAGTTTCTCGTCGAATTCGAACGCGACGGCGGTGAGATCCGCAACGGCTCGGACCTTCCGAGGATGGCGCGCGCGAACAAGATCCTCGACCTGGCGCGCGCCTACGGCATCGAGCCCTCGGATTTCGACGACGTCGACGATCCGGTGCACATCCCGGCGCCGTCAGATACCTACCACTACTGAGTTCGACGGCGGCCCTTGAGGAATGTGGCCAGGCCGCGGAAGATGCCGCGGGCGGCGTAGACGCCCGCCAGGATCGACAGCAGGATCATCACGACGAACATCAGCACCCAGTTCGTCCGGCCGTGGTCGACGTTCCACCACACGATCGTGAAGAGCACTGCACAGACGAACACGACGATGTCGCGCCAGTTCCCCTCGTAGGACGCGGCGAGCTGGCGCAGTTCCCTGTTCTTGTCGACAGCGCCGATCAGATCATCGATCCGCTGGTCGATGACGCGCTGCAGTTCTGCTCGCCGCTCCACCTGCTCGGCTGGTATCCGATCCAGCAGGTCCATGTCCTTCGCGATCAGCGCGCGGACGTCGGGCGGCCGCAGGTTGCCGGCGGCGACGCCGAGCAGGGCGCCACCGGCGATCGGCGCGCCGGCGAGCGCGATTTCGGCAAGACCTGGCGGGACGCTCCTTCGTCAGTCCATCAATGTCGCAGCCAGTGTGCCGCCCAGTTCCACGGCCCGCTCGCGAACGGCGCGATCGATCGGCCCGGTGACCGTCAGCGGCGCGGCGACAGCCCGCAGCTCGAGCCCCGCGGCGATCTTCTCCACGGACGCGACCGCGCCCACGGTGTCGTCGTTGCCGTGCACCCACAGGCCATAGGGGCGGCCGGCCACGTGATCGAGGCTTGGGTAGTAGACGCTGTCGAAGAAGTGTTTGAGGGCGCCCGCCATGTAGCCGAAGTTGGCGGTGGTACCGAACAGATACCCATCGGCGTCGAGCATGTCGGGCAGCGTCGCGGCCAGTGCCGGTTTGACCGTGACCTCGACCCCGTCGATGTCGGGGTCGCGGGCGCCGGCAAGCACCGCGTCCACGAGCTCGCGGGTGGCCGGCGACGGCGTGTGGTGCACGACGAGCAGCGTCCTGCTCATCGCCCAGCCTCCTCCATCTGCATCGCCTTCTTCATGGTCTCGCGGGCACGGCTGCGGTCGCCGGCGTAGTCGTAGGCGCGAGCCAATCGGTACCAGAGCCGCCAGTCGTCCGGTCGTGCCTCGACTTCCTCTCGCACAGAAGCGAACAGCGCGTCGGCGGCGTCCCGCTGGATGCGCCCCGACGGGCGGCGGGGCAGGTCGCTGATGTCGAGCTCCATGCCCTGTTCGCGGGCGAGCCGGGCCAGGCGCTGATGCGCGAGACCCGCACGCAGCGTGGCGATCAACGCCCAGGCGCCCACTATGGGCAGGATCAGGATTGCCACACCGAGGCCGATGGGAGCTGCCTCGCCGGAGGTGATCAGGATGACCGCGGCTCGGCCGAGCAGCACGAAGTACACCACGAGCGCGACGCTCATGAAGCCGATCAGAAGCTGGGTGCGCAGCGCGCGGCGGCCCTCGTTCATGCCAGGTCGAGCAGCGGTTCCAGACCGACGGTCAGCCCGGGACGGTCGCGGATCTTGCGGACGGCCAACAGCACGCCGGGGACGAACGAGGTGCGGTCGATGCTGTCGTGCCGGATGGTGAGCGTCTCGCCCTCGGTACCGAAGAGGACTTCTTGGTGGGCCACCAGGCCCGCGAGGCGGATGGAGTGCACCGGGATTCCGTCGACGTCAGCGCCGCGCGCCCCGTCGAGACCGGTGCTGGTGGCATCGGGGTTGGGCGGCATGCGTTTTCGCGCTTCGGCGATGAGCTTCGCGGTGCGAGCTGCGGTCCCCGATGGCGCATCGGCCTTGTGGGGATGGTGCAGTTCGATGACCTCGACCGACTCGAAATACTTGGCGGCTTGCTGGGCGAAGTGCATCGACAGCACGGCGCCGATCGCGAAGTTCGGGGCGATCAGCACCGACACGTCAGGCTTGCCGTCAAGCCAGGCACGCACCTGGTCGAGGCGTTCGTCGGTGAAGCCTGTGGTGCCGATGACAGCGTGAATTCCGTTGTCGATGAGGAACTTCAGGTTGTGCATGACGACGCTGGGGTGGGTGAAGTCGATGACGACCTCGGTGTCGGCGTCGACGAGCGACGACAGCGGATCCCCGGCGTCGACGCCCGTGGTGAACGTCAGGTCATCGGCGGCCTCGACGCCCGCCACCATCGCGGCACCGACCTTGCCCTTGGCGCCCAGCACTCCGACTCGCATGCGCCGAGCCTAACGTGTCGGCCGTCGCGCCCTTCGTCGAAACTCGTTGGCCTCGTCCGCACCGTTGACCCCTGCAGTCACACGGTGATTAATTTCTGTCGGTGGGTCGAACTAGTGTTCTATATGTGGATGTGGTCGCGGATGCGGTGGCGGGGATGCGGGCTCAGCTCGCGATCCTGTCGCAGGCCTGCGACACCCTGACCCACCGCGAGCTGGTGGCGTTGATGTCGGAGGTCACGTCAGTGATCCGGTCTGTCCCATCGCTGGAACATCAGATCCTGTCCCGTCTGACCACCGAGACCGAGCCCCATCGGCTCGGGGAAGCGTCATGGAAGAAGGTGCTGACCACTGCGCTGCGGGTCTCCGAGCGCGACGCCAAGCGCCGCCTGGCTGACGCCGCCGCGTTGGGGCCGCGGCAAGCGCTGACCGGCGAACCGCTGCCACCGGCCTGGGAGGCAACAGCGGCCGCGCAAGCCGCCGGGGCGTTGGACGCCGAACACGTCGCGGTGATCGCGACGTTCCACAAGGACCTGCCCGGGTGGGTCGACGTCGACACCCGCGCCGCCGCCGACCGCCAGTTGGCCTCGCTGGGGGCCGGGCTCACGCCCGAGGATCTGAAGAAATCGGCGGATCGGTTGGCGGCGATGATCGACCAAGACGGCCCCGAACCCACCGACGCCGACCGCGCCCGCAAGCGCGGCATCACCCTCGGCGAGCAGCAGGCCGACGGCATGAGCAGGCTCACCGGCTGGATCACCCCCGAAGCACGCGCCACCTACGAGGCCATCCAAGCCAAACTCGCCGCCCCCGGCATGTGCAACCCCGACGACGAGACACCCTGCGTCGACGCAGAACCCGCGCCCGAACAAGCGCGCTCGGACACCCGGAGTGCGGCACAACGCAACCATGACGCGTGGCTGGCCGTGGGGCGGATGGCGCTGAGTTCCGGAGATCTCGGTTCTCACAATGGGTTACCGGTGACGGTGATCGTCTCCACAACACTGCAGGAACTGGAGAAGTCCGCGGGGGCAGCGGTCACCGGCGGCGGCAGCTTGTTGCCGATGGCCGACCTGATCCGGATGTCCGCCCACGCGCACCACTATCTGGCGGTGTTCGACCAGCACACCAACCAGCCGCTCTACCTCGGCCGCACCAAACGACTCGCCTCCCCGGCACAACGAATCGTGCTGCACTCCTCCGCGCGGGGCTGCACCCGACCCGGCTGCACGGTGCCCGGCTACTGGACCCAGGTCCACCACATCGAGGACTGGAAGCGCGGCGGAGCCACCGACATCACCAACCTCACCCTCGCCTGTGGGACGGACAATCGGATGGTCGAGCAGACCGGCTGGACAACCCGCGTCAACGACCGCGGCCAGACCGAATGGCTCCCCTCCGCCAGACCTGGATACCGGCCGACGGCGCGTGAACGGCTACCACCACCCCGAACGCCACCTCCTGCCCGAAGACGACCACGGACCGTAGTGGCGGAAGTTACTGTCGACCGTATGAAGGTCGCCCCTGTCGTCGGAACCGCTGCCATCGGCATCGTCGCCGCGGGGTGCGTTCTTGCCGCGACCGCGAGTGCCGCACCGAGCTACGGCAGCAACGGTGTCTTCGGCGTGACGACGCAGCCGCGCGACGGCTGGTCGACGTCGTTCATCCCGCCGGGCCGCTACCGAGTGGATCAGTCGCCCAGCATGCAGCCGTACCAGAGCCCGCCGGGGTCCTGGTTCCGGTGCCGCGACTTCCCGTGTGTGGGCGGCAACATCATCGCCACGGGCGATGCGCTGCGCGATGCGCCGACGTTCGTCGACATCCTGCCGACCGACGTCGCGGTCTCCCTGCACAACGTGACGCTCACCCCCGCCTGAGCGCGAGCGCCGGGTCGAACGTCGTCCGGGCCCGCACCGACGCTGCCGCGGCCGCTACCACCACGGCGGCGTCACCGTCGCGACCCTTGGCGAACACGATCTCGGCACTGTCGGGCCCGTCACGGTGGGCCATCAGGTAGTCGTAGAGCAGCCAGTCCAGCGCACAGGCCGCATCGAAGCAGTCCGAATTCGGCTGTCCCACAGCTGATGTCACCGTCCGCAGCGCCTCGCAGTGCTCATCTCGAGCCGCATTGGCGTTGGTTCCCGAGCTGTCGAACAGGATCATCGACAGTGTCAGCGGCAGCCGCGCACCGGCCTCCGTGCGCACCACCCACCGGCCGCCCTTCCACGGGCGATCGGGATCGACCTGCACCATCTCCCCGTATCCGCCGACCACGCCGAGCGCCGGCTCGTCCAGCTCCCCGTCCAGCGGCGCCGGGCCCAGCATGTCGATCGCCTGCCGGGCCAGGATCGACATCAGCATGGCCGTCCCCACGATCCGACCCGCCCGCCCGTCGGGCGTCATGCTGAGACGTTCAGCCGCTCGGGCGTAGTCCACGCAGGCCTCATCGAGACAGCGGTACAGCTCGGCGAGCTCGTCCCGCTCAGGGGCCGTCGGGCGCCGGCCGGCCCCCAGCAGCTCACCGAAGCGGCGGGCGGCGTCGATCATCGCGTCGTCGAGAGCGGCGAGATGCGTGGCGGGCAGGCGCTCCGGTTCGTCGTCGTCGGCGACCAGCTCGGCGAGCGTGGTCGCCGACCCGTCGGCTCGCGTCCACGCGAACCCGATCTGATCGTCGCCCTGCACGATGCGCGGCCTCACGACCGCCGCCACAGCATGACCCGGTTGTTGCCGGAATCGGCGATCGCCATCACGTCACCGTGCAGGCTCAGCCCGTACGGCCAGCACAGGGTGTCGCGTCCGACCAGCGCCCAGCGGTTCTCCCCGTTCGACGCGAAGTCGGGTTGGGCCAACACATGGTCGGCGGGCCGGCCACCCAGCGGCTCCGTCGGTACCCCGTCCCACACCAGCACCCGATTGTTGGCCGTGTCGGCCACCACCAGCGTGTCACCAGCGAGATCCACCGCGTAGGGAAAGCGGAACCGGTCCCCGGAGTGCGGCCCGTACGGCCATTCCTCCGCCGAGCAGAAATCATGTTCCCCGAGAACTGAATTCGCTGCGCGATCGGACGCAGGGTGCGGCGACCAGCCGAGCACCCGGTGATCGCCCGCATCGGCCACCAGCATCAGCTCGTCGGTGCCGGCGATGGCGTGCGGCCAGCGGAAGCTCGCCGGGCCGGGCGCCTCGCCCCGGTTCTCTTCCCGCGCATTCGGCGATGGCTGCCCGAGCACGATGTCAGCCGGGCGCCCGGACTCAGGAACGCCGCCCTCGAAACCCAGCACGCGCCGGTTGCCGGTGTCGGCGACCCAGAACCGACCACCGAGCACTGCGAAGCCGAACGGCCAATAGAACGTCGCGGCCGAGCACTCGCCGCCGGCGTTCGGCTCCACCGACACGGCGTCGCGCTGCCCCAGCACGACATCGGGCGCGACATCGTCGCTCTGCGGCACCGCATTCCAGATCAGGATGCGGTGATGCCACGCGTCGGCGACGATCAACCGCCCGTCGACAATCGCGACGCCGGTGGGCAGGTTCATGCCGCGCTCCGGGCCTCGGCCCGCCGCCGCACGGCCCTCCGTGCACCCATCCGCCTGCCCCAGCACCACGTCGGCGGGTTGCTCGTCGATGCTCGGCACACCGTGCCAGACGAGCACCCGATGGTTGCCGGAATCCGCGACGACGAGGTGAGAGTCGTCGACGAAAACGCCTCGGGGCGAGTACATCCACGACATACTCGGCGCCGCCTGCGGTAGTGCCAGCCCACCCGGTGCGGGTGCACCCAACCAGGTCGTCGGATGCCAGCCGCCGGTGTGGTCGTCGGCCAGCACCGCAGTGGGCGACTGCCCGGCGGGGCGGCCGGAGACGGTGTGCCGCACCGTGTAGCGACTCATCGGCCGGTCCGAACCCAGATCACTCCCCCGTCGATCCGCAGAGGTAACTGCTCCAGTTGCACGCCGGGAACCGAAACGCACTCCCCCGACGCGGCGTCGAAGCAGAACCCGTGCCACGGACACATCAGCGTTCCGGCCGTCGCATCGATGATCGCGTCGTCCAACGGCAGCGCCTCATGCGCACACTCGTTGCGGTAGGCGGCGAGCCGCTGCCCGACGTTGACCACGATCACTCCGTCGCAGGGTGCCGCGATCTCGTCGACCGGAATGTCCTCGACGCGCGCGACCTGTGTCCAGCCGTCCTCGACCGGCCGCGCCGGCATGCGCAGCGATTCGACCGGAATCAGCGCAGGGGAAGGCTCGGCCGGCGCCACCTCGACTGCCCGAAGACCCGGAAGACCCTGGCGCAGGGCGTCTTCGACCAGTTCCCTCAGCGTCACCGATGACATCGAGCAGCCGTTGCAGGCACCCTCCAGCCGAACGACGGCCACGTACCCGCCGTCGAGCGCATCGACGCGCACCAACGCCACGTCGCCGCCGTGACTGTGCAGCTGGGGACGCACCGCGGCCAACGCACGCTCGGCCAGCGTCACCGGATCGGGCCGCAGGATGCCGTGCAGCGTCAGCAGCATGCGGAGCACCGGGTCGTCGACGAGGTCGAACAGCAGCGGACGCGCCCCGTCGTCGGCACGCATGCGCGCCACGATGGTCGTCAGCCCGACACGATGGATCTCTTCCAGCGCCGCCTTCAATTCCTCAGCAGCGGCCCGCGCCCCCGGTTCCAACTCGGCCACCGCCGCGACCGCCGCGTCGACGCGCGCGGCCAGCTCCTCGAGACCCACACCGTCGGTGACGGTCATCGCGCACCCTCCCGGGAGATCTCGTCGAGCACGCCGCGGACCGACCGCACCGAATCGGTGTCACCCGCTTCCTCGAACAGGAACCTCGCCTCGTACAGCTTCGCCTTGGCCTGATCGAACACGCCGAGATGGGCGAGTACGTTGCCCTGGTTCGCCAGTACCCGGGCGCGGCCCTGCGGATCGCGGTCGCGATCCCGGGTCGCCAGCACGGCCTCGTAGATCTCGACCGCTTCCACCAGGTTCTCCTGCCGGTGCCGAGAAGGGCTGTACACCAACGAGTTCGCGAGGTTGAGCTGCACGCTGGCCCACCGCTGCGGGTGGTCCTCACGGGTGAACACGGTCAGCGCCTGGCGCAACGACTGCGCGGCGATGCCGAGCCGCAACTGGCTGGATGCCTCCACCATCGGCATCGTCAGGTAGGCGATGGCGAGGTCGGCGTGCGCGGAGGCCCACAGCACGGGGGCGTCGTCCCGCCGGATCAGTTGCAGCGCAGAGTGATAGTGCGGGATGGCCGCCGGCATCATCTCGGGGTGCTCCCCGGCCTGCTCGTGCAGGATGCCGGCCGCGGTGAGGTGCAGTTCGGCTCGGGCCACCGCGAGCCCGTCGGCCTCGTCGAGCAGGGCGAGCGCGCGCTGCAGGCGGGGCAGCGCCATCGGCTCCCCGAGGTCGCTGCACAGCACCGCGCCCGCGCCCACCAGGACACCGGCAAGCGCACGGCTCACCGACGTCGCAGCCTCGGCGGCGGTGTCGAGCAGCGCGACCGCGTCGCTGTGCCGCCCCTCGTCGATGGCCGCCGACGCGGCCACCGCGAGGACGGCGGCCGACACTTCACCGTCCAGACCGGTCGCGTCGGGCACGGTGTCGCTGCGACCGAGGACGAACTGGACGACGTCGACGAGCACACCGAGAGTCCCGAGACCTTCCCGCACCACCGCCGGGTCAGCAGCGTCGGGGTCGAGTACGAAGCGGTTGTACCGCGTGACCGGATCATCTCCGTCGAGCGCGGCGAGCGCGGCCTCTCGATCTCCCTCATGGGCGTGCCGATGGGCGGTCAGGCGCTCCGGCCACACGTCCGGCAGCCGCCCGGAGAGCAGCGCACGGCGAGCCTCCTCGGTGTCTGCACCCGCGGGAACGAGCAGATACGCCAGCGGCAGGCCGAAGACACCGAGCGGTTGCGGCCGCGTCACCACGGCGGCGTCGGTCACGGCGCTTCCCTGCAGCTTCACACCTCACGCTCCGCGGCCCGCTTGATGAGATCGGCCGCCAGTTCGGCCCGCCGGCGGCTGCGGTGAGTGCTGATCCGTTTGCGCACCACCCCGTCGTCGAACACGACCACGATCTCGACCGCCCAATGGCCCCGTTCGGGCACCACCACGGTGTCGACGGTGCGTGCGACCTCGGAGGGCTCAGCCAACCCGATCACCCGTCCCGCTCCCGGCTAGGCGCGACCGGGATCCGCAGCGCGGTGTTCTCATCGTCCCAGCATCCACGGAACACGCCCTGCAGCGGAGCGTGTCGCAGCACTTCGCTCACCAGGACGCAACGGTCACCGGCGGGAGTGCGTTGCTTGAGCAGCAGTCCGCCGCTGCGCGGTCCCCGCAGCGGTATCAACCAGAACTCGTCGTCGCGCAGCACCGCGGCGACCGCGTCGGAGGGGAAGCGGGCGGCTGCGGTGGCGGCGTCCAGCCGCAGATAACCGTCGGCGGTGAACTCGACGGTGACCTCGCGCCCGGAATCCGGCCGCAACGGTGCCAGGAACTCCCGGTCGATCATGTCGATCACCTGCTCCATGGCCGCGGTCACCGGTGCCGACAGCTCGGCGCCCATCTCCACACCGGCGACCTCGATGAGGAACACGGTGATGTCGGTCGGGCAGTCGGAACCAAGAGCCCAGCGCGCGAACGCGATGGCGTGGTCCCACCGGAACGAATGGGTGTGCAGACCCTGCAGGGGCAGCTCGGCGAGTTCGGAGCCGGGCACCCGGAACAGGGTGCCGGGCGCCGATCCCGTCGCCGCCGCATCGACGATGACGACCCGACCGGCACCCCGCATCTGGAAGGCGACGTCCATTCCCGCCGTGCCGCCGTCGACCAACTTCGCCCCGTCGGGTACGCCGCGCTCCCACAGGTGCCGAACCAGGACCGGGCCGACTCCGTCGTCGCCGCGCAGCAGATTCCCGCACCCCACGACGAGCACGTCGCATCCCGGCGGCTCGAGCAGCGCCTCCGGAGTGTCGACCCCCTCTGCTGAAGACAGGTCACACCATCCCGTTGATGACGAACTTGCTCAACTCGCGGCCGCTCTTGCCGTCGTAGGCGTGCACGGTGCACACCAGACACGAGTCGAAACTGCGGGCCACGTGACCGAGTTCCACCGGGTCCTCGGCGTCGACGATCGGAGAACCGACCAGCGCCCGTTCGATCGGGCCGAGGACATCCGAACCGTCCCGCGGCCCGATGTTCCACGCGGTCGGCGTCACCACCTGATAGTTCTTGATCTTGTTGTCCTCGATGACGATCCAGTCCGACAGCGATCCGCGCGCGGCCTCGGTGGAGCCGAACCCCTTGCCCTCGGCGTACTCGGTCGGCTTCGAGTAGAAGCTCTCCTTCAGCTCCAGGTTGTCCAACCACTGCCGAACCCACTGGTAGTACTTGGGCGCCTCGTGCATACGAGCGAGCTGGCGCACCATCACCGACGGGCCGATCTTGTTCATGATGTCCAGGAACAACGGATCGTCGTCTTGATGGGCAGCCGCGTTGGGGCCCGCCGCAGCGAGCCGCCGCGCCAGGGGCCCCGCCTCGAGCGGGATGTTGCCGAGATCGCCCACGGCGTAGCGCGGCGACTTGGCCCAGCTGTACTTGCCCTGCTTGCGACCGAGCTCCGGATCGATCGGGATGGTCTCTCCGTCGAACGGGTGCAGGGGCTGATCCCCTTGGTAGAAGGAGTGCGTCACGTCCTCGCGGACGTTGGCCTGGTCGAACTCGTGCCATTGGCCCCCGGCGTAGATGCCCGATCGACCGATCAGCGCGGCGTTTCGTCCGTCGATGGTCGGGTTCTCGTAGAGCGTCGGATCGAAATAGGTTCCGGTGGCGATGTAGTTGCCGACTCCCTGGCCGTACTTGTCGAGGCCGACATCCAGGCAGTAGCGGATGAAGAATCCGCAGTCACTGTTGTACTGCGCCTCGTTCTCGTCGACCCAGGCCAGCACGTCCTCCCAGGTCTTGTTCTCCAGCCAGCGCTCCACAGAACAGCCGAGCCACTGCTTCTCCAGCCAGTTGTCGTTCCAGTGCTCCAGGATCGCGATCGAGCGGGTGACGTCGCTCAACGTGGGGGCGCACATCACCCCGCCGGGCACCATGAAACTCGAATGCGGCCACTGGCCACCGAAGATCGCGTACACCTCAACGGGTTTGGCGCTCAGCACGACGCCCGGCTGGTAGCTGGTACCCACGTAGGGTGCGAAGCGGCGGACGGCTTCGGAGTACAGCGACGACTTCGCATAGTTCTTGTTGGTCAGGTCGATCGCGAACAGCGCGTAGAAATAGCGCGGAATCGATTGCAACGTCTCGCATGCCTGACAGATGTTGCGGATCAGCGTCGCGTTGTGGGGCATGTGCGTGCGCCAGGCCGTGTCCAGGGCGTAGGCCGACTTGTACAGATGGCTGCCGCCGCAGATGCCGCAGATGCGCGGACAGACCACCAGTCCGGATTGCGGGTCCTTGCCGCGCAGGATGATCTCGAAGCCGCGGAACATCGCGGCCTCGGTCCACGCCGACGTGACGACTCCGTCGTCGATCGTGACGCGAACGTCGAGGTCACCCTCCACGCGGCCCAGCGGGCTGACGAACAGATCCAGTTGTGACGTCATCACGAGTCCTTTCAGTGGCCCTAGACCACGAACATGTCTTCTTTGGACCACTGCGGCGCAGCGATGCGCGCGGCCGCGGCCAGGCCCATGTACGTCAGGTGATCGGTTCCCTCGGGCACTTCCCTGGGGATCATGCCGCTGACCTTCTGGGTCTTGAACAGCGTCCCCGGCGCGAGATCGAAATGCGGGAACTCCGGCTCGGTGCAGCCCAGGCACGGCATGCCGGCCCGCGTCTTCGAGGACTGCCGGTTCCACAGGATGCGGTTGCACGGCGAATGCGTCATCGGGCCGCGGCAGCCGAATTCGTAGAACAGGCAACCGGTTCGGGTTCCTTCGCCGAATGACATCGTCGATTGCTTGTATTCGAAGAACTGCACGCGTGTGCACCCTGTCTGGGTGAACGTCTTGAAGAACGTCTCCGGCCTGTGCAGGTCGTCGAGGGTGATGTCGCCGGCGCGCCCGGTGGCGAGTGCGACCAGTATCTGGGTGATCCAGTCCGGGTGAGCGGGACACCCGGGCACGTTGATCACCGGCAGACCCATCTTGGACCGGAAGTCCGGGCCGAGGAAGCCGCCCTTCTCCCGCTTGTGGAATTGCAGTCCGGTGGACCCCGACGGGTTCGGCTCCATCGCCGGAATGCCGCCCCAGCAGGCGCAATCCCCGATGGCGACCACGATCTGCGCGGCGCCGGCGAGGTCGGTGACCCAGTCCTTCATCGGACGGTCGGCGAACATGTCCGCGCGGCCGCCATAGGCCTCCATGACGGTTCCCTCGAACACGAAGATGTCGAGAGGTCGCTCACCGGTTGCGCAGTCGGAGAACAACTTCTGCGCGTTCTGGCCCAGCTCGAGCCCCAGCGATGGATGCCACAGCAGGTCCAGACCGAAGTCGACGATCAGGTCGACGACGTTCGGTTCCTCGGCATTGAGGAAGGACATGGTGTTACCGCTACACGCACCACCCTGGAACCACAGCACCGATGCCATGAGTACTCCTCTCGATCACCGCAGGGCCTGCCCTGCGGAGCGAATTCTGTTGTGCTCTTGTCAGACTCGTCGACCGAAGACGCGGGCCATCTCGAGCAGATAGACCACGCCGCGTGTCACGTCGGGGTCCTTGGCCGCACCGCGCACCGTCTTCCACAGGCCGCGCACTCCGCGGGGCGCCGGCGGGGCGGACCGGCGCGCCGACACCATGGCCTCGCCGAGCGCGGCGATCACCTCCGCTCCGGCCGGGTCGGCCAGTGGTGATCGCAACAGCGTGGTCAGCGCCGGCGCGGCGTGGACGAGCCCGCCGGAGAGTTCACTCAGGCTCGCCGACAACTGGCTCAGCGGCACCGACTGGCCCTTGAACTCGCCGAGAGCCGAGGTGAGGTTCGCCGTGATGTCGTCGCCGCGGCGCACGAAGGCGTCGAGCCCGGAGACGAGCACGGCGAGCAGGTCGGCGTGCTCGAGCAACGTGGTGAGGGCGTCGGCCACGCGGGGATCGTCGAGACGGTCGCGCACCGCGGCCGACGGTCCGGCCGGAACCGGCGGATCCAGGACGGGGATTCCGGCTTCTCCGTTGGCTCCCATGCTGAACCTCCCACAAGGGCTCCCCCGTGCGAGGGAAGCTCACTGCTCCCCAAAGGTACTCAGCCGACCCCGCGCTGCCTATCGCTTTCGCGCAACTCCCGTGATGCCTCAGATCAAGATGCCCGCGAAATCTGATCCATGCCTCAGGTAAGAATGCCCGCGAAACGGCGTTGGGTCAGGAGGCCTTGATCCGGATGCCTTTGCGGGTGTCGGGTAGGGCGGTGGGGATGCTGGCGAGGTAGAGCTGTTCGGTTTTCTCCTTGGCCAGCTGGAGAAGTCGGTTCTGCAGGTCGGCGATCTGGCGTCCCATCGCGGCCGGGTTCAGGCTGTCGCGGTAGGTCAGGAGCTCCGATTCTTGGGCTGGTGAGAGGACGCCGGCCGCCAGTAGCCGGTCCAGTGGGGTCTTGGGCTGGTCGTAGAGACGGCGGCGCCGGCCGTCACCGCTGCTGGCGTAGCCGATGGGTTTGATGGTGGGGGTCAGGTAGTTGAGCCGGTCGTTGACCAGAGGCCAGAGCCGGTTGAGCACCGCACGTTCCTCGTCGGTGTCGTAGCGGTAGTAGAACCCGTACTTGCGGACGAGATGGTTGTTCTTGGACTCGATGGTGGCCTGGTCGTTCTTCTTGTACGGCCGGGAGCGGGTGAAGAAGATCTCCATCTGCCCGGCCCATTTGATGACGGCTTTGTTGAGGAACTCGGTGCCGTTGTCGAAGTCCAAACCAGTTACCTCATACGGTATTTCATGCACACCTGCTTTCAGGGCGGCCAGGATGTGGGTGTGGGCGTTGTTGCGCACGGTCCGCGTGAAAGTCCAGCCGGTGTGCACATCGGTGAGGTTGAGGGTGCGGGCGAACTCGCCCTTCAACGTCGGCCCGCAGTGCGCGACGGTGTCTCCTTCGAAAAAGCCTGGCGCAGCTTCGATTTCGTCGGTGGCCTTGCGAATCTTGACCGACGAGCGCAACAGCGGCGAGGGCTTGGTGGTGGACTTGCCCTTGATCTGGTCTTTGGCTTTCACCGGCGCCAGATAGCGGTCGATTGACGCCGCGCTCATCGCCAACAGCTCCTCGCGCACCGTCGGGCTGTAACGGTCACGGCCAAAGACCAACTCGCCGTGGCGCTCCAACCCGTCGAGCTGCAGGGCCATCGAAGCAGCCAGGTACTTGCCGCACTGCCCACCCGAGGCGGCCCAGACCTTCTGCAGCACCTTACGGGTGTCATAGCTGTACTTCGGCGAGCGCGGTTTGCGCGGCCGTTTTGCGACACTGCGGCCCGCACCCGGCGGGCGCCTGGCCGCTACCGTGAGCCGCCGGCGGGCGTTATCACGCGACCAGCCGGTCACCTCGACCACCTGATCCAGAATCCGGCCCCGGTCCTTCTTCGAAGCCCTCACATACGCCTTGGCGTACCTGGCGGTGACCTCGGCACGAGACGCCATCGACAACCCACTTCCCATGCTCCACGACGATCACCATTTCGCGGGCATTCTTACGTGAGGCACCGAGGGCGTTTCGCGGGCACTTTTCGTGAGTCAAGCCGACTCCTATCAGGATTGCGCACAGATGGCTACGCTGAAACGAGGCCGATGTTTAGGAGTATTGCCGTGCGGAACCGAAACCTCTTCGCAGAGTGCGAAGTTAGCCTTGCCTTTGCAGCCCGCGCACCCCACGCCTGATGTCCCGCCTGACCCGTCTCGGTTACATCGACATCCGCCGCACCAGCGACCCGGTACGCCGCAAGGTGCGCTCCCGCGGCGTCCCGCCGGCGCTGACCGGACACGAGATCTTCTATACCGAGGACATCGCCAAGGCGGCGCGATTGATGGGCCGCGCCCTGTCCCCGCTGAGCCTGACGGTGGATCCCGCGGAGGCGCACGGATTCGCTGCGACGATGCACGGCGTGCGATTGCGCAACGTGAGCATGCTGTATCTGGACCTGCACGTACCCGCCACCATCGAGATCCCGGAGTCGGGCCGCTACTACGGCGTGCACATGCCCATGAACGGCGTCGCCACCGTGGTCCATCCGTCGGCGACGTTCCAGGCCAACACCATGCGGTCCCTGGTGTCCAGCCCCGGAGTACCGCTGCGGCTGGAGCTCGGCGTCGACACCCCGCAGCTGCTGATCCGGATCGAGTCCCAGGCGATGACAGCTCACGTGACGCGGCTTCTGGGCCGTAACCTGATGCGGCCGTTGGTCTTCGAGCCGGAGTTCGATCTCGCGACAGAAGCGGCCATGCGGTGGCACGCCGCGGTGCAGCTCGTGCACACCGAGGTCTACCACGCCGGCTCGCTGATCCAGAAGGGCCGCGCGATCGGGCCCGTCGAGGAACTGGTCATGAGCAGCCTGCTCTACCTGCAGCCGTCGAACTATCACGCCGACATCACCCAGCCGTCGTCTCCCGACCCGCGGCGCACCGTGATCCAGCAGGCGATGGATTTCATCGAAGACCACCTGGCCGAACGGATCACGATGGATTCGCTGGCGTCGGCGGTCCACATGAGCGTCCGGTCGATCCAGCAGGGCTTCCGCTCCGAGTTGGGTCTGTCGCCGATGGCGTTCGTGAGGGAGCGCCGCCTCGAACGAGTCCACGAGGAGCTGACCGATGCGATCCCCTCCGACGGTGTCACGGTGACCGCCGTCGCCGAGCGCTGGGGCTTCCACCACCTCGGCAGTTTCTCGGTCGAGTACCGGAAACGGTGGGGCGAGGCGCCGTCGGAGACCTTGCGGCGCTGATCGTCAGCAGATTCGCGGGAGCTGTTCTCCGAGTTCACGTTCCACGACCCGCGTGGTGCCGAACGGTGTCCGCGTGATCGCCATACCGGGATGTTGGGCGACCACCCGCCCGATCACCGCCGCTTCGGCTCCCTCGGGTCGGGCGCGCATCGCGGCGAGCACGGCCTCGGCCTCCTCGGCGGCGACGAACGCCACCATCTTGCCCTCATTGGCGACCTGCAGCGGGTCCAGGCCCAGAAACGAGCAGGCCGACGCGACGGCTTCGGGGACGGGAATCGCTGCCTCGTCGAGCTCGACGCCGACGGACGCGGCACGCGCGATCTCGACCACCGAGGCGACCAGTCCGCCCCGGGTCGGGTCGCGCAGCGCGTGCACCCCGGCACCGCCCGCGGCCAACATCGAGTCCACCAGCCGGTGCAGCGGGGTGCTGTCGGTACGGACCTCGGTGCCGAAGTCGATGCCCTCGCGCACGCTCATGATCGCCACGCCGTGCTCGCCGAGGGCACCGGAGACGATCACCACATCGCCGGGCCTCACGCGTTCCGGTCCGACGTCCACCCCGGGTGGCACGACGCCGACACCTGCGGTGTTGACGAAAAGCTGGTCGGCGCTGCCCTTTCCGACGACCTTGGTGTCGCCGGTGACGATCGGCACGCCGGCCGCCGCGGCGGCGGCACCCATCGCGGTGGCCACCGCGCCGAGCACGTCGAGCTCCAAACCCTCCTCCAGGATGAAGCCCGCCGTGAGGCCGATCGGCCGGGCACCGCTGCACGCCAAGTCGTTGATGGTGCCGTTGACCGCGAGGTCCCCGATGTTGCCGCCGGGAAAGAACAGCGGTTGCACCACATAGGAATCGGTGGTCATCGCGATGCGGCCGGCGCCGGTGCGCAGCACCGCCGAGTCCCGCGACGGTCCGGACCGTCCCCCGAATGCGGGCAGGAACAGATTCTCGATGAGTTCCTCGGACAGCACTCCGCCCCCACCGTGGCCGAGTACCACCCGCGCCGTTTCCCGCAGCGGCAGCGGGCACACCCAGTCCGAGGGGTCGACGGACGGCGGCGCCTCAGACATTGGCCAGGCGCCGGAACTGGTAGTACGCCGCACACGCGCCTTCGCTGGAGACCATCGTGGCCCCCAGCGGGGTACGCGGCGTGCACGTGCGGCCGAACTCCGGGCACTCGTGCGGTTTGAGCAGGCCCTGCAGCACCTCACCGGCATGGCATTCGGCGGACTCGGCGACCTGCAGATGACCGACGCCGAAACGGCGCTCAGCGTCGAACTCGGCGTAGCGCGGCGACAGCGTCCAGCCGGACTGCGGGATCATCCCGATACCGCGCCACTGCCGGTCGGTGACGGCGAAGACCTCGGCGAGTGTCTGGCGGGCCGCCGGATTTCCCTGCGGGCAGACGGCCCTGGGGTAGGCGTTGCGGAGCTCCGGTGTGCCGTCCTCGAGGAGGTCGACCACCTGGCGCACACCCTCGAGCAGATCGAGCGGTTCGAACCCGGTCACCACGATCGGGACACCGAACCGGTCGACGAGCGGCTGGTATTCCGAGGTGCCCATCACCGAGCAGACGTGCCCGGCGGCCAGGAACCCCTGGACGCGGTTGGTGGGCGAGGACAGGATCGCCGTCATCGCGGGTGGCACCAACACATGGGAGATCAGCACCGAGAAGTTCGTCAGGCCCAGACGCTGTGCGTGCAGCACCGCCATCGCGTTGGCCGGCGCGGTGGTCTCGAAGCCGACACCGAAGAACACCACCTGCTTGTCGGGGTTGTCGGCGGCGACGCGCGTGGCGTCCAGCGGCGAGTACACGACGCGGACGTCCCCACCGCGGGCCCGCACCGAGAACAGATCCCGGGTGCTACCCGGCACCCGGAGCATGTCGCCGAACGAGCAGAAGATGACGTCGTCGCGCGAGGCGATCTCCAGCGCGCGGTCGATCATCTCCAGCGGTGTGACGCAGACCGGGCAGCCCGGCCCGTGAATGAATTCGACCGCGCCGTCGAGCAACTGGTCCAGCCCGTTGCGGATGATCGAATGAGTCTGTCCACCACAGACTTCCATCACCGTCCAGGTTCTCGTAGCCCGGCGGCGGATCGCGTCGACCAGTGCTCGTGCGGCGGTCGGGTCGCGGAACTCGTCGAGGTACTTCACGCCGTGCCCCTTCGCCCCGCCGGTTGCTCGCCTGCCAGCTCCTCGTCCAGCACACCCAGTTCGGCGAACATGCGCAACGTCTGCTGTGCCGATGCCTCGTCGAGTCGGGTGATCGCGAAACCGGCGTGGACGATGGTGTACTCACCGATCGTCATGTCCGGCAGATACGCGAGGCAGACCGTCTTGGTGGTCCCGCCGAAGTCGACCGTGGACATCCGCGTCCCCGCTTCGTCCCAGATCGCGGTCACCCTGCCGGGGATACCGAGGCACATGGCTCACTCCTCTCTCGATGGGTCGAGCGGCGCAGGGCCGCGATCGCGGCCTGCCCCAGTGCCAGACCACCGTCGTTGCACGGCACCACCCGGTGGGTGAGCACCTCCAGTCCGCGAGCGCGCAGGCCCGCCGAGATTCCCTCGAGCAGTAGCCGATTGGCGAACACACCACCGGTCAGACCCACCGTCGGGATTCCGGCGTCGGCTGCGGCAGCGACGGCCGCCCGCACCGTCGCGTCGATCACCGCGTCGTGGAACGACCGCGCCAGGTCCTCGCGCGCCGCGCCGGCGCGCAGGCCGTCGACGACCGCCGTGACGACCGGTGCGGGATCGAGCAGACCGCCGGCGACGTCGAAGCGCATCACACGGCGGTCGCGCCCGCCGCGTGCGAGATGCTCGAGTTCCACCGCGGCCTGACCCTCGTAGGTCACCTGCTGGCAGACCCCCAGCAGGCTGGCGACCGCGTCGAAGAGCCGTCCCATGCTGGTGGTGGGCACACACGCCACCCCGCGCGCGAACTGCTGGGTGAGTACATGAAGCCCCTGGGGCCCCAGCGCCGCGACCGGAGGAAGGTCGTCGGTCGGGTCGATGCCTGCGCGCCGCAGCAGGTCCAGTGCGATGCGCGCCGGTTGCCGGACGGCCGCCTCGCCGCCCGGCAACCAGAACGGTGCCAGGTGTGCGACCCGGGTGAACCCAGCGGTCCCGGTGAGAGCGAGCAGTTCGCCGCCCCAGATGGTGCCGTCGGTGCCGAAACCCGTTCCGTCGTAAACGATCGCGATCATCGGCTGGTCGAGCCTCCGGTGCTCGGCCAACAGCGAGACCGCATGGGCGTGGTGGTGCTGCACGGCCTCCAGCCGATCGGCGTGCCGCCGTGCCCACCCCGTCGTCGCGTACCGCGGGTGCATGTCGTGTGCCACGACGGTGGGCACCGTGGCAGTCAAGAACATCAGATGATCGACCGCCGCGGTGAAGCAGTCCTGGGTGCGCGGGTCGGCCATGTCCCCCAGGTGTGAGGACAGGTGCACGCGACCGCGCTCATCGGTGAGCGCGAAGGTGGTCTTGAGATCACCGCCGGTCGCCAGGATCGCCCCCGCAGGCACGTCCAGCGCGACGGGCAGCGGCGCGTAGCCACGCGACCGCCGCAACGGAATCTCGTGCCCGTCGTCGGCGATCCCCACCACCGAGTCTTCACACGGCACGTGGATCGGGCGGTCATGGCCGAGCACGGCGTCGGCCAGACCGTCGATCCAGTCGAGGTTCTCGTCACGATGGACGATCGGGGAACCGCCCTGATTGGCCGACGTCATCACCAGCGCAGGAACGTCCAACCCGGCGAGCAGGAGATGGTGAACCGGCGTGTAGGCCAGCATCACTCCGAGATCGCCCAGGCCGGGCGCCACGTCCGCGCTGACGCGGCCTCGGCGTGCCGGCAGCAGCACGATCGGCGCGGCCGGTGAGGTGAGGGCCCGCTCGGCGGCAGCGTCGACCACACAGATCCGCCGCGCAGCATCCACATCGGCGACCATCACCGCGAACGGCTTGGCGGGCCGGTTCTTTCGCCGGCGCAACAGCGCGACGGCGGCGTCGTCGTCGGCGCGGCAGGCGAGGTGGTAGCCGCCGACTCCCTTGATCGCGACCACCATGCCGGCTCGCAGCGCCGCAGCCGCGGATTCGAGAGCAGATCGCCCGAGAACGGGTCCGTCCCACGTCAACTGCGGCCCACAGTCATGACAGGAGATGGTCTGGGCGTGATAGCGCCGGTCGGCCGGATCGGCATACTCCACGGCGCAGCGAGCGCACAGGGGAAAGCCGGCCATCGTGGTGGCCGGCCGGTCATAGGGAAGGTCGGTGATCACCGTGTAGCGGGGCCCGCAATTGGTGCAGGTGATGAACGGATGGCCGTGGCGCCGATCGGCGGGATCGAACAGCTCACGGCGACAGTCCGGACAGGTCGCGATGTCGGGAGGAACCAACGTGCGATGTCCCCCATCGCCTCGGCGTGCGCTGTCCAGGATGCGGAACGCTCCGTCGTCGCGGAGCGGTCTTGCTGTGACGACGAAGGTCTCGATGCGGGCGAGCGGCGGCGGAGCCGTCCGCAGCGCGTCGACGGCCGCGTCGACCTGCGGGCTCGGACCCTCGAATTCGCACTGCACCGAACCGGCATCGTTGAGCACGAACCCGGTCAACCGATGCGCCGCCGCGACGCGGGCCACCGTCGGGCGGAATCCGACGCCCTGAACCACGCCGGTGATGCTCACCCGGACACGCGTGCATGCGCTCATGGCGCGGACTCCTCGAACCGTCAGACGCCCCAGGCTAACTCCGCACGGCATGACCAACTATCGAAATCCGGCACAGACTTCTGCGCATTTCCGACCCCCGGTCGGGATTACGCTGAGCGGTGTGCACGAGTTGTCGCTGTGCCACGCCATCGCCGGCGTGGTGCGCACCCACGCCGAGGGCCGGCCGGTCGAGGTGGTGCGAGTGCGCGTCGGGGCCCTGCGGCAGGTGGTCGCCGATTCGCTGATGTTCTGCTGGTCGATCGTGGCCGAACACGACGGGTTGGCCGGAGCGGCGCTGGAACTCGAGCAGGTGCCGGCGGCCGTGAGTTGCCGTGCGTGTGGACGGGAATCGGAGATCAGCTCGCGGTGGTCGGTGTGCTGCCCGGCCTGCCACAGCGCCGAGGTGAGCGTGATCCGCGGCGAGGAGTTCCTGGTGACGTCGATCGATGTCGCCACCGAAACAGCGGCGGGGCAGCGCCGTGGGTAGGTTCCACCGCCACGATGACGGCACCGTGCACAGTCACGATCACGATCACGATCACGGCGATCACAGCGGCTACCAGACCGCGGGTCAGCGTATCGATGTGCTCGAGGCGATATTCTCCGAGAACGATCTTCGCGCTGCGCAGAATCGGGAGATCTTCGCAAGCAACGCAATTCGCGCGCTGAACATGATGAGCTCACCGGGCTCCGGCAAGACCGCGGTGCTGAGCGCGACGCTCGACGAACTGGCCGGTGAGCTGTCGGTGGGCATCGTCGAAGGCGACATCGCCACCGATCTCGACGCTGCGCGCCTGGCCGGGCGCGGCGCGCAGATCTCACTGCTCAACACCGACAACGGTTTCGGCGGCGAATGCCATCTCGACGCCCCGATGGTGAATCGGGCGCTGGCCGGACTGGACCTGGATGCGCTGGACCTGGTGATCATCGAGAACGTCGGAAACCTGGTCTGCCCGGCGGAGTTCGACGTGGGCGAGCACGCCAAGGCGATGGTCTATTCGCTGACCGAGGGCGAGGACAAGCCGCTGAAGTATCCGGTGATGTTCCGGGCCGTGGATGTGGTGCTGCTCAACAAGATCGACCTCGCCCCCTACCTGGATGCCGACGTGGCGACCTACACCGAGCGGATCCGTCAGGTCAACCCGACCGCCGAGGTGCTGCCGGTCAGCGCGAAGACCGGCGAGGGCATGGCGCAGTGGTTCTCGTGGGTACGCCGCTTCGCAGGCGCCTGATCCCGCTACAGCGGCGAGGCGCCGCGCAGGTGCTCGAAGATCAGCGACGTCTGCGTGCCGGCCACATCCGCGTCGGCGTTGAGGTTCTCCACCACGAACTTTCGCAGGTCGTCGGTGTCGCGGGCGGCGACGTGCAGGAGGAAGTCGTCGGCGCCGGCGAGGAAGTAGACATCCATCACCTGAGGCTTGCGCCGGATCTGGCCGATGAAGTTGCGGATCTTGCCGCGAGCGTTGGCTTGCAGGCTGACCGAGATCATCGCCTGCAGCGTGAGCCCGATCGCGGCAGGATCGACATCGGCGTAGAAGCCCCGGATGACACCGAGTTCGGTGAGCCGACGCACCCGTCCGTGACACGTGGACGGCGCGATGCCGACGAGATCGGCCAGCGCGCTGTTGGGCAGCCGTGCGTCGGCGTGCAGGGCGGTGAGGATTCGGCGGTCGACGTCGTCGATCACGGCCCGAACATTCTTCGAGGAGGCCTGTACTGATGCCGACGTCGTCGCCGATTCTTCCGCCATGACCGTAGCGTAGCGAATTTTCGTCATAAATATTGTGTCTGTATCGAGGCTTCTTCACACTTGAGGGAACTTCCCCCCGATTTCAGGAGCGAAAATGCGCGTCGGTGTGCCGACCGAGATCAAGAACAACGAGTACCGGGTCGCGATCACGCCGGCAGGAGTGGCCGAGCTGACCCAGCGTGGCCACGAGGTCATGGTCCAGTCCGGCGCCGGCGACGGCTCGGCGATCACCGACGGCGACTTCAAGGCCGCCGGCGCGCAGATCGTCGCCGATGCGGACACGGTCTGGGGTGAAGCGGAACTGCTCCTGAAGGTCAAAGAACCCATCGAGCCGGAGTACGCCAAGATGCGGGCCGGGCAGACGCTCTTCACCTACCTGCACCTGGCCGCCTCCAAGCCGTGCACCGACGCCCTCCTCGCGTCCAAGACCACCTCCATCGCCTACGAGACCGTGCAGACCGCCGACGGCGCTCTGCCCCTGCTGGCCCCGATGAGCGAGGTTGCCGGCCGGCTCTCGGCGCAGGTCGGCGCGTACCACCTGATGCGCACGCAAGGTGGGCGCGGCGTTCTGATGGGCGGCGTTCCCGGCGTGGCTCCGGCCAAGGTCGTCGTGATCGGCGGCGGCATGGCCGGTGACAACGCCGCAGCCGTGGCCTGGGGCATGGGCGCTCACGTGACGGTGTTCGACCTGAACATCAACATCCTGCGCAAGATCGATGCGGAGTACGGCGGCGCGATCGAGACCCGCTACTCCTCGAGCCTCGACCTCGAGGCCGCGGTCACCGAGGCCGATCTGGTGATCGGCGCCGTGCTGATCCCCGGCGCGAAGGCGCCCAAGCTCGTCACGAATTCGACTGTGGCAGCGATGAAGTCGGGTGCGGTACTGGTGGACATCGCCATCGACCAGGGCGGCTGCTTCGAGGATTCGCGGCCCACCACACATGACGATCCCACGTTCGCGGTGCATGACACCGTGTTCTACTGCGTGGCCAACATGCCCGGTGCGGTGCCGCGCACCTCGACCTACGCGCTCACCAACGCGACCATGCCGTATGTGCTCAAGCTGGCCGGCAAGGGTTGGCGCGAGGCGTGCCGCTCCGATGCCGCTCTGGCCAAGGGACTCTCGACGCACGACGGGGCGCTGCTCTCCGAGCAGGTCGCCACCGATCTGGGTCTGCCGTTCACCGATCCGGCCGGCCTGCTGGCCTGACGCTCCGTCACGACACCTCCCCGTCGATGTAGAACCAGCGACGGGCTCTCACAGCGAACCGGGACCGCTCATGCAGCGTCCCGGTTCGTTGGCCTTCCCGGTAGGTCGCTCGGAACTCGACGGTGTCGGTGTCGGTATCGGTACCGGTGTCCAGGATCTGGAGTCCGGTCCACTGCACGGCCGGATCGATCGTCACCCGCTCCGGCCGCGTCCGCGGATGCTAGGTACGCCAGAGGTACTCGGCATCCCCGACGGCGAACGCCGTGTAGCGCGAGCGCATCAACTCCTCCGCCGTCTGCGCCTGCCGCTCACCCTTGAGCAACGGCAGGCAGCACTGCTGCGCGGCCACGCCGCGCCCGCACGGGCACTCGGACATGCCCACAGTCTGCCCTACTTGACGGGTGTCAAGTAGAATGCCGGCATGTCTGTTCTGTCCGACGTCCTCCCCGGCGCCCCGACGACCACGTCCGACGCGCTCGCGCTGTTCGACTCACTGCCTGCCGTCGAGACCGAATTCATGCTCGGCACCTGGCACGGCGCCGAGGTCCCGACCGGCCACCCCCTCGACGGCATGCTCGAGGCCAGCGGCTGGTGGGGCAAGCAGTACACCGACAGCGAAACGGTGCACCCACTGCTGTTCCCCACCCGCGACGGCGCCGGGTTGTGGCCGCTGAACCCGCTGCCCGCATTCGCCGGGCTCGGCATCGCCATTAAGATCCCGGCGCTCAAGCAGCGCAACCTCTCCGGTGTCATCGCCGCGTTGCGACCGGTGCTCGCCGCGCGGGGACCGAAGGCGCGGCTGCGCACCACGCGCTACCGAGGAGTGGACACCGCGACGATGATCTACGACCAGTTGCCCATCAACGACGTGTTCCGGCGGCTCGGCGAGGAGAGCGTGCTGGGCGCCATGGATCTGCGCGGCATCCGCAGGCCGTACTTCTTCGTGCTGCACCGCGACAATTCACGCCGGCTGGGATAGCTCCGGCGCCACTGCCGCGGCGATCTCCCCGACGAGCGGCCGCAGGCTCTCGGCGTCGGGATCGTCGGTGGCGGAACGGGTCATGATCGACAGCAGCCACCGCTGCCCCTGCGTCCCATAGGCGACGCCCACGTCATTGGTGGTGCCGTATCCCCCGCTACCGGTCTTGTCCGCGGTCGCCCACCCGTCCGGCAGGCCCGCCCGCATGCTCGACGTCTGGTTGGCCCGCATCCAGTCCTCGAGCATCTGACGGTGCGCCGCGTCGAGAACGTCACCGATCAGTACGGCCCGGAAGCCGACGCCCAGTGCGCGAGGCGTGCTGGTGTCGCGTGGATCGCCGGGTATCGCGGTGTTCAGCTCGGTCTCCCAGCGATCCAGCCGCGTGCGCTCGTCGCCGACGCTGCGAGCGAACGCGGTGATCGCCGGCGGCCCGCCCAAGGTGCGCAACAGCAGATTGCCTGCGGCGTTGTCGCTCTGCTGCAGCGCCGCCTGACACAGTTCCGCCAGTGTCATCGTCGAGCCCACGCGCGGCTCGGTCACCGGCGAATGCTCGCGAATATCGCCGCGTTGCACCGCGATCGCATCGGTCAGCTGCAGCCGACCCTGCTGTGCGCGCTGCAGCACCGCCGCTGATGCATACGCCTTGAACGTGGAACACATCGCGAACGTGTCGTCGGCACCGAGCTCCACGGTGCGATCCGAGCCGAGATCGGCGGCATACACGCCGATCCGGGCGTTGTGTCGGCGACCGAGCGCGGCAATCCGGTCCCCGACCGGCGGCAGCGGCTCGGCGGGGTCAGCCGACACGGTCGGCCGCGAGCAGCCGAGGAGACCGGCCAGCGACAGCCCGCCGATCAGGAGTCCGCGCCGCGAGACGCTCATCTCGGAATCGTCTGCAGTGGCCGCGGCAGCGACCGACGGCCCCGTACCGGACCCAGTACGGCCGCCCCGAAGGGACGGGTGAGTAGTTGTCGGGCAACGGAATTGACGTCGTCCAGGGTGACCTCGTCGATGCGGGCCAACGTCTCGGCGATGGTGCGATGTTGCCCGTAGTTCAGCTCGCTGCGTCCCAGCCGGTTCATGCGCGAACCCGAGTCCTCCAGTCCCAGCACCAGTCCGCCGCGCAGGGAACCCTTGGCGATGCGACACTCGTCGGCGGTGATGCCGTCGCGTGCGACCTCGTCGAGTACGTCGGTGGTCACCCGCACGACTTCGTCGAATCGCTCGGGCAGGCACCCCGCATAGATCGACAGCGCGCCGGTGTCGGCGAACGTGTCCACCGTCGAGTACACCGAGTACGCGAGCCCCCGGGTCTCCCGAATCTGTTGAAAGAGACGGGAACTGAGCCCACCGCCGAGTGCGGTGTTGAGCACCGACAACGCCCAGCGGTGATCCCAGTGCCGGCCCGGCGTGCGCACCCCCAGCGACAGGTGGGTCTGTTCGGCGTCTCGCTTGATCACCTGCAGTGTCGGCCGGCCGCCGACGCGTCCCGCGCCTTTACGAGGTTGCACCGGCGAGCGGCCACGCACCAGCCGGCCGCCGAAATGCTCACGCACCAGCGCGACCACCTCGCGGTGATCGATGTTCCCGGCCACCGCCACCACCATGCGGTCGGGCGTGTAACGGCGGAGGTGGAAGGAGTGCAGCTGCGCACGAGTCATCGTCGAGATCGACTCGACGCTGCCGATCACAGGCCGGCCCACCGGATGATCGCCGAACATCGCCGACAAGAAGACGTCGCCGAGGGTGTCCTCGGGATCGTCGTCGCGCATCGCGATCTCTTCCAGCACGACGTCGCGTTCGACTTCCACGTCGTCGGCGAAGCACTGCCCCCGCAGCACCACGTCCGCGACCAGGTCGACAGCCAGCGCGAGATCGGTGTCGAGCACGTGTGCGTAGTAGCACGTGTGCTCGCGCGAGGTGAACGCGTTCAGCTCCCCCCCGACGGCGTCGACGGCCTGCGCGATCTGTACGGCGGTGCGGGTCGGGGTCGCCTTGAACAGCAGGTGCTCGAGGAAGTGCGCGGCACCGGCCACGCTGCGGCCCTCGTCACGCGATCCGACGTTGACCCAGACACCGACCGACGCCGAGTGCACGTGCGGGATGTGCTCGGTGACCACACGCAGGCCACCGGGCAGATCCGTCCGACGGATCGCCGTCGACTTGTCGACCGCGTCGCCGCTGCCGTGCCCCCGGCGCAGTGCCGGCGTGCTAGCTGCTGGCGGTCGCGGCATCGGCGGGTGCGGCCTCCGGCGCTTCCGTACCGGCAGCTTCGGTGGTCTCCTCAGCGACGAGAACCAGCGAGATCTTGCCGCGGTTGTCGATGTCGGCGATCTCCACGCGCAGCTTGTCGCCGACCTTGACGACATCCTCGACCTTGTTGATCCGCTTGCCGCGGCCGAGCTTGCTGATGTGCACCAGCCCGTCACGGCCCGGCAGCAGCGACACGAACGCACCGAAATCGGTTGTCTTGACCACGGTTCCGAGGAACCGCTCGCCGATCTTGGGCAACTGCGGGTTGGCAATGGCATTGATCTTGTCGATCGCCGCCTGCGCCGCCTCGCCGTTGGACGCGCCCACGAACACCGTGCCGTCGTCCTCGATGGAGATCGATGCGCCGGTCTCCTCGGTGATCGAGTTGATCATCTTGCCCTTGGGTCCGATGACCTCACCGATCTTGTCGACCGGCACCTTGATCGTGGTGATCCGCGGGGCGTACGGGCTCATCTCGTCGGGGGCGTCGATGGCCTCGGCCATCACCTCGAGAATCGTGATCCGGGCGTCCTTGGCCTGGGCCAGGGCACCGGCCAGCACCTGCGACGGGATGCCGTCGAGCTTGGTGTCGAGCTGCAGAGCGGTGACGAAGTCCTTGGTGCCTGCGCACTTGAAGTCCATGTCGCCGAACGCGTCTTCGGCGCCGAGGATGTCGGTCAGCGTGACGAAGCGGCGTTCGGTCTTGCCGTCCACTTCGACGTCGTCGGAGACGAGGCCCATCGCGATACCCGCGACCGGCGCCTTCAGCGGCACACCGGCGTTGAGCAGCGACAGGGTCGAGGCACACACCGAGCCCATCGAGGTGGACCCGTTGGAGCCCAACGCTTCCGACACCTGGCGGATCGCGTAGGGGAACTCCTCGACGCTCGGCAGCACCGGCACCAGGGCACGCTCGGCGAGCGCACCGTGGCCGATCTCGCGGCGCTTGGGCGAGCCGACGCGGCCGGTCTCACCGGTCGAGAACGGCGGGAAGTTGTAGTGGTGCATGTAGCGCTTGGAGGTCTCGGGCCCCAGCGAGTCGATCTGCTGGGCCATCTTGACCATGTCCAGCGTGGTGACACCCATGATCTGGGTTTCGCCGCGCTCGAACAGCGCGCTGCCGTGGGCGCGCGGGATGACCGCGACCTCGGCCGAGAGCGCACGGATGTCGGTGACACCGCGGCCGTCGATGCGGAAGTGATCGGTCAGGATGCGCTGGCGCACAAGCTTTTTGGTGAGCGAGCGGAACGCGGCGCCGATCTCCTTCTCGCGGCCGGCGTACTGCTCGGCCAGCCGCTGCAGCACCTCGACCTTGATCTCGTCGGTGCGGTCGTTGCGCTCGTTCTTCCCGGCGATGGTCAGCGCCTCGGAGAGGGCGTCGGTGGCAACCGAGGCGACCGAGTAGTACACGTCGTCGCCGTAGTCGGGGAACAGCGGGTACTCGGCGGTCTCCTTGCCGGCCGAGCCGGCCAGCTCGGCCTGCGCGTCGCACAGCACCGCGATGAACGGCTTGGCCGCCTCGAGGCCCTCGGCCACGACGGTCTCGGTCGGTGCACCTGCACCGCCGGCGACCAGCTCGATGACGTTCTCGGTCGCTTCGGCCTCGACCATCATGATCGCGACGTCATCCTCGACCTTGCGCCCCGCGACCACCATGTCGAACACGGCGCGCTCGAGTTGCTCGACGGTCGGGAACGCCACCCACTGGCCGTCGATCAGCGCGACGCGCACGCCGCCGACCGGGCCGGAGAACGGCAGACCGGAGATCTGCGTCGATGCCGACGCGGCGTTGATCGCCAACACGTCGTACAGGTCCTTGGGATCCAGGCTCAGCACCGTGACCACGACCTGGATCTCGTTGCGCAGTCCGCTGACGAACGACGGGCGCAGCGGCCGGTCGATCAGACGGCAGGTCAGGATCGCGTCGGTCGACGGACGACCCTCACGGCGGAAGAACGAGCCGGGGATGCGACCCGCGGCATACATCCGCTCCTCGACGTCGATGGTGAGCGGGAAGAAGTCGAAGTGCTCCTTGGGCGCCTTGCTGGCGGTGGTGGCACTGAGCAGCATGGTCTCGTCGTCGAGGTAGGCGACGACGGCGCCGGCGGCCTGCTGGGCCAGCCGACCGGTCTCGAACCGGATGGTGCGGGTGCCGAAGCTCCCGTTGTCGATGGTGGCGGTGGATTCGAACACACCGTCTTCGATTTCAACTACAGACATGGACGTCCGTACGGCCTCTCTGGGTCAATTCGCTGTTTTGCGTCGTCACAGCGCGTCAACCACCGCTTTCGATGCGGCTACGGCCATCGATCGAAGCTGCCGGCTTTCGTATCCGGCAGCCACTACCGAAGACCGCGCGATCGAGCGGGTCGGCGATGCGACGTGCGGGAACGGCACTCGCGGGTCTGCGATGACCGCACCCAGGTGTCCGACTCGATGAAACCAGGGCCGAACCAGGCCATCGTACTCTGCGGCCGCTGTCGGAAGAAAAACGACGCGATCAGGCGCGCCTGCCCCAGCCACCCACGATGGTCGGCATGGTCCAGACCGCGCCCCGGTCCTCGATCGCTGCGGCCAGGCGTTCCTCCAGCGTCGTGACGTCCAATTCGTCCGCGGTCACGACGCCGGAGGCGATGATCGCGTCTTCGAGGGCTCGCACGACGCCGACGACATGACCGGCCGCCTGACGGGCCTGCGGCGGGAAGTACACCTGCAGGCCCAGCGTGCCGACATCGGCGTAACCGGCCTGGTCGAACAGGATCGGGAACCGCATGCCGACGCTCGGATCGGCCTGGGCGTGGCCGAAACCTGCGTGTATCCAGCCTCCGACGCGGGTGAACAGGTCGACCTCGGGCAGCGCGCGGGCGCCGGTCATGTCGTAGTCGACGGCGACGAACACCCCGCCGGGACGCAGATTGCGCCGGTGGTGGGCCAGCACGTCGGCGGCATCGGGCAGGTGCATCAGCAGCAGCCGGCAGACCACCGCGTCGAACGGTTCGTCGCCGGCGAAGGTGCGGGCGTCGCCCTGAGCGAAGGTGACGTTGTGCAGGCCGAGCTGGTCGCGACGCCGCTCGGCGACCGCGAGCTGGGCCGGATCCTGTTCGAGGCCCACGACGGAACCCTCGCTGCCGACGATGCCGGCGACGAGGAACGACACGTCACCGGGACCGCTGCCGAGATCGAGAACGCGCATGCCTGCGCGCAGGCCGCCGCGCCGGAACAGCACCTCGGTCGGCTCGGCGATGATCGCGGCCTGCCCCTGCAGGCGTTCGATCTCGGCGTCGTCGCTTCCCAGGACGTAATCGGGTGTCGCCACCCGTGTGACGTTAGCGCGTCAGCGACGCAGGCCGAGGCGCTCGATCAACGAGCGGTAGCGCGCGACGTCGACCTGGGCCACGTACTTGAGCAGCCGGCGACGACGGCCGACGAGCAGCAGCAGGCCGCGGCGCGAGTGGTGGTCGTGCTTGTGCTGCTTGAGATGCTCGGTGAGATCGGAGATCCGCTTGGTCAGCAGAGCGACCTGGGCTTCCGGCGACCCCGTGTCGGTGTCGTGCAGGCCGTACTGGCCCAGGATTTCCTTCTTCTGTTCGGCAGTGAGCGCCACGAAACAACTCCATCGATTCGGTCCGCGAGTGAGAATCTAGGGCGCGGCCACCGCGAACTGCAGCGCGCGCCAGGTCGGCGAGGAGTCTAGCAGCGCCCGCGACGCAGTCGCCAATTCGCGCAGGGACGCAGTCGCCAATTCGCGAGGGACGCAGTCGCCAACTCGCGCGATCCGCTCAGCGCGCGGACAGGATCGTGCGGGCGCGGTCGGTGTCGGCGTTCATCGCGGTGATCAGCTCGTCGACTGAATCGAACCTCTCCTGACCCCGCAGCCGCGCGACGAAGTCGACGGCGACGTGCTGCCCGTACAGATCGGCACTGGTGTCGAGCACGAACGCCTCGACCGTGCGGGTGCGCCCGGAGAACGTCGGGTTGGTGCCCACCGACACCGCGGCCTGGTAGCGCTCACCCGGCGTCACGGTGCCGACGACCGGCCCGTGCCCCAGCACGGTGAACCAGGCGGCGTAGACGCCGTCGGCGGGAATGGCCGAATACATGGGTGGGGCGACGTTGGCGGTCGGGAAGCCCAGTCCCCGGCCCCGGCCGTCGCCGCGCACCACCACGCCTTCCACGCGATGCGGGCGGCCCAGCGCCTCTGCTGCGGCCACCATGTCGCCGGCGTCCACGCAGGACCGGATGTAGGTCGAGGAGAAGGTGACGGTCTCGTCGCGGTGATGTTCGGCGACCAGGCTCAGCGAATCCACCGCGAACCCGAACCGCTCACCGGCCTTGCGGAGCAGCTCCACGTTGCCGGCGGCCTTCTTGCCGAACGTGAAGTTCTCCCCCACCACGACCTCGACAACGTGAAGACGCTCGACCAGCAATTCGTGGATGTAGCGCTCAGGCGTGAGCTTCATGAAGTCGGCGGTGAACGGCACGACGAGGAACACGTCGATGCCCATCTCCTCGACGAGCTCGGCACGTCGGGTCAGCGTCGTCAACTGAGCGGGATGGCTGCCCGGGAACACGACCTCCATCGGATGCGGATCGAATGTCATCAGCACCGTGGGCACCCCACGGGCACGGCCGGCCTTGACCGCGCCGTTGATCAACTCCTGGTGACCCCGGTGAACACCGTCGAACACCCCGATGGTGACGACGCACCGGCCCCAATCGGTGGGGATGTCGTCTTGACCCCGCCAGCGTTGCACGCCGCAAGCCTACGGTGTGCCGGCGACGCAGGCTCGAACAGTGGCGAAGCGACGTCACCGGATCAGGTGATGTTTGCCTAAACTCTTGGACTTATGAGTCCTGACGCCAAGCCGCCGGAGTTGACGACGGTGGCCCAGGACTATCTGAAGGTCATCTGGACGGCCCAGGAGTGGTCCCACGAGAAGGTCAGCACCAAGCTGCTCGCGGAGCGGATCGGTGTGTCGGCGAGTACCGCGTCGGAGTCGATCCGCAAACTCGCCGACCAGGGTCTGGTCGACCACGAGAAGTACGGCGCGGTGACGCTCACCGACGCGGGACGCCTGGCCGCGCTGGCCATGGTCCGCCGGCACCGGCTGATGGAGACGTTCCTGGTGCGCGAGCTCGGCTACGGCTGGGATGAAGTGCACGACGAGGCCGAGGTACTCGAGCACGCCGTCTCCGACCGGATGCTGGACCGCATCGACGCCAAGCTCGGATACCCCACGCGAGACCCGCACGGGGACCCGATTCCCGCCGCCGACGGCCGCGTACCGACCCCACCGGCCCGCCAGCTGTCGGCGTGCCAGAACGGTGAGGCGGGCACGATCGCCCGGATCTCCGACGCCGATCCGGAGATGCTGCGTTACTTCGACTCCGTCGGCATCAACCTGGATTCGCAGATCCGCGTGGTGGCACGCCGGGATTTCGCCGGAATGATCTCGGTCGCCGTGCACAATCCGCACGACGGCGACGGACCGGATGAGATGACCGTCGATTTGGGGAGCCCAGCCGCGGACGCGATCTGGGTGACTGCAGTCACTGCATAGGAGCGCACAACAGATGGCCAAACTCGAACTGTCCCGGTCGTTGCCGATGTCGGCCGAGAGGGCGTGGCACCACGTGTCCGACCTGTCGTCGCTCGGCGACTGGATGGTGATGCATCAGGGCTGGCGCTCGGATCTGCCGGACGAGCTCGCGGTCGGCACGACGATCGTGGGGGTCGCCGGCGCCAAGGGGATGCGCAACCGGGTGACGTGGACGATCCGCGAATTCGATCCGCCGAAAAAGCTGGCGATCAGCGGCGAGGGCGTCGGCGGCACGCGCTACAAGCTGGCGATGAGCGTCGCCGACACCACGGACGGCTGCACGTTCACGATGCGGATGGATCTCGGCGGCGCTCCGCTGTTCGGTCCGATCGGCGCTGCGGCCGCGCGTGCGGTCAAGGGCGACATCGACGCCTCGGTGAAGAAGTTCGAGAAGCTCTACGCCTGAGAAGTTCAGGTCCTGAGGTGATTTCGCATCATCGGCTCGACAGCTCCTCCACCAGCGCAACCAGTTCGGAGAACTCGTACGACCGGCGGTCGTGGTGGCGCCAGATGTCGTAGGCCCGGTCGAGTGCTGCACGCGGTTCGGCGCCGTGCACGCACTGCAGCGCCGTCATCGCCAGCAGCAGCGCGCTCGTCTCCGGCGAGTACAGGATGTCGTCCTTCACGGGAAGCAGTTCTACAGCGTGGCCGGCCGGATCACGACGACCGATGCGGTTTTCTGCCCGGCGTCGCGCAGCAGAGCCATGACCCGGCCGTCCGGCGCCGTCGCCGCATAGATGCCGTCGATCCCGGCGGCTGCCAGCGGGCGGCCGTGGCCGGTGTCGATCGCCTCCTCCTCGGTGAGATCGCGGCGCGGGAACGCCTGTAGGCATGCCTCGTCGAGGGTGTAACTCAGCGAGGGCGTCTCGGCGAGCTGCTCGAGCGTGCGCGCGTGGTCGAGACCGAACCGCCCCACCCGGGTGCGCCGCAGTGCAGTGAGATGACCGCCCACCCCGAGCGCGGTCCCGACGTCACGCGCCAGCGCCCGGATGTACGTGCCGCTGGAGCAGTCCGCGACCACGTCCACGTCGACGAAGTCGCCCTGCCGCCGGACGTCGCGCACATCGAAGCGGTCGATGAGGACCGGGCGGGCCGCCAACTCCACCGTCTCGCCCTCGCGCACCATCTGATACGCCCGCTTGCCGGCCACCTTGATCGCGCTGACCGCCGACGGGATCTGCTCGATGGCGCCCCGCAGCGGCGCGATCGCCGCCTCGATCTGCTCGTCGGTCACCTCGGCCGCCGAAACCGATTGCAGCAGTTCGCCTTCGGCGTCTTCGGTGGTGGTCGCCTGGCCCAGTCGGATCGTCGCGTCGTAGGACTTGTCGGCCGCAGTCAGCAGGCCGAGGATCTTGGTGGCCCGGTCGACACCGACGACGAGCACGCCGGTCGCCATCGGATCGAGCGTCCCCGCATGGCCCACCTTGCGGGTGCCGAACAACCGGCGACACCGGCCGACCACGTCATGGCTCGTCATCCCGGCCGGCTTGTCGACGATGACCAGGCCCGGCGCACTCACAGCACGATCGCGGTCAGCGTGATGCCGCTCTGCACCGCCCAGCGACCGGTGAGCGAGGTCAGCGGCGGACCGTTCAGCGCCTCGGGATCGATCAGGATCTCCGATGTGAACGTGCCGGCCTCGCCCGATCCGTCGACGTCGAACGTGATGTGGGCGTCCTCGAAACCCAGCCAGCGCCGGGTCAGCGGGAACCAGGCCTTGTACGTTGCCTCCTTGGCGCAGAACAACACTCGGTCCCAATGCACACCAGAGGGCAGAGCGCCCAGTTCCGAACGCTCGGCCGGGATGCTGATCGCGTCGAAGACACCGTCGGGTAGCACGCCGTTGGGTTCGGCGTCGATACCCACCGAACGGACCTGCTCGCTGCGGCCGACGGCGGCGCCGCGAAATCCCTCACAGTGGGTGAGGCTGCCGACGAAGCCGTCGGGCCAGCGCGGTTCGCCCTTCTCCCCCTTCAGGATCGGGGCGGGGTCCGCGCCGAGCTCGACGAGCGCCTGCCGAGCGCAGTAGCGCGCGCTGATGAACTCCCGGCGGCGCTTCGGCACCGACTTGGCGATCAGCGGCTCCTCCTCGGGCAGCGGAGCCAATTCCTGCGGGTCCGAATACAATTCGGCCGCCGCGAGGCCGTCGACGTCGCCGGGCAGCACCCCGGCGAGCAGCTGTGCGGCGATCATGCCCGGTCCCGGATGCGCTGCTGCATCTTCTCGGCATGATCTCGCATCTCCTGGGTGATCTGGAAATGCCCACCGAACTCGTTGAGATAACCGGGGCTGTACTGCGGATCGGGCAGGATCTGACGCAGCCAGCGGTACGGCCTGCGGCGCCGCCATTCGCGGGGGTAACCGACCGACACCTCCTCGAAGCGCACTCCGTCGTACCAGGTGGTGCGCGGGATGTGCAGGTGCCCGTACACCGAGCACACCGCGTTGTAGCGGGTGTGCCAGTCGGCGGTCGCGGTGGTGCCACACCACATCGCGAATTCGGGATAGAACAGTGCGTCGCAGGGTTCACGCACCATCGGGAAGTGGTTGACCTGCACGGTCTGGTCCATCCAGTCCAGGTCCTCGAGCCGCTTACGCGTGTAGGCGACCCGCTCTCGGCACCACGCGTCGCGCGTGGAGTACGGCTCGGCCGACAACAGGTACTCGTCGGTGGCCACGACGTTGCGGTCCTTGGCGATCGCCAGACCTTCGGCCTTCGTGCCTGCCCCCTGCGGTAGGTAGGAGTAGTCGTAGAGCAGGAACATCGGCACGATCGTCGCCGGCCCGCCCTCGTCGGTCCACACCGGGAACGGGTGCTCGGGGGTGATCACACCCATCTCGTCGCACATGCTGACGAGGTAGTCGTAGCGGGACTTGCCGAAGATCTGCATCGGATCACGCGTCGTGGTCCACAATTCGTGATTCCCCGGCACCCAGATCACCTTCGCGAACCGCTTGCGCAGCAGGTCGAGCGCCCACCGGATCTCGTCGGTGCGCTCAGCCACGTCACCTGCGACGATCAGCCAGTCATCCGGCGAGGCGGGGTGCAGGGACTCGGTGACCGGCTTGTTCCCGGTGTGCCCCGTGTGAAGATCGCTGACCGCCCACAGCGTCGGGCGGCGATCCTCGGAGTTCACAACCCGTCAGCCTACTGGTGGCCCGCGCACCCCCGCCGCCCGGCAACTAGAACAGGTTCTAAGGTCTTGCCGTGCGGCCGGTCGCCGGCCGTTACACTCCGGGCAGGGACGGGGCCGGATCAGGACATGAGGGGTGCGATGCTCGCGAAGGCGCGACTGCTGTCGGCACTGTGTGCTCTCGTCGCCGCCGTGGTGGTGGTGTGGCAGGCACAGCCGGATCCGACGGCCGGTCCGGGCGCGGTTCAGCTGCGCTCCACCGACATCCCGATGACGACGATCAAATCGCCGGTGATCGAGACGGTGAACCCCGATCCGTTCGATCCGTGCCGGGACATCCCACTCGACGTCGTCCAGCGCATCGGGCTCGCCTACACCCCGCCCGACCCGGAGGACGCTCTGCGCTGCCATTACGACGCCGGCAACTATCAGATGGCCGTCGAGGCGTTCGTCTGGCGCACCTATGAGCAGACGCTGCCGCCCGACGCGGTCGAGCTCGACATCGACGGCCACCGCGCTGCGCAGTACTGGATCATGAAGCCCACCGACTGGAACAACCGGTGGTGGATCACCTGCATGATCGCGTTCAAGACCAGCTATGGCGTGATCCAGCAGTCGCTGTTCTACTCGCCCATCTACTCCGAGCCCGATCCGGACTGCATGCAGACCAACCTGCAGCGGGCGCACGAGCTGGCTCCGTTCTACAAGTTCTGAGCACTCCGTAACCTGGCGCAGGTGAGCGTCAAGCATGCCGTGACGAGCCGGCTGTCCAGCCTGCTCCACCTTCCCCCGCCGAGCACCGAAGTCGACGTCGAGCACGGACTGCGGGTGCCGATGCGCGACGGGGTCGAACTCGTCGCCGACCACTATGTCCCGCGCACCGGCGCGCCCGCGGGCACGCTGCTGGTGCGCGGCCCGTATGGCCGGGCCTGGCCGTTCGCCGCGCTCTACGGGCGGGTGTACGCCGCGCGCGGCTACCACGTGCTGCTGCAGAGTGTGCGCGGCACCTTCGGTTCCGGCGGCGTCTTCGACCCGTTCGTCCACGAGGTCGACGACGGCGCGGACACCGTGGTCTGGCTGCGCCAACAACCGTGGTTCACCGGCACGTTCGGCACCATCGGGCTGTCCTATCTGGGGTGGACCCAGTGGGCTCTGCTCGCCGACCCGCCACCCGAACTGAAGGCCGCCGTGATCACCGTCGGCCCGCACGACGTCACCGGGCCACGCTGGGGCACCGGATCGTTCGCGCTCAACGACTTCCTGGGCTGGAGCGATCTCGTCGGCCGTCAGGAAGACGGTCATCGGCTGCGGCAGCTGGTGCGGCAGGCCCGCGCGCAGCGGCAGGTCACCGCCGCGTCGCTCGGCGTTCCGCTCGGCGAGTCCAGCAGGGCGCTGCTCGGTGACGGGGCGAGGTGGTTCGAATCCTGGCTCGACCACCCCGAGAGCACGGACCCGTTCTGGACGGGTCTGCACCTCGGCGGCGCGCTGAAGCGCAGCGACGTGCCGGTGCTGCTGTTCAGCGGCTGGCAGGACCTGTTCCTCGAGCAGACGCTCGAGCAGTACCGACAGCTGAGCTCGCGCCGCGTGACGACCGGCCTGACGGTGGGCCCGTGGACCCATTCGCACATGATGACCAGCGCGGCGCCGACCGCTCTGCGGGAATCGTTGGACTGGCTCGCCGCGCACCTCGGTGCCGATTCAGATGGCGCCCCACTGCGCCGCGAATCACCAGTGCGCATCCATGTCGGCGGCGCCGGCGACGGGGTGGGCTGGCACGACCTGCCGGACTGGCCGCCCGCGTCGACCGAGCAGGTGTTCTATCTGCATCCGGTCCACCGCCTCGCCGACCAGCCACCTGCGCCGGGCGAGGAGGCCACCTTCGTCTTCAACCCCTCCGACCCCACCCCGACGATCGGCGGGCGGCTGCTCTCCCCCGCCGCCGGCTACCGCGACGACAGCGCGCTGGCCCGTCGTGCCGACGTGCTCACGTTCACCAGCACTCCCCTGGCCGCGGACCTTCGCGTCATCGGTGAGCCGTTCGTGGAGCTCGGTCACCGATGTACGAACCCCTACAACGACGTGTTCGTGCGCATCAGCGAGGTGGACGCGCAGGGTCGTTCGCGCAATGTCAGCGACGGATACCTCGCATCGGTGCCCGACGTGGACTGCGTCCGAATCGCTCTCGACGCGATGGCTCATGTGTTCCCGGCAGGTTCACGCATCCGGGTCCTGATCGCCGGCGGATCGCATCCACGCTTCGTCCGCAACCTGGGAACCGGCGAAAGCCTCTCAACGGCAACGTCATTGGCGACAGCCAAGCACACGGTGACGCTGGACGGCCGATCCCGGCTGGTGCTGCCGTCAGCCGACTGAGCGGCGCACGCGTGCGGCGATGTCGTTCAAGGTTGCGTCGTCGTGAACCGGTGGGCCCCACTGCGGCGTGATCGGCAGATTCACCCAGCTGGTGCAGCCGCGGTAGTCGGGGGTGCGCTGCAACGTCACGGGTTCGGCCAGCGCCGCGGCGGACACGACGAGCACGGTCAGCCGATGTCTCGGCCGGAAGTCGAGACGGTCCTCGCGCACGGAGTCTGCCGTCCAGATATGTTCGGTGGCAATGGCATTCAGGTGTTCCGGGTGGACGACCTCGATCGCGGCGACCACGTGGGCACCGGCGCGCACCACGATCTCGTCCTCGGTGCTGTCCGCGGCAGCCGGCTCGAGCAGATCGCGGTGTTCGGGACGCACCCGTTCGAGGTGGCTGTGTGCGACCGTCGGAAAGAGCAGGAAGCGCTCCGCGGCGACGTCGAAGCGCTTCTCGTGAATGCCGCCTTTGCGCAGCAAGACCGTCTGCCTGCCGTCGAGCAGAGCATGCACCGCCGCGCTCCACTCCTTGAGCGCAGGACTGGTCAGGGTGGCTGTCACGTCTGCGCGAGCCGGGCCCGCACCTCGGGACGGCGAAGCGGTGGAACGGTTTTCGGCGGTTGCCGGCGCGGCTGCAACCCGGCGAGCAGACGCCGCGTGGTCGCCGTCACCTCCGCCACAGCGGACTCGAATGCCTCGGCGTTCGCGCCGGACGGCCGGGTGATGCCGCTGACCTTGCGGACGTACTGGCGCGCAGCAGCTTCGACCTCCTCATCGGTCGCCGCCGGTTCCAGACCGCGTAGTTCGGTGATGTTTCGGCACATGCCCTCCACCATAGGCGCACGCCGACGTGCCGATACGGTGAGCGAATGACCAACGCCTCCGACGTTCTGCTCATCGACACGCGCGACCGAATCCGCACGCTGACGCTCAACCGGCCGGAGGCACGCAACGCGCTGTCCGCGGAGCTGCGCAGCCGGTTCTACGCGGCGCTGCGCGAGGCGGAGAACGACGACAACGTCGACGTCGTGATCGTCACCGGCGCCGACCCGGTGTTCTGCGCGGGGCTCGACCTCAAGGAACTCGGCGACACCACCGAGCTGCCCGACATCTCTCCCAAATGGCCGCCGATGTCCAAGCCGGTGATCGGGGCGATCAACGGCGCGGCCGTCACCGGGGGTCTGGAGATCGCGCTGTACTGCGACATCCTGATCGCGTCGGAGCACGCACGCTTCGCCGACACCCATGCCCGTGTCGGGCTGCTGCCGACGTGGGGGCTGTCGGTGCGGCTGCCGCAGAAGGTGGGTGTCGGGATGGCGCGGCGGATGAGCATGACCGGGGATTACCTGTCGGCCGACGAGGCGCTGCGCACCGGCCTGGTCACTCAGGTCGTGCCGCACGATCAGCTTCTCGAGACCGCACGCCAGGTCGCGACGTCGATCGTCGGCAACAACCAGAAAGCCGTGCGCGCGTTGATGCGGTCCTACCACCTGATCGACGACACGCAGACCAGCGGGCCGCTGTGGTTGGAGGCGGCGTCGGCGCGGGAGTGGATGAAGAGCGCGTCCGGCGACGACATCGCGGCGAGCCGCGCGACGGTGATCGAGCGCGGCCGCAGCCAGGTGCGCTGACGGTCCTTCGGCGAGAGCGCGGGTCTGTACGCCGACACGCGGGTGCAGCCGGAAGTACGCGAGCGCTCGCGGCTCGACGAGCGCACGCAGATGTACGGAGCAGGCGGCGCGTCGCTGTGCAGACGCGCGCGCTCGCGGGACAACAGGAGGTCAGCCGGGGACCAGCCAGCGGCCCGACAGCGTGCGCCAGCCGACGAACACCAGCCGCAACACCATGAACGTGCTCAGCCCCGACCAGATCCCGAGCAACCCCCACCCGAACACCAGCGACAACCAGATCAGCGGCAAGAACCCCAGCAGCGCGCTGGCCACCGTCGCCGTGCGCATGAACCGGGCATCGCCCGCGCCGAGCAGTACACCGTCGAGCGCGAACACCAGCCCAGCCACCGGCAGCTGTGCAACCAAGAACCACCAAGGCACGCTGATCTCGTCGAGCACCGCGCGATCGTCAGTGAACACAGCAGGCAGCGCCGAGGCGCCGAACGCGAAGAGCGCGGCGAGCACCCCGGCCGCCAGAGCGGAGAACGCCGTCACCCGCCAGGCCACCGATTGCGCGTGCCGCAGCTTGCCCGCGCCCAGCGCGGCACCCACCAGCGACTGCGCCGCGATCGCCAACGAATCGAGCACCAGCGCAAGGAAACTCCACAGCTGCAGCACCACCTGGTGGGCTGCCACGGCCGCAGCGCCGAAGCGCGCCGCCACCGCGCCCGCCGAGATGAAGCACGCCTGGAACGCCATCGTCCTGATCACCAGGTCGCGGCCCATCACCAATTGGGCGCGGAGCACCGCCCGGCGCGGACGGATCGGCACGCGCTCGACACGCAGCGCGCGCAGGAACAGCGCCGCCGCGAGCCACTGACCGACGACGTTGGCCACCGCGGAGCCGGCGAGACCGAGAGCCGGTGCGCCGAACCACCCGTAGACGAGTGTCGGGCACAGGACCGCCGCGATCGCGAACCCGATCACGACATAGCGCAGCGGGCGGGCAGTGTCCTGCACGCCGCGCATCCAGCCGTTGCCTGCGGCCGCCACCAGGATGGCCGGGACCGCCAGAGACGCGATGCGTAACCACGGCAGCGCCGCGGCCGCGATGTCGCCGCCGGCGGCGAGCGCCGTGACCAGCGGAACCGCGAAGATCTGCACGGCGACCACGATGACCGCCCCGATCGCACCGGCCAGCCACGTCGCCTGCACACCCTCGGCGACCGCGGCCGCACGGTCACCGCGGCCGTAGGATCGCGCCGCACGCGCAGTGGTGCCGTAGGACAGGAACGTCAGCTGCGAGCTCAGCACACCCATGATCAGTGCACCGATCGCCAACCCGGCCAGGCTCAGAGCGCCGAGACGCCCGACCACGGCCAGGTCGAACAGAAGATAGAGAGGTTCAGCGGCGAGCACGCCGAGTGCCGGGAAAGCCAGAGCGGCGATCCGCCGGCTGGTGGCGGGCGCCACGGCCCCGTCGGTGTCAGACAAGAAAAGTCAGCCAAGAACCCTGCGCAGCGCCGCCACGACATCCTCGGCGCTGCCCGTCGCCGAGAAACCCGCGGCCAACCGGTGACCGCCGCCGCCGAACGTGGCGGCGACGGTCGCGACATCGCGTGCCTTCGACCGCATCGACACCGACCACTGCGCCGGCCGGATCTCCTTGAACACCGCTGCCACCTCGGCCTCCTGCGTGGTGCGCACGATGTCGACGATGCTCTCCACCTCTTCGGGCCGGGCGTCGTTCCATTCCTGATGCGACACCACGGCGTAGACGAAGCCGAGCCCGTCGCAGGCCTCGGGAACCAGCTGCGCAGTGCCCAGCACGCGCGACAGCATCGGCAGCCACGCGAACGGGTGCGTGTCCATCAACGCGCGACTCACCGAAACGTTGTCGACACCGAGCTCGACCAGCCGCGCGGCCAGCCGCAACGCCCGGGCACTGGCCCAGCGGAACGATCCGGTGTCGGTGGTCAGGCCCGCGTAGACGCAGTGCGCGACGGCCTCGTCGATCGGTCGACCCCAGGCGTCGAGCAGATCCGCGACCAGCATGGTGGTCGAATCCGCGGTCTCGTCGACGAAATTGGCGGTACCGAACAGCTGGTTGCTGGCGTGATGATCGATGACCAGCACCGGTCGGTCGCCGGCCACCAGATCCGACAGTGCCCCGAGCCGGTTGACACTGGGCACATCGACGGTGACGACCAGGTCGACGTCGTGGCGCAGTTCGTCGGGCGCCACGAGGAGCCCGCAACCGGGTAGCGACCGCAGCGAGTCGGGAAGGTCCTCCGGTTCGGCGAAGGTCACCTGCACGCTGGTACCGGCCCGGTCGAGCACCAGGGCCAGCGCCAGACCCGCACCCACCGTGTCGGCATCCGGATGGACGTGGCAGAGCACGCTGACCGAGCCGGCCGCCGAGAGCAATTCCGCGGCGCCTCGGGCGTCGACCCGGGCACCGGTCATCAACGCGTCAGTGGTCGTGTCTGTCATCGAGCGTGTCGAAGTCACCGGTGTCCTCAGCGTCCGCCTCGTCTGGCCCCCGGCCCTCGTCCTCCGCCCCGGTTACACGGTACGGGTCGACATCGCCTGCGTGCTTGGCACCTTCGCGAACTCTCGCCAAATCCTCATCCGCGGCGCGCGCCCGAGCCAGCAGCTCCTCCATCCGGTGGGCCGCGTCGGGAACGGTGTCCCGTTCGAACGCCAGCGTCGGGGTGAAGCGCACCCCGAGCGAGGCCCCGACCTTGGTGCGGAGCACGCCCCTGGCGCTGTCCAGCGCCGCGGCCGCACCGCCGTAGTCGGGTTCCTCGTCCAGCGAACGCCCGATGACCGTGTAGTACAGCGTGGCGTCGTGCAGGTCGTTGGTGACCTTGGCATCGGTGATGGTCACCCCGGCGAGCCGGGGATCCTTGATCTCGTATTCGATCGCCGAGGCGACCACCGTGGAGATGCGTTTGGCCAGCCGCTTCGCCCGTGCGGGATCAGCCATTACGTGCGTGCCTTCTCGACCAGTTCGTAGGTCTCGATGACGTCGCCTTCCTTGATGTCGGAGTAGGTCAGCGTCAGACCGCACTCGTAGCCTTCGCGGACCTCGGTGGCGTCGTCCTTCTCCCGCTTGAGCGACGAGATCGTGAGGTTCTCGGCGACCACGACGTTGTCGCGCAGCAGCCGCGCCTTGGCGTTGCGGCGCATGATGCCCGACTGCACGAGGCAGCCCGCGATGTTGCCCACCTTCGACGACCGGAAGATCGCCCGGATCTCGGCGCGGCCGAGTTCCTTCTCCTCGTAGATCGGCTTGAGCATGCCCTTGAGCGCGCTCTCGATCTCGTCGATGGCCTGGTAGATCACCGAGTAGTACCGGATCTCCACACCTTCGCGGTTGGCCAGCTCGGTCGCTTTGCCCTCGGCCCGGACGTTGAACCCGATGATGATCGCGTCCGACGCCGACGCCAGGTTGACGTTGGTCTCGGTGACGCCACCGACGCCGCGGTCGATGACGCGCAGCTCCACCTCGTCGTCGACCTGGATACCGAGCAGGGCCTCCTCCAGCGCCTCCACGGTGCCGGAGTTGTCGCCCTTGAGGATCAGGTTCAGCTGGCTGGTTTCCTTCAGCGCCGAATCCAGATCTTCCAGGCTGATCCGCTTGCGAGAGCGGGCCGCCAACGCGTTGCGCTTGCGCGCGCTGCGCCGGTCGGCGATCTGTCGGGCGATGCGGTCTTCGTCGACGACGAGGAAGTTGTCGCCGGCACCGGGCACCGACGTGAAGCCGATGACCTGGACCGGTCGCGACGGCAGCGCCGCCTCGACGTCCTCGCCGTGCTCGTCGACCATCCGGCGCACACGACCGTAGGCGTCGCCGGCCACCACCGAGTCACCGACGTGCAAGGTGCCGCGCTGGATGAGCACGGTCGCCACCGGTCCTCGACCGCGGTCCAGGTGAGCCTCGATCGCCACACCCTGGGCTTCCATGTCCGGATTGGCCCGCAGGTCCAGCGACGCGTCGGCGGTCAGGATGACCGCTTCCAGCAGCGCCTCGATGTTCGTGCCCGCCTTGGCGGAGATGTCGACGAACATCGTGTCGCCGCCGTACTCCTCCGGCACCAGGCCGTACTCGGTCAGCTGACCGCGGATCTTGGCCGGGTCGGCGCCTTCCTTGTCGATCTTGTTGACCGCCACGACGATCGGCACGTCGGCCGCCTGCGCGTGGTTGACCGCCTCCACCGTCTGCGGCATGACGCCGTCGTCGGCCGCGACCACGAGGATCGCGATGTCGGTGGCCTTGGCACCGCGGGCACGCATGGCGGTGAACGCCTCGTGACCCGGGGTGTCGATGAACGTGATCGGCCGCTCGGAGCCGTCGAGATCGACGGTCACCTGGTAGGCACCGATGTGCTGGGTGATGCCGCCGGCCTCGCCCTCGCGCACCGTCGCGTCTCGGATCGTGTCGAGCAGTCGCGTCTTGCCGTGGTCGACGTGACCCATGACGGTGACCACCGGCGGCCGGACCTCGAGGTCCTCCTCGCCACCCTCGTCCTCGCCATAGGTGAGGTCGAACGACTCGAGCAACTCGCGGTCCTCGTCCTCCGGGGAGACGACCTGAACGACGTAGTTCATCTCGCCGCCCAGCAGTTCGAGCGTCGAGTCGTCCACCGACTGCGTGGCCGTGACCATCTCGCCGAGGTTGAACAGCGCCTGCACCAGCGACGCCGGGTTGGCGTTGATCTTGTCGGCGAAGTCGCTCAGCGATGCGCCGCGCGCCAACCGGATGGTCTCGCCGTTGCCGTGCGGCAACCGCACGCCGCCGACGACGGGGGCCTGCATGTTCTCGTATTCGGCCCTCTTCGCGCGCTTGCTCTTGCGACCGCGCTTGGGGGCACCGCCGGGACGACCGAACGCACCTGCCGCGCCTCCGCGCTGGCCGGGGCGTCCGCCACCGCCGCCGGGGCGTCCGCGGAAGCCGCCACCGGCACCGCCGCCACCGCCGGGGCCGCCGCCGCGGTAGTTACCGCCGCCACCGCCGCCACCGGGACGACCGACGCCACCGGGCGCCGGGCGCGGGCCACCGCCGGGGCGGGGACCGCCGCCGGGTCGGGGTCCGCCACCAGGGCGCGGGCCCTGCGGACGGGGAGGCATGTTGCCGGGCGATGCGCCGGGCCGGGGGCCGCCACCGGGGCGAGGACCGCCGGCGCCGGGACCCGGCCGAGGACCGCCGGGACCGGCCTGGGGCCGGGGTGCGGGCCGTTCGACCGGCTGCTGGGACGAGAAGGGGTTGTTGCCGACACGCGGCGTGCGCGCGGCGGGCTTGGGGGCGCCGGGGCGCGGGCCACCGGGGCCCGGCCGCGGGCCCGGCGTGGGTCCGGGTGTCGGGCCGGGGCGCGGGGGCGCAGACGGCCCCGATGCTGAAGACGCTGCAGAGGCCGCCGCCGGCGGAGCCTGCGTCGGCTGCGCAGCGGCCGGGGGCGCGCTCGGGGCGGGGGCCGAGGGCGCCGCAGGGGCGGCGGGGGTGGGCGGCTGCGCAGCGGCGGGCGCCGATGGCCGGGGACCGGGTTTCGGACCGGGCTTGGCCGGTGCAGCTGCGCCGTTGCCGGCACTACCGTTGCCGGCGCTGCTACCGCTGCTCGCCGCTCCGGAGGTGGACTTGGAGCCGCCGAACGACTCCCTCAATCGGCGGGCGACGGGCGCCTCCACCGTGGACGATGCCGACTTGACGAACTCACCTTGTTCGCTCAGCCGAGCCAGAACTTGCTTACTGGTGACACCGAGTTCCTTCGCCAACTCGTGCACGCGGGCCTTACCTGCCACTACATCTCCTGTCTGAGAGGCGACAGCGGTGGTAGGCGCCGCGCCTCGGGTTAGCTATGACGCATGGTCATCGGGACTTCACGGTGTGCTCATGTTCTTCGCTACCTGTTCTCTTGCCCGGGGCGTCTCGAGCGTCTCGAATTCGGCGAAACGCTCGACCACCGCGGTGATGTCCGGTGAACCGGCGATCCGGAGCGCTCGGCCGAAGGCCCGCCGGCGAACCGCCTCGCGTAGACATCCTGGATCGGGATGCAGCCATGCACCCCGCCCCGGAAGACTCTTCGCCGCGTCAACGGTCACAGCCCTGGTGTCATTCCCAGAACCCTGCCCGCCGTGAACGGCGACGATCCGAAGCAGATCGACGGCCAACTCTCGTCGTCGGCATCCGATGCAGGTCCGCACCGGTCCCCCGGAGGGGGTGTCGCTGCTTTTCCGCATCCGAGCCGACGTCTCGCGCTGGATCACAGCTGAGTCTACCGTCACGACGTCGTCGAAAAGAAAATCGGTCCGCTGCAGCGCGCGGGGCGGCCGCTACTGCTGACCGTCCGCGCGGGCCGCGTCGGGCCGCCGGTCGGCGCGACCGGTGTCGGATGCCGCGTCGTCGCTGCGGATGTCGATGCGCCACCCGGTCAGCCGCGCCGCCAATCGTGCGTTCTGGCCTTCCTTGCCGATGGCCAGCGAGAGTTGGAAGTCCGGCACGATGACGCGCGCCGCCTTGGCCGCTTCGTCGATCACCGTCACCGACACGACCTTGGCCGGTGACAGCGCGTTGGCGACGAATTTCGCCGGGTCCGCGTCGTAGTCGATGATGTCGATCTTCTCGCCGGACAGTTCGCTCATCACGTTGCGCACCCGCTGGCCCATCGGCCCGATGCAGGCGCCCTTGGCGTTGAGTCCGGGCGTCCGAGACGCCACCGCGATCTTGCTGCGGTGACCCGCCTCGCGTGCCACGGCCACGATGTCCACCGAGCCGTCGGCGATCTCGGGAACCTCCAGGGAGAACAGCTTGCGGACCAGGTTCGGGTGGGTACGTGAGAGCGTGATCACCGGTTCCCGCGCCCCGCGAGACACCCCGACGACGTAGCACCGCAGCCGGTCGCCGTGTTCGTAGCTCTCGCCGGGCACCTGCTCGGCGGCGGGGATCACGCCCTCGGAGCCCTTGGTCTCGCTGCCGATCCGCACGACGACCAATCCGCGGGCGTTGGCTCTGGCGTCGCGTTGGATCACGCCGGCCACGATGTCGCCCTCGCGCGCAGAGAACTCGCCGTAGTTCTTCTCGTTCTCGGCGTCACGCAGTCGCTGCAGGATCACCTGCCGGGCCGTGGTCGCCGCGATCCGGCCGAAACCCTCGGGCGTGTCGTCCCATTCGTGGAGCACGTTGCCGTCGGCGTCGGTCTGCCGGGCCATCACCTTGACCACACCGGTCTTGCGGTCGACGTCGATGCGGGCGTCGGCCTCGTGCCCCTCGGTGTGCCGGTAGGCCGTCAGCAGTGCCGATTTGATGGTCTCGACGACCACATCGACAGAGATCCCCTTGTCGGCCTCGATCGCGTGCAGCGCGGCCATGTCGATGTTCATGGTTCACTGTGCCTTCCGGTCTGCCCCGCCAGCTCCAGCTCGCGCGGACTCGGTGGTGAGAATTCGACCTGCACAACAGCTTTGGTGATCTGCTCGCGTGCGACCTGACGTACCGACAGCGCGCGGCGGGGCCCTTCTCGCATCACGACGTCGACGGTCGCGCCGTGCAGCTCGCCCAGCCGGCCGGTGAGCGTGGAGCCGTCGGACAGGGTCAGCTCCACCATGCGGCCCTGGGCGCGGCGGTAGTGCGTGTCGGTGCTCAGCGGTCGGTCCACCCCTGGCGAGGTGACCTCCAGCACGTAGGCCTGCGTGTCGAGATCGTCGAGAATCCCCGAGGCGGTCCGGGACAGTTCGGCGATGGCGTCGAGGTCGAGCCCCTCGTCGCCGTCGGCGACCACCGTCACCCGGGGCGGGCGTGCCGCTGCATCTATGACGACGTCCTCGATGTCGTACCCGGCGCGCGCGAACTCCTCGGCGAGCAGATCGATCACCTGTCGCTGCGACGGCAATCCTGCGTACCGCTCCGCCACGGTGAGCTCCTCGTCTTGAGTTGTCTCTCGAACTGGTCGAACGGCACCCTACGATACGCCAGGCGGGCGATCCGAATAACGAAAGCGCCGCTTACGCGGGCCGTATCTGCTGCACTCGCCGCCATGTCGATCCCGGTCGACCCCGGCCTCGATGGCAGGATGTGGCACGTGCCGAGCCGCCCGCCGACCCTGCGCCGTCGTGAGGTGCTGGCCGGACTCGTCCTGCTGCCCGCCGTCGCGGCGGCCGCCTGCGGCGCACCGCCGCCTCCGCCGGAGCTCGACGACCTGACCACCGCGCTCGACCGGGCGCGGGCGGACAGCCGACTTGCCGAGCAGGCCTCCGCCGCGGTGCGCGGCCGATCCGCGGCGACCCTGACCGAGATCGCCGCTCTGCGCACCGCGCATGCTCAGGCGTTGTCCGACGAGATCGTTCGCCTCACCGGCCAGGAGGCGCCCGGGCCGGGCGTGACGGTGACGACGTCGGCGAGCCCGGCCGCGGGCGCCCCCGAGCCACCGCCGCCGAACGCCGACGACGTCGTCGGTGCGTTGCGCGCGTCGGCCGACAGCGCCTCGCACTCCGCGGCCGCGCTGTCCGGCTACCGCGCCGGGTTGCTGGCCTCGATCGCCGCAGCCTGCACGGCCGCCTACACCGTGGCCCTGGCCTCCCCCGGCGGTGACCGGTGACCTCTCCCACGCCGGCTCCGACCACCCGCCCCACCGATCCCGCGCTGGGCGCGTTGTTCGACGCCGTCGCCGTCGAACACGCGACGATCTACGGATACGGCCTGGTCTCGGCGCACTCCACCCCGGAGGACAACAGCCTGGTCGCCGATGCGATGGCCGAACACCGCGCGCGGCGCGAAGCCGCGATGACGCTGCTCGAAGACGCCGGGGGCGCCGTCCCGCTGCCGGCGGCGGGGTATTCGATGCCGTCGGAGGTCGACACTCCCATCCAGGCCGCGAAGCTCGCGGTGCGCATGGAGCAGGACGCGGCGACCGCGTGGCGGGCGGTCGTCGAGCAGGCGACCGACGAGACGGTGCGCGCGTTCGGCGTGGCCGCGATGCTGGAAACCGCGGTCACCGCCGCGCGGTGGCGCGGCGTCGCCGGGACGACACCGGTCACGGTGCCGTTTCCCGGCGGTACCGAGTGAGCCACTAGCGGATCGCGCCGAGGATCTCCTCGGTCGCCGACGCCGCGGGGACGTCGCGCTTGTCGCCGCTGAACCGGTCCCGCAGTTCCACGACGCCGTCGGCCCAGCCGCGGCCCACCACGACGATCCACGGCACGCCCAGCAACTCGGCGTCCTTGAACTTCACCCCCGGCGACGCGGTGCGGTCGTCGAGGAGCACGTCGACGCCGAGCCGATCGAGATCGGCGGCCAGCTCGGTCGCCCCGGCGCGCGCCTCGGCGTCCTTGTTGGCGATCACCACGTGCACGTCGAAAGGCGACACCGATGACGGCCACCGCAGCCCGAGCTCGTCGTGCTGCTGCTCGGCGATCACCGCCACCAGCCGCGACACCCCGATCCCGTAGCTGCCCATCGTCAGGCGCACCGGCTTGCCGTCCTCGCCGAGCACGTCGGCGGTGAACGCGTCGGCGTACTTGCGGCCGAGCTGGAAGACGTGGCCGATCTCGATCCCGCGGGCCGCCACCAGCGGGCCCGCGCCATCGGGCGAGGGATCCCCTTCGCGCACTTCGGCGGCCTCGATCGTGCCGTCGGCGACGAAATCCCGGCCCGCGACCAGATCGACGACGTGCTTGCCCGTCTCGTCCGCGCCGGTGATCCATGCGGTGCCGTCCACCACACGGGGATCGACGAGGTAGCGAACTCCGTTGGCCAGCAGGCCTTTCGGGCCGATGTAGCCCTTCTTCAAGAAGGGATACTTCGCGAAGTCCGCGTCGTCGAGCATCGCGAACTCGGCCGGCTCCAGCGCCGCGCCGAGGCGCTTCTCGTCGACCTCGCGGTCACCGGGCACGCCGACGGCCAGTAGCTCCCAGTCACCGCCGGGCACACGGGTTTTCATCAGCACGTTCTTCAACGTGTCCGCCGCGGTGACCGTGCGGCCCAGATCGGCGCTGTTGGCCCAGTCCACCAGCGTGGCGATCGTCGGGGTCTCTCCGGTCTCGTAGACGGTCGCCTCCGGCAGCCCGTCGAACGGGATCGACTCCGGGACAGCGGTGATGACGGCCTCCACGTTGGCGGCGTAACCGGATTCCCGACAGCGCACGTAGGTGTCCTCGCCGACCTCACTTTCGGCCAGGAACTCCTCCGACGCGCTGCCGCCCATGGCGCCCGAGACCGCGGAGACGATCACGTAGCGCACGGCGAGACGGGCGAAGATCCGCTGATACGCCTCGCGGTGGGCGTGGTAGGCGTTCTTGAGTCCGTCGTCGTCGATGTCGAACGAGTACGAGTCCTTCATCAGGAACTCGCGCCCGCGCAGGATGCCGGCACGCGGGCGCGCCTCGTCGCGGTACTTGTTCTGGATCTGGAACAGGATGAGCGGGAAGTCCTTGTACGACGAGTACTCACCCTTGACCGTGAGGGTGAACATCTCCTCATGGGTGGGGCCGAGCAGGTAATCGTTGTCGCGCCGATCCTGCAGCCGGAACAGCGTGTCGCCGTATTCGGTCCAGCGGTTGGTCGTTTCGTACGGCGCCCGCGGCAGCAGCGCGGGGAACAGGATCTCCTGTCCCCCAATGGCGTTCATCTCCTCGCGGACGATCGCCTCGATCTTGCGGAGCACTCTGAGTCCGAGGGGCAGCCAGCTGTACAGCCCGGGGCCGACGGGCCGCACATAGCCGGCCCTGATCAGCAGCTTGTGGCTCGGCACTTCGGCGTCGGCCGGGTCGTCGCGCAGGGTGCGCAGGAACAGCTCGGACATGCGGGTGATCACAGCCGACCACCTTATGCGATGCCTAGAGCTCCCCCGCCTCCACAGCTTCCCTGGTCTCGCGGGCCCGGGCGATGTCGCGCGCGGAGTAGCCGATGAACAGCGCCGCGACACCGACGAGGATCGCGATCGCGGCCACCCACAGCAGCGCATACGTGTAGCCGTGGCCCAGCGCGTCGAGCTGCGCGGGCGTCATGTTCTTCACCGGGCCCGTGGTGCCACCCAGGTACAGGGTCCGGGACACCTGCACGGCCTGGACCACCACGAGAACCAGTGGGCCACCGAGGTTGAACACCATCAGCGTGACCGACGACAGCGAGCCGATCCGGCGGGCCGGCACGTTGGCCAGCAGGCACAGCGGCAGGATCACCGAGATCACGCCGATGCCGAGACCGCCGACCACCACGGGCACGAACAGATCCGGGAAGTACGGCACCGACCGGTCCAGCGTGGACCCGTAGAGCATGGCCAGCAGCACCAGCACGCCGCCGCCGAGGATCACCCAGCGCGGCGCGATGCGGGGTGCGACATAGGTGGCGATCACGTTTCCGACGACGAAGGCCGCCGCGAAGGGCAGGAAGCTGATGCCCGCCCGCAACGGCGAGTAACCGAGGACGTCCTGGACGAGGAGCCCGATCATCACCGACAGCGTCAGCATGACGCCGCCGGCCAGGAAGTACGCCACGAACGAGGCGACGCGGTGCCGGTTGTCGAAGATCGACAGCGGTACGAGCGGATTGTCGGCGCCGCGCTCGTCCAGCACGAAAGCGATGGAGAACACCACGGCGGCCACCGCGGCGCCGATCACCCACGGGTCGGCCCAACCCAGAGCCGGGCCCTGCGTGAACACCAGCACCGCCGACGTGCAGGCGAGTGTGGCCAGCAGCGCGCCGGTGATGTCGAGCTTGATCCGCTCGAGGTGGGTCTCGGCGAGCCGGAACACCGTGATCGCGATGATCACCAGCCCGATCGGCACGTTGACCAGGAACGCCAGGCGCCACGAGATACCCGTGACCGCACCACCGAGGACCAACCCGAGCACAGAGCCCAGCCCCTGCATGGCGGCGGAGACGGCCAGGGCCCGGTTGCGCGGCTCTCCGACGGCGTAGGTGGTGGCGATGAGCGCCAGACCCGTCGGGGCCGCCACCGCCGCGCCGATGCCCTGCAGCGCGCGGGCGATGACCAGCGTGGCTTCGTCATTGGCCAGCCCGCAGATCAGCGAGGCGATCGTGAACACCCCGACCCCGGACAGGAACGCCCGTTTGTGGCCGATGGCGTCACCGATGCGGCCGCCGAGCAGGAGCAGCCCGCCGAAGGCGAGCACGTAGGCGGTGATCACCCAGCTCTTGCCCGCATCGGAGAGACCGAGGTCGGCCTGCATGCGCGGCAGCGCCACGATCACGATGGTCCCGTCGAGGGTGGCCATCAGCTGCATGCCGGTGATCGCGACGATCGCGATGCCCAACGAGGACGCCAGCGGGGCCCGGGAGGACATGGTTCGCCACCCTACCGGTGGGCGATTTCGGCGTGCTCATCGTCGCTGGGCGCAGACGATCACGCCGAAACCGGTGTCGAGCTAAAGCTCTCTACTGCCCGATGTCGAGCTAGAGCTCTCCGGCGTCGATCGCGTCCTTGACTTCCTGCGCGTGCGCCACCTGCTCGGCCGTGTACCGGATGAACAGCGCCACCGCACCGACCACCACCGCGACGGCGGCCACCCACAGCAGGCCGTAGGTGTAGCCCTGGTCGAGAGCGTGCAGCTGCGCGGGGTTCATGTCCTTGACCGGGCCGTTGGTGCCGCCCAGGTACAGCGTGCGCGAGGTGATGACGGCCTGGATGATCGCGAGCACGACGGGTCCGCCCAGGTTCTGCAGCATCAGAGCGATCGCCGACACCGGACCGATCTGGTCGAAGCCGACCCCGGCGATCGCCGAGATCATCAGCGGGACCACGATCATGCCGATCCCGAAACCGCCGACGGTGATCGGCAGCACCAGGTTCGGGAAGTACGGGATGTTGGCGTCCAGGGTCGAGCCGTAAATCATCGCGGCCAGGACCAGCACGCCGCCGCCGATGACCAGGATGCGCGGCTGGAACTTCGACACCAGCGCCGAGGAGACCCCCAGGCCGATGCCCAGCGCGATGACGAACGGGATGAAGCCGATGCCCGCCCGCAGCGCGCTGTAGCCCATGATGTCCTGCACGTAGAGCCCGATGAGGACGGTCAGGGTGAACATCACGCCACCGGCGAGGAAGACCGCGGCGAAGGTGGCGACGCGGTTGCTCTCGCGGAACAACTCGAACGGCACGACGGGGTTCTCCGCGGTGCGCTCGACCCACAGGAAGGCCAGTCCGCAGCCCATGGCCACGATGCCGGAGCCGATCGTGATGGGTGACACCCAGCCGGCCTCGGGGCCCATCGAGAACGCGAACACCGCGGCGGTGCACCCCAGCGTCGCCAGCAGCGCGCCGGTGGCGTCGAGCTTGAGGCGCTCACGGTTGGTTTCGCGCAGTGTGGTGCGGGCCAGGTAGATCATCAGCAGCCCCACCGGCACGTTGACCAGGAACGCCAACCGCCACGAGACCTCGGTCAGGGCTCCGCCGACCACCAGGCCCGTCACCGAGCCGACACCGGTCATCGCGGCGAACACCGCGGTCGCGGCGTTGCGGGCCGGGCCCTTCGGGAACGTCGTGGCGATCAATGCGAGCGCGGTCGGTGAGGCGATCGCGGCGCCGACACCCTGCAGCAGGCGGGCGATCACCAGCGTGGCCTCGTCCCAGGCGATACCGCAGAGGATCGAGGCGATGGTGAACAGCGCCACGCCCACGATGAACGTCCGCTTGCGGCCGATGGTGTCGCCGAGGCGGCCACCCAGGAGCATCAGGCCGCCGAAGGTCAGCACGTAGGCGGTGATCACCCAGCTGCGACCGGCGTCGGAGAGGCTCAGCTCGTCCTGGATCTTGGGCAGGGCGACGATCGCGACCGTGCTGTCCATCGTGGCGAGCAGTTGCATACCGCCGATGGCGACGACGGCGGCGATGAACCGCCTCGACGGCATCCAGGCCGGAGTCTTGGGGAATCGCGAGCCGGCGGCTCCGTCCGCAGCCGCCCTGATCCGGGCCGGCGCGGCCCGATTGGCGCCCCGCTGTCCCTTGCCTTCAGCATCCCGAGAGATGGCGGCACGCTCTGCGTCATTGAGAGCCGTCATAACGAGTTACCTTACAGTACTCTTAATATCTCTTTAAGCCGCGAAGGCCGCCACAGCACCGATCACGATGATCGCAGGGGGTCGAATCCCCTCCGATCGGATGCGCTCGGGCGCCTCGGCGAGGGTCGACCGCAAACTCCGCTGCGCCGACGTCGTCCCGTGCTGCACCACAAGCACCGGTGTATCCGCAGGTCGGCCGCCTTCGAGGAGCACCTTCGCGAAAAGCTCGATGCGTTCGACGGCCATCAGCAAAACAATCGTGCCGTGCAGCGCGGCGAGCGCATCCCAATTCACTAACGATTCGGGGTGATCCGGCGCCACATGGCCGCTGACCACCACGAATTCGTGCGTCATCGCCCGGTGGGTGACCGGAACACCCGCCAGCGCGGGCACTGCTATGGCACTGGTCACACCGGGCACGATCGTCACCGGAATGCCGGCATCGGCACACGCGATCACCTCTTCGTAGCCGCGCGCGAACACGAACGGGTCGCCCCCCTTGAGGCGGACCACGAACTTGCCCTGCTTCGCCCGGTCGACGAGGACGTCGTTGATCGCGTCCTGGGCCATCGCACGGCCGTACGGGATCTTGGCGGCGTCGATGACCTCGACGTCCGGGGACAGCTCGGCGAGCAGGTCCTGCGGCGCGAGCCGATCGGCCACCACGACGTCGGCATGCGCGAGCAACCGGCGACCGCGCACGGTGATCAGCTCCGGGTCGCCCGGGCCTCCGCCGACGAGTGCCACCCCGCCGGCGACCACACCGGGTGCGTCGGCGGTGATCACACCTTGCTGCAACGCCTCGTGGATCGCCGAGCGGATGGCCGCCGACCGGCGGTGCTCACCGCCGGCCAGCACACCCACCGAGAGGCCCTCGTACTCGAACGTCGCCGGGGTGACGGCGGTGCCCTCCACTGCGATGTCGGCGCGCACGCAGAACACGCGGCGGCTTTCGGCCTCCTCGACGATGGCGGCATTGACGTCGGGATCATCGGTGGCCGCGATCACATACCACGCGCCGTCGAGATCCCCGTCACGAAAAGGCCGCAGCGTCAGCGTGATTCCGTCGATCGCTTCGACCGCGGGGGTGGCTTGCGTGGTGATGACGTGCACGTCGGCGCCGGAGGCCACCAGGAGGGGCAGGCGGCGCTGGGCGACCCCGCCGCCGCCCACCACGACGACCTTCTTGCCAGCCAGGCGCAGGCCCACCAGATAGGCGTTGTCGGTCACCCGGCGAGCTTAGAGTGTGCCGCCGCACGCACGAAGCGGGCGATCGCTTCGGGGTGGGCCGCCGGATGGGTGTGCAGATAGCCCGCGTGCACCCCGGCCCGGACGACGCCGTCGTCGACCATCGCGCCCGCCCGCCCCCGGTACCGCCAGGCCGGCTGCCGCGTGGGCCCGTAATGCATTGCGGTGCGGTGGAATTCATGCCCGACGATCCGATCGCCGAGGTGATGAAGCGAGGAGTCGGCGACGGCCACGGCGTCGCGGTATCCGAGGGTGAGTGACGGCGTGAACGACGCCGAACCGCCGATCACGCCGCACATGGGATGCCCGTCGAGGTCGTCGGCCAGGTAGGTCAGTCCGGCGCACTCGGCCTGGATTGGGGTGCCCGAATGGGCCAGCGCGGCGATCTGCTCGCGCACGGCGCGGTTCGCGGAGAGCTCGGGGCCGCACTCCTCCGGGAAACCGCCGGGGATGACGACGGCCGCGGTATGCGCGGGCAGCGGGTCGGTGAGGGGGTCGAAGGTGACGACGTCTGCGCCTGCCGCGCTGAGCAGTTCGGTGTGTTCGGCGTAGTTGAAGGTGAAGGCGCGGCCCGCGGCCAGGGCGACGGTCACGGGCGCCCCGGTGGGTTCGCCGATGTGCGGGGTCCACGGGTCGCCCCCGACGTCGCTGCGGGCGGCCGAGACGACGGCGGCGAGGTCGACGTGCCGAGCGACCAGGTCAGCCATCGCGTCGACGGCCGACCGGGCCCGCCCGCCGTGTTCGACCGCAGTGACCAGCCCGAGGTGGCGCGACGGGACCGCGAGCTCGTCGGTCCGCGGGACGGCGCCCAGCACGGCGATCCTGGCCTGCTCGCAGCCCTGCCGCAGCACCGCCTCATGGCGGGCCGACCCCACGCGGTTCAGGATCACGCCGACCAGGCGCACCGAACTGTCGAAGGTGGCGAAGCCGTGCACCAGCGCGCCGACGCTGTGGCTCTGACCGCGGGCGTCGACGACGAGGATCACCGGGGTCCCGAGCAATCCCGCCACGTGAGCGGTGGAGCCGCGGGCGGCCCCGGCGGCCGGGGCGTCGCTGATGCGCCCGTCGAACAGGCCCATCACGCCTTCGACGACCGCGATGTCGGCGTCGGCGCTGCCGTGACGGTAGAGCGGGCCGATGAGGTGGTCACCGACGAGCACGGGATCGAGGTTGCGGCCCGGCCGCCCCGCGGCCAGCCCGTGATACCCCGGGTCGATGAAGTCCGGGCCGACCTTGAACGGCGCGACCGCGTGTCCGGCCCGCCGCAGCGCACCGATGAGCCCGGTCGCGATCGTCGTCTTCCCGCTGCCCGAAGACGGCGCGGCGATGACGATCCCCGGCGTGCTCACGACCCGGTTCCCTGAGCTACCACTCGATGCCCCGTTGGCCCTTGCGGCCCACGTCCATCGGGTGCTTGACCTTGGTCATCTCGGTGACCAGATCGGCGGCGTCCATCAACGCGGCCGGGGCGTCACGACCGGTGATCACCACGTGCTGGGTGCCCGGCCGCGACGCCAGCACATCGACGACCTCGGCCACGTCGATCCACCCCCACTTGAGCGGATAGGTGAACTCGTCGAGCACGTAGAAGTCATGACGCTCGTCGGCGAGTCGGCGGGAGATCTCGGCCCAGCCCTCGGCAGCGGCGGCGGCGTGGTCGTCCTCGGTGCCCGCCTTGCGGGACCAGGACCAGCCCGAGCCCATCTTGTGCCACTCGACCGGTCCGCCGACGCCGCGTTCGGAGTGCGCCCGGCCGAGCTCACGCAGCGCCGTCTCCTCCCCCACCTTCCACTTCGCACTCTTGACGAACTGGAACACCGCGATGTCGAAGCCCTGGTTCCAGGCCCGCAGAGCCATCCCGAAGGCCGCGGTGGACTTGCCCTTGCCCGCACCGGTGTGCACCGCGAGCAGCGGAGCATGGCGGCGAGCCCGCGTGGTCAAGCCGTCGCGGGGGACGGCCACGGGCTGACCCTGAGGCATCGCACTCCCTTCTCAGGCCGCGGCCTGCGTCTTGACCACGGCGGTCAGCGCGTCCGCGCGCAACTGATCCAGCCGCACCGCGGGCGCCATCAGGCGATGCGCCAGGTCCTGCGCCAAACCCAAACGGACATAGGACGTTTCGCAGTCCACGACGACGGCAGAGGCACCCTCGGCGACCAGCCGGGCCGCTGCGGCGGCAGTGCGGCCCAGCGGATCGGGGCCACCGGTGACCCGGCCGTCGGTGAGCACCACCACCAGGCTGCGGCGTGCCCGGTCACGCGTCCGTTCCCGGACCACCATGTCGCGCGCGGCCAGCAGCCCCTGCGCGAGCGGAGTCCGCCCGCCGGTGTCGAACCGTGCCAACCGCGTACTGGCGACGTAGACCGACGACGTGGGCGGCAACAGCACCCGGGCGTCCTGCCCGCGGAACGTGATGACCGCGACCTTGTCTCGACGCTGATAGGCATCACGCAACAGCGACAGCGTGGCTCCACTGACCGCGGACATCCGGTCTCGCGCGGCCATCGACCCCGACGCGTCGACGACGAAGATCACCAGGTTGCCCTCGCGGCCCTCACGCACCGCCCGCCGAAGGTCGTCGGGGGCCGGTCGCAGCCGGCCGCGTCCGCCATCCCGGGCGGCGGCTGCGAGCAACGTGCCGAACACGTGCATCCCGTGACCGGCCTGCGTGTCGGTGGTCGCGGCGACCACCGTGCCCGTGCGGTTGCGTGCCCGCGAACGGCGGCCGGGCGCTCCGTCGCCGACGCCGGGCACGACCAGGGCCTTGGTGCGAAACGCCGCCGAGGGTGCGGCGCTGGGCCGTGTCGGCGGCGGCGACGCCGCCTGGGGCGCTGCGTCGTCGGCACCGTCAGCCGACGACGGTGCGCCGCCACCCGGCGGGTCGGGGTCCGGTCGGGGATCCGAACCGGCGTCGGCCGCCTCGCCCGCCTGGGCCATCGCGTCGTCGAGTCGGCCCTCGTCGAGGCCCGGGTCGTCGAACGGATCGCGCCGGCGGCGGTGGGGCAACGCCAATTCCGCGGCGACCCGCACATCCTGCTCGGCGACCTCGGCGGCGCCGCGCCACGCGGCATGGGCGACCGCGGTGCGGGCCACGACCAGGTCGGCGCGCATCCCGTCGACGTCGAAGGCCGCGCACAGAGCGGCGATGCGCCGTAACTCACTGTCGGGCAACACCACATCGCTGATCCTGGCGCGGGCGTCGGCGATGTGACGGGCCAGCTCGGCGTCGGCGTCGGCGTAGCGTGCGGCGAACTCCCCGGAATCGGCCTCGTAGGCCAGCCGCTGGCGGATCACCTCGGCGCGGACATCGACGTCGCGGGAGGCGACCACGTCCACGGTGAGCCCGAAGCGGTCCAGCAATTGCGGACGCAGTTCTCCCTCTTCGGGATTCATGGTGCCGATCAGCACGAACCGTGCCTCGTGGCTGTGGGAGACCCCGTCGCGCTCGACGTGCACCCGGCCCATCGCCGCCGCGTCGAGCAGGACGTCGACGAGGTGGTCGTGCAGCAGGTTGACCTCGTCGACGTAGAGCACGCCGCGGTGCGCCCGCGCCAGCAGACCAGGCGAAAAGGCGTGTTCACCGTCGCGCAGCACCTTCTGCAGGTCCAGCGAGCCGACGACCCGGTCCTCGGTGGCGCCGATCGGCAGCTCGACGAGGTGCCCGCCGTCGTTGCCCGTGATGGCGAACGACTCGGTCAGCACCTGCGCCAGGCCGCGCACCGCAGTCGATTTCGCGGTGCCCTTCTCGCCGCGGATCAGCACACCACCGATATCGGGCCGCACCGCGCACAGCACCAGCGCCAGCTTGAGACGATCGTGTCCGACCAGAGCGCTGAACGGGTAGAGCTGCAGTCCCGTCACGGCTTGACCATCGGTACGTGCGGAATCCCGTCGTCGAGGAATTCATCCCCGTCGCGGACGAACCCGTGTCTGCCGTACATCTCCTCCAGATACGTCTGGGCGTTGATGTGGCAGGGGAAGTCGCCGACCTCGGCCAGCGCCGCGGTCAGCAATCGGGCAGTGTGCCCGTGCCCGCGGTCGGAGCGTTTGGTGCACACCCGACCGATGCGGAACGCCTTGTGCCCGGCCGGGTGCTCCTCCATCAGACGCAACGTCGAAATCACTTGTCCTTCAGCATTTTCCAGCCAGAAATGGCGAGTCTCGCTGAGCAGGTCCCGGCCGTCGAGCTCGGGATAGGGCGTCGCCTGCTCGACGACGAACACCTCGACGCGCAACTTGAGGAGTTCGTAGAGCGTGGCGGCGTCGAGATCCTTGGCCCAGCTGCGGCGCAACGCCGCGGTCATCGGAGCGACACCGTCAAACGGTCGCCGTCGTCGGAGTGTGCCCGGTACCCGCCGAGGACACCTCGGGCGCCGTGTCGGGCAGCGCGCCTGCGGGTTTGTCGAGCTTGAGCACCTCGGTGCCACGTGCCCAGATCTCTTCGAACAGCTTCGGTTCGGTCGAGAGCTTGGTCCCCAGCGAGGGGATCATCGCCTTGATGGTGGGCAGCCATCCCTGGTAGCGGTCGTCGAAGCACCGCGACATCACCTCGAGCATGGCGGGCACCGCGGTCGAGGCGCCCGGTGAGGCACCGAGCAAACCGGCGATGCTGCCGTCGGCCGCCGAGAGCACGGTGGTGCCGAATTCGAGAACCCCGCCCTTGCCTTTGGCCTTGCGGATCACCTGCACGCGCTGCCCGGCGATGTCGAGCTCCCAATCCGAATTCCTCGCACTCGGCGCGAACTCCCGCAGCGCGTCGACCCGCGCCGATTCGCTGAGCAGCAGCTGGCCGATCAGGTAGCGCAGCAGCCCCATCTCGGTGAGCCCGACACCGAGCATCGAGACCAGGTTGTTCGGCTTGACCGACAGCGGCAGATCGGTGATCTTGCCCTGCTTGAGGAACTTCGGGGACCACCCGGCGAACGGCCCGAACAGCAGCCACGAACGGCCGTTGATCACCCGGGTGTCCAGGTGGGGCACCGACATCGGCGGCGCACCCAGCGGCGGCAGCCCGTAGACCTTAGCCTGGTGGCGCGCGGTGAGATCCGGGTTGCCGCTGCGCAGCCACTGGCCGCCGACCGGGAATCCGCCGAAGCCCTTCGCCTCCTTGATGCCCGCCTTCTGCAGCAGCGGCAGCGCGCCGCCGCCGGCGCCGACGAACACGAAGCCGGCGTTGAACTTCCGCTTCTGACCGGTGCGACGGTTGACGACCTTGACGGTCCACCGTCCGTCCGAACCCTGATCGAGGTCGGTCACGTCGTGACCGAACAGGGTGGACATCCCCTTCTTGGCGCCGAACCCGATCAGCTGTCGCGACAGCGAGCCGAAGTCGACGTCGGTGCCGTCCTGGGTCCAGTTCAGACCGACGGGCTCGGAGAAGTCGCGCCGCTCGGCCATCAGCGGCAGCCGGCGCACGAACTCGTCGCGGTCGCCGATGAACTCCATCGTCGCGAACAACGGGTTGGTGACCAGCGCGTCGTAGCGGGCTTTGAGGTACTTCACGTTGTCCTCGCCCTGCACGAAACTCACGTGCGGGATCGGATTGAGGAAGCTGCGGACATCGGGCAGTACGCCGTTCTCCACGGCGTAGGTCCAGAACTGCCGCGACACCTGGAACTGCTCGTTGACGTTGACGGCCTTGGCGATGTCGATGCTGCCGTCCGGACGTGCCGGGGTGTAATTGAGTTCACACAGGGCCGAGTGGCCCGTGCCGGCGTTGTTCCACGGGTCGCTGCTCTCCGCGGCCGCGCCGTCGAGACGCTCGACCAGCGTCATCGACCAGTTCGGCTCCACCAGCCGCAGCAGCGCCGACAGGGTCGCGCTCATGATGCCCGCCCCTACCAGCAGGACGTCGGTCTTCTCCGCTTCAGACACCAACTCGATCGGCCCTTCGTGGTCGCGTCCCCGTTGCTCACGGCTTACCAGTGTTCAGGTTATCCCGCCGCGCGCGGCCGCAACCCTCCGACCACCTCGCCCACTATGGTGGCTCTCGTGTCCGGATGGCAGCCCGATGTTCTGTCCGGGTACTGGCAGATGACCTTCGCGCTGGGGCCCGACCCCGACGGGGAAGGCGATCTGGAAGCCACCCTGGTGCGCCGGGGCCCCGCCGATCCGACGGCTCGGCACGCGGTGCTGCTGGTGCACGGCTTCACCGACTACTTCTTCAACACCGAGCTCGCCGACCATCTGGCTGCCCGAGGTGTCGCGGTGTACGCGATAGACCTCCACAAATGCGGGCGCTCACACCGCGAGGGTCAGACCCCGCACTTCACCACCGACCTGGCCCGCTACGACACCGAGCTGGAGCGCGCGCTGGCGACGATCGGCGCCGAGACCGCGGCAGAGGTGCTTGTCTACGGCCATTCGGCGGGCGGGCTGGTGGTCACGCTGTGGCTGGATCGCCGTCGGCGGCGAAGCACACGGGCGCCCGTGTCGGGGCTGGTGCTCAACAGCCCCTGGTTCGACCTGCAGGGTCCGGCGATCCTGCGCTCGCCGCCGACCACGGCGGCATTGCGCACGCTGGGTCGGTGGCGTACCCGCACCGTGGTCCGGCGCCCGACCGCCGGCGGCTACGGCGCCACGCTGCACCGCGACTTCGCCGGCGACTTCGACTACGACCTGACGTGGAAACCCGTCGGCGGGTTCCCCGTGACGCTCGGCTGGATCCGGGCGATCCGCCGGGGCCATGCTCAGCTGCACCGCGGCCTCGACGTCGGAGTGCCGAACCTGATCCTGCGCTCGGACCGCAGCGTGCGCGAGGTGGCCGACAGTGAGCTCATCCAACGCGGGGACGCGGTGCTCGACGTCGCCCAGATCGCCCGCTGGGCCGGCTGTGTGGGCAACCGCACCAGTGTGGTGCCGATCGTCGACGCCAAGCACGACGTGTTCCTGTCGGTCACCGAACCCCGGCGCGCGGCCTATCGCGAGTTGGACCGCTGGCTCGACTGGCACTCAGAAGAGGGGGAAACCCATGGCTGACTTCGACATCGCGATCATCGGCACCGGGTCCGGCAACAGCATCATCGACGAGCGCTACGTCGACAAGAAGGTCGCGATCTGCGAGCAGAGCCTGTTCGGCGGCACGTGCCTGAACGTGGGCTGCATCCCCACCAAGATGTTCGTCTACGCCGCCGGGGTGGCCGAACAGGTCCGGCAGGCATCGACGTTCGGCATCGACGCGCACGTCGAGGCGGTGCGCTGGCCCGACATCGTCTCCCGCGTGTTCGGCCGCATCGACCCGTTGGCCAGCAGCGGCGAGCAGTACCGGCGGGCCTCCCCCAACGTCGAGGTGTTCGGCAGCCACACACGTTTCGCCGAACCGAAAGGCACGAGCGGTTACCGGCTGCGCACCGACGACGGGGACGAGTTCACCGCCGAGCAGGTGGTGATCGCGGCGGGCGCACGGGCGACGGTCCCGCCGGCGATCGCCGATTGTGGGGTCGCCCATTACACCAGCGACACGATCATGCGGATCTCGGAACTACCCGAGCACATCATCATCGTCGGGGGCGGTTATGTCGCAGCCGAATTCGCCCACATCTTCTCGTCATTGGGGTCACGGGTGACGATCGTGCTGCGCGGCACCACGATGCTGACCCACTGCGACGACACGATCTGCGAACGCTTCACCGACATCGCCGGCAAGAAGTGGGAGATCCGCAGCCGCCGCAACATCGTGGGTGGCTCGTCCGACGACTCCGGCGTGACGCTGACGCTCGACGACGGCGCCACGGTGCGTGGCGACATCTTGCTCGTGGCCACCGGCCGGGTACCCAACGGCGATCTACTCGACGCCCACCACGCCGGCGTGGACGTCGTCGACGGGCGCGTCACCGTCGACGAGTTCCAGCGCACCACGGCGCGCAACGTCTTCGCCCTCGGCGATGTCAGCTCGCCCTTCCAACTCAAGCATGTCGCCAACCACGAGGCCCGGGTGGTCAAGCACAACCTGCTGCAGGACTGGGACGACACCGAGAACCTGATGCCCGCCAACCATCGCCACGTGCCGTCCGCGGTCTTCACCGACCCGCAGATCGCCAGTGTCGGACTGACCGAAAACGGCGCGCGCGCAGCGGGATACCGCATCCGGTCCAAGGTGCAGGACTACAGCGACGTCGCCTACGGGTGGGCGATGGAGGACACCACCGGCTTCGCCAAGCTCATCGTCGACGACGACAGCGGACTGCTGCTCGGCGCCCACATCATGGGGCACCAGGCGTCCTCGATCATCCAGCCGGTCATTCAGGCGATGGCGTTCGACCTGCCCGCCCAGGAGGTGGCGCGCAGCCAGTACTGGATACACCCGGCGCTACCCGAAGTGATCGAGAACGCGCTGCTGGCGCTGTGCGGGGAGCCGCCTTGGCCGCCGTCGAGAAGGCACTAGGGGTACCTCAGGCGGCGCGCAGATAGCCACGATCGGCGGCGACGTCGACCAGCAGCCGGCGCAGCGCACTGCGCCCCCGGTACACCCGCGACATCACGGTGCCGACAGGGATGTCGAGGATCTCGGCGATTTCGCGGTACGGCAGCCCCTCCACATCGGCGTAGTAGACCGCGATCCGCTGTTCTTCACAGAGCCTGCCGAGTGCGTCTCGCACCTCATCGTCACCGAGCGCGGTCAGTGCCGCGAGTTCGGTCGACGGCAACCCCGTCGACGAGTGGGCGGCCTGCCCGGCGAGCTGAGCGTCGGTGACACCCTCGGAGAGCAGCTCGGCCGGCCGGCTCTGCGCACGACGATGCGAGGTGATCCACGTGTTGGTGAGGATCCGCAACAACCACGCGCGGATGTTGGTGCCGTCCTCGTAGCGGTGGAATGCCGCGTACGCCTTCAGCATCGTCTCCTGCACGAGGTCTTCGGCGTCGGCGGTAGTGGCGGTGTAGCGGCGCGCCGCGCGGTAGAGGGTGTCCAGCAGGGGCAGCGCGTCTCGCTCGAAGCGGTCCAGGTGCGGATCTGCACTCTTCACGGTCGTCCTCCACATCGGTTGTCGGCCAGTATCTTCCGGCCCTGTGGAATCCACGCTAGAAGACCGGGGCGCCGTCGCCCCGGTCTTCATAGCGAACGCACAACATGTGTGTCGGATATGAAAGTCGTTCTTCTGGTTCAGTTTTCCGGCGATGATGGATGACGCCGCTGCTGCACCGCCAGCGCGCCCGGTCCGGTGGCGACGAAGAGCAGGAAGATGAAGCAATAGAGCACTGCTGTCTCACCGCCATTGACGAGTGGCCAGAAACCGTCGGGAAAGTGCATCCAGAAGTACGCGACGGCCATCATGCCCGAGGCGACGAATGCGGCTGCCCGGGCGAACAGTCCGAGCGCGATGAGGCTGCCGAGCACCACCTCGAGGACGCCGGCCCACCACGCCGGCCAGGCGGCGAGCGGAACCGGGTCGCCTTGCGGCCAGCCGAACAGCTTCGCCAGTCCGTGCATCGCGAACAAGAGCGCTACGAGGATCCGAAACGCCCCCAGGGCTACCGCGGATTGGTTGTCGATGCGGCTGTCGAGCGTGCTGAGGCTCATGGTCAGCGTGTCCTTTCTCCGTTGTGCGCCCATCGTGACGGGTTCTGGCACCTGCACCGCTGAACTCATAGACGATTCATAGGCGGCGGCGACGCAGCCGCCGGCGAAGTTATGAGGTGTCTATGAAGCCTGGTGACCCGCGCTCGGATCCCCGCGACAATGGAGCGATGACGTCTGCGCCGTTCGAGGGCAGCGGCCCGCGCCGCGCGATCCTGGGCACGTTGCCGCGCCTGTCGCGAGCCGACGGGTCGCCGATTCGCGTACTCCTGGTCGACGACGAACGTGCCCTGACGAACCTGGTTCGCATGGCGCTGAAGTACGAGGGGTGGGACATCGAGGTGGCTCACGACGCGGCGGAGGCGGTCGAGAAATACCGCACCTACTCCCCCGACCTCCTGGTGCTCGACATCATGCTCCCGGACATGGACGGGGTGAGCGTGCTCGTCGAACTGCGCAGCAGCGGGCCCTACATCCCGACGCTGTTCCTGACGGCCCGCGATTCGGTGCGCGACCGCGTCACCGGCCTGACCGCCGGTGGCGACGACTACATGACCAAGCCCTTCTCGCTGGAGGAACTCGTCGCGCGCCTGCGCGGCCTGGTGCGCCGCTCGGCCCATCTCAGTCCGCCCGACGACGAGACGCTGGTGGTCGGCGACCTCACTCTCGACGCCGCCAGCCGGGAGGTGACCCGTGCCGGGGAGCCGGTGAGCTTGACCTCCACCGAGTTCGAGTTGCTCCGGCTGCTGATGCGCAATCCGCGGAAAGCGTTGTCGCGCAGCGACATCCTGCAGCAGGTATGGAACTACGACTTCGGCGGCCGGTCCAGCATCGTCGACCTCTATGTCTCGTATCTGCGCAAGAAGATCGACGCGGATCGAGAACCGATGATCCACACGGTGCGGGGTATCGGATATCTGCTGCGGCCCGCGCCGTGATGACCGTCTGGCGGCGGTGGACCTTGCTCCGGCAACTCGCGGTCGGGGTGTGTGTGGTCGTGATGGCCGTCCTGGTGACGGTGGGCACCGCGTCGGTACTCAGCCTGCGCGCCTCGGTGCTGGGCATCATCGACGCACAGCTGGCCGGGGCCGCCGAGGGCGCCGTTCAATCGGTGGAGAAATACCGTACGACGCCCGGCCCCGACGGGGCCCTGCCACCGCCCGGATCGATGAAACCGGTGACCCGCCTCATCGGCCAGGCTCCCGGCAACGTCGTGGTCCTGATGCGCGACGGCGTGGTCGTGGATTCCGCGTACTTCGGCGACGGTGACGCGCGAACCGCACCGGCCGAGGCCACCGCGGCTGTGACGAATCGGTCGTGGGCCGATCCCCGACCTCGCACCGTGGAGGTGCCAGGGCTGGGCTGGTACCGCATGGTGGGTCGATCGACGGGCCCCGACGAGATCGTGGTGACGGGGGTGTCGCGTGCTCCGGCGTGGGACGCCATGGTGCGCGAGACCGCGCTGGTGTCCGGGTTGACGGCCGTGGCCGTGTTGATCACCGCCGTGTGCACGGTCGCCGTCGTGCGGCTGGCGCTGCGGCCGCTGCGCCGGGTCGCCGCCACCGCCGCCGCGGTGGCCGACATGCCACTCGACGGTGACAACCACACCATCACTCCGCGTGTGGCCGCCGCCGAGACCGATCCGCGGACCGAGGTCGGGATGGTGGGGGTGACTCTGAACCGTCTGCTCGATCACGTGGAACGTTCCCTGGGCGACGTCGCGGCATCCAATCGGCGGATGCGACAGTTCATCACCGATGCCAGTCACGAGCTGCGCACGCCGCTCGCGGCGATTCACGGGTACGCCGAGCTCACCCGGCAAGACAGCGAAGTCTTGCCCGAGACCACGGAGTACTCGCTGGCCCGCATCGAATCCGAGGCGCAGCGGATGAGCGATCTGGTGAGCGATCTGCTGCTGCTCGCCCGGCTGGACGAGGGTCACGATCTCCAGGTCGCCGACGTCGACCTGACGGAGCTCGTCGTGGATGCGGTCAACGACGACGCGGTGTCGGCGCCGACGCACCGTTGGCTGACCGGGGTGCCGGACGAGCCGGTGTGGGTACGCGCCGATCGCGCCCAGCTGCATCAGGCGTTGGCCAACCTGCTGTCCAACGCCCGGGTGCACACCCCGCCGGGCACCACCGTCAGCACCTCGATCACGACCGGCCGAAACGACGCGTCGTTCGCGGAGATGACGGTGGCCGACGACGGACCCGGCATCGACGCCGATCTGCTGCCACAGCTGTTCGGCCGCTTCGTGCGGGCCGACAAGTCCCGATCCCGGGAGACCGGAAGTTTCGGGTTGGGGTTGTCGATCGCTGCGTCCATCGTCGAATCACACGGCGGCACGATCAGCGCCGAATCCGACTCGCGTACAACGTCGTTCACCATCCGCCTGCCCGCCGCGATCGCCGCTGCGGACGCGCAGGAGGTCAGAACATCAGGCCCGCCGCCTGCGTCGTCGCGGCGGTGAACCGCCGCTGGACATCGGCCCAGTTGACGACGTTCCAGAATGCTTTGACGTAGTCGGCTTTGACGTTTCGGTACTGCAGGTAGTAGGCGTGCTCCCACATGTCGACCTGCAGTAGCGGGATGACGCCGAGCGGCACGTTGGCCTGCTGGTCGAACAGCTGGAACGTCAGCAGCTTGTCGCCGAGCGTGTCATACCCCAGCACCGCCCACCCGGAACCCTGTAATCCGTTGGCAGCAGCGGCGAACTGGGCGCGGAACGCATCGAACGAGCCGAATTGGTCGTCGAGGGCCGCCGCCAGTTCGCCGTCCGGCTTGTCGCCACCCTCCGGTGACAGGTTCTTCCACCAGATCGTGTGATTGACGTGCCCACCGAGGTGGAACGCGAGGTTCTTCTCGTGCAGGAAGATCTTGCCGTGATCGCCGGCGGCCCGCGCCTCCTCGAGTGCGGCGACTGCGTCGTTGACGCCCTTGACGTAGGTCGCGTGGTGCTTGCTGTGGTGAATCTCGTTGATCTCACCGGAGATATGGGGCTCGAGCGCGCCGTAGTCGTAGTCCAGATCGGGCAGCGTGTACTCCGCCATGTGCATCCTCTCGTCGGTTTCGGTTCGCGCGCCGGCCCTTACCCGCCGGCCGTTCGGCCAAACACGCACGAAGCTGCTGGCCGACCACCACTATATCTGTCCACCTGTTCAGATGAGCACAACTGTGTTATGGTCGCGGCGCGGGGCCGGCCGCGGCAGATGTCGATGCAGCACATCACACACCTGCCGCGGTGGGGCCCCGCGCCAGTTCTCGAATACCGTTGCGCGAGAACGAGTCAGGGAGCCGGGACGACGAAGCCCCAGGGCAGTTCCAGTCGATGGGCGGCAAGGAGTGCGGTGTCGGAGAGCACGTCCGCGATCGGACCGTCGGCCACCACCGCGCCTCGGTCCATGATCACCGCGCGGCTGCACAGCTGCGCGGCATACGGCAGGTCGTGCGTGACGATCATCATCGTGGCCTGCAATCGGGCGAGCGTCTGTGCCAGCTCCCGTCGCGCCACCGGGTCGAGGTTCGCCGACGGCTCGTCGAGCACCAGAACTTCTGGTTCACAGGCCAATACGGTTGCCAGCGCAGCCCGCCGGCGTTGCCCGCCCGACATGTGGGCCGGGCTGCGCGCTGCCAGCTCGGACATCGACACCGCCTCCAGCGCCGCGGCCACCCGCGCCTCGAGCTCGGCACCGCGCAGCCCGAAGTTCGCCGGGCCGAAGGCGACGTCCTGGGCGAGCGTCGGCATGAACAGCTGGTCGTCGGGGTCCTGGAACACCAGCCCCACACGACGCCGGATCTCGCGCAACGTCTTGCGCGTCACCGGCGTTCCACCGATCGCGACGCGTCCCTGCGATGCGCTCAGCACTCCGTTGAGGTGCAGCATCAGCGTGGTCTTGCCGGCCCCGTTCGGTCCGAGCAGTGCAACCCTCTCCCCGGGGGCGACGTCGAGGTCGACACCGGACAACGCGGCGTGCCCGTCGGGGTAGGTGTAGTGCAGGTCCTCGACGTGAACCGCGGCGGTGTACGGAGACCGGTTCACCGGATGACCCATGCCGATGTCGCGACCGCCACCGCGGCCATGGCGGGCATGAGCGCGAACACCCACTGCCGCGACGACGCGGCGGCCGGGCACCCGGCACCCAGCGCCAGCGGCGGCACCCGCCCGTCGAAGCCTCGGGACAGCATCGCCAGATACACCCGCTCACCGCGTTCGTAGGAACGCAGGAACAACGCCCCGACCCCGGCGGCGGTCGCGCCGATCTGATGCAGCATGCGCGGTGAGTCACCGCGCGACACCCGGGCCAGTCGCATGCGCCGGATCTCGGCGGCGAGCACGTCGACGTAGCGGATCATCAGCGTCAGCATCGACACGATGACCGCGGGAACCCGCAGCCGGCTGAGCGCCACCGGCAGCTCACGCGCGGTGGTGGTGGCCGCTACGGTCAACGAGGCGGCGACGCCGAGCGTGCCCTTGATCACGATCCCCCACGCCGCATACAGACCGGCCACCGACAGTGACAGTCCGCCGACGTTGACCTGCTCTCCGCCCTCGGCGAACGGCAACAGCACCGCCAGCACGACGAACGGCGCCTCGATCAGCATCCGGGGCAGCACCCAGCGCAGCGGGATTCTGGCGACCCACCAGACCACCAGCATGATCAGCACGTAAATCCCGAAGGGCCAGAACAGTTCTCGGGGGGTGGCCACGACAGCGAGCACGAACGCGACCAGCGCGACGATCTTCACCTCGGCGGGAAGCCGATGCAACGGCGAGTCGCCGTCGCGGTACAGCGGATGCGCATGACCGGCCCCCATGACGTCAGTCTTCGGCGGTGGGCGCCGAGGCCCGGCGCGACCGCGCGATCAACCAGAACGCACCGGAGGCGATGAGCACCGTCACCGCGACACCGGCGACACCGGCGACACCGCCGGTGCCGTCGCGTCCACCGATTGAGTAGTCGGCCAGCGGCGAGTGCGCGAGCCCGTGCTCGCCGGCGTGCTGGGCGATGCAGTCGCCCTGCAACTGTTCCCCGTCGGCGGTCTCGACGACCTCACAGCCTTGCAGGGTGGCCGAATCCAGCCCGTCGGGGCTCGAGCTGGCCAGGTAGGACAGTCCGCCTGCGATCAGCAGTGTCGCCACGGCGAACGCAGCCCAGAAGCGCCATCCGCGCGCGCCGCTCATGCCGCCACCGTGGCAGGCGTGCGAGTGGACCTCAGCAGGTAGACCAGGTCCGGCCGGGCGCGCACCACGGCCATCACCGTCATGGCGGTGATGATGCCCTCCCCGATACCGATCAGGACGTGGGTGCCGAACATGTACGTCGCCACCGTGCTGAGCGAGGACGACCCCGCCCCGCCCAGCGCGTACTCCACCACGAAGCCCATCGCGGCGCACACGGTGCCCACGACCGCGGCGACGAAGGCGACCACGCCCACCAGCGGTACCGAGACCTGCGAGCGCAGCCGTCGCACGAGCCGGTAGGTCAGCACCGCGGTGCCGTAACCGGCCGCGACCCCGATCAGCGCCATGTTCGTGATGTTCGTACCCAGCGCCGTGACGCCGCCATCGGCGAACAGCAGGCTCTGCACCACGAGCACGATCGCCACGCACAGCGCACCGGTGAACGGGCCGACGAGGATGGCTGCCAGCGCGCCCCCGAGGAGATGGCCGCTGACGCCGGGCAGGATCGGGAAATTGACCATCTGGACGGCGAAGATGAACGCGGCGACCAGGCCGGCCAGCGGTACGGTCCGCTCGTCGAGTTCTTCCCTGGCCCGCCACGCACAGACGCCGAGGGCGATCAGGGCCAGCACCCCGAACAACACCGAGACCGGGGCGTTGACGATGCCGTCGCTCATGTGCATCGCCTCATAGTGGACAGTCACATCGGCGAGCGTATGACCCATCTGATCATCTGTCTAGCTGATCAGATGAGCAGGCCTTTGCGCTCGACGACCTGCCCGGACGGGCAGGTGATCACCCCCGGATGCGGTCCCCGGCGGGATCGTGCAGCGGCCGCAGCGACACCGAGACCGGGTAGCGCCGGGAACCGACGCTGATCTCGTAGTCACCGGCGCGTACCCAGTCGGCATCGACGACGGACCCGTCCGCCGCGCGCAGGTACGCCAGCCCCACGCACGCACCGGTCGTCTCGCCCCATGCCGCCGAGGTGGCCTGCCCGGCGACCACCCCGTCGCGCAGGATGAGCTCGCCACCCCACAGCATCGGTTCGTCGGACTCCACACGGAAGCCGGCCAGTTTGCGCGTCGGACCGCGGCGGCGCGCCTCTTCCACGGCGGCCCGACCCAGGAAGTCGATGTCGGTGCCCAGCTTGCAGGCGAACAGCAAGCCCGCCTCGACGGGGTTCTCGCTGGGCGACAGTTCCCGGCCGAAGGCGCGGTATCCCTTTTCCAGACGGAGCGACTCGAGGGCGTAGTACCCACCTCGCGCGACCTCGACGTCGGCGCCGACCCTCATCAGGTCCTCGTAGACACCGACGGCGAACTCCGCCGGCACGTACAGCTCCCAGCCGAGCTCGCCGACGTAGGTGATGCGGGTGGCGCGCACGGTCGCATACCCCAGCGACAGCGTGCGGCTGGTCCCGAAGACGAACGCGGCGTCGGACAGGTCGGCGTCGGTGAGCTGTGCGAGCAGCTCGCGCGAGCGCGGACCCATGACACCGAAGACCGCGTAGGCCGACGTGACGTCGACGATGTGCGCGTCGGTGACCGTATCGGGCAGGTTCCTGCGCACGTGGTCCTTGTCGCGCTCCGTGCTGGCCGCACCGCTGACGACGAGGAACTCCTCGGCGCCGGTGCGGGTCACCGTGACGTCGGCCTCGTAGGTGCCGCGCGCGTTGAGCATGCCGGTGTAGACGGCCCTGCCGATCGGCACGCCGACATCGGCGGTGCACAGCCACTGCAGCGCAGCCTCTGCGTCACGGCCGACGACGAGGTACTTCGAGAACGACGTCTGGTCGAACACCGTCACCGCATTGCGGGTGCTGCGCTGCTCGGCGGCCGACCAGGCCAGCCAATTCGGCATGCCCCAGGTGTATTCGATCACCGGCGCCTGCCCGTCCGAGGCGAAGAAATTGGCCCGCTCCCAGCCCATCTTGCTGCCGAAGTTCGCTCCGGCAGCTTCAAGAAGGTGGTGTACCGGGGATCGCCGGAACGGGCGGGCCGTCGTCATCTCCCGGTTGGGCCAGGGGATCTCGTAGTGGATGCCGAGGACCTCGGCGACCCGGTCGTGCAGCCAGCGGTTGTTGCCGTTGAACGAGGCGAAACGGCGGATGTCGACGCCGGTGAGATCGGTGGTCGGGCTGCCCTCGACGATCCACTCCGCGAGTGCGCGACCGGCGCCGCCCGCGGTCGCGATGCCGACGGAATTGAAGCCGGCTCCGACGAAGAAGTTCCGGCACTGCGGCGCTTCCCCGAGGATGAACTGGTTGTCGGGGGTGAAGCTCTCGGGCCCGTTGTAGAACTTCTTGATGCCGGTGGTCTCGAGCGCCGGGATGCGCAGCAGCGCACTGTTCATCAGGATCTCGAAGTGCTCCCAGTCTTCGTCGAGGAGCTGGAACTCGAACGGGTACGGGATCGCATCGGGCGACACCCACGGTTTGGCCTCGGGTTCGAACCCGCCGATGACCAGACCACCGACCTCCTCCTTGAAGTACGTGTAGCCGTCCGGGTCACGCAGGATCGGCAGGTCGGGGTGCACCCCCGCGATCGGTTCGGAGACGACGTAGAAGTGCTCGGCCGAGTGCAGCGGCACATCGGCGCCGACCATCGCCGCCACCTGTTTGGCCCACTGCCCCGCACAGTTGACGACGATCTCGGCCTCGACGTCACCGGCGTCGGTGCGCACCCCGGTCACCGCGCCGTCGGCGGTCGTCACGTCGAGCACCCGGGTCTTCTCCACGATCCGGGCACCGCGCATCCGCGCTCCCTTGGCCAACGCGAAGGTCAGGTCGGTGGGATTGGCCTTGCCGTCGGCGGGCAGCCAGATCGCACCGACCAGGTCATCGGTCCGCATGACCGGGTAGCGCTCGGCGGCCTCCACGGGAGACAGGAGCTGACAGTCGAGATCGAATGCCGCCGCATTGGCTGCGGTGCGGCGCAGCTGCTCCATCCGGTTATCGGTGCGCGCCACCGTCACGCCTCCGCACTGCTTGTAGCCGGCGGACAGGCCCGTTTCGGCCTCGAGCTCGGCGTACAGCGCCGTGGAGTACTGCACGAGGCGCGTCATCCCCTCCGAGGCGCGCAGTTGCCCCACCAAACCCGCTGCGTGCCAGGTGGTTCCGCTGGAGAGCTGACCCTGTTCGATCAGCACCACGTCGGTCAGGCCCAGCTTCGTCAGGTGGTAGGCCACGCTGGTGCCGATCACTCCCCCGCCGATGATCACGGCGCGGGCGCGCGCGGGCAGGGACTTCGCGGAGGTCATGTCATCCTCGTGGGTCGTCGGCTGCTACCTGGTCGAGCAGCTCGTGATAGCCGGGACTGCAGAACTCGGCGACGGCCGCCTCATAGCGCTCCATCGCCCACTCCCAGAAGTCGAATTCGATTGCACTGGAGCCACTTTGAATGCACCCCCACAGCGTCCAACCGTACTTGGCGACGATTCCCTGCAGGTGGGCTCGCGCCGTCTTCGCCGGTCGCGGACTGCCGTAGTACTCGGTGACGAGCTCATCGAGCTGATCGAGAGACAGCCCGCATTCGCTCCAGATGTTGCCCAATTCGAAGCACGGGTCGTTGTTGCCCGAGTACTCGTAGTCGATCAGATGGATCCGGTCGCCGCACTCGATGAAGTTGCCGGCCAGCAGGTCGTTGTTGCACGGCACCAGCGTGTCCGCCCCGGCCGAGCCGGCGGCGAGGACCCGCCGCGCAGCAGCGAACGCCTCGGCGTGGTCGTGGTAGCCGGCGGGGATCGCGAACCCGTGCCTTCCGATGATCGCGAGGTAGGCCGGCTGCCGTTCGAACATGTCGAACCGGTTGACGAAGCGAGGCCCCTCATGCAGCGCGCGAACCGCGCGCGCCGCCTTGGCGATGACGCCGGGGCGTTGGAAATCGTTGTTGCACAGGGTTTTTCCGTCGATGTACCCGAGGAGGAGGACACCGAGGTCGGCCCGGTAGTCGAGCACCGGTGCGCCTACCCCGGCGCGGTGGGCGGCCACACTGTTGGCGTGCTCGCAGTCGCGGTCGATGTCGAGCAGATTGCCGGTGGTGTCGACACAGCGCGCCACGTAGATACCGTCGGCCGTGGTGATCTTGACGTTGCGATTGGTCAGGCCCCCGGAGAGGTCTTCGATCGTCCGCGCCCGGCCGGCCAGCACCGGAAGCTGCTCGAGCAGCCAGTCCAGGTGATCGTCGGACAGCGGTGACGACATCGCTTCACTCTACGACGTGACGATGCAAAGGTCTAGACCTAAGCAGGTCAGGTGGTATCGGCGCGCGACCTGACCCGGATCGTGGTGCGGTCCGAGCGGTGGAAATCGCGGGAGTACTCGACCGCAACACCGTTGTCGGCGAACGATGTTCGCACGATGAGCAGCAGCGGGCTGGCCGGTTCCACGCCCAGGATCGTGGCCTGCTCCGGCGTCGCCGACGTCGCCTCGATACGTTCGTCGGCCGACGACGGCCCGTGACCGTACCGGCGCATCAGCGCGTACAGCGAGCCGTCCAGATCGTGGCCCGGCAGGTCGGGGAACACTGCGGCGGGCAGATAGGCCTCCTCGTAGACGATCGGCTCACCGTTGGCCGTGCGGGCCCGCAGGATCTGGTGGACCTCATCGGTTCGGCGCAGTCCCAGTGCCCGACTCACGTCCGGCTGCGGCGGACCCGTGTGCACACCCAGCACCAGAGCACCGGGTTCGACCTCGATGCGGCGCATCTGCTCGGTGAAGCCGGGCAGGCTCGCGTGGTCGAATTCGATGCGCGGCGAGGTGACGAAGTTGCCACCGAAGCGGCCGCGGCGGCGGTCGATCAAGCCCTTGCTCTCAACAGCACCGAGCGCCTGACGCAACGTCATCCGACTACATCCGAGCGCGGTGGCGATCTCCACCTCCGGCGGCAGCTTGTCCCCGGGCACCAACCGTCCCGACGCGATCAGCCCCTGCAGCCAGGCCGCGATGCGCGCGTGCACCGGCCCGTCGTTCTTGCCGCCGAGCACCGGCCCCGGCGCCAGCGGCGGCTGGTCGATGCTCAGGACGCGCGTCACCCGTGCCTGGCCCCGATCCAGTGCAGCAGATCGTGCACGGTCTCGTCGTCGAGCCGATACCGCACCGATCTCCCGACGCGCTCGTTGCTCACCCACCCCTGCTGACGAAGCACGCGAAGCGCTTGCGACACCGCGTTCTCCGAGCGCTTCAGGGCGGCGGCCAGATCGCTGACGACGATCCCCGGCGATCGGTGCAGGCACAGCAGGATCTCGAGGCGGTGCGGATCGGACACCAGATCGAAGCGCTGCGCCCACCCCGCCGTGTCGACCTCGGCCAGCGCCGACGATGCGCGTTCGACGAGTTCGGCATCCTCCACACGTGCAATCTAGCGTCCTGGACACCCCCGGTGGCCGACATCCACGCCCTCAGCGCTTCGTCGCGGTGACGAGCAGGTACTCCGCGTCGTAGGCGGTGCGGCCGGCCTCGTCACTGCGATTCCACGCCGTCAGGAACTCCAGGAAGTCGCGGTCGAGGGCGTCCACGCGCTCGGGGTGCTCGCTGGTGAACCGGTATGCCGCGATGGTCGGGCCGTAGTTGCGCTTCCAGTACTCCCGGAACTCCAGCGGTGACGAGCAGTGGTCCATCCGCACGCTGCGCCGCCGCATCGACAGATCGGTGACACGATCACCGAACAGGGCGCGGACGTGGTCTTCACTGCCCCACAGGGGCGGCGGGCCGGCCCCGGGCGGGGGCGGTGGCGCGTACGGTTTCAACGTCGCGAACAGGTGCCCGATGAAGCCCTCGGGTGTCCAATTGATCAGGCCGATCCGGCCGCCGGGGCGCACCACACGAATCAGTTCGTCGGCAGTCGCCTGATGATGGGGCGCGAACATCGCACCGACACAGGACATCACGATGTCGAAGCTGTCGTCGGCGAACGGTAGCGCCTCGGCGTCGGCTTCCACCCACTCGACTGTCACGCCGCGCTCGCCCGCGATACGCCGGCCCTCCTCGAACAGCTCCGGTGTCAGGTCGCCGGCGGTGACGATGGCGCCTGTCGCCGCCGCCGGGATCGCGGCGTTGCCGGAGCCGGCGGCGACGTCGAGCACCCGGTCGCCGGCGGCCACGCCGCAGGCCGCGACGAGCTCGGCACCCAGCGTGGGGATGATGTCCGCGGCGACGGCGGGATAGTCGCCGGAGGCCCACAGCGCGCGGTGTCTGGCCTTGAGAGCCGGGTCGTCCGCCACGGCGTCGCGGTCTGTGCCTCTGTTCGTCTCATCGGCCATCTCGCCCTACCTCCGTGCCGATGGTTTCACCTCCCCGCTGGCCGTAGGTGGTTTCGGCGCTCTTGGGCTCAGTCCAAGAAGCCGTGCAGCAGGGCCGCCGACCCCCAGACATGGGCCGCCATCGTCTGCGCGGCAGTGTCGACGTCACCGGCGAGGATCGCCGCGACGATCGCCTCGTGCTGCTCGTCGGAGTGAGCGATGTTGCGTGCCAGTAGCGGAATGCAGTCGAGGAGTTCGTTGAGCCGCATCCGGTTCTGCGCCACCAACGGCACCAGCGACGGCACGCCGGCCGCCTCGGCGATCGCGAGGTGCAGCCGTGAGTCGAGCCGCCGGTAGTCGGCGGGATCGGCGCCGCGCACGTCGATCAGCCTGCCGCGCAACGCCTCTCGCTCGGCCGCGCCCAGTCTGCGCTCGGCGGCCATGCGTGCCGCGCCGACTTCGAGGATCTCGCGCAACCGCAGCGCGTCGTCGATGTCGGCGCGGCGCAGTTCTACGTCCTCGGTGTGCGGCGCCGGCAACTCGTCAGCGAGAAATGTGCCGCCGTAGCGGCCGCGGCGCGACACCAGGTACCCCGCGTCGGCCAGGGATTTGATCGCCTCCCGGACGGTGTCGCGGCTGACGCCGAGCCGGGCGGCGAGCTCGCGCTCCGGGGGCAGCGACTGCCCCGGCGCCAGCACGCCCAGCCGGATCGTCTGCAGCAGGCGCTCCACCGTGTTCTCGAACGCGTTGAGGGGCCGCACCGGGCGCAGCAGCGCTGCGCCCGGGTCGGAGTCGTCCGCATCGGCCGTCATCGGGTGCCCTCTAGGGCATCACAGCGGGGTGACGTAGTGGCCGCTGATCCCGCCGTCGACGAGGAACGACGACGCGGTGATGAACGAGGCGTCGTCACTGGCGAGGAACGCCACCGCCGCGGCCAGTTCCTCGGGCTCGGCGAAGCGGCCGACGGGCACGTGCACGAGACGGCGTGCCGCCCGCTCGGGATCCTTGGCGAACAGCTCCTGCAGCAGCGGGGTGTTCACCGGTCCGGGGCACAGCGCATTGACCCGGATTCCCTGCCGGGCGTACTGCACCCCGAGCTCGCGCGACATCGCCAGCACCCCGCCCTTGGACGCGGTGTAGGAGATCTGCGATGTCGCCGAGCCCATCACCGCGACGAATGACGCCGTGTTGATGATCGAGCCCTTCTGCGCCGGAACCATGTGTCGCAGTGCGGCTTTGCAACAGAAGAACACCGACTTGAGGTTGATGTCCTGCACCCGCTGCCAGGCATCGATACCGGTGTTCTCGATCAGGTCGTCCTCGGGCGGGCTGATGCCCGCGTTGTTGAACGCGATGTCGACTCCGCCGTGCACCTCGAACGCCGTGTCGAAGAGCTTGTCCACCGCCACCTGGTCGGACACGTCGACCTGCACGAATGTCACGTTCATGTCGTTGGCCACGCTGCGGCCGGTGGCCTCGTCGAGATCGCCGATGACGATGATGGCACCCTCGGCCTGCATGCGTTTGGCCGTCGCCAGGCCGATGCCGCTGGCACCGCCGGTGATGACGGCGACCTTGCCCGCCAGACGCTGGGACAGATCCATCAGTGCTCCTCCTGAACAGCGATAAAGACGTTCTTGGTTTCGGTGAACGACAGGGGGGCGTCCGGCCCGAGCTCACGGCCCAGCCCGGATTGCTTGAAGCCGCCGAACGGCGTGCTGTAACGCACCGACGAGTGCGAGTTGACCGACAGGTTGCCCGATTCCACCGCGCGGGACACGCGCAGTGCCCGCGACAGATTCTCGGTCCAGATCGACCCGGACAGCCCGTAGGGACTGTCGTTGGCGAGGGTGATGGCGTCGGCCTCGTCGTCGAAGGGCAGGACGGTCACGACGGGGCCGAAGATCTCCTCTGTGACCGTGCGGTCGTCGCGTGTTGGTGTGAGAACCGTTGGCGGGAACCAGTATCCGGGGCCCGACGGGGCGTCGCCGCGGAACGCCACCGGTGCGTCGTCGGGTACGTAACCGGCCACCGACTCCCAGTGCTTCTTCGACACCAGCGGACCCATCTCGGTGCCCTCGGCACGGGGATCGCCCACGACGACACCCTTGACGGCGGGCTCGAGCAGCTCCATGAAGCGATCGAACACACTGCGCTGGACCAGGATCCGGCTGCGGGCGCAGCAGTCCTGACCCGAGTTGTCGAAGACGCCGTAGGGCGCGGTCGCCGCCGCGCGCTCGAGGTCGCAGTCGTCGAACACGATGTTCGCGCTCTTGCCGCCCAGTTCCAGCGTGACGCGCTTGACCTGGCGGGCCGCACCGGCCATCACCCGGGTACCGACCTCGGTGGATCCGGTGAACACGATCTTGCGCACGTCGGGATGGCTGACGAAGCGCTCCCCCACCACCGATCCGCGTCCCGGCAGCACCTGGAACAGATCCGCGGGCAGCCCCGCCTCCAGCGCGAGTTCACCGAGCCGGATCGTGGTGAGCGGCGTCCACTCGGCGGGCTTGACCAGCACCGCGTTCCCGGCCGCGAGGGCTGGGGCGAATCCCCACGACGCGATCGTCATCGGGAAGTTCCACGGCGTGATCACCCCGACCACGCCCAGCGGTTCGTTGAACGTGACGTCGAGTCCACCGGCGACGGGAATCTGCTTGCCGGACAACCGTTCCGGGCTGGCCGAGTAGTACTGCAGCACATCGCGGACGTGCCCTGCCTCCCATCGGGCGTTGCCGATGGGATGACCGGAGTTGGCGACCTCGAGCTGCGCCAACTCCTCGACGTGGGCGTCGACCACAGCGGCAAACGCCCGTAGCGCGGCCGCCCGCTCCGCCGGGGGCAGCTTCGCCCACGTCCGCTGCGCCGCGCCGGCCCGGGCCACCGCCTCGTCGACGCCGGCCTCGTCGGTGTGGGTGACGGTGCGCAGCACCTCCTCGGTGGCCGGGTTGATCACGTCACTGGTCTGGCTCATACGCTCACTTTCTAGGCTTTCTTGGCTGCATGGTCTGCGGCGGCGCCGACCAGGCCCCCGAACAGGCGCAGATCGTCCAGCCGCTCTTCCGGGTGCCACTGCACCGCGACCAGCCACCGGTCGGGATGGCGGCGCGGGTCCACCTCGATCGCCTCGATCACGCCGTCGGCGTCCGATGCGCTGACGATCAGGCCGTCACCGAGCCGGTCGATGGCCTGGTGGTGGTAGCACTGCGCTTCCGTGCTGGGACCGACGAGCGCGGCGACCTGGGTGCCGGGGACGGTGGTGATCGTCGATGTCGAGAACACCGCGTTGCCCTGCTGGTGCCGGGGGTGGCCGAGCACATCGGGCAGGTGCTGGTGCAGCGAGCCGCCGAGCGCGACGTTGAGCACCTGGGCCCCGCGGCAGATCCCCAGCACCGGCACGCCGCGGCGCAGGGCCGCATGCAGCAGGGCCAGCTCGAACGCGTCGCGGGTGCGGCTGTCCTCGGTCGGCTCGTCGGTGGCCGGGTGCCGGGTGCTGCCGTAGACCGCGGGGTCGACGTCGCGCCCGCCGGTGATGATCAATCCGTCCAGGCCGTCGAGAATGCGGTCGGCGATCGCATCGTCGACCGGTTGTGGCGGGAGCAGCGTCGAGATGCCGCCGGCGAGCCCGACGCCCTCGAAGTAGATGGCGGGCAGAAAGCTCGCCCGGACATCCCACACGCCGGTCTGAGCCTGCTGCAGATACGTGGTCAGCCCGATGACCGGCCTGACCTCAGAGGCGTTCAAAGCCGCGCACCCTTTCCCAATCGGTCACCGCGGCGTTGAAGGCCTTCAGCTCGACGCGCGCATAGTTCAGGTAGTGGTCGACGACGTCGTCGCCGAACGCCTCGCGGGCGATCGTCGAGTTGTCGAACAGCTCGACGGCCTCGGCGAGCGTCGTGGGTAGCCGTTCGGCGCCGCTGGTGTAAGCGTTGCCCTCCAACGGATCCGGCAGCTCGAGCTCGTTCTCGATGCCGTACAGGCCGCCGGCGATCAGAGCCGACACCGCCAGGTACTGGTTGACGTCACCGCCGGGCGCCCTGTTCTCCATCCGCATGCCGGCGCCGTGGCCGACCACGCGCAGCGCGCAGGTGCGGTTGTCGAATCCCCACGCGATCGCCGTCGGCGCGAAGCTGCCTTCGGCGAAGCGCTTGTAGGAGTTGATGTTCGGCGCGTAGCACAGGCTCAGCTCCCGCATCGTGGCGAGCTGGCCGGCGATGAAGCTGCGGAACAGCGGCGTCATCCCGTCCGCGGCGTCGGAGTCGGCGAACACGGCACCACCATCGTCGCCGCGCAGCGAGATGTGGATGTGGCAGCTGTTGCCCTCGCGCTCGTCGAACTTGGCCATGAACGTCAGGCTCTTGCCGTGCTGGTCGGCGATCTCCTTGGCGCCGTTGCGGTAGATCGTGTGGTTGTCGCAGGTGGACCGGGCGTGGTCGTAGCGGAAGCCGATCTCCTGCTGGCCCAGGTTGCACTCCCCTTTGACGCCCTCGCAGTACATGCCGGCGCCGTCCATGCCGAGCCGGATGTCGCGCAGCAGCGGTTCCATCCGCGTCGACGCGAGCATCGCGTAGTCGATGTTGTAGTCGGTGGCAGGAGTGAGGCCCTTGTAGCCGGCGGCCCAGGCGTCGCGGAAGGTGTCGTCGAACACCATGAACTCGAGTTCTGTGGCGGCGTAGGGCACCAGGCCGCGCTCGGCGAGGCGGTCGATCTGCCGGTTGAGGATGCTGCGCGGCGCCTGGGTGACCGGCCGGCCGTCGGTCCAGGACAGGTCGGCCATGACCAGCGCCGTGCCCGGCTGCCACGGGATCACGCGCAAGGTGTCGAAGTCCGGGGTCATCACCATGTCGCCGTAGCCGGTCTCCCAGCTCGAGATGGCATACCCGTCGACGGTGTTGTTGTCGACGTCGACGGCCAGCAGATAGTTGCAGCACTCGGCGCCGTGCTCGGCCACATCGTCGGCGAACAGCCGCGCCGAGATGCGTTTCCCGGTCAGCCGGCCCTGCATGTCGCAGAACGCGACGATCACGGTGTCGATCTCCCCCGCCTCGACCAACGCGTCCAACTCTGATCGCGACAGCATGCCTCGTGTGCCCATCGGTGTCCTTACGTTCGTCGCGCCCTCGTGTCCCACCGCGCTTCTCGCGCCCGAACACAGTCGCACAAAACTGCCTTCAAAGGTAGGACACCAGACCAATGGCGATCTATTGTCATGCTCGGCGCCGCCGCCGCGCCGATTCCCACACACAGGAGGTCCTGGAGTGCCTGAGGGTCATGAATATCTGAGCGACGACGAACGACATCTCGCCAAGCTCGGCTACGTCCAGGAACTGCAGCGTTCCTGGTCCGGTTTCTCCAACTTCGCGATCTCCTTCTCGATCATCTCGATCCTGGCCGGCTGCTTCACCTCGTTCGGGCTGGGCTGGAACAATGGTGGGCCCGCGTCGATCGCGTGGGGTTGGCCGGTGGTCGCGGTGTTCATCCTGCTCATCGGCTTGTGCATGTCCGAGCTGGTGTCGGCGTTCCCGACCTCCGGCGGGATCTACTGGTGGGCGGCCCGTCTCGGCGGCCCGAAAGCGGGCTTCTACACCGGCTGGCTCAATCTGATCGGCCTGATCGCGATCCTCGCCTCGGTCGCCTACGGGAGCGCGACGTTCCTGGACCTGACGATCTCGACGTTCAGCGAGAGCTGGGCGGCCGGTTACAGCCTGACCCGCGTGTTCGTGATGTTCCTGGTGATCCTCGTCGCCGTCGCGGTGATCAACATCTTCTCCTCGCACCTACTGGCCGTCATCAACAACATCTCGGTGTGGTGGCACGTGGCCGGCGCGATCGCGGTGGTCGCGATCCTGTGGCTGCTGCCGGAACGGCACGCGAGCCTCTCCGACGTCTTCGCCACGACGGTGAACAACACCGGGATGTTCGACGGCGACAAGGGCATCGGCTGGCTGCTGTTCGTACTGCCCATCGCGGCGATCCTCACGCAGTACACGATCACCGGATACGACGCGTCGGCACACCTGTCCGAGGAGACGCACAGCGCGGCCGACGCCGCCGCCAAGGGCATCTGGCGGTCGATCTTCTACTCGGCCATCGGCGGCTGGATCCTGCTGCTGAGCTTCCTGTTCGCGGTGCAGGACGTCGACGAGGTGACCGCGGGCGGCGGCCTGGTGCAGGTGATCTTCGCCCAGGCGCTCGACTCCAAGTGGATGGGCATCGTCCTGCTCATCTCGTGTGCGGGACAGCTCTTCTGCACCACCGCCTGCCAGACCAGCGCCTCCCGCATGCTCTTCGCGTTCAGCCGCGATCGCGCGGTGCCCGGCCATCAGCTGTGGGCCAAGATCAACGCCAAGCGCGTGCCCGCCAACGCGGTACTCGTCACCGCGGTGCTGGCTGCGGTCATCACACTGCCCGCCCTGGTCCCGGTCGACGTCAACGGCGCGCCCGCCCCCATCGCGTTCTACGCGGTGGTGTCGATCGGCGTCGTCGGCCTGTACCTGTGCTTCGCGGTGCCCATCTACTACCGCTGGAAGATGGGCGACGCGTTCGAGGTCGGGTCCTGGAACCTGCGCGGTCACCACCGCTGGATGGCGCCGTTGGCGCTGATCGAAATCATCGTCACCTCGATCATCGCGATGTTCCCCACCTCGATCGGCGGCGTGCCGTGGGGCGGCAGCTTCGAGTGGAAGTTCGTCAACTACACGCCGATCCTCGTCGGCGGCGTCCTCCTGCTGCTCTTCATCTACTGGCACGCCTCGGTGAAGAACTGGTTCACCGGGCCGGTCCGGCAGATCGACGAGACGGGTGGCCAGCTCGAAGGCGTCTCCTGAACCCCGCGCTCCCTGTGACGCGGATCTCGATCTTGATCGGTGAAACGGCGTTTGACCCGCTGACGCGCGGGTAAACCCTCACATCGCCGCGCGCCGGAGCGTGGCCGCATCGCCTGAACGAGGAACGCCGACACGGAGTAGGGTCGAACACGTGTGTGGAGCCACCGGCGAGGTACGCCTCGACGGAACCAACCCAGATGTCCGCGCTGTCACCGCGATGGCCGAGGTCATGGTCCCGCGAGGTCCCGACGCCGCAGGCGTCTGGGCGCAGGGCCGGGTCGCGCTCGGTCATCGCCGACTGAAGATCATCGACCTCACCGAAGCGGGCGCGCAGCCGATGGTCGACAGCGAGCTCGGGCTGTCGATCGCCTGGAACGGCTGCATCTACAACTACGAGAGCCTGCGCGACGAACTGGCCGGCCACGGATACCGGTTCTACTCCCACAGCGACACCGAGGTGCTGATCAAGGCCTATCACCACTGGGGAGACCGGTTCGTCGACCGCCTCAAGGGCATGTTCGCGTTCGCGATCGCCGAACGCGACAGCGGGCGGGTGCTGCTGGGCCGCGACCGGCTCGGGATCAAACCTCTCTATCTGTCGGAGACGGCCCACCGGATCCGGTTCGCCTCCTCACTGCCCGCGCTGCTGGCCGGCGGCGACGTCGACACCCGCATCGACCCGATCGCGCTGCACCACTACATGACGTTCCACTCGGTGGTGCCCTCGCCCCGCACCATCCTGCGCGGGGTCACCAAACTCCCGCCGGCCACGCTGATGGCGATCGAACCGGACGGCACCCGCACCACCACCACGTACTGGGAACCCGACTTCAGCCGCCGCGACGATCGCGCCGATTGGTCCGAGAAGGACTGGGAGGACGCGGTTCTCGAGTCGCTGCGGGCCGCGGTCAAGCGTCGACTGGTCGCCGACGTGCCCGTCGGCTGCCTGCTCTCCGGCGGCGTGGACTCGAGCCTCATCGTGGGCCTGCTCGCCGAAGCCGGTCAGCAGGGCCTCGCGACGTTCTCGATCGGTTTCGAATCGGTCAACGGCGTCGCCGGCGACGAGTTCAAATACAGCGACATCATCGCCCAGCGCTTCGGCACCGACCACCACCAGATCCGCATCGACACCGCCCGCATGCTGCCCGCACTCGACGGCGCGATCGGCGCGATGAGCGAACCGATGGTCAGCCACGACTGCGTGGCGTTCTACCTGCTCAGTCAGGAAGTGGCCAAGCACGTGAAGGTGGTGCAGTCCGGGCAGGGCGCCGACGAGGTCTTCGCCGGCTACCACTGGTATCCGCCGATGGGGGAACCTGCCGCCGCCTCACTGGAGGGCTCGGTGGCGAGCTACCGCGGCGCGTTCTTCGATCGGGACCGCGCCGGCTACGCAGAGCTGGTGTCCGCGGCCTACCTCGCCGACGGCGACCCGAGCGAGCAGTTCGTCACCGAGCACTTCGCGCGCGCCGGCGCCGCGACGGGTGTGGACCGCGCGCTGCGTCTGGACACCACCGTGATGCTGGTCGACGACCCGGTCAAGCGGGTCGACAACATGACGATGGCCTGGGGGTTGGAAGGACGCGTGCCTTTCCTCGACCACGACCTGGTGGAGCTGGCCGCCACCTGTCCGCCACAGCTCAAGACCGCCCACGAGGGTAAGGGCGTCCTGAAACAGGCTGCCCGCCAAGTCATTCCGTCCGAGGTCATCGACCGCCCGAAGGGTTACTTCCCGGTGCCGGCGCTGACTCACCTGGAGGGTCCCTACCTGGATCTGGTGCGCGATGCGCTCTACGCACCCGCAGCCAAGGAGCGTGGCCTGTTCCGGCCCGAGGCGGTCGAACGTCTCCTGGCCGACCCCAACGGCAGACTGACCCCGCTGCGCGGCAACGAACTGTGGCAGATCTCCCTTCTCGAACTATGGCTGCAGAAGCACGGGATCAACGGACCGGCCGCATGACCAGCGTCGACAAGGCGGATCCGGCCGGGGAGCATTCCGAGGCCATCACGCTCGCGCTACACGAAGCGTCCCCGCCCGACATGGTCGACGCGATGGCCGACGACGTGGTGCTCGAACTGGGTTGGGGCCGGCTGATCTTCGGACAGACATTCAGCGATCCCGCCCGGCTGGCCGATGTGCTTCGGGCGGAGGCGCACGGCCGGCGAGACATCTGCATCTATGCGCGGGAACCTCACGTGCTGGTGTCGAAAGCACCTGCGGAATTGTTCATCGATCCCAGCCACACCTACCGTCTGCGTTTCTCCGACGCGGAGGACGACGGGCCTGCGCCCACCGGTTTCCGCGTGCGGACGTTGGAGAGCCGCGACGACGCCGACGAGATCAACCGGGTGTACGTGCGATGCGGCATGGTGCCCGCCCCCACCGACGTCATCTGGGCCAACCATCAAGACCAGGAGTCGGTCGACTACCTGGTCGCGGTCAGCGACGAAGACGGCAGCGTGCTGGGCACCGTCACCGGCGTCGACCACGCTGTCTTGTTCGCCGACCCCGAGGACGGGTCCAGCCTGTGGACCTTGGCGGTCGACCCGGCGGCAACGCTCCCCGGCGTCGGCGCGGCACTCACCCGCGCGCTCGCCTCGCTGTACCGCGATCGCGGGCGGGCCTACATGGACTTGTCGGTCACCCACGACAACAACGCCGCGATCGCGCTGTACGAGAAGCTCGGCTTCAGCCGGGTCCCGGTGATGGCGGTCAAACGCAAGAACGCCATCAACGAGCCGTTGTTCACCCATCCGCCGGAGACGGTCGACGACCTGAACCCGTATGCCCGCATCATCGCCGACGAGGCGATGCGCCGCGGCATCTGGGTCGAGGTGCTCGATGCCGAGGCCGGTGAGATGCGACTGTCGCACGGCGGGCGCAGCGTCGTCACCCGGGAGTCGTTGTCGGAGTACACCTCTGCGGTGGCGATGAGCCGCTGCGACGACAAGCGACTGACCAGAAGAATCGTGTCGGACGCCGGGATCTCCGTGCCGAAGGGCCGCCTCGCGACGTTCGACGCCGCCGACCACGAATTCCTCGCCGAGGTCGGCGACGTGGTGGTGAAGCCGACGCGCGGTGAGCAGGGTAAGGGCATCACCGTGGGGGTCGACGGGGACGAGGAACTGGACGCCGCGTTGGCCCGGGCGCGCGAGCAGCATCCCGAGGTGCTGATCGAGCAGCGTGCCGAGGGTGACGATCTGCGGCTGGTCGTCATCGACAAGAAGGTGGTCGCGGCGGCGCTGAGGCTGCCGGCCGAGGTGACGGGCACCGGTAAGCACACCATCCGCGAACTGATCGAGACGCAGAGCCGTAGGCGCGCTGCCGCCACCGGCGGCGAGTCCCGGATTCCGATGGACGTCGTCACCGAGACCACGGTCCGGGAGGCCGGATACTCCTTCGACGACGTACTGGCCGAAGGTGAGCGGCTGCGGGTGCGGCGCACCGCGAACCTGCACCAGGGCGGCACCATCCACGACGTGACCGCGACCGTGCACCCGGAACTGTGCCGGGTCGCCGTCGCGGCGGCCGAGGCGATCGGTATCCCCGTCACCGGCATCGATCTGCTCGTACCCGACGTGACCCGCTCGGACTACGTGTTCATCGAGGCCAACGAGCGGCCGGGGCTGGCCAATCACGAACCCCAGCCCACCGCAGCAGCATTCGTCGACTTCCTGTTCCCGGGTCAGCCCGGCCTACCACAGGCGTGGACGCCGGACGAGGCGGAGCGCTAGCCGCCGGTGCGCGTCACCAGCCGCCCACCCAACCGTCGAAGACGGCGTCCGGCTCGGCGTCTAGATCGACGGAGCGGCCCACCAGGAAGTCGAAATCGCAGCCGCGGTCGGCTTGCAGCACCCGGTCGACGTACATCGCCGCGTAACCGCGCCGATGCCGAACCGGCGGCGTCGAGTCCAGGCCGGCGCGACGTTCGGCGAGATCCGCGTCGGTCAGCTCGACGTTCAGCAGACCAGCGTGCGCGTCGAGAGTGATGATGTCGCCGTCGCGGACCAGCCCCAGCGGACCGCCGGCCGCCGACTCCGGGCTGACGTGCAACACGCAGGTGCCGTACGCGGTTCCACTCATCCGGGCGTCGGAGATCCGCACCATGTCCGTGACACCTTGGCGGAGCAATTTGCTCGGGATCGGCAGCTGACCCCATTCGGGCATACCCGGACCGCCGCGCGGCCCTGCATTGCGCAGCACCAGCACCGAGTCCGCGGTCACCTCGAGGTCGGGATCGTCGAAGCGCGCCAACATGTCCCGCATGGTCTCGAACACCACCGCAGGGCCGCGGTGGACCAGCAGCTCGGGGCTCGCGGCCGCGCACTTGATCACCGCACCGTTCGGGGCGAGGTTGCCACGCACGACGGCAAGGCCCTGGGGCGGCTGGAACGGCCGGTCCAGCGAGGTGATCACCGCGGTGTCGGCGGCCGGCTGGGCGGGCAGGTTGTCGGCGACCGTCTTGCCGGTCACGGTCAACACGTCGGTGTGCAACAACGACTCCAGCGACTTCATCACCGCCGGGATGCCGCCCGCGTGGAAGACCTGTTCCACGAGGTGCTCGCCCGCCGGTCGCACGTTCACCAGCAAGGGTGTGCGCGCCGACAATTCGTGGAAGCGGTCCAGCGTCAGCGCCACCCCGGCCCGCCCGGCGATCGCCAGCAGGTGCACGATCGCGTTGGTCGAGCCGCCGACCGCCAACATCACCGTGATGGCGTTGTCGAAAGCTTCCGCGGTGAGGACATGCGACGGGCGCACGCCCTCGGTGGCCAGCCCGACAGCTCGCGCGCCCACCTCCTCGGCCACCTGCATCCGCCGCGAGTCCATCGCCGGCACCGCCGCGGTGCCCGGCAGGGTCATGCCGAGCCCTTCGACGATGGTGGCCATCGTCGATGCCGTGCCCATCTCCGGGCAGTGGCCGCGCGACGGACCGGCGGCCGCCTCCAACCGCTCGTAGTCGGTCATCGACATCCGTCCCGCCCGGACGTCGTCGATGTACTCCCACAGGTCGGTTCCCACGCCGAGCTGCCTGCCCTCGAACACTGCGGGCGCGGCGGGCCCGCCGGTCAGCGCGATGGCCGGCACGTCAGCGCTCGCCGCACCCATCAGCTGAGCGGGCACGGTTTTGTCGCATCCGCCCAGCAACACCACCGCGTCGAAGGGATAGGCCCGGATCGATTCTTCGACGTCCATCGCCATCAGGTTGCGGAACAGCATCGTGGTCGGCTTCATCAGCTGCTCGCCGAGTGACATCGTCGGGAACTCGAGAGGGAAGCCGCCGGCCGCGAGCACCCCGCGCCGGACCGAATCGGCGAGACCGCGAAAGTGCATGTTGCAGTTGACGACTTCAGACCACGAATTGCAGATCCCGACGATCGGCCTGCCTTCGAACGCCATCCGGGAGAATCCCGATGCGCGCATCGCCGACCGGTGGACGAAGCCCGGGACGTTCTGGCCGGCGAACCATTTGGCGCTGCGCAGAGTCATCGGACGCGTGCGGCGTACGCGGTGATCTTGCGCAGCGCGGGTTGACGCGCGGCCCGGTATCCCACCCAGCGGCCCGGCCGCGTGGACATCAGCGTGCCCACCATCCGTTGCTGCCAGGGCACCCGGGCTCCGCCGACCGGGGCCCGGCCCGTGGCGATCGGGACACCAGCGGCGTCGGCGAGCGCCACCTTGGCCGCGTTGTGGCCGTTGGCGCCCATCACCCCGCCGCCCGGGTGCGTGCCCGAGCCGCATAGGTAGTAATTTCGCACCGGCGTCCGGTAATTCGCGAGCTCAGGCAACGGACGCGCACCGAACAGCTGATCCAGCATCATCGACCCGTGGAAGATGTTGCCGTCGGTGATCAGGTACTCGTTGTCGAGGTCGTCGGGGGTGATGATGACCCGATCGAGGATGTGGTCGCGAAGGTTCGGCGCATAGGTGAACAGATCCTCGAGCACCAGGTCGGCCCACTTCTCCTTCTCCGCGGCCCACGTGGTGCCGGTGAGTTCGGACGGCAGCTGCTGGATGCCGAGTGTCATGGTGTGCAGCCCCGCCGGTGCCAGTGAATCGTCGGTGACCGACTGGGTGACGGCCTCGATGACGAAGGTGCTCGGGAACGTGCCGCGTCGCTGCGCCTCGTAGGCCTCCTCGAAGGCTTCCCGGCTGGGACCGAGCAGCTGATGCCCGTGGTGTTGCGGGCCCTCGGAAGCGTCGGGGAACGGAAGGTACTGCGGCAGTTCGTCGATCAGCAGGTGGATTCGGGCCATGGACCCGCGGGTGTCGATGTTCTCGACGTCTCGCACCAACCGCGACGGAAGCACGCCGGGTTCGAGAAGCTTCAGCAGCGAGCGTTTCGGGTCGGCGTTGGAGAACACCTGCGAAGCCGTCACGGTCGACCCGTCGGCCAGCCGCACCCCGGTGGCCACCCCGCGTTCGACGATGATCGTGTCGACCGGGGCGGAGGTCCGTATCGTCGCGCCGTGCGCGCGTGCCCCCGCCGCGAGAGCCTCGCTGATCGCGCCCATGCCACCCCGGGCGAGGCCGAACTGCCCGAAATTGCCGTTGAACTCGCCCCAGGAGTGGTGCCCGTAGGTGTAGGCGGTGCCGGGTGTCGAGGGACCGCCGAAGATGGACACCATCCCGAAGAACGTCAGCATGCTCTTGAGGCGTTCGTCCTCGAAGTACCGGTCCAGCAGGTCGCGCACCGACAGCAGGGTGAACTCGTCGAACAGCGTCTGCTCCCCCGCGGCTTCGAACGCGGCGAGCACCTCGGAGCGCTCTGGCGGGGACTGGAGCAGATACGGGGTGACCAGTCCCGCGAACCGTTGTAGCCGCACCCCGAAGTCGAGGAACGCCTGGGCGTCCTTCTTGTTGATCTTCTCGAGCTCGCGCAGCGTGCGGTCGGTCTCCTTCCACATCGTGAAGCACGTACCGTCACGGAACAGGCTGTACGACAGCGCATCTCCTTGATACAGGTCCAGACCGTACTTGGCCAGTTCCAGCTCGGCGATGATCTCCGGGCGCAGCAGACCAGCGATGAACGCACACGACGACCATTTCGAGCCCGGGATCAGTTCTTCGGTGACGCAGGCGCCGCCGACGATCTCGCGGGCTTCCAGTACCAGGACGCGCTTGCCGGCGCGGGCCAGGTAGTTCGCGGTGACCAGTCCGTTGTGGCCCGCGCCGATGATCACGGCGTCGTAGTCGGTTGTGGTGGACATCTAATGCTCCTGCGGTTGTGCGGGTCGAGTGAGGACGGTGGTGACGCTGCTCGTCTCGACGAGTTCGTCGAACCGCGCCAGCACGGGTTTGAGTTCGGGTGCGTCGGCGAGAAGCTGTTGCCACCCGGGCCACGACGTCACCGTCATGACCTCGATGACATCGGCGCCGTCGGGTTCGGCGTCATCGACGAGGTAGACGTCGAAGGAGAGCACCACGTCGAAGGCGAGACAGACGGGGCGGTCGAGTTCGGCGGAGAACCGCTCGAAGTCGGCCAGTGTCACGCCGGGGCGCAAGCGGAACATGTTGATCGCACTGACCGCCATGTCAGGCACTCTCGCGATTGATCATCACGTGCTTGATCTCGGTGTACTCCTCGAGCGCGTAGACCGACATGTCCTTGCCGTTACCGGACTGCTTGAACCCGCCGTGCGGCATCTCCGGCGTCACCGGCAGGTGATCGTTGACCCAGACGGTGCCGAACTGCAGCTCGCTGGAAGCGCTCATCGCGCGACCGATGTCCTGGGTGAACACCGATGCGGCCAGCCCGTATTCGGTGTCGTTGGCGAGTGCGATGACGTCGTCGCTGTCGCCGAACCGGGTCACCGAGGTGACCGGGCCGAAGACCTCGGTACGTACGATCTCGTCGTCCTGGCGTGCACCCACGACCACGGTGGGGGCGGTGTAGAAGCCGGTGCCGGGGTTCTCGCCCTGGATCAGCTCGGTGTGTCCGGTCTGCTTCGCGCGCTCGACGAATCCCTCGACGCGGTCGCGGTGTTCGGCGGTGATGACCGGTCCCATGGCGGTGTTCTCATCGGCGATGTCACCGAGATCGAGGGCCTTGACCGCCTTTTCGAGTCCTGAGACCAGTTCGTCGTGCACCGAGTCGTGCACGTAGATCCGCGAGGCCGCCATGCAGTCCTGTCCGGAGTTGCAGAACGCGCCCTCCATGATCTTGGCGACCGTGAGCGGGATGTCGGCGTCGGGATACACCAGCACCGGCGCCTTGCCGCCGAGCTCGAGGTGGAGCCGCTTGAGGTTGGTGTTCGCCGAGGCGCGCATGAGCGCCCGGCCGGTGTCGACGGAACCGGTCAGCGATGACATCCGCACCAGCGGGTGGGCGACGAGCCGGGCCCCGACATCCTCGCCGTCACCGGTGACGACGTTGAACACGCCGGCCGGGAACAAGTCGGCGGCCAGCTCGGCCAGGCGGAGCACGGAGAACGGGGTGTGCTCAGAAGGCCTGAGCACCAGGGTGTTTCCTGTCAGCAGCGCCGGGGAGATCTTCCAGATCGCCATCAGCAGCGGGTAGTTCCAGGGCGCGACCGAGCCGACCACACCCAGCGGGTCCCGCCGGATGATGCTGGTCTTACCCGCCACGAACTCCCCCGCCGCACGGCCCTCCATGGTGCGGGCGGCCCCGGCGAAGAACCGCAGGTGATCGGGGATCATCTCCATCTCCTCCAACGCCAGGCCGATCGGCTTGCCGACGTTGCGCGATTCGATCTCGGCGAGCGTGCGGGCGTCTTCTTCGACGCGGTCGGCGAGCTTGAGGAAGGCTCGGGCGCGTTCACCGGCAGGCGTGCGGGCCCAGTCCCCGAACGCGGCATGGGCGGCGGCCACCGCGCGATCGACGTCGTCGACGGTTCCGTGGGCGATCTCGGCGAACGCCTCACCGGTAGCGGGTGCAGGCACCCGATCGACCGCGCCGCTCGACGACGGAGTCCAGTCGCCGTTGATGAACATCGTGCTGTGAAAAGTCATGTCGTACTCCGATTCTTCTCTGGGGAAAGGGGATTGTCGTTGTCAGCGGCGCCGGCGTTGGCGGCCGTGGTGAGGAATGCACGCACCGCGTCCTTGGACATCGGCTGCGCGGCAATGGACATGTGCACCATCACGCCTTCGATGACCACGTCGAGCAGTCGTGCGGTGGCGCGGTCGAAGTGCTGCGACAGGGCGTCCTCTGCGCGCTCCATCCACTGCTGGGTGATGCGCTTGTTGCCGGATCGTCGCACCGCGTCGCCGTAGAGCTCGTAGGTGACGGCGAGCTCGTTCGGGTTGGCGGCCAGGTCGTCGGTGACGGCCGAGACGATGCACTCGAGGAGATCGTCGTCGGCCCCGCAGGAGGCCAGCCGATCCTCGAACCGGGTCGCCAGCTTCTCGACATGGGTCTGGAAGGCCTGGTTGACGATGTCGTCGAGCGTCGCGAAGTGGTAGGTGATGGAGCCGAGCGGGACGTCGGCAGCCTCGGCGATGGCGCGGTGGGTGATACCGGCGACACCGTCGCGGGCCAGGACTGCCAATGCCGACTCCACGATGCGCTCCTTTCTGTCCGGGTCGTGACGACGTGCGCGGCGGGCTGCGGTGGCCATGGTCGCCTTCCGTTAAGAACAGGTGTACGTATCGATGAGGACAAACGTACCCAACGATCCGCCGCCGCGCGCACCTTCGAGAACTTCGACCTACATCGCCTCGGGGGCCGGCTCGTCCAACTGACGTTCATTGAGGGCTTTGCCGACGAGCTCATACCGCTCGGGTGCGACGAACCGCAGGTAGGCGCCGTAGGCCATCCCGGCGAAGAGTGCGACGAACACCAGCGAGACCATGACCGCCGCCATCGCGCCCTGCACACCCAGCAGAATGTCGAGGCTGTTGAGCGTCAGGACGAAGAAGGCGGCCAGCCCGATGACCGCCAGGATCGGCGCGATCACGGTGTTCCACCGGCGCTTGTCGACGTCGGACTTCCGGAAGAACACGAAGATCGCGACCCCGGCGACCAGCTGGGAGAAGATCACCCCGATGGTGCCGATCCCCGTCGCCCAGGTGAACAGGGTGGCGAACGGGTCCAGGCCGGCGACGGCGAACGCGACGATGACGATGCCCACCATCGCGCTCTGGACGATCGAGGCGACCCACGGCGTCTGGCGGCGCGGCAGTGTCCAGCCCAGCGGTTTCCACACCAGACCCTGGCGGCCCAGAGAGAACAGGTATCGCGAGACGTTGTTGTGGAAGGTCACGATCGCCGCGAATGTCGCTGTGACGATGAGGATCTGGAACAGAAGAGAGATGTTGTGGCCGATGATGGTGTCGCTGGCGGCGAAGATGAAGTTGCCGCCGGTGTCGGTCGCGATCGAGACCACCTTGTCCAGACCCAGTGCGTTCATGATGAGCCAGCCGGAGATCGCATAGAGGGTGCCCATGAACGCGATCGACAGATAGGTGGCTCGCGGAATCGTGCGGGCGGGGTCGCGCGCCTCCTCGCCGTAGATGGCCGATCCCTCGAAACCGATGAACGAGGCGTGGGCGAACATCAACGCCACCCCGAGTGCGCCGCCGAGCACGGCACTCGGCGCGAAGGGCTCCAGGGAGAACTCCGAGACCGGCTCATTGCCGCCGAACAGGCTGCACACACTCAGCACGGTGATCATCGTGACCTCGAGGGTCATGAACACGCCGAGCACCTTGGCACCGGAGTGCACCCCTTGTACTCCCAGGCCGAGACACGCGAGCAGTCCGACGAATGCGTACACCCACCACGGGATGGTCACGCCGAGAACAGGATTGAGCAACTCGCTCGCGTAGTACCCGAATCCACCGTACAAGCCGGCTTGAATGGCGTTGTAGGCGAAGATGGCCAGCGAGGCCGAGCCCAGTCCGGTGATCCGGCCCAACCCCAGCGTGACGTAGGCGTAGAAGGCGCCGGCGTTGGTGACGTGGCGGCTCATCGCCACATAACCGACGGCGAAGATCATCAGCACGACCGCGGCGATCACGAACGCACCGGGCATGCCGATGCCGTTGCCCGCGCCGATGATGATCGGGTAAAGCGCGACGACGACAGTCAGCGGCGATGCGGCGGCGATGATGTAGAAGAAGATGCTCGGAACCCCGAGGCTGTTCTTCTTCAGCCCGTGGTTGAGGCGCCGACTGCCGGCCGGATCGGCGGCGGTCGGGTTGGCGGGCCGGCGCAGGCCGAGCCGCCGCTGGGGTGGCGACAGGGTGGGGATGTTCTCCATGGTGGTCCGTCTCTCGTGGTTCACGATGTTTTCTGACAAGGGCACTTCGTGTCCAGGCGCCGAACCGGAAACGGTCGAACGCATCGGATGATCACTGTTCACCCCCTCAGATCCAGCGCGAGGTCGATGAGCAGATCTTCTTGGCCGCCCACCATCGAACGGCGGCCGGCTTCGACGAGCAGGTCGCGTGTGTCGACATCGACCTCGGCGGCGATGCGCTCGGCGTGCAGCAGAAAGCTGGAGTACACCCCCGCGTACCCGAGGGTGAGGGTTTCCCGGTCGACCCGCACGGGGCGCTTCTGCAGCGGCCGGACCAGATCCTCGGCGGCGTCCATCAGCGCGAACAGGTCGCAGCCGTGCGCCCAGCCGTGGAGTTCGGCGACCGCGACGAAAGCCTCGAGGGGGCAGTTCCCGGCACCGGCGCCCAGACCGGTCAGCGACGCGTCGACGCGGTGCACTCCTTCTTCCACTGCGACAACGGAATTGGCGACACCGAGCGCCAGGTTGTGATGAGCGTGCACCCCGATCGTCGTGGTGGGCGCGAGCACATCACGGTAGGCACGAACGCGGTCGCGCATGTCGGTCATCGTGAGCCGGCCACCGGAGTCGGTGACGTAGACGCACAGCGCGCCGGCCTCCTCCATGACCTTGGCCTGCGCCGCCAGATGATCGGGATCGGTGAGGTGGGACATCATCAGGAAACCCGCCACGTCGAGGCCGAGGCTGCGTGCGGTCGAGATGTGCTGGCGCGCGATGTCGGCTTCGGTGCAGTGGGTGGCGATCCGCACCGACGTGACGCCGACGTCGACAGCAGCGCGCAGATCGTCGAGCGTCCCGATACCGGGGATGAGCAGCGTGGTGAGCCGCGCGGTGCGGATGACGTTGGCGGCCGCCGCGATCCACTCGCGGTCCTCGTGCGCCCCGGCCCCGTAGGTGAGGCTGCCGCCGGCCAGGCCGTCACCGTGCGCGATCTCGATGGCGGCCACGCCCGCCTGATCCAGTGCGCGGGCGATGCGGCGGGTGTCGGACAGGCCCAGCGAATGGCCGACGGCGTGCATGCCGTCGCGCAACGTCACGTCCTGGACGTAGATCTCGGTGGGTCGATCGGTGTTCACCGTGCAACACTTTCGGACTGCCCCGCCATGACGGCCTGCTCGGCGACCCGGACCGCAGCGGCGGTCATGATGTCGAGATTGCCCGCATAGGCAGGCAGATAGTCCCCAGCACCCTCCACCTCGAGGAATACCGTCACCTGAGCCACGTCCACCGCCGTGTCGATGAGCCGTCGGCGCCGATCATGCTGCGGTACCGGCGAATACCGCACCTTCTGACGCAGCCGGTAGCCGGGAACGTACTGGGCCACCGCGTCGACCATGTCCCCCACCGCGCTGGCGATCACCGTCTCGTCGACAGCCGACACCAACGCGCTGACAGTGTCACGCATGATCATCGGCGGTTCCGCGGGATTGAGGATGATGATCGCCTTGCCGCGGGCCGCGCCGCCCACCGTCTCGAGCGCCCGCGCAGTAGTCTGCGTGAATTCGTCGATGTTGGCGCGGGTGCCGGGGCCCGCCGAGCGAGACGAGATGGAGGCCACGATCTCCGCGTAGTGCACCCGGGTCACCGACGACAGCGCACCCACGATCGGGACCGTCGCCTGGCCACCACAGGTCACCATGTTGAGGTTGCGCTGCCCGGTCAGGTCGGCCATGTTGACAGCTGGTACGACGAAGGGCCCGATGGCCGCCGGGGTCAGGTCCACGACCAGGCGACCGGTCGCGCTCAGCGCGGCGTCGTTGTGACGATGAGCTGCGGCACTGGTGGCGTCGAAGACGACGTCGACGTCGTCGAAGGCAGGCATCGCCAGTAGTCCGTCCACCCCAGCCGCCGTCACCGGCACCCCGAGTGCGGCCGCGCGGGCCAGACCGTCGCTGTCCGGGTCGATCCCGACCATCGCGGCGATGTCGAGCATCGTCGATCTGCGCAGTTTGTACATCAGGTCGGTGCCGATGTTGCCCGAGCCGATGACGGCGGCGTGGTGTCCCATGTGTCTGCTCGTCGACTCAGTTGGCGAGTGCGGGACTGGCCGCGCGCGGTTGCGGGGAGACGACGACGTCCGGAGCGCTCGAGCGGGCGAGCTCGTTGAGAATCGCTGCGTGGCGCACCTTGTGGCGGATGAGTTCCTCGTGGAACTCGGGCCGCACCCAGCCGTTGTACATGACGGCTTCGGATTCGCCCGGCTCGATCTTGAAGTAGACGGGACCCGCGACGCGGGCGATGTCACCGGCCTCCCACAGCCGATTCATTCCTCCGAACGATTCGAACGTCTCGGCCCAGACGTCCAGCGGCACATCGACAGAGCGGCGGATCGCAGCGAGCATCGGGCGACTGAGGTCACCCACCGGATTCACGCTGTCTGCACCGAGATCCTGGAGTATCCGGATCGAGGCCGGGTTGGCATGTCCGGCGTAGACCGAGATCTTGAACTTGGCGTCGGCCGGGATGTGTCCGGCGTCGCGCGCCTTGTTCAGGATGTCGAGGACCCCTTCGTCCCACACCAGGACACCGCGGATGCCGGTGGAGAACATCCGCAGGTAGTCGTCGAGCAAGTAGCGCACGTTGTCCAGACCGCGGACGCGGCGGCCGCCGGCCGTCCCCTCGGTGCTCAGTGCCTGCCGGCCGAGATCCCACCCGGTACGCGGGCCGGGAACGGCGATGAGCTCGATGTGGTTCTCGGCGGCCAACGCGGCAACATCGCTGAGTTCACTGGTGTTGAGCAGCGTGGTGCCGCCGCCGAAGGCGATCACGCGGTGGATGAAGACATCCTGCTTCGCGGCCTCGTCCAGCATCACCTGCAGCGTCGAAAGACGTTCTACACCAGAGATTTCGAGTCGATACTGGCCGCCGTCGTCGAATGACTTGGTCGACGTGGCAAGCGAGTAGTCATCGGCCGACAGAAGGCCTTGGGACGCCAGGATGGCGGCCCCGTCGACCCTCGATGAGCGGCTGTCGGCTGCGGTGGGCATTGCGTCTCCTTCTCGAACCTGGATCGATGATGGCGCCGTATTTCATTCAGTGAAACTATTATGCGCTGAATGAAATCTAACCCAGGCCCACTGCTCCGTCAACAGGACGCACCATCGGCGTGCCGGCACTGGGCGCTGGTAGCCTTCACTGGGTGAAAACGGAGGATCGTCCGGAGAAGAGCTCGACCCTGATCGGCGTCGAGCGCACGGCGCGGGTGCTCAGCGCGGTGGCCGACGCGAATGTCGGTAATCTGACCGAGATTTCGCGTCGGACCGAGCTCAACGAGGCCACGGTGCTGCGGTATCTGAACAGCCTCGCGGCACTGGGTTACATCGAACGCTTCAACGCCACCCAGTACCGGCTCGGCTGGGAGGTGTTCCGGCTGGGGCAGCGCGCGTTCTCCGGCCAGGTGCCCTCCGAGGTGGTCCTGCCGACCATGGAGCGGTTGATGCACGAGTTCAACGAGACCGTGAACTTCGCGGCGCACAAGGAGCGCAGCGTGGTCATCCTCGAGGTGGTCGAGGGTCGGCGCGCGGTCAAGAAGGTCAGCGATGTCGGGCAGTCCGATCCCTGGCATGCCTCCGCGCTGGGAAAGGCTCTTCTGGCCACCATGCCCGACAGTGTCTGGCGCGACATCGTCGCCTCGACGGGCCTTCCGGAGCTCACGCCCCACACGATCACCACCATGAAGAAGATGGACGCGGAGATCAAGGAGATCCGCAAGCAGGGGTTCGCGGTGGACCGGGAGGAGGCCGCGGAGGAGCTGACGTGCGTGGCCGCGGCGATCCCCACCTCCGACGGCGGTGCGTCGCGCTACGCACTCAGCATCAGCTTCCTGACGCACCGGTTGACCCCGGAGAGCCTCGAGCATGCCGGCGCCCAGGTGATCGCGGGGGCGCAGGAGATCGCCAAGAAGCTGCCGTGACGGCCTCGCAGGCGCCGGGCCGGTTCGACGGGCGCGCAGCCGTGGTCACCGGAGCGACATCGGGCATCGGGCCGGCGATCGCAGCGCGGCTCCATGCCGAGGGCGCGCAGCTCCTGGCCACCGGCCGTGACCGAAGGCGTGGCCGCGAACTCGTCGAATCTCTGGGCGAGAGAATCGTTTTCGTCGCCGCGGATCTCACCGCCCCCGAGACCGCCGACCAGCTCGCGGACGCCTGTCTCGAGTCGTTCGGCGCATTGGATGTGCTCGTCAACAACGCGGGTCTCGACCACACCGGCGACTTCGCGACGAGCTCCATGGACTCCGTCCGCCGGGTGTTCGAGGTGAACACGTTCTCCACCATCGCGATGATGCAGAGCGCGGCGCGCGTCATGCGGTCCGGCGCGGCGATGGTCAACGTGACGTCGAGGCTGGCGACCGTCGGCGTGCCGACCATGGGGATCTACGCGGCGTCCAAGGGCGCGATTCACGCGTTGACGCGCTCGGTCGCGGTCGAACTCGCTACGCGTGGAATTCGCGTCAACGACGTCGCGCCCGGGATGACCCGCACCCCCCTCTACGACGACTGGCTCGCCCGCATTCCAGGCCGGGAGACCACCGCGGCCGAGGTGTTGGCCGATATCCCGTTGCACCGCTTGGCAACTCCGGAGGATGTGGCGGCCGCCGTGGCCTACCTCGCCTCGGACGACGCACGGTATGTCACGGGGACCACGATCGCCGTGGACGGGGGCTACACCGCACGGTGACAGGCGCTCGCGGGCGTCACCAGGTGCTGGTGCGCATCACGATCTCGGCCGCGAGCTGCGCGGTCGAGTCGGCGGCCTGCTTGCGGCCCAGGAGATCGACGATCCGGTACTCCCCGTAGACGAAACGCTGACTCGCCTTCGCCACCGCCCGCGCCGCCGGGGTGCTCACCAATGCGGTCGTGTTGAGTTCGACCGGCGGACAGCTGTCGTCACGCACGGCGCCCGTCAGATCGGGCACCCGGGGATGACCGCGGTCGATGACGACGAGACCGATGAAGCGGTCCAGCCGCGTCGCGGCCAGCTCCCAGGCCAGTTCACCCCCGAGCCTGTCCCCCACCAGCAGCGCCCACCGCACGTCGAGCTTGTCCAGGATGTCGATCACCGACTTCGCCGTGAGCCGGGGGTCGGGCCCGATGACCACCGTGCGCAACGACGCGGTGTGCAGCCGCTGGCACACGGCTTCGTATGCGGCGGGCGCTTTCTGGGCAGCGCCGAGCAACACCACGACCGAGCCGTTCTCGGGACCGGCGACCTCGACGGGCACCCCGACGCCGTCGACGGTGATCATGGGAGCGGGCATTGCGCCACGCTACCGTCCACACCTGAGTCGGCGGGCCGATTTGCCTGCGGTTGACCGATGCGTCATGCCGCCGCGGCGCGCTGGGCCTGCCGGTCGACCGTGTCCAGGAAGGTCTGCGGCAACGTGCCCTCGGCCGGGATCGACGGATCGCGCGTCGGGAACGCGATCCCGAAAACCGCTGTGGCACCCAGGTTCTCGAACGAGAAGTAGACGGTGCTGTCGGCGCCGGCGAGGTGCATCGTCTGCTCGTAGACAAGAGCGTCGGTGCGGTCGGTCTGCAGGCGGGTGGTGGTCATCGGAATACCCGGATCGCTGGGAGCGAAAAATGTCTCGAAGGTCGCGCAGCGCTCGGCGGTGGCGGCGAGCCGAGCCAGATCGAGCGGCCACGTCAGCACCGTGATGACCATGCGCGCCCCGTTGTAGGCCGCCACGTATTCGGCGGCGCTGCCGGGCCCACGCTCGGCCGTCGCCGCGATGTCCCGCGTCAAGCCGTCGGTGCAGCCCTCGGGCTTCGACAGCATCGGCGGTGGACCGCCCGCCCCGTCCGCCGCGCCGGGGTCCTTGTCGATGCGCTCGTAGTGCACACCGGGAGGGAAGTCGGCGGCGGTGAGCAGCGCCCGGTCCAGCCGTGCTCCCGGCCACGTCGCCGTCCCGGTCACCGTCGGCGCGCAGCCACCCACCAGCAACAGCGCGACCACGGTCGCGAAGCCGGCACGCCAGGTCATGGCATCAGGCTACCGACGCCTCAGACCTGCGTGAGGATCTCCGCGCCGGAGTCGGTGACCACCAGCGTGTGCTCGAACTGCGCGGTCCACTTCTTGTCGGTGGTCGCGACGGTCCAGTCGTCGTCCCAGATCTCGTAGTCCAGCGAGCCGAGGTTGATCATCGGTTCGATGGTGAACGTCATGCCCGGCTCGATGACGGTCTGCACGGAGGGCTGGTCGTAGTGCAGCACGACCAGGCCGTTGTGGAAGGTGGTTCCGATGCCGTGCCCGGTGAAGTCACGAACGACGTTGTAGCCGAACCGATTCGCGTAGGCCTCGATGACCCGCCCGATCACCGACAGGGCACGACCGGGCTTGACCGCCTTGATCGCACGCATGGTCGCCTCGTGGGTGCGCTCGACCAGCAACCGGTGCTCCTCGGAGACGTTGCCGGCCAGGAACGTCGCGTTGGTGTCACCGTGCACGCCGTCGATGTAGGCGGTCACGTCGATGTTGACGATGTCGCCGTCCTCGAGCACCGTCGAATCCGGGATGCCGTGGCAGATGACCTCGTTGACCGAGGTGCAGCACGACTTCGGGTAGCCCTTGTAACCCAGCGTCGACGGGTACGCGCCGTGGTCGATCATGTACTCGTGAGCGATCCGGTCCAGCTGGTCGGTGGTCACCCCCGGTGCGACAGCCTCACCGGCGGCGGCGAGCGCACCGGCGGCGATCCGGCCGGCCACCCGCATCTTCTCGATCACCTCGGGCGTCTGCACCCATGGTTCGCTGCCCTCCTGCGCGGTCGGCTTCCAGGCGTACTCGGGGCGGGGAATCGACGGGGGCACCGGCAGCGTCGGAGAGACGGTGCCGGGGCGCAGGGCGGTCCGGACAGACATGAGGTCGATGGTAGTCGCCGGGCTCGCCCTCGACGGTGCAGCGGTCAGCTGATCAGTGGCCACGCCGGGGCAGACCGACCCGCCACGATTTCTGCGGGCCGCGGATGTCGACCGACCCGCACACCACCTTGCCGGTCAGCACGACATGCGGATTGCCTTCCGCCGGCGCTTCTTTGCGATGATCAGTGGCACTGCCGACGTTGACCTCGACGTCGTCGATGGAGGCACTGGCGCCGTCGGGCAGCCGCAGCTCCAAACCGCCGAACTTCATGTCGAGTTCGATGATCACGATCGGTCCGGCGAACCGCGCCCTGGTGAGGTCGAGCTCCACCGAGCCCATGCGGCGGTACAGCGCCAGCCGGGTCGGCACCACCCATTCGCCCTGCCGCTTGAGCGAGCCGAACACCCCGCGCAGCTCCACGCGGTCGGCGGCCGAGGCCACGATCGCGCCGGGGCCGGGCAGATCACCGACGAGGGCGTCGAGGTCGGACGGCAACCGCGCCCGCGACACCATCGCCGAGCGCTCCTCGAACTCGGCGATGTCGATCAGGCCGAGCGCGACGGCGTTGTGCAGGCGGCGCAGGGTGCCGTTGCGGTCGGCATCGGAGATCCGCATCTCGATATCGGTCATGACGGTTCCACCGTACCGCCGGGCCGCCGCCCGTCAGGCCTGGTAGTCGGGCGGCAGAGAGTCCAGCATGCCCTTGAGCATGCGCACCGCGTACTCCGAGCTCCCGCCGCCGACGATCAGCGCCGAGAAAGCCATGTCGCCGCGGTACCCGGTGAACCAGGAATGCGAGCCGCCGGCGAACTCGGCTTCCCCGGTCTTGCCCCGTACATCGCCCGCGCCCTGTAGGTCCTTGGCGGTTCCGTTGGTGACGACCAGTCGCATCATCGGCCGCAGGTTGTCGACCACGTCGGACGGAATCGGCTGCCGGTCGCCGCTGATCTCGGTTTCGCGCCCTTCGATCAGCTGCGGCACCGGGGTGTGACCGGCCGCGACGGTCGCGGCGGCCAGCGCCATGCCGAACGGACTGACAAGGACCTTGCCCTGGCCGAAGCCGTCCTCGGTGCGCTCGGTGAGATTGACCGTGGGCGGCACCGAGCCGCTGACGGTGGACAATCCGGCGATCTTGTAGTCCGGCCCGATGCCGTACTGGGACGCGGCCTGGGTGAGCCCACGCGGCGGCATGCGGCTGGCCAGTTCGGCGAACGTCGTGTTGCAGGAGCTGGCGAACGCCCGCGACATCGGGACGGTGCCCAGGTCGAATCCGCCGTAGTTGGGCACCGTGCGATGTCCGATGTCGAGGTGGCCCGGGCATCCGAGCAGCGTGTTCGGAGTGGCCATGTCGCGCTCGATCGCGGCGCCCGCGGTGACGATCTTGAACGTCGATCCCGGCGGGTAGAGACCCATCGTGGCGAGCGGGCCCTCCTGATCGGCGGCGCTGTTCTGGGCCACGGCGAGGATCTCGCCCGTCGACGGCTTGATGACCACGATCATGGCCTGTTTGCCGGTGACGTCCACGGCGTTCTGCGCCGCGTTCTGCACCGACCGGTCCAGGCTGATGGTGATCGACGGGGCGGGTGTACCCGCCACTTCGTTGAGCACGTCGACGTCCACGCCGTTCTGGTTGACCGTGACGACGCGCCACCCCGGCGCGCCGTCGAGTTCGTCGGAGACGGTCTTCTTCACCTCGTTGATCAGTGCCGGCGCGAAATGCTCGTCGGTGGGCACCATCTCGGGCTGGGGAGTGATCACCACTCCGGGTAGCGCGCCGATCGCGCCGGCGACGGCGTCGCGGTCGGCCTGGCGCAGTGTCATCAGGTTGAGCGGCCCGGCCGTCGAGCTGGCCTGCTCGGCGAGGCGCTGGGGATCGAGGGTGTTGTCGAAGCGGCGCAGCGCGTCGGCGACTGCCCGCGCGGTCGGCATCAGCTGCTCGCCGGCGGCTTTGGCGTCCAGCGCGAAGCCGTAGCGGAAGCCGGGCACCAGCACGGTGGTGCCGCTGCGCTCGTTGACCGATGCCCGCGGCGGAGCCTCGGCGCGCAGCGCCAGCGTCTGGTTCTCGCCGAGGCGCGGATGCAGGCCGGTGGCCGACCAGCGCACTTGCCAGCGGCCCTCCTCGCGGATCATGTTGAGCTGCCCGTCGTAGGTCCAGCTCCGGTCCTTGGGCAGATGCCAGGTGTAGCGGTAGGTGATGCTGCCGGTGTCCTCGGCGTACTTGGCGCTCAATATCTGGGCGTCGAGAGCCTTGGCCTGCAGACCCGCCCACGCTTCGTTGAGTGCTTCGCGGGCCGCGTCGGGATGGTCGGCCAGCGCGGCCGCGGCGCTGGTGTCGCCGGTGGCCAGCGCCGCGAAGAACGCTTCGGCGGTGGGCTCGGGGCCGTCGGGTCGCGGTGTGCATGCGCTCAACGCCAGCACCACCGTCAGGACCGTGACGACGGCCGCCACACGCGATGTGATTGATGCGGAAGAGACTCTTGTGACCATTGGGACTGATGTTAAGAAGTCACGATCCGATATCGCTGCAGGCGCACCGCGGCGTCACCGCCCAAACCGACGTTCGGGCGCACAAGTTCGAGAGAGATCGACCATTTCGTCGAATTCGGCGCGGGGATTACGCGCCCGCGGCGGGGGCCCGCACGACGAGCGGCGCGGCGGGAAAATACGCGGCCATCTCCGAACGCGAGGTCCTCAGCGCCGCCGTGCCGTAGCCCTGCTTGCGGTGGTCGGGGTGAATCCAGATCCGCACGTCCACCTCACCGCCGCACAGCTCACCGAACACCATGCCGACCTTGACCGTGCCGGCCTTGCCACCGCCGACCTCGGCGACCAGCCACGCCGCTTCCTCGGCCGCGACCCGGGCCACGGCGTCGCGGATCTCGTCGGCCAGCTCGCGCGGCGGCGAGTCCGTGCCGTCGCCGGCAGCGCGGACGTCACCGGTGCGGGCGGCGAAGATGTCGGCGTCGAGGTCCGCGCGGAACGGCCGCAGCCGCAGCCGGCGGGCCGACCCCGGCGCGTGCTCGACCGGGCTCTCCGAGACCTGACTCGTCAGGCTGTCCAGCTCCGCGGCGATCCGGCGCCGCGACACGCGGGTCAGCCGGTCGAAGGACAACCGCAGCACGGCCTCGGCCGCCTCGGCACTCGTGTCGAGCAGTTCCTCCAGCGCTTCGATCGCGGCGTCGTAGTCCTCGGACGCCACCACCGCGTCCAGCACGTCGTGGCGACGCTCCAATGCGCGCACCATCGCATCGGCGATGATCGTCCGCTGCGCCGCGTCCTGATCGGGCATCAATCCAGCAACACCGTGGCGAAAGACGCGACTTCGGTGAACCCGATCCGCGCGTAGGTGGCGCGCGCGACCGTGTTGAAGCTGTTCACATACAGGCTCGCGATGCGCCCGCTCGCCACGACGGCCGCCGCGACGGTGGCGGTGCCCGCGGTTCCGATACCGCGGCCCCGCAGATCCGGATGCACCCACACGCCCTGGATCTGCCCCACGGCCGGCGACTGCGAACCCACCTCCGCCTTGTAGACGACCTGCCCCCGGTCGAAACGTGCCCATGCCCGGCCCGCCGCGATCAGTCCGGCGACCCGACGGCGGTACCCGCGGCCCCCGTCACCGATGCGGGGATCGATACCGACCTCGCCGATGAACATGTCGATCGCCGCGACCAGGTAGGCGTCGAGTTCGTCCATGCGCACCTGCCGGACCGCGGGATCGACTGCACAGGCCGGGGCGGTGGCGAGCGCCATCAGAGGCTGATGGGCTCGGACGTCGCGCGCCGGGCCCCAGACCGGCTCGAGCCGCTGCCACATCGGCAGCACCAGTTCCGCGCGCCCGACCAGCGACGAACACCTCCGCGACGTGCTCATCGCCTTGTCCGCGAACGCATTCAGATCACCGGCTGCACCGCGCAGCGGAATCAGATTGGCCCCGGCGTAGCAGAGGGATTCGCTGGCACGCCGCCTCGTCCACAGCTCGCCGCCGATGGCCGCCGGCTCGATGCCGTGTTCGGCGACCCGGGAGGCGACCATGCACGAGGCCACCGGATCGTCGTCGAGAACCTGCCGGACGGCGGTCATGTCCCGGATGTCGCGCACCACCGACACCCTTCGCTCGTCAACGAGGCGAAAAAGCGGAGGAGCCGACATCTGGACTCTTTCTGCGACGACCCTTGTGCAGCCCTAACGGGACCTTGCGCTCAGCTTACGGTCACAACCGGTGAACCGCTGGCATCCTCGGAACCTTCCGACGTGTCCATGTCGGCCGCCAACCTCATGGCCTCCTCGATGAGCGTCTCGACGATCTGCGCCTCGGGCACCGTCTTGATCACCTCACCCTTGACGAAGATCTGGCCCTTGCCGTTGCCGGATGCCACCCCGAGGTCGGCCTCGCGTGCTTCGCCCGGTCCGTTGACCACACAGCCCATCACCGCGACACGCAGCGGAACGTCCATGCCTTCCAGGCCCGCGGTGACCTCGTTGGCCAGGGTGTAGACGTCGACCTGCGCACGACCGCACGACGGGCAGGACACGATCTCCAGTCCACGGGGCCGCAGGTTCAACGATTCGAGGATCTGATTGCCGACCTTGACCTCTTCGACCGGCGGCGCCGACAGCGACACCCGGATGGTGTCGCCGATCCCCTGGGACAGCAGCGCCCCGAAGGCGACGGCCGACTTGATCGTGCCCTGAAAAGCGGGCCCCGCTTCGGTGACACCGAGGTGCAGCGGATAGTCACACTGGGCGGCGAGCTGCTGGTAGGCCTCGACCATCACCACGGGATCGTTGTGCTTGACGCTGATCTTGATGTTGCCGAAGCCGTGCTCCTCGAACAGCGAGGCCTCCCACAGCGCGGACTCCACGAGCGCCTCGGGCGTCGCCTTGCCGTACTTCTGCAGGAACCGCTTGTCCAGGGAACCGGCGTTGACGCCGATGCGGATCGGGATGCCGGCATCGCCGGCGGCCTTGGCCACCTCGGCGACGCGCCCGTCGAATTCCTTGATGTTGCCAGGGTTCACCCGCACCGCAGCACACCCCGCGTCGATCGCGGCGAAGATGTACTTGGGCTGGAAATGGATGTCGGCGATCACCGGGATCTTCGACTTCTTCGCGATCGCCGGCAGCGCATCGGCGTCTTCCTGCCGAGGGCACGCCACCCGGACGATGTCGCACCCCGACGCGGTCAGCTCGGCGATCTGCTGCAGCGTGGCGTTGATGTCGTGGGTCTTGGTGGTGCACATGGACTGCACCGAGATCGGATGGTCACTGCCGACCCCGACATCACGCACCATCAACTGACGGGTGGGACGACGCGGGGCCAGAACGGGCGCCGGCGCGGCCGGCATTCCTAAACCGATGGAGGTCATCAGAGCTTTCCTATTGGAACAACCTGATCGGGTTGACCAGGTCGGCGGTCACGGTCAGCAGCATGTAGCCGACCACCAACACCAGCACCACGTAGGTGGCCGGCATCAGCTTGAGGTAGTTCACCGGTCCGGCGGCCACTTTGCCGCGCGCGGACCGGAACAGATTGCGCACCTTTTCATACAGTGCGATCGCGATGTGGCCACCGTCGAACGGCAGCAGCGGCACCAGGTTGACCGCGCCGAGCACGAAGTTCAGCTGAGCGAGGAAGAACCAGAACGCCACCCACAGCCCCGCCTCGACGGTGTCGCCACCGATGATGCTGGCTCCCACGACGCTGATCGGGGTTTCCGGGTCCCGTTCCCCACCGCCGATGGACTGCACGAGCGCCCCGACCTTGGTCGGGATCTTGGCCAGCGACTTGCCCAGCTCGACGGCCAGGTCCCCGGTGAACGCGAATGTCGCCGGGACCGCGGAGAGCGGGTTGTACTGCGTGGGACCGAAGCTGGCCGCCGCGACGCCGATTGTGCCGACCTGCGTGGGCGTCGGGTCCGCGCCGTCCTTGGCCACGAACCGCTGGCTCGGCGTGACGTCGACGGTGGTGACGAACTCGCGAGTCTGCCCGTTCTCGTCGCGTTGCACGGTGAGTTGGGTCGGACCGTTGAGTTTCCGGACGGCGGTGGACATCTCGTCGAAGTTGGCCACCGGGGTGCCACCGACGGCGACGATGACGTCACCGGCCTGGATGCCGGCCGCCGCGGCCGGACTGGCCGTAACACACTCCCCCAGGTTGCCCTGTGTCACTTCGTCTTTGACGCAGGCAGTCTGCCCCACCATCGCGTTGGTGGGCTGATGCAGGTTGGGCAGCCCCCAGACGACGGCGATCGCGTAGATCAGCACCAGGCCGATGACGAAGTTCATCCCCGGCCCGGCCGCGAGCACCGCGACGCGTTTCCACGTCTTCTGCCGGTACATCGCATACGGGCGATCCTCGGGGTCGAGCTCCTCGACCGAGGTCATGCCGGCGATGTCGCAGAAGCCGCCCAGCGGGACCGCCTTGACGCCGTACTCGGTGGAGCCCAGCCGGTTGGGGCGACGGGTGGACCACAGCGTGGGCCCGAAGCCGACGAAGTAGCGGCGCACCTTCATCCCGGTCGCGCGGGCGACCCACATGTGGCCGCACTCGTGCAGGGCCACCGACAGCAGGATGGCGAGTGCGAAGAGCACGATGCCGATCGCGAACATCATCTGGTGGGCCTCTACTCCTGCTAGTCCCTGCTACCTGCGAAATCGTGCTCGACGGCGCGACGGGCACGCATCCGCGCCCAGTCCTGCGCGTCGAGGACGTCATCCACGGTAGCTGGTTCGGCGGCCCACTGGTCGGCAGCGCGCAGCACGGCCTCGATGGTGCGCACGATCGCCGGGAATCCGATCCTGCCGTCGAGGAACGCCGCGGCGGCTTCCTCGTTGGCGGCGTTGTACACCGCGGTCAGGCAACCACCCCGCCGGCCGGCCTCACGGGCCAGCTGCACGGCGGGGAACACGTCGTCGTCGAGCGGCTCGAACTCCCAGGTCGACGCCGTGGTGAAGTCGCAGGCGGCGGCAGCTCCCGCGACGCGGGCCGGCCAACCCAATGCCAGGGCGATCGGTAGCTTCATGTCCGGCGGGCTGGCCTGCGCCAGCGTCGAGCCGTCGGTGAACGTGACCATCGAGTGCACGATCGACTGTGGATGGACCACCACCTGGATGCGGTCGTAGTCGATGCCGAACAGCAGATGTGTCTCGATGAGCTCGAGCCCCTTGTTCACCAGCGACGCCGAATTCAGTGTGTTCATCGGTCCCATGGACCAGGTCGGATGGGCCCCCGCCTGCTCCGGGGTGACCGACTCGAGCTGCTCTGCCGACCAGCCGCGGAACGGACCGCCCGAGGCGGTGAGCACCAGCGCCGCCACTTCGTCGGGGGCGCCTCCGCGCAAACACTGCGCCAGCGCCGAGTGCTCGGAGTCCACCGGCACGATCTGGCCGGGCGCGGCAGCCTTGACCACCAGCGGACCTCCCGCCACCAGGGATTCCTTGTTGGCCAATGCCAGTCGCGCGCCGGTCTCCAGCGCCGCGAGCGTCGGCTGTAATCCCAGGGCACCGACGAGCGCGTTGAGTACGACGTCGGCCTCGGTCTCGCGCACCAGGCGGGTCACCGCGTCCGGCCCGCTGTGGGTGACGTCACCGAGCCTCTCCGCCGCGGCGGGATCGGCGACGGCGATGGTGGTGACCCCCGTGCGCGCCCGCTGCTCGGCGAGCAGATCCAGGTTGCCGCCGCCGGCGGCCAGCCCGACGACCTCGAACTGATCGGGGTTGGCGGCGATCACGTCGAGGGCCTGGGTGCCGATCGATCCGGTGCTGCCGAGGATCAGAACGCGTCGCGTCACGGGTTCATTGTGCCGTGCCGCAGACCGCACCCGGACCTGTGAGGTGACTGTGACGCAAGTGTGACGGGGGGCGTCCGCACCGATCCACATCGCGAACAGCGGTGAATAACCCGCGTCAGCCAAGGACGGGCACCGACGCCCGCCCCACCGAAGGGAACACGTGATGATCACCGTAAAGCGCAAGACCGTCACCGCCGCGAGCCTGGCCGCCGTGGCCATCTTCGGAGCCGCCGCGTGCTCCAGCGAGGAGGCCGCCAGCACGGCGTCGTCGGCAACCAGCGCCGCCTCGTCGGCCGTCGAATCGGCGACCGGCACCTCGACCTCCCCGACCTCGAGCGCCGCCGCGGACCCGGCCGCCAACCTCATCGGGTCGGGCTGCGCCGCCTACGCCGAGCAGGTGCCGTCCGGCCCGGGCTCGGTCGCCGGTATGGCAGCCGCCCCGGTCACGGTCGCCGCGTCGAACAACCCGATGCTCAAGACGCTGACCCAGGCGCTGTCGGGCCAGCTCAACCCGAACGTCAATCTCGTCGACACCCTCAACGGCGGCGAGTTCACCGTCTTCGCCCCGACCGACGACGCGTTCGCCAAGATCGACGCCGCGACCCTCGAGACGCTCAAGACCGATTCCGACCTGCTGACGAGCATCCTCACCTACCACGTGGTGCCCGGCCAGGCCGCGCCCGACGCGGTCGCCGGTGAGCACAAGACCGTCCAGGGCGCGAACCTGACGGTGACCGGCGCCGGGAACGACCTGAAGGTCAACGACGCCGGGCTGGTCTGCGGCGGGGTGAAGACCGCCAACGCGACCGTCTACATGATCGACACCGTCCTGATGCCCCCGGCTGCCTGATCCGGCCACAACACCCCTGCAGACAGGAGACACGTCATGAACACAGCACGACGCGCAGCGACCCTGGGTTTCACCGCCGCCGCCGCTGCCGGCCTGGTCCTGGGAACCGCCCCGTCGGCGGCCGCCCAGCCCGTCGGCCCCGGATGCGCGGCCTACGCCGCGGAGGTACCCACCGGGCCGGGCTCGGTCCAGGGCATGTCGATGGCCCCGGTGGCCGAAGCAGCCTCCAACAACCCGATGCTCAAGACGCTGACCGCAGCCGTCTCGGGTCAGCTCAATCCGCAGGTGAATCTCGTCGACACCCTCAACGGCGCCGAGTTCACGGTGTTCGCCCCGACTGACGAGGCGTTCGCCAAGATCGACCCGGCGACCATCGAGAAGCTCAAGACCGACGCCCCGCTGCTGACCAGCATCCTCACCTACCACGTGGTGCCCGGCCAGGCCGATCCCGCGCAGGTGGTGGGCACCCACAAGACCGTGCAGGGCGCCGACCTGACAGTGACGGGCACGCCCGATCACCTGATGGTCAACAACGCCTCGGTCGTGTGCGGCGGCGTCAAGACCGCCAACGCGACCGTGTACCTCATCGACACGGTCCTGATGCCACCGGCAGCCTGACCCGTTCTCAAGACCGGGCCCCTCGTCGTTTTCGGCGGGGGGCCCGGCTCGTTGACGGCACAGGGCCTGCGTCGTTCGGGACCGTCACCGATCCGTCAACCTCGTTTCGGCGTCGGCCGCAGCCGCACAGGGCAGCATCAAGACATGCCCGCCGTCCTGTGGTTTCGCCGCGATCTGCGGCTTGCCGACTCCCCCGCCCTCTTGGCCGCCGCCGACGAGGACGGCGACGTCCTCGCCTGCTACGTTCTCGACCCCCGGTTGGAGAAGTCCGCAGGCCCGCGCAGGCTGCGCTACCTCTACGACGCGCTTCGGGATCTCCAGGAGAGTCTCGACGGCCGCCTCCTGGTCACGCGCGGAGCGCCCCACACGCGAATCCCGCAGCTGGCCAACGCCGTCGGCGCGAGCGCAGTCCACGTGTCCGACGACTTCACGCCGTTCGGCAGGACTCGTGACGAGAAGGTGCGTGACGCCCTCGGTGACGTCGATCTCGTCGCCACCGGATCGCCCTATCTGGTGTCCCCCGGGCGCGTCACCAAGGGCGACGGCGACCCGTACAAGGTGTTCACGCCGTTCTTCAACGCCTGGCGCAAGCACGGCTGGCGGGCGCCGGCCGACTCGAGCGCGACGAGCGCGAGCTGGATCGACCCCGGCGACGTCAAGGGCGCGAAGACGGTGACCATCCCGAAGGGTGACGCCGAGATCGACCTGCCGGCAGGTGAGAAGGCCGCTCGCAGCCAATGGAAGGAGTTCCTCTCCGACGGGGTGTCCGGCTATGCCGACGACCGCAACCGACCGGATCTCGCCGCCACCAGCAGGATGTCGGCCCACCTGAAGTTCGGCGCCGTCCATCCCCGCACGATGGCCGCCGACCTCGGCCGGGGCAAGGGCGCCACGGCATATCTGCGGGAACTCGCCTTCCGCGACTTCTACGCATCAGTGGTGTGGGAATGGCCGCGCAGCGTCTGGTGGAACTTCAACTCCGCGTTCGACGCGATGGAGGTGGACGAGGGCAAGGACGCACAGGGGGCGTTCGAGGCGTGGAAGGCGGGTCGTACCGGTTTCCCGATCGTCGACGCCGGGATGCGTCAGCTCGCCGAGAGCGGCTTCATGCACAACCGGGTCCGGATGATCGTGGCGTCGTTTCTGGTCAAGGATCTGCACCTGCCGTGGCAGTGGGGCGCCCGGTGGTTCCTGGAACAGCTGGTCGACGGCGACATGGCCAACAATCAGCACGGCTGGCAGTGGGCGGCGGGGTGCGGAACCGATGCGGCGCCGTACTTCCGGGTGTTCAATCCGACCACGCAGGGCTCGAAGTTCGACCCGGACGGCGAGTACATCCGGCGCTGGGTGCCCGAACTGGCCGACGTGGACAACGTGCACAAGCTCGACGGCGACCGGCCCGCCGACTACCCGGAGCCGATCGTCGATCACAGCCAGGAGCGCGCGGAGGCGCTGCGCCGGTACAGCAACCTCGGTTAACGCAGCTGGAGGCCCGCATCGATCGGCAGCGCGACGCCGGTGATGTAGCGCCCGGACGGGCCGCACAGGAACATGATCGCGTCGGTCACGCTGGCCGACTCCATCATCGGCAGCGTCATCAGCGGCATCTGGGACTCCCCGAACGACGGGTTCTCCGTGATGAACCCGGCCATCGCCTCGTTGAGCACCATCGGCGTCGCGACACCGCCGGGGTGCACGGAGTTGACCCGGATGTTGCGGGCGGCCAAAGAGGTGGCGAAGTGCCGCATCAAGCCGACCACGCCGTGCTTGGCCGCCGTGTAGCCCGCGGCGCCGTGGGTCATGGTGGCCAGGTCGGTGCTGACCGACTTCAGCCCGGCGGCCGAGCTCGTGATCACGATCGCCCCGCCGTCGCCGTTGGCCAGCAGCGCCGGCAGCGCGGCGTCGACGGTGAAGTAGACGCCGTTGAGCATGATGTCGACGGCGTCGATGTAGGCGGTGATGTCGCGGCCCTGCGCACCCGTGGCGGGCATGATGCCGGCGTTGGCGAGCACGAAGTCGCACCGCCCCAGCTCGTCGACGCCGCGCGCGACGACGGACGTCAGCCGGTCACGGTCCCGGACGTCGCAGCGCTCGGCGACGATGCGACGGCCCGCCTTCTCGACCAGCGCCACGGTCTCGGCGAGATCCTCCGGGGTCGCCATCGGGTAGGCCACGCTGTCGAGTTGCTCGCACACATCGACCGCGATGACGTCGGCGCCCGCCTCGGCGAACCGGACCGCATGTTCGCGGCCCTGCCCGCGGGCGGCGCCGGTGACGAACACCACCCGGTCGGCGAAGGGCCGGTCCGACTGCTGGCTTGCCATGGACGGGCAGCCTACGGCCTGTGTCAGAATGGCCCCAACACCGAGACCAGAGGAGCAGCTGTGGCAAGCACCGAGGTGGAACGACACACAGGTGTCGACGTCGAGGACGTGCCGTCCGCCGAGTGGGGCTGGTCGAAGGAGAGCCCCCGGCTGCAGCAGATCGGCGGACTCTTCGCAGGGGTGTTCCTGCTGCTGATGATGCACGGCAACCATCAGGGCCACGTCGAGGACTGGTTCCTGGTCGCCGGTGCGGCCCTGCTGTTCGGCTACGTCGCGCGCAGCTGGTACCTGCACCGCAACCGCGACACCCGCTAGCTCAGACGGCCAGCGGTAACGCGCCTTCGACCGGCGTCAACGTCTCCGGCAGTCCGGCGGCGGCACGGATCTCGGCGAATGCGCCCAGCAGCGCATCGGTGGCTTCGTGCGGATCGTCGAGCGTGCGGTCGTCGGTGAGCACCGAGATGGACAGCTGGTCCACATAGCTCCACACCGTGATGTTCATGCCGCTGCCCGCCACGATCGGGCCGACCGAATAGATCTCGCTGACCGTCGCACCGTGCACGAGGCCGCGTTCCCGCGGACCGGGCACGTTCGAGATCGTCAGATTCATCACCAGCGACGACTCCAGGCGCCGCGCCTGCTGCCGGAAGATGCGCGGCGTGGTCGCCGGCGGCAGGTAGGACAACCACGAGGGCAGCAGGGTGGGGCCGAGCAGCCTGTGGTTCTCCTTGGCGATCGCCGTGGCGGTGGCCGTCAACCGCACCCGCTCCAGCGGATCCGCGACGTGCACGGGCAACGACGGTGTGATGTAGGTGAATTCGTTCCCCATCACGCGGGTAGGAGACGTGTCGACGCTGACGGGAACGCCGGCGATGAGCGGCGCCTCGGCGGCGCCGTCATAGTGCAGCTGCAACCGGCGCAACGCACCCGCCGCCGTGGCGAGCACGATGTCGTTGAGTGTCACACCGAGATGACGCGCCGTGTCCTTGACATCGGCGAGAGCCAGCGGCGCGGTGGCGAAGCGCCGCACCGGGGAGACGACGTGATTGATGAACGTCGGTGGCGGGGCGAAGTTGCGCGCCAAGTCGGGGTGGGGTCCGCGCTCACGGGCGCTGCGGCGGACGCGCGCGACGCCCGCCGCGGTCTCGCCCAACAGCCGTGGCACCCTGCGCAACCCGCGCACATGGTCGCGGCCCGCGGCGCGCAGCAGGTTGAGCGGGGCGGTCGAATCGGCTCGCGCCTCGGCGAGTGCGCCGCGCACGTCGGGCTCCTCCGCTCCGATCACCATCGCCATCTGATTCGCCGAGGCCATCCCGTCTGCGAGCACGTGATGCACTTTGTGAATCACCGCGATCTTGTTGTCGGGCAACCCTTCTGCCACGTACATCTCCCACAGCGGCCGCGAGCGGTCCAGCGGTGTGCCGGCGATCTCACCGATCAGCTCGTCGAGTTCGCGACGCCCTCCCGGCGCACGGACCCGGGCGCGGCGGATGTGATAGTCGACGTCGATCTCGGCGTTCTGCACCCACATGGGATGGTGCAACTTCAACGGGATGTCGACCAGCTGGCACCGTAGCGGCGCCAGCGCGTGCAACCGCGGCAGCGCCAGCTTCCGGAAGAGATCGAAATCGTAGCCGGGCACCCGGGACACATCGAGCACCCCGATCTTGAGGGTGTGCATGTGGATCTCGGGAGTCTCGCTGTAGAGCATCATGGCGTCCACACCGTTGAGCCGCTTCACTCACTCACCCGCCCTCACCCGCGAACCGTTGCCGGACCCCATACCCATTCCGTGCGATGACGGCACATCACGATAGCGTTCACCCCCGATGACACGTGTCGAGAAGAGCTGGATCGCCGAGCTGCTGACGTTCGATCGCCGCGACGGCGACGTCTTCGTCCTGACCGCGCCCGACTCCGGACCGGGGGTGTCCTTGTTCGGCGGGATGATCGCCGCGCAGGCACTGGCCGCCGCGGGCGCCACCGTCGATCCGGCCAAGCTGCCCCAGTCGCTGCACCTCTATTTCGTCCGCGGGGGCAGATACGGGGAGCAGGTCGAGTTCCGCGTGGAACGGACCCGGGACGGACGGTCCTTCGACACCCGGCGCGTCACCGCCGTACAGCACGATGCGGTCATCCTCGAGATGATCGCGTCGTTCCACATCCCCGAACCCGGGGCCGACGAGCAGCCTGTGACGGTGCTACCGCTCGACTTGGCCGACGCGCACCACGAGGTGGCGGGCCTGGAGTACACCGACCGGCTGGAGATCCGCACCGCCGGGAACTACAGCCCATTTGCGCTGCCGCCGTTCTGGATTCGTTCCCGCATGCCGGTCGACGACGATCCGCTGCTGCGGGCGTGCACGCTGGCGTTCCTGTCCGATTTCGGTCCCGTACCCGCGGCCCGGCCGTCGGGCGTGACGCTCGCCGCCGGCGCCGGCTTCGCCGCCAGCCTGGACCACTCGGTGTGGTTCCACCGACCCTTCGTCCCGCATGACTGGCACCTCTACGACGTCGTTCAGCGCAACCACAACGACTCCCGCGGGCTGGTGATGGGCTCGCTCTACGACCGGGACGGGGTGCTGATCGCGTCGACCACCCAGGAGGCGCTGTGGCGTCCCTGACGCAACCGGGTCCGGCGCGGCTGCTGCTTCGGTAGGTTCACCGACGTGCCCACGCTGACGAACCGCCAGATCGTGCTGCGCCGCCGACCGCAGGGGCTCGTCGCTCCGGACGACACCGAACTCGTCGAAGGCACTGCGCCCACCCCTGCCGACGGCGAGGCGTTGGTGCGCACCACCTACGTCGGCATCGACGCCGCGGCACGCACCTGGCTCGACGACCAACCGAGCTATCTGCCGCCGGTGGCGCTCGGTGAGGTGATCCGCGCCGCAGGCATCGGCGTGGTCGTCGAATCCCGTTGTCCGGCATATTCAGTCGGTGACGTGGTGACCACGCTGACCGGATTCTCGGAGTACACGATCGTGCGCGACGACCTGTTCACCACCCCGGTGCCGGGTCCCGGCGATCAGGTCGACCAGCGCGCGGTGATGTCGCTGTACGGGCCGACGGGCGCGACCGCATATTTCGGCATGACCGGCATCGGCAAGCCCGCGCCCGGGGAGACCGTCGTGGTGTCGGCGGCAGGCGGGGCAACCGGATCGGTGGCGGGTCAGATCGCGCGCATCGCCGGAGCCCGGGTGGTGGGCATCGCGGGAGGACCGCAGAAGTGCCGAGCAGTGGTCGAGGACTTCGGCTTCGACGCCTGCATCGACTACCGCACCGACGACCTCCCGACTGCGCTCAAGGCGCACTGTCCCCGCGGCGTCGACGTGTACTTCGACAACGTCGGCGGACCCATCCTCGACGCGGTGCTCGGCAGGCTCGCCCACAAGGCGCGGGTGGTGCTGTGCGGGGTCATCTCCAGCTATCTGACCGGCGAGCACCCGGGCCCGAGCAACTACGTCAACCTGCTCGCCAAGACCGCACTGATGCAGGGCTTCAACGCCCTGGACGAGTGGGGCCGATTCGACGAGGCGTTCGCGGCGTTGCGGCGCTGGGACGCCGAAGGCCTGCTGGTGCACCGCGAACACGTCTACGAGGGCATCGAGTCCTGCGTCGACGCACTCAACGGGCTGTTCACCGGCGCGAACATCGGCAAGACCCTGGTCCGCCTCAGCTGATCTCAGCCCTGCGCCGCCAGCTGGCCGCAGGCCGCGGCGATCTCGCGGCCGCGTGTATCGCGCACCGTGCACGAGACCCCACGCTCCCGCACGCGTCGCACGAACTCCCGCTCCGCGGGCTTCGGGCTGGCATCCCATTTGCTGCCCGGCGTCGGGTTCAGCGGGATCAGGTTGACGTGCGCCAACGGACCCAACGCCCCGTGCAGCTTCTTGCCGAGCAGATCGGCCCGCCACGGCTGGTCGTTGACGTCGCGGATCAGCGCGTACTCGATCGACACGCGGCGCCCGGTCGCGTCGGCGTAGTAGCGTGCGGCGTCGAGCGCCTCGCTGACCTTCCAGCGGTTGTTCACCGGCACCAGGGTGTCGCGCAGCTCGTCGTCGGGGGCGTGCAACGACAGCGCGAGCGTGACGTTGAGCTTCTCGTCGGCGAGCTTGCGGATCGCCGGGGCCAGCCCGACGGTCGACACCGTCACCGACCGCGCCGAGATGCCGAAGCCCTCCGGCACGGGTGCGGTGATCTTCCGGACGGCGGCGACGACGCGGTTGTAGTTGGCCAGCGGCTCGCCCATGCCCATGAACACGATGTTGGACAACCGTGAGCCGTCGCGCTCCCGCAGCTCGGCGGCCGCCGACCGGACCTGCTCGAGGATCTCGGCCGTCGACAGGTTGCGTTTGAGGCCGCCCTGCCCGGTCGCGCAGAACGGGCACGCCATCCCGCAGCCGGCCTGCGAGGAGATGCACACGGTGTTGCGGTCGGGGTAGCGCATCAGCACCGACTCGAACGTCGTCTGATCCGCCGCCCGCCACAGCACCTTGCGGGTCTCCCCCGCATCGCATTCGATCTCCCGGGCCGCGGCGAACAGTGTCGGGAACAGGGCCTCGCCCACCTGCTCACGCACCGCGGCCGGCAGGTCCGTCATCTGCGTCGGGTCGGCGATCAACCGGCCGAAGTACTGGTTGGCCAACTGTTTGCCGCGAAATGCCGGCAACCCCAGCTCGGCGACCGCGGCCGCCCGGCCGCCGTCATCGAGATCGGCGAAGTGCCGCGGCGGCATCGCGCGACGCGGGGCATCGAAGACGAGGGGCAACGGAGCCCCGGCAGAACCAGACATGACTGCAGCCAGTATCTCAGGCCAACAGGGTCAGGACGATCCATCCAGCCACCGCGGACGGCAGCATCGCGTCGATGCGGTCCATCAGACCGCCGTGACCGGGCAGCAGCGTGCCCATGTCCTTGATGCCGAGATCGCGCTTGATCTGCGATTCCACCAGGTCACCGAGCACTCCGGTGATCACCAGCATCACACCCAGCGGGACACCGACCCACGCCGGCTTGTCGAGCAGGAACGTGACGGACAACACCGCGGCGGCGGTGCCGAACACCAGCGATCCGCCGAGGCCTTCCCAGGATTTCTTGGGGCTGATCGCCGGCGCCATCAGGTGCTTGCCGAACAGCACGCCCGCGACATAGCCGCCGATGTCGGCGAACACCACCGTGGCGATCACCGTGAACACGCGCACGCCGCCGTGGTCGGCGAAGATCAGCAGCGCCGTGAACGCCGCGAACATCGGCACCCAGGTGGCCAGCAGCACGGACGCTGCGATGTCGCGGAGATAGTTGACGGGCTGGCTGCCCAGCCCCTGCCCGAGCAGTCGCCACACCATGGCGACGACAATCGTGCCGGCATAACCGCCCAGCAGTCCCGCCATGCCGAACGGCCACGTCAGCCAGATCATCGCCTGGCCGCCGACCAGCAGCGGGATCACCGGTAGCACGTAGCCGTGCTCGCGCAGGCGACGAATCACCTCGTGGGTGGCGATCGCAATGGCCGCCGCCAACAGCGGCAACCACCAGATCGGCGCGAACAGCAGCGTGCCGATCGCCATCGCCCCGAGCACCACACCCACCGCGATCGCTGCGGGAAGGTTGCGTCCGGCGCGGGACTTCTTCTGGGTCGGCGCTGGATCGACCGGCTTGTCTGCCACGGGAGTCGGTTGCTGATCGGTCACCTCAGACCTCCAGCAGCTCGCCTTCTTTGTGTTTGACCAGCTCGTCGATCTGGGTCGTGTACTGCGCAGTGGTCTTGTCGAGATCCTTCTCCGCCCGGGTGACCTCGTCCTCGCCGGCGTCGCCGTCCTTCTTGATCCGGCTCAGTTCCTCCATGGCCTTCCGGCGGATGTTGCGCACCGAGACCTTCGCGTCCTCACCCTTGGCCTTGGCCTGCTTGACCAGGTCACGGCGGCGCTCCTCGGTCAGCTGAGGAATCGCGACACGGATGACGTTGCCGTCGTTGGAGGGGTTGACGCCCAGGTCGGAGTTGCGGATCGCGTCCTCGATGTTGCGCAACTGGTTGGCCTCGTACGGCTTGATCACCACGAGCCGCGGTTCGGGGACGTTGATGCTCGACAGCTGCGTGATCGGGGTCGCGGAGCCGTAGTAGTCGATGCTGATCCGGTTGAACATGCCGGGGTTGGCCCGTCCGGTGCGGATCGCCCCCAGGTCGTCTCGGGCCACCGACACGGCCTTCTCCATCTTCTCCTCGGCATCGAAGAGCGTCTCGTCGATCACCTGAATCTTCTCCCGTCGCTTCGCTCGCCGATCACATCACCGATCACGAGGTGGTGACCAGTGTGCCGATCTTCTCACCTGCGACCGCGCGGGCGATATTGCCGTCGGTGAGCAGGTTGAACACCATGATCGGCATCTTGTTGTCCATACAGAGGCTGAACGCGGTCGCGTCCGCCACGGCCAGGCCGCGATCGATGACCTCGCGGTGCGTGATCGACGTCAACAGCGTGGCATCGGGATCCGTGCGCGGGTCGGCGGTGAACACCCCGTCGACCGCCTTGGCCATCAGCACGACATCGGCCCTGATCTCCAGGGCCCGTTGCGCGGCGGTGGTGTCGGTGGAGAAGTAGGGCAGTCCCATCCCGGCGCCGAAGATCACCACACGGCCCTTCTCCAGGTGCCGCTGCGCGCGCAGCGGGATGTAGGGCTCGGCGACCTGACCCATCGTGATCGCGGTCTGCACGCGCGTCTGGATACCTTCCTTCTCCAGGAAGTCCTGCAGCGCAAGGCTGTTCATCACGGTGCCGAGCATGCCCATGTAGTCGGAGCGGGTGCGCTCCATGCCCCGCTGCTGCAGCTGGGCACCGCGAAAGAAGTTGCCGCCGCCGATGACGACCGCCACCTGGACGCCGCTGCGCACCACCTCGGCGATCTGGCGGGCGACGAGCGCGACGACGTCGGGGTCGAGACCGACCTGCCCTCCGCCGAACATCTCACCGCCCAGCTTGAGCAGTACGCGGCTGTAAGCGGGCCTGATCGACGATGTCGGGCCCCCGTTGGCTGTGCCGTCCGCCATCCGACTCCTTCTCGCTCGCGCTTGGCCGCCCCCGAGAATGCCGCAGACGGCTCCCCCATCCTGCCTCATCGCAGGCCGCGCGCGTCGCTCAGGGGCGCCCGGGTGTGTCAGCCGGCGTGCGCGGTGAGAAGCCAGGCACCCACCGACTTGCGGCCGGGCGCCTCGTCGCGGATGTCGGCGCCCGCGAACGTCGCGAATCCGGCGGCGAAGGACTCCGGCACATCGGCGTGGATGCGGGCGGGGCGAATGTCGTCGATCGTCCAGTACCGGGCGACGACGTCGCGCAGCTCGGGCTCGGTGACGGCGTTGACCGGACCGCCCTCGGGCATCGCGGCCCGGTCGAAGACGAGCACGACGTACGTCGCGCCGGGCGCCGCGGCGCGCACGATCGACTGCTGGTAGCCGTCGCGCAGCTCCACCGGCATCGAGTGGAACAGTGTCGAGTCGATGATCGTGCCGAATCGGCCGTCATAGCCGGTGAATGCGCTGATGTCGGCGACCTCGAAGGTCGCGTTGCCCAGCCCGCGCCGGGCGGCATCGGCTCGTGCCAGGTCGATGGCGGTCCGCGACTGGTCCAGTCCGACGACGTTGAAGCCGCGTTCGGCGAGGTACATCGACACCGCCGCCTCGCCGCACCCGGCGTCGAGCACGTCACCGTGACAGATGCCGGCGTCGATCAGCGCGCGGATCTCGGGCTGCGGCTCGCCGATGCTCCACGGTGGCCGAGTGCCTGCGCCCATCTCCTCGGCTTCACCGCGGTAGGCGGCGTCGAACATCGCGTCACTGGGATTCGTCATACCATCTTTGGTATCAATGAGATTGATATGCGTCAAGATGGTTGACATGGGCGAGCGCGACGGCACCCCGCTGGGCTACCTGCTGCACCGCTTGGCGTCCGCGTTGCGCGCCGACGTCACGGGTGCGGTGCTCGAGCCCCTGGATCTGAGCTTCCCGCAGTACATCTGCATGCGGCTGCTGTCGCGACAGCCCGGACGGTCCAACGCCGAACTGGCCCGTGACGTGATGGTGTCTCCCCAGGCGATGAACATGGTGGTGCGGAGCCTGCAGGAACGTGGCCTGGTCTCGCGGCCCGCGGCGGTCGCGTCGGGCCGCGCGCTGCCCGCCGAGCTGACCCGCCAGGGGCGGGCCCTGCTCGCACGCACCGATGACGGAATCCGGGACGCCGAGCAGCGGGTGCTGGGCTCGCTGTCCGAGCGCGACCGCCGCGAGTTGCGGCGCATCCTCACCGCACTGACCTGACCTGGTCACTCTTTCCGGTCAGGATTCCATCGCGCGCTCGGCCACCGGCAGACCTGCGTGGTTCTGGTGGCATGCCTTGGGCGGAGACGGCGGCAGGTCCAACGCCGGATTGCCGTCGAAGAACCCGATGGGCTTGAGATGAAAGCCCGCGTAGGCGCACGGCATCACCGGCCAGTCCTCCGGCCGGACCACGTGGTGCGCCCCCAGCGTGTACCAGAGCACCACGTCGGTGTTCTCCAGCGGCGCGTCGTCGGCGATGAACTCCGGCAGACCCTGCATGTCCGCTGACTGATACATGTAGTCACCGGCGGCGAACATCTCCTTGGGGTCGTAGCGGGTCACCCACAGGTTGTGCTGAACGAACCGGGCACGGTCGTAGATGTGGGAACCCTCCTGCACCATCACCGGCACGATGTCCTTGGGCACCAGCTTGTAGGCCACCGGGCTGCCCAGTTCGTTGACCTTCGCCGGGTTGGTCACCTTCCAGTACCGCCCCGTCGACCAGTTCCAGTCGCGCGCCCCGTCGGCCTCCGACTCCACGAGCGTGTCCCGCACGATCCACGCGTTGTGGTGCGGATTGAGCTCCGGATCCGGTTCCGGTATCGAATCCACCTCGTAGACACTGTTGTTCGGCCCGTCGACGCTCATGTCGAGCCGGAAGTTGAAGAAATGCTGGTGATTCGGGCCGTAGATGCCGGGGGCGACCATCTTGCCCCAGCGCGGCGTCTCGCCCTCGGCGACGGCCCCGGTGGTCAGCACACCGGAGAGCTTCACCTCGACCTCGATCGAGGCGTCGTTGTACAGGTACCAGAAGAAGCCGTACTCGTAGTTGCCCACGGTGCAGATCATCGAAATCACGAGCCGGCGGGACCGTCGGACCTCGACCTCTTCGGTGCGGAAATCGGTGTGCTTCCACGAGATCCCGTAATCCTCCTCGTGCATGCAGATCGCATTCGGGATCGTCACCGCGTTGCCGCTCGAATCGTTGACCGTGCCGTCGAAGTAGAAGATCTCGCCCAGGCAGTCACATCCCAGCGTCAGCGGATTGGCCGAGAACCCCATCCCGACTTCGCCCATGTCGAAGACGTTCTTGTTCCAGTGCGTCGGCGACGTGTCCCCATACGGCACCACCATCTCCGACAGCGATGCGCGGTAGAGGATCGGTCGGGTGACGCCGCGGTCGGTGTAGGTGACCTCGTGCAGGGTGACGCCCTCACGTGGATTGAAGCCGATGCGCAGCGACCATTTCTGCCAGGTGACGTTCCAGCCGTCGACGGTGAAACTGGGCCCGTCGGGCTGGGTGATCTCGATCGGCTTCACGTCGTCGCGGAACTGCGTGAACGCCGGTCGGTTGTTCGCATCGAACATGAACTTCTCGGAGTAGTTGCCTGCCGTCGGCGGTAACGGCACCACCCCGTGGTCCTCCACGTCGAGCACCGTCATGGCGTCGAGGTCGAACGTGACGATCAACCCCTCGACCGGGCGGGCGTAACCGTGCTCCGAGGGCGCGGCACGCATGAACGTCAGCGGCCGGCAGATCAGAGCCGAGTTGTCGTAATGGTCTGCGCTGCCGTAATAGCCGGCCGGCCACGGATCGATCATCGCCAGGCTGAAGTCGGTGACGTCGCGCTTGCGCATCGCGTCCTGCCAGCGCGGATCCTCTCGGACCTTCTCCTCCACCCCGGTCATGTGCTCGACGAGATAGGACGGGAAGCGGCCGGGCACGGGTGTCCACGTCTCGAGGAGCCGGGCGTCGAGGTTCACGACGGCCTCGTACACCATCTTGGCCGCGGCATCGTACATCGTGACGAATGCACACCGTGGCACATCCGTGCCCGCGAAGGTCAGCGTCTCCGTCTTCGCCGGCTCCGCCAAGTAGATCATGACGAATTTCAATGTCGGCGTGTCGTATTGACTCGAGCGCACGACAGCAGCCGCGGCTTCGATCTCGGCCCCGGTGAGCGGATCGAGCGGATACCGCCCGACGGTGTCGGCGGGCTGGGTGCGGGTGTCCTCCAGTGTCATCAGACGCTACCTTCCGCCTTGTCCTTGTCGGTGAGGTCGAAGACCGCGAGGTGGGCCAACGAATCCTCTTGGGAGATCTTGTGCGCGGAACGCCTGCCGAAGACGTAGACGATCAGGCCGAGTGCGAACATGCCCACGCTGATGCCGCCGACCCAGGACATCCAGGTCGCCGACGGCACGTCGATCCACGGCGTGACGAACGAGTAGTAGACGCCGCCGATAGTCCCCACGGTGCCCACGACGACGGCGATCCAGACGCCGGTCATACCGCCGGGGATTCGCCAGAATTGTTCTGCGGCATAGCGATCGGCGTACTTGCGCCGGGCGATCACGACCGGGAACAGGAAGAAGAATCCGGACAGCAGCCACACCGTGGACAACCCACCCTGCAGATAGATGGTGACGTTGGCCATGCTGCTCTGTGAGTACAGGCCCACCAGGATCAGCGACGAGATGACACCCTGGATCAGGATGGCTGTCACCGGATTACGGGTGCGTGGATTGAGATGGGTGAACAGCCGCGGCAGGTGCCGTTCCAGGCCGGAGACGAAGATCAGCCGGGAGTAGGCGACCTGATAGGTCATCAACGCCACGATGATGATGAACGCCAGCACGACCGCGCAGACCTCCATCAGACCGGGGAAGCCGGCCACATCCAGCATGCCGATCACCCCGGTGACCGGGTCGATCTCATCGCTGGGCAGGGCCATCATCGTGCCCAGCGTGGTCAGCAGGTAGATCGCGACCAGAGCGGCGGATCCCCACAGGATCATCTTCGGCCCGCTCTTGCGCACCGAGAGGAACTCCGCACCCATGTTGTACGGGGTCTCCACACCGAGCAGATACAGCAGCACGGTGCCGTAGAGGAAGCCGGCGACGGCGAAGTTGGGGATCGTGGCCTCGGCCCAGCTGAACGGCGTGCCCGATCCGTTGTTGACCGCGAAGAGAAGGCCGCAGATGAAGATCGTCAGGGTCAGGATGCCGTACACCACGAAGACGATGTTCATGATCTTCTGATTCGCAGCCAGTTTCGCGAGGGCGAGCCCGATCACCGTCCAGAGGATCACCAGCTGCAAGATGATGCTCGTGGTCAGGCCGAGTTCGGCATGGAACGCGAGCAACAGGAACTGCAACACGACCGCCGGCGACGACGCGGCGTTGAGGATCACCGGTACCCACGACAGATAGCCGCCGATGAAGCCCCACGTCTCCCCCATGGTGCGGGTGGCCCAGATGTACACACCACCTTGGCCGGGCCAGAGGTTTCCCAACTCCACGACCGCCATACCGGCCGGGATCAGGAACGTCAGGATCCCCAGCACCCACATCGGGATCGCCGTCCAGCCGCCCGCGGCCATCACCGACGACCCGGTGACCCAGCAGATGATGAACACGTAGGCCGCCGTCAGGCCGAACGTCGTCATCACCTTGGGCAGGATCTGTTCAGGTACCAGCTCCGTGGTCATCAGCGCGTCGCGCCCCTGGGGTGGCGCGGGTTCGGTCTGCGTCATAGGTTGTCTCCCAACTCAGTTGACGATCTGTCCGTCTTTCATGCGGACGACACGGCTCGCTTCGTCGGCCACCGTGGGGTCATGGGTGCTGGCGACCACGGTGACGCCCATGGTCGAGCAGAGCTCGCGCAGCATGCGCACGACGGTCTCGCCGGTGCGGTGATCGAGGTTCGCCGTCGGTTCGTCGGCCAATACGAGGGCCGGGTTGCTGATCAGCGAGCGGGCGATCGCGGTGCGTTGCTGCTCGCCGCCCGACATCTTGGTCGGCTGATGGTGGATCCGGTGACCGAGACCGACCAGCTCGAGCAGCTCGACCGCCCGCCGGCGCAGCGCGTCGCGATCGTAGGGTTCGAACATCAGTGGCAGCTCGACGTTCTCGACCGCCGACAGGAACGGGATCAGGTTGTAGCTCTGGAAGATGAAGCCGACCTTGTCGTGCCGCAGCGCCGCGAATTGGCTTTCTGTCAGGGCGGCGGTGTCCTGGCCCGCGACGGTCACGGACCCCTTCGTCGGCCTGTCGAGTCCGCCGATGATGTTGAGCAGCGTGGACTTTCCGCTACCGCTGGGGCCCATCAGGCACACGAACTCGCCCGGCATGACGGTGAGGTCGGCCGCCATCAACGCCTTGACGACCTCGTCGCCGAGTTTGTGCAGTTTCCAGACATCCGAGATCTCGATGACGGGCGCAGGTGCGGGGGCGGGCGCGGATGCGGTCATGTCAGCTTCCTTCGGTCAACGAACGAATCGGAGGACGTGAGGCCGCCTTCCACGTCGGCACGATGCTGGTCGCCAGGGCGGCCACGATGCTGACGCCGACTGCGACCGCAGCGCCGACTGCCGATCCGGCCACCGACACACCGGTGCCGACCACCCCGGCCACGGCCAGGGCCACCCCTGTCAGCGCCGCCAGCAGCGCGCCGGCAACGGCACCCACCACGGCGGCGATCGCGGGTTCGACGAGGAGGGCTGCGACGACCGGTGGCCGAGGCACCCCGTTGGCGCCGAGCACGCCGAGCTCCCGGGTGCGTTGCGTGACGGTTCTCGTGGTCGCCACCGCGACCTCGGCGACACCGACCAGCAGCACCGTGACGGCGATCAGCGTGACCGCGTGCCCGATCTCGTCGGCGTGCCCCAACACCGCTGACTGACTACGGATTCCGTCGCTCATGCCGAAGACGAGCACCACGAGGTACGCCCCGGTGGCGGTGGTCACGGCAGGCAGCACCATCTCCCGGACGCGGCGGCGGGCGGCGAGCCATCCGTAGGTCAAGCCCTTGGCGATCATCGCGCACCCAGCAGTTCGACAGGACGCTGCTGGAGCAGCCGGTGTACCGGCACCAGGGCTCCGACGATGGCCATAGCAGGCAGGAACATCGCAGTCATCGCGATGCCCTGCAGCCAGGACGTCACCGTGGCGATTCCCGGAATGACCAGCGCCACAGCGATTCCCGCGGCGGCAATACCCAACACATAGGCGGTCACGAACACGATCGCCGACTCGACCAGGAAGAAATAGAGGACTTCGTCGGCCAGTCCGATACTCGACATGATGCCGAACTCGCGGCGCCGCTCGGTGACCGACGCCAGAAACGACGACACCGCGATGACGAAGCCCAACCCGAGACCGACGGTCGAGATCAGGCCGAGCGTCGACCCGGTCACCTCGCCGGAGAACAGTGCCGAGAACTTCTGCTCGAAGGTCAGTGGGCCCGAGCCGCCGACGGTGTCGTAGATGAGTCCCGCACCCTTCGGGTCCGGTTGCACGGACGGATCGGCGGTGACCGGCAATCCCACCTCGGCGCCGAACGTCTGCGCCACATCACGGCGCTTCTCGGCTCCGGCAGGAGCCGAGACCACCCACCAACCGCCCTCTCCGACAATGGCTTTGGCCAGCGACGTAGCAACGGCCATGGATTGACCGTCGCCGCCGGTCCGGACCAGCAGGCTCTGCCCGCCGATCGTGACACGGTCGCCATCGGCCAGACCGAGACGCTCGGCCGCGCCGGAGGCCACCGACGCCTCGCCTGCAGCAACGTCGTCGCGACCGCGCAGGGACACCGGATGGCCGTTCACCTCCGTCACCCCGGACAGCGTGCGGGTGACCGTCCATCCGGCGGGGACGTCGATGTCGGGCGCGGGACCGTTGGCGACGAGAGCCTCCACGTCGGGGTCGTAGCGCACGCCGTCGGCGGGCACCACCCACAGGGCGCCGCCCGAGAGCACGTCGGTGACCGAATCTTGGCCTGTGATCGCGAAACTCGCCGACACCGTGCGCACCACGGTCACGCATGCGATGGCCAGCGCGATGCCGAGCACCGACAACACGAAGCGTTCCGGCCGGCGCCGGATGGTGGCCAGCGCGAACCGGATGAGGCACATCACCGTGTTCTGCGAGCCGACGGGCAACCGTTCGGAGCGCATCACCGACGACGAATCGCCGACCTGCTTCGTCTCCACGAGACATGATGGTGGGAGTCACACGTAACACCCAGGGCCGCCGGTGGTGTCGTCGGTGTTAATACGCCAGGGGCTCAGTTACAGCAGGGTGTCGCGAAGGCAACGGATTTCGTTGCCGACCCGTCACCCCGAGATCGTCGGCCACGGTCGCGCCTGCTCGAGTTCGTAGGCGAGCTCCAGCAGCCGGGCGTCGCGGCCCAGAGGTGCGGAGAACATCATGCCGACCGGCAACCCCGACGCCGACCGTGCCAACGGAAGCGAAATCGCCGGTTCTCCCGTCACGTTCTGCAGCGGCGTGAACGCCACCCAGTCGATGAGCCGCTCGATCACCTGCTGGTAATCAGCGGTCGGATCGAGATGCCCGATGCGCGGCGTGACGTCGGCGAGGGTCGGGGTCAGCAGCAGGTCGTAGGTGGCCTGAAGCCGCGCCGTGATTCGCCGGGTGCGGGCGAGCCGCACCAGCGCCGCGGGCAGGCGCGCCAGGTTGCGAGCAGCGTGCTGCTCCAGCCCGAGGGTGAGGCTGTCCAGCCGGGTGCGGTCGAACGTCTCACCGAAGGTGCGCCGACCACCGCGCACCAACGCGAACGCGAGGAACGACCAGTACAGCAGGAAGTCGTCGATGAAGCGTCGCGGTATCGGGTTGTCCACCACGGTGACTCGATGACCGAGCTCCTCGAGCAGTGCCGCGGTCTGCAGTGTCAGATCGGTGACCTCCGGTGCGGAGTTTCGCGCGATCGACTGCGTGCACACGGCGATGTGCAGGCGCTCGACACCCGGGGCGCGGACGTCGCCGACAGGCGGCAGCTTCGGGTGGGCGACGACGCGTTCCATCTCCCGGTAGAAGGCGGCGGTGTCGCGCACCGTCCGGGTGAGGACCCCGTTGTGCACGATCTGCAGCGGCATCTGACGCACATTGCGATCCAGCGGAAGCCGACCCCTGGAGGGTTTGAGGCCGACCAGGCCGTTGCACGCCGCAGGGATGCGGATGGAGCCGCCGCCGTCGTTGGCGTGCGCGATAGGGACGACACCCGCGGCGACGAACGCGCCCGAACCCGACGAGGAGGCGCCCGCGGTGTGGTCGGTGTGCCACGGGTTGCGCACCGCCCCCAGCCGCGGGTGCTCGGCTGAGGCGCTGAACCCGAACTCGGACAACTGCGTCTTGCCGAGCGGGATCAACCCGGTGGCCAGGTACGGTTTCGCGAAGTCACCGTCGCTCCGTTCGATCCGCGCCTCCCATGCGTCGGTCCCCTCCCGGGTGGGCATGCCGGCCACCGCCACGTTGTCCTTGATGAACGAGGGCACGCCGTCGAAGTAGCCGCCGTAGGGGTAGGCCAGCCGGGCCCGCGTGCGCGCGCGGTCGAACGCCTCATAGGCCAGGCCGTTGAGCGCCGGATTGACGGCCTCAGTGCGTGCGATGGCGGCGTCGACCAGTTCGGCCGCCGAGACTTCGCCCGCGCGAAGGGCTTCCGCGGCACCGACCGCGTCCAGCGTGCCCAGGGCGTCGTCGGTGAAGGCGTCGATGCGGGTCATGGCGCGACGGTACCAGAGCGTACCGATGGCTCAGGCCGTCACGAGGTCATCATTCGGCGCGCTGCAGCACCGCGCCCACGGTCATCGCCAGGATCTTCCAGTCCAACCACAGCGACCAGTTCTCGATGTAGAAGTTGTCCCATTCGGCGCGGTCGGCGATCGAGGTCTGGCCACGAAGGCCGTGCACCTGCGCCCACCCGGTCATCCCCGCCTTCACGCGGTGCCGGTCGCCGTATCGCGCGATCTGGGCGTTGAACAGGTCGACGTACTCGGGCCGCTCCGGGCGTGGGCCGACCAGACTCATCTCGCCCCGGATCACGTTGATCAGCTGCGGCAGCTCGTCGAGCGAGGTCAAACGCATGATCTTGCCGATCCGCGTGCGCCGGTCCTCCCCCTCGACGCCGCCGGGCGCGCTGTCCGCGCGTCGCTCGAACGAGGCGTCGGCCTCGCTCGGCGGCCGCATCGACCGGAACTTGAGGCAGTCGAAGACGCGCCCGTCACGGCCGACCCGGGCCTGGCCGAAGAAAATCGGCCCCGGCGAGCTCAAGCGCACCGCCAGCATCAGCGACAGGAACAGCGGTGAGATCAATACCAGCCCGATCGTCGCCACCAGGCGATCCGAGAAGTGCTTGACCGCGAACTGCCAGCCGCGCGGGTCCGTGCTGGGTACCGAGATCAGCGGAAGTCCGCCGATGTGGTCGATACTGGCATGCACGCCGATGGTGTCGAAGACCCGCGGCACGATCCACACGGCCAGTCCGCGCCGATGCGCGACCTTGACCGCCGCCGTGATGGCCTCGTCCCGGGTGCGGGAGAAGGCCACGATCAGACATCGGGCGTTGGTCCGGTCGATGGCGTCTTCGAGAGTGTCCAGCTTGCCGAGATACGGGATGCTTGCCGGCTTGTCGCGATCCACCCCCATGGACGGGAGGTCGTCGTCGATCAGGCCGATGGGCCGCAACCCGTAACCCGGGGTGACTTCCAGCCGCTCCACCACCTTCGCGGCGATCCTGCCGTTACCGACGATCAGCGTCGGCGAGATCATCTTGTCGCGGCGTATCAGGCGGGTTCGGGCGGCGAACCACAGCAGCCGCCCCAGGGGGATGAGCACCGCGGCGCAGACCCACACCTGGGCCACCGCAGTACTGCGCGATCCCTCGATGTCCGGATTGAGGACGAGCCCGGTCATCAGCAGCATCGCTGCGACCGCGGTGAGCGCTTCGATCTTCGGCAGCTCGTCGAGGAACGAACGGTCCAACGACCGTTTGTAGAGACCGCGGATGGCGAACAGCCCGACCACCGTGGGTGCGAAGAAACACATCATCTGCCACGGCGGCAGCTGCTGATGCCGGTAGTTGGCGACCGTCATGCCGATCGCGACCGCCGCCGACGCGGTCGTCAGATCGACCGCCATCGCGACGACGGGCGACCATGCTTTGCGGCGTCGGGCCGGGGAGACGCCGGACAGCATCCGCAGCTCAAACTGGCGGTCGACGGCATCAGTCTTTGCCGTTTGCGGAGCGTCGATCACACCGGTCATTGCTGACCTCCCCCGACTACCCATTGCTCCACAGGGAAAGATTAACTCTATAGCCGGTCTCATCGCGGGATTTGACCTGAACGTCAGCACTTAGCTGACCTCGACAACATCAGGAGAAACTTTGCTGATCCGGTCTAGTCAGCGGTCGCGGCAAAACAATGACGTCGACACTCGTCGCTGACGGCAACGGGCGGAACACGGCGTTATTGTCGTCAACGCCATTTGTCGTCTCATTTTTGCAATCGTGGCAAAGATCGGTCCGGGTTCGAGCGGTTGCCGTCGACGAGCAACTTTCGGTGCTGCAACATCGCCGAACATCGCCTACAACGCACACAGCCCCCGGAACAGGAGTTCCGGGGGCTGCGCGGTGACGCTGGGGTCAGGCCTGACCGACCTCGAACCGGACGAACCGGGTCACGGTCACGCCGGCATCGTCGAGCAGAGCCTTGACGGTCTTCTTGTTGTCGGACACCGACGGCTGGTCGAGCAGCACGACGTCCTTGTAGAAGCCGGTGACGCGACCCTCGACGATCTTGGGCAGCGCCTGTTCGGGCTTGCCCTCGGCCTTCGCGGTCTCCTCGGCGATGCGACGCTCGTTGGCGACGATGTCCTCGGGCACGTCCTCGCGGGTGAGGTACTTGGCCTTCAGCGCGGCGATCTGCAGGGCCACAGCGTGCGCGGCCGACTTGTCGTCGCCGGTGTACTCGACCAGCACACCGACGGCCGGCGGGAGGTCGGCAGCGCGCTTGTGCAGGTACGTCTCCACCTGGCCGTCGAAGTACGCCACGCGGCGCAGCTCCAACTTCTCGCCGATCTTCGCCGAGAGGTCGGCGATGACCTGCTCGACGGTGGTGTCGCCCGCCTGAGCGGCCTTGAGCGCATCGACGTCGGTCGCCTTGGCCGCGACGGCAGCCGCCACGATCTGGTCGGCGGCGGCCTGGAACTCGGCGTTCTTGGCGACGAAGTCGGTCTCGGAGTTGAGCTCGATCAGCGCGCCGTCCTTGGCGGCCACCAGACCTTCGGCGGTCGCGCGCTCGGCGCGCTTGCCGACGTCCTTGGCGCCCTTGATGCGCAGCAGCTCCACAGCCTTGTCGAAGTCGCCCTCGGCGTCGACGAGCGCGTTCTTGCTGTCCATCATTCCGGCACCGGTCAGCTCCCGCAGGCGCTTGACGTCGGCAGCGGTGTAGTTAGCCATAGATGTGTTCCTAGGGGTTCTGTGCGGGGGTGGGTTCGGTCTGGATGTCGGCCTCGGGCGTTCCCGGCGCGGCACCGGCCGCGGTGGGCGACGCCGTGGCAGTGCTGGTTGCGGAGGCGAGCAGCTCCTGCTCCCATTCGGCGAGCGGCTCGGCGCCCGCGCCGTCCTGGCCGGCCTCGGCCTTACCGGCACCGGAGCGAGCCTGCAGACCCTCGGCGACCGCGGAGGCGACGACCTTGGTCAGCAGCGCGGCCGAGCGGATCGCGTCGTCGTTGCCCGGGATCGGGTAGTCGACGAGGTCGGGATCGCAGTTGGTGTCGAGGATCGCGATGATCGGGATGTTGAGCTTGCGCGCCTCGGCGACGGCCAGGTGCTCCTTGTTGGTGTCGACGACCCAGATCGCCGACGGCACCTTCTGCATGTCGCGGATACCGCCGAGCGAGCGCTCGAGCTTGTTCTTCTCGCGGGTCAGCATCAGGATTTCCTTCTTGGTGCGACCCTCGAAGCCACCGGTCTGCTCCATCGCCTCGAGCTCCTTGAGGCGCTGCAGGCGCTTGTGCACGGTGGAGAAGTTGGTGAGCATGCCGCCGAGCCAGCGCTGGTTCACATACGGCATGCCGACGCGGGTGGCCTCTTCGGCGATCGATTCCTGCGCCTGCTTCTTGGTGCCGACGAACATGATGGAGCCGCCGTGGGCCACGGTCTCCTTGACGAATTCGTAGGCCTTGTCGATGTAGGTCAGCGTCTGCTGCAGATCGATGATGTAGATGCCATTGCGGTCGGTGAAGATGAACCGCTTCATCTTGGGGTTCCAGCGCCGGGTCTGATGCCCGAAGTGGGTGCCGCTGTCGAGCAGCTGCTTCATGGTCACAACAGCCATGGTTGTCCGTACCTTTGAGTTGTCGGTTGTCGTCCGGCATCGGGTGAGCCGGACCCTGGCGACTGCTTCGATGCCGGACCCGAGTCATCGGGACCGCCCGGCATACAGGTGACGAACCGTGAGGTTCGTGCAGACGCGCGAAGTCAGCCCGCGCAAGCGAGCTGCGCAGAGAAGTTTACACGCTCGGAACGGGTGGTTTGACCACGCCGAGGCGCCATCCCCAACCGCTGAACTGGGGCTGGAATGCGGGCGTCTGCTCGGGTGCACTTCTGGAGATGCGTATGCCGGCGGCTCTTCTGCTGTGCGTCTCGATCGCGGCCGGGGCGACGCAGGCCCAAGCGACGGCAGACGGTACTCGTTTGGAGTGGCCGTTGCGGCCGCGCCCGGCGGTGGTGCGAGCGTTCGATGCGCCCGAACGCAACTGGCAGCGCGGGCATCGCGGGGTCGACCTCGCTGCTTCGGTGGGCCAAGTCGTCTACGCCGCGGCGGGCGGCACGGTGGTGTTCGCCGGGGAACTCGCGGGCCGGCCGGTGGTGTCGATCGCCCACCCGGGTGGCTTGCGCACCAGCTACGAGCCCGTGCAGGCAGCGGTTCGCCCGGGTCAAACGGTCGGCGCGGGCGCTGCCATCGGTGCGCTGCAGCCAGGTCACGCGGGGTGCGCCTCGGCAGCGTGCCTGCATTGGGGCGCCATGTGGGGTCCCGCGGCGCGCGCCGACTACGTCGACCCGGTCGCGCTGGTGGCGACGACGCCGATCCGGCTCAAGCCGCTGCGGTGAGCATCATGCGCGGGGGTGCGCCTGGTCGTGCACCGCGCGGAGCCGGGCGACGGTGACGTGGGTGTAGAGCTGCGTGGTGGCCAGCGTCGAGTGGCCGAGCAGTTCCTGCACGACTCGCAGGTCGGCGCCGCCCTCGAGGAGGTGGGTGGCTGCGCTGTGCCGCAACCCGTGCGGGCCGATGTCCGGAGCACCGCTCACGGCGGCCATCGTCTGATGCACGACGGTGCGGGCCTGCCGGGGGTCGAGGCGGCCGCCGCGCGCCCCGAGCAGCAACGCCGGGCCCGACGCAGAGGTCGCCAGCGCCGGCCGCCCGTCGGACAGCCAGGACATCAGAGCCGTGTGCGCCGGACCGCCGTAGGGGACGGTGCGCTGCTTGTTTCCCTTGCCGAGCACCCGCAGCACCCGCCGAGAGGTGTCGATGTCGTCGATGTCGAGACCGCAGAGCTCGCTGACCCGCATGCCGGTGGCGTAGAGCATCTCCACGATCAGCCGGTCCCGCAGGGCGATCGGGTCGTTCTGCTCGGCACCGGAGCTCGCCGCGTGCATCGCGTCGATCGCCTGATCCTGACGCAGCACCGACGGCAGCGTCCGGCGCGCCTTCGGCGCCTGCAGGCGCACCGACGGGTCCTCGTCGAGCAGGCCGCGGCGCGCCGCCCATGCGGTGAAGATCTTGACCGCCGACGCCCGCCGGGCCAGCGTGGTCCGCGCCGCGCCCGCCGAGGCTTGCGCGGCCAGCCAGGAGCGCAGCACCGGCAGGGTCAACCCGCGCAGCCCCGTCCCGGGGTGACGACGGGTCAGGAAGTCGAACAGCGAGCGCAGGTCACCCAGGTACGCCCGCCGGGTGTGCTCGGAGCGGCCACGCTCCAGCGCCAGGTAGGTGTCGAATTCGGCGAGAATGGCCTCCACGCCGGTCACGGTGACATCGGACCGGCGCCGGCTCTACAGGACGCGCCGCAGCGTGTCCGGAGTGAGATCTGCCAGGCTGCGGTAGCCGTCGACGGCCATCGTCAGGTCGGTCTCGGCCAGCAGCGAACGCAGCACGTGCACCAGGCCTTCCTCGCCGCCGATGGCCAGGCCGTAGGTGTAGGGCCGGCCGACGCCGACCGCGGTGGCGCCCAGCGCGAGCGCCTTGACGATGTCGGTGCCGCTGCGGATGCCCGAATCGAACAGCACGGGCAACCCGTCAGCAGCGTCGACGACGTCGGGCAGGCAGTCGATCGCCGGTATGCCGCCGTTGGCCTGGCGGCCGCCGTGGGTCGAGCAGTAGATGCCGTCGACGCCGCCGTCCTTGGCGCGGCGCACGTCGTCGGGGTGACAGATTCCTTTCAGTACCAGCGGAAGGTCGGTCAGCGATCGCAGCCAGGGCAGGTCGTCCCAGGTCAACGGGTTACCGAACAGACCCACCCACTTCAGCACGGCAGCCTGCGTGTTCTCCTCGGGCGGCTGGGCCAGGCCTGCTCGGAAGACGGGGTCGCTCATGTAGTTGGCCAGGCAGCGGCCGCGCAGTTGCGGGAAGTTCGACGTGGACAGGTCGCGGGGACGCCAGCCGGGAATCCAGGTGTCGAGCGTGACGATGATCGCCTTGTAGCCGGCCTCCTCGGCGCGGTGGACGAGGCTGGCGGCGAGATCCCGGTCGGTCGGGGTGTAGAGCTGGAAGAACCCGGGGGTGTCGCCGAACTCGGCAGCGACGTCTTCGAGGGGGTCTTCGGTGAGCGTCGACACCGCCATCGGCACGCCGGTGCGGGCCGCGGCTCGCGCGGCGGCGAGATCGCCGTGCCCGTCCTGGGCGCAGATCCCGATGACGCCGACGGGCGCCATGAACATCGGCGACGGCAGGCTCAGCCCGAACAGGTCGACGGAGAGATCGCGATCCGTCGCGCCGACCAGCATGCGGGGCATGAGGCCCCAGCGGTCGAAGGCGGTGCGGTTGGCCCGCTGGGTGTTCTCGTCACCCGCGCCGCCCGCGACGTAGGACCAGATCGACGGCGGCATGGCGACTTCGGCCTTGGCCTCCCAGCCGGCGTAATCCATGGGCAGGGTCGGCTGCACGCCCGAGAGGCCCTGCAGATAGATCTCGTACTGGTAGTTGCCGAAGGTCATGGACCCACCCTGCCATCGGTCTGGGACGTCGGCCGTCGGTTTCGCTACCCGGCCTCTGCCGCGGCCAGTTCACGCTTCCATTCGCGGAACGTCTCCTCGGTGCGGCCGCGCCGCCAGTACCCGGAGATCGACGACGCCCATTTCGCGTCGATGCCGCGTTCCTTGCGGATGTAGGGCCGCAGGTTGTGCATGACCGCCTGCGCTTCGCCGTGGATGAACACCTGGACCTGTCCCGGCAGCCACGGCGCTTCCTTGACGGCGGTGATCAGTGGCGCATGATCGCCGGCCTGGTCCTCGAGCACGAGGTCGGCGCGGCCGCCGCGATACACCCAGCGGATGTCGACGCCGTCGGGCGCGGTCAGTTCGAGCATGTCCTCGGGGCCCGCCACCTCGATGATCGCTTGGCCAATCGCAGTGTCGGGCAACGCTTCCAATGCTGCGGCAATGGCAGGCAACCCCGCTTCGTCGCCGGCGAACAGGTACCAGTCGGCGGCCGGGTCGGGGGCGTATGCGCCGCTGGGCCCCATCACGAACAAGCGTTGACCCGGCTGCGCATTGGCGGCCCACGGACCCGCGACGCCGTGCTCGCCGTGCACGACGAAGTCGATGGTGATCTCGCGCCGCTCGGCGTCCGTCCGTCGCACCGTGTAGGTCCGGACGGTGGGCCGCTGCTCCGACGGCAGCGCGGTGAAACTGTCGAGCGTCAGGGGTTGGTCGAGCGTGCTGACGTCCACCGCATCGTCGACGAACACCAATTTGACGTAGGCGTCGGTGTAGTCGTTCGGCGTGAACGTGTCGAAACCGTTGCCGCCGAGGATCACTCGCACGATGTGGGGACTGATCTGCTCGGTCCGCACCACCTCGAAGGTGTGCACCGGACGTCCTGCCACCTGACCGCCTTCCTGCGTTCATGTCGTGCGCCGGGTGGCGCCCCCTCGACTATACGAGTGGTGCCGGCGACGCAGGGCCGTCCCTTCCGAATAACAGAGCAAACGCTCTGTTACGGTGTTGCCATGCCGAGGCCGCGGGTGCACGACCCCGACTCCGTGCTCGACGCCGTCGAGCACCTGGTCAGCCGATCGGGGCCCCAAGCGGTGTCGATCCGCGCGGTCAGTGCGGCGATCGGGGTGTCCAATGGGGCGCTCTATCACACGTTCTCGTCGCGCAATGGGCTGATGGCCCACGCATGGCTGCGGGCAGGCCGACGATTCCTGGCGGCGCAGACGACGCTCGTCGACAGCGCGCTGCAGCCGCACACCGGCGCCCCCGAGCCCGCGGTGGAGGCGGTGGTGGCCGCCGCCGACGCACCGATCGCGTTCGCCGAACGCCATCCCGACTCGGCCGCGCTGCTGCTGCACGTACCCCGCGACGAGCTGTTGGCGGGAGCGCTGCCGGCCACGGTCGGCGATGCACTGCGCGACCTCGACACCGAACTGATCGCGTTGATGGTGCGGCTGGCCGACGCGATGTGGAACCGCAGAGACGCCGCAGCCGTCGACGTCATCACCGCGTGCATCGTCGACCTGCCGACAGCCCTGGTGTTGCGTCGCGATCGCCTCGACTCGCCCACGGCGCGAGACCAACTGCGGGCCGCCGTGCGCGCAGTGCTGACCATCCCCCCACCCGAGCTCCAACGACCTGATCACCGAAAACAAGGACGACGACCATGAGCGTGACCATCACTTCCGACGACAGCATCGCGATCCTCGATCTGGGCGACGGCGAAAACCGTTTCTCTCCAGAGTTTTTGGATGACATCGACCAAGCCCTCGATCGAGCGCTGGCTGACGGCGCCCAGGCCCTCGTCACCACGGCCGGGGCGAAGTTCTACTCGAACGGCCTGGATCTCGAGTGGCTCGGTGCCCACAGCGATCAGGGGACGTGGTATGTCGGGCGGGTCCACCGCCTGCTGGCCCGCGTCCTCACACTGGAGGTGCCGACCGCAGCCGCCGTGGTCGGTCATGCGTTCGGCGCCGGAGCGATGCTGGCGCTGGCGCACGATTTCCGAGTGATGCGGACCGATCGCGGGTTCTTCTGCCTGCCGGAGGTCGACATCCGCATCCCGTTCCATCCCGGCATGGCGGCGCTGATCCAGGCCAAGCTGACGCCGGCGGCGGCCGTTGCCTCGATGACGACCGGACGCCGCTTCGGCGGGGCGGACGCTCACGCGTACGGCATCGTCGACTCCACCGCCGCTGAAGGCGAAGTCACCCCTGCCGCAGTCGATCTGCTGCGCCCGCTGGTCGGCAAGGATCGTGGCACGCTCGGAGCCATCAAGAACACGATGTTCGGATCAGTGGTGGACGCACTCCGTCAGGTGTGATCGTCGCCGGCCCGCTCGTCGGGCCACCACCGCGCCGCGGCAACGTCGACTATCCCGCGTCGCAACGGCGTGCCCTCGTGGTGCCACTGCGTCTGCGCTTCGATCATCAGGTGTGGGGGCAGGGTCCCGTTGGCGCGAACGACCCGCCACCAGGTCACCGCCGCGCCGTCGCGCGCCATCACGCCGCCCACGCCGCGCGGCCCACCGCGCTGCAGGCACTCGGCGATGTCGCCGTAGGTCATCACCCGACCGGCCGGAATGCGGTCGACGACCTCGAGTACGGCTGCGGCGAACTGCTCGTGAGCGTCGTTCACCGGCGAAGCGTACTGCCGTAGTCTCCGAGCCGAGTCGGAGGCCGGGCAGGCACGTGCTCACCGGGATGGACGGCCGTGGCGGTTGGCGACGAGGGTAGATGTCACTGCAACTGAGACCCGTTGCGTCGCATGAGCTTCCACTCGCCATCCTGCTGGGTGACCAGTCCGCGGATGTCGAGCATGGTCAGCTGTCCGATCACCTCGGGCTCGGGCATACCGGCCGCCACGGCGATCTGATCCACCGACCGCGACCCCCGGCCCGGCAACGCCTCGTACACCACGAGCTCCTCAGCGCTCAGCCCGTCCACCTCGCTAGGCGGGCGCGGAAGCTCACCCGCGAACTCCCCGTAGTTGCCGACCAATTCGACGATCTCTTCGGCCCGTGTCACGAGATGAGCTTCTTTATCGTTCTTCAGCAACTCGTGACAGCCCACCGACGACGCCGACGTGATCGGCCCCGGAACCGCACACACGCTGCGGCCCAGCGCTTTCGCCCACGCCGCGGTGTTGGCCGCCCCACTGCGAATCCCCGCCTCGACCACAACGGTCGCTCCCGACAGCGCGGCGATCAGCCGGTTGCGCGCCAGGAAGTGACGCCGGCAGGGCCTGCTACCGGGCGGATACTCGCTCACCACCACGCCATGACGAGCCACCCGGTGCAACAACGCCGAATGCCCCGACGGATAGGGCACGTCGACCCCGGACGCCACCACCGCCACCGTCACCCCATCGCACGACAGCACCGCCCGGTGCGCCGCACCGTCGATGCCGTACGCCCCGCCCGACACCACGGCCACGTCACGCTCCACCAGACCGGCCGCCAGATCCGCCGCGGCGAACTCGCCGTAGTCAGTCGCCGCCCGGGTGCCGACCAAGGCTGCCGCCCGCGCGGGGACCTCGGCCAACGATGACGGGCCCACCACCCACAGCGCCAGCGGCGCATACCCCTGCGGCCTCTTGGCCTTCTCCACCCCGTCGAAACTGCCAAACGCCGTGACCGGCCACTCCTCGTCGTGCGGGGTCACCAACCGCCCGCCGAGACGGTCCAGCACCTCCAGATCCTCACGTGCACAGTCGATCCCGTGCCGGACCTCCGTCGCGGCCAGCAACTTCGCATCCGGGAGATCGCGGCGGCGCACCCGCGCAGCCGCCTCCTCGACACCCATGGTTTCCACCAACGCAGCGATTCGCGGATTCGGCGCCTCGGCCACCCGAGACAGGTACGCCCAGGCCCGCCGCTCATCCTCGGTCATGACCGCTCCCCCACCTGTCGGTAGGACAACGCCGCGACCACGTGCTCCCGAGACGGCGACACCGCACCTGCCAGATCGCCCAACGTCCACGCGACCCGCAGCGTGCGATCCATACCCCGGATGCTCAGCAGCCCGCGGTCCACGGCGGTCTTCAGCGGCTTCATCGCTTCTGCACCCAGCCGGTACCTTCGGCGCAGCAGAGCCCCGCTCACATCGGCGTTCGTGCTGACCCCGTGCGCCCGCCATCGCTCCTGGGCCGCCGCCCGGGCGGCCCACACCCGCTCCCGTACCGCCGCTGTCGATTCGCCGACGTCGTCGGCGAACGTCCCCGCCCGCGACGCATGCATCTCGACCCGCAGGTCCACCCGGTCCAGCAACGGACCCGACAGCCTGCTGCGGTACCGGCGCCGGTCCGCCGACGCGCACACGCAGTCACGGGGATCGGGCGGCGCGCACGGGCACAGATTGGCCGCCAGCACGAGTTGGAACCGACACGGGTAGCTCGCCACACCCTCCCGGCGGGCCAACCGAATCACGCCGTCCTCCAACGGTGTTCGCAACGCCTCGAGCGCGGAGCTGTTGATCTCGGCGAACTCGTCGAGGAACAGCACACCGCGGTGCGCCCGGCTCACCGCGCCCGGCCGCGCCATGCCCGAGCCGCCGCCGACGAGCGCGGCCACGCTGGAGGTGTGGTGCGGCGCGACGAACGGGGGCCGGGTGATCAGCGGGGCATCGCCGGTCAGCAGGCCGGCAACCGAGTGGATCGCGGTGACCTCGAGCGCCTCGGGCTGCGACAGCGGCGGCAACAATCCGGGCAGCCGCTGCGCCAGCATCGTCTTGCCCACCCCGGGCGGGCCCGTCATCACCAGGTTGTGGCCGCCCGCTGCGGCCACCTCGATGGCCCGACGCGCTTGCGGTTGGCCGACGACGTCGGCGAGGTCGACCGACACCTCCGGCGCCTGGTCGGGGTGGTCGATGCGAGCCTGCAAGTCGCCTTTGCCGGCCAGCCACGCATGCAGTTGGCCCAGCGTGCTGACGCCCCATACGTCGACACGGTCGATCAGGCTGGCCTCCGCCAGGTTCTCGACCGGCACCACGACCGTCGGCCAGCCGTGGCGCTGGGCCGCCAGCACGGCGGGCAGTACGCCTTTGACCGGCCGCACGCGACCGTCGAGCGCCAACTCCCCCAGCAGGACCGCTTTCTCCAGTTTCGGCCACGTCTTCTTGCCTTCGGCCGCGAGCACTGCCGTGGCCAGAGCCAGGTCGTAGACCGACCCCATCTTCGGCAGCGTCGCCGGTGACAGCGCCAGCGTCAGCCTGGTCTGCGGCCAGCTGAACCCGCAGTTGTTGATCGCCGCGCGCACCCGGTCTCGGGATTCCTGCAGCGCGGCGTCGGCCAAGCCCACGAGGTGGACGCCGGGCAGACCGTTCGAGATGTCGGCCTCGATCTCGACGATGTGTCCCTCCACCCCACGCACGGCCACCGAGAACGCCCGCCCGAGCGCCATCACCCCACCCCCTGCAGGTGCGTGATCTCAGGAGCGCGGGTGCGGCCGAGCGTCACCGCGACGACGTCGATCCGCAGCTGCGCCCAGCTGCCGCCGCGTGCGGACAGCCACAGGCCCGCGAGGCGGCGCAGACGCCGCAGCTTCACCGGCGTCACGGCCGCCAGCGGCCCGCCGAACTGCTCGCCGGTGCGGGTCTTCACCTCGACGAACACCAGCGCCCGGGCGTCCTCGTCGGCAGCCACCACATCCAATTCGCCGTACCGGCATCGCCAGTTGCGATCCAGAATCGTCAGCCCTAGCCCGCGCAGATGATCGACGGCGAGCTGCTCTCCCAGCGCCCCGATCTCGGCGCGACTGTGTGTCTTCGTCATGCCGCCACCCTGAACAGGCCCGCCGACACACCGGCCCCGCGTAGGGCCGTTCATCCCCAGAGCCGAATCCATCCACAGACCGGTTTCGGCAGCGTCAAAACCGGGGAACCGGAGAACCACCGTCGGCCCCGGAGGACACATCATGACCAGCAGCCCCGCGAATCTGCACGGCGTCGCACACCGCGCGACCGGCAGCGACGCCTTCGAATACGCAGCTCGCGCCGGGTTCGCCGCCAGTGGCGTGCTCCATCTTCTGGTCGCGTACATCATCGCGCAGCTGGCGTTCACCGGCGCGAGCGGCAACGCCGATCAGTCCGGCGCGCTGGCCACGCTGGCCGCGCAGTCCGGCGGCAAGATCGCGTTGTGGGTCGCCGCGGTTGGGCTGGCCGCTCTCGGCCTCTGGCGGGTGGCCGAAGCCATCATGGGCGCCAAACCTCGCGAGGCCGCGGGCCGCCGCGGGGACAACCCCGGGTGGAAGCGGGCGAAATCGCTCGCGATGGCCGTGGTGAACTTCGCGATCGCGTTCTCGGCCGCCAAGTTCGCAATGGGCAGCGGCCAGCAGAGCAGCCAGCAGAACGCGGGCATGTCGGCTCAGCTCATGCAGTCCGGCGGCGGCAAGCTACTGCTCATCGCGATCGGTATCGGCGTCATCGCCGTCGGCGGCTACCACGTGTACAAGGGCGCCTCCGAGAAGTTCCTCGACGAGTTGACGGTGTCCGGTGGACGCCTCGTCACCGCCACCGGCGTCGCCGGCTACGTCGCCAAGGGCCTGGTGCTCGGTGGTGCGGGCGTGCTGGTCATCATCGCGACGCTGCAGGCCGACCCCGCCAAGGCCAGCGGCCTCGACGCGGCGGTCAAAACACTGGGCCAGGCCCCGTTCGGCAAATCCCTGCTGATCCTGGCCGCACTCGGGATCGCCGCGTTCGGCGCCTACAGCTTCATCCGGAGCAAGTACAACCGCATGTGAGGCCCAGGTAAGGTCGCCCTTATGCGGCCGCTGATCGACCACCTGCGCCGGTTCGCGGACCGCACGGCCATCCTCACCGAGACAACGGAACTGACCTACGGACACCTCGCGGATCGCGTCGAATCGTGCGCACTGACGCTGCCGCGACTCCGCGCTCTCGTCCTGCTCGAGGTCGCCAACGACATCGAGACGCTGACGCACTATCTGGCGGCGCTGGCCGCCGGCCATGTCGTGCTGCCCGTGCCGGCCGGCGGCGACACCACCGCGCTGACCGCCACCTACCGGCCCGATGTCGTGATCGACCGGACCGGCGTCCATCTCCGCGACACCGGCGGACATGCGTTGCACCCGGATCTGATGCTGCTGATGTCGACCTCGGGCAGCACCGGCTCCCCGAAACTCGTGCGGCTCTCCCACACCAACGTCGTGTCCAACGCCCACGCCATCGCCGACTATCTCGGCATCGTCGACACCGACCGCGCTGCGACGACGCTGCCGATGTCGTACTGCTACGGACTCTCGGTGGTGCACAGCCATCTGCTCGTCGGAGCGGCACTCATCCTCACCGAGCTGTCGGTGTCCGAACAACCGTTCTGGGACCTGTTCGTGCGGCACCGCGGCACCACCTTCGCCGGCGTGCCCTACACGTTCGAACTTCTCGACCGGGCCGGCTTCGCCGACAGGGAACTGCCGCATCTGCGCTACCTGACGCAGGCCGGCGGACCGATGCCGCCCGAGCGCGTGCGACGCTACGCCGCGCTCGGACAGCGCCGCGGCTGGGAGCTGTTCGTCATGTACGGCGCGACCGAAGCCACCGCTCGAATGGCCTACCTGCCACCGCATCTGGCGCAGACGTATCCGCACGCCATCGGGGTCCCCATCCCGGGCGGCTCCCTGAGCCTGGAACCGCTCGACGGCTGGCCCGACGACGAGGCCGGCGAACTCACCTTCCGCGGACCGAACGTGATGATGGGATACGCCGAGCGGATCGAGGATCTGGCCGAAGGCCCCTCACTGCAGGAGCTGCGCACCGGAGACGTGGCCCGCCGCAGCGGGCCCGGGCTCTTCGAGATCGTCGGGCGGACAAGCCGATTTGCGAAGATGTACGGGCTCCGCATCGACCTGCAGCGGCTCGAGCGGACGCTGGCCGAACGTGGCGTGACCGCCCTGTGCACCGATGCCGATGAGCGGCTCGTGGTCGTCGCAGAGGGCACCCACGATCCGGCCGACGTGCGCAGACTGGTCGCCGACACGGCCGCCGTGCCGGTGGGCGCGGTCGACGCCGTCGCCGTGCCCGAATTGCCGCTGCTGCCCTCCGGTAAGCCCGACTACCCGACGGCGCGCACCCTCGTCGCGCCCCGCGCGCAGACCGACGACGACATGACGGGCGTGTTCGCCGACGTGTTGCACCTGGACCCCGCTCACATTGCCGACGACGCCACGTTCGTCGACCTCGGCGGCAATTCCCTGACCTACGTGACGATGTCGGTGCGGCTGGAGCGGATACTCGGCCACCTGCCAGCCGACTGGCCACGGGTGCCGATCCGCGAACTCCGGCACCGGCCCGCGCCGCGGCCCCGCTGGTGGCGATCCTGGGGCAGCACGATCGAAACCAGTGTGGCGTTGCGTGCGCTGGCGATCATCCTAGTTGTCGCGTCGCATGCCGAGCTGTTCGAGATGTGGGGTGGCGCGCACATCCTGCTCGGCATCGCCGGATACAACTTCGCCCGGTTCTGCCTGACCCCGCTGCCCCGCGAGGTGCGCGTCCGCCACCTCGGCGCCACGATCGGATGGATCGCTGTGCCCGCCGTGGCGTGGATCGCCGTCGCACTGGTGCTGACCGACGACTATCACGCATCGAACCTGTTGCTGGCCAACAAGTTTCTCGGCCCGCACGACAGCATGACGGCGGGGCGGCTGTGGTTCGTCGAAGTGCTGGTGTGGACGTTGGTGGCGCTGGCCCTGCTGTTGTGGTCACCCGTGGCCGATCGGGCGGAACGGAGGTTCCCCTTCGCGTTCGCGGCAGTGTTCCTCGCCGGCGGTGTGGCGCTGCGCTATGACCTGCCGGGCTTCGGCTTGGGCCACGATGCGTGGTTCACGATGCTCGCGTTCTGGTTCTTCGCCATCGGTTGGGCGGCGGCGAAGGCGAGCACCGGCCTTCAGCGACTCGCGGTGACGGTGGTGTTGGTCGTTGGCGTACACGGCTATTTCGGCAACACCGTGCGAGAGGCCCTGGTCACGACGGGGTTGGTGCTGCTGATCTGGCTGCCGACGGTGCGGTGCCCCGCCGTGGTGGCCGCCGCGGCGGGTGTGATCGCTGAAGCGTCGCTCTACATCTATCTCACGCATTTCCAGGTGTATCCGCTGTTCGGCACCCACAAGCTCTACGGCGTGATCGCCTCCATCGTCATCGGCATCGCACTGACCGCGGTGATCACCCAGGTGCGGCAGCGGATGCGGGACCGTCGCGTCACGACGCGGAATCCGGCGCGGGCTCCCGCTCTGCGATGAGGCCCTCTTGGGTCAGCGTGGCGGCGATCACGCCGTCACGTCGTATGAGTGACGCCGTGACGACGCCCCGGCCCCGGGCGGCCGCCGGCGAGCGACATTCGAGCAGATTCCAGTCGTCGGCCCGCAGCTTGCGGTGAAACCACATCGACGAATCGGTGGTGCCGCTGCGGTGCGTGCGTGAGCGCATCGAGTGGCCGTGGACCTGCAGCGCCGGGTCGATCAGATAGACGTCGGTGACGTAGGCCGCGACCAGCGTGTGCAGCAGCGGATCGTCGCCGAGGTCCACATCGGCGCGCCACCACAGTCTCCGGACGAATTCTTCGCCGGCACCGGTGTCGACGGTCCGCAGGTCGAGTTCGTCGAGCGGCATCGACGGCGCCGGGCCGGCAGGACCGGTGCGCGGCAACGTTTCCGGGCCGGCACCGACATCCGCGGTGCCGTGTTCGGGGCCGGGCAGCGCCGCCGCGAAGGACACCGTCGCCGTCGTCAGCAGCCGCCCGTCCTGGGTCGCATCCACGCGGCGGGAGGCCGCCGTGCGGCCGTCGAACACCCGCTGCACCCGGTAGTCGACGGCGGCTCCGGCGTCCCCGCCTCGCAGGAACTGAAGGTGCAGCGCGGTCGGGGCCTTCGCGATCTCCACGGTGCGCGCCGCCGCGGCGAGACTCTGCGCGACCAGCTGACCGCCGTAGGAACGCTTGCCGTCCGGACCGCTCGCCGGCCCGCGCCATCGGTCGTCGTCGAGAGCGGTGACATCGAGCAGCTCCAGCAGCCGGCTCACGCGACGGCTCCCGCCGCGCGCAGGGCGTCGATGCGCCCTGCGTCGAAACCCAGCCAGTCGCCGAGCACCGTGGCGGTGTCGTCACCGAGCGCCGGCGCGACGGCCGGCGGCGGATACGTCCCGTCGATCGCCATCGGAACACCCGTCGCGGCGTACCGGCCGATCCGAGGTTGCTGCAGCACGGTGAACAGCGGGTTGTCGGCGACGCGGTCGGCAGCCTCGGCGAACGTGCGGTAGCGCTCCCACAGCACCGATGTGTCGGCCAGTGCAGCCGTGATCTCCTCCCCGGTGTGACGGGCGAACCAGCCGGCGAACAGTGCGCTCAGCGCGTCCCGGTGCGCGTAGCGCTGGCCCTCGTCGGTGAAGTCGGCGCCCAACGAATCTGCAAGCGCGGCAACGTCATCGGCGGTTCCGGTGAGTGCGGTCAGGTCGCGGAAGTGCCGGTTGGTCAACGCCACCACCATGAACACGGAGCCGTCGCTGCCGGTGAAGTCCTGCCCGTAGGTGCCGTAGACGGCGTTGCCGATCCGCGCCCTCGACGTGCCGCAGACCATGGCCTCGGTGAGCAGGCTCAGGTTGCTCGCCGTGGCCAGCGCGACGTTCTCCAGCGGGATCGAGACGTGTTGTCCGGCACCGCTGCTGTCGCGGTGACGCAGCGCCGTCACCACTGCCAGCGCGGCGTAGAGCCCGCAGCTGACGTCCCAGGCCGGCAGCACGTGGTTGACCGGGGCCGCGGACTCCGGCGCGCCGGTCGCGAGCGGAAAGCCGATACCGGCGTTGACCGTGTAGTCGACCGCGGTGCCGCCGTCGGCACGGCCGGACACCTCGACCTGGATCAGATCGGGTCGTCGTGCACGCAACGTCTCGTAGGCGTGCCAATCCCGGCCGGTGACGTTGGTGAGGAACACCCCGCTGTCGGTGATCAGCCGGGTCACGACGTCGCGCCCGTCCTGCGATCGCATGTCGACGGCCAGCGACCGCTTGCCCTTGTTCAGGCCGGCCCAGTAGATGCTCTCGCCGGCGTCGGTCAGCGGCCAGCGGTGGTAGTCGGCGGCGCCGCCGATCGGGTCGACGCGGACCACATCGGCGCCGAGCTGTGCGAGCGTCATCCCCGCCAGCGGTACCGCGACGAAGCTGGAGATCTCGACGATCCGCACCCCGGCCAACGGCCGTGTCGGGTCCACAGTCACAGTCACGGCGCCAAGTGTAGGGAGAGCTCAGATCAGCTCGATCGCCTCCGCGATCGAGGGCAGTACCCGGCTGGGGCGGAAGGGGTAGCGTTCGACGTCCTCGATCGTCGTCGAGCCGGTGAGCACCAGGATCGTCTCCAGTCCCGCCTCGATGCCGGCGACGACGTCGGTGTCCATCCGGTCCCCCACCATCACCGTGTTCTCCGAGTGGGCCTCGATCTGGTTGAGCGCGCTGCGGAACATCATCGGGTTGGGTTTGCCGACGAAGTAGGGCTCCCGGCCGGTCGCCTTGGTGATCATCGCGGCCACCGAGCCGGTGGCCGGCAGCGGCCCTTCGGCCGACGGGCCGCTGACGTCGGGGTTGGTCGCGATGAAGCGGGCGCCGCCGAGGATCAGCCGCACCGCCTTGGTGATCGCCTCGAAGGAATACGTGCGGGTCTCGCCCAGCACCACGAAGTCGGGCTCGACGTCGGTCATCGTGTAGCCGGCTTCGTGCAGCGCGGTGGTCAGGCCGGCCTCTCCGATGACGTATGCCGAGCCGCCGGGCAGTTGGTCGGCCAGGAACGTGGCGGTCGCCAGCGCCGATGTCCAGATCGCGGACTCGGGCACGGTCAGACCGGAGCGGGCCAACCGCGCCGCGAGATCTCGCGGGGTGAAGATCGAATTGTTGGTGAGAACCAGGAAGGGCCGCTCGCGGTCGGCGAGGGTCTGCAGGAATTCCGCGGCCCCGGGGAGCGCGTGTTCCTCACGGACCAGAACGCCGTCCATGTCGGTCAGCCAGCACTGCGGTGCGGTGCGCATGCCCCCAGTCTGTCAGGCGCGCGGCGTGTCCGGGCACGGGCCGGGAGAACGCTCAGCCGTGGCGTCGACGCCGCAGTCGCGGCAGCGCGCCGGCCAGATCGCGATAGGTGCCGGTATCAAGGACTGCGGGCCACGTGCTGCGACCGCCCCGGTGCTCCTTGTTTAGCCGATTGCCCAACCACCGCAGGCTCATCGGCACCGCGAACGGGTACAGCAGTAGGTGCTCGGCCAGCGGGTCGCGGTGATAGCGCACCGTCGCACCGCCCTCGGTGTAGCGGCGCACCAGACCGTCGACGTCGCCGACGTCGACGATGCGGTCGTGCACACCCTGGATCACCAGGACCGGCATGCTGGGGATCGCCTGGCCGAGCCTGGTCATGTCGAAGATGTACCGCAGTTCGGGCAGGGCGAACAGTTCGTCGAAGCTGAGGTCGACGTAGTCGGAGATGTCCTTGTTGCGCAGCCGCCGGATCGCCGAGCCGGTCGACATCTCCTCGATCTCGCGCAGCAACGCCTTGCCTTCGTCGGTCGCGTGCGTGTCGACCACCGCGCGCGCCTCCGGGAACACATGGACCAGGGAGGCGATCATCAACGCGGCCAGGCCTGCCCAGGTGGTCGAATTCAACCGTCGCGCAACGTTTTCCGGATCGACGACGGGCGAGCCCAGCACGGCGCCGGCGATGTCGAGTTCAGGCGCGTAGTCCGCAGCCGCCTCGGCGGCCCACCCGGTGGCGAGCCCTCCGCCCGAATATCCCCACATCGCCATACGGGCGTCCGGCGACAAGCCGAGTGCCTCGTGTGAGACAGCGGCACGCAGCCCGTCGAGCACGCGGAAGCCCGCCTCGTACGGAGCACCCCACATGCCCGCCAGCCCCTCGTGGTCGGGGATGGAGACCGCCCACCCGCGCGCGAGTGCCGCGGCGACGAACAGGAATTCGGCCTGCACCGACGCCCCGACCAGCCGCGAACCGAGGCGCAGCGCATACGACGGGAAGCAGCGCGCGGCGACGGCGTCGATGGCGCACTGATAGGACAGCAGCGGGCAGTTCTGAGGGTCCCGTCCCTTCGGCACCACGACCGTGGTCACCGCGGCCTCGGGCCGGCCGTGGGCGTCGGTGCTGCGGTACATCAGCTGGGTCGCTGCGCCACGGCGGATTCGGCCGAAGAACGCCAGCTGCACGCGGCGCGACCGAACGACCGTGCCCGGTGGCACGTCGGCGAGGCCCGGCGGCGGGTCGTAGAACGGGTCCTCGCCCGGCTCGGGCACTGACGACGTCGGGCCTGTTCGGCCCCCTGCGTCCTGCCCCACTTCCACGCCTACTCCGGCAGCCGCAGCTCGGGCTTGTCGACCTCTTCGATGTTGACGTCCTTGAACGTGATGACGCGGACCTGTTTGACGAACCGGGCGGGCCGGTACATGTCCCACACCCAGGCATCCCCGAGCCGCAGTTCGAAGTACACCTCGCCGTCGGCGTTGCGGGGCACCATCTCCACACTGTTGGCCAGGTAGAACCGCCGCTCCGTCTCCACGACGTAACTGAACTGCCCGACGATGTCCTTGTACTCCCGGTAGAGCGAGAGCTCCATCTCGGTTTCGTACTTCTCGAGATCCTCGGCACTCATCGGCTCAGCTGTCCTTCGCGTAGGTCGTACAACTCCGAGTCCACTGAACCCAGTGAACTCATCCTGTCAAAATCGTCTCGGCCGTCATCGTCGACCTGCCCCTCGGGTTCCCCCGATACGAGCCGTCGCACATTGATGAACGAATAGCGGTGTTGGGCCGAGGGCCCCAGCCGGGCCAGCGCGGCGCCGTGCGCCCGTGTGCTGTACCCCTTGTGCTCGGCGAAACCGTAGCCGGGAAGTTCATCGTCCATCGCGACCATCAGCCGATCGCGACTGACCTTGGCCAACACACTGGCGGCGGCGATGCAGGCCGCCGCGGCGTCTCCGCCGATCACCGGCAGGGAGGGCGTCGGCAGTCCGGGCACGCGGAAACCGTCGCTCAACACGTAGCCCGGGCGCACCGGCAGGCCGGCGACCGCCCGTCGCATTCCCTCGATGTTCGCCACGTGCACACCGCGGCGGTCGACCTCCACCGAGGGTATGAAGACCACGTGGTAGGCGAGCGCATACCGCTTGATCACCGGGAACAGCCGCTCGCGCTCGACCTCGCCGAGCTTCTTGGAATCGTCGAGTGCGGCGAGGCTCTCCAACCTGTTGGATCCGAGCACGCAGGCCGCCACCACCAATGGGCCCGCACAGGCGCCCCGGCCCACCTCGTCGACGCCGGCCACCGGACCGAGTCCGGCCCGGTAGAGCGCCGATTCGAGGGTGCGCAGACCAGACGACCTGCGGATCACCATCCTCGGAGGCCACGCCGGCACTGTCGAGCCTCCCGCTAACTCTGCGGATCCACCGAGTTCACACCGCCCCACCGCGACGGCGGCCAGGCGATGAAACGGGCCTTGCCGATCACGTTGTCGACGGGGATCGTTCCCGCCACCGGGTCGCCGGTGCACAGGATGCCGCGCTGCACGTCGGCCGGCTCGTTCGAGCAGTGTGCGCGCGAGTCCGCCGAGTGGGTGCGGTTGTCGCCCATCACCCACAGTCGCCCGTCGGGCACCGTCACCGGACCGAATTCGTTGCCCAGGCACGGGTACACCGCCGGGTCGGCGTTCATGGTGTTCGGATCGAGGTACGGCTCGTCGAGCTTCTTGCCGTCGACCGTCAGCCCGGTCGTCACCCGGCATTCGACGGTCTGACCGCCGACCGCGATGACGCGCTTGACGAGGTCGTTTTCGTCCGGCGGGACGAAGCCGATGAACGAGAGCGCATTCTGCACGGTGCGGATGGCCGGGTTCTCGGATCGGATCGACTTGTAGCCGATGCTCCAGTTGGGCGGCCCCTTGAACACGATGACGTCACCGGGTTCCGGTTGGGAGAACCGGTAGGTGAGCTTGTCGACCATGATGCGGTCGCCGACACACCCGTTGCAGCCGTGCAGCGTAGGCTCCATCGATTCCGAGGGAATCAGGTAGGGCCGCGCGATGAACGTCAGCATGACGTAGTAGAGCACCACCGCAACGGTGATCAGGATGGCCGCTTCGCGCAGCGCTCCGCGCTTCTTCTTCTCCGGCTTGTCCTCCGGATGGTCCCCGGCGGCCTCCGACTGGTCGATCGCCTCGTCGGCGGACGTGTCGTCGGTTTCGGGGGTGTCCCTGGGTCCGGTCACGAGATCAGCGTAGCCAGGAGCCGGCTCGACACCGCGCCGAGCACGGGCGGGCGAAGCGCTGTCAGCGCTTCTCCTTGATCTTGGCCTTCTTGCCGCGCAGCTCACGCAGGTAGTACAGCTTGGCCCGACGCACGTCACCGCGGGTGACGACGTCGATGTGGTCGATGTTGGGCGAGTGCACCGGGAAGGTGCGCTCCACGCCCACGCCGTAGCTCTCCTTGCGGACGGTGAAGGTCTCGCGGATCCCGCCGCCCTGGCGGCGGATCACGACACCCTTGAAGACCTGGATGCGTTCCTTGGAGCCCTCGATGACCTTGACGTGGACGTTGATCGTGTCACCGGGACCGAAATCCGGGACGTCGTCGCGCAGCGACGTCTGGTCGACGAAATCCAGCGTGTTCATCGGTCACACTTCCTCGGTGTCGGCGGCTGCTGGCGGCGTCGCGATGACGCGCGCAGAGCCTGGTGGTTCGGGCGTCTGGGGCCTGTCGTGCAGCGCGGCGACGGTGTGCCGGCCGTGCACAGACAACTGCCCAATCATGCCAGACGGAGCCGCGATCTCTGAAATCGGCGTCGCGGCTGGTGCACGGGTGGGTCCGTCGGGCGGCGGCCGATACTGACACGGTGATGACGCCGGGTTGGCGGCGGGCTTACCGAGCAATGCCCAGCGGGTACACAGCCGTTACGCTGAATGGTACGGGCGCGCCGAACGCTGGCCCGTTCACAGCATCAGGGCAGGCCCACATCCGGGAGGACGAGCGATGCGACGGCGGCCGTGGCGGCTGGCCAAGACCGCAGCCAGCATGGGTGTGGTGGCTGTGGCCCTCGGCGCCTGCCAGGCCGAGGTGTTCGGCTCGCAGGCGCGTCCGGACGGTCCGCAGCTGACGGTGATCGCCCCGGTGGGGACGGCCGCGGCGCTCCCCCAGCAGCCCGTCGATCAACCGCCGGCCGCTTTCCGCGGGCTCGCCGACCGCGAGCGCCAGGCGACCGCCACCGCCGCCGTCGAGGGTGCCGACATCACCGCAGCCGTGTTGGATCGCAACACCGGTGAACTCGTGACCAACGGCAATGACCGGCCGATCGCGATCGCCTCGGTGGTCAAGCTGTTCATCGCCGACGATCTCCTTCTTCAAGTGGCCAGGGGCCAGACGGCGCTCTCCGACGATGACCGCGAGATGCTCGACGTGATGCTGCGCTCGTCTGACGACAGCGCAGCCGAGGTGTTCTGGAACCGCAGCGGTGGCAGCGCGATCATCGATCGCGTGGTCGGCCGTTACGGACTGACCGCCACCCGCCCGCCCACCAACGGCAGGTGGTTCAACACGACGAGCACGGTGGTAGACCTGGTGCGCTACTACGACAAGCTGCTGGCAGGCAGAGGGGGGCTGCCTGGTGAGCAGGCCAGCGTCATCCTGTCCAACCTCGCTGCGTCGACGCCGACCGCCCCCGACGGCATGGTGCCCGGCGGGGTGTACCCCCAGCGGTTCGGCATTCCGGAGGGCCTGCCCGGCGACCCCGTTGCGGTCAAGCAGGGATGGATGTGTTGCGTCAACTCCGACTGGATGCACCTGTCCACCGGTGTGATCGGTCCCGACCGCCGCTACGTGATGGCGATCGGTTCGATGCAGTCCACCGATGCCGCGACCGCCCGCAAGACCATCACCGACGCGGTCCGGACGATGTTTCCGGACGGCCGGATATGACGACCCCGAGGAGAGATATGCAGAGCTGGTCCCGGCGCCGCGTGACGGCCCCCGTGCTGTGTGCCGCCGTGCTGGTCGCCGCCGGATGCCAGGCGCAGTCGCCCCCACCCCAACGCACCCAGCAGTCTGCGGTGGCGCCGCAGAGCAACTCGGTGCCGTTGCCCGCCGCTCCCCCGGCGCAGCCGTCGGCCGGGCTGGTCGACCTCGACGCCCGCATGCAGCGGGCCACCGATGATGCCGCGTCCGCCACCGGCGCCGCCATGACGGCCGTGGTGATGGACCGCACCACGGGGCAGGTGGTGTCCGACCGTGGCGACCAACGCTTCCCGATCGCCTCGGTGGTGAAGCTGTTCATCGCCGACGATCTGCTTCTGCAGGTGGCCGAGGGCAAGACCACCCTGTCGCCGAGCGACCGGCAGCAGCTCGACATCATGCTGCGCTCCTCCAATGACAGCGCCGCGCAGAACTTCTGGGATCGCAGCGGCGGCAACGCGATCATCGGGCGGGTGGTGGCCCGCTACGGATTGACCGGCACCACAGCGCCGTACAACGGGCATTGGGACGTGACGCAGAGTACGGCGAACGACCTCGTTCGCTACTACGCCAAGCTGCTCGACGGCAGTGGCGGGTTGCCGCCCGAGCAGGCCGACATCATCATGGGAAACCTGGCGAAGTCCACCCCGACCGGCACGGATGGATATCCGCAGCGCTTCGGCATCCCCGAGGGCCTCTACGCCGAGCCGGTCGCCGTCAAGCAGGGCTGGTTCTGCTGCTGGAACGGCGGCAATCAGCTCCATGTGTCCACAGGGGTGATCGGCGCCGACCGCCGGTACGTGATGGCGATCAGTTCACTCGATCCGACGAGCGAGGCAGCCGCGCGCCAGGACATCACCCAGGCCGTCAAGACGATGTTTCCCGGCGGCAGGATCTAGACGACCGTCACTGCAGCAGGTCGGGGCGCCGTTCCCGCGTGCGCTCGAGGCCCTGCTCGCGCCGCCACGCGGCGATGCGGGCGTGATCACCCGACCGCAACACCTCCGGAACCTCGAGATCGCGCCACACCGCGGGCCGGGTGTAGCTCGGGCCCTCGAGAAGCCCGCCGACCGACTCGGAATGCGAATCGTCGCGGTGCGACTCCGGATTGCCGAGAACCTCGGGCAGTAGCCGCAGCACGGCCTCGATCATGACCACGGTCGCGGATTCGCCGCCCGGCAGCACGTAGTCGCCGATGGACACTTCCTCGACCCGCATGCGCCGGGCCGCGTCGTCCATAACCCGCTGATCGATGCCCTCGTAGCGGCCGCAGGCGAAGACCAGATGCTTCTCGGCGCTCCAGCGCTGCGCCACCTTCTGGGTGAACAGCCGACCGGCCGGGCTCGGCACCACGAGAAGGGTGTCGGCAGAACAGATCTCGTCGAGCGCCTCGCCCCACACGGGGGCCCGCATCACCATGCCGGGCCCGCCACCGTAGGGGGCGTCGTCGACGGAGCGGTGGACGTCGTGGGTCCACCGCCGCAGATCGTGCACCGCCACGTCGACGATGCCGGCGTCGATCGCCCGTCCGGGCAGCGACTGCCGCAGCGGCTCGAGGAACTGCGGAAAGATCGAGACCACATCGATGCGCATGCCGGTGCCCCTCAGCTCAGGTCGAGCAGACCCTCGGGCGGGTCGATCACCACGGATTGCTCGGACAGCGACACCGAGATCACGATCGCGGACACGAACGGTACGAGCACCTCGGCTCCGTCGTCGCGCGTCACCGCCAGCAATTCGCCTGCGGCAGTGTGCAACACCTCTGCGACCCTGCCGACGACGGTGCCACCGACGGTCGAGACGGTGAGCCCTTCGAGCTGATGATCGTAGTACTCGTCCGGGTCCTCGATCGGGGGCAAGGTGGATGCGTCGACGAGGAACAGCGTGCCGCGCAACGCGTCGGCGGCGTCGCGGTCGGCCACGCCGTCGACGCGAACGAGGAGCCGATCGCCGTGGCTACGCACCGACTCGATCCGGTACTCACGCTCGGCTCCCCCGCGCGGCGCACGGCCGCGCAGGGTGGCGCCGGCGACGAATCGGCCCTCCGGGTCGTCGGTGCGGACGTCGACGGCGAGCTCGCCGGTCACGCCGTGCGCCTTGACCACACGCCCGACCACGAGGTCCATCTACTGGTCGGTGTCCACCACGTCGACGCGGATACCGCGGCCACCGATACCGGCCACCAGGGTGCGCAGCGCGGTCGCGGTGCGCCCGCCCCGCCCGATGACCTTGCCCAGGTCGTCGGGGTGCACGTGCACCTCGACGGTGCGACCCCGGCGGTTGGTCACCATGTCGACGCGAACATCATCGGGATTGTCGACGATCCCGCGCACCAGGTGCTCGACCGCGTCGACCACGACTGAACTCACTGTGTCGCTCAGCTCTCGGTAGCGCCGGCGACGGTGGCGTCCTCGCCCTCAGCGGCGGCCTCGGACTTGTCCGCGGAGCCGGACGGGTCGGCGGTCGCCTCCACGTCGGAGGCTTCCTTCTTGGCGGCCGGCGCCTTCTTCTTCTTGGGCGTGGTGGCTTCGGTGGACGGGGCGCCGTCGGCTTCGGCCAGTGCGGCGTTGAACAGGTCCAGCTTGGACGGCTTGGGCTCCTTGACCTTCAGCGTGCCCTCGGCGCCGGGCAGACCCTTGAACTTCTGCCAGTCACCGGTGATCTTGAGCAGCGCGAGCACGGGCTCGGTGGGCTGAGCGCCCACACCCAGCCAGTACTGGGCGCGCTCGGTATCGACCTCGATGAGGCTCGGGTCTTCCTTGGGGTGGTACCGGCCGATCACCTCGATGGCGCGACCATCACGGCGGGTGCGCGCGTCGGCGACGATGATGCGGTACTGCGGATTGCGGATCTTGCCCAGACGGGTCAGCTTGATCTTGACAGCCATGAAGATTTACTCCTGTGGATTGCCACGCTGCAATTCGGCGATGCGGGCGGATTGCCCGATCCGGTTTTGCCTCACGTGTGTGACCGCCGCGGGGCCTGAGTCCCGGACAGACAGCCGCCCATTGTGCCAGAGCGCTGGGCGGGAACAGAAATCGTCACAGGAGCTTGTCGAAGCACTTCTCCTCGACCCGCTTGCTCATCCGCCACCCGTGGTCGGTGCGCACGAACTCGTCGACGTACCAGATCCCGACGAAATAGACCTGGGCGGGGTTCTTGTCGGGATCACTGCCCATCACCATCGGGTTGAAGCAGATCGCGCGTGATGTCGCCGTGTCGCCCGAGATGCGGATGTCGACGTTGCCCAACATGTGGTAGTAGATCGGGAAGTTCGGCAGCACCTCCTTCAACCACGCCTTGACCTCGGGAAACCGACCCTCGATGCCGCCGGCGACGCTGTAGTCGATGTACGCGTCCGGGGTGAACACCGCGTCGAGGTCATCGAAGCGCTTCTGGTCGATCGCAGTCGAATAGTCGACCAGCAACTGCTGGATCTCCAGCCGATCGGAGATCTCCTCGAGGCTCAACATTCCTCGATTGAACACGATCGCGACATCCCGTTAGGCTCGGCCGCCATGATGAGGCTTCTCGCATGCCTGGCGGTGCTTCTGGTCGGCGGCGTGACGGCGCCACACGCGGTCGCGACTCCGGTGGCCGGGGTGAGCCAGCCCGCCGGCAGTGTCCCGATCCCGGCCGGCCCCGCAGAGGCGTGGATCGTCGCCGACATGGACACCGGCGCGGTGCTGGCGGGCCGCGAGGAGAACACCCGGTTCGCGCCGGCGAGCACGATCAAAGTGCTGCTGGCGCTCACCGTGCTCGACGAGCTGCCTCTCGACGCGACGGTCGTGGCCAACGAGCCCGACACCGCGGTCGAATGCAACTGCGCGGGCGTGACGCCGGGCATGACCTACACCACCCGTCAGCTGCTCGAGGCGCTGCTGCTGGTGTCGGGCAACGACGCGGCCAACACGCTGGCGACCATGCTGGGCGGTCGCGACGTCGCCACGGCCAAGATGACCGCGAAGGCAATCAGCATCGGCGCGCGCGGCACCACCGCCGATTCACCGTCGGGCATCGACGGCCCCGGGATCGACATCTGGTCCACGCCCCACGACCTCGCCGTGATCTTCCGCGCCGCGATGGCCAACCCGGTATTCGCCCAGCTCACCTCCCAGCCCACGGCCGTCTTCCCGACGGGCACCGGAGAAGTCGTGCTGGTCAATCAGGACGAGCTGCTGCACCGCTACCCGGGCACGTTCGGCGGCAAGACCGGCTACACCGATCTCGCGCAGAAGACGTTCGTCGGCGGCGCCGAGCGCGGCGGCCGCCACCTGGTCGTGGCGCTGATGCACGGTCTGGTCAGGGAAGGCGGGCCGACCTACTGGGATCAGGCGGCTGCGCTCCTCGATTGGGGCTTCGCGCTGGGACCGAACGCCGGTATCGCCACGCTCTAGCGGCGCCACTCGGGCCGAGACTGCGGGGAGATCGCATGTCGGCGCCGGTATGCGATCTCCCCGCAGTCTCGAGCGTCGCTACGGCGCGAAATCGCTACCCGACGGTGATCTGACCGAGTCCTCCCATGGGTAGCGTCGCTCCACGTGCGGCGTGGATTCGCGGGGTTGGTGTACGCCGTCAGTACGACGATGGTCGCGGTGACGGTCGTCGCAACACCGCAAGCCGTTGCTCAACCCGGCGCCGAACCCGCTGCAGCACAAGCACTTCCACAGGGACCGGCGCAGGCCTGGCTGGTCGCCGATCTGGACACCGGCCGGGTGCTGGCCAGCCGTGATCCGTACGGCCGCTACGCACCCGCCAGCACCATCAAGGTCCTGCTGGCGATGGTGGTGCTCGATCACTTGCGGCCGGACAACTTCGCGCGGGCCAACTCGTCGCATGACGACGTCGAATGTTCCTGCGTCGGAATCGAACCCGGGCAGGCGTACACCACGACGCAGTTGCTCTCCGGACTACTGATGGTCTCGGGCAACGACGCGGCGAACATGCTCGCCGACATGCTCGGCGGGCAGCAGGCAGCGGTGGCAGCGATGAACCGTAAGGCCGCGCTCGTCGGTGCGCGCAGCACCCGGGCGTCGTCCCCGTCAGGCCTCGACGGGCCGGGCTGGGAGTCGATCACCACGCCGCACGATCTCGCGGTGATCCTGCGTGCGGCGCTGACGTACCCGCTCATCGCTACCATCATGCGATCGCCGACGGCGCCCTTTCCCGGCAAGACCCTGCACAACCAGAACGAACTGCTGAGCCGCTATCCCGGCGACATCGCCGGTAAGACCGGCTTCACCAATCTCGCCCGCAAAACCTACGTCGGTGCGGCCCAACGCGGCTCCCGGCGGTTGGTGGTCGTCCAGATGTACGGCAGCGGTGACCTCTACGGACAGGCGATCGACCTGTTCGACTACGGCTTCAGCCAGCCCTGAGTCGTCAATCCCCGGGCAGTTCGGCGAACGCCCGCACGGGAAACGTGCCGAAACCCTCGATCGCCGGCGGGGCCGCCGTGAACCGGGCACCACGCTGCGGTAGCGCCCCCAGGTTCGTGAGGTGCTCCACGACGTGCACTCCGGCCCCGAGCAGCATCGTGTGGGCCGGACGACTGCCGCCCGATTCGGTGTCGTCGATGTTGACCGAGTCGATGCCGACCAGCACAGCGCCGCTGTCGATGAGGTGTTGCGCCCCTTCCTCGTTCAGGAACGGCGCCCCCACCCCGTAGGCCGGCGTTGCGAAGTGACGATCCCAGCCCGTGTGCAGCAGCACGGCCGCACCCCGGACGTCCCGGTCGGCGAGATCGTCGACGGTGATCGCCCGAGCGTGGTCGGGATCGAGGTGAACCACTTCGGCGGGGATCCCGACGAGCGTCGAGAGGTCCAGACCGGCCAGGTCGGCGCCGTCGCCGTAGCGGTGGAACGGTGAATCGAGGTAGGTACCCGTGTTGCCGATCATCGTGATGAGGTCCATCGCGAATTCCGTTCCGGGCGCGTACTTCTCACGGGATTGTTCGCGCGTCAGATACGGACTGATCACAGGGGCGGGCAGTCCCGGATAGGTGATCAGGCCGGCGCGGATCGGATGACTGAGGTCGACGACGCGGCGTGTGGACACCGCGCCATCCTAGGACGGGCAGCGACGGAGCTAACCGCGGTAGACCTTTCCGCGCAGCACGACGAGCGTCGGATGGGCGAGCACGTCGGCACCGGTGCGGGGATCGTCGGCGTAGCAGACGAAATCGGCGGATGCCCCGTGCTCGAGGCTTGGCCGGCGCAGCCACTCCCTGGCGTCCCAGCACGCCGCGCCCAGCGCGTCGGTCGGCGTCATGCCGATCGCTTTGAGCGCATCCACCTCCTCGGCGATGCGGCCGTGCGCGACGGCGCTGCCCGCATCCGAGCCCGCGTAGATGGGCACACCGGCCTCCCGGGCCGCGGCGATACGCTCGCTGCACGTCGCATACAGCGCCCGCATGTGCTGCGCATAGCGCGGGTACTTGTGCGCCGCGGCGGCGATGTCGGGGAAGTTCTCGATGTTGATCAGCGTCGGCACCAGCGCGGTGCCGTACTCGACCATCAGGTCGATGCTGTCCTCGGTGAGTCCCGTGCCGTGTTCGATGCAGTCGATGCCGGCGCGGATCAGGCCGGGTAGGGCGTCCTCGCTGAACACATGGGCGGTGACCCGGGCGCCGTTGGCGTGCGCGGCATCGATCGCCGCGTCCAGGACGTCGTCGGACCACAGCGGAGCCAGGTCGCCGGTGTCGCGGTCGATCCAGTCCCCGACGATCTTCACCCAGCCGTCCCCGCGACGCGCCTGTTCGGCCACCGCCGCGGGCAGCTGCGCTTCGTCGGCGAGCTCGGCGGCGAACCCCCGCTGGTAGCGCTTCGGCCGGGCGATGTGTCGCCCGGCCCGGATGATCCGCGGCAGGTCCTGGTGCTCGTCGAGAATGCGCGTGTCGGTGGGAGATCCGGCGTCGCGCAGGAGCAGCGCGCCGACCCCGCGCTCGACCTCGGCCTGTTGGATCGCCTCGTCCAGCGGGATCTCACCGTCCGGTCCCAGCCCGACGTGGCAGTGGGCGTCGACGAGACCAGGCAGGATCCAGCCGCTCTCGAACACGGTCTCGGCGCCCGCCACGGGTTCGGCGGACAGTCGCCCGCCCCGCCCACCCTCTTCGGGCGAACCCTCATCGACGATCCACCACTCGACGGGTTCGCCGTCGGGCAGCCCACGCCCGCGGACGTGCAGCGCCGGCGCCATCAGTTCTTGGGGAACTTCAGCTTCGACAGGTCGATGCCGGCCAGACCCGGCGGGAGCTCGTCGAGTCCCTTCGGCATGTTGGACAGGTCGGGGAAACCGGCGGGCATTCCGGCGCCGAGCGGGTTTCGGTTCTTCGCCGGCGTCGGCCCGCGCCCGCCCTTCTTCTTGCCGGCCTGCTTGTTCTTGCCCTTGCCCGCCTTGCGGGTGTTCTTGCGGCCGAACGGCATTCCCATCTGCCCGGCCATCTGCGACATCATCTTGCGCGCATCGAAGAACCGGTCCACCAGCTGGTTGACCTCGGCGACGGTCACCCCGGAGCCGTTGGCGATGCGCAGCCGCCGGGAGGCGTTGATGATCTTCGGGTCGGCGCGCTCGGCCGGTGTCATGCCGCGGATGATGGCCTGCACCCGGTCGAGCTGGCTGTCGTCGACCGCGGCCAGGGCGTCCTTCATCTGCCCGGCGCCGGGCAGCATGCCCAGCAGATTGCCGATCGGCCCCATCTTGCGGATCATCAGCATCTGCTCGAGGAAGTCCTCGAGGGTCAGCTCGCCGCTGCCGATCTTGGCGGCCGTGGCCTCGGCCTGTTCAGCGTCGAAATGCTGCTCGGCCTGCTCGATGAGCGTGAGCACGTCGCCCATGCCGAGGATGCGGCTGGCCATCCGGTCGGGGTGGAAGACGTCGAAGTCCTCGAGCTTCTCGCCGCTGGACGCGAACAGGATCGGCACACCGGTGACCTCGCGCACCGACAGCGCAGCGCCACCACGAGCGTCACCGTCGAGCTTGGTGAGCACGACGCCGGTGAAGCCGACACCCTCCCGGAAGGCATCGGCCGTGGTGACGGCGTCCTGACCGATCATCGCGTCGAGGACGAACAGCGTCTCGTCGGGCTGCACGGCGTCGCGGATCGCGGCGGCCTGACTCATCAGCTCTTCGTCGATACCCAGCCGGCCGGCGGTGTCGACGATGACGACGTCGTAGTGCTTGCTTTTGGCCTCTGCCAGACCGGCAGCGGCGACGGCCACCGGGTCGGCGGTGCCCTTGACCTCGGCGGCGCCGGGCGCGGTGCCCGGATGGGGGGCGAACACGCCCACCCCGGCCCGCTCACCGACGATCTGCAGCTGGTTGACCGCACCGGGGCGCTGCAGGTCGCAGGCCACCAGCAGCGGCGTGTGCCCCTGACCCTTCAGCCACCTGGCGAGCTTGCCGGCCAGTGTGGTCTTACCCGAACCCTGCAGGCCGGCCAGCATGATGACCGTCGGTGGGTTGCGTGCGAACGCGAGCTGGCGCGTCTGACCGCCGAGGATCGCGATGAGCTCCTCGTTGACGATCTTGACGACCTGCTGGGCCGGGTTGAGCGCGGCGGACACCTCGGCGCCCTTGGCGCGATCCTTGATACGGGCGATGAACGCGCGGACCACGGGTAGCGAGACATCGGCCTCGAGCAGTGCCAGGCGGATCTCGCGCGCGACGGCATCGATGTCGGCGTCGGTGAGCCGGCCCTTGCCGCGCAGGCCCGACAGGGCACCGGTCAACCGGTCGGACAGGGATTCAAACACCTCGCCAGCCTAACGGTCGGTGCGTTGCAGCGAGAAAGCCGCGCTGACCTCTGGTCGCCCCCGGTGCACACCCATTAGCGTATGAGCCATCCGACAAGCCCGCGGAGGTCCGATGACAGCTGTCGACTTGCCCTTGACCACCGCGCACCGGGACCCGTCCGGCCCGCTCGACCACGTCACCCACATCAGCCAGTGCACGCTGTGCGAGGCGCACTGCGGACTGCACGTCACCGTTGCCGACGGTCAGGTCACCCGTATCGAGGGCAATCCCGACGACGTGCTGTCTCACGGTTACATCTGCCCCAAGGCCACCGCGATGGGCGGACTGCACCACGATCCCGACCGGGTGCGCGCCCCGCTGCGCCGTGTCGGGGACCGGTTCGAACCGATCGGCTGGGACGCGGCGTTCGCCGAGATCGGGCGGCGGCTGAGGGCGGTGCGGGCCAGGAGCGGCAGCAACTCGCTGGGCATGTACCTCGGCAACCCGGCCGCGCACAGCTCCGGGGCGGCCTACGGCTTCCTGCTGAGCCGGGCGCTGCGTACGCCGAATTTCTTCACCGCGTCGTCGATCGACCAGATGCCGCACGAGTTCGCCGCGTGGAAGGTGTTCGGGTCCAACGCCCTGATCCCCGTCACCGACATCGACCGCACCCAGCGTTTGGTGATCCTGGGCGCCAATCCCGCCGTGTCCAACGGATCGTTGTCGATCATGCCCGGCGCCAAACGACGGATCCGGGCGATCCGCGACCGCGGGGGCACCGTCGTCGTGGTCGACCCGCGCCGCACCGAGACCGCGCGGCTGGCCGACCAGCACGTCGCGGTGCGCCCCGGCGGTGACCTGTTCCTGCTGCTCGGCATGCTGCACGTTCTACTCGCCGAAAAGCTCTGCGACACAAGGGCTGTCGCTGAACAGTCGACGGGCATCGCCGAGCTGGCGGATCTGGTCGCCGGTGCGACGCCGGAGGCGATGGCCCCGCGGGCGGGGGTGGACGCGGAGACGATCCGAACGCTCGCCCGCGAGCACGCGGCGGCGGAGTCGGCGGCGATCTACGCGCGCATCGGCATCTGTCAGCAGCCGACAGGCACGCTGGTCAGTTGGCTGGTGATGGTCATCAACACCGTGACGGGCAACCTCGACCGCGCGGGCGGCACCATGTTCACCACGCCCGTGGCGGACGTGCCGCGCCTGGCCAAGCGGATACCGTTCCGGCCCGGCCGTTTCACCGACCGATCGGGCCGCTACCGCTCGTTCCGCTCGGAGCTACCCGCAGTCGTCATGGCCGACGAGATCCTCACCCCCGGCCCCGGCCAGATCCGCGCGATGATCACCTATGCCGGTAACCCGGTCTCGTCGATCCCCCAGCGGGGCCGGCTCGACGATGCCCTGGCGTCGCTCGACCTGTACGTGGCGGTCGACATGTACATCACGGAGACCACCCGGCACGCCGACTTCATCCTGCCCCCGGTATCACCGCTGGAGCGCGACGATGTCAGCCTGCTCACGCCGGTATTCCAGGTGCGCAACACCGTTCGCTTCCAACACCGCTCGTTCGACCCGCCGTCCGGCGGCCTCGAGGACTGGGAGATCCTGACCCGCTTGGCTCTCGAGTTGCTGCCGCGGCCGCTGCGGTCGCTGCCCGGCCCGCTGCGGTCGCGGGTGGTCTCGGCGATCAATCCGCTGCGGCTGGCGGCGCTGGCCGTGGCCACCGGGCCGCACGGACGACTTCGTAAGGGCCGCAAGGGCATCACGATGCGTCAGATCCGCTCCAGCCCCGGCGGTGTCGATCTCGGACCGCTGCGCCCCCGGCTGCGTGAGGTGATCGCGACCAAGGATCGGCGTGTGCAGCTGGCACCGGTGGAGTTCGTCGCGGCGACGCAGGCGCATCTGCGCGACGGCGACGCGGCCGCAGCTGACGCCTATGACCTGCAGCTGATCGGCCGCCGGCAGCTGCGGAGCAACAACTCCTGGCTGCACAACGTCGCGACGATGACGGGCGGCAGCAACCGGTGCACGGTGCTGATGCATCCCGACGACGCGGCGGCGCGCGGCCTTGCCGACGGTGACACCGCGTGTATCGCCTCGCCCGTCGGCGAGATCGAGGTGCCGGTGGACGTGACAGACGACATTCGAGCCGGAACCGTTTCGATACCGCACGGTTGGGGCCATCAGGACACCGGGTGGCGCCACGCCAGGACGTTGGCCGGCGCCAACGTCAATGCCCTGCACGACCCGCGTCTCGTCGATTCGTTCACCGGCACGGCGGCGGTCAACGGCACCTGGGTGTCGGTCACGGCCGCGCAGTGACCGTCTAGCTGGCCTCTTCGACGGCCGGTACCGGTGCGGGCAACACGGCGAACAACTCCCGGTCCAGCGTCTGCCGCACCGCGGCGCTGTCCTGAGGCAGCACCACGCCGAAGGCGTCGACCACCGACGAGCCGAGCGTCGTCACCTTCGCCCAGGCGATGTCCACCCCGTTGCGCTCGAACACCGCGGTCAGCGCGCTCAACAGTCCGGCGCGGTCGGTGGTGCGTATCTCGAGGACGGTGCGCCCGGCGTCGTCGGCGTCGTGCCACAGCACACGCGATGGCGCGGCGGGTGCGTGGATGGGCACTGCCGGACGGACGTCGCCGGCGCGGGCCGCCTGCGGATCGCCCTTCTTCTCCAGCGACGAGGCCACGTCGAGATCGCCGTCGAGGGCGAGGATCAACTGCTGGCGCAGCAGCTCTGCCGCCGGCGGCGAGCCGAAATGCGGCGAGACCACGAACGTGTTGACCGCCGAACCGTTGTGACCGTTGACCGACGCCGAATGCACCCGGAGCGAATTCAGGGCGAGCACCCCGGCGGCCTTCGACAGCAGTCCCCGCCGGTCTGCCGCGATCATCGTGACGGTGAAGATGTGCGGACTGTCGCCGGGCGCGAGCTCCACCGCCACGCCCGGCTGACCCGCCATGTCCAGGAAGCGTGGATCGATCGGATCCGGTTGCGGCAGAGGCTCCCCCGCCATCGCCAGCCGACACCGCCGGACCAGGTCACCCAGCAGGGAGGCCTTCCAGTCACCCCAGACACCGGGCCCGGTGGCCAGCGAATCGGCTTCGGCCAGGGCGTGCAGCAGCTCGAGCACCGTCAGGTCCCCGCCCATCGCCTCGACGACGGTGGAGATGGTGGCCGGGTCCTGCAGATCGCGCCGGGTCGCGGTGTGCGGCAGAAGCAGATGATGCCGCACGACCGCGGACAGGATCGTGATGTCCGACGGCCACAATCCGAGCCTCGTGCCGATCTGATGCGCGAGTTCGGCACCGATCACGCTGTGGTCCCCGCCGCGCCCCTTGCCGATGTCGTGGATCAGCGCACCGAGCACCAGTAGATCCGGTCGGGCGACGCGGGTCGTCAAAGCGCTTGCCCGCGAGACCGTTTCGACGAGATGACGGTCGACGGTCCAGATGTGCACGACGTCGCGGGGCGGCAGGTCGCGCACCGCGCCCCACTCGGGGAACAGCCGGCCCCACAGGCCCGTGCGGTCGAGCGCCTCGATCGTGGCGACCGCCGAGGGTCCGGCGGCGAGCATCACCAGCAGGTCCTTGAGCGCCTGCCGCGGCCATGGCGTGCGCAGTTCGGGCGCGGTCTCCACCAGACGACTCAGCGTCGACGCCGCCATGGGCAGACCGGTGGTCGCCGACGCGGCCGCCACCCGCAGGATGAGCCCGGGGTCGCGTTCGGGGCGGGCGTCGCGGGCGAGGATGACTTCGCCGTTGAACTCGATCACGCCCTCGTCCAGCGGTCGGCGCACCGGGCGGCGCAGCGCCGACAGGCCGCGGCGCGGCAGCGCGTTGCCTGCCGTGCGGATGCCGGCATCGACGTAGTAGCTGACCGTGCGGGCGGCGTCGGAGAGCATCCGGGCCAGGTCGAATCGGTCGCCGATGCGCAGCGACGCCCCGATCTCGTCGGCGTGCTGGGCGAGCAGCAGCTCACGCCCGCGGCCCGCGACACGGTGCAGTTCTGTGCGCACGTTCAGCAGTGCCAGATGCGCCTCGCCGAGGGTTTCGGTGGGAGAGGCCAGCGATCGGCTGGGATAGACGTCGGCCAACTGTGCGATCGCCAAGGCGTTGAGTAGCTGAACGTCACGCAGGCCGCCGCGACCGCACTTGAGATCGGGTTCGGCGCGGTGTGCGATCTCACCGCTGCGATGCCAACGGGCACGTGTGTGCTCGACGAGTTCGGTGAAGCGCGAGCCGATTCCGGTGCGCCACTGCCGCCGTGCACCCCCGATCAGCAGCGCCGATAGGTCGGCGTCGCCGGCGATGTGCCGGGCCTCGAGCATCGCCAGCCCGGCCGAGATGTCCTCCGCGGCGACACGCAACGCCTCGGGCACCGTACGCACGCTGTGATCGAGGCGAATGTTGGCGTCCCACAACGGATACCACAGCAGCTCGGCGACCTCGCCGACGATGTCGGCGGGCATGTTGTCGTGCAGCAGCATCAGGTCGAGGTCGGAATACGGGAGGACCTCACCGCGGCCCAGACCCCCGGTGGCGACGATGGCGAACCCGCTGCTGGCGGTGATGCCGATGTCGTTGGCCTTGGTGGTGAGCCAGAAGTCGTAGAGATCGCGAAGGGCATTGCGCAGGGCAGCCGAGTCGAGTCGGGCTCCCCCGGCCCGCAGCTGCTCGACGGCTGCCGTCAGATCAGTTGCCGGACTTGACGATCCCGCCGCCGGACGCACCCAACGGGGTGCGCCGGCGGCGGGTCGCGGCTTCTGCTCTGTCATGAGTTGTCCTCCCGGCACGTGATGATCCAGCGCACCCGGCGCTGGCCGGGAGACGACTCGGTGTTCGACTTCTCTGTCAGAGAGCGTCGGCTCCCCTCTCGCCGGTGCGCACCCGCACCACGGTCTCGACCGGGCTCACCCAGACCTTGCCGTCACCGATCTTGCCGGTGCGGGCGGCTTGGACGATGACATCGACCACCTTGTCCACGGCAGCGTCGTCGACGACGACCTCGACGCGCACCTTCGGCACGAAGTCCACCGAGTACTCCGCCCCGCGGTACACCTCGGTGTGTCCCTTCTGCCGACCGTAGCCCTGAACTTCGCTGACGGTCATGCCGAGGATGCCTGTCTGTTCCAGACCGGTCTTGACATCTTCGAGGGTGAACGGCTTGACGATCGCAGTTATCAGCTTCATATCCCTTATCCCTCCACGCCTGGGTGACGACCGAGTGCCGAGCCCGCGCCGACCGATGCGAAGTCGTAGGCGGTTTCCGCGTGCTCCGACTCGTCAGCCCCGGTGGATTCATCCTCCTCGTTGAGCCGAAGTCCGACGGTGTACTTCACTATCAGAGCCAAGATAGCTGTCCCGATGGCCGAGTAGAGCAGAACCGCCCCCGCACCAACGGCCTGGCGCCACAGCTGATCGACGCCACCGCCGTAGAAGAGACCGGCGACACCCGCGCCGGTCTCGGGCGCGGCCACCAGCCCCACGAGCAGGGTGCCGACGATGCCGCCGACCAGGTGGACACCCACCACGTCGAGCGAGTCGTCATATCCCAGTTTGTATTTCAGGCCGACGGCGAGAGCACAGAGTGCACCTGCGACCACGCCGATGACGAGCGCGCCGACCACGTTCACCGACGAGCAGGAGGGGGTGATCGCGACCAGGCCGGCCACGATGCCCGAGGCGGCACCGAGCGAGGTGGCCTTGCCGTCGCGGATGCGCTCGGTGAGCAGCCAGGCCAGCATCGCCGCCGCGGTGGCCACCGTGGTGGTGACGAACGTCGACCCGGCGAGTCCGCCGGAGGACACCGCCGAACCCGCGTTGAAGCCGTACCAGCCGAACCACAGCAGGCCGGCGCCCAGCATCACGAACGGCAGGTTGTGCGGGCGCATCGGGGTGCCCGGCCAGCCGCGGCGCTTCCCCAGGATGATGGCCAGCACCAGACCGGCGGTACCCGCGTTGATGTGGACCGCGGTGCCACCGGCGAAGTCGACGGCGGCGAGCTTGTTGGCGATCCAGCCGCCCGTCTCCCCGGTGACGCCGTCGAACGCGAAGACCCAGTGTGCGACCGGGAAGTACACGACGGTGGCCCACAGCGCGGTGAACAGCAGCCACCCGCCGAACTTGATGCGGTCGGCGACCGCGCCGGAGATCAGCGCGACGGTGATGATCGCGAACATCAGCTGGAACGCGACGAACACCGTCGCCGGGATCGTGCCGACCAGCGGGATGTTCACCGCGTCCACGGCTTCCACGCCGGCAGCCGGATCGGCGACCACCGCTGCCGCAGCGTTGCCCCCGAGCAGACCCTTGAGCCCGAAGTACTGGGCGGGGTTGCCGAAGAGGTTGCCGACGTCATTGCCGAAGGCGATCGAGTAGCCGTAGAGCACCCACAGCACGGTGACGACACCCATGGCGGAGATGCTCATCATGATCATGTTGAGCACGCTCTTGGCGCGCACCATGCCGCCGTAGAAGAACGCCAGGCCGGGCGTCATCAGCAACACCAGCGCGGCGCTGGCGAGCATCCACGCGGTGTCACCGGTGTCCGGTAAACCCATCGTCGGGAATTGGTCCACTCGCAGATTCCTCCTTCGTCATGCCACAGCCGCGCGAAATGACGACCGTTGCCTGGGACATGACGACAATGCGCAGTGGTTGTTTCAGCAAAGACGCGCGGGTGTTTCGCCCGTGTGAACGGATGGGCCGGTCACGTTTCGCTGCTGTTACATCACGCGATTCAGGGCGTATCAGCCGAGGAGTGCGTCGACGAAGGCAGCCGGTTCGAACGGGGCGAGGTCGTCGGCACCCTCGCCCAGACCCACCAGTTTCACCGGGACCCCGAGCTCCTGCTGCACACGGAACACGATGCCGCCCTTGGCGGTGCCGTCCAGTTTGGTGAGCACGACGCCGGTGATCTCGACGACCTCGGCGAACACCCTGGCCTGCGGCAGACTGTTCTGACCGATCGTCGCGTCGAGGACGAGCAGCACCTCGTCGACCGCGGCACGCTTGCTCACCACGCGCTTGACCTTGCCGAGCTCATCCATCAGACCGGTCTTGGTGTGCAGCCGGCCCGCGGTGTCGATCACCACGACGTCGGCACCCGAGGCGATCCCGGTGTCGACGGCGTCGAAGGCCACCGATGCCGGATCGGCCCCCTCGGGGCCGCGGACCACCTGCGCGCCCACCCGGGAGGCCCACGTCTCCAATTGATCCGCCGCGGCCGCACGGAACGTGTCGGCCGCGCCCAGGACCACGCGGCGGCCGTCGGCCACCAGCACGCGGGCCAGCTTGCCCACCGTGGTGGTCTTCCCGGTGCCGTTCACGCCGACGACCAGCAGCACCGACGGCTTGTCCTCGTGCGGCAGCGCTCTGATCGAGCGATCCAGATCGGTCTTGAGTTCGGTGATCAGCACATCGCGCAGGACCGCGCGGGCGTCGGCCTCGGTGCGGACGTTGGCCGCGGCCATCCGGGAGCGCAGCGCGCTGACCACCGATTCGGTCACCACGGGGCCGAGATCGGCGATCAGCAGGGTGTCCTCGATCTCCTCCCAGGAGTCCTCGTCGAGATCGCCACCGCCGAGCAGACCCAGCATGCTGCGGCCCAGCGTGTTCTGTGACTTCGCCAGGCGGCCGCGCAAGCGGTCCAACCGGCCCTCCGCCGGCGCAATGGCATCGATCTCCGGGGTGATCTCGGGGGCCGGGGTCGCCTCGGGGGCCGGGGCAGGCGGCTCCTCGGGGACGACCACATCGGGCGCCGGGGCGGGCGGCGGGGCCGGCGCATCCATCCGCGGCTCCGGCGGGGCCTCGGTGACCGGGTCAGGCAGCCTGACGTCGGAGATGCGCCGTTTCGGTGCATCGCGCGGGATGGTGGCATCATCGCCGACGGCAGGTAGTCCGGTGGTGTCGATACGCTCGGGCGCCTTCGGAGGGCGCGGCGCCCGCTCGGGCGCCTTCTCAGGCGTCTCGGTGGGCGCTGACGCCGAGAACGTGATGCCCGAGGCGGCTTTGTAGCCGCCCGACCGATCGACAGGAGTGGCAGTGTCTCGAGCGGACAGGCTGATGCGACGCTTGCGGTACCGCACCAGGCCCACCACGAGCGCGACGAGCAGCAGAACGGCGATGACCGCTACAGCGATCCAGAGACCCTCACTCACCCGGCCATTGTCGCAGGGGCGTCGATCGGGCCACAGCCGGTGAGCGTCAACCCCGGCTCGGCGGTCCATCACCGCAAGCGCCGCCACATCGACGTCTGCCTCACCGAGGCGGTCGACTACCAGACGGTGACCACCGGCTTCGAGCGTTACCGACTGCCGTACAACGCGCTGACGCAGACCGACCTGCGTTCCATCGACCTGGACACCGAATTCCTCGGCCGGCGCCTGAAGGCGCCGGTGCTGATCGGCGCGATGACCGGCGGCGCAAAGCTCTCCGGCATCATCAACCGCAACCTGGCCGCCGCGGCGCAGCAGCTGGGTATCGGCATGATGCTCGGATCGCAGCGGGTGATGGTCGACGACGAGGGCGCCGCGGCCAGCTTCGCGGTGCGCGAGGTGGCGCCCGACGTGCTGGTCATCGGCAACATGGGGCTGGCCCAGGTGTCCCCGGACATGGTGCCCGGGCTGGCAGCCGCGCTGCGACGCGTCGGCGCCGACGCCGTCGCGGTGCACACCAACCCCCTGCAGGAAGCCATGCAGCACCAGGGCGACACTGACTTCTCCGGGTCTCTGGGCCGCCTCGGCGACGTCATCGGCGCGCTCGACTACCCGGTGATGATCAAGGAGGTCGGGCACGGCATCGGCGCCGTCGCCGCGGCCGAACTGACGCAGTACCCGGTCGCCGCCGTCGACGTCGCGGGTGCGGGCGGCACGTCGTGGGCGCGCATCGAGCAGTTCGTCCGCTACGGGGAGATCCGCCACCCCGCACTGGCCGAGTGGGGCATCCCGACCGCGCAGGCGCTGCGTGAGGTGCGCGAGGTGCTGCCGGGCATGCCGCTGGTCGCCTCGGGCGGGATTCGCACCGGCATGGACGCCGCCACAGCGCTCGCGATGGGCGCCCAGGTGGTCGCGATCGCGCGGCCGCTGCTGGCGCCCGCCATCGAATCGGTTGCCGCCGTGGTCGATTGGCTGGAGGTGTTCCTCGAGGAGCTGCTGATCTGCCTGCACGGCAGCGGCGCGGCCGATTTGGCGGCATTGCGCGCCGGCGGCGTCGTCGAACTCCTCTGACGCCCAAACCGACGTTTGGGCGGGAAAGTACGAGAAGAACGCGCCAGAACGTCGATCTCGGCGCGGGTCAGGCCGGGCTGGTGACCAGCTCCTGCCCCCGCATCCGCTGCGAGATGACGGTCGTGATGCCGTCGCCGCGCATCGTCACGCCGTAGAGGGCGTCGGCGACCTCCATCGTCGGCTTCTGGTGGGTGATGACGATCAGCTGGGAACGTTCACGCAGCTGCTCGAACAGACTGATCAACCGCCGCAGGTTGACGTCGTCGAGCGCGGCCTCCACCTCGTCCATCACGTAGAACGGTGACGGGCGGGCCCGGAAGATCGCGACCAGCATCGCCACAGCGGTCAGCGACTTCTCCCCACCCGACAGCAGCGAAAGCCGCTTGATCTTCTTGCCCGGCGGCCGCGCTTCGACCTCGATGCCGGTGGTCAGCATGTCGCTGGGATCGGTCAGCAGCAGCCGGCCTTCACCCCCGGGGAACAACGTCGAGAACACTTGAGAGAACTCGCGTTCCACATCGGTGTACGCCTCGGTGAAGACCTGCAGGATGCGGGCGTCGACCTCGGCGACCACGTCGAGCAGATCCTTGCGGGCGGCCTTGACGTCCTCGAGTTGCGTGGACAGGAAGTTGTAGCGTTCCTCCAGCGCGGCGAACTCCTCGAGCGCCAGCGGGTTGACCCGGCCCAGTTCGGCCAGCTCCCGCTCGGCCCTCTTGGCGCGCCGCTGCTGGGTCGGCCGGTCATACGGCATCGGCGCCGGCGCGGTCACCTGCTCACCGCGTTCACGGGCCTGCTCGTATTCGGCCATCTCCAGCTCGGAAGGGGGCAGCGCGACGTCGGGTCCGTACTCGGCTACCAGATCGGCCGCCGCCATCCCGAACTGCTCAAGGACCTGCGCCTCGAGCTGCTCGATGCGCAGGGCCGCCTGCGCCTTGGCGACCTCGTCGCGGTGCAGCGCGTCGGTGAGTGCAGAGATCCTCGCGGTGAGTTCGGAGACCTCGTCGCGGGCCGTGCCGAGCGCCGCCGCGCGGACCTGACGTTCGGCGGTGATCTCGTCGCGCACCCGCGACGCCACCCCTACCGCACTGCTCAGCCGCTGCGCGACCAGTCTTCCGGACTCCGCAACGACGGCCGCCACAGCGGCGGTCCGCACCCGCGCCTCCCGTGCATGCTGGGCACGCACCCGGGCCTCGCGTTCCGCCGACGCCGCTCGACGTAACGAATCCGCCCGTCCGCGAACAGCATTCGCGCGTTCCTCGGCGGTGCGCACTGCCAGGCGCGCTTCCACCTCGGCAGCCCGCGCGGCCTCGGCCGCAGCCGTCCATTCCTGGCGGTCGACGGGCTCGGCGTTGAACATCGGCTCCTGCTGGGCGTGATGCAGCCGGGTCTCGAGCTCGCTGAGCTCGGCGATGGTGCGGTTGCGTCCGGCCTCCAGCTCGTCGCGCTGGGTGATCAGCCGCTGCCATTCGTCGTCGGCAGTGCGGGCCTCCTGGCCCAGGCGGCCGAGCTGCTCGTAGATCGCCGAGATGGCCGCGTCCGACTCGTTGAGCGCAGCCAGCGCCTGCTCGGCGGCATCCTGCCGGCTCGCCTGCTCGGCGAGCGCGCCGGAGAGGGCGGCGGACAGTTCGGCGGTCTGACGTTCGGCATCGGCGAGTTCGGCACGCGACTTGTCCACTTCGGACTGGATTTCCAGCGTGCTCGGTTTGCGGTCCGAGCCGCCACTGACCCAGCCCGCGCCGACGAGGTCACCATCGGTCGTCACCGCGCGCAGATCTGGTTGTGCCGCAACGATTTCCAATGCTGTACGCAGGTCGTCGACCACGGCGACCCCGGCGAGCATCGCCATCACCGCGCCCCGCAGCCGGGGCGCAGGCTCCACCACCTCAGCCGCCCACACCGCGCCGGCGGGCAGTGCGCCGCCGGCCTCCGACGACGTGTGCGGCCAGTCGCCGAGTACCAGTGCCGCCCGGCCGCCGTCGGAGTCCTTGAGGGCGCGCAAAGCACCTTCGGCGCTGCCGATCCCGTCGACGGCCAGCGCGTCGGCGGCCGCGCCCAGCACGGCAGCGATCGCTGCTTCATGGCCGGGCGCCACCTTGACCATTGCCGCCAGCGAGCCCAAAAGCCCACCGCCGCTGTGGTTCTGCTGCAGCCAGGCAGCTCCGTCCTTGCGGTCGAGGCCGACGGAAAGCGCGTCGATGCGTGCCTGCAGCGAGGCGACCTGGCGCTCGCCGGCCCGTTCGGCGGTCTGCAGTTCGGCAACGCGTTCGTCAGCCAGGCGCAGGGCGGTCACGGTGCGGTCGTGGTGTTCGTCGAGGCCGACCTCACCGGCGTCGAGTTCGCTGACGCGAGCCTGCACCGTCTCGAACTCGGCCTGCGCCTGCTGGGCCCGAGCGGCCGCCTCGTCGATGCCCGCGCTGAGCCGTGCCACCGTCTCGTCGATGGACTCGACGCGGGTGCGCATGGTGTCGACCTGACCCGAGAGGCGCGCCAGGCCCTCCCGGCGATCGGCCTCGGCCCGCGCGGCCGCCATGTGGGCGCGTTCGGCGTCCGCGGCGATCTGTTCGCGTTCGGCGAGCTCGGCGCGCGCCCCGTCGAGCCGCTCTCGCGACTCCTCGAGCTGTTCGAGCAGCGCACGCTCCTGCTCGGCGATCTCGTCGGCCTGGGCTTCGAGCTCGTCGGGATCGGGCCCGCTGGACCGCTCGGGCTCGGCGTCCAGGTACTGGGCGCGTTCGTTCGCGATGCGCACGGTCGCTGCCACTCGCTCGGCCAGCGCCGACAGCCGGAACCACCGCTGCTGCGCGGCGTCGGCGCGCTCGCTGAGGTCGGCCACCGCCGTCTCGTGGGCGTCCAATTCGAGAGAGCAGGTCTCCAGCCGCGTGGTGAGTTCGTCGTGCTCGCGACGCAGGGTGGTCTCGGCCTGGTTGGTGTCGTCGAACTCGGACTTGCGGGTCACCAGATCGTCGGCGGCCAGCCGGAGGCGGGCGTCGCGCAGGTCGGCCTGGATGGTCTGTGCGCGCCGGGCCATCTCGGCCTGCCGGCCCAGCGGTTTGAGCTGGCGACGCAGCTCGGTGGTGAGGTCGGTGAGCCGGGCCAGGTTGGCCGCCATCGAATCGAGCTTGCGGACCGCCTTCTCGCGGCGCTTTCGGTGTTTGAGCACACCGGCGGCTTCCTCGATGAAGGCCCGCCGGTCTTCGGGGCGCGACTCGAGGATCTCCGAGAGCTTGCCCTGGCCGACGATCACGTGCATCTCGCGCCCGATGCCGGAGTCGCTGAGCAGCTCCTGCACATCGGTCAAACGGCAACGGCTGCCGTTGATCTCGTATTCACCGGCGCCGTCACGGAACATCCGCCGGGTGATCGACACCTCGGAGTACTCGATCGGCAACGCGTTGTCGGAGTTGTCGATGGTGAGCGTGACCTCGGCGCGCCCGAGCGGTGCTCGCGACGACGTGCCGGCGAAGATGACGTCCTCCATCTTGCCGCCGCGCAGCGTTTTGGCGCCCTGCTCTCCCATCACCCAGGTCAGCGCGTCGACGACGTTGGATTTGCCGGAGCCGTTGGGACCCACCACACACGTGATGCCGGGCTCGAACCGCAGAGTCGTCGGCGAGGCGAAGGACTTGAAGCCCTTCAGCGTCAGACTCTTCAGATGCATGACGCGTTACCCTACCGCCGCGAACGTCAGCGCTCGGTGAAGCCGGAGAGCGCGTCGGAGGCCGCGGACCAGTCGGCGATCACGGAGTCGACCCGCCCCGGCGTGTCACCGTGTTCGAGCAGGTCGAGCAGCTTTTCGCAGGCCTCACGCGAGCCTTGGGCGACCACGTGGACGCGCCCGTCGGCCTTGTTCGCGGCGAACCCGGTCAGCCCCAGTTCGAGGGCTCGGGACCGTGTCCACCAGCGGAAACCCACCCCCTGGACGTGCCCGTGCACCCATGCGGTGAGGCGGACGTCACTCTCCCCCAACATCTTTCACCTCAAATGTCACTTCAGTACCCGATTTCAACGTGCGCCCCACTGTGCACACCGAGTCGATGGCCCGCTCGACAACGGTGAGCAGGCGAGCCTTCTCCTCGGCCGACAGGCTGGACAGGTCGATCTCCAGGGACTCCGCCAGGTGCGGGTAGCGCTCCTGGTCGCGGTCGGCCGCCCCGGACACCCGGATCGTGGTCTGGTAGTCGTCACCGAGCCGGCGCCGCAGCGGCTGATCGCTGGACATGCCGCTGCAGGCCGCGAGCGCGATCTTCATCAGTTCGCCCGGCGTGAAGACGCCGTCGACGTCCTCCGAGCCGATCAGGACCTCCGCGCCGCGCGTGCTGCGTCCCGTGTAGCGCCGCACGCCGGTGCGCTCCACCCACAGTTCTGTCATGCCCCCATCTTCGCCCAAACCGACGTTTGGGCGAAAAAACCCCTGTTCAGAGCGCCCAAACGTCGGTTTGGGCGGTGGTGAGTCCGGGGATCTCAGCGGGTGCGCGGGCGGGGCTGGCAGCGCGGGCAGTAGCACGAGGAGCGGTTCATGAACTTCTCCCGCCGCATGATCGCCCCGCACCGCCGGCAGGGCTCGCCGTCGCGACCGTAGGCGTCCAGCGAGCGGTCGAAGTAGCCCGACTCTCCGTTGACGTTGACATAGAGCGAGTCGAAGGACGTGCCGCCCTGGCCCAGCGCATCGGTCATCACCACGGTGGCCGCGTCGAGCACCTCGGCCAGCTTCGCCTTCGACAGGCCCGACGCCAGCCGGGCACCGTTGACCTTCGCGCGCCACAGCGCCTCGTCGGCGTAGATGTTGCCGATCCCGGACACCACCGTCTGGTCGAGCAGCTGACGCTTGATCTCGGAGTGCTTGCGCCGCAACACCGCAACCACGCTGTCGCGATCGAAGTCGGGATCGAGCGGATCGCGTGCGATGTGTGCGACGGGCACCGGCACCTCGGTGCCGTCGACGGTCACCATGTCCGCGAGCATCCAGCCGCCGAAGGTGCGCTGGTCGACGAAACTCAGGGTGGTCCCGTCATCGAGGAGCGCGGCGATGCGCAGGTGGTTCTCGTTCGGCACGGGGCCGAGCAGCATCTGCCCGCTCATGCCCAGGTGCACCACCACGGCCGAGCCGTCGGACAGGGTGAGCCACAGGTACTTCCCGCGCCGCCCCGTGCCCGTGATCGTCATGTCCAGCAGACGCGCGGCCAGATCTGCCGGACCTGCCTCGTGACGGCGCACCGCACGCGGGTGGTGCACCCGCACGCCGGTGAGGGTCTTGCCGGTGACATGCGCTGCCAACCCGCGCCGGACCACCTCGACTTCGGGGAGTTCAGGCATCCCGCTCTTCGCTCGGCACGCTCTCCGAGGTCAGCGCATTCCACGCGGCCGCAGCGGCTTTGAGTTCGGCTTCCTTCTTCGTCTTGCCCACACCGCTGCCGTACTCGCGCTCGGCGACCACGACGGTGGCGGTGAACTCCTTGTCGTGGTCCGGCCCGGTTGAGCTGACGATGTAGGAGGGCGCGCCGAGTCCCCGCGCCGCCGTGAGCTCCTGCAGGCTGCTCTTCCAGTCCAGACCGGCACCCAATGTCGGTGCGGTGTCCAGCAATTCGCTGAACAGACGCAGGATGACCTCGCGGGCGACGACGGCACCGTGCTCCAGATAGATGGCACCCAGCAGGGATTCGACGCCGTCGGCGAGGATGCTGGATTTGTCCGCGCCACCCGAGTTCTCCTCACCCTTGCCGAGCAGCAGGTAGCTTCCGAGGCCCTTGTCCGAGAGCCGGCGGCCGACGTCGGCGAGCGCCTGGGTGTTGACGATGCTCGCCCGCAACTTGGCCAGGTCGCCTTCGGACCGTTCGGGATGACGGTGGTAGAGCTCCTCGGTGATCGTGAGTCCGAGCACCGAATCGCCGAGGAATTCCAGGCGTTCGTTGGTCGGCAGCCCGCCGTTCTCGTAGGAGTAGCTGCGGTGGGTCAGCGCGATGGTGAGCAGGTCGGGTTGTAACTGCACACCGAGGGCGTCGAGCAGCGGTTCGCGATCGACCGTCACGACTCGTCTCCGGTCGGCTCGCGGAACTGGGCGAGTTTGGCCCAGCGCGGGTCGATCTGGTCGTGGTGGTGCCCGGGCTCGGCGTCGGCCATCCTCACGCCGCACTCCGGGCACAGGCCCGCGCAATCAGGGGTGCACACCGGGGAGAACGGCAGCGCGAGACCGACGGCGTCGATGATCGGCTGTTCGAGATCCACGGTGTCGCTGCCGCCGTCGCGGCCGACACGCGGGATCTCGTCTTCCTCTGTGGTGGCCTCGGTGGTGCTGTCGGGGTACGCGTACAGCTCGGTCAGGTCGATCGCGACGTCTCCGGTGACCGGCGTGAGGCAGCGGGCGCACTCACCCTGTGTGGGCGCCGAGACCGTGCCGGTGACCAGCACGCCTTCGGACACCGACTCCACCCGCAGGTCGAGGTGCAACGGCGCATCCTGCGGGACGGCAATGAGATCCAGCCCGATGCGGAAAGGGCTCGGCACCGTCTCGTCGACGGTGATCATCGAGCCCGGGCGCCGGCCCAGCCGGGAGATGTCGATGACCAACGGCGACCGCGACCCCCGGCGAGCCGAGCTGTCAACGCGTGTCGCCATGTCATGCATCGTAGTCGCGGGCCAGACGGCCCATACAGGCGTACCGGCAGGGCGGACGTGCCCCTACCGGGACACGTAGTCGTGGGTCCCGGCGGCGGTGCGCAGCTGATGCCTGCCGCGGCCGACCGATCGGATCGTGCCGTTGAGGAAGTCCTCGAACTCGGCCAGCTTGCTGTCGACGTAGATGTCGCATTCGCCGCGTAGGCGATCGGCCTCGGCGTGCGCCGAGTCGATCATCCGGGTGGCTTCCGCGGTGGCCGTCGCGACGATCTCGGTCTGGCTGACCAGCCGCTGCTGCTCCTTGATGCCCTCCTGGACGGCCTTCTCGTACGCCAGGTTGCCGCTCTCGAGCAGGCGGTCCGCCTCGGACTTCGCGCGACCGGTGCTGGCCTCGTACTCGCGCTTGGCGGTGGCCGAGATCCGCGCGGCCTCCTCGCGGGCCTCACCCACCATGCGCTCGCTGTGCTGGCGCGCCTCGGCGACCATGCGGTCGGCCTGGGCTTTTGCGTCCGCGAGCAACCGATCGGCCTCAGCTCGGGCGTGGTTGACCATCGAGTCGGCTTCGGCGTTGGCCGTCGACACCGTCGATTCGGCGTGCTCCTTGGCTTCGCGCAGCATCGCATCGCGGGCATCGAGCACGTCCTGGGCGTCGTCGAGCTCGCCGGGGATCGCGTCCTTGATGTCGTCGATCAGTTCCAGGACGTCGCCCCGGGGCACCACACAGCCGGCGGTCATCGGAACGCCGCGGGCCTCTTCGACGATGGCACCCAACTCGTCGAGCGCTTCAAAAACTCGGTACACGGCGACACCCTCCAGGCGTAGTTGTTAGTGACCAGTGTGCCTGGTGTTACGCCTGTGACTGGGTTTTGCTGTCCGGTGTGTCGCTGTGAGTTCAGCGCAGCGCGGCGCTGATCACGTCCCGGGCGCGGTCGAGCATCGAGGCGAACGGCCCTACCGCGAAGTTCAGCTTGGCCGATTCGACGCCTGCGTGCGGGCGCGTGGGCGCGATCGCCTCGGCGGCGCGCACCGCGGCGGCGAGGCCCTTGAGCTCGCCCTCGTCGAGGTCACGCTCGAGCTTGGTGAACTCCTCGGTCTCCTCGCGCTCGGCGTGCTCGAGCACCGCCTCGCGAAACGCGGTGAGCTCGGTGAGGAATTCGTCCGAGGCGATGTCCATCGACTCCAGCTTCGACAGCTGCTGTTTGGCCTCGTGCTCCTCGCGCAGCCGCGCGTCGACGATCTCGTCGCCGGCCGCACCCTCGTTGCGGGCGCGCGGGTGCACGACCATCTCCTCGGCTGTCTCGTGCACGGCGAGCAGCTGGCGCAGTTCCACGAACGCCGCCTCGCGCGCTTTCGGTTCCGAGGCGTGCAGCACCTCTTCGAACAAATCCTTGATCAGGTTGTGCTGGTCGCGCAGGAAAGCCACGACGTCGTCGGTCGATTGCACGAATGTCTCAACCACGGCAGGTACCTCCGTCAACGGGATGCGGCGCGCGGGCTGTCGCGCCTGCACTCTCCCTACCCGCGGTCGGCGGCCTCAACCGCGCAACTTGGCCTGCAACCGGGTGTTGACGGCGGCGGGCAGCAGGTCGGACACGTCCCCACCCAGCGTGGCGACTTCCTTGGCCAGTGACGACGAGACGAACGAGTACCGCGGCGTGGTGGCGACGAAGAACGTGTCGACACCGGCGACGTGCTTGTTCATCTGCGCCATCTGCAGCTCGTATTCGAAATCGGTGCCGGTACGCAGACCCTTGACGATCGCGGTCAGGCCGCGTTCCCGGACGAAGTCGACGACCAGGCCGCTGCCCGACTCCACCCGCAGATTCGGCAGATGCGAGGTCGTCTCGGCGATCATCTCGATGCGTTCCTCGACGGCGAACATGCCCTTCTTCGCCGGATTCACCAGCACCGCGACGACGACCTCGTCGAATTGTGCGGCGGCACGCTCGAAGATGTCGACGTGGCCCAGCGTCACCGGATCGAAGGAACCGGGGCAGACAGCTCCGCTCATGGACGACGACGCTAGCAGGGGCTCGACATCTCAGACCCTCGAGTCGTCAGTCCGCCGTGCCGATTTCGAGCCGGGTGTCCCCGTAACGCCGGGGCTTGTCCGCCGACCACCCGGCGGGCCAGGCGATGTCGGCCGCACTGGTGGGGCGCTCGACGACCGCGACCGTGCCGGGGGCTGTCCAGCCGTGTGCGAGCAGATCTGCCAGCAGCGCCTCTACGGTGTCGGTCGACACCTCGTAGGGCGGATCGGCCAGCACGAGGTCGACGGGCCGCGGCGCCGCACTCGCGATCACGTTCGCCACCGGCGCGCGCCGCACCTGCCCTCCGCTCGCCCCGAGCGCGGTGATGTTGCGCTCGATGACGGTGGCAGCGCGGGCATCGGATTCGACGAACAGCGCCGAGCGCGCCCCGCGGGACAGCGCCTCGAGTCCGAGCGCGCCGGAGCCCGCGAACAGATCGAGCACGTCGATCCCGTCGAAGCCGACCCGGGCGAGAAGGATGTTGAACATCGACTCCCGCACGCGGTCGGTGGTCGGCCGCGTGCCGCGTCCCGACTTCTGTTGCGGCACAACGATTCGACGCCCGCCGTAGGCGCCGGCGATGATCCGGGTCAGCGGGATTCCTCGCTGACCTCGCCCCGTCCCGCCCCGCCGACGACCACCAGCAGGTCCCCGCCCTCCACCTGGGCGGTGGCCGAAACGGCGACGCGGGCGACCGTGCCGGCCTTCGGTGCGGTGATCGCGGCCTCCATCTTCATGGCCTCGATCGTCGCGATGGTCTGGCCGGCGTCGACGGTGTCTCCTTCAGCAACCCCGACGGTCACCACGCCGGCGAACGGTGCGGCGACGTGATCGGGATTGGCGCGGTCGGCCTTCTCGGCAGTCGGCACATCGGCGGCCACGCTGCGGTCGCGGACGACGACGGGCCGCAGCTGTCCGTTGATGATGCACATGACGGTGCGCATTCCGCGCTCGTCGGGATCGGAGATGGCTTCGAGCCCGATCAGCAGCTCCACGCCGCGCTCGAGGGTGACGCGGTGCTCGTCGCCGTGGCGCAGACCGTAGAAGAACTGGTTGGCCGAGAGGCTGGAGGTGTCCCCGAACTGCTCGCGGTGCGCCTCGAATTCCTTGGTGGGACCGGGGAACAGCAGCCGGTTCAGTGTCGCCTGCCGCTGCGGGCCCTCCTGTGCCAGCGCCTTCTCGTCATCGGCGCTCAGGTCGGCGGCCGGCTTCGGCTCGGCCCGGCCGGCCAAAGCCTTGGTGCGCAACGGTTCCGGCCAGCCGCCCGGCGGATCACCGAGTTCGCCACGCAGGAACCCGATGACAGAGTCGGGGATGTCGAAACGATCTGGCTCGGCGGCGAATTCGTCGGCCGTCACCCCCGCACCCACGAGCGCCAGGGCCAGATCGCCCACCACCTTCGACGACGGCGTCACTTTCACCAGCCGGCCCAGGATGCGGTCGGCGCCGGCGTACGCAGCCTCGATCTCCTCGAAGCGGTCGCCGAGCCCCAGCGCGGTCGCCTGCTGGCGCAGGTTCGACAGCTGCCCGCCGGGAATCTCGTGGGTGTACACCCGGCCCGTCGGCGTTGTCGGCCCGGCCTTGGCGACATCGAAGGGCGCGTACACCTTTCGCAGCGCCTCCCAGTAGGGCTCGAGCTCGCAGACCGCCGCGAGCGACAGGCCGCTGTCGAACTCGGTGTGCGCGGTCGCCGCCACGATGGAGCTCAGCGCCGGTTGACTGGTGGTGCCCGCCAGCGGTGCCGAGGACCCGTCGACCGCACTGGCGCCGGCCTGCCAGGCCGCCAGATAGGTGGCCAACTGTCCGCCCGGCGTGTCGTGGGTGTGCACATGCACCGGCAGGTCGAAGCGACTGCGCAACGCGCGCACCAACATCGCGGCGGCCTGCGGTCGCAGGAGCCCGGCCATGTCCTTGATCGCGAGGACGTGCGCCCCGGCGTCGACGATCTGCTCGGCGAGCTTCAGGTAGTAGTCCAGCGTGTAGAGGTTCTCCCCCGGGTCCGAGAGATCACCGGTGTAGCTCATCGCGACTTCCGCGACGGCAGTGCCGGTTTCGCGCACGGCGTCGATCGCGGGCCGCATCGAGTCGACGTTGTTGAGGGCGTCGAAGATCCGGTAGATGTCGATACCCGTTGCCGTGGCCTCCTGGACGAATGCGTGCGTCACCGACTCCGGATAGGGGGTGTAGCCCACCGTGTTGCGACCGCGCAGCAGCATCTGCAGGCAGATGTTGGGCACCGCCTCACGAAGCGCCGCGAGTCGCTCCCACGGGTCCTCCTTGAGGAACCGCAGCGCGACGTCGTATGTCGCTCCCCCCCAGCACTCGATCGACAGCAGCTGCGGGGTGAGCCGGGCGATGTAGGGCGCCACCATCAGTAGGCCGGACGTGCGGATTCGGGTGGCCAGCAGCGACTGGTGCGCATCCCGGAACGTGGTGTCGGTGATGCCCACCGATTTCGACTCGCGCATCCACCGCGCGAAGCCCTCGGGCCCGACCTCGGTCAGCAGGTGCTTGCTGCCTCGCGGCGGCATCGTGTCGAGATCGATCGCCGGCAGCTTGTCGTGCGGGTACACCGACGACGTCCGCGGACCGTGCGGCTGGTTGACCGTGACGTCGGCCAGGTAGTTGAGGATCTTGGTGCCGCGGTCGGCGGGAGAACGCGCCGTGAGCAGGTAGGGCCGCTCGTCGATGAACGACGTCGTGACCCGACCGGCCCGGAAGTCGGGGTCGTCGATGACGGCCTGCAGGAACGGGATGTTGGTCGAGACGCCTCGCACCCGGAACTCGGCCAGCGCACGATGCGCCCGAGCCACCGCGGTGTCGAAATCCCTTCCGCGACAAGTCAATTTGACCAACATGGAGTCGAAATGAGCACCGATCTCCGCGCCTAGTACGGCACCGCCGTCGAGGCGGATGCCTGCGCCGCCCGGCGACCGGTACGCCGTGATCCGGCCCGTGTCGGGCCGGAACCCGTTGGCGGGGTCCTCGGTGGTGATCCGGCACTGCAGCGCGAACCCGCGGGGCGCGGTGAGTGTGTCCTGCCCCAACCCGAGGTCGGCGAGCGTCTTGCCCGAGGCGATGCGCAGCTGGCTGGCCACCAGGTCGACATCGGTGATCTCCTCGGTCACCGTGTGCTCCACCTGGATTCGCGGATTACACTCGATGAACACGTGGTGGCCGCGCTCGTCGAGCAGGAACTCCACGGTGCCCGCGCACGAGTAGCCGATGCCGCGGGCGAACGCGACCGCATCGTCGCAGATGCGCTGCCGCAGCTCGGCAGGCATGTTCGGGGCCGGCGCCAGTTCGATGACCTTCTGGTGCCTGCGCTGCACACTGCAGTCGCGCTCGAACAGGTGCATGACGTTGCCGTCGGTGTCGGCGAGGATCTGCACCTCGATGTGGCGGGGGTTGAGGACCGCCTGCTCCAGATACACCGTCGGATCACCGAACGCCGATTCGGCTTCGCGGCTCGCCGCATCGACCGCTTCGGCCAGTGCGTCGAACTCGGTGACCCGGCGCATGCCGCGTCCGCCGCCGCCCGAGACGGCCTTGACGAACAGCGGGAACTCCATGTCGCGCGCCGCGGCGACGAGCTCGTCCACCGACGACGACGGAGCGGACGACGCCAGCACCGGCAGGCCCGCGGCCCGCGCGGCCTCGATCGCGCGGGCCTTGTTGCCGGTCAGCTCCAGGACGTCGGCGCTGGGTCCCACGAACGTGATACCGGCGGCCGCGCACGCGGCGGCGAGTTCGGGGTTCTCAGAAAGGAATCCGTAGCCGGGATAGACCGCGTCGGCACCGGCTTCCAGCGCCACCCGCATGATCTCGTCGACCGACAGGTACGCACGCACCGGGTGGCCGGTCTCCCCGATCTGATAGGACTCGTCGGCCTTGAGCCGGTGCAGGGAGTTGCGATCCTCGTACGGATAGACCGCGACGGTGGCGATGCCCATCTCATAGGCGGCGCGGAACGCCCGAATGGCGATCTCACCGCGATTGGCGACGAGGACTTTGGTTATCTGGCCGGGCACGGTTCACCTTAACCCGCAGGCGTGCAGGTCAGATCAAGGTCGACCAGTAGTCCCAGAACCGCTCGAGGACGAGCAGCACGACCGCGGTGAACCACAGCGCGACCAGGGACCAGCGCCACGTGTGGATGCCCCGCACCAGCGCGTTCGAGCTGCGCTGCGGCTGCACCGCAATAGACGTGGCGACGACCAGCAGCGGGATCGTCACGCTCCAGACCACCATGCAGTACGGGCACAGAGCCCCGATGCGGTAGAGGCTCTGGAAGATCAGCCAGTGCACGAACACCGTGCCCAGCGCCGATCCCGCGGCCAGACCCACCCAATACCACCGGGGCAGCGACACCCGGGTGACGGCCAGCACGCCGGTCACCACGACGACGGTGAAGCCGACGATGCCGAGAATCGGATTGGGGAACCCGAACACCGACGCCTGCGGGGTGATCATCACCGACCCACAGGACAGCACCGGGTTGATGCTGCACGACGGCACGTAGTCGGGGTTGATCAGGATCTCGATCTTCTCGATCGTCAGCGTCAGCGCGGACACCAGCCCGATGACTCCGGCGATCAGCACCCACCACGCGCTGGCACGCGACACCGCGACACCACCCGAGCCGCCGGCCGACGGATCGGCCTGATCGACGGGGCCTGCCGCGGTGACGGTCATGACGCCGGCGCCGGTTCGGTGGCGGGCGGCGCAGCCTGCAGTCCGGGCACGTCCCCGACGATGCTGCGGATCTTGTCGACGAAAGCCTCAGGGGTGCTGGGCTGGTAGTCCTCACCGTTGATCTTGATGGTCGGGGTGGCCTTGATGCCCGCGGCCGCGGCCTGGCCCTTCACCATGTCGACGAAGCGGCCCTTGTTGATGCACTCCGGCACCGTGCCTGCCGCACCGGCCTGACGGGCCCACTCGACCAGGCGCGCGTTGTCCGGGAAGCTCGTGCCCGTTTCGCTGGGCTGCTGCGCGTAGAGCGCGGCGTGGAATCGCCGGAAGGCGTCGTTCGATTCCTCGGCCACGCAGTAGCCCGCGCCGCCGGAGCGCGACGAGTAGTTCTGGTTCTGGGGACGGTCCAGGATGGACACCATGTAGTAGTCGGCGGCGAGAACTCCGGCGTCGACGAGCTTGTTGATCGTCGGGCCGATTTGCATCTCGAAATTCCGGCAGGCCGGGCACAGGAAGTCCTCGTACATCGAGACCACGGCCTTGGGCTCGTCGGTGCCTTCCTTCTTGATGACGCTCGCCGAGGCGACCCGGATGGACTGGGTTTCACCGGCCGTCGGTTGTTCGTCGGCGGACATGACGATGTAGAGCACCAAGACGACCGCGAAGATGACGACGACCGAGGTCAGACCGACCTGCACGAGCAGGTTGCGCTTGCGGTCGGCCGCCTTGAGGTCGTACCGCGCGTTCTTCTTGGGTTTCGTGGCCACGGGGACAGAGTACCGGCGGCTCGGTGAACGGGGTGGTGCCCTCGTCCGTGGAGGGTCAGACGCGACTCAGATGTGCCCGCATCGCCGAGATGACGTCGGCGGTCGCCGCCGCGCTGGCTCCGCCGAGGGTGAAGAAATTCGCGAACCCGTGCACGACGGAGCCGTACTCGCGGTAGTCGACCGGGGTGCCGGCCGCGCGCAGCGCCTCGGCGTAGTGCCGGCCCTCGTCGCGCAGCGGGTCGAAACCGGCGGTCGCGATGAGAGCAGGCGCGAGCCCGGAGTGGTCGTCGGCGAGCAGCGGGGACACATCCGGGTGGTCACCGCCGACCGAGGCACCGTCGAGGAACCGGGTGGTGAACCAGTCCATGTCGCGCTGGGTCAGGAAGAACCCGTTGGCGAACAGGGTGCGCGACCGGGTCTGGGCGCCGTGATCGGTGACCGGGTAGAGCAGCAGTTGGAGCGCGGGCTGCGGCGCGTTGTCGGCACGGGCGCGCAGCGCCACCACCGCCGACAAATTGCCTCCCGCGCTGTCCCCGCCCACCGCGATCCGCTGCGGGTCGGCGCCGAGGGACGCGGCGTTGTCCCGGGCCCACAGATACGCCGCATACGCGTCGTCGGCGCCGGCGGGCGCCTTGTGCTCGGGCGCCAACCGGTAATCCACCGACAGCACGTGGACCGCGCCGGACCGGCAGATCTCCCGGCACAGGTCGTCATGGGTGTCCAGGCTGCCGATGGCATGGCCCCCGCCGTGGAAGAACACCAGCAGCGGCGCCCCGGGCTCGGCGGTGCGGTAGTGCCGGGCACGGATGGGCCCAGCCGCCCCGGTCACCGTCAGGTCGCTCACCTGGGTCACCGGGATGCGGCGCGCGAAGCTCGCAGACAGCAGTTCGAGCTGCGCGCGCGCCGCCGCGACGTCGCCGCCGATGTGATCGGCGACCAGCCCCTCGAGCCCCATGGCCTTCTGTCCGGCCAGCATCACCTGCAGGGTGGTGTCCAGGGTGTTGCCGTCGAGCACGATCGACCGCCCGCCCACCATGGCCCGTTTCACAGGTTCGGGGATGCGGGGCAGGCTGCGCAGCGTCATCCCCGCGATCGTGTTGACCACCAGGTCACGACGGCGGACCCGGGGCCGCCCGATCGGGGTGAGCGTGTCGGTCATGGCTTGGCCCTTTCGCCGGTGGAACCGCATTCGCGCGCAGGCCGTACGGCATGGCGCTGATTAGGCGGGGTAATACTGCGGCAATATAGTCAGTCTCGCCAAACCCAAGCCCGACCCACTTCAGCAAAGAAGGTGACATGACTTCGGCGGCCGCAATTCCCACCGTCACGCTCAACGACGACAACACGATGCCGGTCCTCGGTCTCGGTGTGGGCGAGTTGACGGATTCCGAGACCGAGCGATCGGTGCGGTCGGCGCTCGACGCGGGCTACCGCCTCATCGACACCGCCGCCGCCTACGGCAACGAGGCGGCCGTCGGACGCGCGATCGCGGCCTCGGGCGTGCCGCGCGAGGAGCTGTTCGTCACCACGAAGTTGTCCCCTGAGGAGTTCGGTTTCCAGTCGTCGCAGGACGCACTGAAGGCCAGCCTGCAGCGGCTCGGCCTGGACTACGTCGACCTCTATCTCCTTCACTGGCCGGCCGGCGAGGAGGGCAAGTACGTCGACAGCTGGGGCGGCATCATGAAGTCCAAAGAGGTCGGCGACACCCGGTCGATCGGGGTCTGCAACTTCCACGAGCACCACCTCGACGACATCATCAGCCTGTCGTTCTTCACCCCGGCGGTGAATCAGATCGAGCTGCACCCGCTGCTCAATCAGGCGGAGTTGCGGGCGGTCAACGCCGAGCACGGCATCGCCACCGAGGCCTACGGCCCCCTCGGTGTCGGCCGGCTCCTGGAGCACCCCGCGGTCGCGGCGATCGCCGAGGCGCAGGGTCGGACACCGGCGCAGGTGCTGATCCGCTGGAGCATCCAGCTGGGGAACATCGTGATCCCCCGCTCGTCGTCTCCCGAGCGCATCGAGGCCAACATCGACGTGTTCGGCTTCGAGCTCACCGACGAGCAGATGACGTCGCTGAACGGATTGAACGACGGAACCCGCTTCCGTCCGGATCCGGAGACCTACACCGGTTCCTAGCCCGCGATAGGGTGCTGGCGTGAACAGGCCCGCGGCACGCGCACGGCGGCTTCGTGGCGCGCTGATCGCGGTGGCCTCGGCGCTGACGACCGCGGGTGCGCACGGCGCCGCCGGCGGCGGCCTCCCCCGTGGTCCCGCGCTCGTCGTCGTCCTGCTGATCTGCCTCACCGCGGGCGCGCTCGCCGGCTCGGCGCGGTCGGACCGCGGGGCGTACGCCGTGACCGCGGCGGCTCTGTGTGGCGCGCAGCTGACGGGTCACCTCGCGCTCACGCTGGCCGGACATCACCACGGCACGCTCGGGTGGTCGATGGCCGCGGCGCACCTCGGTGCCGCGCTGCTGGTGGCCGCGGCGATCACCTCCGTCGAATTCCTCTATGCCGTCTGCGTTTCCGTTCTGTGCTGGCTGCGGTTGTTCGCCATGCGGGCGCCGCGGCCATCCGCACCCCGCATCCGGTATCGCGCCGCCGTCGCACGGCCCCGGCCCGTCCCGATCGGCGGAACGGGTATGCGGGCCCCGCCTGCTGTCTCGCTGCGCCTGTCGCCGGCCGGCTAGCGGCCACCCTCGTCTCTTCACCTCACCGACGCGCCACGTGCGTGTCCGTTGCGCGCTGATCCGTCAGCGCGGCTCCCCAGCTTCCGCGCATGCACTGCGCTGATCCGAAAGCATCGTCATGACCTTGTCCGACGACACCGTCGAACCCCTGTCCCCCACTGTCCCGCCCCCACCCGCCCGGCACGATTGGCGCCCGCTGCTGATACGTCTGCACTTCTATGCCGGCGTCCTCGTCGGGCCGTTCCTGATCGTCGCCGCGGTCACGGGCGCCCTCTACGCGCTCGCACCCAGCATCGAGCGCGTCGTCTACCGCGACCTCCTCACCGTCGAGCCGCATACAGCGATCCCCCTCGACCAGCAGGTGCGCAGCGCTGCGGCCGCTCACCCGGATCTCACGGTCGCCGCCGTCCGCCCGGCAGCCTCCGACGGCGAGACGACCCGCGTCTCGTTCACCGATCCGTCGCTGCCACAGGATCACTCACGCACCGTCTTCGTCGACCCCGGCACCGGCGTCGTGCGCGGCGAGCAGGTGACGTGGCTCGGATACCTGCCCGTCAGCACGTGGCTCGACGGCATGCACCGCCATCTGCAGCTCGGCGAACCCGGCCGCATCTACAGCGAGATCGCCGCGTCGTGGCTGTGGGTGGTGGCGCTCGGCGGTACCGCGCTGTGGGTGAGCAAGGCCGCGCGGGACCGGCGCCGCGGCCGCCGCGGCCGCATCCTCGGCCTGGACCGCTCCTCCACCGGACGATCCCGGACGATGAGTTGGCATGCAGTGCTGGGCATCTGGTTGCTGGGCGGCCTGCTGTTATTGTCCGCCACCGGCATCACGTGGTCGACGTACGCCGGCGCTCACGTCACCGACATTCGCGCGGCGTTCGATTGGCAACGGCCGCAGGTGGATACGACAGCAGCAGATCCCCACGCCGGGCATCACGGGATGGCCGACGGTACCGGTGCATCGCCGGATGTCGGCGAGTTCGACTACGCCGGCGTGGTGAGCGCGGCCGCCGCGCACGGCGTGGTGGCGCCGGTCGAGATCACGATGCCCGCCGAGCCGGGTCAGGCCGCCACGGTGACGGAGGTCGACGCGCCGTTCCGCTGGACCACCAACGCGGCCGCGGTGGACCCCGGCGACCTGTCGGTGCGCAGCGTCGTCGACTACTGGCGGGATTACTCGACCATGGCGAAGCTCGCCGACTGGGGCATCCGGGCCCACATGGGGTTCCTGTTCGGCGTACTCAACCAGCTACTGCTCTTCGCTGTCGCGGTGGGCCTGCTGACCGTCATCGCGCGCGGATACCGAATGTGGTGGCAGCGCAGGCCGACTCGTGGTTCCGCGTGGGCACTCGGGCGGCCACCCACCAGGGGTGGCCTGCGCGCGGTCCATCCCGCTGTCGCCGCGGTCGTCGTTGCCGGTGCCCTCGCCGTCGGGTGGTTCTTGCCGCTGCTGGGTGCGACCCTGGCCGGCTTCGTGCTGATCGATGTCCTGCTCGCAGTGACGAAACGACGGGTGGCGGTCAAAAGCCTCTAGCGCAGGCGGCCGCGACGCGGTGGAATGAGAGCACGCTCGGGCGAAAGGGACCATCATGTCGACACGGGTTCTCGTCACCACCGCGCTCGCCGCGGTCACGATCGGTGCGGCGCTGCTGCCCTGCGCGGCCGGAGAGCGAACTGTCGCCCAGCAGCCGTGGGACCCCGGCTGCTGGGGACCGTTCGCGTGGGGTTCGTATCACTGCGACTGGTCATCGACGACGGGTGGGACCTCGGGCCCCTCGTCGGGCGGACCCTGGGATCCGTCGGTGACCGGCCCTGGTCAGTTCAACCGCGCCGGAACAGGTTCCGGCTCCACCTCATGACCTCAGCCGGTGGGGCAGGTGGCAGCCGCGGACCGCAACACGGGCGCCGACGGCGCATCGACCGGTAGCCCGTACCCGCGCAGTACCGCGATGAACTGCATCGCGTACTGGCAGTGGAACGCCGCGTTCGGCGGCATCCACAGCGCGGGCTCCTTGTCCCCTTTGTCCTGATTCGCCGGCCCGTCGACCGCGAGCAGATTGGCCGGATCGTTGGCGAATCGGGTGCGCAGATCGTCCGGCCACCCGCGGGCCCCGAGATCCCAGGCCAGCGCCAGCGGCACGATGTGGTCGATCTGGACCGCCGCGCCGATCTGATTGCCGCGAGTGAAGGCCACGACCGTGCTGGTGTAGGGGTCGAGCAGGGTGCCGGTCGCCACCGCTGTGGGGCACCGTTTGATCGCCACGTACGTCTTCTCACTCAGGTCCCGTTCGAGGATGTCGTTTCGCGTTTCCTCAGGATTTTGCCGTGTTGCACGGCGATTTTGTGGCGGCAGGTCCTACTCTGCGACGGTGACAGAACCGCTAGATGTGAGAACCGACTGGACACTTGTATGGACCAACGGCTCGCCGCTGGACATCGGCCTCGACCCGTTGCTGGCGGGGTTCACCGATCTTGCTGAGCGCGAGCTCGCGTCCGACATCGGCCGTAATGTCCCCATCCTGATAGATCCCGATGGTCGATGCGATATTCGGCTATCTGAGTTCTTCAGGTCTCCACACTTTTCCAGACTCAGTCTCTCGACCAGGACCTCTTACGCAAGCGATATTCGAATGTGGCTAGAATACTTGGCTTCTCGGGGGAAAACGTGGAGCGACGCCTCTTCGTCTGATGTCGATACCTATTGGTTGTGGCGCTCGCGTCGTGACGTGAATGAAAAGGCCGTGAGTGGGTCGAAGATCAATCGAGAACTGGCGGCAATCACGCTGTTGTACAGGTGGGCTTCGCACCGCTCCCGCGCACACGTTCCCTTCAATCCGGTCGAACGCGAGTTCTTGGCGTCACCGCGCTCGATTAGGACCCAGGGTTCCCCGGTGCGGTCTCGCAATGTAGTTGCAGAACGGGTCAAGTGGGTGACGCCCCGGACGTATCGGCTCTGGAGAAGTGTCGGTATCGAGGGCTACACCCTTGAAGGTGTTCGCGATCCCTCCTTTCGCGGCCGAAACTCTCTGCGCAACAGGGCAATGGCGGATTTGTTGTTTTCGTCTGGCCTGCGAATCACTGAAGGCGCCTCGTTGTTGACCCTCGAGTTGCCGGCGAGTTCCCCTCACGCTGCTGGACTTAACGAGGCGCACCTGCCTGCCGCAATCACAAAGGGTCGCCATCCGCGCATGTGGTATCTGTTCGATGACGCAACGTCGCTGGTAGACAGCTACGTCCGCACTTCCAGGATGGCCTCGATAGATCGGGCCCAGCGGACGGGACGATACAACGACACCCCCCGATTGATGGTGACGGAAGTCCGAATTGGCTCCGACACAATAAAACTCAAGCACTCGGGCCGATGGCGTTCACACGACGATATCGAGATTGCGGACCGTCGACGTCTGTTCATCGACGGTGAGAACGGCCCCGAACCGCTCTGGTTATGGCTGTCGGAGTCAGGGATGCCGCTTCCTGTGGCTGCCTGGTCTGACGTCATGTCAGACGGCAACGATCGAGTGCATGGCGCGTTCCAGCGAGCCCGCACGAATGGTCACATGGACGCCAAGACCAGAGCTCCCCGGCTCAGTCCGCACAGTCTTCGGCACTCGTTTGCGTTGTACATGCTCATAGCGCTGCATCACGCCATCGACACCCGCGCGGGCCATACCCCCAGCGACGGATACAACGAGGAGCGTTATCGTATGGCTTGGGAGACAGTGCGAGATCTTCTGGGACACCGGCATGAAAGCACCACCCGGGAGCGCTATCTCGCACCGTTGAACGGTGTCCGGCTTCGATCACTGATCGGCGAGAGCGACATGCAGCGGGCGCTGGGCGGGCTGGCTCTGCTTGACCCTCGCGTCCTGGACATCGGGCAGACGGCCCATGGCTAACCGACGAAGTCGCGCTGAGATCCTGCCACCCGGTGTGTTCGACGTTCCTGTCAATGCCATTGACGAATCTGGCATTTCCTTCACCGCGTCGAATGAGAACGGCACGAAGCACGCGGTCGTCAGCCTAGAGAGACTGCCGGGGTCTGACCGGTTGAAGCTCGACCTCATCACCGCCATGGCACGGCTGAACGGACCACGCGGCGGGTGGCGCTCCATCGACACCGTGCTCGGTGCCCGAGACTCGGTATCGTTCTTCCTGCGGTGGCTCGATGACGTGGGTGAGCAGCCGGAGTCCATCGCCGCCGTTGACGGTGCTCTATGGATGCGGTGGATCCTGCACAACGGTGGTGCATCAACTGCTGCTGGCGCCAATCGATTACGGATCATGCGTCAGATCTTGCTTGCCGTCCCCGACTTGCAGGAGTCGCTGAACGCGGCGTTGGCCCGTCGCACCGGCAAGAGTGCGCCGAGACCGCAGGAGTCGTACTCTCGCGACGATTTCCGCCAGATACGCAGAGCTGCAAGGAAGATCGTTCATCAGGCAACACAGAGGATAGCCGCCAACAATGAGATCCTGTATCGCTACCGCAGCGGGCATTCAAGCGAGCAGGATGACGGGGTCGGCTGGGCTCTCGACGAGCTCGCCTACTATGGCATGGCCATTTCAGTGGATGTCTGCAAGCAGCTGTCCGCCTGGCAACGCGGTCAGCCGCTTCGCCGCGATGCCCAAGCGCAGTTGTTCCTCACGCCGCACGAAGCCTGGGCATGCACGGTGCTGTTGACCGCCGAGACCGGCTGGAACCCATCCGTTACTCAGGAGATGGCCATCCCAGACACCACCGCTGGCGCCGGTGAGGATGTGGACGTGTTCACGATGAGGATAGACAAACCCCGTCGCGGCCCCCATCGGCACAGCACCAACACGTTCATCGTGGCGCCCACCTCGGAAGCGGGCCGCGCGATCAAGTGGGTTCGGGACGCCACCGACCCTGCCCGAGACGTTCTGGCGTCGATCGGGCAGCCAACGGACCGGCTGATCGTTTACGGGCGCTACAAGGGGTACACCGCAGACAATCGGTTCGCCCTCGACTTCCCAAAGACGAGTACTGTTCGGTCCCGATCGCCTTGGGCACCAATCAATCCCATCTCACTTCAACGTCTGCGCCGCACGCGCCAGGTGCTGTTCGACCGGAGCCCAACGCAGAACACCCGTGCCACCCACGACGACGTCTACGTGCTCAACGACGCTGGTACGCGTGACGGTGTCCGCCCGGTTATCGAGCAGGGTCTGAATTCAGCGTTACTGGCCGCCGAGGAATACGTACAGTTACGGATCGTCGCCGAGCAATCAGTCGACGAACGCGTTCGATCGGCCAAAGCCGATACCGCCATCGCCGCCTGCACCGACTATCACCACCACCCCGACACTCAGGAAACCTGCACCGATTCGTTTCTCGACTGCCTCAGCTGCGCCAACTCAATCGCTACGCCCCGACACCTTGGCCGACTCATGGTGCTGCACGCTGCTCTGGATGAACTTCGCAGCACGTTGACCAACGACGAATGGAGCGCCCGCTGGGACGTTCACTACCGACGCCTATCGCTAGTACTCGAACGCAACACCACCGCCGCTGAGCGGGGCTTGGCATTGTCCAACGCTCCCGACAGCGACCGAGCGCTCGTCAAGCGGCTCCTCGGCGGCGAGTTCTCCGCATGACGAAACAGACATCACCGCTGTCGGTGACGACCCAGCAGATCCGGCACCACCAACCGGAATCGCCATCCATCGAGCCTCAGCGGGTACACGACCCCGCCGCAGCCGTTGCCCGATACAGCGATGCGCGGTGGCCGCTGGCCGCGATGGGGTCGCCAGCCGCCGTCAAGCCCGGCGTGCTGACCTGGACGCGATTCCCGCAGAAGTTTCAGGGCGCGTTCCGTCGTGCTGCCTGGCTGCTCATCAACACCGAGGCACCCGAGTACACGATCAATCGTCCCGGAAGTAGCGGCGTCGAGTGGTTCAGCGCCAGCACCATCCGCACCACCGTCATGTACGACTGGTTGAACTTCGCACAGTGGGTCGACGACAGCGGGTTCGAGACGCTCAGCCAACTCACCACCGGCGACCTCGAGCACTTCGTCAGCCACCTCCAGAACAAGGACATCGGCGCCGGCACCAAGTCACGCACGTTGCGCTCACTGACCCGTCTATGGGCCCACGCCCCGCACCTGCCGGCCGAGGACGCAATCCCCGCACCGCCATGGGACGACGATTCGGGATACGAACTGCTCGCACAAGACCGGCGAGGCGAGAACCGCACGCGAATCATCCATCCGGCGACGATGGCCCCATTGTTGCTGTGGGCACAGCGCTTCCTGACCATGGCCGACGACATCGCCGCCGCCACCACATGGTGGAACGAGCGCCTGGCTCAGGTACCGCCCTCTGAGACACTCGACGCGACGATCCGCGCGATAGGTCTGGTTCATGAATGGATCAACAGTGGAAAGAAATCGTTGCCCGCTCGCATGTACCAGGGCCAGCCCTGCTGGGATGTCCAGTACCTAAGCGCGTTGCACAACAACATGAATCCCAGCGATCTATCACGGGCGTTGCGCGACGTCGGCCACGACTTCACTCTTGATCTGAACGCCCCGCGCCCAGTGGGCAGCCCCATCACCGCCACGATCGACGGTGCCCCGTGGTGTGAGTACATCGACTACCGGGATCTGATAGCGCTGCAGCGCTCGGTTCAAGCCGCCTGCTTAGTGCTGGTGTGCTACCTGACCGGCATGCGCCCGCACGAGGCGCTTGCGCTCGAACCCGGATGCTGCCTCACCTCCCGAGACGGTGGAACCGTCGTCTACACGATCAACGGACGCAAATACAAGCGCGTTCGCCGCGACGGCAAGTCGGATCCCGAGGGCGTCGCACGCACATGGGCCACGATCAAACCCGTCGCGACTGCCATCGCCACCGTCGAGAAGGCGTTCCCCAACGAGAAGTTCCTCTTCTCCATGTGGCGCAACGACGATCACGCACTCGACCCGGTGAACGCCTCCAAGCGGATCGCGACACTGGTAACCACAGCCAACGCGATCGGCGAACGTCTAGGCCTGCCAGACGCCTACAAGATCCCCGCCGACCCGGCCGGGGCGATCACTTTGCGCCGCTTCCGCCGGACTCTGGCCTGGCACATTCGCCGCCTGCCACAGGGCAAGATCGCCCTGGCCATCCAGTACGGCCACCTCACGATCCGCGAGGGTGAGGGCTACACCGGCCTCAAAACAGACGGATTCGCCTCCATGATGGACTCCGAGCACCTCGAAGCCATTGTCGACTCCATCGAGCGCACCCGCTCCGATCTCGCGGTGAGTCCGAGAGTCTCCGGGCCGGCAGCACAGCGGCTGATCTCCACCTTGGAACGGGCACCGAAGTTCTCGACGACGTTTCTCTCCGCCGCAGAACTAAAACGCGTCAAGCGCGACACCACGCTACGCGTGTATGACAATCCGCAGCGCTATCTGACCTGCCTGTTCTATCCCGACCGGGCGGCCTGCGCGCAGCCGCTGCGCCCCAGCACCGAGCCACGACTCGATCATTGCGTAGCCTCGTGCCCCAACATCGCCAGAACGGACCGACAGATCAACGACCTGCGGGCCGAAGCGCATCGACTCCATCAGGAGGCCGCCAACCCGATGACGCCAGAGCCCATTGCTCACCGACTCACCCTTCGTGCCCAAGACTACGAAGCGACCATCGGCGCACACGAGGCTAGCGCTATCACGGCGCCGGAAACGGTCGCCGGGACGCGACACGAGGACGACGAACAATGAGCCCGGCAGAACCGGACGGTGCGAACGCGCCTGATGCATCCGGCGAAGTGGTCGCACGCCTACTGGCGGCGATGGTGCGGGTGTTATCAGGGCGACCCGTCATCGCCACACCCGGCGATCTCACCATCACCGCCGTCGCGATCGAATCAGGGCTCAAGCGCCACCACCTCACTCACAAACACGTCGAGCTCAAAGACCTCTTCTATCAGCTGCGCGACCACCATCAGAATCCCGTCAAACACGACGCCGACCAACTCCGCGCCGAGATCGAAGACCTGAAGCGACGACTCACCGAAGCCAATGCCCAACGCCGCAAATGGAAGGCAACCGCAGAAGCGTACGCACGGGCCATTCACATTCTTACCGTGGAGAATTCGCAACACAGCAGCGCCGTCACCCGCCTACGCGCGGTCGACACGACGCACCGCACGACCACACCGTACGCTTCGAAAGAGGAAGAGGGACTGTGGAAATAGTGGTGTTTCCGGCACTAACACGCTGAGCGACGCTCGCGACAAAGGTGCCGTGATGACGACACTGGGAGTGGCGAAGAAGAAGGCGGTTCAGCAGTCCGCACAGCAGAACCTGCGGTCACGCTGGTCCGGCTGTGCCAAGAACAGGGACTGTCTCTGACCGGACCTGATGTGCTGCTCAGAACAGCTCACCAAGAACCTGCTCGAAACCTCTCTCAACGAGGAGATGACCGAGCATCTGGGCTATGAAGAACACGTCACGCCCGATTCGGAGACGGAACATCCGCAACGGCACCCGATCTAAGGCGGTGTTGACCGACACCACCGGCGCGGTGGAGATCGACGAGCCCCGGGATCGGGCGGCCGCAGATCGTCAACAGCACCAGCGCCGGCTGTCCGTGGGTCGACGAAGTGGTGTTTTCGTAATACGCCAAAGGGCGTACCGCTCGGGAGATTCCGCGCACTTCGCCAACATCTACGGTGCCTCGGTGTCCAAGGAGACGATCAGCGGATCACTAACAAGGTGATCCAGGAGATGAACGACTGGGCGGTGCGGCCACCGGATGCGCCCTACGCGGCGATCTTCATAGACGCGATGGTGGTTCGAGGTCCTCGACGGCCAAGTCGCCAAGTGGCCCTTCCACGCCGCCATCGGGGCCAAACCCAACCTGGGCGGGGAACGCGACATCCTCGGTTTGTGGGCCGGCACCGGCCGTAAAGGCGCGAAGTTCTGGATGAGCGTGCTCACCGATCTCCGCAACCGCGTGGCCCGGGATCTGGTGCGCCAAGCCCGCGAAGCCGGCGTCGCGCTCACTGGCCCGCGGACTGCTCAAGGCGATGACCAAGACGGTCATCGAGACCGCCTTGGATGAGAAACTCTCTAGGCACCTCGGGTATGACCGTCACGACCCCGCTGGTCACGGAAGTGGCAACTCGCGCAACCGACCCGATCCAAGACGGTTCTCACCGACTCCTGCGGCGGCGTCGAGATCGAAGCTCCCCGTGACCGTGAAGTATGCCTTTTAGCCAACGGCGTCAGTTCTGCGTTGCGTTGGCCATCGAGCCGAGCTGGGCCAGGAGTTGGTCGCGATGCTCAATTGCCCAGCGATGTAGGTGTAGTGGTTCGCGGCCGAGAAGTTCGGCCACGGTGGCGGTGGTAATTGCCGAGTAGTTCATCCGGCCGTCGTAGGTTTGTTGCAGCCAGTTCAGCGCGCTCACCGCGTAGGCCTCGTCGTAGAAGTCTGGTGGTGTCACCTGGCCGCTCTGGACCAGGTTGCGCATGTCCTCGGGGGTGAGGATGAAGGCGGGTATGTCTCGCTGCAGTGCTCGGGTTAGGGTCGCGGCGACGTCGGTGGCGTTGAGCAGGTCTGTGGACAGGTAGTAGTCCTTGCCGGCGTGGATGGTGGGTCCCTCGGCAAGGATTAGGGCTACAACCGCGGCGATGTCGGCGGCAGCGACCCAGCCGACGGGAACGTCGCCGGCGGCCCAGACGAACGCGCCCTGCTGCAGCCGGTTGACGCTGAGGAGGTTCTCCATGAAGACGTGTGGATGCACGTTGGCCCAGGCCAGGGCGCTGCCTTTGATGTAGCGCTCGATCATCTCGTGCCAGGCGAAGTGTTGATCGGTGGATCGTCCGTTGCCGAAGACTCCGAGGTGGACGATGAAGTCGACACCGGCGTCTTCGGCGGCGTCGACCATGGTCTTGGCTTGTTCGGTCATCTTCACGGTGTAGCCGGCGATCAGGAACACCCTGTCGATGCCGCTCAGGGCCTCAGGGAATGTGTCGGGGTTGTCGAGGTCGAGATATACCGCCTCTTTACCCTGCTGGAGCCACAGAGCCACGGTGTCATGGTTGCGCGAGGCCCGCACGGCGATGGCGTCGGTGGCGTCGAGTGCGTCGGCGACGCCGCCGCCGACGGTGCCGCTGGCACCCAGTACCAGGATCCTCGTAGCGTGTTGTGATTTCCCGTTCGCCATCATCGTTTCCTTTGTCTTGTGGTGGTTGTCGTCGAGGTTCAGTGTTGTTGCGCCAGTGCGGTTTCGTGTCGGTCGAAGAAGGTCTGGTGCGCGACATCGCCCCCATGTGGCACTGTTCGCCCGCCCCTCGGCGCGGGTCGGTGTTGCGAGGGTGACGTCGGCGTCGGTCGTGACCGCTGGAGGGTGGTGGACCTGGCTGTCACGTGGCAGGCGCGAGCGAGTGTGATTAGAGCCGTCCGCGTCGGCCGTCTTGAGAGTTTTTCAGTACTGGGATTTGATGTGCCCAGTTCTCGGGTGATACGCGTTCGGTCAGGGTGCCTCTGCCGTCGGTGCGTCCGCGTTGGTCTTCGTGTCGCAGCCATTGTTCGACGGTTCGTATCCGGTGTGGGTGGATCTCGTCGAGGAGCGCGTAGTCGCGGGTGACGGTTTCGTGTTTCCAGTTGTTCCAGAACCCGGTGAAGTTCTCCCGGACGGTCATGGTGCTCTTGTCGGTGGGATCGGCGTTGTATCCGGCTGGACTGTCGGCGCGGGCCGCGAGCGGCCCAGTGCGCCAGTAGTCGTCGAGGTCGGTGTCGATGTAGCGGGCCGGGTGACCGGTGACCGTCTCGAAGGCGGCCGCCAGGTCGGCGTACCTGACTTGTTCGATCGCAACGGCCAACTCCATTCCGTTCGCGCGTTCGGGATTGTCGAAGAGCCACCGCACGTAATGACCGCAGTCATCGAGGGCGACGTGCGGGACGGCCCCGCCTCCGAGCGGGACTCGCCAGGTGAGGATGCCGTCCTCCAGGGTCGGCGTCATCGGCGTCTTGGGTGACAGCGCCATCTGGACGTAGGGCCCTGTGGTGAACAATGCTGCACCCATCCGCTGATGGTTGTCGTTGTTCTGCAACAGAATCCACTCACCCACGCGCCCTTTTCCGTCATAATGCCCGGTGCGGAACCGCGCGTCATAGCCGGTCTTCTTGGTCACGTAGTCGAGGTTGCCATACACGAAGAACTCGATACCTTCCTCGATGGCGATCTCGTAGAGGCGCATGGCCCAGTAGGTTTCCGTCTTCTCGCCGGTGTTGAATCCATCGATGTTGACGAACACCCCGTGGCAGCTGCGCAGCCCGTCGCGGAGCACGTCCTCGTCGGCGAACGATCCTTCGACGAGGCTCACGTCGCCCAGTGCGGTCAGTGCGGTTGCGCGGGCAGAGGTAGCATCCCGGGTCAGCGCGCGAACTGAGTACTTCCCGTCGGCGACGAGCCCCGCCACGACGGGTGTCCCTTGTGCACCGGTTGCGCCGATGACGAAGATTCTCGGTGAGTTCGGCATGATAGTCACTCCAGTCCAATGGATTGCGTTGTGGGTCAGGTGGTTCGGCTGTCAGGCCGCGGCGGCGAGGGTGACGCTGCGGCGCAGTGCGCGACTGGTGTGGTCGAAGACGTCGATCGAGCCCTCGGCACGCGCGAGGTGCAGGGCGCCTTCGAACCCGGACAGCAGCATCGCCGCCAGCGGTTCGGAGCTTCGGCGGGGTACGCCGGCCTCTTCGAGCGCTGTTCGGTAGTGGTCGCGCCATTGGCGCATCACCTGCGCCACGTGCGCCAGCAGTTCGGGATTGGTCGCGCCGACCGAAGTGGCGATCACCGGGCAGGCGGCCTGGCATTGGCTGCGTTCCAGCAGGTGGCGCCAGTGATCGGAGATGCCGCGCAGCACGGTTGCCAACGACTTGCCGCGCAGGGCGTCCAACGGTTCCAGTCCCCGGCGCAGCGTCGCATCGAGGGCCGCAGCGATCATCTGATCCTTGCCGCGCGGGAAGTGGTGGTAAATCGATCCGCGCGGGGCACCCGAGTGCTCCAGTACCGCGGTGAACGACGTCCCCTGGTAACCCTCGCGGGCCAGCAGGTACATCGCCGAGGCGATCATCCGCGATTTGGTGTCGTCGCTCACGTGTGCACCTTTCGCGCCGGGGAGCCGACGTCGTATCCGTATCGGGCATACCGGGTGACCGCGGCTTCATCCCAGTCGACACCGCTGCCCGGGGCTTCCCCGGGGACAACGTGCCCCTGGACGGCGGTGAGTGGTTGGGTCAGGATCGCGTCGGCGGGGCCGTAGAACTCGAGCAGGTGGGCGCCGGGTGAGAGTGCCATCAGGTGCGCGCTGGTCTCCTGATAGAAGTGATCGGAGTATGGGACACGGGCTGCTGTGCACAGCGCGGAGGCGGTGAGCCATTCGCTGATGCCGCCGACCTTGACCAGGTCGATCATCACCAGGTCACTGGCTCGGTGGTTCAGGATGTCACTGATACCGGCTGCCCCCCAAGCATTCTCGCCGATCTGGATGGGTGTACGGATCTGCTCGGCGATGCGGGCGTGCCCGTCCAGATCGTCCGCGGCCACCGGCTCTTCGATCCAGGCAAGGTCACGGGTGTCGAGTGCGCGGCACCGTCGCAGCGCTTCGGGCACGGTGAGGGCCTGGTTGTAGTCGGCCATGATGTCGACGCCGTCGCCGACCTCGCGGCGCACGGCATCGATCACTGCCAGATCTTCCGCGAGGGTGGGATAGCCGATCTTGACCTTGACACTGCCGAATCCGGACTCCGCAGCGGTCACGGCCAGTCGGGCCGCGCAGTCCGCGCCGTCCATCCCGAAGCTGGCATAGGCGCGCACCGGTTGCGGGTGACCGCCTAGCAGCCGCACCAGGGGCATGCCGGCCGTGCGGGCGAGCAGGTCCCACAGCGCGGTGTCCACGACGGCCAGCGCCATCTGCGCCAAGCCGGCGGTGCCGAGCAGCGTCAGACCCGCGCGAAGACGGGCGGCCGCCGCCTGCGGGGCGATCGGGTCGCCAAGCAGCGCCGCGGACAGGTTCCGCACGAGGCACGTCACTGTTTCGAGCAGGTCGGCGCGGTAGGCGAAGGCGTAGGCATGACCGACCACGCCTGCACTGCTGGTGATGTCCACCAGGACCAGCGGTGCGGCGTCGGTACTGCCGGCGGCGGTGCGCAGCGGCCGGTCGAGCGGGGCGAGCACCCCGCGGGTCCGGATGTGTGTCACGAGCGGTTCGGCGCTGTTCATAGCCGACCCGCCCCGGCGTGCCGCAGGTCGGCCAGGGTTGGGAAGCCGTCGACCGCCATCAAGAGATCCAGCTCGGCCAGCATCGCCCGCAACAGCGCCACCACGGCGTCGGCCCCGCCGAGGGCCATGGCATAGGCGTAGGGCCGCCCGATTCCCACAGCGGTCGCCCCAAGGGCCAGCGCCTTGCCCACATCCGATCCGCTGCGGACGCCGGAATCGAAGAGCACCGGCAGATCCCCGGCAGCCTCAACCACCGCCGGGAGCGCGTCGAGCGCGGGCAGCCCGCCGTTGGCCTGGCGGCCGCCGTGGTTGGAGCAGTAGATGCCGTCGATGCCGTAGTCGTGGGCTCGGCGTGCGTCATCGGGGTGCTGAATACCTTTGAGCAGCAACGGTAGCGACGTGGCTTCGCGCAACCACTGCAGGTCCTCCCAGCGCAGCGGGTTGCCGAACACCGCACTCCAGTAGGCGATCGCCGCGGGTGGGTCGGCCTCGGGTGGTTGGGCGAGTCGGGCCCGGAACACCGGGTCGCTGAAGTAGTTGGCCAGGGCGTATCCGCGCAGTTGAGGGAAGTTCGCGGTGTTGAGGTCGCGGGGGCGCCACCCGGTGACCCAGGTGTCGAGCGTGACCACGATGGCCCGGTACCCGGCATGTTCGGCGCGTCGGATCAGGCTGGCCGCGATATCGCGATCATGGGGTGGGTAGAGCTGGAAGAGCGTCGGGGTGTCCGCGGTGTGCGCCGAGACTTCCTCCAGAGGGTCCTGGCTCAGTGTGGAGGCGATCATCGGCACGCCGGTGCGCGCCGACGCCTCCGCGGCGTGCAGGTCGCCGTGCCCGTCCTGGGCGCACAAGCCGATGACGCCGATCGGGCTGAGGAAGATCGGGGTGGGCAGCGACATCCCGAACAGGGAGACCGACAGATCCCGGTCGGCGGCGCCGACCAGCATGCGTGGGGTCAGCGCGTACCGGTGGAACGCCGCGACGTTGGCGCGCTGGGTGTGCTCGTCTCCGCACCCGCCGGCTACGTACGAGTACACCGAGGCCGGGAGGGCTTGTGCTGCTTTGTGTTCCAGCGAGGGATAGTCCACCGGGTAGGTCGGGAGCCGACCCTGCAGCCCACCGCGGTAGATGTCGTTCTGATAGTCACCGTAGTTCGTCATCACCCGCACCGATCGTGACGCCGATCGCATCAAGCAGGCCGGCGACCTTGCTGTCGAGCAGCTGCCCCGTCTCGCTGATGGCGTCGTTGCCGAGCCCGGCGAAGACCGTCGACGGCCGGTCGATGGCGAACACCGCATCTCCGCGCTCATCGCTGAACACCAGCACGCGCAGCGGCGCGTACAGCAGGGCATTCGGGTCATGGCGGAACATCGTCTCGGCGATGACGTGGTTGCCCAGGAGATATTCGACCGACCGGACCGGTGTGCCGGTCAGCGCCAGCATTGGTGTGGCATCCAGTCGGGCGTAGACGGTCAGGCCGTGCGGGGCGAATCGCTGCATTGTCTCGACCACTTTCGCCCAGGTGTGGCAGTCCGCGAAGACCGCCGGGTCGTAGGCCGGCGCGGCCGCCTCGAACGCCGTACAGAACTCGGTGAACGGGATCCCGGTGTGGATGTTCAGCCGGGTCATAGCGTGTTCGGTCGTGTCGATGTCGATGTCGCTCATGATCTTTCCTTTGATGGATGGGGTCGTACCTCCAGACTATGCCAACCGTCATAGCGGTGGCTATGATGATCGTCATAGAGGTTGACCGGACGGAGTAGCAGATGAAGATGTTGGTGGTGGGTGCGGGCGCGACGGGCGGTTATATCGGGGCCCAATTGGCCCGGGCTGGGCGGGAGGTGACGTTCTTGGTCCATCCCGCAACCCGGGACAGACTCACGCGTTCCGGAGTCCAGATCCGCTCGGCTGATGGGACGACCACGTCCGTCTCGGTCCGTGCGGTCACGGCGGACATGCTGGACCGGACCTACGATGTGGTGATTCTGGCGGTGCGCAGCGACGCCGTGCCGGCAGCTATCGACGACTTTGCCGGCGCGTTCGGGGCGGATTCCATTATCGTGCCGGTGGTCAACGGGGTGGCGCACCTGGACCTGCTGACCGCCCGCTTCGGCGCCCGCCGGGTCTGCGGCGGCGCGGCGCAACTGGTCACCTCGCTGGACGCCGGGGTGGTCCAGGAGATCCGCCCCGGTGCGACCATTCAGATCGGCCAACTCGACTCCGGTCCGGTGGGCCGCCTCGCTGAGGTCGCCACCACGCTGACCGTCGAGCAGGTCACCACGACCGTCAGCGACGACATCGTCGCGGTGATGTGGACAAAGTTCGCGTTCATCACGGCGACGGCCGCACTGACCTGTCTGCTGCGGTCCACGATCGGGCCCATCGCGCGCACACCGGGCGGTCTCGCCACCGCAGATACGCTGCTCGACGAGATCGCCGCCGTCATGGACACGGCTGGTCATGGCCTCGACCCGCAGTCACGCGCCGCGCTGCGCGCTACGTTGACCGATCGGACGTCGACGTTCGGTCCGTCGATGTTCCGGGATCTCGTGGCCGGCCGTCGCGTGGAAGCATCGGTTCTGGGCGAATTGACCGCCCTGGCTCGCGGCGCAGGGCTTGCGACCCCGCTGCTCGATGCCGCGCTGGCGGGGATTCAGGTGCACAACGCCGAAGTCTGAGCCGTGGTCATCAGATCGCGGCGAGCGAGGTCAGGTCGATGACGTACTTGCGGATCAGCGCGCGGTCCAGGTGCGGTATGTCATCGATCCGGGCCGACCGTACGGCCTCGCGGAAGACCGCCGTCGGCATCAACGCGCCCGCCACGGGTTGCTGCGGGGCGCGGTAGGCGTCGAGCAGGTTCAGCAGCGAGCTTTGGCGGCGCCGCTCGGGCAGGGCGTGCAGCGCAGCCTCGAACCGGGCCAGCCATGCGGTGTAGTCGTCGATACGGGTGATCGTCGCGCCGTCGTCGATGAGCCAGTCGACGAACACGTCCAAGGAGACGCCGTCGTCGTGCGGGTTCATCACGTCATAGGACCGGAAGCCGCCCTGCGTCCGGGATCCGATCGCGCTGATGGCGGTCGCGACGAAGTCGACGGGCAGGCCGGGATAATGCGCGCGCGGGCGGGCGCCGTCGGCCCCCTCGACGTAGAAGCTGCGCGGCGCGATGCCGGTCAGCAGCAGGCTGATGATCAGGCGGGTGAATTGGTCAGGAACATTGATTGCCCCGGCGACTTCGCGGTGGGCCAGGATCATGTCGGAGCGAAACACGCTCACCGGTAGCCCGCACAGGTCGTGTGCGTTGCGCAGCAGCACTTCTGCGGCCCATTTGCTGACGCCGTACCCGTTGGCATAGCCGTCGTCCACGACCCGGCGCGGGCTGATCGCCCGGATGTCGCCGTCCTCGACGAACCCGGATACCCCCAGCGCGACGGCCACCGTGGAGATGTAGTTGACTGGTTTGATCCGCTCGGTGATCGCCAACCGGATCACCTCGGCGGTGCCCACCACATTCGGGCCGAACAGCTGGTCGTAGGGCAGCCGGTGATTGACCAGTGCGGCGCAGTGCACGATGAGGTCAACCTCGACGGCGAGCCGGTCCCACGTCTGGCGACTCAGCCCCAGTCCGTCCTCGGCGACGTCGGCATTGATCACCTCCAGGTGCTTTCGGGCCAGCGCGTGGAACTCCCGGCGCAGCGCCGGGTCCGTGTCGGTGAAGGCGTGCGCGAGGCGGTCATGCGCGGCCTCCCGATCCGCGCCGCGGATCAGGGCGATCACGGTGCCATCGTCGGCGGCCATCCGGCGCAGCCATTCCAGCAGCACGAACCAGCCGAGGTAGCCGTTGCCCCCGGTGAGCAGCACGGTGCGCGGCCGGCCGGCCGGCGCAGCAAGCTCCGGTGCCGCATTGAGGGTCGTCTCGTCGATGAACTTGTCCAACGTCAGCTCGGAGGCCAGCACCGCATCGGCGGGGGTGGCGTGCACCGTCGCCGCGGTGGCGCGCCGCACCTGGGTCGACCGGGCGTCGTCGATGTAGGCCGCCACGGTCGCCAGATCGGCGGTGGCGGAGATGATCACGCCGACGGGCACCTGCACTGCGAACACCTCACCGAGCAGGGTCGAAAAGCTCACCGCCGACAGCGAATCGCCGCCAAGGTCGGTGAAGTGCGCCTCCGGGGTCGGGGTCGCGCCGGGCAGGCCCAACAGTGCGGCCGCGGCCTGCATGACGGTGTCGATGACGGGTTGGCGTGCGGCGACGCTGTGCAGGGCGCGCAGCTCATCGGAGCGGGCATCGTCGAGATTCCGATACAGCTGCTCCAGTCGATCGCCGTAGTGCTTCTTGAGGTTGGGGCGCAACAGCTTTCCCACTCCGGAGAGCAAACCGTTCGCAGCGGTGAACGGCTCCGGTTCGACAACGAAGTCAACGGGGATCTCGTAGGACGCCAACTCGGCGTCTGCCGCGGTCGCGCGCAGAGACTGCCACAGTGCCTCTTTGAGCCCTGCGGGATCGCCCGCGTAGCGTTCGGATGCTTGCGGTGTTGGGACGATGACCGCGAGCAACGCGGCGCGTTCGGAGTTGCCGTAGACGAAGATCTGCCGCACCAGCGCAGCTGCTGCGTAGACCGACTCGAGGTTGGCCACCGCGACGAACTCACCCTGGGAGAGTTTGATGACGTTGGTGCGTCGGTCGACGTACACCAGGTGGTCGGGCCCGGTCTCGGCCATCACATCGCCGGTGCGGTAATAGCCGTCGGCATCGAACGCCTCGGCCGTCACCTCCGGGCGTTTGTAGTATCCCGGCGTTGCGGTCTGGGTCTTGACGAGCAGCTCCCCACGAGGATGGGGCCGGTCAGTGGTGAAGTACCCAAGCTCAGGGACATCGACGAGCTTGTAATCGAGCACCGGTGGCCGCAGCACCGCACCGTCACTGGTGACACCGCCGGTCTCGGTCAACCCGTACCCGTCCACCAGGTGGATACCCAGCGTCGACTCCAGAAACAGTCGCATCTCCGCGGAAGCGGTGCGGTGCTGATGAATCCGCCGAGCACCCGGCCCCCGAGCAGATCGTCGCGAATCTCATCCTTCGCGCCGACGTCCGCGGTGGCCGGGTCTTTCCCGTCGGCGATCAGGCGTTCGACGCGGGTCTGGTATCTCTGATAGAGCATGTCCACCACACGCGGGACCAGCGTCAGGTGGGTAGGGCGTACCAGCGTGAAATCGTCGAGCAGCGTGGACAGGTCGCTTTCGGGGACGAAGAAGTTCATACCGCCGTTCTGGAACACCGCCGACAGCGGGATCCGGGCGCCCAGGTGGTTGAGCGGCATGAACGAGGTCTCGATCACCGGCGCACCGGCGCTGCCGAAGAAGTCGGTGGTCCACAGGGTCGCCACCATCGCCTCGGTCCACATGGCACCCTTCGGTGTACCGGTGCTGCCCGAGGTGTACAGGATCAGGGCCAGCCGATCATCCGACCCGCCGGTGTACGGCGGCGGGGTGGGCAGCCTGCGGCCGCGTTCGATGACCGCGGCCAAAGTGTCGACGCGCACCGGGGTGTCGGCCAGTGCCTGCTGCGCACGCTCGAGGGCTTCGCGGTGGTCGTCGATCCTGGTGTCGAGATCGAACACCACCAGTCGCCGCACCGACGGCACGTCGCGGATCGCTGCGACGGCGAGGTCGAGGTAGTCGGCGGCGACCGTGACCACCTGAGGTTCTGATTCGACCAGGATGGGTCGCAGCCGCGAGACTGGTGAATTATGTTGAAGCGGAACGGCTACCAGGCCCATGTAGCCGGCCACCAGGTCGATGGTGAGGTAATCGGAGCTGGCGAATCCGATGGTGGCGACGAAGTCACCCGGCCCGACGGGATCGTCGCCCCCGGCCCAGGCCGCGGCGATGGCCGCCACGTCCGACCACAGGCGACCGTAGCTGACCGTCTCGAACGCCGGCTCCAGGTGCCGGACCATGCGCCCGCTCACCGGGTCGGCCCGCACGGTCGTGGTCCGCTGTCCCAGCGCGGGTCGCTCCGCGTATCCGCCGACCAGTGTCTCGAGCACCTGAGCCAACCGTAGTCCGGGCCGACGTGCGGCGGCGATCACCTGGGGTCGTGGTGCCGCAGCTGCGGCCTGTAAGTCGTTGTGGTACAGCCTATCCAGTTGTGCCAGCAGCTCGGTCATGAGATGTCCTCTCTGTGTCGTGCCTTTTCTCCGGATAAGGACATCGATGGCCTGATCGCTTCCCGTTTCGCGTGGTGACAAATCTCACCTGGGTATAGTGGGCTATATACAGCCGGGTGGTGCGACGGCGCAGCCATTAGCCGATACGGCGTCGGCACCCAGGGTGCGCGGTGAGTTCTTATGTTGGCCGCGGTGCGCCCAGCCAGGTGAGCGCGGCCACGGCGAGTGCTTTGACTCCGGTGCTGATCGTCGGTTCGATCACCGGGGCGAAGCGCGGAGAGTGATTGAACGGTAGCGCCTCGCCGGTTCGTTGAGCGTCGGCGAAGCCGTGGGGGTCCGTGCCGCCCAGCCACCAGTAGACGGTGGGGATCGACAGCGCTGCCCCGTAGGCGCCCACGTCTTCGCTGGCAGCGATGGGGGCCGCCTCGGTGACGTTGCCAGCGCCCAGATGCGTTCTGAAGGCTTCGACGGTGGTTGTCATGGCGGCGGTGTCATTGGTTAAGGCCGGCGCACCCTGATACCAGTCGATGTCGGGGTCGCGGGGAGCGGAACTGGCGTGTGCCTCGGCGCGAACGATTCGCTCGGTGGCTGCACGCAACAACGTCCGCGTGGCAGGCGTGTAGCTGCGCAACGTGATTCCCATGACCGACGTGTCGGCGATGATGTTGTCCTTGGTGCCGGCATGCAGCGTTCCTACGGTCAGGACCGCTTGCTCGGTGCTGGGAACCTCCCGGGCAACGACCGTTTGAAGGCGCAGGACGGCAGCCGCCGCCATGACGAGGGGGTCCACGGTGTGCTCCGGCCACCCTGCATGGCCGCCCCGGCCGTACAGGGTCACCTTCGCCGAGTCGATACCTGCCATCGCCGGGCCGAGGGCGTACCGCACCGTTCCTGCTTCACTTGCGCCGACGTGCTGTCCGAGAACGATGCCTGGCCTCGGAAAGCGTTCGAACAATCCATCGGCGATCATGTCGGCGGCGCCGGTCAGCAGTTCCTCTGCCGGCTGAAAGACGGCGACCACGGTCCCTGACCACTGTGCCCGTGCTGCTGAGAGCAGGTGCACTGCCGCGACCAGCGCCGTCGTGTGCACATCATGTCCACAGGCGTGGGCGACCGGGACTAATCGTCCGTCTGCGTGGATCCCGTGATCGGTACTCGCATACGGCAGGCCGGTCGCCTCGGCCATCGGCAGGGCGTCCATGTCGGCGCGCATCATCACCACCGGCCCGTCGCCGTTTTCCAGCACCGCGACCACGCCGGTACCGGCTACTCCGGGGGTGACGTGGGTCCCGTCGAGTGCGTGCAATGCTGTGGCCACGGCGGCGGCCGTCCGATGTTCGTGCCCCGACAATTCGGGGTGTGCATGCAGATCCCGGTAGAACGCGGCGTAGCGGTCAGCCATCCCCTCGGCCCAGCGGCCAAATACGGCGTTCACCGACTCGGGGTCGACGTCGCGGGACGTTGCCGAATGTGGGTGACGAGTGGCATTCATCGCGATCCGTTCTCTGTTCAGGGATTCTCCGGATGAAGACGCCGCTGGCCTGAATCGCGTCCCGCCGTAGCGGTGACAGATCTCAACTGGTTTGGCGGCGCTACACGCCGAAGACCGGGCGACTGCAGCCATGCCGTGACTGCGCGTCCTTGTGACACTGTGAGGACACCGGCGACCACCACGAGACCGCCGACAAGCTCGGTGGTTGTGGGGATTTCGCCAAGCCACAGCCAGGCGATCAGCACCGCGGCCGGTGGCACCAGATACAACAGCGACGTCGACACGGCGACGGGCAGCCGAGAGGTCGTGTAACCCCACAGCACGAATCCCAGCGCTGAGGGCAGTACACCCAGGTACACCGCGCCCAACCAGCCAGACCATGTCGCGTCGGCCAGGTCCGACCAGCCGAAGGGGGCGATCGGCACGGTCATGATCGTGCCCGCCACCATCGCGTAGGTGGCGACTTCCAGGCCGGTGTAGGTGCGCAGTAGTGGGCGCTGCAGCGGGTGATAGATGCCCTGGACCACCATAGCGCCGACCGCCAGCCACACCGCCGCCGACAACGACGCGCCAGTGCGCGCCACACACACGACCACAACGCCGGTCAGCGCGATGGCCGAGCCCACGACGACGAAGACGGTGACCGGTTCGGCGAACAGCAACCGCGCCACGGCGACCGACACCAGCGGCGCCGCCGCGACGATGATGCTGGCCGTGCCCGCTGGGACGTGCACCTCGGCCTCGTTGAGCAACACCTGATAGGCGGTCATCCCGAAGAAGCCGCAGCCGATGATCCAGCCCAGGTCGCAACGCTGCGGGATGCGCGCCCTGGTCGCGACGGCCACCATCAGCAGAACCAGGGTTGCCACGACCAGCCGCGCGAAGGACAGGCCGACGGCACCGAGATCGGGCACCGCCACCCTGATCGCGGGAAAAGCACTGGCCCACAACAGAACCACAGCGATACCGGCGGGGATGGCGGTGGGGATGGCGCTGGCGCGGCGGATCATAGACACCAGCCTCGCCCCAACAATTACTAAAAACAAGTGACTATTTCTTCGTCTTGAAGTAAATTTTCCTTATGCTTGATGTGCGGAAGTTGCGGATGCTCTCCGCCCTGGACCGGCTGGGCACCATCGCCGCGGTGGCCGACGAACTCCACCTCACCGCTCCCGGGGTGTCTATGCAGATCAACGCCTTCGAGCGGGAGCTCGGTGTTCCGGTGACCGAACGCCAGGGCCGACGTGTGGTGTTGACCCCTGCGGGCCGGGTCCTCGCGGCACACGGTCGCGACATCGTGGACAGACTGTCGCTGGCCCAGATGGACGTCGAGGCCCTGAAATCCGGCGTCGCCGGCCACTACCGAGTCGGGGCTTTCCCGTCAGCGGCCCGCACCATCGTGGCCGACGCGTGGGCTGCGTTGACCGTCGAGCACCCCGGCCTGACTGCCGAAGTCACGACGCCCGAACCCGAAGCCGCGCTGGCCGATCTGACCTCGGGCGTGCTGGATCTGGCACTGATCCACAGCTATTCGAACGTTCCCCGGGAACTGCCGGACTCGATCACCGCCGAGAGGGTGACCGTCGAGCCGGTGTGGGCAGCGATGCACGTCGACGACGCGCTGGCAACCCAGACTGTCGACCTCGCCGATCTGTCCGATCGACACTGGGTTACCCCGCCGCGCGGCACGACGTGTTACGACATGGTCGAACGCGCCTGCGGGCTGGCCGGATTCCGGCCCAACGTTGCTGCGCAGAGTCCGGATTTCGCGGTGCTCATGGCGCTAGCGAACGCGGGCATCGGTGTCGCACTCGTGCCGTCATTGGGAATCGGCGAGGCGCCCGCCGGAGTCGCCCTGCTGGCCACCCGCCCCGAGTTGTCCCGGTTCGTCTTCGCCGCCCGCCGCACCGCCATGGTTCACGACGCCGGTCTAGACACCCTCGTCACCGCGATCACCAGCGCTGCCACCCGACGGCCACCGCGCCGAGTCGCTGGTCGCTGACATGCCGACCTACGTCTGCTACAGCGCAACCGGACGACTCAGTCGTGAGCAACGGCAGCTGCTGGCCACACAGATCGCGCAGGTGCACAGCCGGTGTACTGGTGCGCCGATCGCTTTCGCTCAATGCATCTTTCAAGAACTGGATCCGCAGACCCATTTCATTGGCGGTGTGGAGGCGCCGGGCGAGAATGTGTGGGTCCTCGGTCACATCCGCAACGGACGTGACCGCGCCGTGCGTGACCGACTACTCGCCGAGATCCTGGAAGCCACCACTGACATCCTGGAACTCCCTGCCACCGCGGTGTGGATCTACCTCACCGAACTCGACCACAACGACATGGTTGAATTCGGCAGGGCACTACCCGCGCCCGGCCAGGAAGCCCAATGGCTGGCCGCCGATGGAGGCTAACCCTACCGTCGCAGTAGTCCTGGCCTCACCTCCAAAGTAGCGCTGCCCGCCTCGCCGGCAGCCCTGCTGCGGCGCACTGTTGAAGAATGAACACACTTGCCCCGCGCAGTGATTCGCTCACCGACGGCATGCACATGCTGATCGACGCACTGCGACTCAACGATGTCGACACCATCTACGGCGTGGTCGGTATCCCGATCACCGACCTCGCCCGCCTGGCGCAGGCCTCCGGAATCCGCTACATCGGATTCCGGCACGAATCAGCCGCCGGGCACGCCGCCGCGGCCGCCGGGTTCCTCACCAAGAAGCCCGGTGTCCTGCTCACCGTGTCCGGCCCGGGATTCCTCAACGGTATGGTCGCCGCTGCCAACGCCACGGTGAACTGCTTTCCGCTCGTGCACATCGCCGGGTCCAGCGACCGCTCCACCGTCGACATGCACCGCGGTGACTACGAGGAACTCGACCAGATGGCGGCGGCGAAACCGTTCGTCAAGGCCAGCTTCCGCATCAACCGGGTCCAGGACATCGGACGCGGTGTCGCGCGCGCCATCCGCACGGCGGCCTCGGGGCGCCCCGGTGGGGTCTACCTCGACGTCCCCGCCTCGGTGCTCACCGAGACGATGAACGCTGTGGCCGCCGGCGACACCCTGTGGCGTGTCGCCGATCCCGCCCCCGCGCTGCATCCCGCCGCCGACCGGATCACCGATGCGCTGACCTTGCTGGCCGATGCACGGCAGCCGCTCATCGTGCTGGGCAAAGGCGCGGCCTACGCCCAGGCCGACGACACCATCCGGGCTTTCATCGAACGGACCGGAATCCCGTTCCTGCCGATGTCGATGGCCAAAGGCTTGCTGCCCGACGGCCACCCCAGTTCCGTCGCAGCGGCGCGATCGCTCGCCCTGCGCAAGGCCGATGTCGTGCTGCTGGTCGGTGCGCGACTGAATTGGCTGCTGGCCCAGGGTGAAGCACCGCACTGGTCACCGTCAGCGCAGTTCATCCAGGTCGACATCGACCCGAGCGAGTTCGACAGCAACCAGCCGATCGCCGTGCCATTGGCCGGCGACATCGGGTCGGTCATGGACGACCTGGTGGCCGCCCTCGACCAGCACCCGGTGTCCTGCCCGCAGCTGTGGCAGATCGAACTCGGCGAGAAGCGCCGCGGCAACGACGCCACGATGGCCGCTCGGCTCGCCGAGGATCCGCACCCGATGGGCTTCTACAACGCGCTGCGTTCGGTCCGTGACGTGCTCGCTGACCGTCTGGAGGTGTACGTCGTCAACGAGGGCGCCAACACCCTCGACATCGGCCGCAACGTGCTCGACATGTCCGTGCCGCGGCACCGGCTGGATTGCGGCACTTGGGGAGTGATGGGCATCGGGCTGGGCTACGCGATCGCTGCCGCCGTCGAATCAGGAAAGCCGGTCGTCGCGATCGAAGGCGACAGCGCATTCGGGTTCAGCGGGATGGAAGTCGAAACCATCTGCCGCTACCAACTGCCCATCGTGGTTGTGGTCCTCAACAACGGAGGGGTCTACCGCGGCGACGACACCGACCCCACCGGCACAGACCCGGCGCCGACCGTCCTGTCTGAGGGCGCCCACCATGAACAGGTGATGACCGCCTTCGGCGGCACCGGCTACCACGTCACGACACCCGCCGAGTTGCGCACCGCCCTGGGGCAGGCCCTGGATGCGGGCCGGCCCGCGCTCATCGACTGCGCACTGGACGTGGCCGCGGGCACCGAATCCGGCCACCTCACCAACCTCAACCCCCGCAGCGCCGTCCCGCTCAGTCCGATCTCCTGAATCCCGCTATAGATCAACCGAATTGAAAGGATCCGATATGACCACGACGGCAACTTCAGCACCACTGGCCGGTATCAAAGTCATCGACTTCACCGGCGTGCAAGCCGGCCCGGCCTGCACACAGATGATGGGCTGGTTCGGCGCCGACGTGCTCAAGGTCGAACGCGTCACCGGCGGCGACGTCACCCGCCATCAGCTGCGCGACATCCCCGACGCCGACGCCCTCTACTTCACCATGCTCAACAGCAACAAGCGCTCACTGGCCATCAACACCAAAACGCCGGAGGGTCTGGAGGTGATGGAGAGGCTGATCCGCGAGGCCGATGTCCTGGTGGAGAACTTCGCCCCCGGCGCGATGGATCGGATGGGCCTGTCCTGGGAGCACATCCATGAACTGAACCCCCGGCTGATCTTCGGTTCGGTCAAGGGCTTCAACGACGAATCCCCGTGGAAAGACCTCAAGGTCTACGAGAACGTCGCCCAGTGTGCCGGTGGCGCCGCCTCGACCACCGGATTCTGGGATGGCCCCCCGACCGTCAGCGGTGCAGCACTGGGAGATTCGAACACCGGAATGCACCTGCTGATCGGGCTACTGACCGCGCTGGTGGCTCGCGAAAAAACCGGTGTTGGACAGAAGGTGTCGGTGTCCATGCAAGACGCCGTACTCAATCTGTGCCGGGTCAAACTGCGCGACCAGGAACGCCTGCAAGCCGTCGGATACCTGGAGGAATATCCCCAATACCCCAACGGAACCTTCACCGACACCGTGCCCCGGGGCGGCAACGCCGGCGGCGGCGGCCAACCTGGCTGGTTGCTCAAATGCAAAGGCTGGCAAGATGATCCGAACGCCTACATCTACTTCACGATCCAGGAACAGAACTGGGAGAAGACCTGCCAGGCCATCGACAAACCCGATTGGGTCGACGACCCCGCCTACGCCACCGCCACCGCCCGTCAACCGCACATCTTCGACATCTTCGCCGACATCGAGAAGTGGCTGGCCGACAAGACCAAATACGAAGCCGTCGACATCCTGCGCACCTACGACGTGCCCTGCGCCCCCGTCCTGTCCATGAGGGAGATCGCCGAAGACCCCGCACTTCGAGCAAGCGGCACCATCGTCGAAGTCGAGCAGGCAGGTCGAGGGAAGTTCCTCACCGTGGGCAGCCCGGTCAAATTCTCTGACTACACGCCTGAGATCACCGGAGCCCCGCTGCTCGGCGAACACAGCACGACCGTCCTGCAAGAGTTGGGCTACACCGCCGACCAGATCGGCCGGTTCCGGGCCGCGAACATCATCGCCGAGCCCATGTAATCGGCCTCGACATCTCGTTGCACCAACGCCCGTCACGACTGCAGTACCAGGTCTGATCGTGGGTCTGAGTCAACCTGCACGAGGCGGCACGCTGGTTCTAAAGATGTAACCGCCGAAGGCAAGTCGACCGGCGATTGCGGTTCCCCGAGACCGTGGAGGGTTTCCTATGCCGATTGCGGCTTGGTCTTGGATTCCCTGATCTCGCCTGCGACGAGATGGATATTCGCAATTCCGGCCATCCGCGCTGCGACGCAACCGCCACGCTCCAATGGCCCCTCCTCACCGTTCCCTGGGACATGTTGCTGCCGCATCACGCAACACCGGCACCGACGGCTCATCTATCGCCAACCCATAGCCCCGCATCACCGCAATGAACTGCATCGCGTATTGGCAATGAAACGCGGCATTCGGCGGCATCCAGAAGGCCGGCTCTTTATCGCCCTTGTCTTGGTTCGCCTGCCCCTGCACCGCAAGGAGATTGGCGGGATCATTGGCGAACCGGACGCGCAACGATTCCGGCCACGCCCACGCACCCTGATCCCACGAATAGGCCAGCGGCACGATGTGCTCGATCTGTATGGCCGCACCAGTCTTGTTGCCGCGCTGGAAGTTTATCGTCGTACTCGTGTACGGATCATGCAGAACACCGGTGGCCACCGCACGAGGGCAACGACTGATCGCCACATAAGTCTTGTCGATCAAATCGCGATCGAGGATGTCGTTCCTCGTATCGCACAGGTTATGTCCGCCAGGCGCATCGGTGTCATCAGTCCACGCCTCCCCAAACGCAGCGCGGAGATAATCCCCATGACGGACACGGACCGGCACCACCAGTACTCCAGCGAGAACATCAACGCCCGGAGTTACCGTCGGCAGATCCACCCCGGCCACCAACATCGACGGTCCGGTCGTCGACAGCACCGTATGCACGGCCACCACAATCGCCAGTACGGCAGCTGCACCCAACCAAGCCATCCTCGACCGGGTCATCGGAGTGTTCCTGACGTGAACTGAGCTTCGTGTCGTGTCTTGTCCAACACGTCAAACCCCCCAAGGAAGCGGGTGTCGCAGCCGTTGTGCCCGCCGGGGGCCGTCGTGTCGTCGGTCCACGATTCGCCGAACGCGTCGCGCCGGTAGTCGTGGCTGCGGATGCGTGCCGGGATCTCGGCGACGCCGGCGAGTACGTCGACACCGGGCGCGACGGTGGGGATGTCAGCCTGGGCGATGAACCGTGCGGGCCCGCGCGTCGACGTGCCGACCTGGACGGCGACGACGACCGCCAGTACGGCGGCGACGGCGAGCCACAGCATCTGCCTGCGGTTCACGACATGTCCAGGTACTGCACGCGGTCGGCATCGACGAACGGCGCCGACAGTGTCGCCATCCCCGGGTCCTGGGGATCGATGTCGAACACTCTCTCGCACAGTTCTTTTGCCGTCTCGATGATCTCGCGGTGCAGGGCCAGCGACAGGAAACGCAGGGTGATTGCTCGACCGGACTGATGCAGGCCCAGCACGTCGCCTTCACTGCGCTCGAGCAGATCGAGGTCGGCGAGGGCGAAGCCGTCCAGCGTGCCGGCCACGGCGTTGAGGCGCTGACCCGCTTTGGAGGTGTCCGGCAGATTGGTGGCCAACAGGCACAGGCTGGGGTGCTGGCCGCGGCCGATCCGGCCGCGCAGCTGGTGCAGCTGGCTGATGCCGAAGCGGTCGGCGTCCATCACCACCATCACGGTGGCGTTGGGCACGTCGACGCCCACCTCGATCACCGTCGTACAGACCAGCACATCGATGTCGCCGGCGCGGAACGCCGACATCACCGCGTCCTTGTCGTCGGCGGCGAGCCGGCCGTGCATGAGGCCGAGCCGCAAGCCGGCCAGGGGTCCGCGCGACAGGCGTTCGAACATCTGGGTCACCGTGACCGGCGGCGGACCACCCCGCCCTGCGTCCTTTCCGCCGGACGTGGCGCCCTTGCCTCCGGTGGCCGGCTTGTCGTTCTCGTCGATGCGAGAGGCCACGACGTAGGCCTGTCTACCGGCGGCGACCTCTTCGACGATCCGCTGCCACGCACGGTCCAGCCACGTCGGCTTCTGACCGACGAAGACCGCGGTCGTCGTGATCGGCTGCCGCCCGCGCGGCAGCTCCCGCAACGTCGATGTCTCGAGATCTCCGTAGACCGTGAGCGCCACTGTCCGCGGGATGGGCGTCGCCGTCATCACCAGCAGATGCGGCGTGATCCCGTCAGGCGCTTTGGCGCGCAGGCGATCTCGCTGCTCGACGCCGAAGCGGTGTTGCTCGTCGACGACGACCATGCCGAGCCGTTCGAAGTCCACCGCATCCTGCAGCAGCGCGTGCGTCCCGATCACGATGCCCGCGGTGCCGGCGGATACCTCCCGGCGTGCATCGCGCTTCTGCTGCGCCGACATCGAGCCGGTCAGCAGGGTCACCCCGGTGGCCTGATCGCCGGCGCCGAGTTGGCCGGCCATCGCCAGCGGCCCCAGCATGGCGCGCATCGATTGGGCATGCTGGGCGGCGAGCACCTCCGTCGGCGCCAACAGCGCGCACTGATAGCCGGCGTCGATCATCTGCAGCATCGCCAGCAGCGCGACAACCGTTTTGCCGGAACCGACTTCACCCTGCAACATCCGGTTCATCGGATGCGACCCGGCGAGCTCGGCGGAGATCACGTCGAGGACGTCGCGCTGGCCGGCGGTGAGCTCGAACGGCAGCTGCGCGGTCATCGCGGCCGCCAACCCGTCGCCGCGGGGTGCGGCCACAGGTCCGGTTCCGCTGAGCTCGCTGTGCCGGCGCACCACCAGACCCCACTGCAGGCCGATCGCTTCGTCGTAGGTCAGGCGTTCGATCGCCCGTTCGCGCTCACGGGTGTCCTCCGAGATGTGCACCGCGCGCAGCGCAGCGTCCTCGGACATCAGATCGTGTTCTCGGACAACCCATTCCGGCAGCGGATCGGGCACGGGGTCCAGCACGGCGAGCATTTGGCGCACACATGCGTAGATGTCCCACGTCTGCACCTTGGCGGTCGCCGGGTAGATCGGGAAGTACTCCTTCTCGAAAGCGGCGAGGACGTCGGTGCCGCCTGCGGCATCGGCGATCGCCGACAGGGATTTGGTGCCCCTGGCGGTGCCGTCGTCGCGAAGGATCAGAAACGCCGGGTGGGTCAGCTGCATGACGCCGCGGAAGTATCCGACCTCCCCGGACAACATCACCTTGGTGCCCTCCACCAGAGAATGCTTCAGGTACTTGGCGTTGAAGAAGGTGGCGGTGACCTTGGGTCGGCGCTGCCCCAGCGTCACGACCAGGAATTCGCGCTTGGGTTGCCGGTTGGTCCACCGCACGGTGGCCTCGGTGATGACGTCGACGAACGTGACGTGCTCACCTTCTTCGAGGTCGAGCTCCTCCCCCTCGTCGCGCACACTCATCGCGTCGCTGTACTTGCGGGGGAAGTACCGCACCAGGTCGCCACAGGTGCGCAGGCCCAGATGTTCCTCGAGCGGCTCGGCGGCCTTGCGGCCCAGCACGAAGTCGAGCCGATCACTCAGTGTCGCCACGTCATTCGACTCCGATCAGCAGCACGTCGCCGCCGTGGCCGGTGTGGAAACTGACCATGTCGGTTCCCGGGTGTTCGCGGTGGACGTGATCGCGAAGAACCTCGGCGGCACCGGGATCCACGCCGGCGCCGGTGAGCACCGTCACCAGTTCGCCGCCCGCGGCCAGCAGCAGGTCGATCAACCCCGAGCCGACGTCGATCACGCTGCGGCCCACGAGGACGACCTCGTCGCCGGCGATGCCGAGTCCGTCGCCGGGCCGGCACGCCCCGGCCCAGGTCAGGGCCTCCTCGGTGGCGACGCGCACCGAACCGTGGCGTGCGCCGGCCGCGGCCCTGGTCATCGTGTAACCGTCGTCGACGAGTCGGTGGCCCGGGTCATGGACGGCCAGCGCCGCCAGACCCTGCACCATCGATCCGGAGTACACCGGAACCATCGTGATGCCCCAGTCCGACGCGACGGCCCATCCGGCGAGCAGCTCCTCGGCGGCGACGTATCCATTGGGCAACACCATGACCTGCTCGGCGCCGGTGTTGACGAGCGCATGCAGCAGCTGGTGGGCGCTGACCGGTGATCCGGGTTCCGGGCGCAGGATCTGCGCTCCCTCGCTGGTGAACAACTCCTCGGCGCCGTCGCCGTCGACGACGGCCAGCACCGCGCGTTCCCGCGCCCACCCGCCCGCCGGATGACGGTCGGCGCCGCCGGTCAGCGAGGTGATCCGGATGCGACTCGGGACACCGACGGCCAGCCCGGCCTCGACGGCGGCACCCGCATCGTCGACGTGGACGTGGACGGAGTACCGACCCGCCTCTGCGGCGGCCGCGATGGCGACGGATTCGCCGAGCTCGTCCAGACGGGCACGAAGCACCTCCACTGCCGCACGCTCGGCGCCGCTGAGCAAGTACATGACCTCGAACTGGGGAGTCGCAGCGCTGCGCGGGCGGGCCGGCTCGACCGCGCCTGCACCGACGGGTTGGGGGCGGTAACGCGGCCGCGGCTGCGCCTGACCGGTGAGGGTGGTGGTCAGCGCGTCGAAGAGCACCAGGAGGCCACGGCCCCCGGCATCCACCACACCGGCGTCGGCGAGCACGTCGAGTTGGGTGGGGGTGCGGTCCAGTGCGGCGACGGCGGCCTGCGCGGCGGCGGCCACCACCTCCGACACGTCGGCTTTCTCGCCGTGACCCCGGTCATCGGCTTCGCGGGCGGCCGCATCGGCGGCGTCCTGCAACACCGAGGTGATGGTGCCGGGAACGGCTTCCCCCATCGACGTGACGACCAGGGTGACGGCGTGACGCAGCGCGGCGGCCAGGAGCGGGCCGTCGATGTCGGCGATGACGCGGTCCTCGGTGGCGGCAGCGGTGACATCGGCGATCGCACGCAGGATCTGCGACAGGATCACCCCGGAGTTGCCGCGAGCGCCGCGCAGCGCCCCGTCGGCCAGCGCGGCGGCCACGGCGGTGACGTCGTCGCCTGCGGCGCGCGAGTCGGCCTGCGCCCAGGCGGCGCGCATCGTGAACAGCATGTTGGTGCCGGTGTCGGCGTCGGCGACCGGGAAGACGTTCAGCGCGTTGATCTCGTCGGTGTGGCTGATCAGGTCCGAGACCGCGGTGTGGGCCCAGCGCCGCAGCGTCGACGCATCGAGCCGCCGAGCCGACATCCTCACCTCCGCACTGCCTGTACGCCGCTACGCCGATGCATGTGGCCGCCCGCGTCAGCCTAGCCACTGCGTCGGACAGGCAAGAGAGGGCGAGCTCACGCCTGTTGACAACCATCGGGACCGGTGGACGCCGTTTTGGCGAACCTCGGGGCGGCCCGGTAGTCTGATCGGGTTGTCGGGTCACCCGTCAGGTCGTTGACCCCCAAGCGCTGACTTACGAGGAGTTCTCACTATGGCTGCCGTGTGCGATATCTGCGGGAAGGGCCCCGGCTTCGGTAAGTCGGTGTCGCACTCCCATCGCCGGACGAGCCGCCGGTGGAATCCGAACATCCAGTCGGTGCGCGCGGTGGCCCGTCCGGGCGGGAACAAGCAGCGTGTCAACGTGTGCACGTCGTGCCTGAAGGCCGGCAAGGTCACCCGCGGCTGATCGATCGCGGTCGTCGACGTTTCACTGCGCCCGGCACGGGTAGCTCGCCGGTGACGGCCGAGCAGGGAGCCCGGCCAGGAAGGTGACGATCGCAGATGACGAACGCTCGAGCTGTTCGACCCGCTCTGGTCGCGGTGGCCGCGGCTCTCACCGCCGGATGGATGCTCACCGCATGCGGTGACGACAGCAGCACCGATACCGACAGTTCGGTCGAGTCGTCGACGGAAACCACCGAGACGACGGACACCACGGACGGCGACAACACCATCGAGATTCCGTCGCCGAGCATCAGCATCCCCTCGCCCAGCCTGCCGGACGTGACTCTCAGCCCGGCACCCTGACGCGGCTCCCCGCGGTCAGGGCAGGCGCCAATCCACCGGCTCGCCGCCCATCTGCGCCAGCAATTCGTTGGCGCGGCTGAAGGGGCGCGACCCGAAGAAACCCCGTGCCGCCGACAGCGGCGAGGGGTGGGCCGATTCGATGACGGCGGTGTCGCCGAGCATCGGCTTCAGCGTCGCGGCGTCACGTCCCCACAGCACCGCCACCAGCGGGCGTCGCCGGGCGACCAGCGCCCGGATGGCGCACTCGGTGACGGCCTCCCAGCCTTTACCCCGGTGGGAGGCCGGCGTGCCGGGTCGTACGGTCAGCACCCTATTCAACAACATCACGCCCTGCTCGGACCACGGCGTCAGATCACCGGTGCCGGGCGCCGGGTGGCCGAGGTCCTGCTGGTACTCGGTGTAGATGTTGGCCAGGCTGCGCGGCAGGGGGCGCACGTCAGGGGCGACGGAGAAGCTCAGTCCGACAGCGTGCCCGGGCGTCGGATAGGGGTCCTGTCCGACGATGAGCACGCGGACGTCCTCGAAGGGGTAGGTGAAGGCCCGCAACACCTGCTTCCCCGAGGGCAGATAGCTGTGCCCGGCAGCCAGTTCGGCGCGCAGGAACTCCCCCATCTCGGTGACGCGGGCGTGCACCGGCGCCAGGGCGCTCGCCCACGATTCGTCGACCAACTCCTGCAGTGGGCGTGCTGTCACGACAGGCCAACTTAGTGCCCGGGTGATTCACGCGTGCCAACGGGTTCGCTAGGTCCGATAGGACTGCCAGCCCGCGCTGCCGGCCCACGCGGCGCCGTCGACCGTGACCGTGCCCGGGCCGAATTGCGCTGCGGGAGCCTGCACCCGCCCGATGATCCGCCAGCCCGGCGGAGGCTCGGCCGGGAACGTGGCCACCAGCGCGTGATCTTCACCACCACCGAGCACCCACTGCCGAGCGTCGATGCCCGTGGCCTGCGCGGCCGGAAGAAGTGCGTCGAGATCGTCGCGCAGCAGCGCGATGGAGAGGTCGATGTGCACCTCCGATGCCGCCGCGAGGTGCCCCAGATCGGCGAGCAGCCCGTCGGAGACATCGGTCATCGCCGTGGCACCCGCCCGGGCGGCGACGGCCCCCTGCCCGTAGGGCGGAGCCGGCACCAGGTGGCGGCGCCTCAAGTCTTCGAAAGCGTCGATGCCGTTGTGCCACAACACATATCCTGCGGCAGACCACCCGAGTTCGCCCGTCACCGCGACCACGTCGCCGGGATCGGCGCCACTGCGCAGCACGGGCGGGCGACCCTCGAGGTCGCCGAGCACCGTCACCGAGACCACCCACTGCGGGGCGGCGACCATGTCTCCGCCGACGATGCCGGCGCCCAGTCGCGCGGCCTCGTCCCACAGGCCGTCGGCCAACGCCACGGCATGATCGGTTGCGGTGTCCCCGGGTGCGCCGAAACCGACGACGAACGCGGTGGCCCGGCCGCCCATGGCCTCGATGTCGGAAGCGTTCTGCGCGATGGCTTTTCGCCCGATGTCGTGAGGAGTCGACCAGTCCAGCCGGAAGTGCCTGTCCTCGATCAGCATGTCGGTGCTCACCGCGGCCGCACCCCCGCAGGCCAGCACTGCGGCGTCGTCCCCGGGGCCGGTGAGAACGAACGGCGGTTGTCGGCGGCCGGCGACCAGCCGCTCGATCACCGCGAACTCCCCGTCTCCTGCCAGCGTGCCGTCGCCCATGTCTGCACTCCTCGAGCTGTTGGATCGTGGCCTGAACGCTGGGCTCACCTGCGGTACCTTGAGGTCGCTACAGAGTTTATGCATCTGAGCACTGCCGTCGATGCCGCCGGTGTATGCGCAGATCGAACGGAGGGATCGAGGCGTGGTCGAGGCTTTCGTGCTCATCCAGACCGAGGTCGGCCGCGCCGAGATCGTCGCCAAACAGCTCGCCGGTCTGCCCGGTGTGCTCTCCTCGGAGTCGGTGACCGGACCCTACGACGTGATCGTGCGGGCAGGGGCCCCGACGCCGGCCGAGCTGACGTCCTCCGTCGTTCCGGCCGTACAGCAGGTGGCAGGCATCACCCGGACGTTGACGTGCCCGATCGCCGGTCCGATCACCGAGGTGGGCCGCCCGTAGAGTGTCGCCATGGCCAGCACCGCCGGCGACGGACCACCCCGCGCTGCGCTCATCGCAGCGATCGTGCTGGCTGTCGGTGCCGCGGTCGGCTTCCTGGCGTTCGCCGCGGTCACACAACACCGGCGGGCACCCACGCCTGTCGCGCTGTCGGCGGTGCCGGCCCCGCGCGCGGACGGCCCCGAATGTGCCGGCCTGATCGAGAAGCTGCCCGATCAGCTGGGCGACTACCGCCGCGCACCGCTGGTCGATCCCGCGCCGGCGGGGGCGGCGGCATGGCAACGCGACGACGGTGGCGAGCCGCTGGTGTTGCGGTGCGGCGTGCAACGTCCGGCCGATTTCGTGGTGGGTGCCCCGCTGACGGTGGTCGACGCGGTGTCGTGGTTCCGGGTGCAGGACTCCGGCCAGCCGTCAGACACCGATCGCGCGACCTGGTTCGCGGTGGACCGCCCCGTCTACGTGGCGCTCACGCTGCCGACGGGTTCCGGGCCCGACGCCATCCAGACGGTGTCGACGGCCCTGGCCGAGACGTTGCCGGCGCGACCCGTGGATCCCGGTCCGGCAGCGTAGCGCTCAGCGCAGGCCCGTGCCGCGGGCGACCGCGGTGTCCACCATCGTGGCGAGCAGCGTTGGATAGTCGACGCCGCTGGCCGCCCACATGCGCGGATACATGGAGATCGTGGTGAAGCCCGGCATCGTGTTGATCTCGTTGATGACCGGGCCGTCGTCGGTCAGGAAGAAGTCGACCCGGGCCAGGCCCTGGCAGTCGATGGCCTCGAAGGCGCGGATCGACAGGGCCCGGATCTCGTCGGCGACGTCGTCGTCCACCTTGGCCGGGACGTCGAGCTCGGCCGCATCGTCGAGGTACTTGGTCTCGAAGTCGTAGAAACCGTCGTCACGGCCGCGCACTCCGGCGACCCGGATCTCCCCGACGGTGCTGGCGTCGAGCCGACCGTCGGGGAACTCGAGGACGCCGCACTCCAGTTCACGGCCGACGACCGCGGCCTCGACGATCACCTTCGGATCGTGACGCCGTGCCAGCTCGATGGCGGCGGGAAGTCGGTCCCAGGACGTCACGCGGCTGACCCCGATCGACGAGCCGCCCCGGGCCGGCTTGACGAAGACCGGCAGCCCGAGCCGCTCGCGGTCGGTCAGCGACACCGTGCCGTCCTGGGGCCGCAGCACGATCTGGTCGCCGATCGGCAGATCGGCGGCGGCCAGCAGCTTCTTGGTGAACTCCTTGTCCATGCCGACCGCGCTGGCCAGCACGCCGGCACCGACGTAGGGCACACCGGCCAGCTCCAGCAGACCCTGGATGGTGCCGTCCTCGCCGTACGGCCCGTGCAGGACCGGGAACACCACGTCGACCGAGGCCAGCACCTCGCCGGCGGCCTCCCCCATCGACAGCAGCTGTCCGCGCCGGGCCGGATCGGGCGAGAGCGCGAGCGCGGTTCCGGACGTCTCGCTGACGCCGGGCAGGGTGCCGTCGGTGATGGCCAACCCCTCGGGGCGACCATCGCCGAGCACCCACGACCCGTGCGGGGTGATGCCGACGGCGATCACCTCGAACCGCGCCGGATCGAGGTTGCGCAGGATGCTGCCTGCGGAGACACACGAGATCGCGTGCTCGGAACTCCGTCCGCCATAGACGACGGCAACGCGGGTGCGGGCAGTCACAGTCTGGAGAGGCTACCGCCCGCCTCCCCCGAGAGCCGACTCGATATCGGCCAGCAGGTCGTCGGTGTCCTCGATTCCACAGGAGATACGGGCGAACCCCTCGGGTACCGGGTCGCCCCACCGCGCCCTGCGGTCGACCGAGGTGTGCACGCCGCCGAAGCTGGTGGCGCCGACGAGCAGCGCGCTGCGGCGGACGAGGTCGTGGACCGCCTCGGCGTCGGCCAGTTCGACGGAGACGATGCCGCCGAAGCGACGCATCTGGCGGGTCGCGATGGCGTGTGACGGATCGTCGTGCAGACCCGGGTACCGCACGGAAGCCACGGCGGGGTGTGAGCGCAGCATCATGGCGAGAGCGGCGGCGTTCTGGCATTGCCGTTCGTAGCGCAGGCCCAACGTGCTCAGGCCCCGCAGCACCAGCCACGCCTCGAAGGCACCCAGGATGGGCCCGGCCAGCAGTCGCTCGCGCTGCAGCCGGTCGATCACGTCGGCCCGGTTGCCGGCGACGTAACCGGCGAGCAGATCATGATGTCCGGAAAGCGCTTTGGTGGCGCTGGCCACCACCAGGTCGGCGCCCAGGGCCAGCGGTTGCTGTCCCAACGGGGTCGCCGTCGTGTTGTCGACGAGGAGCAGAGCGCCGCGCGGTCGGCACTGCATCGCCAGGCGGTGCAGGTCCACGACGTCCAGCCCGGGGTTCGACGGTGTCTCGGCCAGGACCACGTCAGCGTCGCGGGCGGCGTCGCACATCTGCGCGCACGACGCCTGCACGACGGTGACGCCGCGAGGAGCGAGGTACTCGGTGGCATAGGCGCGCACCTGGTAGTAGCCGTCGGCCGGCACGACGAGCGTGCTGCCCGGCTCGGCCACCACGCGCAGTACCGACGTGATCGCCGCCATTCCGGAGCCGAAAGTCAGCGCCGCGGTGGCGCCTTCGAGCTGAGCCAGCGCCGATTCCAGCTGCCGCCACGTGGGGTTGTGTCGCCGGCCGTAGCTGTCCAGCGCATCGTCCTCGTCGGCGCCGAGGTGATATGCCGCTGCCGGCACGGGCACCGGACCGACCGGTTCACCCGGCACGTGTTCGCCGGCGATCGCTGCGAGGCTGCGTGTGGAGTCCCCGTACGCCTTGCCGGGATGTCCATAGGTCATGGGATCACTCCGGTTTCGTGGAGCGCCCGAGGAGCAGCGACACCGCGTCCTCGACCGACAGCCCCTTGTGGCACACGCCGTGGACGGCTTCGGTCAGCGGCATCTCGACGTCGTAACTCGCCGACAGCGCCAACACCGACCGGCACGAGGTCACTCCTTCGGCGACGTGTCCGCCGGTCGCGGCCATCGCGGCCTCCATCGAGTCGCCCTGGCCCAGCCGCTCCCCGAAAGACCGATTGCGCGACCGCGGGGACATGCAGGTGGCGACGAGATCTCCGATGCCGGCCAGCCCGGCCAGCGTTGCCGGCTTGGCGCCCAATGCGATTCCCAGCCGCATGATCTCGGCCAGCCCGCGGGTGATGATCGCCGCCGCGGTGTTCTCCCCCAGCCCGGCGCCCGCCGCCATCCCGGACGCGAGGGCGATCACGTTCTTGCACGCTCCGCCGATCTCGGCACCGATCACATCGGCATTGGTGTACGGCCGGAAGTATCCGGTCGCCAGCGCTCGCTGCAACGCCACCGCGCGACCGGAGTCGCTGCACGCGATGACGGTGGCGGCGGGCTGCTCCGCGGCGACCTCACTGGCCAGATTGGGTCCGGTCACCACGGCGACGCGGGCGGGGTCGGCACCGGTCACCTGCACCACGACCTGGCTCATACGCATCAGCGTGTCCAGCTCGATGCCCTTGGCGAGGCTCACCAGAGTGGTGTCCGCGCCGAGGTGCGGGCACCACTGGGTCAGGTTGGCGCGCAGCGTCTGTGACGGCACGGCGAGCAGCACGGTGCACGCGCCGTCGAGCGCCTCCGCACAGTCGCCGGTGGCCCGGATCGAAGCCGGGAGATCGACGTCGACGTATCCGGGATTGCGATGGGTCCGATTGATCTCGGCGGCCCGCTGCGGATCGCGCGCCCACAACCTGACCCCGTTGCCGGCATCGGCCAGCACCTTCGCCAGGGCCGTACCCCACGCTCCCGCACCCATCACCGCAGCCTCGACCACGCCTGCAACACTAGCCGGGAATAACTGCTGGCAGGATGGCGCTCGTGCCCGGCATGAACACCTCTCCGGCCGCCGGCGCCCGAACCCCGGACGCGGGCATCAGTGTGGTGATCGCGGTCAAGCGGCTGACCGCGGCCAAGACGCGCCTTGCCCCGGCGTTCCCGCCGGCCACGCGCGGCGGCATGGTGCTCGCGATGCTCGAGGACACGATCACCGCTGCGACGGCGGTGCCGGCGGTCCGGTCGGTCATCGTGGTGACTCCCGATGCCGATGCCGCTGCCGCTGCCGGCCGCCTGGGTGCGCTGGCCCTCGAGGATCCGACACCGGCCGGACATCGGGATCCGCTCAACAACGCGTTGGCCGCCGGTGAGACGCTCGCGCGCAGGAGTACTGCGAATGTGGTTGCCTTGCAAGGAGATCTGCCGGCGCTGCGGGATGCGGAGCTGGCCGAGGCGATCAGCGCGGCACGCGAGCACCGGCGCAGCTACGTGGCCGATCGCCACGGCACGGGTACCGCAGCACTGTTCGCGTTCGGCGTGCCACTTCGCCCTCTGTTCGGGGCCGGATCGGCCGCCCGGCACCGCCGTTCGGGCGCGGTCGAATTGACCGGCGGCTGGCCCGGGCTGCGATGTGACATCGACACCGCGCAGGATCTGCTCGACGCCCGTCACCTGGGTGTCGGGTCGGCGACGTCGCAGGTGATCGGCGCGCTGCGGTGAACGGGTGCCCCTTCTGCTAGCCGCCGCGCCGGTGCATAGGGAATCATCGGGGCATGACCGAAGCGCAGACCCGGCCTGACACCGCCGACACCCCGGCGGACTCCACGGACCCCGCGGTGCCCGACACTGCACCCGAGGCGCCACCGGCCGCGACGTCACCGACGGTCGACAATCCGCTTCCCGAAGACCGTTACCTCAACCGTGAGTTGAGTTGGCTCGACTTCAATGCCCGCGTGCTGGCGTTGGCGGCCGATCCCTCACTGCCCTTGTTGGAACGCGCCAAGTTCCTGGCGATCTTCGCGTCCAACCTCGACGAGTTCTACATGGTGCGCGTCGCCGGTCTCAAGCGCCGCGACGAGATGGGGTTGTCGGTCCGCTCGGCCGACGGCCTGTCACCGCGCGAACAACTGCGCCGGATCAGCGAGCGCACCCAGCAGCTGGCGAGCCGCCACGCGCATGTCTTCCTCGACGCGGTGCGCCCGGCGCTGGCCGATGAAGGCATCGTGATCGTGACGTGGGCCGAACTCGACGACGACGAACGCGGCCGGCTCTCGACGTACTTCCACGAGCAGGTGTTCCCGGTCCTGACGCCGTTGGCAGTCGATCCCGCCCACCCGTTCCCGTTCGTCAGCGGTCTGAGCCTGAACCTCGCCATCACCGTCAAGCATCCCGACGGCGGACAGCATTTCGCACGAATCAAAGTGCCCGACAACGTGGATCGGTTCGTCGAGCTGGCCGCGCGGGAGGGCACGTCCGATGTCGCCCGGTTCCTGCCGATGGAAGAACTGATCGCCGCGTTCCTGCCGGTGCTGTTCCCCGGCCTGGAAATCGTGGAGCACCACGCCTTCCGGATCACCCGCAATGCCGACTTCGAGGTGGAGGAGGACCGCGACGAGGATCTGCTCAAAGCCCTCGAGCGGGAGCTCGCCCGCCGCAGGTTCGGCTCACCCGTGCGCCTCGAAGTCTCCGACGACATGACCGAAGGCATGCTCGAACTGCTGCTCCGCGAACTCGACGTCGCACCCGGGGACGTTGTGGAAGTGCCCGGACTGCTGGACCTCTCGTCGCTGTGGCAGGTCTACGGTGTCGACCGGCCGGCACTCAAGGACCGCCCGTTCGTGCCCGCCACACCGCCCGCGTTCGGCGAACGTGAGACTCCCAAGAGCATTTTCGCGACGCTGCGCGACGGCGACGTGCTCGTCCACCATCCCTATGACTCGTTCTCGACCACCGTGCAGCGCTTCATCGAGCAGGCGGCTGCCGATCCCAATGTGCTCGCGATCAAGCAGACGCTCTACCGCACCTCCGGTGACTCCCCGATCGTCAACGCGTTGATCGACGCCGCCGAGGCGGGCAAGCAGGTCGTGGCGTTGGTCGAGATCAAGGCCCGGTTCGACGAACAGGCCAACATCAAGTGGGCCCGTGCACTCGAACAGGCCGGCGTGCATGTGGTCTACGGGCTCATCGGGCTGAAGACCCATTGCAAGACATGCCTGGTGGTGCGGCGCGAGGGATCGATGATCCGCCGGTACTGCCACATCGGCACGGGCAACTACAACCCGAAGACCGCTCGGCTGTACGAGGACGTGGGTCTGCTGACGGCGGCCCCGGACATCGGTGCCGACCTCACCGACCTGTTCAATTCCCTGACCGGTTACTCCCGTAAGGAGTCATACCGCAATCTGCTCGTCGCCCCCTACGGGGTGCGGCGCGGCATCATCGAACGCATCGATCGCGAGATCGCGGCCACCCGTGACGGCGCGGAGGGCCGGATCCGCCTGAAGGCCAACGCATTGGTCGACGAGCAGGTCATCGACGCGCTCTATCGGGCCTCCCAGGCGGGGGTCCGGGTCGAGGTGGTGGTGCGTGGCATCTGTGCGCTGAAACCGGGCGGAGAGGGGTTCTCGGAGAACATCGTGGTGCGCTCGATCCTCGGTCGGTTCCTCGAGCATTCACGGATCATTCACTTCCGCGCCATCGACGAATACTGGATCGGCAGCGCCGACATGATGCATCGTAATCTCGATCGCCGCGTGGAGGTCATGGCGCAGGTCAAGGATCCGCGACTGACCTCGTCGCTGAACGACATCTTCGAATCCGCCCTGGATCCGCGGACGCGCTGCTGGGAACTCGGCGTCGACGGGAAGTGGACGGCATTGCCTCAGGAGGGACAGACGGTGCGGGATCACCAGGTGTCGATGATGGAAAGCCACCGCCATCAATAACCGGCCGATCCACCCGAGCAGGTTCGGCGCGTGAAGGCCGACCCCATCCTCGCCGCCGGCGCGGTGCTGTGGCGCCCGCACGAGTCCACGGGTGCTCCGGAGATCGCGGTCATCCACCGGCCGCGGTATGACGATTGGTCCCTGCCCAAGGGAAAACTCGAGCGCGGGGAGACCGAACCGGTCGCCGCGGTGCGAGAGATAGAGGAAGAGACGGGCTTCCGCGCACATCTCGGCCGCAGGCTGACGACGGTCAGCTACCCCGTCAAAGACACGACGAAGAAAGTCCGGTACTGGGCCGCCCGCAGCGTCAGAGGTGAATTCGCGGCCAACGACGAAGTCGACGAACTGAAATGGCTGCCCCTCGACCAAGCGATGAGCCAGGTGGATTACGCGCTGGATCGCAAAGTGCTGCGGCGGTTCGCCAAGCTGCCCGTCGACACCAGGACGATGCTCATCGTGCGGCACGCCACCGCGGGAAGCAAGAAGCGGTACTCCGGTGACGATCGCATGCGCCCACTGGACAAACACGGCCGTGCCCAGGCGGAGTCGCTGGTGGATCTACTGCTGGCCTTCGGCGCCCGCGAGCTGTTCGCCGCCGACCGCGTCCGCTGCCAACAGACCCTCGGCCCTCTCGCCGAGGAACTGGGCGTTCCGGTGATCAGCGAAACCGCCTTGACCGCAGAGGCATACGCGGACAAACCGAAGAGGGGCCGCCAGCGCGTGCTGGAGATCGCCGAGACGGCGTCTCACCCCGTGATCTGCACGCAAGGTGAGGTCATCCCCGATCTGATCGCGTGGTGGTGCGAACGCGACGGTGTGCGTCCCGACAAGTCACGCAACCGCAAGGGCAGCACCTGGGTGCTGACCCTGGCCGGCGGACGGTTGGTCAGCGCCGACCACATCAGTTCACCGCTGGCATCGCACTAGCCCGACACACGACAACGCCGTGGGCATCGGCCCACGGCGTCATCGGTGAAGCTGCGTTGCTCTGACTACGGTGTCGGCGAAACCGGTTACTTGCGACCGCGCTTGGCCGGAGCCTTCTTGGCCGGAGCCTTCTTCGCGGGTGCGGCCTTCTTGGCCGGAGCCTTGGTCGCGGCCTTCTTGGCCGGAGCCTTCTTCGCAGGCGCTGCCTTCTTGGCGGCAGTGGCCTTCTTGGCCGGAGCCTTCTTGGCAGGCGCTGCCTTCTTCGCGGGTGCGGCCTTCTTGGCCGGAGCCTTGGTCGCGGCCTTCTTGGCGGGAGCCTTGGTCGCGGCTTTCTTGGCGGGAGCCTTCGTCGCGGCCTTCTTGGCCGGAGCCTTGGTCGCGGCCTTCTTGGCCGGAGCCTTCTTCGCCGCCTTGCGGGCAGTGCCGGAAGCGGTCACACCGCGCTTGACGGCGGGGCCTTCGGCCGGAAGCTTCTGCGCGCCGGAGACAACCGCTTTGAACTGAGCGCCGGGGCGGAACGCGGGAACGGACGTGGGCTTGACCTTCACCGTCTCACCCGTGCGCGGGTTGCGGGCGACACGGGCCGCGCGACGACGCTGCTCGAAGACACCGAAGCCGGTGATGGTCACGCTGTCACCCTTGTGCACGGCGCGCACGATGGTGTCGACGACGTTCTCCACCGCTGCGGTCGCTTGCCGACGATCCGAGCCCAATTTCTCCGTGAGTACGTCGATGAGCTCTGCCTTGTTCATGCAAAACCTCCGGGAACTGTGGTCCTCTTTGGACCGACTAGAGGACACGGTAAACCCAATGGCTGTTGATTTCCAAGAGCCACGCGCAATTTCAGGCCGAGTCAGCGAACTTTTTTCAATCCGCTTGGCCCCCTTTGTGTCCTACCGAGCCCCCGTAAAAGAGGATTGCAGAGCGGATATTTCACGCCCGCAGACCGCCACTCAGGTCGCCAGAGTGCGAGGTTTCCAGTCGGGCCGGTGCGCCTCGTAATCTTCGATCTGATCGAGTTTTCGCAGCGTAAGGCCTATATCGTCGAGACCCTCGAGCAGTCGCCATGCGGTGTAATCATCAATCTTGAACGGCACCACCATCGTTTCGGCGGCGACGGTTCGATCTTGAAGATTGACAGTGATTTCCGTACCCGGGCGCTGCTCGATGATCTTCCACAACAATTCCACATCGTCTTGTGCGACTTCGGCCGCCAGGAGTCCGGCCTTACCCGCGTTGCCCCGGAAAATATCGGCGAATCGTGACGAGATGACCACCCGGAAGCCGAAGTCCATCAGTGCCCAGACCGCGTGTTCGCGCGAGGAGCCGGTGCCGAAGTCCGGCCCCGCCACCAGAACCGAACCCCGGTCGAACGGCTGCTGATTGAGCACGAACGACGGATCGTTGCGCCAGGCGGCGAACAGCCCGTCTTCGAATCCCGTTCGGGTCACGCGTTTCAGATAGACCGCCGGGATGATCTGGTCGGTGTCGACATTGGTGCGGCGCAGGGGCACGCCGATCCCGGTGTGGGTGGTGAAAGCGTCCATGACAGCGTCTCCGATTCTCAGTGAGTGGTCGCGGGGATCAGATCGGCCGGGGACGACAGGGTCCCCCGAACAGCGGTCGCGGCGGCGACGGCCGGCGACACCAGATGTGTGCGACCACCTTTGCCCTGCCGGCCCTCGAAGTTCCGGTTCGACGTCGAGGCGCACCGCTCACCGGGAGCCAGCTGATCGGGGTTCATTCCCAGGCACATCGAGCAGCCCGCCTGACGCCAGTCCGCTCCGGCCGCGGTGAAGATCTCGCCCAGTCCTTCGGATTCGGCCTGTGCGCGAACCCGCATGGAGCCGGGCACGATCAGCATCCGCACCCCGTCGGCGACGGTGCGGCCGCGCAGCACATCGGCCACCACGCGCAGATCCTCGATCCGGCCGTTGGTGCACGAGCCGACGAACACGGCGTCGACGGCGATGTCGCGCATCGGGGTACCCGCCTCCAGACCCATGTAAGCCAACGCTTTTTCGGCGGTCTCGCGCTGGGCGTCGTCGAACATCGATTCGGGATCGGGCACGGCGGCGGACAGCGGCACACCCTGGCCGGGGTTGGTGCCCCAGGTGACGAACGGGCTCAGCGTCGACGCGTCGATGTGGACCTCGGTGTCGAATTCCGCACCGTCGTCGGTTCGTAGCTGCCTCCACGCCGCGACCGCCTCGTCCCACGCGGCGCCTGTCGGTGCGTGCGGCCGACCCTGGAGGAACGCGAAAGTGGTGTCGTCGGGGGCCACCATGCCGGCGCGGGCGCCCGCTTCGATACTCATGTTGCAGATCGTCATCCGGCCCTCCATGGACAGCGAGGTGATGGCGCTGCCCCGGTATTCGATCACATGTCCCTGCCCGCCGCCGGTTCCGATCTCGGCGATCACCGCGAGGATGATGTCCTTGGCGCTGACGCCGGGCGGCAGCTCACCGTCGACGGTGACGGCCATGGTCTTGAACGGCCGCAACGGAAGTGTCTGGGTGGCCAGCACGTGTTCGACCTCGGAGGTGCCGATGCCCATGGCCAACGCGCCGAAGGCCCCGTGGGTGGAGGTGTGGCTGTCGCCGCACACGACCGTCATGCCGGGCTGCGTGAGACCCAACTGCGGCCCGATGATGTGGACGATGCCCTGTTCGGCATCGCCCATCGGATACAGGCGCACCCCGAATTCGGCGCAGTTGCGGCGCAACGTCACCACTTGGGTCCGAGACACCGGGTCGGCGATCGGCTTGTCGATGTCGACGGTGGGCACGTTGTGGTCTTCGGTGGCGATCGTCAGGTCGGGCCGCCGCACCGGCCGGCCGGCCATCCGCAACCCGTCGAACGCCTGGGGACTGGTGACCTCGTGCACGAGATGCAGATCGATGTAGATGAGGTCCGGCTCCCTGGCGTCACCCTCGCCACCGCCCGCGACGACGACGTGATCGCTCCACACCTTCTCGGCGAGAGTCCGCGGCTTGTTCGCCATGTCCATTGACTATCTCACAATCTGGGAAGCTAGTATCTCCTTGTGAGACAGGATAGCGGTATCGGCGTACTCGACAAAGCGGTGGCCGTCCTCCACGCCGTCGCCGAGTCTCCCTGCGGCCTGGCCGATCTGTGCGACCGCACCGCGATGCCTCGCGCGACCGCACACCGGCTGGCCGTCGGCCTGGAGACGCACCGGCTGCTCGCGCGCGATGCCGACGGGCAGTGGCGTCTGGGCCCCGCGCTGGCCGAGCTGGGCAGCCACGTCCGAGATCCACTGGTGTCGGCGGGCGCCGTGGTGCTCCCGCGCCTGCGGGAGCTCACCGGTGAGAGCGTGCAGCTCTATCGCCGGGACGGCACCGCACGCATCTGTGTCGCGGCGCTGGAACCGCCTGCAGGTCTTCGGGATACGGTGCCTGTCGGCGCGCGCCTGCCGATGACGGCCGGCTCAGGGGCCAAGGTGCTGCTCGCCTACGCCGACCCTGCCACCCAGCGCAGCGTGCTGGCCGACGCGGCGTTCACCGACCGCGCGCTGGCCGATGTGCGCAGGCGCGGGTGGGCGCAGAGCGCGGCAGAACGGGAGCCCGGCGTGGCAAGCGTGTCAGCTCCGGTACGCGACGGCCGCGGCGCGGTGATCGCCGCGGTATCGGTGTCCGGACCGATCGACCGGATGGGAAAGCGTCCGGGCGCGCGCTGGGCAGCCGATCTGGTGGCCGCCGCCGACGCTCTGACCCGGCGGCTGTAGACCCGAGGCTGGCCACATGAAAAAACTCGCAGGTCTGTCGAAGACCTGCGAGCAGATGTACCCCCGATGGGATTCGAACCCACGCTACCGCCGTGAGAGGGCGGCGTCCTAGGCCGCTAGACGACGGGGGCTAGAACTCGTTACGGACGGTCAGCATAGCTGAGGGACACAGTGCTGACCTAATCCGCTCGTTGGCTGGGGTACCAGGACTCGAACCTAGAATGGCTGAACCAGAATCAGCTGTGTTGCCAATTACACCATACCCCATTGGCAGCCCATCACCGCAGGTCACGGGCTATTTTGTGGCCCTGGCGCCGCGCGGTGGTGCCGCGTGATGCCGTCTTGCAGGCCGACGAGCACACTACCAAAGATTTTCGGGTGGTTTTTCCACCCCCGTCACCCGGCCGCCGCGGCGTGGTCCCGGCCGGCTCGTAGCCGGGCCAGCGCCCGGTCTCGCCCCAGCAGTTCCAGCGATTCGTACAGCGGCGGGCTCACCGACGAGCCCGTCACCGCGACGCGAACCGGCCCGAAGGCCTTCCGCGGCTTGAGGTCGAGCCCGTCGATCAGGGCGGCCTTGAGAGCCTCCTCGATCTGCGGGCTGTTCCAGTCCTCGAGCGGCTCGAGGGCGCGCAGCGCGGCGTCGAGGACGGGCACCGCCTCGGGCCGCAGTTCCTTGCCTGCCGACTTCTCGTCGAGCGCGAACGAGCCGTCGTCGAGGAATTTCAGCAGCCCCCAGGCATCGCTGAGAACCACGATGCGGGTCTGCACCAGCGCGGCCGCTTCGGCGAACGCGTCGTCGTCGAGCCCCGTGTCATGGCCGTGGGTGCGGAAGAACTCGCCGAGACGGCGGGTGAAGTCGTGCGGCTCGAGCATCCGGATGTGCTCGGCGTTGAGCGCATCGGCCTTCTTCTGGTCGAATCGAGCGGGGTTGGAGTTCACGTCGACGACGTCGAACGCGGCCACCATCTCGTCGATGTCGAACACGTCGCGATCGTCGGCAATCGACCACCCCAGCAGCGCAAGGTAGTTGAGCAGGCCCTCGGGCAGGAAGCCACGGTCCCGATGCAGGAACAGATTCGACTGCGGGTCCCGTTTGGACAGCTTCTTGTTGCCCTCACCCAGGACCGGCGGCAGGTGGGCGAAGCGAGGCGTGTCGTCGGCGATACCCAGCCGCACGAGCGCGGCGTAGAGCGCCAGTTGCCGTGGCGTCGACGGCAGCAGATCCTCGCCACGCAGCACATGGGTGATCTTCATCAGCGCGTCGTCGACCGGATTGACCAACGTGTACAACGGTTCTCCGTTGCCTCTGGTCAGCGCGAAGTCCGGAATCGAGCCGGCGGGGAAGGTCGTCTCGCCGCGTACCAGGTCGTTCCAGGTCATGTCCTCGTCGGGCATCCGCAGCCGGATGACGGGGGAACGCCCCTCGGCGCGCAGCGCCGCGCGCTGCTCGTCGGTCAGGTCGCGATCGAAGTTGTCGTACCCGAGCTTGGGATTGCGCCCCGCCGCGAGATGGCGGGCCTCGACCTCCTCGGCGGTGGAGAACGCCTCGTAGGCCTCCCCGGCAGCGAGCAGCCGCGCCAGCACATCGGCATAGAGCTCCCGGCGGCCGGACTGGCGGTAGGGCTCGTACGGTCCGCCGACTTCCGGGCCTTCGTCCCAGTCGAGTCCGAGCCAGCGCAGCGCGTCCAGCAGAGCCTGGTAGCTCTCCTCGCTGTCGCGCGCCGAGTCGGTGTCCTCGATGCGGAACACGAATGTGCCGCCCGTGTGACGGGCGTAAGCCCAGTTGAACAACGCGGTACGGATCAACCCGACATGGGGTGTGCCCGTCGGGGACGGACAGAACCTGACTCTGACATTCGACGGGGTCACGATTTTCCTTTGCGCACAACGGGATTGGTGAGGGTTCCGATGCCTTCGATGCTGACGCTGACGCTGTCCCCGTGCTCGAGCGGGCCGACGCCTTCAGGCGTTCCGGTCAAGATGAGATCCCCGGGAAGCAACGTCATCACCGCCGAGATCCACTCGATGATCGCGCCGATGTCGTGGATCATCAACGACGTTCGGCTGCGCTGCTTCACCTCACCGTTGACCTCGGTACGGATCTCGAGGTCCGAGGCGTCCACATCGGTGACGATCCAGGGACCGACGGGACAGAACGTGTCGTGGCCTTTGGCCCGCATCCACTGGCCGTCCTTCTTCTGCTGATCGCGCGCCGACACGTCGTTGGCGATCGTGTACCCGAGGATGTTCTCCGCGGCGCGCGAGGCGGGGACGTCCTTGCACGGGCGACCGATGACGGCGGCCAGTTCGCCCTCGAAGTGCACCGGGTGCGCGTCGGCGGGGAGCTGGATCGCGGTGTTGGGGCCGATGATCGCGGTGTTGGGCTTGAGGAAGATGATCGGATCCTCGAACGTGCCACCGCCCATCTCCTCGATGTGCGCGGCGTAGTTCTTGCCCATGCACACGACCTTGCTCGCGAGGATCGGTGCGAGCAGGCGCACATCGGCCAGGGGCCACTGACGGCCGGTGAATGTCGGTGTGCCGAACGGATGCTCGGCGATCTCCCGGGCGATCGCCTCGCCCGGATCGTCGAGGGGATTGTCGATGGGTCCTTCGATGGAGACGAAGGCCACACCATCTGGGCTGGCGATTCGACCGAGACGCATGTCAGTCAGCCTAGCCGCAGCGTCCTGCGCATCTGCGCGTGCACAGGCGACCCTCAGTATTTCTCATCATGTGAGAAGGCAGTTCAACATTTTGAGATGCCCGTGTCACCATGGCTCCCATGGACACCTCCGCGATCAGCTCCGCGCGGCGCTGGTCGATGCTGATCGTCGCTCTGGCCGCCACGTTGTGCGCCAACGTGTTCATCAACGGTGTGGCCTTCCTCATACCGACCCTGCATCGAGAGCGCGGCCTCGATCTCGCGCAGGCCGGACTGATGTCCGCGCTGCCCAGCCTCGGGATGGTGGTCACACTGATCGCCTGGGGTTATGTGGTCGACCGGTTCGGCGAGCGCACGGTGTTGACGTTGGGCTCGACGTTGACCGCGGCCGCCGGCTTCGGTGCCGCGTCGGTGGACTCGCTGCCGGCGGTCGGGGCCTTCCTCTTCCTGGGTGGAATGGCGGCCGCGAGCAGCAACACTGCCAGCGGCCGTCTCGTGGTCGGTTGGTTCGACGCCGACAGACGCGGATTGGTGATGGGCATCCGCCAGACCGCACAACCGCTGGGTGTGGGCGTGGGCGCCCTGGTGATCCCCCGGCTGGCCGAATCCGGCGGGGTGTCGGGAGCGCTGCTGTTCCCGGCCGGCGTCTGCGCCGTCGCGGCCGCCGTGTGTGCCGTCGCGGTGCTGGATCCGCCGAGGCCGGCGCGGGCGGAAGCCAGCCAGAGCGACCTCGCCAACCCCTATCGGGGTTCCACGCTGCTCGTGCGCATCCACCTCACCTCACTGCTGCTGGTGGCACCACAGGCGATGGTGTGGACGTTCACGCTGGCGTGGTTGATCACCGACCGGGGGTGGTCGGCGGGCTCGGCCGGCGCGATGGTCACGCTCGCTCAACTGCTCGGCGCCGGCGGGCGGATCGCGGCCGGCCGCTGGTCGGACTTCGTCCTGCGCCGTTCCGGTGACGTCTTGAGCTCACGGATGAGGCCCATCCGGACGATCGCCGCGGCCGCCGCGGTGTCCATGGGGTTGCTGGCGCTGACCGACTGGCTGGACTCCCCCGTCAGCATCGCGCTGATGATCGTCGCGTCGGTGGTCACGGTGTCCGACAACGGGTTGGCCTTCACCGCGATCGCCGAGGTCGCGGGACCGTTCTGGAGCGGCCGGGCCCTCGGCACGCAGAACACCACCCAGCTGCTCACCGCCGGCGTCACCCCGCCGCTGTTCGGTGCCCTGATCGGCGCCGCCGGCTACCCCGCCGCATTCGCCGTTTGCGCACTGATCCCGCTGCTGGCGATCCCGTCGGTACCCGCGACCGCACCGGGTCACGCAGAAGACGTGGCCTGACTCGACCGTGGCAGCAGCATCAGGGCAGCGGCCAGGAAACACAGCGCACCGACGAACGTGCCGAGGTTGGCCAGCCATTCGTCTTCGGTGACACCGGTCTTGCGCACGAACGCGGCCCCTGCAGACACCGCGAACGCGACGCAGCCGATGAGATTGACCGCTGCGGCCGACCAGTCGCGGGATCGCAGCTCGATCAGCGCGCCGACAGCCACCATGCCCAGGATCCCACTGACCAGAAACGCCGTGGACCCGAAAACGTCGGGCACCCATACGTAACGCCGCTCACTGGCGACGGCGTGCGCCCACACCGAGGCTCCGGTGCTGACGTTGAACAGCACCGTCCCCGCCAATTGCACCGCTGCACTTGACCATTCCGCGCGACCGGCGCGGTCACTGCGGAGCAGTTGAATCCAGGCGGCGGTGGTGAAGAACCAGGATCCGCAGAAGCACAGCAGGTTCGCCCCACTTGCGCCCCACCACGCCGCGACGCCGGGCGCGGTGGCAACAGCGAACAGCGAGGAGCCGACGACGAAGAGCCAGCACTGCGCAGACAGCGTGGCCAGCCGCCGGATGGCTACAGCTTTCCGAGGATGCGCTCGCCGACCTGCGCGGTGGAGAGCGCAGCGTCACCGCGGGTCGCCAGATGTTCGGCCACCGCCGCGTCCACCCGGGCCGCCGCATCGAGCTCACCGAGGTGGGCCAGCAGCAGCGAAACGCTCATGATGGCCGCCGTCGGGTCCGCGATGCCCTGCCCCGCGATGTCAGGGGCGCTCCCGTGCACCGGCTCGAACATCGACGGATTGGTCAGCGTCGCATCGATGTTGCCGCTGGCGGCCAGCCCGATGCCGCCGCACACCGCCGCGGCGAGGTCGGTGATGATGTCGCCGAACAGGTTGTCGGTGACGATCACGTCGAACCGACCGGGGTCGGTGACCATGTGGATCGTCGCTGCGTCGACGTGCTGATAGGCCACCTCGACGTCGGGGTATTCGGCCGCGACGCTCTGCACGGTGCGCCACCACAGCGAACCGGCGTAGGTGAGCACATTGTTCTTGTGCACCAGTGTCAGATGTTTGCGGCGGCCCTGGGCGCGATGGAACGCGTCGAGGACGACGCGGCGCACCCCGTAGGCGGTGTTGACGCTGACCTCGGTCGCGATCTCGTGCGGGGTGTCCACGCGGATCGCACCGCCGTTGCCGGTGTAAGGCCCCTCGGTGCCCTCGCGCACGACGACGAAGTCGATGTCCGGATCGCCGGCCAGCGGACTGCGCACCCCGGGATACAGCCGACCCGGGCGCAGGTTGACGTGGTGGTCGAGCTCGAAGCGGATGCGCAGCAGCAGGCCACGCTCGAGCACCCCGCTGGGCACCGACGGATCGCCGATCGCCCCGAGCAGGATCGCGTTGTGCGCCTTGAGTTCATCGATCACCGACTCGGGCAACACCTCGCCGGTCTTGTGGTACTGCCGGGCGCCGAGCTCGTATTCGGTCTTCTCCACCCCGGGCAGGACGGCGTCGAGCACCGTGAGCGCCTGGCCGATCACCTCCGGGCCGATCCCGTCGCCGCCGATCACCGCGAGTTTCACCGGAGCACTCATGTCAGGTCGACCACTTCCAATGTCGCAGCGTGGACGTCCCGACCGATGGTGGCCAGGACGTCGTCGGGCACGTTCCGGTCCAGGCGCAGCATGATCGTCGCGCCCTGTCCGTCGGCGTCCTGGCTGAGCTGGGCGGCCAGGATGTTCACCTCGGCGCCGCCGAGCAGCGTGCCGATCTTGCCGAGCGCGCCGGGCTGATCGTCGTAGTTGATGATCAGGTTCACGCCTTCGGCGCGCAGATCCAGGTTGCGGCCGTTGATCTGGACGATCTTCTCCACCTGCTGCGGGCCGGACAGTGCACCGGCCACGTTCACCGTGCTGCCGTCGGCGGCCACCGCGCGGACGTCGACGACGCTGCGGTGGTTCGGGCTCTCGGATTCGGTGTCGATGGACGCCTCGACGCCTCGCTCGGCAGCCAGCGCCGGGGCATTGACGAAGGTGACCGGATCTTCGATGACCGCCGAGAACAGACCGCGCAGCGCCGAGAGGCGCAGTACCTCGACCTCCTCACTGGCCAGCTCGCCGCGCACCTGCACGCACAGGTTCGTGGGCAGCTCCGCCGACAGCGCTCCGACGAGCAGGCCGAGCTTGCGGACCAGATCCAGCCACGGCGCGACCTCTTCACCGACCGCGCCGCCGCCGACGTTGACGGCGTCGGGCACGAACTCACCGGCCAGCGCGAGCTTGACGCTGGCCGCCACATCGGTGCCGGCACGGTCCTGGGCCTCGGCCGTCGACGCACCGAGGTGCGGCGTCACCACGACCTGGGGCAGTTCGAACAGCGGGCTGTCGGTGCACGGCTCGGTGGCGAACACGTCGAGGCCTGCACCACGCACGTGGCCGCTGGTGATCGCGTCGGCGAGGGCCTGCTCGTCGATCAACCCGCCGCGCGCGGCGTTGACGATGATCACGCCCGGCTTCGTCTTGGCCAGCGCGTCCTTGCCGATCAGCCCGGCCGTCTCCTTGGTCTTGGGCAGGTGCACCGAGATGAAGTCGGCGCGGCCGAGGAGCTCGTCGAGGGTGAGCAGTTCGATGCCGAGCTGCGCCGCGCGGGCGTGCGAGACGTAGGGGTCGTAGGCGGTGATGTGCGCGCCGAACGCGGCCAGGCGCTGGGCTACCAGCTGGCCGATCCGCCCCAGGCCGACGACACCGACCGTCTTGCCGAAGATCTCGGTGCCGGAGAACGACGACCGCTTCCAGGTGTGCGCGCGCAGCGTGGCGTCGGCGGCCGGGATCTGACGGGCGGCCGACAGGAGCAGCGCCAGCGCGTGCTCGGCGGCGCTGTGGATGTTCGAGGTGGGGGCGTTCACCACCAGCACACCGCGGGCGGTGGCGGCGTCGACATCGACGTTGTCCAGTCCGACGCCGGCGCGGGCGACGATCTTCAGCTTGGGTGCCGCGGCCATCACCTCGGCGTCGACGGTGGTGGCGGAGCGCACCAGCAGCGCGTCCGCGTCGGCGACGGCGGCCAGCAGCTTCTCCCGGTCCGGGCCGTCGACCCAACGGACCTCTACCTGGTCGCCCAACGCTTCGACGGTCGAGGGGGCCAGCTTGTCGGCGATCAATACCACGGGCAGACTCACGAGGCCTCAGCCTAATGGGCTGTAATGGGCAGGTGGTGAGCGGGCAAAGCGATGTCGACGTCACCGTCGTCGGAAGCGGTCCGAACGGGCTGGCGGCCGCCGTGATCTGTGCGCGCGCGGGCCTGTCGGTCCGAGTGATCGAGGCCCAACCCACCGCCGGTGGTGGCGCCCGCTCGGCGCCTGACCCCGAGTATCCCGGCGTCGTCCACGACATCTGCTCGGCCGTGCACCCGCTCGGGGTGGCCTCTCCGTTCTTCGCCGAGTTCGACCTCGCCGCACGTGGCGTGCAGCTGCGCACGCCGGAGATCTCGTACGCGAACCCGTTGCCGGACCGGCCCGCTGCCGTCGCCTACCGCTCGCTGGAGCGCACCTGCGCAGAACTGGACGACGGCGCGTCCTGGCGGCGGCTGTTCGGCCCGCTGACCGAGCACGTCGACGGCGTGCTGGGTTTCTTCCTCGGCGACAAGCGCTCGCTGCCACCTGACCTCGTCACCACGGTGCGCACCGGATTACGCGTTCTGGCGATGGGCAGCCCCGCATGGAATCTGCTGCGGGGCGAGGACGCCCGCGCTCTGTTCACCGGGGTTGGCGTGCATGCGATCTCACGGATGCCCTCACCTGTCAACAGCGGCGCGGGCTTGATGCTCGGGACGGTGGCGCACACCGCCGGCTGGCCGGTGCCCGTCGGCGGCACGCAGGCGATCGCCGATGCCCTGATCGCCGACCTGCAGGCCCACGGAGGCGACGTGGTGCTCGGTGAACCCGTCACCGCACCGCCCCGCGGGGTCGTCATCTGGGATACCGCCCCGACCGCACTGCTCGACATCTACGGTGACGCCGTGCCCGCGCGATACGCAAAGGCGTTGCGGCGCTACACATTCGGCCCGGGGGTGTGCAAGGTCGACTTCGTGCTGTCCGGCGAGATCCCGTGGCGGGATCCGCGCCTGGCGCAGGCGGGCACCCTGCACATGGGCGGCACCCGGGCGCAGATGGCGTTGGCCGAACGGGAGATCGCCGCGGGCCGCCACGCCGAGTGGCCCATGACCCTGGCGGCGCTGCCGCACGTGGCCGATCCGTCCCGCGTCGACGACCAGGGCCGTCGGCCGCTGTGGACCTACGCTCATGTTCCCGCGAACTCCAGCGCAGACCTGACCGAGACGATCACCGGCCAGTTCGAGCGCGCCGCGCCCGGTTTCCGCGATCTGGTGCTCGCCGCGCGGTGCGTGCCCGCCGCCCGGATGGCCGCCCACAACGCGAACTACGTCGGTGGCGACATCGTCGTCGGCGGCGCAACGTTGTTCGCGGCGATGGTGGGACCCACACTGCGGGCGAACCCATGGACCACGGCGATTCCCAAGGCCTACCTGTGCTCGTCGGCCACGCCGCCGGGGACGGGTGTGCACGGCATGGCCGGCTACTACGCGGCACGCACGGTGCTGCGGCGCGAATTCGGCATCACGACCCTGCCGCAGCTGTCGCCCTGATCGTCGCCCCCAGTCCCCCAGGCCCGCGCGTAGTCTCGCGTCATGACCAAGCTTGCAGTGATCTACTACTCGGCCACCGGACACGGCACCACGATGGCCAATCGCGTGGCCGCCACGGCGGAATCGGCCGGTACCGAGGTGCGCCTACGCCACATCGCCGAAACCCGCGACCCGGAATCCTTCGCCGAGAACCCCGCATGGACCGCCAATTACGAAGCGACGAAAGACCTTCCGGCCGCGACCGGCGACGACATCGTCTGGGCCGACGCGGTGATCTTCGGCTCCCCCACCCGCTTCGGCAACACCGCCTCGCAGTTTCGGTCCTTCATCGATTCTCTCGGCGGCCTGTGGGCCCAGGGCAAGCTCGCCGACAAGGTCTACGCCGGCTTCACCTCGTCACAGACCGCGCACGGCGGCCAGGAGACCACGCTGTTGACCCTCTACATCACGCTGATGCACTTCGGCGGGATCATCGTCGCGCCCGGCTACACCGACGGGGTGAAGTTCGCCGACGGAAATCCCTATGGCGTGGGGCATGTGACAGGTCCCGAGAACCGCAACGAGTTGGACGAGGCCACACTGGCCGCACTGGACCATTTGGCGCGTCGGGTGGTCAGCACCGCCGAGCGCCTCTCCTAGAGATACGAAAGTCGGTGCCGTTCACACAGAACGGCACCGACTTTCGGGGGCGAACCTAAGCGGTTTCGGTGATCGGGCGGTCGACCCAGCTCATCAGGTCACGCAGCTTCTTGCCGGTGACCTCGATCGGGTGCTCGGCGTTCTCCTTGCGGAGCTGCTCGAGTTCCTTGTTGCCACCCTCGACGTTGGCGACCAGCCGCTTGACGAACGTGCCGTCCTGGATGTCCTTGAGGATGTCCTGCATCCGCTTCTTGGTGTCGGCGTCGATGACGCGCGGACCCGACAGGTAGCCGCCGAACTCCGCGGTGTCGGACACCGAGTAGTTCATCCGCGCGATGCCGCCCTCGTACATGAGGTCGACGATCAGCTTGAGCTCGTGCAGCACCTCGAAGTAGGCCATCTCGGGGGCGTAGCCGGCCTCGACCATGACCTCGAAGCCGGTCTTGACCAGTTCTTCGGTGCCGCCGCACAGCACGGCCTGCTCACCGAAGAGGTCGGTCTCGGTCTCCTCTTTGAAGGTGGTCTTGATGACGCCGGCACGGGCACCGCCGATGGCCTTGGCGTAGGACAGCGCGAGCGCCTCACCCTCACCCTTGGGATCCTGATCCACCGCGATCAGGCAGGGCACGCCCTTGCCGTCGACGAACTGACGACGCACCAGGTGGCCCGGCCCCTTGGGAGCGACCATGCCGATCGTGACGTTGGCGGGAGGCTTGATCAGCCCGAAGTGGATGTTCAGGCCGTGGCCGAAGAACAGCGCATTGCCGTCTTCGAGGTTCGGCTCGATGTCGTTCGTGAAGATCTCGGCCTGCGCGGTGTCGGGGGCGAGCAGCATGATCACGTCGGCCCACTTGGCCACCTCGGCCGGCGTGTCGACGTCGAGGCCCTGCTCGGTGACCTTCTCGCGGGACTTCGACCCCTCCTTGAGGCCGACCTTCACCTGCACACCGGAGTCACGCAGGCTCAGCGAGTGCGCGTGCCCCTGGCTGCCGTAGCCGATGACGCCGACCTTGCGGCCCTGGATGATCGACAGGTCCGCGTCGTCGTCATAGAACATCTCAACTGCCATTGTCGTGAATCTTCTTTCTGCTCTTCGCTTGTCGTTGACTACTTGGTGCTGATACCGCGAGGACCGCGGGACAGCGACACCACACCGGATTGGACGATCTCCCGGACCCCATAGGGCTCGAGCACCCGTAACAGCGCCTCGATCTTCTCAGGTGTCCCGGTGGCCTCGACCGTCAGTGACTCGTTGGAGACGTCGACGACCTTCGCGCGGAACAGGTTGACCGCCTCGATGACCTGACCGCGGGTGGCGGCGTCGGTGCGGACCTTGATGAGGGCGAGCTCGCGGGAGACGGAGGCCTCCTCGTCCTGCTCGACGATCTTGATCACGTTGATCAGCTTGTTGAGCTGTTTGGTGATCTGCTCCAACGGCGACTCCTCGACGTCGACCACGATGGTCATCCGCGAGAGGTCCTTGTGTTCGGTGGCGCCGACGGCCAGGGACTGGATGTTGTACCCGCGCCGCGAGAACAGCGATGCCACCCGGGCCAGGACGCCCGGTTTGTCCTCGACGAGCACCGACAGGGTGTGCGTGGTGGTCATCAGGCGTGTCCCTCTTCGTTGTCGAACAGCGGCCGAATCCCGCGCGCTGCCTGGATCTCGTCGTTGCTGGTGCCTGCGGCGACCATCGGCCACACCTGCGCGTCGGCGCCCACGACGAACTCGATGACCACCGGGCGGTCGTTGATCTCGCGCGCCTGGTTGATCACGTCTTCGACGTCCTCTTCGCGTTCACAGCGCAGCGCGACACAGCCCAGCGCCTCGGACAGCTTGACGAAATCCGGGATGCGACGGGTGTGTGTGGCCAAATCGGTTTGGCTGTAGCGCTCCTCGTAGAACAGGGTCTGCCACTGCCGCACCATGCCGAGGTTGCCGTTGTTGATCAGCGCGACCTTGATCGGCACACCTTCGATGGCACAGGTGGCGAGCTCCTGATTCGTCATCTGGAAGCAGCCGTCGCCGTCGATGGCCCACACCTCGGTGTCGGGGCAGCCCATCTTCGCGCCCATCGCGGCGGGCACCGCGTAGCCCATCGTGCCCAGCCCACCGGAATTCAGCCAGGTCTTGGGCTTCTCGTACTTGATGAACTGCGCCGCCCACATCTGGTGCTGGCCCACGCCGGCCACGTAGATCGCTTCCGGGCCGGCGATCTTGCCCAGCGTCTCGATCACGTACTCCGGTGAGAGGCTGCCGTCGCTCTGCGGTCCGTAGCTCAGCGGGTACGTCGACTGGATTCCGCTGAGGTACTCCCGCCAGTTGTCCAGCGGTGTGGAGCCGAGGCCACCGTCCCGGCGCAGGGCGTCGATCAGGTCGGCGATGACGGCCTTCACGTCGCCCACGATCGGCACGTCGGCGTGCCGGTTCTTGCCGATCTCGGCGGGATCGATGTCGGCGTGGATCACCTTGGCTTCGGGCGCGAACGAATCCAGCTTGCCCGTCACGCGGTCGTCGAAGCGGGTGCCGAGGGCGATCAGCAGATCGCTGCGCTGCAGCGCCGCCACCGCGGCCACGGTGCCGTGCATGCCGGGCATGCCGAGGTTCTGCGAGTGGCTGTCGGGGAACGCGCCCCGCGCCATCAACGTGGTCACCACCGGGATACCGGTGAGCTCGGCCAGCGCCAGCAGCTCCTCGGAGGCTTCGCCGCGGATGATGCCGCCGCCGACGTAGAGGACCGGCTTGCGTGCTGCCGCGATCAGCTTGGCGGCCTCCCGGATCTGCCGGTTGTGCGGCTTGGTGTTCGGCTTGTAGCCGGGCAGCTCGAACTTCGGCGGCCAGCTGAAGGTGCACTGACCCTGCAGCACGTCCTTGGGGATGTCGACCAGCACGGGCCCCGGCCGACCGCTGGCAGCGATGTGGAACGCCTCGGCGATGACGCGGGCGATGTCGTCGCCGTTGCGGACCAGGAAGTTGTGCTTGGTCACGGGCATGGTGATGCCGGAGATGTCGGCTTCCTGGAAAGCGTCGGTGCCGATGAGCCCGCGGCCGACCTGACCGGTGATGGCCACCACCGGAATCGAATCCATGTAGGCGTCGGCCAGCGGTGTCACCAGGTTGGTGGCGCCGGGGCCAGAGGTGGCCATGCACACCCCCACCCGCCCGGTCGCATGGGCGTAGCCGCTGGCGGCGTGGCCGCCGCCCTGCTCGTGCCGGACCAACACGTGGCGCAGCTTCACCGAGTCGTAGAGCGGGTCGTAGACGGGCAGCACCGCACCGCCGGGGATGCCGAAGATGACGTCGACATCGAGTTCCTCGAGTGCGCGGATGACGGCTTGTGCGCCGGTGAGCGCAACGGGCGCAACCTTTTTGGGCTGCGACGGAGTGGGGGCGGCGGTGCGGGTCCCGTTGGCCGGGGTCGCCGGCTGCTCAGGTGCTCGCGTGGTGGGTGCGCTCACGGTGTCCTCTGTGTCCTGTCCGGCCTGGTCTGGCTTGGGTAGATCTTCTCAAATCGGTGCTGGGGCAACAAAAAACCCCCGTCAGCCGGGAGGCTGAGCGAGGGTTGCGCGTCGATGCGGTGGTGCTATGCCCGGACCAGGGCTAGCGCGGCATCAACGCGCAACCCAATTACTACGAGCGAGCCCGGGATCTGCATAGCTCCCGACGGTAGCCCGCGAACCGGACTTCGGTCAAATTGCGGCGTGGGTGGGGATGGGATGATGGACGCATGGCCTCCACGTCGTCGCCCGCCCCGGTCGTGATCCGCATCTCCCCCATGGCGCACCTCGCGGTCGTGCTCTTCGCGCTGGCTCTGCTGTCGATCGTGTTCGCCGGGCCCGGCTGGTTCGTCCTGTTGCTGTTGATCCCGGTCGCCCTGTCGGTCGTGATCGCGCGCTACCGCACGGTCGCCGACCGGGACACCGTCACCGCGCGCACACTGTTCGGCACGCAGACGATGCGGTGGGAGGACATCGACGGACTGCGATTCGGCAAGAAAGCCTGGGCCCTGGCCCGGCGTTCCGACGGGACCGAGGTCTCGCTGCCCGCCGTCACGTTCGCCAGCCTGCCGGTGCTGACGGCCGCCAGCGGCGGGCGAGTGCCGAACCCGTACGACTAGCCCCTCAGGACAGCGGGTTCGCGCCGTTGAGCAGCACCCAGATCGCGACGCCTGCGCCGATGCCGAGAACGAGCGCGGCGAAGGAGCCGAGGAACGGGCGGCGGGCCCACCCGCGCCCAGCGTCCAGACCGTAGCGGCCGGGACCGGCGAGGATGATCGCTGCCACAGCCGCCACGAGCACGATCTGGTACTCGTGACCGTCGGTGAGGAAGGCCGACAGCCGCGCGTCGTTGTGGGCCTCGATCGCCTCGGCGAGTACCGCGTTGATCAGGTAGGCCAGCGCACCCGCGGCCGCCAGCGGAGTGAACAGGCCCAGCACCAGCAGGATGCCGGCGGCGATTTCCCCGCCGGCGGCGACGTAGCCGAGGATCTCCGCGTACCGGAAGCCCGCGTCGGCGATGTAGTCGCGGAACCCGCCCAGCCCGGGGCCGCCCCACAGCCCGAACATGTTCTGCAGCCCGTGCGCGACCAGCAGGACGCCGACGGAGACGCGCAGCACCAACAGGCCGAGGTCCTGGGTGCCGCGGCGGTCCCGCTCGCGGCGCTCATCGAGACTGCCGACCTCGGTCGGGGCGGCCGCCGGCGAGCCGTAGGAGCCGGCGGCCAAGCCCCCTCCCGGCTGGACGTACGGGAGGGGTTCGGCATCTCCCAGCAGTCCGAACGGTTGCTGATCAGCCGGTTTGGCGGTGTCGTAGCGCGGGATCGCCGTGGTCTCGAAGTCGCCGCCGTAGTGCGCCGAGGGCAGATCGTCCTCGGGGTCCACCAGACGTGCCGAGGCGGGCCGGCCGGCCGAGTCGGCGGGCCGCTGCCAGGGTTGTGAGTCATGCGGGCTGGTCACACCTGCCAGGGTAGGTGCTGCTCAAGTCGTGGCCGGGAATTCGCTCGGCGCGCCCGACCACGTGTTTTCTTCCTGGTTGCGGCTGCTCGACCCGGTCGGCGTCCAGGCGCCGTGGCGAGCACTGCGCAACGATCCGTAATCTGGCTCGCATGAGTCGACGCCGCGCATTGCGGGCAGCCACGGTGGTGGCCAGTGCTGCGCTGATCGGCATCACCGGCTGTGCGCGCTTCGATTCGGCCCAGTCGCAGCCCTTCACCACGGAACCTCGGATGGCGCCCGGCTCCGAGTCGACGCCGCCTCCACCGCCACCGCTGCCCGCCCAGCCGTTTCCCAAGCAGTGCCCGGCACCCGGGGTGATGCAGGGCTGCCTCGACAGCACCAGCGGACTGATCATGCTGCCGGACAGTCAGTCGGCACTGGTCGCCGAGCGGGTGACCGGGGAGGTCAAACAGGTCGCGACGAGGGCCGAGCCGTTCGTCAAGATGACGATTCCGGTCGACGCCAGCGGTGACGGCGGGCTGATGGACATCGTGCAGTCCCCGACCTACCAGCAGGACCGGTTGACCTACGCCTACATCAGCACCCCGACCGACAACCGCGTGGTTCGCATCGCCGACGGCGACGTGCCCAAGCCGATCCTGACCGGCATCCCCAAGGGCGCCACGGGCAACACCGGGTCCCTGATCTTCACCAGCCCCACCACGCTGATGGTGCAGACCGGCGACGCGGGCGATCCCGCGCTGGCCGCCGACCCCACGTCGCTGGCGGGCAAGCTGCTGCGCATCGAGCAACCCACCACGGTCAACCAGGCGCCCATCACCACCGCGCTGTCCGGCCTCGGGCCCGGGGGCGGCATGTGCATCGATCCGTCCGACGAATCGCTGTATGTCACCGACCGCACCCCGACCGCCGACCGGCTGCAGCGCATCACCAAGGACTCGAAGGTGTCCACGGTGTGGACCTGGCCGGACCGGCCGGGAGTGGCCGGGTGCGCCGCGCTCGACGGCACCGTTCTGGTGAATCTCGTCAACACCAAGCAGACCGTCGCGGTGCGCATGGCGCCGGACACCGGCGCGGTCACGGGCGACCCCGAGGTGGTGCGCCAGGATCAACACGGCCACGCCTGGGCACTGGAGGTCGCTCCCGACGGCAACATCTGGGGCGCCACCGTCAACAAGACCTCCGGCGACGCGCAGAAGCTCGACGACGTGGTGTTCCCGTTGTTCCCGCAGGGCGGCGGCTTCCCCCGGGCCAACGACGAGAAGACCTAGGCCGGCTCAGGCCTGGCTGGGCCCCGACCCCGGTAGACGCAGGATCAGGCGGGTGCCGCCGAGGGGGCTGTGCTCCAAAGCCGCTGTGCCACCGTGAATCTCGGCCTGCTGCGCGACCAAGGCGAGCCCCAGGCCGGAACCGGAACGCGACGCGGTCGACCCGCGGTGGAAGCGCTGGAACACGTCCTGGCGTTCCTCGTCGGGGACCCCGGATCCGTTGTCGTCCACCGCGATCTCCACGCCGTCGGCCGAGCTGATCACGCTGAGCTGGACGCGCGTCGCACCCCCGTGCTTGACGGCGTTGGCGATCGCGTTGTCGATCACCAATCGCAGGCCGGCGGGCATCCCCAACATCAGCACCGTCGTCGACGAGGCCAGGGTGACCTCCAGCCCCGGATAATTGTGCATGGCGTCGTGAGCGGCCCGGTCGAGCAGCTCGGCAACATCGAGGGGAACGAAGTCGGCCACGGTGGTCAGCTCGCCCTGGGCCAGCCGCTCGAGCGCGGACAGTGTCGCCTCGATCCGCGACTGCGTGCGCATGACGTCACCGATGACCTCGCGGCGCTGCTCGGGGCCGAGGTCGAGCGTCATCAACACCTCGAGGTTGGTGCGCATGGCCGTCAACGGGGTGCGCAACTCATGGGAGGCGACCGCCGCGAAGTCGCGCGCCGATTCCAGCGCCGCTCGGGTCCGCTGCTGTTCGTCGCCGATGCGGGCGAGCATGCCCTCCACCGCCTCGGAGATCTCGACGGCCTCCCACACCCCACGTACCTGCACCTCGTCGGGGTTGGACTGGGCGTTGATCGCGCGGGCCTGCTGGGCCAGCAGCCGGAACGGGTTCACCATGATCAGCGCGATCACCCACCCCACGAGCAGCGTGGCCAGGATGACGCCGGTGCAGATCCAGAACACTCGCCAGTGCAACGAGTCGATCCGCGCCTTGGTCTCGGCCAGCGGCGCACCCAGCGCGATGGACGCGGTGCCGGTGGTGATCGTCCGGATGCGGTACGGGACACCGTCGATCGTCGCGTCGGAGTACCCATTGGACAGCTCGGGCAGCACGATGTCGGCAGGAATCGACACCACGACCGAGCCGATCCGCGCCGTGCGTACCAGCCCGCCCTCGGCCGGTTCGGGGCCCACGCCGTCCTGCGCGCTGCGAAGCAGGGTGTTCACATCACCCAGGCTGGACAGCGAGTCCAACCGGCGGTCGAGCTGGTCGTACTGGTCGTTGGTGACCCCCACCCACACCCAGACGCCGAGGGTCAGCACCAGGATGATCACGCCGACCTGGGCCAGGATGACGATTGAGCGCAGCGACAGCAGCCGCAGCGGATGCGAGAGCAGCCGCAGTACGAGGTCCTGGGCGCGCCTCATCTGCAGCGTCAACTGCAGGCGGCCATGACCAGTTCACGCACGCGCGCGGCGTCGGCCTGGCCCTTGGTCGCCTTCATGACGGCGCCGACGATGGCCCCCGCGGCAGCCACCTTGCCGCCGCGGATCTTCTCGGCGATGTCGGGATTGGCGGCCAGCGCCTCGTCGACCGCGGATTGGATCAGCGAGTCGTCGCGGACCACGGCCAGTCCACGGTCGTTCATGACCTGCTCGGGTTCTCCCTCCCCGGCGAGCACACCCTCGACGACCTGGCGGGCCAGCTTCGTGGTCAGTGTGCCGTCATCGACGAGCTTGACCACTGCGGCCACCTGGGCGGGCGTGATGGGTAGCTCGTCGAGTTCGGCGCCGCGCTCGTTGGCCTTTTGCACCAGGAAGTTGCCCCACCACGCGCGGGCGGCTTCGCTGGACGCACCGTGCTCGACGGTGGCCGTGATCAGATCGAGCGCTCCGATGTTGACGAGATCGCGCATCACCTCGTCGGAAACACCCCAGTCCTGCTGAATGCGCTTGCGCGCCAACCAGGGAAACTCTGGGATGGTGGCGCGCAACCGCTCGACGAGTTCGTCACTGGGGGCGACGGGTTCGAGATCGGGTTCGGGGAAATAGCGGTAGTCCTGCGCGGTCTCCTTGCTGCGGCCCGGCGAGGTGTAGCCGTCTTCGTGGAAGTGGCGGGTCTCCTGGGTGACTGTGCCGCCAGATCCCAGAACGGCTGCCTGCCTACGCATTTCGTAGCGAACCGCAACTTCCACGCTCTTGAGCGAGTTGACGTTCTTGGTTTCGGTGCGGGTACCGAACTCGGCTTGGCCGATGGGTTTGAGCGAGACGTTGGAGTCGCAGCGCATCGAGCCCTGATCCATCCGGACATCGGAAACGTCCAAGGCGCGCAACAGATCTCGCAATGCGGTCACGTACGCACGGGCGATCTCGGGGGCGCGGGCACCGGCGCCTTCGATCGGCTTGGTGACGATCTCGATCAGCGGCACACCGGAGCGGTTGTAATCGGCCAGCGAGGTCGTCGCGCCGGCGATGCGGCCGGTGTCGCTGCCCAGATGGGTCAGCTTGCCGGTGTCCTCCTCCATGTGCGCACGCTCGATCTCCACGCGCCACGTGCTGCCGTCGTCGAGCGGTACGTCCAGGTGACCGTCGACGGCGATCGGCTCGTCGTACTGGCTGATCTGGTAGTTCTTGGGCTGGTCGGGATAGAAGTAGTTCTTGCGGGCGAACCGGCCCCACGGCGCGATCTGGCAGTTCAGCGCGAGGCCGATGCGGATGGCGGACTCGACCGCGGCCTCGTTGAGCACCGGCAGCGAGCCGGGCAACCCGAGGCAGACCGGGCACACCTGGGTGTTGGGTTCGCCCCCGAAGCGGTTCGGGCAGCCGCAGAACATCTTGGTCTGCGTCGAGAGCTCGACGTGCACCTCGAGGCCCAGCACCGGCTCGTAGGAGGCGATGACCTGGTCGTAATCCAGCAGCTCGGCGGTGTCGACAGACATGACCCCGATCCTAGTGGGTCACTTTTCCCCGGCGAACAGACGCGAACTCGAGCATTTTCCCCGGCGAGTCACTCGAGTTCATGTCTTCTCGGCGGAAAGAGCTCAGCCGAAGAACTCCGCGGCGTCGTCGTAGCGACTCTGCGGCACCAGCTTGAGTTGGCGCACGGCCTCCTCGAGTGGCACGCGGCCGATGTCCTGCCCACGCAGCGAGACCATCATGCCGTACTCACCGGCGTGGGCAGCGTCGGCGGCGTTGACGCCGAAGCGGGTGGCCAGCACCCGGTCGTAGGGCGTTGGGGTGCCGCCACGTTGGACGTGGCCCAGCACGGTCACGCGCACCTCCTTCTTGATGCGCTGCTCGACCTCGAGCGCCAACTGCTGCGCGACGCCGGTGAACCGCTCGTGACCGAACTCGTCCATGCCACCCTTGCGCAACTGCATGGTGCCCTCCGCGGGTTTCGCGCCCTCGGCGACAACGCAGATGAAGTGCGAATCTCCGCGCTGGAAGCGACGTTTGACCAGTCGGCACACTTCCTCGACGTCGAACGGCTGCTCGGGGATCAGCGTCATGTGCGCACCCGAGGCCATTCCGGCGTTCAACGCTATCCACCCCGCGTGCCTGCCCATCACCTCGACGAGCATGACGCGCTGATGCGACTCGGCCGTGCTGTGCAGCCGGTCGATGGCCTCGGTGGCGATTGTCAGCGCGGTGTCGTGCCCGAATGTCACGTCGGTGCAGTCGATGTCGTTGTCGATGGTCTTCGGAACCCCGACGACCGGCACGCCCTCCTGCGAGAGCCAGTGTGCGGCGGTCAGCGTGCCCTCCCCGCCGATGGGGATCAGCACGTCGATGCCGTTGTCCTCGAGCGTCTGCTTGATCTGGTCCAAGCCGGCGCGCAGCTTGTCGGGGTTGGTCCTGGCCGTGCCGAGCATCGTGCCGCCCTTGGCGAGCAGCCGGTCATTGCGGTCGTCGTTGGCCAGCTGGATGCGCCGGTCCTCGAGCAGTCCGCGCCACCCGTCCAGGAAGCCGACGACCGAGGACCCATACCGCGCGTCGCAGGTCCGCACGACCGCCCTGATCACCGCGTTCAGTCCTGGGCAGTCACCGCCGCCGGTCAGTACTCCGATGCGCATGGTCACCATCCTCCCCTGTCACAGCGCAGTCGGCAGAGCACCCCGGGCAACTTCATAGGCCGCACCCACTCGGTAGAGCCGGTCGTCGGCCAGCGCCGGCGCCATGATTTGCAGTCCCACCGGCAGGTTGTCGTCGCTCGACAGCCCCGAGGGCACCGACATCCCGCAGTGGCCGGCCAGATTCAGCGGCAGCGTGCACAGGTCGAACAGGTACATCGACAGCGGGTCGTCGACCTTCTCGCCCAGGGCGAAGGCCGTGGACGGTGTGGTCGGCGTCACCAAGACATCGACCTTCTGGTACGCCTCGTCGAGATCGCGCGCGATCAGCGTGCGGACCTTCTGCGCTTGGTTGTAGTAAGCGTCGTAGTACCCGGCCGAGAGCGCGTATGCGCCGATCATGATGCGGCGCTTGACTTCTGGGCCGAAGCCGGCCGCTCGGGTCAGCGCCATCACCTCTTCGGCGCTGTGGGTTCCGTCGTCGCCGACGCGCAGCCCGTAGCGCATGCCGTCGAATTTCGCGAGGTTGGACGACACCTCCGACGGCAGGATCAGGTAGTAGGCCGGCAGCGAGTAGTCGAAGTGCGGGCAGTCCACCTCGGTGATCTCCGCGCCGAGAGCGCTGAGCTGGTCGACGGCCGCGGTGAACGACGCGAGCACGCCCGACTGGTAGCCCTCACCGCTGCGCAGCTGCTTGACCACACCGATGCGCACGCCCGAGAGATCACCGGCCGCTCCGGCCCGCGCCGCGGCGACGACGTCGGGCACCTCCGCGTCGATCGACGTCGAGTCGAGCGGATCGTGGCCTGCGATGACCTGGTGCAGCAGCGCGGTGTCCAGCACGGTGCGGGCGCACGGGCCGCCCTGGTCGAGGGACGACGCACACGCGATGAGTCCGTAGCGCGACACCGTGCCGTAGGTCGGCTTCACCCCGACGGTGGCGGTCAGCGCGGCGGGCTGACGGATCGATCCGCCGGTGTCGGAGCCGATGGCCAGCGGGGCCTGGAACGCAGCCAGGGCGGCGGCGCTGCCACCGCCGGAACCGCCGGGCACCCGCTCGATGTCCCACGGATTGCGGGTCGGTCCATAAGCCGAGTTCTCGGTCGAGCTGCCCATCGCGAACTCGTCCATGTTGGTCTTGCCGAGGATCGGGATGCCGGCGGCACGCAGCCGGGCGGTGACCGTCGCGTCGTACGGGGACGTCCACCCTTCGAGGATCTTCGATCCGCAGGTGGTGGGCATGTCCGCGGTGGTGAACACGTCCTTGAGTGCCAGCGGGACACCGGCCAGCGGCGAGGGGAGCTCCTCACCGGCCGACACGGCTCTGTCGATCTCGGCCGCGGCGGCCAGGGCCTGCTCCCCCGCGACGTGCAGGAACGCGTGGTAGTCACCGTCAGTGGCCGCGATCTGGTCCAGGCAGGCCCGCGTCGCCTCGAACGAGGACACCTCCCCGTTGGCGATCTTGCCGGCCAGCGTGGCGGCGTCGAGCCGGATCAGATCGGTGGAGGTCATTCGGGCTCCCCGAGGATGCGCGGCACCGCGAAGCGCCCGTCTGCGGCGCTGGGCGCCGCGGCCAGCGCCTGCTCCTGCGTCAGGCACGGCTGCGGTTCGTCGGCTCGGAAGACGTTCACGCTCGCGAGCGGGTTGTCGGTGGCGGCGACGCCGGTGACGTCGACCGCCTGGATCTGGCTGACGTGGCCGAGGATGGCGTCGAGCTGACCGGCGAAACCACTCAGTTCCTCGTCGGTCAGGGCCAGACGGGCCAGCCGCGCCAAGTGCGCTACCTCGTCTCGGGAGATCTGGGACACGACCACGAAGCCTAGTTCACCGTGGCACCGGCGCTTCCGTCCGAGTCGCCGCCGCCCAGGAGTCCGTGACACAGTGTTGCGCGTGCCGTCGTATCTGCTGCGCGTCGAGCTGGAGGACCGCCCGGGCCGCCTCGGTTCGTTGGCCGTGGCCCTGGGGTCCGTCGGTGCCGACATCCTGTCGCTCGACGTGGTCGAGCGCGGGTCCGGCTATGCCGTCGACGATCTGGTGGTCGAGCTTCCTCCGGGCGCCATGCCCGACATGCTGATCACCGCGGCGGAGAAGATCAACGGCGTCTACGTCGACAGCATCCGGCCGCACACCGGGCTGCTCGAAGCGCACCGAGAGCTCGAGCTGATCGATCACGTGGCCGCCGCGGACGGCAAGGATTGCCGTCTGCAGGTGTTGGTGGACGAGGCACCCAAGGTGTTGCGGGTCGGATGGTGCACGGTGACACGCCTCACCGAGCAGGGGCCGCACCGCGTGGTCGGTAGCTCCGGGGCACCCGAGACGCAGGCTGCGCAGACGCCGTGGCTGCCGCTGACCGCTCCGACGGCCCTGGACGGCCACGCGGACTGGGTGCCCCAGGTGTGGCGGGACATGGACACGACGCTGGCCGCGGCGCCGCTCGGCGACAGCCACACCGCGATCGTGCTCGGCCGCCCCGGGGGCCCCGAGTTCCGTCCCAGCGAGGTCGCACGGCTCGGTTACCTCGCCGGCATCATCGCGACGATCCTGCGTTAGGTCTCCGGCTGCACGGCCTCCGACACCGCATCGGGACCATCGGCGAGCAGCCGCCGGAACCCGTCTTCGTCCAGCACGGGGACCCCGAGCTCGATGGCCTTGTCGTATTTCGATCCCGGGGCGTCGCCGGCGACCACGTACGCCGTCTTCTTCGACACCGAGCTGGCGGCCTTGCCGCCACGCGCGATGATCGCTTCCTTCGCGTCGTCGCGACTGAACCCGGTCAGTGAGCCGGTGACGACGATCGACAGACCCTCGAGCGTGCGCTCGATGCTGGCGTCACGCTCGTCCTCCATCCGCACACCGGCGGCCCGCCACTTGTCGACGATCGCGCGATGCCAATCGACGGTGAACCAGTCGGTGACCGCGGCGGCGATCGTCGGGCCGACGCCTTCGGTGGCCGCCAGCTGTTCCTCCGATGCCGACGTGATCGCCTCGAGGCTGCCGAACTCGGTGGCCAGCGCACGCGCCGCGGTCGGGCCGACGTGGCGGATGGACAGCGCCACCAGCACCCGCCACAGCGGTTGCGCCTTGGCCTTGTCCAGATTCGCCAACAGTCGCTTGCCGTTCGCCGACACCTGGCCGGCCTTGGTGGTGAACAACTCCGTGCGCAGCAGGTCCTGCGCGGTCAGCCCGAACAGATCCCCCTCGTCGGTGATCACCCCGGCCGCCAGCAGGGCGGTGGCGGCTTCGTAGCCCAGTCCCTCGATGTCGAACGCGCCGCGGCCGGCGACGTGGAACACCCGCTCGCGCAGTTGCGCCGGGCAGGACCGCGAATTCGGGCAGCGGATGTCGGCGTCACCTTCTTTGGCCGGCGCCAGCTCGGTAGCGCACTCGGGGCAGTGCGTCGGCATGGTGAACTCGCGCTCGGAGCCGTCGCGCAGATCCACCACGGGGCCGAGCACTTCGGGGATCACGTCGCCGGCTTTGCGGATCACCACCGTGTCGCCGATCAGCACGCCTTTGCGTTTGACCTCCGACCCGTTGTGCAGTGTGGCCAGCCCGACCGTCGACCCCGCGACCTTGACCGGCTCCATGTAGGCGAACGGCGTCACCCGGCCGGTGCGGCCCACGTTGACGCGGATGTCGAGGAGTTTGGTGGTCGCCTCTTCCGGCGGGTACTTGTAGGCCACCGCCCAGCGGGGTGCGCGCGACGTCGCCCCCAGTCGGCGTTGCAGCGCCACCGCGTCCACCTTGACCACCACGCCGTCGATCTCGTGCTCGACGTCATGGCGGTGCTCACCCCAGTAGGCGATGCGTTGGGTGGCCGCGTCCAGACCCCTGACCTGCGCGGTGTGCTCGGACACCGGGAGCCCCCACGCACCGAGGGCGCGGTAGGCGTCGTGCAGCGTGGCGAACGGAAAACCGCCCGGGCTCTCGATGTGTCCCAATCCGTGGCAGATCATCCGCAGCCGGCGCTTCGCCGTGACCGCCGGATTCTTCTGGCGCAGCGAGCCCGCGGCGCTGTTGCGCGGATTGGCGAACGGCGGCTTGCCCTCGGCCACCAGGCCTGCGTTGAGCTCCTCGAAGTCGGCCACCCGGAAGAACACCTCACCGCGCACCTCGAGCACCGGGGGGACCGGGAATTCGTCTGTGGGAGTAAGTGTTTCGGGGATGTCTTCGATGGTGCGCGCGTTGAGCGTGACGTCCTCACCGGTGCGACCGTCGCCCCGGGTGGCCGCGCGGACGAGCCTGCCGTCGCGATAGACGAGCGCGAGTGCCACACCGTCGATCTTGAGCTCACACAGGTATTGGGCGTCCGGGCCGATCTCGTTCGCGATGCGCGCCGCCCAGGCGGCCAACTCGTCGGGGTCGAAGACGTTGTCCAGGCTGAGCATCCGCTCGAGGTGCTCGGCCGGGGTGAAGTCGGTCGCGAATCCGGCGCCACCGACGAGCTGGGTCGGCGAGTCGGGCGTGCGGAGCTCGGGGTGCTCCTCCTCCAGAGCCTGCAGGCGACGCAGCATGGTGTCGAACTCGGCGTCGGAGATGACCGGTGCATCGCGCACGTAGTAACGGAACTGATGCTCGCGCACCTCGTCGGCGAGGTCTTGCCAGCGCCGACGCACTTCGGCATCCGGGGCGTCGTCGGCCTGCTCGGCCAGCACTGCCTCGGGATTGGGCGACGCCTCAGGACTCACCCCCGCAGGCTATCGAAACCGACCGACACCTCCGTCCGGGACCGCTGGCTACGCTGCATGGTGGCGTCCTACAAATTGATGACGCAGCTCGACGAAGACCGACCCGGCGCGACCCGGACATGATTCGATCGGAGACACCATGAGCTTCTCGAGCCCCTTCCCCGAAGTCGACATCCCCACCGCGAGCGTCTACGACTACCTGTTCTCGGGACTGACAGGCCCCGACACCGAGCACCTGGATCGGGTCGCCTTGATCGACTCCACGACAGGCCGGCAGACCAGCTATCGCGAAATGGTCGCGCGCATCGACTCATTCGCGGGTGCTCTCGCTGCCAGGGGGTTGGGCGTCGGCGACGTCGTCGGGCTGTTGGCCCCCAACAGCTCGGCGTTCGCGGTGGCGTTCCACGGCATCCTGCGCGCCGGAGTCACCGCGACGACCATCAACGCGCTGTTCACCGCGAAGGACATCGCCGAGCAGCTGACCGACTCCCGGGCGGCCATGCTGATCACGGTGTCCGCGCTGGCTCCGCAGGCCGCCGAGGCCGTCGCGATGGTCGGGCTGGACGCCGAGAACCTGGTGGTGCTCGACGGGCCGGGCCGGGCCGCCGACGGCCACCCGAACGCCGTCGAGCTGCTCGACGGCAACCCTGCACCTCCGGAGGTGACGTTCGCGCCGTCGTCGCATCTGGCCGCGCTGCCCTACAGCTCCGGGACGACGGGCAACCCCAAGGGCGTGATGCTGACGCACCGCAACCTGGTGGCCAACGTGGCGCAGATCCGACCGCTGCACGGCATGGTGCCCGATGACGTGGTGCTGGCGGTGTTGCCGTTCTTCCACATCTACGGGATGACGGTGCTGCTCAACGCCGCGCTGCATGCGCGCGCCCGGCTGGTCATCATGTCGAGCTTCGACCTCGCGAAGTTCCTGGGCAACATCGCCGAGCACCGAGCCACGATCGCGTTCATCGCGCCGCCGGTGGCTGTCGCACTGGCCAAGCACCCGATGGTCGACGAACACGACCTGTCGTCTCTGAAGGTGGTGATGTCGGGGGCGGCTCCCTTGGACGCCGACCTCGGTCGCGCCGTCGCCGAGCGGCTGGGCTGCCGGGTGGTGCAGGGCTACGGGATGAGCGAGCTCAGCCCCGTCAGCCACATCACCCCCTTCGACGCGGGCAAGCACGACATGCACGTCGATGCGCCTTTGAGTTCGGTGGGCTGGACGGTGTCGAACGCGGTGTCCAAGATCGTCGACCCCGAGACGGGCGACGACATCAACCCGCCCGAGGAAGGCCTCAGCGCGACCGGCGAACTGTGGTTCAAGGGCCCCAACGTGATGGCCGGATACCTCAACAACGACGACGCCACTCGTACCACCATCGACGACGACGGCTGGCTGCACACCGGTGACCTCGCCCAGGTGGACGCCCACGGTTGCGTCTACATCGTCGACCGGCTCAAAGAGCTCATCAAGTACAAGGGGTACCAGGTGCCCCCCGCCGAGTTGGAGGCCGTGCTGCTCGGCCACCCCGGCATCGCCGACGCGGCGGTGATCGGGGTGCCGGACGACGAGGGTGAAGAGGTGCCCAAGGCCTACGTGGTGAAGCAGCCCGACGCGGAGCTCACCGAGGACGAGGTCATCGAGTTCGTCGCCGGCCAGGTCGCGCCCTACAAGAAGGTACGTCGGGTCCAGTTCATCGACGCCATACCGAAATCGGCGTCGGGCAAGATCCTGCGCAAGGATCTGCGCACGGTCTGAGAGCTACAAGCACCACCCCTAGGCGGAGTCCGGGTCCTCGGCCAGACCGTCGGCGACCTTCTGTGCCGTCTCCACCGCACGCCGGGCCCAGTCGACCGTGGCGCCGGCGAGCCCGCACGCGGGGGTGACACCCACGCGGTCGCGCAGCACGCTCCGCGGGAAGCCGAGCCGATCGGTCACCGCGGCCACCGTCGCTGCCACCTCCTCGACCGCGGGGCGGGTGGCGGGCGCGAGCGCGGACACGGCGCCGAGCAGCACCGTCCGACCCGATTCCAGGAACTCCCCCACGCCGTCGAGATCCGTCGCGGTCAGCGTCGAGACGTCCACCATGACAGCGTTGATCGTGCTGCGCTGCAACACCTTCCACGGGACATCGGCGGCGCAGCAGTGCACCGCGACCTCGCCGCCCACGCCGGCGACACACTCGTCGAGCAGACCGGTGACCACCGCATCGTCCACCGGGTGGACCGGGTTGAGGCTGCTCACCCCGCTCAACCGCCCGGCCAGCGCCGCGGGCAGTGTGGGCTCGTCGAATTGCACGACGACCGTCGTCTGCAGTCGCCGCTCCAGCTCGGCGCGGTGCACCGCCACGCCCTCGACCAGCGAGGCGGTGAGATCCCGCACGGCGCCGGCGTCGGTGATCGCCCGGTGTCCGCCGCCCAGTTCCAGATGCGCCGCCAGTGTCACCGGCCCGGGCGCCTGCACCTTGACCATCCGGTCGCCGCCGCGCAAACCCGCCTTCTCCCAGGCCTCTTCGAGCGCGTCGACGTCCTCGTCGAGCAGGCTCACCGCGCGGCGCGTCGCTGAACTACGCCCCGCCGCGATGCGGTAGCCGCGGGGCACGGTGTCCAGCGCGATGTCCACCAGCAGCGCACCGGCGCGACCGATCAGGTCCGCGCCCACGCCCCGGCCCGGCAACTCGACCAGATGCGGCAACCGATGAAGCTCGCCCACCACCACCTCGGCTGCCTCGCGGGCCGAGGTACCCGGCCACGATCCGATCCCCGTCGCAGTGGCGTAAGCAGTCACTCGCCCGACGATAGGCGACGCACTACTGTCGGGGCATGACGGGCCGTGTGCTGCTGTGCGCGCTGGCGATCGCCGTTTCCGGCTGCACACAGACGGTCCCGGGCCTGGCCACCCGGCCGGCACCCGCCATCGACGAGGACTCCCGGTCGCCGGTCGATGTCGACACCGTGCTGCTCGACCGGTCGCAGATGCAGGCCCTCAGCGGCGCGGGCGCGGACCTCACCGAGATACCCGGAACGGAAAGCAAAGTGCCGGTGGACATTCCGACCGATCAAGGCTTTCTTCCCGACGTGTTCACTCGGGATCTACCCCAGGAGTGTGACTGGCTCTTCGCCGAGACCGAGGTGTTCGGTCCCGACGTCGAGGAGTTCCACAAGACCACCTATCAAAGTCCCCGGCGGGGCGGCCTGCTCTCGCAGGCCGCTGCCGGCTACCGCGACACTGCGACGGCGACGGCCGCGCTGACCGACCTGACCCGGCAGATCTCCGCCTGCAGCGGCACCGAGCAGGGCCCTGCGCTGGTCGGCGAGGTGGCCGCGACCGGCGATGCGGTGCGCATCCGGCCGGGCGCCTGCGGCCGCAACTATCGGGTGAAGTCGGTCGTGCTGATCGAGGTGACGTTCTGCTCGTTCCCCGATTCGGTGCCCGACCTCGTGATGACGAACATCGCCGACAACGTGCCGGGCTGACACAGGGCTAGGGCAGGACCGGGGCGGGGTGCGGGAGTGGGTGGGCCCCCTGGGGGCGCAACCCGTCGAAGATGATCGCGAGGTAGCGCCGCCAGAGGGCGGGTGGCGGATCGGCGACGTTCTCGACCGCATGGACGGGCGCGCACATGAGCAGGAACACGTCGGCTTCGGTGATGTCGGAGCGAATGACTCCCGCCTCGTGCGCGTGCCTGACGAGTACGGCGAGGCTCTCGTGCAGCTCGGTGCGCGCTCGGACCACTCGGCGATCGTTGTCGCTGGCGGTCTGCAGGAATGTCAGGTCGTGTCGGCGTCGCTGATCCGCGGCGACGGTGAGGAATTCGAGCAGGGCCTCACCGGGGTCGGCAGCGTCGGCGAGTTCTCTTGCCGTGCAGGACAACACGTTGATGTGATGGCAGACGATCGAGGCGATCAGGTCCTCTTTGGTGGCGAAGTGCCGGAACACGGTGCCCTTGGCCACCCCGGCGGCCGCGGCGATGTCGGCGACAGAGGCGGTGTGCCCTTTGTCGGCGAACACCTTTTCGGCTGCCGCCAACAGCGACGCGCGATTGCGGGTCGCGTCGGCGCGTTGGGGACGGGCGGGCGACGACATGGCCCCAGGGTACCAAGTTGACCACTCGGTCATCTTCTGCCAGGGTGACAACATGACCGCGTGGTCATGTTCATCGGATGACGAGGAGACCCTCATGCAGATCCACGGCGCCACCGCCCTGGTGACCGGCGCGAACCGCGGCCTCGGCCGCGCCTTCGCCGTCGAACTACTCCGCCGCGGAGCGACGGTCTACGCCGGCGCCCGACATCCCGAGCTCGTCGACGTTCCGGGCGTCCGCGCCCTGCGCCTCGACATCACCGACGCCACCCAGGTCAGCGCCGCAGCCGACCTCGCCGGCGACGTCGACCTCCTGATCAACAACGCCGCCGACACCGCCGGCGGCAATCTGATCACCGGCGACCTGCGCGCGATCAGATCCGTGATCGACACCAACTACCACGGCACGCTGGCGATGATCCGTGCCTTCGCCCCCGTCCTGGCCCGCAACGGAGGCGGCGCGATCCTCAACGTGCTGTCCGCGGCCGCGTGGACCACTGTGGACGGCAACGCCGCCTACGCTGCCTCGAAGTCGGCCGAGTGGGGTCTGACGAACAACGTGCGCATGGAACTCGCCGCGCAGGGAACGCATGTCGCAGCGTTGATTCCGGGCCTGATCGGCACGCAGACGCTGTTCGACTTCGCCGAACGTCAGGGAATCGAGTTCGGCGAGGGCGCCGTCATCGACCCGGCCGATCTCGTCAGCGTGGCCCTCGACGGGCTCGAAGCGGGTGAGGTGGAGATCTTCGACGCGCTCGGCCGCAAGGCCAAGGAGTCCCTGTCCGGGCCCCCGACCAGCTTTCCGTTCGCGGTGTGACCGTCACGTCTCCAGGCGCGACTCCTCGAGATCGATGTCACGCAGGATCCGGTTGAAAACCTCGTTGGAGAGCTCGCCCCGGCGCCGCATCGCCAGCAGCTCGCTGCGCTGCGCCGCCAGGACCGAACGCACCATGTCCTGATACGTCCGCGACCGCTCCTCGTAGTCACCGGCCTCGTCGCCGGCCAACCTCGCCTCGAACCGCTGTGTCCGGTATTCGTACAGGCCCCGCATGCGCTCGGCGGTATCGGCACGCGTCCACTGCTCATCGGCCAGCTCGTCGATGCGCTCGATCGCCGCGCGGGCGGCCGCCAGACGCGCGCGATCCTCCTCGGCGGTCTCGGGGTCGGCGGTGCGATCCAGCCGGTCGATCAGCGCCGGCAGCGTCAGCCCCTGCACCACCAGGGTGAAGAAGATGACCGCGAAGGTGAGGAACAGGATCAACTCTCGGTGCGGGAACGCGCCGCCGTCGGCTGTCTGCGCCGGCACCGCCAACGCCACGGCCAGCGACACGGCACCTCGCATCCCGCTCCACGCCAACACGATTCGCCATGATGCGGGCGCGCGTCGCGCACGCTGCCGGGGTCTTCGGTCGAGCACCCGGATCAGATACGGCACGGTGAAGAACCACAGGAAGCGGCTGGCCACCACGGCGGCGATGACGGCCGCCGCATACCCCGCCAGCGCGGCGAAGCGATACTCCTGCAGACCGGACACGATCGCGTGCAGCTGCAGACCGATCAGCGCGAACAACGTGGCGTTGATCAGGAAATCGACGATGTCCCAGACGAAGTAGCCCTGCAACCGGGGCCGGGCCTCGAGCACTTCCGGGCTGCGGATCGCCATGACGATGCCGGCGGTGACGACCGCCAGCACGGCCGACGCCCCGGCCGCCTCGGCGGGCAGGAACGCCGCGTAGCCGGTGAGCAGTGAGATCGTGACACTGATCTGCGCGTCGTAGATGCGGGCGCGGACCCAGCCCGACAGCCAGCCCACCACGAAACCGATCGCGATGCCACCGAGCGCACCGGCCACGAAGCTCAGGCCCGCGTCGGCCAGCGAGAACCCACCCGCGACCGTCGCGGCGATCGCCACCCGGAACGCCACGAGTGCGGTCGCGTCGTTGAACAGTCCCTCCCCCTCGATGCTGCTGATCAACCGGCGGGGCGCACCGAGTCGACGCATGATCGTGGCCGCGGCGACGGGGTCGGTGGGCGACACGATCGCACCGAGCACGAACGCGGCCTCCCACGGCATTCCGGGAATCACGGCGTGGGCCGCGCAGGCCACGATGACCATCGTGACGACGACGAGAGCCACCGCGCTGAGGGTGAGACTGCGCAGCCCCGTGCGGAAATCACCGAAGTTGGCGTAGATCGCCGACTTGTAGAGCAGCGGGGGCAGAAACAGCGCCAACACCAGATCCGGTTCCAGGCTGATGTCCGGCAGGCCGGGAATGAACCCGGCCAGGGCGCCGCCGAGCACCAGCGGTATCGGATAGGGCACCGACAGCCGGCATGCGAGCGCACCCAGGGCCGCGACGGCCATCAACAGTGCGGTGATCAGCACCTCGGCATGGTCCACGTCGACACCCTCACGCCACGGCGCACACCTGTCAATCGGTGTCAGCTGCAGTACACGTCGCGATGCACTGGCAGCGGTCGGTCAGCGCGCCTCGGCGATCGTGGCGCTACCCAGCACCTCGTCCCCCTCGGGGTCCGGCCGATAGAGCACCAGCGTTTGTCCCGGCGCCACCCCACGCAGCGGGCTGCGCAGCGCCACGACGACGGCGCCGTCACGGACGTGAGCCACGGCGTCGGCCGTGCCGCCGTGGGCGCGCACCTGCACGGTGCACTCCACCGGACCGTCGGGGGCGGCTCCCGAGGTGAACACCGGCCGCTCACCGAGCAGCGAGTGCACCTCGAGGTCGGCGGCGTCACCGACGTAGACGGTGCCGGTGTCCGCGTCGATACCCGTCACGTAACGCGGTCGGCCGTCCGGACCGGGACCGGGGATGCCGAGGCCCTTGCGCTGACCGATCGTGAAGCCGTGCACACCGTCGTGTTCGGCCAGCACAGCACCGGTGGTGTCGACCACCGCGCCCCGGCGCACGCCGATTCGAGCGCCCAGGAATGCCCGCGTGTCTCCGGACGGGATGAAGCAGATGTCGTGGCTGTCGGCCTTGTCGGCGACCGACAGTCCCCGGCGCGCGGCCTCCTCGCGGATCTGCGCCTTGGGGGTGTCCCCGATCGGGAACACCGCGTGCCGCAGCTGCTCGGCGGTCAGCACCGCCAGCACGTAGGACTGGTCCTTGTCGTGATCGACCGCCCGGCGCAGCCGACCGTCGGACAGCCGCGCATAGTGGCCGGTGGCCAGCGCGTCGAAACCCAATGCCAGAGCGCGAGAAGCCAACGCGGAGAACTTGATTCGCTCGTTGCAGCGTACGCACGGGTTGGGCGTCTCGCCCCGCGCATAGGACTCGACGAAGTCGTCGATGACGTCTTCTTTGAAGCGGTCGGCGAAATCCCAGACATAGAACGGGATGTCGAGCATGTCGGCGACCCGGCGGGCGTCACCGGCGTCTTCCTTCGAACAACATCCGCGCGAGCCGGTGCGCAGTGTGCCGGGCGCGGACGAGAGCGCCAGGTGCACGCCCGTCACGTCGTGTCCGGCGTCGACCATCCGCGCCGCCGCCACCGAGGAGTCGACGCCACCGCTCATCGCGACCAGAACCCGCATGGCTACGCCCGTCCCGCCGCACTCGCCAGGGCCGCCTGGCGCGCGCGCTCCACAGCGGCCGGGAGCACGGCCAGCACCGCATCGATGTCGTCGTCGGTGCTGGTGTGCCCCAGGGAGAACCGCAGCGAACCGCGTGCGCTGGCGGGATCGGCCCCCATCGCGGTCAGCACATGCGAGGGTTGCGCCACCCCGGCTGTGCACGCCGACCCGGTGGAGCACTCGATCCCCTTGGCGTCCAACAGCATCAGCAGTGAGTCACCCTCACACCCGCGGAATGTGAAGTGGGTGTTCCCGGGCAACCGGCCGGCACCCGCCGGGCCGTTGAGGTCGACGTCGTCGATGGTCGCGAGTACGCGGTCGATCATCCGGTCCCGCAGGGCACGCACCCGGGCGGCCGTGGCGTCCATCGTCTCGACGGCGTCGCGGGCAGCGGCCGCCATACCGGCCACCCCGGCGACGTCCTGGGTGCCGGATCGCACGTCGCGTTCCTGGCCACCGCCGTGCAACTGAGAAACGCAGGCGGTGTCCCGCCGCAGCAGAAGCGCACCCACACCGGTGGGGCCGCCGAACTTGTGGGCGGTGAGGCTCATCGCCGACAGACCGGATGCGGCGAAGTCGACGGGGATCTGACCGACGGCCTGCACCGCGTCACTGTGCATCGGGACAGCGGCGGCCGCGCACACGGCGGCCAGTTCGGCGATCGGCATGATCGTGCCGACTTCGTTGTTGGCCCACATCACCGACACCAGGGCGACGTCGGCGGGATCGCCGATCGCGGCGCGCAACGCCTCCGCCGAGACCACTCCGTGCCGATCGACCGGCACCCAGGTCACCTCTGCCCCTTCGTGGTCGACCAACCATTCCACGGCATCGAGCACCGCGTGGTGTTCGATCGGGGTCGTGACGATCCGTCGGCGGGTGGGGTCGGCGTCGCGGCGGGCCCAGTAGATGCCTTTGACGGCGAGGTTGTCGCTCTCGGTACCGCCGGCGGTGAAGATCACCTCCGAGGGGCGCGCACCCAGCAGGCCGGCCAGCGTCTCCCGAGACTCCTCCAGCCGGCGCCGCGCCAGGCGGCCCGATCCGTGCAGCGAGGACGCGTTCCCGACCGAGGTCAGCGCAGAGCTCATCACCTCGATGGCGGCCGGGCGCATCGGGGTGGTGGCAGCGTGGTCGAGATACACCGCGGACGCAATCACAACGCTCCACAATAGCCGCGACGGTGCCCTCGGCCGTATTCGAGAGGTCAGGCCGCCAGGGCGTGACCCTCTCCGCGGACGCCGATCGCAGAGGCGTTCGTCCCCCGCACCGCGGCCTCGCACCGGGCTGCCAGGTCGCGGCGATCGACACCCGGCAGCTGCAACGATTCGACGCGGACGTGCACGACGGTGCGCTGCGCCGTGACGAGCCTGCGGATCGAGGTGAGCAGGCTGTCGTCACCGATGTAGGCCGCCGCCGTCGACGCGCGGCCGTCGCGATGGTGATAGCTCAGCCGCAACGGTTGCACCGGCCGGCCCGCGTCGATCGCGGCCTGGAACATCGCCGGCCGGAACGGCCCGTAGGCCAGGCCACACCACGTCGTGCCCTCGGGGAACGCCACCACGGTGCGGCCGGCGCGCAGCCGCTCGGCGACCGCGTTCACCACCTCGGGCAGTCGGCGCAGGTTGTCCCGTTCGATGGGGATCACCTTCATCAACCGGGCGAGTGCGCCGAGTCCGGGCCAGCCGATCATCTCCGCCTTGGCGACGAAGGCGCCCGGCATGACGGCGCCGATCGCGAAGACGTCGACCCAGGACACGTGCCCGCTGACGACGAGCACCCCGGGTACGTTGCGAATCGGTCCGCCGGACACAGTGATCCGGATGCCCAGGCAGCGCAACACGACGCGGCAGTAGCGGCGCTGCAGGTGCGCGCGGCCGGGCAGCGGCACCGCGAGCAGCGGCAGTGTCGGCAGCAGGACGACCGTCAGCGTGGCGCGGAGCGCAACACGGAAGACGACGGCAGCGCGTCGACTCGCCGTGGCGCCGCCCGCGGAGATACAGGTCGGGCCGCAGGACGCTGCGGGCAACCAGGCGTGCGGGCGGGCGCTCACGACGCGGTCACTGTCGCCGTCGCGGCACCCGCCGAGCGCAGCCGGGTGAGATAGCGCACGTCGGCACGGCGTTTGTCCAGCAAGGCGGGGAAGTCACCGACCCCGAAGTCCGGGTCGTGGGCCGGTTCGCCGCACACCTGGGCGCCCAGCCGCAGGTATCCGCGCATCAGCGGCGGCACGGACACGCGCGCGGGCGGGGCGATGTCGTCGAGGGTGCGGCCGTCGACGACCACCGGTCGGTAGGGGCGCACGGTCAGGTCGTGCGGTGCGCGGTGCCGGCGCATCACGAAGTCGCGGACGCCGCGCAGATGGGCGCCGGCGGGTTCGACGCCGGCCGGATCGGCGACCGGCACAGAGACACAGCCGGTCACGTAGTCGTAGCCGCTGTGGTCCAGGTAGGCCAGGATGCCTGCCCACATCATCAGCACGACAGCGCCGTTGCGGTGCCCGTCGCGCACGACGGCGCGGCCCATCTCGACCAGCGACGGCCGCAGCGCGTCGAGGGCCGAGACGTCGAATTCGGTCGCGGTGTACAGGCCGCCGGCGGCGATGGCCCCCGGCGGAGGCAGCATGCGGTAGCAGCCGACCAGCTCGCCGGTGCGGTCCTCCCGAACCAGCAGGTGGTCGCAGTATTCGTCGAAGCGGTCGGCATCCAGTCCGTCCGAGCGGCCGTTTCCGCCGTCGACGAGCGCAAAACCGGGCTCGGAGGTGAACACGTCGTGGCGCAGCCGCTGGGCCGCCTCGATCGAGTCGTCGTCACGGCACAGCAGAAGCGAATAGCGGGGCGTCGGGCCGGTCGGCGCATTGGTGTCGTCGGGGGCGTCCTGGGTGGAGATGAGTACAGAAGCAGTGCTCATGGTCAGCACGGTCGCTCAGGCGATCAGCGCGATGGCAAGCGATGCGTGACGTGTTCATGAGCGGTGGGTGACGGTTCGGGTGCACGTCCCCGAGACAGCGAACGGCCCCCGCCGGATGGCGGGGGCCGTTCGGTGTACCTCGCGGCGATCAGCCCTTGCGGGCCTTGATGGCCTCGGTCAGCTGCGGGGTGACCTTGAACAGGTCACCGACGATGCCGAGATCGGCGATCTCGAAGATCGGCGCCTCTTCGTCCTTGTTCACCGCGACGATCGTCTTCGACGTCTGCATGCCGGCGCGGTGCTGGATGGCTCCGGAGATACCGAGCGCGATGTAGAGCTGCGGCGACACGGTCTTGCCGGTCTGGCCCACCTGGAACTGGCCCGGGTAGTAGCCGCTGTCGACCGCCGCACGGGAGGCACCGACGGCACCGCCGAGCGAGTCGGCGAGCTCTTCGACGACGTTGAAGTTCTCCGCGCTGCCGACACCACGGCCGCCGGAGACGACGACGGTCGCCTCGGTGAGCTCCGGGCGGTCACCCGCGACAGCGGGCTCGCGCTTGGTGATCTTGGTCGCGTTCTCCGCGGGTGCGGGGACCTCGACGCTGACGACCTCACCGGCGCCGTCGGACGGCGCGGCCTCGATCGAGCCCGGACGAACGGTGATCACCGGGGTGTCGCCGACGGCCTCGGCCTCCACGGTGTATGCGCCGCCGAAAATCGAGTGGATACCGACGCCGCCCTCACGCACCTCCACGACGTCGTTGAGGATGCCCGCGCCGATGCGCGCGGCCAGGCGCCCGGCGATCTCCTTGCCGTCCGCGCTGGAGGCGAGGATGACCGCAGCCGGCGATGCGGACTCGGCCAGCGAGGCGAGCACGTCGACGTACGGGGTGATCAGGTAGTTCTCGGCGTCGTCCGATTCGGCGACATAGATCTTCGCGGCGCCGGCCGCTTTGAGCCCGTCGACGAGCCCGTCGGCGGTGCCGGGCTTGCCCACCACGACCGCGGAGGGCTCGCCCAAGGTGCGGGCGGCAGTGATCAGTTCGGAGGTGACCTTCTTCAGCGCACCTTCAGCGTGCTCGACGAGCACCAGTACTTCAGCCATGAGATTCGTTGCCTCTGAGTCTTTCGGTGATGGAAGGGGGAAGTGTTCGGGGTCTACTAGTCGATCTGCTTAGACGATCTTTTGAGCGACCAGGTACTCGGCGATCTTGGTGCCGCCTTCGCCTTCGTCGGTGACCTTCTCGCCCGCGGTCTTGGGCGGCTTCGGCGTCGACGACCGCACCTTGGACCCGGCGTTGGCGACCCCGACCTCGTCGGACTCGACGCCGATCTCGGCGAGTGTCAGCTTGGTCACTTCCTTCTTCTTGGCGGCCATGATGCCCTTGAAGGACGGGAAGCGGGGCTCGTTGATCTTCTCGTTGACGCTGACCACGGCGGGCAGGGTCGCCTCGAGGGTGAACACGCCGTCATCGGTCTCGCGCTCACCGGTGACCTTGCCGCCCTCGACGGTGAGCTTGCGCACGTGCGTCAGCTGCGGCAGGCCGAGGTACTCGGCGATGATCGCCGGCACGGCGCCGCCGGTTCCGTCGGTGGCCTCGTTACCCGCGATGACCAGCTCGGTGCCCTCGATGGTGCCCAGCGCGCGGGCCAGTGCCCACCCGGTCTGCACCATGTCCGAACCGTGCAGGCCCTCGTCGACGAGGTGCACCGCCTTGTCGGCACCCATGGACAGCGCCTTGCGGATCGCCTCGGTGGCGCGCTCGGGGCCGGCGGTGAGCACCGTCACCGTGCTGTCGCCGCCTTCGCGCTCCTTGATCAACAGCGCCTCCTCGACGGCGCGCTCGTTGATCTCGTCGAGCACGGCGTCGGCGGCTTCGCGGTCGAGGGTCCAGTCACCCTCGGACAGCTTGCGCTCGGACCAGGTGTCGGGGACCTGCTTGATCAGAACCACGATGTTCGTCATGAGTTCGTCCTTCTCGAAGGGGCCGGTGACCGGCCCGCCTTATCACGTTTGGAGCTCTCACCCCCATGTTACCAGCGGGTAACTTAAGGCGGTTCGCAAAAACACCATAGCTGGTCGAAGTGTGCGGTCTCGCCCGCCCGGGTGCGACGAACTATTCGTCATCGCCCGGTTACGGGTTAGCCTGCCTTCCGATGAGCACACATGTGACCACCTCCGAGGTGGGTGAGCCGCCGGCCGAGGCGCCCATGGCCCTGACCGGCGAGCGAACCGTGCCCGACGTTGCCGAGGAGAACTACTGGTTCCGCCGTCATGAGATCGTCTACCGCGATCTGGTCGACAGGCTGGCCGACCGCTTCGCCGATGCCGAGGTGCTGGAGGCCGGGTGTGGCGAAGGCTACGGCGCCGATCTGATCGCCGGCGTCGCGCGCCGGGTCATCGGCCTGGATTACGACGAGTACGCCGTCGCCCACGTGCGGGCCCGCTACCCCCGCGTCGACATGCGCCACGGCAACCTGGCCGAGCTGCCACTGCCCGACGAGTCCGTCGACATCGTGGTCAACTTCCAGGTGATCGAACATTTGTGGGACCAGGGCCAGTTCGTCGCCGAATGCCGCCGGGTTCTCCGGCCGGGCGGCATGCTGCTGATGTCGACGCCGAACAGGATCACCTTCTCCCCCGGCCGCGACACCCCGGTCAATCCGTTCCACACGCGCGAGCTCGACGCCACGGAGCTGACGGAACTGCTCACCGGCGCGGGTCTGCGGGTGGACGGTCTCTACGGCGTGCACCACGGTGCTCGGCTGCGCGAACTGGACGCACGCCACGGCGGGTCGATCATCGATGCGCAGATCACTCGGGCACTGTCCGATGCGCCGTGGCCGGCAGACCTGCTCGCCGACATCGCCTCGATCACGATCGAGGACTTCGACATCGACCGCGACACCGATCGAGACATCGATGAGAGCCTCGATCTGGTCGCGATCGCGGTACGGCCGTGACCTCGGGGCGGCCCTCGGCCGAGCCGGTGCCCGGACTGTTCACCTTCGTCCTCCACACCCACCTGCCGTGGCTGGCGCATCACGGCCGTTGGCCGGTCGGTGAAGAGTGGCTCTACCAGTCGTGGTCGGCGGCCTATCTGCCACTGGTGCGGGTGCTGCGCACCCTGGCCGCCGAGAATCGGAGCCACCTTCTGACCCTCGGCGTCACCCCCGTCGTCGCCGCGCAGCTCGACGATCCGTACTGCCTGCAGGGCATGCACCACTGGGTGGCCAACTGGCGGCTGCGGGCTCGCGAGGCCGCGACGATGCGCACCCCGACCGGGCCGTCTCCCGCTTCTGCGCCAGAAGCATTGCGGCGCTTCGGGTCCCGCGAGCTCGCCGAGGCGGACCGGGAGCTCGCCGAGTTCGAGACCCTGTGGCGACACGGCGGCAGCCCGGTGCTGCGCGAGTTGATCGACGGCGACGTCATCGAACTGCTGGGCGGCCCGTTGGCCCACCCGTTCCAGCCGCTGCTCACCCCGCGGCTGCGGGACTTCGCTCTGCGCGAGGGCCTCGCCGATGCGGACCAACGCTTCGCACACCGGCCGGCAGGCATCTGGGCGCCCGAATGCGCCTACGCCCCCGGCATGGAAAACGACTACGCCGCAGCCGGAGTCGGCCACTTCATGGTCGACGGCCCGTCACTGCACGGGGACACGGCGCTGGGGCGACCGGTCGCCGATTCTCCGGTCGTGGCGTTCGGCCGCGACCTGACCGTGAGTTACCGCGTGTGGTCGCCGCGCTCGGGTTACCCGGGTCACGCCGCCTATCGCGACTTCCACACCTACGACCACGCCACCGGGCTCAAACCCGCACGGGTCACGGGACGCAACGTGCCCTCGGAGGAGAAGGCCCCCTACGACCCGGCACGCGCCGCTGCCGCCGTCGACGTCCACGTCGCCGATTTCGTCGCGACAGTGCGGGAGCGGCTGATCAGCGAGAGCGCGCGCATCGGGCGGCCCGCCCACGTCATCGCGGCGTTCGACACCGAGCTGTTCGGGCACTGGTGGTACGAGGGCCCGCAGTGGCTCGAGCAGGTGCTGCGCGCGCTGCCGGCTGCGGGCATCCAGGTCGGCACCCTGGCCGACGCACTGGCCGCCGGGTATGTCGGCCAGCCGGTCGAATTGCCGCCCAGCTCTTGGGGTTCGGGCAAGGATTGGCAGGTGTGGTCGGGTGAGCAGGTGGCCGATCTGGTGCGATTGAACACCGAGGTCGTCGACACCGCACTGACCACTGTGGACAAGGCGCTGGCACATTCGGCAGCGCGCGGTGCGCCGGGCCCGCGCATGTTCGTCGCCGACCAGATCCTGCGGGAGACACTGCTGACGGTGTCCAGCGACTGGCCGTTCATGGTCAGCAAGGACTCGGCGGCCGACTACGCGCGCTACCGAGCGCACCTGCACGCCCACGCCACCCGCGAGATCGCCGACGCCCTGGCCGCGGGTCGCACCGAGCACGCGCAGCGGCTCGCCGCCGGCTGGAACCGCGCCGACGGCCTGTTCGGCGCGCTGGACGCGCGCCGACTCCCGAGCCCGTGACGATGAGAATCCTTCTGGTGTCGTGGGAGTACCCGCCGGTCGTCATCGGTGGCCTGGGCCGTCACGTCCACCACCTGGCGACCGAACTCGTCGCCGCCGGCCACGACGTCGTCGTACTCAGCCGCAGGCCCACCGGCACCGATCCGGCCACCCATCCGACCACCGACGAGGTCAGCGACGGCGTGCGCGTGATCGCCGCCGCCGAGGATCCCCACGAATTCGCCTTCGCCACCGACATGATGGCGTGGACCCTGGCGATGGGCCATGCGATGGTGCGCGCCGGCCTCACCCTCGGCGACTGGCGACCCGACGTCGTCCACGGTCACGACTGGTTGGTCGCCCATCCCGCCGTCGCGCTGGCCCAGCACTTCGACGTGCCGTTGGTGTCCACGATCCACGCCACCGAGGCGGGCCGACACTCGGGCTGGGTCAGCGGTGCGGTCAGCCGGCAGGTGCATGCACTGGAATCCTGGCTGGTGGGTGAATCCGACTCGCTCATCACGTGTTCGGAGTCGATGCGTGAGGAGATCACCGCGCTGTTCGGTCCCGGCCTGTGCGAGATCACCGTGATTCGCAACGGAATCGACACCGCCGGTTGGCCTTTCGCCGCCCGCCGGCCACGTACCGGCGCCGCCGAGTTGCTCTACTTCGGCCGGCTCGAATACGAGAAGGGCGTACACGACGCGATAGCCGCCCTGCCCCGCATCCGGCGCACCCATCCTGGCACCACGCTGACCATCGCCGGGGACGGCACCCAGCTGGTGTTCCTGACCGAGCAGGCCCGCAGACACCGCGTGCTCAAGGCCGTCGACTTCGTCGGCCTCGTCGACCACGAACAACTCCTGGCGCTGCTTCACCGCGCCGACATCGCGCTGCTGCCGTCGCGCTACGAGCCGTTCGGCATCGTCGCGTTGGAGGCTGCCGCGGCCGGTGCGCCCCTGGTGGTCTCCACGGCGGGCGGGCTCGGGGAGGCGGTCGGCCACGGCACCACGGGCCAGACGTTCCCGCCGGGCGACGTCGCCGCGCTGGCGGCCGCCGTGCGCACAGTCCTCGACGATCCCGACGCCGCTCAGCGCCATGCGACCGCCGCGCGTGAGCGACTCACCTCCGACTTCGCGTGGGCGACCGTCGCCGCCGAGACCGCACAGGTGTATCTCGGCGCCAAACGCGGCGAACGCCGTCCGCAACCGCGCCGACCGGTCGCCGAACTGGCGCTGCCCGAGCGACACCTGGAGGGCTAGCGGGCGGCCTTCTTCCGTTCGATGTCCGCCAGCGCAGCCGCCAGCTCAGCACGCTGGGCAGCGGACGTCTCCCAGGACGTCTTGCGGTTCTTGACCACCTTGGCCGGCGCTCCCACCGCGATCGAGAAATCCGGGATGTCGCCGCGGACCACCGCATGCGAGCCGAGCACGCACCCGCGCCCGATCGTGGTGTTGCGCAGCACGCTGACCTTGACCCCGACCCACGTGTCCGGGCCGATGCGCACCGGACCCTTGATGATGCCCTGGTCCTTGATCGGCAACTCGATGCTGTCCATCCGGTGGTCGAAATCGCAGATGTAGCACCAATCGGCCATCAGCACCGAATCCCCGAGCTCGATGTCGAGGTAGGTGTTGATCACGTTGTCGCGTCCGAGCACCACCTTGTCACCGATCCGCAGCGAACCCTCATGGCAGCGGATGGTGTTCTTGTCACCGATGTGCACCCACCGGCCGATCTCCATCTGCGACAACTCGGGGGTGGCCTGGATCTCGACGTCCTTGCCGAGGAACACCATTCCGCGGGTGATGATGTGTGGGTTGGCGAGCTTGAACTTCAGCAGACGCCAGTACCGGACCAGATACCACGGCGTGTATGCGCGGTTGGCGAGCACCCATTTGAGCGACGCCACGGTGAGGAAGTTCGCCTGGCGAGGATCCCGCAGCCGCGATCCACGCCAGCGCTTGTGCAGCGGCGCGCCCCACATCGTCGTCATGGCCGGAAAGCCTACGCGAGGAGAGGACCCCGAAGCGGTTACCCTCACGGGGGCTCTCGGTCCACCGCAACCAGGCCCACCGGCGATCATGTCCACCGGCGATCATGTCCACCGGCGACCAGAAGGGAACCCGTGCTCCGGCGAATCATCGTGCTGGCCAGCGCCGTGCTCGTCGCCGCAGCGGCGGCAGGTTGCGGAAACACCGATTCCTGGGTCGACGCAAGCGCCGCGTCCGGCTGGGCCGCGCAGTACGCCGACGCCGCCAACCGGAGTTCAGTCGCTCGCGCGGGTGCCGACACGCTGCGGCTGGAATGGGTGCGATCGGTCAAGGGCGAGCTCGCCGCGCAAGCCGCACTCGGCTCGGGCGACTACCTCGCCGTGAACGCGCAGACCGCCGGCGGCTGTTCGCTGATGGTCTGGGAGACCGACAACCGGGCGCGCCAGCGGTGGTGCACCCGCCTCTGGCAGGGCGGCGGCCTGTCCAGTCCTCTTTTCGACGGCTTCGACAACCTCTACGTCGGTCAGCCCGGCGCGGTGCTGTCGTTCCCGCCGACACAGTGGATCCGCTGGCGCCAACCCGTGATCGGCATGCCGACCACGATGCGCTTCCTCGATCCGGGCCGGCTGCTCGTGATCACCCACCTCGGTCAGGTGCTGGTGTTCGACGCGCACCGGGGCACGGTCGCGGGTAGCTCACTGGACCTGGTGGCCGGCCTGGATCCCCGCGACTCCGAACGTGGCCTGCAGGACTGCCGGCTCGGCGGACCGGAGTGTCCCGTCGCGGCCGCACCGGCCTATTCCGAGTCCTCCGGGTCCTCCGGCACCATCGTGCTGACCCTGTGGCAACCCGGCGCCGAGGCGCCCGAACTGGTGGGGCTGCGCTACCGGCCCGGTCAGACGCCGCTGATCACCCGGGAATGGACCAGCGACGCCGTCGGCGGCGGTCCGCTGGGCAGCCCGGTGTTCTCACCGGACGGCAACACCGTCTACATCAACGGCCGCGACGAGCGGCTGTGGGCGATCAACGGCGAAGACGGTTCGGTGAAATGGTCGCAGCCGCTGGACTACCTCGCGCAGACCCCACCCTCGGTGACGCCCGAGGGGTTGATCCTGGCCGGCGGAGGGCCGGGTGCGAGATTGACCGCCATCCGCGACACCGGCGACGGGCCGGAGCAGCTGTGGCGTCGTGACGACACCGCTCCGTTGACCACCAGCAGCGTCGCCGGCGTGGGATACACGGTCACCCCGGACGCGGACGGGATGGCGCTCATCGTGTTCGATCTCGGCGACGGCCACACGCTGCACTCCTACCGCCTGCCGGGCGCCACGGGGTGGCCCGTCGGGGTGTCAGTGGGCCACGACCGCCGGGTCGTGACCGCGACCAGCGACGGCCGGGTCTACGGTTTCGCGCCGGCGTGACACCGGTATTCCTTTAAGAGTTCTTACAGCGACTTCACAGCGCGGTAACCGGCGCTGGCCCAGAATGGGGCCTGACGACATCACGATCAGGGGAGGCGCGCGGCATGTCGGAGTTCCTGAGCACCGTCAACGGATACGTCTGGAGCAACGCTCTCGTCTATCTCTGCCTGGCTGCCGGCGTGTACTTCTCGATCCGATCCCGCTTCGTCCAGGTCCGTCAGGTACCGGAGATGGTGCGGTTGATGCTCAAGGGCGAGAAGTCGCCGTCGGGAGTGTCGAGTTTCCAGGCGCTGACCATCTCCCTGGCCGGACGCGTGGGCACCGGCAACATCGCCGGCGTCGCCACCGCCATCGCGTTCGGCGGGCCAGGGGCGATGTTCTGGATGTGGTTGGTCGCCTTCCTCGGCGCGTCGACGTCCTACGTGGAATGCACTCTCGGCCAGATCTATAAGGATCGCGACAAGATCAGCGGCGAGTATCGCGGCGGACCGGCCTACTACTTCAGCCGCGCTTTCGCCCACACCGCCGCGGCGCCGGCCATGAAGGTCTACGGCTACGTCTTCGCTGCGGTCACGATCCTGGCGATGGGCCTTCTCCTGCCCAGTGTGCAGTCCAATTCGATGGCCTCGGCGATGAACTCGGCGTGGGGGTTCTCGAAGTGGTGGGTCGCCGTCGGAACGGTGATCGTGCTGGCGTTCGTCATCATCGGCGGGGTGAAGCGAATCGCCACGTTCGCCTCCATCGTGGTGCCGTTCATGGCTGTCGTCTACATCGTGTTGGCGCTGATCATCGTGCTGCTCAACGCCGGTGAGATCCCCGGTGTGCTGAACCTGATCTTCTCCAGCGCCTTCGGCATCGACTCGGCATTCGGGGCCATTCTGGGCGCGGCGGTGATGTGGGGCGTCAAGCGCGGCATCTACTCCAACGAGGCCGGCCAGGGCACCGGGCCGCACGCGGCTGCGGCCGCCGAGGTGTCCCATCCGGCCAAGCAGGGCCTCGTGCAGGCCTTCGCCGTCTACATCGACACGCTGTTCATCTGCTCGGCGACCGGGTTCTTGATCCTGTCCACCGGGGCCTACCGGGTGTTCGAAGGGGAAAGCGCCGACGGTGCGGTGCTACGCGAGGGCGGCACGGTGCTGGCGGCCGACGCGGAGGTGGGGCCCGCTTTCGCTCAAGCCGGTTTCGACACCCTGTGGGGCGGGGCGGGCGCCAGCTTCATCGCGATCTCGCTGGCGTTCTTCTGCATCACCACGATCATCGCCTACTACTACATGGCCGAGACCAATCTGCGCTTCGTGCTCGGCAGGTTCGCCCCGAGGGAGGTGCCCTTCATCCGCGGCACCGTCGGCACCAACACGACGATGCTGCTACAGGCGCTGATCCTCGTGTCGGTCACGATCGGTGCGATCTCCACCGCGTCGGATGCCTGGGTGCTCGGCGACATCGGAGTCGGGCTGATGGCATGGCTGAACATCGTCGGCATCATCGTGTTGCAGCAGCCGGCCTACAAGGCGCTGTGGGACTACGAGAAACAGAAGAAGCAAGGCCTCGATCCGGTGTTCGACCCGGTGAGCCTCGGAATCAGCGGCGCCACGTTCTGGGAGAACTACGATCCCGTCGAGGCTCGCGGCGAGCGAACGGATGCGACCTTCTAGGAGCCTGCTGAATTAGGGGTGTTTGGGGCGGGGTGCCTCACTGCGCGCTCGGCGCTTGGTTTGAGTCAGACCCGGAGGTCGACATTTCGAGGGTCACCCCGCCGCTTCGAGCGTGACACCGCAGGTTGTAGCTGGCAAGACCTGATCGGATCAGGCGATAGCCCAGGTCGTGCCAGTGTGGGTCAGGCCGAGAGCGAGCAGGCGGCGCAGATTCAGTGCCGCGCTGCGGTGGTGCAGCCAGTGATCGTTCTTGGCGACGCCGCGATAGCGGACTTTGCGGTTGTGACGGGTTACCCAGGCGATGGAGCGTTCGACCATAGGGCGGTGTCGACGATATTCGGCTTGCCACTCGGGCTGCCGCGCCTGGGTGCGGGCGTGGCGCTGAAGAGGTTCATATGCACTCAGGGTGAGTTTGCGTCCCGCGGTCGCGGTAGTGCATCGTGACGCCAAAGGACAAGAGCGGCAATGCTTTTTGAAGCCTACGCCGCCGCTGGGCGGTATCGGCAGGGTGTGACCGGCCGGGCAGGTCACTGTGCGGTGATCAAAGTCGACGGTGAAGTCATCGGTGGTGAAGCCACCAGGCACCGGGGTGCGCAACGGAATCGGTTTGATCACCGCGACGTGTCCAGCCGCGGCCAAGGCGGTCCGCGTGGCACCGCTGCTGTACGCGGTGTCGCCGAGTACTCGCACCGGGATGGGTTCATTGTGGAGCAGTGCGGGCCCGACGACGGCTTCGTGGTTATCGGAGCCACTGGCCTTGGTCAACGCGCAGTCGGTGATGATCCCGGTGTCGGGTTCGATCGCGATGTGGGCTTTGAAGCCGTCCTGGCGGCGGTGCACCGTCTTGTGGGCGTGGCGGGCGTCGGGATCGACGGTGGAGATCACCCGATCGGGGGCGACGTTCTGCGCGATGCGCCACCGCCCGTCGGTGCCGTCAGACCCCTCGACCGGTTCGACGTCCTGACCGGCGATCAACGCCAACAACGCGACCGCCTCGGCAGCGCGGGGGCCCAACTCCTGATCGGGCAGATGCCCCAGCAGTCGGTGCGCGTCACCAACAAGGGCATCGACCAGCAGGTCGCGAGCAGCCCTGTCGTTCCACGCAATCGACGGTTTCCCGGGATCGTCATAATCATGACCGGTGCATTGCGACTCGACGACCGCTGCGGCGCCGGGTACGTCGCGGCGGACCCGTCGGATCGCGGCGATCAACTGGGTCACGGTGTCCTGGGTGGCGACCGCGTCATCGAGCACCGTGGAATCCAGGGCCCGGCGCGTCTTCTTGGCCAGCACCCCGGTCTCGGCGACGACGGCCTTGACCGCCTCGAAGATCCGGTTCGGTGACTGCGAGGCCGCCAGACGGCGCCGCCAATAGGTCAACGTGGTGGAGTGAAACGCCGGTGCGGTGATCGGCAGCCCGCAGGCGGCTTTCCACCGCAGATCAAAGGTCACCGCGTCCACCGTCTCGTTATCGGACAGACCATGCAATGCCTGCAACGTGATCACGCTGGCCATCACCTCAGCCGGCACGCTGGGGCGGCCCCGACGCGAGGGAAACAGATCGGCGAACATCGCCTCGGGAAACAACTCGCCACGATGAGCCGCCAGAAACGCGAACACACTGTCGGACTTCAACAAATGACCGGCGACCGACTCCGCATCCAACAACTCACGCTGATCATCCGCACGACCCTGCACCCACCAATTGTCCCCGCTAACCCGACCAACACCGGCCCACCACGCAGGACTTATTCAGCAGGCTCCTAGGCGTCGAGCAGGCTCAGCTCATCATCGTGGCGACCGCCGAGCGCGGCACCGTCGCCTGCAGCGCGCCCCCGGCACCGGCCATGATCTCGCCCTGGCCGAAGAAGAAGATGATCGAGTCGTCGGTCAGGGCGAACTCCGAATACTTGGCCGGATCGAGCCCGTCGGATGCGCTGATCGGAGAATCGACGCCCAGTTGACGGGAGATCTCCGACTGCACGATCGGGAAGATCACGTCCAGGGGCCGGGTGCCGGGCTTGAACAGCGACTCGAAGGTGAGCGGCGCCTTCTCGGCGACGTCCCAGTTGAACGATTTGTACCAGGTCTGCGGGTGAGCGCCGCCGACGTTCTCGTACACCTCGAACACGACGCTGCGGGTGCCGCCGTCATCGGGACCGCTCCGATACGCGGTGCCCTTGGCGTCGAGAACGTACGGCAGGTTCCACGAGCCGGGCATCTCGGCGACGTTGACGAATCCGTCCCTGGTCTGTGTCAGGTAGCCGATGAGAGCCTGCTGATCGGGATAGTCGGCCGGGAACGTGAAGTCGAGGGTGTAGGTGGGGTTGTTCACCTGCACGGTGCACACCTGCTGCGCATTGATCGTGCCGCCCAGGTCGGCGCACGCCGGCTCCGCAGCGGCGGCCGGGGTCGCGGCCGCGCCGGCGAGCACAGCGGCGGCCAGCAGGGCGGCGGCGGTAACGCGCATCGTCAACAGAATCCTCATCGTCGGCGCCGCGGTCGCGTCGGCGCATCGGTATACAACTGGTGCGATCACCGCCAGGGTACGTGAGCGGTCATCGTGACGGACGACATATGAATGCCGTTGCCCGGCTTGCCGGCCCGGAACCGAGGCGGGTGATCACGACCGACGCGTGGTGCGCCCCGCGCAGGCGCAGCCGCCTGCGCAGCGCGTCGGGATCGACGTCGACGCCGCGCACCAGGATCTCGACCACCCCCACTGCGCGCGCCGAAAGGTGCTGGCGCAGGTGACGTTCATTGAAGGCGAGCTGCTCGAGCACCTCGAATCCGCGTACCCCGTCGGGCAGCCGGTCACCGGAGAGGTACGCGATGTCGGGGTCGATCTGCCAGAGCCCGTGCCGCGCCGCGTAGTGACGCACGAGGCCGGCGCGCACGACTGCCCCGTCCGGGTCGACGAGCCAGCGACCGGCCGGCGCGACCCCGCAGTCGTCGGGGTCGGTGTCGACGATCTGCTCGCCCGTGTCGAGGATGGTCGCGCGCCGGCGCACCCCGGCGTCGGTCAGACCGGACGACCACAGGCAGGCCTCCCGCACACTGCCGGCGAGCGAGGTGATCTCGATCTCGCCGGTGAAACCCATCTGCGCGACCGCCACGAAATCGATTCCGGGAGCGCACTTCACCGCGTAGTCGCGGCCTGCCAGTGCCGCGAGCAGATCGTCCAGCGGCGGCTGGTAGGCGCGAGGGTCGAAGCGGCGCGCTGATCCGCTACGCCGCGCCGGATCGGCGAGTACCACTGCATCGCTGGACACGGCATGCAGCACATCGGCGAGACAGAGCGCGACATCGGGACCGGCGTTGTGCCGCGCCATCGCCAGCCGCACCGGATCCAGATCGCTCCCGATCACGAACGCGGCCGAATTCGCAAGGGCCACCAACTCGGAACCGATCGAGCAGGTGGCGTCGTGCACCACCGTGCCGGCGAGGCGCTGTGCCCGGTGCGCAGCGACTGCGCCCGCGGTGGCCTGCTGTAGCGCCTCATCGGTGAACAACCACTTCTCGGCGCCGTCGAACTTGGCCGCCGCCTTGCGCCGCAGCCGCACCGTCTCCACCAGGACCGCGGCCTGCTCACCGAATTGTGTTCGCGCCCTTGCCACGTCGGCGACGAGCGTGGCGGCGCTCAGGTCGAGCCGGTCGACCTCGGCGAGCGCCTGCCGGCCGGTCTCGGTGCGCAGGAAGCGCACATCGTCGAGGCCGAACGCTACGACGACGCGCCGCCCGGCTTGACCCCCGTCACCATCACGTTGTAGAACCAGCCCTTCGGCACGACGCGCCGCCAGAGGTTGGAGTCCACCCACGACAGCGTCGTCCAGCTGTTGAACGCGAATTTCGCCCAGCCCCAACCGAGGCGACCGGGCGGGACGGCCGCCTCGAAGGTCCGGACGGGCCACCCGAGCATCGCGGCGGTGAATTCCTCACTGGCCGTGCGCACGTCGACGGCACCGGCGTTGACCGCCATCCGCTCGAGGTCGCCCGGGTCGAACGTGTGCAGATCGACGACGGCCTCCAGAGCCGCGGCCCGTGACGATTCGTCGAGCTCGGCCTGCGGGCGACGCCAGTCGGACAGCATCGGGAGCTTCGTGACGTTGGTGGCGATCCGCCACGTCAGCGTCGACAGTTCGCGGGCGTAGCGGTTGCCCACCGTGGTCGGCTCGCCGGCGAACACGAAGCGGCCGCCCGGCTTGAGCACCCGCACGACCTCCCGCAGGGACAGCTCGACGTCGGGGATGTGGTGCAGCACGGCATGTCCGACGACGAGGTCGAACGTGTCGTCCGGATACGGAATCCCCTCGGCGTCGGCGACCCGTCCGTCGATGTCGAGCCCGAGGGACCGGCCGTTGCGGGTGGCCACCTTCACCATGCCCGGGGACAAGTCGGTCACCGAACCGCGCCGGGCGACCCCGGCCTGGATCAGGTTGAGCAGGAAGAACCCGGTGCCGCAGCCCAGCTCGAGTGCGCGGTCATACGGCAGCTGCCGCTGCACGTCGTCGGGCACCGCGGCGTCGAAGCGGCCGCGCGCGTAGTCGACGCAGCGCTGGTCGTAGGAGATCGACCACTTCTCGTCGTAGGTCTCGGCCTCCCAGTCGTGGTAGAGGACCTGGGCCAGTTTCGAGTCGTGCATCGCGGCTTCGACCTGCTCTTTGGTCGCGCGCGGTTGCGGAGCGGGGTCGGCGACACCAGAGGTCGGCGCCGCGGGAGCGCCGGTTTCCTTCGTTTCCGTCATGCCGGGCAGCCTAACGCTCCGCGCACGCGGTCGGTCACGGCCGGTCGAAGGCGGCCTTGGCCGCAGCCAGCACGTCAGGGGCGTAGTCGAGGAAGCGGCGCGCCCGGGTCATGGCCGCGTCGTACACGCCGTCCGGCGCCACCAGTTCGTCGACCAGGCCCATCTCGAGCGCTTCCCGCGCGTCGAGGAAGCGCCCCGTCATCACCAGGTCCTTGGCCTTGCTGGGACCGACTGCGGCCGCCAGGCGAGCCGCACCGTCGCCGGCCGGGACCATCCCGGCCAGGATCTCCGTCGCCCCGAACTTCGCGTTGTCGCCGCTGATCCGCCAATCGGCGGCCAACGCGAGGCTCAGGCCCGCCCCCAGGGCATAACCGGTGACGGCGGCGATCGTCGGGCGCGGGACCGCAGCGAGCGCCTCGACCGCGATCTGGCACAGCCGGGCGGCCGACGCGGCCTCCGGTGTGTTCAGGGTCTGTAGCTCGGACATGTCCTCGCCGGCGGAGAAGATCTCGTGGCCGCCGAACACGATGATCGCCGCGAGGTCGGAGCGCTCCCCCAGCTCCACAGCGGCCTCGGCGATCTCCCGGTAGACCTGGCGGGTCAGTGCGTTGGTCGGCGGACGCGACAGCAGCAGCGTCGCGAGGCGGGGCTCGTCTGCATCGGTGTGGACGCTGATGAACTCCCTCACGGCTGCGGCGTGGCGTCGCTGTGGCCCTGCGGGGCGCGCCGATTGCGTGCGGCGTTGTAGCGGTCGCTGTTGAAGAACTCGATCTCCCAGTTGCCGCCCGGCTTCGCTGTCAGTGACGGCTCCACCGCGGTGATCTGCCGCTCGACGGCCAACACCTCGGCCACGGTTCGGCCGGCCAGCGCGTCGAGCTGTGTCCACGTCGGCGGGAGCAGGAAGCTGCGGCCGTCGGCGAAGTCGTCGAGCGCGGCCTGCGGAGTCACCCAGTCTGCTGTGTCGGTCTCGGTGTTGTCCCCGTCGGCACGCTGCCCCTCAGGAAGCGCGCCGACGAAGAAGTACGTGTCGTAGCGGCGGGTGCGCTCTTCCTTCGGCGTCACCCAGTTGGCCCACGGCCGGAGCAGATCCGAACGCAGGACGAGCTTCTCGTCGCGGAGGAACTCGCCGAACGACAACTGCTTGCTCTCCAGCGCGGCCCGCTGTTCGCGGTAGACCGAGGCGTCGTCGACGAGCAGGTCGGGATCGCCGGCCGAGCCCGCGAACAACACCCCGGACTCCTCGAACGTCTCCCGCGCGGCCGCGCACACCAGGGCTTCGGCGAGCTCGGTGTCGACGCCGAACCGCTGCGCCCACCAGCTCGGCTCGGGTCCGTGCCACGCGATGTCGGCGTTGCGGTCGCGATCGTCGACTCCACCGCCGGGGAACACCATCACCCCGGCGACGAACTCCATCGCCGCGTGGCGACGCATCAGGAAGACTTCGATTCCCTGTGCGATCCCCTGGCCCCTATCGCGCACCAGCATCACGGTCGCCGCGGGCCGCGGCACCAGCGGATCGTCGGACCGGGACTGCGAACTCATGAACGCCTCCTGTGGGCGGCTCGGCTGCGCGTGCGGCGCGCGAAATAGCGCCCGTCGATCAGATCCAGCGCGATCGACTGGCCGAACGCGGCTGACAGGTTCTCAGCGGTCAGCACATCGGTCAGCAGGCCGGCGGCGACCACCGCGCCCTCGGACAGGATCAGGCAGTGCGAGAAGCCGGGTGGGATCTCCTCGACGTGGTGGGTGACCAGCACCATCGCGGGCGCGTCCGGGTCCAGTGCGAGATCGCTCAATCGAGCCACCAGCTCCTCGCGGCCGCCGAGGTCCAGCCCGGCGGCGGGCTCGTCGAGCAGCAGCAGCTCGGGGTCGGTCATCAACGCGCGCGCGATCAGCACCCGTTTGCGCTCGCCTTCCGACAGCGTGCCGTAGGTGCGGTCGGACAGATGCTCTCCCCCGACGCTTTCGAGCATGTCGAGAGCCTGGGCGTAGTCGACGTCGTCGTAGCGCTCCCGCCAGCGGCCGAGCACCGCGTAGCCCGCCGACACCACGAGGTCCCGCACGATCTCGTCGTCGGGGACCCGCTGGGCGAGCGAGGCGCTACTCAGCCCGATCCGGGCGCGCAGCTCCGACATGTCCACCCGCCCGAGCCGCTCGCCCAGGATGTGGGCGGTGCCCGACGACGGGTGTTCCATCGCGGCGGCGATGCGCAGCAATGACGTCTTTCCCGCTCCGTTCGGGCCGACGATCACCCAGCGTTCGTCGAGCTCCACCGACCAGGTGACGGGCCCGACGAGCAGTCGGCCGTTGCGCCGCAACGTGACCTCTGCGAAGTCGATGAGCAGGTCTTGATCGGCTGCTGGTTCTTCATCTTCGGGGTCGGCTGGCACCCGCCCATCGTAGTCAGCCCGCCGGGCCGGACCTGAGCCCAGCCGCTGACGGCCAGGAGCCGCTGCGGGACGAGACGCACGAAGAGCTGCACCAGAGGCCCGATCCCGAACGCGTAGGCCACTGTCCCGACGCCCACGGTGCCGCCGAGAAGCCAGCCGAGCGTCAACACGGTGACCTCGATCGTGGTGCGGACCAGACGCACCGAACGTCCGGTGGCGACGACGAGTCCGGTCATCAACCCGTCCCGCGGGCCGGGCCCGAGGCCGGCGCCGATGTAGAAGACCGTGCTCATCGCGTTGAGCACCACTGCCGCGACCATCAGCGCCGCGCGCGCCGGAAGTGACTGCGGCGTCGCGATCAGCGACAGTGCGACGTCGACGGTCACGGCGATGACGACCACGTTGGCGACGGTGCCGATGCCGGGCCGGTTGCGCAGCGGTATCCACGCCAGCAGCACGGCCACCCCGACCACCGCCGAGGCGGTACCGATCGTCATCCCGGTCCGCAGCGCCAGCCCCTGGTGGAACACGTCCCAGGGGTCCAGGCCGAGGCCGGCGCGCACCATCATCGCCATCGACGTGCCGTATCCGGTGAGCCCGGCGAGCAGCACGGCACCCCGCACCGCTCCCCGGCCGATCGCGGTCACGCGTGATCGGGGAAGTGCATGCGGATCGCATCCAGTTCGGTGCGCAGCCGGCGGGCGTCGGCATCACGCTCGTCGAGCGCGCCGCCGATCGACGGTGAGTAGTACAGATCAGCCAGCCGGAGGGCCAGTCGAGAAATCCAGGGAGCCATGACGCCATCATCTGACCCGACTGGCTTGCCTATCAATAGCCAGTTGGGCAATACTGGCCTCAATGACTGCGTCGATGACTGCCAGATCGCTCAATGTGGACCTCTTGTGCCGTGAACTGGGTAACTGGCGCACATCCAGTCGCACCGGGCCGGCCTACCACGGCCTGGCCGACGCCATCCGGCTACTGATCGTGGACGGCCGCATCCCGATCGGGGCGCGGCTGCCCAGCGAGCGCGCGCTGGCCGAAGCCCTGCGCGTCTCCCGGACCACGGTGACCGCGGCCTACACCCAGCTGCGCGAGGACGGCTACCTCAACGCACGGCAGGGCGCGCGCAGCACGACCGCACTGCCGGTGACTCCGGCACCGCCCTCGCTGACCATCCCGACCGCCAACCTCGCCGCCGCGACACTCGCCGCTCCCGCCGCCGTCGTCTCGCAGGCGTACTCCGAAGCGACCCAACTGGTCACGCCCTACCTGGGCGACATCGGCATCGAACTGCGCGGCGTGCCGCCCCTGCGCGAAGCCATCGCCGAGAGGTACTGCGCCAGAGGGCTTCTGACCGAACCGGACGAGATCATGGTGACCACCGGTGCCCTGCACGCCATCGGGCTCATCCTGGCCACCTACACCCAGCCCGACGATCGCGTGCTCGTCGAACAGCCGACCTACCACGGTGGCCTTGCGGCGATGGCGACCCGCGGCGTGCGGCCGGTGCCGGTCGCGATGACATCCACCGGCTGGGAGCTCGACGCGGTGGACGCGGCGATCCGGCAACTGGTGCCGAGCCTGGCCTACCTGATCCCCGACAACCACAACCCGACCGGGCTGACGCTGCCACCTGCGGGCCGGCGTCGCCTCGCGCAGATCATCGCCGACACCCGCACTCGCACGATCATCGACGAGACCATCACCGACATGTGGCTCGACGAGCAGGTCCCGGCCCCGTTTGCCGCGTCGCTGACGGCCGGCCGCGATCTGGTGCTGACCGTCGGGTCCATGTCGAAGTCGTTCTGGGGAGGCCTGCGCATCGGCTGGATCCGTGCGGAGCGCACCACGTTGGCGACGGTCGCCGCGCTGCGGCCGGCAGTCGACATGGGCACTCCGGTGTTCGAACAGCTGGCTGCGGCAAGGCTTTTGGCTGCAGAGGACGATGTGCTGCCGGAGCGACGGGAGATCCTGCGGGCGCGGCGCACGCTGCTGCTCGAGCTGCTGGCCGAGCATCTGCCCGATTGGCGGCCGGCGCCCGGGACGGGGGGAATGTCGGTGTGGGTGCGGCTGCCCGCACCGATGAGTTCGGCACTCTCGGCGGCGGCGTCGCGAATGGGACTGGAGATTCCGCCCGGGCCTCGCTTCGGTGTCGACGGCACGCTCGAGCGGTTCATCCGGGTGCCCTACACGTTGCCCGACGACCAGCTCGTTGAGTCGATCACGCTGCTGGCGCGGGCCTGGCGCACGGTGACGGGCTCGGCGCCGGTCGAACCGGCCGCCGTCATCGTGTGAGCTCCCCGGTCGGGTGGCTCAGTCCGGGATCTCGACCCGACGAACCACCCCGTCGAGGGCATCCGCAGCCTCGATTTCGCCGCGGGTGATGCCGAGGATGAACAGCACCGTGTCCAGGTAAGGATGGCTCAGCGAGGCGTCGGCCACTTCGCGCAATGCCGGCTTGGCGTTGAACGCCACCCCGAGACCGGCGGCGGTCAGCATGTCTATGTCGTTGGCGCCGTCCCCGACCGCCACCGTCTGCTCCATCGGCACCCCGAACGCAGCGGCGAAGTCCCGTAACGCTTTTGCCTTCCCCGGCCGGTCGACCACCGTGCCGGTGACGCGCCCGGTCAGCACGCCGTCGACGATCTCGAGGTGGTTGGCTGCGACGAAATCGAGCATCAGGTCCTCGGCGAGCGGTTCGATGACCTGCCGGAAACCGCCGGAGACGACGCCGCAGTGGTAGCCGAGCCGGCGCAGGGTGCGCAGCGTGGTGCGGGCTCCCGGGGTGAGCTCGATCTGGTCGGCGACCTCGTCGACCACGCCCGCGGGCAGTCCGGCCAGCGTCGCGACCCGCTCGCGCAGCGACTCCTCGAAGTCCAGTTCGCCACGCATCGCGGCCTCGGTGATCTCGGCGACCTTCGCCTCGACACCGGCGCGCGCAGCCAGCATCTCGATCACCTCGCCCTGGATCAACGTCGAGTCCACGTCGAAGACGATCAGCCGCTTGGCCCGCCGGGAGAGGCTGGAATCCTCGACGGCGATGTCGACGCTCTCGTCGACGGCAACCCGGGCCAGCACCGCCTGCAGTTCGGCGTAGCGACCGGCGGGCACGGACACACGCAACTCCAGGCCGGTCACCGGGTAGTCGGAGACGCCGCGAATGAAGTCGATGTTCACGCCGAGTGCGGCGGCCTCCCGGGCCACCACGCCGAACGCCTGGGCGGTGATCGGTCGGCCGAGCACCACGATCGTGTGCGTGGAGGGCTCCCGCAGCACGGGCAGACCATCACTGCTCTCGATCGTGACCTCGAGCCCGACCTCGTGAATCGCTGCCCTGACTTCGTCGCGCAGCTGCGCTGTGGCAGCCACCTCGGCGGTGGCGGCGACCAGAACGCCCAGTGTCAGCCGGCCGCGGATGACGACCTGTTCGACGTTGAGGAGCTCGACCCGGTGCCGCGACAGCACCTCGAACAGGGCCGACGTCACACCCGGCTGGTCGCGTCCGGTCACCGTGATCAACAGCGACGCACGATTGCGCGACGCAGCTACGCTACCGATGCGCGTTCACCCCCGAGTGCCACTCGCCTCTGCGTGCGCTCAGGTGCGGACTTCGGCATCGTCGAGCCGCGTCACGTCGCCGTCCTCCGGACCGTGCGCACGCCCGACGTGGGCTTCACGCCGCATGCGCTCCACCATGTGCGGGTAGTGCAGCTCGAACGCGGGCCGCTCGGAGCGGATGCGGGGCAGCTCGGTGAAGTTGTGCCGCGGCGGCGGGCAGCTGGTGGCCCACTCCAAGGAGTTGCCGTAGCCCCACGGGTCGTCGACCATCACCGGCTCGCCGTAGCGCCAGCTCTTGAAGATGTTCCACAGGAACGGCAGCGTCGACAGGCCCAGGATGAACGCACCGATGGTCGAGACGATGTTCAGTGTGGTGAACCCGTCGCTGGGCAGGTAGTCGGCGTACCGGCGCGGCATGCCCTCGTCGCCCAGCCAGTGCTGCACCAGGAACGTGGTGTGGAAGCCGATGAATGTCAGCCAGAAGTGCACCTTGCCCAGCCGCTCGTCGAGCAGACGGCCGGTCATCTTCGGGAACCAGAAGTAGATGCCGGCGTAGGTCGCGAACACGATGGTGCCGAACAGCACGTAGTGGAAGTGCGCGATCACGAAGTAGCTGTCGGTGACGTGGAAGTCCAGCGGCGGGCTGGCCAGCAGCACACCCGACAGTCCGCCCAGCAGGAACGTGACGATGAATCCGACCGAGAACAGCATCGGTGTCTCGAAGGTCAACTGCCCCTTCCACATCGTGCCGATCCAGTTGAAGAACTTGATGCCCGTGGGCACGGCGATCAGGAACGTCATGAACGAGAAGAACGGCAGCAGCACCGCGCCGGTCGCGTACATGTGGTGCGCCCAGACGGCCACCGACAACGCCGCGATCCCCAGAGTGGCGTAGATCAGCGTGGTGTAGCCGAAGATCGGCTTGCGCGAGAACACCGGGAAGATCTCGCTGACGATGCCGAAGAACGGCAGCGCGATGATGTACACCTCGGGGTGACCGAAGAACCAGAACAGGTGTTGCCACAGCAGGACGCCGCCGTTGGCGGGGTCGTAGACGTGGGCGCCGAGATGGCGGTCGGCCGCGAGACCGAAGAGTGCCGCGGTCAGCAGCGGGAAGGCCAGCAGCACCAGGATCGACGTCACCAGGATGTTCCAGGTGAAGATCGGCATCCGGAACATCGTCATACCCGGTGCGCGCATGCACACCACGGTGGTGATCATGTTGACGGCACCGAGGATGGTGCCCAGACCGCCGACGGCCAGGCCCATGATCCACAGGTCGCCGCCCGCGCCGGGCGAGTGGATCGAGTCGGTCAGCGGCGAATACGCCGTCCAGCCGAAGTCCGCGGCGCCGCCCGGGGTGATGAACCCGGCGATCGCGATCATGGCGCCGAAGAGGAACAGCCAGAACGAGAACGCGTTCAGACGCGGGAACGCGACGTCAGGGGCGCCGATCTGCAGCGGCAGCACCAGGTTGGCGAAGCCGAACACGATGGGGGTCGCGTAGAACAGGAGCATCACCGTGCCGTGCATGGTGAACAGCTGGTTGTACTGCTCGTTGGACAGGAACTGCAGACCCGGCACCGCGAGCTCGGTGCGGATGAACAGCGCCATCAACCCACCGATGAGGAAGAACGCGAAGCACGCGACGCAGTACATGATGCCGATCAGCTTGTGATCGGTGGTCGTGACCAGCTTGTAGATCAGGTTGCCTTTGGGCCCGATACGCGACGGGAAAGGACGCCGTGCCTCGAGTTCTCCGATTGGGGGCGCTTCGGCTACCAATTGGTCCTCCAACCTTCCTGACGCACCGGGACGGCACAGGCTTGCCGACACGCTTTCCCGGTGAAGTTCGACCGCAATCCTAACCCCCGAACCCGACAGAAGTCGGGGTGGTCCTACAAACTGTCGTAATCACGTCAGCAGCGGTGACGCCGACCCGTGTGACCAGCATCGGGAGTCCCCGCGCCAGACGCCGATGTTACCGTCGGCGTCGTGTCGATGGCCGTGTCGCTGGCAGCAGCGTGGACCCGCCGGTGCGGCGCGCTCCGCCTGCCCGTGATCGCACTCGGCGCGGCGGTGGCGACTGCCCTGTCCGGGTGCGGCCAATCGGACCAGCCGGCCGGACCGGCAGCAGGTGCGACGTCGATCGTCACCAGCACCACCCGCATCGCCGGCGCAGGAGTGCTCGGCAATGACCGGCGGCCGGACGAGTCGTGCGCGCCGGAGCCGGCACCGCTCGACGACGGCCCGCCCGAACGTCAGGTGCGCAACGCCACCGGACACGCCATCACTCCCCCGATCCCGGACACCACGACGGTGGTGGCGGACCCTCAGCGCATCGTCGCGCTCGCCGGCGATCAGCTCGATGCCCTCTGCGCCCTGGGGCTGCAGTCCCGCATCGTCGCAGCCGCCCTGCCCGATGGCTCCGACGATCAACCGTCCTATCTCGGCACCGTGATCCACGAGCTGCCTGCCGCCGGCAGCCGCACCGATCCCGATCTCGACGCGGTGCGCGGGGCGCGCCCCGACCTGATCCTCGGCTCGGTGGGCCTCACACCCGAGTCCCATCCGGCCCTCGCTCAAATCGCGCCGACCGTGTTCACCGGTCCGCCCGGGGTGGCCTGGAAGGACGACCTGCGCACCGTCGGAGCCGCGACCGGCCGCCTCGAGGCCGCCAACCGGCTCGTCGAGGACTTCGACCGCCAGGCCGACCGGGTGGGCGCCGACAGCGACGCGGTGCACTTCCAGGCGTCGGTGGTGCAGTTCACCGACACCACCATGCGCGTGTTCGGCACGGACAACTTCCCGGCCAGCGTGCTCGCCGATGTCGGCGTCGATCGGCCTCCGACGCAACGCTTTTCCGACAAGCCCTACGTCGAGGTGGGGATCACCGACACCGACCTCGCGGACTCCCCGGACTTCTCCGCCGCCGACGGCGACATCGTCTACGTCTCGTTCGCCACCGCCGAGGCGCGGGAACGAGCCCACGAGGTGATGACCAGCGATGCGTGGAAGAAGTTGTCGGCCAACCGCGACAACCGCATCTACGCCGTCAACAACGAGGTCTGGCAGACGGGCCAGGGCATCGTCGCGGCCCGCGGCATCATGGCCGACCTCCGGCTGGTCAACGCGCCGATCAACTGACCCGGTCGCGGTGCCGCGACTGTTGACCGAACTGGTTGGGTTCGAGCGCTCCGTCGGGCAGCACCAGCTCGCCGGAGTCGATACGGCGGCGTAGATACGCGAACGTCTGAGCGGTCTGGGCGAACAGGTGCTCCCCCGCGCGCAATGCCGGACGTTGCGCGGCGCCCGCGTCGGCGAACTGAGGAAGCGGGGCGACGACGGTGTCGTAGTCGACGTTGAAGAACAGCGGGAAGGAGTAGCGCTCCTCGGCGACGCGCCGCACGCGATGGCTGGTGGCCACGAACGCTCCGTTGGTCCACAGTTCGAGCAGGTCACCGATGTTGACCACGTAGGTGCCCTCGATCGGCGGCACGTCGATCCACTCGCCGCTGCCGTTCTGCACCTCCAGGCCCGGCGCTGTCGGTTTGAGCAGCGTGAAGCATTCGTAGTCGGTGTGCGCACCGATCCCGGGGGCGTCGCTGGCGTCGGGGTTGAACGGGTAGTGCACCAGGCGTAGTTGGCTCGGGGGTTTGGTGGCGTGGCGGGAGAAGACGTCGGGGTCCTCCTCCCCCAGGGCCACTGCGAACGCCCGGAGCAGCCGATGCCCGACGGCCATGATCGCGTCGTAGTAGGCCGTCACCGCCTCCGCGAAGCCCGGTACCGCGGGCCAGGTGTTCGGCCCGAGCATCGGATTTCCGCGCAGGTGGTCGGGGTCGTCGGCGGGGAGGTCGAGCGCGGTGTCGAACGCCTCCTTGTAGTCGCCGACCCCGGTTTCGACTCCCTCCTCGCCGACCGGGACGTATCCGCGGTGGCACCGGGACAGGCCGATGTAGCTGCGCATCTTGTCCTCGAGAGGAAGGGCGAAGAACGTCTTCGTCGCGGCCAGCAGCTGCTCGAACAGGTCCTCGTCGATGCCGGACCCGCTGATGTAGAAGAAGCCGGTGACGCGGGCGGCGGCCCCGATCTCGGCCGCGACCCGCTCCCGGTCGGCGGGCTCGTTCGAGCTCAGACCACTGATGTCGATGACGGGTATCGACGTGAAAGACCCCGAGGCGCTCACTGCACTGGTCACGGTGTGATGGCTCCTTCTCGTGCGGTGATCGTCCAGCGCACACCGTCGGCGACGACGTGGTCGTGGTGGCATTGCCAGGCCTGCATCCGGTTCGCATCCGCGACCACCGCACCGGCGGCGGTCGCCCACCCGATCAGGTCGCCCACGCGCACCGCAACGGCGCGCTGCGGACCGGCAGACAGGAACAGCGCGCCGGCGGGTTCGACGGGCCCGTCTTCGCGCACCCAGTGTTCGGTGTAGCGTTCGTGAACACCGGTCTCCACGAGTGTGGTTCCCTCCCAACGCATCCGGCCGTCGTCCGGCAGGTCGGTCGGGTGGGTGTCGACGTCGCGGCGCCAGCTGAAGACGTCTGCGCTCTGCGAGAGGGTGCCGGCGAATCCGCGGGTGTCCACATACCCCGTCGGCCCTTGCAGCCACAGCACGTCGGTCGAGATGTCCGGCGGCCCGTCGGCCGGCACGAGCAGCACGCGTCGCCACAATCCGATGCAGTCGCGGGCCGACACCGCGGTCATCGGGCGTCGTCCCACCGTGACCGAAGACTGCTCATGCCCGCCGTTGTCGGTGTGCCGATCGCCCTCACCCGGGCGACCCCGCCGTCCGGGTACGCCTGCACCCGCAGCGCGCAGACGTCGTCGACGGCGATCGCGAATCGATGCCGGGCATCAGGGGCCAGCGGTGTGCGGGCCAACACCGGGACGTCGAAGGGCACCATCGCCCAGCCGTCGCGGCCCGGCCGGTGACGCGTTGCGAGCACCGACACTTCACGGGAGGCGTTGAACACGAACCACGAGGTGTCGATCTCCAGCCGGCGCAGGTCCGCCGGTACCGCGAACGAGATCAGGACGGCGTCGTGTGTCTCCGGGCCGACGTCGCGGCGCCGCCGGGTCTCCCACCCGTCGCCCATCGTGCGGGGACGGTCCGGCCGGATGAGTGCGCAGGCATCCGAATAGAAGCTGTCGCTGGACCATTCGACGCGACCACCCTGCTCCAGCCCGGACACCTCGACGCTGACATCACGGAAGTCGGCCGGGTCAGGCAGGACCTCACCGTAGACACGGACACGGGCCACCCCGCCGTCGGAGGCGAGCCGCAACCGGATGTGCGTCCACCGTCTGCGATCCGTGACAGTCAGGAGGTTCGTCGAATCCGGTTTCAGCGCAGTCCATTCCGTCACCGAGATCCACTCCACAGTGGCCGCGGTCGGGTCGTCGGCGAGGCCCAGCACGCAGGCGTCCACGCGGCATGCGGTCGGGTGGTTGCCCGAGAAGAACCGGGTGTCGACGTCGACGGCATGTACGACACCGGCCGCACCGAGCCGGATGACGACCCAATCACCGTCGGGTCCGGCGTGCCGACGTGTCTCCCATCCGTCGACCACTTCGCCACGCAGGTCGTAGGTGCCGGGCAGGAACGCGGGTTCGGCCGGATCGAGGAGACGTTCTTTGACGCCGAACGATTCGTCGCTCGCAGCGACGACACTGCCGCCGAGGATGCGGGACGCGAGGTCGATCCCGTTCTGTGCGGTCACGAGCCGAGCCCCAGCGCCACGGACAGCGGCCAGTGGCTGCGCGCGTTGGCCGGCCCGGGCGCGTACACGCCGGCCTTGCTCGTCGACAACCCCAGCCCGACGATCGCCTGGGCCAGCGCGACCGCCGCTGCGACACCGTCGACGGCGGGCACTCCGGCGTCCGCGGAGATCGCGGCGGTCACCCCCGCCATGCCCGCACAGCCGAGGCAGATCACGTCGGCGCCGTCCTCGGTCACTGCGCGTACCGCTTCGGCGACGATGGACCGGACCGCGCCTTCGGGGTCGGCGTCCACCTCCGCGGTGCCCAGACCGCAGGCCCGCACGGAGGCGCAGTGCGCGTCGAGGCCGGCCAGCAGCAGCCGGTCCTGGATCGGGGCGATCGATCGGGCGAGCGTCGTGACGACGGAGAACCGGCGCCCGATCAAGTGCGCCACGTGGGCTGCGCATTCGGCGATGTCGAACACCGGGACGGTCAGCATCTCGGCCAGTGCGTCGCGGCCGTGCTCGCCGAATCCCGCGAGCACGACGGCGTCGAAATCGAACTCCGCCGCCTCCTGCAGAGTCGCGACGGCATCCATCACCGCGACCGCCGACAGGTAGCTCTCGGCCGCCGAATCGATCGCGCTCGCACCGAACGAAGCGCTGCGGCAGACGATCTCGGTGCCCGGACGGGCGGCCGCGGACGCTGCCGATGCGATCTCGGCGCCCATCGACGCCGATGTGTTGGGGTTGAGCACGAGAAGTCTCATGCGGCCACCCCGGTGGCGTCGTAGACCTGCCTGCCCGCCACCCATGTCGCGAGAACTCGGCCGCGCAGCATCATGCCGTCGTAGGGCGTCAGCGGGTGCCGGTGCCTCAGCTCTGCCGCTGTCACGGCCTCGGTCGCGTCGGGGTCGAATGCGCACAGGTCCGCCCGGGCACCGTGAGCGATGACGCCCCGGTCGGTCCAACCCGCGAGCCGCGCGGGCCGTTCCGACATCCACTGGCTCAGCTCGGCCAGACCGACACCGCGCCGCTCCGCCTGCGTCCAGACCACGCGGGGGCTCACCTGCAGCGAGCTGATGCCTCCTAACGCGGCGCCGAAGTCCCCCGCTCCCTTGAGGTCCGGCGCGCAGGGCGAGTGATCGGAGACCACCATGTCGAGTGTTCCGTCGACCAGCGCGGCCCACAGCGCGTCGCGGTCGTCGCCGGATCGGATCGGTGGACATGCCGCGAACTGGGTCGCGCCGGCGGGGATCTCGTCGGCGGTGAAGGTCAGATAGTGCGGGCACGTCTCAGCGGTGACGCAGACACCGGCCGCCTTGGCGGCGGCCAGGATTCCGACCGCCTGCGCACTCGACACGTGCACGATGTGGATGTGGGCTCCGGTGTCGCGTGCCATGGCGACCGCGAGCTCGACGGCGCCGGCCTCGGCGGCCGCCGGACGTGACGCCAGGAACGACCGATAGGACCGCCCGGACGCGGGCCCGCACCCGGCCAAGACGTCGTGGTCTTCGGCGTGTACCAGCAACACCGAGCCGAGATCGGCGATTTCCCGGCCGGCGGCGGTGAACTGCTCCGGCGTGAGGTGACCGAAGTGGAGGTTGCCGGAGTCGGCGAGGAAACACTTGAAGCCGCGCACTCCGGCGTCGGCGAGACTCCGCAACGTACCGAGGTTCTCGGGCACCACCCCACCCCAGTACGCGACCGCAACCTCGCATCGACCCTGCGCCGCTTCCCTTTTCGCCTCCAGGGCGGCAACGGTGGTGGTGACCGGCAGCGAGTCCAGCGGCATGTCCACCAGCGTCGTGATACCGGCTCGCGCGGCGGCCTCGGTCGCGGTGGCGAAACCCTCCCAGTCGGGCCCCGGCTCGCTGACGTGCACATGGGTGTCGACGAAGCCGGGTAGCAGCACGGCACTCTCGGGCACGGTGACGTCGGCGCGCGCATCGTAGGCGGTGTCGCGAGCGCCGACACCGACGATGAACCCGCGCGCCACGGCCACCGCCGCCGGCCGGAGGGTGCCGCCGATCAACGCCCGATCGGCCCGCAGCACCAGATCGATCACCGCGCGAACCGCTCGTCGAAGTGCTGCGTCATCTCCGGCCAGACGTGCGGGTCGTGGCCGGGGATCAGCGGATAACCCTTCTCCTCGGCCAGTCGTTTGAGTCGCCGGATCGGCTCCACCGTGTCTTCGGGTTGGACGTCGATGAAACCTCCGACGGGCAGCTCGTTCTCGATGTTCTCGGTCAGATCTGCCGCGTCGAAGGCGAAGACATATCCTGCGGGCCGCCCGGCCTCGCAGACGGTCTCGTCGAGTTCCACGACGAAGCTCTGATGCCCCGGGGTGTGCCCGTAGGTGGGCACCGCGGTGATCCCGGGGGCGATGTCGGCTTCGCCGTCGGCGAGCTGCCAGTCGATCGACGGATCGTCGAAGTCCACCCGGAAGATCGCATGCCGCTCAGGCTCTGGATGACGGGACAACCCGTAGTCCAGCTCCCGCCGCTGGGCGTGCACCGGCACCCTGCCGGCGAACAGCTTCAGTCCGCCGGCGTGATCGGTGTGCAGATGCGACACCGCCACCACCCGGATGTCGTCGACGTCGATTCCGATGCCGGACAACGACTCTTCGATCGGCTCCCCGGGTCCGGGCAGGATGGGCTGGTACTCGACACTCGGGTAGTAGCGCCGCCGCAGGTATGGGTCGCGGATCAGCGCCGTGTTGAACCCGGTGTCGAGCAGGACCCAGCCACCGTCGGTCTGCAGCAGCACACCGGGAACCGGCTCCCGCAGCCTGATGTCCGACGGTGCGCCGTGCACCGACACCGACTTCGGCAGGTCTTCCCACCCCAGGGTGAGCAGAACGATCCGCCGGACCCCGCTGCGCTGCGTCAGCGTTGCCATCAGCCCACCGACAGTGCCGCCAGGCGCAGCGAATTGGGGTTCGTCACGACGTGGGCCGCTTCGACGCCCTTGAGCCACGGCTGGGCCACCATGAAGTCGTTGACGTCGGCGACGTTCAGCCAGCAGCCCGTCTTCACCGCTTCCTCACCCGCGGTGGAGAAGTCGGCGTCCGATCCGGTGGGCAAGCCCTTGGCCAGCGCATCGGTGATCCCGGGAGAGGAGCATCCGAAGAAGTTCAGACCACCGTCGGCGTCCCAGGAGATGTGGCCCCACGTGTAGGGCGACGGTGCGTCGGGCCACCCGAGGTAGGTCATGATCTCGGGGCCCGCCTGCCCGTCACCGCCGATCCACCCGTAGATCTCCGAGGTCGGGTAGGCCTGCACCTTGGCAGTCAGACCGGCTGCGGCCAGCTGGGTTTGGAGCAGGTTGCTGATCAGCTGGTTGTCCGGGTTGGACGAGTCGTAGCCGATGGTGACGGCCTTCTGGTCGGCGGGCAGGCCTGCCGCGATGCCGGACAGTACCGACGGATCGTGGGCCACCGACTGCTTGGCGTACTGCGCCGCCATGATGTTCGGCGGATAGATCTGCTCGGCTTTCTTTCCGCGGCCGAAATAGGTCTGCTTGACCAATTCGTCGACGTCCACGGCCTGCATCACGGCGTTGCGGTTCTTCGCGTCGGTCATCATCCCCTTCTTGGGGTTGATGTAGACGAAGTTCGACATCATGGTCGGCAGGGAATAGTTGGTGAACGACTTGTTGTCGAGGTAGGACTGCACCGCCGACGAGGGCAGATCGTGCAGGATCGCGGCGAGCTGACCGTTGTTGAACTGCAGCTGCTGCGCCGAGACGTCGGTGATCACAGGGATGTCGACCTTCTCGAAGTACGGCTTCGTGCCCCAGTAGTCCGCGAAGGCGGTCAGCTCGTACTTCGAACCGACCTCGGCGGCGGTCAGCGTGTACGGGCCGGTACCCAGGTCGTGGGTGGTGAGGTAGCCCTGCGCATTGTCGGCACCGGCATTCTTCTGCAGCCCTTCGGGACTCAGCATCCTCGGGCCGTACGGGCAGGCCAGGTAGTCGAGGAACGCCGAGTTGGGTGCCTTGAGCGTGACGGTGACGTCGTAGTCGCCCTGGGTGGTGACCGATTCGATGTCGGCGACCATGTACGCGGGTCCCTGGTTGACCGCGGCCCGCCGGTCGAAGGAGGCCTTGACCGCCGCGGACGTGAACGGCGTCCCGTCGTGGAACTTCACGCCCTGGCGCAGCTTGAAGGTGTAGACCCGGTTGTCGGGTGAGGCCGTCCACTCGGTCGCCAGCAGCGGCTCGAACTCGGGCTTCTCGGTGCCGGCCTTGTACTGCAGCAGACCTTCGTAGGTGTTGGTGGTCAGCAGCAGACCTTGGCCGGCGTAGAAGATGTCCGGGTCGGGGGGCTGGCCCGGGTCCTGCAGGAACGACAGATGCAGCACCTTGTCGGTCGGCGCCGCACTGGACGCACCGCTTCCGGAATCCGAACCACCGCAGGCACTCAGGGTCAGCACGAGCGCGGCCAGGGCGGCGCCGAACTTCAGACGTCGGCTCATCGTGCCGCTCCTTCCAGAACAGGTGTCGCCGCGCCGATTCCGGCGAAGGCGTCGAGGATTTCCTCGGTGGTGCGCATGGCACCGGTCTGCAGGTACTCCATCGCGTCGAGCGCTGCGTCGTGGCGGTACTGCGTCGAGCCGCCGACGCAGTCGGTCACCACGCGCACGTAGAAATCGCGCTGGTGGGCGTCGGCGAACGTGTAGTGCACACAGACGTCGGTGAGGCCGCCGATGAGGATCAGCGTGTCGGCTTTGAGCCCGGAGAGCACGATCTCGAACTCCGTTCCGATGAAGCCGGAGTAGCGCCGTTTGACGATGTGGAACTCGTGGTTGGGCCCGTCGAGGTCGGGCAGCAGCGCGGGGTGCAGCGGAGTGCCCGGGCGGCCGTCCACGCAGTGCTCACCCTCCACACCGTCGAGTTCCCGGCCGAAATCGATACCGCTGGGCCGGTGCACCTCCTGGAAGAACACGATGGGGATGCCCGCCGCACGGGCGGCGTCGATCATGCGTTGGGCGCGGGCGACGCGGTCGTCGTAGCCGGGCATGTGTTCGATGCCCACCTCCTCGGCGGGCATACCGCCGGCTTCCTGCATGTCGACGACGACGAGCACGGGATTGCCCACGATCAGTGGCTGTTTCGGCACCTATCCTCCTGTGACTGCGATGCGGGGGTCTGCGGCGGCCTGGAGCAGGTCCACGGCCGTGTTGATGACGACGTAGAGGGCGCCGAGCATGAGCGTGACGCCGGCGATGGCGGGAAAGTCCGCGACGGGGATGCTCTGGGCGATGTACTGCCCGATGCCCGGCCAGCCGAACACCTGCTCGACGACCAGAACGCCGGAGAACATCAGGCCGACTTGCAATCCCGTCATCGACAATGCGGCACCGACGCTGTTGCGCAGCACGTGGCGGGCCATGATCTGGGTTTCCGACAGACCCTTGGCGCGCGCCGTCCGGGCGTAGTCGCTGTCGATGTCGTCGAGCAGGCTACTGCGCAGCACCCGTCCGATGGCCACCGCGGGCCCGAGCGCTATGACGACGGCCGGCAGTAGGAGGTGGTGCAGCGCGTCGCCGACGACGTCGAACCGGCCGTGCAGGAGTCCGTCGACTGTGAGAAGCCCGGTCGGTCCGTCCGGGAGGTCGGCCAGCCCGGTCCGGCCGTTGGCCGGCACCCATCCGAGCGTCTTGTAGAACACCAGCAGCCCGAGAATGCCGAGCAGGAACATCGGCGCCGACGAGCTGGTGAACAGGACAGCGCGCAACACCTGCGCGCCAGGCCATTTCAGCGTGGTACTGAACGCGAGAAGGGCGGCGAGCACCAGCGCGATCACCAGACCGTACATCGCCAGTTCCAGCGTCGCGGGGAAGAACGTGCCGAGATCGGACAGCACGGGGTGCCTGGTCCGATAGGACGTGCCGAGGTCACCGGTCGCAGCGCCCGTCAGATAGTTCCAGAACTGTACGAGCACAGGGTCGTTGAGGCCCAGCGCCTCCCGGCGCGCAGCGACGGCCGCACCGGATGCCTGCGCCCCCAGCTGCGCCTTCACCGGGTCCAGCGGCGAGATGTGCTGGAGCAGGAACATCACCCCTGTCAACGCGATCAGGATGGCGAACATCGCACCCACTCGTGTCATCACGAACGTCTTCATGCGCGGTCCTTCATCAGATTGCGCAGGCAGTCGCCTGCGATGTTCCCCACGAGAGCCAGCACGAGCACGGCGAGGCCCGGCATCACCGGGATCCACCACTGCTGCAGGAAGTAGCTGAGGTTGCGCGCGGAGTCGGCGCCCAATTCGGGCGCCGGTGCGGCCTGCCCGAGCCCGAGGAAGGACAGCGCAGCCAGGGTCAGGATCAGCGTGCCGATGTCGAGGCTCGCGGCGACCAGACCATTGGGCAGCGCGCCGGGCAGTAGGTGCCGGATGGCCAGCCGAATCGGGTTGACCCCGGCCAGTTTTGCGGCCTCCACGTGCGGGCGGGCCGCCAACCGTGCCACTTCTCCGCGGATGAGCCGTGCATAGAAGGGCCACCACACGATCGACACCGCGATCAACGTGTGGACGAACCCCGGTCCGAGCGCGGCGACCACGGCGATCGCGAGCACCGGCGCAGGCAGTGAGAGGAAGGCGTCCGTGATGCGCATCAGCACGGTGTCGAGCCAGCCGCCTGCCGCGCCGGCGATCAGGCCGATCAGCCCGCCGATGAACAACCCGACGGCGACGACGACCAGGGCGGCGAACCAGCTGGACCGCGCGCCGTAGAGCACCCGGGACAGGATGTCGCGGCCGATGCTGTCGGTGCCCAGCAGGAACCCGTCGGTGCCCGGCGGCTGCAGCGGCATACTCACGGGCAGCAGGGGGTCGTGCGGGGCGAGCACCGGCACCGCCACTGCGACGATCGTGACGACGAAGATCGAGGCGAATCCGATCCAGTTCAGCAGGGGCAGCGTCGATGTCGGCATGCGTAGCAGGCGCGTGAGACGCCGGGAGCGAACCGGGGCCATCTGGACCGCCAACGCCATCAGTCGGCCCTCCGTTCGATGCAGGCCACGCGGTGTGCGCTGCCGGGGCGGCCCTCGAGCCGGACGTCGAGGCCGGGGTCGGCGCATGCATCGATGGAGATCGGGCAGCGCGGGTGGAACGCGCAGCCATCCGGCGGCGCCAGCGGGCTGGCGGGTTCGCCTGACAGCGATCGCAATTCGCGGCCGAGATCGGGAATCGAGGCGACCAGCGCCTGGGTGTAGGGATGGGCGGGCCGATTGATCACCTGATCCGCGTAGCCGATCTCGACGATCCGGCCCAGGTACATCACCGCGATGCGATCGGCGACGACGCGTGCCACCGCCAGGTCATGGGTCACGAACAGCACCGACATGTTCAGGGAGCGGCGCAGCTCGGCGATCAGGTTGAGCACCGACGCGGCCAGCGACACATCCAGCGCGCTGGTCGGCTCGTCGCACAGCAGCACCGACGGCGGGATCACGGTGGCCCGCGCCAGCGCGACGCGCTGCCGCTGCCCGCCGGAGAGCTGACCGGCTCGGGCGGTGGCGATGTCGGCCGGTAGCCCGACGCGTTCGAGCACCTCGGTCACCGCAGCGCGGCGCTGGGCGCGGGAACTCCTGCGGATCCGCTCGCCGATGATCTCACCGACCGACAGCCACGGCGTCAGTGATGCGCCGGCGTCCTGGAACACCATCTGGGGTCGCTGCCCGTCCGGTAGCGCCACGGTGCCCGAGGTCGCCTTCTCGAGACCGGCGATCACCCGCAGCAGCGTCGACTTGCCCGAGCCGCTCTCCCCGACCAGCGCCACCGATTCGCCGTGCGCGACCCGGAGCGAAACCCCGCGTAGCGCTTGGAGTTTGCCCGCTCCGGAGGTGCGATCGAGCCAGCGTCGTGCGACGGTGAAGGTCTTGGTGACGTCGCGCAGGTCCACGGCGGGAGGTCCGTCCTCGCCCGAGACCGCCTCTGCTGCGGCAGCATCGGCGCCGGGTTCGACGGGTGTCCGATAATGCTCGGCGACGTCGGCGGGGGTGCGCACGCAGGCACTGACCCGTCCCGGGCCGATCGCGACGGGATCCGGCGGAGTCTGCTCGCATTCCGGCGCGGCGAGAACGCAGCGGGGCACGAACGCGCAACCCGGCAGTGGATCGGCAGCGCTGGGCACCGAGCCCGCCAGCGCCGCCAGTGTGCGGTCCCGCGCGGTGTGCAGCGTCAGCCGGGAGCCGAGCAGGCCTGCGGTGTAGGGATGCGCGGGGCTGGCGAGAACATCTGCGGTGGGCCCGATCTCGGCGATGCGTCCGGCGTAGAGCACCGCGATCCGGTCGGCGATCTGCGCGGCGACACCGAGATCGTGGGTGATCAGGACGATGCTGCAGCCGATCTCGTCGCGCAACCGCTGCAGAAGGGCCAGCACCTGCGCCTGCACGGTGACGTCGAGGGCGGTGGTGGGTTCGTCGGCGATGACGAGCTCCGGATCGCCGGCGATCGCGATCGCGATCATCACGCGCTGCCGCAGACCACCCGACAGCTCATGTGGGTAGGCGCGCATTCGGGACTTCGGGTCGGGAATCCCGACGGCGGTCAACAGCCGCAACGCCTCGGCGGGGCTGCCTGCGACCTCTTCGACCTGTTTACCGATGCGCATCGTCGGGTTCAGCGACGTCATCGGATCCTGGAACACCGCACCGAGATCGAGACGGCGCACCTTCCGCAGGTTCTTGGCGTCGAACCCGGGCGTTCCGGGCAGCATGTCCGACCCGGCGACGCGGACCCGGCCGCCGACCCGGGCACCGTCGGCGAGCAACCCGAGCATGCTGAAGCCGAGCACACTCTTGCCCGATCCCGATTCACCGACCAACCCGACGATCTCACCCGGTGCGATCGCCAACGACACACCTCGCAAGGCGTGGATGTCGCGGCCCCGGCGGGAGAACGTGACGTGCAGGTCAGCGACCGTGGCCACCGGGGTTCCCGTCGCCGACGCGTCCGGGACCGCCGCCGTGTCGGCAACGGTGGATGCGGTGGTGCCCACGTGGACGCTCCTGAGGTCTCGGGTGGTGAATGTGAGCGCGGCGGGCTGCGCGTCGATGTGCGGCCGGCCTGTCGATCGACAGTTTTCTCGGACTGGACGCCCGGTGGGTGTCGCTGGCGTAACCAATTGACGGCCGAGGTAACCGATGGGTGTCCCGTGTTTCTATCGTGTGACAGATATGAACCGCGGTACCGAACCGGCGGGCCATGAGACACGATGAAGCCATGCCGCTGACCCGCGCGGGACGACCCCGGCTGCAGGCCCAGCGCCGCCCTGGTGTCACCGCTCGCGACGAAATCCTCGATGCCGCAGGTGAATTGTTCACCACGCAGGGCTACGCGGGGACCTCGACGCGCCACATCGCCGAATCCGTCGGCATCCGGCAGGCGTCGCTGTACCACTACTTCAAGACCAAAGACGACATCCTGTGCGCGCTGCTGAGCCAGACCGTCTCCCCCACGCTGTCGATCATTCCCGTCCTGCGTGAGGCGGAACCCGCGATGACCGAGGCTCAGCAGCTGCACGCGCTGGCGGTCTTCGACGGCGGAGCGCTCCTCAGCGGACGGTGGAACCTGGGCGCCCTCTATCTGCTGCCCGAGCTGCGCGACGCGCGCCTGGAACCCTTCTACTCCGAACGGGAGCGGCTGCGCCGGCACTACCTCGAGTTGAGCACGACCATCCTCGCCGGCACCGGCGTCGATCCGGCAGCCGCCGACCTACCGTTCCGACTGGTCGAATCCCTGGTCAACATGTGGTCCACGCCCGAGGGGACGGCCCGGCAACGGCTCCCCGGCCACGTCGCCGACGCCTGTCTGAGAGTTCTCGGCGTCGCCGACCCGACCGCGTTGCACGACCGCACCCGAGAGGCACTGACCGCGGCCAACCGGTGACGATTCTCACCGAGAGGTATGCGCATGGATGAATACGGGGCATTCTCGACGTTGAAGTGCTCGGCCCGCGGCGCGGGCCGCTCATGCAGTGAAGACGAGAAGAGGATGACACTTTGACCACCGTTTCCGCATACGCAGCCACCTCGGCCACCGAGCCGCTCACCAAGACCACGATCACCCGGCGCGACGTGGGCCCGCACGACGTCGCCTTCGACATCCACTTCGCCGGGATCTGCCACTCCGACATCCACACCGTCAAAGCCGAGTGGGGACAGCCGAACTACCCCGTCGTCCCGGGTCACGAGATCGCCGGTGTGGTGACCGAGGTCGGTTCCGAGGTCACCAAGTACAAGGTCGGCGACCACGTCGGCGTCGGCTGTTTCGTCGATTCCTGTCGCGAGTGCGACAACTGCAAGGAAGGCCTCGAGCAGTACTGCACCGGCACCGGCATGGTCGGCACCTACAACGCCGTCGGCCGTGACGGCGAGCCCACCCAGGGTGGCTACAGCGGCGCGATCGTCGTCGACGAGAACTACGTGCTGCGGATCCCCGACTCCATTCCGCTGGACAAGGCCGCACCCCTGCTCTGCGCGGGCATCACGCTGTTCAGCCCGCTGCGCCACTGGGAGGCCGGCCCCGGCAAGAACGTCGCGATCATCGGTCTCGGCGGCCTCGGCCACATGGGCGTGAAGCTCGCCAAGGCGATGGGCGCCCACGTCACCGTGCTGAGCCAGTCGCTGAAGAAGATGGAGGACGGTCTGCGCCTCGGCGCCGACGAGTACTACGCGACCAGCGACAACGACACCTTCAAAGCCCTGCGGGGCAAGTTCGACCTGATCCTCAACACGGTGTCGGCGAATCTCGACCTCGGCGCCTACCTCGGCCTGCTCAAGCGCGACGGCACGCTGGTCGAGCTCGGGATGCCCGAGCGGCCCATGGAGGTTCCGCCGTTCCCGCTCGCCGGCATGCGTCGCAGCCTGTCCGGTTCCATGATCGGTGGCATCCCCGAGACCCAGGAGATGCTCGACTTCTGCGCCGAGCACGACGTCACCCCGGAGATCGAAGTCATCGAGCCCGAGTACGTCAACGAGGCATACGAGCGCGTGCTCGCCAGCGACGTGCGCTACCGGTTCGTCATCGACACCTCGACGCTCAGGTAGGTCGAGTCCGTCAGTTCGGCCGCTCGTCGGTGGTCACCCCGGCGAGCGGCCAACCGGCCGCCGCCAACCGGGCGGCCACGCGTGCGACGTTCTCCGGTCCCGCATCGTGATGGGTGACGTCGGAGATGAACGTGGCGATCACGTCACGCTCGAGTGGCCCCTCCGGGTGTGGGGTCTCGGTGATGTGACTGATCACCTGCCCGATCTGCTCTTCGGTGAGCGGCGTGGCCCGCAACAGCGCCAACAGCGGCACGCGGTCGGGCCCCGGCACACCTGTCGGGTAACCCGCGCGAAGCCAGTTCAGGATCGAATTCAGCAACGACGTGGCGGTCACCGCTTCATTCTGATTCGCCCCGCAGCGCCGCGCCATGTCCGAAGGTCACCTGTGTGCTCGCTGGGTGCTGTGTAAACACTTCATTTCCCAGGTTGTCGCGTGGTCTATACAGTGCGACGCTGTCGTTCGGTCCGCCTGCGGGCGGGCCGTTCTCGCACTGATCACGTATCCAGGAGACGCGATGGCCACCGAATCCGCAGCTGAACCCGCTGCAGTCACCACCGCTGCGCCCGCGGGGTTGAAGAAGGGCGCGATCGGCATGGTCGCGGTCATCTTCATGGCGGTCGCCAACGCCGCACCGATCACCGCCATGACCGGAAACGTGCCGATCGCCGTCGGTTTCGGCAACGGTCTCGGCGCACCGGCCGGTTTCCTGTTCGCCACCATCGCCCTCACACTGTTCGCCCTCGGTTATGTGGCGATGGCCAAACACATCACCACCACCGGCGCGTTCTATGGCTTCATCTCCCACGGCCTCGGGCAGGTGTGGGGTATGGCCAGCGGCTTCTTGGCGACCTTCGCCTACGTGGTGTTCGAAGGCTCCCTGATCGGCGGTTGTGCCTATTTTGCCAACGACGCCGTGAACACCATCGTGGGAGTTGACATTCCGTGGCTGGTGTTCGCGATCGCCGCGATCGTGGTCATCGGGGTGCTGTGCCACTTCCACATCAGCCTCACCGCCGCGATCCTCGGGGTCACCCTGGTGTCCGAAGTTCTGATCCTGTTCGCGCTGGCGTTCACCGTGATCGCCAAGGGCGGCGGACCCGACGGGTTCATGCTCGATCAGACCGTGCTGCTCAACAATGCGTTCGAGAGCCTGCCCGAGGGTGCCTTCGGCACGGCCGCGGCCGCCGGCTCGATGGCGATCGGTCTGTTCTTCGCATTCTGGTCCTGGGTGGGTTTCGAGACCACCGCCGTCTACGGCGAGGAATCGCGCAACCCGAAGAAGATCATCCCGCGCGCCACGCTGATCGCGGTGATCGGACTGGGCCTGTTCTACACGTTCATCTCCGCGATGGTGCTGGCCGGCAACGGTGCGGAGACGTCGGTCGAGGCGTCGATCAGCTCGTCGCCGCTCGATCTGTTCTTCAACCTGGTGCATGCCAATCTCGGCGGATTCCTGCTCGATGTGTACAAGATCCTGTTGGTGATCGGCTCGTTCGCCTGTGCGTTGGCCTTCCACAACGCAGCGTCGCGGTACCTGTTCGCCCTCGGCCGCGAGATCCCGGTCAACGCGGTCAAGTCCACCCTCGGCGCCGCGCACCCCAAACACGGCTCTCCCTACATCTCCTCGGCGGTGCAGAGCGTGATCACGCTGGTGATCGTCCTGCTGTTCGCGGTGTTCACCGCCGTGCAGGTGCCCGACGCCGATGGCGTGCCGGTCGACACCCCGACGCTGGTGCCGTACGTCAACATCTACGGCCTCCTCGCCCTGATCGGCACCGCGGCGATCCTGCTGGTGCAGGCCATCTGTTCGATTGCGGTGATCTGGTACTTCTGGGTGCGAAAGACCCACCGCGGCAACGTGATCACCACCCTGGTCTGCCCCTTGCTCGGCGGCGTCGCGATGGCCTATGTCGTGTGGCTGCTGTGGGACAACCGGGCCTTCGCGGCCGGGTACGCGGCGAACTCACTGGTGTTCAAGAACGCGCCGTTCTTCATCCTCGCGGTGTTCGTGATCGGCATCGCGTACGCGCTGTGGTTGCGTTATGCGAAGCCCGACACCTACGCCGAGATCGGACGCACGGTCATGGAGGACGCCCACGAGCGCAGCTAGGCGCGTGCAGCGGCGCGCGTCAATGCTCGGATGACGCTGTTGTGGGCCAGTGTCACCTTGAAGGCGTTCTGACTCAACGGCTCCGCGCCCGCCACGGCGGCGCGCGCGGCCGCCGCGAACACCTCGGGTCCCGGCGTATTGCCCACCAGTTCCGCCTCGGCCGCCGGCACCCGCCACGGGGTGGCCGCGACGCCGCCCAGCACCACCGCCGCCGATCGGATCACCCCGTCGACGACGTCGAGGCCCGCTGCGACCGACACCAGCGCGAACGCATAGCTGTGGCGATCGCGGACCTTGAGATACCAACTGTGCCTGCCGAATTCGCTGGCGGGCAGCTCGACTGCGGTGATCAGCTCGTCCGGCGCCGCAGTGGTGTCGCGCTGCGGCCGGTCGCCGGGCAGGGCGAAGAAGTCGCCGATCGGAATCGACCGCGAACCCGAGGACCCGGTGACGTGGACGACGGCATCCAGCGCAGCGAGCGCGACCGCCATGTCGGAGGGATGCACGGCGATGCACGACGCATCTGAGGCCGCCGCGCCGAAGATCGCGTGTTCGCGGTGAAACCCGTCCACGGCAGCGCAGCCCGTCCCCGGGTCGCGCTTGTTGCAGGCGCGCAGCTCCGGGTTCATGAAGTAGGGGCAGCGCGTGCGCTGCATCAGGTTCCCGCCGACCGTGGCCATGTTGCGGATCTGCGTGGTCGCTCCCGACAAAATGGCCTGCGAGAGCATGGGATACGACGCCCGCACCAGCGGGTCGTTGGCGACCGCGCTGTTGGACACCCCCGAGCCGATGTGCACCCCACCCGCCTCGGTGGCATACAGCGAATCGAGGTGCAGGGAACCGACGTCGACGAGCGCGTCGGGATGTTCGACTCCGGTTTTCATCAGATCGAGCAGGTTCGTACCGCCGGCGTAGTAGCGCGCACCGCCGGCAGCGCGCCCGACCGCGTCGTCGAGCGTCACCGCGCGGTGGTAGCTGAAGGTCAGCATGGCTGCCCGTGCACGCTGCTGATCGCGGCGACGATGTTCGCATACGCGCCGCACCGACAGATGTTGCCCGCCATCCGCTCCCGGATCTCGGCCTCCGTCAGCCGGGGCGGGCCCGACACCACGTCCTCGTGCGGTCCCTCGAAAGTCGCCGCCGACAGATCGCCCGAGGCGAACTCGCGCAGCACCGCCCGCGACGAACACAGCTGACCCGGTGTGCAGTACCCGCACTGGAAGCCGTCGTGGTCGATGAACGCCTGCTGCATCGGGTCCAGGGTGTCCCCGTCGGCGATCCCCTCGACCGTGTCGACTTCTGCGCCGTCTATGGAGGCGGCCAACGTCAGGCAGCTCAACACCCGGCGGCCGTTCACCTCGACCGTGCACGCGCCGCAGAGGCCGTGATCGCACCCCTTCTTCGTCCCGGTCAGCAGCAACCGCTCGCGGAGCAGGTCGAGCAGGGTCGAGCGGATGTCGATGTCGATCTCGTGCGGCACACCGTTGACGGTGAGCTGGACGCGATGTGCACGGGTGCTCACAGCCGTCCTTCCGTACCGAATTCCATCAGGTCCTCCACGACGATGGGTAGGGAGCGCAACCGTTTTCCGGTGGCATGGTGGATGGCGTTGGCGATGGCGGCGGGCACCCCGCACGCGCCGATCTCCCCGATGCCGCGCACACCGATCGGATCGAGCTCGTGATCGGGATGCTCGAGGAAGGTGATGTCGAATTCCGGTCGATCGGCGTGGGTGGGTACGTAGTACTCGCCCAGGGGCGCTCCGGTCATGGGGTCGTGCGGTACCTGTTCGAGCAGCGCCATGCCCAGCCCGAAGGTGATGCCGCCCATCACCTGGTTGGCCGCCAGCTTCGGGTTGAGCACGCGCCCGCAGTCCATCACCGCCACCCAGCGGGTCACCGTCGCCCGACCCAGCGCTTCGTCGACCTCGACTTCGCAGAAGTGCGCACCGAAGGACTGCGAGACCGCGCCACCGTCCGGTGCGCCGTCGCTCGTCGCCGTGAAGGTGAGTTCTGCTGCCAGCTCGGGGGTGACGTTGTCGGTGGGGAATGCCCGACCGCCCAGCCGGCGCGTCCATTCCAAGGCCGCGGCGTACACAGCAGAGCCGACGGTGGCCGTCGTCTGCGACGCCCCGCTGTAGGGGGCGTTGGGGAAGAACGAATCGCCGGAATGAAAGCTCACCCGATCCAGCGGCAGGCCTGTGGTGTCGGCGGCGACCTGGGTCATGACGGTGCGTACGCCGGTGCCCACCTCGTGAGTGGCGGCGCTGAACCGCACGTGCCCGTCGGGCAGCGTCTGCACCCGGCAGCTCGCCGGCATGCGCCGGCCCGGATAGGTCGCCGTGGCCATCCCCCATCCGATCTGAAACCCGTTGCGCGTCAACGATCGCGGTGCCCATGGTCGGTCGTCCCACCCGAACCGGCGCGCCCCGGTCCGGTAGCACTGTGCGAGATCGGCGGCCGACCACGGCTTCCCGTTGGTCTGGTCACGATCGGTCACATGCGCGATCCGCAGGTGCAGCGGATCCTGGTTCGTCGCGGCGGCGAGCTCGTCCATCGCGACCTCGAGAGCGAACAGGCCGGGCGCCTCACCCGGCCCGCGCATGAAACACGGTGTGGGCGCGTTGATGCGGGCGACGGTGTGAGACACGCTCATTCGTGGTGAGCGGTACAGCAGCCGCGTGGACAGACCGGCGGGCTCGCAGAAGTGCGCAACGGTCGAGGTCTCGGTCAGGGTGTGGTGTTCGGTGCTGGTGATGGCGCCGGCGTCGTCGGCCACCAGCCTCACCGTTTGTTCGGTGCGCGGCCGATGACCGGTCGAGGTGTACATCTGATCGCGGGTCAGCACCAGCTTGACCGGCCGGCCGATCTCGCGCGCTGCCACCGCGCACAGCACCACGTGCATCCACAAGAAGCTCTTGCTGCCGAACGCACCACCGACCAGCGGCGAGAGAATCCGAACCCGATCCTCGGCGATCCCCAGATAGGCCGCGACCGCGCGTCGTTCGCCGGTGATCCATCGGGTGCTGTCGTGCAGGACGAGGTCCTCACCCTCCCACCTGGCGACCGTCGCCGACAGCTCGATCGGATAGTGGGTGTTGATCGGGGTGCGATAGGTGGACTCGACTCGGACGCCGGCGGGTTCGTCCGCCGGACCCCGATGGTCCTGCAACTTCTCCTCGTCGAGCTTCACGAAGTGGTCGGGCCGGTAGACGCCGTGCCGGACGGGGCCTTCGTCGGGGACGCCCGGCTCGGCCAGCACCTGCCGGGCGCTCAGCTGAGCGGGCGAGACCTCGTAGTCGAAGCTCATCAACGACGCGGCGTAAGTGGCGTTCTCCGGCGAGTCGGCCACCACCATCGCCAAGTGCTGGCCCACGTGCTGAACCGTCAGATCCGACAGCGGCGGGCGGCGCTCCAACGGCAGATCCCACGTCATGTCCTCGGGAAGCACGTGCAGCGCAGGGCAATTCAGCGGTGTCAGCACGAAGATGGTCCCCGGCGCGTTCGCGGCCCTGGCGGCCGCGGCGGCCATCGACTCGGCGGTCACGCGGCCATGCGGAATCGTGGCCTGCACCAGGACCGCGAAAGTGGGGTCGTCTACCGGAGTGTCCGCGGTGTAGCGCGCCGCGCCTGTCACCTTCTGCATTCCTTCGACTCGCGACACGGGTTGACCGATCGAACGCGTCATGGCGACCAGTGTCGTGCATTTCGACCGTGGCCGCCTCGCTGCTGGCCGGACCACCCCCTTACCGCTAGCCCCCAGAGCGCACCGACCACGCTCCTGTCACATCAATGTCAGAATGTCAGACCATGGGCGCTCTGAGAGTCGCGATCGCCGACGACGACGTGCTGCTCCGCGAGGGGCTGGCTAGCCTGCTCCAACGCTCGGGCCTGGAGGTCGTCGGTCAGGTAGGAGACGCGTCGGCTCTTCTCGGGCTGGTCCGCACCGAGAAACCCGACCTGGTGCTCGTCGACATCCGGATGCCGCCCACCCACACGACGGAGGGGCTCGATGCCGCGCGGGTGATCCGCGAGGAGGCGCCCGAGATCGGCATCGTCGTGCTCTCGGCGCATGTCGACGTCGACCACGCCATGGAACTGCTGGCCGGTGGCCACGCGATCGGGTACTTGCTCAAGACTCGCGTCACCGACGTCGACGACTTCATCGACACTGTGCACCGTGTCGCCAACGGCGCATCGGTGGTCGATCCGGCGCTGGTGGCCGAGCTGGTCGGTGCACGTAAGCGCAACGACCCGCTGGCCGCGTTGAGCGCCCGCGAACGCGAGGTCCTCACACTGATGGCCGAGGGCCTGTCCAACGGCGGTATCGGCCGCCGTCTGTGGGTCACCGAGGGCACCGTCGAAAAGCACGTCCGCAGCATCCTGACCAAACTCGACCTGCCCGAGACCGGTGACGACCACCGCCGCGTCCGCGCGGTGATCCTCTACCTGGAATCCCGCTGACCCACTCTCACGGGGTGCGGCCCAGCATGGTGAGCACCGCCGTCGGCGAGAGCGCCAGTTTGGGGAGGAACCCCAGCGCGGGGCTCGCCTCGATCAGGTCGGCGAAATCCTGCTCGTCGTGGGTCGAGGTGAGGATGACCGCGGTGCCGGAAAGCCGCTCGGCGACGTCGAACCCGCTGTCGGCGCCCAGATTCACATCGACCAGAGCGACGTCGGGGTTCAATTCCTGCGCGCACTGCATGGCCTCGGCGGCGTCGGCAGCCACGCCGACCACCGTGATGCCACCGCGTTCGAGCACCGCACGCGCGGCGGCGCGGAAGTCGGCGCTGTCGTCGACGATCAAGCAGCGCGGACCAGTCATACGTCGAGTGTGCCTACGCAATGACCTGTTGGCATTCCCGTTAACGGTAATTCCCGCCATTAGGATCGGACAGTGACGTGGCAAGCCCTCCCCGCCCGATTCATCAGCCTGGTGGTGCGCCCCACCACCCGCCCGGTGTGGGTGGGCATTGTGGTGGCCTGCGCGTTCATCGTCGGCGAGCTGGCCGTGATCAATGCGCTCAAACTGGTCGCCCCTGACAACGCATTCGGTGCCCTGCTGCTGCTCGGCGTCCTGGTGGTGTCCGCGGGTTGGGGTTACGGACTGGCCATCGCGATGTCGATGGTCAGCGCGGTCGTCTACACCAACCTGCACCTCGAGGGGCGCGACAGCCTTGTCCCCGCCGTCGCGGTCTTCCTCACCCTGGCCCTGCTGACCAATCTGCTCGTAGGGCAGGCCCGGGTGCGCGCCGCCGAGGCCGTGCAGCGCCGGAGGGAAGCCGATCTGGCCGCCGCGCTGGCGCGAATGATGTTGCGCGCACCGTCGCTCCAGGACGCCCTCAACGGTGCCGGGCAGCGGCTGGCCGAGGCGTTGGGGCTGCCGTGGGCGACGCTGAGGGTGGGTGAGACCGAGGCGGCCGCCGATCAGACGGCGATCCCGCTGCGCGACGGGACAGCACAGAGCGGGACGCTGCTGCTCCCCCGCGGTGTGCAGCTGGCCTCGGCCCGCAGCGCCCAGCGCATGGTGCCCTCCCTGCAGGCGTTGCTGGCCGCGGCGTGTGACCGCGAGACGATCACCGCCGAACTGGAGGCCAGCCGCCGGGAACTTGAACGTTTCTTCGCGGTCGCGTCGGACCTGCTCTTCCTCGGCGAGGGCGAGTACCTGACGCGGGTGAATCCTGCGTTCGAGCGCACCCTCGGTTACTCCGCCGCAGAGCTCGCCGCCCGTCCGCTACGGGACTTCATCCATCCCGACGATCGGGACGCGACGGCTGCGGCGTGGGCAGCGATCCCGCCGACGGACGGGGCCGCCCAGTTCGAGAGCCGGTGTCTGTGCCGCGACGCCGGGGTGCGGTGGTTGGAATGGAACATCGTCTCCGACCGCGGAGTGCTGGTCGGTGGTGCGCGTGACGTCACCGAGCGGCGCCTCGAACAGGACCGGCTCCGGGTGGCGCGTGCCCAGCAGGCTGCGCTGCGGCGGGTGGCCACCCTGGTGGCCCGGGGCGCGCCGCTGCGCGACGTCTACGACGCCGCTGTCGCCGAGCTCGCGCACAGCCTCGGCGCCCAGCACGTCACGCTGCTGACCTTCGACCCCGACGACGCCGCGGTGGTCCAGGCGACGGTGGATACCACGGGCAACGCGGGTTTCGCTGTCGGAGAACGGCTTTCACTCGATGGAGACAGCATCGCCGCCAGGGTCCGGCGCACCGGCGCGCCGGCGCGCATGGCGAGCTACGCCGGAGTCGACGGGTCCATCGCGGCACGGCTGCGGGCCATGAACGTCTCCGAAGGGGCGGGCGCGCCGATGGTCGTCGAGGAGTCGGTGCGCGGCGCCCTGGTCGTGGCGGCGCATTCGGCCGCGGGCGTCGTCGAGGCGGCCGAAACGCACATCGGTGACTTCGCCGATCTGATCTCCACGGCGATCGCCAACGCCGAGACACGCTCGGAGCTCAAGGCGTCACGCGCACGCCTGGTGGCCGCTGCCGACGAGGCGCGGCGCCGCTTCGAGCGGGACCTGCACGACGGCGCCCAGCAGCGGATCGTGTCGCTGAGCCTCAAATTGCGGGCAGCCGAAGCGGCATTGGCGCACGACGATGCGCTGCGCGGGCAGCTGTCTCACGCTGTCGAGGGTCTGGCCGGTCTGCACTCGGACCTGCAGGAGCTCTCCCGCGGTCTGCACCCCGCAGTGTTGTCCCGCGGCGGCCTTGGACCGGCAATGCGCAACCTCGCTCGCCGGTCGACCGTCCCGGTCGAGCTCTCCGTCGACGTCGAGCATCGGCTGCCCGAATCGATCGAGGTGGCGGCGTATTACGTTGTCGCCGAGGCGTTGACGAACATCGCCAAGCACGCCAACGCCGAAGAAGCGACGGTGCAGGTCGACCTGTCGGCGGACGCTCAGAGCGCAGAAGTGCTGCGGCTCTGCGTGTCCGATGACGGCGACGGCGGCGCCGACACTTCCGGCGGCTCGGGCCTGACGGGACTGCGTGACCGTGTGGAGGCACTCTCGGGCACCATGACCGTGGAGAGCCGTCCCGGCGACGGGACGCGGATCACCGCGACGATCCCGATCCCCTGACGGGGTGATTCACAGCGTGTCCGGGCAGAGGTAACGTCTCGCGGCGTCGACCATGCCGTACACCTGATCAGGTGTGATCGGGTTCTGGTCCATGGAGTGTCGAGTGTGGCTATTGATCAACAACATGCGCTGCTGATCGAGCACCGTGTAGCCGTTGTGCAGGTTGTTGCAGATGTTCTGGCCCGCAATCAGATTGCTTCGGTCCTCACGGGCGTTGTCGTCGATGTGGCCGTGGTAGGAACTGATACCCAGCTCGGACATCGCGTTGAGGAAGGCTTGATCGTCGGCGCTGGCCGGAGCCGCGAGAACAAGGGCCGCCACGCCGAGGCCTGCCGCGAGTAGCGCCCTCACCAGAAGACCTGCTCAGGTGGAGGTGCCGGTGCGACACTGTTGTCAGGCCACCGCCAGTTGCAGCTGCCGCTGTTCCACTTCGCTCCACCGAACCACTGGCAGTGATAGTGCATTCCGGCCAGCAGTGGTGGATAGTTGCAGAATTGCATGCTCAACGGGCCGATCCCGCCGCCACCGGAGGTGCCCGGGTAGTTGCAGACGCCGGGACCTGGCAGGGTGAACCCTGGCTGGGCGTCGGCAACGGGTGCTGCCAGTACGGCCGCGGCGAGGGCAGCGCCTGAGACTGCGCCCGCCAACAGTGTGGTGATCTTTCGTGCCATTGCTCCCCCGCTACTCGTGTTCGGAGCCGACCGCAGTCCAATTCGACTGACCTCACCTGGTGCGGCGGCTGCCTCACAGTCACGTGCCGTGCTTGGAGTTTTCTTGGAGTGGCGACACGGCACGATCCAAAGGGCTGAGTAGCACCTTGATCTACCGGAAGTGTCGGACCATCTCGCTATCCTGATCGGCTATGGCCACCGAGATCACCGTCCGCGGTTCTTTCTCCGCGTTCCATCCCGCTGAGCGCGGTACCGCCTACGTCGCCCTCGGCTACGAGGGCCGGGAGATGGAGCCGGTGTATCAGCGGGTGGTACGCGAATTCGAGCAATTGAAGTCGTCGGTCGCCACCCTGCAACAGGACGGCGCCGTCACATGGTGGTCGGCTGAGCAGTTACGGACCTGGTCCAGCCGCCCCTGGAACCAAGACGGTAATCAATTGCCGCTGATGCATCATGCCAATGTCGGTATGGAGGTCAAGTTCCGCGACTTCGGATCACTGGCCCGGTGGGTCGGTCAGCAGATCGCGGGCATCGAGGGCTTCAGCCTTCAGCGCGTCAAATGGTCTCTCACCGACGAGCGCCGGGAACAGTTGATCGTTCAGGCGCGCACCCGCGCCGTTCGCGACGCTTCCACGCGCGCACAGCAATACGCCGATGCACTGGGACTGGACAAGGTGCGTCCTGTCGCGATCGCCGACGCGGGAATGCTCGGCTCCAACCTGAGGCCGATCGGGGACGAGGTTGTCGGCTCGGTGCGCGCTGCAGTCGCACCGCAGGGGTCAGCCGTGGAACTCGTTCCGAACGACATCGAGATTTCAGCCCGGGTGGATGCGCAATTCATTGCCGACGACAGGCATGCCTCATCGATCACCACCGGCGCCTCTGTTCTCGATGCCTCAGAAGACGCCACAAGCGATGAAGCCGCGACGGCGATGCAGCCCCCCGCGGCCGAGGCCCGTTGGCAGATCCATGGACCAGCGGCTGACCGGCCCTCAGTCGAGGCGTGGGCAGACGACTACATCAGATTCGAGGGCCGGCCCCCATGGCAAGACTCTCTTCGGGCCGAGATCCGGGCTCGCTGCGGCGAACTCGAACCATCGGCAGATGAGGTGCTACACGCGACGTTCTTCGGTCGTAAGCACCCGAAGGCTGACGTCGAGAACCTCGTCCTCTACAACATTGATTCCTTCCGGGTCGCCGGCCGCAACGGGATTCGCTTCGAGCACGGTGCTGCGGTGCCGGCAGCCGCGGACAACGGTCAATACCCGTTTTGCTACCGCTACGCGCTCGCGCCGCGATCGGACGGCTTCGCCCATTGGGAATCCGGTTCGACACTGGCCTCGTTCGACTGGGTCGACCTCGGCACGTTCGCAGGCGAGAAGAAGCTCGCCCAGGTGTGGCTGGCGCTGGCGCGCGCGAAGGTGCAGGTGATGGAGCAGACCCGGGAGCCTGAAACGCCTTTCGCGGTCAGAGTCCGCGTTCGTCCACCACACGTGCAGCAGCCGCTGGTGTTGGGGAACTTGGTCAAAGGAATCGTCGACGGGGTGATCTGTGCGTTCCAGGCGCACATTGACGCGTCGGTCCTACCCGAGGTCGTTGCACGGCTCGCGAAGTCTCTCCCGGCAGATGGTGAAGAGATCCGGCAGCATCTACTCGATCAACGCCGGGCCGTGCTCGGCGCCGTACCGCGGCTCGTGTCCCCTTACCAGTCGGGCGTCAAGTGGGACCCTGCCGACCACATGTGCGTGGCCGGCGAACTGCTCTCTGCGAAACCGGCCGGTGCAAGCTGGACGATCAAAGGTGAGCTCGTTGAAGTCTCCCGCTGACTCCGCGGGAGACGAGACATCCCCCTGGACCCGCTGACCCTCTAGAAGTCCCAGTCCTCGTCCTCGGTGACCACGGCCTTGCCGATCACGTAGCTGCTGCCCGACCCGGAGAAGAAGTCGTGGTTCTCGTCGGCGTTGGGGCTCAGCGCGGACAGGATCGCCGGGTTCACGTCGGTCTCGTCACGCGGGAACAGCGCTTCGTAGCCGAGGTTCATCAGCGCCTTGTTGGCGTTGTACCGCAGGAACTTCTTGACGTCCTCGGTCAGCCCGACCTCGTCGTAGAGATCCTGGGTGTACTCGACCTCGTTGTCATACAGCTCGAACAGCAGCTCGTAGGTGTAGTCCTTGAGCTCCTGGCGGGTGTTCTCGTCGGTCAGCGCGAGCCCGCGCTGGAACTTGTAGCCGATGTAGTAGCCGTGCACGGCCTCGTCGCGGATGATCAGTCGGATCATGTCGGCGGTGTTGGTGAGCTTGGCCCGGCTGCTCCAGTACATCGGCAGGTAGAACCCGGAGTAGAACAGGAAGCTCTCGAGCAGGGTGGAGGCCACTTTGCGCTTCAGCGGCTCGTCGCCCTTGTAGTAGCGCATGACGATCTCCGCCTTGCGCTGGAGGTTGGGGTTCTCCTCGGACCAGCGGAACGCGTCGTCGATCTCGGCGGTCGAGCACAGCGTCGAGAAGATGTTGGAGTAGCTGCGGGCGTGCACCGACTCCATGAACGCGATGTTGGTGTACACCGCCTCCTCGTGCGGCGTGAGCGCGTCAGGGATGAGGCTCACCGCGCCGACGGTGCCCTGGATCGTGTCGAGCAGAGTCAGGCCGGTGAAGACCCGCATCGTGAGCTGCTTCTCGTGGGCCGTCAGCGTGTTCCACGACGGGATGTCGTTGGACACGGGCACCTTCTCGGGCAGCCAGAAATTGCCGGTGAGGCGCTCCCACACCTCGGCGTCCTTCTCGTCCTGCAGGCGGTTCCAGTTGATCGCGGAGACACGGTCGATCAGCTTCATTCCCTCGGACACCTGGACCCCATTTCGCCGGATTTCACCTGTGTGAGCTGTTCTACAGGCCGCCACCGACAGTACAACTTGTTGGGTCGCAAAACGGCTTCCGACGCCACATCTTGTGGTGGCGTGTCGCATCCTCACCTCGGGGACGCCATCGGTCATTAGGCTCACCGCCATGTCATCGGGCGCGCCGCCACAGGAGGTGCGGTTCTGCCGCAGTGCGGACGGCACCCGCATCGCGTACGCAATACACGGCAGCGGCCCACCGCTGCTGCTCACCACGTGCTGGCTCAGTCACCTGGAGTTCGACTGGGAGAGCCCGGTGTGGCAGCACTTCCTGCGGGATCTGGGCAGTATCGCGACGGTCATCCGCTATGACGAGCGCGGCTTCGGCATGTCGGACTGGAACGTCACCGACTTCAGTCTGCCCACCCGCGTCGCCGATCTGGCGGCCGTCATCGACGCGGCGGAGGTACCGCGCTGCGCCATGATCGGGATGTCGCAGGGCGGTCCGGTGGCCATCGCCTACACCGCGGACAACCCGGACCGCGTGAGCCGCCTCATCCTCTACGGCACCTATGGCGTGGCACGCCGTGACGATGAGGCCGTCGACCTGGAACACGCGTTTCAGCAATTGATCAAAGTGGGGTGGGCGCGGCCCGAGAGTACGTTCCGCCGGGTCTTCACCGACCTGATGATCCCGGGCGCGTCACCAGTTCAGGCCGGTTGGCTCGACGACCTGCAGGCGCGGGCGACCTCGACGGAGAATGCGATGCGTTCGCGCGCGGCTCGCGCGGAGGTGGACGTGGGTGCGTACTTGAGCCGGATCACCGCGCCGACGCTGGTGGTCCACGCTCGGGGCGACCGCATGAACCCGTTCGCCGATGGGCGGGAACTGGCGGCGCGGATCAGCGGTGCGCGTTTCGTCGCGCTCGACAGCGCCAACCACATCACCCTCGCTGACGAGCCCGCCTGGGAGGTCTTCGTCGCCGAAGTCACCGCGTTCCTCGCCGGTGAGGGCCTGCATCCACCCAGCTCGCCTGCCGCCCTGCAGACTCTGACCAGCCGAGAGCTCGAGGTGCTGCGCCTGGTGAGTCAAGGCCGGGACAACGCGGAAGTCGCCGCGGCCATGGCCCTGTCGATCCGCACAGTCGAACGTCACCTGACCAGCGTCTACACGAAGTTGGGTGTGGCGGGCAGATCCGCCCGCGCGGCCGCCGTCGCCCGCCTGCTCAGCCGTTGACCTGCGTGCCGGCCGCCATCGTCGCCGCCGAACACCCACCCGAAGTCGGCGGTCGACACCGATTCCGCGACACCCACGAATTCCTAACGTTCCCTGTGTCAGCACACCGCTCACAAGGGAGACGAGATGAACACCGACCGCAAAGCCGCACTGACGGTGACCACCGGACTGGAGGACCCCGAAAAGGTGACCGTCGCCTTCCTGGTCGCCGTCGGCGCCGCGGAGTCCGGGCGCCCCACCATGATGTTCCTGGCCAAAGAGGCCGTCCGGCTGGTGGTGGCGGGCGTTGCCGTCGCCACGGCCTGTGAGGGATGCCCGCCGCTGTCAGAGCTGATCGAGCGCTATCGCAGTGCCGGCGGGCGCTACCTGGTGTGTCCGCTGTGCATCAACGCCAAGAAGCTGGACCCGGCCACCTTCATCGAGGGTGCAGAGGCCGGGGGAACTGTGCAGCTGTGGGAGTGGATCGGCGATGGGGCAACGACATTCAGCTTTTGAAGCGATGCGGCGACGACGTCGCCGTGGCCGTCCGCGCCGCGCTGCTGAGCGGCCCGCCCTCAGGCGACCTGTTCGCGCCGGGTGACGCCTTCGTGCAGCGGCAGATCCGGGTCGATCCGGATGCCCAGCACCTCGCAGGTGCCGTTGATCGAGCCGAGCATGATCGTGGTCAGATAGTCGACGAACGTCTCCGCAGGCAGCCGTCGCGGCGTGTCCTGCTGGGCGCCCAGCCACCAGTCCGTCGCCGACGCAGCGGCCCCGAATGTGGCGAATGCGGCCAGCTCGAACGCCGCACCGTCGAGCTCCATGTCCTGCAGCTCGTGGCTGAACATGTCGGCCATCGCCAGCGTGATGTCGCGGCCCTCGTTCACCGCGCGGATCGCCGATTCGCTTTCGGCGAACCGGCTCTGCATCAGGAACCGGATCACGTTCGGGTGTTCGTCGACCAGCCGCACGTACTGCTCCACGGCCCGGCGGATGATGGTGTGCGCCGGGTCGGTCGAGACGTTGATCGACGGGAAGATGGCCGACCACAACATGTCCCGCATGCGCTGCCCGATCGCCTGGAACAGATCCGATTTGTCGGTGAAGTGCCGGTAGATCTTCGGCTTGGCCGTGCCCGCCTCTTCGGCGATCTCCCGCAGCGACACCTCGGGGCCCTGTCGGTCGATCGCCCGGAACGCGGCGTCGACGATCTCGGACCGCACCTTCTTGCGGTGTTCGCGCCAGCGTTCACTGCGGGCGTCCACCTTGACGCCCGGCTCGTCGGCTGCGCGCCCTCGTGGCCCTCGTCGCACGCGGTCACTCTACCCGGTGTAATACGGCTGACCTGCCCTGACCGCGCGACGCGGCGCGGGCGTCACGAACACATCATCACGGCCGTGCCGCGCGGCGAGCCCCGGAATCGGTACTATCTCGGGCGACAGCCGCGCAACGAGACGAGAGATATGACGCAGCGATACGACCTGGTCATCGCAGGCGGGGGGCCGTCCGGATCGGCAGCCGCATGGCAGGCCGCCCAGACCGGAGCGAACGTGGTGGTGCTCGACAAGGCACAGTTCCCGCGGGCCAAACCGTGTGGTGACGGCCTGACCGCGCGCGCCGTGAGCTACCTGCAGAAGATGGGACTCGCCGACGAGGTGGCCACCTACCACCGGGTCAACAGGGTGACCGTCTACAGCCCCAGCCGCTGGGAACTGTCGTTCCCGACCCGGCCCGGTATGCCCAACCACGGGCACACCGTCAGCCGCGAGCACCTCGACACGACGCTGCTCAAGCACGCCGAATCCGCCGGGGCCGAGGTGCGCCAAGGCGCAGAGGTGGCCGGGCCGGAGGTCGACGCCAACGGACGCGTCATCGGCGTGGTTCTCAAGAGCGGCGAGAAGGTCTACGGCGACGCGGTGATCGCCGCCGACGGCGCGTACTCCCCCATCAAGCGAGCGCTGAAGATCGACTCCGAGTACAACGGCTATTCGGCGATCGCGATCCGCTCGGAGATGCCGGCCAACCGCGCGGACTCCGACAGCCTCGACATCTATCTCAAGCTGCAGTTCCAAGGTGACCAGCTGCCCGGATACGGCTGGGTCTTCCCGATGGGCAACGGCATCTTCAACATCGGCCTGGGCTACGTCAACAGCTACAAGAACTGGCAGTCGATCAACGCGACGCAGTTCCTCGGCGACTTCCTGCGCACGCTGCCCCGCGAATGGGACCTGCCGCCCATCGAGGAGCTGAAGAAGAACAAGAGCGTGCGCGCCTGGCGGCTGCCCATGGGCTTCACGGCGTGGCCGGCGTGGCGCCCGGGAGTGCTGTTCACCGGCGACTCGCTGGGCGCAGGCAAGCCCGCCTCCGGCGCTGGCATCTCCAAAGCGCTGGAATCCGGACTCGCAGCCGGTGAGTGCGCGATCGCCGCGCTGACCAACGGCGGCCCGGACGACTTCACCAACTACGGCCAGCGCATGGAAGCCGCATGGGGCCGGGAGTACAAGCGCGGCAGGTACTTCCACAAACTCGCGGGAATCCCCGCCGTCGCCAACAACGGCATCAAGCTGATCGACAACGCCTTCTTCCGCGACCGGATGCTCAAGGCTCTGTACAAGAAGGCCCAGGGCCCCCAGCACACCTACTGAAACCACCCCGCCGCAACGTCGGCGCCCCGCCGGGTGTTGGAGTGACAGTCCGCACCCGGCGGTGTGGTTTTCACCAGCAGGCACCCTCTCGACCCCGCGATCACTAGACTCCCCGGCGTGCGGCCCGCGAACAGCCTGGCGAACGGCGTCGTCGGCCGCGCCGCCGCGACGCGCACCGCACTGTGGGCACTCACGGGCGTTCTGCTCGGATATCTGGCCGTGATCGCCGCCTGGCCGCAGCTGCGCGAACGGATGCCGACGGGGATTCGCTGGTTCGGGGCACCGAACTCCGCGGTCACCATCGGGATCGTCGTCACGGTCATGATCCTGCTCGGCCTGACACTCGCCCGCCGCTCGCCGGGCCGGCGGTCGGACGCTCCGGTCGCCATCGTCGCAGCGCTGGCGGTCGGCACGGCCGTCCTGGGCATCGCCTCCTACTGGCGCTGCCAGGACGATCAACATCCCGACGTCTTCACCCCACTGCTGTGGACGGCCGCCCTGGTCAAAGGAGGCGATCCCGCCCGCAGCCTGAGCGGCGGCAGCTGCCCCTCTCCTATGCCGGTGGCTCTCAACATCGCCCAGATCTCCGCTCTGGCAGCGCTGTTCATGTCGATCGTCGGCGTCGCGATGGCGCTGTTCCGGTCCCGATTCGACCGCCTCCGAGTGCGTCTGGCGCGCTCGGTCACCGTGGTGGTCGGACTCGACGAGGACTCGCTACCTCTGGTGCGGGCGGTGGCGCACACGGTGCGACGGGGCCGCGTGCCGGTGGTCATCACCGACAACGACGACAGTGACCTCGCCGCGCTCGCGCGCGCCGCCGGCGCCCGCGTGCTCGCCGTGGCTGTCGACCAGCCCGAACCGCTTGTCGCACTTCCCCTCTGGCACAAGATCGACCGGCTCTACCTGCTGGGGCCGGATCCGTCGACGAACCTCCTGCGGTTGCGGTGGATCACCGCACACGGCGGTGACGAGCGGCAGCGAATCCCGTTGATCGTCCGGATCGACGACCCGTGGCAAGCTGCGGCGTGGCGAGCCCAGCACTTCGGCGGCGCGCACAACCGCTGGGCGGCAGACACCGTCGGAATCTACGAGGTGACCGCACGCCGCCTTCTCGACCGCATCCTCACGGGTGCCCGCGTGCAACGACTACTGGTGTGTGGCTCGTCGCAGCTGACCACCGCGCTCTGCGCCGACATGCTCACCCGGCGACTGGAACTCGAGTACCGCGGCCGCGGACACCTCCCCGACCTGTACGTGGTCACCGGCGATGCGATCCAGCACCAACGCGACTACGAATTCACCTGCGACCAACTGGGCCATCCCGACCGAGCCTCGGACGTCATCGCCGTCGATGCCGACCCCACCTTCGACACGGTGAGCGAACTGATCGCCGGCGGCGATCCGACGACGACAGCCCTGGTGTTCGTCGACAGCGCCGAGCACACCTCGACGGCCACCCGGATCGCAGCACGCCTGCCCGACACCGTGATCCACGTGCACAACCCTCTGGCCGACGCCACCCAGGAACGGGTCGCGGTCGTCGGGCGCCTCTACACCTACCGACTCAGCCTCGACCTTCCCGGCGGTCAGGCGCACGACGCCTGGGAACGTGCCGCGGCGTTGATCCACGACCGCTACGTCGGCGATGCCGGCACCGGAGCCACCGCGGTTCCGTGGAACCGACTCGACGAGTTCTATCGCGAATCGAATCGTCGACAGGTGCGCAACGCGTTGTGGATCGTCGAGAAGATCGGGGGGCACACCTGGAACTGCTGGGGACACCCGTTCGACGGCGTGACACCGGCCGAGCTGAAGGGCCGGCCACCTGCAGAGCAGTTGCGTCGCCTGGGTTTCGACCGACCCACGGCCGAGGCGATGGCGCGTGCCGAACACGAGGACTGGTGCCGGTACTACCGCGGCCACGGCTGGCGGTTCGGAACGCGCCGTGACGACCGCACCAAGGTGCACGACAAACTCATCGACTGGTCGCAGGTCTCGTCCGAGCCCGCACTGCTCGACGACGCGTTGCGCAGTTTGGCCGCGACGCTGATCACGTTGCGGGAACTGGGATATCGCTCCCTCCCGGCGCCCGCAGCGGGCTGGGCGCCGTATCGCAGAACCGGCGCGGTGCTCGCCGAGCAGCGCCCGGCCGGATGGACGTGGACCGCACCCGACGGATCGACGTTGACGGCGCAGGCCGGGGACTGGGAAGTGCGCGAGGAATCGGGTGGTGCGCCCTGGTCGGTGCGTGACGACATCTTCCACGCCACCCACCGCCACCTCGGTGGGCGACGCTGGCGCCGCACCGGCACCGTACTCGCTCGGCCCGCGCGCGACGGCGAGGCCGTCGAGACCCTGGAGGGGTCGATCACCGCACCCGGCCAGTCATGGCTCGTGCAGGGTGACCACGGCGACGTCTGGGCGGTGCCCGGCGACGAGTTCCGGCGTCGCTACGAGCCGGTGACTCAGGACAGGTCGAACGCGGCAGGGAAATGATCGGGCTGCACCTGCCGTGCCGCAGCGGCCACTCCGATCCGGGACAGTTGTGCGAGGTTGCGCGGATTGTCCATCGCGTACAGCTCGTCGCAGGCGGCCTGATCCAGGTTCAGCCCGAGATTGGCTCTGAGCCACTGCGACTCGAGAGCCACCTCGTAACGCAGATAGCTGATCATGTCGGGGCCACCGCCGAGCCGATCGTCGCGCAGATCCCCGACTTCGCCGTCGATCGACCACGCCGTCGGACTCGATGACATCCATTGCAGCACAGCCTGTCCCAGCCAGTTCGCGTCCGCCATGATGGACAGCATCGACTGCGCGGCCAGGACGACCGCCGGCATGTCCATGACGTCGGTGGCCGGCATCTGCACCGGGCGCAGTCCGGTGCCCGCGGACACCAGCAGCAGCCTGTCGGCGCCGAACGGCCACGACAATCCGTAGCCGCCGCACGTCGCGAGCATCAGCATCTGCAGCGCGGGGTTGTTGTAGGGACTCACCCCGCCGTCGACGAAGGCTCCGGAGGTGCCCGGTGCGATGTGCAGCAACTCCGGTTCGAAATAGTGCGGCGCGGCGGTGCTCGCGCGAACGATGTTGCGCAGCAAAAAATCCTGGTTCGGATAGCTGCCGTCGTCGCCGGCGAAATACCTGCCCCGTGGGCTGTTGTGCAGTAGCCACGGACTGCCCGTGTCCAGCCGTTTGGTCATCACCATGAGCCCGGTGCGCACCTCGTCACCGCCGAGCGTGACGTCACCGAAGTGCCGGTCCAGGGCGTCGAGCAGCGGCTGTTTCGGGAACTTCGCACCGAGCAGCCCGAAGCGCAGCAGGCCCTTGTCGAACACCTTGTCGCCCAACGAGCGGTACAGCTCGACCAGCTCGTCGACCGCGAAGCCGAGCGCCAGCCCCGTCGCGATGATCGAGCCGGTCGACGTCCCGCCGATCAGGTCGAAGTAGTCGGACAGCCGGAAATCGGGATCCCCGCCATGACGGTCGCGCAGGATCTCCTCGATACGGGCGAGGTAGCCGAGCGTCAACGCGCCGCGGATGCCGCCGCCGTCGAGGGCGAGGATGCGCTTGGGTCCATCGCCGAGGAGGTGCTGGTCGCGCGTACGGTGCTGCATGGTCACCTCTCAGTCCGGTGCGATCGGGAGATCAGGGCATCCGGGCATGTAGTCGATGTCCGGTGACACCCACTCGTTCCATTGCCTGCGGCTCATGTTCGCGGTGAGCTTGGCGCACAGATCGTTCGGCGAGGCGGAAGCGGTGTGCACCCGTATGGTGGCGTCGTTGCTCGCGGTCGCGAAGCCGGCACCGTCGGGGTTGTACGCAACGCTGGTGACCCGTTGTTGATGACCGCCATAAGGATCTGCCAACTGACGACCGGTCGCGACATCCCAGAGCCGGGCGGTGGTGTCTGCGCTACCGGTGATCAACCGGGAGCCGTCGGGGCTGAAGGCGAGGTCGAGCACCTCGTCGGTGTGCCCGGCGAGGGGTTCCCCGATGGTCTCCCCGGTGCCCGGGTTCCATCTGCGGACCGTGGTGTCGTCGCTCGCGGACACGAGCAGGGTTCCGTCGCCGTTGAACACGAGTCTGCCCACCCTGTTCGTGTGGCCCTCCAACGTCACCTGGGACGACTGGTCGTCGCCGCCGATCGGCAACACGTACACGCTGTATTCGGACCTGCGGCTGGTTGCCGCGCGATCCCACGCCGGTGACAAGGTGATCGCTTCGATGTCGGGGATCGCCTCTCCGATTCTTTCACCGGAACCGGCGTCCATCACGCTGGCGTTGCCGGCCCAGTCGAGCACGCTGAGCCGACTTCCGTGCTGGTTGAACTGCAATGTCCGCACGGATGCCCTCTCGCTGGTCTCGAACCGTCCGACCTGCTGCCGCGACCCCAGATTCCACACCACGACCGTTCCGCTGTCGCCACCGGCCGCAAGCAGGGTGCTGTCCGGGCTGAAAGCCAACGCGTACAACGGGACTCCGACATCGAGGGGTCGGCCCAGCAGCTGATGGCTGACGGGATCCCACAGCCGGACGGTGCCGTCCTCGCTCGCGCTGGCCAGGAATTCGCCGTCGGGGCTGTAGCCGATGTCGCGAACTGCGGCGGTGTGCCCCAGCAGCGGTTGGCTTTTCATCGGGTCCCAGATGCGCACCGTGCCGTCGCGGCTGGCGCTGGCGATGTGTCGACCGTCGGGGCTGAAGCGGATACCCCAGACTCTGCCTTCGTGGCCGAACAGGGCGTTCCATTCGAATGCCCCGGTCTCGGCGTCCCACAACCGCAGTGAGGAGTCGGCGCTGCCGGTGGCCAGCACCTGGCTGTCGGGACTGAACGACACCGCCGTCACCGAGTTGAAGTGACCTTCCATCGGTTCACCGACAGGTTCGCGCGTCTGGGCATCCCAGAGCATGAGTGAATCGCCGCCGCTGGCGAACCGACGGCCGTCGGGCCGAAATGCCACATCGTTGACCAAGCCCCCGGCGTCGATTCGTGGCCCCACCGCCGTTCCCGTCGCGGCGTCCCACATCTGCAGGGTGCCGTCCTCACTTCCGGAGAGCAGTTGGCGGCCGTCGGGGCTGAATGCGAGCGCACTCACGTACTCGCCATGCCCGCTCGGGATTTCGCGTACTGCGGAACCGCTGGCCGTATCGATGATCTGGATCACCCGATCCTCGCCCACGGTGGCGAACCGATCACCGTCCGAGGTGAACGCGATCGTGGTGAGAATCTCAGTGTCGCTGTCGATCTCGCGTGTCAGTGACAAGCCGTCCGCTGCGAAGATGCGTATGGTCCCGGCCCCGTCGACCGTCACCAGCGAATCACCGTCCGGGCTGTAGGCCACATGCGCCATGCCGGTGTGATCGGGCATCGGATCACCGATCGGCTGCCCGGAATCGGCATCCCAGACTCGCACGTATCCGTCGACCCCCGAAGCGGCGATGCGTCTGTTGTCGGGACTGTAGGAGACATCGACCATGAGCCCCTGTGCAGGGATGATCTTGGCGGTGTTGCCGTCCTGTTCGACGATGGTCGTCAGCGCATAGTCATCAGGTGTAGCCGCCAGCTCGCGTGCGACCAGCAGCTGCTGCAGTGCCCGGGTGTCGGTGCCCCCACGGGTGCCTTGCATCATCGCCAGGGCGTCGCTGGTCAACCGGGCACTCGTCGCTTCGCGGAACTGCCGCTGCGCTTCGTTGCTGGCGGAGTTCGCCCTGACGAAACCGATCGCGGCGATCACCGCGACGATGGCGGTGACCGCCACCACGGCACGCAGTACGCGGCTGCGCTTGCGCAGAGTTGCGGTGTGGCGCTCGGCCACCGCCTGCTGCTCCTGGGCATAGCGGGCTCGTTCCTGCGCTGCGGCCAGCTCATCCTGACGGCGGCGCTCCTCGGCCTCGCGGCGTTGCGCCTCGCGCGCATGGGACGCATCGAGGTAGTCGTGGATCTCGGCGAGTCGTTGCCTGAACTCCGGTTTGTTCGCCAGCACGGTGGCGTCTGCGAGCCGGGTGCCCTCCAGCAACCAGGCGGGGTCGTGTCCGCTCGTTCGCCAGGACTGGGCGCTGCGGATCACGTCGTCGGCGTCGCGCAGGTCCTTGTGCTCCTCGCGGAGCCAAGCCGCAAGCTGCCCCCACTGTCGCAGGAGGCTTTCCAGGGCGACCTCGACCACCGGGGTTCCACCACGAACGTCTTTGACCATCAACCGTTCTGCAACCATCGCGTCGATCAGCGGGCGGCTCTGCGGTGGCAGATCCGACACCTTCGCCACCCGCCGCATGGGCTGCCCGCTGTCGGGGTTGATCGTCGCGAGCCATGGGATGAACGCCTGCCGCAGGATCTGAAGTTGTCGGGTGCGCTCGTTCGGGTCACGCGAGAGGACCTGATCGATCTCGGTCTCCACCACGCGCAGCATCCCGCCCAAGCTGTCGTAGTGACTGGAGGTCAGTTCGCCTGTGCTCCCGTAGTCGGCGTAGAGGCGCGCGAGGGTCAACGCCAGCATCGGCAGGGTGTCTGCGCCGACTCCGGCGTCCGTCAGCAACCGATCCACCAGCTCGGGATCGATCCGCAAGGGCCGCCCGTTGCCGCTGGCGCGTTCCGCGGGTCCGACGATGACCTCTTTGAACTGGGTGGGCGGCATCGGTTTGAGTTCGTCGAACAGGGCGGTACCCAGCCCGCTCAGTTGCGGGTGCGTCTGCAGGGTCTCGAATCGGTCCGTGCGGATCGTGGCCGCGACGAGGAGCCCGAGGTCGGCGCGGTTGACGCTGTCGATCACCTGCCGCAGCAGAGCCAGGAACCTCTCCCCGCTGTCGCTGGTCTCGGCGTTGAACAGTTCTTCGGCCTGATCCAGCGGCAGCACCAGCGTGGGAGCCGAAGCGTCCCTGTCGTCACCGCGCTCGAGCAGTCTGTCGGCCGCAACCTGCCGAATCTCGGACACCCATTGCGCGACCGCAGCCGCATCGCCCGCTGCGCAGGCCGCCTTGATCTCACCGAGGCTGGGCGCTGAGAGACCGAGCTGGGCGCGGGTCGAGCAGATCGATGCCGCGAAGCCCGCGTCCCCGGAGAGCACGTCACGTTCGGGGCGCACGATGTCCATCACGACGAATCTGCGGTCTTCGCGCCGCAACCGCGGCAGCAGTCCGGCGCGCAGGAAGGACGACTTGCCGGTGCCCGACGGTCCCAGGACCACGAACAACGACGTCACGGCGGACAATCGCATACCGCGCAGGGTGTCCAGGGCGCGCACGATCTGGGCGTCGCGGCCGAAGAACACCGCTGCGTCGGCTTCGTCGAGCGGTTCCCATCCGCGGTAGGGCGCCCGGCCGGGATCCCCCGGTGGCGGCCACACGAACGAGTCCGCTCCGATGCCGGCGCCCCGGATTCCGTCGCGCAAGCGATAGAGCCCCGCGGTGGAGAACTCGACCGGGTCGCCGTCACCGACATCGATCGACGTCTTGGGCCCGTCGCCGAAAAGGTCGCAGCGTTGCCATTCTGACGTGAGGTCGTTCCCCGTGGACGGTTCGAGACGCACGACGAAGATCTGCTTGTTGAGATTCTCGGCGGTGCGGTATTCGACCTTGCACTCGTGGGAGGCTTCCCAGTTGCGCGAGAGCAGGCAGACGACCGCCTCACACCTGTTGTTAGCTTGCCGTAGCGCGTCTTTCCAGCGCGTGCCTGTCTGAAGACCTGTCTGGGCATCGACATCGAGAAAGATCTCGTTTGCCAGTGGGGGCGCCTGGTCGACCAGCCACTGCTTGAGTGCGATCGCCTCGCGGGTGTCTCGACTCGAATGACTGAGAAAGATGCGTGACACGTGCTCGCCCCCCGACAGGATTTGACGTTCAGGTAAGGCTAGTGCAGTCGTCGTTGCTGCGATCGATGATCGCGGTGCGAAACCTGGTCCTGTCGGGGTGCGGCGTTACCGTCGCGACATGGAGCAACGCATCAGCTTGATCACGCTCGGTGTCGACGATCTCGCGCGGGCCCGCCGGTTCTACGAAGAAGGCCTGGGCTGGCAGCCCCACGACGCTCCCGATGGCGTGGTGTTCTATCAGCTGCCCGGTATCGCGTTGGCGTTGTTCGGCCGCGCTGATCTGGCCGCTGACGCCCACCATCCCGTCGACGGCCGGTTCAGCGGCATCACCATTGCGATCAATCAGCGCTCTGAAGCCGACGTCGACGCCGTCCTCGAACAGGCCGTCGCCGCGGGTGCCACGCTGCTCAAGCCGGCCGAACGAGTGTTCTGGGGTGGCTACTCGGGCTACTTCGCCGACCCCGACGGGCACGTCTGGGAGGTGGCGCTCAACCCGGCGTGGACGATCAACACCGACGGCACGCTGACGATCTAGCGCACCGAGGCACCGATGATCTCGTCCGCCACCCAGTGCGCGACGCCCTGCGGGTAGGGCGCCGAGAGCATCAGCACGAGGTGCTCGAAGCCGGCATCGACCGCTTCGACGATTGCTTTCCGGGTGTCCGCGGGGCGCTCGTAGGACACCGGCAACGCGATGGAGCGGCGAATCTCGGCCGGGTCCCTCCCGATGTCCACGCAGTAGCGATCCAGCATCGCGCTACGGTCGGCGGCGTCGGCGATGTCACCGCCTGGAATGTTCCAGATGTCCGCGTGCTCGGCGACCACCCGCAGTGTCGCAGCGGCTCTGCCACCGATGACGATCGGCGGGTGAGGCCGCTGAACGGGCTTCGGGTTGCCGAACGCTCCGGTCACCCGGTGGTGGGCGCCGGCGAAGTCGAACGGAGTATCAGCGGTCCACAGCCGTCGCATCATGGCGCAGGCCTCGGCCAGGCTCGCCACCGCATCGTCGGCGTCTGAGTACGGCAGGCCGTGCGCGTCGTATTCACGCCGAGCGAGGGGGTGGCTGGGTGGCGAACCCGCGCCGATCCCGAAGTCGAGCCGCCCACTGGACACCACGTCGACCGTCGTCGCGATTTTCGCGAGCATTGCCGGAGGCCGGAAGCGGTTGCTTGTCACGAGCAGCCCGACCCGTAATCGCTCGGTCTGCGCGGCAAGCGCCGACAACAGAGTCCATCCCTCGAAGATCGGGCCGTCGAGGCTGCCCGCGATCGGCAGGAGGTGGTCGAACAACCACGCCGAGGCGATGTCGGGCACGCCATCGGCCTCGAGCCACACCCGCAGTACGTCGCGGTAGTCCACCTGTTGCGGGGCGGTCATGAGTCCGAACTCTGGGTGCGACACGGCGTCGGTCCTTTGTCTCGTGGCCCGGTCGGGCTGGCATGATCGGAAACGGAACACTGTTCCCGTTCGAACGATACGGAGCGATGTTCCGTTTTCGCAACCCCGACAAGGGAGGGCCATGGCCGAGGCAGAGGGGCCACGCAAGCGGGCCGATGCGAGGCGCAACGAGCGCACCCTGCTCGACGCCGCCGCAGCGGCCTTCGTCGACTCCGGCGTCGAGGCACCCGTGCGGGACGTCGCCGCCCGCGCCGGTGTCGGCGTGGGCACCATCTACCGCCATTTCCCCACTCGGGCAGACCTGGTCATCGCCGTCTTCCGGCACCAGGTGGAGGGCTGCGCCGTAGCGGGAAGCGCTCTGCTACAACAGCATTCGCCATACACGGCGCTGCAACTGTGGATCGACATGTTCGTCGACTTCCTCGTCACCAAGCACGGCCTGGCAGCGGCCCTGCAGTCGGACAACACCCAGTTCGAGGCTCTGCACACCTATTTTCTCGACCGTCTACTGCCCGTCGCGACCCGACTGCTGGAGGAGGCAGCCGCCGCGGGCGAGATTAGGGCAGACGTCGACGCGTACGAATTCCTGAGGGGCGTCGGCAATTTGTGTGTCGGAGCCGAGAAGGATGAGCGGTATGACGCACGCCGGGTGGTCGGCTTACTCGTCGCAGGCCTCACGGCGTCGCGCGCGCCGACGGTCTGAGTGCGCGCCCGACGTCAGCGAACCCGGCGGCCTGGCTTGCCGGGCTTGCCGGGCTTGTCGGGCTTGCGGGCGACCTTGCCGGCAGCGGCCCGCGCGGCTTGCTTGGCCAAGGTCTTCTCGCGCGCGGTCCGCTTGGGGGCCGGCTCCGTCTGACCGCGCGAGGAGCCAGCCTTGCGGCCGCGAACGACGCCGATGAAATCGTCGACGAGTGCCGATTGCGGCCCCTCGGGCACGGCGAGCGCGACGGCACAGGTGGGCGCGTCGGCGATGGGCCGGAAGGTGACGTCGCGGCGGTGATGCAGCCGCGCCAGCGATTGCGGGACTATCAGCACGCCCGTTCCGGCGGCGACGAGTTCGATTGCCGCTGCGGTGTTCTCGGGTCGATGGGCGGCGGGGTCACCGGGTGCGTCGGGCCAGTCGACGACGTCGTGGTGAGGCACGAGCCGTGGTTCGTCGGCGAGGTCGGCGGCGGTGATCTCGTCCGCGGCGCTCAGCAGGTGATCCGCTGCGACGACGGCCACGGTGGTCTCCTCGTAGAGCGGAATGACCGCGAGCCCTACGGTGTCGGTGGGCAGGCGGAGCACCGCGACGTCGACGGCACCGGCGCGCACCGCGTCGGCGGCGTCGGCCGCGGGGATCGTCGTGAGCTCGAGCCGGACCTGGGGATGGCGCTGCGCCCACTTACGAGCCCATTTCGCCGGCGTCCCTCCTGGGACGTAACCGACGGTGAGCGAGGGCGGATGCACGGCCTCAGGCTACCGATACCCTGAGCGGCATGAGCAGGCCCAATTCGCAGTCGATGAAGCCCGCCACGGCGGCCAAGAAGTTGGACGTCTACCTGCCGGCGACGCCCGAGGACTTCCAGAGCAGCGCCATCACCCGCGACGAGCTCGCGGCGCTGCAGGCCGATCCACCGCCATGGCTGCAGGAGCTGCGCAAGAACGGCCCGCACCCGAAGAACCTGGTGGCGGCCAAGCTCGGTGTGTCGATCGCGGGGCTGGCCCGCGGCGGGGTCACCGAGGCGCTGACCACCGAGCAGATCGACGCGTTGCTGGCCGACAAGCCGGACTGGCTGTTGGCCGAACGCGAGAGCTACCAGAACGTGCTGCGCGAGGACCGACGGCTCAAGGCGTTGCGCACGGAGCAGGCCGCCGGCGATTGACCGCCGAAAGTGAAGTGTCATACGCCCGTCGCGGCGTGTCGCGTATGACACCGCACTCTGGTCGGGCGTCAGCTACAGCATGCAGCTGACGCAATTTTCGACCTCGGTGCCTTGAAGCGCCATCTGCCGAAGCCGGATGTAGTAGAGCGTCTTGATTCCCTTGCGCCAGGCGTAGATCTGCGCCTTGTTCACATCGCGCGTGGTGGCGGTGTCCTTGAAGAACAGCGTCAGGCTCAGCCCCTGATCCACGTGCTGCGTGGCCGCGGCATAGGTGTCGATGATCTTCTCGTATCCGATCTCATAGGCATCCTGGTAGTACTCCAGGTTGTCGTTGGTCAGATACGGCGCCGGGTAGTAAACGCGACCGATCTTGCCTTCCTTGCGGATCTCGATCTTGCTCGCCACCGGGTGGATCGAGCTGGTCGAGTGATTGATGTAGCTGATCGACCCGGTCGGCGGAACGGCCTGCAGATTCTGGTTGTAGATGCCGTGCTCCTGCACCGACTCCTTGAGCCGCTTCCAGTCGTCCTGGTTCGGGATCCGGATGCCGGCGTCGGCGAAGATCTGCCGCACCTTGTCGGTGGACGGCTCCCACACCTGGTCGGTGTACTTGTCGAAGAACTCCCCCGATGCGTACTTGGAGCGCTCGAACCCGCCGAACGCCCGACCCCGTTCGATCGCAATGCGATTCGATGCCCGCAGCGCGTGGTAGAGCACCGTGTAGAAGTACATGTTGGTGAAGTCCACGCCTTCTTCGGACCCGTAGAAGATCCGCTCGCGGGCCAGATACCCGTGCAGGTTCATCTGCCCCAGACCGATGGCGTGGGATTCGTTGTTGCCCTGCTCGATCGACGGCACCGACGTGATCGACGTCTGGTCGCTGACCGCGGTCAACGCGCGAATCGAGACCTCGATGGTCTGCGCGAAGTCCGGCGAATCCATGGCCTTGGCGATGTTCAGCGAGCCGAGGTTGCAGGAGATGTCCTTGCCGACCTTGGAATACGAGAGGTCGTCGTTGAACTCCGACGGCGTGGATACCTGCAGGATCTCCGAGCACAGGTTGCTGTGGGTGATCTTGCCGTCGATCGGGTTGGCCCGGTTCACCGTGTCCTCGTACATGATGTACGGGTAGCCGGATTCGAACTGGAGCTCGGCGAGGGTCTGGAAGAACTCGCGGGCCTTGATCTTGGTCTTGCGAATCCGTGCGTCGTCGACCATCTCGTAGTACTTCTCGGTCACCGAGATGTCGGCGAAACCGACGCCGTAGACCTTTTCCACGTCGTAGGGCGAGAAGAGGTACATGTCCTCGTTCTTCTTCGCCAGCTCGAACGTGATGTCGGGGATGACGACACCGAGCGACAGCGTCTTGATGCGGATCTTCTCGTCGGCATTCTCGCGCTTGGTGTCGAGGAACCGGTAGATGTCGGGATGGTGGGCGTGCAGGTACACCGCACCGGCGCCCTGGCGGGCACCCAGCTGATTGGCGTAGGAGAACGAATCCTCGAGCAACTTCATGATCGGGATGACGCCCGAGCTCTGGTTCTCGATGTTCTTGATCGGCGCGCCGTGCTCGCGAATGTTGCTCAGCAGCAACGCCACTCCGCCACCGCGCTTCGACAGCTGCAGTGCCGAGTTGATGGAGCGACCGATCGACTCCATGTTGTCCTCGATGCGCAGCAGGAAGCAGCTCACCGGCTCGCCGCGCTGCTTCTTGCCCGAGTTCAGGAACGTGGGGGTGGCCGGTTGGAAGCGGCCGTCCATGATCTCGTCGACCAGCTTCTCGGCCAGCGTCGTGTCGCCGGACGCCAGCGTCAGCGCCACCATCACCACACGGTCCTCGAAGCGTTCGAGGTAGCGCTTCCCGTCGAACGTCTTGAGCGTGTAGGAGGTGTAGTACTTGAACGCGCCCAGGAACGTCGGGAACCGGAACTTCTTGGCGTACGCGCGGTCCAGCAGCGTCTTGACGAAATTGCGCGAGTACTGGTCGAGCACCTCGCGCTCGTAGTACTCCTTCTCGATCAGGTAATCGAGCTTCTCGTCCTGACTGTGGAAGAACACCGTGTTCTGGTTGACGTGCTGCAGGAAGTACTCCCGCGCCGCCTGCACATCCTTGTCGAACTGGATCTTGCCGTCGGCGTCGTACAGATTGAGCATCGCGTTCAGGGCGTGGTAGTCCATCTCGCCCGGAAGCGCGTGCACGCCGGTGGTTACAGGTTCTGCAGCTGTGACGGTTGGTGGCACGTCTGGTCCTTCCAGAAGTCTTGTAATCCTGCGCGAACGGCGAACACATCGTCCGTCGTCCCCATGAGTTCGAACCTGTAGAGAAACGGGACGCCGCACTTACGTGAGACGACGACCCCGGCGTAACCGAATTCGGCGCCGAAATTGGTGTTACCCGCGGCGATGACGCCGCGGATCAACGACCGGTTGTGTTCGTTGTTGAGAAAAGCGATCACCTGTTTGGGGACGTATCCTCCGCGATCGGGATCGGGGCCGTTGGCGTGCCCGCCGCCATAGGTGGGCAAGACCAGCACGTACGGCTCGTCGACCTGGATGCGCTCCTTGAGAGGGATCCGGATGGCGGGCAGTTCCAGCTTCTGCACGAACCGATGCGTGTTCTCCGACACGCTCGAGAAGTAGACGAGGTTGCTCACGCCTCTGCTCCTCTCGGTCGATTCGTCGGACAGGGGTCTCTAGGCGGTGACGGCGGATGCGCCGGCGAGCGCCTTGATGCGGTCGGGACGGAACCCCGACCAGTGGTCGTTACCGGCCACGACGACCGGCGCCTGCAGGTAGCCGAGGGCCATCACATAGTCCCGCGCTTCCGAATCCACGCTGATGTCGACCACGTCGTAGGCCACGCCCGCCTTGTCGAGTGCCTTGTACGTGGCGTTGCACTGCACACAAGCCGGCTTGGTGTACACGGTGACAGTCATTTACGGGCTCCCTCAGCGAAAGTTTTCATCAACAACGGGCGTTTTCCTGGTCACTACGCACCCCAGCCGGCCGGGCGATTCACCCTCCCTGGTCTCAACGTCGATCCGGGAGGAGAACTTCCCCCCGGAACCCCGCCGAGCGCAGATCGCGTCTCTCGTCGCTCTCCACCCTAGGGCACTAGATGTTGTGCCTCGTTAGTAGAGCACACACAAGATGATCGTAATAACACGTTTGGAATTTTGCCTGGTCACCGCGGTGTGTCGCGGCGATTCTGGCGTGTCGCAGATCACATCAAGGCCCTTGCGCATCCATGCGACAGGTCTACCAGCACCCACCGACAACACCGGCATCTCCGGAGCCACGCCGACGACACTTCAGCAAACGACGCCGCCCGGCTTTACATAGGGAGCAAAGCCGGGCGGCGTCGGTGACGTGTGACTCAGTCGATCTCGGCGACCAGCTTGCCGACGATGTCGCGCAGTTTGGCCACGACCTCTGCACTCTCCCGCGGATGCTTGCCGTCGAGCGACGCCGCGGGCAGCGACAACTCGAGATCCTCCACGACGCGCGGCCCGGCGATCCCGAACGACTTGCGCGTCTCGTCGTGGGCCCACACACCCCCGTACTGGCCCAGAGCGGCTCCGATGACAGCGACCGGCTTGTCCTTGAGGGCGCCGTTGCCGTACGGCCGCGACAGCCAGTCGATCGCGTTCTTGAGCACGCCCGGGATGCTCCCGTTGTACTCGGGGGTGACGACCAGTGCCGCGTCCGCACCGGCCGCCGCCTCCCGCAGCGCCGCGACCGGCTCCGGCACCGACTCAGGCTCCGATGCACTGTCGATGTCCTCGTTGTAGAACGGCAGCTCACCGAGACGATCGAACCGCTGCAGCCTTACCCCCTCGGGTGCCGTCTCGGCCGCCAGATCGGCCAGCTGCCGGTTGATCGACTCCTTCCGCAAGCTGCCCACCAGGACCAGAACCGTGCTCGGCGCCATGTCATCTCCTTTGAGTTCTCGGTGATCGTCGACCTCGATACTTGCGCAGTGTAACCGGACCACGGTCCGATTAATTCCCGCTGAGTTAGAGTTGCCAGGTGAGCGGCTCTGATGGGCTGACGACGCTGTCGGTCAGCGATTCCGGCCCCCCTGAGCGGGGTGACGCGGCGCGGAACCGCGCGTTGCTGCTGGATGCTGCACGTCGCCTGGTGGCCCAGCACGGCGCCGAGGCCGTCACCACCGACGACATCGCCGCAGCCGCCGGCGTCGGAAAGGGGACGCTGTTCCGCCGGTTCGGTAGTCGCGCCGGATTGATGATCGTGCTGCTCGACGAGGACGAGAAGGCCCAGCAGCAGGCCATCCTGTTCGGTCCGCCGCCGCTGGGCCCCGGCGCCGCCCCGCTGGACCGGTTGATCGCCTACGGCCGCGAACGGCTGTGCTTCGTCAACAGCCACCACGCCCTGCTCTCCGACGTCGGCCGGGACCCTCAGATGCGCTTCAACGCGCCGATGATGCTGCACCATCGCCACGTCCGCGTACTGCTCGAGGAGGCCGGCACCACCGGTGACCTCGACGCCCAGGCCACCGCGCTGCTGGCACTCCTCGACGCCGATTACGTCCGCCACGAAACCACCGACCGTGGCCGCACGCTGGACCAGCTGGGCGACTCATGGGAGACGCTGGCCCGCAAGATCTGCGGGACATGACCGTCCGGGGACGATCCGGTGGGTGGATTCTGCACGTGGACGCCGACCAGTTCCTCGCCTCGGTCGAACTGCAGCGCCGCCCCGACCTGGTCGGGCTGCCCGTCATCGTCGGGGGCAACGGCGATCCGACAGAGGCCCGCAAGGTGGTCACCTGCGCGTCGTACGAGGCGCGCGCGCACGGCGTGCGCGCGGGGATGCCGCTGCGGGTGGCGGCGCGACGCTGCCCCGGGGCCACGTTCCTGCCGTCCGATCCCGATGCCTACGACGCCGCCTCCGAGCGGCTGATGACCGCGCTTCGCGATCTCGGCCTCCCTGTCGAGGTGTGGGGTTGGGACGAGGCCTACGTCGACGCAGGGCAGGCCGACCCGTTCGCGCTGGCCCGACGCATCCAGGAGACGATCGCCGCCGAGACCGGGCTGACGTGTTCGGTCGGCATCAGCGACAACAAGCAGCGAGCCAAGGTGGCCACCGGCTTCGGCAAGCCCGGCGGGATCGCGGCACTCACCGACGAGAACTGGATGGCGACGATGGGCGACCGACCCGTCGACGCGCTGTGGGGCATCGGTCCCAAGACGGCCAAAAAGCTTGCTGCGATGGACATCACGACTGTCGCCGAGCTGGCGGCGACCGACGCCCAGGTTCTGACCGCGACCTTCGGCCCGACCACCGGCCTGTGGATCCTGCTCCTGGCCAAAGGCGGTGGCGACACGACGGTCAGTGCCGCCCCGTGGACACCGCGCTCCCGCAGTCATGTCGTCACCTTCTCCGAGGACCTCACCGATCGGTCCGACATGGCCGCCGCGATCACCGACCTCGCGCAGCGGACGCTGGCCGAGATCGTCGAGCAACAGCGGGTGGTGATCCGGGTGGCGGTGACGGTGCGGACCGCGACGTTCTACACCCGCACCAAGATCCGCACGCTGCCGGCACCGACCGTCGACTCCGACACCGTGGTCGCCACCGCGCTCGCCCTGCTGGGCGACTTCGACCTCGAGCGCCCGGTGCGACTCCTCGGCGTCCGCCTGGAGCTGTCGATGAGCGACATGGCAACCGGCGGAGCCGCTGTCGGTGCCGGGAACTAGCGTCGGTTCCGATGTTGCAGACCGTCGCGGTTCGCGGATACCGCTCACTTCGAGATCTCGTACTGCCCCTGCGTCGGCTGACCGTCGTCACGGGCGCCAACGGCACCGGCAAGTCCTCGCTCTACCGGGCGCTGCGTCTGCTGGCCGACTGTGGTCGCGGCGAGGTGATCGGCTCCTTCGCCCGGGAGGGCGGCGTCGAATCGGCGCTGTGGGCCGGGCCTGAACATCTCGGCGGCGCGCGACGCACCGGCGCCGCCCAGGGTGGGCCGCGCACCCGCTCGGTGTCCATCGAGTTGGGTTATGCCGCCGATGATTTCGGCTACCTGGTGGATTTCGGCCTGCCCCAGGCGGTCGATTCGGCGTTCACCCGCGACCCGGAGATCAAACGCGAGTTGGTCTTCGCCGGCCCGGTCGCCCGCCCGACCACGACACTGGTGCGTCGCGTGCGAGGGATGGTCGAGGTCGCCTCTGACGACAGTCGCGGCTTCGACGAACTGTCGCGCAACCTGCCCGCGCACCGTAGCGTGCTCGCCGAATGGGCCGGCGCCGCACCTGAACTCGTCATGGTTCGGGAACGGCTGCGGGACTGGCGGTTCTACGACGGTTTCCGCGCCGACGCCAACGCCCCGGCACGGCGGCCCCACGTGGGAACACGCACCCCCGTCCTCGCCGACGACGGCTCGGATCTGGCCGCGGCGATACAAACGATCGCGGAGACCGGCGTCGACGACCTCGATCATGCCGTCGCCGCCGCGTTCGACGGCGCGACGGTCTCGGTATCGGTCACCGACGGACTGTTCGACCTCCGTGTGCACCAGCGCGGCATGCTCCGGCCGCTGCGCAGCGCCGAGATCTCCGATGGCACACTGCGTTTCCTTCTCTGGACAGCTGCGCTGTTGAGTCCGCAGCCGCCGTCGCTGATGGTGCTGAACGAACCCGAGACCTCACTGCACCCCGACCTGCTCCCCCCGCTTGCCGATTTGATCTGCGCAGCCGCCGCGACGACCCAGGTGATCGTCGTGACCCATTCGGCGGCACTTCGGGAGCGGCTCGCCGCGGCGTCGGTCGGCGAGGACGAGACCACCGAAATAGAACTCGTGAAGGACTGGGGCGAGACCACGATCGACGGCCAGGACCTGCTGACCACTCCGCCGTGGGACTGGGGTCGCCGCTGAGTTCAGCGGCGCCGGGCCGGCGGCCGCAGCGCCCGGGTGAACAGCACGTTTACCCGTGTCATCGCAAACGCGTACGGACCGAAGAAGAATCGCTTGGCGAAGTACAGCGCGCGGATGTCCACCGACGTGTAGATCAGGTACTTGTTGCGCACCACGCCGCGCAGGATCTTGTCGGCAGCCTTCTCCGGTGACACCGCATGCCCGCCGAAGCGGTCTGTCCACCACTGCACCCGCGGATCCTCACGGTCCACGCCGACGATCTGAACCGACTGCACCAGAGGGGTTTTCACCGCGCCCGGCACCACCACCGACACACCGATACGGTGGCGCGCCAGGTCAAAGCGAAGCACCTCGGACAGGCCGCGCAAACCGTACTTGCTGGCCGAATACGCCGCGTGCCACGGCAGGGCCACCAGACCGGCCGCCGACGAGACGTTGACCAGGTGACCACCGCGCCCGGCCGCCACCATCGGCGGCACGAACGTCTCGATGACGTGGATCGGCCCCATCAGGTTGACGTCGATCATCGACTTCCAGTGCTGATGGGTGAGCTTACTGACAGTGCCCCACGCGGATACACCCGCGATGTTCATCACGACGTCCATGGCGCCGTGCGCGGTGTGGATGTCGGTGGCGAACGCCGTGACCGCGTCGAGGTCGGTGATGTCGAGCGCGCGGTGCGCCGCGACGACCGCACCCAGCGCCCGGGCATCGGAGACGGTGGCGGCCAATCCGTCGGCATTGCGGTCGGTGAGGTAGAGCTCGGCGCCCTGGGCCGCCAGTTTCAGTGCGGTTGCGCGTCCGATTCCGCTCGCCGCACCGGTGAGCAGGCACCGCTTGCCGGCAAAACCGTCGCCGAATCCCATGGCACGGACCTTACCGGCGGAGTCGGCCTCACTGATCCGACAGGTCGTCTCCGCCCCACAGTCCGTGACGCCACAACCGTTCGGCGATCTCGACAGCGCGGCCCGGATCCGTGTCGCGTCCGACGAAAGCACTGTCGCGGGCGAGCGTCATCGAGGTGACGGCGACCAACGTCCGCACCAGCGCGGTCATATCGTCGGACACGGGCCGCCGCCCCGCATCCTGTTCGACCAGCCCGACGATCTTGTTGACGACGGTGTCCTGGAAGTCGTCCATGATCTCGCGGATCTGCGCGTCGGTGCTGCGGGCGAGGTTGCACGCACTCATGATCGGGTCGTTCGACGCGAACACCGCTGCGGCGTACCCGACCATTCGCTTGGCGAAGGCCGACGGCGACTCCCCCGGCTCGCGCGGAGCGAAGTCATGGGTGAGCTGGTCCAGTTCGGCCATCGCCTCGGCCACGATCACGGCGAGCACGGCGTACTTGGAATCGAAGTAGAAGTAGAAGCCCGACCGAGCCACGCCGGCGCGCTCACTGATCGTGCTGACGGACAGATCGGCGAACGACCGTTCCTGCAGCAGCTGACGCACCGCGGAGATGATGGCCTCCCGCTGGCGGTCACCGCGAGTTCGGCGGGGATCGCTGCTGACAGGATCGGCGGTCATGGCCAACAACCTTGGCATCGCGATGCGCAGGACACAAACTCCGCCAAACTTGACAGCCGTCAAGTGGGTCCGACAGGATGGTCTGCAGTGACATCGACCACAGTCACCCTCATTCAGGAGTGCCAGGATGCCGACGATCAGCGCCACCGAATACTGGATCGACCAGGCCAAACGACGTCTGAAGCCCACGCCCGTGACGATGCCGGGAATGGGTGCTGTCGAGAAACGCCTCAAGAACAAGGAATGGGACCGCTTCGTCTTCGCCGAGCCGCCGGCGGGTAGCGGGCTGAAGGCCATCACCGGCGACTCCGGCCTGCCGATCATCGGTCACATGATCGAGACGTTCCGCGGCGGACCGGATTTCATCGTCGAGCAGTACCGCAAGCACGGTCCGATCTTCTACTCGCAATCCCCGGCGCTGTCCGCGGTGATGGCCCTCGGCCCCGATGCCACCCAGGCCGTGTTCACCAACCGCAACAAGGACTTCTCCCAGCGGGCCTGGGACCCCATCATCGGACCGTTCTTCGACGGCGGGCTGATGCTGCTGGACTTCGACGAGCACCTGTTCCACCGCCGCATCATGCAGGAGGCGTTCACCCGCACCCGGCTCTCCGGCTACGTCCCCCACGTCGACTCGGTGGCCACGCGCGTACTGAGCAACGACTGGGTCGCCGACGACCCGCGTTTCCTGTTCTATCCCGCCATCAAGGAGCTCACCCTCGACATCGCGTCGGAGGTCTTCATGGGCCACCCCGCCGGCACCGACCGCGAACTGGTCACGACGATCAACCAGGCCTTCACCACCACCACCCGCGCCGGCAATGCGATCGTCCGCAAGCCGGTGCCCCCGCTGACCTGGTGGCGCGGCATCAAGGCACGCGAGACCCTCGAGCGCTACTTCACGAGCCGCATCGGTGAGAAGCGCCGCTCGGAGAGCACCGACATGTTCAGCGTGCTGTGCCATTCGCAGGACGAGGACGGCGCCAGCTTCACCGACGATCAGATCGTCAGCCACATGATCTTCCTGATGATGGCGGCCCACGACACGTCCACCTCGACGATGACCACGATGGCCTATCACCTGGCCGCCAACCCCGAGTGGCAGGATCGCTTGCGCGAGGAGTCGCAGCGCATCGGCGACGGCCCGCTCGACATCGAGGCGCTGGAGAAGCTCGAGACCTACGACCTGGTGGTCAACGAGTCACTGCGGATGCAGACACCGCTGCCGTTCAACTTCCGCCAGACCGTCCGCGACACCGAGCTGCTCGGCTTCTACCTGCCCGCCGACACCCCTGTGGTGACGTGGCCGTCGATCAATCACCGGCTGCCCGAGCTGTGGACCGATCCGGAGAAGTTCGACCCGGCGCGCTTCTCGGAGCCCCGCAACGAGCACAAGCGGCACCGCTACGCGTTCGCGCCGTTCGGCGGCGGTGCGCACAAGTGCATCGGTATGGTGTTCGGGCAGTTGGAGATCAAGACCGTCATGCACCGGCTTCTCACCCGGTACCGTCTCGAGCTCCCCAAGGCCGGGTACACGCCGCGCTACGACTACGGCGGCATGCCCGTGCCCCTCGACGGGATGCCGATCGTGCTGCGTCCCCTGCGCTGAGCCCGTCCCGTCAGGCCAGAAGGCGGTTCGCACAGGCGACGACCGCCCGCAGGGCCGACTGCACGGGATCCGGTGCCACGCCGAGAGCCCACTCGACGCGGGTGCCGTTGCCGCCCTGGATGAACGTCGCGATGTCGCTGCCCGCGGCGCGCTGGTGGAACGCGGTCATCTCCACCGCGATGCCGCGCTCGTAGAGCATGGCGGTCAGCGCCGCGACGGGACCGCAGGCGCTCGCCTGCGCGGTTGTGATGCGGTCGCCCAGTGCCAGGGTGGCGCGGTAGGTCTGTGCCTGTGGTCCCCACCGGGTCGACGGGCGGTCGGCCTCGGCGCAGGCCCACTGGCCCAGCCGGACCGGACCCGTCGTCGGCGCGAACTCCGCGACGAAGTCGTCGTAGCTGCGGTTGTCTGCGCTGGTGCGCAGCGGCGCTGGAACGCGACCCGCCACGTGGGCGGCGAACGAGGACGCGTCGCGCGGTGCGATCGTGGCGATCGGAGAGTTCATGATGTGCCGGCCTTGTGGTCGAGGAGAGCGACCGACGAACGAGCAACGACCCACAGCGGGGGGTCGGTCTGGATCAGACCCCGCTGCGGGTTGCTACTACGAGTCGTTTCGGCACGTCGGCGATAGTAGCCCGGTGCGCTACGCAGCGGCAAGCAGTATGACGTCGGAGTTTGCCGTACCAGGTTCTGCCGCAATGTCGGCGAAATGCGCACCGCGAAATTACAGACCGGCCATCCCAGGGATGGCGGCTATTCACACCGACGGTGAAATTCGGACCGGCAGAAAGCATTAGCGTGTCCCAGCTCGACGACGGCCCAGCATCGGTGTCGCATACAGTAAACATCCTCGGACATGGCAGCAAAGTCAATTACCTACGCAATTATCAGAATGCCATTTGCTTGAAGAGGAGGTGCCGTCATGGAGCACAGGGTCTGATGCACAATGGGCCCAATGTTGTGGTCGCAGACGCTGCTTCTCGTCGCGGCCGGCATCCTCGGCGGACTCACGGGGAGCATCGCTGGACTGGCTTCGGTGGCCACCTATCCCGCGCTTCTGCTCGCAGGGCTGCCCCCGGTGACCGCCAACGTCACCAACACCGTCGCCCTGGTGTTCAACGGCATCGGATCGATCCTGGGGTCGCGCCCCGAACTGGCGGGTCAACGCCGGCGCGTGACCCGACTGCTGCCGTGTGCGGTGCTCGGAGGTGTGGCCGGGGCGGTGTTACTGCTCTCCACACCAGCCGAGGGATTCGAGAAAGTGGTGCCGCTGCTGCTGGGCATCGCGTCACTGGCCATCCTGGCCCCGATGCGACCTTCCTCGGACGCGGGGACTGCCGCCCCTGGCCGCACGTCCCGCAGATTCGCCGAAGCCGTTGCCGTCGGCGGGATCTGCATCTACGGCGGATATTTCGGTGCAGCGGCCGGAGTGCTGCTGCTCGCGATGCTGTTGCGTTCCGGCGCAGCGAATCTGGCCCACGCCAACGCCACCAAGAACGTCGTGCTCGGCGCGGCCAACCTCAGCGCCGCGGTGATCTTCGCCTGCGTGGCCCCCGTGCAGTGGACGGCGGTCGCGGCGCTGGGTCTGGGATGCCTTGTCGGGTCCCGCCTGGGTCCCGTCGTGGTCCGTCATGCACCTCAGACACCGATGCGGGTGGTCATCGGGGTGGCCGGCCTCGCCTTGGCGATCAAGCTCGGCCTCGACGCCTACTAGCCGCCGGCATCACAGGAACACGTTGTCGCCGTGGGTGACTCGAGTGCCCAACCTGATGAGGTTCTCCGCCGAGGTGTGCAACCGTTCGCCGGCTTCGGCGCTGGCCCTGCCGGCCAGGTACCGCGACCAGGTGCCCTCGATCACGATGCCGAGTTTGAAGCACGCCATCGCGACATACCAGTCGAGCTTCTCGGTTGTCCTGCCGCCGGCGTCGCGATAGGCGCCCAGCAGCTCGCCGCGACTCGGCAGGCCGCCGAGGTCGGCCAGCGCCGCGCCGGCCTGGATCGGGTTCGGACCGTCCGGCCAGCACACCAGCAGCCAGCCCAGATCCAGCAGCGGGTCGCCGATCGTGCACATCTCCCAGTCGATGAACGCCGCCAGTTCGGGCTTGTCGCGGCGCAACAGCACGTTGTTCAGATGGCAGTCGCCGTGCATCACGCCCGGCTCCGTCTCGGGCGGCAGGTTGGCCGTCAGCCACTGCGCGAGTCCGGCCACCGAGGGGAACGACTCCGGTGCGTACCGTTCGTGGCGGTAGCTCTCGAGCAGCCGCATGAACTGCGGAACCTGCCTGGCGACAAACGAACCCGGCCGTTTCAGCTCCCCCAGCGGGCTGCCGTGCCACGGCACCCGGCCCAGCTGCGCCAGGCTGCCCGCATAGGAGAGGCCGACGTCGTGCCGCATGGTCGCATCACGGACGTAGGCCTCGTCGACGTCCGTACCGGGATTGAATCCGTCGACGCACTCCATCAGGTAGAAGACCACCCCGAGGACGTCGAGATCGTGGCAGCCGGCGATCAATTCGGGATGAGGGACCGGTGACCCGGCGAGCGTGCCGAGCACCGCGATCTCGCGCCGCATGGTGTCGTCACTGGTCGGCCGGGGATGCTCGGGCGGGCGCCGCAACACCATCGGACGCCCGTCGACCGTCAGCCGAACCACGATGTTCTGCGAGCCACCGGTCAGCGGTGCGACGTCGTCGACGGTGGACCCGAGCCCGATCCGGCGGACCCAGGCTTGCACCGCGGCGACGTCGGCGGCGGAGAGCATCACCTCGACTGGCATGCCGCCATAGTGGCAGGTGCGGCGCCCGCAGATCCGGACCTTCGACCAATCCAGAACGTGCCGCGTGACGTCGGTGGTGACGGGATCGAGCAGCTCGTCGGAACGGACGGCAGGCATGGTGCGGGCGCGACGGATCTCGTCGATGACACCATTCGGTAAGGGTTGCCGGCGCCGGCCGCCGGTAGGTTGGGCGCCATGACCACGCAGGGCGAGAAGGCGGCCGGCGGGGTCGCCGCTGCCGCGGTGGCGGTCGGGGTGGCGCAGTTGGTCGGCGCAGCGTTCGGCCCGCAGGCCGACGTCCGCACGGCCGTCGGCTCCTCGGTCATCGAGAGGACGCCCGGCCCGCTCAAGGAATGGGCCATCCAGACTTTCGGCACGGCGGACAAGCTTTTCCTGACCGTCGCCGTGCTCGTCGTCGTCGCGGCGCTCGCCGTCATCGCGGGCATCGTGGAGACCCCGCGACGCCCCTGGGGCAGCGCGATGATCGTCGCCGCGGGCGTTCTCGGCTGCGCGGCGGTGCTGTCGCGACCGAACGCCGGCGCCCTCGACATCGTGCCCACGGTGGTGGGTGCCGCTTGCGGCGTGGCTGTGCTGCGGTTCCTGACGTCCCGCCGCTTCACGGGCCGCGACGGCGAGGGCTCCGGGGACACCCCCGACACGGGGAGGCGCCGCTCGCTGATCACGCTCGGGCTGCTGGTCGCGGGCGCGGCCAGCGGTGTCGCAGGAGTGGTGATCACCCGTCTGGCGTCATCGGTGTCGGGAGACCGCAACTCCTTCGCGCTCCCCCGCGTCGACAAGGCCGCCGCGCCGATCCCTCCCGACGTGCAGCCTCCCGATATCGCTCTGCCGTCGTTCGTCACCCGCAACGACGAGTTCTACCGCATCGACACCGCGCTGACCGTGCCGCAGCTCAGTCGCGAGGCGTGGAAGCTGCGCATCCACGGCATGGTCGACCGCGAGGTCACCGTCGACTTCGCCGATCTGGAGCGCTTCGACGTCGTCGAACGGGTGGTCACCCTGACGTGCGTGTCGAATCCGGTGGGCGGTGAACTGATCTCGAACGCCGTGTGGACCGGCTACCGCGTCGCCGATCTGCTGGCCGAGGCCGGTGTGCGACCCGACGCCGACATGGTGTTGTCGACGTCGGTGGACGGCTGGACGGCCGGCACCCCGGTCGAGGCGCTGACCGCCGACGACGCCCTGCTGGCGATCGGCATGAACGGGCAGCCGCTGCCCATCGAGCACGGCTACCCGGCGCGACTCGTGGTGCCCGGCCTCTACGGCTATGTGTCGGCGACGAAGTGGGTCGTCGACCTCGAACTCACCCGATTCGACCGCGCCGAGGCGTACTGGACCAAGTTGGGGTGGGCGGCACGCGGACCGATCAAGACCGAGTCGCGCATCGACATTCCGCGCGCCGGCGCGGATGTCACGGCCGGACCGAATCGGTTCGGCGGCGTGGCGTGGGCGCAGGACCGCGGCGTGCGGGCCGTCGAGGTCAAGATGGACGACGGCGATTGGCAGCAGGCCACGCTCGGTGCCGCGTACTCCGGCGACACCTGGCGGCTGTGGACCTTCGACTGGCAGGCCACCCCGGGATTCCACACCATCACCGTGCGGGCCACCGACAACAGCGGCTACACCCAGACGCCCGATCGCGCCGACCCGGTGCCCGACGGTGCCACGGGCTGGCATTCGATCACGTTCAACGTGAAGTGACCCCGCTGTCGGACCCTCGTGCCAGTGTGGCTGCGTGGTCGTGACAGAGGGCGTGCTCCTGGTGGATGTCGCGCAGGCGTCCGCCGACGTGGCGGCCTCGTCATCGCGGCTGGCCAAACGCGCGCGGATCGCCGAGCTGCTGAGCCGGGCCGGGAATTCAGACACGGTGGCCGTGGTGGTGTCGTGGTTGTCCGGCGAACTCACACAACGCCAGATCGGCGTCGGGTGGGCGGCGCTGCGGGCGTTGCCGGCTCCCGCCGCTGCGCCGGTGCTGACGGTGGCCGAGGTGGAGGCCACGTTCACCACGATCGGCACCACTGTCGGGAAGGGATCGCAGGCGCGTCGCGCGGAGTTGCTGCACGGGCTGTTCTCCGCCGCCACCGACGTCGAGCAGGCGTTCTTGCGCCGCCTGCTCGGCGGGGAACTGCGTCAGGGCGCTCTGATCGGGGTGATGGTCGACGCGGTCGCCGCGGCCTCCGACATACCCGTTGCCACAGTGCGCCGCGCCGCGATGCTCAGCGGTGATCTGCCGTCGGTGGCCGCCGCCGCCCTGTCCGAAGGGCGGTCCGCGCTCGAGGCGTTCACATTGCGGGTCGGCACTCCGGTGGGCCCCATGCTCGCGCAGACCGCGACCGACGTCACCGATGCACTGGCGCGGCTGGGCGGCACCGCCATTTTCGAGGCGAAACTCGACGGTGCCCGCGTGCAGATCCACCGTGACGGCGAACGGGTGTCGATCTTCACCCGCAGCCTCGACGACGTGACGTCACGGCTGCCCGAAGTCGTCGACGCGGTGCTGGCCCTGCCGGTGACCGACCTGATCGCCGACGCGGAGGCCATTGCGCTCAAACCCGACGGGCGGCCGCAGCGATTCCAGGTCACCGCGTCGCGGTTCGGGCGCCGGGCCGGCTCAGGCCCGCACGAGCAGCAACTCTCGGTGTTCTTCTTCGATCTGCTGCGTGCCGACGGAACCGACCTGCTGGACCGCCCCGCGCACGAGCGCATTGCGGTCATGGACGCTGTCGTGCCGCCTGGTCACCGAGTCGACCGGCTGGTGACAACCGATCCCGTTGAGGCGCAGCGCTTCCTGGACGCCACCCTGGCGGCGGGCCATGAAGGTGTCATGGCGAAGTCCCTCGAGGCCGCCTACGAAGCCGGGCGCCGCGGCGCCGGCTGGCTGAAGATCAAGCCGGTGCACACCCTCGATCTGGTCGTGCTGGCCGTGGAATGGGGTTCGGGGCGGCGCACCGGCAAGCTGTCGAACATCCATCTCGGCGCCCGGGACGAGGCAACGGGCGAGCTGGCGATGTTGGGCAAGACCTTCAAGGGCATGACCGACGAGATGTTGGCCTGGCAGACCGAGAGATTCCTGTCGCTGGCCGACGGTCCGACCGACGGATATGTGGTCAAGCTGCGCCCGGAGCAGGTCGTCGAGATCGCGTTCGACGGCATTCAGACCTCGACCCGCTACCCCGCGGGAATGGCCCTGCGCTTCGCCCGGATGGTGCGCTACCGCGACGACAAGACCGCGCAGGAGGCCGACACCGTCGCGACCGTGCGTGCGTTCCACGAGCGCACCGGATGATCGTCCGTCTCCGACGGGGATAAACCGGGGTTCGGCCGCGAGTCCGGCTCATCCGGTGCGACGATCGACACGTTCAGTAATGCCTCTTGCGAGGGGGGCGAGCCGACGAGGGAGGGATGGGCAGGCTGATGGCCACACCGACCGCTGCACCATGGGACCGCATCGAAGAATCCGACGGGGACATCACCTACGTCCGCACCGACAAGGATCTGCCGCCGGTCGCGATCATCGACCGCTCGCCGATCACCACGACACACAAGATCGTCTTCGCAGTGGTGGCCGTCCTGGCTGCGGTCGCATGGGCGATGATCGCGTTCTTCCGCGGCGAAACGGTGAACGCGGTCTGGTTCGTCATCGCCGCGGTCTGCACCTATGTGATCGGCTACCGGTTCTACGCACGCCTGATCGAGATGAAGGTGGTGCGGCCACGCGATGACATCGCCGCGCCGGCAGAGGTTTTCGAGAACGGTACCGACTACCTGCCCACGGATCGGCGGGTGCTCTACGGCCACCACTTCGCCGCGATCGCCGGAGCGGGCCCGCTCGTGGGGCCCGTGCTGGCCACGCAGATGGGCTATCTGCCCGGCGCGATCTGGATCATCATCGGCGCGGTCGTCGCCGGTTGTGTCCAGGACTACCTGGTGCTGTCGATCTCCGTGCGCCGCCGCGGCCGTTCTCTCGGCCAGATGGCCCGCGACGAACTCGGCGTGGTCGGCGGCATCGCCGCGATCGTGGGCGTGCTGGTGATCATGGTGATCCTGCTGGCCGTGCTGGCACTCGTGGTGGTGGGCGCTCTCGCCGAGAGTCCGTGGGGTGTGTTCTCGATCGCGATGACGATTCCGATCGCGATTTTCATGGGCCTCTATCTGCGTTTCCTGCGCCCCGGTCGGGTCTCGGAGGTGTCGGTGATCGGCGTCGCCCTGCTGCTCCTCGCTGTCGTCTCCGGCGGTTGGGTGGCCGAAACATCGTGGGGGGTCGAGTGGTTCACGCTGTCGAAGGTCGCGCTGTCGTGGTGCATCATCCTGTACGGACTGGCCGCATCGGTCCTGCCGGTGTGGCTGCTGCTGGCCCCCCGTGACTACCTGTCGACGTTCATGAAGGTCGGCACCATCGCGTTGCTGGCGGTGGGCATCCTGCTCGCCCGCCCGGTGATGGAGGCCCCCGCGATCTCGTCGTTCGCCGCCAGCGGCTCAGGGCCGGTGTTCGCCGGTTCGCTGTTCCCCTTCCTGTTCATCACGATCGCCTGCGGCGCCCTGTCGGGGTTCCATGCGCTGATCTCGTCGGGCACCACACCCAAGCTCCTCGAGAAGGAAAGCCAGATGCGGCTGATCGGGTACGGCGGCATGCTGACCGAATCGTTCGTCGCGATCATGGCGCTGATCACCGCGGCGATCATCAACCAGCACCTGTACTTCACGATGAACGCCCCGACCGCGTCCACCGGCACCACCGCCCAGAGCGCAGCCGACTACGTCAACGGGCTCGGGCTCTCCGGTGCGCCGATCAGTGCCCAGGAGATCTCGGATGCCGCGCGCAGCGTCGGCGAGGAGACGATTGTGTCCCGCACCGGCGGCGCACCCACCCTGGCGTTCGGCATGTCCGAGGTGCTGCACAAGGTCTTCGGCGGAACCGGGCTCAAGGCCTTCTGGTACCACTTCGCGATCATGTTCGAAGCGCTGTTCATCCTCACCACTGTCGATGCGGGCACCCGGGTCGCGCGCTTCATGCTCTCCGACGGACTGGGCAACCTGGGTGGGCCGTTGAAGAAATTCCGCAACCCGAGCTGGCGCGTAGGCGCGTGGGGGTGCAGCATCGTCGTCGTCGCCGCCTGGGGCAGCATCCTGCTGATGGGGGTCACCGATCCGCTGGGCGGGATCAACACGCTGTTCCCACTGTTCGGAATCGCCAACCAGCTGTTGGCCGCGATCGCACTGACGGTCGTCACCGTGGTCGTCATCAAGCGTGGATTGGTGAAATGGGCCTGGATTCCGGGTGTTCCGCTGATGTGGGACCTCATCGTGACGATGACGGCGTCCTGGCAGAAGATCTTCTCCGGGGACCCGAAAGTGGGTTACTGGACGCAGCACTTCGCATACCGCAACGCCAAGGAGGCCGGCGAGACGTCGTTCGGCGCCGCCAAGAACGCCGACCAACTCGACGCCGTCATCCGCAACACGTTCATCCAGGGCACGCTGTCGATCGTCTTCGCGGCGCTGGTGATCATCGTGTTCGTCGCCGGGGTGGTGGTCGCGCTGCGGGCGATCCGCGGGCATGGTGCGCCGCTGACCGAGGACGAGCCGGTACCGTCGCGGATCTTCGCGCCCTCGGGCATGTTCGCCACGACCGCCGAGAAGGAGGTGCAGAAGCAATGGGACGCCGTGCCGAGAGAACACTCCGGGCACTCCGCCACATCAGCTGGTACTGGCAGTCACTGATGGGTGACAACCACTACCAGCGCTACGTCGAACACCGGGCGCGGCGGCACGCCGGTGAGGCCGTGATGTCGGAACGCGAATACTGGCGACACCGGCATGCGGCGGCCGACGCCGATCCCGGCGCGCGCTGCTGCTGACATCTGCCCGGACAGCGCGTCAGCCCTGCGCCGCACGGTAGGCCGCGACCACCGGTGCCAGCTCGTCGGGCGTTGCGCCGTGCATGATCACCGCGTCGGCACCGTAGTCGAACTCCGCGCGGACCCGGGTAGCGCACTGTTGCGCCGAACCCGTCGCGGCGGGCTCCAACCACTCGTCGGGAATGAGCGTCGCGATGTGTTCGATCTGGTCGGCAGTGGCCTTGTGGTCGATGCCGCCGGCCACCGACTGCACCACGGCGTCAGCGCGGAAGCGTTGCAGCACAGCCGGATCCCATTCGTTGGTGCGGACCAGCAGGTCGCCGTATCCCTGGAGATAGGTCGCCAGGCGTGCCACGGTCTTCTTCAGCCGCAGCTCCTCGGGCAGGTGATCGCCGACGGTGGCGAGGCACGACCAGACGCACACCTGCCCGGGATCCCGGCCGGCCTGCTCGGCTGCGTCCTTGACGATGCGGACCGCTCGCTGCAGCGTCCGAGGCGTGAAATAGGTGTGAAGGATGACGTCGTCGAATCGGCGTCCGCCCAACGCCAGCGTCTGCGGACCGAAAGCGACGAGCGCCAACCGGATGTCTTCGTCGAAATCGCCGTCGAGGTAGAGCACCGGGTACTGCCCGATCGGCCCGTGATGGCCGATGATGGCCTCTCCGCGCCACAGCCTGCGCATCACCTGCGCGAAGTCCTCCATCTGCGCGGTGGTCACCGCGGGAACTCCGAAACCCTGGTAGATGGCCGCGATCCCGCGCCCGATGCCGAGGGTGAACCTGCCGCCGGAGAGCCGGTGCATCGTCGTCGCCCACGATCCGGTGATCAACGGGTGCCGAGTGTTGTGGTTGGTCGCCGCCGTTGCGATTTGCATGCGCTCGGTCACCGCCAGCGCTGCACCGGTCAGCGAGGCGGCCTCTTTGGTGTTCCACCGTTCGGAGAGGAACGCGGTGCCGACGCCGAGCGCCTCGCCCTGCCGCGCTTCCTCGAGGAGGCTCGCCGGTCCGTCGCCTCCTGCGCCGGCCAACAGGTAGCACCCCAGCTCGTCGAGCACCCGGTCCATGGCACGACCATACAACTTTTCGGCATGTGTTCACTCGATCGCCGGTGCCGTCTAGAGTCCACATCATGTCAGAGCCGACGTCAGAGCCGATCCACTTCAGCGTTCCCGGCGCCGTCGACGCCATCGCCGCAGCCATCGGCGATCGCGAATTCATCGTTCAGGGCGACCGGCGGTTCACCTACACGCAGATCGCCGAACGGTCGAACCGGCTGGCACGCTATCTCCACGGGCAGGGATTGGGGTGCCACACCGAGCGCTCGGGCCTGGCCGGCCACGAGGTGGGACAGGACCTGCTCGGCATCTACGCCCACAACGGCTCCGAATACGTCGAAGGCATGCTCGGTGCGTGGCGGGCCCGCGTGGCCCCGTTCAACGTGAACTACCGCTACGTCACGAGCGAACTGCAGTACCTGCTCTCGGACGCGGGCGCCACCGCGATGCTCTACCACGCCGCCTTCGCCCCGCGCCTGGCCGAGGTGCTCCCCGACCTGCCCTCGGTGAAGGTGCTCATTCAGATCGCCGACGACTCCGGCAACCAATTGCTGCCCGGCGCAGTGGATTACGAGTCGATCGTGGCCGACGGCCCGGCCGATCCCCCACCGGTCGAACCGTCCCCCGACGACCTCTACGTGCTCTACACCGGCGGCACCACCGGAATGCCCAAGGGTGTGCTGTGGCGCTCCCACGACATCTTCATGGCGTCGTTCGGCGGGCGCAGCCTCTACACCGGCGAGACCGCGACCAGTTACGACGACCTGGCCGCGCGATGCGCCGAATCGCCGGGGACGAAACTGCTGGTGCTGCCGCCGCTGATGCACGGCGCCGCACAGTGGGCCGTGATGACGTCGCTGACCATGGGCCAGACCGTGGTCTTCTCGGCGGTCACCGATCACCTCGACGTCGACGACGTCGTGCGCACCATCGAGCGCGAGAAGGTGCTGACGGTGACCGTGGTCGGCGACGCGATGGCGCGGCCCCTGGCGGAGGCATTCAAACGCGCCGACGCCGATCTGTCCTCCCTCGCCGTGGTGGCCAGCGGTGGCGCCCGGCTGACGCCGACCGCCAAGCAGCGTTTGATCGACACCAAACCGGGCCTGATGGTGGTCGACAGCGTGGGGTCCTCGGAGACCGGCGCGCAGATGACCCACATGTCGGCACCCGGCGCGGTGTCGACGGGCACCTTCACCGCCGGACCCGACACTCTCGTCGCCGCAGAGGATCTCGGCTCGATCCTCGAACCGGGCCACGACGGCATCGGCTGGCTGGCGCAGCGCGGCTACGTCCCTCTCGGCTACAAGGGCGATGCGACGAAGACGGCGGCCACGTTTCCGGTCATCGCCGGTGTGCGCTACTCCGTGCCGGGCGATCGGGCCCGCCACCTCGCCGATGGCGTGATCGAACTGCTCGGCCGGGACTCGGTGACCATCAATTCCGGTGGGGAGAAGATCTTCGCCGAGGAAGTGGAGTCCGCGGTCGCGTCGCATCCCGCCGTCGCCGACGTGGTCGTGGCGAGCAGGCCGAGTGACCGATGGGGGCAGGAAGTGGTCGCCGTCGTCGCGCTGGCCCACGGTGTCGAGGCGACCGCCCAGGAACTCATCGACCACGCCGGTACGGTGCTCGCCCGCTACAAATTGCCCAAGGCCGTGGTGTTCCGGCCGGTCATCGAGCGCAGCCCGGCCGGCAAGGCCGACTATCGCTGGGCCCGCGAGCAGGCGAGCAGCGAAAGCTGAACTGGCGCAACCTTTTCCACACACAGCAGCGGTGCGCCGCCTGAAGTCAGGCGACGCACCGCTGGTGTGACGAGATCAGGCGACGTCGCAGGCCGAGCCGTCGAGCAGGCACAGATCCTGATTGGCGCCGAGCAGGCCGCCGGACTGCGCACCCGTAAAGCTCAACAGGTTGCTCTGCGCGCTGCCCTTGCCGTAGGGCGTGTAGAAGTCGTAGTCCGCCAACCCCTTCGACGCGTTGTAGATGTTGGGCAGCGGGATCGTCCCGAACAAGGTGCGCAGTTCGTAGCGCGTCTTGTCGCCGTCCGGGTCGGGCATCGAGTAGTACCCCTCACCGAACGGGGAGTTGCCCATGTACTTCATGTTGAAGATGGAACCGACCGGCGGCACCTCGCCCTTACCGGTGCCGACCCCGTTGACCGAGCTGTTCACGTCGGTCACCAAGATCGCCTTGGAGTAGCCGCGGGAGATGTCCCACTGGGTGCTGACATCGGCATCGACGGTTCCGATCTTGACGCCCTTGGAGTAGACGTCGAACTGCTGGTAGCCCTGGACGATGACCTCGCGCGGCGGCAGGCCGTTCACCCCGGTGTAGATGATGTCCGACGTCGGTTTGAAGGTGTAGTCACCGACCGTGTATTCATCCCGGTCCGGCTCGTCGGAGGCGTTGAAGTTCAGCGGCAGCTCGTCGACGACCTGGCCCTTGCGGGTCTGCGAGATGAGCAGTGTCTTGGTGATGTCCTTGCCCTCCTGCGGTTTGGAGTAGTACAGCGCGTAGGAGAACTCGTCCTTCCAGTAGATGATGTTGTACACGGTTCCGACCGGCGGGATGTCGCCGGCGTTGACGCCGGAAGCTCCGTCGGTGGACGTGACGATGATCGCCTCACTGGTGGTGCCCCAGAAGTCCGACGTCACGGTCGCTACGCCGTCGAACGTGCCCATCAGCTCGTCCGTGCCTTCTTTGTAGACGCCGAACTTCTGCGTGCCCTGGATTGCGTTGAACAGTGGTTCGTATCCCACGAATCCGGTGAAGTTCAACGTGTCGTCGGTGACCGGCTTGATGTAGTAGCCGTCCTGAGTGTGGATCGGCCGGTTGATTCCCTCGTAGTCGGTGAGGAAATCGGCTCCGCTGTAATTGATCCGGAACGGGTCGGGGTTCATCCGGAACGACCCGAAGCGGGTGATGTACTTGTACGTCACCACGTCCTTGCCGTCTTGGGCGAGCGCCGAGTACTGCGTGCCCCCACGGCCGTTGGTGACGACCGCGAAGATCGAACCGTCCGGCGGGATGTCCTTGTTGTCGACGCCTTGCTCGTAGCCCTCGGCGACGTTCTTGACGTCGAGGACGACGATCTGCAGCGACCGGTTGCCCGAACCGATGTCGTTGTTCATGGCGACCAGACCGCTGATGGTGGCCACCGTGTCGCCCGTCGTGGGATCGACGAGATCGAAGTCCTGCTTGCCCTGCAGGACGCCCGGGAACGCCGGCACCATCGTGTACTTGCCGTAGAACGAGGTGATCGTGGGCTCGCCCACCGGACGAACCTCGAGGCCGTTCCACACCATGGTCGGATCGCTCTGCTGGGCCTGCGAGTCGAGTTCGCGGCGTGAGGCCGCCGCGACCAGCCACGCGAACGGGGAGTTCGCGCCGGGGGCGGCCGGCGAGTTACCGGTGAACACGTCGAGGAAGCGCTTGAACAGCGTTGCGAGCGGGCCCTGGGACACGGTCGTGGTCGACGCCTCTTCGGTGTCCGCGGCGACCTCGGTGGTCGTCTTCGCCACGGTGTCTGCGGTCGAGACCGTGACCAGCGTCTTGGGTGTCGTCGCCGCCTCCGGGGCGTCGACGGTGATCGATGACAGCAGCCCCTTCAGGCCCTTGGTGTCCTTGGTGGTCTTCGACGGCGACACCTCGTCGGTGTCAGTGGGCGTATCGCTGTCGCCACCGGTCGAGGCGCCGGCATCGGCGGGCTTCCACGACCAGCGCGGCTTCTTCGTCGGTGTCGTCGCCGAGTCGTCGTCCCCGGGGGTCGCGGTCTCGTCGTTGGAGGGCACCTGCGGGGTGTCGGACGGTTGCTCGGTCTCGGTACCCGGCTTCGGCTTGTGACCGCCGAACAGGTTCGACCAGACGTCCTTCAGGTCCTTCTTGCCGGACCCCTTGTCCGCGTCGGTGTCGTCGTCGGCCCCCTTGCCGCTTCCGGTGTTCTTGGCGACCTTGTCACTCTTGTCGCTCTTGGCGTCCTTGTCGCTCTTGGCCGTGACCTTGGTTGCCTCGTTGCCCGAGGCGCCGCCGGTGGTCTGGCTTCCGCCGGTGTCTGATGTCGATCCCGAGTCCGCGGAGTCCGCATAGGCGACCCCTTGGCCCGCGAAGACCGCGGCACCCACACCCAGGGCGACCGCCAGGCCTCCGATACGACCGACGTAACAACCAGCGTTCATTGCTCTCCCCAGGGGCTACACAGCGACTTGTGACCGAAACTATACAAATTGCGGACCGCTTCCACAGCCCTTTCCAGCGTGAGCCAGAAAACTTTCATTTTTTTGCTGAACGACGAACGACAACCGCCTCGCCCACCGTCGGTCAGCTGACCTTTCTCGGCAGGTCGAAGGTGTCGTACACGTAGGACAGGTCGTTCTGGATCCGCTCGGCGCTCAACCCGAAACGGTCCGGCGCGTGCTGGTGCTTGCTCTTGTACGAGCGTTGCTTCTCCGCCTGGGCGCGCACCTCGGCCAGGAACGACGCGGTGGGCTCGATCTCGGCGAACTCGCAGATGCGCTCGATCGTCGGCTCCAGGTTGTGGATCAGGTCGGGATAGCGCACCACGCAGAGGTTCTTCTCCGGGATCCGGCCGGACACATAGGCGTCGTGGAACACCTTCAACATCGCGCAGGACGCCTGGTAGAGGTTCTCCACCCAGCGCTGCTGGTCCTCGGCCGAGGTGCGGTTAAACGCGTCGTAGCCGTTCTCCAGCACACTCGCGATCAACGACATCCCCGACGGGATGACCTCGACCGGGTCGCGCACGATGTAGATGAGCTTGGCATCCGGATAGCGCTCGAGGACCTCGTCGAGGCGGAAGGTCAGCATGCTCGTCTTGGCGAGGATGCGACGATCGTTCTTGTAGTAGAGATTCCTTCGCCAGAGCTCCTCGTAGTAACGGAAGAAGCGTTCCCGTTCCTGGGGTGCCGCGCCGTCGATCCCGAAGCAGCGCCGGGACAGGTCACTGCCCCAGGTGTCCTGCCAGGCCAGGAAATACGCCCAGGCGAAGGGGCCGTCGAGGGTGTGGAAGAACCATGCCGGATCGTCGGTTTCGATGCCGCGCAGACTCGTGTCGTGCACATCCGACGGGTGATACCGCGCCGGAGAGAGCCGGTCCAGCTTCGGCACGATCCGACCGAGCAACTTTCGCGCGGTGATCGCGGGAAACAGCATCTCCCAGAGCTCGAACGCGGACAATCCGCCATTGCTCAGCAGGAAGCGGTGCAAGAACGTGGTGCCACTGCGCGGGTTGCCGATGATGAAGATCGGGCGATCGAGCGGTTCGTCCTTGTAGCGCGGGAACACCACGCGATCCAGGCGCATGGTCACCGCCGAGATGCCTCCCCGCAGTTGCAGGACCGCGAAAGTACCGAGCGGCCGCAGCCACAACCCGAACGTCTTGTTGATGACCCGGTAGACGCGCAGGTACCGCTCCATTCAGCCCTCCCACACGGCTGCGGCACCCACGATGGTGAAACCGGCGGCGGCACTGGCCATCACGATCTTGTCGCCCGGCTCGACCGTGCCGTGCTCGAGGCGGTACTCGAGCGCCAACGCCCACGCGGTACTCGCGGTGTTGCCGAACAGTGAGTGGGTGTGCACACACGCCTGGGGGCGTGCCCCGAGTTCGGTGAACACCCTCTCGAGCACCGCCTCACTGGGCTGATGCAACGCGTAGTGGTCGATCTCCTCCGAGGACCAGCCGAGCTCGCCGAGCATCTCGCGGAGCGCGGGCGGCACGTGGACCGACAACGCGAACAGTTCCTTGGACTTCGAGGTGAAGTGGCCGTCGATCGGGGTCTTGCACAGGTCGTAGTGCTCACACAGGGTCTTGTGGAAGATGCCTTCCAGCCGAGCACTTCCGCCCTGCAGCGGTTCCCGCGACACGACCAGCGCGGCAGCGGCGTTTCCGAGCGTCAGCCCGGCCGCGAACACGGCCACGTCCTGCAACGACCCCATGTCGTAGGCGATGCGGTCACGAGTCAGCTCACCCGCGCAGATGAGCGCAGTGTTCATCTCCGGATGCAGTGCGAAATACCCGGCGACGGTGTGCATCGCCTCGATCAGGCCGGCACACGCGCAGGTCACGTCGACGGCGTGCAAGGGGCGGGCGCCCAGCATCCCCGCGACCTCGGCAGCCGTCGCCGGCTCGAAATTGCCGCGGGCGATGCCGCCGTACACCACGAGATCGAGATCGGTCGCCGACACTCCGGTGCGCTGCAGGCACGCCTGTGCGGCCTGCGTTGCAAACTCGGCCGGCATCAGCGTCGTGCTCTGATCCAGGTAGCGCGTCTTGGTGTTGCACCGGTCGAACACGTAGCGGATGGTTTGCTCCACCGAGTCCCACTCCGCGGCCGGACCTGAGAATTCGTTGCGAACGAGAGCGAGGACCTCGTCGTTGTCCATCGCGGTTTCCGGCAGCACGGTGGCGGGCCGCGAGAAGTAAAGAGTTGGAAGCGTCATGAGCCGATCCCCCTGTTCAGTGGTGGCGCGATCGTTGCGTGAGCAGGTCATAACCTATGAGCCACGGGGCGGCTCCGCAATCGCAGCACACGAAACATAGCGTTTCGCTACTGCGCATTGGAAGCTACCCCGCCGTTCGACACCTGTCAGCGCTTTGGGCAAGTCTGTGGATTCGGCACGACCTTCCACCAGGCCGCTCCTAGCTATCCCCCGACGCGGCCCTTTATATTGACAGTTCCGTCATATTTTTTCCTGGGCAGAGATTAGCTGATGATTTCCTGTGTGGGGCGCGAATCGTCATCAGTGTTTTCCTGCCGATCATGTTTCCGCTACCGGCCAGCAACATCGGTCAGCGCGCCGATAGCCTGAGCGCGTGCGCTGGATCATCGACGGGATGAACGTGATCGGCGCCAGCCCGGACGGTTGGTGGCGGGACCGGCACGCAGCGATGGTGAGGCTGGTGCACGCGCTCGAACGATGGGCGGAAGCCGACGACGTCGAGGGGACCGTGGTGTTCGAACAGCCGCCGCGTCCGCCGATCGGCTCCGCGGTGGTCACCGTCGCTCATGCGCCCGCGGCAGCACCCGATTCCGCGGACGACGAGATCCTCAGGGTGATCCGCGACGACGACCGCCCCGACGATCTCGTGGTCGTCACGTCCGACCGTGGCTTGGCCGATCGGGTCCGCTGCGCCGGGGCCACCGTGGCACCTCCCCGACACCTGCGCACGCTCCTGCAGCAATGGTGATTCTCGGCGATCACTCGATCACACCGCGACCCGCCAGGTGATCGATCAGCGGGGCCGCCGCTGCGGTGAGGTGCTCGGCCATCGCGGCGCGGGCCTGCTCCTGGTCGTGGGCGGCGAGGGCGGCCAGCACGCGCCGGTGATGCCGATTCGACTCCTCCGGCCAGCCGCCGACCGCGGGAAACACCGCTTCGGGTGCATACCGGGTGATCTGCGACATCAGCTGCGCCAGTTTCGGCGAATGCGCGGCGACGTTGATCGCGCGGTGGAACTCGTGATTGCACCGGACCGCGCGTTCACCATCGCCGGCGGCGTACGCCGCCTCCAGATCGGCCTGCACCGCGGCCAGGTCGGCCAACGCGGCATCGGTGATCGCGCCGGCTGCGCGGGCGGCCAGTTCTCCTCCGATGAAGGCCTGCACCTCCGCGACATCGGTGATGTCTCGCCGGGTGACCCGTCGGATGACGAAGCCGCGCCGCGGTTGTTGATCGAGCAGACCTTCGGCCTTCAGCTCGAACAGCGCCTCACGCACGGGGGTCACACTGATGCCGAGTTCGGCGGCGAGTTGATCGAGACGCACGTAGCTTCCTGCGGCGTACGTCCCGTCGAAGATCCTGCGTCGCACCACCGCCGCCACATCGTCGGCGAGTTGCGGCCTGCTCGCGAAGTCGGGTGCGCTCACGGTCACACCCGGTAATCGGCGAGCAGCCGCTTGCTGATGATGTTCTTCTGGATCTCGCTGGTGCCCTCGCCGATCAACAGGAACGGTGCGTCGCGCATGAGCCGTTCGATCTCGTACTCGCTCGAGTACCCGTAGCCGCCGTGGATCCGGAAGCTCTGTTGAGTGACCTCGGCGCACATCTCGCTGGTGAAGTACTTCGCCATACCGGCCGCCACGTCGTTGCGGTCACCGGAGTCCTTGAGGCGCGCCGCGTTGACCATCATCAGATGGGCCGCTTCGACTTTGGTGGCCATCTCGGCCAGCGCGAATGCGATCGCCTGATGCTCGGCGATCGGTTTGCCGAAGGTGCTGCGCTGCTGTGCGTAGCGGACCGCGAGTTCAAATGCGCGGATTCCGACGCCGCACGCACGGGCGGAGACGTTGACGCGGCCGATCTCGACGCCGTCCATCATCTGGAAGAACCCCTGCCCGGGAGCCTCGCCGAGGATGTCGGTCGCCTCGGCGCGATAGCCGTCGAAGATCAGCTCCGTGGTGTCGATGCCCTTGTAGCCGAGCTTGTTCAGCTTGCCGGGAATGGTGAGGCCGGGCACCACTTCGCCGAAGCCGGCGGGCTTTTCGATCAGGAAGGCGGTCAGATTGCGATGTGGGCGCTCCGCCCCCTCGTCGGTGCGCACCAGCGCGGCGACCAGCGTGGAGCTGGCCCCGTTGGTCAGCCACATCTTCTGTCCGTCGATCGTGTAGGTGCCGTCGCCGTTGTCGACGGCCCTGGTCCGGATCGCCGCCACATCGGAACCCAGTTCGGGCTCCGACATCGAGAATGCACCGCGGGTCTGACCGGTTGCCATGCGGGGCAGGAGATTTCGCTTCTGCGCCTCGGTGCCGTGCTGGCGGATCATGTAGGCGACGATGAAGTGTGTGTTGATCACGCCGGACACGCTCATCCAGCCGCGGGCCAGTTCCTCGACGCACAGCGCATAGGTCAGCAGCGATTCGCCGAGACCGCCGTACTGCTCGGGAATCATCAGCCCGAACAATCCCATGTCCCGCATGCCGTCGACGATGGCCTGCGGATAGGTGTCGGAATGCTCGAGCTCCTGAGCCGCCGGAATGACCTCTCTGTCGACGAATGTCCGTACTGTCGAGACGATCTCGGTCTGAAACTCGGTCAGCCCCAGGGTTTGCGCCAGTCTGGTCAAGGCATCGTCCTTTGAACGACGGTGATCCTTTCGAAGACGGCCGCCATGCCCTGCCCACCGCCGATGCACATGGTCACCAACCCGTACCGACCGCCGCGCCGCTCCAGTTCCCGGGCCAGCGTCGCGAGCATCCGACCGCCGGTGGCGCCGACCGGATGTCCGAGGGAGATGCCCGATCCGTGGACGTTCGTCCGATCGGCATCGCCGGCACTGAACTCCCATTCGCGCATACATGCCAGCGCCTGGGCGGCGAACGCCTCGTTCAGCTCGATGAGGTCCACATCCGCCGGCCTCAGCCCGGCTTTGGCGAGCGCCTCGCGGGTCGCCGGCACGGGGCCGATGCCCATCACTTCGGGACCGACGCCGGCGACCGCCCACGACTTCAGCGTGACCAGCGGGGTGAGGCCGAGCTGCTCGGCCTTGTCTGCGGTGGTGACCAGACACATCGACGCCGCGTCGTTCTGTCCGCTCGAATTACCTGCTGTCACAGTCGCTTCCGGGTCTGAGGCAGCAAGGATCGGCCGGAGCTGGGCCAGCTTGTCGACAGAGGTGTCGGCTCTGGGGTGTTCGTCGGTGTCGATGACCTGCGGACCGCCACGGGAGGTGACGGTCACCGGGATGATGGTCTGCGCGAGCAGGCCCTCCGCGCGGGCCGCGACCGCGCGCTGGTGTGAGCGCACCGCGAGCTCGTCCTGTTCCCGGCGCCCGATTCCGTATCGCCGGCGCAGATTCTCGGCGGTCTCGAGCATGCCGCCGGGCACGGGATGATGCTTGCCGCCCGCGGTCGTCCTGCCTCGCACCAGGGCGTCGTGCACCGTCACGCCGCCACGGGCGCCACCCCAGCGCATGTCGGTGGAGTGGAAGACCGCGTTGCTCATCGACTCCGCCCCGCCGGCCACCACCAGATCGTGGTCGCCGGCGCCGACCTGTTGACAGGCCTGGATCACCGCTTGGAGACCGCTTCCGCAGCGCCGGTCGATCTGCATGCCCGGCACGGTCACCGGAAGACCGGCGTCGAGGGCGATGATGCGACCGATCGCCGGTGCTTCCATGGACGGATAGCAGTGTCCGACGATGACGTCGTCGATCGCATCGGAGGGCACACCGGTGCGCGCGAGCAGGCCCTGCAACGCCGCGACCCCGAGGTCGACCGCTGTCAGCGATGCGAACATGCCGCCGTAGCGACCAATGGGTGTGCGCACTGGCTCGCAGATCACCGCGTCGCGCATCACAGGTGGCGGCCGCCGGTCACTTCGAGAACCGTTCCGGTCATGTAGGAGGACAGATCGCTGGCCAGGAACAGCGCGACGCCTGCGACCTCGTCGGGCTCGCCCGCCCGGCCCATCGGCACTTCGGCCACTTTCGAGTCCCAGATGTGTTGCGGCATGGCCTCGGTCATCGCCGACCGGATCAGCCCGGGTTGGATCGCGTTGACCCGCACCCCCAGATAGGCGAGTTCTTTCGCCGCAGCCTTCGTCATCCCGACGATGCCCGCCTTGGCCGCGGAGTAATTCGTCTGACCGATCATGCCGACCTTGCCCGAGATCGACGACATGTTCACGATCGCTCCGCGCTTGTTCTCCCGCATCACCGCCGAGGCGGCCCGGAGCCCGTTCCACGTGCCTTTGAGGTGCACGGCGATCACTTGGTCGAACTGCTCCTCGGTCATCTTGCGCATGGTCGCGTCGCGGGTGATGCCCGCGTTGTTGACCATCACGTCCAGGCCCCCGAACTGCTCGACCGCGGCCGCCACCAATGCGTCGACCTGCTCGGCGCGGGTGACGTCGCACTGCACCGCACGGGCCACCTCTGCCCCGCCGAGTGCATCGGCCGCGGCCTGCGTCGCGTCGAGATTCACGTCGCCGAGCACCACGCGGGCCCCCTCATCGACGAAACGCCGGGCGATCGCCAGACCCAGCCCCTGTGCGCCGCCGGTGATTACGGCAACCCGCCCGTTCAGTAATCCCATGTGCCCATCCTCACGTCGTCGGACTTCGAGGCGATATCGTATTTCATATATCAAATTACCGATGCGACCCGAGGAGACCCATGACGAGCGCCGAGGTGAATGACGAAGACTTCCGCGAGATCCTGGCGCAGACGCGTCATTTCGTGCGGACCGTGGTCGTGCCCCGCGAGCAGGAGATCCTGACCGAGGATCGGGTGCCCGACGACCTTCGCGAGCAAGCCAAGAAGATGGGCCTGTTCGGTTACGCCATCCCCCAGAAGTGGGGCGGCCTCGGCCTCGACCTGAGTCAGGATGTCGAGCTCGCCATGGAGCTCGGCTACACATCGCTGGCGTTGCGGTCCATGTTCGGCACCAACAACGGCATCGCAGGACAGGTGCTGGTCGGTTACGGCACCGACGAGCAGAAGTCCGCCTGGCTGGCACCGATCGCAGCGGGCGACGTCGTCGCGTCGTTCGCGTTGACCGAGCCCGGCGCAGGATCGAACCCGGCGGGCTTGCGCACCAAGGCAACTCGCGACGACAGCGGTCCGGATTCGGGGTGGATCATCAACGGCGCCAAGCAGTACATCACCAATGCCCCGACCGCGGACCTGTTCATCACCTTCGCCCGCACGCGTCCCGCCGACGAGCAGGGCGCCGGTATCGCGGTGTTCCTGGTTCCCGCCGACGCGCCCGGCGTGACGGTCGGCGCAAAGGACAAGAAGATGGGACAGGAGGGCGCTTGGACCGCCGACGTCACTTTCTCCGATGTGCGGGTGGGCCACACCGCGCTGGTCGGGGGTACCGAGGACGTCGGCTACCGAGCGGCGCTGTCGTCGCTGGCCAGGGGCCGGGTCCACATCGCGGCGCTCGCGGTGGGCACCGCCATGCGCGCCCTCGACGAATCCGTCGCCTACGCCGCGACCGCGACCCAGGGCGGCACACCGATCGGCGAGTTCCAGCTCGTGCAGGCCATGCTCGCCGATCAGTACACCGGAGTCATGGCAGGCCGGGCCATGGTCCGCGATGCCGCCCGGCTGTGGATGAGCGGCGAGGACCGCCGGCTGGCGCCTTCGGCGGTCAAGTTGTTCTGCACCGAGATGGTGGGCCGCGTGGCCGACCTCGCCGTCCAGATCCACGGCGGCGCGGGTTACATGCGGGACGTGCCGGTGGAGCGGATCTACCGCGACGTGCGGTTGCTCAGGCTCTACGAGGGCACCAGCGAGATCCAGCGGCTCATCGTCGGCGGCGGCCTCGTCCGAGCGGCCGCTGCAGGCCGCCGCTGATCAGCCGACGAAGCGCACGATGGACTCGGCGATCGCGGCGGGTTTCTCGGAGCCCTCGATCTCCACGGTGACCGCGAGCGCGGCCTGCACCGCGTTGTCGAGTTGATTGACCGTCGAGATCTGCGCCCGCGCGCGCAACCGTGCGCCCACGCGCACCGGAGTGATGAACCGGACCTTGTTGTAGCCGTAGTTGATCGCCATCGCCACGTTGTCGACGGTGTAGAGCTGGTGGGTGAAGTGCGGCAGCAGCGACAGTGTCAGCAGCCCGTGCGCGATGGTCCCGCCGAAGGGCCCGCCGGCCGCGCGTTCCGGGTCCACGTGGATCCATTGGTGATCGTCCGTGGCGTCGGCGAACAGATCCACCCGGCTCTGCGTGATCTCGAGCCATTCGGTGGGTCCGAGCTGCGACCCCTCCGCCGCGACGAACTCAGCCAGATCCTTGAACTTCTTCACCCTGCGTCTCCTTCGACCCCGTAGCCCTGATGGCGCTCCTCACAGTGCCACAGCACGGTCGCGCGGCACCGCGTCGGATCGCTGCCGCCGAAATTCTGTCAGCTCGTGCCGATGATCGGTTCTCATCGTGGTGGAATTGCACAATGCCGTCGGTGATTTCGTTTTCTGGATTGTTCACGCGCTAATTCATCAAATCGACGCGGGACCGACTGCAGTTCTGTCGCTTATGTCAATAATTGGTGCGGCGATATCCCGTCGCCATCGCCATTTGCGGATTTGGCAAACAGCCCTACCGAGCGGAATCGATCCGCTGACCGCTCGGCTCAGCTCCCCCGCGGCGCCGTATGCGCGCGGACAGAGGTTTCGCGCAACGCTCGGGCCTCAGACCGGCACCAGATGGCGAGCCGCGTTGCCGACCGGGGTCGAACCACCCCGAAACGGCCGCGTTACTGGACGGTAACCGCACTGACGGCGTCGTCAGCGTCACGAGGCCCACCGGCGAATCGCCCCCGGCTCGGCGAAAAGAGCAAAGGAGGCGACGGCCGACGTCCCGGTCTGTTGCGATCGAAACCAGATCGGCCCAAAGTTCGCCGTGGCAACAGTATGACGTCCTGACCTGCGCCGACTCCGCTTCGAACAATTGCCGAGCGCGGCCGCGTCACGATCGTTACCTGATCGTGACCTTTACCGGAATCGGATTGTTTGGATGACTTCATCCGGCTAGCTGGAATTTGGCTGTGTGAGAGCGAGATACTCGAGAATGAACGTGTTTTAACGCGTTCTGCGCAGTACCCGCCCCCGCCATTGCGCCGCCTGACGAATGGATCGAAATGACCCAACCCGACTTTGCCTTTGCTGACTTCGATGCCGACCAGCTCGACGCCAGTCCGCGCTATTGGGACCCCGTCACCGAGTGCACCGTCGTCTACGCGCGGCCCTCGACCGAACCCGAGTTGTGGTCCGACTTCATCGCCGGGGCCGCATGCAGCTATCAACAACACGGCATCGGTGCGGCCATCGACACGCCCGCCTTGCGCCGCGGCGACGACACCGCCCTATTCGCCGCATGCGTCAATCAGCGTGGCAGAGTTGTCGGCGGACTCCGCGCAAAGGGGCCCTATAGGTCGATAGCCGAATGCCACGCCGTCGAGGAATGGGCGGGGCAGGACGGAGAGGAGGCGGTGCGGAAAATGGTTGCTGACCGCCTGCCGTTCGGGGTGGCCGAGATGAAGACCGCGTGGGTCGCCGACGACCCCGAGCTGAGCCGCCGACTCACCACCAGCATCGCCCGCACCCCCCTGCACGCGATGGACCTGCTCGGCATCCAATTCGTCGTCGCGACGGCGGCGTCCTATGTGCTGAAGCGGTGGCTCACCTCGGGAGGCGTGCTGGCCGCGAAGATCCCCCCGACGCCCTACCCGGACATTCGGTATCAGACCAGGATCGCCTGGTGGGACCGCCTCACGTTCGCCAATCACGCCCAACCACGGCAGCTGTCCGCCTTCCTGGCCGACAAGCGGGCCATGACGCCCGGTTCCGACCTCATCGACGACACGGCGCAGCGGCGGCTGGGATGAGTGAGCCCACCGCTGCGGTCTACACGGCGTCGGTGCTCGACCCCACCGACCCCGAGGACTCCGAGCGGTGGACTGCGCTGCGCGACGATCCACGCATCGAGATGGTGGACACGATCTCCGCACAGCGGGCCGAGCTCGCGGCGGTGCGCCCCGCCCCTCCCGCCGAGGTCGCCGACGAAGCCGATCGCTGGGCGTACTACCCGTGGCGGCGCGTGCTCGTCCGCGTCCTGGGCCCCCGCGCGTACCGCCTGCTGCGCTTGGACCGCAATCGCAATCTGATCACCGGCGACGACATGACCACGCTGGGCCGGCTGCGGATCGGCGTCGTGGGCCTCAGCGTCGGGCATGCGATCGCGCACACGCTCGCCACCCAGGGGTTGTGCGGTGAACTGCGTCTCGCCGACTTCGACGCGATCGACGTCTCGAATCTGAACCGCGTACCGGCCACCCTCCTCGACGTCGGAGTGAACAAAGCGGTGGTGTGCGCGAGGCGCCTCGCCGAACTCGACCCCTACCTCCCCGTCGTCGTGGAGCCGAACGGACTCACGACGGACACCGTCGACGCGTTCCTCGACGGGCTCGATGTCCTCGTCGAGGAATGCGACTCCCTGGACGCCAAGGTGCTCGTCCGGGGCGCGGCGCGGGCGCGGGGCATTCCCGTGCTGATGGCCACCAGCAGCGGCGGCCTGCTGGACGTCGAACGCTTCGACCTCGAACCCGACCGACCGCTGCTGCACGGACTGCTGGGCGACCTCGCGGAGATGGATGCCGACGCGCTGGCCGGCCTGAGCACCAAGGAGAAGGTGCCGCGGGTCCTGCGCATCATCGACGCCTCCGGACTGCCGTCGCGGATGGCGGCCTCACTGCTCGAGGTGGGCACGACGCTGACGACGTGGCCGCAGCTGTCCTCGGAAGTCGCCGTCGGCGCCGCGTCGGTGGCCGAGGCGGTACGACGGATCGGACTCGGCGAACCACTGGCCTCGGGCAGGGTCAAGGTGGATGTTCCCGCGCTGCTCGATCAGCTCGGTGAACCCCGCCTCGCCCTCCCGACCGTCGCCGACGAGCGGCCCGGCGATCAGGCCCCACCGGTCACAGCGGACGGTGCGGTCATCGACGTGGTCGCGGCGGCAGCACGGCGGGCCCCGTCCGGCGGAAACACGCAACCCTGGATCGTCGAGAAGCGCGCCGGGGCCGCGGATCGCTGCCTGGACATCCATCTCGATCCGAACCTCACCTCGGCCATGGACGTCGGATTCCGCGGCAGCGCGGTGGCTGTCGGCGCAGCGACCTTCAACGCGCGGGTGGCCGCCGCGGCGCGGGGAGTCGGTGTGCGCGTGGACTTCCGAATCGGCGATGAGCGCTTCCCGCTGAGCGCCGCGGTCACACTCGACGACACCGACCCCGACCCCGCGCTGGCCGGGCTCTACCCCGCGATGATGCGGCGGGAGACCAATCGACGCCTCGGCACCCGCATCGAGCTCGACGACACCGTCGTCGCCGACCTGCACGCGGCGGCTGACCGCGAGGGCGCGCGGGTCTGTCTGTTGACCGATCCGCCCGACGTCGAACGTGCGGCCACGATCCTCGCCGCAGCCGACCGCATCCGCTATCTCACGCCGCATCTGCACGCGCAGATGATCGACGAGTTGCGGTGGCCCGGCGATCCGTCGCCGGACACCGGGATCGAGGTGCGCAGCCTCGAACTCGACGACGCCGACGTCGTTCTCCTCGACATCCTGCGCCGGGGCGACGTGATGGCGAATCTGGCGGCGTGGAATGCCGGCACCGCGCTCGGCGACGACAGCCGCACCAAGGTCGCCGCGGCCGCAGGTGTGGCAATCATCACCGTTGACGGGCACACGCTCACCGACTACGCCCGCGCCGGCGCGGCGGTGGAATCGGTGTGGATATGCGCCCAGCAGCACGGATTAGCCGTCCAGCCCGTCTCCCCGGCCTTCCTCTACGCCGCCGATGACGATGACTTCGCCGCGCTGTCGCCGCGCTTCGCGAGAGCGCTGGCTGACCTGCAATACACTTTCCGGACGTTGGTATCCGCGAATCCCGCTGAGTCACTGGCGTTGGTGCTGAGGTTGTCCCGGGCGCCGAGACCGTCGGTCGTCAGCCGGCGTCGCGGCGGGAAAGACAGCTCGGCACCGAACTGACGCGGATACGAAAGAGGGTCGCTTGCCCGAGAGCCTGGACCTGGTGGTGACATCGGTCGCGACGCAACTCATGGGTGCCACGTCGGCGACGGCCAAAGAGGTGTGCCAGAACGTGCTGGCGGATCTGGTGGCGTACTTCGGCGTCGACGTCAGCTTCCTGCGGCGCAACGACCACACGATCCGGGCGTCCGTCCTCGTGGCCGAGTGGCCGGTGCGGCCCGGCATCCCGGACCCGGATCCGCTGGCCGTCGTGTACTTCACCGACGCCGATCCCGTCTTCGCCATGGCCGAGCACCAGAAGGAGCCCGTGGTCTTCCGGCCGGAACCGGCCACCGACGACTACCAACGCACGATCAACGAGGGCCGGCAGGTCGCGGCGACCTCGATGGCCTGCGTGCCGCTGCTCTCCGGCGAGGTGACGTCCGGAGTGCTGGGCTTCGTGAAGTTCGGCGACCGCAACTGGACAGAGGCCGAGCTCAACGCGCTCAAAGCGATCGCATCCCTGCTCGCACAGGTCCAGGCGCGCGTCGACGCCGAAGAGCAGCTGCGCTATCTCGCCGACCATGACGATCTGACCGGGCTCTTCAACCGGCGCGCTCTGCTCAGTCATCTGGACGCACGTCTGGCCGACGGTCAGCCCGGACCGGTGTCGGCCCTGTTCTTCGACCTCGACCGACTCAAGGCGATCAACGACTACCTGGGCCACACTGCCGGTGATTGGTTCATCAGGGTGCTCGCCGAGCGGCTCCGGCGCAGCGCCGACGGGCCCACCCTGATCGCGCGACTCGGCGGCGACGAGTTCGTCGTGGTGCCCGCCGACCCGATGGACGCAGATGCCGCAGAGGCGCTCGCAGTGCGGTTGCAGGCCGCCCTGCGGGAGCGGGTGTCCATCGACGGCGAGATGCTGACGCGCACCGTGAGCATCGGGGTCGCACTGGGGGTGCCCGGACACGACAGCACCTCCGATCTGCTGCGCCGGGCCGATCAGGCCGTGCTGACCGCGAAAAACTCTGGCGGCAACCAGGTTTCGGTGTTCACCGACGACATGTCGCTGGAGAACGAGTTCCGCAACGACATCGAGCTGCATCTGCAGACCGTGGTCGAAAGTGGCGCACTGCTGCTGCACTATCTGCCCGAGATCGACATGAGGACCGGCGACATCGTCGCGATGGAAGCGCTGGTGCGCTGGCAGCACCCGACGCGGGGCCTGCTGACCCCCGATTCGTTCATCGGTGTGGCGGAGTCGATCAACATGGCCGGCGAACTGGGCCGGTGGGTGCTGCGTACCGCGTGCGCGGAGTTCGCGGCCTGGCGGTCCCGCGGCCACGGCGGAGAATCGGTGATGCGGATCAACGTGTCCCCCGTTCAGCTGGTCACCGACGGATTCGTGGAGACCGTCAAAGGCGCGATGGCCGACAACGGCCTGCCGCCGGGTTCGGTGTGCCTGGAGATCACCGAGACGGTGGTGGTCCAGGACATCGAGACGACGCGCATCACGCTCGCAGGCCTGAAAGAGGCCGGTGTCCTGGTCGCCATCGACGACTTCGGCACCGGGTACAGCGCCCTGTCGCAGTTGAAATCGCTGCCGGTCGACACCCTCAAGATCGACCGTAGCTTTGTGACCGAATTAGGTTCTGACCCAGGCGATCTGGCCATCGTACGAGCCATCATCGCGCTGGCCGAGGCGTTCGGCCTCGAGTTGGTCGCCGAGGGGGTCGAAACCCAGGCCGCGGCGCTGACGCTGCTGCGCCACGGATGCCATCGCGCTCAAGGATTCCTGCTGTCGCGGCCGATCGCCGCCGGGCCGATGGAGTCTCTGCTGGCCAAGGGCCGCATCGACGTCTCCTTCTGAGCCGACGCAGAAACCGGCTCAGCCGTCGGTGAGCAACTCGACCCGGCCGAAACGACTGGCCGAGCGGCCGACGAGGGCCACCGTTCCGGCCGGGCCGTCGGTCCGCACGGCCACCCCGGGCGGGCCGCACACCAGCACGCCGTGCCGGACGCGGACGGCCAGGGGGCCGTCCGCGGTGGCGAAGACCACCCCGATCACCGTGGAGTCGTCGAACACCAGTCGGTCGATGGCGTCGACCGGCTGTGCGACGAGGTCGCGCGCCTGGGCCTGTCCGGTCAACCAGGAGTCGAGTCCCCCGGGCTCGGCGACCGCGTCGGCCGGGACGTCGGCGGTGATCACGTCCACGATGTCACCGTCGGCGGACTGCACGCGGGTGGACGGCCACCCGTTGACCCGCGTGTAGAGGTACCCCGACGGCGAGGCGATGCACTCCCCTGTCCACCGTCGAAGCCTGCCGCCGTCGAACGGCGGGACCGTACGCCGCTTGCGCCCGTTGGACGCACTCTCCACGGGGCTGACCGCGCGGACCGCCAACTCGGGTTGGTGGGGCAACGCCTTGACGTCGATGTCGTCGATCAGCGCCGCGGTGTACGCCGAGGTGGCCGCGTCCCCGCGCAGCGTCTCGAACCAGGTCCGTGCGCGGCGCCGCTGCGCGACGATCAGGACGTCACCACCCCGGGCAGACGCAGCCAGCGCGCACAGCAGGCCCGCTGGGCCGACGTCGGTGCACACCACGTCGACCTCGTCCTGCCACACCACATCCGGATACACCGTTATCTGCCTTTGGTTTGCCGAGAGCGTCGGCGAGTCCACATTGTCCTGACAGCTGGGTCGCCACTAGCCGAGTGGGGCGTTGCGAGGATTCATCATCACTGCACGCGGCAACACGATCAACGTACCACCGGCCGCACGCCGGCCGGCACGGCCGACGGCGGGCGGGTTCCCCACCTAACTAACTAGGTTTACTCTCTTGGCATGAACCTGACCTGGTCGCCCGCCGATCTCGCCTTCCGCGACGAGGTACGGTCCTTCCTCGACGAACGCCTCACCCCGCATCTGCGCCGCGCGGGCCGGCTGATGACCAGCGTGTACGCCGACCACGACGCCAGCATGGAGTGGCAGGCCATCCTGCACGAGAGGGGCTGGGCCGCCCCGGCATGGCCCGTCGCGTACGGCGGCTGCGACTGGACGCTGACGCAGCACTACATCTTCAGCAGGGAGTCGACACTCGCCGGTGCGCCGTCGCTGTCCCCGATGGGCATCCGCATGGTCGCTCACGCCATCATCGAGTTCGGCACGGACACCCAGAAGGACTACTTCCTGCCGCGAATCCTCACCGGCGAGGTGTTCTTCTGCCAGGGCTACCCGGAGCCGGAGGCTGGTTCGGACCTCGCCGCACTGTCGATGGCCGCCCGCGACGACGGCGAGCACCTGGTGTGCACGGGCAGCAAGATCTGGACCACCCATGCCCGGGAAGCCAACTGGATGTTCGCCCTGGTACGCACCTCCCGATCGGAGAAGAAGCAACGTGGCATCACGTTCGTGCTGATCGATCTGACGTCACCGGGAATCGAGATCCGGCCGTTGGTGATGACCTCCGGAGAAGAGGTGCAGAACCAGGTCTTCTTCGACGAGGTCCGGGTGCCCAAGACCAATGTCGTCGGTGCGATCGACGACGGTTGGACGGTGGCGAAGTATCTGCTGGAGTTCGAGCGCGGCGGCGGCGCGGCGGCGCCGGCCCTGGAGGTCATGGCCGAGAACATCGCCGCGGTCGCCGCCGAACAACCCGGACCGACCGGCGGGCGACTACTCGATCACCCGGCGTTCGCCCGCAAGCTCGCCAACGTCCGGATCCGCACCGATGTCCTGGAGATCCTCGAGTATCAGGTGCTCGCGGTGGTGGCTGCGGGCGGCAATCCGGGCGCCAAGTCCTCCATGCTCAAGGTGCTCAGCACCGAGTTGAGCCAGCACATCACCGAATTGGCCATGGAGGCAGCCGGACCCCGGGGGCGGGCGTATCAGCCGCACGCCGCGTGTCCGGGCGGTCCGATCGCCCACTTCGAGCCGCCGGCAGACGGCTACGTGTCCGGCGAGCCGTGGCAGGCGGTGGCTCCCCTGCGGTATCTCAACGATCGCGCCGGCTCGATCTACGCAGGCAGCAACGAGATCCAACGCAACATCCTGGCCAAAGCGGCGCTGGGACTCTAGGAGCCTGCTGAATAAGTCCTGCGTGGTGGGCCGGTGTTGGTCGGGTTAGCGGGGACAATTGGTGGGTGCAGGGTCGTGCGGATGATCAGCGTGAGTTGTTGGATGCGGAGTCGGTCGCCGGTCATTTGTTGAAGTCCGACAGTGTGTTCGCGTTTCTGGCGGCTCATCGTGGCGAGTTGTTTCCCGAGGCGATGTTCGCCGATCTGTTTCCCTCGCGTCGGGGCCGCCCCAGCGTGCCGGCTGAGGTGATGGCCAGCGTGATCACGTTGCAGGCATTGCATGGTCTGTCCGATAACGAGACGGTGGACGCGGTGACCTTTGATCTGCGGTGGAAAGCCGCCTGCGGGCTGCCGATCACCGCACCGGCGTTTCACTCCACCACGTTGACCTATTGGCGGCGCCGTCTGGCGGCCTCGCAGTCACCGAACCGGATCTTCGAGGCGGTCAAGGCCGTCGTCGCCGAGACCGGGGTGCTGGCCAAGAAGACGCGCCGGGCCCTGGATTCCACGGTGCTCGATGACGCGGTCGCCACCCAGGACACCGTGACCCAGTTGATCGCCGCGATCCGACGGGTCCGCCGCGACGTACCCGGCGCCGCAGCGGTCGTCGAGTCGCAATGCACCGGTCATGATTATGACGATCCCGGGAAACCGTCGATTGCGTGGAACGACAGGGCTGCTCGCGACCTGCTGGTCGATGCCCTTGTTGGTGACGCGCACCGACTGCTGGGGCATCTGCCCGATCAGGAGTTGGGCCCCCGCGCTGCCGAGGCGGTCGCGTTGTTGGCGTTGATCGCCGGTCAGGACGTCGAACCGGTCGAGGGGTCTGACGGCACCGACGGGCGGTGGCGCATCGCGCAGAACGTCGCCCCCGATCGGGTGATCTCCACCGTCGATCCCGACGCCCGCCACGCCCACAAGACGGTGCACCGCCGCCAGGACGGCTTCAAAGCCCACATCGCGATCGAACCCGACACCGGGATCATCACCGACTGCGCGTTGACCAAGGCCAGTGGCTCCGATAACCACGAAGCCGTCGTCGGGCCCGCACTGCTCCACAATGAACCCATCCCGGTGCGAGTACTCGGCGACACCGCGTACAGCAGCGGTGCCACGCGGACCGCCTTGGCCGCGGCTGGACACGTCGCGGTGATCAAACCGATTCCGTTGCGCACCCCGGTGCCTGGTGGCTTCACCACCGATGACTTCACCGTCGACTTTGATCACCGCACAGTGACCTGCCCGGCCGGTCACACCCTGCCGATACCGCCCAGCGGCGGCGTAGGCTTCAAAAAGCATTGCCGCTCTTGTCCTTTGGCGTCACGATGCACTACCGCGACCGCGGGACGCAAACTCACCCTGAGTGCATATGAACCTCTTCAGCGCCACGCCCGCACCCAGGCGCGGCAGCCCGAGTGGCAAGCCGAATATCGTCGACACCGCCCTATGGTCGAACGCTCCATCGCCTGGGTAACCCGTCACAACCGCAAAGTCCGCTATCGCGGCGTCGCCAAGAACGATCACTGGCTGCACCACCGCAGCGCGGCACTGAATCTGCGCCGCCTGCTCGCTCTCGGCCTGACCCACACTGGCACGACCTGGGCTATCGCCTGATCCGATCAGGTCCGTGATGCCTCAGATCAAGATGCCCGCGAAATCTGATCCATGCCTCAGGTAAGAATGCCCGCGAAACGGCGTTGGGTCAGGAGGCCTTGATCCGGATGCCTTTGCGGGTGTCGGGTAGGGCGGTGGGGATGCTGGCGAGGTAGAGCTGTTCGGTTTTCTCCTTGGCCAGCTGGAGAAGTCGGTTCTGCAGGTCGGCGATCTGGCGTCCCATCGCGGCCGGGTTCAGGCTGTCGCGGTAGGTCAGGAGCTCCGATTCTTGGGCTGGTGAGAGGACGCCGGCCGCCAGTAGCCGGTCCAGTGGGGTCTTGGGCTGGTCGTAGAGACGGCGGCGCCGGCCGTCACCGCTGCTGGCGTAGCCGATGGGTTTGATGGTGGGGGTCAGGTAGTTGAGCCGGTCGTTGACCAGAGGCCAGAGCCGGTTGAGCACCGCACGTTCCTCGTCGGTGTCGTAGCGGTAGTAGAACCCGTACTTGCGGACGAGATGGTTGTTCTTGGACTCGATGGTGGCCTGGTCGTTCTTCTTGTACGGCCGGGAGCGGGTGAAGAAGATCTCCATCTGCCCGGCCCATTTGATGACGGCTTTGTTGAGGAACTCGGTGCCGTTGTCGAAGTCCAAACCAGTTACCTCATACGGTATTTCATGCACACCTGCTTTCAGGGCGGCCAGGATGTGGGTGTGGGCGTTGTTGCGCACGGTCCGCGTGAAAGTCCAGCCGGTGTGCACATCGGTGAGGTTGAGGGTGCGGGCGAACTCGCCCTTCAACGTCGGCCCGCAGTGCGCGACGGTGTCTCCTTCGAAAAAGCCTGGCGCAGCTTCGATTTCGTCGGTGGCCTTGCGAATCTTGACCGACGAGCGCAACAGCGGCGAGGGCTTGGTGGTGGACTTGCCCTTGATCTGGTCTTTGGCTTTCACCGGCGCCAGATAGCGGTCGATTGACGCCGCGCTCATCGCCAACAGCTCCTCGCGCACCGTCGGGCTGTAACGGTCACGGCCAAAGACCAACTCGCCGTGGCGCTCCAACCCGTCGAGCTGCAGGGCCATCGAAGCAGCCAGGTACTTGCCGCACTGCCCACCCGAGGCGGCCCAGACCTTCTGCAGCACCTTACGGGTGTCATAGCTGTACTTCGGCGAGCGCGGTTTGCGCGGCCGTTTTGCGACACTGCGGCCCGCACCCGGCGGGCGCCTGGCCGCTACCGTGAGCCGCCGGCGGGCGTTATCACGCGACCAGCCGGTCACCTCGACCACCTGATCCAGAATCCGGCCCCGGTCCTTCTTCGAAGCCCTCACATACGCCTTGGCGTACCTGGCGGTGACCTCGGCACGAGACGCCATCGACAACCCACTTCCCATGCTCCACGACTATCACCATTTCGCGGGCATTCTTACGTGAGGCACCGAGGGCGTTTCGCGGGCACTTTTCGTGAGTCAAGCCGAGGTCTTGCCAGCTACAACCTGCGGTGTCACGCTCGAAGCGGCGGGGTGACCCTCGAAATGTCGACCTCCGGGTCTGACTCAAACCAAGCGCCGAGCGCGCAGTGAGGCACCCCGCCCCAAACACCCCTAATTCAGCAGGCTCCTAGAGGGGCTCGAGAGAGGCAGAGAATGGACTTCACGTTCGACGACGAGCAGCAGCTGTTGCGCACCGGCCTGACGCGGTTCCTGGCCACGCGCTACGATCTCGAAAAGAGCCGCGCCGCAGTCACATCCGGAGCAGGTTGGCAGCCCGAGATCTGGCTCGCATTCGCCCAGGAGTTGGGCATCCTGGGCGCCTTGGCGCCCGAGGACTGTGGCGGGATCGGCGGCGGTCCCGTCGAGATGATGCTGATCTGCGAGGCGCTGGGCCACGCGCTGGCGGTCGAGCCCTACGTCGACACCGCGGTGGTGGCGGCCGGGCTGCTGCGCCGCGCGGGTGGACCGACCGCTGCCGCCCTTCTCGACGGGATCGTCTCGGGGACAACGGTGGTCACGGTGGCAGCCACTGAACCGACGTCGGGTGAGCATTGGCAGGACGTATCGACCGTGGCGGAGTGCGACGGAGACGGCTGGGTGCTGACGGGAACGAAGATCGTCTCGGTGAGCACGCCGCTGGCCGACAGCGTGCTCGTCACCGCGCGCACCTCGGGTGCCCGTGCCGACAGCGACGGTGTCTCGCTGTTCGTCGTCGACATCACCTCAGATCCCGAGGGGTTGCAGATGCACCATTACCGCACGATCGACGACAGATACGCCTCGGACATCACGATGACGCGGGTGCGGGCCACGCTGCTGGGCGAGGAGGGTCGCGCCTGGCCGTCGCTTTCCCGGGCCCGTGACGAGGGAGCAGCCGCGGTGTGCGCCGAAGCGGTCGGCGCGATGCGCAAGGTCCTTGCCGACACGGTCGACTATGCCAAGCAGCGCAAGCAGTTCGGGCAGCCGATCGGCTCGTTCCAGGTGGTGCAGCATCGGATGGTCGACATGTACATGGAGCTCGAGCAGGCAGCCGCCGCTGTCCATCTCGCGGTCCTGCATCTCGATGACGACGACGCCGCCACGCGCGCCAGGGCAGTCTCGGCGGCCAAGGCGACCGTGGGGCGCGCGGCCCGCTTCGTCGGCCAGCAGGCGGTCCAAGTGCACGGCGGCATGGGCATGACCGAGGAATTGGCGATAGGCCACTATTTCAAGCGGTTGACCGCCCTGCAGTTCGAGTTCGGCTCGACAGACTTCCACGTCGACCGGTATGCGGCGCTGACCACCTAACGGCGCGCGACGATCACCGGGGTGCGGGCGGACTGCACCACCTGGGTGCTGACCGAACCCAGCAGCATGCCGGCGAATCCGCCGCGGCCGTGACTGCCGACGACCACCAACTGGGCGGTCGCGGCCTCGTCGAGAAGCCGGCGAGCCGGCTGGTCTCGACAGACCACCCGGCGCACCGTGACGTCGGGGTAGCGCTCCTGCCAGCCCGCGAGCCGCTCGGCCAGCAGCATGTCCTCTTCCGGCTGCACCTCGGTCCAGGGCTGCGCGGGCAGTTCGTATCCCGCGTCGCTCCACGTGTGCACCGCCACGAGGTCGACACCGCGCCGCGACGCCTCGTCGAAGGCGATCTCGGTGGCGTGTTCGCTGGCCGGGGATCCGTCGATGCCCACCACCACCGGCGCCTCGTCCGGATGGGCGATGAGCGGATCTTCGTCGCGGATCACGGCCACCGGGCAGCGGGCGTGGTGCACCAGCCCCGTGCTGACCGATCCCAGAAGCCGCCGCTCCCAGGTGCCGAGCCCCCGGCTCCCGATCACGATCATCTCGGCGTCGGCGCTCAACTCGGCCAGCGCGGCCACGGGCTGACCGGAGAGGACCTTCTCGCCCAGTCCGCCCAGGCTCTCGCCGGCCGCCGCCCGTGCGACCGCCGAGGCGTCGTCCAGGATCGTGCGGGCCGCTTCCTGCTCGTCCTTCAAGAACGCCGGCGGAAGGGGAACCTGGACCCACGACTGCAGGCTCGCCGAGGGCAGTACGTGGGCCAGCGTCAGCGTCGCGCGGCGGCGCGCCGCGCTGCGCGCAGCCCAGTCGACAGCGGCCCTGGCCGCCGCGGAGCCGTCCACGCAGACGACGACGCCGAGCGACGCAGCGGGGTGGGACATGACAGGCGCCTCCTCAGCAAGCGGCGTCGGTGCAGGGTGGTTCGCCGCTCTTGTCCCCGACGCTACCTGCGCCGATCCCGCCGTTCAGTGGTCTGCCGGCATCACGCAGAGGGTCGAAAGTCCCTCCCCGTTCAGCCGCGCCGCAGGTCGACCACGAGCGGGCGATGATCGGAGATGGCGACTGGCGGCGTCCGGCACGCCTGCACCTGAAGACCCGGATCGTCGGTCAGGACGTGGTCGAGTTGCTGGGTGGGCACATCGGCGGGGAAGGTCGCCGCCGAGGCGAGCGCGCGCAGACGCGTGTGGTGGCGCACCGCCGCAGGTGGCATGTTCAGATCGCCGGTCACGATGCGCGGACCCGGCATCCCGTCGACGTCACGCATCAGCCGACGCAGCTGTAGCCGGTTCCACCCCGGAACGAACGACAGATGCGTGTTGGCCACGGTGAGACCGCCGAGCGGGGTGTCGAAGTGTCCGATCACCGCGGCCCTCGGCTCCTCGTGGATGATCTGCACGCGGTTGGGCGCGCGCAGATACAGCGGAAACCGCACCGGAATCCGGGGTAGTCGCACCACCTGCCAGCTGGTCGCGGGATATCGCGACAGAAGCGCTACGCCGTAGGCCGCGGTACCGGGTTGCTCCTCCCCCGTCGCCGCCATCCATGTCGCGCCGGGCGTACCCGAGATCGCGGCGACGAATCGGTGGCTACGGGCGCCCATCGCCTCGGCGGCCAGTGCTGTCAGATCGGCCATACCGGACCGCTGCTGCACCGAGTCCACCTCCTGCAGAGCGAGAATGTCGGCGTCCAACCCTGCGATGCAGTCGGCGAAGCGGTCCAGGTCAACACCGCCCCCCACGGTGCGCCCGTGGAGGATGTTGAAGGTCACCAACTTCATGGGTAGTCCACTACCCACCCTGCAGACGAAACCCACGGCGGTGCGAATGTCCCCTGATGACCTGCGTCACGCGTTGCGCCGTGCGGCGTCCGCGCTCAAAGCCGACGGGCCGCCGTTCGCGCTCGCCGGAAGTTTCGCGCTGTGGGCCCACGGCGCCCCCGAACCGACCCACGACGTGGATTTCGTGGTCGCCGAATCCGACGTCGAGGCGGCGGCCGCGGCGCTGGCAAACGCAGGGTTCGACATCCGGCGGCCTCCCGAGGACTGGTTGTTCAAAGCGGCGCTGAGCGTCGACGGGCCCGCCGTCGTCGACGTGCTGCACCAGATCAACCGGGTGCCCGTGGACAGCGGCATGATCGCAGGCGCACCGGTCCTCGATGTCTTCGCTCTGTCGATGCCGGTGCTCCCGCCGAGTGAGGTGATGCTGCAGAAGCTGCGCTCGCTGCACGAACACCACTGCGATTTCTCGAAGCTGCTTCCGGTGGCGCGAGGGGTTCGCGAGCAGCTCGACTGGGTCGCGCTGCGCGAACAGGTCGCGGACAACCCATTCGCGACGACGTTCCTCGATCTGTGCGCTCGGCTGGGGATCGACGAATCCACGCCGGACTCACAGCTGACGGGCAGCACGGACATGTTGTGCCAGAGGTACAGTCGCGCGGGCCCGGAATAGCCTCAGAAGACACGGACAAAGGCGGGCCATCGTGAAACGTCGCGCGGTCGTCCTGATCATCCTCGCGCTGCTGTGTGCGGGGTGCCTCGGCCATCGGCTCGCGGCCCGCCACGACGCGACCGCACCGTCGGCCGGCCTGACGGCGGCGACCACCACCCGGCTCGGGATCCCGTCCAGCGGCACCGTTCTCGCACTGCCCGGTGCCGATCTGCACGTCAAGAACGACATGGATGAAGAGTTCCGCGGAGTGTTCAGCACTGCGCCCTACACGGTGAAAGTGGTCGACTACCCCCGCAACCTGGCACTGGATTCGATTCCCACCGGCGTCGCCAACCTCGACGCCGCGATTCGCGCCACCCCCGGCACCATCATCGTGCTGGCCTACAGCCAAGGGGCCCAGGTGGCCTCGGAGTGGATGCGCCAGCACGCTGCGGACCCGACGGCGCCGACGCCCGATCGCCTGACCTTCGTCCTGTTCGGGAACCCGCTGCGCGCCTCCGGAGGGTCGAAGGTGGGGGATCCGACGCTGCGCACCACCGGGCTCGCCACCCCGACCGACACACCCTGGCACATCGTGGACGTGGCGCGCCGCTACGACGGTTACGCGGACTCGCCGAGCGACAAGAGCAACGCCGACGCGGTGCGCAACGCCGATCTGGGCAAGCTCTTCATCCACCCGCACTACGAGGGTGTCGATCTGAACGACCCGTCGCTGACCATCTGGCACCGCGGGAACACCACGTTCGTGCTGACCAACGGTGAGCCGCTGCTGCCGAAACCGGCCGCGCAGATCGAATCGGCCTATCGGCGCGAATGACTCACACCCCTGCGAAATCGGGAAGTGTTGTCCCCGTTGCCGATTGCGCGTACTGCCGCATCAGGCGCAGCGCCGTCGCGCGGTCCATCTCGGGATCGCGCGCCACGATGCGGTAGCCGAGATAGTCCTCCATCGCCATCAGGGTCATCGCGATGTCGCCGGCGGGCGCACCGAGGGTGAACACCCCAGCATCGGCGCCCGTGGTGAGCAGATCCCGGTAGAGGCCGACCTGGCGATGGTAGATGCCCTGGACGTCACGGCGCTGATCCAGTTCGAAGCCCGCGGCGAGCACGGCTCGCCAGATGGCCCGCCATTCGGCGTCTTCGGGACCGTTCGGCAGGCCGGCCGCGATCGTCATCGCCAACTGCAGCGCCACGTCGTCGGTCAGGTCACCGAAGCGGCGACGCTGCTCGTAGAAACGCACGTCCGAGCGTAGGGCCAGCTGCGAGAGCAGCTCGGTCATGTCCTTGAAGTAGTACCGCACCGCATTGGTGGTCAGGCCGAGCTCGGCGGCCACGTCGGCCAGCTTGAGGGTGGCCAGATCATGGCGCTCGATCAGCGTGATCGCCGCGTCCATGATGTCGGCGCGCCGTTGCGCCTGCGTGTTCGGCCGCCCCATCCCGGCCACCTCCTCACTCGTGCCGCGAGGTCGATTCTGCCCTTCCTCTTGCGTGACGCCCGACACGGGCGCATAGTTCTTTTCCAATTCGGAAAACAACGGAGCGTGTCATGAGGGCAAGAGACCTCGGCGTCATCATCGGCGACCACCCCACCGGCGCCGACAACGCCATCACCGATGTGCCGGGCGTACGCGTCGGGCACGTCACCCTCGACGCCGAGGGGCCACCGGCCGTGCACACCGGCGTCACCGTCGTCGTCCCACACGACGACATCTGGACCGAACCCCTCTTCGCGGGGGCGCATCGCCTCAACGGCAGTGGTGAACTCACCGGGCTGGAATGGATCCGCGAGTCCGGCGAACTGACGACCGCCATCGGGCTGACCAACACCCACAGTGTCGGCGTCGTTCGCGACGAGCTGGTCGCTGCCCAGGTGCGCGCCCGCGGTGACGGTGTCTACTGGTCACTGCCCGTGGTCGGGGAAACCTATGACGGACTGCTCAACGACATCAACGGATTCCACGTCCGGCCCGAACACGCGCGCACTGCGTTGGAGAATGCGTCGGCGCAGCCACCGGCCGAAGGCAACGTGGGCGGCGGCACCGGGATGATCTGTCACGGCTTCAAGGGCGGCATCGGTACCTCGTCGCGCACGACCGACACCGCCGCGGGCCGATACACGGTCGGCGTCCTGGTGCAGGCCAACCACGGACGGCGAGAACGGCTGCGCATCAACGGCGTTCACATCGGCGAGCTGATCGGACCGGAGGCGGTGCCGCTGCCCGATCTGCCGCCCGGCTACGAACCCGGGTCGGGCTCGATCATCGTGATCGTCGCGACCGATGCCCCCCTGCTCCCCCATCAGTGCACACGATTGGCGCAGCGCGCCGCACTGGCCGTCGGTCGGCTCGGCGGCACGGGCGAGCAGTACAGCGGGGACCTCATGCTGGCCTTCTCGACGTCGAACCGCGGTATCCCCCCGTATGCCTGGGACGAGGACGTGAACACCGCCCGGACCGAGGTCGATGTCCGCATGGTCGCACCCCAGCTGATGACGCGACTGTTCGACCTGACGATCGACGCCACCGAAGAGGCCATCGTCAACGCGATGGTCGCCGCGACCACGATGACCGGCCGCAACGGGTTCACCGCCCACGCGATCGATCACGATCTGCTCCGCACCGCTATGTCCGCCTCTTCACCCCAGGAGACCCCGTGACCACCTCCACCACGCCTGAGACCCGGCGATTGACAGGACATCTCGGTCCGGTCGGCATCGTCTTCATGGTCGTCGCCGCGGCCGCCCCGCTGACCGTGATCGGCGGCAACATGCCGCTGGCGATGGGCCTGGGCAACGGCGCGGGTGCACCGGTCGGGTTCGTCATCGCCGCGCTCGTGCTGCTGGTGTTCAGCATCGGGTTCGTGACGATGACGCCCCATGTCCCCGAGGCCGGTGCGTTCTTCTCCTACGTCACGGTCGGGCTCGGCGAACGGATGGGCAAGGGCATCGCGGTGGTCGCGCTGATCGCCTACACCGCGATACAGATCGGCATCTAGGGATACATCGGCTGGGCCATCGCCGACACGGTCGCACACTATGACGGCCCCGAGATCCCCTGGCCCGTCTACTCGTTCGCGATCCTGGCGATCGTCGCAGTCCTCGGATACCGGCACATCGAGCTGAGCGCGAAGGTGCTCGGGGTGGCGCTGGCCCTCGAGATCGGCATCGTGGTCGTCCTCGACGTGGTGATGGTCGCCAAGCCCGGCCCGGCGGGCGTCACGTTCACCTCGTTCGATCCGGCGACGTTCACCCAGGGCACCATCGGGATCGCGATACTGTTCCCGCTCACCGGATTCATCGGTTTCGAGGCGACGGCGGTGTTCCGGGACGAGGCGCGTGACCCCGAACGGACCATCCCCCGCGCCACGTACGCCGCGGTCGTCATCATCGGCGCGTTCTACGCGATCACCGTGTGGGCGTTCGTGGTGGCGTTGGGCCCCGACCAGGTGACCGGGGTGGCGCAGCGAACCCTCGACGGTGAGGGCAACATGCTCCTCGACACCACCGGTGACATGCTCGGCACCGTGGGCCGCGACATCGTCAACGTGCTGCTGCTGAGCAGCCTGTTCGCCTGCGTGTTGTCCTTCCACAACGTGATCGCGCGCTACCAGTTCGTGCTGGCGGGCAAGGGATTGCTGCCCGCGCGACTGGCCACCGTGCACGACGGCCATGCGTCACCGTCGTTCTCGTCGCTCGTCCAGACCGCGACGGCCGCGATCATCGTCGCGGTTCTCGCACTGCTCGGCATCGATCCGCTGGTCGGTGTCTTCGGGTCGATGGCCGGTGTCGCGACCGTCGGGATGGTCGTGCTGATGCTGACCACGTCGATCGCGGTGCTGGTGTTCTTCCTCCGCCACCGTGGCCGCGGCGGGATCGCGACGACGCGGATCGCGCCCGCGCTCGCCGTACTCGGGCTGCTTGCCAGCCTCTGGCTGGTGCTCTCGAACTTCACCCTGGTGACCGGTGGCAGCGTCATGCTGAGCACGGTGCTCGCCGCGATCCCGTTCGTGGGCCTGGTGATCGGCTTCCTGGCGTGGCGGCCGTCGCGGTCACTGGCGTGACCCGGCCGCCCCATCGACGATCATCAGCGCGACGTGCAGTGAGGTCATCGACTCCCCGTCGTCGAGATCGACACCCAGCGCGTCACGGATAGCGTCCAGGCGCTTGTACAGGGCCGGCCTGCTCATGTGCAGACGCTGGGCGAGCGCGGCCTTGTTGCCCGCCAACCGGAGGTACTCGCGCAGCACTGTCAGGTTGGGGGGTGTGCCCGCGGACTCCTCGGACAGCAGCGTCTTCAGCTCGGTCTCGGCGAACTGCTGGACCCGCCGGTCGTCGCGCAGCAGCGACAGCAGACCGCGGAGCCGGACGTCGGCGGCCCGGAAGTACGGCCGGGATCGGTCCCCTTGCGCCAGAGCGACTTCGGCGATGTGCGCGGCCTCGGCCAGGCCCGACACGGCATCGGTGATCTGGTCGGCCGGCGGACCCAGCGCCAGCACCGACGCACTCACCCCGTCGACGCGTCGCACCTGGTCGCGCAGCCGGCCACCCAGTGCTGCCAGTGCGCCGTCGACGTCGCGAGTGTCTTTCAACGCCAACACCATCACGACTTCGGCGTCGCCCTGGAGGGAGAACAATCCGGTGTGGCCGGCGGCCTTGACGGTGTGGGCGACGGCATCGAGTAAGGCGATGGCGCGCCGGTGACCGGCCACGGGATCCGACGACGGGGACGGCCGCTGGGCGCGCACCGTCGCCGGCAGGTACGCGGGAGCGCGCCGCAGACCCAGTGCCTGGGCGCGCACCGTCAGTTCGCGTTCGTCGGTGAGGCGGCCCCGCAGGACGTCGTCGATCAGTCCGCTCTGCGCCTGGTGCTGCAAGCCCGTCCGGTCCTGCTCGATCATCCGGTGCATGGCCAACGCCGCGGCCGCCCGTTCGAGAACCATCTTCGTGCGGTGCTCGTCTGCCGGTGCGCGGGGCACCACGAGCCGGCCCCACTGCTGGGTGCGGGGTCCGACACCGGTGACCGCCCACGGTTCGGCGAGCTCGCTGCGCCCCGGGCTGCGGCGGGAGCGTCGCTCCCAGTTCTCGAGGAGATCGGCGGGAGTGCCCGCCGACATCGCGATCGCCTGGTGGGAAAGGTCTTCCAGCACAACGGGCTCGGCCAGGATCTGCGCCGCCGCGTCGACGATGCCACTGAGCGAGGCGCGCTTCATGGACAGCTCGGTGAAGGTTTCGTGGACGCGGCGGTCGAACGCCACCTCGTCGTACTGGTCGGCGACGATGCGGCGGTGCACCGCTTCGGTGATCTCGACGAACCGGACCGTGCGATGGAGCACGACCAGGGCGAGTGCGAGTTCCTCGGCGATGGCGCCGATCCCGTCCGGCAGTGCGGGCACCTGCGTGCCCACCTCCACGATGACGCCGAGGGCCCCCGCGTCGGCGAGGCCGCGCAGGTACCTGCGCGGGTGGCGGGCCAATGCCCGACCGGTGGTCAACACGAGCTCACCGCCCTGCAGCAGGCTCGACAGGTCGGCCAGGTCGCTACCGTGCACCCAGCGGATGGTTTCCGCCCACCGCTGGGCGCTGAGCACCTCGGGGTCCCCTCGTTGCACGGCGGGCAGGGCGACCACCTCACCCACGGTCAACGGCATTGACACAGTGTATTCGCGCAGCCCCATTCGTTGACAGTGTGTATCGACGTCGGCGGCCTGGCGCGCGAGAGACTCTCGGTATGGCTGCGCAGATTTCGCATTGGGTCAACGGCGAGGTGTTCGAGGGTGCATCGGGTGCGTCGGCACCGGTGACGAATCCGGCGACCGGCCAGGTGACGGGTCAGGTGGCGTTGGCGTCTGTGGACGACGCCCGGGCCGTGATCGACGCCGCAGCCGCGGCGTTTCCCGCCTGGCGCGACACGAGCCTGGCCAAACGCACCCAGGTGCTGTTCCGGTTCCGTGAGCTACTCAACGAGCGCAAGGGCGAACTGGCCGAGATCATCACCAGCGAGCACGGCAAGGTCGTCTCCGATGCGCTGGGCGAGGTGGCCCGCGGCCAGGAAGTCGTCGAGTTCGCTTGCGGCATCCCCCATTTGCTCAAGGGCGGGTTCACCGAGAACGCGTCGACCAACATCGACGTGCACTCGATCCGTCAGCCCCTCGGCCCGGTCGGCATCATCTCCCCGTTCAACTTCCCCGCGATGGTCCCGATGTGGTTCTTCCCCGTCGCCATCGCCTGCGGCAACACCGTCGTGCTGAAGCCGTCCGAAAAGGATCCGTCGGCGTCGCTGTGGCTGGCGAAGCTGTGGACCGAGGCCGGTCTGCCCGCCGGTGTGTTCAACGTCCTGCAGGGCGACAAGACGGCCGTCGACGAGCTGCTCACCAACCCGAAGATCAAGAGCGTCTCGTTCGTCGGGTCGACCCCGATCGCGCAGTACGTCTATGCCACCGGTACCGCCGCCGGCAAGCGCGTGCAGGCTCTCGGCGGCGCGAAGAACCACGCGGTGATCCTGCCCGACGCCGATCTCGACCTGGCCGCCGACGCGATGGTCAACGCCGGCTTCGGCTCCGCGGGCGAGCGCTGCATGGCCATCTCCGCGTGCGTGGCGGTCGGCCCGATCGCCGACGATCTGGTGGCCAAGATCGCCGAGCGCGCCGCCACCATCAAGACCGGTGACGGCACACGCGATTCCGACATGGGCCCGCTGGTCACCAAGGCGCACCGCGACAAGGTCGCCTCCTACGTCGACGCGGGCGAAAGCGCCGGCGCCAAGGTCGTCCTCGACGGCCGCACCGTGACCGCTGACGGTGGGCAGGACGGGTTCTGGTTGGGCCCCACCCTGCTCGACAACGTCACCCCGGACATGAGCGTCTACACCGACGAGATCTTCGGCCCCGTGCTGTCGGTCGTGCGCGTCGAGACCTACGACGAGGCCCTCGACCTGATCAACAGCAACCCCTACGGCAACGGCACCGCGATCTTCACCAATGACGGCGGCGCAGCCCGGCGCTTCCAGAACGAGGTGGAGGTCGGCATGGTCGGCATCAACGTGCCGATCCCGGTCCCGATGGCGTACTACAGCTTCGGCGGCTGGAAGGCCTCCCTGTTCGGCGACAGCCACGCCCACGGCATGGACGGCGTGCAGTTCTTCACCCGCCAGAAGGCCATCACCACCCGCTGGCTGGACCCCAGCCACGGCGGCATCAACCTCGGCTTCCCCACCAACTAGCCCCGTCCCGCGAGCGCGCGCGTCTGCACACGACACACCGGCGTCAGCTGTGCAGTAGCGCGCGCTCGTGCCCTACCCAGAGAGCGCAGACAGCACCATGACGTCAACAGTGAGCGCCCTGCCCACCGGCGAAGACCTCGACACCGCGATCGCCCGCGGACAACGCGCCTACGATCTGGACCGCGCCCACGTCTTCCATTCCTGGTCGGCCCAGGCCCAGATCACGCCGATGACCGTGCTCGCGGCGCAGGGCTCGTACCTGTGGGACGGTGAGGGCAACCGGCTGCTGGATTTCTCCTCACAGCTGGTCAACACCAACATCGGCCACCAGCACCCCAAAGTCGTTGCCGCCATTGCCGAGCAAGCTGCGACGCTGTGCACGATCGCACCCCAGCACGTCAATGATGCGCGCTCCGAGGCCGCCCGGCTGATCGCCGAGCGCACCCCCGGTGACCTGAACCGGATCTTCTTCACCAACGGCGGCGCCGACGCCGTCGAGCACGCGGTACGCATGGCCCGCCTGCACACCGGTCGCTACAAGGTGCTCTCCCGCTACCGCTCCTACCACGGCGGCACCGAGACCGCGATCAACCTGACCGGCGACCCGCGCCGCTGGCCCAACGACCACGGCAACGCCGGCATCGTCCACTTCACCGGACCGTTCCTGTACCGCTCGGCCTTCCACGCCGAGACCGAGGCCCAGGAGACCGAGCGTGCGCTCGAGCACCTGGACCGTCTGGTGCAGATGGAAGGTCCTTCGACGATCGCGGCGATCATCCTCGAGTCGATCCCCGGCACCGCCGGCATCATGGTGCCGCCGCCCGGGTACATGGCCGGCGTCCGCGACATCTGCGAGCGCCACGGCATCGTGTTCATCGCCGACGAGGTGATGGCCGGTTTCGGCCGCACCGGTCGCTGGTTCGCAATCGACAACTTCGACGTCGTGCCTGACCTGATCACGTTCGCCAAAGGTGTCACCTCCGGCTACGTACCGCTCGGCGGCGTGGCGATCAACGAGGCCATCTACTCGACGTTCGCCGACCGCGCATACCCGGGCGGACTGACGTACTCGGGCCATCCGCTCGCGACCGCCTGCGCCGTGGCGACCATCACTGCGATGGAGGACGAGGGCATGGTCGGCAATGCGGCGCGCATCGGCACCGACGTGCTCGGCCCGGGACTTCGCGAATTGGCTGCGCGGCATCGCAGTGTCGGCGAGGTACGCGGTCTCGGGGTGTTCTGGGCGATCGAGCTGGTCGCCGACCAGAAGACCCGTGAACCGCTGGCTCCGTACGGTGGCTCCAGCCCGGCGATGGCCGCAGTACTCGGGGCGTGCAAGTCCGGGGGTCTGCTCCCGTTCGCGAACTTCAACCGCATCCACGCGGTGCCCCCGTGCAACGTGACCGACGACGAGGCGGTCGAAGGTCTGCGCATCCTCGACGCCGCGTTGGACGTCGCCGACGAGTACGCGGGCCGATAGCCGCCGCCAGAAGCGGATGCGTGCGCTACGCAACGATTGCGGAGTGCAATAGTGGTACCCATGCAGCAGCCTGGGTCGACGCGGTGGATCCCGATGCCCACTCGCCGGTCGTGGGTGGAATGGCTCGGGCAGAGTTCGGCCGCCATCGTGCCTCTGGCCGTGGTCGTCGGGGCGCTGACGGGCCTGGGCGCGGTCGGGTTCCGCGAGCTCATCACCGGCTTCACCAAGCTCTTCACCGGATTCGACGATTATTCCGCGATGGGGCGGATCGCCAGCCCGCACTGGCCGTTCCTGGGTATCTGGTTCCTTCTGGTGGTGCCGGTGATCGCCGGCGCCCTCTACGGACCGATCGTTCACCGATTCGCACCCGAAGCCCGGGGGCACGGCGTTCCGGAGGTCATGTACGCGGTCGCCCACCGCAACGGCCGGATCGCACCGCGGGTGACTCTGGTCAAGGCATTCGCATCGGCGTTGTGTATCGGCGGCGGCGGATCGGTGGGCCGGGAGGGCCCGATCGTGCAGATCGGGTCGGCGGCCGGGTCGACCGTGGCCCAGCTGCTGCGACTCCCGACCAGCAGGGTGCGCCTGCTGGTCGCCTGCGGGGCGGCAGCAGGCATCTCTGCCACGTTCAACGCGCCGCTGGCAGGCCCGTTCTTCGCGATGGAGTTGATCCTCCGCAACCTGGCTGCGGAGTCCTTCGGCGCAGTGTTGTTGTCCAGCGTGGTCGCCGACATCATCGGGCGCGCGATCATGGGCGACGAATCTTTCCTGTCATTGCCGAGTTTCGCGGTCCACAGTCCCGTCGAGTACCTCCTCTACGCGTCGCTGGGCGTACTCGTCGGCGCTGTCGGGGTGTTGTTCAGCAAAGTGCTGTATCTGGTCGAGGACGTCTGCGACTGGTTGTGGCGCGGCCCGGAATGGGCGCGCCCTGCCGTGGGCGGCCTGCTGCTGGGAGGATTGCTGATCGCGCTTCCGCAGATGTACGGCGTGGGGTACCCGGTTCTCGAGCACGCCGTGCGGGGTGACTACGTCATCCCCATGCTGCTGATTCTGCTCGTGGGCAAGATGGTGGCCACCAGCCTGACGATCGGGATCGGCGGATCGGGTGGTGTGTTCGCACCGACGCTCTTCATCGGCGCCATGGCGGGCTCTGCCATGGGGGAGGTCGCCCACACTCTGCTGCCGACGATCACCGAATCCGCCGGGGCGTACGGGCTGATCGGCATGGGGGCGGCGCTCGCCGGCGCCACCCGCGCGCCGATGACCGCGGTGATCATCCTGTTCGAGTTGACGGGTCAGTATTCGATCATCTTGCCTCTGATGGCGGCCGTGGCGATGGCCGCCGGCACCGGTCATCTGCTGTCGCAGGAGACGATCTACACGGCGAAACTGTGGCGGCGCGGCGTCGATCTGGACGCGCCGCTCAAAGACGCCCCCACCATCGTCGCCCGCGACGTCGTGCGGCCTGCGCCACCGGCTCTGGCCGAACACGCTTCGCTGGTCGAGGCAGCCACCGCGCTGGCGCAGACGCCGGTCGGCATGGTGCCCACCGTCGACGCCGAGGGCACGTACCGCGGATGCGTCACCGCCGAGGACGTCGCGGAAGCGCTCAACGACGAAGCACCCCCGTCGACGATCCGCGATCTGATCAACAGACCGCCGGATCTCGACGTCGAGGCCGACTCCACGCGGATCATCGCGGCGCTGTCCGGCCGGGGCGCCACCGGAGTGCCTGTGCTCAACGCCGAGCACACCGCGGTCATCGGCTGGATCACCTACGAAGCTCTGCTCACGGCCCTGCATCCGACGACGTCGTCACCGAGGAGCCCGGGCTGACGGCGCCCCGGTCGATGCGCTGCAACAACGCCGGGCCGGCAGGAACATGCCGCAGCACCGTCTGCGCCAGCCGGTCGCGTAACCGGTCGTCGTGCACCGAGACTCGACCTCCCAGGTCGCGCCACCCCGCGCCGCCCCACGCCGCTGCGACAGCCGCATCGGTCACGCCCAACCGCGCGCGGCGCCGGTCGACGATCGCCAGCACCAGCGCCGTCGCGGCGTGCACGCCATCGACCCACACCCCCATCGCAAGCACATCGCCCGTGGGGCGCCGGCCCGACAGTATCGACTGGGCCAGATGACGGGCACCGAGGACACGGGTCACGTTGATCGCCCAGCGGTCAGGATCATCATCTCGGGCAACGGTTTTCAGAATCGCCTCGGGTGCGGCCAATAGAGCGGCACCCCACCCCGCACGCACGAGTTCGATGGCCCGGACGGCGCTCACTGTCGTCGACCTCCGGAGGGCGAGGAGTTCCCGGCCCGTGAATCTGCCAGCGCCAGAGAGGATTCGATCAACAGCGCGTGAACGAAGGCCTGCGGCAGGTTTCCGCGCATCTGTCGCTGGATGACGTCGTACTCCTCGGACAGCAACCCCGGCGGACCACAGGCTGAGCGATTGCGCTCGAAGTACCGCACCGCCGAGACGACGTCACCCTGCTGATGCGCTGCCTGCGCCATCAGGAAACCACAGAGAGCGAACGCGCCCTCCGCGTCGTGCAGCGGCCGCCCGTCGTGATGGAACCGGTAGACGAAGAAGTCGCGGGCAAGGTCGTCGGCGACCGCGGCGACCGTGGCGCGCGTGCGCGGGTGATCAGCGGGAATCGCTCCACGCAGCGCCGGCAGGAGCAGCGCCGCGTCGACGCGTGAGTCGTCGGGGGCACGCTGCCAGCGGCCACTGGGATGTCCGCAGTCGGCGGCGTCGGCCAGGATCGCGTCGGCCAGCACGTTCCATTCGGCGCCGTCGGTACGCGGCGCGCAGGCAGCCGCTGCGCGCAGTCCGCCTACGCACGCCAACCGGGATTGCGCCCATCGCCGCTGGTCGAGCTCCCAGATGCCGGCGTCCGGATCGCGCCATCGGTGCGCGATCGCCCGCGCGGCAGTGGACATGGCCTGATATCCGGCGGTGTCGAGGTGGTCGAAGCGGGCCGCGGCGGCGAGCAACTGCAGCGCCTCACCGAAGGCGTCGAGCTGGAATTGCTTACCTGCGTGGTTGCCGACGATGTCGGCGCCGCCCGGATAGCCGGGCAGATTCAGTGCCTGCTCTGCCGGCAGGTTCCCGCCGTCCACCGTGTAGGCCGGGCGCAGATCCGGCCCGTCGTCGAGCAATCGGGCGCTGACGAACGCGACCGCCTCGTCGAGAAGCGGCAGCGGTTCGGCCACGGCGACCGCCATCCCCGCATAGCAGAGATCACGGATCCACACGTAGCGGTAGTCGTAGTCGCGTCCCGCGCGGGCCCGCTCGGGAAGGCCGAGGGTGGCGGCTGCGGCCAGCCCCCCGCCGGGCGCCGTCATTCCGCGCAGCACGGCGTAAGACTGCCGGGTGTCCTCGACGGCGATTCCTCCGTTCAATGCGGGAACCGCTGTGTGCCAGGCTTCCTCGGTGCTGCGCCACAGGTGGTCGACGTCGGGCGGCGCAGGGAGCGCTACATCGGAGATCTCCACCACGATGTCGTGGTGAGCGCCTTCGGCGAGCGAGATGTCCGCGCACAGACCCTCCCCGTCGCGAAACCGCGCGTGCGGCAGACCGGTCACCCGGATCCGCAGATCTCCCGTCTCGGCGCACCACCTGCCGCCGGTCGTCGCCTGCACCTCACGCATGGTCTCAGCACCGAAGCGCGCTGCCGGGAAGAGTTGTACGGCAACATCAGTGGGGCCGCGCACGGCCATGATCCGGCGCATCAGGATCAGGCGATGGGGGTCACCGGGATAGGCGAGCGCCTCCCGACACTCGGTGATGCCGTCGTCGGTCACCCACCGGGAGCGCCAGATCAACCCGGCACGTTCGTAATGACCGCCCCAGACGAACCGGGACGTCGGCGCGATCGTGAACACCCCACGGCCGCCGATGAGTTCGCTGAACACGGCGTCGTCGTGCCAGTGCGGCGCGCACAGCCACGAGATGTCACCGCGGGGCCCCACCAGCGCGCCGCGATGCCCGTCCGCGAGCAGTGCATACTCGCGCAGCACATGCGGACTCGGCCGGTCGGCCATCACTTGCTCCCACGGTCGCTGGAGGCCCGGCGCGGCACCCAGGCAGGTCCTTCGATGTGGTCGGCGTTGAACCACAGCAGAAGCGCGAGGTTGTAGGCGCTCAGGACGCCGTAGACCAATGTGTCGCGCAGATCGAAGCCCATCGGGCTCGGGTGGCCGTGGACGGCCGCCACCGCCGACACCATCGTCAGGCCCAGCGCCGCCACAGCCGCCGCGGCGCTGAACCAGACTGCCGCCGAACGGTGGATCGCGCACACCAGGGCCGCGGCGCCCCAGACCACCAAGACCACCCCCTGGCTCGTGGTGATCAGGAGGCCCAGCAGGTCAGCCCCGCGTGGTGAGGTCGCACCCGCTGCGGCGAACGTCAGCGCCGCCACGCCCAGTGCCACGAGGACCGCACCCTGCGCGATCAGGAACGGCCGGCCCGAGCGGAAGTGTTCCGGGTCGAGGGAGACTCGCCGCAATGCATCTTTGAGTGCCATCGCAAGCCCCTCAGTGTCCCTGCGTGCCCGCCGCGACGGCGACGGACACCGCGGCGAGACCGGCAGCCGCGGTTGCGACGGGGTGACTGCGGAGCCACCAGGCGGGACTGTGCGGCAGCGAGCGGTCGTCGAACACACCGTGCGCTCCGAAGTCCTTCTCGTCGTCGACCGGGTGGAACAGGTTCCCGTCCTCGCGGTCCACCCGCTCGGTTGTCTGCTGGGATTCGATTCCGGTCTTGGCCAGGTATCGATCGAGCACTGGTGCGCACAAGCGCTGACCGATCAGGGTGGCCACGGTGCTGCCGCCCACCCAGTACTGCTTCTGGGCGGGATGATCCGCGGCGAAGGAGATCGCTCGAGCGCAGACCTCGGGCTGGTAGACCGGCGCGACGGGCTGCGGATGGCGCGGGAGCCGCGAACGGACCCAGGAGAACTGAGGGGTGTTGACCCCTGGCATCTGCACGACGGTCACGTGCACTCCGCTGTTGTCGTGCAGCAGCTCCGTGCGCAAGGACTCGGTGAACCCGTTGATGGCGTGTTTGGCTCCGCAGTACGCCGACTGCAGGGGCACCGACCGTTCCCCCAGTGCCGAGCCGACCTGGATGATCGCACCGCGATCACGCGGGCGCATCCGGCGCAGTGCCACCATCGTGCCGTGCACGAAACCCAGGTAGCTGACGTCGGTGGCACGGCGGAATTCCTGGGGTTCGATCTCGTGGAAGCGCGCGAAGATCGTGGCGAATGCGGCGTTGACCCACACGTCGATGGGCCCTAGGGTCCGCTCGATCTCGTCGGCCGCTGCGTCGAGCGCATCGAAGTCGGTCACATCTGCGGGCACGACCAGTGGCGTGCCTCCGCAGCGTGCCACTTCGGCGGCCGCCGCCTCCAACCCGGCGTGTCCCCGCGCGATCAGGGCCACCCGCCATCCCCGGCGGCCGAACTCGCGTGCCGCGGCACGACCGATACCGGCGCTGGCCCCGGTCACGACGACGGTTCTCACGGGATCCCGGCGGCCTGTCGTCGCATCGGTCATCCGCCCGACGGCTCTGAGCACTTCTTTTCTCATCGATCCTCCTCGTTGTCGAGTCCGCGATCGAGGGATGCCACCACCTTCGGCATCGAAAACGTGGGATGACACATTCACAGCAATTGTTGCGCCGATGTGATACTTGCGCATTAGCATCTATTGTCGACGCCACATCGACAGGCCGCAGCGGAGGGATCTCTGATGACCGGGACCTGCGAACAGCAGGTGAGCACACCGAAAGCGACCGAAGACGACGATTATGCAGACGTCGTGGCTCTGGTGGAGGACTTGCGGGCCGCCTCACCGGATTCCCCGGAGTTCGTGAGCCTGCGCGAGCACATCGTCCGACGATGCCTGCCGCTGGCCGACCACGTCGCCGCCCGGTACCGAAACCGCGGGCAGGAGATGGAGGATCTGGTCCAGGTGGCGCGTGTCGGATTGGTCAACGCCGTCAACCGGTTCGATCCCTCGCGCGGTTCACCGTTCGTGGCCTTCGCGGTACCCACGATCATCGGCGAAGTGCGGCGCTACTTCCGCGACCGCACCTGGATGATGTCGGTACCCCGGCGGATCAAGGATCTCCACAGCGAAGCGGCCTCGGCGATGTCCGAGCTGACGCACACGTTGGGGCGCGCCCCGACCGCCAAAGAGATCGGCTCCTACCTGGGGGTCGGGGACGAGGAGGTGCGGGATGCGCTGATGGCCTACGAGGCCCGCAGTCTGCACTCGTTGGACAAACCGGCGGCCTTCTACGACGACGCGCCTCCCCTCGGGGAATCGATGGGAGAGGAAGACCCCGGTTCGAGGCCGTCACCGACCGCGAGGCACTGCGGCCCCTTCTCGGCGCTTTGCCCCCGCGGGAGAAGACCATCCTGATGCTGCGATTCTTCGAAGGGCGGACTCAGAGCGACATCGCGGGAGAACTGGGGATCTCGCAGATGCACGTCTCGCGCCTGCTGCAATCCACCCTCACGAAGCTTCGAGAGCAACTGGCCTGACGAGACGGCGGTCATGACGCCGCGTCACGCAGCGCCGCTGCCATCACCTGCACAGTGTGCAGAGGTCGCGGACCCGCCAGCAGTTCGTCGACCTGCGTCCGACAGCTGAACCCGTCCGCTACGACGACGGTGCCGGCGTCGGCCGAGCGGATCGCAGGCAGCAGCTTGTCCTCGGCACACGCCACCGAGACGTCGTGATGGCCGCGCTCGAATCCGAAATTGCCCGCCAGACCGCAGCATCCGGCGTCGAGGACATCGACGTCGACACCGGCGTCTTCGAGGAGCCTCTTCTCCTCGGTGTAGTGCAGCACAGCGTGCTGGTGGCAGTGCGGTTGCACCATCGCCTGCCCGGACCGGTGCGGGATCTTCCAGTCAGGCGCCCGGCGGCTCAGCACCTCGCCGATCGTGTAGGTCTGTGCGGCCAATCGGTGCGCGTCCTCGTCCCCGGCGAGCAGATTCACCACATCCGCGCGGAAGACCGCGGCGCAACTGGGTTCGAGCACGACCACAGGAGTGCCGGCGCGCAGAGCCGGGGCCAGGATGCGCAGCGTCCGCCGCAGCACGGTCTTCGCCACACCGAGCTGGCCGGTCGAGATCCATGTGAGGCCGCAGCACACCGTACGCTGCGGGATCTGGACCTCGAAGCCTGCTGCTTCCAGCACAGCGACGGCGTCGCGGGCGATGTCTGGGTCGAAGTAGTTGGTGAAGGTGTCGGGCCACAACAGCACCGGCCCCCGCGGGGCCGGACGGTCAGCCGCGGTGTGACCGGCGAACCACCGGGTGAAGCGCGCAGCGGCGAACCTCGGCACGGCCCGCTGTTGATCGATGCCTCCGACCGCCTTCAGCGCCGTGCTGAGCCCGCGGGCCTGGGTCACTGCGTTGACCACACCCGGCATCGCCGAAGCGAGTCGGGCCGCCGCGGGTATCCACCCCATCGAGTAGTGCGCCATCGGCCGCAGCCTGTGCCGGTAATGGTGGTGCAGGAACTCGGCCTTGTAGCTCGCCATGTCGACGTTGACCGGGCAGTCGGACAGACATCCCTTGCAGGCCAGGCACAGATCGAGCGCATCGCGCACGTCGGTCGACCGCCACCCGTCGGTGATAACGTCGCCCTGCAACATCTCGAAGAGCAGCCGGGCCCGGCCTCGGGTCGAGTGCTCCTCCTCCCCCGTGGCGCGATAGCTCGGGCACATCACACCGTCGGCCTCACCACAGCATTTGCCCACGCCGACACAGCGATTGGCAGCCTGGCTGAACCGGTGACCGTCCTCGGGGAACGCGAAGGAGGTCTTCGGCTCGATCGGCAGGTAGCCGGTTCCGAGCCGCAGGTTGTCGGTGATCTTCGCGGGCCGCACCACCTTGCCGGGATTCATCCGGTCACGCGGGTCGAACAGGTCTTTCATCTGTTCGAAGGCCTCGATGATGCGCTCGCCGAACATGATCGGCAGCAACTCCCCTCGGGCCTGGCCGTCTCCGTGCTCCCCGGACAGCGAGCCGCCGTAATCGACCACGAGATGTGCTGCGTCTGAGACGAAGCGGCGATAGTGGGCGATGCCGTCTGCGGTACGGAGATCGAAGGGGATGCGGGTGTGTACGCAGCCCTGCCCGAAGTGGCCGTAGAGCGCTGCGTCGCCGTAGTCGTACCGGGCCAGCAGCGCGCGGAAGTCGCGGAGGTAATCGCCGAGGCGGTCGGGCGGGACCGCCGCGTCCTCCCAGCCGGCGTGGGTCGGCGGACCTTGCGGCGGAAAGGCGGTGGCGCCCAGACCCGCTTCCCGGGCCGCCCAGATGTCCTCCTTGCGGGCCGGATCGTCGATCACCGCGGCGGTGACGTCGACCGTTCCGCGCAGGTCGTCGACCATGGTCTTCGACTTGTGATCGGCATCGTCTTGACTGGTCCCGTCGATCTGCACCATCAGCCAGGCCCGGCCCTCCGGCAGCTCATCGAGCGCCCGCTGCGCCAGGTGCTGGCTGTGCTCGAGATTCACCAGTCGATGGTCGATGCCCTCGAGAGCGGCAGGCCGGTGAGGCAGGATCGACGGCACCGCGTCCGCTGCGGCGGCGACGTCGGAGAAGCCCACGATGGTCAGTGTGCTCGCCGCGGGCACCGGCACCAGATCGATCTCGGCGCGCAGGACGGTCACCAACGTGCTCTCGCTGCCGACGAGTGCCTTGGCGAGCTGGAAGCCGTGCTCGGGCAGCAGCGAGTCCAGGTTGAAACCCGAGACACGACGCGGGATGTCGGGATAGCGGGCCCGGATCTCCTCGGCATGGCGGTCGACGATCTCTCTGAGTCCGCGGTAGATCTCGGCGCGGCGGCCACCGTCGGCGACGATGCGCTCGAACTCGTCGTCGCCGGTGTCTCCCACCCACATTCGCAGGCCGTCGTAGGTCAGTATCTCGAGCCTGCGCACCGAGTCCACCGTCTTCCCGTAGGCCTGGGCCGTCGAGCCACAGGAGTTGTTGCCGATCATCCCGCCGATCGTGCAGTTGTAGTGGGTGGACGGCTTGGGCCCGACCATCAGCCCGTGCTCGCGCAGAACCGAATTGAGTCGGTCGAGCTTGATCCCGGGCTCCACGATCGCGGTTCGGGCGTCCGCATCGACCGAGTGCACCGCGGTGCAGTACTTGCTCCAATCGATCACGACCGCGGCGTTGCAACACTGGCCCGCCAAGCTGGTGCCGCCTCCCCGGGACAGCACCGGCACGTCGTGGTCACGGCACACCATCACCGCGTCCGCGGCGGCGTCCACCGATCGCGGCACCACGACTCCGATCGGAATCTGGCGGTAGTTGGACGAATCGGTGGAATAGGCGGCGCGAGAACCGGGGTCGAAACGGACCTCTCCGTCGACGCGGCTCTCGAGATCGCTCGCGAGGGCCTCGTAGGGCAGGACGGTCCGCTCATGGCGGGGCGTGGTGCTCGTCATGGTGTCTCCTGGTGCTCAGCGAACCCGGTAGGGCTCGGCGTCGGCGCTTTTGAACTCGAGTCCGTTACCGAGCACGGCAGGGTCCATTCGGACCTCTCCGCCGTCCGGCTGACCGGCCCCGTCGAAGAACATGTGCTCGATGCGTGTGTGGTCGTGAAACCATTCCAGGTGGCGGAAATTCGGCGTCGCGGCCGCGACCTGCAGATGCAGGTTGGGCGCGCAGTGCCCGGACACGTCGAGGTTGTGGGCGGCGGCCACGGCCGCCGCCCGCAGGAACTCGGTCACGCCGCCACATCTGGATGCGTCGACCTGCACACAGTCGACCGCACCGGCGGCGCACAGCCTGCGGACGTCGTAGAGGTCGTAACCGTATTCACCGGCCGCGACGTCGGCGCCGACCGCATCCCGCACGGCCCGCAGTCCCTCCACATCGTCCGACGACACCGGCTCCTCGTACCACGTGACACCGAGGTCGGCTGCGGCCTGCCAGATCCGCACCGCCTGCTTTCGTCCGTAGGCCCCGTTGGCGTCGACGAACAGCTCGACATCGTCCCCGATGACAGCACGGGCGTGTGTCATGCGGTCGAGATCCCGGTTTTCACGACGGCCCCACGATTCGCCGATCTTGATCTTCACCCGCGGGATGCGCAGCTGCTCGGTCCAGAACGCCAGCTGGTCGCGCAATCGGCGGTCGTCGTAGGTGGTGAATCCCCCACTGCCGTAGACCGCGACGGTGTCGCGCACCGCACCGAGCAGGCGATAGAGCGGTACCCCCAACAACCGTGCCTTGAGGTCCCACAGCGCGGTGTCCACGGCCGAGATCGCCTGCCCGGCCACTCCCGAGCGCCCGATGTTGCGCACCGCGCGCACCATCTCGCAGAACGTGCCCGTCACGTCCAGGGCATCGGAACCGCGTACGACGTCGGCCAAGGTGTCACGCACCATGTCCGCCACCACTGCGGCGCCGTAGGTCCATCCCAGTCCCGTACGAGACCCCGCCCGGACCGAGACGACGATGATCGTGGTCGAGTCCCAACTCAGCGTCCCGTCTGCCTCCGGGGCATCGGTGGGAACGGAATATGCTGCTGCGTCGATCGTTTCGACGTCCACACCTGATGTGTTCATGGCGCGCGGAGTGTCCACTCACCCGTTGCGGTGGGGCATGAACTCCTGCGCTTTGGTCTTGGCTCCCGTGATGATGAAACCCCAGCTGTCCTCATCGCCCTTGAGCACCGCGGCGGCCGCCGACTTGGCCTGCTCCCATTCCGCATGGGGTGGGATCGGCGGCATGTTCGGATCGGTGAACACGTCGAGGACGGTCGGACGGTCGGACGACAACGCTCGACTCCACGCGCCGTTCAGCTCGTCCGGGTCCTTGATCGCCACCCCGTTGAACCCCAGACTCCGAGCGAAGGCGGCGTAGTCGACGTCGGGAAGCGTCTGCGATTCGGCGAACTTGGGCGAGCCGCCCATCGCGCGCATCTCCCACGTGACCTGGTTGAGGTCGTTGTTGTGCAGGATCGCGACGATCAGGCGTGGATCGGACCATTCCTCCCAGTAGCGCGCAATGGTGATCAGTTCGGCCATCCCGTTCATCTGCATCGCGCCATCGCCTTCGAAAACGATCACGGGACGGTCCGGATGACCGAACTTGGCGCCGATGCCGTACGGGACCGCCGGGCCCATCGTGGCCAGCGTGCCGGACAGGGAGCCGCGAATATCCCGACGGAAGCGCAGCAGCCGCGCATACCAGTTGGCCGCGGAGCCGGAATCCGCCGCGACGATGGCGTTGTCGGGCAGTTGCGGCGAGAGCTCGGAGAACAATCGCAGGGGGTTCACAGGATGGGCTTTCACCATCGCCTCTTTGTGCATCGTCTCCCACCAGCGAGTGACGTTCGACTCGATCGTCTCGCGCCACGACCGGTCGGGTTTGCGCTCGAGCTTGGGGATCAGCGCCCTCAACGCCGCCTTGGCGTCGGAGACGATGTTGACCTCGTAGGGGTAACGCATCCCGATCATCTTCGGGTCGATGTCGATCTGCACCGCGCGTGCCTGGTCGAGTTCGGGCAGGAACTGCGTGTACGGGAAGCTCGACCCGATGGTGAGCAGCGTGTCGCAGTCGCGCATCATCTCGTAACTCGGCCGGGTGCCGAGAAGGCCGATCGAACCGGTGACCCAGGGCAATTCGTCGGAGAGAACGTCCTTTCCCAGCAGGGCCTTGGCGACGCCTGCGCCCAGCAGTGCAGCGGCTTCGGCGATTTCGTCCTGTGCGCCGCGCGCCCCCGTGCCCACGAGGATCGCGACCTTGTCGCCGGCGTTGAGCACCTCGGCGGCGCGCGCGATGGCGGCGTCGTCGGGCGCCGGCGTGGGCCACTCGACACCGACGCTGGACGGCACCATCTTGAACGCGTGCGTCGGTGGTGAGTACTCGAGCTCTTGGACATCGGACGGGATGATGACGGCGGTGGGAGCACGCTCACTGAGCGCGATACGGATCGCCCGGTCCAACACGTTCGGCAGCTGCGCGGGCACCATCACCATCTGCACGTACTCACTGGCGACGTCCTTGAACAGACTGATCAGATCGACTTCTTGCTGATAGGACCCACCCATCGCGCTGCGGTTCGTCTGGCCGACGATCGCCACCACGGGAACGTGATCGAGTTTCGCGTCGTAGAGACCGTTGAGGAGGTGAATGGCTCCCGGTCCCGACGTCGCCATGCAGACACCGACCCGGTCGGTGAACTTGGCGTAGCCGACGGCTTCGAACGCCGCCATCTCCTCGTGCCGGGCCTGGATGAATTGCGGTTGATTGTCGGCCCGACCGAACGCGCCGAGGATGCCGTTGATGCCGTCCCCCGGATAGCCGAAGACGCGCTCGACGTCCCAGGCCCGAAGGCGTTCCAGGACGTAGTCGGCGACGGTCTGGTGTGACATGTGCTTCTCCCGGATATCGAATGTGCGTGTGGCCGTCAGCGGGCCGAACGCCCCGCGGCTGACTGCGGTACTACCCGCAATCGTTGCGTCTACACAATCAATAATCCGGGCACGTCGCGCCCGCCACGGCGCGGCTGATTGCAGTGGAGCCGCCGGTGAGCGAGAATGCCGCAATGACGACCGTTCCACCCGCCCGCGCACCACGCAAGACTGTGTTGTCCACCCAAGTGGACGGTGTTCTGCGGGCGTCACGCGCCCTGGTCGGGATCGCGGCCGAATCGTTGTCCGAGGTCGACGACGTCGTGACGGTGCCGCAGTTTCGTGTCCTGGTGCTGCTGCACACACGAGGTCCGATGAACCTGGCATCGGTGGCGGCGGAACTGGGGGTCAATCCGTCCAACGCCAGCCGGACGTGTGACCGACTGATCAAGGCGCGCTTGCTCGACCGGCGGGAATCCGAAGTGGACCGGCGCAACATCACCCTCACCTTGAAGCCGGCGGGTCGACGGTTGGTGGAAAAGGTCACCGAACATCGCCGTGGCGCGATCGAGCGGGTTCTGCGATCCATGAAAGCCAGCGAGCGGCAGTCGGTGGCGGCCGCGCTGGCAATGTTCGCATCGGCGGCCGGCGAACCGGCGGAGGGCACGGCGATCAGCCTTCTGTGGCCTCCGGAGTCCGCCTGACGGTTGCACGTTTATCCGTTGCCCACCGTGGAACCAGCTTTCAAGCAACCACGACAGGGGCAGGGATGACTCGGGTGAATGACGTGACCGTCGTCGGCACCGGCCCCAATGGGCTCGCGGCCGCCGTCATCTTCGCTGCTGCCGGGCTGTCGGTGTCGGTGGTGGAGGCGCAACCTGTCGCCGGGGGCGGGGCACGCACCGAGACGCTCGATCTCGGTGTCCCCCTCCTCCACGATCTGTGCTCGGCGGTGCATCCCATGGCGGCCGCGTCGCCGTTCTTCCAGCAGTTCGGCCTGACCCGCCGCGTCGAACTGAACTATCCCGAGGTGTCGTTCGCCCATCCCCTCGACGACGGGCCCGCGGGCGTCGCCTACCGCGACCTCGACCGCACCGTGCGTGAGCTCTCCGACCACAACACCTCCGACGGTCGTCAGTACGCCGCCGTCATGCGCCCGCTGGTGGAGACGGTCAGCGTGGTGCGCGACATCGGATTGTCCGACCTGCGCCACCCGCCGGCGTCGGTGCTGTCCCGCGACGGAGTGGTGGGGGGCGGCGCGCTGGCCGGCCGGGCCGTCGAGCTCGGGACCAGGGCATGGCAGCTGCTCACCGATGCCGAGAGGTGCGGGGCGATGCTCAGTGGCGTTGGCGCGCACGCGAACACCCCGATTCCCTCGCTGGCCGGTGCCGCGACGGCCCTGCTCCTCGGGGCACTCGCCCACGCCCCCGGATGGCCCCTGCCCACCGGGGGCAGTCAGGCGATCACCGACGCGCTGATCGCCGATCTGCACAGCCGGGGAGTCAGCGTCACCTGTGATCGGCCGATCACCGATGCGTCGTCATTGCCCGATTCCCGCGCGTACGTGTTCGATGTCGCGCCCTGGACCCTGAACACCGTCTTCGGAGACCGGCTGCCCGGACACTATCGGCGGGCGCTGGCGCGGTTCACCCCCGGCAACGGCGTGGCGAAGGTGGATTTCGCTCTGCGCGAGCCCATTCCGTGGTCCGACGTCCGTCTGCGCGGCGCCGGAACGGTGCATCTCGGTGGCACCAGAGCGCAGATGAAGCGCGCCGAAGCGGACACCTCCTCGGGCCGCCACAGCCCCACGCCGATGATGCTGCTGAGCCAGCCGACGGTGGTGGACCCCACCCGACTGGGACCGGATGGGGAGCATCCTCTGTGGACGTACCTGCATGTGCCCAACGGCTCTCCGCGCGACATGACCGCCACGGCCACCGCCCAGATCGAACGTTTCGCACCGGGCTTCCGCGACGTGGTGATCGGCTCTCGCTGCATCCCCGCAGCCGACATGGCCCACCACAACGCCAACTACCGGGGTGGTGACATCGCGGCGGGCAAGGTGTCGATGTACCGAATGGCCGCTCGTCCGGTGGCCCGGTGGGATCCCTACCGGACACCTCTGGGCAACGTCTATCTGTGTTCGGCGGCGACCCCACCAGGCCCCGGCGTCCACGGCATGTGCGGCATGCATGCCGCCCGCAGAGTGCTTTCCCAGCAATTCGGCATTCGGCGCATGCCGGACATCGGTCCGCAGGCATGACGTCGTTGCGCTAGTACACACATTTCACCACCGCATGTTTATCCACCCCCGGCGAGGGTAGCGGGGGTGTCATCGCGGCGCGCCCGAGCGCGTCGCTCCGTGCGGCAGCGGCGGTGAGGAGCCAATGGTGGGTGTACGTCGGTGGATCGACCAGTGGCCCGTGTATCGGCAACTCACCGGGCCCGATCCGTTGGGGAAGGCCGCGGCCGCTCAATCGGCGCACAGTGCATCACTGCGACCGCGGACCGCGACCGCCGACCGCGTCGTCACGTCGGTGTGCCCCTATTGCGGTGTCGGTTGCTCTCAGAAGGTGTACGTCAAGGACGAGAAAGTGGTCCAGATCGAGGGCAACCCCGATTCGCCGGTCAGCCGCGGCCGACTGTGCCCGAAGGGCGCCGCCAGCCTCCAACTGACAACCGGTTCGTCGCGGCGCCACCAGGTGCTGTATCGACCGCCGCGCGCGGCGGATTGGCAGCCGATCTCACTCGACCGGGCGCTCGACATGGTGGCCGACCGGGTCATCGCGACGCGCCGGGAGACGTGGCAGGAACACGTCGACGGTAAGCGAACGGCCCGAACCATGGGCATCGCCAGCCTCGGCGGCGCGACGCTCGACAACGAGGAGAACTACCTCATCAAGAAGCTCTTCACCGCTCTGGGTGTGGTACAGATCGAGAACCAGGCTCGGGTCTGCCACAGCTCGACCGTGGTGGGGCTCGGCACGTCGTTCGGCCGCGGCGGAGCGACGACCTTCATGCAGGACCTGCAGCACGCCGACTGCATCATCATCGAGGGTTCCAACTTCGCCGAATGTCACCCCGTCGGATTCCAGTGGGTGATGGAGGGCAAAGCGCGCGGAGCCGTCGTGATCCACGTGGACCCGCGCTTCACCCGCACCAGCGCGCTGGCCGACCTCCACGTTCCGATCCGTGCGGGAACCGATGTCGCGTTTCTCGGCGGGATCATCAATCACGTTCTGGCCGAGGACAAGTACTTCCGCGAGTTCGTGATCAACTACACCAACGCCGCGACGATCGTCAACGACGAGTTCGCCGACACCGACAATCTGGACGGCCTGTTCTCCGGGTTCGAACCCGAGGCACGCAATTACAAGACCGCCGAGTGGCAGTACGAGGGAGTGCAGGTCGCGTCGGCGTCCGGTAAGCGCGGCCGCGGCTCCGGGGAAGCGCACGAGGAGGACGACGTCCGCGCGGCGGGCCGTGCCGAGCAACACGGGATGGGAGGGGCGGCGCTCGAGGGCAGCATCGATCGAGACGACACGCTGCAGCATCCGAGGTGCGTCTTCCAGATCCTCAAGCGCCACTACGCCCGCTACACGCCCGAGATGGTGCACCGCATCTGCGGCATCCCGCCGGAGACGTTCGCAGAAGTCTGCCGGCACTTGACCGAGAACTCCGGACCCGAGCGCACCAGTGAATTCGTGTACGCGGTCGGCTGGACGCAGCACAGCACCGGCAGTCAGTTCATCCGAGCGGCGTGCGTGTTGCAGTTGTTGCTGGGGAACATGGGCCGGCCCGGCGGGGGCATCCAGGCTCTCCGCGGCCACGCCAGCATCCAGGGTTCGAGCGACATCCCGACTCTGTTCAATCTGCTGCCCGGCTACATCCCCATGCCGTACGCGATGCCGGAACAGTCTCGTGCGCACTTCATCGACGAGAACGCCGCGCGAATCGGCTTCTGGGCGAACATGGATGACTACCTCGTCAGCCTGCTGAAAGCCTGGTGGGGGGACGCGGCGACTGCGGACAACGACTTCTGTTTCGACTATCTGCCCCGGCTCACCGGTTCCCACAGCACCTACGACACCGCGTTCGAGCAATTGCAGGGTCGGTGTAAGGGGTACTTCCTGCTCGGCGAGAACCCCGCCGTCGGCTCCGCGAACGCCAAAATGCAACGACTCGGCATGGCCAATCTGGATTGGCTTGTGGTGCGCGACTTCTCGTTGATCGAGAGTGCCACCTGGTGGAAGGACGGACCAGAGACCGAGTCGGGCGAGATCCGCACCGACGAGAACGACACCGAGGTGTTCTTCTTCCCAGCCGCGGCACACACCGAGAAGTCGGGCAGCTTCACCAACACCAATCGCCTGTTGCAGTGGCACGATCAAGCGGTCGAACCCGATGGCGATGCACGCAGCGACCTGTGGTTCATGTATCACCTGGGCCGCATCATCCGGCAGAAGCTGGCCGGCTCGACCGATCCGAAGGACCGTCCGATCCTCGATCTCACATGGGATTACCCGACCATCGGGGACACCGCCGAACCGGACGCCGACGCCGTACTGGCCGAGATCAACGGCTTCGACGAGCACGGCAACCCACTGGACAGCTACGCGCAGCTGCGTGACGACGGTTCCACCTCGTGCGGCTGCTGGATCTACTGCGGCGTCCGCAAGGACGGAGTGAACCAGGCCGCGCGCCGCAAACCGCAGAGCGAGCAGGACTGGGTGGCGCTCGAATGGGCGTGGGCGTGGCCCGACAACCGGCGCATCATGTACAACCGGTGCTCGGCCAAACCCGATGGCACCCCTTGGAGTGAGCGCAAGAAGCTGGTGTGGTGGGACGCCGAGCAGCGCACGTGGACCGGGCTGGACGTCCCCGACCTGCAGGCGACGAAACCGCCGGACTACCGGCCGCCCGACGGCGCGACCGGAGTCGATGCGCTGTCCGGCATCGACCCCTTCATCATGCAGGCAGACGGTAAAGGCTGGCTCTACGTGCCGTCCGGGCTGGCCGACGGTCCCCTGCCCACCCACTACGAGCCCCAGGACTCACCGGTGCAGAACGCGCTGTACGCCCAACAGCGCAGCGCGGCGCGAATGGTCTTCTCCGATGCCCACAATCGGTACGCACCCGACGCCGGTGACGCGGGTTCGCGGGTGTACCCGTACGTGGCGACGACCTACCGACTCACCGAACAGTTCACCGCCGGCGGAATGTCACGCTGGACTCCTTATCTGGCGGAGCTGCAACCGGAGATGTTCTGCGAGGTGTCCCCGGAACTGGCCGCCGAACGCGGTTTGGTCAACGGCGAGTGGGCCACCATCGTCAGCCCACGGGCGGTGATCGAAGCGCGCGTTCTGGTCACCGATCGGATGACGCCGCTGCACGTTGCCGATCGCACCGTGCACCATGTGGGACTGCCCTATCACTGGGGGCCCAACGGCCTCAGTACGGGCGACGCCGCCAACGAGCTGTCTTCGATTGTGCTGGACCCGAATTCGCACATCCAGGAAGTCAAGGCCTTCACGGTGGACATCCGGCCCGGGCGGCGGCCACGCGGCGCCGAGGCCAACGCCATGGTCGCCGAGTATCAACGGCGCGCGGGCGTCACCGACAAAACCGGTACAGGAGTGTGACCATGGACATGCATCAGGGCCTCGACGCTGACGATCCGCCCCACGGTGGTGGTTACGACCAGCAGCAGCCGCGGATGGGGTTCTTCACCGACACCTCCGTCTGTATCGGGTGCAAGGCGTGCGAGGTGGCCTGCAAGGAGTGGAACCACGTACCCGACGACGGCCTGAACTTCACCGGGATGTCCTACGACAACACTGGTGGCCTGGGCGCCGACACCTGGCGGCACGTGGCGTTCATCGAACAGCGCAAGCCGCTGGGCGCTCAGGCAGACACCGCCGAAGTCGTCGACATCGGAATGCCGGCCTTCGCCAAACCCGGTGACGGCGACGGCCAGCGCAGCGAGTTCCGCTGGCTGATGTCATCGGATGTGTGCAAGCACTGCACCCATGCCGCGTGCCTGGACGTCTGCCCGACGGGTGCGTTGTTCCGCACCGAGTTCGACACCGTCGTGGTGCAGGAGGACATCTGCAACGGCTGCGGCTATTGCGTCGCCGCGTGCCCCTACGGCGTGATCGACCAGCGCAAGGACGACGGGAGGGTCTGGAAGTGCACGCTGTGCTACGACCGGCTCCACGACGGCATGGAACCGGCCTGCGCGAAGGCGTGCCCCACCGACTCGATCCAGTTCGGCGAGTTGTCGGAACTGCGCGCCCGCGCACAGGATCGCGTCGACAAGCTCCATTCGGCAGGTATCGCCGACGCCCGACTGTACGGCGAGGATCCTGGTGACGGTGTCGGCGGCACCGGTGCGTTCTTCCTCTTGCTCGACAAGCCCGAGGTGTACGGTCTGCCGCCCGATCCGATCGTCACCACGCGCGACCTTCCCGCGATGTGGCGCAATGTCGCCATCGCGGCAACGGGCATGCTCGCCGGGCTGGCGGCGACGTTCCTGGGCGGACGCTGATGGACGATCGCCAGACCGGCATCCCGGCGGACACCTCGGCCCCGCCCGACCGTGCCGCGATCACCGGCGACGTCGGTCGATTGCCCAACCGCCGGCGTCGCCGGGGACGGGGCGAGAAGAAGATGGTGCCGGATGCGCACTTCGAGTCGTACTACGGCAAGCCGGTGTTGAACAAGCCGACCTGGGAAGCCCGTGACATCGCGGGATACCTGTTCCTCGGCGGATTGGCCGGCGGGTGCTCGGTTCTGGCCGCTGGTGCCGAGCTGTCCGGACGACCGAACATGGCTCGCGCCACGAAGTTCGGCGCGCTGGTCGCGATCAGCGGATCACTGGCGGCATTGATTCACGACCTCGGCCGGCCGGCCCGGTTCGTCCGGATGCTGCGGGTCTTCAAGCCCAGCTCGCCGATGAGTGTCGGATCGTGGATTCTGGCCACCTACGGCCCTCTCGCCGGCGCCGCCGCGGTCACCGACGCGCTTCGAGTGCTTCCGCGTATCGGCACGCTCGCCACGGTCGGCGCCGGTGTGGTCGGCCTGCGGTGGCGTCCTACACCGCAGCGCTGATGTCGGACACCGCCGTGCCGACGTGGCATGACGGTCACCGGCAGATGCCGTTCGTGTTCGTCGGTTCGGCTGCCACCGCGGCAGGTGGCCTGGCGGTGCTGACCTCCCCGAGAAGTGAAGCCGGCCCGGCCAGACGCGCCCTGATCGCCGGTGCAGCAACGGAATTGATCGCCAGCGAGGTGATGAGCCGACGGATGGGCCTGTCGGCCGAACCGTTGCACCGAGGACATGCGGGCAGGCTCATGCGGGTCGCGAAGCTGCTCACCGTCGTCGGGGCAGCGCTCGGCGGCATCGGTGGTCGCCGATCGCGCGCGGCCGCAGTCGCCGGAGGCGCAGCCGCGCTGGCTGCCTCTGCCTGCACCCGGTTCGGCATCTTCCATGCCGGCGTCGCGTCGGCCGAGGACCCGAAATACACGGTTGTCCCGCAACGGAACCGGCTCGACCGACGGGACCGCTCCACGGTCTGAGCGCACGCCCTTCGCATCTCAGCGACGGTTGCGTGCCGCCCCGATCGCCCATGCCGCCACGACCGCGGCTCCTGCGACCGTCAGCAGACGGTGGTTCTTCTCATCGGTGGCGGGTTCTGTTTCCTCGTCGCTCGGTGTCGAGGGTCGGTCGATGTCCGGATACGCCGTTCGCGCCCCCGCCCAGGCGGCGTCCTCGGTGACATAGTCGTTGGTGCTGTCGAGAACGACATCGGTCTCGCCGGTGGACTCCCGGTACCGCCAGCGCCATCGATCGCCGGAGGTCGGCGTCACCTCGATGCGCCGCGGTCTGCCGGCAGCTGCGTCCCCCGTGCGTGGTGTCCGGCGCAGCGCCGCCTTGACGTCGGCAACGGTGACATCGGCGAAGCCGCCCTGCACCCGCTGCAGGGCGCGGGCCAGGACGAAGGCGGCGAACGCGCTCACCAGCGGCACGACGCCCGCCGCGATGCGCAGCACCCAGACAACCGCCTCGATGGACAGGCCGAACCACTCGGCGATGACGTCGTCACCGCCCGCCATCACCAGCACCGCGAAGAAACTGAGCCCCCCGAAACCGACCGCCATCCGCACCGGGTGGTCGCGCGGGCGGTCCAGCAGCTGATGTGCGTCGGCGTCTTTCGTCGCCCACTGCTCGAGGAACGGCCAGGCATAGAGCAGTACGAAGGCGAGGCCGCCCAGCCCCGCACCTGGCCAGAACTGGGTGGGGATCAGGTGGCCGAAGACGTGCACATCGGCAGGCGGGAACAACCGGAGCGCACCGTCACCCCAGGCGACGTACCAGTCCGGCTGTGCGGGCACCGTCGACTGGGACGGATCGAAGGGTCCATAGATCCAGACCGGGTTGATCTGCGCCAGACCGCCCAGCGTGAACAGCACGGCCAGCACGGCCGCGAGAAGGCCGAGCGTGCGGATCGTGTAACTCGGCCACAGGCGGGAGCCGACGACATTACGCTCGGTCCTTCCCGGGGCGGGGAACTGAGAGTGCTTCTGCCGCACCAAGATCAGCAGATGCAACCCGATCAAGACGGCCAGCAGGGCGGGGACGACGAACACGTGCGCGGTGAACATCCGGGGAATCGTCTGTTCGGCCGGGAACTCCCCACCGAAGATCAGGAAGACGACCCAGGGACCGACGACGGGCAGCGACTCGACGACCGAGTAGATGATGCGCAAGCCGGTCCCGGACAGTTGATCGTCGGGCATCGAATAGCCGGTGAAACCGTTGACCAGGGCCAGCACCAGCATCGTCACACCGATCACCCAGTTGATCTCCCGAGGTCGGCGGAACGCGCCGGTGAAGAAGATCCGGCAGAGGTGCACGACGATCGCTCCGACGAAGATCAGTGCCGCCCAGTGGTGTGTCTGGCGCATCAACAGGCCTGCCCGGACGTCGAAGCTGAGCTCGAGCGCCGAGGAGAACGCCCCCGAGGTGGTCACCCCGTCCATCGGGGTGAATGCCCCGTGATAGGTGGTCTCGGCCGAGCTCGGGTCGAAGAACAGCGCGAGGAACACTCCGGTCAGGACCAGGACGACGAAGCTGTAGAGCGCGATCTCGCCGAACATGAAGGTCCAGTGGTCGGGAAAGATCTTGTTCAACGCCGTGCGCAGGGGCGACGCGACACGCAGTCGGCTGTCGAGGGTTCGGACGAGGCGGCGGGTGATCATGGCCTGCTCCAGTAGCCTGCGCCTGGCGGCCCGGTGAAATCATCTGTGCCGTAGAGGAACCCGTCCTCGTCGACGGCGATGGGCAGTCCGGGCAGCCCTCGCGCGGCCGGTCCCTGCACTGCTCGGCCACCCGAGAGGAGATCGAACACGGATTGGTGACACGGGCACAGCATCCGTCCCGTCGACTGCTCGTACATGCTGACCGGACAGCCGGCGTGGGTGCACAGCAGCGAGTAGGCGACGACACCGTCGACAGTTCCGCCCGGTGGTGGCGACATGAACCGTGATGGCGCGATCCGTACCACGAATGCCGGAACGTCACCCCCTTCTGTATGACCTTCGGGAAAGACGGTGATCATGGTTTCGTCGGTGACGTCGTCGATGCGTACGGGACGCTTCTCGGCATCGACGAGGCGGATCGGGCCGGTGCGCCACACCGTTCTCCCCAGCTGTCGGGCCGTGTGTTCGCCCCGCGGCTGCATCAGCGACCGCAGCGGGAACAGCGCTGCCGCACCCAGCGAGGTGGCGGCCAGCGCCAGCAGCGCGAGCAGCCCACGCCGGTGCGGGTGAGCGATCTCGCTGAGTTGCTCGACCGCCGCGTCGGTCTGGCGGGGCGGCGAGGAGAACCCCTCGTGCTCTTCGACGTAACCTCCCTGGTCAGTCAGGTGACGCGCCCACACGGTCAGTCCGACTGCGATGCCGCCGAACCCCACGGCGAGTGCGCCGCCGAGCACCTGGGTGGACCAATTCAGCGTGTACGCGGCGGCGAAGCAGATCGCGGCGGCCACCGAGACCCCGAACGACGCCACGATCGCGACGTGCGGCCGGTCGGTGTCCTTGTCGACCGGGCTCATCGGGATCTGCTCCCCAGTCGACGAGACACGATCAGCAGCAGAGGAATTCCGACTCCCAGCGCGAGCAGTCCCTCTGTCATCGGACCGATGCGGCCAAGGCTCGCGCCGCCCTTGTCGAGGTCCTCTCCCCTGTCGGCGAGCGTGCCCACGTAGGCGGCGATCGCGTCGACATCGCGCGGGTTCAGAACACTGGGCGGGAAGGCGGGCATGAAGCCCGGACCGACCCTGATCGCCTCCCCCACCTGGGTGGCAGTGGCTTTTCGGAGGTCCGGTGCGTGATGTCCGTCGGTCAGCGCGCCTCCGGTGCCACCTGCCGAGTGGCATGCTGCGCAGTTCTGGGCGAACAGCTTGCGGCCTCGTTGCACGTCGAGCGGCTCCACTCGGGGGATCGGCGGCCCGCCGGGGTGAAGATCGGCGAGATACCCGACCACAGCGTCGATCTGGTCCTGGCTCAGCTTCGCCTCCTGGTGTTCGGAACGGTAGGACTCCTGGGGGCCCAGCGGCATGCGGCCGGTGCCGAGTTGGAAGTCGACGGACGCGCTGCCGACATCGGCCAGCGAGGGGCCGCGGTCCGTACCCTCGGCGGTCGGTCCATGGCAGCCGGCGCAGGTCTGCGCGTAGAGGCTGCGTCCGACATCGCGGGTTCCCTGCGGCACTTCGGGTTTCGGCTCCGGTGGCGGTTGATACGACGAACACCCTGCGGTGAGTGCCACCGCCGCCAGGCACCGCGCCACGCGCGTCCATGTCGTCATGAGATCCCCTCGGGAACCGGGCCTGGACGCACCAGGACCTCGTCACGCGACGAGCCTCCGTCCATGCCTGTCAGCCAGCGACCGAAAGCATGCACGGCGAAACCCAGCAGGACGACATCCATCGGGATCCACATGACGAGCCCGGCGAGCTGTTGATCGGCCAACGGGTCGGCGGTGCCGTAGACCACCGACGGATACAGCGGTTGCGGCGCGAACGTCAGGACCGCTCCGAGCGCGGCGCTGGTCATCCCGACCCCGAACAGGAGGAGAAAACCGAGCGGTCCGGTCAGACGATGACGGTCGGGGCTGAGCACCGCGGCCCACAACATCCACGCGATCACCACGAACGACAGGTGCTCCACCGCGTGAACCACCTCGACGCGTTCGGCGAAGGCGAACATCGACGGCAGGTGCCACACCCAGAGGACGCCGGTGAATACCAGCCCGCCGGCCACGAGTCTGTGGGCGGGCCGACGCAGCCACCGCGCGAACGGCGCGGCTCGGTAGCGGTTGACGACACGTCGCAGCCGGTGCGGCAGGGCGAGAGACAGCGGCAGCGCTGCTCCCCCTGCGCCCAGCAGGGGGCCGACGACGACCACGAGCAGCATGTGCTGCGCCATGTGGCCCGCGAAGGAGCCGGCCGCGAACTCCGCGACCGGCGAACTGTCCGCAGCCCCGATGGCGGCCAGCCCGAGACCGAATCCGACAGCCCTCGGCACCGAGATGACGGCCCCCGTACCGCGGCGCTGCCACAGATTCTGTACACCGCACCCGTACAGGGCCGCGAGCCCGCACAAGACGACGATCGTCGCCATCATCGACCACGCTTCACCGGGCTGCGCGGCGCTGTGAGCCAGCACGGCCTCGCGAGCTACGCCTGACATGGCGAGAACACCAGCAGGGCGACACCGTCGAAGACGATGATCGCGGCGAACAGAAGGTTGGCCCACAGACCTATACCGGCCACCAGGTGAGCGCGTCCCGCGCGCTCGGTACTGATGTCGAGGTGGCTCGGGCCGGTGTGGCGTCGCATCCACCACGCTGCGCCCAATGAGGTGAGGCACACTGCCAGCGGGATCAGTGTCGACAGTGCGACCGCGATCTTCAGCGGCAGTTCGCCCACGGTCGAATGCCCACCGAGACAGACGGTTTCGGTCATCCCCCACGACGAACCCAGATGAACCGCCCATGCGACCGCCCCGCCGATCGCGGCGAACCACATCCACAGCGCACCCACCAACGGGCGCTTTCGATCAGTCGTCTCGGCCATCTAGAGCCGCCCCGACAGGTAGATGGTGAACAGGATCGCCACCCACACGAGGTCGACGAAGTGCCAATAGATCGCGGCCAGCCGTACCCGTTCGTGACGGCGGTAGCCGAAGCTGCCCCGCAGCGAGGCCGCCAGCAACCAGCCGACCATCAGCAGCCCGACGGTGACGTGCAAGCCGTGGAACCCGGTGATGGTGTAGAAGAACGAACCATAGACATTGGTGGTGAAGGTGAACTTCTCGAGTTTGCTCGAGTATTCGAGACCCTGCAGGATCAGGAAGGCCACTCCCATGATCAGCGTCGCGAGCAATCCGAGCCGCAGCCGCCAGCGCTGTCCCTTGCGGATGCCGCGCTCGGCCCACATCACCGGAAGGCTGCTGGGCAGAAGGATCGCCGTCATGATCAACGGGCGTTTCAGCTCCGGTTGCTCGATCCCGCCCAGCGGCCACGTGTCCACCTGGAAACGCACGTAGAAGTAACTGGACAGCAACACCGCGAAGATGGTTGCCTCCGTGGTGACGAACATGACCATGCCCCACCAGCCGACGGTGCGCCCGGCCGGCGCTTCGGCGAGGAACGTCGACGGACGACTGATGGCGCTCTCGTGGACGGTCATCGACTGCCTCCCGAGACGCCGGCCTCACGGGGGCTGCGCTCGGGCGGCCACAGCCAACCGGCCAGCGTCAGGAACACCGCACCGATACCGACGATCGCCACCCAGTACCACGCGACGAGCATGCCGAGGAAGAACACGAGCAGGCCCACGGCGAGGAGGAACGGGCGGACCGACTCCTCGACGACCTCGATCGCTTGATCGAACATGCCGTCCAATTCGGTGGTGGTCGCCGTCATCCGGAACTCGTCGAGGATCTGCTCGGGGTCCGGGTCGGCGATGGACTTGGCGGTGCGTTCGTCCCAGACCGGGTGCGCGCTGTAGACGCGCGGGAGCACGGCGAAGTTGTAGTGATCCGGCGGTGACGCGGTGGCCCATTCGAGGGTGTCGCCGTTCCACGGATCGGGCGGAGCCGGGGGCCCGTACCGGATCGCGTGGACCAGCACCCCGAGCAGGAGTGCCAGACCCAGCGCGAGAACTGCAGAACCGATGCTGGACAACAGATTCCACACATCCCAGCCGAGATGCGGCCGATAGGTGTAGATGCGGCGCGGCATGCCGAGCAGGCCCGATACGTGCATGGGGAAGAACGTGAGATTCATGCCGATGAACACGAGCCAGAAAGCGAGCACCGCCGCCTTCTCGTGGTACATCCGCCCGGAGATCTTCGGCATCCAGTACAACAAACCGGCCATGATCGGGAACACGGCGCCGCCGAAGAGGACATAGTGGAAATGCGCCACGACGAAGTACGAGTCGGTGACCTGCTGATCGAAAGCGACGACCGCGAACATCACCCCGGTGACGCCGCCGAGGACGAACACCACGATGAAACCCACGGCGAACAACATCGGGGCGCGCAGTTTGATCTTGCCCTGCCACATCGTCGCCAACCACGCGAACATCTGGATCCCGGACGGGATGGTGATCAGCAAGCTCGCCGCGCTGAAGAAGCTCAGCGACAGCCGCGGCAGTCCGGTGGCGAACATGTGGTGCACCCACACGCCGAAGGACACGATGCCGATGGTCACGACGCTGAGCACGATCAGCGGGTAGCCGACGATGCCGCGCCGGGAGAACACCGGGATGATGGCCGAGACGATGCCGAGGGCCGGCATCACGATGATGTAGACGTCGGGATGCCCGAACAGCCAGAACAAGTGTTGCCACAGCAGAACGTTCCCGCCGTTGGCCGGATCGAAGAAGTGGCTGCCGAACCGACGATCCATGAACAGCAGGGCATTGGCCAGGTTCAGCGGCGGGAGAGCGAAGACCACCATCATCGACGTCGCCACCAGCGCCCAGACGAAGATCGGCACCCTGTTCATCGACATTCCGGGTGCGCGCATCTTGAGCGCGGTCACGATGAAGTTGATCGCCCCCGAGGTGGTGGAGATCCCGAGGAACAACAGACCCAGCGAGTACACGTCCAGACCCAGCCCCGGCGAGTAGGGCTCGGTGGTCAGCGGGACGTAGGCGAACCAGCCACCGTTGGGCCCGTTGCCGGCCAGCATGCTGGAGAACATCATCACGCCGGAGAACAAAAAGACCCAGTAACCGAACGCATTCAGGCGCGGAAATGCCATGTCCCGGGTGCCGAGCATGAGGGGGAAGAGCAGATTCCCGAACCCGAACAGCATGGGCGTGGCGAACAGGAAGATCATCGAGGTGCCGTGCATGGTGAAGAACTGGTTGAACACACCCGGCGGCACCAGGTCGGACTCCGGACGCGCGAGCTGGGCCCGCAACGACATCGCCAGCACGCCCGAGATGACGAAGAACGCCGAGGCGGTCACCAGGTACCGTCGGCCGACGCGCTTGTGGTCCACGGAGGTGAAGAACGTCTTCAGGGAATGTTGTTCGCCCCATTGCTTTTCGAGACGTTCGTCGATCTCCTCGCGGTCCGCGGTACGTTCGGTCAGCGGAGCGGCGGTCACGGCGCCTCCCTATCGGACGGCTGCAGCGAGCGCAGGTAGGCGATCAGATCCGGCATGTCGGCGGGCGCGACGGCCTGCGGCGGCATCTCGTTACCGGGCTTGGCTTGCTGCGGATCGGTGATCCACTGACGCAGGTGCTCGTTGTCATTGGTCAGGGTGCCGGCGCCGATGCTCCAGCGGTCGCCGATGGTGGTCAGATCGGGCCCGACCACTCCGTCTGCCGGTGTCCCCCGAATGGAATGACAGGCAGCGCACCCGGTCTGGAGAAAAACCTGCTCGCCGCGCCGCTGCGCATCGGTCGTCGTCGTGGCCGGCGCCCCCGCCCAACGCAACCACGCGTCGAAATCGGCCCGTGGTTGCGCGACCACCATGAACGCCATGTGTGCGTGTTGCATCCCGCAGTACTCGGCGCATTGACCGCGATACGTACCGACCCGATCGGCGCGGAGCCACATCGTGTTGGTGCGTCCGGCGATGAGATCGGTCTTCGCCGACAGCTGCGGCACCCAGAAGCTGTGCAGGACGTCGTCCGTGCGCAGCTTGACCTCGACGTCGGTGTCGACGGGGATGTGGATCTCGTTGGCGGTGACGGCCGGCTGACCGGGATAGCGCACCTCCCACCACCACTGGTGCCCGATGACCTCGACCGTGATCGGCGGCGAGCCGGACGCGCCCGAGGGACGCTCACTCAGCGCCAGCGTGTCCCGCAGACCGAAGCCGTAGACCGTCGCCAGCACCACGAACGGCACCACGGCGCCGGCGATCAGGACGAACGTCGTCGGGTTGGAGTGTTCGACGTCGCTCTTCCGTCGGCGGCGAGCCACCACGAGCACGACCCCGATCACCACGATCACGCAGACGACCGCGGCGATCCAGAACAGCAGCCACCAGAGTTGCTCGATGCGACGGGATGGCGGTCCGCCCGGATCCAGAGCGGACGGCGAGGAGTCCGAGCACGCGACAGCCAGCATCGTCGCAGCACCGACGGCCGCAGCCGTTACGGCACGCGCGCTCTTGCGCACGGCGCCCACGATCACCTCCTCGACGACGCGGGCCGATCTACCCCGGCAGATCGGAGGTAAACGCCGCCGCGCAACAATTTCCTGAGTGCAACGTTTCAGGCGATGGCCTCGGGGTAGCAGGCATTCGGTCGCGGGCAGCGTCGTGTCTTTCGGTGCCCGCTCGTGATGGTCGTCGCTCAGGAGGGTGGCATGGTGAGAGAATCGGTACCCGGCGGGTCGCCGCGGCGAGCCGTCGGGTGGTCGGCGGCGGCCTGCGCCGTCTCCGCCGCAACGATCGGACTGCTGGTGGCCCCGCCTGATCAGATGCAGGGTGACGCCGCTCGGTTGATGTACCTGCACGTGCCGGCGGCATGGACTGCCTACCTGTGCTACCTCCTCGTTCTCGTCGCATCGGCGCAATACCTGCGCACAGGCCACGATTCGTGGCACCGTCGTGCCCGAGTCGCCGCCGAGATCGGCGTGCCGCTCACCGCGTTGACCATCGCGCTCGGCAGCATCTGGGGTCGCGCCGTGTGGGGCGTGTGGTGGGCGTGGGACCCGCGCCTGGTGAGCACCGCGTTGCTGGGTGTGATCTATTGCGGATACCTGGCACTGCACCATCTCGGTGCCGACGAGCGGGGCCGCCGACGGGCCGCCTGGTGCGGCATCGCGTCCGCAGCGGTGATCCCCGTGGTTCACTTCTCGGTCGTGTGGTGGCGATCGCTGCACCAGCCGGCAACTCTGTTGGCCCCGTCGGCGAACCCGCCGATCGACGGGATGATGGCCGCGACCCTTGCCTTGGCCGTGGTCGCGTTCACCTTGGCCGCGACGTGGCTGGGTTTACGCCGCCTCGCTGCGCTCGACGGTCAGATCCGCGGCACCTCCGCGGTGGCCTCGGTGGCGCGGTGACCGGTTGGACCGCGGTGCTGACCGGGCTGGCTCTCACGGCGGCGACGTTCGCAGCGCTCGTCGCGTTCACCCGGAAGCGACCGTGATGAGGCCGCGACCCGCGATGCTCGTCTTGCTTGCGGTCGCGGGCGCCGTTGTGGCGCTGTTGGTCACAGCCGGACTCTCCGGCACGCTGGTCTACTACAAGACACCGACAGAGGTCGCGCAGTCGACGGCCAACACAGGACACGCCGTCCGGCTGGGCGGTCGCGTGGTGCCCGGCACGCTTCACGAGAGCGCCGGCGAAGCACGGTTCCGGATCGCCGACGGGCACGGTGATGTCCCCGTCGTGGTGCACACGGCGTTGCCCGACACGTTTCGCGAGGGGCAGGATGCTGTCGTCGACGGCATCCTGGGTCAGGACGGGGTGCTGCGCGCTGACACCGTCGCGGTGAAACACTCCAACGAGTATCGCGCGCCGACTTCGGGCGTCCCGTCGGAGCCGCAGACGTGACCGGCGCGCTCGGCAACCTCTCGATCGGCGCCGGGCTGGCCGCGGCCCTCATCGCATGCATCCTGTGGTGGGCCGCTGCTCTGTCGGACAAGTACGTCAGAGCCGCCCGCTGGGCGACAGGCACGATGGTGCTGGCGGCGGCGCTGGGTCTGGGCGCGCTCGAATGGGCTTTGATCACCCACGATTTCAGTGTCGGATTCGTCGCCGAGAACGGTGGGCGTCATGTGCCGCTGTACTTCACGATCACCAGCGTGTGGTCGGCACTGGACGGCTCGATCATGCTGTGGGTGTTCGTCCTCAGCGCTGCGGCCGCGCTACTCGCGGCAGGAACCGGCCGGCGGCCGACGCGCGAACGTGCGTGGGCGCTGGCTGTCGTGACTCTCGTGGCGGTGTTCTTCTTCGCTCTGATCCTGTTCGCCGCCAATCCCTTCGAGCGAACGGGCGCTGTGCCGGCAGACGGCCCCGGCCCCAATCCGTTGTTGCGTGAGCATCCGGCGATGGGTGTGCATCCGCCTCTGCTCTATGCGGGGTATGTGGGCATGGTGGTTCCGTTCGGCCTCGCCGTGGCCGCGTTGATCACCGGTGGCAACGACGATGCCTGGCTTCGATCTGCCCGGCGCTGGGCGCTCGGTGCCTGGGTGCTGTTGACGGCCGGCATCGTGCTCGGCGCGTGGTGGTCGTATGCCGTGCTCGGCTGGGGCGGGTACTGGGCCTGGGATCCTGTCGAAAACGCTTCGCTGTTGCCGTGGCTGACCAGTACCGCGGCGTTGCACGTCACCATGGTCCGCCATCGATCCGATCGCCGCGGGTGGGCGGTCGCCCTGTTCTGCGCGACGTTCCTTCTCGTTCTGCTGGGCACGTTCCTCACCCGCTCCGGAGTGATCGCCAGCATCCACAGCTTCACCGAATCGCCTCTGGGCCCCATGCTTCTCGCGTTCACCACCCTGATCGCGGCGATCGTGACGGCGCTGTTGATCAGGGGCCCCGGTCACGATCCGCCGCCATCGGCACCGCCGTGGCGCTGGTGGGCGCGCGACACGGCACTTCTGTATCAGGCTGCGCTGCTGCTCACGATCACCGCCGTCGTCCTCGTCGGCACCCTCTATCCGCTGATCAGCCAACTGATGTCGGGCAGCCAGGCCGCCGTCGACACGGCGTATTTCACTCGCACGGCAGTCCCGCTCTTCCTCGCGGTCCTGCTCCTGATGGGTGTGTGGCAGCTGTCCACGACCGACGGCGGTCTCGCGTCGCGGACGCTGATCGTGCCCGTGTCGGCCGGCCTGCTCACGGTGGTCGTCGTCGGGATCTCCTGGCCGACAACGATGCTCGCGTTGACGACGTTCGGGCTGGCCGCGTTCGTGTCGGCCGGCGTTGTCACGACCGCACGACGAGGAGGCCGGGCCGGTCTGGCGGCACACCTGGGTGTCGCCGTGATCGCAATCGGTATCGCGGCGTCCGCATCCTACGGTCAGGCGAACACCGCGCAGCTGCGCCCCGGTGATGCGATCAGCGTGGGGGGCGTCACCGCCACGCTGACCGGCGTGGACCGCGAGGCCGGCCCGGACCGGACGACAGTGTCGGCCCGTCTGTCGCTCGCGGACGCGGGCGGATCATTCGGGGCGGCCGCCCCTCTGCTGCACCACTACCCGGGTCGCGACAGCACTGTCGGCGCGCCGGCCATCATCACCCGGCCGACCGGAGACGTCTACGTGACGCTGACGGCCGTCGATCCGGCCGGTCCGACGGCGACGGTACGACTCGCGGTCAACCCGTTCGTCTGGCTGCTGTGGTTGGGCGGGTTGATCGTGGCGGGCGCAGGTGCGGCGGCGCTTCTGCAGAGCCGCCTCCGTGGTGAGGGCGGCTCCCCGAGTGCAGACGGCAGCGATGTCACACGTGAACCTGCCGGGGTGGGGTCATGACCGATCGCCGGGGTCGCAGAGTCGGCGCGATGATCGGCGGTCTCGTTGCCGTCGTCGCGCTCGGCGCCGTGCTCGCAGCCGGCCTCGACCGGCCGGCGGGAACCGAAGGCACCTCGCTGCCGATAACCCAGCACCCCGACCGGCAGGCGCCGCCGCTGGCGGGGACGACACTGTCGGGTCAGGAGTTCCGCCTGGAGCAATACCGGGGCCAGATCGTCGTCCTCAACGTGATGGCATCGTGGTGTTCGCCCTGTCGCGACGAGGTTCCGCTCATCGCGCAGGCTGCTCGCGACTTCGCCGGTCAGGGCGTGGAGTTCGTCGGTATCGCGATGCGCGACGAGCCCGAATCCACCCGGGCCCTCCTCGCCGCGGCGGACGCCGAACACCTCACTGTCGTCGAGGATCCCGATGGTGTGTCGTCCATCGACCTCGGTGTGCGCGGCGTGCCCGAGACTTTCGTCGTCGACCGCTCCGGCATGCTGCGGTTGCACGCATTCGGTCCGATCACCGTCGACTGGCTCGATGAATGGGTGGCGCCCATGGTGCAGTCATGACGCGCCGCCGTGGCTGGCTGACCGTGATGCTGCTCGCCGCCGCCGCAGTGGCGGTGATCGTCGCCACCTCCACCGGGTCAGGCGCGCCGGATCCGGCCACCGAGGTGGCAGCATCGCTGACATGCCCGTCGTGCGCGGGTCAGTCGGTGGCGCAATCGGATTCCCCTGTCGCGGCCGGTATGCGGCAGGTGATCCGGGACCGGCTGGACACCGGAGAGACCCCCGAACAGGTGCGTGCGTGGTTCGCCGATCGCTACGGGTCCGACGTTCTTCGTGACGGAGGACGCGCCGCACGGGCCATGCTGTGGGTGTTGCCGATCCTCGGTGCCGCGGCGATCGCGGCGGCGGTCGTCGTGACCCGTCACCGACGACGAGACCGGGAGGTGGTCCCGGCGTCGCCGCGGAACATCGCACCCACGAGGGTGTTCGCGGTCGGAAGTGTCCTCGCCATGGCGATCGTCGCTGGTGTCATGGCCGCGTCGTGGTGGTCGCCGTGGCGGATGTCAGACCAGGGGGGACGCTCCGACGCCGCAGCCACGCAGGGCCAGCCCGCGGCGCAACTCGAGCATGCCTTCGCGCTCCTGAAGGCCGGACGCGCGGACGAGGCTGCGGCACTGGCCGCGCAGGTGAGGGCGCAAGCCCCGGACGATCCGGATGCACTGCTGATCCTCGGACTGGCACAGCGAGTTTCAGCGCCCCGCGACGGGGAAGTGACTCTTGACCGCTTCCTCGCGATCGCCCCTCACCATCCGGCGGCCGCGGAGGTCCGTCGACTGTTGGGCGTCGGCACGATGCCCACCACACCACACGAGGAGGTTCCGTGGCCGCCCACTGGCTGACCGTCCCGACCCGGGTGATCCCCGTCTTTGCCGTGTCTGCGGTCGCCATCATGGGAGCCGCGGCGGGCCGCGCCTTCGCACCGGCCAACGCCTGCCTCATTCACCGGCGCCTCGAGGAGCGCGGGTAGTCATGGCGTTGGTGCTGGCGTTCGGACTCGTGTTGTTGATCAGCGTGTCGCTGTCCGGCCTGGCCGCTCGCACCGTGTTGTCGACCGCGCTGCTGTTCCTGGCTGCCGGAGCGCTGCTCGGGCCGGGCGGTTTCGGTGTGGACGACATCCATGCCGACGACGAGATCGTGGCCGTATTGGCCGATCTGGCACTGTTCATCGTGCTGTTCACCGACGGCCAGCGCGCCTGTCTGCCCGCGCTGCGCGAGAACTGGCGATTGTCCGGACGTGCGCTCGGTCTCGGTATGCCCCTGACGATGGTCGGTATCGCCGTGCCGGCGCACTTTCTGCTCGGACTGGATTGGACGACCGCCTTTCTCATCGGTGCGATCCTCTCCCCGACGGATCCGGTCTTCGCGTCGGCCCTCGTCGGGCGGGACGACGTACCACTTCGGCTGCGCCGACTGCTCAACGTGGAGTCGGGCCTCAACGACGGTCTCGCGCTTCCGTTCGTGTTGATCTTCCTGGCGACCGCGCAGCACGAGGAAGCCGAGTTGTGGAATGTCGGGACCGAATTGGTGTCGGGGCTGGTGCTGGGGGCTGCGATCGCCGCGGCGGTGGCCTTGCTGTGGCGGCTACCGGTGTTCTCAGCGGAGCCACGACTGCAGCCGTTGGGCCCGGCCGCGATCGCGATCGTCGTGTACGCGACGTGCCATCTCACCCACGCCAACGCCTATCTGGCTGCCTTCGCCGCCGGGTCCACACTGGCGACCATGCACGGAGCGGCGGCCGAGCGATTCGAACCCTTCGGTGATCTGGTCTCCGAACTGGCCAAATTCGCTGCGCTCATCGTCTTCGGGGCGCTGATCACGCCCGATCTGCTGTTCGGCCTGAGCTGGCTGGACTGGATGGTGCCCGTCATCGCCATCCTGCTGGTACGGCCTGCCGCACTTCTGCTCTCGATGCTACGCACGCGGCTGCCGGCCCAAGAGCGATGGACCGCAGCGTGGTTCGGCCCCAAGGGATTCGCGTCGGTGGTCTACGGCCTGCTGGTGCTACAGTCCGGCATCCCGGACGGGGAACGGGTTTTCGCGATCGTCGCAGCCACCATCGCGTTGTCGATCGTCCTGCACTCCACCACGGACGTACCTGTTGCGAAGATGCTCCACGTCGAACCGCCCACCGACCTTCCGGGTGGCGCGACCGACCCGCAACCCGAGACGGCGGACGCGCCGACGAAGTGATCTCAGGAGAACCGCGATGAGCAACGAGATTTTCGACGGCTGGCAACACCCTGCGTTCGCGGCGCTCAAGGCGCTGGCCCTGTTCATCACGGCCGCGGCCGCGTTCCGGTTCGGGCAGCGGCGCACGCTTGCGGAGTTCACTCCGTTCGACTGGGTGGCCGCCGTCGCGGTCGGTGCCATCGTCGGGCGGACGTCGACAGCCGCGGACACCTCGTTCGTCACCGGCGCGGCCGCACTGCTGACCCTCATCGCCGCACACGGGGTGGTGTCGCGCCTGCGGTTCTTCGACGGTATTCGCCGGCTCGTCGATCCGCCTGTGCGCGTACTGATCTCGGACGGCGAACTCGATCACCGCAACATGCGCCGCGCCGGATTGACACGCGCCGACATCGACGCCATCCTCCGGCAGCACGGGTTACGCGACCCGGCCGAGGTCGATCTCGCCCTCTTCGAAGCCAAGGGCTCGGTGTCGGTGTTCAGTGAGCGCAGGGCCTGACGTCGGCTCCTCAGCCGGTCGCGGTCATGCTGATCCGCGCCACCGGGATCGCTCGGCCGTTCTGTGCGGTGTCGGCGAGGATGTCGGCGCGCCACGGCTGGACCGACAGACTGTCGGCATACACCTTGATCCGATCCACGGCGTTCTCCCTGAAGATCCGTTCCTCCCGATCCGAGGACACCGCGACCACGAATGTGTTGACGGCGGGATGCTCGACGACATCGAGCAATGCATAGCGAGGACCGTGCACCGCAGAGCCCGGACCGACGCCGTCGAGCTGCTCCACGAGCACCACACGACGACCCCACAAGTGCCTCAGCCGCGATTTGAGAAGCGGTACCAGGACATCGGCGATGCGCGGCGCGCCGAGTGCGCCGCTCAGGGCCCGCGACAGTGGTCGCGTCCTCGACGTGGTGACCTCCATCGTGCCTCCTTTCCCTCCTACGTCATTGCGACTCTTACCCCTGTTCGTTCTCTCCATGCGCGGCGCGCGCACGGATCCGGTCGAGTGTGTCGTTGAGAAGCCGCGACACGTGCACCTGGGAGATGTCGAGCCGACGTGCCGCCTCGCGCTGAGTGAGACCTTCGAAGAAGATCAATCGCAGGATCGACCTGCGCCGGTGGTCGAGTTCTGCGATCGCGCTGGCGACCGTCGCCATGTCGACGACTCTGTCGAACCCGGGATCGTCGACTCCGTGGAGCGCTCCGACGGTGGCGCTCGCCTCCCCCGCCGCCGCGTCGACGGGTCCGTCGAGGGACACCGGGTGGTAGGCCGACGCCACGTCGAGTCCCTTGACCATGTCGTCGCCGTCGACGCCCATTTCTGTGGCCACTTGTCTCGGGGTCGGCGTGGAGCCCAGCCGCTGGCACAGCACATCGCTCATCGCGCGGGAGCGAAGGTGCATCTCCTGTACCGCGCGGGGGACGTGGACCATCCAGCCGTGATCCCGGAAGTGCCGCAGCAGCTCTCCGCGAATCGTGGGGACGGCGAAGGCGAGGAAGTGCCCGCGACCGGGCTCGAAGCGGTCCACCGCCTTGACCAGCCCCAGACGAGCCACCTGCATGAGGTCGTCGGCGGGTTCCCCGCGGCCGACGAATCGGGAGGCGATGTTGTCGGCGACGGGGAGGCACGTCGTCACCACTCGGTTGCGCCACATCGCGCGCTGACCGGCGTTCTCGGCTTGCGAGAGCCGCGTGACGAGGTGGTCGATCTGCTCTGGTCTGACGTGCCGGGGCCGGCCCGTCCGACGCGGCACCCGGCCGACTCGTGCAGATTCCTCGCTGCCGAGTGGCGGACCGACACGAGGCGTGTCGATGACGGTCAACGCGATCTTCCTCCGGTCGCTCGGATGTCATCGAACGAGTACCCCGGTAGACGACGTCGGCGCCGACCCACCGCAATCGTTGCCGTTTTGCAATAAATGCTTCGAAGTGTCCATTGCGCGACGGCGGATGAATCGTTTTCGCCAGTCCGGGAACCCTCGTGTCGACAGCTGCAGAAGGAGATCGAATGCTCACCAACGTTTCCGTACGCACACCGGCCACCATCGCTGCCGCCGCGTTGACACTGCTGACCGGGTGCAGCGACGACGACGCTGCACTTCGGTCCCCCAACCGCGGAACCGGCTCGACGACCGAGGCCACCACTGTGGAGAACGCCTTCATCGTGCCCGCCTTCGTCCCCGGTCGCTGCGCCCTCCAACTGAATGCCGGCGCAGCGCTGCGGTTCACCGTCACCAACAACCGCGATGCGGAATCGGAGACGTTGCTCGCCGTCTCCACCGACTCTGCCCGTCAGGCCCGCGTTCCAGCCGACGCCGTCATATCACCGAAGTCGACGGTCGCCTACGGCCAGCCCGCCGGCCCGGACGCCTCGCGGACTCTGGCGCCGGTTCGCCTGGAGGGCCTGGACCCCGGCCTGAAGCCGGCGAAGACCGCTGATGTGACGTTCTCGTTCGAGCGCGCGGGCGACATCACGATTCCGGTCGCGGTGAACGCCTGTCCTGTACAGACGCCCTGATCAGCACGACGCAGCGGCATCCCACGAATGCCGACGGATCATCGGCACGCCGCTGGGTACAGATACGGAATGATCATGAAGAGAATCGTCATGTCACTCGGTGCCGTCGCCATCATCGTCGGCGTCGTCGGTCTGCTGACCAGCGTGTCGATCGACCCGGAGGGTCGTAGCGTCAGCTGTGGGAGCGCCGTGGCCGCCGATCTGTCAGAAGCGCGCGCCCTGCAACCGGAAACCACCGACAATGCCAGGATCGATGGCGAGCTGGTGGTGCGCCCGGATTATGTGGCGCTGTGCCAGAAAGAACTCGACGATCGCCGACTGGGGACTCTCTTCTTGTGCGGCCTGGGTGTGGTGGCGGTCGCGGTGCCAGCGGCCATGACACTGGCATCGCGACGCCGCACATCTGCGTGACGTGTTCGGTCAGTCGTCTCCGCGAGGGGGCGGGTCGACCGACACACCCGAGGACTGATGCTCAGGACCGGCATCCGGGTGCTCGGCAGGCACCCTCTCGCGGAATCGGGCAGCCTCGCTGACCCCCTGCGGGCGCCGCTCGACATCGTTGCCGCGGTAGGGACCTGGCTTGGGGCGAGGTTTTCCGCCCGGCAGGGCGAGCCGAAAGATGGTGCGATGCACCGTGAACCACTGCTTGCCGAACCGACCGGTGTTGTACGGCAACTCGTAGCGCTCGCAGATGTCCTTGACCTTCGGGGCGATCTCCGAGTATCGGCTGCTCGGCATGTCCGGATACAGATGGTGCTCGACCTGGTAGCCGAGGTTTCCACTGATCACGTGGAACAGCGGACTGCCCTCGATGTTCGCCGCACCGATGAGCTGGCGGACATACCATCCGCCGCGCGTCTCGTCGGCGACTTCTTCCTCGCTGAACGTGTACGTCTGGTCGGGGAAATGACCGCAGAAGATGATCGCGTGTGCCCAGACGTTGCGGACGAGGTTGGCCACCGCGTCCGCGGCCAGGGTACGCAGGAAGGTGCTTTCGACCCCGGGCGCCACCCGGTCCAGCACAGCGGCGATGGCTGAGGCGCGACGGCCCTTCGACGCCTGGCGCACGCGGCGGCCGATGCGGGAGGTCGCAGGCTGGTCGATCCGGTCGCGCAGCGCGAGCTTCGCCAACGCGAACGCGCCCGCACTGATCACCGGCCAGCCGATGTAGTCCTTGACGATCTGCTGGCGCGCCTTACCGGCGATGCTCTTGAAGTCGTCTTTGAGGTCGGCCATCGTCTTCTCGCCCCGCCACAGCGCCTCGACGTCGGTGTCGTGCAGCGCCACACCCCATTCGAACAGGATGGTGAGGAGGAGGTTGTAGAGCGGCTGCCCCAGATTCGCCTTGCGCCACTTCTGATTCGGGTCGATCCGCATGATCTCGTAGCCGAGATCCTTGTCCTTGCCCCGGATGTTGGTGAAGGTGTGATGGATGTAGTTGTGCGAGTGCTTCCAGGCCTCCGCGCTCGAGGCGGTGTCCCAGTCCCAGACCGAGGAATGGATGTCCGGATCGTTCATTTAATCCCATTGGCCGTGCATGATGTTGTGACCGAGTTCCATGTTCTCCAAGATCTTGGCCATGCTGAGACAGGCGGTGCCGAGCACCCAGGCGGTGCGCGATCGTGACGCCAGCAGCAGCACGCGTCCGGCCACCACGATCTGTCTCTGCACCGAGATCACGGTCTTGATGTACTGGCGGTCGCGGTCACCCAGTTCGGCGAAGACCTCGTCATGGATCGCGTCGAATTCCTTGGCGAGCTTCTCGAGCTCCTGCTCGGTCAGCCGCGAAAGCGGAGTCTCGATCGATGTGGTCACGTCAAATCCTTCCCATCACAATGCAACTTCGATATCGCCTTCAGGGGCATGAATGCAGATCCGCACGTCCTGCTCCGTCGGCTCCGTCACTTCCCCCGAGCGCAGATCGCGGATACGCCCCGACTTGAGCGTCCCCACGCACGTATGGCAGATGCCGATCCGGCATCCGTACGCGAGATTGAGGCCGGCCTGCTCGCCGGCCTCGAGAATCGGTGTCCCCCCATCACAGTCGACGGTCTCTTCGCTGTCGAGAAAGGTGATCTGACCGCCCTCTCCCTCACCGGCGTCGCCGCCGATCTTCGGCTGGAAGCGCTCGTAGTGCAGCCGGTCCGGGTCGCCGTGCTGCTCCCAGTGCTCGATGAGGTCGTCGAGCAGTCCTTCCGGACCCGAGCAGAAGGCCTCGCGGTCACGCCAATCCGGGCAGAGCTCGTCGAGGTCGGCCGCAGACATACGCCCCTGCTCGGATGTCAGCCGCAAGTCCAGCCGCATCGTGTCGTAGCGGCGGTCGAAGTCCTCGAGCACCGGCAGGAACATCACCTGCTCACGCTCGTGATCGGAGTGGATGACTACCGCATCGTTCAACGCACCGCGCCGATCCAGGCTGCGCAGCATGCTCATGATCGGGGTGATTCCGCTGCCGGCGCTGATGAAGAGCGTTTTCGCAGGCAGCGGGTCCGGCAGGATGAACACGCCTTCGATCTCACTGAGCCGCACGACCTCGCCGGGCTGGATCTTCTCCACCAGGTACGGCGAGACGACGCCCCCGTCCACCTTCTTCGGGGTGACGCTGATCAAGCCGTCCTCCGGGTGTGGGTCCGACGTGAGCGAATAGGCACGCCAGTGGTAGCGACCGTCGATCACCAAACCGAGCCGAACATATTGGCCCGGCTTGTGACCGGGCCATTCGTATCCTGGACGGATCAACACGCTGGCCGCCTCGGAACCCTGCGGCTCGACGCGCTCGACCTTTCCGCGCAGCTCCTTGGTGGTCCACAGCGGGTTGACCATCTCCAGATAGTCATCCGGGCGCAACGGTTTGAAGAGATGAGTGATCGCCTTCAAAAACAATCGCCGTCCGCGCGGCACGACCGGCTGCGCGCCCCGTTCTGCCATTCCGTCCCCTTCGAGTGACGACCATCACGTCCGGCACCGGAGTTTCCCCGCGTCACGTATGCGAAACCTCGGGTACCGGAAAAGTCACACGCCCCCGATGCACCGCCGCAACGGTTGCCACGCGCGGTCGATGAACGGGCCGCGGGGCCCTCAGACCGCGAGGTGAGCGAACGACACCTCGGCGCGATCCCTGACCCACGTCCGCGCCCGGAACACCGGGACGTTGCCCAACGGTGTGGCGATCCAGGCACGCTTGATGTCCCTGTTCCCGTCGGGCATCACGAACGAGACGGTGCCGAAGCCGCTGTCGCCGAGCTGGACGACATTGACGATCGAACCGACGGGCGGCACGTCCCCCTTGGCGATTCCCGCGACACCGTCGACGATGCCGGTGACGAGCACCGCCTCGCTGCGGATGCCGAAGAGGTCGCGCTGGGTCATCACGTGGGCATCGACGCGTCCGATGCGGGCGCCCTCGGCGCCGTGGACATCGAACTGCTGGTGGCCCTGGTACTGAATCTCCCTGGGCGGCAACCCGTTCACACCCACCGGCTGCAGCGCGGAGACCGGCACCAGCGTCAGGCCGCGGGCCACCGGTAGCGGTTGCGTCGACGGCGGCTCCGAGGCGTCGATGAAGGTCTTGCCACTGACCCGCACCGTCCCCGGCCCGACCTGTTCGACGATGACGACGTCACCGGCCGGCGAGGGAAGCGACTGGTACAGCACGTAGTTGTCGTCGCCGCCTGCGTAGACGACGTTGTAGACAGAACCGACGGGCGGAGTCTGCCCGTCGCCGGTGCCCACGTCGACGCCGTCGTTGGCGGTCACGAGGATCGCTTGGGTGTATGTACCCAGAATGTCGGACGTGGTCGTGAACACGCCCTCGAAGGCACCCACCTGGGCGCCCTGTGCGTCATAGATCCCGAACATCTGGCGCCCTTGGACACTCGTGAACAGGGGTGCGATTCCGCTTGTGGCCGTGATGATTTCGGCGTCTGGGTCGGCGGGCGCGATGCGGTAGCCGTTGGTGAGTCGGACGGGTCTGTTGTCGAAGGTGTGGTCGGAGATGCCGGCCGCGGCGTCGAACGTCACAGGCAGTGGGATGCTGCCGAACGGCGTCACGATCTCGAAGGAGACCACGTCTCCGGATGTCGTCGGCATCGCCGAGTAGGCCCAGCCGACCGGTCCGATCCTGAAGGTGGCGATCAGCGAGCCGACCGGGGGCACCTGCCCGGGCCCGGTGCCGACGTCGCTTCCCCCGCTGTCGGTGACCAGCAGCGAGGTGTAGTTGTACCCGAGCCCGCGGCTGACCAGGGCGTCGAACTCGCCCATCGACGCTTTCGTCCGAGGGTCGACGATGTCGAACTTCTGTTGTCCCTGAAGAAGACTCGGAGCGCCGGGAAGGTAGGTCCACCGACCGTAGAAGGAGGTGATTTCCTCTTCGGAGTCAGGCACCAGGCTGTAGCCGTTGAGCTTCAGCCGGGGCGGTGCGGCGGTGGCGCTCGGCATGCCGATGTTGAGCGCACTCACCGCGACGGCGAAACCGATTTCGAGGACGGACGTGAGAGCGAGGCTCACCACCCCCGGCGGCACATTCGGCGCGGCGCGCATCTGGGTTCGCTTGACGAGCGGATCGGGCGCTACGGCGACGGTTTCGACCGGCTGCTTCACTGCCGGACGTGTTGCTTCCCTGCGAGTTTCGCGCGCAATGCGTCCGGTCAGTGTTCGTGTGTGCACAGTAGCGTCGGCCGCCGGCATGTCGGTCGGGTCCTGGCGCGCGTGCCGGCGCGTCGCCACCACCTTGCCGCGATGGCGAGTCCTGGGCTTCTCGGCCTCGTCGTTGCCGCGATGACGCACCTGTTGCAGGCTTTCCCTTCGGGGCGTGTCGTTGCCTGCAGTATGTGACGAGTTCGCCGACGACGAGTCCGGCGCCGCCGACGCCATCGGGCAACTCGTCATCACCGCGGCGCCCACCCCGAAGAACACCGCTAGCGCGCCGACCCGTCCGACAACCCGCGAAGCACTCATCGCGTCCGAAAATAGCCGGTCAGCGGCTCGCGCGCGCGGGTTTCTGCCGGCAATCGGGGCTCCGCTCCGGGCGGCGGGAACACCTCCGTCACGTCACGGGATCGGCCGCTCACGCTCAGCTCCCTGTGCAGCGGCCGCGACCGCGATTCTGTCAGAGCAGGGAAAGTCACAGTGCCTGACTCGTAGGGTGATTGGCTCATCACGTGGTTCCTGGCCGATGCGCCGACACCGGGGTCGGTCGCGTCGAGTTGCCAGCCCGAATTGGGGGACGGACAGACGAGGCGCCGCCGCAGTGGAGGGACCCGCGGCAAACCCATCGCGCGTTTCCGCAACTTGACGAACGACTTTCGCGAGATTGATGCGGCAGAAGGTGTCACCGATGTCCTGGTGCAGAACTGTCACCGATGTCCTGAGAGATGACAGGGACGACAAGATAACTTGTCGGTGGTCGAATGTATGTTCGAAGTATGTCGGAGGCGCGGGAGGCGGTGGCGGGGCTACGGGCCGCCGTCGATGCCGTGCTCGCCTGCACGTTCGATCGATCCACGGCTGCGGAAGTGGTGGAAGTGCTCGATGAGCTCGAAGCTGCCGGATGCCGCCTACCCGCGGCCCAGCACCGCGCGCTGGCGCGGCTGCAGATCGAAACCACTGCAGTGCAGATGGGCGCCAAAAACTGGAAAGACGTCCTCGCAACCCGCTACCGGATCAGCGGCCCCGAAGCGCAGCGCCGGTTGACCGAGGCCGCGTTGCTCGCACCGCGGCAGTCGATGACCGGAGCATCCCTGCCCCCGGTGTTGGAGGCCACCGCCGCCGCCCAGGCGCAGGGGCGGATCACGCCGGAGCATGTCGAGATCATCCGGAAAACCGTCGACAAGCTGCCCGGCTTCGTCGACACGACCACCCGCGAGCAGTTCGAAGCTGACGTAGTGCGCATCGCCACCGGCGCCGGGCCCAAAGCCACCCACGACGCCGCAGAATTGGAACTGTTTCTGCTCGATCAGGACGGTCCCGAACCCGACGACACCGAACGCACCCGGAAGCGGGCTCTGAGCAAGTCGCGGCAGGGTCGGGACGGGATGACCGCGTGGCGGGCTGATCTGACCCCGGAGGCGGCGGCGGTGTGGGAAGCCATCTTCGCCAAATACGCCGCACCGGGCATGTGCAACCCCGACGATGACGAGCCCTGCACGTCGGGGACGCCGACCCAGGCCCAGATCGACGGTGATCATCGCAGCCTGGCCCAACGCCAGCACGACGCACTGGTCGCGGTCGGACGGATCGCCCTGATGAGCGGGGAGTTGGGCCAATTGAACGGGTTACCGGTCACGGTGATCGTGCGGACCACCCTGCAAGACTTGGAATCCCGCGCCGGGATCGGCGTGAGCGGCGGTGGGACGCGGCTGCCCATTAAGGACGTGATCCGCATGGGCGCCCACGCCTCCCACTATTTGGCGGTGTTCGACCGCGCCACCGGCTCCGCGCTGGACCTGTTCCGGACGCGGCGGGTCGCCTCGGCGGCGCAGCGGATCATGCTGATCGCCCGCGACGGGGGCTGCACCAAACCCGGCTGCCCCGTCGGCGTCTACGGCTGCCAGGTCCACCACGTCACCCAAGACTGGGCCCAGGGCGGGCTCACCAACATCGACGAGCTCGGCCTGGCCTGCCCACCCGACAATCGCAGCGTCGGACCCGGCGGCTGGACCACGTCGATGAACACCCGCCACGAGGTCGAATGGACCCCACCACCGAACCTCGACACCGGCCAGACCCGAATCAACACCCACCACACCCCCGAACGACTCCTCCGACCACCCGACGACGAGGACGAAAGGACCGACGCTGACGGGACAAAACCGGTCAGCGAGGCCGACGCCTGCCCGCCACCCGCGGGCGGCGACCCAGCAGAACCCGGCGGACCCGCACCACCCGACAACCAGGTCGCCTGAGATCCGGGCACCAATAGCCGACGCGCACAGAAGCCGGGCGGTTGTCTCGTTGTGCCGAACGGCTTCTCAGACCAGCGGGGCCGCACGTCATCGCGATCGCAGGGTGGTGACTCCGACCCCTTTATACGCCGGCTGGGTCGACCGGCCCCCACAGCGACAGCATGCTTCAGCGACAGCGCCGGCTGCGGCGCATACGTCGACGGCGGAACCGCACCTCGTCTCGCAGTGACCCCGCCAGATGACGGAGCCGTCTCGGTCGGGTGGCGAAGTGGTGTCACGGAGTATGTGAGTAGTGCCCGTGCTGACATCATCTGACGAGTGGCGCCGTACACCGTCAAGACGACGGACAGCAGACTGGCAGTTCGCTTCGCGGCGTTGGCATCCCTCGGTGCTGCGATCGTTCACCTCGCAATCGTCCCCACCCACTGGCAGCAGTGGGCTCCGTCCGGCATCTTCTTCCTGTCCCTCGCGCTCTTCCAGGCGGCGTGGGCCTGGAAGGTGCTCGTGCACACGACCATTGCGCTACTGAGCGCCGGCGTCGTGGTGAACACCGGCGCGCTCGCCCTGTGGGCGATGTCGCGCACCGCGGGCGCCCCATTCGGTCCCAACGCCGGCCACGTCGAGCTGATCGCAGGCGCCGACGTATGCGCGGTCCTGCTCCAGCTGTACGTCGTGATGGGCGCCGGCTGGGTCTGGTACCGCGGTCTACGTGGCGCGCCCGTGCCCGCGTTGGCGAGTGCGGCCATCCTCGTCGGCGCTGTGGGTGTCGTCACGATGGCATCGACGGTGGGAGTGGCGTCCGGTCTGCAGCACGGCGACCATCACACCGGCGGCCATGCGCCGGCCGGCCCCGCAGGCAACCATCACGGCGACGTGCCCGACGCCGCGACTCCCCCGCCGGCACTACGTCAGACTCACACCCCCGTGGCCGAACCCCCGACCGTTCACCAAGTCCACGATCACGCGCACTGAGATCGCGGAAGGTCTGGCTACTCCGCCTCGCGGAAATACGGCTCGACTGTGCCGCTGAGCTTCACGACCATCGGATTACCGCGGCGATCTCTGGCAGTGGGGACCTCCACACGCACCCAGCCCTCGGCCACGTCGTACTCGTGCACGTTGGTCCTCTCGACACCGTTGAAGCGAATGCCAACGTCACGAGTGAGCACCTCTTCGTCGTAGAAGGGGCTGCGCGGGTCGATGGACAAATGATTCGGCGGGACGTCTGGGGTCCGATCCTCTGACATGGCCCAAGAACCTACGCGATCCCGCGAACACGGTCGTCGCCGCAGTGCAGCGCGATGGATGTCAGCGTCCCGAAATGAAACCGCGGTCGCGTCGTTCGAAAGTGGAGCTAAGGGGATTCGAACCCCTGACCCCCACACTGCCAGTGTGGTGCGCTACCAACTGCGCCATAGCCCCTGATTGTTGTGCTCATCGAAGCTACACCACGACCCGGTGTCGCTCAAAATCGCAGGTCACGGGCATTCCCCGCCGGCTTCGGGTCCCAGTGGGCGCACCTCGGTCCGTTCCCGTGAGGCTCGCGGCCGCGTTTCCGGCGCGAACACCCAACCGATGCAGGCGACGCCCAGGATGACGCCACTGACCAGGAACGCCAGCCCGTACGACGTGTACTGCGCGATCAACCCGACCAGCAGGGAGCCGCCGATCGATCCGAAGTCCGCCATCATCTGGAACGTCGCGATCGCCGTCCCGCCGCGCGATTTGCTCCCGACGACGTCGGCGACCGCCGCCTGCTGCGGCGAGACGAAGATCCCGGTGGCCGCACCGGCGACGTAGGCGGCCACCAGGAACACCGGCAACGACGTGGTGAAACCCACCAACGCCGTCGACACCGCCGCCAGACTCAGCCCGAAGATCAGCAGCTTGCGCCGCCCCAACCGATCGGACAGATATCCGCTCGGGATGACCACCGAGATGTTGCCGACCGCGAACGCCGTCAGCGCCACCCCGGCCGCCCCCGGCCCGCGACCGAGCACCTCCACCACGAACAGCGGCACCAGCGCGATCCGCAGCCCGAACGACGCCCAGCCGGTGGCGAAGTTCGACAGCAGCGCCGCCCGATACGCGCGATGTCGGACCACCGCGCGGAACGGGACGGGCGCCTCGACGTCGTCGTCGGAACGGGTGATCACCGTGGAGTTGCGCAGGCTGACGAACACCACTGTCGCCGCGACCAGCAACGCGGCACCGTAGATCAGGAACGGCGCCGAAAGCCCCAGTCCCGCGGTCAGACTGCCGAGGATCGGTCCACCCACCGAGCCGATCATGAATCCGGACGAGAACAAGCCGGCGACGCGTCCGCGCGCGTCCGGAGGCGAAATGCGAATCATCAACCCCAGCGACGACACCGTGAACATCGCCGACCCGACGCCGCCGAGGGCGCGAAAAACCAAGAGCTGCCAATACGTTCCGGCGAACGCACACGCCGCGGTGGACACCGCGACGATCAACAGGCCGGTGATGTAGACCCGGCGCTCCCCCAGCCGCTGCACCAACATCCCGGCCGGCGGCGCGCCCACCAGCCGCATGACCGCGAACGCCGTGATCACGAAAGTGGCCGCACTGATGCTGACGCCGAAGTGCCGGGCGTACTGCGGCAGCACCGGTGCGACCACGCCGTAGCCCAGCGCTACCACCACGTTGGCGGCGACCAGAACCCACACCTCGCGCGGCAGGCGAGGCGTCGTCCGAGCGTCGCCGTCGGCGACAGAACTCACGAAATGACCGCCGACACCACTTCCCGCGCCGCCTCCTGCACCTCGGCGAGATGGTCAGGGCCGCGGAACGATTCGGCGTAGATCTTGTACACGTCCTCGGTGCCCGACGGCCGCGCCGCGAACCACGCGTTCTCCGTCGTCACCTTCAGTCCGCCCAGCGGTGCCCCGTTGCCGGGCGCGGTCGTCAACTTCGCGGTGATCGGTTCACCCGCCAACTCGGTGGCGCTCACCTGCTCCGGTGAGAGCTTGCCCAGCCGCGCCTTCTGCTCGCGGTTGGCCGGCGCGTCGATGCGCGCATACGTTGGCGCACCGTATTTCTCGGACAGTTCGCGATAGCGCTGCGACGGCGTCGAGCCGGTCACCGCGAGCATCTCCGAGGCCAGCAGCGCCAGGATGATGCCGTCCTTGTCGGTGGTCCACACCGAACCGTCGCGGCGCAGGAACGACGCCCCGGCGCTCTCCTCGCCGCCGAAGCCGATCGTCCCGCCGACGAGCCCGTCGACGAACCATTTGAATCCCACCGGGACCTCCACCAGCGTGCGCCCCAACCCGGCCACCACCCGGTCGATGATCGAGGAGCTCACCGCGGTCTTGCCGACCGCCGTGTCGGCGGCCCAGTCCGGCCGGTGCGTGAACAGGTAGTCGATCGCGACGGCGAGGTAGTGGTTGGGGTTGAGCAGTCCGCCGTCGGGGGTGACGATGCCGTGCCGGTCGGAGTCGGCGTCGTTACCGGTCGCGATCTGGTAGGCATCTCGATTGGCGATCAACGAGGCCATGGCATTCGGGGAACTGCAGTCCATCCGGATCTTGCCGTCGGTGTCGAGCGTCATGAACCGCCACGTCGCGTCGACGAGCGGGTTGACCACGGTGAGCGAGAGGTTGTGCCGCTCGGCGATCGCACCCCAATAATCGACGCTGGCGCCACCCAGTGGGTCGGCACCGATGCGGATGCCCTCGGCGGAGATGACGTGCATGTCGACCACGTTCGGCAGGTCGGCCACGTACGCCTCGAGGTAGTCGTGGCGCTGCACCGTCGTCAGCGCCCGCGCCAGCGGCACGCGTTTGACGCCCTTGCACCCATCACGCAGCAGCTCGTTGGCGCGCCGAGCGATGGCGCCGGTGGCATCGGTGTCGGCGGGCCCGCCGTTGGGTGGGTTGTACTTGAACCCACCGTCGCGCGGCGGATTGTGCGACGGCGTGACGACGATGCCGTCGGCCAGCGCGGTGTCGCGGCCCCGGTTGTAGGACAGGATCGCATGGCTGACCGCCGGCGTCGGGGTGTAGCGGTCAGCCGAATCGATCATCGTGACAACGTCATTGGCTGCCAGCACCTCCAGCGCCGACACCCAGGCCGGCTCGGACAACGCGTGGGTGTCGCGCCCGATGAACAGCGGACCGGTGGTGCCCTGGGCTGCGCGGTACTCGACGATGGCCTGCGTGGTCGCCAGGATGTGCAACTCGTTGAACGCCGCGTCGAGACTCGACCCGCGGTGGCCCGACGTGCCGAAGGCGACCTGCTGATCGACGTCGTCCGCATCCGGGACGACGGAGTAGTACGCCGTCACCACCGCAGCGATGTCGATGAGGTCGTCGGGTTGCGCCGGCTGGCCGGCACGTGGGTTCGCAGCCATGGATTTGATTCTGCTACGCCGCGCGCCCACGCAACACCGGGGACCGGTGTCCGATCTTCGATACTGTGCGGCATGGCTTCAGACCGGCGGGAGTTGGCCGCGGTGTTCGCGGGCGGAGCCGTCGGCACCCTCGCCCGCGCGGGCCTGGAAGAACTCGCGGCCTCTGATCCGGCGCGCTGGCCGTGGCCCACGTTCACGGCCAACATCGTCGGCGCATTCCTGCTGGGGGTCTTCGTCACCCGCCTGCTCGAACGGCTCCCCGTGTCGAGTTACCGCCGGCCGTTTTTGGGCACCGGCATCTGCGGCGGGCTCACGACGTTCTCCACCATGCAGGTGGAGACCCTCAGGATGCTCGAACACGGCCACTATCGCCTGGCTGCGGCGTACACCGTGGCCAGTGTCGCCGCGGGTCTGGTGGCGGTCTATCTGGCGACGGCGCTCGTCCGCCGGGTCCGGACTCGGCGATGACCGCGCTGCTGTGGATGGGCGTCGCGCTACTCGGAGGCGTGGGCGCGCTCGCCCGCCTGACCGTCGACAAAGCGGTGTCACGACGCATCGACAGGCCGTTCCCGTTCGGCACGCTCGTCGTCAACGTCAGCGGCGCTTTCCTGCTCGGCGCGTTGGCCGGATTGGCGCTGCCCCCGCACCTGGCGCTGCTGGTCGGCACGGCCTTTGTCGGCTCGTATACGACGTTCTCGACATGGATGCTCGAAACACAGCGCCTGGCCGAGGAGCGCCAGTTGGTCTCGGCGCTGGCCAACATCGGCCTCAGTGTGACCTTCGGCTTGCTCGCCGCCTGGCTCGGCCACCACGTGGGAGCCACATTGTGACCGAAATACACACCCTCACAGCCTATTTCGCCGAGCGACAGCGCAGCCGCGGCCGTTTCCTGGCTGATGCGCTGCTCGAGGTCTGCGCACGCGAACACGTCGCCGCCAGTATCTGCCTGCGCGGCATCGCGGGGTTCGGCACCACGCATGTGTTGCGCACCGACCGCTCCTTGACGCTGTCCGAGGACCCGCCGGTCACCGTGACAGCCGCTGATCGGCCCGAACGGATTCGCGCGCTGGCCGACGCCGTTGTCGAACTGCCGGCGCGCGGATTGATCACCCTCGAACGGTCGTGGGTGGCACCCGGCGCACCGCCGGGCGACGGGGCGGTGCGGTTGTCCCTCCTGCTGGGACGAAAGCAGCAGGTCGCGGGTGCGCCGGGGTTCGTGACGGTGTGCGAGATCCTGCACCGCCGTGGCTTCGTCACCGCTGACGTCTTCCTCGGCGTCGACGGCGTCGTCGCCGGGCAGCGACGCCGAGCGCGCTTCTTCGGCCACAACACCGACGTGCCGGTGCTCGTCACCGGTGTCGGTGCGCGTGCACAGGCGGTGGCGGCGATCGACGAGCTCGCCACCCTGGTGGACACGACGCCGATCAGCATCGCACCCGTCGTGGTCTGCAAGGTCGAGGGCCGCACCGTGGCCGATCCGCCCCGCAACTGGCGCTCGCACAAACTCACGGTGCACACCAATGAGGACTCCCGCCATGACGGTCGTCCCGTGCACCGCGAGCTGACGGCTCGGCTGCGCGCGACCGATCATGCCGCCGGCGCCACCACGCTGCGCGGGCTGTGGGGATTCCGCGGCGGTCAACGCCCGCACGGCGACCGCGTCCTGCAGATCGGACGCCACGTCCCGGTGACGACCACGCTGCTGGGCACCGGCAGCACACTCGCCGACGATTACGCCGTCGTCGACCGGGTGACCGCAGAGCACGGCGTGGTCACCTGCGAGCCGGTGCCCGCTCTGATCGCTGTGCACGACGGCCGTCGGCAGGGCACGCTGACCCTCGACTGATCAGAGCGTCAGCATCCACACACCGCCGACGGCCAGCGCAACCACCTTGACCACTTCCAGGCCGACATAGGCGAGGTGCGCCCGCGATCGCGGCGCCTCCCCGCCCGCCAGCACGCGATCGGATCGCCGGCTCAACGCCGGACGCACGAGCAGGACCTGGACCGCCAACAAGGCGACAGCGAGCATGGCGGCGATCGACGCGCCGCCGGCCACCTCGGCGGTCAGCACGCCGGCGACCACCACCACCGCGAGGACCCCCTCGCAGGCATTGAGTGCACGAAAGACCAGTCGCCCGATACCGAGCCCGACGGGCACTGTGACTCCCGGCGCCCGGAACTTCAGCGGGGCCTCCAGGAACGAGATCGCCAGCACCATGCCGAGCCAGGTGAACGTCGCCGCGATGGCGACCGCGGAACCAGCGTGCACAGCGGCGAGCTTAGGTGGTGGCAGGCTGAGGCGATGGACCGTGTCGCCGAACTCCAGCGCTGGGCCGATTCGGGTGCCGTGTGGGAGGTGATCGGACGCTCCGCCGGCACCGTCACCGTCGCGTTGCTGCGCTGCGACGGAGGTGAGGAAGCGTCGCGCTTCACCACCTCCGATCCAGCGCTGCTGGCCTACGTCGCCGACCGCAGGAGCAGCGAGGACTGAACGTCAGGCGTGGGATTTCTTCTTACCGAACGGCAGCACCGACACGATCCCGACGACGAGCGCACCGACGACGAGCCCGATCACCGCAGAGGCGGCAGTGTTGACCAGCCAGGCCAGTACCGCGCCGACCCCGCCGACGTGGTGCACGTACTCCTCTGCGTGGTGCACCAGCGAGTAGGGGCCGTGCCAGCCGAGCGTGTCGGTGCCGACGAGCAGGATGTGCCCGCCCACCCACAGCATTGCCGCCGTTCCGACGACGGACAGGGCACTGAGCAGCTTCGGCATGCCGGTCACCAGCGCGCGCCCGACGCGGCCGACGAAGCCAGTCGATCGCTGAGTGAGGCGCAGACCGACGTCGTCCATCTTGACGATGCCTGCGACCACGCCGTAGACCGCCGCCGTGATCACCACCGCGACGACGAGCAGAATGATCAGGCGTGGCCAGAACGATTCGGCGGCAACCTCGTTCAGTGCGATCACCATGATCTCGGCGGACAGGATCAAGTCGGTCCGGATCGCGCCGGCCACCATCTGTTTCTCGGCATCCGGCCCCTGGGTGGCGGCGGCCTGCTGATGGCCTTCGTGGCCGAGGAGCTTGCCGAGCACCTTCTCGGCGCCCTCGTAGCACAGATAAGTCGCGCCGAGCATCAGGATGGGGGTGAGCAACCACGGCGCGAACTGACTGAGCAGCAGGGCCGCCGGCAGGATGAACACGATCTTGTTGCGCAAGGAGCCGACGGCGATGCGCTTGATGATCGGTAGCTCTCGCTCAGCGGTGATGCCGTGCACGTACTGCGGGGTGACCGCGGTGTCGTCGATGACGACCCCGGCTGCCTTGGCGGTCGCCCGTCCCGCCGCCGCCCCCAGATCGTCGACGGACGCGGCCGCCAGCCGGGCCAGTGCCGCGACATCGTCGAGCAGCGCGAACAGTCCCCCGCTCATCGGACAGTCCCCATCGCACCTGCGGCCATGGCCGGAAGGTTACCCGCAGCCGCCTCCCAGGACTCTCCCAGCGTCGAACCACCGCACGAGCTCTCACCGGTTGTCACCACTGGGTGCTACTTTGCGCTCAGATCGCCGGGGGGCAGCGCGACGGGATCGCCGAAACGGGGGGTGCCACATGCCGAAGGTCGTCCGCCCGTGGCTCACGGCAGGGATGGCCGTCATCGGGGTGGGCACCATCGTCGCCGCACCGCCACCATCCTCGGAAAGCTCAGTGCGCGTGGAGAATTCGGCAGTCGTGCAGAATCCGACGCACAACCCGCTGCAGTATTACCCCGACGTGCTGTCTCGGTCGGTGGCCAACGCCGGACATCTCGTTGACGAATACCTCGAGCAGCCGCTGCCGATCGTTCGGGCGATCGCCGACAACGAGCGCCGCGGCGTCGTCGAGGTGCTTCGCGCCGCCGCCGAGCTGAACCCCGAACCGTTCGCGCACGCCGTTCTCGCGGCGGCGAATCGGCCGGTCGCGAGCCTCGCACGCGTCGTCGGCAGCGGCGAGCCGTTCCGGACGGCCAACAGCATGGTGGTCCGACTCACCGTGCCCGCAGCCAGTGGTGTTCTGGCCGGCGCGGCGGGCACGGCCCAGATCGTCGACGCGGCGGCCGACCTCGATCCCGTCCGTGTCGCCGGCGGCCTGGTGAACCTGCCCGCCCGTACTGCCGACGGTCTGCTCAACGGCCGCGTGGACGGTGGGCGCGACGAGTACTTCGGCCTTCTCGGCTCTGTCGTCGAAGCCCCCGTGAGCGAGGACATCTCCGGGCCGGTCGACTATCTCATCCGTTCGCTGCGAGACATCGGCGACACGATCGCGGCACCGGCGCCGCAGAACGACACGGCTGCCGAAGCCGACGCACCGTCGGAGTAGTGCAGCGCCGAAGAGTTTCGGGTCGCGGAGGCTCGGGTATCTGCGGGGCACCCTGCGACAGATTGGTGGCTCATGAAATCCCATCCGAGGACTCGACTGGCCGTGTTCGGCGGCGCGACGCTTCTCGTGTTCGCCGTCGGCTGCGGCGGCGGTGACGGCGGCGACTCGAGCAGCACGTCGTCGACCACCGAGAGCAGCACCACGAGCACCACCAGCACGTCGGTGCCGGCCAGTACCGCGCCCTCGATGAGCACCAGCCCCGCGCCCGGTGGCGCGACGGGCGGCGGCGACGCCAACGGTGGCGGCGGCTCCATCCCCGGCGGCCCGACCGGCGGCGGCGACGCCAACGGTGGCGGCGGCTCCATCCCCGGCGGCCCGACCGGCAGCGGCGGACCCGGTGGCGGCGGCGGCTCCATCCCCGGCGGCCCGACCGGCAGCGGCGGACCCGGTGGCGGCGGCGGCTCCATCCCCGGCGGCCCGACCGGCAGCGGCGGACCCGGCGGTGGCGGCGGCTGCGTGCCCGGCGTCGGCTGCATCTCGGTACCCTGAGCCGGCTGATGTCACAGCCTGCTGTCCTGTTCGATGTCGATGGCACCCTGGTGGATTCGAACTATCTGCACATCTACGCCTGGGTCCGCGCATTCGAGGCCGAAAAAGTGAACGTCGAGGCGTGGCGCATTCACCGGTGCATCGGCATGGACGGCACGACGTTGGTGAAGACCCTGGCCGGCGACGGGGCCGGCCAGGGGCAGCTCGATCAGCTCAAGGATCGGCACAGCGAGTTCTACAAGGAGAGCGCCCATCTGCTGACTCCGCTGCCCGGTGCGCGGGATCTGCTGCGCCGAGTCGCCGACCTGGGCTTGCAGGTGGTGCTGGCGACATCGGCGCCCGAGGACGAATTACGCACGCTGCGTGAGGTTCTGGACTGCGACGATGTGGTGTCCGAAGTCACCTCGTCCGAGGACGTCGACACGGCCAAACCGCAGCCCGACATCGTCGAGGTGGCGCTGAGCCGGGCCGGCGTCTCCACCGCCGAGGCGGTGTTCGTCGGCGACGCGATCTGGGATTGCGAAGCCGCCCGCCGGGTGGACCTGACCTCGCTGGGCGTCCTCACCGGTGGCGTGTCGAGAGGCGAATTGTCGGATGCAGGTGCGGCAGCCGTCTTCGAGGACACCGCCGACCTGTTGGCGCACCTGGACAGCACGCCGATCGGAGCGCTCGCCGCTACTGCCTGATGGCGGCCAGTCTGCGTCGCGACGCGGGACTGCTCACGTGCTGCGGCCACCAGAACCACCGGCCCAGCATCGTCGCCATCGCCGGCGTCATGAACGATCGCACGATCAGCGTGTCGAACAGCAGGCCCAGCGCGATCGTCGTGCCGACCTGAGCCATCACCGCCAGATCGCTGAAGGCGAACGAGGCCATGGTGAACGCGAACACCAGCCCCGCCGAGGTGACCACAGACCCGGTGCCTGCCATCGCACGGATGATGCCGGTCTTCAGACCGCCCTCACGCTCCTCCTTGAACCGCGAAACGATCAGCAGGTTGTAGTCCGAACCGACGGCGAGCAGCAGGATCACCGACATCGGCAGCACCATCCAGTGCAGTTCCAGGCCGATCAGGTGTTGCCACAAAAGGATGGACAGACCGAAGGACGCTCCGAGGGACAGCAGGACGGTGCCGACGATCACCGCCGCGGCGATCACGGCGCGCGTGATGATCAGCATGATGACGAAGATCAACGTGACGGCGGCGATTCCCGCGATCAGCAGGTCGTATTGTGAGCCGTCCTTCATGTCCTTGTAGGTGGCCGCGGTCCCGGCGAGGAAGACCTTCGAGCCCTCCAGTGGCGTGCCCTTGATCGCTTCCTTGGCCGCCGTCTTGATCGGGTCCACCTTGTCGAGACCCTCGATGGTCGCCGGATCGCCCTCGTGGCTGATGATGAAGCGCACCGACTTGCCGTCGGGCGAGATGAACTGCTGGATGCCGCGCTGGAAGTCCTTGTTGGCGAAGACCTCTGGGGGCAAGTAGAACGAATCGTCGTTGCGGGAGTCGTCGAAGGCCTCCCCCATGGCCGACGCGTTCTCCTGCTGCGCCGCCATCTGGTCCTGCATGCCCTTCTGCGACTGGTACATCGTCAGCATCATCGACTTCATCGACCGCATGGTCTCGATCTGCGAGGGCAGCAACTCGACCAGTTGCGGCATCAGCGTGTCGAGGCGCTCCAGGTCGGGAACGATCGCGGCGATGTCGTCGCTCATCGTGTTGATGCCGTCGAGGGTGTCGAACACCGACCGGATCGCCCAACACACCGGGATGTTGTAGCAGTGCGGTTCCCAGTAGAAGTAGCTGCGCAGCGGACGGATGAAGTCGTCGAAGTTGGCGATGTTGTCGCGCAGGGTGGCGACGTCGACGGCAGTGTCCTTCGTCTTCTCGACCATGCGATGGGTGGTGTCGCGCATCTGCTGGGTGATGCTGTACATCTTCTGCATCGTGTCGATGGTCTTCTGTATCGCGTCGGCCTGGGTGAGCATGTCGGCCATCCGGTCCTGCTGATACTTCTGGTTCAGCTGGCTCAGGGTGCCCTGCACGCTCATCTGGAACGGGATCGTGCTGTGCTTGATCGGCTTCCCGTCGGGGCGGGTGATCGTCTGCACGCGCGCGACACCGGGCACCCGGAACAGCGCCTTGGCGATCTTGTCGATGACGAGGAAATCGGCCGGGTTGCGCAGGTCGTGGTCGCTCTGCACCATCAGCAGTTCCGGGTTCATCCGCGCCGTGCCGAAGTGGCGATCGGCCGCGGCGTACCCGATGTTCGCCGGGATGTCGGCGGGCAGGTAGTTGCGGGCGTCGTAGTTGGTCTTGTAGCCCGGCAGCGTCACGAGCCCGACCAGCGCGAGCGCCAGAGTCCCGGCCAGCACCGGTCCGGGCCAGCGGACCACCATCACGCCGACCCGACGCCAGCCGCGAGAGCTGATCGCACGCTTGGGGGCGAATGCGCCGAAGCGGCTCGCCACCACCACCACGGCGGGCCCGAGCGTCATCGCCGCCAGCACGGCCACCAGGGTGCCGACTGCGCACGGCACACCGAGCGAATTGAAGTACGGCAGCCGGGTGAAGCTCAGGCACGACATGGCTCCCGCGATCGTCAACCCCGAGCCGAGGATGACGTGGGCGGTGCCGCTGAACATGGTGTAGAACGCCGACACCCGGTCCTGGCCGGCGCCGAGCGCTTCCTGATAGCGCCCGATGGCGAAGATCGCGTAGTCCGTCCCCGCTGCGATGACCATCAGTACGAGGAGGTTCACCGCGAAGGTGGACAGTCCGATGACGTTGTTGATCGCCAGGAACGCCACGATGCCGCGGGCCGCGCCGAGCTCGATGAACACCATGAACAAGATCAGCAGCATGGTGACGACGGATCGGTAGACCAGCAGGAGCATGACCGCGATGACGCCGATCGTGATCAGCGTGACCCGGAAGATGCTCCGGTCGCCGGCATGCGCCTGGTCGGCGATCAGTGGCGCCGGTCCGGTGAGGTAGGTCGTCATACCCGGTGGTGCGGGTGTGGAGTCGATGAGTTCGCGCACCGCGGCGACGGAATCGTTGGCCAGCGGTTCGCCCTGGTTCCCGTGCAGGTTGATCTGCACGTAGGCGGCTTTGCCGTCCGCGCTCTGCGCGCCGGCAGCGGTCAGCGGATCGCCCCAGAAGTCGGCCACGTGCTGGACGTGGGCTGTGTCGGCCTCGAGTTTGTCGACCAGGGTGTCGTAGTAGCGATGCGCTTCGTCGCCGAGCGGATGATCCCCCTCGAGCACGATCATCGCGGTGCTGTCGGAGTCGAACTCCTCGAAGTTCTCCCCGATCTGCTTCATCGAGATGTAGGCGGGACCGTCCTTGGCGGCCAGCCCAACGGTGCGGTCCTCGCCGACCTTCTCCAGCGACGGCAGGAGCACGTTCGTCGCGACCGTGAGCGCGAGCCAGCCGAGCAGAATGGGCACCGCGAGGGCGCGGATGACGCGCGCCACCCCCCTGTGCTCATTCGCCATCGTGCATCGTCCCCATCAAGTGCGACCTCGCCATTTCCCCGGCCCGTTCCCGGCCCGTTCCGGACCTACGTCGTGGAGCCGCCCGCGCATCACCCGGCGCGCCGAAGATACATACAACTAGCTCATCAAATCATTCGCTGTCGATCCGGGCAGACGTTACCGGTTCGCCGCAGTGCCTTCGACCGACTGTCCTCGAATCTCAGCGAATGTCCCGGAATGTCCGGGAATGTCATTGTTGCGTTTGCTCCGTAGGCTGTCGTGATGTCTCCCGAGCAGCGTGCCGGGGTGGAACTGACCAACCTCGAGGCGCCCCTCGCCGACGACGCCGGAGCGACGAAGCGCGACCTCGTCGACTACCTGGATGCCATCGCCGACCGGATGCTCCCGGTGTTGACCGACCGCCCCCTGACCGTCCTGCGCGCGCTGCGCGGCCGCGCCCCGTTCATGCAGAAGAACCTGCCGGCGTACACGCCGGAGTGGGTGCCGAGCGTGCAGATGTGGGCCGAGGCTTCGCACCGCGACATCCGCTACCCGCTCTGCAACGACCGTCGCACGTTGATGTGGTTGGCCAATCAGCGGGCGGTCGAATACCACCCGGCGTTGGGCTTGGCCGCCGACGTCCACCGGCCGACCCATCTCATCCTCGACCTCGACCCGCCGGACGGCGCGGATTTCGCGGTGGTCGTCTCGGCCGCGGCGTTGGTGCGCCGGGCGCTGGCGGACGCCGGGTTGTCGGGTGCGGTGAAGACCAGCGGTTCGCGGGGTGTCCACGTCTTCGTCCCGCTCGATCTCGGTGGGCTGCAGACCCCGGGTGAGGACGTGGCCGCGGCGACGCGCGCACTCGCGGCTCGGGCCGAGGCGCTCGATCCGTCGATCGCGACCACAGCGTTCATCGTCTCCGATCGGGCCGGCAAGGTGTTCATCGATGCCACCCGCTCCGGCGGCGCCACAGTGGCCGCGGCCTACAGCCCACGGTTACGGCCCGGGACGCCGGTGTCGTTTCCGGTCGCGTGGTCGCAGCTGGACCGCGTGCACCCCACGGACTTCACGATCACCACGGCGGTGCAGCGCCTGGGCGGCCGGGATCCGTGGGCAGAAGAGATGCCGGCAGCTCAACGGCTGCCCGACGATCTGATCGCGCACGGGCGGACGATTCCGGTCGCCCGGGTGGCCGCGATGCACGAAGGGAAGCGACGCGCCCGGGCCCGCCGTCAGACCGACACCTGACTCACTGCGGGGGCCCCGCCGCCACCCTCGTGACCTTGTCCAGGCCGCTGACCGTCAGCACCGACATCAGGATGGGGTTGACGAGCACGTCGATAGCATCGGCGTGGTCGAAGAGCACGTTGATGGCGCCGCTGTCCAGGTATCCGATCCTGGTCAGGTCGACGCGCACCGGGGTGCCGTCTCGGCCCGCACGCACGGCGGCCCCGAGGGCCTCGGAGAACTCGGTGACATTGCTCAGATCGAGTTCACCGGCCGCCGTCACCACCGTCGTGCCGTCATCGCGGCGGTCGGTGCGCACCTGCAGCGGCGTCGCCATCATCCGATCCTCGTCTGCATGTGCACCGTGGTCCCGGTGAGCTGGGGGTCGATGAAGACATCCTGCATCAGGGCCCGCATCAGCCCCAGACCGCGTCCCCGATGGATCGCGGGAGTCTCAGCCGGCGGTTTCCAGCGGCCGGTGTCACGGATGGTCACCTGCAGATGATCGGCGAACGCGCTGGCGTGCAGGCTGACCGTTCCGCCGGGGTGGTCCCGATGCCCGTGCTCTATCGCGTTCGCCATCGCTTCGCCGACCGCGATCAGCACATCGAGCGTCTGTTCCTGACTGACACCGGCGCTGCCCAGCCAGGTCCGCAGGGCCGCGCGGCTGGGCGCCAATTCCGCCACGTCTGCGATGATGTCCAGCTCCAGTGGCGCGGGCTGCCGATAGAGCAGCAGCGCCACGTCGTCGTCATAACCCTTGACGGGCGCGAGCCCGGCCATGATCACGTCGGCCAGTTCGTCCAGTGCGGTCCCGCGATGGGCGCCGACCACGCCGGTGGCTCGGGCGATACCGTCGTCGATCGACTCACGGCGCCGCTCCACGAGGCCGTCGGTGTAGAGCAGCAGGGTGGCGCGCGGCGGCATCGTGACACTTGTTTCGGGCCGCGACTCCGAGTACCTGACAGCCAGCGGTGTGGAGCGCGCCTCGTCGAGTAACTGCGTCTCCTGGTCCGCGAGCACGAGGATGGGCGGCGGATGCCCGGCGCAGGAATAGGTGAGCGCACCGGTGGCGGGGGTGAGCACCGCGCAGAAGGCGGTGGTGCAGCGCGCCCCGGGGAGGCGAGCGGCGAAGCGGTCCAGCGCCGAGAGCGTCGCGGCCGGACTCGGATGCTCGAGCAGCAGCGCGCGGCACGCGCTGCGCAACTGCCCCATCACGGTGGCAGCGGCCAATCCGTGCCCGACGCAGTCACCGACGATCAACCCGATCCGGCCGTCGTCGAGGTCGACGACGTCGTACCAGTCCCCGCCGACCTGCAGCGGTCGAGTGGCGGGCTGATAGCGCACGGCGAAGCCCGTCGACAGGGCAGGTCCGAGGATCGCGTGCTGCAGCGCCAGCGCGGTCTCGCGCTGCTGGTCGATCTGGTGCACCCGTTGCAGACCCTGACCGAGCCGGCCCGCGAGCACCGTGAGCAGCGTGTGGTCCTCGGCGGTGAATCGCCTCTTCTCGAAGAGCTCGATGTAGATGACCAGCTCGCCGCGCGGGTGTTGCAGAGCCACACCGGCCGATCCCGGCACCGAGGTCACCGGATCGAGCAGGTCGCCATCGCGAAGTGCGGTGATCGCGTTGCGGGTCTGTTCCGACAACGCGTCCCAGCTCGCGACACTGTCCCCTGCGCAGACGACATGAGGGGCGCCCGACCGTGATTCGGTTTCCCCCGAGGGCAGGGTTGCCGCAACCACTCTTCTGGCGTGCCAGACCACCCGCAGTTGCTCGGCGGCGGAGCGTACTGCGTCGTCGAGCGTATCCGCCTGCGCCAGAGCATCACTGAGCGATGCGAGGGCCGACTCGCGCTGCACCACGTAGTGCTCGGCGGTGACGTCGCGCATCGTGCCGACCACCACCTTGCGGCCGCTGTCGGGATCTTCTGAATGCGTGAACGTGGCGGTCACCCAGAGCCGATGCCCGTCGCGATGGGTGACGGGCACCTCGTTGATGGTTCCGTGCGGTCGGCCCATCAGGCTGTCGAACGCCTGCACGACCTCGCGATGAGCATCGGCATCGGTGTCGGCTGCAGGCCACCAGGGATGCATCGGTGGGTACGGCAACCCTGAGGCGTCGTATCCGAGGATGTCGGTGAATGCACCGTTGATCTCGATGACCGCGCCGTCTTCGTCGCACACGAAGAACGCTTCCTGCAGGGAATCGACGAGCGCGGTACGCCACCGCGCGTGGTGGTCACGAAGGCGGGCGAGTTCGACGTTGGCGCGCACCCGTGCCAGCAATTCGGCCGCGGCGAATGGCTTGACCATGTAGTCGTCCGCGCCGGCCTGCAGGCCGCTGATCGACGCCTCCTGCCCGGCCCGGGCGGACAACAGCAACACCGGCACCGCGGCGGTCCGCCGGTCGGCACGCAACGCCGACACCAGGGCGAGACCGTCGAGCCCCGGCATCATCACATCGCTGATCACCATCTCCGGAGGGTCGGCGCGCACCGCCTCCAATGCGCGCACACCATCGGTGACCGTGTCGACCTGGTAGCCGTCCGAGCGCAGCAGGCGGGTCAGATAGTCCCGCATGTCGGCGTTGTCGTCGGCGACCAGCACCCGGACCGGGCCACCGGGGAGCACTGCGCCCGCGCCGCCCGGATCGGATGTCGTTGCGGCGGAACGAAAGTCATCTGCGGTATCGGTGCGGGTGGCGGTGCCGACCTCCCAGCGCATCGCCTCTTCGACGTAGGCGTCCGCCGAGGCACCCAGTCGACGGACCGACGCCGCTGCGATCGCATCCGCGGGCAGATGATCGGTCCCGAAGGGCACCCGGATGCGGAAGGTGGTGCCCACGCCCTGAGTGCTGTCCACATCGATGGTGCCGCCGTGCAATTCGACGAGTTCTTTGACCAGCGCGAGCCCGATGCCGCTGCCCTCGTGTGAACGGGCGGCGACATTCGCGATGCGGTGGAACCGCTCGAACAGACGCGGGAGCTCGTCGGCGGGCACCCCGGTTCCCGTGTCCGACACGGTGGTCAACGCCCGGCCGCCGTCGCGGCGGACGGTGATCGAGATCGTGCCCTGGAACGTGAATTTCACGGCGTTCGACAGCAGGTTGAAGACGATCTTCTCCCACATGTCCATGTCGAGATAGACCGGTTCGTCGAGCGTCGCGCAGTCCACGGTGTAGGTCAGCCCGGCACGTTCGACCGCGGACCGGAACACGCTCGCCAACTCGGCGGTCGCCGCACCGATGTCGACGGGCACATAGGTGGCCTGCGCCCGGCCCGCTTCGATGCGCGAGAAATCCAGCAGCGTGTTCACCAGCTTGGTCAGCCGTAAACCGTTGCGCCACACCACGTCGAGCTCCTCGCGGGTGGAGGTGTCGACGTCCGCGCGGCGCCGCAGTTCGGCGACGGGATCGAGGATCAGGGTCAGGGGTGTGCGGAACTCGTGGCTGATGTTGGAGAAGAACGTGGTCTTCGCCCGGTCCAGATCGGCGAGCTCCTCGGCCCTGCGCTGTTGCGCCCGGTAGCTGCGGGCCAGGCTGACGCCCGCGGCGAGGTGGCCGGCCACCAGCGTGACGAAGCCACGGTAGCTCTCGTCGAGCGGTCGATAGCGGTTGAGGCCCGCAACCAGGAACCCGACTGGCGCGCCGCCACCCTGTTGCAGCAACGGGGTGACCATCGCCTGCGTGGGGGGATCTCGCCAGTCTCCGGTCGGCATCGGCGGGAACTCGTCGAGATCGACGACGACCGTCTCGCCGGCCGCGGTCGGCGCGGCCGGCCAGATCCCGCCGTCCGGCTCGATGACGGCCGGCGCGGCGGGATGATCCACTCCGATCCCGCTCATGCCCGCCAGGTGCGCCGTCCCGTCGGCGTCGAAGAGATACGTCAGCGTGAACGGGAGGTCGCGCAGGTTGTGACCCAACTGCCGGTCGGCGAACGCGAGGATCTCGGTTTCGGTGCGGGCCACGCTGGGGTCGGACCCGAGCTCACGCAGCGTGGCCATCCGGCGTTCGCCGATGACCTGCTCGGTGTCCTCGCTGACGACACAGAGCATCCCGACCACGGTGCCCGCATCGTCGCGCAGCGGGCTGTAGGAGAACGTGTGGTAGGACTCCTCCAGATAGCCGGACCGTTCGAGGAACAGCAACAGCGCGGCGTCCCACGTGGCGTCTCCGGTGGACATCACGTGCTCGATGCGTCCGGACACGTCGTCCCAGATCTCCGCCCACACCTCGCGCGCCGGCCGGCCGAGAGCCCAGGGATACTTGCGGCCCAACGTGTCTCGGCGATACGCCTCGTTGCAGAAGAAGGTCAGCTGCGGACCCCACGCCATCCACATCGAGAACCGCGACGACAGCAGGATGCTGACCGCGGTCTGCAGGCTCTGCGCCCATCCCGCCGGGTCGCCGAGCGGAGTGGCAGACCATTCCACGCGCGCCAGATCGCGGCCGACTTCGCCGCCCTCGCTGAACAGACCAGAGGCCGTCACAATGGACCGGCGTCCGCAGCGGCTGCCGCGACGGTGGGATAGGGCCGCAGCACCGTGTCCAGCTTCGTCACCTCGATCGGCCGGATCACCTCCGGGTTGTCGGCGACCACGCGAACCGCGATCCGTGCGTCGCGACCCCGTTCGAAGCAGCTCAGGACTGCGTTGAGTCCTGCGCTGCCGAAGTAGGTCACCCGCGTCAACTCGATGATCAACGCCCTCGCCGGTGCCCTGGAGGCGGCGGACAACCCGCTGTCGAGCGCTTCGGCGAGCACATCGACCGAGTTCGAATCGATCTCGCCGCGGACGCACACCACCGCTGCGCCACTGTCAACATCATGTTCGACGTCCAGCTGCCCCACGCATCCTCGTATCCACTGTCACCGCTCCGCCATCGTCAACCATCGTCAACCGTGTCCTGATCATCGGCGCTCGGCGTTCTGGCCGACGCGCTCGTGCACCGTGAGCAACAAATGGTCGACCCGGCGGCGCAACCCTGCGTCGTCGACCGTCACCGCACTCAGCTCGGACACCAGCTGCGCCGCAAGGGCCCGCAGCTTGGTGTTGGTCTGCTGCGACCGCCACATCAGCAGCTTGAACGCCTGATCTGCGTCGACGCCGTAGGTCAGCATCAACGCGCCCTTCGCCTGTTCGATCGCGGCCCTAGCTTCGAAGAGGTCGGGCAGCGACTCGTCGAGCGCGGCCCGGCGTTCCCTGTCGAGGGTTTCGGTCAGATCGACGTAATAGCCCTCGGTGCCCACCACCGCGCCCTCGTCGTCGTACATCCGAACGGCGATCACGATGACGTTGTGCTCCACGCCGCCGGTGTCGACGAAGCGATGCTTGCTGTTGAAGGAGCCGCCATGGTGCAACGCGTGGTCGAGGACTTCCTGAACGTGCCGACGATCGTCCGGGTGTTTGTGGGAGAGCAGCAGTTCGGTGCTCGGCTCGACGGCGCCGGGTTCGTATCCGTGCATGCGCGCGACCTCGTCGGACCACTCCCAGCGTTGCCCGACGAACCAGAAGCGGAAACCACCGGCCGGCAGCTGGCTCGTCGACGACCGTTGCCCGGCTGATTGCAGCTCGGGAGCGGAGGCGGGTTCCGGCATTGCGCCATTATTCCATCCCCCGTGGGCCGGATCCGCCTTCTACCCAGATCTCACGACCCCGCAACGCATGTCGACGCGGCGACGGCGCTCTGCGGCCCGAATTCGTGCACGACCGCGACCACCACATCGGCCGGGAAACCACCGCGACGGGCGTGTTCCCGGATGGTCTCCTCGTCGTCGGCCTCGTGCAGGCAGTAGATCTTGTCTCCAGCGACATAGCTGGTCACCCAGCGGTACGGGACGCCGAGGGAATCGACTGCGGCATTGGAAGTGCAGGCGATGGCGGCCAACTGCTTCTCGGTCAGCTCCGAGGCTCCGGGGATGTTTCGTTCGATGAGGAATCTCTTCATGGTTCTCTCCTGTTCGAGGCTCTTCGTTCGACGTCTGTCGTTCGCTGTAGCGCCCGGCGCGCGCCGGACATCCCCGACTCTTCTCGCCGGCGCGTCCCCCGTCATCGGGAAAACCTCCCTATTTCCCCACGCGACGGACCGGGAGTTCTCGATACGATCAGCCGGTGACGCTCACCGGGCGCGAGCGGGAGCATGACCGGCTCGCGGCCCTACAGGCCAGAGCGCGTGCCGGACAGGGCGGCGCGGTGCTGGTCTGTGGCGAATCGGGCGCGGGGAAGACGACTTTCGTCGAGCAGTTCGTCGCCCGCGTCAACGCTCACACGCGGGTTCTGTGGGGCGCGTGCGACCCGCTGACCACTCCGCGTCCGCTCGGGCCGCTGCATGACGTCGCCCACGAGCTGGGTGCGGCCACGCGGCGCCAGCTCGCCGACGGCCAGCAGCCCTACGACATCTTCGCGTCGGTGTTCGACGACCTGCGGGAAACGCCGGCGATCCTGGTGATCGACGATCTCCAGTGGGCCGATCACGCGACGCTCGACCTGTTCCGGTTCCTGCTCCGCCGGGCTTCACACTCGTCGCTGCTGATCATCGGAATCCTGCGCGACGACGAGGTGGACGTATCCCATCCGTTGCGCGGACTCCTCGGGGACGTCGCCCGTTCTGCGCACGGACACGCACTCAACGTTCCTCCGCTCGACGTGGACGCCATCACCGCCCTGGTGGGTGACCGCGCCGTCGATCCCGCCCGGCTGCATCGGATCACCGGCGGCAACGCGTTCTTCGTGTGCGAGATGCTGGACCAGGATTGCTCCGAGGGCGCCGAACTTCCCACCACAGTCCGCGATGCGATCCTGGCCCGCACCACCGACCTCGACGCCGATGCGTGGGATCTCCTCGCGCTGTTGACCTGCTCCTCGGGCGCGATCGGCGATCACCTGCTCGTCGGGCTCAGTGTCACGCTCCCTGCGCTGCGCGCCGCAGACCGGGCGAAGCTGATCAGACGCGACGCCCGCGGCGTGGCCTTCCGGCATGACCTCTGTCGGCGCGCAGTCGCCGCCGTCCTGCCGCCGGGCGCTGAACCCGGCCTGCACCGCCGGTTCGTCGAGGCGTTGCGGACGGTCGCGGCGCCAGACCCTGCGGTTCTTACCCACCATGCGCTCGGCGCCGGTGACACGGCGCTGGCCGCGGCGACCGCGGCCGACGCCGGACGAGCAGCGACCCGGGCCGGGGCGCACACCCAGGCATGCCGGTTCTTCGAGCTGGCCCTGCAGCACAGCAGCCTGCTCGCCGATGCGGTCGAGGCCGAGATACTCGAGCTGCTGGCAGCGGAGTACTACCTGACGGACCGCCTCAGCGACGCGATCGCGGCGAGCCGACGGGCGCTGCTGGTGCGCCGTGCCCTGGGCGACGCGGTGGCGGTCAGCGCCAACCACCACGCGCTGTCGGTCTACGAGTGGTACAGCGGTAACCGCGCCGCGGCCGTTGCGCACGCCGACCAAGCGGTCGCGGTGCTCGACACCCTTGGCGCCGAGCATGATGCGACGTTCTTCTGCCAGCTGGGCCATGGTGTGGCGATGCAGGCCTATCTCTCGGTGCAGGCCAACCGAATCCCCGAGGCCGAGGCTGTGCTGGACCGCGCCCGCGGCATCGCCGCCGCCACCTCCGACACCGATCTGACCGCGCGTGTGGAATTGATCGGGCAGTACTGCGGCGTCCTGTCCGGGGTGGCGGGTTCGCGGGACCGCGTGTTGGCGGTGCTGTCGGCGGCTCCGCGCCACATCGACGAGATCTACTCGAGCGGATACACCAACCTCACCCACTTCGACGTCGAGCAGCGCCGTCTCGGTGCAGCCGCCGACCTACTGGGCCGCAGCATCCCGCTCATGGTCGAACACGACCTGCCGATCTGCCGAATGGTGCAGATCGGTTCGCGCAGTCGACTTCTGCTGCTGTCCGGTGATTGGGACTCAGCGCTCGCCGATGCCGATTCGGTGCTCGGCAGCCCGAGTGCCCCGCTGGCCCGGATGTGGCCACTGCTGATCCGGGGGCTGATCGCACTACGCCGCGACGGCAACGACGGCGAACTGATCGACCAGGCCTGGGATCTCGCCGACCGTTTCGGCGAGCCGATCCGGGTGCTGCCTGTCGCCGCAGCGTCAGCCGAGCGTCGCTGGCTGACCGGGCGCCCTGAACCGCGTCTCGAGCAGTGCCTGGACCTGTTGCGCGACAGCGCTTCTCACACCGGTTTGGAATGGGCGCAAGGCGAGCTGGCCGTGTGGTTGCATCGGTTGGGCGTGCCGGTCGCAGACACCACCGACATCGCCGAACCGTATGCCTTGCTCCTCGGCGGCCACCACGACAAGGCCGCCGAGGCGTTCGAGGCCCTGTCGAGCCCCTACGACGCGGCGCTGGCACGCGCCGAGGCCGGGGAGCCCACCTCGTGCCGCCGCGCGCTGGACACCTTGGAACGCTTGGGCGCGGACGCGGTGGCGGCGAAAGTGCGCGCCGATCTGCGTGCGACGGGAGTGTCCGCCGTACCCGGGCCGCGGCGTACCAGCACCCTGGCCAATCCGGCGGGGCTCACGAGTCGGCAGCTCGACGTGCTGCGCTTGCTCGCCGACGGCCTGACCAATGCGGAACTGGCCGAGCGGCTGTTCCTGTCGGTGAAGACGGTCGACCACCACGTGTCGGCGATCCTCGGCAAGTTGGGCGCGGCGAGTCGGCGCGACGCTGTCCGCCGGGCCCAGGAGGCAGGTCTGCTCACCCGCCCGTCCGCGCCGCTCTAGGAACTCCCCCGCCGAGTGACCCCGCGCGCGATGACGTAGAGGACGACGCCGACGATTAGCAGGACCCCGGCGAACAGCCACACCTGCGCGCTCTGCTGGGTCAGCAGCAGCAGGCACGACGCGACGCCGAGCACCGGCACGAACGTCCACACCCGGAAGTGCCGGTGCGCGACCTCGTCGCGGCGGAGCACCAGCACCGCGATGTTGGTCGACAGGAACACGAACAGCAGCAGCAACACCACGGTCTCGGCCAGCGTGGACAGGTCACCGACCAGCGTGAGCAGCATCGCCACCGCTGTGGTCGCAACGATCGCGACCCACGGTGTGCGGCGGCGCGGCAACACCCGGGTCAGCACCGCGGGCAACAGGCCCTGCTCCGCCATTCCGTAGGTGAGGCGGCTCGACATGATCATGGTCAACAAGGCGCCATTGGCCACGGCGATCAACGCGATGAGGCTGAACACCCAGTCGGGCACACCCACACCGGACGCGGCGACGACGGCCAGCAGCGGCCCCGAGGACTCGGAGAGCTCACTCGCCGGCAGCGCAATGGCGCTCGCGACACCGACCAGCGCGTACATAACCCCGGCGGTGATCAGTGCTCCGAACAGCGCTCGCGGATACACCCGACTCGGGTCCCTGATCTCCTCCACGACATTGGCCGAGGTCTCGAACCCCACGAAGGAGTAGTAGGCGATGATGGCCCCGCCCAGGATCGCCAGCGCCGGCGTGGACCCATCCGGGAACTCGACGACGCGGCCCACGTCGCCCTGCCCGCGGCCGAGCATCACCGCCACCACCGCGATGACGATCAGCAGACCGGACAGCTCGATGACGGTCATCACTACGTTGGTCTTCAACGATTCGGAGATCCCCCGCGCGTTCAGGCATGCGACCAACAGCAGGAACACCAGCGCCGCCGGTACGACGGGGACGTCGACGAACGTCGCGAGATAGTCACCGGAGAACGCCAGCGCCAACCCGGCGGCAATCGTCACGCCGGCGGCGAGCATCGAGAATCCGACCAGGAACGACAGCAGGGGCTTGCCGAACGCGCGGTCGGCGAACACGGCCGCCCCACCCGCGCGGGGGTATTTGGTGACCAGCTCGGCGTAGGACCCGGCCGTGAGCAACGCCAACACCAGGGCGATCACCAGCGGCGCCCACAACACACCGCCCACTTCCTGTGACAGCACGCCCATCAACGCGTAGATGCCGGCGCCCAGGACGTCGCCGAGGATGAACAGGAACAGCAGGGGACCCGTGATCCGGCGGGCCAGTTTCGTCGTCGAGGCGCCGGCGTCGTTCGCCGTGCCGGTGTCAGATGACATCGGGTGTCCTTCCCGGGCCGGTTCAGGGCGCTCACGCGCAGGTCCGCACGAATCAGTACCCACTGCGTCGCCATCTAGGCCCGAGGAACCCCGACGACACCGCAGAATGAACCGATGCGTTTCGGAAACTTCATGGCACCGTTTCACCCCACCGGACAGAATCCGACGCTCGCGATCGAACGCGATCTCGATCTGATCGTGGCGATGGACCGGCTGGGCTTTCACGAGGCATGGATCGGCGAGCACCATTCGGCGGGATTCGAGATCATCGCCTCGCCGGAGGTCATGAACGCCGTGGCCGCCGAGCGCACCAAGCACATCAAGCTCGGCACCGGCGTCAGCTCCCTGCCCTACCACCATCCGCTGATGCTGGCCGACCGCATGGTGCTGCTCGACCACCTCACCCGCGGACGGGTGATGCTCGGCTGCGGGCCGGGTCAGCTGACCTCCGACGCGCACATGCTCGGCATCCCGGCCGACGAACAGCGGCCCCGAATGGAGCAGTGCCTCGAGGCGATCATGCGGCTGCTGCGCGGCGAGACCGTCACGATGCACACCGACGGCTTCACGTTGCAGGACGCCCGGCTGCAGCTCGCGCCCTACAGCGATCCGTGTTTCGACGTCGCGGTCGCCGCTTCCTTCTCCCCCACCGGCCCGCGCGGCGCGGGCAGGCACGGCATCGGAATGCTGTCGATCGCGGCGACCGCGCGACAGGGGATGGATCTGCTGGCCCAGCATTGGAAGACGTGGGAGGAGGTGGCGCTCGAGCACGGGCACATCGCGGACCGGTCGAAGTGGCGCCTGGTCGGACCCATGCATCTGGCGGAAACGCGCGAGCAGGCCGAGCGCGACGTCGCGTACGGCATCGCCGAGTTCTCGCGCTACTTCAGCCACATCCTGCCCGCCGGACCGGTGCAGGGCGACACCGTCGCCGAGATCATCGCCAACAACCGGGAGTCCGGGTTCGCAGTGATCGGCACCCCCGCTGACGCGGTCGCCAAGATCGACGAGTTGATCGAGGCCAGCGACGGCGGATTCGGGGCATTCCTACTGTTCGACCACGACTGGGCGCCGCCGACGGCCAAGCTGAAAAGCTATGAGCTGTTCGCGCAGTACGTGATCCCGCACTTCACCGGTCACCTCACGCCACCGCGCTCGTCGCAAGAGTGGGTCACCGCGAGTGGACGCGAATTCGTCGACCGCGCAGCGCATGCCATCGGCAAAGCGATCGAGGACCACGCCGCCGAACAACAGGCCAAGCATTCCCCGGCCGCCCCCTAGTGCTCGACCGGGATTCCCTGGCTCGGCACCTGATCGACGAATGGCAGCTGCGCACCGACGGACCATCTCAGGACGGACCCGATGCGAAGACACTGCCGGTGCGCACCGCCGACGACGTACCGGCACTGCTCAAGATCGGCTCACCGGCATTCGCCCACGAGCATCTGGTGCTACGGCGGTGGGGCGGCGACGGCGCGGTCCGACTGCTCCGGGCAGATCCGCACCGCCACGTCGTGCTGACCGAACGCGCCGGGCCGGCCACGCTGGACACGATGCGCGACACGGACGCCTGCGAGGTGGTGGCCGGTCTGTACGCGCGGTTGCACGTGCCCGCGATGCCCCAACTTCTCTCTGCGACAGCGGAATTGGGCCGCTGGCTCGATGACGCGCCACCGGTCTCCCCCACCGTGCCGCGCCGCCTGGTCGAGCAGGCGCATGCCCTCGGTCGTGACCTGCTCGCCGACGGCAACGGCGCCGAGGTGGTGCTGCACGGCAACCTGCACACCGCGACGGTGCGCGCCGCCGACCGCACACCGTGGCTGGCCGTCGACCCGCTGCCCGTCAACGGCGACCGCAACGACGATGTGGCGCCGATGCTGACCCATCGCTGGGACGAGATCGCCGGGCGAGTGCGCGACGGTATCCGGCAACGCTTCTGGACACTGGTCGACGTCGCGGGACTCGACGAGGACCGCACGCGCGCCTGGGTGATCGTGCGCATGGTGCGGGCGGCCACCGGGGCGGATGTCGGACCTGATATCGGACCGGATGAGGTGACGCGCTACCTCGCGATCGCCAAAGCGGTCCAGGACTGACCGCATACGGTGTCTCTCGATGACCGATCCGAATCTGACGCTGATGCTCGACGAGTTCGCCCTGCAGCGACTGGTCCATCGATACTGCCGCGCCGTCGACCGCGGCGACGCCGACCTGCTCCGCAGCCTCTATCACGCAGGTGCGAGCGATCGGCACGGCGGCTTCTCGACGGGGACCGCCACAGATCTCGTCGCGCAGATCACCGCCGCGCGGCCGTACCTGAGAGCGATGCAACATCACGTCACGACGGTCAATTTCGCGATCGACGGAGACGCTGCCGAAGGCGAGGTGTACATGCTGGCCACCCACACCCTCGCGGCCGGCGACCACGACGTCGACGTCATCGTCGGCGGACGCTATCTCGACACGTACGAAAAGCGTTCCGGGCGATGGGGTTTCACGCATCGGATGATCGTCACCGACTGGGCCCGGGTCAGCGACCCCTCGCAGACCGACCTGCGCCATCCGATCACCCGCCACACCGCGATCGGCAGCCCCGGTGACGACGATCCGTCGCACGGTTTCTTCTCGCTCCTCGGGCGGGGCGGATGACGATTCGGTGAATATGCTCCGCCCCGGTATCGGACTCCTCTCGTGACGGGTATGCCGGACGGTATGGCTCTCGTCGACAGCACCGGGTTCGCGCATGTCCGCATCACCGTCAAGGACATCGCCCGATCCAAGAAGTTCTACGACACGGTGTTCGGCTGGCCGCTGGTGGTGGACACGTCATCGATGGCTGACGACCCGGGTATCGCGCAGTCACCCGAACGGTTCTTCGGCGGGGCCGTGTACCAGACACCACAGGGCACGCTGTTCGGCCTGCGGCCCGGCGGCGACGGCGAGTTCGATCCGCAACACACGGGCCTGGACCACGTCAGCTTCGCCGTCGCCGGGCGCGAAGAGCTGGCGGCGGCGCAGAGCGCGTTGGCCGACGCGGGAATCCCCCACGGCGCCATCTCGGTGGTGGAAGAGGCCGGCATCGCGATCCTGTCCTTCCAGGATCCCGACGACATCAACATCGAGCTGACCGCCCCGCTGGACTGAACGGCGTCACCCCACCTGCGTCGGCGCCTCCGAGAGTTTCACCAGCGCGACGTGGGGGCGCGCGGGCACGCGGTCGGCGTGGAACCACCGGAACGCCAGGTTGCCACGCGGATAGTCGACCGTGGAGATCGCATTGGGGTGTGCTGCTTGGCTTTTCGAGATGACCACCGTGACCGAACCGTCGCTGTTGGGCACCGCCGTCGCGCCGTTGATCGAGACCCGGGCGTCGGTCACGATGTGGCCGCCCATGAACTGGTTCCACACCACGAGGTTCCAGAAGCGGCACGCCGGCGGGCGATGGGTGACGACGAGCGCCTCGCCGTCGTCGAGAACGAAGCTCGCATACGCATAGCAGGCGTCACGGGCCGACCACCCGAAGTTCGCGTCGGGAACCTGGTAGGGCTCGCCGAATTCATTGGCCACCTGGCCGGTTTCGTGGCCGAGCGCGTGCGCATCGTCGACCCGGGTGCCCACCGTCAACGGAACGATGGCGAACATGGTGCGCAGCCACGTTGCGCAGGCGCGCAGCGAGGCTGCGGTTTCGGCATCCGAGTGTCGGATCGGGTCGGGCGGGTCGAGCGCCTCGATGTGCCAGCGCACCGGCCTGCCGGTCAGCGGATCGGCCTGATAGTCCCTCGTGACGAGCACCGACACCTGAGGCAGCGGTCCGATCTCGAAGGAGAAGTCGCCGTCGGCGTCCATCCGGCCGTCGGCCTCCAGGTCGGAATCGTTGACGATGGCGACGATCCGGTCCGACCAGCTGCCGGGCGATGGCTCGTTGTAAGCGGTGACCGAAAAGTACACGCTGTCACCGCGATTGCCACTGATCCGGTACCGACGACGGTCGTCGACAGGGCACAGGTGGTACCAGGCGTCGGTGTTGTCTCCTCCCCAGCGGCGGTCTCGGCGGAACGGCGTGTTGAGCTCGACGAACTGGGGTCTGCTGCGCTCGGCGAACAGGTACGTGTCGAAGGCGACGCCGAGCGTGGTGGCCAACATCCGATAGCCGTCGGCGAGGTGGCGGTCGTCGGCGACGGCCCGGTCACCCTCGGTGAACCCGCGGTCGAGTTCACCCAGGGTCTGGACCAGTTCCCGCCAGGCAGTGGTGGATTCGGCGCTCACGCGGCGATTCCTCTCGTGATCAGGATGGCGGTCCGGTCCAGCCAGCCGTCATCGGGGACGTCGGGGCGGGTCAGCAGCGAGAGCATCGTGATGCCGGCGACGGCTTGGGCGAGCTCTGCCGCGTCCACGTCCGGGCGGGCCTCGCCGCGCTGCACGGCCGCGCGCAGGAAGTCGCCCAGTCCACGGGTGATCACGTCGCCGAACCGTGCCAGAAGTGCGGCGTGCAGTGTGGGGTCCGCAGCCATCTCGGCGATCAGGCCCGGGATGGCGGCCCGGGCCGGGGGTGCGGTGAGCAGAGCCGCGACCCGACGCACCATCTCGCGGATGTCGGCGGGCAGCGATCCCGTCGACGGAATCCGGGTCGCCTCCCCGATCGGGAAGACCGCCTCGTGCACCAGATGCGCTTTGCTCGGCCAGCGCCGGTAGATCGCGGGCTTGCTGGTCCCGGCCCGCCGGGCGATCGCATCGACCGACAGTTCGGCGTACGGCACCTCGGCGATCATCTCGGCAGCCGCCGTCAACACGGCGTCGTCGATGCGCCGGTCGCGAGGCCGGCCGAGCTCTGTCGTCATTACGTGACTCAAAGTAACATAACTTGCTGTGATGCACACCACACCCGCTGTCATCGAGCTCACCGACCTGGCGCGACCGCGCTACACCATTGAGGCGCAACAGGTTCGGGACATGATCGGGTCGGTCGCAGATGGCTGCGAACTGACCTCGGACGCGCTGCACGAGGCCGCACGGCACGCGACCGGTCTGGACGACTTCGGCGCCGACGACTACCGGGAACGCCTCGACGTCTACCTCGGCGCCCTGGCCGACCTCGACGACATGCACGAGTGCGGCCGGGTGAACTTCTTCCGCCAGCTGTCCCAGTGGTTGACCAATCGGTTGCTGCTCACCGATCTGCTGCGCCGCCATCCCGAGATCCACGACGTCGAACTCGTCCCGCCGGTCGTCATCGCCGGGCTCCCCCGCACCGGCACCACGCATCTGCACAACATGCTCGCCGCCGGCCCCACCTTCCGCACGATGCCCTACTGGGAAAGCGCCGAGCCGTTTCCCCTGCCGGCCGAGACCGGGATGGAGCCCGACCCGCGGGTGGCTCGCATGGAGCTGGCGGTGTCGATGATGGATCTGCTACTCCCCCACTTCCGCGCGATGCACGAGATGACGAGCGAGCATGTGCACGAGGAAATTCAATTGCTGGCCAACGACTTCTCCACGATGCTGATGGAGACGCTGGCACACGTACCGACCTGGCGCGAGTACTACCGCGCCCACGATCAGACACCGCACTACGAGTATCTGCGCACCCAGCTGAAAGCTATGCAGTTCCTGCGCGGCGGCCGCCGCTGGCTGCTCAAATCACCACAGCACCTCGAGCAGCTCACCGTGCTGAGGCGCGTCTTCCCCGGTGCCGTGGTGGTGTGCACGCACCGCGATCCCGTCCCGGTGGCGCTCTCCATGGTCGCGATGGTGGCCTACACCGCCCGGATGTACAGCGCCGCACCGCCCGTGCGCACGATCGCGTCTTCCTGGGCCGATCGGCTCGAGCAGCTGCTCGAGGCGCTGGTGCGCGATCGCGACATCGTGGGTCCCGATGAGTCGGCCGACGTCCGCTTCGACGAGTTCATGGCCGACGAACGCGGCGTCGCCGAGCGGGTGTACGCCCTGGCCGGCGAACCTCTGACCGAGGAGGCGCGGACCGCCATCGACGGCTATCTGGCCGGGCACCAACGCAACCGGTTCGGCCGCGTGGCGTGTACCGGCGCGATGGTGGGACTCGACGAGCAGGAACTGGCCGCACGGTTCAGCGGCTACGTCCGACGATTCCTGAGGTGATCACTCCGGCGCGGCCGGAGCCTCCACGAGCAGCGACATCCCGTGCAACGGCGGCATTTCGGTCGCGAAGCTGTGCAGATCGTCCACGGTGGCGATCTCGTTGCCGCTGAACATGTCCGACACCACCGCGCCGGGCGGCAGATGCTCGGACCGCACGGTGCCGGCGATGTGCTCCTGAGCGAAATTGAGCACGGTGAGCTGCAAGCGTCCCTCGCCGTCGAGCTCGTGGACCAGCACGAGCATGCCGCGGTGCGACACCTCGGGGATGTCGAGCTGACGGCTGGTCGCAATCCCGTAGTGCGAGCGCACTTTCAGGATGGCCTGCAATTGCCGGATGAAGCTGGTTTCGTCGGCGAGCTGCTGCGGGATGGGCCCGTACAGGTTGTGGCCCATCGGCATTCCGGCGGAGGACTGTCGTGCATTCGGGTTGGTCCCCATCAGGTCGTGCGCGCCGCGGTTGATCCACCGGGTGTCGCCCTCGGCGACCAGCTCGGCGACCTGGGAGACCGGCAGGGTCAACATGCCGACCAGATCCCAGCCCGACAGAGCGAACACGCCCGGCTGCAACGCGTTGAACATCGCGAGCAGCAGGTGCGCACGCCGGATCGGATCGATGTCGCCGATCTCGTCGAGATCCGTCACACCCAGTGCCGCGCACACCACCGTCGCTGTCGTGCAGGCGATTCCGTTGGTGGTGAACGTCCGGTTGTAGGGTGCGTCCGGCCCGGTGAGCTGCGTGATCAGATCGCTGCGCACCGTCGCGGCGATCTGCTCACCGGTGACCTCTTCGCCGCGGAAGCTGTAGACGTCGTCCCGGTGGCCGTTCTCCCAGTGCAGCAGTTCGTAGGTCAGCTCGTCGTGGTTCTGCAGCGCGTGCACCAGCGATGCGGGATCGACCCCGAGTTCGAGCGTGGTCCGCAGCGTCAGCCGCAGGAATTCGGTGTCGCCGGTGGCCAGGGCGTGATGGTAGGCCGGGCGGTTGACGAAGTCGTAGGACAGATCGGCGCCCGCCTCGCCGATCTGGCGGATGTCATCGATCGTCAGGTTCAGCTCCTGGAACGTGAACCCGCCGACCTTGCGCACCATGCTGGCGATGAGATGGTTGGCCGCCTCGGACAGCGGGTGACCCTCCGACCACGCCGAGGACCCTTCCGCGGCGGCCTTCTCGACGCCCAGAAAACCGTTGGCGTCCAAGCGCAGTGCACCGGTTCCGAGATCGGCCAGCGAGTGCAGGGCGTCCCCGATGACCAGCCGCATGCCCGCGAACGACGGGTCCAGCCAGTTGATCGACGGCTGACCGTCCTTGAAGTAGTGGAGGTAGACCCAGCGCCGCTCGACGCCGTCGACGCCGGTGACCGGACGGGTGACGCTCCAGTTGGTCTCCTTCACGCCTTCGGCGTAGAAGATGACGCGCTGCAGCCTGCCGATGATGTAACCGGCCTTGTCCAGCCACTCCTCGGTGGCCGCGTCGATGTTGATCGAATCGGCGCCTGCGGGGACGTCGGGCAGCTCGTGCCAGTCGCGGGGGTCGATCTCGACCATGTGATAGATACCCGGGTAATCCGCGTACTTCATCTCGGCCAGCCGGAAGTCGGCTCCCTTGCCGGTGTGGCCGGGCACGATGTCGTCGATGATGGTGCCGCCGTACCACGCGGCCGTCGCGCACATCTGCCGGAATTCGTCCTCGGTCCCGAACGCGGGATCGATCTGCGTCCCGATCCGGTCGAAGTGTCCGTCGACGCTCGGCGTGTACTGCCAGCCCGAGATGCCGCCGGCACGTTTGACCGGGCCGGTGTGGATGGCCTCGATGCCGATCTCGGCGAACGCCTTCCACATGTCCTCACTGGCCATCGCCTTGAGAAACGACTCATCGGGCCGGGTGATCAGTGACAGCGGGTAGGCGGTGAACCACACCGACGCGGTGTCGACGGCGCCGCGCGGGTTGGGGGTTGCGAAGGGGTTCTGCCACATCGAGCCCTGACCGGAGAACTGAGCGCTGATCTCGTTGGCATCGGCGAGCATCGACTGCGCCCGCAACCACTCCACATAGGCGGGGTTCGTGCCGTTGGCGGGGCCGTCTTGGGCCACCGACCGGCGCACGAACGAGGACTTCACGCGCGGGCGGAACCGCAGCGTGCGGGGGCGCGCCGGATGCAGGTGCTCGGCGTAGGTGGGCTCGACCGACTCGTGTCCCTCGTCGGTGACCTCCAACTCCGACATGCATCTCCTCCTCGTCGGCGCCCATCGATGACGCGCGTGCCCGATATCCCTGCCCGTATTGCCACCGCGCCGTGACGGGAAACCGCCCGACACATACTGTGGCGCGATCGCCAGTGACGACGATACTGGCGGCCGGGGATCGACTCGACGCATGAGAAGAGGAGCGCAGCCTGAGCAGGAGCATGGCGGTTCGCACCGCAACGGCCCTCGTCGCGGCGTGCACACTGGCGCTGTCCGGCTGCTCCGCTGCCCACGAGCCACCCGCGGCCCCCGCACCCCCGCCGCCATCGGTCGCCGCGACCCCGCCCCGCGTGCTGGCGACGGAGCCGGTGGGTCTCGCCGACGGCGTCGTCGCCGACGAACGGGCCCTGCGCGACCCTGCGTCGTCCGACGCCCTCGTCGTGGCGGCCGCCCGGCGCCAGCAAGCGGCCTACCGCCTCCTCGCCCGCCATCCCGAGTGGGATGGGCCGGCCCGCGCCCGCGTGCCGGCCGAGCTGCTGAACTCCTACGACCTGAACATCGACGCGCGCCGTCAGCTCGGGGCGATGGCACGACCCCGCGCGACCCTGCCGGCGTGGCGGATCGTCGCGCCGCGGCCCGTCGCGGAGTTGATGAGCTACTACCGCGAGGCGGAGGCCGCGTTCGGCGTCGACTGGCACGTGCTCGCTGCCGTCAACTTCGTCGAGACCGCGTTCGGGCGGGTGGCCGGCGTCAGCACGGCCGGTGCGCAGGGCCCGATGCAGTTCATGCCTGCGACGTTCGCGGCGTACGGCGCAGGAGGCGACATCCATGACCCGCGCGACGCCATCATGGCCGCCGGCCGCTACCTCTCCGCCAACGGCTTCGCGCGCGACCGCGACCATGCGCTGTACCGCTACAACAACTCGCGGCAGTACGTGCGGGCGATCACCGACTACGCGACGGTGATCGCCGCCGACCCGGCGGGACTGCGGGGGTTCTACTGCTGGGGCGTCTACGTCAACACCACCGCCGGTGACGTACTGCTGCCCGATGACTACGCAGCCACCGAGCCGATTCCGGTGGAGGACTATCTGGCATCGAAGCCGGCATCGAAACCCGTTGCCGGACGCTGATTCTGGTCGTCACACCCCGCGTTCGACGGGCATCCGACCGCGGTCGACAGCCGCTACCAGCGCGGCGTGGTCGGCTTCGGTCTGGTCGGCGTATCGCCGGGCGAACGCGCACAACGCCTTGTCCACCTTCGTGGAGCCGCCCAGATACCCGGCGATCATCGAGGCGCCGCTGGTGCGAGCATGCCCTTTGGCGAGCAGTTGCCCGACCACCGCGGTGTAGTCGATGAGCGCCCCTGCGTCCATCGCGTCCAACGGAATCGTGCCCTTCATGTTGCGGAACTGGCGGACGTAGAACTGCAGGCCGTCGACCGTCGTCCACCCCAGCAGCGGATCGCTGACCGTCTGCAGGGCCTTCTGGTACTCGACCACCCGCTGCCCCTGGTGCGCGTGCCACGCCGACTCCCCGTGCACGTATCGCGCCAGGACGGAGCGGCGCGCCTGCTTCAGCTGGAGGAAGACGACGTCGGAGGGTGAGGAACCCTCGAGGAGCGCCACATAGGCGCGCAGACCGACGCTGCCCACGCCGACGACCTTGTGGGCGACGTCGACCAGCGTGTATCCCCCGAGCACGCGACGCCAGTGGGAGGACAGCGTCGGCAGGTACGCGTCGAGCGCCTCGGCGAGTGCGTCGGCCTCCCGCGCGAAAAGCCGTGTGATCAGCGGAGGCTCCTCGACGATCCGGCGGTCCCCGTCGACTTCCTCGGTGAACCGGGGCAGCGCACGATCGCTGGTGCGGTGCCGGGCACGCTTGGCCGAGCGACGCACTTCGTCGGCCAGCGGCCCGTGCGCTTCACCGGCCAGCCGGTCGACGTCGATCCGCGTGAACGACCGCGAGAACAGGGGCTCGTCGGCCAGCCGTCGCACCTCGCTGCGATAGGCCGCGACGCACGATCGGACCGCGTGGCCGCAGTCGTCCTCGGAGGCACCGTTGTGGCGGCCGGCCACCCAGATGCTGGCGACCAGACGGCGCACGTCCCACTCCCACCCGCCGGGGTGGGCCTCGTCGAAATCGTTGAGGTCGATGACCAGATCGCGCTCGGGGGACGCGTAGAACCCGAAATTGCCGAGGTGGGAGTCACCGCACACCACCGGCGTGATGCCGGTCGACGGTAGATGAGCGACGTCCTCGGCCATGACGACCGCGCTCCCGCGCAGGAATCCGTAGGGCGAGGCGACCATGCGTCCCACCCGAATGGGAATGAGCCGATCGACCCGGCCGCGATGGTTCTCGTCGATGAGCCGCACCGGGTCCGGCCTGTCGGCGGGCGGGGTCCACTGCGCGAGTGACCGCCGGGGCACCCGCTTGCGCAGGCTCTTTCCGAGCGCGTACCGCTCGGCGCGCGTCACCGGTTGTCGTCGCAGCGAGTGGTACGCCGCGCTGTCGGTCTCCGCCAGGACGGTGTGGCGTGTCGGCTCGGCAGTGGTCACCGGTCCCATGGTGCGCGGGTCGGCGACGACGCGGAGGTTTTCGGCAGGGGCTCGTCGGCCCAACGCGGGGTGCCGCACGCCGCGGGAGCGGTTTGTAGGCTCGCTGCATGCCGCTGAACACGGGCGAACATTTCGCCGGGTACTTGATCGAGCGGCCGCTCGGCACCGGCGGGATGGGTGAGGTCTACCTCGCGCAGCATCCTCGCCTGCCTCGTCACGACGCGCTGAAGATCCTCGCGCCCACGTCGACGGCGGACACGGAGTTCCGCGCCCGGTTCATCCGGGAGGCCGAGATGGCGGCGACGCTGCGCCACCCGCACATCGTCGGCGTGCTCGACCGGGGTGAGTTCGACGGCCGGCTGTGGATCTCCATGGACTACGTGGACGGCACGGACGCGGGGCGGTTGCTCGCGCAGACCTATCCGCATGGGATGCCCGAGAACGAGGTCGTCGACATCGTCACCGCGGTGGCCGATGCGCTCGACTTCGCCCACGAACGGCGCCTACTCCACCGTGACGTCAAACCCGAGAACATCCTCGTCACCGCGTCGGACGGACGACGGCGCCGCGTACTGCTGACCGATTTCGGCATCGCCCGTCGCATCGACGACGTCAGCAACCTCACCGATGACAACATGGCGATCGGGACCGTCAGCTACATGGCGCCCGAGCAGCTGCGAGGCCAGCCACTCGATGGTCGCGCCGATCAGTATTCGTTGGCGGCGACCACGGTTCACCTGCTGACCGGCGCGCCGCCGTTCGATGACGCCAACCGTGCGGTCGTCATCGGTCACCATCTGGGCACACCGCCCCCGCGGATCTCTGCCCGCCGGCCCGATCTCGCGCACCTCGACCGCGTCCTCGCGAAAGCCCTATCCAAAGACCCCGCTCAGCGCTACCCCACCTGCCTCGACTTCGCCGAGGCCCTGGCGCGTCCGCGTCCAGCTGTCCAGGACACGCAACCCCACTCGACGGCAAAGGCCGTTGCTCCGCAGGGTCGCCCGGTCACGCAACGCCTCGAGCAGCTGACGCTGCGTGGGACCGCGCGCCGCGTGGAGCACCGCCCAGTCGACGCCGGAGGCGAGATGCAGGCGGTGTCGTTTGACCTAACGCTGTCTGATCCACCTGATCATCTGCCCGCGTCGGTCCCCGTCGCGATCAACGTGCACCTCGCGACCGGTTCGCTCGCCGATGGCGCCACGGTCGAGGTCGACGGCGTCTGGGACGGCCGGACACTCGATGCCGACGAGATCACCGTCTACCCGGCACCGATGACCCCGCCACCGCGGTCGTCCCGCCCGACGGCGGCATTCGAGGCGGCGCCCGAAAGGCCACCCGAAACGTTACCGACACGCCGCGGCCGCCGACCCGCGATCCTCGCCGCGCTGGCCGGCGTGATCCTGGTGGCAGTGGGTGCGATCGCATGGTTCACCGATGGGTTCGGCCTGGCGACGCAGCAGGGGCCGGGCCCGCTGGTGACGCCGGCGAGCGTCACCGTGTTCGCGCCGGCCGGCGCCGCCGACAACCCGGACGAGGCGGACCTGGTGATCGACGGCAATCCGGAGACGTCCTGGTCCACGGTCACCTACACCGACCCCGTGCCCTTCCCGAACTTCATCGAGGGTGAGGGCCTGATGCTGCATCTGTCGGAACCGACGGCGTTGAGCGCGGTCACGATCGACCTGTCCAGCACCGGAACCGAGGTTCAGATCCGGTCGTCGCCCACCCAGAATCCGGGCGCACTGGCCGTCACCACCCCGCTCACCCCCACGATCGGCCTGCAGCCGGGACACAACCGCATCGACGTCACGGACGCGACGGCGACGTCCGATGTGCTGGTGTGGATCAGCAAGCTGGGCACCACCGACGGCAAGAGCCGCACGGCGATTTCCGAGATCACACTGCACGCCGCCCGGTAGTCGACCGGCGGTCTCAGGTGGACAAGCCCTCGACGACGGCCAGCGCGGTCAGGTAGCGGACTTCCTCGGTGGCGGCGCGGTCGCTGAGGAACTGGCCGGAGGCGCCGGCCTGGGCGGCCATCAACGCGCGGGTGAACACCTCGGGGGTGACGGTCAACGTCCGGCCGGTCTTGGCGATCAGCTCGACGAAGATCTGCTGCAGCCCTTCGCGGAGACGCTCGACCTGGGCGTCCAGCGCGCGGGCGATGTCGGGCTGGTGCGCGGCGCGGGCCACCAGGGCGGCGTGCAGCGCGATGCGCGGTTGATCGGCGACGCCGGCCTTGAGCAGATGGCGCACCACGCGATCGGTCTCCAGAACGCCCGCTGTGTTCAGCAGGGGTTCGGCCATGCTTCGCAGCCGCTCGACGAGGGCGTCGTTCTGATGCCCGTACACCTCGAAGAGCAGGTTCTCCATGCCGTCGTAGCTGGAGTAGAAGGCACCTCGGGTGTAGCCGGCCGCGCGGCACACCTCCTCGACGCTGAACCACGTCCGTCCCGTGTCGCCGATGAGCGCATCGGTGGCCTCGATGAGCCGCGCACGGGTGTTGCTGCGCCGGCGGGTTCTCTGCGCCTCTGTGACGTTCACGACAACCGGCCCTTCAAACTCGATACATTCCGTATTGAATGCATATCGTATTGAAGCACCCGCTGTTCTCGATGGCAACCAGGAGGCGACGATGAGCCGGCATGCTGCGGCACCCACTCCGCAGACGCTGCGCGGTACCGACGGCGACGCACTCGTCGTGGCCCGCGGGTTGACGTTCGACGGCGAGCACGGCCCACTGTTCCGCGACGTGGACCTCGACCTCGATCGCGGCCTGCATGCGATCCAGATGCCCGGCGGGCACAGCCAGAAAGCACTGCTGCTCACGCTGGCCGGCCGGCTCGAGCCGAGCGCCGGGACCGTCACCGTGTTCGGCGAGACCTCGCCACGGGCGATCCGCCGGCACTGCGCGATCGCGGCCTTTGCAGACATCGATGATCTGGACGAGGCCGTCACCGTCGGAACGGTCCTGGCCGAGCAGCGTCGCTGGCTCGCTCCCCTGTTTCGCCGACCGCGCAACGATCGAGACGTCCTGGGCGAGGTGTTCGGGGAGCTGGACCGTCCGGCACCGACCGACTACATCGGCGATCTGGGCGATCTGGAGCTGTTTCTGCTGCAGATCGCGCTGGCGCAGTTGTCGGACCGGCCGATCCTGGTCGTCGGGGATCTCGAGCAGGTGCGCGACAACGAGCGGCGGGCGCAGGCGGTGCGACGGCTCGGCGCGCTCGCCGCCGAGCGCCTTGTCGTCGTGGGTGTGACGAACGCACTCGGCGATCAGGCACCCGAGCACGAGGTGCACATCGGCGACCATCGCAGGGAAGGACTGACGAGATGATGCGCGAACTCGCCTTCGGGTCGGAGATCAAACGCTTCGCCCGCAATCGAATGACGCGGATCGCCGTCGTCATCCTGATGTTGATGCCGTTGACCTATGGTGCCCTTTATCTGTGGGCCTATTGGGATCCGTTCGGCCACGTCGACAGATTGCCGGTGGCACTGGTCAATTCGGACCGGGGTACCGAGGTGTCCGGCCAGCACATCAACGCCGGAGCCGAGGTGGCCGACGGGCTCACCAGCGACAAGAGCCTGGACTGGCACCTGGTCGACGACGCCGAGGCGCGCGACGGAGTCGCGCACGGTAAGTACTACTTCATGCTGGAGTTGCCGCCGGACTTCAGCGAGGCCATCGCCTCACCCACCACCGGCAATCCCCGTAAGGCGCAACTGATCGCCGAGTACAACGACGCCAACAACTACATCTCGTCGAGCATCGGCCGTACCGCCGTGGAGCAAGTTCTCAACGCCGTATCGACCAGGATCTCTGGGCAGGCGGTCAACCAGGTGCTGTCGGTGATCACCACGTCGGGAACGGGGATCAAGCAGGCGGCCGACGGAGCGAGTCGGCTCGCTGACGGCGCAGCCCAAGTGGACAGCGGCGCAGGACAATTGGCTGCAGGTCTCGACACCGCGCGCACCGGGTCAGCACAACTGGCCGCGGGGTCTCGCACGCTCTCCGACGGTATCGACACCGCGACGGATCCGTTGCTGAAGATCACCGATCTGGTGGCGCGGGTCGGTACCCAGAGCGATCAGGTCAACGGTCGAGTGCAGGACAGCGCCTCGGCAGTGACGGAGGCGTCCGACGAACTCGACACCATCATCGGAGCCCAGGACACCGCCGCCCAGTCGCTGACGTCGGTCATCGACAGCCTGTCGGCCAACCAGGACCCGGTGTCGGCGATCGCGACCGCGAGGTTGCGCGAGACCCGGGATCAACTGCTGGCACATCAGCGCACCGCGGACATCCAGGCCAAGCTCGTCAAGGCCCGCGCCGTCGCCGACTCGGGCGGACCCGTCGGTTCCGCACTCTCCGACATCTCCGCCACGAGCAAGGAACTCAACGACAAGCTCACCGAGTTGCGTGAGGGCGCTCAGCAGGTGGCAGCCGGCAACGCGAAACTGGACGCCGGCATCACCAAACTCGATGACGGCGCCCGCCAATTGAGCGCTGGCACAGCGCAACTGAGTTCCGGATCGAAAGAGCTGGCGACCAAGCTGACAGACGGCGCCGAGCGGGTTCCCGATTGGACGCCGCAGCAGAAGGACGCCATCGCCGGGGCGATCGGCGGGCCTGTTCAGCTGACGAGTTCGCACGAGAATTCGGCACCCAACTTCGGCACCGGCATGGCGCCGTTCTTCCTCACGCTTGCGTTGTTCTTCGGGGCAATGCTGCTGTGGATGGCGTTTCGTCCACTGCAGAACCGTGCGATCGCCGCAGAGATCAATCCGATCCGCGTGACCCTGGCGAGCTATCTGCCCGCGGTGCTCATCGGAATTCCCCAGGCGATCATCCTGTACTGCGTGGTCCGCTTCGCTCTGCACGTCCACGCGGAACACCCGGTGGCCATGCTGGGCTTCATGATGCTGGCATCGTGCGCGTTCATCGCGGTGGCGCAGGCGATCAGCGCCCTGCTCGGCCCGGTGCTGGGCAAGGTGCTCCTGATGATGCTGCTCATGGTGCAATTGGTCAGCGCGGGCGGCCTCTACCCCGTCGAGACCACCACCACGCCGTTCCAAGCGCTGCATCGACTCGACCCGATGACCTACGGCGTCAACGGACTTCGACAGCTGATCCTCGGCGGCATCGACGGTCGGCTGTGGAAGGCGCTGATCGTCCTGGTGGCGCTGTGGCTGGGATCGATGCTGCTGACGTCGCTGGCGGCACGGCGCAACCAGCTGTGGAACCTCACCCGGTTGGTCCCGAGCGTGAAGATGTAGGGATACGAAACAGGCCGGGCCATGTGGCCCGGCCTGTATCCGGTGGAGCTGCCGGGAATCGAACCCGGGTCCTACGGCATTCCCTCAAGGCTTCTCCGTGCGCAGTTCGCTATGCCTCTACTCGGATCTCCTGATCACGCGAACAAGTCAGGATGACGATCCCAGTCGCTGTTTGATGTCCCCGTACATCCCGCGACCGGATGTATGGGTGGGTCCCTCTAGCTGATGCCAGGGTCCGGGCCGAGGGCGCTCCCGGTCTGACAGACTCACCGTCGCTTAGGCAGCGAGGGCGAAGTCGCGCTGATTGGAATCGGCGCTTAATTGGTTGCAACGACGCTTACGGTGGTCAATTGCCTGCACCGGCACGCTTCCCTTGATTCGATGCGCGAAGTCGAAACCGTTCAGCCCCTCGCACCCCCGCTGACTTTCAGCAGGAAGGTTCATACTACCGGGCCTTTCAACATGATCCAGTGGGTTTTTAGTCCGCGGGCAGTGCGACATCTTCTCGGGTGTCGCCGCGCACTGCTCCGTACTCGGCGACGATATCGGCGAGCGGCGCCGGCCGGCCGAACAGATGGCCCTGTGCCAGCCGGCAGCCCGCCGCCAACACCGTCGTCGCCTGGTCGGCCGTTTCGATGCCCTCGGCGATCACGTCGAGACCCAGGTCGGCGCACAATCCCACCATCGATCGGTACAGCGTCAATTCCCGCACGGCCTCTGAGCCCACCGTCAGGCTGCGGTCGAGCTTGACGATGTCGATCGGCAACGCGTGCAGATACGCCAGGGAGTTGTACCCGGCACCGAAGTCGTCGAGGGCGACACGTGCCCCCATCCCGTTGAACCGGTCGATCTGGGCGGCCGCACCGACCAGGTCCACGATGGGCAGCGTCTCGGTGATCTCCAGCACCAGGCGCCCCGGTTGGACGTCACATTTCGACAGGGTCCGCCTTACGTTGTCCTCGAATCCGGGATGACCCAGCCTGGACGCCCCGATGTTGACGTGAACGTCCACGTCGAGACCGGTACCGGCCACCTGGGTGCAGGCCAAGTGCAAAACCATCTCGTCGAGCACGGCACCCAGACCCGCAGATTCGGCCGCCGCGACGAACGTCTCGGGCGGGATCTGCAGACCGGTGGGGGTCGTCCACCGGGCCAGCGCCTCCACCGCGACCAGCTTTTCGTCGGGTAGGGCGACGATGGGTTGGTAGAGCAGGGTGAAGCCGGCCGGCACCCCACCGGCGGCGGCGCGCAACGTGGACGGGAAGTCCGCATGCAGCCCGGCCGAGGGCTGGTACACCACCACGGTGTTCTTGCCGAGTCGCTTGCCGGCATACATCGAAATGTCTGCCTGCCGGAGCAGATCGTCCGAGCTCAGGGCGCTGGGCCCGGCTCCCGAATGCACCAGGCCCATGCTCGCCCGCACTCTCAACGACCAGCCGTGCAACGGGAACGGGTCCCGCAGCGCGATCCGGAGCCGATCGGCGACGACGTCGGGGTTCTCCGCTTCAGCGTTGATCAGTATCGCGAACTCGTCACCGCCGATGCGCGCGAGGATGTCGGCCTCGGACAGGCATTTCTGCAGCCGCTCCCCGACGGCGCGCAGGAGTTCGTCACCGGCCGCGTGCCCGTACCGGTCATTGACGTCTTTGAAGTCGTCGAGGTCGACGAAGATCAGTCCGAATTCGCCGTCGCGCATCGCGGCCTCGAGTCGCTGAGCGAACAAGAGCCGGTTGGGCAGCCCGGTCAGCGCATCGTGCATGACCTGATGGGCGAGGCGCCGCTGTACCTCGTAGAGCCTGCGGGTCAACAGGCGCTGCTGCCCCATCGCCACGACCTGCCGCGATGCGACGAGCACCACCATGACCACCGTCGTGGCGACCACCACCGTGCCCAACTCGTTACCCGTGAGGACGTGGAAGGCCAACAGCACGGTGATGCCGAGAAACCCGGAGTACGGCAGCACCAGCTGCGCCCAGTCGATGAGTCTCGATCCCGTCGTCGGCGCCGGCTCGGAAGCGCGTGGTCGCATCGACAACGCGACGAACAGCGGCCCCAGGGCCAACCCCATCTCGCCCCACATCGCCGCGCCGGGCATGCCCAGTGTGTCGAAGTAGGCGATCACGCGATCGGAGGCCGCGATCAGCACGAGTCCACTGCCCAGCTGCAGGTAGTTGACGCGGTACGGATGTTCGGCGTGATACACCATGCCGGTCACGGCGGCGACGACCACGACGACGATCTCGGCCAGCGCGAAGGGAACCTGCACCGCCGCACTGTCGATTCGTGGAAACGACGACGTCGACGGATCACCCAGGCCGAAGATGACCAGGATCGCGAAGGACGCGGCAGCCACCAATCCGTCCAGCAGCGTCAGCGCCGCAGCGTGTCGCAGTGAGCCGTCGCGCGGCAGGGAGAGCCGGCCCCCGCGCAGCGCCAACACCAGCACCGACGCCAAGCTCAGCGGCGGGAACAGCCAGTAAAAAGCCACCCACACCGGGAACGAATCGGCACCGAGCAGCCACCAGCACGCCTCACCCGCCAGCAGACTGGCGATGGCACCGATGGCCAGCAGACGCCACCACCGAGCGGTGCCGTGCACCCGCCGCGCGACGAGTAGGCCGTAGCCGATGGCGCCCACAGAGGTGCAGCACATGACCACCGCGGCGATTCGGTGGGACACCTCATCACCCCAGGGCGCGAACGTATTGACCGCCAACAGCGCGGTGACGGCAACGACAAGCGAGACACGCGCCCCGAACCCCGTACGGCCACCTCCCTCGACTGACGACACGCGCGTCGGCTACCCGCGCTAGAAGTAGCTAACCAGCGGCGATCAGCGCGACGGAGGCGAACGCGAGAATCATTCCGAACACCTGCGAGCGAGTGACGGACTCCCGCAGGACCGCCACCGCGAGCGCCACGGTTGCCGCCGGGTACAGCGCCACCAACACACCCGTCAAGGACAGCAGCGACGAGTGCAGCGCGAGCAGGGTCGCCGCGTTGGCCACGGTGTCGAGGACCCCGGCGAGCAGCGCCAGCCGCAGCGGAACCCCACGCACCAGCACGAAGTTCGCGGTCAGCAGCGCAGCGATCATGACAATCGCCGTCGCCGCCAACCGCCCGAACACCAGCGGCCAGAGTCCCGCTTCCACCGGTACCTGATCGAGGATCACGAAGTTCATGCCGAACGCGATGCCCGACCCGACCGTCAACCAGGCGACCTTGACGGTGAACCGGTGCGGGCTCGGATCGCCGTCGAGGTTCTCCGCCTGCCGGCTGACCATGACGACCGCGACCAGCGCTACGACCACGCCCACAAGGGCGAGTGCGCTGGGCCGCTCCCCCAACGCCACGCCGAAACCCACCGGCACGGCCGCGACCAGCACCGATGTCAGGGGCGACACCACCGAGATGGGCCCGGACCCCAGAGCGGCATAGAACCACCACACCCCGAACGCCTGGCCCACGCCCGCGAACAGTCCCCACAGCACCGCGGCCCGGCTCAGCTCACCGCCCACTGGCACGGCGAGGACGGTCAGCAGGATCAGCGCCAGCGGATAGGACAGGACGACCACCCGCAACGCGGCGACGCGGCGCGACGCGAACCCGCCGACGAAGTCGCTGACGCCGTAGCCCAGCGCCGCGATCAGCGCACTGAGAATCCCGGTCAGGAGGTCATGCCCTTGACGCGGCGTCCCAGCTCGCGGGTGACCTCACGCTCGGCGTCTCGGCGCGCCAGATCCTGACGCTTGTCGTGTGCTTGCTTACCGCGGGCCAGCGCGAGCTCGACCTTGACCTTGCCGCCGGTGAAGTAGAGCGACAGCGGCACCAGGGTCAGGTTCCCGTCGCGGGTCTTCCCCACCAGCGTGTCGATCTCTCGCCGGTGCAGCAGCAGCTTGCGGTTACGTCGCGGGGCGTGGTTGGTCCAGGTGCCGTGGTGATACTCCGGAATGTGCAGATTGCGCAGCCAGATCTCGCCGTCGTCGACGGTGGCGAAGGCATCGGCCAGCGACGCCTGCCCCTCCCGCAGACTCTTGACCTCGGTGCCCATCAGCGCGACGCCGGCCTCGAAGGTCTCGAGGATCGAGAAGTTGTGGCGGGCTTTGCGGTTCGTCGCCACCACCTGGTTGTTGGTGTCTTTGACGCCTTTGGTCTTCTTCGCCATCGCTACCGCCGCACGTAGAGACGCAACGTGACGTATGAGGTGATGCCGGACATCGCGAGGCCGAGCAGCAACATCCACGGCGCGCTGTAGTAGAGCACGTCCGCGTAGTCCACCCTGGCGATCAGATTTGCTTGATAGAACTGGTTGAGCGCGCTCTCCAGGAACAGTGCCCGCACCGCGATCAACCCCGCGATCGCGATCACCACCCCGACGAAGGCCGCCAGCATCGCCTCCAGGAGGAACGGTAGCTGGGTGTACCAGCGGGTGGCGCCGACCAAGCGCATGATCCCGATCTCGGTGCGGCGGGTGTACGCCGCGACCTGAACCATGTTGGCGATCAACAGCACCGCGCCGATCGCCTGCACCAGCGCCACCGCGAACGCGACGTTGCTGATGCCGTCGAGGACCGCGAACAGCCGGTCGATCAGGTCCTTCTGGTTCAACACGTTGAGCACGCCGGGCTGGCCGATCATCGCGTCGTCGAAGTCCTTGTGTTGCTCGGGATCGTCGAGCTTGACGACGAACGACGCGGGGAACGCATCCTTGCCCGCGACGTCCTTGTACTGCGGGAACTTTCGGATCGCGTCGTCGTAGGCCTCGTCGCGGTTGAGGAAGCGCACCGAACGCACGTCGTCGCGATCCTCGATGGTCTGGCGCAGCGCCTTGCAGGGGTCCGCGTCGCAGGTCGGGTCGTTGGCCGACACGTCGTTGGTGAGGAAGACCTGGCTCTCCACGCGGTCGAGATAGATGGCACGGGATTGGTCGGCGAGCCGCACGACCAGAAGACCGCCGCCGAACAGCCCGATCGAGATCGCGGTGGTGAGCACCATCGCGATCGTCATGGTGACGTTGCGACGAAGGCCGGTCAGGACTTCGTTGACGAGGAAGCCGAAGCGCACTAGCGATCCATTCCGTAGACGCCGCGCTGTTCGTCGCGAACCAGCCGGCCGAGTTCGAGTTCGACGACCCGCTGACGCATGGAGTCGACGATGTGGTGGTCATGGGTGGCCATCAGCACCGTCGTGCCGGTGCGGTTGATCCGCTCGAGCAGATCCATGATGTCCTTGCTGGTGTCCGGGTCGAGGTTGCCGGTCGGCTCGTCGGCCAACAGCACCAGCGGCCGATTGACGAACGCGCGGGCGATGGCCACCCGCTGCTGCTCACCGCCGGACAACTCGGCCGGAAGCCGGTTGGCCTTTCCCGACAAGCCGACCATCTCGAGCACGTCGGGCACCACCCGGTTTATGGTGTCGGACCGCTTGCCGATCACCTCGAGCGCGAACGCCACGTTCTCGAACACCGTCTTCTGCTGCAACAGCCGGAAATCCTGGAACACACAGCCGATGACCTGCCGCAAGCCGGGGATGTGCCGGCCGGACAGCTTGTTCACATGGAACTTGGAGACTCGGATGTCGCCGGTGGACGGGTGCTCCTCGCCCAGCAGCAGACGCATGAACGTGGATTTGCCAGAGCCGGACGGACCGATGAGGAAGACGAACTCACCCTTGTCGATCTTCAGCGAGACGTTGTCGAGGGCGGGACGCGCCGACGACTTGTACTGCTTGGAGACATGGTCGAGGGTGATCATCACGGCACGCCAGTGTAGCGGGGAGGAATGCGGTCACCACATCGCCGGACGGGGCGACGCGGGCTCACTGAGGCGGCTCTGGGGTCGTGATCGCGGGTGGGCCGGGTGGCGGCACCGACGTCGGTGCCAGCAGCGGCGGCGCCTGCGTCAACGTGATCGGACCGAGCGGACCGGAACCGTCGGGATCGATGACGGTCGTCGACGCCCCGCCGGGCGCCGTGCCGGTCGTGCTGGGTGACGTCGTGGCGCCGTCGGACTCCGACGGCGACGGAGTGGACGTCGGCGTCGGCGAAGGAGTTGTCGTGGTGGTCGTCGTCGGGCTGGTGGTGGTCGTGGTCTCCCGCGGTGCGACGTTGGTGCGGGGCACCCACGTGTAGTTGGGGTCGGGCACGAAACCGGGCGGCACCACCTGCCCCGTCGAATCCTGCGGAGTCGCCGCAGGCTCGGGGGCATAGGTCTGATTGACCCAGTACAGCGCGATGAAGGCGACGAGCAACACGACGGTGGAGGCCCGCACCTTGCCGCCGAAGAGGTAGACCCGCGAATGGCGGTCACGCCGCCGCAACTTGTTGACGAACTCGGGCGTTTTCACGACGTGCGCTCCGCTCTCGCGGGCTCCGCGGCCTCGTGGGGGCCCTCGCCGGTGGCGCTGATGTTGCTCACCGTCGGAGTGTGCTCCTGGGTCGCGATACCGGCGGTCGCCAGCGCGGCGATGATCAGGATGCGCAGGCGGCGACCGACCTCGAACTGCTTGCCGGGAAGTGTGCGGGCCACCATCCGCAGGTTCACCGTGTCGAGCTCGATGCTCTCCACACCCATCAGCTGCGGGGTGTCCAGCAGCAGCGGGCGCAGTCCCGGGTCGTCCATCGCCCGCTCGCCGACCCGGTGCAGGACCTCGTTGACGCTGTTGAGGTCCGCGGTGGTGGGCACCGGGATGTCGACGACCGCGCGCGCCCAGTCCTTCGACATGTTCAGCGAGCGCACGATGTTGCCGTTGGGCACCGTCCACACCTCGCCTTCGCTGGTGCGCAGCTTGGTCACCCGCAGCGTGACCTCCTCCACGGTTCCCTCGGCCGCCTCCGGCGCCCCGAGCATGTTGACCTGCACCAGGTCGCCGAAGCCGTACTGGCGTTCGGTGATGATGAAGAAACCGGCCAGCAGATCCTGCACGAGCTTCTGGGCACCGAAACCGAGCGCCGCGCCGATGACTGCGGCCGGTGCGACCAGAGAACTGACCGGGATCGCCAGGATGTCGGTGATCTGGACACCGACCATGACGAACAGCAGCGCGACGGACACCCAGGAGATCACCGAGGCCACTGCCTGCCGATGCTTGGCACTCTCGGTGCGGACCAGCTGGTCGCTCTCCTGGTACTGCGCATCGATGCGACGGGTGACCCGCTGAGCGGTCCAGTTGATGAACCGGGCGGCCAGCAGGCCGCCGATCAAAAGCAGCGCGATCGGCACGCCGCGGCCGAGGATCCAGACACCGGTTTCGCCGGCCCAGAATCCTCGCCACCCGTCGGACAGGCTGAGCGCGAGCACCGTATTAGTCGTCATCTTTCCTGTTACGCCACCGGATCCCGGCCTCGAGGAACCCGTCGATGTCGCCGTCGAGGACAGCGCCCGGGTTGCCGACCTCGTATTCGGTGCGGAGGTCTTTCACCATCTGATAGGGGTGCAGAACGTAGGACCTCATCTGGTTACCCCAGGAACTGCCGCTGTCACTTTTGAGCGCATCGAGTTCGGCGCGTTCCTCCTGCCGTTTGCGTTCGAGCAGCTTGGCCTGAAGAACGCGCATCGCCGACACCTTGTTCTGCAGCTGCGATTTCTCGTTCTGACAGGTGACGACGATGCCGGTGGGGATGTGAGTCAGCCGGACCGCCGAGTCGGTGGTGTTCACCGACTGCCCGCCGGGCCCGCTCGAGCGGTACACGTCGACGCGCACGTCCTGCTCGGGGATGTCGATGTGGTCGGTGGTCTCGGTGACCGGCAGAACCTCCACCTCGGCGAACGACGTCTGGCGGCGCCCCTGGTTGTCGAACGGGCTGATCCGAACCAATCGATGCGTGCCCTGCTCAACCGACAGCGTGCCGTAGGCGAACGGTGCGTGCACGGCGAAGGTCGCGCTCTTGATGCCGGCCTCCTCGGCGTACGACGTGTCGTAGACCTCGACGGGGTACTTGTGCTGCTCGGCCCATCGGATGTACATCCGCATCAGCATTTCCGCCCAGTCGGCGGCGTCCACGCCCCCGGCGCCCGAACGGATGTTGACCAGCGCCTCCCGCTCGTCGTACTCGCCGGAGAGCAGGGTGCGCACCTCGAGCGCCTCGATGTCCTCGCGCAACTGCCGCAGCTCCGCGTCGGCCTCCGACACGGCCGCGGCGACCGCCTCGCCCTCCTCCTCGGCGGCGAGTTCGTAGAGCACCGGCAGATCCTCGACCCGCTGCCGCAGCTCCTCGACCCGGCGCAGCTCGTTCTGGGCGTGCGACAGGTCGCTGGTCACCTTCTGGCCCCGCGCCTGGTCATCCCACAGCTTCGGGTCGGACGCCTCCTCCTCGAGCTGCGCGATGCGCCCGCGAAGGCCCTCGACGTCGAGAACACGCTCCACAGTGGTGAGCGTGGAGTCGAGGGCTGCGATATCGGCTTGCCGGTCAGGATCCACGGGAGTTCAGGGTACCGGTCCGCGCGTTCTCCTCGACCGACGCCGACCGCGTTCTAGCATCGGGAGGCAACCTCGTCCGGCCGCGACGCGACAGCCCCCTGCGCGTGGCCGGGCCGCGACAGAAGGCAGCCCACATGCCCCCAATGCGTCCGTACCATGTGGCGATCGTCGGCTCGGGACCGTCCGGGTTCTTCGCCGCCGCCGCCCTGTTGAAGGCCGCCGACGGCGAGGACCTCGGCCGCAACGTCTGCGTCGACATGCTCGAGATGCTGCCCACCCCGTGGGGTCTGGTCCGATCGGGTGTCGCGCCCGACCATCCGAAGATCAAGTCGATCTCCGCGCAGTTCGACAAGATCGCCGCCGACCCGCGATTCCGGTTCTTCGGCAACGTCGTGGTCGGCGAGCACGTCCAACCCGCCGAACTCGCGCAGACCTACGACGCGGTGATCTACGCCAACGGCGCCCAATCCGACCGTCCGCTGGGCATCCCGGGTGAGGACCTGCCGGGCAGTGTCGCCGCGGTCGATTTCGTCGGCTGGTACAACGCACACCCGCATTACCAATCGATGGCCCCCGACATCTCGTGCGGCCGCGCGGTGGTGGTCGGTAACGGCAACGTGGCCATCGACGTGGCCCGCATCCTGGTCAGCGATCCGGATCTACTGGCCGAGACCGACATCGCCGACCACGCGCTGGACTCCCTGCGCGAGCGCGGGGTGGAGGAGGTGCTCGTGATCGGCCGCCGCGGTCCGCTGCAGGCGCCGTTCACGACGCTGGAATTGCGCGAACTCGGTGAGCTGGAGGCGCTCGGTGACGTCGACGTGATCGTCGACCCGGCCGAGTTCGCCGACATCACCGACGCCGACCTCGACGACGCAGGCAAGACCGTGCGCAACAACATCAAGGTGCTGCGCGCCTACGGCGAGAAGGAGCTCACGGGCGCCAAGCGGCGGATCGTCTTCCGGTTCCGCACCTCACCGATCGAGATCAAGGGCGACGGCAAGGTCGAGTCGATCGTGCTGGGCCGCAACGAGTTGGTGCGCGGCGACGACGGCCGGGTGTCTGCCCGCGACACCGGTGAGCGCGAGGAAGTGCCCGCCCAGCTGGTCGTGCGCGCGGTCGGATACCGCGGCGTCCCGATGCCAGGTCTGCCGTTCGACGATCGGTCGGGCACGATCCCGCACACCGACGGGCGGATCGAGGGAAGCCGCAACGAGTACGTCGTCGGGTGGATCAAGCGCGGCCCCACCGGCGTGATCGGAAGCAACAAGAGCGATTCGGCCGACACCGTCCACACTCTGCTCGCCGACCTGCAGGCCGCCGAGCCGACCGACCGCGGCGAGGACCACGCCGCGAACGTCGAGCAGTGGCTACTCGACCGTCAGCCCAAGCTGGTCACCAACGATCACTGGCGGCTGATCGACGCGCACGAGCGAAGCACCGGCCAGGGGTCGGGGCGCCCGCGGATCAAGCTGACCAGCGTGGAGGAGTTACTCCGGATTGGGCACGGGTGAGCCGAACGCCCACTTCTCCGGATTGCGGGGCGAGTACACCACGTCCATGAGCTGGCCCATCGTCGGCCAGGCGGTCACGTCGACGACCATCCGGGTGTAGACGGTGTACTCGTTGACGGTGGGGCCGTTGATGACGCCGGTGATCGTGACGTACTGCTCCCCGGTCACGTCGTCGGGGCGCGGACTCACCCCGGTGACCAGGAGTGTGCCCGGCACCCAGTCGTTGCCCACGCCGCGCTTGCGCATGATCCGGGGCGCTGCGACGAGCACGATGGCGCCGATGATCAACAGCATGATCGCGAGTTCAACCACACCGCCATGGTAGGACTCCACATATGAGCACCGATTCCCCTGACGTCGCCGACGACCTCGCCCTGGCCCTCACGTTGGCCGGGGAGGCCGATGCGCTGACGATGCAGCGCTTCGGTGCGGTGGATCTGCGCGTCGAGACGAAGCCGGACATGACCCCGGCCACCGACGCCGATCTGGACGCCGAGAGGTTGTTGCGGGACCGGTTGGCCGAGCAACGCCCCGCCGACTCGGTGTTCGGCGAGGAGTTCGGCGGCACGACGGAGTTCGCGGGCCGGCAGTGGGTCGTCGACCCGATCGACGGAACCAAGAACTTCGTCCGCGGCGTGCCGGTGTGGGCGACGTTGATCGCGCTGCTCGTCGACGGCGTGCCCCAGGTCGGCGTGGTGAGCGCACCCGCGCTGGCGCGGCGCTGGTGGGCCGGGAGCGGCCAGGGTGCCTTCACCTCTTTCTCCGGACCCGCGGGGACGACGCGCCCCATCTCGGTCTCCGGCGTGGCCGACCTCGGCTCGGCCAGCCTCTCCTACTCCGATCTGACCACCGGGTGGGAGGCCGCGCGCTCGACATTCGTCGATCTCACCGACGCGGTCTGGCGCACCCGCGGCTACGGCGACTTCTGGTCGTACTGCCTGGTGGCCGAGGGCGCTGTCGACGTCGCGGTGGAACCGGAGGTCAAGCTGTGGGACCTCGCCCCGCTCGACATCCTGGTCCGGGAGGCCGGCGGCCGGTTCACCGACCTCTCCGCCCGGCCGGGGCCGCACGGTGGCAGCGCCGTGGCCACCAACGGGCTGTTGCACGACGCAGTACTCGCCGCGCTTGTGAAATAGGCAACAATCGACTGACCTTACTCAATAGTCAGTTCCGATACCTTACTCTGGAGTCAGTTGCGCATCTGCGCTCATCCGATCCCACTGGAGGCAGCTGACCGATGACGAACACCCTGCCGTCCAAGCGAAGCGGCCAGGAAAGCGCCGTGGGCTTGCGTAAGCACAAGCGTTCTGCGACCGATATCGGCATCGCGCTGCTTACGCCCCTGATCGGGCAGGAGTTCCTCGACAAGTACAACCTGCGTGACCCGCTCAACCGTGGCCTGAAATACGGCGTTAAACACGCGTTCTCCGCCGCGGGCGCCACCACGCGCCAGTTCAAGCGCGTACAGAGTCTCGGCAAGCCCGCGACGCGGCTGAAGCCCAGCGGCGCCGACTACTTCGACCTCACCCCCGACGACGACCAGAAGATGATCGTCTCGACCGTCGAGGAATTCGCCGAGGAGATCCTGCGTCCCGCCGCACACGACGCCGACGCTGCGGCCGCCTATCCCCCGGACCTGATCACCAAGGCCGCCGAACTGGGCGTCACCGCGATCAACATCCCCGAGGACTTCGACGGCATCGCCGAGCACCGCAGCACCGTCACCAACGCGTTGGTGGCCGAGGCGCTCGCCTACGGCGACATGGGTCTGGCGCTGCCCATCCTGGCGCCCGGCGGCGTGGCGTCGGCCCTGACCCACTGGGGAAGCGCCGACCAGCAGGCGACCTACCTGCCGGAATTCGCAGGCGAGAACGTGCCGCAGGCGTGTGTGGCGATCGCCGAACCGCACCCGCTGTTCGACCCGACCTCGCTCAAGACGACCGCGGTGCGCACCCCCAGCGGCTACCGGCTCGACGGCGTCAAATCGCTGGTACCGGCGGCCGCCGACGCGGAACTGTTCGTCATCGCCGCGCAGCTGAACGGCAAGCCGACGCTGTTCCTGGTCGAGTCGTCGGCCGGCGGGGTGACGGTCACCCCCGATCCCAGCATGGGCATCCGGGCGGCTGCGCTCGGTCGAGTCGAACTCGACAAGGTCACCGTGCCGCTGAGCGCTCGCCTCGGCGAAGACGTCAGCGAGGCCGAGCACGACAGCAATTACTCCGAGGCGATCGCGCTGTCGCGGCTGGGGTGGGCGGCGCTGGCGGTCGGCACCTCGCACGCCGTTCTCGACTACGTCGTCCCCTACGTCAAGGAGCGCGAAGCGTTCGGCGAACCGATTGCCCACCGACAGTCGGTGGCGTTCATGTGCGCCAACATCGCGATCGAGTTGGACGGTCTGCGGTTGATCACCTGGCGCGGCGCCGCGCGCGCCGAACAGGGACTCTCGTTCGCGCGCGAAGCGGCGCTGGCCAAGAAGCTGGGCACCGACAAGGGCATGCAGATCGGCCTCGACGGCGTGCAGTTGCTGGGCGGCCACGGCTACACGAAGGAACATCCGGTCGAGCGGTGGTACCGCGACCTGCGTGCTCTCGGCGTCGCCGAGGGTGTCGTGGTCCTCTAGCAGCAGCATTTCACTAGGAAGGCGAACCAACATGGCGATCAATCTGGAAATGCCGAAGAAGCTGCAGGCGGTCATCGAGAAGGGCCACCAGGGCGCGGCAGAGATGCTGCGACCGATCTCGCGCAAGTACGACCTGCGCGAGCACGACTACCCCGTCGAGCTCGACACACTGGCGACCCTCTTCGAGGGCATCTCGGAAGCGAACACGATCTCGTTCGCCGGCGCCGAGGCGTTCAGCAAGGACGGCGACGGGCCGAAGGGAAACATCAACGGCGCCAACATGTCTGCGCTCCTCAACGCGCTCGAGGTGAGCTGGGGCGATGTCGCGTTGCTGCTGTCGGTGCCCTATCAGGGCCTCGGCAACGCGGCGATCTCCAGCGTGGCCACCCCCGAACAGCTGGAGCGGTTGGGCAAGGTGTGGGCCGCGATGGCCATCACCGAGCCCGGGTTCGGCTCGGACTCCGCGGCGGTGACGACGACGGCCGTCCTCGACGGAGACGAGTACGTCATCAACGGCGAGAAGATCTATGTGACCGCCGGATCGCGTGCCACCCACATCGTGGTGTGGGCGACGCTGGACAAGTCCAAGGGACGTGCGGCGATCAAGTCGTTCATCGTGCCGCGCGACCATCCCGGGGTGACCGTGGAGCGGCTGGAGAACAAGCTCGGCATCAAGGCCTCCGACACGGCGGCGATCCGGTTCGAGAACGCCCGCATCCCGAAGGACAACCTGCTCGGCAGCCCGGAGATCCAGGTGGACAAGGGCTTCGCCGGAGTGATGGAAACCTTCGACAACACCCGGCCGATCGTGGCGGCGATGGCCGTGGGTGTCGCCCGCGCGGCGCTGGAGGAGCTGCGCACGATCCTCACCGACGCCGGCATCGAGATCTCCTACGACAAGCCCGCACACGCCCAGAGCGCCGCGGCGGCGGAATTCCTGCGGATGGAGGCCGACTGGGAGGCCGGCTACCTGCTGACCGTGCGCTCGGCGTGGCAGGCCGACAACAAGATCCCGAACTCCAAAGAAGCGTCGATGGGCAAGGCCAAGGCCGCCCGGGTGGGCACCGACATCACCCTCAAGGCCGTCGAAATGGCAGGTACCACAGGCTATTCCGAACAGACTCTGCTGGAGAAGTGGGCCCGCGACTCGAAGATCCTCGACATCTTCGAGGGCACCCAGCAGATCCAGCAGCTCGTCGTGGCCCGCCGCCTGCTCGGCTTGTCCTCGGCCGAATTGAAGTAGGTCGCCGGGTGACGCCGGTCAGAACCCGTCGTGCACGACCACGCGGGTTCGACCGGTGACGCCGCCGCCGACGATGGTCTTCAGCACCTCGTCGACGCGGCGAACCGGTACGTCGGTGGTGACACGCGCGAGATGACGTGGGGCGAGGCCGGATTCGATCTGCGCCCAGACCTCGCGGCGCCGGGCGATCGGCAACAGAACCGAGTCGATCCCCGCCAGCGTCACCCCGCGCAGGATGAAGGGCATCACCGTCGCGGGCAGGTCGGGTGACCCCGCCAGGCCGGAGATCGCGGCCACCCCACCGTATTTCAGTGTGCTGAGGGCGTAGGCCAGTGTGGGCCCGCCGACGCAGTCCACCACCGCGGCCCAGTGCGCCTTGCCCAGCGCCCGGACCTTTTCATCCGGACCGGGCACTCGGTCGATGACCTCGGAGGCGCCGAGATCACGCAGCAGGTCGCGCGCCTGCGCCTTGCCCGTCGACGCCACCACCTCGTAGCCCAGACCGGCCAGCAAGTCGACGCTGACACTGCCCACTCCCCCGGTGGCGCCGGTGACCAGCACCGGTCCGTCGCCGGGTTGCACCCCGTGGCCACGCAGCGCATCGACGCTCAGCGCGGCGGTGAAGCCGGCCGTGCCGATGGCGGCGGCGTCGGCCGTGCTCATCGTCCCGAGCTTGACCAGATAGTCGGCCGGGTACCGGGCGACCTGGGCGTAGCCGCCGTGCCGTCCGGTGCCGATGTCCTGGCCGTGAGCGAACACGGTGTCGCCGACGGCGAACTCCTGTGACGTGCTGGCGGTGACCGTTCCGGCGACGTCGATGCCGGGGATCAGCGGATAGGCCCGCGCCACGCCACCTTTGGGCGTGACGGCGAGCGCGTCCTTGTAGTTGACGCTGGAGTACTCGACGTGGATCTCGACATCGCCGTCGGGCAGGAACGACTCGTCCACCACCTCGTGACGCAGCACGATGCCGCCCTCGCCGTCCTCATGCGCCACCATCGCGTTGATCTCGGTCATGTCGCCACGATAGCCACCACTGGAAAACGAGGAAGCCCCCGGCCGCAGTCGGCCGGGGGCTTCGTCGATCTCTGGTCGATCTCTGGTCGGTGACTATCCGACGAGGTGCGAGATCAGGTCGGGCTTCATGGTCTGCAGCTCGCGACCCCAGTACGCCCAGTTGTGCGTGCCGTTGTTCGGGAAGTTGAACACACCGTTGTTGCCGCCGGCGGCGACGTAGTTGTCCTGGAACGTCCGGTTGGTGCGGATGGTCAGGCCCTCGAGGAACGTGGCGGGCAGATCGCCGCCGCCGAGCTCGTTGGGCTGGCCGTTGCCGCAGTACACCCAGATCCGGGTGTTGTTCGCGACCAGGTTCGGGATCTGCACCATCGGATCGTTGTACTTCCACGCCGGATCGGTCTCGGCGGGGCCCCACATGTCGTTGGCCTTGTAGCCACCGGCGTCACCCATCGAGATGTTGATCAGGCCGGGCCACCAGCCCTCGGACGGGTTCAGGAAGCCCGACATCGAACCGGCGTAGGTGAACTGAGCCGGGTGGTGCGCCGCGAGCACCAGCGAGGCGCTGCCGGCCATCGACAGACCCACGGCGGCGCTGCCGGTCGGCTTCACCTGGCGCTGCGAGGACAGGAAGTTCGGCAGCTCCTGGGTCAGGAAGGTCTCCCAGTTGTAGGTCAGGCACCCGTTCTTACCGCAGGCGGGCTTGTACCAGTTCGAGTAGAAGCTGGACTGGCCGCCGACGGGCATGACCACCGAGATCCCGGAGTCGAGGTACCACTCGAACGCCTGGGTGTTGATGTCCCAGCCGTTGAAGTCGTCCTGGGCGCGCAGGCCGTCGAGGAGATAGAGCGCCGGCGAGTTCGGGCCGCCGCTCTGGAACTGCACCTTGATGTCACGGCCCATCGACGGCGAGGGCACCATCAGGTACTCCACCGGCAGGCCCGGCCGCGAGAACGCCCCGGCGGTCGCCGATCCCCCGGCGAAGCCGATGATGCCCGGCAGCAAAATCGCGGCGAATGCGGCGATGCCGAGACGGCGCGCCCACGGGCCACGAACCCTGTCAAGAAGTCTCATTCGGTCATTCCACCCATCTTCGGTGTACCGCGCGTGGCGGTTCGTCCTGCGGTTTCCCGTGCGGTCGCCGACACCACAGCGATGTCTTCACCGCGTTGTGGCGCCATCCCAAAGATGCCCTGACGGCGCGGGATGGGCCGAGAAGAGTTCAGTTGTAGCGGTTGCAGTAAAACATGTGACCACGAACCGACAAAGTCCGGGCACGGCGAACACGCCGGTTTTCTCCCAGAACGCTACCTGGGATTCCGGCGCACCGCCCAGTCGGGCAGCAGCACGTGCAGTCAACCTCGCACTTTTACCCCACGCCGGACACTCCGCGCAGTGACGGCGCTCACATCGGCGTCCCGCATAGTCTCCGGTGATGACGAAAGGCGCTTCGGAAGCCCGCCGGCTGGCCGCCGACGATTGGATCGAAGCCGGCTACGCACTGGTTGCCGACGCCGGTGTGGAGGCACTCAAACTGGACCGGCTGTGCGCCCACCTCGGTGTCACGAAGGGCAGTTTCTACTGGCACTTCGCCGACATGGCAGCGTTCCGGTCGGCGTTGATCCGCGCGTGGGCGGAGTTGCGCGACCGTGACCGCAGCGGGTTCGCCGAGCTGTCGACGGCGCCACCGCGGGAGCGGCTACGCCTCATGATGGCGTCCCTGCGCGGCGAGCGTCAGCGCAGCCTGGAACGGGCGATGCGGGAATGGGCCCGCACCGACAGTCATGTGGCCGAGAGTGTGCGCGCGTCCGACCAGAGGGTTCTCTCGGCGGTCAGGCAGGCGTATCGCGATGTCGGCTTCGCCGCCGCCGACGCCGACATGCGCGCGCACGCCACCTTCGCGGCGGGGATCGGGTTCCTGCACCTCTCGGACGGTCCTGCCGACCCCCGGATGGTCCGCCAGCAGGAGGACTTCCTCGACCTGATGCTCCGCCGCTGACTTCCATACAAAAAAGTATGTTACGGTCGCGTCGTGTCCTCGACGATCGCGACGGAAACCGCGCTCACCCCCGAGTTCGTGTCCCGCCTCGCCGAGCGGGCCGGCGAGGCGGAGCGCTCCCGAAGGCTGCCGGCGGACACTCTGGCCGAGGCCACCGCCGCGGGACTGTTCGATCTGCTCGTACCTGCCCGCTACGGCGGCCGGCAGGCGCCGTTTCCGGCGATTCTCGACCCGGTCCGGCAGATGGCGCACGGCTGCGCGTCCAGCGCATGGACGCTCGGCTTCTACGCGCTGCACAACTGGATGCTGGCTCTCTTCGACGAGCGAGCCCAGCAGGAAGCATTCGGGACCCGCCCGTTCCTGGCCCCGGCGCCGCTGGCACCCACGGGCCGCGGCGTGGACTGCGTGGGCGGGATACGGCTCACCGGCCGCTGGTCGTGGGCGACGGGGGTGATGGACGGCAACTGGATCATGGTCGGGGCCCTACGTGAGACCGTCGACGGCGGCGACAAGACGATCCAGCCGGTGCTGGCGCTGCTGCCGATGGTCGACGCTCGTGTGGTGGACGTCTGGCACACCGACGGTATGCGCGCCACCGGCTCCCATGACGTGGTGATCGACGACGTCTTCGTCCCACACCATCGGTTGATCGCGGTGGCCGACATCTATTCCGGTAACGCTCCGGGTGCCGCGCTGCACGACAGTCCCACCTATCGGTGGCCGATGGTTCCCGCGCTGGCTCTGCTCGCGGCCATGCCGGCACTGGGCAGCGCCGAACGCGCCGCGGAGATCTACGCCTCCCGCCTCGCTGACCGCTTCCTCGCCTACGAGGGCGTGCTCCAGAAGGACAAGCCCGTGGCTGCGCTGCGACTGGGCGATGCGCAGGTACGTCTGCGGGCGCTGCGGGGATTGCTCGCCGACACCGTCGACGAGATCGAGCAGATGGTCACGGCCGGGGAGCCGGTGGGCCGTCCGGTGCGAGGCCGGGCCCGCCTGGCCGCCGCACGCGTCGTCCACGAGTCCAAGTCCGTCGTCGCCGATCTGCTCGAGGCCTCCGGCGCCGGCGCGCACTTCCTGGACAACCCTCTGCAGCGCATCAAGCGCGACATCGACGTGATGGCGGGGCACGTGGTGTTCGACCACGACACCAGCCGCGAACTCGCCGGGGCGTTGAGCTTGGGCGCGAAGATCCCTCGCACCGCGATGGTCTGAGCGGCAGGATCACGAGTCATGAACCTGCGTGACACGCTCACCGTGTTCTTCCAGAAGAACATCGCGAACCCCGTGATGCGGCACATGCCGTTCCAGACGCTGCTCGAGACGACGGGACGCCGATCGGGGCAACCCAGGCACACCCCGGTCGGCGGCCGCCGGATCGGCGATCAGTTCTGGCTGGTCTCCGAGTTCGGCCAGAAGTCGCAGTACGTGCGCAACATCGCGGCCGATCCGCACGTCCGCGTCCGGCTGAACGGACGCTGGCACTGGGGCACTGCCCACCTTCTGCCCGACGACGACCCGCACGCCCGCATGCAGCAGTTGCCCCGCTTCAACAACGTCGGGGTCCGCACCTTCGGCACCAACCTGCTCACCATCCGGATCGACCTGGACGACTGAGCCGGCCCGAACGCCGGTACCCCCTTGACCCGTCCGCAGAAATGAAAGTAACGTCATTTTCACTTCGACCGCAGGAGCGCTGATGGAATCGTTCGTTCACCTGAGCAAAGGCACTGTCCCGAAACGGATCCACGCCGACCTGGACGGGCTCAAAGACGACGAGCTCGGCCGCGGCGGCTTCACCGGCCGCACCGCACACCTCTACCGGCGACACGACCCGACGGCATACCGGTCGGACGGCCCGCTCCGTCCGCTCGACGTCCTGGCCGGTGAACTGAAGCCCTCCGATGCCGGCGACGCCCTCGGCGCACCCCTGCTGTTGTTCTCCAACTCCGACGCCCAGATCTTCCTGTCCCGGCGCGGTGAGGCGATGCCGTTCTGGGTCCGCTACATCGAGGGCGACCTCCTCTGTTTCGTCCATGAGGGCTCGGGCTCGCTGGAGACGGAATTCGGGCCGTTGCGGTACCGCACGGGTGACTGGGTGTACCTACCCAAGGCCTGCACCTGGCGGCAGCTGCCGGAGGAGCCGGGTGCGTGGTTGATGATCCAGGCCACCGACGAGTTCCGCGTACCGCCACCCGGTCAGCTCGGGCGGCACTTTCCCTTCGACCCCTCCCAAGTGGTGATCCCCGATCCCGCGCCCTGCGACGACGACGGACGCGGAGACTACGAGGTGCGCCTCGTGCACTCTCCCATCGACGGACGCGACACGACGACGCTGCACTACGACCACCATCCGCTCGACGTCGAAGGGTGGCGGGGCGACAACTTCCCGTTCACGTTCAACATCAGCGACTACCACGTGGTGACCTCCGACAGCGTGCACCTGCCACCCACCGTGCACCTGTTCATGCAGGCCACCGGTGTCTACGTGATGAACTTCCTCCCCAAGCCGGCAGAGGGAGTACCGGGTACCGAGCGCACCCCGTGGTACCACCGCAACGTCGACTTCGACGAGATCGCGTTCTTTCACGGTGGCTCGCTCTACGGCATCCCGATGCCGCCTGGACTGATCTCTCACGCCCCGCAGGGCGTGCACCACGGGGCGCCGGAGAAAGCGCGTGAACGGGCGCGTCGCAAGTTCGACGAATACCACTCGGTGGACTGGCAGGTCATCGCGATCGACACCCGCAGGCGGCTGACCCCGTCGGCCGAGGTGCTCGCCCACGACCTGGGACAGCACTGATGAGCACGCGCCACGACTACCAGCGCATTCCGTATCTGGTTGCCTACCAGAACAATTCGACGGTCCGCGACGTCTACGGCGGGGTCGCCGAGCTGGTGGTGCTGGAGAGTTACCTCCTGAAGCCGTCGACGCCATCAGATACCGTGCTGGTGTTCATGCACCCCATCGGCGGCGGCGCGTACCTGCCGATGATCAACGCGCTGGCCCGCGCCGGTCATCACGTCATCTATTGCAACAGCCGGTTTCGCGGCACCGACTCGGCGCTACTGATGGAGAAGGTCGTCGAGGATCTCGGCGAGTGCATCAAAGACGCGAAAAACCGCTTGGGCTACCAGAAGGTGGTTCTCGCGGGGTGGAGCGGCGGGGGCTCGCTGTCGGTGTTCTACCAGCAGCAGGCCCAGCACCCGACGGTCACCGCGAGTCCGTCCGGGGACGGGCCGGACCTCACCACCCTGGGCCTGATCCCGGCCGACGGCATCATGCTGCTCGCCGCACACATCAGCCGTCACGGCACGCTCACCGAGTGGCTGGACGCCTCGATCCTCGACGAGGCCGACCCGACCCAGCGCGATCCCGACCTCGACCTCTACGACCCGAACAACCCGAATCAACCGCCCTACAGCGCTGACTTCCTCGAGCGCTACCGTGCCGCGCAGATCGCGCGCAACCGGCGCATCACCGCCTGGGTCAAGGGCAAGCTGACGGAACTCGAGGCCGCCGGCAGGCCTGATGACGAGTTCGCGTTCGTCGTCCACGGCACCATGGCCGACCCGCGCTGGCTGGACCCGACCGTGGATCCCAACGAACGCACCCCGGGCACCTGCTATCTGGGGGATCCTGCTGTGGTGAACATGAGCCCCGTCGGCCTCGCACGGTTCTGCACGCTGCGCAGCTGGCTGTCCCAGTGGAGCTACGACGACGCCCGCGCCGACGCGGTGACGGCCGGCCCCGACATCGCCGTCCCGGCACTGGTGATCGGCAACCTCGCCGACGACGCGTGCACCCCGAGCCACACACGCAGGATCTTCGACGCGATCGGCCATCCGGACAAGGAGATGCACGAGATCCCCGGCGCGAACCACTACTACGCAGGCCCCGACCAACGCGACAAACTGCGCGAGGCAGTCGGGATCTGCACCGATTGGCTGCAGAGACACGGGTTCTCGGCATGACGGGTTCCGGAGGGCAGGAGCGAAGCGACCCGGGAAGGAGTTCCGGAGGGCAGGAGCGAAGCGACCCGGGAATGTGCCCAGGACCGCTCGACGGCATCCGGGTCATCGAGGTGGGCACCCTGATCTCCGGGCCGTTCGCCGGCCGGCTGCTGGGCGACATGGGCGCCGACGTGATCAAGATCGAACCGCCGGATGCTCCCGACCCGCTGCGCACCTGGGGGCAGGCCGAACTCGACGGCCACCACTTCTTCTGGACCGTGCACGCCCGCAACAAGAAAGCGATCACGCTCAATCTGCGGGAGCCGGCGGGTCGCGAGCTGTTCCTCGAGCTGATCGAACGCAGCGACATCGTGGTGGAGAACTTCCGTCCCGGCACACTGGAGAAGTGGGATCTCGGCTACGACGTTCTGCGCGAACGCAATCGAGGGATCATCCTGGTGCGGGTGTCTGGGTACGGCCAGACGGGCCCGGATGCCCACAAGGCGGGTTACGCCTCGGTCGCCGAGGCGGCCAGCGGGTTGCGGCACATGAACGGTTTCCCCGGTGGGCCTCCCCCGCGCCTGGCCCTCTCGCTCGGCGACAGCCTCGCCGGGATGTTCGCCGCCCAGGGCGCGCTGGCCGCGCTCTACCGCCGCACCGTGACCGGTGAGGGCCAGGTCGTCGACGCCGCGCTCACCGAATCGTGCCTGGCGGTGCAGGAATCGACGATTCCCGACTACGACGTGGGCGGGGTGGTGCGCGGCCCGTCCGGGACGCGTCTGGAGGGCATCGCCCCGTCCAACATCTATCCGACGGCCGACGGCAGCTGGGTGGTGATCGCCGCCAACCAGGACACCGTGTTCCGGCGGCTGTGCCAGGCGATGGACCAGCCCGACCTGGCCACCGACGAACGCTTCGCCACCCACGTCGCCCGCGGGCGCAATCAGGACGAGCTCGACGCGATCATCGGGGCGTGGGCCGCGGCCCGCGAACCCGCCGACATCATCTCCACGTTGTCGGCGGCAGGCGTGATCAGCGGCCCGATCAACACGGTGGCCGAGGTCGTCACGGACCCGCAGCTGCAGGCGCGCGGCATGATCGCCGACCACTTCGACGAGCGCGTCGGCCGCGCCGTCAAGGGACCCGGCGTGGTGCCGGTGCTGTCCCAGACGCCGGGAACCATTCGCAGTGCCGGGCCGGCGCGACCCGGCCAGCACAACGAGGAGATCTATCGCGACCTGCTCGGCCACACCGATGGCGAGCTGGCCGACCTGCGCGCGAAGGGCGTGCTGTGACGCTGCCTGCCCACGTCACGATCCGCGATGTCTCGCTGCGCGACGGGCTCCAGATCGAAGCCCCGATCCCGTTGTCCGCCAAGCGGGAACTGCTCGCCGCCATCGCCGCGACCGGGGTGCGCGAGATGGAGGCCACCGCGTTCGTCTCGCCGTCGAAGGTGCCGGCCCTGGCCGACGCCGCCGAGCTCGCCGAGCACCTCGGCGACTTCCCCGACATCGAGTTCTCGGCACTGGTGGCCAGCCCCACCGGTGCCCGGCGCGCGATCGCCGCGGAGCTGCAGTCCATCGAGTACGTGGTGTCGGCCGCCGACGGACACAGCCGCGCCAACGTCGGCCGTACGTCGGCCGAGGCGGCCGCGGCGATCCCGGACATCGCGGCGATCGCCCACGATGCGGGCGCCCGTGTGGAGGTCATCGTCGCCACCGCCTGGGACTGTCCGTTCGACGGGCCGACGCCGACCGATCGAGTGATCGACGTGCTCACCGCGGCGCTGGACGGCGGCGCCGACCGGCTCGCCATCGCCGACACGATCGGCACAGCGACCCCGCGTCGGGTCACCGAACTGGTCGCACTGGTGCGGCCGCTGATCGGCGACCTGCCGCTGGGTGCGCACTTCCACAACACCCGCGGCGCGGGCCTGGCCAGCGCCTACGCCGCGATTCAGGCGGGGGTGACCCGGCTGGACGCCTCGGTCGGCGGGCTGGGCGGCTGCCCGTTCGCGCCCGGCGCCAGCGGCAACATCGCCACCGAGGACCTGGCGTACCTGTTGCGCGACTGCGGCATCGGGGTCGATGTCGACCTCGAGAAGGCGATCGCCGCCGCCCGGGTCGCCCAGGACGCCGTCGGCCACGAACTCCCCGGTGCGCTGTTACGTGCCGGCGACCGGATCCTGGGTTGACGGCGTGCCGCCCAGCCCGTCGGAGTTGAGCGCGAAAGGCCGTCAGACCCGCCTGGCGATCGAGCAGGCCGCCCGAAAGCTGTTCGCCGAGCGCGGCTTCCACGGCACCACGCTGGGTGACATCACCTCGGCGGCCGGCCGGTCCACCGCCGCGTTCTACCGGTACTTCGCCGACAAGGAAGACCTGTTGGCCGACCTCGCCGAATCCTTCCTGCACGAGGTCGTGGCGCCGTCGGGCCTGAGCGTGCCGCTCCCCCAGTCCCCCGACGACGACGCGTTCTTCACCACCGTCGTCACCGGTTACTGGACGATGTTCACGCAGAACATCGGCATCATGATCGCGGTCGCACAACTCGCGGCCACCCAGCCGAGGTTCGCCGCCCTGCAGAACGAGTTCCGCCGCTTCGGCATCGACATCGTCGCCGCGTCGGTGCGCCGCGCGCAGGACCAGGGCTTCGCCGCCGACCTGGACCCCGAGCACACCGCAGCGGCCATCGCGCTGCTGTTCGAGAACTTCACCACCGTGTTCGTCGGCGACACCGGGGCGGGCGTCGGGATCACGATGAGCGACGACGACGCGATCGCCACGCTGTCGCGAATCTGGAAGAAGACACTGTACGGGCAGTAACGACCAGCAAGGAGATCACCGTGGATTTCAGCCTCCCCGAACACCTTCCGGGGCTGCTGGCGGAGATGGACGCGTTCATCGAGGCCGAGATCGCGCCGCTCGAGCGCGAACACATCCAGTACTTCGACCACCGGCGCGAGCACGCTCGCACCGATTGGGACAACGGTGGAGTGCCACGCCGCGAATGGGAGGACCTGCTCGACGAGATGCGGCGGCGCGCGGACGCGGCGGGGTGGCTGCGCTACGGGTTGCCGGCCCAGTTCGGAGGGCGCGGCGGCAGCAACATCGACATGGCCGTCATCCGGGAACACCTGGCGCACAAGGGGCTCGGGCTGCACAACGACCTGCAGGACGAGTCGTCGATCGTGGGGAACTTCCCGCAGGTCATCATGATGGACCGGTTCGGTGCCGACGAGCAGAAGGCCGCGTGGACCGAGGCGTTGATCACCGGCGAGCGGTCGATGGCCTTCGGGCTGACCGAACCGAACCACGGCTCCGACGCCACCTGGCTGGAGACGACGGCGGTGCGCGACGGAAACGACTGGGTGATCAACGGCGCCAAACGCTGGAACACCGGCGTACACCGGGCCACCCACGACCTGATCTTCGCGCGCACCTCGGGGGAACCCGGCCAGGCCCGCGGCATCACCGCGTTCCTCGTGCCGACCGACTCGCCCGGCTTCACCGTGCCGTACTACTGGTGGACGTTCAACATGCCCACCGACCACGGTGAGGTCGTCCTCGACAACGTTCGGGTCCCCTCCGACGCCGTCCTCGGTGAGGTCGGCCACGGCCTCGACGTCGGGCAGACATTCCTGCACGAGAACAGGATTCGACAGGCGGCGAGCAGCCTGGGGGCAGCCCAGTACTGCATCGATCGGGCAGTCGGCTACGCGAACCAGCGGTCGGTGTTCGGCAAGCCGCTGGCGGTCAACCAGGCCGTGCAGTGGCCGCTGGTGGAGTTGCAGACCGAGGCCCAGATGGTGCGGCTGCTGGTGTACTACGCGGCCACCCAGCTCGACGCCAACCACCACATGGAGGTCTCCGACAAGGTGTCGATGGCCAACTACCGCGCCAATCGCCTGGTCTGCGAGGCGGCCGACCGCGCGATGCAGGTGCACGGCGGGGTCGGATACAGCAGACACGAACCATTCGAGCACATCTACCGCCACCACCGCCGGTACCGCATCACCGAGGGCGCCGAGGAGATCCAGATCCGTCGCGTCGCCCAGCGGCTCTTCGGATTCGGCCGGAAATGACACTGGCCGACCAGCTGCGCGAGGTGTTGACCCCGCTGCTCGGCGACGTCACGGTCGACAACCTGACCCGGCTGACCGGCGGCGCGAGCCGCACCACGTGGGCGTTCGACGCGGTGGGCGAGACCCGGCGGGCTCTGATCCTGCGCACCGGACCCCCGGACGACATCCACGCCGGGATGGAGCTCGAGGCCACGGTGCAGCAGCGCGCCGCGGCCGCCGGCGCCCCGGTGCCGCACATCCTGACGGCCAGCGATTCCGCGGACGACGTCGGCAGCCCGTATCTGATCTGCGACGCGGTACCCGGGGAGACGATCGTGCGGCGCATCTTCCGCGCGCTCGACGACGACGGCCGGGCCCGGCTGTTGCGCCAGTGCGCCGAAGCGCTCGCCGCGATCCACCGGGCCGACATCGACGGTGCGGGCTTGAGCGCCCCCGATGACCTCGCCGGCTGGCGTGCCCGGCTCGACGAGATCGGAGACACCACAGCCACATTCGAGTGGACCTTCCGCCGGCTCGCCGATCAGCGACCGGCCCCGTCGCCGATGCGGCTCGTGCACGGCGACTTTCGGATGGGAAACCTGATCGTCGACGACACCGGCCTGGCGGCCGTCCTCGACTGGGAACTGACTCACATCGGCGAGGTCTATGAGGACCTGGCCTGGTTCTGCATCCGCGCCTGGCGCTTCGGCGCGCCGGCCGCGCTCGGCGCCGGCGGCCTCGGCAGCGTCGAGACGTTCGTGCGGGCCTACGAAGATGCGGCAGGCATCCACGTCGACCGGTCCGCGCTGCGCTGGTGGCTGACCGTGGCCACGCTGCGCTGGGGAGTGATCTGCCGGCACCAGGCCGAACGTCATCTCTGCGGGGAGACGCCGTCGGTCGAACTCGCCGCGATCGGGCGACGGGTCAGCGAAACGGAATGGGATCTGCTCGATCTGCTCTCCGGTGGGGGTCCGGCATGACCGCCCGTCCCACCGCCGCCGAGCTCGTCGCCGCCGTCGCGATGTTCCTGGAGACCGACGTTCGGGCCGCGTGCGGTGGCCAGGTCGGCTTCCACGCCCGGGTCGCGGCGAACGTCCTGCGCATCGTCGAACGCGAATTGCTCTGCGAGACGGCGTCTTCGGTGCAGGACGCACTGACCGCACTGGGGGTTGCCGACGAGGCCGAACTCGCCGACGCCATCCGCGCCGGCGACCTCGACGACCGCACCGAGGACGTCATGTCCTGCCTGCGACTGCTGGTGGCGCACCGGTTGTCGATCGACCACCCCGGCTACGGTGAGCGCTGACGGTCGACCGGTCAGTCGCGGCGCGCCCGCAACAGCAGGGCAGGCTCGTCGACCCGGCTGCCCACCTCGAGGCCGAGCGCGTCGGCGTGCAGGTCGGTGACCACGCCGCGATACGTCGTCGGGCTGAGCTCTTCGACCGACCAGCCCTCGGCGAACGCGCCGCGCAGATCCTCCTCGCTGACCTGCGGTCCGAACCCGCGCCCCGCGTCGGAGAGCGCGAGCACCGCCACCAGCGCGCCCGGCAGCGTGGCGGTGCGCAGGCTGCGCACGGTCCGCACCCGGTCCTCGGCATCGAAGATGTGGAACAGGGCGCTGTCGATCACGGTGTCGAAGGTCGGCGATGCGCCGAGGTCGAGGGCGTCGCGGACAGCGAACCGCGCGTCGACGCCGTGGGCGGCGGCATTGCGCCGGGCCTGCTCGACGGCCGTGGGGGCGCCGTCGACGCCCAGCACGTCGTAGCCGAGCCGGGTGAGCAGGATGGTGTGCTCGCCGGTTCCGCAGCCGATGTCGAGCACGCGGCCGCGGATGTGGCCGTCGCGTTCGAGCGCGACGATCGCCGGCTGCGGCTCGCCGATGACCCATGGTGGGGTCCGGTTCTTATAGGAGTCGTCGAATCGGGCGAGGGCGGGTGTCTGGTCCATCCGCCCAGTGTTCAACCTGAACGAATGTTGAGGTCAACGGTCGAGCTCCGAACGGCATCTCCGACGCACGCGCCGCGGCTACCATCGCGCTCATGGTGCTGCCGTCGTCGTCCGAGCCGCAACTCGCGCTGAGGGTCCTCGTCTACAGCAGCAACCCGCGCACGCGCGAGCAGGTGCAGCTGACGCTCGGAAAACGGGTGCATCCGGACCTCCCCGAACTGAACTACGTCGAGGTCGCCACCGGGCCGATGGTGATCCAGCAGATGGACGCGGGTGGCTTCGACCTGGCGATCCTCGACGGCGAGGCCACCCCGGTGGGCGGAATGGGAATCGCGAAACAGCTCAAGGACGAGGTCGACGACTGCCCGCCGGTGCTGGTGCTCACCGGGCGACCGGACGACGCCTGGCTCGCACGCTGGTCACGTGCCGAGGCCGCGGTACCCCACCCCATCGACCCGATCCGGCTCGGCGACGCCGTCGTGTCGCTCTTACGGCCCCGTCAGTGACCAGAGCCGCACGTTAACGCCCTGTCACGCTTGCTTTTTCGGGACGTCACCGGGGCCGACTGACACTCCTTTAGAGATACTCATCAAAATGTGTGGCGCAGGTCGCTATCAGGGTTAGGGTGTGTGAAAGCTCACATCGACAGCCCGCGAGGAGCTCCTACGCAGCATGAGCCTGTACACCCCGATCCTGGTGCTTGGTGCGATAGCTGCCGTGTTCGCGGTCGGTTCGGTGGGCATCGCGGTCCTCATCGGTCCACGTCGCTACAACCGCGCCAAGCTCGAGGCCTACGAGTGCGGCATCGAGCCGATGGACGCCGGCGATCCCGCGGCCGCCGCCACCGGTCAGCGATTCCCCATTCGCTACTACCTGACCGCGATGCTGTTCATCGTCTTCGACATCGAGATCGTGTTCCTGTACCCGTGGGCCGTCGCGTTCGACAGTCTCGGCGTGTTCGCGCTGGTCGAGATGCTGCTGTTCATGGTGATCGTCTTCGTCGCCTACGCCTACGTGTGGCGCAGAGGAGGCCTGCAATGGGACTAGAGGAACGGTTGCCCGGCGGCATCCTGCTCTCCACGGTCGAGGCGGTCGCCGGCTACGTCCGCAAGGGCTCGCTGTGGCCGGCGACCTTCGGGTTGGCGTGCTGCGCGATCGAGATGATGGCGACGGCGGGACCTCGGTTCGACATCTCCCGCTTCGGCATGGAGCGGTTCTCCGCGACACCGCGGCAGGCCGATCTGATGATCGTGGCGGGCCGGGTCAGCCAGAAGATGGCCCCAGTGCTGCGCCAGATCTACGACCAGATGGCCGAGCCGAAATGGGTGCTGGCCATGGGTGTGTGCGCGTCGTCGGGCGGGATGTTCAACAACTACGCGGTGGTGCAGGGCGTCGACCACGTGGTGCCGGTGGACATCTACCTGCCCGGCTGCCCGCCCCGTCCGGAGATGCTGTTGCACGCGATCCTCAAGCTGCACGACAAGATTCAGCAGATGCCGCTCGGGGTCAACCGCGAGGAGGCCATCAGGGAGGCCGAGCAGGCGGCGCTCGCGGTGCCGCCGACGATCGAGCTGAAAGGCCTGCTGAGGTGACCGGCACCGAGGGCACCGGCCCCGAGGTGATCGGCGTGCGGCGCGGCATGTTCGGCGCGAAGGGTAGTGGGGACACGTCCGGTTACGGTCGGCTGATCCGGCCGGTCGCGCTGCCGGGTAGCAGCCCTCGGCCCTACGGTGGCTACTTCGACGAGGTCGTCGACGCGGTGACCGCCGCCCTCGGTGAGGACGTGACGGCCGAGGCGATCGAGAGGGTCGTCGTGTTCCGGGGAGAGCTCACCCTCGAGGTACACCGCGCACGACTGGTCGACGTCGCGCAGGCCCTGCGCGACGATGCCGCTCTGCGCTTCGAGCTCTGCCTGGGGGTCAGCGGCGTGCACTACCCCGATGACACGGGGCGGGAGCTGCATGCGGTGTATCCGCTGATGTCGATCACCCACAACCGCCGCATCCGCGTGGAAGTGACTGCGCCGGACGGTGATCCGCACATCCCGTCTCTGTTCTCGGTGTACCCGACCACCGACTGGCATGAGCGGGAGACCTACGACTTCTTCGGCATCGTCTTCGACGGACATCCGTCGCTGACCAGGATCGAGATGCCCGACGACTGGGTCGGCCACCCGCAACGCAAGGACTACCCGCTGGGCGGCGTGCCGGTCGAGTACCACGGGGCCCAGATCCCGCCGCCCGATCAGCGGAGGTCCTACAACTGATGACCATCTCAGAACACCGCCCGGAGAGGGTGGTCGTCGTCGGCGGCCAGGATTGGGACCAGGTCGTCACCGCCGCACGCGAGAATGCCGGCGAGCACGCCGGCGAACGGATCGTGGTCAACATGGGTCCGCAACATCCGTCGACCCACGGGGTGCTGCGGCTCATCCTCGAGATCGAGGGTGAGACGATCGTCGAGGCCCGTTGCGGTATCGGCTATCTGCACACCGGTATCGAGAAGAATCTCGAATTCCGGACGTGGACACAGGGTGTCACCTTCGTGACCCGGATGGACTACCTGTCCCCGTTCTTCAACGAGACGGTGTACTGCCTGGGAGTCGAGAAGCTCCTCGACGTCACCGACGAGATCCCCGAACGAGCCTCGGTGATCCGGGTGATGATGATGGAGCTCAACCGCATCTCCAGCCATCTGGTCGCGCTGGCGACCGGCGGCATGGAACTCGGCGCGATGACGGCGATGTTCCTCGGTTTCCGCGAGCGCGAACTCATCCTCTCGGTGTTCGAGACGATCACCGGCCTGCGGATGAACCATGCCTACATCCGGCCCGGCGGTGTCGCTGTCGATCTGCCGGACGAGGCCATGCCGCAGCTGCACGAGCTGTTGACGCTGCTGCCCCAGCGGCTGCGCGACCTGGAGAACCTGCTCAACGAGAACTACATCTGGAAAGCGCGCACTCTCGGCGTCGGCTACCTGGATCTGACGGGATGCATGGCGCTGGGCATCACCGGGCCGGTGCTGCGCTCGACAGGACTTCCGCACGATCTGCGCAAAGCGCAGCCGTACTGCGGGTACGAGACGTACGACTTCGACGTCATCACTGACGATCGCTGTGATTCGTACGGCCGCTATCTGATTCGGGTCAAAGAGATGCGCGAGTCCCTCAGGATCGTCGAGCAGTGCGTGGAGCGCCTCGAGAGGCTGGCCGGGGCCCCGGTGATGATCGACGACAAGAAGCTCGCGTGGCCTGCGGACCTGAAGGTGGGTCCGGATGGTCTGGGTAACTCCGATGAGCACATCGCGAAGATCATGGGACGGTCGATGGAGGGCCTGATCCATCACTTCAAGATCGTCACCGAGGGTTTCCGGGTGCCGGCCGGGCAGGTGTACGCCGCCGTCGAATCGCCCCGAGGCGAACTCGGGGTACACATGGTCTCCGACGGCGGGACCCGGCCGTATCGCGTGCACTACCGCGACCCCTCGTTCACGAATCTGCAGGCGGTGGCGGCGATGTGCGAAGGCGGCATGGTGGCCGACGCGATCGCGGCGGTCGCGTCGATCGATCCGGTAATGGGCGGGGTGGACCGGTGAGTGTTTTTTTGGAGCTCGGCCAGCGTCCCGACGAACCCGGTCCGCCGATCCACGGGCCGGCCACGTATCCGGCCGACGTCACGGCGCGGTTGACACGCGATGCCGAGGAGATCGTCGGCCGCTACCCCGACGCGCGGTCGGCGCTGCTGCCGCTGCTGCACCTGGTGCAGGCCGAGGACGGCTATCTCACTCCGGCCGGAATCGCTTTCTGCGCAGAACGTCTGGGCTTGACACCGGCCGAGGTGACGGCTGTCGCGACGTTCTATTCGATGTACCGCCGCACGCCCACGGGCGACTACCTGGTGGGCGTGTGCACCAACACGCTGTGCGCGGTGATGGGCGGGGACGCGATCCTGGACACGCTGCAGGAGCACCTCGGAATCCTCGCCGGGCAGAACACCCTGGACGGTCGGATCACCCTCGAGCACGTCGAGTGCAATGCGGCCTGCGACTACGCCCCCGTGGTGATGGTGAACTGGGAGTTCTTCGACAACCAGACCCCGTCGTCGGCGCGTGATCTCGTGGACGCATTGCAGGCGGGTCAGCCGCCGACGCCGTCGCGCAGCGGCTCGCTGTGCACGTTCCGCGAGACGGCGAGAATCCTTGCTGGCGTTGGCCATTCCGCCGCCGGTGCTGACGCGGCGGGTCCGGGGGCTGCGACGCTGGCCGGTCTGCGGATCGCCCGGGAGCGTGGGATGAGCGCGCCGGAGGCCGACGCGCCCGCCACCGACAGCACCTCCCCGGCCCCGGGCCACGAGCAGGCCGCGGCCACCGAGGCCGTCAAAGACGAGCCTGCACCCGCACCGTCGGCCGAGGTCCCCGCGCGCGGGGACACCGCCGACACCGATCCGACCGCGACGGATGCCTCATGACTGCACTGACTCCGGTACTGAGCAGCTTCTGGGACGAACCGCAGCCGTGGACCATGGACACCTATCGTCGCCACGGCGGCTACGAAGCGCTCGGTAAAGCCCTGGCGATGGGCCCCGACGAGGTCATCACCCTGGTCAAGGACTCGGGACTGCGCGGCCGCGGCGGCGCGGGCTTCCCGACGGGAACGAAGTGGTCGTTCATTCCCCAGGGCGACGAGGGCGCGGCTGCCAAACCGCACTACCTGGTGATCAACGCCGACGAATCGGAACCCGGCACCTGCAAAGACATGCCGCTGATGCTGACCACGCCGCACTTCCTGGTCGAGGGTGCCATCATCGCCGCGTACGCGATCCGAGCCCACCATGCGTTCATCTATCTGCGCGGTGAGGTGCTTCCGGTGCTGCGCCGGCTGCAGGCCGCCGTCGCGGAGGCATATGCGGCCGGTTACCTGGGCACCGACATCGGCGGATCGGGATTCGATCTCGAGCTCGTGGTGCACGCCGGCGCAGGCGCCTACATCTGCGGCGAGGAGACCGCACTGCTGGACTCGCTGGAGGGGCGGCGGGGTCAGCCGCGACTGCGGCCGCCGTTCCCGGCCGTCGCCGGTCTGTACGCGTGCCCGACGGTGGTCAACAACGTCGAGTCGATCGCGAGCGTGCCGCCGATCCTGCGCAACGGCGTGGACTGGTTCCGGTCGATGGGCTCGGAGAAGTCGCCGGGGTTCACGCTGTACTCACTGTCCGGTCATGTCACGACGCCCGGCCAGTACGAGGCACCCCTGGGCATCACGCTGCGGGAGTTGCTCGACTATGCCGGCGGGGTGCGGGCCGGCCACGAGCTGAAGTTCTGGACGCCGGGCGGCTCGTCGACGCCACTGTTGACGGCCGAGCATCTCGACGTGCCCCTGGATTACGAAGGGATGGCCGGCGTCGGATCGATGCTGGGCACCAAGGCACTGCAGATCTTCGACGACACCACGTGCGTGGTGCGCGCGGTCCGGCGGTGGACGCAGTTCTACGCCCACGAGTCGTGCGGCAAGTGCACGCCGTGCCGGGAGGGCACCTACTGGCTGGCGCAGATCTACGAGCGGCTGGAGACGGGCCGGGGCACCGAGGCGGATCTCGACAAGCTGCTCGACATCTCCGACAACATCTTCGGCAAGTCGTTCTGTGCGTTGGGTGACGGCGCGGCGAGCCCGATTCTGTCGTCGCTGAGGTACTTCCGCGACGAGTACGAGGCCCATCTGGGCGGGGCGGGGTGCCCCTTCGACCCGTACGCGTCGATGCTGGCCGCACCGGAGGGAGTGGGCGCATGACGCACCTTCTTTCGCGCGAGCAGACGCGAACTCGAGTGGACACGCCGCGAGATTGCTCGAGTTCGCGTCTGCTCGCCGGAACAAAGGGGGGCACGTATGACGCTGGCTGAGCACAGTCACGACGCCCCGGCGGTCGAGATGGTCACGCTGACCATCGACGGCACCGAGGTGAGCGTGCCCAAGGGCACGTTGGTGATCCGCGCTGCCGAACTGATGGGCGTGCAGATCCCCCGCTTCTGCGACCACCCCCTGCTCGACCCCGTCGGCGCCTGCCGGCAGTGCCTGGTGGAGGTCGAAGGACAGCGGAAGCCGTTGGCGTCGTGCACCACCACGGTCTCCCCCGACATGGTGGTGCGCACCCAGCACACCTCCGAAGCGGCCGACAAGGCGCAGCACGGTGTCATGGAACTGCTGCTGATCAACCATCCGCTGGACTGCCCGATCTGCGACAAGGGCGGTGAATGCCCGCTGCAGAACCAGGCGATGTCACACGGCCGCACCGAAACCCGCTTCGACGACGTCAAGCGAACCTTCCCCAAGCCGATCGCGATCTCGTCGCAGGTGCTGCTCGACCGCGAACGCTGCGTGCTGTGCGCGCGGTGCACCCGGTTCTCCGATCAGATCGCCGGCGACCGGTTCATCGACCTGCTCGAGCGCGGCGCGAGCCAGCAGGTCGGGATCGCGACCGGTGAACCGTTCCAGTCGTACTTCTCCGGCAACACGGTGCAGATCTGCCCGGTCGGCGCGCTGACGGGCACCGCCTACCGGTTCCGCGCGCGGCCCTTCGATCTCGTGTCCAGCCCGAGCGTGTGTGAACACTGCGCGTCGGGCTGCGCGCAGCGCACCGACCATCGTCGGGGAAAGGTGTTGCGCCGCCTGGCCGGTGACGATCCCGAGGTCAACGAGGAGTGGAACTGCGACAAGGGCCGCTGGGCGTTCACCTACGCGACGGTCGGCGACCGCATCACCACACCGCTGATGCGCGAGGACGGCGCCCTACGTCCCGCGTCGTGGTCCGAGGCGCTCAGTGTCACGGCCCGGCGGCTCGCCGCGGCGGAGGGACGCGCCGGCGTGCTCGTCGGTGGGCGCTGCACGGCGGAGGACGCCTACATCTACTCGAAATTCGCCCGAATCATGTTGAACAGCAACGACATCGACTTCCGTAGTCGTCCGCACAGCGATGAGGAGACGGCTTTCCTCGGTACGCATGTCGCCGGGCTGCCGATGGACGTCACGTATGCGGATCTGGAGAACGCACCGGCAGTGCTGCTCGCCGGCTTCGAGCCCGAAGACGAATCGCCGATCGTCTTCCTGCGGCTGCGCAAGGCGGTCCGCAAGCGGGGTCTACAGGTGCTGTCGGTGGCGCCGTTCGCCTCGCGCGGTCTGCGCAAACTGTCCGGCGAACTGGTCTGCGCCGTACCCGGCGCGGAGGCCGCCGCAATCGACGGGCTCGCCGGCAACGTTCTGATGGCGATGCCCGGCGCGGTGATCCTGGTCGGTGAACGGCTCGCGAGCGCACCCGGCGCGCTGTCCGCGGCGGCGCGGCTCGCGGCCGGCACCGGAGCGCGGCTGGCATGGGTACCGCGCCGGGCCGGCGACCGCGGCGCCGTGGACGCCGGTGCGCTGCCCACCCTGCTGCCCGGCGGCCACCCCGTGCACGACGACGCCGCCCGGACGCTGATGGCGAAGAAATGGAACGTCGACGCGCTGCCTGCGGGGCGCGGACGCGACACCACCGGAATCCTGGCGGCCGCTGCCGCCGGTGACCTCGATGCGCTGGTGATCGGCGGTGTGGAGCTCGACGACCTGCCCGACCCCGCGGCCGCACGCGCGGCTCTGGACACGGCGCCGTTCGTCGTCAGCCTCGAGATGCGCCGCAGCGCTGTCACCGACCGCGCGGACGTGGTGTTCCCCGTCGCGCCTGTCGTGGAGAAGGCCGGCTCCTTCGTCAACTGGGAGGGCCGCATCCGTCCCTTCGAGCCGTCGCTGCAGACCAACGCGCTACCCGATTTCGGGGTGCTCGGATTCCTCGCCGACGAGCTCGGCATCGACCTGGGCACCCCCTCGGCGGCGGTCGTCGCCGACGAGCGGGCCCGCATCGGGTTGTGGTCGGGCGACCGGACCGGCAACGACGGCCCGATCTCGACGCCGCAGCCGGAAGCGGCCGCGGGCGAGGCGATCCTGGCGACCTGGCGGCTCCTGCTCGACCACGGTCGGTTGCAGGACGGCGAACCGCACCTCGCCGGCACCGCACACGCTCCGGTGGCACGGATGTCAGCGACCACGGCCGCCGAGATCGCCGTCCAGCCGGGCGATCCGGTGACCGTGTCCACCGAGCGGGGCTCGATCACGCTGCCACTGGTGGTGACCGAGATGGCCGACCGGGTGGTCTGGCTCCCGACCAATTCCCCGGGCTGCACGGTGCACGCGACGCTGGGTGTGTCATCGGGTGCCGTGGTGCGGATCGGGCGGGAGCAGCCGTGACGCCGACGACCTACCCCGATCCCACGTTGTTCGGCCATGACCCGTGGTGGCTGATCCTCGCCAAGGCCCTCGGGATCTTCGTGTTCCTGGTGCTGACCGTGCTCGTCGCAATCCTGCTGGAGCGAAAGATCTTGGGCCGCATGCAGATGCGGCTGGGCCCCAATCGGGTGGGTCCGCACGGGCTGCTGCAGTCGCTGGCCGACGGGGTGAAACTCGCACTCAAGGAAGGGCTCATCCCGGCGGGGGTCGACAAGTGGATCTACCTGGCCGCGCCGGTCATCTCGGTGATCCCCGCGTTCATGGCGTTCGCCGTGATCCCTCTGGGTGGGGAGACCTCGGTGTTCGGGCACCGCACCGCGTTGCAGCTGACGGATCTGCCGGTGGCGGTGCTCTACATCCTCGCGGTCACCTCGATCGGGGTGTACGGCATCGTGCTCGCGGGCTGGGCATCGGGGTCGGTGTACCCGCTGCTCGGTGGGCTGCGGTCGTCGGCGCAGGTGGTCTCGTACGAGATCGCGATGGCACTGTCGTTCGCGGCGGTGTTCATCTACTCCGGCACCATGTCGACCTCGGGCATCGTCGCCGCGCAGGAGAACACCTGGTTCGTGTTCCTGCTGCTGCCGTCGTTCCTGGTGTATCTGACCTCGATGGTGGGCGAAACCAACCGGGCGCCCTTCGATCTGCCCGAAGCCGAAGGCGAGCTCGTCGGCGGCTTCCACACCGAGTACTCGTCGCTCAAGTTCGCGATGTTCATGCTCGCCGAGTACGTCAACATGACCACCGTGTCGGCGTTGGCCACCACCCTGTTCCTCGGCGGGTGGCACGCGCCGCTACCGCTGAGCCTGTGGGACGGCGCGAATCACGGCTGGTGGCCGCTGCTGTGGTTCACCGCCAAGGTCTGGATGTTCCTGTTCGTGTTCATGTGGCTGCGCGCGACCCTGCCCCGGTTGCGCTACGACCAGTTCATGGCGCTGGGCTGGAAGATCCTGATCCCCGTGTCACTGGCGTGGATCATGGTCGTCGCCGTCACCCGCTCGCTCGGCGAGGAGGGCCTGCCGACCTGGGTGACCGCGCTGATCGGTCTCGCCGCGGTCGCCCTTGCGGCACTGGTGATGTTCTCGTGGCGATCCCGGCGGGCGCGCCGGGAGGCGTCCTCCCCCGCCCCTGTCCCCCCGGCAGTGTCCGGTGCCTTCCCGGTGCCCCCGATGCCTCAGACGTCCCGGAAGGAGCGTGCCGATGCCTAGGTTCCTCGACGCGATCGCAGGATTCGCCGTCACCTTCGGGGCGATGTTCAAAAAGCCTGTCACCGAGGAATATCCGGAGAAGCCAGGCCCGGTCGCGAAGCGCTACCACGGCCGGCACCAACTGAACCGCTACCCCGATGGCCTCGAGAAGTGCATCGGCTGCGAGTTGTGCGCCTGGGCCTGCCCGGCCGACGCGATCTTCGTCGAGGGCGCCGACAACACCGAGGAGGAGCGATTCTCCCCCGGTGAGCGTTACGGCAGGGTCTATCAGATCAACTATCTGCGATGCATCGGCTGCGGGCTGTGCATCGAGGCCTGCCCGACCCGCGCGCTGACCATGACCAACGACTACGAGCTGGCCGACGACAACCGGTCGGATCTGATCTACGGCAAGGACAAACTGCTCGCCCCGCTGAGTCCCGGCATGGAAGCACCCCCGCACGCCATGGCCCCGGGCAGCACAGACGACGACTACTACCTGGGCCACATCAAGCCCCTGGAAGCACGGTGACCCATGGGTGAGGCGGTTCTGTTCTGGGTGCTCGCCGTGGTCGCGGTGATCGGCGCACTCGGCGTCGTGTCAGCGCCGAAGGCGGTGTATTCGGCGATCTCGCTCGCGGTGACGATGATCGCCCTCGCGGTGCTCTACATCGCCGCCGACGCCCCGTTCCTCGGCGTCGTACAGGTGGTGGTGTACACCGGCGCGGTGATGATGCTGTTCCTGTTCGTGCTGATGCTGATCGGGGTGGATTCCTCGGAGTCGTTGGTGGAGACGCTGCGGGGGCAACGCATCGCGGCGATCGTGGTCGGCATCGGCTTCGGGGTGCTCCTGATCGCGGGGATCGGCACGGTGTCGACGACCGGGTTCACCGGTCTTGCGCAGGCGAATGCTCCATCCTCGGGTCGCTCGGCGAGCCTCTCCGAAGGCAACGTCGAAGGTCTGGCTGCACTGCTGTTCACGAAATATCTGTGGGCGTTCGAGCTGACCGGCGCACTGCTCATCACGGCCGCGCTGGGAGCCATGGTGCTCGCACACCGAGAGCGGTTCGAGCGCCGGAAAACTCAGCGGGAGTTGGCGATCGAGCGGTTCGCGCCCGGCGGTCACCCCACCACGCTGCCCAACCCCGGCGTCTACGCCAGGCACAACGCGGTCGACATCCCCGCGCGGCTGCCCGACGGGCGCGGGTCGGAGCTGTCGGTCAGCGCGATCCTGCAGCTACGTCCCGTCCCCAGCGACACAGGACCGACCGAGCCCAGCCGGGGTGGCCGGGACGGGAATCGGGAACTGCGGTGAGCCCGGACAACTACCTCTATCTGTCGGCGCTGCTGTTCACCATCGGCGCCGCCGGAGTCCTGCTGCGCCGCAACGCGATCGTGATGTTCATGTGCGTCGAGCTGATGCTCAACGCCTGCAACCTTGCGTTCGTCACCTTCTCCCGCGTCCACGGCACCCTCGACGGTCAGGTGGTGGCCTTCTTCACGATGGTGGTCGCCGCCTGTGAGGTCGTGATCGGGTTGGCGATCATCATGACGATCTTCCGGACACGACGCTCCGCCAACGTCGACGACGCCAGCCTGCTGAGGCACTAGGGCACCGATGACACTTCCCGTGTGGCTCCTGATCGCCCTGCCGCTGGGCGGCGCGGCTGTGCTGTTGCTGGGCGGACGCCGGACCGACCGATGGGGTCACCTCCTGGGCACGGCCGCGGCGCTGGCATCATTCGCCTGCGCCGCAACGCTCTTCGTCGCGATGCTGGGCCGCGCCACCGAGCAGCGCGCCGTGCACGAGACGCTGTTCCGCTGGGTTCCGGTCGGCGGCCTGCAGGTGGACTTCGGCCTGCAACTGGATCAGTTGTCGATGTGCTTCGCGCTGCTGATCACCGGTGTGGGCTCGCTGATCCACATCTACTCGATCGGCTACATGGCCGACGACCCGGACCGCCGGCGGTTCTTCGGCTATCTCAATCTGTTCCTGTCGGCGATGCTGCTGCTGGTGCTGGCCGACAACTACCTCGGGCTCTACATGGGCTGGGAGGGCGTGGGTCTGGCGTCCTACCTCCTGATCGGCTTCTGGTCGCACAAGCCGTCGGCCGCCACGGCCGCCAAGAAGGCGTTCGTCGTCAACCGGGTCGGTGACATCGGTCTCGCGGTGGCGCTGATGGTGATGTTCTCGGCGCTGGGGGCCGTGTCGTTCGAGGCGGTGTTCAGCGCGGCACCGCAACTGGGCGAGGGGACGCTGACGGCGATCGGCTTCATGCTGCTGCTCGCCGCATGCGGCAAGTCCGCGCAGGTGCCGCTGCAGTCGTGGCTCGGTGACGCGATGGAGGGCCCCACCCCGGTGTCGGCGCTCATCCACGCCGCCACGATGGTCACCGCCGGGGTGTACCTGATCGTGCGCTCGGCGCCGGTCTACGACCTCGCGCCGCACGCGCAGACCGCCGTGGTGGTCGTCGGTGCGGTCACGCTGTTGTTCGGGGCTGTCATCGGCTGCGCCAAGGACGACATCAAGAAGGCGCTCGCCGCGTCGACGATGAGCCAGATCGGTTACATGGTGCTGGCCGCCGGTCTCGGCCCGGCCGGCTACGCGTTCGCGATCATGCACCTGCTGACCCACGGCTTCTTCAAGGCCGGGCTGTTCCTCGGCGCCGGCTCGGTGATGCACGCCATGGACGACGAGGTGAACATGCGCCGCTACGGCGGTCTGCGCACGGCGCTGCCGATCACGTTCGCGACGTTCGGCCTCGGCTATCTCGCGATCATCGGCATCCCGCCGCTGGCCGGGTTCTTCTCCAAGGACGGCATCATCGAGGCGGCCCTCGGCGCCGGCGGCGCGAAGGGCGTGATCCTCGGCTCGGCAACGATTCTCGGCGCCGGTATCACCGCGTTCTACATGACACGGGTGATGCTGATGACGTTCTTCGGGGAGAAGCGCGGGGCGTCAACGGCGCATCCGCACGAGGCGCCCGCGGTGATGACGTGGCCGATGATCCTGCTGGCCATCGGCTCGGTGGGCGCGGGGGCCGCGCTGGCGATCGGGGGCACGTTGGAGCACTGGCTGGAACCGGTGGTCGGCGCGCACGAGGTGCATCATGTGCTGCCCGTGTGGGTGGTCACCGTGATCGTGCTGGCTGTCGTCGCGGTCGGCATCGCGGTCGCCTACCGGATGTACGGCGCCCGCTCGGTACCTGACGAGGCGCCGCAGGGCTCGGCGCTCACGGTCGCGGCGCGGCGCGACCTGTACGGCGACGCGTTCAACGAACGCGTGCTGATGGCGCCGGGCGCCCAACTGACCAGGGGGCTCACCGAACTGGACGACGAGGTGGTCGACGGCGCCGCGGGCGGGCTCGCCGCGGCGATCGGCCGGGTGTCCGACGGTCTGCGCGGCGTGCAGACGGGATTCGCCCGCTCGTACGCGTTGTCCATGCTCGCCGGCGCGACGTTCGTGGTCGCCCTGATCTTGGCGGTGAACCTGTGGTGACGACCGTGCCGTGGTTGACGGTCCTGTGGGCGGTTCCGATGGTGGGTGCGGTGGCGGTCATGCTGCTGCCCGCGACGGCGCGGTCGCTGGCGAAGTGGGTCGCGCTCGCGGTGTCACTGGTGGTCCTCGCGGTCACCGTTGTCGTCGCGGTCGGCTTCGACCCCGGCGGGGAGCAGTACCAGTTCGTCGAGAACTACCGCTGGATACCGTCTTTCGGCACCGGTTACATCCTCGGCGTCGACGGCATCGCGCTCGCCCTGGTGGTGCTCACCGCGGTGCTGGTTCCTTTGTTGATGGTCGCCGGCTGGAACGACGCGGGTGACCGGATCAGCTGGGGCGGCCGTTCGGTGCACGTCTACGTCGCGCTGACGCTGGCCGTCGAGGGCATGGTCCTGATCTCGCTGGTGTCACTGGACATCCTGCTGTTCTATGTGTTCTTCGAGGCCATGCTCATCCCGATGTACTTCCTCATCGGCGGGTTCGGTGGCCGCGAGCGCAGCCGGGCCGCGGTAAAGTTCCTGCTGTACAACCTCTTCGGCGGCCTCATCATGCTCGCCGCCGTGGTCGGCCTCTACGTCGCGACCGCGTCGAGCGACGCGTTCGATGCCGGCACCTTCGACCTGCGGGCGATCGTCGCCGCGGTCGCGGCCGGCGACTTCGTGATGAACCCGATCGTCATGCACCTGCTGTTCGGTGGGTTCATGTTCGCATTCGCGATCAAGGCGCCGCTGTGGCCGCTGCACCGTTGGCTGCCCGACGCCGCGGTCGAGGCGACCCCGGCGAGCGCGGTCCTGATGATGGCGATCATGGACAAGGTCGGCACGTTCGGCATGATCCGGTACTGCCTGCCCCTGTTCCCCGACTCCGCAACCTATTTCAGTCCGCTGATCATCACGCTGGCAGTGATCGGGATCATCTACGGCGCGGTCGTCGCGATCGGTCAGACCGATGTGATGAGGCTGATCGCCTACACGTCGATCTCGCATTTCGGTTTCATCATCCTGGGCATCTTCGTGATGACCAGCCAGGGTCAGGCGGGGTCGACGCTGTACATGGTCAACCACGGCATCTCGACGGCTGCACTGTTCCTGATCGCCGGATTCCTGGTGTCGCGGCGGGGGTCTCGCCTCATCAGCGCCTACGGCGGGGTGCAGAAGGTCGCACCGGTGCTGGCCGGCACCTTCCTGGTCGCCGGCCTGGCGACGCTGTCGCTGCCGGGTCTGGCTCCGTTCATCAGTGAGTTCCTGGTCCTGATCGGCACGTTCACCCGCTATCCGGTGTTCGGCGTGCTGGCCGCGAGCGCGCTCGTGCTGTCGGCGATCTACATCCTGTGGACGTATCAGCGGATGATGACCGGCCCCACCCCGGAGGCGCTGACCGACGGCGAGTCGCGCCTGCCCGACCTGCGGCCCCGCGAACTCGCCGTCGTCGCACCGCTGCTCGCGCTGCTGCTGGTCCTCGGCGTGTATCCCAAACCGGCGCTCGACGTCATCGATCCGGCGGTCACCCACACGCTCACCACGATCGACCGACCCGACCCGACACCGGCCACGGGGACGGCGGAAGGACCGGTGCGATGACCATTCCGACGCCGTCGGTCGAGTACAGCTTGATCGCCCCGATGTTGATCGTGTTCGGCGCGGCGGTGCTCGGCGTCCTGCTGGAAGCTCTTCTGCCGCGCGAGCATCGGTATCGCGCGCAGATCGCGCTCAGCCTGGTGGCGCTGGTCGGCGCGTTCGTCGCGGTCCTGCTGGCGGCGCGAGACATCGCGGGCGGCGACGGCGTAGCCGCGGTGATGGGCGCGGTCGCGGTCGACAAGCCCGGGGTGTTCCTCCAGGGCACCATCCTGCTGGTGGCTGTTCTCGGCGTGCTGCTCATCGGCGAGCGCCGCATCGCGATGCCGGACCGGGCCGACCGGGGCGGAGGGCTGGACGCGTTCACCCCGCAGGCCTCGGCGGTGGCCGGCAGCGTCGCCGAGAAACAAGCAACCACAGCGGGTGTCATCCAGACCGAGGTCTTTCCACTGACCATGTTCGCCGTCGGCGGCATGCTGCTGTTCCCCGCGGCCAACGACCTGCTGACGATGTTCATCGCGCTGGAGGTGCTGTCGCTGCCGCTGTATCTGCTGTGCGGGTTGGCCCGCCGGCGGCGGTTGCTGTCGCAGGAGTCGTCGCTGAAGTACTTTCTGCTGGGCGCCTTCTCGTCGGCGTTCTTTCTCTACGGCGCAGCGATGCTGTACGGCTACGCGGGAACGCTGTCTCTGCCGGGCATCGCGGCAGCGGTGTCCGACGATTCGGACACTCCGTCGCTCGCACTGGTGGGCATCGCCCTGCTGCTGGTCGGGGTGCTGTTCAAAGTCGGCGCGGTGCCGTTCCATTCCTGGATTCCCGACGTCTATCAAGGAGCGCCGACACCGATCACGGCGTTCATGGCCGCCGCCACCAAGATCGCCGCATTCGGCGCAATGCTGCGGGTGTTCTCCGTGGCGGTGCCCGGACTTCACGACGACTGGCGCCCGGTGCTGTGGGCGGTGGCGATCGCCACGATGGCAGTGGGCACAATCACGGCCGTCACACAGAACGACGTCAAGCGCATCCTGGCGTACTCGGCGGTCGCGCACAGCGGATTCATCCTGACGGGCGTGGTCGCAGGCACCGAATCGGGCCTCTCCGCGACGCTGTTCTATCTGTTCGCCTACGGGTTCTCCACGGTGGGCGCGTTCGCGGTGGTGGGTCTGGTGCGTGACGCCGACGGCGAGGAGGACACCGCGCTGGCACGGTGGGCCGGGCTGGGCAAGCGATACCCATTGGTGGGCATCGTGTTCTCACTGTTCCTGTTGGCATTCGCCGGCATTCCTCTGACGAGTGGGTTCGTCAGCAAGTTCGCGGTGTTCAAGGCGGCCGGCGAGGGCGGCGCGATCCCGTTGGTGGTCGTCGGTGTGATCGCCAGTGCGATCGCGGCGTACTTCTACGTGCGGGTGATCGTGCTGATGTTCTTCACCGACCGACCCGATGACGCCCCGACGGTGGTGGTCCCCAGTGTGCTGACGACGGGCGTCGTCGCGGTCACCGCGATCGTGACGTTCCTGCTCGGCGCGCTGCCGCAACCGCTGCTCGACGTGGTCGACGCGGCGGGCCGTTTCCTGCCCTGACGGGCCGCGAGCGCGCGCGAAATGCCAGCTGTGGCGGCGCGTCAGCGTGCAGACGCGCGCTTTCGCCGAAACTAGGTGACCACCCCGTGCAGCAGGATCGAGGTGGTGCTGTCCACCCACGCCGGGCTCGCCAGGTGGTCGGGAGCCTGCAGCATCGCCAACATCGTTGCCCCGCCGATCAAATGGACGAGGCCGTCGGGGTCGACGTCCGCGCGGACCTCGCCGCGATCCACGGCGTCGCGCAACCGTGTCCGCACCGCGTCGAACAGACCCGTGAAGCGGGCGCTGACGCGGCCCAGCAGCGCAGGGTCCGCCGACACGTCGGAGATCAACCCCGGGAGCGCGGCCGCGACGACCGGGCTGGTGAACACGTCTCGCGCGGCCGCCACCATCGCTCGTAGATCGGCGGCGATGTCGCCCGGCGGCGCGTCGATCGCCGTCGGCGTCACCGGGAACACCGCCTCGTGGATGAGTTCCGCCTTGCTCGACCACCGGCGGTAGAGCGCGGTTTTGGTCGTTCCCGCCCGCTCGGCGACAGCGGCCATCGTCACGTTGGGATAACCGATCTCGACCAGCAGGTCGGCGGTGGCACGCAGAATGGCGGCGTCGATGCGGGGATCGCGTGGACGTCCGGCGCTCGGGGGCTTGTCAGCCGACGGCGGGTCTGCTTTCATAACGCTACCCACCGTAACGTATTCGCGGTGCCGCGGCGTCGAATCCGTGGCGGGAAGGAGCTTCTCGTGCCCAGCCACACCAGCGGCGTCACCGGCGGCGAGCCCGCAGTCGAAGACGTCGAGCGACTCCAGCGGTCGAGCCGCGACATGACCGATGTGCCGGCCCAGCTGTCGCGCTGGCTGTCGTCCCTGATGCCCGACACCATCCCTGAGATCACCGTCGACAGCGGCATCGACGCCAACGGTATGTCGTCGGAGACCATCCTGCTATCGGGTCGCTGGACCCACGGCGGCCGCCCTGTCGAGCAGCGCTGGGTGGCCCGCGTCGCACCGTCGGACGCCGACGTTCCGGTGTTCGGCCACTATCGACTCGATCACCAGCACGAGGTCATCCGGCTGGTCGGTGAGCTGACCGACGTGCCGGTGCCCCAGGTGCGGTGGCTCGAGCCGACCGGTGACGTCCTCGGCCGGCCGTTCTTCCTGATGGATCGCGTTGACGGAGTCGTCCCACCCGACGTCATGCCCTACACCTTCGGTGGCAACTGGCTGTTCGACGCCGACCCGGCCCAGCAGCGCCGCCTCCAGGACGAGACGATCGCGGTGCTGGCGAAGCTCCATTCGATCCCCAACGCACAGCAGACATTCGGCTTCCTGCAGGACGTCGATCCCCCCGGCGAGACCGCACTGCACCGCCACTTCGGGTGGTTGAGGCACTGGTACGAGTTCTGCGTGCCCGACATCGGTCGCGCACCCCTGGTCGAGCGCGCGCTGACGTGGCTCGAGCAGCATTTCCCCTCCGACGTCGCAGCGGCCGAACCCGTTCTCGCATGGGGTGATTCACGCATCGGCAATGTGATCTACCGCGACTTCTCCCCCGTCGCCGTCCTCGACTGGGAGATGGCCACCGTCGGCCCCCGCGAACTCGACGTGGCGTGGCTCGGCTTCGCGCACATGGTGTTCCAGGAGCTGACCAAGCTCGCCGGCCTGCCCGGGATGCCGGACTTCCTGACCGAGGACGACATCCGCGCCACGTATCGGGAGCTCACCGGCGTCGAGGTCGGCGACCTGCGCTGGTTCCACGTCTACTCCGCGGTGGTGTGGTGCTGTGTGTTCATGCGGACCGGGGCGCGGCGCGTGCACTTCGGCGAGATCGAGCAGCCCGACGACGTCGAGTCGCTCTTCTACCACGCCTCACTGCTGAAGAAGTTGTTAGGAGAGACCGCGTGATGCTCGGACCCATGGACGAATATCCGGTACATCAACTTCCGCAGCCGATCGCGTGGCCGGGGTCCTCGGACCGCAACTTCTACGACCGGTCGTATTTCAACGCCCACGACCGCACCGGCGACATCTTCGTGATCAGCGGCATCGGCTACTACCCCAACCTCGGCGTGAAGGACGCTTTCCTCCTCGTGAGGCGCGGCGACACCCAGACCGCGGTCCATCTGTCCGACGCCATCGACCAGGATCGGCTCAACCAGAACGTCGGCGGCTACCGCGTCGAGGTGATCGAACCGCTGCGCAAGCTGCGCATCGTCTGCGACGACACCGAGGGCATCGCGGCCGATCTCACCTGGGAGGGGTTGTTCGACGTCGTCCAGGAGCAGCCGCACATCATGCGGCGCGGCACCCGGGTCACGTTGGACGCCCAGCGTTTCGCCCAGGTGGGGTCCTGGAGCGGGCAGCTGTCGATCGATGGTGAGGACATCACGGTCGATCCCGCGCGCTGGATCGGCACCCGCGACCGGTCCTGGGGAATCCGTCCCGTCGGCGAAGCGGAACCCGCGGGACGACCCGACGACCCACCGTTCGAGGGCATGTGGTGGCTCTATGTGCCGATGGCCTTCGACGACTTCGGGATCGTGATCATCATCCAGGAGGATCCGCAGGGCTTCCGCTCACTCAACGACTGCACGCGGATCTGGAAGGACGGCCGTGTCGAACAGCTCGGCTGGCCGCGGGTGACCATCCACTACCGCTCCGGCACCCGGATCCCCACCAGTGCCACCATCGAGGCGACCGGAAGTGACGGCAGTGCAGTGCATTTCGACGTCGAGTCGAAACTTCCGGTGCCGATCCACATCGGCGGTGGCTACGGCGGGGACTCCGACTGGCTGCACGGCATGTGGCGGGGCGAGCGCTTCACCGAGCGTCTGACCTACGACATGACCGATCCGGCGATCATCGGCCGCGCGGGGTTCGGGGTGATCGATCATGTCGGCCGCGCTGTGTGCCGCGACGCCGACGGCACCGAGCGTGAAGGCTGGGGCCTGTTCGAGCACGGCGCGCTCGGCCGCCACGATCCGTCCGGCTTCGCCGACTGGCTCTCCGTCGCGCCCTGAGCCCAGCGCTCAGGCGGGGTGCGGTTCCCGCACGGCGGCGCGGCCGAACACCATCGACTCCTCGATGCGGTCGAAGCGGTGATCGATGACGTCGAGCACGTAGTTGTGGCGCACGTTCCAGGGACGGCGCGTGCCGGATCGGGGCAGCGCGTGCGGTGCGCGTTTGATGTAGCCGGCCTCGAGATCGAACGTCGGCTTCTCGGTGATCGGGGCGTCGCCGCGATGCGGATAGGCGTGCGTGTAGCCGTGAGTTCGCATGTAGGCGATCAGCTTCGCCACGGCCTTCGCCGTCATGTCGGCCCGCAGCGTCCACGACGCGTTCGTGTAGCCGATGCACCACGCCATGTTCGGCAGATCCTCCAGCAGGTACTCCTTGTAGACGAACCGGTCGGTCGGCTCGATCTCCGCACCGTCGACCAACACCCGGATGCCGCCGAGGGCCTGCAGTTGCAGGCCGGTCGCGGTCACGATGACGTCGGCGTCGAGGCGCCTGCCGGACGTCAGCACGATGCCGCTCTCGTCGACGTGGTCGATGGTGTCGGTGACGACCTCGGCCCGACCCGCGCTGATGTGCTCGAACAGGTCATGGTCGAGCACCAGGCACATCCGCTGGTCCCAGGGGTTGTATCGCGGCTTGAAATGCACGTCGACGTCGTAACCGGGAGGCAGTGCCGCCGCCGTCCGGTTGCGGATCAGCCAGCGCCCGAAGCGGGGCGCCTTGCGGAACATGAAATACGTCAGCACGTGGAACATCGCGTTCCGGAAGCGCACCACCGTATGGGACAGCCGGCGCGGCAGCAGCCTGCGAATGGCGTCGACCATGGGGTCGATGCGCGCCATCGACATCATGTAGGTCGGTGAGCGCTGCAGCATCGTGACGTGCGCGGCCTTGTCGCTGAGGGCGGGGATCAGGCTGATCGCGGTGGCGCCGCTGCCGATCACCACCGCGCGCTTGCCGGTGAGGTCGAGATCCTCGGGCCAGAACTGCGGGTGGATCACCTGTCCGCCGAAGGAATCGAGCCCGGCGATGTCGGGCCGGTAGGGGTCGTCGTAGCTGTAGTAGCCGGTCCCGCAGAACAGGAACCGACCGCGGAACACCTTCTCCTGCCCGTGCTGTCGGGCCCGCACCGTCCAGGTGTCGCTGCCCGAGTCCCATTCGACGGAGGTGACGTGGGTGTCGAACTGGATGTGCCGGTCGATGCCGTGCTTGCGCGCGGTCTCGGTCAGGTAGTCGCGGATGTGCTCGCCGTCGGCGACGTTCTCCCGGCGGGTCCATGGCTCCCACGGGAACGAGAGGGTGAAGATGTCGCTGTCGGAGCGGATTCCGGGATAGCGGAACAGGTCCCAGGTGCCGCCGATGCGGGAGCGTCGTTCCAGGATCGTGTACCGCACGCCGGGGTTGCGTTCCGAGATCCGGTAGGCCGCGCCGATGCCCGAGATGCCGGCACCGATGATCACGACGTCCGAGATGTCCTCCACCCGTACCTCCTGTGGTCCGCAGGCGTACCGCCCACTGTAGGAGATCCAGACCACACCGTGGCCATGATCCACCGCAATAGCTACTGGGCCATCGCGTACAAGCAACAGCCATCCGGTGTACACCCTGGACATGTACCGCGGCGGCCCCGGTGTCTACCGTGGTAGCCGAGCGCACGCCGGCGACGCTCGAGACCGAACGGAGTCCCCATGACCGCCACCGCCCCCGCAGCGACGAAGAGCACCTACGCGCCGTTGGAGCTGTTCGACATCGCACGCCTGCTCGACGACGAGGAGCGAGAGATCGCCGCGACGGTGCGCAAATTCGTCGACACCACGCTGCGACCGGAGGTCGAGAACTGGTTCGAGTCGGCCACCCTGCCCAGGGAGCTGGCCAAGGAGTTCGGCTCGCTGGGGTTGCTGGGCATGCACCTTCAGGGGTACGGCTGCGCCGGCACCAACGCGGTCAGCTACGGCCTGGCGTGCATGGAGCTCGAAGCCGGTGACAGCGGGTTCCGCAGCTTCGTCTCGGTCCAGGGGTCGCTGTCGATGTTCTCGATCCACCGCTACGGCTCCGACGAGCAGAAGCAGGAGTGGCTGCCCAGGCTCGCGACCGGGGACGCCGTCGGCTGCTTCGGCCTGACCGAGCCGGACTTCGGCTCCAATCCCGCCGGGATGCGTACCCGGGCCCGCCGCGACGGGTCGGACTGGGTGCTCACCGGCACGAAGATGTGGATCACGAACGGCAACCTGGCCGACGTCGCGACCGTGTGGGCACAGACCGACGACGGCATTCGCGGCTTCCTGGTGCCCACCGACACTCCCGGCTTCACCGCCAACGCGATTCATCGCAAGCTGTCGCTGCGCGCGTCGGTGACCTCGGAGCTGGTGCTCGACGAGGTCCGCCTGCCCGCCTCGGCGCAGCTGCCGCACGCCCACGGTCTCGGCGCGCCGCTGTCGTGCCTCAACGAAGCCCGCTTCGGCATCGTCTTCGGCTCGCTCGGTGCGGCGCGCGACTGCCTCGAGACCGCGATCGCCTACACCCAGTCGCGCGACGTGTTCGACAAGCCGCTGTCGAGCTACCAGCTCACGCAGGAGAAGCTCGCCAACATGACGGTGGAGCTCGGCAAGGGCATGTTGCTGGCACTGCACCTGGGCCGGATCAAGGACAGCGACGGCGTTCGGCCCGAGCAGATCAGCCTCGGCAAGCTCAACAACGTCCGCGAGGCGCTCGCGATCGCGCGGGAGTGCCGAACCCTGTTGGGCGGCAGCGGGATCACACTGGAGTACTCACCGCTTCGGCACGCCAACAACCTCGAATCCGTGCTCACCTACGAGGGCACCTCCGAGATGCACATGCTCTCGATCGGCAAGGCGCTGACCGGGCACGCCGCCTTCAGGTCATGACCGCTGCGATCGAGCATCTGATCGCCGGGCAGTGGGTGCCCGGCCAAGGGGAGACCATCGTCAGCCGCAACCCGGCCCGGCCGGACGTGGTGGTCGCCGAGGGCGGCGGAGCCCTGACGGCCGACGTCGACGCCGCGGTCGCCGCGGCGAGCGACGCCGCCACCGCGTGGGCGGCGATGCCGATCCACCAGCGCGGTGCGGTCCTGCTGGCCGCGGCCGACATCGTCGACGGCCACGCCGCGGCGTGGGGCCTCGAGCTGGCCGCCGAGGAGGGCAAGACCAAGGCCGAGGGAGTCGGCGAGGTACGCCGGGCGGCGCAGATCCTGCGCTACTACGGCAACGAGGGCGACCGGCAGGCCGGCGAGATCTATGCCTCCCCGCGCGCGGGCGAACAGATCCTGGTGACGCGCAAGCCTCTCGGCGTGGTCGCAGTGATCACACCGTTCAACTTCCCCATCGCGATCCCGGCGTGGAAGATCGCACCGGCTCTGGTGTTCGGCAACACGGTGGTGTGGAAGCCCGCCAGTACGGTGCCGCTGCTGGCGCTGCGCCTCGCCGACGCACTCACCTCGGCGGGAGTGCCGCCCGGGGTGCTCAACCTCGTGGTCGGCGACTCCGAGATCGGCGACGCGCTCGTCCGTCACCCTCGGATCGACGCGATCACGTTCACCGGCTCCACCGGTGTCGGGCGCCGGATCGCCGCGGCGGCAGCGGCACGCGGTGTTCCGGTACAGGCCGAGATGGGTGGCAAGAACGCCGCTGTGGTGCTCGACGACGCCGATGTCGATCTCGCGGTGGAGCAGGTGCTGCTCGGCGCGTTCCGCTCGACCGGCCAGAAGTGTACGGCCACATCCCGACTCATCGTGACCGAAGGCATCGCCGATCGATTCGTCGACGCGGTGTGTGAGCGCGCGGCGGCACTGCGCGTCGGCGATCCCACCGAGGACGCCACCGAGATGGGCCCGGTCATCAGTGCCCAGGCGCAACGGAGCATCTCCACCGGGATCGCCACGGCGACCGGGCAGGGTGCCACGGTGCGCACGGGAGGCGCGCCCTACTCCGACGCCCGCGCCGACGGCTACTTCGTCGCCCCCACGGTCCTCGAACTGGGCGCCGGGCGGGCGGACGTGTGGACCGAGGAGTTGTTCGGTCCGGTGCTGGCCGTCAAGCGGGCCATCGACGCCGACGAGGCGTTCACCCTGGCCAACGACAGCGAGTTCGGGCTCTCCGCGGCGGTGTTCACCCAGGATCTCACCCGGGCCCTGCACGCGGTGGAACGCATCGACGTCGGTGTGCTGCACATCAATTCGGAGTCGGCCGGCGCCGACCCGCACGTACCGTTCGGCGGGGCGAAGAAGAGCGGGCTGGGCCCCAAGGAACAGGGCGCCGCCGCCCGCGACTTCTTCACCCACACCACCACCGTGTACCTGCGCGGCGGTAGGCCGGTCGCATGACCGGCGGCGCGCTCGACGGCATCGTCGTCGTCGACTTCAGCCGTGTGCTGGCCGGGCCCTACGCGACCATGATGCTCGGTGACTTCGGCGCCGAGGTGATCAAGGTCGAGCGGCCGCAGATCGGTGACGACACCCGGCACTGGGGGCCGCCCTACGATTCCGCCGGCGTCGCAACCTATTACAACGCGGTCAACCGCAACAAGCGATCCCTGGCACTGGATCTGACCGATCCGGCGGACCTGCAACGGGCCCGCGAGCTGGTCGGCAGGGCCGACATCGTGGTCGAGAACTTCCGCGCAGGCACCATGGAGAAACTCGGGCTCGGCTACGACGACGTCCGGGCGGTACGCCCCGACGTCATCTACTGCTCGATCACCGGATTCGGGCGCGCGCAGGGAGCCGACCTCCCCGGATACGACCTGCTGCTACAGGCCGTCGGCGGGCTGATGAGCGTCACCGGCACCGAACCGGGGGACCCCACCAAGGTCGGTGTGGCACTGGTCGACGTCCTCGCCGGCCTGCACGCACTCAGCGGCATCCTGGCAGCCCTGAACCACCGGGAGCGCACCGGCGAGGGCCAGCGGGTGGACACCAACCTGCTGTCGGTGCTGCTGTCCTCGTTGGTGAATCAAGCGTCGGGATACCTGGGCGCCGGGGTGGTGCCACAGATGATGGGCAATCGCCACCCCAGCGTCGCGCCGTATCAGACATTCGACACCGCCGACCGGCCGATCGCCGTGGCGGTCGGCAACGACAAGCAGTTCCGCGCCTTCGCCGCGGCGCTCGGCCAGGCGGACTGGGGTGAAGACCCGCGGTTCGCCACCAACCCGGCCCGCGTGCAGAACCGAGAAGTGTTGTGCGCGTTGATTGAAGCCCAGATGGCCCGCTTCGGCGCCGATCATTGGTATGCCGAACTGACCTCAGCGGGGGTGCCTGCCGGACCGATCAACGACGTCGCCGAGGCGTTCGCTTACGCCCGCTCGCTCGGTATCGAAGCCACGGTGGCGATGCCCGATACGGACACCCCGCAGGTCGCCAACCCGATCACGCTGTCGACCACCCCGGTCAGCTACCGCTCGGGGCCTCCGCCGCTGGGCGGCTGAGGCCGGTCGGCCAGCAGCTGCCTGGCCCTGATCGCGAGCCACAGCCGCGTCCGGGTGTCGGCGTCGTCGAGGTCGTCGTCGAGGGCGTCGCCGATGCGCCGCATCCGGTGGCGCAGCGTGTGGCGGTGCACCCCGGTGGCGGTTGCGGCGCCCTCGAGGTGACCGTTGTGCCGCAGAAAAGCCTCCAGAGTCGCCACCAAGTCCACGCTCAATGCCGTCAAAGGGGCAGCGAGAACGGCCAATTCAGCCGCGGTGCGGCCGGCCAGCAGCACATCGAGGGGTCCCAGCTCGGCGAAGTGCGTGAATCGCGCCCCACCGGCATGGCAGGCGATACGAGCCTGCTCGAGGCCAACGGCGATGTCGCTCAGCGGCACCGGGCCGCTCGCCCCGCCCACCGGCGCCCGGACCGATCCGGTGTCGGCGAGGCGCGCCGTAGCGGGCACCACGATGACCAGCTCAGAGCCCGTCGTCGTCAGATGGACCATCAGGTAGGGCCCGGCTGCGGCGAGACGACGGCCCCACTCCTGTTGCGCCGCAAGCATCGGGCCCACCTCGGTGAGCAACACCACGACCACCTCGTCGTGCGGCGCGAACCCGAAGTACCGCAGCACGCCGTCGTCGACCAGACCCGACCCCCGCAGCAACTCGCGGGTGACAGTGCTGCGCAGGCGCTGCTCGGTCTCGACGACACCCGTCGGCTTCTCCAGTGCGATCGAGACCAGCGACACGGCATGGGCGAGGAGAAAGCGGTCCGCGGTGGACAGGGGGGCCGTCGATCGGATCGCCAATCGACCCCGATGTGATTGTGCCGCAGACAGATTCTGCACAGTGATGAACGCGTCGGAGTCCCCCGTGACGTAGGCGCCGCGCCGCGCCGCGGGCGCGCTGTCGGTGAGCGCTGCGAGCAGTCGGGCCCGCTGCGGCCCCGCCGCCGCCAGCACGCTGCGATCGGCACCGAGCACGACCACTGTCGCGGCAAGCCGGTCGGCCAGCGCGTCGACCACCCCGGGGATGCCGCCGCTGACCGTCGCCCGGGCGAGCACCTCCTGACCATCGACCACCTGCTGCACCGCGCGCAGTTCGTCGTCGGCCAACGCGTCGATGACGGTCTTGGTGATCGCGATGAAAGGCGTCGACGGTGGGACTTCGAGCACCGGCAGGCCCGCCCTGTCGCCGGCATCGAGTACGCCGGCGGGGATTTCGCGCAGCGTCGTGCCGGTGTCGACGGCCAGCGCCGCGCTGCCGCCTCGGCCAACCGTGTCACGTACGCGGACTGCGCGGCGGCGTCGGCACCGATGTTGATCCCGGTGGTCATCACGAGTTCGCCACCGGCGAGGTAGGGCGTGGGGTCGGCCAGCTCGATCGCATGCGCCCAGGCGATCGGACTGTCCGCCGCCGACTGACCCGCGACCAGCCGCAGCCCGAGGCGCTCGACCCCGACCAGTTCCCGCACAGTGATCGCCACGGCTGCAGTCTTACCCGTGCCCGCGACTTCGGCGTGCAAATCGTCGCCAGGCGACGACGGGCACGCCAGAATCGCTTCATGGCAGACGTGGTGATCGTGGGAGCCGGTTTCGCAGGACTGTCGGCAGCGCGGGAGCTGACGCGCCTGGGGCGCGACGTCGTGGTGGTCGAGGGCCGCGACCGCGTGGGAGGTCGCTCCTACACCGGCGAGGTCGGCGGAGTGCCCGTCGACCTCGGCGCGACGTTCGTGGGGCCGACGCAGGACGCCGTGCTGGCGCTGGCCCGCGAGCTGGGCTGCCAGACCGTGCCGACCTACAGCCACGGCAGGAACCTGATCCGGTGGCGCGGTCGGGTGCGCACCTACCGCAGCACCATCCCCCGCCTCTCGATCCTCGAACTCCTCGACGTATCCCGCATCCAGTGGCGGTTCGGCCGGATCAGCCAGAAGGTGCCCGTCGCCGATCCGTGGTCCTCACCCCTCGCGGGGCAGCTCGACGCGCTCACCCTCGAGGGGTGGCTGCGGTCGATGCACGCGAGTGCCTCGACGCGCGATCTGATGGCGGTCATGGCCCGCGTGACGTGGGGATGTGAGCCGGACGCGGTGTCGATGCTGCACGCCGTGCGCTATGTGAAGGCCGCCGGCGGCCTCGACCGCATGCTCGACGTCAAGGGCGGGGCGCAGCAGGACCGCTTCCTGGCAGGCACCCAGCAGATCGCCGTCCGGATGGCCGCAGAACTCGGCGAGCGGGTGGTGCTGGGCGCCCCGGTGCGGCGTATCGAACGCCGCCACGGCGCCCTGACCGTGGTGTCCGACCGCGGTGAATTCACCGGTGACGCCGTGATCGTCGCGGTACCGCCCGAGCACCGCACCGCCATCGCGTTCGATCCGGCCCTTCCCGACGGCTACGACGCGCTGGCCCGGCACTGGCCCCAGGGGCATCTGAGCAAGGCCTATGCCGCCTACGAGCGGCCGTTCTGGCGCGAGAAGGGCTATTCGGGGGAAGCTCTGTCCGACGAGGGCCCGGTGTTCATCACCTTCGACGTCAGCCCCGGCGACGCCGGTCCGGGGGTGCTGCTCGGCTTCACCGACGCGCGCCTGTTCGATCCCCTGCCCCCTGAGCAGCGTCGCGAGGTCGCGCTGTCGAACTTCGCCGCGCTGTTCGGCGACGCGGCCGCGCACCCGGTGGACTATCTCGACCACTGCTGGGGCGCTGAACCGTTCGCCGCGGGCGGCCCGACGGCGGCGGTCCCGCCCGGATCGTGGACGGCCCACGGACGGTTGTTGCGCGCCCCGGTCGACGGGATCTTCTGGGCAGGCACCGAAACCGCCGATGTGTGGCCGGGCTTCCTCGACGGCGCCGTGCGCTCGGGGCAGCGCGCGGCCGCCGAGACACATCAGGAGCTGACGCGACGATCCTGACTCTGCCCGATCAGCCAGCGCAGCTGCGCGTTGACCTCGGCGGGCTGCTCCAGAATCGCGCAGTGGCCGCCCGGCACCTCGACGAAGCGGGCCAGGTTCGGCGCCGTGGCAGCGATACGCCGCGACGAGATGATGGGCAGCAGACGGTCTTTCGTGCTCCCGATCACCACCGTCGGGACGGTGAGGCTCTTCAGGCTGATGTGCTGGGGCCCCATGTGGTCCACCAGGACCCGCGCCCAACCGCCGCGGCCGGCGGGCGGGGTGGTGCGGAACAGCTCGAACACGAAGTCGCTGACCGCGGATTCGGCGTCGCGGCCCACCGCGATCATCTTCACGAACCGGCGGCTGGGTCCGTCGGTCACGCGCATCAGCGGCGCTCCCCCGAACGTCCGCAGCAGCGTGCCGCCCGCCCGCACCCGCGCAGCGGCGAGCGACGGCGGTACCGGCAGCAGGTTCACGTGCCGCAGGAGATCACCGGTCGTGGTGTTGATCAACGCCGCCGCAGCCGCACACTCGGCGACGCTGTGCGGATAGCGCTCCGCCCAGGACGTGATCGCGATACCGCCCATGGAGTGCCCGGCGATGACGGCGCGTTCACCGGGGGCCAGCGTGGCGCGCAGCACCGCGTCGAGATCACCGGCGAGGTGGTCGATGCTGTACCCGCCGCGCCGCGGCGGCACGCCGCTGCGCCCGTGTCCACGGTGATCGAAGGCGATCACGCGGTGGTCCTGGGCCAGGTCGGCGATCTGACACGCCCACACCCGCAGCGAACACGTGATGCCGTGCGCCAACACCACGGCCGGCGCGTCCTCGGGCCCGAACACCTCGGTGTGCAGGCGGACACCGTCGCGGGACCGCACGTCGACGACGCGGCCGGGCGCCAGGTCACGGGCGGGCGCGAAACTCGTGCCCCTCGTCCGGCTGCGTGCGGCCATTCCTGCTCCCCGTCGTTGCATCCGCGCAATGATGCCCTGCCGACCGTACCGCTGCGGCCGCGACTCTCCGGTGCCGTTCGGTGTTGTTCGGTGTTGTTCAATGGTCGGCATGCGCGCAATCCACATCCGCAGTCTGGACGGGCCCAGCGCCGCCGAGCTGGTCGAGATCGACGAACCTGCTGCCACCGAGGAATCCGTGGTCGTCGAGGTGCACGCCGCGGGCGTCGCCTTTCCCGATGCGCTGCAGTCCCGCGGGCTCTACCAGTACAAGCCCGAACTCCCCTATGTCCCGGGTGCCGAGATCGCCGGGGTGGTCCGCAGCGCGCCCGACGGCGCCCACGTCCGCCCGGGTGATCGGGTCGCCGGCCTGACGATGCTGTCCGGCGCGATGGCCGAAGTGGTTGCACTGCAACCGGAGCGGGTGTTCGCACTGCCCGACGCCGTGTCCTTCGAAGCCGGCGCCGGGTTGCTGTTCAACGATTTGACCGTGCACTTCGCGTTGCGCACTCGCGGGAGGCTGCGGGACGGCGAGACCGTGCTCGTGCACGGCGCCGCCGGTGGTATCGGCACCTCGACGCTTCGCCTGGCGCCCGCCTTCGGCGCCGTTCGCACGATCGCCGTCGTCAGCACGGACGCGAAGGCCGAGGTGGCTCGCGCGGCCGGGGCGTCGGACGTGGTGCTCGCCGACGGATTCAAAGACGCGGTGAAGGAGCTGACCGGTGGGAGAGGCGTCGACATCGTCCTGGACCCGGTCGGCGGGGACCGCTTCACCGACTCGCTGCGCTCACTGGCGCCGGGCGGCCGCCTGCTGGTCGTCGGTTTCACCGGCGGCGACATCCCGACGGTCAAGGTCAACCGCCTGCTGCTCAACAATGTCGACGCCGTCGGCGTGGGCTGGGGCGCGTGGACGATGACGCACCCGGGTTATCTCACCGAGCAGTGGGCCGAGCTCGCGCCGTTGCTGGCCTCCGGCGCGGTGCGGCCGCCGGAACCAGACGTCTACCCCCTGGAGCGCGCCGGCGAGGCCATCGCATCGCTGGAGGATCGGACCGCGCGCGGCAAAGTCGTCGTGACGCTGCGCTGACTCGCGGCCGTGGCGGTACGGGCGCGAATTCTGTGTCATCGGGCACTGATTTGCCCGCTACGATAGTGACCATCATGGCGCCCGCTCCACGAGGATCGACGGTCGATCCACAGGTTGCTGGCTTTCTCCATGCGGCATCCCAGCGACCGACCGGGCTGGTCATCGAGGGCGAGGCCGGTATCGGGAAGACCACCCTGTGGCTCTCCCTGGTCGAACAGGCACGCGCCGATGGCTTCCGGGTGCTGAGTGCACGGGTAGGGCAGGCGGAATCGGTGATGGCGTTCGCCGCGCTGGCCGATCTACTCGCCGATGTCGACACCGGCCTCCTCGCCGCACTGCCGCCTCTGCAGCGGCTCGCACTGGACCGGGTGCTCCTTCGGGCCGGCGACGACGGCCCGGCGACCGACCACCGAGTGGTGGCCGCGGCGTTCATCGCGGTTCTGCGCGCGCTGGCCGAGGCCGGTCCCGTCCTGGTCGCGATCGACGACGTCCAGTGGATGGACATCTCGAGCCGCACAGCGGTCGCCTTCGCCGCACGCCGGCTGCAGGGCCGGTTCGGGGTGTTGCTCACCGAACGGTGCCACCCCGGTGACGGCGCGACGACGATGTGGTTGACGCTGAACAGACCCGACGGCATCCACCGCAGCGCGGTGCGTCCGCTCGACAGCGCCGCGTTGCACACACTGATCTCCGAACGCACGGGCCGCACATTCTCCCGTCCGACGATCCTGCGCATCGCCGAGATCTCCGGCGGCAACCCGTTTTTCGCCGTGGAGCTGGCCCGCGCGATCGGAGACGGCCACGCGCCGGCCGAACAGGCGCTGCCTCCCACCCTCAACGAGGTGGTACGAGCCCGCATCGGCTCGCTCGACGATCGGGTGCGCGAATTCCTGCTGTGCGTGGCCTGCCTGGCCGACGCACGCGTGGACGTGCTGGCCGACGCCATCGGCACGAGCCGTGACGAGGTCATCGCCCTCGTCGAACGCGCCGAGGAGGCGGGGGTTCTCACCCTGGCCGGCAATCAGGTCCGATTCAGCCATCCCCTGCTGGCCAGTGGGGTTTATGCCGACGCCGGATCGCCGGCCCGCCGGGCGATGCACCGCAGGCTGGCCTCCGCGGTGGCGCTGCCCGAGGTCCGCGCCCGCCACCTGGCGCTGGCGTCGGCGACGGGCACGGAGGAGATCTTCACCGCGCTGGATGCCGCGGCGGATTCAGCACGCGCCCGCGGCGCGCCGGCCGCGGCCGCGGAGTTGGTCGACCTGGCGATCGGGCTGGGCGGGGACACCGCGGTGCGTCGGCTCAAGTCCGCCGAGAACCATTTCCTGGCCGGCAATGTGACCCGCGCGGGCGAGTTGCTCGCCGACATTCCGCCCGGCGAGCCGGACATCGTGCGCGCGTTGGCGGCGAGCCTGCTCGCCACCGTGCTGATGTACCAGAACCAACACAGCGACGCGGTGGAGCTGTTGCGCGGCGCGGCGGACGACGCCGCGAGCAACAGCGCCGTGCTGATCCAGGTGCTTCTGCGATTGTCCTTCGCGCTCAACAACATCGGCGAGCCGGATGACGCGCGACGCCACGGTCGCGACGCGGTGAAGCTGGCCGAGGAGCTCGGCGTTCCCGCCATCATCAGCGCGGCGCTGGCCTGGTCGGTGTACGTCGACTTCCAGAACGGGCGCGGACTCGACCAGCGGGCGCTGCGCCGCGCGCTGGAGTGCTACGACAGCGCGTTCGACGTCCCCATCATCTTCCGGGCGCCGCTGGTGCATGCGCTCACGCTGTCCTGGACGGGAAAGCTCACCCAAGCCCATGAGCAGTTGACCGCGCTGAGGGTGGTGTGCGCGGAGCGCGGGGCGGAAAGCGACATGATGGCGATCGCGGGTTTCCTTGCGATGAACCACATCTGGCGTGGGCGCTTCGCCGAGGCCGCGGTGGAGGCCGCCGATGCGGTGGAACGGGCCGAGCAGCTCGGCGGCGAGGACGTCCTGATCATCCCGCTGACGGTGCGTGCGGTGGTCTCGTCGTTCCTGGGGCACGAGGACGATGCCCGCACCGATGCCAGTCGCGTCGTCGCGGCCACCCGCGGTCGTACCGCCTCGCACATCGCCGACTGGCCGGGGATGGCGCTCTGCTTCCTCGAGGAATCGCTGGGCCGGCATCGAGAGGCACTGGCTGCGCTCGATGTGTCGTTTCTGACCGAACCCGGCCTGTCGACCGAGATCGCCTACGGGTGGCATCTTCCCGACGTCATCGAGGCCATGGTCGCGGTGGGCCGACTCGACGAGGCCGACAGGCTGACCGCCGCGTTGGAACGCGACGGCGCAGAGCACGACCGGGGGTGGATGAGGGCGGTCGGGGCCCGGTGTCGCGCCGTCGTGCTCGCCGCGGCGGGGCAGGTGGCCGACGCCGAGCAGGCTGCGCACCGGGCGCTGATGGAGCACGACCGGCTCCCGATGCCGTTCGAACGGGCGCGCACCCACCTGGTGCTGGGCCAGCTCCAGCGTCGGTTGCGGCAAAAGCAGCTCGCGGCAACGACATTGACCGGTGCGCTGGAGACGTTCGAGCACCTCGGAACCCCACTGTGGGCGCGGCGTGCGCGCGCCGAGCTGTCCCGAACGGTGGTGGCGCCCTCCGACGACCTCACGGCGCTCACACCGTCGGAGCTCCGGGTGGCCGAGATGGCCGCCTCGGGAGCGACGAACAAGAACATCGCCGCGGCCATGTTCATCAGCGCCAAGACCGTCGAGCACAACCTCACTCGCATCTACCGCAAACTCGGCATCACGTCGCGGGCCGAGTTGGGTCGACGGATGGACCGCCAGTCGGCCGATTAGGTGATCCAGTCGGGCTGGGCCTCGACGTCGACGGCGGAGAAATCCTTGTGTGCAAGACCCGCGATGGTGCCGCCGTCGACCACGAATTCGGCACCTGTCGAGTAGCTCGACTCGTCGCTGGCCAGATACACCACCAGGTTGCTGACCTCGACGGGCTGGGCGATGCGCCCGAGCGCGGTGGTGAAGATGTCCTCGGGCACCCAGTCGGCCATCGGCGTCTTCACGAGTCCCGGATGCACCGAGTTCACCCGGATGCCGAACGGCCCCAACTCCAACGCGGTCGATTTGGTGAGACCGCGCACCGCGAATTTGGTGGCGGTGTAGCCGTGGCAGGCGATCGTGCCGGCCATCCCCTCGATGGAGGAGATGTTGATGATCGATCCACGGCCCGCCGCCTTCATCGGGCCGGCCGCGGCGCGGATGCCCAGGAAGACGCCGGTGAGATTGATGTCGAGGATGCGCTGCCACTCGGCCATGTCGTAATCCTCGACCGTTCCGATGTTGAGGATCCCGGCGTTGTTGACCAGGACGTCGAGTGAACCGAACGCGTCCTGCGCGACGGCCACCGCCGAGCGCCAGTCGTCGGGGTCGGTGACGTCGAGGTGCACGTAACGCGCGTGCTCTCCGAGCTCCGCGGCCACGCGTTCACCATCGGCGTCGAGGATGTCGCCGCACACCACCTTGGCGCCGTGGGCCACCATCTCCCGCGCATGCGAGGCCCCCATCCCGCGGGCGGCTCCGCTGATGAGGGCGACCTTGCCGGCCAACCGAGCTGTCATGGGGATCTCCTGCCTCAGCGGTGCCGGTGCGCATCCTCACCATACAGATCGTGGCGGGTGGATGGTCGCGATTCGCCGTGCTGCCGGATCCGCGGCCCCGCCGGTGGCCCGTCGGCCATACTGTGCCGATGAACGGGCTTGCGGGCAAAGGGATTCTGGTCACCGGCGCCGCATCGGGCATCGGCGAGGCGACCGTGCGGCGGTTGGCGGGCGAAGGCGCGATCGTCGTCGGATTGGACCTGGCGGCCGACGCCCCGCCCGCCGGGGACCACGTGCGCGGCGACGTGCTCGACGTCGCCGCGGTGGACGCCGCGGTGCAGCGCGTCGTCCAGCTGGCCGGCCGCCTCGACGGCGTGGTGCACTCCGCGGGCGTCGGCGGTGGCGGACCCATTCATCTGCTGCCCGACCGGGAATGGGACCGCGTCATCGACGTGAACCTCAAGGGCACCTTCGTGGTGCTGCGCGCAGCCCTGGCCCAGATGGTGACGCAGGATCGAGTCGACGGAGAGCGTGGCGCGGTGGTGACCCTGTCGAGCGTCGAGGGCCTCGAGGGCACGGCCGGCGGCAGTGCCTACAACGCGTCGAAGGGCGGGGTCGTCCTGCTCACCAAGAACGCTGCGATCGACTACGGGCCGAGCGGGATTCGTGCCAACGTGATCTGCCCCGGCTTCATCGAGACGCCGCTGTTCGAGTCGGTGATGGGCCTCGAAGGGATGGCCGGCCCACGCGAAGGCGTGCGCCATGAGCACAAGCTGCGCAGGTTCGGCCGGCCCGACGAGGTCGCCGCCGTCGCGGCGTTCCTGTTGTCGGCGGACGCCAGTTTCGTCAGCGGTCAGGCCATCGCAGTGGATGGCGGCTACACCGCAGGACGCGACCACCAGGTGACCGAGCTGATGGGTCTCGGCGAGCAGTGAGGACAGCCGATCACCACACCACGGCGACTGCGGCCGCAGTCAGCGCCAGCACCCCGACCGACAGGAACAGCGGGCGCGGCACCGGGTTTCCCGTCCGCCGCTGTCGCGCGTTGCCCATGCCGAGTACGCCACCGAGGACGACGAGGATGACGAGCTTCACCCCGATCTTGGGATAATTCAGCTCGACCCCGGCCGGCCACGGCGGGGCGAGCGCAAGGCCGGTCAGCAGTGAGACCAGCAGGCCGTAGTCCATCAGCCGGGTGGTGACGAACCGGCGGGCCGCCGCCTCGGCGACCCAGGCCCCGAAAGTGACCGCGAAACCGACGAGGTGCAGCAAGACCACTACGGACCGTAGTACTTCCATGCGGTGAGGCTACAACAGCGGACGCCGACACTTCCGGCGATCAGGCAGGCGGTGGGCCGACGGGTACCTGATAGCAGTTGGTGCCCCCGATACCCAGCACGTACACGGTGTCGCAGCGCTGGAAGGTGCCGTCCGGTCCGGGCAGGGAATCGCAACGCCCACCGCCGTTTCCGAACACCACCGCATTGCTGCACGGTTGCGCGCCCGCCGGCGCCGCCGACACCCCTGTCGCAAGTCCGGCTCCGGCCACCGCTGCCGCCGCCCCCGCGATCATCCATTTTCTCGTCATGTCATGTCCCCTTCGTCGATTCCGCGCTTTGGCGCGGACCTGCCGGTGGACTGGCCCCAGCGCCCGACCGCCGGCACATGACTCCTCGATTGTGCGCCTGCGAACCCACTCTGCGCAGGCGATTTACGTCACGTGATCTTTCGCCTCGTCCGCGATTCCGGCGGCCGGCCGACCCGGTGCGGTGTATCGTGTGGCCACCGGGGACTGGAACGGCGACGCCAGGCGGAGGTTCGCATGGAGATTCCGAACGTGCCCGATGTGTCCGAGGTCCCCGGCGACGCACGCGGCCTCACCCGCCTTCTGCACGCCGTACAGGAGCTGTCGCTGGCGCGCAGCCTCGCAGAGATCCAGGCGATCGTGCGTACCGCCGCTCGTGAGCTGACGGGCTGTGACGGAGCCACTTTCGTACTCCGCGACGACGGCAAGTGCTACTACGCGGACGAGGACGCGATCGCCCCGCTGTGGAAGGGCAGCCGGTTCCCGATGGAGATCTGCATCAGCGGCTGGGCGATGTTGAATCGAACTCCGGCGGTGATTCCCGACATCTACAGTGACCCCCGGGTCCCTCATGCCGCGTACCGACCCACGTTCGTCCGCAGCCTCGTGATGGTGCCCATCCGCACCCTCGATCCCGTCGGTGCGATCGGCAACTACTGGGCCCGGGAACACGAACCCACCGCCCGGGAGGTGTCACTGCTCCAGGCGCTGGCCGACTCGACATCGATAGCCATGGAGAACGTGGCCGTCAACGAGGAGTTGGAGCAGCGCGTCCGGGACCGCACTGCAGATCTGGAACGGGCCAACGAGGAGATCCATCGTCTCTCGCGGACCGACGATCTGACCGGCCTGGCGAACAGACGTGGATTCCACCTGCTGGCCGAGGAGGCCCTGCGGATAGCGCGCAGTCGTGGGCGACGTTGCCTGCTGGCCTATCTCGACGTGGACGGACTCAAACGGGTCAATGACGAGGCAGGCCACGAAGTCGGCGACCGCCTGATCGCCGACGTGGGCAGTGTTCTGCGGACAGCGGTCCGACCGTCGGACATCGTGGCACGCCTCGGTGGTGACGAATTCTGCGCGCTGCTCGTGGATTACGGCGGCGACGGCGCGACCCTGAAGCAGCGCCTGACCGACGCGCTACGGGACTTCCAGGGCTTGTGCGAGCGACCCTACAGACTGGCCGCCAGCGTCGGGGTTCTGGAGGTTCCGCCGACCGATGTCAGCACGCTCGACGAGTTGCTCGCCCACGCCGATCAGCTGATGTACGAGGACAAGAAGCGCAAACCGCTGACCCTTCCTGCCGTCTGAGCCGCGTCGATGTCGGTGTCACGTGATGCCTCAGATCAAGATGCCCGCGAAATCTGATCCATGCCTCAGGTAAGAATGCCCGCGAAACGGCGTTGGGTCAGGAGGCCTTGATCCGGATGCCTTTGCGGGTGTCGGGTAGGGCGGTGGGGATGCTGGCGAGGTAGAGCTGTTCGGTTTTCTCCTTGGCCAGCTGGAGAAGTCGGTTCTGCAGGTCGGCGATCTGGCGTCCCATCGCGGCCGGGTTCAGGCTGTCGCGGTAGGTCAGGAGCTCCGATTCTTGGGCTGGTGAGAGGACGCCGGCCGCCAGTAGCCGGTCCAGTGGGGTCTTGGGCTGGTCGTAGAGACGGCGGCGCCGGCCGTCACCGCTGCTGGCGTAGCCGATGGGTTTGATGGTGGGGGTCAGGTAGTTGAGCCGGTCGTTGACCAGAGGCCAGAGCCGGTTGAGCACCGCACGTTCCTCGTCGGTGTCGTAGCGGTAGTAGAACCCGTACTTGCGGACGAGATGGTTGTTCTTGGACTCGATGGTGGCCTGGTCGTTCTTCTTGTACGGCCGGGAGCGGGTGAAGAAGATCTCCATCTGCCCGGCCCATTTGATGACGGCTTTGTTGAGGAACTCGGTGCCGTTGTCGAAGTCCAAACCAGTTACCTCATACGGTATTTCATGCACACCTGCTTTCAGGGCGGCCAGGATGTGGGTGTGGGCGTTGTTGCGCACGGTCCGCGTGAAAGTCCAGCCGGTGTGCACATCGGTGAGGTTGAGGGTGCGGGCGAACTCGCCCTTCAACGTCGGCCCGCAGTGCGCGACGGTGTCTCCTTCGAAAAAGCCTGGCGCAGCTTCGATTTCGTCGGTGGCCTTGCGAATCTTGACCGACGAGCGCAACAGCGGCGAGGGCTTGGTGGTGGACTTGCCCTTGATCTGGTCTTTGGCTTTCACCGGCGCCAGATAGCGGTCGATTGACGCCGCGCTCATCGCCAACAGCTCCTCGCGCACCGTCGGGCTGTAACGGTCACGGCCAAAGACCAACTCGCCGTGGCGCTCCAACCCGTCGAGCTGCAGGGCCATCGAAGCAGCCAGGTACTTGCCGCACTGCCCACCCGAGGCGGCCCAGACCTTCTGCAGCACCTTACGGGTGTCATAGCTGTACTTCGGCGAGCGCGGTTTGCGCGGCCGTTTTGCGACACTGCGGCCCGCACCCGGCGGGCGCCTGGCCGCTACCGTGAGCCGCCGGCGGGCGTTATCACGCGACCAGCCGGTCACCTCGACCACCTGATCCAGAATCCGGCCCCGGTCCTTCTTCGAAGCCCTCACATACGCCTTGGCGTACCTGGCGGTGACCTCGGCACGAGACGCCATCGACAACCCACTTCCCATGCTCCACGACGATCACCATTTCGCGGGCATTCTTACGTGAGGCACCGAGGGCGTTTCGCGGGCACTTTTCGTGAGTCAAGCCGTGTCATTGCGCAACACCTAGCCGCCAGTTACGCTACGCAACGTTGCGATATGGCGATCGGGAGGTCCAGTGACACGGACGGTGCACGCGGCTCAGCGGTTCGACACCTCCACCGACGACATCGCCGCTGCGCTGGACGATGTCAGCATCCCCGCGCTGCTGCTGTCGATGGTTCACCTCACGGGCGATCCGCGCTTCATCCGCGACTTCGCCCAGGCGGGCCTGTTTCTCAACGAGATCCAGGGCTTCATGAGCGAAGAGGACAAAGCCCGCGCCCGGGCGGCAGCGCTGCCGGTGATCGTGGACTATCGCGACCGCGGCTGCCCGCCCCTGCCGCCGCTGCCCGCCGAACTGGTCAGGGAGATGCTCGACTGGGCGGCCTGCGAACCCGTCGACGAAGCCAACATCGCGCTGGTTCTCGAGGAACTCGATCTCGAAGGCACCGATCCGCGGCGGCCCGCGCCGGTGGACCCCGTCCGCGCGGCGGGCCGGCGGGTTCTCGTGATCGGCTGTGGCGAATCCGGCATCCTGGCCGGGATTCGGCTGCAGCAGGCCGGGATTGCCTTCGAGATCATCGAGAAGAACGCCGGCCCTGGTGGAACGTGGTGGGAGAACCGCTACCCCGGTGCGCGGGTCGACGTCGCCAATCACCTGTACAGCTACAGCTTCGAACCCGGCACGCACTGGGAACACTTCTTTGCCGAGCAGCCGGAACTGGCCGCCTACTTCGCCGACGTGATGGACCGGCACGGCTTGCGCGAGCACGTGCGGTGGAACACGGAGGTGTGCTCAGCACGCTGGGACGACGAGAGCTCGATGTGGCACGTCGATGTGCGCACGGGCCAGACCGTGCAGACCCTGACCGCTGACGCGCTGATCACCGCGGTCGGTCAACTCAACCGCCCCGCTCTGCCCGACCTCCCCGGCCGAGAATCGTTCGCGGGGCCGTCATTTCACTCGGCGCGGTGGGATCGCGCTATCGACCTGACCGGACGGCGGGTCGCGCTGGTCGGCGCCGGCGCCAGCGGGTTCCAGATCGCGCCCGCGATCGCCGACACGGTAGCCCAGCTGACCGTCTTCCAGCGCACCGCACAGTGGATGTTCCCGAACCCGATGTACCACGACCCGGTGCCCGACGGCGCTCGCTGGGCGCTGGAGAACCTGCCCGGTTACGCCCGCTGGTACCGCTTCCTGCTGTTCTGGCCGGGCGCGGACAAGGGCCTCGACGCCGCCCGCGTCGACCCCGACTACGCAGACCAACACCACGCGGTCAGCGAGGTCAACGCGTTGGCGCGCATGATGTTCACCGAATGGATCACCTCCCAGGTCGGCGACGACGACGATCTGCTGGCCCGGGTGCTGCCCGACTATCCGGCCACCGCGAAGCGCACCCTGCAGGACAACGGAAGCTGGCTCGCCACATTGAAAAGGCCCAACGTCACGCTGGTCCGCACACCGCTACAGGAGGTGACCCCCGCCGGCGTCGTGACGACGGACGGCACCACCTACGACGCCGATGTGATCGTGTACGCCACCGGTTTTCGAGCCACCGATCTCCTGCTGCCGATGACGGTGACCGGGCGTGGCGGAGCGGATCTGCACGACGTCTGGGGGCAGCGGCCGCACGCCTACCTCGGCATCACCGTGCCGGGCTTCCCGAACTTCTTCATGACCTACGGCCCGGGAACGCATCTGGCGCACGGCGGCAGCCTGATCATGCATTCGGAACTGCAGATGCGCTACATCAATGCCTGCCTCGCCCATCTGATCGACAGTGGTGCGCGCGCCATGGAACCGCTGCCCGAACCGACGCAGGACTGGCACCGACGCACGCAGGAGCGGATCACCCAGACCGTGTGGGCGCACCCGGCCGTCGAGCACTCCTACTTCAAGACCAGCAGCGGGGAGATCCACACCGTGAGTCCGTGGCGGCTCTGCGAATACCATGACGCGGTGGCCCGGCCCGACCTCAGCCACTTCCGCATCGACGCATCCATCGACCGCGACGGGACGGCCTGACATGCGCGCGGTGGTCGTCGACCCGGGTGGCACGGTGCGTGTCGACGACCGACCCGATCCGGTGCTGCCCGGGCCCGACGGAGCAGTCATCGAGGTCACGGCGACCGCTATCTGCGGATCCGACCTCCACTTCCTCGAAGGCCACTACCCGATGGCCGAGCCGGTGTCGGTCGGCCACGAAGCCGTCGGTGTCGTACGCGAGATCGGTTCGGAGGTAAAAAGTGTCGCGGTCGGAGAGCGAGTGCTGGTGTCGTCGGTGGCGGGCTGCGGCCGCTGCGCGGGCTGCGCCACCTCCGATCCGGTCCGCTGCGTGTCGGGTCCGCAGATCTTCGGTGCGGGTGTGCTGGGCGGCGCACAGGCTGATCTGATGGCCGTCCCGGCCGCCGATTTCCAGCTGCTGCCCATCCCGGACGGTATCGACACCGAGGCGGCGCTGCTGCTCACCGACAATCTCGCGACCGGGTGGGCGGCGGCCCGACGCGCGGACATCCCGGTCGGCGGTACCGTCGCGGTCATCGGCGCAGGAGCGGTCGGCCAGTGCGCCCTCCGCAGTGCCCTGTTCCTGGGTGCAGCACGGGTTTTCGCGATCGACCCGGTGGAGTATCGGCGTGACCGGGCCGCACTGGCCGGCGCCACCCCGGCACCGCCGCCTGCGGCAGCCACCGTCCTGGAGGCGACGAACGGCCTGGGCGCGGACGCGGTGATCGACGCGGTCGGCACCGACACCACCCTCGACGACGCGATCGCCTGCGTGCGGGTCGGCGGCACGGTGTCGGTGGTCGGGGTGCACGACTTGGCGCCGTACCCGTTTCCGGCACTGCTGGGACTGTTACGCAGTCTGACGATCCGATGGACGACGGCGCCGGTGCAGCAGACGTGGCCGGAGCTGATCCCGCTGCTGCGCTCTGGCCGTCTCGATGTGAGCGGAATCTTCACCGCCACCATGCCGTTGACCGACGCCGCAGACGCGTATGCGGCCGCGATGTCCAGATCGGCGGGCCACGTCAAGATCCAGCTGACGCCCTGACACCCACTAATGAAGTGGCACAGCCCATCTCAATCGGGTGCCGCCACCGTCGGCGGGTCCGATCGTCAACGATCCGCCCGCATCCGCGGCGCGCTGGCCCAGGTTGGTCAACCCGGAGCCGGTGATCGAGCCGCTGATGCCCCGGCCGTTGTCGATCACCTCGATGACCAACTCGTCGTTGGCGGCGACGGTAATCGCCAGAGAGGTGGCATCCGCGTGGCGGACTGCATTGCTGACCGCTTCCCGAACCACCGCTTCGGCGTGGTCGGCGAGCCCTGCCTCGACCACCGACAGCGGTCCCGAATACTGCACGGTCGTCCGGATCTTCGGGGTTGCGAACTGCGCGATCGCTTCGTCGAGCCGCTGACGCAGGCGGGTGATGCCCGACTGGCCGCCGTGCAGATCGAAAATCGCGGTCCGGATCTCCTGGATCACCTGCTGCAGATCGTCGACGGACGCACTGAGCCGTTGCTGCACCTCGGCGCTTCGGGCCCGCGGGATGGTGCCCTGCAGGGCCAACCCGACGGCGAACAACCGCTGGATCACGTGATCGTGCAGATCGCGGGCGATCCGGTCGCGGTCGGAGATGACGTCGAGTTCGCGCAGCCGGCGCTGCGTGGTCGCCAGCTGCCACGCCAGCGCCGCCTGATCCACGAACGCGGCCATCATGTCCAGTTCACCGGCGTTGAATGCGAAAACTCCGGCAGGCCGCAGCGCGATCAGGACGCCGGCGACGGTGTCGGTGGCACGCAGCGGCACGACCAGCGCGGGCCCGTCGGCGACGCATCCGGGCGCCAATTCCAGCACGTCGAATCGGTCCGGCCGCTGCTCGGCGAACACCGCGCCGATGTCGGTGCCTGCCACCGGAATCGACGCCAGGTCTGTTCCGGGACCGGTTCCGCTGGTGGCCGCGACGATGAGCTCGTCGACCTCACCGACCGGCTCGTCGAGGTCGGCCCGCACCGCGACGATCGACGCCACGGCGCCGCTGAGCGCTCGGCACTCCTCGGCCATCAGGCGAAAGACCGCGGCGGGATCGGTGCCGCCCAACAGTTCGGTGCCGATGTCGCGGGTGGCCTCGATCCAGGACTGGCGGATCTTGGACTGCTCGTAGAGGCGGGCGTTGTCGATCGCGATGCCGGCCGCCGCCGCGAGCGCCTGCACGAGAACCTCGTCGTCCTCGCTGAACGGCTGCCCGTCGGCCTTCTCGGTGAGGTACAGGTTGCCGAACACCTCGTCCCGGATGCGGACCGGGACACCGAGGAACGTGCGCATCGGCGGATGATTCGCCGGAAACCCGACCGAGGCAGCGTGGTGGCTGATGTTGTCCAACCGGATGGGCTTGGGATCGTCGAGCAGCACGCCGAGCACACCCCGACCCTCGGGTAGGTGGCCGATCAGTTCGCGGGCTTCCTCGTCGATGCCCTGGTAGATGAATTCCAGCAGTTCGTGGTCGTCGCCGCGCACCCCCAGCGCGCCGTAGCGGGCGTCGACGAGGTCGATCGCGGTGTGCACGATCGTCTTGAGCGTTTCGTCGAGTTCGAGGCCGGAGGTCACCACGAGCATCGCCTCGACCAGCCCGTCGAGCCGATCACGACCCTCCACGATCTGCTCGACGCGTTCCTGGACCTCGATCAGCAGTTCCCGCAGACGAAGCTGGGAGAGGGTGTCGCGAAGCGGCCGCCCCCCCGGGTCTCCCTTCGCGCCACCGGCAGAACTCACGTCATCATTTTGTCACTGTTTGTCGTTGAGATCAGCGGTCTTCTCCACCGAAAGCAAAATGCCGGCCGGTCACGTTCAGCGGTCTGATGCGCACGTAATGAGATTTGTTCGGCTCCGTCCACGGACGCAGGTTGGCTGCCTCGGCTTCGGCGATCTCCTCGTCGGTGCGCAGCGACCGGGCGCTTCCCTTGACGATCACGCTCCACCCGTCGGTGACGGTGTGATCGTCGGCCTCGAACAGCACCGAGCTGTTGATCGCGGCGCTCACCAACTTGGTGCCGTCGGCGGTGCGGAACAGGATCGTCCGATTCTGCACGGCGTAGTTCACCGGGAAGATCGACGGTTCGCCGTCGACGCTGGTGACCAGGCGCCCGAGCGAGACGCTCGCCAACCGATCCCAGCATTCCGACGCGGCGAGCACCGACACGGGCGCGGTCTTGTGAGCCATAGCTGACACTAGCTCCGCAGCGGGAGCGCTCTATGCGGTCCAAAGTCACCCAAACGTGTGACTGCGAGCCCTCGCCCACCTCGGGCAAGCGGCCCACGATGACGGCATGGATGTGGCGGTGATCGACACCGCAGGCTTGGAGCAGCTGGTGTCCGTGCTGAAGGACCTCGGCTATCGCGTGGTGGGACCGACCGTGTCCGGCAGCGCCATCGTGCTCGACGAGCTCGACAGCGCCGACGAACTTCCCGTCGGGTGGGGCGTGGACGTGGCGCCGGGCCGGTACCGAATGCGCAGACGCGACGACGACGCGGCGTTCGGCCATTCCGCCGGGCCAGGGTCGTGGAAGCAGTTCCTGCACCCGCCCCGACAGAAAGTCTGGTCGAGCGAGACCGAGCCAGATGCCGAGCCTGCTGACGAGGCGCCGCGGTACGCGTTCCTCGGCGTCCGCGCGTGCGATCTCGCATCGATGGCGATCCTCGGCGGCGTGCTCGGCGCCGGCGCCCACGTCGACCGTCACTTCACCGGCCGCCTCGGGCGGGCCTTCATCGTCGCGGTCAACTGCACCGAACCCGGCGGGTTGTGCTTCTGCGCGTCGATGGGCACCGGCCCCGCCGTCGGGCCCGGGTACGACCTGGCGCTCACCGAACGCACGGATTCCGACGGTCGCCGCTACGTCGTCGACGTGGGCAGTCCAGCCGGCGCCGATGTGCTGGGCCGGCTGGCTCACCGCAACGCGGACCCCGACGAGATCGACAGCGCCCGCGCCGAGGTGGCCGACGCGGCCGGACACATGGGCCGTCAGATGCCTGACGGTGACCTCCGGTCGCTACTCGTCGACTCACGGGAATCGGCGCAGTGGGACGAGGTGGCCTCGCGCTGTCTCACCTGCGGCAACTGCACGATGGTGTGTCCGACGTGTTTTTGCACCAGCGTCGAGGACGTCACCGATCTCACCGGCACCCACGCCGAGCGGTGGATGTCGTGGTCGTCGTGCTTCGAGTTCGAGTTCACGTTCATCCACGAGGGCAGTACCCGGCAGTCGGGCTCCTCCCGCTATCGACACTGGCTGACACACAAGCTCGGCACCTGGCACGACCAATTCGGCACCTCGGGATGCGTCGGGTGCGGGCGGTGTATCGCCTGGTGCCCCACGGGAATCGACATCACGGAAGAAATGGCGACGCTGCACGCGCAGGCCGACGATGCCTGACGCCTCGATCTCGACCTCCCCGTCCGGCGTGATCTCGGCCATGGCGCCGGTGCGCTACCGGGTGCTCGATCGTGTCGCCGAGAACCGCGACACGGCGACACTTCGCCTGTCCCCCGTCGGCGACGCGCTCCCCGCCCCGGCTCCCGGTCAGTTCAATATGATGTACGCCTTCGGCGTCGGTGAGGTCGCCATCTCGGTCAGCGGTGTACCCGAACGCGGCGATCACACCATCACCCACACGATCCGCGCTGTCGGCGCGGTGAGCCGGAAACTCCACGATGCCGACCCGGGGTCGGTGGTGGGGTTGCGCGGCCCGTTCGGGACCGCGTGGGACGTGCATGACGCAGCGGATCGCGATCTCGTGATCGTCGCGGGCGGTGTGGGATTGGCACCGCTGCGCCCGGTCGTGCTCGCTGCCCTGCGCGCCCGCGAGCGCTTCGGTCGCGTCACCCTGATCGCCGGTGCGCGCGCACGCGCGGACTTCTTGTTCGCCGCCGAGCTCGACTCATGGCGCCGGCGGTCCGAGATCGACGTCCACCTCACCGTCGACGTGCCGGTGCAGGGCTGGCCGGGGGAGGTCGGCTTCGTCACCGAACCGCTGCGCAGGCTACCGCTGCGCCCTGCGATCACCACCGCATTCCTGTGCGGGCCGGAGGTCATGATGCGCAACGGTGCGGCCGAACTGACCCGGAAGGGCATGCGAAGCAGCGATATTCGCGTCTCCCTCGAACGCAACATGGCCTGCGGTATCGGCTGGTGCGGGCACTGCCAACTCGGGCCGCTGCTGCTGTGCCGTGACGGTGCCGTCGTCGGCTACGACATCGCGGAGCCACTACTGAGGATCGGGGAGCTGTAGATGACCGCGCCGACCCTGGCCGTGTGGAAGTTCGCGTCGTGCGACGGGTGCCAGCTGAGCCTGCTCGATTGCGAAGATGACCTGCTGACCCTGGCGGGTCAGGTGCAGATCGCCACTTTCCTCGAGGCGTCCAGCGCGATCATGGCGGGCCCGTACGACGTGTCGCTGGTCGAAGGTTCGATCACCACCGCCGCCGACCGACGGCGGATCGTCGAGATCCGTTCGCAGTCCGGCGTTCTGGTGACCATCGGGGCATGTGCTACCGGGGGCGGGATCCAGGCGCTGCGCAACTTCGCCGACATCGACGAGTTCACGTCCGTGGTCTACGCACGACCGGAGTACATCGACACCCTGGCCACCTCGACGCCGGCGTCGGACCACGTGCCGGTCGACTACCAGCTGCAGGGGTGTCCGATCGATCGCGGGCAACTGCTCGAGACGCTGGCCGCGCTGCTGGTCGGCCGTAAGCCGCGGTTGCCCGCCAAGACGGTGTGCACCGAGTGCAAAGCACGCGGAGTGACGTGTGTGGTCGTCGCCGACGGGACGCCCTGTCTCGGTCCGGTCACCCACGCCGGTTGTGGCGCGCTGTGTCCGTCCTTCTCGCGGGGCTGCTACGGCTGCTTCGGTCCGGCGGCCACCCCCAACACCGCCGCGCTGATTCCGCTGCTGCACCGCGACGGCATGTCCTCCGGTGACGTCGAGCGGGTGTTCACCACCTTCAACGCGCCGCGTTTCGCCGCGCAGCGGAGCGAGGAATGAGCGGGCCGCGCGAATGCGAGACCCGCACGCTCACCGTGGGCGCGCTGACGCGCGTGGAAGGCGAAGGGGCGCTGAATGTCACGATGGTCGACGGTGTGGTCGAGCACGTCGAACTCAGCATCTACGAGGCACCGCGGTTCTTCGAGGCACTGCTGCGCGGGCGGTCCTACACCGAACCGCCCGACATCACCGCCCGGGTGTGCGGCATCTGCCCGGTCGCCTATCAGATCAGCGCATGCAACGCGATCGAAAGCGCCTGCGGCGTCACGATCGATCCGCAACTGGCAGCGCTGCGCCGCCTACTGTACTGCGGCGAATGGATTCACAGCCATGCGCTGCACATGTTCCTTCTGCACCTGCCGGATTTCCTGGGCTACCCCGACGTGGTCACGATGGCCGTCGACCACCGGGAGTTGGTGGAGCGCGGTCTGGCGCTGAAAAAGGCCGGCAACCAGGTGATGGAGCAGATCGGCGGGCGGGCGATCCATCCGGTGAACGTGAAGCTCGGCGGGTTCTATGCGACTCCCCCGGCGGCGCAATTGCGGCCGCTGGGACAGACGCTGCGCCGGGCGCTCGACGACGCGATGCACACCCTGGGCAGGCTCAGCGCTCTGGAGTTCCCCGACATGGAGGTCGATCACGAGTTCGTCGCGCTGACCCATCACGATCACTATCCGATCGAGAACGGAACCATCGCCCGCAGCGCGGGAGACCCCTTCGTCGTCGACGAATTCAGCGACCACGTCGTCGAATCCCAGGTGCCGCACTCCACCGCACTGCAGGCGACACTGGACGGTGGCCGCTACCTCACCGGTCCCCTGGCCCGCTACTCACTGAATTCAGCACAGCTGTCTCCCGTGGCGAAGCAGGCGGCCGCCGAGGCCGGGCTCTCGGCGGCATGTCGTAATCCGTTCCGCAGCATTCTGGTTCGCGCGGTCGAGGTGGTGTACGCGATCGACGAAGCGCTGCGCATCATCGAGACGTACGAACCACCCGCGCGGCCGTCGGTCGAGGTTCCGGTGCGGGCAGGCGTCGGTCACGGTGTCAGCGAAGCGCCACGCGGACTGCTCTACCACCGGTACGAGATCGACGACGACGGACTGGTGCGCGCGGCGACGATGGTGCCGCCGACGGCGCAGAATCAGGCCGCGATAGAGCACGAGATGGCTCTGCTGATCACCGCGAATCCGACGCTCGACGACGCTGCGCTGACCGCGTTGTGCGAGCGGGCGATCCGCAACCACGACCCGTGCATCTCGTGCTCGGCGCACTTCCTGACATTGCACATCCGAAGGCGATGAGCGCTGCCGTGGTCGGGATCGGTAACGGGTTCCGGCGTGACGACGGAGTCGGGCCGGTCGTGGCCGCCGCCGTGGCGCGCCTCGAGATGTCGGGCGTCAGAGTCGCTGTCGCGCAGGATGATCCGGCGGCGATCCTCGACGCCATCGGGGACGTCACGTTGGCGGTCATCGTCGACGCCGCCGCCGGCGACGGCGCGGTCCCCGGCCGAATCCGGCGCTGGCTACCCCCGCAGCGACCGCCGACCGCAGTGAGTTCGCACGGTGTGGACCTGGCCGCGGTGCTCGCGCTGGGCCGGGTACTGGGGCGTGCGCCGGCGCACACGGTGGTGTTCACCGTCGATGCCGCCGACGTCGGCCACGGCTGTGGCTTGAGCGCTGCGGTGGCCGACGCGGTTCCGCGGGTCGTCGGCGCAGTGATCTACGAAATAGAGAGGCGCGACATCGAGAGGGATGCACGGGACTTCTAGCCCCCGATCTTCTGGACCGCGTTACCCGCCGCCCCCTCAGCCGACCGCGGCGGCCAGCGTCTGCACCGCGGATTCGATCCCGGCGGCGAGTTGGTCGACGTCGGCCGCCGCGTCGTAATCTCCGAGAATTCCGAAGACCAACTCGTCGGCGTAGGTGAGGATCGCCACCCCGGTGCGCAATCGCATCGCGATCGGAGGGATGGGGATCACGCGAATGATGCTGCGGCCCAGTATCGTCATCCGCTCCCGGGGTCCGGGGACGTTGGTCGCCACGGTGACGATTCCGCGTTGCGGCAGCCGGGTGAACGCCCGCACCGCCCACGCCGTGAGCGGGAACGGCATCACGTTCGACAGTGCGACGAAGACGCCGCCCGCCTCCCGCTGCCCACTGCCCTTGGCGCGGGAGAGCCGCCGGTGCACCGTGTGCAACTGCTCGACCGGGTCCGCTGTGTCGGCGGGCAATGCCGGCAGCATCAGCGACACCCGGTTGTCGGTGCGGGCCGAGGCGTCGTTCGAGCGGATCGAGACCGGCACCAGGGTGCGCAGCGATGTCCGCTTGGGCGTTTCCCCTCGTCGCTCCAGCGCCGCGCGGTAGCTGCTGGTGATCGCGGCGAGTGCGACGTCGTTCACGGTCACACCGTACGAATCACAAATGCGGGCAACGTCGCTCAAGGGGACGACGCCGAAACTGAAGCGCCGCATCGACGACACCGGGCCGTTGAGAGACGACGTCTGCGCGGGCCTGATGATGCCGCTGGTCACCTCGACGGCACCGCCGACGGCCAGCGCGGAGATCCGGGTCGCGGAGATCGCCGCCCGGCCCATACCGCGCACCCAGCGCACAGGATTCAATCCCCACTGTGCAAGAGGCGACTCGTTCTCCTTCGATTGCCGGGCGGCACGGATCTCGGTGTCGTAGCCGGGCCTCTGCTGGGAGTCGACGAGCCGGGAGAACAGGTGCATGGTGGCGATGCCGTCGGCGATGCAGTGGTGGATCTTGATCAGCATCGCCCACTTGCCGTCGGCCAGACCCTCGATGATCCAGCATTCCCACAGTGGTCGGTCTCGGTCGAGCCGACGTCCCATGACGTCACCGACGAACTGGTCGAGCGCGTCCTCGTCGCCGGGACTGGGCAGGGCAGCGCGCCGAATATGGTGAGAGAGCTCGAAATTCGGGTCATCCGCCCACTCCGGCGGGCCCAGATCGAGCAGATGGGTGTGCAACACCTGCCGGAACCGGGGGATGTCGGCGATCCGGTCGGCGATCCCGTCGACGAGCGCGTCGACGTCGGGCATGGGACCTTCGAGGATGGACAGGCCCCCCACTGCGAGACTGACGTGACGGTCGGAGTCTTCGGCTTCCAGGAAACCGGCGTCCAGATTGGTCAGATGCTCCACCCTCTCACTCTCGGGCCAGTGTGCGCACCGGCAGAAGGGGACGATGTCCCCTGCCCCCGGGACCAACCTCACTACCGGTGCTCGGGCATCGTCGCGATCACGCAGTGTTGTTCGTGCGTCCGCCGTTGTCCGTCAGGCGGCGCAGATCGCGGTCCCAGTCGGCGTGGCGGCGTCGGTCGAGCCGCATCCGCAGGACCGCCCACCCTCCGAGTGCGCTGCCGGCGAGCGTGAACCACACCGCCGCTGCTGCGATCACGGCCTGCACGGCCGCATCCCGGTCGGTCATCGGGGCCGCCCGACGATTGCCCGCAGCATCGACCCAGATCGTCAGGTGCTCGCCGGCGGTCATTTTCGCCGTACGCACCTCGTCGGTATGGGCGATGCCGTCGACCTGCCACCGGATCGGTGTGAGATACGGGTTGTCGTACACCTGCGCCGTGACGCGGCTGTCGCCGGTGACGATCGCCTCGACGGGCCGCCGCTCGGCACGCTGCGCGGCAAAGGACTGGGAGAATTGTTCCTGGACAGAGGTTCTCACCGAATCGGCGGGTGACAGAGCGAACAGCGCTGCGGCGATGACGACCAACAGACCGATGGCCTCGACGCGGTCACTGAACCGAACCAGCGGGTGGTGGCCCGACAGCCGGCTGAGCCAGACGCTGAACGCGGTCGCTGCGGGATGCGGGTTGGGGCGCACGATGACTCCGCGGCCACTATCCGACTCGCGCGTGGTCGGACCAGCTGACGACCTGGTGCAGCGGGCGACGCGGCGTCGGGGGAAGCGCATCGGCGTTGGCCGGTGCCCACCCGACGCGCAACACCATCTGCGCGTAGCCGCTGGAGCCGAACACGTCCTGCGCCACCGCGGCCCGTAGGTCGGGGAATTCAAGGGGACCGGTGATGGGACAGCTCGCGAGTCCCGCCACCGTCGCAGTGAGGAGCACCAGGCTGGTCGCCTCCCCGGCGCGGAGTCGGGACAGCCGGTCGTCGGCGACGGTGCCCAACGCGATGACCGCGCCGTTGTCCTGTGCGGGTTCGGCGTCGGCCGGTTGCTGCAGTGCCGCCCCGGCGAACACGCGAGCCGGAATCACCGCGCGCGGGTCGGGGTCGGGTGTGCTACGGGCAGGCACGCCGGCGGTGGACCCGTACCGGCCGCTCCAGGTGGTCAATTCGGCCACGTAGCCGGGATCGGTGTTGTGACGCCCCTCCGCTTCCATGACGCGACGCCTCAGAGTGGTCAGCTCGTCGAATTGGCGGAGCATGACGCCTGAGCGGGCGGCCCGAGCTCCCATCATCGCGATCGCGGCGCCGGGCACCGGCCGGCTGCTGTAGTTGCGTCGATCGGTACGGCGCCGCGGGATGGCGGCCGCCAGCGCGATGTCCGCTTCGATGGGCCGATATCGATGGAGCTCGACAGTGGCGAGGTGATCGGGCTGCGCATCGTCGGGGAACCTGCGGATCTTCGCCTGCCAGCCCACCGCGGCCAACGCGATCTGCGCGTGGTTGAGCGCTGCGCCGCAGCTGAGAATGAGGTCGCGGGAGTCGGGATCGGTATGGGGCAGCGCCAGATCGGGATTCGCGTACAGGTCGACGCTGCGCTCCCCCACCTGCCACAGCCACGGCTGCGAATTGTGGACCGACGGAGCCTGCACGGCTTGCGCCAGCGCCCACCGCAGAATGGCGGAATTGGGCAGCTGCGAGGTCATCTGTGTCCATCCTCATCAATTCGGCGGAGTCGTCCGCTCACAGGATGTCGTCTCGAGGGGATTGATGTAGAGGGTCTAAAGACCTACAGCGGAGGGACCTGCGGGCTCACCTGCGGGATCGGCTGGACCGCCGGGGTGATCAACCCGTACTGCCCGTCGTACCGGCGGTAGAGCACGCAGGCACGACCGGTTTCGGCGTCGATGTAGAACAGGAACGGCAGTCCCAGCAGGCTCAGGCGTTCCCGTGCGTCCTGTTCACGCAGACACGAAAGCGGATGGGGGCTGACGGTCACGGGTTCCTCGAACGGTGCCAGCTGATCGCGCACCGACGGTGACACCAGCGCGAGCCGGTGGCGGCCGTCGTCGGTGCGATACAGCAGACCGACGGTTCCCGATCCGATCTCGGTGAACAGGTGGAACCGGTAGTCGAGGAGCTCCATCTCGTCGATGGCGTCGTCGACGGTGCAGGGCGTCATCGCATAGGTTTTGCGACGGCTGATCCGCACCCGGCCGACAGCCGGCGTGGCGTCGGGCGGTGGCTGAACCGCTCGGTGTTCTCGACGCCACGCAGGCACCCCGGCGCGTCGATCACCCCGTCGTAGCGCGAAGTGTTCGAGCTGTCGGCGCAATTTGGCCTGGAGGAGATCGACCGCCTCTCGTGCGGTGACCGCGTGCACCTGGGCGCGCACCAGCCGGCCGCCGACGATCAGATTGGCCTGGGCGACGACCGGCGCGTCGACTGCGGGGTCGTGGTGGCGGCTCAGCCGCACGCGGGCGGACAGGACGCGCCGGTGCGACACTCGACCGAGCTCGCCGATCTTCGTGCGCGCGTAGTCGGCGGCACCGGGCAGATCGCCGCGGACGGTGACATCGACGTCGATGGTCGGGGAAGTCGTGACCTTCTGGCTCATATGTCCTTGCTACGTTGCTGCCCGGCCGTCGTTAAGGGCCGGAAGTCCCGTTGTTCGTCGGACGGTCACCCTGGGTGCGCGACGCCCAGCGCGCGGGCGGCCGCGGTGGCCACGGCACCGGCCAATCGGGAGATCGGCGGGCTGCCGGGGGTGTGCACGGCGTTGGACAGGACCACCACGTAGCTGTCCGAGCCGGGGTCGATCCACAGCGAGGTCCCGGTGAAACCGGTGTGCCCGAAACTGCCGACCGGAAAGACCGTGCCGCGCGACCCGGAGTATCCGGTGTCGATGTCCCACCCGAGCCCGCGCACGCCGCGCGAGGCGCCGGAAGCGCTCGGCCGATTCGGCGCCGTCATGGTCTGCAGAGTCGATCGTCGGAGCGGGAAAGCGCTGGGGCGCCCCGCGAGGCGGTCCAGCAGCGCCTGGGCGAAGCGCCCGACGTCGGCCGCCGTGGAAAACACGCCGGCGTGTCCGGCCACCCCACCCATGCGGCGCGACGTGGGGTCGTCGACGATGCCCCGCATCATCGAACCGAAGTGCGGATTGGTCGATGGCCGACCCTCCGTGTCGAGGCGTGTGGGAGCGACGCGACTCAGCAGCGTGTGGTTGCGCGCCACCGGACCGGTCGAGGGCAGGTACCGCGTCTCTGTCATTCCCAACGGCACGAACACGTTTCGCCGCGCATAGACGTCCTCCGGTTCGCCGGTCACGGCCTCGACGAGCGCACCGAGGAGCTCGAAATTGATGTCCGAGTAGCGGAACACCGCGCCGGGAGGCATCTCCAGCGGCGCGCTCAGTGCCCGTCTCATCCCTTCGGCCCGGTCCGTGTGGGCGAGTCCCCACGGGTCGTCGAGGTTCACGTCGCCGGGCAGACCCGAGGTGTGGGTGAGCAGGGTCCGGACGGTGACGGCGGCGCGGTGCGGGTCGTGCGCTGGGTTGAACGCCGGGAGGTACGTTTGCACGGGGTCGTCGAGGCGCACCTTCCCCTGCTCGTACAGCTGCATGACGGCTGTGGCGGTGGCCAGGACCTTGGTCAACGACGCGACGTCGAACACGGTGTCCTCCGTCATGGGTTCCGCGGGGGTGGCGAATCCGTCGACGCCCGGTTCACCCGCGGGTTTGCGCACACCGTAAGCCCGCAGTAGCGCGACCTGCCCGTCATGGCCGACCATCACCACCGCCCCGGGCAGGTGGCGCGCGGCGATCGCCGACGACATCAGCGCCGAGACCGCCGGCAGGTCCGCCTGCGGCGCCGAGTACCCGTATGCGGGCGCAGCGTGTGCCCGGGGTATCGCGACCGAGGTGTCCACGCCCAGCGGAGACGGTGCGGCAAGCATGACGACCACGCCGATCACCAGACCTGCGATCGGCAGGGACCGCCGTCGCGCGGCGGCCAGGACGCAGGAGGGCACCCACCGAGGGTGCCAATGCCGGTGCGCCCAGGCAAGGCGCCGGGTCAGACGGTCGGATCGCCTGGGTCGTGCGACGCCGTGTCGACGGTGATGACCTCCGCCAGGCCGCTGACTCGTAGGGTCGTCAGCAACAGCGGCGCGGCGACGATGAGGGCGATGTCGTCGGCGGCGGCGTACAGCGCGTTGATCGCGGCGCTGTCCAGGTAGCCGACGGCGGCGAGGTCGACGACCAATGCGGTGCCCGATCTCGTGGCGTCGGCGGCGGCGTCGGTCAGGGCCTGCCTGAAGGCGCCGATGTTGCTGAGGTCGATCTCACCCGCCGCGACCAGGCGGCGGTGCCTCGTGTCGACGACGACGTCGAAGGAGAACTGTGTGGGCATCAGAGGATCCTCGCCGAAAGTGCAACGGTGGTTCCCGCCTCACAGTGGTCGACGGTGATGTCGTCCATCAGCAGGCGCATCAGCGCGACCCCGCGGCCGCGCATCGGATCGGGCTCGGCATCGGGGATCTTCCAGGCGCCGGTATCGGTGATCGTTACGCGAATCCGATCTGCGGATGCGGCCGCGCGCAGTACGACGGTCCCGCCGGGGTGGTCGCGGTGACCATGCTCGATGGCGTTGGCGACCGCTTCGCCGGTGGCGACGAGAATGTCGACGGTCTGCTGGGGACTGACGCCGGCGCTGTGCAGCCAGTCGCGCAACGCTGTGCGGGCGGGCGCCAGCTGATCGGCGTGCGCGGGGAACGAGAGCTCCAGCGGCGCGGTGGGCCGGTACAGAAGCAGCACGACGTCGTCGTGGTATCCCTCGTCGGGTGCGAGGCCGGACATGACGGTGTCCACCAGCTCGTCGAGCGCGGTGCCGCGGTGCTCGCCGACCATGTCCAGGGCGCGGGCGAGACCGTCGTCCAGCGTCGCCCCCCGCCGCTCGACCAGGCCGTCGGTGTAGAGCATCAGCGTGGCCCCCGCGGGCACGACGACACGTGCTTCGGGACGCGGCCAGCCGGTGCGGACGCCCAGCGCGATCGTGTGACCGCCGTCCAGTACGTCGATCGATCCGTCGGCCAGAACCAGCGCCGGCGGCGGATGACCGGCGCTGGAGTACACCAGTTCCCCCGACGCCGTGTCGAGGATCGCGCACACGGCGGTCGTACACTGCGCCCCGGGCAGGCGCGCCGCGAACCGATCGAGTCGCGACAATGCCGCGGCCGGACTGGGGTTGTCGAAAAGCAATGCGCGACAGGCACTTCGCACCTGCCCCATGATGGTGGCGGCGGTCAGCCCGTGGCCCACGCAGTCACCGACGATCAGTGCGACATGGTTGTCGTCGAGGTCGACGACGTCGAACCAGTCCCCGCCCACCTGGAGCGGCCGGCTCGCCGCCTGGTAACGCACGGCGAACCCGGGCGGCAGACGGGCCGGGCCGAGGATCGCGTGCTGGAGTGCCAGAGCGGTTTCGCGCTGCTGATCCACCTGGTGCACGCGGTGCAATCCCTGGCTCAACCGGCCCGCCAGCACTGTCAAAAGGGTTTGGTCTTCCAAGGTGAACGCCCGCGCTCCGGCCAACTCGATACGGACCACGAGCACTCCGTCGGGGTGGCCGATCGCGACCGCCGCCACGCCCGCCTCCGGCATCACGGGCGTGAGCAGCTCGCCGCCGCGGACCTCACGCAGTTGGTCGCGTGCCTGTGTCGACAGATCCGGCCACTGTGTCGGCTCGGTGCAGGTGACCACCCGGGGTTCGGTGTCGGCCCGGTCGGGAAAGATCACCGCCATCACTCGTCTGGCCCGCCACAGCCTGCGTAGTTCGTCGACCGCTGCCCGCAGGGCGTCGTCGACCGTTTCGGCCTGTGCCAGTTCACGGTTGAGTGCGTGCTCTCGGCTGGCGGCCAGCGCGAGGGCGATCGCGGCGTGCCGGGCGAAATCGCTGACCAACTCGAGATAATCGTTGCCGAAGGGGGGTTGATGCGGGCGCCGGGCGACCGCGATCACACCGAGCACCGTGTCGTCGGCGATCAGCGGCATCACGATCGCCGAGCGCTCCCCCACGTCGGTGAAACCCTCGATCGGATACTGGAACGAGTCGGTGATGAGCGGCAGTCCCCGCCTCGCGACGCCTCCGGTGGTCGACCCGTCCATCGGGACCTGACGGCCGATCACCTCGGCGGCATACCGCCCCGCCGTGGCGGCGACGACCAGCGTTGCGACGTCGTCGGCGGGAAGGTCCGGTTCACGGGGAACCAGCAGGATGGCCTGCTCGGCGTCGGCGAGCTCCAGGGCAAGGTCCACGATCAACCGCAACGGTCCGGTCCGTGGGTCGCCGGACAGAAGCGCGGTGGTGATCTCGCGACTGGCCTTCGTCCATTTCGCCGCTTCGCGTTCCCGTTCGAAGAGCCGGGCGTTGTCGATCGCGGACGCCGCCGCGGTGGCCATCGCCCGTACCGCGGCGTCTTGGAGGTCGGAGAACGTCCGCCCCGGCTCATCGTGGAGCAGATACAGCGTGCCGAAGTGTCTCTCGCGCACCATGATCGGTACCGCCAACAACGCGCGCAACGGCTCGGCCGAGATGCGCAGATCGAGATAGCGGTTCCGCCCGGTGAGGTCGTCGAGCCGCAGTCCGTCGCCGACGGACAGCAGGGCGAGGCGTCGAAGCACATCCTGATGAGCGCCCTCGTCGATTCCCGCGCAGACGAACGTCGGCGTGCTGCCGTCCCCGTCGCGAATACCGAGCACCCCGTAGCGCGCGCCGCTGAGCTCGACGGCTGCATCGACGATGCGCCGGAGCGTGACGCCGAGGTTCAGATCAGAACCGATCCCGACGATCACGCGCACCAGTTGCGTGGCATCGTCGCGCGCGGCGACGAGTTCTCGCCTGGTGCTCACCGGTCACCGCTCCCTGAACTGCGACGTCATCGGGCCAACCGTACCCAGTGGACGCGAGGGGAAACCCGCTGGACACGGTTCATCCCCGGAAGGCCCCGTGCGCAGTATGTTCACTCCCATGTCGATCGAGTTGGCCACCGCGCTGCGCATGGTCGCCGCTGCCCACGCCGAAGCCGAACGGCACGCCGTTCTCGTCTCGGCCGCGGTGGTGGACGCCGGCGGGCACCTCATCGCCTTCGGCCGCATGGACGGTGCCGAAATAGCCGGGCCCACGCTGGCGGTGGACAAGGCGTTCACCGCCGTGGCCAACCGCATCTCCACCTCCGAACTCGCGAGCCTCGCCGCGCCGGGGGGCGAACTGTTCGGAATCCATGCCGCAGCCGGTGGCCGCTTCGTCATCTTCGGCGGCGGGGTTCCGGTCACCGTCGACGGAGTCGTGGTGGGTGGCGTCGGCGTCAGCGGTGCGACTGCGGCACAGGACGATGCGTGCGCGCAGGCTGCCCTGACCTGCCTGCCGTGAGAAGTGAGTAGATCTTCTCCACCTCGTCGGCACTGAACTCCGACGTCCCCGGCGTCTGCAGTTTCGCTGCGGCAGCTGCGATCCCGAACCGAACCGCCGCGGGTAGATCCCAGGATCGTGTCAGTCCCACCACGATGCCGGTGACCATCGCGTCGCCTGCGCCGACGCCGCTGACACCGAGTACTTCGACGGCGGGAAAGCTCTCGGTCAGGTGGGGCGTGACCAGCAGAGCGCCCTCGGCCCCGAGTGACACCACCACCGCGTCGGCGACTCCTCGGTCGACGAGTTCGCGGGCGGCTGCCCGCTGCTCCGCCTCGGTGTCCAGAGAACGTCCGACGCACTCACGGAGCTCCCGCAGGCTGGGTTTGAGCAGATGGACCCCGGAGCTGACATGGGCGAGTCCGCCCCCCGAGGTGTCGAGGATCAGTGCAGCATCGGTTTCCGCGCAGATGTCGGAGACCCGTTGGTAGAAGTCCGGTGCCACGCCCGGCGGCAGGCTTCCCGATGCCACCACGTAGTCCGCTGAGGTCGCGGCGTCCCGTACCGCGTTCAGGCACAGAATCTGCTCATCGGGGGTCAGGAATGGACCCGGTAGGACGAATCGATACTGTGCGCCGGTCGCGCCCTCGTTGACGGTGAAGCTCTCCCGAGTCGCACCGAGAATGGGGACAGGGGTCGCCGCCACTCCCGTGGCCTCGACGATGTCGACGATCCGAGCACCGGTGAACCCGCCGGCGGTGAAGATCGCCGCGACGTCGGCACCGAGCACGTGAGCGAAGCGCGCCACGTTGATGCCGCCGCCGCCGGCATCGTAACGGGCTGCGCGGCAACGGACTTTGTCAGTGGGACGCACGGTGTCGGCATCGACGGCAACATCGAGCGCAGAGTTCATCGTCAGTGTGACGACGCGCGAACCGCTCATAGCCCGGACGGGTAGGTCTCGGGTGTCTCACCGGCGACCCACACACTGGTCATCTCAGCGGCTCCGGAAGACGTGGTGCGGTTGTTCCCTGTGCGCCTCGCGGGTAGCGGTCATCCACCGAATCTAGACAGCGCGGTCCCCGGTGATCTGCGGACGAAAGTCCTCACTTTCCCGGCCCGTTGGGCACGGGCGTCAGCGGCTGAAGTGGACGGTCCCACCGGCGACGAGGGTCTGCTCGGCGCCGCGACATTCGACCACCACGGGTGAGACGTCGCCCGGTTCGGCGCTGAGTGTGGCGCTGCGTCCGCGCACGCTCAACCGAAGGCGGTGCCCGCGATATCTGAACGGAAAAGCCAAGTCACCCAGCGATTCCGGCCACAGCGGTCCGACCACGACGCGGTCTCGGCGCAGTTCTAGACCGGTGAAGCACCGCTGCAGCAGATCGATGGTGCCCGCCATGGCGGCGAGGTGGATCCCCTCGGCTGTGGTGCCCCCCTGGATGTCGACGACGTCGGAGTCCAGCACTTGCCTGAAGTACGTCATCGCCTCGGCGCGATCACCGCGGGCGGTCACCCATGAGTGCACGACCGCGCTCAGCGTCGAACCGTGCGACGTGCGCGCCCGGTAGTAGTCGATCGTCGCCGGAATCTGATCGGGGGTGAAGGAGTAGCCGAGCCGCTCGAACAACTCGTACAGTTCGTCGGCCGACAGGAGATAGAACAGCATCAACGTGTCCGCTTGCTTGGCCGCCCGGTAGTTGTTGACGCTGTCGTTCTCGGCATCGAGGATCCGATCCAGTCGCTGCAGATTCCCGTACCGGGCCCGGTAGGCGTCCCAATCGAGTTCGCGCAGCGTCTCGTACCCTTCGAACTGACTGATGACACCGTCATGGAACGGGACGAACATCCGGCGGCTGACGTCTTCCCATCGCACGAGTTCGTCATCTCCGATGTCCAACGTCTCCAACAACGTCAGCCGATAGGACAACGGCAACCGGTCCAGTGTCTCGAGCGCTCGCAGGATCACCCAGACGGCCATGACATTGGTGTAGGCGTTGTTGTCGATCCCGTCGTAATCCGCTCCCGGATAACCGGAATGGAACTCGTCGGGGCCGATGACGCCGGTGACGACGTAGCGGCCGCGGGTGCTGTCGAACCTGGCCAGGCTGACCCAGAACCGGGCGATCTCGGCGAGCATCTCCGCGCCGTAATCGATCAGAAATCCTGAGTCACCGGTCACCTGGTAGTACTGCCAGATGTTGTAGGCGACAGCGATGCCGACATGATGTGCGCGACTACTGGCATCCGGATTCCACCGACCCGAACGCGGGTTGAGATGGACGCGCGGGCTTTCCTCGCACCCGCTGCTACCCGACTGCCAGGGGTACATGGCGCCGGTGTATCCGCGTTCGCGCGCGGCCAGTCGCGCCTCGGGCAGTCGCCGATACCGATACATCAACAGGGAACGCGTGACCTCGGGCATGCGCACATTCGTGACGGGGAAGACGAACAACTCGTCCCAGAAGACATGACCACGGTATGCCTCACCGTGTAGGCCGCGCGCCGGCACACCGACGTCGAGGTCCGCGGTATGGCTGGACAACGTCTGCAACACATGGAGCTGATGCAGGCGCGCGGTCCGCAGCATGTCGACGTCACCGCTGACCTCGATGTTGCAGTACTCCCACAGCTGGGCCCAGGCCAGTTGATGCCGGTGGTGGAGGTCGGCGAAGCTGCCGGCCCGCTGGATCTCGCGGACGGCCGCCTCCACGGGCTCCGAGACCCCGTGGTCGCGGCCGGTGAACACACAGGCGGTCTTCTCCAGGACCGTCTCCTCCCCCGCGGCCACCTCCACCGACAGGTGATGGCCGACGCGGTCGCCGCCGACGATCGGCATCCGCCGGACTTCGCGCTCCCCGGGCAACCGTCCGACGCACCGCGCCACATCACGGACGGAGATCGCAACGCGAATGCGCGACTGCGTCGTCTCCGCAGTCAGCAGCACCGTGTCGTCGGACAGCTCCCGCATGTCGGTGACGGTGATGTGGCGTGACGACAGTTGGCGATAACGCTCCACCCCGGTGTTGGCTACACCCCCGTCCACGGTCGACCGGACTTCGAGCAGGCCGGACCAGTCCACGGGACGGATGACGGTCTGCATGGCGGCCACATGCGGCTGTTCCATGGAAACGAAGCGACGTTGTGTGATCTCTGTCGTCCGTCCCGCGTCGTCGCAGACAGTGAATTCGCGCACCAGCGTGGCTCTGCGCAGATCGAACGTCACGCGATAGGACGCGGGCGGGCAGCGGTCGAGGTCCAGCCACGCTGCGCCGTCGATGCGATAGGTGACCGGAAGCCAACTGGGGAGGTTGACCACACTCTCGTTGGTCACGGGGGCGCCGTCTACCGTGTCCGCGAGACGGTTGAACAGGCCGGCGACGTAGTGCCCGGGGTAGTGAAAGGGCCCGGCGTCGGCCTCAGGTGCGGCGCCGCGCACGCCGACGTACCCGTTGCCCGTCGTACACAACGCCTCTCGCAATCGTTCCTCGGCCGGCCGGTAACCGTCGAACACCAGGCTCCAGGAGTCACCGGCACTCGCTTCGTCGTCGGTCAGTCGATCGGCCAGGCGGGACAGAAAGGTGCAGACGGCGTCCGGGTCGGCGAGACAGAACCTGGCCGACGACCGTCGCGTGTCATCGGCACCCTGCCGGACGGCGATACCGATTCCCTTGTGTCGCAGCGTATCGAAAGCGTCCTCGTCGGTGCTGTCGTCGCCGATGTAGATGGGCAGGATCAGGTCCGGTCCGTCGATCTGGTCGAGGAGCCAGTCGACCGCCCGCCCCTTGTCCCAGTCGATGTCGAGACGGAGCTCGATCACTTTGCGGCCCTGCGAGATTCTCAAACCGCACGCACGCCCGATGTCGCGAACCGCGGCGATCACGGAGTTCACGCACCCGTCCGGGACGTGGCGGTAGTGCACAGCGAGCGCGAAGCCCTTATTCTCGATGGACACGCCCTGCACGCCACCGAGTCGTGCCGTCAGCTCGGGGACGACGGACGTCAGCGAGCGCAGCGCCTCGGTCGCACTTGGGTTGGTGTGAGAGACACCGTCGGCGGACGCCAGCTCGACACCGTGGTTGCCGCCGAACCACACACCCTTCAGGTCTACCCGCCGGCGCAGATCGTCGAGGCGGCGGCCACTCAGGAAGGCGACGGGGCAGCGCGATGCCAGGGCGGTGACGGCCTCGGCTGCGCGCGGGAGCAGAACCGCCGCAGCCGGATCACCGACGATCTCGGACACCGTGCCGTCGAAATCCAGGAGCACCACGGGGCGTCGCAACGCCACCAGGGAGGCGATGTGATCGAAAGACGCGAGGGCATCGGGCATTGTGGCGACGGAACCGAAACCACCCCTGATGTTGATGACGGTGATGTCGGGTACCACCGCATCGGCGTCGACGGTCAGGCGATGGCCGGCATCCCCGGCGCTGTCCACGGCGATCACGAGCCCGAAACCGGCCTCGTGCGCGGCGGCGACACCCGCCGGTGTCGGGTCCACGACGACGCACCGGTTCGGGGACAGCCCGAGATCCCGTGCCGCATCGAACGCCGGACCCTCACACACCGCAGCGAAGAGATCGCTCAACCCGGTCGAGGTGAGCTTCTGTGCACCGCCACCGGCGGTGCAGTACAGCGCGGCACTCACCCCGGCTGATTGCAGCTCGCGCACGAATCGGCTCACTCGGCGGTACATGTGACTGCTGCCCGGGGCCGAGAGCAGGCTGTCGAGCTCGATCAGCACCGCGTCGTGATCCCGCGGATCGACGAAGATCGGCCGTGTCACCGAGAAGGTCGTCGACAAGGTCATCGCCAGTCCCCGTTTCGTCGTGCGGCTCATGCCAGCAACCGGCGTCGAATGGAGAAAGAGGCCGAAGTCCCTTCCTGCGTGAGGTGGTGCCCAACGGCCCTGCCGATGAGGGACTTTGGTCGCGTCGCAAGCTGCCGTCAGCCGCTAGGGCGGCGCACTGCCAGGGCGCAGGCTCGTGCCATGACCGATGCAAGCGATGGTGCCCGCATTCGTGACCTCGGCAGGCTGTCGATCCGCGACGCCGAGGAGGCCGGCGGCAAGGGGGCCAATCTGGGAGAGATGATCGCGGCGGCGCTGCCGGTACCGCCGGGCTTCGTGCTGCTGCGCAGCTGCTACCGCGATTCGATGCGCGGTGGTGGCGTCGACACCGAGCTCGCCGCGCTTCATCGTGAGGCGCTGGCCGCCGTCGCCGACAGCGCGCGCCTGGACGACCTGTGCGAGCGGATGCAGGCGCTCGTGCACAAGGCCGGGGTCGACGCCATCCTGCGCGATGAAGTGGTGGCGGCCTATCACGGGCTCGGTTCGCAGGTACGGGTTGCGGTGCGGTCCTCGGCGACGGGTGAGGACGGTGCCGACGCCTCCTTCGCCGGCATGAACGCGACGATCACCAATGTCGCCGGCGATGTGGAGCTGCTCGACGCCGTGACGCGCTGTTGGGCCTCGCTGTTCAGCCCGCGGGTCGTCTCCTACCGGGCAAGCCGCGGCTTCACCGGCGATCCCGCCATGGCCGTCGTCGTGCAGCAGATGGTGGATTCCGAGAAGGCGGGGGTGGCGTTCACCGCAGACCCCAGCACCGGCGCACGGGACCGCGTGGTGATCGAGGCTGCCTTCGGGCTCGGCGAAGTCGTGGTGTCCGGGGAGGTCGAGCCGGACACCTACGTCGTCAGCAAGGACACACTCGCGCCACTCGACATTCGGCTCGGCCACCAGAACTTCCAGATCGTTCGCGGCCCCGACGGCACAGACGCCACCGTCGATCTCGACGAGGCACAGGCCGACGCCCGCGTCCTGACCGACGACGAGATCCGCACGATCGCGCGCATGGCGATCGCGATGGAAGATCACAGCGGCTGCCCCCAAGACACGGAATGGGCGATCAGCGGCGGCACGACGTATCTGGTTCAGGCTCGGCCCATCACGACGCTCGGGCTCACGGCACGGCCGGTCGAGGCCCACGGTTCCGTGCTCCTACGGGGCCTCGGCGCCGCCCCCGGTGTCGCGTCCGGAAAGGTGCGGGTGTTGACCTCACCCGAGGACGGCGATCAGCTCGAGCCGGGCGAGGTCCTCGTCGCCCCGATGACCAATCCGGACTGGTTGCCCACGATCCGCCGGGCCGTCGCCCTCGTCACCGATTCCGGGGGGATGACCTGCCACGCCGCCATCGTGGCCCGGGAGTTGGGCGTCCCCTGCATCGTCGGCGCGCGCACCGCGACGAGTGTCCTGCGCGACGGCGAGGCCGTGACCGTCGACGGCGCCCGCGGCGAGGTGCTCTCCGGACGCGCCGCCACCGTCGTCGCTCGCCCGCGTCCTATCGCCGACCTAGCGGCCGCGCCGGACGTCACCGCGACCCGCATCTACGTCAATCTCGCTATGCCCGATTCCGCGGACACGGTGGCGGCCCAGCCGGTGGACGGAGTCGGCCTGTTGCGGGCGGAGTTCATGCTGACCGATGCGCTGGGTGGCCGCCACCCGCGCGATCTGATCGCCCGCGGCGAGCAACAGAGCTTGGTCACGCACATGGTGTCGTCGGTCGGGCGGATCGCGCGGGCGTTCGCTCCCCGGCCCGTCGTCTACCGTGCGACGGACTTCCGCACCAACGAGTTCCGCAGCCTCACCGGTGGATCCGCCTACGAGCCCGTCGAGCACAATCCGATGATCGGGTACCGCGGCTGCTACCGATATGTCAAGGAACCCGACCTGTTCGCTCTCGAACTCGAGGCACTGGCCCGCGTGCGGGAGCAGACGCCGAACGTGGCGTTGATGATCCCGTTCGTCCGTACCCGGTGGGAACTCGAGGAATGCCTGGAGCTGGTGGACGCGAGCCCGCTGGGTAAGCAGCGCGGTCTGCACCGCTGGGTGATGGCCGAGGTGCCCTCGGTGGTTCACTGGCTACCCGAGTACATCGGTATGGGCATCGACGGCGTCTCGATCGGAAGCAACGATCTGACACAGTTGCTCCTGGGTGTCGATCGGGACTCCGACACCTGCGCCGAGCTGTTCGACGAGACCGATCCCGCGGTGCTGCACGCCATCCGCCGAATCATCGCCATCGCCAACAAGTTCGGCATCACCTCCTCGCTGTGCGGGCAAGCTCCGTCCGCCAATCCCGCCTTCGCCGAACATCTCGTCCGCTACGGCATCACGTCAGTGTCGGTGAATCCGGATTCCGTGGAGGCGACGCGGCGCGTCGTCGCCGCCGCCGAGCGTCGCGTGCTCCTCGACGCCGCGCGATGACGGCTCCCCCCTCCGCACCGGCACAGACTCGGGACACGATCGCCGGGGCGACGCCGACCGAGGCACTTTCCATGTTGGGCACCTCGGTGCGCGGGTTGTCGGCATCGGAGGCCCACGTCCGCCGCGCTCGAACGGGGCCCAACGTGGTGCGCACCCATCACGTGAGCGCGTTCGCCGTCCTGCGCCGCCAGTTCGCGAATGCAGTGCTCGGTTTGCTGGCTGCGACCGCTGCGCTCTCCTACTTTCTCGGCGACGCCGCACAGGCCACCATCATCGGAGCGATTCTCGCGCTCAGCGTCGGGTTGGGCTTCGCCAACGAGTACCGCGCCGAACAAGCCTCTGCAGCGCTGCATTCCGCCATGCGGCACTCCACCGTGGCGGTGAGAGACGGCCACGACGTGCGCATCGACGTCGCAGAGTTGGTGCCCGGGGACGTCATCCGTCTCGAGCTCGGCGAGTTGGTCCCCGCCGACGCGCGCCTCATCGACGTCACTGACTTCGAGTGCAACGAGAGCATCCTGACAGGCGAGTCCACCCCGGTCGAGAAGACGGCCGAGGCCATGCCACCGGGTGCACCGAACTCGACCAACCTGGCGTTCATGGGCGCGGTCGTCAGCGCCGGTCAGGCCACCGCCGTGGTGTTCGCAACGGGAGCGGACGCCGAATTCGGGCGGATAGCAGTGGGATTGGGTGAGCGTCAGCCCGAAACCGCCTTTCAGGTCGGTCTGCGCCGATTCTCCTACCTGCTTCTGCGCGTCGCGCTCACACTCACCGTGGTCATCGTGATCACCAATCTCCTGCTGGGCCGCCCCGTGATCGATTCGGCTCTGTTCGGGCTGGCCATCGCCGTCGGGATCACCCCGCAGTTGCTTCCCGCCATCGTCAGCACCAGCCTGGCCACCGGCTCGCGCCGCCTGGCGGCGGCGAAGGTGTTGGTCAAGAGGCTGGTCTGCATCGAAGACCTGGGCGACATCGACATCCTCGTCACCGACAAGACCGGGACCCTCACCGAGGGACGGGTGGACTTCGTCGACGCCGTCGCCCCTTCGGGCACGCACTCGGACAGAGTCGTCGAACTCGCCTTGATGGCAACTGATCTCGATCCGTCGACCGGTGGTGTCAGCGCCAACGACCTCGATGCAGCATTGTGGTCGGGTCGGCCTTCCCTGCCGGATGTCACCAGGTTGGCATACCTGCCGTTCGATCACACCAGCCGGGCCGCGTCCGCACTCGTCCAGGCGAAGGGTGAACGGATGCTCGTGGTCAAAGGGGCACCGGAACAGGTGATCGCGCGGTGCGACGGCGTCGGTGCACACGCCCGTCAGACACTCGCCGCGCTGTTCGAGGACGGCAGGCGCGTCGTCGCGGTGGCGTCCAGGCCTGACGCGGAAGCCACCACGATCACAGCCGATGACGACACCGCGCTCACGCTGGAGGGCTTCGTCGTCTTCGCCGACAATCCCAAGGCGGCGGCGCGCGAATCGCTGGATCGACTGGCCGCACTCGGCATCGAGGTCAAGGTCGCCACCGGCGACAACCCGCGTGTCGCCGAAAAGGTCTGCACGGAGCTGGCATTGGCGTCGAAGGGCACGCTGCTCGGAGCCGACCTCGCGCACATGACCGAAGCCGACCTTAACGCCGCTGTGCGTGAGCACACGGTCTTCGCACGTGTCTCACCCGTTCAGAAGGCCCGCATCGTGTCGGCGCTGAGGAGCTCCGGGCGCTCGGTTGGCTTCATGGGTGACGGTGTCAACGACGCGCTCGCACTGCATTCTGCGGATGTCGGCATCTCGGTGGACACCGCCACCGATGTCGCCAAGGACGCCGCCGACGTGGTGCTCCTCGAGAAAGACCTGGGCGTGCTGGCCGACGGGGTGGCCGAAGGACGGCGGATCTTCGCCAACACGATCAAGTACGTGCTGATGGGCACGTCGAGCAATTTCGGCAACATGTTCAGCGCGGCAGCCGCGTCCGCGGTGCTGCCGTTCCTGCCGATGCTGCCCAGCCAGATCCTGCTCAACAATCTGCTCTACGACGCATCGCAGCTCGCCATCCCCGCCGACCGGGTGGACGACGAGCAGTTGCGCGCACCCTCGCATTGGAACATCGCGTTCATCCGTCGCTTCATGCTGACCTTCGGTCCCGTCAGTTCACTGTTCGACTTCCTCACCTTCGGGCTGCTGCTCGGCGTCCTGCACGCCGGACCCGTCGAGTTCCGCACCGGATGGTTCGTGGAGTCGCTGGCCACGCAAACGCTGATCATCGTTGCGATCCGCACGAGAAGGGTGCCATTCCTTCGGAGTAGGCCGGCAGCGGTGCTGATTGCCACCACGAGCGCGGCGATCGCCACGGGTGTTCTCCTCACCCTGTCGCCCGTTGCCACCAGCCTGGGTTTCACACCGCTTCCCTGGCAGTTCTTCGCCGCACTGACGGCGTTGACCGCGGCCTACCTGGTGCTGGTGGATGTCACGAAGACGATGTTCTACGCCGAGCCGTCCCGGTCGGCGGCTGGGTCGCACCGCACCCGCGGGCGCACCCATCGGGTGCATCGACGTGCCTCCCGGTTCAGCCAGGCGGACAAGCTCCCCCGCCGCCTCCCCCTGCAGCAGTGTCCAACTGCCCTGACCAACCCGGGTACAGCCGCCCTGACCTGTTCGTAGAACGGAGAACACGATGAAAGAACAGCTCGCGTCGTCGGTCCCGGAGGTCGGGATCCTCGTCGGTGTGGACGGTTCTCCGGAATCGCACGCGGCACTGCGATTCGCCGCCCAGGAAGCCGCTCTGCGCCGCCGACCGGTCACGCTGATGCACGTCGTGGCGCCGATCGTCGTCACCTGGCCGATCGAATCAGTCATCACCGACTTTTACCAGTGGCAGGAAGACAACGCCGCCGATGTCCTCCGGCGCAGCCAGGAGACCCTCGAGTCGATCGGGGACGCGGAGATCGACGTGCGGATCTTGTTGCGTCGCGACGGCGTCGTGACCGAGTTGGCTGACGCGGCCCGCCAAGCCGACATGCTGGTGCTCGGCAGCCGCGGTCTCGGACCGGTCGGCGGCGTCGCGCTCGGTTCGGTCAGTCGCACCATGCTGCAGCACGCGGAGTGCCCGGTCGTCATCGTCAAGGAAGGCGCGGTGCGCGGTACCGACCGCGAGCTTCCCGTGCTCCTGGGCATCGATGGGTCACCGGCGTCCGAGGCGGCGATAGCATTCGCCTTCGACGAGGCATCTCGGCGCGGCGTCGATCTGATCGCCTTGCACGCGTGGAGCGACGTCGCGGTCTTCCCGATCCTCGGAATGAACTGGCACGAGAGACAAGACGAGGGCCACGAGATCCTCGGCGAACGGCTCGCAGGATGGCAGGAGTCATATCCCGACGTGCATGTCAGTCGCCGGATCGTCTGCGACAAGGCCGCCCGCTGGCTCATCGACGAGGCCAAGTACGCACAACTCGTGGTCGTGGGAAGTCGTGGCAGAGGCGGGATTCCGGCCATGCTTCTGGGCTCGGTCAGTTCCGCGGTCGCGGAGCGCGCGACGACACCGGTCGCAGTCGTACGCGGCGGACTACGCCGTGCCTGATCGATACCGGGCCTACCTCGAGCCGGCACTTGTCGCCGCGACCGTCGCCGCGCTCGCCGTCGGTGGGATCGCGTGGCTGCTCGGCGCACGCGGCACAGCCGAGATCTGCTGGGCGACCGGCACCTACATCGCGATCGTGCCCGCCGTGGTGTGGGTCCTCGCGGCGTTGCGTCACGGGCGGTTGGGGGTCGACCTGATCGCCGTCCTCTCGCTGGGCGGAACGCTGCTCGTCGGTGAGTACCTCGCCGGGGCGCTCATCGCGGTGATGCTCACCGGCGGACGCGCACTCGACGCCGCGGCCACCCGCCGCGCGTCACATGATCTGCGGGCACTTCTCGAGCGCGCGCCTCGTTTCGCGCGTCGCCGCACCGGCGACCAGGTAGACATCGTCGACCTGGCCGATGTCCGCGTCGACGACGTCCTCGTCATCAGTCCGGGCGACGTGGTGCCGGTCGACGGTCGAGTCGTCGACGCCCCGGCCGTGCTCGACGAGTCCGCGTTGACCGGCGAATCGGTGCACGTGGAACGAGGCGCCGGTGACAGTGTGCGCAGCGGAGTGGTCAACGCGGGCGGCGTCTTCGAACTGCGGGCCGGCGCGACCGCCGAGCAGAGCACCTACGCCGGCATCGTGAGACTGGCAGAACAGGCAGGCGCGGAGACCTCGCCGGTGGTTCGCCTCGCCGACCGGTACGCCGCGTATTTTCTACCCCTCACACTGATCGTCGCGGGCGGCGCCTGGCTGGCCGGCGGGTCGGCGGTACGAGCCGTCGCCGTGTTGGTTGTTGCGACACCGTGTCCCCTGCTGCTCGCCGCACCCGTCGCGATCGTGTCCGGACTGTCCCGGGCCTCGCGCGCCGGTGTCGTGGTCCGCAACGGCGGGGCGTTGGAAAACCTGGGTCATGCAACGACATTGGTGATGGACAAGACCGGTACGCTCACGATGGGGCGCCCTGCGATCACTGACGTGATCACCGCGCCCGGCGCCGACGCGCGTGAGATCCTGTGCGTCGCCGCGTCCGTCGATCAGGTGTCACCGCACGTCCTGGCCCAGGCCATCGTCACCGAGGCACTGGCGCGCGGTGTGACACTGTCGATGCCCACAGCGGCCGCCGAGGAACCCGGTTGCGGAGTCAGCGCGATGCTCGATGGCCGACGGGTCGCGGTGGGCAAGCTCACCGACGACGCGGTGACCGCTGTGTGGGCGCAGGCCGTGCTGAATCAGGCCCGCCTCGACAATGCGGCGATCGCGTGGGTGTCCGTCGACGGGGAGCCGAAAGGCGCGATTCTGCTTCACGACCCGTTGCGCCGGCAGGCCCCCCGAACCATGCGGCGACTGCGCGGGGCGGGCTTCGACAGGCTCGTCATGCTCACCGGCGATCGTCTCGAACCCGCCCGGGAAGTCGCGACCGTCCTGGGTCTGGACGAGGTGTACGCCCACCAGTCACCGGCGGACAAGGTCGCCGCGGTTCGCGCCGAGAAGGAGCGGGCGGTCACCGTGATGGTGGGTGACGGCATCAACGACGCTCCGGCGCTCGCGGCGGCAACCGTGGGCGTCGCGATGGGGGCACGGGGCGCGACCGCGTCCTCGGAGGCGGCGGACATCGTGCTGACGACCGACCGGCTCGACCGGCTGGCCGACGCGATGGACATTGCGCGACGGTCCCGTCGCATCGCCGTGCAGAGCGCCGGGGCGGGCATGGCGCTGTCGCTGCTGGCGATGGCCGTCGCCGCGCTGGGGTGGCTTCCGCCGGCTCCGGGCGCGCTGCTGCAGGAAGCCATCGATGTCGCCGTCATCCTCAACGCTCTGCGCGCATTACGGGGTGATCGGCATGGCCAGGACAAGCTGACCCCGGACACCGAACAGATGGTGCACCTCTTCTCGGCTGAACACGACGAGCTCCGGGACAGTCTGGGCCAGATCCGGGCCGCAGCGGATCACATCGTCGACGGCGCCGATGCCGAAGCGCTGCAATCGCTGTCGCGCGCCTACGCGCTGCTGACCGACCGGATCCTGCCCCACGAGCGAGCCGAGGAGGCGTCCCTTTATCCCGCACTGGCCGCGCCGCTGCACAGCAGCGAAGCCACCGCCACCATGAGTCGGACGCACGCAGAGATCCAGCGGCTCTCCGACCGGATCGGCGAACACCTCCGATCCGCTCAGGCCGCCGGCGGCATTCGACCAGAACAGCGCGACGATGTTCTCGCAAGCCTCTACGGCCTCCACGCCCTGCTGCGCCTGCATTTCGTGCAGGAAGAGGAGAATTACTTCACTCTGTCCGATCACGACCGGCCGGTGGACAGCTCGCAGCCAGTTCGACCGCGCTGACACACGCATCGTGTGCATCAGCCACACATCGCGTCAGCGGACGCGTGGTGTCGATCCGCACTGCGGTGCTCCACTCCGCCGTCCAACCGCTCAGCTCAGCAGCCATCGCCGGTGTCGCATCCGATGCCGTCGGGCCTCTGCGCTCGATCCTGCCTGCAGCAGCACCGACTTCAGAGATACACACCAGTTCGACCAGCGGGCAGCAGGTTTGGGCAGCCACAGCGCGGGCCCGACGGCGCTGCGCCTCATCGCGCCAGGTGCCGTCGAGGATCACCGAATGACCTGTCGTGAGCCAGTTCCGCGCTCTCCTGAGCACCTCGTCGTAGACCGCAGAGACATTCGCCGGGGAGTAGAGCCCCTGGTCGAGATCGCCCACCGAGCCGGCGATGTGGCCCCACGACTGCAGCTCGCGCCGCACCTCGTCGGTCGAGATGACCCGAGCGTCGATGGTGTCCGCCACGGCATGCGCCAGGGTGCTCTTCCCCGTCCCCGGGCCACCTCCCACCATGACAAGACGGACGCAACCCTGGACCAGGTGTGCCGATGCCAAGGCCAGATGCGCACGTGCGTCCTGCGCGGCCTCTGGATGCCCCTGGTCGACGCGCACGCCGTCGACCTTGGCGCGGACGACGGCGCGATACGCGATGCACACGTGCCGCAGGGAGGTCGGCGCATCGTCGCCGGCCTGCCGGCAGTACTCGGCGAGGAACCGCTCAGCGAGGTCGCGGCCACCCAGGAACTCCACGTCCATGGCGAGGAAGGCAGCGTCGTCGACGCCGTCGACGTATCGCAGTCGATCGTCGAATTCGAGGCAGTCGAGAAGGACCGGCCCCTGCGGCGTGCAGAAGATGTCTTGGCTGAGCAGGTCTCCGTGCCCGTCGACGATACGGCGATCCGCGATACGACTCGCGTACAGAGGTTGGCGGCCGGCGAAGAATTGCATCGCCATCCGCTCCACCCGATCGAGCTCATCAGCCGCGATCACCGGGCCGACGAATCGCCGCAATTCCGTGAGGTTTTCCTGCCAACGAGCGGTCAACACCTCCGCGGTGGCCTCGGCGTCGATGGCGCAGCCGCGTTCGGCACCGGCATGGAACCGCGCAAGGTCGCTCGCGATCATCATCAACCACGTGTCGGCCGGAGCCCCGGTGCGGATGACGTGGGCGAGCCGTTCTGATTCCGGATACCTGCGCATGACCACCACGGGCTCCTCGGTACCGTCGGGTTGCCGGAAGTATCCCAATCCCAGGTAGCTCGCCGGGGCCAGCCGGCGGTTCAAGTCGATCTCGCGGCAACAGACGCGCTCGCGCTGTTCGGTGGTGCGGAAGTCGAGGAAGTCGGTCCGCACCGGCTTCTTGGCCTTGAACGCCCGATCACCGACCAACACGACGAGACCCGTGTGGGTCTCGTGCACCTCGGCCGCCAGGTTGCCCGGCGTGTCCCACGGTGCCGCGGTTCCGTCCCCTGCCGTCATCCTCTGACTGTGCGCGCGCCCCGGACCCTGGACCAGGGCCTCCGTATCAGACAACTGGTGACCATCGACCCTGGCCGCCCGGGCGCACCCAGCGGATCGTTGGGTCGATACCCGGGAGGAGAGCTGACGATGAACAGCGTGACAGTCGACCTCGACGTCCTCAGCGACGCAGTGGCGCTCGCGTGCCGCGCCCCGTCTCTGCACAACAGCCAGCCCTGGCGATTCATCAGCACCGGCGACGTCGTGTCCTTGTTCCTCGACCCCGACTCGGCGCCGCGCCACACCGACACTTCGGGCAGGGAACTCGTCATCAGCTGCGGCGCTGTGCTCGATCACTTTCGGGTGGCCATGGCGGCCGTGGGCTACCAGGCCACAACCGATCGGTTCCCGAACCCCAACAATCCGAATCACCTGTGCGACATCGAGTTCAGACCCGCCGGGTTCGTCGCGGAGGCCTACCGTCAGCGAGCCGAGGCGATACGGCGCCGGCACACCGACAGACTCCCCTTCGCCGCCCCTCCGCACTGGGACGCCTTCGCAGAGTTCCTCGAGCAGCTGCCGGTCGCCCATGACTGGCCGGGTGTGTCGATGGCGGTGTTGCCCGGTGAATCCCGAGCGGACCTGATCAGGGCGTCGGAGATGGCCCGGACGGCACGCAGATACGACTCCGCCTACCATGCTGAACTCTTCGGCTGGACAACCCCTCTGGCGATCAGCGAGGGCATACCCGCCGGCACGCTGGCGTCGCCGTCGGAAAGCCAACGCGTGGCGTTCGGCCGTGATTTTCCCACCCCGGGGACCGGAGATCGTCTGCCCGACATCGCCACCGACGAGAGCAGAGTCATCGTGCTGTCCACCGAGGACAGCACCCGGGACAGTCTCCTGCGGTGCGGCGAGATGTTGTCATCGATCCTGCTCGACGCGACGATGGCCGGGCTGGCGACCTGCACCCTGTCCCACCTGACCGAGGTGCCCGCAAGTCGTCGCATCGTGGCGGCGCTGACCGGATCGTCGAGTATTCCGCAGGTGCTGGTCCGCATCGGGGCATCACGCGGTCACGACGATCTCACGCCGAAGACACCGCGACGGCCCGTGTCCGAGGTCTTGCGGATCAGGGAGTGAGGCGTCATGCATCAATCGCCGGCCGTACTCGTCGGGGTGGACGGCTCCCGCTCGGCGACAGCCGCTGCGCTGTGGGCGGTCGACGAAGCGGTGAGTCGGGACATTCCCGTACGACTGCTGCAGGTCGTGCCGCGCCGCGACCGACCGACAACGGCCCACGACATCGACCGCGCGTCCGACATCGTCGACACCGTCACCGCAGCGATCGAGGCCACGGGAAAACAGGTCAAGGTCGAAACTCAGCTGGCCGCAGGCGATGTCACAGACGTTCTGCGCGAGCAGGCCCGTCATGCTGCCATGCTCTGCATCGGCTCGTCAGGGCGAGAGCATGCGGGAATGGGTCACAGACGGGCCACCGTGCTGGCTGTCGTACCCCCGGTGGACTGCCCTGTGGCGGTGATCCATTCACCTACTGCGGCATCTTCTGCGAGCTGCGTGGTTGCCGAGGTCGACGACTCCCCCGCCGGTGATCTGGCGTTGCGGCGCGGCATCGACGAAGCGCTTCTGCGAGGGCTCCCACTGCGGGTCGTGACCGCGTGGCCGGCCCGCTATCCCGACATTCAGGACGGTTCGGCCGGTGCGGTGTCGCGCATGGTCCGCACGCGGCTGCAGAGGCGGCTCGCCGCGTGGCGCGAACAGCATCCCGGGCTCGACATGCGCCCCGTGGCCGTCCCCGGCAGCATCCTGAACTACCTCGCCCGGCACCGCGACGAGATCGCACTCGCGGTCGTGCCGCATGACCGCGGCGCCGGCATCACCGAGCTGGTCTCGACCACACCGCCCGCCTCCGAACCGGATCTCAGCTTCAACGTCATGATCTGTGAGCCCGCCGGGCCGCCTGAACGCGCGCGTCACGTCCTGACGAGCAGCAGCGAGCAGTCCGGATAGCCCAGGACCGGATGGCAGTTCGGCGTCGCGACCGAAGCGAGTCGGCGCGCGTCCCCCATCCCGACGACGGCCAGGCCCACCTCGTCGTCATCGTGGCGGTCGTAGTGGTACCCCGTTCCCGCCGCGACCGTCTCGACGTGGACATCGGGATAGCGTCGGATCCAGCTCACCGCCCGCCGGTCGATCTGGCGCACCGTCGCGTGGCGAAGTCGCCCCTCGTGCATGGCGAGATGCACGACGTCGTCGTTGCCGTCCTCGTCAGACAACACGACCGAGATGACACCGTCGGTCTGCGGCGTTCCGTCCCGGCGCGTTCGGATGATCGCCACCGGACAGTGAGATCCCTCCGCGAGCGCGCGACCGGTCGGGCCGATCGGAACCGACTCGCTCTGGTGCGGACGGTGTTTGGCTCCGATGCACACCATCACCGCGCGTTCGGACTCGCGCAGGAGGACCGTGCCGGGAACGCCGACCGCTGAGGCGACCTCGACCCGCACCGACGGCACGGCGTCCACCGCGGTCCGTTCCGCCCGGATCAATGCCAGGTCCCCGTCCACCACGTCGACAGGCCGCTGCGTGACGTGAACAAGGCGCAGAACCGCATTGTGCGCGACGGCTTCCGCAGCAGCCCAACGGACGGCGTTCAATGATGCGAGGGAGCCGTCGACCCCGACGACGACACAGCGTTGCCCACCGGTCGCGTTCATGGGATGTTCGTCCTGCCGCCGTTGTCCGCGAGATCATCGAGCTCCCGGTCCCACGCCGCGAAACGCATGCTGTTGAACGTCATCCGCGCTGCCGAGTATGCGGCCGCGGCGACGCCGGCGAGAGCGATCCACAACCCCAGGGCGGTGACGACCGCCTGCACGGCAGCATCGGTGTCACTCGGCACCCGTGCGCTACGGTTGCCGTCGCCGTCGACCCAGAGGGGGACCTCATCGCCGGCACGCAGGCGAGGCGTGTCGATGTCGTCGGTGTGGGCGACGCCGTCGTGACTCCACGCCACGCTGGTGACGTGGGCACTTCCGTAGGCCTGGGGCACCTCTCGGCTGTCGGCGCGGGCGGTCGCCGTGATCTCTTGACGCACCGCTCTTTCCGCCGTGTAGGTGCGAGACAGACGGTCGTAGGTGGCCGTGCCCACCGCACCTGCGACGGGAATCGTCGCGATGGCAACGGCAACGACCACAGAGAGCAGCGCCGCCTCCCAGCGGTCGGTGGTTCGTATCAGTGGATTGACGCCCGCCAAGCGCCGGCACCACACACCCAGTGCGCCCATCGCCGTGCCGATGATGTCTGCGTCAGGACTGACGGGCGACGATCACCGGGATCTTCGCCGATTGCACCACAGCCCAGCTCACAGAACCCAGCAGAAGACCGGCGAACCCGCCGCGACCATGGCTTCCGACCACCAGCAGCTGGGCGGAGGCGGACTCCTCGATGAGCCGGTGGGCAGCGCTGTCCTGACCGACGACGCGACGGACCGCGACATCGGGATAGCGCTCACCCCAACCCGCAAGCCGTTGAGCCAGTTCCTCATCCGCCTGCTTGGCCATGTCGGCGGCGGTCACATCGACGTAGAAGTCCGCGCTGTTCATCCAGGTGTGGACGGCGACCAACTCGACGCCGCGCCGCGACGCCTCGTCGTAGGCGATCGCGATCGCCAGCTCGGATGAGGGCGACGCGTCGACACCGACCACGATCGGCGCGGTGACCGCCGTCGCCGCGCCCGATTGCTCGTGGACGACGGCAACCGGGCAGTGCGCGTGGTGCACGAGGGCCGAACTCGTCGACCCCAGCAGCAGGCCCTCCAGGGGCCCCAGCCCTCGGCATCCGACCACCATCATGTCCGCGTCCTTGGACAGATCGAGCAGGGCCGGCATCAGTGGTCCTCGCACCATGGCCTTCTCGACGGGAACGGATCGCCGACCCGTCAAGGCCGCTTCAGCGAGATCGACCGACCGCGAGACGATCTCCTGGGATTCGCGGTCTCTTTCGGCGAGGTACTCCTCGGCGATGGGCAGGTCGAGCCACGGGCCGACTTCATCTGAAGGCGCGACGTGCACGACGGTGAGCGGAACGTCACGCAGGGATGCGTCACGTGCGGCCCACGCCACTGCCGTGTCGGATTCCGGTGAGCCGTCCACTGCGGCAACGATTCCGCGGGGTCTGGGCATGTGTTGTGCGGTCATGACGCCACCTTTCGTCTGCTCTCTCGACGCTAGGACCGGTGGCGCAGTGATGTCTCGGGTCCTTGGTCACTTCGACGAGGAACGAGGACCTCTGCTGGCTGCGGGGCACTGGCTGCTGTCCGAGAAAACCGGGCCTTGCCGCCGCACCGATGCCAGTGACCGGTGTCGCGCATTCACGGCCACACGGTGGTTGGCGGCATGGCGACGCTCTCGACCAGTGGCATGTCGACCTACCTCACGCATGCGACATCGCCGCGAACGCGAGTGATGCGGTGGCGCGGGAGTGATCCACCGCGCCGGTCAACACCCCACAAGCCGAATTTCGATGACTCATCGACATCTGCGGTATTTGACCAGTTCACATGGGTTGTTTCCGGTGCAATGCGCCCGGATATGTCCAATAACTCATTTACCAGCGGGAAACAGATCAGAAACACAGCACGCTTAACGTCTCTGGCCATGGCGTCCCTGACGGACGTTCCCTCCGACGTCGTCTCTCGCGGCATTTGCGGAAGTTCTGCAGGAGCTTCGGTCGTGGGTTCGAACTCGTCAACAGATCCCGTATCGGCCGGACAGGAGCACACCGTGACAGAGACACTCAACGGACAGTCGGCGCACACTCAAGCCCCATCCGATGTCGCCGAGATTGCCGAGCGGTTGACCGCGGCGGGAGTCAAGTACGCCGCGATCAGCTTCGCGGATATGCATGGCAAACCGAAGGCCAAGATGGTGCCGCTCGGGCACCTGGGACAAGCGGCACGCGGCTCTGAGATGTTCACCGGCGCCGCGCTGGACGGGGTGCCGCAGGACGTCAACGACGACGAGGTCGCCCCGCACCCTGATCTGGGCGCGGCGATCATCGCGCCGTTCAATCGCGAGGTGGCGTGGTTTCCCGGTGACCTCTACATCGGTGACACCCCGTTCGAAGCCTGCAGCAGAGGCATTCTCAAGCGGGTCACCGCCGAAGCCGCCGAGCTGGGGTACACGTTCAACCTGGGTATCGAGACCGAGTTCTTTCTGCTCAGCGATGCCAGCGGCACACCGGCTCCGGCCAGTGCCGACGACAACCTCGACAAGCCCTGCTACGACCTGCGCGGGCTGCTGCACAACTATGCGGTGGTCGTCGAGATCGTGTCGGCGATGAACGACCTGGGGTGGGACGTCTACTCGTTCGACCACGAGGACGGCAACGGGCAGTTCGAGACCGACTTCACCTACACCGACGCGGTCACCATGTCCGACCGGCTGGTGTTCTTCCGCATGATGGTCGGCGAGATCGCCCGAAAGCACGGTCTGTTCGCGTCATGGATGCCCAAACCGTTCGCCGACCGGACCGGCAGCGGAGCCCACTACAACATGTCGCTGGCCGACACCGACGGCCGAAACCTGTTCGCCGACAATGACGACAGGCGGGGATGCGGACTGTCCGAGTTGGGTTACCACTTCACCGCCGGGATACTGCGCCACGCGTCGGCGATCTGCGCGGTGATCGCCCCGACCGTGAACAGCTACAAACGGCTGGTGAAGCAGGGCAGCATGTCCGGGTTGACCTGGGCGCCGATCTTCGCCTGCTACGGCGACAACAACCGCACCAACATGATGCGGATACCCAGGGGCGGTGGACGCGTCGAATGCCGCGCCGCCGACGGCGCGAACAACCCCTACCTCGGCGCCGCACTGATGCTGGCCGCAGGCATCGAGGGCATCCGCGAGCGCCTGGATCCCGGAGAACCCAACCGCGACAACCTCTACAGCTTGTCCGAGGAGGAGTTGGCCGCCCGTCAGATAGGTTGGCTGCCTCGATCGCTGGGCGAGGCGATCGACGCGCTCGAGGCGGATCCTCTGGTTCGCAACGTCTTCGGCGACGCGATGTTCGACTCCTACATCGCCGTGAAGCGGGCCGAGTGGAACTCGTTCACCGCCCACGTGTCGTCGTGGGAGACCGACCGCTATCTGAGGTTCTGGTGAGCCACCGCTGGGAAGAACACACCTCGACGCAGCTCACGCACCGACTGGCCGCCGACCCGGACTGCGTCGCACTCATCCCGGTGGGGGCGACCGAGCAGCACGGCCCGCACCTACCCGTCGGCACCGACACCATCCTGGCTGCCGCGGTCGCCGATGCCGCCGCCGGTGACATCGCACTCGTACTACCTCCGATTGCCTATGGCTCCAGCATGTTCCACGGGTCGGCATTGGCCGGAACGGTGGCGTTCAGTGGTGAGGAGACGGCGGCGACCGCCTACCGCGTCGCGCGTGCTTGCGTCGACTCCGGTGTGCGACGCGTGCTGTTCGTCAACGGCCACGTCGGAAACGCCTCCGCTCTGTGGATCGCCTGCGATCACTTCCGGCGCGAGATGCCGCAGGCGCGCATCGGGGTCATGCAGTGGTGGGATCTCACGGCCGACATCGCCCGGCGCGCTACCGCCGACGCGGTCGATTGGCACGCGAATGCGGCGGAAACCTCGTTGATGCTGGTTGTGCGGCCGGAACTGGTGGACGTCGAGGCCATGGCGCACGCAGACGATCCGGACCGGACCGAAGGACTCGTCTTCCGCTACCCCGTGGGGTCGGTGTCGACGAACGGAGTGACCGGTCATCCGTCGCGCGCATCCGAGAGCTTCGGGCTCGAACTGTGGCGCGATGTGGTGTCCGCGGCGCGCGACGTCGTCGTCCGTGCCCACGTCGAACAGCCGCCGGTGAGCTGACCGTCGTAAAGTGACACCCGTGCCACCATCCGAGCGGCGCGCGCAGGTCCGCACAATCGGACGGCCCCGCCGTGACGCCGAATCAGCACCCGCGGGATCGCCCCGCGCGGGCATCGTCAACGCCGCGACTCGGCTGTTCAGCGAAAAGGGTTACGCGCAAACGACGATGAGCGATATCGCCCGCGCCGCGGGTCTGCAACAGTCGTCGCTGTACTACTGGTTCCGCAACAAAGAGCAACTGCTGGGTGAGACGTTGGTGGTCAACCGCGCACCGCTGAGGTTCATCGCCGAGGTCGGCGCTGGCTCCGGGTCGCCCGCAGTGAAGCTCTATCGGCTGTTGCGGTTCGACACCATGCAGCTGGCGCTCTCGCCGATCGACTTCAATGAGATCCAGCGCATTGCTCACGCGCAGCGTGACGACTTCCACCAGTTCTGGGCCGACTACGAACGACTCAAGAACTGGGTGGTCGACCTCATCGGTGCCGCGATCAACGAGGGCAAGTTCATCGAGTGCGACCGCGAGGAAACCGCCGGCCTGCTCCTCAACTTCGACGAGGGCGCACAGAAGCGCACCCGGCTGCACACCGACCACGACGACCGCGCGGAGGAAGCGGTGCGCGTCGGCGAGCAGGTCGCCATCATCGCCGTGCGCGGTCTGCTCAAGCGGCCGAGTGAGATCGCCCGGATTCAAGCGCAGGCGGCTCAGTTCGACGATGCGGCCATCGCGCTGCGCGCTGCCGAACCGGCGGAGAACTGAGGAGTCCGAAACACGAGGTCCGACAGCGCCTTTGATCCGGGAATCAGCATCACAGGCGTTGCGGTGAGAATTCAGGATCAAACGAAACGTCGCGCCCGGTAGGTGTCAGCTCAGGGAGTCGCCGAACGCATTTGGTCGCAGACGGCCGAGGAGTTTGCGGCGAAGTCGGGTCCGCGGCTGCCCTCCTGCTCGGTCCAGTAGTCGTCCTTAATGGCTTCCGCGCGGCGTCGGAACAACCTGGCGGACTTCGATGTTGCCGCGTGATGGGGTGAGCGCTGCCTGAGCGGTCGCCGCGGGCGTGATGCGTTGGAGGAGAGTTTTATGGCGGGGACGATGAGGCGCTGGGAGATGGACGGTGTGGGTCGGGAGCACCTTCGGTTGAGAGATGTGTCGATCCCGCCTCCGGCGGCACATGAGGTGCTGGTCCGCGTCGCGGCGGTGGCGTTGAACCACCGCGACAAGATGGTGATCGACAGCGGCCGCGGTCTCCCCTTGGAGTTCCCGTTCACCCCCGGGTCGGACATGGCAGGAACGGTGGTGACCGTCGGCGAAACTGTAACCCGGGTCCGCACGGGTGACCGCGTGCTGTCCACGATCACTCCCGACTGGACCGATGGCCCCCGCCCGGGCGACGCTCGCCACCTCTGGTACCGGACGCTGGGCGGGTTCTACCCCGGTGTCCTGGCCGAGTACGTGGTACTGCCCGAAGAGTGGGTGGTGCGTGCGCCGACGACACTGGACGCCGGTGAAGCAACCACCCTCGTGACCGCCGGCCTCACCGCGTGGTTCGGACTTGTCGAGCGCGGTGGTGTGCGCTCCGGGGATACCGTGCTCGTCGAGGGTACGGGTGGCGTCGCGCTATTCGGGCTGCAGATCGCCAAAGCGCACGGAGCCACGGTGATCGTCTCAGGCCGCGTCGAAAACCGTGCGAGGGCTGAAGAACTCGGAGCCGACCACGTCATCGACCGGACACGCGACGACTGGGCCGAGGAGCTGTGGCGCATCACTGCCGATCGCGGAGTCGACCACGTCCTCGAGGTGGTAGGCGGCGCTCACCTGAATGCGGCAGCACAAGTCGCAAGCGTGGGTGCGCGCATTTACCTGATCGGCGCGGTCGGCGGCTGGACCGTCGAGACCGCGGTCGAGCCACTGCTGTTCAAGGACATCACGATTCACGGAATCGGAACCGGGCATCGGCGGGCACTAGAAGATCTCGTCGGCTTCGTCGACGACGCGCACCTACGACCCGTGATCGATCGAAAGTACGACTTCGAAGACCTTGCCGCCGCACTGGATCATCTTGACCGGGGTCCGATCGGCAAGGTGGTTGTCGAAATCAGTACTGCCGCATGGTGATGGCATGCTCACGTCGAGTTTGAGAGGTGAACGTCATCACCTACCAAGACGGGCGCCCACCCCACGCCCGGACACCATCCGGCGGCGATTCGACCGCCTACCTGCGCGCAAGGGCCGCGCGCATCCATGTCCAGCACCTCCGGCGCTCATACGCCACAGCGGCGTTGGAGGCGGGTATGTAGCCCATGGTGGTCAATGGCCGGAGCCGACATGCCCACGTCGGATTTCTTCCTGGAGACCTGCGCACATTGGTGAAGGAGGACGACCGGGAGCCAGCGAGCAGGTCGCCTCGTTCCTTCTCGGACTGGACCCTCCACTCCTCACAAAGTAATGAGCATGGCTGGCGTCACAAAGAACATGAAAACGGCCCCCGGAGTTTCCTCCGAGGGCCGTTTCACATTAGTAGCGGGGACAGGATTCGAACCTGCGACCTCTGGGTTATGAGCCCAGCGAGCTACCGAGCTGCTCCACCCCGCGACGGGTGAACGCTAGGTTACCGGGGCGGTCGGCAAGGCTCCAAATCGCCTGCTCAAACGCTTGCGCGGCTGACGCGAGCGTGCGCGACCTCGCTGTTTGCAACGGGGTGTTCGCCGCAGACACGCGCTCTCACGTGAGCGGAATCACCCCCGGCGGGTGCGGATGACCTGGCCGGTCGCGAGCACCCCTGCGGGGTCATAGCGGTCGGCCAGCGCAGCCAGCCAGTGCAGCGTGTCCTCGCTGTAGACCCGCGCCGCGCGAGCAGCGTCGTAGGACGGCGCGAAGTTCGGCATCTGCCCGCCCGTCGACCACGGCTCGACAGCTGCGACCACCGCCGCCGCGTGCTGTGCGACCATCTCGACGATCTCCGGCACCGCCAACCCGATCGTCGCCACGCAGTACGCCGCGTCGCGGTGGCAGAACGCGCTGCGATGCCTCGGCTCACGCGCCAACGCACCGCCCAGCATCCGCAGCTCCACGATTGCCTGCGGTGACCCCGACCCAGGGCCCGCGGCAGCCAGCAGCGCGTCGACGGCTTCCGGCGTCAGCTCCGAGAGCAGCGCGTGGTTCTCCGTGACCGGCATCGGGTCCACCGGATCCCCGTGCACCGCACCGATCGCCGCGTACGGCATAACACCGACGGTGTCCATCAACGGAGTAGCGGCCGCGCGCATCGGCGCCAGCAGCTGCTCCGCCTCGGCCGTGTCACACAGCGCGGTGTACCGCACCGCCACGGTCATCCTGCCCGCCAACGCTTCTGGCACGCCGGGCAGCGGCGGCAGCTGCTGGATCGCCAACGAGGTGTTCACCGACTCCGGCAGGTCGGCACACCAGGCCGCCCATGCGTGCAATACCGGGCGGGCGTCAGTACCGTCGAAAAACAGTGCCCCGCCGTAGAACTCGGCGATCGGCAGCAGGTCGATCTCCACAGCCGTGACGATGCCCAGCGTCGCCTTCCCTCCGCGCAGACCCCAGAACAGGTCGGCATTCTCCTCCGGCGTCGCGCGCAGCACGCGTCCCTCGCCAGTCACGACGTCGAAGGCCCGCACATGATCCGACGACAATCCGACGGTGCGGACAAGAGGCCCGATCCCCCCGCCGGTCAGGAAGCCGACCACACCGACGCCGGGCGCGGACCCGCACAGAGGCGCCAGACCGTGCGGCGTCGCGACGTCCAGCACGTCCTGCCAGCGCGCGCCTGCGCCCACGCGGGCGGTGCGGTTCAGCGCGTCCACCGCGCAGTGCTTCATCGCCGCGGTCGACACCAGGATGGTCTCCGGCCCCACCCCGACGGCGCCGTGTCCCGTCGCCTGCACCGTGACGGTGAACCCGTGCGCCGCTGCAAACCGCACCGTGCCGGCCACGTCCTCGGGGGAGGTCGCCAGGACCACCGCCGCGGGCGTCACCGCTGCGGCCACATTCCACGGCACACAACGCTCGTAGCCGGGCTCCCCCGGCAGCGCCACATGGGTGGCGACATGGTCGCGCAGTGTGCGCAGCACGTCGTCGCGGGTCACGTCGGTGGTCATCGTCATCGGAGTCCTCTCGTTCAAGCCCTGGTGGTGCGGTCAGCATCACCGACGGGGCTTGGCAACGGCTTGGGGCGGCGCACCAAGTGAAATCCAAGCGTCAGTATCGGGCCTTGGCCGCGCGTTCGCCGGCCGTGAGCGTGCGCCACGGCACGCATGTCACGGCGCGTCGGTGTGCAGACCCGCGCGCTCGCCGAACAAGGGCGCTCAGAACAAGAGTCTCGCCGAGGCGGCGACGCCGTGCATGCCGGCGCGCTCGGCGTCAGCGGCGAGCGTGGCGGCCGCTTCTGCGCGCTGCGGCGACGGGTCCGCCAGTTCCCACTCCAGGAGCCGGCAGCGCAGCAGCGTGGGCGCTCCCCCGGTCCGCTCCGCCAGCGCCCGGGCCGTGGCCAGATCGGCGCGTGCCTGGTCGACATCACCGAGCGCGGCGTGCAGACGCGCCGTGGCCAGCGCCACCGGACCGGCGAGCCCGACCTGCCCGATGACCGCAATGCGCTCACGATGCGGCCTCAGCTGACCCAGCAGGGGTTCAGCGAACTCGGACAGACCATGATCAGCCGCCAGGTGCGCAAGAAGGGTCTGATGCCCCAGCGTCGTCCAGATGTGACCCCGGTCGACGGTCTCGTGCCACTCGCGCAGCATGGCCGTCGCCTCGCCGCGCACGTCGGGACTCGGCGTCATCGTCAGCAGCGCGGCGCGCACCACGCCGACCATCCCCTGTCCGCCGGTCTCGGTGTTGGCCCGCAGGTCGGCCCAACTCGGATCGAGCGCTCCCCCGGTCTCCCGCAACAACGACGCCGCAGCCAGCAGCCCGCTGCCCGCTTCATACAGCTCGGTCTGCTCGTGTACATGCGCCGCAGTGGCGTGATGGCGACGCGCCTCGGCGAAGTCACCGCTCCACATCGCCAGCACTGCCTCCATCCAGCGCAGCTGGGCGCGCAGCACCGGTAGCTGTAACTCCTCGCTGCCGGAGATACCCGCCCGCAGATGCGCCCGGGTGCCCGCCACGTCCCCCAGATACATCGCCGCCATCGTCGCCACCGAGTGGGCGATCACCGCATCTTCTCGGGAACGACTGTGCCGCAGACCTTTCAGCTGCTCGACCCAGGTCAGGATCTGCTCGCTCACACTGCTCACCCCGGAGTAGGTGATGAGCCGGCCGATGAGCACGTCGGCCAGCACGTCGATGTCTCCGGTCTGCTCAGCCACCTGCTCGGCGCGCTGCAGCAGACCGGCCGCCATAGCCGGATCGGGGTGATAGCAGTGTCCGACGGCCAGCGCCGGCAGCACTCGCGCCGCCGCGGCCGAATCGTCGCCGACGAGTGCGGCCGCCTGCGACAACAGGCCCAACAGCTCGCCCGGGTCGCGCCCCGGGGCCAACCACGGCCAGCACCCGCTGGCTCGCAGCAGCGCGCTGGCCACCCGGCCCGCCGTCGCGGCACGCCCCGCCCGCAACGCCTCGCTCAGAGATCGCTGGACGCTGTCGAGAACCAACTGTCCCCGCCCGGCGCGCGAATGTGCTTCCAGCAGTTCGACAGTCAGTGCGTCGCGCTCGGCATCATCACGCGCATGCGCAGGCAGCCGGTCATAGGCGCCGAGTGCAGCCTGCCACCATCGCGCCGCGATGTCCGAACTCCACTGCGCGGTCGCCTGTTCGGCCGCCAACCGACAGGCCAGCACCACGACCGCCGGCTCCACCAGCGGCTGCGCGGCGATCAGATGTTGCGCCCGGCGAGTCGGCGCATCGGGTTCCACAGAGTCAGCCAGGACATCAGCGACCTTGGCGTGCATGCGTTGTCGGCGCAGCGCGGGGATGCCGGCCAGCAGTTGATCGCGCAAGAGGCCGTGGGCGAACTCGTAGCCGTCGGTGGCGTGCGCCGCGACGACGATGCGTTCGTCGGCCGCCTCGTCGAGGTGGTCGGCGAGCGTATCCAGATCCAGCCCGGTCGCCGCCGCCAGCACCGGGACCGCGGCGGCGTCGATGACATCACCGATCACCGCGGCCGTACGCAAGACGGCCATCACCGCGGGATCGAGCGCAGCGAGCCTGCGGTCGAGCACCGACCGCACCGCACGGGGGATCTCGTTGGCGGCGCGCTCGTCTCGGGGCAATCTCGCGTACTCGGAGACGAAGAAGGGATTACCTCCTGTGCGCGCGGCCAGCTCCGCGGCCTCGTCGGCCGTCACCGGATCCTCGGCCACGACATTGGCCAGCGCCGCAACGTCTTCCGACGACAGCGCGGGGACCGCGATGTGACGGTTGTCCTCGCCGCGTGCCACCGTGCTCAACAGCCGCGCCACCTCCGCGGCGTGGTCCCCATCGCGCACCGTCAGCACCATCAGCACTCGATGATCACGCAACGCACTCGCGATGTAGGCCAGGCAGCTCGCCGACGCGGTGTCGGCCCACTGCACGTCGTCGACCACCACCGTCAGCATCCGGGGTGGGGCCTCGAGGAGCGACTGGACCCTTTCGTAAACAAGGAATCGCGCGGTATCAGGGTCGGCATGTGGAGGCACCTGCAACACGTCATCCGGGTCGCCGCCCAGCGCACGCACCAGCTGGCGCATCGGCCACCACGGTGGGATGGCCCGCTCGTCGGGACAGTTGACCCACACCACGTCACCGCCGCCGGCCGCGGCCATCGCGCCGACCTCCTCGGCCAGCCGGGTCTTGCCGATCCCCGGCGGGCCCGAGAGCACCAGCCATCGCGTCGCGCCCGCGTTCACCCGGGCCAGCAGCTCCCGAACCCGCGACAGTTCCCGCCGCCGACCGACCATCGGCGACCTGGCCGGCACCCCGGCCGCCGGCGCAGCGTCGAGGCCGACCGGAGCAGGTACCGGAATGGTCGCTGCCCCCGTCCATTCCGCCGCGCGCGGCCACCCGGACAGCTCGGGGGCCTGCCGCAGCACCGCCGTTTGCAGCTCCCGCAGCTCGTGCCCGGGCTCCAGGGCCAGCTCCTCGTCGAGTCGTTGCGCGTGCCGGGTATAGGCCTCCAGGGCCTCGGCTGTCCGTCCGGCCCGATACAGCGCCAGCATCTGCAACCGGCATCCCCGGTCGGCGAACGGATCGAGCGTGCGCAGCGCTGCCGCCTCGCTCACCGCGGCCGCGACCTTGCCGAGTGCCAGCAGCGCGACCACCTTGTTCGCGACACATTCGATCCGCATCTCGGTGAACCGGGCCGCGTCGTCGCGCAGCCACGGCGCGTCGGCCATGTCATCGAGCAGACCGCCGCGGATCAAGCTCAGCGCGGAGTCAGCGGCAACGGCCGCCGCCTCCCAGTCCTCCGCCTCGATCGCGGCCCCGGCACGCTGACATGCACCGGTGAAGACCGTCAGGTCAATGCTGTTGGGATCGACGTCGAGCACGTAACCGGGTGGACGGCGCACGATGGGGGACGCCATCTGCGTCTCGGCCGACGCGCCGCGCAGGGCGCGCCGCAGGTTCGACACATAGGCCTGCAGGCTCGCCGTCGCACTGGCCGGGATGTCCTCCCCCCACACCGCGTCGACGAGGCGGTCGACCGAGACCACCCGTCCGGCGGCCAGCGCCAGCATCGCCAGGACCACCCGCTGCTTGGGCGGACCGATGTCCACCAGGGTGTCCTCGTCGACCACCTGCAGGGGGCCGAGCAACCGATACCGCACCGGCGGAGGCGTGTTACGGGGCCGACTTGTATTCGCTCACCGCGTCGTCGAGGCGTTGCAGCGCCTCGCCGTACCGCGCGAAATCACCGCTACGCTGCGCCTCTTGCAGGGCGTCCAGCGCGGTGTTGACCTGCTCCAGCGCAGCCGATTTGGCCGCGGAGAGCTGCGTCGGGCCGGCAGGCGGCACCGCCACCGGCACCTCCGGCCGGTTCTGCGGAGTCTGACCCTGCTGATTCGGCGGCGCGGCGGCAGGCGGCTGGTCGGCACCCTGCGTGTTCGACTGCGGTTGCCCCGCAGGCGCATTGGTGGGCGCCGGGCCTGTCGCGGTGGCGTCGGCACCGGGACCGAACAGATCGGTCAGCGCGTCACGCACCGTGGGGCCGTAACCGATCTTGTCGTTGTACATCATCGCGACACGGATCAGACGCGGATACGACGACGCCGCATCGCTGGACCCCGGCGAGGCGTACACCGGTGCCACATAGAGCAATCCGCCCTGCCCCATCGGCAGCGTCAACAGGTTGCCCCATCGAATCCGGTTCTGGTTGTCGCGACCGATGACACCCAGGTCCTGGCTGACCGCGGTGTCGGTGCTGATCGCGTTGAACGCCAGCTTCGGACCGTTGACCTGGCCCGGAATCGTCAGCACCGTGATCTTGCCGTACGTGTCCGGATCCGAGCTGGCACTGATGTAGGCCGCCAGGAAGTCCCGCCGGAACCGGTTCATCGCACTGGTCAGCTGGAAGGACGTCGAATTGTTGTTCTCGGCAAGGTTTTTCGCGACGATGTAGTACGGCGGCTGGAAGCTGCTCGCAGTCGGGTTCGGATCCAGCGGCACGTCCCAGAAGTCCGACGTCGAGAAGAACGTCACCGGATCGTCCACGTGGTACTTGGCCAGCAACGCGCGCTGCACCTTGAACAGGTCCTCGGGGTAGCGCAGATGCTGCTGCAACTCGGGGCTGATCTCGCTCTTCGGCTTGATCGTGCCCGGGAACACCTTCATCCACGCCTGCAGCACCGGATCGGACTCGTCCTGGGCGTACAGCGTCACGGTGCCGTCGTAGGCGTCGACGGTGGCCTTCACCGAGTTGCGGATGTAGGACACCTGCTTGTCCGGCAGCAGCCGGTTCATCGCGACCTCGTTGGAGTCCGTGGTCACCGAGGACAGCGACGTCAACTCCGAGTACGGGTAGTTGTCCAGCGTGGTGTAACCGTCGACGATCCACACCATGCGCTTGTTCACGATCGCCGGATAGGTGGCGGTGTCGGTGGTCAGCCACGGCGCGACGGCCTTGACCCGCTCGGACGGATCGCGCTTGAACAGGATTTTGCTGTTGCTGTTGATGACGTTGGAGAACAGGAAGTTCCGCTCGGCGAACTTGGCCGCGAACACGCTGCGGTTGAACCAGTTACCCAGCGGCACACCGCCGGCGCCGGTGTAGGTGTAGTTGCGGGTGTCGGTGTTGGTCTCGTAGTCGTACTCGCGATCGGCACCGTTCTTGCCGACGATCGCGTAGTCGGCCGAGGTGCTGGCGATGACCGGACCGAAGTAGATCCGCGGCTGATCGAGCGGAGCAGGCCCGGGTGAGAGCACCTCACCGTTGGCGCCGACGACGCTGGCGAGGAACTCCGGGTATCCACCGTTCTGGTTGGGGTCGTTGGCCACCCCGCGCACGGTGTTGGCCGGCGAAGCGATGAAGCCGTTGCCGTGGGTGAACACGGTGTGTCGGTTGATCCAGTCGCGCTGGTTGTCGATCAACCGGTCCGGGTTGAGTTCACGCGCAGCCACCACGTAATCCCGCAGGTTGCCGTCGGCATCGGGGTAGCGGTCCATGTTCAGCTGATCGGGGAAGTAGTAGAAGTTCTTGCCCTGCTGGAACTGCGTGAAGGCGGGGCTCACGATGTTCGGGTCGAGCACCCGGATGTTCGACGTGGTGGCCCGGTCGGCAGCCACCTGCTGCGCACTCGCCGGTGCGTTGCCCGGGTAATCGCGATAGGTGACTTCGTCCTCGGTCAGGCCATACGCCTGCCGCGTCGCGGCGATGCTGCGGCCGATGTACTCACTTTCCTTCTGCGCCGCGTTGGGGCGCACGCTGATCTGCTCGACCACCAGCGGCCAGCCCGCACCGACGACGAGCGACGACAGCAGCAAGAGCACCACACCGATCGCCGGAATCCGCAGATCACGCAGCACGATCGCGGAGAACACCGCGGCCGCACAGATGACCGCGATGGCCATCAGGATCAGTTTGGCGGGCAGCACAGCGTTGATGTCGGTGTAGCCGGCGCCGGTGAAGGGCTTACCGCCGCGGGTGTGGCTCAGCAGCTCGTACCGATCGAACCAGTAGGCCACCGCCTTGAGCAGCATCAGGACGCCGAGCAGCGTGATCAGCTGGATGCGCGCCGCCCGGGACAGTGCACCGGTGCGGCCCGACAGACGAATACCGCCGAACAGGTAGTGCCCCAGCAGGTTTGCGATGAACGCCAGGAACGTGGCGACGAACAGGTAGGACAGCACCAGCCGGTAGAACGGCAGGTCGAAGGCGTAGAAGCCGAGGTCGATGCCGAACTGCGGGTCAGCGATGCCGAACTGGCCACCGTGCAGGAACAGCTGCACCTGCTCCCAATAGCTCTGCGCGACGAAGCCCGACAGCAGACCGATGAACGCCGGCACCCCGATGCCGATCAGGCGCAGACGCGACATCACCGCGGTGCGGTACCGCGCGATCGGATCGTTGGGACCCGCCGTCGGCACGAACACCGGACGGGTGCGGTAGGCCAACGCCAGCGCGGCGAACACCACGGCGCCGATCACCAGCCCCACCACCAGGAAGATGAGGAGACGGGTGACGATCTGCGTGGTGAACACCGACCGGTAGCCGAGCTCGCCGAACCAGAGCCAGTCGACGTAGGCGTCGACGAACCGGGGTCCGATCAGCAACAGCAGGACCACCACCAGCGAGATGGCGATCAAGATCCTGCTTCGCCGCGTCAGCTTCGGCATTCTGGCCGCCGGCCGCATACTCACTCGACTACTCCACTCTCGGATGTTCCCAGCAGTTGTCCAGTCACTCTACTGATCGAGATCGTCGACCTGCCTCAGCAGCGAGGAGGTTCGCCACCAGCGGAAAGCGTCCGCAGTCCATCGATGGCGTGGGTGAGGGTGTCCACCTTGATCAACTCGATGTCCTTCTCGTCGGCCGACGTCGCCTCGTCGCAGTTGTCGGCAGGTACCAGGAACACCGAGGCGCCGGCCTCCTTGGCCGCGGTGATCTTGTGCGTGATGCCGCCGATGGGGCCGACCTCGCCGTCCGGGGTGATGGTGCCGGTGCCCGCCACGAACTTGCCGTCGTTGAGATCGCCGGTGGTCAGCTTGTCGACAACCGCCAGGCTGAACATCAGGCCCGCCGACGGACCGCCGATGTTGGCGAGATGGAAATCGATGGAGAACGGCGCCCACGGCGCGTCGAGCACGTTGACCCCCATGACGCCGTGCGGACGGTCCGGCCGGGACCCCAGCGTGATTTCGGCGATGCCGGCGGGCTCGTTCTTGCGCCGGTAGTCGACGACGACCTTCTGGCCGGGTGTGGTGCCCTCGATGATCTTGCTGAACTCCTCGAGGTTCGCGACCGGGGTGTTGTTCACGGCGTCGATCGCGTCACCGGCCTGCAACTTGCCTTTTGAGGGCCCCTTTTCGTCGATGCTCTGCACGGTGATCGCCATCGGGTACTTGAGGTAGGACAGGGCGGCGTACTCGGCGCTGTCCTCGGAGTTGCGGAAGTCGGTGGTGTTCGCCTCGTCGATCTCTTCGCGCGACTTGTCGGGCGGGTAGACGAGCTCGCGAGGGATCAGCTGATCGCGCCCCGATGCCCAGAAGATCAACGCCTGACCCAGCGTCAGCCCGTCCATCTGCGAGACCGTGGTCATGTTGAGGTGCCCACTGGTGGGTTTGACGTCGGTGCCCTCGATGTCGACGACTTCCTTGCCGTCCACCTCGCCGAGCGTGTTGAACGTCGGCCCGGGCCCGAGCGCGACATAGGGCACCGACACCGTCGTCGCGAGCACGCCGAACACGATGATCGGCACGAGCGCCACGATCAGGGTGGCAATCCGCCTGTTCACGCCGTTCACAGTAGAGGTCACGGGCAGGTTCACTCTCAGCGTGACCCGCGCGCCCACATCGACGCGCGGCGATGAGTACCGTTGAGGCCATGCCTGACCTGCCTTTCGGCTTCTCTTCCGGGGACGATCCTGAGCGCGACAAACGCAAGGACGAGTCCGGTTCGGGCTCCGGTCCCAACGATCCGTTCGGCGGCGCGTTCCCCGGCGGCCAGTTCGACATGTCGCAGCTCGGGCAGATCTTCTCCCAACTCGGTGAGATGTTCAGCGGCACCGCGAAGTCCGGCGGCGGCCCGGTGAACTACGACCTCGCACGCCAGCTCGCGTCGAACTCGATCGGCTTCGTCGCCCCCGTCTCCGAGCAGACGACCTCGGCACTGGGCGACGCGGTGCGCCTGGCCGAGACGTGGCTCGACGGTGTGACGCCGTTACCGGCGGGCACCACCCGCACCGTGGCCTGGACGCCCACCGACTGGATCGACAACACGATCCCGACGTGGAAGCGGCTGTGCGACCCCGTCGCCCAGCAGCTCTCGACGGTGTGGGCGCAGGCGCTGCCCGAGGAAGCCCAGGCGATGGCCGGTCCGCTGATGGCGATGATGTCGCAGATGAGCGGTATGGCGTTCGGCTCCCAGCTGGGCCAGGCGCTGGGCACGCTGTCGAAAGAGGTGCTGACCTCGACCGACATCGGCCTGCCGCTGGGCCCCAAGGGTGTCGCGGCGTTGATGCCCGAGGCCGTCGAGGCGCTGGCCTCCGGGCTCGAGCAGCCGCGCAGCGAGGTCGTCACGTTCCTGGCCGCGCGGGAGGCCGCGCACCACCGGCTGTTCAGTCACGTGCCGTGGCTCTCGGCGCAGCTGCTGGGCGCCGTGGAAGCCTTCGCCAAGGGCACCAAGATCGACATGAGCGGCATCGAAGAGTTCGCCCGCGACTTCAACCCGGCGTCGCTGACCGACCCGTCGCAGATGGAGCAGCTGCTCAACCAGGGCATCTTCGAACCCAAGGCGACGCCGGAGCAGTCCGCCGCGCTGGAACGGCTCGAGACGATGCTCGCCCTGATCGAGGGGTGGGTTCAGACGGTGGTGTCGCAGGCGCTGGGTGACCGCATCCCCGGCACGGTGGCACTGTCGGAGATGCTGCGACGCCGCCGCGCCAGCGGTGGGCCGGCCGAGCAGACGTTCGCGACGTTGGTCGGCCTGGAACTTCGGCCCCGCAAGATGCGGGAAGCCGCGGCGCTGTGGGAGAAACTGACCGAAGCCGTCGGCGCCGACGCCCGCGACGGCGTGTGGGCCCACCCGGACCTGCTGCCGAGCTCGGCCGACCTCGACGAGCCGGCGAGCTTCATCGACCGGGTGATCGGCGGCGACACCAGCGATCTCGACAGCGCGATCGAAGCCGCGCTCGCCGAAGGCGATGAGGACCCACCGCGCGACGCCTGAGGCCTGTGGATAACTCGGCTCGACGCGGGGTCGGCGTGTCAGTGTCGTCGCATGACGCGCTACGCCCTGGACTCGGCCACTCCTGTGCTGTCGCGCCCGGACGGCACCGTGCAGGTCGGCTGGGATCCGCGCCGCGCCGTCGTCGTCCATCCGCCGCCCGGGCTCGCCGCCGGGGTCCTCGCTGACCTGCTGCGCGCCCTGCAAGCCGCCGCGACCCTGCCCGAACTGCAGCTGCTGGCCGCCGGCCACGGTGCCGACGCCGCCGTCGTCACCGACCTGATCACCCACCTCGTCGACACCGGCGTCCTCACCGCCGCGACGCCTCCGCCCACCCGGTCGCCGTCGGTGCGGGTGCACGGGGACGGACCGCTGTCGGACCTGATCGCCTCCACGCTGGCCGGGTCCGGCGTCCGCGTCAGCTCCAGCAGCAGGGCGCACGCCGCGCCCGCCGGAGTCGACCTCGCGGTCCTGACCGACTACCTGGTGGCCGACCCCCGGGTGGCGCGCGAGTTGCACGACGCCGGTGTCCCCCACCTCGCGGTCCGCGTCCGCGACGGCACCGGCCTCATCGGACCGCTGGTCATCCCCGGCGCGAGCAGCTGCCTACGGTGCGCCGACCTGCATCGCAGCGACAAAGATCCCGCCTGGGCGGCGGTCGCCACGCAGTTGTCCCGCACCGTCGGCACCGCCGACCGCGCCACCGTGCTGGCCACCGCGGGTCTGGCGCTGCGCGAGATCACGCGCATCTTGCGCGTCGTGCACCCCGGCGCCGGGCCCGCCACCCCGGCGCCGGCGACCGTCGACACCACGCTCGAGTTCGACGTGGACAGCGGCGCCGTGACGGCGCGTCGGTGGTCGTCGCACCCGGACTGCTCGTGCTGAAGATCATCTGTGGTTCACTGTCCGCGGTTGGAAGTTCAGCTGGGTCGTGGATGATGGACTGGTGAGCGACATCAAGCGGGGGCGCGCCGCGCGCAACGCCAAGCTGGCTTCCTTGCCGGTGGGCATGGCAGGGCGTGCAGCGCTGGGCTTCGGCAAACGGTTGACCGGCAAGTCCAAGGACGAGGTCAACGCCGAGCTGATGGACAAGGCCGCCCAGCAATTGTTCACCGTCCTCGGCGAACTCAAGGGTGGCGCGATGAAGGTCGGGCAAGCCCTGTCGGTCATGGAGGCCGCCATCCCCGAGCAGTACGGCAAGCCCTACCGCGAGGCGCTGACGAAGCTGCAGCGCGAAGCTCCGCCGCTGCCCGCAGCAAAGGTCCACCGCGTGCTCGACCAGCAGCTGGGCACCAAGTGGCGGGACCGGTTCCAGTCGTTCGACGACAAATCTGTCGCCTCCGCCAGCATCGGCCAGGTGCACAAGGCGGTGTGGGGCGACGGCCGCGAGGTCGCCGTCAAGATCCAGTACCCGGGGGCGGACGAGGCGCTGCGCGCCGACCTGAAGACCATGCAGCGCATGGTGGGCGTGCTCAAGCAGCTCAGCCCCGGCGCCGACGTCCAAGGGGTGGTCGACGAGCTGATCGAACGCACCGAGATGGAGCTGGACTACCGGCTCGAGGCCGACAACCAGCGCGCCTTCGCCAAGGCCTACGCCGGCGATCCGCACTTCGTGGTGCCCAACGTGGTGGCCAGCGCCCCGAAGGTGGTGATCCAGGAGTGGATCGAGGGAATTCCGCTGTCGCACATCATCCGTGAGGGCACGCAGGAACAGCGGGACCTGATGGCCACGCGGCTCTTCGAGTTCTGCAACGACGCGCCGACGCGGCTGGAGATGGTGCACGGCGACGCCCACCCCGGCAATTTCATGCTGATGCCCGACGAGAAGATGGGCGTCATCGACTTCGGCGCCGTCGCACCCATGCCGGGCGGCTGGCCGGTCGAGCTGGGTCAGATCATGCGCTACGCGCTGGACAAGAACTACGACAAGCTGCTGCCCACGATGGAGAGGGCCGGCTTCATCCAGAAGGGACAGCAGGTCTCCACCCGCGAGATCGACGACATGCTCAAGCAATACGTCGAACCGCTGGAGGTGCCCGAGTTCCACTACACGCGTAAGTGGTTGCAGCGCATGACAACTCTGGAACTGGACAAGGCAGCGGGTCAGATCAAGGCCGCCCGGCAGATGGACATCCCGCCGAAGCTGGCCATTCCGATGCGGGTGATCGCGTCGATCGTCGCGATCTCCTGCCAGCTCGACGCCCACGTGCCGACCCGCAGCATCGCCGAACGCACGGTGCCCGGCTTCGCCGACCCCGACGCGGTGTAGCGCCGGGGTCGACGGTCACGCCGCCACAGGATCTTTGGCGTCTTTGCGTGGACGGCCCCGCGGCCGTTTGCGAGCGATGACCGTGCCCCGTTCGAGGATCTCGCCGCCCCACACACCCCACGGCTCCTGCCGTTCCAGCGCTGCGGTCAGGCACTCGCGCCGGAACGGGCAATCTCCGCACAGCGCCTTGGCGCGTTCGAGATCGCGCGGGTCCTCGGCGAACCACAGGTCAGGGTCCTCGACGTGACACGGCACCGCGAGCTTCGATCTCTCACATGTCAGGGAAGACATGTCCGGTCCTTTCGCTTCCTGGTCGTTCTGTCATTTGGTGAGTTCTGTCAGGGATCGGTGACCAGGTCTTCGTAAGACGAAGGCCACGGATCCGATGTCGGGTCCGTGGCCTTGGGGTGGCGGTCGAGGCTTCTCTCTAGAGGAAGCCCCTCACGGACGCGGCAGCCGTGCCGGCAATGGCGCGACGCTTACGCGTGGCGGCGGCAACGGCAGCGGTGGGCGCGGAATGCACCCCGACAAACGCATGCGGGAACCACGGGGTGCCGGCTACGGCGACAAACATGTGATTGCTGATCATGATGGCGGCACCCTCCTTTCGCACGCGGACCTTACGTGTGTTGCTCTGAGGCTAGACGGTATCAGGAAAGCTCTCAACACATTTTTGACCAGCGCTTTTGGCGCGATCTTTACGCTTTCTGGCGCTCTTTGACCAGGGCGAGCACGTCGGCGCCGTACTGCTCCAGCTTGCGGGCGCCGATCCCGGGGATCGCGACGAGGGCGGCGTCGTCGGTCGGCAGCGCCTCGGCGATGGCGATCAGCGTGTTGTCGGTGAACACCACGAAAGCCGGCACGTTCATCTCCTTCGAGATGCGCAGCCGCCAGTCCTTGAGTTGCGCGAGCAACTGCTCGTCGATGTCGGAGGGGCAGGATTCGCACCGGCGGAGCATGATCGCAGCCGACGCGGTCAGCGGGGTGTTGCAGACCCGGCACCGCGGTGCGGGGCCGCGTGGTTTGCGTGGCCGGCTGGGGCCGTCCTCGCGCTGCGACTGCGGGGCGATGCCGTTGAGGAAGCGTGACGGTTTGCGCCCCTGACGCCCGCCCGGCGTGCGGGCCAGCGCCCAGCTGAGCGCCAAATGCACACGCGCCCTGGTGATTCCGACGTAGAACAGACGCCGTTCCTCCTCGACGGGTTCACTGTCGGGGCCATGGGACAGTGCATGCGAGATCGGCAGGGTGCCGTCGGCCAGACCGACCAGGAACACCGCATCCCACTCCAGGCCTTTCGCGGCGTGCAACGACGCCAGCGTGACGCCCTGCACCACCGGGGGATGCCGGGAATCGGCACGCTGCCGCAGCTCGGTCAGCAGTGTGCGCAGGTCGAGCTGCGGGCGTTGCGCGACCTCGTCGTCGACGAGATCGGCCAAGGCGGACAACGCTTCCCAGCGATCCCGGGCGCGGGTACCGGCAGGCGGCTCAGCCGTCAGTCCGAGCGGTTCGAGCGTCCCGCGAACGAGCTCGGGCAGCGGGCCGTCGACCCCCCGCTCGGCGGCGCGCTGCAACGCCACGAGCGCCTGGCGCACCTCCTGGCGACTGAAGAAACCTTCACCGCCGCGCACCTGGAACGGGACACCGGCTGCCGTGAGCGCCTCCTCGTACACCTCCGACTGCGCGTTGATGCGGTACAGCACCGCGATCTCCGCCGGCGCGGTGCCGGATTCGACGAGCCGTTTCACGCTGAGCGCCACCGCGGCGGCCTCGGCGACCTCGTCGGGGTGCTCGGTGAACGTCGGGTTCGGACCGGGCGGCCGCTGACCGACCAGATGCAGCCGGCTCCCCGCCATCCGGCCGCGGGCCGCCGCGATCACCCGGTTGGCCAGCGACACCACCTGCGGCGTGGACCGGTAGTCGCGCTCCAACCGCACCAGGGCGGCCTCGGGGAAGCGCCGCGAGAAGTCGAGCAGGTAGCGGGGTGACGCGCCGGTGAACGAATAGATGGTCTGGTTGGCGTCACCGACGACGGTCAGATCGTCGCGGTTGCCGAGCCAGGCGTCGAGCACCCGCTGCTGAAGCGGCGTCACATCCTGGTACTCGTCGACCACGAAACAGCGGTAGCGATCCCGGAACTCACTCGCGACCGCCGCGTCGTTCTCGATGGCGGCGGCGGTGTGCAGGAGCAGATCGTCGAAATCGAGGAGCATCAGGTCGTTGCCGCGGGCCTTCAGCGCCTCGTATCCGGCGTAGGCGGCGGCGACCTTCGCAGCGTCGAACGGAATGTCACGCCCCAACCGGGCGACCGTCGCCGCGTAGTCCTCGGGGCTGATCAACGACGCCTTCGCCCACTCGATCTCGCCCGCGAGGTCACGCACGTTGTCGGTGCCGGTGGGCAGCCCGGTGCGGTTGGCCGCCTGAGCCACGACGGCGAACTTCGAGTCGAGAAGCTGCCAGTCCGTGCTGCCGACGACACGGGGCCAGAAGTAGGCGAGCTGGCGCCGCGCCGCGGCGTGGAAGGTCTGCGCCTGCACCGCCCCGGTGCCGGTGCCGTCGTCGAGGGTGCGTAACCGCGCCCGCATCTCCCCCGCCGCACGCTGGGTGAACGTCACTGCGAGAACCTGACCTGGCGCGACGTGCCCAGCCGTCACCAGGTGTGCGATGCGCCGGGTGATGGTTCTGGTCTTGCCGGTGCCGGCGCCCGCGAGCACGCACACCGGTCCGCGCGGCGCAAGCACCGCCTCGCGCTGCTCCTCGTCGAGATCCTCGAGCAGCTGGTCGCGCGAAGCCGTCGGGGACATGGCGACCATCATGTCAGCGCGGCCCGACAAACGCGGGCTGCACCGGGGCATGTTCGCCGGGTCAGCTACGTTGAAGTCCTTATGAGCGCTGACGATACTGCTGCGGTGACCATGTACACGACGTCGTGGTGCGGGTACTGCGTGCGCCTGAAGAAGGTGCTGAAGAACGAAGGCATCTCGTTCACCGAGGTCAACATCGAAGAGGACCCGGCCGCGGCGGAGTTCGTGGGATCGGTCAACGGCGGTAACCACGTGGTGCCGACGCTGAAGTTCGCCGACGGCTCGACGCTGACCAATCCCAGCGGCGCGCAGGTCAAGGCGAAGCTCGCCAGTTAGTCACTGGGGTCAGTCCAGCGCCGCCCAGGATTCGATGATCTCGCGGGCGATCGAGATTGAGCCGGGCAGCAGCAGCCGCGAACCGCTCTGCGAACTCCAATCCCCCTGATCCAGCGCCTCGCGGATCTCGGCGCGGGTGAACCATTCCGCTTCGGCGATCTCGCCGTCGTTGAACGCGAACGGCTGCTCGGGATCTGCTCGGGCGTGGAACCCGACCATCAGCGAGCGGGGAAACGGCCACGGCTGCGAGCCGAGGTACTCCACGTTCGTGACCGTGAGGCCGATCTCCTCGGCGATCTCGCGCACCACACAGGACTCGAACGACTCACCCGCTTCGACGAAGCCGGCGAGGATCGAGAACAGCCGAGGCGGCCACACCGTCTGGCGCGCCAGGACCGCGCGGTCGTGGCCGTCGTGCACCAGGCAGATGACGGCCGGATCGATGCGCGGAAACTCTTCGTGACCGGTGACGCTGTTGACCCGGGACCAGCCGGCCTTGACGGCCGTGGTGGGTGAGCCGTCGACGGGGCTGAACCTGGCGCTGTCATGCCAGTTCAGCAGCGCGGTCGCGGTTGCCACCAGCTGCGCGCTGACATCGTCGAACACGTCTCCGGTGCGACGGAGGTCGAGCACATGGGTGTCGGTGTTCGGGTCGTCGGGGGGCTGCAGGTCCGAGCGCACCGCCCAGACGTGGCGCCCGTCGTCGAGCCGGCCAAGGAACACGGCGTCGTCGGGCGGCGCCTCCCCGGCATCGGTGGCGCGGTGCAGCACCGCCCTGCCGTCGGCGATCAACACCTGGTTTCGACGGTCCACGCGCAGCAACAGCGCATCGGTCCAGCCCGCGACCGCCGCCTCGACGTCGGTGCGCAGCGCGTCGGCGCGGTCGGCGCCCACCCGTGACAGCAGCGGGATGTTGCGCAGGCGGAAGCTCGTCATCGGGCCTCGAATTCGACGTAATGGCGTGATCTTCTCGAACTTTCTCGCCCAAACGTCGGTTTGGGCGGGAAGGGGGCGAGGGTCATCGCTCGGCGTCCGCGGAGCGGATGTAGAGCAGCCGATCGCCGAGTTCGAGCGCGTCGACCTCCGGATCGTCGACGCGGATCAGCGTGCCGCCGCGCACGACGCCGAGCACGATGTCGGCCTGGTGCCGCGGCGAACCCCCCGCCTCTTTGGGCGTCACCTCCCGCTCGGCGATCGCGAACCCGGCGTCAGGGGTCAACAGGTCCTCCATCACCTCCACGACACTGGGCGTCTGCACCGCGATGCCGAGCAGCCGGCCCGCGGTCTCGGAGGTGACGACGGTCGAGTCGGCCCCGGACTGCTTGAGCAGATGCTGGTTCTCGGCTTCGCGGACGGCGGCGATGATCTTGGCGTTGGGCGCCAACTCGCGGGCGGTGAGGGTGACGAGAACCGCGGTGTCGTCGCGATTGGTGGCCACGATGATCGACTTCGCGTGTTGCGCGCTGGCCAGCCGCAGCACCTCCGAATCGGTCGCGGAGCCGCGCACGGTGACCAGCCCGGCGCTCTTGGCCCGTTCCAGCGCGGCGATGTCCTCGTCCACGACGACGATGTCGGCGGGCGCGACCTCGTCGCCGACCATCGCCGCGGCGGCAGTGCGGCCCTTGGTGCCGTAGCCGACGATGATGATGTGGTTGCGCACTCTGCTCCTCCAGCGCTGGATTTGGTAGACCTGGCGCGACTGCGTGGTGAGGGTCTCGACGGTCGTGCCGATCAGCACGATCAGGAACGCCACCCGCAGCGGGGTGATCACCAGGACGTTGACGAGCCGGGCGGCCGGTGTGATCGGGGTGATGTCGCCGTAGCCGGTGGTCGACAGCGAGACGGTGGCGTAGTACAGGCAGTCGAGGAACGACAGCGGATTCTCTTGTGAATCGCGATAGCCGTCGCGGTCCAGGTACACGATGAACACGGCGGCGAACAGCGCTGTCAGTGCGTAGATGACCCGGACGGTGATGCGTCTCGACGGGCTGACCAGCGTGGTCGGGATCTGCACCCGGTCGGTCAACGCGTGCACCGGCTGATCGGCCAGCGACTGATCGAACCGGCGGAGGCGCCGACGCAGCGCGCCCTCAGCCACGGGGGCCAGTCACGATGTGAGGCTGTCGCACCAGCACAATGTAATCATGACCTCTTCCCCCGCTGCAGTGCAGCAGCTCGCGTCGTCATCACGCGGTACCAAGATGGGCATCTGGCTGATCGGCATGGGTGTTCTGCACTTTCTGGCGCCCAAGCCGTTCGACTCGATCGTTCCGAAGGAACTGCCCGGCAGCCAGCGGTTCTACACGTTGGCCTCAGGGGTGGCCGAGGTCGGCGTGGGCGCCCTGCTGGTGACACCCTCGACCCGCCGATTCGGCGCGCTGAGCGCCATCGCGCTGTTCATCGCCGTCCTCCCCGGGAATGTCAACATGTGCCGGTTGTGGTTCACCGACCCGAGCAAGTCGCTGCCGATGCGGCTGATCTCGATCGCGCGGCTGCCGATGCAGATACCGATGATCACTCAGGCGCTCAAGGTCTACCGCGAGAGCTGAGCTCACGCTGCGTCGATCCCCGCCTGTTCGGGGTCGGCGAGCAGCGCGGCGAGTTCGTCGGCGTCCGGCCACGTCTGCGGGCTGATCGTCTGCCCTGACCGGACATAGTGGAACGCCGCACGCACCGATGACAGCGGGCGGCCCTGCAGCCGAGACCACGCGAGCCGATAGACGGCGAGCTGAACAGCGTTGTGCTGCAATTCTTCCTGTGTCGCGGGTGGATCTCCGGTCTTCCAGTCCAGCACCGTCACCCCGCCATCCTCGTCGGCGAACACCGCGTCGATACGGCCACGGACGACCCGGCCGCCGAGCGTCATGTCGAACGGGACCTCGACGTCGATCGGCGTGCGGGCCGCCCATTCCGACACCGCGAACGCCGATTGCAGATCCTCGAGCTCACCGCGGTCGTGCCGACCGGCATCCACGGCGCCGGGCAGATCGTCGAGATCGAAGAGCTTCTCGGCTTGATAGAACCTCTGCACCCACTCGTGAAAAACGGTGCCCAGCAACGCGTGCGCGGCAGGCGGCCGCGGCAGACGCCGGTGCAGCCGCCGCGCCGCCGCCTCGGGGTCACGGCCAAGATCGACCATCGCGCTGACCGACACCTGTGCGGGCAACGCCGGAACCCCGGGCTGCGCTGCTCGTTCCCGCTCAGCCAGCAGGGCATCGACATCCGCGATCCAGCCATGCGCGTCTTCTGCTGCCGTCGTGTGCACCTCGCCCGCCATCGCCGCGCTCACCAACGCGGCACCCTGATGCACGCGGGTACGCCGCCCCGCGAGTGGATCGGCTGGCCACGACGCTTCGATCACGCGGCCACGCAGCGGATTGGGATCACCATCGGCCGGCGCATCAGCCCAGACGTCGACCTCTCCGCACGGTGTCCCGGCTTCCGCCGCCGCGTCGATCGCGGCCTTGAGTTCGGTGAGGAACGTCGACGGTCCGCGCGGCTTCGACTCGGTGGCGCCCCAGTGGTGGCCCGACACCAGAAGAGTGTGTTCGGCGCGGGTGAGCGCCACGTACAGCAGCCGCCGCTCCTCATCGGCACGCCGTTGGTCCAGGCTGCGCTTGTGATCGGAGATCGTGTCCGACAACGACTTCCGATCGTTGACCCGAGACGTGTCGAGAACCGGAACGCCGAGCTCGGACACCGCGGCGCAATCACCGCGCAGCAGCGGCGGCAGATCGGCGGCATCGGTGAGCCAGGTCCGCGGCGACGACGTCGACGGGAAGACCCGACCGGACAGATGCGGCACCGCCACGATCTGCCACTCGAGCCCCTTGGCCGCATGCACGGTGAGGATCTGCACACGGTCTGCAGCGACCGTGACGTCGGCGGGCGCCAGCCCGTTCTCGACCTGTTCGGCCGCGTCCAAGTAGGACAGGAATCCGGAAACCGTTGCACCACAACGACTGGAGAAGTCCGCGACGGCATCGGCGAAAGCGTCGAGATGCTCGGTACCCGACCATCCTGCCGACACCGGCCGGGCGGCCCTGGCCTCGGCGTCCACGCCCAGCATCCTGCGCACCTCCGCCACGAGGTCGGTGAGCGCCCCGTCGAGATGAGCCCGTAGCGCCGCGAGTTCACGGCCCAGCTCCACGATGCGGGCGTAGCCGTCGGCCGAGTACGCCGCCGCTGGCCCCGGGTCGCACACGGCGTCGGCCAGACACGCCGCATCCGCCTCGGGTCCGAGCTGGGACAGCACGTGCTCGACGCTGCCGCGCTTGGCCGCAGGCGCATCGTCGAGAGTCACCGCGCGCCGCCACAGGGCGACCAGGTCGGCCGCACCGAGACGCCACCGCGGACCGGTCAGCACCCGCACCGCCGCCGCTCCTGCGGTCGGGTCGGCGGCCAGCCGCAGCATCGCCACGACGTCGGCGACCTCAGGTACCGCGAGCAAGCCTGCCACTCCGACCACCTCTGCGGCGATGCCACGTCGTGCCAGCGCATCGGCCATCGGCGCCGCGTCGGCGTTGCGCCGCACCAACACTGCCGCTGTCGGTGCGTCGCCCGTCGCGGTGGACGCTGCCCGGTACGCCTCGGCGACCTGACCCGCGACCCATTCCCGCTCGGCCTCCACGTCGGACAGCAGCGCGCACCGCACCTGTCCGGGCACGGCATCCGGCCGGGGCAGCAACGGGCGCACCGACACCGAACGCCGCCGCGCCTCGGTGGAGACGTCGTTGGCGAGGTGCAGCACCTCGGGGGGGTTGCGCCAGCTCGTGCGCAGCTCCAGCGTCGGGGCCGGCGTGCCGTCGGCGAACGGGAAATCGGTGGTGAATCGGGGCAGGTTGGTGGCCGAGGCGCCGCGCCAACCGTAGATCGACTGGATGGGATCGCCGACGGCGGTCAGCGCCAAGCCGTCGTCGACACCGTTGCCGAACAACGATGTCAGCGCCACCCGCTGCGCATGGCCGGTGTCCTGGTATTCGTCGAGCAGCACGACGCGATACCGCTGCCGCAGCTGCTCGCCTACCTGGGGGAACTGCGAGGCCAACCGGGCCGCCGCACTCATCTGGGTACCGAAGTCCACCACGCGTTCCTCGCGCATCCGCTGGTGCAGCGCGTCGATCAGTGGCACCAGCGCGCTGCGCTCGGTCTGGGTTGCGAGCATCCGCAGCAACCACTGGCTGGGCCCCCGATCGCGTTGGTAGGGGCCTGCAGGCAGCGTGTGCACCAACTGCTCGAGCTCGACGTGGGTGTCGCGCAGCGAGGCGGTGTCCACCAGGTGTTCGGAGAGCTGACCGGCCAGGCGCAACACCATCGCCGTGATCGAGGCGGGCGACTTCTCGGTGTCGAGAGGGCCCGGGTACTCGCACACGACGCGAAAAGCCAACTGCCACAGCTCCGTCTCGCCGAGCAGCCGCACATCGGGTTCGACAGGCAGCAAGAGCCCGTGCTCACGGAGCAATGTGCCGGCGAAAGCGTGGTAGGTGCTCACCGTGACCGGGTCGTCGGCGAGGCCCGCAGCATCCGGAACCGCCAGCCCGGCGCCGGCGAGGCGCGCCAATCGTGTACGCACGCGGCGCAGCAGCTGCCCGGCGGCCTTACGCGTGAAGGTGAGCCCCAGGACCTCGCCGGGGGTGGCGAATCCGTTGGCCACCAACCACACCACCCGCGCGGCCATGGTCTCGGTCTTTCCTGCCCCGGCGCCGGCGATCACGACCAGTGGGCCGGGCGGAGCGCAGATGACGGCAGCCTGCTCGTCAGTCGGTGCGAAAAGACCGAGAGCGTCGGCCAATTCGGCGGGGCTGTAGCGCGGCGTCATCGATCCTCACTCGTCGTCTGTCGGGTCGGGCACATCGCCGCGACCGGGCAATGCGCGCATCCGTCGTTGATCCGGGCGACGAACTGCGGTCCCTGTGTCGCGGCCGCGGCGTCACTCACCTGGGCGCGCCACTGCGCGTGCCCTTCCGGTGTCAGCGCATCCTGTTCCCGCTCGGTGGCACTGCCACCGCTGGTCTTGCCGAGATACACCAGCCGCCCGCCACCGGGCTCGGCGCTCTCGGCCAGCAGACCCTCGGAGACCGCCAGCTGGTACATCGCCAGCTGGGCGTGAGCCTGCGCATCGTCTTTGGTGGCGGGACTCTTGCCGGTCTTGATGTCGACCACGACGAGCCGACCCTCGCTGTCGCGTTCCAGTCGGTCCAGGCGACCACGGATGCGGACCGCGGGTTGTTCGTCGGCGGCGGGCACCACCTCACCGTCGACGGCGATCTCGGTGCCGACCTCGGTGAAGCGGTTGCGGGTGTCGGCGCGCCAGCGGGTGAACGTGCTCAGCATCTCCTGGTGGCGCTCGAACTCGTTGTCCGCGTGCCATTGCGCATCGAACGGAAGCGCCGCCCAGATCCGTCGGAGCTCGGTGTGCAGATGAGCCTCGGCGACGGCGGGATCGGCCACCAGCGCGTGCACCAGCGAACCCAACGCCGAACGCACATCGCGCACCGAGCCGCCGCCGTGCCGTTCGACCAGCCACCGCAGCGGACAGTCCAGCAGCATCTGCACCGTCGACGGCGACAGCGTGACGGCGTCGTCGGTACCGTCCCAGAGCGGCGCCTGGGTGGAGATCTCCCGCACGCCGTACCAGGATTCCGGGGCCGCCCCGTGCACGCCTGCCTCGGCGAGGCGTGCCAGTTGGGTTGCAGCACAGGCCCGGTGACTCTCCGCGATGTCCTCCGGTGAGGCGCACACCACTGCTCGCAAACGGCCCACCACTGCATTGGTGGCCAGTACCCGCGGGGCGCGCACCGGCACCCCCGTCTCGGCGTCCTCGTCGGTGGCCACCGCGGCGAGTTCGTGACAGAACGGCGACGGCAGTAGAGCGGCATCACCGGTGTCGCTGTCGACGGCCGTGACCAGGAGCCGACGGCGCGCGCGACCCACCGCGGCGATGAGCAGACGCCGCTCCTCGGCCAGCAGAGGTGCCCGCCCCGACAGCGTGCGGTCGGCGGGATCGGCCACACCGTCGAGGACGTCGACGAGCTGCTGGGTTCCCAGAATCCCGCCGCGTGCGGACACGTTCGGCCACAGGCCTTCCTGAAGCCCGGCGACGACCACGACGTCCCATTCGCGGCCCAGCGCTGCGTGGGCGCTGAGCACCGCGACCGCGTCGGTCGGCGGTCGGGAATCGAGGCGGGTCGGCGGCAGCGTCAACCCGTCGACGTGATCGACGAGCCCGCGCAGAGACGCTCCGGCGGTTCGCTCGACATACTGTTCGGCGACATCGAACAGAGCGGTCACCGCATCCAGATCGCGGTCGGCCTGTTCAGCCACCGGACCACCCCGCTCGCTCGCTGCCAGCCAGCGCCGCTGTAGGCCGCTGCGATTCCAGGCCTGCCACAACGCATGTCGCGGATCGCCGCTGCGTCGGGTGCTCTCGCGAGCAGCGGACAGCACGGAACGCACCCGTCGCAGCGCGCGGCCGAGCTCGTCGGGCACACCGTCGAGCGACCGGGCACCGCCGTCGCCGACCAGCGCCGCGACCAGGAGGTCGCCGAAGTCAGCGGCGGGGTCGGCCGCCCGTCGCCGCAATGCTCGACGCAATTGACGCAGCGACACCGGGTCGACCCGTCCGATCGGCCCCGTCACCAAGGCCTGTGCCTGATCGGCGGTCAGTCCGTCGACCGCCGCCTCCAAGACGGTCATCAGCGCCCGAACGGCAGGCACCGCGGCCAGCGGCGCATCAGCCTGCAGGCCGTCCACCGGTACCCCGGCCGCAGTCAGGGCGCGGGCCAGCGCGGGACCCGTCCGGGGTACCGAACGCACGATCACCGCCATGTCCGACCACGGCACCCCGTCGACCAGATGGGCACGGCGCAACGCATCGGCGATCAGCGCGCATTCGGCGTGGGGGGACGCCGCGATGCGCACCGACACCGATCCCGCCTCGTCCGTCCCGGCCAGTGCCGCAGTGCTGCCGACGCCCGGCAACCGACGGGTCAGCACCTCGACGGCGCGCGCCACCGGCGCCGAACACCGATGTGACCTCGTCAGCGTGATCGCGGGGGTATCGGTGCGCAGCAGCTCGGGATCCGCGCCGCGGTAACCGAACACCGTCTGATTCGGATCGCCGGCGATCACGCAGAGCTCGGTGCCGGCGGCCAGCACCTGCACCAGCTGCGCCGCCTGCGGGTCGAGGTGTTGTGCGTCGTCGACCAGGAGAAGCCGCACCCGCGCCCGTTCGGCGGCCAGCAGTTCAGCGTCAGCTGCGAGCGCCTCGAGGGCGGCACCCACGAGTTCGGCAGCCCCCAGTGCCGGCACCGTGGCCTGCGGAGCCGCCATGCCGACGGCGGCACGCAACAGCATGATCTGCTCGTAGGCCTGAGCGAACCGACCGGCCGCCTGCCATTCGGGGCGTTGCGCCCGCCGCCCGAGGCGTTGCAGCGCAACAGGATCGACGCCGCGTTCGTTGCAGCGGGCCATCAGGTCCCGCAGCTCGACGGCGAATCCGACCGTTCCGAGTGCCGGCCGCAGCCGCTCGGGCCAGCGTACCGGCGACGCGTCGCCGTCCTCGAGATCACCGGCGAGCAGTTCACGGATGATGCCGTCCTGCTCGGCACCGGTGATCAACCGCGGCGGGGCACCGCCGGAACGCGCAGCGGCGAGCCGCAGCACGGCGAACGCATAGGAGTGCACGGTGCGCACCAGGGGTTCCCGGATGACGGTCTGCTCTCCCGCGGCCAGGACCTTCGCGGTGATGGTGGCGCGCGCGTGGGCACTCAATCGCGACGAGCCGGTGAGCAGCAGAACCGATTCGGCGTCGCGGCCTGCCGCCAGGTGGGCCGCCGCGGTTTCGACCAGCGCCGTCGTCTTTCCGGTGCCGGGGCCGCCGAGCAGCCGAACCGTGCCACGCACCCCGGGACGGGTCAGTGCCTCGCGGGTCAACTCGGTGTGCGGCGCAGACATGGACGCACTACATCACGGGGGTCTGACAAACGGCCCTCGCTGGTGCGCCGACCGGCGTCGATGGCAGCATCGAGGGGTGAGCGAACTGTTGTGCACGTATCGATTCGGACCGGCCTCGCGCCCCCGGGTTCTGGCGATCCACGGCTTGACGGGGCACGGTAAGCGGTGGGAGACCCTGTTCGAGCGGCATCTTCCCGACGTTCCGGTAGTTGCACCCGATCTCCTCGGCCACGGCCGCTCGTCGTGGGATGCGCCGTGGTCCATCGAGGCGAACGTCAGCGCGCTGGCAGCGCTTCTCGACGCCGAGGGCGGCGAACCGGTGGTGGTGGCCGGTCATTCGTTCGGCGGTGCGGTGGCGTTGAATCTGGCTGCGACGCGGCCGGACCTGGTGACCGGCCTGGTCCTGCTCGACCCCGCAGTGGCTCTCGACGGCCGATGGATGCGCGAGGTGGCCGACGACATGTTCGCCTCGCCCGACTACACCGACCGCGCCGAGGCCCGGGACGAGAAGACCGGCGGCTCGTGGGGGGAGGTCGATCAGGCCGAACTCGATCGCGAACTCGACGAGCACCTGGTGGACCTGCCGAACGGCCGCGTCGGCTGGCGCATCAGCATTCCCGCGATGCTGTCCTACTGGAGTGAGCTCACCCGGCCGGTGCCGATCCCGCGCGATGGCACCCCGACGACGCTCGTGCGTGCGCTCCGTACCGAACCGCCGTACGCCACCGACGAGCTGATCGCCACGCTCGACGCGGGACTGGGACCGAATCTGACTGTGCTGGAATGGGATTGCGACCACATGGTGCCGTTGGCCATGCCGGCGGAGACGGCGGCGCTGATCGCAGACCTGCTGGGCTGACATGGCGGCGATCACCGACGCGCAGGTGGAGGCCGTCCGCGCGCTCGTGGCATCGGTGCCCGCCGGATCGGTGACCACCTACGCTGACCTCGCCGTGGCCGCCGATCTGTCCAGTCCACGCATCGTCGCCTGGATCATGCGCACCGACTCGTCGGATCTGCCGTGGCACCGGGTGATTCGCGCCTCCGGCCGCCCCGCGGCACACCTGGCTACGCGTCAACTCGCCCGGCTGCGCGCCGAGGGGGTGCTCGCCGTCGACGGTCGTATCGCCCTGGCGACGCATCGCCACACGTTCTAGCGAACTCGAGAGTGCAGGAGCGGTAGTGATCCTCGCGCTGGAGCTACCGCCAGAGCACTTTCGCGACGAGGAATCACACCGCGAGGCGAACCAGCGCGGCGGTACGCGCCAGGCCCGGGAAGGCAGCCGCCGTCGACCGCGGATGCAGCGCATGCACGGCGAGGCGGAACATCAAGGCCCGCAACAACATCTGCGGCCACTCCGGTAGCGCCTCCCAGCGTTCGATCAACGCGTCGTCGGCCTCACCCCACGACAGCGCGTCGACGACCACGACGCCCGCGGCCCAGGCGGGCGGCCGCCAGTAGGGGGTGATGTCGGTGATGCCGGGCGCTGCGGTACCGGCGAAAAGCACTGTGCCGTAGAGATCTCCGTGCACCAGCTGGCTCGGGCTCTTCGTCGGCCTACGCAGCGAGGCGAGCTGGTTGATCAGGTCGACGGACTTCTGCCCGTCCGCCGTCCCGGGCGCCACGCGGGCACCGGGCGGCAGCGAGTGCAGGGGGCGTTCCTCCCACGCCGCACGGTCGGCGGCGATGAAGACATCCACATCCGCCCAGGGCGCCACGGGCGGCTGCGTCAGGAAGCGCGGCCGCTCCAGCGTCGCGGTGGCCTCGTGCAGCCGGACCGCGGCCGACACCACCTCGTCGTGGCGCGGCTCCGGCGTGCCCGCGACGTAGGTGTCGGCGCGCCACCCGGCGACGACGTAGCGCCCATCGGTGGAGCGCACCGGCCGCGCGAGCCGGATGCCGTCGACGAACAAGGTCTCCCGCACCTTCGCCGACCAGGCGGCGCGGGCATGGTCGGCCACCATCGACAGCACCACTTCGCCGCAGCGCCAGCCGCCCTCCCAGCTGGACCCGAGCGGCACCGGCTGCACTCCGGACAGCCCGAAGGCCGTGAGGACATGCTCGGGTGGGCGCTCGAAGGTCACCGCATCAGCGTAATTGCCGCGGCCGCCAACCCTGCGTTAGTACATCACCATGTCGGGTTCGAGTTGCTTGCCCCAGGCCACGATTCCGCCCTGGACATGCATCGCATCCGAGAAACCGGCCTTCTTGACGATCGCCAGGACCTCCGCCGAGCGCACCCCGGTCTTGCAGTAGAACACCGGTGTGCGGTCGACGGTCAGCCTCGACAGCGCCTCACCGGACTCGAAGGCGCCCTTGGGGATCAGCTGCGCGCCGTCGATGTGGTTGATGTCCCACTCGACCGGCTCGCGAACGTCGATCAGCGCCAACGGCTTCCCGGAGTCGAGCAGCTCGGCCAGTTCACGCGGGGTGATCGTCGACTCCGCAGCAGCCTCGGCGGCCGCATCGGAGACCACGCCGCAGAACTCCTCGTAGTCGATCAGCTCGGTGATCTTCGGCGTCGCGGGATCCTTGCGGATCTTGATCGTCCGATAGGTCATGTCCAGCGCGTCGTAGACCATCAGCCGGCCCAGCAGGGGCTCACCGATTCCCGTGATCAGCTTGATCGCTTCGGTGCCCATGACCGAGGCGATCGAGGCGCACAGGATGCCCAGCACCCCACCCTCGGCACACGACGGGACCATCCCCGGTGGCGGGGGCTCGGGATAGAGATCGCGGTAGTTGAGGCCCAGACCGTCGGGGGCATCCTCCCAGAACACCGACACCTGGCCTTCGAAGCGGTAGATCGATCCCCACACGTACGGCTTGCCGGCGAGCACGGCGGCGTCGTTGACCAGGTAGCGGGTCGCGAAGTTGTCGGTGCCGTCGAGGATGAGGTCGTAGTCGCTGAAGATCTCGACGGCGTTCTCCGGTTCCAGGCGGACCTCGTGCAGGATGACGTCGACCAGCGGGTTCACCTCGAGGATCGAGTCCTTGGCGCTCTCGGCCTTGGACCGGCCGATGTCGGACTGGCCGTGGATGATCTGGCGCTGCAGGTTGGACTCGTCGACGACATCGAACTCGACGATGCCGATCGTGCCCACCCCGGCGGCGGCGAGGTACAGCAGCGTCGGCGAGCCGAGACCACCGGCGCCGATCACCAGCACCCGCGCGTTCTTCAGCCTCTTCTGACCGTCCAGGCCTAGGTCGGGAATGATCAGGTGGCGGCTGTAGCGAGCGACCTCGTCACGGGTCAGTTCAGCGGCTGGCTCGACCAGCGGTGGCAGCGGTGAGGACACCGGACTCTCCTTGGTTGGCTTGCAAGACCCATCGAAACAGGTAGAGGGTGCAACAGCAACGAGGCCCCGACGCTTCCCGCGCGGTCAGCGCCGATGAGCGCGCGCCCAGGGACGGTTTTCCCGGCGCGTCGGCGTACAGACGCGCGCGCTCGCGGTGCCTAGGCGATCGGATAGGGCCACGGGTTGAACCGGCAGGTCTTCCCGTCGGGGGTGACGGTACCGGGGTCGAAGCGCGCGGCATCGTCGTTGCTGGTCGAGAAGGTCTGCTGCATCATCACCGGCGCGAGTTCGCCACTGACCGCGCACTGCTCGTGGCGCGGATAGCCGATCGCATGACCGACCTCGTGGTTGATGACGTACTGCCGGTAGGAGCCGATGTCGCCCTGGAACGGCACCGCACCGCGCACCCAGCGCGCCTCGTTGATGAAGACCCGCGGCTGGCCCTCATAGGCCGGGTTGTAGCAGGACGCCTCGAGCTGGATGTCGTACCCGCAGCCTTCCCGCACGGTCATCGGAGAGGTCAGCGACACCCGAAAGTCCGGCTGCACACCGGAGGTGTCGTCGACGCGAACGAACCCGAACTGGGGGTTGTGCGTCCAACTCTTCGGATTGGCCAGCGTTTCGCTGACCATCCGGGCGAAGCCGTCGTCGCCGCCGAAGGACGTGGTGTCGACGCCGTCTTCGACCTCGACGGTGTAGCTGAACACCTTGCTGGTGCCCTCGCCGACCTGCGGAGTGGTACCGGGCACGACATGCCAGGTGCGCGCACCGGCCTCGGTGAACGGGCCGCCCTGGGGCAGGATGCCGGTCGGCAGATTGGCGTCGAACTGCGTGAGCCCCTTGGGCGGGGCCCCGACGATCGCGGTACTGGCCATGCCGATCGTCGGCGGCCCCTGCACCGGGCCGTCGTCCTCGGCCACCGGCGGAGCCACGCTGGCGCCGGTGATGGTCTGATAGACGACGACGGCCGTCAGTGCGATGAGCAGCGGTAGCGCGTAGGCACGCCACCCGTATGTGGAGACGAACCGTCCCAGCCAGGTCTGCTTGCGCCAGCGCTGGTGGTCGTCGCGATTGGACCGGGCCCGTCCGGAGTCTTCGGCCAGCGGATCACGCTGCGCGCGCAGCGGTTCGCGCCATTCGTCGCGGAGCACGGGAGCGCGACCGTTCCCGCGATGCCCCGGGTCGTAGGTCACCGACACAGGATGACACAGGTTGCCTGACAGGCGCCTTCGGCGCGCCTGTCGCCGGGTCGATGTCCTCCCGACTGGGAGCAGCTAACGGTAGTAATGTCGTCGGAACCGAACTCACGACGGCACATTCGCCGGCAGTAGAACTCGAGGGTCTGATGAGCGAACTCGCCCGAACGGCGCAGCGGCGCGGTGGGCAGCCGGCCAGCAGTACGGGGCCGTCCAGCGCCGGCACAGCCAAACGTGGCAATCGCCTGCCCCGCGACGAGCGTCGCGGGCAGCTGCTGATCGCGGCGAGCGAAGTCTTCGTCGACCGTGGCTACCACGCGGCGGGGATGGACGAAATCGCCGAGCGGGCCGGCGTCAGCAAACCCGTGCTCTACCAGCACTTCACGTCGAAGGTGGAGCTGTACCTCGCGGTGCTGCAGCGACACGTCGACAATCTCGTCTCCGGGGTGCGGCAGGCCCTGCGCACCACGACCGACAACCGGCAGCGGGTGCGCGCGGCAGTGGAGGCGTTCTTCGACTTCATCGAGCACGACAGCCAGGGATACCGGCTGATCTTCGAGAACGACTATGTCACCGAGCCGCAGGTCGCGGCTCAGGTGAAGGTGGCCACCGAGGCGTGCACCGACGCGGTGTTCGACCTGATCAGCCACGATTCCGGGCTCGAGCCGCACCGCGCGCGGATGATCGCCGTCGGCCTCGTGAGCATCAGCGTCGATTCGGCGCGCTACTGGCTCAACAACGAGCGTCCGATCGCGAAGGACGATGCCGTCGAAGGCACCGTCGCATTCATCTGGGGCGGCCTGTCGCACGTCCCTTTGACGCGCTCCTGACCGCCGCCCGGCGTCAGCCGGCGGTCCGTGTCACCTCTGCGCCGACCGCGCCCACACCGAATCCGACCCGGCGCGCGTCCGCGGCACCGATCTCGACGTAGGCGATGCGCGCTGCCTGCACCAGGTAGCGCCGCCCCTTCTCGTCGGTGAGGGCCAGCACGCCCGATCCCGACTCCAGCGCGTCGGTGACCAGTTTCTCCACCTCGGCCGGCGTCTGCGCGCTGTTGACGATCAGCTCGCGCGGGCTGTCGGTGACACCGATCTTGACCTCCACAGTGGAACCCTTCTGTCGTCGAATCTCTCCCCAGGAGGCTAGTGGACGACGCGTTCGATGTGCGTGCCCGGGACCTACGCGGTCAGCGAACGCGGCCGTTCTACAACGGTGCAGCGACCGAACCGAGTCCCGACCGTGACCGCCACAGCAGGCGCGTCAGCCCCACCCGTCACTCGTGCCTTCGTAGCATCGGCCCCGCAACGCAAGCAACGACTGGGACAGCTGGGATGAACAGGCCATACACCGCACCATCGCCGTACGCCCTGACGCCGACCGAGCGCACCCGTAGCCCGCGCACGCGCAGCCGCTACGACCGGGACCACGACGGCTACGGCGCCGACCTCGACACCGATGTGTATCCGCGCGACCACCGCGACGGTGACTTCGGCCAGGACTACGACGCCGACTACGACCAGGACTACGACGCCGATTACGAGGACTACCTCGACGAGGCGCACATCGACCGGCGCTGGATGTGGATCGCCGGTACGGCCGGAGCAGTCCTGTTCATCGCCGTGATCATGGCCAGCATGATCCTCGGCGGCGGAGACAGCGGGTCGGTGTCGGCGACCGTCGCGTCGGACAGCCCTCAGGACACCACCGCCACCACGTCGGCCCCCTCTCCGTCGACCACGCCACGTATCGCTGCACCGGCACGACCCCTGCAGCCGTCGCTGCAGCCCTCGCTACCGGCCGAGACCGTCACCACGATCACCCCGACACCGTCCGCCCAGGCGCCGGTGCCCGCGCCAGGTGCGCCGCTGCTGCCCGCACCACAGGCCGCTCCCCCGCCGCCGTCGGCGGCCCCCGGCACCGTCACCTACCGGATCACCGGCACCAAGGGCCTTCTCGACCTGGTCACCGTCATCTACACCGACGCCCAGGGCGCGCTGCAGACCGACGTGAACGTCGCACTGCCCTGGTCCAAGACCATCACGCTGGACCCCGGGGTGACGCTCAGTTCGGTCACCGGCACCAGCGTCACCGGTCAGTTGAACTGCGAGGTGCTGGATGCGAACGGTGCGGTGATCGCGGCGCAGAACGGCAATTCGATCATCACCAACTGCACCCGCTGACCCGCCTCAGGCCAGCCCCAGCTCCTGCATGCGGGTGCTGTGGGTCTTCTGAAGGCGGTCGAAGAACTCGGTGATCTGCGACAACCCGCCTGCCGACATCACCAACTCGACGAGCTCGTCGTGGTCGGCCAGCACGTACTGGGCCTGGGTGATCGCCTCACCGAGGAGCCGCCGCGACCACAGCGCCAGTCGGTGCCGCTGCCGGTCGCTGGCTGTCACCGCGGCCCTCACCTCGGCCACCACGAACTGAGAATGGCCGGTCTCCGACAGCACGGACCTGATGACGTCGGCCACCGCGCCGGGCATCGCGTCCGCGATCTCGAGGTAGAAGTCGGCCGCCAGCGCGTCACCGACATAGGTCTTGACCAAGGCCTCGAGCCAGGTGCTCGGCGTCGTCAGCCGGTGATAGTTCTCCAACGCCGAGGCGTAGCGCGTCATCGCGGGCACCACGTCCACCCCGCGGCGTTCCAGCTCGTCGCGCAGGACCTCGTAGTGGTTCATCTCCGCAGCGGCCATGCTGGCCATGTTGATCCGGCCTCGCAGGTTCGGCGCCATCCGCGCTTCCTCGGTGAGCCGGTAGAACGCTGCGACCTCGCCGTATGCCAGCAGAGCGAACAATTCGACGACACCGGGATGATCGGCAGGCAGCGCCGCGGCCGCGGCGCTCGGCCGCGCTGCGGGGGCAGATGCAGAAGCCGCCGGCGGCGTGGAAGTCATGGGTGCAACTGTAGACGGCGTGCACACCGCACCCGTGAATGTGACTGAGTACCGGCCGACCAGCTACCATGGGTTCCGGTGTCGGCGGATCGGCCGACCGATCGATACAGGTCAGGGCTGGCGTGTGACACGCCGCAGGCACCGTGGCAATGTGCGTGCACAGTCTCGAGTTACCGCCTGGCCCGCCCCGACAGAGCAGGGCCGGAGCGAAGTTCACTTGCTCAACTCGTGCGCGCGTGACAACGCATGAGATGACAAGTGGAAGGTCTCCCCCTCTATGACACCCGTTACCCCGCATCCCACTCCGACGTTCGCCGAGCTGGGGGTGCGCGACGAGATCGTGCGCGCCCTCGCCGAGAACGGCATCGAACACGCCTTCGCGATCCAGGAGCTGACGCTGCCGCTGGCCCTGGCCGGCGATGACCTGATCGGCCAGGCCCGTACCGGTATGGGCAAGACGTTCGCCTTCGGCGTGCCGCTGCTGCACCGGATCACCACCGACACCGAGCGCCCGCTGACCGGCATTCCCCGGGCCCTCGTCGTGGTGCCCACCCGTGAGCTGTGCATTCAGGTCTACGAGGATCTGGTCGGCGCCTCGAAGTACCTGCAGGCCGACGACACCCGCAAGCTGACCGTCACGGCGATCTACGGCGGGCGGCCCTACGAGCCACAGATCGAGGCGCTGCAGAAGGGCGTCGACGTCGTCGTCGGCACCCCGGGTCGCCTTCTCGATCTCGCCCAGCAGGGTCACCTGCAGCTCGGCGGCCTGTCCACACTGGTCCTCGACGAGGCCGACGAGATGCTGGACCTGGGCTTCCTGCCCGACATCGAGCGCATCCTCAAGCAGATCCCCGCCCAGCGTCAGGCGATGCTCTTCTCGGCCACGATGCCGGACCCGATCATCACGCTGGCCCGCACGTTCATGAACCAGCCGACCCACATCCGCGCCGAGGGCGTTCAGGGGTCGGCCACCCACGACACCACCGAGCAGTTCGCCTACCGGGCGCACGCGCTGGACAAGGTCGAGATGGTCAGTCGCATCCTGCAGGCGGAGGGCCGCGGCGCGACGATGATCTTCACCCGCACCAAGCGCACCGCCCAGAAGGTGGCCGACGAACTCGCCGAGCGCGGTTTCAAGGTCGGCGCCGTGCACGGCGATCTCGGTCAGGGCGCCCGCGAGAAGGCGCTGAAGTCGTTCCGCACCGGTGACGTCGACGTGCTCGTCGCCACCGACGTCGCGGCGCGCGGTATCGACATCGACGACATCACCCACGTGATCAACTTCCAGATCCCCGAGGACGAGCAGGCCTACGTGCACCGGATCGGTCGCACCGGCCGCGCCGGCAAGACGGGCATCGCCGTGACCCTGGTCGACTGGGACGAACTGCCCCGCTGGTCGATGATCGACAAGGCGCTCGGACTGGAGACCCCCGATCCCGCCGAAACGTACTCGAGCTCACCGCATCTGTACGAAGAGCTGAACATCCCGACTGATGCCGGTGGCTCGATCGGCAAATCCACCCGCGTCGGCGACAAGCCCAAGCGCGAAGCCCGTGAACCCCGCGAGCGCACCGAGCGGCCGGCCCGCAACCGCAGCCGTCGTCGCACCCGCGGCGGCCAGCCCGTCGGCTCCCACCCCGAGACGGCCGAACAGCCGGCTGACGGTCAGACACAGCAGACCGACGCCGATGAGGCCCCGCGGGCTCCGCGGCGGCGGCGCCGGCGCCGGCCGAACAAGGCCGCGGCCGCCAACTAGCGCCGCATGGTCAGACCCGAGCGCCGCACCCGGGCAGATGTGGTGGCGGCCGTGGCGATCGCCGCCGTCGTCGCCCTCGTCGCCGCGATCGTCTGGTGGACGAGTGACGCCAGAGCCACGATCAGCACGCCTGCCGCGGCGCCGGTGCCCACCCTCACCCCCGCCACCGCCGTACCGGACGCACTGCGCCAACTGTGGACCGCGCCGAGTGCCCGGACCAGCCAGCCGCTCGTCGTCGCCGGCGCGTTGGTCACCGGCGACGGCCGCACCATGCAAGGCCGCGACCCTGCCACCGGTGACAGCCTGTGGAGCTACACCCGCGACCTCGACCTGTGCGGGGTCACCTGGGTCTACAACTATGCGGTGGCCGTCTACCCCGACGTGCGGGGATGCGGGCAGGTCACCGCCGTGGACGCCCGCACCGGGATGCGGGGGCCGACCCGGACCAGCTATGCGGACAAGCACGTGACGCTGTCCGGCGACGGCACCACCGTGCTGTCGGCCGGGGACACCAGGCTGGAGATGTGGCGTTCGGACCTGGTGCGGATGCTCAGCTACGGGGCGCTCGACGCACCGCTCAACCCCGGCAAGCCGGCCTCCTCGCAGTGCCGCTTCACCTCGGCCGCGGCGAGTTCGTCGGCGGTCTCCGTGCTCGAAGCGTGCCCCGACCAACTCGATCTGCGGTTGACGCTGCTTCGCCCGTCGGATGAAGAGGACACCCCCGAGCTCAAGTACGTGCCGCAGAAGGGCGTGGCCGACGGCACCGGTGCGCGCGTGGTCGCGGTGTCAGACACCACGACGGCGTTGTACGTGCCCACGCCGAAGCCTCGACTCGACATCGTCGACGAAACCGGCGCGACCATCGACAGCACCGTGGTCGCTGGCACACCGTCGCCGGACGCGACGATGTCACGCGTCGGAGACCTGATCACGTGGTGGACCGGCGACGCGGTGATGGTGTTCTCCGCCAACGGCTTCCGCTACCGCTACACCGTCGCCGCGTCAGGACCCGACAAGCCGGTGGGGCCGGCGACCGTCATGGCGGGCCGCCTGCTCGTGCCGGTGACCACCGGCTATGACGTCTTCGATCCGGTGAGCGGCGCGGGTGAGCGCCACATCGCGTTGCAGCGGCCACCGGTCAGCGGGCCGGTGGTGCCGGCGGTCGCGGGATCGGTGCTGGTGGAGCAGAGGGGCGACGAGATCGTCGCCCTGTCGGGGTAGGGCCCTGCCGACTAGAGCTCCGGGGTGAACGTCGCGAGCGATTTGCCGTTCTTCCAGTGCTTGAGCAGCGACTCGGCGAACTCCCGGTAGGCCATCGCGCCCTTGTTCTTGCGACCCGTCAGCACCGACGACCCCGATGCGCTGGCCTCGGCGAAGCGCACGGTGCGTGGGATCGGCGGCGCAAGCACCGGCAACCCGTAGCGGTCGGCGACGTCGAACAGTACGTCACGGCTGTGGGTGGTCCGGGAGTCGTAAAGCGTGGGCAGCGCGCCCAGCAGCTTCAGGTCCGCGTTCGTGATCTGCTGCACGTCGTTGATGGTGCGCAGGAACTGGCCCACGCCGCGGTGCGCCAGCGTCTCGCACTGCAGCGGCACCACGACCTCGTCGGCCGCGGTGAGGCCGTTGAGCGTCAGCACCCCCAGCGACGGCGGGCAGTCGATGATCACCACATCGAAGCGGTCCGTCAGCTTGGCCAGCGCCCGCTTGAGGGCGTACTCGCGACCGGCACGCATCAACAGCATGGCCTCCGCGCCGGCGAGGTCGATGTTGGCCGGCAGCAGCGTCATCCCCTCCGCGGTGTCGACCAGCGCGGCATCGGGCTCGACGTCGCCGAGGAGCACCTCGTGCACCGAGACCGCGAGTTTGTCGGGATCCTGTCCCAGCGAGAACGTCAGACAGCCCTGCGGATCGAGGTCGACGAGCAGCACTCGCTTGCCCATCTCGACCATCGCCGCGCCCAGCGACGCCACCGTCGTCGTCTTGGCGACCCCACCCTTTTGATTGGCGATCGCCAATACCCGCGTCACAGCACCCATCTTGGCACGGCCTGCCCCGATCGCGCCGTTCGGTGGTACCGCTCGTGCGGCACACATCCGACCGTGCGGCAGAATCGGACACGTGGCTCTTCTGCAACACCGGCTGATCCTGCTTCGCCACGGCGAGACCGAATGGTCGAAATCCGGTAAGCACACCGGGCGGACGGAACTCGAGCTCACCGAGCACGGGCGCGCGCAAGCCGCGGCCGCCGCCGAGACCGTCACCCAGCTGCGCCTGCAGAACCCCGTGGTGATCAGCAGCCCCCGGGTGCGCGCCCGCACCACCGCCGAGCTCGCGGGGCTGCACGTCGACGAGGTCGACGAGCTGATCCGGGAGTGGGACTACGGCGATTACGAGGGCACCACGACAGAGGAGATCCGCAAGGCGGTGCCGAACTGGTTGGTGTGGACGCACGGCTGCCCCGGCGGCGAGACCACGGCCGCGGTCTGCGAGCGCGCCGACCGGGCGATCGCGGTGGCGCTCGAGCACATGGAGACTCGCGACGTCGTGTTCGTGGGCCACGGTCATTTCTCCCGCGCGGTGATCACCCGCTGGATCGAACAGCCCGTCTATGAAGGCATCCGCTTCGCGATGCCGGCCGTGTCGATCGCGGTGTGCGGCTTCGAGCACGGGGTGCGTCAGCTCACCTCGCTCGGCCTGACCGGCCGCCCCGATCCGGCCGTGTCCACGTGACCCGTGAGCCGACGTTCGTCCTCGCCGGACCCGACGAGGTGGTGGTGGCCGACGGCGTACACACCGCCTTTCCCCGGATCGCCGACGCACGGGCCGCGCTCGCGTCGCACAGCGCGCCGATCATCGTCGGGGCGTTGCCGTTCGATCTGAGCCAGCCGGCGGCGCTGATGCGGCCTCAAACGATCCGCTTCTCCCCCGATCTGCCCGCGTGGCCACTGCGCGAACTCCCGCCGGCGCGCATCACCGCGACCACGCCCGACGCCGAGGAGCACCGCCGCCGTGTCGCGGTCGCCGTCGCGCGCCTCGCCGATCCGGCGACGGCGCTGCACAAGGTGGTGCTCGCGCGGGCGTTGACCGTCAGCGCTGAGGGACCGCTGGACGCACGGACGCTGCTGCACCGGCTCACCGGCAACGACGCGCAGGCCGTCAAATACCTCGTCGACCTGTCCGCGGCGGGCGAGGGTCACTCCGGCACGGCGCTGATCGGGGCGAGCCCCGAACTGCTGGTGGCGCGCCGCGGCCAGCAGGTGATGTGCCGGCCCTTCGCGGGCTCGGCACCCCGACTCGCCGATCCCGACGCCGACGCGGAAAGCGGTGCAGCATTGGCGAATTCGACCAAGAACCGGCATGAGCACCAGCTCGTGGTCGAAGCGTTGCGTGACGCGCTCGACCCGCTGTGCACCGACCTGCAGATCGCCGAGCGGCCGCAGTTGGCCAAGACCGCCGCGGTGTGGCATCTCTACACCCCGATCACCGGCCTGTTGCGCGAGACGGCGACCACGGCGCTGGATTTGGCGATCGCCCTGCATCCCACCCCGGCCGTCGGCGGCTCCCCGACCGCTGCGGCGACGGAACTGATCACCGAACTCGAAGGCGATCGCGGCTTCTACGCGGGTGCCGTGGGCTGGTGTGATCAGCGTGGCGACGGCCGCTGGGTGGTGTCCATCCGCTGCGCGCAGCTGTCCGCCGACCGCCGCTCGGCGGTGGCTCATTCCGGTGGCGGCATCGTCGCCGAGTCCGATCCCGACGACGAGTTGGCAGAGACCACAACGAAATTCAAGACCATACTGGCGGCGTTGGGAGTGCGCGATGAGTGAGGTGATCCGGGCGGTGCGACCGGGCGACGAGACCGAGCTGACCGCGATGATCCATGAGCTGGCCGACTTCGAACGTGCGTCAGCCGAGTGCACCGTCACCGAAACCCAGCTCCGGAGCGCCCTTTTCGGCGACGACCCGGTGGTCTACGGCCTGCTGGCCGAGGTCGACGGCCAGGCCGCCGGCGGCGCGCTGTGGTTTCGCAACTTCTCCACCTGGGACGGCGTGGCCGGCGTCTACCTCGAAGACCTGTTCGTCCGTCCGGCATTTCGGCGACGAGGGTTGGCGCGCCGATTGCTCTCGGCCTTGGCGCGCGAATGCGTCGACCACGGCTACACCCGTCTCACCTGGGCGGTGCTGGACTGGAACTCCAACGCCATCGCCCTCTACGACGCGGTGGGCGGGCGTCCGCAGAGCGAGTGGATCACCTATCGGGTGTCGGGCCCCGAACTGTCGGCGCTGGCATCCGAATCCGATTGAGTGAACCAGGCCAGACCAGCTGGGCTGAACAACAGCGCCAGCACGGCGATCGACGCGGCCGCCACCGCTATCGCATAGCCGAGTTGGCCGGAGCTGAACACATACCAGGCCACGCCCAACAGGACGAGGTTGGCGAACACCGCGATGCCGCGTCCCCACCGCCGCCCGGTCACCAGCGCCCAGCCCGCGGCCACGACGGCCGACCCCATGATCGCGAACCACACGGCGGTGCCGTAGCCACTGATCGCGTCCTCGTGGTGTCCGGCGGCCTCCCGCACGACGAGCACGACGGCCGCCACCAAGGCGAGCGCGCCCTGCAGACCCGCGATCCCGCCGGCGACGCGCACCGGTGCCGGCGTCACCGCGCGAGCCGGTCCGCCAGATAGCGGACCGCCATCTCGTAGCCGAGCGGACCGGCACCGGCGATCACCATGTCGGCCACCGCCGACACATGGGAGTGGTGCCGGAACTGTTCACGCGCATGGATGTTGCTCAAATGCACCTCGGCCACCGGCAATCCGACCGATCGCAACGCGTCGGCGATCGCGATCGAGGTGTGGCTGTAGGCCGCCGGGTTGATCACGATCGCCACGCAGTCGTCGCGGGCCGCCTGGATGGCGTCGACGAGTTCGCCCTCGTGGTTGCTCTGCACCGCACGCACCTTCAGGTCGTGGTCGGCGGCCACCTCGCTGACTCTCGCCTCGATCTGGGCGAGAGTGGTCGTCCCGTACACCTCGGGCTGCCGGGTCCCGAGCAGATTCAGGTTCGGCCCGTTGAGCAGGAGCAGTCGACGTGCGGTCACGCAGGTACGGTACCGCCACCGGCGGGGCCGCCGACTCACAGCGCGCAGCGCGTTCACAGCCGACCGTTAGGCTCACCCCTCGTGCGTGCCGTGCTGATCGTGAACCCGAATGCGACGTCGACGACGCCGGCGGGCCGCGACCTGCTGGCGCACGCCTTGGAGAGCCGGACCACGCTGTCCGTCGCACACACCGACCACCGCGGACACGCGATCGAGATCGCCGCGGAAGCGGCCCGCGACGGCGTCGACGTGGTGATCGTGCACGGCGGCGACGGCACGGTCAACGAGGTCGTCAACGGGATCCTCGGCGAGCTGGGGCCCACCAATCGCGGCCCCGCGGTCGGCGTCGTCCCCGGCGGTTCGGCCAATGTGTTCGCCCGCGCCCTGGGCATCAGCCCCGACCCGCTGGAGGCCACGAACCAACTCGTCGATCTGCTCTCGGAGTATCGGCGCACCCGCAGGTGGCGACGCATCGGCCTGATGGACTGCGGGGAACGCTGGGGGGTGTTCACCGCCGGCATGGGCGTCGACGGAGCCGTGGTGGCGGCGGTCGAGGAGCAGCGCGCGAAAGGCCGCAAGGTCACCGCGGGGCGCTACATCCGGGTGGCGATCAGGGAGGTGCTGGCCAGTACGCGGGAGGAGCCGACGCTCACCGTGCATCTGCCCGACCGCGAACCTGTCACCGGCGTGCACTTCGCATTCGTGTCGAACTCCAGTCCGTGGACCTACGCCAACGCCCGCCCGGTGTGGACGAATCCGGACACCACGTTCGAGACCGGGCTCGGCGTGTTCGCGACGACCAGCATGAACGTGTGGGCCAATCTGCGTCTGGTCCGGCAGATGCTCTCCCGCAAGCCGCGGCTGACCGCCAAGCATCTGGTGCGCGACGACGACCTGCCCAGCCTCACGATCACCAGTGACGGGCCGGTCGCCTGTCAGATCGACGGTGATTTCGTCGGAACGCGCGACGACATGACGTTCACGTCGGTTCCGAACGCACTCGCGGTGGTCGCGCCGCCGCCGGCTCCCCGTTCCTGACGGGTTCTGACCTGCGCCGGAGCCGACTGGGAGACACCTCACAGGGGCGATCGAGGGCGCAGGTGGGTTAAGAGTAGTACAACGGAATGGAGGGCCGGAAAACGGCCTGCTGTAGTGAGATAGCCCACGTGTTAACGAACTGCTATTGACATCTGTTCAGCCTGTGAAAGCATCGGATGCAACAGCGCAGAAACATTTGGAGCGCTTGCGTTAACAGCCGAAGGAAAAGCTCGTGCGCTTCGCTGCGCACACGATAAGGAGTAGAACACATGGATTGGCGCCACAAGGCGGTCTGTCGCGACGAGGATCCGGAACTGTTCTTCCCGGTGGGGAACAGCGGCCCGGCCCTCGCCCAGATCGCTGACGCGAAGCTCGTGTGCAACCGGTGCCCCGTCACCGCGGAGTGCCTGAGCTGGGCTTTGGACTCCGGCCAGGACGCCGGCGTCTGGGGTGGCATGAGCGAGGACGAGCGCCGCGCGCTCAAGCGTCGCAACGCTCGCACGAAGGCTCGCTCCGGCGTCTGATCTCCGACGCGCACTTCTGCCGACGGCCCCGACGAAAGTAGGGGCCGTCGCTGTGTGAGCTGAATTACATGCCAGCTATCCGTAATGCGAACGCGAAGAATGGCAGCTTCAGCCACTATCTGAACCGTCGCAATTAGTCAGAATTGACTCGTGCGGGCTCGACGGCCGATCGGCACTCTCAGCACCACATCGGTTCCGCCGTCCGGTACGTCGTGCATGCCGAGCGAACCGTCGAGCTCGGCCGACACCAGGGTCCGCACGATCTGCAACCCGAGACGGTCGGATTTCTCGAGACTGAAGCCCGCGGGCAGTCCGCGACCGTCATCATGGACGACGACGTCGAGCCAGCGCGCCGACCGCTCCGACCGGATCGTCACGCAACCCGTTGCCGTCGTGCTATCGAAGGCGTGCTCGATGGCGTTCTGCACCAGCTCGGTGATCACCATGATCAGCGCGGTCGCGCGGTCGGCGTCGAGAACCCCCAGGTCCCCTTCCCGGTTGATCCGGATCGGCGAATCGACGGTGGCGACGTCGTTCATGATCGGCAGGATGCGATCGATGACCTGGTCGAGGTTGACCTCTTCGTCGACCGACATCGACAGCGCATCGTGCACCAGGGCGATGGACGATACGCGGCGAACCGATTCGATGAGCGCCTCGCGCCCCTCGGCATTGGTGGTGCGACGCGCCTGCAACCGCAGCAGGGCGGCCACGGTCTGCAAATTGTTCTTCACCCGGTGGTGGATCTCCCGGATCGTGGCGTCCTTCGACAGCAGCGCCCGGTCGCGGCGTTTGACCTCGGTGACGTCGCGGATCAGCACCGCCGCCCCCACCGCTTCGCCGTGGGCCAGCAGCGGCAGCGTACGCAGCAGGACGGCCGCCCCGCCGGCGTCGACCTCCATCCGCATGCTGGACCCGCCGGCCAGCGAATCCCGCACGTGGTTGGCCAGTTCCTGGGCGTCGAAAGGATCCGAGATCAGCGGCCGGGTCACCGTGACGAGGTTGTGTCCCTCGAGTTCGGCCGTCAACCCCATGCGGTGGTAGGCGGAGATCGCGTTCGGACTGGCGAACGTGACGATCCCGGCCTTGTCGAGCCGGATGAAGCCGTCACCGACGCGGGGACTCGACCGCGACATCGCGAGGTCACCCACGTTGGGGAAGGTGCCCTCCGACAGCATCAGCAACAGATCGGCGGCACAGTCGACGTAGGCGGCTTCCAGCGGGCTCGCCTGCCGTGGGGCCAGCGATGTCTGATGGGTCAGGACGGCGACGACGTGGGAGCCGTGACGGACCGGCACGGCCTCGACGTTCAGGCCGGGCGCACCGTCGGTGCCCTCGATCGTGGAGCGTCCGATGGCGCCGGAATCGAAAGCTGTCGCGATGATCGGGACGGTCGTGGTCTCGGCGATGGTGCCGACGGCGTCGGCCAGCAGCACCGTCGGTGCGGTGTTGGGCCGGACCTGGGCCACGCACACCACGCGGCCGTCGTCGCGCCGCACCCACATCAAGAAGTCGGCGAACGACAGGTCGGCCAGCAGTTGCCATTCACCGACGACGGCGTGCAGGTGATCGACGGCGTTGCCGGGCAGGACCGTGTGCTCGGCGAGCAGGTCACCGAGGGTGGACATGGACCTACCGGTGTTGTCGTCGCTGGGCTAGCTGATGACGGCGATGAGATCGCCGGCCTGGATCACGTCGCCGACGGAAACGCTGACCTTGCTGATCGTGCCGGCGACCTCGGCGAGCACCGGGATCTCCATCTTCATCGACTCGAGCAGTACCAACGTGTCGCCTTCACCGATCTGATCGCCCTCGCTGACCACGACCTCGAGCACACTGGCCACGATTTCGGCGCGAACGTCCTCGGCCATCTTCAACCCCACTCATCCACCGGCGTCTTGTCCGGTCTATCGAACCACACCCCTGCTGGATCTGAACTGTGGACAGAGCATCAACCGGCCCGTGAGACAATAGCTGCAATCAGTCGAGAAATTCGGAGGTGGATGATGGCCAAGCGTGGCCGCAAGAAGCGCGATCGTAAGCACAGCAAGGCCAACCACGGCAAGCGACCCAACTGCGGGTCGAAGTCAGTGCGCTGACCGCCTGAGCAACGACGAACCGCCCGGACTTCCCTTCGGAAGCCGGGCGGTTCGTCGTTCTCGGTGCACGTTGCTGGGGTGAGCCCCCGATCAGCCGCCGCGGATGATCGTGGTCTGGCTGATCTGGATGCGCAGCCGCTCCCGCAGGCTCTCCGGGGCACGTTCACCGCTGCATTTGGTGGCGATCAAGTTCTTGACCCGTTCCTCGATGCCGTAGTGGCGAAGGCAGGTCGGGCACTCTTCCAAGTGGTGGCGCAGCCGGTCGCGGGTCTCGACGGTGCACTCACCATCGAGCAGCGTCCACACCTCGGCGATCACCGCAGCGCATTCGGGGTGCTCGGGGTCGACCGGACCGATGGGCGGGCTCCAGCGTTCCTCGTCGGAACCGCTCTGCATGCCGGTCATGACGTGACCTCCTGGGTTGCGTCGGCCTGCTGGCCGCGGATGAAGCCGCGGTCGCGGGCCACATCGGCCAACAACTCGCGCAATTGGCGCCTGCCGCGGTGTAGCCGCGACATCACTGTCCCTATCGGCGTTTCCATGATCTCGGCGATCTCCTTGTAGGGGAAACCCTCGACGTCGGCGTAGTAGACGGCCATCCGGAACTCTTCGGGCAGCGCCTGCAGGGCTTCCTTGATCTCGTTGTCGGGCAGCGCCTCGAGCGCCTCCACCTCGGCCGACCGCAGCCCCGTCGAGGAATGCTCGGCGTTGGCCGCCAGCTGCCAGTCGGTGATCTCCTCGGTCGGATATTCCGAGGGCTGACGCTGCTTCTTGCGGTAGCTGTTGATGTAGGTGTTGGTCAGGATGCGGTAGAGCCACGCTTTGAGGTTGGTGCCCGCTCGGAAGGAGCGGAACCCGGCGTAGGCCTTGACCATGGTTTCCTGCAGCAGATCCTCGGCGTCGGCGGGATTGCGCGTCATGCGCAGCGCGCCGCCGTAGAGCTGATCGAGCAGCGGAATGGCGTCTCGTTCGAAACGAGCGGTCAGCTCTGCGTCGGTCTCCTCCGACGCGGGTTTCGTGTCTGGATCGAGGGTGGCCTCAACGGCCGACCCGTCGGTGTCAGTCATTCTCAGGAACACCGTCCCTTCTGTTGCGGCACCAGCGAGGCGGTCCGGTGGACGCACCAGACGCAACGGGGCCTCTGCGGCCAACGTTGGCACCATGTATCCCCTTCTGTCGATCCTAAAGGTCATGACTGACGGCTTCTCTTCTGCTGCCCCGGACACCAGCACAGCTGATGGTGACAACAGCGGCGGCGGCACAGCTGTTCCCCGCCGTACTCTGTTGCGGTGGTCCGCGCAGCGACACCGGCGATCGCAGCCCTGGTGGCGGCCGGCGTGCCGCACACGGTGCTGACGTACCGGCACGATCCCCGCTCGGAAGCTTTCGGCGACGAGGCGGTCGCGGAGCTGGCCGGTGACGGGGTGGTGGCCGAGCAGATCTTCAAGACGCTGGTCGTGGCGCTGCCGAAAGGCCTGGGTGTCGCGGTGCTGCCGGTTCCGCACAAACTGTCGCTCAAGTCGGCTGCCGCAGCGCTGGGGGCCGCCAAGGCGACGATGGCCGAGCCGGGCGCCGCGCAGCGTTCCACCGGCTACGTCGTGGGCGGGATCAGCCCGCTGGGACAGCGCAAGCCGTTGCCGACGGTGGTGGACTCTTCGGCGCTGCGGTGGGACCGGGTGCTGTGCAGCGCCGGCAAGCGGGGTCTGGACGTCGCGTTGGACCCGCGGGATCTGGTGCGACTGACGAACGCGGTCACCGCCGAGATCACCGCACTCTAGGGTGAAGCCCATGTCACTCGCGGGAAAAACGATGTTCATCTCCGGAGCCAGCCGCGGTATCGGTCTGGCGATCGCCAAACGGGTCGCGGCCGACGGCGCCAACATCGCGCTGGTCGCCAAGACCGCTGAGCCTCATCCGAAGTTGCCGGGCACCATCTACACCGCGGCCAAGGAGATCGAGGAGGTCGGCGGCCAGGCGTTGCCGATCGTCGGGGATGTGCGTGACGGGGATTCGGTGGCGGCGGCGGTGGCGGCCGCGGTCGAGCAGTTCGGCGGGATCGACATCTGTGTCAACAACGCCTCGGCCATCAATCTCGGCTCGATCGAAGACGTCCCGCTCAAGCGCTTCGACCTGATGAACGGCATCCAGGTGCGGGGCACCTACGCGGTGTCGCAGGCCTGCATCCCGCACATGAAGGGCCGGGAGAACCCGCACATCCTGACGTTGTCGCCGCCGGTGCTGTTGGAGCCCAAGTGGCTCACGCCGACGCCGTACATGATGGCGAAGTTCGGAATGACGTTGTGCGCGTTGGGTATCGCCGAAGAGATGCGTGAGGCGGGTATCGCGTCGAACACCCTGTGGCCACGCACCATGGTGGCGACCGCCGCGGTGCAGAACTTGCTCGGCGGCGAGGAATCCATGAAGCGCTCCCGCAAGCCGGAGGTGTACTCCGACGCGGCATACGCGGTGCTCACCAAGCCGTCGAGCTACACAGGCAACACCCTGCTGTGTGAGGACGTGCTCCTCGAATCGGGCGTCACCGATCTGTCGGTGTACGACTGTGTGCCGGGATCCGATCTCGGCGTGGACTTCTGGGTCGACGCGGCCAACCCGCCCGGCTACACCCAACCCTGACGTTCCACGCCGCGAAAGTGCACTCCCGGTAGCGAATTTTCGTTGGCACTACCGGGAATGCACTTTCGCGACTCAGGCGACCCGCGTCGGGCGGCCGAAGCGTGCGTGCACACCCGGTGAGTACAGCGGCCGCAGCGGTGGCCCGGTGCCGACCACACCGGCCGCAGCCACCAATTCGTCTGCCAGACCTTCGATCTCAGCGGAGTGCAACGGCCACGTCGCGTGCTCGTTGGGCAGCCACCAGGTGCGGCCCGCCTTGCGGGTGTGCGCACCCCACCGCGCGGTCAGCCACGCCTCCAGCGGTGTCGGCTCGATCGGCGGTCCGACGCGCACGATCACCTGGCAGCCCAGCCCCCGCTGCGGCCAGCGCCGGACACTGCGATAGCGGAGGCTCTCGCCGTCGCGGTCCACTCGCATCTTCGCCCAGGTGTAGGGGATGGCCAGCGCCGCACGGCTCGCTGCGACTGCTGCCAACCGTTCGGTCTCCAATGATCGGAACAGCACGCCGTGCCGTCCCGCGTCGTCGACGGAGTAGAGCCGGACGTTGGTCTCGGCGAACGTGCCGAAGTACGGCAGCCGCAGCGCGCTGCCCAGTCGCAGATTCCGCATCACGAACGGCACCAGGCCCACGTACGTCACGCCGTCGATGACGTCGGGCCGCGCGCCGGGCGGGAAGAATCGGGCGACGGTGCCGGGATCGACGGGCCAGTGGAGGAATGTCAGGTCGGCCCAGAACTGATCGAAGGTGACCGGCCGCGGCAGCGGTGGCGCCTCGCGTAGGAACCCGCTCATCGGCTCATCGTGGCACGCTGATCGACATGTCCTCGTCGATCTGGGCCAGCGGGCGTTATGACGCCGTCGGCGACCGTATTGCGCACATCGCTTCTCGCGTGGTCGACGCCGCCGGGCGCCGAGTCCCGTTGCCGCGCGCCAGGGTCGTCGATCTCGCCTGCGGCACCGGCAGCGCTGCACGAGCCGCAGCTGCCCTGGGAGCCCACGTCACCGGCATCGACGTCACCGGTGAGCTGATCGACCTCGCCGCGCAGCGGGCACCCGACATCACGTGGACGGTCGCCGACGCCGCCGACACCGGGCTCCCTGCAGCGTCCTTCGACGTCGCAGTGTCCAACATGGGCATCATCTTCGTCGACCCGGACCGGCAGGTCGCCGAGATCATGCGACTCCTCAAACCGTCTGGTGTGCTGGCATTTTCGGCGTGGGTGCGACGCGGAAGCAATCCGTTGTTCGACCCGATCGTCGAGGTCCTGGGCCCACCCCCGCCGGCGCCCCACACCCCCGACCAGTGGGGCGACGAGCGCATCGTCGCGCAGCGGCTCGCGCAGTTCGACGACGTCGAGTTCGACCACGGCGAACACCGATGGGGGTTCGCGTCGGTCGCCGACGGGCTGCAGTGGCTGCAGACCGGCTCACCGATGCACGTCGCGACCTTCGACCGCGCCGGCGCCGCACGGCGGGACCTCGCCGACGCCTTCACCCGGGCGCTGCAGCAGCACGCCGCACCGTCGGGTGCCGTCACGGTCACGTCCCCCTACGTCGTGGTCACCGCCACCTATCGCGCCTCGTAGAGGATGCCGCGGCCGATCGCCTCCCGGACGACGGGCATCGCGGCGTCGGCCAGCGCGTCGGCGTCGACACCGTGGTGGGCGGCGAGCAGCTCGACCAGCATGCCCAGCGGCACCTCGCCCCGGCATCCCGCGAACAACGCCCGCGACACCTCGTCGACACCGATGACCGCTCCCGGCCCGCCGGGGCGGCGGACCGCGGCGCCGACGGTCTGCCAGCCCTCGGGCCCCGGCAGGGACTGCTCCTCGAGGAACACCGGCGCAGTGGTCAGCCGGGTGGCGAGGAGCTGGTCGTCGCTGACGCGGTGCAGATACTCACGACGGGCGAAGAATGCCTCGACCTCGGGTCCGGTCAGCTGCTCGTCGGCGCCGGTGATCTCCTCGAAGATCTGCTCGGGTGCCCGGTTCTCGCCGTGGCGCGGTGCGCGCACCACGACCATCCCCATGCCGACCCCGGCGATGCCTTCGGCGTCGAACCAGTCCAGCCAGCGCCCACCGCGCCGGGCCGCGTCTTCGGGCAGCTCGCCGGCGTCGGAGGTCCACAGCGAGACGTAGCTGATCGGATCGGCGAACTCGCGCTGTACCACCCACGCGTGCAGCCCGCTGCCGTCGAGCCACGCGCGGAGCCGCTCGCGCCAGTCCTGCCCGTCACGGATGATCCAGTTCGCCATGATCTGCGCGGTGCCACCCGGTTCCAGATACTCACCGACCTCCCGAATCATGCTCTCGCACAACGCGTCTCCGACCATCCCGGAGTCGCGGTAGATGTAGTCGAGGTCCCCTACGCCGACCACGAACGGCGGGTTCGACACGATCAGGTCGAAGCGCTCCCCCGCCACCGGCTCGAAGAGACTGCCGGCCCGCAGATCCCAGGACATCCCGTTGAGCCGGGCCGTCGCCGCAGCCAACGCCAGGGCGCGGTCGTTGGTGTCGGTGGCGACGACCTCGTCGCAATGCCCGGCCAGGTGTAGCGCCTGGATCCCGCAACCCGTCCCGACATCCAGCGCACGGCCGACGGGGGAACGAATCACCGCGTGCGCCAACGAGATCGATGCACCGCCGATGCCGAGAACGTGGTCGTGTCGGACTGGGCCGGGTCGCAGCGCCGCATCCTGATCGGAGACGACGAGGAAGTCGCGCGCCCCGTCGCTGTGCGGCCGGATGTCGAGGACAGCAGTGACGGTGTCCGCGCCGGTGGACTGCACGACGCCCGCAGCGATCAGCGTATCGACACCGGTGCGGGGGAACGCCTGACCGACGCGGTCGCGGGACTCCTCGGCGCCCAGCAGGAACAGCCGCACCAGCGTCGCCAACGACTCCGTGCCCGCAGCGCAGCGCTCGGTGGCGCGTAGCGCCGACCACCACAGCCCCCTGCTGAACGCACCGCCGGCGTCGGCGCCGAGCAGCTCCCCCACCCCGTCGGTGGTGTACTGCGCGGCCGCCAGATCTGCGGCCAGGGTGTCGAGGACCGCCGGATCGGACAGCGGACGGCTGCTCACAGCAGAGTGCCCTGCTCGGCCTGTGGTTCCACCGGCTCGATCAACTCGGGCCCGTTGTTGCGCACGCTGTTGACCAGCCGCGATACCTCGCGGATGGCGATGCGGTCCAGATCGCCGTGGCCGCGCAGCAGCCCCTCGTCCATCGGGGCGTCCGGGTCGAGCCAGTGGTCCCAATCGCCGGCGCTGATCGTCAACGGCATGCGGTCGTGGATCTCGGCGAGCGGACCCGCGGCGTCGGTGGTGATGATCGTGCAGCTCAGCAGCGGAGGGGCGTCCTTCGGCGCGACTTTCGGCCGCCACGACGACCACAGCCCGGCCATGAACAGCGGCTCACCATCGGTCGCATGCATGAAGAACGGTGTCTTCGCGCCCTTCTGGCCCTGCCACTCGTACCAGCCGTCCATCGGCACCAGGCAGCGCTTGGCCTTGGCGGAGCTGCGGAACGCCGGCGAGCTGGTGACCTTGTCGGAGCGCGCGTTGATCAGCAGCGGGCCCTTGGTCTCGGGGGCACCGGTGTCGGTGGCCTTGACCCATGGCGGCACCAGGCCCCAGCGCATGAGCCGCACCCGGCGCGTGGACTCGTCGTCGGGATCGGTGTGCCGCTTCACGACGGTGGCAACCGTCGTCGTCGGGGCCACGTTGTAGTTGGGGGACGGCGCGTCCTTCATCTCCGAGGTGGCCTCGTCGATCGCCTTGATCTTCTCGGCCAGCAGCGCCGGATCGGTGGTCACCGCGAATCGCCCGCACATGATCCCCATGGTGGCAGAAACCGGTGACAGGACAGGATGGACCACAATGAACGCTGTGAGCACCTGGCCGGCCCCGTCGACGCAGACCCCTGTCCATGCCACCGTGACGGTGCCCGGCTCGAAGTCGCAGACCAACCGGGCGCTGGTGCTGGCGGCCCTCGCCGCGGCAAACGGCCCATCGACCGTCTCCGGGGCGTTGCGTAGCCGCGACACCGACCTGATGATCGCCGCACTGCAGGCGCTGGGGCTCCAGGTCGACGCGTCGGCCACAGACGACACCACGCTGACGATCAGCGGCGGACTGACGCCGCGGCCGGGCACCCGCATCGACTGCGGGTTGGCCGGCACGGTGCTGCGGTTCCTGCCGCCGGTCGCGGCGCTCAGCTCGGAATCGGTGACGTTCGACGGTGACGAACAGGCGCGCGCCCGGCCGATCGCACCGCTGCTCGACGGGTTGCGCGGACTCGGCGTCGGGATCGAGGGCGACGGTCTGCCGTTCGAGGTGCGCGGCGCAGGAGCAGTACGCGGAGGCACCGTCGGGATCGACGCGTCGGGCTCGTCGCAGTTCGTCTCCGGGCTCCTGCTCTCGGGCGCGGCCTTCGACGAGGGCCTCGAGATCGTGCACACCGGCGCCGAGGTGCCGTCCGCGCCACACATCGCGATGACCGTCGCGATGCTGCGGGAGGCCGGTGTCACCGTCGACGACGCCACCGCCAATCGGTGGCGGGTCTCTAAAGGTCCGATTGCGGCCCGCGACTGGGCGATCGAGCCGGACCTGTCCAACTCGGTGCCGTTCCTGGCGGCCGCGGTGGTCAGCGGCGGCGCCGTCCGGGTGACCGGGTGGCCGGACGTCAGCGTCCAGCCGGCTCAGACGATCCTGTCGATCCTCAAAGGGTTCGGCGCGGTCGTCCGCCGCGGCGACTCCTACCTGGAGGTGCAGGGCACCGCGACCTTCGGCGGCGTCGACGTCGACCTGCGCGCCGTCGGCGAACTGGCGCCGTCGGTGGCGGCGATGGCCGCGCTGGCCACCCCGGGATCGGTGAGCCATCTGCGCGGTATCGCGCATCTGCGCGGGCACGAGACGGACCGGTTGGCTGCGCTGAGCACCGAGATCAACCGGATCGGCGGACAGTGCGAGGAGACCGAGGACGGGCTGACGATCACCGCGCGGGTGATGCACGGCGGCGTGTGGCATTCCTACGCCGACCACCGGATGGCCACCGCCGGCGCGATCATCGGCCTGCGAGTGCCCGGGGTGGAGGTGGAGAACATCGGCACCACGGCCAAGACGCTGCCGGAGTTTCCTCAGCTGTGGGCCGACATGCTGGCCGGCCAGACCGACACCACGGTCGGCCTTTGACCCGACGCGAGTACGACGAGTCCGACGTCCGGGTGCGGCCCGGTCGAGGCTCGCGGCCGCGAACGAAGACCCGGCCCGAGCATGCCGACGCGCGGTCGGCCATGGTCGTCACCGTCGACCGGGGCCGCTGGGGTTGTGTACTCGACGGTGACCCCGCCCACCGTGTGACCGCGATGCGGGCGCGCGAACTCGGCCGCACCCCGATCGTCGTCGGCGACGACGTCGACGTGGTCGGTGACCTGTCCGGCCGCACGGACACCCTGGCGCGCATCGTGCGGCGGGCCGAGCGCAGGACGGTGTTGCGCCGCACGGCCGACGACACGGACCCGACGGAGCGGGTGGTGGTCGCCAACGCCGGCCAACTGTTGATCGTGGTGGCGCTGGCCGATCCGCCGCCGCGCACGGGGCTCGTCGAGCGGGCACTTATCGCGGCCTACGTCGGGGGCCTGACGCCGATCCTCTGCCTGACCAAGACCGACCTCGCCGCGCCCGAACCGTTCGCTGCGCAGTTCGCGGGGCTGGACGTGACGATCGCGACGGCGGGTCGGGCCGACCCGCTCGAGGCGGTGCAGGCACTGTTGACCGACAAGGTCACGGTGCTGTTGGGCCATTCCGGGGTCGGCAAGTCGACGCTGGTGAATCGCCTTGTGCCCGAGGCGGATCGGGCTACGGGCGCCGTAACCGACATCGGCCGGGGGCGGCACACGTCCACGCAGTCGGTGGCCCTGCCACTGGCCGCCGGCGGCTGGGTGATCGACACGCCGGGGATTCGGTCGTTCGGGCTGGCGCACATCGCCCCCGACGACGTGGTGATGGCGTTCTCGGATCTCGCCGACGCGATCGAGGACTGTCCCCGCGGCTGCGGACACATGGGGCCGCCGGCCGATCCCGAGTGCGCACTGGACGGCCTCGAGGGTCCGGCGGCCGACCGGGTGGCAGCGGCTCGCCGCCTCCTCGCAGTCCTCGGGTGAACTCTGTCCGGCGAGCGCGCGCGTCTGCTCAGCGACGCGCCGGCGCAGGCGTACATCGAGCGCGCGCTCGCCGCTGATCGAGGGGAGAATCTGACCACCCGCCGACGATCTCGCAGCGGTGTTTGCCTGCCCCGTCCACCGGGCACGCTGCCCCGCGAAGGAGGAAGCACAGTGACACACGTACCCACCATCAAGCTCAACAGCGGCGCGGAAATCCCTCAGCTGGGATTCGGCGTCTACCAGATCCCGCCCGAGGACACCGCTGACGCAGTCAAGACCGCGCTGGACATCGGTTACCGCCACATCGACACCGCGGAGATGTACCAGAACGAGAAGGGCGTCGGCGAAGGCATCCGCAATGCCGGCGTCGACCGCGGCGAGGTGTTCGTCACCAGCAAGCTGAACAACGGATTCCACAAGCCCGACGATGCGCGCCGGGCGTTCGACAAGACGCTGTCCGAACTCGGCTTCGACTACGTCGACCTGTTCCTGATCCACTGGCCCCTACCGACGCTGTACGACGGCGACTACGTCTCGACGTGGAAGACGTTGGAGGAGTTCGCGAAGGACGGCCGTGCCCGCAGCATCGGCGTGTCCAACCTCCAGATCGAGCACCTCGAACGGCTCGCCAAGGAAAGTGACACCGTCCCGGCCGTCAACCAGATCGAGGTGCACCCTTACTTCACCAACGAGAAGGTGCGCGGCTACGGCGTAGAGCACGGCATCGCGACCGAGGCCTGGTCCCCGATCGCTCAGGGCAAGGTGCTCGACGACCCGGTGATCAAGCAGATCGCCGACAAGGTCGGCAAGTCCACGGCCCAGGTGACGCTGCGCTGGCACATCCAACGCGGCGACATCGTGTTCCCGAAGTCGGTGACCGAGCAGCGCATCAAGGACAACTTCGAGCTGTTCGACTTCGAGCTCAGCAGCGACGATCTGGATGCGATCTCGGCGCTCGACAAGGGTGAGGACGGCCGCACCGGCCCCAACCCGGACACGTTCGACTACGTCCCGTAGAACCGCGAGCAGACACGAACTCGAGCTGCGCCGCGGCGTGTCAGCTCGAGTTCGTGTCTGGTCAGCAGGAGATCAGGCGGCCAATTCCCGCTGTTGCAGGACGGCGGCCTTGCGCGCCCTCCGGCGGGCGCGGGCCGCGGCGATCGCGGACTTCAACCCACGCCGCTCGGCCGGCGCCAGATCGACGAACATCCGCTCGCTGCGCGTCTCCGGCGCATCGTCTGCGGTGTCACTCAGGAACCGGTCGGGCAGAGACAGTTTCGCGATGGTGCGCCACGACTTGCCGTACTGCACCAGGAACGAGCCCGTCGTGTACGGCAGGTCGTACTTGTCGCAGATCTCGCGGACCCGAAGCGACATCTCGTAGTACCGGTTGCTCGGCAGATCCGGGAACAGGTGGTGCTCGATCTGATGGCACAGGTTGCCGCTCATGAAGCGCAGCACGGGGCCGTTCTTGAAGTTGGCACTGCCCAGCATCTGACGCAGGTACCACTCACCGCGGGTCTCACCCACCATGTCGGTCTTCGTGAACTTCTCTGCGCCATCGGGGAAATGACCGCAGAAGATCACAGCGTTGGCCCACACGTTGCGGATGACGTTGGCCATCGCGTTGGCCTTCAGCGTGGACGTGAACGATGCCCTGGGAGACAGCGAGGTCAGCGCGGGCCACAGCGCATAGTCCTTGGCGACCTGGTGGCCCGCCTTGATACCGAACTCCTTGACGCGCACCATCGTGGCCCGGCGATCGTCGCGGCCCTTGAAGATCTTGCCCAGCTCGAGATGCTGCAGCCCCACACCCCACTCGAAGGCCACACACAGCAAGGTGTTGAAGAACAGGTTGGCGAGGTTCATCGGCGTCCAGCGCTGATCGCGGGTGACGCGGATGACGCCGTAGCCCACGTCGTCGTCCATGCCGAGGATGTTCGTGTACTTGTGGTGCATGAAGTTGTGGGTGAAGCGCCAGTGCTTGGAGGCGCCGCTCATGTCCCACTCCCACGACGAGGAGTGGATCTCGGGATCGTTCATCCAATCCCACTGGCCGTGCATGACGTTGTGGCCGATCTCCATGTTCTCGACGATCTTGGCCACGCCCAGGGTCGTCGCGCCGGCCCACCAGTAAGCGCGCTTGGAGCTGCCGGCCAACATCAGCCGACCGGCGACCTCGAGGCCGCGCTGGAACGCGATGGTGCGGCGGATGTAGCGCGCGTCGCGCGCCCCGCGGGAGTCTTCGATGTCCTGCCTGATCGCGTCGAGTTCACGCGTGAGGCCTTCGATGTCCGCGTCCGACAGATGTGCGAACTCCGGTACGTCGGTGACTGCCATGGGTTCCAACCCTCCTCTCGCATACCTACGCTAGCGTAACCTACGAATGCGTAGGTTACTAGCCGGTAAAGCTCATACGTCCAGTGTGCAGTCACCCGACGCCGCCGAGACGCAGGTCTGCACTCGACTGCCGGGTTCGTGCTCGACGCCTGTTCTCAAATCCTTCACATGCCCGTCGAGCAGGCCCACGACACATGACTGGCAGATGCCCATTCGGCACCCGAACGGCATCTGGATGCCGGCCGCCTCACCGGCGTCCATCAGCGAGGTCGCACCGTCGACGACGACTTCCTTGTCGGCGCGGGCGAACGTGACGGTGCCGCCGCTGCCGTGTCCGCCTCGCGCGACCGCGAATCGCTCGAGGTGCAGCCGGTCGGGGATTCCGGCGGCGACCCATGTGCGCTCCGCCGCTTCGAGCATCGCCTCCGGCCCGCACGCCCAGGTCTGCCGCGCCCGCCAGTCGGGCACGACCTCGCCCAGGCGGGCGAGGTCCAGCCGGCCCTGGCTGCGGGTGGTCCGCAACACGAGCTCGTAGCCCTGGTGGCGGTAGGCCATCGCGGACAGTTCCTCGGCGAACATCACGTCGGACTCGGTCGGTGCGGAGTGCACGTGCACCACGTTACCGAGTTGGCCGCGGCGACTCAGGGTGCGCAGCATCGCGATCACCGGGGTGATGCCCGAGCCGGCCGTGAGGAACAGCACCGACGCCGGAGCCGGGTCCGGCATGACGAAATTGCCTTGCGGCGCAGCCAGTCTCACGATGGTGCCGGGTTCGACGCCACCGACAAGGTGGCTGGAGAGGAATCCCTCGGGCATCGCCTTGACGGTGATCGTGATGGTTCGCGAACCCTTGCTGGTGACGGGACTGCTGGTCAACGAGTAGGACCGCCACCGCCACCGACCGTCGACCAGCAGGCCGATGCCGATGTACTGACCGGCCTCGTAGTCGAACGAGAAGCCCCATCCCGGCTTGATGACGAGGGTGGCCGAGTCGACGGTCTCCCGTCGCACCTCCAGCACGCGGCCGCGCAGTTCCCGCGCCGACCACAGCGGATTGGCCAGCTTGAGGTAGTCGTCGGGCAGCAACGGCGTGGTGATGCGGCCGGCGACGGTGCGCAAGAGATGCAGCCCGGGCCGCTCGTGTGCTCCCGCGACGGTCGGCCGCACGGTGTCGGCGACATTGGCCGTCGATTTGATCGTTGTCTTGGCCATCGGAACTCCTGCCGAGTCGCTGTTGCTCGACCTACGGTACCGTAACTTACGGAACCGTAGCCAGTCCATCACAGCAGCTCGAGCAGGAAGGGCAGCTCCTGCGCCGCGTACCAGGCCAAATCGTGGTCCTGTGCGTCTCCCACCGTCAGCTCGGCATCCTCATCGCCGAGATCCGCCTCGTCGACAGCCGAAACAGCCGCCGACACCGCGGACTCTGCGGCGGCGTTGTCGACGTACGCCGCGATCACCTTCCCCAGCGCGATCTCACCCGCCACGCGCACCACGGCATCGTCGAGGTCCGGCCGCAGGGTGACCTCGTCGGCGTCGACTTCGAGCACCGCCCGCCGGCTCGGCAACGTGGTCTCCCCCTCGTCGCCGAGCAACCGCAGCGACGCCAGCGCGGCATCGCGCAGCGCGACGTCGGCCAGTTCCTCTTCGTCGCCTTCGGCATAGGCCTCCCGCAGCGTGGGAGTCACCGCGAACGCGGTGCCGTTGACGGGACGCAGGGTTCCGTCGGCCACCAGCCTCTGCAGCATGGTCAGGGTCGCGGGAACGAAGACGCGCACTCCGCCGAGCGTAGTGGCCGCAGCAGCCTCAGGTGCTCGACGGCGCGGCTGACTCGCGTCCGTTCGTCGCGTCGCCGTCGGTGGAGCGGTTCGGATCCGGTTCGACGGAGATGATGAAGTCGTCACCGTGCTTGGTGACGCCGGCGACCACCGCGCTGTCGACCACCTCGGCGGCATATGCACGACGAAGGATCTTCGGGTCCCGGCGCAGATCCTTCAGTAGGGCCACCGCCATCGCCACCATCACCAGCAGGAACGGCAGCGCCGCGATGATCGTGATCGTCTGCAGACCGTTGAGGGCGTCTTCGCCGCCCACCAGCAGCATCACCGCAGCCACCGCACCGGTCGCCACACCCCAGAAGATCACGGTGCCCCGGCTGGGGTGAATGGTGCCCTTCTGCGACAGCGAGCCCATCACGATCGACGCGGCGTCGGCGCCGGAGACGAAGAAGATCGCGACCAGGATCATCACCACGATGCTGGCGATGATCGCGATCGGATACTGGTCCAGCAGCGTGAACAACTGCTCCTCGACACCGCCCTGCCCCGCGAGGTCGGTTCCGTTCTGCTGCACGTTGATCGCCGCACCACCGAAGATCGCGAACCAGACCAGGGACACCACGCTCGGCACCACCAGCACCCCCGCCACGAACTGACGGATGGTGCGGCCCCGCGAGATTCGCGCGATGAACATGCCGACGAACGGCGTCCACGAGACCCACCAGGCCCAGTAGAAGATCGTCCACGACTGCAGCCAGGTGTCCACCGCGCCACCCTCGGCGCCGGTGCGCGCCGACATCATGTTCAGGTCGGCGAAGTAGCTCCCCAGCGAGGTCGGCAGCAGGTTGAGAATGAAAACCGTTGGGCCGACGACGAAGACGAAGACGGCCAGCAGCACGGCCAGCACCATGTTGATGTTCGACAGCCACTGGATGCCGCGCGACACCCCCGACACCGCCGACAACACGAAGCACACGGTGAGCACGCTGATGATGACGATCAGAATCGCGTTGCCGGTCTCCCCGATTCCGGCGACGATCTGCAGGCCGCTGCGAATCTGCAAGGCGCCCAACCCCAGTGAGGCTGCCGACCCGAACAGCGTGGCGAAGATCGCCAGCATGTCGATGACCTTGCCCCACGACCCGTTGGCCCGGCTCCCGAGCAGCGGCTCGAACGCCGAACTGATCAGCTGCAGACGGCCTTTGCGGTAGACGCCGTAGGCGATGGCCAGGCCGACGACGGCATAGATCGCCCACGGGTGCAGCGTCCAGTGGAACAGCGTGGTGGCCATCGCGTGCTGCACGGCCTCGGGATTGCCCTCGGCACCGGTTCCGGGGGGCGGTGTGACGAAGTGCGTGAGCGGCTCTGCGACGCCGAAGAACATCAGGCCGATACCCATGCCGGCGCTGAACATCATTGCCACCCAGGAGATGCCGTTGAACTCCGGCGGCTCGTCATCGCGGCCCAGCGGGATGGTGCCGTAGCGTCCGAGCGCGAGATAGAGAACGAAGACGACGAAGCCGGTGCTGGTCAGCACGAACAGCCATCCGGTCTTGTCCATCACCCAGGTCAGCGCGGTCTGGGCGACGCCGGCCAGCGAGTCGGTGCTGACGAAGCCCCACGACAGGAACGCCAGCGCAATGACAGCAGTGACACCGAACACGGCCCAGTCGACGCCGCGGGAGCGGGTGAGGTGTCCTTCTTCGACGGGCACATCGAGCACCGGGTGAGCGATCGGGATGGGACCGGTGTCCGTGGAATCCTTGCCGCCCGCCACGCCCGTCGTCAGTTCGTCTTCTGAAGTCGACATCTCAGACATTCGACTCCGACTCGGAGCAGTCGTCAAATCCCGTCCCCGGTCACCGGCCGGCTATCGGGCGGCTTCGGTCAGTTCGTCGAGCGCCTCACGCATCAGATCGGGCAGCATGTCGACGTCGCTCATCGCGTCCCGGTCGGCGTTGATGCCGAAGTACAACGTCCCGTTGTAGGACGTGACGCCGATCGCCAGCGCCTGGTTGTGCAGTAGCGGGGGTACCGCATACGTCTCGAGGAGCTTGGCCCCGGCGATGTACATCTGCTTCTGCGCGCCGGGGGCGTTGGTGATCAGCAGGTTGAACTGTCGGGCCGAGAAGCTGGTGGCCACCCGGATGCCCATCGCGTGCAGGGTCGGCGGCGCGAAACCCGACAGTGTGATGATGCTGCGGGCGTCGACCAGCGCGCCCGCCGTGGGGTGCGATTCGGTGGCATGCGCGATCTGGGACAACCGGACGACGGCATTCCCTTCGCCGACGGGCAGGTCGATCAGGAACGGCGCGACGTCGCCGATGGGTTGCCCGGGGCCCGACGAGTCGCTCTCGGTCTCGGGGTAGACCGACATCGGGGCCATGGCACGCACGGTGGTGGTCGCGGTGACGGGTTCCCCGCGCGAAAGCAGCCAGTTGCGCAGCGCCCCGGCGACGACGGCGAGCACCACGTCGTTGATGTCGCAGTCGTAGCGCGCCCGCACCATCCGGAACTCGTCGAGGTCGGCAGAGGCGACCGAGAATCGCCGGTTGCGGGACACCGTGGTGTTCAGCGGGCTGCTCGGCGCGGTGCCGCGGGCGACGATGCGGGCGGCGTCGGCTGCTCGCCGGCCCAGCTCGACGAGCTGGCCGGTGTTGGTGACCGCCTCGGTCAGCGCCGACCGCACCGCGGCCGCCTGCTGAGTGGGCCGGGCGATCCATTCACCGAGCGCGCCGAGCAGCAGTTGGCGGTCCGACGGTTCACGTCCCGGAATCCAGATGTCCTCGTCGAACTCGGGCTGCTTCTGCGTGCGGTCGGCGATCACATGGCCGATCTCCAGCGCCGTCATACCGTTCACCAGGGCCTGGTGTGACTTCGTGTAGATCGCCAGCCGGTTCTTCGCCAACCCCTCGACCAGGTACATCTCCCACAGCGGCCGGGACTTGTCGAGGGGCCGGGAGCCGAGTCGGGCGACCAGCTCGTGCAGTTGCGCATCGCTGCCCGGGGACGGCAGCGCCGAGCGCCGGATGTGGTAGGTGATGTCGAAGTCGCGGTCGTCGATCCACACCGGCCGGGCGAGCCCGAAGCTGACCTCGCGAACCTTCTGCCGGTACCGGGGAATCTGGGGCAGGCGCTGTTCCACGGTCGCCAGCAGCGTCTCGTAGCTCAGGCCGTTGCGCGGTTTGCGGATGATCTGCAGTGACCCGACGTACATCGGGGTGGCCGAGTTCTCCAGCCGGAAGAACGACGAGTCGGACGACGACAACCTGGTCACCACTGCCGCGTCGCCCCCTCACTGTGCATTCGAGACGCCTCACGGTAACGGCATGGGTGCCGGTGGCGCATAACGGGTGCACAGAGGGGTCGGCCGGCCGTGTCATCATCGACAGGTCTGCGACTCTCCAGCAGACGCGCCATCCTCGCCGACTGCTGGAGAACCGTCATGACCTCAACGTCCCTATCCTCGCCCACCTGGGTCACCTCACCGGTGATCGACTGCGAACCCGCCCCGGCACCGGTGGGCCAGCCGTGCCCCACCCCGTCGGCGTCGTCTCTGCACCGGGTCCGTGACGGGGCCCGCCCGCACCGGCCCGCCCCGCGGGAAGCGCCGCCCCCGAAGTCGGCCGTGATGTTCGCCGAGGCCGCCCTGCTGCAGACGATCGAGGTGATCGACCGACGCCGGCCCGTGGCGCAACTGCGGCCGCTGATGACGCCGGCACTGATCGACCGCGTCCTGACACGGGCCCGCGCTCCGCGTACGGGCAGCGCGACGCTGCACCGGGTCCGGGTGCGTGCCGTGCACAGCGGCCCCGGTGAGCCGACGGCGGCGGAGGTGTTCGCCTCGTTCAGCCGGTCCGGCCGCGTCCATGCGATCGCCGCGCGCATCGAGCGCCACGGCGACGCGTGGCGGATGGTGGCGCTGCAGATCGGCTAGGCGGACGATCCGACCCGGTCAGCGCCGACGGGCGTGCTTGCCGGACTTCTGCGCGCGGGCGGCCTCCCGGCGTTCGCGGCGCGTGGTGCCGCCGCCGGGTTTGGTGCTGCCCCCGCCGCCACCGGACCGCTTGACCTCTGCCGAGCCGTCCTCCGACGGTCCGGTGTAGACCAGTGGCGGCTGGCCGTCGCCGTCGATCCCCTTGGCGCGCAACGGGTTCGGCCGCTCCTTGGTCGCCACACCACCCTGTTCCTGCGCGGCCGCAGCCGCGGCGGCGAAGTCAGCGAGCCCGGGCGGCGCCGCGACCGGCGCGACAGCCGGCTGCGGGGAGGCCTCGACCTGCACGTTGAACAGGAAGCCGACCGACTCCTCCTTCATGCCGTCGAGCATGCCGATGAACATGTCGAAGCCCTCGCGCGCGTACTCGACCTCCGGACGCTGCTGGGCAAGCCCGCGCAGGCCGATGCCCTCGCGCAGGTAGTCCATCTCGTAGAGGTGTTCGCGCCACTTGCGGTCGAGGACGTTGAGCAGCACGTTGCGCTCGAGCTGGCGCATCGCTCCTTCTCCGGCGAGCGACTCGATCTCCGCTTCGCGCTCCGCGTAGGCGCGTTCGGCGTCGGCGATCAGGGCGTCGAGCAGTTCCTTGCGGGTGAGTTCGCCCGGCTCACCCACGGCGTCGGAGTCGATCAGATCGTGGTGGTCGATGCCGACCGGATAGAGCTGACGCAGGCTCTCCCACAGCTTCTCCAGGTCCCAGTCCTCGGAGTAACCCTCGGCGGTGGCACCGTCGACGTAGGCGGTGATGACGTCGACGAGCATGGCGTGGGCCTGCTCGGCGAGGTTCTCGCCTTCCAGGATGCGGCGGCGCTCGGCGTAGATGACCTTGCGCTGCTGGTTCATCACCTCGTCGTACTTGAGGACTTCCTTGCGGATGTCGAAGTTCTGCTGCTCCACCTGTGTCTGCGCGCTCTTGATGGCGCGGGAGACCATCTTGGCCTCGATCGGCACATCGTCGGGCAGGTTCAGCCGGGTGAGCAGCGTCTCCAGCGTCGCGCCGTTGAAGCGGCGCATCAGCTCGTCGGCGAGCGACAGGTAGAAGCGGGACTCACCGGGGTCGCCCTGGCGGCCGGAGCGGCCGCGCAGCTGGTTGTCGATACGACGGGATTCGTGCCGTTCGGTGCCGAGCACGTACAGCCCGCCCGCGGCGACGACGTCCTTGGCTTCGGCGGCGACCTGCGCCTTGACCGCCGGCAGCTCCTCGTGCCACGCCGCTTCGTACTCTTCAGGGGTCTCGATCGGATCGAGGCCGCGCTGACGCAACTGCCGGTCCAGCAGGTAGTCGACGTTGCCGCCGAGCACGATGTCGGTGCCGCGGCCGGCCATGTTGGTGGCCACCGTGACCGCGCCGACCCGTCCCGCCTCGGCGATGATGCCGGCTTCCTGCTCGTGGTACTTCGCGTTCAGCACGTTGTGCGGAATGCGGCGCTTCTCGAACTGCCGGGCCAGGAACTCCGAGCGCTCCACGCTCGTCGTACCGATCAGCACCGGCTGACCCTTCTCATAGCGCTCGGTGACGTCGTCGACGACCGCGATGAACTTGGCTTCCTCGGTCTTATAGATCAGATCGGACTGGTCGGTCCGGATCATCGGCTTGTTCGTCGGGATCGGCACCACGCCGAGCTTGTAGATCTCGTGCAGCTCGGCGGCCTCGGTCTCCGCCGTACCGGTCATTCCCGCGAGCTTGTCGTACATGCGGAAGTAGTTCTGCAGCGTCACGGTCGCGACGGTCTGGTTCTCCGCCTTGATCTCGACCTGCTCCTTGGCCTCGATGGCCTGGTGCAGACCCTCGTTGTAGCGGCGACCCACGAGCATGCGCCCGGTGAACTCGTCGACGATGAGGACCTCGCCGTTGCGCACGATGTAGTGCTTGTCGCGCTCGAACAGCTCCTTGGCCTTCAGCGCGTTGTTCAGGTAGCTGACCAGCGGCGAGTTGGCTGCCTCGTACAGGTTCTCGATACCGAGCTGGTCTTCGACGAACGAGACGCCCGCCTCGTGCACGCCGACGGTGCGCTTCTTGAGGTCGACCTCGTAATGGGTGTCCTTCTCCATCAGAGGCGCCAACCGGGCGAACTCGCTGTACCAGTTCGACGAACCGTCGACCGGGCCGGAGATGATCAGCGGCGTGCGGGCCTCGTCGATGAGGATCGAGTCCACCTCGTCGACGATCGCGTAGTTGAAGCCGCGCTGGACGCAGTCCTCGAGCCGCAGCGCCATGTTGTCGCGCAGATAGTCGAACCCGAACTCGACGTTGGTGCCGTAGGTGATGTCGGCGGCGTAGGCGGTGCGACGTTCGTCGGGGGTCAGCTGGGACAGGATCACGCCGACGTCGAGGCCGAGGAAGCGGTGCACGCGACCCATCTGCTCGGCGTCGCGCTTGGCCAGGTAGTCGTTGACCGTGACGATGTGGACGCCCTTGCCGGTCAGCGCGTTGAGGTAGGCCGGCAGCACGGCGGTCAGCGTCTTGCCTTCACCGGTCTTCATCTCGGCCACGTTGCCGAAGTGCAGGGCGGCGCCACCCATCACCTGGACGTCGAAGTGGCGCTGGTTGAGCACCCGCCAGGCGGCTTCCCGCGCCACGGCGAACGCCTCGGGCAGCAGATCGTCGAGGTCTTCACCGTCGGCCAGGCGGGCCTTGAAGGCGGCGGTCTTGGCTCGCAGCTCGGCGTCGGAGAGCTTCTCGACGTCGTCGGACAGGGTGTTGACGTAGTCAGCCACCCCCTTGAGGCGCTTGACCATGCGGCCTTCGCCGAGACGGAGCAACTTCGAGAGCACGCTGTATAACCTCTTGCGTCGATGGATGCGTCACGCGTTGGACGTCCCCATCGTACGGGGCGAACCCGGCGCGCCCGGCAACCGTGACGGTGCTCGAGCGCGCCGGATCAGCTCACGCCAGGCGAATCAACCCGTAGTCGTAGGCGTGGCGTCGGTACACGACGCAGGGCCGGTCGCTCTCCTTGTCGTGGAACAGGAAGAAGTCGTGGCCGACGAGCTCCATCTCGTAGAGCGCGTCGTCGACCGTCATCGGGGTGGCCGGATGCTCCTTGGTGCGCACGATCCGGCCGGGTTCGTGGTCGTCGAGCGTGTCGGCCGCCGGCGCCGCGGTCTCGGCCGGCCGCGCGAACGCGGCGTCGAGGCGCTCGAGGGCGGTCGCCTCGTGCAGCGACTCCGGCCGCTTGTCGCCGTAGTGGATCTTGCGACGGTCCTTGCTCTTGCGTAGCCGTGCCTCGAGTTTGCTCGCGGCGGATTCGAATGCGGCGTAGAAGCTGTCGGCGCAGGCCTCGCCACGGACGACGGGGCCGCGCCCCTTCGCCGTGATTTCCACGTGCTGACAGTTCTTGCGTTGACGTCGGTTCTTCTCGTGATCGAGTTCGACGTCGAAGAGGTAGATGGTGCGGTCGAATCGTTCCAGGCGTGACAACTTCTCGGCGACGTAGGTGCGGAAGTGGTCGGGAACCTCGACGTTGCGACCGGTCACCACCACCTCGGCGCCGGAGGCCGGGTCGGACGCTCCTGTCGCGTCGGGGTCCATCACCATCGTGTTGTCGGAGTCCACGGAATTTACTGACATGCTTGGCAACTCGACTCTCTCTCGCGGATGCACGTTCATGCGTGCCTGCTGATGAAGAAATCGCGCCGACGGGGCATATCGGGTTGGCGCCGCTCGCCGGTGCAAGGTGTCGACTACTCACCTCCTACCGCTGGCGCGATATCGGCGTCTCGAGTCTGAGCGCCGCCGTGAGCTGTTCACGGATGGTTGGTGTCGAAGGTAGTCGCTGTTCATGTGTTCGTGCCACTGATTCGACCGACCTGTTTTCAGTTCTTCACGGCAGATTGATGTGAGGGTAATGCGGCCGGTCAGGCGTGCGCGACCGCGAGGACGGCGACGAGCGCGGCCCCGTGTGTTTGCAGGACGCGGACCGACTCCGCGGCGGTGGCGCCGGTGGTGACGATGTCGTCGACCACGACGACGTCGCCGGGGATGTCACCGGGGGCCTTTCGGGTGAGCCGGATGCGGCCGGCGATGTTGGCTTGGCGGGCGGCGCTGGACAGGCCGACCGAGTCCCGGGTGAACGGTGCCAGCCGCAGCGACGGTGCGACGGCGACGCCGGGCAGACCGTCGGCCGCGTGCCTCGCGAGGCGGGTGACGGGGTCGCCGCCGCGGCGTCGGGCCGCGGTACGCCGGGTGGGCGCGGGCACCAAGGTCAGCGGGGTGGCGAGCAGACCCCAGGTCAGCAGGTTGACCACAGCGACGTGCAGGGCGTCGCCGAGGGGGCCGAGGAGGTCGGTGCGGCCGCGCTCCTTGGCGGCGACGAGCGCATGCCGACGGGCACCGGCGTAGCGGCCGAGGGAGAACACGGGCACGCCGGGATCCAGGCGCGGGGTGACCAGGTGGGGTTCGTCGGGCCGGACCGCCAACTCCTGCGCGCATGCCTCGCACCACGCGGTCGCGGGGGCTCCGCAGCCGCCGCACTGACGGGGCAGGACGAGGTCGAGCACGCCGTCACTATGGCCGCCCCCACCGACACCTTCGCCAGATGGCACCCATGGCTGCGATCAACGCCGACCCACAGCCGTGGCTTCTCTGCTGCGGGCGGGAAACTGGTGCGCGGACCCCTACGCCCGGGCCGGTAACTTCTGCTGCGAGACCGGTGGGCCTGCGGGAGAGGCGGGCCCCACCGGTCTACCCCGCAACGATCGAATCCCCCTGCACCCGAATAGCAACCGGCTCGAGCGGCTTCTTCGCGGGGCCGTTGACGACGGCCCCGTCGAGGCTGAACTTGCTGCCGTGACAGGGACAGTCGATGGTGCCGTCGGCGATCTTGTTGACCAGGCATCCGGAGTGCGTGCACACCGCCGAGAAGGCCTTGAAGTCGCCGGCGGTGGGCTGCGTGACGACGGTCTTGCCGACGATCACACCCGAGCCCACCGGCACGTCGGCGGTTGTCGCCAGCGCCTCGTCCGTGCCGGCCGAGCCCGACGATCCCGGCGGCTCGGACGACGACGAGCCACCGTCGGAGGAGCTTCCTCCCGAGCAGGCCGCGAGCGCCACCGCGGCCGCCCCGACGCCCACGCCCGTGAGCACCGCCTTGCGCGTCACCTCTGCGTTGATGTCCATTCCAGCCCCTTTCGTCGGTCGGTCAGCCCGGCAGCACCGGCAGCGTCCCCGCTCCCATGAGCGGACGGACTTCGGTCCAGGTGGGGTCGCCTTCGGCGCCCGAACCGGACAGCTGGAGCACGCCGCGCTCGTCGGCAACGTAGACCACCGACGGGTTGGCGGCCACTGTGGTGACCGGCATCAGCAGGTTGCGGCTGGGCCCGTCGGAGTTCACCCCGTCGAGGTTGACGTACGACACGGGGTGTTGCGGGTCGGTGCGGCTGACCACGATGTCGTCGCCGGTGCGCCAGCCGAGCGACACCACGGTGTCGCCGAGCCCGTACCCGAGCCGGCGCGGATAGGTCAGCGCGTATCCGCCGCCGGGCGTCTGTTCGACGCCGGCGAGGATCACGTGCCGGTCGATGACCATCGCGGCGCGGGTGCCGTCCCGCGAGAGCTGCAGTTCGGTGATGACGCCGGGGAACCGGCCGGACACCAGCGTGGCGTCGACGGGGATGCGGGCGGGTTGGCCGGAGGCGTCCTGGATGACGCGGACGACGTTGATGCCGTCGACGACGACCCAGATCGCGTCGTCGAGCGCCCAGCTGGGCCGGGTCAGGTTGCGTCCGTCCATGGCCTGAGCCGCGTTGCCGCCCAGCGGGCCCACCCACAGCGACGACGACATGTCGGGGGCGCCGGCGCGCAGCGTGACGATCGACGCGACTTCCTGACCGGAGCGCGACAATGACGCCGCGGTCTGGCCGGGCATGGCGCCGAACGAGCCGGGCACCCGCGGGGCACGCTGACCGTCCAGCGACACCAGGGAGCCGCCGACAAGGGCGTGCAGGCCGGCCGCGGCGCCGTCGGCGGCGCCGGGGTCCGTGGCCGCGACGTCGGCGGTGTCCCACCCGTCGGCGAACCGGTCGTCGAGCGCGGCGCCGTCGGCGTTGATCACGTACGGCCCGTTGATACCGGCCCGCGACAGCGTCCAGATCAGTTGCGCGGCAAGCAGTTGCCTGCTGTGCGGATCGGTGGTGGACAGGTTCTCCAGGTCGATGCGCGCGCCGCCGTAACCGCGCCCGACACCCGTCTTGCCGCCGTCGGCGCGAGTCACCGGCCCGCGCAGACGCAGCGGTGCACCGAGCAGGTTGCGGACCGGCTTCTCCATCTCCGGCCGCGGCCCCGCGATCAGCTTGCTCACCAATTCCGTTGCCAGCTGGTCGGTTTCGGAGACAGCAACGTAACGCGGGTCGGGGACCACGGTCTTGCCGGTCGGGTCGGCGAAGTACAGGGTGCTGCGCTTGTAGGTGGCCTGGAACTGTTGCCAGTCGAGGAACACCCCGTTGGGCAACCGGTCGATGCGCCAGCCGCCGGGGGTCTTGACCAGTTCGATCGGACCCGGGTCGGGCAGCGCGCCCTCGCCGGTCTCGAAGACTCCCATGTCCGACAGCGAGCCCAGGATGTCGGCGCGCATGTTGACCGACACTCGATCCGGCGTACGGGTTTCGACGAACACCACGTTGTCGATCAGAAGAGCGCTACCGGCGTCGTCCCACCCGCTGGACGCGGATTCGGTGAGGAACTGTCGGGCTGCGAGGTGTCGGCTGGCGGGATCGGCCGTGGCCTTGAGGAATTCGCGCAGCAGCACGTCGGGGTCCATGCCCGGCGTGGGTTTGGGCAGGCTCGGCGGGGCGGGCCGGTCCACGGTGCCGATCGCCTGCGGCGACGACGAACTCGGCACCCCGGCACAGCCGGCGAGTGTGAGCACGAGCGCAGTCAGCAGCGCCGCCAGTGCGCGCGTCACACGGTCTCCCCGGCGGGTTCCCGGCGGCGGGTCGGCACCCCGGCCGGTTCCCCGATGGGTTTGACCGGCAGCGGGCTGCTGGTCACCTTGTGCCCCCGCACCAGCGGCAGCGTCAGCCGGAAGCAGGCGCCCTTGCCCGGTTCGCCCCACGCCTCCAGCCGGCCCTGGTGCAGGCGCGCGTCTTCGATGCTGATCGCCAAGCCCAGGCCGGTGCCGCCGGAGCGCCGCACCCGCGACGGGTCGGCCCGCCAGAACCGGCTGAACACCAGCTTCTCCTCGCCGGGTCGCAGTCCGACGCCGTAGTCGCGGACGGTGACCGCGACGGTGTCGGCGTCGGCGGCCATCCGGATGCGCACCGGTTTGCGTTCGGCGTGGTCGATCGCGTTGGCGATCAGGTTGCGCAGGATGCGTTCGACGCGGCGCGCGTCGACCTCGGCGATGATCTCGTCGCCGGGCAGGTCGACCATCATGTCGACGGACGCTTCCTCGGCCAGATGTCCGACGTTGTCGAGTGCGCTGCGCACGATCGAGCGCAGGTCGACCGCCTCGACGGCGAGCTCGGCGACACCGGCGTCGTGGCGCGAGATCTCGAGCAGGTCGTTGAGCAGCGATTCGAACCGGTCGAGTTCGTTGACCATCAGTTCGGTGGAGCGGCGCAGCGCGGGGTCGAGTTCCTCGGCGTGGTCGTGGATGAGATCGGCGGCCATGCGCACGGTGGTCAGCGGGGTGCGCAGCTCGTGGCTGACGTCAGAGGTGAAGCGCCGCTGCAGGTTTCCGAACTCTTCGAGTTGGGTGATCTGCCGCTGCAGGCTCTCGGCCATGTCGTTGAACGACACGGCAAGCCGCGCCATGTCGTCTTCGCCGCGCACCGGCATGCGTTCGCTCAGATGGCCTTCGGCGAACCGTTCGGCGATGCGCGACGCCGACCGGACGGGCAGCACGATCTGTCGAGCGACGAGCAGCGCGATCGCGGCGAGCAGGCCCAGCAACACCACGCCGCCGGTGGCCATGGTGCCGCGGACCAGTGCGATGGTCGACTGTTCGTTGTTCAGCGGAAAGATCAGGTACAGCTCGAGATTGGTGACCGCCGCGGTCGACGAGGATGTCGGGCTGCCGATCACCAGTGCCGGACCGGAGAAGCCGTCGGTGTGCACGGTGGCGTACTGGTAGCTGACCTGTCCGGCTTTGACGAAGTCGCGCAACGAGTTCGGGATCTGGTCGATGGGTCCGGCGGCGGTCGCCGCGCGTGGACCGTCCCCGGGGACGATGAGCACCGCGTCGAAGGCGCCGGCCAGCCCGGCTCCCGCATCGGCCTTGCGGTCGATCAGGGTGTTGCGGGCCAGTTGCAGGCTGCTGTCGAGCGACCGGGTCTCCTCACCGCCGACGATGCCGCTGACGGTGGTGCGTGCGCGTTCGATCTCTTCGGTCGCCGCACCGACCTTGACTTCGAGGATGCGGTCGGTGATCTGGCTGGTGAGCACGAAACCGAGGACCAGGATGACGGTGAGCGACAACCCGAGCGTCAGCGTGACGACACGCAACTGCAGGGAGCGGCGCCACGCCAGGCTGACGGCGCGGCCCAGCACACCCATACCGCGGATCAGCGGGGCCGACCGACGGTGGATGCGCCGTCTCGAGCCGAAGATCATGGGCGGCGGATCACGGAGGTCCGGCCTTGTATCCCACTCCTCGAACGGTCAGCACCACCTGCGGGTTCTCCGGATCCTTCTCGACCTTGGCGCGCAGGCGCTGCACATGCACGTTCACCAAACGGGTGTCGGCGGGGTGGCGGTAACCCCACACCTGTTCGAGCAGCACATCACGAGTAAACACCTGGCGCGGTTTCCGTGCCAGCGCCACCAGCAGGTCGAATTCGAGCGGGGTCAGCGAGATCTGCTCGCCCTGCCGGGTCACCTTGTGCGCGGGGACGTCGATGTCGACGTCGGCGATCGAGAGCATCTCGGCCGGTTCGTCTTCGTTGCGCCGCAGCCGGGCGCGCACGCGGGCCACCAGCTCCTTGGGCTTGAACGGCTTCATCACGTAGTCGTCGGCGCCGGACTCCAGTCCGAGCACCACGTCGACGGTGTCGGTCTTGGCGGTCAGCATGACGATCGGCACACCCGAGTCCGCCCGCAGCACGCGACAGACGTCGATGCCGTTCATGCCGGGCAGCATCAGGTCCAGCAGCACCAGGTCGGGCCGCAGTTCCCGGACCGCAGTGAGCGCCTGGGTGCCGTCCCCGACGACGGCGGTGTCGAAACCCTCGCCGCGCAGCACGATGGTGAGCATCTCAGCCAGCGAAGGGTCGTCGTCGACGACCAGGATCCTTTGCCTCATGGTGTCCATGGTGTCACCGATACGCGATAAACCCCGGTTACCACACGGGCGTTTCGCGCTTCAACCGGGCCGGATGTCAGGCGCAGGTGGCGATGACGTCGCGCTGCTGGCTGATCGACTGCAGGACTTCGTAGCCGATCTGGCGTGCGCTGGCCATCACCGGGTTGCGTTCCAGTCCGGTCGCCGCCGCGTCGTCGCGCAGTGCCCGCCCCAGGGACGGGCTGCCGGCCAGCGCGGCCAGCGCCGCGGCGGCCTCGTCATCGGGGCGCTCCGCGTCGCGTCCGGCGGCGAGCGCCAACACCAGCTGCTTGCGGGAGAATTCGGCGCCGTCGGCGTCTTTGACGACGGGATTGGTCCACCAGTGCTCGAACGGGATGCGCGATCCGCGGTCGATGTGGTCGCCGTCGCGGGTGCGGATCGGCGCGGGCGGGTACATCCCGAGCTTCGGGACGAACTCTCCGCAGCGCTGCGATCCGGTGCGGATCTTCATCAGCGTCAGGCACGCCGCCGACGCGGCGGTCTTGGGGTTGACCACACCGGCGGTGTCGACCCAGGTGAATGCCCGTCGGACCCCCAGCTCGTCGATCAGGGCGCGCGACGACGCGGTGCCGTGGACCAGGCGACTGACGTGCCGGGCCACGTCGCGGCCTTCCAGCAGGCGCCCTTGATCGAATCGCTGCGCCGCCGTCCTGAGCTCGGCCACGAGCTCGTCGACCCGCGCCAGAGCGTCGGTCTGGATCCGAGAACGAACGACCATCGATTCCCCCTGTCGTGCGTCGCTGTGCGACTCCCCGACCGGAGCGTACGTCGATCGCGCGGTTTCGTCTCGCTAACCGGCTTCGCCGAGCAACCGTTCGGCCAGTGCGGCGGCGTCGACGTCCGGGGGCACCACGGCCCACGGGCCGCCCCAGGACGCCGCGGCGAGCTCGGCGTAGACGCCGCCCGTGCGGCGCTGCAGTCCGTCGTCACGTTCGTAGGCGTCGCGCGCGCGGTCGGCGTCGGCGGCCTCCCGACTCGCTGCGCGGGCGGCGGCCAGTTCGGTCGGCACGTCGAGCAGCACCTGCACGTGCGGCGCGGGCAGCTCCAGCCGTCCGTACTCCAGCTCGTGCACCCAGGCGACCATGTCCCCGTCGGCGCCCTGGTGCAGGCGGGCCGCGCTGTAGGCGGCGTTGGAGGCGACGTAGCGGTCGAGTATCACCACGGAGTACGCCGTGGTGAGGTGATCGATGTCGGCGCGCGCGCCCGCCCGGTCCATCGCGAAGAGCACCGCCATCGCGTAGACCGACTCGGCCAGGTCGCCGTGCCGACCGTGCAGCGCCTCGGCGGCCAGGTCGGCGGGCACCGACTCTCCGTACCGCGGGAAGGCCAGCTGCGCCACCGAGTGGCCGTTTGCTTCGAACGCTGACCGCAACCCGGCGGTCAGGGTCCGTTTCCCTGCGCCGTCGACGCCTTCGATGACGATGAGCACGAGGTGAGCCTAATCCAGTGCGGCATGGCGGCCGGAGGTGATAGGTATGCACGATGCGGGGTCAGAGCAATGTCGCAACGGTAGCTGGGTGCGCCGTCGCGGCGGGGGTCGGAGCGGCGGCGCTATTGGGATTGGGCTGCGGTGTGGCCGCGGCCGACGACGGCGGGGCCAAGCACACCGCGACGCACAGCCAGGTGCGAGCAGCCAAGACAGAGAAGGCCGACAGGGCCGACTTCCCCCGGCTGCGCACGAGGCTGGCCGAGCGCACGCGCGACCGCGACGCCCACACCCACACCAAGACGGCGACGGAACGGAAGCGTCTCTTCGCACCGACGAAGCGGGTCGCTGCAGAGTCGTCCGACACCGACGAGCCCACCGCGCCCGCAGTCGCCGCGCCGCTGCTGCCGTCGAGCATCGCCACCCGGCGCGAGCGCATCCACGACATCACCGAAGGGCCGCAGACCGTCGTCACCGGTCCCCCGTCGCTGCAGGACAAGCTGATCCTGCGGACGCTGCAGAAGCTGCGCGCCGACGATTCGCCGATCTTCGTCGGGGACGGCGGCAACGTCACCTACACGAGCCCGCCGAAGTGGGTCACCGGCCGGGTCACGGTCACCGAAAGCACGTACAGCGGCATGAAAGTCGTGACGGTGACGCCGAAGCGCAAGCCGACCGGCGAATACGTGCTGGCGCTGCACGGCGGCGGGTTCGTCGCCGAGGCGAACATCATCAACTGGGCCGACTACACCGCGATGGCCCGTCAGACCGGCGCGACCGTGGTGGTGCCGATCTACCCGCTGGCCCCGCCGAAAGGCGACGCGACGGTCGAGGGACTGGTGCCGCCGATGGCGGATTACCTCTCGCTGATGATCGCCGAGCACGGGGCCGAGAACGTGGCGCTGTACGGCGATTCCGCGGGCGGCACGTACGCGATGCTCGTGGCCCAGGAGCTTGTGCGCCGCTGCCGGGCCGACGCGCAGTGCGATCCCGACGAGGATCAGCCGTCGCGGATGGTGCTGATCTCCCCGGTCCTGCACCTGACGCTGTCGGGGCCGATCGTCGACGACATCAACGATCCGATCATCCCGCCCCGCACCCCGCCGGCACCCGGCGACGGCCTGAATCCTGATGACCCGCACATCAATCCGATCATGGTCGACGATCTGACCGGGTTGCCGCCGACGGCGATCTACGTCGGCACCGTGGAACGGCCCTACCCCGGCGACCTGATGTTCCGCGACAAGCTGCTCGCCCAGGATCCCGATGCGAACTTCACCGTGGTGATCGGCGACGGGCAGATGCATGACTGGGCACTCGGCGGCATCTTCGTCAATTCCCAAGCGCGCAAATGGCGTTCGACCATCTACCAGCAGCTGGGACTGGTCTAGCGTTCGCGGCAACGGTGCTGTTCACGTAGTGGACACATCGGCGTCGTCTTACGATGCTAGGCCTTGATGCATGCGCGTTCTTGCCGGAGTGATCGCGGGACTGATGCTGGCCGGATTCGTCGGGTCCGCGCCGAGCGCCTCGGCGGCAGCCGACTTCGATCTGCAGGCTCACCGCGGCGGCCGCGGTGAAACCACCGAGGAGTCGCTTCGGGCCTTCACCAAGGCGATCGAACTGGGCGTCAGCACGCTGGAACTCGACATCGTGCTGTCTCGGGACGGTCAGCCGATGGTCTGGCACGACCCCGTGATCCAAGCGGACAAATGCTCCGACACCGCGCCCGCCTCGCCAGGAGATCGCGAGTACCCCTATGTCGGCAAGGCGGTGCGGCAGTTGACAGCCGCTCAACTGCGCACCCTGGACTGCGGGAAGCTGCTGCCCGCCTTCCCCCAGGCCGAGGTGGTGGCGGGCAACAAGATCGCAACGCTGCCCGAGGTGTTCGCACTCGCGGACCGCTACCGAGCCCCTGTCCGCTACAACATCGAGACCAAGATCGAAGCCGACAAGCCGGAGATGTCCGCGTCGCCAGAACAGTTCGTCGACGTCATCCTCGCGTCGGTGCGGGCAGCAGGCAAACAGGACCTGGTCGAGATACAGAGCTTCGACTGGCGCACCCTGCCGTTGGTTCGCACCGCCGCGCCGTCGATCCCGCGCGTGGCCCTGTGGGACGAGACGACGTTCGGGCCCGGGTCGGTGTGGCTGAACGGCATCGACCCCGCCGTGGTCGCTGATCCGATCGTCGCGGCGACGATGGTGGGCGCGGACATCCTGTCCCCGGGTTATTCGGTGCCCTACGGCCAGGTTCCCGGCGACCCAGGTTTCGCGCTGGTCGCCGACGCGGAATTCATCTCGCGCGCACACGGACTCGGTGTGAAGGTCATCCCCTGGACGATCAACGACCCCGGCGCGATGCGGGCTCAGATCGCTGCGGGCGCCGACGGGATCATCACCGATTACCCGACGCGTCTGCGTTCCGTGATGGCGGAACTGGGCATGCCGCTGCCGCCGGCCTACCGTCCGACATGACCGGCTCCGGCGACATCCCCGACACCGGCATTCCGGCGGCGCAGGCCGCCGAGATGACCATGGCCGAACAGTACGAGTGGCACCAGCGATACTTGCGGCGACACCGCGTGTCGCGCAGGAACTTCCTACGCGGATCGGCAGCGCTCGCCGCTGTCGGCGTCGCCGGCGTGTCACCGTTCAGCCGACTCGCCTATGCCCAAGATGCGCCGCTGACGGTGGCCAACCGTCGCGTCGGTTACGGCGCCGACGCGTCCAGCCAGCTGCGCCTGGCCGCGCAGCTTTCGCGCAACCCCGCCGGCACCAGGGTGTTCGTCGACCACGGCCCCACACAAGCCCTGGGTGCGACAGTCGAGGCGGAGGTCCGCAATCTGGTGACCCAGATCCCGGACAGCAGCGGCGGGGTGTTGGCCGCTGAACAGTTCTATGTCCATGCTCCCCTCGACGGGCTCGCCGGGCACAGTCGGCACTTCTATCGCTGGCGGACGGAGGACGGATTCGTCACCGATGTCCGATCGTCCGGAACGGCCATGCCGAACGCGCGGAATGCGCTGTCGCCGTTCCGGTTCACGATGATGGGCGATCAGGGGACCGACACCACACCGCTGCTCCCGGCCGGTCTGGCTCGCGGCGACTACGACGACAGCTACTACAAACCTGACAACGATCCGACGGTGCCTCACACCGAGAACGTGCTGAACCAGATCGTCGCGTCCGGTCCGGAGTTCCACGTTCTCGCCGGCGACATCGCATACGCGGATCCGTCAGGGTTGGGCAAGCCACCGACGTTCGTGCCCTCGGGAGGCGCGCTTGCGACGGGCTTCGACAAGTTCAATCCCTACGTCTGGGACGTGTACCTGAACTCGATCGAACGCAGCGCCTCGACAACGCCGTGGATGTTCGCGACCGGCAATCACGACATGGAAGCTGCGTATCCCGTGCACGGCTACGGCGGTCATCTCGCGCGCCTCGATTTCCCCGGCAACGGGCCGGCAGCCTGCCCGTCGGTCTACTCGTTCGTCTACGGCAACGTAGCGATCCTCTCGCTGGATGCCAACGATGTGTCCTACGAGATCACCGCCAACACCGGCTACTCCGACGGATCTCAAACGCGTTGGGTCGCAGACACGTTGGCAGGGCATCGAGCCAATCCAGGCATCGATTTCATCGTGTGCTTCTTTCATCACTGCGCCTACTCGACGGTGCAGGCGCATGCCAGTGACGGTGGGGTGCGTGACGCGTGGGCCGACCTGTTCGACCGGTACCGCGTGGACGTCGTGCTGCAGGCGCACAATCACGCCTTCGAACGGTCCGATCCGATTCGGAACGGCGCACCGACAAGGGTGGCCGCCGACCACGCGATCGTCTATCCCGACGCCGACGGCACGGTGTACTACACGGTGGGGTCAGCCGGTCGGCCTCGCTACACGTTCCAGCCCGGCGAGCAGGAGAGCTACCGCGGGCACGAGGCCGCCGACACCGTTGTGCCGAACAGTTATGTGTGGGGTCCCGATGGCGTGCAGCAGCAGGAATCAGTGGCGTGGTCACGGGTGAGGTTCCTCAACTACGCGTTCATCCGTGTCGATGTGCGACCCGGGGTCTTCGTCAGCGAGATGGACGTCGTCGCGGTGGACGAGTACGGGCGTGAATTCGACATGCTGACGTTTCGGCGCCCGGTGCGGCAGGCTGTCTGACGACTGCTAGCCGAGGTCGAAGGACTGCAGCACGACGGTGTCGCGGGGCGGGTCGAGGAACACCCGCGTACTCATCCGCCCCGGTGAGAACGCCATGTTGAGCTCCACCCCGGTGCGGAACGGTCCGGGTGGCACGTCGTCCTCGAGCACCTTCTGCACCGCGGGACGGTGCGTGGTCGGCTCGGAAACATGCTGTCGCAGAAGCGTATCCATGGTCGGCGGGGTCACCGTCACGACGGCGTCGATCCACACCGCCCCGGCGGCGTTGTTCCAGCGGATCCACGACGCCGAGACCGGAGAGCCCAGCGGGGGAAAAGTGCGGGCGAGTTCGTCGGTGTCGTGCCGGACGTCGAACGCGGGCCGCGTCGGGGACGGCTCGGCCGTCTCGGACGTCTGTTGACAGCCGGTCAGCAGCAGGCACGCGGCAACGAAAAGGGCGCGCACAACGACACTGAGTGTCGCTGCGCGCGCCCGATCCGTCATGTCAGTAGCGGTAGTGCTCCGGCTTGTACGGGCCTTCGACGTCGACGCCGATGTACTCGGCCTGATCCTTCGTCAGCTTGGTCAGCGTGCCGCCGAGCGCTTCGACGTGGATCTTGGCGACCTTCTCGTCGAGGTGCTTGGCCAGGCGGTAGACCTCGTTGTCGTACTCGTCGTTCTTGGTCCACAGCTCGATCTGGGCGATGACCTGGTTGGAGAAGCTGTTGCTCATCACGAACGACGGGTGGCCGGTCGCGTTGCCGAGGTTGAGCAGGCGGCCCTCGCTCAGCACGATGATCGACTTGCCCGACTCACCGAAGGTCCATTCGTCGACCTGCGGCTTGATGTTGATGCGGGTCGCACCGGAACGCTCCAGGGCAGCCATGTCGATCTCGTTGTCGAAGTGGCCGATGTTGCCCAGGATGGCGTGGTCCTTCATCGCCTTCATGTGCTCGAGGGTGATGATGTCCTTGTTGCCGGTCGAGGTGATGACGATGTCGGCGTTACCGATGGCCTGCTCGACGGTGACGACGTCGTAGCCGTCCATCAGCGCCTGCAGCGCGTTGATCGGGTCGATCTCGGTGACCTGGACACGCGCGCCCTGGCCGGCCAGCGACTCGGCGCAGCCCTTGCCGACGTCGCCGTAGCCGCAGATCAGCACCTTCTTGCCGCCGATCAGCGCGTCGGTGCCGCGGTTGATGCCGTCGACCAGCGAGTGGCGGGTGCCGTACTTGTTGTCGAACTTGCTCTTGGTGACCGAGTCATTGACGTTGATGGCCGGGAACGCCAGCTCGCCGGCGGCGGCGAACTGGTAGAGGCGCAGCACGCCGGTGGTGGTCTCCTCGGTGACACCCTTGACCGACTCGGCGATCGCGGTCCACTTGCCCTTGTCGGTCTCGAACCGCGAACGCAGCAGGTTCAGGAACACCTTGTACTCGGCGGAGTCGTCCTCTTCGGCGGGCGGAACCACGCCGGCCTTCTCGAACTGCGCGCCACGCAGCACCAGCATGGTGGCGTCACCGCCGTCGTCGAGGATCATGTTCGCCGGCTCGCCTTCCCAGGTGAGCATCTGCTCGGCGGCCCACCAGTACTCCTCGAGCGTCTCGCCCTTCCACGCGAACACCGGGGTGCCCTGCGGCTCCTCGGGGGTGCCGTGGGGGCCGACGACGATGGCGGCGGCGGCGTGGTCCTGGGTGGAGAAGATGTTGCAGCTGGCCCAGCGCACCTCGGCGCCCAGGCTGGTCAGCGTCTCGATCAGCACGGCGGTCTGCACGGTCATGTGCAGCGAGCCGGAGATCCGCGCGCCCTTGAGCGGCTGGACGTCGGCGTATTCGCGGCGCAGCGCCATCAGGCCGGGCATCTCGTGCTCGGCGAGCCGGATCTCCTTGCGGCCGAACTCGGCCAGCGAGAGGTCGGCGACCTTGAAGTCGATGCCGTTGCGGACATCTGCGGTCAGTGTCGGTGCAGTCATGTAGAGCCCCTTTGATTCGTCTTTTGCCTCGAGAGCGCACCGTCGTGCGCGGGCGACACACTCGGCCTGCGGGCTCGCGGGACAGGCGCTCAGTCCGAACACGCGGACGCACACTGCCAGCCGAGAGGTATCCACAACACCCTAGCGGGCGGCACAGGCGGTCTCCAATTCGCCCGTCCCTGACGTCATGTTTGGTCACGGTTGCGGCCGGGGTACACCGCGGCGCCGACATTCGGCCGCAGTAGGAGGTCAGTGGGCGGTGGACGAGCGGGCATCGACGATCGGCCGACGCTCTCTGATCGCCTTGGCCGCGCTGAACTTCTTCCTCGCCGACGCCCGCGACGGGCTCGGCCCGTTCCTGGACGCGTTCCTCGCCACGCGCGGCTGGTCGCCGTTCGCACTCGGCGCGATCGCGACCGTCGGCGGCCTGATCGGGCTGGCGGTGACGCCGGCGTTCGGGGCGCTGGTGGACGGCACCCGGTACAAACGGGCGTTGGTCGCGGTACCGGTGGTGGTGGTGACCGTGGTCGGGCTGGCCACGCTGGTGGCGCCGACGCCGGCGATCGTGTGGATCGGTCAGGTGGGCACTGCGGTGGTCGGCGCGGTGATCGGGCCGGCACTGACGGGGCTGACACTCGGTCTGATCGGGCCGCGGCTGTTCGGTCGGCAGATCGCTCGTAACGAGTTCTGGAACCACGCAGGCAACGTGGCCTCGCTGGCCGCGGTGTTCGTCTTCGTGTCGCTCTACGGCGAGCACGCGATCATCACGCTGATGATCGTGACCGCGATCGGCGCGGTGGTGGCGGCGGTGGCCATCGATCCGGCCCGCATCGATCACGACGCGGCGCGCGGCCTCGAGGACGCCGGCGGTCGTGCGACGCCGTCGGGGTTCCGTGTGCTGGTGAGGACGCCGGGTCTGCTGCTGCTGGCCGTCGTGCTGCTGATGTTCCACTTCGGCAACGCGCCGATGAGCAGGCTGGTGGCTCAGGATTTCGCGATCGAGCTCGGGACGCCGTTTCGCACCACCGCGATCATCACCGGGGTGTCGCAGGTCGCGATGATCGCCGTCGCGGTGCTCGCGCCGCTGATGATCCGGCGGTTCGGGCTGGCGGCGGTGCTGCTGGTGGCGCTGTGCGCGCTGCCGGTGCGCGGGCTCATCGCGGGCACCAATTCGGGCTTCTGGACGATCTTTCCGGTGCAGACGCTCGACGGGGTGGGCGCGGGCCTGATCGGTATCGCGACGCCGATCGCGGTCGAACGCCTACTCGCCGGGTCGGGCCGTTTCAACGTCGGGCTCGCCGCGGTGATGACCATGCAGGGCGTGGGTGCGTCGCTGTCCAACGTCGTGGCCGGATCGGTGGTGAGCGCCTACGGCTACCAGGCGTCGCACCTGCTCAGCGCCGCTGTCGCGGTCGTCGCGGTGGGGATCTTCGTGCGGTTCCGGCGCGTCATCGCACCGGAGCGCTCGGGCCCTGTCGCTACCGCGGTTCGATGACGCCGTAGCGCTCGGCGAACGGCGTCATCAACCGGGCCAGGTCGCGCGCCACATCTCCCCCGCCAGCGGGAGGTGCCCCCAGGTCGGCTTCGGGCGGCATCGAGATGTAGCTCATCGCGAGCCGGACGATGGCGCGGGCCAGCACGCCCGCGTCCTCTGCGCTGCAGCGCACCCAGCTGGTCATGAACAGCTCGGTCAGCCGTGTCGAGCAGTGCGTGATGATCGGCGCGCTGTCGGTCGTGATGATCTGCAGCAGATCGGGTTTCGAGGTGCCGGTAAGCAGCGAGATGACCAGTGGATCGGCGGCCGACTCGACGAAGAAGTCGCGGAAACCCTGCAGGAACGCGGCGTACACGTCGCCGACGTTGGCGCCGATCGCGTTCTGGATCTGGCCGACGAGCCGGTCGGAGAGCCGCAGCGCGTAGCCCTGGGCCAGGCCCTGGCGGGAGCCGAACTCGTTGTAGATCGTCTGCCGGCTGATGCCGGCGGCCTTGGCGACGTCGGACAGCGTGATGGCCGACCAGTCGCGGGTCAGCAGCAGGTCACGCATCCCGTCGAGGATGGAGTCGCGCAGCAGTACGCGCGACGCCTCGGCGTAGCTGATGCGCTTGTCGGCCGGACTGCTCACACGCGCGACTGTATCGGTCGCCCCGGTCCCGCGAGCGCGCGTGTCTGCACGCTCGTGGCCGGTGTGTCGCGCGCCGGAGCGCACGCTCACCGGCCACGAAGGTGCGTTCACGGCCGCGAAACCTCCACCATGTCGAAGTCGGACTTGGCTGCGCCGCAGTCCGGGCAGCTCCAGTCGTCGGGAATGTCGTCCCAGCGGGTGCCCGGGGCGATGCCGTCCTCGGGCCAGCCCTTGGCTTCGTCGTACTCGAAGCCGCACTGCACGCACACGTAGAGCTTGTAGTCGGTCACTGGTTCACTCCTATCGGTTCGAAATCGATCTTCTCGCGCACCGCACAGTCGGGGCAGGCCCAGTCGTCGGGAATGTCGTCCCACGCGGTGCCGGCCGGAAACCCCTCGCGCGGAGCACCTTTGGCTTCGTCGTAGACGTAGTCGCAACCCGGGCAGCGGTAGGTGCTCATGCGGCGGGCACCCCGTAGTGGGCCCGCATCCGCGGGTGGACGTTGGCACGCGAGACGTCGCCGTCGTAGTGGGAGATCACACGGTGGTCCATCACTTTTCGCCACAACGGCGGGAAGTAGGTGAGCGCGATCATCGATGCGTACCCACTGGGCAGGTTCGGCGCGTCGGCCATGCTGCGCAGCGTCTGGTAACGCCGCGTCGGATTGGCGTGATGGTCGCTGTGGCGCTGCAGGTGGTAGAGGAACAGGTTGGTCACGATGTGGTCGGAGTTCCAGCTGTGCACCGGCGCGCACCGCTCGTAGCGGCCGTTCGCGTTCTTCTGCCGCAGCAGCCCGTAATGCTCGAGGTAGTTGACGGTCTCGAGCAGCGTGAAGCCGAAGACTGCCGAGATCACGATGAACGGGATCAGCCCGACGCCGAACACCGCGATCAGGATGCCGTAGAGCATCACCGACATCGCCCACGCGTTGAGCACGTCGTTGGACCAGTGCCACTTCGACTTGCCGGCCCGCTCCAGACGCTTGGCCTCCAGCTCCCATGCCGAGCGCAGGCTGCCGAAGATGCTGCGCGGCAGGAACTCCCAGAACGTCTCACCCAGCCGGGCCGACGCCGGATCCTCCGGTGTCGCGACGCGGACGTGATGGCCCCGGTTGTGCTCGATGTAGAAGTGGCCGTAGCAGGTCTGCGCCAGCGTGATCTTCGAGAGCCACCGCTCGAGCGAATCCTTCTTGTGCCCCATCTCGTGGGCGGTGTTGATGCCGACGCCGCCGAGCACGCCCACCGACAGTGCCAGTCCGATCTTCGCCGGCCACGGCAGCCCGCCGTCGAAGCCGAGCCAGCTCAGGTCGGAGGCGGTGAACAGATAGGCGCCCAGGATCACGCTGGCGTACTGGAACGGGATGTAGACGTAGGTGCAGTAGCGGTAGTACTTGTCGTTCTCCAGCCGCTCCATCACCTCATCGGGCGGATTCTGACCGTCGGGCCCGAACTTCAGGTCCAGGGCGGGCAGCAGAATGTAGAGCAGGATCGGGCCGATCCACAGCGGAATCTGCGCCGCGCCGTGCCAGCCCCACTGGTTGAGGGCCCACACCAGCGGCAGCATGACGAACAGCGCCGTCGGCGCGATCAACCCCATCAGCCACAGGTAGCGCTTCTTGTCGCGCCACTCCCCCAATTCCGGGCTCTGGGAGCTTCCGTTCAGTTCCTGTGTGGTCACCCGAGTGCCTCCTCGCTGTGAGTGCGATCACCTGTCGAGTTTGACTATAAAGCTGTTTTTGTCACCCGTCTAGACACGAAACCTACTTTTGTAAAGATCACCCCGTTCCGCGGGCGCGCGTGTCTGCACACAGTCGCCCCGCGTGTCGTGTGCGTGAGCGCGCGCTCGAGCCCGCCGAGCGCGCACGAAATGCCAGAGACCACGGCGCGCCGACGTACCCACAGCGCCCGCTCGCGGAACAGCGAGAGTCAGCCCCGGCGGGCGACCAGTGAATGGCGCCGGCCGTACAGGAAGTACACGACCACGCCGACAGCCATCCAGATCAGGAACCGGATCCACGTCAACCCGGTCAGGTTCAGCATCAACCACACGCACGCGATGATCGACAACACCGGCAGCACCGGCACCCACGGCGTCGTGAACCCGCGCTTGAGATCGGGCCGCGTCCGCCGCAGCACCAGCACCCCGGCCGACACCAGCACGAAGGCGAACAGCGTGCCGATGTTCACCATCTCTTCGAGCTTGCCGATCGGGAACACGGTCGCGGTGACCGCGACGACGGCGCCGACCAGCAGCGTGATCCGCACCGGGGTCCCGTGCTTCCCGGTCTTGGCCAGGCCGCGGGGCAGCAGGCCGTCGCGCGACATCGCGAACAGCACCCGCGTCTGACCCAACACCAGCACGATCACCACGGTCGTCAGCCCGGCCAGCGCGCCTATCGAGATCACCTTGGCCGCCCAGTCCACGCCGTTCAGCGCGAACGCGGTCGCCAGGTTCTGCGTTTCGGCGTCGCGCAGCTGCGTGTAGCTGACCATGCCGGACACCACGACGGTGACCGCGACATAGAGCACGGTCACGATGCCCAGCGAGGCAAGGATGCCGCGCGGCACGTCGCGCTGCGGATTCCTGGTCTCCTCGGCCGTCGTCGCGACGATGTCGAAGCCGATGAACGCGAAGAACACGATCGACGCGCCGGCCAGCAACCCGTACCAGCCGTAATGGCTGCCCTCGGCGCCGGTCAGCAGTGAGAACAGGGACTGCTCGGTGCCCGAACCGCCCTCGCCCGCTTCGGCGGGCGGGATGAACGGCGTGTAGTTCTGGGTCTTGATGTAGAACGCGCCGACGATGACGACCAGCAGCACCACGCTGACCTTCACCGCGGTGATCGCCAGGCTGACGCCGGCCGAGAGCTTCGTGCCGTAGGCGAGGATCGCGGTGACGAAGCCGATGATCAGCAGAGCCCCCCAATCCACCTCCAGCCCACCGACGTTCGCGACGCCGCCCCCGAAGCCGAAGACCGTGCCCAGGTAGCTCGACCAGCCCTTTGCGACCACGGCCGCGGCCACCGCGAACTCGAGGATCAGGTCCCAGCCGATGATCCACGCGACGAACTCCCCGAACGTCGCGTAGGAGAACGTGTAGGCGCTACCCGCCACCGGCACTGTCGAGGCGAATTCGGCGTAGCACAACGCGGCGAGCCCGCACGCGATCGCGGCGATGATGAACGAGATCGAGATCGCCGGGCCGGTCAGGTTGGCCGCGGTGGACGCGGTGATCGTGAAGATGCCGGCGCCGATCACCACCGAGACACCGAAGACGGTGAGATCCCACCAGGTCAGGTCCTTGCGGAGCCGGGTGTCGGGCTCGTCGGTGTCGGCGATCGACTGTTCCACCGACTTGGTACGCCGCTTGTTCGTGGCCCGTTCCGCGGACTCCTGCGTCATCAACGTCCTCGTTTCGTCATCGCTTCTGCGGGAATGTACCCACAACCCCTCTTAAAATGACCCTCAATGGCACCTCTCATGACACGAACCCATGCGATCGTCATCGGCGCCAGCCTCGGCGGGCTGTGCGCGGCCAAGGTGCTCTCCGAGACATTCGAGCGAGTCACCCTCATCGAGCGCGACGATCTTCCCGACGGGCCGGCCAATCGACCGGCGGTTCCGCAGGGCCGCCACGTGCATCTGCTCATGGCTCGTGGCGCCAAGGAGTTCGAAGCGCTGTTCCCGGGACTGCTCGACGACATGGTCGCCGCGGGCGTGCCGATCCTGGAGAACCGGCCGGACTGCATCCACTTCGGCGCGGCCGGCCACGTCCTGGGCACGCAGCACCGGCTGCAGAACGAGTTCACCGCGTATGTGCCGAGCCGGCCGCACCTGGAGTGGCAGATCCGCCGGCGCGTGCTGGATCTGCCCAACGTCACGTTGGTCAACGACAGTGTCGACGAACCCGTGTTCGACGGGCGTCGTGTCACCGGTGTGACGGTGGCAGGCGAGACCATCGACGCCGATCTGGTGGTCGACGCCACCGGACGGGGCACCCGCTTGCCAGTGTGGTTGGCACAGTGGGGTTTCGACCGACCAGCCGAGGACACCGTCGACGTGGGCATCGGCTATGCCACCCACCAGGTGCGCATCCCCGACGGTCTCATCGCTGAGAAGGTCGTGGTCGCCGGCGCATCGCGAGAGCAGCCGCTGGGCCTGGGCATGCTGTACTACGAGGACGGCACCTGGGGGCTGACCACGTTCGGGATCGCAAAGGTGCCGCCGCCGAAGGATTTCGAGGGCATGTGCGAGCTCGCCGACGAGATCCTGCCGGCGCACGTCAGCGCCGCGTTGCGCCAGGGTGAGCCGATCGGCGAGCCCGCGTTTCACAAGTATCCGACCAGCCGGTGGCGACGCTATGACAAACTCGACCGTTTTCCCGAGGGCATTCTGCCGTTCGGCGATGCGGTGGCGAGCTTCAATCCGACGTTCGGTCAGGGCATGACGATGACGTCGCTGCAGGCGGGTCACCTCCAGCGCGCGCTCGACGAACCCGGTGACAGTCTGGGGCTGACGTTCGCGAAGGCGACGACGAAGACGACGTGGCCGGTGTGGACGATGAACGCGATCGGTGATCTGGTACTACACCGGGCAGAGGGTCCGATGCCGTGGTGGTACCGCCCGGTAGGATCGCTGTTCGACCAGTTCCTCGGGGCGGCGGAGACGGATCCTGTTCTGGCCGAATGGTTTCTGCGCCGGTTCAGCCTGCTCGACACTCTCTACATGGTGCCGTCGGCGAAGCTGGTGGGCCGCACCGTGCGTCACAACATGCGGTTGTGGGCCGCTGAGAAGAAGGCTAGAGGCCGACGGTCACGCGAAACAGTCGCGTCGGCTCCTGCGACATCAGCCTGATCGGCCCGTCGTCGGCCCCCACCCATGCCGCCGCGCCGCGCTGCAGCGTCACCGCGGACGACTTCGCGTGCACCGTCGCCGACCCCTGCGTGCACAGCAGGATCTGGGGCCCGTCGTGGCGGGTGGGTGCGTCGATCTCGTGTCCGAGCTGCTCGCCGTCGAGGGCGAGCACGGACACCGCGAATTCCGGTGCGGGCGTGGGATAGACCAGCTCGGCGCCGTCGCGGACCGGATCGGGTGAGACGACGATGTCGACGGCGGGGGTGAAATCGAGAACCCGCAACAGCTCGGGAACGTCGACGTGTTTGGGCGTCAGCCCGCCACGAAGAACATTGTCGGAGTTGGCCATCACCTCGACACCGACCCCCTGCAGGTAGGCGTGCAGGTTGCCGGCGGGCAGGTAGATCGCCTCACCGGGTTGCAGCGAGAGCCGGTTCAGCAGCATCGACGCGAGCACGCCCGCGTCACCGGGGTAGCGCTCGCCGAGCTCCAGCACGGTCTTGGCTTGCCGCTCGAATTCCTGTGCGCCCGAACGCAGGTAGTTGATCGCGCCGTCGAGCACCGCGGGCACGAGGACGTCGAGATCGGGTTGCGGGAACGTGATCCATGTCGTGAACAAAGCGCGCAGGCCGTCGGCGTCGGACTGGCCGGACAGCAGGTTGATGAACGGGTCGAGCTCGGCGACGCCGAGGGCGCGCATCAACATCACCGATTGGGCGGCCGGAGCGAAACCGGCCAGCGCCTCGAACGGGCTGAGCGCGACGATGATCTCGGGTTTGTGGCTGCGGTCCCGGTAGTTGCGGGTCGGCGCGTTGACGGGGATCCCCATCCGCTCCTCGCGGGCGAAGCCCTCGATCGCCTGCTCGGTGCTGGGGTGCGCTTGCAGCGACAGCGGTTCGTCGGCGGCGAGCACCTTGACCAGGAAGGGCAGCGAGTCACCGAACCGACCCCGAACCACCTGTCCCAGTTCGCCTTCGGGATCGGCACGCAGCGCGTCGAGCAGCGAGCGGTCGCCGTCCTCGGTCTGCAGGTGCGCCGGGTCACCGGGATGGGCACCGAACCACAGTTCGGCTTCGGGATGCGGGGTGGGGCTGGGCGCCCCGGTGAATTCGGCTATCGCGGTCCGCGAACCCCACGCATAGGTCCGCACTGCGCCCCTGAGCAGATGCACTCGCCTCAACCTCGAATCAGACGCTGGTAGACGGCCGCCATCTCCAGGCGGACCGCCAGCAGCGCCAGTTGTTGCTCGGGTCGGCTGGTACCGGGCATCGTTGTTGAGCCCGGCCCCTCCTCTCCGACTCCCCCGAGTTCCGGTACGTCGTTCGCATTGAGCACGGAGACGTCGTCAAAACCACGCAGCCGCGCCGAGACGGCAGGCCGATCCTCATCCGAGGTCAGCACGATCGTGCGCGCGCGGTTCGGCAGCGGCCCGTCGAGTTCCTCGTCGTGGAAGATGGACACCTCACCACGGTCGCGTCCCCACCCTGAGCCCAACGCCACCAGCACGTCGGCCAGCCCCACGCCGGCCACGGTCTGCTGCGCCACCCGCAGCATCACGGTGCAGGCGTGCCGGGCGAGCGTCAGCGTGGCGGGAGTGTCACCGGCGAACACGACGTCGCGGTCGAGCATGCGCTGGGTCAACTCTTTGGCCGGGTTGGTGAAAAGCTCACGCGCAGCACTGTTTCGGAAAGCCTCGGCGTCCAGGTCGTCGGCCAGGGCGGCGAGGTCGACACGGACACCGGGGGCGACCACCTCGAGCGCGGCCAGACCGGCGGCGAGGTAGCGGGCCAACGTGAAATCGTCGGGCACCGGCAACCGCGGCGGCAGCGCGACCGAGCGTCCGGCGGTCGCGTCGCGCAGCGGCCCTTCGTAGGGGGCGACGACGATGACGCGGGCGCCGCGGCGCACCGCGGTCGCGGCGGCGGTCACCAGCGCAGGATCGGCTGGATCGTCGCCGGCGACGATCAGGACATCGAGGGCACCGATCCACGGCGGCGCCTCGGTGGCGATGACCATCGGCGCGGGCAGGGAGCCGCCGAGCACGGCAGCGAGCATCGAGCCTGCGGTGGAGGCTGTTCCGCGGCCGGCGACCCAGACCACGGTGCGCGGCGGCGCATCGGAGCGCACGGAGTCGAGGTCGCCTTCGGACAGCGCCGACGCGGTGGCACGCACCTGCGCACCGGCCATGGACGCAGCACGCAGCAGCCCGTGCCGATCCGCGGCCAGCAGGCCCTCGGTGTCGTCGAGGTCGACCACCGCGGTGGCCGTCACGTGAGCTCCCCGGCTCCCTTGGTGATCAGCGCACCGATCTCGTCGACCAGTGCCGCCACCTCCTCGGGGGTGCGGGCCTCGGCGTTGAGCCGCAGCAGCGGCTCGGTGTTCGACATGCGCAGGTTGAACCAGCTGCCGTCGCCGAGGTCGACGGTGACGCCGTCGAGGTGGTCCATGGCGTGCACCCGGGAACCGAACGCCGCCAGGACCGAGTCGACGACGGCGGGGGCGTCGGTGACGGTGTAGTTGATCTCGCCGGACGATTCATAGCGCTCGTAGTCGGCCATGATCTCCGACAGCGGTCGGTCCTGCTCACCGAGCGCCGCGAGCACGTGCAGCGCGGCGAGCATGCCGGAGTCCGCACCCCAGAAGTCGCGGAAGTAGTAGTGCGCGGAGTGCTCGCCACCGAAGATCGCGCCGGTCTCGGCCATCAGCGCCTTGATGTAGGAGTGTCCGACACGCGAGCGCACCGGTGTGCCGCCGCGCTCGGTGACCAGCTCGGGCACGGCGCGGGAGGTGATCAGGTTGTGGATCACGGTCGCGCCGATCTCGCGGGTCAACTCGCGGGCGGCGACCAGCGCGGTGACCGCCGACGGGGACACGGCCTGGCCGCGTTCGTCGACCACGAAGCAGCGGTCGGCGTCGCCGTCGAACGCCAGCCCGATGTCCGCTCCGGTTTCGAGGACGAAGCTCTGCAGGTCGACGAGGTTGGCCGGGTCCAGTGGGTTCGCCTCGTGGTTGGGGAAGGTGCCGTCGAGCTCGAAGTACAGCGGTGACAGCGTGATCGACGCAATCGGGCCCAGCACGCCGGGGGTGGTGTGGCCGGCCATACCGTTGCCGGCGTCGACGGCGACCTTGAGCGGACGCAGCCCACTCACGTCGACCAGTGAGCGCAGGAAGTCGCCGTAGTCGGCGAGCACATCACGGTCGGACGCGGTGCCGCGCGGACCGTCGTAGTCGGGCACGCCGGCGATCACCTCGTCGCTGATGGTGGTGAGCCCCGTGTCCTTGCCGACGGGTTTGGCGCCGGCGCGGCACAGCTTGATGCCGTTGTAGGCGGCCGGGTTGTGGCTGGCGGTGAACATCGCCCCGGGGCAGTCCATCAGCCCGGAGGCGAAGTAGAGCTGGTCGGTCGAGGCCAGACCGATGCGGACGACGTCGAGTCCCTGCGCCATCACGCCCTCGGCGAACGCGGCGGAGAGTACCGGCGAACTCTCCCGCATGTCGTGGCCGATGACGATCTGGGTCGCTCCGTCGCGCACCAGCCGGGCGAACGCGGCGCCCACCTCGGCGACGAAGTGCTCGTCGATCTGCTCGCCCACGAGTCCGCGCACGTCGTAGGCCTTGATGACGCGCTGTACCGCCTCGGCGGGCCGGGACATGTGGGCTCCTCACGCTGACGTGCTGACCAGTGCTGCCAGCCTAGCCGTCGGAAACCGCGCGCACGGCCGCCACGGTGATTCAGTCCGGCGGGTCCGGCAGTACCCGCAGATGCCCGCGTCGACGCCCGGTGGGCTCGGGTCGACGCACGGGCGGTGCCATCAGCGCGCCGCTCTGGGTGCCGGTGACGGGGTCGGTGAATCCGGTGAAGCCGGCAACAGGTCCGGCCGGCGCTTCCCGGCCTTCGCGTACCGCGTCGGCAAGCGCCACGAGGTCGTCGTCGTCGGGATGGGACGGCAGTGGACCGGCGTGGCGAACCAGTTCCCAACCGCGGGGGGCGGTGATGCGCCCGGCGTGCATGACGCACAGATCCCAGGAATGCGGCTCGGAGACGGTGGCCAGGGGGCCGACGACGGCGGTGGAGTCCGAGTAGACGAACGTGAGCGTCGCGACCGCGTAGTGCGGGCAGCCTGGACGGCAGCAGCGACGGGGAACATTCACGAACGGAAGGTTATCGTCTGTGTTCGTCCGCGCCGCGGCGGACACGCGAGCCGCGGGGGGCCCGAAGCCCAACCGTTACGATCTTTTTCGTGACCGGGCGCAATCATCGAGGGTCCCGGCGTGGCCGTGGGATGCGGGGACCGCTGCTGCCGCCCACCGTTCCGGGCTGGCGCAGCCGCGCTGAACGTTTCGACATGGCGGTGCTCGAGGCCTATGAGCCGATCGAGCGGCGGTGGCAGGAGCGGGTGGCGTCGTTGGACGTCGCGGTCGACGAGATCCCGCGGCTGGCGCCCAAGGATCCGGACAGTGTGCAGTGGCCGCCGGAGGTCGTCGCCGACGGGCCGATCGCGCTGGCGCGGCTGATCCCTGCCGGGGTGGATGTTCGCGGCAACTCGACGAGAGCGCGAATTGTGTTGTTCCGCAAGCCAATCGAGCGACGGGCCAAGGACACCGTCGAGTTGACCGACCTACTGCATGAGCTTCTGGTGGCGCAGGTCGCCACGTATCTGGGCGTCGAGCCGTCCGTCATCGATCCGACGATCGACGACGAGTAGCCGCCTAGATGATGCCGCGCTTGATGCGCCGGCGCTCCCGCTCGGACAGTCCACCCCAGATGCCGAAGCGCTCGTCGTGGGCCAGCGCGTACTCGAGGCAGGCGTCTTTGACCTCGCAGCCCTGGCAGATGCGCTTGGCTTCGCGGGTCGAGCCGCCCTTCTCCGGGAAGAAGGCCTCGGGGTCGGTCTGAGCGCACAGCGCGCGCTCCTGCCACTGGTCCTCGTCGGTTGCCAGCTCGTCATCGATCGGGTCGGGCACCACGCTCAATTGCGGGCGTCCCCCGATGCTTGCCGCCACCGGATCGGTCTGGATGTGCGGTGCACTCCCCACCGAGCCGAGGAGCCTGCTGTCGAAATGAACCGAATTGCCGAAATCGGCCTGTTCAAAAGCCATTGTTCCCCTCCTCCACAGGTCTCGTAGATCCGTTGTATGCCAGCCCACTATTTCTAAGTGTGGCCACCCAATTCGAACAAGTGATCGAATCTCGGTCTGCGACACCGGAACCGGCCGGAGAACCGCGAATGACACTGCTGTGATTACACACGCGTTAGCTGCCTCGGTCAAGCGCTGGAACAGGAATTCATACCATTCCGTGACTCGAATACGGCGCGTCGCGCTGTGGCGTGTCTGTCACGTTGCCGATCCGGGCACCTCCGGGGGGCGGGCCGCGGCGGCGTGCGCCTAGTGTCGGTCGGTGTGAAGGTCACTGTTCTGGTCGGCGGTGTGGGTGGCGCGCGCTTCCTCCTGGGTGTCCAACATCTACTGGGCTTGGGGCAGTTCAGTACTCACGATACCGATGAGCACGAAGTGACTGCTGTGGTCAATGTGGGCGACGACGCCTGGATGTTCGGCGTCCGGATCTGCCCTGACCTCGACACCTGCATGTACACCCTGGGCGGCGGGATCGACCCCGAGCGCGGGTGGGGGCACCGCGATGAAACCTGGCACGCCAAGGAGGAACTCGCCGCCTACGGTGTGCAACCCGACTGGTTCGGCCTGGGCGATCGCGATCTGGCCACCCACCTGGTGCGCACCCAGATGCTGCGCGCGGGCTATCCGCTGTCGCAGGTGACCGAGGCGCTGTGCGCGCGCTGGAATCCCGGCGCCCGGCTGCTGCCGGCCAGCGACGACCGCAGTGAAACCCATGTCGTGATCATCGATCCGGCCGACGGAGAGAAGAAGGCCGTCCACTTCCAGGAGTGGTGGGTCAGGTACCGCGCCCAGGTGCCCACCGAGAGCTTCGCGTTCGTCGGCGCCGACAGTGCCACTGCCGCACCGGGTGTCACCGACGCGATCGAGGGCGCCGACGTCGTGCTGATCGCACCGTCGAACCCCGTCGTCAGCATCGGCTCCGTCCTTCGGGTCGGCGGCATCCGGGCAGCGCTGCGCGCCACCCCGGCCCCGGTGATCGGCTACAGCCCGATCGTGGCAGGAAAGCCGTTGCGCGGCATGGCCGATGCATGCCTGTCGGTGATTGGGGTGGACAGCACGTCGGAGGCGGTCGGTGCGCACTACGGCGCCCGCGCGGGTACCGGCATCCTGGACGGCTGGCTGGTCCACACCGGTGACGACGCGGTGATCGACGGCGTCGCGGTGCGGTCGGCGCCCCTGCTGATGAGCGAACCCGCGGTCACCGCGGAGATGGTGCGCGCCGGTCTGGATCTGGCAGGCGTGACACTGTGAGGGACCACGGCACGTCGGCGCGGCTGGAGCTGCTGCCGGTCCAGGGGCTGCCGGAGTTCCGCCCCGGTGACGATCTGGGCGCCGCGATCGCCGAGGCCGCGCCCTGGCTGCGCGACGACGACGTCGTGGTCGTCACCAGCAAGGTGCTGTCCAAATGCGAGGGTCGCATGGTCGACGCACCATCCGATCCGGAGCTGCGAGACACGCTGCGCCGCAGGCTGATCGACGGCGAGGCGGTGCGAGTCCTGGCGCGCAAAGGCCGCACGCTCATCACCGAGAACGCGCTCGGGCTGGTGCAGGCAGCGGCGGGGGTGGACGGCTCGAACGTCGACAGCCACGAACTCGCGCTCCTTCCCGTCGATCCCGACGGCAGCGCCGCCGCGCTGCGGGCGGCGTTGCACGAGCGGCTCGGCGTGCGCGTCGGCGTCGTCGTCACCGACACGATGGGCAGGGCGTGGCGCACGGGACAGACCGACGTCGCGATCGGCGCCGCCGGGCTCGAGGTGTTGCACGGCTATGCGGGCGAACACGATCAGCACGGCAACGAGTTGATCGTCACCGAGATCGCGGTCGCCGACGAGATCGCCGCGGCCGCCGATTTGGTGAAGGGCAAGCTGACCGCGGTCCCCGTCGCGGTGGTGCGCGGGTTGACGGTGCGCGACGACGGGTCGACTGCCCGCAATCTGGTCCGCGCGGGTGAGGAGGACCTGTTCTGGCTCGGCACCGAGGAGGCGATCGCGCTCGGTCGCACGCAGGCTCAGCTGCTGCGCCGGTCCGTGCGCAGCTTCAGCGACGAGCCGGTGGCGCCCGAGCTGATCGAGGCTGCTGTCTCCGTGGCGCTGACGGCGCCCGCGCCACACCACACCCGCCCGGTGCGCTTCGTCTGGGTGCGTGACATGGCGGTACGCACCCGGTTGCTCGACGCGATGAAAGACCAATGGCGCGCCGACCTTCTGGGCGACGGCCGCGACCCCGCCGCGGTCGAACGCCGAGTCTCGCGCGGTCAGATTCTCTACGATGCACCGGAATTGGTGATCCCGTTCATGGTGCCCGACGGAGCGCACAGCTACCCCGACGCGCATCGCACCGCGGCCGAGCACACGATGTTCACCGTGGCCGTCGGTGCGGCGGTGCAGGGCCTGCTGGTGGGGCTCGCGGTGCGCGGGGTGGGTAGCTGCTGGATCGGGTCGACGATCTTCGCTGCCGATCTCGTGCGCACGGAATTGGATCTGCCGGCGGAGTGGGAGCCGTTGGGGGCCATCGCGATCGGCTACGCCGCCGACGGGCCGGCCGCGCCACGCGATCCGGTGCCCACCGACGGTCTGCTGCTCGAGCGATGAGTCTGCACCAATCGGCGATCGACACCCTGACGCGGTGGCAGCCGGCCGATCCGGCGCAGGAGTCGATGCGGCACGCGGTGCTGGCGTTCCTCGACGCGAACCCGAAGGCATGCCTGCGTGAGTCGGTGCCCGGGCACATCACGGGCTCGGCGCTGGTGCTCAACCACGAGGGCACGCATGCCCTTCTGACGCTCCACCCACGATTCGGCCGCTGGCTGCAACTGGGCGGGCACTGCGAACCCGACGATCCCACGCTGGTCGCCGCGGCGCTGCGGGAAGCCACCGAGGAGTCGGGCATCGCCGGATTGACCATCGACGACTTGCCGACCGCGATCCACGTGCACCCGGTGACGTGTTCGCTGGGGGTGCCGACGCGCCACCTCGACGTGCAGTTCGTCGTGCGCGCGCCGGCAGGGGCGCACGCCGAGATCAGCGACGAGTCGCTCGATCTGCGGTGGTGGCCGCTCGATGGCCTGCCCGGCGGCAGCGATTTCGGCCTGCGCCACCTAGCCGCCCTCGCCACGCCCCACTCCTCCGCGGAATAGCATTCCTGGCTGCGAAATTCTGGTTATCCACAGCCGTGGCTTCTCACGTGCTGGGGGCGCGCGCTCAGGCGCCATGCTCTTCCCATGGGGGAAGTCATCGTCGGTTCGCACGCTGTTCTCGCCGGCACCATCACGCGCGCGGCCTTGCGGTGGAACTATCGCGCGATCTATCCGGACATCTATCTGCCGAAAGATGTCGAGCCCACATTGGCCCATCGCACAACGGGTGCGTGGCTGTGGTCTCGTCGCCGTGGCGTGATCACTGGACGGGCGGCTGCGGCTCTGCACGGGGCACGGTGGATCGACGATGACACCCCAGTCGAGGTGCTGTGGGCCAACAATCATTGCCCTGCCGGCATCATCACCCGGCGAGAACGTATCGCGCCCGGTGAGATCTTGTGGATCAACGGTTTGCCCGTCGCCACGCCCGCCCGCACGGGCCTCGATCTCGGCCGCTACCTCCCACGCAACGCCGCCGTGGCGCATCTCGACGCTCTCGCCGCTGCGACGGCCATCACGGCTGATGAAATCCTCGACCTCACCTACCGATACAAAGGCCGGCACGGCGTTCGACGCTGCCGCGACGCAGTCGACCTGATGGATGCAGGCGCGCAGTCACCGCAGGAAACGCGACTGCGACTTCTGCTGATCGACAGGGGTTTTCCCCGACCGCAGACGCAGATCCCGGTGATCGACGAGAACGGTCACACATTCGCCTACCTCGACATGGGTTGGGAGGCGCTCGGCATCGCTGTGGAGTACGACGGAGACCATCACCGGACAGACGTCGATCAGTATCGATGGGACGCGCGGCGCCTCCGCAGAATCGCAGACCAGGACTGGATCGTCGTCAGGGTGATGGCGGGCGATCGCAACGACGAGATCATCAGCTGGGTCAAGCAGGCATGGGCACGGCGCCAACGAGAAGCCATGGCTGCGAAAAGGCCGGCATAACAGCCAGGAATGCTATTCCGCGCTCGCCGCGGCAGACTCTAGATGTCTGTCGAGAAGCGGATGCCGCCGTCGGGAATCGTGATGCCCGGCCACACCCGGGCGCCGCGCAGCAGCTCGCAGCGGGCCCCCACGTCGGCACCGTCGCCGATCACACCATCGCGGATCAGCGCCCGCGGCCCGATGTGTGCGCCGAAGCCGATGATCGACCGCTCGATCACCGCGCCCGCACCCACTTTCGCGCCGTCGAAGATCACCGCACCGTCGAGCCGTGCGCCGCCGGCGATCTCGGCACCACGGCCGATCACGGTGCCACCGATCAACAGTGCACCCGGCGCCACCGATGCGCCGTCGTGCACCAGGGACTCACCGCGATGCCCGCCCAGAGCCGGCGACGGCGCGATGCCACGCACCAGGTCTGCCGAGCCGCGCACGAAGTCTTCCGGCGTGCCCATGTCACGCCAATAGGTGGAGTCGACGTAGCCGCAGACCTTCTTGCCGTCGGCGAGCAGACCCGGGAAGACCTCGCGCTCCACCGACACCGCGCGACCGGTGGGGATCTGTTCGATGACCGAGCGCTTGAACACGTAGCAGCCGGCATTGATCTGGTCGGTCGGCGGGTCTTGCGTCTTCTCCAGGAAGGCCGTCACCGTGCCGTCGGATTCTGTTGGCACGCAACCGAATGCGCGGGGATCGCCGACGCGGACCAGGTGCAGCGTCACGTCGGCGTCGGTCGAGGTGTGCGAATCCAGCAGTGCGCTTAGGTCGCATCCACTCAGCACGTCGCCGTTGAAGACGACGGCGGTGTCGTGGCGCAGCTTGGACGCCACGTTGGCGATACCGCCTCCGGTGCCCAGGGGCTCGTCTTCGACCACGTACTCGATCTGCAGCCCGAGTTTCGAGCCGTCTCCGAACTCCGCTTCGAACACGCCCGCCTTGTAGGAGGTTCCGAGCACCACGTGCTCGATGCCGGCGTCGGCGATCCGCGACAGCAGGTGGGTCAGGAACGGCAGCCCGGCGGTCGGCAGCATCGGCTTGGGCGCCGACAGCGTCAGGGGCCGCAGGCGCGTGCCCATCCCGCCGACCAGAACGACCGCATCGACATCAGCGGGATTCACCATCACCCCTGCCCCCTTCGGGCTTTCATCGAACTCCGCACCACCAGCCGGGAGCGCGCCCCCAACGCCGTCCGGAACGCCCACCGTAGCGGAGCATGTCGCCGTTTCGGGTACCGATCCGCGAGAAAAGTGTAGGTGCTCGCGTGATGGGCAGCGAGGTTGCGAGCGGGATCGCGCCCCGTCGAGTGACCTTTGGCGTGCAGCACCTCCGCCGAGGGGACGTAGACGTTCTGCCAGCCGGCGCGACCGAGCCGATCACCGAGGTCGACGTCCTCCATGTACATGAAGTAGCGCTCGTCGAAGCCTGCGATCTCCGCGTAGGCCGCGCTGCGCACCAGCAGGCACGACCCGGACAGCCAGCCGACGGCGCGTTCGCTGGGGTCCTCTCGTTCCTGGCGGTAGACAGCGGTCCACGGGTTGGACGGCCAGACCGGCCCGACGACGGCGTGCATGCCACCCCGGATGATCGACGGCAGGTGCCGCGCCGAGGGGTACACCGACCCGTCGGGGTCGCGGATCAGCGGACCCAGCGCCCCGGCCCGAGGCCACCTGTCGGCGGCTTCCAACAGCAGATCGATGCTGCCGGGCCCCCACTGCACGTCGGGGTTCGCGATGACGAACATGTCTGTCGTCGTGGATAATCCGTACTCGGCGACGGCGCGGTTGATCGCGGTGCCGTAGCCGACGTTCGCCCCGGTGCGCAGCAGCCGCGCGTTGGAATATCGCTCGACAGCTTCTTCGGGTGAGCCGTCCTCGGACCCGTTGTCGGCCATGATCACCGTCACCGGCCGCTCGGTGGCGTGGGCCAGCGACGCGAGGAAACGATCCAGGTGAGGTCCCGGTGAATACGTCACCGTGACGACGTACAGCTCGTCGCTCACCTATCGGCCACCCATCTCATCGCGTAGAGGGTAGCGGTCGCAGTGCTGTGGTGAGCGCCTCGCGCCACCCCCGCAGCGGGGTCAGTCCGGCTCGCGCCGAGCCGGCCGCCGACAGCGCGGAGTACGACGGCCGGGGCGCGGGGCGTGGATGACGGTCGGTGCCGACCGGACGGACACGCGCCGGGTCGGCTCCCAGCTCGGCGAACACGGCCTGGGCCTGGTCGAATCGGCTTGCTTCGCCGGCGTTGGCGGCGTGCAGGATCGGCCCTCCCACCCCGCCGTCGGCGATCTGCAGCAGCGCCGCACACAGGTCGCCGACATAGGTCGGGGAGCCGATCTGGTCGGCGACGACGTCGACGGTGTCCGTTCCGGCGGCGCTCCGCCGCATCCCGGCGACGAAGTCGGTGCCCTCTGCCCCTTCGTAGACCCACGACGTGCGCACCACGAATGCGGTGGGCAGGGCGGCGAGCACCGCGTGCTCACCGGCGAGCTTGGTGCGCCCGTACACCGACAACGGCCCGGTGTCGTCGTCGATGTCATACGGGTGCCGAGCGCCCGAGGCGCCGAACACGTAGTCGGTGGAGATGTGGATCAGCGACGCCCCGGCCCGGGCGCAGGCGGCAGCGACGTTGCCGGCCCCGGTGGCGTTGACGGCGTGCGCCCGGTCCGGGTCGGCCTCGGCCTGGTCGACCTGGGTGAAGGCGGCGCAGTTGACGACGACGTCGCCGGCGCGGAGTTCCGTAGGGGGCGTGCCGGTGATGTCCCACTCACTCGACGTGAAGCCGAGAACGTCGCGGCCCTGAGAGGCCGCCTGACCTGCCAAGAAGCGCCCGACCATGCCGCCGGCGCCAGTGATCACGATTCGGTCAGCCATAGGTAGCGAGTGTGGCACGCCGAGGTCGGCTCCCCCGCCTCCCGCCTGCCCGCCAGTAACCTGGGCGGATGCCTGCAGCTCAGATGACCCGTGTCGTCTCCGTCATCGTGACGTTGGCGATCGTCGTCGGCACCGGCGTCGCATGGGGCAAGATCCGGTCCTTCGAATCGGGCATCAACCACGTCAGCCCGGTTGCGCTCGGCGAGGGCGGCGAGGACGGCGCGATCGACATCCTGCTGGTCGGCATGGACAGCCGCACCGATGCGCACGGCAATCCGCTCAGCGCCGAGGAGCTGGCGACGCTGCGCGCCGGCGACGACGTGTCGACCAACACCGACACGATCATCTTGATCCGTATCCCGAACAACGGGCGCTCGGCGACAGCGATCTCGATCCCGCGCGACTCCTACGTCGAGGCGCCCGGCATCGGGAAGATGAAGATCAACGGCGTCTACGGCTCGGTGCATCTGGAGAAGATGAAGCAACTCGTCGAGCAGGAGGGCGAGGACCCGAAGGTCGCGGAGAAGGAGGCCACCGAGGCGGGCCGCGAGGAGCTGATCAAGACGGTCGCCAACCTCACCGGCGTGACGGTCGATCACTACGCCGAAGTCGGCCTGCTGGGCTTCGCGTTGATCACCGACGCCCTGGGCGGGGTCAACGTCTGCCTCAAAGATGCTGTCTACGAACCTCTTTCGGGTGCCGACTTTCCGGCCGGCTGGCAGAAGCTGAACGGGCCGCAGGCGCTGAGTTTCGTGCGGCAGCGCCACGACCTGCCGCGCGGCGATCTGGACCGCGTCACCCGCCAGCAGGCGTTCATGGCGTCGCTGGCACACGAGGTGATCTCGAGCAAGACGCTGTCGAGCCCGGCGACGCTGAACCGGCTCGAAGACGCGGTGCAGCGGTCGGTGGTGCTCTCCGACGGCTGGAGCATCATGGATTTCGCCGATCAGCTCAGCAAGCTCTCGGGCGGCAACATCGCGTTCGCCACGATTCCGATCGTCGAAGAGGCCGGCTGGAGCGACGACGGTATGCAGTCGGTGGTGCGGGTCAATCCCCCCGAGGTCAAGGACTGGGTGAGCAGCCTGCTGCACGATCAGGAGGAGGGCAAGACCGACGAGATCGCCTACAGCCCCGACAAGACCACCGTCGACGTGATCAACGACAGCGACGTCAACGGCCTCGCCGCGGCGGTGTCCCAGGTGTTGACGGGCAAGGGCTTCTCGGCAGGCAACGTCGGCAACAACGAGGGCACCAAGGTCACCAACAGCCAGGTGCAGGCCGCCTCGAGCGATGACATGGGCGCCCAGGAGGTGGCCAAGCAGTTGGGCGGGTTGCCGGTGGTCGAGGACGCCTCGGTGCCCCAGGGCGCGGTGCGGGTGGTGCTGTCGGCCGATTACACCGGTCCCGGCTCGGGGCTGGACGGCACGGATGTCACGCTGTCGGCCCCGGTGACCAATGCCTCGGGCGGCGGCGAGGCGTTGCCGGCGGCCTCGCCGATCATCACGGCGGGGTCGGACGACCCGCAGTGCGTCAACTGATGGCGATCAATCTCTCCTCGGCGATTCTCGATCCTCTGCTGTCCCGCAATCCGGCGGGGCCGCGGATCACCTACTACGACGACGCGACCGGTGAGCGCATCGAGTGCTCGACGGTGACGTTGGCGAACTGGGCGGCCAAGACCGCCAACCTGCTGCGCGACGAGATGGGGGCCGGTCCCGGCAGTCGGGTGGCGGTGTTGTTGCCGGCGCATTGGCAGACGGCCGCGGTGTTGCTCGGGATCTGGTGGATCGGCGCGGAAGCGGTTCTGGAGGCTGACAGCGCGGATCTGGCCCTGTGCGCCGAGGGTCGACTCGACGATGCGGACGCGGCGGTCAGCGGTGGCGAGGTCGCGGTGCTGTCGTTGGATCCGTTCGGTCGGCCCGCAGCGGATCTTCCTGTGGGAGTGACGGATTACGCGACGGCCGTGCGGGTGCACGGCGATCAGATCGTCGCCGAGCAGTACCCGGGTCCGGCATTGGACGGGCGTTCCGGCGACGACGTTCTCGCGGCGGCCCGTTCCGCTGCCGATGCTCAGGGCCTGGGCGGCGACGATCGCGTGCTGTCTTCGGCGCCGTGGGACACCGCCGACGATCTGGTTGCTCACCTGCTGGCGCCCTACGCGGTGGGGGCTTCGCTGGTGTACGTCGCGCACCCGGATGCTGCGGCGCTGGATCGTCGGCGGGCAACGGAGAAAGTCACGCGCGGCTGACGCGGCTGTAGATTTTCTGTCACGAACGTGCCGTTCTGGCGAAGTCCGACGCCACCCTCACCGAAAGTGACGTCCTACCCGACATAATTGACATGATCGTTACTGTGACCTTACTGTTCCCGTAACCACATGCTGTTCACAGGTTGATCGCGCAGACTGATCGACGACCGACAGCGGCAAACCTGGCAAAGGACGGCGCCGATGGACACCACCGTCACCGCACTGGCAGTCCTCGTGGCGCTCACCCTGTGGCACCTTCGCAACCGGCGACATGCCGGGTGGCTGGCCAGCGCCGATGGTCGATTCTTCGTGTTCAGCGGATATGCGCTGGTTGCCATCGCCGCCTATTGGCTGCAGTCGGCGTCCACCGCCACCACCTGGGAGTGGGCGTTCGGAAACCTGTGGGCGCTCGCCGCGATGGTCTCGTTCGTGGCGGGTTTCGGGCATCTCAACCGCGCCACCGCCGCTCATGCGTGGGCAGCCCAGCAGGTGGAGGCCATCGAACACTCGGACGCTGCAGCGAAGTAGTTCGATACGCCGAGCGAAACGACTCGTCGTTTAGGGTCGTCGGGTGCCTGCCGCCCTGAATACCGAAGTCCTGCGTTCCGCGCTCGACGGAACCGTGTGGCGCCGCGTCGACGTCGTCGAGGACACGGGGTCGACGAATGCCGATCTCATCGCCCGCGCCTCCGGCGGTGAGGACATCGCCGGTGCGGTGCTGTTGGCCGAGCATCAGTCGGCGGGACGCGGCCGGCACGGGCGGCGGTGGTCGGCTCCCCCACGCACGCAGATCTCGATGTCTGTCGGCGTCGACACCGCGGGCGTCGCGCCCGACAGGTGGGGCTGGCTGCCGCTGCTGACCGGCCTGGCGGTCGCCGAGACCGTCGGCGTCGACGCAACGGTCAAATGGCCCAACGACGTCCTCGTCGGCAGCCGGAAGTTGGCCGGCATCTTGGCCGAGGTCGCGGCGCCCGTCGTCGTCGTGGGCGTCGGCCTCAACGTCGGCTTCGACGAGGCCGACGCACCGGATCCGAACGCCGTGTCGATGACGATGCTCGGTCACGACGTCGACCGCAGCGACCTCGCGGTCGCGCTCCTGCGCACTCTCAGCACAAGGATCGAGCAGTGGCGCGCGGCCGACGCCACGCTGGCCGCCGACTATCGCGCGGCGAGCTCCACGATCGGCACCCGGGTGCGCGCGCTGCTGCCGGGTGATGACGAGCTCGTCGGTACAGCGATCGCTGTCGACGACGACGGGCGGCTGATCATCGACAGCGGAGCCGAGCCCGTCACGGTGTCGGCCGGCGACATCACGCACCTGCGGCCGGCCGACTGAGCACCGCGCGGCCGGGGTCGCGAGAGTGCCTCAGCGGTAGCTCCCGACGCGTCGGCACTACCGTGAGGCCACTCTCGCGGCGACAGGACTACTTGAGCAGCGCCCGGCTCATGACGACGCGCTGAATCTGGTTGGTGCCTTCGTAGATCTGCGTGATCTTGGCGTCGCGCATCATCCGCTCGACGGGGAAGTCGATGGTGTAGCCGGCCCCGCCGAACAGCTGCACCGCGTCGGTCGTCACCTCCATGGCGACGTCAGAGGCCAGGCACTTCGACGCTGCAGAGATAAAGCCGAGGTTGCCCTCACCGCGCTCGGCCCGGGCGGCCGCGCTGTAGACCATCAATCTGGCCGCTTCGACCTTCATCGCCATGTCCGCGAGCATGAACTGCACCGCCTGGAAGTCGGCGATGCTCTTGCCGAACTGCTTGCGGTCCTTGGTGTATTCGATTGCCGCGTCGAGCGCACCCTGCGCGATGCCGACGGCCTGGGCGCCGATGGTCGGGCGGGTGTGGTCCAACGTCGCGAGTGCGGTCTTGAAGCCGGTGCCGGGCTCGCCGATGATCCGGTCGCCGGGGATGCGGCAGTTCTCGAAGTAGAGCTCGGTGGTCGGGCTGCCCTTGATGCCGAGCTTGCGCTCCTTGGGTCCGATCGTGAAGCCCTCGTCGTCGACGTGCACCATGAACGCCGAGATGCCGTTGGCACCCTTGTCGGGATCGGTGACGGCCATGACGGTGTACCAGGATGACTTGCCGCCGTTGGTGATCCAGCACTTGGCGCCGTTGAGAATCCAGTCGTCGCCGTCGGCCTTGGCGCGGGTCCTCATCGAGGCCGCGTCGCTGCCCGCTTCACGTTCCGACAGCGCGTAGGAGGCCATCGCCTCGCCCGAGGCGAGCGAAGGAAGCACCTTCTTCTTCAGCTCGTCGGAGCCGCGCAGGATCAGGCCCATGGTGCCGAGCTTGTTGACCGCCGGGATCAGTGACGCCGACGCGTCGACGCGGGCCACCTCTTCGATGACGATGCACGCGGCCACCGAGTCAGCGCCTTGTCCGTCGTATTCTTCGGGCACGTGCACGGCGTTGAAGCCGTTGGCCACCAGCGCGTCGAGTGCCTCCTGAGGGAACCGAGCGTTCTCGTCGACGTCCGCCGCGTACGGAGCGATCTCCTTCTCCGCCAACGCGCGGATCGCCTCGCGCAGCTCTTGGTGCTCTTCCGGCAACTGGAAAAGATCGAACGAGGGATTTCCGCCCCAACCAGCCATCATCATCTCCTTGCTACTCGCCGGTAACTTTACCGTGCTCGCGCGTCGGCGCGAAGTCCGCCCGCCCGCGCTCTCAGCCGAAGCTCAGCAGCAGACGTGGTTAATTCACATCTTGCCTGGCTACTCTCCGGAACATGCAGGTCTACATCGATGGTCCGGCTCTCCGGCGCACCGCTCACTGCGAGTGCGGCTGGCACGGCTCCCGCCACGCGCTGCGCGCTTCCGCTGTCGTCGACGCGGGCATGCACGCGGCACAGACGGGCCACATCCAGCTGGCCGCTCCGGTGCACAGCGCCGAGCCTGTCGTCGTGCTCCGCGCATCCTGAGCAGGGCGCCGAACCCGCCGGTGTGACGAAGATCACACCGCAGTATATCTCCTCCAAAACGCGGCTCCATCGGTGCGCCGCGTCGAGTTTGCTAAGCAAACCAATATTTCCCAAACTAACGCTCCCGTCAGCAAACGGGAAGCAAGCCCATATCCCGTCTTGAACAGTATCTTCCGTACGCGTCGCTGCTGTAGGCGAATCTCCGACCGATAGCCCGTACCGACGGTCTTGCGCACCCCTCTTATTGTTGATCCACCACGGTGGTCAGCTCAGGGGGACGATGCCGGGTCACAACGCTCAGAGCCTGCGCGCGGTCCTACAGGAGGCCGAAGCGGAGGCCCTCCGCGTCCTGCTGGACACTGCCTCGTCCGGTCCAGTCGGACTGATCGTCGACGGCGAAGCCGGCATCGGGAAGACGACGTTCGCCCTGCACGCGCGCGACGTGGCGGCGGCTCGCGGTTTCCGAGTGCTGCTCGCCCGAGGAACTCCGAGCGAGGTGACGCTGGCCTTCGCCGGGTTGGCGGATCCCCTGACCGACATCGACGAGGCGGTCATCGATGGGCTCGCGGGTGTGCAGAGGGACGCGCTGAACCGCATCCTGCTGCGTGGTCACCAACGGAATTGTTCCTGTCGCCGAAGACCGTCGAGATGAACCTCAGCAAGGTCTACCGCAAGCTCGGTATCCGCTCGCGCGCCCAACTGCATTCACGCCTCCACGACGCCCGGGCGTCACCGCATGAGTCATCCGGACGTCGACGGGACCGTGGCGGCGCTGCAGACCGCGTGCGCACAGATGCGGGCCGACGGGCGCGAGGTGCGCGTGCTCGGCGCGATCGCTGCCGCGGCTGACGAGGTCACCTAAGGGGTGTTCGAGGCGGGTTCGGCGACAGCGGTGACCGTGGCGTGCCGCCTGGCGGGCCGGCCGGTCGACCGCATTGTCGAGGGCGTGCGGACCCGCCTACTCCCCCAGTAGCTTTCGCCGCAGCGCCTCGTCCTTTTCCAGCACCATCTTCTCCAGTCCGGCCTGGAACGCCGACATGCGTTCGCGCAGCGCAGGATCGGCGGCGCCCAGGATGCGCACGGCCAACAGGCCGGCATTGCGCGCGCCGCCGATCGACACCGTCGCCACCGGCACACCGGCGGGCATCTGCACGATCGACAGCAGCGAGTCCATGCCGTCGAGCCGCGCCAGCGGGACGGGCACCCCGATTACCGGCAGCGGTGTGGCCGAGGCGACCATGCCCGGCAGGTGCGCCGCACCGCCGGCACCGGCGATGATCACCTCGATGCCGCGCCCGGCGGCCTCCTGGGCGTACGTCAGCATGCGGCCCGGTGTGCGGTGCGCGGACACGACACCGACCTCGAACGGCACGTCGAACTCCGCAAGCGCTTCCGCGGCCTCCGACATCACCGGCCAGTCGCTGTCGCTGCCCATGATCAAGCCGACACGTGCGGTCATGCGTGGGGGTCCCATCCGTCGGTCCATTCGGCGTGCGAGAGCCAGTGTGCCGCCCGCTCCGCGCGCTCGCGCAACGACTCCCAGTCCTCGCCGACGATGTTGACGTGTCCGGTCTTGCGGCCGGGCCGCTCCTCCTTGCCGTAGAGGTGCACCTTGGCCTCGGGCAGCCGCGCGCACAGGTGGTGCACGCGTTCGTCCATCGACATCTCGGGGAGAACAGCAGCCCCGATCACGTTGCCCATCACCGTGTACGGCGTCAGCGGGGAGGTGTCGCCGAGCGGATAATCCAGCACCGCGCGGATGTGCTGCTCGAACTGGGAGGTCCGGGCGCCGTCCATGGTCCAGTGCCCGGAGTTGTGCGGCCGCATCGCGAGCTCGTTGACCAGCAGCCTGCCGTCGACGGTCTCGAACAGTTCGACGGCCATCACCCCGACCACTCCGAGTTCGGACGCCAGACCGAGCGCCAATTCCGAAGCAGCCGAACCCAACTCACCCACCGAGGGTGCCGGCGCGATCACCGTCACGCAGATGCCGTCTTCCTGCACGGTCTCGACCACAGGCCATGCCGCGCCCTGCCCGAACGGGGAGCGGGCCACCAGCGCCGCGAGTTCGCGCCGCATCGCGATCTTCTCCTCGACCATCACGGGTACCCCGTCGGCCAGGTAGCGGCCGACGATCTCGCGGGCCTCGTCGGGCGAATCGGCCATGATCACGCCGCGGCCGTCGTAGCCGCCGCGCACGGTCTTGATGACCACCGGCCCGCCGACCTCCATGGCGAACGCCTCGGCCTCGCCGGTGTTGGTCACCTCAGAGAAGCGGGGCACGGGCGCGCCGAGCGCTGCCAACCGTCGCCGCATCACCAGCTTGTCCTGCGCGTGCACCAGCGCCTCGGGCGGCGGGTAGACGGCCACTCCGTCGGCGACCAGCTTCTCGAGCAGTTCGGTGGGCACGTGCTCGTGGTCGAACGTGAGCGCGGTGGCGCCGTCGGCGACTCGGCGCAGCGCGTCGTAGTCGGTGTGGTGGCCGAGGACGACGTCGGGGGTGACCTGGGCGGCGGACTCGTCGGCGCGGATCGCGAGCACCCGCAGGGTCTGTCCGAGCGCGATCGCGGCCTGGTGGGTCATCCGGGCGAGTTGCCCGCCGCCGACCATGGCGACGACGGGACGAGAAGTTGCGGTTCGTGGCACGGCGTCTATCGTGTCATGACGTGGGCCACACGGTTGACCTGCGGTTACTGCGCGCTTGGGAGTTTGGCGGGTTGGTTACGTAGACTCGCTCCTTGTGTCCTTTGCCGATGCGACGATCAAGCGTCTCCCTGGGCCGCTCCGTCCCTACGCGGAGCGGCACCACGAGCTGATCAAGTTCGCCATCGTGGGCGCCACGACGTTCGTCATCGACTCCGCGATCTTCTTCACGCTCAAGTTGACGATTCTGGAGCCCAAGCCGGTGACGGCGAAGATCATCGCCGGCATCGTCGCGGTGATCGCCTCCTACATCCTTAATCGGGAGTGGAGCTTCCGCGACCGCGGCGGCCGCGAGAAACATCACGAGGCGCTGCTGTTCTTCGGGGTCAGCGCCGTGGGCGTGGTGCTCAGCATGGCGCCGCTGTGGTTCTCCAGCTACGTGTTGATGCTGCGGGTGCCGATGGTGTCGCTGTTCACCGAGAACATCGCCGACTTCATCTCCGCCTACATCGTCGGAAACCTGCTGCAGATGGCGTTCCGGTTCTGGGCGTTCCGCCGCTTCGTCTTCCCCGACGAGTTCGCGCGCAACCCGGAGAAGGCGCTGGAGTCCACGCTGACCGGCGGCGGTATCGCCGAGGCGCTGGAGGACGAGTACGAGTTGCGGCACCCGCGCACCAACCCCGCAACACGGAGTTCAAAAGCTTCCTAGCGGCGCAGCCCCTGCTCGTGGTAGCTCAGGTCGGTGTTGACCTGCCACGGATCCACGTTCTCCCCGAAGCACTTGCCCACGCTGCGGATCGCGCTGAGCATCGCGTGGTCCTGGTTGTCGTAGTGGTGCATGCCGTTGCGTCCGACGGTGTGCAGCGAGGGGTAGTGCTCGCGGAGGTGGTCGCGGATGCGCACGACGCTGCGATCGCGGATCGGATCGTGGATCGGGTAGGCGAATTCGGACCGGGTGATCATCACCTTTTCGATCTCGGTTGTGGCGAACCCCAGCTGCGCCAGGTCGTGTTCCACGATGGCGCTGAGGCTGTGGGCGTCGGCGAGCCACAGATCCTGGTCGGGCAGCAGGAAGTACTCGAACCCGAGAAACGTGCCGTTCCAGCCGTTCGGCACCAGCTCCTGTGACCAGCGCCGGTAGTTCTGGATCCGGCCCGCGTGGAAGTTGGGCCCCGGCGTGTAGACCCAGTTGTAGGGGATGTCGTAGCTGCGCGACAGCGCCACCGCCACGGTGATGAGTGAGCGGTGCCGCAGATTGGACGCCACCGTTTGGATGTATTTCGGCGGCGCGGGGCGCAGCGCATTGACCAGGGTGCGCAGCGGCATGCTGGAGAACAGGGCATCCCCGGTGACGGTGTCGCCGCGTTCCGTCGTCAATGTCCAGGTGCCGCCCCGGAAGTGGGCGCGCGTCACCATCGCGTTCATCTTGAGGTCGGCACCGGCCGCGCGGAGCTTGTCGGCCGCTGCTTCCCACACCTGCCCAGGGCCGTGGCGGGGGTAGCGGAAGACGTCCTGATCGGCCATCTTGTGATCGTCCGACAGCCGCCAGCCGATCGGCTTGATGCGCTGGTTTGCCCAGTCGCTGGCGATGTTCTCGGGGTCGGCGAGCCAAGTCTTGCGGACGTAGCCGTCGAAGAAGAGTTCATACCAGCGGCGGCCGAACTCCGCGCGACCCCATTCCTTGAAGTTGGCGTGCCGTGGTTCGATCTGGGTCTGGCGGCGTAGCCGGGCCCATGCGTAGCTGCCCGCCCCGGCGAGCCCGTCGCGGAGACTGAGTTGGCGCAGCAGGTCACGTCCCATCAGCGGGTAGCGCACCAAACGGTTGTGCACCAGCATCGCCGAGCTGCGGGGCACCGCCAGCCACTGGTCCTCGGGCAGCAGGGACCGCCAGATCTCCGACACTTCCTCGTTGCGGGTGAAGAAGCGATGTCCGCCGGGGTCGATGCGCCAGTCCCCGTCGGTGTGGGTGCGGGCGAGTCCGCCGACGTTGCTCGAAGATTCGAGGATGGTCGGCGTGATGCCGCGTCGGACGAGTTCGAGGCCGGCGGACAGGCCGGCGGGTCCGGCGCCGATGATCAGTGGGTGTCGCGTCACGGTCACCGCCCCCGCAGTTGCGGGACGCCGCGATAGCGGGCGATGAGCTCGTCGATCTGGTCCATCGTCAGATCGTTGAGCGGGGTGGTGAGGAAGTAGAGCTGCGCGTATTGGCTTTGCAGCGGCAGGAATCCGCTGAGCAGGGGTTCGGCGGTAGTCCGGATGACGAGGTCGACGTCGCCGATCTCGATGGCTGAGGCGATGTCGCCGCCGGTGTGCTGCGCCCGCTGCTGGGCATCGCGCAGTTCGTCGTAGGCGTCGTAGGCGGCGAGCAGGTTGATGCGGAAGTCGGTGCCCGTCATACCCACTTCGAGATCGTGTGCGGCGGCAACGTAGTTGTCGAGCAATGCTTTTCGATCACCGTGCAGACGCAGGCTGCAGATCTGCGCGTCGAAGGCCTCGGGGATCAGCGTGGTCAAGAACTGCAGCGAGGCCTGATACACGGCGTCGAGCTCGTCGTCGGTGCGTCCGAGGTTGGCTCGGCTGAGGTTGTAGACGGTGACGGTGCGGACGCCGTGGCGCTGCAGGGTCGCCAGGATGGCGACGACCTGATGCGCGCCACGCAGATACGCATCGGCCAGCGTGGTGTCGTGAGCCTTGGCCCAACGTCGCAACCCATCGGGAATCAGTCCGACGTGGTTCGGCCCGTGCTCCACACCTCCCCCAACCCTTGCGTAGTGCCCCAGCAAAGCCTAATACGGAACGTGACGTTGCGAATTCGAATGGCGGAAATGCTGATATGGGGAGTGGTTTGTCAAGTGGGCAGGGTGAAGCGGCGGCCTCGACCGTCGTCGTGGCCGCCGCTTCCTCGGTCAGTGCTGGGTGTCGGTGTACCGGGGACTGGCGCGCGTGTCGTAGCGACGGCTTGTCAGTCTGAAATGCGCGGATTGGCTACCGCAGATCGGTGTTTCGAGTGACGATGGACCGCTGTCTATTCACGAGCGTGACCCGTCGCTGGCGCTCGGGGTTACTCATAGCATTCACGCGGGTCATCGTCAGCGTGCCCGCCAGGACCGGTAACGACGTCAGCTACTGAACGTTATCGGTAAGCCCCTTACTCCTCGAGGATGGCCAGTGACCAGCACCAGCCGGCCAACTCGCGAGCGATGGCCGCATTGGCCACCGCGGGGCGTTTGGCGCGAGCATCGAATCCGCGCCACCGGGTGTGGAGGCGATGGTTGGCCTGCTGGCCGCGCCGGCGGGCGGCCGGGCTGGCGGCCTGCCAGCGCCGCCGCAGCTCGACACCGGGACGGTAGGGCCGGCGATGATGCCAGGCCGCTTCGATCAACAAGCGCCGGGCATGGGCGTTTCCGGTGCGGGTGATCGAGCCCTGCGCCCGGCAGGCGCCCGAGGAGTACTCGGTGGGCACCAAACCCAGGTAGGCGCCGATCGCGCGCCCGCTCAACCGGGACCAGTCCCCGATCTCCACGGCCAATCCGAACGCGGTCAGTGTCGAGACCCCACGCAGACAGCCCAGCCGCCGGACCACCGGGGTGAACTCACTGTCGGTGGCCATCGCGGCGATCGCTGCATCCAGCCGGTCACGGCGATCGATGCAGGCCAGCATGGCTTCCAGCGCGGTGTCATAGGCGGCCTGGGCCGGGGTGGGGAAGTGCTGGCGGGACAGCCAGGCCAGGTGTGTGAGCGTCCAGGCCGGCCCGCCGGAGTAGATGATGTTGTGGCGCAGCAGCAGCGCCAGCACGCGGTGGCGGGCCCGCATCAGATCAGCGCGGCAGTCCTCGCGTGCCCGCACCAGATCCCGGGCTGCTTCGCGTTCGACACTGGGGACACACACCTCGGTGATCTCGCCCAAATGCAGCAACCGGGCCAGATGCGCGGCGTCACGGGCATCGGTTTTCACCCGATCACCGCTGGGGCGCACCAACTTCGACGGCGCCGCCACCAGACACGGCACGCCGGTATCGACAAGAAAACGGGCCAACCCGAAACCCGTCGGGCCCGCTTCGTAGGTGACCGCGACCGGCCCGGGTAACCCGCTGACCCAGTCCAGGATCTCGCGGTGATCAGTACTCAACCGGCGCGAGAACACCTCACCGGTTTCACCGTCTAACCCACATCCGAACACCGAACGTGCATGCACGTCCAGACCAACACTCGTACGCTGAATCTTCACTGGGGCCTCCCACAGTTGTGGCTCTACCGGCCAGGACCCAATTCCTGACGGCAACCCACGTTCACATGTGGTGAGGCCCCAGCCTCCCCATACCGTCTATTCGGCACTCTTCAGCACGGCCAGCACAGTCAGTGCGAGGATCTTCATGTCGAGCAGAATCGACCAGTTCTCGATGTAGAAGTTGTCGAACTCGGCGCGGTCGGCAATCGAGGTCTGCCCGCGCAAACCGTGCACCTGCGCCCATCCGGTCATGCCGGCCTTGACGCGGTGCCTGTCTCCGTAACGGCGTATCTGCATCTCGAACAGTTCGACGAACTCGGGACGTTCGGGTCGCGGACCCACCAGGCTCATTTCGCCCTTGACCACGTTCAGCAGCTGCGGCAACTCGTCCATCGACGTCTTGCGCATGATCTTGCCGATCCAGGTGCGCCGGTCCTCGCCCTCGACACCGCCGGGCGCCGCCCCGTCTGCGACGGTGAACGCGGCCGCCGCCGGGTCAGCGGGCCGCATGCTGCGGAACTTCATGCATTGGAACACCTTGCCGTCACGGCCGATTCGCTCCTGGCCGAAGAAGATCGGCCCCGGCGAGCTGAGCCGGACCATCAGCATGAGCGTCAGGAACAGCGGCGAGATCAGCACGAGACCGACTGCGGCACATGATCGGTCGATGGCGTGTTTGAGCGCGAACTGCCACCCGGTCGGGTTGGCATGGGACAGCGTCATCAGCGGGATGCCGCCCATGTGCTCGATGGTCGCGCCGACGCCGACGACGTCCATCATGCGGGGCACCACCCGCACCGTCATGCCCATGTGGTGGGCGCGCTGCGCGAGCGCGGCGAGCGTCTCATCGCTCACCGCGGAGTGCGCGATGATCAGCTTCTCCGCCCCGGTTTGCACGACAGCGCGTTCGAAATTGCCCGTGGTGCCCAGATAGGGAATGCCTTCGGCCTCGATGGTGACCGGTCGTGTGTCGTCGATGATGCCGACAGGGCGGAGCCCGTAGTCGGGTACCTGTCGCATCCGGGCGATCAGTTGGTGGGCGATGGGTCCGGCGCCGACGACGATGGCGCGCTTTCCGAAGTTGTACTTGCGTCTCAGATAGCGCTGCGCCAGGGAGCGACAGAAACGGACCAGGGGAATCAGCACGGCGGCGACCAGCCAGATTCGGACCACGGCGTCGCTGGGACGAATGTATTCCGGCACTGTGGTCCCAGGCTGGAAGGCCGGCACGGCGTACATGATGACCGCCAACGTGAGGAGGGACGCGACCGCGACCGAGGTTTCGACCGGTTCGAACTCGTCGAGGAATCGATCACTGAGCTTGCGCGTGTACAGCGAGCGGCCGGCCATCAGAACGATCAGAAAAGGAATGAACAGCCATGTCCACGGAAAAACGCCCAACGCATCGTTCTGGTCAAGCATCCAGTGCACCAGCGCTACTGCGCACAAGGCGGCGCAGAGATCCAACCCCACGGTAAGGGCGACAAATCCGCCCTCGTTGCGCAGGTGGTCGAAAGCGCGCTGCCGCAGAGGGGGCTTGCCGACGACGAGAGGCGGGGCGACGGCACGCAGGTGCGGTTGCGTGGCACGCGTGCTCGGCGTGTGCGTCGCCTGCTCCGTACCTGCCTGCATCCCCGACCCCCGAAACGCCTCCTGTGGGTCTCACTGTAGGTGTGCTGAGAGGTCGGCGCAGTCAAAATGCCATCAGTCAGTGGCAATTTGCCGCTTAGCCGTAACTATTTCCGGCAGTCGGGTTAACTGCGGCCGTGTACGGCTATCGTGTGTGGCCGGACCCCGGACCGAAGATCCGTTCGGAGGCGAGCCCGGCGAGGTCGGTGAGGACCTGCACGTGGCCGGTACCCCAGAGGCGAGGCTTGTCATCGTAAACACAAAGCGTGCCGATGGAATTGCCGTGGGTGTCGGTGAGCGGGATGCCGAGGTAGGCGACGACGGTGCCGTCTTGCACGGCGGGGTGGTTCTTGAACACCGGGTCCAGTCGGGCGTCTTCGAGCACCAGCGCTTGGCCGTTTGCCACGGCGTACTGACACAGCGAGCGCTCGAGTGGCGTCTGCCGTTCCTCCGGGGTCCGCATTTCCATGCCGGCCGCGCTCTTGAAGAATTGCCGGTCGACGTCGACCAACGACACCAGCGCGTGCGGGGCGTCCAGCGCATCGGCCGCCGCGCGCGTGATGCGGTCGTACACCTCTTCGGTGGGTGAGTCGAGCAGACCGGTGGCATAGAGCGCGCGCAACCGTTCGGGGTCGGCGATCACGGTGGACACGCTGGGCATGTCGGTGCCGGCGAAGACGCCGGATTCCGACAGGTGCTCCATCAGCCGCTCGACGGCCGCACTCTCGGCCAGACGCTGGTCGGCCAGCATCTTCGAGGCGACCGCGCGGGCGACATAGGTGTTGACGTCCTCGCCCGCGTCGCGCGCACACTGCTCGAGCTGGCGGTTGAGCCATTCGTCGAAACGCTTCAGGGAGCCGGACACCACACAACGGTATCTGACATCAGCGTCAGCGGTTGTCGAAGCACCCGAACGTATCAGTGACGCTAGCCTTGGCTGCGTGCCGGCTCGCCATCGTCCACCGCGTACCCACACCGTGGCGTTGGCAATCGGCGGCACTGCGGGCGCGCTTGTGCGGTATGGGATTGCGACCGCGTGGCCGCAGCCGAGGCAGCTGTGGGTGTCGACGACGGTGACGGCAGCGGTCGCGTTCGCGGTGGCCGGCTTCATCGTCGCCAGCGGGGTCATGTCGACGGTGCGCGCGGCCCTGTTCGGAATGTGCGCCAGCGCAGCAAGTCTCAGTGCGTGGTCGGTCCTCACGATCAGTCAGCCGCCGAGGCTGTCGCTCGCGTTCTTGATCGGTGTGCCGGCCGCAGCGCTCGCCGGCCTGCTGTGCGGGCTCCTAGCCGCGCGGGTAGCGGCGCGATGACGTGGGTGCTGGTCGCGCTCGGCGGGGCGATCGGGTCGACAGTCGGCGCGCTGCTGCTGCGCCGGCCGTCGTCGGCACGGTTGGTGACGGCGACGGCGGTGGTGTGCGGTCTGGCGGGAATGCTGTCGACACAACGTGTTTCATCGATCGCGTCGGCTGTGCTGGGCTACGGCGTGCTGGGTTCGGCAGCCAGCATGGTGGCGTTCGCGCTGGCGTCGCCGATGTGGGTCGGCGGGGACGTGCCGGTGCGCAGCACGGTGGCGGCCGGCAAGAAGGTGGCAATGTACTGCGCGGTGGGGGTGACGTTCGCGCTGCTGGGTTACCTCTCGGTGCGCGGCGGGGCGACGCTGTACCGCAAGCTCGGCTAGTCACAGGAGCCTTGCACTTCGGCTTTGACCCAGGCGGCGTACTGGTAGAGGAACGTGTACTGCCATTGGGCTACCGAGAACGGGTAGGTGCGGGGCACGTCGCGCATGATCACGGTGCGGTCGGGCGGGGCGAAGCAGACGTCGAAGATCCGCCGGGCGCGGGGCAGGTGGTAGCGCCAGCTGATCACGATCACCGAGCGCCAGCCGCGCTGCTCGGCAAGCGAGCGGGTCATCAGGGCCTCACCGCGGGTGGTGCCTGGCACGGGCGGGCGGCAGATGACCTCGATGTCGGAACGGGTGCGGCAGTAGCGCTTCATCACTTTGTCGCGGGCTCCATAAGGATCGGACATCAGCACGGTGGGCGCATAACCTTGCTCGGCGAGCTCGAGCCCGTAGGCCTCGCGACCGTCGTGCTCGCCACCGAGGACGACGATCGCGTCGGCTTTGACCAGTGGGTCGGGTCGGGCATGAGCGAAAAACAGGGTGCCGCTGACCCCGTTGAGGAAGAGCACCGCGATCAACGTGTAGACGGCGGCCGGCAGCGGCCCTGCCCGCACCCCGGAACGCCGCCGCTCCCGCATGCCGTGCACCGTATTGCAGTAGGGACCACTCTGCAGTCCCCTATCCTGCGGAGAAAGCGGCTGGAGAACGTAGCAGCCGGGACAAGCGCCCGGTGTGACGGATTTGCCGCGCGCGGTCGGTTGAGGCGAGGATCTCCCGACGATGCGACCGCAGGAACGCCGCTCGGGCCATGACCGACCCGGGTATGAGCTGCAGGGCGGACACAGACGGATGCCGTCGAACTACGAGGTCAACCGGCCGATTGTCGTCTCGAGCGACCGGCTGCTGGCTCGCCGGGCCGTGGGGAACCGCAGCCCCGCCGCTGACCCCCAGTGCGGCGAGCAGCGCAGGCTTCCTTCCGTGACCGGGGAATCGGGCTGGCAATTCAGTTAACCAGCGCCTATGTTCACCCCTAGAGGGTTGTTGACGATTGTGACAAATGATCGGGGGTCAAATCGTGGACAAGAGAGCGTGCAGTCTCCGGGGAGCTGTGGTCGCCGCCGGGATCGGCCTGGCGTTGTCGACCGGACATGGAGTGGCCCTCGCCGACTCCTCAGACACTGCGACCGCCACGGCGACGGATGCGTCCGCCTCCGACGTTCCGAACCGCCACACTGCACGCGAACCGGCGACCACGTCGTCCGACGACGCAGAGCCGTCGACCTCCGAGGTCGAATCGCCCGACGGTCCGGACGGGGACGCGGGCCCATCGGTCCGCGCACATGCCCGGCGCACCCATGACCGTATGTCGGCCGCCGAGTCGAATACACCTTCGCGACCTCGCAATTCGGCTGCCAAGATTGATGATTCAGCTGATGCCGATGACGAGGTCGATGCCCGCCGGACGCCTGCCCGTGCAGTCGAGAACGACAACCCCCGGACTCTGCCCACGGCGCCCGAGCCCGCTACGCTGCTCGCGACTACGGCGACGTCAGCAACAACGTCACGACAAGTGGCCTCCCCACCACCTATTGCCGCGCCCACCGAGCAGCTGACGACCAAGCCTGTCCCGGTGCTCACGAGGTTCGTGAGCCGGCTGCGCGCCGACAGCGGGAACGCACCGGCAGAATCACCGCTGCTGTGGACCCTGCTCGGCTGGACGGTGCGACCGGCCGACACCGCGGGGGCCACATCCGGCTCGGGGCAGATCACCACGACATCACTGATCACGACGACGAACACGGTCAACGTCAAAGATTACGGCGCCGTCGGCGACGGCGTCACCGACGACTCGGCCGCGCTCAAAGCCGCGGAGGCCGCCATGACCTCCGGCAGCACTCTGTACTTCCCCGAGGGCAATTACCGCTTCGCGCAACAGAATCCGGCCGGCCACGCGGCCATATTGCTCAAAGGCCTGTCCGATGTCACCGTGGAGTTCGCGCCCGGCGCGCGATTGCTGATGGACAACCTCGACGCCAGTGGCCACGGCACCAGTCACGGCATCCGGATCGAGGGCGCCGCCGCGAACATCACATTGCTGAACCCGGACATCGAATGGGTCACGCGGCCGTCGGCTCGTAGCTTCGGCGACGGTATCTCGGTGCTGGGGTGGCCCTCCGATTCCCCTCCGCCCAGCGGCTGGAGCGGTTCGACGGGCACCGTGCAGAACGTCTCCGTGATCAACGGCCGCGTCGAGAACGCGCCTCAAGCCGGTGCGGTGTTCATGGGCTGCTCGGATGTCACGGTGACCGACTTCACCGCCGTCGGCACCCTCGCCGACGGCCTGCACTTCAACGCCAACCGGCGCGTGACGGTCGACGGGCTCACGGCGACCAATACCGGTGACGACGGACTGGCCTTCGTCACCTACTACGACCCGACGCAGCCATGGACGTACGGACCCACCGACGGACCGTTCAACCAGGCCGGGCTCGGCGAGTGGAACAACGGCGGCTCCGTCGCCACCCACATCACGGTCACCGGCGGGCGCGCCAATGGTTTCCGCGTCCAGGGCGGCTACGACATCACCATCTCCGATGTCACCGTCACCGACAAGGAGTTCGGCTTCCACGTCAACTCGGCGATCGCCTCCGGACCGGGCGACTGGACCAGCATCGCGTCGCAGAACATCGACATCTCCGATGTCACCATTTCCGGTGCGCAAACCGGGATCGTGCTGGCCACCAACAACATCGACGGCACCGAAGACTCGAAGTGGTGGGACTTCTCCGGTGTCACGATCAGCGACGTCACGATCCTCGGGTCGAAGAACTGGTCCTTGGCGGTCGAGACACCGGCGACCACCACCAGCAAGTTCTCAGGGGTCACCCTCAGGAACATCTACGCCGAAACCCATTCCGCCGATGGACCGTTCGGTGGCGGCAACGGCGGGATCCTGCTGGCCTCGCTGCGGGACTCGGTCATCGACAACGTGCGGCTGGTCGCGGACCACCCGTCCGACATTCATCTCTTCGGCGCCGGGCAGCTGCGCAACGGGCTCACCGTCGCTCAGCTGCCCTCGTCGAATCTGACGGTGAACGATCTCGTGCTGCAAGGGCCGGGGCGCATCCTCATCCAGGACATCGCCGGCGTGCAGTTCGGCGACATCGCTTCCTACAGAGCGGATGGGGCCGCCGTGATGCTGTATCGGGTCAAGGACGCCTCGTTCGACAGCATCACCGCCTATCTACCCGGTCGTGGCGCCGGCGACGGCTACGGGGTGCGGCTGCTGCAGGTGGCCGGCATCGAGATCGACGACATCGCCGTGACGATGGACGACCACGTCGGATCCTCCTGGTGGGCGGTGGAACTCAGTGGCGGCAACCCCAGCGAATCGATCGCCGGATCGGACGTGCACATCCACAACGTGACCTACGTCAGCGACCGGGACGCGACGACTCCGGACATCGGCATCCAGGGCGGCCCCTATGGACCGGCCGACTGGTACATCAGCGTGCACTGGCTGCACCAGGGCGAAGCGACCCCGCAGTGGCGTTCGTGGTTGTACGGAGACACCAGCCCAGTCTGATCGGTCAGGGTTTCAGCGACCGGCGGTAGGTGAACACCGCCGCAACTGGCACCGAGCCTGACGCGGTGACCGATCGCGCCGCCAGCGCCTGCGCCATCGTGTCGTGCTCGAGTCGGGCGACGAGCACGATGTCGGTCGCCGCGGCAACGGCCTCGGGTGTCAGCGTCGCGTCGCCCACCGCTCCCCCGCTGACGACGCGGCTACCGCCCGCTGCCCCGGCCGCGGAGCGCAGCAAGTCCACCACCCGCCCGGCACCGGACGACGCCGACACGCCAACGACGAGGATCGTGCGCTCCGCGTCGGCACTCGCACACTGGGTGTAGAGGGTGCGCGCCAGCCGCTCCTCCTTGTCGCCCCATAATTGCTCCGGGGGCAAAGCGGTGAAATCGACTGCCGGCAGCATGATCCCGTCGACGGTGTCGGTGACGGTTTTGACCAGTGCCGCACGACCGGAGCGGCGCCGCAGAACGAGGAGCGTCGCGACCATGAGCCCAGCACCGACGACGGCGCCGAGAACCGCTCCCGTCACCCACCGATGCGAACCGGCCGGGTCGGTGGTGGGTGGCTGCACGACATCCAACTTGCTGGCTTGCAGTGCCTGCAATTCGACGCTGTCGCGCAGGCGCTGGACATCCTGCAGGCGCTCGATGTCGCCACCGGCATTGCGTTGCCACTGATCGAGCGTCGGCACGATGGTCCGCAGCTGCGCATCCATGCGCGCCTGAAGCTGCTGCCCGTAGACGTCGATGGCGGTCTGTACCGCGCGGACGGCTTCCTGCGCCGTGGGGGCAGTGGCACTGATGGTCACCACCGACGACTCGGCGGCTTGAGCCACCTCCAGCGTCACCGGCTTGTTCTTGGCCAGCTTGGCAGCCACGGCCTGGCCGAACCCCTCACCGGAGAGATAGGCGATCTCGCCGGCGACGAAAGTGCCTGTGTTCGACTGGTTGTCGGGGGTGACCTGGCTGGCGCCGCCGGCAATGGCGCTCAGGTCCGCCGGATTGTGCAGTCGCACGAAGGCCGTTGCCGTCGCCTCGGCGGCGATCGTCATCGCCACCACGGCGCCAATGAGAGCGCCGACAACGAGCCCGACCACCGCAGCGGCAAACAACTTCACCCGGAGCACGCGAGACTCCACCGACGAAATCATTGCGACGGCGGACGGCGGCACCTTCGACCCGTTGACAGACAACTTTTACGGCACTCCATCCTGACCCTCGCGATGCCTCCACATGCTAATTGGGCGCGCCCGTTTTGCCGCCGGGACACCCGAAATAGTGGCGAACGGTCATTCGGGATTGCTGGTTGAAAGCTCTGTCCGGGTGGACCAAGAAGATAACAAGATCTGTGCCGCTGAGTTGTTCAGGCGCAGAGAGCATTGCGGTCGTCTATGATTTTGCCCAGCTTTATACCGGCGGGGGCGCTGGGGTTAGCCGCCAAGCGGCGCGCCACCATCTGGAGCCCGTCGACCATCAGTAGGGTGCAACGCCAAGGAATTCGGACGCACTCACTCGAGGCGGGAGCGTAAGTGGTGTCTCGTAGCGCGGGCATCCGCAAGGTCTGGAGCGTGCTCCTGTCGGTCGTCTTGGCGGCCGCGCTGAGTGCACCCGCCACCGCGCATGCAGACCCGCTGAACACCGAACCCGGTAGCGGTGATCAGCTGGGCCTACCGTGGACCGCCCTGGGCTTGCCACAGTCGTTCACGCTGGCGGGCGCCAACGTCAACCAAGACTTCACGGTGCCGGTTCCGGCGGGTTTGACGGTCGCTCGACTGCGCGGACTCATTCACGCACCCATCGATTTCGGCGCCGGATTCGTGGAGATCGACGACAGCCGGGGCACGCTGCTCGCCACAGTGGATCTGCCGCCGGTGGCTCCGAATACCGCTGTGGTGCCTTTCGATGTCGACGTGTCGCAGGCACAGGTCATCGGCACCACGGCGCGATTGTCGTTCACCGTGCGAGAGGCGGGTGTGTCGCCGGAGCAGCGATGCGGGCTCGGCGAACGAGTGCAGATCAGTGATCTGTCGGCCGTCTACGCGGGGATCGAGCCGGCGCCGAGCACCATCGCCGGGTTCTTCCCGCCCGTGTTGCAGCGACTCACCATCTACACCCCCATCGATGCCGACACCTCCGAAGAGCAGGCCGCGCTCACATTGGCGTCGGCAGCGGCGCGCCTGTACCGCCCGCAGCCGACGGCGATCACCGTGGTGAAACAGCCCCGCGGCTCCGCTCCCCCGGCGGCGCCGCAGCTGACACGCGCCATCGTCGTGGAGAACGGGGATGCCGGCCTCACCGTCGCCAATCCCGATCGCGCCGATGTCTATCTGAAGGTGAGCGGGCGCGGGGATCAGCTGAGCGACCAGGTCTCTCTGGCGGTCAACAACCTGCAGTCGCTGGCGCAGGTGCCCACCGCCCGCGTCGACCAGGCCGGATCGGCCGGCGGGCCGGATGCCGATGCGCTCAGCTTCGCCGACCTGAACATCACCGGTGAGACGCAGGTGCTGCGGACTGCGGATCTGACGGTGGGCGTGGACCGTTCCGCACTGGGCGGGCGCGTCGACGGCCTGCAGATGGATCTGCTGGCCACCTACACGCCGGTCATGTCGCAGGACGCGGCGGCGTTGATGGTGAGCGTGAACGATCAGGCGGTCTACAGCGCCCCGTTGGACACCAGCGGCCGCATTGATGCCACCTTCGACGTTCCCGGGGAATTCCTCAAACAGCGGATCACCGTGACGTTCGGTCTGACGTACAGCCCACGGCAGCTGTGCAATCCGATGATCGCGCCGCTGACGTTCCAGCTGGATCCGCGCTCGACGATCACGGCGACGCGCGGGGGCCAGGCCGGCGGCGGCTTCGGCGCCGTGCCGTCGGAGCTGAGCCCGCAGTTCTTGGTGGCGCTCGACGGCAGCAGTCCTGATCAGCTGGATTATGCGGCCCGCGTGGTCGCCGACATGGCGCGCCAGAGCGGGACGCCGATGATGCCGCGCGTGGTCGATGTGAAAGCGGCGGCGGAAGCGACGACGGGCGCGCTGATCGTCGCCAACGCCAAGACGCTGGAGCCGACGTCGTTGCGCCCGCCGGTCGGCGGGCCGAGTTCCGATGTCGCGGTGGACCTTCGGGACGAACTGCGGGCCGAGATCAACGACGGCCTGGGGTCGATCCAGGTGTTCGCCGATCAGCCGCGCAACCGCACGGTCGTGCTGGTCACCTCCAGCGGCGCGTGGTCACTCGTCGACCCGCTCTTCGGCTACATCGACGCCCAGCCGGGCGGCTGGGCGAGCCTGACCGGCAACGTTCTGGCCGCCGGTGCCGCCGGCGCAGTCACCAACCTCGCGGTGGCATCTGCAGATGACGCGGCCGCACCCGCGGACGAGCCGGTGAACTGGGCGCTGTGGGTGGCGATCGGGGTGGGCTGCGTTGCGCTGCTGGCGGCGATGGCGGTCGGAGTCGGCGTGCTGCTGCGGCGCCGGCGATCCCCCAGCGCGAAGTAGGTGTTGGGGGCGGCGAGCGGTACAGCGTCGCTCAGCTGGGGGCTTCTTCCGAGCCGAGCGTGTCGAACACTTCGTGGTAGAGCAGCGAATGCACGCGTTCGACCTGCGGGATGTCTTGGAACTCCAGGGGATCCTGGGACGCGGACTCGATGATGAGGGTGCCGGTGCGCAGGATGCGGTCGAGCAGGCCGTGCTGGAATTCGACGCTGTTGATGCGGGCCAGCGGGATGTCGATCCCGGAGCGGGTGACCAGCCCGTGGCGGTACATCACGCGGCGGTCGGTGATGACGAAGTGGGTGGTCCACCAGTTGAGGAACGGCCAGACCGACAGCCAGCCGATGAGGATGAGCCAGACGGCCGCGATGACGAGGAAGACGATCCTCTTGGCACTCGGCTCCCATGTGAGGGAATTGACGTAGCCGGCGAGGAACGCCGCCGCCGCACTTGCCAGGATGAGCACGAATGCCGGCACGAGAAGACGTCCCCAGTGCGGATGCCGGTGCAGGACGACCTGTTCGTCTCTGGCCAGCACGTTCTCTGGATATCCCACGGGAAGACTGTACTCACTCGCGCCGGGAAGCGCGGACTGATGTGGCGCTCACGCGGGTCATCGACACGCCGCTCAGGAATTTCTCAGTATTTGCTGCCAGCAAGGATTGGCAGAGCGTATGTTGAACTCGATGTCGGCGGAAATGTGTCGGTGCGGCCACGATGGGTTCGCCCATGAGCACTACCGTGCGGGGAGCGATTGCTCGAAGTGCGAGTGTCCGCGGTACCAGTTGGCAGACAGCACCATGCAGGGCTGGTTCGATCGCGTCCTCGGACGATGGCTCAATCGCTGACTGGGCCACACGTCGCAAGCTGCGGTTAGTACGCCCCGGAATGTCCGAGCATCGCTTTGACGGTCTTGAAGGCGATGATGAGGTCGGAGATCATCGACCAGTTCTCGACATAGAAAAGATCGAGACGGACCGAGTCCTCCCAGGAGAGGTCCGACCGACCGCTGACCTGCCACAGGCCGGTGATGCCGGGACGGACGAGAAGACGCTTCCTGGCATGGTCGTCGTATGACTTCACTTCTTTGGCCAGCGGAGGCCGAGGACCGACGACGCTCATGTCGCGCTTCAGCACGTTGATGAACTGGGGCAGCTCGTCGATGCTGTACTTGCGCAGGATCTTTCCGACGCGCGTCACGCGCGGATCGTCGCGAATCTTGAACAGCACCCCACCCTCGCTCTCGTTGAGAGAGGCGAGTTTGTCGACCATCTTGTCTGCGTCGACGACCATGGTGCGGAACTTGATCATCTCGAAGGGACGCCCGTCGAGACCCACACGCTCCTGGCGGTAGAAGACCGGACCCTTGCTGGTGAGTTTCACGGCCAATCCGACGGCTAAAAGAATCGGCAGCCCGAACAGAAGCACCGACCCCGAGAACAGAAGGTCGAAGAGTCGCTTCTGGAATCGCTTGGCGCCGTGATACTGCGGCTTCTCCACGTGAATGAGCGGCAGGCCGGCGACGGGCCGCATCTGCAGCCGCGGGCCGGCGATGTCGACGACGCCGGGGGCGACGAGCAGATCAATGTCGAGTTTCTCCAGTTCCCATGACAGGTCGCGGATGCCGCGTCCGTCGAGGCGCTCCGTTGCCGTAACGGCGACGGCATGACTGTTCGTTGCAGTCACTGCACCGACGACATTTGACTCGTCGCCGAATGTGGGGATCGCACCTACGCCGGGGACATCGATCTTGGTCCGCGGCAGCGGCCCGGGAATGCACGCACCGACGACTTCGTACTCAGACCGAGAATCTCGGTGCAGCGATGTCGTCAAATCGCGAACCGCGGGAGCGCTGCCGACGACCAAGACTCGGGTAATGCAGCGCCCGTACTTCTGCCGAACTCTCACAACAACCTGGCGGGCAACCCACCGTAGAAGCTCAAGGACAATGATGCCGACCGGCAGCGCGATCATCAGGTACCCACGAGCGATCTCGAGCTTGAACAGCATCGAGATGATCGCGACGCCGCCATACACAGCGAGCGTGGCGAGCAAAACTCGGCGATACTCCTCAGCGCCGGAACCGATGACCCGGGTCGAGCGTGAGTGGTTGATGGCTAACGCGGCTAGCCAAGCGACCGCGATGGAGATCGACACCAAGGCGTAGTCGAGGTTCTTGAACGTCGACGTGGAGACGTCCCCGGTGAGCGCTCCGAAGCGCAACCACTGCGCAAGACCGACAGCCCCTAAGACCCCGACCATATCGACAAAGACGAGCCGGCGCGCATACCCCCGCTGCCAGGCTGGCACCTTCGTCGGTATCGGAACAATATTTGCTGCGAAGTCCACCCGATCATTTACAGCCGTCATAAAGACCCCCCATGCTCTCCCCTTGCGCAGCAACTTTAACGTAGTAGTTGCAAACATCTCAAGGTAACGGCCAGGTTCGCTCAGCACCTCGAGCGGCCATGGCGTTGACGTGGGCTTATTGCCGGGCCGGAAGCTTCCGGCGGTAGCCGGACGCTTGAAGCAGAGACCGCAGTGAGGGCAACGGACGTTCAGGCGCGTGTGACCCGCGAGGTCTCCCCTAGTTTGTGCACCGGCAGATTGGGACGATTGACAGCACCATCGAAGCGATCTGCTGACCGACGCTTTCGAAGACGTCGCGGCGTTGGCCAATTGGATCCGGTACATCTAGCAGGCTTTTGCCGGCAAGTTGCGGACGGAGCACGCGAAGATCCTCCGCCCTGCGGGCGCCAAAATCTTTTGCAAGTATCGACGCCTCCGCAATCGTGAAAGTTTTGCCCATCAACCGCGGGGCGAGTCCGAGCACCGCGTCACGGTGTTGCCTTGCCATCGTGACGACCAAGTCCGCGCTGGCAGCAATTTTTGCTGTTAATTGGCGCGCTGCAAAGTCGGACGCAGAGCCACCCATCTCCTGCACAACTCGAGCCGACTCTGGATCCATTGGATGGGCGATGACCGCACGAGTACCCGCGCTCGAGGCGCGGAAATCAGCGATTTCAAGCTTCCGCGCGTATGCCAAGGCAAGTCGTTCAGCGATCGGCGACCTACAGATGTTGCCGGTGCAGACAAAGAGCACATGCATGAGGCCTCTCAATCGTCAACATCGTGCGGCAAACAGACGAAACTAAAGCTTTCGCGCTGTCGTGGCCGCTGCAAGGAATCCCGCTTCACCCACGTAAGCCATTCGCAACCGCGCCCCGATCCCCGCTGCGCATCCGAGATGCATCCTGCACGAGTCCTACCATCAACTGTCGCAAGTGTCGTTAACGTGTCGCGCTCGGCAGCTGCCAGTATTCGCCCAACTTCACGTCCAGTCGATGCGGGATGAATCGGCCTCGCCCCGAATCTGGATATGGAGTCAATTCGCCGAAATACATTTTTCCCTCGTATTCATACAGATCGACGCGAATCATATCGAACCCTGCGCCGAGCTTTGCGGCTGCAGAAAGCATCTCCTCGTAGCAGTCCGGTCGCGATTGAATCTCGCCGAGCGGATACTTAAACTGCACGTCGAGGGGTTCCCACGCGCGGGTATACAGCCGGCGGAGGTGGCCAGAGAAGCGCTGGCTATCCACCTGCACCATTTCGACGCGACCATCGAAAGCGAAAAACTTGTAGTCGGGGAGATCACCGTATGGCTCACCGATTAATTCCTCAATGACAAAACAACGCTTGGCATCCCGATACGCCCACTCACCTTCAACGGCCCACAACCTCTCCTCCAACCAACCGCGTGTAGCCCGTCGAATATCAGCTATGTCAGCACCTCCATGACCAAAATAGACAAGCCCAGTTCGGTGATTTGGCTTGAGAACCCAGTGGGGCGGAAGGTCTACAGACCGCAGCTCGTCGAGATTGGTACCGTGCCAAACCGTTATCGGCGGTTGTATGCCGCGCTCTGCGGCATACGTCTTCGCCGCCAACTTATCGCAGGTCATCGTTAGTATCGGCCTGCGATCATTGACTATCCGCCAGTTGATCTTCTCATTGAACGTTTGCGGATGCCTTAACCTGAGCCAACGCCGTTGGCATACGGCGTAGGTACAGCGCCTTCGCAACTTTAGCGGCAACCTGGCTACCAAGCCCCGCGCCACCGATCTCGCATCTGATCTTATCGTTCTCGGGTTCAATGTCAGCCTCCATGAAGCGACGTGGCCAAGCATCCAGCTGACCATAGTTCCACGCACGTGACGTTTTCAGCTCAAACAGTACATACTGCGACGGTCGGTAGATGGGCCGACATCCCCGCCCAAATCCGCGACCCAGTAGTAATCTAACCGTTCGTTTAATTCAAGCCTTCGCGTCAGAACTGCTATCGGCATTAGCGCCGGGAGGGTGCAGCGAACCGATCAGCCGCAATATCGCGCTCAACGAGTCCACACACCTGACAGAAGGGGCTGGGTGCGCAGTGTCTGCCCGCAACGAACGGTGAAAACTTTTCATCGATAGGAACGCAGCCCCCGTGACAGTTGCACACAGACTACTGTGAACGCGTCACCAGAAGGCAGGAGTGAGTGTGGCGAAAGACCCGATCCCGGGACGTCAACTTCTTATCGCGTCAACCGGGGGCCACCTGGCGCAACTCGTTAAGTGGGCCCCAAGGGTTGGCGCGGCTCCCGACTCGCTGTTTGTGACGTTCGAATCGCCGCAGAGCGAATCTCTCCTTTCGGGCCGGCGGGTGTTGCATGTGCCCTATGTTGCACCCCGCGATTACCGAAGGTTGACGCGCGCATTCACGCTACTGATGAAAGAGATTGATTGGCGCACCGAGCGTTTCACCTCAGCAATGACAACCGGCGCGGCTGTCGGCTTGGCCGGCCTCGGAGCGGCTCGCTTACACGGGATACCCTCGTTCTATTTCGAGAGCGTGTCGAGAGTGAATGGACCCTCGCTTACGGGCAGGCTTGTGAGCCTAGATCCTGGAGTCAGCAGATCGTGTCAGTACGAGCACTGGGCGCGCGGGGGATGGACTTTTCGGGGTTCACTCTTTGATAGCTACGTAGCGGTCCGGAGAAGCCCGGTAGAAACCCCACGTCTATTTGTCACTCTCGGCACTATTCGCCCATATCGTTTCGACGCCCTCGTAGACGCGGTGCTCGATACGGGCCTAGCCAACTCCGAGACTGTCTGGCAGCTCGGTGTCACGACCCGGAGAGACCTTCCAGGAACGGTGGCCACGCAATTGAGTCACGACGAGTTCGAACGGTGCGTACGCGGTGCCGACGTGGTCGTAACACACTCGGGCGTGGGCACCTTGATGGATCTTCTAGACATGGGCGTGTACCCACTTGTAGTGCCCCGCAGAGCTAGGAGACGCGAACATGTTGACGATCACCAAGTTCAGGTCGCAGGCGTGCTAAAAAACAGAGGGATCGCAGCAGTAATTGAAGCCGAGCATCTCGACCGAACCTCGTTATTGCAGGCGTCCGCGTTTACCGTAGTTCGGCGCGAACCGGCGGATCAGTGACGTTCACGCGTGCTCTTTGGCAGCCTCAGCTTGGCAGTGAAACGATTGCACGGATCCTTTTGAGTAGAGGACTCATGCGGCCCTGAAGACCGATGCCGCATGCGGGCGATCAAGACCATTCAGAGTACCAACAGAGCACACTTGTCACAAAGGCGATGGCCGACAAAATGGGGAGGATGACGGATATGAGCCAACGCATCGCAGTCTTCGGTACGGGTTACCTGGGAGCAACGCATGCCGCCTGCATGGCTGAATTAGGTCATGAAGTACTGGGTGTTGACGTCGATGAAGCAAAGCTCGCGAAGCTCGCGAGCGGCGAACTACCATTCTACGAGCCTGGCCTGCCTGAAGTTTTAAGACGGAATCTTGATGCCGGGAGGCTGCGTTTCACAAGTTCGTACGAGGAAGCTGCCGAATTCGCCGACTGCCATTTCGTAGCAGTCGGCACTCCTCAGAAACACGGTGAGCTTGCTGCAGACCTCACGCACGTGCACTCTGTCATAGAATCTCTTGCACCACTTCTTCAGCGGCCGGCAGCAATCTTCGGCAAGTCGACCGTGCCCGCCGGTACAGCATCGCGGTTAGGTCAAATGGTCCGCGAGCTCGCTCCTGCCGCGGACGCTGTAGAACTCGCGTGGAATCCCGAGTTCCTACGAGAAGGCTTTGCCGTCAAAGACACCCTCCATCCAGATCGAATCGTCCTTGGGGTCAATTCCAACGGACAAGGCAATGCCGAACGTATTGCCCGTGAGGTGTACGCAGCTCTTCTCGCCGAGCAAATCCCGATGATCGTCACCGACTTGGCGACCGCCGAATTAGTAAAGACATCGGCCAATGCCTTTCTTGCAACGAAGATCTCATTCATAAATGCGATCGCAGAAGTCTGTGAAGCAACTGGTGCCGATGTGTCGGTGTTGGCAGATGCTATCGGGCACGATGCAAGGATCGGAAGGCGCTTTCTTAATGCGGGAATAGGGTTTGGCGGTGGGTGCCTACCGAAGGATATCCGGGCATTTATTGCAATGGCCGGCGAGCTCGGCGCTGGTCAAGCGTTTGCGCTGCTCCGGGAGGTCGACAGCATTAATATGCGACGACGCAACAAGATGGTCGAACTGGCCAGGCTCGCCGCTGGAGGGTCTTTTATAGGCGCACGCGTTGCAGTTCTTGGCGCCGCGTTCAAACCCGAGTCCGACGACGTGCGTGACTCACCCGCGTTAAACATCGCCGGGCAGATCCAACTTCAAGGCGCTGCAGTAAGTGTCTATGATCCCGAAGCTATGCAAAACGCAAGGCAATTGTTCCCTACGTTGCAGTACGCCCCGGATGTTCGTGCAGCCTGCGCAGGAGCCGATGTCGTGATGATACTGACCGAATGGAACCAATTCGTCTCGCTCGATCCGACGCGGCTAGCCAAAGAAGTGCGGCAGCGCACAGTGATAGACGGTAGGAACTGTCTGAACCCCCAGATGTGGCGCCAGGCCGGCTGGATATATCGGGGAATTGGCAAACCCTAAGATCGGCTGCACGCTCCACGTTCCACGAAACTTGCCGATACTAACAGAAATCAACATTTGCCTCAGGAAGGATCGTTTGCGCTCGAGGAGATGCAGCTGATAGCTAAGTTAAGCGGCAAGTATACTTAGCCTTTCCGCACCCCGATAGCGCCGCGATAACCTTCGATCAGAAGTCGGTCGGAGAGAATGGTTCCGCTCTTTCGGCCCAAAAAATAGAACCCGGAAGCTGAATCATACGCGGCAGGCCTGTTAGAAAGTAGTGGGTCGAAATACGGCAATCCGACGGTAACCAGCCGAGCGGCGAACTTCAAAATGCCACGAAGTGCAGGAGATGTGGTGAAACTGTAAAGGAAGTATCGGAAAGACCAAGCGAGTGCCATGCCAGGCCCGCACCCGATACCGCTATCAATCTCCGTAAACCGCCTGAATAAACGCCGATGACCCAAATGGGTGAAGCGCGTGAAATCGTAAGCGCCCATATGAACTTGCTGCATAAACGGAGTCTCAGCGTAAATAAGTCCGTCTGACTTTAGTACGCGGAACATCTCCTCAACGCACCGATACGGATCTGCGACGTGCTCCAGGACAGCTTGTGCAACCACGGCATCGAAGCTCTCGGACTCGAACGGGATGTCATGCGCATCGCAAATTAATGCAGTGGATGGCCCAAATGCGACATCAGTTTCGATAAGCTCGATTGCGTCCGAATCAACCAGGCTTTCCATGCCTTCGCCCATTTGCGGGCCACTGCCAACGACTAATACCTGCGGCACATCTCCGTGTCGGCCATCAACCAACAGCTGTACCAACTTCTTATAATTGTCCCTTCCGCGAAGATTGCGGGTTCCGGAGGGAATCGCGTTGCTGATCTTCCGAGCCAATAATCGCCCTCGTCGGGGCGCCAAGGGCTCGTCCAACGAGGCTCTAGGAGCCGCCACAAAATCGTCAATCTGAAAAACGCTATTACTGTCATTGATCAGAACCGGCCGACCGCGGACGATCGGATATTCTTTAGAGCATTGGCGACTTTGGCAATGGGCGCTTTCCGAAGTAAGCTCCAAGGCGCCTGCGCATACCGGACAACGCAATTTAGTCTTCATCGAACGGCTAAGTTTCTCCCGATCGTCACTCATTTAACCCCCTAAAATCTTCCACTCAAGCACCAGCTCCAGCGTAGCCATTGACAGTGCGGACGCAGTCGCGGACATCCCAGGCACGAGTTAAGAGTCCGCGTACATCCTTGAGATGACTTCCGGGGCGCTCAGATGAGCGACACTGTTCCTTGCGCTTGACCGCGAGAGGTGTAGGGCATCCTTCAGCCTCTCTGCGATTTGCGCGGGTTCTCTAGACGTCACATAGCCATTCTCACCATTCACGATCAGACTTCCAGTATCTGAGCCGTCAGTAACCACTGCCGGCAATCCTGAAGCGAGAGCCTCTACCAGAACGCGGGGATATCCTTCGTAGCCCGGGTGAGATGTCATCAATAGCAACCCCGCCTGCGACATAAGCTGCGCGACGTCACCCGGCGGCGTTCGCCCATGTACCCGCACGCGTTCTCGAATCTCGGGCGGCGAAGAATTCAAGATCTCATCTACTTTGTCCTTCAAAGTTCCCGTGCCCACTAACTGAAGGCGCCACGGCATGCCAGGGGCCGACTCTGAAAGCGAACGAAACGCAGCGAGCGCCAGAAGCGGGTCCTTGGGAATCTCGAGGCGACCGACCCAAATCACGGTGTGAGGATCTCGCATGCCGCTTTCGTCAGCAACGAACAAGTCCGGGTCGAACCATGTAGGCGATGCCCTCGCCCGCGGGTTCCAATGCCGGACGACGTCCGCGTACTGCTCGTTGAATACAACCACTTGCGATGCGCTCCGTACCACGCGACGTTCGAGCCGTCGGTGCAGGGTAGGCGCGAAGCGCCAGAACGAATCCGAAGTCGCTCCAGCGAGCCCATTCTCCTGCGTATGTATAAAGTACGCTATGCGTCGTCCAATTAGCTTGCTCAGAACTAAGGTCGTGTCCATACGGTGGGCTTGAAACCAGTCCGCTTCGGGGATCCGTCTACGGAAACGAACTGCGGCAAAGACTAAGCGGAGCGAGTGCGGCAATCGTCGTTTTCGATGCCCGCCCGGATCAAGTCTCAGGACTGGCATGAACCAGAATTTCCCACCCCCCCAGTCGTATTCTTCCCACCGCCCGAGCTTCCGCCCTGGCACATCACCACCCGCGTCTAGTCCGACAAAGGCAATACGGGCTCCAGGCGGCAAATACCGGGCAATACCGCGCAGGCATGTCTGAATTCCTCCGGGGGCGGTGCGCGCAGGATCAAAACGATGGACGATGACCCGATCAATATGATCAGGTATTGCGTCAGCCCCCGCACGTGAATAGCCAGCGGTGCTCAACTGTCCTCCTCTACAGATGTCGCCATTCTTGTTGGACAACCTGAGCCTCCATCCTTCCTGACTTCGAAGCCGTGCACCACCGTGCGCGTGCAACTCTCTCGCTTAGATATTTGTCAGGCTGTATCCGGGCTGCCGTTTCCGTCATCTACATTCATCCACTCGACGCGCGACCGTCTTACGTCCGCAGCCACTGCACCAGTTTCCTCAGCGAAGCTGGACTGCGTGCAGTTATCGGGTAATAGACCGCAAAGAAGCTTGCTATACCGGCGACAAGCACCAAGCTCTGAATCCACCAAAGTGTTGGCAACTTCGCATCGACGAATAGAATTACTCCGCCGACCGTCAACCCCGCAGCCAGCCCTCCAGCTAACGCTATCGAGTATCCACGGACGACTTCCGAAGAGATTCTGAACTTGAGCTGGACATCAAGACTTCGCAATTTCAGAGGCAGGTCGATTGCGTAGGACAAGCTGAATGCAGCAGCAATTCCGAGCAGTACTTCATGCGAAGGCAAAAATACGCTCGCCAAAAATGAGCCCGCGATTCGAATCGACCCGATTATTGCAGCGCTTCGAAGAGGGGTTCGGGCATTATGGACAGCGTAGAAAGGGCGGACCAGGACATCATGCAGTGCGTACGGGAGCAGGCCAATTGCTAAAACTGCTAAAACTATTCCAATATAATGGGCTGCTGCGTAATTTGTTTCGCCACGAGTGAAGAGCACCCCGGTTCCGAGCGGACCCAAGCAGATAAAGAGAGACATCACTGGGATTAATAAAGCGCCAATAGCAAGGAGAGCTTCGTTCAGCTCTGCTGCCGCGGTCCGCTCGTCGTGCTGCGAATAGTGCCGGGATAACCGCTGGAGAAGAATATTAGCCAAACTTGCGGCTGCGACACCTGATGCTACCGAAAGCAATGTTTGGGCATAGAAGAACGCGGTGTAACCACGGCCGTCGAATCCGGCCAATTTGGCGTCCGAGCCCGCCTGGGTAGACAGCGCCGCCGCAGTGAGGTTAGCGAGTTGAAAGCAAACAGCCGCCCCCAGCGTCAGGACACCAGCGAGGGCCGTTGTGCGTAAACCCAAGCCCCGAATTCGAAACCGAAAAAATAATCTGAAGCCTGCCCGACGCAGTATGGTGATCAAGATAAATGCTTGCAACGCGGATCCCAGGAGCGTCGAGCCCCCTAAAGCAATGAGCTCCCAACTGCCAACAGATCCGGGAGAGTTGGCTTCTATCGAGCCAGCCACCACAATCGGAAGGCAAGTGAGAATAATTGTTAGGCTGTTGGCGGTTGGCGCCCAGGCCACCGCACTAAACCGACCCCTAGCATTCATTAGCTGAGCTACTACCGCATAAAGCGCATAGAAAAAGACTTGGGGCATACACCAGAGTGACAGCCTAAGCCCCAGTGACGATTGCGCTGCATCCCATGAAGATCCGCCCATCAATTTGATTATCAATGGGCTTGCAGCCACAAGAGCCACTGTTATCACAAGAGCAAAAGCGGCACCGACGAAGATCAGGAAACTGCCGTACTCATCTCCACGCTGCTGGGAAATGCCGGAATTGCGCATCAGGTGTGGCACGAAGACAAAGGCAATAGTTCCTCCGCCAAGAAGGAGGAAAATCTGATTTGGTACTTGGTTCGCAATGTTGTACGAATCAGCAACAAGCCCCGTACCGATAGCAGCGGCAAGTGCGAGATTCCGGCAAAATCCTAGTATGGTGGAGAATAGCGTGCCGGTAGATGCCATGAGAGACATGCGGCCGACACTGCTTTTCACGACGCGTTCCTCCCGGGTGGACTTCAAGATGCTGCTACGCGAATCATCTGATCCCGGAGAATGCCCCCGCTCGACTCCGACGAGAATCGTTCGAGCCACATGCGCACGTCCCCTACTGATTGGCCCAAAGTTCGTAGAACCGCGTTCGCGTATTCTTCGGTCGAGTCGCCGGCAATCAATTCCCCCGTTATGCCGGGGATGATCGCGTCGGCTGCTCCCCTGCAGCGCGATGAAACCACGCTTCTAAAGCCGGCCGCTGCCGCTTCGACAAGCACGTTGCCGAAACCCTCCACAACAGACGTCATCAACACGACTGCACCCTCTGGGCAGTCATCGAACCAATTGGCGACCCACCCATGCATCTGTACGTCAATTCCGACTTCGTTGGCTCGCTTCAGAATCGCTTCGTGAAGAGGCCCGACCCCGAAATAGTGGACCCGCACTGCGCGCTCGGCTACGTGCGACAAGACGACTGCGACGTCGAGAGCGACTAGAGGCCGCTTCTGTGGGACTAGCCTGCCTGGCAGTACGATATTTATCGGCTGACCGTCGTCGTGTAAAGCAGCAGATGGCCGTGAGACGCGGTCGCGCAACTTGGCGAAGGCGGGATTCGGCACAACAGTTACCTTTTCAGGAGAGAGGCCATACTCAGCGATCGCCTCTGCGCTCACCGCGTGAGACACGGCAACAAACAAATCAGCGTATTTGTAGGTACGTCGAGCGAGCCATTGTTTAGCGGCGAATGACCCTCCGCCGAATGCCTTTCGAAGCCCATGCGCGACAAGGGTGTGACAACTGATGATGACCCTAGGACGCCCGCTGCCAAGACTGCGTGCTGCCGCGATGCTGATCAGGTTGGAGTAGGGCATCAACGCAACCACAGCGTCGAAATCCTCAATCCTTAGGTAAGCGGCCAAGTCACGCGCTTGCGCTATGGCGCCCTTGTGCGGCGCTTCAACCAACTTCACCCCTGGTGGGGCGATGTCGTCCGGTATGGGGTGAGTTAAATACACCGTCACGCTGTCGCCACATTGCGCCAAATGAAGCGCCCACTGAGCGGCTACAAATTCCGCACCCCCGCCCGAGAGGCAGCTGACCGTAATCAGAACTTTCATAAGCGTTCTTTCTCAATTTGAGAGTGAAGGTAGAGCTTAGGCGGCAACACTTCTTCCTTATATTGCGCCATTACATGCGGCGTTCCGATGAATTGACGGATTAGCTAGCGGCCTCAGCCTCGGGCAGCGGAGTATCTACCCGAACCAGGACGCTGCCCACTCGTATTGTTTGGCGAGACCCTCACGGAGAGGCGTCACGGGCTGCCAGCCTACGGCGCGGTTAATGGCGTCCGTGCTGCCACCCGTTCTGTACACGTCGCCCTTGACACCTGCCTGTCTTGTCACGGTAAGCGGATATCCGTGGAGTTCCTCTAGAATTGCAATTACCTCGTTCACTGTAGTGGAACCGCCTCCCGCCACATTGAAGACAGCTCCGGGAACAACGGGCTTAAAAGCGACCAGCATGTTGGCGTCAACAACATCGTCTACGTACGTAAAATCTCGAATCTGCGTGCCCGTGCCAAAGATTGTGATCGGTTCATTACGAACTGCGGCTCTGGCAAATCGTGTGAACGCCATGTCCGTCCGCTGCCGCGGACCATATACGGTGAAGTAGCGGAGCGAAACTGTCGACAGTCCGAAGTTCGCCGCATATAGATTTACAAGGTGTTCGCCTGCCAATTTCGTGACACCATAAGGACTTAAAGGAGCGGGCCGAGTAGCCTCGACCGTGGGATAAACCTCTGCATTGCCGTACACCGACGATGAGGAGGCGTACACGAAACGAATACGCGTGTCCGCTCTGGTGCTAGCTTCCAACAACTTCTGGGTGGCGAGCACGTTAGCACTCACATAGATATCGAATTCAGCCCCCCAAGAGCTGCGAACTCCCGGCTGGCCCGCCTGATGGATCACCACGGCGACGCCCTGCAACAGGGCGTCGAGATCGGCGCTGACGATATCTTGCTCTATGAACTCGAACCGTTCTGACGTGAGACGCGTGAGGTTGGACCGCTTCATTGCCGGCTCGTAGTAGTCGGTCAGTGAGTCGATGCCAACAACCTCGTGGCCCTCATCCAACAGTCGACGAGCAACATTGCTTCCAATGAACCCGGCTACCCCCGTCACCAGTACCTTCATGGCCCCTCCCTCACGATCGGTCGACTGGGCGGCACGAGGAGCCTCACCTCCGTGTGGACGTCCAAGCGATATCAGATCGGGTTCACTAAACCCCCGGAAAAGGTTACTTCACCCGGCGAACTTATGGTGGTTGCTACACGTCCAGTTCCCAATTCCACGACCCGCGTCGCGGCCACCACCGCGTTTCATCGCCGCGCGACCAAGGCACGATGAACAGACCGGACCTATCCACTGACTGGGCAGCCCGCAACCGCCGCTTCGTCCGGATCATGACAAGGACTACCCAAGTCATGTTTTAGTCGACATCTCAGCAACCTGTTTCCTTCTCACATAAACGAACGCAGGACGCCCATGCTTGCCAGGGCGTAGTCCTAGGTGAAATCATCACCCAGCAAGCAATACACGCGGAGGGGACATCTTGGAAAAATTCGACGAACGGGCTGCTGAGTACGCGCTCTACCAACGTACTAAGTTGCTTCCCGACCGCCGCAATGGAAAAATTCTTAATTTCGCGGAAAAGCTGCACCTAAGACAGTCGTATGGCAGCTTTGTTCGAACGCACGCATCACGTAACTCGAAGGAGATTTTGCGGAGTTACGACGACGAGATGCTGGCCGAGTATGAACGCCGCGCCAAATTCATTCCTGATCATGGAAATTCGATATTGGACATTGGCTGCGGCTTAGCGAGCATTGACTATCACATCTATAATCGCATGCGCGGCGACGGTCCAATGATTTATTTGCTCGACCGAACAAGCACCGAGCAGCAGGTCTGGTATCGGTATGAGGCAAGGGGCGCGTTTTACAATTCGCTTGAGCTCGCCAAAACGAACCTCATGCTTAAAGGCGTGCCTGAGAACCGAGTTATTTGCATTGACGCGCCAGAAGACGGACATCTCAATCTAGACAGTGGTTCCCTCGACTTCGTAATATCCACAATTTCGTGGGGCTTCCACTATCCGATAGCCTTATATTTAGAAAGCGTGTGGCGAGTAATGTCGGCAGGTGGTGTGCTGCTCGTAGATGTCAGAAAAGGCACTAACGGCTACGAAACGTTGAAGCAAAAGTTTGGCACGGCCGCCGAGATAGTCGACGAAGCGGAGAAACACTTTGTCGTAAGATGCGTCAAGCTTTGATAGCGCCCAGTCTTTTGTAGATTGAGCTTCAGAGTGAACGCTAATCATGCCCCGAGCCGCTCGGATTCACCGGCCGCTCCTGGTATTGTTCTGCTGGCAACTTCCGCTGCCGTTGCTGCGGCAGGGCTATTAACACCATCGTTTGCGATGGTGGCAGTCGGAGCCCTTATCGGCCTTACTGGGATTTTTCTCCTTCCTGAGCATTTAGTACCCGCGATAGCGTTATGGGCCCTCGTTCTTATTCCAGTAGGCTACATGGATGTGACACGAGCGATTGGCCGATACTTCTCCCCGGCCGTGCTCATCATCGCTGTCTGGATAATCCGGCTTGCACTTCGCCAGCGCACATCAGGCTCGGCAGCGATGTCGGTTCGCGGTATGCTACTCGTTACACCTCTGTCCGTGCTAATGCTGACGTCTACGTTCTTAAGTGACGAACGCCTCCTGATTCCCTTTGCATGGATGGCTGTGTTTACAGTCTGCATCGCAGCTCCAGCGCTCTTAGGTCAAATGTGTCTGATCGATATTTGGCCTACGATCCGGAAAACCTTTGCCGGTATTAGTATTTTTCTTGGCGCACTATCGCTGACGGATTTCTTCTTTGGGTTGAACCCATGGACGCAGTTGTTTCGTTACGAGGTGGCTGATAACTCTTGGTCTGTGTTCCGCACGGCCACTAGCCTTGGGCACCCCCTCACTACCGCGACGGTCGCGAGCGTTGGCCTAGCGGTTTGCGTGTTTGGCCCTGGAACGGGCCGTCATTGGCCATACCTGATAGGTGCGGGCGGCGCAGTCATCGCACTTTTACTCACTGTTTCAAGAGCCAGCGTCCTCGCCGTCGGCAGCGCTGCGCTGGTCGGCATTTTCTCCTCGCGTTACGCGGGTAGGGGATTTGGTGCAATCAGACGCGGCCGCTTGGCCTCGGCGTTCGTCGCAGCCCTTTTTGTACTAGCACTGGCGTGGTCGCCACTGCTCGCTGCACGCAACCAGTCGGCCGACGGTCTCGACTCTTCCGCTTACCGTTCTGCAGCCTTTCACACCGCACTGACGCTGTTCTCGGAGCGACCGCTATTCGGTTACGGTCCCGGCACCTCCCCGTGGGCTTATGCTCATCTATCAAGCGGCGCACTCGAAAACTCCGCTCTTCAATTGCTGATCTCGCTCGGATTTCCCGCGCTGGGGCTCCTCGTGACGGGGTTAGGACTGATTGGCTATCTAGCGATGCGGCGCGCGCGCGCCGGCGTCGCTGCAGGCCTCGCGGCCTTTATCGTTGCCGTAAGCGGGTTCAACGCTATAGATTCGAATACAGCGCTTCTCGCGCTGATTGCCCCGCTAATTGTCTGTGCCGTCGCGCCGGCAGTTGACAACAATGTCCGTCGCAATGAGTGTCCACAGTCAGTCGGACCTGGTGAGGGGAGTCAGCAAACCTTTCATGTGCGTGTCGAATAGCTTCTGCTCGGCGCTATTGCTGGTTTCAGCGGGCACCGAATGTGTTGAAAGAAGCACAGTGCTGAGCGTCAACCTAAAATTCAGGCAGTCACTGAGCGGAAAATTCATATGTAAAGTGACGACGAGTAATGTTCAGTCAGGAACGATTGCTAGCGTCGCGCCCTGTTCTGCCGCCCACACCACGTCGGCAGAGAATAGTAGGCCGGAGTGGCCGGCCTCGGGATCGGCGAAAAGTTCCCAGAATGCTCGATTCCCCACGAGGCCAATCGTTCCGACCCTGCCACTCCGTTGACCGTCAGGCACCCGAACAGTCACTGCGTTATCGGCGACATCCATTTCGAATCGATAGTCGCGATTCAGTTTCAAGGGTGGATTGAATGTGCCGCTAACAATATCTCGTGCGACGCCTCCGTTCTGCCGAGTAGTTACTTGCCACTGGTTGGGTGTAGCCGCAAATAGGATGTTGTCACTCACTAGCCGATCGTTAGCGGTAATTCCCATCTGGATCATGGTTGCGGCGCCGCTGCCGCTCCAGCCGCCTTCGACGCCAACTCGCCGAACGGGTTCGCGGAACGTACGAGCAGCGTAGACCGTGCTGTTACCCGCGTACGTATATCGACCTCCACTTATGAATCCGTCGGTTGCTGGCGGCAGAACTGAGCGGCCCGCGACGAACCCACGCATATCCCAACCGTCGCCCAACCCCAGCAGACTGTCAGGTCGATTGAAATCGTCAACGAATGACGCGCCTGGAGGCAACGGGGCCGGCGCACTTTCGGGCGGAGGGGGTGGCGTGTAACGGGATACGTATGGTGGCGGCGTGTGAGCGCACCCCGCAATTAATGCCGTGAAGAGTGGCACGGCGGCGACTCGTATACCTCGCATGCCTACAAATCCTATCCGTGTACGCTTCCAATAACCTCGCGCGGCTTACCCGCTGATATTTCCATGTCGAGACTCAAGCACGACGTACGGCTTCAAGCGCTACGTGCAGGACTCGGCCGAAAAGTTTGTTGGAAGCTGCGCCTCGCTATTGCAGCCAGCCGACATATCAGACGCGCGTAACAGCGGTAACCTCCACCAGACTCGGCTGGGGCCACTGCGGCGAAAAGCAAATATCCAGCGGGCAGACGACGCTATGCCTTTCGTCCGGGCGCGCGATGAGCAGCATCTTCAGCACGCATGCCGGAATTGGCTTTCTTCTCCGCGTCGGGCGAAGCCTTAGACTTGCCGGTCCTCCGGTGATCGTTGTCGAGCCCGTAGTAGGTGTAGTTATAGCTGTAAACAGAGTTTCCGCGGGTGGGCATCAGCGTAAACACCGCACCGCGCAGTGGCGCGCCGACACTCTCCAGACTCCCGACGGCATGGGCCAGTTGTTCCCGTTTCGTGTTCCCAAATCGAGTCATGATTAGGACGGCGTCGGCCCCAGCCGCAAGGATTGCGGCGTCTGTGACCGCGAGCAGGGGTGTTGAATCAACGACAACATAGTCGAAGTGCGCGCGCAATTCGGCGAGCAAGTTTCTGGCGGACTGCGAGCCAAGCAATTCACTGGGGTTCGGGGGAATCGCACCCGAAGTAAGGACCGTTAGGCCCGGGAAGCGCGTCTTTTGAAGCGCCTCGTCGAGTGACGCCTGACCGCTCAAGACTGTGCTGAACCCTACCGGCCCAACTAGGTCGAGATATTTCGACAGAGTGGGCCGTCTCATGTCACCGTCGACGAGCACTACGTTGTGGTCCGATTCGGCCAAAGCGAGCGCAAGGTTAATCGCGGTTGTCGATTTACCTTCGCTGGGCATCGAACTAGTCAGGACTATTACCCGGGGAGGATTATCAACTGATAAAAACTGCAAGTTTGTTCGAAGCTTGCGGAAGGCCTCTGCAATTGCTGAGTTATCATTTTCAAATGATATAGCCGGATTATCACGCCGTTCTTTGTCCAGCGGAATGTTTCCTACAACGCCCACCTTTGTAATCTCTTCTACGGACTCCCGACTCTTCAGCGTGTTGTCCAACGTGTCCCTAATAACTGCGGCGCCTAGACCGAAGAGCAGGCCCAAACCGAACCCGGCCGCAATGTTGCGAGATACTTTTGGAACCACGGGATCTTGCGGGATCGAGGCACGCTGTTCCACCACTACTCGTGCATCTGGCGTGGCGCCAGCGTCAGGGGGTGTTTCCAACTCGCGTACTAATGCAACGAATTCATCCGACAGCGTATTCGCTATATCGCGCGCACGAACAGGCGATTCATCGAGCACGCTCACGTCTATCAAAACAGTTTGGGGTTTCACATTCGCTTTGATATTCGTTTGCAACTCTCCGGCAGTCATCGCGAGCCCCAGCTTATCGATGGTGCGCTGGGCCAGGGTCTCACCAGTAAGCAACTGCGCGTACGAAACTACCCGCTCTTGCGAAAGTCTGTTGCCGTTGTAGATGTCGGATAACGAAGAGCCAGATGAAGTAGATACAAAAAGGCGAGTCGAAGCCTGATACAGAGGAGTCGTGAGCGCCGATAAGGCCACACCTCCAAGAATACCGACCACCGTCAAAATCGCTATGGTGGCCCATCTACTGCGTAGCAGTTTCAAGAAGCTTTGCAAATCCAAGGCTAATCCTCCACTGCTGATCGCTCTGAATGAAATACACTTTGCCACAACAAAATCAACTTACAAGCTGACAACTGTGACGATAACTGCCGCGTTGGTATTGGCAGCATTTTACGACGAAGGCGCGCAGGCTCAGTTGCTTGAGAATGTAAGGCTACTAGCGAATATGCGCGGATGCGTAAATGAGCATCTCGCATCCGAGGCGTGCCGACAGTTTGGCCATCTGCATGGAGAGAGGGACAGGCTACTTGCCCGCACGGTGCTATAAGTGAATCGGTCAGCCTCTGCACACGGGCACCTTCACTTCCGGCGCAACCGTCTCCACCATTGGCTGACTTGGCACCCGCGGCATCCCCGGCGTAATTGGCTCCGAAAGCTGAAAGCTAACGTCCGCGGGTTGCCCGGGCGGAATTATTACCTGGACCTCGAATACCGGATGGCCCCGTTCCGTACCAATGATCGCAGGTACCCGTTCTCCATTCAGAATTGCAGCCGACAATTTCGCGCCCTTTGTCGCGAATAGTCGAACCGAGGTAATGTTGGTCCCCCGTGGTACCTGGATTTGCACGTTGGGCGAGAGTCCCGCTATCGACGCAACATAATCCGGCAAGGGCTCGTCTGGGACAGTGTTAGTCAGCTTGACGGTAACCGTCGACGCTCTGGTGTCGCCTTTGCATGCGTCAGCGGCGTATTCGATCTGCGATCGCAGATAGTAGTCGAGCTTGTTGCCACCGAGGTTATTAATCACCACGGCGGCGAACGGAGCGGCGTCGTCAGGGATGGTGTGGGCAAGCGGGGTCTCTTCCAGCAGCTTCTGCTCTTCCGGCACGGAGCTCCAGATGGCGATGCGCCGTTCACCCACAGCCTTCCCCAATGCATCCAGCAACTGCCGAGGCGATTTGACCGGACCCGTGATCTTGGTGACGACCGCATTCGCGATATCCTGTAGATACTGCTTTCGCGCGAGTTGGTCTTCTGGAAATCTCTGGTAGGCAGTGGATTCCGTTAGTTCGACCACGTTGTCTTTCGACACGCTCTGACCGTCCGCCAAGGTGATCGGCCCGACCGCGCCGAGTATGTAGCTCAAGGCAACCGGGTCGATAGCAATCACGCCATCGACGGTGGTGCCGGTCTCCACAGCCCACATCGACTGCCAAATTTGAGCGGCATATGGGAAATGCGGGCTCAAATTGCTATTGCGAAAGTCGGTGAACGCGTTGGCGTAGCCATACATCTTGTCGTATTCGGGCCCGAGATCGACCGGCGCGATGGCGTCGTCGAGGTCATTGTTCGACGCTAGCGTGTCGACGGTCGGTGTGCCTTTATCGAATCGAATGATCCCGAATCCACCGAGGAGGCCGCCCGTCCCCCGAGCCTCGGCATTAGTTTGAAACCCCATGAAGTATGTCCTCGGGCCATCGGCCCCCATCATTGATGGCACCAATCTGGCCGCCAGGGCGGTGTTTTCCAAAACCGACGTGAGATCGGCGATCTGATTCTGGAGCTGCGAGCGCGCGTCGCTGATGAGCGATACGTAGCGCGGATCGGTGATGGCACCGGCGGCATTATTTAACCGGGTCGCATCTGCCGCCAACCTGCTCAGCTGAGGCTCTTGGCTGCGGAGCAATTCCACATTGACCCGACCGTCTTTGTACAACTGATCAGGCGAGATCGTCACCCCGACATCAGTCGCCGGCTGGAGGACGTCTGCAGCGAGACCGAGCACGACGTCGGTGATCTGCTGCCCTGCCTTGAATGGACTGCCTACCCACGGCAGTGCCGAAACAATGTTCCATGCAACAGAATGCGTGGCGTCACGTGCCGCTTGCGCGCTGGACCGAGCATCACTGGCAGAGGCAGCGGCTGCCTTTGTATCTGCTTCCAGCAGCTGATCTTTGGCTGCAATAGCGCTTGCACGGGCCGAGTCGAGATGCGACCTCGCTTGAAATGCTCCGATGGTCACCCAACAGCCGAGCGCCACAACTATTAGAGCAACGAATACCCCGCTCCAAAGAATCACACGGCGACGCGGTCGGCCGTCACTTCCCTCGGAGCTTTCGTCAGCTTCTGCAGAATTATCGGCATGCCGTCCGGAAAAGAAGCGCACTCAGACTGTCCTGTGAATGACCAAGGCCTGCACGTCTTGCGACGGGCAGGCCTCAGTGCGATTGATGATCGGCAAGTCGGGCTATCAGCAGCTGCCGCTGGTCGTCGTCCCGTACGGTCCGACACCCACGGAATTGCCACCCAAGCACACATCGAAGGAGATGCCGTTGGTGACGGCCTCGTTCGCGCGCAGCTGTGCGGCCCGAGAGGCGGCGAGCTGTCCAAAGAACGTGTCCGGGTGGGCCGCGGCATAGGTTTCAAGGCGAGTGGCCCGACGATCCTGCGAAGCAGCGCTCTGCTTCAAGAAGACCGAGTACAGCTGCAGCGAGGCCGCCGTCACGATGTACACCGGCCCCTTGGGCTGCAGCGGTAGGTCGGCGAAGCTCGGCGCGGCCGGAAGCTGAATCTGCGGAGCCGCATTCGCGGCAACCGGAACGAACGCTGCGCCCGCCGCGACCGCAGCCGCGGCGACAGTCACCTGGAATTTAGTAGCAATGGTGGTCATGTCCCCCCACTTTCTCGAGTCCCCATCTCAGAACAAGTTGCTGGAAGCATCGCAGACGAGGGGGGTGCTGTCAAACAATTCGGCAATGTTTCGTTGACTTTCTCTGCAACCACCTAAATACGTCGTAACCAGCGCGTCGCTGTACTGCGGCTATGCCACGCATACGTCGCGCTCCGGCCGTCTTTGCGCCAGGGCGGCAGTCCTCTCATCGCAGCCATCAAATGTTTGCTGGCAGTGTTGCAGCTGAGCATTTCGCGTGGTCCAGACTGTGATCATGATTCAGCGGTCAATGGCTATCAGCGGCTCTTTCCGCATGAAAGGAGTTTGCATTCGCAGGCGTGGCCTCCAATCCGCGATCTTCTTAAGGGACTACTAAGACCCCCGCGCAACGTACAACGGCAGCCCCCACTAGCATCGAGAACCATGACGAGCGTGACTGAGCCCTCCGCCGAGCACGAGATCGATATCCACACCACCGCCGGGAAGCTGGCCGATCTCCGTAAGCGCGCGGAGGAGGCTCTGCATCCGGTCGGCGAGGAGGCCGTCGAGAGGGTTCATGCCAAAGGCAAGCTCACCGCTCGCGAGCGCATTCTCGCCCTGCTCGACGAGGACTCGTTCGTCGAGCTCGACGCGCTCGCCAAGCACCGCAGCAAGAACTTCGGCCTCGACAAGAACCGCCCCACCGGCGACGGCGTGGTCACGGGGTACGGCACCATCGACGGGCGCGATGTCTGCATCTTCAGCCAGGACGCCACCGTCTTCGGCGGCAGCCTCGGCGAGGTCTACGGCGAGAAGATCGTCAAGGTGCAGGAACTCGCCATCAAGACCGGCCGCCCGCTCATCGGTATCAACGACGGTGCCGGAGCCCGCATTCAAGAAGGCGTCGTCTCCCTCGGCCTCTACAGCCGGATCTTCCACAACAACATCAAGGCCTCGGGCGTCATCCCGCAGATCTCGTTGATCATGGGGGCGGCTGCCGGCGGCCACGTCTACTCCCCCGCCCTCACCGACTTCGTCGTCATGGTCGACCAGACCAGCCAGATGTTCATCACCGGTCCCGACGTCATCAAGACCGTCACCGGCGAAGACGTCACCATGGAGGAGCTCGGCGGCGCCCACACCCACATGGCGAAGTCCGGCACCGTGCACTACGTCGCCTCCGGCGAGCAGGACGCCCTGGACTACGTACGCGACCTGCTCTCGTACCTGCCGCCCAACAACTACGCCGAGCCGCCGCGCTACCCGGCTCCGCACCCCGGTCCCATCGAGGAGAGCCTTACCGAGGAGGACCTCGAGCTCGACACGCTGATTCCGGATTCGCCGAACCAGCCATACGACATGCACGAAGTCATCACCCGCATCCTCGACGACGACGAATTCCTGGAAATTCAAGCGGGTTACGCGCAGAACATCATCGTCGGCTTCGGCCGCATCGACGGACGGCCCGTCGGCATCGTGGCCAACCAGCCGACCCAGTTCGCCGGCTGCCTCGACATCAACGCCTCGGAGAAGGCCGCCCGATTCGTGCGAACCTGCGACTGCTTCAACATCCCGATCGTGATGCTCGTCGACGTCCCCGGCTTCCTACCCGGCACCGACCAGGAGTACAACGGCATCATCCGCCGCGGCGCCAAGCTGCTCTACGCCTACGGGGAAGCCACCGTCGCCAAGGTCACCGTCATCACCCGCAAGGCCTACGGCGGCGCGTACTGCGTCATGGGCTCCAAAGACATGGGTTGCGACGTGAACGTCGCCTGGCCGACCGCGCAGATCGCGGTGATGGGCGCTTCAGGTGCCGTCGGTTTCGTCTACCGCAAGGAACTCAAGGACGCCGCCAAGAACGGCGAAGACGTCGACGCGCTGCGCCTGGAACTGCAGCAGCAATACGAGGACACCCTTGTCAATCCCTACATCGCCGCCGAGCGGGGTTACGTCGACGCCGTCATCCCGCCGTCGCACACCCGCGGATACATCGGCACAGCGCTGCGGCTGTTGGAGCGCAAAATCACCCAAACGCCGCCAAAGAAGCACGGCAACATCCCGCTGTAGATCAACCCACCTGCACGACAAGGAGTTCAGCTGTGGACCACATTGCCGACATCGTCGAGGTGTCCGATCCGCGGGACATGACCATCGACAACCCACCCCAGCCCGACACGCACCTTCAGATCGTGAAGGGCTCTCCGAGCCCCGAGGAACTCGCCGCGCTGGTGACCGTGCTCGCCGGAGCCGTCGGCGCGGGGCACGTGGAACCCGGTCCGCAGGAACTCAACCCGTGGGGTCATCCGGTCGACAAGCTGCGTTACGACGTGACCAGCTGGCAGCGAGTCACGCTGCTGGAGCGGATGCACATGCGGCACTGATGACGCGCGTTGTCCTCGGTTCCGGCTCAAGCGGTCGGTTACGGGTTCTGCGCCAGGCCGGCATCGAGCCTCTCGTCGTTGTCTCAGATGTGGACGAAGACGCGCTCACCGCATCGCTTGATCCCGAGACACCGCCCGAAGCTGTAGTGCTCAAACTGGCCAACGCCAAAGCGCTCAGCGTCGCTGCGCAGCTGCCGTCAAATGTCGCGGCAAACTGCGTTGTCATAGGTTGTGATTCGATGCTGTACCTCAACGGATCGCTGCGCGGCAAGCCTGGCAGCGACGACGCGGCGCGCGATGAGTGGTCTGAGATGGCCGGTTCGATTGGCCACCTGTTGACCGGGCATGCGCTATTGCGTCTCGTTGACGGCGTCATCACGAACACCCAGGGCGAAACTGGCAGCACAACAGTTCATTTCGGACAGCCATCGACCGACGAGCTTTCCGCCTACCTCGAGACGGGTGAGCCTGTGCACGTCGCGGGAGCGTTCACACTCGACGGATACGGCGGCTTTTTCGTCGAGCGGATCGAGGGCGACCCCTCGAACGTCATTGGCATCAGCTTGCCGTTGGTCCGCCGAATGCTCGACGCGATCGGCTTGACAGCCGCTGATTTTTGGCAGCGCGTTTAGCACTTCTCGTTAAGTCGGCGGAGTGCGAAGATCACGCGCTTCGTCTTCTGCGAAATCTCACCACCACGCCGCGGGGAGGTCGCGCACACCGCCCAGTTGGAGTAGTTATAGACAACCTGATTGACGTTCGGCTGGAAGCGGAGGTCGAGCTCAACGTCGCCGGTCACGCTACGCACGTCCTTGATCGCCGATTCCAGAACTTCGCCCCGCACATCGGGCATCGTCCACTTATCTGCAGCCGCAGCCGGCCCGGCCAGCCCGGTCATCGCGACAACCACGGCAGCCGTGGTCGCTCCCGCCGCAATGATGCTCTTGCGCATCGTCCACCCCTTTGGTCTCGTCGAAAGCCCCTAGAACATTAGCCCATCGAACGCGGCGACGGTGGGCATCGCCTGTGTCGCGGTCGTTTTCACAGGTCGGCACAGTCCCGGCGATTTGCCGCGAACGTTGCTGACACTGCGTTGACTCGCGTCAATGTGCATTGCCGTTTGCGATGTATCGCGGTTGCAGCGATCATTAGCCTCGACCGTCAATAGTGCGCCGGGGGGCAATCATGGTTACTGCGCTGGACCGTTACCGAGAATCGTCGCTGCGTCGGCGTCGCCGTGCAGAGCGAGCAAACTTTCGTCTAGACATTCAAGGTTTGCGCGCACTGGCTATCGTCGCAGTGCTCGCCGCTCACCTCGTCGACTGGCCCCGCGGTGGCACTGTCGGCATTGACGTCTTTTTCGTCATCTCCGGGTTCTTCGTCACCGACATCCTGCTGCGGAGCGCCGAACCCACCGGATCGGTGTCCCTGGGCCACTTCTGGCTCGACCGAGCACGCCGCATCCTGCCCGCCGCGATCATCGTTGTTCTCGCCACCTATCTCGCCTCGATGGAGCTGTTGCCCAGTCGCACCCAGCAGTCGGGAGTCGACGCGCTGTTCTCGCTCGCGTTCCTCGCCAACTGGCACTTCGATTCTCAGGGTGCCGACGCATCGACTGCCGCAGACGCCGCATCGCCGCATCGCCGCTGCAGCATTACTGGCCACTCGCCATCGAGGAGCAGTTCTACCTCGTCTGGCCGCTGCTCATCCTTGTGATCACCGCCGTCGTCGCGCGCCGCGCGTGGAGTCGCGAGCGCTGGCTCGGCATCATCGCCGCCGCCACCGGCCTCATCACCGCCGCCTCACTTGCCTGGGCCACCTACGAGACCGCCGCGGCGCCGCACAGGGCATTCTTCAACACGTTCGCTCGCGTCTGGGAACTCGGTGCCGGCGCCCTGCTCGCCACCGCCGTCGGCACCCTCGCCCTCACCCCGATGTGGGTGAAGCCGGTCCTCTCGTGGCTCGGTGTCGCGCTCATCGTCGCCGCCATATTCATCGTCGATCCCGAGGCCGGTGGCTTCCCCGTGCCGTGGGCTCTGCTGCCCGCTGCCGGCACCGTCCTCGTCATCGCGGCCGGCGTCGGCTCCGAGCCGCTGTTCCAGCCGCTGCTGCGCAACCGCGCCGCGACCTACGTCGGGGACCTCTCCTACGCGCTCTACCTCGTGCACTGGCCGGTCATCGTGCTGCTCTCCGCCGCGATGGAAACCAGCCTCTACTTCTACGTCGGCGCCCTGTCGCTGTCGTTCGGGCTGGCTATCGCACTACATCACTTCGTCGAAGAACCTCTCCGACAGGCGAGTTGGATCGCCGTCCGGCAGGCCCGCCAGGACATGAAGCACGGGCTGTATCACGTCGAACGGCGTACCAAAGTTGCCGCGGTCGCCGCGTTGGTGCTCATTACGCTGTCAGTCATCAGCTTCGCCGCCCGCCCCGACCGCTTCGAACCTGCCCAGCACGCCCTACCGTGCTGCGGTCACGTCGGCTGAGCCAGCGCGTCAGCCACGGCCTCGGCCGCCGGCTTCAGCGACAGACCCGTCTGTCGCGCCATCACGTGCGCCCAGCCGCGCTCCGCCAGCCTCTCGCGAGCCTCACCGTCGCGGCATAAAAAGCGCAGCAGCGCCGCCAGCCCGGGCCGGTCGCGCGGGTCGAAGTAATCGGCACCGTCGCCGCACGTCTCCCGAAGGGCGGGAATGTCGGCCGCGATCACCGCTGTTCGCGAGGCCATGGCCTCGATCGGCGGCAGTCCCGCCCCCTCGTGCAGCGAGGGCATCACCAGCAGGTCGGCACTAGCCACCAGCGCGCGCAGCACGTCGAAGTCCAACCGCCCCATCACCTCGACCCGATCGCCCAGCGCCGCCGCCAGGGCCGGCACCCGCTCGTCGCCCCCGCGCAACGCCTCACCGCTGCCCGCGATCACCAGCCGGTGCGGAATGTCGTCGACCACATCACCGAACGCCGACAACAACAGCGGCAAGTTCTTGTGCCACTTGGCGTTCCCGACGTACAGAAGATACGGCTCAGCCACCGGCGACAGCGCCGGATCCACCGGCGCGAACCACTGCTCATCGACCGGGATCGGCGTCGCCGTCACCCGCGCCCCGGGTGCGATCGCCGTGAATGTCGACGACGTCGCCTCCGACGGCGTCAGCACCAGCGTCGCGAATCGTCCGTCGAGCATGAACATTGCCCGCGCATACGCCCGGCGCGCCGCGCTCTGACCGCTGATCTCCCGTTCCCGCACGTGCATGGTGTCGTGCACAGTCACGAACAGCCGCATCCCACGATGCCGCAGCGCCGCGAACGGAAACGGGTAGTGCGGTGTCCAGAAGCCACGCGGCCGCACGTCGTCGAGCGCGCGGGCCCACACCCGCTGCTCCCCCACCGTGTACATCGCGGCCGGCGCCGCCGTGACGATGCGCGCGCACCGCACCTCCGGAACCGCATGCTCGTTCACCAAGACCGCCAACGAGAGCCCGCGCTCGGCGCACGTCTCCTCCAGACTCGGCAACAACGTCGTGATGTAGGTGCCGATCCCGCTCTGCCGGATGTGCCGTGCGTCGAACAGCAAGTCGACCCGGCGGTCGGTCAAGTCAACCGGCCTTCCAACTGCGGCAGCAGGTCAGGGTTGGCCCACATCCGCTTCAGGGTCTCGTCGAGCTCCCACTTCGGCGACCAGCCGAACAGCTCCTCGATCCGCGAGATGTCCGCACCCAGATAGGGCCGGTCCACCGCGCGCATCCGGCTCGGGTCCTGGCGCACCTCGAAGTTCAGGCCCAGCACTGAGCGCATCCTGTCGACGATGTCGTCCACCGAATACTGCTGTCCGCTGCCGAGATTGACGATCTCCACGCCACCGGGGCCTGGTGTGGCGCCTAGGGCGGCCGCCGCGAAGCCACCCGCGGCGTCCTGCACGTCGATGTAGTCCCGCTTGGGCCAGGTGTTGCCGAGGCTGATCGCGTCGGGATTGTCGCGCAACTGCACGACAATCGCCGGCAGCAGGTGCGGATTCGTCTCACCGGGGCCGATCACGTTGAACAGCCGCACGATCACGCCCGCGATGTCGCGGTTCGCCGCGAACATGTGCACGTAGTCCTCGCCCTGATCCTTGGTGATGCCGTAGATGTCGACCGGCTTCACCACCGACTCGAGTTCCCGGTGCGGCTCCTCGTCCGGCTCGTACACCGCGCCGCTGCTGGCGAACACGAACCGCGTTCCCGGGGCGAGGGCGGAGAGCACGTTCACCATGCCGGTCACATTGGTGGCGACCGCGTTGGCCGGATCGGCGTCGCACTCCGGGATGTAGTGGATGGCCGCCAGATGGACGACGACGTCGGGAGCGAAACGCTCCACCACGGCCGCGGTCGCGGCTGCGTCGCGGATGTCGACCCGCTCGAACGCGAATCCGTCGAGCTCACCGGACAACCAGTCCGGTGTGCCGTACCGCAACAGGTCGGCGACGAGCACCTCGTTGCCGTCCGTGAGCGTCCGCACCAGCTCCTTGCCGACGAATCCGGCTCCGCCGGTGACCATGACCCGCATGCGTTTACCCCCCGTGTCGATTCATCTCGGCGTGCTTTTCCAGCTTTTCGGCGATGTGTGTCCAGTCCAGGTCGATCGCGCCGGCGCGGCCCGCCTGCGAGTAACCCTCCCAGCCGGCCTGGGCGTCGAGCAGCGCGTCGGCGAAGGCGAGAGGAGTGGTGCCACAAACCACGCCCGCTCCGTACTGCTTGACGACGTCCTTGCCGCCGTTCTCCGGGAAATTCGCCGTGGCCACCGGCAGCCCGCTGGCCATCGCCTCGGCGATCACCCGGGGAAACCCTTCGCGCTTGCTCGGCATGCCGAGAACCGACGACGTTGCGAGCAGGTCCAGCTTGCGCGCCTCGTCGACCGACCCCAGCACCTGCACCCGATCGGCGACGGGACTCTGCCTGACCGTCGCTGTCACATCGTCGAGCGATGGGCCCGCCCCGGCGATCACGAGGTCACCGACGAAGCCGCGCTCAGCCGCCAACCCGAACGCGTCGATGAGCAGCGGCAGGTTCTTATGCGGCGCCAGCCTGCCGACGTAGAGCACGCCCGAGCGTTCGGCGCCGGGTGCCGCGCGGTACCGGCCGGCCTCGATGCCGCTGGGTAGCACCCCGCACTCCCGCCCGGACTGCTCGGTGATGGCGGCCGCGACGGCCTCGCCGACCGCGAAATTCGAGCCGACCAACTTGGGGAACTGCCCCTGCAAAGTGCGGAGAAGTCGGTCGTCGCGAATCTCGCACCAGTGCAACGCACTTCGGGGGCGAACTTTGCTCGGAAGTGCGAGTACATGCATCAATGGCCACTCGTTGAGCAGGTAGAAGTCGTGATCACCGCGCGCCGCGACCCGTCGGATCCGTGCGCTGTATCTCGCGATGTCCGACCAGTTACGCCGCAGCGCCTTCAATCGCGGGGCCTTGTAGCGGCCCGAATTCGCTTCGCGGTGCACGGTCACACCGTTGATCACCTCGACGTCGGGGAGGTCGGGCACGTGGCCGATGCAGTACACGTCGACGGTGTGACCGCGCCGGACCATCGCCTCGCCCAGCTCCTGGAAGAAGACTTCCTGCCCACCGACGCTCGGCGTATAGAGCTCGGTCAGGAACGCAAATCGCATCTAACAGCGCCCCTCGCCGATCCGAACCAGCACCTGCATCAGTACCCGCCCCCAGCCGCATTAGCTCCAGTACCCGCGATCCACGGAATCAGCTAAGCCACTGCGCGGCCTCGTCACCGGTCCCACGGGCGTCATCGCCTCGAAATCGTTCGTATGTTAACGCTGCAAAGGCGAGTTATTCAGCCGAACACGAACTCCGAGCACGTGCCCGCACCGCGGGCACACGCCCCACGGTGTCCACCTCACCAGATATCTCGATTCCCATCAATGCGACATTTGCCTATCCGGGGCGCTCAACCTCGGCGGAGCGCGACGCGACTCCGGCCATTTCGCGCTGTTCGAATCGCGCTGCAAACTTCCGATCTAAGATCCCACTGCGCACACAGGGACGGAGCGACGCACTTTGTCAGTCATCTCATCGCCAGGTTCGCCTGTGGAGGCGATGGTTGAACTCGAACGCCGGGGCTGGCATGCACGTCTGGCGATCGGCGCGATCGTCGGACTCATCCTCGGCGCAGTCCTCGGCGCACTGGCGTTCAGCCCGCTGAGCACAGCGACCACCGCCACCGCGTTCATCCGCATCACCCCGCCGGCCGACCTGACGGCGCTCGCGGGCGGGGCGCAGCAGACCACCCCCAACATCGGCAACGGACCCAAACAGTATGTGTCCGGCGAAGTGGCCTACCTGTCCGGCGAGGGTTTCGCGAAAGCGATCGGCGACGAGGTCGGGCTCGCCGGACCGGCGCCCATCATCGTGTCGCAAGCGCAAGAATCGGCGGTCGTGTCGATCAGCAACCGCTCCGCCACACCCGAGCAGGCTCGGCGCGTCGTGCAGACCGCCATCGACATCTACAACCGCACTCTCGCAAGGACTGTCGACGGCCAGCTGCAAACTGTTCTTCCCGCCCTCGATCAGTGGCAACGCACCAACGCCGCCGACGGTCAGCCCGTTGCCGACATCGCAGCACTGCGCCAGGCCGTGCTCCTGCAATCCGCTCAGGCAGAGCACGTCGACGTCGTGCAGCCACCGACCCTTGCCGATCAGGGCACCAGCCGGTGGCTCATCGGCGCCCAACTCGGCGGACTGCTGGGCGCCGCCGTGGTGATTCTCGCCCTGATGGCGCGCAGCCGCCGAGCCGGCCATCCATTCCTCGTCGAGCAGATCGCGCAGATCGTCGACGGCATCGTCATCCCCGCGGTGAACACCGGGCGGTCATCGAACGCAGATCGCGGGTCGGTGTCGCGCACCCTGTACACGCACTGCGCCGGTGCCGTCTCCCCGCACACCATCGCCGTGCTCGGCACGAGCCCGCGGTCGCAGGCCCCCGTAGTAGCCGCCATGCTCGAATCCGTTGCCGCCGAACGAGGTTCCACTAACAGCGCACACATCGTCGACGCCGGAGCGACCGGCCCGGCCCAGCGCACCCAGGAGGCGCTCCGCACCGCCGACACCGTCGTCGTGGTGACCAAACTGAACGGCGACACCGCCGAGCAGGCGCTGACCACCTGCACGGCCGCTCGATCCGGTGGCACGCGGGTGCTGGCAGTGTTCACCTACCAGCCGTGGTGGACCCGCTGGGCCTCCGCATGGCGACGGCGTTCCCCGCGACACGCGGGTGGTACACGCCCATGATCACGAAGGCACACCTGCAAGCGGTCGTCCAGGTCAGCGCAGGGCTGGCGCTCAACATCTTCCCGGCGATCTTCATCGCCATCTACGCACGCGTGGCGCCGATCGAGAGTCAGGGCTTCCTCGCGCTGTCGCTGTCGGTGGGCGTCTACATCGCCCAGCTGCTCAACGCCTTCATCGTCGAAGGCAGACTCGCCACCCCCGACGCCGATCACAACCTCTCGCTGCCGAGTTGGGTCGCGGCCCTGTGCGTCGGCGCCGGCGCGCTGCTGATCGCCGGGCCGACGGTGGCGTCCCCGGCGGTGCTGATGATCAGTTCGACCGGCCTGATGTCCGGGTTGCTGATGTCACGCACCATCGGTGTGGTCACCGGGAAATGGAAGCGGGAGGCGGTTGCCGCCGGCATCCTGACCACGGCCGGCGTCGTCGCACTGGTACTCACCGGCACCGACTATCGCAGCCACAGCGTTCGACTGTTGGCGGCCGGCGCTGTGGTGGCGGTCATGATCCGGTACTGGCCTCGCACGTCGCTCGGTCGGTACAGCTTGCCTCCAGATATCCGCCGCTCCAGCTGGGTCACCGCGGAAACAGCCGTCGTCGGCATCGTCCAGCCGGCCATGACGTCGATCGTGCTGGTGGTCATGGGCCCGGCCGCATCGGTGGCGTTCCGGGTCATCTCCACGGTGTCCGGCGCGCTGGAACCGATCCTGTCCTACGGCCGGTACCGTCTGCTCGCCCATGGCCACAAAGGTGAACTCGCGATCTTCTCGGCGATCTTCACCGCCGGCATGGCTGCCGTGATCGTCGGCGCATTCGCCGGGCTGGGCAGCTTGGTCTTCGGGCCCGCATGGAACGACGTCGGTGTCATCGCCTTCCTGCTCGCATGCCTGTGGAAAGGGTTCATGCTGGCGTCCACCGTGCCCTTCGCCGCGCTGCGCAAGGCCGGCGAGACCGAGCTGGTCTTCCGCGTCCGGGCTCTGAGCACCCTCATCTATCTCGCGGTCGGCGTGGCGTTCCTGCTGCTCTGGCACAGCACAGCGGCGATCTTCCTCGCGTTCGTCCTCGCCGAGTTCATCACCACACTCGTCTATCACGTGGCCGCGACCCGCGGGGCACCTGAGTACCGTGAATCATTCGGTGGCACAATGCCTTCCCGACGCGGGCAGCGCGATGCTGAGCAGTGACACCATGGCCCCGCCTGTGGCCGGCTCCCCGACGGTGGAGCCCACCCTGCCGCGCTGGTTCGTGCCCGGCCTCTTCACCGCCGTCCCCGTCGCGCTCTCCTTCGGGGCGTGGTGGATGCTGGCCCTGTCACGGCAGTACCAGCCGGTCAGCGCATCGGCACAGGAACTGACCGGATTCAACACGCCGTCGCAGTCCAGCGTGCAAGGCATTGTGCTGCTAGCACTCTGGTACGCCGGGGTGATTTCGGTGGCGACCATCGGGTGGCGGCTGGGACGCCACAAGCAGCCGTTCCCCCGGGTGGCTGCGGTATCCGACACCGCGGTGTTCCAGCGCAGCTATTTCCTGGTCATCCTGGTCACCGCGGCGGCCGGTGTCGGCTACTCCTACCTCAAGATCATGCGCAACGCGTCGATCCTGGAATCTCTGGCGTCGCAGTCCGGCAACAACTTCACGAACTCCCTGTCGGGATCCACCGGAGTGGAAACCCTGCGCTACGCAGCAATTCTGGTCGCCCCGATCGGGGTGTACTTGTGGCGCAGGAAAGTCGTGAGCTGGCCATTCGCAGTGGCGGGCGTGGTGATCCTCGCGGCCAACTCGCTGATCGCATCACGGCTGTCGCTGCTGATGGCCAGCGTGGTCTATCTAGCGCTGTGGGTGAGAAGCACACGGGGACAATTGAATTGGAGTGGCGGCAAGAAGATCGCGGCGGCACTGCTCATCTTCGTCCTGGGCTTTTCGACGTTGGCCATGCTGAATTTCTTCCGCAACGCGAACTACTACCGCGAAGCGGGCGTCACCAACCCGGCCGCCATGAATCTCTATCAGATGGGCTCCTACCTGGGCGTGCCGGCACAGGTGCAGATCGGGGTGGCCGATGCAGTCATGCACGGCGCCTGGGAGAACACCGGCAGTCCGGTGACGTCGTTCAACGCCGTCCAACCCACCTTCCTGCAGTTCACAAAGGTGAAGAAAGACGACAGTTGGAAGGGCGCCGACGTCTACGGCAACGCCGTGGTGTTCGCCCCGCAGATGTTCACCAACTCGGTCTTCGCCGACACCTACGCCGACTGGGGCATGTGGGGCTTGCCGTACACGATCGTGCTCTACGGCATTGCCGGCTACATGATGGCTCGGATCATGAACTATCCCGGGGTGATTGCCGGATCGGGCGGGGTGTTGGCCTATTGCTTCTCGGAGGTGTGGCGCATCCAGATCGTCAGCTACGGCTTCGTCATCTTCCTGCTGCTACTGACCGTCGCCGCCGCATTCATCGCGACGTGGGCGGCCGAGCGCGCGGCGCGCCGTGGCGACGCATCCTGAGTCTGCGCATACGGAAATGCCCGCCCTGCCGAAACGGCGGGCGGGCACTTCGGCAACGAACTAGCAGGGGCCTTCGGTGACCGTTCCGTACGGTCCCACTGCGACGCCGGTGCCACCGCGGCAGGCCGTGAACGAGATGGTGCCGAAATCCGCGCGGCGATCACGAAGGCGTTCGGCCGTGGCCGCAGCGCGCTGACCGAAGAACGTATCCGGGTGGGCCGCCGCATACGCCTCGAGCCGGGACGCCCGACGGTCCAGCGACGCCGACCGGAGCCGAATATTCGATGCAAGAATCTGCAGCGAGATGACCTGGCTGGCGTAGATGAAGTCACCCGGCGCTTCCGCCACACCACCGACCACCTGGTTCACCGGTGCTGCGGGAAGCGTCACCGCGGGAGCCGCATTCGCGGCGACAGGCGCCAGAGCTGCAGCAGCTCCGACCACGACCGCAGCAGCGATCACATTGATTTTCGACGAAATAGCGTTCATACGAGCCCCCGAGAACAGCAAACGAATAATGCAGTCGATTCTGTCAAGCTGAGAATTATCTGTCAATCCGACAGACCGTTCGCGATCAGCAATACTCGATATCTCTCGCCTGCCGACGTGCGCTCACTCCGTGCGGGCTTCCACCCTCTTCGCAACACCGCTCGCCGTCTGTCGCTGAAACGCACCCGGCCACCTCCTCGCGGACCATACGTTCTTCTCGCGGACCATACGTTTGACCAGGTAGCTTGGTTCCGAGTCCAGCGGTGCGAGTACAGAGAGGCTCGATCACGTGGGCGAGACGAGCCGAGGGGGACGGCAGTGACCGATCAACTGACCGCGGCCGCGGCAGGCACCGGTCTGGTCCCCAGCTTCCAACAGGTCGTCTCCCTGCCCGACGGTGCCGTGGTCGGCTATGAGGCGCTGGCGCGCTGGCCCGCACTCGACGGGTGCGGTCCACTCGAGGTCTTCGCCCATGCCAAGCTCACCGGCCTGCTGGACGCGCTCGATAAACAATGCATTCATTCCGCCGCGCGCGAAGCGTTGGACGGTGCGTGGCGTCCCGGCATGCTGCTGCTGATCAATTGCGAACCCACCACCGCCATCGACATGACGGTGTCCGGCGCGCTGGCTGTTGCGGCATCCGCCTTCGATGTGGTCTTCGAAGTCACCGAGCGCGGGTTGTTGACCAACCCTGCGGCACTGCTCGCCAAGGTCGCCATCCTGCGCGCGCAGGGCTTCAAGGTCGCCCTCGATGATCTTGGCGCGCACACGGATTCGCTGGCCCTGCTGGACATCATCGAACCGGAGATCCTCAAGCTCGACCTGAACCTGGTCCAACGCCAACCGGATCGGGTCCAGGCACGCACCATCGCGGGTGTCATCGCCCACCAGGAGCGCACCGGAGCGGTGATCCTGGCCGAGGGCATCGAGACCGAGGAGCACCTGGAGCAGGCGCTGGCCTACGGTGCCACCCTGGGCCAGGGCTATCGCTTCGGCCGGCCGGGGCCGCTCACCCAGAAACCGGCGCCGTTTCGCGGGCCGGCCCGCGCATCGATCAGATCACTACCCGACGATGCATCGACCTTCGCGTTGGTGCGTGATCGTCTCCAGCCTCGCACGGTGCGCTTCGCCACCCTGCACGAATTGTCCCGGCACATCGAGAGATTGGCCATCTCCGCAGAGAGTCCGCCGATGGTCCTGGCCACCGTCCAGGACCAGTCCAAACTCAGCACCACGACGATGCGTACCTACGTCGAGCTCGCACACCGGGCACCGCTGGTCGCGATGTTCGGCGCGAACGTGCCGTCGGACCTCGGCAACAGCATTCGCGGCGTCCACCTCGCCGCCGACGATCCGCTGATGTACGAGTGGACGGTCCTCATCCTCGGCCCCGACATCGCCGCCGGGCTGATCGCCCGGGAGGTCTCCCCCGCCGGCACTCCGCAAGCGGAGCGGCGCTTCGACATGGTCATCACGTTCGATCGTGCCCTCGTCACGCTGGGCGCCCGCTGCCTGCTCGGCCGGCTCGCCAGCTGATCGCGATGGGCTGGGTCCCGGAGGACCCAGCCCACCCGTGCGCTACTAGACGACCGACGGCGGCGTGATCACCTTGACCGTCGTGACGCCGTCGGCGGTTCCGCTCAGTGTCGCGGTGCTGACGTACACCGTTCCGTCGGGCGCAACGGTCGGGGCCGTCGCGACGGCTCCGGGCACGTCCAGGACCTTGGTGACGCCCGCCGAGCTCATCGCGTACACCGTCGATCCGACCGCCGTCGAATCGCCCGTCTCCTCGTCGACGGAGAGCTCGATGAGGGTCACGTACGCCGTCCCATCCGGAGCGAAAACGAACGCCTTACCGGTCAGCCCCTGCAGACCACCCAATTCGACGGCCGCTGTAGGTGTCCCCCGATCGGTGAAGGTACCGAGGGTCGCCCCGGTCTTGTCGAAGGCGAGGCCCCGCACCGATCCGTCGCTGTCGGTGACGATGAGCAACCCCGTGCCGTCGGGTGCGACGGTCAGCAGAGACACACCGCCCTGGGCCTGAGTCGCCCTGCCGGGCAGAGACACCGTGGTGGCGCCGTTCAGCACGGCGACATGGGTGGACACGGCGCCCGATTCGTCGTCGTAGGTCTCGACCAACTGGTAGCCCGTCCCGTCCGGACCGACGACAGGCAGACCCACCGGATAGCCGTCGAGGCTGCGTAACACCACAAGCCCTGTCGGGCTCACCACTGCCATGAAGGATCCGCCGTCGCCGTCCACCATCGGCACATAGACTGTGTTGTCCGGCTTGATCGTCGCCACATTGGTCTGAATCAGGTTCGACTCGGCGAATTCGCCGGGCAGGGTGATCACTGAGCTGGCACCGCTTGGCCGCAGCACCAGCAGCCCTGCCGTCCCGTCGTCACCGACGATCGCCAGATACGCGGTGCCGTCGGGCGCCACCTGCGGCCAGGACCTGACAGACCCGGACGCCGAGTTCGACTGGGACTCAGTCGTCGGAGTCACGCGCACGATCCGATACGTCAGGTTCTCGCCGTAGGTCATCAATGTCATCAGCACCGAACCGTCGGGCGATGTGACCAACTGCGACTGCAGCATGCCGTCGAAGGAGCGCGTCGTCACCGTCGAGCCAGTGATCGTCGCGACCACGGTCGTTGGCAGTCCGGTTGTTTCATCGGTGGTGATCGTGGCCAGGTACGCCGTTCCGCCCGAGACGACCATGGGGACCAGACTTCTGCCGGGGATGGCCTGCGTGGTCGACGACGTGCCGTCCGGCCGAACCACCAGCACCGACGTCTGTTGGGTGCCCGACGTCGAGCCCGCGGCCACATACGCCGTACCGTCAGGGCCCACCACGGGGAACCCACCCGGCGCCCCCGGGATGGCGTACGTCCGAGCCTGATCGCCGGTGACAGCGACCAAAGTGTATGTCCCACTCCCGGATCCGCCGGGGGCCGCCGTCAGGAAGTAGGCCGTTCCATTGCCGCCGACGACGGGATAGCCGACGGGTGAGGCGTCAGCGATGCTGAGGACCTGCGTCAGTGCTCCGGTCGGGCTGACCGTCACGAACGTCACCCCGCCCTGAAGACGAGCCACGGTGACGAGCAAGCTCCCGTCGGGCTGGGCCAGCGGCAGACTGGCGAACCCTGCGACGTCGGCCGTGGTGCTGAGGACACGTCCGTCCGGGGTGAGGACACTAATGCGGGTCGCCGCTGTGGTCGTATCGTTGCCGGAGAAGCTCGAGGTCACCTGATAGAGCGCACCGCCGGGTGCGGCGATCACCCCTGTGATCGGAAGGCCCGGCGTCGATTCCGTGGTCACGATATTCGGTGCGATCGTCACGCTCACCTGCACCGGCGTGGAGCCGCCGTGGCCGTCGGTAACGGTGACGGTGAACGTGTCAGTGTCGATTCCCGGTGTCTGCGTGGCCTGCTCCCGCATCGCGGCGGTCGGCTTGTAGGTGAACGCACCGGTCGCCGCATCGAGGGTGACCGTGCCGCCCTTCACCGACGTCGCGGGTCCGCTGTAGGTCCGGGTGTCGCCGTCGGCATCGGTCGATGTGACCGTTCCGCTGATCGTGCCGTCGGAGGCCGGGGCGCCGGCGGAGAAACTCCCCTGCGGCGCAGCGTTGTTCGCGCTGATGGTCACCGTCACCGGCACCTGCAGCGTGCCGCCCCGGCCGTCGGACACCGTCACCGTGAACGTGTCCTGCTTGTCGGCCGCGCTCGCGGTGAGCGCCGAGGCGGCGTGCCGCGCGGCGTCGGTGGGCGTGTAGAGGAACGTGCCGTTGGCGTTGACGACGACGCTGCCTTTGGCGGTCGACGTGGAGCCGCTGTAGGTCAGCGGATCGCCGTTCACGTCGGTGGCGGTCACCGTGCCGCTGACCTTGCCGCTCGCATCCGGTTCCCCGGGATTGGCTGTGCCGTTGGTCGGTGCACTGTTCGGTGCGGGCAGGATCGCCACCGACACCGCGACCGTGATGGTGCCGCCGACGTGACCGTCGTTGACGGTCACCACGAACGAATCGGTCTTGTCCGCCTCCGTGGCACCGGCTTTCGCGGCCGTCTGCCGCGCCGCCGCGGTCGGGGTGTAGGTGAACGTGCCGTCGGCATTGACGACGAGCGTGCCGCCCTTGGCCGACGTGGTCGGGCCGCTGTAGGTGCGGGTGTCGTTGTCGGCGTCGGTCGAGGTAACCGCGCCAGTGACCTTTCCGGTCGCATCAGGCTCGCCGGCGGTGTAGGACCCCACGGGAATTGCGTTGCGCGGCAGGATCGTCACCGTCACCGGGACCGCCAACGTGCCGCCGTTGCCGTCGGACACTGTCACCGTGAAGGTGTCCTGCTTGTCGGCCGTCGATGCGCCCAGCGCCGACGCGGCGTGCCGCGCGGTATCGGTCGGGTCGTAGGTAAATGTGCCGTCGTCGTTGATCACGAGGGTGCCACCCTTGGCGGACGTCGTCGGTCCGCTGTAGGACAGCGGATCGCCATCCGGATCAGTGGCGCTTACCTGACCGGTGACGGTGCCGTCCGAATCCGGTTGTCCAGCAGTGAAAGTCCCGCCGGTCGGAGCACTGTTGACCGGCCCGGCGGCCGGACTGATCGCGACCCGCACCGTCGTGGTGGTCGTGCCGCCGTGACCGTCGTCGACCGTGAAGCTGAGGGTCTCGAAGCGTGCCGCCTCCGGCGCGTCCGGAGCCGCCGCGGCCTGGCGGGCCGCCGCCGTCGGCGTGAACGTGAAGCTGCCCTCGCCGTTGTCGACGACCGCGCCCTTCTCGCTCACCGCCGGGGTGAACGTCAGCGGGTCCCGATCGGCGTCACGGGCGGTGACGGTGACCGCCACCGCGCCGGTCTCGGTGTCCGGTGCGCCCGCGGTCGCGCGGGCGCGGGTCGGCGCGCTGTTCAACGGTGCGATGTCGACCGTCACCGGGACGACGGCGGTGCCGCCGTAAGCGTCGACGATGGTGACGACGAATGTGTCAGTGGTGTCGGCGGCGCCCGCGCCGGTGGCCGCAGCGGCGTGGCGGGCCTCCGACGTCGGCGTGTAGACGAACCGCCCCGACGAGGTCACGAAGACGAAGCCCTTCTCGGTGGTGGTCGAGCCGGAGAACGTCAACCGGTCCCCGTCGGGATCGGTCGCCCGCACCTGGCCGCGCACCGCTCCGTTGAACACGTTGGGGCTCCCGGTACTCACCTCGCCGGGCACCGGCGCGGCGTTGTCGCTCGCCGCGATCGCGACGGTGACGGTGATGGTGTCGGTGCCGCCGTGCCCGTCGTTCACGGTCACCGAGAAGCGGTCGAAGCGATCGCTGTAGCGGCCCCCGCGCACGGCGTCGCGGGCCTCCTCAGTCGGCGTGTAGACGAAGCTGCCGTCCTCGTCGATGACGACCGAACCCTTGGCGGGGTCGGTGGCCTCGAAGGTGAGCGGGTCGTCGTCGGAGTCGGTGGCGGCGACCTGTCCGGCAACTGCGCCGGTCGTCAGGTCGGGCCGGCCCACCACACTCGAGGCGTCGGGTCGCGCGTTGGCCGGGCGAATCCGCACGGTCACGCTGACCGGCGTCACGCCGCCGTTGCCGTCGTCGACGGTGACCACGAACGTGTCGGTGGTGTCGGCGTCGGTGGCGTCGTCCTGCGCGGCCGCGTGGCGTGCGGCGTCGGTGGGTGTGTAGGTGAAGCGCCCGGTCGGCGACACGACGAGCGTGCCCTTGGCCGTCTCGGTGGGACCGGAGTAGGTGAGCCGATCACGGTCGGCGTCGGACCCGATCACCCGGCCACTGACCCGGCCGCCGAAGAAGGACGGCGAACCCACCACCACGCGCGCGGTGGGCGGATTGTTGTCCTCGGCGGCGGTATCGATCAGCTCACCGGTGGACACCGTCGGCGCCCCGGAACCGATGCGGGTGCTTTGCTGGTTCCCCTGGCGCCGGGCGAAAGCCAGCAGCGCCCACGCCAGCGGCGAATCCGCCGGCGCCGCCGGACTGTCGGTGCCGCCCGGAAGCAGCAACGTCGACAGCAGCGCCGTCGTCATCGCTGGTTCCTCGGGCAGAGCCTCGGCCGTGACGTCGTGCTCGACGGCCGGCGTGACCGTCGGGGTCGCAACGACGGGTGCGGGTGCCGGCGCAACGGGTGCCACCTCGGCGCGCAGTTGCGTCTTGTCGGCACTTCCCGTCGGTGCGACGACCGGCATCGGCTTCTCGACGGGGGCGGTGCGGAGCACTGTGCGTTGGCGATGCGTGGGACGCGGCGCGTCGTCTCCTCCGCCGGCCTCCGGCGTCTCGACATCGGGAGCGTCGGCTTCGCCCTCCGGCCGCGAAACCTCCTCGTTCACAGTCACTTTGGAGTCATCGAGCTCTGGTGCCGGACTCTCGTCGTCGTCGTCCGGGGCCTCCACGCCCTCATCTGTGGGCGCAGCACCGGTGTCGTCGTCCCCGGCATCAGCGTCGGACTTAGCGTGCGAGTCGTCGGTGGACTCCGACGTCGAGGGCCGATTGACGGTGTTGCCGGTGTTCGAAGGCGTGTCGCCCGATCCCCCCGGGCTGACAGACGTGCCGGTGTCGGGCTCGGCCCAGGCGACGCCCGACGGCCACGCGATCGCCGACCCGATTCCCAATGCGACAGCAAGTGCTCCGACACGGCCGATATGGCGTGCGTGACCCATGATCCCCCCATATGAAATTAGAGTCCCCCACAAGACTCCCTCGCCAGGGAAATTAGCTCACGACAGCGGATTTGCCGAGAGTTTCGCGTCACATCGTTTTCGGTTCCTTGCGAAGCGAATAATCCGACCTATGCCTGCCAGGGCGAATGCCCGATCCGGGGGCCGAAATTCATGTGCTCACTCAGCGGCTCAGCGCGTCGGCATGCCAGCGGTAAGCCGACGAACGCGCGCTACCGCCTGATTTCAGCCCCGCGCTGCAGTCCTACGCCCACCGCGAACGGCCCGTCACCCGAAACACGTTCCAGCGCGCAGGATCTTGGCCCGATACATCGCCGCGTCCGCGTCGCGCATGATGTCCTCGACGGTGCGCACGTCCTGCGGTGCCAGCTCGGTGACTCCAATGCTCACGCTGACCGTACGAAGTGTGCCACCGAGATGAATCGGTCCTGCGAACTCGTCATGCATGCGCACGGTCAGAGCTTCCAGCGCCGGACGGTCCAGGACTCCGTACAGCAGCACCACGAATTCGTCGCCGCTGAGGCGGCCGACGAAATCGCCGTCCCGCACGCTGTTCCGCAGCCGCCGCGCGGTTTCCCGGAGAGCACCGTCGCCGGCGTGGTGGCCCAGATCGTCGTTGATGGCTTTGAGGTTGTCGAGATCGACGAAAAGCACCGCCGCCAGTGGCTGGGCATCCGTCTTCGCCGCCTGCACGAGCCTCACCTCGATCTGAGCTCGGTTGGGCAACCCCGTCAGCGGGTCGTGGTGCGCCTGGTAGGCAAGGTCGGCTTTGGCGTTGTGCTCTGCGGTGATGTCGGCGAACGACACGAGCAGCGCTGAGTTCTCCCCATCATCCGGGTCGAGAAGGCAGCAGTTGACCGACAGCCACGCGCGTGACCCGTCCGCCCGTCCGATTCCGATGACCATGTTCTCCAGCGGCGCGTTGGCGAACATCAGCTTGACGGAGCCCAATTCGTTGTCGCCGATCTTGACGCCTCGGCGATTGAAGACCGGGAACCTGAGGGCGCCGCTGGTGTAGTCAGCTACCAGTTCGCCGGTGTCCAACCGCAGGATCCGCCGCGCCGCCGGGTTGATCGTCTGGGGTTTCCCACGTCGATCGAGGACGACGACTCCGTCATGCAGGGACCGCACGACGGACTCGAAGTGAACTTCGGCTCGTCGCTGCGCGGTGTAGTCGGAACACAGCACCACGTAACCCTCATCCATCGGCGTGACCGACAGCCGGACATTGACCGGAGAGCCGTCTGCCGAGCGATGCGTGGCGTGCCCGACGCCGCCGCCGGCGACGATGCCGGCAAGGTCGACATCGCCGTCGACGGCTTCGGACAGCGGCAGGCCGAGAGCCCGCTCGACCGGACGGCGGTAGACCGCCGCGGCGGCAGCATTCCAACTGGCGACGACGCCGTCTGCCGTCGTGGCGATGATGGCATCACTGACATGGTTCACCAACGCCGCCTGGTAGCGCAGCGTCGCCTCGGCCGCCTTCTGCGCGGTCAAGTCGCGGAAGATGACCTGATAAGCGGGTTCGCCGTCCCAGCTGGTCAGCACCGATACCGCTTCGACCACCAGCGGGCTGCCGTCGAGGCGCCGAAGGGCGGCTTCTGAGGCCGGCGAGCTGTCGCCTTCTTCGCGCAGTGCAACGATCCGGGTCAGCATCGAGCCGATCGAGTCGGGCTGGACGAAATCTGTGATCGGACGCCCTACCAATTGCTCGGCGCTGTGCGCGCCGAATCCTCGTACCCCGGCGGGATTCACGTAGACCACGCGACCATCGGAATGCACGCACATCGGGTCCGGGCTGACGTCGACCAGCCGCCGGTAGCGCTCCTCCACCGTGTCGACGTGGCGTCCGGAGTTGCCCCCCGTGCTCGATTCCGACGTTGTGCTCACGCTCCCCCCGACAATCCGTTTGCTGCGCAGTCATATTCAGCAACTCTGGCAGCAGCTGTCACGGAATGCGTTGCTTCTCAGTATGGCCGCGACCTGGCGTTTGGGCTAGTGCTCTGACGCTGATTGGGGGCTAATCAGACCAGGGCCCCGCCGGGGCAACGCGACCACGAAGGGACATCACATGAACACAGCGCACATGGGCATCGCGGGAATCGGGGCTGTCACCGGTTACGGCTGGGGCAGGACCATGTTGTGGAACGGGCTGGCCAGCGGGAAGCCGGCCGCCACGCTGTATCCGGGTTTCGGGCCTGGCGAGAACGACGACGCCTGGTTGGCCCGGGTCCGCGATGAGGGCGATCCCCGCGACGGTTTGAGCCGCTTCGCGCAGGCGATGCGCGCCGCGGCGCGCGAAGCCATCACCGACGCCCGCCTGCGCGGCTGGTCACCCGGACCGAGGGTGGGCCTGCTGCACGCGGTCGTGATCGCCGAGGTCGAGGGCTGGCGCGCGTTCTACCTGGAGGATCACGCCACCCGCCGGGTTCGCGACTACCTGGCGTTGATGCCGTCGACCCCGGTGTCAATGTTGATGCAGGAGTACGGATTTCACGGTCCTGCGATGAATGTGTCAGCGATGTGCGCGTCGGGGAACGCCGCGCTCATCACCGCGAAGATGTGGCTGGACACGGGCATGGTCGACGACGTCGTGTTCGTCTCGACCGACCTGTCGCTGACACCGGAGAATGTCGAGCACTTCGTCCGGCTCGGCGTCGGTGTCGTCGACACCGATCCGCTCGACGCCTGCCGTCCGTTCCAGCACGGCAGTCGGGGATTCCCGGCCGGCGAGGCCGCCGTGGCTTTCGTGCTGTCCCGACGAAGTGACGCGCCCTACGTGCACGTGCTCGGTGGCGCGATGACGCACGACGCCTTCCACCTCACCTCGGTGGACCCGGCGCGGACCGAGGTGGACCGCTGCGTGCTCGAGGCGTTGTCGTCCTCAGGGGTCGCAGCAACCGACATCGCTTACCTGAACGCGCACGGACCCGGCACCAAACAGTGCGACACGGTCGAGGCAGCTGTTCTCGACGAGGTGCTCGGCGGCGCCGCCCAGATCTACTCGGTCAAGCCATTGTCGGGCCACTGCCAGGGTGCCGCGGCTGCCGTCGAGGTCGCCGCGGCAGCGCTGGGCTACGCCGAGGAGCAGGTGCCCGCCCCACCGACCGTGGCACCCGGCCATCCCCGACTACTGGACGGCCTGACGCCGATGCGGGCCGGGCTGACGCTGAAGACGTCGCTGGGCATGGGAGGCCACAACGCGGCCGTCGTCCTCGCCCCCGTTGCCTGAGGATGCCGTGAGCGCTCACCGGTAGGCTGAACGGCGTGTCGTTACCGCCTGATCCCAGCCCCGCGCTGCAGTCCTACGCCCACCCCGAACGGCTCGTGACCGCCGACTGGCTGTCGAGCAACCTCGGGCGGCCGGGCCTGGCCATCGTCGAATCCGACGAGGACGTGCTGCTGTACGACACCGGCCACATCCCCGGTGCGGTGAAGATCGACTGGCACACCGACCTCAACGACCCCAATGTTCGTGACTACATCACCGGTGAGCAGTTCGCCGACCTGATGAACCGCAAGGGCATCTCCCGCGACGACACCGTGGTGATCTACGGAGACAAGAGCAACTGGTGGGCGGCCTACGCGCTGTGGGTGTTCACGCTGTTCGGCCACCCCGACGTGCGCCTGCTCGACGGCGGCCGCTCGCTGTGGATCAACGACCACCGCGACACCACGCTCGACGTGCCGGAGAAGCAGACCACCGGCTACCCCGTCGTCGAGCGCGACGACGCCCCCATCCGCGCGTTCAAGGAGGACGTCCTCGCCGCACTGGGCACCGAACCGCTGATCGACGTCCGCTCCCCGCAGGAGTACACCGGCGAGCGCACCCACATGCCTGACTACCCCGAAGAGGGCGCCCTGCGCGGCGGCCACATCCCGACCGCGGTCTCGGTGCCGTGGGGCAAGGCCGCTCAGGACAACGGGAAGTTCCGCAGCCGTGCCGAGCTCGACGAGCTCTACGGGTTCCTCCCCGACGGCGGACCCACGATCGCCTACTGCCGCATCGGCGAACGCTCGAGCCACACCTGGTTCGTGCTCACTCATCTCCTCGGCCGCGAGGGCGTGCGCAACTACGACGGCTCCTGGACCGAGTGGGGCAACGCGGTGCGGGTTCCGGTGGCGGTCGGGGAAGAGCCCGGCGAGGCACCGTGAGCGAAGCTTGCGAGCGAACGAGGCACCGATGAGCGTGCCGTCGGCACTGGCCGAGGTGGTCTCCGATTTCCAAGAAGTCGAAGGCCAGGACAAGCTCGCGATGCTGTTGGAGTTCGCGAACGAACTCCCCGAGCTGCCTTCGTCTTTGGAAGAGGCGGCGATGGAACCGGTACCCGAGTGCCAGTCCCCGCTGTTCCTGCACGTCGACGCCGACGATCGCGACCACGTGCGCTTGTACTTCAGCGCGCCCGCGGAGGCACCCACCACGCGGGGCTTCGCCGCGATCCTGGCCGCTGGTCTGGACGGGCAATCCGCGGACGACATCCTCGCCGTGCCCGACGACTTCTACACCGACCTGGGCCTTGGCGCGCTGATCAGCCCGCTTCGGCTGCGCGGCATGTCGGCGATGCTGACCCGCATCAAGCGTCGGCTGCGCGGATAACTGGCCGACAATCCGCCACGCACATTTTCAGCAAACCCGGTTTACAAACTAACGGTGTGGTAAATAGATAGGTGCCCCGTGCCGGACGTCTTTCGCTGGCTGTAGCCGGGCGCAGGTCTGGGACGGGGGTCCACACCATGGGTGCACATTCTGCGATTCGCAAAAATCGGCGGCACCGCCAACCGTACGCGTGGCTTGGCGCCGGAGCGGTTGCGTTCGGCGTCGGCGCCGCCGCGCTCGCGGGCGCCGGCATCGCCAGCGCCGACGACACCTCGTCGTCATCGTCGGAGAGCGACAACGCACGTGTCGGTTCACCAGGCGCCTCTACGGAAACGCACCGCGACCGCCACGTGACGCGCACGCGCACGACAGAACAGACGAGGTCCGACACCGAGAACCGGGGGACCGTCCGGCTCCGGAACGTCGAGCGCACCGAACGCGTGGCGCGACGTGCCACACCACCCGACGACACCGACGGCCCCGTCGACACGCCCGTGGTGTCGGCCGTCTTTGCGGCAATCCGCCGAAGCCCCGCCGACAAAGCAACCAACACCGTTGCCCCACAAGCTCTCTCGGCGGCTCCGCCGAATACCCCGCCGACGTTCACTACCAGTGTCCACGGGCCGGACCCCGCCACGGGGGCGGTTCGCGTAATCATGGTCGCCGACGACCCGGACGGCGAGCCCGCAGGCTTCTTCGGCAGCAGCTCCACTCCGAGCGGAACGATCGAGTGGGTTCCGGAGATGATCGTGTCGGGCTCGACGTCGTCAGCGTCGTTCATCTACACGCCCAACGCTGCCGCCCGCCACGCGGCCGCAGCCCCCGGCGGACCCACCTCGACGGCCATTGCCATCGAAGTCCAGGACGGCTACGGCGGACGAACCCAGGGGTCGGTCGTGGTGCCGATCTTGGCGCTCAACACCGCGCCGGTGATCACGAACAGCACCCCACGCCCGGCCAACTCGCGCGGAGCTATCTCCGGAACCGTCGAGGTGCACGATCCGGACAACGACAGTGTCGTCTACAGCGCGACCCTCGCCGCCAAGGGCACCGTCAAGATCAACGCGAAGACAGGCGCCTACACCTACACGCCGTTGGCAACGGCACGCCACGGCGCGTCCTCGACCGCAGCGTCAGTCGCCGACCGTACCGACACCTTCACGGTGACCGTCGACGACCGACACGGCGGCCTGACCAGCCAAATCATCACCGTCGCCCTCAGCCCGACCAATCGCGCTCCGAAGATCAGAGTGAGCGTCAAGAAGCCCGACAAGCTCACCGGCATCGTCACCGGAAGCGCCACCGGCTCGGACCCCGACAAAGATGCTCTGACGTTCAGCGTGACCGGTGCGACCAAGGGCTCGGTCACCATCGATACCTCCACAGGGACGTTCACCTACATACCGACGATCACCGCGCGTCGCGCTGCCGGCGCGCCTGGAGCAAGCAAAGCCACGAAAACCGACACCCTCACCGTGGTAGTGAGCGACGGACACGGCGGAGTCGCCACGAAGACGGTCACGGTCACCATCGCGGCCCTTAACGGCAACACCCCGCCCGTCGTCGGCCCCGTCACTGTCGGCCAGCCTGACGCCATCAGCGGCGTGCTGTCCGGCGCAGTCGGCGCCTCCGACGGAGACGGCGATCCGCTCGACTTCACACTCGGCTCAGGGCCGGGCAGAGGCGTGGTGACCGTCGGCGCGGACGGCTCTTTCACCTACACGCCCACCGCATCGCAGCGCCCCACCACGGGCGGCCTCACCGACACCTTCACCGTCGTCGTCTCAGATGGCACGTTGTCCACTGTTGCGACGGTCTCCGTGCCCGTCGCGCCCATACCCGACCACCTCGACGCAGGGCAGTGGCTGCAGCCGAACCAGTACATCCTGTCTCACAACGGCCGCTACAAACTCGTCATGCAGGGCGACGGCAACCTCGTCGAGTACGACAATCAGACCAACGCCGCGCTTTGGGCGTCCGGGACCAACGGGCGGGCAGGGTTGCGGGCGGCGATGCAGGGCGACGGGAACTTCGTCCTGTACACCCCAGCGCCTCAGACCGGTGTGTGGAGCACCAAGACCAACGGATATCCCGGTTCGCGGATCGTGCTGCAGGACGACGGCAATCTCGTTGTTTATCAAGGATCTACAGCCCTGTGGGATCGGCACGCCGGCCGTCTGAACCCCGGCGGCGGCGGTGGGGGTAACGCGGGCTCCGGCGGCGTACACGGCGACGACTATCCCGCCAGCCTCAAGAACGCCGGGCTCGACACGAAGGTCGATCCGTGGGGCTTCTACAACCGCGAGTGCACCTCTTTCGTAGCGTGGCGACTCAACTCGGTCAACGGCGTGGCCTTCACCAACACCATGCGCGGCGGCCGCTGGGGCAACGCGACGAACTGGGCCGCAAATGCGCGGGCGCTGGGCTACACCGTCAACAACACCCCCGCGGTCGGGTCGGTCGGGTGGCTGAGCAGTGGGCACGTCGCCTGGGTCGCTGCCGTCAACGGCGACAGCGTCGTCATCGAGGAGTACAACTACGGCTACACCGGTGTCTACAAGACCAGAACGGTGAGCCGCAGCTACTTCAATGGCTACATCCACATCAAGGACCTCTGAGCCGAAGGGGCTGAACCGCTTCGCGATCGTTGCGATCGAGCACTATTCTCGATGCCACGACCCGAGGGAGTGTGGTGTGACATTCAGTGCGTCGTCCCTCGGGGAGCAGCCGCAGGATCCGTCCGCTGACGACGTGCGCCACTTCACCGAAGCCGACTTTGTGCGGGGTATGACGCGGCTCGCCGACGCCATCCAGCAGCTCTCTCTCGCGCGGACGATGGACGACGTTCAGCACATCGTCAGTGCCACCGCCAGGGACGCCACCGGCTGCGACGGAGCCACCTTCGTGCTCCGTGACCAGCACATGTGTTTCTACGCCGACGAGGATGCGATCGCTCCGCTGTGGAAGGGCCGACGTTTCCCGATGCACTCCTGCGTCAGCGGGTGGGCCATGCTGCACAAGCAACCCGCGGTCATCCCCGACATCTACCTCGACGACCGCATCCCCCACGACGCGTACCGCGCCACCTCCGTCAAGAGCCTGGTCATGGTGCCCATCCGCCGGCGCGACCCGATCGGCGCCATCGGCGCGTACTGGGCGCAGCAGCGGCAACCCACCAAGCACGAGGTGGCCCTCGTGCAGGCGCTGGCCGACGCCACGTCCGTGGCGATCGAGAGCGTGCAGGTGCATGCCGTGCTGGAGCAGACGATCGCCGAGCGGCCGGACCTGGTCCCCGAAGCAGGATCCGCCGGCATGGACGCGACCTTTGCCGCGGCCTTCTCCAATTCGCCGATCGGCATGGCCGTCGTCGGACTCGACGGGAGCTTTCACCGCGTCAACCACGAGTTCTGCCGCATCACCGGATATTCCGAGCAGGAGCTGATGCGCCTGACGTTCCAGGACATCACCCATCCCGACGATCTCGACATCGACCTCGCCGAGGCGTCGCGACTGCTGGCCGGTGACATCGCGAGCTACCAGATGGACAAGCGCTATTACTCCCGGGACGGCCACCTCATCTGGGTCAGGCTCTCGGTGTTCATGGCCTACGACGACACCGGTCAGCCGCTCTCGTTCATCTCCCACATCGAAGACATCTCCGCGCGCCGCCGCGACGAGGAGCGCCTGCGACGCCAAGCCACGCTCGACGCGTTGACCGGCGTCTACAACCGCAGCAGGTTCGAGGAAGAGCTGGCGAAACACGCCGTGGCCGCAGAACGGCACGGAAGCACCGACGAGGCGGCCTTGTTCATGATCGACCTCGACGGGCTCAAGCAGATCAACGATCAGCACGGCCACGCCGCCGGCGACACCTACCTCAAGACCGTGGCCGACACCATCGGACGTCGTCTACGCGTGTCGGACACCGTCGCCCGCATCGGCGGTGACGAATTCGCCGTCCTGATGCCGCACACCACCGCCGCCCAAGCCCAACGGTTGGCCCAGACGCTGGTCGAGCAGGTCGAGGCGCTGTCCCCCGGCGGCGTCTGCGTCGGCATCGCCATGGTCACCCCGGACACCGTCGGTGATGCTCTCCATCGCGCCGACCAAGCCATGTACCGCGCCAAGCGCCTGGGCGGCAATCACTGGTGCGGCCCGGAGCCGTTCGCCGACTGATCTGGCCCATGGGCACCGGAACATCTGCCCCTCCGGTAACGTCGGGCGCTCGGGGACCGACGTATTGAGACAACACCTACTTTGGGGGGCACCTGTGACCATGTCACTGACGAAGCGTTCGGCAATTGCCATTGCCGCACTGGCCGCGGCGATGACGGCAGGCGCCATGAGCTTCGGCACCGCGATGGCCAAGGCCGACGACATGCGCCCCAGCCCGTGGGTGAAGAGCCCCGGGGCCGGTGAGGTGCGCCGCGACGCCACCCAGGGCGAGGTGCGCGACGGCTACATCCTGGCCCCCGCCGGCGGTGCGATCCGCCAGTCCCCGGTCGCGACCCCGAACACCAAGGCCGGCGGCTTCGACGGCGTGCGGGTCGGGCCCGGCATCGGCGGCTGGTAAACGACTTTCATTCCTCGGCGGCGGCTCGGCGCGCCTCATCGGCAGCGTCGCGGTTCTGCTGGGCGGCGAGCCGGTGTCGTGCCGCCGCGGCGCGATACTCCGAGACATCACCGACTCCGTCCGCGGCCGCCTGATCCATACTCAGCGCCGCACGCTCATGCGTCGTGGCCGCCTGCTCATGCGCGATCGCCGCGGACTCATGAGCGTCATGCGCGCGCTGCCGCGATTCTTCGGCCCGTTGCCGCGCGAAACTCACGTCCTCTTCCGTGACCGGGTGGTCGGCAGCCAGCTCGGCTCGGCGCTGCTTCAACTCCTGAGCGCGCCGCTGAGCCCATCGACCTACCCTCTCCGACACGACGTCAACGGTAGGCGCGTCAGTGCATGGCTCGCCCGGTTTCCGCGTCGAACAGGTACGTCTTCTCCCGGGGAACGATCAACCCGATCGGCGCGCCCGCGTCGTATGACTCCCCCGCCGGCGCCTGCGCGATCACCCGCGTCGGTTCCGGGGTGTCCACCACCGCCGTCACCAACTTGTGGCTGCCCAGCGGTTCGACGAAATCGACCCGCGCCGGCACCGCACCGTCGGCCTGGGCACCGCCCAGCTGCAGATGTTCCGGCCGCACCCCGACCGTCACCGGGCCGTCGGCGCACGGCACCGACGACAGCTCCGCCCCGCCGAGCTGCAGGATGCCCGAACGCACCTCACCGCGCAGCAGATTCATCGGCGGGCTGCCCATGAACGCGGCGACGAATGTGTTCGCCGGCCGGTGGTACACGTCGTCGGTGCTGCCGATCTGCTGCACCTCGCCGGCCGACATCACGCACAGCCGGTCCCCCAGCGTCATCGCCTCCACCTGATCGTGGGTGACGTACACCGACGTGACCGGCACCTCGCGGTGCAGCCGCTTCAGGTCGCCGCGAACCTGGTTGCGCAGCTTGGCATCCAGATTCGACAGCGGCTCGTCGAGCAGGAAGGCCTGCGGCTCCCGCACCAGCGCTCGGCCCATCGCCACGCGTTGGCGCTGCCCGCCGGAGAGCTGACCGGGCTTGCGGTTCAACAGCTCCCCGATCTGCAGCAGTTCCGCGGTGTCGCGGACCCGGCGCTCGATCTCGGTGCGCGGGGTCTTGCGCTGTTTGAGCCCGTAGGCCAGGTTCTTGTACACCGTCATGTGCGGGTACAGCGCATAGTTCTGGAACACCATCGCGATGTCCCGCTGGCCCGGGCCCAGCCCGTTGACCACGTGCCCGCCGATGCGGATCTCGCCGTCACTGGGCTTGTCCAGCCCGGCCAGCAGCCGCAGCGCCGTGCTCTTGCCGCAGCCCGACGGGCCCACCAGGATCAGGAACTCTCCGTCGGCCACCGTCAGACTCAGGTCCTTGAGCGCGGCGACACCGCCGGCGTAGCGACGGGACACATTGCGAAACTCGACCTCTGCCAACGTCCTACCCCTTGATTCCGGTACTGGCGACCGACTGTACGAAATACCGCTGCGCGACGACGAACACGAGCAGCATCGGCAGCAGGCTCATCACGTTGGCGGCCATCAACAGCGGCCATTGCACGTGATGTGCCCCCTGGAAGTAACTGAGACCCAACGGGATCGTCATCTGGTCCTGGCTGGTGATGACGATCAGCGGCCACAGGAAGTCGTTCCACGACGTCAGCACGGTCAAGGCGGCCAGCGTCGACATCGCCGGCATCGACAGCGGCAGCACGATCTTGAACAGCACACCCAGCCGCGACGTGCCGTCGACCCGGGCTGCCTCCTCGAGTTCGACCGGCACGGTCTGGAAGAACTGACGTAGGAAGAAGATCCCGAACGCGGTCGCCAGGTTCGGCAGCATCAGCGCGCCGATGTGGTCGATGCCCAGGCCTTCCCACACGGTGTCGCCGAACCACTTGACGATCAGGAACACCGGGATCATCGTCACCTGGAACGGCACCATCAGGGTGGCCATCAACGTCACGAACAGCGCTCCGCGGCCGAGGAACCTGATGCGGGCGAATGCATACCCCGCGAGGCTGCACACCACGAGGTTGCTGATCAGCACCACCGCGGTCACGGTGAGGCTGTTGAGGAAGAAGTGCCCGAACGGGGCCTGTGCCCATGCCTCGGTGTAGTTGGCGAACCGGGGGCTGGCCGGGAACAGCACCGGCGGAAAGTGATTGGCCTCCCCCTCGGTCTCCAGCGAGGTGATGAGCATCCACAGCAGCGGCACGATGAGCAGGAAGCTCAGCGGGATCAGCACCAGATGCCAGGGGCTGAACGGCAGCCGCCGGCGATGTGGGGTCGTCACTGCGGATGTCGTTGCGGCGGTCATGGGTGGTGCGCGAATCTGCGAGCCAGCCGGAACTGCACGGCCGTGACGATCAGGATGACGACGAACAGCGCATAGGCCATCGCCGCGGCATAGCCGGCGTCGAAGTGCACGAACGCCTGGTCCCACAGGTAGTAGACGATCACCGTGGTCGCCCGCAGCGGGCCGCCGCGGGTGGTGGCGTACACCTCGTCGAACAACTGCAGCGCGTTGATGGTCAGCCACACCAGCAGGAACAGGTTTGCCGGGCCCAGCAGCGGCACCGTGATGGTGCGGAACCGGGTGAACGCGCTCGCCCCGTCGATCGCCGCCGCCTCGTGCAGCTCAGCTGGGACACCTTGCAGCGCAGCCAGATACACGATCACCGAGAAGCCGGTCCAGCCCCAGATCGTCATCGCGACGATCACGTAGATCGCCTGCGACGGCGAGGCCAGGAACGGCTGCGACGGCACCCCGACCGCGTTGAGCGCGGCGTTGACCAAACCGTAGTCACGGTCGGTGAGCCACAGGAAGATGATGCCCTGGCTGATCGTCGACACCGCCATCGTGATGTAGGCCGCCGTCCGGTACACCGAGATGAACCGCACCGAGCGGTTCATCGCCGCGGCGACGAGCAGCCCGACGATCATCGTGCCCGGCACGAACAGCGCCGTGTAGATGATCGTGTGCTTGATTGCATCGAGGAACACCGGGTCGTCGGCCATCTTGCGGTAGTTGTCGAAACCCACCCACGGCGTCTCCGGCGTCAGCAGGTCGGAGTGCTGGAACGACAGCTGCAGCGACATCAGCACCGGCAGCAGGCCGAAGATCCCGATCAGCACCATCGCCGGGGTGACCAGCGCCCACCCGGTCAGCCCGTCGGTGCCCCGCGGCCGCCACCGGCGCGGTGGCCGGGTGGGTGGCGGCGCGGGCGGTGCCGCCACCCGAGCGTCCGTGGTCGCCATCGAGCTACTTCTCGGCCAGCTTCGCGTCCGCGGCCTGCGCGGCGGAGTTCAGTGCATCGGCGGGCTGCTGCTTGCCGAGCATGACCGCGACGATCGCCTGCCCGAGCGCGTCGGAGACGTCGGGGTACTGCTCGACGGTGGGCCGGACCTTCTTCACGTTGTTCAGATTCTCCACGAACGCGGCTGTGCCCGGGACGTTCTGGTTGAGTTTGTCGAGCACCTCTTGGTCCTTGCCGACCGACTGCCGGATCGGCAGGTCACCGGTACCCAGCGAGAACGCCTTGACCTGTTCGGGTGCGGAGAGCCACTTCACGAAGTCGACAGCGGCCTGCTTCTTCTTGTCGCCGTTGTTGAACACCACCCAGTTGTCCGGGCCCGCGATGGTCTGGTGGCCACCGGGCGAGCCGGCGAAGGTCGGCATCACCTGCACGTCGTAGTCGATGTCGGTGAGCTGGCTGAGATCCCACGGGCCGGTGACGAGCATCGCGACCTTGCCGCTGTTCATCAGCTTGGGGCCGTTCTCGTTGGTGGTGTCCAGATACAGGGACTTGTCTTGGACGGCCATCTGCTGCAGCACGGTGAGCGCCTTGACGCTGGCCTCGGAGTTGAACACGGCCTTCTCGTTGTCCGGCGACAGGATGTCGCCGCCGGCCTCCCACAGCATCGGGATGTAGTGCCAGACGGTGTCCTCGCTGCCGTCGGCGGGGATCAGCCAGCCGTACTGGCCCTTGCTGGGATCGGTGAGTTTGGCTGCGGCGGCGCGGAAGTCGTCCCACGTCCAGTCGGGGCTGGGCGGCGCGACACCCGCGTCGGCGAACAGCTTCTTGTTGTAGACGATCGCGAGGTTGTCCACCAGCGCCGGCACGCCGACGACCTTGTCACCGACGGTCGCGGCCTCGCGCTCGGCCGGATAGAAGTCATCCCACTGCCAATCCGGCTTCTTCACCTCGTCCGCCATGTCGACCACCTGCGGGATCTGGGCGATGTTCGGCGACCACGAGCCGAACATGTACGCGACATCTGGTGCGCTGCCGCCCCGGACGGCGGTCAGCACCTTCTGCAGCACCAGGTCGTTGCTGGAGTACAGCTCGTTGACCTTCACGTCGGGATGGTCCTTGTTGTACTGCGCGATCAGGTTTTTGAACACCTCGCCTTCGGTGTCCTGGTAGCCGTGCCACACCGCGATCTCGGTGGGTCCCGACGACGACGAACCCCCGCCCCCGCACCCGGCGAGGACGAGCGCGATGACGGCGAGCAGTGCGATGCAGAGGCGGCGTCTGATCACGGTGGACACTCCTTAGTGGTGGGTTCGCAACGGTTCGGGCAGAAGATCTGCGTGGGCAGCGGTCAGTTCGTCGCACAGCTCGGCGATCTGGTCGACGCTCAGCGACGCGGCGGTGTTCGGGTCGACCATCGCCGCGGCACGTACGAGTCGGGGATCGCCCTCGACGGCGGCACGCACCGTCAGCTCGACCGGGCCGAGGAAGTTCCGGTTCAGCGCGGCACACTGGGCGGGCAGGTCGCCCACCGCCATCGGGTGGGCACCGAGGGAATCGAGCAGTGTCGGAACCTCGACGGCCAACCCGTCGGGCAGATTGGTGATCAGGCCGGTGTTGACGACGTTGGCCGAGATGACGCGCGGTGTGCCGGTTTCCAGCGAGTGGATGACCTGCGGGGCGTACTCGGTGGACCCGGTGTCGATCGGCAGCGTGTCGGTGTCGGCCAATTCGGCGCGCAGGCGGCGGTATTCGGCGAGGTTGGCCTCGCTGATCCCGACGTACTCGCCGATGTTGAGCCGCAGCCGCTCGACCTCGCCGGGGTTGTGCAGGTACCACGGCACGTATTCACTGCTGTGCTCGCTGGTTTCGGTCGGGTAGTAGCCGAGCCGGCGGTACATGTCGACCCGCACGCGGCGCTGCAGTTCCGGATCGGCGGCGATGCGCTCATCGAGCAGCGGGTACAGGTTCTGGCCCCCGCGCTCCCAGCGCAGCACCCACGCCTGGTGGTTGACGCCGGCCGACCAGTAGGACACCTCGTCGTAGGGCACGTCGATGACCTCGCAGAGGCCGACCATCGTCCAGTACACCGAATGGCACAGGCCGAGCACCTTGAGCGTCGGCGCGACCCGGTGAAGGTAGGTGACGTTCATCGCCATCGGGTTGGTGTAGTTGAGTAGCCAAGCGTCCGGGCACATCTCGGCCATGTCGGCGGCGATCCCGGCCAGTACCGGGAACGTCCGCAGCCCGCGGAAGATGCCGCCGACGCCGATGGTGTCGGCGATCGTCTGGTTCAGGCCGTAGCGGGCGGGGATCTCGAAGTCGCGCACCGTCGCCTCGTGTCCGCCGACGGCGATCGTGTTGATCACGTAGTCGGCGCCGTCGAGGGCGCGCCGGCGGTCGGTGGTGGAGACCACCTCGGGGCTCGCGCCGGCCGCCCGGGCGGTCGCCCGGGTGATGGCCTCGGCGGTCTCCAACCGTTCGTCGTCGATGTCGTGCAACACCACTCGCACCGAGCCGAGTTCGGGGAACGACAGGATGTCGCCGAGAAGCTCGCGGGTGAACTCGACGCTGCCGGCACCAATGATGGTGATCGTCGGTTTCATCGGCGCGGCGCCTTGGCGACGGACGGATCGCGCAGGGCTGCGGCCGGCTCCTCGCCGCGCTTTTCGTCGGCGTAGACCATCAGCGTCGAACCCACCAGCGCCAGCACGATACCGATGGCCCCGTAGGGGGTGGGCAGGGTCTGGTAGGCGATCAGCGACACCACGATGGTCAGGGCCGGGGCCAGCGCGTTGGTGGTGGGTGCCACGATGGTGGCCTTGCCGCGGGCCAGCGCCATCACCAGGAACAGCGCGCCGACGGCGTTGAGCACCTGGGTGCCGGCGGTCAACGCCGGTGCCTGCCAGGGGAAGTCGAGGGGCAGCCCGCCCATGGAGAGGATCGCGACCGGGATGAGCACGATTCCGGAGATCGCCATCCAGCCGAACGTGGTCGCCTCGTTGACGCCCAGCGTGGCGGTCTTGCGCATGAAGTACGCCTGCACGCCCCAGGCCACGCATATCAGGATTGCCAGCAGCAGCCAGGGACCCGAGGAGGCGTCCGAGTCGCCGCTGGTGATGCTGAACAGCACGATCGCCGCCAGGGCGCAGATCAGTCCGACGATCGCCAGCCCGCGGATGCGCTCGCGCAGCAACACCATCGCCATCAGCACGGTGATCGCCGGGGAGATCGACACGATCGGGAAGATCAGGTACGCGGGGCCGATCGTCAGCGCCTGGAACAGCAGCAGCTGACCACCCGCACCGGTCAGCCCGATTAACAGACCGTAGATCGTGGCTTCTTTACGGCGGTCGAACGTCTCGCCTCTGAGCGCGAACGCGGCAGGGATGATCATGGTCAGCGCCCAGATGATGTAGATCATCTCGTCCGGGTAGCCGTACCAGGTCGCCGGCAGCGCGGAGAACGCGCCCCACACGCCCCAGAACAGGATCAGCAGGGCGGCGTAGAAAATCCAGCTGCGGGTGCCTTTACCAGAGGTGGTTGTGTCGGTCATGGTGTCGTCACCTTCTCGGATGTGGTTGCGGCATCAGCCAGTTGCTTGACCGACGCGGCGCTCAGCGGGTGGCCGCTGTGCTTGGCGGCGTAGAGAGCTGCCCCCACTGCCGGGTCGAGCAGTGGCTGCCGCAGGTCGTAGGCGGCGGGCAGGGCGTGCATGGCGGCCGTGAAGCCGTCCAGGAGACCCGTGTCGGAGAACATGCCACCGGAGTAGGACACCGGCACTGTCTCGCCGTCGGTGAAACCGACGAGCGTGCGGGTGGTTTCGATCAGCGCGACGAGTTCGGCGACGGCATCATCGATGATCTGCGACGCAGCGGTGTCACCGTCCTGCGCGGCCTGGCAGACGGTGGTCGCCAACGCGGCGATGGAGCCACGGCTGCCCTTCCACGTGTCGATCACGAGGCTCACGACGTCGAGGTCGCCCCCGACCTCCAGGCGCGCCTTCAGCAGATCGTAGAGCGGGCCGCGGGTCATGCGGCCGTCGCTCATCCGGCTGAACGCGTTGAGCCCGCGGGTGGCCACCCAGTAGGCCGAGCCCTCGTCGCCGAAAAGCTCGCCCCAGCCGCCGACACGGTGCCCGACGCCCTGGCGTTCCCCGTACGTCATCGACCCGGTCCCGCTGATCACATTGATGCCGTCCTCGCCGCCGAGCGAACCGGCCCACCCGCACACCATGTCGTTGTCGCAGCTGTACCGGTCGTGCCCGAGCACCCCGGCGGGCACCGCGTCCAAAGCCGCGATGTCACCGCTGGCCTCGCCGTAGCCGGGCAGGCCGAAGAACGCGGCGTCGATCCCGGCGGTGTCGATGCCGGCCTGGGTGCAGATGTCGGTGATGCCCTGGGACAGAACACGTTCGACGACGTCGAAACCGTCGTTGAAGTAGTAGGAGGTCGGTGCGGTGGCGCGGGCGAGCACGTGGCCGGCGTCGTCGATCAACGCGAACGCCGTCTTCGAGCCGCCGCCGTCAACACCGAGATAGCGCGCCATCACCGGGCTCCGGTCATCGGATAGATCGTGACACCGCGCACCACGCGGCTCACTTCCCCGGACGGGAACGGATTGTCCGGCGTCTTGCCGTACTCCAGCGACGTGAACAGCGCCAGGTACTGCCCGAACACCAGGTACGGCAGGGCCACCAGCGCGTCGGGTAGCTCGTCGAGGCCGGGGAGCACCAGCGCCGTGCCGTACTCGTCGGGGAGCGGGACAGCGCTGATCACGCGGACCGCCTCGGCGCCGAGCTGGCTGCGCAACTCGGCGATGATGTCGAGGTCGTAGCGGCGCGTGTAGGGGTCGGTGGACACGTACACGACGGCAAGGGTGTCCTCGTCGAGCACCGACTTGGGGCCGTGCCGGAAGCCCAGCGGGGAGTCGAAGTAGGTGACCACCTCACCAGCGGTCAATTCCAGGAGTTTGAGCGCTGATTCACGCGCCAACCCCTCCAGCGGTCCGCTGCCCAGGTAGACGAAGCGTTGCTTCTTGGTCCGGGCCAGCGCACGGATGTCGTCCTGCAGGCCGGCAACGTGTTCGGCGGCGCGGGCCAGCGCCTCGATCTGGTTCGGCGCAACCGGGCCGAGCGTCAGCAGGCAGGTGAGCAGCATCGAAGTCAGGCTCGAGGTCATCGCGAACCCGGAGTCGTTGGTGCGGTCGGGCATGTAGACCACCAGCGAGTCCGGACGGTCGGCGTGGGCGCGGCCCAGCTTGCCATCCGGATCGCAGGTGAGCACCAGATGCCAGACCTGATCGACCAGCTGATCGGCCAGCGCGGTGGTGGCCAGGCTTTCCGGGCTGTTGCCGCTGCGCGCGAATGACACCAGCAGCGTGGGGGTTTCGGGCTCGAGGTGATCGAGCGGGCTGGCGACGATGCTCGTGGTGGCGATGGGCTCGACGCGGTGATGCAGATGGCGGCGCAGCAGCGGCGCGGCGATCTCGCCGGCGAACGCCGAACTCCCGGCCCCGGTGAGGATGATCCGCAGATCAGGGCGGGCCAGCAGATCCCGCACGAAAGCGTCGGCATGCTCGTCGGACCGGCCGGCGACCTCCCGCCACGCGTCGGGCTGCTGGCCGATCTCGAGAATGGTTGCGCCGCCGTCTTTCTGATCGGGCACAGACGTCTGGGTCATCGTGGGCTACCTCCGGGGTTGTCGGCGCGGCACGCGGCGGCGTAGGGCCGCAGCGCGTCGCGGACGCGGTCGACCACCAGGGCCGCCGCGTCGTGGGCGAGCAGGCCGGCGCGGATGCGCTCGTACTGCACGGGTAGGAACTGACTGATCAGGGGCAGCGGGACACCGACGCGGTCGAGGTTGGCAAGCAGCGTGCGCCGCGCGGCGTCGACCTCCTCGTCGGCCCAGTAGTAGCGCAGCCGGTCGCTGTAGCTGTAACGCCGGGCGGTTCGCTGCGCGACGGGATCGCCGTCGTAGTAGTCCTGCCAGTACTTCGGCTCGGCGAGCATGCGCCGTTCGATGACCTCGATGAGGTTCGACCGCGACGGCCGAGGCATCAGCTCGGTCTCGATCATCGCCAGCGCGAACAGCGCCTCGCGCATCGCGAACGTCAGCCCCGGCCCGACCTTGAGGACGGCCCAGTGGTCTTCGACGAGTTCGCGCAGCTGTTGTGGCCGTTGGTAATCGGTGGAATGCGCCTCGAACACCAGGTGGTCCTCGTCGTCGAGCACGCGCCGCAGCTCGGCGGTGGCGGCGTGCTCGTAGTCGATGACCTGGAGGTGGTCGAATTCGACGCCGGGCTGCACGACCAGCGCCATCACCCGCGGCCACACGTCGTCGTGGCCGACAGCGGCGAACGCACTGCGGTGCGCGGCCAGCGTGGCACGTGCCGCGTCGGAGGGCGTCGGGGTCAGCTGGTCCAGCGTCTCGTGGGCGCCACCGGGAACAGGCACCTCGGTGCCGATCACGTACACCGGCGCGTCGACACCGGCCTGCTGTGCGGTCTTTTCGGCGACGGCGAGGAGCCGCGCGCTGCGTTCGGCGACCACCTCGTCGGAGAGCACGGCGGGATCGTCGGCGCAGCGCATGCTGCAGTCCAGGTGGATCTTGCGGTAGCCGGCGGCGACGTACGCGGCGATCAGCGTCTCCGCGTTGTCCATCGCGACGTCGGCGTTCTCGCGCTGCCACCGATTCGGGCCCAGGTGATCTCCGCCCAGCACCACGCGGTCGCGGGCGAAGCCTTGCGCGTCGGCGATGCCGAACACCAGATCGCGAAAGTCGGCGGGCCGCATACCCGTGTAACCGCCGAACTGGTCGACCTGGTTGGACGTCGCCTCGATGAGGACGAACCCGCCGTCGGCGGCCGCCTGCACGATCGCGGCCTCCAACACGGTGGGATGCGCGGAGCACACCGAGTACACCCCGACCGGCTCCCCACCCTTGTGTCGATCCACCATGGCGGCGAGCCAGTCGGTCCGCCGCAGCATCTGCGTCCCCGTCATCGCGCCTGCACCCCCGCGACCACGCGGCACAGCTGCGCCACCGTCTCGGCCACCGCCTCGCGGGCCGGCCCCAGATACTTGCGCGGATCGGTCAGTGCGGCATCGGACTCCACAACGCTGCGCACCGCGCCGGTGTAGGCGATGTTGAGCGCGGTGCCGACGTTGACCTTCCGGATTCCGGCGGCCACCGCGCCGCTCAGGTTCTCGTCGGACACGCCGGAGGAACCGTGCAGCACAAGGGGAATCGACACCGCGGTGGCGATGTCGCGAATCAGCGTCATGTCGAGCTCGGCGTCGCGGGTGGTCATCGCGTGCGAGCTCCCCACGGCCACGGCCAAGGCGTCCACGCCCGTCCGCTCAGCGAAGTCCGCCGCCTCGGCGGGGTCGGTACGGGCACCGGGCTCGTGAGCGCCGAGCACGCGGCCGTCCTTGCCACCCACCTGGCCGAGTTCGGCCTCCACGTACAGGCCGGCCGCGTGCGCTCGCTCGACGAAAGCGGCTGTCTGGCGGACGTTCTCGTCGGCGTCGAGATGTGCCGCGTCGATCATCACCGACGTGACGCCGAGGGCGGGTGCGGCGGTGATCGCCTCGTCGAGAAGCGCAGGATCCTGGATGTGGTCGAGATGTAGAGCCAGCGGCACCGCGGCCGCGGCGGCGATCTGCGCGCAGGCGGCAGTGATCGGCGCGAGCGCTCCGCCATGGAATCGCACGGTGTTCTCGCTGATCTGGATCAGCGCCGCAGCACCCGCCCGCTCGGCGCCCGCAGCGATCCCTTCCGCATGCTCGACGGTGATGGCGTTAAGAGCCAGCACCGCGCAGCGGTTTTCGATCGCCGCGGCGACGAGATCGGAGGTGGACGCCAGGGTCACGCGGTGGGCTCCTTCGCCAGATGTGTGCCGTACATCACCCCAGTGTGGGAAGCTCGCTCATAGCGCGCAATGCCAAGCGGTCAAACGATCAGTAAAACTGAGCGGGAGCTGACAGAGGAGGACGGCGATGTCGATCAAGCGCACCGACCGCATGCGCAAGGTCCTGTCCGTTCTGCGGGACCGTGGCGAGGTCGCGTCGACGGTGCTGTGCAGCGAACTGCGCGTCTCCCCCGCCACCCTGCGCCGTGACCTGGCCGAGCTCGAGGAGCAGGGTCTGCTGGTGCGTACGCACGGAGGCGCCCGCGCTCTCGATCCGAGCGGCAGCGAGATCCCGGTGCGGCTGCGCGACCACCGCATGGTCGCGATCAAGCGCCGCATCGCCCAGCACGCCGCCGCGCTCATCCCGCCCGGCCCGCAAGCCGTGGCACTCACCGGCGGTGTCACCTGCGGCGAGGTGGCCCGGGCGCTCAAGGGCCGCGCACACATCACCGTCGTCACCAACTCGCTGACCATCGCCGCCGACTGCGCTGTCGACGCCCACATGAAGGTGATCGCGACCGGAGGTCTGGTGCGTGCGAACTCCCTCGAGGCCGTGGGACCGATGTCCGAGCACGCGTTCCAGGTGATCACCGTCGGCACCGCCGTGCTGGGCGCCGACGGGATGTCCGCCGAGATCGGCGCGACCACCTACGACGAGGCCGAGGCCCGCACGGCGATCGCGATGGCGTCCAACGCCCAACGCGTCGTCGTCGCGGTGGACGGGTCCAAGATCGGCAAGGTGACGCTGGCGAAGATGATCGCGCCGGCGCAGATGCACCACCTCGTCACCGACTCCACCGCCGATGGGGATCAACTCGACCGCATCGCCGCCGCCGGCGTGCGCGTGCACGTCGTCGACGCGGAGTGACGGATCACTCCCGTTGTTCCGAATCTTCTTGTGATGGCGGGTCTTCCGGGGCGACCCAGGCGTGCGCGGCCGCGAGGAATCGATAGGTCCATTCCTCGGCGAGTTGCCGCGTCTCACAGAACACGATCGGCACATTCGGCCACCGGATCTGGACCTCGGCCAGGCCATCGAGCACGAGTGCGGGCCGGACGTGGTCGAGCTTGAAGATTCGCGAGTACCGCTCCTCCACGACCACCGCTGCGCGGGTTAGCGTGGCGAGATCGGCGACTTGGTACCGCAGCCTGCCACTGGTCAGACTGCTGACCAGATCCGCCAGGGATTTGCGCTCCACGCTGGCGATCAGACGACCGTTGACGTCGACTCCGTAATCCCCGCATGGCAGCGCCCGACGCACCGTGTCGGCCTGCTGCTTGGCAAATCCATAGGCATATCGCTCGTGGGCGTCGACGACGATCTGCATCCGGTCGACACCGTGTGCCCGCGCCGTGGGTGTGCGCACGTTGGGGCGAGCCTGTTTGCGGGTGCGCGGTGACTGCCAGAACACCATGTCGCGCCCGCGCGCGGTGGTGAAGACGATCTGAGAGCGGTTCTCGCGCCCGCGCTCGGCGATCACGTCGATCGCCGCACCCGACCTCCGGCATGACCGCAGCGGCACCCTCTCCACGATGTCAGCGGCCTCGGGCCACTCCTCGAGATCGACCGGGTGGCAGTACAGCGCCTTGGTACGAGGCCAGACGTCGGAGGTGCGGAACAGCAGGTCCCCGCTCGGCAGGGGGACCCGCAACAGGAAGCGCAGACTCGACCCCTCGTCCGGGTTGACCGCGATGAGCAACTCCGCCACAGCAATTCAGTGTGCCGTAGAACGGCGAATGTTCGCGTGAGCGGCAGACAGCCGCGAAGCGAACAGTCACACTGGTCAGATGTCGACCTCCGAGCCGGCGCGGGGTCTGCGTCATCGCAAGAAGGTCGCCACCCAGCGAGCCATCCGGCGGGCGGCGATCCACCTGTTCGAACAGCACGGTTTCGCCGACACGACCGTCGAGCAGATCGCCTCGGCGGCCGATGTCTCGGCCCGCACGTTCTACCGCTACTTCCCCACCAAGGAAGCCGTGCTGATCTGCGACCAGGCCGAACCGATCATGGCCGCGTTCCGCGATGCCCCCGCCGAGCTGTCCCCGGTCGCCGCCTACCGGCACGCGGTCGACGCATACTTCGCCGGCCTCAGCGACGACGAGCGGCACGACACGATCGTCGCCCAGCACATGCTCTACTCCCTTCCGGAGGCCCGCGGCGTCCTCTATGCGGAGTACACGCTGCTGATCGAGTTGATGACCGATGCGCTGAAGTATCGACTGAGGTCCTCGGTGGGATTTCCCGAACGACGCGTCATCGCGGGGGCGATCATCGGGGTGCTGATGGCCGTCTCCCATGGCGATCCGCTGCCCGAGGAGGCACTTGCCGAAGCACTGGACGTCCTCGAGTCCACACTCGCCCCGTGAATCCGTTGCGGGTTACTGGCGGGTAAGGGACCGGCTCGCCGAGACTCAGATTGCGGCGCTTAAACTCCCTCGGGATACATTCTTTAAGACGCTCTTAGAAATGACATGCCATCAGGAGGCGCAGTGGCCACTCACGCCAGCTCAAAGATCTCCAAGGTGCTCGTCGCCAACCGCGGAGAAATCGCCGTCCGGGTGATCCGAGCATGCAAGGACGCCGGACTCGAGAGCGTGGCGGTGTACGCCGAGCCCGACGCCGACGCCCCGCACGTGCGGCTGGCCGACGAAGCATTCGCGCTCGGCGGGCAGACCTCCGCGGAGTCCTACCTGGTGATCGAGAAGCTGCTCGACGCCGCCGCGAAGTCCGGCGCGAACGCCGTGCACCCCGGCTACGGCTTCCTCTCCGAGAACGCCGAGTTCGCCCAGGCCGTGCTCGATGCGGGCCTGATCTGGATCGGGCCCAGCCCGCAGTCCATCCGCGACCTCGGTGACAAGGTGACGGCCCGCCACATCGCCGCCCGGGCGCAGGCGCCGCTGGTGCCCGGCACCCCCGATCCGGTCAAGGACGCCGAAGAGATCCTGGCTTTCGCCAAGGAGCACGGCCTGCCGATCGCGATCAAGGCCGCCTTCGGCGGCGGCGGCCGCGGCATGAAGGTGGCCCGCACCCTCGAAGAGATCCCCGAGCTGTTCGACTCGGCCACGCGTGAGGCCGTCGCGGCATTCGGCCGCGGCGAGTGCTTCGTCGAGCGCTACCTCGACAAGCCGCGCCACGTCGAGGCCCAGGTGATCGCCGACCAGCACGGCAACGTCGTCGTCGCCGGCACCCGCGACTGCTCGCTGCAGCGCCGCTTCCAGAAGCTCGTCGAGGAGGCGCCCGCGCCGTTCCTCACCGACGCGCAGCGCAAGGAGATCCACGAGTCGGCCAAGCGCATCTGTAAGGAGGCCGGCTACTACGGCGCAGGCACCGTCGAATACCTCGTCGGCCAGGACGGGCTGATCAGCTTCCTCGAGGTCAACACCCGCCTGCAGGTGGAACACCCCGTCACCGAGGAGACCTCCGGCCTGGACCTGGTGCGTCAGCAGTTCAAGATCGCCAACGGCGAAGCTCTGGACATCACCGAGGACCCCACCCCGCGCGGCCACTCGTTCGAGTTCCGGATCAACGGCGAGGACGCCGGCCGCGGCTTCCTGCCCGCCCCCGGCCCCGTCACCCGCTACGACATCCCCACCGGCCCCGGTGTGCGCCTGGACTCCGGTGTCGAGGCCGGCTCGGTGATCGGCGGTCAGTTCGACTCGATGCTGTCGAAGCTGATCGTCACCGGCGCCACCCGCGAGGAGGCGCTCGAGCGTTCCCGCCGGGCCCTGGCCGAGTTCCATGTCGAGGGCCTCGCGACCGTCATCCCGTTCCACCGCGCCGTGGTGTCCGATCCGGCGTTCATCGGTGACGGCACGAAGTTCGACGTGCACACCCGGTGGATCGAGACCGAGTGGAACAACACCGTCGAGCCGTTCACCGGTGGCGACCCGATCTCCGAAGAGGACACGCTGCCCCGACAGACCGTCGTCGTCGAGGTCGGCGGCCGCCGCCTCGAGGTGTCGCTGCCCGGCGATCTCGCGCTTGGCAACGGCGGAGCGTCGCCGTCGGGCGCCATCCGCAAGAAGCCGAAGCCGCGCAAGCGTGGCGGTGGCGGCGGAGCGGCCGCGTCGGGCGACTCGGTGACCGCACCGATGCAGGGCACCGTGGTCAAGGTCGCCGTCGAAGAGGGCCAGAACGTTTCTGCCGGCGACCTGATCGCCGTGCTCGAGGCCATGAAGATGGAGAACCCGGTGACCGCCCACAAGGACGGTGTCGTGACCGGCCTGGCCGTCGAGCCCGGTGCCGCGATCACCCAGGGCACCGTCCTCTGCGAGCTCAAGGGCGAGTGACCCCCCGTTCGGCGAGCGCGCGCGTTTGTACACCTTCGCGCGGCGTGTCGTGTGCATGAGCGCGCGCTCGTCGACTGATCACTGAGCGCATGGAGCCCGTCGAGATCAACGCCGGCGCCTGGTACCTGCGCGCGCTACGGGCCGACGACCGGGTCGATGACCGGCCTGCGCTCGCCGACCTCGGGGAGCAGCGGGCTGAGTACGTCGATCAGGCTGCGGCGCAGTGGGATTCGGAGACCCTGTTCACCTGGGCGGTGTGCGAGCCGACGACCGGTGAACTACTCGCCGAAGTGACCCTCGACCCGACCACCCATGCCGTCGCCACCCGCGCGCGCTCGGGCCACGAGCAAGCCGCGCAGACCGGAGCCGAGGCCGTGGCCCGCTTTGCCGAGGCGATGCTCAGCTGATCGGCATGGGCCGCATCGTGAACCCGATGTCCTGCAGCATCGCGTACTCGATCGGGCTGATGAAGCGCACGTTGTGCCACCCTGGCCCGGGGCTCTTGTCGTTCATCAGTTTGAAGTCATCACCGGAGAACACGAAACGGTCCAGGTGCGCCGGCAACCCCTGCTTCGAGAGTGGGATCGGCGAGCCGTATGCGGCGATCGCATGCGGGCCACCGAAGTAGGCGCCTCCGTTGAGTCCGTTGATGTAGTCCTCGGCGTCGGGGCGTAGTTTGCCGTCCGGACCGAACAGCGACGTACCGTCTGCGGTGGTCAGGAAGCTGTCGTAGACGGACCAGTAACCCAGGTCTGAACTGATCAGCGAGTAGATGCCGAACGAGTGAAGCAGCTCGTGGCGCGCCGTGTTCTGGAAGTCGTACTCGTCGTCGGCGATGACGTCACCGGTCGCCCACTTCAGAGCGAAGTTCCAGTTCATCTGACTCTGCGTCGGACCCTCCACGTCGTTGACGCCGGTGATCACGTCCTTTTGGATGACGGACTGCAGATAGCCGGGCGGATCGGTGAACTCGACGCCCGTGTCCGCGGTGACGTGATACTCGGGTTCGTTGATCGCGGTGAGCTCATAGGAGAGCACGATCGGCGTTCTGACCACGAAATACCCCGCGATGAAATCGGCCGCCCGTTGGAACGCCGCTTTCCGCTCCGGCGTCCATTCGTCGATCAGACCGGCGTAGGTGAACGTGAACGTGATGGCCCGGTGATTGATCACCGATTCGGCGCGGGTGGCGGCAGGCCGGAACCAGTTGAGCAGGTTCACGTGCAGGCCGAGATCCCTCGCCGCGACGACGAAAGTGTCGACGCCGGTGAAGCCTTCGCCCGGCGTGTAGGTGTAGGAACCGTCCTTGTTGATCGTCACCGATCCCGTCGACGGACCTGTGACCAGCCGGTACCGCAGCCGGTCCCCGTCGGGGTCCTCCGCGCCGACGGTGCCACTGATCGGCCCGTCCATGACGCCGGTGACCTGGACCGGGTTCACCGTCGGCGCCTGGTTGAAGAACGCGCGACGTGTCGCCGCCAACGACTTCTCCAACCGCTCCTTGCGGGCGTCGCTGATCGGCCGGTCATCGATCCGTTCCAGCGCAGCGGCGGTCATCTCGTTGATCGCCTCGGCGGCCCGCTGCTGCCGGCGTTCTCTCGGCATGACGAGGGGCTCGTCGGCATCGTCGGCATGGGCAGCGCGACGCTTCTCGGTCACGCGCTGCCGCCGCGCCTCGGCCTTCTCGACCCTCTCGGCCCTGGTCAGGCGTGCCGGCTTCGACGGGCCCGCCGACTCACCCGCCGGCGCCGACACCGACGTCTCGGTGTCTGCCGACGCCACCCCGACCTGCGGGCCCGTCAACGACAGACCCCACAACGCCGCACCCATGCCCGCCGACGCAGCACCGAGCGTCAACCAGCGCCGCACCGCGAACTGCTCACTCCTGGTCGCCATGGTCAGGCCTTCTTCGCGCGTCGACGCCACAGCAGCACCACGAAGCTCAGTGCTGCCATGGAGTGCGTCGGTGGCACCACCGTGTAGCCGAGGTCCCGCAAAATCCCGATTTCGATCGGGCTGAGCTCGCGGACACTGAGCGCGCCTTTGGCCTTGATGCGGTGGTTCATCAGCTGATAGTCATCGCCGGTGAACGTGTTCGTGTCGAGGTGGTAGGCCGAACTGCCCGATTCCCATGTACCGGGCGAATACAGCGGGACCGGCTTGCCGTACGTCTCGACTGCGCGGGATCCGCCGAAGTTCATGCCGCCGTTCGCTCCGAGCAGATAGTCGTCGGAGTTCTCCGACCACGTGTAGTCCGCGGAGATCAGCGGCGTGCCGTCGGCCGAGACCATCAGACTGTCCCAGATCGACCATGCGCGGTGATCACCGTTGCTCCCCGGCGGGCCCACCGTGCCGATCATGCCGAAGGAGTGCATCAGCTCGTGCATGACGATGCTGGTGAAGTCGTAGTCCTCGCCGGTGACGACGTCGCCGATGGCCGTTGGTGCAGCGAAGTTCCACTCGATGAAGCCGTCTGGTCGGCTGCTGTTCGAGTCGACGCCGGAGATGATCTTGTTCTGCACCACCGTCCGCCAGAACCCGGCTTCTTTGCTGATCAGGCTGCTACTGGCTCCCGCGAGCCACTTGGCGTCCGGATCGTTGGCACCGTCGACCCGATAGACCAGTGTCACCGGCGCATACACCCGCAGATACTCGGTGATGTTGTCGGCGACGCGCTCGAGGGCGGCCTGCCGGTCCGGTGTCCAGTTCTCTGCTCCCACCTGGTACTGGAATTCGAACGTGACGGCGCCGTGGTTGATCAGCACCTCGGCCCTGGTCACCCCTCCGCGCAGCACGCCGAGGAGGTTCAGGTTGGACCCGACGTCGCGGACGTTCACGACGAAGGAGTCGACACCGTTGAACCTCTTGCCCGGCGTGTAGGCGTAGGTGCCGTCGGGGTTCAGCGTCACTGCGCCTGTCTTGGGACGCTTCGCCATCCGATATCTCAGCACGTCGCCGTCGGGGTCCGAGGCGCCGACCGTCCCACTGATGGGCCCCTCGACGACGCCACTGGTCTGCACGGGCGCAACGGAGGGTGCCTGGTTGAAGAACGTGTGCTGCACATTCGTCAACCGCTGCTCCAGTCGGTCTTTCCTCTCTTCGCTCACGGGGCGGGAGTCGATCCGGGCTTGGGCGTCGGACGCCCAGTCGTCGACCTTGTCGGCGACCCGATCCCGACGTTTCTGCGCGACGTCGGCGCGGCGGGCCGCTCGCTCACCGCGGGCGCGCTGCGCGGCGCTCTTCCGTTCGGCGATGCGATCCGCGCGATCCTGCCGGCTCGGCGTCGACGATGAACCGCCTGCGTCGCCGGCCGAGACCGACGTATCGCCGGAGTCGGCCGCCGCCGATCCGATCTGCGGACCCAGCAGCGCGAAACCCAGCAGGCCCGCGCCCACCCCCGCCGATGCCAAACCCAACCGGACACTGTTGCTGACAGCGCTCACCGATTACCCCCCATTGGTTTTCCTATTCCGTTGTTGTGCAGCATGATTGTTTGTTCAGGCCTTCTTCGCGCGCCGACGCCACAACAGGATGACGAAGCTCAGCGCCGCTATCGACTGGCTCGACGGCACCACCGTGTAGCCGAGGTCCCGCAGGATTCCGATCTCGATGGGACTCAGGGTGCGGATATCCAGTGCGCCCTTGCCTTTGCTTTGGTGGTTCATCATCTGGAAGTTGTCGCCGGTGAAGGTGAAGGTGTCCAGATGACTACCGGAACTGCCGGGCTCCCATGGATCGGGAGCGAACAACGGCACCGGTTCACCGTATGCCGCAACGGCATTGGCTCCGTTGAAGAAGAGGCCGCCGTTCCCGCCGACCAGATTGGCGTCAGCCCACTGAGGCCATGCGTAGTCGTCCCCGATGATCGCGGTGCCGTCTGAGGTACTCAGGTAGCGGGCGAACACGCTTCGGCCGGTGTAATCGTTGCCGCCCGGCCGACTCAACCACGACGCGAAGCCGAAGGAATGCAGCAGTTCGTGCATGGCCGTGCTCATGAAGTCGTATTCGCCGTCGCCGACCACATCGCCGAGTGCCCACGCGAAGGAGAAGTTCCATTCGATGAATCCGTCGGCCGCGTCGCCGTTGGCGTCCTCTCCCGTCAGAAGCTTGTTCTGCACGAACGTGGGCCAGAATCCCGGATCCTCACTGATGATGTTGCTGCCGGCGCCGGCGAGCCAACCGACCGACGAGTCGTCCACGCCCGTGATGTCGTAGCGAATGACGACTGGCGCCATGACCCTGAAGTAGGACACGAGAGCGTTCGCCGACTCGACCAACGCGGCCCTGCGCTCCTCCGTCCAGTAGTCGGCACCGTCGCGATACCTGAAGTCGAAGATGATCGCCCCCTGGTTCACCAGAGAACTCGCGCGGGTGCCTGCCGGCCGGAACCATTGCAGCAGATTCACGTGCAGGCCGAGGTCGACTGCCCGCACTTCGAAGGTGTCCACACCGGTGAACCCGTCCCCCGGCGTGTAGGTATAGGAGCCGTCCCTGGCGACCGTCACCGAACCCGACGACGGGCCTTTGACCACCCGGTAGCGCATCCGGTCCCCGTCGGGATCCACGGCGTTGAGCGAACCGGTGACCGGTCCGTCGATGACTCCGCTGACCTGTACAGGAGCCAGTGTCGGGGCTTGGTTGAGGAACCTGCGCTGGGTGGCCTCCCACCGGTCCTCCAGCCTTTCCTTCCTGGCGTCGCTGACCGGACGGGAATCGATTCTGGCGTGCACCGATTCGGAGAGCTTCTCGATCGCTGCGGCGACGCGCTCTTGACGGGTGCTCTCGGTTGGCGCCCCATCCTCGTCGTTGTCGTCGGCCTGTGCGCTTCGAGCTTCGGCCCGGGTGCTCCGCGCTTCCGCCCGCGCGGCCTTGGCGGACCTCCGCTGGCTACCGACACCCGCCGCTTCGTGACGTACGGGGCCGGCAGACACCGACGGCGTGTCACCCGTGTCGGCCAAGGCCACACCGAGATCCGGGCCGGCGAGCGAAAGGCCGAGCAAAGCCGCGCCCAGCCCCGCCGAAGCCGCACCCAGCTGAAGCCAACGCTTGATTGCAAAGCTTTCCGCACGCCGACGGCGGTGTTTCGCCATATTACTGACCCCCCTGTCAATTGACTGGGAGCGTACAGCAACCTCGTTTGCCAGGCTTGGTTTTGGGCACCAGGTCAGTGGCTTTGCTGAATCGACCAGCTGGGCGTCGAGAAGCCCTGCTGCGGCCAGTAGTAGTAGCCGTAGCCCACCCGCGGCCAGCCGACCCACGGCTGCGCGACGGTGTCGGGGGTCGCGACCATGCTGCCGTCGTCGTTGACCGTCATCGCGGCACTGGCCGGCCCGGCCAGGCCGAGCGCGGCGCCGCCGATGATTCCGGCCGACAGCAGGGGCAGGGCGATGATGCGGGCGATGCGGTTCATGTGGGGCTCCTTGGTTGAGGTGATGACTCAACTCTCTCCCGCCGCGCGCCTCCCGTCTGTCCCGTGATCAGGCGATATGCCGGTGGATCGCCATGTCCCCCGATCGGCGGACATCACCGACTGTCGATGTCGACGCCCGAGCACAGATCGGCGCACTCGACGGTGACGACGTCGTCACGGGAGCGCAAGAACGGCGCGGCGCCCTCGTCCCCGGCCAGCGTGTCGAGAAGCGTCGGCCAGTGCCGGCGAGCGATCACCACCGGATGCCCCGGTCTGCCCGCGTAGACCGCGCGCGCCACTCCGGTGTCTCGCGCGGCGTCGCGCACCCGCCGCACCGCAGCGACGGTGACGTCGGGCGTGTCAACGGGCAGGAACACCGCGCGGTCGGTGCCGTCATCGAGCGCGCGCACACCGGCACGCACCGATGCGCTGAGCCCGTCGGCCCAGTCGTCGGCGACGACGGCCCGGGCCGCAGGAGGGATGGTGACTCCGTCGACGGCCGCACCGAGGACCACGACGACGTCGCGACATCCGCCTCCGTGGAGAGCCGCCACTGCCGACGCCAACCACCGGCCAGTGTCAGCGAGCACCTTGGGCATGCCGAAGCGCGTGCCCGCCCCGGCGGCGAGGACCACACCCACATCTGAATGTTGCTGCACGACAGACACTTTGACGACACACCTCTGATGCTTTGGCAATTTTGACATTCGCGCGAGCGGCAATTGTGAACATCTCCTGAAAGTCATTGTCCAAGATCACCGCGTCGGCGTATGGTCGAGATCACGGGTTGACTGACCAGCTCGTTTTGAGGACACGTCATCGTCACGCGGGTGTGCAATTCCCGCGCAGGCTTCTTGCATCTCGGCCCCCTTGGCGCGACCACAGACCGAATTCCATTTCGACTGATGGAGCCGACAATGGCTGAAGCGCCCGACACGACGCTCGACACCTACGTGTGTCACCCCGCCGAGTTCCAGACCCGTCGCCCGCAACCATCGACCGCCGTCGTCTCCGCATCAGGTGAGCTCGACGCCGCGAACGGCAATGCGTTCGTCTCCTACGCCCTGCGGGATGCGAAGCAGACGCAATGGCTGGTCATCGACCTCAGCGGCTTGAGCTTTTTCGCCACCGCGGGATTCTCGGCCCTGCACACACTCAATGTGCAGTGCGCCGGCGAGAACATCCGATGGGCGCTGATCCCGAGCCTCGCCGTCGACCGGCTGCTACGGCTCTGCGATCCGGACTCCACGCTGCCGATATGCGTCGACATCGCCAATGCACTGACCACTGTGCACAGCGACCCCCCGCGACTATTGAAGCTGGTCTCGCAACCGCGTTAGCGACTTCGCCAACAGCCGGGACACGTGCATCTGCGAGATGCCCACCCGCTCGGCGATCTGCGTCTGGGTCATCGACTCGAAGAACCGCAGCACCAGGACCGTGCGTTCCCGCTCGGGCAGGGCGTCGAGCAGCGGACGCAGCGCCTCGCGGTTCTCGATCTGGTCGAGTGACATGTCGAAGTCACCGAGGGTGTCGGCGATCGCCGGGGCATCCTCGTTGCTGCCGCTCCCGCCGCTGTCGATCGACAGGGTGTTGTACGAGCTACCGGCCACCAGACCCTCGATGACCTCGTCGCGGTCCATCTCCAACTCGGCGGCCAACTCGGTGGCCGTCGGCGCGCGTCCGAGACGTTGCGAGAGGTCCGCGGTGGCCGCGCCGAGCCGCAGATGCAGTTCCTTGAGCCGACGGGGCACCTTCACCGACCAGCTGTTGTCCCGGAAGTGCCGGCGAACCTCGCCCATGATGGTGGGCACCGCGAACGACACGAAGTCCGAGCCGGCGTTGACGTCGAACCGGATCACCGCGTTGACCAGCCCCACCCGGGCGACCTGCACCAGGTCGTCGCGAGGCTCCCCGCGCCCGTCGAATCGACGCGCGATGTGATCGGCCAGCGGCAGGCACCGTTCGACGATCGCGTCGCGCTGACGCTGGAACGCCGCCGACCCCTGCTCGAGCCCTTCGAGCTTCCGGAACATGGCGACCACGTCCGCATATTCAGAGCTCGATCGCGAGGACGAACCCTGGGAGGACGAACGCGTCACTGCAACGAACTCGCTCGCCTTGTCGTCATCGAGATGCCGAAAACCTGACCTGCGGGCGACTGACCGTCGGAGAACGTCGTGACCTCGTCGGTCAGCGAACTCAGGACATGCCAGCTGAAGCTGCCGGGAGCGAGAATATCGGGGCTGTCGCAGGTGGTCGACGCGTGCACGACCAAGGCCTCGGGCTGCGGATCCACGACCAGCAGCAACGTCGAATCGGGCACCGCGGACCTGATCAGCCGGGTGCAGGCTTCGTCGACGGCCAGCCGAAGATCCGCGACCGCATCGAAATCGAGGTCCTCGAAGGTGCCGATCGCGGCGACCAGCGTGCGAAGCACCGCCAGGTTCTCCAGCGTCGCCGCGACACGCAGCTCCACGGACTGGGCGCCGTGCCGATTCCCATTGACGTGGCTCGCGCCCTGCGCCATCTGACCTCCCGAAAACTTCCCCGAGAGACTACCCCAGGGCGCGTGACTGCTACCCATGGGTGCTCCGGCCCGTATCGACGAGCGCCGAATCCGTGTCCGCGCGCCGCCGATGAACTGTTCTTGACATGGTGCGGAATCCATACCCCGGCCCCCAAAACGGCAAACTCGGGGCCGAAAAGCGTTGCGTCGAGGCGCAATCTGACCGGCCGCGGTGAGACGCGCGTCACCTGTTTAAGCCCCGTGGCCCGGGGAAGCCCACGCAGGCCGGCCCCGCGTCGGAGCCAGAAGTCGAAGACCCAGCCGAAAGGTGATCATGACTGACAAGAACAGCGGTCCCGAAGAGGGCATCAAGGGCGTCGTCGAGGACGTCAAGGGAAAGACCAAGGAGGCTGTCGGCACCGTCGCCGGCCGTGACGATCTGAAGCGTGAGGGCGAGGCCCAGCAGGACAAGGCCGACGCTCAGCGCGAGGTCGCGGAGAAAGAAGCCGAGGCCGAATCGGCTCGTGCCGGCGCCAAGGCCGCCGAGGAGCGCCAGGAAGCCAACCAGTAAGAGGACTCTCGACGGGCCCGACCGGACTCTCCGGTCGGGCCTGTTGTCGTTCCGGGTCAGGTCAGCGCGTCGATCAACTCACCGACGGTGTGCGCGGCTTCCACCGGGTGGCGCATCCGCCCGTCTCGGTTGACCGTGTAGTTGTTGCGACGGCCGACCTTCGACTTGGTGACGTATCCGTCGGCGATGAGGTCGGCGAGGATCGTCTGGACCGACCGTTCGGTGATGCCGATCAGCACGCTCAACTCGCGTGCGGTCAGCGACTGCCCCTGCGCGAGACAGAGAAGCACGTGCCCGTGATTGGTCAAAAACGTCCACGTCCGCGCCGACGGTGCGACGTCGGCGACGGGAGGGGCTGCCGCCACGCGCGGTGCCACCTTGCCAGGGCTTTTCCGTGAGGCGGGCATCGGCCACAGCATAGGTGATGCACAGAGCACGGTTCGGCATTTGACCTCCGTCACAATCTACGAAGCTTGACACGCGATACGTAATACACGTAATTTACTTCGCATGTCTGATGCACTCGCGACTTCGGCCCTGGCGGCGCTGATCGTCGTCCCCGCCCTCGTGGCTGCGGTCGCCGCGATCGTGGGGCGTCGCGCCCCGCGCGTCGTCGCACGCCTCGGAACCGCCACTGCGACGGCCGGACTGGTGATCGCCATCGTGAACGCGCCGATGGCACAGGACCATCTCGCGGCCGCGCTCCTGTTGCTGATCTTCGGAGTGTCCTCTGTCGCAAAAGGTTTCGCGGTGCGCTATCTGGCCGGCGATGATCGCGCCACGTGGTTCACCTGTGGCGCACTGCTTCTGACGTCAGCCGCCGCCGCGATGGCGTCGGCCACCACCTTCGTCGAGCTTGCCCTCGGTTGGACCGGGGTCGGTCTGGCGCTCTGCCTTCTGCTGGCCACCTACCGCGAGCTGCCGGCGGCCCGCGACGGGGTGCGGCGCACGGTACTGGCCTTCGCCGTCGGCGACGGTGCGCTGTGGCTCGCCGTGGGATTACATGAATTCGCCGGCGAGACAGCACGTCCCGTGATCGCGGTGCTCATCGTCGCCGCCGCCCTGTCCCGCTCCGCCCAGATCCCCTTCCATCGCTGGTTGCCGGCCACGCTGGCGGCGCCCACCCCGGTGTCGGCGCTGCTGCACGCCGGGGTGGTCAACGGCGGCGGTGTGCTGCTGGTGAAACTCAGCGCGCTCAACACTGCCCTGGCTGCCGGAATCGTCATCGCCGCCGGCTTGGCCTCGATGGCCTACGGCGCGGTGTTGATGCTCGTCCGGCCCGACATCAAAGGCGCACTTGCCTACTCGACGATGGCGCAGATGGGCTTCATGATGCTGACCTGCGGGCTCGGGCTGTGGGCCGCCGCGGTGATCCACCTGATCGGCCACGGCTTCTACAAGGCGACGCTGTTCCTGTCCTCCGGCTCGGCGATCGCCCGGCACCGCAGGCACCACGTTCTCGCTCCGCCGCGCGATCCCTCCCGGCCGCGACGCTTCGGCATCGCCGCCGGGGCCGTGCTCCTGCCACCGCTGGCCCTCGGCATCGGCGTGGTGCTGGTGCCGACCTGGCAGGAAGGACACTCCGCGGAACTCGCCCTTCTCGTCTTCGCCTGGGTGACCGGATCGATCGCACTGTGGGGGTGGCTGCGCCGCCAACCCGCGATCGGAGGCCTCGCCGGTGCGGCCGCGCTGCTGGTACCGGCCGCGATTGCCTACGTCGCAGTGGTCAGCGTCCTCAGCCGGTATCTGCAACCGGCGCTGCCCGGGCCGGGCGCCTCAGCGGCCACGGTGTGGGCCGTGATCGCCGCTGCGTTGATCGTGCTGGGCGCCGTGGCCAGCCTGCGCGCCTCACCGCGGCTCTACACCCACGCACTGTCCGCCGGAACCCTTCACCCGACAGGAGCCCTTCGATGACCACCGCTGTCGCCTCCCGGCGTGCCCAACTCCGCAGCGATATCCGGTTGGCCGCCCGCGCGCTGCCCACCCACTACCCGCTCGGCACCTTCATCGCGGTGAACCCGCTCGCCGGCCTGCAGACCATGCCCTTCGAGCAGGCGGTGCGCCGTGCGAGCGACGTGTACGGGATGCGCGGCACGCTCTCCGAAGAGCTCTACCGGGCGCTGCACCGGCAGGGCCGCATCACCGACGCCGATCTCGACGCCGTGCTGATGCGACGTCACCCCAACCTGGCTGACGAACCGGACCTGCAGCTGGCCGGGCGCACCATGACGGCGATCGAGCTGCTGCGGTCGGACCTGCTGCACGGTCAGGCAGCGCCAGAACCGCTGCGCCGCTTCACCACTCACGCCGAGCGCATCTCGGCCCGGGTCGCCGCCGACATCGACGCCCACGCCGCGACCTGGTGTGCCGCGTTCCTCGGCGGCGGGAGCTGGCCGATGCCGGGACGCGACGAGGGTTTCTACCCCGCATGGCGCGATTTGGTCCGCACCGAACGGACGCTGCCGCGCGCTGTGCGCCGCCGGCTGACTGCGCTGCCCGAACGCGCCGACGACGCGATCCTGGCCGCGCTCGACGCGCTGGGTGTCGGCGACGACGAGCGCGTCACCTACCTTCAGGCACACCTGACCCGGTTACCGGGCTGGGCCGCTCACATCCAATGGGGAGCCGATCGCGCCGCGGGTATCGACCTGCTGCAGTATCTGGCGATGCGGCTGAGTTACGAGGCCGCGTTCGTGCCGGAGCCGTCGCCCGCACCGGCGGACGGACCGCGCCGGTCGTCGACGCCCACCGCGCGCGACCGCGCCGCCCAGCTGCTGGCCACCTCGACCGGCGTCGCGATCCCGGAGAGTGACTTGACCGCGGCGGCACGGATTCTGGCCGCGATGCCGGTGGCCGCCCGGGCCATGGTGTGGCAGCAGGCGTTCGAGGCCCACTACCAGGACGGGCTGCTCACCGCGCTGGCCGACACGACGCCGTCCCCCCGGGCTGCGGCACACACTCAGCTGGTCACCTGCATCGACACCCGCTCGGAGGGGCTTCGCCGGCATCTCGAGAGCCGCGGCGATTACGAGACTTTCGGGTTCGCGGGATTCTTCGCAGTCGCGATCCGGTTCACCGGGTTGCTCGGCGGTGACTCTGCCGACCTCTGCCCGGTGCTGATCTCCCCCAACCACGACGTCACCGAACACGCCGCGGCCGACCCGACGCGTGAGATCCGCGGTGCCACAGGGCTGGCCGCCGCCGAGACCGCGTTCCACACCGCCAAACAATCCCTGACGGGGCCCTTCACGCTCGCCGAAGCGGCCGGTTGGCTCGCGGCGCCGCTGGCCGTGGCGAAGACCGCGGCGCCGGGCGCCGTCGGCAAGGTCCGCCACCGCCTGCGGAAGGCCATCGCGCCTCCGACGGCAACCGTGCTCGCGATCGACGGGATGCCGCTGGGCGAGCGAGTCCTGTTCGCGCAGACAGTGCTGCAGTCGATCGGGCTGGTCCGCGACTTCGGCCGCCTGCTGGTGCTGTGCGGGCATCACAGCACGACGGAGAACAACCCGTACCAGGCATCGCTGGACTGCGGCGCCTGCGGTGGGCAGGGCGGCGGGCCGAACGCGCGGACCGCGGCGCTGATCCTCAATGACCCCGCGGTGCGTGACGAATTGCGGGACAACGGAATCGACATCCCGAAGCAGACTCTGGTCGTCGCCGCCGACCACGACACCGCCACCGACCGGGTCATGGTGCTCGACCATCATCTGATCCCGACGACCCATCGTGACGACATCACCCGGCTGGAAGCCGACCTCGCCCATGCGGGTGAGGCGCTGGCCGCCGAGCGGTGCGCTGAGCTGCCCGGCGCCCCGCGTCGGCGAACGTCGGCCAGGGCCGCGCGCCATGTCACCGCGCGGTCGCTGGACTGGGCGCAGGTGTACCCCGAATGGGGACTGGCGGGAAACGCCGCGTTCATCATCGGCCCCCGAGCCATCAGCACCGGAATCGACCTGCAGCGCCGCGCTTTCCTGCATTCCTACGACGCCGACGTCGATGTCGACGGCACCGCGCTGGAAACCATCATGACCGCACCGCTGGTGGTCGCGCAGTGGATCAACTGCCAGTACTACTTCTCGACGGTCGCACCCGATGCGTTCGGCGCGGGCAGCAAGACGATCCACAACGTCGTCGGCGATGCCGGGGTGCTCTCCGGGCACGTCGGAGATCTACGCCTCGGCTTGCCCCGGCAGTCGGTTCGCTACGGCGACAAGCTGATTCATGAACCGCAACGTCTGCTCGCGGTGATCCAGGCTCCGCTGTCGCGCATCGACACCGTGATCGAGCGCAACCCGTTGCTGCGGCAACTGTTCGACAACGACTGGGTCACCCTCGCCGCGCGCGAGCACGCCCACGACAGCTGGCGCCGTCGCACCCGGACTGGTTGGCGCACGTGGCTCGACACGCGTGCAGCAACTCCACAAGACACCCCAGGAGACAAGGAGATGATCCCGTGACACCCTCTACGACACCCAACGCCCTCACCCGGATGACCAAAGTCGAGGTCGTCGTCTCCGGACAGGACGCCGCAGCGGTGCGGGACTTGATCGCCGGTGCCGGCGCCACCGGTTTCACCAGCCTGTCCGGAGTCTCCGGGCTCGGCCACCACGGCTACCACCAGGGCCGGCTGCTGTTCAACCAGCAGGCGACCCTCGAACTGATCATCACCGTGGTGCCCGACGACAAGGTCGAGGCGCTGCTCGCCGGACTACGCCGACTCCTCGACTCCTCCCCCGGCGTGCTGTTCGTGACCGAGACCTACGTCAGCCGCCCCGAGTACTTCAGCTGAGAACCCCACGAAAGGAAATGAACGACATGGCACACGACACCACGGACGCGACGACCGTCTGGCAGAAACTGAAGGCCGGGGTACCCGCACCCGGCGATGGACCGGTCGCGGCGGTGTTTCGCTGCGCCGACGCCGGTATCAGCAGCGAGAACGTCTTCGGCCAGTCCGCCGGCGCGCTGCTGGACGTCAGCACGTGGGGACACACCGTCGACACCAGCGTGCTGGCCAGCCTCGAGTACGCGGTCGAGGCGCTGGGCGTCCCGCTCGTGGTGGTGCTGGGCCACGACGACTGCCCCGCGATGACCGCCGCGCTGCGGGCATGGCAACAGGCCCAACTCCCCGACGGCGCGATGCGCAGCGCCGTCGAGCATGCGCTGCTGTCGGTCGTGCGGCGCGGCGCCGCAGCCGATTCCGTCGAGTCGGTGGCCTCAGCCCACATCGTCGAAACCGGCCTGGGCCTCACGCAGCGCTCCCCGGCGTTGGCCCGCAGGGTCGATCGCGGCGAATGCGGCATCGTCTGCGCAACCGTGAACCCCTCCGACGGAGCGATCCGGGTGCACGCGACGCTCGGCGTCGAGGAAACCAACGGCGTTCTGGTGGAGATGGTTTGACGCCGGGGCGTGGTTCGGGCGGGGGCTGGGTGTACTGACAGCTACGCCACGGCGAGGACGGCGGTGGTCGCCATCAGGACGATCAGCGTCCACCCGGCCACCTGCCAGGCCCACCATGCCGGCGTCTCGCGCTGCACCCGCGCCCCGCGCAGCAGGGCCACCGCACCACCCACCAGCAGGATGAGGGGCGCGCCGACGACGGCGCCTGCCTGTTGCGGAGCGCCGCAGGCCACCGCGTCGATGGTGGAGCCGGTGCAGGTGCTCATCCACAGTGACGCCGTGAGGAGGAACAGCAGACCCGCCGCCGCGAAACCGAGCCCGGTGCGCACGGCGTCGCGCACACCACGATCCGCCACTCGGTCGGCGTAACCGATGCCCGACCGGCGCTCGTGGCCCGACAGGTCCGTCATGGGATCGTGACTTCCCAGTGATCTGCACTGGTAAACGTCGGTGGGCCGCCGTGTCACCGCCGCTGTTTACGATCCGGTGGTGACGCGGACTCGGTGGCGCCTGGCGGGCGCGCTCGGTATCGCCGCCGGAGTCGGCGCGGCGCTGTCGGGTGTGTCCCCGTGGTGGTGTCTGGTCATCGCGATCGCCGCACCGCTGGTGCCCGGGTTCGTCGCGGCCGTCGTCGTCGGCGCGGCCACCCCGGGCGCCCGGGAGACCCATGCCCGAGACGAGATGTCGGGCACCGAGTTCGAGGATTACGTGGCCCGCATCGCACGCTCGGTCGGGGTGCCGGTGATCATGACACCGCTCTCCGGCGACTGGGGCGTCGACCTGATCGTCGGGCACCGGCCCGATCGCCTGGCGGTGCAGTGCAAACGGCAGTCACGCCCGGTCGGCACCGGCGCCGTCCAAGAGGTGGTGGCGGGCGCGCCGATGCAGGACTGCACACGCACCATGGTCGTGACCAACCACCAATTCACCCCTGCAGCACGGAAACTCGCCGAGCTTCACGGGTGCGAGCTGGTGGCCGGGGACGAGCTCCCGCGGCTGCGCTCGACGATCCGCCGGCTCACCCGGCCGATCGAACCGACATCGACCTGAGCACCGCGCGCACCGCGTCGACCGCGGCGTCGATCTCCCCGCGCGACACCGTCAACGCCGGCCGGAACCGGACACTGTCGGCTCCGCACCCGAGCATGATCACCCCGGCATCCCAGAGCTGGGCCACCAACGTGTCCCGCAGCTCCGCCCCCGGCAGGCTGAACGCACACATCAGGCCGCGCCCGCGCACGTCGCGAACCAGCGCGGGAAACGCGGCCGCCACCTCGTCCAGACGCTCGAGCAGATAGCGACCGTTGTCGGCGGCGCGCTCGAAGAGCCCCTCGGCTTCGATGACCTCGAGGATGCGGCGCGAGCGCACCATGTCCACGAGGTTGCCGCCCCACGTGGAGTTGATCCGCGAGCTCACCGCGAACACGTTGTCGGCCACCTCGTCGACACGGCCGCCTGCCATCACGCCGCACACCTGCGTCTTCTTGCCGAACGCCACCACGTCGGGCTGCACGCCCAATTGCTGGTACGCCCAGGCTGTTCCGGTGATCCCGCAGCCGGTCTGCACCTCGTCGAAGATCAGCAGCGCGTCGAACTCGTCGCACAGCGCACGCATCGCGGCGAAGAACTGTGGCCGGATGTGTCGATCGCCGCCCTCGCCCTGGATCGGCTCGGCGATGAAGCAGGCGATGTCGTGCGGCGCGGCCTCGAACGCGGCCCGGGCCTGGCGCAGCGACTCGGCCTCCAGCGCTTCGACGTCGGCCCCTGCCCGCAGGTAAGGCGCGTCGATCCGGGGCCAGTCGAACTTCGGGAAGCGCGCGACCTTGTTGGGATCGGTGTTGGTCAACGACATCGTGTACCCGCTGCGGCCGTGGAAGGCGCCGCGCAGATGCAGCACCTTGGTGCCCAGTTCCGGGTCGCGACCGTGCGCCTCGTTGTGCCGGCTCTTCCAGTCGAACGCGACCTTGAGCGCGTTCTCGACGGCCAGCGCCCCACCGTCGACGAAGAACAGGTGGGGCAGCGCCGGGTCGCCGAGAACGCGGGCGAACGTCTCCACGAAGCGGGCCATCGGCACGCTGTAGACGTCGGAGTTGCTCGGCTTGTTCAGCGCGGCCGCGGTCAGCTCCGCGCGGAACTGCTCGTCGTCGGCCAGGGCCGGATGGTTCATGCCCAGCGCCGACGACGCGAAGAACGTGAACATGTCCAGATAGCCGCGACCGGACCGCGCGTCGATCAGATAGGACCCACGCGAACGCTCGACGTCGAGCACGAGGTCCAGCCCGTCGGCCAGGATGCTGCGAGCCAGCACCGGGCGGACGTCATCGGGGGTGATCCGGGACGCGACAGCGGGAGCCGCCAGAACATCGGTCATGCCGGAATCCTAACGGAATTTTTCCCGTCTGCACCAGTCTTTACCGTGACTAGTCCGGTATGACGCGCCTGTCGCTATAAAATTTATGTAAGATGATCGTGCTGCGGGTCTTGACGTCGGCCGCGGTGCGGATGCGTTGCAGCAGGCCTTCCAGCGCCCGGGCCGACTTCACATGGACCAGCAGCACATAGTTGTCGTCACCGGCCACCGAGTAGCACGCCTCGATCTCGGAGATGTGTTCCAGTCGGGCGGGGGCGTCGTCGGGTTGCGAGGGATCGAGAGGGGTGATGGCCACGAACGCCGACAGCATGTTGCCGACCGCCTCGGGATTGATCCGGGCGGTGTATCCGGTCACCACGCCTCGCGATTCCAGCCGGCGCACCCGCGACTGCACCGCCGACACCGACAGCCCCGCGGTCGCCGCCAGATGCGCCAGGGTGGCGCGCCCGTCGGAGACGAGTTCGCGGACCAGCACACGGTCGATCTCGTCGAGCGGCTGGCATTCGTCGGGCCCGGTCATGGCCGCACTGTATCGGAGGACCCGTGCCTGACAACCACATCCGCCGCGACCCCCACCACCTCTACGAGAAAGCCGCCGCCTCATGACCTCCACCGTCTTGTCCGCGCTCCCCACCTCCGATGACTTGCGTGCCCGGGTGCAGGAGGCGCTCGACGCGGTGGGCGCCCGGGTGGCCCTGGGCGCGCCGAACGCCGGCGGCATCACCGCCAGCTCCCCGATCAACGGTGACGTGCTGTTCACCGTCACCGAGTCATCCACCGACGAGGTCGACGCCGCGATCGCCGCGGCCGCCGACGCCTTCGCCATCTGGCGGACCACACCCGCCCCGGTGCGCGGCGCGCTGGTGGCCCGGTTGGGCCGGCTGCTGGTCGAACACAAGGACGCGCTGGCCACCCTGGTGACGATCGAAGCGGGCAAGATCACATCCGAGGCACTGGGCGAGGTGCAGGAGATGATCGACATCTGCGAGTTCGCCGTCGGCCTGTCCCGCCAGCTCTACGGCAAGACCATCGCCTCCGAACGGCCCGGGCACCGGCTCATGGAAACCTGGCATCCCCTCGGCGTCGTCGGCGTCATCACCGCGTTCAACTTCCCCGTCGCGGTGTGGGCGTGGAACACCGCGGTGGCGCTCGTCTGCGGTGACACCGTCGTGTGGAAGCCGTCGGAACTGACACCGCTGACCGCGATCGCCTGCCACGCGCTGCTGGCCCGCGCCTGCGCCGACGTGGGCGCGCCCACCGGCGTCTCCCAGCTGGTGCAGGGCAGCCGCGCGGTGGGCGAGCAGCTGGTCGATGACCGCCGCGTCGCGTTGCTGTCGGCGACCGGGTCGGTGCGCATGGGCCGGGAGATCGGGCCGCGGGTGGCGCAGCGCTTCGGCAAGGTCCTGCTCGAACTCGGCGGCAACAACGCCGCCGTCGTCACCCCGTCGGCCGACCTCGACCTCGCCGTGCGCGGCATCGTGTTCTCCGCCGCCGGAACCGCCGGTCAGCGCTGCACGACGCTGCGCCGGCTGATCGTGCACTCGTCGATCGCCGACGAGTTGGTGGCCCGGATCGTCGCTGCGTACGAGCAGCTGCCGGTCGGCGACCCCGCCGCCGAGGGCACGCTGGTCGGCCCGCTGATCCACGAGCGGTCCTACCGCGACATGGTCGGCGCGCTGCAGCAGGCGGCCGCCGAGGGCGGCGAGGTGATCGGCGGGGATCGGGTGGACGTCGGAGACGAGGGCGCCTTCTACGTCCGGCCCGCGGTGGTGCGGATGCCCGCGCAGAGCGAGGTGGTGCACCTGGAGACCTTCGCGCCGATCCTCTATGTGCTGACCTACGAGACGCTCGACGAGGCCATCGCGATGAACAACGCTGTCCCCCAGGGTCTCTCCTCGGCGATCTTCACTCTCGACGTCCGCGAGGCCGAGCGGTTCCTGGCCGCCGACGGGTCGGACTGCGGCATCGCCAACGTCAACATCGGCACCTCGGGCGCGGAGATCGGCGGCGCGTTCGGCGGCGAGAAGGAGACCGGGGGCGGCCGCGAGTCCGGTTCGGATGCGTGGAAGGCGTACATGCGCCGGGCCACCAACACCGTGAACTACTCCGCGGAGCTCCCCCTGGCCCAGGGCGTCCACTTCGGCTAGGCCCCCCTCGTGCCGCGAGCGCTGGGGGCACCACCCGCTCGCGAGCGAGCGGGTTTGTACGCCGACACGCCGCGCCGGGCGTACATTCTGCGCGCGCTCGCCGTCGAGAATTGTGGCTATGGAACTAGACGGCAAGGTCGCAATCGTCACCGGCGCGGGGTCGGGCATCGGTGCGGCGCTCGCGACCGGGCTCGCCGCCCGCGGCGTGCGGGTGGTCCTCGGCGACCTCGACGAAGCGGGCGCGCATGCCCACGCCGAGGCGATCCGGTCGCAGGGTGGTCAGGCCACCGGGTTGAGAGCCGACGCCTCCGACGTCGTCGACATCGAGGGCATGATCACGCTGGCCGGCCGCGAATTCGACCCCGTCGACATCTACATCGCGAACGCCGGCATCATCGGCCGGCCCGGGCTCGGCACCGAGAAGGACTGGGACACCATCCTCGACGTCAACCTGCGCGCGCACATCCGGGCCGCGAGACTGCTTGTGCCGCACTGGCAATCGAAGGGTTCGGGCTACTTCGTGTCGGTGGCTTCGGCCGCGGGGCTGTTGACCCAACTCGGCGCGGCCGGGTACGCGGTGAGCAAACACGCCGTCGTCGGGTTCGCGGAATGGTTGGCGATCACCTACGGCGACGACGGCATCGGCGTCAGCTGCGTGTGCCCGCTCGGGGTGGAAACTCCACTGCTGCAGGCGGTTCGGAGCACCGAAGATCCGGATGCGCGGCTCGGCGCCTCGTCGATCGAACAGTCCGCCGCGGTGCTCACCGCCGACGACGTGGCGACGGCGACCATCGAGGCGATGCTCGCCGACCACTTCATGGTGCTGCCGCACCTCGAACTCTTGGACATGTACCGGCACAAGGGCGGTGACTACGACCGGTGGATCTCGGGGATGCGGCGCTATCAGCGCGCGCTGCGCGCCCAGGGCGAGACGTCATAATCCCGTCACCTCCCGACCCTGGTGCCACCGACGCCGCCCCTGTTGGATGCGGGCACCTGCGCCGACTCCCTGTCACAGCAAAGCCACAGCCGTACGTCTGAGCAGCTAGATCAGATCGGGTACCGCGTCCGCTAATACGCGCCGGACGACCCGCGGGGACCGGTGATTTCCGGCTGCGGCCACCTCCGCCAGGGCCCGCACCGCGGCCCCCGTACACCGCCCGGTCGGCTCGTTTCATCGCCCCCGGTAGGGGCTGCGCCGCGTGTAATCTCCGAACTCTGGACACCCGTTTGGGCTCCACGAGGAAGGGACGAGGGTGGACGTTCGAGCGCAATTGTCACAACTCGACGAGACTGCGCGCGACGCACTCGCGCGCCGCATCAAGACCCGGCTCGCGGCCCGTGACGACGATACGAGCGATCATCACGTCGCGATCGTCGGCGGCGGCGTCGCCGCACTGACCCTGGCCCTCGAGTTGCGCTCCGTCCGGCCCGGCACCCGCATCCTCGTCGTCGAACCCAGCCCGCACCCGGTCCCCGAGATCACCCACACGGTCGGCGAATCGACCGTCGAGATCTCGGCGCACTACCTGCGCGAGCGGCTCGGGTTGGCCGATCACCTGCAGAACCACCAGATCCGCAAGATGGGGTTGCGGATGTTCTTCAGCCAGGACAACAACACCGACATCAGCCGACGCATCGAGGTGGGCAGCAGCGCGTTCGTTCCACAGACCACCTATCAGATCGACCGCGGCAGGTTGGAGAACGAACTGCACCGGCGATGCGTGGCCGAAGGTGTCGAGTTCCTGACCGGGCGAGCGCGGGCGGTGGCGCTGGGCGGCTCGGAGGCGCCGCACCGGGTGACCATCCAGCGTGACGACGATGTCGTCGAGCGAACGGCACGGTGGGTCGTCGACGCATCCGGGCGCAACCGGCTGCTGCCGCGCGAGCTCGACCTCAAGCGGGGCAACGGACACCACTGCAACGCCGCCTGGCTGCGCATCGCGACCGAGATCGACGTCGGGCAGTGGAGCGACGACCCCGCATGGCATGCCCGACTGTCCGAGGGGCGACGCGAGTATTCGACGAACCACCTGATGGGCGAGGGCTACTGGGTGTGGCTGATCCGGCTGGCGTCCGGCGCTACCAGTGTCGGCATCGTGGCCGACCCCGCCTTTCACCCCTTCGACGGGTTCAACACGCTCGACAAGGCCCTGGTGTGGCTGCGTGAGCGCGAACCGCAGTGCGCCGCGGTCCTCGACGAGAACGCGGGGCTCATCAAGGACTTCCGTGTGATGAAGCAGTACAGCCACACGGTCGCCAAGGTCTACGACGGGCAGGCCCGCTGGTGTCTCACCGGTGATGCCGGCGTCTTCCTCGACCCGCTCTACTCCTCCGGGCTCGACCTGGTCGCCATCGGCAACGGTCTGGTCACCGACATGATCACCCGCAACCTCGACGGATCCGACGTGATCGCCCGCGCCGCCATCGGTGACTCGATGTTCCGCTCACTGACCGACATGTGGTGCAACATCTACCGCGACCAATACGTGCTGATGGGGTCGCCGACGGTCATGTCGGTGAAAGTCATCTGGGACATCGCGTTCTACTGGGGCTTCATCGGATTCCTGTACAGCAACGACCGTTTCACCCAAGTGGCCGACGATCCCGAACTGGTGCCGTATCTGCAGGGTCTCATCGACCTGAGCAATCGCATGCAGCTGTTCTTCCGCGAGTGGGCCGCCGTCGAGCGCGATCCCACCCCCGCCCGATTCGTCGACCTCTACGTTCCGCTGAACTTCATGGCTACGCTGCACCACGCGATGATGGGCACCTCCGACGCCGTCCGCGAACAGTTCGACGCCAACGCGCTGCTGCTGCGACAGATCGCGGGCCAGGTCGTCGACGATGTGATGAGCGACAAGGCGTCTCGGTTCTCCGACGACGACGTGGTGGCCCAGGCGCAGGCATGGCAGCGTGACGGGCTGCTGCGCGAATTGCGCACCATCTTCCGTGAGCAGCAGGAAATCGACCCCATCTCCACCGGATGGGTGCTGAGCACCGCGGCAGCCCGATGAGCCCAGCCCACCGGGAGGACCGCGAGGCACTGGCGATCGTCGGCATCGGATGCCGACTGCCCGGAGGCGTCGACTCCCCCGCCGACTTCTGGCGCCTACTGCTCGACGAGGTCGATGCGACTCGCGAGGTACCTGAATCTCGTTGGCACGCGCCGCGATTCCACGACCCCACGGCGGGCAAGGCCGGGAAGATGGTGACCCGCCGGGGCGGCTATCTCGAGGAGATCGACCAGTTCGACGCGGCGTTCTTCGGCATCTCTCCCCGCGAGGCCAACCTGCTCGACCCGCAGCAGCGACTACTGCTGCACGCCACCTGGGAAGCTCTGGAGGACGGCGGAATTCCCGCCGACTCGCTGGCCGGCACCGACGTCGGGGTGTTCATCGGCGGGTTCACGCTGGACTACCAGCTGCTGCAGAACCAAGGACGCACCAGCCGATTCCGGTTCAAGCCGCACTCGGCGACCGGGATGATGATGACGATGCTCGCCAATCGCATCTCCTACGCGTTCGACTTCCGCGGCCCGAGCATGGCCGTCGACACCGCGTGCTCGAGTTCACTCGTCGCCGTTCACCTTGCCGCGCAGAGTATCTGGAACGGCGACTGCCGGTTGGCGCTCGCCGGCGGGGTGAACATCATCGTGGGCCCGAACACCGCGATCGCCGAATCCAAGAGCGGCTTCCTCTCGGCCGACGGGCGCTGCAAGGCCTTCGACGCATCGGCCGACGGGTACGCCCGCGGTGAGGGCGGCGCCGTCGTCGTCCTCAAACCTCTGCATGAGGCGGTGCGCGACGGCGACCGGATCTACGCCCAGATCCTGGGCTCCGCGGTCACCCAGGACGGCCACACCGACGGCATCACAGTCCCCAGCGAAGACGCCCAGCGCGCCGCGATCACCACGGCGCTCGAGCGCGCCGGTGTCGCAGCCACCGAGATCGGTTACGTGGAAGCGCACGGCACCGGAACCCCCGTCGGGGATCCGGTCGAAACCCGCGCTCTGGCAGGCGCACTCGCGGCGGACCGGACACCCGAGAACCCGCTGCTGATCGGATCGGTCAAAACGAACATCGGCCATCTCGAAGCCGGCGCCGGTGTCGCGGGACTCATCAAGGCCGCGCTCACCCTGCAGCACGGCCAGATTCCCGCCAGCCTGCACCTGGAAACCCCGAGCAGCCCGCTCGCGGAACTGAACCTCGACATCCCCCGCACCACGATGCCCTTCCCGAACGGGCAGCGACGTATCGCCGGGGTCAACTCGTTCGGGTTCGGCGGCACCAACGCCCACGTCGTCATCGCCGAACCCCCCACCGCCACACGGCAGTCCGACGGTCACGCGACCGAGCGGGGGCTCACCCTGTTGCCCGTGTCGGCACGCTCCCCGGAAGCGCTGGCAGCCACGGCCCGCCAATTGGCCGACCACCTGCAGGGCCACCCCGACATCGACCTGGCGGATCTGGGTCACACCCTGAGCAGGCGCCGCAGCCATCTGAGCCACCGCCGCGCGCTCACCGCCGCCGACATCGACCAAGGCCGCGAGGAACTGCTCAAACTGGCCGACACCGGCGGTGAATCGGCGGCTGCCCGCACCGGGACCGAGGCGCCGAAGCTGGCCTTCGTCTGCACCGGGATGGGCCCGCAGTGGTGGAAGATGTGCCGCGGCCTGCTCGACACCCATCCGGTGTTCGCCGCCAGCATGGAGCGCACCGATCGCGAACTCTCCCGCTACACCGACTGGTCGCTGCTCGCCGAACTCCGCCGCGACGAAGCCGAGTCGCGGATGGGTGAGACCGAGGTGGCCCAGCCGGCCAACTTCGCCATCCAGCTCGCCCTGGCCGAACAACTCGCCCACTACGGCGTGACGCCCGACGCCGTGATCGGGCACAGCGCCGGCGAAGTGGCGGCGCATCATCTGGCCGGATTACTGACCTTCGAGCAGGCCGTCGAGGTGATCTATCACCGCAGCCGCCTGCAGCAGCGCACCACCGGCATGGGCCGCATGCTCGCGGTGGGCCTGAACGCCGAGACGCTGATGCAGACCCTCGACGCCGGCACCGTCGCCGAGTTCGGGCACCGGGTGTCGATCGCTGCGATCAACAGCCCGTTCGCCGTGACGGTGGCCGGCGACGAGGACGTGCTCGCCGACATCGTGCGCCAACTCGACGACGCGGAGGTCTTCAACCGCCAGCTCGCGGTCAAGGTGCCCTATCACACCCACTACATGGACCTCATCCGCGACGATCTGTTCACCGCGTTCGACGCGTTGTCCTCGGCACCCGCACGCATCCCGCTGTACTCGACCGTGACCGGGGAACGGCTCACCGAGTATGCGGCCGGCGCGGCGTACTGGTGGCAGAACTGCCGCGCCACCGTCCTTTTCGAGGCCGCCGCACGACGGATGCTCGATGACGGCTACACCCATTTCATCGAACTGGGTCCGCATCCGGTGCTGGCGTCGTCCCTTCTCGAGATCGCCGGTTCACAGGGTGTCGCGGTGGTGGCGACCCAGCGCCGAGGTGAGGACGACGCCCGCACCCTGCTGGGCGGCGTGGCCGCGCTGTACGGCCACGGCCACGACATCGATTGGCGGGCATTCCATCCCGCCGGCAATCTGGTCACTCTGCCGACCTACCCGTGGCAGTCGAAACGCTTCTGGCACGAAACACAGGAGGCGGCCGAAGACCTGCACTACACGCCGGTGCACCCCCTCCTCGGCCAGCCGGTGACGGGCGCGCACCCCACCTGGGAGGTCGAACTCAGCGTCGTGTCGCTGCCCTTCCTGGCCGACCACCAGGTCCAGGGCGCAGTCGTGGTGCCCGGCGCCGTCTACCTGGAGATGGCGCTCGCGGCGGCCATGGAGACCTACGGAACTGCCTGCAGCGTCGACGATCTCGTGCTGCACCGGGCGCTCCTGCTCGACGACACATGCGATCCACTGGTGCGCACCACCCTGAACGAGGACGACGGCAAGATCGAATTCACGGCATTCACCGGGATCGGGGACGGCGACTTCGGTTGGATCGTGACCGCCACGGCCGAACTGAACACCCTGCCCTCCGTACCGGCCCACGACCACGGAGCCGAAGACCGCTCCGTCGCCACACTGGATTCCGACGAATTCTATGCGCGCACCACCGCACTCGGGTTCGCCTACGGCGACGCGTTCCGGCCGGTGCGCGACGTCACCGGCGGCAACGGATGGGCGCGGGCCCGGTTACGCATTCCCGCCACGGTCAGCCACGACATCGACGCGTACTCGGATGCCTTCTCGTTCCATCCGGCGCTGCTCGACGGTGCGCTGCAGGGCCTGTTCGGAACGTCCACGGTGGCCGACAACGCCACGAAGGCAACGTATCTACCCACCCGCATCCGCCACTGCGCCGTCTACGGGCGCCCGGAATCCGACATGACGGTGCACGTCAAGGTCGTCGCGGCCACCCGTGAGGAGATCGAGAGCGACATCACGGTCGTCGATCGTCTCGGGCAGACGCTGGTGGTCCTGCGCGGCTTCACCGTGCAGTCGCTGAGCGCCTCGTCGGCCATGTCCACCGAACGGATCGACCGAGGTCTCTTCAGCGTCCAGTGGCGTGACTGCCCTCCAACAGCGCGGGGCACCGCCGCGGCACCCCCCGGTCCCTGGCTGATCCTCTGCGACACCGTCGGTTTCGGGTCGGCACTCGCCCGTCGGTTGTCCGCCGACGGGCACCGCGTCATCGAGATCGCGCATCAGTCGGTGCCCGCCATCACCCGGACGGACACGGGATATGCCGTCGATCCGCAACGCGGAGAACAGCTTCGGGAGCTGATCGACCGGATACACCGCGACGAGGGCGGCGTGGGTGCACTCGTCGATTTCTGGCCGATCGACATCTACGGTTCCGATCACCGACTCGGTGTGCACGCCCTGCTCCACGCGGTGACCGCCCTCGCCGGGCGCGACGGCCCGCCACCGCGGGTGCACATCGTCACCGCCAACGCCCAGCCGGCGCTAGGCACCGAAGACCTGGCCGTCGACCAGGCGACGGTGTGGGGCCTGGGCCGGGTGATCGGACACCAGGAATTCCCCGAGATGTGGGGCCGTCTCGTCGACATCGACGACACGGACGACCCGGATCTGGTCGCCAGACGCCTCCACGCACACCTGCTCGACGAGGAGGCCGAAGACCAGATCGCGCTGCGCGGCGACCGCACGCTCGCCCCGCGTCTGCTTCCGTGCCCCGATCTGACCAAACCCTTCCCCACCAAGCTCAACGCCACCGCCACCTACGTCGTCACGGGCGGCACCGGTGCACTCGGGCGCAGTGTGGCGCTGCATCTCGCCGAACGCGGAGCACGACACATCACGCTGCTGAGCCGTCGCGAGCTCCCGCCGCGCGCGAGCTGGTCCCATCTGGATCCGGCGGACTCCCAGCACGCGACCGTCGAGACGATCCGCCGCATCGAACGGCTCGGCGCCCACGTGCGGTGCGTCGCCGTCGACATCACCGACGCCGAGCACGTGGAACGCTGGCGCGACGAGCATGACCGCGCGGGCAGCCCGCCGATCCGCGGCATCGTGCACGCCGCCGGATCGGTCGACGACCGCCTCCTCGTCAGCATGACCGAAGAGGACTTCGCCACCGTCATGGCGCCCAAGGTCATCGGTACTCGCCTGCTGCACAACGCCTTCGAGAAGGCTGACCTCGACTTCTTCGTGATGTTCGGCTCGGCAGGCTCGGTGATCGCCTCCCCCGGGCAGGCCAACTACGCCGCCGCGAACGCCTTCCTCGACGCGTTCGCCCACTACCGACGCGCCCGCGGCTTACCGGCGCTGACCATCGGTTGGGGGCCGTGGTCGGTCGGGATGGTCGAGGAGCTCAAGCTCGAGAAGATCTACGCCAACCGGGGTATCGAGTTGATCACCCCGGGCGCCGGCGTCCGGATCCTGGATCGCCTGCTGTCCCAGAAGGTCGCTCACGTCGTCGCGATCACCGCCGACTGGAACCGGGCCCGCCAGGGCTTCGGCGCGCGGCTGCCTGCGATCTACCGTGACCTCGAGACCGGTGGTGATTCTTCCGCAGGTGCCGGCGCGGCGTCCCTGATCGACACCCTTTCCGCACTGCCCGACGCCGACCGGCTCCCGGTCGTCACCGAGCACGTCCGCGGCATCGTTGCTGCGGTGTTCGACTGTGCGGCCGACGATGTCGAACCCGACGCCATGCTCGACGACCTCGGGTTGGACTCGATGATGGCGATGGAGTTCCGGGTACGCATCAACACGATGTTCTCGATCGACCTGCCGGTGCTGGAGATCCTGCGGGGTGTGACCGTGAACTCGCTGGCCGCCCGGATTCTCGCCGAATTGCGCCAGATCCACGCCGACAGCGTCGAGGCCGAGGCCGCCGTGTCCGCCGAGATGGCCGCCGACGACCTCGACCAGCTGATCGCCACGCTGTCCGACGAGGAGCTGCGGGCTCTGCTGGCCGACATCGAAGGAAGTGCGGACGCGCAGTGACCGCAGCAGATCTCGCGCCCGCCGTGCACATTCGAGGGCTGACCAAGTCCTACGGTCGCGTGCAGGCGGTGCGGGGCATCGACCTCGACGTCGCCTACGGCGAGGTGGTCGCGATCCTGGGCCCCAACGGTGCGGGCAAGTCGACGACGATCGAGATCCTCGAAGGACACCGTCGACGCGACGCCGGCGCCGTGCGAGTGCTGGGTGAAGACCCCGGCACCGCCGACCGGACCTGGCGTGCGCGCATCGGCATCGTGCTGCAGGACGCCAGTGACTTCGGCACGCTGACCGTCGCCGAGACGCTCCGCATGTTCGGGCAGTGCTACAGCAGAGCGCGCGCTCCGGAGGACGTGCTCGACCTCGTCGGGCTGGCCGGCAAGGGCGAGGTCAGGGTTCGGACGCTGTCGGGCGGTCAGCGCCGACGGCTCGACGTCGCGCTGGGCATCATCGCACGACCGGAGTTGCTGTTCATGGACGAGCCGACCACCGGATTCGACCCCGAGGCGCGACGCCAATTCTGGGATCTGATCAAGGTTCTCGCCGCCGACGGCACCACGATCGTGCTCACCACGCACTACCTCGAGGAGGCCGCCGCACTGGCCGATCGGGTCGCCGTCATCGCCGCCGGACGCCTGGTTGCCGTCGACACGCCACACCGCCTCACCGCCGCCGCGCACGCGACCGCGACGGTGCGGTGGATCGAACGCGGCGAGGAACGCATCGTGCACACCGACCGTCCCACCGAGTTCGTCAGGCAGCAGGCCGCGGACGGCGGCGAGCTCACCGCGCTGACGATCACCCGACCCAGCCTGGAAGACGCCTACCTCCAGCTGATCGGCGCGACGTGATGACCGCCTCGTCGCAATCGAGAGCCCGCCACAGCTCGCGGTCCACCATCGCGCTGCCCTCGCCGCTGCGCATCGGAGCGTCCCGGGTGATCCCCGAATTGAAGATGTTCTACCGGCGCCCCGAACAGATGGTGCTGACCTTCTCGATGCCTGCGGTCATCTGCCTTCTGCTGGGTTCGATCTTCTCCCAGGACCTTCCGGGCACCGGAACGTCGACGAGCGCGGTGATCGCCGCGAGCATGCTGGCCTACGGGATTCTGTCGACGTCCTTCATCAACCTCGGCATCAGCGTCGCCGCCGACCGGGAGACCGGTGCGCTGCGGCGGCTGCGCGGTACCCCGGCGACCGCGACGTCCTACTTCGTCGGCAAGATCGCCCTCGTCGCGATCGCCAGCTTGGCCGAGGCTGCGATCCTGCTGCTGGTCGGGCTGCTCGTCTTCGGGCTGCATCTACCCACTGGGATCAGCGAATGGCTCACTCTCGGTTGGGTGTTCGCGCTCGGAATCACCAGCTGCTCGCTGCTGGGAATCCTGATCAGCAACGTCGCCAACAACGCGGTCTCGGCCGCTGTGCTGACCAACGGCCCCGCGGTCAGTCTGCAGTTCATCTCGGGCACCTACGTGCCGATCATGGTGCTGCCCGCGTGGATGCTCACCATCGGCTCGCTGTTCCCGGTGAAGTGGATGGCACAGGGGTTCCGGTCGGTGCTGTTGCCGCCCGAGATGGAGGCCTTCGAACCGGCAGGCAGCTGGGAGCACGAACGCATCTTCTGGGTGCTCGCGGCGTGGACCGTGATCGGTCTGCTGGCCTGCCTCAAGGTGTTCCGGTGGTCGGAGACGCGCTGACATGCCGCCTCTGCTGACGATCACCTATCAGTTCTTCCTGCAGATCGTGGTGATCCTGGCGACCTATCGGCTGCTGTGGCCGCTGCTGCGGCGTCTGGGCCAGGTGCAGGTGGTCGCGATCATGGTCGCCGGGTTCCTGCTCGGACCCTCTGTGCTGGGCGCGATCTGGCCGCAGGCGCAGCACTGGCTGTTCCCGACGAAGCTGACCATCGGGACCGAAACCATCACGCACCCCAATCTGATCGCGATCTACGTCGTCGGCCAGCTCGGCCTCGTGCTCTACATGTTCCTGGTGGGCTCGTCCTTCAAGCTGGACATCCTCGGCGCCCATACCCGGCAGGCCGGTGCCACGTCGTCGGCCGGGATCGTCGTTCCGCTCGTCCTGGGCGGCCTACTGGGCTGGTGGATGGTCGATTCCGGCGGCTACTTCACCGACAAGGTCGCGCACTGGCAGGGCGGGTTGTTCGTCGCCGCGGCCGTGGCCATCACGGCGTTCCCGATGCTGGCGTGGATCGTCTACGACTCCGGGCTGCTGAACACCCGGCTGGGCACCATGTCGCTGTCGTGCGCCGCGGTCGACGACGCCTGCTCGTGGGTTCTGCTGGCGACGGTGGTCGCCACCGCGAAGGGCAGCGTGCTCGGCGCCGTCATCGCCGTCGGTGGCGGCCTGGTCTACCTGGTGTTCATGATCTACGCCGGGCGCCCCCTGCTGGCGCGGCTTCAGACGTGGACGCCCCGCCGCGACTCCGAGAGCACCGGCGGCCTGCCGATCGCAAAGCTGAGCATCGTCTTGCTGGTGCTGCTGACCGCGAGCTGGTTCACCGATCTGGTCGGGATCTATTCGGTCTTCGGCGCGTTCGTGGCCGGATTGATGATGCCGCGCGGAGATTTCCTCGACAGGATTCGCGATCGTTTCGAGCCGCTGACCGCCTACCTGCTGCTGCCGGGATTCTTCATCTATTCGGGGCTGAACACTCAGCTGAGCCTGATCCTGGACAGTTCCACGCTGCTGATGGCGGGTGTCGTGCTGGTCGTGTCGTTCGCGGCGAAGTTCGGCGCCATCGGGCTGGCCGCGCGTTGGCAGGGCATGAGCTGGTACGAGGCCGGCTCGATGGGGGCACTGGCCAACGCCCGCGGGCTCATGGAGCTGATCCTGCTCAACATCGGTCTGGAAGCCGGGCTGATCACGGGCAAGCTCTACACGATCCTGGCGGTGATGACGATCATCACGACGTTCGTCGCGACGCCGCTGCAGCGCCTCTTCGCGCGGCGGCTGGAACGCACCGGGAACCGGTTCGGGCCCAACGGGGTGGAGCCGGTCGACGCCGTAGTGACCCGCACTTAGCCGCAGCGATTACGGAAGTCGACCGCGGGTTGGCGGATGCCCTGCAATTCCGCCTGCACTTGCGGGTTGGCCGACGCGTAGTCCGCCAGCGCCGACTGCCGCTGGTCCTTGGGCACGTCCTTCAGCGAGGTGAAGAAGTCGTTCACTTGCGGATGAGTGAACAGATACGCCGACGTCGACGCCGTCACTCCCGCCATGATGCCGGCGAGATCTGCTGCGGTGCAGTTGGGTTGGGCCTGCGCCGGTGAAGCCGCGCAGACCAGGACGGCGCCCGCCCCGAGCGCGCCCGCGATCATCCTCCGCGCCATGCTGAATGAGATGGCCACTGTCTTCTCCTCGGTTGCTCGGGGTTTCGTCATCGTCGTCCGCCTCGTCCACCGCCACCGGGCCGGCCACCGCCGCCCCCCGGCCGGTTGCCTGGGCGTCCCGGCGCACCGATGCCGATACCGGGGTCCCAGTCCATGTTGATGTCCCAGGTGACGCCGTCGTTGCAATACCAGTCGTACTCACAGGGATAGGGGATGTACGGGCCTGACGATCCGCTGGGTCCGTCACCTGTGTTCGCGCCACGAACGTCGCCTTGGGAGCAGATGGTCGTGCCGCCCGCGCTGGTGCAGTCGGCTACCGCGGGCGGTGCCGACTCCACGAGAGCGACGACGAAGACGCCGGCCGCCACCACGCCCATTGCGCGCATCATCGGCGGCCACCCCCGCCGCCGCCACCACCGGGTCGGTTCCCGGGCGTGCCCGGTCGACCGCGATCTGGACGTGGAAGGTCGTTGTTGGGCCGAGGTGGAGGCGGCGGCGAGACGTCCAAGCCGAGATCCCATTCTGATCCGTCGTAGCAATACCAGTCGAACTCGCACGGGTAGGGCACGACGGGCCCGTTGTCCGATCCGCCGTTCTGATCGCAGACCGTGATTCCGCTGCTCTTGACACATCCGGCAGCGGCAGAGGGCGCGGTGACTGCCGGCACCGTGACCAAGGAGGTCAACAGAAGCGTCGATGTGGCAATCACTTTCGCGGTTCTCATCGCTGCCCCACTTTCTCGGTGAGCGCATGGCCAAGTGACGACGAAGTCCTGGTGGACAGAGACTAGGAGCGCCCCCGCCGGGCGGACATCCCCCACACTGGGGGAAATCGACCGCCGTCTCGCAATCCCGTGAGCAACCGCGCCCAGCGGAGGTACGCTGCGATCGCCCGGGGTCGGCGTGAACCGGCAACCCTTGCGCCGGAGAGTCGTTGACCCCGGGCCTCCCCGCGGCCAGTCGCACGAAAGGCTTCCCATGGGCATCCACGACGACGCCTGGCAGCGGCCGGCGGCCATGGCCATCCCGCCGGAGGGCTACTTCGAACTGGAGCGGGGACGCTATGGCCCCACCTATCCCCGAACGCCCGCGTGTTACGGCTTCTCGATCATCGCCAAGGTCAAGGAGGGCCGAGAGGAGGCTGTCCGCGCCTATGGCAAGCAGATCGAAGACGCGATCAAGGGCAGCCCGGACGTTCTGGCGCCGCTGAAGCTGCACTATCTGCGGTGGGTGCTGTTCGACGTCGGCTCAGGTCTGCACTTCCAGTATCAGGGGATCTTCGATACCGACTTCGACAAGTACACCGAAGACGCCGTTCGACTGTTCAGCGAGACCGGCATCACTACCGTCTTCACGAACCTCGAAGGCTTCCCGGAGGACTGGAAGACCAACCCGCAGGCCTTCATCGAGTTCGTTCGCGCACACCAGTGCCCGAGCTTCCTGGAGTACGGCGAATACCCCTACGTCACGGCGGATGAGATCAAGAAGGCGCTGAAGCTCAAGGCGGCGTTCTCCGACATGCTCGACCAGATGCAGTGACCCTCGAACTCGACGACATCCAGCACATCCTGCTGACCCGCACCCCCGCGATGACCGGGAGGTACGAGTTCCTCACGTTCGACACTCCCGAAGCGGGGCGCACCTGGCTGGCCGAGATGGCACAGCGCGCACAGTCGGCCGCCGACGTCGCCGAGACGATGGATGCCTCCAAGCGGTGGATCACGCTGGCGTTCACGTGGAACGGCCTGCGCGCGTTGGGTGTACCGCCCGAGGCTTTGGCGAGTTTCCCCGACGAGTTCCGGGAGGGCATGGCCGCCCGGGCCGACATCCTCGGCGACACGGGTGCCAACGCTCCGGAGCACTGGATCGGCGGTCTGGCCGGCGATGACCTCCATGCCATCGCGATCCTCTTCGCACGTGACGACGACGAGCACAGGCGGTGTGTGGGTGAACATGACGCGTTTTTGGCACGATGCCCCGGTGTCCGCAGCCTGTCCCATCTCGATCTGAACGCCCACCCCCCGTTCAACTACGCCCACGATCACTTTGGGTTCCGCGACCGGCTGTCCCAGCCCGCCATCAAAGGAACCGGAGAAGAGCCCACCCCGGGGTCGGGCGCTGCCCTCGAAGCCGGGGAATTCATCCTCGGATACCCCGACGAGTACGGACCACCGGCGAATCTGCCTCGACCCGATGCCCTTTCCCGCAACGGCAGCTTCATGGCCTACCGGAGACTCCAGGAGCATGTCGGGGCGTTTCGCGCATACCTCGCCGACAATGCCGGAAGCCCCGACGAGCAGGAGCTGCTGGCAGCGAAGTTCATGGGCCGCTGGCGCAGCGGTGCGCCGCTGGTTCTCGCCCCGACCGCAGACGATCCCGAGCTCGGGGCCGACCCCATGCGCAACAACGATTTCACGTACAAGGACATGGATCCGTTCGGGTACGCATGTCCGCTGGGTTCACACGCCAGACGGCTCAATCCCCGCGACACGGCACCGAACATGAATCGCCGCAGAATGATTCGTCGCGGCGCCACCTACGGTCCAGCGCTACCGGACGGTGCGCCCGAGGACGGTGTCGACCGCGGAATCGCCGCGTTCATCATCTGCGCCAGCCTCGTCCGCCAGTTCGAGTTTGCGCAGAACGTGTGGATCAACGACAAGACTTTTCACGAACTGGGCAACGAGCACGACCCGATCTGCGGAAGCCAGGACGGCAGCCTCGACTTCACGGTGCCGAAGCGACCGATCCGCAAGGTCCACAAGGGCATCCCTGCGTTCACGACGCTGCGCGGGGGCGCCTACTTCTTTCTGCCGGGCCTGCGCGGCCTCCGCTACCTGGCCGAGCGGGGGAAGGATGCGTAGAGCATGACCGTGCGGGCCGCCCGAACCTACAACCAGGACCATGTGCGCCGAGCATCCGACGGCAGGCGTCGGGTGAGCATCTACTGGACGTGGAGTTACCCCTGGGAGGCACAGCGGGATCCCGCGGCCATCTCCAATCGCTTCTCCACGATGACCGAGGTGCGCAACGTCGTCTACCCCGCCTACGAGCACCCGGAGTTCGAGGCCGCGAACTTCCTCCAGGGCATCGCGGGCACCCTCGAGTTGTTTCATCGCTCCACGCTGACGTTCCAAGACCTCACGGTCGAGCTGACCGGCCATCCGGCCGCGGTGTTCCAGCGTGTCGACCAGGCCGGGTACGCGCAACCGATCGACGAGCGGATCCTCGCCGACACCGACACCTTGATGGTGTTCGGGCTGGACCATCTGACGTCAGGACTTCAGGCCAGTGACGCTGAGGTGCAGAGCCTCGAGGCCTGGCTCCGCCGCGAGGGGACGTGTCTGCTGCTCGCGCCGCATCATGACGTCGGGTTCACCGACGACCTCGCCCAACGCCAGATGGAGTACGAACATCACGGTGATCGGCTGGTCCCTCGGCAGCAACGGTTCAGTCAGTACACCCGGTCGTTGATGCGGGCACTCGACGTGCCGGTGCACAACACCTGGGGGTTGCGTCCAGCGGTCATCGACGGGACACGCGACATCGCGCCTCTGACAACGTTTTCCGATCTCGACCAGCGCGGCTTCCTCACCGACGTTCCGACGTTGAGCTTCCACCAGCACCTTCCGCATTACGAACTCACCGCACCCGAGAGCGCAAGCCTGCGAGTGCTGGCGCGGCAACGTGTCGATCCGCACCGGCCGCACCCCTTCACCGCCGCGGGCAACACTGAATTCAACTGTGTGATCTGGATGCCACCCACAGGTGAGCGAGCAGGGGACATCCTGCTGATCGACTCCACCCACTTCACCACCCTGTTCGGCGGCACCGAGAGCCTGCGGACACTGTGGCGCAACCTGGTGACGATGTCATGAGGGCAGGAGACGATCCGATGACCGCGGTGCGTCGCTACGTCGACGCCGTGAACCGGGCCGACCCCGCAGCAATGGCATCCGAATGCGGGGACAGCATGCAGATTCTCGATGGTATGGCCCCGCACGTGTGGCAGGGACCAACGGCCAGCGAAGAATGGTGGGCCGCTGTGCTCGTCGAGGCGGATCACCTCGGCACCGGCGACTACCACATCACGCTGGGCACACCGCGACACGTGGACATCGAAGACCATGATGCCTATGCGGTGATCCCGGCCGCCATGGCGTTCACACTCGGTGGCCGACGCCACGTCCAGGAGGGTGCGACGTTCACCGTCGCACTGCGAAACTGCGACGACGTGTGGCGACTGACCGCGTGGAGCTGGTCCAAGGGCGGCTAGACCGAGGTGAAGCCAAGCCTTTTCGATTCGGTGACGGCATCTGCACGTGACGACACACCCAGCTTGCGGTAGATCGCGGTCGCCTGCGACTTTGCGGTTTCGCGACCTATCACCAGCGAGTCGGCGATCTGCTGCAAGGTGAGATGAGTGGACAGATAAGGCAGCAACCGCAACTCCGCGGCCGTCAGCGGACTGTGCCCACCACAGGCCAACGCGCGCACCCGATCGATCCTCTGCAAGAGCGCGGTGGCGTCTGGCTCACGGCGCCCGGCATGCTCGGCCGCGCTGAGGTGGCGGGTGAGCATCGCGGAGTCCTGCACAACCGCCGCCGTCCATGCCAGTAACCCGTGCCCGAGCAAGGCTGTGCGCGCGGCCATCTCCCCGAGGCGGTCGAGCAACCTCTCGGTGATCGCCACCGACACCCGCGCTGCCGCCTCGTTCCCGACCCGGGCGGACATCACTGCACTCGTCGCATAAACGACCACCATCGGCACCACATCGCACAGGTCGTACTTGTCGGCCAGCAGTCGCGCGGCTTCGCTGCGCGCGATGGCCGTGTCGTCATCGCCGGCAGTCAGATGCAGCAGCGCAAGGTGGGCCAGCGCGGCAGCCTGGAATCCCGGAACGTTCTCCGTAGCAGGAAGCGCGGCCTCGAGTAACATCCGGGCTCGCGCGACATGGCCCAGCATCGACTCCGCCGCACCCATCATGACCGTGGCGGCACCCCACCACGGGTTGACCAGCTGGTCCCCCGCATCGCGCACGATGTCCGCCTGCCGAATCACGTCGCGTACCCCGCCCACACCCAACAACGAACCGATCAGTGCGACGGCAACTTTCACCGACGGCGTGCCGTCCGACAACGGCGAGCCACGGTCGGCCGCCTGAGCATCGAGCAGAGAGCGCCCGATCATCTCGGCGTCGCCGGTCGTCACCCCCAGCCACGCCCGAGCGAGCGCCGCGTCGGGATATTCGGCGAACGTGGCGGTGTCGAGCATCCCCAGCCGACGCGCGAGTACGCCTGCGCGACCGTCGAAACCGAGCCGGACGGCGTCGCGGCCCACCAGGGCCGCCGACCGGGCCCTGTCCTCGGCGATCACCGCGTGCACCAGCGCACCATCGATGTCACCGTCACGCTCGAAGAGCGCCGAGGCGCGAGAAGCCAACATGCGCAACCGATCCGGGTCGTTCGAGCGCAGACGGTTTCGAAGCACGTCGGCGACCAGTCGGTGATAGCGGTACCACTGACGATGGTGATCGAGGGCGACCAGGAACCCGTTCGCCGACGCTGACAGGTCGTCGAGCAACAGCTCTGAATCGGTGCGATCGAGGACATCGTCGAGTTGTGCTGCGCTGAAGCGGTCCAGGACCGACGACTCGACGACGAAGTCGGCGATCGTCCCGTCCAGGCGGTCGAGCATTTCTTCGACGAGGTACTGTCCGATCAGTCCGTTCCTGCCCGCCGTCGCGTCGATCGGGGCGCCGTCGCGGAAGGCCATACTGGTCAACACGATTCCTGCGGCCCAGCCCTCGCAGAGCCGGGTGATCCGCGTGGTCGTCGCGCGGTCGCACACGACCCCCACCGAGGCGATCGCAGCAGCCGCTTCGTCGTCGGCCATTCGCAGCTCGCGGGCGTCGACATCCACAACGTCTTCGGCAAGGCGGCGGCGGGCCAGATCCATCGGCACGGGGCGGCGGCCCACCACGGCGATGACCGTCGACCGCGGGACCCTGTCGATCAATGCACGGAGCACGACGACCGCCTCCGTTGCATCGAGGTGATGGGCGTCGTCGAACACGATGACGAGCGGACCTGCCGCCTCGAGTGCGGCGATGAGAGAGGGCAGCAGCTGGGCGAGCGGCTCACGGCCGGGGCCGCGAAGGTAATCGACGACGGCGTCGTCGAGTCGGGACACCGCAGCGACGGCGGTGGCGACATGCAGCAGAAGGTGAGCGGGATCGTTGTCGAGGTAGTCGAGCCGAGTCCACGCGAACGGCCGGGCATCGGCCTCGTCCCACAGCGCCACGGCTGTCGTCTTGCCGTAGCCGGCGGGAGCCGTCACGGTGACCACGCGCGCGTCGAGAGCCCCGGTCAATCGTTCGACCAGGCCAACGCGAGGCACCGCACTCGCAGCGATGCGCGGCCGGCCGATCGTGGCCACCGGCACGAAAGCTCGCCAGCCCCCTGCAACCACGCCCATATCGTAAGCCCCTCACCTGCGCCGATGGGCCCGTTTGACCTCACCTGCCGCTGTTGTCGGTGGTCGTTGGCACCATGGAGTCATGCCTTTGACGTCGGAGCCGCTCCAGCGCTTCAGCGCGCTGACGCGCGAGTGGTTCACCGGCACGTTCGTCGAGCCGACGGCCGCGCAGGCACAGGCATGGAACGCCATCGCCGACGGGGACAACACCCTGGTCATCGCGCCGACAGGATCCGGTAAGACACTCGCGGCGTTCCTCTGGGCCATCGACGGCCTGGCGCGGTCGCCGTCGAGCGAGCCCACCACGCGGGTGCTGTACGTGTCCCCCCTCAAAGCGCTGGCCGTCGACGTCGAACGCAACCTGCGCACCCCACTGACCGGGATCTCGCGGATCGCCGAGCGCGGCGGTCAGGAGCCGCCGAAGATCAGCGTCGGCGTCCGCTCCGGCGACACCACGGCGGCGAAGCGTCGTGAGCTCATCACCAAGCCGCCGGACATCCTGATCACCACGCCGGAGTCCCTGTTCCTGATGCTGACCTCCGCGGCGCGGGAGACACTCGCCGGGGTGCAGACGGTGATCGTCGACGAGGTGCACGCGGTCGCCGGCACCAAACGCGGCGCGCATCTGGCGGTGTCGCTGGAGCGGCTGGACGCGATGCTCGAGCGGCCTGCGCAGAGGATCGGGCTCTCGGCGACGGTCCGCCCGCCCGAGGAGGTGGCCCGGTTCCTGGCCGGTGCCGCACCGACGACCATCGTGGCGCCGCCCGCGGCCAAGACGTTCGATCTCACCGTGCAGGTTCCGGTGCCCGACATGGCGAACCTCGAGAACAACTCGATCTGGCCCGACGTCGAAGAACGCATCGTCGACCTGGTCGAGGCGCACAACAGCTCGATCGTGTTCACCAACTCGCGCCGGTTGGCCGAGCGTCTCACCGCGCGGCTCAACGAGATCCATGCAGAACGCCTGGGCATCGAGTTGGGCGGCCCCAATCCCGGCGTGGCCGGCGGCGCCCCGGCCCACCTGATGGGCAGCGGGCAGAGCTTCGGCGCCGAACCACTGCTCGCGCGGGCGCACCACGGCTCGGTCAGCAAGGAAGCCCGCGCCGACGTCGAGGACGCCCTCAAGAGCGGCCGGCTCAAGGCCGTGGTCGCGACGTCCAGCCTCGAGCTGGGTATCGACATGGGTGCCGTAGACCTGGTGATCCAGGTCGAGACTCCGCCGTCGGTCGCGAGCGGGCTGCAACGCATCGGCCGTGCGGGCCACCAGGTCGGCGAGATCAGCCAAGGAGTCCTGTTCCCCAAGCACCGCACCGACCTGATCGGCTGTGCGGTCAGCGTGCAACGCATGCTCGGCGGGCAGATCGAGACGATGCGCGTGCCGGCCAATCCGCTCGACGTGCTCGCCCAGCACACCGTGGCGGCCTGCGCGCTGGAACCGATCAACGTCGAGGCGTGGTTCGACACCGTGCGGCGCAGCGCCCCGTTCGCCACCTTGCCGCGCAGTGCGTTCGAAGCCACCCTCGACCTGCTCTCGGGTAAGTATCCGTCAACGGAGTTCGCCGAGCTACGGCCTCGCATCGTCTACGACCGGGACTCCGGCACGCTGACAGCGCGGCCCGGCGCACAACGCCTCGCGGTCACCTCCGGCGGGGCCATCCCCGACCGCGGGCTGTTCACAGTGTTCCTCGCCTCCAGTGCCGACTCCGAAAAGCCCTCGCGGGTCGGCGAACTCGACGAAGAGATGGTCTACGAGTCCCGGCCCGGTGACGTCATCTCACTGGGCGCGACGAGCTGGCGGATCACCGAGATCACCCATGACCGGGTGCTGGTGATCCCCGCTCCGGGCGAGCCGGCGCGGCTGCCGTTCTGGCGCGGCGACGGTGTCGGACGGCCCGCCGAACTCGGCGCCGCGATCGGCGCCTTCAACGGCGAGCTGGCCCGGCTCGACCGCCCGGCGTTCGAAAACCGATGCGCGGAGGTCGGTTTCGATGCCTTCGCCACCGACAACCTGTGGACGTTGATCGACGAGCAACGCAACGCCACCTCCTCCGTACCGTCGGACACCACGTTGGTGGTGGAACGGTTCCGCGACGAGCTCGGTGACTGGCGAATCATCCTGCACTCCCCCTACGGCCTGCGGGTGCACGGGCCACTCGCGCTCGCGGTGGGTAAACGGCTCTACGAGCGGTTCGGCATCGACGAGAAGCCCACCGCGTCCGACGACGGCATCATCGTCCGGCTGCCCGACACCGACGACACCGCCCCGGGCGCCGACATCTTCGTGTTCGACCCCGACGAGATCGAGCCGCTGGTCACCACGGAGGTCAGCTCGTCGGCGCTGTTCGCCTCCCGGTTCCGCGAATGTGCGGCACGCGCTCTGCTGCTGCCGCGCCGACACCCCGGCAAGCGCTCACCGCTGTGGCACCAGCGCCAGCGTGCCGCCCAACTGCTCGATGTCGCGCGCAATTACCCGGACTTCCCCATCGTCTTGGAAGCTGTTCGCGAATGCCTGCAAGACGTCTACGACGTGCCGATGCTCACCGATCTGATGGCCCGCATCGCGCAGCGTCGGGTGCGTCTGCTCGAGGTCGAGACGCCGACGCCGTCGCCCTTCGCGGCCTCGCTGCTGTTCGGCTACGTCGGTGCGTTCATGTACGAGGGCGACAGCCCGCTGGCCGAACGCCGCGCGGCCGCGCTCGCGTTGGACCCGACGCTGCTGGCCGAGCTGCTCGGCCGGGTCGAACTGCGGGAGCTGCTCGACACCGATGTCATCGCCAGCACCACCCGCCAGCTCCAACACCTCACCGATGAACGGCTGGCCCGCGACGCCGAAGGCGTGGCCGACCTGCTGCGGATGCTGGGTCCGCTGACGGTCGAGGAGATCACCGAACGCGCCACCGTCGACGACGTCGGCGGCTGGCTCGAAGGACTGTTGAGCGCCAAGCGGCTGGTCACGATGTCCTACGCGGGGCGCACCTGGTGGGCGTCGGTGGAGGACATCGGGCGGTTGCGCGACGGCGTCGGTGTGGCGGTGCCGGTGGGGGTGCCCGTCGCGTTCCTCGAACCCGTGCTGGACCCGCTGGGCGAACTGATGTCTCGCTTCGCCCGCACCCGGGGGCCGTTCACGACGGCGGAGGCGGCGACGCGGTTCGGCCTCGGTGTGCGGGTGGCCGCCGACGTGCTGGGTCGGCTGGCCGCCGACGGCAAGCTCGTGCGCGGCGAGTTCACCGACGTGCCCGCAGACACCGGCGACCAGTGGTGCGACACCGAGGTGCTGCGCATTCTGCGGCGCCGCTCGCTGGCCGCCCTGCGCGCCCAGATCGAGCCGGTCAGCACCGCGGCGTTCGGACGTTTCCTGCCGGCCTGGCAGCAGCTGGGCACCGACCGCGTCTCGGGGGTCGACGGTCTGGCATCGGTGATCGATCAGCTCGCCGGGGTATCGCTGCCCGCATCAGCGGTCGAGCCGTTGATCTTCGGACAGCGGGTGCGTGACTATCAGCCCGGCATGCTCGACGAACTTCTGGCCTCCGGCGAGGTCCTGTGGTCCGGCGCGGGCGCGATCTCGTCCGCCGACGGCTGGGTGGCCTTTCATCCCGCCGACACCGCGCCGCTGTCCCTGGCCCCGCCGGGGGACCTCGACCTCACCGACACCCACCACGCCGTTCTCGGCGCGCTCAGTGGTGGCGGCGCCTACTTCTTCCGTCAGCTCTCCGTCGACGGGGTCACCACCGAGGCTCTCAAAGAAGCTCTGTGGCAACTGATCTGGGCGGGTTACGTGGGCGGCGACACATTCGCACCCGTGCGTGCGCTGCTGGCCGGGTCCCGCGGCCCCGGTGCCCGCCGATCGGCGGCACCGTCGCACCGGCATCGCCGTGCACCACGACTGAGCCGCTATAGCATCAGCTCCGCCGGGCTCGGCGCGCACCGCGACACCGACCCGACCGTGGCGGGTCGGTGGGCGGCACTGCCCATCGCCGAGCTCGACACCACGCTGCGGGCCTCCTACCAAGCCGATCAACTGCTGGCACGCCACGGTGTGCTGACCAAAGGCGCGGTGGCCGCGGAGAACATCGCCGGCGGGTTCGCGTCGATGTACAAGGTGCTCAGCGCAATGGAAGATGCCGGCCGCTGCCAGCGCGGGTACTTCGTCGAATCGCTCGGCGGGGCGCAGTTCGCGACCGCGAGCACCGTCGACCGGTTGCGCAGCCATGCCGACAGCATCGACGACAAGCAGCAGAGTCTGCGCGCGGTCGCGTTGGCGGCGACCGATCCCGCCAACCCCTTCGGGGCGGCGCTGCCCTGGCCCAGCCAGGGTGAGGGCGCCCACCGGCCCGGCCGCAAAGCCGGCGCGCTGGTGGTGCTCGTCGACGGCGAGCTGGTGTGGTTCGTCGAGCGCGGAGGCAGGTCACTGCTCAGCTTCACCGACGACGCCGGCGTCCACAACGCCGCGGCCGCGGCCCTGGCCGAACTGGTGACCCGGCAGCGTGTGCCGGCGCTGCTCGTCGAACGCATCGACGGGGTTCCGGTACTGGAGAGCCGGGAATCGCTGGTCGTCGAGTCGCTGACACAGGCGGGGTTCTCCAGGACTCCCCGCGGGCTGCGGTTGCGCTGATGCCCGAGGGTGACACCGTCTTCCGCACCGCCGACAAGTTGCGCACAGCGTTGCAGGGCAAGACCTTGACGCGCTGCGATGTACGGGTGCCGCGTTATGCGGCAGTGGATCTGAGCGGCCAGGTCGTCGATGAGGTGCTCAGCCGCGGCAAGCATCTGTTCATCCGGGTGGGCCAGGCGAGCATCCACTCGCATCTGAAGATGGACGGCGCGTGGATCATCGGTCGGGTCAAGGCGCCCGCCTACAAGATCCGGATCGTCCTGGGCACCGCCGATTCGGTGGCCTCCGGGATCGACCTCGGCGTGCTCGAGGTGCTCGAGCGCGAACACGACATGGATGCCGTCGCGCACCTGGGGCCGGACCTGCTCGGCGACGACTGGGCACCGACGGTGGCGGCGGCGAATCTGATGTCGGATCCGGCGCGTCCGGTCGCCGAGACGCTGCTCGACCAGCGGGTGATGGCCGGAGTGGGCAACGTGTTCGCCAACGAGCTGTCGTTCGTGTTCGGGTTGCGGCCCACCACGCCGGTCGGTGAACTCGCCGACCCGCTACGAATGGCCACCCGGGCACAGCAGATGTTGTGGCAGAACCGGTTACGCCTCAATCGCACCACGACCGGTAACACCCGGCCCGGTCAGGACGTCTGGGTGTACGGCCGGGCGGGGCTGCCGTGCCGACGGTGCGGCACCCGCATCGAGACCGACAAGGACGGCGACCGGGTGACCTACTGGTGCCCCACCTGCCAGCGCTGAGCCCCGGGCGACGCCGGCAAAATTACCGGACCCGTCAGATACCGTGCTGCGCGGGCCTAAGCTGCGCGGCATGACCGAGTTCACCCCCTCCGAACCGCCGGTCCTCGACGACGTGCCGGTCGTCGAGCTGCCCGGTGCCGAGCACCTCCCGGGGCGGCCCTACGCGCTGCCCGTCGACGTCCTCGCCGACATGCACGGCCCAATCTTCTACGGCGATTGGAGCGGGACGCGCAAGCTCTACGCGTGCTCGCTGGAGCTGGTCGAGGAGCTCTGCGATGAGAGCAGGTTCGCCAAGAACCTGACGGCGTCGCTGGCGCGGGTCCGACCGCTCGCCGGCGACGGTCTGTTCACCGCCTTCCACGGCGAACCCACCTGGCGCACAGCCCACGACGTCCTGTTGCCGGGCTTCAGCTATGCCGGGCTGCGGGCCTACCACGACGCGATGCTCGACATCAACGATCAGCTCATCGCGCGATGGGACGCCAGCACCGGTGTGCGACCCGTCGACGTCTCCGCCGATCTGCAGAAGCTCGCGATGGACACCGTCGCACTCGCCGGTTTCGGGGCGCGGTTCGACTCCTTCGACCACGACGGACTCGCGCCGATCCCCCAGGCATTCACCGACGCACTGCACGAAGTGTTCACCCATGGCGAGACACCGGCGTTCCGTGACGAACTCGCCTCGCTGCACGCCTCGTTCGACGAGCTGATCGCCGACCATTCGGCTGGCGGCGCCGGCGACCTGCTCTACGTCATGCTCGACGGGCACCTCGACGTCGACAACATCCGCAACCAGATCATGACGTTCCTGATCGCCGGGCAGTTGACGACGTCTGAACTGATGCCGAACACCGTCTACAACCTGCTCCACCACCCGGCGGTTCTCGCCCGCGTCCGCGCAGAGGTCGACGCGGTGTTCGGCAGCGACGACGACCACGTGCCGACGTTCGACCAAATCGGCAAGCTGACCTTCCTGCGGCAGGTGATCAGTGAGACGTTGCGCCTCTCACCACCCGTGTTGACGTTCGATCGGATGGCCCTGCGTGACACCGTCCTCGCGGGCCGCTACCCGGTCGCGGCCGGTGAAGCGGTGACCGTTCTGACAGGGGCACTGCACCGGCAGCCGCAGTGGGGCGACAATCCCGAGGTCTTCGATCCGGCTCGCTTCGATCCCGCTGTCGCAGAACGTCGTTCGACGGCGCTGTTCAAACCGTTCGGCACCGGAGAACGGTCCTGCATCGGCCGCCAATTCGCGTTGCACGAGGCGGCCCTTCTGGTCGCGCGCGTCGTGCACCGCTACCGGCTGATCGACTCCTCTCACTACGAACTGCGTTGGGACGGGCTCAGCCGGCGGCCGGTCGGCTTCACCGTCGAGCTGTTGCGCCGGACCCCCGACGAACGCAGCAGCACGACCGCGGTACCGGTCGCAGCGGCCGTGTCGTCTCCGACGTCGTCCTCCTCGGCCCGCCTGCCCGTCAAGACCGGGACGACGGTCGCGATCCTGCACGGATCGAATCTCGGGACGTGCCGCGCCCTGGCCAAACAGCTCGCCGACGACGCGACCGACTTCGGCTGCACCGTCACCGTCGCACCGCTCGACAACGCCGCGGACGGGCTGCCCGCCACCGACGCCGTCGTGATCGTCGCCTCGTCCTACAACGGGCAACCCACCGACGACGCGCGGGATTTCGTCGCGTGGCTGCAGTCGGACACCGTTGCGCTGCAGGGGGATCCGTTGTTCGCCGTGCTCGGCGTCGGCGACCACAACTGGGCCGACACCTATCAGGCCATCCCGATCCTGATCGACGAGCGCCTGACGGGCCTCGGCGGCCGACCGCTGGTGCCGCGGGCGGCCGCCGACACCTCCGGCGATCTGACGGCGACGGTCGAGCAGTTCGAGGATGCATTGTGGGCGGCACTGTCGGAACGCTTCGGCGATCCGGACGCCACGCCGCTGACCGCGGCGGACGAGCCGCTCTACGACCTGCGCCTCATCACCGGACCGGTGACCAGTGCACTCGATGAGCGGTTCGCGGTGCAGCCGATGACGGTCACCCTCAACGACGAGCTCGTCGCCGTGCCGGGACAGCAGAAACAATATGTGCGGGTGGCCCTCCCGGAGGGGGCCGAGTACTCGACCGGAGATCATCTGACGGTGCTGGCCGACAATCCCCCGGAGGTCGTCGACACCGTCCTCCAGATGCTGTCCCTGGACCCGGAGCTGCGGCTGTCGGTCAATCCGCGCCGCTCCTCACGGCGATCGATCGCGCTGGACCGCGAGGTGAGCGTCCGCGAACTGCTGACCCACTTCGTCGAATTGCGCAAGCCGGCGACGACGAGCCAGTTGCGCCGGCTGGCCGGGACGAACCCCTGCGATCCCGAGCGTGCCGCCCTCGAACAGCTCGCCGAGTCCGACGAACCGTGCTGGCTGAGCCCGGTGGAGCTGCTGCACCGATTCCCGGCCTGCGCGCTGACTGGCGCGCAGCTTCTGGAGCTCCTCGAGCCGATGACCCCGCGGCACTATTCGATCGCTTCGTCGTCACAACTGTCGCCGCACGAGGTGGCGCTGATCGTCAGCGTGCTGGACACCCCCGCCCGCTCCGGCTACGGACCGTTCAAGGGTGTGGCGTCCAACCACCTCGCGGCGATGGCCCCCGGAACGTGCGTACGTGCACGTATCGACCCGGCACGCCAGGCTTTCCGCGCCGGCGCGGACCCGCAACGCAATGTCATCCTCGTCAGCGCGGGCACCGGCGTCGCCCCGTTCTGCGGATTCCTGGGCGACCGGCTCGCCGCCAAACAGGCAGGGGAACCGTTCGCCCCGGCGCTGTGTTTCTTCGGGGTGCGCGACCCGGACGTCGACTACATCTTCCGGTCGCAATTCGAGGACGCCGAGCGCGAGGGCATCGTGCGGATGCGGCCGGCCTTCTCGAGGGCACCGGAAGACGGTGTGCGCTATGTGCAAGACCGGATCGCGGCCGACGCCGACGACGTCTGGGAACTGCTCGGCGATCCGGCGAAGAACACTCACGTGTTCGTCTGCGGCGACGGCGCCCGGATGGCGCCGGCGGTGCGGGCCGCGTTCCGGGACATCTACCGGTCCCGCACCGGGGCCGACGACGCCGCCGCGGTCACCTGGCTCGACGGCCTGGTGGCCTCGGACCACTACGTGGAGGACGTCTGGGCCGGCTGACGCCCCGCACACGCCGAAGGCCCCCGGCTGAGCCGGGGGCCTTCGCGTTTCGATGATTCAGTTCCAGGGCAGCGCGAGCTTGACGATCTTGCGGACCACCGTCGCGAACTGCCGCGGCAGCGGGCCCGTGTTGTAGGGCACGCCGTAACGCTCGCAGATGTCGCGCACCTTGGGCGCGATCTCCGCGTGCCGGAACGCCGGGATGTCCGGGAACAGGTGGTGCTCGATCTGGAAGCTGAGGTTGCCGCTGAGGATGTGGAACAGCTTGCCGCCGGTCAGGTTCGCCGAACCGAGCACCTGACGGAAGTACCACTGACCCCGCGTCTCGGCCTTGGTCTCCTCGATCGAGAACTCCTGAACGTCCTCGGGGAAGTGGCCACAGAAGATGATCATGTAGGCCCACACGTTGCGCATCAGGTTGGCGGTCACGTTGCCCGCGAACACCCACGGCGCGAACGGACCGGCGAGCAGCGGGAATGCCACATAGTCCTTCAGGGTCTGCTGCTTGGTCTTGCGCCAGATGCCGTCGAGGATCTCGCGCTTGTCGGCGACGGTGATCTCGCCGCGGGCGATGCGCTCGCTTTCCATCTCGTGCAGGGCGACGCCGTACTGGAACAGCACCATCAGCAGGAACGCCCACAGCGGGTTGCCCAGGTAGTAGGGGTGCCACTTCTGGTCCGCGCTCATCCGCAGAATGCCGTAGCCCACGTCGCGGTCCATGCCGACGATGTTGGTGTAGGTGTGGTGCATGTAGTTGTGCGAGTGACGCCACTGGTCGGCCGGGCAGGCGGTGTCCCACTCGAATCCGCGCGAGGAAATCGCCGGGTCGCCCATCCAGTCGTACTGGCCGTGCATGACGTTGTGGCCGATCTCCATGTTGTCGATGATCTTCGACAATCCCAGCATCGCCGTGCCGGCCAGCCAGAACGGCGGGAAGATGCCACCGAAAAGCAGTGCACGTCCGCCGATTTCGAGTCCTCGCTGCGCCTTGATCATCCGGCGGATGTAGGTGGCGTCGCGCTCGCCGAGGTCGGCGATCACGCTTTCCTTCAGCGCGTCGAGCTCGCGGCCGAAAGCTTCGGCCTGCCCGGGGGTCATGGTGATGGTGCGGCCGCCGACGGTCTTCGACAGCGTCTTGGCCTGGGCCTTCTCGGAAGTGCTTGTGGTGTCCAAAGTCTCGGTCATCTCTTCGTTCCTTTCGCGGAGATTGACTTACTCGGTCGGGTTTCTACAGCGCGATGTCGACGTCGCCGAGCGGCGCGGAGACGCAGATCTGCACGTCCTCCTCGTCCGCCGATGACACCGCACCGGTGATGACGTTGCGCACCAGGCCGCTGTTCTTGCGCCGGGTGCAGGAGAAGCAGATGCCCATCCGGCATCCGCTCTCCGGGGTCAGGCCGGCGTCCTCGGCCTGGTTGAGCAGCGGGCGGCCGTCGTCGGTCAACTCGATGCCGCTGTCGCTGAACGTGACCTGACCGCCCGAGGATTCGCCGTCGAACACCGGCGGCACGAAGCTCTCGTGGAGAGCGTCGGGGAACATCTCGCGGACCGCGTCGACCAGAGGCGTCGGGCCGCAGACGAACACCGCCCCGGGGTCGGTGAACGGCAGGTGGTCGGCGCCGAACCGGCCGGAGAGGTCCGAGCCGGCCGCGTCACGGGTGAAGCCGTGGCGCACCGTCACGTTCGGCATCGTGGCCGCGATCTCGGCGAGTTCGTCGCGGTAGCACGCCTCCTGAGCCGATCGCGCGTAGTGGACGAACGCGACCTCCCCTCGGTGGCCACGTGCGCGCAGCGTGCGCAGCATCGACATCACCGGCGTGATGCCGCTGCCGCCGGAGACGAACAACATCCGGTCCGGCAGGGTCTGGGGCAGAACGAAGTCGCCGGCCACGGAGTCGAGGTACACGACCATGCCGGGGCGCGCGTGCTCGTAGAGGTGGTTCGACACCAGGCCGCCGTCGTGGCGGCCGACCGTGAGCTCGATGTGCCGGTCGGTCTCGGAGCCCGCCGGCGAGTAGGGCCGCGTGCGACGGCGTCCGTCGATCTCGACCGACAGGTTGATGTGCTGCCCGGCCCGGAAGCCGGCGAACGCGCGATTGGGCGCCAGCGTCAGCGTGACGCTGCGGGGAGTGCTGCGGCGCACCGCGACGACCCGTGCCCGGGCGTCCCCGCGCGTCCACGTCGGATCGACCAGCTCGGTGTAGCGGTCGACGCCGTGCGGTCCGGTCAGGAGGTCCAGCAGCCTCGACCGCCGTGCCCGGGTGGTCAAAGTTTGAGTGAACATGTGTATACCGTGCGCGCTTCACGCACCCCGAGTCAAGAGATCGGTGCAGCGTGTGGTAGGTTTCACAGCCAGTGAACAGTCGTACGCCCAGGTCACACTCGGACCGGTCCGGACGGTCGAGCAGGTCACGGTCGGGAGCAGGCCGCGACACGCAGAGCCGCGAGGAACGCAAGGAAGCGACCCGCCGTGCGATCGTCGATGCGGCCCTGCACCTGCTGGCCGAGCGCAGCTTCAGTGCGCTGAGCCTGCGCGAGGTGACCCGCGAGGCGGGGATCGTGCCCGCCGCGTTCTACCGGCATTTCGAGTCGATGGAAGCGCTCGGCCTCGTGCTGATCGACGAATCCTTCCGCACGCTGCGCGACATGCTGCGCGGAGGACGCGCCGGCAAGCTCGACCCCAACAGGGTCATCGAATCCTCGGTGGACATCCTCATCGAGGGCGTGCAAGCCCGCCGAGAACACTGGCTGTTCATCGGGCGGGAACGCTCCAGCGGGGTGACGGTGCTGCGGTACGCGATCCGGACCGAGATCCGCCTGATCACCTCCGAGCTGGCCATCGACCTGGCCCGCTTCCCCGGGCTGAACACGTGGAGCGGCGAAGACCTCAACATCCTGGCCAGCGTCTTCGTGAACTCGATGATCTCGATCGCCGAGGCGCTGGAGGACACCACCGACCCGGTGGCCGTCGCCGAGATCCGCCGGATCGCGATCAAGCAGCTACGCATGATCACCATCGGGGTGGCGGAATGGCGCAGCAGCTAACGTGACGCCATGGCGTCCGTCCTGGAAGTGACACGACCGCAGCCCGAGATCACCGTCCTGACCCTGAACCGACCCGATTCCCTCAATGCGCTGTCCTATGACTTGGTCGAAGCGCTGCACGCAGCGTTGGACGACGTCGCATCGGACAACACGTGCCGGGTCGTGGTGCTCACCGGCGCGGGCCGCGGTTTCTGCTCGGGTCTGGACCTACGCACCTCTGAACCCGAGCGGACCGGTGGTGGCCTCGAGTTCCCCCGTTCCGGAATGCGGTGGCAGGAGCGCATCGCCGATCTGACCGCCAAGATCCACCGGCTCCGGCAGCCCGTGATCGCCGCCGTCAACGGCGTCGCCTACGGCGGCGGGCTGGGCATCGCGGCCTCGTGCGACCTTCGCGTCGCCGCGCCCACCGCGCGGTTCTGCACGCAGTTCATCAAGCTGGGCCTCGGCGGCTGCGACATCGGCGTGAGTTACACCCTGCCCCGCATCGTGGGCGCGGGCCAGGCCTTCGACCTGATCCTCACCGCCCGCGTCGTCGCCGCCGACGAAGCACTGCGCCTCGGCCTGGTGTCCCGAGTGGCCGACGACGCCGTTGCCGAGGCGCTTGCGATCGCCGAAACACTCTGCGGCTACGGCAAATTCGGCGTGGAATCGACGAAGCAAGTCCTGTGGGCCAACCTCGACGCGGGTAGCCTCGAGGCCGCGCTGCACCTGGAGAACCGCAGCCAGATACTGTCCAGCACCAGCGGCGAGATGCGCGAGGCGGCGGCGAAGGTGCTGCGCAAGACCTAGCGCGGGGTGCCGCCGCCGTCGACCATGATGACCTGTCCGGTCATGAAGCTGCCCGCATCCGAGGTCAACAGCAGTGCGGCGCCGACCATTTCGTCAGCGGAGGCCAACCGACGCATGAGCGTGCCGCTGACCATCCCGTCGATCGCCTCGGGCGGGTTCTTGCGCATCATGTCGGTGTCGACGGGTCCGGGGGCCAGCGCGTTGACCCGGATCCCGTCGTGCGCCAGCTCCGCTGCCATGGACCGCGTGAACGACATCAGCGCGGCCTTCATCGACGCGTAGATCGCCAACATCGGCGCGAAGATGAACGCCCCCACCGACACCATGTTCAGCACCGCGGCATGCTCGCTGGCCTTCAGATGGGGCAGCGCCGCCTGCACGAGGAACACCGGCCCGCGCAGATTCACCTCGAAGGACTTCGTGAGCCCATCGGGCGTCATCTGACCGAGCGGCTGGGCCAGCGCGTTGGCGGCGTTGTTGACCACCACGTCCACCCCACCGAACTCGGCGACGGTGCGCTCCACGAGTGCGCCGAGGTCGTCGACCTCACCGAGATGGGTGGGCACGCCGATCGCCTCGCCACCGAGCTCGCGCAGCGCCGCCGCGGCATGCTCGCACGCGTCGGCCTTGCGGCTGGCCACCACCACCCGCGCGCCCGCCAACACATAGCCCTGCGCCAGCGCCAGACCGATGCCGCGGGTGCCGCCGGTCACGATCACGGTCCGCCCCGACATGTCGAAGAGTCGATCGAAGGTGGGTCGATCCACTAGATGCACCCGCCGACGCTGATCCGTCGGCCGACATCGGCGCAGACACTGACGTCCGGCGTCCAGGCCACCGGCGGCGGGGGTGGGGGTGGCGGAGGCGGAGGTGGTGGCGGCGGCGGTGGCGGCGCCCCCGGTGGCGGTGGAGGGGGTGGGGGCGGCGGAGGTGGTGGTGGCGGGGTCAGCACTCCGTTGAGCTCCCAGAGCGGGTCGGAACACCCGGTGACGTCGACGATCCGGCCTCCGATCGAGCCGCAGATCGCCTGCGCGGGCGGTGACGGCACCAGCAGGGGACTCACCCCGACCGTCACGGCCGTCGCCACGAGCCAGCTGATGCGCACACGCACTCCTCCCTGTCCGCAGTCACGGCGCGGATCAGCGTCGATTGTGGCAGCCCTGGATCGTCGGCGCGGTCGAACACGCGCAACACCGCTCGAGCCGACGGCGGCCGACTTTGCCAGCATCGGACGTTCGCGTATCGGCGCGCGCCATCGCCACAGCGCACGGGCGCCGACCCGGCGGTACCGCCCGACCGGCTCGTCGTAGCGACTGATCGAGGGTGCCGAGCAAATTCGATGTTGCCTCTCCTTCGGAGAAGAACGCCACGTCGAAGGAATTTTGTCGATTTCAAGTATTCGGTCAGCGAACTCGTTGACGATGTCGTACATTTCCGGGGTGCGCACTCGCGGCGCATGGTGTGTGTTCAGATCGCAACCGCGGATCGCAGTTCGAGGGGAGTTGCGATCTGGACGCACACTAAAGGTCGCGCAGAGTGCGGGCGCTCGTGAACACGTGACGCCGCCCCGTGACCGGATCGTCGAACGCCACGCTGTGCGCGAGCAGTTGCAACGGCGTCGAGAAGTCATCCGGCGCCACGTCGACGACCTCCGGGTACAACGGATCACCGGTGATCGGCACGCCCAGTGACGCCATGTGCACCCGCAACTGGTGCGTACGGCCGGTGCGAGGAGACAGCCGGTACCGCGCTCCGTGCTGCTCGGCCCCCTCCCGCTCGACCCGCGTCTCGGCGTTCGGTTCACCCGGCTCCTCCGCCGCCTGCAGGCAGCCGCGCCGCTTGACGATGCGGCTGCGCACCGTGACCGGCAAAGCGATGTCCACGTCCGGGGCGTGCGCCAGATACACCTTGTCGACCTCGCCCCGGGCGAACAGCGTCTGATAGGCACCGCGGACCTCGCGGCGAACGGTGAACACCAGTACACCCGCGGTCAGCCGGTCCAGTCGGTGCGCCGGACTCAGCTCCGGCAGCTGCAACTCCCGGCGCAGCCGTACCAGGGCCGTCTGCGCGACGTGGCCTCCCCGCGGCATCGTCGCCAGGAAATGCGGCTTGTCGGCGACGACGATGTTGTCGTCGCGATACAGAATGGGGATCTCGAACGGAACCGGCACCTCGTCGGGCAGGTCCCGATACAGGTACACGTACGCGCCCGGCGGCAGCACCGTCGACGTCGTCACGACCGCCCCGTCCGCGCACACCACCTCTCCCGCAAGCACTTTCGCCGCCGCATCCTCGCCGAACCGATCGGCCAGCTCGACGAGCACCGCACCACCGCGCAGCCGCACCCGCGCCGGCCCCAGCCCGTCACGCACCGGGAGCGGCGCGGGGCGTCTCACGTGAGCGGGACCGGTTCGAGGATCTCCGCGCGCGCCTCGGGCGCCGCGACCCGCAGCGCGTCTGCCGACTCGTCGTCGGGCTGGGTCTGCGAGCGCACCTCGGCATCGACCCGGGCGCGGTAGGTCTCGACTTCGCGATCCACATCCTTCGGGGACCAATTCAGCACGGGCGCAACGATGTCGGCGACCTCGCGAGCGCAGTCCACCCCGCGATGCGGGTACTCGATCGAGATCCGCATGCGCCGGGCGAGGATGTCCTCCAGATGCAATGCCCCTTCGGCAGCAGCGGCGTAGGCCGCTTCCACCTTGAGGTACACCGGCGCATCGGTGATCGGCTCGAGCAACTCGGGCCGCTCGTCGGCCATCGACAGCACCTCGTCGATCAGCGAGCCGTACCGGTCGAGCAGATGCCGGACGCGGTACGGATGCAGCCCGTATCGCTTTCCGACACTTTGCGTTTGATTCACCAGCGCGAAGTAGCCGTCGGCACCCATCAGCGGCACCTTCTCCGTGATGGACTTCGCCACCCGGGTGGGCACGAACTCCGCCGCCGCATCGATCGCGTCCTCCGCCATCACCCGATAGGTGGTGTACTTGCCGCCGGCGATCGCCACCAGGCCGGGCGACGGGACCGCGACCGCGTGCTCCCGCGACAGCTTCGAGGTCTCCTCGCTCTCCCCTGCCAGCAGCGGCCGCAACCCGGCATAGACGCCGTCGATGTCGTCGTGGGTCAGCGGCGTGGCCAGCACGGTGTTGACGGTGCCGAGGATGTAGTCGATGTCGGCCTTGGTGGCCGCCGGATGCGCCAGGTCGAGATTCCAGTCGGTATCGGTGGTGCCGATGATCCAGTGCGTGCCCCAGGGGATCACGAACAGCACCGACTTCTCGGTGCGCAGGATGATCGCGACCTCACTGACGATGCGGTCACGCGGGACGACGATGTGCACCCCTTTCGAGGCACGCACCCGGAACCGGCCGCGCTGCTTGGACAGTGCCTGGATCTCGTCGGTCCACACCCCGGTGGCGTTGACCACGACGTGGGCGCGGACATCGGTGACCGAGCCGTCTTCGGAGTCCCGTACCCGCACGCCCGTGACCCGGTCCCCCTCCCGGCGCAACGCGACCACCTGCGTCGACGTCCGCACCACCGCCCCGTAGTGCGCGGCGGTGCGCGCGACCATCATGGTGTGCCGGGCGTCGTCGACGACGGTGTCGTAGTAGCGGATTCCGCCGATCAGCGCGCTGCGCTTGAGTCCCGGCGACAGCCGCAGCGCCCCGGCGCGCGTCAGATGCTTCTGCGCAGGAACGGATTTGGCGCCGCCCAGGCTGTCGTAGAGGAAGATGCCCGCCGCGATGTAGGGCCGCTCCCACCAGCGGTTGGTCAGCGGGAACAGAAATGGCAGCGGCTTGACCAGATGCGGCGCCAGCGTCGTCAGCGACAGCTCGCGCTCGTGCAGCGCCTCGCGCACCAACCCGAACTCCAGCTGCTCCAGATAACGCAGCCCGCCGTGGAACATCTTGCTGCTGCGACTCGAGGTGCCCGACGCGAAATCACGCGCCTCGACGAGCGCCACCTTCAGACCACGGGTCGCCGCGTCGAGGGCAGCGCCGGCGCCCACGACTCCCCCGCCGATCACCACGACGTCGAACTGCTCACTGCCGAGCAGCTGCCACGCCTGGGCACGCTGATCAGGGCCGAGATCGTCCACCTGGGTGCTCACGTGCACCTTCCTTGTTACCGGTCAGTACAGAGTCCAGGGTACGTGGCATCAGTCCAGATCGTCGTGTGCCATCAACCGTCGCGCCGCCTCCACGATCGAACCCGACAGTGAGGGGTAGACCGACAGAGTTTGCGCCAGATCTGTCACCGAGATCCGGTTCTGTACCGCCAGCGCGATCGGCAGGATCAACTCCGACGCGATCGGCGCGACGACCACGCCACCGATCACGACCCCGGTGGCCGGCCGGCAGAAGATCTTGACGAAACCATGCCTGAGCAGGGACATCTTCGCGCGGGCGTTGGTGCTCAGCGGAAGCGTCAAGGTGCGGGCCGGGACGCTGCCGTCATCGATCGCGGACTGCGGGATGCCGACCGCGGCGATCTCGGGCCGGGTGAACGTCGCCGAGGCGACCGTGCGCAACCGGATCGGGGACACGCCTTCGCCCAGCGCGTGGTACATCGCGATCCGGCCCTGCATCGCCGCGACAGAGGCCAGTGGCAGCAAGCCCGTGCAGTCACCCGCCGCGTAGACGCCCGGCGCGGGTGTGCGCGACACGCGGTCGACGGGGATGTAGCCGCCCGGCTTCAGCTCGACGCCGATGCGTTCCAGGCCCAGACCTGCGGTGTTGGGCACCGAACCGACCGTCATCAGCGCATGGCTGCCCTCGACGACGCGTCCGTCGGCGATCGCGACCCGCACCCCTTTGTCTGTGCGGGTCACCGACTCGGCGCGGGCGTTCTTGACCAGCGTCACCCCGCGCTCGTTGAACACCTGCTCGAGCACCGCCGCCGCGTCGGAGTCCTCGTGCGGCAGGATCTGGTCGCGGCTCGCGACGACGGTGACGGTGACGCCGAGCTCGGTGTAGGCGTTGCAGAACTCGGCCCCGGTCACCCCGGAGCCGACGATGATCAGGTGCTCGGGCAGCGCCTCGAGGTCATAGACCTGGCGCCAGGTGAGAATCCGGTCGCCGTCGGGCACCGCGTTGGGCAGCACGCGGGGGCTGGCCCCGGTGGCGATCAACACGATGTCGGCCTTGAGGACGCCGACCTTGCCGTCGGGCGTGGTGACCTTGACGCGGTGATGGGCCATGCCGGCGATGTCGTCGACCAGCTCACCGCGGCCACCGATGATCGTCACACCCTGGTTGAGCAGCTGGCTCCCGATGTCGGCCGACTGTGAGGCGGCCAGCGTCTTGACCCGGTTGTTGATGCCGTGCAGCGAGATCGTCGCGTCCTCGATGCTGATGTCGAAGCCCAGCCCCTGCGCGCGGCGCAGCTCGGTGCGCACGCCCGTCGAGGCGATCAGCGTCTTGGACGGCACGCAGTCATAGAGCACGCATCCGCCGCCGATGCCGTCGGAGTCGACCACCGTCACCTGTGCGACATCGCGCCCCCGGCTCGCCGCGACCAGTGCCGCCTCGTAGCCCGCCGGTCCTCCGCCGATGATCACGATCCGCGTTACCACGCCACCAACCTATTGCACACAGATACGTTTAAGCTTCTCGCGTGCCGCTCTACGCCGCCTATGGGTCGAACATGCATCCCGAGCAGATGCTGCAGCGGGCTCCTCATTCGCCGATGGCGGGGACCGGCTGGCTGCACGGGTGGCGGCTCACCTTCGGCGGGGAGGACATCGGCTGGGAGGGCGCTCTCGCGACGATCGTCGAGGATCCTGACTCGAAGGTCTTCGTGGTGCTCTACGACGTGACCAAGGAGGACGAGGAGAACCTCGACCGCTGGGAGGGTTCGGAGCTCGGCATCCACAAGAAGATCCGCTGCCGGGTGGAGCGCACGTCGTCGGACACCTCCAACGACCCGGCGTTGGCGTGGCTGTATGTGGTGGACGCCTGGGAGGGCGGCATCCCGTCGGCACGCTATCTCGGGGTGATGGCCGAGGCCGCCGAAATCGCCGGCGCCCCAGCGGAATACGTCTACGATCTGCGGACCCGCCCGTCGAGCAACATCGGCCCCGGCCCGGGCGGGTAGCTGCTGTTCGGTTCGGCGAGCGCGCGGGTCTGCACATCGACACGCCGCGTTGGGTGGCACTCTGCGCGCGCTCACGCCGCCCGAGCACGCGTCAACTGCCGGTCGATACGCGCCACCATCTCCCACGCCCGGTAGCGGACGTCGTCGAACACGATCGGCACCACGGTCCAATCGACGTCCGCCAGTGCATTGAAGCGCCTCCTGTCCTCGATCATCGCCTCCGGTCCCGAGTGCCACGCAATACCGTCGTACTCCGCAGCCACGTGTCGGTCGGGCCAGGCGAAATCCAGCCGACGCAGATCTCCATTGCCGTCGAGGATCTCGTACTGCAGCTCCGGCCCGGGTAAGCCACCGTCGAGCATCGCCAGCCGGGCCTCACTCTCCATCGGCGACTCGGCCCGCGGGTCGGCGATGGCCAGCAGATCGCGTACCGCCACGATGCCGCGGCGGCCCTTCTGCTCGATCGCCGCACGCCAGAGATCGGCGCGAGTGCACGTGCCGCTGCGCAGCGCGGCGTCGAGCGTGGCCAGCGCCCGCGGGCGTCGCAGACTGCGCGCGACCTCGATGGCCGTCCACGCCGGCGACGTCACCCGCCGATCGTCGACCCGCACCAACGGCGCACCGTCGCGGCGGTGCACGACCAACCCGTCGGCGTCTCGCAACCCGCAGGCCGGTGAGTCGAGCACATGGAGTTCGGCCGGCCGCTCGGTGTCGAAGCCGAACATTGCTGCCGCAGTGGCGAGGCAGACGGCCACGGGCCGGCCGCAGATCAGGTCGAGGCCGCGCAGTCGGAGTTCGTCGGTCGGCTCGCCGAGACAGTAGATGCCCTGCCAAAGACGCTCGAGGACACCAGTGTTGACGGCCTTCTCGAAGCGGCGGCGGGTGAGGTAGCGCAGGATCTGTGCGCTGGTGGCGACGCCGCCCTGGGCTTCGAACAGTGCGATGAGGTGTTCGTCCATGCGGCCATGCTGGGTGCGGGCTCAGCGCCGGTCCAGGGGTTGGCTGCCGTCTGGGGATCGATGGGCAGTTATGCACAGCTCGCGGGGCGCGAGCGCGCGCTGAATGCCAATAACGGCGGCGTGTCGACGTACAAACGCGCGCGCTCGCCGAAACGGACCTAGGAGTGGGCGATGATGTTGGTGAGCAGTCGCACCCCGACACCGAGCGCACGCTCGTCGAGGTCGAACGTCGGCTGGTGCAGATCCAGCTGCGGGCCCTGACCGCTCCACACGCCGAGCCGCGCCATCGCGCCCGGCACCTCCTCCAGATACCAGGAGAAGTCCTCTCCGCCACCGGATTGACGGGTATCGGCCAGCACATCGGGGCCGATCGCCTCGATCGCGTGGGTGAGGATGCGCGTGGAGACCTCTTCGTTGACCACCGGCGGCACGCCGCGGCGATAGTTCACCACATGCTCGATGCCCAACGGCGCCAGCAGAGCCGAAATGGTCTCGGTGACAACGTCTTCCATCCCCACCCAGGTCTCGCGGCTGGCGGTGCGGATGGTGCCGGCCAGCGTGCCGGTCTGCGGAATCGCATTGGCGGCGACACCTGCATTGACCGCCCCCCACACCATCACCGTGCTGTTGCGCGGGTCGATGCGCCGCGACAGCACCCCGGGCAGACCGGTGATCAGCGTGCCGATGCCGTAGACCAGATCGCCCGTCAGATGCGGGCGCGACGTGTGCCCACCGGGCGAGTGCAGCACCACCTCGAGCTGATCGGCAGCTGAGGTGATGGGGCCTGGCTTCACCGCGACCTTGCCGACCTCCAAGTGCGGATCACAATGCAGCGCATAGATTCTCGACACACCGGTCAGCGCGCCCGCGGCGATGGCGTCGATCGCGCCGCCGGGCATCAGCTCCTCGGCGGCCTGGAAGATCAACCGCACACCGACCGGCAGCTCCGGCGCCGACGCCATGGCGAGCGCCGCACCCAGAAGCACCACCGTGTGCGCGTCGTGACCGCACGCATGCGTGACACCGGGCACCGTCGACGCGTACGGCGCCTCGGTGCGCTCGGTCATCGGCAGCGCGTCCATATCGGCGCGCAAAGCCACGCGCGGCCCGTCGTCGGGACCGAAGTCACACGTCAACCCCGTGCCGCCGGGCAGCACCTTCGGATTGAGCCCGGCATCGGCCAGGATCGACGCGACGAACTGCGTGGTCGCGAACTCCTGGCGACCCAACTCGGGATGCATGTGCAGATGCCGCCGCCAGGCGACGAGGTCGTCGTAACGGGCCGACAGGAAACGCGCCGCCGCGTGCGCCAACACGCTCATGCGGCGCGCCTGCGCTGCAGATCGATGACGCGGTCGCGTTCACCTGCGTCGCCGGCGAGCTCCACGACGGTGCGCGCCAACATGATCGCGCCCTCGACGACGGCGGTGTCCGCGCTCTCGCCCACCGCCGCGGCAGCGAATTCCGGCTGGTGGATCGACGCGCCACCGGCGTCGATCCCGACGATCGGGTGGATTCCGGGCATCACCTGCGTGACGTTGCCCATGTCCGTACTACCCAACGGCACTGACGCCTCGACCTCCTCGGGAACCGGGGTGCGACCCAACCGCAGCATCTCGGCACGGATCACCGACGACAGCCAGCGATCCGGCGTCAGCTCGGCGTAGCCGGGTGCCGGCTCGTGTATTTCGTGCTCGCATCCGGTGGCCACCGCACCGGCGGCAAAACAACCCGCCATACGAGTTTCCAACGCGCGCAACGATTCCGAGTTCGTCGCGCGCATCGTGTAGGCCATCTCGGCGTGGGCCGGGATGACGTTGGCCGCCTGGCCACCGTCGGTGACGATGCCGTGACACATCTGCCCCGGGGCCAGCTGCTGACGCAACAATCCGATCGCGACCTGCGCGACCGTCACCGCGTCGGCGGCGTTGAGGCCGAGATACGGCGCGACGGCAGCATGGGACTCCCGGCCGGTGTAGCGCACGACGACCTCCGACAACGCCAACGAGCGAGCGGCCGCGATGTCGAGAGGCCCGGGATGCAGCATGACCGTCGCCGCGATGTCATCGAACGCGCCCGCGTCCAGCATCAGCGCTTTGCCACCGCCGGATTCCTCGGCGGGCGTGCCCAGCAGCACCACCGTCAGGCCGAGATCGTCGGCCACCTCGGCCAGCGCCAGCGCCGTACCGACCGCCGACGCAGCGATGATGTTGTGCCCGCAGGCGTGCCCGATGCCGGGCAGCGCGTCGTATTCGGCACAGATCCCGACCACGAGGTCTCCGCTGCCGTAGACCGCCCGAAACGCGGTGTCCAGCCCGGCCACCCCCGGCGTCAGCTCGAACCCGCGCTCGACGACCAGGGCCTGGGCCTTGGCACAGCTGCGGTGCTCGGCAAACGCCAATTCCGGTTCGGCGTGGATCTGATGTGAGAGCTCCACCAGGTCGCGCCGGCGGCTGGTGATCACGTCGGCGACAGACGTGGCGGCGGCGGTGGGCATGCGGGCAAGTATCTCACTGCCGCCGCACCGGCACTAAGCTGCCGGTCGTGGAAGACGCCGGGGCAGTCGCACAGGATGCTGCCCGGTCTCTCGCGCAGCGCACCGGAATCGAACGCCACGACGTGGCCGTCGTGCTCGGCTCGGGATGGGCGCCGGCCGCCGAGGCGCTCGGCGAACCCACCGCCGTCGTTCCGATGGCCGATCTCCCCGGGTTCAGCCCGCCCACCACGCAGGGCCACGCAGGGCAGGCGATCTCGCTCCGGATCGGCACGCAGCGGGTCCTGGTACTGCTCGGCCGCATCCACGCCTACGAGGGCCACGATCTGCGGCACGTCGTCCACCCGGTGCGCACCGCGTGCGCCGCGGGCGCCGGCACGGTGATCCTGACCAACGCTGCCGGCGGGCTGCGTCCCGAGTTCAGCGTGGGTCAGCCGGTGCTGATCAGCGACCACCTCAACCTGACCGCACGATCGCCGCTGGTGGGGGCGCAGTTCGTCGACCTCGTCGACGCGTACTCACCGCACCTGCGGGCACTGGCGCGCGAGATCGACGCATCTCTCGCCGAGGGCGTCTACGCCGGCCTGCCGGGGCCGCACTACGAGACGCCCGCCGAGATCCGGATGCTGCGCACGCTGGGCGCCGACCTGGTCGGGATGTCGACCGTGCACGAGACCATCGCCGCGCGGGCTGCCGGCGCCGCGGTGCTGGGAGTGTCGTTGGTGACGAACCTCGCCGCCGGGATGACGGGGCAGCCGCTGAGTCACGACGAGGTGCTCGAGGCCGGCCGTCAGTCGGCCACGCGGATGGGTTCCCTGCTCTCGGCGGTGATCGCCCGACTCTGATCCCGGCCGAGGCGCCGGCTCGCCCACACCACACCGCGAGCCATCAGCGGGGCCGCGAACAGCATCAGCAGGATCCGCACCACCTGCGCCGCGATCACGAACGTCACGTTCGACCCGGTCTCGACAGCCGTCGCCAGCACCGCGTACACCCCGCCAGGGCTCGTCGCGAGATAGCCCTCCAGCGGCGTGAGCCCGGTGAGATGGGACAGCAGCACGCCGAAACCGGCCGTCGTCACACCGATCGCGACGATCAACGCGATGGCCGCCGGAAGCAGTCGCCCGACCGCGCGCAGCGACGACCGAGTGAACGCCAGGCCGGCCTGCCAGCCGATCAGCATGTACCCGGCCTGGACCAGCAACGTCGGCACCGAGAGGCCGAACGAGAACCCGCTGACCTCCAGCGCGACCGTCAGCGCCAGCGGGCCGAGCAGGCCGGCGCCGGGCAGCCGGATGAGCCGCCCCGCGGTCGCCCCGGCGACCACCAGCACGACGAGCATCGCGAGACTCAGGTACCAGGGGGCCTGGCCCGCGGCGGCCCCGGCGTCCGCGTCGGCGCGGGACTTGTCGGCGTGATAGACCAGCGTGACCACGACGGGCATCGACGCGGTGACCAGCCCGACGCGCAGGTATTGCACGACGGCGACCACGCGGTCGTCACCGCCGAGTTCACGGGCGATCGCAACGAGGCCCGATGCGCCGCCGGCGACGAGCGCCAGCGAGCCGGTCAGCGGGGACACATCCCGGCGCAGTCCGAGCAGCGCCCCGGCGATGACGCTGAGCAGCAGCGTGCCCACCGCGACACCGACGACGACGGGCCAGTGCGCACCGAGGCTGCCGAGGGAGTCCTGCTGCACCATCGTGCCGATGTAGACGCCGAGCACCCCTTGGGCCGCGACGCCGAGCTTTCGCGGCACCCCGGCGGGGCCGGCCGACGCGAGCGCGAGCACGATGCCGACGACCAGCGCGGCGAACAGCGCCGCCGACGGCACACCGACCAGGGTCAGCGGAACGGTGACCGCCACCGTCGCAGCCAACAGCACCGCCCACCTGAGTATCTGTTTCCACCACGCCATCGTGATGACAAGTATGCGCTTACTAATTCTTGATCGCAACGCAGCTATTTCCTCATGACATCGAGGTTTTGCCAAGGTATAACTTGGTAATGGGTATCGAGGCGTCGGCAGCCACCGAGCTGCGGGAATCGATGATGGCGGTGACACGGCAGCTGCGCCGGCACCGGCCTGACAACGGCCTGACGTTGAGCCAGATGCAGCTGCTCGGTGAGATCAGCCGCGCCGGAGTGACGGCGCCCGCGGAACTGGGTGTGCGGCTGGGTGTGCGGGTGCAGTCACTCACCGACTCGCTGAACGAACTCGAAGCACGCGGCCTGATCGCGCGCCGGCCCGACGCCGCCGACCGGCGCCGCCAGCTCGTCGAGATCACCCCCGAAGGGACCGTGATACTGGACGCCGATCGCGCCGAACGCGACGCGTGGTTGCACACGACGATGCGTGAACGGCTCTCCACCCTCGAGTTCGACCTGCTCATGCTCGTCGCGCCGATCCTGCGCAAACTCGCCGACCCGGAGGCGGGCACACTGACGTAAGTGACGTCCGATCTGAACGCCGCCGTTCGGGAGTGGCTGGCCCACGATCCCGACCCTCACGCCGCCGCGGAGCTGTCCGCCTGCGGCGCCGACGAACTGGCCGACCGTTTCGCGGGATCACTGACGTTCGGCACCGCGGGGCTGCGCGGACCGATGCGCGCCGGGCCCAACGGGATGAACCTGGCAGTGGTGCTGCGCGCGACGTGGGCCCTGGGCACCGTCCTGACGCGCCACGGACGGGGCGGCGAGCAGGTGATCGTCGGCTACGACGCCCGGCACCACTCCGCGGGCTTCGCGCGCGGCGCTGCAGAAGTACTTGCCGCACAGGGTTTCTCGGTGACGCTGATGTTCTCTGCGGTGCCGACACCCGCGGTGGCGTTCACGGTCCGGCACACCGGAGCGGCGGCCGGGGTGCAGATCACGGCATCCCATAATCCGGCACCCGACAACGGCTACAAGGTCTACTTCGCCGGCGGACTGCAGATCGTCTCCCCCGTCGACGCCGAGATCGAGGCGGCCATCGCGCTCGCGCCACCGGCCGACGAGATCCCCCGCCGGCCGGTCTCTCCGTCGGGAGCCGAGTTCCTGACGCGGTATCTGGAACGCGCGTCGAGCGTCCGGCGCGGCGGCGGGTCCGTTCGCGTCGCGCTCACCCCGATGCACGGAGTCGGCGGCGACTTCGCACTCGACGCCCTGGCACTGGCCGGCGTCGCCGACGTGCACGTCGTCGAGTCCCAGTTCGCGCCCGACCCCGACTTCCCCACCGTCGCCTTCCCCAACCCCGAGGAGCCCGGGGCCACCGACGCACTGCTGGCGTTGGCCGCCGACGTGGAGGCGGACATCGCCGTGGCGCTGGACCCCGACGCCGATCGGTGCGCGATCGGCGTGCCCACGCAGGACGGGTGGCGCATGCTCTCCGGCGACGAAACCGGTTGGCTGCTGGGCGATTACCTGCTCTCACACAGCGACGCCCCGCGCGCGGTCGTGGCCAGCACGGTGGTGTCGTCCCGGATGCTGGCACGCATCGCCGCCGGATACGGCGCGCACCACGTCGAGACGCTGACCGGTTTCAAATGGCTGGCCCGCGCCGACGAGGGGCTCGATGAGACGCTGCTGTACGCCTACGAGGAGGCGATCGGACACTGCGTCGATCCGACGGCGGTCCGCGACAAGGACGGCATCAGCGCCGCGGTGCTGGCCTGCGACCTGGTGGCCGCGCTACGCGCGCGCGGGACGTCGGTGACCGGCGCCCTCGACGAGCTGGCGCACCGCCACGGCGTGCACCTGACCACGGCGATCACGCGCCGCGTCGAATCGGCCTCTGCCGCAGCGGAACTGATGGCCGCCCTTCGCTCTCGCCCGCCGCGACAGTTGGCCTCCTACCCCGTCGACACCATCGATCTGTCGCCGCGCACCGACGCCCTGGTGTGCACGGGCGGCGACGCGTCGACGTCGGTCCGCGTCGTCGTGCGCCCCTCGGGCACCGAACCGAAACTCAAGTGCTACCTCGAAGTTCGGTGCGACGGCGAGGTGGCGGCGGCCCGGCCGCGCGCCGCGCAGGTGCTCACCACCCTGGCCGAGCAGGTCCGCGACCTGACTCAGCGCGGACCGAACTGACGATCGCCGGCATCGCCCAGGCCCGGCACGATGTAGGCGACGTCGTTGAGGCCCGCGTCGATGCTGGCGGTGAACAACTTCACCTGTGGAGCCGCTTTCTTCAGTGCTGCAACACCTTCCGGTGCACACACCACACACAGCGCTGTCACGTCGACGGCATCCCTGGCGAACAGCAGCTCGAGTGTGTGCACCATCGAGCCGCCGGTCGCGAGCATCGGATCGAGCACGATGACCGGGCGCGAGCTCAGATCGGCGGGCAGCGACTCCAGATACGGCGTGGGCTGGTGGGTCTCCTCATCGCGGGCGACCCCGACGAAGCCGACCTGAGCCTCCGGGATCAGGGCATGCGCCTGGTCGACCATGCCCAGCCCGGCGCGCAGCACCGGAACCAGCAGCGGGGGATTCGCCAGCCGCGCACCCGCCGTCTCGGCCATCGGGGTGCGCACCGGGATGGTCTCGATGGGCGATTCGCGGGTCGCCTCGTAGACGAGCATCAACGTCAGGTCCCGCAGCGCGGCGCGGAACGCCGCGTTGTCGGTGCGCTCGTCGCGCAGGGTGGTCAGCCGCGCCGCGGCCAGCGGGTGGTCGACAACGCGCACATCCATGGGATTGGACCTTAATGGGAACCGGATGACGTTTCCCGGCGTCTAACTGTCTGTGTTCGCCCGTATGCCCGTCGATGCCCTGTCCGTCGACACCGACGCCGTCCTCGCCTACGGCCGCGCAGCCGATGCCCACGCCGCCGCGCTGCACACCGCCGCCGCGCAGCTCACCGGTGCGGCGGGCGGCACCGCCTACGGCCCGGTCGGAGCGCGGTTCCTCGCCGCACTGACCCGCGCCACCGGGGACGACGCCACCGCACTCACCGCACTCGGCGCGTCACTTGCGGGCGCCCGCACCGCCGCCGACGCCTCGGCGCTCGCCTACCGCGCCACCGACGCCGACGCCGCGACCCGGATCGCCCTCTGGTGACCAGCGCCCTGGTCAGCGCGCTCGCGGCCCCGCTGCGCCGAGTGCAGGCGCTGGTGGGTCCGGGTTGGTCGGGCGATCCGACCGGCGATCCCGCCGCGGTGCTGACCGGGGTCCGCGACACGTTGACCGACGTGGCCGACGCCGCGTCGCAGGCGTGGCGCGAGGCCGATGCGGACTGGTCGGGGTCGGGCGCGGATGCGGCGGCGGAGTTCGCAGCGACGACGACGGCGGCGATCGACGGTGCCGCAGAGCGGGCGGGGCGGTTGGGCTCTGTCGCGCACGCCGCGGCCGGCGCCGTGGCGGCGGCTCACCGGCGACTGCAGGACATCGTCGAGGAGTTCGAGGCGAAGGCGGCCGCACTCGAGCCTCGACTCTCCGAACCCGGAGTGGCCAAGCAGCTGCTCACCGAGGCACGCGACGCGCTGGGCCGCGCGATCGACGTGGTCGAGGAACTGCTCGCCGAACTCGACCGGCATGCCGCGGCTGTCGAGAGCAGGCCTGCATCCGCCGCCCCCACGCGGCCGACCGGCTGGTCGGGCACCGGTCCCGCCGGACTGGGCGGCGCGCTACCGGACGGGGGTGTTTCGGGGATGGGCGGCCCCAGCGCGCAACCGGCCGCCTTCACCTCCGCCATGGCGCCCGAGGCGCCGATCGACACCCCCGACGCCGCGACGTTCGGGGAGGGCGTGGCGGTACGCCTGCCCGACGGCACGGTGGTGATGGCGCCCAACGCCGTCGCCGCCAGCGCGGTCCGCCACGCGCTGACCCAGCTCGGCGTCCCGTACCAGTGGGGTGGCACCACGCCGGGCCGAGGCCTCGACTGCAGCGGCCTGACCCAATGGGCCTATCACCAAGCCGGGCTGGATCTTCCGCGCCTGGCTCAGGAGCAGGACGTCGGCCGGGCGGTGGCACCGGGCGCCCTGCTGCCCGGAGATCTGGCGGTGTGGGACGGCCACGTCGCGATGATCGTCGGGGACGGGACCATGATCGAGGCCGGCGATCCCGTGAAACTGTCCCCGATCAGGACGACGAACGCCGGCCAGGGTTTTCAGGGCTTCTGGCGACCGACCGCGTAGGCGGGCCTACTGCACGGCGCCCACGTACTGGCGAGCCAACTCGTCGACCCAGCCCTCCGCGACGATCGGATCGGCGGGCGGTGCCGCCACCACGACGAGTTCGTCGACGCCGATATCGGCCAACGCGGCCAGATCCGCCGGCCCCGACTCCCGCAGCGAGACGGACAGCTTCACGTCACCGAAGTCGCGGCCGAGCCGGCGGCACATCCGGCGCAGCACCGAGACCCGCTCGGCGACCTCCTCCACGTCGGCCAGACCGAACCCGTACCAGCCGTCTCCCCACGCGGCGACACGGTGCAGAGCGGTGTCGGAGTTCCCGCCGAAGATCACCGGGATCATGCGCCGCTCCGGCTTCGGATTGACGCGCACACCGTCGAACGAGACGAACTCACCGGTGAAGGTAGCCACGTCGTCGCGCCACAGCGTGCGCATCGCGGCCACGTACTCCTCGGTGCGCCGACCGCGGCGCTCGAACGGCACCCCCAGCGCGTCGAACTCATCCCGTGACCAGCCGACCCCGACCCCCAGAGACAACCGCCGACCACCACACAGACGATCCAGCGACGCGGCACTCTTCGCCGTGACGACAGGGTTGTGTTCCGGCAGCAGCAACACCCCGGTCGCCAACCCGATCCGGTTGGTGGCGGCCGCGGCGAAACTCAGTGCGATCAACGGATCGAGCCAATCGGCGTCCGCGGGAATCGCGATCCTGCCATCGGGACTGTAGGGATACCGCGACGACGGCTCGTCGACCATGACGACGTGCTCGCCGATCCACAGGGTGGCGAAGCCGGACCGTTCGGCGGCGGCGGCCACGGCGTCGATCACAGGCCGGGACGCTCCCGCGCCGATGCCCAGACCATGCAACCCGAGGCTGACCACCTGGCCATCGTGGCAGCGCCGCCCACTGCACTGAGCGACGATCGCGTTGCGATCCGCTAACGACCCGCAGTGGACGGCCGTCCCCATGGACCACAGGTACCGCTGACGGGCGTGTCGTTAGGCTGTGCCGCATGGCTGCAGACATCGTGCCGATCGGGCTGAGCTTGACCAAGGGCGACGTGTACACGCTGTGGGCGCCGCGGTGGCGCGCCGACGGGGACGAGTGGGAGGCGTTCCTCGGCAAAGACGAGGACCTCTACGTGCTCGATTCCGTGGCCGACCTGGCCGCGTTCGTGCGGACCAACACCGACAACGACCTGAACGATCACCCGGCGTGGGAGAAGCTGACCACGGCGAACGCGCACCGATTGGTGCCCGACGAGGAGCACTCCTACGACCTCGCCGGGTTCGAGGAGATCCTGTCCAACAAGCCGACCGAGGACAGCGTGCGCACCCTGCACCGCGCGCTGTCGGTGGTGTCGTCCATCGGGTCGGTGTGCGAACTTCCCGCGGTGACGAAGTTCTTCAACGGCAACCCGATCCTGGGCACCGTCGGCGGAGGCGTCGAGGCGTACGCGGGCCGGGCCGGACGCAAGCGCTGGGCCGAGATCGAGAAGATCATCAACCGCGGGTGGGATGCGGTCATCGAGTCGATCGACGAGATCATCACCAAGCCTGACGTCGACAGCGCCGCGGTCGAGAAGGCCCAGGCAGAGCTCGACGCGCCCGCCCCCGAGCCGGAGGAGGACGAGGTCGTCATCGACGACATCGTCGACACCCCGGAAGAAGCCGACGACCTGGCGGCGGCAGCCGAAGACAAGGTGCTGGGCAGCGACGAGGATTTCTGGGCGCGCGTCGGCATCGACCCCGTCCGGATCATGACCAGCAGCGGCACCTTCTTCACCCTGCGCTGCTATTTCGACGATCGTCCCATCTTCCTGGGTCGCAACGGCCGCATCAGCGTGTTCGGCTCGGAACGGGCACTGGCGCGTTATCTGGCCGACGAACACGATCACGACCTGTCGGATCTGGCGACCTACGACGACATCCGCACCGCTGCCACCGACGGGTCGCTGCGGGTGGACGTCACCGACGACAACATCTACGTGCTGTCGGGGATCGTCGACGACCTCGCCGAGGGCCCCGACGCGCTCGATCACGACCAGCTCGAACTCGCGGTCGAGCTGCTGCGCGACATCGCCGACTACGCCGACGACACCAGCGTTGCAGCCAAGCTCGAGAAGAACACCGCGCTGGGCCGGCTGATCGCCTACTCGCTGGAGCCCGGTTCGGTGTCACGCCCGAGCGCGCCGTACGCCGAGGCCGTCACGCAGTGGGAGTCGTTGGAGCGCTTCGTGGAGTCACGCCTGCGTTCGGAGTGATGACCGGTTCTCTGGCGAGCGAGCGTGTTTGTACGCGCCCGCGCGGCGTGTGGCGTGCCTGTGCGCTCGCTCGGGCGTGACGAGCGCGCGCGAATGCTCGCCCTGCGCGGCGTGCCGCTGTGCAGACGCTCCCCCGCAAGCGGGAGGTGCCCCCAGCGCTCGCGGGACGGGGGTCAGCCGATCAGGACGGCGTAGCGGGGTTTGATCACCTCGTCGATGATCGCGAGCCGCTCGTCGAAGGCGATGAACGCCGACTTCATCGCGTTGATCGTGAACCGCTCGAGATCGCTCCACCCGTAGCCGAACGCCTCGACCAGCCGGAACATCTCCTGGCTCATGAAGGTGTCGCTCATCAGCCGGTTGTCGGTGTTCACCGTCACCCGGAACCGCAGCCGAGCCAGCCGGTCGAACGGATGCTCGGCGATGCTGCCCACGGCGCCGGTCTGCACATTGGAGCTCGGGCACATCTCGAAGGGCACGCGCTTGTCGCGCAGCAGACTCGCCAGCCGACCGAGCCGCGGCGTGCCGTCCGGATCGACGGTGATGTCGTCGACGATGCGCACCCCGTGGCCCAGCCGATCAGCCCCGCAGAACGCGATCGCTTCATGGATCGAGGGCAGCCCGAACGCCTCACCGGCGTGAATCGTGAAGCGCGCGTTGTTGCTTCGCATGTACTCGAACGCATCGAGGTGACGGGTGGGCGGGTAGCCGGCTTCGGCGCCGGCGATGTCGAACCCGACGACCCCGCGGTCGCGGAACCGGATCGCCAGCGCCGCGATCTCGCGCGAGCGCGCGGCGTGCCGCATCGCGGTCACCAGAGTCCGCACCACGATGGGGCGCCCCGCAGCCGCGGCCGCCTTCTCCACGTCGGCGAAGCCCGCCAACACCGCCTCGGTGACCGCATCGAGCGACAGCCCGCCATCGATGTGCAACTCGGGGGCGAACCGGATCTCGGCGTAGACGACGTTGTCGTGAGCGAGGTCCTCCACGCACTCGAACGCGACCCGATGCAACGCCTCGGGAGTCTGCATCACGCCGACCGTGTGGGCGAACGGTTCGAGATACCGAACCAGGGAGCCGCTGTGCGCGGCCGTGCGGAAGAACGTCGCCAGCGACTCGGCATCGTGTGCGGGCAGCTGGTCGTACCCCGTCTCCTCCGCCAGTTCGAGGACCGTCTGCGGCCGCAGCCCGCCGTCGAGATGATCGTGCAGCAGCGCCTTGGGCGCCTGTCGGATGTTCTCCAGCGTCAACGGTGTCGTCATCTGGCTCTCCTCACGTGATCCGGTCGATGATCAGCGGACGCACGGGTGGCGCCTCGTCGCCCACCCGCCAGGCCCCGTCGAGTTCGGACAGCGCCGGCCCGAAGCGCTCGGGGGTGTCGCTGTAGAGCGTGAACACCGTCTCCCCCGCGGCGACGGGTTCACCGGGCCGACGGTGGATGCGCATCCCGGCGCCGAACTGCACGCGCTCACCCGGTGCGGAGCGGCCCGCTCCGAGCCGCCACACCGCGAGTCCCACGGCCATCGCGTCGATGTCCCCCATCGTGCCACCGTGGGGGGCCACCACGGTCTCGCTGTGGGCACCGATGGGCAACGGCGCCGCGAGGTCACCGCCCTGAGCGGCGATCAACGCGCGGAACCGGTCCATCGCCGACCCGTCGCGCAGCGTCTGGGCCGGATCGACGGCGTCGAGCCCCGCCGCGTCGCACATCTCCTGCGCCAGCGCAACGGTCAGCTCGACCACGTCCTCCGGTCCACCGCCGGCGAGTACCTCCAGTGATTCGGCCACCTCGACCGCGTTACCGACCGTGCGCCCCAGCGGCACCTCCATGTCGGTCAGCAGCGCGCGAGTGGCGACCCCGTGCTCGCGCCCCAGCGCCACCATCGTGGCCGCGAGCTCACGCGACTCCGCTTCGGTGGCCAGAAACGCCCCGGAGCCGACCTTGGTGTCGAGCACCAGCGCGGCAGCCCCTTCGGCGATCTTCTTGCTCATCACCGAACTCGCGATCAGCGGAAGCGATTCCGTGGTGCCGGTGACGTCGCGCAGCGCGTAGATCTTGCGATCGGCGGGCGCCAGCTCCCCGGCGGCGAAGATCGCCGCACCGAGATCCCGAAGCTGTTGATGGATCTGCGATTTGGTGATCTCGGCGGTGAACCCGGCGATCGACTCCAGCTTGTCCAGGGTGCCGCCGGTGTGTCCCAGGCCCCGCCCGGCCGCCTGCGGGACAGCGCCCCCGCACGCCATGATCATCGGAACCAAGGGAATCGTGATCTTGTCGCCGACCCCACCGGTCGAATGCTTGTCGACGGTCGGGCGGCCCACGTCGGAGAAGTCGAACCGCTCCCCCGAGGCCACCATCGCCGCGGTCCAGCGCGCGATCTCGTGCCCGGACATGCCCCGCAGGAAGATCGCCATCAGCAGCGCGGCCATCTGCCCGTCGGTGACGCGATCGTGGGTGTAGGCGTCGATCACCCAGTCGATCGCGGCGTCGGAGAGCGCATCGCCGTCCCGCTTGGTCCGGATGACGGTGGGGGCATCGAAACGCGGTCCGAAAGTGTTCTGGGTCACGCCGATTCCCCTCCGGGCGCACGGGCCAGGTCGTCCGGTCCGAACGCGTCGGGCAGCAGCTCGCTCAGCGGGCGTGGCCCCGCCGGGTGGTCGACGAGCATGTCGGGGCCGCCGTGTTCGAGCAGCACCTGGCGGCAGCGTCCGCACGGCATCAGGGTCGCGCCGTCGGGGCCGACGCAGGCCAGTGCGAGCAGGCGCCCGCCACCGCTGGAGACCAGGGCGCAGACCACTGCGCACTCGGCGCAGAGACCCAGGCCATATGAGACATTTTCCACATTGCAGCCGGTAACTATTCGGTAATCGTCGGCCAGCGCAGCCGCCCCCACCGGAAACTGCGAATAGGGTGCGTACGCATGACCTGACACGTCAATAGCCTTGCGGCGCAACAACTCCCAGTCGATGTCGGCGCTCACGTCAGGCCTTTCCAGCAGATTCTGAATCCATTCCGAACCCCCCGCCTCGTGACCAGCAGTATCAGATAGGTGACCCTAATAAACGCCCTTTTCCGAGGGCATACGGCCACAGGCTAGTTCGTTCGGCAGTACAAAGGAGATTAGAGTCGCTGCGAGGTTCGGAGAACCGACCGACGGGCACATCTCCGAGCATCCACCGATGGCGTTGGAGGGGTCAGATGAGTACGGCAACATCATCGGACGACATTGCGGCACCACGCTCGCAGCCGTCGCGCCGACGAACCCTGTATCGCGGCGATCCCGCGATGTGGTCGTGGGTTCTGCACCGGATCTCCGGTGCCTCGATCTTCTTCTTCCTGTTCGTCCACGTGACGGACACCGCGCTCGTGCGGGTCAGCCCGCAGGCCTACAACGAGATCATCGAGACCTACAAGACACCCATCATCGGGCTGATGGAGCTCGGCCTCGTCGCCGCTGTGCTGTACCACGCGCTCAACGGTATCCGCGTCATCCTGATCGACTTCTGGTCCGAGGGCCCGCGCCACCAGCGCAAGATGCTGTGGGTCGTCGCCGGCGTGTTCATCGCGGTGCTGATCGCGTCGATCGGTGTCATCGGCATGCACATGGCGGAGAGGTTCCTCTAAATGCCCGAGAACCCGTACGACCACATCAGCGACCGCGGCGGCAGCGCGCCGGTCATGCAGCGCAGCCACGACCGGCCGGCCAGCCTCGACAACCCCCGGGCGCCGCGGCGCGCGGGCGGCATGCCCAACTTCGAGAAGTACGCCTGGCTGTTCATGCGGTTCTCGGGCCTGGTGCTCGTCTTCCTGGCGCTCGGCCACCTGTTCATCATGTTGATGTGGGACGGCGGCGTGTACCGCATCGACTTCAACTTCGTCGCGCAGCGCTGGTCCTCGCCGTTCTGGCAGACCTGGGACCTGCTGCTGCTCTGGCTCGCTCAGCTGCACGGCGGCAACGGCATGCGCACGATCATCGCCGACTACAGCCGCAAGGATTCGACCAAGTTCTGGTTGAACTCCCTGCTGGCCTTGTCGATGGTGTTCGTGCTGGTGCTGGGCACCTACGTGCTGCTGACGTTCGACGCGTCCATCTCTTGATCGGGAGCTCACGATGATTCAAGAACACCGCTACGACGTCGTCATCGTCGGTGCCGGCGGCGCCGGCATGCGGGCCGCCGTCGAGGCCGGCCCGCGCGTGCGCACCGCCGTGCTGACCAAGCTGTACCCGACGCGCTCGCACACCGGCGCGGCCCAGGGCGGCATGTGCGCCGCGCTGGCCAACGTCGAAGAGGACAACTGGGAGTGGCACACCTTCGACACCGTCAAGGGCGGCGACTACCTCGCCGACCAGGACGCCGTCGAGATCATGGCCAAAGAGGCCATCGACGCGGTGCTCGACCTCGAGAAGATGGGGATGCCGTTCAACCGCACCCCCGAGGGCCGCATCGACCAGCGCCGTTTCGGTGGCCACACCCGCGACCACGGCAAAGCCCCCGTGCGGCGGGCCTGCTACGCCGCCGACCGCACCGGCCACATGATCCTGCAGACGCTGTATCAAAACTGCGTCAAACACGACGTGGAGTTCTTCAACGAGTTCTACGCCCTCGACATCGCGATGACCGAGACCCCGTCGGGCCCGGTCGCCACCGGCGTCATCGCCTACGAACTCGCCACCGGCGACATCCACGTCTTCCACGCCAAGGCGATCGTGTTCGCCACCGGCGGGTCGGGCCGGATGTACAAGACCACCTCCAACGCCCACACGCTGACCGGTGACGGGCTGGGCATCATCTTCCGCAAGGGACTTCCCTTGGAGGACATGGAGTTCCACCAGTTCCACCCGACAGGTCTGGCCGGTCTGGGCATCCTGATCTCCGAGGCCGTGCGCGGCGAGGGCGGCCGACTGCTCAACGGCGAAGGCGAACGGTTCATGGAGCGCTACGCGCCCACGATCGTGGACCTGGCACCGCGCGACATCGTCGCCCGCTCGATGGTGCTCGAGGTGCTCGAGGGCCGCGGCGCCGGACCGAACAAGGACTACGTCTACATCGACGTGCGTCACCTCGGCGAGGACGTCCTCGAGGCCAAGCTGCCCGACATCACCGAGTTCGCCCGCACCTACCTCGGCGTCGACCCGGTCAAGGAACTGGTGCCCGTCTACCCGACCTGTCACTACGTCATGGGCGGCATCCCGACCACCGTGAACGGCCAGGTGCTCTCGGACAACACCACCGTCGTCCCGGGTCTGTACGCCGCCGGTGAATGCGCGTGTGTGTCCGTGCACGGCGCCAACCGGCTGGGCACCAACTCGCTGCTCGACATCAACGTGTTCGGCCGCCGTGCCGGCATCGCCGCCGCGAATTACGCACTCGGACACGACTTCGTCGACCTGCCCGAGAAGCCAGCCGACATGGTGGTCGGCTGGGTCGGCGACATCCTCTCCGAACACGGCAACGAGCGCGTCGCCGAGATCCGCGGGGCGCTGCAGCAGTCGATGGACAACAACGCGGCGGTGTTCCGCACCGAGGAGACGCTCAAGCAGGCGCTCACCGACATCCACGCGCTCAAGGAGCGCTACGCCCGAATCACCGTGCAGGACAAGGGCAAGCGCTACAACAGCGATCTGCTCGAGGCCATCGAGCTGGGCTTCCTGCTGGAGCTGGCGGAAGTCACCGTGGTCGGTGCGCTCAACCGCAAGGAGTCCCGCGGCGGCCACGCCCGCGAGGACTACCCGAACCGCGACGACACCAACTACATGCGTCACACCATGGCCTACAAGGACGGATCGGACCTGCTGAGCGACATCCGGCTGGACTACAAGCCGGTGGTGCAGACGCGGTACGAGCCGATGGAACGGAAGTACTGATCACATGAGCGCGCCTGTCCTGGACAAGCAAGACACTCCCCCCGTGCCCGAGGGTGCGGTGATGGTGACGCTGAAGATCGCCCGGTTCAACCCCGAGTCACCCGATGACGCCGGCTGGCAGAGCTTTCGGGTGCCGTGCCTGCCGAGCGACCGGCTGCTGAACCTGCTGCACTACGTGAAGTGGTACCTCGACGGGACGTTGACGTTCCGCCGGTCCTGCGCGCACGGCGTGTGCGGGTCGGACGCCATGCGCATCAACGGCGTAAACCGGTTGGCGTGCAAGGTGCTGATGCGCGACATGCTGCCGAAGAACCCCGACAAGCAGCTGACCATCACGATCGAGCCGATCCGAGGGCTGCCCGTGGAGAAGGACCTCGTCGTCGACATGGAGCCGTTCTTCGACGCCTACCGCGCGATCAAGCCGTATCTGATCACGTCGGGCAATCAGCCCACCCGGGAACGGATTCAGAGCCAGACCGACCGCGCCCGCTATGACGACACCACCAAGTGCATCCTCTGTGCGTGCTGCACCACGAGCTGCCCGGTGTACTGGAGCGAGGGCTCGTACTTCGGCCCTGCGGCTATCGTCAACGCCCACCGGTTCATCTTCGACAGCCGCGACGAAGGTGCGGCCGAGCGGCTGGACATCCTCAACGACGTCGACGGGGTGTGGCGGTGCCGCACGACGTTCAACTGCACCGAGGCCTGCCCGCGCGGCATCGAGGTGACCAAGGCGATCCAGGAGGTCAAGCGGGCGTTGATGTTCGCCCGCTGACCTGCTCGTCGTAGTAGCGCAGGATCACCGCCACCGTCGCGGCCACCGGCACCGCGAGGAACGCCCCGATCACCCCGAAGGTCGAGGCCCCCAGCGTCACCGCGAGCAGCACGATCACCGCGTGCAGCTTCATCGACTTCGATTGCAGCCACGGCTGCAGGACGTTTCCCTCGAGCTGCTGTACGGCGACGATGATGCCCAGCACGATCAAGGCGCTGACCGGGCCGTTGGCGACCAGCGCGATGAGCACCGCGAGCCCGCCGGCGACGAACGCGCCGACGATCGGCACGAACCCGCCGATGAACGTGATGATCGCCAGCGCGTAGGCCAGCGGTACGCCGACGATAAGCAGCCCGATGCCGATGAGGACCGCATCGACGAGACTGACCAGCGCCTGTGTTCGGATGAACCCGCCGAGGGTGGACCAGACGCGTTGCAGGATCTCCGCCAGATGCGGGGCTGCCGGCAGACCCGTGACGCGCCGCAACCACGGCAGGAAGCCGGGCCCGTCTTTGAGGAAGAAGAACGCCACCACCACCGCGGTGAAGAGCGTGACCAATGCCGAGGTGGCGGCTTCCACACCGGTGAACACGCCCGTGGCGATCTTGGTGCTACTGGAATTCAACGTGTCGTTGATCGCGTCGACCGCCGAATTCAGTTGCGCGTCACTGATGTTCAGCGGCGGGCCGCCCAGCCAGTCACGCACCTGCACGACGCCGGCGCTCGCTTGCTCGGCCATCTCGCTGACCTGGCTGACGATCGCCGGTGCGATCGCGGCGATGATGCCGGCCACGACGGCGACCGCCGCCACCAGCACCAGCAACGCGGCCGCGGCCGGGGGCAACCCCTTGCCGCGCAACCAGCGCACCGGCGGCCACAACACCGTGCAGACGATCAGGGCCAGCGCCACGGGCAGCAGGATCACCCACGTCTTCCCGATCACCCACGCCAGCACCCACAGCGCCACCGCGACCACCACGAGGCGACCCGCTGCACTCGCCGTCGAGTGAAGATGCCTGTTGAAAACCTCGCCGCGGTCCACCCGCCCCTTCTACCCACCCAGACGGTGAATTCACCGCCAGCGGCGGGCCAAGAAATCGCGGATCAACGCGGTGACGGCAGCGAGGTCGCTCTCCAGCAGGAAGTGGCCGCCGTCGCGTAAGTGGATCTCGGCGTCGACGGCGTCGGCGGCGAACGCGCGGGCGCCGTCGGGCCCGAAGAACGGGTCCTTGTCTCCCCAGACCGCCAGCACCGGCACCGCACTGGTGCGCAGATAGTCGTGTAGCGCGGGATAGAGCCGCGGGTTGCTCGCGTAGTCCTTGAACAGCGCCAGTTGAATCGCGTCGTTGCCGGGACGGGACAGCAGCGCGGCGTCGTGGTGCCAGGTGTCGGGACTGACGACGCTCGGGTCCGGCACTCCGGTGACGTACTGGCTCCGCGTCGCCTCGAACGACAGGAACTCTCGCAGCGCGGCCGCCGTCGCGGGTGTCTGCTCACGCTGGTAGTCCCAGACCGCCTTCCAGCCCTCGGGGACGAAGCCTGCGTCGTAGCCGTTGCCGTTCTGCGTGATGATCGCGGCGATCGCCTGCGGATCGCGCAGTGCCAGCCGCCAGCCCACCGGGGCGCCGTAGTCCTGCACGTAGATGGCGTAGTCGGTCACCTGCAGCTGGTCGAGCAGGCCGGCGACCAGATCGGTCAGGGCGTCGAAGGTGTAGTCGACCTCGTCGACCGGCGGCGCGTCGGAGTAGCCGAAGCCGAGGTAGTCCGGCGCGATCACGTGGTAGCGGTCGGCCAGTTCGGGCATCAGGTTGCGGAACATGAACGAGCTGGTGGGAAAGCCGTGCAGGAGCACGATCACCGGCGCGCCCGGAGTGCCTGCCTCACGGTAGAAGATCTGGCGACCGGCGACGGTGGCGTACCGATGGTGGACCACGTTCACGATGTAACTCCTAAAATTGTTTTTAACGGTTAGCACCCAGTGAACCGGTCGCGGTGTAACCTGTCAATAGCATTTAGGAGGTTAGTCATGGAGTTGCCGGTAGCCGATCCCGCCGACGAGACACTGCTGCTCGATCTGCTCAACACCACCCCGATCGTCGACGGCGTGCCCACCGACCTCCTGACGTCGGGCTGGCTCGCCGAGCGCCAGATCGACGAGCGCGAGCGCGCGGACCTCATCGCCGCTCGACAGGTGCTGCAGGCGGTGGTCCGGGGCGATCAGTCCGGGTCGGCGGTGCAGCCGTTTCTCGACCGCGTGGCGCTGCGACCTGTCGTCACCGACGACGGCATCGACTGGCAACTCGAGGCCGTCGATGCCGCTGCCCGGGCCGTCATGGCGTGGGACACGCTACGGATCAGCAGTCCAGGGCGTCTGCGGCCGTGCGCCAACACCGAATGCCAGCTGTTCCTGCTCGATCGCAGCAAGCCCAACACCGCGCGATGGTGCTCGATGGCGATCTGCGGCAACCGGATGAAGGCCCGGCGGCACTACCGGCGGAGCCGAGCGGACTGACCGCGCGCGCTCGCTGCCGTTGAGCGCGCGCAAAATGCCAGCTGTGGCGGCGCGTCGGTGTACAGACGCGCGCGCTCGCCGGACGGACCCATCCGGTGCGGGGGTGGTGACGAATGCCGGTCATGGCGCCTTCGCACACTGTTGAACTGGTCGTCCTGGTCGACGACGCCGGCCGGCCCCTCGGCTCCGCACCGAAGGCCCAGGTGCACCACGAAGCCACACCGCTGCACCTGGCGTTCTCCTGCTACCTCTTCGACCACTCCGGCAACGTCCTGCTGACGCGGCGGGCCCTGCACAAACGCACCTTCGCCGGCATCTGGACCAATTCCTGCTGCGGCCACCCCGCCCCCGACGAGTCGATGACCGACGCCGTACACCGCCGCGTGCGCGAAGAACTGGGCGTCGGCATCGCCGAGCTGACGTGCGTGCTCCCCGACTTCCGCTACTACGCCGTGGCAGCCGACGGCGTCGCCGAGAACGAGCTGTGCCCGGTCTACTGCGGACGCGTCGACGGGCCCGTGCGCGCCGACCCGGAGGAAGTCATGGACTACCGGTGGGTGCCCTGGGAACACGCCCGCACCGCCGCCGGCCTGGGCTGGGCGATCAGCCCGTGGGCCGCCGAGCAGATCCCGCTGCTCGACAACGCCGGCGTCCCGTCGGGTCGTTAGTTCCTGGTCTCGAACAGTCGCTCGGCGTAGGCCAGATCGTCGCGCCACAGCCGGGCCGCCGCGCGCCGCATCAGCGGCCGCAACAGTGGACCGGCCACCAGCCCCTTGCCGAAGTGGGGTCGATCCGAATGCGCGATGACGGCCTCCACCACCGCGGTCCTCGGTCGCCCGTCACGGCCCGGGCCCAGCGGTGTCGCGTGGGTTTCGACGACGCTGCCCTGCCCTTCGCCCTCGATGATCCGCATCGTGACCGTGCGCGGGCCGGGTGTGGTGAACTCGGCGATCACCGGGACCCCGAAGCGGCCGATGCGGAACGTGACGTCGACGACGAACCGGTCCAGCGCGTCGGGCAGATCGTCCTCGGCCGGCGGGGCGCTGAGCACCTTGAGCTGGGTGAACGAATACGGGTGGAACCAGGCGCCGTGCCAGGGATCGAGCCGGTTGGCCACGACGTCGGCCGGCTCGCAGATCCCCTCGAGCCGGGTCACGGCGGCCAGCGCCGGCGCGCCGGGGCGCGGCATCGGCGGCGGGGTGTCCGACAACGGCGACGTCGCCGGGTCGACCGCGTCGTCGAATCGCACCCAGCACAGCACGCCGTCGTCGTGGGAGGCGTACGGCTTCCACGTGCCATGCCTGCGCTCCCCGAGCCGCAGGCCGTGCCACGGGCACACCAGCGTGCCGCACTCCACCGGAGCGGTGGCCAGATCGGCGCCCAGATGCGGGCAGGCGCGCGGCGCGACCAGCAGCCCGCCGTCGGCCCCACGCCACGCCACGATCTCGCGGCCCGCGACCCTCGTCCCCAGCGCCGCGGTGGTCAGCGTCGAGCTCTCGGCGAACGCGAACCAGTTGCCGCCCGCCTTGCGCTGGGCACGACGCAGCGCGGCGGTGATCAGCGTGGGGCTGGCCTCGGCGTAGGTCGGGGTCTGGCCCGCCCAGTCGAGCGCCGGGAGCAGCTCGAACGGCGAGGCCGCGGCCACCCGTGCGCGCCAGCCCGTCGCGTCGCTCATCGGGGTGCTCCTGCGGTCGCCAGGCGCCTCAGCAGCCCTGAGCGCCCCTGGTTGGGCACCGTGTGCAGCGCGTGTCCGGCCACTCCGAATCCGCCCAGCAACTCGTTGGCAGCCGTCCAACCCGTCGTCGCGGCGCGCTCCATCAGGGCGACCGGCAGATCGATGCGAATCCCGTCGCCCGCCAGCATGATTCGCGGATCAGGGGTGCGCACGGTGGGCCGGTCGGCGAAGTCGCCCGGAGCGAAGCGTGGGCAGTCGTCGCGGTGCAGCAGCCGCTCGTCGACAATCGAGGCAGTCACCGTCTCAGGGTAGAGCCCGTGCATCCGCTCGATCAGCGCGGTGCGCACGGTGTTCAGCGGTTCATGCACCGAGTAGGCGTGCAGCTCCACGACCGACCCCCCGGTGCGTGCCGACCAGCGCGCCGCTTCCCGCTCGTAACGTTCCACCACGCTGATGTTGTCGAGCGGTTCGCGCCCGCCGGTCCCGACGAACGCGGCGCGATCCGGGCGCACCGGCTGATCGAGCCACAACCGCAGCACCACGAACGGCGGCGCCGTGCCCATCGCCGCCACCCGATCCCGCCAGGGCGCATCACCGAGCTCGGGCGACGCCGCGACGATGCGCCGCAGACCCGCGACGTCGGTGGCGAGAACCGCACCGTCGGCGTCGAAAACGTCACCGCCGGTCGTGTGGACCGTCACCCCGTCCCCGTCCCCGTCCGTCACCGCGTCGACGGTCTTCCCGGTGTGGAACACCACGCCGCGTCCGCTCAGGTAGGTACGTAACGGATTCCACAGAGCCACATCGAAATTGGCGTTCGCGACATCGAAGATGAGGCCCTCGCTCGAGCCCAGGAAGTAGATGTGGAACATCGTCACCAGCTCACCGGCTGACAACGCCTCGGGACGTGCGAAGAAGCTGCGGGCGAACACCTCGAACGCCAGGTGACGCGCCGCGTCGGGAAAGTTGATGTCTCGCAGGAACGTCTGCGCGTCCTGATCGTCGAGCAGTCGGTAGGTGTCGGGTACCGACACCGCGGCCAGCGGCGCGGCGGCCTTCGCGTCGATGCGCACCAGGTCTCGCACCCGAAAAGTGGGGCTACGCAACGCGAATGCCAACGCATTCAGCGGCGGCGTCTGCGGCAGCCCGCGGAACGTGTCCTGCCGGCCGGCGCCGTCGATCAGCGGGTAGTCGGCCACCGGCGTCAGCGCCGACAGGCCCGGATCGGCCCGGCTGAGCAGCGCCCGGAGGTTGTAGTACTGCCGGAAGAAGGCGTGAAAGCCGCGATTCATCCCGGTCTGCGAGCCGTCGGCCAGCGTCTCGTCCCAGCCGCCCACCCGGCCGCCGAGGTAGTCCCGACTCTCGACGACGTCGACGGCGACCCCGCGTTCAGCCAGGCCCGTGGCCGCGGCGAGGCCGGCGATTCCGCCACCCACCACGACCACGCGGGGTGGGGCGCCGTCCCCCGTGATCGCTGGACGTCCGGGGCGGGCGGGCCAGGTCTGTCGGCGACGGTCAGTCACGAGCCACCGATCACACGCTCCCGTGCCGGGCGCGGGCCACCCATGACTTGCCCAGCCCGGCCAGCGCGACGACCGCGCGACGCGGCTTGCCGACGGTCGCGCGCCGACCGAAGATGTCGAAGTCCGAGGCCTCGATGCGGTCGAGGATCTCCGAGTACAGCGTCGCCGCGGCCGCCACGCACGGCCGTGACGCCGGCGCGAGCTTGCCGATGCCGGGTTCGGCGTCGTCATAGATCTTGCGGGTGATGGCGTGCTGTTCGGCCAACGCGGCACGCAGCCGAGGTTCGGTGCGCCGATTGGCCTGGCACCACCGCAGCAGATCGCGGTCCACGCCATGGACGGCGAGCTCGTCGGCGGGTAGGTACACCCGCCCGCGGTGCAGGTCTTCGTCGACGTCGCGCAGGAAATTCGTGAGCTGGAACGCCTTGCCCAACGCCGCGGCGTACGGGGCGGCCTCCTGCCGCGGCACGACAGTGCCCAGGATCGGCAGCATCTGCAGCCCGATCACCTCGGCCGACCCGTACATGTACTTCTCGAGGGCGGTGCGGTCCGGATAGTCGGTGACCGTGAGATCCATCCGCATCGAGGCGAGGAAGTCGTCGAACAAGTCCCACCCGATGTCGTACTTACGGGCAGTGTGCACCACCGCCGCCAGCACCGGGTCGTCCCCGCACGGCTGGTTCTCGACCAGGGCGTTGAACAACCGCGTGGACAGCTGCTGGAGCTGCTCGGCGCGTTCGTCGACGGTGCGCGGGTCGTCGAGATCGTCGAGGATGTCGTCGGCGAAGCGCGCGAAGCCGTACAGCGCGTGCACGGCGGGTCGCTGCCGCGGGGCCAACAGCCGGGTGGCGAGGAAGAACGTCTTGCCGTAGCGGGCGTTCAGGCTGCGACACTGCCGGTAGGCGTCACGCAGTGACGGATCGCGGACGCCCGCCGCGTCGAGCTCGGTGTGGATCATCAGCGGCTGACCTCCGAGGTGGGCTGGCTGTTGTGCACCCCGGTGATGCGGTCCGCGGCGAGCCGACCGGACAGGATCGCGGTCGGCACGCCGACCCCGGGGACGGTGGAGGAACCCGCCAGCACGACGTTGTCGACGCCGCGGACGGTGTTGGCCGGCCGGAACGGCCCGGTCTGAGAGAACGTGTGCGCCAACGCGAACGGGCTACCGGCGGCCATGCCCTGCCTGCCCCAGTCCGCCGGGGTCACGACGTGCAGCACCTCGGCGTCGTCGGCGACACCCGGGGCGCGCTTGCGGACGGTGTCGATCATGTCCTCGACGTAACCCGGTCCCACGGCGTCCCAATCCACCACGCCGACATCGGTGTTCGGCGCGGGCGCGAGGACGTACAGAAGGTCCCGTCCCGCGGGAGCCAGCGACGGATCGCCGGCCGTCGGCCGGGTCACCAGCAGCGACGGATCCCGCATGGTGCGGCCCTCGTCGATGATGTCGTCGAACGTCTGGTGCCAGGCGTCGCCGAACAAGATCGTGTGATGGCCGGCGGCCTCCCCGACCGCCTCGCAACCGACGTGCGCCACGACCGCCGACGGCGCGGCACGCAGCTTCACCGGCCGACGGGGCGTGCGACGCACCAGACGGTAGGTGTCGGGCAGCTCCGTGGTGAGCACCACGGCGTCGGCCGGCACCCGGACACCCTCGGCCGTGCGCACCGCGGTCACCCGCGACCCGCTGAACTCGAGCTCGGAAACCGTTGCGTTGTAGATGAACTCGACACCCGCGTCAGAGGCGGCGGCCGCCATCGCGTCGGGCAGCGCCCGGACCCCGCCCTGCGGGAAGTACACCCCGGCCACCGTGTCCATGTAGGCGATCACCGCATACGCGGCCAGAGCGCTCTGCGGTGGCACACCCGCATAGAGGGCCTGAAAGGTGAACACTCGCAGCAAGCGCTCGTCGGTGATGTGGCGGCGCACCATGCGCTCCCACCCGCGGAAACCGCCCAGTGCGGCGAGTCGGGCGAGCTGCGGGGTCAGCAGCGACAGCGGTGAGTCGAAGTTGGCGCCGATGAAGCCGTCGAACTCGGCGCGGTAGAGCCGGGTCAGCCATTCCCGCAGACGCAGATACCCGTCGGCCTGCTCGCGGCCGGCGAAGCGCTCCACCTCCGCGGCCATGGCGGCGGCGTCGGTGTGGACGTGCACCGCGCTGCCGTCGGCGAACCGCGCCTCGTACGCCGGGTCGACCCGCTCCATCGGCAGCCGCGCGGCCAGCGTGTCGCCGACCGCGGCGAACGCGTCGTCGATGATGTCCGGCATCGTCAGCACCGTTGGACCCGTGTCGATCTTGTAGCCGCGGATGTCTTCGCGGCCGACCCGCCCGCCCGGGTGGGCGCCGCGCTCGACGACGGTGACCTGGCGGCCGCGGCCGGCCAGCTGCAGTGCCGCCGAGAGTCCCGACAGTCCGGCTCCGACGATGACGACGCGGTCCGTGCGTCCGGTGACGGTACGCATCACGCCGCCCGCTGGGTGCAGGCGACGGCCATGTCGGCCAGCGCGGCGCGGGCGAAGTCGGGCAGTGCGACGGAGTCGAGGTGATCCAGGGCCAGGCTGTGCCGGTCGGCGATCAGCTCCTCGAGCCATGTCACGGCACCGCTGGCGACGATCAGGTTGCGCCAGTGCTCGGCGGCCTCGGCGTCGATGTGCGGGCGGTTCATCAGCTCGAACAGCTGATCCCGTAGCGGCCCATCGGCCAGCTGGTGGGCGGCGATGACGACGCTGGTGGCCTTGCGCTCCTCCAGGTCGGTACCGACCGACTTCCCGGTCAGCGACGGGGTGCCGAAGACCCCGAGGAGATCGTCGCGCAGCTGGAACGCCTCACCGATCGCGGCGCCGTAGGACGAGAGCGCATCGACCACGTCGTCGCTGCACCCGGCCATCACCGCCCCGATCTCCAGCGGCCGGCGCACGGTGTAGTTGCCTGACTTGCGACGCAGCACGTCGAGAACCTCCTCGAGGGTGGGCAGAGCGTGTGAGCTGTTCACCAGGTCGGCGAACTGACCGATCGCCAACTCGGTACGCATGTCGTCGTAGTGCGGCCACACCCGGTCCAGCGCCTGCCTGCCGATGCCGCTGCGGCGCAGCATCTGCTCGGCCCACACGAGGCACAGATCGCCGAGCAGAATCGCCGCGGACTCACCGAACCGGTCGGACGACCCCGCGAGACCGCGCTCGCGATGCCACCGGCCGAACGAGACGTGGGCGGCCGGCTGGGCGCGGCGCAGCGGTGAGCAGTCCATGACGTCGTCTTGGATCAGCGCGAACGCGTGCAGTAACTCCAGGCTCGCCGACGCGCGCACGGCCGCGTCGCTCTCGCCGGCCCCACACAGCCAGCCGACATACATGAACGTCGACCGCACGTACTTGCCGCCGTCGAGGAAATCGGCGAGGAGATCACCGGCGATGTCGACGTTGGCTGCGGCGAGTCGACCGACGCACTCGGAGCGGACGAAGTCAGCCAGATGTTCACGCACCTCGGCGCGCAGGTCATCGCGCCAAGCACCCAGCGGGTCCGTGGTAGCGGGCCGCGCCCCCGACATGACCAGGCGCGTGCGCACCCACTCGCTGTCCCTCAAACCCACACTCCTCTGGTGATGCGTCCTCGCCGGACCGCCGCGGCACCTTCCATTCGTTACGACCTTCGGGCCGGATTGGTCGGACCCCGGAAATTCCTCGTGCGTGGTTGTACCCACTGAGAAGCCAAGCACGTATGTCTGCGAATAGCACCTGCGGGATCGCAAGCACGACTACACCGTGGCGTCAGGTGCCTGTTTGAATCGTCGGATGATCCGCGATGACCCCCCAGCAGCGGCGGGCGGGCGACCGCGGGACGCCACGATCGACGAGCGTGTGCTGGCCGCCACGCGCGAACTGCTGCTCGAGGTGGGCTGGGACGACTTCAGCGTGCGCATGGTGGCCGCCCGCGCGGGCGTGGGCCGCGCCAGCCTGAGCCGGCGCTGGACATCCAAGGCCGAACTGGTGTTGGACGCGATCCTCGGGCAGACCCCGGACCTGACGCCGTTCGCCGGCACGGATCTGGCGGGCTGGATCGAATGGGTGGTGCGGGGCAGCTACGAGTTGTTCAACCGGCGCGACGTCAGCGAAGCAGTTCCCGGACTGCTGCTGGCGCTGCGGGAGAACGACGCCGTGCGCAGCGCGCTCTGGGCGAACTTCACTACGCCCGCGGTCGCACTGTTCGCCGAACACCTGGCCGCCGACACCCCTGCCGCCCGGCGGCGCGCCGAGCGCGACGCCCGTGCGGTGCTGGTGATGGCAGCGGGCGCGGCGCTGGTGACGACGACCATCGCGGTCGAAGACGACACCGACGCGCTACGGCGCCGGATCGCCGAGCTGCTGTCCGCGAGCATCCGTGCGGCTCCCCCGCACTGAGGCGATGATCGCCTCGCGTGCCGGCCGCCAACTCATGTCGAGGTCGTGCAGCGTCGCGCTGTCATCGGTGGGTGTGGCGGCGAGCAGCAGGGTGGCCGCTTCGTAGCTCAGTCCGTCGGGCAGAGCCACGTGCCGTGCCAGCAGATCGGCGGCGCGGGCCGCGGCGATCAGTGCTGCGGCGGGCAACCGGACTCGCCGGATATCCCGACCGAGCCCGGCTGACAGCGCGTCGACCATGTCGTCGAAGCTCAGCAGTTCTCCCCCACAGACGTAGCGGTGTGGCCCTCGACCGGGACGCATCGCGCGCACGTGCACATCGGCGACGTCGCGCACGTCGATCATCTGCATGCCGCCGCGCACTCTCAGGGCCACGGCCCAACGCAGGATCGGTGCCCAGCCGCGTTCGGTCACCCCGGGAGCGGTACCGAACGCCGGACCGACGACGCTGGACGGATAGGTGACGACGACGGGGGCGCCGGCTGCCTGCAGGTTGCGCGCGACCCGATCGGCGTACGCATTCGTCTTCGCATAAGCGCTACGCCCCTCGGTGGTGGGTGTTCTCGGTGAGATCACCCCGTCGCGGGACGGCCAGAGCGCGCTGTAGCTGCTCACGGTCAGCACGGGATCGAGGCCACGCTCGACCGCGCGGTGCAGGATCGCCTCCGTCGCGTAGGCGTTGACGTCCCACATCAGCCGCATCCGCCGCTCGTCGGTGCCGACCACACCGGCCGCGTGCACGAGCGCGTCCGCGCCGGCGACGAACGCGGAGATGTCTGCGTCGCAACAGATGTCGCCGACGTGGACTGTCACCGGTCCCGTTGCGCGAAGGCGCTCGAGCACCGGCGCATGCGCCTCGGCCGAGGGCACCAGCAGGCGCACGCGATGACCGGCCGCGAGCAACGCGCGCGCCGTGTGGGCCCCCACGTATCCGGTTGCTCCGGTGACCGCGATGTCCAGTGATCCGCCTCCTCGTTGCGTCGCGGCCACATTACGATGCCAATGGCATCGATACAAGCGGCCACCGCGCATCGACCTCGAATTCACCGTCGGCCGACAGGCACCCACAGCTTTTTCGCACTGTCCTGCCAGATCGTTGACAGGTCCGTATATTTCCGCGCATGGCGATCACGGAGGAACCGTCGACACCCGCGGTCGGCGGGAAGGGTCTGCAGGCGGGCGCCCTCGGCCTGGTGGGCAATGTCGTGATCGGCCTGGCCGCGGTCGCGCCGGCGTACAGCCTGGCGGCCACCCTCGGCTACGTCGTTCTCGAGGTGCAGGAGAAGGCGCCCTCGATGTTCGTGCTGGCGTTCATTCCGATGCTGCTGGTCGCCTTCGCCTACAAGGAACTGTCCCAGGACACCCCGGACTGCGGAACCACATTCACCTGGGGCACCAAGGCATTCGGGCCGTGGATCGGCTGGATCGGCGGATGGGGACTGGCGGTGTCGGCGATCATCGTGCTGGCCAACGTCGCCGAGATCGCCGCCATCTACCTGTACAACTTCCTCGGTCTGGATTCGCTGGCCGACGATCCTGTTACGACGGTCTCGCTGGGCTGTTTCTTCATCATCGCGATGACGCTGATCTCGGCGCGCGGCATCGTGGTCAGCGAACGGGTGCAGAACATCCTGATCGCCATCCAGTTCGGCGTGCTGATCGTCGTCAGCGTGCTCGCGTTGTTCCGGGTGTTCACGGGAAGCGCCGGGGCGCAAGCGATCACACCGCAGTGGTCCTGGTTGTGGCCGAGCGGACTGGACACCTCGTCGATCGCGGCCGCGGTGATCCTGTGCATCTTCATCTACTGGGGGTGGGACGCCTGCCTGGCCGTCGGCGAGGAGACGAAGAATCCCGGCAAGACACCGGGCATCGCCGCGGTGATCACCACGCTCATCCTGGTGTGCACCTACGTCTTGGTGGCCTATGCGTTGCAGTCCTTCGCCGGCTTCGGTGACGTCGGGATCGGGCTGAACAATTCCAACAACACCGACGACGTACTCACCGTGCTCGGCGAACCGGTGGCCGGCACCATCGCCGCATCGGCCCTGCTGCTGACGGTCTCGGTGTCGGCGCTGTCGTCGACGCAGACCACGATCCTGCCGACCGCGCGCGGCACCTTGTCGATGGCGGTGTACGAAGCGATTCCGAAGCGTTTCGCCGCCGTGCATCCGCGCTACATGACCCCGGCGTTCGGCACCATCGTGATGGGTCTGTCCGCACTGTTCTTCTACCTGCTCCTGAAGGTGTTGTCGGAGAACGCGCTCGCCGATTCGGTGGCGTCGCTGGGATTGGCCGTGGCCTTCTACTACGGGGTCACCGCATTCGCCTGCGTGTGGTACTTCCGGCGCACGTTGTTCACCTCGGTGCGAAACCTGTTCTTCCGCGGCATCTTTCCGCTTCTCGGCGGGATCGCGATGGCGGTCGCGTTCGTCATCAGCGCCAAGGACATGATGTCTCCCGACTACGGCTACACCGCATTCGGCCCGATCGGCGGCGTGTTCGTGCTCGGCATCGGCATGCTGGTGCTCGGCATCCCGCTGATGCTGGCCTGTTTCGCCTTCGGCACCAAGCGGTTCTTCCGCGGCCAGACGCTCAACGCCGGCACCGAAGTCAAGGTCCCCGACGTCTACTAAGGAATCGCCATGCACCTGACCGTGGGTTACCTCGCCACACCGACCGGCGACGACGGCGTCGCCTTGGCCAGCGCACTCGCCACGACGTTCGGCGCCACCGTCGACGTCGTCCTCGTCGTGCGTGAGGAACTCCCCGACGGCCATCCCGGGCGGCAGGAGTACCAGCGGATGCTGCTCGCACGCGGCCAGGAGTGGGTGGCGCGGGCAGTGGCCGCGCTGGCCCGCGACGGTGTCGAGGCGACCCCGTCGGTGGTCGTCGGAGAGTCGTTCGCGCAGACGCTGATCGACGCCGCGGTGGAGAAGTCCTCTGACCTGATCGTGGTCGGCGGGGCCCGAGACGGGTTTTTCGGCCGGCACACCATCGGCCCCGTCACCGGCGCGCTGTTGCACTCCTCGCCGCTGCCGGTGGCGCTGGCACCGCGCGGGTACGCCGAGGATCCCGACGAGACGTTCGCCGCGGTGACCGCGGCGGTGCCCACCCGGCCCGGCGATGACAACCCGCTGCCGTTCGCGATCACACTGGCAAGCGCCGCCGGACTGCGGATTCGCATGCTGTCGCTGGTGTCGGCGGAGAACCTCGCCGAGGCGGGCAGCGCACGGGAGGTTCGGCAGCTGCAAGTCGCCGCGGCCGAGGAGAACCAGGCCGTCGCCGCACGGGCGCTACCCGACGCACCAGAGATCGAGTCGCTGGTGGCCGACGGGATGACGCTGGAGTCGGCGCTCAAGAAGCTCAAGTGGGACGATGGCGACCTGCTGGTGGTCGGCTCGTCCCGCTTCGCCGCGCCGCGCCGCATCTTCCTCGGGTCGACGGCAGCCCGCATCCTCGCCGGCGTCGACGTGCCGGTGATCGTGGTGCCTCGCGAGGAGTAGGACCTCTTTCGCGAAAGTGCACTCACGGTTGCGATCCGGGCGAGATCACGACAGTGAGAGCACTCTCGCGACAGCTAGCGCTTGGCGAAGATGGTGCGGTGCCACTCCTTGTCGACCACACCGGTGATGTCGCTCATCACGTGCTTGATCGACAGGTACTCCTCGAGTGAGTACTGGCTCATGTCCTTGCCGAATCCCGAGGCGCCGAATCCGCCGTGCGGCATCTCCGAGATGATCGGGATGTGGTCGTTGATCCACACGCAGCCCGCGTGGATCTCCCGTGATGCGCGCTGTGCGCGGTAGACGTCACGCGTCCACGCCGAGGCAGCCAGCCCGTATGCGGTGTCGTTGGCCTGCCGGATCGCGTCGTCGTCGTCGGTGAACGACCGCACCGTCAGCACCGGCCCGAAGATCTCGTCTCGGTACACCTCCGACTGCTCGGACACATCGGCGATCAGCGTCGGCCGGTAGAACGATCCCGGGCCGTCCGGGGCGACGCCGCCGGTCACGATGCGCCCGCCCTCACCCGGCGCGCGCGCCACCATGTCGGCCACCTTGGCCCGGTGGGCGAGCGTGATCAACGGTCCGAGGTCGGTGTCGGGGTCCTGCGGGTCGCCGACGACGATCTTGCCCATCACCTCGGCGACGCCGGCGACGAAGTCGTCGTAGACCTCGCGCGCGACGATCGCCCGTGTCGCCGCGGTGCAGTCCTGTCCGGAGTTGATCAGCGCGCCCGCGACGGCGCCCTGGATCGCGGCGTCGAGATCCGCGTCGTCGAACACGACGAACGGCGCCTTGCCGCCGAGTTCGAGCTGGGTGCGATGCCCGTGCACTGCCGCTGCGGCCATCACCTTGCGCCCGACCGCCGTCGACCCGGTGAACGTCACCATGTCCACCCCGGCATGCCCTGCCAGCGCAGTGCCCACATCCGCGCCGGCGCCGGTCACCACGTTGAGCACCCCGGGCGGCAGGCCGGCTTCGCCCGCCAGCCGGGCCAGGGTCAGCGTGGTCAGCGGGGTGATCTCCGCGGGCTTGATCACCACGGAGCAGCCGGCGGCCAATGCGGGCAACACCTTCCAGACGGCCATCTGCAGCGGGTAGTTCCAGGGCGTGATCGTCGCGACGACCCCGACGGCTTCGCGGCGGATCGACGACGTGTGGTCACCGGAGTACTCCCCGGACGCCTTGCCCTCGAGATGGCGCGCAGCGCCGGCGAAGAAGTCGATGTTGTCGACGCTGCCCGGTACGTCGAACTCGCGCGCCAGCCGCACCGGCTTACCGGTCTGGCTGACCTCCTCGGCGACCAGCGTCTCGGCCTCCGCGTCGGCCAGCTTGGCCAGGGCGGCCAGCACCGCCGACCGCTCGGCCGGGGTGGCGCCCGCCCAGCCGGGCAACGCCGCGCGGGCGGAGGCGACGGCCCGGTCGACGTCGCCGGGAGCCGCCAGCGCCATCCGGGCGACGGGCGCACCGGTCGCCGGGTCGATCACGGTGTGCGAGGCGCCACCGGTGCGTACCGGTTCGCCGTCGATCCAGCTGCCGGCGACATCAGTCTCAGAAACCACGGTCATGCGCCAAAACTACCGTGCCGGCACCCGAGAAATCTACGCATTACGGCACCGTCAACGACACCTAACGAGTGATTTCATGGTGATGGTTGCTTGAGACGACGGATTCCGTGCACAATCTCAGGCATGGTCAACCCGGGCGTCCCGCACGCCGTCGGCCCTGTCTCCTTCCGAGTGAACCAGTCCCGTCCCGGTGCCGCCTTCCAGCTCGACGAGCTGTCCAAGGCGATCATCGAGAAATTGCAACAGGACGGCCGGCGCTCCTACGCCGGCATCGGAAAGGCCGTCGGCCTGTCGGAGGCCGCGGTGCGCCAGCGCGTCCAACGCATGGTGGACGCCGGGGTCATGCAGATCGTCGCCGTCACCGATCCGATGCAGCTCGGATTCGCCCGCCAGGCGATGATCGGCGTGCGCTGCACCGGGGACACCACCAAGATCGCCGAGAAGCTCGCCGCCCTGGAGTCCGTCGACTACGTGGTGCTCACGGCCGGCTCCTTCGACGCCATCGTCGAGGTGGTGTGCGAGGACGACGACCACCTCCTGCAGCTTCTCAACACCCAGATCCGCGCCTTACCGGGAGTGATATCCACAGAAACCCTCGTTTATCTGAAACTCGTTAAGCAGCAATACAATTGGGGTACACGATGACGATCATCTCCGAAACGGACCAAACAACCACCTCCGACCTGGGCGCCCGGGCCAACCGACACCTGTGGGGCCACTTCGCTCGCCACGGCGCGGGCATCACGCCCACGGTCATCACTCGCGGCGAAGGCGTCCACATCTGGGACAGCGAAGGAAACCGCTACATCGACGGACTGTCTGGCCTGTTCGTCGTCCAGGTCGGCCACGGTCGCAAGGAGCTCGCCGAGGCCGCTGCCAAGCAAGCGGAGTCGCTGGCGTTCTTCCCGCTGTGGTCGTTCGCGACGCCGCCCGCGGTCGAGCTCGCCGAGCGAATCGCGGGCTACGCACCCGGTGACCTGAACCGGGTCTTCTTCACCACCGGCGGCGGCGAGGCCGTCGAGAGCGCCTGGAAATTGGCCAAGCAGTTCTTCAAGCTGACGGGCAAACCCGGTAAGTACAAGGTGATCTCGCGATCCATCGCCTACCACGGCACCCCGCAGGGCGCCCTGGCGATCACCGGAATCCCGACGTTCAAGGCGCCGTTCGATCCGCCGACACCGGGCGGCTTCCGCGTTCCGAACACCAATTTCTACCGGGCGCCCGAGCAGTTCAGCTCCGATCCCAAGGCGTTCGGCCGCTACTGCGCCGATCGGATCGCCGAGGCCATCGAGTTCGAGGGCCCCGACACCGTCGCCGCGGTGTTCCTCGAGCCGGTACAGAACGCCGGCGGCTGCTTCCCGCCGCCGCCGGGATACTTCGAGCGGGTCCGCGAGATCTGCGACGAGTACGACGTGCTCCTGGTCTCCGACGAGGTGATCTGTGCCTACGGCCGCATCGGATCGATGTTCGCCTGCAACGATTTCGGCTACGTCCCCGACATCATCACCTCCGCCAAGGGCTTGACGTCGGGCTACTCCCCGCTCGGCGCGATGATCGCCTCCGACCGGCTGTTCGAACCGTTCGACGACGGGTCCACGGTGTTCGGGCACGGCTACACCTTCGGTGGGCACCCGGTGTCGGCGGCGGTGGCGCTGGCCAACCTCGACATCTTCGAGCGCGAGGGCATCAACGACCACGTCAAGGAGAACGCCCCGGCGTTCCGGGCCACGTTGGAGAAGCTGCACGAGCTGCCCATCGTCGGCGACGTCCGTGGTGAAGGGTTCTTCTACGGCATCGAACTCGTCAAGGACAAGGCCACCAAGGAGACGTTCAACGACGAGGAGTGCGAGCGGCTGCTGCGCGGATTCCTGACGCCGGCCCTGTTCGAAGCCGGGCTGTACTGCCGCGCCGACGACCGTGGCGACCCAGTCGTGCAGCTCGCCCCGCCGCTGATCTGCGGGCAGCGCGAGTTCGACGCGATCTACGACGTGCTGCACTCGGTACTCAGCGAGGCCAGCAACCGGATGTAGGCGAGACTGGGCGGATGGCCAAACCGCCCATCGATCCCGTCCGCTGGCAGGCGCCCCCGGTGGGGGCCCTGCCGGACTTCCCGGCGGCAGACATCGCGCTGACCGCCGTCCCGGGTGGCGAACCCGAAGACGTCGTCGTCGACGGCGCCGGTCGGCTCTGGACCGGCGCCCTCGACGGAAGCATCGTGCGCCTCGAGCCCGACGGCACCGCGCCCACGGTGGTCGCCAACACCGGTGGGCGGCCCCTCGGTTTGGCGTTCGCGCGCGACGGCCGGCTGCTGATCTGCGACAGCCCGCGCGGACTACTGGCACTGGATCCGGGGACTGGGCGAATCGAAACCCTGGTCGACACGATCGCCGGCCGGAGACTCCAGTTCTGCTCCAACGTCACCCAAACCGACGACGGCGCAATCTATTTCACCGAGTCGACGACGGCGTTCACCGTGGCCGACTACCTGGGCGCCATCCTGGAGGCCCGCGGGCGCGGCGCTCTGCACCGCCTCGATGCCGACGGGGCCGTCACTACTGTCGCCGACGGGCTGTACTTCGCCAACGGGGTGACGCCGACCGCGGACGGCGCGGCGCTGGTCGTGGCCGAGACCCAGGGACGACGACTGTCAACGTTCTGGCTGACCGGACCGCACGCCGGGACGCTGCGTCCGCTCGCCGAGAACCTGCCCGGCATGCCGGACAACCTGTCCACCGGCGCCGACGGCCGCATCTGGTGCGCGATGGTCACGCCGGCCAACCCTCTTGCGGACCGGCTCGCCGCAGGCCCGCCATTCCTTCGGACCTTGATCTGGCGGCTGCCCGCCCGGCTGCAACCCAAGCCCGAGTCGGTGGTGTGGGTCGTCGCCTTCGACCCCGACACCGGCGCCGCGGTCGCCGGGATGCGCACCACCCATCCCCAGTTGCGGATGGTCACCGGCATGGTGGAGAGCAACGGCCGGCTGTGGCTGGGCAGCATCGGGGGCCCGCACCTCGGCAGCATCTCGCTCGCCGCCACCGTGTTGTGAGACACACTGCGTCACATTCGGGAAGCTTTGCCGTCAGCGCCCGGTTGTACCCGCCGGATCGGACACACACCACGAAGTCCGGTCGGACAACGACAATTTCACACAGTCAGAACCGCGCGACATCGCTCCACGGCTCCGACCCGACCAAGGGAAGAGCACCCCATGAAGACATTCACCATCACCACGACCGCTGCCGCCGCCCTCACCGCCGGCGTCCTCGGGTTCGCCGCCCCCGCGCTGGCCGCCCCGACCGGAGCCGGAAGCGCCGCTGACACCATCAGCGCGCTCGAGGCGCAAGGCAACCGGGTCGTCGTCAACCGGCAGAGCAGCACACCCCTCGACGAGGCGTCGGTCGTGTCCGTGACCCACGGGCCCGCCGTCCGCGAGGCGGTACCGAACGCCACCTCCAACGGTGACAACACCCGCTCGGTGAGCAGCCAGACGGTCTACGTCAACGTGCGCTGAGCACGGTGAGAGACGACAAAGGGGCACCTCCGCCAGGAGGTGCCCCTTTGTTGTGGGGGGTCAGCTGGCGTGCAACGGCGCGGGGGTCCGCGACTGGAACGACGGGTGACGGCGCATCGCCTCTTCCATCGCCTTGGCCCGCCGCTCCGCGGCGCCATAGGCGGGGTGGGACCTCAGATCGACCACACCCGCGGTGACATTCGTCTTGCTCGCCATCTCAACGTCCTTCCGCTGAATTGCCTGGTTTCCTCAGCGTGCTCGGCCGACCTGAGTGCTTCGCTCAGTGTTGGCCGTGAAGTTGATGAGAAAGTATCCGCCCGCGAGGGCACCTAAACACGCTCAGCGGCCCAATGTGAGCACGCTGATGTCCGGCGGTGCACCGACACGCACCGGCGGCCCCCAGAAGCCCGCGCCCCGCGAGACATAGAGCTGTGTGCCGTCCACGGTGGACAGGCCCGCGAGCGACGGCTGAGCCAATTCGACCGCGTAGTGGAACGGCCACATCTGTCCTCCGTGAGTGTGGCCGGACAGCTGCAGATCGACGTTGCGCTGCGCCGCTTCGGCCACCTGGACCGGCTGGTGCGCCAGCAGGATCGTCGGCGTCGCGGCGTCGACACCGCGCAGCGCCGCGTCGAAGTCGGGCGGCGCCTGCGCCGACCGCCCGGCCAGATCGTTGACCCCGGCCAGATCGAACGCCGCTGCGCCCCGCCGGATTCTGGTGTTCTCGTTGCGCAGCACCTGCAGGCCGAGCCGGTCCAGCTCGGTCAGCCACTCGCCGGTGTCGTCGACGAAGTACTCGTGGTTGCCGGTCACGAAGAACGCACCGTCGCGGGCCACGAGGTCGGCCAACGGTGCCGCCGCGGACCCGAGTTGAGCGACCGCACCGTCCACCAGGTCGCCGACCACGGCGACCAGATCGGGTTCGGTCTCGTTGATCATCCGCACGATCCGTTCGGTGTGCCGGCGACCCAGCAGAGGCCCGAGGTGGATGTCGGACACCACCGCGATGCGGTAGCCGTCGAACTCACGGGCCAGCCGGGGCAGCCGCACCGGGACACGCAGCACGTCGGGCGGCCCGAGTGCGGTCGCGACACCGACGCCGGTCACGCCGACCGCTGCCGCGCCTGCGGCGACCGCGCCCGCCCGGGCCAGGAAAAGCCGCCGATGTTGGTCCGGTGTGTCATCGGCCGGGCGGCGACGCCGGGCGAGCCGCGCCGCAAGATGCGCCGGCTCGAGGACCAGCAGCGCCAGCACGAGGTAGACCAGGAGGCCGAACCACAGATAACCGGGCCAGGCGAGCCAGCCGGAGCCGGCGGGATCGCGCCGGGACATCAGCGCCGCCACCAGCAGCGCGGTCAGAACCAGCAGCAGGGCGGTCAGGATCCGGCGCATCCGACCAGGGCGGGTCGTGGACCGCACGGTGCGAAACCAGACATAAAGGGTCATCAGCCCGAGGAGCGAGCCGAGAACGACGAGGAACATGGATCACTTTCTGGCGGCTCGGGCGGTCCCGCCAGCCTAGGTGAGCCTCGCCGGAGGTCGTCATGGCTAGTCACTTGCGAAACTCTCATCACATCCGTCACCGCGTGGCTCACCGATCGAGATGTCGTGATCGCCTAATCTTCATCCCCGATGGCGACCTTCACGACGTTCCCGCTGCGGGTGTCTGCGCTGCTCACGGCGGCGATGCTGGCACTGGCGCCGGTCGCTGCGGCCCAGCCGCCCGTCCCTGAGGCGAACACCTGCCCCTACCGGGAGGCGACCCCGCCCGCCGTCGACGCGTCGGAGGTTCCGGAATCCGGCGATCCGCCGGCACCGCTGCCCGTACCCGCCAAGCCCATGGGCGGCGACGCGCTCTCCGGGTGCGGCGTGATCACCGCACCGGGCACTCCCCCGGTTCCGGGCGATGTCTCCGCCGAGGCGTGGCTGGTGGCCGACCTCGACTCCGGCGACGTGATCGCCGCGCGCGACCCGCACGGCCGCCACCGACCGGCGAGCATCATCAAGGTGCTCGTCGCGATGCAGGCCATCCGCGACCTGCCTCTGCACAAGGTGGTGCCGGGCACGCAGGAGGACGCGAACGCCGAAGGCACCCGAGTGGGTGTCGGCGAAGGCGGCTTCTACTCCGTCAACGACCTGCTGCACGGCCTGCTGATGCATTCGGGCAACGACGCCGCGCACGCGCTGGCGATGCAGCTGGGCGGTATGGACGCCACGCTGACCAAACTCAACGCGCTGGCCAACAAACTCGGCGCCCGGGACACGCGGGTGGCGACCCCGTCCGGGCTGGACGGACCGGGTATGAGCACGTCGGCCTACGACGTCGGGCTGTTCTACCGGTACGCGTGGAACAACCCCGTCTTCTCGAACATCGTTCACACGCAGGAGTTTCCGTTCCCCGGACGCGGCGACGGCGGTTACCCGATCGAGAACGACAACAAGCTGCTGGCGAATTATCCCGGCGCGCTCGGCGGCAAGACCGGCTACACCGACGATGCCGGGCAGACGTTCGTCGGCGCCGCAGACCACGGCGGCCGACGTCTGGTGGCGGTGCTGATGCGGGGTACCCGGCAGCCCATCGCCCCCTGGGAGCAGGCCGCGCACCTGCTCGACTACGGCTACGCCACCGCGCCCGGCACCAAGGTCGGCACACTCGTCGAACCGGATCCGTCACTGCGAACCCCCGAGGCCGATCCCGCCGCCGCAGCCGCCGCGACCACCAAGGCCAGCGCGGCACTACCCGAGGTGGACGCCATGCCGGTGCGCGTCGGCGTCGGAGTCGTCGGCGCGGTGATCGTGTTCAGCCTGATCATGGGGGCCCGCGCGCTCAATCGCAGACCCCAGCACTGAGCTAGCGTCTACGCCGCCGCGCGAATCCGAACGCACCCAGCGCGCCGACCGCCGCGGCACCCGCCGCCTGCCACGGCGCAAGCCCGGGCCGGGTGACGATGCGGTTGCGGATGACGGCCGGACCCGGCGCCGGGATGGGCGCCTCCACCGCGTTCTCCGGCATCGTCGCCGCCCACGCCGTAGCGAACAGGATCAACCGCGCGGTGATGTAGGCGAACACCATCAACCCCAGGACGGGGCCGAACGTGGCGCCCGCCGGCCCCGTCAACACTGACTTCAGGTAGATCGACGCCACCAGCTTGAACACCTCGAACGCGACCGCGGCCAGCAGACCCGCGCGCACGCTGCTGCGGAAACTCGCCGACTCCCGCGGCAGCCGAGAGATCATCCACGTGAACAGCAACCACGACACCCCGATCGACACCGCGATCGCAGCGACCCGCAGCAGCACACTGGCCAGGGTCGAATCGGCAAGACCCAGCCAGTCGAGCACGTTGCCCATCAGCGAGGAACTGCCCAGCGCCGACAGCGCCACCGTCACCACGATCGCGGCGAACGTCGACAGCAACGCCAGCAGGTCGGAGAGCTTGGTCTTGAGAAAACCCGGCTGCTCCTCGCGGTAGAGACCCCACATCTGGCTGAGCGCCTCGCGCAGGTTGGCCATCCAGCCGAGGCCCGCCCACGCGGCGGTCGCGAGCCCGATGACGCCGACGGTGCCCCGGGACTCGATCGCCGAGTCCATCAACTGCACGACCTGCTGGCCGAGGTCTCCGCTGACGGCCGTGGCGATCTTGGCCTTGAGCTGGTCGAGCAGCTGCGGCTGGTAGGCGAGCACGAACCCGCCGATCGCGAACCCGACCATCAGCAACGGGAACAGCGCGAAGATCGTGAAGTAGGTGATGCCGGCGGCGTAGAAGTCGCCTTTGCTGTCGTTGTAACGCTGCTGGGCCCGCATCACGTGGTCGAACCACGGCATTCGCGCCCGTAGCCGGTCCAGGAACCCGGGCTCGTCCTGCGCTTCGTCCGGGGATCCCGAGCCGTCCGGCGCCGTCATCGTCAGCCTCCCGTTATCGCGGTGCGAGGAACCCCAACCTGTCATATACCCGGGCCACCGTCTTGCCAGACACTTCACGCGCCCGCTGCGCGCCGGCGGCCAGCACGTTCTCCAGTTCCGCAGGATCGGCGAGGTACTCGTCGACCCGCGCCTTGATGGGGGTGACGAACTCGACGACGGCGTCGGCCGTCTCCTTCTTCAGATCGCCGTAGCCGCGGCCGGCGTAGCCCGCCACCAAGGTGTCGATCGCGGTGCCCGTCACCGCCGACTGGATGGTCAGCAGATTCGAGACTCCCGGCTTGGCGTCGCGATCGAAACGGATCTCGCGCTCGCTGTCGGTGACCGCGGACCGGATCTTCTTGGCCGTGCGCGCCGGGTCGTCGAGCAGGCTGATCAGCCCGGCATCGGTGGCCGCGGACTTGCTCATCTTGGCGGTCGGCTCCGCCAGGTCGTAGATCTTCGCGGTCGCCGTGGGGATCATCGGTTCGGGAACGACGAACGTGTCGGGGAAGCGCGTGTTGAAGCGCTGCGCGACATCGCGGGCCAGCTCGAGGTGCTGGCGCTGATCCTCGCCGACCGGAACCAGCTCGGTGTCGTAGAGCAGCACGTCGGCGGCCATCAGGATCGGATAGGTGAACAGGCCGACGGTCTGCGCGTCCGCGCCGTGCTTGGCCGACTTGTCCTTGAACTGGGTCATCCGTGAGGCCTGCCCGAAACCGGTGAAACAGCCCAGCACCCAAGCCAATTCGCTGTGCTCGGGCACATGGCTCTGGACGAACACGGTGGCGCGGGCCGGGTCGACGCCCAGGGCCAGGTACTGCGCGGCGGTGGCCAGTGTGCGCCGGCGCAACGTCGCGGGGTCCTGGGCCAGCGTGATCGCGTGCAGATCCACGACGCAGAAGTAGGCGTCGTGACCGTCCTGCAGACCGACCCACTGGGCGACCGCGCCGAGCGCGTTGCCCAGATGCAGAGAGTCCGACGTCGGTTGCGCGCCCGAGAAGACGACGGGCTTGGCTGAAGTGCTCATGGTGAGGTCCAGTTTTTCACGCGCCGTCGCGGTTTCGTCCGGCGGTCGACCGGTCCTGGGTAGCATGCGCGCAACCGAGGGGGTTCGCATGCGGCGATCGGCGTCAGTCCTTGTCCTGCTCGTCATCGCGACGTTCATGGGTGCCGGCCCCGCGCACGCCGCACCCGGTCGCGCCGTCGTCATCGTCTCCGGCGGTGATGCGGTCAGCCCGTTCACCACCGGAGACGACGCATGCCGGTCCGGTCTGGCCGCCGGCAACACCGACACCGCACTGCGAGAGAACCTGCTCGCCGCGGGCCACACCGTGTACACGTCGCCGGCCATGGCGGGCCGCGGACCCGTCACCGACCAGGGCGGTTTCGGCGCGTTCGGAGATTGCCCGATCACCCTGCCCGACATCATGACCGTCGATTCCACGGCGTCGATCGATCTGGCGGGCGAACACCTCGCCCGCTTCCTCAGCTACCTGCACGACACGCGCGGTGTCGACGTCGTCGACGTCGTCGGCCACTCGATGGGCGGGCTCTATTCGCGGGCGGCGTTCCGGGTGCTGCAGAGCCTCGGCTCGCCGATCCGCATCCGCTCGCTGACCACGCTGGGCACACCGTGGGAGGGATCGTTTCTGTCCGACTACGCCAACGGCATCACCCCGTTGTCGGACTGCGCGGGCGACGCCTACTGCGAGAAGGCGTCGCTGGCGATGGCCGCCGAGGTGACGCGGCTGCAGACCGGTTCGGGGCGCGAGGTCAACCAGGGCTACTTGATGGGTCCACGCGGGTGGAACGAGTACCAGGCAGGCGTGCTGGACCGGATCCCCGTCGTCGTGATCGGTGGCACTCGCTTCACCCACCCGGCTCCGGTCAACCCGATGGTGTGGCCCAACGACGGGATCGTCGCCACCCGCAGCGCGCTGGCCACCGACGTCAGCGACCGCGTACTGCCCCACCGCCGCTGCGTGTCCTTCGACGACACCCACAGCATCTTCGTCTCCGATTCGGTCGGGTTGCCGTGGGAGACGGGGCTGACGTGGGACCCGCGGGTGTTCGATGTGGTGCGCGGAGCCATCAACGACGCCGATGGCGCGCTGGCGACCCCCACCCGCGTCGGCTGCTGAGCCGAAATGACGCGTAGGTGACCGTCACCGGGCAGTGATCGGACCAGCGCAGCGCATACGCAGCGGGGCGTTCCGTGCGCACCGCGGCCACCCGCGCCGCCAACCCCGCCGTGGCCAGCTGGTAGTCGATGCGCCAGCCGGCGTCGTTGTCGAAGGCCTTGCCGCGCCAGGACCACCACGCATAGGGCCCAGGTTGCTCCGGATGCGCCACCCGCACCACGTCCACCCATCCGGTGGCCAGCAGGTCGGTCAGCCACTGCCGCTCCTCGGGCAGGAAGCCGGCCTTCTTGACGTTGCCCTTCCAATTCTTGATGTCGTTCTCGGTGTGGGCGATGTTCCAGTCACCGCAGAGCACCGCGTCACGGCCGTCGGCGCGCAGAATTGCCATCCGCTCGGCCACCGCGGCCATGAAGCGTTCCTTCTCCCGCTGCCGTTCGGTGTCGGCCTCCCCGGTCGGGAAGTACACGCTGCCCACCGTGACACCACCGGTGTCCACCTCGAGGTAGCGACCATGCGCGGCGAATTCCACTGCGCCACAACCGATCCGGACATCATCGTGGGGCGTGCGGGACACCACCGCGACCCCGTTGCGGCCCTTGACGTGGGGCGCGGCAGAGGCCAGGTGCCAGCCGTCGGCGAGCACCGGCGCCAGCGCCTCGGCCACCTGCTCGTCATCGGCGCGGGTCTCCTGCAGGCACACCACGTCCGCGGTGGTCTGCGCGAACCAGGCCAGCAGGCCGCGGTTGTCCTCCGAACGCTGCTTGATCGCTGCGCGGACGCCGTTGACGTTGACGGTGCTGATCGTGAGGGAGCTCGTCACGGCCGTCGACCCTAGCGGGCATTCTTGCGGTACCGCCGGTATCACCTTAGGGTCGGGCGCTATGAGCCCACGCGCGCCGATCCACCTCGGCTCCGGAGAGCCGGTGTTGCTGCTGCACCCGTTCATGATGTCGAACAACGTGTGGAAGGACGTCGCGCCGGCGCTCGCCGACACCGGCCGCTACGAGGTGTACGCGCCGACGATGGCGGGCCACCACGGCGGCAGCCCCAACCGCTCCTGGCTGCTCGACAGCGGCACCCTCGCCGACGACGTCGAGCGCCACCTCGACCGCCTCGGCTGGGACACCGCCCACATCGTGGGCAACTCCCTCGGGGGCTGGGTGGCCTTCGAGCTGGAACGCCGCAACCGGGCGCGCTCCCTGGTCGGTATCGCCCCGGCCGGCGGCTGGCACCGGTGGACGCCGGCCAAATACGAGATCGTGTTCAAGTTCGTGATGGGGATGCCCGTCTGGGTGGTGGCCAAGTTGCTCGGAGCGCGGGCAGCCCGCGTGCCCGGCGCGCGGTTCCTCACCAGCGTGCCGGTCAGCGCCCGCCCCGACGGCATCACCGACGACGACATCCTCGAGATCATCGATGACGTCCGACACTGCCCGGCCTACTACCAGCTGCTGGTCAAAGCCCTGCTGATGCCGGGGTTGATGGAACTCGCCGACACCTCGACACCCACCTATCTGGTGGTGTGCGAGAAGGACCGGGTACTGCCCCACCCGCGGTTCACCGCCCACTTCCGCAAGCACCTGCCCGAGTCGACGCGGTTCACCACACTCGACGGCGTGGGCCACATCCCGATGTTCGAGGCACCCCAGCGCATCGCCGAGGTGATCCGGGAGTTCCTCGACGAACAGACCGGCCCGCAGCGCGCCATCAGCTGAACCCGGTGGCACCCGATCCGCCGGGTGCGTTATTCTTCGTGGCGGTCATGAGTGCCAGCGTCAAGCCCCGGCTTGCTGGCCGGCAACCCTCCAACCGCGGTGGGGTGCCCCGGGAGACGACCAGGTTGAGTAGCCGACAACGGCTATAAGGCAAGCGCGGGTCCGCCGTGAAACGGGCCCCCCGTTCATGGAGGAGACGTCGATGAGCCTCGACAACCCCGATCCCACCGCCAACTGGGCTTTCGAGACCAAGCAGGTGCACGCCGGCCAGGCACCGGATACCGCCACGGGCGCCCGGGCACTGCCGATCTACCAGACCACCAGTTACGCGTTCCGCGACACCGACCACGCCGCAGCGCTGTTCGGGCTCGTCGAACCGGGCAACATCTACACCCGCATCATGAACCCCACCCAGGACGTCGTCGAGCAGCGCATCGCCGCACTCGAGGGCGGCGTCGCGGCACTGTTCGTGTCCTCCGGGCAGGCCGCCGAGACGTTCGCGATCCTCAACATCGCCCAGCACGGCGACCACATCGTTTCCAGCCCACGGCTTTACGGCGGCACCTACAACCTCTTCCACTACTCCCTGCCCAAACTGGGCATCGAGGTCAGCTTCGTCGACAATCCCGACGACCCCGAGTCGTGGCGGGCCGCGGTGCGTCCCAACACGAAAGCGTTCTTCGCCGAGACGATCTCGAATCCGCAGATCGACGTCCTCGACATTCCGACCGTCGCCGCGGTGGCGCACGACGCCGGGGTACCGCTGATCGTGGACAACACGATCGCCACGCCGTATCTGATCCAGCCGATCAGCCACGGGGCCGACATCGTCGTGCATTCGGCGACGAAGTACCTCGGTGGGCACGGCACCGCGATCGCCGGCGTGATCGTCGACGGCGGCACCTTCGACTGGACCAACGGGCGCTTCCCCGGATTCACCGAACCCGACCCGAGCTATCACGGCGTGGTGTTCGCCGAACTCGGCGCGCCCGCGTTCGCGCTGAAAGCCCGCGTCCAGCTGCTGCGCGACTTGGGTTCTGCCGCATCGCCGTTCAACGCGTTCCTGGTCGCCCAAGGCCTGGAAACCTTGAGCCTGCGCATGGAGCGCCACGTCGCCAACGCCCAGCGGGTGGCCGAGTACCTGGCCGGTCACGAGGGCGTGATCTCGGTCAATTACGCCGGCCTACCGAGCTCGCCGTGGTACGAGACGGGAAAGAAGCTGGCGCCTAAGGGAACCGGCGCGGTCCTCGCCTTCGAGCTGGCCGGCGGGGTGCCCGCGGGCAAGGCATTCGTCGACGCGCTGACACTGCACAGCCACGTCGCCAACATCGGTGACGTGCGCTCGCTGGTGATCCACCCCGCCTCGACCACCCACCAGCAGCTCTCGGCCGAGGAGCAGCTCGCCACCGGCGTCACCCCGGGACTGGTGCGCCTGGCGGTGGGGATCGAGGGCATCGACGACATCCTGGCCGATCTCGAGCAGGGCTTCGCCGCGGCGCAGCGCGCCGGTGGAACCGCCGATGCGCAACTGCTCGAGGTGCAGCCGTGACCGTCATGGACGTGGTGAACGATCGCGTGGCGCTGCCGCCCGAAGGCGAGATCGGCATCGTCGACATCGGATCGCTCACGCTGGAATCCGGCGCCGTGCTCGACGACGTGTCGATCGCGGTGCAGCGCTGGGGTGAGCTGTCACCTGAGCGCGACAACGTCGTGGTGGTGCTGCACGCCCTGACCGGCGATTCGCACATCACCGGGCCCGCCGGACCCGACCACCCGACTCCGGGGTGGTGGGACGGAGTGGCCGGCCCGGGCGCCCCGATCGACACCGACCGCTGGTGCGCGATCTCGACGAACGTGCTGGGCGGCTGCCGCGGTTCGACAGGACCGAGCAGCGTCGCGCCCGACGGCAAAGCCTGGGGTTCGAGGTTCCCGGCGACGACGGTGCGCGACCAGGTCGCCGCCGACGTCGCGGTCCTCGAACGACTCGGCATCACCGAGGTGGCCGCCGTGATCGGCGGTTCCATGGGTGGCGCCCGGGCGCTGGAATGGATCGTCTCCCACCCGGACAACGTCCGCGCGGCGCTGGTGCTCGCGGTAGGAGCACGCGCCACCGCCGACCAGATCGGGACGCAGAGCACGCAGGTCGCCGCGATCACCTCAGATCCCCACTGGTGCAACGGCGATTACCACGACACCGGCCACTCCCCCGACACCGGGATGGAGATCGCCCGCCGGTTCGCCCACCTGACCTATCGCGGCGAAGCCGAACTCGACGAGCGATTCGGCAATACCGCACAGCCGGGGGAAGACCCCACCGCGGGCGGCCGCTACTCGGTGCAGAGCTACCTGGAGTACCAGGGCCGAAAGCTGGTGTCGCGCTTCGATGCCGGCACCTACGTGGCGTTGACCGACGCGCTGTCCAGCCATGACATCGGTCGTGGCCGCGGAGGCGTGGCTGCCGCGCTGAGGGGATGCCCGGTGCCCACCGTGGTGGGCGGTATCACTTCCGACCGGCTGTATCCCCTTCGGCTGCAACAGGAATTGGCGGATCTGCTGCCGGGCTGCGACGGACTCGACGTGGTCGATTCGGACTTCGGGCACGACGGGTTCCTGGTGGAGACCGACGCGGTGGGAAAGCTGATCCGGCGCACCCTGGAGTTGGCCGGCCGGTGAGCGGTTCAGCACCGCAACGGTCGCTGTCCTTCGGCGCCGAAGCCGCCGCCTACGAGCGGGGCCGCCCATCGTATCCGCCGGAGGCCATCGAATGGCTGCTTCCCGAAAACGCCCACACCGTGCTCGATCTCGGCGCGGGCACCGGCAAGTTGACCACCCGGCTGGTCGAACGCGGCCTCGACGTCGTCGCCGTCGACCCGATCCCGGAGATGCTCGAGCTGCTGCGCACCTCACTGCCCGACACCCCCGCCCTGCTCGGGACAGCCGAGGAGATCCCCCTGCCGGACAACAGCGTCGACGCCGTGCTCGTCGCCCAGGCATGGCACTGGTTCGACCCGGCGCAGGCGATCGAGGAGGTCGCACGGGTGCTCCGGCCCGGCGGCCGACTGGGCCTGGTCTGGAACAACCGCGACGAAAGGCTGGGCTGGGTCAAGGATCTCGGCCAGATCATCGGCCACGAGGTCGATCCGTTCAGCCAGACCGTCGCGCTGCCCGACCCGTTCACCGACGTGTCACGGCATCAGGTCGAGTGGACCAGTTATCTGACACCGCAAGCGCTGATCGACCTGGTGGCCTCCCGCAGCTACTGCATCACCTCGCCCGAACAGGTGCGCACCCGCACCCTGGACCGGGTGCGCGACCTGCTCGCCACCCACCCCGCACTGGCGAACTCCACCGGCCTCGCGCTGCCGTATGTGACGGTGTGCGTGCGCGCCACCCTATCCTGAGGCCTCACGCCGCCCTGGTGCGCTCCCGAAGCGCGGTGCGCAGCCCGCGCTTCGGCGTCCCCGGGGTGGGCTCGACCCGCCCGAAGCGCCGCTCCGACGCCGTCTCCGGGGCGTCATCGCTGGGGGCCTTCAAGTACTTGTCCGGCAGCGCGAGCTTCAGGATGGTCCAGAACGACTGCCAGTACTGCCGCAGCAGCGGCCCGGTGGTGTAGGGCAGGTCGTACTTCTCGCAGAGCTCTCGGATGCGGACGCTCATCTCGGCGTAGCGGTTGCTCGGCAGGTCCGGGAACAGGTGGTGCTCGATCTGATAGCACAGGTTGCCGCTCATGAACGCCATGATCGGACCGGCGTGGAAGTTGGCCGACCCCAACATCTGTCGCAGATACCATTCGCCGCGGGTCTCGTTCTCGAACTCCTCGACGGTGAATTTCTCTGCGCCGTCCGGGAAGTGGCCGCAGAAGATCACCATGTAGGCCCAGTAGTTACGGATGAAGTTCGCCACCGCGTTGCACTTCAGGGTGTGCTTCCAGTTGGTCCCGGTCAGCGCCGGGAAGATGATGTAGTCCTTGCCCACCTGTTTGGCGATCTTGCGGCCCATGACCCGCATGTCCTTGCGCGCCTCGGCCCAGGTCTTCTCCTTCTTGCGGATCTTGTCGACCTCGATGTGGTGTGCCGCCACCCCCCATTCGAAGAACGTGCCGAGCAGCAGGTTGTAGATCGGGTTGCCGATCATCCACCGTTCCCACGGTTCGTCACGGGTCACCCGCATGATGCCGTAGCCGACGTCGCTGTCCAGACCGACGACGTTGGTGTACTTGTGGTGGACGAAGTTGTGCGAGTACTTCCACTGCGACGACGGGCACGTGGTGTCCCACTCCCACTCGGTGGAGTGGATCTCGGGGTCGTTCATCCAATCCCACTGGCCGTGGATGACGTTGTGGCCCAACTCCATGTTCTCGATGATCTTGGCCGAGGCCAACATCGCGGTGCCGGCCACCCTTGCGATCCGGCTGCTGCTCGCGAACAACGCGATCCGCCCACCGGCCGCCAGCGCGCGCTGCAGCTGAATGGTGCGACGCACATAGCGCGCGTCGCGTTCCCCCCGGGACTCCTCGATGTCGGCGCGAAGCTGATCGAGCTCGGCAGCGAGGTTCTCGACGTCCTCCTCGGTGAGATGTGCGTAGACCTTGATGTCGGTGATCGCCATGGAAGTCTCCTCAGATCTTGATGGTGCAGTCACCGGAGGCGGTGGACACACATGTCTGGATGCGGTCGCCCGCACCGTGTTCCTGCCCGGAACGGATGTCCCGGACGTGCCCCTCTTCGAGCGGGAGCACACAGGTCTGGCAGATACCCATCCGGCAACCGAACGGCATCTGGATACCGGCATCCTCGCCGGCCTGCAAAATGGTTGTGGCGCCGTCGATCTCGGCGGACTTGTCGGAGATCCCGAAGTGTACGGTCCCGCCTTCGCCGCCCTTGTCGGTAGCCGCGATCGTGAACCGCTCCATGTGCAGCTGATCGGCGAGGCCGTGTTCTTCCCACACCTGCTCGGCCGCATCGAGCATCGCCGACGGGCCGCACACCCACGCGGAGCGCTTCTGCCAATCCGAGACGATCTGGTCGAGCTCGGTCAGTTCCACCTTGCCGTCTTCCTGAGTGAGCTGCAGATGGAGGCGGTAGCCGCGCTGCCGGCTCTCCAGTTCGCGCAGCTCGTCGTGGAAGATCACCGATTCGGCCGACGGGGCGGAGTGGATGTGCACGATGTCTGGCTCCTGGCCGCGGGCGCGCAGCGAGCGCAGCATCGCCATGATCGGCGTGATGCCACTGCCGGCGGTGATGAACAGCAGCGATTCCGGCGGCGGATCGGGCAGCGTGAACTCGCCCTGCGGTGCGGCCAGGCGAATGATCGTGCCGGGTTCGACCCCGTCGACGAGGTGGGTGGACAGGAAACCTTCCGGGGTGGCCTTCACGGTGATCGAGATCTCGTCGCGATCCGGCTCGGGCACCGATGTCAGTGAGTACGACCGCCAGTGCCACTTCCCGTCGACGCGCAACCCGATGCCGACGTACTGGCCGGGTTGGTAGTCGCGGGCGAAGCCCCAGCCCGGGCGGATCACCACGGTGGCCGTGTCGTCGGTCTCCCGGCGGACCTCGACGATCTCGCCCCGCAGCTCACGGGCCGACCACAGTGGATTGAGCAAAGACAGATAGTCGTCGGGGAGAAGCGGCGTGGTGGCGCGGGCCGCGAGCCCCCGCACCATGTTCACCCACCCCCCGCTCGGCGCTTCGACGTCGCGCGCCGGCTTCTTCGACCACCGCGCCACCGTCTTGACCACACTGGCCATGGCTCACCCCTGATGCGCTTCGCAGTACTCGCTGTGACTGCAGTCACAGCGGAGAGGACGCCTCCGGAGTATCCCTACCTGCCGGTAACGAAACATCTGTTCACCGGTTGGGCAGCGCGTCGCCGAAACCCCACGTGGCCTGCATCGTCGGGCGGGCACGCGGCGTCTGAGCCGGCTGCGGGAACCGCGCCGCCGGCCCGCCTGCGCTGCCGATCGGGACCACCGTCATCCCATCGTGCGGTGGCGCGCCGCCCCCGACATGAACCGGGCGTGCTCGAGCATCCTGGTCGGCACGGGATGGCCGGACAGTGCGCGCACGGGTGCCGACGCCGTCGCGCGCGTCCGCAGCCGAGACAGTCCGGCGAGGCGGTCGGCCGTCGCAGATGGACCCGCCGGCTCAGCAAAGACCGGCGCTCAGCTGGTGCCTAGCGGGTCGATCGTCCACGCGATGTAGAGCATCGCCGCGCTGACCGCGGCGGTGGTGGCGACGTCGACCGTGCGGCTGCGCACCGCGAGCAGCCCTACGCGGTCCTCGGGCAGGGTCAACCGCAACGCCGAGGCCATCCCCACGGCGATCGCCATCACGAGCGCGCCCCGGCGCCAGTAACCCATCGCCACCAGCACGAACGCCGCCAACAGGGACAGCCCCACGGCCAAGATCGGCCACTGTCCGGTGAACAGCCTGCGGGTTGCCCTCACGACGCGGCGGCAGCCTCGGCGCGCTCGACGACGTTGGTGAGTAGGAACGCCCGCGTGAGCGGCCCGACGCCACCGGGATTGGGCGACACGTGCCCGGCCACATCCCAGACACCGGGATGCACGTCGCCGACGAGCTTGCCGGCCTCGTCGCGGCTGACCCCGACGTCGACGACCGCGGCGCCGGGCCGCACCATCTCCGCGGTCACCATGTGCGGCACCCCGGCGGCGGCGACGATGATGTCGGCTTCGCGGGTGATCTGCGGCAGGTGGCGGGTCGCGGTGTGGCACAGCGTCACCGTCGCGTTCTCCGAACGCCGGGTGAGAAGCAAGCCGAGCGGACGTCCGACCGTGACACCGCGGCCGATCACGACGACGTGCGCGCCGGCGATCTCCACCTCGTAGCGCCGCAGCAGGTGCACGATGCCCCGCGGCGTGCAGGGCAGCGCGGCGGGTTCGTTGAGCACGAGCTTGCCGAGACTCATCGGGTGCAGCCCGTCGGCGTCCTTGTCGGGGTCGATCCGCTCCAGCGCCGCGTTCTCGTCGAGATGCCGCGGCAGCGGCAGCTGCACGATGTACCCGGTGCACTCGGGGTTGGCGTTGAGCTCGTCGAGCGTGGCGATCAGGTCGGCCTGGCTGATGTCGGCGGGCAGGTCCCGGCGGATCGACGTGATGCCCACCTTCGCGCAGTCGGCGTGCTTGCCCCGCACGTAGGCCTGCGATCCGGGGTCGTCCCCGACGAGAACGGTACCCAGGCCCGGGGTGTGACCGGCCTCCACGAGCCGCGCCACGCGCGCCGTGAGGTCGACGAAGATCTCGTCGCGCGTGGCCTTACCGTCCAAAGTGATCGCACCCACGGCGATCATTGTGACAGGCTCTCTAGACATGACAACTGTCCCCGATGTGTTCACTCCAGCCGCGCTGGGTCCCATCACGTTGCGCAACCGCGTGATCAAGGCAGCGACGTTCGAGGCCGCGACGCCGAACGCTCTGGTCACCGAGGACCTGATCACCTACCACCGACTGCCCGCCGCCGGCGGGGTCGGCATGACCACCGTCGCCTACCTGGCGGTCGCCCCGGGCGGACGCACCGAGGGCAACCAGATCTACTGGCGGCCCGACGCTATGGCCGGACTGCGCAAGCTCACCGATGCCGTGCACGCCGAAGGTGCGAAGATCAGCGCGCAGATCGGCCACGCCGGCCCGGTGGCGAACTCGAAGTCGAACGGGACGACGGCCTACGCCCCGGTGCGCTTCTTCAATCCGCTGTCGATGCGCTTCGCGAAGCGGGCGACCCGGGACGACATCACCGACATCACCGAGGCGCACGCCCAGGCGGCGCGGATGGCCATCGACGCGGGCTTCGACGCCGTCGAAGTGCATCTGGGCCACAACTACTTCGCCAGCTCGTTCCTGTCACCGCTGATCAACCGGCGCGACGACGAGTTCGGCGGCTCGCTGGCCAACCGTGCCAAGGTGGCCCGCGGCACCGTGCTCGCCGTCCGCCGTGCCGTCGAGAAGGCGGGCACGCCGATCGCGGTGACCGCCAAGCTGAACATGAGCGACGGTGTTCGGGGCGGGATCTCGACCGAGGAGGCGCTGCAGACCGCGAAGTGGCTCGAGGAGGACGGCGGGCTGGACGCCATCGAGCTCACCGCAGGCAGCTCCCTGGTCAACCCGATGTACCTGTTCCGCGGCGAGGCACCCGTCAAGCAGTTCGCGGGCGCCTTCAAGCCACCTCTGCGGTGGGGCATCCGGATGACGGGCAACAAGTTCTTCCGCGAATATCCCTACCGCGAGGCGTATCTGTTGCGCGACGCCCGGCTGTTCCGTGCCGAGCTCTCGATGCCGCTGATCCTGCTGGGCGGCATCACCAACCGCGAGACCATGGACCTGGCGATGGCCGAGGGCTTCGACTTCGTCGCGATGGGGCGGGCCCTGCTCGCCGAGCCGGATCTGATCAACCGGATCCGGGCCGACGGCACCGCCGTCAGATCACTGTGCACGCACTGCAACCAGTGCATGGCGACGATCTACCGCCACACGCACTGCGTCGTGACCGGTTCGCCGTCGCCGGTCAGTTCGGGGCGGTGAGCGCTCGCGCGCAGTCCTCGACGATCGCTTCGGCAGCCGCGGGAATCGCCTGACGCGCACCCAGGTGACGCCGCACGATCGCGTACGGCACGTCGATCACCGCCGCGCTGACCCGCGCGGTGTCCCCGGGGATCTCGCCGAGCACCTTCTTGAGCCTGCGCTGCAAGCGTTTCCGGCGCCCGACGAGATGGTCGGGCCAGTCCTCGAGCCCGAGTTGAGCGGGGCCCGTCAGCAGCACGTGCGCCTCGATCGGATGAGCTCGGCACCAGCCGAGCACGCCGAGCGCACCGGCCACGCCGCGGTGCGCCGGATCCCCGTCGCTGCCACTGTCACCGTCGAGCACCTCGGACAGCGCATCCAGGAGTCGCTCCTCGGTGCGCACCCACAGTTCCCCGCACAGCGCGGCGCGCGTCGGGAACCTGTGGTAGACCGAGCCACTCGGCGCGCCGGTGCTGCGCGCGACCGCCGACATGGTGACCGCACCGGGACCGTCGGAGGCCAACAGGTCCGCCGCTGCGTCGAGGAGGACGTCGACGGTGTATCGGGCGGGCCGCGGCATTGCTCCACCCTAAAGTAGAGGTTTACCTCTAAAATGCGATGCTCGCGTACGACGGATTCCCGATGATCCCGCATGACGATACTGACCCTGCGCTATTCCCGGCAGCCGCAGTGCATTTCATGCTGCCCGAGATGGGCGTGTCGCCACAGCGGCAGGGAACGGCGAGATCACGGGCAGGACACAGAACGCCCACATCTCTCCCACAGAGTCGCAGGCGGACCGGCGATGAGCGGGGCCTACCGATAGAGTTGCGCGCGATGTCTACTGTCGCCGCCGGAGCGGTTCTGTGACCCGATCCGCACCCCCTGCGCTGACGGTGCGCTACGACGGGTCCACCCGCACCTTCGCCGCCGGCAACGACGTCGTCGTCGGCCGGGACCTGCGCGCCGACGTGCGGATCGCCCACCCGTTGATCTCCCGTGCGCACCTCGTTTTGCGTTTCGACCAGGGCCGCTGGCTCGCGATCGACAACGGCTCGCTCAACGGGATGTTCGTCAACAGCCGCCGGGTGCCGGTCGTCGACATCACCGACGGTGCCCAGCTGCACATCGGCAATCCCGACGGCCCGTTGCTGACGTTCGAGGTGGGCAGGCACCAGGGCTCGGCGGGCACGACACCCACCACCGCGGTCCCGGTGCCGAGCCGCCCGAGCGGTCAGTGGCCGAGCCAGCCGGTCAGCCATCCGGGCGCCCCCACGCGGCCGCCCGCCGCGCGCTCCTACCCCACCGGTGGACCGCGCACCGGCTACCCGCCGCCGCCGTCGCGCCCGGTCCAGCAGCCACCGATCTCGTCGCCGGCGATGGAGTCGACGGCCACCGTGATGGGACCCGCCGCTGCCCCCCGCTCGAGCGGCGACGGCAACCTCGCGACCAGCATGCTCAAGATCCTGCGGCCCGGCCGTGCGCCGGAGGTGCCGCCGGGCTCGGTGAAAATCGGCCGCGCCAGCGACAACGACATCGTCATCCCCGACGTACTGGCCTCCCGGCACCACGCCACCCTGGTCGCGACGCCGGCCGGCACCGAGATCCGCGACAACCGCAGCATCAACGGCACGTTCGTCAACGGCTCACGGGTCGAGACGCAGCTGCTGGCCGACGGCGACACCGTCACGATCGGCAACGTCGACCTGGTCTTCCGGGACGGCACGCTGGTCCGGCGCACCGAGACGGCGGCCGCGACGGCGACCGGCGGTCTGGACGTGCACGGGGTGACGTGGACGATCGAGAACAACAAGACGCTGCTCGACAACATCTCGATCTCCGCCCGGCCGGGCACTCTGACCGCGGTGATCGGCCCGTCGGGTGCGGGCAAGTCCACCTTCGCCCGTCTGGTGGCGGGCTACACCCACCCGACGACGGGGCAGGTGTCGTTCGAAGGGCATGACGTCCACGCCGAGTACGCCTCGCTGCGCTCCCGGATCGGGATGGTGCCGCAGGACGACGTCGTGCACGGCCAGCTGACCGTGCGGCAGGCCCTGATGTACGCCGCGGAACTGCGGCTGCCGCCCGACACCACGAAGGCCGACCGGGAACAGGTCGTCAACGAGGTGCTCGAGGAACTCGAAATGACCAAGCACCTCGACACCCGCGTCGACAAACTCTCCGGCGGCCAGCGCAAACGTGCCTCGGTGGCGCTGGAACTGCTGACCGGCCCGTCACTGCTGATCCTCGACGAACCGACATCGGGTCTGGACCCTGCGCTGGACCGGCAGGTGATGACGATGCTGCGCCAACTCGCCGACGCGGGACGCGTCGTGCTGGTCGTCACCCACTCCCTGACCTATCTCGACGTCTGCGATCAGGTACTGCTGCTGGCGCCCGGCGGCAAGACCGCGTTCTACGGACCGCCCAGCCAGATCGGACCCTCGATGGGGACCACCAACTGGGCCGACATCTTCTCCGCCGTCGCCGGCGATCCGGATGCAGCTGCTCAGCGCTATCTCGACCAGCACGGTCCCCCACCGCCGCAGCCGCCGGCACTGACACCGTCGGAGCTCGGCAACCCGACGCGCACCAGCTTGCGCAGGCAGCTGTCCACGATCGCGCGACGGCAGATCCGACTGGTGGTCTCGGACCGCGGTTACTTCGCGTTCCTGATGTTGTTGCCGTTCATCATGGGTGTGCTGTCCCTGTCGGTGCCCGGCGATGTGGGGTTCGGCGTGCCGGTGACGGCGGTGCAGGGCGGGGAAGCCCCCAACGAACCCGGCCAGATCCTGGTGATGCTCAATGTCGGTGCGATCTTCATGGGGACCGCGCTGACGATCCGTGCGCTCATCGGAGAACGTGCGATCTTCCGGCGCGAGCAGGCGGTGGGACTGTCGACGTCGGCGTATCTGCTGGCCAAGATGGTGGTGTTCACCGCGTTCGCGATCGTACAGTCGGCGATCGTGACAGCGATCGCGATCATCGGTAAGGGCTGGGGGCCCGGTGCCGTCGACTCCGGTGCGGTGATCGGGAATCGCAGCCTCGAACTGTTCGTCGACATCGCGCTCACCACGGTCGCCGCGGCCATGGTCGGCCTCGCCCTGTCGGCGCTGGCGCGCTCGGCCGAACAGATCATGCCGCTGCTGGTGGTCGCGATCATGAGCCAGCTGGTGTTCTCCGGCGGCATGATCCCGGTGACCGACCGGATCGTGCTCGACCAGATGTCGTGGGCCACCCCGGCGCGGTGGGGTTTCGCCGCGTCGGCATCGACGATCGACCTGATCCGGCTGGTGCCCGGACCGCTGACTCCGCAGGACGATCACTGGAAACACACCTCCGGCGCCTGGCTGTTCGACGTGGGGATGCTCGTGGCGATCAGCGTGGTGTACGTCGGGTTCGTGAGGTGGAAGATCCGGCTGAAGGCCGCGTGACGACGAGCGCAGCGAGGAGTCGCGCCATCAGACACCGCGTGACGACGAGCGCAGCGAGGAGTCGCGCCATCAGACACCGCGTGACGACGAGCGCAGCGAGGAGTCGCGACGACGAATTCTCTGCACGGAGGGCCCTTGCACACGCAATAGGATGAGCGGGGTTCTGCAAGGGGGGATTCATCACGTGAGCGACAGCGATGCGGCGTTGCGTGCCGTGGCACTGGATGCGGCATTGGCGGAGTTGCAGCAGTGGGGTGTGGACCGCTTCAGCATCGAGGGCGTCGCCCAACGATCCGAACTCGACGCCGATCTGATCCGCCGCTCATGGCACCGCCCGCAGGATCTGATCGTCGACGCACTGCTGAGCTCCACGTCGGTCACGATCGGCACACCGGACACCGGCAGCCTCGCCGGCGATCTGGGTGCGCTCGCGGAATCGGTGAGCGCCTACCTGAACGATCCCGTCGGCCGCCGCATCGCGCGGATGCTCGTCATCGACAGCAAGTCCCACACCGTGGACGACGAGGCCAGGCTGCTGCTGTGGCGCCGGCACCTCCAGATGATGGAAACCATCGTCGAGCGCGCCACCCAGCGCGGCGAATTCCGTCCCGAGGTTCGGCCCATCACCGTGCTGCAACTGCTCGTTTCGCCGCTGCAGACCTGCGCGCTGTACACCAGCGCGCGGGTCGAACACGACTATTGCCGCGCGGTCGCCGATCTGGTGACGCGCGCGGTCAGCACCGCGGGCTGACTCAGCCGAGAAGCCAGTCGTTGGGCGCGAACAGCTCGCAGTGCACCCGGGACAGGTCGACACCCTGGGCCACCAACTGAGCCCGCACCGCTTGGACGAATCCACTGTTGCCACAGAGATACACCTCGGCGTCGGTGGGAATGTCGACGCCGTCGAGGGTGAGCAGGCCCCGGCGCGCGCCGGCCGCGTCATCGATCGGGCCGTCCTCGTACCACGTGTGCAGTGTGGCGTTCGGCAGAGCCGTCACGAGCTGATTCTGCCGCTCGCGCAACGGGTGTGCCCACTCGCTGCAGTCGGCGTGCAGCGCGCGCACGACGGTGTGCGGGGCAGTGCGGGCGAGGTGGGCCAGGAGGCCGATCATCGGGGTGACGCCGATACCGGCCGAGATCAGCAGTAGCGGGTCGCGGCCGCTCGGGGCGGGCAGGTCGCCGAACGGGATCGTCACGTCGAGCAGGTCACCGACCCTCACATGCTCCGCGATCCAGGTGGACACCTCGCCCGCGGGTCGACCCTCGGCCGCGTCGACCGGTTTCACCGCGAAAGTCAGCTGTGTCGCGTCCGCGTCGACCAGGCTGTACTGGCGCAGCTGGCGCGCCCCGTCGGGCAGCGTCACCCCGACCGAGACATACTGGGCCGCAGCTCGTTCCGCTCGGAATCGGCCGGGCGGTTGCACGCTGATCAGCACAGCGCCCGACGGGTCGTCCTCCCGCGACAGCACGCGTGTCCGCCGGTAGACATCGCCGTCGGCCACCCCCGCATCGCGGTACAGGCCGCGTTCCAGCTCGATCAGCGTGTCGGCCATGATCCAGAACACCCGGTCCCACGCGTCGGCGACATCAGCGGTCACGGTGTCGGCGCCGAGCACGTCGACGATCGCGGCGAACAAGTGCTCGTGCACGATCGGATACTGGTCCGCGGTCACCCCTAGGGAGGCGTGCTTGTGTCCGATCCGGGACAGCAACTCGACCGGATGCGGCAACGCGGGGTCGACGAGATGGCTGGCGAAGGTGGCGATGGACGCCGCCAGTGCGCGTTGCTGGGCGCCCTGGGCCTGGTTGCCCCGATTGAACAGATTGCGCAACAGGTCGGGGTGCGCACTGAACATCCGGCGGTAGAACTCCCGGGTGATCTCGTCGATGTGAGCACCGATCAGCGGGAGTGTCGCGGAGACGAGGTGTGCGTGCGCGGGTTGCAGCGCGACCGGTGCGGCAGTGAGGGTCATCGGGGGTTCCTTTCGGCGGTGGTGTCTTCTCGGACGATCGGGATGCGCTGCGGGGAGCCCAGCAGCACAGGCATGGTGGTGCGGGCCAGGTCCGCAACGGTGTGGCGATCGAGTTCGGCGTAGAACGCTTCCTTGGCGTCGGCGAGGGCACGGCGCAGACGACATGCCGGAATCAGCGGACACGGGTTGTCGCCGCCGCACTCGATCACCTCGCGGTCGCCTTCGAGAGCTCGCACGAGGCCGCCGATCGAGGCCGTGCGACCCTGCTCGGTCAGCGTCAGGCCGCCGACCCGGCCGCGGCGGGCAGTCACCATGCCCAGCTCGGACAGTCGGGAGACGGCCTTGGCGATGTGATGCTCGGAAGCGTTGGCGCCGGCGGCGATGGTTTTGGTGGTCACCCGCCGCCCGTCGGCTTCGCCGGCCGCGAGCAGCATCAGGGCCCGCAGTCCGAGATCGGTGAACCGGGTGAGCTGCATGCCTGTGACGCTATTAATTGCGCAGCGGGAATGCGACTTTTCGAGCTATGCGGTCAAACACCTCGCGACGTGCAGTTTTTCTACCTGCGACTTCAGCTGCATCTACGGCGATGAGCCACCATGGATGTCGAGGCCGTGCGCGGCAGCGAAGGCGAGTGCCTGCTCGATGTCGATCTTGGCGCCGCGCAGCGTAGCCGTCGTCCAGAACGTCGGGTCGGCGCGCGCCCCTCGCAGATCCGCGTCGTCGAGGCGAGCGCCCTGAACCCGGGCTCCGGTCAGGTCTGCACGCGCCAGCACCGCCTCGCGCAGATCGGTGCCGACGAGGCTGACCTCACGGAGGCGGCACTCCGACAGATCGACCTTGCGTAGATCCGCTCCCCCGAGGACGGCGAGCGTGAAATCACACTCGACGATCGTCACCGGCCGCAGCCGGCATTCGACGAACGTCGAGCCGAGGAAGCTGCAGTGCCGAAACGCACTGTGCCACAACGAGGTACGCCGGAAGGTGCAGTTCCGAAAGGCGCTGCCGACATGCTCGGATTCCGACAGATCGACGCCGGAGAAGTCGCAGGCGTCGAAAACCACCCGCTCCGTGCGTAACCGGCTCAGATCCTCGTCGCGGAAATCGGCGTCGGTGAACTCGCGGTCGGTCTGATCGTCCATCGCGCTCAGCCGGCCGGGGTCAACCGGCTCAGGGCGTACTCGGCGACCGCGATCAGCGCCGATTTCGTCGATTCGCGATCCCGCGCGTCGACGGTGATCAGAGGGACGTGATCGGGCAGGGCCAACGCGGTCCGCACCGCGGTCAGTGAATGACGCGGCGCACCGTCGAACTCGTTGACCGCCACCAGGAACGGTAGATCGCGGGCCTCGAAGAAGTCGACCGCGGCGAAGCTCTCCTCCAGACGACGGACATCGACGAGGATGATCGCCCCGATGGCGCCCTGGATCAAGTCGTCCCACATGAACCAGAACCGGCGCTGTCCGGGTGTGCCGAACAGGTACAGCACCAGATCGTCGCCGAGGGTGATGCGGCCGAAATCCATCGCCACCGTCGTCGTGGTCTTGTCGGGCAATCCGGCGAGTTCGTCGACACCCTGCGAGGCGTCGGTCAACAGAGCCTCGGTGCGCAGCGGCACGATCTCCGACACCGCGCCGACGAATGTGGTCTTGCCCGCGCCGAAGCCACCGGACACGACGATCTTCGTCGAGGCGGCCCTGGCATGCCCTGGCCTAAAGCGCTCGGAGGCCACGCAGCGTCCTTCCGATCAGGTCCCGCCGCTCGTCGGTGGTCGTCGTCGCGGACAGGGTGTCGTGCACCGTCACATAACCCTGCACCACCAGATCACCGACCACGACCCGCGCCACGCCGAGAGGCAGCCCCAAGTGCGCAGCGATCTCAGCGACCGACAACCTGGCCGGACACACCGCCATGATCTGCGCCCGCACATCGGCACTCGGCCAGTTCCCTGGCGGCGGCGTCGGCGCGGGCCCGACCGGGGCCTCCCACGGCAGATCGACGCCCGCGTCTGTGCGCCCTGCGGTCAGCGTGTACGGGCGGACGAGGCGGGGTCCCGGCTCTTCGGTCACCGGAGTCTCACGAGCGAAGGGGGTCACGTGGTGGCGAGGCGATCGCCGCGCCTACCCGTTCGACGAGAACGGCCATCTCGTAACCGATCTGACCGATGTCGGCACCGCGCGCGGCCAGCGTGGCCAGATTGGAGCCGTCGCCCACCCGCATCAGCAGCAGGTAGCCGTTCTCCATCTCGACCACCGACTGCAGCACGTACCCGCCGTCGAACAGCTGCGCGGCGCCGGCCGACAGGCTGGCCAACCCGGAGGCGACGGCAGCCATCTGATCGGCCCGCTCCGCGGGCATGTGCTCGCTGGCCGCCGTCAGCAGGCCGTCCGCCGAAACGAGGATCGCGTGCGACACCCCCGGTGTCTCCCGCGCGAACCGCGACACCAGCCAATCGAGCGACTCGCTCACCTGCTGTCCTCTCGATCCTCGCGGGCGTGCCGCCGCCCGGCCGCCACTCCGCCGAAGTGGCTGGCCATGCCGGCACGCACCGCGTCGGGATCGCGGACCAGGGGGGCACCGCCCGCCGCGTCGGTGTGCTGCGCGGCGCCGGGGACCAGCCGGGCACCGGGACGGCGGATGGGCAGACCCTCGGGGGTGCGTTCCTGCACGGGTGCAGCCTGGGCGGCGGCCGCGGCCGACCAGCCGTGATCCCAGACGGTCTGCCAGTTCAGGTCGGTGCTGTGGGACAGCTCGTGCGGGTCGACGAGCCACTCGGAGAGCATCGTCTGATAGATCGCGTCGTCGTCGGAGTCGTCCCTGGCATGCCGCGCGCGGGTGTGGCCGTTCTGCGCGGGGGCGACGACGGGCCGGGGTGCCGGCGCCGGTGGTGGAGCCGGGGGTGCCGGGGGTGCTGCTTGCGGCGGGGCCGGGGGTGGTGCCGGCGGTGCTGCCAGCAGCTCGGCCGGCACGTAGACCCCGGCGGTGGTGCCCGACGACGGCCGACCCGCGACGGTGTTGCGCAGCCGCACGACCAGACCGTGCTGGCCGGCCAGCCGGCCCGCCACGAACAACCCCATGTGGCGGGCGGTGTACGGGTTGACCTCACCGCCGGACTGCAATCTGCTGTTGGCGACCCGCAGATCGGATTCGCTCATCCCCAGGCCCGCGTCGGCGACCTCGAGCACCAGGCCGCCGTTGCCGGTACGGGCGGCCGAGACCTGCACCGGAGCCGTCGGCGGGGAGTACCGCAGCGCGTTGTCGAGGAGCTCGGCCAGCAGGTGCACCAGGTCACCTGCCACCGCGCCGGTCACCGCGCTGTCCGGAAGGCCCTCGGCGCTGATCCGGTGATAGTCCTCGACCTCGGACGCGGCGGCGTGGACGATCGCCACGACGGCGACGGGCTCGGCGTCCTCGCGGGGGATGCGGGCCCCGGCCAGCACCATCAGGTTCGCCCCGTTGCGGCGCATCCGCGACGCGAGATGATCGAGGCGGAACAGGCTCTGCAGCCGGTCGGCGTCCTGTTCGTCGTTCTCCAGCTGGTCGATCACGGCGAGCTGCTGGTCCACCAGCGTTCGGTTGCGCCGCGACAGCGTCTCGAACATGTCGGTCACCTGCATCTGCAGCCGCGCCTGCTCGGCCGCGAGCGCCACCGCCTGCTCGTGCAGTTCGTCGACGGCGTGGGCGACCTGGCCGATCTCCTCGGACGTGGGCACCGAGAGCGGCGCGACCGTGGGCGTCTTGCCGTCGATGCGGGCCTGCTCGACCTCCCGGGCCAAGTCCTCGTGCGCCACCTTCAAAGCGCTGTCGCGCAGGGTGCGCAGCGGCCGGACCAGGCTGCGCGCCACGAGGGTGACCAACAGAAGTGCGATCAGCAGCACCGCGCCGACGACCGCGGCGTCGCGGATCGCGGCGGTCCGAGCGGCCGCGGCCTGGTCGGAGACGGTCGCCGGGATCGACCGGGACGTATCGGTGATGATCCCGTCGGCGATGTCGCGGGTGACGCGCTGCGACGCCAGGAGGTCAGGGTTGTTCGGCAGCACCACGGCCGGGTCGGAGAGCAGCGACATCCGCTTGACCATCTCCGACCGCAGCGCCGCCGCGGCGTCGGTGGAGCCACCGAGGAAGGCGCCCATCGCCGAAACCGTCGACGGCTCGGTACCGGCCAGCGTGATCATCGACGAGCGCAATTCCGGCTCGGGCAAATCTGCTCCACGGTCGACGAGCACCTGCTGCATCGTCATCTGGCCGCGGGCACCGACCGCTCTCGCAAGCGCCTCGCCGGCGGTGCGGACCGTCTCGTCGTCTCCGGCCACCAAGCCGGTGATCGCGGTCTCTGCGGTGATCAGCAGCGGGGCGTACGTCATGACCCGGCTGCGCAGATCGTTGCCGCCCGACGTGCTCTTGCCGACGAGATCGCGCCCGAAATCGAGCAGCGTGTTCGTCGCCAGGCGCACCGCGTCGTCGACGTCGGTCGAGCTCAGTCGACGCTGCAGGTCGGCGGCCCGGGACTCGAACGCGGAGACGCTCGCGGGCACGTCACCACCGTCCGTCGCGCTCACCAGCACCGCTTCCACAGCGGCCAGGTACTGCGCGACGGCGGGCACCATCTCCGCCCGGGCAGCTGCGAGCCGCAACGTCTGAGCGGCCGAGGTCGCGGCGTGGATGCGCAGCCCGCCGAACACACCGGCCAGCAGCAGCGGCACCAACACGATGGCCACGACCTTGACGCGGACCGGCCAGTTGGACAGCGCCCACCGCGGCGGCCGCTTGATCGAGGATCGAGCGTGATTCATGAAGCATCCTGGCTGATGGCGCCCTCGTCGGGCGGGCGTGAAGCGCCTGGCGAATGCGCTGAGTATGCCAGCCCGGTCATCGGGTCGCCAGAGTTCGACGCACAGGTGCAGAACCAGCAAAGACGGTGGCTCCGAGTCTGTTGTGGGCGTTGCGATTTCGTTTCAGACCCGTTGCGTGTCAGAGGGTGAAGTGCCGCTGATCTGCAGGCACAATCGATGGTGACCCCTTTTGGAGGAGTAGCAATGACCCACAATGGCGTGGAGATGGCACTACTCGCCGATGCGTCCGAGATCGGCGATTCACCCCTGATGCGAGCGATGAGCAGCGAGATGGTCGACACCGACACTCTCGCCGGCCTGATCTCGATCGCGAGCTACGAGACCTGTCTGGACTGACACCCGTTTACCCTGCCAAGGGTGTTTCGGGTGATGTTCTACTCGCCGCGTATCGCGCCCAATACCGGCAACGCGATTCGCATGGTCGCGGGCAGCGGGTGTGAACTGCATCTGGTCGAGCCGCTGGGCTTCGACCTGTCCGAGCCCAAGCTCCGTCGCGCGGGGCTCGACTACCACGATCTGGCGTCGGTGACCGTGCACGCCGATCTGGAGTCGGCGTGGTCGGCCGTCATGCCGGCGCGGGTCTTCGCTTTCACCGCCCATGCCGACGCGTCGTTCGCCGACATCGCCTATCAACCCGGCGACGTGCTGCTGTTCGGGCCGGAGCCGACCGGGCTGGACGCCGAGACGTTGGCCGACCCGCACGTCACCGCCCGGGTGCGCATCCCGATGCTGTCCGGGCGGCGGTCATTGAACCTGTCGAACGCCGCCGCCGTCGCCGTCTACGAGGCGTGGCGTCAGCACGACTTCGCCGGGAGCGTCTGATTCACCACGTGTCCCAGTGCGTGAGCCGCTCGGCAGGCAGCCGCTTGGCCTTCTTGAAGTCAGTGCCCTTGGTGTAGGCGATCGGGAAGAGCCCGGCCTGGCTGTAGGAGTCGAACGGGATGCCCAGCAGCTCGGCGGCCTGACGCTCCCCGTCGCCGATAAGATGCAGCGTGGTCCAGGCTGAGCCGAGTCCTCGCGAACGCAGCGCCAGCATGAAGCTCCACACCGCGGGCAGCAGCGATCCCCAGTAGCCCGCGCTGGCACCCGAGACGGTGTCGCGCGGCTTGCCCTCCAGGCACGGGATCAACAGGACCGGGGCCTTCTCGAGGTTCTCGTTGAGGTAGCTCGCGGAGTCCATCACCTTCGGCGCCCGCTCGTCACGCTCGTCGCCGTAGGTGGGCTTCTCGGCGTTCAGGTACGGCGTGGCGTTGGTCCGATAGATCTCGGCCAGCGCGAGCTTCTTGTCGGGGTCGGTCACGAAGACCCATTGCCACCCCTGGCTGTTGCTGCCCGTCGGCGCCTGCAGGGCGATGTCGAGGCATTCCATCAGCACCTCGCGGGGCACGGGCTTGTCGAAATCGAGGCGCTTGCGCACCGAGCGGGTCGTGGTCAGTACGTCGTCGGCGGAGAGATTGAGCGTCTCGGATGTCATGTGCCGAGGGTACCTTCGCCGTTCTTCTGGCGAGCGTGCGTGTCTGCGGGCGACCCGCCGGGTGAGTGCGCGAGTCCACGCACGCTCGACAGACGAAAACTGTTCCAAGGCAGCATGTTGCCCGTGGCGTTCGAACCGGCGAGCGTGCGCAGATTCCGCGCGGGACCCGGTGTGGTGGCCGCAGACACGCACGCTCGCGGGGAACCGGGAGTCAGCGGAAATCGCGGGATTTCGACGCCACCCGCAGACTCAGCGGGCCCATCCGATCGGCCACCACCGTCACCGCGCCGGTGGCGTTCTGCACGATGCCGCGCACCACCAGCGCCGCCGCGGTCTGGGCCAACCGGCGGTGCCGCGCCCACACCGCGGGCATGCACAGCACGTTGACCATCCCGGTCTCGTCCTCGAGGTTGACAAACGTCACCCCCTGCGCCGTCGCCGGCCGCTGCCGATGAGTCACCGCACCGGCGACCAGTACGCGGGTGCCGTCGGGCACCGACAGCAGCTGGTCGGCCGGCACGACTCCCATCGCAGCCAGATCCTCGCGTAGGAACTCGGTCGGATACCGGTCGGGCGACACCCCGGTCGCCCACACGTCGGCGACGGTCAGCTCCAGCTCCGTCATGCCGGGCAGCGACGGGACATGGGACGACGACCCCACCCCGGGCAACCGGTCGGGACGCTCGGCCGCGGCCGCACCGGCTGCCCACAGCCCCTCCCGCCGGGTGATCCCGAAACAGCCCAGAGCGCCGGCGGTGGCCAGCGCCTCGGTCTGCGGCACACTCAGCTGCACGCGCCCGGTCAGATCGAGCAGTGAGGTGAACGGGCCGCGGGCCCGCTCTTCGACCAGCCGCTGCGCCAGGTCGTCACCGATGTGCCGGACGCTGCCGAGCCCGAGCCGCACCTCGGTGCCCGCGTTCTCCAGCGTGGCGTGGGCGAGGCTGGCGTTGACGTCCGGGCCGTGCACCGCCACGCCGTGGCGACGGGCATCGGCGACCAGTGACTGCGGCGAGTAGAACCCCATCGGCTGAGCACGCAGCAGCGCGGCGCAGAACGCCGCCGGATGGTGCAGCTTGAACCACGACGAGTAGAACACCAGTGAAGCGAAACTCAGCGAATGGCTCTCGGGGAAACCGAAATTCGCGAACGCCTCGAGCTTCTCGTAGATCCGCTGCGCCACGTCCCCGGTGATGCCGTGCAGCTCGGCCATCCCGTCGAAGAACCGACCCCGCAGCCGCCGCATCTTCTCGGTCGAGCGTTTCGAGCCCATGGCGCGGCGCAGCTGATCGGCCTCGGCGGCCGAGAACCCCGCGCAGTCCACGGCCAGCTGCATGAGCTGCTCCTGGAACAGCGGCACTCCCAAGGTCTTTCGCAGGGCCGACTCCATCGACGGGTGGTCGTAGGTGACCTCTTCTTCACCGTTGCGCCGCTTGATGTACGGGTGCACCGACCCGCCCTGGATCGGGCCGGGCCGGATCAGCGCCACCTCGACCACCAGGTCGTAGAACACCCGCGGTTTCAACCGGGGCAGAGTGGCCATCTGGGCGCGCGATTCCACCTGGAACACCCCGACGGAGTCGGCGCGCTGCAGCATCTCGTAGACCGCGGCCTCGGACAGATCCAGCGTCGCCAGGTCCACGTCGATGCCCTTGTGTTCGCTGACCAGGTCGATGCAGTAGTGCAGCGCCGAGAGCATGCCGAGCCCCAGCATGTCGAACTTGACCAGACCGATGGCCGCGCAGTCGTCTTTGTCCCACTGCAGGACGCTGCGGTTCTCCATGCGGGCCCACTCCACCGGACACACATCGGCGATGGGCCGATCACAGATCACCATGCCGCCGGAGTGAATCCCCATGTGCCGCGGCAGATTCGAGATCTGCTGCGCCAGGTCGATGACCTGCTCGGGGATACCCTCCACATGGGTGACATCCGCCAGGTTGCCCCACTGGCTGAGCTGCTTGCTCCACGCATCCTGTTGCCCCTGGGAGAAGCCGAGCGCACGAGCCATGTCACGGACGGCACTGCGCCCGCGGTAAGTGATCACGTTGGCGACCTGCGCGGCGTATTCGCGGCCATAGCGCCGGTAGACGTACTGGATGGCCTCTTCGCGCAGATCGGACTCGATGTCGATGTCGATGTCGGGTGGCCCGTCGCGGGCCGGTGAGAGGAAGCGTTCGAAGAGCAGATCATTCGCCACCGGATCGACATTGGTGACCTTCAACGCGTAGCAGACCGCCGAATTGGCCGCCGACCCGCGCCCCTGGGAGAGGATGTCGTTCTCCCGGCAGAACCGGGTGATGTCGTGGACCACGAGGAAGTACCCCGGGAAGTTCAACTGTTCGATGATCCGCAGTTCGTGCTCGATCTGGGCATAGGCGCGCGGCGAGCGCTCCGGCGGGCCATAGCGCTCCCGCGCCCCCTGCATCACCAGATGCCGCAGCCAGCTGTTCTCGGTGTGGCCGGCCGGCACATCGAAGGGCGGCAACTGTGGTGCGATGAGCGCCAGGCCGAACGCACACTGCTCACCGAGTTCGGCTGCGGCACTGACCACTTCGGGGCAGTGAGCGAACACCCGTGCCATCTCCTCCCCCGAGCGCAGATGGGCACCACCCAGCGGAGCCAGATACCCCGCGGCTTCGTCCATCGAGTGCCGGGCCCGGATCGCCCCCATCGCCATCGCGAGCCTGCCCCGCCCCGGCTCGGCGAAATGTGCGCCGGTGGTGGCGACGACACCGACACCGAAGCGCGGCGCCAGCGCGGCCAGGGCGGCGTTGCGTTCGTCGTCGTGGGGATGCCCGTGGTGGGTGAGTTCGACGGTGACCCGGTCACGGCCGAACCGGTCGACCAGATCGGCGAGCGCGGCGGCCGCGGCGTCCGGGCCGCCGGCGGCCAGCGCTCGGCGCACATGTCCTTTTCGGCAGCCGGTGAGGATCTGCCAGTGCCCGCCCGCGGCGTCGGTCAGCGCGTCGTAGTCATAGCGCAGCACGCCCTTCTCCCCGCCTGCCAGGTGTGCGGCGGCCAGCTCGCGGGACAACCGCCGGTATCCCTCCGGCCCTCGCGCCAGCACCAGCAGGTGCGGCCCCGGCGGATCGGGATCGTCGGTCCGGCTCCCTCCCCCGAGGGACAATTCGGCGCCGAAGACAGTTGCCATGTCGAGTTCCCTCGCCGCCTCGGCAAATCGGACCACGCCGTAGAGCCCGTCGTGGTCGGTCAGCCCGATGGCCCGCAGACCCAGCCGGGCGGCCTCCTCCACGAGTTCTTCGGGCGTGCTCGCGCCGTCGAGGAAGCTGTAGGCGGAGTGGGTGTGCAGTTCGGCATACGGTGTCGACGAGTGCGGGGCCGAGCGCGGACGGGCGGGCGCGTCCGGTGGCTGGTACTCCCCCCGTTTACGCGACCAGGCGGGGCTGTCACCGCCGTCGCCGACCTGCTGGTCGATGGGCCAGCCGGCGCGGCGCGGCTTGCTGGTGAGGACGCGCTCCATCTCGCCCCAGCCCGGCGGACCGTTGTGCCAACCCACCCGACCAGCTTATCGAACACCCGTTCGAGATGTCAGGCGATCCTGCCGTTGCCGGGATGCGGCTCGTCACCGTTGTCGTCCGGCTCTTCGTCCAATGTCGGTCGCAGCACGTACCGGACCTGGTTGCCGCCGGCCATCCTGGCCTGCTCGATCGCCTGGTTGGCGATCGCGATCAGCTTGTCCAGCACGTCGTCGGGAGGCTCGGCCGCGAGCGGCGGCAACGGCGTACAGACCACCCCGATGCTGGCCGTGAGCCGCTGCGGCGTCGCGGCGATCGCGCCGCGGACCCGCTCGACCAGTGGAGAGGCGTCGGCGGTGGTGAATGTGTCGGCGATGAGGAAGTCGTGGTCGGAGACATGCGCGACGCTCGCGTTGTGCCGGACGGTCTCGCGCAGTGCCTGTCCGACCGCCACCCGCGCCCGGATGCCCCCACTGGCCCCACTCAAGCCGAGTAGCAGCGAGAAGCTGTCGATGTTCACCGCGACGACCACCAGATACCGGTCGTCGCTGCGGCTACGCGACGCGAGCAGCGTCGCCACCGCCTGATAGAACGCATCCCGGTGCAGCAATCCGGTCAGCTGCTCGATGTCGCCGTGGTGGGCGTCGGGCTGGATCAGCACGAGCATCGCCCGGCAGGCGAACGCGACGAACACGTTGAGCAACACGATGATCCCGGCCGCGCACACGGCCAGCGCCGGATCGCTCGCGCCCACGTGGATGATCAGTACACCGAGCGTCACCGCCCCCACCGACCAGACCATTGCCAGCAGGCGCGGCGTGTGGAAGCTCACCACGAACGCCGTCAGCACCGCGTAGTTGGCCGCCCCGGTCAGCCCGACCACCGGATTGGCCTGGATGAGGACTGACACCCCGATGGCCACCGACGCCACCAGCACGCACAGCAGCGACTGCGCACGCGAGGGCCAGTGCGCCCGCAGCCACAGCATCGACAGCGCGAAACAGCTGACCGCGATGACCACGGTGGCGATCTCACCGGCCGACGTCTGAGGGCCCGCTGGGCTGGCGAGAAGTCCGAGGGGCAGGATGCCGAGAGAGGCGATGCAGAGGGCGATCAGCCGGCATGTGGCGGTCTGCATGCCCCGGGCGGCGAGGATCGCAGTAAACCAGTAGAAGTGATCGGCACCCCACAGCGCAGCGCCGATTCCACCGAGCCGAGAAACACGCAAACGGTCAACCATGTCCGTCCCCGTATCGAGCCCCGATGCGGCTCAGGTCACAACCCCCACCCACAGGCGAAGATTACCAGCGCAGCAAATAGTTGCCCACAGAAATGACCGGGAAAAGTGTCACACCGTGTCAGACTGTGTCAGTCCAGGAACTCCGCGTCCCCGTCCTCGAGCACCAGCCGGGCGTTCGAACCGTCCGGTCCGGCCGCCTCGGTGCGGAAAACCGCGCGGCCCCCACCAGAGCGCCAGATCGACGTCGACAGCGTGTCGCCGGGGAACACCGGTGAGGTGAACCGCGCCGAGATCGCCGTGACGCGGGTGGCGTCACCGGCCCCCAGTTCGGCGACGAGCGCGCGTCCGGCAACCCCATAGGTGCACAGTCCGTGCAGGATCGGTTTCGGGAAACCGGCCAATTCAGCAAACCACGGATCGCTGTGTAGCGGGTTGCGGTCACCGGAGAGCCGATACAGCAGCGCCTGGTCCTCCCGGGTCGGCAGAACGACCGTGGCATCGGGCGCGCGATCCGGGATCTCCGGCGCGGCGGGCCGCGTTCCGGGCTGACCGCCGAAGCCGCCCGCACCGCGGATCACCAGCGTCGTCAACGTCTCCGCGACCGCGTCGCCGGTCTCCGGATCGCTGCCGGTGGCCTTGAGCATGACGATGGCATTCTTGCCCTCACCCTTGTCCTGGATGTCGGCGACCTCGTTGACCACACTGAGCTCGCCGGCGGCCGGCAGCGGCGCGAACAGGCGGACGCTCTGGGAGCCGTGCAGCAGCTTGGAGAAGTCGAACGATCCGATGACCCCGGCCGCGGCGAACGGGGAACATGCGATGACCGCGTAGGTGGGCAGCACCTGCTGCGCGATGTCGTGGCTGTTCTCGGTGGTGAACGCGAGGTCCCCGGTACCCGCCCCGACTCCGAGCGCGTAGAGCAGCGTGTCGCGGTCCTTCCACCGGAAGGTCTGCGGCGGGGTGGTGACGCCAACGGCGTTCGGATCGATGGGCATGAGTCATTGCCTATGCCATCGTGGTGCGCCTTGGCAAGGCCTTCCGTCTTCGGCGCGCCGGAGAGAGCGTCTTCTGTGACGATGATCCGATGGCCCAGAGCTATCCCCGTGACATGGTCGGTTACGGCCGCACCCCACCCGACCCGCAGTGGCCGGGCGGTGCCGCGATCGCTGTGCAGTTCATTCTCAATTACGAGGAAGGCGCCGAGAATTCGGTGCTCGACGACGATCCGGCCTCGGAGACGTTCCTGTCGGAGATGACGCCTGCCGAAGCGTTCGGTGACCGGCACATGAGCATGGAGTCGCTCTACGAGTACGGCTCGCGCGCCGGGCTGTGGCGGCTGCTCGACGTGTTCTCGCGCCGCGACATCCCGTTGACGATCTTCGCCGTCGCCCGCGCCCTCCAACGCAACCCGGACGCCGTGACCGCGTTCACCGAACTGGGCCACGAGATCGCCTGCCACGGCCTGAGATGGATCTCCTACCAGAACATTCCCGAAGACGTCGAACGCCGGCACATGGCCGAGGCCGTTCAGATCCTGCAAGAGCTGACCGGAGCGCCACCGCGAGGGTGGTACACCGGACGCGACTCGCCCCGCACCCGTGCGCTCGTCGTGGAGCACGGCGGCTTCACCTACGATTCCGACTCCTACGCCGACGATCTGCCCTACTGGGTCCGCGTGCACGACACCGACCATCTCGTGGTGCCCTACACGCTGGACACCAATGACATGCGATTCGCCTCTCCCGCAGGTTTTTCCAACGGCGAGGAATTCTTTGCCCATCTGCGGGACGCCTTCGACGTGCTCTACGCCGAGGGTCTCGCCGGGCGGCCCAAGATGCTGTCGGTCGGACTACACTGCCGGCTGGCCGGCAGGCCCGCCCGCAGCCGGGCCGTCGAGCGCTTCCTCGACCACGTGCAGTCCCACGATCACGTGTGGCTGGCGCGGCGCATCGAGATCGCCGAGCACTGGCGCGAGGTGCACCCGCCGCGGCGGTAGATCACCCGATCGGTGCGACGGCGAACCGCGCCGTCCGGGTGGCCAGCACGTAGTACAGCGCGAAGCCGATACCGCAGCCGATGAACCAGCTGTACTGCGCGGCGGTGTACATCCCTACCACCGATCCGCCCAGCAGGACCGGGATCACGGCGGCCACCGCGGCGACCGCGGTGGCGATCACTGCCGCAGGGTTGTATCCCTTCGTGTAGTAGTAGGTTCCGTTCTCATCCAGAGTGAACATGTCGTCGATCACGACGCGCTGTTTGTGCACCAGGTAGTAGTGCGCGATCAGCACACCGAACAGTGGGCCGATGAACGCGCCGAGCGTCTCGAGCGTGTAGTGGATGACCTCGGGATTGTTGTACAGATTCCACGGCGTGATCAGGACCGATCCCACCGCGGCGATCATGCCGCCGGCGCGCCAGCTGATCCGCTGCGGGCTGACGTTGGAGAAGTCGAACGCCGGGGAGATGAAGTTGGCGACGATGTTGATGCCAATGGTCGCGATGGTGAATGTCAACGCGCCCAACACGATCGCGAAGGTCGAGTCGATGCGGGCGACGGTGGCGACGGGATCGGTGATCAGTTCGCCGAACACCGGGACGGTCAGCGACGCGGTGACGACCACCAGCAGCGAGAACAGCAGGAAGTTGACGGGCAGGCCGAGGAAGTTGCCGCGTTTGACCGCGGCGAAAGACTTGCCGTAGCGGGAGAAGTCGCCGAAGTTGAGCATCGGTCCGGAGAAATAGGAGACGACCAGGGCGATGGCGCCGAGCATGACCGGCACCGAATCGAGGCCCGTGTAGGTGACGTCACCGAGGTTGAGGTCGATCGCGCCCCAGCCCGCCTTGTAGATCAGGTAGCCGCACAGCAGGAACATGACGACGTACACGGCGGGGCCGCAGAAGTCGATGAACCGCCGGATCGCCTCCATGCCCCGCCAGAACACGCAGGCTTGCAGCACCCAGAGCAGGATGAAGCTGCCCCAGCCCAGCAGCGGCAACCCGAGGAACCCGTGCGTGTCGACGTCCGCGTACGGGGCGAGGCCCGGAAACAGTTTCAGCAGAACCACATCCAGGGCCGCCGAGGCCAGATACGTCTGGATGCCGTACCAGGCCACCGCGATCAGCCCGCGGATGATCGCCGGGATGTTGGCGCCCAGCACACCGAACACGCTGCGGCAGATCACCGGATACGGCACCCCGGTGGCCTGGCTCGGCTTGGCCACCATGTTGCAGAACACGTTGACGATCACGATGCCGATCAGCAGCGCGACGAGCACCTGCCAGCTGGCCAGCCCGAGCGCGAACAGACTGCCCGCGGTGACGTATCCGCCGACGCTGTGCACATCGGACATCCAGAACGCGAAGATGTTGTAGGACGACCAGGTCTGCTTGCCCAGCGGCGCCAGATCCTCGTTCGTCAACCGGGGGTCGTAACCGGGCTTGATGACGCCACCCCCGACGGGGTGACCCGATGCTTCGACGACGTCACCTGCGCCGACGACCGTGCCGGGCGGGAGATCCTTGACGGTCTGCGAAGAGTCGATATCGGTCATGGCCGGACGGTAACCAGGATGTGTTGCGGCGGTGTTTCCGCCGAAACACCCCGCTATTGCGGGGAAGATATATCCGCTGCGAGCAGGCCGGTGCCGGCGGGAAGCGTGGCGATCAGGGCGTTCAGGCGTTGGGAGTGCGTCTCGGACGCGGTGAGCAGTTCCTCCACGTCGCCGGCGAGGAACGCGCGCACCATCTGGCAGTGGTCGGCGTGCAGATCGGCTCGGTCTGCTGCCCGCACGTGCACCATCGACTGCACCGGTTCGGTGACGTTCCAGGCGGATTCGAGCATGTGCAGCAGTCGGTACATCCGCGACGGCCGGGCGAGCGCGAGGTGGAACTCGCGGCTGCGTCTGTGGTAGGCCGCCGGGTCGTCGGCGCGCAGCGCGTCGTGCAGGACGTCGTTGGCGGCGGTGACCGCGGCGCGATCGGCGTCGGTGGCGTTGGCGATCGCCGCCGCCAGCGACGCCGACTCCAATGTCTCTCGGACGATGTACATTTCGCGCAGTTCCTGGCGGGTCAGCTGCGCGACCGCATATCCGGCGTTACTGCGGTGCGACACCAACCCCTCACCGATCAGGGTCTTGAGTGCTTCGCGTACCGGGATCTGGCTCACGCCGAAAAGGTCGGCGACCTCGGCGAGCGGAATGGGGCTTCCCGGCGGCACCGCGCAGTAGAGGATGACGCGGCGCAGCTCGTCGAGGATCGCGTGCTGGGGCCGGCCGGGCTTCTCGACGACGAGTTTGTCGAGCAGGGCGGACCGTCGACGGGACGGCATCACCGAACACTAGGGGGTCGATGTTTCGGCCGTGCTAACCGGGAAACGGGTGTTGATTGTACGTTCTAAGATCCGCTGTCATAGGGCTGAGTGAACGACCTGCGGTGACTTAGCTTTGTCTCACGCCATGGCACAAAGAACCTGTCTAATTTTCGTGTCATATCCTCGAGCGCATCTCAAGTAAGCGATGACCCGCAGTTTCGCGTCCGTCCCAGGGCCACACGGAGCGCTCGTTATTTCGTCACGCGATGTAGTGTGTCGCTCGTACGATGGCGTGTCGTAGAGACAGGCACCAATGGCCGATGGTGCCCAAAGCGCTGGTCGTCGGGACTGAGCGAATATTGGGCGTTGCTCTCTATTGGCTTTCGCCAATTGCTGCCGAACCGTGTTATCCAAGACCCGCATTCATCGGGCTGTCATGGATATTCGCCATGACCTATGACTACGTGACGCGTCTTGCATCCGATACTTGCGACGGCGCATTTCACAATGGCGGAGGCGTAACGCGAATATCGGTTACACCGGGCGCGCCGCCTGTTCAGTCCGATGCGGTTAGGCGGCCGTTACACGTCGAACAGGGTGTCCTCCGTCGCCAGCTTGCGCGGTTGCGGTGTGCGCGCCTCCGCCCAAGATGTCCGCATCGAGATGGAACCTTACATTCGCATCCTTCACCCCCGCCCCGGTTTCTCGATCGGCCGCTAAGCGGGCCGGGCCTCGAGCTCGTAGGCGATCGCCAACCGCACCTCGCGCACGTCTAGACCCAATTCCGTTGCGATCTTATCGATTTCGTAACCGTCGTCGGAACATTCCATCAGCACGCAAGCGCTGATGCCGCCGACGGATAGCCGGCCGAATCGGGTGTCCGCATCGATGATCACAGGAGACTCTTGCCCCTTCGGACGCCACTCGACGGCTTCGTCGTCATCGACGGTGACGCGGTCGAGGAAGCCCTGCGCGGAGGGCAAAGGTTGCACCAGCTGCCCGTCGGTGGGTGCGTACTTGCGCACGCGAGAGCCGTGTTAATTGCCTTTGAGAACGGGCGATCGGCATGAACACGATCTTTGGCAAGATGCTGCCTCAGCAAGGCATCGGTGCGAACCGCCCCCGATTGGCGGTCACCCACTGCGCCAGCTGGCTGACTGCCGCGACGCCTGAGTTGAACGAGCCGTCACTCGGCCGCGCGGCTAGAGAAACGCCGACCGCGCCGGCCGCATCTCCCAGCAGGGCGATCTGCCTCACCAAGTACATGCCGTCCACGTCCGGTCCCCAGCCGCCTTTCACAGCGACATCGGTCTGGTCCGCCAAACCCCATTGCTGGCCGCGGCCGACATTGCGCATCAGCTCGACGACGGGTGCCGATCCCGCGACGCACGGAAGGCGAGCCGCGAATCTGGCTTGCATCTGAGTCGACCACTCAGTCTGCCCGAATGGTGTGAAACCCGGCCGCACTCGCTCGGGTTGGACCACGGTCGAGGGATCGCCCGTCTCGCGCAGCACGGTCTCAACGGCAGCGGCTGCGGTCGTCCCTCCTTCCAACATCGACCAGAGCTCCTCGGCGGCCGCGTTGTCGGACTGTTCGATCGCGCGCGCGGCGAGTGGCTGCGCAGTGTCGCCGAGTGACCGTTGGGCGGCGATCGCAAGTGGCACTTTGATCGTCGACCACGCGGGGCCTGTCGTCTCCGCGCCGAACATCCACGTCTGCACGCCGTTCGACACGGCGACGCCGACAGATCCCCCGATCGTCTCGGCGAGAGCCGAGAAGCTCGCGATCAGGTCGCCGTCCTGCACCGGCGTCGGCAGGGCCGGGGGGAGTGGCGCCACAGCGAGTGTCGAGGTCGCCGACGGCGGAGTAGACGAGGGGGCTGCCGTCGGACCCCCCTGGCCGCATCCGGCGACGACGCTAGCCAGGGACACCAGTACCGCTGCAACTGGGCGACACAAGCCAGGCCGGTTGCGCCTCAATAGATGTAAACCCGCGCGTTCCGGCCACCGGTGCACGTGATCCAGGGGTCGCTACCGAACACCGCGCACTCCATGACGAAGTCGTTTCCGGCGCAGCGCCCGCCGGTAGTCGGACACGCGACCCTGCCCCCTGCGACCACAGTGCGCGGATCCATACTCGCGGAACCGTTTTGATCCCAGTACGCCAGCAGGACACTGCGAGCGAAGGAGCAGGACGTCTCGTTGCTACCCCGCCCGGAGTTGGTCGCCCAGCCCGATCGACCCGTGACGTGGAAGCCGTTGCCGCACGATTCGTCGTAGGAGTCGGGGGACTGCACCAACGGTGGTGGCACGGACTCCGTCGGCGTGTTCCTCCCCGTCGTTTCGGAACGCGCGGGCTCGCCGCCGCTGCCGGCGCCGCTCGACCCGGACTGCTGATCCGTCCCGGCCGGGCGGGTCTGCGACGCCGCCGTAGAACCGGAATCACCCGATCCGGTCAACGTCGCCACCGCCACGACCACCAGCGCGATCACCGCGAGCGCCGCACCCGCGATGAGCATGTAGCGCTGCCGCTCGGGTGCGGACGTCGCCGGCCCACGTCCCGGAGCAGGCCCACCCGACAAGCCGATCTGTGGGTATGCGCTCCCGCCCGCGGCCTGCGGATAGCCCGCGGGTGCTGCGGCGCCAGGTGTTGACATGCCGCCGGAGGGCTCATATCCCGGCGACGAGAACAGCGGCTGATGCGGATCGGTCATTGCGCGCACTCCTTCGAATTCCGTTGTGGCTGTTCCTATTTCACAGCGTCATTGGCCGGCCTCGATTTTCGCGACGACGGCAGCGGCCTCGTCCCCGCAGATGCGCCGGAGGTCCACGCCTCCGGTGGCCAGCAGGTCGTCGATGCGGCGCTTCAGATCTCCCGATGCGACGTGGGAGTAGAGGTTCGCGCCGGGACACTCCGTGGGCGCGAAGTCCCGATGGGCGGCAAGAGTGTCGGACGCGACGTGGAACGTCTGCGCCGCCCAGGCGAATGCCGTTGCCGCTCCGTCGAGTAGCGCCTCTGGGACAGTCTCCTCATCAAAGTTGCCTTCGCAGAGCACGAGGAAGTGACCGGTCGGGTCGTATTCCGTCGCGGTGTCACCGACGAGTTCCGGCGCCCTCAGTTCGAAGATGTTACCGTTGCGATCCACGCCCACGTGGTACGCGATGTCGATCCAACCCCGGCCGTCCTGATGGTAGAGCTGGTGCTGACGCAGGTGCTGGGTGATGTTCCGGTTGTCCCCCAGCGCCTCCGCCGAGTGATGGATCGTCATCCGGGTGATGGTCTGCGGCACGCTGCCGGGGAATGCGGGACGCGCACCCCAGGCATCCCGGCACAGCATCGACGCCGGGTGCCCGGCGGGAGGAGGTGGCACCTTCGGCTGCGGCACCGGCAGGCCGCTGGTCGCCGGCGGCGTGGGCGTGGTCGACTGCGGCGCCGCCACGGTGTCGTTCGAGCACGCCGCGAGCGTCACGCCGAGTCCGGCAGCAACGGCGAGCTGAAGCAGGTTGCGACGTCCGAACTCGACGCCGTCGGTCGTGTCGCCGCGCCGCGCGCATTCACGAAAAAAGTTTGAGTACACCGGGCTTCGGTCCTGTCTTGGGTGCTGTGGCATCCGTCAATTGAGATTCGCCTAGCACGGCAGCATGAACTTGGGATCGGTGGTCATGTCGAGCCACTTGCCGTACGCGTCGCCACCCGCCGCGCGCACCGCCCAGCACACTTCCGATTGGGTGCGGCCACCGGGCCGGTACACCGCGTAGATCGGCGTGCCCGCATCCGAGACCTGCCGCAAGGACGGGCACGCGTGATCCGTGCGCAGATAGTCGGCGCCGGGGTTGGCGTTCAGCAGACGCTGAATCTCCGACTCGTACCTGCCGGGCACGACCGCCGAGCCCAAAACGACGATCCCGGTGCCGTCACAGGGGGGCTGACTGATGGGTGCGCTTACGCGGAGCGCCACCTCGGACGCGGGCCGTGAACTCACGATCGGCGGAGTTGGGGCGTAGTCGATCTCGGGCTCGACCGCCAATGATGCACTGTCGTCAGCCGCCGTCGAGGAATCCTGCGCGGCGGCGGTCTCCGGCGTGTCCTCGCCGCGCAGCACCCCACTAAGCACGGCCACCAGGATCACGACGGCCGCGACGACTCCGATGACGGCCCAGTGCTTGGGTTGAACGCCCCCGGTGGACGGCGCCGAGGAGATCGGGCCGACGTTGGGATGCGGTGCGCCCATCCGCGGGTAACCCGACGGCTGCGGAGCAGCGCCCGTCGGTGCGCCGCCCGACGTCTCGGTCGGCAACGGAAACATCGGTCCAGAATCGTCGGTCATCAAGTACCCCCTCAAAGCCCCCACCGCGGCGTGCGTCTCGACACCCCGGTAAAAGCAAACCACAGCGCTACCCCGCGTCGTCGGGAATGGCGCGGCCCCGGCCGACGATCCGTACCTCGGGTGCTGTCGAACGACATTTGCCTCTGCGCGCGAATCCTACTGTCGAACCCCGGCTGGCGGGCGCCTATGCGGCGAATTCGACAGCTGTCGATCCGTTGTGTGCAGGCGAGTTCGAACGATCAGACGATCTCGCGAGATGGACACCCGATGGACGCTTTGCCGCCCTACTGGTCGGTTGCTCCTCTGTTTCCGTCACGATGGGCGGCGGTTCTTGAGAGGATCGGCCAGAATGTACGTCGGACGACACTCAGACCGCGCGTCCGCAAACGATCTGGGGGGGAATCATGGGTGGCAGACCGACCTGTGCGCACGTTCTGGGCGGCCACTCCGCTCGACGCTCGTCAGTAGGTCGGCCGTGGACTTCCTGATCGCTATCATCGTCATCGTCGCGGTGGCGTTCGTTCTCGGCTGGGCGCTGAGCATCGCGGCGAAGCAGCAGCGCGAGATCACTGTGCAAGCGCAGCCGGCGGATGTTGTCGACGTGATCCAGCGGCACTTCGGCTCGGTCTGGTGGCGTGAGGTATCAGGGCCGGGCCAGTTGAACTTTCGCGCCCGCGGCCTCGGTCTCGGCGCTGTGCTGAAGAACAAGCCGACGCTGTCGATCGACGTCGAACAACTCTCCGACTCAACCTATGCCGTTCAGGTGTGGATGTCCGCATGGGGACAGCAATCCGGTGTCGTCGCGCTGGCCGACCGCGTCGTTGCGAAACGGCTGAGCCTGTTCCGTAAGCTTCGGGCGCTGAACCCCACGCTCAGCGCCTCCGCACCGGCGTTCGCCCCGCCGGCGTCCGTGCCCCAGTCGTTCGCGCCGCCGTCACCTCCTTCGCAAGCAGCTCCACCATCCAGCGCAGGGGCTAATCAGCAAGGCGCACAGCCCGTCCCGCCTCCGGCCTCTGCGCCCGCAGGGGGCGCACCGAGGCCGATGTTCACATCCCCTCAGGCCGACTTCCAGGGCCGGCACTACCCGAGCGTCGGTCCGCTGACACCCGGCCCCGCACCGCGTGGGCCCAGCGGAAATGCGGACGCCCCCAGCGATTCCCGGCTCAAATACGCCGCGATCGCGATCTGCCTGGTGGCCGTTGTCACGGTGGTGTTCGCCCTAATCCATTTCGCGACCGGAGGCGCATCGGACGACGCCGTTGCCGGATCGCCGAACGAATCGGGTCAGGGCGACAACGGCGGAGGCCAGCGGCCGCCCGTGCCGTTGAATGGCTTAACCCCGTGCTCGTCGGCCCCTATCGCTCGACCCGAGTCGATGAAGATGGACACGGACGGCTTGATCGTCACGACCACGTTGACGTCACGCTGTGCGGCGGGCGATTTAGTCAGCAACGACCGCTTCCGTCTGACCGCCTTCGACGCGGCGGGCAGGGACGTCGCGTCCGGCGTGTTCGATCTCTCGAAAGACTCCATCGGCATCACCGAGAACGGCAGCTCGACGGCGACGTTCGTGTTTCCGGCGGGCACGTACTGGCGCGTACCGGAAGCCACCACCGGCGGTGTCTCACTGACCGCGCACCGCGACGGCAGCGACTTGGCGCGCGACTCGGGCTCGTCGAGTGCGACGTCGGTGACGGCGTTCGACGTAGGCACGCCCGAGCACGGCAGCCTGGACGCGGCGGCGTTCTCGGCACTCAACGACATCGTCGCCGCCGATCGCTCGTTCATCGACGCCCACCTCCTCGAGGTGTGGCAACCACAGCTGAGTTCAAAACGTCCCGGCCTGTACTACGACGGAATCATCTGGCAGGCCAATGACATCGTGCGTGAGCACATGCAGCTCCGGCAACGCTATCCGAACGCGAGGCTGGTGTGGTCCGGCGATTGGCCCGTCTACAGCTCCGAGAACTGGTGGATCACGGTGTCCGGCGTATCGATGCCCGACGGCCCGTCCGCCAATGGGTGGTGCGCGCGCGAGGGCTACGACGCGGATCACTGCTTTGCGAAGATGCTCAGCCACGGGATGGCTGAAGAGGGCACAACGCTGAGCCGCAAGTGAGCTAGGGGCGTTTCCTCTTCGCATCAGCGGGACGAATGGCGGCGGAGCTGGGCGTGCCCAACTGAGTGGCCGCCTCCGACGCGTCGTGCAGGGTCGCCGCGCCGTCGATGTTGTGCTCGGCGTCGCGCATCTGGTGGGTGCCGGTATTACTCGGGACGTCGCTAGCCGCTTGCTGCGGAGCCGTGGCGCTCGCGATGTTAAAGATCGTCCCGACCGATAGCGCCACACTTTCGACGAGGCTGAGCGAGTGGCCCTGTCCCCCCGCGGCATACGCCAGGCGATCAGCGAAAGCCTCGCCGTTCGCACCGACGAGTTCGATGTAGCGCTCCGCCCGAGCAGCTTTCGTCGCCGCCGTCTGAAGCTGCCCAACCAGCCGCGCGACCGAAAGTCCGCTCGCCCCCTGTGCGTGCGCGACCTCGGCGAGCTGCCCCGCTTCCCGCGCGGCCGCGCCGACTTCGCCGCCCCCGTCCTTCGCGCGCTTCGCCAACGCCCGCAGGTCCGACGCGACCTTCTGAATCTCGGATCCCACGGTCCGCTACCGCCGTCCGCGGGCGGCGCGTTCTTCGCGGGCACGCAAGGCGCGGGCACCGGCCTCCTGCGCCAACTGCTCGGCTGTGCGCGCCGCCTCCGCGAGGGACTGCGCGGCCGCGTTCAGGTCGCTCACACCGCGTTCGAGCGTGCCGATCATCTTCTTGTCCGACCCGCTGGCAGTGCCGCCGATGACCGATTTCACGCCCGCCGCAACAGGTGCCACGCGTTTCGCATTGGAACTGAGCACACCGGCCTGTCGTCGCGCCTTCCTGCCGATGTCATGCAGTTGCTTGGCAGCGCGTTCGAGCGACGCCGGGTCGTCACCCGGGCCGGACGAGGTCACTGCGATCCTCTCGCAGACGTCGGAATCACAGCGAACGACCGTAGTTCGACGCCACCTTTGCGGCCTGAGCGAGCGCCTGTACCGCCGCGTCCACCTGCTTGGCGGCCGCGTCGAGCGCGTGCAGCACCTCCTGGTCCTTACGCTGCGCACTCCCGCCGATGGCGGAACGCACCTGGCCCTGGTGCTGCGAGAACTTGGCCTTGAACTGACCGAGGTTGCCGCCGGTCTGCTTGGCGGAACTGGAGATCTGCTCCAGGGTGCCTTTCAGCTTCTGTAGTTCGGACATCGGTTCTCCTTCGCTAGGTCGGGGTGACGATCCGGCGGCCTGTGCGCACGCCGTCGTCGAAGGATTCAGTGCGGGCACGTCCCGCGGGCACCGCACGCTCGCGGCCCCACGCCCGAATGGCTTCCACTTCTTCGGGATTCGTCTGACTGAACGGCATCAGATCGCGAAACCTGCCTTTGACGTAGTCCTCCGGAATGGCCGCGGAGTCGATGCCCTGGAGCACGCGGTAGCTGGCGATCTCCTGCACGACCGCGGCGAGATCCGATCCGGCGAAACCCTCGGAGAGCCGCACGAGCTCGTCGAGCAGGTACGGCGAGACATCCGACTCCACGTACGTGCGGTAGTGGATACGAATGATCTCGGCGCGGTCCTCGGCGTCGGGCAGGTCGACGAAGAAGATCTCGTCGAACCTTCCCTTGCGCAGCAGCTCAGGGGGAAGAGAGCTGACGTCGTTGGCGGTCGCGACCACGAAGACCTTCGCCCTCGACTCCTGCAGCCAGTACAGGAACTGTCCGACCAGGCGCCGGCTGGTACCCGTCGAATCACCACCCGGACCGCCGCCCGCGAGCGCCTTCTCGATCTCGTCAATCCACAGCACGCACGGCGCCACCCTGGCGGCCATGTCGAGGGCTTCGCGCAATCTGCCTTCGGACTGCCCCACGTACATGCCGAGGACACCGGCCATGTCCAGACGGTAGAGCGGGAGTTCCCACTCCGTGGCGATCGCTTTGGCGGACAGAGACTTCCCACACCCCGGCACCCCGACCAGCAGCACACCGCGTGGCGGTCGCAGGGTCGCGTGCGACAGGTCCATGCGCATGAGCTTGCCGCGGTCTCGCAGCCAGCCGCGTAGCGTTTCGAGCCCGCCCACTTGCCGGTCCTCGGGCCTGATTTCCAGACGCTCGATACCGCTGATAGCACCGAACATACGGTCCTTGAACTTCGACAACTCGGCGATGTCGTCACGGCGAAGGCTGCCCGTTGCCAGCTGCGTACTGACCGCGTTCAGCGCTTGCGACTCGCTCAACCCGACGAGAACCTCGGAGGCACGGCGGATGTCGTCGTGGTTCCACTCGATCGCCAGATTTGGTGTGCCACGGTAGTTGTCGATGTAGTCGGTGACGGTGTGGAAGAGCTCCTCGAGATCCGGCAGGTCCAGTTCGACGGACAGCCCCAGCCGCATCAGCGACGTCGCCACCGGACTCGACGTCACGAGGATGACCGATCCGGACCGGCCCTCGGCAAGGTCGGCGACCTCCGCCAGATAGCGGGTGGTGCCACTGTCGTCGCCGATGTCCTCCACGTCGACGAGCACGAAGTTGACATAGTCGCGTGACCGGAACGTCGATGCCGCGTAATCCAGCGCGCCGCCGAGGGAGCGATCGTCGACGATCTGCTTCTGGCTCAGGAGGTCGTTCAGTCCGCCGGTGCGGGTGAAACCGTAGAACGACATTCCCTTCATCCCACCCGCAACCTGGCGCACCAGTTCGAGCGCTCGGCGGGATTCCGTGCTGCGCAACACGATGAGTGGGATACGCGCGTTGAGGAATTGCCGCAGTTCCTTGACGGTGTCGGCCTGATTTGGCATCGACGCCCTTTCGGTGCTTCGGGGATGGTCAGTCGGTGGTGGCTCAGCTGTCGATGATGATCGCGCGGTACTTGCGTCGCGCTGGAGGCGGCTGGTCATCGGCTGGACGCGGATCGGCTGCGGCTGCAGGGGACGGCACAGGTGGCGGGGGCGGCGCGTCCAGCCGACCCTCGATCAGCGCCTGCAGTGGAAACCCCGGTTCGAGGATCGCCGTCAGCCTGTTGGCGCGCAGCAGGTTCAGGGTGCGTTCCGTCGCCGTCCGGTCGATCCGATGTCCGGACTGCCGCGTCGCGATCTCCTCGAGGTCCTGCTGCAGCTTGCGGACGTCGCGCGCCACGCCCTCGGTGAACTCTCGGCGGACCTCCTCGGGCAGTCCCGGATGGCCGGCCAGTTGCAGCCGCCGGGCCATGACGACGCGCGACGCCATCAGTACGCGGACGGCCGCGTACTCGTCGCGCGCGCTCGCCCAGTCCCGGAAGAAGGTCTCGGACCACCGGTCCATCACGTGCTGCTGGGCCTTCGCGATGTGGGTGAACAATCGATCGAAGGCAGTCGGCGGCAGGGATTCGACCAGCAGCGTCGGCAGTTTTGTGAGGTCGTGACGCGGGTTCTCGCGCCACGCGTAGATCGCTTCAACCCAGGCCTCGTAGGCGCTGGAGACCACCGCTACGAACCTCCATTCGGTCGGCGCGGAACGACCTTGATTTCACCGGGAGGCGTGGGATCCCAGTCCGGTAGGTTCCCCGCGATCTTGCGGTTGCGGGTCAACTCCTTGGGCTTGTCGGTGTTGCGCCGCAAGCTGAATTCACGTGCCAGCACCTGCCCCTCGTCGACGGGCTCCGGTGCGATGAATACCGAAGGGCGCGCCCGCCGCAGCATGATCGGCGGGGGTGGTGCTTCCGGCATCCCCACCGGACCGGACTGGAAGCGGTCGGTGGCGGGCGCTCCCGCGGCGGGGAAGGCCGTGGTGGCGGCATCGCTCGAGTACTGCGGATTACCGGGCGGGGGCCCCGCCCAGGGGTTGTGCTGGTTCACGAGACGCGCTCCTGTGACTGAGTGTGAACGGAGGTCGGCCAGGTGTCGATGAGTTTGAGCAGCTGCCCCTCCTTGGCGTCCTCTTCGGCGTATTCGCGCTTGGCGTCGACGAACTCGGCGACTGAAGCTCGGTAGATGTCGATCGAGAACTCGAGTGCCGCTTGCGCGTTCCGTTGCGCGTCGGCGTATTTCTGGTCGCAGTCCTGCTTCTTCTTCCACACCCAGAACCCGGCGCCACCGGCGGCGGCCAGGAAGATCAGCAGACCGAACACCACCGCTCCTCCGCTCATCAGCAGGACCATGAAGAGAAGTGCGGCGGCGGCGATTCCGCCCGCGATGTAGTAGTACTGGTCCTTGAACCGCACGCTCTCCAGGTAATTGGCGACGGTCGCCTGCCACGTCTCGGCGAGCGAGGCCTCCGCCTGCTGCTGGGGAACAGCGGTGTTGGTCTTCCAGCCGGGGAAGCCCATCGTCATCGCGTACTCGGAGTGGTTGTTCGGCATGTCGATGTCGACGTTGTCTAGGTAGCGCGACCGGTAGTCTGCTGAGTAGCGGTGCACCGCGCCGCGGAAGTCGTCCCGGCTACCACCGATCGCGACCCTTTGTGCCGCAACAGAAACGCCGTACATCTCCCGTCGCATGGCGGTTTGCGTCTGCAGCGAGACGGCGTCGGCCACTGCCTCGTGTGCGACGTTCTCGGCATCGGCTTTCTCCTGCGCCCGGTCCACGTCACCCTGACTGTCGATCACAGCCTGGTGGAACACCAGGTCCCTCCGATACGGCAACTCCTCGTCGTCGAACTCGGTAACCAGCAGTTCGAGGATGTCGTCGAGGCGGTCCTGGATCGTGGCCGCCGACAACACCGGCTCCTCCCGGATCGACAGGTACTTCTCGGCGGTGAAACCGTGCGACGAGGCCCGCGAAAGCAGATCCTTGAACTGAGGCCACTGCGGACTGGTGCGCGAGATATGGGGGAACTCCACGTCACTGATGGTGGCACGATGAATGTCGAGTTCCTTATGCCACGCCCCGATTTGAGCTTCGACGATCGATCGGTCGTCGCGGAGTTGCGTGTTCCACTTACGCAGCTGCTCGCCGATGAGCGCGCGGCCGGCCGGACCGAAGGCCTCCTGCGATGCCGCTTCGAGGATCACCACGAATTCCCTTGTGAGACCACGGGGATCTAGCGCCTGCAGATAGTGCCGCAACCACCGGGTCGCGCCCTCCATGCGGGCCTGCCGCCGCAGCACCAGCGCGAAGAACAGGCTGGTCTTCTTGGGGTCGCGTTCAAATGCCGCCTCGATGGACTTCGTCGCGAGATCCTCGTTGTCGCGCGACCACGCCGCGAGACCGACGAGCGCCGGGGCCAGCCAGTACCGCGGAGTCTGGATCATCAGCTCCTCGGAGATCTGCTGCACGGTGAAGTTGGTGACGTTGCCGATGTCGAACGCCTGCAGAGTGCCGATGGTGGTGCGGCGCACCTGGTTGTAGTGACCGTAATCGCGTTCGAGCGCTGCCTCGATGTTGCCAAGCACCGTCTCGGAACGCTGGATCGCCGCCGTCCGCTGGGCCTGTCCGACGAATGCCTGGAATTCCTCGCGGAGCGCGAGGAGTTCGGTGCGGGTGGTCTGCAGATCGCTTGATACACGACCGACTTCACCGCGCACCTCGTCCAGCCGACCGATCGTCTCCTGCTGCAACTCGATCTGGTCGCGATGCATCGCGTTGAGCTTCCGCTCGAGCGCAGCGACGTCGAGTTCGGTCATCCTTCACCGTTCCTTTCTGACTGCATGAAGTTCACATCGACACCGCTGTGCCGTCGGGCAGGATGGGCACGATCTGCCCATCCGAATAGATCTCGATGAAGGCGTACGAGCCACTGCGGGCGAGTCCTCGCGCCTTCGAATAGGGGTAGCCGGGGTCGTCGTCCGGCGAGTAGTGCTCCAGGATGTGGCCCTGGATGTCGAGCTTGTGATCGACGAACGGCGGACCGAGGTAGCACCTGGAGAACATGCCGAGCAGCATGCCACCGTACTTGTGGTCGTACTCCTCGCGGATCCACTGCATGACGTTCACCTTGGCCACCTGGTCGACCTGGACGTCGACCCGTGTCAGCGTTTGCATGATCTCCTGGTCGCGAACGCGCATGCGTGCGGCCAACACCGACCGGTCGGTGTCGGGAATCACGTTGCGCTGCACGATCGACCGAGCATCGAGGTTGTTCGTGCCGAACGTGGTGGTGGGCCGGAGCCGCCGACTGAAACTCATGGTTCTCCTAGACGGCCATCGCGATGATCACGACGATGAGGACGAGGATCACGGCCCCGCCGAAGACGAGGAGCAGTGTGGTGTTCGACTTCGCCGGCGACGGTGTGGGCGCAGGCTGCGGGGGCGGCGTGTACACCGGTGTCGGCGCAACCGGCGGCGGCGGTGGTGCCGTCGCCACTCGCTCCCGATGGCGGAGCAGCCACTGCCACGACTGGTCGGCGCGGTCGAGTTCGGAGCTGAGGGTGTCGAGCGCGCCGCGCAGCGCAGCGGGTGGCAGCAGATCGCCAGCAGCACCGAACGGGGGTGGCGCACCGACGCGATACGCCAGCTCGTCGGCACGGCGTGTGAGTCGAGCGCTGCTGTCACGCAGCCCAACCCAGCGGTCGGCGGCTTCCCGACGGGAACGATCGAGCGCGTCGATCTCGTTGCGAGCGCGCTGTTCGATCGCGTCCAGCTCGGCGGTTAGCGCGCGCGGTAGGTCGTGTGCGGCAGTGAGCGCGGCGACGTAGGCCTGATATTCCGGATCGAGCTTCATCCGACATTCTCCAACGGCTCGAACGGAACCACGACGAGTAGCCCGGCGGCCGAACTTCTGTCGTACACCTGGACACGCGGCGAGCCCTCGACGGGTTCCACCAGTGTGCCCGCAACCTCACGGACGTCCTCGAGGCCGGCCCGCGCGAAGACGTAGCGCGTCACCCCCTTGTGGTCGTATTCGAGGTTCGCCACGAGCGCACGCAGGCTCGGCCACCAGCCGATCAGGTGCAGATCCGACGTGCCACCCTGCACCGCGATGTCCCGCAGCACCGCGGCACCGGAGGTCATTTCCCCGAAGTCGCCGACGAACGCGAATTCGTCGTCATTCGTGGATGATTCGTCGGCGGCTGCATCGACGTCTTCCGCCACGGTGGGCACGGGCACTTCCTCGCCCATCCCGGCGATCCGCTGCAGCTGGAGCGCTATGACCAGCGTCGGTACCCCGCCGTCGCGCAGGCGGGTTCGCAGCTCGCCGATCAGGAAGCCCGGCACGTCACTGCTTGATACCAATGCGACGTCGATGCCGCGTGAGCGCGCGCGATCCAGCACCGCACGCACGGTCTGGTCCGGCCCGCTGCCGCTCTGCCGACCGTCGAGTAGCACGATGCGCGACCCCCGTCCCCAGTTCATCGTGGCGGTGTCCACGGCGGCCGCGAGCACTGCCGCGGCCTCGCTGTCGCCGCTACCGATGATCGCGACCGTCTGGTCGACGTCGTTGGCCAACGGGATACCGACGATGTCGTCGGTCACCGCGATGGGGCGGCCGATCCGCGCCGTCGGTACATCCGCCACCGGCAGCTCACGCGGCCACTGCGCGAAGTCGTTGCCGAGGAACACCCAGGGTTCACGGGGGCTGGATGCCTTCTCCCACAGCGACTTCTGCAGCCCGCCGATCCACACCGGGTCGGCGTACCCCGCGATCGCGATCTCGTTGGACACGGCCTGCCCGTAGTTTCGGTTGACGACGACCTCGCCGCGGTAGGTCAGCTCCGCCGCGGCGGTGTTACCTCTGGACAGAATCGCCTGCGACTCGTCGGCTGTGTTCTTGAGCGACACCCTGAGCGGGAACTGCGCGAAGATCGAGTCGCCCTTGACCTGCAGCCCCGAGATGCCGGACAGCGTCTGCGACGACAGCAGGATGTGGATACCGAATGCGCGACCCTGCCGGGCCAGCCGCTCGAACAACTGCACCGCCTCGCGTGTAACGTCGTCGGTGCCGTCGAAGAGCACTTGGAACTCGTCGATGATGAGAAGCATCCGGGCCATGGGCTGGCCCGAGCTCCGATACTCGCGAAAACCGTTGCAGCGCGCGGCGTTGAATAGCTGAGCACGACGCTCCATCTCCAGCGAGACGAATTCAAGCACGGCGAGACCGAACGGCTTACTGCTCTCGAGGCTCAGGATCCTCGCGTGCGGCAGCCAGTTCCGTCCGTCGTCGTCCTTGTCGAATCGCTTGAACTCCAAGCCCTGCTTGAAGTCGAGGAGCAGCATCTCGAGTTCCTCGGGTGCGTAGCGGGCGGCCAGCGCATAGATGATCGTCAGCAGCAGGTTCGACTTGCCCTGCCCGACAGCGCCACCGATCAGCAGATTCGGGTGCGGTGGGTTCTCCGACCGGAGCGCCAGAGTCACCGGATCGCGTCCCCGCAGCCCGATCACCGCCTCAATCCCGTCGGTCACGGAGTCTCGCCACGGGTCCTCGGCGAACGCCGCGAGGAGATCGGACAGCGGAACCGTCGGACCCGAGTCGGAGCTGACCTCGCGCACCGCGCGCGTCAGCACCGCCTTGACGATGTCGCGCGCCGGTGGCGGATCGGCGGTCACCACGACCTCGTCGGGGAGCAACGGGGATCGCCACGTGTCGCCGGTAGCAGCGAACAGCGTCAGATGGCGCAGCAGATCGTCGGGACGAACGTCGCGCTCCGGTCGCACGGTCTCGTCCACGTGCACGAGAAGGGAGATGCCACGCGGTGAGCCGGACTCGGCCAGCCGGATGAGCGCGGCCTGCGCTGCCTCATCGACTCCAAGCGGGTACGCGAACAACACCACCAGCGTGTACGGGTGGGTCGGCCTGCCCTCGTCGAGCCAGAGCTCGCCGAGGGTCCGCACGTGCCTTGCGTTGATCTGCTCCGCGGCGGCCGACGCCAGACCCGTCACGTCGGCGATGGCGGCGCGGAGATCGTCCGTGGAGTGCGCGGGCGGCGGGTAGCTCGCGGGATTCGCGTCGCGAAGTTCGGACAACCAGCCCAGTGCACCTTCGATGCGAGGGTCGTAGACGCGAATGCGCAGGAAGCGCAGAGGAATCTGGGCAGTGGTGCGGAGCGCGACCTGCCGGATCAAGTCGATGACAGCGGATTCCTCGCCGCGCAGGGCCCAACCGGCGTGCTCGAGGAACGGCGCCACAGCGGGAGCACCGCTCTGTGTGACACCGAATCGGACGTGGGTCGCGGGCCGCGGCGGGACGCCGGGCATCGAATCCGACCAGGTTTCACCCGCCGCGCCCGGCGCGATCAGCGTCGCAGCGTCCGTGACGGCACTCGCAGCGGACCTCAGCCGTTCGCCGAAGGACGCGCGCGCCGCCGTCAGCTCGGCGTTCTTCCTGTCGACGAGGTCGCGCTGACGCGACGCGATGTCCGCGTCCTGACGCCGCTGATCCTCGTCGCCGTGCCGGGCGATGCTAACCGCAATCCGCTGCGACTCGCCGCGCAGGCGGGTCAGCCGCTCAAGCAGCTCGGATTGCAGACGGGCCGCGGTATCGGCATCGGCGTCGGACGGCTGCTGCGGCTGGTACGACGGTTGGACCGGCGGGCTCGCGGGCGGCTGCAAAGCGGGTGACCTGCGAATGGGTTCGGAGGGCTGGCCATCGATGTAGATACGCCGGCGACCACTACCATCGGTTGCCACCAGGCAGCTCCCCCAGATCTTGATTCGGCCGACGCCGACTCCCCTTCACCGCTTGGCCAGCGCATTTTGGGTGGTGTTGGCACGGAGCGGTCGAACAAAAGTAACGCCACCAAGAGTTTGCGGCAACCGGTTTCCCCTACGCAAAGCCGAGAACACGCGTCACCTGCACGGATGCCCCCGTTTAAACCGCCCATGACGCCTCCATGCCGGCCGCCAGCCGCGGCACCATGTCCGTGAACACGGCGCGGGATCGATCGCGTCCATCACGCCCGTCATCTCCAGGAGCTCGAAACCGTGCAGCGCAGACCAGAACTTGCGGGCGGTGCGGCCACGATTGCCGAGCCGGTGGTCAGCTGTTTGGTGAGCGGTGTGCAAGGTGGTGGCGCGTTGATCGGCGACTTCGTGGTGCCGGCGAAGACGACTGCCGCGGCGCGGCGCCTGCGTGCAGATCTCTTCCGTACAGGCGCACCAGAAATCGCTGCGGGGGCCTTAGCGAGGATGCTGGCGCACCAGCGGTGGGCGCCGCGGCTGATGGTGACAGACTAGATGACGGCGCCGCTGTCAGAATCTACATTGACGTTTCTCGGCGGGCAGGTGAGCATGTCCCCCATGCGCTATGTCGTTACCGGCGGTACCGGGTTCTTGGGACGTCATCTCGTGGACCGGCTGCTGGCCCGCCCCGGCACCGAGGCGGTGCACGTTTTGGTGCGCGGTCAATCCCTGAACAGGTTCGCGCACCTGGCCGAAGGTTGGGACCAGCGCGTGTCGCCACTGGTCGGCGACCTGACCGCACCGGCGCTCGGTCTCGGCGACGCGGAACTCGCGCGGCTGGGCCGCATCGACCACGTCATGCACTGTGCTGCGCTCTACGACATCACCGCACCGGAGGACCGACAGCGCCCCGCCAACGTCGAGGGCACCCGGTCGGTCATCGCGCTGGCCCGCCGCCTCGACGCGACGCTGCACCATGTCTCCTCCATCGCCGTCGCGGGCACGTTCCGGGGCGAGTTCACCGAGGACGATCTCGACGTCGGCCAGCGGCTGCCGACGCCGTATCACCAGACCAAGTTCGAGGCCGAAGTGCTGGTTCGGTCGGCCACCGGACTGCGCCACCGGATCTACCGGCCCGCGGTGGTCGTCGGCGATTCGCGGACGGGTGAGATGGACAAGGTCGACGGTCCGTACTACTTCTTCCCGATCCTGGCTGCCCTGGCCGCGTTGCCCCGGTTCACCCCGATGATGCTGCCCGCCGCCGGCCGCACGAACCTCGTCCCCGTCGACTACGTGGTCGACGCGATCACGGCGCTGAGCCACCTCGACGGCCGGGACGGCCAGACCTTCCACCTGACCGCCCCGACGACGACCGGGCTGCGCGGCATCTACCGGGGTGTCGCGCCGGCGGCCGGTCTGCCCCGGCTCGTGGGGTCGCTGCCGCGGAGTGTGGCCAACCCGGTCCTCCATGTCCGCGGTCGCGCAAAAGTGGTGCGGGACATGGCCGCCACCCAGGTCGGTGTGCCCGCCGAGGTCCTGGACGTGGTCGAACTGGAACCGACCTTCACCCGTGCGCACACCGACGAGGCGTTGCGCGACACCGGAATCACCGTGCCCGACTTCGCTGACTACGCGCCGCGGCTGTGGCGCTACTGGGCGCAGCATCTGGATCCGAACCGGGCGCGACGCGACGATCCGTTGGTCGGCCGGCACGTCATCATCACCGGCGCCTCGAGCGGGATCGGCCGAGCCTCGGCGATCGCGGTGGCCGCCCGGGGCGCATGCGTGTTCGCGTTGGGCCGCAACGCCGACGCACTCGACGAGGTGGTCGCCGAGATCCGCGCCGCCGGCGGAGCTGCCCACGCGTTCTGCTGCGACGTCACCGACTCGGCAGCCGTCGAGCACACCGTCGCCGACATCCTCGAGCGGTTCGGGCACGTCGACTACCTGGTCAACAACGCCGGGCGATCGATCCGGCGATCGGTGATCGCCTCCACCGACCGCCTCCACGACTACGAACGCGTGATGGCGGTCAACTACTTCGGCCCGGTGCGGATGGTGCTCGCCCTTCTCCCCCACTGGCGCGAGCGGCAATTCGGTCACGTCGTCAACGTCTCCAGCGCCGGCGTGCAGGCGGGCAACCCGAAGTACAGCGCCTACATCCCCAGCAAGGCGGCGTTGGATGCGTTCTCCGAAGTCGTTGGCACCGAGACCCTTTCGGATCACATCACGTTCACCAACATCCACATGCCCCTTGTCGCCACCCCGATGATCGCGCCGTCGCGTAGGCTCAACCCGATGCCTCCGATCACCGCCGAACACGCGGCCGCCATGGTCATCCGCGGGCTGGTCGACAAGCCGCCGCGTATCGACACGCCGGTCGGCACGCTCTCCGATATCGGTACGTATTTCACGCCTCGGCTCTCGCGGCGGGTGTTGCACCAGCTGTATCTGGGCTATCCGGATTCGCCTGCCGCCCGCGGTGTCGCCGAGCACCGGCCTGCCGTGGCCCCTCGTTCCCGGCGGCCGCGGCGCACGGTGCCGTCGGTGCGCGTGCCGCGTCCGGTCAAGCAGGCGGTGCGACTGGTGCCCGGCGTGCACTGGTGAAGGCAGCACGTCTGCCGGTCTTCTGCGACGTCGACACCGGCGTCGACGACGCGATGGCGCTGGTGTACCTGTTCGGCAGTGCCGAGGCAGAGGTGGTGGGTATCGCTTCGACCGCGGGGAACGTCGGTGTGCAACAGGTGTGCCAGAACAACCTCGGCCTTCTCGAATTGTGCGGCATCACAGGTGTTCCGGTGTCCAAGGGTGCGGATGCGCCGCTGGCGACGCCGTTGCGCACCGCCGAGGACACCCACGGCCCGCAAGGACTGGGCTATGCGCAGCTACCTGCCCCCACGGCGAGCCTCACCGACCACGACGCCGCGCAGGCCTGGGTGCGGGCCGCGCACGCCCGTCCGGGTGAGCTGATCGGGTTGGCCACCGGACCGCTCACCAATCTCGCGCTGGCCGTACGCGCGGAGCCGGAGCTGCCGAAACTGCTGCGCCGACTGGTCATCATGGGCGGTTCGTTCGACTATCGCGGGAACACCACCCCGGTCGCGGAGTGGAACACCAGCGTCGACCCGGAGTCGGCGGCCGAGGTGTTCGCAGCCTGGGACGGTGCGGACAATCTGCCGATCGTGTTGGGGCTCAACGTCACCGAGAACATTGCGATGACCCCGGAGTTGCTCAGCCGGCTCGCCGAGGCCGCGGGCGCGCCGTCGCGAGCGATGTCGGTGCACGACCCGCGCGGCACCGCCTCGACGGCCGAGAACCCCGTGATCCGGGTGCTCGAAGACGCGATGCGGTTCTACTTCGAATTCCACCACGATCAGGGCGAGGGGTACCTGGCCCACCTGCACGATCCGCTGGCCGCGGCGGTGGCGTTGGACCCCGGTCTGGTGACCTACCGAGCTGCCCCCGTCGATGTCGAGCTCGCCGGAACTCTGACGCGCGGTATGACGATCGCCGACTGGAGCGGCCACTGGGGCCGCGAACCCAACGCCCTGATCGGCATCGACGTCGATCCGGCGGCGTTCTTCGACCACTTCATCGAGCGGGTGGGGGCGTTCGCGCGGACGCTCAGTCGTCGGTGACGGTGAGCTTCACGTCGATGTTGCCACGCGTGGCATTGGAGTACGGGCACACCTGGTGGGCCTTCTCGGTCACCTGGCGGGCGGTCTCGGCGTCGACGTTGGGCAGCGTGACTTCGAGTTCGACCGCCAGGCCGAATCCGCCGTTGTCGAGCTGACCGATCGACACCCGGGCGCCCACTGCCGAATCCGAGACGTCGACCTTGTCCTGGCGGGCAACCAGGCGCAGCGCGGAGTGGAAGCACGCCGCGTAGCCGACGGCGAAGAGCTGCTCGGGGTTGGTGCCGTTGCCGCTGCCGCCCATCTCCGTGGGAATGGCCAAATCGAAGTCGAGCCGACCATCGGAGGACCGGCCGTGGCCGTCGCGGCCTTCCCCGGTGGCGAGGGCCTCTGCGGTGTAGAGCGTCTTCACGTGTCGTCCTTTCAGAGTGAATAGGGCATGCACCTGAACAATAGGACGCAATTGAGTTGTGTGCAATCAATATTGTGTTACTCGTATCTCCCTTCCAGGTACCACCTGCGCTGCCGGTAGCAGAGAAGCAGCGCCTCCTGCCGATCACCACCGTTGAGCAGGACCTGGGCGCGCGCGGTGCGGCCGCCGCCGGCCGCCGCGGTGTCCCACCACCGTTCGTCGACCGGCCACGGTCCGGTCCACCAGGACAGCCGACCGGACCGGCCGGGCGCGGCCAGGCGGGCCGGATCGGTGGAGAACAATCCCCGCGAGGTGACCCGGACCGGATCGCCGTGCTCGTCGAGCAATTCCACCGGGTCGTCGAGCAGCACCGACGGCGAGGGCTCGGGAAGCTGCCCGGGCCACGGCTGCCGGGGATCGGCCCGGGGGACGAGCTCGTCGCCGAGCGGGGTGAGGGTGATCCGCTCGGCGGGGCCCCGTCCGCCGCTGAGGACCGGGACCTTCACCGCATCGGGCCCGAGCAACCCCTGCACCCGCACCAGCGCCCGACGCGCACGGAGCCGATCCTCCTCCCCGATCCCACCCCACAGCGGGAGCTGCAGCGCCTCGGCCGAGACCACCTCCACCGGGCGCAGCCGCAGCATCGTGATCGGCGCCCCGGGACGGTCCTGCTCCCGCCGGCGGTTCAGCCACCCGTCGAGCTGCCACCGCACCCGGTCGGCGGTGGCGTCTTCGGTGAGCGGCTCGGCGCATCGCCAGACCCGTTCGAGCTCGCCACCGTTCGCGGTCACCGCATGGATGGCCAGTCGGGTACAGCCCACTCCCGCCGCCTCGAGGCTGCGATGCAGCCGGCCGGCCAGCGCCCGCCCGGCGAAGGCCGCTGCATCCACCCGCTCGATGGGCGGATCGCAGTCCATCTCGACGTCGAGTTCCCGATCGGGCTCGCGCCCCGATGGCCCCCGGCCGGGCTCACCGCGCGCCAGCTGGTGGGCGACCACCGCGTCGGCTCCGAAGCGGGACGCCACATCGCTGCGGGACACCTCGGCGAATTGTCCTATCGTCCGAATTCCCATGCGCCACAGAAGATCCACGAGTTCTGCTCGCGTGCCGGAGGCCAGGCTGGGTTCGGTGGCCAGCGCCTTGACGGACAACCCCGACAGGAACTCCGCATCCGCCCCCGGGTCGATGATCCGTCCCGCTCTGGCCGCGAAGACGGCAGTGGGCAGCTGATCGGCGATGCCGACCTGGCACTCGGCACCGACCGCCGCCACTGCGTCGACCAGCCGTTCGGCCGTCACCTGCTCCGACCCGAAATACCGGGCGGCCCCGCGCACCGACAGCGCCAGCAGGCCCGGCCGCAACACCTCAGCACGGGGCACGAGCTCGTCGACGGCCACGGTCACCCGTTCGAAATGCCGGGCATCGCGCGCCGGATCGGCAGTGACGACATGCAGATCCGGGCACCGGGCCTGCGATTCCCGTCGTCGTATCCCGCGGCGCACCCCCGCAGCCCGCGCCGCCGCCGAGCACGCCACCACCCGGTTGGCGAGAGTGACCGCGACCGGCACCGTCGGTGGGAGACCGGCCGCCGTCGCAGCCGCGACCGCCGGCCAGTCCATGCACCAGAGCGCCAGCACCCTGCCCGACGATCGGGAGGCGGTCATCTAACCGTTCACCACACGCGGCCCGGCCAACCGCCCCCGGGCACGCATCGCCAGATGCACCCGGCTGATCCGCCCGCAGCCCGGCATGGGGGCCCCACCGCCTGGACCGGCGATGTCAAACCCGCTCACCGTGGCCTCCAGCCGAGTGGAGGCGCCCTGCCAGGTGCCGTCGGTGACGAGCAGCGTGCATCCCCGCTGGCGTGCACGAGCCACCACTGCCCTGGCCCGGGACGGCGGCACCGACCGACCGCCCAGGCCGAGCACCACCAGATCCATCCCGTCCATCAGGACCGCGGCCACCTCGACCGGATCCGCCCCCGGTTCCGGGATCACGGCGATCCGGCTCAGATCCGCCCCCATCTCCACCGCCGCAAGCAGCCCCACGTCCGGTTGGCCGATGATCGCGACATGACCCCCCTCGGCCGTCACGGCAGCGACGATCTTCAACTCCAGCGACCGCGCCCCCGACATCACTGCCACGGTTCCGCGTGGCAGTGACCCCAAATCCGACACTTCCAGCAAAGAATCTGTGGGCTGCGATGTCTCCACCGGGACTGCCGCCACGGGCGCGGGCCGACGACTGCCTCCCACCTTCCCCGACACCGACGCCATCTGCCGACGGAGCTGTTCCAGCTGCTCAGCACGGGTGACAGGGCATCGACTCACCGCCTTCACCCCTGTCACAACTGCACCGTGCATATCATCCGCCTCACCCGATGTTCGAATGTTTGTTCGACTCCGCCAGTAAACACCCGCCCTCCGACATCGTCAACCAGTCATCCGCACCGCGACCGTGCCATCGCAAAATAGTGTCATTGACAAATGTCAGCATTGGGCGTTGTATCCAACCGTGCTCACCGCCGAACTACCCCACCGCGGCTCCCACCGTTCCCGCCGGGCCGCCGCACTCGCCGGCCTCACCCTGCGTCAGCTCAGCCTGGTCCTCCCGCCCGATCAGCCATGGGGGCTGTGGACCTCCCGGCAGATCGTCGCCCGCCTGATGGACACGTTCGGGCCCTCACTGGCCGGCACCCGGACAGAACCCGTCGACGTCCGCACCTCCGACGGCGAACGTGTGGTCGGCGAATGGGTCTGGGGCCGAGGCGTTCCGCGCGACACCACCCGGGCGATCTACTTCGTCCACGGCAGCGGTTTCGCGCTCTGCTCCACCCGCACCCACCGCCGACTGGTGTCCTGGCTCTCACGGCTGACCGGAATGGGCGTCTTCAGCATCGACTACCGGCTGGCGCCGCGGCACCGATTCCCCACCGCCGCAGACGATGTCCGCCGGGGCTGGGAATGGCTCACCGGTGAGGAGGGCATCGCGCCCGAAGGCATGGTGATCGCCGGCGATTCCGCCGGCGGCCACCTCATCACCGACCTCCTGCTCCAGTCCGACATCCGCCACCCCGCGGGCATGGTGTTGATGTCGCCGCTGCTGGATCTCACGTTCGCGTTGGCCCGGTCGCGGGAGCGCAGCCGCCCCGACCCCGCGATCCGCTCCCGTGACGCCGCTCGACTGGTCGAGTTGTACTGCCGGGGAATCGAACCCACCCATCCCCGGCTGACACTCGATGTCGCCGGGGGACGAACGCTGCCACCTGCCCTGATCCAGACCGGCGGCGCCGAAATGCTTGCCGCCGATGCCATCGCGCTCGCCGACGGGCTGCGGGCCGCCGGCGGCGAGGCGCATCTGCAGATCTGGCCCGACCAGGTCCACGTCTTCCAGGCCCTGCCACGGCTGACTCCCGAAGCGGTGCCCGCGATGCGCGACGTGGCCGGCTTCATCGCAGACGTCCTCGCCGAGCCCGTGATCGAACAGGCCGGGTAGATGGGCTTCTTTGGCACCAAACGCAGTCATCGCGCCGACGCGGTGATCACCGGCGCGGGCAGCGGCATCGGCGCCGCGTTCGCCACCGAGCTGGCTCGTCGCGGCGGCCGGGTGCTGTGCAGCGACATCGATCTCGACGCCGCCACCGCCACGGCCGAGTTGCTGCGCAGCACCGGAACCGAGGCATCCGCGCTCCGGTGCGACGTGACCGACGTCGACGACGTGCACCGCCTCGCCGACGCGGCGCGCTCGTTCTTCGGCGGCGCACCCACCGTCGTCATCAACAACGCCGGCGTCGGTGCCGGCGGCGCCCCGATCGGCGAGATCGACCTCGCCGACTGGAGGTGGGTGCTCGGCGTGAACCTGTGGGGTCCGATCCACGGCTGCCACGTGTTCGCGCCGATCCTGCGCGACGCCGGCCGCCCGGCAGGCATCGTCAACGTCGCCTCCGCAGCCGCTTTCGGTGCCGCGCCGGGGATGGCGGCCTACAACGTGAGCAAGGCGGGCACACTGTCGCTGTCGGAGACGCTGTCGGCCGAACTCGCCGGAACCGGCATCACCGTGACGGCACTGTGCCCCACGTTCGTCAAGACCAATATCGTCAGCGCGGGCCGGATATCCGAGACATCCACCCATCTCGCCGACAACCTCATGCGCTGGATCGGCTTCTCGCCCGACCGTGTCGCCCGCATGTGCCTGGACACCCTCGACCGCGGCGGCCTGTACTGCATGCCCCAACCAGAGGCCCGGATCGGCTGGGGCATCAAGCGTTTCACCCCGACGGTGTACACCCGCGCCGCCGGTCTGATCACCCGCGTCACCACCTAGGAGGAGACACCGATGGCACAAGCCACGATGGACATGGACGCCATGCTGGCCAAGATCAAGGACCGGCAGTGGGCACTGGCCGACATCGACTGGGACGCACCGGGCGCCGAGACGATCACCGACGAGATGCGGCCCAAGCTCAAGGCCTTCATGGCCGACCTGTGCTGGATCGAGAACGTCGGAGCCCGCGGGTTCGCCGCGCTGGCCAAAAAGGCTCCCACCCCGACCATCGCCGAGATCTACCGGTACTTCCACGCCGAGGAGCAGCGCCACGCCAATGCCGAACTGGCGCTGATGAAGCGGTGGGGCATGCTCGACGACGGGGAGATGCCGGAACCAAACGTCAACATCCGGCTGGCCATCGACTGGCTCGACACCTACTCCGACGACATGTCGCTGTCGATCCTGGGCACCGTCATCCCGATGCTCGAGGTGGCCCTCGACGGGGCGCTGCTCAAGTTCCTCCTCGAAGAAGTGCACGACCCCGTCTGCCACCAGGTGTTCGAGAAGATCAACAACGACGAATCCCGGCACATCGCCGTTGATTTCGCAGTTCTCGACATGATCGGCCACGGTGATCTGCGTCATTTGCTCGTACAGTTCGTCGGCAACATCGCCTCGCCTGGCCTCATCATGGGCATGATGCTGTACGTCCCGCTGCTCAACCGGATGCGTAACAACATCATCGAGATGGGTCTGCAGCCCGAGAAGCTCTACAACGCCATGAAGCGCTTCCAGACCCTCGGCGAACGCGGCGAAAAGACCTGGCGGGTACCGACATACCAGTTGCTCAAGTATCACGGGCGCGCCGTCATCAATCCGCGCAATCCCTACCACTGGCTCGCCAACCCCATGGTGTGGGCATCCGACTACTACCCCAAGATGCTGCTGCGGCCCATCCCCTCCTGGTTCAAAGAGCTCACCCACGAGCCGGCGGCCTGACCCATGGCCCTGACACGCATACACGACACCCTGATCGTCGGCGCCGGCTTCACGGGGCTGGGCGCGGCCATCAAACTCCGGCAGGCAGGTGTCGAGGACATCGCCATCGTCGAACGCGCCGACGAGGTCGGCGGGACCTGGCGGGACAACACCTACCCCGGGGTGGCCTGCGACATCCCCACCATGTTGTATTCGTTCTCGTTCGCCCGTAACCCGGCCTGGTCACGCATGTACCCCTCCGGCGGCGAGATCCGCGATCACATCGAAGCTCTCACCGATCAGCACGGTCTGCGCCGGTTGATCCGATTCGGCACCGAGGTGACCGGCCTGAGCTTCGCCGAGGACACCGGGGTGTGGACGGCAACGGTCAACGGCCGCAGAAAGATCCGCGCGCGAACCGTCGTGCTGGCCTCGGGCCCGCTGGCCGATCACAGCCTGCCCGACATCCGGGGGATCGAGACGTACACGGGCACCAAGATCCACAGCGCCTCGTGGGATCACGGTTTCGAGGTCACCGGTAAGCGGATCGGCGTGATCGGCACGGGCGCCAGCGCCGTGCAGCTCGTTCCCGAACTGGTCAAGGACGCCGCCTTCGTCAAGGTGTTCCAGCGCACTCCCGGCTGGGTACTGCCCCGCCCCGATGTCGGCATCCCCGATTCGATCCAACAGCTGTTCGCCAAAGTGCCTGCCGCACAGGAGCTGACGCGCCAAGCATTGTTCTGGGGGCACGAGGCGTGCGCCGCCGCGCTGGTGTGGAACACCCCGCTGACCGGGTTGGTGTCGGTACTGGGTCGCGCACACCTGCGCCTGCGGGTCAAGGATGCGTGGCTGCGCCGCCAGCTCACGCCGGACTTCACCCCCGGGTGCAAGCGGATGCTGATCTCCAACGACTACTACACCGCATTGCAACGGGAGAACTGCAAGCTCATCGACTGGCCGATCGCGACGTTGAGCCCGGTCGGGATCCGCACCAGCGACGGCATCGAACACCACCTCGACGCGATCGTGTTCGCCACCGGTTACGACGTCCACCTGTCCGGACCGCCCTTTCCCGTCACCGGCCTGGGAGGTCGATCACTTCAGCAGGAGTGGGCTGCACACGCCGAGGCGCACAAGAGCGCCAGCGTGCACGGCTATCCCAACCTGTTCCTGATGACCGGCCCGAACTCCGGGCCCGGCCACAACTCTCTACTCGTCTACATCGAAGGGCAGATCGACTACGCGGTCGCCGGCATCACCACGATCCTGAAGCAGAACCTGCGCTACCTCGACGTGCGCGCCGATGTGCAGCGCCGGTACAACGCCGGCATCCAGCGGCGGTTGGCCGGCACGACGTGGATGTCGGGATGCCGCAGCTGGTATCTGACCGCCGACGGCTTCAACGCGTCGATGTACCCGGGACTGGCGACACAGTATCTTCGACAGATGCGCCAATTCCGGTTCGACGACTACGCCGCGGTGGCACACGGCGCGCGAGTACGCGCCGTGCCCTCCACCGCCTGACCGCGACCGCGATGTCCCAGCCCAGGTCCGGTGGACCGATCCCGACGATCCTGCGACGGATCCGCCGCGGTTCCCGCGACGTCGTCGAGGCCGCGGTGTCCCAGTTGTTCGACGCCGCAGTGCAACCGCACGGTGTCACGGAATCCGGTGAATACCGCATCGACGAATTGGCCCGCCTGGGTGGGACGACGACCCGCAACGTCCGTGTCTATCGGGATCGCGGACTGCTGCACCCGCCGTTGCGGGTCGGCCGGATCGCGCTGTACAACGACACCCACCTCACCCGGCTGCGGCTGATCACGTCTCTGCTCGACCGCGGCTACAACCTGGCCCACGTCAACGAGATGCTCTCGACATGGGAGCAGGGCAAGGACATCGGCGACATGCTCGGGTTGGAGTCGGCGATCGCGGGCAGCTGGGCCACCGAGAAGCCGCAGCGGATGGCACTCGCCGAGGCTCGGGAGACCATCGGCGACGATGCCGCGTTCGATCGCATGGTCTCGCTCGACATCATCCGCGTCGACGGTGAGCACGCCACGGTGGTGCGGCCCACGCTGGTCGCGGCGTTCACCGAGATCCACCGCTACGGCGTGGCGTACGACAAGCTCGTCGACATCCACGAACAGGTGAGCCCGCTGCTGGACCAGATCAGCGCGATCCTCGTGCAGGCCGGCCTCGAGGAGGTCGTCGACAAGATCAACCCGGGCGCCGCGATGCCCGACGACGTCAAGGTCGCCGAACTCATCACCACGCTGGTGCGGTTCCGCACCCAGGCCGTGGGTGCCGTCAGTGCGACCCTGGCGTTTTCGATCGAGTCCGCGGTGGAGACCACGGTCGCGACGATGCTCGGCGATCTCATCGAGAAAAGTGCCTCCGGCGACTGATCAAGTGTCGGAAGCCGGACCGACCGTCACTCCCACTCGATGGTGCCCGGCGGCTTGCTGGTGATGTCCAGGACGACCCGATTCACTTCGCGAACTTCGTTGGTGATGCGGGTCGAGATCCGTTCCAGCACCTCGTAGGGCACGCGGGTCCAATCCGCGGTCATCGCGTCCTCGCTCGACACCGGGCGCAGCACGATCGGGTGCCCGTAGGTGCGGCAGTCGCCTTGCACGCCGACCGAGCGCACGTCGGCGAGCAGCACCACCGGGCACTGCCAGATCTGGTGATCCAGGCCGGCCGAGGTCAACTCCTCGCGGGCGATCGCATCGGCGCGGCGCAACGTGTCCAGCCGGTCCGCGGTGACCTCACCGACGATCCGGATACCCAGCCCGGGCCCCGGAAAGGGTTGCCGCGCAACGATGTCCTCGGGTAAGCCGAGTTCGCGGCCGACCGCGCGGACCTCGTCCTTGAACAGCAACCGCAGCGGTTCGACGAGCTTGAACTTGAGATCTCCCGGCAGGCCGCCGACATTGTGATGGCTCTTGATGTTCGCGGTGCCGGTGCCGCCGCCCGATTCGACGACGTCGGGATACAGCGTGCCCTGGACCAGAAATTCGACAGTGACATCCGAGCCCTCCGCCGCCCCGAGAGCGTCGCGCACAGCGCCTTCGAACGCCCGGATGAACTCACGGCCGATGATCTTGCGCTTGCCCTCGGGGTTCGTCACTCCCGACAGCGCTTCCAGGAATCGGTCGGCCACGTCGACGGTGACGAGGTTCGCGCCGGTGGCGGCGACGAAGTCGCGTTGCACCTGGGCGCGCTCGCCGGCGCGCAGCAATCCGTGATCGACGAACACACACGTCAGCCGGTCGCCGATGGCGCGTTGCACGAGGGCCGCCGCGACCGCGGAATCCACTCCGCCGGACAGCCCGCAGATGGCCCGTCCGTCGCCGATCTGGGTGCGGACCTGCTCGACGAGCGCGTCGGCGATGTTGGCCGGCGTCCACGTCGCGTCGATGCCGGCGAACTCGTGCAGGAACCGGCTGAGTACCTGCTGGCCGTGCGGACTGTGCATGACCTCCGGGTGGTACTGCACGCCCGCCAATCCACGCGCCCGGTTCTCGAACGCCGCGACCGGGGCGCCCGAACTGGTGGCCACGACGTCGAACCCGGCCGGAGCCTCAGTGACCGCGTCACCGTGGCTCATCCAGACCGGCTGCCTCGCGGGCAGATCCGAATGCAGTTCTCCGCCCACCACATTGAGCTCGGTGCGGCCGAATTCACTGGTCCCGGTGTGCGCGACCGTGCCACCGAGCGCTTGCGCCATCGCCTGGAAGCCGTAGCAGATGCCGAACACCGGGATGTCGAGGTCGAACAGCGCCGGGTCGAGCTGCGGTGCACCGTCGGAGTAGACGCTGGCCGGTCCGCCGGAGAGCACGACTGCGCGCGGGTTGCGCGCTTTGATCTCGTCGACGGTCGTGGTGTGCGGGATGACTTCGGAGAACACCCGCGCCTCCCGCACCCGCCGTGCGATGAGCTGGGCGTACTGGGCGCCGAAGTCGACGACCAGTACCGGGCGGGGAGCAGCAGAATCCACCCGAACAGTCTAGTGGGGTGGTTCCAGGGTCAGGCGCCCTGCGCTTCCGCGGTGGTGGGGTCGCGCCGATTGACGGTCTCGGCACTCACGCCCCAGTCCAGAGCGGCGGGTGCGCCTGCGGGGACCACCGGATGCGCGGGCTCGATCGGAGCCAGCTGCCGGTACGGCTCACCCTGGGCGGGCCGCAGATCCTGCTCGCCCTTGTTTGGCCACAGCGAGGCCGCGCGTTCGGCCTGCGCGGTGATCGACAGCGACGGGTTCACACCGAGATTCGCCGAGATCGCCGCACCGTCGACCACCGACAGCGTCGGGTAGTTCCACACCCGGTGGTAGGGGTCGATGACCCCGTGCTCGGGGCTGTCCCCGATCACCGCACCGCCGAGGAAGTGCGCGGTGAGGGGAATGTTGAACAGCTCGCCCCACGTGCCGCCGGCGACACCGTCGATCTTCTTGGCGATGCGCCGCGTCACCTCGTTGCCGACGGGAATCCACGACGGGTTGGGCTCGCCGTGGCCCTGCTTGCTGAGGTAGCGGTGGAAGCCGAATCGGGTGCGCTTGGTGAACGTCGTGATCGAGTTGTCGAGGTTCTGCATGACCAGCGCGATCATGGTGCGCTCGCTCCAGCGGCGGGGATTGAGCAGCCGCAGCGTGCCCCTCGGATCCTCGCGGGCGGTGCGGACCAGCTGCTTCCAGCGCGGCACGTCGGTGCCCTCCGGTCCGGCCCCGTCGGTCATCAGGGTCTGCAGCAGACCCATGGCGTTGGACCCCTTGCCGTACCGGCACGGCTCGACGTGCGTGTCGGAGGTCGGGTGGATCGACGACGTGATCGCCACCCCGTGGGTCAGATTCAAGTCGTCGGCGACCCGCAACCGCCCGGCCCCGACGATCGACTCGGAGTTGGTGCGGGTGAGCATGCCGAGGCGATCCGAGAGCTTCGGCAGACGGCCGGTGTCACGCATCTTGAACAGCAGTCGCTGCGTGCCGTACGTGCCGGCGGCGACGATCACCTGGTTCGCGGTGAACGTGCGACGGGTGCGCCGCACCCAACTGCCGGTGCGCACCGTGCGGACCTGCCATGTGCCGTCGGGGCGCTCGCTGAAGTCGGTGACCGTGGTCATCGGCTCGATGTGTGCGCCGGCCTTCTCGGCCAGCCCGAGGTAGTTCTTGATCAGCGTGTTCTTGGCGCCGAAGCGGCAGCCCGTCATGCACGACCCGCACTCGATGCAGCCGGTGCGCGCCGGCCCGGCGCCGCCGAAGTACGGATCGGGCAGGAGCTGACCGGGCCGCTTCTCACCGTCGGGGCCGAAGAAGACTCCGACCGGCGTCGGCACCCACGTGTCTCGGCAGCCCATGTCCTCGGCGACCTCCTGCATGATGCGGTCGGCGTCGGTCACCGTCGGGTTCGTGACGACGCCGAGCATCCGCTGCGCCTGGTCGTAGTGGGGCAGCAGTTCGGAACGCCAGTCGGTGATGTCGCGCCACTGCGGGTCGTTGAAGAACGGCTCCCTCGGCACGTACAGCGTGTTGGCGTAGTTCAGCGAGCCGCCGCCGACCCCCGCACCCGCGAGGATCATCACGTTGTTGAGCAGGTGGATGCGCTGGATACCGAACATTCCGAAGCGCGGAGCCCACAGGAATCGGCGCAGGTTCCACGACGTCTTGGCGAAGTCGGGATCCTCGTAGCGCTTGCCCGCCTCGAGGACCAGGACCTTGTAGCCCTTCTCGGTGAGTCGCAGCGCGCTCACGCTGCCGCCGAACCCCGAACCGATGATCACGACGTCGTAGTCAGGCTTCATGCCGTCCATTATGCGGCCTCTCGACATGACGGCCAACTTTGTAAAGTGGCCCGCGACACAACGGTGGTCAGACGCCGACGGTCAGACCGACCTTCTGGAACTCCTTGAGATCGCAGTAGCCCGCCTTGGCCATCGACCGCCGCAGGCCGCCGACCAGGTTCAACGCACCGAACGGGTCGTCCGACGGGCCGTTCAACACCTGCTCGAGGGCGGGCCGCTCCCCGGACTCCACCTGCAGGAGCGCGCCCCGCGGCAGTGACGGGTGGGCGGCCGCAGCCGGCCAGAACCAGCCGCCGCCCAGCGCTTCGGCCGCTGATGCGAGCGGGGTGCCGAGCACGACGGCGTCGGCGCCGCAGGCGATGGCCTTGGCCAGCTCTCCCGAGGTGTGGATGTCACCGTCGGCGAGCACGTGCACATACCGGCCGCCGGTCTCGTCGAGGTACTCCCGCCGAGCGGCCGCCGCGTCGGCGATCGCGGTGGCCATCGGCACGCTGATGCCGAGCACCTCATCGGACGTCGTGACCCCGGCGGTGGATCCGTATCCGACGATCACACCGGCGGCGCCGGTGCGCATCAGGTGCAGTGCGGTGCGGTGGTCCAGCACACCGCCCGCGACCACCGGCACGTCGAGCTCGGAGATGAAGGTCTTCAGGTTCAGCGGCTCGCCGTCCGAAGCGACGCGCTCGGCGGAGATGATCGTGCCCTGAATGACCAGCAGGTCGATCCCGGCCGCCACCAACGTCGGCGTCAACGCCTGCGCGTTCTGCGGCGAGACGCGCACCGCGGTGGTGACGCCGGCCTCCCGAATCCGCGCAACCGCGGCGCCGAGAAGATCGAGATCGATTGGCGCAGAATGCAACTGCTGCAGCAGGCGAACCGACGCCGACGGATCGAACTCCTTGGAAGCGGCCTCGATCACCTCGACGATGCGTGCCTCGACGTCGGCGTGCCTGCCGATCAGACCCTCGCCGTTGAGGATGCCCAGACCACCGAGGCGGCCCAGCTCTATCGCGAACTCAGGGGACACCAGCGCATCGGTCGGGTGGGCCAGCACCGGGATCTCGAACCGGTAGGCGTCGAGCTGCCATGCCGTCGAGACGTCCTTGGACGACCGGGTGCGCCGCGACGGCACGATGTTGATGTCGCCGAGCTCGTAGGTACGGCGCGCGGTTCGGCCCATACCGATCTCGACCATGTCTCGCATGTTGTCCACTCCCCTGTTGATCCCGCGACGACCCTAGCGGGTGGTGTAGTTGGGGGCTTCCACCGTCATCGTGATGTCGTGGGGGTGGCTCTCCTTGAGACCGGCCGCGGTGATCTGCACGAATTGCGCCTGCTGCAGAGCCTCGATGGTGGCCGAGCCGGTGTACCCCATCGCCGCGCGCAGGCCGCCGACGAGCTGATGGATCACCGTAGACAACGGACCGCGGAACGGTACCCGGCCCTCGATCCCCTCGGGCACCAGCTTGTCCTCCGACAGCACGTCGTCCTGGAAGTAGCGGTCCTTGGAATAGGAGCCACGCAGGTTGCCGCCCGCGCCGCGGCCCTGCATCGCACCCAGCGAGCCCATGCCGCGGTAGCTCTTGAACTGCTTGCCGTTGACGAAGATCAGCTCACCGGGCGACTCCGAGGTGCCGGCGAGCAGCGAGCCGAGCATCGCCGTCGATGCCCCCGCCGCGAGCGCCTTGGCGATGTCGCCGGAGTACTGCAGTCCCCCGTCGGCGATCACCGGCACGCCGTGCGGCGCACACGCGGCCACGGCTTCGAGGATCGCGGTGATCTGCGGGGCGCCGACGCCGGCGACCACACGCGTGGTGCAGATCGAACCGGGCCCGACGCCGACCTTGACCGCGTCGGCCCCCGCCTCGACCAGCGCTGCGGCGGCCGCCCGCGTCGCGACGTTGCCGCCGACGATCTCGACGCGGTCACCGATGGCGGCCTTGAGCCGGTGCACCATGTCGAGCACCCCGCGGTTGTGTGCGTGGGCGGTGTCGACGATCAGCACGTCCACTCCGGCGTCGGCCAGCGTCATCGCTCGGGTCCACGCGTCCTCGCCGACGCCGACGGCTGCACCGACGAGCAGCCGGCCGTCGCTGTCCTTGGTGGCCAGCGGGAACTGCTCGGTCTTGACGAAGTCCTTCACCGTGATCAGACCGGTCAGCTTGCCGTTGCCGTCGACGATCGGCAGCTTCTCGATCTTGTTGCGGCGCAACAATCCCAGCGCCGCCTCGGCCGAGACGCCCTCCTGCGCGGTGATCAGCGGGGCCTTGGTCATCACTTCCCGGACGGGCTTGGACTGGTCGACCTCGAAACGCATGTCGCGATTGGTGATGATCCCGACGAGGGCGCCGGCGGTGTCGACCACCGGCAGGCCCGAGATGCGGAAGCGCGCGCACATCGCGTCGACCTCGGCGAGCGTGTTGTCCGGGGAGCAGGTGACGGGGTCGGTCACCATGCCGGCCTCGGATCGTTTGACGGTCTCCACGGCCGAGGCCTGCTCGGCGACCGGAAGGTTGCGGTGCAGCACCCCCATCCCGCCGGCACGCGCCATCGCGATCGCCATCCTCGACTCGGTCACGGTGTCCATCGCCGAGCTGACCAGCGGCACCTTCAACCGGATCTTGCGGGTCAGCTGGCTGGACGTGTCCGCCGTGGCGGGAATCACATCGGAGGCGGCGGGCAGCAGCAGGACATCGTCGAACGTGAGACCCACCATGGCCACCTTGGTCGGGTCATCACCGCCGGTGGGCACGGGCACGGCCAGGGGAATGCTGCTCTCGGCGATCGACATGGGAGCCTCCATCAACACAACGCGGGACAGGCCATGCGATCGAGAAACGAACGCGACCTGAAAAGCCCATCTTATCGGCATCAAGCTCGGCATTTGTGTTCGCCATGACGTGCCGCGAGAGTGCTGGCGCGATACCCGCAGGGCTGCGTAGTCTTGTGGCGTGCGAGACCACCTGCCGCCAGGATTGCCGCCTGACCCGTTCGCCGACGACCCGAGCGATCCGTCGGCAGCCCTCGATGCGCTCGAGCCGGGGCAGCCGCTGGATCCGCAGGAACGTACCGCCGTGGAGGCCGACCTGGCCGACCTGGCCGTGTATGAGGCGCTGTTGGCGCACAAGGGAATTCGCGGCCTCGTCGTCTGCTGTGACGAATGCCAGCAGGACCACTACCACGATTGGGACATGCTGCGGGCCAACCTGCTCCAGCTGCTCGTCGACGGCACCGTCCGCCCGCACGAACCGGCCTACGACCCCGAGCCGGATTCGTATGTCACCTGGGACTACTGCCGCGGTTACGCCGATGCGTCGCTGAACGAGGCGGCCTCGGAGTCCGACGGCTATCGCTGAGGGCTGAATCTGCCCGTCGTCAGTTGGGCTCCTGCGGCTCGACCGGCAGTGTCGTGGTCGGAACCGCCGGCTCTACCGTGACGGGTGCGCTCGACGGGACCGCGACTGCCGGTGCGGTCGTGCTCGCCGGAGCAACTGACGTCGGAGCCACTGGCGTCGGAGCTACTGACGTCGGAGCCGCCGTGGTCGCCCGCGGGGCTGCCGTCGTCGTTGACTGCGCAACCACGACCGATGTCGTCGTGGTGGGCGTGACCGCCGCTGTGGTCGACGGCGAGGTCGTCGAGGACGGGGCGGCAGTCGTACGCGGGGTCGTCGACGACGGGGCCGGGACGGCCGTGCTCGACGGGGTCGCCTCCAGCGGCGACGACGGCGTGGCCGACGGGGTGGCCGACGGGGTGGCCGACGGGGTGGCCGAGGGCTGCGTCGCATCAGTGCTCGACGACGGGGCCTCTCCCGAGGTCGTCACCGAGGTCGTGTTCGACGGGGAGGTCACCGAGGTCGTGTCCGACGGAGAGGTCACCGACGACGTCTCCGTCGGCGAGGCCGGCAGGACGGCATTCGGATCGACACTGACGGCGGGGAAGGTGGGCAGCGGCACACCCGGCGCCACGGTCGCGGCGGGATCCTGTGCCTCGACCTTGACCGTCAACTCCTGCCACTGGGACACCAGCTCGGCTTTGCGCTGATCGTCGCCGACCGTCGCGACCGTCGTGGTGACCGCCTCGAGCTTGGCCTGGGCACCCTGCCAGTCGCCCTGCTCGATCAGCTTCTGTACCTGCTGCATCTCGGTCTGCGCGGCCAGGGCGACCGCGTCGTCGCGCGTCTGTTCTTGTCCGCCGAACAGCACGGTGCGCAGACCGTAGAGCGCATCACCCGGGCCGGAGCCCGCGATCACGGCGCCGAACCCACCGAGGCACAGCACCGCGGCCGCGGCCGAACCGACCATGGCCAGCGACAGACGACGCCGGCGACCGGGCGAATTCACCCGATCGAGGGCTGCGACGGCGTCCTGCATCGTCAGCACGTCGTTCATCGGTGTCTCGCGCACGTCGTCGCGCCAGCCGGCCAGCAAGCGGGCGAGTTCGGCCTCGCCGCGGTCGGTCGCGTAGGTCGGTTGCTGACCGGCCAATGCGTCGAGGAACTGGTCGGTGCGGTTGATCTCGTTCAGCGACGGATCCCCACCACTGTTGTTCCAGCGTCCGAAGTCAGGCATGGTCACGTCCCGTCGCCATGATCTCCGTCTTGAGTCGAGACAGCGCACGGTGCTGGGCCACCCGGACCGCACCCGCCGTGCTGCCGACCGCCTCGGCGGTCTCTTCGGCACTCATGCCGACGACGACGCGCAGGATGAGGATCTCGCGCTGCTTCTCGGGAAGGATCTGCAGGAGGGCGTTCATCCTGGCCGACGACTCGGAGTCGATGGCCATCTGCTCGGGACCGGCCTCACCGGCGAAGCGTTCCGGCACCACCTCCATCGGGTCGGCCCGGTTTCGTCCGGCGGCCCGATGTGCGTCGGCAACCTTGTGCGCTGCGATGCCGTACACGAAGGCCAGAAACGGTCGTCCCTGATCCTTGTACCGCGGCAGCGCCGTGATGGCAGCCAAGCACACCTCCTGAGCAACGTCATCAGCTGACAGACCGCTGCGTTCCGCGGTTCCCACCCGTGCCCGGCAGTACCGGACGACGAGGGGGCGGATGGTCTCCAGCACCTCCCGGAGTGCATCCCGGTTGCCGGCGATGGCTTCTGCCACGACAGCATCGAGACGTTCTCCCGAAATTGTCATCGTGAGCAGGCTCTCCAGCGTTACGTCGGGGACACCGGATTCAGGTGTCGGTTGTGTGGCTCAGCTAAACAATAACGACCGCTCGGGGCGCAACCCCGTTAGCGCGAGCGCCACACGCCGCCACGTCTGATCACGGTTTCGGCGCAACTGGAGCGAACGTCTGTGATCTCGCGTTCGGGGAAGTCCACGCTTCCGATGCCCGCCAGCAGCGACGCAGCCGCCCAGCGCAGCGGGACCAGCCCGTGCTCGGCGGTGTGCGACAGGACGCGATCGCCGTCTCGGCGGGCCGCGTCGGTGTCGCCGGTCGCGCAGTGCGCCGCGGCCCGCACGAGGAGCGACTTGATGCGGTGCCGCACCGACGGGGTCCGGCCTGCCAGCTCGACTGCTTGTTGCGCGTGGTCGAGGGCGGCGGCGTCACCCCGTGCCATCGCGAGCTCGGCCGACACCCATGCCAGCCGGATCGGTAGGCGCGCAGACGGCGCGGTCGGTAGGACCTCGGCCGCTCGCACGAGCGCCCGTTCGGATGCTGCGAACCGGCCGACGCCCAGAGCGTCGGCGGCCAGCCCGATCAGTGCGTCCGCCCCCGCATCACCGGTTCCGTCCGACCGTCCCCATGCCGCACCGTCGAGCGAGCGGGCCCGTTCGTGCCAGCCGAGCTGACGCAGAAACGAACCTCGGGTGCTCAGCGCGAGTGAGGCGAGCGGCCCGCGGTCCACGGCGCGCAGTAGCTGATCGAGGTCGGCCACCGCGGCGGCGTAGCGGCCTTGTCCGCCGGCAGCGACGGCACGCAGCCACCGCTCCTCGGGGGTGGTCGCAGCCGGCAGCGGCCACGCGCCGGGATTGCTGCCGAACGCCGCCGAATTCAGTCCGGTGTCCCATCCGGTGTCCGTGTCGGAGCCCATGTCGAGAGCCGACGTTATCAACTCCGGCGAATCTGATACGGCCGTCAGTTAACAGTTCATGCTCGTCTTGTTACGAACAGGAAAACTGGTCGACGGGTGTCGAGTTCCGTTCTCGCAACGTGACATTAACTGACCGGGCCAAATGACGCCGAAATGGGCGGTGGGCCCGAAGCGCCTATCACCTCAGTCGTTGCGAAGGATTCCCACCGATGAACGTGATGTTAATTCTGGGCCTGGCCCTATGCGCTTTCGCACAGGGGCGGCTATTGACGGAAAATCCGAAGCCCTTCTACGTTGTGTGCACGAGTGGTCATCGGCGACTGTGCTCGGATTCGTTCCACGACTGACGCATCCACGAGTGAGAAAAGGGATGTGCAGAGAGGGGTTTCGCAGTGCCACAGCCGCAGCAGCTTCCCGGTCCGAACGCCGACATCTGGGATTGGCAGATGCAGGGTCTTTGCCGGGGTGTCGATTCCGCGATGTTCTTCCATCCCGACGGGGAGCGTGGTCGCGCCCGCGCACAGCGCGAGATGCGCGCCAAGGAGATGTGCCGCAGTTGCCCGGTGATCACGCAGTGCCGATCGCACGCGCTTGCTGTGGGTGAGCCCTACGGCATCTGGGGCGGTTTGAGTGAATCCGAGCGCGAGCTCCTGCTGAAGCGGGGCATTCGCCGCTCGGCCTGATCGACCCGAAACCACCCGGGGCCGGGTGAGCCGAGGTTAGGCTCGGACCGCCAGGCAACGTCGCCACCCTGGGGGTCGCAAGGGATGAGTACTGCCGCCGAGCGCGCCGCGCAGCTCGAGTTGGTGGCGCGGCTGAAGTCCGCATTTTCTGAACTGCCCGACGCTCCCCCGCCCGATCTGCTCGATGCGGCGCGAATCAAGGCCTACCTCAAGCCAGTTCACGACGTCGGTGGTGAACCCGACGCGCCGATGAAGTACGAGAACAAGCAGTACGAGCAGTGGGAAGAGCTCACCTACGTCATGTGCGAGGTGCTCGCCGCGCGGGGTATCTGGCTGTCCGAGGAACGGCGCCGCATCGGCAACGTCGACGTGGGCCGCGCCGAGTATCTGGGGCTGCCCTACTACGGTCGGTGGCTGCTCGCGGTGGCCCGGGTGCTCGTCGAGAAGCACCACATCAGCCTCGGGGAGCTCAGCGAGCGCATGGCCGAGGTCGCGCAGCGCTACGCCGGTGGATTGGCGGGACGCACGCCGGAGGCACAACCGAAATCGCACGGCGACGGCGCCGGAGTCGCCCGCAACGCCCACCACCGGCATGCCGTCGGCAAGGGTGACCCTCAGGTCTACGCCGGACAGGCCGGACCGCCGCGCTTCGCCGTCGGCGATCAGGTCGTGGTGCGCGACCTGCCGGTGATCTTCTACACCCGCACGCCCGAGTACGTGCGCGGCGCATCCGGGCGCATCGCCACCGTGGCCTACGAGAGTCCGGCGGCCGAGGACGAGACCTGGGACCGCCCCGACGCCCGCCCCGAGTGGTTCTACGTCGTCGAGTTCATCCAGAGCGAGCTCTGGGACGGCTACACCGGCACCGCCTCGGACACGTTGCGCACCGAGTTGCCCGAGCGTTGGCTGGCGCCGCGCTAAGTTGCTCTGTCCGAGAGGGGAATCGACCGTGCCGCATGACCACTCGCATGATCACGATCACGACCGGACCGTCAAGCCGATGGTCGACGAGATCACCGATTTCGAGGTGCTCGAGATCGCGCTGCGCGAGCTCTGCATCGAAAAGGGCATCTTCACCGCGGAGGACCACCGGCGGTTCACCGAGTTCGCCGAGCAGATCGGTCCGACACCGGCCGCGCGGCTGGTGGCCCGGGCATGGCTGGATCCGGATTTCAGGGAGCTCGCGCTGACCGAACCCATGTCGGCCAGCAAGGCGGTCGGGGTCGACTGGATGGAACCGACCGGCTTCGGAACACCCAGCGATTTCACCGCTTTCGAGATCCTGGCGGATTCTCCCGGGGTGCACCACGTCATCGTGTGCGCGCTGTGTTCGTGCTATCCCCGGCCGATCCTGGGGAACTCGCCCGAGTGGTATCGCACCCCCAACTATCGCCGTCGGCTGGTGCGCTGGCCCCGTCAGGTCCTCGCCGAGTTCGGGTTGTACCTCCCCGACGACGTCGAGGTCCGCGTGCAGGATTCCAACCAGAAGCACCGCTTCATGGTGATGCCGATGCGTCCGGCAGGCACCGACGGGTGGACCGAAGATCAGCTCGCCGAGATCGTCACCCGCGACTGCCTGATCGGTGTCGCGCTGCCCAAACCGGGCGTGACCACCAACGTCGTCACCGCTACCCGGCCCGCGCTGCACCCGATCGCGGAGTGACGGTGGACGGTTCGGTACTGCGCCAGATGGTGGACAGCGACCACGTGTGGCCGCGGGTGGCGGCCAAGTACGGCGTGGACAACCCGGTGCCGCCGTGGAAGACCAGCCTCGACGGGTTGTGCGACGCGCTGGACCACGCGGCGGGTGAGGCCGACGTGCCGACGTTCCAGGAACGCCGGGACGAGGAGGACGCGTTGGTGGCGAGCACCTACTCCGATCTGCCCTACCCGGAGAACCAGCTCGTCGCTCTCGCGCATTCGCTGGTGGCGCGTGGGGTGATCTCGGAGGCGGACCTGCAGCAGCGGATGGCCGCCGTGCGGGCCCGCCTGGAGGCCACCTAGTCCGCGGAGCTCAGCGGCGAGCGTCCCGGCAGCTTCAAGCTCCTGTTCGTGCGCCGGGCCTGAAGCCGCCGGCGGCGGACCTTCCACGAGCTCCACTCGCCGAGCGTCACACCCGCGGCCAGCGCGGTGCCGATGGCGAAAGCACCCAGCACCGACGCGAAACCGACGGCGCTCTGGTCGTTGAGGATCGCGTAGATGCCGTGCAGCAGGGACAGACCCGGCAGCAGGGGCACGATGCCCGCGATCGAGACGACCATGGGCGGCGCCAGGTTGCGACGTTCCATCAGCCGTCCGACCAGTCCGATCGGCACGGCTGCCACGAACGAGGCCACCACGGCTCCCAGGCCCGCACCCTGGGCGAGCAGGAACGCGATGGTGCCGGCCGCCCCACCGAACGCGGCCGCGATGGCAGCCGACCGTTCGGCGTAGCAGGCCAGCGCGTAGGCCGCCGCGCTCGCAGCACCGAACGCGACGCGGGCGGGGAACTCGGCCAGTGCCGGCGGCGCGTGCGCGTCGATGGCCACGAACGGCGCACCGAAGCGGTTGGCGAGATGCAGCACCAGCGCCACACCGGCGATCGTCGCTCCCGTCATCATCACCAGCTCGAAGAAGCGTCCGGCCGCGGTGACCGGCGCTCCGCTGATCACGTCGCCGACCGACCCCACCAGTGACAGCCCGGCGAGCAGCACGACCAGGCCGGCGGCGATGGCGATGCTCGGCTCGAAGTGCAGACCCAGTCGGGGGGTGAGCCAGTACAGGATGATCGGCGGCGCGGCGGCGATCATCCCGCCCACCGCGTACTGGAAGAAGAACGGCAGCCCGTGCCGGTTGAGCCGGCGGTTCACCCGGTCGATCGTCATGGTGCTCAGCGCACTGATCACACAGCCGAGCCAGCCCGCGCCGAGCGTGCCCGCGGTCGCGAAGGCCAGCGCGCCCCACGCCAGGGTGGCGATCCACCGGCGGTACGGGTGCGGAGCGATGATGATCTCGTCGAGTTCGGCGCGGGCATCGGTCGGCGAGATCTCGCCGGCGCGGATCTTGGCGATCAATCGGTCCACGGCCGCCAGCCGGCTGAAGTCGATGGACCGGGACTGCACGATGTGCAGCGTGCTGACCGGCGACGACGGTCCGCGGTAGGCGGCGATGTGGATCGTGGTGTTGATGACATCGACCTCACAGCGTTCGACGCCGTAGGCCGACGTGATCGCGGTGACCTGATCCATGGTGGCGGTGGCGGGGGTGCCGGACGCCATCAGGATGGCGCCGATGTTGCCCGCCAGGTCGAGCACCTCGCCGACGCGGGCGTAGTAGGCCTCGTCGATATCCGCGTGCGCGGCCGGGAGCCGCGGCATGGCGCCGGTCGGCGGGTCGGTCTCCCGCACCATTCGGCTCAGAAGCCCGCGCTGACGTGACTGCGCGCCCACGGCCGTACCCTCCTGCTTCGTCGGATTCGCTCAGCCGTCGAAAGGTCATGAGCAAAATTCATTTTACTCATGGCACGCCCGTTGACCAGGGGCTGTCAGGGTGAGCGTGGGCACACCGCCCTAGGGTGGAGATGTGGCCACGCGTCTGATCTCCGCGACGGGCGGCCGGCTGCTGGTCGAAGAGGTCGACGGTCTGATCCAGGCCCGCGGAGTGCCGTACGCGACTGCCGAACGGTTCGCGCCACCCATCCCCGTGCCGGCATGTCCTGACGTCGTCGACGCCACAACGCGGGGTCCCGCCTGCCCGCAACTCCCCTCGCGGCTCGCCTTCGTCACCGGGCCGGTGGTCGACGGACTCCCGATGAGCGAGCGGTGCCAGGTCCTGAGCGTCACCGCGCCGGCCGACGCAGCGGGCCTGCCGGTGATGGTGTGGTTCCACGGCGGGGCCTACGTGTCGGGAAGTGGCGAGGCCGCCATCTACGACCCTGACGATCTGGTGCGTGATGGCGGCGTGGTCGTCGTGCGGGTGAGCTACCGGCTCGGCATCCTGGGCTTCCTCGACCTCGCCGACTCCGACTGCGACAACCTCGGGTTGCGGGATCAGATCGCCGCACTGCGGTGGGTGCAGGACAACATCGCCGCGTTCGGCGGCGACCCCCGCCGCGTCACGGTGTTCGGCCAGTCCGCGGGCGGCTATTCGGCGCTGGCGCTGATGATGTGCCCGGAGACCGAGACGCTGTTCTCGCGGGCCATCCTGCAGAGCGCGCCGCTGGGTATTCACGGTGTCGATCGCACCGCGATGGTCACGGCCATGCGCGAGGCCGCCGTGGCACGGTTGAGGGGCGTCACGCCGGGCGGTGCCGACATCGACCTGCTGCTGGAGGCTCAGGTGGCAGCGCTCCATGCGGCCGCACCGTTCGGCATGGTCGGCAAGATGCCGTTTGGACCGACGATGGGCATCGCGCCGGTGGCTGCGGCGACGACGTCGGCGGCCCCGCGCATCGACATCCTTGTCGGATACACCCGCGACGACGCGCTGCCATTCGTGCTGCTCGATCCGCGCGGCGCTCGGCTGCGCCGGCTGGGTCCGGTCGGCGGTGCGGTCGCGTCGGCGGCGGGACGGGCGCTCACCCGGCGGGCGTTCGGCGCGCCCGCGATCGCGCTCGCCCACTCGTGGCGCGCAGCCGGCGGTCGTGCACAGACGTACCGCGTCGACTGGACACCCGGCCCGCTGGGCGCGTGCCACTGCATCGAGCTGCCGCTGCTGTTCGGTTCTCCCGAAACCTGGTCGGACGCACCGATGTTGGGCGATGACGGCGTCGACGAGGAGTTGGCTGTGCGTGTTCGCGCGCAGTGGAGCGCGTTCGCCCACGGCCGAGTGCGTGAAGATCGTGATCAGCTCTCGGACCGCCGCTGACCGCCCTATGTAGGGTCCAGACCGAATACCGCAGTGGGGGCCGACTTGCCCTTGAGGGCATGCGATCCACGATCGATCAAGTGGGCTGGGCGAGAGGCCATCGCTTGGACGGTCCGCTCGGTGAGGAGGATGGGGTCGCCGGTTGTCTTGGTGAGTTGTTCGACGCGGGCAGCGACGTTCGTCGTGTCGCCGATCAGCGTGAATTCGAGATGGTGGCCACCGCCGATGGTGCCGGCGATCACCGTGCCGGTGTTGATCCCGATTCCGATCCGCAGCTCACCGTCGAAGCGACGGGCGACGAGGCGGTGGATCTGCACAGCGGCGCTGACCGCGGCGTCGGCATGGTGAGCGAGATCGTTGGGCGCGCCGAAGACGGCCATCGCACCGTCACCGAGAAACTTGTTCACGTGCCCACCGGCATCGACGACTGCCGGCACCACGATCTCGAACAGGGCGTTGAGTCGAGCGACGGTGTCTTCGGCGGTGTTCTGCTCGGCGAACGGCGTGAAGTCCCGGATGTCGACGAACATCATGGTGACCTCGCGCCGTTCGCCCGTGAACACGTCATCACCCTGCTCGAGCAACCGCGCGGCGAGAACCGGGTCGACGTACGCCCCGAAAGCGGCCTGAAGTCGTTGCCGCTCAGCCAGTCCCGCCTGCATGCGGTTGAACGACGCCGCCAGCACTCCGAGATCGTCATCCTGCACCACCGGTACCCGCATGCCGTAGTCGCCGGCAGTGACCCGTTCGGTTCCCTCGGTGAGATCGCGGATCGGCCGCATCGACGGCGAGAAACCGACGCCCACGACCATCGGGATTCCGAACCCGACGGTCATCGCAGCGCCGACACCGAGGAACAGCAACGGCGCTGGACTGGCCCCGATGATCGCGGCTCCCAACATCGCGCCCTCGACGGAGAAGATGAACGCAGTCCCCAGCACCGTCATGCTCGACCACCAGGCGATCGTCGGTCGGGCGCGGGGTAGGGAGTCACCGATGTTCGTGTTTCCGGCAATCGCGAGCCGCGCCGGTCGAGCCGTCGCCTCCAACATGCTGTGCACGCTGATGAGGTACGTGGCGGTTCCGACCGCGGCGCCGAGCAGTCCGTACTGCGCCAGGCGTGGTCCATCCGCTCCCACGAACACACCGACGACCACCGACATCACGGCGAACCCGACCGCACCCAGCCACACGGCGCGCAGAGCCGCGCTCCGGGCGAAGGTGTAGGTGGCCTCCAACGCTGTCGCCCGATCGACGTCGTGGCCATCCGCCCATCGCTCGACAGGGCGGTAGCTCTTGCGATCGGCGACCCCGGCGTATGCATTGATCCCCAGCAGAACGGCCAGGGTCACGACGACGGCCTCGACATAGTGGCGGGAGTGTTCGAGACCGACGATGAGAAACGAAAAGAAGAGGTAGATCGGCAGTCCCGCCGGCACGACCACGGCAAGCCCCGCCCAGCGGTGTCTCGCCCCGAATCGGTCCCAGGCCCACTGCCAGATGCGGTCCATGACCGAGATTAAGGCTGGCGCAGCCACCGTGGTACCAAAACACCCCCGACCCAACGGACCGGGGGTGTTTCTGGCGCTACGTCCTAGTGGTGGTGATGACCGTGGCCGTGGCTGTGGCCATGACCGTCGTCCTGAGGCTCCGCCGGCTTGTCGACGACGGCGGTCTCGGTGGTGAGCACCATGCGCGCCACCGACGCCGCGTTGACGACGGCGGACCGGGTCACCTTGACCGGGTCGACGACACCCTGGGCGATCAGATCGCCGTACTCCAGTGTCGCGGCGTTGAAGCCCTGTCCCGCAGGCAGTTCCGCCACTTTGTTGACGACGACCGAACCGTCCAGACCGGCGTTGGTGGCGATCCAGTACAGCGGCGAGGAGAGCGCGGCCGCGAACACGCCGACGCCGAGCGCCTCGTCACCGCTCAGTTCCGTACGCAGCGAGTCGAGGGCGCTACGAGCCTGGACCAGCGCGGCTCCGCCACCGACGACGATGCCCTCTTCGACGGCTGCCTTGGCAGCTGCCACGGCGTCCTCGACGGCTTCCTTGCGCTTCTTGAGGTCGGTCTCGGTGGCCGCACCGACCTTGATGACCGCGACGCCACCGGCGAGCTTCGCCAGGCGCTCCTCGAGCTTCTCCCGATCCCAGTCGGAATCGGAAGCCTCGATCTCCGAACGCAACTGCGCCTTGCGGCCCTCGATGGCGTCCTGGGTGCCGCCACCGTCGACGATCACGGTGCTGTCCTTGCTGACGACGACACGGCGCGCGGTGCCGAGCACCTCGAGGCCGACGTCGCGCAGCACCAGACCCACGTCGGGGTTGACGACCTGGCCGCCGGTCACGACCGCGAGATCATCGAGGAAGGCCTTCCGACGGTCCCCGAAGAACGGCGCCTTGACGGCGACGGCCTTGAGCGTCTTGCGGATCGCGTTCACGACCAGCGTCGACAGCGCTTCACCCTCGACGTCTTCGGCGACGATCAGGAGCGGCTTGCCGGCCTCTGCGACCTTCTCCAGCAGCGGCAGCAGGTCGGGGAGCGAGCTGATCTTCTCGCGGTGCAGCAGCACCAGTGCGTCTTCGAGAACCGCTTCCTGGCTGTCGAAGTCGGTGACGAAGTAGGCTGAGATGAAGCCCTTGTCGAAGCCGACGCCTTCGGTGACCTCGAGCTCGGTGTTCAGCGTCGAGGACTCCTCGACGGTGACGACGCCGTCGGTCCCCACCTTGGTCATGGCCTCGCCGACCAGCTCGCCGACCAGTTCGTCACGCGAGGAGACGGTGGCGACCTGAGCGATGGACTTCTTGTCCTTAACGGGGGTGGCGGCGGCCAGCAGCGCCTCGGACACGGCGTCGGCGGCCTTGCTGATGCCCGAGCCGAGGGCGATGGGGTTGGCGCCCGCCGCCACGTTGCGCAGACCGGCCTTCACCATGGCCTGGGCCAACACAGTGGCAGTCGTGGTGCCGTCCCCGGCGATGTCGTTGGTCTTGGTGGCGACCGACTTGACGAGCTGGGCGCCGAGGTTCTCGAACGGATCCTCGAGGTCGATGTCACGGGCGATCGTGACGCCGTCGTTGGTGACCGTCGGGCCACCGAAAGCCTTGGCGAGCACGACGTGGCGGCCGCGCGGGCCCAACGTCACCTTCACCGCGTCGGCGAGCTTGTCGACGCCGACTTCCATGGCGCGACGCGCGGTCTCGTTGAATTCGATTTGCTTGCTCATAAGTTTCTTTCCCTCAAGGCGGGTATGACGCGCACCGCCCCGGACATCACCCGTCTATGCGGGAACGTCCGGGGCGGAACACGATTCGCTTACTTGGAGACGACAGCCAGCACGTCGCGGGCCGACAGGATCAGGTACTCCTCGCCGTTGTACTTGATCTCGGTGCCGCCGTACTTGCTGTAGATGACCACGTCGCCCTCAGACACGTCCAGAGGAATCCGCTTCTCGCCATCCTCATCCCAGCGGCCGGGGCCAACTGCGACGACGGTGCCTTCCTGCGGCTTTTCCTTGGCGGTGTCGGGGATGACCAGACCGGAAGCGGTCGTGGTCTCGGCCTCGTTGGCCTGAACGAGGATCTTGTCCTCGAGTGGCTTGATGTTGACTGCCACGATTGGAGCCCCTTCACTCAGTATTGATGTGGGTGTGCGTACACGGCGGTCGGTGACCGCCCTCGCGCCGTCGTCGCGGGTGCCGACACAGGGTTGAACCGACTGCCGCCTAGCACTCTATACATGAGAGTGCTAGGTGCTCAAGGTCGGGGTTCACGTGTACGCCTCGGGCGAACGCCGACGGATTCATCCCCAGCCGCCGGGTTATCCCCAGGCGTGGGATTTCGGTGCTGCCGGGTGGCGTGGACGCGGATTATCGTCGTACATATGTTCGAGTTGACGCGGGTGGTGGAGGCGGATCTGGTCGAGGTGATGACCAGCTCCGCAGCCGCCGCCGCGCGGGCTGAGGCGATGCGGCTGGCCGCGATCGCCGAACTGTGGCGGCGGCGCCGCCGCCCCGAACGGGAACGCTGGGTCTGCGCCGACTGGGACGCTGCGGCCGCCGAGATCGGCGCCGCGTTGGGAATCAGCGCCGGGCGGGCGTCGGTGCAGATGGACCTGGCGGTGGCGCTGCGCGACCGCTTCCCCCGGCTGGGGGCACTGCTGGCCGACGGGCAGGTCAGCCTCGACGTGGTCAGGGCGGTCGTCTCGCGTACCGCGCTGGTGCTCGACCCGTCCACCCTGCGGCTGCTCGACAACCATTTCGCCGATGCGGTGGCGGGGTGGGGGGTGTTGTCGCAGAAGAAGCTCGACGCTGCCATCGACGTGTGGATCGAAACCTACGACCCCGACGCGGTGCGGCGGGTTCGCGACCGGTCGCGGGATCGGTCGTTCACCATCGGCGATCGTCACGACGGCTCGGGCATCACCGAGGTGTACGGGCGGCTGGCCACCCCGGATGCGGCGCTGCTGGCGACCCGGTTGGCGATGATGATCGCCTCGGTCTGCGAACACGATCCCCGCACACGGGATCAGAAACGCGCCGACTCGATCGGCGCCATCGCCGCCGGAGCCACAGCGTTGACGTGCCGCTGCGCACGCCCCGACTGCGCCGCCGCGCAGGTGGATGACGGGCGCGCCACGTCCATCACGGTCACCGTGATCGCCGACCAAGCTTCCCTCGACGCTCAACCCGACCCGGAGCTGCATGGCGAAGCACCCCCACCCACCTACACGCCACGAAACACCACACCCGCCGAGGCCGCCGAACCTGCGCAGCCGACCAAGCCCATCACCACACAACCCCGTCGTGCGGCGCTGATCGTGGGCCCCGGAGGGGGCATCGTGCCCGCACCGCTGCTGGCCGAACTCATCGCCCACGGCGCCACAGTCCGCGTCGTCGGGGCAACCGACGGTCTGGCCACCGCGGGCTACCGCCCGTCGACGGCGCTGGACCGGTTCGTGCGCTCCCGAGATCTGACATGCCGCTTCCCCGGCTGCGACCGCCCCGCCACCCACGCCGACATCGACCACACCGTGCCCTACCCGGCCGGCGCGACGCATCCGGCGAACACGAAATGCTATTGCCGCCAACATCATTTACTGAAAACCTTTTGGGAGGGCTGGGCCGAACGCCAAACCCCCGACGGGCGCCTACACCTGATCAGCCCCACCGGCCACACCTACACCACCACCCCGCTATCAGCGCTGCTGTTCCCGTCCTGGAACACCCGCACCGAACCCCCACCAACCCCCACCACGGCGCAGCGTCCCACCCCGGGCCGTCACCTCAAGATGCCCACCCGCCACCGCAGCCGCACCCAGAACCACACCGCCTACATCCGAAGAGAACGCGCACTCAACCACCGCGAACTCACCCGACAACACGGCGAAACCGGTCCACCACAACAGAACCGGACCACCTACCGAACCCCACCCACCGGCGCCGACCCCCCACCGTTCTAACGGAGTTGGGTCGGGTCCATCAGCAGGTGGTCGGACACATCGCCGACCATCTCGACGTCAACGCTCCGCTGGGTGAAGTACCACCCGCGCTCGTCACGGGCGAACGAGTCCGAGTACCGGCCTACAACGATCGGCTGCAGCGCAACGGTATCCGTCTGCTGCACAACGCAGAAGGTGGACCGAGCGGTAGCGGTGTCGCCGGTGACATCGACGACAGGATTGAGGACGAGATGACGGGTCCGCGGGGTGTTGCCGTGCTCAGGGAAGCGCCGAGTCGTCGCGGCGAACAAGGACGCAATCGCCTCACCGCCCGCGACACCCATGAAGTCGCCCCGTCCCAACAGCTGACCCACGCCGTCGAAGTCGCCCGCATCGATCAACTCCGCATAGCGATACAGCAATTCGGTGATGGCCAGGGTGTCGGCCCAGCCGTTCACGCGACCTGCCCCCGCACCACCGGCAGCCCCGGATCGCTGGCCACATCGAGCGGCGATGGCTCCGCGCCCGCCGCAATCAGATGCGCCGCGAACGACGCGATCATCGCCCCGTTGTCGGTACACAACCGCGGACGCGGCACCCGCAGCGTCAATCCCCCTGCCGCGCAGCGCTCCTCGGCCAGCTCCCGCAGACGCGAATTCGCCGCCACACCGCCGGCGATCAGCAGCGTCGACACACCCAGCTCCTCGGCCGCGCGCACCGCCTTCGCTGTCAGCACATCGGCGACCGCCTCCTGGAAGCCCGCCGCGATGTCGGCCTGCGAGGCCTCCGGATGACTCTCCACGTAGCGCGCGACCGCGGTCTTGAGCCCCGAGAAACTGAACGCATACCGGTCATCCCGCGGACCCGTCATCCCGCGGGGAAATGTGATGGCAGCAGGGTCACCGTCGCGGGCCAAGTCGTCGAGCACCCTGCCACCCGGGTAGCCGAGGCCCAGCAGTCGCGCCACCTTGTCGTAGGCCTCCCCCGCCGCGTCGTCGACCGTCGAGCCCAGCTCCACGATCGGCTCCCCGAGCGAGCGCACGTGCAGCAGGTTCGTGTGCCCACCCGAGACCAGCAGCCCGATGCTCTCCGGCAGGGGGCCGTGATCGTAGACATCGGCAGCCAAGTGACCGCCGAGGTGGTTCACCGCGTAGAAGGGCACCTGCCAGGCCGCCGCATACGCCTTCGCCGCGGCCACACCCACGAGCAGCGCACCGGCGAGTCCGGGCCCGATCGTCGCCGCCACCACGTCCGGCCGGTCGATTCCCGCCGTCTGCAGCGCACGTCTCATCGTCGGACCCAACGCCTCCAGATGCGCCCGCGACGCGATCTCCGGCACCACACCGCCGAATCGGGCATGCTCGTCGACGCTTGAGGCGACCTCGTCGGCCAGCAGCGTGACCATTCCGTCGTCGCTCAGGTCCGCGATACCGACTCCGGTCTCGTCGCACGAACTCTCGATCGCCAAGATGATCATCGCGGCTCCCGCTTCATCGAATAGGCGTCGGCACCGCTGACGCGGTAGTACCGCTTGCGCAGCCCGATCCTCGTGAAACCCTCGCTCTCGTACAGCGCGATCGCGGCCTCGTTGTCGGTGCGCACCTCCAGGAAGATCGCGCCGCCGTCGGCGTAGGCGAGCAGCCTGCGCAACATCTCCCGGCCGATGCCGTGGCCCTGATAGGCGGGATCGACCGCGATGGTGTGCACCTCGTACTCGAATGGCTTGCTCCGCCCGAGTCGCGCGATGCCGGCATACCCCACGAGCTTGTCGTCGGCGCGCGCCGCCACGTAGTGGTTGTGCTTGGCCGCGATCTCGGCCAGAAAGGCACGCTCCGGCCAGGGATCGTCCCCGTCGAACACCTGCGCCTCGAGTTCGGCGCACCGCGCTGCATCGGCGGCCACCAACGTCGCGTATTCCACGTTCACCGCGGGACCGCCGACGGCTTCGCATCAGGCCTGCGCAGATACAGAGGCAACAGGGGCTCCGGTTCGGCATCCCAATCCGCCACGGCGGCAACGAGTCCCGCCACAGAAGGAGACACCGGCGCCAGCCGCGGCAGCTCGAAGAGTGCCGCGTGCTCGGGCGAGCCTGCCACCGCGGCCGCACCGGCAGGCACGTCAGCCGCGGAGTTGACCGCGGGCCCATCCACCCGGACCCCGTCGCGATACCGCGCCCAGTACACCTCGCGCCGGCGCGCATCGGTGACCACGAGCAGCTCTCCCGTCGTCCCCGCAGCGATCGCATCCAGGCTGCACACGCCGTGCACCGGTATCCCCAGCGCATGCCCGAACGCCGCCGCGGTCGCCATGCCCACCCGCAACCCGGTGAACGGTCCCGGCCCGCACCCGACCACCACGGCAGTCAGTGCGCTCACCTCGACATCTGCGTCGGCCAGAGCTCCGACGACGTTGGGCGTCAACGTCTCTGCGTGCGCGCGCGGATCGACCGTCACCCGTTCGGCCAGCACCTCGATCCCGGAGTCGAGCCGCACCACACCAGCGGTCACCGCCGGGGTGGCGGTGTCGACGGCCAGCACGAGCCTGCTCACGGCTTGCTCCACTGCCACATCGCCGTGCGCACGTCACTGCCGGCCGTGCGCTCCAGCCGAATGTCGAGGTGACGCTCCGACAGCCGCTCGGCGATCCCCTCGCCCCATTCCACGACGACCACCGCTTCGTCGAGATCGGCGTCGAGGTCCAAAGAGTCGAGCTCGGCGAGTAGGTCCACCGAGCTCTCGTCCAGCAGACGGTAGAGATCGACGTGCACCATCGCCGCCGCTCCGGCCCGACGCGCCCGGTGCACCCGCGCCAGGACGAACGTGGGTGACAGCACCGGACCTTCGACGTCCATGCCCTGCGCGATTCCCTTGGCCAGCACGGTCTTTCCCGCCCCGAGCGGACCCGACAGCACCACCAGGTCGCCCGCGCGCAACCCGCGGCCCAGCTCCGCCCCGAACGCCAAGGTGTCCTCGGCGCCGGCCAGCTGCTGCACCCCCGAGTCAGCCATTGTTGCGCACCCGCTCCCGCACCCGCCGGGTCAAGGCGACAAGCTTCGACGGCATCGACCGCTCGACCAGCCGCACCAGCGCCTCGTCGATGATCTCCGGCTGTTCCAACTGCACGAGATGTCCTGCGCCACCGACGATCACCAGTTCCGACTTCGGCAGTGCCGCCGCCATCTCCCGTGAATACTCGGCAGGAGTCAGCAGATCTCGGTCACCGCAGGCGATCAGAGTCTGCACCTTCTGCAATGTGACCAAACCCGCGGTCTCGTCGTGCACCTCCAACGCGTGCAGGAATTCGACGAGCGTGGTCACCGACGTGTCGTGCATCATCCGCTCGGAGAACGCCACCACGCTCGGGCTGATCTTCTCGTCGCCGTAGGACGCTGCCCGCAGAATGGGCCCGATGATCGACCGGGCGGCACCCCGGAACCTGTGCACCGTCTTCGGTGCGTAGCGAGCGGTGAACTGCACCGCCTCCAGCGCGGGGTTCTTCAGGATCTCCCCCAACGGTGATCGCGAAACCCCTTCGGCAGCAGAGGCGATGATTGCGGCGCCGACGATGCGCGTCGGATAGCGCTGCGGATACTGGCGCGCGTGGGACAGGACCGTCATCCCGCCCATCGAGTGTCCGACGAGCACCACGGGTCCGCGCGGGGCCATGACCGCGAGCACGCTCTCGAGGTCTCGGCCCAGCTGTTCGACGGTGTAGGTGTCCGGCGGCGCCTCCCCGGACTGGCCGTGGCCCCGCTGGTCGTAGAACACCATGCGCACCTGCGCGCCCCACTGCTCGGACAGCCGGGCTCGCTGAAAATGGAAGGAGCCCATGCGAAGACAGAAGCCGTGCGCGAACACCACCGTCAGCGGCGCGTCGGTGGGGCCGACCTCGCGCACCGCCAGCGGCACCCCGTCCGGTGTCGTGACGACCGTGCTGCGATCGGCGTCGAGGAGCTCGAAATCCTCGTCGCGGTGCGGATCGACGTCCGTCACGCGGCGGCGCAACGACCGCGCCGCCGTGACCCCGGCGGCCGAGCCGACGGCGGCGACTCCCGCCGCACCCGCCAGCCAGCCCGCCCGCGGGCTCATCGCACGCCCCCTCGGTACGCGCGGGTGATCCGGCCCCGCGGGCTGCACACCACCTCGTAGTTGATCGTGCCCAGCAGATCCGCCCACTCCTGCGCCGTCGGCTCGCCCCGGGTGCCCGGGCCGAACAGGATGGCCTCGTCGCCCTCGCTGACCTCGACCGGACCCGGTCCGAGGTCGACGACGAACTGGTCCATGCAGACGCGTCCGACGTTGGGGTAGCGGCGGCCGTTGATCTGCACCGTCATCTTGTTGCTCAGCGAGCGGAAGACCCCGTCGGCGTACCCCGCGGGGATCAGCGCGACCGTGGTGTCCGCCGTCGCGACCCATGTGTGCCCGTAGGAGACGCCGTCGCCGGCACGGATCGAGCGCACCATCGCCACCGGGCACGTCACCGTCATCGCCGGCCGCAGCCCCATGTCGCCACGCTCAGGGATCGGCGTCTGCCCGTAGACCGCGATGCCCGGCCGCACCATGTCGAACGCCAGGTCGGGCCGCGTCAGCGCCGCCGGGGAGTTGCTCAGGTGCACGACCTCGAAGCCCACCCCCGCCGAGCGCGCGACTGTGGCCAGCTCGCCGAGCCGCTGGCCCTGCACGCTGTTGAACGGGTGCTCGGGCGCGTCCCCGTGCGCGAGGTGGCTCATCAGGCCGCGGATGCGCACGGCACCGTCGGATGCGGCGTTGCGCAGCGCGGTGACGACGGCCGGGAAATCCTCCGGTGACACTCCGTTGCGGCTCAGACCGGTATCGGCCTTGATGGTCACGGTGGCCGTACGTCCGGTCCGCTCGACCGCCGACAGCACCTCGCTGACCTGTCGCGCCGACGAGACCGCGAGCTCGACGTCGGCCGACACCGCGGACGCGAAGTCCATCCCCGGCGGGTGCAGCCAGGCGAGCACCGGCGCCGTGATGCCGTCGCGGCGCAGCGCCAGCGCTTCGTCGACGGTCGCGACGCCCAGCTGGGCTGCGCCCGCGGCCAGCGCTGCCCGCCCGACGGCGGTCGCGCCGTGGCCGTAGCCGTCGGCCTTGACGACGGCCATGACTGCGGCCGAGCCGGCGCGTTCGCGCAGCACGGAGATGTTGTGCGCGATGGCGTCGAGATCGACGATCGCCGTCGGCACATGCTGGGTCGTGTTCGGAGCGTTGATCACCGTCGCCGATTCTCCCAGGCCGTTGCCGGCGGTGGGTCAGTGGGCGAAGTGAGCCTCGTCGGAGAACCCGCCCACGCCGGTGCGGTTGAGCTTCTCGAGCACCTCGACGATGTCGTCGCGCAGCGCGCGGGCCAGGTTCGCCGAGAACCCTTCCCGCACCACGATGCGCAGTACCGCGACGTCGGTGGCGTTGTCGGGCATGGTGTAGGCCGGCACCTGCCAGCCGTAGCTGCGCAGCAGCGCCGACACGTCGAACACCGTGAATTGCGTGTCCTCGACCAGCGTGAACGCCACCACCGGGATGGCCGACCCGTCGGAGATCACCTCGAAGACATCCATCGCGGCCAGCTCCCGCGCCAGCCACTGCGCGGTGTCGGACAGGCAGTGCATCACGGTGGCGTAGCCGTCGCGGCCCAGCCGCAGGAAGTTGTAGTACTGCCCGACGACCTGGTTGCCGGGCCGGGAGAAGTTCAGCGTGAACGTCGGCATGTCCCCGCCGAGGTAGTTCACGCGGAACACCAGTTCTTCGGGCAGGTGGTCGGCGTTGCGCCACACGACGAAGCCGATGCCGGGATAGGTCAGCCCGTACTTGTGCCCGCTGACGTTGATCGACACCACCCGCGGCAACCGGAAGTCCCACACCAGGTCCGGATGCACGAACGGCACCACGAAGCCGCCGCTGGCCGCGTCGACGTGCACCGGGATGTCGAGGCCCTTGTCGGCGGCCAACCCGTCGAGTGCGGCGCAGATGTCGCCGACGGGTTCCAGCTCGCCGGTGAACGTGGTGCCCAGGATCGCCACCACGCCGATCGTGTTCTCGTCGACCGCGTCGAGCACCTGCTCCGGGGTGATCACGTAGCGGCCGTGGTCCATCGGTAGGTACCGCGCCTCGACGTCGAAGTAGCGGCAGAACTTCTCCCACACCACCTGGACGTTGGAGCCCATCACCAGATTCGGCGTGCGGCCCTTCCAGTCCTGCCCGGCCGCCTCGAGCTTCTGCCGCCACCGCCACTTGAGCGCCAGGCCGGCGAGCATCACCGCCTCGCTGGAGCCGACCGTCGACACGCCGATGGCGCTGGACGGATCGTCGTCGCGCAGGTTCTTGGCGTGGAACAGGTCGGCCACCATGCACACGCAGCGCTGCTCGATCGCGGCCGTGACCGGGTACTCGTCCTTGTCGATCATGTTCTTGTCGAACGTCTCCGACATCAGCTGCCCGGCCTCGGGGTCCATCCACGTGGTGACGAAGGTCGCCAGGTTCAGCCGGGAGCTGCCGTCGAGCATCAGTTCGTCGTGGATGAAGCGGTAGGTCTGCTCGGGATCCATCGACTCGTCGGGCAGGCGCAGCGCCGGGATCGGGGAGGTCGACAGGCGGCCGCAATACGCGGGGGTCAGCGAGGAGTGGCGCGAGACGTTGGGCATGTGGTCCTTTCTAGAGGATCGAGCCGAGCGCCGTTCGCAGATGAGCGAGGATGCGCGAGGACGACGTCGGCGCGGGTGCGGGCCCGGGATCGCGGGCGGCGAGGTCGGCGGCGCGCGCGTGCACGAACGCGGCTGCGGCGGCGGCCTCACCGGGCGGCAGACCCGCGGCCAGGAGCGCCCCGATGACCCCGGAGAGCACGTCACCGGAACCCGCGGTCGCCGCCCACGCCTGTCCTGCGACGTTGAGATAGGTCGGGCCGTCCGGTTCGGCGATGACGGTCACGTTGCCCTTGAGCAGAACGGTGACACCGAGCCGGTCGGCCAGCCCGCGGGCGGCGGCGACGCGATCATCGCCCGGCGGGTGGCCCGCCAGGCGCGCGAACTCGCCGGCGTGCGGGGTCAGCACGGTCGGGGCGTCCCGGCCGGCGACGAGATCGGGATGGGTCGACAGGATCGTCAGACCATCGGCGTCGACGAGCACGGGCAGGTCGGTGCCGAGTGCGAAGGCCAGCGCGGCCTCACCGGCTGCGTCGGTACCCAGGCCGGGGCCGACGACCCACGCCTGCACACGTCCGGCGCTGGTGAAGTCCTTCGTCGCGATCACCTCGGGCCAGTGCGAAACCACCTCGGCCGCAGCAGTTCCCGCGTAGCGAACCATGCCGGAGTGAGCGGCCACGGCTGCCCCGGTGCACAGGATCGCCGCGCCCGGATACGTCGCGGAACCGGCCATCACACCGGTCACGCCCTGGGTGTACTTGTCGTCGCTGCGGCCCGGCACCGGCCAGCGGGCGGCCACGTCCGCGGCCTCGAATCCCCGGATGTCGGCGGCGGGCAGATCGAGGCCGATGTCGACGAGTTCCACACGGCCGCATGGCCCCAGCGCGTGCACTGGTTTGAGGCCACCGAACGTGACCGTGACGGCAGCGCTGACATGCGGACCGTCGGCGGCGCCGGTCGCGACGTCGACCCCGCTGGGGATGTCGACCGCCACCACCGGCGCGTCGGTGCCGGCGAACACCTCCGCCGCGGCGGGGCGCAGCGGTCCGGTGGCACCGATACCCACCACCCCGTCGATCACGAGATCGGTTGCCGGCGGCACCTTTTCGACGATGCGACCGCCGGCTCTGCGAAAGGCGGCCAGCGCCGCGGCGTGCGCTCGGTCGGGGTTCAACAGCACCGCTGACGCGCCCGCACCGCGGCGTCGCAGGAACGTGGCGGCCCACAGCGCGTCACCGCCGTTGTCCCCGGAACCGACCACGGCGCAGACCGTCTTGCCGGACACCGCACCGAGCTCGCGGACGATCGCGGTGGCGAGCCCGAAGGCGGCCCTGCGCATGAGCACGCCGTCGGGCAATGCGTCGAGCAGCGGTGCCTCGGCGTCGCGGATCTGCTGGGCGGAGTAGTAGTGCCGCATCGCCCCACGGTACGTCGTGCGGCTACTGCGCTTTCGTGCCGCTGCGGGCGTCCGACAGCGTCGGGTAGAGGTCGATGATCTCGTCGATCTTCATCATCCGCAGTGGGCGGGCGGTCGCGGGTCCTTCAGCGACGACGCGCAGTGAGATACCCGCCTTCTCGGTGAGGCGGTGGGTCTCGACCAGCATGCTGATACCGGCTGAGGACAGGAAGCCGACACCGGTGATGTCGACGATCAACAACGTCAGGGAATCGGAGAGAGCGACGTCGAGGTGCGTGCCCAGGGTGGGTGCGGTGAGCACGTCGAGGTCGCCCTCGACCTGCAGGACGACCGTCGTGCCGTCGCGCTGCGGGCGGACCACGAAGCGGCCGCGGTGATGTTCTTGCACGTTCATCCTGTGCCCCCGAGGGTCGGACAGGCACCAGCGCACAGCCGTGAAGACCGTGCGTGCCTGTATTTCATGCGGCAGTGGGCCGCAGTGACGGGGAATTCCGTCGTGCGCCGGGCGCGTGGCTCCGGCGACCGCTGCTTGCAGAACGGTTGTTACTCGGTTTATCGGTCCCGGGGAGGACGGCGTTAACAGAGCGCCCTTAATTCTTCCTTAAATTGACAGGAGAGTCATAATCGCGCTGGTCAGAAGGTTACTCGACGGTAACCGACTTCGCGAGGTTGCGGGGCTTGTCGACGTCGTAGCCGCGGGCCTGGGCGACACCGGCGGAGAACAGCTGCATGGGGATGGTCGAGAGCAGCGGCTGCATCAGCGTGGAGACGGCCGGGATCTCGATCAGATGGTCGGCATACGGCGCGACGGTGTCGTCGCCCTCTTCGGCGATCACGATCGTGACCGCGCCGCGGGCCTGGATCTCCCGGATGTTCGACAGCAGCTTGGCATGCAGGGTCGCCGAGTTCTTCGGCGACGGCATGACCACGATGACCGGCAGATCGTCTTCGATCAACGCGATCGGACCGTGCTTGAGCTCACCGGCGGCGAACCCTTCGGCGTGCATGTAGGCCAGCTCCTTGAGCTTGAGCGCACCTTCGAGCGCCACCGGGTAGCCGACGTGGCGGCCCAGGAAAAGCACCGTCTGCGCGGCCGCGAACCGGGTGGCCAGCGCCCTGACCGGCTCGCTGGAGGCCAGCACCCGGGAGATCAGCTCGGGCATGGCCTCCAGATCGCGATACTCACGAGCCACCTCGTCGGGGTACTTGGTGCCGCGCGCCTGCGCCAACGCGAGGCCGACCAGATAGTTCGCCGCGATCTGCGCCAGGAATGTCTTGGTCGAGGCCACCCCGACCTCCGGGCCGGCGCGGGTGTAGAGCACCGCGTCGCATTCGCGCGGAATCTGGCTGCCGTTGGTGTTGCACACCGCGAGCACCTTGGCCTTCTGTTCCTTGGCGTGGCGCACCGCCTCGAGCGTGTCCGCGGTCTCCCCGGACTGCGAGATGGCCACGACCAGGGTGTGGCTGTCCAGTACGGGATCGCGGTAGCGGAATTCGCTGGCCAGTTCGACCTCGACGGGCAGCCGGGTCCAGTGTTCGATCGCGTACTTGGCCAGCAGCCCCGAGTGATACGCGGTGCCACAGGCGACCACGAACACCTTGTCGACGTCGCGCAGTTCCTGATCCGAGAGGCGCTGCTCGTCGAGGACGATGCGGTTGTCGGCGAAATGACCCAGCAGGGTGTCCGCCACCGCCGAGGGCTGCTCGGCGATCTCCTTGAGCATGAAGTAGTCGTAGCCGCCCTTCTCGGCGGCCGAGGTGTCCCAGTCGATGTGGAAACGCCGGTAGTCCCGCGAAGGGTCCGCGTCGCGGCCGTCGAAGTCGGTGATCCGGTACCCGTCGGCGGTGACCACGACGGCCTGGTCCTGCCCCAGCTCGACCGCCTCGCGAGTGTGCTCGATGAACGCCGCGACGTCGGAGCCGACGAACATCTCGCCCTCGCCGACCCCGACCACCAGCGGCGTGGACCGCCGGGCTGCCACGATCGTGCCGGGATCGTCGGCGTGGGCGAACACGAGCGTGAAGTGGCCTTCCAACCGGCGCAGCACCGCCAGCACTGCCGCCGGGAAATCACCGGCGTGCTCGCCCGCGTCGTACTCGCGGGCCACCAGGTGCACTGCCACCTCGGTGTCGGTGTCGCTGGCGAACTCGACACCGGCGGTTTCCAGCTCCGCGCGCAGCGCCGTGAAGTTCTCGATGATGCCGTTGTGCACGACGGCGACCTTGCCGGTGGCGTCGCGGTGCGGGTGGGCGTTGCGGTCGGTCGGCCGACCGTGGGTGGCCCAGCGGGTGTGCCCAACCCCCGTCGACCCGACCAGATTCTCGCGACCCTGCTCGGCCAGCGCCGCCTCCAGGTTCGCCAACCGGCCCGCCTTGCGCTGCACCGTCAGCCCACCACGCCCGTCGAGCAGCGCCACTCCCGAGGAGTCGTAGCCGCGGTACTCCATCCGCCGCAGCGCGTCGACGACGATGTCGCAGGCGGGGCGCTGCCCCACGTAGCCGACGATTCCGCACATAGCCAACCAGGGTACGGCAGACGACGTCGTCTGCCGGTCGGGATGCCGGGTGGGATACGGTCGTCGGGTGGCCAGCACGAAGAAGCTCTTCCGCGCGTTGACCCGCCGCGGGCCGCACAAGGTTTTGTGCGGTGACCTGGCCTTCGCCGGGTTGCCCGGCATCGTCTACACCCCGGCGAGCGGGAAGAACCTGCCGGGTGTGGCGTTCGGCCACGACTGGATCACATCCGCCGGGCGCTACCGCGGGACGCTGGAGCACCTGGCGTCGTGGGGCATCGTCGCGGCGGCGCCCGACACCGAGACGTCACTCGCGCCGTCGGTGCTGTCACTGGCATACGACCTGGGCACCGCGCTGGACATCATCGCCGGCGTGCGACTGGGCGGCGGTGACATCAGCGTGCATCCGGGCAAGCTCGGCCTCGCCGGCCACGGGTTCGGCGCGTCGGCAGCGGTGTTCGCGGCCGCCGGGATGCCGAGCAAGGTCAAGGCCGTCGTCGCCGCGTATCCCCTGGTCAGCAGCCCGCCCGCCGAGAAGCCGGCCGCGGGACTGACGGTGCCGGGGCTGATCCTCGCCGATCCGGGCGACCCCATGACGCTGCGCTCCAACGCCGTGGAGCTGGCCCGCGCCTGGAAGCCGGCCACGCTGCGGTCCACGTCGAAGACGAAAGCCGGCGGGCTGGTCGAGGGCAGACGCCTCGCGACGGCCGTCGGGCTTCCCGGGGCCGACAAGGGCACCCAGCGGATCGTGCGGGCCCTGATGACGGGCTACTTGCTGCACATGCTGGCCAGCGAGAAGGACAAGGGGCCCTACCGCGCCTTTGCCGACCCCGACGGGGCGCTGCCGAAGACGCAGATCATGGACCCCTTCGCCGACGATCCGGTGGACCTCGAGAACAAGGTGGTTGCGCTCCTCAAACCGTGATCGTGTGAGTATCTAGGGCATGCGCACGGGCATCTTCCTCAACTACGCGGGTGGGTTCCTCGAGGCGGTCGACGAGGTCGTCGAACTCGAGAAGATCGGCATCGGCATCGCGCTGGTGCCCGAGGCCTACTCCTACGACGCGATCAGCCAGCTCGGGTTCCTGGCCGCGCGCACCTCGCGCATCGAGCTCGGCACCGGCGTGGTGCCGATCTACACCCGCACCCCGGCGCTGATGGCGATGACGGCCGCCGGACTGGACTACGTCTCCGACGGCCGGTTCCGCCTCGGACTGGGCACCTCGGGACCGCAGGTGGTCGAAGGCTTCCACGGCGTGCCGTTCGACGCGCCGCTCGGACGCACCCGCGAGGTCGTCGAGATCTGCCGGCAGGTGTGGCGGCGCGAGCGCCTCACCCATGAGGGCAAGCACTATCAGGTGCCGTTGCCGCCCGACCGCGGCACCGGGTTGGGCAAGCCGCTGAAGATCATCAATCAGCCTGTCCGCGAACGTATTCCGATCACCATCGCGGCCCTCGGCCCGAAGAACGTGGAGCTGACGGCCGAGATCGCCGAGGGCTGGCAGCCGGTCTTCTTCTATCCGGAGAAAGCCGACGACGTGTGGGGTGCAGCGCTGCGCGCCGGTGCGGCCCGACGCGATCCGGAACTGGGCCCGCTCGACGTGATGGTCAGCGCGAGCCTGGCGATCGGCGATGCCGTCGAGGATCGATTGGCTTGGGCGAAACCACAATTGGCGCTCTACATCGGCGGGATGGGCGCCCGCGGCCGCAATTTCTACCACAACCTCGCGACGCGCTACGGCTTCGGCGAGGTGGCCGATCACATCCAGGATCTCTACCTGGCCGGCAAGAAGGCCGAGGCGATCGACGCGGTGCCCGACGACCTGGTGCGCAAGGTGTCACTGGTGGGGCCGCGCGGCTTCGTCGCCGAGCGAGTGGCGGCGTTCGCCGAGGCCGGCGTCACGACACTGCTGGTACATCCGTTGACCGGTGACCGACGCGAGTCCGTCGCCTTCGTGGAGGAATTGCAGTCGCTGCTATGACCGAGCTGACCGACGACGTGATCGCGTTTCTGTCCCACGGCACGCGAACGGCGAAGCTGGGATACGTCGCCGCCGACGGCCGGCCGCTCGTCGCCCCGGTGTGGTTCGTGGTCGACGACGGGCAGCTCGTCTTCAACACCGGCAAGGACACCGCCAAGGGCCGCGCGCTGGCGCGCGATCCGCGGGTGGTGCTGTGCTGCGACGACGACCGGCCCCCGTTCTCCTTCGTCCAGGTGCAGGGCACCGCGACGACGAGCGAGGATGTCGACGAGGTGCGTGCCTTCGCCACCCGCATCGGCGGGCGGTACATGGGAGCCGAGCGCGCCGAGGAGTTCGGCCGACGCAACGGCGTGCCGGGTGAACTGCTGGTCCGCGTCACCCCGACGAAGGTTCTCAAGGCGTTCGACCTGGCGAACTGATCACGCCTGGATCCCGCCGGTGAGGATCGCGGCGAGTTCGCGGTAGGCCGCCGCGTCGTCGAGTCCGGCCTGGTCGCGGACCGCGCGCTGTTGGATGCGCACCATCATCGTCGCGACGAGCTCCCCAGCGAACGCGGCGTGCACATCCCGGAATTCGCCGGCTGCCACCCCCGCCGCGATCAGCTCCTGCACCCGCCGCGCCGCGATGCGGGTGTTCCGCTCGTAGATGTCGCGCGCCGGGGCGAAGGCGTCCAGATCGGCCATGAATTGATCTGACGCCGGATCGAGTGCCTCGCCCACCGCGTGCAGATAGGCGGTGACACGCTCGCGAGCTCCGTCGGCGGTGGCGACACGTTCTTCCACGGATTCGGTCGCCGTGCGGAAGAAGTGCTTCGTGGCGGCTGTGACCAGCTGTTCCTTGCTGGCGGCCAGCGTGTAGAGGGTCGATTTCGAGCAGCGCAATCGTGCGGCGATGTCGTCGAGCGTCAGATGTGCGAAGCCCTCGGCCAGCAACAGCGAGACCAGGGCATCGAAGAGCTCGGAGCGCCGCGCAGTGGCGAATGTCGGCGTGCTCATCGAGCCGATAGTACTGCACTTGGTCCTGTAGTACTGTCTGACGTATGCCAGTGGATCGGCTGCTGCCCACCGACGAGGCCCGCGACCTCATCGATCTCGCGTGCACGATCGCGGACAAAGTGCTGGACCCCGTCGTCGACCAGCACGAGAAGGACGAGAGCTACCCCGACGGCGTGTTCGCCACGCTCGGGGAGGCGGGGTTGCTCAGCCTCCCGTATCCCGAGGAATGGGGCGGCGGCGGTCAGCCCTACGAGGTCTACCTGCAGGTGCTCGAGGAACTCGCTGCGCGATGGGCGGCCGTCGCAGTCGCCGTGAGCGTGCACGGCCTCTCCTGCCATCCGCTGATGACCTTCGGCACCGACGAGCAGCGTTCGCGCTGGCTGCCCGACATGCTGGGCGGGTCGACGATCGGCGCCTACAGCCTCTCCGAACCCCAGGCGGGCTCGGACGCGGCCGCGCTCACCTGCCGGGCGACCGCCGCGGACGGCGGCTACCGCATCACCGGCGAGAAGGCGTGGATCACCCACGGCGGAGTCGCCGACTTCTACATGCTGTTCGCCCGCACCGGCGAAGGCTCACAAGGCATCTCGTGCTTCCTGGTGCCGGGCGACCTCGACGGCCTGACCTTCGGCAGGCCCGAGGAGAAGATGGGCCTGCATGCCGTGCCCACCACCGCCGCCCACTACGAAGGCGCATTTCTCGACGCTGATCGGCGGATCGGCGCCGAGGGTCAGGGTCTGCAGATCGCGTTCAGCGCGCTCGATGCCGGACGGCTCGGCATCGCGGCCGTCGCCGTCGGGCTGGCGCAGGCGGCACTCGATGCGGCGGTCGCCTACAGCCAGGAGCGAACGACGTTCGGCCGCAAGATCATCGACCATCAGGGGCTGGCGTTCGTGTTGGCCGACATGGCCGCCGCGGTCGACTCGGCGCGGGCCACCTACCTCGACGCGGCCCGACGCCGCGACGCCGGGCTGACCTACTCGCGGCAGGCGTCGGTCGCGAAGCTGATCGCCACCGACGCCGCGATGAAAGTCACCACCGATGCCGTGCAGGTGCTCGGCGGCGCGGGCTACACCCGTGACTACCGGGTCGAGCGGTTCATGCGCGAGGCGAAGATCACGCAGATCTTCGAGGGCACCAACCAGATTCAACGCCTGGTGATCAGCCGCCACCTGGCCCGGTAGCCGGCGGCGGGCCGACCTGCGGCACCTCGTCGGCGGCGATGTCACAGGGTGTGCGCTCATCGGCCGGCGGTGGGGGCGGCAGTGCTTCGGCAGGCGGCGGCGGGGGCGTGGGCGCCGGTGGCGTGGCAGCCTCGAGTTCTGGCTCCTCCGCGCCCGGCTCGGCCTCGGGTTCCTCTGCCGGCTCGTCGTCCGGCTCGTCGTCCGTTTCCTCGTCTTCGGGTTCGTCCTCTGCTTCGCCGTCCTCGGAGTCGTCCCCCACTTCCTCGTCGTCGGGGTCGGGCGGCTCAGGTGGGTCGATGTCGACCGGCGGGTCGATCGCACCACCCACGGCCTCTCCTCCGGTACCACCGCCCAGCAATCCACTCAGGGCGTCGGCGAACCGTTGTCCCACAGCCGGTATCGCCCCTCCGGCGCCACCGCCGCCGAGATCCGACAGCGGCGCCGCCGGCGGTACGAGCGGCGGCGCAGCGGCCGGCAGCGGGGTCGCAGGCGGCGGGTCAGGCGGCAGCGGGGTCGCAGGCGGCGGGGCGGGCGACGGAACGGGTGCTGTCCATGCCGCGGGCGCCGTTGCTGCGGGAGCCGCAACGGCAGGCGCCGGCACAGCGGGTGGGGCCGGCGGCGCCGGCGCGATCGGCATGGTGGATGGAGTCGGACCGAGCGCGCCGGGGATCTCGAACACCGCCGGCGTGCGGCCGCCGATCTCGGCGGTGGCAGCACGGTAGGCCTCCGCCACGCTCGCGCCGGTGGACTGCACGGCGGTCAGCCATTCCGCGCCGATCCTGTTCTGCACGAACGGTTTCACCGAGGTGTCCACCAGTTCGGCCGCCGCGACGCGATCACCCACCCCCGAGGTGACCGTGGTGGCGGCCGTCAACCATTGCTCGCGAGCCGCACCGACTTCGGACTCGATGGCGACGGTCGTCTCGACCTTGGCATCCACCGCGCGCCACAACTGCTCGACGGTGCGGCGCAGAGTCGCGGCCGCGCCGGCGAGGGCCTCGGCGACGGACGCCGACGCCACGCCGTGGCGGTGCAGGAACTGCCGCGCCGCCTGCGCGCCTGAGCCGTACCAGGCGCCCGACACCACCCCGGCCTGATCTTCCTGGATGGCCAGCGCCTCCCGCGTCGCGCGCACCGCGGCATCGAGGGCTGCACAATCACGCTGCAGCACAACCAGATCCATGCCGTACTCGGTGCCGTACCAGTCACGCATCTGCCCCGGATGCAACGTCAGATCGGGGTCGGTGAAACCCATCTGATGAGCCGACCACACATACTCCGACATCGCCTCCACCGCCGGGCGGCCCTGCGCCAACCGGCCGGGCACGTCGGACGTGTCGGCCACTACCCCACCCGCTCGGCGACACGCTCGTCGGCGTCGACATACCGGTCGACCGAGACGTCGAGGGCCGTCGCGATCTCACCGGCCGCGCGGGACCACTCCGACACCGAACTCGTCAGGCTCCGCAGCGCGGCCTGCAGCGCTTCACCGTGGGCGACGTACGCCCGTCCGGCCGTCGAGGCACCGAAGGCCATCTGGCACAGATGGTCTCGCACCGATCGATCGACCATCTCGGCGGCCCGCTCGTACTCCCGCGCGGCCGCGCGCAGCGCGGCGACGTCGACACCTGTGCTCCCCATACTTCATTTCGACGCACGGGAAGACGCAGCGGTTCCCTGCCCTCAGGACTCGGCACTGACCGACTGCGCGACCCGCGCCGCGAGCTGGCGTGCGGTGTCCTCGTCGGCGGCTTCCACCATCACCCGCACCACCTGCTCGGTTCCGGAGGGACGCACCAGGATTCGGCCGGTGTCACCCAGCTGCGCCTCGACCTCGGCGACGGTGTCACGCACCGAGGGGGCATCGGCGACCGTCGCCTTGTCGGCCACGGCGACATTGATCAACACCTGCGGCAGCGTCTGCATCGGCGCCGCGAGGTCGGCCAGGGAGCGGCCGGTCTGCGCCATCCGGGCCATCAGCAGGAGCCCGGTCACGATGCCGTCGCCGGTGGTGCCGAACGCCGGCAGCACGACGTGGCCGGACTGTTCCCCGCCCAGTGCGTACGCTCCGGCGCGCAGTTCCTCGAGGACATAGCGGTCCCCCACCCCGGTGGTGCGGACCTCGATTCCGGCCTCCCGCATGGCCAGGTGCAATCCCATGTTGCTCATGACCGTGGTGACCAGCGTGTTGCGCGTCAGCTCGGCGGAGTCCCGCATGGCCAGCGCAAGCACGACCATGATGGCGTCCCCGTCGATGATGCGCCCGTGCGCGTCGACGGCCAGGCAGCGATCCGCGTCGCCGTCGTGGGCCAGGCCGAGATCCGCCCCGTAGGACACGACGGCCGAGCGCAGCGAATCCATGTGGGTGGAGCCGCAGCCGTCGTTGATGTTCAACCCGTCGGGATCGGCGTTGATCGGGATCACGTTGGCCCCCGCGGCCCGGTAGGCCAGCGGAGCCGCGGCCGAGGCCGCCCCGTGTGCACAGTCCACGACGACGGTCAGCCCGTCGAGTCGTGCGCGCGCGGCCGTTTCGACGTGAGTGATGTAGCGCTCCAGCGCATCCTCGGCGTCGATCACGCGGCCCACCCCGGAGCCGGTCGGTCGCTCGCCGGGACCCTGGCGCACCAGCTCCTCGATGCGGTCCTCGGTGTCGTCATCGAGCTTGTGCCCACCGGGGCCGAAGATCTTGATGCCGTTGTCGGGCATCGGATTGTGGGAGGCGGAGATCATCACGCCGAACTCGGCGTCATAGGCAGCGGTCAGGAAGGCCACCGCCGGGGTGGGCAGCACACCGACGCGCAGCGCGTCCACGCCCTCGCTGGTCACGCCCGCGATCACCGCCGCCTCGAGCATCTCGCCGCTGGCCCGGGGATCGCGCCCCACGACGGCCAACCGCCGCCCCGCGGAATGGGACCTGGTCAACCGGCGCGCCGCCGCCGCGCCCAGTGCCAGCGCCAGCTCGGCGGTCAGGTCCTGGTTGGCGACGCCGCGCACTCCGTCGGTGCCGAACAGTCGAGCCATGGTGACAACCTCTCACACGATTCTGCGAGCACCCTAATGCCCCGCGGACGCTCACACGGCAAAGACAGGCGCCCGGCCGCTCCGAAGAGCAACCGGGCGCCTGCGAGCGGACTGATCAGCGCTTGCTGTACTGAGGCGCCTTGCGGGCCTTCTTCAGACCGTACTTCTTGCGCTCGATGGCGCGCGGGTCACGCGTGAGGAAGCCGGCACGCTTGAGCGCGGGACGATCCTCGGGCTGGACCAGGATGAGCGCCCTGGCGATGGCCAGGCGCAGCGCGCCGGCCTGACCCGACGGGCCGCCACCGTCGAGGTGGGCGTAGACGTCGAACTGCTCCAGCCGGTCGACGGTCACCAGCGGCGCCTTGATGAGCTGCTGGTGCACCTTGTTCGGGAAGTAGTTCTCCAGCGTGCGGCCGTCCAGATGGAACTGGCCGGTGCCGGGCACCAGGCGGACGCGGACGACGGCCTCCTTGCGGCGGCCGACGGTCTGGATCGGACGGTCGATGATCACGGGCTCACGCGGCGCCTCTTGCGCCTCGGTCATGACGTCCGCTTCGACGCTCTCGGTCGTGTACTCGGGTTCGGTCACTGGGCCACCTGCTTGATCTCGAACGGAATCGGCTGCTGCGCGGCGTGCGGATGGTTCGGGCCGGCGTACACCTTCAGCTTCTTCTGCACCTGACGGCTGAGCTTGGTGTGAGGCAGCATGCCGACGATCGCGTTCTCCACGACCCGGGTCGGGTGCTTGAGCAGCAGTTCGCCGATGGAGCGCTTGCGCAGACCGCCGGGATAACCCGAGTGGCGGTAGGCGAACTTCTTGGTCAGTTTGTCGCCGCTGATGGCGACCTTGTCGGCGTTGATGACGATGACGAAGTCACCGCCGTCGACATTCGGCGTGAACGTCGGCTTGTGCTTGCCGCGCAGCAGCTTGGCTGCTTCGACGGCGAGCCGGCCGAGGACCACGTCGGTGGCGTCGATGACGTACCACGAACGCGTGGTGTCACCCGCCTTCGGCGTGTACGTGGGCACAGCGCTACCTCTGTTTCTTCTCGGGTGGATCCCGGGGTTCCGGGTGCCGGTCAGGCGTACGCTCTCGTTGCCTCGGCGACCGACGGAGACCCGAGGTTCCGGCAAGCGCAGCGCACGCCAACGACGCAGCTTACCCGCGGCCGTCGTCGCAGGTCAAAACGGTCAGGACAGGGTGTCCTCGGCCGCGGCGACCATCGCGAACTCCTCGTCGGGAGAGTTCGACACCAGCCGCTTCCGGCTGTAGACCGCGAAGTACAGCATGAACAGGGCGACCACGCCCAGGCAGCACAGCGCGGCGACGACGTTGACCAGGAACGTGGCGATCACCGCGAGCGAGGCGATGACCAGTGCGAAACCCGTCGTGACCGTGCCCCCGGGCGTCCGGTAGGGACGGGCCATGTCGGGTTCGCGCCGCCGCAGCACGATGTGGCTGACCATCATCAGCACGTAGCTCAGCGCGGCCCCGAACACCGCCATGTTGAGCAGGAGATCGCCCTGCCCGGTCAGCGACAGCGCGAAACCGATGAGCCCGGGCACGATCAGCGCCAACGTCGGCGCCTTGCGCCGGTTGGTCACCGACAGTGCGGTCGGCAGGTAGCCGGCCCGCGACAGCGCGAACAGCTGCCGCGAGTACGCGTAGATGATCGAGAAGAAGCTCGCGATCAGACCGGCGAGGCCGATGTAGTTCACGACTGTGGCCGCGGTCGTGCTGCCGAGAGCCTCGACCAGCGGGTTGCCCGATTGCGACATCGCCTCGGCGCCCCCGACGCCGGGAACCAGTACCAGCACGGTCACGCAGGTGACCAGCAGCACGCCCATCGCCGCGATGATCCCGCGCGGCACGTTGCGCTCCGGCCGGGTCGCCTCCTCGGCCGCCAGCGGCACACCTTCGATGGCCAGGAAGAACCAGATCGCGAACGGCAGCGCCGCCCAGACGCCGAGGTAGCCGAACGGCAACACCGACGACGCTCCGGCGGCGTCGGTGACCGCGATGTCGGTGAGGTTGGCGGCATCGAAGCGCCCCACGGCCGCGATCGCGAACACCACCAGACCGACCAGCGCCACGGCCGTGATCACGAACATCACCTTCAGGGCTTCGCCCACCCCGGCCAGATGGATACCGATGAAGATGGCGTAGACCGCCAGGTAGACCCACCAGCCGTTGCTGATCCCGAACAGGTTCAGCGATTCCACGTAGGCGCCGATGAACGTGGCGATGGCGGCGGGGGCGATCGAGTACTCGATGAGAATGGCGGTGCCGGTGGCGAACCCGCCCCACGGTCCGAGTGCGCGGCGGGCGAACGTGTAGCCGCCGCCTGCGGCGGGCAGCGCCGACGACAGTTCCGCCATACCGAGCACCAGGGCCAGGTACATCGCGGCGATGATCACCGCCGCGATCGCCAGGCCACCGAAGCCGCCCTGGGCGAGTCCGAAGTTCCAGCCGGAGTAGTCCCCCGAGACGACGTAGCCGACACCGAGACCGGCGAGCAGCAGCCATCCCGCGCTCCCGGTCTTCAGCTGCCGTTGGGCCAGATAATCCTCGGATTGCTCGGACATGGGTGCGCTCCCCGCCTCGGTCTCTGAGTCTCCGCTGTGAGATTGCTCAAAACCGTCTGCGGCTAAACCCCCCGACGAGATCAGCGGTAGTCGATGACCACCCGGCCGTCGATGCGCCCCTGCTCCATCCGCGCGAAGACGTCGTTGATCTCGTCCAGCGTGGCGGTGTGCACGGTCGGGTGGATGAGGCCGCGGGCGAAGAAGTCGATGGCCTCGACCATGTCCTGGCGCGTTCCGACGATCGATCCGCGGATGGTGAGGCCCTTGAGCACGATGTCGAAGATCGACGCGGGAAAGTCCCCGGGCGGCAATCCGACGAACACGATCGTGCCGCCGCGGCGCGCCAACCCGATGGCCTGACCGAACGCCTCCGGGTGCACGGCGGTGACCAGAACACCGTGTGCTCCTCCGGTGGCCTTCTGCACCTCGGCGACGACGTCGGCGGTGCGGGCGTTGACGGCGACCTCCGCGCCGAGCCGGGTGGCCAGTTCGAGCTTGGCATCGTCGACGTCGATCGCGACGACACGCAGACCCATCGCGATCGCGTACTGCACGGCCACGTGGCCGAGCCCGCCGATGCCCGAGATCGCCACCCACTGTCCGGGCCGGGTGTCGGTCACCTTCAGCCCCTTGTAGACGGTGACGCCCGCGCACAGGATCGGCGCCACCTCGATCGGATCGACTCCGTCGGGGATGCGTGCCGCGTACGCGGCGTTGACGAGCATGTAGGACCCGAAGCTGCCGTTGACGGTGTAGCCGCCGTTGCGTTGGTGCTCGCACAGCGTCTCCCAGCCTGTGCGGCAGTACTCGCATCGGCCGCATGCCGACCACAGCCACGCGTTGCCGACCTTGTCCCCGACCTCGAGGTCGTCCACTCCGTTCCCGACGGCCACGACGGTGCCGTAGCCCTCGTGCCCGGGAACGAACGGCGGGGTCGGCTTCACCGGCCAATCACCGTGTGCGGCATGCAGATCGGTGTGGCACACCCCGGAGGTCTCGAGCTTGACCAGGGCCTCGCCGTCGTCTGGCTTGGGCAGGTCGAGCTCGTCGATCGTCAGCGGCGAACCCAGCTGGTGGACAACGGCGGCACGCATCGTGTTCTCGGTCATGCCTTCATCCCACGGGAGGAAAGCACTGTGCGACAGGGGACTTTGGCCCTCACCCGAGCGCCGTCCGGCCCCCCTCGACCGCGACCCCGCGCGAGGTGTCCTTGAGGTCGACGCCCGAACGCCCCAACGCCACCGCGCCGTCGACCAGGCCGGCCGCGATACGTGCGGCCTCGACGTAGCCCAGTCCGCCCGGCGGGTGGATGTTGGAGATGCAATTGCGTTCGGCGTCAGTGCGTCCCAGACGCGGCAGGTGCGTCAGGTAGATGCCCAGGCTGTCCACCACACTCAGGCCGGGGCGCTCCCCGATGACGACCAGTACCGTCCGGACGCCGGCCGCGACGGCGATGTGGTCGCCGAGCGCCACCCGGGCTTGGGTCGCGATGACCGGCGGTGCCAGCGTGTGGCGTGGCGCGAGCGCAGTGACCAGCGCGCCGAGCAGCGCTGGGCCGTGCAGAGTCAACGCGGTGGGTGAGAGGCCGTCGGCGAGAACGATGCCGATGTCGGCGCCGGTGCGCCGCACGTGCGACACGTCGGCGGGCAGGCGGCCGAGGTCCGGCCGGCGCAGGTACTCGGCGCGGGAGCTGGCGCGGCTCGACACCACCGCGGGCTCTCCGATACCGACGGCACGCACCTGGGCTGCGACCGCGTCCACGTCCAGCGGATGGTGCACGGCATCGCGGGCCGCGGCATGCGCCGCAGCGAGTTGGAGGACCTCGCGGCTGGGCATGGCGTCACCCGCGCGTCCCAAGCCGATCCGGGCCTGGGTCGTGGCGCGTAGCTCATCCCAGAATGCCTGAGCGGCAACCGAATTCATGAGGCCTCCGCGGCGGCCAGGGCGCGCAGCGGCGACCGGGTGACGTCGAGCGGCAGGACCCGGCCCGCGTCGTCCATCATGCCCACCGACTGCAACCAGTGCTCGAACTCCGGCGCCGGCCGCAGCCCCAGCGTGCGTCGGGTCACCAGGACGTCGTGGAACGACAGGCTCTGGTAGCCGAGCATCACGTCATCGGCGCCCGGCACGGTGATGACGAAAGCCACCCCGGCCGCGGCGAGCAGCATGAGGAGCGTGTCCATGTCGTTCTGGTCGGCCTCGGCGTGATTGGTGTAGCAGACGTCGACACCCATCGGGAGCCCGAGCAGCTTGCCGCAGAAGTGGTCTTCCAGACCGGCACGCACGATCTGCTTGCCGTCGTAGAGGTACTCCGGACCGATGAACCCCACCACGGTGTTGACCAGCAGCGGTTGCAGATCCCGCGCCACCGCGTAGGCCCGCGCCTCCAGAGTCTGCTGGTCGACGGGCCGGCCACCGGTGCCCAGATGGGTACCGGAGCTCAACGCCGAACCCTGTCCGGTCTCGAGGTACATCACGTTGTCGCCGACGGTGCCGCGCCCGAGTGAGCGGGCCGCCTCGTTGCCTTCGCGCAGCACCGCGAGGTCGACACCGAATGCGGTGTTCGCGCCCTCGGTGCCCGCGATGGACTGGAACACCAGGTCGACGGGCACACCCTGCTCGATCAGACCGATCGTCGTGGTGACGTGCGAGAGCACGCACGACTGCACCGGGATGTCGTAGCGGGCGCGGATCGCGTCGAGCAGGTGGAGCAGGTCGGCGGTGGCGTGGGGCGAGTCGGTCGCCGGGTTGATGCCGATGACGGCGTCGCCACAGCCCATCAGCAGCCCGTCCAGGACCGCGGCGGCGATGCCGCGCGGATCGTCGGTCGGATGGTTGGGCTGCAGCCGGGTGGCCAGCGTGCCGGCGCCGCCGACGGTGGTGCGGAACGCGGAACTGACCTCGGTCGCAGCGGCGACCGCGATCAGATCCTGGTTCCGCATGATCTTGCTGACCGCCGCCACCATCTCGGGGGTGAGCCCGGGCGAGATCGCCGCGATCCGCGCCGCACCGTCGTCACGCGCCGCGGCGTCGAGCAGCCAGTCCCGCAGGCCGCCCACGGTGAGGTGGGAGATCGCCGAAAAAGCCTGTCGCTCATGGCTGTCGATGATCAGCCGGGTGACCTCATCGGTGTCGTAGGGTACGACGAGTTCGGTGAGGAACACGTCCAGCGAGAGATCGGCCAACGCCCAGGCCGCTGCGGCACGCTCGGCGTCGCTTCCGGCGGCACACCCGGCCAGCTGATCGCCCGACCGCAGCGGGGTCGCTTTGGCCAGCAGGTCGACCAGACCGTCGAAGCTGTAGGTCGTTCCCGAAACCTGTTGGTGGAATTTCACGTCAGTCGGCCTTCGGCCGGGTCGAACATCGCACTCTGCGGCATGACGTTTACCTCTATCCGTCTCGTGTTTCGGGAGCTTTAAAGGTCGGTTATCCGACCATAAAAGATAGCCGGAAAAACCCCGGCACGGATTTCTCCGCGCCGGGGTCTGACCTACCGGCGGATGCCGGTCTAGAAGAAGCCGAGCGCCTTATCGCTGTAGCTGACCAGCAAGTTCTTGGTCTGCTGGTAGTGGTCGAGCATCATCTTGTGGTTCTCGCGGCCGATGCCGGACTGCTTGTAGCCGCCGAACGCAGCATGCGCCGGGTACTGGTGGTAGCAGTTCGTCCAGACGCGGCCCGCCTTGATGTCGCGGCCGGCGCGGTAGGCGGTGTTGCCGTCGCGGCTCCACACCCCGGCACCCAGGCCGTACAGCGTGTCGTTGGCGATGCTGATCGCCTCGTCGTAATCGTTGAACGAGGTGACGGCGACGACGGGCCCGAAGATCTCCTCCTGGAACAGCCGCATCTTGTTGTGGCCGGTGAAGATCGTCGGCGCCACGTAGTAGCCGCCGTTGAGATCGCCACCGAGCTGTGCGCGCTCACCGCCGGTGACCAGCTGCGCGCCCTCGCTCTTGCCGATCTCGATGTACGACAGGATCTTCTCGAGCTGATCATTGGACGCCTGCGCGCCGATCATCGTCTCGGTGTCGAGCGGATCTCCCTGGCGCACGGCCTTCGTACGGATCGCGGCCAGCGCCAGGAACTCGTCGTAGATGTCGGCCTGGATCAGCGAACGCGACGGGCAGGTGCACACCTCGCCCTGGTTGAGGGCGAACATCGTGAAGCCCTCGAGCGCCTTGTCCTGATAGTTGTCGGCCGCGGCCATCACGTCGTTGAAGAAGATGTTCGGGCTCTTGCCGCCGAGCTCGAGCGTGACGGGGATCAGGTTCTGCGAGGCGTACTGCATGATCAGCCGGCCCGTGGTGGTCTCGCCGGTGAACGCGATCTTGGAGATCCGGTTGCTCGACGCCAGCGGCTTACCGGCCTCGACGCCGAACCCATTGACGATGTTGACCACACCGGCGGGCAGCAGGTCGCCGATGACCTCGAACAGGTAGAGGATCGACGCCGGAGTCTGCTCGGCGGGCTTGAGCACCACCGCGTTGCCCGCCGCCAGGGCCGGGGCGAGCTTCCAGGTGGCCATCAGGATCGGGAAGTTCCACGGGATGATCTGGCCGACGACGCCGAGCGGCTCGTGGAAGTGGTAGGCGACGGTGTCGTCGTCCACCTCCGAGAGCGAACCCTCCTGCGCGCGAATGCATCCGGCGAAGTACCGGAAGTGGTCGACGGCCAGCGGGATGTCGGCGTTGAGCGTCTCGCGGATCGGCTTGCCGTTGTCCCACGACTCGGCCAGCGCGATCGACTCGAGGTTCTCCTCGATGCGGTCGGCGATCTTGTTCAGGATCACCGCGCGCTCGGCGGCCGAGGTCTTGCCCCATGCGGGGGCGGCGGCGTGCGCGGCGTCGAGGGCGGCCTCGATGTCCGATTCGTCCGAGCGCGGCACCTCGGTGAACGCCTCACCGGTGACCGGCGTGGGGTTCTCGAAGTAGCGACCCGCCTTCGGCGGCACCCACTGGCCGCCGATGAAGTTCTCGTAGCGGGGTTTGAACGACATCAGCGAGCCGTCGGTCCCCGGTCGGGCGTACACAGTCATGGTGGTAACTCCTGCTCGTGTGGTGTGCGTCACTGGACCTGACCGCAACCTACGCGCATCACCGTTGCAGCACGGTTGCATCGACCGGCACCTCGGCCGGAACGTCAGCCGAGTTCGTAGTCGATACCGGCGAGATGGCCGCGCGCCTGCGCCCGCGCGACGGCGTTCAGCCCCGCGCAGTCCCGCAGCGCCTGCCAGCCGTCGCGGTCGTCGCGGCCCTCGGGCAGATCGAGCCAGCGCCGCAGCAGGTCGGCGCGACCCCGGCGACTCTCGGCCAGCACCGCCTCGCGCAGTGTGGTCGACAGTGCGGTGCGAAGGCGGGCCACCGCCGGGGACACCGACTGCCGTAGCAGCGGTCCCGAATATCTGTCCAGCGCGGTCGCGACGTCGCCGGCATCGAGCGCGTCGAACACCTCGCCGACGTCGCTGGTGATCGGCGCCAGCAGCCGGTAGGGCCGCGAGCCCAGGTTCTCGGCGCCGATCACCTTGCGCAGCCGCGACATCTCCGCGCGCACGGTGACGACGTCGAGGTCCTTGTCGTCGAGCAGGACCGCGAGGTGGTCGGCGGACAACCCTTCCGGATGCCTGCTCAGCAGCACGAGGATGTCGGCGTGCCGGCCCGTCAGGTAGGTGGCCTGCAGGTGCCCGTACGCATCCGAGGTCACCCAGCGCGGTCGATCCCCTCCCAGGACCACCAGGTGCGGTTTGCGCGCTGCGGGTTCGGGGCCGATGCCGGCGACCCGCAGCAGTGCGAGATGGTTCTCCACCGCGACGGCGGTGGCCCGCACCAGCGCCAGGGTCTGCGACGACGCGACCTGGGCGTCACCGGTCAGGTCGATCGCGCCGAGCAGAGCACCGGTGGTCGGGTCGTGCACGGGGGCTGCGGTACAGCTCCACGGCTGCACGATGCGGGAGAAATGCTCGGAGCCGTGGATCTGCAGTTCCCGGTCCAGGGCCAGTGCCGTTCCCGGGGCGTTGGTGCCGGCGCCGCGTTCGCTCCAGTCGGCGCCGGGCACGAAGTTCATCGCCTCGGCGCGGCGGCAGGCATTCGGGTCACCCTCGACCCAGAGCAACGTGCCATCGGCTGCGCTGACCGCGACCACCACACCGGAATCGATCGCGTCGTTGACCAGTAGCCGACGGATGACCGGCAGCGCCGGCGCCAGAGGGTGCGTGTCGCGTAGTCGCGCGATCGCGGCGACGGCTTCAGCGGGCCGGGCGCCGTTCAGATCAGGGTCGACGCCGACGGCCAGACTGCGCTCCCAGCTCTGCGCGACAACCGGCCGCACCGAGGAATCCAGGTCGCGAGCGTCGACCTCGCCGGCGATGAACAGCTCGTGGACGGTACGCAGGGTCGCCGAAGACGGGCGCGAGCCCGCCCGACCGTTCGTTGCCTTCGACATTGCCACGCGGCGATCCTTTGTGTCCGCCATCACACTGTCCACCACCTTATCCCACCAGGCATGACGGCAGGGTCCAGAACTGTGCGACCCCCGGTCGGCTCCCCTCCTCGCGGGGGTCGCACAGCGTGTGGTGGGGTGCGTCATGCACCCCAGGCCGCGGCGGCGCTGCGATCGGTGGCCGCCACGTCATCGGCGCCGTCGCGCACCGCATTGCCCAGCCGGAACAAGATGTCGTTGAGCGCGGCCGCCGACTGCTCCCATCTGGCCTGTTCCACCCGGTAGGCCTCGGCGGCGTCGCGGGTCCAGACCTGTTGCAGCGGAGCGATCTGCGTTCGCAGATCGTCGAGCGCGGCGTTGAAGCGAGCCGAGGTCGCGTGGATCTGCTGGCGGATCGTGTGTTCGATCGCGGCGAAATCGTAGGACAGCATCGGGTCCATGTCGGAGTCTCCTAGAGGTGGGCGGTCGCCGAACCGATGGCCTGGGCGTGGCTGTCGGTGACGTGGCGCAGGGTGCGCTCGTTGTCGCGGATGGTCTCGGCGATGCGCTGGAGCGCCGCGTGCAGCCGTAGCGATTCGGCGTTCCAGCGGTCGACCACGTCGCGGAAGCGGGCGGCCGCGACGCCGCCCCACACCGAGGCGGGCACACTGCTCATCTGACCGATGAACGAGGCCAGCATGGCGCGGATCTCCTCGTTACGGGCATCGGTTGTGCCGGCCACCGCGGCCATGAGGTCGAAGTCGGTGGCGAGCGCCCCACCGGTGGCTCCTGACGGGATCGGCATGGCAGACCCTCCTTTGGTGTTCGGTTCGATTGGCTCTCTACAGGATTGGACGCATCAGACCGCCGATCGGTTCCGTCTCAGCGCACGGCGTGGGCGCTGTGTACCGCGCGGGCACACACCGTGGCGAGCGCGTCGGCGTCTCCGGGCGCGCTCTGGCACCCGATCGCGATGCGGACCTCGCCGTCGCCGATCACAGCCCACTGTGTCTGGCTGCCGTCGCGCACTTCGCGGTAGGTCACCGCGGTGCGATCGCCGACCGCACCGTCGGCGCGGAAGTCGACGAACACTTCCGCCGGAGCGGACGTCATTGCCCGGCGCAGAGATTCGGCGATGGCGCCGAGCGAGGGCGGCCCGAGAGACTGCGTGAGGTGCAGCGCCGGGAGCCCGCCGTGGGCGGAGATCCGCACCCTGGCCGAACCCGGCCCAGATGTGATGCGCTCCGCGGCCCAGTCAGCAGGCACCTCGATCGCGGCACGGCCCTCGGTGAGGACCCTCCACTGCCCCGGTGCCCGGTCCCGCGGCACCCACGGCAGCAGGCACGCGGTCGCCACGGCAGCAGCCAGGGCGACGGTCGCAGGTCGGCGGATTCGCCGCCGCGCCCTCGCCAGCGTCTCGCTGACCGCGGCCTCCACGTCGTCTCGCCGAGTGCACCGGTCGGTGGTGGTGGAGGACGGGATGACGACCCCGGGCGGTACATCGATCAGGGCCGAATCCGGCAGCGCAACAGCGTCGCGGCCGTGCACGCGCACCGGCCGGCCCGGTTCTGCGATCGCGACGATGTCGATGCCGATCTCCGCGACTGTCACCTGCAGAGCAGCACTGAGCAGCGGCCCTCGCCGATACAGCCGGACGTCGTCGGCAACCGTTCGGGCAGCAGCGGCGACGGTGGCCCTCCACCGGGCCGACCACCAGCTGGGCACCACCACGGCCAGCGATCGCGTCCGCCCGCCTGCCGCCGTGACGAGGACGTCACGCAGCACGTGGGCCACCTCGACCACGCGGTCGTCCACCACGGTGAGCCGGTCACCCAGCCCCGCGACGGCCGCCTCGGCCCACCCCGCCGGCAGACTGCCCGGCCCCCGCACCGTCACCGGTCCGACCTCGACGACAACCGGTGTCACGGCGGGTCGAGCCACCCCACCTGGACCAGCTCGTCGCTGCGGCCGCGCACCGACAGCACTCCCCGCCCGGGCGGCAGCGGTGCAGGCCGGGTGCTGCCCAGTAGCGTTCCCTCCTCCGGCGAGGCGCTCATCAGGAAGCCGCTGCAACCCATCTCGCGCAGACGCGTCAGCACCGGGTCGAACATCGCACGGGCCGCACCGCCGGATCGACGGGCGACCACGACGTGCAGGCCGAGGTCCTTGGCATGGGGCAGGAAATCGGCCAGTGCAGTGAGCGGATTGCCGGTGGCTCCGGCCACCAGGTCGTAGTCGTCGACGACGACGTAGATGTCGGGCCCGGACCACCATGACCGCGTGCGCAGCTCGCGCTGGGTGACGTGTTCATCGGGCATACGTGCGGTCAGCCGGGAGGTCAGTGCGCCCAGTCGGGCTTCCAGCGCCACCGGAGACGCCGAATAGCCGGCGAGATGGCCGCTTTCGACGACGCCGAGCAGTGTCCGGCGATAGTCGACGAGCTCCAGTGACACGTCCGCCGGCGAGTGCGATCGGACCAGATCGGTGCACAGGGTGCGCAGCAGGGCCGACTTGCCGGATTCGCCGTCGCCGAGGATCAGCAGATGCGGGTGCTCGGCGAGATCGAGGGTCACGGCGCCGAGCTCACGTTCGCCGAGGCCGACGAGCACGTGGCCACGAGGACGCGGCGGGGCGGTGATCGTGTCGTGATGCACTGTGGTGGGCAGCAATTCGACGCGCGGGGCACGCTGCCCACCGGCGTGGGTGCGGACGTGGGCGGCGCCCGGCAGCGCGATCGCCATCTGGTGACCGCTGCGGGTCAGGCCGCGCCCGGCGGGGGCGGTGCTCAACTCGCGAGCTCGGCGGCGATCCATCTCCGACTCGGCGGGTTCCCCGAGGCGCAGCTCTATCCGCGTGCCGATCTGGTCTTTGAGCGCGGGGCGGAGATCCGCCCACCGAGAGGCAGCCAGCACGACGTGCACACCGTAGGACAGCCCGCGTGTCGCGAGTCCGGTGATCGCGGCGTCGAGCGCCTCGAATTCACTGCGCACCGTGGACCATCCGTCGACCACGAGGAACACGTCCGGATCGTCGCCGGCCCGGGAGCCACTTTCCCGGGCGCGCAGGACGGCTTGGAGGTGGGCGACGGTGCGACGGCACAGATCAGCCTCGTGCCGGCCGGCCACGCACCCGACATGTGGGAGGTCCCGCAGCGTGGTCAGCGCTCCGCCGCCGAAGTCCAGGCAGTAGAACTGCACGGCCGCAGCATCGTGATGGGTGGCGAGTGCGGTCACCAGCGTCCGCAGCGCGGTCGATTTGCCGGACTGGGGCGCACCGACGATCGCGGCGTTGCCCGCGGCTGCCGACAGGTCGACGACGAGCGGCTCGTATCGCTGCTCGAACGGGCGGTCGATGAGACCGATGGGCACTTGCAGTGCACTCGGCTCGAACCCGTCGAGCAGGTCGTCGAGGAGCGGGGAGCGGCGCAGCGGCGGCAACCACACGCGGTGCGCCGCGGGGCCGCATCCCCGCAGCGCAGCCAGCATGGTCGTCAGCAATGGCCGCGACTGCTCCGTCCGCTCCGCGGGATTCGCCCACCCCGATGTCAGAGGGCGGACCACGATGCGCCTGCTCTCCGACATCGGCGCGGCGACGGGCACCTGTCCGGAGACGAAGGCCGCCTGGAAGCGGGTCAGCTGCCCGGCGGCGGTCTTGAGGAACGCGGCGCCGGGTCGGGCGGGAAGCTGGTGAGCGTCGGGCACGCCGAGGACGGCGCGAGAGTCGGCCGCCGAGAACGTCTTCAGGCAGACACGGTAGGACAGGTGCGCCTCGAGCCCCCGCAGCCGGCCCTCGTCGAGGCGTTGACTGGCCAGCAGCAGATGCACACCGAGGGAGCGACCGAGCCGGCCCACTGCGACGAACAGATCGGCGAAATCGGGATGCTGGCTGAGCAGCTCGGAGAACTCGTCGACGACGACGAACAGCGACGGCAGCGGCGCCAGCCGGGGGTCGCGGGTGCGGGCATTGCGGTAGGCGGTGAGGTCGGCGAGGTTGCCCGCCGCGCGCAGCAGCTCCTGTCTGCGGGTGATCTCCCCGGACAACGCGTCGCGCATCCTCGCCACCAGCGGCGCCTCGTCCGCCAGGTTGGTGATGACCGCCGAGACGTGGTTGACGGTCTCGAGGCCGAGAAACGTTGCGCCGCCCTTGAAGTCGACCAGGACGAGGTTCAGCTCGTCCGGCGGGTGCGCGGTGATCATGCCGAGCACCAGGGTGCGCAGGAACTCCGACTTTCCCGAGCCCGTCGCCCCGACGCACAATCCGTGCGGCCCCATGCCGCCGGCGGCGGCCTCCTTGATGTCGAGCTCGACCACCGATCCGTCCTCGCCCACCCCGATCGGCACACGCAGCGACGCACCGGTGGGCTGCGACCACCGGGCGATCGGGTCGAAAATGCCCGGATCACCGATGCCCATCAGGGCCGGCCAACCGTCCCGGCGCGACGATGCGCGCTGCGGTGACCAGCGGGCCACGCGGCGGGCGCAGGCGAGTGCCTCCGGTCGCGAGAGCAGGTCGTGACGGGCGGGTATCACGACGCCATCGGAGTCCACGACGACCGGTGAGCGTGCGGCACGGACGCAGACGATGGTCACCCCGTCCGCGACCGGTGGCGCACCGCCGTCGGCGACGACCAGCCGGTGCCGCACCGCGTCGGTCGAGCGAGTGTGCGGAAGCCATGTCAGCCAGTCCCAGTCGGCGCTGTCCCCCGAAGCGATCGCGATGCTGAGGACCGCGGGCGAATGGGCGATGGCAGCCTGGCAGACGAGCGCCCGGACCACCGCACGGCATGCGCTGGGCTCACCGGTGACGGTCACCGTTCTGGCCTGCAACAACGACACCAGCACCGGCACGTCGTGCACTGACGACCGTCGGGTGGCGAGTTCACGCACCGCCGTGGCTGTCACCGGGTCGGCGCCGTCGTCGGGCCCGAGATCGGGGAGGACCACCGACGTCGTCGCAGCGACGTGACCGATTCCCAGCCGCACATGGAGGAATTCGGGGTGGGTGTCGTCGCGCTGCCACATCTGCTGCGTGCCGGCGAGCGGCCAGAGCGCCGCGGGGTCAGGGTGGTGGCGGTGCGACCACGAGTGCTGGTCAGCGGCGCCGGCCTGCAGGGCGGCATCGATGGTGTCGAGGTAACGCAGATACTCGGCCCGCTGGGAGTTGATCTCGGCGGTGCGGGCACCGCCACGACCGCCGTGGGTCAGCATCCCGATCACCGAGACCAGCATCATCGCGGGAAGCACGAGGAACATCGGACTGCGTGACGACGATGCGCCCGACCGCAGGTACAATGCGCTCATGCCGACCACGGCGACGACCATCGCGATCGGCATCAACCGGGCCAGCGGGCTGACCGGTGTCGCCTCGGGCAGCGGCGGAGGCGCGTCGAGGGCGATCCGACCGCCCGGCCGGCGCAGAGCTTCCATGTAGGAACAGACGCATCACCACGCTGCGCGGTTCCCTCCGGTGACCGGAATTATCGGTGCGTCACCACCCCGCGCATGCCAGTTACGTTGCTGTGGTGACCGATACGGTGCGCCGGGTGGCCGTCCACCTGCCCCGGCAACAGCTCAGCGCAGATCTCGTGCTGCCGGCCGCGTGCCCGGTCGCGCTGCTCCTGCCCGCCCTGGTGGACAGCGTCGTGGGCGAAGCCGCGCACGAGACGGACGCGGCGCGGTGGTACCTGGCTCCCGCCGCAGGGCCGCCGCTCGATCCGGCAAAGAGTCTGAACGACAACGGTGTTCGCGACGGTGACCTGATGCTCCTGACCGACCATCCGATGCCGTCGCCGCGGGTACGCGCCGGCGGCACCACCGCTGCGATCATCACCGCCTGCCGCGAGCCCGTCCCGGGCGACGGTGGATGGGAGGCGGCGGTCGCGGCCATCGCACTCCTCGTGCTCGCAGCGCTTCTCGGGTGGACGGGATGCGCCGAGGGTCAGGAATCGGCCCTGTGGGTGGGTGCGGCGATCGCGGTGGCCGCGGCGGTGGCGGCCGTCGGGGGCCGGGTCGCAGTTCCGCTCTCGAGTGCCCTCGGAGTCGGAGCGGTGAGCCACTCGGCCGTCGCGGGAGCTCTCGCCGCAGCAGGTTCCGCCGGGGCGGTCGTGGTCACCTTCGCTGCCGCTGCTGCCACGGCCATGGCGGTGTGCCTGTGCATATTGCAGGGGCACAACGGTTCCGGGCTGGATTCCGTGCTCGCCGGATGCGCGGCGGCAGGTGGCGCGACTGTGCTCGCCGGCGCCGTCGGGGTGTGGGCCGCCGACGACGCCGGGGTGATCGGCGCCCTGCTGACCGGTGTCTCGGTGGCCGCCCTCGGGGCTGCCGCTCCGGTGGCGATGACGGTGACCGGGATCGGGCCGACGCGACGAGCCGTCGGCCCGCGCCGCGCCCGGGCGGCGCACCGAGCGCTCACGGGCCTGACGGCGGGCTGGTCCGGGACCGCGGTCGCCGGCTGCGCGCTCGTCGCTGCCGCTGCGAACGAAACCCGCGCAGTGGCAGGCGTCTTCGCGGTGGTGCTGGGAGTACTACTGATCCTGCGGCAGAGGGTGCACACCGATCCCGTCCGGCGAAGGACGCTGAGCGGGGCGGGTGCCGCGACCCTGGTGATCGCGTTGGTCGTCGCGGTGACCACGGACCCGCCCACGGCGCCGTGGTGGTGCTGCGGTGTGGCGGTGACCGGCGCCGCCCTGCTGTCGCTGCCCCGACGCGAATGGAATCCACTGGCGCGGAGCGCAGTTCGCGGACTCGAGTACGTCGCCACGGTCGCCCTCGTCCCGCTGTGCGCCTGGCTCGTCGGTGCGTACGACGCGATTTCTGCGGTGGATCTGCCGTGATGCGTGTCGGTCGACTGCTGGCAGTGGCCGCGCTTGCCGTCGGGATGACCCCGATCGCGCCCGCCGGCGCATCGGTCTCCCCTCCTCCGATCGATGACCACCGGCTCCCGCCTGCGGGGTCCGCACGTCCGCGGCAACCGACCGAGCAGCGGGTCGACTGCGTGGCCGTGCGAGCGGCGACGGCGAAAGGCCGCGTCCTGGAGGACGTCTCGTTGGTGTGGCCGCTCACGCGCGGCGCCGGTCAGACGGTGGCGGTCATCGACACCGGGGTGGCCCGCCATCGCCGCCTGCCCCACCTCGTTCCCGGCGGTGACTTCGTCAGCACCGGTGACGGGACCGCGGACTGTGACGGCCACGGCACGATCGTCGCCGGCCTCATCGGCGCGAGCCGAGATCCGTCGGACGGCTTCGCCGGCGTGGCACCCGATGCGTCCCTGCTGTCGATTCGCCAGTCCAGCAACAAGTTCGACGTCTCCGGCGCCCGAGTCGGCGGTTCTGCGGGATCGGGCGTGGGCGATGTCGAGACCCTGGCCGCGGCGGTCCGCCTCGCCGCGGACCAGGGCGCCACGGTCATCAACATCTCGTCGGTGGCCTGCCTGCCCGCCACCGCAGACCTCGACGATCGCGCCCTCGGCGCGGCCTTGGCCTATGCCGTCGATGTCGCCAACGCCGTCGTCGTCAGTGCGGCGGGCAACGTGGGTGGCACCGGGCAGTGCCCTCACCAGAACAGCGGCGACGTGACGGTGGTGGCCAGCCCCGCCTGGTACGACGATTACGTGCTCACGGTCGGCTCGTCGCGCGCCGACGGGTCCGCCTCCGAGTTCAGCCTCGCCGGGCCGTGGGTCGACGTCGCCGCACCCGGCGAGAACGTGGTGTCCCTGGCGTCTGCGGCCGACGGCCTGGTGGACTCCTCGGTCAGCGGCGCTCCGCTGTCCGGCACCAGCTACGCGGCGCCGTTGGTCTCGGGCATCGCCGCGCTGGTGCGGTCCCGGCATCCCGAGCTGACGGCCCGGCAGGTGATGGCCCGCATCGAGGACACCGCGCGCCCGACGGCGGGCGGCTGGTCCCCCGCTGTCGGGCGTGGGGTCGTCGACGTCCTGGCCGCGGTGGGCGACGGTGCGGCGTCTCCAGCACCTCTGGCGACCACGGCGATCTCGGACACGCCGACCGAGCCGCGTCGGCACGAGTCTGCTTCGCCGGTGCGCGCCGTGCTGCTGTGCGCGGGTCTCATCGGCGCGGTGGCTGTCATCGGTTCGGCACTGCGCCGGTCACGGCCCTGCGGCCAGGACGTCGCGAGCAACTGACGCGGCCCGCACGCTCAGCTCGGGACCCCGCGGCAGGCCCGCCAGGAAGGCCCAAGGAATCGGCGAACCCGGCGGGGTCAGACCCAATCGCTTTGCCGCGTCTACGGTCTCGATGCCGAACAATGCCCCCGAGTCGGCCAGCAGGAACAGCGGTCCGGCGTCCCCGGTGCCGCCACCCAGCGGAGCCGATCGCACCAGCAGCGCGCCACCGCCGGACAGGGCGACCGCGTCGACGGCGGGTCCGGCGGCGTCGGCCTGGGCCAGGTCGGCACCGGATGCGGGTGCGGCGTCGGCGATCACGACGGCGCTGTGGTCACCGAATTCGTCGGCACGGAACCGCCACTGCGCGCACACCACCCGAGCGGACCGCACCCCGGCATGATCGGGATATGTCGTGACCGGTAGCGAGTCCACGACGGCGAGCGTGCCGAGAACATCAGGAGTCACCACCGACGCCGCGGAGCCCACCCGACCGTCGGTGTAGCGGATCAGATCGGCGGTGACCGCGCCGATGCGCTGCAGGCCGTCGCGCAGCACCACGTACTGCGCATCCGTTCCGGACACGGTGACGACCGTTCCGACCGGGCGGTCGCTCAACGGGCGCGGCCCCGGCGCACCGCGATCCGGAATGTGCGGGGCGACGACAGCGGGTGCCTCGGGCAGCGCGGCGAGCACCGCCTCGGAAATGGGCAGCGGCGCAACACCATCGAGGTGCAGTGCGCGAACGACGGCGGGGTGGCGCAGGTCCACCCGCGCCTTGTGACCGCCGTAGAGCAAATAGGTCAGCGCGGGGCTCGCGCCGCGGGGCGTGACGAGCAGAGCCCGCTCCGGCACCGCGACGGCAGGGGTCGGCGCCCCGACGATCACCGTGGTTCGGCCGCCGTCGTCGCACAGCAGCGCCGAGTCCGCGGGCGGTGCCGGCGACATGTCCTGCGGCGCTCCGGGGATGCCCACGACAGCACCCCGGGCCTGGGCATCGACCGCGGACTGCGACACCACCCGCGGCGGTTCCGACCGGCCCGTGATCAGTCGCGCCGACGCCAGATTGAACACCGGGTGCAGAGCGTCGTCGATGCGCACGTAGAGCGCCCCGGTGTCGCGGACCATGACGACGGGCGCGTCCCCGATATCCGCGGCCGGCTGGATCAGCCCGATGACGGCGGACACCGCCACTCCGGCGACCGCCAGCACCGCTCCGGCGGTGAGGGAAAGCGATTGTGCGCGAAGCGGATCGTCGAGCATCCTGGCATCGCCCCGAACCAGCGCGTGGGCCATGCGGCGCATCGTGAAGCGGTGGCCGCTGACCTGCAGCCGTGTCGTCGGTTGACGCATGACACCCCCGTCGGCCAGCCTAGCGAGCCGCCGACGGGGGTCAGATCACTTGTTGGAGCGCCGTTCCCGGTAGGCCGCGACGTGCTGGCGGTTGCCACAGTTACCGGTGTCGCAGAACTTTCCCGACCGGTTGCGCGAGAGGTCGATGAGCACCGCCTCACAATCCGGTGCGGCGCAGATCTTGAGCCGCCGCAGATCGCCGGCGCGGATCAGATCCGCCAGCGCCATGGCCATCTCCGCGCCCATGCGCTGCCACAGCGGATCGTGCACCGAGGCCAGGTGCAGGTGCCACTCGGGCATCTCGGGGTGGCGGGTCAGCCACGGCGCCGCCCGCGTGTCGGCGAGCAGCGCGTTGACCTGGCCCACGGCCCGGGCCTCGTCGTCGGCGGTCTCCCAGATCAGGCGCAGCCGCGCGCGCAGGCGGTGTACCGACTCCAGCTCGGCCACATCCCGGTCCCGCCGTCCGGTCCAGCCGAAACTGTCCAGGTACTCGTCGAGCGCGTGCAGGTCGGCGAGCTGCTCGCCGTCGACCCTGCCGGAGTTGATCAGCACGGCCGCCGCCCGCAGCGTCAGCTCGGTGTCATGACTGAAAAGCATTTGACTCGTGACTCCTTCCGGCGGTAGCGTCACGACCAAAGTTCAGTTTACTCATGTCATCGCAGATCAGAATTGCGGAGGTGCACTCATGGCCGTGCTGACGCCGAGCTCGCGGTTCCGTAGCGGCCTCCTCTTCGCCGTCGCCTCGGCGTTCGCCTTCGGCTGCTCGGGTCCATTCGGCAAAGCCTTGATGACCGCAGGCTGGAGCCCGACGGCCGCGGTCACCGCCCGGCTCGCCGGCGGTGCGCTCGCGATGGCCGTGTTCGCCACCGTTGCACATCCCGGGTGGTTGCGCGACGCGCTTCACCATGTGCGCACGATCGTCGCCTACGGCCTCATCCCCATCGCGGGTGCGCAGCTGTTCTACTACAACGCCGTCGCGCACCTGACGGTCGGCGTCGCGCTGCTGCTCGAGTACACGGCGCCGATCCTGGTCGTGGGCTGGCTGTGGGCGACCACTCGGCGGCGGCCCAGCGTACTGACGTTCTCCGGCGTGGTGCTGGCGATCGCCGGCATCACCGCTGTGCTGGGGCTGGTCGGCCCCCACGGCTTCTCCCCGGTGCACTTCGATGTCGTCGGCGTCGCGTTCGGCCTGGCCGCCGCCGTGTGCGCGGCCTGCTACTTCGTGATGTCGGAAAGGGTGTCCGGAACGGACACCGACGGTGACACCGACACCCCGCTGCACCCGATCACGCTGGCAACTGCGGGCCTGTTCGTCGGCGCAGCCGCGGTCGCCCTCATCGGCGTCACCGGTGTGATGCCGATGAGGTTCACCGCCAACGACACCGTCGTGGCCGGCATGACCATGTCCTGGGTGCTCCCAGTGATCGCGCTGGCCCTCTTCCCGACCGCGATCGCCTACACCCTGGGCATCGTCAGCATCTCCCGGCTCAAGCCGCGATTCGCGTCGCTGGTGGGCCTGTCCGAGGTCATGTTCGCCGTGCTGGCGGCGTGGGTGCTGGTCGGGGAAGCGGTGACCGTCACACAGGCCGTGGGCGGTGCGATCGTGCTCGCCGGACTGGCGCTGGCCCGTCAGGGTGACCGCGGTGAGCTCGCGACGGCGAATGCCGCGACCTGGCCGGACGCCCCGCTCGGTGAACTAACATCGTCGAGGTGATGATCGATCTTGATGTGCGCCGGGTGGCGGGGCTCGTCGCCACCGCCGTCGCCGGGGCGGCCATGGTCGCGGCACCGGCCCTCACCGCGCCGATCGCGGCCGCCCAGGGCTGTCCCGACATCGAAGTGGTCTTCGCCCGAGGCACGGACGAGCCGCCGGGACTCGGCCGTGTCGGCGGCGCATTCGTCGATTCGCTGAGGGATCGCGTCGGGGGCCGTTCCGTCGGCACCTACGCGGTCAACTATCCGGCATCGTTCGACTTCCTGCAGGTCGCCGCGGGCGCCAACGACGCGAGCGGGCACATCCAGTACATGATCGCCAACTGCCCCGGCACCCGGCTCGTGCTGGGCGGCTACTCACAAGGCGCTGCGGTGATCGACGTCATCGCCGCGGTCCCGGTGCCGGGTGCCGGCTTCACCGCGCCGCTGCCCCCGAACGCCCCCGACCATGTGGCCGCGATAGCGGTGTTCGGCAATCCATCGACGAAGATCGGGCTCCCGCTGACCTCGAGCCCCGTCTGGGGTGGCCGGTCCATCGACCTGTGCACGCCCAACGACCCGGTGTGCTCGGGCGGCAACGACGTCCCCGCGCACAGCAACTACGGACCGTCCGGACTGACAGATCAGGCCGCCGCCTTCGTCGCGGGACTTTTGTAGACCAGCTATACGTTACGGTGCATTGTGCGATCCGATCGACTGCGCCGCCTCGTCGTGGCCGCCGCCGCGGCAGCCCTGCCACTGGCCGGCTCCGCTGTCCTGCCCGTCCCCGCCGCCTCGGCCCAACCCTGCTCGGACGTCGAGGTGATCTTCGCCCGGGGTACCAGTGAGCCGCCCGGAATCGGGCGTGTGGGGCAGGCGCTGACCGATGCGCTGAACACCCAGCTGGGCGGTCGTTCGGTCAGCACGTATGCGGTCAACTACCCCGCCAGCTACGACTTCCTGAACACCGCGGTGGGCGCCACCGACGCGGCGGGCCGCATCGCCTCGTTGGCGGCGCAGTGCCCGAACACCCGGATCGTTCTCGGCGGGTATTCGCAGGGCGCCGCAGTGGTCGACATGCTCGCCGGGGTTCCACCGCTGGGCAACAAGATCGGGGAGATCGGTTCGGCCCCTCCGCTGGCGTCCGGCCTCGTCGGCAACGTCGACGCCGTCGCGGTGTTCGGCAACCCCGCCGCGAAGTTCGGCAACCCGGTCTCGGGCGCCGGGGCCTTCGCCGGCAAGGCGATCGACCTCTGCGCTGACGGTGACCCGATCTGCTCGGACGGCCGGAACCCATTCGCACACACCCACTACGAGACCTCACCGTTCATCGGCCAAGCTGCAGGGTTCGCCGCAGCCCGGGTCTGACCTATCATCGCAAGGTGACCGTCTCGCTCCGCCGCGCCGCCATCTCGGCGGCGGCTGCCCTGGTGGCGGGGCTCGTGGGGCCAGTGGCCCCCGCCGCGTCGGCCGAGTCGTGCCCGCAGGCCGAGCTGATCTTCGCGCGTGGACGCCTCGAGTCACCGGGTGCCGGACAGATCGGTAACGCGCTCGCCTCGGCGCTGCGGAGCAAGACCGGCAAGAACATCCGTCTCTACGCGGTGAACTACCCCGCCGACACCGAGGTCGACATCGGCGCCAACGACATGAGCGGGCGCATCTCCTACATGACGGACACCTGCCCCCACACCCGGCTGGTGCTGGGCGGCTACTCACTCGGTGCTGCCGTCACCGACGTGGTGGTGGCGGTGCCGATCGCCGCGTTCGGATTCAAACGACCGATGCCCGACGGCGCGGATCAGCACATCGCCGCCATCACCCTGTTCGGCAACGGCAGCCAGTGGGTGGGCCCGATCGCCAACTTCACCAACCCGGCGCTGCGCGACAAGATCATCGAGCTGTGCCACGGGGATGACCCGATTTGCAATCCGACCGACCCCAACAACTGGCAGGACTACTGGCCCGACCACCTTGCTCCCGCTTACATCAAGGCCGGCATGGTGAACCAGGCTGCCGACTTCGTCGCGGGCAGGCTCTAGCTGATCTCGTCGGCGCTGCGCACGTCCCGGGTGATCTCGGTGCGCGCCGCCAGTTCCTCGTCGGGCGGATAATCCACACCCACGAGCGTCAGTCCCCGCGCCGGTGCCGCAGCGAAATCACTGGACCGCCGGGTCTCGGTCAGCAGCGCTGAACACCATGCCGCGTCGCGCCGATGCTCACCGACCGCGAGCAGGGCGCCGACCAGCGAGCGCACCATGTTCCAGCAGAACGCATCGGCGCTGACGTGGATCGCGATCTCGTCTCCGGTGCGCACGACGTCGAGCCGCTGCAGGTCCCGGATCGTCGTCGCGCCGTCGCGGTGTCGGCAGAACGCCGCGAAGTTCTTCAGCCCCAGTAGGTGCCGGGCCGCGGCCGACATCGCCGCGACGTCCAGCGGACGAGGCCACGCGGTGACGAAGCGCGCCTCGGCCGGCAGTGCACCGTAGGGCGCCGTCGACAACCGGTAGGTGTAGTGGCGACGCAGTGCCGCGAATCGAGCGTCGAATCCTGCTGCGGCGCGGGCGATCTGCAGCACACGGACATCCTCCGGAAGGAGCCGGCCGAGACGGCGGACCAGCGGACCGAACTCGGGCTCACCGGCTCGCGAGGTGCGGGGGTAAGCATGGGAGAGCGCCGGCGCGGGCACGTCGACGTGCGCGACCTGACCGGTGGCGTGTACGCCGGAGTCGGTGCGGCCGGCGGCGCGGGTCAGCACCGGGGTGCGGAACACCGTCGTCAACGCCCCGTCGATGACGCCGGCCACCGTGCGCTGCCCGGTCTGCGTCGCCCAGCCGGCGAATTCCGTTCCGTCGTAGGCGATGTCGAGACGCAGACGAACGAGCCCGCCATCGGATTCGATGACGGGCTCGTTCATGAAACTGCTACTTGGCGTCGGTTTCCCCATCGGCGGACTCGTCAGCCTTCGCCTCGACCTCGACGTCGGCCTCGTCGGCGATCGGGGTCTCGTCGACGGCCTCGGCCTCTTCGGCGCTGGGGCCTTCGGCGGCCTCCGGCTCCACCGCTGCCTGCGGCGCGGCCGCGACCTTCTGGGCGGCGTCGGCACGGCGCGCACGGTTCGCCTCAGACGTCACCGTCTTCTCCCGCACCAGCTCGATGACCGCCATGGGCGCGTTGTCGCCCTTGCGGTTCTCGACCTTGATGATGCGGGTGTAGCCGCCGGCGCGATCGGCGAAGAACGGCCCGATCTCCGCGAACAGGATGTGCACGACGTCCTTGTCGCGGATCTTCTTCATCACCTCACGCCGGTTGTGCAGCGAGCCCTTCTTGGCGTGGGTGATGAGCTTCTCGGCGTACGGACGCAATGCCCGAGCCTTGGGCTCCGTCGTCTTGATTCGGCCGTGCTCGAAGAGCGAGGTGGCCAGGTTGGCCAGGATCGCCTTCTGGTGCGACGACGATCCGCCGAGGCGGGGTCCCTTGGTGGGCTTGGGCATTGCGACTGTCTCCTATGTGGGGCCGACCCCCGTATCAGGTAGGGCCGGGACGGTTCTTCTTTAGAGTTGTTCGGTTTCCGCGTAGTCGGTGTTGTCGTCGGCCTCGTAGGACGACTCGTAACCGGCGTCGCTGTTCCAGGTGCCGGTGGCGACGTCGTAGCCGGCGACCTCGGACGGATCGAAGCTGGCCGGGCTGTCCTTGAGCGACAGGCCGAGCTGGTGCAGCTTGATCTTCACCTCGTCGATGGACTTCTGGCCGAAGTTGCGGATGTCCAGCAGATCGGACTCCGTGCGGGCCACCAGCTCGCCGACGGTGTGCACACCTTCGCGCTTGAGGCAGTTGTACGAGCGCACCGTCAGGTCCAGGTCGTCGATCGGCAGCGCGAAGCTGGCGATGTGGTCGGCCTCGGCCGGTGACGGCCCGATCTCGATGCCCTCGGCTTCGACGTTGAGTTCCCGTGCCAGGCCGAACAATTCGACCAGCGTCTTACCCGCCGAAGCGAGCGCGTCACGCGCGGTGATCGAGCTCTTGGTCTCGACGTCGAGGATCAGCTTGTCGAAGTCGGTGCGCTGCTCGACGCGGGTGGCCTCCACCTTGTAGGTGACCTTCAACACCGGCGAGTAGATGGAATCGACCGGGATACGGCCGATCTCGGCACCCGAGGCCTTGTTCTGCACGGCGGGCACGTAGCCGCGGCCGCGCTCGACGACGAGCTCGACCTCGAGCTTGCCCTTCTCGTTCAGCGTCGCGATGTGCATGTCCGGGTTGTGCACGGTGACCCCGGCCGGCGGCACGATGTCGCCGGCGGTGACGGCACCCGGGCCCTGCTTACGCAGGTACATGGTGACCGGCTCGTCCTCCTCCGAGGACACGACCAGGCCCTTGAGGTTCAGGATGATGTCGGTGACGTCTTCCTTGACCCCGGGGACGGTGGTGAACTCGTGCAGCACACCGTCGATGCGGATGCTGGTGACGGCTGCGCCCGGGATGGACGACAGCAGCGTGCGACGCAGCGAATTGCCGAGGGTGTAACCGAATCCGGGCTCCAGCGGTTCGATGACGAACTGGGACCGGTTCTCGGCGATGACCTCTTCGCTGAGAGTGGGGCGCTGAGAAATCAGCATGGTGTTGTTCTCCTTCTCGGCAACCGCTATTTGATGCCGTTAAGTGACCCGTGGGACCGGTCGGTCCCCCGGGTGTCTTACTTCGAGTAGAGCTCGACGATCAGCTGCTCGGTGAGCGGGACGTCGATCTGCGCGCGCTCGGGCAGCTGGTGCACGAGGATGCGCTGACGCTCGCCGACGACCTGCAGCCAGCCCGGGATCGGGCGCTCGCCGGCGGTCTGCCGGGCCACCTCGAAGGGCAGGGTGTTGATCGACTTGTCCTTGATGTCGACGATGTCGTACTGCGACACCCGGTAGCTGGGCACGTCGACCTTCACGCCGTTGACGGTGAAGTGGCCGTGGCTGACCAGCTGACGCGCCATGCGACGGGTGCGGGCCAGGCCGGCGCGGTACACGACGTTGTCCAGCCGGCTCTCCAGGATGCGCAACAGGTTGTCACCTGTCTTGCCCGGGAGGCGGTTGGCCTCTTCGTAGTAGCGACGGAACTGCTTCTCCATCACGCCGTAGGTGAAGCGAGCCTTCTGCTTCTCCTGGAGCTGGGTGCGGTATTCGCTCTCCTTGATCCGCGCGCGGCCGTGCTGGCCGGGCGGGTAGGGGCGCTTCTCGAACGACTGATCTCCACCGACGAGGTCGACGCCGAGGCGGCGCGACTTGCGGGTGACGGGTCCGGTGTAACGAGCCATGAGTTCTAGTTCTCCCTATCCCTTAGACCCGGCGCCGCTTGGGCGGACGGCAACCGTTGTGCGGCTGAGGGGTGACGTCGGAAATCGCGCCCACCTCGAGGCCGGCGGCCTGCAGTGAGCGGATGGCGGTTTCGCGACCCGAACCCGGGCCCTTGACGAACACGTCGACCTTCTTGACGCCGTGCTCCTGCGCCTTGCGGGCAGCGTTCTCGGCGGCGAGCTGGGCGGCGAACGGCGTCGACTTGCGCGAGCCCTTGAAGCCCACGTGACCCGAGCTGGCCCACGCGATGACGTTGCCCTGCGGATCGGTGATCGACACGATCGTGTTGTTGAACGTGCTCTTGATGTGCGCGGCGCCGTGCGGGACGTTCTTCTTCTCCCGGCGGCGGGTCTTGGCGGCACCCTTCTTGGGCGCGCCCTTCTTGGCTTGTGCCATCTCGGGTTACCTGGCCTTCTTCTTGCCGGCGATGGTGCGCTTCGGGCCCTTGCGGGTGCGCGCGTTGGTCTTGGTCCGCTGGCCGCGCACCGGCAGGCCGCGACGGTGCCGCAGGCCCTGGTAGCAGCCGATCTCGATCTTGCGGCGGATGTCGGCCTGCACCTCACGGCGCAGATCACCCTCCACCTTGAGGTTGCCCTCGATGTAGTCGCGCAGCTGGCTCACCTGATCGTCGGTGAGGTCCTTGGTGCGCTGGTCCCGGCTGATACCGGTCGCTTCCAGGATCTCCTGGCTGCGGGTACGGCCGATGCCGTAGATGTAGGTCAGCGCGATCTCCATGCGCTTGTCGCGCGGCAGATCGACGCCCATGAGACGTGCCACAGGGGTGTTTCCTTCTCTATGCGGAGGTCTGGTCCCAGCCCGTTCCCGCGCTCTTAGCGGGGTCCGGCCTCCGTGCCGGACGCGATCGAAGGCCGTATGCCTTCAGTGGTGCTGGGAGTTCGTCATTCAGTTGTGGTGCGGGCTGTTACTGCGAACTAGCCCTGCCGCTGCTTGTGGCGGGGATCGGAGCAGATCACCATGACCCGCCCATGCCGGCGGATCACCCTGCACTTGTCGCAGATCGGCTTGACGCTCGGGTTCACCTTCACGGCTGTCGTCGATCCTTCTTCTCGTCGGTTGCGTTTACTTGTAGCGGTACACGATGCGGCCACGGGACAGGTCGTAGGGAGAGAGCTCCACCACGACGCGGTCCTCGGGGAGGATGCGGATGTAGTGCTGCCGCATCTTGCCGCTGATGTGGGCGAGGACCTTGTGTCCGTTCTCCAACTCAATGCGGAACATCGCATTGGGCAGAGGTTCGACAACGCGGCCTTCGACCTCGATGGCACCGTCTTTCTTGGCCATACTGGTTAGCGATCCTTGCTTTTCGTTTCGTATGGGAGTGCTGGCCTGGTTTGGTACAGCTCAGGTCCGACTAGCAACGTGGGCCGGAGCTCGGGAATTCCCGACAGGACACGCGAGAAGTCGGCGCGCAAACCGCACCGCCGATCCATACTACTCGCTCGGTGAGCAGCCCCAAAATCGCCGAATCGCCCAGCGTGCGGACCCTACCGGTCAATCGGATTCCGGCCGGTGAGGGCGGTCGAGCCGGGACACGAACGCCGCGGCCTGACTGCGCCGCTCCATACCCAGTTTCGCCAGCAGCCGCGACACGTAATTCTTCACCGTCTTCTCGGCGAGGAACATCCGCGCCGCGATCTGCTTGTTCGTCAGTCCCTCTCCCAAGAGGTCCAACAGCACCTTCTCCTGGTCGCTGAGCCCGGACAGCGGATCGGAGCGGTCGGCGGCGCTGCGCAGCTTGGCCATCAACGCCGCGGCCGCCCGGTTGTCCAGTAGTGAGCGCCCCGCACCGACCTCCTTGACGGCTTTGGCCAGCTCCATGCCTTTGATGTCCTTGATGACGTAGCCGCTGGCGCCGGCGAGGATCGCGTCGAGCATGGCCTCGTCGGAGGTGAACGACGTCAGCATGAGGCAGCGCAGCTCAGGCAGCCGGGACAGCAGTTCGCGGCACAGTTCGATGCCGTTGCCGTCCGGGAGCCGCACGTCGAGCACGGCCACATCGGGCTGCAGGGCGGGGATGCGGGCGAGCGCCTCGGCCACCGTACCGGCCTCACCGATGACTTCGAGCTCCTCGTCGGCGCTGAGCAGGTCGATCAACCCGCGTCGCACCACCTCGTGATCGTCGACCAGGAAGACACGGACCATCTCATCAGTATGGCGACATCGCGGCCATGGACAGGCAGGATTCGGCGGCGCGGCGCTCACGAGGTCGGCGGAAAGAGTCGAAGGCCTCTTGGCTCGCCCACCGGCCGGCCGTAAGGTTTCGTCTTGTCCACACGACGGGGAGGAACCGCGATGAGCCATCCTGCGCGAGGATCTGAAATCTTTGTCGGAGTTGATGATTCACCGTCCTCGCAACCCGCATTGGAATGGGCTGCCGAGGAGGCGACGCTGCACGGCGCACCTCTGACCCTGCTCTACGCCGCGCCGCCACCGGTGTCCGTGTGGCCGGCGGCCTCCGTACCCGCCGGGTTGCTGGAATGGCAGCTGCAGGTCGGGAAGGACATCCTCGCCGACGCGGAGCAGATCGCGAAGGGCATCACCGGAGGCTCGGTGCCGGTGAAGTCGGAGTTCACCGCGGCGACCCCGACGGCGGGACTGGTCGAGGCGTCCCGGACGGCGAAGCTCGTCGTGGTGGGGTCGCGGGGACGCGGAGCGCTGGCCCGCACCATGCTCGGCAGCGTCAGCACCGGACTCGTGCACCGCGCGCACGGCCCGGTCGCGGTGGTCCACGATGGTCCGCGACCCGCAGCAGATGCGCCTGTCCTCGTGGGATTCGACGGCTCGGCCGACTCGCGAGCGGCCGTGGAGATCGCGTTCGCCGAAGCCGCCCGACGGGGCGTCACGCTCACGGTGATGTATGCCTGGTGGTCGCCCGGGGCATTCGAATTTCCCGGCTTCGACTGGGAGGAGATGCGTCCGGGGGTGGAACGCCAACTCGGCGAGCACCTCACCACCTGGCAGCAGAAATTCCCCGAGGTGCGGGTCGAGCCGGTGGCGGTCCCTGATCAGCCGGCGCGCCGGCTCGCCGAACGCGGGGACACAGCACAGCTCGTCGTGGTCGGCAGCCGCGGGGAGGGAGCCATCGCCAGCACCCTGCTCGGTTCGGTGAGCAGCGCGGTCGTGCAGGCAGCTCGCGTCCCGGTGATCGTCGCCCGCCCGGACTGACGGCGCGACGTGGATCTGCCCCAGTTTCCGACCCTGGCGCTCATCCTGCTGATCGCGACGGTCGCCGGCCTCGTCGCGACGCGATTGCGCCAACCTCTGATCGTCGCCTTCATCCTGGTCGGCGTCGCGGTCGGCCCGGTCGGCTTGGGGTGGGTGTCCACCGCCGACACGCTGGAATTGCTGGCCGAACTCGGCTTGGCGGTCCTGCTGTTCCTCGTCGGGCTCCGCTTGGACCTGCACATGATCCGCAGCACAGGTTCGGTGGCGGTGGCGATCGGCCTCGGACAGGTCGCGATCACGACCGTCCTGGGTTTCCTGACTGCGCACGCCCTCGGCATCAACCCGGTGTCAGCTCTGTATGTTGCTGTTGCACTGTCCTTTTCGTCGACGATCATCATCGTGAAGCTGCTGTCGGACAAGCACGAACTCGACCAGTTGCACGGGCGGATCGTGGTGGGCCTGCTGATCGTGCAGGACATGGTCGTGGTGCTGGTGATGATCGGGTTGACCGCGTCCGGGCAAGGGCAGCCGGCGGGCATCGGTGCGGGCATCGCTGCGGTCATCGGCAAAGGCGCTGCGCTGCTGCTCATGTTGTGGCTCCTCACGCGTTTCGTGCTGCCACGGTTGATGCCTCAGATCGCGCGCTCCCAGGAGCTGTTGGTGCTCTTCGGGGTCTCGTATGCGGTGTCGGTCGCCGCGGGCAGCGAGTGGCTGGGGTTCAGCGCCGAGGTCGGAGCATTTCTGGCGGGAGTGTCTCTGGCCGGCACCCCGTTTCGGGACGCTCTGGGTGCCCGGCTGGTGAGCCTGCGGGACTTCCTGTTGCTGTTCTTCTTCATCACGCTGGGATCGGGCCTCCAATTCACCGACGTGGCAGCGCAACTGACCTCAGCACTCGTGCTGTCGGCGTTCGTGTTGCTGGTCAAACCCCTGATCATCATCGCGATCATGGCGGTGATGCGCTATCCGGTGAAGGTCGGCTTCCAGGTGGGCGTGCCCGCGGCACAGATCTCCGAGTTCTCGCTGATCCTGGCGGCGCTGGGATCGACGCTGGGGCACATCAGCGGTGCCACCGTCAGCCTGATCACCCTCGTCGGTCTGATCACGATCGCAGCGTCGACCTACCTGACGACGTATGACCAGCAGCTCTACGCCTGGCTGCAGCGGTGGCTGTCGAAGCTGGAGCGTCGGGACGAGATCCGCGTGCAGGACCACGCGTCCGGCGAGGACGTCGACGTCGTCGTGTTCGGATTGGGCCGGTTCGGGTCTCATCTCGCCGAGCGGCTGATCGGTGCCGGACACCGTGTCCTCGGTGTCGATTTCGATCCCCATGAGGTGGCGAGGCATCGGGAGCGGGGCGTCGTCGCCACATTCGGCAGCGCCGAGGACGCAGCGTTACTCGACGCACTGCCCCTGATGCAGGCGAAGTACGTCATCAGCGCCATTCCAGTGCTCAGGACCAACCTCGCGTTGCTGCACGGTCTGCGCCACCACGGCTATTCCGGCACTGTCGCGCTCACCGCGCACACCGGCCACGACGCCCAACAGTTGCGCGCCGCCGGCGTCGAGGTCGTACTCGAGCCGTTCTCCTCCGCGGCCGACACCACCTCCGATGCTCTGCACCGCATACTGACCGCCGGGGACTGACGGCACTCACGGGAGATCGAGCGGCACCGCCCATTCGACCACGGCCCCAGGGCCAGGACTGGCGTCGTAGATCTTGGCGCTACCGCCCAGATTCACAGCCCGGCTCTTGATATTGGCTCTGCCGTGGCCCATCGTGTCGCTGTCGGAGATACCGATACCGTTGTCCCGCACGATGATCCGTAGATCCAGACCTGTCACCGCGACGGTGACCGACGCGGTGCTGGCTCGGGCGTGGCGCGCCACGTTGCTCAGCGCCTCGCGCACCACGGCCAAGGCGGCCGCGTGAGCCGGGGGACGTACGTGCGCGTCGTCGACCGGCCCCTCGAACTGCAATGCGGGGGTGAAACCCAGCGCCCCCACACTGCCCTCGACGACGTCGATGATCGCCGACCGCAGGCGGCTGGACCGCACAGGCGCGGAGATGGATTGATGCAGATTGAACACGACCTCTCGCAGGTCGCGGATGATCGCATCGGTCTCGTCGATGAAGCCCTCGAGGTCCGGGCTGCGCCGGGCCGCTGCCGAGGTCAGGCCCAGCCCCAGACCGAACACCCGCTGGATCACCCGGTCGTGCAGATCCGCCGCGATGCGTGCCTGCTCGTCGCGCAGTTCGCCGTCGATGAGCACGTTGGTGCTGGCCCGCAGGCTCAGTCTCATCTGTTCGACGGCACGGGCGAGTTCGGCGGTCTCCCGGGGACCGGTGGGGTGGATCGGTTGGTCGTAGTCGCCGGCGGCGACGGCTTCGACCTCGACCAGCAGGTCCTCCACCGGTCGGGTGAGGCGGCGATGCACGAGCGTCAAGCCACCGATGACGACGATGGCCAGCACCACCACGCCGACGCCTTGGATCACATTGGCCACCCGCTGGGCGTCCTCGATCCTGCGCACTTGGGCCTGAGCCATTTCGCTGCTGTATCCGGCCAGATCCCGCAGCGGCGCGCGCAGGTCGTCGAACTGCTGCTTGCCCTCCAGCGTCATGGTGGTCTGCTGCTCGGGCGCGATCGGACCGGAACGGCGGGCAGCGATCTGCGGCTGCGCCACCTGCGTCCGCCAGTGCGCCGCCGCTGCCGTCACCTCGGCCAGGAGTTCGCGACCCCGCTCGTTGCCGGCGAGCCGCGCCGCCAGCGTCTCGGTCAGAGACGCGGCAGCCTCGGTGCCGGCGTCATACGGCTGCAGCGACACCGGATTTCCGGTCAGGAGGTATCCGCGCTGCCCCGTCTCCTGATCGGTGTACGCGCGTCGCAGTGCCTCCACCTCGTCCTGCAGGGGGGCCACGCGGCCGACCAGCTCGTCGACCGCGCGGGTCACGGTGGCCCGGCCGACGATAGAGGCCGCCGACACGGCGAGGAACACAACACTGACGACTGCCAGGCAGATGCCGATCAGCTGACGCAGCGAGAGCTGCCGGTTCCCCGTCCCCACAATTGGGGAGTTCCCGCAGGCGACGGCTCTAGTCCTCGCGGTCGCCGGTTCCGTGCCGGGGACGTCACGTGGTCAGTCCCAAGGCATCGGCGCGGTCGTAGCCGTCGTCGACGAGTGTGACGGCCCGGTCACCTCGCCGATCGAGGAGGGACGCGGCGATCGAGGCCCGATAACCCGATCCGCAGTGCACCCACACCTCACCGGAGGGCACCTCGTCGAGACGCTCGGTGAGTTCGTGCAACGGGATGTTGACCGCGCCGCGCACGTGACCGTCGGCGAATTCCGAGCGCTGCCGAACGTCGAGCACCGTGATCCGATCGGTCGGCATGACCGCCGCAAGGTCCTCGAACGTGACGACGGGATAGGACCGCACCTCGCCCATGGACCCGTCCTGGAGAGCACCGACCGTCGCACCGGCGATCTCGTCGATGCCGATGCGAACCAACTCCCGCCTGGCCTCGGCGATCTGATCGTGACTCTCTCCGATCAGTGTCAAAGGCGAACCCCACGTGTGCAACCAGCCCAGATATGTCACGAAGGAGTTCGACAACTCGAAGCCGACCGTGCCACAGAGGTGTCCGGCGGCAAAGGCGCGACGGTTCCGCAGATCGACGACCCATTCCCCCGCCTCGACGCGACGCGCGACCTCATGTGGATCGCACGGCTGCGGCATCGACAGATCCACCGGCGCAGGGCCCGCTGCGTTGATGACTCCCATGTGTGCGTAGTAGGCCGGATAGTCCGACAGGCCCGCGAGGAGTTCCTCGACATAGGTCCGCTCGTCGCGGGTCAGCGCAGGATTGGTGCGCTGCTCGTCGCCGATCGTCGACGAGTCACCGCTGGCAGGCGTCGCCGAACAGAAGCTCCCGAAGCCGTGGGTGGGATAGACCTGGGCGTCGGCGGGCAACTCGGCGGCCAGCCGGCGGATCGAATGGTACTGAGCCCGGGTCAGCTCATCGGTGTGATCGGCACCGAGCAGGTCGGTCCGCCCGGTGGTGCCGTGCAACATCGAGCCGCCGGTGAAGACGGCGACCACCCTGTCGGCGGGATCGTGCAGGACGTAGCTGATGTGGTGGTGGGTGTGGCCGGGCGTGTGCATCGCGGTGAACCGGAATGCCCCGGCGTCTATCCGATCACCATCGGACACTGCCCGATGCTCGAAGTCCACCCGGTCGCCTGCCGGCAGCAGGTAGTCCGCTCCGACCACACGGGCCAGCTCGAGCCCACCCGAGACGTAGTCGTTGTGCAGGTGCGTCTCGAGGACATGAGTGATGCGTACGCCGAGATGGTCTGCGAGACCGAGGATTCTGTCGATGTCGCGCTGCGGGTCGATGACCACGGCGGTGCCTGAGTGACTCACCAGATAGCTGCGGTCGCCCAGTGACGATGTCTCGATGATCGAGATGTCCATACTCCGTGCCTTCCTCCTTGGTGTGGGTGTCGATTCATCGGATGACGAGCGTGTCGATGAGGACGTATGCGGCGACCGCGAAGACCAGGACGGCAAACCAGCGCTGCAGCCGGCTGGTGTCCGCACGCGCCCCGAAATGACCTGCGGCCAGCGAACTCAGTGTCGCGGCACCGACGAACGCCGCCGTGGCGCGCCAGTCGATCGCCACGCTGTTCACATGGGACGCGATCCCCGCCACCGAGTTCGAGACGATGATCAACAACGAGGTGCCGATCGCCGTGGACATCTCGACGCCGAGCAGCACGACGAGCGCCGGGATGATCAGGAAGCCGCCGCCGACGCCGAACAGACCCGTCAGCAGTCCGACGACGAACCCGGTCGGGATGGATCGCGGGGCGCACCGGCGCCAGTTGATCCCGTCGTCACCGACCTCGCAGGCAGTCCCGGTCGACGACGCGTCGCGCAGCATCCGTACCCCGGCGACGATCATCACGACCGCGAAGCCGACCATCAACGCCGCCTGCGGCAGGTGTCGCCCGATGACCGTGCCGAGCAGGGCGCCCGGTACGCCGGCCACCGCGAAGATCGCGGCCAGTCGCCACTGAACCTGGCGGGCTCGGATCCTGGGGAGCGCGCCGACCGCCGAGGCCACCCCGATGACGATCAGCGACACCGGAATGGCCTGGTCGATGGTCAGACCGAGGCCATACACCAGCGCGGGAACGGCGAGAATGGAGCCGCCACCACCGAGGACTCCCAGCAGGACACCGATGACGGCACCCATGCCCAGTGTCATCGCGACGGTCACGACGATCCTCTCTCTCGATACCCTGGTGGGTATACCCGACAGGATCGACCGTACACGTGCCGGTCTCGAGTTACGACCCCCTAGACGATCAGCACGGCCGCACCGGCGACACGTCCGGCGCTCAGGTCGGCCAGCGCGCCGGCGGCCTGATCGAGCCCGTACTCGGGAGTGGTCACCTCGATGTGGTGACGTCCGGCGAACTCGAGGAACTCGCGCGCGTCGGTCCGGGTGTTGGAGGTGACCGAGCGCACCTGGCGCTCCTGGAACAGGTGGGACTGATAGTCGAGCGACGGGATGTCGGTCAGGTGTATCCCGGCGATCGCCAGCGTGCCGCCTCGATCGAGAGCCTCCAGTGCCGGCGGGACGAGGTCACCGACAGGGGCGAACAGTATTGCGGCATCGAGCTTCACCGGCGGCGGCTCGGCCGCTCCCTGCGCCGACGCCGCCCCGAGTGCCACTGCGAGCTCCCGCGCCTCGGCGCCACGCGTCATCACGTGTACCTCTGCCCCCTGCGCCAGGGCCACCTGTGCGGTGATGTGGGCACTGCCGCCGAAACCGTAGATACCCAGCCGGCCGCCGGCCGGGAGCTCAGCGCGCAGGAGCGAGCGGTAACCGATGATGCCGGCACACAGCAGCGGGGCGAGTTCACTGTTCGAGTACCCCTCAGGCAGCCGATGCACGAACGCCTCAGGCGCGGTGACGAATTCGGCGTAGCCACCGTCGGCATCCCAGCCGGTGTATCGAGACTCGGGGCAGAGGTTCTCCCGGCCGCGTAGACAGAAGCGGCAGCGGCCACACGTGTGCCGCAACCACGCCACCCCCACTCGATCGCCCGTGGCGAAGACCCCACCGGCACCGGGCCCCAGGGCCATCACCTCGCCCACCACCTCGTGCCCCGGCGTGACGTGCGCTCGGTGCACCGGCAGGTCACCCTCCGCGACGTGCAGGTCTGTCCGGCACACGCCGCAGGAATGGACGGCGATCAGCAGCTCGCCGGCACCCGGCTCGGGCACCTCGGCGGTCACGAATTCGAGCGGTCGGGTCTGCACCGGCCCGGGCGTACCGACCCGCCACGCGCGCATGGTCGTCATCGCCGACAAGATGAACGACCACCGCGCACCGCGACGAAGGGGACCATGTCGTCCAGTGTCCCCAGCGAGACGGCGAACCTCATGACCGGCCTCCCCTCAGCGGTAGTGCGCCGCTGCGCACGGCGACCGAGATGTTGTCCATGACGTGGTCGAGCAGATCCTGATAAGCCGTCCCGTTGTCGTGTAGAGCTCGGTATCCGTTGTGACGCAGGAAGATGTCGAGTCGCCGATCCAGCGACAGGTCCGCGTAGCTAGAGCCCGCGAACTCGGACGACAGGAACTGCCACGCGATCTTCTCCATCGCAGCCGCAGACGTATCTGCGCGTCGGGTCGATGTCATGCTCGACTCCTCTCGGGGGTGCGATCGGGCCATCGTTTGTCACGTCGCGCGTTGCCCGCACCGCACCACGATCACCGGGTTGCGCATCTCACTGGCCACGGCGGTGCTGACCGAGCCCAGCAGCAAGCCGGTCACCGCACCGCGGCCGTGGCTACCCACGACGATCAGCTGCGCCCTCTCGCCCTGGGTCAACAATTGACGGGCCGGATCCTCGAACCGGATCAGCGTGTGCACCGGCACCGTGGAATGACGTTGCCGCAGTGGCGCCAATGCCTGGGCGAGGATCTCCTGTCCCTCCTCGATCCAGAACGACGATCGGCGCCCCGACTCCGGCGTCTGCTCCGCCTCGTCGCACACATAGAGCGCCAGAACGCCCACGCCCCGCGCAAACGCCTCGGCGAAGGCGACCTCGGCGGCAGCAGCCGACCACCGCGAACCGTCGACACCGACCAGCACCGGTTGACGGTTCCTGTGGATCGACGCAGCGCTTCGCGTCGTGTCGGCGTGTACCACCGCCACCGGGCAATGCGCATGATGCAGCACTGCGGTGGTGACCGAACCGAGCAGACGGCGAAACCGCGCACCGTCCCCGTGCCGACCCACCACCACCATGTCCGCATCCTGCGACTGCCGAGCGAGGACCGGCGCCGGTGACCCGGCCAGCCGGACACCGGTGACGGGCGGTGCCTCGCCGCCGGTCTGAGTCGCTGCGATCGCCAGCGCCTCGTCGAGAACGTCGTCGGTGTCCGCTGCGACATGGACGACGCACAGAGTCGTTGCGCGCAACCGTGCTTCGGCGACAGCCCAGCGCAGTGCCGCGGTGGCTGACGCCGAGCCGTCGACACCCACGACCACACCACGCGAAGAGGGGCGTGCGGACATCGTCGTCTCCTGTGGGGTGGTCTGCTGCGATGGCTACGTCGGCCTGATCAGCCGGTGTGGTGCAGGCTCGCACTGGCCGCCGCAGCAGCCGCCTCGGCTTGACGCTGGCGTTCGACCCGCCGCTTGATCCCCACTAGCATGCCGCGCGTCAGCACCGCGCGCGCCGGTCCCATCAGCTCCGCAACAGCCACCTCGCCCGGATGGCGCAGGGCGAGCCGCGTTCTCAACAGCAGACGGCACTGGTCGTCGCCGCGCGGCACGAGGTGGAACGACCACACCACATCCCAGACGCTGCGCAGCGCATCGATGCGCAGGACAAGGGCGCGGCCGTCGATGACGGTGACGACGCGAGCGGTGACACCGTCGGGCAGGTTCATCCACCGCTTCGGCGCCAGTCGGATCTCGTCGTCGGCGGCGATGTGCTGCCATTCCGGATGGATTCGATCGGCGTTGCGGTACCGCAGCCCGAGGACTTTCTCGATCGCTTCGAAGCCGTACAAGCCGCCACGGTCCTGACCCATCTGCACGAGCCAGGGCCACACCTGCTCGGCGGGGGCGTCGATCAAGACCGCCTCGGTGGTCCGCAGCATCGGCGGCCGCACCCGTTCGTCACCGGGCAGGACGTCCTGGGACTCGGCCTTGGTCGTGCCCCAGTCACGGAAATAGCGGCGGGCCGCGTACAGCACTCCCGCCGCGGCGAGCATCGGCACCAGTCTGTGCGTCATGGCTTCAGCGTGCTTGACCGTCAGGCAATCCACTAGGGCCGGTGGTCCTTTCGCGCGAGTCCCTCGACCGACCGATCGGCACATCGACCTCCGTGTCCGGGACTTCGGACCCTGGTGTGTGGCTGCTGCTCGGTGATCCGCTGGAGTCACGCAGGAAGTTCACGTCCGGAAGGGGGCGCCATGACTGCACAGCCGAGGACACCGACGATGGGCAAGCGGCGACCTCTCCTCGCCGACGTGATGGCCGTGATCGGGGTGGCCGCCCTCTATCGCCACCACGTGGCCCCCTGGATACACACCTGGGGCGCGCGCCGGGAGGAGATGACGGCGGTGCTGCCCGGTGACGAGCTCGTCGAACCTGATGCGCTGCGGACCACGCGAGCGGTGACCGTCGACGCCCGGCCGGCCGATGTGTGGGCGTGGCTGGTGCAACTCGGCGAGGACCGGGGCGGCTTCTACAGCTACTCACTGCTCGAACGCGCGGTCGGCGCCGACGTCCACAACGCCGACACGATCCATCCGGAGTGGCAACGGCTCGACGTCGGTGACACCGTCTGGCTGGCGCGGCGCTACGGGCGCCGGGCATCCATGATCGTCGCGGCGGTCGAACCGCAATCATATTTGGTGCTGGTTTCCCCTGCCGACAACCAACGGCTCGAGCGCGGCGAGAAAGCCTTGGGCAGTTGGTCTTTCGTACTGCGGCCCGAGCAGACCTGGACGCGACTCCTGGTGCGCGGCAGCGGCGAGGCGGTCGGCCACTTCTGGTTCGACATCCCCCACTTCGTGATGGAGCAGAAGATGATGCGCGGTATCGCCGCACGCGCCGAGCGCACTCGCCGCGCACAGATCGTCGAGGGGATACGCACCGCGCATCCCGTGCCGTAGGTGGACGCACCGGACTGAGCGCATATCGGCTGGACAGCCCGCGCATAATTGGAGGCGATGACAGGCCCGGCCACTGCGCCCCGTAAACCCGTGATTCTGACAGTCGACGACGACCCCGCGGTCTCCCGCGCGGTCGCGCGCGACCTGCGCCGCCACTACGGCGAGAAGTTCCGCATCGTGCGAGCCGAATCAGGCCCCGACGCGCTGGAGACCCTCAACGAACTGAAGCTGCGCGGCGAGACCGTCGCGGTGTTCGTCGCCGACTACCGGATGCCGCAGATGAGCGGCATCGAGTTCCTCGAAGCGGCGATGGACATCTTCCCGATGGCGCGACGCGTGCTGCTCACCGCGTACGCCGACACGCACGCCGCGATCGACGCGATCAACGTCGTCGACCTGGACCACTACTTGCTCAAGCCCTGGGACCCGCCAGAGGAGAAGCTCTACCCGGTGATCGACGCGCTGATCGACGCGTGGCGTGCCACCGGCGAACGGGCCATCCCCCACACCAAGATCATCGGGCACCCGTGGAGCGCCCGGTCCTCCGAGGTGCGCGAATTCCTGGCCCGCAATCGGCTCTTCTACACCTGGTTCCGCTCCGACGAGCCCAAGGGTGCCGCGCTGCTCGACGCGGCCGGCCAGGACGGGTTGACGCTGCCGGTGGTGATCACCGAGCAGGGCGAGACGCTGGTCGATCCGACCGATGCCGAGCTGGCCGCGACGTTGGGGCTGACGACCACGCCGTCCGGCGACTTCTACGACCTGGTGGTGATCGGCGGCGGCCCGGCCGGGCTGGCGGCCGCGGTCTACGGCGCGTCCGAAGGACTCAAGACCGTGCTGATCGAACGCACCGCCACCGGAGGGCAGGCCGGGCAGAGCTCACGCATCGAGAACTACCTCGGATTCCCCGACGGTCTGTCCGGTGCCCAACTCGCCGAACGTGCCCGCCGTCAGGCCGAGAAGTTCGACGCCGAGCTGATCACCGCCGCCGAGGTCGTCGCCCTCGAGGTGGACGGCAACGCCCGCACCGTGCACCTGTCCGACGGCCGGGCCATCGGCACCCGCGCGGTCATCCTCGCGATGGGTGTCGAGTACCGGCAGTTGCCCGCCGACGGGTGCGAGACGTTGACCGGGGCCGGTGTGTACTACGGCGCGACGACCTCGGTGGCCTCGGAGTGTGACGACGACGAGGTGTACGTCATCGGCGGTGCGAACTCGGCGGGTCAGGCGGCGATGTATCTGTCGCGGACCGCGAAGTCGGTGACCATCGTCAGCCGCCGCACCCTCGAGGATTCCATGTCGCACTACCTGATCCAGCAGATCAGGGCACAGGACAACATCAAGGAGATGCCGAACACCGTCGTCCACGCGGTCAAGGGCGACGGGCATCTGGAGGGCATCTGCCTCGAGCATCGCGAGACCGGCGAACGTGAGGAGTTCGCCTGCGGCCGCATGTTCATCTTCATCGGCGCCGAGCCCCGCACCGACTGGCTCGACGGTGTCGTCGTGCGCGACGACCACGGCTTCATCGTGGCCGGCCCGGACCTGCGCGACATCAGCGGCTGGACACTGGACCGCCCGCCGCATCACCTGGAAACCAGCGTGCCGGGGGTGTTCGTCGCCGGAGACGTGCGTTCGGAGTCGGCCAAACGGGTCGCCGCGGCGGTCGGGGAAGGGTCGATGGCGGTCATGCTGGTGCACCGGTATCTGGCCGAAACATAGGCGTTCGTGGAATCAACTCCGGGCAGCAGGCGTTTCATATGGTCACTGCCGATCGGGACACCAGGAGGAACCTGACATGGGCGAGAAGTGCCTTCCCGACGAGTTGCGCACGCTGTTCCTGTTCGAGCACCTGAACGACGAGCAGCTGTCGACGCTGTGCGCCAACGGCCACATCGCGACCTTCGAACCGGGCCCCATCCACACCGAAGGCGACCCCGCGACGTGCTTCTACGTCCTGATCGAGGGCGAACTGGTGATGTCGAAGCGCTCGGGTGGGGTGGACATCGAGACCAACCGCACGTCGCAGCGCGGCGTGTACTGCGGCGCGTGGTCGGCCTACATCCCCGGTGAGGAACACGTCTATCAGGCGTCGGTACGGGTGACCCGCCCGTCGAAGTTCTTCGTCCTCGACGCCAACGCGTTCGCGGAGTTCATGCAGAAAGAATTCCCGATGGCCGTGCATCTGCTGGAAGGGCACATGGTCGGTGGCCTACGGCAACGCCAGATCCTGGGGCAGCGGGAGAAGCTGCTGGCGCTGGGTCAGTTGTCGGCGGGGTTGACCCATCAGCTCAACAACCCGGCGGGGGCCACCGCCCGCGCGGTCGCCGACCTGCGCGAAGGTGTCGGCAAGATGCGGCACAAGCTCGCGATGCTCGCCGACGGCAAGTTCACCCCGGCCGCACTCAAAGTGCTGATCAGCATCCAGGATGAGGTGGCCGAGCAGGTGGCCAAGTCGAAGTCCCAGGAGCTGACGGCGCTGGAGACCTCCGACCGCGAGGACCAGATCGGCGACTGGCTCGAGGAGCACGGCATCGGGAGCGCCTGGGATTACGCGCCGACGTTCGTGGAGGCCGGTCTGGACGTCGACTGGCTCGAGCGTGTCGAGGCCACCATCGACGACGTCGACTGCTCGGCGACGCTCCCGGGCGCGATCGGCTGGCTGAAGTACACGATCGACACCGAGCTGCTGATGAACCAGATCGCCGAGGCGAGCAAGCGCATCTCGGCGCTGCTGGCCGGCGCCAAGCAGTACTCACAGATGGATCGTGCGGAATACCAGAGCGCGAACATCCACGAGCTCCTGTTCAGCACGGTCAAGACGATCTTCGGCGACAAGCTGGGCAAGGACAAGCCGGTCGAGCTGCACTGGGACAAGGACAAGACGCTGCCCGAGCTGCTCTGCTACCCGGGCGACCTGAACCAGGTGTGGACCAACATCATTGACAACGCGATCCAGGCGATGAACGGCCACGGCAACCTGACGATCCGGACGATGCGCGAGAACGAGTCGACGGTGCGCGTGGAGATCTGCGACGACGGGCCCGGCATCCCCGAGGACATCGTGGACCGCATCTTCACCCCGTTCTTCACCACCAAGCCGTTCGGCGAGGGCACCGGGCTCGGGCTGGACCTGGCCTGGCGGATCGTCGTCGAGAAGCACCACGGCAATCTGTCGGTGCAGTCACGGCCCGGCGACACCCGGTTCATCGTCTGCCTGCCGCTGGAGGCGCCGGCGCCTGCCGAAACGGCTGCCACCGGCATGACCGAGCCCGCGACCGGGTAGTGACCTGAGCGAGAACGTGCCACGACCGACTTGAAGGGGAACCGAGTGCCCGAATCCGAAGGCCCGTCACTGAAGCCCGCGCTGGGTCGATACGGGGTGTGGACCGGCCAGCCGGTCAGCCCGGAGCAGGCCGTCGACATCGAGAAACTCGGCTACGGCACCGTGTGGGTGGGGGCGTCGCCCGCCGCGGACCTCGAATTCGTCGAGCCGATCCTCGAGAAGACCGAGACGTTGCAGGTCGCCACCGGCATCGTGAACATCTGGACGGCCGACGCCAACGAGGTGGCCACGTCCTACCACCGCATCGAGGAGGCGTTCCCCGGCCGGTTCCTGCTCGGCGTCGGCGTGGGACATCCCGAGCATCAGCAGCAATACACCAAGCCGTACCAGGCGCTCGTGGACTACCTCGACGTGCTCGACGCCGCGAAGGTGCCCACCAGCCGCCGCGTGCTCGCCGCGCTCGGCCCGAAGGTGCTGAAACTGTCCGCGCAGCGCAGCGCCGGCGCGCACCCGTACCTGACCACCCCGGTGCACACCGGTCAGTCCCGCGAGTTGCTCGGCCCGACGGTGCTCCTGGCGCCCGAGCACAAGGTCGTGCTCACCGATGACCCCGCCACCGCCCGGGAGGTCGGGCGCCAGACCGTGGACTTCTATCTCGGGTTGAGCAACTACGTCAACAACTGGAAGCGGTTGGGCTTCACCGACGAGGACCTGGAGCGTCCGGGCAGCGACCGCTTCATCGACGCGGTGGTCGCCTACGGCTCCCCCGATGAGATCGCGGCGCGCCTCGACGAGCACCTGCAGGCCGGGGCGGACCACGTGGCGATTCAGGTGCTCGGCGGCGGTGACGAGTTGATGTCGACGCTCGAAGAGCTGGCCCGCCCCCTGGGTCTTCAGCAAGGCTGAACCCCGCCCGATAGAGTCGACGACCATGCGATTGCTGGTCACGGGGGGCGCCGGCTTCATCGGTGCGAATTTCGTCCATGCCACGGTGCGTGAGCGCGACGACGTACACGTCACCGTGCTCGATGCGTTGACCTACGCCGGGAGCCGCGAGTCGCTCGCATCCGTGGCGGGCGACGTCCGCCTGGTCGAGGGCGACATCACCGACGCGGACCTGGTCGGCCGCCTGGTGGCCGAGTCCGACGCGGTGGTGCACTTCGCCGCCGAGACCCACGTCGACAACGCGCTCGCCGATCCGGCGCCGTTCGTACACACCAACGTGTTGGGCACGTTCACGGTGCTCGAGGCCGTGCGCGCCAACAATGTTCGGCTGCACCACATCTCGACCGACGAGGTGTACGGCGACCTGCCGCTGGGCGATCCGGTCCGGTTCACCGAGTCCACGCCGTACAACCCGTCGAGCCCGTACTCGTCGACCAAGGCAGCGTCCGACATGCTGGTACGTGCCTGGGTGCGGTCGTACGACGTGGCCGCGACGCTGTCGAACTGCTCGAACAACTACGGGCCGTATCAGCACGTCGAGAAGTTCATCCCGCGGCAGATCACCAACATCCTGACCGGGCGGCGGCCACGGCTGTACGGCGCCGGGGCCAATGTCCGGGACTGGATTCACGTCGAGGACCACAACAGCGCGGTGTGGCGCATCCTCACCGACGGTGACATCGGCCGCACCTATTTGATCGGCGCGAACGGCGAACGCGACAACCTCACGGTGTTGCGCACGATCCTTCGGCTCATGGACCGCGCCGACGACGATTTCGACCATGTCACCGATCGGGCGGGCCACGACCTGCGGTACGCGATCGACCCCGGGCCGCTGCGTGACGAATTGGGTTGGGCGCCAAGGCACACGGACTTCGAGGCGGGGCTGCGCGAGACGATCGCGTGGTACCGCGACAACGAGTCGTGGTGGGCGCCGTTGAAAGATGCGGTCGAAGCGCGTTACCTGGTGCGCGAAGGATGAAGGTGCGCGAGCTCTCGGTTCCCGGCGCGTGGGAGCTGACGCCGACGGTGCACGGTGACTCCCGCGGCGCGTTCTTCGAATGGTTCACTGACACCTCGTTCACTGCGATGACGGGGCATTCGCTCGATCTGCGGCAGGCGAACTGCTCGGTGTCCTCGGCCGGGGTGTTGCGCGGCGTGCACTTCGCGCAACTGCCGCCGAGCCAGGCCAAGTACGTGACCTGCATGAGCGGCGCTGTCGTCGACGTCGTCGTGGACATCAGGGTCGGTTCGGCCAGCTTTGGGACGTGGGATGCGGTGACGCTGGACGACCAAACCCATCGCGCGGTGTACCTGTCTGAGGGTCTGGGCCACGCTTTCCTTGCGCTGCAGAACAATTCGATTGTCACCTATCTGTGCTCGGCCGGCTACGACCCTGCCCGCGAGCACACCGTCGATCCCCTGGATCCGGCGATCGGCATCACCTGGACCGATTGGTTGCCGGCGGAGAAGCTGATCCTGTCCGACCGCGATCGCGCGGCGCCGAGCCTGGCGGACGCGCAATCCAGCGGCGTCCTGCCGACATGGGACGAGTGCGTCGCATTCGCCGAATCCCTGCGCACCTGAGGCCCCTGGTCGTCTTCGGGCAGGAGGTGGCGTTCGGGGTGGTGGTAGCCGTTGGTTCGGCGCCCTCCGGTGTCCAGGTCGGGTGGGGGGAGCCATTCGGTCTGGCCGCGGTGGTTGACCTTCGTGGTCCAGCCGGTCTGCTCGACCATCCGGTTGTCCGGACCGCAGGCCAGGGTCAGGTTCGTGATGTCGGTGGCCCCGCCGCCTTTCCAGTCCCGGACGTGATGCACCTGCGCCCAGTACCCGGGCACCGAGCATCCGGGCCGGGTGCAGCCGCGCGCTGAGGAGTGCAGCACGATCCTTTGCGCCGGGCTCGCGAGCCGCTTGCTGCGGCCGAGGTAGAGCGGTTGGCTGGTGTGGGCGTCGAACACCGCCAAGTAATGATGAGCGTGGGCGGCCATCCGGATCAGATCTGTCACCGGCAGCAGCGAGCCGCCACCGGTGACCGCCGCCCCAGCTGACGTCTCCAGTTCCTGCAGTGTTGTGGAGACGATCACCGTGACCGGTAACCCGTTGTGCTGACCGAGCTCTCCCGACGTCAACGCCATCCGCCCCACGGCCAGCCACGCGTCATGAGTGCGTTGCGCCGGGCTGCGGGTGTCATCGCGGCGCTGGCGCTCCTCCGGTTCCCCGTCGACGCAGGGTGTCTCGTCATCGGGGTTGCACATGCCCGACGCGGCCAACTTCGCCTGAATGGCCTCGTAGTGCGCACGGAACTCCGGGGTGACCCAGCCCGTCAGCCGACTCATCCCGTCAGCCTGCTGCTCACCCAGGCACAGGCCCCGCTTGCGGGCGCGATCGGCGTCGGTGGGTTCGGGCCCGTCTTGGTCGATCATCGCCGCCAACCGATCCGCAGCCTTGCGCAGATCCTCCGGCGTCAGCCCCGCCCCCAGCGAGGCGAGCTGCCGATCGGCGGCGGCGCGGGTGTCTGTATCAACCCACACCGGCAGCCCGTCGTGGAACTTCGCGATCACCGCGACATGCTCGGCATCCAACGATCCGGCCGCTTGCGCGGCCGCGGTCGCCTCCCAGACCGGGGCCAAGGGTTCCCCGGTCAGGGCTTGCCGCGGCCCCAACGCGGCCGCGTCAGCCAGGCGGCGCTTGGCGTCGCGCTCGGAGACCCGCAGCGTCGTGGTGAGTACCTTCTTCCACGATGCCTCCCCGAGGCGGCGCGGCTCCGTCTCGCTGGTCAGCCGGGCCAGGATCTGGTGTTCCAACGCCGGCACCGACCGCACCACCGACGTGAGCTCCGCCATCAGCGCCACCAGCTCCCGATGCGAGAGCCCGTCGCAGGCGTCGTGCAGGATCGCGAGCCGAGCCCGCATCCCCTCCACTGCCTCCGCGACCACGTCCATGTATCGAACACTAGTTCGAACGACCGACATCATTCTCGCCCTTGCCAGCTCCCCGCGACGATTACTAGGATGTCCAAGTATCGACACTCAGTCGCTCCTGGAAGGCCGACTCATGACCAAGCGAATCCCCCACTTCATCGACGGCAAGCGCAGCGAGCTCGCGTCCACGCGTACCGCGGACGTGATGAACCCCAGCACCGGTGAGGTCCAGGCTCAGGTGCTGCTCGCCAGCAAGGCCGACGTCGACACCGCGGTCGCCTCGGCCGTCGAGGCGCAGAAGGAATGGGCGGCGTGGAACCCGCAGCGGCGGGCGCGGGTCATGATGAAGTTCATCGAGCTCGTCAACGCCAACACCGAGGAGCTCGCCGAGCTGCTGAGCATCGAGCACGGCAAGACCGTCCCCGACGCCAAAGGCGACATCCAGCGCGGCATCGAGGTCATCGAGTTCGCGATCGGCATCCCCCACCTACTCAAGGGCGAGTTCACCGAGGGCGCCGGCGGCGGCATCGACGTCTACTCGATCCGTCAGCCCCTCGGCGTCGTCGCCGGCATCACCCCGTTCAACTTCCCCGCGATGATCCCGCTGTGGAAGGCCGGTCCCGCGCTGGCATGCGGAAACGCGTTCATTCTCAAGCCTTCCGAGCGGGACCCGTCGGTGCCGGTGCGCCTGGCCGAGCTCTTCCTCGAGGCCGGTTTGCCCGCCGGTGTCTTCCAGGTCGTCCACGGCGACAAGGAAGCCGTCGACGCGATCCTCACCCACCCCGACATCCAGGCTGTCGGCTTCGTCGGCAGCTCCGACATCGCGCAGTACATCTACTCCACCGCCGCCGCCAACGGTAAGCGCTCCCAGTGCTTCGGCGGCGCCAAGAACCACATGATCGTCATGCCCGACGCCGATCTCGACCAGGCCGTCGACGCATTGATCGGGGCCGGCTACGGCAGCGCCGGTGAGCGATGCATGGCGATCAGCGTCGCCGTCCCGGTCGGCGAAGAGACGGCGAACCGACTGCGTAATCGCTTGGTGGAGAGGGTCAATCAGCTTCGCGTCGGGCACAGCCTGGACCCGAAGGCCGATTACGGCCCGCTGGTCACCGCTGCCGCGCTCGAGAGGGTGAAGAGTTACATCGGCCAGGGTGTCGACGCCGGCGCCGAGCTGGTGGTCGACGGCCGCGAACGGACCACCGACGAACTCTCCTTCGACGACCAGAGTCTGGAGAACGGCTACTTCATCGGGCCCACCCTGTTCGACCACGTCACCACCGACATGAGCATCTACACCGACGAGATCTTCGGCCCCGTGCTGTGCATCGTGCGCGCCCACGATTACGAAGAGGCACTGAGCCTTCCGAGCAAGCACGAATACGGCAACGGCGTCGCGATCTTCACCCGCGACGGTGACGCGGCGCGCGACTTCGTCTCACGCGTGCAGGTCGGCATGGTCGGCGTCAACGTGCCGATCCCGGTTCCGGTGGCCTACCACACCTTCGGCGGCTGGAAGCGCTCCGGCTTCGGCGACCTGAATCAGCACGGTCCGGCGTCGATCCAGTTCTACACCAAGGTCAAGACCGTGACCGAGCGCTGGCCCTCGGGTATCAAGGATGGCGCGGAGTTCGTCATCCCGACCATGAAGTAGCGACATGGACTTCTTCAGCCTCGGCGATGACGACCGTGTGATCGCCGAGACGGCCGCGGCGTTCGCCGAAAAGCGCATGGCCCCTCACGCTTTGGAGTGGGACGAAACCCATCACTTCCCCATCGACGTGTTGCGGGAGGCGGCGGATCTCGGCATGGCCGCGATCTACTGTCGCGAGGACGTCGGCGGCAGCGGGTTGCGGCGCATCGACGCCGTGCGGATCTTCGAGCAGCTCGCCACCGCCGACCCGACCGTCGCTGCGTTCCTGTCGATCCACAACATGTGCGCGTGGATGATCGACACCTTCGGCGCCGACGAACAGCGCAAAGCATGGGTGCCGCGGCTCGCGTCGATGGACGCGATCGCCAGCTACTGTCTGACCGAGCCGGGGGCCGGCTCCGATGCAAGCGCCCTGCGCACCAAGGCTGTTCGCGACGGTGACGGCTGGGTGCTCGACGGTGTCAAACAGTTCATCTCCGGAGCGGGCAGTTCCGACGTCTACGTCGTGATGGCACGTACCGGCGCCGAGGGACCCAAGGGCATCTCCGCCTTCATCGTCGAGAAGGACACGCCCGGGCTGAGTTTCGGTGCCGACGAACAGAAGATGGGCTGGCATGCCCAGCCCACCCGCCAGGTCGTCCTCGACGGCGCCCGGGTGCCTGCCGACGCACTCCTCGGCGGGGAGGAGGGCACCGGCTTCGGCATCGCGATGAAGGGACTCAACGGCGGCCGCATCAACATCGCGGCCTGCTCGCTGGGTGGCGCGCAAGCCGCCTACGACAAGGCCAGCTCCTATCTGGCGGACCGGCAGGCCTTCGGCGGGGCGCTGATCGACGAGCCCACGATCCGGTTCACCCTCGCCGACATGGCAACCGCCCTGGAGACGTCGCGAATGATGCTGTGGCGGGCGGCAACTGCTCTCGACGAGGACCATCCCGACCGGGTGGAACTGTGCGCGATGGCCAAGCGCTACGTCACCGACGCCTGCTTCGACGTCGCGGACTCCGCTCTGCAACTACACGGTGGCTACGGTTATCTGCGCGAGTACGGCCTGGAGAAGATCGTCCGCGATCTGCGGGTGCATCGCATCCTGGAGGGCACCAACGAAATCATGCGCGTGGTGGTCGGGCGGGCAGCCGCCGCCCGGGCTCGCGCCTCGTGAGGAGAGAGCTGTCATGACGACGATCGCGTTCCTGGGACTGGGCCACATGGGCGGGCCGATGGCGGCGAACCTGGTGGCCGCCGGGCACACCGTGCGCGGTTTCGACCCCGTGCTGGGCCTGCGTGACGCCGCCGAGGAGAAGGGCGCGGCGGTGTTCCACAGCGGCGCCGAGGCGGTCAGCGGAGCCGAGGTCGTGATCACGTCGCTGCCCAATGGCGACATCGTCAAGGCCGTCTACGACGAGGTGCTACCGGCCGCGGCGAGCGGGGCACTGCTGATCGACACGTCGACGATCTCGGTCGACGACGCCCGCGCCATCCACACCCGGGCAGGAGAACACGGCCTCGCCCAGATCGATGCACCGGTCTCAGGTGGCATCAAGGGCGCGACCGCGGGGACGCTGGCCTTCATGCTCGGCGGTGAGACCGCGGCCGTCGAACGAGCGCGCCCGGTGCTGGAGCCGATGGCGGGCAAGATCATCCACTGCGGCGACTCGGGTGCCGGGCAGGCCGCCAAGCTCTGCAACAACATGGTGCTCGCGGTGCAGCAGATCGCGATCGGTGAGGCGTTCGTGCTCGCCGAGAAGCTCGGCCTGCCCGCCCAGTCGCTGTTCGACGTGATCACCGGAGCCACCGGCAACTGCTGGGCGGTACACACCAATTGCCCTGTGCCCGGGCCGGTTCCGACATCGCCCGCCAACAACGACTTCACCCCGGGTTTCGCGACTGCGCTGATGAACAAGGACCTCGGTCTGGCGATGGCCGCGGTGGAGTCGACGGGATCACAGGCCCCGTTGGGCAGCCATGCCGCCGAGATCTACGCGCGCTTCGCCGAGGCACACGCCGACAAGGACTTCAGCGCCGTGATCGAAATGCTGCGCGGCTAGACGGGCCCGAGCAGGATCTGCCGGATCACCGGGCGGGCGAAGCGGATCAGCTCGTCACGGCTCAGGTCGGCGACGGCGGGATTCACCATCACGTAGCGGGTGACGGCCAAGCCGATGACGAACGCCCCCATCAGGCCGGCACGCTGGGCCGCGTGATCGGGGGTGATGACCGCCAGCGCCGGCCCCACCTGGGTGGCGAACACCCGTCGCATCGTCTCGACGGCGGACTCACTGGTCATCGCCGCCCGCAGCAGCGCAATGAAAGTACTGTCCTGCTCCCAGACCGCGAAGAACCGGGACAGCAGCACGTCGGCGACATCGTCAGGCGCGACAGCCGTGAGATCGGGCAGATCGAGGGTGAAATCGGCGGCCTCGGCGAACAGTTCCTGCTTGCTGCCGAAATAGCGGTTGATCAACGCCGGGTCGACGCCCACGTCGGCCGCCACCGCGCGCATCGTGGTGGCCTGATAGCCCTCGGAGCCGAACCGTGCGCGGGCCGCGGCCAGGATGTCGGCGCGCGTCTTCGACGCATCGCGGGACCGGGTCGAGCTCACCCGCGCAAGGATAGGGCGCGGTGTGCGCCCGGGACGCTAGGCAGCGGTCGGGGTGGGATGGGTGTCGCGCCAGGAATCGTGAGCCTGCCTGCAGTCGGCGATCCGCTGCAGCGTGCCGGCACCCTCGGGGCTGACCGGGATCGTCGCCATCCCGGTGGCCATCGCGGCGGTGCGGCTCGCCGGCGACGCCGCGAACGCGAGCGAACATCGGGCCGTCACGCCCAGTTCGGACAGTGCCACCCGGAACAGATCCGCGCCCGGCGCGTCCTCCGCGGTGACGATCGCGCTCACCACGCCGTCCCCCACGAGCTGCCGCACCAGCGGCGCCACCCAGGAGTGACTACCGGAGCTGACCACGGCCACGCTGATCCCCGCGGCGAACGCCTCGGTGATCAGATCCGTCAGGCCGGCGCGCGCCGTGATGTCGGCGTCGAGGATCGTCTCGGCGAGGATGCGGTTCTTCCGTGCGCAGATGTCGTCGACGAGGAGCTCGGCGAGCACATCACACTCGGAACTGATCCCTCGTTTGCGCAGTTCGGCCGCCACCCGTCGGCGCTCGTCGGTCAGCACCAGCAGCTGCCGGTAACGCGCCTCGGTCCAGACGATGCCCAGGCCGAGCTCGGCGAACGCCGCGTTGAACGCGAGTCGGTGGCCGGCGCAATCGATGTCGGCGATCGTGTCGAGGTCGAAGATCATCGCCTGCAGCGAGGGCCGCAGCGTGGGTGCTGTGCTGTCGCCGGGGCCGGCCGAGTCCCACCAGAACCGACCGGCTCGCCATGCTTTCTGGTGTGAGGGCTCCATGAACGCAATGGTGGCCCACGTCACACTGTGGGCGCCTCCCCCATTAGGGGGATTCCACGGGGATTCGCGGGAGCGCCTCTAAGGTGAGGGCCATGACCAGCCCCTCCGAGCGCAGTGCCCCGGTGCGGATCGTGCTGGTCGACGACCACGAGATGGTCATCGAGGGCCTCAAGGCGATGCTTGCGGCGTTCGCCAGCAGGGTCACCGTGGTGGGTCAGGCGGTCGGGGCAGAGAAGGCGATGGGGGTGGTCGCCGAGCTCGATCCCGACATCGTGCTCTGCGATGTGCGCATGCAGGGTTCCAGCGGGCTCGATCTGTGTCAGCGGTTGCGCGAGCGGGACCCGGGCCGGCGCGTCGTGATGCTCTCGGTCTACGACGACGAGCAGTACCTCTTCCAGGCGTTGCGCGTCGGGGCGGCGGGCTACCTGCTCAAGAGCATCAGCAGCGAGGAGCTGGTGCGACAGCTCGAGTTCGTGCACACCGGGGCGACGGCGATCGATCCCGTGATGGCCGCCCGGGCGGTGGACACCGCCGCCCGGCTGCAACGCGACGAATTCTGGCCCGGTGCGCGCCAGGGCCTCACCCAGCGCGAGAGCGAGATCCTGGCCCTGGTGGTCAACGGTCTCTCCAACCGCGCGATCGCGGCCAAGCTGGTGATCGGCGACGAGACCGTGAAAACCCACCTGAGCTCGCTGTACCGCAAGCTCGGGGTCAACGACCGCACGGGCGCGGTGGCCATGGCGCTGCGCGAAGGCATCTACCAATGAGCGCACGGCCGATCCTGACCGCTGACCGCGAGCTGGCTCTGCTGCGCGAATTGATCCAGGCCGCCTCGCGCGGCCCCGGTGTCGAACCGCTGGCTGCCGCCGCGGCCCGGATGATCACCGCGGCCACCGACAGCGACGTCTGCTTCGTGCACGTCCTCGACGACACCGAGCGATCGTTGACGCTCGCCGGCGCCACCCCACCGTTCGACGCCGAGGTAGGCAAGATCAGATTGCCCCTGGGACAAGGGATCTCGGGCTGGGTGGCCAGCCACCTCGAACCGGTGGTGATCCGCCGGGACAAGGAGTCCGACCCGCGCTACCTGCCCTTCGAGTCGCTGCGCGGGCGCGACTTCACCTCGATGGTGTCGGTGCCGATGGAGTCCACCCCCGGCGGGCTCGTCGGCGTGCTGAACGTGCACACCGTGGCCGAGCGCGAGTTCGGCGACGGCGACGTGGAGCTGCTCCTGGTGATCGGCCGGCTCATCGCCGGGGCCATGCACCAGGCCCGGCTGCACCGTCAGCTGGTGGCCCGGGAACGCGCCCACGAGAACTTCGTCGAGCAGGTCATCGAGGCGCAGGAGATCGAGCGACGCCGACTAGCCGGCGACATCCACGACGGCATCTCGCAGCGGCTGGTGACGCTGTCCTACCGGCTCGACGCCGCGGCCCAGGCAGCTCGCTCCCCCGACGACCGCGCGGCGCTCACCGAGCAACTCGACCGTGCCCGTGAACTGGCCGATCTGACTCTGCAGGAGGCCCGCGCCGCGATCAGCGGTCTGCGCCCGCCCGTGCTCGACGACCTCGGCCTCTCCGGTGGGCTGGCCAGCCTGGCCCGGTCGATCCCGCAGGTCAAGATAGACACCGACCTGGCCGACACCCGACTGCCCGACCACATCGAGCTTGCGCTCTACCGGATCGCCCAGGAGTGTCTGCAGAACGTCGTCAAGCACGCGCACGCGACCGTGGCCCGGCTGGCGTTCCACGCCGACGACCAGACGGCCCGGCTCGAGATCGCCGACGACGGCGTCGGTTTCGACACCCTGGAACGGCCGCTGGGCAGCGACGAGATGGGCGGTTACGGCCTGCTGTCGATGGCCGAACGCGCCGAGATCGTCGGCGGCCGGCTCAACATACGGTCCCGACCCGGCGCGGGCACCACCGTCACCGCGACCATCCCCCTGCCGGCCCGCTAGAAATCTCCGGCACCGCGGCGCAGCGTCTCGATGGCCGACGCCAGCGCGCGCGACTGCTCTCCCGTGATCCCCAGATCGGCGAACACCTCGGTGTTGAGCGTGACCGTCGCGTCCTCGACCGTGGACCGGCCGAGATCGGTGAGCCGAACCAGCGTCGTGCGCCCGTCGGTGGGGTGCGGGATTCGCTCGACCAAGCCGTCGGCCTCCAGCCGGCGGATCGCGTGCGTGACGCTGGTGACGTGGACCTGCAGCCGATCCGAGGCCTTGGTGATCGGCAGCGCGCCGGACCGGCTGAACGCCAGCAGCCGCAGCAGCTCGAACCGCGAAAAACTCAGGTCGTAGGGCCGGAGCGCGGCCTCGACGCGGGCGAGCAGGATCTGATGGGCCCGCATCACCGACGTCACGGCGACCATGCCGTCGGCCACCTCGCCCCACCCCGAGGCCTCCCAATTGGCGCGGGCGGCGGCGATGGGGTCACTGGGCACGCCTCTTCTTACCGCATCACAGCTGCTTCTCCAGCAGCACCTTTCCGTCGTCGACCGAGACCATCTGCACCGCCGCGATGTCACCCTGCTGCATCGGGGTCATCCCGCTGGGCAGCGCGGTCGCCCCGGGAATCCCCAGCCACGTCGCGATCTGCGAGCGGGTGCCGTCGCGGGCGATGACGACCATGCCGAGATCCTTGGGCGTCGCGGCGGCCTCACCCCACGTGCCGTAGGAGCACGACATGTCGATGCGGGTGCCCCAGCCGAAGTCGGTCAGCGCGATGCTGGCGTTGATCGGCGTCGGGGCCATCTTCACCATGTCGACCATCTGCGCGGTGTTCTGCGTGCTGGTGCTGTCCTCGAACCCCATGATCGCCGGTCGCGCCACCAGCAGGATGCCGACGGCCAGCACCGCGGCGGCCATGCCCACGACCGCGGAGGTCACCCATCGGCTGCGCCGCCGGCGCCAGCGCACCTTGGCCAGCACGTTGTCGAGTACCTCGGGACGTAGCGGCGGGTCCGGCTGCTCGTCCTCCAGAGCGGTCACGTCGTCGAGGTCGAGCAGGCCCAACAATCCCGGCATGCCGGACAGTTCGGCAACGGCGTCGCGGCATTCGGCGCAGCGGGCGAGGTGGGTCTCGTACTCGAGGCGCTCGTCGCTGCTGAGCGAGCCCAGCACGTAGGCGGCGTCCCAGGTCAGGTAGCGGTCGTCGTGGTCGATCATCGGGTCACTCCCATCTCCTGGAGTCCCAACCTCAGGGCCCGCATGGCGTAGTGCAGCCGCGACTTCACGGTTCCCTCGGCGATGCCGAGGTCGGCGGCGATCTGCGCGGTCGTCCAGCCCTGGTAGTAGGCGCGGCGCACGACGGCGCGGTGTTCCTCGGTCAGCTGGGCCAGCGCGGTGCTGAGCAGGATTCGGTTCAGCGCGCTGTCGACCTCGTCGGACGATGCGCGGTCTGCGACGTCGTCGGGCACCGGTTCGGCGGCCTCGTTGCGGAACCGCGCGCTGCGCCGCTCATCGATGATCATGTTGCGGGCCACCGTGAACAGCCACGCCCGCGCGGAGCGGTCCGCATCGGCGGTGACCGCTGGGTGTCGCCACGCCTTCAGCAGCGTCTCCTGGACGACGTCCTCGGCACGCGCCCGGTCACCGGTCAATCGCAATGCGTAGCGCCACAGCGCGGCGCCGTGTTCGTCGTAGAGCACGCGCATCATGGCGGCCTCCGGATCGTCCATTCCCAACCTCCGTGTAGGACACGGTGGCGGCGGCGTTCCGGTTCACCAACCCAGGAAATCTACTGGGTGAGAATTCTCGGCCCGTCGTCGGTGACCGCAACGGTGTGCTCCCAGTGTGCGGCCCGCGAGCCGTCCGTGGTGACCACAGTCCAGTCGTCGTCGAGGATGCGCGTCTTGGCCGTTCCCAGCGTCAGCATCGGTTCGATCGCGAGCACGGAGCCCGCCACCAGGTGCGGCCCGCGGCCGGGGGAACCCTCGTTGGGCAGGAACGGGTCCATGTGCATCTCGCGGCCGATCCCGTGCCCGCCGTAGCCGGCGACGATGCCGAATGCGCGGTCGTAGCGCTTTTCGGCGGCGCGGGTGCCGGACTCGATGGCATGGCTGACATCGGTGAGCCGGTTTCCGGGGACCATCGCCGCGATCCCGGCCTCCATCGATTCGCGGGTGGCCGCCGAGAGGTTGGCGTCGGCCTCGATCAGCTCGCCGACGCCGAACGTGAACGCCGAGTCGCCGTGCCAGCCGTCGAGGATCGCGCCGCAGTCGATCGACACCAGGTCGCCGGCGGCCAGCGTCTCGGCCGCCGAGGGGATGCCGTGCACGACGCGGTCGTTGACCGACGAGCAGATCGTGGCCGGGAAACCGTGGTAGCCCAGGAAGGACGGCACCCCGCCGCCGTCGCGGATCACCGCCTCGGCGATCCGGTCCAGGTCGAGGGTGGACACCCCGGGGGCAGCAGCCTCCCGGACCGCACGCAGCGCGGCGGCCACCAGCGCACCGGCGGCGGCCATCGCGTCGAGTTCCCCGGCGGTCCGCTGGGGAACGACTTTGCGGCTGCGCAGTCCGGGTAGCGACACCATGTCTAGCGGCCGAGCGCCTTCAGCGCGCGGGCGAACACCTCGTCGAGGTCGCCGACGGCGTCGACGGTGGTCAGGGAGTCGCGGTAGTGATCGAGCAGCGGCGCGGTCTCGTCCCGGTACACCTTGAAGCGGTTCCGGATGACGTCCTCGGTGTCGTCGGCGCGGCCGCGGCCCTGCAGGCGCGACACCAGCTCCTCTTCGGGCACCTTGAACTCCAGGACGGCGTCCAGGGAGAGATTGCGCTTGGCGAGCATCTCATCGAGTGCCTCGGCCTGCTCCACCGAGCGCGGATAGCCGTCGAGGATGAAGCCGGCCGCAGCGTCCTCGTCGTCGAGCCGGTCGTCGACCAGCGCGTTGGTCAGCGAAGCCGGGACCAGGTCGCCGGCGTCGAGGTACTTCTTGGCCTCCATACCGAGCTCGGTGTTGTTGCTGATGTTGTACCGGAACAGGTCGCCGGTGGAGACGTGCGGGACGCCGAGCTTGTCGGCCAGCTTCTGGGCCTGGGTTCCCTTGCCCGCGCCGGGCGGGCCCAACAACACGATTCTCACTTCAGGAACCCTTCGTAGTTGCGCTGCATGAGCTGGCTTTCGATTTGCTTGATGGTGTCGAGGGCGACGCCGATCGCGATCAGCACGGCGGTACCGCCGAACGGCAGGTTCTGCACCGACCCGGTGTTGCCGATCTCCAGGAACAGGTTCGGCAGCACGGCGATGACACCCAGGTAGATCGAGCCGGGCAGTGTGATGCGCGAGAGCACGAACCGCAGGTAGTCCGCGGTCGGCTTGCCCGGCCGGATGCCCGGGATGAAGCCGCCGTACTTCTTCATCTCGTCGGCACGTTCGTCGGGGTTGAACGTGACCGAGACGTAGAAGTAGGTGAAGAACACGATCAAGCCGAAATACAGCGCGATGTAGACCGGGTCGGCCGGGTTCGTCAGGTAGTCGGCGACGAACGTCTGCCACCAGCCGTTGCTCGGGTTGTCACTGGCGCTCTGGATCAGCTGCGTGATCAGGTGCGGGATGTAGATCAGCGACGACGCGAAGATCACCGGGATGACGCCGGCCTGGTTCACCTTCAACGGAAGGTACGTCGACGTGCCGCCGTACATCTTGCGCCCGACCATGCGCTTGGCGTACTGCACCGGGATACGGCGCTGGCCCTGCTCGACGAACACGACGCCGACGATGATGATCAGCGCGGCCACGCAGACCAGCGTGAACACCATGCCGCCGCGGCTGTCGAGGATGGTCTTGCCCTCGCTGGGGATGCGGGCGGCGATACCGGCGAAGATCAGCAGCGACATGCCGTTGCCGACGCCGCGCTCGGTGACCAGCTCACCCATCCACATGACCAGCGCCGAACCGGCCGTCATCACCAGCACGATGATGATCAGGCGGAACAGGTTCATGCCCTCGCTCTGGCCCTCGATGATGTCGAGCGTGCAGCCCTGCAGCAGACCGCCGTTGGCCGCCAGCGCGACGATCGAGGTGGACTGCAGGATCGCCAGCGCGATCGCGAGGTAGCGGGTGTACTGCGTGAGTTTGGCCTGGCCGGCCTGTCCTTCTTTACGCAGCTGTTCGAAGCGCGGGATCACGACGCCGAGCAGCTGCACGATGATGCTCGCCGTGATGTACGGCATGACGCCGACGGCGAACACCGACAGCTGCAGCAGCGCGCCGCCGGAGAACAGGTTGATCAGCGAGTAGATCTGTGCGGAATCGCCACCGCTGACCTGCGCGATGCACTGCTGCACGTTCGGGTAGTTCACCCCGGGAGACGGGACCGTGGCACCCACCCGGTAGAGGATCACGACGCCGAGGGTGAACAGGATCTTTCGCCTCAGATCAGCTGTCCGCAGTGATGAGATGAAAGCCGAGAGCACTCTTTCCTCCTGCACGGCCAGCTGTCGTTCGCGGCGTGCTCATGTGGCTGGCGTGACCAGCGTCGGTTAAGTCTTGTGCGCGACGGTCCCGGGCAGACGAACGGCCTGCGCAGGTCACGCGTTGGAACAGTCTACGAGACTAACAGTTGCATCTTCGTTGCCCCGAATCTGACGGACGCTCGTGGACTCGGCGGATTCTCTCAGTTTGGGGGAATACAGTTCGAAGAAAACTTCGTTAATCGAGCTATCTAATTCCCCCACTGAACGAGGAGGTCGTCATGGCACGCACCGACAACGACACCTGGGACCTGGCATCCAGCGTGGGAGCGACCGCGACGATGGTCGCCGCCGCGCGGGCCGTGGCCAGCCGGGCCGAGAAGCGCGTCATCAACGATCCGTTCGCCGAGCCTCTGGTGCGGGCCGTCGGCGTCGACTTCTTCACCAAGCTCGCCACCGGTGAGCTGAGCGCCGAGGATCTCGACGTCAACGAAGACGGTCAGAACCCCGTCGGCGTCACCAACTTCGCCGACATGATGGCCGGCCGGACCAAGTTCTTCGACGACTTCTTCGCCGACGCCGCGGCCGGCGGAATCCGCCAGGCCGTCATCCTGGCCTCGGGCCTCGACGCGCGCGGATACCGCCTGGACTGGCCGGCCGACATGGCGGTCTTCGAGATCGACCAGCCCGACGTGATCGCGTTCAAGCGGCAGACACTGGCCGGTCTGGGCGCGGAGCCGACCGCCGACCTGAGGACCGTCGCGATCGATCTGCGGCAGGACTGGCCGCGGGCGCTGGCCGAGGCCGGCTTCGACGCGAACCGGCCGACGGCGTGGATCGCCGAGGGCCTGATGGGCTACCTGCCGCCGGAGGCGCAGGACCGGCTGCTGGATCAGATCAGCGAGCTGAGCGCACCGGGCAGCCGGGTGGCCGTCGAGGCCGTGCCGACGCAGCAGCAGGCCGATCAGGAGGAGATGCGCGAGCGCATGCAGGCCTCCACCGATCAATGGCGTGAACACGGCTTCGACCTGGAGTTCTCCGATCTGGTGTTCTTCGGGGAGCGCGCCGATGTCGCCGAGTACCTGACCGGGCGCGGCTGGACCGCGCAGGCCACGCCGGCCAACGACCTACTCCGCCGCTATGGCTTGACCCCGATCGACGCGGACCAGGGTTTCGCCGACGTCTCCTACGTCAGCGCCGAGAAGTAGCCGACCGTGGCGCGCATCGACGGTGACCGATGGGACCTCGCGTCGAGCGTCGGCGCCACCGCGACGATGGTCGCGGCCGCCCGGGCGGTGGCCAGCCGGGAACCCGATCCGCTGATCGACGACCCGTTCGCCGCCCCGCTCGTGCGGGCGGTGGGCATCGACTTCTTCACCAAGGTCGTCGATGGAGAGGTCTCGTTGGACGTGGCGGACGCTTCCGGCGCCGCTCGGGTCATGACCGACGTGATGGCGGTGCGGACCCGGTTCTTCGACGACTTCTTCACCGACGCGGCCGCCGCGGGCATCCGGCAGGCGGTGATCTTGGCGTCCGGCCTCGACGCGCGCGCCTACCGCCTGGACTGGGCCGACGGCACCGTGGTGTTCGAGATCGACCAGGCGCAGGTGCTCGCGTTCAAGGACGCCACGCTCGACGCGATCGGCGCCCGTCCGTCCGCGGACCGGCGCGCGGTGGCCGTCGACCTGCGCGACGACTGGCCCGCCGCGCTGCGGGCGCACGGTTTCGACCCGGCCGCGCCGACAGCGTGGAGCGCGGAGGGACTGCTGATCTATCTGCCGCCCGAGGCGCAGGACCGGCTGTTCGACGCGATCACCGAGTTGTCCGCGCCCGGCAGCCGACTGGCCACCGAGTACCACCCCGACGCCGGCGCGTCGCTGGGTGAACGCTCCCGGGCGCTGCGCGAGCAGTGGAGCGCCCACGATCCCGATGGCGCGATCCCCGATCTCGGCGATCTTTTCTATCCCGGGGAACGCACTCCCCCGACCGACTACCTGGCCGGCCTGGGGTGGTCGGTCAGCACCCGAACCCGGCCCGAGGAGTTCGCCGCCTACGGGCGCCACTTCGACCCTGGAGCCCTCGACATGCTGAAGAACTCGTTGTCGCTGACGGCGGTGAAGTCATGAGCCGCACCGATGGGGACACCTGGGATCTGGCGACGAGTGTCGGGGTGACCGCGACGGCGGTGGCCGCCTCGCGTGCACTCGCCTCCCGTGGGCCCGATCCACTGATCGACGATCCATACGCGGCGCTGCTGGTCGAAGCCGTCGGCATCGACCACTTCACCACGATGGCCCGGGGCGAGATCGGCGAGAACGGCAGCGCCCACAGCGAGACGCGCGAGGCCCGCGAGTACATGGCCGTGCGGACCCGCTTCTTCGACGATGCTCTGACCACCGCAGCAGCGGCCGGTGTGCGCCAGATCGTGATCCTGGCCTCCGGACTGGACACCCGCGCCTACCGGCTGGCCTGGCCGGCCGGCACCACCGTCTTCGAACTGGACCAACCCCAGGTCATCGAGTTCAAGACCCGCGCGCTCGCCGATGCCGGGGCGACCCCCGGTGCGCGCCGGGTCGCCATCAGCATCGACCTGCGCGACGACTGGCCACAGGCGTTGCGGGACAACGGTTTCGATTCGTCGCAGCCGAGCGCGTGGATCGCCGAGGGCCTGCTGATCTATCTGCCGCCCGATGCCCAGGACCGGTTGCTGGACCACATCACCGAGCTGTCCGCGCCCGGAAGCGTGCTGGCCACCGAGCACATGGACCCCGGTGCGATGACGGAGGACTGGGCGAAGGAGATGACGGAACGGAGCCGCCGCCAGGGCAGTGACATCGACCTCTCCGCCCTGTTCTACGCCGGGGAGCGCACCCCGGCCGGTGACCATCTGACCCACGCGGGCTGGCATGTCTCCGTGCTGCCGAACGCCGACGCCTATGCCCGCAACGGCTTCACACCGCCCACCGACGGAGCGCTCACGATGCTCGGCGATTCCGGGTACCTGACGGCACGACGCGAGGCGTAGCGGTGGGCAGACAAGACCGGGATTCGTGGGACTTGGCGTCCAGCGTCGGGACGACGGCGACGCTGGTCGCCGCCGGCCGGGCGATGGCCAGCGCCGTGCCCGACGCGCTCATCGACGACCCGTTCGCCGCTCCCCTGGTCCGTGCGGTGGGCGTCGACTTCTTCACCGCGATGGTCGACGGCCGGCTCGACGTGGCGGCGATGACCGCGCTGGACCCGGCACGTGCCGAGGCGATGATCGACGGCATGGCCGTCCGCACCCGGTTCTTCGACGACTGCGTGCTGGCCGCGACGGCCGCCGGCATCCGGCAGGTGGTGATCCTGGCCTCCGGCCTCGACGCCCGGGCCTACCGGCTCGCCTGGCCCGAGGACACGGTCGTCTTCGAACTCGACCAATCCGAGGTGATCGCGTTCAAGTCCTCGACGCTTGCCGCGCTCGGCGCCGATCCCACCGCGGACCGGCGCGCGATCGCCGTCGACCTCCGCGATGACTGGCCGAACACGTTGCGCGACAACGGCTTCGACCCGGCGGCGGGCACCGCGTGGTTGGCCGAGGGCCTGCTGATCTACCTGCCGCCGCAGGCGCAGGACCAGCTGTTCGATCGCATCACCGCGCTGTCGGCACCGGGCAGCACGATCACCACCGAATATGTGCCCGGCATCGTCGACCTCGACGAGGACAAGGCACGTGCGGCGTCGGCGCCGCTGCGCGAACACGGCCTCGACATCGACATGCCCTCACTGGTGTATACCGGCCCGCGGACCCCGGTTCCCGACTATTTGACGTCGGCGGGCTGGCACGTCACCGCGGCGGCGCGCGACGAACTGTTCACCCGGTACGGCAGACCGCTACCCGCAGATCGTGACGACGGCGATCCGCTCGGCGAGATCATCTACATCAGTGCCGGTTTCGATGCCGAACTCAGTAGCGAGACGCCCCCAGCCACAGCACGTTGACACCGGTCAGCGATCGCTGAGACTGCTCGACCACCTCGGTCAGCGACCGCACGGCCACCGTGCTGAACAGCTCGGACAGCGACGCCGCCGCGGGCTGAGACGACGCCTTGGGCCGCAACATGTCTCGCAAGGACGAGCCGGGTAGCTGGGTGACGGCCACCTTGGTGTCCTCGGCGATACCGGCCAGGGCCTTGGCCCGGGAGATCGCCGTGCGCAGACCGCCGAGTTCGTCGACGAGGCCACGCTCGAGCGCGTCTGCTCCTGTCCACACCCGGCCGCGGGCCACCGCGTCCACCGCCTCGGGGGTCATGCCCCGCCCCTCGGCGACGCGATGGACGAAATCGGTGTAGAAGAGATCGGCCTCGGCTTCCACGTGAGCCTGCTGCTCGTCGGTGAACGGTGCGTTGGCCGACCACGCGTCGGCGTTGGCATTGGTGCGGACCGTGCCCGATCCGACGCCGATCCGGTCCTTGAGCTCGCGGGTCACCAGCTTGCCGGTCACGACGCCGATCGAGCCGGTGATCGTCGCGGCGTTGGCGACGATCGCGTCGGCGGCCATCGACACGTAGTAGCCGCCCGAGGCGGCGACCGCGCCCATCGACGCCACCACCGGCTTGCCCTGTTCCCGCAGGCGCACCACCTCGCGCCAGATGGTCTCCGACCCGGTGACCGAACCGCCGGGGCTGTCGACACGCAGCACGACCGCGGCGACGTCGTCGTCGGCACCGGCCTGCCGCAGGGCCGCGGCGATGGTGTCGCCGCCGGCGCTCGCACCGCCCAGCGGTGAGACCGGCCGCCCCTTACCGCTGACGATCGGCCCGGCCAGAGTCACCACGGCGATCCCGCGCCGGCTGCGTCCCGGCAGCTGCGGGGTCGGCATCGACGGCCGGTTGGTGCGCGCGTAGCGGGACAGGAACAGTCGCGGCGCGGCCTCGCTGTCCTCGGCAGGCGCCCCGGCCATCTCCGCGATGCGGAGGTACGCCTCGTCGCGGAATCCGATGCGGTCCACCAGCTTCGCCGTCACGGCGTCGTCGCGCAGCAGCGGCGCCCGGTCGGCCAGGCCGTCGAGGGCGTCGAGGTCGATGCCCCGCGATGCCGCCACCGCCTCCCACACCTGCGCGCGCAGGCTGTTGACCAGAGCCGTGTCAGCCTCACGATGGGCCTCGGTGTAGCCGTCCTGGGTGAAAAGGTTTGCCGCGGACTTGTATTCGCCGCGCGCGGTGAACTGGGCCTCGACGCCGAGCTTGTCCAGCGCGTCGCGCAGGAACAGTGCACTCGTCGCGAAACCGACCAGCCCGACGGTGCCCGACGGCTGCATCCACACCTCGCCGAACGCCGAGGCCAGGTAGTACGACAGAGTGCCCGGGTAAGTTTCGGCCCACGCCAGTGACGGCTTGCGCTCGGTGAACGCCGCGATCGCGGCGCGCAGTTCCTGCACGGGTCCCGGTGGGGCCGCATCGATCTGAACGCGGGCGATCAGTCCCGCGACGCGGGGATCCTCGGCGGCGCGGTGGATCGCGGCGACGGTTTCGCGCAGCAGAAGGGGCCGGCTCGAGCCGAGGATGCCGGACACCACCGCGATCGGGTCGAAACCGGCCGTCTCCGGCGGCGCCTGCTGCAGATCGATTTCGAGGATGGCGCCGTCGGGCACCCCCTGATGCCGGGCGGTGTCGACCTTACGAACCAATTCGCGGACGTCGTCCATCCCGGGAACACCGGACAGCACAGAAACCATGGCTCCGAGCGTACCGACGCCGGAGGAGACGCTCAGCGCCCGACGAAGCGAGCCTGCTGCGGGCAATATGCCTGCACCGACAACTTCAGCAGACTGCCGGCCTGGGCGCGGTCGAGCCCCCGGCTGGACAACGTGCTGACCACGCCGCGCACCGCGGGCACCGGGTTGACGCTGTTGGCGGCCAGGCTGTCGGTCAGCAGCTCGCAGACCTGCTTACCGACCGCGGGCAGGTCGGTGTTCGGCGCGAACGGGATGCCCAGCTTGGTCACGGCTGCGGTGAATGCCTCGTCGGTGGTCTGCGCCGCAGCGGGTGCCGCCATACCGAGGGCGATCCCGCCGGCGATGATCGCCGCCACTGCGCGCCGGTGCTTCATTGTCGAGCTGCTCCTTTGGTCTCCCCGTCGGTGACTCCATCGCCCCTGGCGGCCATGACGTTACCGTCCACCAACCAAAAACCCCCGCCGGAGCGGGGGTCAATGGCTGTGTATCGCCTTACAGTTCGGTGGCGCTGCCGCCGGCGGCGGTGATCGCCTCGCGGGCGCTACCGCTGAACTTGTGGGCGGTGACGTCGACCTTGGCCGACAGCTTGCCGTCGCCGAGGACCTTCACCAGAACGTTCTTGCGGACCAGTCCCTTGGCCACCAGCTCGTCGACACCGATGGTGCCGCCCTCGGGGAACGCCTTGGCGATGTCGCCGACGTTGACCACGCCGTACTCGGTACGGAACCGGTTACGGAAGCCCTTGAGCTTGGGCAGGCGCATGTGGATCGGCATCTGGCCGCCCTCGAAGCCCACCGGGACGTTCTTGCGGGCGCCGGTGCCCTTGGTGCCACGGCCCGCGGTCTTGCCCTTCGAGCCTTCACCGCGACCCACGCGGGTCTTCGGCGTCTTCTCTCCGGGAGCCGGCTTCAGGTCGTGAAGCTTGATCGGAGCCATGGGTTAAACCTCCTCCACCGTGACGAGGTGGTGCACGGTCTTGATCAGTCCGCGCGTCTGCGCGTTGTCCTCGCGCACCACGGACTGGCGGATCTTGCGCAACCCGAGGGTGCGCAGGGTCTCCCGCTGCTTCCAGCGCGCACCGATGGTGCTGCGCACCTGGGTGATCTTGAGCTCTGCCATGTTCTTACGCCGTTCCCTCACGCGCGGCGCCTGCGGCCGCAGCCTCGGCCTCGCGGCGAGCCCGCAGCATGCCCGCGGGCGCCACATCTTCGATCGGCAGGCCGCGGCGCGCCGCGACCTCTTCGGGGCGCTGCAACAGCTTCAGCGCGGCGACGGTCGCGTGCACCACGTTGATCGCGTTGTCGCTGCCCAGCGACTTGGCCAGCACGTCGTGCACGCCGGCGCATTCCAGCACCGCGCGGCACGCGCCACCGGCGATGACACCGGTACCGGGGCTGGCCGGGCGCAGCATCACGACGCCGGCCGCGGCCTCACCCTGCACGGGATGGGTCACGGTGCCGCCGATCAGCGGGACGCGGAAGAAGTTCTTGCGAGCTTCCTCGACGCCCTTGGCGATCGCGGCCGGGACCTCTTTGGCCTTGCCGTAGCCGACGCCCACCATGCCGTGGCCGTCACCGACGATCACCAGCGCGGTGAAGCTGAACCGGCGACCACCCTTGACGACCTTGGAGACGCGGTTGATCGCAACCACGCGCTCCAGGTAGTTGCTCTTCTCGCGATCGTCACGACCGCCCCGGCCGCCGCGATCGTCCCGGCGGCCTCGCCCGCCGCGGTCGTCGCGGCCGCCGCGATTGTCCTGCGCCGAACCGGCGCCAGCCTGGTCGGCCATCATGCAGTCCTCTCGTTGTACGTCATCAGAACTTCAACCCGCCTTCGCGCGCCGCGTCGGCCAGCGCCGCGATCCGACCGCCGTAGGTGTTGCCACCGCGGTCGAAGACGACCTGGTCGATACCGGCGGCCTTCGCGCGCTCGGCGATCAGCTGGCCCACCCGTGTGGCGGCGGCCTTCTTGTCACCCTCGACCGCACGCACGTCGGCCTCGATGGAGGAGGCCGCCGCCAGCGTGACGCCCTGGGCGTCGTCGACCAGCTGCACGTGGATGTGCCGCGACGAGCGGTTGACGACGAGGCGCGGCCGCTCGGCCGTGCCCGCCACCTTCTTGCGCAGCCGCGCATGCCGGCGAGTCCGTGCCGTCCGGCGGACCTGGGAAACGTTCTTGCCGACCGGGGTGTGCCCGGCGGCTGCTGGGGTTTTGGTGTTGGTAGCCATCTACTACTTACCTGTCTTTCCGACCTTGCGGCGGATCTGCTCGCCTTCGTAGCGAATGCCCTTGCCCTTGTAGGGATCGCTCTTGCGGAGGCGGCGGATGTTCGCCGCGATCTGGCCGACGGCCTGCTTGTCGATGCCGGAGATCGAGAACTTCGTGGGCGTCTCGACCGCGAAGGTCACGCCCTCGGGGGCGTTGATCAGCACCGGGTGGCTGTAGCCCAGGGCGAACTCGAGGTCGCTGCCCTTGGCCACCACGCGGTAACCGACGCCGAAGATCTCCATCTTGGTGGTGTAGCCCTGCGTCACGCCGGTCACCAGGTTGGCGATCAGCGTGCGGGACAGTCCGTGCAGCGAGCGGTTGCGGCGCTCGTCGTTCGGCCGGGTCACCACGATGGCGCCGTCGTCGTCGCGCGACACCTCGATCGGCTCGGCCACATCCAGGGTCAGCGTGCCCTTGGGGCCCTTGACCTCGACGTTGCGCCCGTTGATGGTGACGTCGACGCCGGCGGGAACCGGGACCGGCTGCTTTCCAATGCGAGACATTAGTCCTGCTCCTCCGTTCCCGTTACCACACGTACGCGAGGACCTCGCCGCCGACACCCTCGCGGGATGCCTGGCGGTCGGTCCGCAGTCCGGACGACGTGGAAATGATGGCCACACCCAGCCCGCCGAGCACTCGGGGCAGGTTGGTGGACTTGGCGTAGACCCGCAGACCGGGCTTGCTCACGCGGCGCAGGCCGGCGATGCTCCGCTCGCGGCTGGGCCCGTACTTGAGCTGCACGACAAGGGACTTGCCCACGCGGGCATCCTCGGTGCGGTAGTCGCTGATGTACCCCTCGGACTTCAGGATCTCGGCGATGTTGGCCTTGATCTTGCTGTGCGGAAGGGTCACTTCATCGTGGTACGCCGAGTTGGCGTTGCGCAGACGTGTCAGGAAGTCTGCGATCGGATCCGTCATGGTCATGACAGCCGGTTCACCTTTCTCGCGGCGGTTCCCGGTTATTCGGGCCTACCGCAACATGTTTCGTGGGTTGGGCTGGCTTACCAGCTGGACTTCTGGACGCCGGGCAGTTCGCCGGCGTGCGCCATCTCGCGAAGGCAGATACGGCACAGGCCGAACTTGCGGAACACCGCGTGCGGGCGGCCGCACCGGTTGCAGCGCGTGTAGGCCCGCACCTTGAACTTGGGCTTCTTGTTGGCCTTGTTGACCAGAGCCTTCTTTGCCATTGCTCAGTTCTCCTTGAACGGGAAGCCCAGCGCCCGCAGCAGCGCCCGACCTTCGTCGTCGTTGGTCGCCGTGGTGACGACGGTGATGTCCATGCCGCGCGGGCGGTCGATGCTGTCCACGTCGATCTCGTGGAACACCGACTGCTCGGTCAGCCCGAAGGTGTAGTTGCCGGTGCCGTCGAACTGCTTGCTGTTGAGGCCGCGGAAGTCGCGGATACGGGGCAGCGAGATCGAGATCAGCCGGTCCAGGAACTCCCACATGCGGTCGCCGCGCAGTGTGACGCGGGCGCCGATGGGCATGCCCTCGCGCAGCTTGAACTGGGCGATGGACTTGCGGGCCCGGCGGATCTCGGGCTTCTGGCCGGTGATCAGCGCGAGGTCGTTGACCGCGCCGTTGATCAGCTTGGCGTCGCGGGCGGCGTCACCGACGCCCATGTTGACGACGACCTTCACCACGCCCGGGATCTGCATGACGTTGGCGTAGCCGAATTCCTTCTGCAGCGACTCGCGGATCTCGTCGCGGTAGCGCTGCTTCAGGCGGGGCAGGGTCTTGGTTTCAGCAGTTGTCATCTCAGATGTCCTTGCCGTTGGTCTTGGCGACACGGACCTTCTTGCCGGTCTCGTCATCGATGCGGTAACCGACGCGGGTCGGCTTGCCGTCGGAATCGAGCAGCATCACGTTGGAGACCGCGATCGCGGCTTCCTGCGTCACGATGCCGCCCGAGGAGGCGCCCCGCTCGTTGGCGGACTGCGCGGTGTGCTTCTTGATCCGGTTCACGCCCTCGACCAGGACCTTGTTGCGTTCGGGGTAGGCCACCAGGACCTTGCCCTTGGCACCCTTGTCCTTGCCCGAGATGACGAGCACGGTGTCGCCCTTGCGGACCTTCATCTACAACACCTCCGGGGCGAGCGAGACGATCTTCATGAAGCGCTTCTCGCGCAATTCGCGACCGACGGGCCCGAAGATGCGCGTTCCGCGCGGGTCGTTGTCGGCCTTGATGATGACGGCGGCGTTCTCGTCGAACTTGATGTAGCTGCCGTCGGCGCGGCGGCGCTCCTTGACGGTGCGCACGACGACGGCCTTGACGACGTCGCCGCGCTTGACGTTGCCGCCGGGGATGGCGTCTTTGACGGTGGCCACGATGACATCACCGATGCCGGCGTAGCGCCGCGACGAGCCACCGAGAACGCGGATGCACAAGATCTCCTTGGCGCCCGTGTTGTCGGCGACCTTGAGCCGCGATTCCTGCTGAATCACTAGATCTCCTGTCTACAGCCCCGGCTCGCTTCGCTCGTGCCCGCCGGATGACCTGGGTTTTCGTGTGCACGGCAGATGCCGACCTGACGTGCGCGGTCTTCGTCGCCTAAAGAGCACGCAGGGTTTTCTCCGTCAGAATGAACCAGAGATAACCGAGGTCTGCCCTAGGCAACCCCTACATACTAGGTGAGCTCGGCGAATGCACCAAATCGCTGGTCAGCGGGCCCCCGCCACGCACCGGAAGCCGATGTGCGTCGTCGCGCTGTCCTGGGACTGCGGGGAGCGTGCGGTCGGCCGGTAGCGGTGACAGTACTCCGGGGCGCACAGGTGCGAACCGCCCTTGAGCGCTTGGTTCACCGCCGGGTTGGGCACAGCATCCGGTGCGCTCGGCCCGCAACACGACTCGACGCGTTCGGCCAGCTGGTGGTGCCCGGCGAACCGGGTGGTGGTCCATTCCCAGACGTTGCCGATCATGTCGACCAGGCCGTGGGCGTTCGGGGGGAACGTTCCCACCGGGGTCGTGCCGATGCGGCCGGTGTGCCGGTACGGGAAATCGCCCTGCCAGATGTTGGCCATCTGCTCCCCGCCGGGGGCCGCCTCGTCGCCCCAGGGATAGATGGTGCTCGCACCGCCGCGGGCGGCGAATTCCCACTCCGCCTCGGTGGGTAACCGTCGGTCGGCCCAGCGGGCGTAGGCCAGCGCGTCGGCGTAACAGACCTGCACCACAGGGTGATCGGCATCGGCGGAGCTGCCCGGCCCGTGGGGCTGCCGCCAGTTCGCGCCGGGCACCCACTCCCACCACTGCCGCCAGTCGCGCAGGTCGACCGGACCTCCGGTGGGCCGGAACACCAGCGCGCCGGGCACGAGGTCGTCGGGTGACGCGCCGGGGTAGGCCGCCGGATCGGGGGCGAGCTCTGCGACCGTGCGGTAGCCGGTGTCGGCGACGAACGCGGCGAACTGTGCGTTGGTGACAGGGTGCCGTTCGATCGCGAACGCGTCGACGGTGACCGTGTGTGCCGGCGCCTCTTCGGGATAGAACTGCGTCGACCCCATCCGGAACCGCCCACCGTCGAGTGCGACGAGCTCGGTCAACATGGGGTTCAGGGTAGGCCGATCTGCAAGCCCGCGGTCAGCACCGACGCAGCCGCGTCGAAGTCCGGTCTGCCGGTCGGCGCTTCGGCGTACACCGTGATCAGGTAGCCCGGCACGTGCACGATGCGGGCCTGGTACACGACGTCGTCCAGTTGCCCCATCAGCTTCTGTCCGCTGAAGCCGCAGGTCTCGGCCGGCAGGAGGCTCAGCGTGCTCAGCTCGCTCTCGGCGGTCAGCTCGTCGGCGTAGCGCCGGAACGCCGCAGCGGGATCGAGCGGCGTCGCCGTGATGGTCGCGGTGCCCGACATCCCGGGACCCTGCATCGTCGCGCCGGCCGGCGAGGGCGTCGCAGTCCAGCCGTCGGGCAGCCCGACCACCACCGTGGGGGCGTTCGGATCGTCGATGCGCACATCGACCGGGACGCCTGACGGCGCACAGTCCTCACCGGGTGCGGAGGCCGGTGTGGGCACCACCCCCGGCACATCGTCGAGCGCCACCGCAGCCGGGGCCTCCGACGACGTTGCTGCCGTGCTGGATTCGACGAACTGCGCGGTCGGGGTGCCGTCACTGCTGCGGGCGCACGACGGGAGCAGCAGCACCATGCTCGCCCACAGCAGGAGCAGCACCCCGCGAACCATGTCAGTCCTTGGCGAACGCGCGCGCGAAGTCGCGCTCCAGATCGCTGTAGGGCGCGCCGGAGACGTCGATGCGCACCTGGGCGATGGTGCCGCCGGTGAACGGGAACGGCGCGGCGAACGCGCGCGACACCGGGGAACCGTTGTTGGCTCCGACGCTCAGACTCGCCGCGGCCAGGCCGAATGTGCCCGGATGCACCCGCATCTCGCGGTAGTCGGCCACCTGGGTGTCGCCGACGTACAGCGCGGCGTCGCCGATCGGGGTGTGCGACCCCGGTGCCGTGCCGGTCAGCGTGAACGCGAACCCGAGGGTGTGCCGGCCGACGCCCAGCGGATCGGCCGAGGACAGGGTCTGTTCCTGCTCACCGAGGAAGTTGTAGCAGAAGTGCAATCGGTGACCCTGCACGTACATCACGTAACCGCCGTGTGCACCACCGTGTTTGACGACGACACCGTCGACATCGTCGGAGTCGACGGTGACCTCGGCCAGCACGGCGAACGACCGTCCGCGCAGTTCCACCACGGCGCCGATGCCGACGTCGGCGGTCCCGGGATAGTAGGTGTAGGACTGCCGTTCCCCGGCGATGTAGGGCCGCCACCGCGACATCGTCTCGAAGATGTTGAGATCGCTGAGCGGCAGTCCGTTGTACTTGGCCGCCTCGGCGAACCACAGATCGACCATCTCCGAGAGTTTCTCGGGGTGCTCGGCGGCCAGATCGTGGCACTGACTGCGGTCGGCCTCGATGTGGAACAGCTCCCATCGGTCGGTGTCGAAGTGCGACCAGCCCGCCGGCGATGCGGCGTGCACCGTGTTGGCGAACCAACCCTTGTGCCAGACACCGCGCGTGCCCAGCATGGTGTAGAACTGGGTTTCCTTCCCCGTCGGCGCGAGCGGATTCTCAAGAGCCACCTTGAAACTGACGCCGTCGAGGGGCTTCTGCGGCACCCCGCGAACGATCGCGGGCGGGGTGATGTCGAGCAGATCGTAGACGGTGGGCGTGATGTCGGAGACGTTGACGTAGTTGTCCCTGACCTCGCCGTGCGCGGCAATCCCCTGGGCCAGGACACGATCGCGGTGTCGGCGATGCCACCCTCGTGGGAGGCATAGCGCTTGTAGAGCTTGTAGGGGGTGTTGAACGCCATCGCCCAGCCGATCGGGTAATGGTTGTAGGTCTGCGGCCCGCCCAGATCGTCGAAATGCTTGAGGCTTTCCTCGGCCGAGTCGATGTAGCCGTTGAAGAACTTGACCTCGTTGACCGACCCGTTCGGCCCGCCTTCACCGCTGGCGCCGTTGTCGGAGATCACCACGATGATCGTGTTGTCCAGCTGACCCGATTCCTCGAGATAGTCGAGGACCCTGCCGATCTGGTCGTCGGTGTAGGACAGGAAGCCCGCGAACACCTCGGCCATGCGACTGAACAGCCGCTTCTCGTCCTCGCTGAGCGAATCCCACGGTCGCACCGTGTCCTGCGCAGGCCACGGCTCCCCGTTCGGGCCCGTCACGTCCGAGTAGGGATTCATCGGTGAGAGTTCGGTGTCGGGCGGCACGATGCCGAGCCGCTTCTGGTTCTCCAGCACGATCTCGCGGTAGCGCTCGTAGCCCATGTCGAATGCGCCGGCATAGCGGTCGGCCCATTCGGCGAACACGTGGTGCGGTGCATGCCCGGCGCCCGGGCACAGGTAGGTGAACCACGGTTTGTCCGGCGCGATCACCTTCGCGTCCCTGATGAACTCGATCGTCTTGTCGGCCAAGTCTTTCGACAGGTGGTACCCCTCTTCCGGCGTTGCCGGCGGCGGCACCGGATGGTTGTCGTACACCAGCTCGGGATACCACTGGTCGGTCTCCCCGCCCATGAACCCGTAGAACCGTTCGAAGCCCCGGCCCAGCGGCCAATGACGTTTGGTCGCCGCGAGATTCGACTCCTCGAGCGGGGTGAGATGCCACTTGCCCACGCAGTAGGTGTTGTAACCGTTTTCCGCCAACACCTCGGAGAGCAGCGCGGTGTCGAACGGAATCCGGCCGTTACAGTTGGGGAAACCGTCGGTGAATTCCTCGATGGTCGCCATTCCCACGGTCGTGGCGTTGCGGCCGGTCAACAGCGAGGCACGCGTCGGGCTGCACAGCGCGGTGGTGTGGAACTGCGACAGGCGCACGCCCCGTTCGGCGATGCGGCTCATCGCGGGCATGTTCACCAGCCCGCCGAAACAATCCCACGTCGCGATGCCGGTGTCGTCCCACACCAGGTACAACACGTTCGGCGCATCCGGCTGGGCGACCGGGGCCGCGTACGGCCCCCAGTCGGGTTCGGAATCCCGGATGTCGAGCTCGATCTTGCCGTTGAATTCCGTGGCCATAGCGCCGCACAGTACACCCAGCGAAGTAGACCAGCAGGCAAAAACCCCCGCCGCCGGGTGGCGTGCGGGGGTTTTGACAGGTCGTGCCGTGTGGCTACTTGGCCTTTTCGAGGACCTCGACCAGGCGCCAACGCTTGGTCGCCGACGTCGGCCGGGTCTCCATCAGCGAGACGCGGTCGCCGACACCGGCATCGCCGTTCTCGTCGTGCGCCTTCACCTTCGTCGTGGTCCGAATGATCTTGCCGTACAACGGGTGCGACTTACGGGACTCGAGCTCGACAACGATGGTCTTCTGCATCTTGTCCGACACGACGTAGCCGATGGCGGTCTTGCGACGGCCGCGCGGCTGCTCGGTCCGAGGGGTGTGCTTGTCACCCTTTGTGGTCTCTGCCATTACGAATCCTCACCTCCGGGTCCGGCGGCCAGACCCAACTCACGTTCGCGCAGCACGGTGTACACCCGTGCGATCTCCTGCCGGACGACACGCAGCCGGCGGTTGTTGGCAAGCTGGCCCGTCGCCATCTGGAAGCGCAGGTTGAACAGCTCTTCCTTGGACTCGCGAAGCTTGTCGGTCAGTTCGTCGTCGGTGAGCTCACGGAGCTCTCCCGTCGATACTCCTACTGCCATCAGAAGGTCTCCTCTCTGGTGACGATGCGAGCCTTGATCGGCAGCTTGTGGATGGCGCGGGTCAGGGCGGCCCGTGCGGTCGCCTCGTCGGGGTAGCTCAGCTCGAACAGCACGCGACCGGGCTTGACGTTGGCCACCCACCATTCCGGCGAACCCTTACCGGAACCCATGCGTGTCTCGGCGGGCTTCTTGGTCAGCGGACGGTCGGGGAAGATGTTGATCCACACCTTGCCGCCACGCTTGATGTGTCGGTTGATCGCGATACGAGCGGACTCGATCTGCCGGTTGGTGATGTAGGCGTGCTCCAGGGCCTGGATGCCGTAGTCACCGAAGCTGACCGTGGTGCCGCCGCTGGCGACGCCGCGCTGCCGCGGGTGGTGCTGCTTGCGGTGCTTGACCTTGCGGGGAATCAGCATGACTAGCTCTCCGTGTTTTCCGGGGCGGGTGCGCCCGCAGCAGCGGTGGCCTCGGCGGGCGCTTCTGCCGGGCTCTCGGTAGCGGCCCGGCCGGCGTCGGTGCTGGTCGCCGTGGTGCCCGACGCGCCACTGCGACGCGGCCGGGTGCCCGACGGACGCTCACGACGCGGGCGGTCCGCGGCGGGTGCGGCGGCGGCGAGCTCACGCTTGCCTCCGACGATGTCGCCCTTGTAGATCCAGACCTTCACGCCGATCCGGCCGAAGGTGGTCTTGGCCTCGTAGAGGCCGTAGTCGATGTCGGCGCGCAGCGTGTGCAGCGGCACGCGACCTTCGCGGTAGAACTCCGAGCGGCTCATCTCGGCGCCGCCCAGGCGGCCCGAGCACTGCACCCGGATGCCCTTGACGTTGGGCTGGCGCATCGCCGACTGGATCGCCTTCCGCATCGCGCGGCGGAACGCCACACGGTTGCTCAGCTGCTCGGCCACACCCTGGGCCACCAGCTGAGCCACCGACTCGGGGTTCTTCACCTCGAGGATGTTCAGCTGCACCTGCTTCTTGGTGAGCTTCTCCAGGTCGGCGCGGATGCGGTCGGCCTCGGTGCCGCGGCGACCGATCACGATGCCGGGACGCGCGGTGTGGATGTCGACCCGCACGCGATCACGCGTGCGCTCGATCTCCACGTCGGCGATGCCGGCGCGCTCCAGGCCCGTGGCCAGCAGCTTGCGGATCGCCACATCTTCCTTGATGTAGTCCGCGTACTGCTTGTCGGCGAACCACCGCGACTTCCACTCGGTGGTGATGCCGAGACGGAAACCGTGCGGATTGATCTTCTGACCCACTACTCCGAGCCTCCCTTGTTGCTGGCGGCCTTGCTGGCCTGCGCGCGGCGGGCGCGTGCTGCGGACGCGGACGCACCCTGCCTGCCTGCGTTCTTGGCCGGTCGGCTCTCCACGATCACGGTGATGTGGCTGGTGCGCTTGCGAATCCGGTAGGCGCGACCCTGCGCGCGCGGCCGGATGCGCTTGGCCGTCGGGCCCTCGTCGGCGTAGACGGTGGCGACCACCAGCGTGGAGGGATCGAGCCCCTCGTTGTTCTGCGCGTTGGCGGCAGCGCTCGCGATCACCTTGGCGACCGGCTCGCTGGCGGCCTGCGGCGCCCAGCGGAGGATGTCGAGGGCTTCCTCGACACTCTTGCCGCGGACCAGGTCGATGACGCGGCGGGCCTTGGTGGCCGAGACGCGCACGAAGCGCGCCTTGGCGCTCGCGGACGGATATTCGATGGCTGTCGTCATTACTAGCGCCTCTTCGACTTCCGGTCGTCCTTGATGTGACCCTTGAAGGTGCGGGTGGGGGCGAACTCGCCCAGCTTGTGCCCGACCATCGACTCGGTGACGAACACCGGCACGTGCTTGCGACCGTCGTGGACGGCGAAGGTGTGGCCGATGAAGTCCGGGATGATGGTGGACCGGCGCGACCAGGTCTTGATGACCTGCTTGGTGTTCTTCTCGTTCTGCACGTCGACCTTCTTGAGCAGATGGTCGTCGACGAACGGGCCCTTCTTGAGGCTGCGTGGCATCGCTTTACTCCCTAGCGCTTCTTGCCGGTGCGCCGGCGACGGACGATGAGCTTGTCGCTCGCCTTGTTCGGCTTGCGGGTGCGGCCCTCGGGCTTACCCCACGGGCTGACCGGGTGGCGGCCGCCGGAGGTCTTGCCCTCGCCACCGCCGTGCGGGTGGTCGACGGGGTTCATCACGACACCACGGACGGTGGGGCGCTTGCCCTTCCACCGCATGCGGCCGGCCTTACCCCAGTTGATGTTGGCCTGCTCGGCGTTGCCGACCTCGCCGACGGTGGCGCGGCAGCGCACGTCGACGCGGCGGATCTCACCGCTGGGCATACGCAGCGAGGCGTAGGTGCCCTCCTTGCCGAGCAGCTGGATGCTGACACCGGCCGAACGGGCGAGCTTCGCGCCGCCGCCGGGCCGCAGCTCCACCGCGTGGATCACGGTGCCGGCGGGGATGTTGCGCAGCGGCAGGTTGTTGCCGGGCTTGATGTCGGCATTGGCGCCCGACTCGACGACAGCACCCTGCTTGAGTCCCTGCGGCGCGATGATGTAGCGCTTCTCGCCGTCCAGGTAGTGCAGCAGCGCGATGTTCGCGGTGCGGTTGGGGTCGTACTCGATGTGCGCGACCTTGGCGTTGACGCCGTCCTTGTCGTGGCGACGGAAGTCGATCACCCGGTAGGCGCGCTTGTGGCCGCCACCCTTGTGGCGGGTGGTGATGCGCCCGTGCGCGTTGCGACCGCCCTTGCCGTGCAGCGGACGAACCAGCGACTTCTCCGGATGGTCACGCGTGATCTCGGCGAAATCGGAGACGCTCGAACCGCGGCGACCGGGGGTCGTCGGCTTGTACTTGCGAATTGCCATGATTCTCTAGTTCTCCCTGCCGGCTAGGCCGGCGCTCCGAACAGGTCGATGGGCTTGCTGCCCGCGGCGAGCGTCACGATCGCGCGCTTGGTGTCCTTGCGCTTGCCGAAACCGGTGCGGGTGCGCTTGCGCTTGCCCTGCCGGTTGGCCGTGTTCACCGAGGCGACCTTGACGTTGAAGATCTTCTCGATGGCGATCTTGATCTGCGTCTTGTTCGAGTCGGGGTGCACGACGAACGTGTACACGTTGTCCTCGATGAGCCCGTAGGACTTCTCCGAGATCACCGGGGACAGGATGATGTCGCGGGGATCGGTCACGGTAGCCATCAGGCCGACACCTCACTCTTCTTGCTCGCGCTCTCGATGTACGCGTTGAGCGCCTCGACGCTGAAGACCACGTCGTCGGCCTTGAGCACGTCGTAGGTGTTCAGCTGGTCCGGCGAGATCACATGCACGCCAGGCAGATTGCGCACGCTCAGCGCGCTGGTCTCGTCGGCTCGGCCGATGACGACCAGAACCTGCTTGCGATCGGTCAGGGTCGCCAGGAACGACTTCGCGCTCTTGGTCGACGGCGCCTGACCCTCGACGATCTCGGTGACCGCGTGGATGCGGTCGTTGCGCGCCCGGTCCGACAGCGCGCTGCGCAGGGCAGCGGCGATCATCTTCTTGGGGGTGCGCTGGCTGTAGTCGCGCGGCTGCGGGCCGTGCACGACGCCGCCGCCGGTGAACTGCGGGGCGCGCGTCGAACCCTGACGGGCGCGACCGGTGCCCTTCTGGCGGTACGGCTTCTTGCCGCCGCCGGAGACGTCGCCGCGGGTCTTGGTCGCGTGCGTGCCCTGGCGCTTGGCGGCGAGCTGCGCCGTCACCACCTGGTGCATCAGCGCGATGTTGGGCTCGACGTCGAACAGCTCGGCGGGCAGCTCGATCGAGCCGTCCTTCGTGCCGGCCGGGGTCTGAACATCAATGTTGAGTGTCATGCCTTCTCGCCTCGCTTGATTGCGCTGCGGACAACGACCAGTCCACCGTTACGCCCGGGGACCGCACCTTTGATCAGCAGCACGCCGTTCTCGGCGTCCACCTTGTGCACCTTCAGGTTCTGCGTGGTCACGCGGTCGCTACCCATGCGGCCCGACATGCGCGTGCCCTTGAAGACGCGGCCCGGGGTGGCGCAGCCACCGATCGAGCCCGGCCGACGGTGCACGGCCTGCGCGCCGTGGCTGGCGCCCTGGCCACGGAAGCCGTGGCGCTTCATGGTGCCCGCGAAGCCCTTGCCCTTGCTGGTGCCGGTCACGTCGACGTACGCACCGTCGGCGAAGATCTCGGCGGTCAGTTCCTGGCCCACCTCGTACTCGGCGGCCGCGGCCTCGTCGTCGAGCCGCAGCTCGGCGAGGTGCCGGCGCGGGTTGATCCCGGCGGCGGCGAACTGACCGGTCACCGGCTTGGTGACCTTGCGGGGGCTGATCTCGCCGTAGGCGAGCTGCACGGCGCTGTAGCCGTCACGCTCCGGGGTGCGGATGCGCGTCACGACGTTGGGCCCGGCCTTGACGACCGTCACCGGCACGACCTTGTTGTTCTCGTCGAACACCTGCGTCATGCCCAGCTTGGTGCCCAAAATGCCTTGTCTAGCCATTTTTTTCGGGTTCTCCTACTGGATGTTGACGTCGACGCTGGCCGGCAGGTCGATGCGCATCAACGCATCGACCGTCTTCGGCGTGGGGTCGAGGATGTCGATCAACCGCTTGTGGGTGCGCATCTCGAAGTGCTCCCGCGAGTCCTTGTACTTGTGCGGGGACCGAATGACGCAGTACACGTTCTTCTCGGTCGGCAGCGGCACCGGGCCGACCACACTCGCACCCGTCCGGGTGACCGTCTCGACGATCTTGCGCGCTGAGGCATCGATGGCCTCATGGTCGTAGGCCTTGAGCCTGATGCGGATCTTTTGTCCCGCCACGCTTCTCCTACCTCACTACTAACGGGCCCACGAAGGGCCTGGCTGTGCCGCCGCTGTTTACCTGTCTGTGGTTCACCGGTCCCCGCGGTCGGGTGTGTCGCCCGCACACGAGAGGAGACCGGACGCGCCCCGCAAGGGGCGACAGTCGCATGCCGAGGCCAGGCGAACCCGGCTCAAGGCAACCCGAACAGTATGCCTCAGATCTGCGCGTGCTCCAAATCCCTGGTCAGACGGAACTTACCGGCGAGTAAGGTCCCGATGATGACCAGTTCTCCCACCTACCGCGCATGGCAGCGCCTCACTCGCGTCCCCGGCGGATCCCGGGCCTTCTCACTGGCCGCCATGGCCAGGGTGCCGTACTTCGCGTCGATCCTTCCTCATGTCCGGCGGATGGAGCCCGGCGTGGCCGAGGTGTCGGTTCCCAAGTGGTTCTTCCTCTACAACCATCTCGGCACGGTGCACGCCATCGCATCGTGCAACGCGGCGGAGGCGGCGATGGGTATGCTGATGGAGGCGACGGTGCCGACGACGCACCGCTGGATCCCGAAGTCGATGACCGTCGCCTACCTGCAGAAGGCGACGACGTCCTTGCGCGCGACGGCGCGGCTGGACCCGCCGGACTTCACCCGTACACGCCGACATCACCTGCTGGGTGACTCCCGCCTGAGCTAGGAGATGCCGTCCCAGAAGTCGCACTGGTGGGTTGCGCGGAACTCGCCGGTCATGCGGCTGCCGTCGGGCCGCAGCGAAATCGCCCGGTTGCCGTCGGAGAACGCGTCCCACTGCGGCTGGCCGTCGGTGTTCGGTGTCTGGGTCTTCACGAACGACGCCCAGTAGTCGATCATCTGGTCGGCCAACTTCTGCTGCGCGGGGTTCAGCGGCAGCGCGGGCCCCACGTCGAACAGGTACCGCAGTTCCAGGGAGTGGCTCGCGCCGACGGGGAACGGCAGGGTCTTCAACGGTTCTGGTGCCGGGGCGGCGCGGTCGTCGAACTCGTAGAAGTAGACGGGTTCGTCGCGGATCTGGCGGGCCATCCGATCGCCGAGGCAGGAGAAGACGCCGTCGGTGACGGCCGCGGAGTACGCGAGCGGCACGTCCGGGTAGGCCGAGAGCGGATAGTGCTCCTCGACCGCTGCGGCGTTGCGACCGAACGCGCCGGCCAGCAGGCGGGGGTAATCCTGCGGGCCGTAGCGCACGCCGTCGCGCAGATACTGCATGCCGACGAACAGGGTGAACTCGTCGCGGGTGGTACCCATCAACACCGGAACGCGCTGCGCGTCGGGACCGCCGATCGCCCGCACGGGGTCCACCGGAAGCGCGGCGGAGCCGGTGACCGGCCCGCTGAGCTGGTCGTCGCCGATGCCGTAGAGCCACACCGGCTCCCGGAGCTTGTCGGCGGGCAGCGACCTCAGACACCGCGCGGCCGCGGCCGGATCGCCGCATCCGCGCTCGGCGGCGTAGGCCAACGAGCGTTGCTGTGCGTCCGGCAGGGCCGCCTGGGCCTGGCACGGCCCGCTCTGGATGATGGCCGCGGAAAAAAGGTCCCGCGAGCCGGGTGCGACGAGGTGATCGCACACCGACATCCCGCCGGCGGACTCCCCCGCGACGGTGACGCGGTCGGGGTCACCCCCGAAGGCGCCGATGTTGTCCCGGACCCACCGCAGCGCTGCCTGCTGATCGGCCAGCCCGTAGTTGCCGGTCTGTCCGGGCGGGCCGAGTGCAGGGTGGGCCAGGAACCCGAGCGCGCCCAGGCGGTAATTGAGGGTGACGACGACGATGTCGCCGCGCGCGGCCAGCCGGTGGGCGTCGTAGATGCGTCCGCTGCCGTTGACGAACGCCCCGCCGTGAATCCACACCATCACCGGGCGCTTCTGCCCGGAGGCCGGCGGGGTCCACACATTGAGGCTCAGGCAGTCCTCGTCGGTCTGGCGGCCCAACTCGATGTCTCCGCCGAGACTCTGCATGCACCGGGGACCGAAGGTGGTGGCGTCGCGAACGCCCGGCCACGGTGCCGGTGGCTGCGGATCGGCGAAGCGCAGCGGGCCGACGGGCGGAGCGGCGTACGGCACATCGGCGAACAGGCGGTGGTCCGGTGTGACGACACCGCGGAGAGTGCCCGACGCGGTCTGCACCACCGCCGGATCGGCCGGTGGGGAGGCCGCCGGCGCGCTCTGTCCGTCGCTGCGGACGCAACCGGCCACGAGCACCATCGCCGCCAGGAAGGCTGTCAGGCAGGCCGGCAGCCGCGTCCATCGCACAGAGGCGAGCCTAGATGGTCATGATGATCGACAACTCGACGAAAGGAACACCCATGGCGCAACGGCACCTGGACGCGGACCTGGTGACCATCGGTTTCGGCAAGGGGGCGAAGACCCTCGCCGCGGCGCTGGGCGCCCAGGGCCGACGGGTCGTGATGATCGAGCGCTCGGCGCAGATGTACGGCGGCACGTGCATCAACATCGGCTGCGTGCCCACCAAATCGATGGTGTTCGCGGCCGAGCACCTCAGCCGCCCAGACCCCACCAGCTATACCCGTGCCGTGCATGCGACCGCCGACCTGACCGCCGATCTGCGCGCCAAGAACTTCGCGATGCTGGACAGTCTGGCGAGCGTCGACGTGATCACCGGATCCGCCACCTTCACCGACGCCCACACCGTCTCGGTGCAGACAGCCGACGGCGAGCTCACGGTGACCGGTGAGCACATCGTCATCAGCACCGGGTCGGAACCCGTGGTGCCGGACATCCCCGGGCTGCGCGGCAACGATCGCGTGGTGACGAGCACCGACCTGCTCACGACCGAGGACCTGCCGCGTCAGCTGGTGGTGCTGGGCGGCGGCTACGTCGGGCTGGAGTTCGCCGCGATGTACGCCCGCTACGGTGCGGAAGTGACTGTCCTGGAACGGCATTCGGCGATCCTCGGCCAGGAGGACGACGACGTCGCCGCGATGGCCGCCGACCTGCTGGCCGCCGCCGGAGTCAAGGTCGTCACCTCGGCGGCGGTGACGTCCGTCGACGGGGCAACCGTGCACTACGACGTCGAGGGGATATCGGCCTCTGCCACGGGTGAACGCATCCTGGTGGCACTGGGCCGCCGGCCCGTCACCGCAGACCTCGGGTTGGACCGGGCCGGGGTCGACACCCGCGCCGACGGCTCCGTCGTCGTCGACGACCACTTGCGCACGAACCAGCCCCACATCTTCGCCGTCGGCGACGTCAACGGCGGACCGCAGTTCACCTACGTCTCCCTCGACGACTACCGGGTGGTCCTCGATCAGCTCTCCGGGACGGGCCGGCGCAGCACCGCCGACCGGGTGGCCGTGCCCTACGTCCTGTTCATGACGCCGCCGCTGGCACGGGTGGGCCTGACCGAACGCGCCGCCCGCGTTGACGGCCGCCGGCTGAAGGTCGCGGCTCTGCCGGTGGCCAAGATGGCCACGGTGCCGCGCGCGCGGATCGTCGGACAACCCGACGGAATGATGAAGGTCGTCGTCGACGCCGACACCGATCAGATCCTGGGCGCCGCGCTGCTCAGCCACGATTCACATGAGGTCATCAACGTCGTCGCGCTCGCCATGCGCCACGGCATCTCGGCGACCCGGTTGCGCGACGAGATCTACACGCACCCCTCGATGACGGAGGCCTTCAATCAGCTCCTCGGCGCGCTCGCCTAATGTGCCGTCCAGGGTGGCGCGCGTCACATAGAATGGTAAGTTGACAGGCGTCAAGTAGCCCCGAGGAGATGCGAATGAGCGACCCCCGCACGATGGACGATGCCGCGAAAGTCCTGGCCGACCCGACGGCGTACGCCGATGAGGCCCGGCTGCACGCCGCGTTGGCGCACCTGCGCGCCAACGAGCCGGTGGCGTGGGTCGACAACGGTCCGTATCGGCCGTTCTGGGCGATCACCAAGCACGCGGACATCATGGCCATCGAGCGGGCCAACGACCTGTGGCTCTCCGAACCGCGCCCGCTGCTGGCCACGGCGGCCGCCGACGACTACATGGCCCAGCAGATGGAAGCCGGCATGGGGCTGCGCACGCTGATCCACATGGACGATCCGCACCACCGCAAGGTGCGCTCCATCGGCGCCGACTGGTTCCGCCCGAAGGCGATGCGCGACCTGAAGGTGCGGGTCGACGAGCTGGCCAAGCGATATGTCGACCGGATGCGCGACATCGGGCCCGAGTGCGATTTCGTCACCGACATCGCGGTGCAGTTCCCGCTCTACGTGATCATGTCGCTGCTCGGGCTGCCCGAGGAGGATTACGGCCGGATGCACGCACTGACGCAGGAGATGTTCGGCGGCGACGACGACGAGTACAAGCGCGGCGTCAGCCCCGAGGAGCAGATGGCCGTGCTGCTCGACTTCTTCGCCTACTTCTCCACGCTGACCGCCTCACGCCGGGAGACCCCGACCGACGACCTGGCGTCGGCGATCGCCAACGGTCGCATCGACGGTGAGCCCCTCTCCGACATCGACACCGCGTCGTACTACGTGATCGTCGCCAGCGCCGGTCACGACACCACCAAGGACGCCATCTCCGGCGGACTGCTCGCGCTGATCGAGAACCCCGGTGAGCTGGCGCGGTTGCGGACGAACATGGATCTGATGCCGACGGCGGTCGAGGAGATGATCCGCTGGACCACGCCGGTCAAGGAGTTCATGCGGACCGCCGCCGAGGACACCACGGTGCGCGGCGTGCCCATCGCACAGGGCGAATCGGTGTACCTGGCCTACGTCTCGGGCAACCGGGACGAGGAGATCTTCGACGAACCGTTCCGCTTCGACATCGCCCGCGACCCCAACCGGCATGTGTCCTTCGGCTACGGCGTGCACTTCTGCCTGGGCGCCGCCCTGGCGCGGATGGAGATGAACAGCCTGTTCACCGAGCTGGTACCCCGGCTCGAGTCGATCGAGCTGGCCGGCGAGCCCGAACTTGCCGCGACGACGTTCGTCGGCGGGCTCAAGCACCTTCCGATCCGCTACTCCGTGCGCTGACCGCGAGGAAGCCGTCGACGGCCGCGACAGCCGTTGCGCGGTAATCGAATTCGGACAGCGTGCTGATCCGGCCGAACACCAGGGGGCCGATCAGCAGCGCGAACGCCGTGGTTCTGTCGACGCGGCCGAGGCGCTCGGGCGCGTCGAGGCTGTCGAAGATGGCGTCGAACGGCGCCGAGTACTGCTCGGCGATGCGCTCCCGCAGTGACCCCACCGCCCCGCCGGCGGTGGGCACCTCGGCGATGTCGGGCCCCAGGGACAGCCACGCCATGGCCGTCAGCAGCGTCGGCGCCTCGGCGATCGCCTCTGCCCAACCGCCCACCACGGCGATGAGACGCTCGCGCAGGGTGCCGTCCGTCGGCGGCATGGGCGCCGGCGGGATCAAGCTCATGAACGCCGCTGCGACAAGGTCGTTCGAGCTCGGGAAGTGGCGGTAGAGGGTCGCGCGGGCGACGTTGGCGTGCCGGGTCACCGCGTCGATCGTCACCGCACCCGGGCCACCCGTGCGCAGCAACGCGGTCGCGGCCTCGAGCAATCGCGCGCGCGAACGGGCCGGCCTGGGATCGCCACCGCCGGCCGTCATGGTGTGTCCTTTCTCGTCGACGGGTATAGAGACTATCGGTCTTGTACCGAGACTGTTAGTCTCGAAACCCCGGCGAGAGAGAGTCCATGACAGACACGAGCACGCCGTCCGATCAGGATATCGACGCCGAGATCGCCGCCCTGTCGCCGCGCGCGCGGCGCTGGCTGCTCACCGTGGCCAGCCTGGCGCTGCTGCTGGTGATCTCCTCGATGGTGGCCCTCAACGCCGCGCTGCCCGACATCGCCCGCGAGACCTCGGCGACGCAGGCCCAGCTGACCTGGATCGTCGACGCGTACACGCTGGCCATGGCCTGCCTGTTGCTGCCCGCCGGCGCCCTCGGCGACCGCTATGGCCGCCGGGGCGCGCTGCTGGTGGGTCTGGTGGTCTTCGGTGTGGCCTCCGCGGCGCCCATCGCGCTCGACACCCCCACCCAGCTGATCGCCGCTCGGGCGCTGACCGGCGTCGGCGCGGCGTTCGTCATGCCCGCGACGCTCTCTCTGCTCACCGCGGCGTTCCCGAAATCGCAGCGGCACAAAGCCATCGGAATCTGGGCGGGAGTGGCGGGCTCCGGTGCCATCGTCGGCTTCCTCGGCACCGGCCTGCTGCTGCAGTACCACCCATGGCAGTCGGTGTTCATCGCGCTGGCCGCCGAGGCGGTGCTGGTCTTCGTGCTCGCCTGCACCATCGGCAGCTCGCGCGATCCCGAGGCGACGCCCATCGACTGGCTGGGCGCCGCACTGATCGGCAGTGCTCTCGCGGTGTTCGTCGTGTCGGTGGTGGAGGCACCCATGCGCGGCTGGACCGATCCGCTGGTGCTCGGCGGCCTCGTGGGCGGCATCCTGCTGGCGGTGGCCTTCGGCGCCGTTGCGCTTCGCCGCCGCCACCCGCTGCTCGACGTACGACTGTTCGGCAGGCCCGATTTCGCCACCGGCGCCATCGGCGTCACCATGCTCTTCCTGGCCAACTTCGGGTTCTTCTACCTCGGCATGCAATTCCTGCAACTGGTGATGGGGTACTCGGCGCTGGGCACCGCGTTCGCGCTGGCTCCGTTGGTGGTTCCCGTGATGGTGCTCAGCGTCACGGTGCACCTCATCCTGCCCAGGGTCGGCTTCCGGTGGACGGTCACCGTCGGCCTGCTGCTGATCGCGACCGGGTTGTACTGCATGCGGTTCGCCGATGCGGACGCGGTGTACCTGGACGTCATGTGGCCGATGCTGATCATCGCCGCCGGCGTCGGACTCTGCACCGCGCCGACGACGTCGGCGATCATGAACGCCGTGCCCGACGAGAAGCAAGGCGTGGCATCAGCGGTCAACGATGCGACTCGCGAGGTCGGCGCCGCGGTCGGCATCGCCGTGGCCGGATCCATCCTCGCCGCGTCCTACCGGACCTCGTTGGCCCCGCACCTCTCCGCATTCCCGCCGCAGGTACGCGATACCGCGACCGACTCGCTGGCCTACGCCCTGTCCCTGTCGGAACGGATGGGCCCCCAGGGTCAGGCGCTGAGTGACGCGGCCCGCTCGGCGTTCGTGCAGGCGTCCGACCATGCGATGCTCGCACTCGCCGGGATCATCGTGGCGGCAGCCCTTTTCGTCGCGGCGTGGGCGCCGGGCCGCGACGGCAGGCAGCTGTTCAGGAAATGAATTCCGCGGCTCGGTGTGCGGCCATGACGATCGTCGCGTGCGGCCCCCGACTCGGGATGGACGGCAGGATGGACCCGTCGACCACCCACAGGCCGTCGACACCGACCACCCGGCAGCGGGGGTCCACAACCGCGGCCGGATCGCCGTCGCGGCCCATTCTCGCGGTACCGCACAGATGTTGCGACGTTGCCCATGTGGGCCCCGATTGCACGGTGCCGGAAGCGATCTCGATCGCGAGGTCGGCCCCTCGGCGCAGCAGTTCGACATCGCCGGGCGCCGTGTCGTACCGCTGCTCGATCAGGGGGTCGACGTGCGGGTCGGCCGATACCAGCGTGACCCGTCCCCGCGAGGCGGGCCTCATGAGCGTCACCCCCAGGTGGGGCCGGTCGGTGGGATCGTCGCGTTGGTCACTCGTCATCGCACCGAATCCCGCTGTGTAGGGCCGGATCTCGATACCGTCCTCGGTGGTCAACACCGCCTCGAGCGGCGGCACCCCGTGGGTGGCGGACCAGCTGACGGGGAGCACCCATTCGGGATGGTCGACCGTGTCGACGCCCACCGGCAGGTCGGCCACCACCGGCACCCCGACCTCGCTCAGCGACGACGCGGGTCCGATGCCCGAGAGCATCAACAGGTGCGCCGAGCCGATCGCGCCCGCACTGAGGACGACCCGGTCAGCCTCGAGCACCGTCGGACCGTTCGGCCCGACGCACTCGGCACCGACCACCCGTCGGCCGTCGACCCGTAGCCGCAGCACCCGGGTGTCGGTGAGCACCGTCAGATTGGACCGGTTCATCGCCGGCTCGAGGAACGCGCCGCCCGGCCCCACGCGGGTACCCCGGTCGATGTTCAGGGGCACCGCGCCCACCCCGGGCGGCACCGGCGCCTGCGGGGTCGACCCGTTCAGATCGTCCACTCGGGCGAATCCCGCGTCGAGTGCCGACCGGACGAAAGACGCTGTGCACCCGTCGAACTCGGAGACACGACGAACGGTGATCGGTCCGCGGTCACCGTGCAGCTCCCCCGAGAAGTCCAGGTCCCGCTCGATCGCGATGAAGTGATCCAGGGCGTCGCGCCACGTCCATCCCGGCAGCGCCCAACCGTCGATGTCGGACGGCAGCGCCCGACAGAAATACCCGCCGTTGACCGCGCCCGACCCGCCCACCACGGCACCCCGCATGATCTGGGCGGTGCGGCGCGGCGCCCCGGTCAGCTCGGCCGTGTAACGCCGCACCACACCGCTCGCCTCGCCGAGCGGCAGGCGTAGCGCATCGGTGATCTGCCGTCGCACCCGTGGATCGCTCGGCGACGGACCCGCCTCGACGACGGTGACGGTGCAGCGTTCGTCGGCGGAGAGTCGCTCCGCCAGAACGGAACCGGCGCTGCCGGCTCCGACGATCAGGACATCCAACGCCGCGTCAGGTTCTGATCTGCGGCTTGAGCGCCCCCGCGTGACGTTCGCGAATGACTCCGGCCCACAGGCCGAGACCGTAGGCGATGTCGTCGAGCCGCTTGAGCAGCAGGAAGGTGATGATGCCGACCCGCTTGGTGTCGTCGTCGACACCGCTGTGGCCGCGGGTCGCCCAGTCGAAGACCCCGTCGAGGACCGCGGCCACCAGCACCACCTGTCGGCAGCGCCGGGAGCACACCGCGGCCACCAGGGCCACCGGCCAGTAGTGCCGACAGATCGCCGAGGCCAACTGCAACGCTGCAGCCCACAACCCGTGGGCCGCGACCACAGCCACTTCCATCGGTTCGGTGCGCACACTGGCCAGCGACCGTGCGAGCCGGCGGCCCGTGAACACCGCCACCGCGATCGACCCCAGGTAGCCGAGCCGCGATCCCAGCGCGACGAGCAGCCACACCACCAGGGTCCACCCCGAGATCACCAGCGGAGCGGTCTTCCCGGGGTGACGGATGGACAGCGGCGCCGCCGATCCGCCGTAGAAGGACTTGCGCGCGAACCATTTTCGCAGCTCGACCCGATGATCGTGGGCCACCAACGCGATCGGTTCGTAGCGCAGCCGGGCACCGGCCTCGTTCAGCCGCCAGCACAGATCGACGTCCTCACCCGAGGTCAACGTCTCGTCGAAGCCACCCACCTCCAGCAAGGCGCGCCGCCGACAGATGATCGCCGCACTGGGCACATAGGAGACCGTGCCGAACGGAACCACCGGCGCCTCACGCAATCCCAGGTCCAGTGACGACCGGACCGCCTCGTACCGCGCGACCACGTTGTCCGACGGCGCGAGAGCGACGATGCGCGGTGCCACAAGCGCTACTGCGGGATCGCAGAAGTGCCCGAGCAGCGCCTCGAGCCAGCCTCGTCGCGGCACCACATCGGAGTCCAGGAATGCGACGAAGTCGGTGTCGCACGCCATCAGCCCGGCGTTGCGCGCGGCCGCCGGGCCGCGGTTGCGTTCGAACCGGAGCACCCGGACGTCACAGTGGGTGTCGACGAAGTCGTTCTGCTGCACGGGAATCGCTGAACCGTCGTCGACGATCACCACCCTCAACCCACGCAGGGCGCCGAGAAGGCGGTACAGCCCCGATGGGTTGTCGCGCACCGGGATCACCACGGTGACGTCCCGGTGCGACGGCCCGCTCAGCGGCCGCGGATGTGCGACCGTGGCGTCGAGCAGGGTGCGCGCCAACTGCGCACTGACCGCGTCGTGCACCTCGAGCCGGCCGCCGTTGAGCATGGTCTGCGCGGCGGGCGCCAGCCGCAGCAGGCGCGTCGGCGAACCGCCGAGCAGCGCTGCCCCCTCCCCCAAGACGCGCACGCGGCGATCCACTTGAACGGCGAAACCATCGGGCAGCCGCTGTCCCGTCACCTCAACATCCCCTGGCCGTCCGGCGCCCAGCGTGTGATCCGGTCAACCCCGGCGTCGACCATGCCAGCAAAGATCCTGCCCCCCTCTTCAGCCGTCGCCGTCGTCGGATCACCGAGAATACCCAGCGAACTGACGGCGGCAACTCCCCCTCGGCGCATCTGCGGCATCAACTCCGCCAGCGCCCCCCTGTTACCCGGCACTCGCAGATCCACGCGGACCACACCGGGCGAAATATGTAGTAATACAGAGGTTTCGGTGTGCCCCGCGTGGGCGTCGCCGCCGACCGCCACGCAGGAGCACCAGGCGACCTCGCGGCCCTCGTAGCGCAGCAGCGACACCGCCTCGCGCAACGCGCTGACATTGCCGCCGTGCCCGTTGACGAACACCAGCCGCGACGCCCACCGACAGGCCGACCGGGCGAATTCGACGAGGAGTTGTGTCAATGCCGCTGTGCCGATCGAGACGGTCCCGGCGAATCCCTCGTGCTCGCCGCTGGCGCCGTAGGCGATCGCGGGAGCAACCAACCATGGGCCCGCCAGCCGATTGACCACGACGTCAGCGACGGCGGTCGCGATCCGCGTATCGGTGTCCAGCGGCAGATGAGGGCCGTGCTGCTCGGTGGACCCCACGGGAACGATGAGCGCGGACGCAGAATCCTGCAGCTGTCTCGACGTCGAGTTCCCGAGCTCGTGGGGTGAAGCCACGCGAGCATGGTAGGCCGAATTCACCTGTTGTGCGCCAGTTGTTGGCGCATGCGCAGCACGAGATTTCCGCGGCCGGTCAGGGCATCACCTCGTGCCCCGTCCGTCACACCCCCAACGTACGGGTGAACCCGTCGGGGATCAGGACGTCGTCGCGGGTCAGATCATGGATCGAGGACTTCCCCAGCCCCATCAGCGCGGAATCGATCCCGCCACGCATGATGTCGAGGACGTTCTCGACCCCGGCCTGCCCGTTGGCCGCCAGGCCCCACAGGTAGGCGCGCCCGATCATGACGGCCCGGGCCCCCAGAGCTACCGCCTTGACGACGTCGCTGCCCCGCCGGATACCGCCGTCCAGCAAAACTTCGACCTGGTCGCCGACGGCGTCGGCGATGGCGGGCAGGCAGCGGATCGCCGCGGGAGTGCCGTCGAGGTTGTTGCCGCCGTGATTCGACACCGTGATCGCCGAAACACCGGCATCCACAGCCCGTTTGGCGTCGTCGACGCGCACGGTGCCTTTGAGCAGGAACGGACCGCCCCACTGCTCGCGCAGCCAGGCGACATCCTCCCAGGTGGGAGGCGGGGTGCCCATCCACTGCCCGTAGGCCTCGAAGAACGTCGGCCCCGGCTCTCCACGCCGGCCCTGGTTGGGAACCCGCAGATCGGGCGGCCGGAGATGCTTGGCGAAGCTGAAGAACCAACGCGGCTTGGTGATGACCTCCGGAGACATCCGGATCATGGTCTTCAGATCCATCTGCTCGGGGATCTTCGGGCTGCCCCAATCGCGGCCGTGCGCGAAACTCCAGTCGGTGGTCAAGATCAGGCCCTTGGCCCCGGCGGCGCGAGCCCGCTCCATGCGCGCGAGGATGTCGTCGCGGCTGCCGAGCCAGTAGATCTGGAAGAAGATCTTGTCGTTGACCGCGGTGACCTCCTCCATCGGCTTGCTCGCGAACGAGGACAGACCCATCGCGGTGCCCCGAGCGGCCGCGGCGCGCGCGACAGCCACCTCGCCGTCCGGATCGATCGCCTGCACACCGGTCGGAGAGATGATGACGGGCAGCGAAATGTCCTGTCCCATCACCGTTGTCGCCATATCGCGCTTCTCGGTGGCACCGATGACGTGCGGCGCGAAACCGAGTTCGGAGAACGACTCGACGTTGGCGCCGACCGTCACCCCCTTTTCGCTGGCGGAGATCAGCGACGAGTATGCCGATTTCGGCAAGCGCTTCTTGGCCCTCTGCTGGGCGATGGCGACGGTTTCGAACCAGGTATCACGAGCCATGATGGGCTAGACCGGACTTTCGTTACAGAATTTCTTGGGAGGGGCGCTCAGCAGGGTGAGCGGAATGGGTCCCTTGGGCGTGCGGCCGCCGCTGCGGGAGTGGTCGACGCTGGGCTTGGGCTTGTTCCTGTCCAACGCGAGGGCGGGCTCGCCGTAGCCCTGCACGCACTCGGGGTCGGGGCCGTCGAGGGGCAGGCCGGTGAAGAACTTCGCCGCCATGCAGCCGCCGCGGCAGGCGTCGTAGTGTCCGCAGCTGCCGCACGCGCCGGCCGACTGCGGCTCCCGAAGCTCACGGAAGAGCTCGGAGTTCTGCCACACGCTCTGGAAGCCGTTGTCGGACAGGATGTTCCCGGCCAGGAACTGGTCATGGATAGCGAACGGGCAGGCGTAGACGTCGCCGACCGGGTCGATCAGGCAGACCACCCGGCCCGCGCCGCACAAGTTCAGACCTGCCAAGGCGCCGGGCTCACCGAGACCGGACAGGTGGAAGAACGAGTCGCCGGTGAGCACGCCCTCGCCGTGGGCGACGAGCCAGTCGTAGAGCTGGACCTGCTGCGCGGCGGTGGGGTGCAGTTCGTCCCAGACGTCGGCGCCGCGGCCCGAGGGGCGCAGCCGGGTGATGCGCAGCGTGGCGCCGTACGAGTCGGCAAGGGCCTTGAAGTCGTCGAGCTGGTCGACGTTGTACCGCGTCACGACGACGGAGATCTTGGCGTCTTCGAAGCCAGCGGCTCGCAGGTTCTCCAGCGCGCGCGTGGCCATCGCGAAGCTGCCCGGGCCTCGGACCGCGTCGTTGACCTCGGCGGTGGCGCCGTCGAGGGAGATCTGCACGTCGACGTAGTCGCTGGCGGCCAGCTTCGCGGCGACCTCTTCGGTGATGCGCACGCCGTTGGTGGAGAACTTGACCCCGACGTGGTGGGCGGTCGCGTAATCGACGAGCTCCCAGAAATCGGAGCGCACCGTCGGCTCGCCGCCGCCGATGTTGACGTAGAAGACCTGCATACGCTCGAGCTCGTCGATGATGTCCTTGCACTGCTGGGTGGTCAGCTCGCGAGGGTCACGCTTGCCCGACGAGGACAGGCAGTGCACACAGGACAGGTTGCAGGCGTAGGTGAGTTCCCACGTCAGGCAGATCGGGGCGTCGAGGCCGCGTTCGAACTGGTCGACCAGCCGGGGCACGGGTGCAGTGACGGTCATCGGTCCTCTCCTGCGATGAGCATGTTCGACGAGACCAGCACACCCATTGCGTGCAGGTACGGCGTCAGTTGATCGTCTTCGAGTCCTGCTGCGCGACAGGCGGAGCGAGCGTCGGGGTGATCGGACAGCGAGTTGATCACCTCGACGATCGTCCGGTTCTTCAGGAACGACAGTTTGCGGGTCCCGAAGTGGTACAACAGCGCGCCGAACGGCTCGGGCCGGACGGCCACCTGCGGATGCAGCCGCCAGCGCTGGTCCGGATCGAAGGTCGGCGCGGTCATGATCAGTAGACCCCGCACATCCCGTCGATGGACACCTCTTCGACCAGGCTCTCGGTGACGAGCTCGTCGTTCTCGGTGTGCTGACTCGGCTCCATGGCACTGCCTTTCTGTTCGGTGGGGCTCGACATTTGTGACGCAGATCGCAACAATAAGGCACCGGGTGCCGAAATGGAAGAGGGATGCCGATGCCAACCGCCAAGGCACGTGTCGGCCGTCGCCGATCGACCAGCTGGGAACACATCAGCGCGGTCGCGATCGATCTGTTCACCGAGCGCGGCTTCGACGACGTCAGCGTCGATGACGTCGCCACGGCCGCGGGGATCGCCCGCCGCACCCTGTTCCGGTACTACCCCTCGAAGAACGCGCTGCCGTGGGGCGATTTCGATGCCCATCTGGACCGGATGAAGGGGCTGCTGGCGGCCACCGACCCCGCCGCTCCGATTCACGAAGCCCTGCGCGCCGCCCTGTTGGCGTTCAACAATTTCGACGATGCCGACCGGCACCGGCAACGGATGCGCCTGATCCTCGAAACAGAAGCCCTGCAAGCCTATTCGATGACGATGTACGCAGGCTGGCGCGCCGTCGTCGCCGCTTACGTCGCGCGCCGCCTCGAGATCTCCCCCGGTGACCTGATTCCACAGACGGTGGCCTGGACCATGCTGGCGGTGGCGCTGACGGCATATGAGCAGTGGCTCGCCGACGAGTCGGTCTCCCTGGCCGCCGCACTCGGCGGCGCCTTCGATCTGCTGGCCGGCGGGTTGGCCGGCCTGGAAGCTCAGAACGGGGGGTGACCCTCGGGCCCATACCGCGGATTCGCCATCACCGCTGCGCGCACTTCACGGTTCTGCGCGCGTTCGGCTTTCACGCGTGCGGCAACCTCGGCGCTGCGCAGGCGGCGGCGCTTCGGAATCTTCGCGGTCCGCATCGGATCGGGTGGCAGGGGCGGTGGCGGCGCGAGCTCGGCTGTGTGCACCGGGAACTGCGGGAAGAACAGCGCACTTCCCGGTTTGGTGGTGCGGCTGCGGCCGTCGGGGTCGGTGAATGTGACTGAGCCGTCGGCTGATTGGACCTCGGTCCAGCCGTCGAGACCGAAGCAGAAGGTCTTCATGAGGTGATGCGTTCGGCACTTGCAATTCAGATTCGAGGGATGTGTTGGTCCGTTCGGCCACGGCACACAATGATCGATGTCGCAGCGATCGGCAGGCACATCGCAACCGGGAAATCGGCAGAACATGTCGCGCAGCCGAACGAAATGCGCGAGCCGCGACGAGGGGCGGTAGTGCGGTTCCGGATCTGGCCCGGGTAGCCACAGCGGCCGGACCTTCGCGCCGCCGGCGATGGCGTCGGCCAGCGCAACAGCCGGCATGACCTTCAGCCCGGGCAGAATCGCCACTCCGGTGTTGGCCAACGGCGGCGGCGTGCACTCGCTTTCGTCTTCGGCTACGCAATCTGCTGTTTCTTCGGGTCGGGTGACAGCGGGCTTCTCAGGAGCCTGCTGCTCGACAGCGTCGACTGCAGCCTGGTCGGCGATCACGTGGACGACAATGTGCGACGCAGGAGATCCGACATCGGCCTTCGGGCAGTCGGTTGACCCGCAGCGACACGGCAGATCCTGGCGGCCGTTGAGCAGTGCCCCCGCGGCATCCGAGCGACGCTCCCCCACGCTGCGCGGATCGTTTTCGCACACTCCGTTGATCATGGCGAGGATGCGCCGTTCGGCCGCAACGCCATCGGCAGCCATCAGCCTGCCCCACGCCGAGGTGGTCTCCGCGCCGTCCTCGTGGGCACCGATCCGAAAGTCGCGGTCGCTCAATGCATTTTTCGCCAACCGCACCGCATCGGGGTCATAGCGTTCGATCAGAGCGTTGACCGCCGCGGTCAGCTTCTCGTCGGATAGGGCGCCCCACGACACCGCATGGCCGGCCAGCGCCGCATCGATCTCGGCCAGCACCCGGTCGTCGTCGACCAGATGGGTGCGCCACGTCAGCTCGCTGATCACCCGAATGCTGATCCGACCCTCGCAGAACAGCGCCGCGACCCGGGGCAGCCGGTCACGCAGCGCCATCGCGATACGCATCTGCGCCGATGCGCGCCGTTGCCCGATGGTGAGCGCCGCGCCGATCCGCGCTGCGGTCACGGCCCACAGGTCGAAGGCCCAGCGCGCGCGGTCATCGTCGTCGTCGACGCTGCGACGGGTCAGTTCGGCGATGGCGGCCAGCCGCCGCGCGCAGGCTCGACCCTCCTCGACCGCCGCCTGTTCGATCGCGCCCACCAGCGCCTCATCGGCAAGGTCGGCGAACATGTGTTCGAACATGTCTCGAGTATGCCGCCGCACGCCGACGAATCGACGCGCCGGCACGGCCCCGGCCCGCCGGCTGTGGATGGAAACCGGATTGGGGATAAGTGTCGCGGTGAAGGCTCAGCCCAGGACGTCGGTGATCGGCGCGCCCGCGGCGATCTTGGCCCGCACTTTCATGACCTTGCCGGGCATGCCGCCGCCCACCACGCCGACCACGACACCGTCGCGCTCGTAGTAGGCCAGGAACTTGCGCCCGTCGTCCTCGACGAGGTGCACGGTGTCGGTGGCTTCCGGTTCACCCAGGGCCTGGATCTTGACGTCGTACTGATCGCTCCAGAAGTACGGCACCGTTGCCGTCGCAGGCGCGTCCTGACCCAATAGCGCCGGCACCAGCGCCCGCGCCTGATCGGCGACGTTACTCCAATGCTCTACTCGCACTTGGCCTTTCGTATGATCACGCCAGGAGGCGACGTCGCCGATGGCCCACACGTGCGGCGCACTGGCGCGGCCGACATGGTCGCACACGACGCCGTTGTCCACGGCGATACCGCTGCCCTCGAGCCACTCGGTGGCCGGATGGGATCCGATGCCGACGACGACGAGGTCGGCGTCGATCTGCGCACCGTCGGACAGGGTCACCGAGCGCACCCGGGAATCCCCGCTGACGGTGTCCACCCCGACCCCGCAGCGCACGTCCACTCCCTCGGCCTGATGCAATCGCGTCACCAAGGCGCCGATCTGCTCCCCCAACACCGACGCCAGAGGCGCGGGCTGCGGCTCGACCAGCACCACCTCGACACCTCGTGCACGCAGGCTGGCCGCCACCTCGCAGCCGATGAAACCCGCTCCGATCACCACGGCGCGACGCGCATCGGCCGACTCGCGGCGCAGCGCCAGGCTCTCGTCGACATTGCGCAGCACGTGAATTCCGGCCAGGTCGGGGAACGATCGAATCCGCTTGGGCACCAGCCCCGTCGCGATCACGAGCTCGTCGTAGCCGAGCTGCGACCCGTCGGCCAGCGTGACCGTGTGCGCCGCGGTGTCCACGGTGCGCGCCGCCGTGCCGAGGACGAGGGTGATGTCCTTCTCGGCGTAGAAGTCGGCCGGCTTGAGCGTCGTCTCGTCGAGCTCTGCCCGCAACACCTCCTTGGACAGCGGTGGCCGGTCGTAGGGCAGATGCTCCTCGTCGCTGACGATGGTCACCGGCCCCGCATACTCGGCGCGACGCAACTGCTCAGCAGTGCGCGCCGCCGCCAAGCCGCCCCCGACGATCACGACACCAGAAGTGCTCATCTGGGTTTTCTACCTCATCAGCGCTGTTCGGTGAGCGCCACCCCGCGTCGCACACTCATCGACGCGCCCGCTCGATGATGTTCGACAACACCACGATGCTCTCGCTGCGTTCGATGTCGGCGCTCGACCGGATACGTTCGAGCGCCTCTTCTAGATGGCGCATGTCGCGGGCCAGCACATGCAGCATCGCATCGGCCGTGCCGGTCACGGTGGCGGCACTAACCACCTCGGGGATGTCCTGCCACGCGGCACGCAGCTGATCCGGCGCGATCGTCCCGTGGCAGAACACCTGTACGTAGGCCTCCGTGGTCCAGCCCAGCGCGGTGCGATCGATGACGGTGGTGAAGGTGCGGATCACCCCGTCGTCGAGCATCCGATCGACCCGCCGTTTGACCGCCGGCGCCGAGAGATTCACCCGCTGCCCGATCTCGGCGAACGTCGCCCGGGCGTTGTCCGCCAACTCCGCGAGTATGAGTTCGTCGGTCTGGTCCAGCCGATCAGCCACCGCGCACGTCCTCAGAACAACAAATCGCCACCAAAGCGATTTTGGCACAACAAACCACGCATAGACACGCAACAGCTGAAGATTGATTGCGCCGCCCCCGCCAAAATATCGTTCAGTCATGCCGATCGACATCGCCGCCGCTGCGCTCCCCCGCCCCGAGTCGGCGACCGCGCGTGCCCAGCGGCCGCGCCGCTTCGTGATGGTCCGCCCCACCCACTTCACCGTCGACTACGTGATCAACCCCTGGATGGACCTGTCCACACCCGTCCACACCGCACATGCGATCGCCCAGTGGGAAGCACTGCGGCAGGCCTACCTCGACCTCGGCCACACCGTCGAGGAGGTCCACCCACTGCCCGGCCTGCCCGACATGGTGTACGCGGCCAACGGCGGGATGGTGGTCAACGGTCGCGCGGTGGTGGCGCGATTCGCTCATCCTGAACGCGCCGGCGAGGCGCCGGTGCACGCAGCCTGGTTGCTCGACAACGGTTTCGTGAGCATGCAGACCCGCCACACCAACGAAGGGCAGGGCGATCTCCTGCTCGTCGGCTCGACGATCCTCGCCGGCTACGGGTTTCGCACTGACCGACGCGCCCACCAGGAGATCGCCGACCATCTCCAGATGCCGCTCGTCAGCCTGGAACTGGTCGACCCGCGGTTCTACCACCTCGACACGGCGCTGGCCGTTCTCGACGACACGACCATCGCCTACTACCCGCCCGCGTTCGCCGACCACTCACTGGCCACGCTGCGGCAGCTGTACCCGCAGGCCATCGAAGTCGCCAGCGCCGACGCCTACGCGCTGGGCCTCAACGTCGTCTCCGACGGACTCAACGTCGTGATGCCCGCCGCAGCCGCCGGCTTCGCCGAGCAGTTGCGCCACCACGGATTCCGGCCGGTGGGCGTCGATCTGTCCGAGTTGCTCAAGGGCGGCGGCTCGGTGAAATGCTGCACCCTGGAGGTTCATTCATGACCGCGATGCATGCCCCCACCCGAACCGAGGACGCGATCGACCTCGACAACCGTTGTGTGGCACACAATTACGCTCCGCTACCGGTCGTCGCCGCACACGCTGACGGTGCCTGGATCACCGATGTCGAGGGCAGGCGCTATCTGGACTGCCTGGCTGCGTACTCCGCGGTCAACTTCGGCCATCGCCATCCGACGATCGTCGCCGCCGCCCACGCTCAGCTGGACCGGGTGACGCTGGTGAGCCGCGCCTTCCACGCCGAGCCGCTCGCGCCGTTCTGCGCCGCACTGGCCGCACTGTGCGGCAAGGAGATGGTGCTGCCGATGAACAGCGGCGCCGAGGCTGTCGAGAGCGGCATCAAGGTGGCCCGCAAGTGGGGCCACGACGTCAAGGGAGTGCCCGCAGGCACCTCGAACATCATCGTGGCGCGCAACAACTTCCACGGCCGAACCACGACCATCATCAGTTTTTCCGACGACGAGACGGCGCGGCGCGGGTTCGGCCCGTACACCCCCGGCTTCCGGTCCGTCCCGTTCGGTGACGCCGACGCGCTGGCCGCCGCGATCGACGACCACACCGTCGCTGTGTTGCTCGAACCCATCCAAGGCGAGGCCGGCATCATCGTGCCGCCGGACGGCTACCTGCCACAGGTGCGCGCGCTGTGCACCGAGCGCGGCGTTCTGCTGATCGCCGACGAGATCCAGTCCGGTCTCGCCCGCACCGGCGCGACGTTCGCCTGCGACCACTGGAACGTCGTCCCTGACATCTATCTGCTGGGTAAGGCGCTCGGCGGCGGGGTGGTACCGCTGTCGGCCGTGGTCGCCGACCGTGAGGTGCTCGGCGTCTTGCATCCGGGCGAGCACGGGTCGACGTTCGGCGGCAACCCGTTGGCCGCCGCGATCGGCCACACCGTGGTCGAGATGCTCGCGACCGGTGACTTTCAGCGCCGCGCAGCCGAACTCGGCGCCGTCCTGCACGACCGGCTGAGTGAGCTCGTCGGCCGCGGCGTGCTGAGCGTGCGCGGCAAGGGGCTGTGGGCCGGGGTGGACATCGACCCGGTGCACGGCACCGGCAAGCAGATCAGCCTGCGGCTGGCCGAGCGCGGCGTGCTGGTCAAGGACACCCACGGGTCGACACTGCGCTTCGCACCCCCGATCGTCGTCACCGAGGACGAGATCGTATGGGCTGTCGGTCAATTGGCCGACGTTCTGGCTTAGTACTTGGCCGTGCCCCGGTCGACGGCGGTCTGCGAGCCGGAGATGGTCGCCGAACCGTCACCGGCCAGCCACGCGACCACGTCGGACACCTCCTCGGGAGTCATGAACTCCTTGAGACCCTTCTTGCCCGCGTGGTGCACCGGCTGATACGGCATCGGTGAGAAGCTGTGCAGGAACGCCGGATACTTGCCGAAGATCTCCATCATCGCCTCGGGCTGCACCATCGGTGTGTCGATCGAGTACGGATGGATCGAGTTCACCCGGATGCCGAACTCACCGGCCTCGATCGCGAGCGCGTTCGTCAGCGCCACCAGCCCGTGCTTGGACGCCGAATAGTGGGCATTGCCCGGGGTCGCCTTCGTCCCCGCCGAGGAACTGACGATGATGATCGAGCCGCCGTTGCGCGCCTCGATCATCGCGGGGACCGCCGCCCTGATGGTGCGCCACGTCCCGTTGAGGTTGACGTCGATGACGGTGTCCCACTGCTCTTCCGACATCTCCCAGATCCGGCCCCAGCTCAGGATCCCGGCGTTGGCCACCACGATGTCGAGCCTGCCGAACTGCTCGACGCCGTCGGCGACGAGCTGCTGCTGCGCGGCGAGATCACGGATGTCGACCTCGCGGGTCAGCACCTTGCGGCCGGCCTCTTCCACCAGCCGTGCGGTCTCGGCGAGATCCTCGGCGGTGGGCATCGGATAGGTGACGGTGTCGGTGACCGGTTTGCAGACGTCGATCGCGATGATGTCGGCACCCTCGGCAGCCAACCTGACGGCGTGTGCACGGCCCTGCCCACGCGCGGCCCCGGTGATCAGCGCGACGCGCCCTTCCAGTGATGTCACCGGGTCAGGCTAACAGCAGAACTAGAACGCGTTCTAGTCCCTAGATCTCGGCGATGATCTGCTGCCGCTTGGCGGTGTACTCGGCCTCGCTGATGGTGCCGGTCGCGCGCAGGGTTTCCAACTCCTGGAGTCGCTGCGCGACGGTCGGGGCGGGGGCTGCCATCGGCGGCGCCGACGGGGTGGCCGGAACGGGCGGCGGCACCTGCTGCGCGGCGGCCCGCCGCACGATCGCCTGCACCTGCTGGCGCGCGGCGGGATTGGACCGCAGGTCGACCATGCTGTCGATCCCGATCCCATGGGCTTTGAGGACAGCCAGGATCTCCATCAGCGGCTCGGTCTGGCCGGTGAGGTCGTAGGTCCGGTTGTCCTCGGCGATGGTGAATGTCGCCGGCATCAACCCACTGATCAGCGCGCTGCGCTCCCAGTCGATCTGGTAGTCCTGGGTGACCGGATCGACCAGGACCGCCAGCCTGCGACTCATGATCATCGGCTGGCGGCTCATCGATGCCACCACCTTGTCCTGGGTGGCGAACGGCGTGATGCCGGGACCGGAGACCCTCAGATCCAGCTTCACCAGCGGTTGTTCGTTGATCCGCGTGTTGGTCTCGTGAATCCCGACGACCTGTGCCAGCGCCAACACCCCGCCGGCCTCGAGTTCCTGAGTCTTGGCGGCCGACCGGGCTCCGAAGCCGGTGATGGCCAACGCGATCAGGATGTCGACCGCCGTGATGATCAGACCGCCCCAGAACAGCCAGCTCATCATCGGGTCGCGGCCACTGGCGAAGTAGATCACCAGGAAGATCGGCCCGACGATGCCGCACAGCAGGACGAACAGCTGCACCTTGACGTAGCGCCAGAATGTCGACACGGGTCAGATTATGACCCGGCAGGTCAGGAACCGGGAGGTACCTGAACGGGATTGGCGTCGGGAACCGGGACCGGATGCTGCTGGACGAGCTGGTACAACGGCGCCACCCACGCGTCGGCCGACGACGGGGTCCGCGCATAGCTGGTGTGGACGGCCACCGCGGCCGGGTTCATGTCGTCCTCGGCGTCCGGGTCGTAGTCGCAGACCGCATCCCCGAGATCGCACACGCTGATCGTGCGGGCACCCATGGTGGGGGTCAGCGGGGCGGGCGTGTGCGCCAGGATCGGCCAGTCCTGCGCGACACCCTTGCCGCGTCCGGGAACGGCCGTGACCGAGCCCAGGTTCAGCGTCGGATCGGCCGGGAGACGGTCGCCGTCGGCGACGAGCAGCGCGGCGGCGAGGCTGGGGCTGGTCTCCAGTGCGGCCAGGTTGCGGTGCACCACCATGGCGCCCTGCGAGTAGCCGGCGAGCACCACCTGCGTCGTCGGACACTGTGCGACGAACGCGGCGTACTGCGCGCCCAGCGCGGCCGCGCCGGTGTCGACGCTACCCATGAAACCGAGCCACGCCATCGCGCCACCGTCGGGCGGCACGGGAACGGCGGGATAGTTCACCGCTTCGGCGGTGATCGTGCGACCGCTCTGCTGGACCAACTGCGCGAAGTCGCGATAGGAGGTGTTGACCACCCGACCCATCCCGTCATCGGCGGCGATGTCGGCGGGGGTGCGCTCACCGGAGCCGGCCGCACCGATCCAGTGCACGTCGGGGCAGCCCGGTTGGGCGGCAGCGGTACCGGCGGACAGACCCATCATCGCGGCGCCGGCGATGAGGGCAGCGGCCGCGGTTGCAGCGACGGAACGAATACTCAAGAACCTGATCCCAACCTTCGACACAAAGATGAAGGCGGCGGACCCCTCGACCGCCGCCTTGATGTACATCGCCGTCGGCCTCGGTGGCGTTACAGCAGGTGGACACACAAAAGTGGCGCCCACCCTCGCGGGTGAGCGCCACTCCTGCAGGCGGAACCTACTTGATGATCTTCGACACGCGGCCGGCGCCGACGGTACGGCCGCCCTCGCGGATCGCGAAGCGCAGGCCCTCGTCCATGGCGACGGGCTGGATCAGCTTGACGGAGATGTCGGTGTTGTCACCGGGCATCACCATCTCGGTGCCCTCGGGCAGGGTCACCACGCCGGTCACGTCCGTGGTCCGGAAGTAGAACTGCGGACGATAGTTGTTGAAGAACGGCGTGTGGCGGCCACCCTCGTCCTTGGACAGGATGTAGACGCTGCCCTCGAACTCGGTGTGCGGGGTGGTGGTGCCGGGCTTGACGATGACCTGGCCGCGCTCGACGTCCTCGCGCTTGATGCCACGGACCAGCAGACCGACGTTGTCACCGGCCTGGCCCTGATCGAGCAGCTTGCGGAACATCTCGACACCGGTGACGGTGGTCTTGGTGACGCCCGGACGGATGCCGACGATCTCGACTTCCTCGTTCACGTTGATCACGCCGCGCTCCACACGACCGGTGACCACGGTGCCGCGGCCGGTGATGGTGAAGACGTCCTCGACGGGCATCAGGAACGGCTTGTCGGTCTCGCGGACCGGGTCCGGGATCGACTCGTCGACAGCCTCCATCAGGTCCTCGACCGACTTCACCCACTGGGCGTCGCCTTCGAGAGCCTTGAGCGCCGACACGCGCACGACCGGGGCGTCCTCGTCGAAGTCCTGGGCGGCCAGCAGTTCGCGGACCTCCATCTCGACGAGCTCGAGGAGCTCCTCGTCGTCGACCATGTCCGACTTGTTCAGCGCGACAAGGATGTAGGGCACGCCGACCTGGCGGGCGAGCAGCACGTGCTCACGGGTCTGCGGCATCGGGCCGTCGGTGGCGGCGACCACCAGGATCGCGCCGTCCATCTGGGCGGCACCGGTGATCATGTTCTTGATGTAGTCAGCGTGACCGGGGGCGTCGACGTGTGCGTAGTGACGCTTGTCGGTCTGGTACTCCACGTGGGAGATGTTGATCGTGATACCGCGCTGACGCTCCTCGGGCGCATTGTCGATCTGGTCGAATGCGCGCGACTCGTTCAAATCGGGGTACTTGTCGTGCAGAACCTTGGTGATTGCTGCAGTCAGCGTGGTCTTGCCGTGGTCAACGTGACCGATGGTCCCGATGTTGACGTGCGGCTTCGTCCGCTCGAACTTCGCCTTCGCCACTGTGTTGTCCTCCTGGACTGTGTTGGTGCTCTTACTTAAGCAGGGTTGATCTTTGCAGTTGTGGTTCGCCGCGAGGCAACCGGGCTACTGCCCGGTGGCCTTCGCGCCAGACATGGCTCGGCTCCGGATCAGCTCCGCTCCTCGGCGCTGGCGCGCCTCGATGCTCACTGACCCGTCGCCTTCGCGATGATCTCCTTCGACACGTTCGCCGGAACTTCGGCGTACGAGTCGAACACCATGGAGTAGTTGGCCCGGCCCTGGGTCTTCGACCGAAGGTCTCCGACGTAGCCGAACATCTCCGACAGCGGCACCTGCGCCTTGACGACACGCGCACCGCTGCGCTCCTCCATGGCCTGGATCTGACCACGGCGGGAGTTCAGGTCGCCGATCACGTCACCCATGTAGTCCTCGGGGGTGGTGACCTCGACGGCCATGATGGGCTCGAGAATGACGGGCTGCGCAGCCTGCGCGGCCTTCTTGAGCACCTGCGAGCCGGCCACCTTGAACGCCATTTCCGACGAGTCGACCTCGTGGAACGCGCCGTCGAGCAGGGTGACCTTGATGTTCACCAGCGGGTAGCCGGCCAGCACGCCGTACTGCATGGCGTCCTGCGCACCGGCGTCGACCGACGGAATGTACTCGCGCGGGATACGGCCACCGGTGACCTTGTTCTCGAATTCGTAGGTCGCACCGTCCTCGCCGCTGAACGGCTCGAGGTCGATGAGCACCTTCGCGAACTGGCCCGAGCCACCCGTCTGCTTCTTGTGGGTGAACTCGACCTTCTCCACCTTGCGGCGGATGGTCTCGCGGTAGGCCACCTGCGGCTTGCCGACGTTGGCCTCGACCTTGAACTCGCGACGCATGCGGTCGACGAGGATGTCGAGGTGAAGCTCGCCCATACCGCCGATGACGGTCTGGCCGGTCTCCTGGTCGAGGTGCACCTTGAAGGTGGGGTCCTCTTCGGCGAGCTTCTGGATCGCGGTGCCCAGCTTCTCTTGGTCGCTCTTGGTCTTGGGCTCGATGGCGACCTCGATGACCGGATCCGGGAAGGTCATGGACTCCAGCACGATCTGCTGGTTCGCGTCGCTCAGCGTGTCACCGGTGGTGGTGTCCTTGAGGCCGATGACCGCGTAGATGTGACCGGCGCTGGCCGTCTCGACCGGGTTCTCCTTATTGGAGTGCATCTGGAACAGCTTGCCCAGGCGCTCCTTCTTGCCCTTGGTCGCGTTGACGACCTGCGAGCCGGAGTCGACCTTGCCGGAGTACACGCGGACGTAGGTCAGCTTGCCGAAGAACGGGTGCGTGGCGACCTTGAACGCCAGACCCGAGAACGGCTCGTCGACCGACGGGTTACGCGTGATCAGCTCGTCTTCCTTGCCGGGGACGTGGCCCTCGGCGGGCGGCACGTCCAGCGGCGACGGCAGGTAGTCGATGACCGCGTCGAGCATGGGCTGCACGCCCTTGTTCTTGAACGCGCTGCCGCACAGCACCAGGTAGGCCTCGGAGTTGATCGTCAGCTTGCGCAGCGCAGCCTTGATCTCCTCGACGGTGAGCTCCTCGCCGCCGAAGTACTTCTCCATCAGCGCGTCGTCGGTCTCGGCGACGGCCTCGAGCAGCTTGGTGCGGTACTCGTCGGCCTTCTCGGCCAGATCGGCCGGGATCTCGACGGTGTCGTACTTCTCGCCGAGCTTGGCCTCGGCGCTCCACACCTTGGCGTTCATCTCGACCAGGTCGACGATGCCGGCGAAATCACCTTCGGAGCCGATGGGCAGCTGAATCGGGATGACGTTGGCGCCCAGGCGCTCTTCCATCGTGCGCACCGAGAAGTAGAAGTCGGCACCCAGCTTGTCCATCTTGTTGACGAAGCAGATGCGCGGCACGTCGTACTTGTCGGCCTGGCGCCACACCTGCTCGGACTGCGGCTCGACGCCTTCCTTGCCGTCGAAGACGGCAACGGCACCGTCGAGCACGCGCAGGCTGCGCTCCACCTCGACGGTGAAGTCCACGTGGCCCGGGGTGTCGATGATGTTGATCTGGTTGCCGTTCCAGAAGCAGGTGGTGGCAGCCGAGGTGATGGTGATACCCCGCTCCTGCTCCTGCTCCATCCAGTCCATCGTGGCGGCACCGTCGTGCACCTCACCGATCTTGTAGCTGATACCGGTGTAGTAGAGGATGCGTTCGGTCGTCGTCGTCTTGCCGGCATCGATGTGCGCCATGATGCCGATGTTGCGGACCTTCGTGAGGTCGGTCAGCACGTCCTGTGCCACGGCTAGATTCCCACTCTTTCGCTTGCTTGTTTGCTGTCGTCTTGCACCACCCTCGGCAACACTGCCGGGGGTGCTAAATCACCAGCGGTAGTGCGCGAAGGCGCGGTTCGCCTCGGCCATCTTGTGGGTGTCCTCGCGGCGCTTGACCGCGGCACCCAGGCCGTTACTGGCATCGAGGATCTCGTTGGCCAGACGCTCGATCATGGTCTTCTCGCGGCGAGCCTTGGAGAAGCTGACCAGCCAGCGCAGCGCCAGCGTCACCGAGCGGTCCGGGCGGACCTCGACGGGCACCTGGTAGGTGGCACCGCCGACGCGGCGGCTACGCACCTCGAGCGAGGGCTTGACGTTGTCCATGGCCCGCTTGAGCGTGACCACCGGATCGGTGCCGGTCTTGTCGCGGGCCTGTTCGAGCGCACCATAAACAATGCGTTCGGCCAGCGATTTCTTCCCGTCCAGCAGGACTTTGTTGACCAGCTGGGTGACCAGCTGCGACCCGTAGACGGGGTCGTTGACCAACGGACGCTTGGGCGCGGGTCCCTTGCGCGGCATCAGCTCTTCTCCTTCTTCGCGCCGTAGCGGCTGCGGGCCTGCTTGCGGTTCTTCACGCCCTGGGTGTCGAGCGACCCACGGATGATCTTGTAACGCACACCGGGGAGGTCCTTCACACGACCACCGCGCACCAGCACCATCGAGTGCTCCTGCAGGTTGTGGCCCTCACCGGGGATGTAGGCGGTGACCTCGACCGAGCTGGTCAGCCGGACGCGCGCGACCTTGCGCAGCGCGGAGTTCGGCTTCTTGGGGGTCGTGGTGTACACGCGGGTGCACACGCCGCGACGCTGGGGGCTCCCCTTCAGCGCCGCGGTCTTCACCTTGGCGACCTTGTCGTGGCGACCCTTGCGGACCAGCTGGTTGATCGTTGGCATGTACCGGCTTCCTGTGTTGCTTTCGTCTTCTACAAGTTTCGTGTTGCGGGCTACCCCGCATCCGGGCGTGTCGCATGCGGACACCGCGCGTTCTCGGAGTATTTTCCAAGGCGCCGCGGCGCTAGACATGCGAAGCTGCCCGGCGTGCAGGCGTGCTTGTGACTCGAACAAGCCTCAAGCGCCTAGTCTGCCAGGCACGACGGTCCACGATACCAGGGCTCGCGACCTCGACAAAACCCGCTGACCTGCGCGGTCATCGATGGCGCATGCCGGCGGCGAGTCGCATCACCATATCGCTGAACACCGCATCGGTGTCGATACCGCTCATCACCCCGGTCATCTCCAGCAGCACGAACCCGTGCATCGCCGACCAGAACTCCAGGGCGGCGTAGAACGCCGACTCCTCGGTCAGCCCGTAGGTGGAGAGCACCGAGATGACCGGCGCTGCGGCGGCGTGGGTGGCCTCGGTGAACTCCGGGTCGTCACCCCCCAACGGCATCCGCGTGAACGCCGAATAGCGGCCCGGGTGGTGGTGGGCGTAGCTGCGGTAGGCGCCGGCCATCACCATCACCGCGTCGTCGGGCGTCCGCCCCTGCCCCACCGTGTTGAGCATGTCGATGATGTCGCCCACCACCCGCATCCGCACCGACCGGCGCAGGTCGTCGAGGCTGTGGACGTGGTTGTACAGCGACGGACCCTTGGTGCCGAGTTGGTTGGCCAGCGCGTTGATGGTCAGCGCGTCCCAGCCTTCGCGGTCGAGGAACGTCAGCGCGGCGTTGACGATGGCCTCACGGCTCAGCCTCGCCGTACGCGGCGGCCGAGTAGCCATCTCGTCGTTCCCCCTTCACGGCCCGTCCATGCGGGTCGACGAGAGACTCTAGTTCACGCGCTCCTGGCTGAGCTGGGCAAGCTGTCCGACGATCGTGCAGAGGTCGGGCAGGGTCTGCGAGTTCAGGGTCTGGATCGACCAGGTAATGACGTCGCTGCCCTTGGCCACGTAGATGCTGCACGCCGAATCGTCGAAGGCCTTGAAACCCTTGTTGCCGTCCAGCGACAGCTCGGTCACGGTGCGGCCGGCCTGCTGCTCGAGTTCACGCTCGGTGTCCATGTCGCTGCCGCGGTACCACCAGGTCGAGATGCCCATGCCGGCGCCGACGTCGCCGATCATCGTGTTCTCCTGCCAGAAGCACCCGGTGTCGCTGACGACGGCACGGGTGAACAGGCTCGGGCCGGCCGCCGCGGCGACGTCGGAGTCGGAGATGCCGTTGCAGTCGACGCTGCGGAAGCCGCCACCGGTGGCGGCGCCGGCGTCGGCCGACGGCGCCGCGGGACCGGCCGGTCCGCCACAGGCGACCAGGATCGTCGACGCGCCGAGAGCCAGGCCCGCGGCGGCCATGCGCAGACTTCTCATGTCACATGTCCGAGCGCAGGGTCGCCGTCAGGAGTTTCACGGCGTCGACGCACGGATCGCCGGATTTCTGGCCGCGGAACTGCACCCACCAGCTCAGCACGCCGGTGCCGGCTGCGGCGGTCGCCGAACAGGCCGCACCGGTGATGTCGCGGCGCGCCGAGAACGCCTGGTGCCGCTCGATCACCGTGTCCCTCACGTCGGCTCCGCGACCCGCGGCCACGTCGCGCTCGCGCCGCAGCGAACCGTCGGCGAACCATGCAAACGTCACATCCACGGTCGCCGCGCCCGGCCGGGACAGAATGTACTGACACACCGCGCCGCTGTAGGGCCGGATCACGTTGTTCGCCTCCAGCGTCGCCTGTACGGTGCTGTCGTCGAGCAGACCGCACCGATCGTCGACGTATCCGTAGGACCGGTCGGGGTCGGGCACGGAGCCCTCCGCCCGTTGCGCTGTGCCGCCCACCGTGTGCGCGCACCCACCCGCCGTCGCCGTCACGAGGACAGCGGCGACAGCAACGGTGAGGGCATCCACCACACGTTGGCTCACAGGCTGGCACATCGCAGCTCACGGTACCCAGCGCAACTCGCTGTGGCGACTCGCTCGACGTCGTAGGCTGCCGGGGTGACCACTTCGGGACGAGTGCTGGCCGCGGTCGTGCTGACGGCGTCTGCCGTGCTGATGGCCTCCCCGCTCGCGCAGGCCAAGAACGGCGACACGCACATCACCGGGCAGGGCATCAGCAGAACCATCGACTGCAACAACGCGACGCTGATCGTGGTGGGCACCGGTAATCAAATCAACGCGCTCGGAACGTGCTGGGCGGTGACGGTGCAGGGCTCGAGCAACGTGATCGTCGCCGACAACGTCATCAACGACGTCACGGTGTACGGCTACGACCAGGCGGTGTTCTACAAGAACGGCTCACCGATCGTGTGGGACCGCGGCCGCGAACTGGGGATGACAAACCGGGTGGACCGGGTACCCGCGTAGCCGTGAAACGACTTCTCCTCGGCGGCACGGCGCTGTGCGCGGCGGTTCTCGGCCTCTCGGCGTGCGGCTCCACCAGTTCTGACACCGATCAGCCCACCGCGACGGCCGGTTCCTCGGGCGCGCAGATCGAGATCGGCAACACGATCAACTACGGCTCGCTCGGTACGACGGCCGACCTCGACTGCGCCGACGGCAAGTCGCTGAACGTCGGCGGGTCGAACAACACGCTCACGGTGAGGGGCACCTGCGCGAACGTGAACATCGGCGGCGCCGACAACAAGATCACCTTCGACCGCGTGGACAAGGAACTGTCGGTGGTGGGGATCAACAACACGGTCACCTACCGCGATGGCGATCCGAAAGTCAACGACACCGGCAGCAACAACACCATCAGCAAGGGCTGAACCCCGGCTCAGGTCGCGCTCGCGCCGTGCCTGCCCTCGCCGGCCGCGAAACGCTGTGCGCCCCTCATGGATTCCGCTGAGACGCGCGACATGCTGGCGAACTCGAAGTCCATCGCCTCGGCCTCCGAGTGCCCCCACTGATGGAGCGCCGAGAGCCGGTCACTGCGCATGCAGGCCTGCGGTAGCCGAGCCAGCTCCGCGGCGAGCTCCTCGGCGGCGGCGCGGGCCTGCCCCGTCGGCACGACGCGGTTGGCCAACCCGATCGCGAGCGCTTCGTCGGCCTCGACGGCCCGCCCCGTCAGGATCATGTCCATCGCGCGGCTCTGCCCGATGAGCCGGGGCAGACGCACCGTGCCGCCGTCGATGAGCGGTACACCCCACCGCCGGCAGAACACCCCCATCACGGCGTCCTGTTCGACCACGCGCAGATCGCACCACACGGCCAATTCGAGTCCGCCGGCGACGGCGTAGCCGCTCACGGCCGCGATCACCGGTTTGGACAGCACCATGCGGCTCGGCCCCATCGGGCCAGGGCCGCTGCGATGCACCGCATTGACCTCGGGGGTGCCGAAAGCCTTGAGATCGGCTCCGGCGCAGAAGGTTCCGTTGTCGCCCCACAGCACGGCCACCGCTGCGGTCTCGTCGCGGTCGAACTCGTCGAAGGCGGCGTGCAGCGCGGCCGCCGCCGGACCGTTGACCGCGTTGCGGGCGTGCGGCCGGTTCATGATCACCGTGGTCACCGGGCCGTTCTTCTCGACCCGCACTCCGTGCTCGCTCACCGTGCCCGTCATCATGCCTCCATGATCTCGTCGTGACGCCGCGCGGCCAGTTCCGCGGCGAAGTCCTGATACGCCGCCCGCAACGCTGCGCCGGGCCAGTGCGCCGGGAGCATGTCGCCGGGCAGCACCGGGTCGGTGCGCAGATGCCGCACGATGCCCGCGGCGGCAATGAAGCGACCGGGAACGTCAGGGGCGGCGGCCATCTCGGCGAGCAGCTCGTGACCGGCGTCCGCCCATCCCGGAAGATCCCACAGCGCGGCGGCCAGACCGGCCGGATCGTCGTCGTGTACGCGCAGTACCCGGGTGTGCGCGTGAACGTCGTCGGGCAGCACCACGTCGAGGTTGGCCGGGCGCAGCCACACCCCTTCGCGCAGCTCGCCGAACCTGCTGTCGTGTAGAGCCGTTCGCATCGCCGAACGGGTGCGTGCGTCGTTGCCGACGCTGGTCACCACCACGGCGATCCAGGAGCCGTCCCAGGGTCGCGTGCGTGGGTCGATCGCATCGTCCTGCCGACGCTGACGGGCCAACAGCCGGTCGGACAGGCGATAACCGTCATCGGAGCGCACCAGGTCACCCGCACTGACCATCCTGGTCAACGCGACCCGCACCGTCGGTTCTCTCAGGTCGAAATCGGCTGTGAGACGCAGCAATTCACTTGCCGTCGCCCAGGCCGGGTGCGCCCCCAACAGCACGCTGAGCACCACCGAGCGTGCGGTCATCCGCCTCACCGGCTGGGGCATTCACACCCCCGACGCGGCGCGCCCGTAGTCGCCGAACGGTTCGTCGCGGCGACGTACCGCTTCCCGGAACCCGTGCTCGCGGGCCTGGGCGACGAATGCATGCCCCTCCGGCGTGTGCCGCGCGATGCCGTCGAACACGGTGGACACCATCGCGCTGGTGGCGATGCCCTGGCTGGACAGCGCGCTGTTCATCGCGAGCTTGACCATGATGAGCTGGTTGACCGGCATTGCGGCGATGCGCTCGACGAGACGTTCGGTGCGCTCGTCGAGGTCTTCCGGCGCAGGCGCCTCCACCGCAAGGCCCCATTCGGCGGCCTGCGCTCCGGTGATGCAATCGCCGGTCAGCAGAAGCCTTTTCGCGCGCTGGTCACCGAGGCGGTGCGCCCACAGGCCCGCAGCCGGCACACCCCACACCCGCGTGGGCGGATATCCGATCTTGGCGTCCGCTGCGGCGATCACCTGGTCGGCGTGCAGCGCGATGTCGGTGCCGCCGGCCACGCAGTAGCCATGGATCTTCACCACCGTCGGCTTGTCGGCGTGCATGAGGCTCGCGAAGCCCCGCACGAAGCGGCTCATCATCTGGTAGTCGATCATCGGATCCCACGGCTGATCGGGCAGATGGTTGATGGCCTGTGTCTTGCCCGACAGCACGGTGTCCCGGTACGGGTTGCCACCACCGGCCGACGACGAGCCCTCCGCATAGGCCGACAGGTCGAACCCGGCGCAGAACCCTTCGCCGCGTCCGGAGACCAGGATGACGTGCACGTCCGGGTCGAGATCGGCGCGCTCGACGAGCGCCGACAACTCCAGCGGAGTGTCGGCGACGATCGCGTTGCCCTTCTCCGGTCGGTTGAACGTGATCCGGGCGACGCGGTCGGTGACCTCGTAGGTCATCGTCTTCAGGTCGTCGAAGTCGACCTTCCGAATCGCGTGCGTCATGCCTTGACCATCGCCCGCTCGAGGATCGGCGCGAGATCCAGCCCGGTGGGCAGCGTGCCGAACGCACCGCCCCACTGTCCACCCATCCGCGTGGCGAGGAACGCTTCCGCGACAGCGGGGTGGCCGTGGCGCACCAGCAGGGCGCCCTGCAGGGCCAGGGCGATGTCCTCGGCGACCTGGCGGGCCCGGTACTGGATCGTCGCCGGATCGAAGTCGGCCAGCGACTGCCGGAGCCCGGCGACGTGCGCGTCCAGCCGCGGATCGTGTCCCGCCGTCGCGCCCAGTTCGTCGAACAGCACGTCGATGCACTCGGGCCGGGTCGCCATGGCGCGCAACGTGTCCAGCGCGCTCACATTGCCCGAGCCCTCCCAGATGCCCATCAGTGGCGCTTCCCGGTACAGGCGCGGCATGCCCGAGTCCTCGACGTAGCCGTTGCCGCCCAGGCACTCCATCGCCTCGGCGGCGTGCGGTGTCGCGCGCTTGCACACCCAGTACTTGGCGGCGGCCAACCCGATCCTGCGCAGCAGGGTCTCGCGCTCGTCCCCGCGGACCGCATGGTCGGTGGCCCCGGCCATCCGCATCGCCAGCATCGTCGCCGCCTCGGCCTCCACCGCGAGATCGGCCAGCACGTTGCGCATCAGCGGCTGATCAATCAGGTAGGCGCCGAATGCCGAGCGGTGCTGGGCGTGGTGGATGGCGCGCATCAGCCCGGTGCGCATGCTGGTGGCGCTGCCCAGCGTGCAGTCCAGGCGGGTGAGGTTGACCATCTCGATGATGGTCGGTACGCCGCGGCCTTCCTCCCCCACCAGCCACGCCGTCGCTCCGTCGTACTCGACCTCGCTGGAGGCGTTCGCGTGGTTGCCGAGCTTGTCCTTGAGCCGCTGCAGGAACATCCGGTTGCGGCTGCCGTCGGGCAGCACCCGGGGCAGCAGGAAGCAGCTCAGCCCCGCAGGCGCCTGCGCGAGCACCAAGAAGATGTCGCACATCGGCGCGGAGGTGAACCATTTGTGCCCGCGCAGCGAGTAGGTGCCGTCGCCGTTGGGGGTGGCCTGGGTGGTTCCCGCGCGGACGTCGGACCCGCCCTGCTTCTCCGTCATCGACATGCCGGCGGTGATACCGGCCTTGGTGGTCGGCACCTTCAGCTCGGGGTCGTAGCTGCGGCTGGTGAGCAGCGGCTCGTAGATCGCCGCCAGGTCCGGGTTGTGCCGCAGCGCGGGGACCACGGCATAGGTCATCGAGATCGGGCAGATGTGGCCGGGCTCGGGAGTCCAGACCGAGGTCTTGGCGGCCCGCACGACGTGTGCGCCCGGCCGCTCGTCGGCCCACGGCGCGGCGTGCAGGCCGTGGCTGATCGCCACGGTCATCAGCTGGTGGTAGGCCGGGTCGAACTCGATCTCGTCGATGCGGTGCCCGACGCGGTCGTGGGTGTGCAGCACGGGCCGATTGCGGTCCGCCAGCTCACCCCAGCGCTGCGCTGCCGTGGAGCCGCCGAGCGCACCGAGGTCGTGCACCTCGTCGACGCCCCACTCGCCGCCTTCCCGTATCAGCGCCTCGGCGAGGACGGGCGAGGCGGCGGGGTTGAAGTCCTCCAGGGGCGGGACCTGATTGGTGACGACGTGCGTGTCCATGCCCACACTGTTACATCTTTTCGACGGTCATACAAGATCTGTAACAACCGGACGGCGTCGCCACATGTCGTAGCGATGCAGCCCGATCATGACCACCGCCGCCAGCGCCCACCCCAGCAGCAGGTCGGTGACGTAATGCTCGGCGCTGTAGACCAGCGTGAACGCCATGACCAGTGGATAGGCCACCAGCAGGGGGCGCCAGCGACGCTGCACCCGGGTCCACAGGAAGGCGGCCAGCGCCGCCGACATGCCGGCGTGCAGTGACGGGATCGCGGCCACCAGGTTCACGCTCGCCTGACCCTGGTCCAGCAACGCGGTGGCGGAATGGAGGTTGAGCTTGCCCCAACCCCGGCCGACGATGCGCTCGACCCATTGGTGGGCGCCGTCCTGGCTGAACTGCAACGAGCCGAGCAGACCACCGTCGGGCACACCGCGGGCCGAGCGGAACATGCAGCGCGGACCGGACGGTCCGCCCGCGACGTCACCGGGTGTGCAGCGCGCGGCAGCCCACGGCGGGGCCGCGGGCACCAGCGCATAGATCAGCAGCGCGATCAGGTTCAGGCCGACGAACAGCCGGACGAACGCCTTCCATTCCTCCCGGTCCCGCAGCCACAGCACCGCCGCGATCACATACGGCAGGATGAAGAACGACATGTAGACCGCGCTGATCACCACCTCCCACCAGGGCGGCGTGGGCATCTTCAAGCGCTCCTGTAGCCACACCGTGGGCATTTCGCCGTTGAACATCGCGCGGTCGGCGTCGGCCTGCCAGTGCCACAGCGTCGGGCGGCCGACCAGCGTGGCGGCTCCCCTGCTCAGGTCGTACGCGATGAGCACCAGAGCGAAGGGCAGCCAGTCGCGGATCACCGCGATCATCCGGCGGGCCTGTCCGATGCTGGCGGCCAGCAATCCGGTGCAGATGTAGAGCAGCAGCAGCTCGCGGTTGAACGCCAGACCGTCGGTCACCGTCCGGTAGGCCACGACGGCGGCCCACACCACGACGGCGATCCACCGCAGGATGCGTAGGCGGCTGATGCGGCGCGGCGGGGTGTCGGGCGCGCACACAGGAGCAATCGACGTCTGTTCGATTGCGGACACGTGAGCCTTTCGACACGGGAAGGGCGAGGATTCCCGGCGTCAGACTAATTAACCTCACGGCCAGCTGCCGTTCAACAGCGGGTCAGCTATGAAGTTGTGACCGTCAGGTCAGGTTCTCGCGCAGAAAGGCGATGTCGTCCTTGCGGCCTTCGTCGGCGGTCTCGCAGATCACCGGTGCGCCGGCCGCGGACACCACCGCGACCAGCAGCTGGGGATCGATCTGCCCGGTCCCGAAGTTCGCGTGCCGGTCCGCGCCCGACCCGGCGGCGTCGCGGGAGTCGTTGCAGTGCACCAGGTCGATGCGGCCGGTGATCGCCTTGATGCGCTCCACCGCGTCGACCAGCGCCTCACCGGCCGCCCAGGCGTGGCAGGTGTCCAGACAGAAACCGATGCCCTTGTCCCCGATGTGATCCCACAGCCGGGCGATGGTGTCGAAATGACGGGCCATCGCGTGGTCACCGCCGGCGGTGTTCTCGAGATAGACGGGCACCTCGGTTTCGAGGTAGTCCAGGGCCTTCACCCAGCGCTCGAACCCGGCATCCATGTCGTTGTCGTCGGCATGGCCGCCGTGCACGATCACCGCGGTGGCGCCGACGTCGGCGGCCGCGTCGCACGTGTCCTGCAGGATCTTGCGCGACGGAATGCGCACCCGGTTGTTCGCCGACGCCACATTGATCAGATACGGCGCGTGGACGTAGATGGGCGTGCTCGCGGCGCGCAGCGTGTCGGCGTCCTCCCGCGGTTTCGGCTTCTTCCAGCTCTGCGGGTTGCCGAGGAAGAACTGGACGACGTCGGCGCCGTCAGCGGCTGCCGCCGACAGGGGGTCGTCACCGTGGACATGGGATCCGATCAGCACCCGGCCCAGTTTAGGCGGGCGCTCCCGCGACGAGTGTGGGGTGTAGCCGGCCGAAATGGGGAAAGGTAGGGGCATGGCGTCGCAGACGGAATACGACCTGGTGGTCATCGGCTCGGGCCCGGGCGGGCAGAAGGCGGCGGTGGCCGCGGCAAAACTCGGCAAGTCGGTCGCGGTGATCGAGCGGGGCTGGATGCTGGGCGGGGTGTGCGTCAACACGGGCACGATTCCGTCGAAGACGTTGCGCGAGGCGGTCATCTACCTGACCGGCATGAACCAGCGCGAGCTCTACGGCACCAGCTACCGGGTCAAGGAACACATCACCACCGACGATCTGCATCAGCGCACCCAGCACGTCATCACCCGGGAGATCGACGTGGTCCGCTCCCAGCTGATCCGCAACCGGATCGACCTGTTCACCGGGCACGGCCGATTCGTCGACCCCCACACCGTCCTCGTCGAGAACGACAACGACAGCGAGCACGTTACCGTCAGCGCCGAGAACATCGTGATCGCGACCGGCACCAAACCGGCCCGACCGGACGACATCGAGTTCGACGACGAGCACGTGCTCGATTCCGACGGGATCCTCGGCCTGAAGAAGGTGCCGTTGTCGATGGTGGTGGTCGGAGCCGGGGTCATCGGTATCGAATACGCCTCGATCTTCGCCGCGCTGGGCACCAAGGTGACCGTCATCGAGAAGCGGCCGTCGATGCTGGACTTCGTCGACTCCGAGATCGTCGAGGCGTTGACGTTCCACCTACGCGATCTCGCGGTGACGTTCCGGTTCGGCGAGGAGGTGACCGGCGTGGAGATCGGCGAGGACACCACACTGACGACCCTCGCCTCGGGCAAGCGGATCGCCGCAGACACCGTGATGTACTCGGCCGGGCGCCAAGGCCTGACCGAGACGCTGGACCTGGAGGCGGCGGGGCTCGAGGCGGACAAGCGGGGGCGGCTACAGGTCGACGACGACTTCCGCACCTCGGTCGACCACATCTACGCAGTCGGCGACGTCATCGGTTTCCCTGCCCTGGCCGCCACCTCGATGGACCAGGGGCGGCTGGCGGCCTACCACGCGTTCGACGAGCCGGCCAACGACATGACCGCACTGCAGCCGATAGGGATCTACACGATCCCGGAGGTGTCGTTCGTCGGTGCCACCGAAGCCGAGCTGACCGAGCAATCCGTGCCCTACGAGTTCGGCGTGGCCCGCTACCGCGAACTGGCCCGCGGGCAGATCGCCGGCGACTCCCACGGCATGCTCAAACTGCTGGTGTCCACCGAGGACCGAAAGCTGCTGGGAGTCCACATCTTCGGCAGCAACGCCACCGAGCTGATCCACATCGGGCAGGCCGTGATGGGCTGCGGCGGCACCGTCGACTATCTCGTCGACGCGGTGCTGAACTACCCGACGTTCTCCGAGGCGTACAAGATCGCCGCCCTCGACGTCACGAACAAGCTGCGCGCCGTCGAAGAGTTCCAGAAATAGAAAGAACCCCCACTCGTGCGAGTGGGGGTTCTTCCTGTGTGACTACCTAGCGGTAATCGCTGTAGCCGTAATCGTCCAGCGGCACCGCGGCGCCGGTGGCCTGGCCGAAGTCCGGGCTGTAGTACTGATCCTCGTAGGACGGGATCGTGTACGCCGCAGCGCGGGCCTCTTCGGTCGGCTGGACCTGGATGTTGCGGTACCGGTTGATGCCGGTGCCGGCCGGGATCAGCTTGCCGATGATCACGTTCTCCTTCAGACCCTGCAGCTTGTCGCTGCGGCAGTTGATCGCCGCATCGGTCAGCACGCGCGTGGTCTCCTGGAACGACGCCGCCGACAGCCACGAATCCGTGGCCAGCGATGCCTTCGTGATACCCATCAGCACCGGACGACCCGCCGCGGGCTCGCCACCCTCGGCGACGACCCGACGGTTCTCGGTCTCGAACTCGCCACGCTCGGTCAGCGAGCCGGGCAGGAACTCCGTCGCACCCGAATCGATGATCGTGACGCGACGCAGCATCTGCCGGACGATGACCTCGATGTGCTTGTCGTGGATCGACACACCCTGCGCGCGGTACACCTCCTGGACCTCCTTGACGAGGTGGATCTGCACCTCGCGGGGACCCTGGACGCGCAACACCTCGTGCGGGTCGGCCGAGCCTTCCATCAGCTGCTGGCCCACCTCGACGTGGTCGCCGTCGGTCAGCAGACGCTCGGAACCGTCGTCGTGCTTGAACACCTTCAGACGCTGACGCCGCGAGAGCTTGTCGTACACGACCTCTTCGCCCCCGTCATCGGGAACGATGGTGATCTTGTAGAACTTGTCGCTCTCCTCCAGGCGAATCCGCCCGGAGACGTCGGCGATCGGTGCGCGGTTACGGGGCACGCGGGCCTCGAACAGCTCCTGCACGCGGGGCAGACCACCGACGATGTCCTGCCCGCCGGTGACGCCACCCTGGTGGAAGGTACGCATCGTCAGCTGCGTGCCGGGCTCACCGATGGACTGCGCGGCCACGATGCCGACGGCCTCGCCGATGTCGACCAGCTTGCCGGTCGCCATCGAACGGCCGTAGCACATCGCGCACACGCCGGTGCCCGTCGTGCAGGTCAGCACCGACCGGACCTTGACCTCGGTGATGCCGGCGGCCAGCAGTGCGTCGATCGCCGGGTCGCCCAGGTCGTGACCGCGCTCGACGACGACGTTGCCGTCGGCGTCGACCGCGTCGGTCGCCAGGGTGCGGGCGTAGGCCGACGTCTCGATGTGCTGATCGCGCACCAAGGTGCCGTCGTCCTGCCGCTCGGCCAGCGTGACGTTGATGCCGCGCTCGGTCTCGCAGTCGTTCTCGCGGACGATGACGTCCTGCGACACGTCCACCAGACGACGGGTCAGGTAACCCGAGTCGGCGGTACGCAGCGCGGTGTCGGCCAGACCCTTACGAGCGCCGTGGGTGTTGATGAAGTACTCCAGCACCGTCAGGCCCTCGCGGAACGAGGACTTGATCGGACGCGGGATGAACTCACCCTTCGGGTTCGTCACCAGGCCCTTCATGCCGGCCAGGGTGCGGGTCTGCGTGAGGTTACCCGTCGCACCGGACTTCACGATCGTGATGATCGGGTTGTCCTCGGGGTAGTAGTCCTCCAGCGCCTTACCGACCTCTTCGGTCGCGTCCTGCCAGATCTTGACCAGGGCCTCGTTGCGCTCGTCGTGGTTGAGCGCACCGCGCTGGTACTTCTTCTCGATCCCGTCGGCTTCCTTCTCGTACCGGTCGAGGATCTCCTGCTTCTGCGGCGGCACCAGAACGTCGGCCATCGAGACCGTCACCCCGGAACGCGTGGCCCAGTAGAAGCCGGCGTCCTTGAGCTTGTCGACGGTCTGCGCGACCACGATCATCGGGTAGCGCTCGGCCAGGTCGTTGATGATCCGGGCCTGCACCTTCTTGTGCATCTGCTCGTTGACGAACGCGTAGCCCTTGGGCAGCAGCTCGTTGAACAGGACCCGACCCAGCGTCGTGTCCGCGGTCCAGGCGTCGCCCGGGGTCCAGCCGTTCTCGAACAGCTGGGCTTCCAGGTCGGCCGGCGGACGCTGCTGCGTCAACCGGACGCGGATCTTCGCCCGTACCGACAGCGCGCCACGATCGAGCGCCATGATGGCCTCGGCCGGGCTGCTGTACACACCCGTCTCCGGCTGATCCTTGGCGGCAGGCGCGTACGCGCCGGTGTCGCCCTCGATCTCGGTGGTCAGGTAGTACAAGCCGGTCACCATGTCCAGACGCGGCATGGCCAGCGGGCGGCCCGACGCGGGAGACAGGATGTTGTTCGACGACAGCATCAGGATGCGGGCCTCGGCCTGCGCCTCCGCGCTGAGCGGGAGGTGCACAGCCATCTGGTCACCGTCGAAGTCGGCGTTGAAGGCCTCACACACCAGCGGGTGCAGCTGGATGGCCTTGCCCTCGACCAGCTGCGGCTCGAAGGCCTGGATGCCCAGGCGGTGCAGCGTGGGTGCGCGGTTCAGCAGCACGGGGTGCTCGCCGATGACCTCTTCGAGGACATCCCACACCTGCGGGCGCTGACGCTCCACCATCCGCTTGGCGCTCTTGATGTTCTGCGCATGGTTCAGGTCGACCAGACGCTTCATCACGAACGGCTTGAACAGCTCGAGAGCCATCAGCTTCGGCAGACCGCACTGGTGCAGCTTGAGCTGCGGACCGACCACGATGACCGAACGGCCCGAGTAGTCGACACGCTTGCCGAGCAGGTTCTGACGGAACCGGCCCTGCTTGCCCTTGAGCAGGTCGGACAGCGACTTGAGCGGGCGGTTGCCCGGCCCGGTGACCGGGCGGCCGCGGCGGCCGTTGTCAAACAGCGCGTCGACGGACTCCTGCAGCATCCGCTTCTCGTTGTTGACGATGATCTCGGGCGCGCCGAGGTCGATCAGTCGCTTGAGGCGGTTGTTGCGGTTGATGACGCGGCGGTACAGGTCGTTGAGGTCGGAGGTCGCGAAGCGGCCACCGTCGAGCTGGACCATCGGGCGCAGCTCCGGCGGGATCACCGGAACGGCGTCGAGCACCATGCCCATCGGCGAGTTCGCGTTGCTCTGGAACGCCGCGACGACCTTGAGCCGCTTGAGCGCACGCAGCTTCTTCTGACCCTTGCCGTTGCGGATGGTGTCGCGTAGGGACTCGGCTTCGGCGTCGATGTCGAAGTTCTCGATGAGCTTCTTGATCGACTCGGCACCCATGGCGCCCTCGAAGTACTCGCCGTAGCGGTCCTGCAGCTCGCGGTAGAGCTGCTCGTCGACGATCAGCTGCTTGGGGGCCAGCTTGGTGAAGGTCGTCCAGATCTCCTCGAGCCGGTCCAGCTCACGCTGGGCCCGGTCGCGCAGCTGACGCATCTCGCGCTCACCGCCGTCGCGGACCTTGCGCTTGACGTCGGACTTGGCGCCCTCATCCTCGAGCTCCTTCATGTCGGCTTCGAGCTTCTGCGCCCGGGCCTCGAGGTCGGCGTCGCGCTGATCCTCGAGAGCCTTGCGCTCGACAGCCATCTCGGCCTCGAGCGTGGACAGCTCGTTGTGCCGCATCTCGTCGTCGACCGCGGTGATCACGTAGGCCGCGAAGTAGATGATCTTCTCGAGATCCTTCGGAGCCAGGTCGAGCAAGTAGCCCAACCGCGACGGCACACCCTTGAAGTACCAGATGTGCGTGACGGGCGCGGCCAGCTCGATGTGGCCCATCCGCTCACGGCGCACCTTGGCGCGGGTCACCTCGACGCCGCAGCGCTCACAGATGATGCCCTTGAAGCGGACGCGCTTGTACTTACCGCAGTAGCACTCCCAGTCGCGAGTCGGTCCGAAGATCTTCTCGCAGAACAGGCCGTCCTTTTCCGGCTTGAGCGTGCGGTAGTTGATGGTCTCCGGCTTCTTGACCTCACCGTAGGACCAGTTACGGATGTCGTCCGCGGTGGCCAGACCGATGCGGAGTTCATCGAAGAAGTTGACGTCTAACACGTAACTCCCTTTCCCCTTTCGGGATTAGAAACGTGACTACTGGGCGAGATCAGGCGAGGTCTTCGACTGAAGCGGATTCGTTGCGGGACAGGTTGATTCCGAGGTTGGCCGCAGCGCGTTCCAGATCCTCGTCGTCGCCGTCGCGCATTTCGATCGCCGCCCCGTCCGAAGACAGGACCTCGACGTTGAGGCAGAGCGACTGCAGCTCCTTGAGAAGCACCTTGAAGGATTCCGGGATACCGGGCTCCGGGATGTTCTCGCCCTTGACGATCGCCTCGTAGACCTTGACGCGGCCCACCGTGTCGTCGGACTTGATGGTGAGCAGCTCCTGCAGCGTGTACGCCGCACCGTAGGCCTGCATGGCCCAGCACTCCATCTCACCGAAGCGCTGACCACCGAACTGCGCCTTACCACCGAGCGGCTGCTGGGTGATCATCGAGTACGGACCGGTCGAGCGGGCGTGGATCTTGTCGTCGACCAGGTGGTGCAGCTTCAGGATGTACATGTAGCCGACCGTCACCGGGTACGGGAACGGTTCACCACTGCGGCCGTCGAACAACGTCGCCTTGCCCTCGGCGTTGACCATGACGTCACCGTCGCGGTTGGGCAGCGTCGCACCGAGCAGACCCTCCAGCTCACCCTCGCGGGCACCGTCGAACACCGGGGTGGCGACGATGCTGTCGGCGGGGGCCGACTTCAGGTCCTCCGGCAGGTTCGCGGCCCACTCGGGGCTGCCCTCGATGTTCCAGCCGGCCTTGGCGACCCACCCGAGGTGGGTCTCCAGGATCTGACCGATGTTCATACGACGCGGCACACCGTGGGTGTTCAGGATGATGTCGACCGGGGTGCCGTCCGGAAGGAACGGCATGTCCTCGACGGGCAGGATCTTGCCGATGACGCCCTTGTTGCCGTGGCGTCCGGCGAGCTTGTCGCCGTCGGAGATCTTGCGCTTCTGGGCCACGTAGACGCGGACCAGCTCGTTGACACCGGCCGGCAGCTCGTCGTCGTCCTCACGGGAGAACACGCGGATGCCGATGACCTTGCCGGACTCACCGTGGGGCACCTTGAGCGACGTGTCGCGGACCTCGCGGGCCTTCTCACCGAAGATGGCACGCAGCAGGCGCTCCTCGGGGGTCAGCTCGGTCTCGCCCTTCGGGGTGACCTTGCCGACCAGGATGTCGCCGTCGCGGACCTCGGCGCCGATGCGGATGATGCCGCGCTCGTCGAGATCGGCCAGCACCTCATCGGAGACGTTCGGGATGTCCCGGGTGATCTCCTCGGCGCCCAGCTTGGTGTCGCGGGCATCGATCTCGTGCTCCTCGATGTGGATCGAGGTCAGCACGTCCTCTTCGACCAGACGGTTGGAGAGGATGATCGCGTCCTCGTAGTTGTGCCCCTCCCACGGCATGACGGCGACGAGCAGGTTCTTGCCCAGCGCCATCTCACCGTTCTCGGTGCACGGACCGTCGGCGAGCACCTGGCCCGCCTCGACTCGCTGTCCGGCGTCCACGATCGGGCGCTGATTGGCGCACGTGCCGTGGTTGGAGCGGGCGAACTTGCGCATCCGGTAGGTGTGCCGGGAGCCGTCGTCGGCCATCACGGTGATGTAGTCCGCCGAGACCTCTTCGATGACGCCCGCCTTGTCGGCGACGATGACGTCGCCGGCATCGATCGCGGCGCGCAGCTCCATACCGGTGCCGACCAGCGGGGCCTCGCTGCGGACCAGCGGAACGGCCTGGCGCTGCATGTTGGCACCCATCAGGGCACGGTTGGCGTCGTCGTGCTCGAGGAACGGGATCATCGCGGTCGCGACCGACACCATCTGGCGCGGCGAGACGTCCATGTAGTCGACCTCGGCGGCCGAGACGAACTCGACCTCGCCGCCCTTACGTCGGACGAGCACGCGCTCCTCTTCGAAGCGCCCCTCACCATCGAGCGGCGAGTTGGCCTGCGCCACGACGTGGCGGTCCTCCTCGTCGGCGGTCAGGTAGTCGATCTGGTCGGAGACCCTGCCGTCGATGACCTTGCGGTACGGGGTCTCGATGAAACCGAACGGGTTGACCCGCGCGTACACCGACAGCGAACCGATCAGGCCGATGTTCGGGCCTTCCGGGGTCTCGATCGGGCACATACGGCCGTAGTGGCTGGAGTGCACGTCGCGGACCTCGAGGCCGGCGCGCTCACGGGACAGACCGCCGGGGCCCAGCGCCGACAGGCGGCGCTTGTGGGTCAGACCCGACAGCGGGTTGTTCTGGTCCATGAACTGGCTCAGCTGCGACGTGCCGAAGAACTCCTTGATCGCCGCCACGACGGGACGGATGTTGATCAGGGTCTGCGGCGTGATCGCCTCGACGTCCTGGGTGGTCATGCGCTCGCGCACGACACGCTCCATCCGCGAGAGGCCGACCCGGATCTGGTTCTGGATCAGCTCGCCGACGGTGCGCAGGCGACGGTTGCCGAAGTGGTCGATGTCGTCGACCTCGACCGGCACCTCGACACCGCCGGGCACCGTCATCGTGGTCTGGCCGTCGTGCAGACGGACCAGGTACTCGATGGTGGCGACGACGTCCTCTTCGGTCAGCGTCGAGCTGGTGATCGGCTGGCCGGCGTTGAGCCCCAGCTTCTTGTTCACCTTGTAGCGACCCACGCGGGCCAGGTCGTAGCGCTTCTCCTTGAAGAACAGGTTCTCCAGCAGGGTCTGCGCCGACTCCTTGGTCGGGGGCTCGCCCGGCCGCAACTTGCGGTAGATGTCGAGCAGCGCCTCGTCGGTGCCTGCGGTGTTGTCCTTCTCCAGCGTGCCCATCATGATCTCGGAGAAGCCGAAGCGCTCGGTGATCTGCTCGTTGGTCCAGCCCAGTGCCTTGAGGAGCACGGTGACGGGCTGGCGGCGCTTGCGGTCGATGCGGACGCCGACGGTGTCGCGCTTGTCGACGTCGAACTCCAGCCACGCGCCGCGGCCGGGGATCACCTTGACGCTGTGCAGCGTCTTCTCGGTGGACTTGTCGATCGTCTCGTCGAAGTACACACCCGGCGAGCGGACCAGCTGGCTCACCACGACACGCTCGGTGCCGTTGATGATGAAGGTGCCCTTCTCCGTCATCATCGGGAAGTCACCCATGAACACCGTCTGGCTCTTGATCTCGCCGGTGTTGTTGTTGATGAACTCGGCGGTGACGAACAGCGGCGCCGCGTACGTCATGTCTTTGTCTTTGCACTCGTCGACGGGTGCCTTGACCTCGTCGAAGCGCGGATCGGAGAAGGACAGCGACATCGAACCCGAGAAGTCCTCGATCGGGGACAGCTCCTCGAGGACCTCCTGCAGACCACCCTTGGGGTCTACGTCGCCGCGATCGACGGCGCGCTGGAACCAGTCCTCGGCGCCGACCAGCCATTCGAACGACTCGGTTTGGACGTCGAGAAGCCCGGGAACCTCGAGGGGCTCACGGAGTTTCGCGAAAGAAATCCTGTTTGGTGCTCCGGGAACGGAGTTGTTGGTTACTGACTCGATCTGGCGGGACCCTGCCAAGATGCATCCTTCCAGCACCTCATGCGACCGTAGTACCGGTGGACACCGGACCGTCGTGCCGCGATTCTGCGTCGGTTCGGCTGGCTCCACGAGCCGCCTCCGGCGCACGGCACACGTCTAGATCGCTGAGCAGGGCTCAGGCTTCGACTACGTGGGCGGTGCGGATGAGGTGGGCAGGATGCAGCCAGCGCAACGTCCAACGATAGCGCAGGACGGGCTATTCCTCAACATCGCACCACAGACCGCATGCTATGGAGGCGCGGTCGCTGGCTGGCGTCCTCATCCCGTGCAAACATGCTGGGCAATAGATTGGCCCGGTTTCGCCCTTCCGTCAAGAGACAACGCGGTGTTTGGGGGTAATTCCGCCTCAGAGCGTGACCGTGCGGACGCGCCGGGTCGACGACGAGGTCAGCTGATCCCACCACCAGCCGGTCACGACGCTCCACGCCGAGGCGTCGCTGTCGTAGAGCCGGTCGGTGTGGGTGCCGTCGAGCATGTCGTTGATCCAGCCCGCGGCGAGCACCTTGTTCGCGAGCACGTCGAGTGGCGAGGAGTGCCCCATCGCCATGTAGGCGAAGTACTGCACGATCGGCGCGGTGGTCTGCATCCCGTCGGCATGCTTGCCGTCCCGGAACGTGACACCGGTGAACATGCCCGGACGGACGGCGCCGAGCTTGCGGTTCGTGTCGCCGTACCAGTTCCACGAGCTCGGTCCGGCCGCGATGTTGTACACCGGGATCGACGTCGGGATCGCGGCGATGTCCTGACCCAGGAAGCTGAGTGTGCCGACGCCGTCGAACATGATCAGCCCGGCCAGATCGTCGGCGTTGCCGGTCTCGACCATGTATCTGCCGACCATGGCCACCAGGCCGCCGCCGGCAGAGTGTCCGGCGAGGACCACCTTGGTCGGCAACACGCCGTCGTACCCGGCGGCGCGGGCGCTGGCGGTCAGCGCTGCACGGTCGCCGGCGAACAGGGCCGCGATCGCGCGACCGGTGCTCGGGTATTCGAGCGGGTAGTTCTCGATGTCGAACGGGTTCCACGTCAGCGACGGCACCACGACGATGCTGTCGGTCTTCTCTGCCAGGTAGGCCGCGGTCGCACTGTAGAACGAGGCGTTGGCCAGGAAACCGTGCTGCAGGTAGATGAGTCCGGCGGGGGTGTCGGTGTCGGGGAAGTACCAGTCGGCGGGGACGTCCTTGTGACCGCCGATGGTCAGCGTCGAGGATTCCACCCGCACGCTGCTGCCGAAGGGTGCGCGGACCGGACCGGCGAAGAACTGCATGGTGTCGGTGTAGAAGTCGTAGAACTTCTTGCCGATGGTGTTGAGGACGTCCAGCAGTGTCGGCTGCGTCTGCACCGGCGGCGCGTCGGCGGCGGCGAGGCGCATCACCATGGCGCCGTCCGGCGCTCCCAGATCGGTCTCGACGCCGGTGGCGAACGTGCTGGGTCGGACGCGACCCTGCGGCTCAGCAACGGCCTCGGCCGGGGCAGGCGCCACCACTGGCTCGACGGCGGACTCGACGGCGGGGTCGACGGCCACCTCCGCCTCGGGCGCCGCGTCGGGCTCCGGCGCGCGGTGCTTCCCACCGCCGAACAGGGCCCGCAGGGGCTTGCGTTCCGGCTTGCCGGTCTCCGCTTCCTCGGCCGCCGGGTCGGTGGCCTCCGGGCTCGTCACCTCGGGGGCGGTGGTCTTCTCGGGCTTGTCCGGTGCGGACTTGTCGGACTCCGTTTCCTTGGATTCGGTTTCCGTGGACTCGGATTCCTTGGACTCGGTTTCCGCGGACTCCGTTTTCTTGGACTCCGACGTGCCGGCGTGGCGCGGCGTGCCACCCAGCTTGCGATCCCGCGCGGTGTTCGCCGGCTTCGCATCACCGCCGGCGTTCGATGATGCCTGGGTGCCGGTGCCGGACGACGTCCCGTCGTCGGCCACCGCAACACCTGCAGTCGTCAGCATTGCAGCTGACATTCCCCCCGCTAATACGCCTGCCCCAACCCAGACCCGATAGCGGTCGACCATTATTCTCCTGTTTCAGAAAGCACTGAGAAACCACGTTTTCATGCCTCAAGTGCGGTTTTCCGCACGCAAACGTGATTTTGGCAAACTGTATAGCCACAGTGACGACCCCGCAAGAGAACGACGGGTGAAATGTGGACATGCGCCAACCACGGCGCCGCGTAGGCCTGGTTCAGGGCACGACGAAGCAGCTCACACCAGGAGAAAGGGGCGCCCGCAGCGCGGGCGCGGACTCAGCGGTTCTCGCCGCCGACAGGGATGCGACCGGTCGGCGCATCGTCCTCGTCACGACGCGACGAACGGTCGCCGTCGTAATCACGAACGGGGTACTTGTGCGTGCCTTCGAGGTCGTCGCGGATCGCTTCCTGGGCGGCCGGGGGCAGGGTGTGCATGATCTCGCGAACCCGCGCCTGACGACGTCCCACCGCCTTGCGCTCGGGCATACCCGGGGTCGCCATCACCTGCGGCGGCACGCCCTCGATCTCCTCGACACCACCATCGTGGTGACCGGCGTCGATCATGGCCTGCTCCTCGGCCATCGTCGACTCGTCCTTTTCCTCGGACATACCGATCGGACCGATGCGGCGACCGTTGAGGAATTGCTTGACCACCGGCTCGTCACTGGTCAGCAGCACCTCACGCGGACCGAACATCACCAGGTGCTTGCGGAACAACATGCCCATGTTGTCGGGCACGGTACGAGCGATGTTGATGTTGTGGGTCACGATCAGGATCGTGCAGTCGATCTGCGCGTTGATGTCGATGAGCAACTGCGACAGGTACGCCGTACGCACCGGGTCCAGACCCGAGTCCGGCTCGTCGCAGAGAATGATCTGCGGGTCCAGCACCAACGAGCGCGCCAAACCGGCGCGCTTGCGCATACCACCGGAGATCTCCCCCGGGAACTTGTTCTCGTCCCCGCCCAGACCCACGAGGTCCAACTTCTCCATCACGATCTGACGGATCTCGGATTCCTTCTTCTTCGTGTGCTCACGAAGCGGGAACGCCGTGTTGTCGTAGAGGCTCATCGAGCCGAACAGCGCGCCGTCCTGGAACATCACGCCGAACAGCGTGCGGATCTCGTAGAGCTCCTTGGCCGAGCACTCGATGATGTTCGTGCCGTCGACGATGATCTTGCCGCGCTCGGGCCGCAGCAGCCCGATCAGCGACTTCAAGAACACCGACTTGCCGGTACCCGACGGGCCCAGCAGCACGCTCACCTCGCCGGCGGGCAGATCGAACGTGACGTCTTCCCAGATTCGCTGAGACCCGAAGGACTTCGTCAATCCCTCGATCTGGATACCGATACCCACGCGAATTCCTCTCGCCAATTCAGCATCTGCTCGCCACTGATTCCCCGCCTGTGGCTTGAGTCACTGTAACCTACCCGCCCACGCCACGAAGCCGGACCGGGCCTGAACGCAGCGTGGGGCTGGTCTGTTTGCCAGACCAGCCCCACGACTGACGTCACCGTCAGTTGCGACGGCTCCGTGATGTGTCTTACTTGACGGACACCGACGCGCCGGCGGCCTCGAGCTTGGCCTTGGCGTCCTCGGCGGCCTCCTTGGTGACCTTCTCGAGCAGCGGCTTGGGCGCGCTGTCGACGAGATCCTTGGCTTCCTTCAGGCCCAGGCCGGAGACGATCTCGCGGACGACCTTGATGACGCCGATCTTCTTGTCGCCGGCACCCTCGAGGATGACGTCGAACTCCGACTGCTCCTCGGCGGCCTCGGCGGGCGCACCGCCGGCGGGGCCGGCAGCGGCGACGGCGACGGGCGCCGCAGCGGTGACCTCGAAGGTCTCCTCGAACGCCTTCACGAACTCGCTCAGCTCGAGCAGGGTGAGCTCCTTGAACGCGTCGAGCAGCTCTTCAGTGGACAGCTTGGCCATGATGGTCCTTCCTTCGTTACTTCTTGATGTCGGTGGGGGTGTGCCGGAGCGCTGCTACGCAGCTTCCTCGGCGGCCTTCTTTTCCTGCAGTGCGGCAGCCAGACGTGCGACCTGCGACGCCGGGGCGTTGAACAGCCCGGCGGCCTTGGTCAGGTTGCCCTTCATCGCGCCGGCCAGCTTGGCCAGCAGCACCTCGCGCGACTCGAGGTCCGCGATGCGGTTGACCTCGTCGACGGACAGCGCGCGGCCGTCCATGTAGCCGCCCTTGATGACCAGCGCCTTGTTGTCCTTGGCGAAGGTCTTGATCGCTTTGGCGGCGTCGACGGCCTCACCTTTGACGAACGCGATCGCGGTGGGACCGGCGAACAGTTCGTCGAGACCTTCGATGCCGGCCTCTGCCGCCGCACGCTTGACCAAGGTGTTCTTGGCAACGGTGTAGGTGGCGGAGTCGCCGAGCGAACGGCGCAGCTGCGCGAGGTTGGCGACCGTCAGTCCGCGGTATTCGCTGACGAGCGTCGCCGTCGCCTCCTTGAACTGCTCGGCGATGTCGGCGACCGCGGTGGCCTTTTCAGCCTTGGCCATGCATGCCTCCTCGTGGTGGGTGTACGGATGTCCCATCGAGGAGCGCGGGCCGGGCGCAGGAGGAAGGTCGTGAAACGACGAACGCCCCGACACAGACAGGTCGGGGCGCACACAACTGAGGTACGTGCCTCGTCCTCCTGCGTGGGCCGCCGGGTGGAACCCGGACCTTCAACCATGTGACTGGTGACCGACGGTCTTCGGTGGAACGCCAGCCAGAATAGCCTGCCGCCTCCCGATCAGCCAAAACGGCCGAGGGCCGCCGCACCGATCAGCCCGGCGTCACCACCGAGGAGGGCCGGCGTCACCTGCAGGCCGCGCAGGAAACTCAAGCCCGCATAGCGCCTCAGCACCGCCCGCAGCGGGTCGAAGAGCAGGTCTCCGGCGCCGGCCACGCCACCACCGATGACCACACGGTCCAGGTCGCAGGTCGCCCCGACAGACGCGATCATGCGGGCCAGCGCGTCGGCGCCGCGGCCGAACGTCTGCAGCGCCAGCGGGTCGCCCCGCCGCGCGTCCTCGGCGAGTTCCCGGGCGCCGGCCTCGGGCGGGGCCTGCCAGCCGTGCTCGCGGGCCCACCGCGCCAGCCACGGTCCGGCGGCGACCGTCTCCACACACCCGTGCCCGCCGCACGTGCACGGCGCCCCGTCGGGTTCCACCACGACGTGGCCGACGTGGCCGGCATTACCCGTCCGTCCGTGGAACGGGGCGCCGTCGAGGACGAGTCCGCCGCCCACTCCGGTCGAGACGACCATGCCGAGCAGGAACCGTGCCCCTGTGGCCGCACCGCGCCACTGCTCCCCCAGCGCCATGCACAACCCGTCGCCGCCGAGACGCGCGGGCGCGCCGGTGAGCTCGTGAACACGAGCCACGATCGGAAAGCCTTGCCAGCCAACGATGTTGATCGGACTCACCGTGCCGGCGGGGACGTCGATCGGGCCGGCCGACGAGATGCCGACCGCGTCCACCGTGCCGCCGGCGGCGGCCAGCGCATCGACGAGCAGGGCCTGGGCGACGGCCCAGATGGTCTCGGCATCGGCGCGCGGGGTCGGCGCCTCGGCGCGGTGCCGCAGCGCGCCGGAGTCGTCGACCAGGCCGACCGCCAGCTTCGTGCCACCGACATCGAGGGCGAGCGTGACCATGACGTCATTCTCCCGTGGCACGTCGCATCCGCTCCGCCATCGCCACCATCGCGTCGGCCACCTCCGGAGACTCCAGGATCTCGAGGTCGGCGTCGACCCTCGCGAGCCACGGAACAAGGTGGCTCGGATCGTCGGCGCCTGCGGTGACGATGGTCGCGTCGGGTCCGTCGGGTTCGATGTCCACCGAGCCGGCCGGGAAGTACGGGGCGACGGCGCCGACGGGCGCGTGATAGCGGACGCGGGCCACGTATCGATAGGGCGACGTGCTGATGGACCGGCGCACGTAGGCGGCCGCGTCGGGAGCCTCCCGCCCGACGAACGTGGTGCCGACCGCCGCGACGTCGGACATCCGGTCCAGCCGCAGGCTCCGCCAATCCTCCCGGTCGCGGTCGTAGGCGAGCAGATACCAGCGCCGACCGGTGGTCACCAGCTGATAAGGCTCGAGACGACGCCGAGTCGCGGCGCCGTCCCGGTCCACGTAGCCGGCGGTGACGTGTTCGCGGTCTCGGCTGGCCCGGGCGAGCGTCATCAACACATCGGGTTCGACGACGGACTCCGGCGCGCCCGACGTCAGCGTGACCGTGGCCTCGTGGACGGCCGAGACCTGGGACCGCAGCCGCCGCGGCATCACTTGATCGAGCTTGCTGAGGGCCCGCAGGGCCGATTCGCCCACGCCCGCGACGCTGCCCCCGGCCGCGAGCCGAAGGCAGACCGCCATCGCGACGGCCTCGTCGGGATCCAGAAGCAGCGGCGGAAGCGCCGCCCCTGCGCCCAGCTGGTAACCGCCGCCGTGTCCCCGGCTGGCGGCGACGGGATAGCCGAGGTCGCGCAGCCGCTCGACATCGCGACGCAAGCTGCGGGTGGTGACCCCCAGCCGAGTGGCGAGCTCCTCCCCCGTCCACACCCGCCGTGACTGCAACAGACCGAGCAGCGCCAGCACGCGGCTCGTCGTCTCGGACACTCCGTCAGCCTGCCAGAGATTGCGGACCGGAACTGTCCTGAATGGATGCGACGCTTGCATTATGGACGTCACCGACGAACTGATCGACCAACTGGATCTGCATTGGCGGTCGCAGCTGCGGCCGCGACTGGCCGGGCTCACCGACGACGAGTACTTCTGGCAGCCGGTCCATGACTGCTGGACGGTGCACCGCGACGGGCGCGTCGACTTCGCGTTCCCGCCTCCGCAGCCGGAACCGTTCACCACGATCGGGTGGCGGATGGCGCACCTGATCGTCGGCGTGCTGGCCACCCGCAGCCATGCCCACTTCAGCGGACCGCCTGCCGACTACTCGTCATGGCCCTATGCCACCGACGCCGCAGCGGCACTCGCTCAACTCGACGAGGAGTACGAGCGGTGGCTGCGCGGTGTCCGCACGCTCGACGCCGAGGCACTGGCGCGGCCCTGCGGACCGGCCGAAGGTCCCTATGCCGAGCGTTCGATGATGACGCTGGTGCTCCACATCAACCGGGAGATGATCCACCACGGTGCCGAAATCGCCTGCATCCGTGACCTTTACGCACACACCCTGCACGCACGAGACAAGGAGAAGTGAGATGCCCGGACTGCCCCCGCCCGCCGACACCGAACGACAGACGCTGATCGAGTTCCTCAGGTTCAATCAGAACGCCTTCTTCGCGGTGGCGCACGGCCTGACCGACGAACAGGCCCGCGCGACCCCGTCGGCGAGCGCGCTGTCGATCGGCGGCCTGATCAAGCACGCTGCCGGTGTGCAGCGCGGCTGGCTCGCGCGCGTCGTCGCCGCCCCCGACTTTCCGCCGCCGGACCCGCGGCCGCTCGAGGAGCAGATGGCCGAGTACGCCGACGAGTACGTGATGGGCGAGCACGAGACACTCACCGGGCTGCTCGACGCCCTGTGCGCGGTCAACGACGACGTGCTGGCGGCGTTCGCCGAGAAGGACCTCGACACCCCCGTCCCCGTGCCCCACGAGGTGCCGTGGTTCCCCGGCGACGTCGACTTCTGGAGCGTGCGCTGGGTGGCGTTGCATCTGATCGAGGAGCTGACCCGGCACGCCGGCCACGCCGACATCATCCGCGAAACATGTGATGGCGCAACGATGTACGAGTTGATGGCCGCTCACGAGGAATGGCCCGAGACCGATTTCATCAAGCGGTGGCGGCCGCGGAGCTGATTCTCAGCGCAGCACCAGTGCCAGCGCGTGGTCGACGACGGCGTCGAGGTCGTCACCCAGGCGGCCGGCCAGCCACTGCTGGGCCAGCTCGGCCATCGCGCCGGTGTAGAGCGCGGCCGCCACCTGGGCGCCCACCGGATCGGACCCCGGGTGAAGCCGCCAGCCTTCGGACAGCACCGCCTCACGCAGCAGATCCTGGGTGGCGACGCGGCGGGCGGCCAGCACCGGGTTGGCCCGGGCGTCGGTGAACAGCACCCGCCCGCGCCGCGGATCACTGGAGCTGAAGGCGAGCACGGCGGCCATCCCGGCCCGGGTGCGAGCCGCCAACGATGCGCCGGCCGACGCCATCGCCGCCTCGACCGCGGCGGCCAGTTCGGCGCTGACCCGGTCGTACACCGCGCCGAGCAGGGCGTCGACATCGGCGAAACTCTCGTAGAAGTAACGGGAGTTCAAGCCGCTCTCCCGGCATGCAGACCGTACGGACAGTGCCTGCTCGCCGCCCTCCCCGAAGATTCGATAGGCGGCGTCGACGAGGAGTTCCCGCCGCTCGGCGCGGCGGTCGACCAGCGGAACGCCCGCCCATCGCGTGGGAGTCGACACCCGATCAGGGTAAGCCGCCGCAAATCTGGTCACAACCGTATCCAGAAGCTAAACTGGGCACACCCGTGACCAGGAGGATGAGATGTTCCTGCCGCACCAGCTCATCGGCCAGGTGCTCGACCGGCGCTTCGACCAGGACGTGCGACGGCACTTCTTCAAGGGGATGCAGTTCGCCGCACCCGCGGGCGACCCGGGCTGGTTCGGCCCCGGCAGCGCCGTGTGGCACGTGCACTCGCACACCCACGCGCTGATCTTCGGTTTGCAGTGCGCGGCGTTCCTCGAGCGTCTGGATCCGTCCATCTACTGGATGGGCGTGCACCACTCCCGGCTGGTCCGCGATGACACCCGCGACGATGCGATGCCCCAGATCGACCCCGAGGGCGCGCTCACCCGACTCGGACACTCCGTCGCGTTCTTCATCGGTACGGCGTACGGCTCGACCGAGACGGCCGAACGCTTGGCCACCACGGTGGCATCGATGCACCACACCATCAAGGGGACCCGGCCCGACGGCGCCCGCTACGACGCCGACGATCCCGAGTGGTTGCGCTGGAACTACGCGACCGTCGTCTGGGGCATCGCCACCGCCCACGAGCTCTATCACCCGAACCCTTTGCGCGGCAAGAAGATCGACCGCTACTACGGGGAATTCGTGCGCGTCGGTCACGCGCTGGGCGGCACCGACCTGCCCGCGACCAAAGCCGACACCCTCGACTGCCTGAAGTCCTACCTGCCCAGGCTCGCGGTCACCTACGGCACCGCGATGGCGACCGGCCCCGACCTGCCCCTGCCTCAGGCGGCGTTGAACTGGGCGGTGCGTGACACGATGCCGTCCTGGGCCAAGGGGCTCATCCAGCACAGCGACCCCAACATCATCGAGCGCACAGCCCGGCGCGCCCTGGTCTGGTCGGTCATCAACGGCGTGTCCGCAGCCTCGGGCGCGATGCCGGAGTTCCAGCAGGCCAGAGCGCGGGTGGCCGGCGGGACGGACTCGCCTGCGGGTGTGACCCGGGGCACACGAATTTTCGAGCGTGCAGGCTCTTTTGAGACACTGCAGGGATGAGTACTACGCGGAACACACAGCACCGCGAGGTAGCCAAGCTCGACCGTGTACCGCTGCCCATCGAGGCAGCGCGCATCGGCGCGACCGGCTGGCAGGTCACTCGCACCGGCGCCCGGGTCGTGTCCACCATTCGCTCCCGCGGTTCGCTCCAGCAGAAGATCGTCAAGCAGATTCCCCAGGCGTTCGCCGACCTGGGCCCCACCTACGTCAAGTTCGGCCAGATCATCGCGTCCAGCCCCGGCGCCTTCGGTGAGCCGCTGAGCCGGGAATTCCGCAGCCTTCTCGACCGGGTGCCGCCGGCGGACTCCGAGGCCGTGCACAAACTGTTCCGGGAGGAGCTGGGCGACGAGCCGTCGAACCTGTTCGCCTCGTTCGACGAGAAGCCGTTCGCCTCCGCATCGATCGCACAGGTGCACTACGCGACGCTGCACAGCGGCGAAGAGGTCGTCGTGAAGATCCAGCGACCGGGCATCCGCCGCCGCGTCGCCGCCGACCTGCAGATCCTCAAGCGGGGCGCCCGCCTGGTCGAGTTCGCCAAGCTGGGCCAGCGCCTGTCCGCCCAGGACGTCGTCGCCGACTTCGCCGACAACCTCGCCGAGGAACTGGACTTCCGCCTGGAGGCGCAGTCGATGGACGCCTGGGTGGCCCACATGCATGCCTCGCCGCTGGGCAAGAACATCCGCGTGCCACAGGTCTACTGGGACCTGACCAGCGAGCGAGTGCTGACCATGGAACGGGTCTCCGGCGTGCGTATCGACGACGTCGCCGCCATCCGCAAGAAGGGGTTCGACGGCACCGAGCTGGTCAAGGCCCTGCTGTTCAGCGTCTTCGAAGGTGGTCTGCGGCACGGGCTGTTCCACGGCGACCTGCACGCGGGCAACCTCTCCGTCGACGACGACGGCAAGATCGTGTTCTTCGATTTCGGCATCATGGGCCGCATCGATCCGCGGACCCGCTGGCTGCTGCGCGAGCTGGTCTATGCGCTGCTGGTCAAGAAGGACCACGCCGCGGCGGGCAAGATCGTCGTGCTGATGGGCGCGGTCGGCACCGTCAAACCCGAGGCGCAGGCGGCCAAGGACCTCGAGAAGTTCGCCACCCCGTTGACGATGACCTCCCTCGGCGACCTGAGCTACGCCGAGATCGGCAAGCAGCTCTCCGCGTTGGCCGAGGCCTACGACGTGAAGCTGCCCCGCGAGCTGGTGCTCATCGGCAAGCAGTTCCTCTACGTCGAGCGCTACATGAAGCTGCTGGCGCCGAGCTGGCAGATGATGAGCGACCCGTCGCTGACGGGCTACTTCGCCAACTTCATGGTGGAAGTGTCCCGCGAGCACGACCAGCAGCTGGACGCCTGATGCAGGTGCGCAGCGGCACCGCGCCGTCCGGCGACATCGGCATCCACTACGAGGACATGGGTGACCCCGGCGATCCAGCGGTCCTGCTGATCATGGGGCTCGGGGCGCAGATGATCTTCTGGCGGACCGAGTTCTGCGAGAAGCTGGTCAACCAGGGCCTGCGGGTGATCCGCTTCGACAACCGCGACTGCGGGCTGTCGGGCAAGGTGCGCGGACAGCGGTCCAGCGCTTCGCTACCGCTGAGCATGGCGCGCTCGTTCCTCGGGATCGCCAGCCCGGCGCCCTACCGCCTCGAGGACATGGCCGACGACACCGCCGCGCTCGCCGACCACCTCGACATCGACCGCGCGCATGTCGTCGGAGCGTCGATGGGCGGCATGATCGCGCAAGTGTTCGCCGCGCGGCATCCCGCGCGCACGCGGTCGCTGGGTGTCATCTTCTCCAGCAACAATCAACCCGCTCTCCCACCGCCGGGCCCACAGCAGTTGCTCGCGATCCTGTCCAAGCCCTCCGGCACCGGTCGCGACGCGATCATCGACAACGCGGTCAAGGTCAGCAAGATCATCGGCAGCCCCGGCTATCCCCGGTCCGACGACGCCTTGCGCGCCGATGCGATCGAGGGCTACGACCGGGCCTACTACCCGGCGGGGATCGGCAGGCAGTTCTCGGCGATCCTGGGCAGCGGAAGCCTGCGCAATCACAACCGATCGACCACCGTGCCCACGGTCGTGATCCATGGCACGGCCGACAAGCTGATGCGGCCGTCGGGCGGTCGCGCAATCGCCCGCGCGATCCCCGGCGCACGCCTGGTGCTGTTCGACGGCATGGGCCACGAGCTGCCCGAACCCCTCTGGGACGACATCGTCGGCGAGCTGAAGACGACGTTCGCGCAGGCGCGCTGATCGATCACTGATACTGCATGAACGTCAATTCGGTCGATGAGGGAACTGCCGGGAAGACGACGTACCATTCCTGACGGGCATGCGTGACCGCCGTTTCAGGAGAACCTCTTCGGGCAGCTTGCTCAGGAAGGCCACCTCATGGCCGACACGAAAAAGGCCACAGCCAAGAAGAACTTGAAACCGCACTTCGACGACGTCCAGGCGCACTACGACCTGTCCGACGAGTTCTTCCGCCTGTTCCTCGACCCCTCGCAGATGTACAGCTGCGCATATTTCGAGCGCGACGACATGACGCTGGAGGAGGCGCAGCGCGCGAAGGTCGACCTGGCCCTGGGCAAACTCGGCCTCGAGCCCGGCATGACGCTGCTCGATGTCGGCTGCGGCTGGGGTTACACGATGATGCGCGCGATCGAACTCTATGACGTCAACGTGATCGGCCTGACGCTCAGCGAGAACCAGAAGGCGCACGTCGAGCGTGTGTTCGCCGCATCGGACAGCCCCCGCACCAAGGAGATCCGACTCGAGGGCTGGGAGAGCTTCGACCAGCCGGTCGACCGCATCGTCTCCATCGGGGCGTTCGAGCACTTCGGCAAGGACCGCTGGGACGATTTCTTCACCACTGCCTACAAGGTGCTGCCCGACGACGGCGTGATGCTGCTGCACACCATCACAGCGCTGACGATCCCGCAGATGATCGAACGGGGCATCCCGCTGACGTTCTCGGTCGCCCGATTCATCAAGTTCATCCTCACCGAGATCTTCCCGGGCGGGTATCTGCCGACGATCGAGCTGGTCGGCGAGCATGCCGGCAAGGCGGGTTTCACCCTGACCCGTGAGCAGTCGCTTCAGCCGCACTACGCGCGCACCCTCGACCACTGGTCCGCGGCGCTCGAGGCGCACAGGGACGAGGCGATCGCCGTGCAGTCCGAAGAGGTCTACGACCGCTACATGCACTACCTCACCGGGTGCGCGGATTCGTTCCGCAAGGGCTACACCGACGTCAACCAGTTCACGTTGGTCAAGGCGCCCTGAGCGGATTGGCCCGGAAAGACGTCCAGCCGTTAGGCTGATCGCCCGAGAAGCGTGTTTACCGGAAGGCCGTGCTCTGTTTGGGTACGGTCGGAACACCATCGCGATGTCGCATCGGGCGGGGGCCCTCGACAAGTGGCCCCACGACAAGAGGACGTAGAAAGACATGTCTGACAACTCCACCGGCACGAAGGATCTGACTCCTCATTTCGAGGACATCCAGGCGCACTACGACCTGTCGGACGACTTCTTCGGTGTGTTCCAGGACCCCACCCGCAAGTACAGCTGCGCGTACTTCACCGGCCCCAACGCGACGCTGTCGGAAGCCCAGATCGCCAACGTCGATCAGCATCTCGACCGGCTCGATCTGAAGCCGGGGATGACACTGCTCGAGGTCGGCTGCGGCTGGGGGCTGACGCTGCAGCGTGCGATGGAGAAGTACGACGTCAACGTCATCGGCCTCACGTTGAGCAAGAACCAGCAGGCCTATTGCAGTCAGCTGCTGTCGAAGATCGACACCGAGCGCACGTTCGATGTCCGTCTCGAGGGCTGGGAGCAGTTCCACTCCCCCGTCGATCGGATCGTGTCCATCGAGGCCTTCGAGCACTTCGGCTTCGAGCGGTACGACGACTACTTCAAGACCTGCTACGACATCCTGCCCGACGACGGCCGGATGACGATTCAGAGCAGCTGCGGGTACCACCCGTACGATCTGCAGGCCCGCGGCAAGAAGCTGACGTTCGAGCTGGCGCGCTTCGCGAAGTTCATCGGCGAGGTGATCTTCCCCGGCGGCCGCATCCCGACGACCCAGATGATGGTCGAACACGGCGAGAAGGCCGGCTTCACGGTCCCGGAGACGTTGTCGCTGCGCAATCACTACATCAAGACGCTCGGCATCTGGGCAGGCCGTCTGGAGGCCCACAAGGACGAGGCCATCGCCGCGGCAGGTGAGCAGTCGTACAACGACTACATGCGCTACCTGACCGGGTGCCAGTACTACTTCGTCGACGAGGCCCTCGACGTCAGCCTCGTCACGTACCTGAAGCCGGGTGCTGCGGCCGCCTGAACCGGCTCCCTTTTCCCGATGCCGGCGCGCTGGCCCGGCGCCGGTGTTATGTTTGCCGAAGGGGCTCCTCGACCGCCGCATCAGGGTTCGATGTGGGGGACAACTCGGATCTCCGGGTGATGCCGTCAGCCTGTCGTTCGTGGGGGACGATGGTTGCGGCGCACCCGGGCACCGGTGGTCGAGGAGCTCACAAAACAACGAGTCCCCCGCGCCTGTGGCGCAGGGGACTCGCGGCGTTTCGGCTGGCGCCTACTCGCCTACTCCTCCGTGAAGTTGCGGGTGACCGCCGGGTCGACCGGGATTCCGGGACCGGTGGTGGTCGACACGACGACCTTCTTCAGGTAGCGGCCCTTCGACGACGACGGCTTGGCGCGAAGGATCTCGTCCAGCGCGGCGCCGTAGTTCTCCACCAGCTTGGTCTCGTCGAACGACGCCTTACCGATGATGAAGTGCAGGTTGGCCTGCTTGTCCACGCGGAAGTTGATCTTGCCGCCCTTGATGTCGTTGACGGCCTTGGTGACGTCGGGGGTCACGGTGCCCGTCTTCGGGTTCGGCATCAGGCCGCGGGGGCCGAGGATGCGGGCGATGCGGCCCACCTTGGCCATCTGGTCGGGGGTGGCGATCGCGGCGTCGAAGTCGAGGAACCCGCCCTGGATCTTCTCGATCAGGTCGTCGCTGCCGACCACGTCGGCGCCGGCAGCCAGCGCCTGCTCCGCTTTGTCGCCGACGGCGAACACCGCGACGCGCGCGGTCTTACCGGTGCCGTGCGGAAGGTTGACGGTGCCGCGCACCATCTGGTCGGCTTTGCGGGGATCGACGCCCAGGCGGATCGCGACCTCGACGGTGGCGTCCTGCTTCTTCGACGACGTCTCCTTGGCCAGCTTGGTGGCCTCCAGCGGCGTGTAGAGCCGGGTCTTGTCGACCTTCTCGGCGGCTTCCTTGTAGGCCTTGCTGTTCTTGCTCATTGTTGTCTCCTAGTCACTGAGTTGTGGTGCGGGCCGATGCCAGCCCTTCCACGAGACCCCGTCTTACTCGACGGTGATCCCCATCGACCGGGCGGTCCCGGCGATGATCTTGGCGGCCTGATCGATGTCGTTGGCGTTCAGGTCTTCTTTCTTGGTCTCGGCGATCTCACGCACCTGATCCCAGGTCACCTTGGCGACCTTGGTCTTGTGCGGCTCACCGGAGCCCTTCTGCACGCCGGCGGCCTTGAGCAGCAGCTTCGCTGCGGGCGGCGTCTTCAGCGCGAACGTGAAGGTGCGGTCCTCGTAGACGGTGATCTCCACGGGGATGACGTTGCCGCGCTGCGACTCGGTCGCGGCGTTGTACGCCTTGCAGAACTCCATGATGTTGACGCCGTGCTGGCCGAGCGCGGGACCGACCGGCGGGGCGGGGTTGGCCTGCCCGGCCTGGATCTGCAGCTTGATCAGCCCGGAGACCTTCTTCTTCGGGGGCATGGTTGTGCGTGTCCTTCTTCTATCTCGTGGGGGTCCTCACGGCCGAGGAGCCCGGCTTAAATCTTGGCGACCTGGTTGAAGGTCAGTTCGACCGGCGTCTCGCGGCCGAAGATCGACACCAGCACCTTGAGCTTCTGCTGCTCGGCGTTGACCTCGCTGATCGATGCCGGCAGGGTCGCGAACGGTCCGTCCATGACGGTGACCGACTCGCCGACCTCGAAGTCGACCAGGATCTCCGGACGCTCCATCGACGCCTCGGAGGACGCCGCGGCCGTCGAGGCGGCCTTGCCGGGCTTCTTGGCGGCCGCGGGCGGCAGCAGGAACTTCACCACGTCGTCGAGCGAGAGCGGCGAGGGCCGCGACGTCGCGCCGACGAAGCCGGTCACCCCCGGGGTGTTGCGCACGGCGCCCCACGACTCGTCGTTGAGCTCCATGCGGACCAGGATGTAGCCGGGCAGCACCTTGCGGTTGACCTGCTTGCGCTGGCCGTTCTTGATCTCGGTGACCTCTTCGGTGGGCACCTCGACCTGGAAGATGTAGTCGCCGACGTCGAGGTTCTGCACACGGGTCTCGAGGTTGGCCTTCACCTTGTTCTCGTAACCGGCGTAGGAGTGGATGACATACCAGTCGCCGGGCTTGAGGCGCAGCTCCTTCTTGAGCGCGACCGCAGGGTCCTCGTCCTCGTCGGCAACCGGAGCTTCGTCGGTGGTCTCGGCGTCGGTGGTCTCGGCGTCCTCGGGCTGCGCGTCGTCGGGCGCGTCAACCAGCGGTGCCTCCTCCACGGCCTCGGCCGGGCTGGTCTCGTCGAGATTGCCGGCCCCCGCGGCGGTGATCACCGTCGCCGGGTCCGCTGCAGCGATGCGTGCCTCGGACACGTTCGCGGCGCTCTCGCCGTCGAAGCTGGTCACGTGTCAGTCCTCTCTACATGTATCGCGTCGGGTCGGGTGACCGCGCGGTCAGCCGAACACCAACGTCACGAGCTTGGCCAGGCCCAGGTCGACTCCGCCGATCAGCGCCACCATGAAGACCAGGAACACCAGCACCACGGTGGTGTAGCTGACCATCTGCTTGCGGTTCGGCCAGATGACCTTGCGCAGCTCGCCGACAACTTCCCTCAGGTAGTTGATGACGAAGACGATGGGATTGCGGGACGGCCCGTCCTTGGGCTTGCGCGCGGTCTTCTTCTTCGCCTTCGGACCGTTGCCATTGTCCTTGCCGCCCGAACTGTCGGTTTCGGGCGCGGCGTCGGTGTCGTCGGCCGCGGTGTCGTCGACATCCGCCGCTCGACGCGATCGCTTACCCGTGGGTCTCAGCGGACGCGTCACGACCGCGGTCTGCGCTCGTGCGTCACCGCCGTCGGTCTCCGCGCCGCTGTCGGTGCCTGCCGAGCTGGCACCGTCGCGCTCGTCGCTCACCGCGTGCTCCCTCGTGATCGGTCGTAATCGGTCCCGGTTCGTGGGGCCTGCAGTCCAGTATCCAGACCAGTCCGACCCTACGTATCGAGTATTCAGTTGAGCAGGGGCGACAGGACTTGAACCTGCAACCTGCGGTTTTGGAGACCGCTGCTCTGCCAGTTGAGCTACGCCCCTAGACGGGTTCCCTGTAGGGCCCACACAATTCGCGCGCTCCCCGTGCGGTGACACAAGCCCCGACGGACAGCGCGCTCAACTGGGAAAACCCAAGTGCCGAGTGTAGCGCGCCGCGGGGCGGAGTTGCTAATCCGTCGCCGGCCCGGTGTCGTCCACCGTGTCGTGGATGACGGGCTTGCGGACCACCTGGCCGGTCTCCGGATCCCATCCGGCCGAGATCGAGTTGTCGCCTTCGTGGCCCATCAGCGTGGTGAACGCTTCCATGACGACCGTGCCGTCGTCCTCGGTCAGCACGTTGCGGGTGGTGACGATGTCGGCGCCGAAGCGTTCGTCGACGGACTCGATGTACATGGTGGCGGTGAGCTTGTCCCCCTCGCCGATGGGCCGGTGGAACAGGAACTTCTGGTCGACCTGGACGATCTGCATCGTCTCGAAGCCCACGTCGACGTTCTGGAAGAAGTGCCGCTGTGTCATCACCGCGAGGATCGACATGAATGTCGGGCCTGCGACCAGCCCTTTGTGACCGAGTTCGGCCGCAGCGTCCACGTCGTGGCTGGCGGGGTCGAACGACTTGACCGAGGTGGCGTACTGGCGGATCTGTTCGCGCCCCACCACGAAGGGCTCCGGGTACTGCCAGACCATGCCCCGGATGTCGGTTTTCAGAGCCATCGTCGACCTCCCTACGCCAGCTTGGCCACGGCAACGGCGCGGCCGAAGATCTTCTTGCCACCCGCGGTCGCGGTCAGCGCGATGGTGACCGACTTCGATTCCGCCTCAACGGATTTCACGCGTCCGTTGAACACGATCTCGGCACCCTTGCCGTCGTTGGGGACGGGGACGACGGCGGTGAAGCGCACGTTGTACTCGGTGACGGCGGCCGGGTCGCCCACCCAGGAAGTGACGTATCCGCCACCCAGACCCATGGTCAGCATGCCGTGGGCGATCGCGGTGTCCAGGCCGACCTGCTTGGCGATGTCGTCGTCCCAGTGGATGGGGTTGAGGTCGCCGGAGACGCCGGCGTAGTTGACCAGGTCGGCCCGCGTCAGCGGGATGACCTTCTCGGGCAGCTGATCGCCGACCTTGACCGAACTGAACTCACGCAGTGCCATCTGAAAAGCCACTCTCTCCGTCTTCTTCGCTCCGCCCCGCCAGGGTGGTGTAGGACTCCTGCACGACGTCGCCGTTGCTGTTACTGACGATGTTCTTGGTGACGATGATGTCGGTGCCGTGTGCCGTGCGGACCGAGTCGATCCAGACGTCGCAGTAGAGCGTGTCGCCGGCCTTGATCGGACGGACGAACTTCAAGGACTGGTCCACCTGGACGATCTGGGCGTCGGTGATCGCGATGCCGGCGGAATCGAACATCGCCCGCTGCGCCTGGTAGCCGAACACCGAGATGAACGTCAGGGGCGCGAGCAGCGCGTCGTGGCCGAGCTCGGCCACCGCTTCTTCGGTGAAGAACGCCTCGTCGTCGTTCTTGACCGCGGTCGCGTACTCGCGGATCTTCTCACGGCCGACGACGTAGTGGTCGGGATGGCGATAGTGCAGCCCGACGTACTCGTCCAGGAAAGACACGGCAGATGGTGCGCCTAGCGCGATTCTTTGTGCGCCTGGTGCTTGCCGCAGTTCGGGCAGAACTTCTTGATCTCGAGCCGGTCGGGATCGTTGCGGCGGTTCTTCTTGGTGATGTAGTTGCGGTGCTTGCACACCTCGCAGGCCAAGGTGATCTTGGGCCGTACGTCGGTACTGGAGGCCACGGCAGTCGTCTCTCTCTTCTACGTCTCGTCAGTGTCTTGTAGCGGTGGGGGGGCTCGATCCCCCGACCTCACGATTATGAGTCGTGCGCTCTAACCAGCTGAGCTACACCGCCCCGGACGGACCCGCAGAGCGGTCCACCGAGCCCCCTAACGGAATCGAACCGTTGACCTTTTCCTTACCATGGAAACGCTCTGCCGACTGAGCTAAGGGGGCCTGCAGCACGTCATAGAGCGACGGGCCTTAAAGAGGGTACATTCTCACCGATTGCGGCGCCAAACCGCTGGTCGCGCCGGGCACCCGAGGGCCGTTGCGGCCTGTGCGCCTACGCTGACCCGCATGGCCGAAGACGATCGTCTCTACTTCCGTCAGCTCCTCGCCGGCCGGGATTTCGCCGCCGGCGACATGATCGCCCAGCAGATGCGCAACTTCGCCTACCTGATCGGCGACGCCGAGACCGGCGACGCGGTGATCGTCGACCCTGCCTACGCCGCGCAGGATCTGGTCGACGTCCTGGAATCGGACGGCATGCGGCTGTCCGGCGTGCTGGTCACCCATCACCATCCCGATCACGTCGGCGGATCGATGATGGGCTTCGAGCTCAAGGGGTTGGCCGAGCTGCTCGAACGGGTCAGCGTGCCGGTGCACGTCAACACCCACGAGGCCGACTGGGTCTCCCGGATCACGGGTATCGCATCGAGTGAGCTGACCTCGCACCAGCACGGCGACACCGTCGAGGTCGGGGCGATCGACATCGAGCTACTGCACACCCCCGGTCATACGCCGGGCAGCCAGTGCTTCCTGCTCGACGGCCGGCTGGTCGCCGGGGACACGCTGTTCCTCGAGGGCTGCGGCCGCACCGACTTCCCCGGCGGCAACGTCGACGACATGTTCCGTAGCCTGCAGGCGCTGGCCGCTCTGCCCGGTGATCCGACCGTGTTCCCCGGCCACTGGTATTCGGCGGCGAAGAGCGCGCCGCTGGACTCCGTCCGGCGCAGCAACTACGTCTACCGGGCGAGCAGTCTCGATCAGTGGCGCACCCTGATGGGTGGCTGAGGTCCGCTCGTTCGGCTGATTCCTGCCCCGGCGGCACCGCGTTCTGGCAAACTCTCCTACCAGCGCATCCGCACATCCCGTCGGGGGCCATCGTGAAGAACATCGCGCTGTGTTTCGACAACTTCAACCCGGCCGGCAACGCCGCAGCGTTCGCCGGGATGCTGCGCCGATCCGCCGGGCAGCTCGTCTGGACCTCTGCGCACGTGCCACGAGACGGCCGACGGCCACACCGTCATGTGGTCGACGCGGCACGGCGACACGTCGTCGCGGCCTATGACTTCCTCGCCGACTCGTGGGAACCGGGAGACCACGTGTTCATCGCGGGTGCGGGTCGAGACGGCGTGTGTGCCCGCGCCGTGGCCCGGTTGATCGGCACGGTGGGGGTGCTTCCCGGGGACGACACGTCGGAATCGCTGGCGGAGCTGCGCGGCTACCTGCTGAGCGTGTACGCGATGCCCCGAACCGTGCGCGAGCACGACGATTGGCAGCGGGTGCGCAAAGTCGTCGCCGACCTGCGCGGCCAGGGCGAGACATCGGTGGCCGTGCGGTTCCTCGGGCTGTGGGACACCCGGGGTGTCCCCGGCATGCCGCGGGCGGCCACCGCCGGCGCTTTGGCTCAGGTGGAGATGGCCCGGCATGCGCTGTCGATCGACGCCCGCGTGGCCGCGATCCCACTCGGCGGCGATGCGGCCACGCATCAGGACGTGTGGTTTCGCGGCGGGCACGGTGACGTCACCCGCGGCCGGCACTCGTGCGCGGCGCTGTCGGACATCGCGCTCGACTGGGTCCTCGACGGCGCCGTGGATGCGGGCATCGAGCTCGCCGACCCCGCGGCCCGGCAAGCTCCGAGCCCGATCGACGCGCTCGCCGGCAGCGCGCATGCCATGTCGCCGCGGCGGTTACCCGGCGGCGCCGCCGTGCACGCCAGCGTGGAGTGCTACCTGCGAGCTCATCCGTCGTACTGGCGGCGGTTGCCGGCGCAGGTCGAGTGGGCCGACCCCGATTGGGTGGCCCGCGGCGAGCGTCTGATGGCCTCCCCGGCGACCATCGAGACGCCAGCCGCGCAGCCCGCACTGGTAAGCACGGTCTGAAACCGGCCGTCACCGCCAGCCCGCGCCGATTCCACACTCCCACAGACCGAGCGTGGGAATCCCGCTGTCGCGCCGCACCTTTCGGACTTTCACCCGGCGCCTGCGGCGATCGGGTTGCGGCTCTGCCGGCTTGCGGTGTGCACCCATGGTCGTCCTCCTGTAGCTGGAAGCGCGGCGACCCCTCGTCACCGCCGCGCTCGACCATCACGCTAGGGACGTGCGCGGGCCGGGTCGTGCGTAGTCGAGTACCTGACTACGCGGTCCCCGTGCGACGGCGAGTGAGTAGTCCCGGGTCGCCGATGCTTTCTGGGCCGCTGTTAGGTTCGAGGCGCCCCGACACCTCGCCCCAGGAGGCCCGATGACCAGCACCGTGTCCTATGAGCTCGCGGAATCCGTGGCCACCATCACCCTCGACGACGGCAAGGTCAACGTCCTGGGCCCGGACATGCAGGCCGCGATCAACGAGGCGCTGGACCGGGCCGAGTCCGACGTCGAGGCCGGCAGCGCCAAAGCCGTCGTGCTGGCAGGCAACTCCCGCGTCTTCAGCGGCGGCTTCGACCTCGCGGTGTTCCAGTCCGGCGATCCGGCGGCCGCTCTCGGCATGCTCTCGGGCGGCTTCCGGCTCTCGCTGCGCACGCTGACGTTCCCGGTACCGGTGATCATCGCCGCGACCGGTCCTGCGATCGCGATGGGATCATTCCTGCTGTTGTCGGCCGACCATCGCGTGGGTGGTCCGAAGTCGCGCTGCCAGGCGATCGAGGTCGCGATCGGCATGACCATCCCGATCTCGGCGATCGAGATCATGCGGATGCGGCTCACGCCGGCGGCCTTCGAGCGCGGCACCGCACTCGCCGCGACGTTCGTCGGTGACGACGCGATCGCGGCGGGCTGGCTCGACGAGATCGTCGAGGCCGATCAGGTGCTCGGCCGCGCTCAGCAGGTGGCCCAGGAGGCGGCGAGCACGCTGCACGCCGGCGCCCACCTGGCCACCAAACTGAAGGCGCGTAAACCCGCTCTCGACGCCATCCAAGCCGGAATCGACGGTCTGGCCGACGAATTCACGCTCGGCTGACGCATGCCCCCACTGCGATGACCCATGTGCGCGGCCGGATCTGGCGGCACGGTGAACCTCAGGACGATTTCGACTTCTCGGCGATCTCGGACTGTCTCAGCGGTGACGACACGCTCGTGTGGTGCGACATCTACGACCCCGACCACGCGATCCTCAAAGACCTTGCCGCCGAGCTGCATCTGAACTCGTGGGCGGTGGAGGACGCGCTCGCCGAATCCGAACGCACCAAGGCGGTGGTGTACCGCACCCACACCTTCTTCACGGTGTACTCGGTGACCGTGACCGCACCACCGGCGCAGGACGATTCCCCGTCGTCGTTGCTCGAGGTGCACCGGATCTCGGGGTTCGTCCTGCCCCGCGGCCTGATCACCGTGCGGTTGTCGCCGCACATCGACATCGACGAGGTGTCCCGCCGCTTCGACGAGCTCGGTGGTCAGCAGTACGGGGTCGGCTCACTGGTGCACGGATTGCTCGATGTCGTGGTCGACGGCCACTTCGCCGCGGTGCAGGCGCTCGACGACGCGATCGAGGGCCTCGAGGACGATCTGTTCGCCGACGAGGCGCCGCCCAAGGGATTGCAGCGCAAGACATTTCAGCTGCGCAAGGACCTGGTGGCGCTGCGCCGGGTGGTGCTGCCGATGCGGGAGGTGGTCTCGGCCATTCAACACCGTCGCCTCGACGCGAAGACCGCCCCGGAACTCGACGCGGTGTACGCCGATCTGTACGACCACGTGCTGCGAGCATCGGAGTGGACGGAATCGTTGCGCGACATGGTCACCACGGTGTTCGAGACGAACCTCTCGCTACAGGACGCGCGACTGAACGTGGTGATGAAGAAGCTGACCGGGTGGGCGGCCATCATCGCGGTCCCGACGGCGATCACGGGGTTCTACGGCCAGAACGTCGACTATCCCGGAATCGAGACCGTCGCAGGCTTCGTCACCAGCACCGCGCTCATCGTCGTGATGGTCGCGATTCTCTACGTGGCGTTCAAGCGCCGGGATTGGTTGTAGCCACCAGGGTTGCCACCTCGTGACCGAGGCGCGTGTACGCCGCGGTGAAGCCGTGTCGCCGGTCGGTGACCCGACAGGAATCCCAGTCGTCACCCCAGCCACGGTGACGCATCGTCACCGACCCGATCGAGCAGGAGAAGCGGGGCACCCGGTCCCAGACGGCCGGGTAGCCGGCCGCGGTCGACCCCGCCACCAACCCCTGCTGGGCGGCGTCGCGCCAGTGCTCGGCGGCCACCGCCCGGCCCGCGGTGACGTTGTGGGCCAGCGTGATGTCGCCGGCGGCGAAGACGTTCTGCACCGAGGTGCGCATGTGTTCGTCGACCACGACGCGCCCTCCGCTCATCTGCAGCCCTGCCTGCTGCGCCAGCCGGGCGTCGGGGCGCACGCCCGTGGCGGCGACCACCAGGTCGGCGTCGATGCACTCGCCGGAGTTCAGCACCACCCCGGTGCCGGTGACCGCGGCGACCGGGGCGGAACCGGTGAAGCGCACACCGGCATCGGAGAGCATCTTGACCACGCGCTCACCCACGTCGAGGCCGAAACGGCGGGCGAGCGGCACCGGCTCGGGGGCGACGAGCACGGTGTCCAGACCACCGGCCGCCAGGCAGGCCGCCGCCTCGCACCCGATCAGACCCGCCCCGACCACTACCGCCGAGTCGGCGTGGCGCGCCGCCATTCGCAGCGCCACCGCGTCGCCGAACGACCGCAGAGGTAACGCCGACTCCGCGCCCGGCACGGTCAGCGGCACCGGCGTGGCACCCGACGCGAGCACCAGATGCCAGTAGGGATAGCGGGCACCACCCGCGGTGACGATCTCCTGGGCGGCGGTGTCGATGCGCTCGACGGTGACCCCGAGGACGAGATCGATGGCATTGCGGTGGAACCAGCCGGCGCTGTGCAGGTCGAGTTCTGCGGGCTGGCCGCACAGGAACTGCTTGCTCAAGGGCGGCTTGGCATAGGGCAGCGCGGGATCGGCGGACAGGATGCGCACGGGGATGTGGCGGTGCCGGGCGCGGAAGGTCTCGGCCGCGCTGACACCCGCGGGACCGCTGCCGATGGCGAGGAAGCCCGGTGCCACCATGGCGCTTGGGTACCACCGGGCCGTGAACTCAACCGCCGCGCGTGGTCGCCGGTCAGGGTTTGGTCAGATCCGCGCAGGCGCGCCGCGGTTGTGCGAGCATCTGCGCATGGAGCCGACAGGGGATCCCGAGGCCCGCATCAGGGACTTGGAGCGGGGCAGTTCCGCGGTGCCGGTGCCTCCGTACCCGTACCCCACCCCGTCCTTCGAGCAACCCCAGGATTCGCCGTACTTCGCGGCCCCGCAGCAGGTCGTGCACAAGCGCTCGAATCCTGCGGTGTGGCTGATTCCGTTGATCGCCGGTCTGGTGATCATCGGCGGGGTGATCGGCGTCGTCGTCTACTTCGTCGGGAACAACGTCGCAACGAGCACGGTGCCGGGTCGGCCGAGCACGTCCGGCGGGGGCGGTTCCGTCGCCGAACCGTCCGTTCCGGCGATTCCCTCGATTCCGGCGATCCCCGGCATCGGCGGTGATGACCAGGTGCTCACCGTCGAAGCGGGCGGGTCGCTGTCGATCGGCGGTGTCGATCGCACGCAGACCGTGATCTGCAATCAGGGGACCGTGAGCATCAGCGGGATGAACAACACGATCGAGGTGCAGGGCTCGTGCGCCGAGGTCTCGGTGTCCGGCATGGAGAACGAGCTGACGGTGGAGTCGGCGGGCGCCATCAACGTCTCGGGCTTCGACAACACGGTGACCTACCGGACCGGCGACCCGAAGACCTCGCAGGCCGGCACCGGCAACGTCATCGAACGCGGCTGACCCATTCGGCGAGCGCGCGCGTCTGCACACCGACGCGCCGCCGAGCATGGCATTTCGCGTGCGCTCACCGCCTGCGAGCGCGCGCCCGTAGTCTGAGCTGCGATGGCGCTACACCTCCATCGGGCTGATCGCACCGACCTGCTCGCCGACGGCCTGGGTGCGATGCTCGCAGACCCGCCTGCCGACCCCTTCGCCGAGGACCTGGTGCTGGTGTCGGCGCGCGGCACCGAACGCTGGCTCAGCCAGCGGCTCTCCCACATCCTGGGGCGCGGTGGCGGTCAGGACGGGGTGTGCGCCGGGATCACGTTCCGCCATCCGCGCTCACTCGTCGCGGAACTGACCGGCACCACCGATGACGATCCGTGGGCACCCGAGGCCATGGTGTGGCCGCTACTCGAGGTCATCGACAGCTCGCTCGACCAGCCGTGGTGTGCCACCCTGGCCGCCCATCTCGGCCATCATGAGCAGGGCGAGGAGCGAGAACTGCGCCAGGGCCGGCGCTATGCCGTCGCCCGTCGCCTCGCCGGCCTGTTCGCCTCCTACGCCCGGCAACGCCCGCAGCTGTTGATCGACTGGGCGTATCGCCGCAGCGATGCCCTCGACGCCGACCTGAGCTGGCAACCTGAGCTCTACCGCGCTCTGCTGGCCCGCGTCGCTGCCGAGCCCCCGCCGGTACGTCACGCCGAAGCTGTTGCGCGTCTTCGGCATTCACCTTCAGATCTACCCGCGCGGTTGTCGCTGTTCGGTCACACCCGCTTGCCGCGCACCGAGATCGAACTTCTGCACGCGCTCAGCACGCATCACGATCTGCACCTGTGGCTCCCGCATCCCAGCGACGTACTGTGGGCGGCACTGCGCGGCAGTCATGGACCGGTGCCGCGGCGTACGGACACGTCGCACCGCGCGGTGGGGCACCCGCTTCTCGCGACGCTCGGCCGCGATCTGCGCGAGCTGGAGCGGGCCCTTCCCGCCGACCCCGCAGTCGACGAGTTCCTCGGCGCCGCCGACCGCCCGCCCACACTGCTCGGCTGGCTCCAGTCCGACATCGCCGCCAACAACGTTCGCCCGCAAGGCCGTTGGCTCGACGCGACCGACCGGTCGGTCCAGGTGCACAGCTGCCACGGCCCCGCTCGCCAGATCGACGTTCTGCGTGAGGTGCTGCTCGGCATGCTGGCCGACGATCCCACGCTCGAGCCGCGCGACATCCTCGTCATGTGCCCCGACATCGAGACCTATGCACCGCTCATCGTCGCGGGTTTCGGTCTCGGGGATGTGGTGTCCGACGCGCACCCGGCCCATCGGCTGCGCGTCAAGTTGGCCGACCGCGCGCTCACCCAGACCAATCCGTTGCTCGCAGTGGCGAGTCAGTTGCTCATCTTGGCCGGCGGGCGGGCGACCGCCAGCGAGGTGCTCAACCTCGCGGAGGCCGCACCGGTGCGTTTCCGGTTCGGCTTCAGCGACGATGATCTCGACACGATCGGCGACTGGGTGCGGGAGGCCAACATCCGCTGGGGCTTCGACCGCGGACACCGCCATCCGTATGGGGTCGACTTCGTGCAGAACACCTGGCGGTTCGGCATCGACCGGGTACTGGCCGGCGTCGCCGTCTCGGAGGACGCCCACACCTGGCTGGACACCACGCTGCCCCTCGACGACGTCGGCAGCAACCGGGTGGAGCTCGCGGGGCGACTCGCCGAGTACGTCGAGCTGCTCCGCGTCGCGGTCGAGGACCTCAGCGGCACACAGACATTGGGCGGGTGGCTGAGCGCCCTGCGCAGCGGTCTCGACCGGCTCACCGCCGCCCCGGACGCCGATGCGTGGCAGGGCGCCCAGGTGGACCGGGAGTTCGCCGACATCCTCGCTGACGCCGGCGCGCAGTCCGAGACCCTGTTGCGCCTCGCCGATGTGAAGGCACTATTGGACCGCCACCTCGCCGGTCGACCGACGCGCGCCAACTTCCGCACCGGCACGCTGACGGTGTGCACGATGGTCCCGATGCGCTCGGTCCCTCACCGCGTGGTGTGCCTGGTGGGTCTCGACGACGGGGTCTTCCCACGGCAGGGAGTCACCGACGGCGACGACGCGCTGGCGCGCGACCCGGTGACCGGTGAACGGGACAGTCGCTCCGAGGATCGCCAGTTGCTGCTCGACGCGATCGGTGCGGCGACCGAGCGCCTGGTGATCACCTACACCGGCGCCAACGAGTACTCGGGTCAACGCAAGCCGCCGGCCGTGCCACTCGTCGAGCTCCTCGACGCGCTCGACGTCACCGCGCAGCAGCCGGTCCGCGAGCAGGTACACATTCGACATCCGTTGCAGCCCTTCGACATCCGCAATGTCACACCGGGGGCGCTGGGAACGCGTCCGGACGAGCCGTTCACGTTCGACACCGCCGCGCTGACCGCGGCCCGGGCCTCGACGGCTCAGCGGACGGTCAAGCCGGCGCTGGTCGGGGCGCCGCTACCGGCGCCACCGCTCGACGACGTCGGCCTCGACGATCTGATCACGTTCTTCAAGGATCCGGTCAAGGGCTTCTTCCGGGCTCTCGACTACACGCTGCCGTGGGACGTCGATGCCGTCGAGGATGGGATGCCGGTCGAGATCGATGCGTTGGCGGAGTGGAAGATCGGCGCCCGGATGCTCGAGGACATGCAGCGCGGGATGACACCGGCGCAGGCCCAGCAGGCCGAGTGGCGTCGTGGTTCGCTTCCGCCGGGCCGGCTCGGTTGGCGGCAAGCCCAGGAACTCGCGCAGCGCACCGCCGCGCTCGCTGCGGCCGCCCAGCAGCACCGCACCCGTGCGCCCGAGGCGTTCGACGTCGACGTCGCGGTCGGCGCCGCCATAGACACAGACCGCCGCGTGACGGGCACCGTGCCGCGCGTCTACGGCGAGCGCCTGGTGTGGGTCACCTACTCCAAGCTCGACGGCAGGCACCTACTGGAATCGTGGATTCGACTTGTGGCATTGGCCGCTCACCATCCCGGCAGGGATTGGTCGGCGGTGTGCATCGGTCGAGCCAAACGCGGCGACACCCCACGTCAACGGCTGTTGGGGCCGCCCGACGACGCCGCCGGTGTGCTGGCCGATCTCGTCGAGATGTACGACGATGGGCGTCGCGCACCGATTCCGTTGCCGCCCAAGACGTCCTACGCCTGGGCGGAGACCGAGCACCACCGCGGCGCGCCGTCGCGGGAGGCCAGCTGGAAGTGGAAGTCCGGCAGATATCCCGGCGAGGACGCCGAGCCCGCGCACGTCACGGTGTGGGGTCCGGGCCGTCCGCTGGTCGACCTGGTCGCCGCGGGCCTTCCGGCCTACGCGTCCCGGTTGTGGTCTCCGATGCTGCGCGCCGAGAGGATGCCGGACTAGATGGAACCGTTCGACCTGCTGGGCCCGCTGCCCGAGCCGCGCACCACGACGGTGCTGGAAGCCAGTGCGGGTACCGGAAAGACCTACACCCTGGCCGGTTTGGTGACCCGCTATGTCGCAGAAGGGGTTGCGACGCTCGACCAGATGCTGCTGATCACCTTCGGGCGGGCGGCCAGCCAGGAGCTGCGGGAGCGGGTACGCGCCCAGATCCTCGACGCCCTGCTCGCACTCGGCGATCCGGCCCGCGCCCGCAACGACGCGGTGCTCACCCACCTGCTGTCGGGCCCGGCCGACGAACTCGCCCTGCGGCGACAGCGGCTGCGTGACGCGCTGGCCGGGTTCGACGCCGCCACGATCGCGACCACTCACCAGTTCTGCCAGCTGGTGTTGAAGAGTCTCGGGGTGGCCGGGGACACCGATTCCGGTGTGCAGCTGGTGGAAAGCCTCGAGGATGTGGTGCGCGACATCGTCGACGACCTGTACCTCGCGCATTTCGGTCAGCAGCGCGAGGAACCACTGCTGTCCTACGACGCCGCGCTGCGTCTGGCCCGCGAGGTCGTCGCCGGTGCGCACACCGAGCTGCGGCCTGCCGATCCCGCGCCCGGCACGGACCCGGCGGTGCGGGTCGAGTTCGCGACCGCGGTCTGCGCGGAACTGGAGACGCGTAAACGCCGACTCGGCATCCTGCACTACGACGATCTGTTGTCCCGGCTCGCCGACGCGCTCGAGGCCGACGACTCCCCCGCGCGTACCCGGATGCGGCGGCGCTGGTCGATCGTCATGGTCGACGAGTTCCAGGACACCGATCCGGTGCAGTGGCAGGTCATCGACCGCGCGTTCAGCGGATACTCCACGGTGATCCTGATCGGTGATCCGAAGCAGGCGATCTACGCGTTCCGCGGCGGTGACATCGTCACGTATCTGCACGCCGCGTCGAGCGCGGGACGGCAGCGCACGCTGGGCACGAACTATCGCAGCGACGGCCCGCTGGTGGCGAGTCTGCAGGCGGTGATGCGGGATGCGCAGCTCGGGGACCCGCGCATCGTGGTGCGGCCGGTGGCCGCCGCGCACCCCGAGCATCGGCTGGCTGGTGCGCCGCAGAATGCGCCGTTCCGGTTGCGGGTGGTCACCCGCGAGCAGCTGCGGGTGCGCCCCGACAAGACCATCCCGATCGATCGGCTGCGCGAGCACATCCCGAAGGACATGGCCGCCGACATCGCCGCGCTGCTCGCCGCCGGGGCCACCTACTGCGGAAACCCCGTCGTACCCGGCGATGTCGCGGTGATCGTCGAGAGCCACCGCGACGGGCGTGCCTGCTTCGAGGCGCTCAACGCGGCGAACATCCCCGCCGTCTACACCGGCGACTCCGATGTGTTCGCCTCGCCGGCCGCCGATGACTGGCTGTGTCTGCTCGAAGCGTTCGACCAACCGCAGCGGTCCGGTCTGGTGCGGGCGGCAGCCACCACGATGTTCTTCGGCGAGACCGCGGAAAGCCTTGTCGCCGAGGGCGATCGGCTGACCGATCGGATCACCGAGACGTTGCGCAGCTGGGCTGATCACGCGCGGGAGCGCGGCGTGGCCGCGGTGTTCGAAGCGGCTCAGCGCGCCGGCATGGGCGAGCGGGTGTTGTCCTGGGTCGACGGCGAGCGGCACATGACCGACCTGGCGCATCTGACCCAGCTGCTGCAGGAGACCGCGCACCGGGAGCACTTCAGCCTGCCCGCGCTGCGTGACTGGCTGCGCACGCAGCGCGAGGAACGTGGCGGCGCGGTGGAACGGAGCCGTCGCCTCGACAGTGACGCCGCGGCTGTGCAGATCATGACGGTGTGGGTGAGCAAGGGTCTGCAGTTTCCCGTCGTGTATCTGCCGTTCGCGTTCAACCGCAACATCCAGAGCCGCGACGTCGTGCTCTACCACGAGGGCGACACCCGCTGTCTGCACATCGGCGGCGAGCACAGCCCCGATCACGATGCGGTGCAGAGGCAGGGCCGTGAGGAGGCTGCCGGGGACGACGTGCGGCTCACCTACGTCGCGATGACGCGCGCTCAGTCCCAGGTCGTCGCGTGGTGGGCGCCGTCGGCAGATGAACCCAACGGCGGACTGTCCCGCCTGCTGCGTGGCCGCAGACCCGGGGAGGCGATGGTGCCCGATCGCTGCGACCCGCCCCGCATCGACGACCCCGACGCCATGGCCGCGCTGCGCGCCTGGGCCGACGCCGGCGGGCCGGTCCTAGAGGAATCCTTCATCACCGCGCCGGCACCCGTCGCGACACCGCCGGTGCCCGTGGGTCTGGACGTGCGCCACTTCCATCGCCGCATCGACACGTCGTGGCGGCGGACGTCCTATTCGGGGCTGATCCGTTCGGCCGAGGAGGCGCCCGGGGTGTCCAGCGAGCCGGAGGTGACCGAACTCGACGACGAGGTCGCCGACGTCCCGGCCTCCGGTCCGGTGGACACGGGTGAGGGGGTGCGCTCACCGATGGCGGACCTTCCGACCGGTGCGGCGTTCGGCACGCTGGTGCACGCGGTGCTCGAGACGACCGATCCGTTCGCGGCCGACCTGGCCGCCGAATTGGAAGCACAGATCGTCCGGCACGCGCAGTGGTGGCCGGTCGACGTGGCCCCGGCCGAGCTGGCCGCGGCGCTGGTCCCGATGCACGACACCCCGCTCGGGCCACTGGCCACCGGCGCCACGCTGCGCGAGATCGGATTACGGGATCGGTTGCGTGAGTTGGACTTCGAGTTCCCACTGGCCGGCGGTGATCTGCGCGCAGCCGGCCCGGCGCTGTCCCTCGCCGACGTCGTCGCGCTGGTGCACAGCCAGCTGCCGCCGGACGATCCGCTGGCGGGTTACGCGCGCCGCCTCTCCGGAGGTGCGCTGGGCGCCCAGTCGCTACGGGGCTACCTCACCGGGTCGGTCGATGCGGTGCTGCGGGTCGGCGGTCGCTATCTGGTGGTGGACTACAAGACCAACTGGCTGGGGGAACCGGGAGGCGAGCTGACCGCCGCCGACTACGGGCGATCCCGGTTGGTCGAGGCGATGCTGCACTCCGACTATCCACTGCAGGCGCTGCTCTACTGCGTTGTGCTGCACCGGTTTCTGCGTTGGCGACAGACGGACTACTCGCCGCAGCGTCATCTCGGTGGTGTGCTGTACCTGTACGTGCGCGGAATGTGCGGACCCCAGACGCCGGTGACGGACAGCCACCCGGCCGGGGTGTTCAGCTGGCAGCCGCCCGCGGAACTGATCGTGGCCCTCTCGGATCTGCTCGCTCGCGACGCACCGTCGGAGACACTGGTGCGATGACGGACTCCCAGGACTCCCGCGTCGCGGTCTACTTCGACTTCGACAACATCGTGATCAGCCGCTACGACCAGGTCAACGGCCGCAATTCGTTCCAGCGCGACCGGGCGCGGGACGCCACCAGCGACACCGGCACCGGTGATTTCGCGGAGAAGCTCGCGCGCGCCACGGTCGACGTCGGCGCCATCGTGGACTTCGCGTCGTCGTTCGGCACGCTCGTCCTCACCCGGGCCTACGCGAACTGGTCCGCCGACGTCAACGCGAACTACCGCGGCCAATTGGTCGGCCGCGCGGTCGATCTGGTGCAGTTGTTCCCCGCCGCCGCGTACGGCAAGAACGGTGCCGACATCCGGCTGGCCGTCGACGCGGTCGAGGACATGTTCCGGTTGCCCGATCTGACCCACGTCGTGATCGTCGGCGGCGATTCGGACTACATCGCGCTGGCGCAGCGCTGCAAACGGCTCGGCCGCTATGTCGTCGGCATCGGGGTCGCGGGCTCCTCCAGCCGCTCACTGGCGGCGGCCTGCGATGAATTCGTCACCTACGACGCACTGCCGGGCGTACCGGTGTTCGAGCCCGACGAATCGCCCACCGGCACGGCGCCGAAGAAGCGCACCCGGCGGTCCAAGGGTCGCGACACCGACGATGAGCCCGATCCGCAGGCTTCGGCGACAGCGCTGCTCACCCGGGCGCTGAAGATAGGGTTGGAGAAGGACGACGTGGACTGGCTGCACAACTCGGCGGTCAAGGCGCAGATGAAGCGAATGGATCCGTCGTTCTCGGAGAAGTCGTTGGGCTTCAAGTCGTTCAGCGACTTCCTGCGGTCGCGTTCTGATCTCGTCGAACTCGACGAGAGCTCGACGGCTCGCACCGTGCGGCTGCGCGGGGAATCCCCATGACCGCGCCGACGCTCGAAACGTTCGGCGAGCTGCTGGAGCCCGCCGATGTCCATGTGGCGCAGCGCCTGTGCGTCCTGGCCGGCGAAGCCGATCCGAGTGTCGCGCTGGCTCTCGCGTTCGCGGTGCGGGCGCTGCGCGCGGGGTCGGTGTGCGTTGATCTGAGGTCGCTACCCCGGCAGATCGGTCGACCCGAATTGCCCTGGCCCGCAACGCGGGAGTGGCTCGAAGCCGTGCAGGCCAGCCCGCTGGTGGCTCAGCAGGTGGTGCATGTGCGCTCCGACGCCGACGCCGATCTGCTCTACCTCGATCGGTACTGGCGCGAGGAGCAACAGGTTCGCGACGACGTGCTGGCGCTGCTGGCAGCACCGCAGTCGACAGCTGCTCCCGGTCTGGAGCGGCTGTTCCCCGAGGGGTGGGAGGAGCAGCGACGCGCAGCCGATATCGCTCTGGCGCAATCGCTCACCGTACTGACGGGCGGGCCGGGCACCGGCAAGACCACGACGGTGGCCCGCCTGTTGGCAGTGCTCGCAGAACAGGCCGCCCTCGCCGGGCGGCCACAGTTGCGCATCGCGCTGGCCGCGCCGACGGGTAAGGCGGCGGCGCGCCTTCTCGAGGCGGTGCGTTCGGAGCTCGCGGAGCTCGATGCCCAGGACCGCGACCGGCTGCCGCCGCTGACCGCATCGACGCTGCACCGACTGCTGCGCCCGCGCCCCGACAGTGGCTCGCGGTTCCGTCACCATCGAGAGAACCGGTTGCCCCACGACGTGATCGTCGTCGACGAGACGTCGATGGTGTCGTTGACGCTGATGGCCCGCCTGCTCGAGGCCGTGCGCCCCGACAGCCGCCTGGTGCTCGCCGGTGATCCGGATCAGCTCGCCTCGGTGGAAGCGGGCGCGGTGCTCGCCGATCTGGTCGACGGCCTCGGGGCGCGCACCGACGCGCGGATTGCGGCGCTGCACACCTCGCATCGGTTCGGTGCCCGCATCGGCGAGCTGGCTGCGGCGATCCGCGACGGCGACGCCGACCAGACGGTGCAGGTGCTGCGCGACGGCGGTGAGCACGTCGAATGGATCGCTGCCGACGCGCCCGGCGAACATTTGCGCGACGTGCTGCTTCCCCCGGCGTTGCGGCTGCGCGAGGCGGCGATCCTCGGGGACACGCGGGCCGCACTCGACACGCTCGACGAGCATCGCCTGCTGTGCGCCCACCGGCGCGGTCCGTTCGGCATCGCCTACTGGAACCGTCAGGTCGAGCGGTGGTTGACCGACGCGACCGGTGAGCCGATCTGGGCGGATTGGTATGCCGGGCGGCCGGTCCTGGTGACGGCCAACGACTACGGCCGCAAGCTGTACAACGGCGACACGGGGGTCGCGATCGTGCACGGCGAGGGCCTGCGCGTGGTGATCGGCGAGCAGGAGTTCGCCGCCGGCCGGCTCTCCGAGGTGGACACCATGCACGCGATGACGATCCACAAGAGTCAGGGCAGTCAGGCCGACGAGGTCACGGTGCTGTTGCCGCCGCAGGAGTCGCGGCTGCTGACCCGGGAGCTGTTCTACACCGCCGTCACCCGGGCCAAGAAGCGGGTGCGGGTGGTGGGTACGGAGGCGTCGGTGCGCGCCGCGGTCGGCCGGCGTGCGGCGCGCGCCTCGGGCCTGGCCCGCCGCCTCGCCATCTGACCGCCCGTCCCGCGAGCGCGCGCGTCTGCACGTCGACGCGCCGCTCACAACGTGCATTCGCGTGCGCTCGCGACGCTCGACAGCGCGCTTTCTGCCAGCGATCGCTCAATTCCTGCCAAGTGAAATGAACCCCGACTCACAGGGGTTTGACAGGTCAGATCACCAAGATCACCAACCGAAGAAGGCCGGAAATGAAGAAGTTCAGCATCACCACCGCCGCCGCAGCCGCGCTCATCGCCGGCGTCCTCGGACTGGCCGCGCCCGCGCAGGCCGCCCCGACAGGTGGCAACGCCGCCGACACCATCAGCTCGCTGGAGGCCCAGGGCCTGCGCGTCGTCGTGACCCGTCAATCCAGCACGCCGCTGGACAAGGCGTCGGTCGTGTCCGTCACTCGCGGTCCCGCGATTCCGCAGAGCGTGCCGTTCGCAACCTCGCAGGGCGACAACAGCCGCACGGTCCGCAGCCAGACCGTCTACGTCACGGTCCGGTAACCGCGTGACATCAGATCAGGGGCGCCTTCGAACCGGAGGCGCCCCTGACTCGTGTACGGGGTGGCAATACCCGCACCACCTGAGAAGAGCACTCCAATGACCCGACCTTCGCTCCTGGCCATCGGCACCGTCACCCTCGCGGCGGCACTGAGCCTGGCCGCACCCGCCGTTGCCGCACCGACCGGCGCAGGCCGCGCCGACACGGCCATCATGGCCCTCGAGGATCAGGGCAACCGCGTCGTCGTCACCCGGCTGTCGGACGCACCCCTCGACGAGGCCTCGATCGTGTCGATCACCCACGGACCCGTCGTGCGTCAGGGCGTTCCGTTCGCGACGTCGCAGGGTGACAACTTCCGCTCGATCGCCAACCAGACCGTCTACGTCACCGTCAGGTGATGGGCCAGCCGCTATGATCGGTGGGCCATGCGCGTTGACGGGCGGGACATCGTTGTCTCGGGAGATCTGCTCCAACCGCTGACCCGGCGCACCAACGACATTCTGCGGCTCGTCTCGGCCGGCGCCTTTCTCGTGATCGTGGTGACCAGCTCGCTGATCACTCGATACGAATGGGAAGCGCTGGAACGCTCGATCTCCGAGATCGTCGGCGTCCTGAGCCCCACGCAGTCCAACACCGTCTATCTGGTCTATGGCATCGCGATCGTCGCGCTGCCGTTCATGATCCTGATCGGCCTCGTCCTCGCGCGGCAATGGAAGATGCTCGGCGCGTACGCCGCGGCGGGCATCATCGCGATTCTGTCGTTGTCCATCACCGGCAACGGCATTGCCGCGCCGCGTTGGCATTTCGACCTCACCGATCGTCTCGACACCGTGGCGTCGCAGTTCCTCGACGACCCCCGGTGGATCGCGATGCTCGCCGCGGTGCTGACGGTGTCGGGGCCGTGGCTGCCGGCCCGGTGGCGACGGTGGTGGTGGACGCTGCTGCTGGCGTTCGTCCCGATCCACCTCGTGGTGAGCGCAGTGGTGCCGGCCCGGTCGCTGCTCGGGCTGGCTGTCGGCTGGTTCGTCGGCGCCCTCGTGGTGTTGGTGGTCGGCACCCCCGCGCTCGAGGTTCCGCTCGACGGTGCGGCACGGGCGATGGCGCGGCGCGGTTTCCGGGTGTCGGCGCTGCAGGTGTTGCGACCCGCCGGGCGTGGCCCCATGCTGCTGCACGCCACCCAGGACCGTGGCACCGATCGCGCCGACCCCGACGAGGGCATGGCGATCCTCGAGCTCTACGGGCCGCATCAGCGCGGCGGCGGCTTTCTGCGCCAGTTCTGGCGGAAGCTGCGGCTGCGCGACAGCGAAACCGCCCCGTTGCAGACCTCGATGCGCCGCGCGATCGAGCATCGAGCGCTGATGGCCATCGCGGTCGGTGATGTGGGGCTGGCCAACACCGCCCCGATCGCTGTGTCTGCGCTGGAGCGCGGTTGGACGCTGTACGCCCACCGGCCTGCGCAGGGCACCCCGATCGACGAATGCGCCGCCGACACGCCGGTCGCCCGGCTGTGGGACGCGTTGGCAGTTCTGCACAGTCAGCAGATCTCGCACGGCGATCTGCGCAGCAAGGAAATCACGGTCGCCGACGGCGCGCCCCTGTTCGGTGGGTTCGGTCTCGCCGAGTACGGCGCATCAGAAGCGCACCTGCACAACGACATCGCGCAGCTTCTGGTCACCACCACCGATCTGTACGGCGCCGACAAGGCGGTGGCCGCGGCGATCACCGTCTTCGGCAACGACGCCGTGCTCGCGGCGTCCCGCCGGCTCACCAAAACCGCCATGCACCAACGTGTTCGGCAGTCGGTGAGTGACCCGTCGCAGGCGATGGCGAGTGCGCGCGACGAGGTCAAGCGCCAGACCGGTGCCGATCAGATCACGACGGCGACGATCACCCGCTTCACCCGCAGCCAGCTGATCCAGACCGTGCTGTTGGTCGCCCTGGTCTATGTCGCCTATCCGTTCATCAGCTCGGTGCCGGTGTTCTTCGCCGAGTTGAGTTCGGCCAATTGGTGGTGGGCCCTGGCCGGACTCGCGGTGTCGGCGCTGAAGTACCTGGGGGCGGGCGCGGCGCTGTGGGCCTGCGCCGACGGTCTGGTCAGCTATCGGAATCTGGCCGTCATGCAGGTCGCGAACACCTTCGCGGCGACGACGACACCGGCCGGGGTGGGCGGACTGGCGCTGAGTACCCGGTTCCTGCAGAAGGGCGGGTTGGGCGCGCTGCGGGCGACGACGGCTGTGGCGCTGCAGCAGTCGGTGCAGGTGCTGACCCACGTCAGCCTGCTGATCCTGTTCAGCGCCGCGGCCGGGGCGTCGGCGAATCTGTCCCGGTTCGTGCCCAGCGCCACCGTGCTGTACCTGATCGCCGGCGCAGCGCTCGGTGCGGTCGGCGTGTTCCTGTTCGTGCCCAAGCTCCGGCGCTGGCTCGCCACCGCGGTGCGGCCGCGGCTCAAGGAGGTCATCGACGATCTCATCGAGCTCGCGCGCGAACCCAAGCGGCTGGCACTGATCGTGCTGGGTTGTGCCGCAACGACTCTGGGTGCGGCATTGGCCCTGTGGGCGAGCATCGAGGCGTTCGGCGGCGACACCAGCTTCGTCACCGTCACGATCGTCACGATGGTCGGCGGCACGCTCGCCTCGGCGGCGCCGACCCCCGGCGGCGTAGGCGCGGTGGAGGCGGCCCTGATCGGCGGGCTGGCCGCGTTCGGTGTGCCCGCCGCGGTGGCGGTGCCCTCGGTGCTGCTGTACCGCATCCTGACGTGCTGGCTGCCGGTGTTCATCGGCTGGCCGATCATGCGCTGGCTCACCCGCCGCGACATGATCTGAGCCGGAACTCGCCGCCGAATCAGAATCGCGGTGAGACAAACCCATGCCCGCCGAGCCGAAACTCGGCACCCTTTCGCAGTGACCCGTGTGATCCGCTTCAACGCCTTCGACATGAACTGCGTCGCCCACCAGTCCCCCGGCCTGTGGAAACACCCGAAGGATCAGTCGGCTCGGTACAAGGACCTGACCTACTGGACCGAACTCGCCCGCCTGCTCGAGCGCGGCCGCTTCGACGGGTTGTTCATCGCCGACGTCCTGGGCACTTACGACGTCTACGGCGCGAGCGACGAGGCGGCGATCCGGCAGGCCGCACAGGTGCCGGTCAACGATCCGCTGCTGCTGGTGTCCGCGATGGCGTACGTCACCGAGCACCTCGGGTTCGGCATCACGACGGGCACCGGCTTCGAGCACCCCTATCCGTTCGCCCGCCGCCTGTCCACGCTCGACCACCTCACCGGCGGCCGCGTCGGCTGGAACGTCGTGACGGGCTACCTACCCTCCGCTGCCCGCAACATGGGGCAGACCGATCAGCCCGCGCACGATGCCCGCTACGACCATGCCGACGAATACCTCGAGGTGCTCTACAAGCTGTGGGAGGGGTCCTGGGAGGACGACGCCGTGGTGCGCGACGCCGCCCGCGGGGTGTTCACCGATCCGGCCAAGATCCACCACATCGGCCACGACGGAACCCATTTCCGTGTCCCCGGCATTCATCTGAGTGAGCCGTCTCCGCAGCGCACGCCGGTCATCTATCAGGCCGGGTCGTCCCCGCGCGGGGTCCGGTTCGCCGCCGAGAACGCCGAAGCCATCTTCACCGCCGCGCCCACCAAGGCGATCCTGCGCGACACGGTGTCGACCATCCGCCGCGAACTCGAGATCGCCGGCCGAGACCCGTATTCGGTGAAGATCTTCAACCTGTCGACCATCGTCACCGCCGCCACCGACGAGGAGGCCCACGCCCGGCACGCCGAATACCTCTCCTACGGGGACCCGGAAGGCGCGCTCGTGTTCATGTCGGGGTGGATGGGCGTCGACCTGGCCCGGTACGGATTCGACGAGCCGGTCGGCAACGTCGACTCGAATGCGATCCTCTCCGCGGTCAAGGCCTTCCAGTCCGCCGACCCCGACGGCCGCGAGTGGGCGATCCGCGACATCGCCGAGTGGGGCAAGATCGGCGGCCTCGGCCCGCGCTTCGTGGGATCGGGTGCCGGCGTGGCGGATTCGCTGCAGGAGTGGGTGGAGGAGACCGACGTCGACGGGTTCAACCTCGCCTACGCGATCACCCCCGGATCGTTCTCCCAGTTCATCGACCACGTCGTGCCCGAGTTGACCGCGCGCGGGGCCTACCAGGAGCACTACACGCCGGGCACGCTGCGCCACAAGCTCAATGGCGCCGGTGACCGGCTGCCCGCCGAGCATCGGGGGGCCTCCTACCGGGTGGGCGGTGCCCGCTCGACGATCATCGACCGGCCGTCCACCCTTCCCTCGTCGTCGGCCTCCGTCGCGGCCCAACCTGCCCGCGGCCGCTGAAAGGATCTCCCAATGTCATTGAGCCTGCACTGGTTCCTGCCCACCTACGGCGACAGCCGTCTGATCGTCGGAGGTGGCCACGGCACGCCGGCCGGCGCCGCGCACAGCGACCGCGACGCCTCGATCGACTATCTTGCCTCGATCGTGCGTGCCGCCGAATCCTTCGGCTTCACCGGCGCGTTGATCCCGACCGGCGCCTGGTGTGAGGACGCGTTCGTCACCGCGGCCCTACTGGCCCGGGAGACGACGTCGTTGGCGTTCCTGGTCGCGTTCCGGCCGGGACTGGTGAGCCCCACATTGTCGGCGCAGATGGCCGCGACCTTCGCCCGCCACGCGCCGGGGCGTCTGCTGCTCAACGTGGTCGTCGGCGGAGAAGCCCACGAGCAGCGGTCGTTCGGCGACTTCCTGGACAAGGACGCCCGCTATCAGCGGTGTGACGAGTTCCTCGAGGTGGTCCGTCGCCTGTGGGGCGGGGAAACGGTGACGCTCGAGGGCGAGCACATCCGCGTCGACGAGGCCGCGTTGGCGACGCTGCCGGACCCATTGCCGCCGTTGTACTTCGGCGGCAGCTCCGCAGCCGCGGGTCCCGTGGCCGCCAAGCACGCCGATGTGTATCTCACCTGGGGCGAGCCGCCGGCTGCGGTCGCCGAGAAGATCGGATGGATTCGCAAGCTCGCCGCCGACGAGGGCCGCCCCGTGCGCTTCGGCATCCGCCTGCACACCATCTCACGCGACACGGCCGACGAGGCGTGGCAGCAGGCCGACCGGTTGGTGGCCGCGCTCGACGAGGAGACAGTGCGTAAAGCGCAGGATGGCCTGCATCGCAGCCAGTCCGAGGGCCAGAAGCGCATGCTGGCGTTGCACGAAGAGCATCGCAGCACCGGAAGTTGGCACGACGCACGGTCATTGGAAGTGGCGCCCAATCTGTGGGCCGGTGTCGGGCTGGTACGCGGCGGCGCGGGCACCGCACTGGTGGGCAGCCACCAGGAGGTGGCCGACCGCATCGCCGAGTACGCCGAGGTCGGTATCGACGAGTTCATCTTCTCCGGCTACCCGCATCTCGAGGAGCTCTACTGGTTCGGCGAGGGTGTGGTGCCGATCCTGCGCGACCGCGGCTTGTTCACCGCGACGCCCAAAACCACTGCTGCGCCGTCGATCCCGTTCGTGGGAGCCAACCGGTGATCACGTCCGTCGACGACGTTCTGCCCGTTGCTCGATCTGTCGCCGAAGACATCGCCTCCGGTGCGTCGGAGCGCGATGCCCACCGTGTCCTGCCGCACACCGAGATCAAGGCGCTGAAAGGATCCGGCCTGCTGGCCATCACGGTGCCGAAGCAGTGCGGTGGGATCGCCGCCCCGGCGACTGTCGTGGCCGAGGTGTTCCGCCTCCTAGCCCACGCCGACCCGTCGCTGGCACAGATCCCGCACTCGCACTTCACGTTCCTCGAGGCACTCAGACTCCAGGGCACGGTCGCACAGCACGAGCTGTTCTTCGGCGAGGTGCTCGCCGGTGCGCTGGTCGCCAACGCGCAGAGCGAACGGGGTCCGCACCCGATCGATGTGGACGCGACGACGCTGACGCCCCGCCCCGGCGGGGATTACGTGCTGTCGGGCCGCAAGTTCTACAGCACCGGGGCGTTGTTCGCCGACTGGGTCGTGGTACGAGCATCATGCGGCGACGGCTCCGGCAAGGTGCCGGTGGCGTCGACACCGAAGGCGGTCGCGTTCGTGCCGCACGACGCCCCAGGGCTCGACATCGTCGACGACTGGGACGGGATGGGGCAGCGCACCACGGCCTCGGGGACCGTGACGCTCGACGACGTGGTCGTGCCGGCAGCACACGTCGTGCCGTTCAGTCCGATCTTCTCGAGGCCGACCACCTACGGCGCACGGGCGCAGTTGTGGCACAGCGCCATCGACGTCGGCATCGCCACCGGCGCGCTCGAAGCGGGAGTCCGTCAGGCCGGCCGCGCCAGGGCGCACTTCGAGGCTCGGGTGCCCGTAGCCGTCGAGGATCCGACGGTGATCAACGCAGCCGGCGAACTCGCCGTCACGGTCCGCGCCGCCCAAGCGTTGCTCGTCGAGGCGGCCCGCCGCGTCGACGAGGCGACAGCGCATCTGACCGAGGAGTCGGCCGCCGAAGCGTCGGTGGCGGTGGCGGCCGCCAAGGTGGGCGCGGTCCGCGCGGCCCTGGCCGCATCCAACGGGCTGTTCGAATTGGGCGGAACCCGGAGCGCATCCGCATCGGACAATCTGTCGCGGTTCTGGCGCGATGCGCGCACGCACACGCTGCACGATCCGACGCGGTGGAAGCTGCAGCACATTGGCCGCTACACGCTGAGCGGCACGCTGCCGCCGAGGCACGGGCAGATCTGAGTCGGGTGTAGAGCGGGGCAGGGTTGTCCGGCGACTGTGTGGGTACAGGACCGAGGTAGTCGTCGTCGCGCCCGCGAAGGAGTCCGTCATGTCGTCGCCCCTGTCCGACCAGGCCAAAGAGATGCTGGCCAAGGCGAATCCCGCGGTGATCAGTACCGTGCGCTCCGACGGCCAACCGGTGTCGGCGGCCACCTGGTACCTGCTGCGCGGCGACGAGATCCTGGTCAACATGGACGAGGGCCGGGTCCGCTTGAAACACCTGCGGAAAGATCCCCGGGTCTCGCTGACGGTGCTGGACTCCGACGACTGGTACACCCACGTCACCGTCATCGGTCGCGTCACCCGGATGTACGACGACGACGGACTGGCAGACATCGACGCACTCTCGCGGCACTACAGCGGTCAGGAGTACCCGCAGCGGGACCGCCGACGGGTCAGTGCCGTCATCCAGGTCGACCGGGTGCACGGGTGGGGGTCGCAGAAGAACAACGATCAGCCCGACGGAAGCCAATAGGTCGGCGCCGTCGCGGACACTGTACGGGCACCGGCGGTCGATCTACCGACTTCTGTTCTGGCAGACTCAAATCGGTGCATGTACGTACGGGTGTGATCCACTGTGCTGTCGTGACCGATCTCGCCACCCGCCCCAGACTTGCACAGGCCCGCGCCCACTTCGCCGACGTCTTCGCTCAGATCGCCGCTGGAACCCTGGATCGAGAACTGACCGGATCGTTGCCCGTCGAGGCCGTCTCATCACTCAAGGAGGCCGGTTTCGGGACGCTGCGGGTACCGGCCGAGTTCGGCGGGTGGGGGTTGGACTGGACCGAGATCACCGCGCTGTGGATCGATCTCGCCGCGGCCGACGCCAACCTGACGCAGGCGTTGCGTGGTCATTTCGTCTTGGTCGAGGACACGGTGTTCCGGCATCGGCGCGGGGACGATCAGTCCCGGTGGTTTGCCCGGTTCGTCGCCGGCGAGATCGCGGGCAACGCATGGACCGAGACGGGCTCGACAGCCATCGGGGATGCGCAGACGACCGTCACCCATCCCGACGGACGTCATCTGGTGAACGGGCGGAAGTACTACACGACGGGGACGATTTTCGCCGAATGGGCAGATGTGTACGTCAAAGACGGTGACGGGTGGGCGACCGCAGTGGTCGACACCCGCCAGCCCGGTGTAGTGGTGCACGACGACTGGGACGGTTTCGGTCAGCGCGGCACCGGAACGGGCACCACGGAATTCACCGACGCGGTGGCCGACGACGTCATTCCGTTCGAGCGTAGGCACCCCTACCAGACCGGGCTCTACCAGCTGAATCTCGTCGCCACGCTGGCGGGTATCACCCGGGCGGTCCTGACCGATGTGACGGGCGAGGTGCGGCGGCGAGACCGCAACTACTCGCACGCCAGCGCAGCCCGGGTGCGTGACGACGCTCAGGTACTGGGTCGGGTCGGCGACATCTGGGCAGCGGCCTACACCACCGAGGCCGTGGCTCTGCGACTGGCCGAGGCGATCGACGCAGCAGCGATCGCCGATGACGCGGCGCTGCCTGCGGCCGCAGAGCGGACCGAGCTGGAGGCGGCGGCAGCGCAATTGACCGCATCGCAGCTGGCGATCGACGCGGCGTCGAACCTGTTCGACACGCTCGGCGCCTCCGCCGCGTCCCGCGACCGTGGACTGGATCGGCACTGGCGCAATGCCCGCACGGTGGCCTCGCACAACCCCCGGCTGTTCAAGGCGAAGGTGTTGGGTGCCCACGCGGTCAACGGCACTCCCCCTCCGTACGCGTGGGGTATCGGTCGCACCGAGCGCGGCAGTCAGTCGAGGCGGTCGCCGCTGGCACTGTCGAACAGGTGCGCGCGATCTGCGCGAACGTTCACGGCGACCGTGTCGCCGGGCGTCGGCGCGCCGGGCCACTGTGCCACCGCAGCTGCCTCTGCCACCGCGGTCAACCGGTGTTCTCCGACCCGGACGATCAGAACGTAGCGGGGACCGAGTAGTTCGACGAGTTCCAGTGTCGCGTCGCCCGTCTCGTCGGGGGTGACGGCCAGGTCTTCGGGCCGGACGCCGAGTGTGACGGCGGCGTGGTCGGGGCCGGCGATCCGGACGTGCAGGCCCGCGGAATCGAAGACGCCGTCGCGCACCGCCCCGGGGATCAGGTTGGTGCTCGGCGACCCGATGAAGCCGGCGACGAATGTGTTGGCCGGCCGCCGGTACAGCTCGGCCGGGGTGCCGATCTGGGAGATGCGTCCGGCGCGCAGCACCACGAGCTGGTCGGCGATCGTCATCGCCTCCTCTTGGTCGTGGGTGACGTAGAGCGCCGTGATCCCGGATTCTTGTTGCAGCCGCCGGATCTCCGATCGCAGCTCGACCCGCAGCTTGGCGTCGAGGTTGCTCAACGGCTCATCGAACAGGAACAGCGCCGGGGTGCGCACGAGTGCGCGAGCGATCGCAACCCGCTGTTGTTGCCCACCGGAAAGCTGGCGCGGCTTGCGGTCCAGCAGCGCGGTGATTCCCACCCGCTCGGCGGCCTGCCGAACCCGCTGTGCAGCAGCATCTTTAAGTACACCGTTGTTGCGGAGCGGGAACGCGATGTTGCGTTCGACGCTCAGGTGCGGGTAGAGCGCGTAGTTCTGGAAGACCATCGCCACGTCGCGCTCAGACGGGGTAGCGCCGGTGACGTCGCGCCCGCCGATGTGCACGGTGCCGCTGTCGGCGGATTCGAGGCCGGCGACGATCCGCAGCGTGGTCGACTTACCGCAGCCCGACGGCCCGACGAGAACAGTCATCGATCCTTCGGGCAGTGACAGGCTGAGTCGGTCGACGACGGCGGTCCTGTCCGAGGACGAGTCGAATGTCTTGGTGATGTCGCGGAGTTCGACGGCACTCACTTGGTGGCTCCTGTCGTCAGGCCGCCCACCAGGTACCGCTGTGCGGCGAGGGCGAGCACGTAGACCGGCAGGATGCCGAGCAGACCGGCCGCGGCCTGTTGTCCGAACTGCACGTTACGGTCGCCCTGGAACAGCGACAGCCCGACGGTCAGGGTCTGACTCTCCTTGGTCACGGCGAGGTACACCGCGAAGAGAAAGTCGTTGTAGCTGAGAAAGAACACGACGAGCAGGGCCGCGATCACCCCGGGGAGCAGCAGCGGCACGACGACTTTGGCGAAGATCGCCGCGGGCCGCAACCCGTCGATCGCGGCGGCCTCGTCGATCTCGACCGGGATGCGGCGAACGAATCCGTCCAGCAGCCACGCCGCGACGGGAACGCCGGCGATGCCGTTCACCACGATCAGGCCTACGACGTTGTTGACCAGCCCCACCGACCGCAGCAGGAAGAACAGCGGGATGATCGCGACGATCGGTGGGGCGCAGTAGCTCGCCAGCAGCACGGTGAGCAGGCGCTCACCGCGGACGTGGCGGGCGGTGACATAGGCTGCCGGAGCAGCGATCACGACCGCGAGCAGCGCCGCTCCCAGCGCGGTCAGCCACGAGTTGCGCAGCATGGTGCCCAGGTCGATCGTGTCGAACACCGTGACGATGTTGCTGATCGTCCAGGAGTGCGGAAGCAGGCTGGAGTTGAGCACGTCTGAGGCAGGCCGCACCGCCAGCGACGCCAGGTACGCGATGGGGAGCAGCGCGATGACGACGGCACCGGCCAGCGCGATCCGACGTCTCACGCGTCGACCTTCACCGCGCGTGCCCGCAGTGTGGTGACCACGGTCGCCACCGCCCCGACCACCATCGCGAACACCAAGGTCTGCGCGGCGGCGGTGCCCATGTCGAAGCTGCCCCGCAGTCCGGTCTGGTAGATCACGAATGGTGTTAGCGCAGTGGAGAATCCGGGGCCGCCGGACGTGATGACGACGATCGAGTCGAACACCTTGTAGCCGATCACGAGTTCGAGCACGGCGACGGCCAACAGGGTCGGCCGGATCGCAGGCCACGTGACCGTGGTGAAGGTGCGCCAACGGCCGGCGCCGTCGATGCGAGCCGACTCCAGGAGTTCGGGACGGACCACTCCGAGCGCAGCGAACGCGATGAGCGTCGCGAACGGCGTCCATTGCCAGATGTGGATGATCATCAGGACGATCAGTGCTCCGCCCCCGGAGCCCAGCGGATTGACGCCGGCCAGGCCGATCGCGGCGAACAATCCGGACAACCCACCACCGACGGGTGCCAGCAACAACTTCCACGCCACGCCGACCAATACCGGTGCGGTCACAAGCGGGAGCAGCAGGAGCGCGCCGGCGAACCCGAAGCCGCCACCGCGATCGCGCAGCAGCAGTGCCAGGGCGAGTCCGAGGACCGTGGTGGCTGCGGCGACGACGATGGCGAAGAGGTTCGACTTCCACAGGGACGGGACGAACGCCGGTGACGCGAACGCCGTGACGATGTTGTGGGTACCGGTGAAGCTGCGCAACGGATGTGCCAGAGATGACTTGGTCAGGGTCAGCGCGACGAGGTAGACGGTGGGGTAGACCAAGAACAGAACGAGTCCGGCGATCGCGGGCGCGGCCAGCCACAGCGGAACGCGCCGGATCATGTAGCGGCGCTCTCCCACCCGCGCTGGGCGTTGTCCAGCGACTGCTCGACGGTCTGACTGCCGCTGATCGCCAGCGCCAACTGATCAACGAGATCCTGCAACAATTTCGGCGCGCCGGCCTGTTTGGGCCACACGAGAGGATCGCCGCCGAGTCCCTGCCGGATGGGTCCGATCGCCTTGGTAACCACCTTGGCGTACCCCTCGGAGTCGAGTACCTCACCTCGCACCGGGTCGATACCCGCACCCGCCGTGGACGACGTCACGAGGTTCTGCGCGCCCGCAGTCGCCCAGTTGACGAAAGCCGCAGCCGCGTCGGCGTTCTTCGTCGCGGTCGAGATACCGAGGCCGAAGCCGGCGTCCAGCGCGGTGCGCGGCGTGGTGTTGGTGCCGCCGACGGGCAGCGAGACCGCGCCCCACTTGCCGGCGATCTGCGACGCGGTGGGATCCTCGGCGCGCAGCGCCATGTCGGTCCAGGTGTCCAGCAGTGCGCCCTGACCGGTAAGGAACGCGGTGTTGGCCTGGTCGAAGCCGATCTGCAGCGGGGTCGGCAGCGCCGCAGGTGCCACGTCGACGAGGTGCTTGAGCGCGGCGATCGAGGCATCGGAGGTCAATGCCGGTTTCCCCGTGCTGTCGAACAGGTTCCCGCCATAGCCGGTTAGCCGGTTGATGTAGGAGCAGCCCAGGATCATCGGAACCTGTTGGCCGGAGACGATGGCGCCGTAGGCGGCGCCCCGCGCATCGGTGGTGATTTTCGCAGCGACCTCGTCGTACTCGTCCCAGCTGGTGGGCGGCGCGACCTTATACCGGTCGAGCAGTTCGGCGTTGTAGAAGAGGATGTGGATGTCGCCGTCGTAGGGCAGTCCGTAGCGTTTTCCGTCGAGAAGTGTGTACGGATCGTAGATGGACTTCAGATAGCCGTCGACACCGATCTGCGCGGCGTTGGCGTTGATCCACGGCGTGAGGTCGGTGAGTGCTCCCGCGTCGACCAGGTCTCCGAGGCCGAAGTAGAAATAGTCGAAGACGTCGAACTCACCTGTGCCGCTTTGTACATCGAGGATCTGCTTGCTGGTGAGCTGGTCGTACGGCGACGCGGTCACCTCGAGCTTGCCACCAGTTGCGGCCGCCCACTTCGGCGCGAGGATGTCGCGGAACGATGTCACGTGCGGCTGGTTGACGAGCAACTTGAGGGTGACACCGTCGAAGCGACCCGACACCGGCGCGGTGGACGAGAGCGCGGAGCTGGTGCTCGACGATCCGCACGCAGCCAGAGCCGGCGCGAGCGCGGCCGCACCGCCGGCAATACCGAGCAGTTGCAGCGCACGACGGCGCGAGAAGACGGGGGTGGTCACACCGCGCAACGCTAGGAAGAGCTACCGGATCTTCCGAGAAAAAAACTCAGCCCGAATCTTGCACGGGCAGACGTGAGACCGCGGCGCCTCAGCAGAGGGAGCCGGCGAACACGGCACCGGTGACAAGCGCGACGAGAATCGCCACGGTTGGCAAGCCGCTGGACAGCGCGAGGACCACACCGGCGATCCCGGCGATCAGCACCGTCGCCATCACGAACCCGATCAGCCAGTTGACGGGGTGAGCGGCGCGGGCCGGCTTCAACTCCTGCGGGACCATCGCGCCTTCGCCGGTTCCGGCCATGTCCATCCTCCTTGTGATGACGAACACAATATAGCGCCACAATGATTGAAATCACAGTTTGACCAAACAAAGAGTGTGATCGAAAGCCCAACTAACAAAAGCGATTAGGCCGCCTAACCGAAGATCATGACCCTCGGTAACCTCGCGGACGTGCGACTGAGGAGCCTCGTCATGGCCGTCGCCGTGACGGCCGCCTCGGTCCAGTGCGCCCCACCTCCGGCAGCCCCGCCGGTGTCCTCGAGCCCGAGCCCGACATCGACCCGAGCTACACCGAACCCGGTCGAGCCCAGGCCCGCCACCGTCAGCCCCGTCACGGCGGCCGACCTCGGAGCGACCTGGCGACCGGGCTGCCCGGTGTCCCCCGATCAGTTGCGTCGCGTCGACCTGGACCACTGGGGTTACGACGGCCGCCTGCACCGCGGCGAGTTGGTGGTCGACGCCGAGATCACCGACGCGGTCATCGACCTGTTCGGCCGTCTCGCGGCGCTGCGATTCCCGATCGAGAAGATGCGCACCCCCGATCGCTATCCGGGCGCCGAGGACGAGCTGTCGATGCGCGACAACAACACCTCGGCATTCAACTGCCGTGGCATCCCGGGGTCCACCAGCTGGTCCTGGCACGCCTACGGCCGCGCCGTCGACATCAATCCGCTCGTCAATCCCTACGTCGACGCGCGTGGCCACGTCGAACCGGCCACCGGGACGCCCTGGCTGGACCGGACCCGTCGCGACGTCGGCATGCTGCACGACGGCGACCTGGCCGTGGAGGTCTTCCTGAGCAGCGGCTGGAGCTGGGGCGGGCATTGGCGCACACCGCTGGACTACCAGCACTTCGAGCTACCGAGATGACTTAGGTCACAAATTCTTCGAAACCGTGAACCGGACGGGCGGCCCCGTCGTGTCCTGTCCAGGCCCTCGATCGGACAGGAGACGAACCTGCTGACCCGTATCGCCTCGTTCGCCCTCACCGCCCCGCGCCGGATCGTGGCCACCGCAGCTGTCCTCACCGTGTTGCTGGCGATCGTCGGTGTGCCGGTCGCGACGCAGCTCTCACCCAGCGGCTTCGCCGATCCTGGCTCGGAGTCGGCCCGCGCGTCGCGCACCCTCGCCGACACCTTCGGTCAGGGCGACGTCTCGATGGTCATCGTGGTCTCCTCACCCGACGGCATCGACAGCCCGGCCGCCCGCCGGACCGGCGAACGCATCGCCGCGCAGGTGAGCCGCGATCCCCATGTCGCCACGGTGTCGTCGGCCTGGACCGCTCCGCCCTCGGCCGCGACCGATCTGGTCAGCCGGGACCGCACCGCCGGGCTCGTCGTCGTCGGCATCACGGGCACCGAAGCCGAGCAGCAGAGTTATGCCACGCAGATCGACGAGCAGGTCACCCGCGAGGTCCCCGACGGCGTCAGCGTGCGAACCGGCGGCACCGCGATGGTTAACGTGCAGATCACCGAGCACTCGCAGCGCGATCTGCTTCTGATGGAGGGGCTGGCGATCCCGCTCAGCTTCCTGGTCCTGGTGTGGGTGTTCGGCGGTCTGCTGGCCGCAGCTCTGCCCGTCGCGATCGGGGTGATGGCGATCGTCGGCGCGCTCGCCGTGCTGCGGGCCGTCACGGTGTTCACCGATGTGTCGATCTTCGCGCTGAACCTCGCCACCGCGATGGGTCTGGCACTGGCCATCGACTACACGCTGCTGATCCTGAGCCGGTATCGCGACGAGCTCGCGGCGGGCGCCGATCGGGGACAGGCCATCCGGACCACGCTCAGCACCGCCGGACGCACCGTGGTCTTCTCGGCCACGACGGTGGCGCTCTCGATGTCGGTGATGGTGCTGTTCCCGATGCACTTCCTCAAGTCGTTCGCCTATGCGGGCGTGGCGACGGTCGCATTCGCCGCGGCGTCGGCGGTGATCGTCACCCCGGCGGCGCTGGTGCTGCTCGGTGATCGGCACGCTGCACTGGACGTCCGCCGCCTCGCGCGCCGGGTGTTGCGCCGGCCCGAGCCCACGCCCGTCCCGGTGCAGCACCGCTTCTGGTACCGCTGCGCGAAAGCCGTGATGCGCCGCGCTGTGCCTCTCGGCCTGGCGGTCGTCCTGCTGCTGGTCGTCGCGGGCCTGCCGTTCCTCGGCGTGCGGTGGGGCTTCCCCGACGATCGCGTACTCCCCCGATCCTCGTCGGCCCATCAGGTGGGAGACCAGCTGCGCGACGAGTTCGCCGAGAACACCGACACCGCAGTCACTGTCGTACTCCCCGACACCCGCGGGCTGGGTCGGGCGGAACTGTCCACCTACGCCACCGAGCTGTCCCTGGTGCCCGACGTCGTCGCGGTGTCGGCACCCACCGGCACTTTCGACGACGGCCGTGCCGCCGGTCCACCCTCCGCGCCGGCCGGTGAGCGCGACGGCGCCGCCTACCTCACGGTGGCCAGCAGCGCACCGTTGTTCTCCGATGCCTCCGAGACCCAGCTGGACCGGTTGGAGGCGGTGCCGGGGCCGGGCGGCCGGGCGGTGGAGCTCACCGGCACGGCCGCGACCAACCGCGACAGCGTCGCCGCGATCACGTCGACGCTGCCCCTGGTGCTCACCTTGATCGGCGCGATCATGTTCGTGCTGCTGTTCCTGCTGACCGGCAGTGTCATCGTCCCAGTCAAAGCCCTTGTGCTGAATGTTCTTTCGCTGAGCGCGGCGTTCGGGGCGCTGGTCTGGGTGTTCCAGGACGGTCACCTCGGCGGGCTCGGCACCACGCCGACCGGCACGCTGATCGCGAACATGCCCGTGCTGCTGTTCTGCATCGCATTCGGCCTGTCCATGGACTACGAGGTGTTCCTGGTCGCCCGCATTCGCGAGATCTGGTTGCGCACGGGAGATTCCGACGAGTCGGTGGCATTGGGTATCGCCTACACGGGGCGCATCATCACCGCCGCGGCGCTGATCATGTCGATTTCGTTCGCGGCGTTGATCGCCGCCAGCACCTCGGTCATGAGAATGTTCGGCCTGGGCCTGACGCTGGCGGTGTTGGCCGATGCGACGCTGGTGCGCATGGTGGCGGTACCCGCATTCATGCGCTTGATGGGGAGCTGGAACTGGTGGGCCCCGCAGTGGCTCAACCGGATTCATCGCCGTCTCGGCTTCTCCGAGGGATCGGCGGAGCCTTGTCGAGAACCCACGGAACGGATAGCCCCATGAGCCCTGTCAGTGTCATCGCCGGCGTCGCCGGCGCCCTGCCGGCACATCGCCACAGCCAGCAGGAGGTCACCGAGGCATTTCTCGCGATGCCCGCGTTCGCCGACTGCGCTGACATCGTGCGTGCTCTGCACGACCACGCCAAGGTGGCGAGCCGGCATTTCGTGCTGCCCCTCGACAGGTATGCGGCGCTGCAGGACTTCGGCGAGGCCAACGACATCTACCTCGAGCACGCCGCCGACCTCGCCTGCGAGGCCCTGACCGCGGCGCTGGACGAGGCAGGTCTGCGCGGTGCCGATCTCGACATGATCATGACCACGACGGTGACGGGCATCGCGGTGCCCTCGCTGGATGCCCGCATCGCGACACGACTGGGGTTGCGGACCGACGTGCGCCGGGTGCCGTTGTTCGGACTCGGCTGTGTCGCGGGCGCGGCCGGGATCGCCCGCATGCACGACTATCTGCGCGGCGCACCCGGGCACGCCGCCGCGCTGGTCTCGGTCGAGCTGTGCTCGTTGACGATCCCGGCCGCCGAACCGACGATGGCCAGTCTGGTGGGCAGTGCGTTGTTCGGCGACGGTGCGGCCGCGGTGGTCGCGGTCGGTGAGGACCGGGCCGGTCGTCTCGACCCGCACGGTCCGGAGGTGATCGACTCCCGCAGCCGGTTGTACCCCGACTCGCTGGACACCATGGGGTGGCGGGTGGGGGGCAACGGCTTGGCGCTCGTGCTGTCGGCGAACCTGCCCGACCTCATCGACCGGTACCTCGCCGACGACGTGACCGCGTTTCTGGGCATCCACGATCTGCACGTCGACGATATCGCCGCCTGGGTGTCACATCCCGGCGGCCCCAAGGTGATCGAGGCGATCACCGCAGCTCTCGCTCTCGCACCGGACGCGCTGGAGTTGACGTGGCGTTCGCTGGCCGAGGTGGGCAACCTGTCCTCGTCGTCGGTCCTGCACGTGCTGCGCGACACCATCGCGAAGAAGCCGCCGGCCGGCCGGCCCGGCCTGCTGATGGCGATGGGACCGGGCTTCTGCGCGGAGTTCGTGCTGCTGGGTTGGCGGTGAACTGTGCCGGCCTACACCCTGTTGATCGTCGCCATTGCCCTGGAGCGGATCGCTGAACTGGTTGTCTCGCAACGCAATCTGCGCTACAGCCGGGAGCGCGGCGGCGTGGAGTACGGGGCGGGCCACTATCCGGTGATGGTGGCGCTGCACACCGCCCTGCTGGCCGCCTGCCTGCTCGAGGCCGCGCACCGGGAGTTCCTGCCCGCACTGGGGTGGCCGATGTTCGGTGTCGTGCTGGCCGCGCAGGGGTTGCGGTGGTGGTGCATCGGCACCCTGGGCCGCCAGTGGAACACCCGGGTGGTCGTGGTGCCGGGTGCGGCCCGGGTCTTTGGTGGCCCCTACCGGTACCTCGCCCACCCCAACTACGTCGCCGTCGTCGCCGAAGGCATCGCGCTGCCGCTGGTGCACACCGCCTGGATCACCGCGCTGGCGTTCACCGCTGCCAACGCGGTCCTGCTCCACACCCGGATCACCTGTGAGAACCGGGCTCTGGAGCGGCTCACGTGATCGACCTGGCGGTCGTCGGCGGCGGGCCCGCGGGCCTGGCCACGGCGCTCGCGGCGGCCCGTCACGGACTGGAGACCGTGGTGGTGGAGCGACGGCAGGCCCCGATCGACAAAGCGTGCGGCGAAGGATTGATGCCGCACACCGTGCGTCATCTCGCCGCGCTCGGTGTGCACCCCGACGGGGTGCCGTTTCACGGCGTCGCCTACCTCGACGGGCGGCGGACGGTCACGGCGACGTTCGACACCGGGCCGGGGCTCGGAGTTCGGCGCACGGGGCTGCAGCAGGCGATGTTGGACGCGGCCGTGTCGGCGGGCGTACGAATCGTCGGCGGCTCGGTCGAGACGGTCGAACAGCACCGAGACAGTGTGTCGGTCAACGGCATTCGCGCGCGCTACCTGGCCGCCGCGGACGGGTTGCACTCACCGATCAGGGCGCAGCTGGGCCTGCACCGTGCCACCGGCGGCGGGCGGCGCCGCTGGGGCCTGACCCGCCACGTCGGCATCGCACCCTGGACCGACCACGTCGAGGTGCACTGGGCCGCCGATCCCGATGCCGGTGAGGCGTACGTGACACCGGTCGCCCACGACTGCGTCGGGATCGCGATCCTGACTTCCCGCCGCGGTGCGTTCGACGATCATCTCGCGGCCTTTCCTGCGCTGCACGAACGCATCTCGGGATCATCACACGGGCCCGATCGCGCCGCCGGACCCCTGCGGCAGCGGGTGGTGAGCCGGGTGGCGGGCCGGGTGATGCTCGTCGGCGACGCCGCCGGGTACGTCGATGCGTTGACCGGCGAGGGACTCGGACTCTCGTTCGCGGCGGCTCGCGCCCTGGCCGGATGCGTGGCCGCCGACCGGCCCGAGACCTATGAGCGGCTCTGGCGCCGCGCCACGCGCCGCTACCGCATGATGACGTCGATGATGCTGCACGCGAGCGCATCTCCACTGCGGCGCGCGATCGTGCCGGCCGCACACGGCGTACCACAGGTGTTCGCCCGGGCGGTCAATCTACTCGCCGAGTAACACCCCGCCCTCGCGATACGTCGACACCTTGTCGCGGCCCATGCTCTTGGCGGCATAGAGGGCCTTGTCGGCACGGTCGAGCAGATCGCGCACTGCCAGGTCGGCGTTGTCAAAGGTCTGCCGCCACGGCCGCAGCGTGGCCACACCGACGCTGATCGTCACGGTCCCCTTCGCGGCTCCGGCGTGCGGTATCGCCAGCGAGCGAATGGCCCTCATCAATCCTGTCGCGAAGCCGCCCGGGTCGTCGCAGCCCGCGACGACGACCGCGAACTCCTCGCCGCCGTAGCGCGCGGCGACGCACACGCTCGGGTCGGCGAGGTGGGCCAGCACGTCACTGATGCTGCGCAGGCACTCGTCGCCGGCCTGGTGACCGTAGAGATCGTTGAACGACTTGAAGTGGTCGATGTCGACGAACAGCGCGGTCACCTGCTCGCCGGCGACACAAGCCCGCAGCCACAGGTCGCCGGCTCGCGTGTCCAGCCCGCGGCGGTTGGCCAGCCCGGTCAGCGGATCGGTGTTCACCATGTCGGTCAGCGATTCCTGCACCTCCCGCTCGAGCGTCACATCGCGCATGATCGCCGCGGTGAGGCCGTCTTCGGTGCGACGACTGTGTAAGACGTACCAGCCCCACGATTCATCGGCCCGACGGACGCGGAAGGGTTCGGAGGTGCCTGGGAAAACGGCAGGACCCCCGGCCGGAAAGCCGGCGAGGATGGCGCGGTCGTCGGGGTGGATCTGGCTCAACCACACCGATTTGGCGATGGGCCCGTCGGTGTCGTCGAGGATCTCGTGGCCCTGGCTCGCGCGGTGCAGCACGGTGCCGTCGGCGTCGACGAGGATCACCACGTCGCCGGTCAACTCCGAGATCAGCTCATAGGCCTTGTGGCTGACGTCCTCGAGGGCGACCAGCCGCATCCGGTCCTCCAGCGCGGCGGCGACGAGCACCAGCATCGTGAACGCGCCCAGGACGAACACCTGCACCGAGATCAGGGCCTGACCGGAATCGCGAAGCGACAGCGCGAAGGGACCGTAGCCGGCGAAGGTACCGCCCAACGCCATCGCCGAACCGACGGCCGTCGCAGCGAACGCGGCCGCGATGCCGGACCTGATCAGCACCAGCAGCGCGGGCAGCCCGGTCAGGAACACCAGCACGAAGCTCGACATCGTCGCCGACGCGGCGCACAACCCCACCGTGACCGCGATCATCGTCGCGAACCACACCGTCTCGCGCCAGGGGTGCCGGCGTACGTAGTGCCGCCACCGCAGCATCAGTGGCACGAGGAACGCGATACCGACGGCTTCGGTCAGGTACCAGGCCATGGCCGCGTGCACCAACTCCCCGGGTTCGGTGCCGACCTCGCCGTTGATCACGAGCCCGGCGACGCCGATCGGGCTGGCCAGGGCCGGCCCGACGTAGACGCCGTAGAGCAGGAACCGCAGCCAACTACGCAGCGTGTCGGTGCGCCCCGTCACCCAGTCCTGGTCGCGATGCAGCATCGCCGCGGCGAACACGACCGCCGCGAGCGTCGACACCACGCCGATCTCCGGGGCGATCCCCAGCACGAGCCGTGCCGGGATGATCTGGACCGCCAGGAACGCGGCCAGATAGACGGGCCACTGCCGGCGCGGCGAGGTGAGCAGGGCGACCAGCTGCGGTGCGACGGCGGGCCACACCATCGCATACGACCAGCCGTCCAGATGGACCAGCGCGCGCACGGCGAAGCACGTGATGCCGACGGCCAGGGTCCAGCCGATCAACCGGGACGGCGGGGGAACGCCGAGGGCAGCCCGACGCGTCACCTGAGGGTGTGCGCGGGTCGTCATCGGAATAGTCAACCGCGTGGATAACCGGCGCGCCAACGTTTGCGCACAACCTCGGCAGAGGTGTCGTTCACGATCAGGATTCATTGCCGAAACATGGAACCGCCACAATGGCGCGGTGACCGACCTCGTGAACGTCCCCGCCGATCAGCCGGCCCAGGTCAATCCCGGGCCGACCGGCCAGACCAGGACGGGCATGACCGCTGATGCGCTGCGCGCCGCGGTCACCGACCACCTGGTGTATTCGATCGCCCGCCCACCTGCGGTGCTGCAACCCGAGCACTATTACCGCGCGCTGTCGCTGGCGGTGCGTGATCGGATGCAGAAGCGCTGGATGGCCACCACGCAGGATTGGTTGGACCTGTCGGCGAAGGTCACCTGCTACCTGTCGGCGGAGTTCCTGATGGGGCCGCAGCTGGGCAACAACCTGCTGAATCTGGGCATCGAGAACGAGGCGCGGCAGGCCTTGGCCGATCTCGGCCAGGACCTCGACGAGATCCTTGACTGCGAGGGCGAACCGGGGCTGGGCAACGGCGGCCTGGGGCGGCTGGCCGCGTGCTACCTGGACTCGCTGGCGACGCTGGAGCGCCCGTCGATCGGGTACGGCATCCGCTACGAGTTCGGCATCTTCACCCAGGAGATCCAGGACGGCTGGCAGGTCGAGAAGACCGACAACTGGCTCGTGCGCGGCAATCCGTGGGAGATCGACAAGCCCGATGCCAACTACCTGGTCAACTGGGGCGGGCACACCGAGACGTACGAGGATCTGGCCGGCAGGCTGCGGGTGCGGTGGGTGCCGCAGCGGGTGCTCAAAGGCGTCTCCTACGACACCCCGGTGCAGGGCTACGGCGTCAACACCTGCAACACGCTGACGCTGTGGAGTGCCCGAGCGGTCGAGTCGTTCGCCCTCGACGCTTTCAACAGCGGCGACTTCTACAAGGCGGTCGACCAGGAGGTGGTCTCGGAGACCGTCTCCAAAGTGCTCTATCCGAACGACGAGCCGGAGGCCGGGAAGCGGCTGCGCCTGCTGCAGCAGTACTTCTTCGTCACGTGTTCGCTGCAGGACATCCTGAACATCCACCTCGAGCGGGCGGGTCTGCCGTTGTCGGCGCTGCCCGACAAGTGGGCGATCCAGCTCAACGACACCCACCCGTCGATCGCGGTGGCCGAGTTGATGCGCCTGCTGATCGACGAGCACCATCTGGCGTGGGAGGACGCCTGGGATCTGACGGTGCGCACATTCGGCTACACCAACCACACCCTGCTGCCCGAGGCGTTGGAGACCTGGCCGCTGCATCTGTTCGGTGAGGCACTGCCGCGCCACCTCCAGCTGATCTACGAGATCAACGACCGCTTTCTCGCCGAGGTGCGTGACACGTTCCCAGGTGACGAGGAACGGGTCCGCCGGATGTCGCTGATCGGGGAGGACGGCGGAAAGTCGGTGCGGATGGCGCATCTGGCCACCGTCGGCAGCCACGCGGTCAACGGTGTCGCCGCGTTGCACTCGGAACTGCTGAAATCCAGTGTGCTGAAGGATTTCTACGAGATGTGGCCGGAGCGCTTCGGCAACGTCACCAACGGCGTCACCCCCAGGCGCTTCCTCGCCCTGTCGAACCCGGGGCTGCGGGGGCTGCTCGACGAGGCGATCGGGCCCGGGTGGTTGACCGATCTGGAGCGGCTACACGGCCTGGAGTCGTTCATCGAGGATTCCTCGTTCCGGTCTCGGTGGCGAGAAGTCAAGCGAGCCAACAAGTCTCGACTGGCCGAGTACGTGCACTCGACCACGGGCATCGAGCTGGATCCGCTGTGGATGTTCGACGTGCAGGTCAAGCGCATCCACGAGTACAAGCGTCAGCATCTGATGGTGCTGCACATCGTGGCGCTGTATCACCGGCTGAAGTCGAACCCGGGGTTGACGATCCCGCCGCGGGTGTTCCTGTTCGGCGGCAAGGCCGCACCGGGCTACGTCATGGCCAAGCGGATCATCAAGCTGATCACCGCGGTCGGCGCGACGATCAACAACGATCCCGACGTCAACCGTTTCCTCAAAGTCGTGTTCCTGCCGAACTTCAACGTCAAGAACGCCCACCTCGTCTACCCGGCCGCGAACCTGTCCGAACAGATCTCGACCGCGGGCAAGGAGGCCTCGGGCACCGGCAACATGAAGTTCATGATCAACGGCGCGCTGACCATCGGCACACTCGACGGTGCCAACGTCGAGATCCGGCAGGAGGCAGGATCGGAGAACTTCTTCTGCTTCGGGCTCACCGAGGATCAGGTCGAAGCCGTCAAAGCCGAGGGGTATCGGCCGCAGAGCTATGTGGAACGCGACCCCGAGCTGGCCGCCGTGCTGGAACTGATCGCGGCGGGCACGTTCACCCACGGCGACACCGAGGTGTTGCGCCCCGTCGTGGACAACCTGATCGCCCACGATCCGTTCCTGGTGCTCGCCGACTACCGGGCGTATGTGGACAAGCAGGCCGAGGTGTCGCGGGTGTGGCTCGACGACGAGGTGTGGACGCGGATGTCGATCCGCAACACCGCCCGCAGCGGAATGTTCTCCTCCGACCGGGCGATTCGCGAGTACTGCGACGAGATCTGGGGCGTGGGCCCGATGTCGGTCGATCTCTAATAGAGATTGCGCTCGAGCGCACGCAACAGCGTCAGCGTCGAGGCGAGGTCGTGGTTCTCCCCTGACGCCGCGAGCGCATCGCCGAGCACCCTCGCCCAGATGACGCGCAGCCGCGCCAGGTTCTCCGCGGCCTGCCGGGTCGAGCGCAACACGACCTGACGGCTGTCGGCCGGATCGGCCGATCGGCGCACCAACCCTTTGGCCTCGAGGTCGCGCAGCGCCCGGCTCAGGTTGCTGCGCTGCAGCCCCGTTCCCGCGGCGACGGTGCCGGCGCTGACGTCGGGATGGTGGTCGATGTAGCGCAGCACGGTCACTTCGGTCGGCGAGAGTTCGACGATGCCGGGGTCCGCCGCGGCCTGTGACTTGATTGCGCGCGCGACGGCCATGACGACGTCGGCGAGGTCCGCGAGCTGCTCACCGCGGGGCTGTCGGGCTTGCACGGCACCACCATACCTGATATTTATTGTTTGATAATTATGTTCTGATAATTAACACGGGAGTTCCCATGACCTCGACCGTCGATACGCCGGCTCGCCGGCAGGCGCCTCCGCAGATCACTGCCGGGCTGCTCGTCACGCTCGCGCTGCTGTCGGCCGTCGCGCCCTTCGCGACCGACCTCTACCTGCCCGCCTTCCCGCAGATGGTCGACGACCTGCACACGTCTCCGACGAATGTGCAGCTCACCCTCACCGCATTCCTCCTGGGCCTGGCGGCGGGCCAGCTGGTGTTCGGCCCGCTGTCGGATCGCTACGGGCGTGTCAAGCCACTGGTGTCCGGCGCCGCCGTGTGCGTGGTCGCCAGCGTCGTCGCCGTCCTCGCCCCCACGATCGAGGTGCTGGTCGCGGCCCGGCTGGCGCAGGGGCTCACCGGCGCGGCGGGCATGGTGATCGGCCGGGCGATCATCTCGGACCTGGCGACGGGACGTGCCGCGGCGCGCGCGTTCTCGCTGATGATGATCGTCGGCGGGATCGCTCCGATCGCCGCTCCGCTGGCGGGCGGCTTCCTGGTGCAGCCGCTGGGCTGGCGTGGCGCGCTCGCGGTCATCCTGGCCCTCGTCGTCGCGATGCTCGTCGCCGCGCTGGTCGTGATCCGCGAAACCCACACCGAGGAACGTCGTCGGGAGCTCCGAGTGAACCGAGCGACCCAGGGCTCGCCGCTGCGGGATCTGGCCCGCCGCGAATACCTCGGTCATCTGGTCACATTCGGCTTCGCGTTCGCGGTGATGATGGGCTACATCTCGGCGTCGCCGTTCGTTTACCAGACGATGATGGGCCTCAGCTCGGCGCAGTACGGAGCGATGTTCGGGGTCAACGCCTGCGGGCTGCTGCTGATGAGCGCGACGAGTGCGCGGCTGGCCGCGCGCGTCGAGCCGCGCCGGTTGGCCGGCGTCGGCCTCGTGATCATCCTGGCGGCCGGCATCGCGGTGCTGACGCTGGCGGTGACCGGGGTCCCCGCGGGCTGGCTCGCGTTGCCGCTGTTCTTCTCGGTCGCAGGCATGGGCCTGATCTTCGGCAACACCACCGCGCTGGCGTTGTCCGCTGCTCCGAGGGCCGCCGGCACTGCGTCGGCGCTGCTCGGCGCCACGCAGTTCGGGCTCGCGGCCGTGGTGTCGCCGCTCGTCGGCCTCGGCGGAGAGCACACCGCGGTACCGCTGGGCATCGCGATGGTGTGCGCGGCGACGGTGGCCGTCCTGGGCTTCGCGGCCGCACGCCGCTGAGCGGCGAAAACCGTTGATGGCCGGTATGGACGCTGTGCCAGGCTCGTCGAATGGTCGATCTCGACTCCTTCGCCGCCGACGGCTACCTCACCCTCGAACAGGCCGCGCCGCGCGCTGCCGCCGACGCGGCGCGGGAGCTGCTGTGGCAACGGCTCGGCGTCGCGCGGGATCCGGCGAGTTGGACCCAGCCGGTCGTCTGGACCGCCGACCTGACCGGCGAGGGTCCCTTCGGCGCACTGGTCCGCAGTCCGAAGCTGGCCGACGCGCTCGACGCGATCTGCGGCGAGGGCGGGTGGACGCCACGCGGCGCCCTCGGCAACATCCCGGTTCGCTTCCCGGTGCGCCCGCCGGCCGATGACCGCGGCTGGCACATCGATCTGAACACCCCGGGGGACGACGGTGCCTGGCACGTGACGAGGCGGCCGCACACCTTGCTGGTGTTGACGTTGCTCTCCGAGGTGTCGATCGACGACGCGCCGACGCGCATCCGGGTCGGATCCCACCGCGACACGGCACGCGTGCTCGGCGATGAACCGCTCGACGCAGTGACGGCCGGCGCCCTCGTCGACGCCGCGAGCGCGTCACGGCCGGTCCGGTACGCCACCGGGGAGCCCGGAGACATGTTCGTCCTGCATCCCTTCACCGTGCACGCCGCAGACGAACATCGGGGCGTCACATCAAGGTTCATGGCCCAAGGCCCGGTGCTGCTGACGCGCCCGCTCACAACTCGGTAACGACCCGGTCACCGCCGGGCGCGTCCCCGGCCGCCGGCGCCGCATCGCGAATAGGTTCGCGCGCGTGATCTCTTTGGGCCAGCGGGTTCGTCGTGTCGCCGTCGCGGCGCTGCTCGCCGCCACCGCGCTGATCCTCACCCCGCAGGCGCACGCGTTCTCCCGGGAAGGCCTGCCGGTCGAACAGCTCGACGTGCCGTCGCCGTCGATGGGCCGCACGATCCGCGTCGAATTCCAGGGCGGGGGCCCGCATTCGGTGCTGCTGCTCGACGGCCTGCGTGCGCAGGACGACTTCAACGGCTGGGACATCAACACCGCAGCCTTCGAATGGTTCCACGAGTCCGGGGTGTCGGTGATCATGCCGGTCGGCGGGCAGTCCAGCTTCTACGCCGACTGGTACCGGCCGGCGAAGAACCGCAACGGCGTGCTGACGTACAAGTGGGAGACGTTCCTGACGAACGAGCTGCCGACGTGGCTCGCCGCCAACCGCGGTCAGGATCCGTTCGGCAATGCCGTTGTCGGGCTGTCGATGTCGGGCAGCGCTGCGTTGACGATGGCCGCCTACTACCCCCGTCAGTACAAGTTCGCAGCGTCGCTGTCGGGTTATCTGGCTCCGTCGCAGAAGTTCTGGCCGCCGCTCATCGACATCGCGATGCAGGACGCCGGCGGTTTCGACTCACTCGACATGTGGGGCCCGTCGGGCTCACCGGCCTGGAAGCGGGCCGATCCGATGCTCAACATCAACCGGCTCGTCGCCAACCGCACCGCGCTGTGGATCTACTGCGGCAACGGCGTCGCTTCCGACCTGGACACCGGGACGGACGTGGGCATCAACCTCAGTGCGGGGTCGTTGGAGACGATCACGATCGCCACCAACAAGGAGTTCCGCGACAAGTACATCGCCGCGGGCGGGCGCAACGCGATCTTCAACTTCCCACCGAACGGCACCCACAGCTGGGGGTACTGGGGCGCGCAGTTGCAGCAGATGAAGCCCGACATCGTCCGGCTGCTGGTCCCGCCTCCTCCGCCACCGGCGCCCGCTCCGCTGCCGCCGCCCCCGCCGGTACAGGCGCCTGGCTGATCACTTCAGGTGCGGGTCCAGCAGCGTCGACCAGGCGTTGTCCAGTTGGTTCCATTCGTCGGCGCAGCCGTCGGCTCGGTCTTCCGGCAGCCGGCCGGACGTCACGAGGTCGGCACCCGCCTCGGGGTCCGCGCCGTAGATCCAGCACTGCAGGTTGAACATCCGCGTCTCGTCGAGTGAGTGCACATCGGCGAAGTCGGCGGCGCCGAGTTCCTGACGTTCGGCGCCCGACGCCTCGAAGGTGCTGGCGAAATCCTTGACGGCCTTGACGGATTCGGGGTCGGGTTTACCGTCGTCACCGGGCTGCAGCAACACGAACGCCGCCAATTGGTCGGCGACGTCTTCCTCCCGCCCGGTGATCGGCAGCTCGTAGATGCTGATCGCCATGTGACCGACCTCGTGATAGAACGTCGCGTACTCGGAGTTGATGGCCGCGGCGCTCGGATCGGGATCACCCAGCGCGGTGAACACCTCCTTCGCCGAATCCGCGTCCTCGTAGCACAGCGTGATGCTGTTGGCGCCTGCGTCCCAGAACGCATTCGGCTCGTCACATTGCGCGCCCCGCAGCGTGATGTCCTGCGGCAGATACAGAGACTCATTGATGTCGGCAGCCAAGTCGTCGAGCACGGTGTTGTCCTGGAGCAGTGCTCGGCCGGCGATCGCCTCCGGTGTGGTCGCATCCTCGTAGGTGACGGTCATGGTGCCGTCCCCGCCTTCGGTGTCGTCGGTCTGCGGGTCCTGCGGAGCGCCAGAGGCTTTGGCAGCTGGAGGCGACATCGATGGGGACGCAGATGGGGCCGGTGCCGGACTGCTGCAGCCCGCGATCAGCCCGACGGACAGCACCACGATCCCCCACACGCGCATGGTGCATACCGTCGCACACCGGCGCTCGCGCCGAGTCGGTTGCGGCAAAACCCGTCAGTCGGCGGGCACCAGTTCGAAGATCGGGATGACGCGGTCGGTCCGCTTCTCGTAGTCGCCGAAACCGGGCGCCTGCTCGACCACCCGCGGGTAGAGACGGTCACGTTCCTCGCGCGGCAGCTCGCGCGCCCGCACCGGTCGCGGCGGCTCGGAGCCGATCTCGACCTGCGCCTCGGGGTGCGCGCGGATGTTGAACGCCCACGCGGGATCTGAATCCCTACCCGCCGCCGACCCGACGATGTAGATGCCGTCGTCGAACTCGAAGTACGCCACCGGATTGACGCGTTGCTCGCCGCTCTTGGCGCCGGTCGAGGTCAACAGCAGCAGGGGGAACCCTTCGAACTGGCCACCCACCTTGCCGCCGTTGGCCCGGAACTCGTCGATGTTGCGCTGGTTGAAGTCGCGCTCTCCGCTCATCTCATCGGCCATGTCCCGATCGTATGGCGGCGCGCGCTGCACCGGACGAGGATGGCGAGCATGGATCACGTCACTTTCATCCCGACCGCCGACCAGATGGCCTACACCTTCGGCGGCGCGGCGCCCGTCGCGAGGATCACGCCGCCGACGGTGCTGACGTTGTGGACCGAGGACGCCTACGGGGGCCGGATCACGAGCGCCGCGGATGTCGCGACCACCGCCCTGGACACCGAAGACCTCAACCCGCAGACCGGGCCGTTCTGGATCGAGGGCGCCGAACCCGGGGACACACTCGTCATTCATCTCGTCGACCTGACGCCCGCGCGCACCTGGGGTGCGTCGAGTCTCATTCCGTTCTTCGGCGGGCTGACCAGCGTTCCGGTCAGCCCGACACTGCAGGACCCACTGCCCGAGCGCACGTACATCTACGAGTACGACTCCGCGGCCGGCACTGTCGCGTTCTCCGCGCACGGCAGCGACTTCGAGCTCGCGCTGCCCGCCAACCCGATGCTCGGCACCGTCGGTGTCGCACCCGCCCGCCGCGAGGTGCGGACCTCGCTGGTGCCCGATGTGTTCGGCGGCAACATGGACACCCCGGAGATGAGAGCGGGCGCGACCTGTTACCTCCGGGTCAACGTGCCCGGCGCCCTGTTCTCGCTCGGCGACGGGCACTACCGGCAGGGTGAAGGCGAGTCCTGCGGCACCGCGGTCGAGGGCGCGATGAACGTGACGGCGATCGTCGGGTTGGTGAAGGGCGGCGGACCGGCCTGGCCGCGGATCGAGACCGACACGCATCTGATGTGCGTGGGCTCGGGCCGTCCACTGGAGGAGGCGTGGCGAGCCGGCCAGGTGGAGATGATTACGTGGCTCGGTGAGCTCTACGGCCTGGATCGTCTCGACGCCTACCAGCTGCTGACCCAGATCTCGCTCGCCCCGATCGCCAACGTCGTGGACACGAACTACAGTTCGGTCACCAAGATCGACAAGCGGCTGCTGCCCGCCGCATCCGCGTTCGGCGGTGTCCATGCCGAGATGCGCTCGGCAGCAGGTGGTTTCGGTTCCATCACCTATTAGGAGGACGCGCATGGATCTCGGGCTGACGGGCAAGCGGTTCGCTGTCACCGGCGGCACCCGCGGCATCGGCCGGGCCGTGGTGGAGGGGCTGCTCGCCGAGGGCGCCCGCGTCGCCTATTGCGCACGGACCCCCGAGGCGGTGGCCGACACGCAAAAGGATCTGGGCGAGGCCGCTCTGGGAACCGTGGTGCACGTGGGCGACACTGCGGCGTTGACCGCGTGGGTGGACGCGACGGCCGAGGCGTTCGGCGGGCTCGACGGGGTCGTCGCGAATGTCAGCGCGCTGGCGATTCCGGAGTCCGCGGAGAACTGGCGGACGACGTTCGAGGTGGATCTCATGGGCACGATCGGACTGGTCGAGGCCGCGCTGCCTCATCTGCTCGCAAGCGAATCCGGTTCCATCGTCACGATTTCCAGCGTCTCGGGCCGCGAGGTGGATTTCGCGGCGGGACCCTACGGGACGATGAAGGCGGCGATCATCCATTACACGCAGGGCCTCGCGTACAAGCTGGCCGCCCAGGGCGTGCGCGCCAACACCGTGAGCCCCGGCAACACCTACTTCCCCGGCGGGGTGTGGTCGACGATCGAGGCCGAGAATCCCACGTTGTTCGCCGACGCGCTCGCGTTGAACCCGACCGGCCGGATGGCCACACCGCAGGAAGTCGCCAACGCGGTGGTGTTCCTGAGCAGTTCGGCCGCCAGCTTCATCACCGGCACCAATCTCGTGGTCGACGGAGCGCTGACGCGCGGCGTGCAGTTCTGATCGCGAATCAGCCGAGCCCGCGCAGCAGTACCGCCAGGCCGAACTCGAACGCGTCGTCGGCGCGCTGCGGCTTGGGTGCCCCCGTGTCCAGGGCGGCGGCCAGCTCCGGCCCGACTTCGGCGCGGTGCCGCCACGGCTGGTGCGGGGCGGCGACATCGAGCGCCGAGCCGAGCACGTAGGAATCCACCAGCGTGATCGTCCGCAGCGTGTCGGCCGGACTGAACCCGGCCCGGGTGAGCGTGACCGCAAGTGCGTTGTACATCGTGATGGCGTGCGGGCTGTTGACCGCGTATTCGGTGAGCAGCGGGATCAGCTGCGGGTAGCGGGCGAAGCTGCGGCGGTAGGAGCGGGCGATGTCGGCGACGACGTCGCGCCACGGTCGCTGGGGGTCGTCGACGGGCAGTTCCACGTCGGACATCGCGCGCTCACGAAGCAGTTCGACGACGTCGTCGCGCCCGCTGACGTGGTTGTACAGCGAGGACGGCCGCACCCGCAGTGCGCGCGCCACCCCCGCGATGGTGAAGCCGCCGGTGCTGATCACCAGCTCCAGAGCGGCTTCGGCGATCCGCTCGGACGACAGCAGAGGTGTACGCGGTCGGCCCACATTCGCGCTCCCCTCTTGCACGGTCGGGTGAGTCAGTTCACAATAAACGAACTTCATTCGTTTTAGGAGCTCGATGTTCATTCTGGTGCTCGCGTGAGCGCGACACTGTTCACCGGCGGCACCGTGTGGACGGGCGGTCATGCCCCTCAGGAGACCGACGCCGTCCTCGTCGTCGACGGCGTCGTCGCCGCCCTGGGCGACGACGCGAAAGCCCAAGCAGGACAGGCGGAGACGGTCGATCTGGACGGTGGCTTCCTGATGCCGTCGTTCGGCGACGGGCACGCCCATCCGCTCTACGGCGGTCTCGAGGCGGTCGGGCCGGCCGTGCGGCCGTGCACCTCGGTCGACGAGATCGTGCTGGCCGTCAAGCGGTATGCCGAGGACCACCCGGACGAGGACTGGATCGTCGGCGCCTCCTATGACGGCAGCCTCGCCCCCGGCGGTCTGTTCGACGCGCGCTGGCTCGATGCGGCCGTGCCGGATCGGCCGGTGGTGTTGCGCGCGTGGGATTACCACACGGTGTGGTGCAACAGCGTGGCATTGCAGCGGGCGGGCATCACCGCCGACACACCCGACCCGGTGCTCGGCGAGATCCCGCACCGCGAGGACGGATCGGTGCTCGGCACGCTCCGCGAGTGGGGCGCCACCGATCTCGTGATGAACGTGATGCCGCCGCGCGACGAGGACGTCCGCATCGGGGCCCTGGGCACCGCCGCGGACTACTACCTGGCCCGCGGCGTGACGTGGGTGCAGGACGCCTGGGTCGAGCCGGCCGACGTCGCCACCTACGTCGAGGCGGCCCGTCGCGGGGCCCTGCGGATGCGGTTCAACCTCGCGCTCTACGGCGATCCACGCCACTTCGACGGCCAGGTCACCCATTTCGCCGAGCAGCAGCGCATGGTGGCCGAGGCGGCCAACCCCTTGCTCACCGCGAACACCGTGAAGTTCTTCGCCGACGGGGTCGTGGAGAACGAGACCGGCGCGCTGCTGGCGCCCTACTGCACGGGCATGCACGCCCACGAGAACCGGGGAATGCGGAACTGGGAGGGCGACTCGCTGGCCGAGGCGGCCCGCCGCGTCGACGAGCTCGGACTGCAGATCCACATCCATGCGATCGGCGACGCGGCGGTGCGCCAGGCCCTCGACGCCATCGAACACGTTGTGGCGCACAACGGTCCCCGCGATCGCCGGCCCGTGATCGCGCACTGCCAGCTCGTCGACGAGGTCGATCTGGCCCGGTTCGCCGCCCTCGGGGTGATCCCGAACATGCAGCCGCTGTGGGCACAACTCGACGCACTGATGACCGTGCTCACCGTGCCCCGGCTGGGCACCGAACGCGCGAACCGCCAATACCCGATCCGCACGCTGGACACCTCCGGCGCTCCGCTGGGCTTCGGCTCGGACTGGCCGGTGTCCTCCGGCGCCCCGCTGGACGGCATCGCCGTCGCCACCTCGCGACGCACCGCCACGGGTGAGCCCGAGGGTGGCTGGACTCCGCACGAGATCCTGCCGGTCGACCGTGCCCTGTCGGCGTATACCGCCGGCGTTGCGAATCAAGCGTTCGCCGATAACGATTGGGGCGTTATCGCCCCGGCGGCCAGTGCCGACCTGGTATGGCTGGACCGCGACCCACGAACCGTGCCGCCACTGGATCTTCCGGATGTCGGCATCCGCGCCACCTATCTGCGTGGCACACCGGCCTACCGGGCCCAGAACGGAAGGGGCTGACATGAGCACAGATTCGGGCGCTTTTCTCGCCGACCCGCACGAGGGTCACCTGAAACGAGCACTGGGGTTGCCCTCACTGGTGCTGTTCGGCCTCGTGTACATGGTGCCACTGACGGTGTTCACCACCTACGGGATCGTCACCGAGACCTCGGGCGGTCGGGTCCCCATGTCCTACGTGGTCACCACCATCACGATGGTGTTCACCGCGCTGTCGTACGCGCGGATGGCCGCCGCGATCCCGGTGGCCGGCTCTGCCTACACCTACACACAGCGGACGTTCGGCGCCCCTGTCGGCTTCCTCGCCGGCTGGTCGCTACTGCTGGACTACCTGTTCCTGCCGATGCTGAACTACCTGGTGATCGGGCTCTATCTGAACGCCGCCCTGCCGGCACTGCCCGCCTGGGTGATCGTGCTCGTGTCGATCGCGATCGTCACCGTGCTCAACATCGTCGGCATCGTGTCGGTGGCGCGGGCCAACTTCCTGATCATCGCGATCCAGGCGATCTTCATCGTGGTGTTCGCGGCGCTGGCACTGTCGAAGATCTCCGGCTTCGGCACCGTCGATCTGCTGGCGCCCTTCACCGGTGACGGCAGCGCCGGCGGTATGAGCCCGGTCCTGGCCGGTGCGGCGATCCTGTGTCTGTCATTCCTGGGCTTCGACGCCGTGTCGACGCTGTCGGAGGAGGCGCGCGACGCCAAACGCACCGTGCCGCAGGCGATCATGATCGCGACGATCGTCTCGGGCATCATCTTCATCGTGCTGTCGTACGTCTCGCAGCTGGTGTTCCCGTCCAACCAGTTCGCCGACGTGGACACCGGCTCGACGGACGTGATGCTCGCCGCCGGCGGGTCGTTCGCCAACACGTTCTTCACGGCCGCTTACGTGGCCGGCGCGCTCGGTTCCGCGCTGACCTCGCAGGCGTCGGTCGCGCGCATCCTGTTCGCGATGGGCCGCGACGGCATCCTGCCGCGCAAGGTGTTCGGGCACGTGTCGGTCAAATTCAGCACGCCCGTCTACGCGATCCTCACGGTCAGCGTGATCTCGCTGCTGGCGATCGTGATCGATCTCGCGATCCTGGCGTCGGTGGTCAGCTTCGGTGCGCTGGTGGCGTTCTCGGTGGTCAACCTGTCGGTGATCAAGCACTACTTCGTCGATCAGCGGCAGCGCAACGTGGTGCTCAACGTGGTGCTGCCGGCCATCGGCTTCCTGCTGACGGCGTGGCTGTGGACCAGCCTGTCCGGTGAGGCGCTGACGATCGGACTGATCTGGCTGGCCATCGGTGTCGTCTGGCTGGCCGTGGTCACCCGCGGCTTCCGGCGGCCCACCCCGGTGCTCGATCTCGAGGAGACGGGGTCACTCACCGAGAGCGACCGGGCGCGCTGACTCGCCGCTGTACTGCGACCACGAGCCCGGGAACAGTGCGGCGTCCACCCCGACCGATGCCAGGGCGGCGACGACGACGGACGCGGTGACCCCGGAACCGCAATACACCGCAGGGCGCTCGTCGACGGACCCGATCCGCGCGGTCAGATCATCGCGTAGCGTCCCGTCCTCGGCGAGCAGGCTGGTGCTGGGGACGTTGCGGGCGCCGGGGATGTGTCCGGCCACCGGGTCGACGGGTTCGGTGTCTCCGCGGAACCGTTCGGGTGCGCGGGCGTCGATCAGGACCGGCGCCGCGGCCGCCTCGTCGGCCGTCACCGTCGGCAGCGCGCCGTCGTACAGGTCGTCGTGGGCCACCGTGATGTCACCGGGTTCGACGGCCTCGGTGCCCGAACGCAGTTCGCCATGCCAGGCGGCGAGCCCGCCGTCGAGGATGCGGACGTCCGGGATGCCGGCCGCGGTCAGCACCCACCACGCGCGTGCCGAACCGGCCCGGTTCCAGTCGTCGTAGACCACCACCGGGACACCGGTGCGGACGCCCCACCGCCGGGCGGCCGCCTGGACCGCGGCACCCGATGGCAGCGGGTGCCTGCCGCGACCGGTGACGCTGTGATCGGACAGCTCGTCGTCGAGGGACACGTACACCGCGCCCGGCAGGTGGGCGCGGTCGTAGGCTGCGCTGCCGTCGGGTTCGGGCAGCGACCACCGGACGTCGAGCAGCGTGACGGGTTCACCGCGCTCCAGCATCGCCGCCAGCTCGTCGGCGGTGATGAAGACCCGGCTCATCGCTGCGCCGCCAAGGCCAGCACTTCGTCGGCCGACGGCGGGCTCGACGGGTGGTAGGACAGGCACCACGGTTCGACGACCCGGTGGAAGGACTCCCCCTCGGTGGCGACGTAGAAGTTGCCCGCCCGCAACCGGCTGATGTCGTCGACGAGTCCGCCTTTGGCCCTGGCCATCTCGCGGGCCGTGTCGATCTGCGCGGGCGCGTTGAGCAGTCCGTAGAACTGGGTGGCCGCGTTGCCGGGGATGTTCAGGTTCAACCCCTTGGGCGCCTGCGTGGCGAACACCAAGCCCAGACCGTACTTGCGGGCCTGCGACGACAGCGCCAGCGTGCTGCGGGTGCAGGCGGTGAAACCCCGTGCGGGAGCGAAGTTCTGCGCCTCGTCCATCACGAGCAGCCCGCCGAGTGGCCGGTCGCCCGCCGGGTTGCGTTTGATCCAGGCGAACAGCGCCATCTGCAGTTGGTTGACGAAGCTCTGCCGCTGCTCGTCGGACGGTAGCCCGATCATGCTGATCACCGACACCCGTGCGCGGTAACCGTCGGAGGGAGTCAGCAGAACACCCGGATCCACGGGGGTACCCGCCCCGCCGAACAGCGGGTCGTTGACCATCGCGGCGCGCAGGTTCTGCGAGAGGTCGCCGGCGATCTCGTGCGCGCCGGCCATGTTGCTGACGTCGTCGGGCAGGTCGGCCAGCAGCCGGACGAATCCGGCCAGCGTCGGCTCGGGCGTTCTGCCGTAGTGCTGCAACGCTTCTCGCAACACCGCCCGGGCGCGGGTGGCCTTCTGCGTCTTGCCGGTGATCAGCGCCTGCGGTTCCAGCGCCGAGCACGCCGCTTCGACGGCTTCGTAGAACTCGTCGTGGTCGTCGACGACGCTGGCGAAGTCGGGCAGCGGCTGGAAGCTCAGCGGGCGGCCGCTGGTGCGCCGCGGCGTCCAGATCGTCACCTCGGTGGAGCGCAGATAGTCCTCGGCGCGCGCGTCGTCGGCGCGGTGCCACCCGTCGGGCTTCTGCGGCCACGCGGTCCCGAGCCGCGAGAGATCGTTGTTTGGGTCCAGCACGATCGCGGACACTCCGCGCAGCGCGCATTCCTCGACCAGCCGGCGGATCAGGACCGTTTTGCCCGATCCCGACCCCGCGAAGATCGCGACGTGTTTGCGCAGCGCTGACATCGGGATCGACACCGGTTCGTCGCTGTGCAGGTCGCGGCCCAGCGGCACCTCGTCGTCGGGCACGTCGACGGCGGGAACATCGTCGGCCGGCTCATCCGATGAGTCACTGCCCGAATCGATCTCGAGTTCGTCCTCGACCACACCGTCGCCGAGGGTCTCCGCCAGCAGAGCCATCCGGTGGGCGGGCCGGCGTGTCCGCAGCCACTGCGCCAGGCCGGGGTCGTCCTCGGCGAACAGATCACGCAGCGCGGCCATCGTCCGCACGTCGCCCTCCGCCAGCGGCACCGTCGCACCGCCCCACGCGTGGAATGCCGCGATCTCCTCGGCCGTCTTCTTCCCGGTCGGCCAGGGTGTGTTGCGGATCAGGAACAGTCGGCGCCGGCCGGCGCCGGGGCCGAAACCCGCGGCAGTGATGGCCTTTCGGACCCGGCTCAGCGCAGCGCTGGCGTTGTCGGCCGCCACGGCGCGGAACGCCCAGTGCCGTTCGTCCTCGGTGGCGCTGTCCAGCGTCTCGCGCAGCCGCGCGTGCAGCGTGACGTGTGTGCCGGGCGGCGGGTCGCAGGCGAAGGTCTGCTCACCGTCGCGCTCGGCGATCCACGCGGTCAGTGCTGCGCCGAGCAGCTCGGGCATCGTGACGTCCTCGCCGTCGGAGGCGGTCGCCGCCGAAGGCACCGCGCGCCTGCGGTAGTCGGCGAACCGTCGATCGAGGAGCGCAGTTTCCTGCCCGGTATCGTTGTCCGACAACGAGTCCCACACCACGCCCTCGCCTGTCAGGTGGTGTAGTTCGACGGCGTCGCCGTGCTTGAGGCATTCACGAACGTGGGTGTCGGCGCGGATCAGCAGCTGCCGCGGCGTGTAGGACGGCGCCTCGTCGAACGCCTCGGGCGCGATCGGCCAGCTGGGGTACGGCGGGGTGAAGCCCACCGCGCGGTAGCTGGCGGTGAAGCGGCGCTCCAGGATGGCGCGGCCGATGTCGGCGGTGGGCAGCGGCCGGAGCACCCCGGTGACCCGGAACCGGTCGGCCACACTGGCTGTCGCGGTGTCCCGGATGTGTTCCCACACCGCGGGCAGGCACGCCACCACCGGCACGGTGCGCCGCATGGTCTGCCGCACGGCCATCAACCCGTGGGCGACCTGCTCGAGCACCCGATCGTCTCGGCGGTCGTCGGAGGCGGATTCGTCTGTGGCGGCCAGCGATTGCGCGATCAGCGTGTCGATCTGATCGACGGCCAGCACCGCCGGGCCGGCCAGCGCGACCAGCCGGGCGATGTCGCGCACGCACTCCTGCGCCGAGGCGGGCGCGGTCCGCAGTCCCCACGGGCCACGTTCCTCGGCGGTGAACTCTTCGCTGCCCTGCAGGAACCCTTCGCCGATGTCGTGGGCGATGAAGTCGTTGGACGCCACCAGCACCAGCGCGCGCAGTGCCTGATGACATTGCCGCACCGTCTCTTTCGCCGACGGCTGCTTCGCGAGCGCCATCACGAAGCGGTACAGCGTCTCGGCGTCGAGGTCGTCGTCGCCGACCAGTGCCCGCCGGTCCGCACGCGAAACGTGGGCCAGCGACGCCAGCTCCCACAGCACATCCTTGAGCTGGGTCTCCAGCCGGTGGCCTGGCCTGCCGAGGCTCTCCAGGACACCGCTGCGCACCGACTCCCAGAAACTGGCCGCGTCGAGCAGCTCGACGACGAAGAAGAATCCGCCGTCGGCCTGCACGCGCTCCCGGATCTGGCCGAGCAGGTGGGTCTTGCCCGAGCCGGCGGGCCCTTGGATCACGACGCCCAGGGGCGAGGAATCCGGATCGGCCCGGGCGTCACCGAAGGCCGCTATCACGTCGTCGACCGCGGCGTCGTTAAGCCCGCTGACGTGGGTGGCGGCCTGCGGACGCCACAGGTCGTCACTGGTGGGCGCCCAGGTCAGGCGCAGCGCGCTCAGCGCCTCCCGCTGCGATGCGTCCATCAGCCCTCGATCGCGATCAGATGCTTGGGCCGGTCGCCGATCAGCACGGCGGCGGCGCGGTCCTCGTCGGTCAGCTGTTTCTGGTTCTCCTCGGGGATCACGCTCACCCCCGGCGTGCGGTGCAGCGCGGCCAGCGCGGCGTCGACGGCATCGCGCGGGGCGTCGAGCTCGGCGCGCAGCCGGCGCAGCGGCACCCAGCCGCCCGGTCGCGGGGCCAACTCGGTGTAGACCGCGCGGATGCGGTCCTCGACGCTGGGCGCATCCTTAGACGCCGCCGTCTCGCCGAACACATCGGCCAGGCTCAGCTGCGCGGTCTCCAGGTATCGCCCCAGCCCCGCGAGGATGGTCTGCAACGCCTTCGCCGGTCCGGTGGCTCGTGCTGGTGGCGGCGCGTCGAGCAGTTCGCGGCACATTCGCCAGCCGCGGTCGGTCAGCTCGTGGATGTAGCGGTTGCCTGCCCGCTCGGACTCGATCAGTCCCAGCCGGTTCAGCTTCTCGCGCCCCGCCTTGTCCAGCGTGGGGCCCAGAGCCGCCAGTTCGGAGTTCGGCACGGGCCGGGCCCGGGCCATCAGGACCAGCAGCACCGCGCGTTCGGTTCCCGTCAGCTCCCCCGCCGTCGCAGTCACCCTGCCAACTTAACGGGCTACGGCAGGATGGCGTTCGGCATGGTTGACACCGAGGGCACTCCGGACACGTCGCGACGCCGCCATGTCCTGCGGCTCGCGCTGTTCGTCGCTGTCCTGGGCGCGTTGTTCTACCTGACCGCGATCCGGCAGGTCATCGACGTGGCCACGGTGCGCTCGGTGGTGGAATCGGCCGGCCCGCTGGCGCCGCTGGTGTACGTGGCGGTGTCCTCGGTTCTGGGCGCGGTGCTGGTGCCGGGCCCGCTGTTGGCCGGCGGCAGCGGGTTCCTGTTCGGCCCGGTGCTGGGCACGTTCGTCACGTTGGGTGCCACCGTGGGCTCGGCGGTGTTGACGTCCGTGGCGGGGCGGCGCGCCGGGCGGAACAGCGCCCACGCCCTGCTGGGGCCGGAGCGTTCGGCACGGGTGGACGCGCTGATACGGCGCGGCGGGCTGTGGGCGGTGGTCGGGCAGCGGTTCGTGCCGGGCATCAACGATGCGCTGGCGTCCTACACGTTCGGCGCGTTCGGTGTGCCCGTGTGGCAGATGGCGGCCGGCGCGCTGATCGGCTCGGCGCCGAAGGCGTTCGCGTACACGGCGCTGGGCTCGACCCTCGGCTCGTTTTCGGCGCCTCTGCTCATCGCCGCGATCGCTGTGTGGTGTGTGACCGCGGGCGCCGGGGCATATGCCGCGCACCGCGGCTGGCGGGCCTGGCGGTCCAAGCCGTGATCGTCCTGACCGACGAGTTCCGCCACGCGCTCGACCGGCTCGCCGGCGGCGGGCACGTGTTCCTCACCGGCAAGGCCGGTACCGGCAAGTCGACGCTGATCCGCCGCTTCCTGGCCGACACCGATCGCAGCGTCGTGGTGGTGGCGCCGACGGGCATCGCGGCGCTGAACGTCGACGGTTACACCATTCACCGGTTGTTCGGGTTCCGGGCCACGACGACGCTGGCCGACGTGCGCGGCGGCGACTACCGGCCCGGCCGCTTCACCAAGACGCTGGCGTCGCTGCAGACGCTGATCATCGACGAGGCGTCGATGGTGCGCGCCGACGTCTTCGACATGATCGCCGCGGCGCTGTCGCGGTTCGGTCCCGCGCCAGGCACCCCGTTCGGCGGCGTGCAGATCGTGCTCGTCGGCGATCTGTACCAGCTGCCGCCGGTGGTCAGCGAGCACGAGACCGGCTTCTTCGAAACCACCTACGAGACGCCCTACTTCTTCTCGGCACGCTCGTTCCGCCGGCAGGACTTCCCGACCGTCTCGCTGACCACGGTGTTCCGTCAGCTCGGTGATGATCGAATGACCGCCATCCTCAACGAGATTCGCGAGGGTGTTCTCCTCGGCCACGCTCAGGAGCAGCTCAACGCGCGCGCCGACAAGGACTTCGTGCCGCCCGATGACGAGTTCTGGCTGACCCTGGCCCCCACCAACCGTCTGGTGACGGCTCGCAACCGGCAACAGCTCGAGAGGCTCTCCGGGGACGAATTCGTCCATGAGGCGCGCACATCCGGCGATCTGAGCCTGTTCGACCCCCCGGTCGAGGAGACGCTGCGGTTCAAGGTCGGCGCCCAGATCATGATGCTCAACAACGACCAGTCCGATCGCTGGGTCAACGGCAGCATCGGCCGCGTGGTCGGAGTCGGCTACGACCGCTACGGCGCCGTCGTCGAGGTCGAGTTCCCGGACGGCTCCTGCGCCGACGTGGCACCGTTCAGCTGGGAGGCCACCAGGCCGGTGCTCGACGGCGGGTCGCTGAGCCGTGAGGTGATCGGCTCCTACACGCAGCTGCCGTTCAAGCTGGCGTGGGCGATCACGATCCACAAGAGCCAAGGGCAGACGCTCGACCGCGTGGTCGTCGACCTGACGGGCGGCATGTTTTCCACCGGGCAGTTGTACGTGGCGCTGAGCCGATGCACCTCACTGGCCGGACTGGTCCTGAAAAGGCCTGTGCTGCCGAAGGATTTGAAGACCGATCGGCGGATCGCCCGGTTCCTGCGCGGTGGCGGCGACGGCACGGCAGCGCGCCGGTTCTGTGCGTTCGGGATGCTGACGGTCGGGGACGAGGGCCGGATGTCGCGGCCGCGGCCGGTGGAGCTGGCGGTGGCGTTCGACGACGGTACCGCGGTGACCACGCTGATCAACCCGCAGCGCGATCTGGCCGACGCGCGGGCCGCCTACGGCATCACGGTGGCGGACGTGCTGCTGGCTCCGACGCTGCGGCAGGCGTGGGCGGTGATCGCGCCGATGCTCGCCGGATTCACCCCGGTCGGCCCCGGGATCGACGAGCAACTCGGGTTGATCGACTTCGAGCTCAAGCGCCTCGGCTTCGTCACCGCGATGCCGTTGGGTGTCGAACTCCGGGGGACGCGCGTCACGGGACGCACCGCGCTGCAGCGGGCGCAAGCGGCGATCCAGGCCCACCGGGACACGGCGAACACGGACGGGACGACGGCGTTCGACGAGCCCGATGCGGTCGAGTCGGCCGGGCTGCTGGTCAGTCGGGATGCGTCGGTGCCGACGCCGGCTGCCGAGCATCTGCCGGGGTTGTCGGCACTGCTGCGGATCAGCCGCGACGTCGGGGCGGTGCTGCTGGGTGCGCAGCCGGCGTCGGGTGCCGAATCGACAAGGGACGCCACGTGGGAACCAGCGGCCCGCCAGACGATCGCCGACCAGCTGCGCCGCGCCATCACCGGGATGCGCGTGCCCGACGACGTGCGGGCCCGGCTGCGGTCCGCCTCCGAGTTGCTGGGCGTCGACCTGACCTCGGACATCGCCACCGAGGCCGACGAACCCGCCATCGGCGCCGTGCTCGCCGCGGGAACACGCATCTGTTTCACCGGCACCGCGCAGGATCCGACGGGGCGCATCGTCGAGCGCCCGCAGATGGAGGCGCTGGCCGCCGACGCCGGTCTGGTCCCGGTGAAGACGGTGTCGAAGACGCGGTGCGACGTGCTCGTGACGGCGGAGGTGGGCACGCAGTCGGGCAAGGCGCGCAAGGCGGCCGAGTACGGCAAGCCGGTGTTCTGCGCCGAGGAGTTCTTCGCCTGGCTCGCCACCCGCTGACCGGGGGCACAATGGCGAGCGTGCCGATCTCTGCTGCCTTCGCGTCCGACAACGCCGCACCCGCGCACCCGACGGTCCTCGACGCGCTGGTGCGTGCCAACACCGGGCCGGCACCGTCCTACGGCGACGACGACGTGACCGCGCAGGCCGCCGCTGCGCTGCGGGAGACCTTCGACTCCCCCGGCGCCGAGGTGTTGTACGCGTTCACCGGCACGGCCGCGAACATCATCGCGCTGAGTGCGGCGGTGCAGCCGTGGCACGAGATCCTGTGCAGCGACGTCGCGCACGTGCTGCTCGACGAGGCCGGCGGACCGGTGCGGCTCTCCGGTGCGCAGTTGACGCGGTTGCCGAGCACCGATGGCATCGTCGCGACCGATGAGCTGGATCGCCGGGTGACCCGCCGGGGCCCGGTGCACCATTCGCAGCCGCGCATCGTGACCATCACACAGTCGACCGAGAACGGCCGGGTGTGGTCGGCGCCGGCCATCAAGGGTTTCGTCGACCACGCGCATGACCTCGGGCTGCTGGTGCACGTCGACGGCGCCCGGGTGGCCAACGCCATTGCGAGCCAGCAGGTCTCGCCGATCGACGCGGTCGGCGACGCGGACATCGTGACCGTCGGCGGCACCAAGAACGGTTTGCTGTTCGGCGATGCGATCCTGGTACGCCGGCCCGAGCACTTCCCGGGAATCAGCTTCGTGCAGAAGCAGATCGGCCATCTGGCCAGCAAGCACCGCTACGTGGCGGCGCAGTTCCTGGCGCTGCTCTCCGACGATCTGTGGCTGCGCTCCGCGGCGCACGCGAACACGATGGCCGGCGCACTCGCCGCCGGGCTCGAGGGTCTCGGCCTCAGCCTGGCCTCGCCCGTCGAGGCGAACGAGGTGTTCGTCCGGCTGACGCCCGCTGCGGCAGCACGGCTCTCGGCGCACTATCAGGTGCACCAGCCCGATCTCGGGGAGCCGGTGTGGCGGCTGGTGTGTTCCTGGGCCACGACGCAGGACGAGGTCGACGACGTGCTGGCGACGCTGCGCTGACGCAACCTTCTCGCCGGCCCACCCCGAGCGACAGTGTCGGCGGATACCGAGCCCACCTCACCAACCACCGACAGTGTCGCTGAGGATGGGCCGACTCCGCACTCACTCCGGGAATCCCGACGCGTAGTTCTCCTTGACCACGTCGAGGTGCACCCAACTCTCCACGGCTGCGACGCCGGCCAGATTCCTGACCTCGTCGACGACATCCACCAATTGGGCCGCCGAGAACGCCCGCACCGTGGCGAGCACGTCGCACCGCCCCAGCACCCGTGCGACGAAGATCGCCGCGGGCATCGCGCGCAGTGCGGTGACCACGGAATCAGGCGCGCCGGCCAGCCGGATCCCCAGCCCCAGCGCGCTTTGGCGGTCCTGCCCTGAGTGCCGCACCACCGCACCGACGCGCACGACGTTGTTCTCCACCAACCGCACCACGCGCCGCCTCGCGCCTGCGGGCGAAAGACCCACGGCAGCAGCGAGATCGACGTAGGAGGCGCGGCCATCCTCCTGCAACGCGCGCAGCAGCAGGCGGTCCACGTCGTCGACGGTGACACCGACTTCGCCGACAGGTCCGATCACATCGCGCACCACGTCGACGTACGCGAGCGTGTCCACGCTCACGACCCCGGCGACGGCCCGCACCTCCCCGATGGCTCGATCGATGTCGCTCATCGAACCCGCCCGCAGCTCGGCGACGATCCCGTGTGCCCCGCTGGTCAACGACAGGAACGCGACATCGGTGCGCTCGGCGAGCGCACGAGCGATCGGCGCAGCCCGGCCCGACACGACGATGCCGAGATGCGCGAGTGCACCGCGACCGAGTACCGAGGGATGCACCACGCCGCGGATCACGACCTGCCCCTTAGTTAGTAGCCGGTGCACTCTGGTCGCCGCTGCGGAGCGGGACAGCCCGACCGCCGCGGCGATGTCGAGATGGGTCAGCCGGCCGTCCTGTTCGAGCAAGCTGACGATCGCGCCGTCCACATCGTCCACGATTTTTCCGCCTCACTGCCTGAACGCATCGTGCGCCATCAGCGGATGATTCTGCCAGCTGTGTCGTTTTTTCCGCCCTTCTTCGGCATATCGCGACGAACGGCTGATGGCAGGCGAGCGATGCGATTGCGCCGCTGCAGGGGTGGCCTTAGCGTGGCCCTCACCACACCATGAGGAGCCAGACATGACCTCAACCCCCGCCACCGGCCGCGCCGCCCCACCGAGAGCCACGGAAGTCGAGGTCCACGGCGTCGAGCCCATCCCCGACGACGAGCGCACCGCCGGTCCCCTCGACTTGTTCCGGCTCGTCTTCGGCGGCGCCAACACGATCGCCACCGTGGTGCTGGGCACCTTCCCGATCATCTTCGGGCTCTCGTTCCGCGACGCCCTGCTCGCGACACTGGCGGGTCTGCTGCTGGGCGCCGCGATCCTCGCGCCGATGTCGCTGTTCGGCCCCCGCAACGGCACCAACAACGCGGTGTCCTCGTCGGCGCACCTGGGCGTGCACGGCCGCGTCGTCGGCTCCTTCCTGTCGCTGTTGACAGCGGTGGCGTTCTTCTCGATCTCGGTGTGGACATCGGGAGACGTGCTCGTCGGCGGCGCTCACCGCGCGATCGGACTGCCGGACAACGACGTCGCCGTCGCTGTCGCCTACGGCGTGTTCGCCCTCCTGGTGCTGGTCGTGTGCATCTATGGGTTCCGATTCATGTTGCTGGTCAACAAGATCGCCGTCATCGCCGCCACCGTGCTGTTCCTGGCGGGCATCTTCGCCTTCGGCGGCACCTTCGATCCGGGCTACGCCGGCACGGTGTCGGCGGGCGATCCGCTGTACTGGCCGTCGTTCGTCGGCGCGGCGTTGATCGTGATGTCGAACCCGGTGAGTTTCGGGGCCTTCCTCGGCGACTGGGCCCGCTACATCCCCCGCGACACCCCCTCGTGGCAGCCGATGCTCGCCGCGTTCGGTGCGCAACTCGCCACCCTGGTGCCGTTCCTCTTCGGACTCGTCACCGCGACCGTCGTCGCCACCACCGCACCGGAATTCATCGACGGCGGTGACTATGTCGGCGGCCTGCTGACGGTCTCCCCCGGGTGGTACTTCGTCCCCGTGTGTCTGATCGCGTTGATCGGCGGCATGTCGACCGGCACTACCGCGCTCTACGGCACGGGGCTGGACTTCTCGAGTGTGTTCCCGCGCTTCAGCCGGGTACAGGCCACCGTGTTCATCGGCACGCTGGCGATCGTGTTCATCTTCGTCGGACGCTTCGCGTTCAACGTGGTGCAGAGCATCTCGACGTTCGCGGTGCTGATCGTCACGTGTACGGCGCCATGGATGGTGGTGATGATGTTGGGCTGGTTCACCCGGCGCGGGTGGTACGACTCGGATGCGTTGCAGGTGTTCAACCGGCGCCAGCGCGGCGGTCGCTATTGGTTCCGCCACGGCTGGAACTGGCGAGGGCTCGGGGCCTGGCTGGTCGCAGCGGCGCTGTCGCTCTGTTTCGTCAATTCACCCGGCCAATTCGTCGGACCGCTGGGCGATCTCGCCGCCGGAGTCGATCTGAGCATCCCCGTCGGCCTGGGGCTGGCCGCGCTGTTGTATCCGCTTGCGCTGCGGCTGTTCCCGGAACCCGCCGACGTCTTCGGTCCCGAAGGCCCCCGGCTGGTGCCCGCCGGGCCCGCCGCCAACACCCCTATCGTCTCGGAGGTTTGAGTCATGCCCGTCGGACCCGTCGACGCGTCCGTCACCCCCCGCTATGCCGGACCGGCGACATTCGCGAAAGTGCCGCGGCTGGATCAGGTGACGTGCGCCGACATCGTCGTCGCCGGGGTGCCGTTCGACTCCGGGGTGTCCTATCGCCCCGGCGCCCGTTTCGGCCCCACATACGTGCGTGAGGCGTCGCGCCTGCTGCGGCCCTACCACCCGGCGATGGACGTGTCCCCGTTCGAGCTGGTGCAGGTCGCCGACGCCGGAGACATCTCGGTGAACCCGTTCAACATCGACGAGGCGATCGAGACGATCGAGGGGGCGGCCGCCCAGCTGACGGCCGACGCGACGAGATTGGTCACGATCGGCGGCGATCACACGATCGCGCTGCCGCTGCTACGCGCCGCCGCAGCCAAGCACGGGCCCGTCGCGCTCGTGCACTTCGACGCCCACCTCGACACCTGGGACACCTACTTCGGGGCTGCCTACACCCACGGCACCCCGTTCCGCCGCGCCGTCGAGGAGGGCATCCTCGACACCGAGGCGCTCTGCCACGTCGGCACCCGCGGCCCGTTGTACGGGAAGAAGGACCTCGACGACGACCGCCGGTTCGGCTTCGGGATCCTCACGTCGGCCGACGTGTACTACCAGGGGGTGCGGGAGATCATCGACCGACTGCGCACCCGGGTGGGCACCCGCCCGGTCTACGTGTCCATCGACATCGACGTTCTCGACCCCGCGCACGCGCCGGGCACCGGCACGCCGGAAGCCGGCGGCATCACCAGCCGCGAGCTGCTGGAGATCCTGCGCGGCTTCCGCGGGCTGAACCTGGTGGGTGCCGACGTGGTCGAGGTGGCACCCGCCTATGACCACGCCGAGATGACCGGGGTGGCGGCCGCGCACGTGGCCTACGACCTGGTGTCGCTGCTGGCGCTGGGAGCGCAGGGCTGACCGGTCAGCTCGCGCGGTCCGTCCCCTTTCTGTGGCCATCCTGTCGCGTGCGGTAGGGTGGTGACACGTCGGCCGGTTCTCACCAGGCCGATGCGTCGTGAAACGCTCGTCATCGACAGTGGCGCCGGCACCGTTGCCAGGCCGCCCCGCCTGATGGCCCGTGGACCCACACAGCTCGTGTCACGGCGATCGATTGTGCCCACCGGCACTCTCGCCACCCTGTGTTGAGGACCGCGCCCGATACTGCGCCGGCTCGGCACACCAATGCCTGAAAGGCACTCGAAAGTTGACCAGCGACAAGACCTTCGCCGATCTCGGCGTGTCCCGATCCCTCATCGACGCGCTCACCGCGCGCGGGATCACCGCCCCGTTCCCCATCCAGCAGGAGACGCTGCCCGACACCCTGGCCGGCCGCGATGTGCTCGGCCGCGGCAAGACCGGTAGCGGTAAGACCCTCGCCTTCTCGTTGCCCCTGGTGAGCCGTCTCGCCGGCGGCAAGCGCCGCCCGTCGCATCCGACGGGCCTGGTCCTCGCGCCGACGCGCGAATTGGCCACCCAGATCTCGGCCACCCTCGCGCCGCTGGCAGCTGTGAACGACCTCACGGTCACCACGATCTTCGGCGGCGTCTCGCAGCACCGCCAAGTGCAGGCGCTCAAGGCCGGCGTCGACATCGTCGTGGCCTGCCCGGGCCGGCTCGAAGACCTCATGAAGCAGAAGCTGGTGAGCCTCGATGCGGTGGCCGTCACGGTCATCGACGAGGCCGACCACATGGCCGATCTCGGCTTCCTGCCCGGTGTCACCCGCATCCTCGCCGCCACCCCGGCCGACGGTCAGCGGCTGCTGTTCTCCGCGACGCTGGACAACGGCGTCGACAAGCTCGTGAAGCGCTTCCTGCGCAACGAGGTGTTGCACTCGGTCGACAGCCCGGAGTCGCACGTGCCGGCGATGACCCACCACGTCTTCCATGTCTCCGGTCCGCAGGACAAGAAGGACCTGGTGCACCGGCTGGCGTCGGGCACCGGGCGTCGAATCCTGTTCATGCGCACCAAGCATCACGCCCGCAAGATGGCCAAGCAGCTCACCGAGGCCGGTATCCCGTCGGTAGACCTGCACGGCAACCTGTCTCAGCCGGCACGCGATCGCAACCTCGCCGCGTTCAGCTCCGGTGAGGTCCGCGTGCTGGTCGCCACCGACATCGCCGCCCGCGGCGTGCACGTCGACGACATCGAACTGGTGGTGCACATCGATCCGCCCGCCGAGCACAAGGCGTACCTGCATCGGTCCGGCCGGACCGCGCGTGCCGGCAGCGCCGGTGACGTGGTGACGGTGGTGTTGCCCGAACAGCGCAGGGAGACACAGGCTTTGCTGCGTCGGGCGGGTATCCAGGTCTCGCCTCAGCAGGTGACGGCCGACTCCGAGGCGGTGCAGAAGGTGGCCGGTGAGGTCGCGCCGTACCGGGCCCCGGTCGAGCGTGTGGTCGCGACCTCCCGTCCGGCGACCCAGGCTGCGCCGCGGCGCTCGCCGGGCTCCGGACGCCGGCGCTCGCGCCGTCCCGCGAGTGCCGGGGGCCGGTCGCACCAGCGCTAGCAACCCGGCGGGCGTGTGCGCGGGTGTGCGATGTCATCCGCGACACGCCGCCCCGGCCGTATCCCCTTTCACACTCGGCGGCGTAGGCATGCCGCACCCCTCTTGACGTGCACGTCAGCGGTCTGCACGATGACTCCCGTATGCGCACCGTCGAACAGGGGGTCTCGGTGGGCACCGAAGCGACATCAGCAGCGCAGCGCATCCTGGCCGGCTGGCCAGAGCACGTCCGCGCCGCCGACATCGAGGCGCTGAGAGGGTTGTCGTCCGACGAAGCGCGCCGGATCGTCGACGACGTGCTCGCACGGATGCCGTCCGGACCGCTGGGTGCCACGGAGGCGGCTCGGCTGCGCGCGCTCATCGACATCATCGCCGCGGTGGGGGTGGTGCCGACGAGCGAGAAGGTCCGCGAGCTGACGGCGCGGTACCCGTCCGGCGCTGCTCTCCCGGAGTCGGTCGCGCGGCAGCTCGACACCCTGGAACGGATGGCACTGCGGCCGCCGCCGGTGGATCCCATCGTGCTGGGGCGGCAAATCGGCGTTCCCACGACCGTCGTGTTCGCCGACCCCCCGATCGATCTGACGATCGATGCGGAATTGCAGGACCTCATCGGCGAAGGGTTCGACGCACCGAGCCTTCCGGAACCCATGGCGGCAGATCCGCTACCGGCACCGCCCACAGCTGCGCCACCGCCGAGCGAGCGGTTCGTCAACGCCGAGATCGAGGACCACGATCTGAGCCAGCCGCTCGAGGTGGGCGTGCCGTATTCGGTGGCGATCGACGTCGACACCGAGCGTAAGCCGTTGAGCGGCAACGGCCCATTGGTCGCGGTGTTCGCCGATACCGACGAGCCGTTCCGCGAGCTCACCGTCCAGGTGGCATCGGAGGACTTCGAGATCCTGGGGCAGGCCCAGCGTCCGCTGCAGCTGCCCAAGGCGGGTCCCTCGCGCGGCAAGGCACGCTTCGACGTGTCGCCCCGTCGAGCGGGCGCCGCCACGCTCACCGCAACGGTCAGTTGCGATGGCAACTTCCTCACGCAGCTGCAATTGCACTGTCCCGTAGGGACTCCGGGTGAATTCACGGCGACGACCGAGGGACGCCCTGCCTCGTCGGCGACGGTGCTCAAGTCGCGTGACATCGGCCTGGTGATCCGCCCGGCCGGCGACACATTCCTGTGCAGTGCCATCGGGCCGTTCACGTTCGATGCGCCGATGCCACTGACCGTCGACGCACTCGCTGCGGCGGCCGGCCATGCCCGGGCCGAACTGGCGGCCGTCGTCACGGACGTGTACGGCGGCAGCCAGGTGTTCTTGGAGCACATCGACATCCCCGCGGAGGTGCAGCGGCAGGCCCTGAAACGCCTGGCCCGGGCCGGGCGGCTGCTCTACCGCCAGTTGTTCCGGCCCGCCGGGGGCGGTGATGACCTCCGATCGATCGGCGACTGGTTGGCCCGCCACGTCGCAGAGCCCGATGTGATGCTGACGGTGCAGATCGTGGCCCGTCAGGTACCCGTCCCCTGGTCGATGCTCTACCTCGGCGACATCGACGACGACGGCGCGCTGACTTGGGACAGGTTCCTCGGCATGCGACACATCGTGGAGCTCTTGCCTTTTCAGCGGATGCCCGCCGACGACGATCCGGAGATCGACAGCCTGCCCGACCTGACGCTGGGACTGAACATCAATCCCGTCGTCAGCGAGGCGGCGGTCGATCAGGTGGCCGAACATCGGAAGCGGTGCGCCGATCTCGCGGTGTCGCGGCGGTGCGTCTCGGTGATCACCCGGTCTGATCGCGCCGAGGTCGTCAGCGCGCTGGCCGCGGACTCCACGCGCGACAAGGTGACGTACTTCTACTGCCACGCGAAGACCAATGATGCCGACCCGCAGCAATCGGCCATCATCATGGGCTCACAGATCGACCGCTCGACGTTCGCCACACTCGCGGACCTCACCAACGACGCACCCGACGACATCCCGCTCGCCGGTCGTCCCCTGATCGTGCTGAACGCGTGCGAGTCGGCCGATCTCTCGCCCCGCTTCTACGACGGCTTCGTGCCGTACTTCCTGTCGAAGGGAGCGCGCGGCGTGATCGGCACCGAGTGCTCGACGCCGGTGCTGTTCGCGATCCGCTGGGCGGAGAACTTCCTCGACCGGCTGCTCGACGGGGCCGAGGTCGGCCGAGCGCTGCGCGACGTGCGCTTGGAGTTCCTGCAGCACAACAACAATCCGCTCGGACTTCTGTACTCGGCGCACTGCGACGTCACCACCCAGATCACGCCGCCCGTCGCCGCGGCCCAGACCTGACAGGACCGGTCATGCCGTTCATCGATTCCGTCGACCCGCATTACTACCTGCTCGAGATCGGCAAGGACGGGGTGGAGCAGGCAGAGCCCGACGGCACGCTGCTCAGCACCGCGATCGTCGAGGCGGCGCGCACCGGCGTGACCGACATCTTCATCGCCAGCCACGGCTGGAAAGGGGACGTCACCGCCGCGCTGGAGCAGTACGGCAGATGGTTTCCGACGGTGGCACAGCAGGACGCCGACCGGGCCCTGGTCGCCACCAAGGTGCCCGGGTTCACCCCGCTGATCGTCGGGGTGCACTGGCCCAGCCTGCCCTGGGGCGACGAGGGACCCGCCAGGGCGACCCTCGGCGTCGACGACGACGCGCTGGCCGACGAAGCTGTGATGGACACCTCCGGCCTCGTCGAGCGCTATGCCGACCGGATCGCGACCTCGTCTGAGGCCCTCGCGGCATTGGAGCGCATCACCGCGGTCGCCGACGACGAGATCACCGCGCTGCAGATCCAAAGTGGCCAGATGCCTGCGGAACTCGAGGCGGCCTACCGCCGGCTGTTCGCAGCCGGCGATCTGTCCGACGGGAGCCCGGAGGCCGCGCCCGGCGCCGACCTGCCCGAGTTCTCGCCGCAGGACACCGCTCAGCAGTGGATCGCCGAGTTGCGCACCGCAGGCCCTGCCACCGGCAACCCGGGCATCCTGGGCGACGGCCTGCTCGCCTCGGCCAGGGACATCATCCTGGCCCCGGTGCGTCAGCTGTCGTTCTGGACGATGAAGAAGCGGGCCCGCGTGGTCGGCGAGCGCGACGTCCACCGGGTGCTACGCGATCTGCAGATCGCAGCGCCGTCGGCCCGGCTTCATCTGATGGGCCACAGCTTCGGCTGCATCGTCATGACCGCTGCGGTGGCCGGCCCGGTGTCCGGTGGCGTGCGGACCGATCCGCTGCCCCGGCCCGTCGACACCCTGTTCCTGGTACAGGGCGCGATGTCGCTGTGGTCCTTCGCCGACCAGATCCCCTACGCCCCTTTCGGTCCCGGCTTCTATCGGGCGGTCCGGGCGCAGCCGCCCGCGGTCCGGGGTGCCGTGGCGACCACCCGCTCGTCCCACGACAAGGCGGTCGGCACCTGGTACCCGCTGGGCGCACGCATCGGTCGCGATCACACGCTGGGCCCCGGGGACCTGCCCGAGTGGGGCGGGATCGGCAGCTACGGCATCCAGGGCACCGGGTCGGCGGAGGACCTGCGAATCGCCGAGGATGTCCGCCACCAGTACGGGTTCGTCCGCGGCGGGATCTACAACGCCGACGCCGACGTCGTCATCACGGGTGGGGATCGACTGTCCGGGGCGCACAGCAACTTCGTCAACGACTCTGTGGCACACCTGTTCTGGCAGACCGTGCTGCCGTCTTTGTGACGCTCTGCGGCAGCAAGGTGTAATCGGCCGGCCGGCGGGTACACATCGCCGGTGTCCGACCCCGGCTTGCTCGTCATCGGAAGCGGTCCGGCAGGTCTCGGCGCCGCCGAGGCCTACCGCGATCGCCGTCCCGACAGTCCCATTCGCATCCTGACTGCCGACGGTCGGCATCCGTACAGCAGGCCGCCGCTGAGCAAGGACTTCCTGCGCGGTGAGACCGACGACGTCGAGATGCACCCCCGAGAGTGGTTCGACGAGCACGCCGTCGAGGTGGTCCATGACGCCGACGTGCAGAGCATCGACGTCGACGAGCGCGTCGTGGTCGCCGACGGACAGCGCTACGCCTACGACGCGTTGGTGTTCGCCTGTGGCGCGAGCCCGTCTCCGCTTCCCGTGCCCGGCGGGGAACAGGCACTGCAGCTGCGCTCGCTCGACGACGCCGAGGCGCTGCGCGCCGCGGTGGGCACGGCGAAGACGGCCGTGGTGGTCGGTGCGGGCTTCATCGGCTGCGAGGCTGCGGCATCGATGGCGATGCGGGGACTGTCGGTGACCCTGGTGGCACCCGATCCGGTACCGCAGGCCAAGCGTCTCGGCGACGAGGCCGGGCAGCGCCTTCGTCAGCTGGTGGAGCAGGCAGGCGCCCGGTATGTCGGCGGCGCGAAGGTCGACTCGATCGAGGGCCGGTCCGTCCGCCTCGACAACGGCGACGTGCTGACCGCCGACGTCGTCCTGGCGGCCACGGGTGTGACGCCCAACAGTGCCCTCGCCGAGGCCGCGGGACTGACCATGCAGGACGGTCGTGTGCTGGTCGACGAGCACATGCGCTCGAGTGTGTCCGGGGTGTATGCGGCCGGCGACGTCGCCGTCGCGGTCAACGCCGGTGCCGGGCGGGCGTTGCCGATCGAGCACTGGCAGGATGCCGCCGATCAGGGTGAGGTGGCCGGCGCATCTGCCGCCGGCGATGACGACGCGACATGGTCTGGCGTACCGGGCTTTTGGACGACGATCGGCGATGCCGACGTCAAATACCATGCCTGGGGCGACGGATACGACCAGAGTCGGTTGGTCGAGCACGATGACGGCTTCACCGTCTGGTACACCGCTGACGGCGCCACCGTCGGGGTGCTCACTTACAACGCCGACGAGGACTACGACCGTGGCGAGGAACTCATCACCAAGCGAGAGCCGCCGCCGGCATCGTGACTCGCCGCGACTGTGCAACGCCATCCGCGACACGCCGCCGCGGCCGTATCGCGTCGCACACTCGCGGCGCTATCGCGAGAAATCCGCCAGCTGCTCGGTGAGTTCCGCGGCGTAGCTCAGCTGCCGTGTCAACATCTCGCACGCCTGTACGGCTCGCGCATGGCAGTCGGCCAGGTAGGCCCGGGCGCTCTCCAGATCCGCAGCACTCGCGTCGTTCGATGCGACGGTGTCCAACGCCGCGAGCAGGTGCCGCATCTCGTCGAGGGTGAAACCCAGCGGCTTCATCCGCCGGATCGCGAGCAGCCTGTCGATGTCGTGCGCGGTGTAGAGCCGGAACCCACCGCCAGAGCGCGCCGACGGAACCACCAGCCCGACCTCGTCATAGTGCCGAATGGTCTTGATGGACAACTCGGTACGCGCTGCGACCTCTCCGATCTGCCACACCTCGACCGGCATCAATGCGCTCCGGACAGCTGGCCCGACAGCCGCGCATGGCGTTCGGCGCTGTTGTCGTTCATCCCGACGATGGTGACCGTCTTGCCCTTCGCCGCGTACTTGGTCGTGATGGCGTCGAGCGTGGCGACGGTCGACGCGTCCCAGATGTGCGCCTTGCTCATGTCGATGACGACGTTGTCCGGGTCGCCGGCATAGTCGAACTGGTACACCAGGTCATTGCTGGATGCGAAGAACAGTTCTCCGGTGACGGTGTAGACCTTGGTGTCATCGGCGGCGCCGTCGACGGTGTCGACCTCGGTGAAGTGGGCCACCCGGCGGGCGAACAACACCATGGCCGCCAGGGTTCCGACGGCCACCCCGTAGGCCAGGTTGTCGGTGGCGACGGTGACGGCGACGGTCACCAGCATCACGAAGGTCTCGCTCTTGGGCATGCGGCGCAACGTCTTCGGCGCAATGCTGTGCCAGTCCAGCGTGGCGACCGACACCATCACCATGACGGCGACCAGAGCCGCCATCGGAATGCGCGCCACGACGTCGCCGAGGCCCACCACCAGGGCGAGTAGGAAACTGCCGGCCAGGGACGTGGATATCCGCGTGCGTGCACCGCTGACCTTCACGTTGATCATGGTCTGGCCGATCATCGCGCACCCGCCCATGCCGCCGAAGAATCCGGTCACGACGTTGGCCACCCCCTGCCCGACGGCTTCGCGGGACTTGTCCGAGTGCGTGTCGGTGATGTCGTCGACGAGTTTCGCGGTCATCAGCGATTCGAGGAGTCCGACCAGCGCCATGGTCAGGGCGTACGGCGCGATGATCCGCAGCGTGTCCACCGTGAGAGGCACGTCGGGCATCAGCAGGCTCGGCAGGCTCGACGGCAGCTGACCTTCGTCGCCGACGGTGGGAACGTTCCACCCGGCGGCGACGGCGGCCGCGGTCAGGGCGACGATCGCGACCAGCGGGGCAGGTATCGCAGTCGTCAGCTTCGGCAGCGCGACGATCACGGCGATGCCGACGGCCACCATCGGGTAGACGAGCCAGGGCACCCCCAGCAGGTGCGGCATCTGCGAAAGGAAGATCAGGATGGCCAGCGCGTTGACGAAGCCGACCATCACGCTGCGCGGCACGAACCGCATCAGGCGCGCCACGCCGAGCACCCCGAACACCATCTGCACGACGCCGGCCAGGATCACGGCCGCGATCAGATAATCGAGTCCGTGGCTCCGTACCAGCGGCGCGACGACGAGTGCGACGGCACCCGTGGCGGCTGAGATCATCGCAGGTCGGCCGCCGACGATCGCGATGGTGACGGCCATCGTGAAGGACGCGAACAGGCCGACCCTGGGGTCGACGCCGGCGATGACGGAGAACGAAATCGCCTCGGGGATCAACGCCAACGCGACGACCAGTCCCGCCAGCACCTCGGTGCGGAGTCGGCGCGGCGAGCGCAGTGCGGCAAGGACGGACTGTTGTTGTTGCGGCGTGGGCGTGTCGAGCGCAGCGCTCATCGACGATCCTCTCGCGAATCGGAAAACGTTGTGTGCAGCCGGCTTTCGCGCCGGACAGGAGGGCATGACGACCGCGCAGCAGAAAGCTAGCCGAGCTGAACTCTACCCCTGGGGGAGGGTTGGCTCGCAAATTATGTCGCGCAGATCACCCGAAGCGCTCAGTCCTTGGAGTGCTCGGCGGTGAACGAGACCGCCACGTCGTCGGCCACCTTGAGCGCCCCCATCATCAGCGAGTAGGGCTTGACGCCGAAGTCAGCGTGGCTGACCGTCTCAGTGCACGTCATGCGCCATGCCTGCGACAGTTCCTCCACATGCAGGTCCACCGAGCGTGGTCGCGTCCGCCCGTGAATCTCCAGCGTGCCCGAGAGCCGATAGCCGCCGTCGATCGCATCGATGTCCGAACTCGAGAACCGGATCTGCGGGAAACGCTTGGCGTCCAGACTTTTCAGCGCGTTCGAGCGGGCCAGCGACTTCTCCACCCCCGTGAGGCCTTTCACCCCGCCGTCGCCTCGCAGCACCTGCAGGGAATCGACGTCGACGGTCAGCTCCACCGCTGTCGGCTGATCGCCGGTCCACGTCACCGTCGCCTGCCAGGCCGTCATCGCGATCGTCAGGCGGTGTCCCATCGCCGACGCCGGCCCGGTGACCCCGGTGGTGAGCAGCAGTTCGCCGTACGAGGGGTCCAGTGTCCAGGTCATCGGTCGACGCTACCGAGGTCACCCACCGGGCGGGTAGGGCAAACCGAATTCGTCAGCAAGAAGGGTCTGGACGACGATCATCGCCGCTTGCGAGCCCGACGCGATCGCCCCGGCGATGTGCGGTTGTTGGGTACACACGTCGCCGGCGGCGAACACGCCGCGCGCGCTGGTGCGGTGAATCGCGTCGATGGTCAGCGGCTCGGTACCCAGCGGGCCCGGCGTGTACGTCGCACCCAGTTCAGCAACCAACCGCGATCGTTGCCGCAACGGGGCCTCGACGAGTAGGCCCTGACGCGGCAGCCGCGAGCCGTCGGCGAACACGATCTCAGTCAATTCGCCGCTATCGCTGCGTAATTCGGTGACCCGTCGCTCGTCGACAGTGATATCGGCGGCGGCGAGCAGCCGGGCGTCTTCAGATCCGAGATCCGATCGCCCATCGGTCAGCAGCACCACGTCGTCGCTCCAGCCACGCAGCATCAACGCCATGTGCACGCCCTGGGTGCCGGATGCCAACGCTGCCAAGGTCTTGTCGCGCATCTCCCAGCCGTGGCAGAACGGGCACTGGAACACCGAATGGCCCCAGAGCTCTTCGAGCCCTGGCAGCGGCGGTGGACAGTAGACCATTCCGGATGCGAGCAGGATGCGCTTCGCGGCGATCGTCGTACCGTCGGCGAGGTCGAGCAGATAACCGTTGTCGACGGCTCGGCCCCCCGTCACCTCGCCGCGGCGATACTCGACGCTGGGGTACGCGTCCAGTTCCGCCCTGCCCGTCGCGTACAACTCATCGGGCGGCCGTTGGTCGAAGCCGAGCAGCCCGCCGATGACTCCCGCCGCGCGGTTGCTCGGATCGTCGGCGTCGACGACGACCGTCTTCCGGCGGGCACGGCCGAGCACCAGCGCCCCGCTCAACCCGGCTGCGCCACCGCCAACGACCGCACATTCCCAATCCATGACTCCTTGGTGCCCGGTCGTCAGGCGATTACGCCTGCCCCGACTGTGCAATGCCATCCGCGACACGCCGCGAAGGCCGTATCACGAAGCACACTCGCGGCGGCGCTACGCCTCTCGCTGCGCCAGCCGCTCCCGCTGCGGCACCACGACGTATTTCGGGTCCTTCGTCGACGCCACGCCCGCCTCGAACACCCCGAAGCGTTGCAGGACGCTGCCCGCCAGCAGAGCGACGCCCGACGCGGCGACCGCCCAGCGGCGCTGTCCCGAGATCACCGCGCCGACGGCACCGCCGACGGTCAGGAGCTCCGAGGCCTGCCGCAGCCGGTGGGCCCGTCCGGTGGTGTAGGCCTCGCCGACGAGCCCCAGCTCGCGTTCCATCGTGCGCGAGGCCCCCACCTCCAACGCCGCCCCGACGACGGCCATCCGGCGTGCAGGTCCCGCCTCCGACAGCGGCGCGGCCAGCATGCCGAGTCCCGCTCCGCTGGCCGCGGCGGATCCGACGAACACGAACGGCAGATACGGGTGCGCCTCCCGCCACGCCGGGACCGCGGTCTGCGACAGCAGCACGGCGGTGTAGGACGCCACCCCGGGGGCGACGGCGGCGGCTTCCAGGCCCGCGGGCCGCGCGGCCCACGACACCATCCTGCCGAGCCGAGACCGCCGCAGCCGGTCCGGCATCACCTCGGCGGCCGCGGCGAGGCCGGCGCCCGGGCCGTAGGCCGACAGAATCCAGGTGCCCATGCTCATCGGCGAGCTGGGTTTGGCCACCCGCAGCATGTGGTGAAAGCGTTCGGGCCGGCCGAGGTCGGCGATCAAGGAGTACAGGCTGGCCAGGATGCTGGCCAGTGCGCCCAACCGCGACACCCTGCGCAACCGGGTCAGCCCGCGAAGATCGGCACCGGCACCCAGCAGTGCCGACCCGGCCGAGAGCCCGCCGAGGAACAGGTACGCCGCGATCATCCAGTTCCACGCCGGCGGCTTGAGGATCGGGTGGCCGTAGTAGGACCGGAAGTCGGCGGGCGGCACCGCCATGTCGTCGCGGCCGCCGCGCCGGTGCCGGGATTGCGCGTTGCGATCGGAGGCGTCTGTGTCGCTGAGCTTTTCGCGCATCAGGCGCGTCCCACGAACGCAGACACGGCGATGCCGACGAGCGCCGACGCCGCCATCCCGGCATAGCGCCACATCGCCCCGGCGTCGCGCGTGGGCACCACCGGGTCAGGCGGTAGCCCGTACACCTCGGGCTCGTCGAGCAACAGGAAGAACGCCCCGTCGCCGCCGACGCCGTCGTCGGGATCCTCGCCGTAGAGTCGCGCCTCGGTGATGCCCTGCTCGTGTAAGTCGTTGACGCGCATCGCCGCCCGCTCGCGCAGCTCGTCGAGCGGGCCGAACTGGATCGAGTCGGTGGGGCAGGCCTTGGCGCAGGCCGGTTCGAGCCCGTCGTGCAGGCGGTCGTAACACAGCGTGCACTTCCAGGCCCGCCCGTCGCCTTCGCGCCGCTCGATCACCCCGTACGGACAGCCGGACACGCAGTATCCGCACCCGTTGCAGATGTCCTGCTGCACGACGACGGTGCCGAACTCGGTGCGGAACAGCGCCCCGGTCGGGCACACGTCCAGGCAGCCCGCGTGCGTGCAGTGCTTGCAGACATCAGAGGACATCAGCCACCGGAAGTCCTGTCGCGCTTCGGGTCCCGTCGCATCGCCCGGGCGCTGGAACTCCGGCATGCCGAGCTCGACGGGCGGGGTGGCCGGCTGTTCGATGAATGCCACATGCCGCCAGGTGCTGGCGCCGAGCGCGCCGGTGTTGTCGAACGACATCCCGAGCAGGTTGTATCCGTCTTCGGGGACCTCGTTCCATTCCTTGCAGGCCACCTCGCACGCCTTGCACCCGATACACACCGACGTGTCGGTGAAGAAGCCCACCCGCGGCGGGTGGTCGTCGGCGTAGCCGGCGTTGCCCGCCGGGTCTTCCAGCGGGCCGTGGAAACTGTTGACGTCCATCACCTCTCCTCGGTGTGGTCGCGGGACGGCTGCGTCGTGTCCAGGTCGGTGCCGGTCTCCGCGGTGATGTGCGCCCGATTCCGGTACTGGTGCAGGTACTCCAGCAATGCAGCTCCCCGGGGCCGGCGGCCGGGTTGGATGTCGCAGGTCGAGACCTTGCTCTCCTGGATGAACACGTTCGGATCGGCCACCACCCCGAGCAGGTCGTTGACCACGTCCCCGTCGACCAGGCCCTTGTTGCCCCAGTGATACGGCATCCAGATCTGGTGCACCACGTGATCTTCCACGCGCAGCGGCCGCATCCGGCTGGTGACGAACACTCGCGCATCGACCGCGGCGCGGCTGGTCACCACGTGCGCCCAGTCCATGTGCGCGAGTCCGCGGATCTCGGCGAGCTCCGGGGACACCTCGACGAACAACTCGGGCTGCAGCTCAGCCAGATACGGCAGCTGCCTGCTCATACCGCCGGCGGTGTGATGCTCGGTCAGTCGCGCCGCGGTGAACACGAACGGGAACACCTCACCGTGCGCCTCCGGCGGCGACGGGTTCGACGGATTGTCTGCTCGCCCATAGACTTTGCGCGCCGGGTTGCCCTGCTGGGCATACAGCGCGTTGCGCACCGGTGACTCGTGGGGCTCGTAGTGCGTCGGCATGGGACCGTCCTGCACGCCGTCGGGCGCGAACAGCCACCCCTTGCCGTCGGCCTGCATGATGAACGGATCGTCGCCGCGCAGCGCCTCGACGCCGACGGCCCCGTCGGGCGGCCGGTAGTCGGGCGCCTTGTTCTTCTCGAAGTCCGGTACGTCGTGGCCCGTCCACTCGTTGCGCTCAGCGTCCCACCACACCAACGCTTTTCGCTCGCTCCACGGCCTGCCCTGCGGATCGGCCGACGCGCGGTTGTAGAGGATGCGACGGTTCATCGGCCAGGTCCAGCCCCACTCGTTGTCGTAGGGCCCCTGCTCGGTGTGGGGTGTGCGGCGCGCGGCCTGGTTGGCCTCGTCGGCGTACACGCCGCTGTAGATCCAGCAGCCGCACATCGTCGATCCGTCGGCCTTGAGCTCGGTGTAGCCGCTGACCGCGCGGTCGGTGGACAGGTCGACGCCGCTGATGCGGCGCAGCACGTCCGCCCCGTCGGGCTCGTCGCCCTCCATCTTGTAGTCCCACGACAGGTCCAGCAGCGGGCGGTCGCGCTCATCGGTTGAGCCGGCGAGCTTTTCGCGCAGGATGCGGCCCAGGTGGTAGAAGAACCACAGCTCCGAGCGCGCATCGCCGGGCGGTTCGACCGCCTTCTCGCGCCACTGCAGCATCCGCTGGGTCTGGGTGAACGTGCCGGCCTTCTCGACGTGGGAGGCGGCCGGGAACAAGAACACCTCGGTGCGGCACGTCTGCGGCGAGATCTCCCCGGTCTCGATCTCCGGCCCGTCTTTCCAGAACGATGCACTCTCGATCTCGACGAGGTCGCGCACCACCAGCCAGTCGAGGTTGGCCATGCCGAGCCGCTGCAGACGTCCGTGCGCCGACCCCACCGCCGGGTTCTGGCCCAGCAGGAAGTAGCCGAACACCTTGCCGTCCACCATGTCCATCACGGTGCGGTAGGTGCCGTGGTCGCCGTTGATGCGCGGCATGTAATCGAAGCAGTAGTCGTTGTCGGCCGTCGCGTGCTCGCCCCAGTACTCCTTGAGCAACGAGATCATGTACGCATCCGCGTTGCGCCAGAAGCCTTTCTGGTTGCGCGCCATGATGCGCTCCAGGTAGTCCGAGAGCGTGGCGTCGCCGGCTTTGGGCATCGCGAGGTAGCCGGGCAGCAGGTTGAACAGCGTGGGTACGTCGGTGGAGCCCTGGATGCTCGCGTGACCTCGCAGTGCGATGATGCCGCCCCCGGGCCTGCCGATGTTGCCCAGCAGCAACTGGATGATCGAGCCGGCACGGATGTACTGCGCGCCCACCGAGTGCTGTGTCCAGCCCACGCTGTAGATCAGCGCGGCGGTCCGCTCGCGGCCCGAGTTCTCCGTCCACGCCTTGGCGATCGCCAGGAACTGATCGGCGGGCACGCCGCAGACTCGCTCGACCATCTCCGGGGTGTAGCGGGCGTAGTGCCGTTTGAGGATCTGGTACACGCACCTCGGGTGCTGCAGCGTCGGGTCGGACGGGATGTCGCCGGCGCCGCCTTCGAGCGGCGCGCCACCGGACCCTTGCTGATCCGACGACGCGCGCTCCTTCTCGCCGACGTTGTCGGCGTCGTACCCGGTGGCCTCATAGCGCCAACTCGACGCGTCGTAGGAGGCGGTTTCGTCGTCGTACCCGGAGAACAGCCCGTCGAGATCCTCGGTGTCGCAGAAGTTCTCGTCGATCAGGAACGAGGCGTTGGTGTACGCCGTCACGTACTCGCGGAAGTCGAGCTCGTTGGACAGGATGTAGTTGATCACTCCGCCCAGGAACGCGATGTCACTGCCGGCGCGCAGCGGCACATGCTGATCGGCGACCGCGCTGGTGCGGGTGAACCGCGGATCGATGTGCACGACTTTGACCCCGCGCGCCTTGGCCTCCATCACCCACTGGAATCCGACCGGATGCGCCTCGGCCATGTTCGACCCCATGATGACGATGAAGTCCGAGTTGACGAGGTCCTGCTGATAGTCCGTCGCTCCGCCGCGACCGAAGGAGGCCCCCAGACCGGGAACCGTGGCGCTGTGTCAAATACGCGCTTGGTTCTCGATCTGAAGTGCGCCCAGCGCGGTGAACAACTTCTTGATCAGATAGTTCTCTTCGTTGTCCAGCGTGGCACCGCCGAGGCTGGCCAGTCCCATCGTGCGGCGCAGCGTGTTGCGGTCGGAGTCGAACTGCTGCCAGCCCTTCTCCCGCGCGTCGAGCACCCGGTCGGCGACCATGGTCATCGCGGTCTCGAGATCGAGGTCCTGCCATTCGGTGGCGTAGGGGGCGCGGTAGCGCACCGTGGTCAGCCGCTGCGGCCCGGTGACCAGCTGCTTGCTGGCCGACCCCTTGGGGCAGAGCCGGCCGCGCGAGATCGGGCTGTCGGGATTGCCCTCGATCTGCACGACCTTCTCGTCTTTGACGTACACCTTCTGCGCGCAGCCGACGGCGCAGAACGGGCACACCGAGTGTGCGACGTGGTCGGCTTCGGCGGTGCGGGGAGTCAGGGTCAGGGAGCGCGGGGACTGGGCGGCGCTGCCGCGGCCGAGCTTGTCGTCACCGGTGAGTTGCCGATACACCGGCCACGATCGGAACAAGCCCTTGATGTCCACCCGTCACCTCCCCGTCCATCCAATCGTCGCCGCCGGGCGATGGCAACCCGGAGTACCCGCTTCACAGCCGATCAACCGCTGACTCTCAGGTACAAAGGGTGCATGCTCGAGATCAGCCTGCTGACCTGGGGAGTGACGATCGGCCTGATCGTCACCCTGCTCGCCGTCGACTTGATCCTGGCCGCGCTCCGACCCCACCGCGTCGGATTCCGGGAAGCGACCGCATGGTCGGTGTTCTACATCGCCGTCGCCATCGGGTTCGGGGTGTGGTTCATGGCCACCTACGGCACCGACTTCGGCACGCAGTACTTCGCCGGCTACATCGTGGAGAAGAGCCTGTCGGTCGACAACCTCTTCGTCTTCGTCATCATCATGGCGACCTTCGCGGTGCCCGAGGAGCATCAACACAAGGTGCTGACGTTCGGCATCATCCTGGCGCTCATCATGCGCGCGATCTTCATCGCGATCGGCGCCACGCTGCTGTCGCTGTTCTCGTTCATGTTCCTGATCTTCGGCATCCTGCTGATCCTGACCGCGGTGCAGCTGTTCCGGCACCGCGACGAGGACCCCGACGTCGAGAACAACATCATGATCAAGGCGACGCGGAAGTTCCTGCCGCTCAGCGACGACTACGACGGCGGCAAGCTGCTCACCCGCATCCAGGGCCGCCGGATGGCCACCCCGATGCTCGCGGTGCTGATCGCGATCGGCAGCGTCGACCTGCTGTTCGCGCTGGACTCGATTCCCGCGGTGTTCGGCGTGACGTCCGAGCCCTACATCGTGTTCGCGGCCAACGCCTTCGCGCTACTGGGCCTGCGGGCGCTGTTCTTCCTCGTCAAGGGCCTGCTGGATCGGCTGGTGTACCTGTCGACGGGCCTGGCGATCATCCTGGCGTTCATCGGGGTGAAGCTGGTGCTGCACTGGGGCCACGTCGACATCAACCCGAACATCCCCGAGGTCAACACCTACCTGAGCCTGGTGGTCATCGTCGTGATCCTCGCCGTCACCACCATCGCCAGCCTGGCCAAGACCCGCAAGGACCCGACCGCCAAGGCCCATCCGGGATCGCTGCGTGCCACGGCCAAGGACCGCTCGGTCACCGAGTCAGATCGCGCGTCCCGTCAGGACGGCGTCGGGTGATCCCGCGCGCGTCGAGCGCCTCGAGCAGCGGGACGGCGACGCGGCGGGTGGTGTCCAGCGCGCGTTTGGCATCGGCGACGGTGAACGGCTGCGCCACCCCGGCCAGGATCTGGGCCGCCCGCTCGTAGGCGTCCGGCCCGAGCACCACGCCGTCGGCGATTTTGACCAGCCGGCCCGCCCGCGCCGCTGCGGCCAGCTCCTTCGGCCCGAGCCTCAGCTCGGCGAGCTCGTCGGCGTCCGGCGCGCGGAACGGTTCGGCGGCCAGCCACTCCTCGAGGGTGCCCACCGCTTTCTCGACGCGGTCGGGCAGCGCGGCGCCGGGTCGCCGGACCCGGCCGTCGGCGAACTCGAGTCCGGTGCCTGCGGCCAACGCGGTCACGAGGTCGATGGCCGGCAGGTCGAGCGCGCGGCGCAGCTCTTCGGCGGGCATGCCCGCCGCGATGTCGTGTCCGGCTGACCAGCGCGCGACGGCGCTCACCAAGTGCTCACGCTGACGCGTCCACCACGTCGCGTCGACCACCCACTCCCCCACGCGCTCGCCGTCTGTCGTGAAGCCCATGGCGCGCAGATCGACCTCGCGAGCACACACCGGGGGGCGCACTCGGCCGATGCTCAACTCGGCGGCGCGGGCACGGGCGTCGCCGCGGCGTCGCAACGGCGCCGGCGCGACGTCGAGCACCTCGATCCCGGCGGCGATGCGGTGTTCGCCCGGGTCGCGCAGTAGGCCGATGTCGCCGATGCGCAGTGGCAGCGGCTTCGACAGGCGCAGCCGCGCCCCGGCGTCGCCGAGCGGTCGCACGTGCACGGGCACCGCCGCCGACCCGATGTGCAGCACCAGCTCCTGCTGCAGTTTCCCGGCCGCACGCAGCGCGACGTCGATCTCACCGGTGTCCCGCCACGCACCCGGCGTGCACAGGGTGTCACCCCGGGCGATGTCGTGGTGGTCGACGCCGCGCAGGTTGACCGCGACGCGCGCCACCGCGCCCACGTCGGCGCGATCGCGGCCCAACGACTGAATCCCGCGGACGGTGACGCGCCGCCCGTCGTGCACCAGCTCGTCGCCGACTCGGATGGTGCCGGCCGCGAGCGTGCCCGTCACGACGGTGCCGGCACCGCGCACCGTGAACGAGCGGTCCACCCACAACCGCACGTCGGCGTCGGTGTCCGGCGCTGGCAGCCGATCCACCAGTGCGACCAGTTCCCGTCGCACCGCGTCGATGTCGGTGCCGACCACGATGGTCGCGCCGGGAAGCTGCTGGCACACCTGCGCGATGGCAGGCGCGGGATCGGCCAGGTCGGCCTTGCTGATCACCACCAGCAGGTGCCGCACGCCGAGCGCGCGCAGCGCGGCGGCATGCTCGTCGGACTGCGGCATCCAGCCCTCGGTGGCGGCGACGACGAACATGATCGCCGGGACGGGTCCGACGCCGGCCAGCATGTTGCCGACGAAGCGCTCGTGGCCGGGCACGTCGACGAACGCGATCTCCCGGCCGTCGATGTCGGCCCACGCGAAACCGAGGTCGATGGTCAGGCCGCGGCGCTGCTCCTCGGCGAGCCGGTCGGGCCACATCCCCGTGAGTCGTTCCACCAGAGTGGATTTGCCGTGGTCGACGTGGCCCGCCGTCGCTATGACGTACATGCCTGGACCGCCGCGAGCAGCGCCGCGTCGTCGTCGGGCGCGACCGTGCGCAGGTCGAGCAGGCAGCGACCGTCCTCGATGCGTCCCACCACCGCGCGCTCACCGGTCCGCAACGTGGCTGCATAGTGCTCGGGCAGAGCGATTGCGGCGCTAGGCAATTCGACGTCCGGCGCGCCGCCGCCACCCACCGCGGACACGCACTCGACGACCTCGGCTCCCGGCAGCTGGACAGCCAAAGCCGAGGCCCGGGCACGCAACTCGGCCACGTCGGCGGTCAGCGCCTGCGCGACGGGCGTCGGCGGCCCGACCAGCGTGGCCTCCAGCGCCGCCAGCGTCAGCTTGTCCACCCGCAGCGCGCGGGCCGCGGGGTGGCGGCGCAGCCGCTCGATCAGCTCGGCGGCACCGAGCAGCAGCCCGGCCTGCGGCCCGCCCAGCAGTTTGTCGCCGCTGGCGGTCACCAGGTCGGCGCCGTGGCGCAGCACCGTCGCGGCGTCGGGTTCGTCGGGCAGCAGCGGGTGCGAGCTCAGCAGGCCCGAGCCGATGTCGACGACCAGGGTCGTGTCGAGTGCCGCGAGGTCGCGCACCGGCACCGTCGAGGTGAAACCGCTGACGTGATAGTTCGACGGGTGCACCTTGAGGATGAAGCCGGTGTCGGGTCCGATCGCGTCGGCGTAGTCGCGCAGATGCGTGCGGTTGGTGGTGCCGACCTCGCGGATGCGGGCACCGGTGGACGTCATCAGCTCGGGCAGCCGGAAGCCGTCGCCGATCTCGATCAGCTCGCCGCGGCTGACGATCATCTCCTTGCCCGACGCCAGCGTCATCGCGGTCAGCAGCAAAGCCGCGGCGTTGTTGTTGACGACGTGCACGGCCTCGGCGGCGGGCACCGCAGCAGCCAGCGCTGCCAGCGCGCCCCTTCCGCGGCGGGCCCGGCGGCCGGTCGCGAGGTCGAACTCGACGTCGGTGGCGCCGCTGGCGGTGGTCACGGCGTCGACAGCGGCATGCGACAGCGGCGCGCGGCCCAGGTTGGTGTGCACGACGACGCCGGTCGCGTTGATGACGGGCCGCAATGTGGCCGCGCTCGCCGGCAACGATGCGACGGCGTGGTCGGCGACCTGCTCGGGGTCGATCTCCCCGGCGCGGGCCCGCTGCTGCGCGTCGGCCACCACGCTCTTGACCAGTACCCGGCCCACACGCTCGGCCGCCGCGACCAGCCGCGGATCGGCGAGCACGGCATCGGTGCGCGGCACCCGCCGCCGGGGGTCACTCATGGTCACCGTGGCGGAGGCGGACGGGAATCGAACCCGCCAGCGACAGGAACTGCCGCTCAGCGATTTTGAAGATCGGGCCGGTCACCAGACCGGATACGCCTCCCTGTGCCACCCGTCCATCATGGCAGGGCAGCATGGAGGCCATGACGCACCGGCTCACGCAGTACGCCCACGGCGGCGGTTGTGCCTGCAAGATCCCGCCCGGCGAGCTGGAAGAAGTGGTCCGCGGGCTCCGACATCAGACGCCGGTGAACCCGCTCGGCGAGCTGCTGGTCGGCTTGGACGACGGCGACGACGCCGCGGCGGTGCGGATCGAGGGCGGCACCGCGCTGATCGCGACGACGGACTTCTTCACCCCTGTGGTCGACGACGCCTACGACTGGGGCCGCATCGCGGCGGCCAACGCCCTCTCCGACGTGTACGCGATGGGCGGCCGGCCGGTGGTGGCGGTCAACCTGCTGGGCTGGCCGCGCGACGTGCTGCCGTTCGACCTGGCCGCCGAGACGCTGCGCGGGGGCATGGACGTGTGCGTGCAGGCGGGGTGTCACCTCGCCGGCGGGCACAGCGTCGACGACCCCGAACCGAAGTACGGTCTCGCGGTCACCGGCATCGCCAATCCGAACCGGTTGCTGCGCAACGACGCCGGCGTCGCAGGCGTGCCGCTGTCGCTGACCAAGCCGCTGGGCGTCGGCGTGCTCAACAGCCGGCACAAGAACACCGGCGAACGCTTCGAGCAGGCGATCGAGGCGATGACGACGCTGAACGCCGAGGCATCTCAGGCAGCCCTCGCAGCCGGTGTCCGCTGCGCCACCGATGTGACGGGGTTCGGGTTGCTCGGACATCTGCACAAGCTGGCGCGCGCCAGCGGGGTGACGGCGGTGCTCGACGCGGCGGCGGTGCCGTATCTCGACGGGGCCCGGGAGGCGCTGCGCGACGGTTATGTCAGCGGCGGCACCCGGCGCAACCTGGACTGGGTGCGTCCGCACATCGAGCTGTCGGTGAGCGAGGACGAGGCACTGCTGCTGGCCGACGCCCAGACCTCGGGCGGCCTGCTGATCGCGGGCGAGATCCCCGGGGCCCCGGTGATCGGCGAGCTGATCCCCCGCACCGACCACACCATCCACGTCCGGTAGCCCCGTTTCGGCGAGCGCGCGCGTCTGTACACCCCGACCCCGCGTGTCGTGTGCCGCAGCGTGCGCTCGCCAACCACCCAGCGTGCGCAGACAGCTACACCAGGTCCATCTCCGCCGGTGACGCTCCCCCGATCGCCTGGGAGATGAAGCTGCGAGTGGTCAGCGGTCCGCCGAACTGCTGCAGCAGCCCGCCTGCGTCATTGCGGCCCAGATCGATCGGCTCGAACCCGAACCGCTCGATGAGCGCTGCCACCTCGGCATTGGCGGCGGGGTCGTTGCCGGACAGGAACAGCACCCGCCGCCCGCCCCGGCCGTCCTCAGGCTCACGGGCGAGCACATTGGCCCAGGTGTGCCCGAAGGCCTTCACCACGCGGGCACCGCTCGCCCATTCCCCCACCAGATCCGACGATGCTCGCCCTCCGAGGTCGGCTGGCGAGAAGACCTTGTAGTCAATGGCGTTCGTGGCGTCGACGATGATCCGACAGGACCAGTCCGATACCTGGCCGATGAGCGCCTGCACCGCGTCGAACGGGACCGCGAGCACCACGACATCGGCGGCCAGGGCGTCGGAGATCTCACGGAACGACGTGCGACCCGAGACGCTGCGCGAGCGGCGCGACGGTCTCGGCACCGCGGGAGGCGGCGACGGCAACGTCGATGCCCGTGCGGGCGAAGTGCCCTGCCACCGCCGAGCCGATGTTGCCCGAACCGATGATCGCGTAGCTCATAGCGGCCCCTCGAAAGTTCTGTAGTGGTTGTTAACGCAAACGCTGGCAGAGCCTTACATCGCTCACGGCGTGGCCGGCTCCTGGGTCACCACCGTGAAGAGCTGTGCGATCACGCCGTCTTCGATTAGGGCGACGTCGAACCCCGCGATCAGCACGTCGTCACTGCCGGGCGCGTAGACCACGAAGTTCAGGTAGCCCATGTTCGCCACCTGGTGCACCGGCCCGGCCTGGGTGAACGACAGTCCGGCCAGCGGCCCGTCGAGCAGCGCCTGCGCCTTCGCGTGCAATCGGTCCTGTCCGACCACCGTCTCCTCGGCATCGGACCACCTGACGTCGGCAGCGTAGTTGCGTCGCACCACCGACAACCGGGCGTCGGAATCGCGCTCGTTGAACACGGCGAGCAGGTTCTCTTCCATCAACCGGACGATGTCGTCGCTCATCAGATCTCCTCGCCCGTCACGAGTTTTATAGTGCCCATGCAATTTGGCGTCAAGTCAGCGCGCGTTTCACTCGATCCCCCACGGGTAGCCGCGCCGGGAGGCTGAAGGAGGACCATGCGCGCAGCAGTACTGGAAGCGGTCGGAGAATCCCCGAGGGTCACCGAGTTCCCCGATCCGACGGGCGGCGATGTCGTCAGCGTCACGCTCGCGGGATGTAACCCGGTGGACTTGGCCCTGGCGTCGGGACGGATGGGCACACCGGAAACCCCCAAGGTCGTCGGCAAGGAGGGCGTCGGCGTCACCGCCGACGGGGCACGGGTGTACTTCGATTCGCCCCCGGCGCCCTACGGGTCGTGGGCGGAGCGCACCCGAGTGGACCCGGAGAAGACCTACCCCGTGCCCGATGGTGTCACCGACGATGTCGCGGTCGCGCTCGGTGTCGCGGGCCTGGCCGCGTGGCTGCCCTTGACCCGACATGCGGACGTCTCGGCAGGGCAGTCGGTTCTGGTACTGGGCGCCACCGGAGTCGTCGGCACGATCGCCGTGCAAGCCGCGAAGATTCTCGGCGCCGGTCACGTGGTGGGCGCCGGACGCAATCCGGACGCGCTGGCGAAGGTCGCCGACCTGGGTGCCGACGCTGTCGTCACCCTCGGTGGCGACGACGACTCCGCTGCACTGCGTGACGAGGCGGGTGACGGGTTCGACGTCGTGATCGATCTCGTGTACGGCGACCCCTTCGTGGCGGCGCTGGAGGCCACCGCGCCCGGCGCCACACTCATCACGGTCGGCCAGGGAGCGGGAAGTGCTCCCGCCATACCGTTCTCGAAACTGATGGGACGCACCCACATCGGTCATCTGAACGATTTCCTGCCGTCGCGAGTCCTCCGCCAGGCCTACGACGAACTCACGACGCTGGCGGCCGGAGGTCGTCTGCAGATCGAGACCACACGCTATTCGCTCGACGAGGCGGAGAAAGCGTGGCAAGCACAGTCCGAAGGGCCCCACGTCAAGATCGGAGTAGCCACCTGATGAGTACCTATCCGCCTTTCGACAGCATGCCGATCGGCACGACGTGGCGGGCGGGCTCGACCGGCAAGACCCGCGCCAACACCGATCCCTACCGCGGCGACACGCTCACCGAGCTCGAGCAGGCCGATGAAAACGACTTGAACGAGGCGTACGACGCAGCCGTTGCGGCGCAGCCGGATTGGGCGGCGGCGCCGCCACTGGAACGCGCCGGGGTGATGCGCCGCGCGGCCGACGTGATGACCGATCGCAAGGACGAGATCACCGAGTGGCTGGTCCGAGAGACCGGCGGCACCCTGGCCAAGGCTGAACTGGAGTGGAACCTCGTGCGCTCGGTGATGTGGGAGGCCGCGTCCATGCCGCACCACATGCAGGGCCGCATCATGCCATCGGACATCCCGGGCAAGGAGAGCCGCGTCTACCGCGAGCCCGTCGGCGTGGTCGCGGTGATCTCGCCGTGGAACTTCCCGATGCAGCTGTCCAATCGGTCGGTCGCGCCGGCGTTGGCCACCGGAAATGCCGTGGTGCTCAAGCCCGCCGGTGACACTCCGGTGACGGGCGGGCTGCTGCTGGCCAGGATCTTCGAGGAGGCGGGCCTACCGGCGGGCCTGCTGTCGGTGCTTGTCGGGTCGGGCTCCGACATCGGCGACGCGATCGTCGAACATCCCGCGCCGCGCGTGGTGTCGTTCACCGGTTCGACGCCGGTGGGCAAGGGCATCGCGCAGAAGGCCGGGCTGAAGAAGCTCGCCCTCGAGTTGGGTGGCAACGGTCCGCTGGTCGTCCTCGATGACGCCGATCTCGAGCTCGCGGTCAACGCCGCGGTGTTCGGGTCGTTCTTCCATCAGGGACAGATCTGCATGATCGCCAACCGGATCATCGTCGACGCCTCCGTGCACGACGAGTTCGTCGACCGATTCGTCAGCCGGGTCACAGCACTCACCGTCGGCGATCCGTCCGATCCGGACACCCAGCTGGGTCCGGTGATCAATTCGTCTCAGCTGGAAGGCATTCAGGATAAGCTCAAGCGCGCGCAGGACGAGGGTGCGCAGCTGCTGACGGGAGGCGACCCGTTCGGGCCGACGGGGCTGTGCCTTCCGCCGCACGTGCTCTCGGCGGGCAACGACGTCGCCACCGCGCGCGAAGAGGTTTTCGGTCCGGTCATCACCGTGATCCGCGCCGACGACGAGGCGGACGCGCTGCGCATCGCCAACGACACCGAGTACGGGCTGTCGTCGGCGGTGTTCAGTCGCGATGTCGGACGGGCGGAACGCTTCGCCCGTCGCATCCAGGCGGGCATGACCCACGTCAACGACTCCCCCGTCAACGACGACGCCAACACCGCGTTCGGTGGGGTCAAGGGCTCGGGCATCGGGCGGTTCGGCGGCCAGTGGGCGGTCGACGAATTCACCAGCGATCACTGGATTTCGATCCAGCACGAACCCCGCGACTACGCCATCTGATTCTCCGCGAGCGCGCGCGTCTGCACACCCCCAACCGGCGTGTCGCGTACCGCATCGCGCGCTCGCCGCACGACGAGCGCAGCATTTCTGCCTAGGATCACGCCATGCTCGATCTCGCGGTCCCGATTCTCAACGCCCCGATGGGCGGTGTCGCCGGCGGCAAGCTGGCCGCGGCCGTCTCGCGGGCCGGCGGCCTGGGCATGATCGGAATGGGTAGCAGCGCAACCACATCCACCCTTCGCGACGAGCTGCCGCACGTCCACGGCGTCCCGTTCGGCATCGGCCTGATCGGCTGGCGGGTGCGCGACGAGCCCCGCCTGCTCCGCACCGCCCTCGATGCAGGCCCCGCGCTGCTGTCGGTCAGCTTCGGTGACGACTTCTACTGGGTCGACGACGCCCATGACGCTGACGCGCTGACGGCGACCCAGGTCGCCGATCTCGAGCAGGCCCGACACGCGGCAGACGCCGGTGTGGACGTGCTGGTCGCCCGCGGCGCCGAGGGCGGTGGCCACGGCCAGCCCCGCATGGGGCTCGACGATCTACTCGCTCGAATCCTCGACCACACAACGACGCCGGTGCTGGCCGCAGGCGGGATTGCGTCCGCCCGCGCGCTGTCGACAGTGCTCGCCGCGGGCGCCGCGGGCGCCTGGATCGGCACCGCCTTCGCGGTGTGCCAGGAGTCGCTGCTCTCCGACGCGGCCCGTGCTCAGCTGATCTCGGCCCAGGCCACCGACACGATCGTCACCCGCGCGTTCGACGTGGCCTTCCGTTACGGCTGGCCGCCAGACACGCCAGAACGGGTGCTGCGCAACAGCTTCACAGATCGCTACGACGGGCGCGAGAGCGAGATCGACGACCGCGCCAGAGACGCCGTCCGAGCAGCCGTAGCCGACGACGACTACCGCGTCGCGCCGATCAACGCCGGCCAAGGCGTCGGCGACATCACCACGATCGAGGACGCACGAAGCGTCATCGACAGACTCACCAGGGTCTGATCAGTCCAGCGTCGCCCAGAAGTCGTTCAGCGCCTGCGCGCCGCGGTGCGGGTCCTGCACCATCCACCAGTGCCCCAGCCCCTCCAGCACTTCGGTGCGGGCGCCCGCCCGCTCGGCGGCCCGGCGCCGGTTGTCGTGCGCGCCGATGAACGCGTCGTCGGTCGCCAGCAGAGACAGACCGGGACGCGCCGCGGCGCGCGCCAACTCTCGGCCCGCCTCGGCCATCGCGGGCTGCGCGGCTGACCGGTAGAGCGCCAGGATCGCCCGGCCCATGTCGGCGTTCTGGTGTTCGGCGATCTGCGCGGCGATGTCGGCCGGAATACCCAGCGACATCATCAGGTCTGTGCGCGCGCTCAGATCACCGCCGAGCATCGCGTCGAGCGATTCCTCGCCCGCCCCCGGTGTCTGCCACACCTGCGCCATGTCGTGCCACACGTATTCGGGGTCGAACAATCCGACGACGTCGCTGACCCAGCTGCGCACCAGCTCGGGCCGGTGCATCACCAGGTTGACGACGTGCCCGCCGCCCCAGTCGTGGCCGACGAGGTCGATCGGCCCGTCGATCGACGACAGCTCGGATTCCAGCCAGTCTCGGTACTCCACGAATGTCGCGCCGAACCCGTCTGGAAGCGGCGCCCCGAAGCCCGGCGGCGAGAGAAGCACCACGTCGTCGCGGCCCAGGACCGCGAGCAGCGGACCCCAGATCGCGGAGGTCTCGGGATTGCCGTGTACGAACACCGCCGTCATGGCGCTCAAGACTACGGACTTTCCGGGGGCCGTGGTCCTCCCCCTCGATGTCAGAGTGACGACATGAAGATCTCAGTGATCGGCGCAACGGGAATGATCGGCGCCCAGGTGGTCCAGATTCTGACCTCGGCCGGGCACGACGTTGTCGCGGCATCCCTGCGCACCGGGGTGAACGTCCTGACCGGCGAGGGGCTCGACGGCGCGGTCGCCGGGGCAGCGGCGCTGGTCGATGTCACGAATTCGCCTCAGCTCGAGTATGATCCGGCACTCGACTTCTTCAGCACGGCCTCGGCGAATCTCGTCAAGGCCGCCGCGGGCGCTGGCGTCGGGCACCATGTCGTGCTGTCGATCGTCGGCGCGGACCGCATCACCGACAGCGGCTACATGCGGGCCAAGGTCATCCAGGAACGCACCGTCGCCGAATCCGGCGTACCGTTCACGATCGTGCGCGCGACGCAGTTCCACGAGTTCGCCGAGGCCATCGTGGGGTCGCTGGCGGTCGGCGACGAGTACCACGCACCGGAGGCCGGCATCCAGCCCATCGCGTCGGCGGACGTGGCGGCGGCGGTCGCCGATGCTGCCCAGGGCGCGCCGGCCGAGGGCATCGTCGACGTGGGTGGTCCGGAGAAGATGACGTTCGCCGAGCTGGCGCGCGCGGTGCTCGCGCACCAGGGGAAGAACAACACCGTCGTCGACGACCCGCAGGCCACGTACTTCGGCGCCCGCGTCGACGCCGACACCCTGGTCACCGGCCCCGGCGCCCGCCAGGGCACACAACGGTTCGGTGACTGGCTGGCCACTCGGTGAGCGAACTGGTTCTGGTGACCGGAGCTGCCGGCTACGTCGGCAGCCATCTGGTCAATCAGCTTGTCGCACAGGGCTACCGGGTCAGAGCGGCGGTCCGCTCCCCGCAACGCGCCGACGATGTGCGCCAGACGGCAGCAGCAGCCGTCGAGGTCGCCTACGCCGACCTGGCGTCCGACGACGGCTGGGCCGACGCGGTGGCGAACACCGACGTCGTCATGCACGTCGCGTCGCCGTTCCCGGCGGAGAATCCGCGGACCGACGATGAGGTCATCGTGCCGGCGCGCGACGGCGCGCTGCGTGTGCTGCGCCATGCCCGCGACGCGGGGTGCCGGCGCGTCGTGATGACGTCGTCGTTCGTCGCGGTGGGGTACTCGCCCAGCACCGATCAGCGCTGGACGGAGCAGAACTGGACCGATCCGGCCGATGAGAACACCGCCTACATCCGGTCGAAGGCCATCGCCGAGCGGGCAGCGTGGGACTTCCTGGCCCGCGAGGGCGGCGCGCTCGAGTTGACGACGATCGTGCCGACCGGAATCTTCGGCCCGATACTCGGTCCGCACCTGTCGACGTCGGTGCAGATCGTGCGCTCGATGCTCGCCGGTGAACCGCTGCCGGCCGGCCAATACTTCGGCGTGGTCGACGTCCGCGACGTCGCCGACGCGCACGTGCGCGCGATGACCACGAAAGATGCTGCGGGCGAACGGTTCCTGGTGGTCGCCGACGAGCCGCCGGTGACGTTCGCGAAGTTGGCTCGGCTCATCGGCGTCGACGCCGACGACGACGACAACGCCGCGGGCACAAGGCCGCAGATCAGCAACGCCAAGGCGAAGGCCGTGCTCGGCTGGCAGCCGCGCCCGCTGACGGAGACGATGCGCGACACCGTCGCCTCGCTGCGCGACCTCGGCTTGGTCTGACTCACACCCAGCCGGCGATCGGATTCACGACGGACGTGCCACCCGGCCGCCCGAGAAGCACCCCCACCTGACCCGACAATCTCGCTGGTCACACCCGTCACACGACGCGCCGGAAACCTCGCGACACTCCCCCGCGGACCGCGGCGGTGTCGCCGCCGTGGCCTATGTTGGGGCCTCCGGCCAGACACCGGAGCGAGACAGAGAGGGAGGGTGCGTGGACGACCAGCTGTCGGCGGCCGACCTGCTCGAGCGCAACCGCGAGCTGCAGACCTCCCCGACCCTGCGGCTGCTGTCGGCCACCAACCTGAGCCTCTACGCGACGTTGATGGACCGGCACCTGAGCGGCGGCGTGGTCGCCGAGACCGATCTCGTGGTTCGCCTCGAGCGGGATCTGACCGACCTCGGCGACGATCAGCCCGGCCTCGCGCTGGTCAAGTCGTGGGCCAGCCAGGGCTGGCTGCATCGCATCGTCGACGAACGCACCGACCAGAACGTCTGCTATCTGACCCAGGACGCCCGGCGCGCGCTGGACTTCCTGCGCGGGATGCGACGGCAGGACACGATCGCCACCGGCGGGTCGATCACCGGAATCGCCGGCCGGCTCAAGCAGGTCGCGATCAAGGTCGGCAACGATCCCGCCCGCATCCGCAAGAGCATCGAGGCCGAGATCGACGCGCTGCGCCGCGAGCTCGACGAACTGGAGGCCGGAGAGCGGCCCGAACCGGACGTCACCGACGCCTACGACGAGGCGCGCGCGATCGCGCTGCAGATGGAACGCCTGATCACCGACATCGGCCAGTACGGCACGATGATCGAGCAGGCCACCGCCGCGCTCGACGAGCCGATCGACAGCAACCTCGCCTACCGGGACCGGCAGCGGCAGATGTACGCCGACTACCAGGCGGCGTGGGACTCGCAGGGCCGCGACAGCCACCGCGCGTTCCTGCGCATGATCAACGATCCCGACCAGCGCGCCGAGTTCGAGGCCGACGTCGCCGCGGTCGCCGGGGCGCTGCCGCATCTCGACCCGGCGCTGCGCCGGGTGATGGCCGGCTTCTTCGAGCTGGTCGGTCAGCAGATCGACGAGGTCGAACGCATCCAGCAGCGGTGCGCGCAGCGGGTCAAGCGGTTCACCGCGTTCGGCACGCTGGAGCAGAGCCGCGGCGTCGCCCGTCAGCTGAACGAGGCCATCGGCGCCGCGCGCACGCTGCTCAAGACCTCGCTCACCGATTCCCGGCTGGATCTCGAGCTGCCGCTGGCCCGGCATGCGATCAGCTCCGTCGGCGCGCTCAGCTTCAAGATCGGCGACCTGTCCACGCCGCAGCCGGCCAAACCGGCCGAGGGCGACGTCGACCTCGCCAGCTTCGCGGCGCTGACCACCCAGGTCGACGCGGCCGCGATGGCGGAGATGATCAACGACGCGCTACCGCTCTCGCTGCCCGACGCGGTCGCCAAACTCGACAACGCGTACCTCGGTCACGTCATCGTGCTCTGGTCCTGGGCGCTCAAGCAACCGCACGAGGCCGTGAAAGAGTCCACCACGGTGCGGTTCCGTTCCCTGGACGGCCGTGACCGCGAAATCGCCGTTCCTGACGTGACTTTCACCGAACCGATCACCGTGGGAGTGGCCCCGTGAGCACCGATGCCGATATCGATTTCTCGTCTCTGCCGCAGGTCGACCAGACCGCCCGGCCGCCCCATCAGCGCCGGCCGCGCTTCGACGGCGACGTCTCCGAGCTACCCGACCGCGCCTGCTGGGCGCTGCAGCACCTGCTCACCCGGCGCTACATCAGCGCAGAGTCCGACGCCGACATCTACGCCTGGGTGCTCGAGTACCGTAATCAGCTCTCGGTCCGGCTGTCGGAACTCGACCTGCTGCTGCGCATCGTCGACGGCACAGACGTGGCGTTCGTCGAGCAGGCCCGCTACGAATCCGCCAAGGGCATCAAGCTTCTGCGCCGCGAGCCGCTCGGCACCTACGACTCGATTTTGGCCCTGCACCTGGCGCAGATGATGCGTGCCGCGGGCGGGCAGAGCGTGTTGATCTCGCGGGAGGAGATGCACGGATTGTTCTCCGGTGTGCTCAACGACGTCGACCGCGACGCAGTCACATTCGCCGGCCGCATCGACGCGGCGATCGCCCGGCTCACCGGCCTGGAGATCCTGCGTCGCAGTCGCGACGACGAGGACAGCTACACGATCAGCCCGGTGATCACCGCGGTGATGACGGCCAGTGTGATCACCGAGCTGCAGCAGCAGTTCGAGCTGCTCGCCACCGGCGGGACCGCAAGCGCGCAGGAGACAGATCTTGACTGAGCAGTTCCACCTGTCCCGGCTGCAGGTCATCAACTGGGGCGTGTTCGACGGGTACCACTCGATCCCGTTCAGCGAAGGCGGCGCATTGATCGCCGGCGCCTCGGGCAGCGGCAAATCATCTCTGCTGGACGCCATTTCGCTCGGCTTCCTGCCGTTCAACCGGCGCAACTTCAACGCCTCGGGCGACAACACCGCGGCCGGGTCGAGCGCGGGCCGGCGCACCGTGGACAAGTACGTGCGCGGCGCGTGGGGGCAGCGCAGTGACGGCGGCACCAGCCGGGTGATGTACCTGCGCGGCGACGGGACCGCGTGGTCGGCGGTCGCGGTGACCTATGCCAGCGACTCCGGACGCACGGTGACCGGCCTGGTGCTCAAGTGGCTGACGGGTGAGTCCCGTAACGACTCGTCGAGCCGGTTCGTCCTCGGCGACGGCGATCTCGGCATCGAGGACGTCTGCAACCGTTGGGCGGCAGGCCGTTTCGACACCGGCGTGTTCAAAGACAACGGCTGGCGGTTCACCACCAAGGTCGAATCACAGTATCTGGCCCAGCTGTACGCGACCATCGGCATCCGCGCCTCCGATGCGGCCCAGCAGCTGCTCGGAAAAGCGAAGTCGCTCAAGAGCGTCGGCGGGCTCGAGCAATTCGTGCGGGAATTCATGCTCGACGAGCCGGACAGCCTCGCCCGGCTGCCCGAGGCGCTCAAGCAGATCGATCCGCTGGTGGAGGCTCGCGAACTGCTGGCCGTGGCGCAGCGCAAGCGCAAGATCCTCGGGGACATCGAGAAGATCCAGCAGCGCTACGCGTCGGAGTCCACCGATCTCGGCATCATCGACCTCGTCGACCTGCCGATGGTGCGCGCGTACACCGATCACGTCCGGCTCGCGCAGTGCCCGGCGCAGATCGCCCAACTCGACACCACGATCGACCAGCTCGAGAACGAGTACGAGGACGTCACCCGATCGCTGAATCTGGCCAAGGCCGAGGCGGATTCGCTCAACGCGCAGATCAGCGGCACCAGCGCCAACATCGGGCCGCTGCAGAGCCAGGTGACGGCCGCCGAGACCGAGGCCGAGCAGATCGAGCGCCGCCGCGCCGCCTACGAGGACATGCTCGCCGCGCAGGATCTCGAGGTTCCCGACACCGCTGACGAGTTCTGGAACCTGCGCGAGGAGCTGCTGCAGCAGGCCACCGATCTGCTCGCCAAGGTCGAACGCAACCGGGAGGCGTCCACCGACGCCGAGTACGCGCAGAAAGCCGCCCGCATGACGCGCGACGACGCCGCCAAGGAACTCAAGCGCGTCGAGCACGTCGGCTCGGCGCTGCCCGAGTTCGCGTTGCTGATGCGCGATCAGATCTGCGCGGCCGTCGGCGTGAACGCAGCCGAGTTGCCGTATGTCGCCGAGCTGATGGATCTGCGTGCCGACCAGACCCGGTGGCGCACCGCGGTGGAGAAGGTGCTGCGCGGCGTCGGGTTACGCCTGATGGTGCCGGATCAGCACTGGACGGCGGTGCTGCAGTTCGTCAACGACACGAACATGCGGGGCCGGCTCGCGCTGCACCATGTGCGGGCGAAGATGCTGGGCGCGGAACCCGACGTCCCGGAGCCGAACACGTTGGCGGGCAAGCTCTTTGCTGTCGACCCCGACCACCCGTGTGCGGCCGAGGCCGTCGACATCGTCAGCGCGGCCGGCGATCACGTGTGCGTGGACACTCCCGAAGTGTTCGCCCGGTTCCGCCGTGCCGTCACCGACACCGGCCTGTACAAGGATTCCGACCGGCTCGCGATCAAGGACGACCGCCGCCCGCTGAAGCAGTCGGAGTACCTGTACCAGGGTGACGTGACCGCGAAGATCAACGCGCTCACCATCGATCTGGCCGCGGCCGAGGAGGCCTACCAGAAGGCGCGCCGCACGGCCGACGACATCGCCGCGCAGCGTCAGCAGTGGCGTGACCGCGCGGCGGCGTGCAAGGCGATCTGTGAGCAGTTCCCGCAGTGGAGCCAGATCGACACCGAGACCGCCGACGGGCACGCCGAGCGGTTGCGCGAACAGTACGAGTTGCTGCTGGCCGACAACCCCGACATCGAGGCACTCAATGCGCGCGCTGACGAATGTTGGTCGCAGATCCAGAAATTGATGACGCGCCGCGGCGCGATCCAGACCCGTCGCGACGATCTGGATGCCCGCCGCACCCGGCTGCTGGAGCTGGAGGAGCGGCTGTCGCCGGCGTTCGTCAGCGAACCGCTGACCGAATTGCTGACCCGCTATTCCGCGCAGCTGCCCGTCAGCCTCGAGCTACTCGACCCGGAACCGTTCCGCGACGCGCTGTTCGGTGCGATCAAGAAGGAACGCGAGCAACTGCGGGAGAGCCGCAGGCGGTCCTACGACGAGCTCGCGCGGATCTTGAACACGTTCGACACAGCGTTCCCCGACGCGATCCCGAACGACAGCGACAACTTCGATGAGCGCGTGCACGACTACGTCGCGCTGTGCCGGCACATCGATGAGCGTGAGCTGCCTGAGGCCTACGAGCGGATGATGCGGCTGGTCACCGAGCAGGCGCCGGATGCAATCCTGACGCTGCACCGCGTTGCCGAACAAGAAACCCGCCGCATCGCCGAACAGATCGAGCGGGTCAACACCGGTTTGGGCGCAGTCGAATTCAACCGCGGCACCCGCCTTACGCTGCGGGCCACGCCGCGCAGCCTGACCGCGGTGTCGGAGCTGACCGACATCGTGCGGGCGATCAGCAGGCGCATCGCCGAGGTCGGGCTGGGTGACAAGCAGGCGATCTTGGACCAGTACGCCGACATCCTGCGGTTGCGCAACCGGCTGGCGTCGACGGCGCCGGAGGACAAGGCGTGGACGCGCGACGCGCTCGATGTGCGCAACCGGTTCACGTTCGACTGCGCGGAGTGGGATGTGGCCTCAGACGAGCTGATCCGCACGCACAGCAACGCGGGCGACAACTCGGGCGGCGAGCAGGAGAAGCTGATGGCGTTCTGTCTGGCCGGGGCGCTGAGCTTCAACCTCGCCAGCCCCGACAGCGCGGACAACAAGCCGGTGTTCGCCCAGCTGATGCTCGACGAGGCGTTCTCGAAGTCCGATCCTCAGTTCGCGCAGCAGGCACTGCAGGCGTTCCGCAAGTTCGGCTTCCAGCTGGTGATCGTCGCGACGGTGCAGAACGCGACGACGATCCAGCCCTACATCGACAGCGTGGTGATGGTCAGCAAGACCGAGGCGACGGGCCGCAACGCGCGGCCGGTGGCCACGGTGGCGACGCGGTCGATCGCGGAGTTCACCGAGCTGCGCCACCAGATGAAGCAGAAGGTGCCGGCGCTGGCGCACTGAGCGCGAAGTCGACCGCGGCCTGCGCGTGCAGCAGCGTCGTCGGAAACACCGGCACGGCAACGTCATCGGGACCGAGCAGCAATTCGACCTCGGTGCAGCCCAGTATCACGCCCTGCACGCCCGCCATCCGTCCGACGACATCGCGATACACCTCCCGCGACGAATCGCGAACGATGTTGTGACACAACTCGTCATAGATGATGCGGCTCACGGCGGCCCGGTCGTCGGCGTCAGGCACCACCACGGAAACGCCGAACGGCGCGAACCGCGAGACGTAGAACGACTCCTCCATCGTGAACGCCGTCGCCAGCAGTCCCACTCGGGTCAACCCGGCCGCGGCGACGGCACGGGCGGTGGTGTCGGCGATGTGCAGGAACGGGACCGTGACGGCGGCCTCGATGGCCGATGCGACGTAACGCATGGTGTTGGTGCACAGCACGAGCGCATCAGCGCCGGCTGCCTCGAGGCGACGGCCAGACTCAGCCAGGCGCTCTGCGACACCGTCCCAGTCCCCCGCGAGTTTGAGTGCCTCGATCTCGGCGAAGTCGACGGAGTCGAGAATGATTCGCGCTGAATGCAGTCCGCCGAGGCGGTCGGCCACGAGCTCGTTGATCACCCGGTAATAGTGCGCCGTGCTCACCCAGCTCATGCCGCCGATCAGACCGAGTGTCCGCACCGCCCCAGAATACGAGCGAGCGCGCCGGCCCCGGTGGCCACTGCTCCCCCATCAACAGACATCAGGACCGGCGCGTCACTACGCAAGGCTTCGCTCAACCCCTCACTGCGCGCGCCTCGACAGTCCCGACGAGAGAAACCATGAGCATCGTACATAAACATCGCCGTTTCTGAGAAACATAAGGAATCGCTCGGAGAAAGCCTCGAAAACCCCTGCATATACTTCGGAAGCCCTCGCATCAGCTGAGCCCATGCCGATGCAGCACAGTCCACAAGGGAGCGACCCAGTGTCCGAGCGGCTCGCCGCCGGCCGCCACAACCTCAGCCGAGCAGAGGTGGCGGCCCACCAGAAGCAACGCCTGTTCAAGGCGCTCGCGTCGGTGATGTCGATCAACGGGTACGCCAACACCACCGTCGACGACGTGATCAAGGAGGCCAAGGTCTCCCGCGCCACGTTCTACGAGCACTTCGAGTCCAAGCAGGACCTCTTCATGTCCGGCTACGGGCGCGCGCAGGGCCACATGATCGCGGCGATCCGCGTACTGCCCGTCGCCGGCACCCCGATGGAGCGCTTCGGCGTCATGCTCGACCGCTACCTGGGCTTCATCGCTCTCGATCCCGTCACCGCCCGGCTGTATCTGCTCGAGGTCTATGCCGCGGGCCCCGACGCGATGCGCCGTCGCGTGGAGTTGCAGCAAGAGTTCGTCGCCGGGGTCGCGCAGATCTTCGACGCCGGCGACGACGCACAGAAGTTCGCCTGCCAAGCGCTGGTCGCGGCGGTGTCGACGCTGGTGACCAATGCGCTGACCCGCGGTGACGACGTCACCGCGCTGCGTGAGCCGATCCTCGAGTACACCGCGCGCGTCATGGGTGGCGAATGACCGACGAGCTGCTCGGGCTGAGGGAGCGCAAGAAGACCCGGACCCGCCGCGCGATCCGCCGCGCGGCGTTCGAGCTGTTCACCGTGCAGGGCTTCGCCGCCACCACGGTCGAGCAGATCGCCGAGGCTGCGCAGGTCTCGCCGCGAACGTTCTACCGCTACTTCGGGGTGAAGGAAGCGGTGCTGATCTCCGACGATCACTCACCGTCGATCGTCGCGGCGTTTCTCGCCGCGCCGCGGCACCTGACCCCCATCGCCGCCTACGAGCACGCCGTCTCCGAGGTGTTCGGCGGACTGTCCGACGAGGACAGGGAGAACGACATCGCCGGACACCGGCTGCTGTATCAGATCCCCGAGGCGCACGGGTTGATCTACGCGGAGTTCATCAGGCTGATCGACCTCATCACCGACGCGCTGGATGAGCGGCTCGACGAGCCGACCGACGAAGCCGAACGGCGCGTGATCGCCGGAGCGATGGTCGGTGTCATCTTCGGCGCGGCCCACAACACCCCGCTGCCCGAGAAAGCGGTGCCGTCCGCGCTGGCGGTTCTCGACGCAAAATTGTCGACGTGACGAGTTCGACGTGGGCGCCGCTGCGCTCACCGGTCTTTCGCGCGCTGTGGATCGCGCAGTTGGTCTCCAATCTCGGCACGTGGATGCAGACGGTCGGTGCGCAGTGGATGCTCGTCGACGATCCACGCGCCAACGTGCTGGTGCCGCTGGTGCAGACCGCGACGACTCTGCCGGTGATGCTGCTGGCGCTGCCATCGGGTGTGCTCGCCGACCTGGTGGACCGGCGCCGGCTGCTGCTCGCGACGCAAGGCGCGATGGCCGCCGGGGTGGCGTTCCTGGCGACGTTGACCGGGTTCGGCTTGACCACCCCCGCGGTGCTGCTGATCGTGCTGTTCGTGATCGGCTGCGGGCAGGCGCTCACCGCGCCGGCCTGGCAGGCGATCCAGCCCGACCTTGTTCCTCCGCAACAGATTCCCGCGGCGGCCGCGCTGGGCAGCATGAGCATGAACGGCGCGAGGGCGATCGGGCCGGCGATCGCGGGCGCGTTGGTGTCGCTGGCCGGACCGACGCTGGTGTTCGCGCTCAACGCGGTGTCGTTCATCGGGATCGTCGCGGTGCTGCTGTGGTGGCGTCGGCCCCCGGTCCAGCACGACTATCCGCAGGAGCGGGCGATGGCGGCGTTGAGCGCCGGCGGTCGCTTCATCCGCAGTTCGCCGATCGTGCGGCGGATCCTGCTGCGGACCGCGCTGTTCATCGCCCCCGCGAGTGCACTGTGGGGGCTGCTGCCGGTGATCGCCGCCGATCAGCTGCGGCTCTCGTCATCGGGCTACGGGCTGCTGCTCGGCGCGCTCGGCGTCGGCGCCCTGCTGGGCGCGCTGGTGCTCTCCCGGCTGCGGTCGCGGTTCGGCGCGAACATGCTGCTGACGTTGGGTGCGATCGGCTTCGCGGCGGCGACGACGGTGCTCGCGTTGGTGCCGGTGTTCGGCGTCGTGCTCGCGGCGCTGGTGGTGGGCGGCGCGTCGTGGCTGTTGTCGTTGTCGACGCTGAACGCGTCGATGCAGCTGAGCCTGCCGGCGTGGGTGCGGGCCCGCGGCCTGTCGGTCTACCAGCTGATCTTCATGGGCGGGCAGGCGCTGGGCTCGGTGGTCTGGGGCGTGCTGGCGGGTGGCACCAGCAGCGTCACCAGCCTGCTGGTGAGCGTGGGTCTGCTGCTGGTGTGCGGGCTGTCGTCGCTGTGGTGGCCGCTGCATGCGAACACCGGGAACCTGGATCTCACGCCGTCGTCGCATTGGCCGGAACCCACGCTGGTGTTCGAGCCCGAGCCGCTGGACGGCCCGGTGCTGGTGCTGACGTCCTACCGCGTGCTTCCCGAGAACGAGGATCGGTTCATCGCCGCGATGGCGGTACTGGGTCGTTCGCGGCAGCGCACGGGTGCAGCGCAGTGGCGGCTGTTCCGCAGCGTCGAGGAGGAGTCGACGTTCGTGGAGACGTTCATGGTGCGCTCGTGGGGCGAGCACATGCACCAGCACTACACCCGGCTCACCAGCCAGGATCAGCTGATCGAGGCCGGCGTGGAGCAGTTGGTCGAGGGCACGGCGTCGTCGCACCACTACCTGGCGGTCCGCCCAGACTGAGCGCGCCACGCGGCGTAGGGTCGCCCCGTGCAGGTCGACGCGATGACGGTGCCGCAGCCGCTGCGTCAGGTCGCCGACCTGGCCACCCGCACCCAGGCTGCCGGGTTCTCGGGTCTGCTGTTCACCGAGACGGGCCGCACCGCCTACCTCAATGCCGCGGTCGCCGTGCAGGCCGCTCCGGGCCTGGAGGTGTCCACCGGCGTGGCGGTGGCGTTCCCGCGCAGCCCGTTCGTCACCGCGGCGACGGCGTGGGAGCTGCAGGAGGCCGCCGGCGGGGCGTTCCGGTTGGGGCTCGGCACGCAGGTCCGCACGCACGTGGTCCGGCGCTACGGCGCCGAGTTCGAGCATCCCGGGCCGCGGCTGCGCGACTACGTGCTGGCCGTCAAGGCGTGCTTCTCGGCGTTCCGAACTGGGACGCTGGACCACCACGGCGAGTTCTACGAGCTGGACTTCATCACCCCGCAGTGGAGTCCGGGTCCGATCGACGTGCCGGATCCGAAGGTCGACGTCGCCGCGGTCAATCCGTGGATGCTGCGGATGGCCGGCGAGGTCGCCGACGGCATCCACGTGCATCCGCTCGGCGAGCCGGGCTACCTCGCGCGGCACGTGCTGCCGAACCGGGCGCGCGGCGCGCAGGCGGCCGGCCGCTCCCCCGACGACGTCGACGTCATCGTTCCGGTGTTGACGATCGTCGGGGACACCGACGAGCAGCGGCAACGGGAACGCGAGCTGGTGCGGGCGAGCCTGAGCTTCTACGGCAGCACGCCCAACTACGCGTTCATCTTCGACGAGGCGGGGTTCGAGGGCACCACGGCGCGTATCCGCGAGAAGCAGAAGGCGGGTGACTACGCCGGGATGGCCGCGCAGATCAGCGACGAGCACATCGCGGCGTTCGCGACGGAATCGACGTGGGACGGTCTGGCCGGGGCTCTGACCGCGAAGTACGCCGGGGTCGCGACACGATTGGTGCTCTACAACGCGCTGGCCGACCGGGACTGGTTCGAGCGGTACGGGGAGGTTGCCCGGCGGCTGGCGTGACGGCTACTCGTTGCCGGAAGCCGCGGCCAGCAGCCGTCCGGCGGCGAACGGCAGCTCGACGCCGTTCCCGTCGAAGGCGCGCAGGATTTCGCGGCGCAATCGGCGCTGGACCGACCACTGGACACCGGGGCGGGTTTTCACGGTCATTCGCAGCGTGACCTGGTCCGATCGCACCTCCTGCACACCGAGCATCTCGGGCTCGCCGAGCACCTTGGCCGCGATCTTCGGGTCCTCGAGGGCGCTGTGCGCGGCGTCGAGGGCCACCTTTTCGGCACGTTCGACGTCGGCGGTCGGCGCCACGGGGATCTCGATGCGGGCGACGGCGTAGTCCTGGCTCATGTTGCCGACGCGGGCGATCTCGCCGTTGCGGACGTACCAGAGGGTGCCGTCGATGTCGCGGACGGTCGTGACGCGCAGGCCGACGCTCTCCACCTCGCCGACCGCTTCACCCAGGTCGACAGTGTCGCCGACGCCGTACTGGTCTTCCAGCAGCATGAACACACCGGTCACGAAGTCGCGAACCAGGTTCTGCGCGCCGAATCCGATGGCGAGGCCGACGACACCGGCAGAGGCGATGAACGGGGCGATGTTCACCCCGAGGACGTTGAGGACGCCCAACACCACCCAGATCAGCAGCACGATCGACACGCTGGACTTCAGCACCGAGGCGATGGTCTGAGCGCGCTGCTGACGGCGTTCGGCGCTGCGGGCGCTGGAGGGCGCGCGGTCACGAAGACCGCGCAGCAGCGGGGGCTTCTTGGTGATCGCGTCGTCAGCGCGGGCTTTGGGATGTCGACCGGTGGCGGCGCGGTCGATCATGCGGTGCAGCACATAGCGCGCGATCAGCACGACCAGGATGTAGGCAACGATCCGGATGGGGACTTCGACCAGCCAATGCCGGTTGGTCTCTGTCCACTCGAAGGCGAGGTTGTATACGTCCATCATCTCGACCGTACAGTTACCCACTCCGCCGATCGCAAATCACGCTGCGGCTGAGCCACTTTGGCGCGGGGGGCCATGTCCGGGGACGGCCCGGCATCAGCGACAGAGTCGGCGACCGGTGAGCAGCACTAACGACTTCTGATCTCGTGTCGGTGCCCACTCGTATCGTCTGCCCATGGCAGCACGGCGGGAGTCAGGCGGCGGCGGTATCGCCGGTGTCTTCGGCGTGCTGATGGTCGTGGGGGTGATCGTCAAATACATCTGGTTCATCGTCGGCGCACTGGCCGTCGTCGCGGTGGCCGCCGGGGTGTTCTACGCGTCGCGCGCAGCGCTGAGACGGGCCGAGGAGCAGCGCCGCCTCACGGAGCGACGCGAGCAGGAGTTGTGGATGCGCGCCGAACGGCAACGCCGATGGACGATGCTCGACGACAGCCGCGCCATCTACGGAGCCGGCGGGGATGCGCCGACGCGTGCGGTGCTGGAGTCAGCATCTGAGTACGGACCGGTCGCTCGACGTGCGCGCACGACCGTCGAGCTCGCGACGCTGAAAAGAGAGAAGCCGCGCGCGTGGCAGCTCGCGGTGTTCGGGTCGGTGCTGCAGCAGCGCACCGCCGAGTTGATGCCGAGGTTGCGCGACAGTCGCTCGGGCTTCACGACCGGTGACGGGATGCATGTGTCGTCGGGGCCGCGGCTGGCGGACGTGCTGCTCGGCCTGATCGACGAGATGCTGTCCACGACCCATCAGCTCGACGGCTTCCTCCCCGCCTGTGTGGCGATCGCCGACGAACACGACCCCGACGGCGTCGAGCACACGGCGCACCGCCTGATGGACTATCAGGTGCGCCTGCTGGAACTGTCCGAACGCTGCCGCGCGCTGTCCGCGCCGTCGGGTTACACCGACGTGATCGGCTCGTGCGCACGGATTCTCGATACACCGGTGCAGAGTTTCGACGAGTTCACGAAGGAGTACCTCGAGGTGGTCGATGCGCTGCCGCGCCTGCTCGAACACAGTTCGGGTCCGCTCGAGATCCCGGCGATCGGGCTCGATCTCCGTATCGACGATGCATTGTTCGACACGACCACCGCACGGCTGCAGGCGATGCAGCGGTGATTGCTGCAGCTACTCGGTGGCGCCGGCCGACGACGTCGCCGCGGCCCGCTCCGGCCTCTCGACACGTTTTTGCGTGCCGCCGTCGTCGTCTTTCGCGTCGTTCTTCTCAACGGATTCACCGGGCCGCGTGACGGACTCGTTCTCGGCCGAAACTTCCTTGGCTGCTTGCTTTTCCGCGCGGGCTTCGGCGCGCAGGCGCTTGCGCTCCTCGCGGCGTTCGGCGGCGGCGTCCTTCCACGACGTGGCAGAACGTTGGGTGGCCGTGGAGGCAGGCTCGGGGTCCGATTCGTCGTCGGCGACGGCGGCCTCGACCCGCGCAACCGTCGGCTTGGGCCCGGGCGGGCCGGTCAGGGTGTCCGGGATGCCGTACTCCATCTCGGGCCGGTCGTAGGCCTTGTCGATCTTGGGCCGCAGCTTGGCGTCGAGCTTGGCGACGAAGTCGGGATCGAACTTGAACGCGACCATCGGCTGCAGGATCGGGAGCACCTCGGTCGGAATCAGGATGGTGGTGGTCGTCCCGCCCGCCTCGTTGGTCTCGACGGTGTAGTAGGTCTCTTTGTTGCGGATGTCGAACTCGGACTGCGTCACGTGCAGGATTGCGGCGCCCATGATCGCGTTGGACACGGCGAGCATGTTCCACGGGTTGTCCGGGAAGTCGGCGATGCCGTCGTACTCGGCGCTGACGATGATGATGTTGTAAGGCGTGACGGGTACGGGCAGGCCGGCCAGCTTGCCGGTCCAATGGTCGCTCGGCGATCCGTAGATGGCGACGTTCAGTTCCGACGGCGGCGGTGGTTCCTTGCCGTCGGTGGTGTTCGCGCGGTCGGCTTCGAGGCGGCGCAGCACCTCCATGACAGCGGGCGCGCCTTCGGAGACGCCGCCGATGGTCTTGGGTCCGGCGTACTGGGGGTCGTAGACGGCGTGGTACAGGTTCTCGGTGCCGACCTTGACCGAGGAGTAGAACTCCTTGCCAGGGAAGGGGACGTTGACGCGGCGGTCGTACTCGGCGAAGTACCCGCCGAATGCGTTCTCCATCTGCTCGTCGCTCAGCTCGGCATAGATGCCCTTACCGCCGAGAAGCAGGGCCGTCGATGCGTTCGCCATACCCGCAGACGGCGTGATGAGCAGAGCTCCGAGCAACACGGCAAAACGCTTCATGACCCACCCCGGTTTCTGCAGCGACAAGTCCTGATCTGAGATTTTGACGGTACTGCCGTATTGGCGGTGGGGAATCGGGGAATCCCCCCGTCATCGAGTTCGTCGGCCTGTTTTCTTTGCTGCGGATGCCGATCCGGCCGGCGGAAATCATCGGCCAGACCCCCCTCGCCGTCGTCGTAGGCTGATCGGGGGAATTCTGATCCGCATCGAAGGAGTCGTCGATTTGTCGCGCCTGCAGGTTCCGACGTCGGAGCTCGTCGCCGTGTCGAGCGAGCTCGACACTCTGGCGCAGTCGTTGAAGTCAGGGCTTGGCAGCCTCGACGCCGACATCTCCGATGCGTTGGGTGCCGGGTGGTCCGGGGACGCGGCGACGGCCTATGGCGCGGTGTGGCGGGACTGGCACGAGGGCGCGGCCCTGGTGATCGAGGGGCTCACCCGGATGTCTAGCCTGCTGCAGGACGCAGCCGAGCGGTACTCCGCGACCGATGCCACGTCGGGCGACGACATTTCTGGGGCTGGTCTGTGATGAGCGCGTTCAGCGTCGACCCCACCGCACTGCTGGCCGCGGTGGATCGCATGTCGGCGTTCGACTCCGAGCTCGACAAGCACTTGGCGCAGATTGCGAGCAGTGTGGCGCGGTTGGGCACGTCGTGGCAGGGCGACGCCGGTGAGGCGGAGCGTGCTGCGCAAGCTCGCTGGGACGAGGGCGCGCGCGAGATGCGCGAGGCGTTGGCGCGCCTGCGCGCGATCGCCGAGGGTGCGCACGAGAACTACTCCTCGGCGGCCCAGACGAATCTGCGTATGTGGGAGTGATCGGTGACGGCTCCCATCACCGTCGATCCTGTCGCCCTGGCGGGCGTCGGTTCAGCGGTCGCGACTGACGGCGTCACGGTCGCCACCGCGGCGCACACGTTGTCGACGGCGCTGTCGGGAGCGGGAGCGTTGTTCGGGCACGATTCCGCCGGCGCGCTCTTCGGGCAGAGCTACACCCAGGCAGGCAAGTCATTGCTGGATGCCGCGGCATCGGCCGTGAACGCATGCCGCAAAGTCGGTTTCGGCGTGCAGGTGTCGGCCGTCAACTACGAACGAGCCAATGCCGCATCCACGGTGGGCGGTGGAGAGACATCCCTTCCACAGCCGTCCGCACCCGATGCGTTCACCGCCCCGTCGATGCCCCCGCCGATGGGCAGCGGGGTCGTGGCACCGCTTCTATGGACGGTCGTCGAGTCGTTGGTCGGGGACGTGTGGCCGGACGGCAACCCCTCAGAGATGCGCGCGGCTGCGGCGGCGTGGCGATCGTTCGGCGCCTCGATCGGCGCGGTCGCCGAGCCTGTCGGGGCCGCAGGTACGGCGCTCGCGGGGCAGCAGATCCCCGAAGCCGGACACATGGGCGACGCAGCAGCTCAAATCAGCGGCGGGCTGGCCGACATTGCCGCGCAGGCACAGGACTTGGCCGCGCAGGTCGATGCCTTCGCAGCGAATGTGGAAGCGACGCAGAACGCGATCCGAGGGCTGCTTCACCAGCTGAGCATCAGCGGGGTCTTGGACGCGTTGGGTGACATCTTCAGCGGGGAGAATCCCTGGCAGAAGGTCCAGGAGGTCGCCGACGAGATCAAGACGGTGCTGACGAACATGAAGCGGCAGGCCGATGCCTCCCGAACCCTGTTCCGCCAGAGCATGAATCTTCTGGACACGGCGACGACATCGCTGCAGAGCTGGGCCACCAGGGAGTTCGTCGACGTGTTCGGCGAAGACGTGGGCACCGCGCTGTCGCAGGACTTCAAGGCGTTGACCGACCTGCCGGCGGGTGGACTGAAATTCGCCGGAGTCACGGCTGAGGGGCTGCAGGGACTTGACCCCATGCGGTTTGCCTATGACCCGCAGGGTGCGTTAGACACATGGAAGGGGCTCGCGGATTCGACTGCGATGCTGACTAATCCGGCGCTGTTGGCGGAGAAGGTGATCTCGGATCCGCACGGCAGCCTCGACGCTGCCAAGAGCATGGCCGACTGGGAGGACGTCGAGAACGGCCACCCGTTCCGGGCCTTGGGATACAACGCCGCTCAGGTGGGGACGATGTTCCTGCCCGGTGTGGGAGAGGCGGGGCCAGCCGCCAGCGCGGCCTCGGCGGAGGCGCGGGTCGCTGGAGCCGAGGCGCGTGCCGCCGGCGCGGGCACCCGTGACGCGGCGGCGGCCGCGGGCACGCGCGCTGCGTCCGCGGCCGAGGGGATCAGCACCAAGGCCAGCGAGGTCGGTTCGAAGCTTGACGGCATCAAAGTGCCGGAGGCGCAGGCTGGTTCGAGCGTTGGCGGGAAGGCGCCGGTGGAGGCGCCGCGCGCGGAGACGCAGGTGCAGAGCAGAAATGCACCTGGTCCGGAACTTCCAACTGCGCATGACGCGCCTCCCGCGACTGAACCCGACTTGCCTGCACCGCACCAAGCGTTGGACTCCCCTCGTGGACCCGATCATCCGAACAATCCGCCGCACACAGGTTTATATGACCCCCCGCCGAATCACGGCGCAGTTGGTGGTCAACTTCCCGACTTGAGCGCCATCAACTCGGAGTACAGACTTCCCTCCGGCGTAGTAGACCCGCAGAGATTTGATGAGTGGACGCAGCGGATATCGGAGATCTATCCCGAGATCAGTCCGGACGGAGTCGCGGGGGTTTACGACTACACAACCAACAGCTACGACGCGATGAACGCGTACTTGCGCAACATAGACCCGTTGACCGAGGCACAGAAGATGCTCATGGACACCCATTCGATCGCGGGCATGTCCGACGAGCAGCGCGCATTGTTGGAGGCCCGCATATCGCAGGCCGACGATGGACTAGCGTCGCTTCCTCCCTACCGCGCAGACGTTTCAGACACGATGTCCACCACTTGGAGAGGTTTGGAGGCCTCTGACGATCTCCTTGCGCAACTGAATGTGGGCGACGTATTCCACGATCCCGCATACCTGAGTACCTCGCTAGACCCCGGTGTGGCCGACTACTTCGTGTTCGGCACCGGGGAAGGCACGACCCCAACCGTGCTCACCGTGCACGGCTACAACGGCGTCGATGTCAGAGCCTTGTCGCGCTTCGCTGACGAATCGGAAATCCTGTTCCCGCGTGGATCGGACTTTGAGGTGGTTTCGAGACAGATAGGTGCCGACGGCATAATGCGAATAGTGTTGAGACAGGTTGCGCCATGACAACTTTAGAACAACGAATATCACGGGTAGCCCAGGAGTTCACCGCCCGAATGCGCACGGGCGAGGGGCTTTCCGTCCCCTACGCCAGGAAATGGGATGTGCGGGGCTGCAGACCGAAGCACTCACTATGGACATATCCGCACGATGCTCTCGCGACACTCAGCAGCGGCCTTGTCTTGATGGAAAAGCCCTTGGTCTGGAAGGAGAATGCTGTTCAGATCGGCGACGGCTTAGATGGACTGTGGGTTGGCGTGGACAGAAGCATTCGTGGAGAAGGTCCACCAGAGGATTACCTGTTAGGCCGAATCGGCAAGCCCACGGCAGCGTATGTCAGCAACTCACCGGAGGTGATTCTCGAGATGATCGGCCAGTGGGGCGATTCAGTAGGGGACGTCGCGGAGCGGGCTGATCTGCAGATCGGCTTTCCAGGTATGGAAGGTAGACGCCCGATCTATGTGGGGAGTTGGCAGTGGAATTTGCACGGCGAGGCAAGCGATGACGACTTCATCAAACGCGCAGCAGCGGCGACCGTTGCAGCCATAGTCAAGGCCTCAGCGTGAGCGCCGATTTGGTTGAGCAGATCTCTCGTCTACCGGCACGTGCGGGGATCACATACCGAGGTATCACCGGCGCACCGCCGAGCAACGCACTCACGCTTAGCGGGTTGCTGCCTACCTCAGTGAACCCGCGAGTGGCTACCGAAAACTTCACCGCTGGGCGACTAGCCGCAATCGCCACTACCAGCGGCCGATTCATAGGACCGCTATCACGCCACCCCGATGAGATGGAAACTGTTCTGCTGCCAGGGACGTTGCTTCTGCCGGTTGGGTTCGTCCAAGTCGACGGACTCGAGGAGCCGGTCGTACTCCTGGAGGAGCCGGGCTCAGCACCTGGCTTACCAGCGGACAAGGCCGAACTCCAAGAGTTGGTCACGCGGCAGGTTGAGACCGCGCTCGCTTTGCCGCCGGTTCCCATCTATTCCCCGGGCCGCTTCACGCCACCGCGTTCATGAGGGTCGTTGCGGATGGACGAGTCGTGTGCTGCGAACGTCGAGGATCGTCACCGTCCGGGCACGAATGCCTCCTGTTACGCCAACCGGACGAGTGCAGAAGGGGACCATCAACGAACTCATCGACCTCTGGATTCTCGAATGACCCCGATGGAAATATCGCCAGACCTCATCACTTGGGCCGCGGAATCCGGATTTAGTTGGAAACCAGGAGGTTACGGAGGGCCCATACGATTCTTAAACCAAGGCGGCGAGGAAGGATACTACTTTCGAGCCAGTGTGGTTAGACCAGGTTGGATTGATATCACCAATGCGAGCCGTACGGGGGGCGAGCAGCACCTTTTGAGCGCGAGGAACTTGGATGTCGCCGAACGTTTCTTCTGGGGTTTGTTTGGCTCGGACAGACGAAGCCGAATGCATCTGCCACGTCTGAGAATTCCCATTCGCGCCGATCAGGTTGCCCGGGGCTTCTGCATCGAACTACCTGAGTCCGGCCAGTCACGGCTCGTCGACCCAGAAGGAGAGAATGTCATGGCCGCCACTTCGGATATCTCCGATGTCGCCAATCTCGTACGAACCTCGCACTGGATGTCAGTGCCACTCAGAGTATTGAAAGAGAGTTTCTCCGATCCCGAAGGTCGCCCCGCCTTCCCGCTGTCGAAGTAGCGAGTTGGCTATGCGCGACTTTTCGCGATTGCGGATCGATTGGCTCACATGGACGGCGTGGGCGGGGATGTGGAATCTATCGGTCATTGTCGACGAGGGAAAGGAAGACGCCGTCTTCAAGTCCGATGACCAGACGTACCGCCTGAGGCACGAGGATGACTGGTGGGTAATAGACGTGACCAATGACCGGAGAAAGCTCTATCCCGCCGTTGCGAGATTCTCGAACTTTGAACTGGCGGAGAAATACCTGATCTGGAATTGGGCAACACTCATACGAAGCGATCTTGCGTCGGGCGCGTTGGGAACCAATCTCTACAAGAAGGGCTTTGCGCCGTCAGTCGAAGTCACCGAGATACGGGAAGGGTTCGTTGAGATCCGGGGCAGCGCCGCGGCTGCGGCACTATCCGCCCCACGCGCAACGATCTTCAGCCACTTGATGGCGACGCCGGTGGAGGAAATCGAGAGGCTGGTCAATGTCGGCATGCCGTCGACCTAGGCCCCGGACGAAACGAGCATTCCTGAATGTCGCATGCGGCGTCGGGTGGAGTAGAGGCCGAGACCTCTCAAGTTTCAACCTGAGCCGAGAGTGACCAAGCAAATTCAGATTTTGACCCGGACACGAGCCTATCTACAGGCGTGTTCTCACGGTGAGGTGAGCATTCGTTGAGCGAGCAAACAGACGTGAGCGAGGCAACTGAGATTTATCTGCGGCACTATCCGGGAAGAACGACGCAGAGTTCGAGACACATTTCGGTTCAACACGAGCCGCACTGATGAAAACGTTCGTCCAAGAGATCCTGAATGAAGCCATGACGATAGAACCTGATTGGACCAACCTGTCACTGGATGAGGCAGGCGATTTTGTTGAGGCTGAGATGCGTCATAGACATCCAGATCTCTCCACGAGCGCGCTGAGGGCAATCGGCAACTACTACACATATCTTATGCGATGAGTCGTGAAAGCAGGGTCTACCGGCGCTGAAGGCCGACCAGCTCTCCGCCGCACAGAGACATCTGCTAAAGCGTTTGTCCCGCGGCAGATTGAGTAAGTGCTGGACTCACCGCCGGTCCCTATCCAAGCGCCGGACCGTTTTGCGCCGCCGAATCGTTTCACTGGCACAATCGGACGTTGCACCTAGAACGCAGGAGCGATGATTCACATGCGGTTTGAGAAAACCCATTTTTCGGAGACCGGCCGCTACTGGCTGGGCCGTGAGACGACGACCCAGCGACACTTCCTCGGCGTTCCCCTGTCGAACAGCATGATCGACTACATCGAGTACTACTGGCTGACAGCCGACCAATACGACCGGTTTGCGGTCGACAGCAGGACCGCCACCGTGACCTGTGTGGTCTCAGGACATAGGTAACGAATCGTCATCGGGACATGGTTACCGCTTCCGGGGGCGGTGAGCGTTGAAGTTGCGGATGGGTTTGGTCGACGTCCGCGCGTGCAGTGAGAGCTCTTTGATGCCGTCGAGGACGCGAAAGTGATGGTCTTCGACCACGACGGTAACGATCATGCCGGCGTGTGTTCGTCCCACTCGAAGGCGCTGTCCGGCGACCATCACGACACCGTCTTTGGGGACTCGCCGCTGGACGCTCTGCGGGCCGGCTGGTGGCGGTGAGGGCAGCGCTGTAGTCGCTGGTCGGGCGCCTCTGATGTCTCTCATCTCGTTGACAGAGAATGGGTTTGAGAGCGTCTTAAGTAGCATGTTGCCCGCAGAGGCGTGGACGAGCCCGACGTCGAATCGCAACGTCACCCGAGTTCCGGCGACACCGGTGCCCAACGCCAGCTCTCGACCGCGGACGACAACGATGCCGTCACGGTCGGCGGTTCGCTCGATTTCGACCGCCCTCGATCCCCCACTGGAGCGACTGTCGGGTGGCGTGGACCCGGCGGGGTCAGGTCGTCCGACTCGTACTCCGCGCAGTGACAGCCGTTCCAGGTCGGCGTTGGTTACTCGCGACGGGACGGTCTTGATCACCTCGTCGGCGAGCAGGATGTGGATGCTGGTCAAGTGGATCCACAGCGTCACCGTCAGCCCGGCGTAGTTCTTTCCGACCCAGAGCTGCTGCAGACCCGCGATCACCACGACGCCCGACGGCGGTACCCGCGCCTCCATTTCGATCGGCAGCGGCCCACTGGCGACGTTCGGCGGTGCCATCCGCCGTATGGGGCTCGCCGGCTCGTCGGGGCGGCCGATCTCAACGGCTGGGTGAGGTTCTGGATCGGCGAGTCGGCTGCGGAACAAGCTCGCTGGCGTAGCCATGTCCAGCGATTGGTGGGGCCGCACGGTGTTGTAGGCGTGGACCCATTCGTCGATGGCTGCCTGGGCGGCTTTGATCGACTCGAATGCGCCTGTCTCGTCGAGAAGTTCGCGTCGCAAGGTCTTGTGGAAGCGCTCAACCTTGCCGGTGGTCGTGGGAGAGTGGCGTTTGGTCAATCGGGTGGTGATGCCGGTGTCGCGGCAGATCCGTTCGAAGAGGACCTCGACAGGTAATGGCCTGGTGAACTTGCCGGTGAACTGCTTGCCGTTGTCGGTGAGCACCTCGAACGGTGCACCCCAGCGGGCGATGGCGGCCAAGAAGGCATCGCACACCGCGGGACCAGACGGCACCGGCAAAACGGTGGCAGCCACGACGAAGCGTGAATGGTCGTCGATGGCGGTCAGCATCTTGTGCTCGCGCCCGTTGACCAGGAACACCCCGCCGACGATGTCGAGCTGCCACAGGTGCATCGGTGCTTCGCGTGCCCACCGTTTGTAGACTCGTTTATGTTGCTGCTCTTGACTATTCACCAAACCATTGCGCACCAGGACGCGGTGAGTCGTGGATCGCGACGGGGCTTGTTCGCCAATCTCCAGCGTCAATTCGTAGGCGATGCGCCGGGCTCCCCAGCGTCGATGGTGGCGGCGCATTTCGCAGATCAACGCTTCAACATCGGGAGAGATCCGGCCCGGGCTGGAATGCGGGCGACGCGACTGATCGGCCAAACCGCCCAGGCCGCCGGCCTCGTAGCGTTTACGCCATGCCGCGACAGTCTGACGTGTCACGCCGAACCGCTGGGCCACCTCACCCACGGGTGCGCCGTCGTTGACCTCGGTGACAGCGCGCAGACGGATCTCGACCGTGACACGCGCGGCAACATCGGAATCAGTCTCAGGAACCTTTGAATTGACCACGACGACACCGTGGCAGGCGCGGGTTGCCCGTCAACGATGTCCCGATGACGAACGGTCAAAGATGTCCTGAACCCGTACAGATCAACCGAGTTCGCCGACTCCTGCCGTCGCCGAGAACGCGACGACATCCTTGCTTTCCCACCGGGACCGGATCGTGGCAGCCCGCGTTGAGCCACCCGCGCGGTCCCCGAAATTCATGCAGGGTCATTGCCGCAGCGGACCGTAGGCTCTACAGAAGCGGTCAGTGTTGCTGAGGAGGACCCGCCGGTGTATGTCGATTCGTATTTTTCGCCGCACCACCGGTACTCCCTTGGCGTCGAGGTCGGCTCTGGGCGAAAGTATCTGTCAATTCCTGTGAGCAATGGAGTCTTTGACTACGAGGAGTACTACGAACTGGACCCCGACGAGTACAACGTTTTCTCATCAGATCAGCTTGCAGCGTCGGAATTCGCGCAATCGTGCCGGGAACGTGAGCGGGACGATCGGTTGATCGAACGGCCGGGGTGGAATCGTGGCACACCGGTCTGAGTCGATTGTCGAAATTCAGAGGAAGGATCTCCGCGATGATGACAGCGTTCGCCGATGCAGTCGAGGCCATCGTCGAGCCCGTCCTAGCGATCCGTGGCTTCATTCTCGACCAGGTCCACGATGAGCCAGACAGCGGAGGCCGTGATCTGCACGTCGTCTACTATCGCTCCCCTGATTGCAAGATCCAGGTCTATCAGTCCTCGCGCGAGGGCGAAACCAACGCCATGATCGCGCCGAGCGACGCTCCGAATCAGTTCGGCTTGAACGCGCCCGGCTGGCAATTCCTGACCATGTTCACTGAACGGCCGGCTGATCCCATCGCCGAAGTGATCGAGAGAGCACGGCAGGAGTATCACAGCTATGGCGACCCACTCCTGTGGGTCCGTGATCGCATCGTGAAGTATTTCGATGCCGCACACGCTCGAATCGCCGCGACGCCCGGCAAGGATTGACGCCGTGAACAGCGCCCGCGCGTCCCGCGAGAGTTCAAGGCCATGACGAAAGATCGCTTCTCGGAGACGACTTTCTCGATCGCCCATCGCTTCTCCTTCGGCAGTGATCTGCACACGGGTGGGTTCTATCTGGCGATACCTGTGAGCAATGGCGCCGTCGACTACAACGAGTACTACCGCGTCAACGGCGAACTAGCGCGAAGCTTCGCGACCGACTCAGACTCGACTATCGCCTTCGCTGAGGCCTGTCACCGTCGCGAGCACGACGACCTCCTTCTCTACCAGCCCGATGGGCGAAGAGGGGCCCCGATATGACGAACCCGTATCAAAGTCTCTTGCTGCTAGGAACTTACGACTGGGTCGCGCTTGATCACGTCCACCGAGAGATGGCCCGAAACATGATTGGATCTCCGATATCGCAGATTCAACAAGCCGCACTAGAGTTGATCCGCGAGGTGGTTGAGCAGGGCTTGTTCGAGATCGGCGACGTCACTGCCGAGCGCGGGTTCGTCCGTTGGCTGGAACCCATCGATCAAGCGATCTCTCGGATCGAACGCTATTACATCAAGGCGTTCGACGACACCACCGTGTGGCCATGGTGCTGCTGGCTCAATTTGAATCCATACGGTGAACAGATCGCGCACAAGCTATCGGACCCGCCGGGTTCACCGACGAGCACCATCAACCCGACAGTTTTCGACGGATACCGAGCAACTCGGCACGTGTGCGCACACCGCGAAACCCAACGCTTCATATCTGATTCCGAAAGGTTCGCGGTCATGATGGATCTAGGACTGAACGGCAAGAAACTGCTATCTGTGCTGATCGAGAACTCTCTCGTCATGAAGTTCTCAGATGATTATTTCGCCCTGATGGCGTCGCCTCTCACGCTGAGTCGCGAAGGCGAAGCCTTCACCTTGACCCCGGACGAAGACCCGGCCGAGGCCTTCGCTCCAATCCGCCAGTTGTTGGGGTTGGACGTCGTTCAATCAATGGTCGATGATTCCGGTGCACTCAGGATGGCTTTCGAAGACGGCAGCCTCATTCATGTACCGGCTGATGACGAGTACGAAGCGTGGAACGTATCGGGGCCCCGCGGCGCGCTCGTCGTCTCGATGCCGGGCGGCGAACTCGCTATCTGGAGCGCACACGCCAGATTGGTTATCCCGGAATGAAATCGACGTGCGGGAGGCCGCTTCGGTGGATGTGAGCTTGAAGTTCCTCCACGACGACGAGAGGCGGATGCTTCATGACGTCGTGAGTCGTCGTGACCCAGCGCTCTCCGAGAAACTTGCGGTTACCGACACGGTGTCGCGCAGCGACGCGGAGTTGATCGTGTCGATCCTGTGTGATGAGTTCATCGACAACCTCGATGCAGATTGGGAACCGACGGCGTACGGCACAGCGGTCAGCGATCTCCTGCAGCGTGTCAATGCGGCGAGATTGGACGGGGCGTGAGGCAACGTAGAGACCAATGCTGTGGCCATGACTGAGCGAGCGCTGACAGACGATGAGCGTGCGCTGATCATGGCAATCGTCAGTGCGACAGGACATTACGACGCCGACGCACTACAGGACGAGCTCGCACGGGCGCTGATCTCGCACGGCACGACATGGGTCTGCGACGTCCAGGTGCCGGACTCGATGCCGGTCTTCGATTGCCCCGACGGACCATTCCCAGCGCGGGCGTTCGTGTCCGACAGCGTCGACTACCAGGGTGAAGTCATTATCTGGATCACGAGCGGTCACCTTTCGGGACTGGAGTACGCCTGGGTGACCGATGAGCCGCCCACCCGGTGGCCACGACCCGACGAGCTGGAGGGGATAAGTCCCCTAGCGTGGTGGAGTTTCGGGGGGCGGGGACGACGGTGCTGGGTGTGTCGTTGACGCTGTTGGGGTGGGCCATCGCGTAGTGGTCAGTGAGTTACCTACCAAGTGACTCAACAGGAAGACACACCACGCGATGACCCAGGATCATTCTGCCCTGCTTGCCCAACTCGATGCGCTCAAGTCCGCCGATGTCGGCGCGGTGTTCGCCGAGCTGATCCGCGCCGGGTTGCAGCAGCTGATCGAGGCCGAGGCCACGGCGGCCATCGGCGCCGGCCGCTATCAGCGGACTGACGGACGCACCGTGCACCGCAACGGGCACCGACCCAAGACCATCTCGACCACCGCCGGTGACGTCGAGGTGCAGATCCCCAAGCTGCGGGCCGGATCGTTCTTCCCGTCGCTGCTGGAACGGCGCCGCCGTATCGATAAGGCGCTGCACGCGGTGATCATGGAGGCCTACGTCCACGGGGTGTCCACGCGCAGCGTCGATGACCTGGTGAGCGCGATGGGTGTGCAGACCGGCGTGTCCAAGTCGGAGGTCTCACGGATCTGCGCCGGCCTGGACAAGGAGATCGAGGCGTTTCGTACCCGCAGCCTGGCCCACACCGAGTTCCCGTACGTGTTCTGCGACGCCACGTTCTGCAAAGTGCGCATCGGGGCGCACGTGGTCTCTCAGGCGCTCGTGGTGGCCACCGGGGTGTCCATCGACGGCACGCGCGAGGTGCTGGGCACCGCCGTCGGTGACAGCGAGTCCTACGAGTTCTGGCGCGAATTCCTCGCCTCGCTGAGGGTCCGCGGGCTCAGTGGTGTGCACCTGGTGATCTCTGATGCGCATGCTGGATTGAAATCGGCTGTGGCACAACAGTTCGCGAACTCATCGTGGCAGCGGTGCCGAGTGCACTTCATGCGAAATCTGCACACCGCGGTGTCCGCCAAACACGCCCCGGCGGTCACCGCGGCGGTCAAGACCATCTTCGCCCACACCGACCCCGCCGAGGTCGCCGACCAGTGGGACCGCGTCGCCGATACCTTGGCGGCCAGCTTCCCGAAGGTGGCCGCGATGATGGCCGAGGCCAAGACCGACGTGCTGGCCTTCACCGCGTTCCCGAAGGCGCATTGGCAGAAGATCTGGTCGAACAACCCGATCGAACGGTTGAACAAGGAGATCAAGCGCCGCGCTGATGTCGTGGAGATCTTTCCGAATCCGGCGGCGTTCCTGCGGCTGGCGACTGCGGTGGTCATCGAATCCCACGACGAGTGGCAGGTCACCCGCCGCTATCTCTCCGATGTCTCCATGGACGATTTACGTGCCGTCATTGCCGCCAAACACGCTGCGGCAGCACTTGCCAAACAACACCAAATCACCTAGCGTTCAACATGACTCGTTGATCACAACGCGTGAACCACGCCAGATCCGAAGTCCACCACTCCACGGGACGCTATCGCTGGAGGTGCATCCAGCGTGATCGACTACGAACAGTTTCCGGGTCTCGACGGGTTCTATCTCGAAGACAGCTTCGTCTTGGACATCACCGAGACACCGTCAACACTGATTTTCAGTCTCGACGCCGTGCTGACGCCCGAGCATCCCGCACATCGACCGCCGCGACCAGGCGACCATCACTGCTACCGATCCACCGGCCTTACGTTCTCTGAGTGCTCAGAGGTCGAATGGCTGCACCGATCGCACCGATATTTCACCGACGCCACAGGAGCCAAAGACCTCGGCAACATCGATGTACTGACAGCGGACGCCAGTTCCCTTCTTCTCGAGAGCGATTGGGGTCGCGTCAGAGTTTGGGGATCTCGGAGCAACGGTTATCCGCGACCCAGGATGAAACTCCACACGGAACACGACTTGATCCTGAGCGATTGAGCGAGGGGTTATTCAGTGACGCGGGACGAGCGGGACCTACCCCGGATCAACTCGTACAGGATCTCATCGACCGTTTCCTGAGTCGATCCGTCGGCGCGCTCGACTTCCAGCTCACCTATCTCCGGATGGTGAAGAACGAGCAGCGGATTCTCGGTGAACGTGTCTTCCCGTACTCCAGGAACTGTTCGAGGACGCCGACCGCTATGTCGACGAACCTCGACTGAGAAGAGGAACGGAGGATCTTGACGACGAGGGGCTCACGTTATGCGCTGCTCGCGCGCGCGAGACTTTGCGGGACCTCGGCTACACCTGAAGTTGTCATGGACTGCCTTGGTACGCCTATGCCTCGCCCAAACTCGGCCGATAACCACCGGCTTCGGTCTCAGCAGCCATCAAGGCCGACAACTCGCCTTCCTGCTGGGCAACGAAGACGCCGATCACCTGACGGCATACCTCCGGTACCGTAACCCCCTGCCGATCAGCAATGCGTTTTAAACCGACGAGCATGGATGTCGTCACGTGGAACTGCACCGCGTACTGCCCACACGATCCGTCCTCGGGCGGCGGCCCCGGACCCACGACCACGGGATCTTCGACGCTGAATGCGTCCACGTCAGCAGCCCGGACCCTTTGGACACCGCCACTACTACCGTCGTCGGCCGGGTCTCGAACTTCCTGGTGACTGAACAACCCCATTCGTTTCTCCTATGTCAAGCCGCTGCTGATTGGCAAGCGGTTTGGCGATTGTTGTGGTCGGTGTGGAGGTGGTTGTAGACGACGCGGGCCAGGCGGCGTTTGAGGCAGCGCAGGGCTTCGGGGGTGGAGTCGCCCTCGGCGAGTCGGTGCCGGTAGTAGGTCTGTCCAAGTCCATCGAGGCGGATCTGGGTGACCGCGATGCGGTGCAGTGCGGCGTTGAGTTGCCGGTTGCCCGACCGTGTCATCCGGACGCGGCCGCGGGTGTTGCCTGACCACACCGGTACCGGTGCGACGCCGGCGTGACTGGCGAAGGCCGCCTCGCTTTTGAATCGTGTCACCCCGGCGGTCTCACCGACGAGTTTGGCCGCGGTCAGCTCCCCGCAGCCCGGCATCGCCAACAACACCGGCGCCACGAGGCGCACGCGTGCACCGATGCGGGTGGCCAAGGCGTTGATGGTCTCGGTGAGACCGGTGATGTCGGCCAGTTCGTCGCGGGCCAGTTCGGCCACGATCCCGGTCTGGGTGTCTAGCCAGTCGCCGAGGAGGCGACGATGTTTGGCCAGATCCAGCGACCGCGGCTTCGGGGCGCGCTCGGGGTCGAGCTCATGAACCCGCCACAACAACCGGTTGATCGTCGCCGTGCGTTGGGCGACAAGCACTTCTCGGCGATCGACCAACAGCTTGCGTTCGCGGGAGACCTTGTCATGAGAAGCGACCGGCAGGTCCGGCTCGCGAAGAAAACCACGAGCGACCGCGAGCGCGTCGATCGGATCGGACTTACCCCGGGTACGTGCCGAGGCCCGGGTCTGGGCCATCAACTTCGGCGGCACTCGCACCACCTTCTGACCCAAACCCAGCAGGTCGCGTTCCAGGCGCGCCGACAGGTGCCGACAGTCCTCGATCGCCCACACGACATCACTGCCGAAGTGTTCGCGGGCCCACATCACCGCCTCGGCATGCCCGGCCGTGACCGCGGTGACGGTCTTTTCGGCGAGCTTGCGGCCGGCGTCGTCGACGGCGACGAAGGTGTGTGTGCGCTTGTGTACATCGGCTCCAACAACAACCATGGTGGTTGCCTCCATTCACGGTGAGGTGACGGTTGGGCCGGTCGGCGGACATACCTCAGTGGGGGCGGTGCCACGCTCCTATCAAGTCACGCCGGCCGGTCCTTCACACCTGATGCCGGCAAAACGAATGCACGCCAACCCGAAGGCGGCACCCAGGCTATGAGCCAGACACCAGATGTGAAGGATCCAACCACCGCACGAAGCGGTGCCCTCACCCTGACACTGAGACCAGGCTAGACCGCCCCGAGAGTCCGAGCGGTCACGGAAGAGGCGCCGATTGCGCGACTCCTGGCCAGAGGAACCGGCGCAGAGGCCAAAGCCCCTGGCTCAGTCGTGCTGATGGCACTTATGCGGACGCCGTGGGCGACCGGACTGCCGAACCTGCGACGTGCTTGCGAACTGCAATGGTCATGAGGTCTGCAAGCCCGTCACCACCGGTGATCGCACATTTCGCACGTCCACTTCTCCGGACCCGGACAGCACCCTCCCATCGCCAGCCAGGGCGCCCACGACTCGGGATTCGCCGGCATCCCGTAGACGATTGCGCGACTACGCTGGGCATCGCAACGTGGACATCGTGGATGTCTGGACAATGCGAAATTCAAAGCGCTCGTGAATCCCGCGCTGCGCATGTCGACTCGACAGTCGCCACACATCACAGTCGGCCAGTCCTCGGCGGTCGTGCGCAATTGAGCGAATCCTGATCTTGGAGAGTCGTCCTCGTCAGAACTTCTGATGGGCGACGGGGGATCCGGACGCCTCGATACCTCCGCGGTGTGAATGTGGACCGCGTCGGCCGCATCTGCAGCGGCCAGATCGACTGCCCTGTTGCAGATCTCGCAGCATCCGTTGAACAACAGCAGGTTGCGTGCCGCCGCCAGCGAGGAGTGGCCGTAGCGGTGGTACGGGTCGCCCCAGACGGGCGTCTCGTGCACCGCGAGGATGACTCGTTCGGCGACGTCGTCATCCAGACGCCACTTGGTGAAGGCTTCATTCCCCAGGTCGAGTGTCGATGCCAGCGTGGCCAACTCGAGCAGGTCCGCACGACAACGGGTGACGTCCAGCAGCGCTCCCCCGATAGTGGCGTCATCACCGACGCGCGCAAGGACAGTCAACACCGACTGAGGGTCGGTCCCGAGAATCACCAAGGCGTAGTCGCCCGGCCGCGCATCACCGAATGCGTAGCGCCACGGCCGATAGGGCGATCCGGGCGCGAGCAGCGTGATGATGCCGGCCTTCCAATCGGCGGCTTCGAGGATGTGCAGACGGTGATGAATCGTTTGCGGCATCTGTCCATTGTCCCTTGAGGGTCCGACATTTTCGGACCGCTGAAGGTTGCCGCACACCCAACGATCGAGCCTCACCGCCCGGACTCACATGCCGGCGCTAGGCCGGGATGTTCAGCCTCCGCGCCAGATCCGGTCCGCCGACCGCCCGCAGGAACTCGGGGTCGCCGCACACGACGAGTTGGTCACGCGCGCGGGACAATCCGACGTAGAGGCGTTCCCGGGAGCGCTCGAACGCCGACTCCTCGTTGACGACGAGCACGACGGCGCGCCGCTCCAGACCTTTGAACCCGAGGACGTGTCCGTAGAAGACCTGATCGGCGTCCCAGAAGCTATCCCAGTAGGCAGCGCTGCCGGCGGCTTGGCGTTCGCGCTGCTCGGGGTGGCGGCTGCCGGTCGTGAGCAGGGCGACGTCCTCGGGTCGCCACCCCTCGTCGAGCAGTGCGTCGACTTCGTCGTCGCCGGCGTCCATCGCGTCATCACGCGAGCAGGGCACGTACTTGACTGCCGGGCCCTCCCCACCCAGAAACCGCATCGGGTGATCGACCAGGGGCTGGAACGCATTGGCGATCTGCCGGGTGTTGCGCAGGTTGTGATCGAGGATCAGCGGCACGAGCGGCACCGGCGGCGACCCGTGCCGGTCGAAGACGCGCTGCCCCTCGTCGGTGAAGACGTAGATGCCGCCGGTCTCGTCGTCCTTCAGCGCCGCCAGCAGCGGATCCCACCAGGCGTCGGCGAAGTCTTGCGCCTCGTCGACAACGATCGCGTCGAACCGGTGCCCGGGCTCGAGTTGTGCTGCCAATTCGGCCATCTGGCGCGGCAGGTCATGCTCCCAGAACTGGACGGTCTCCTCGGTGCGCAGCGATTCGTCGGGGCCTTCCGGTGCACCCCACTTCTTTCCCAGGTCGTGGAACTCACCCACGTAGGCGGGTTGTTGGCGCCGGTTCCAGGCGCCGGTGATGCGCTCCAGATACGACGCGAGTCCGTGGGAGTAGCAGACGAGCGCGACGCGCTGCCCGTTGCGGGTGAGCCGGCGCGCCTGCTCCATCGCCAGGAAAGTCTTGCCGCTGCCGGCACCACCGCGGATCTCCACCCGATTCAGCAGCTTGATCGCATCGAGGATGACCGACTGATGCTCGGTGAGAATGTCTGCGGCGTCCTCGTTTTCGAGAGCCCGGGCCACGACGCTGCGTTGTGGCAGGCCGCGGCCGCTGAGTGCGTCGGCGAGTTCGGCTATACCGTCGCGGGTGAGCAGAGGCCGATCGAGCTCCTGACTGACGAGGATGTGGCGCAGTTTGGCGCCGATGTCGGGCAGGTCGGTGCGGTCGATCACCTTCCAGCGCGGACAGTCGGGCAGCGCGAAGGCCTCAGGCAGGTCAGTGTTGGGCAGCACGACGACGTGATCCCAGCGCAGCCGCTCCTGGGTCCACAGCGGGTCCTTCTCGATGAAGTCACGCAGCGCGTAGCACGCCTCGCGTGCCTGGCGCACGGGGTTGATCTTGTGGTCGTGACCGCCGCGCCGCTGCCGCCATGTCTCCCCGTCGTGCCACACCTCGCCGCCTTTGACCTCGACGCACACGATGCCCGCGCCTTCGATCGCGACGAGGAAGTCGACCTCGTGGTCCTTGAGGTGGTCGGTGACGCGCTTGCCCGGGATCACGAGGTCACCGGGCTCGAGCTGATCGATGAGGGCCTGCCACACCTTGCGCTCGGCCCCGTTGGCCAGCCGTGGCGTCTCGGACACGGTGATGGTCATGCGTCGCTCCCCCTCGAGTTGCTCCGATGGTAGCGAGGGCGTGAGACACCGACGTCGCGACGCGGCTCTCGTGTCGCACCCCTTCTCTACACTGAAGGAGCTCACGAGCGGACGACTGTTCGGGTACCTGGCCCGTCGTCCCGGCAACCGCGCAACACCGCACGGTGCCCCAGGGGAAGAGCCGGCACGCTCCGGCGTGCAAGCGGTGGACGCCCGGACGCGGCGTCGCCAGAAGGTCGAAAGATGCCCGACCACAACATCACTCCCACCGACGCTGCGGTGCGCCGACGCGTCGACGTGCTCTCCGTCCACATCCCGTGCGGCGGCATCCGAGGCCCCGTACGACGAGGCGAGCAGCCGCGCTGGCAGTCCTGCCGCTGCGAAGACCACCCCGTGCGCTGGGACGACGTCGACGTGTCACGCGAGCACGACCTGTGCATCGTCTGCTTCCGCGCCACGGCCGGCGGCTCGTCGCGCTGGGCCTGGCTGGCCTGCCAGAACTGCCGGGCCGTCAACGCAGAGATCGCCGAGGTCTGGGGGTTCGCACCGTTCCGGCTCGGTCGGCACAGCCTGATGCACGGCGTGGGAGTGCGCGCCGACGCGCCGCCTCATATCCGCGGCGAGGAGGTCGCGCGTCTGACGGAGTTTGCCCGCGGCGATGCGCGCCTGCGCGACTGGCGCCGCACCGAGTACCCCAGGCTCGCTGCGCGCTTCAATCCTCTCGCGGATGTCCCGCTGGCGGTCTGGACGCAGGAGCATCCCGCCAGTCGAGCGGCCTCTCAGGATGCGTTCGACCGACTGCTCGGCCCGGTCAGGCCACTCTGACCGCGCAAAACGATCCGCCGAACGAACCGTTCTGTCACAGACAATGCAATCAACGGGGGTGACCATGACCGACAACGACGACGGGGCGCAGGTCAATCAGATCGCACGCGACGACGTACGCAGCGAACACGAGGAGATGCCGTGATGCAGGCCGATGAGTCCACCGACGCCGCGAGCGGCAAGCGTCCGGTCCCCACGTTCGGTCGTGGGATTGTCTTACACGCGGGAACGACGTCCAATCCGGTGACGGGGACGAGCGACGACTACTCCGTCTACGCCTATTACAGCCCCGATGACGGCTTCTTCGAACTGAGCACACATGACGACGGTCACTGGCCGGTCGACGAGTACCACCACGCTCAGTGGGTGGAGGCGGACGACATCGCCGTCCTGCTGAAAGCGCTGGGTGGAGACAATGGCGCAGACCCCGCCGAGCTGTTCGCTCAGCGCGTGCAGGACGGAAGCATCGGAGTCAAAGATGTTCCGAAGTGGCTCTCGCGCAACGCCATCCCGCACTCCTCCGGATCGCAGTACGTGAGCAATTTCTAGGCAGCGCGCCCGCGAATCGTGAAGTGCGGGAGCTACATCCGGCGGAACAGCTCGGCTGGTCGGCCTCGGCCGCCGCGGGTCACAGCACCCGTCGCGACCAACTGCGGTTCCATCGCCCGCCGGAACGAATCGCGTTGCAGTTCCCGTCCGGCGACGCGCTGGTGCACCAGCCACAGGTCGCGGATGGTGAACTCCTCGCCGAGGAGGTGGTCCGGATCGGGCCACTGGGCGTAGCGGCTCTGCAGGTGCTCGACGGCGCGCGCGATGATGCTGACGTGGTCGTAGGGCAGGCGACCCGGGGCGTTCACCGGCATCAAGCGGGTGTCGTCGGCGAACCGGCTCTCCAACCGGTCCGGTTGGACGACGTCGACGTGCGCGACGGAGAGTACCCAGCCGCGGTCATCACGGTTGGGGTCGTCGAAGACGTGGAGCTGGCGCGGTTGCAGGCCGGACACGTTGGCCTTGTCCCGCAGTGACCGCTCGACCGCGTCGGCGAGCCTCTCCCCCTCGTGCAGGAACGTTCCCGGCAGGCCCCACCCCCGGCGGTTCTCCCGGCGCACCTGCAGCACGACCAGCCCGAGACGCTCATCGAGGGTCAGCACCGCGGTGTCGACGGCCACCGACGGGCGGGGGTATTCGGTCAGCATCCGGCCGCTGCTGTCTCGGTAAGCGTTCATGTCAGGGGCTTAGCGTACAGTGACCTTATTAGCGCAGAATTGCTCTAATTCTGAGACGGGGGTGGTCTGACATGACATCACGAGACGATCGCATCGAAGGCGTGCTGCTGGCGACGGCGGCGGGTGACGCGCTCGGCGCGCCCTACGAATTCCAGCCGCCGCGCGGCCCGGCGCTCGACGTGGTGATGGCCGGCGGGGGTCCGTGGGAGCCCGGCGAGTGGACCGATGACACCGCGATGGCTTTCGCCATCGCCGAGGTCGCGGCGACCGGCGCCGATCTGCGCGATGAGCCCGCCCAGGACGCGATTGTCGCGCGGTGGCGCGGGTGGTCCCGGGGCGCGAAGGACGTCGGGATTCAGACCGGGTCGGTGCTGCGGTCGGCGACGATCGGTGACGTCATCACCGCCGAGCGGGCGCGCGCCGCGGCGGAGCACCTGCACCGTCAGAGCGGTCGCAGCGCGGGCAACGGATCGCTGATGCGGACCGCGCCGGTCGCGCTGGCCTATCTCGACGATGAGGACGCGTTGGTGCAGGCGGCTCGGTCTCTCAGCGCGCTGACACACTATGACCCTGAGGTGGGTGACGCATGTGTGTTGTGGTGCAGCGCGATTCGTCATGCTGTCCTGACGGGCGAGCTGGATGTCCGCATCGGACTGCGCCACCTCGACCCGAAGAACCACGGGGTGTGGGCGGAGCGGCTCGATATCGCCGAGGCGTCGCGACCGGCGGACTTCCCGAACAACGGCTGGGTGGTCTCCGCACTGCAGGCGGCGTGGTCGGCGATCGCGACGACGCCGGTACCCGCCGACGATCCGCCGTCGGGTGTGTTCCGGGCCGATCATCTGCGCCTGGCGCTGGACGCCGCGGTACGGGCGGGCTTCGACACCGACACCGTCGCCGCGATCGCCGGCGGGTTGCTGGGCGCCGCGCATGGGGCGTCGGCGGTTCCGCTGGAGTGGCGCGCGCAGCTGCACGGCTGGCCGGGTGCGTCGGCGCGGGAACTGACGACGATGGCGCGGTTGATCGCGCGGGGCGGTATGCCGGACCGGTTCGATCCGCGCTATCCCGGATATCGGACTGGCGCGTTGGCGGCGCACCCGTTCGACGGTCAGGTGCTGCTGGGCGGGATCGGCGCGCTGTGGGATCTGCCCGACGGCGTCGACGCGGCGGTGTCGCTGTGCCGGATCGGTGACGACGACGTGCGCCGCGACATCCCGCACGTCGAGGTGCGGTTGGCCGACCGGCCGGATGCCGATGAGAACCCGCACCTGGAGTTCGTGCTGCTGGAGGCGGTGAAGACGGTCGAGCGATTCCGCGGTGACGGCCGAACCGTGCTGGTGCATTGCGTCGAAGCGCTCAGCCGCACACCCATCGTCGGCGCGCTCTACGGCGCACGGCTGCAAGGTGTTTCGGCCGACGAGGCGCTGCAGGCCGTGCAGGAGGTGTTGCCGTCGGCATCACCGAATCGTGAGTTCCGGGAAGCGTTGCGGCGCATGATGCCTGAGAAGTTCTGATGTTCACGATGAAGAAGGGGGAACGATGACAGCTTCGGACCGCGAGGGGTACGACATCATCGGCGATGTCCACGGTTGCGCCGACCAGCTGGAGGAGCTGCTGGCCGCGATGGACTATCGGCGATCGGGCACGGGTGGTGAGTGCCGACATGAGCGCCGGCAGGCGATCTTCGTCGGTGACCTGATCGACCGCGGCACGCAGCAGTTGGAAACGCTGCGGCTGGTCAAGCAGATGGTCGATGCGGGCAGCGCGCAGATCGTCATGGGCAACCACGAGTTCAATGCGCTGGCCTATCACACGGAGTGGCCGACGGGCAGTGGGAAGTTCCTGCGTCCGCACGACGACCCCGACGACACGCGGTCAGAGAAGAATACCCGCCAACACAAGGCATTTCTCGAGCAGGTGACGGGTGCGGACCGCGACGAATATCTGGAATGGTTTGCGACGCTGCCACTCTGGCTCGACTTGAGTGGTATCCGTGTGGTGCATGCATGCTGGCACGAGGAGTCGATGGCGGTAGTCGATCAGCGGTGCGGCTCCAGCGCGCCGTTCGCGAACGTCGAGCATCTCGTCGCGGCCAGCGATCCGAAGGACGATCTCTACGAGGCAGTCGAGACACTGCTGAAGGGCCCGGAGATCAGTTTGGTCACGCACCATCAGGAGCCGTACCGGGACAAGGACGGTCACATGAGAAAAAGCGCCCGGATGCAGTGGTGGAATAGCGGCGGACACACGCTGCGTGATCTCGCGGAGATGGGTGGCAATTTCACCACGATGTCCGGCGAGCCGTATCCCCCGCTACCAGAGCTGGAGGTCCCGGCCGAAGATCGCACGTACACCTACACCGGTCAAGTTCCGGTGTTCTATGGCCACTACTGGCGGCAGGGCCGCCCCGATCGCAGTCTCGACTGGACCGACTACACCGCGTGTGTGGACTTCAGCGCGGTGAAGGGCGGGACCCTGGTCGCGTACCGGTGGTCGGGCGAGGAGCGGATAGCAATCGGGAACTACCTCGCATTCGCGGGTTAATTTCCGCGAGTACCAGATTTTCTATTGAAGAACGGAGTTCGCGCGACCTGTTGGGGCGGGAGCGGACCCACTCAATTTCTGAGCGGGAAGGATGCTGGCGATGGCTAGGTTGCTTCTTCGGTTTCGGCTCGAGCCGCTGCGGTAGCCCTCGAAAGCATCCCCTTGGCTGACCGATGGACGGCTCGCTCGATTCTCAGAATGCTAGACAGCCGCGGCTATTTCCGCTTCATCCCCAAGTCGTCGTTGGTTGTTTCTGTGTTCCGCGATGATGTTCTTGAACCGCTCGATGTCGAGCCCACCGAGTCGCTGTGGCAGGCCCGGGATCTCGGCCCTTGGACCCGGGGCGCCCGTCCTCCGAGTAGACCCTAGAAGAGGCGCCGACGTCCTAGGCCCGGGAGACTTCGATGATCTCGCCGCGTATTGCCCAGGAGTTGCCGGGGCAGCCTGCCGCGTGCTCGGCCGCCAGCAGTTCCCCAGCTACGCAGAGGTGGTCACATGGGTCCCACTTCACGCCCGCGCCGTAGGGTGACACGAGCCGGGACACCGTGCCGAGCGCATCGCGTCGCTGGTCGAGCAGTAGGAGTTCGATCTCGTCGGCGTCGGCGGGGAGATCGGCAGCGAGCCGCGACGCGGCCTCCGATGTGGCGTCGGGGTCTGTGCTCGCCTGTAAGGCGCAGATCACTCCGTCGAAGAAACCCTTGAGCCGCGCGCCCCACACCGGCCGCACCTCAGATGGTGGACGTACTTCGAGCCTGACAGCAAAAGGCGCATCGGGGGTCGCCCGCGCGTGGATATCGACGTGACCTCGGGCCAGCGCCAGCCACACCTGAGCGAGTTGCTTTGCTTCCTTCATTGGCCCGAGGTCGGTCTATTCGAACGACGCAAGTGTCCTGGCCGGAATCCAGCTGTCGAACGTCGCGGTTCTGTCCGCCAAGGCATACCGGTACCCGAACCCGTGTCGCGCGTTATCGGGTGTGATGCCGTGCTCGAAACGAATGCCGTGACGCCCCGCGGTCTTGAACGTGCCGATGTAATAAAGCAGAACGTTCTCGACGTCCGCCTTGGGATGTTTCGGACCGTAAAACGTCGCGTGGAGAACTTGCTCGGCCGCGGGCTGTAGCTGTTCGCACCGAACACGAATCTGGTCGCGAAGCTCCCTCTGCCACTCGGGGAGCCGTTCGAAGCGGATGTACTCGTCTGCCAACGCCTCGACGATTCCGTCGGGCTCAGGCCCGCGGACGTCATGGCGGACAGGCACCTGACCGGTCGAGGGCGGCTCCGGTTCGCGTGACACCGAGACGTCCTGGAGACCCGGCGGACGACACGTCCCGCAACGCCGAATCGTCGTGCCGACTTGCGCCGCGGCCCATCGATCGAGTTCTTCGATCGCCTCGGCGCACATTTTCACGTAGCGGTTGGTCAGCTTGCTCGCCGCCTCTTCACCATTGATCGTCCAGCAGCTCGAGTGATGAACTCTCGCGTCGCCGGCGTGATAGCTGCGCAGGATGTTGACGACGAAGCCTTCGGAGTGGGCGCGAAGCCATGCGCGATAGCCAGTGTCATCATCGCGGAACTCGACCACGGCCGACCCTGCGCCCGCATCGCCTTCTTCGTCTGGGGCAGAGGAAGCTTCTTTCACGATTTCCCTGGGCGATTCGGTCGATGCCCGCTCTTGAACGACGAAGCGCGCATCGACCGATGCAGACATCCGGATGGGCTTTGGCATCAATTCGACATCGGGACCTGACCCTCCTGGGGCCCCGTCGGGCGCTCCGACGAAGAGCGCATCTCGCTGACCGTCGGAGGCACCTCCGGCGCTGAGCATGCCGACGTCTGCGATCGCAATCGCGGTGACCGCGCCGAGTCCTACAGCGTCGGCGTACAACTGCGCTCGGTCGACGGCGTCGCGCACAGCTTGCCGGCGGACTCGGCGGGCCATCTTGGCGTTTGCTTTCGCTGTCAGCGACCAGTTGATGGTGTCCACCTCGAAACCTTCGATGGACGTGACGTGGTCACCGACCCACGATGACAGGGCGGCGAAATCGCGGAACCTCACCTGGAGGCTGGCGCTCGCGTGGTACACGAGCGGCAACTGTTCACCGTCCTGGCTCCAAGGTCGATGCGACCAGGTGCGGAGCCGGTCGGATGACCATCGGGTGACTGGGGCATCGTCTCCGAGCGCAAGCGCTGACACAGACTTCTGTACGACATCGAGATCTTCGGCCAGCCGGTCGTAGACGGGCTTCATCGACGGACCCTGATAGCTGAGTGTCGCGTGCACGGTGGCCCGCTGCGGAGGGCGAGAAGCGGTAAATGACCCTCGCACGGTGATTTCCGTCGCCATTGCGTCAGTTTAACCTGCGCCTCTGACACGACTGTCGCCTTTGCGGTCAGGGAGTTTCCCCGCGCGCCGGCATCCGCGCCGAAGCGTTGTCGTCGCGATGCACCGAGTCGCCAGTCTCACGTGCGGCGGACCAATCCACTGCCTGTGACGCTCAAGAGCCCCCGGTCGACGGCCTGCTGCAGCGCGGCATCGAGGCGAGCGGTGATGCCCTGGGTCCGGCGCTTACCGCCGAACAGAGCGAGGGCTTCGCGCTCGAGATCCTCTTTCTCGATGCCTCCGGCCTGTTCGGCAACGATGAGCATCGCGTTGCCGATCTCGACGAGAGAGACTTCCTCCAGGGGGCGGCTGAGGCCGTCTCGGGGCACTCGGACGGTGCGCCATGTTTCGGGTTGCAGGCCAGATGGCCAGTAGAAGTCGTCATCGCCGGAGCGGGTGAACTCGGCGGGAACGACGCGCTGGATCGAGCGCCTCCTGTCGTCGTTCACCTTGCTCAGACCAAAAGCGCCGGCGACCAGTTTCGCCAGGCGGGCGCGCTGCACGGGCGCCTCAGCGGAGATGACCGCTTCGGCCACTCGGCCCACCGCCTCCTTGGCCCACTGACTGGGCAGCGAGTCCAGGACGCTGATGTCCCCTTCGACGCGTGGGCTCCACTCCCGAAACTTCGTCACGTCGGAGTGGCGTGGCTTGGTGGTCGGAGCCGGCGTCAAACGAGCGGATCGCATCGGGGCGAAGGGAGTGTTCCGTTGCGGCACCGTCGTTTCAGCTTTTGTCAGAACAGCTTCCCGCTCTGTGCCTGCAGGAGTCGGCTGCGGTTCCTTTGCGGCTTTCACCGCGGCACGCAGTTCGACGAGCACACCCTGTCGATTTCGCAACCATTCAGGGAGCCAGACCCGTTCGACAGCAGGCCATTTCAGCAACTTGCCCAAGACTTCAACCGGCAAGCCGTCACGGTCGGCTACCGTCCGACGACCGTGCCACTCCTGACCGTCGAGGAGAACGGCGACCAAAGGCTTGTCCGGGTTGTCTGGATCAGCGATCACGATGTCGACGCGGAAATCCGACAATCCGACGTCGGTGCGTACCTCGAAGCCGTCTGCTCTCAAAGCCTCCGCGATGTCATCGCGGTGCCGGTCCACGACCGGTTGTCGGCGGCCACCCTCGGTGATCACCTCAGTACCGCGCGCCGCCAACTCCAAGTACGCCTTGAGGTGTTTGGTCCCGATCTGCGACGTCTCCTCCGCACGCAAATCCGACGGATCGAAGCTGGCATACAACACCACTTCGCGCCGAGCACGCGTCACAGCGACGTTCAGTCGACGCTCACCGCCCGGCCTCGACAACGGTCCGAAATTCAGGGGGAGAATCCCCTTGTCGTTCTTGCTGAAAGCGACGGAGAACAGGATGGTGTCCCGTTCATCGCCCTGGACGTTCTCCAGATTCTTGACGAACAGACCGTCGGCTTCGTCGAGCGCCTGGAGCAGTCGGTCGTCGCCCGCGTCGCGCAGCATGTTCTCGATGAGGTTCCGCTGCGGAGCGTTGAAAGTGATGACTCCCAGCGACGGAGCTTCGCCCGGAGACATGTCGAAACGCCGACGGATGTCCTCGACGATCGCGGTCGCCTCGACTGTGTTGGTTCGGAGCATCTTGCCTCGACCACTCCGCTCGAAATGGCCGTTGACTCGCACCAGCGAGATCCCGTGGCCACTCGATGTCGGCAGAGGCGCCGGGAAGGATGCCAGTTTGCCGTTGTAGTACTGGAAGTTGCTGAAAGCGATGAGGGCCTCGTCCTGGCTGCGGTAGTGCCATGACAGCCACTGCTGAGGCACGCGCGCGTGGACGCATTCGGTCAGGATCGACTCTTCGTCGGCGACGACATCGGGGTTGTAGTCCTCGTCATCGTCGACCGCCGCGGTGGTCTCGGCGAAGCTGGTCGGCGGCATCTGCTTGCTGTCACCCACCACCACAACGGATTTTGCGCGGCCCATGGCGCCGATCGCGTCGGCGACCCGAATCTGTGACGCCTCGTCGAAGACCACGATGTCGAAGAGTTCCGCCTTAGCCGGAAAGAACCGCGCCACAGAATCGGGGCTCATGAGCATGCACGGAAGGATCTGGATGATTAGCTCGCCGTAGTTCTCCATCAAGCCGCGAACGCTCATTCCACCGCGCTTACGGTCGAGCTGACGGCGAAGACCGCCGACCTGGCCGCTCACCGATTCCGAGTCGAAACGCCGCGCGCTGACGATCTGTGCGGGGATGGCACGTGTGAGCTCGTCTCTGATCCGACCCGTACTCGAGGTGAATCGCTGAATTGCTCTGTTGTGTGCGGCGATGTCGAAATCTTGGAGGCCGCTGGCTTCTAGCCGTTCACGTACGGAGGCCTCGGCTTTCCCGCGCTCGAAGGCGAGCGCGGCATCGTCAGCGGAGATAGCACCGGTCAAAATCTCAGCGCGCGAGACATCCATACCTGCCCGACGAAGTGGTTCGAGATGGAGCACCAGCTCGACCCAGCGATCAATCGATGCGGAGGTCTCCAATTTGCGTTCCGCGCGTGTGGCGGACCAGTTTTGGACGAACGAATCATCGCCGGCCCACATACGGAGCTGCTCGGGGGTGGCGCCTGTTTCGTGCTGCAGTCGGGTCCAGGCCGCAGCGAGTCTGTGCAGTTGCGGGCTCGCTTCGCCCTGCCGTGTTCTGGTGTAGAAGCGCCTGAGCATGCTCACGAACGTGTCAGTGGCACGGGGTGCGAGCATGGACATGACGGCGCTCGATGTCGAGATGCAGGCATGTAGATGGCTGCCGTCCGCGGGCGCCACGGGGTTCCATGCACGGTCGAAGAATTGGAGCGGCAGCGCCGCGACCTCAGCCCGCAGCGCAGTCACCAGGGCATGGGCCTGGCTCATCTGGCCGGTCAGCGTCGAGAGCGATTTCAGATCGACCGATGAGGGGTCGACGGTGAGCGCGGTCGTCAGTTGGGCCAGAACCGACCGGCGTCGCTTTTTTCGACCGAAGAAGCCGGACTCGTCCGCCGCAACCGCGGCCTGATTGATTGCCGGCATATCGAGATCCATGGCCGCGGGTGTCACCAGCGCTTGCCAGTCAGCTGCGATTCCGGCAAGTGCCGCCAGCTTGTCGTTGATCGCTCGAAGCCGAGCATCTCCGGAGCTGGCATACAGGGCGTCGACGGCCTCGAGTGGATATCGCGGTAGCTCGGCGAGTTTCGCCCACGTCGTGATTGCGGCAGGTTCTTCCGCCTGGGAAAGATCGTCCAGCGATACACCCACGCGCTCCAGATCGGCCAGGGCGGTATCGAATTCGACTCCTGCAGCGTGGATCGACTGAGCATTGAGGCCGGCCGGCGGGGGGATGTCCACGAACCCCCAGGGATGACCGCGGCGCGGGCGAGCGAGGTCGGCCTTGTCCGGCAGCGTTCGCAGAGCCCGATCCACGGCTCGGATCGTTTCGGCATCGCCGTTTGCGACGAGCGTTTTCGGAACCTCGAGCACCTCGACCTGCTGGTCAGCAGCGAGAGCCTTGGACCGCGCCGAGTACAAAGATTGCTGAACGGCATTGGTCTCGTGCAGCTTTGCGGCATAGCGCCCGAGCGATCCTCTGCTGGATTCGGCCGTCTGCATTTGGGTGCGGAGCAAGTCCTCGTCAAAGTGTAGACGCAACTCCAGTGCGTCTTTGATCTGAGCGCGGACAGCAGAGGGGCGCGCTGACTTGTCATGGAGGTCGAGCGACAACTCGCCGAGGCCGACCGATTCGAGACGCTTTTTCACGACCTCGAGTGCTGCCCTCTTCTCGGCGACGAACAGTACCCGGCGGCCTGCCGACATGGCGTGCGCCAACAAATTGGTGATCGTCTGAGATTTGCCGGTGCCGGGTGGCCCTTCGAGGACGAAGGTACGGCCGTCGACGGCATCGGCGACCGCGTGCAGCTGCGACGAATCAGCCGGTACCGGAACCGATGCCCCGAGCTCGTCGAGGTCCTTCGAGGACGGCGGAGACGCTGCAACATCGTTGAACGCGTCCTGCGGCGTCTCGATCAGATGCTCGACCAAAGGGTTCCCCGACAGCGACTTCCACGATTCGTCGAGGTCCTTCCAGAGCGGGAACTTCGCGAACTGCAGGATCGCCAGATGCACAGTGTCCTCGACGCGGAAGTGCAGACCAGCTTCATTGATGGCCCGCCGTACCGCGGTGAAGGTCCCGAGCAGGTCGATTCCGGACTCGTCCTCGGCGGGATTGGAAAGTTCAGGGATGTCGAGGTTCAAAGAAACGCGAAGTTTCTCCACCAAGCAGTAATTGGGTGTGGACGTGCCTGCCTCGTCGATTGTCAGTTGGTAGCGCTCTCCTCGATTCTTCGTCGAGATTGTGACCGGCACCAGAATGAGTGGCGAGCGCAAATCACGGTCACTGAAATTCCAGTGCAGAGTGCCGAATGCCAGATAGAGGTTGTTGGCGCCCGTTTCCTCGGCGATTGTTCGGGCCTTATTGGCGAGGTACCTCAGTTTGGTCTTGTATGAAGCGTCCGAGATGTCGATGAAGACGCTGCGTTTTTCCGCGAGTTGCACCTCACGCTGATCCTCGGGCAGGTCGCGTCCGAAGCGGATGCCCCGCGCGATGTCGACACTCTTCACGTCGTCCGACGGGAGCAGGCCGATCGGAGCGCCTGCATTGATCGCGTCTTCGAACCGGCCAATGGCGCGGCCGGGCACTTCCAGCCGATAGCCAGCCCGATCGGTGTAGTTGATCAGCCGATTCCGCAAGCTCAAATCCAGAAGTGCGTTCTTCCATTGGGCGACGCGTGCGGGCACGGATTCTGCGCTGCTCGAGCGGACTTGGGTACCGGATGACTGATAGGGCAGGAAGATCCGCCCGGCGTTCGGTTGAAACGTCGTGACGACGACGTTGCCCTCCGCGTCGACGGAACGACTCGGCAGAGGGTAGATGCGGGCTTCCCGGGCCTGCCGGACATCGGTGATGCCGATGATGCTCGACAGATCGCCCGTCAGATGCGCACGAGCTGCCTCAGCCGCCTCGGCGAGAGTGCGTGGAGTCGATGCGTGGGTCACCATCGTCGTCTCGATGGGGACGATATGGCCCAGATCGACCTGGTTGACCACGTCCACCACTTCTGTCGTGGACACGACGCTGAGTGCGGAGTCGACTCTCCAGTAACCCAGGAAGGCATGACCCCGGAGCACCCAGAGCGTTGTGTTGATTCCTGCCTGTTCGAGCGCAGCGGCCATCGTCAAGGTGGTGTCGAGGCACGTGCCCAGTCGTCCCTCCAACACCTCTGCGGGCGTCCGGATCTTCTGACCGTTGGCACCCCAGCTCGCCGGCGGTTCGGCGTAGCGAAGGTCGCGGGCTCGCATGGAGTCGAAGACCGCGCCGACGATCGCATCCACTCGTTCCGGGCTTTCACTCTGATAGCCGTCAATCGCGGAGTTACCGGTCGTTCCCAGCAGCCGGTCAGAAACTTCAGTCATCAATGTCGTGACCGCGGCGGAGTTGGGCTGGACGTACGCGGCGAGCATTTCGAGTGCGAGTTGCGGCGGAGTTGCCTTCCACTGCTTGGCGGCGAGAATCTCGACGTTCTTGGCCGCCTCCGCGAGAACATCGCCACCGGAGTCGCGGAGAACGACGCGGATGTCACCCGGACTCTGTTCATCGACCTGGAGCATCGACGCCGGGTCGAGCTGGAGGTCGACGTTGCTGAGGACAGTCGGTCGGCCGGCGGTCAGGTCGAGGTGGATTTCACGGGGCCCGCCATGGCTGCCGATGGCGCTCACCACGTCGACTTCGATGATCGCGCCAGACACGTCGCTGCCGACATGGTCAACGGTGATGTTGTGGATCACCGGTATTCGACAGTGAGCCATTGCGTAGCTGAGGTCCGACACGGCTGAGATCTCGATGCGCAGAGACCCGACGGGGGCTGAGTTCGCGGGCGGTCGCCGCGGGATCTCGAGGCGATCGTCGTCGTTCGCGACGGGCGGCGTGAGGGGCGAGACAGACTGTTTGAGCTTGCTGGCAGCATCGGCCTGCGCCGTGGCGTCGATGGCGCGCAGGAGCAATTCGGCGGAGTCGATCGCCCGGTAGGCCTGGGCAGCGTCGAAGCGCTCGTTGTGGGCCCATTGGTTGCGGACGGTCCGCAGCTCGCGGGCGTAGTTCTCGGCTTGGCGCGAGAGGTGCCGTGAGAAGGGGTAGCCGAGGTCGCCCAGCCTTTCGGTCATTGCCCGCAGCATGAGCGACAGGTCACGGCTGCGGTACTCACCGCCTCGGCGACCGTTGGCGGCGTCTTTCGCACGCAGCAGCTCCGGCCATGGGGTGCCCGAGGGCAGCATCGGTGTCAGCACCCGGGCAACGAACGGCTCGAGGCCGTCGATCAGGAGGTCGATGACCTGGCCGACCAACGGCTGGTACTCAACGCTCTCCATGGCAGTTCCCTCCCGCGCGGCTGCTAGCCCCTGCACTCCCATTGCGCCCCGAGGCTAAGGCGCAGCTACGACAAGTTAGCCCGGCTCATGGAACCACAGCCGAGAGGATCACCGGCTTCGGTTCCACCTATTTGCAGGTGCCTCGCAGAAGCTTCGGCGGCTGACTACCAAGCTATGTCACCTGTCTCGACGTGCTTTCAACCATTGGGCTCCGGACTTGGCCGCCGATACCGAGGCACGAGCGGAGGCGTTGCCTAGCTTGCGTGCGACATCCTTGAATGCTGCCCTTTGCTCCGCCGCTCATCGCTAACCCCACTGCAAGTTCAAGTCCTCTTGACCATCGAGAAGCGACGTCACCCCACGCCCTCTACGATTCCCAGCAAATCTAGCAGTCCAATCCAGGACGTCCAGAAACGAAGCTGTCCTAGACTTGCGGCCAGCCACCCGGGGAGGAGCTTCATGGCGGATGGGCCAGAAATGGACGCGCGTGATGCCGACGGCGGCGGCGCCCTCCAGCCAGCCGAACCGGCGAACGATGAGCTTCTGGTCGCCGCACAGCCCGGGGGGATCCTGGTCGACGGTGACCCGGCCGCGGTCGCGCTGTACCTCGATCGCATCCAGCAGTCGGCCGGACACGCGATCCAGGTCTTGGGCGTTGACAAGAGTTCGATCAACAGCGCCGCGGGTCTTGCTGCGGGCGCGGCCTCGGTGCTGAGCCAGTCGGCGAAGTTTGTCCAACTGCACCCGGAAAGCGTCGCGGCGATTCAGCGCGGGAACCTCATCAACGGGACCGATGGCTTCTACCGCATGATGACCCGTGGTGCGGACATGAAGTTCACGAAGCAACTCCAATGGAAGCCAGCCAACCTCAGTCCTCAGCGGATGATGTCGATGCAGATGCTGGCTGTCCAGATGGCACTGAAGAGTGCGATCAGCGAGGTCGAAGCTGCGGTCGAACGAGTCGAAGGCAAGGTCGATGAAGTCCTCAGGCTCGCCCAAGCAACGCGCTCCGGTGACATCCTCGGTGATCGCACTTCCGTCGAACGGATGGTCGCCTATCTGGAGAAGCACGGTTCGTTCTCCGACACCGACTGGGAATGGATCTCCGGGATCGGCCCCGGCTTGAACCGCACGGTTGAGCAGCTTCGCCAGCATGCACTCGGCACGCTGAAGTCATTCGACCCATCACGGCCCATCCAGGATCGTGCCGACTTCGTCGTGAATGCGGTTGAGAATCAACAGCTTGGTGAAACGTTGAGCCTCTTGGTCGTTGCCGAGGAGACGCTGTTCAAATGGCAGAGGCTTCGCATTGCGCGTGTCGCGTCGGTTGAGCCGGACCACCTCCGGAAGGTGTTGGATGACGCCCAAGAACTGCTGGCGCACCAACTATCGGCCGATTCTGATGTCTACAAGCGCGGTCAAGAGGTGCTGAACGCGGTGTCGAAGACCGAGGCTATCGACGGGCTTCGGTTCTTCTCTGTACAAGAGCTCAACCGTGACCTTCCCAAGCTGCGAGAACATCTCGATGAGTTCGCGAAGGCACGCAAGACGCAGGTGCTGGAGTGGTCGAATTTCGATGCGCCGACACCGCTTCAAGCGGTTCAGGCCGCGGCGGATATCGCTAGCGAGAAAGCGACCATCGCGATCTCAGCTGCGACGGAGGGCTACACGAGAGTCAGCGATTTCCTATCGAAGTCCACGAGGAGCCGAGCGGGGATGTTCGCGCGACGGAAGCCGAAGAATGATGATGCGCAGGCGTCGGATGACAACAGCGATAGCCAAGGTGAGTGATTCGGGCGTCCGTCATCCAGGGAGCCAACCCCTCCGCTAAGAGATGGTCGTGAAAGCTCAAGGGGCAGGCAGCTGAATGAGCCTGTCGCGCAAAGGATCGAGATGTTCCTGCGCCCAGGCGAGCACCTCATCCTCCTGGGAGAAGAGGATCACCTGATGCTTCGCGCTGAGCTCGTGAAGCAGTTCCATCACCGCGAGGGTGCGGGTGTTGTCGGACTGGGTAGTGACATCGTCGAAGATGAGTGGTGCAGTCTCGACACCGCCGGAGAGAACTTGCGAAAGTGTCACCCGCAACAAGAGGTAAATCTGTTCGGACGTGCCGAGAGATAGCCGATCCGCCTGCCGCACTTGGCCGGTCGTCTCTGTCACCTGAATCGTCAGATCGGAGGGATCGACGGTGACGTCACGGTACCGGCCGTTAGTCACTCGCGGGAGCCAGGGTCGCATTCGGTCTGCGAGAGCGGGTGCTATCGAGGCGTTCGCTCGTTCTTTGGCGTTTTCAAGCTCGCCGGCGGCCGCGTCGAGACATGATGCCAGCATCTCAACCTGAGACACCGCCCGCTCCGCGTCGGCCTCCTCTTCCACAGACTCAGCCACCGACCCAAGCGCGCTACCGAGGGCCTGAATCTTACCCTTGAGCTGTCCGTCGAGGTCGATCATCCTGTCGTAGAGAGCTTTTGCGTCCTCGACAAACGCGTTGAGATTCGGTGGCATCGGCTCCTCTGGCTCGTCACCAGCTGTTGCAGTCAGCGCCGCGAGATCCGATTGCAGGTCCTGCGTTTCGCGACCTCCAAGCAGCTGTTCGAGCAAAGCCACGTCCGTCTTCCGCTGGGTCAACCGCGCGCGCTTCGCGTCTTGCTCACTGATCCACCCACGCAGCTGTTCGAGGGCCGTCTCAAGCGGCTCCGCCGTCAATCCGAGCGCGGCAGCGAGTTCGACCACCTCGCGTCCCTGAGCTTCGCGGATCGAAAGAGCCTGATGGTGATTCGCTTCGAGCTGTAGCCGCTGGCTCCGCGCCTCGACGAGGTCTGCGCGACGAGCGGCTTGTTGGGCGATCTCCGCACGCTGCTTGCAGGCCTCAACATACTCGGTGAACTTTTGAAGTGTCTGGGCGACAATCTCGTTCGTGATCTCCAAAAGTCTCTCGTCACCGAGCAGGCTCGCGAGCGCCCGGACGCGCTCGTTGCGCGCGGCTTCAAACTCCCCGGCTTTGTCCGCGTGCTTCGACGCCGCTATTTGCGCTACGCCCGCGGCATCGATCTCGCGAGCGATACGCTTCAAAGCATCTGGATCAGCGTCGAGGGATTCTGCCTCTACCTGAGCTCGCGCCGCACCAACGCGCTCCTGGTGCTGGCGAAGCGCGACCTCCTGAGCCATTACCCCGGCCTGAGCTTCCTGCGCCGACAGCGCCCCTGAAAGGAGGTCAACTTGTCTGCGGCTGGCAGCGATGACATCGTCAGCTGCCGATCGTTCAATAGCGTGGAGCGCGGCCAACTCGAGCGCCATTGCCCTGTTTTCGACGGCCGCGTCGTAGTCGATCTTCGCCTGTCGATACCTAGCATCGAGCTGATCGACTTCGGTCTGCATGGCGGCTAACTGCGCAGTTCGCTGTTCCCTATCCTGCTGGAAAGCTGCGACCGCGGCCATGTCCACCTCAGGTGGCGATTGCGCAAGAACGTTAGCGAGAGTGCGCAACTCATCGGGAGAAAGTGTTGTTGAGGTAGAAGTATCGACAGAGGGCGGCGCGGTCTGCGCGTGGGTGTCGAGTGCTGTTTGCGCTTTGACTAGTTCACTATGGGCGTCGATAACGTCTTGACGCGGCTCGCGATCACCCTCCGGCGCTAGGGGCAATTCGTCGATTTGGGCTTGCAGCTCAGCCGCGGTAGGCCCCTCCCCTAGTGGCACCACATCGGTCCCGCGGTCGAACACCACCAGCGCGTTGGTAGCGGCTGCGACTTTGTCCTCATCGACAACCAGGTCCGCTTCGCTTGTTTCAGACACCCTGATGGACAGCGCTTCGGCTTTCTCGACACGGTCTCGCAGCTCATACACGCTCTGCCACTTGGCAAAACGTCCGGAGAGTTCGACCTTTGCCCGCGCCTTTCCAAGCGGCGCGACCAGCTTCTGCCGGTTTGCAATAGCTTCGAGGAGCTCGGCGAGATCATCGCGTCGCATCTCCGCTAGTGATCGTGACGCAACCAATGCAGCGCGGGCAGTCGCGAGCGGCTTCTTTCCGTGCGGCACTCCCACCCATTCAGTGCGCCGCTCCTTGAGCCATGCGAGCGCCGCATCGGCCGTCGCATCCGCGGCTCCCGTCGATGCGGCTCTCTCCAGGAGCTCCTGAAGCTCGCCGGCGTCCTCGCGAACTCGAAGGATGTCCGCTTGGCCGGTGAAGATGGTCGACCGCGCCGACAGGCGGTTGAGGCCCAGCAGGCGGGTGCCGTCCAAGCTTCCGTCCGTGAGCAATTCCTTCTCGGGCGCTGCGCGGTCAGTCAATCCGTCGACAACAGTCCATTCACCCTTCGCCAGGTCCTGGGCGATCGTCAGTGTGCGGTTATCGTCGAGCGTGACGACAAGCCCCACAGCCCATTTGGAGCCGGACCACGGCTTGTGGCGGTTCTTGTACTCGGACTCGGCGGCGCTGCCCCTGCCTTTGTACTTGCGCCGGCCGGCAAGGGCCGCATAGGTAGCGTTGAACCAACTGGACTTGCCTGCCTCATTAGGGCCATGCACGACGTTCAGACCCGGTGCGAATTCCAGCTTTTCGCCACGGAATGGGCCGAATGCGATTCCGATGACCTGGTCGATACGCACGCTTCACGTCCCCTGAAGCGAGGCACCGAGGGCGGCCAGTCCGAGCGCGGTGGTCTGATGCTGCTGCAATTCAGTGGTACTGGTGTACGCCATCGCTCGAAGGAATTCGGCGCGAGCGCTGCGGTCCGTCGGATCCACCGACGGCGTGGCGAAGCTCAGAGAATCAAGATCCAGTACGACTTCGGGCGGAAGATTTCGCTGCGGTCCGTTGAACCCCGGGAGTAGCACCCCGGGTGCGAGAGTGCCGACCAGCCTCAAGAGCAGTGGACCTTCGGGCGCCAGCACGTCCTCAAGGGCATCCGCGAGCGCGTCGGTGTCTTCGATGTCCGTGACGTCGAGATCGATCAAGGATCCGGGTTGGCCGGGCAGATCGACCGGCCGGGCCGACGCTTCGGGCTCTGCGCCGTTGATCAGCACAGCGGACCCTCCTGGCTCCCGCGGATCACGGACAAGGGTGGGGACGGCGAGCACCCTCCCGTTGCCGCCGGCCGTCCTGGCACGGATCAGCACATGAGGTTCCGGCACAACGGGCAGCCGCGGGGCGGCCCCGCCGGGTGAGGTCCAGGCACTCACCCATACCGTCGGTTCGGCCGCGCAGGGTTCGTATTCGGAGGACGAACAGATCGAGGTATTCGAAGCCCAGTGATGGGTGCTGTAAAGGCTAGTGCCGTCGATCCAGTCCGACTTGCCGGGCACAATTACAACGTCGCCGTTGAACGTGCCCAGGATTTGGGCCGCGTAATCGGCCGTGGTGGGCGACACGTACGCGCGGTCGAAGAGACCGCCGGCAATCAGCAGCATCCCCGCATCGAGGCGATTCGCCTCCTCGACCACGAGTGCCAGCACGTGCCGCGACCATTGGCGTAACGCAGCTCCGAATTCAGCATTGAGATCGACCCACGCGTGGTCGAGTTGCACCCCGCTCGCAACCATGATTTCCACGCCAAACTCCTCCCCTTTGCTGTTTATCATGCGGGTAGCTGATACCGAAAGATTGGAGACGAGGTGCTGGCTGAGTTCGCTCACCTCTCGCCAGGAAGCAGAGTCGAAGGATTGGCTTCCGAAGGGGTCGTCGAGATCGTCGAGATCGCCGCAGCCGGTTCCGGCGCCTTCGTTCGCTACCGCGACGAATTCGGCATCGAAGACTCGCGGTTGGTCTCCGCGGAACAATTGGCGAAAATCCAGCTGGTGGGTGGACGAGGTCCGACCCTTGCCGCCGACCCTGACCAATTCTGGTTAGCGATCGAAGCCCTGCGCTTGCGGCATGCGGCCGCGCTTAATCCGTTGCTGGCCGTGTCGGCTTCCAACATCGAAGCGCTGCCTCATCAGGTGCAGGCGGTATATGACTACATGCTCGCCGGGCACCCCAAACGGTTCCTGCTCGCCGACGATCCAGGCGCAGGTAAGACCATCATGGCGGGCCTGTTCATCAAAGAAGCGCTCGCGCGGGGGTGGATCCGGCGGTGTCTCATCGTGGTCCCCGGAAGTCTCGTCGAGCAGTGGCAGAACGAGCTGAGTCAGAAGTTCGCGTTCCAGTTTGGGATCTTCGAAAGCTCGCTCTTGCGCGACTCGGCCAATAAGTCGCTGAAAGATTCTCCCTTCCTCATTGTTCGCCTCGATCAGTTCAGCCGCAGCAGCGAACTGACGGCGCTAGCAGTCAACGGAGGGTACGACCTCGCCATCTTTGACGAGGCGCACAAGCTTTCCGTCAGCTCCTGGGGTAGCACCATCACCAAAACGAAGAGGTTCAAGCTAGCCGAAGCGATTCGTGACGCGGTCCCCAGCACTTTGTTGATGACGGCCACCCCCCACAACGGCAAAGACGCCGACTACAGGCAGTTCCTCACGTTGCTCGGGTCCGCGGATCAGCCCGTCGTCGAGGATCCCGCGGGCAGCGGACTGATGCGCCGCTTGGTGAAAGAGCAACTCGTCCATTTGGACGGGACGCCGCTGTTTCCCGAGCGCCGCGCAAGCACCGTGCCCTACCACCTCAGCCCGATTGAGAGCGGCCTCTATGAGGCGGTCAGCGAGTACGTGCGCGAGGAGATGAACAAGGTCTCCGACGACGACACCAAGCGCAATGTGGGGTTCGCGCTCGTGGTTCTCCAGCGCCGATTGGCGTCGTCTCCGCAGGCAATTCTGCGGTCGCTGACCCGTCGACGCGACCGGCTGCGCACGCAAGCGGACCAGGCGCGCGCTGCAGAAGGAAAGCTCGCTGACGCCCTCGCGGCGACGCTCGTAGCGAGCAGTGACGATCCCGACGAGATGAGCAGCTCAAGGGCGGAGAACTATCAGGACGAGGTGGCCAGCGCAGCCACGAACGCTCGAACACCAGCGGAACTCGAGGCGGAGATCTTGGTGCTGGATCGGCTCGTCATACATGCTGAGGCCGTCTTTTCTGCCCGCGCTGACGCCAAGTGGGCTGCGCTTGCCGAGCTGCTCACGAGTGAAGCCATGTTCGACGCGGACGGACAGCGACGAAAGATCATTATCTTCTCCGAAAATCGCGACACCCTTGATTACCTCGAGGACCGCCTCGTCGAGCTGCTGGGAAGGACCGTCGACGTTCAGGTCATTCATGGAGCGATGTCATGGACCGACCGCCGCCGAGCACAGGCCAAGTTCATCGAGGAACCGAGCAGCTCCGTGCTCATCGCGACAGATGCCGCCGGTGAGGGAGTCAACCTGCAGGTCGCTCATTTGATGGTCAATTACGACGTGCCATGGAATCCGAATCGACTCGAACAACGCTTCGGGCGGATTCATCGGATCGGTCAGCGACACACCTGCCACCTGTGGAATCTGATCGCCGCTGACACGCGCGAAGGTGATGTGTTTCAGAAGCTGCTCGAAAAGGTGGAAGTGCAGCGAGAGGCGCTCGGCGACCAAGTGTTCGATGTTCTCGGCGAGGTACTGACCGAAATCAGCCTCAGCCAGTTGCTGCGCCGCGCGGTGGCCGGCGAGGCGCAGCATGACGAGATCGCTTCAGACCTCGACTCGGTTTCAGGACGCTTGAAAACGGCCGTTGAAAAGCGTGCCGCATCGGTGAGCACGCTGACACCGCAGGAACTCGCAGCGCTTCGTCGTGAGATGGAGATCGCGAAGGCGTCGAGTTTCCAACCGGACGTAGTCCGCGACTTCGTGCTGCGGGCGGCGCCGCTTCTCCACGTCGAGGTCGGGATGCGCGGTGACGCATGGCAGGTCGCGTACGTGCCCACGCGGTTGCGGGAACAGTTCGGCACCTCTCTAATGGCCCGCTACGACAAAGTCGCGTTCGAGCACTCCGACAGTGTCGTTTTCACGGCGGACCCACCCGAGTTGATCGCGCCGGGGCATCCACTTCTCTCGGCGCTCGTGGACGCCATGAGCGAAGATTTCGGCTCTTCGCTACAACACGGGATTGTGTTGTCCGACAATCGTTCCAGCGAAGACTACGTATTGGTGACCGTCGTCGCAATCTCCGGAGCTAATCCATCGACAGTCACGACCTACGCGGTGTCCGCCGGCGGCGACCGACACGAAGTGAGCCCTTCCCTCTACACCGACCTCGATGTCGAAGCGGCGCCGCTGCCGCGGGCGGTCGCCGCTACCGAGGCAGCGGTCGCCTCGTTCATCGACAATTCGGACCACAGCATCGCCGCCATCGCCTACGTGCGTGGCACGGCGAGTCCAGCGACCGCCAGCGCCTGGCGTACCGCGCAAGAGCAACTGCGCGAGGAATTGAAAACGCGGGGGCTTGATCCGGTCGGGGCACTACCTGGGCAGGGTTGGGATTTCACCACGGGCTATGACGAGATCACCTTCTGGGCTGCTGCGCCGCCAGGCGAGTCAGAACGAAGGCGAGCCGAGAAGTGCGTGGCTACGAACGTTAACAACCAATACCGCTGGTGCAACGAAAGTTGGGCCCACCATGCAGCGGCGGCCGTCGAATCCCCTGGCTCAGGAAAACCGCACAACTCGTGAAGACAGATTCCTCAGTACACATCCAAGACTGTGCAGTGTTGCGTCTGGTGCGAGGTTGAACTGTGTCCGCGCGGACTCGAACCCTAAATCGGGCTAGGTTCGATGGTAATCGGCATGATCGCGTCGACTCACTAAGTCAGCAGGCGCGCTGATCGTTGATCACAAGCGGGGACGGGTATGTGAGACCCCTTTGGACTGCAGGATAGTTGCACTTGTCGGGTCATCGCACCCGCTGCGGGTAGCGCGTACGCGGGGGGACTGGCTTAAGATATGGGAATCAATGCTGATGAGCTGTATAGCTTTATCCAGGGTGTCTTCAGACGTGGTCTGACGATCGTCGTCGGATCCGGCGCATCGTGTCACTATGGGCTGCCGAGTATGGGCGCTCTCGCCGACCATCTCCAGCAGACCATCCGCGCTGATGCTGGTTCACTGTGCCAGCAAGGTGTATCTCAGTGGCAGCGCATCAGTGCAGAGCTCGCTGCCGGCAAGGGACTGGAATCTGCACTCGGTGACGGCAACCTGGCCGAGAGCCTCGCCGATCAGGTGACTTCCACCATCGCTGACTACGTGAAACAAGCGGAAGAAGCGGCTATATCGCAGATCCTCGCCGATGAAACCATTTCCGCATTCGGGCGTCTGTTCACGTACGTTCTCCGCTCGAACAACGTAGCTGACGTGATCACTACTAACTACGACCGTCTACTAGAAGTCCATGCAGCCAAGGCCGACGTACGCGTGGATAGCATGTTCTACGGGCACACGATTGGGCGGCTAAGTGAGTCGCTGAGCCGGGACGAACTCCTCGAACGCCAAACCGTTGTCGGCCGAAGCTCGAAGCTGTCCGTCCGGCAACGTCCTCATATCCGTCTATCGAAACCGCATGGAAGCCTGGACTGGTACAGCCACAACGGCACGTGTATCCGCAGCGATCTAGCACTGCGGGGGACGCAACAGATCATCGCTCCCGGGGGGAACAAGTACCGTCTCGGGTACGAAGTTCCGTTCGACGCACAGCGGCAGCGCGCAAATGATGCGATCGACGACGCCGCCGCGCTCCTCTTCATCGGCTACGGATTCAACGATGAACATCTCCAGACACACCTACGGATGCGCTTCTCCGAAATTCCCAGTGTCGTAATCAGTCGCAACCTCACAGACAGCGCCCGCGAGTACATGCGGCTCAACTCCACGGCCGTCTCGATCGAGGTCGGTAAAACCGCCAACGCATGCAAGATGACGCAGGGCACGGAATCACTCGAAATAGACTTGCCCCTTTGGAATCTCGACGACTTCGTGAAGGAAGTACTCGCCATATGACTGATTCAACCCTGAACTTCATTGAGAGCGATGCACTCGGACGCGCCTTCCGTGTAGATACCTCTAGTGTTTGGGCTGAGGCACTCGACCACGAGCGACTTACGCGGATTGGGGTCGGCAGCTTGATCGCTTTCCAAGGTTCGAGTTCTTCGGAGTATCTTGTCGGCGTCCTGGATCGAGTGACGCGCGACCTACATGATGAAGCACTCATCGACGAGATCACGCCAGAAGGCGACATTCCTGTCGAAACACGACAGCGCGACCTGCTTCGAGTAGTGCTCTTAGGTACTTATCGAACGGTCGATGGCACTAAGCGCGATACCTTTAAGCGCGGCGCAGATAGCTACCCACTCGTGGAATCGCTTTGCTGGGTTGTCGATGGACCCAACTTGCAGAAATTGATGGGACTTCTCGCGAAGCAACTGGAACCCGAAAAGCAGCTTCATCTAGGGTATTTCGTTGCTGATCCAACTGCGGCGGCAGTCGCGGACGGTGATCGCCTTTTTCAACGTCATGCCGCGCTTCTTGGTAGCACCGGCTCGGGCAAAAGTTGGGCTGTCGCTTTGATACTCGAGCGCGCGAACAAGTTGGCTAATCCGAACCTCATCGTCTTCGACATGCACGGCGAGTACTCTCCCCTGACCGAAGGTGACGCGTCAATCGCACGGAAGTTTCGCATCGCTGGGCCCGGAGACCTCGGTGTTGAGGACGACTCTGTCCTCTACCTGCCTTGGTGGTTCTTGAATCAGGAAGAGATGCAGGCGCTGTTGTTGGACCGTTCGGAGGAAAACGCTCCCAACCAAGCCGCTCGCCTGACTCACCATGTGCGGAATCTCAAGCATGAGCAGCTCATCGCGGATGACCACACCGATTTAGCCGCACGGTTCACCGTAGATTCGCCCGTTCCCTACAGCCTTGATGACCTCCTAGCTCGCCTGGAAACGGATGACGCGGAAATGGTCCCCGGATCACGGGGAGGTGAAAAGCAAGGACCATTCTTCGGACGGCTCACCCGTTTCGTGAATCGGATGAGGAGCCGGGTAGAAGATCGCCGCCACGGCTTCATGTTCAGCCCCCCTGAGAAGGCGACCAACTACGAGTCGCTTCATGTTCTGGCCTGTCAACTACTAGGCACCGATCCGGGCATAAAGATCATTGACTTCAGCGAGGTTCCTAGCGACGTGCTACCAGTCGTCGTCGGTGTGCTGGCCCGCCTCCTGTACGAGATCCACTTCTGGACCGACGATGAGAAGCGAACCCCCGTCACCTTGGTCTGCGATGAGGCGCACCTCTATCTTCCATCCGGGAATGCCGATGCAGCCGAATTGCGTGCACTCGACGTTTTTGAACGGATTTCAAAAGAAGGCCGTAAATACGGTGTTTCACTACTTGTCGTCAGCCAACGCCCCTCAGACGTAAGCAAGACCGTGTTGTCACAGTGCAACAACTTCCTGGTCCTCCGGTTGACGAACGACCAGGATCAAGCTGTCGTTAAACGCCTCATGCCCGACAGCATGGACGGACTCACCGCGGCATTGCCTTTGCTCGACGTTGGTGAGGCACTCCTCCTCGGCGACGCCATCATCCTTCCGACTCGCGTCAAGCTCGACATTCCAAAGATAAAACCGACGAGCGCAACCAAGGACTTCTGGACAGAATGGAACGAGAAGCCAGTCGAGGAAGCAGATCTAGTCGCCGCCGTTGAAGCTATGCGTGCACAGTCACGTCGCTGAGTGATAGGCGATTTCGGACATCGTTCTTCCTCGGTAGTGCCGAGTCTCGCAGGACGCCCCGCTCCCATTGAGGTCGATCGCGATCCCCAGATTAGGGACTGGCTGAGCTCACCCAGCAGGCAGCAATTCACTCGGCTCGCCGACGTACACCACAACGAGTTCGTCGCGGGCCCGGGTAGCGGCCACATAAAGGAGCGAACGCTCCCGCCGCAGAAGATCCGCGCGCTCCTCCTCAGGGACCGCACCGATCAAATAGCTTCGCGGCAGCGACTTCTCACCGACACCGACGAGCACCGCCTTGGCGAATTCCATGCCTTTCGCACGGTGCATCGTCATCACGACCGGAGTCTTTGGCGGCCCGGCCTTGTCCCGGTCGACGAAGGCCACCGTCACGTCTCGGTCTCCCAGCGCACGCGGCAAACTCTCGGCCTCCTTACGGGTGGGCACCAGCAGACCGATGCTCTCGGGTGCCGTGCCGCCATCAATCCAGGACTGCACGAGGTCCGCAACCTTCTGGTACTGGTCGGTCAGTGACTCTGCCTTGAGAACAGTGGGTTTCGGCCCGCGCCGCGCTGACCGGTAACCGGTGGTGCTCTCGGGATCCTCGTCGAGGTTGGCGTACTGCTCACCCGACAGGATGCCCAGCGCGTAGCGGAGGTTCTCCTGCGTAGTGCGGTAGTTCAGGGTCAGCCGCCGCGACCGGCCCACGATGTTGATCCCGTAGCTCTTCAACGTGATTCGTTGACCGTAGATGCGTTGGTGGGAATCCTCGGCGAGGAAAAGGTCGTCGGGGCCGATCGCGGCCAGCGCCCGTATCAACAACAACCGGCACGGGCTCAGGTCCTGAGCCTCGTCGACCAGCACGTGATCGGCCGGCCGGTCGGCACTGCTGTCGAGGACCTGCGCCGCGATCGCCGCCTTCTCGTCGAAGTCGGTCGCGCCCTCGGCGGCCGCGCCCGCGCGGTAGGTCTCGATGATGTCCCACACTGCGTTGCGTCGTGACCGGTTCAGCGCGACGCCGCGGCCGGGCCGCCGCACTTTCAGATACTGCTCCCGGGTGACAACATGGTTGGGCAGTACGACGGTCGCATACTCAGCCTCCAGGAGGGAGACCGAGCGCAGCGCGTCCGGGAGCTCTCCGGCATGTTGCTCGGCCGCGGCCTGCCAAGCTTGCGCAGATGTCACCCTTAGCACCTCGGCGGTTCGCGGACCCAGCACCTCCGCCACCGGCCCGGGTTGTCCGTTGCCGCCGCCGAGCCCCGACGCGGCGACCAGGACCCGGCGGGCGATGGTGTCGACGCCTGCCACGTAAACCCCGGGGCTGCCGAGGTCGTCTGCCACCGCGATGTCGGCGTCGAGGATCCTGAGCTGTTCGGCGAGGCTCTGCGCCAAAGTCTGATTGAACGTCGTGAGCACGATTCGTGCGTCCGAATTGCGACGTTGGAGTTCTCGAGCGCGGTGCAATAGCACAACGGTCTTGCCGGTGCCTGCGCCGCCGGTCAGGCGAAACGCGCCGGTGGTGCCCTTGGTGGTCCATATGCGCTGCTCGGGGTGTAAGAAGATGCGCCACGCCGCGAAGTCGGGGTTCTCGATCGCGGCCCGCAGGTCGGCGTTGTCCTCGACGAACGCGAACTCCATTCGGGCAGCCGGGTGCTGCATCGCGGCGAGCACCGCATCGTCACTGGTGGTGTCGACCGAAGCAGGCTCGGACAGTTGGTATATCTCGCGAACGTCGGCGAACGACCCGCCGAGGTAAAGATCGATGATCGCGTAGCCCTGCCACGATGCCGGGGCGGATTCGGCGTACTCGAGTACGGTGTCCTCGCCGACGAGGTCCAGCGCCCCTTCGGCGAAGACGGCGTCGATACCGAGATCGACGAGGTCGTCGAGGGTGTACTCACGTTGGCGCAGGCTGGGTTCAGCGACCTCGGCCGGCGCGGGGGCAATCGTCGGCTCGGCTGTGGACGCCGGCGGCGGGATGAACTCGTCGACGGGAATGAGCTCGGCGACGCCGTTGCGCGGGTTGATGCTGATCTGTGACTTCTGCGCGACAGCGATCGCCTCGTCGTGCGGGTAGGTCCCGGCGAAGACGTACGAAGCCTCATCCTGACTGCCCTGCAGCTTGAACAGCACGGCACGAAACGACAGGTCCACTCGTCCGGTGCGGGCCCGCGGGTCGGCGGAGTTGTTGATCGGTTCGATGTGCAGCCCCGGCGTCGTATCGTCGGCGGCCAGTTTGGTCAGGAAGCTGTAGGTGGCCTTCTGGAGGCTGCCGTCGAGCTTCTTCAGTCCGGGGCCGAGGATGATCTGGGGCACTAGGAAACTCCGTCCGATAGAACCGCGGTCAGGTTGTCCGCATCTGCCGCACACACCGTCCAGCCCGCTGAGGTGAAGTGGCGACGCTCGTCGTCGTCGAGGCCGAGATCGACGACGACTCTGCGGGTGGGCCAGGAGATCTCGACCGGGATGCCGTCGACTTCCTCGCCGACATCGGGGACGGGCAGGGCCGTTTCGGCCAGCTGCATGATCAGTTCCTGGCCGGCGGCGTCGGCCTGCTCGTAGGCGTCGCGCCAGGCCCCGGTGAGTGCGCCGTCCTCGACGAACTCGGCATGAGCAGGCGTGGTCGGCTGTGGCGCACCGTGCGCGGCGTGGCGGCGGGTGGTGATGACGGGCGGTACCGACCGGAAGTTCAGCAGGTTCGACCAGCGCAGCCACTCGCGCCATCCGTCTCTGCTGTCGCTGTGCAGTGCGGCGTCGTTGTCGTCGACGATTATCGCGGCCTCGGCGGAAAACGGTTGGCCGGTCATCCGGACCGCGAAGGCAAAGCCGCCGAACGACCACACCGACGTGTTGCCCGACGGGTTAGCGACGGGCCCGCCGTCGAGCGCCTGTGCGGCCAGCGTGGTCAGAGGTTCTGTGTCGGTGGTGCGGGTGCCGGTCTGCATCGTGCTCATCAGACCCATGGCCGGTAGCCAATTCGCGAGCCGCTGGCGGGCGTCACGCTGCGGCTGCTGAATCCAGGCGACCAGTAGATCGATCGCAGTGCCAAACACCAGATCGGCCATGCCGCGGGATAATTGGTCACCTGCGGTGGTGAGCAGTGTGGCCTGCACTTCGGTGCGCAACGCCGGCGACACCACGGGTGTGTCGTTGACGTCGTCATGGGTGATGCCGATGACCTGGTAGCCGGCATCGCGCAAATTACGGCGCTTCTCGGCGTCGTCGGCGAGGCGGTTGTGGGCCGGGGAGGCGTGATACAGCCATCCGTCGGTGAAAATCGCCGTCGGCGCGATCCCGCCACCGGCGTAGGTGAGGATGAAGTCGGGCTGGCAGCCCAGCACGTACTCCTGGGGCCGCAACGTCCAGCGGTGGGTGGAGCCCAGTGCGATGTCCCAGGCGACGCCGCTGTCGGTGGGCTTCTCAGTGATCGCGGCTCCGAGTGCCTTGAGCCGTTTGGCGAGCACGACGCGGAATCGCTTCTCTAGGTTGGATTCCGGGTCGTTGACGCCGGGTTCCTCGGTGGTGAGCGTCCACGGCATCGCATCCGGCACCTCGGTGTCCTCGCCGGGTTTGGGATCGCGGCCGATCAGCAGGCCGGCGAGATGGCGTTCGGCCACCGAGCGTGAGGTGTGGGTGACGTCGGCGGGGGCGGCGAACGGCAGCAGGCAGCGCTCACAGGCCAGCCGGCCGTCCTGGCGGCATTCGCAGTCCCGCAGAATCGCCCAGGCGCGGTGCAGCAGGTCCCACACCGTGGCCGGATCGGTGAAGTCGCTGAGGTAGCCGGTGCCGCCGGGCACCACGTCGTGCAGCAGCAGGGCGTGCTCGGTGTTGCCGCTGGGCGCGGGGTCGACGATCGTGATGATCTGCAGGTGGTCAGGATCGCCGCCGATCTGTTCGCGCAACCCGAGCAGCACCGCGGCCGACAGCGACGGGATTGCGAACGCGTCGCCGAGGGTGATCGACTGCGGCAGGCGCAGCACCAGCCCCTCAGTGGTCAGGCGTCGGGCCAACGCCAGCTCGGTGGCCGACTCCTCGTGCGAGGACCGTCGCGAACACCAGGGACGGTGTTCGCGCCGGTGGTTGACCCCGCTGGCGGTATCGAGCTTGCCGCACTCCGAGCACACTCGAAACAGGGCCGCGTCGACCTCGTCTCCGCTGATGACCCGTTTGGCGCCGCCAATCCCGCTGCGGCCCAGATTGACCCAGCGGATGGTCACGTTGCGCAGATGTTTGGCGCCGAAGCCGTGGGTTTGCACGTACCAGTGTTTGGTGACGTGGGCGTGGTCGATGTCGGCGAGGGCCTGCACGGTGAAGCGTTCGCGCGCGCGTTCGTCAGAGCCGTCGTCGATGGTGGCTTCTTCGCGGCGGATGATCGCCGACACGCTGGTCAGTTCGGCCACCGGCAGGCGCTGGCTGATGTCGGCGATGCCGTGGGTCCCGCAGCGCGGGCACTGGGTGGGGGTATCGGCGCCGTGGGCCTCGAGTTCCCGGACGTACCCGCAGCGCGGGCAGCACGCCCAGGATCGAACCTGTTCCCCTTCGGGGCCGAGGTCGATCGCGTCGATGGCGATCGCGAATCCATTGGAATAGAAGGTGGATCCGGGTGCGAAGTCGCGCAGCGCCTGCGCTGAGCCGCGGGTGAGTTCGAATTCGGAGTGTTCGTATTCCTGGGTTTCGGGGTTCTGCCAGTTCACCGACACCGACAGCGTCACGGAGTCGTCGAGCAGGGTGTAGTTGGGCAGCAGGCCGAACGATTCCAGGGCGCTGATCCAGTATTCCGAGCGCAGGTTCGCCAATTGCTTGCCGATGAGCCGTACCGAGGCCTGCGCGGTGCGCAGTTCCCGTTTGTCGTCATCGGTGGCCGCCGGTGAGGTGGCGCGTTCAAGGAGGGTGGGCAGTGCCTTCTCGGCGGCGGCCTTGCGGTGGGTCAGGGTTTCGATGCGCCGGTTCCACACCTGGCTGGCGATGTGGCAGCGCAGGGCGAATTCGCTGGTGCCGTCGCCGTCGGGACCGGGTCGGGGGAAGCGGCGCAGCCGCGCGAGGACGTCGTCGTCCAGCGGCGGCATCCCGGACACAAAGCTGTCGACGAGTTCGTCGCAGCGGTTCTCGGCTTCGGCGATCAGCGCGCCCAGGTAGCTTCCGACGATGGTGGCGCGCAACGCTTCCGGGGTGTTGCGCGGGTGCGGCGCGCCCGGCCGACGCGCGAGGACGTCGGCGACCGATGCGGTGAACTGCCGGCACAGGATTTCCTCGGCGTCGAGGTAGGTGGCCGGCGGCCGGACCGCGCCGTTGATGATGCGGCCGGGATGGTTGAACCGGGGGAGCTGGTCGCCGCGGCCGGTGACGAACGCCAGGGCCAGCGCATTGCCGGTCAACCGGCCGGCCCGGCCGACGCGCTGAAGGTAGGACGCCACCGACCGAGGCAGCGAGGACAGCATGACCGCCGACAGGTCGCCGATGTCGATGCCCATCTCCAAAGTCGGGGTGGCCACCAGCACGTTGGGCGCATCCGGCGGCGGATCGGTCTGCTTAAACTGCGATTCGTAAAGCAGCCGAGTTTCAGACGGCAGCAGGCTCGTGTGCTCCCGGGAGACGACGCGGCGGATGTCGGTGGCCGCGTACATCTGCCGGTAGAAGTTGTTCTCGACGCGCTGGCGGCGCATGGTGCCCACGCATCGGGCCACGAGACATGGCGCACCGTTAAGCTGTCCGGTGGTGTCGGGGTAGCTGTGCACGGTGTTGCGGCAGGTGTCGCAGATCAACGAGAGCGCGTCGGACTCGATCTCCGCGTCGTCGACCACACGGGCGACCACGGCACTGGCGGGCAGGTGGAAGGTCTGTCCGCCGGAGGCGGTGATGACCTCGCCGAGAACGTCGCGGGCCCGCAGTCGGGTGAACAGCAGCCGCGACAGCACTCCCGCCTCACTGGTGCCGACGCCGAGCACCTTGGCGGTCCACGCGGGATACCAACCGCGGGCGGCACTTACCGGTTCCAAGTCGGTGTCCCGCACAGACCCGCCCAGCACCGGGAAACCCGGCGCGGAGTTTCCTCTGCCGAAACCGGGCATGCCCTGGTCACGGCGACGGCCGCCGGTGACCCACCACCGGTTGCCGTCCTCGCGGCGGAACTTGTCGAACCACTCGTGCTCCACCGCGCCGCGGGTGCGCATCCGTTCCAGCACGCCGCGCACCCAGACGGTGAGCACCGCGTCGTCGAACTCGTCGAAACTGAGCTGGATCTGCGCGGCCTGCAGTGCTTCGACGGCGCAGGAGCGGAGCACCGATGCGGCGACGTCGACGTGCGCGACGGCGCTGCCGGTGGTCTCCAGGGTGCGGCCCACCCCAGAGCGCAGGCCGAACTCAAGCTGGACGTCGAGCAGCAGCCGGCGGCGCACCAGGTTGCGGGTCTTGGCCGACACGGTGCGGGGTTGCCAGAACGCCGAAAACGCCTCGCGTTCGGCCAGTTCGGGGGGCAGGAGCCGGTAGCGGGCGCCGGGGTCGTTGCCCGCAAGGTCGATCATCCGGTGCGCCAGCGACGCCAGGTCGGTTTCGCCGCGATCGAGTGCCTGGCGGGCCAAGGTGCGCAGGGTCAGCGCGTGGGAGCGGGCCTGCACGAATCCGGCGCGGTGCGCGGCGTCCTGCACGCTGTCGGTGAACACCAGCGCGCGTTTCTCGGCGGCGTTGAGGTCGGGGGTCCCGAACAATGTGGACAGCGACACTGAGAGCATGGTGGCGATCGCCGAGCCGAGGAAGCGGATGCCGTCGCGTTGCCGGCAGGACGGGCAGGTGTCGTTGACCGAGTCGTCGCCGGCGGTATCGGAACTGTGCACCAGGACCGGCAGTGCGGCGCCCTCGGCAAGTTTGTCCTCCGCGGGCATGGTGAAGGTGATGCTGCGTTCGGCCACCATCAGCCAACCCAGGCGTGACGGCGCGTTGCGTTGGGCGTCTTCGTCGGCAGGGTCGTACTTGTCGGCCTCGACCGGGGCGTGGATGAGGGCGCGGAAGCGGTCGTCGTTGCGCAGTTTCCGCCGCCGGATGGTGGTGTCGTCGGCGTCGAAGTCCCACCCGGTCGGGGCCAGCGTGACGGCCCAGCCGGAGCGGTTGCAGTGCCGGCAGTACAGCGCGGGCAGATAGGCGACGGAGTGGTCGGTTTCGCCGATGTGGACGCCGTCGTCCTCCCAGATGAAGTGTGGTGAGCCGGTCGCAGCGCGGGCGATGCGGGTCAGTTCGCGGATCCACAGGTGTACGTCGACCGACAGGGCGTCCCGGCCGTGGCGGGCACGGACATGGCTCAGCGTGTCGACGAGTGCGGCGGTGACCGCATGCCTGCGGGCGGTGTCGTCCTCATCGCGGACGGGGGTGACGAGCATGCGGCTCAGGTCGTCGATGCCGGTGGCCGCGGAGGCCGCCTCGGCGAGCCGGCCGAACACCGGGTGGGCCTTGACCAGATCGAGCACCAGGGGGCCGTCGTCGGTCATCGCCGACGTCAGCGCGGTGTCGTCGCCGCCGTCGTAGAGCCCGCGCAGCACCGCCAGCACGCGCACCGACGGATCTACTTGCGCGGGAATGGCGTCGGCGAGGTCGGCGATTCGGTTCTCGTCGAGTTCGGCGGGCTGCCACCCTGCGGCTCGCAGCCGTGCGTCGGCATCGCCTGCCCATTCGGTGACGGTCAGGCGTGACTCGGTGATGACAGCGTCGGGAGTGAAGGTGTCACCGAACACCGTTGCGGCGAAGTCGAGCATCGCCGTCGGGTCACGGCCGTCGCCGAGGGTGGCCGAGGTGGCGACCGGGGTGATGCGGCCCAGCGGGCGTTGCCAGTCCTCTTCGGTGAGGGCGGGATCGCCGGGTGCCCAGTGGCTTCTCAGGGTGAGGCCGAGGCGGCGCAGCAGCATCGACACGTCGGTGCCCTGGGCGCCGTCGTAGGTGTGGAACTCGTCGAGCACCAGATACTGCAGGCTGTGCGCGCTCTGGCGCCAGAGGTCGGCGTCGGCGGGGCGCAGCAGCAGTTGGTCGAGCATCTTGTAGTTGGTAAGCAGGATGTCGGGGGCGAGGTCGCGGATGACGGCGCGGTCGGTGATCAGTCCGTCGGCGGTGACCTTGGTGCGTTGCGGGCCGGCCTCGCCGGTGTAGAGTGCAGCGGTCACCCCGGCCAGTGTGGCGTGTTCGGTGAGCAGGCTGGTCAGCCGCGACGCCTGGTCGTTAGCCAGCGCGTTCATCGGGTAGAGAATGAGCGCCTTCATGCCGGTCACGCCGTCGCGTTTGGCGCGCTGGACGTGGTCGAGGATCGGGTAGAGGAACGCCTCGGTCTTGCCGGACCCGGTGCCGGTGGTGACCAGAGTGGGTTGGGGGCGGGGTCGCTCGAGGGTCAGCCGGTAGCTGCTCAGTCGGGCGAAGGCGGCGGCTTGGTGTCCGTAGGGCGGGAAACCCTCGTACCACTCGAGATGCTCGCGCCAGCCCTCTGCGGCGGGCCGGAACGGCAGCCGCACCCGCACATACGGTCCGCGGAACATGCCGGTTTCGGGGTGCTGCAGGAACTCGGCTAGCACACGTCGCGCGTCGGGGTCGGCGAGGGCGAATGTGGTGCCCAGATAGTCGAGCAGGCTGTGGGAGATCGCGTTGGCCTGGGCGAGGGGGAGAAGATCGGCCATGGTCAGCCCGAACCTGTTGCGCTGAGCCGTCGTTCGAATTCGGCGTAGGCGGCACGCATGTCGGCTTCGCGGTCGAGGAACTGGAACGGCGCCTCGTAGGTGTAGGTGTTGCCGGCCTGGTTGGTGGCGGTGCACTCCTCGACGCTCAGGTTGTCACCCTTGGTCCGCCACACTTTGAGAACCTCCTGCGGCACAAGTCGGCCGTTGCAGTCATACAGGTAGGTATTGCGGTCGTAACCGTAAAGCACCGGGAACTGGGTGCGGTACACAGTGCACAACTGGTCGGCGGTCAGGCCAAGCCCCAGGGCAACCAGGGCATCGATCTCCACCAGAGCTTGGCGGCGGTCCGCTGCGATGCGCAGAGGCGTGTCGCGCGTCCACTCAGGGCCGATGTCGCCCAGCGGGCGATGACGGGCGTGCTCGAACCCGGCTGCCCAGGAATCGGTTTGCATCGAGTATTCGAAGGATTCGCGCCAGAGGTCGGCATAGGCGTCAGTAACGCAGTTAAGGCGAGAAGCGCGAAGCGCCACTAGTGCTAAGACCTGCGTATCGGTGATCCTGGGAAGGCGCGAAATGGCACCAGAGCGAATCGTCGATTTTGGGGCGCACCGTACGCCGAAATCAGAGATCAGCGAACTCGTAATTCCCGCGAGTCTCACAGTCCAGGAAGGATCTCGGACGGCGAGGCTATATAGGCCGTCGACATGCGCCGCACCCGGTGGGATGATTGCCGGAATCAGCGTACGCTCGCCGACGTTGGCTGCCATTGCCCGCCACGCGATTCGATAGCAGTCACGAGCACGGACTGTCTCGATTACTCCGCTTTCGCTACTAATTTCCCATACCGTGTAGGCAGCGTTGTAGCGAGCACGTTGGCCGGCCGGCTTATATGCAGTTGCGGGGATCGCGTTGGCGGCAAGCGCCTCGAAGTCAGTAGCTGACCAATCACCCTTGCTTCGCATTGTTGGGTTTGGCGATTTATATAACGGTGTTGCTACGAAGAGGTGGGGTCCTTGGAGGATCGCGTCCTCCCAGTGTTCGGGTGCGCCCCAGCTGACCTCAAAATATCCCTTGGTTCGATCGTTCTTTTCGTGCCACCCAGGCGAGAACTGCAGATTTAGTTCACCAATGCGCCTCGAGCCGGAAAGCTTCTTCAAGACCGTCTCCAAAGACCGGTTCACAGTGTAAACCATACGAGTGTGGTATTTGGGTACGTTCGGAGATTCTACAAAGTCCTTCCAGATGGAAAGAACATCGTCGGAAACCTCAGTGATTCGGTTACGGTGCGGTCGCAGATCCCAGTTGCCGTCAGGGTCTTTTATACCGGGTTCCGGTCCCGACCCGTCGTGGTTCAAGGACCGGACAACGGTGTCGGGGTGATACAGCGATGCCGAGGAGAGGAAGAGCGGGTCGCGCGGCGGACCATATACGTGGATTCCGAAGACGAATTGATCGCCGATGTCGAATAGAAGAAGCTCGTTGATGAACTGCCAGTGCCGACGCAACCGGCGGTATGTGGCCTCGCGAAGTGGTCCGGCTTTCTCATCGGTGAAGTGAGTTTCGGGATGCACAAGTGAAACAACGCCGCTCGGTGACATATGCCGCCAAGTAAGCCCCATAAAGCAGCGATACAAGTCAGGCTGCAGCCCCTTTAGGAGAAGAAACTGCCGCGCATTACCGACAAAAGCCGCTAGCGCTGACACTTCGCCCGTGCCTTCAACCAAGAGCGCACTAACACCCGGAATGGCCAGGGCGGACTCACGCTTGGCGTGCCATTCCGCTTGCGTGGGCTTTATAGCGAGCTCGAACCACGGATCACCCTCAGCCAACAAAGCATTCGAGTCTGCAATCGGCCGCACCCAAGGGGGGTTGCCCGCCTGTAAATCAAAGCCTCCGCGCGAGAAGACGAACCCAAATTCCAACTCCCAGTGAAAGAAACCGTGTCGCTCGGCCAATCGCTCACATACCACCAGCCAAGGATGTGCAGCCAGGACGTCGGCGGCGTCTCTAGCTTGCGCGAACGCGAGGTCGTTCGATTCCGCGACGTCGAGGTCATGCCAGTCGTCGATGTCGGTGAGGCTGTGTTGTTCGGCGTCGCGAACACGCACCTTCAGTTCGACACCGAGCAGCTGCTGCAGCGCGTCGATCCACTGCTCGACGCTGGGCGGCTTTACGAGTTGCCCATCCACTGTGGCGATTTCATCGGTCAGCGGCCAGAACCACAACGCACACCATGCATCCATCACGCGGCGCAGCCGCCGGTAGGCGCCGCGCTCGTCGGCGAGCGACTTCTCGATCTGCTCGCGCGTGACCTTCCCGCCGACCGGCAGATCGTCGGCACCCCACACGTTAATGTGCCGTCGAATCTGAGACTCGGCTATCTGCAGCCGCCGCAGCGCAAGCTGCCAGAGCCGGTCGGTGCGCCGCGCCAGCGCCGCCAGCGTGGAGATCTGTGTCTTCGTCAGCTTCGGCCGCAGCGACTTCCGCCACTCCTTGACCCGCTCCAGCGATTCGGGCGCGAGCTCCCTGGCCTCCTTGGCGTCGGCGGTGCTGCCCCAGCCATCGGTCGGGAGCAGGAAATGGTGCACACCGCCGGCGAGGCCGTCGCCGAGGGTGGACAGCGGCTTGTCGACAGGAGTGGCCTGTAGCCAACTCTTCTCACGCAGGGACGCAGCAGTGATGACGGCGCGCCTCGCTCCGACCAGCGAGTTGCCGCGCCGCAGGTGCAGGCCGAACCACGGCGCGGCGAGACCCTCGCCCATGGTCGCCAGCCACAGCGAGATCTCCGCGAATTCGACCGCTGTGGCGTTGAGGTCGACCCCGTAGACCTGGTGGAGGGCGATGTAAGCTTTCACCCGCTGCAGCTCGGTGGGATAGCGGTCCGGGTCAATGCGTTCGCCCAGTTCTTCCTGGCGGCGTGACAGGTACTCCTCGGCAAGTTGGCGCACCGCCTCGACGGCAAAAGCCCCTGAGCCCAGGGCGGGTTCACACACCGTCAATTCGAGGATGTCGCGTGCGGAGGTGCGCTGGCCGTCCTGGTCGAGCAGTTCGGCCAGCGCCTGACCGACGACGAAGCGGGTCAGCACTTCTGGCGAGTAGTACGACGCCGACTGCTGGCGTTCGCGACCGGCGAGCCGGTAGACGAATGTGCCACGCCTATGTACGACGGGTTTGTTCTCCTTAGTGTCCTCGTCAACGGTGCGCACGAAGTCGTTCTCGGAGATGCCTTTGATGCGGGTGGACGGCACCACCCAGGAGCCCTTCGTCGCGTCGCCGTTCTTGGCGACCTCGTAGAGGTCCTCGGTGGCGAAGAACCCGGTGTAGCTCATCAAGCCCTCGTACACCGCGCCGAGCTGGTTGATGCCCAACTGGGCATAGGAGATGAAGCCGCGGTCGCGGCCTCTGACCTCCTTGCTCAGCAGCAGGTGGCGGAACACCTGCTGCAGGGCGGCGTTTCCGAGCTTTGTCGCGTCGATCAGCGCGGTCGCCTCGGGTCTGAACAGGTCGGCGCGCAGCGAACGGAACGTCAGGCCCTCCGCGGCGGCCGCGTCGTCACCGCTGCCGTCGTGACCTCGGTCCACCAGTCCGAACAGCACGTGTAGCGACTCGTAGAGGTGGGTGCCGCTGCGCCCGCGCGGGGTGACCAGTTCGGTGAGGGTCAGTTCACGGAGTCGGTCGAGGCTGTAGCCGCGCTCGTAGGCGGGGTCGCCGACGGGGAGCACCCCGAGTTCGGGGGCGGCTTCGGCGTACAGCAGGAACAGGATTCGGTATAGGAAGCGCAGCGACTGGCGAGCCAGCGGCTGGGCCTGCTCGGGCGGCAGCGGCGGCAGGTACTGGTCGGCGCGCCGGGTCACCACCTCGTTGGCGATGATCTCGATGGACAGCCGCACACCCTCGCGCAGATCCTCCGAGACACCCACCGTGTGCTTGATCGACTCGTCGATCACCGTCGACCACCACAGGTTGCCCTCGGCGTCGGGGGCCAGCGAGTCCGCGGCCATGCACGCAAGCGCGTGGTCGATCTCGCCGCCGCGCTTGTCGTCGTTGCGTTCCCCGACCAGCTGCAGGTTGACCGCCAGATAGCGGCCCTCCGGCCAGCGTTCCCGTTCGGTGATCAGTGCGAGTTCACCGGCCAGCACCAGCGCGAACTGCGGGCCGTCGTCGGCGACGAACAGGTGCGAGAGCAGCCGTGCGGCCGAGGCGATCTCCTCGTCGTCGGCGTGAAACGTCCGCAGCAGCGTCTTCTCGTCCTTGGCGAGCAGATCTTCGAGCGCCAGCGCCCCGCGGGCCTCGATAATCACGAGCGGCGCCGGGCCGGTCAGCCCGCGGGTGCGCACGGACAGTGCAGGGCCGGGTTCGTCGTCGCGGCCGCCGACGCGGTGGGTTTCCCAGCGGACCGGGTTGTCGTAGCCCAGGATGTCGCGCAGCCGACCGTACAGCGCGTCGAGGACGTCGGCATCGGCGTTCTCTGCCAGGCCGATAAATGTGCGGCCGAGGTCACCGCGGGCCTCGGTGTAGCGCGACCGCGGCGTGGGGTGGCCCTGCTCGCGTTCGGCGTCCCAGCCTTTGCGGCGCTCGATCACCTTGGCCTGGAACGACTGTGAGCGCGCATCGGTGGTGAAGTAGTGCTCGCTGAGGAAGTCCTCGCCGAGGATCAGTGCGTCGGAGGTGGCCATCGTGATCCTATTAATTTCCGCCGGTGAAGTCGGTGGGCACGACCACGATTAGCGGCCGTACCAGCCGACGGTCGGGGTTCATGTCCTGGGCCAGCGCCTGCTCGTCGTCGATACGCTGGGTGCGTTGGCGCAGCCCCACGTGCTGAGTCATGCTCTGCGCTTGTTGTTTCCACTGTTGGGTGCGGTGTAGCCAGTCCTGGATGCGCTGGGCGGTGTCGGCGCGGATGGCCTCGGCGTGCTGCTCGGCCGCGGAGTCGGCAGCCCTGACCGCGGTGGCCACCAGGGGTTGCAGGCTAGCGACGTCGGTGAGGTCGCCGGAGTTGATTGCGCTCAGACTCAGCGTGTCGATGGCGTCGTGGACGCTCGCGTGCGGGGTGGCGAACCCGACCGCCGGTTGGTTCGGGTCGGGGAACTCGACGGTGTAGTAGGTGGCCGCCACCACCTGTCCGCGCAAGTTAGATTGGGTGACGAGCACCAGCACCGTCGGGGAGGCGACGTCGCCGCGTACGGCGAAGATCTCGTCGCGGCTCAGTTCGGCCAGTGCCCGGTCGGCGGCCCACTCGATCACCGGGTGCAGTGGTGCGAGGAAGTGCGCCTCGGGCCAGGTGGACTGTGAGGTTCCCGAGCGGGCCTGGACCAGTTCGTCGCGGCCCCGCGCCGGGGTCAGCGCGAGCTTAAAGGATTCGATGACTTTGCGGTCCCGCAGATAGGACTGGGGCAACACCTGCAGCCGCTGGCGCAGGTCGGGTGGCGGCACCAGCGAGGCGATCGAATGCAGTTTGTGCACTTGCCATTTGATGCCGTTGGGTGGAGCCTGCTGTGGGGTGGTGATGAACTCCTCGACCGCGTCGGCGAGGAACGCGAAGTCGGTGTCGTAGACGCCGTTGCGGCCGGCCGCGGTCGGAGTCGTGGGTTCGGCGGTCGGTTGACCGATGGCACCGGTGGACAGCCCGGCGAAGAAGGCGTCGAGCCCGCCCGCTGTGCCGATCTCATCGACGCTGCGCACCACGGAGTCGAGTTCGGCGCTGCCCTCGAGCACCTTGCGCACCGCCTCCTCCTCCGCCTTGACGTCGTAGGTGCCGATCAACGAGGCCGCGTCGCCCAGGGCGGTGTGGGCCTCGTGTTCGCGTTCCACCAGCCGCGTCAACACCCGGATGTCGCCACTGAACCGGTCTGTGGACGGGGTGAGCAACAGGGCGGTGATCACCGGCCGGTGCCGCTGGCCGTACCGGTCGATGCGGCCGTTGCGCTGCTCGATGCGGATCAGACTCCACGGGATGTCGTAGTGCACCAGGTGGTGACATTGGGTGTGCAGGTTGACGCCCTCGGAGGCGACGTCGCCGGTGACCAGCACCCGGATCGGGGAGGACTCCAGCTTGAACGACTCCACGATGTCTTGCTGATCTTCATCGCTGAGCCCGCCGTGCAAGACCGCCACCTGATCGGCGGCTAGCTTGAGGTCACGCAGCAGGGCCTTGGCCAGCCAGTGCAGGGTGGCGACCCGTTCGGCGAACACCACCACGCGGCGGTCGCTGGTCCGGGCCACGCCGATGTCGCTGAGGTATTTCAGGAGTGCGTCGTACTTGGCCGACCCGGCCGTGAGGACTTTGTCATTCAACTCGGCGAGACGCTGTAGGGCCTGACGCTCCGTCGCTGCCTTCGGTTCGTCGTCGTCAAGCCGACGCATCCGTTCGCGGATCGACTCGGCGAGTGCAGCCGGCGAGGACAGGAACGCCTTGGCCAGCACCCACGGGAACAGCGCCGCGGTGCTGCCCGAGTACGGCGAGCCACCCGGCCCAGGCCACAGCCACACGTCTTCCAGCTCGCGAGCGACGGCGTCCTCGGCGGCAGAAGCAGCCACGGTGATGTTGCGCGGTGGTTCCCGCTCCGCCCAGTCCGAACCCACCTCGGCGGCGACATCGGGGTGGTGGCGGTGGCGACGGATCACCAGCTTGGCGACCTGGTCGAGGTCCAGCTCACCCGCCGGGTCCACGGCGCTGGGATCGAGCATCCGCACCAACTCCGCGAACGACTCCGCCTTGCCATTGTGGGGGGTGGCCGACGCCAGGACCAGCGCGTCGGTGCGTTCGGCCAGCAGTCGGGCCAGCCGGTTGTTCAGCGCCGCGGTGTTGGTGACGTTGTGGGACTCATCGATGACGACCGCGTCCCACCACTGCTTACGCAGGTGAGCGACGTAGCGGTCGCTCTTGAGCGTGTCAATCGAGATGATCACTCGCTTGTAGTAGGTGAACGGGTTGCGGTTGCCGGGCAGGACCTGCCGGATGCGCTGAATTCCGGTGGAGTCCAGCCGCACGAACGGCAACGCGAACCGGGTCCACAACTCCATCTGCATTTGCTCGAGCACATGCTTGGGCGTGACGATCAGGATGCGCTCGCCGCGGCCACGGCGCACCAGCTCGGCGAGGATCATGCCGATTTCGATGGTCTTACCGAGGCCCACTGCGTCGGCCAGCAGCACCCGTGGGCGCAGCTTGTCGGGGTCGAGCGCCTTGCGCACCGCTTTGAATTGGTATTCCAGCGGGTCACTTAGCCCACCGCGCGCCACCGACAGGGCCGGATCGGTCGCCGCGACCGGCGTCTTGCGCAGCGTCGCCTCCAGCCACAACCTGGACCGGCGGAAGTTCGACGACCTGTCTGCGACCACCCGCACGTTCGCCGGGTCGACGGTGACGACCTCGTCGATGCCGGTGGAGAAGGTGGCCTCGGTGTCGCGCACTAGCTCTGACAACCCGATGACATTGACGAAGAAGCCGTCGGTGGCCTGCTCGACCTTATTGACCAGCCATTCTGCGTCGCGCACCAGCACTACGGAGCCGGGTGCGGCAGTGAAGGTCGGGCTGCCCGTCACTGGCTTCGTGATGGGTGGCTCTGTGATGGTCACTTGGTCTCCGGGACGGGGTGGGGGTGTTGGTCTCGTTGGCTGCTTGGGCGGTGGTTCGTGGTCAGCCTCTCCGGAACCGACTTGCTCTTTCTCGGCTCCAACGACAGCCCGAATGGTGTCCTCAGAGACACCGAAGAACTCGGCGGATTTGCTGAACATCTCGGCGACGGCGCGGCTCCTCGCGTGGGGATCTGAGACGACGCTCGCCGCGTGGTAGTCGCGCCGGATACGGTTCCGTTGCCCGGAGGTCAGCAACTCCTCAGGTAGCGCGTCTGGCAGTTCGTCGTGAAGGAGGTAGTCAATTGTGTCGAAGGAGATCCCATACTTCGCTGCTAGTTCGACGCAGGTGTTGCGCACCGCCCACTCGATGCCATGCGTGTCGACCGCATTCTGTACGGTTCGGCGAATTCCCGACCTTTGGGCCGGTGACAACTGATGAGCTTCCAGGCGCGTTGTCTCCCCCACACAGCCCCACGGTAGCGGGGGTTCCGCGACCATGTCCGCATTTCCCACCGGCTTCCACCTCAGCAACCGTTGGAACCCGACTCATATGGAAGCTGAGCTACCACTGTCCGTAGGCTGGGAGAGGTGCAGGCGGAGACACGGACACTGACGCAACTCTTCCAGCCCGACGTTCGCTACATCATCCCGCTTTATCAGCGCCCATACGTCTGGAGCGAGCAACGGCAGTGGAGCCCTTTGTGGCAGGACATCGCGACCGTCGCCGACCACGTGCTGAACGAGGGACCGTCGTCCAAATCGCCGGCGCATTTTCTCGGCGCGATCGTCATTGAGCAAGAGGAGAACCCTCCTGGGTCGCCGCAGCGGTATCTCGTTATCGACGGCCAGCAAAGACTCACCACGCTTCAGCTTCTAGTCGCTGCTGCGGCTCGTGCCGCGCACGAATTGGGATGTACAGCGCAAGGTGATCTGCTTCGTCGTCTGACCTTAAACGACGAGCTTCTTGCTGCGGGAGATGAGCGGTTCAAGGTATGGCCGACCAACGCCAATCGCGAGGCGTTTCGAGCCACGATCCGCACCGACGGGCCATCGTCGGAGCCTGACGTTGCTTCGAAGGAGGAGATTCAAGGTGCCTACTCCTTCTTCAGCACCCAGATCAAGGCTTGGGCCACAGACGACGATCCGGCGTCATCAACCAAATCGCCCCCCACCGAACATTTCGAAGCCCTCAGAGTGACACTCGGACACTTGCTGAAACTGGTGTCGATCCGTCTCGACGATGGCGATAACCCCCAGGTCATCTTCGAAACGCTCAATGGACGCGGCACGCCATTGATTGCTCTCGACTTGCTCAAGAACGCAGTTTTCTTGAGAGCCGAACGCGAAAGCGCGGACACCGACAAGCTGTATGCGCATTATTGGGCGCCTGAGCTCGACCGGGACTACTGGCGTGAGGACAGACGATCAGGTCGGTTGTTCAACAAGAACGGCGATCTCTTTCTGCAGTACTGGCTGGTCAGTGAGCTCGCTGAGGCCGTCCCAGCGACGGAGCTTTTTGAGGTGTTCCGCACCAGAATCCTTCAGAGGCAGGCCTGCCCGCCGATGACCGATCTCATTCCGAGGCTTACCCGGGACGCCGCCGCGTTGCGCAGCTTTCAAGATGCTCAACCTGGGACCGCCGATAGGCGGTTCTACGACTTACTCGAACTCCTCGACACCACCACATTGATGCCAATCGTCCTTACGCTGCTTCGCTCCGAAGATGTCAGCATCGAGCGCCGCGCAAACGCGTTCCGCATCCTTGAGAGCTTTCTCGTCCGTCGGATGATCTGCGGCGGTACTACGAAGAACTACAACCGTCTCTTCGCCGCACTGATCAGCGACGTCAAGGCGGACCTCGCGCATGCCGACGAAGTGCTCGCGGCACGGCTCGCGGCTGAGACAGCTCCAGCCAATCGGTGGCCGCGCGACGAAGAGGTCCGTGCGACGATCCAGACGCGAGACATGTACGGGCAACGTCGGCAAGACCGACTGGTGATGGTGCTACGCCGCATCGAAGATCACCTTCGCGCAATGGACAACAAGACCGAGCAGGGACTCGCTACGACGAGCAGTCTGACCCTTGAACACCTCATGCCTCAGAAGTCCGAACCGCATTGGCCGCTCGACGAGACTCAGGATGATCCTCAGTCTTGGAGGTCCAGTCATCTTCATAGACTTGGCAACTTGACGCTGACCACCGGCCCGCTCAATTCGAGTCTGTCCAACGGCCCGTGGCACGCCCCGCACCAGGCAAAGGACAAGCGACGAGGCCTTGTTGAGCACAGCCTGCTGAAGTTGAACTCGACGTTGGTGGCGCAGTATCCGGAGACATTTAGTGAAGCCGACGTTGACGAGCGGGGGGCGTACTTCGCCGACCTGATCACCAGTATTTGGCAAGGCCCCGAGGAATCAAAGCTGTCCGATCCGCCTCTAAACAGGTCACCCCCCCAGGTCGAGTCAGCAAGTGCGCCGCCGCCCCCTCCATCGCATTCCGCTGAGGGCGAGACGTCGCGGTCGGATGCACCACCATTGCACCCAGGGCGGGAGGCCATTCGCGAACTATTGCGTAGCGGCATGGGTACGAGCGAGATATCGGACCGCCTCGGCGGCGGTCGCAATCTGTGGCTGGATGTGCTCGAGGAAGAGGCCGTTCTCTCCGGGGAGGTGCTGGAACGGATGCCAACCTCGCAGGATGCGGTGACGCTCCGCGATGATCGAAACCTCCGCTGGGAGCGGATCGCCGCCCGACTCTACGGAGATGCAAGACGGACCGACGCCGTGAAGCGGCTCTACGACGGGGCCAAGGGCGAAGGTGCTTCCAGGCGTTCGTACACTGGAAAGGGCCGTCTGTTCCCCGATATGGAGGACTGACAGCTCGCCTCCTTGTCTCGCAGCGGCATGATGGCCGAAGCGTCGAATGCTTAGAGAACCCTACAAACCGCCCAGGGCCCTCGAGCCGACCTTGTACGATCCTTATCTCATCAATCATTGACGCAGGCTCGCTTAAGCTGCAATCGCCGCAACCGCACTCATGGCCGCCGTCCTCATCATCGCCCGCGCCGGCGTCGGGCGTCGGGATCGCCCTGGCCTTCCTCGCATGATTAGCTCGGCGCCACAAGCGAACTGAGCTCCGTTGCTTTGGAACCCAGTTTCACAAGCTGACCATCTACCTGCCAGATCCGGTCCACCGCCCCCGCCTGCTCCGGAATCGACCACAATCGCTCGCACGAATGGAGGTCGTACGCCTTCGCGAGTATGCCGGCATCGGGATTGGTGACTGCGAACACCAGTGTCGAACCATCAGTGCCGAGAAAGTTCTGCATGGGGTAGTCGCAGACCGGACCCTTGTCACCGTCTTTGAGGTCGTACTGCTGCCACTGCGGAAACGTTTGGCTCTTGGCCAGATTGACCATCAGCGTCGTTCCGACGAGCTGCATCACGCCGGGGGGAACTTCGATCAGTTTCTTTCCCTGGGCGGAGTACACGGCGTTCAGCTCGTCCGGTCCTGTTGTGGTGACCGGCAGATCGGCCGGTTCCTCCCGAAGTATTGTCTCGGTGCTCTCACCGACACGCCTACCGCTCTCATCGAAGAAATAGATGCCGCCGGGCACTCCGTCAGCATCAGAAGTCTGGCTGGCGAATCCTCCTGTGTAGAAATATGTTTCAACAAGGGACGCACCCTTGTCGAGTTCGGGTTCGACGACGCGACCATCGGCCACAGAGAAGACGGTCTGTGAGAACTTCCTGGGGTTCGCGTCTCTCTGCGCCGTAAGGGTTTGCGATCGTGCGGCCGGACGCTCGACCGGCTCCATCTCGAGCAATCCGTCCCCGGGGACGAACCACGTCGTCTCGGCCCGCGGACCGATGCCGAACACACCCTGATCCTGCGTCGTCGCCACCGCGTACATGCCGACCTGCTTGACAGCCAGCTTGCCGGATCCCAATCGCAGATCCGACGGGCCGACGTACTTCACCGCACCGGACCGGCCGTCAATCACGCGCGCAGTCACCGACGGCAATCCGTCCAGACACAGAATGTCGTTCGGCCCGTGAAGAAAACACTGCGGATACCGCGCCGCCGAACTCAACGGCACGGCATCGAACAGTCGCCGACCGTCCTGGACGTCAATCCCAGCCAGCCACCACTGCGGCGCATCCGGTGCCCCGCTACTCGCCAAAAAGTAGGCGCGGGAGTCCATGCTGCCGATGAACGGCCGCGGTCCGCGGGCATCATTGCTGACCGCGATGCGGCTGTCGCCGGTGGTTGGCAACCCCAGATCGCTGACGGCCGCGCGCCATCCTGGGACCGGTTGCTCACGCATCGACGACGACAGCATCGCCTGCGGTGGCGGTTCCCACGATGCTCTCGCGGCACTCAATCTGAGGTCCGGTAGCCACCGGGTGACGAAGAGAACTGCTGCGACCACCACGATCACCAAAATTGCTACACCAATGACGAGAAATCCTCGACGCCTGCTCATACGAAGGGGCAATGCCGGTCTCAACTGTCCCCGATCCCCCGGCGAGCAGCCCACGCTTCAGCCAGCTGGGTATTGGCCGCTTCCGAAGACGGCCACCCGAGAACGTGCTGCAGGAAAGCACCAGTACCGACGCGATCGTGACCGAGGTTGCGCATCAGTTCGACAATCACTTCACGTTGGGCCGCGCGCGCTTTCTCCTTCGCCAGCGTGGCCAGTTCTTGGATCTCTTCCCCTAGTCGGGCTTCATCAAAGCCGGAGAGGTTGAATACGTCGACGCGCTGCAGTCGTCCTCCGAGAGTTGCGGTGGCCGAGAGAGCTCCTGTCGGACTGGTGACGGTGAAGAGGACCGTAGGAGGCCCATCGGTGTGGTCGACGGGGATTGCCGACTGCCAGGAGATCCAACTGTCTTCCGAATCGTTCGGCGCGATCGGCGCGTATGGGTCGAGAGCCTCCAGTCCGGCGGGAGCGAAGCCCTCTTCGCTGGCGGCCGCGGGCATGTCCTCGTCATTCCACCTCGCGTCAGATGGCATACACGCTGCCTCCGTCGCGACAGGCCGGCGTCACAAACTGCACGAGTCAATGTCCCTGCGCGCGAGCCAATCCGCATTCTTGTAATTCGCGGACGCCGCGGTCAGCCGCTCGGAGAGGTCGTGTGACATGCGCCAGAGCTTCGCGTCCGCGGCGTCCCGGGCGGCTTCGATCGCGTCGATCGCCATATTGCTGGCTGCGCAGACGACGCCGTGGGTGGCCCACACACTCGACGCGAGATCGTTCACCGTCTCACCCGCGATCTTCAATCGGCCCGCGGCTGAGGCCTGCTTGGCCGCGAGTTCGTCGACGTGCTCGGTGAGCACTCGAAGGTTGTCTTGTTGGCCTGTCATGCACATTCCTCCTCGATCACAGGAATCAACGCGGGGGTACAGACTCGTACGGCCTTGCGGGCGGATAGACCACCGGCGGCCCTTCAGGCTCCGGCGGTGTGTAGGGCACCGTCGGATTCGTGCGGGACGGCAGTGTCCCTTCGGTCCGCTCGTTGCCCAGGGGCTCCCCGCACGGGAAGCTGCCGTCAGGGTCGAGGTCTTTCTCGTCGGCAGCGGACTGATACCGACCTCGCGGAGTGCGCAGGGCAAGCGCCACCGACGCTGATTCGGCGACCAACTTCGCGATCGACGCTTCGGCCAACCCGATCTGTGTCGCGGCAACAGCGAGATCACCGGCGGCCTTGACCTGCGCGCCGCCGGGAATCGCATTCATCCATGCCGTCGACGTGTCGTAATCGGAGAGGAAGTCGATCGCATCCTGCAGATCCGTGCGGGTCTCCGTCACTTGAGCTGCCAACCTGCGCAGCGCGGCCCGCACCTCGCGTTCCGCTTCGACGACCTCGAAGGTGAGGTGACGATGAATGTTGTTGGTGCCTCGGTACGTGTCCGCCGCCGTGCCATCCCACAGGTCTTCCGTCGGCGTGGCATCGATGAGCAGGTCGCCGGCCTCCTCGTAAAGATCCGCCGACTTCGTGAACGCCTCACCCGCCTGCGGCTCACCCGAGCCCGTGGTGGCCTTGAGGCCGTGGATCGTGACCTGAGCGGCAGCGAGGATCGGTGATCCGGCCACGGCGGTGACGGTGTTCGTGGCGCGATCCAGGATCCCGGGCTTGTCATCCCAGTCGACACCGATGACGTCGCCGTAGCGGCGCAGCAAGTCGAGCGCATCACCCAACAAGCTCACGCCGGACACCTCCTTGTCGTCCACCTTAAGACAAGATCAGCACCCCACATCTCGGCAATTTTCGGCGAATCAGAGGTCGACGAGAGCTACCGAAACGGTGCATTGAGCCAGCTAGAAGCACTCTCAGGCCCTACCATCACCCCGTGCAACCCGAAACAGCCACCGAGCAGCGCCACGTCTCCGGCATCGCCGCCGTGATGACCGTGCTCGCGATGGGCCTCGGCTATGCCGTCTCCATCGGCGACCCCACCACCTTGTCGGCCAACCTGCAGGTCGTCTCCGCCGGGCTCGGCATCACCGGCAGCACCGCCACCTTCATCGCCAGCCTCGCCACCCTGACCATGGCCGCCGCGGTCCTCTCCGCCGGCGCCCTCGGCGACCTCTACGGCATGCGCCGCCTCTACCTGGTCGGCCTCACCGGCGCCGCCGCCTTCAGCCTGCTGGCCGCCGCCGCCCCCGTCGCCGCCGTCCTCATCATCGCCCGCGCCGGCGTCGGCATCGCCCTGGCCTTCCTCATCGGCCTCTCCCTCGCCCTCACCAACGCCGTCTTCTACCCCGAACGCCGCGCCGCCGCCATCGCCGCCTACTTCGGCGTCGGCTACGCCGTCTCCACCCCCATGCCCGCGCTCGGCGGCACCCTCGCCCACGCCATCGGTTGGCGCGCAACCTTTTTCCTCGTCCCCGCCATCGCCGCGATCGGGCTGCTCATCACCTGGCGCTTCGTCCCCGAGACAGTGCGCAGCAGCCGCCGCCTCGACATCCCCGGCATGGCGCTCTTCGCCGTCGCGCTGCTCGCGTTCATCTACGGCATGTCCCGAATCGAGACCGGCATCGACGCCATCGGCCTCACCTGCATCGCGGGCGGCCTGGCCGCCGGTGTCGCCTTCGTCGTCCGCGAGCGCAGCACCGACCATCCTGCCCTCGACATGCGCGTCTTCCGCTCCAGCCGCTTCAATGCCGCCGTCGCCGCCGGCGTGGTGTTCAACATCGTGCTGGGCGGCTCGATGATCCTGCTGGCCTTCTACCTCGTCACGATTCGCAAGGAATCCCACGAGCTGTTCGGCTACCTCCTGATGCCCGCCACCGCCATGGCCGCGCTCGCCGCGCTGTCTGCCGGCCCCGTCGCGAACAAGTTCGGCGCCCGCACCGTGATGGTCACCGGTCTGGTCCTCATGCTCGGCGGTCTGGTGGTGCTGCACAGCTACACCCTCGGCACCTCTCGCGTGACGGTGTTCATCACCGCCGCGTTGATGGTCGTCGGCGGCGCACTGGTCACCACCCCGCAGGCCATGATCATGATGAACAGTGCCCCGGCCGACCTCGGCGGCGCCGTCTCCGCCGTCAAGAGCGCGGTCAACGAAGGCGGATACTCCCTCGGCCCAGCACTATTCGCTCTCGTCGGCATCAACCTCTTCCTCACCGACAGCGCCCACGACCTGACGAAAGACGGCGTCACCCGCGCCGAGACCCGCGAAGCGTTGATCACCTCACACGGCGGCCGCAGCGGCGCGACGCTGGTCAACCCTGACCAGGCCCGGCTGATCGTCGATCAGGCGCCCTCCAATGCGATCGACGCCATTCACACGCTGAGCCTCATCATGGCCGCCGGGCCGATCATCGCGATCATCCTGGCGCTCTGGCTGATCAAGCCGAACCGCTAACCGGGCCCCGCGCCCGCCACCGTCGGCTCGATCGTCGGCGCCGGATAACCGCCCGCCTGCAGCGCCTCCCGCACCGCGCCGCTCACCGCATCGACCGAACCCGACGGCACCAGCGCGATCACGCAACCGCCGAATCCGCCGCCGGTCATCCGCGCCCCCAGCGCTCCCGCCGACACCGCGGTCGAAGCGATCAGGTCGAGGTGCGGCGTGGTGATCTCGAAGTCATCCCGCATCGACTCGTGCGACGCCGTGAACAATTCCCCGACCCGCCGGAAGCCGTTCGCCGACAACGCCTCCACCGTGTCCAGCACCCGCTGGTTCTCGGCGACGATGTGCCGAGCCCGGCGCTGATCCTCACCAGAGAGCGACGACACCGACGCCGCCTCGCGTAGAGACGCCACTCCCAACGCCGCGGCCGCCCGCTCACACGACGCCCGCCGCGCCGCGTACTCACCGCCCTTATGCTGATGCCGCGCCTGCGAGTCGATCAGCAGCAGCGTCACTCCGTGCGCGTCAGGATCGAACGGGACCGGTGTGACGGTCACGTCGCGGAAGTCGATCAGCTGCGCGCACCGCGGCACGGCGAACAGAATCGCCAGCTGATCGAGCAAACCCGTTGGTGCACCGACGTACTCGTTCTCGGCACGCTGCGCAATCCGGGCCTGCTCCACCCGGTCGACAGCGGCGCCTTGAAGCAGCGCCCCGAGTACAGCGCATTCCAGCGCCGCCGACGACGACAAACCCGAGCCGATCTGCACGCCATTGCTGATCGCCAGCGTCCCACCCGGCACCGGATAGCCCGCCTCCCGCAGCGACCACACAACACCCGCGACATACGCGGCCCACCCGGTCACGTCCCCGGGCACTGTGTCGAGCCGTATGCGCACCACGTCCGGCGACAGGTCCGTGCTTATTACCAGCTCGCCGCTGTCCGCCGGTGCGAACTCCACCACGGTGCGGCCTGGCAGCGCGATCGGCAACGCGAAACCCGCGTTGTAGTCGGTGTGTTCGCCGATCAGGTTGATCCGGCCCGGCGCCGAGAAGCGAATGCTCACAGGCCGCGCAGCCTCTCCGCCAGCGCCTCGGGCACCACGTCGTTGATGAACGCATCCATCACCGACTCCGACGACGCCAGGAACTTGAGCTTGTCGGCGGTGCGCCGGGTCGAGATGATCTCGACGTGGAAGCAGCCCTCCCCCTCCGGGTACTGGTGCAACCCCGCCATGTACGGCAGCGGCGCGTCGTACATTCGATCCAGCCGCCGCAACACGTCTTGATACACAACGCTGAACGCGTCCAGTTCATCCGCCGACAGATCCAGCAGCGAGTGCACGAACCGGTTCGGGTAGATGTGCACCTCGACCGGCCACCGGGCCGCGAATGGCACGAACGCCGTGAACGCCGCATCCCGCCCAACGATACGTCGACCGTCCTCGACTTCCCGCGCCACCAGATCGCCAAACAGGTTGCTGCCGTGCCGTTCTCGATACGCAGAGGCGCGAAGCAGCATCTGCTCGGTCCGCGGTGTCAGGAACGGGTAGCCGTAGATCTGCCCATGCGGGTGGGTCAGCGTCACGCCGATCTCTTCGCCGCGGTTCTCGAAGCAGAACACCTGCGCGATCCCCGGCCGCCCAAGCAGGTCAAAGGTGCGGTGCCGCCACGCCTCGACGACCAGGCGGGCCTGCGCGGCATCCAAAGAAGCGAACGAGCTGTCGTGGTCGCTGGAGAAGCAGATCACCTCGCAGCGGCCGTGGCCGGGCACCACAAAATCGGAGGAAGCAGCAAGCGCACCGCCCGGCCCCGAGAGAGAAGCGAACCGGTTCTCGAAGACCACGACGTCGTAGTCCGGCGCCGGGATCTCACTGGTGAGGCCGGTCGGCCCCGGGCACAACGGGCACTGGCCGCGCGGCGGGAGGTAGGTGCGGTCCTGGCGGGCGGGAGCGACGATCACCCACTGCCCGGTGGTCTGATCGAATCGCAACTCCGACAGCGACTCTGACCGCGGGGGTAGCGGGCGGAGGTCAGGAACCGGAGCCGGCTCGTCACCGGGAAGGCTGAAGAACAGCAGATCGCGTCCGTCGGCGAGGGTCCATGCCGTCACTGCGTCCGTGCGCGACGGATTCTCAACCACGGTTGACGCAACTCCTCTTCCCGGCGCAGAGCCTCAGCGTCCAGAATCTGATGGTAACGCGCGACGAGTTGCTCCCGGGTCAGACCGAACTCCGGGAGCACCTCGTCGGCGGGCGGGCCCGCCGTACGGAGCCCAGCTCCGCATGAACGTGACGATGTCGTGTTCGTAGCGATCCGCGATGCCGGGCATGTCAGGCTCCGCCCTTCTTCTTGTTGTAGATGTCGAAGCCGACCGCGGCCAGCAGCACCAGGCCCTTGATCACCTGCTGCACGTCGCTGCCGATACCGATCAGCGACATACCGTTGTTGAGCACACCGAGCACGAAACCGCCGATGATCGCGCCGAACACCGTGCCGACACCACCGCTGGCCGATGCGCCGCCGATGAATGCCGCGGCGATCGCCTCCAGCTCCATACCGATACCCGCCTGCGGTGTCGCCGAATTCAGCCGCGCGGCGAACAGCAGACCGGCCAGTGCCGAGAGCAGACCCATGTTGACGAATACCAGGAACGTCACCCGCTTGGTCTTGACGCCCGAGAGCCGCGCCGCGGCCTCGTTCCCGCCCACGGCGTACACCTGCCGGCCGACGACCGTGCCGCGCATGATGAACGCGTAGACCACGAACGCCAGGGCCAAGATGATCCCGACCACCGGAACGCCGCGGTAGCTCGCCAGCAGCAACGTGAACGCCGCCAGTGCCGCGACGATCGCGGCGCACTTCGCGACGAACCAGCCCAACGGCAGCACGCTGAACCCGTACTGGCTCTGGGCCCGTCGCTGACGTACCTGCTGCCCCACCGCCGCCAGCATCACGACCACACCGAGAATGACCGTGGGCCAGTGGTAGACCGCATTCGCGCCGAGCTCGGGCAGGAACCCACTGCTGACGTCACCGAAGCTGGTCGGGAACGGCGCTATCGACTGCCCTTCCAACAGGTACTGTGTCGCACCGCGGAATACCAGCATGCCCGCCAGCGTCACGATGAACGACGGGATGCCGACGTACGCGATCCAAAACCCCTGCCACGCCCCGATCAGCGCACCGAGCAACAGACACAGCGCGACCGCGACGGGCCACGGCATGTCGTTGCGGATCATCAGTACCGCCGACATCGCCCCGATGAACCCGGCGATCGAGCCCACCGACAGGTCGATGTGACCGGAGACGATCACGATGACCATCCCGATCGCGAGGATCAGGATGTAGCCGTTCTGCTGGACGATGTTGGTGACGTTGAGTGGCTTGAGCAGGATGCCGTCCGTCCACACCTGGAACAGGATGACGATCAGGGCGAGCGCGACGACCATGCCGTACTGCCGGAAGTTGCCCTGCAGCAACGCCTTCAGCCGCGACACCGTCGAGTCCGCGGGCGGTGGCGCCGGGGCGCTGGGCGGCGTCGACACCGTCGGGGTGGTGGTCATCTATCCTCGTCCCTTCATCATGTAGCGCATCAGCGTCTCCTGCGACGCGTCGGCCCGGGCCACCTCACCGGTGAGCCGGCCCTCGTTGAGTGTGTAGATGCGGTCGCACAGCCCGATGAGCTCCGGCAGCTCCGAGGAGATCACGATCACCGCTTTGCCCTGCGCCGCCAGCGAATTGATGATCGTGTAGATTTCGTACTTGGCGCCGACATCGATGCCGCGGGTGGGTTCGTCGAGGATCAGCACGTCGGGGTCGGCGAACACCCACTTGCTCAGCACGACCTTCTGCTGATTGCCGCCCGACAGGTTGCCGGTGATCGCCTTGACCGACGGGGCCTTGATCCGCATGTCCTTGCGGAACCGCTCGGCGACGGTGGTCTCCTCGTGCTCGTTGATCACCGACTGTCGGCTCACCTTCGGCAGCGACGCCAGCGTGATGCTGCGCGCGATGTCGTCCATCAGGTTCAGGCCGAAGTGCTTGCGGTCCTCGGTGGCATAGGCGATGCCGTGGCTGATGGCCTCGGGCACGGTCCGGGTCCGAATCTCCCTGCCGTCCTTGAACACCGCACCGCCGGCTTTCTTGCCATAGCTCCGGCCGAACACGCTCATCGCGAGCTCGGTGCGCCCGGCGCCCATCAGCCCGGCCAGCCCCACCACTTCACCGCGCCGGACGTTCAGCGAGACCCCGTCGACGACCTTGCGCTGCTGATCGAGCGGGTGGTAGACCGTCCAGTCCTCGATCGCGAACGTGACGTCGCCGATCTCGTGCGCGCTGCGCTCGGGGAACCTGTCGACCAGCGGCCGGCCCACCATGCCGCGGATGATGTGCTCCTCGGTGAGATCGGGTCCCACGTCGAGCGTTTCGATCGTGCGGCCGTCGCGCAGCACCGTGATGCGGTCGGCGACGCGCGTCACCTCGTTGAGCTTGTGCGAGATGATGATGCACGTCAGACCCTGGCGCCGCAGATCCAGGATCAGGTCGAGCAGGTTGCGGCTGTCCTCGTCGTTCAGCGCGGCGGTCGGCTCGTCGAGGATCAGCAGCTTCACCTTCTTCGACAGCGCCTTGGCGATCTCGACGAGCTGCTGCTTGCCCACCCCGATGTCGGAGATCCGGGTGCCCGGACTCTCCCGCAGCCCGACCCGGTCGAGGAGCTGCTGAGCATGGGTGGTGGTCTCGTGCCAGCTGATCACCCCCGCCGACGCGTGCTCGTTGCCCAGGAAGATGTTCTCCGCGATCGAGAGCACCGGCACCAGCGCGAGCTCCTGGTGGATGATTCCGATGCCGCGCCGCTCGCTGGACCGGATGTCCTTGAAATCGCCCGGTGCACCGTCGAAGACGATCTCCCCCTCGTAGGAGCCGTGCGGGTAGATCCCGCTGAGCACCTTCATCAGGGTCGACTTGCCGGCGCCGTTCTCCCCGCAGATCGCGTGGATCTCCCCCTGCCGGACCGTGAGGTTCACGTCGCACAGCGCGGTCACCGCGCCGAAGCGCTTGGTGATCCCCCGCATCTCGAGCAGAGCGGTGTCCTCGCCGCCCATCAGGCCAGCTGGGCGGAGGTGTAGTAGCCCGAATCCACCAGCACCTTCTGGTAGTTGGATTTGTCCACACTGACCGGCTGCAGCAGGTACGACGGGACGACCTTCACGCCGTTGTCATAGGTGGTCGTGTCGTTGACCTCCGGCTTGCCGCCGGTCAGCAGTGAATCGGCCATCTGCACTGCCGCTTTCGCGAGCTCGCGGGTGTCCTTGAACACGGTCTGGGTCTGCTCCCCGGCGATGATGGACTTGACCGACGCGAGCTCGGCGTCCTGACCGGTGACGATCGGCAGCGGTTTGGCCGGGATGCCGTAGCCGGCGCTCTTGAGCGCCGAGATGATGCCGAGCGACATGCCGTCATACGGCGAGAGCACCGCGTCCACCCGGCCACTGGTGTACGAGCGGCTCAGCAGGTTGTCCATCCGGGACTGCGCCAGGCCACCGTCCCAGCGCAGCGTCGCCACCTGGTCGAAAGAGGTCTGCCCGCTCTTCACCACCAGCTTGCCGCTGTCGAGGTAGGGCTGCAGCACGCTCATCGCGCCCTTGAAGAAGAACGTCGCGTTGTTGTCGTCGGGCGAGCCGGCGAACAGCTCGATGTTGAACGGCCCCTTGCCCTGCGCCACACCCAGCTTGTCGACGATGTACTGCGCTTGCAGCACACCGACCTTGAAGTTGTCGAACGTCGCGTAGTAGTCGACGTTGGCCGAGCCGCGGATCAGCCGGTCGTAGCTGACCACCGGGATCTTCGCGTCGGCGGCGCGCTGCAGGATGTCGATCAGCGACGATCCGTCGATCGGGGCGATGACGAGCACCTTGACGCCCTTGGTGATCATGTTCTCGATCTGCGAGACCTGGTTCTGCACCACGTCGTCGCCGTACTGCAGGTCGGTCTCATACCCCAGCTGCTGGAACTGCTTGGCCATGTTGTCGCCGTCGGCGACCCACCGCTCCGAGGACTTGGTCGGCATCGCGATGCCGATGGTGCCGCCGCGGTCACCCCCGCCCCCGCCACCGCTGGCCTCGGGTCCGGTCGAGCGGCCGCACGCAGCAGTCGCCAGCGAGGCCGTCACGGCCAGCGCGGCCGCGATTCGAAGAAGGCTCTTTCGCATGGATTCCTCCGGTTGGTCCTGCCACTCACCGCGGGCCCGACACGTCGGCCGCCAACACGATGTGAGCGCTAACATCGAGCATCTTGTGACGCGGCTCACGCTGCTGTCAAGAGTTCACACCGGATCAATGTGAGCGCTAACAAATCGTTGACAGCGTCCGAATGTGAGCGTTAACATCGCCGCAGTGTAACGCCGGTCACATGGTCACCGACGTCGCCGATCCCCGCCGAACACGGACGTGACCTGGTCCGATGGCATCCCCTAAGGAGTCCTCGTGAAGAAAATCCTCTCTGCGATGCTCGCCGTCGCAACGGCGGGCGTCGTCGCGGCCTGCGGTAGTGGACCCGCCCCCGGAAACGCCCCCGGCGGCGGTGGCGACGCCGGCGGCCAGATCACGATGGGCTTCTCCCAGGTGGGCGCGGAGAGCGGCTGGCGCACCGCCAACACGACCTCGATCCAGGACGCCGCCAAGGCCGCCGACATCGACCTGAAGTTCTCGGACGCCAACGGCAAGCAGGAGAACCAGATCTCGGCGATCCGGTCCTTCATCCAGCAACGCGTCAACGTGATCGCGTTCAGCCCGGTGGTCCGCACCGGCTGGGACGCCGTCCTGCTGGAAGCCAAGAATGCCAACATCCCGGTGATCCTGACCGACCGCGCCGTCGACACCCAGGAGAAGGACGTCTACAAGACGTTCCTGGGCGCCGACTTCGTCCAGGAGGGTCAGTGGGCCGGCGACTGGGTGGTCAAGGAATTCGCCAACGCCACCGGGCCCGTGAACATCGTGCAGCTCGAAGGCACCACCGGATCGGACCCCGCGCTGGAGCGGAGCACCGGATTCTCCAAGGCCATCGCCACCAACCCGAACCTGAAGGTGATCGCCTCGCAAACAGGCGATTTCACCCGATCCGGCGGCAAGCAGGTGATGGAGGCCTTCCTCAAGGCCAATCCCAAAATCGATCTGGTGTTCGCGCAGAACGACGACATGGGCCTCGGCGCGATCGAGGCCATCGAGGCCGCGGGCAAGAAGCCTGGTCAGGACATCAAGATCGTCGCGATCGACGCCACGCACGACGGCATGCAGGCACTGGCCGACGGCAAGATGAACTTCATCGTCGAGTGCAACCCGCTGCTCGGGCCGCAACTGATGGACCTGGCCAAGAAAGTGGTTGCGGGTGAACCGGTTCCGCCGCGTGTCGTGACCCCGGATCAGACGTTCGATCAGGCGCAGGCCCAAGCCATCCTGCCCGAGCGCAAGTACTGACCGACGCGTGCACGCCGTCATGACAGCACCGACCGTCGACCCGGTCGTCCACATGCGGGACGTCACGATCGACTTCCCCGGGGTCAAGGCCCTCGACGGGGTGGAGTTCCGCCTGCTGCCCGGTGAGATCCACGCGCTGATGGGCGAGAACGGCGCCGGGAAGTCGACGCTGATCAAGGCCCTCACCGGGGTCTACGACATCGACGCGGGCTCCATCACCGTCGACGGCGTCCCGCAGCGGTTCACCACGCCGCGGCAGGCGCAGGACGCCGGCATCAGCACGGTGTACCAGGAGGTGAACCTCTGCCCCAATCTGACGGTGGCAGAGAACATCCTGCTGGGCCGCGAACCGCGGCGCTTCGGCCGCATCGACTCGCGGGCGATGAACCGCCGGGCCGCCGAGCTGCTCGCCGAGCTCGACCTGGCGATCGATCCGCGGTCCACGCTGGGCGCGCACCCGATCGCGCTGCAACAGCTGGTGGCCATCGCCCGCGCGATGGCGGTCTCGGCACGGGTGCTGATCCTCGACGAACCGACCTCCAGTCTGGACGCCGACGAGGTGGCCGAACTGTTCCGCGTGATGCGGCGCCTGCGCGACGCCGGCACCGCGATCCTGTTCGTGTCGCACTTCCTCGACCAGGTCTATGCGATCTCCGACCGGATGACCGTGCTGCGCAACGGCCGCCTGGTCGGTGAGTACGAAACCGCGACGCTGGACCGGCTCGCCCTGATCTCGGCGATGCTCGGCCACGAGCTGGCCGCACTCGACGAGATCGCCGACAACGCCGGCGCGCCGGTCAGCGACGACGTCGTGCTCAGCGCCCGCGGGCTCGGCCGCGCACCAGCGCTGCAGCCGGTCGACCTCGACATCCACCGCGGTGAGGTCGTCGGGCTGGCCGGGCTGCTCGGTTCGGGCCGAACGGAGCTGGCGCGCCTGCTGTTCGGCGCCGACCGCGCGACCAGCGGACAGATCGCGATCGACGGCAGGCCCGCCACCGTGCGCTCCCCCCGCGCCGCGATCGCGCATCGGATCGCGTTCTCCTCCGAGGACCGCAAGGGCGAGGGCATCATCGGCGACCTGTCCATCCGCGACAACCTCATCCTCGCCCTGCAGGCCCGCCGCGGCTTCGCCCGCCCGCTCTCCCGGGCCACCAAGGACGACCTCGTCGACCGCTACATGGAAGCGCTCGACATCCGCCCCCGCAACGCCTCGCTGCCCGTCAAGAATCTCAGCGGCGGCAACCAGCAGAAGGTGCTGCTGGCCCGGTGGCTCATCACCGAACCGCAGCTGTTCATCCTCGACGAACCCACCCGCGGGATCGACGTCGGCGCCAAGGCACAGATCCAGAAGCTAATAGCCGACCTCGCTGCCGACGGCATGGGCGTGGTCTTCATCTCCGCCGAACTCGACGAGGTCGCCCGGATCAGCGACCGGATCGCGGTGCTGCGCGACGGCCGCTGCGTCGCCCAGGTCGGAAACGACTGCACCGTCAACGAACTGACATCACTCATCGCCGGGCACGGTGCCGCGTGATCAAAAAGCTCACCGCCTCGCCCTTGCTATGGCCCGCGCTGGCGCTCGTCGCCCTGCTCGTCGTCAACGTCATCCTGACCCCGAGCTTCCTGAGCATCCGCGTGCAGGACGGCCACCTGTTCGGCAGCCTCATCGACATCCTGCGCAACGGCGCCCCCACCATGCTCGTCGCGCTCGGGATGACGCTGGTGATCGCGTCACGCGGCATCGACCTGTCCGTCGGCGCCGTCGTCGCTGTCAGCGGCGCGCTGGCCTGTGCGCACATCGCCGCATCGGACACTCCCGGCAGCGTCGGCACCGTGCTGTCGGCGATGGGTATCGCCCTCGGCGTCGCTGTGGCACTGGGACTGTGGAACGGCGCGCTGGTCTCGGTGTTCGGGGTGCAACCGATCATCGCCACGTTGGTGCTGATGACCGCCGGACGCGGCATCGCGTTGTTCATCACCGACGGCCAGATCGTCACCACCGACAGCGCGCCGTTCAAAGTCCTCGGCGCCGGGTTCGCGCTCGGGCTGCCGGTCGCGATCCTCGTCAGCCTCGCGGTGTTCGCCCTCGTCGGGCTGCTGACCCGGCGCACCGCGCTCGGCATGCTGCTCGAATCGGTCGGCGTCAACCCCGAGGCCAGCAGGCTCGCCGGAGTGCGGCACCGCTCGATCGTGTTCGCGGTGTACGTGTTCAGCGCGTTGTGCGCCGGCATCGCCGGGTTGATGATCGCCTCGAACATCTCGGCCGCCGACGCCAACAACGCCGGGCTGTGGATCGAGATGGACGCGATCCTGGCCGTCGTCATCGGCGGCACGTCGCTGCTGGGCGGCCGGTTCAGCCTGACCGGAACGATTTTGGGCGCGTTGATCATCCAGACACTGACCACCACGGTCTACACCGCGGGCATCACGCCGGAGACCACGCTCGTGTTCAAGGCGCTCGTGGTGATCGCGGTGTGCCTGCTGCAGGCCCCGAAGTTCCGGGCGCTGCTGCGACGCCGCAGGCGCACACCACACCCCGCGACGCCGGCCGCGGTTCTCCTGCCCGAGCCGGTGGTGACGCGATGACGGTCACCGCCACCCGGCCCGGCGCACTCACCGGCCTCGTCCGCTACGCCCGCGGCCGCTATCTGTCCCCGCTGGCCTCGCTCGCGTTGTTCGTCGTGATGTTCACCGCCGTGGTCACCCGTTTTGACTTCGCCAGCCCCACCCAGGTGTTCCTGAACCTGTTGGTGGACAACAGCTATCTGATCGTGCTCGCTGTCGGCATGACGTTCGTGCTGCTGACCGGCGGCATCGACCTGAGCGTCGGATCGGTGGTGGCGCTGTCCACCGTGATCGTCGCGACGACGCTGCGGGCCGGCTGGCCCACTCCGCTGGCGCTGGCCACCGTTCTGGTCGTGGGCCCGGCGCTCGGGCTCGTCATGGGTCTGGTCATCGAGTACTTCGACGTGCAGCCGTTCATCGTCACCCTCGCCGGGATGTTCCTGGCGCGCGGCCTCTGCTACGTCATCAGCGTCGACACCCTGCCGATCGACGACCCGGTGATGCGCGCCGTCGGGCTGAACTACGTCTACCTCTACGAGGACAAGTTCATCCGCTGGACGGTCGTCATCGCGCTCGTCGTCGTCGTGGTCGCCGCCTACACGCTGCACCAGACCCGCTTCGGCCGGACCGTCTACGCCGTCGGCGGCAATCGGCAGTCCGCACAGCTGATGGGGCTGAACGCGTCTCGTGCCCGCGTCGGGGTCTACGCGATCAGCGGGTTCTGCGCGGCGCTGGCCGGGCTGCTGCTCGCGATGCAGAAACTCTCCGGCTACAGCCTCAACGGCATCGGGCTCGAACTCGACGCGATCGCGGCCGCCGTGATCGGAGGCGTGTTGCTCTCCGGCGGTGTCGGATTCGTGCTCGGCTCGCTGATCGGCGTGCTGGTCCTGGGCACCATCGGCACCTTCGTCACCGCAGCGAATCTCGACTCCTACTGGACCCGCATCATGACCGGGGTGCTGCTGCTGATATTCGTCCTGGTTCAACGACTAGTGGTGAGGAAACCCGGATGAGCACCCAGCCCACTCCCCCGATCGCCGGCAAGCCGGTGATGGCCGACGTGGCGCGTCTCGCCGGCGTCAGCCACCAGACCGTGTCGCGGGTGATCAACGGCTCGTCGAGCATCCGGCCCGCCACCAAGGCGCGCGTCGAGCGGGCCATCGAGGAACTCGGCTACCGGCCCAACACCGCAGCCCGCGCGCTGGTGACCCGCCGCTCGGGCATCATCGGCATCGTCGGCACCAACAGTGCCCTCTACGGCCCGTCGAGCATCCAGCGGTCCGTGCAGGAAGCCGCCCGCGCGGCCGGCTACTTCACCAGCCTGGTGCCCCTGGCCGACGTCACCCGCGAGTCGCTGCGCGACGCCCTCGACCACCTGACCCGGCAGTCCGTCGAAGCCATCGTGATGATCGCCGCCCAGGAGGACGCGCTCGAGATCGTGCACTCCGCGCACGCCGACCTGCCCCTCGTCGTGGTCGAGGGCGACCTGTCCGGGCGCGGACTCAGCGTCGGCGTCGACCAGATCGACGGCGCCCGCCAGGCCACCGCGCACCTGATCGGCCTCGGCCACACCGCGATCGAACACCTCGCCGGGCCTCTGAATTTCACGGAAGCCAAAGGCCGGCAGACCGGTTACGAGCAGACCATGCGCGACGCCGGCCTCACCCCGCGTCGGTCGTTCGAAGGCGACTGGACCCCGGCACGCGGCTACGAGATCGGCCAGGAACTCGCCCGCCGCCGTGACTTCACCGCCGTGTTCGTCGCCAACGATCAGATGGCGATCGGCGTCCTCCATGCCTTCGCCGAAGCCGGCCTGTCGGTCCCCGGCGACGTCAGCGTCGTCGGGTTCGACGACATCCCCGAGGCGGGCTTCCTGATCCCAGCGCTGACCACCATCCGCCAGGACTTCCACGAGATCGGCCGCCGCGCCATGGATTTGGTGACGGCGACCCTCGAGGGATCGAGCGCCAATGTGCCCCTGCTCCCTACCGAACTGATCGTCCGCGCCAGCACCGCATCCCCGAAGGAGTCTTCGTGAGCAGTGAGAAGTACACGGTAGGAGTCGATTTCGGCACCCTGTCCGGACGTGCGCTGGTGGTGCGGGTCAGCGACGGCCACGAGATGGCCAGCGCCGAGCATGTCTACCGGCACGCGGTGGTGACCGACACCCTGCCCGGCGGCACCGACCGGCTGCCCCCGCAGTGGGCGCTGCAGGTGCCCAGCGACTACGTCGACGTGCTGCGCACCGCGGTTCCGGAGGCGGTCGCCGCCGCCGGCATCGACGCGGGTGACGTCATCGGCATCGGCACCGACTTCACCGCCTGCACGATGGTGCCCGTGCGTGGCGACGGCACTCCGCTTTGTGAGCTCGCCGAGTTCGCCGACCGGCCGCACGCCTACGCCAAGCTGTGGCGCCACCACTCCCCCCAGCCGCAGGCCGACCGCATCAATACCGTTGCCGCACAACGGGAAGAGGCCTGGCTGCCGCGCTACGGCGGGCTGATCTCCAGCGAGTGGGAATTCGCGAAGGCCTTGGAAATCCTCGACGAGGACCCGCAGGTGTATGACGCCATGGACCACTTCGTCGAGGCCGCCGACTGGATCGTCTGGCAGCTGTGTGGCTCCTACGTCCGCAACGCGTGCACCGCCGGCTACAAGGGCATCCGGCAGGACGGCCAGTACCCGTCGCGGGACTTCCTCGCCGCGGTCCGCCCCGAGTTCGCCGACTTCGTCACCGACAAGCTCGACCACCGCATCGGCCGACTCGGCGACAGCGCCGGCACGCTGACGGCGCAGGCCGCCGCCTGGACCGGGCTGCCGCAGGGCATTCCGGTCGCCGTCGGCAACGTCGACGCCCACGTCACCGTCGCTGCCGCCGACGCGCTAGACCCGGGATCGCTGGTCGCGATCATGGGAACCTCGACCTGCCACGTGATGAACTCCGACGTGTTGCGCGAAGTCCCCGGCATGTGCGGTGTCGTGCTCGACGGAATCAGCTCCGGCAGTTGGGGATACGAAGCAGGCCAATCCGGGGTCGGCGGCATCTTCGGCTGGTTCGTCGCAAACTGCGTGCCCGAGACCTACCAGAACGAGGCCCGGCGCCGCGGGCTGTCCCTGCACGAATACCTGTCCGAGCTGGCCGGCCGCCAGCGGGTCGGCGAGCACGGCCTGATCGCGCTGGACTGGCACAGCGGAAACCGTTCCGTGCTCGTCGATCACGAGCTGTCGGGGGTGATGGTCGGGCAGACGCTGGCGACCACGTGCGTCGACATGTACCGGGCGCTGCTGGAGGCCACCGCGTTCGGCACTCGGATGATCGTGGAGACGTTCGTGCGCAGCGGTGTCCCGGTCAACGAACTCGTCGTCGCCGGCGGTCTGCTGAAGAACAGCCTCTTGATGCAGATCTACGCCGACGCCGTCGGGCTGCCGCTGTCGGTGGTGCCGTCCCCGCAGGCGCCCGCGCTCGGCTCGGCCATTCACGCCGCCGCCGCGGCCGGCGCCTTCCCCGACGTGCCCACCGCCGCCCGGCAGATGGGCCGCCGCATCCGCGATGCCTACACCCCGATCCCCGCCAATGTCGCTGCCTACGAACAGCTCTACCGCGAATACGTCGCGGCCTACGAGTGGTTCGGCCGCGGCAACGGCATGATGCGGCGGCTTCGCCGCATCGGCACCCCCGAACCCGTAGGAGTTCTATCGTGACGATCACCTCCGACGTCGACGCCGCCATCGCAGATCTACGCCGGCAGGTCTGCGAGCTGCACCGCCACCTCACCCAGTACGAACTGGTCATCTGGACCGCGGGCAACGTCTCGGCCCGAGTCCCTGGCCGCGACCTGATGATCATCAAGCCGTCCGGGGCGGACTACGACTCGATGACCGCCGAGGACATGGTGGTCTGCGATCTGTACGGCACCCTCGTCGACGGAGAGCTCTCCCCGTCATCGGACACCGCCGCCCACGCCTACGTGTACCGGCACATGCCCCACGTCGGCGGCGTCGTGCACACGCACTCCACCTACGCCACCGCGTGGGCCGCGCGCGGCGAACCGATCCCGTGCGTGCTGACGATGATCGCCGACGAGTTCGGCGGCGACATCCCCGTCGGTCCGTTCGCGCTGATCGGCGACGACTCGATCGGCCGCGGCATCGTCGAGACCCTGCAGCACAGCCGATCTCGCGCGGTACTGATGCGCAACCACGGACCGTTCACGATCGGCCGCGATGCCCGCGACGCGGTCAAGGCCGCCGTGATGGTCGAAGACGTCGCCCGCACCGTGCACATCGCCCGCCAGCTCGGCGTGCCGCCGACGATCGACGACGACGACGTCACCGCGCTGTTCGAGCGCTATCAAAACGTGTACGGCCAGCCCGGCCGCACACCGGAGACCTCCGAGGAGACCCTGCGATGATCGCGTCCCGACTCGTCACCAGCCAGGTGTGGCTGGTGACCGGCAGCCAGGCGATGTACGGGCAGGCCATCCTCGACCAGGTCGCCGATCAGTCCCGGCAGATCGCCGAACAGCTCGATGCCGGCGCCGAGATCCCCGTCGAGGTGCGCTGGCTCCCCGTCGTCACCGACACCGAGCACATCGCCCGCGTGCTGGCCGAGGCGAACGCCACACCGGAGTGCATCGGCGTGATCGCCTGGATGCACACGTTCTCGCCCGCCAAGATGTGGATCCGCGGGCTCAAGACACTCACCAAGCCGCTGCTGCATCTGCACACCCAGTTCGGCGTCGAATTGCCCTGGGAGTCCATCGACATGGACTTCATGAACCTCAACCAGGCCGCCCACGGCGATCGCGAATTCGGCTACATCCAGACCCGGATGGCGCACCCTCGAAAGACCGTCGCCGGACACGTCAGCGACCCGCGGACCCGCCGCCGGATCGGCAGCTGGATGCGCGCGGCCCTGGGACATGCCGAGTTGTCCACGCTGAAAGTCGCCCGGTTCGGCGACAACATGCGCGGCGTCGCCGTCACCGAGGGCGACAAGGTCGAGGCCGAGGCCCACTTCGGGGTGTCGGTGGACACCTACGGGGTCAACGACCTCGTGCGGGTCGTCAACAACATCAGTGACGCCGACGTCGACAAGCTGGTCCGCGAGTACGCCCACACCTACCGGGTGGCGCCGGAGCTGCTGCCCGGCGGAGATCGGCACACCTCGCTGCGGGTCGGCGCGCAGATCGAGCTGGGTCTGCGGAAGTTCCTGCAGCACGGCGGCTTCCACGCATTCACCACCAACTTCGAGGATTTGGGTGGCCTACGCCAGCTGCCCGGGCTCGCGGTGCAGCGGCTGATGGCCGACGGCTACGGCTTCGGCGGCGAGGGCGACTGGAAGACCGCGACGATGCTGCGCACCGTCAAGGTGATGGGCGAAGGGCTGCCCGGCGGCACCTCGTTCATGGAGGATTACACCTACGACCTGACGCCCGGCCGGGAGCGCATTCTCGGCGCGCACATGCTCGAGGTGTGCCCGAGCATCGCGGCCGGCGTGCCGACGCTGGAAGTGCATCCGCTCTCGATCGGCGACCGCGACGACCCGGTGCGGCTGCGGTTCACCGCCGCACCGGCCGACGCCGTGATCCTGGGCATCTGCGACATGGGTGACCGGTTCCGGTTGGTCGCCAACGAGGTTCGCGTGGTCGAACCCTCCGCCGAGCTGCCGAAGCTACCCGTCGCGTGTGCGGTGTGGGAGCCGCTGCCCAATTGGTCCACCTCCGCAGAGGCGTGGCTGATGGCCGGCGCACCGCACCACACCGTGCTGACCACCGCGGTGGACACCGAGACGTTCGAGGACTTCGCGGAGATCACCGGCACCGAGCTGCTGGTCATCGACGCCGGCACCACCGTCCGCGACTTCCAGAACACGCTGAAGTGGAACGGGGTGTATCACCATGTCGCCGGCGGGCTCTGACACGGCGGTGCGATGATGCTCGCCGCCCGTCTGCACGGCGTCGGTGATCTGCGTGTGTACCGCGAACTCGACCCTGACGAACCCCCGCCGGGCTGGTCGCTGCTCGCTGTCACCTCCGTCGGCATCTGCGGTTCGGACCTGCACTGGTTCACCGACGGCGGCATCGGGGAGAACCGCATCGAGCGGCCCGTCGTGCCCGGCCACGAGTTCGCCGCCGTCGCGCTCACCGGCCCGCTGACCGGCCGCCGGGTCGCCGTCGACCCCGCGATCCCCTGCCAGACCTGCGAGATGTGCCGCGCCGGCTTCCACAACCTCTGCCCCACCGTCGAATTCGCGGGCCACGGCACCCTCGACGGAGCCCTGCGCGAGCACCTGGTATGGCCGGATCATCTGCTGCATCCGCTACCCGACGGGCTCAGCGACGACGCCGGTGCGCTGCTCGAACCACTCGGTGTGGCCATCCACGCCGTCGGCGTCGGCCACATCCGTTCAGGCATGGACGTCCTCGTCGTCGGCGGCGGACCGATCGGCGTACTCACCGCGCAGGTGCTGCGCCGGACCGGAGCCCGGCGGGTGTTCCTCGTCGAACCGCTCGCCCACCGCCGCGCCACCGCGCTGCGCGCCGGTGTCGACGCCGCCCTCCCGCCCGATGCGGCGAGCGACGAGGTGCTGGACGCGACCGAGGGGCGTGGCGTCGATGCGGTGATCGAGATGGCCGGCACCGATGCCGCGATCGCGACGGCTGTGGCCGCGGCCCGGCCGGGAGCGCGGATCGCACTCGGCGGCATCCCGTCGGAGGATGCGTCGTCGTTCCCGGCGGCCGCGGCCCGGCGCAAAGGGCTGACGTTCGCCATGGTGCGGCGGATGAACGACACCTATCCGCGGGCGATCAAAATGGCGACGGGTGGAATCGATCTCGACGCCATCGTCAGTCAGCGGCGGCCGCTCGCCGAGGCAGCAGAGGCGTTCACCTCAGCGGCGCAACGGTGCGGCGACAAGGTCGTCGTCACCGTATCGGTGTAGGGCTGACTCAGTCGCCGGCCAGCACCTGAAGCGCTGCGCGCCCACGACGGGCAGCAGTCCCGGTCGCGATCCACGAGCGGTGGTTTACGTCCTGTAGCTGCTTCCACAGCGCTTCGAGTCGCTTACGGTCGCTGCCAATCCTGCGTTCCCGGTCGGCAACTGGGTCCGTCACAGCGCAGGCGAGCTTGGCGGCATCGTCCAGATGGCGGACGCGGTCTCGTGAATCCGCCATGTAAGCCGCGCCTTTCAGCACGAGTGCACCAAGGACATCTGGGACGCTTAATGTCAAGAGATCGCCGCCATCGTCCACTCCGCAGATCACAGTTTTCTTCAAGGCCGAGGTGCCGCCAGGGACTGCGAACACGAGTCGCCGTAGAGCTTTCGGCCGCTTTCCCTCCGGCAGGCGGTCCGGCACCATCACGTCGATTGTCTCTGTGCTGGTCCGTCCCCGAACGTATCGGTGGATCGGCCCGTCACCCATCGGTTCCACAAGCGTGTACCCAAGCCCTTCCAGGTCATCGCGGACACTGTTGAAGGTGACCGCCCCTGTCTGGATATGCAAGATAATGTCGACGTCGACCGTTGGGCGGGTTAGCGCCAATCCAGCCCTCGCGGCATGGAGTTGCACCATCAGCCCGCCCACCAGCGTCCATTGGGTAGGCGGGATGGTTCGGGCGATCTCAAAGAGCTGTGGCCACGGTGGGGGCCAACCTCCCGGAGGGGATTCAATCTTCGACACGGGACGCTCGCTGGCCGCAGCCTGGCTCACCGGACGTTTTCGCCGCGGGTGTTGCCGGCGCGGAATGTGTCGAGCAATTCCTCGAGCACCCTTTCCCCCGCGGACGCTTCACGAGTGTCAAGAGACTCAGACAGATCCACGGCGATAGCTGCCATGAGCGGCCGATCGACGGGATATCCGGCATCCTCTGGAACAACGCGCACGGTCATGTCACCTTGGAGATCCCCGACAAGACCGAGTTTGGTTACGGTGTCGGTGAAGTCGCCTGCCGCGACGTAACCGTCGGCTCCCCGCTCCGTAGTCGACAAGCCAAACCGTGCGGCCACCTCCGGATCGCGCAGCGCACTTACGCCGGTGAGGACGAGACCATCGTCCCGACCCCAGCCCCGCATCTGGTGCACACGGGCACGCCCGCGAGCCAACCACGCCACCTCGGATGCATGCGCGGCACGTAGGCGGTGGCGCAAACGGGACAGGGCCGCGGAATCCATCCACGGCGCGCTCCCGCCGGACAAGAGTGCAAGTGCGGCCCACGCGGTCGCCGGGGTCCACGGTCTCCCGTTGTGACGGACGCGCCCCGCGAGTCGGTGCACCGATGCAGCGTCGAGGAGCAGTGAGCGCCCGACCACGCGGCTGATGATGAGAACGCCGTCGTCGGCCAGGCGTCGCACCTGCCGTTGGGACACCTGCAGGTGTTCGGCGGCGTCGGCCGCCGTCATTTCAGGCATGCATATATAGTCCGATATCGGACGTATTGACGCAATAGCTGCAGATCAAGAGGTTGTAAGAACCGCTCATCCCGCGTTGGCGGACATCGCCCAGCGGATGCCGCCGACGAGCACATGCCCGGCCGAGCGCACCACTGTCGCCTCCGCGGGCGGGAAGTACGGCAGCCACAGCGGTCCGCGCGCCCACCGCGGCAGCATCGACACCGCCGCGGCCGCGAGCGCGGCATACGGGGCGCGCGCAAGGATCGGCAGCGGCGGGGTCAGCAGCAGGAACCGCGCCGCATCGCGGGCGGCGGCGGTCCCGGCCAGCTCCGACCGGTACGAGGAAAGTCTCTCGGCCACTTCGGCTTCCGTACGCGGCGGATCGATGACACCCAGTCTGGCGGCCACCTCCGCGGTGTCTGCGACGTATCCGTCACGGCCCGTCTGATCCAGCGGGGCCGAACCGTACAGCTGATGTGCGCGCAGGAAGCTGTCGACCTCGGCGATGTGCACCCACTCCAGCAGGTGCGGATCTCCCGCCTCGTAGGCCCGCCCGTCCGGCGCGACGCCACGCACCCGGCGGTGGATGCCACGCACCTTGTCGACCGCGCGCTGCGCGTCGTCGGCCGGGCCGAACGTCGTCACCGCCAGGAACGTGCTCGTGCGGGCCAGCCGGCCCCACGGGTCGCCGCGGTAGTCGGAGTGCTCGGCCACCCCGGCCATCGCCAGCGGATGCAGCGACTGCAGCAGCAGCGCCCGCAGCCCGCCGACGAACATCGACGCGTCGGCATGCACCTGCCGGATCGGACGGTCCTCGGCGAACCAGCGAGGGCCGGGCGTCTCGTGGATGCGGGCGCGGTTCTCGGGCCCTTCCGGGCCGGCCACCATCCCGAACAGCGCGCTCCCCATCCGCGTGCGGACAACCCCCAGGGCGTCTAAAGGCATACCCCAGGCTACGGGGTGGCGGCAGCGCCGAGTTCTGCGTACACCGCGGCCTCGAACCCGAGGATCGTCTTGACCATCGCGTCGTCGAAGAACGGCAGCACCTGTGTCGCGATGACCGCGGCGACGCCGGCCGTGCGGTCGATCCAGTAGAAGCTGTTGAACAGCCCCGACCAGTCGGCCGACCCGGCGCTGCGCATGCCCGGCAGATCGGTCAGGTACAGGTGGAATCCGAGGCCCCAGCCCTGCGGCACATCCAGCAGCGCGACCGTGTTGCTGAGCTCCGGCACGGTCGATATCGACTCCTTCGGCAGCGGCGCCCCGCCGAGGTGATCACGCAGCGCGAGCTCGACGGTCTCCTCGGCGAGGATGCGCGTGCCGTCGAGTTCACCGCCGTTCAGCCAGGCCCGCACGAAGCGTCCGTAGTCGGCGATCGTGCCGTAGGAACCGTGGCCGCCGGCGTCCCACTCCGGCGCCGCCGGCAGATCGAGGTCGGTGGCGACCAGGTTGCCGTCCGCCGCGCGAAACCGGATCGGCAGCAGCCGCGCACGTTGCTCATCGGTCGGGTCGAACGTCGTCTCCGTCATCCCGAGCGGACCGTAGACGTGCTCGGTCAGGTAGGCGCTCAGCGACTGACCGCTGACGGCCTCGATGACCAGCCCCAGCCAGTCGGTGTTGACGCCGTACTCCCAGACGGTTCCGGGATCGTTGATCAGCGGTGCGCGGAGGCTGCGCTTGACGCCGTCGAGGGCGTTGGGGAAGTCGTGCTCCGTGCAATAGGTGAAGAGCTTGTGGTTGGTGAAGTGGTAACCGCAGCCGGCGGTGTGCGTCATCAACTGCCGGATGGTCGCCTGCGTTGTGGGCGCCCTCAGCACCGGCTCCCCGCCGTCGAAGCCATCCAGCACCTGCAGCTCGCCGAACTCGGGCAGGATCGACGCCACCGTGGCATCCAGGGCCAGCCGACCCTGCTCGACGAGCTGCAGTGCGCCGGTGGTGGCGACAGCCTTCGTCATCGATGCATTGCGAAACATCGTGTCGGGCTTGGCATCTCCGGCGGCGTGCTCGTAGAGGACGCCGTCACGGCCGACCACGGTCGCGGCGACACCGTGCAGCGAACCGCTCGCCGTCACTCCGTCAAGAATCTCGTCGATCTTCTCGAATCCCATGGCCGCCATGATGGCACGGACGACGACCCCGACAGCTGTTTGACAGCACCCCGATCGCGGCGTGTACTGATCTCCCTTCGAGCAGATCTGAGATCACCATGTTTTCCGTCGCCACATCCCGGCTGCTTGCTCTGCGCGCCGACGGCGCCCGGCCCCAGAAGGCAGCCGAGTGAGCGCGAACACTGACGCCCCCGCACTGACGCTCGGCATCCTCGCCACCTCGCGCAAACCCGATGAGCGCCGGCTGCCCATCCACCCCGATCACTTCGCCCGCATCGACCCGTCGATCCGCAGCCGGATCTTCGTCGAACACGGTTACGGGTCCCACTTGGGCGCCACCGACGAATCCCTCGCTGCTCTGGTCGGCGGCATCCGGACCCGGGAGCAGTTGATCGCCGACTGTGACGTCATCCTGCTGCCCAAGGTCGAAGCACAGGACCTGGCTGAGTTCCGGGAGCGGCAAATAGTCTGGGGCTGGCCGCATCTGGTCCAGAGCCCTGACGTGACGCAGGCCGCCATCGACCGACGGCTGACGATGATCGCGTTCGAGTCGATGAACCACTGGAACGCCGACGGCAGCTTCGCCCTGCACGTCTTCCACAAGAACAACGAACTCGCGGGGTACTGCTCGGTCCTGCACGCGCTGTCCCTGATCGGTGTCACCGGGAACTACGGCCGGCGTCTCAGTGCGGTAGTCATCGGCTTCGGCGCGACCGCCCGCGGCGCCGTCACCGCGTTGAACGCCCACGGTGTCGACGAGGTCCGCGTGCTGACCAACCGGGATGTCGCGGCCGTCGCCGCACCGATCCCGTCCACCGAGATCCTGCAGATGGGACACGACGACGACGCCCCGCCGGAGGCGACGTGGGTCGACACCGGCGATGACGGTGTCATCCCCGTCGCGAGACTGCTCGCCGACCACGACATCGCCGTCAACTGCGTGCTGCAGAACCCCACGAGCCCGTTGATCTTCGCCACCGACGACGACCTGTCGGACTTCACGCCCGGAAGCCTGATCGTCGACGTGTCCTGCGACGCCGGCATGGGTTTCAGTTGGGCGCAGCCCACGTCGTTCGCCGATCCGCTTCGGCTGTTGGACAACGGTATTCACTACTACGCGGTCGACCACAGCCCGTCCTATCTGTTCAACTCCGCGACTTGGGAGATCAGCGAGGCGCTGCTGCCGCATCTGGAGACGGTCCTGGGCGGGCCGGCGGAGTGGGAGGGCAGCGCCACCATTGAGCGCGCCGTCGAGATGCGCGACGGGGTCGTGCTCAACGACGAGATCCTGTCATTTCAGCACCGCGCCGACACCTACCCGCACGCGCGGGAGAGTTAGGTCCTACGGACCACCCTTCCAGTGCTCGATGCGGTGGTGATCCGGCAGGAAGCCATGCCGGGTCCCCCACAGCACCGCCTGCGTTCGGCTCTCGACGTCGAGCTTGCGGTACAGCGAGCGGATGTAGGACTTCACCGTGTTCGGGCTCAGGTACGTCAACCGCGCGACGTCGGCGTTGCTCTTGCCCTGTGTGATGAGGGCCAGTATCTCGGCCTCCCGATCGCTGAGGCCCTCGCCGCGGCCGGGCCAGTCCTTGCCCGGCGCGGGCCGGCTGCGCGGCGGCGATTCGCTGACCACCGTCTCGCCGCGGTGCACCGCCTCCAGCGCGGCCACCAGCTCGCGCGCCGGCAGGGTCTTCGACAGATAGCCGTGCGCGCCGCGCTCCCGCGCACTGGATATCAAGTCAGGGTGAAAGTTCCACGTGTACACCACAACTCGACGCGCACACGGGTTGGCGACCAGGACGCCGATCTCCTCGTGGTCGGACTCCGGTTGGGCGAAGCTGTCATAGAGCGCGATGTCGACCGTGTCCTTCAGTGGCGTGCTCGCATCGAGCTCCGCAACCACGACGCGATCCCGGTAGGGCTCGAGCATGTTGGCCACACCCTGGACGACGACGTCATAGTCGTCGATCAGCGCCACGGTGATGGGCTCGGACACGGCGCCGACATTACCTCCTTAGGGGTGTACCGCCACACCCTTGAGGGTGGTCGACTGAACGTGGTCGAACGGCCGAAACTCCCTCTACGGAAGGATCGATCATGATCATTCTCGGCATCATCGCGGTCATCGCAGGACTGCTACTGAAGATCTCCATCCTCACCACGATCGGCGTCATCCTGCTCGTCGTCGGGGCCGTCCTCGCGATCCTCGGCTCCACCGGACGCGCCGTCGGCGGCCGGCGTCACTACTTCTGACCTCTGACCTGGGCCGCGTGGCGCCGGTCACAAACTGACGTTTGCGTAGACCACGCCACGGTTACCCGACGTGCACGAAAGGAGTTCGAAATGCCTACCTGGCAATGGATTTTGATTGCCGCAGCAATCATCGTGGTGATCGTGCTGGTGGTGCTGGCAGTGCGTTCCCGCAGTAAACGCACAAACAGTGAAGACCTCAAGGCCCACTTCGGACCGGAGTACGACCGGACCGTGCAGCGCGCCGGTGACCCCAAAGCGGCGGAGAAAGAACTCGCCAACCGGGCCCGCAAGCGCGACAAGCTCGACATCGTGGCGCTGTCCCCCGTGGCGCGCAACGATTTCGAAGTGCGATGGGCACAGGTCCAGACGGAGTTCGTCGACGATCCCGCTCGCGCCGTCGGCACCGCAGACCTGCTCGTCACCGAGGTGATGCGCCAGCGCGGCTACCCCGTCGACGACTTCGAGCGCCGCGCCGCCGACATCTCCGTCGACCACCCGCACATCGTCGAGAACTACCGGGCAGCACACAGCGTGCACACCGCGCAGGAGCGCGGAGAGGTCAACACCGAACGTCAGCGGGAAGCCTTCGTGCACTACCGCGCCCTGTTCGAGCGACTTCTCGACACCACCGACAACGACACCTCGAAGGAGGCGCGCGCATGACCACCCACGATCAACACACCGACCAGTCGCGGCAGTTCTCGACGGAAAATCCCAGCTACATTCCGGAGGACCAGGTCGCCCCGACCCGCGACGACGTCACCGGCACCCAGGGCGCCGGCCCGCCCACGGCGCCGATGGACCCCCAGGTCGCGGGCGCACAGCACCACCCCGACCAGCATCACAGAGAAGAGCACCACCACGAGCGCGAAACCGACCCCGATGCCGGGCTTTTCGCGCACGACGAACTCGCCGGTCTGCGCGCCCGGTGGGACGCGGTCCAGGCCAGCTTCGTCGACGATCCCAAGGACTGCGTGCAGAAGGCCGACAGTCTGGTGGCCGATCTGGTGCAACAGCTGACCACCGGCTTCGGGCAGGCCCGCTCGCGGCTCGAAGACCAGTGGAGCCGCGGTGAGCAGGCCTCGACCGAGGACCTGCGCGTCGCGCTCAAGCGCTACCGCAGCTTCTTCGAGAGGCTTCTGACGGTCTGAGCGAGCGCCGAGGCGGCGGGCTGCGTGCCCGCCGCCTTCGGCATGACTAGTGTTGCCCGCATGCACGATTCGCTGTGGACCGCAGCCACCCAGCATCCTTTTCTCGACGCGGTGCGAGACGGCACCATCGACGCCGACGCGTTCGACCGTTGGCTGGTCCAGGATTCGTTGTTCGTCACCGATCTGCTGGCGTTCCAGGCGCGGCTGTTGGCGCGGGCCCCCCGCCCGGCGCAGGGGGTGCTCGCCGGCGGATGCGTGGCCCTGGTCGCGGAGTTGGACTGGTTCGACGACAAAGCGGGTGAACGCGGGCTGGACATGCTGCAGACCGCACTACCGGCGACGCTGGCGTACCGGGATCTGCTCTTCCGCCTGGACGCCGCGCCGGCGGCCGCCGCGCTGACCGCGCTGTGGGTGATCGAGAGGGTCTATCTGCTCGCCTGGTCCCACGCGAAGTCCGACGACTCCCCGTTCGCCGAGTTCGTCGAGCACTGGACCGTGCCGGAGTTCGCCGACTACGTCAGCGGACTCGAGAGTGTGGCCGACGCCGACGCGCATGGCGACCTCGTCCGCGAGGTCCTCGACCACGAGATCGCGTTCTGGGACATGGCATTGGAGCGCTAGCAGGTCACGCCCGAAACGCCGATCCCCGCTCCCGGTCGAGGTAGGTGTCGGCCTTGTTGCGCAGGAAGAACACGTACACGATCAACGAGATCGCGATACAGACCGTGACGTAGCCGATGAACAACGGCACCTGGTCGCGCTCTTTGAGCGCCTGGTAGATGAGCGGCGCCGTGCCCCCGAACATCGAGTTGGCCAGCGCATAACCGACGCCCACGCCGAGGGCCCGGATGTGCGCGGGAAACAGTTCTGACTTCACCAGCGCATTGATCGAGGTGTAACCGGTCAAGATGATGTATCCCGCGGCCACCAGCGCGAAAGACGTCAACGGCGAACGCGTCTCGGGCAGGTAGGTGATCAGCACATAGGTGTAGATCACCCCGCCGATCCCGAAGAACACCAGCATCGGCTTGCGGCCGATCCGATCGCTGATCATCCCGCCCACCGGTTGCAGCAGCATGAGGAAGACGAGCCCGGCCAGGTTGATCCACGTCGCCGTCATGCCTTCGCCCTTGTAGGCGGTCTTCACGATGGCCGGCGCGTTGACGCTGTAGGTGTAGAACGCCACCGTGCCGCCGAGGGTGATCAGGAAGCACAGCAGCAGGGGACGCCAGTACTCGGTGAACAGTGCGCGCATCGACCCGGCACCGGGATCCTTGCCGGCTTTGGCCGCCTCGATCACCTCGTCGGACAGCGACTCGTCCATCGTGCGCCGCAGCCAGAACACCACGATCGCGGCCAGACCGCCGATCGCAAATGCGATGCGCCAACCGAATTCGCGCAGCTGATCATCGTCGAGGAAGGTCTGCAGGACGAGGAGGGTGAACTGGGCGAGCACGTGTCCGCCGACCAGCGTCACGTACTGGAACGACGAGAAGAACCCGCGCCGCTCTCGCGTCGCCGCCTCCGACATGTAGGTGGCCGACGTACCGTACTCGCCGCCGGTCGCGAACCCCTGCACCAGCCTGGACAGGATCAAGATGATCGGCGCCGCACTGCCGATCACGGCCTGCGACGGCACGATCGCAATGACCAACGAGCACAACGCCATCAGCGACACACTGAACGTCAGTGCCGCCCGTCGTCCTCGCCTGTCGGCGAAGCGGCCGAAGAACCACGATCCCACCGGCCGCATGACGAACGTGATCGCGAAGATGGCGTACACGTACACCGTCGAGTTCTTCTCGGATTCATCGAAGAACTGGCCTTCGAAATAGGTTGCGAACACGGTGTAGACGTAGACGTCGTACCACTCGACGAGGTTTCCCGACGACCCCCGGATGGTGTTCCAGATCGCCCGCCGGGTCGCGGCGCCGCTCGACCTCGGCACTGTTGTGGTGGTCATCGGCGCCCTCCCCTGTTCGCGTAGCCGGTACCTTACGCCCGATCGCTCAGCTCGAGCCGTATTCCACTGCCGGCTCCCGATCGACGCCGCGACTGCTGGACAGCGTCAACCCGTCCGGTTGCACGGCGTACTGGATGCCGTCGGCGGGGTTGGTGACCGTGAACCCCGCACCCGAGCGTTGGGCGTTCTGCAGCTCCAGACTCGCGCCGTCCCGTAACCGCTCTCCGCGGTAGTAGTAGCTGTCACCGGCCTTGCACACCACCGCCAATGACTGGGCCGTGCGGATCGCGGCCGCGGCCGAGTCGCCGCTGTCACAGCGGGCTGAATGTCCCATGAAGCCTTGCGAATCCGTACCGGAGACCCCGCTGATCGGCTGACTGTTCGAGGTCGTCGTGCTCGGTTCCTTCGACGTCGTGGTCTCTTCAGAAGACGACGCAGACGATGCCGGCGGCGCGAGGCGCGTGGTCGGTGCGGTCCCGGTGCCGCCGCCGCTGAACACGAGGACGAGAGCGAGCACCACCGCGGCGGTGAGCAGCACGATCGTGGCGACCATCAGCGCGATCTGCCCCTGGCTGAACCGCCGCGCCGGACGCGGCGCAGCGGGCGTCGGTCCCGGCGCGTACGGCGGCGGTGTCGTCGGATGCGGTGCCGAGAACTGCCGCGTCGACGGGGGCGACGCGACCGGGCCGACCGGCGCCGCACTCGGCGCGCGTTCGGCCGCAGCACCGGCGGCGCGCGCAAGGTCCCCGGCGGAGGTGTAGCGATCCCCCGGTGACTTCGCCATCCCGCGGGCCACCACGTCGTCGAACGCCCGGCTGATTCCGCGCCGCATGATGCTGGGCCGCGGCGGCGCCGAGAACATGTGTGCGCTCATCACCTGCCGCACATCGCCCGCCTCGAAGGGCGCCCGGCCCGTCAGCGTCTCGTGGAGCAGACACGCCAACGAGTACACATCCGATGCCGGCCCGCCGCGCTCCCCGCTGAACCTCTCCGGCGCCATGTAGGCGCACGATCCGACGACCAACCCGGTGGAGGTGACCGTCGCCTCTCCGCCGCCGTGGGCGATGCCGAAGTCCACCAGATAAGCGAAGTCGTCGGGCGTCAGCAGCACGTTCTCCGGCTTGATGTCGCGATGGACCAGCCCGTTGGCGTGCGCGTCATCGAGCGCCGCGGCGACCTGACGGATGATCGCGACCGCGCGCCGCGGCTGCAGCGCGCCATGGGTGCGCAGCACCTCTTTGAGGCTGGCGCCCTCGACGAGGCGCATGTCGATGTAGAGCACACCGTCGATCTCCCCGAAGTTGTGCACAGGGATGACGTGCGGTTCCTGCAGCCGGGCCGCGACCCGTGACTCGCGGCGGAAACGCTCCTGGAAGCTCGGGTCGGCGGCCATCTCCGGGCGCAGCAGCTTGATCGCCACCATGCGTTCCCGGGCCGTGTCGTAGGCGCGGTACACCTCGCCCATACCCCCGACGCCGATCACCGATTGCAGCTCATAGGGCCCGAACCGCGTCCCGACGCGTGGGGTGCTCACTGTTGGCGTCCTTTCCTCGCAGCCTGATCGTGTGACCCCTCCACCGAAAAGAAAACCTACCGGGTGAGCATCCGGCGGTGTCAGTGAGCGGTCACGCGCAGATGCCTGCGCGCCCGCAATTCGTCCTCCTCGACGAGAACGAGCATCGGCATATCGGGCGCGCACAGCATCGTGACCAGGAAACGCAGCCGCGCATCGGTCCGGTGGTTGGCGTCCGAATAGTGAATGACGTCACCACCGGGTTCCCAGAACGCCTCCCCCGACCGCACGATGCGGGGTGCCTGGCCCTCGAGTTCGAACACCATTTCCCCGTCGAGCACGTACCCGAAGGCCGGCCCGCCGGGATGCCGGTGCGGCGGGGCGCCGGCGCTACCCGCGGGATAGTCGACGAGCACGGTCATCGCGTGGACACCGTCGCGGATGACGGGCGGCGTCACGTCCTGCAGCACCGTCAGCGCGTCTTCCCAGCCGTTGTCGTAGTGGTCGCTCATCACCGCCTCAGGCACTCAAGCGATCGGTGTCGAGCGCCTCGCGCTGCGTTGCGGCGGCCAGGGCGAGGCGAAGGCGGCGCCGGGCGCGATGGATCCGCGACATCACGGTGCCCATGGGAACGTCGAGAAGGGCGGCGGTTTCCGCGTAGGTGTAGCCCTCGATGTCGGCGTAGTACAGAACGTCGGCGAAGCCCTCAGGCAGTGTCGCCAGAGCCGCCCGGACGTCTGCGGCGGGAACGGTGTCGAGGTAAACGTCCTCCGCCGATGCCGTTGCGGCGTGGCGCGTCTGGATCTCGGCCGACAGATCGTGATCGGCTCCTGTGCCGACCGACACTTCTTGCGCCCGTGCCTGTTTGGCGCGGTACGTGGTGACCCACTGGTTGTACATGATGCGAAACAGCCACGCCCGGACGTTCGTCCCTGGCTCGAACGTGTGGAAACCGATGAAGGCACGCATCAGCGTGTCCTGCACCAGATCTTCGGCGTCGGCTCGGCACAGCGTGCGCCGACGGGCGCCGCGCTCCAACACCTCCAGGTGAGGGCTGATGTCGCGGGCGAACCGGGCGGCTTCATCTGTGTCGGGTCTCGCGGTCGGAACGATGGCGGCAATGGTCATGATGGACGCTCCTCGGAGATCGATCGCCCCGGCCGGGGCCTGACTCCACCTTCGTCGGCAGATACCGGTTCCGAGCCCCAGAGACTCCGTGGTCTCACCCTGGAACCACGTGGTGGGCGCAGGTCAGCGCAACATCGGCAACGAGCGCAGCTGGCGGCGCGACGTGATGCCGAGCTTGGCGAACACCTTCCGCAGATGCCACTCGACGGTGTGGCTGCTGAGGAACAACTGCGCGCCGATCTCGGGATTGGTCAACCCCTCGGCGGCGAGCTTGGCGATCTGGGTCTCTTGCGCGGTGAGAGCAGGTGTACTCGTGGGTTGCGGTCGGCGTACCTTCTCCCCTGCCACGGCGAGCTCCCGGCGCGCCCGCTCGGCGAAACCCTGCGCGCCCATCGCGTCGAAGGCGCGATGCGCTGCGGACAGCTGCTCTCGGGCATCGTTGCGCCGGTTGGCGCGTCGCAACCACTCGCCGTACGCGAGCCGGGCCCGGGCCAGGTGCACGACGATCGAGGTGCGGGACAGGTGCTCGACGCTGCGCTGGTAGTGGACCTCGGCGGAGGGGCCGTCGGTCAACATCGCGCGGGCGCTGCACAGCGCGCCGGCGGCCCAATCGGTATCGCATGCCCCGGCACTGCGCGCAAAGAGCTCGAACGCCTCTTCCGCGGCCGCGCGGTCACCGGCGTGGCTGGCCGCCTCGATCAACTCGAACAGCGACCAGCCCCGGAAACCCAGATCGTCGTAACGGCAGCCGTCGCGCGCGGCGGCCAGAGCCTCCTCGTAGCGCCCGAGGCCGTTGAACAGCACAGCCCGGGCGTAGGCGGTCAAGCCGAGAAGGCGACCCTCGCCCCGTACCTGAGCGTCGTACACGGCCCCGGTCAGCAGACTCTCGGCGGTGGCGGCGTCGCCACGCCACGCGGCCAGCAGCAACGAGTGGTAGCGCACCGATCCCTTGGCACCGGTGGCCGCCATGATCGACGCCGCCTCGGACAGCAGATGGTCGGCGGCGGTGAAGTCCCCGTTGACCACGTGCACCCCGGCCCGGAAGGTCAGGGCGCGGGGCATCGCGGCCAGCGATCCGGCAGAGCGGGTGTATCGCGCCGCCGCCTCCGCCAGCCGTCGCACCAGGTCCTCGTCCCAGAGCTCGTGTGCCGCGGACTCCTGCAGGACGGGGAACGCCGGGACGCTGAGCCACCGCGCCACCGAGGACTCGTCCGATTCCACCTGATCGCACATGGCGGTCAGCGCGGCCCGAAGCGTCACCGTCCCGGTCCCCGGCCCTCCGGTGAGTCGCTCGGCGATGCCTCGCAGCAGCAGGTCGATGGGTCGCTGTGCGGTCGACGGGTCCGCTGTCGCCTCGAGCGCGAGAGCACCGGCCTGGTCCAGAGCCGCAGGTTCGGCGAGTCGGCCCGCATAGATCAGCGCTGCAACAGCTTCCAGAAAGCACTCCCGGGCGCCGTAGTCATCGAGTCGGGTCAGCCGGCGGCCCGTCTCGAGCAGCAAGGGAGCGGTCTCGGCCACCCGGGGTGCCCCCGGGTCGCCGGTGCGGCTGCGTACGAACTGCATCTGCGCTCTCAGCCGGGTGGCGGTGGCGGCCTGCACCTCCGACGTGCCTTCGGATTCGGCGATGGCGAGCAGATCGTAGGCAGCCGCGGTGTCCGCGGCGTCGCGCTTGGCCACCGCGGCGGTCAGCGCCCGCTCCGCTCGCAGGACCGGGTCGGCCGTCAACACCGTCGCGCGCTCGAGAAAGGCTGCCGCAGCGGCGATACCGCCGCGGGACCGGGCCCGCGCCGCCGACTTTTCGAGGTCGGCGGCCACCTCGTCATCGGGGCCGGCGGCGGCCTGTGCTCGGTGCCAGGCGCGCCGATCGGGATCGATTGCGGTGTCGGTGGATTCAGCCAACGCGTCGTGGACGACTCTGCGGTCGGCGAGGTCGGCAGCGCGGTAGGCCGCCGACCGCATCAACGGATGGGCGAACCGCATCCGGGGACCGAACTCGATCAGGCCTTCGCTCTCCGCCGGGCCGAGCTCGGAGATCGCGACACCCAGGCGTGCGGCAGCGCGCAGGAACAACGCAGAGTCGCCGACCGGTTCGGCCGCCGCAAGCAGGAGCAATTGCCTGGTCGCAGCAGGAAGCGCACGGATACGCCGGACGTAGGTCTGCTCGACGGCCGCCGGTGACGAGCGTTTGCCGGCAATCCAGAAGCCACCCGACAGTTCGGCAGCCGACATGCTGTGCGGCACTTCGAGAATCGCCAGCGGCAGTCCCCGGGTTTCGGCCACCACCCTGTCGCGAACTCGCGGATCGATACCGCCCGGCATCACCGAGTCCAGCAGGTCCCGCGCGGCTGCGTCGGAGAGTCCGGCGACGACCATTTCCGGTAGTCCCGCCAGCGGTGCGGTCGGCTCGCGAACCGCGAACACCAGAGCGATCCGCTCGGCCAGCAGCCGGCGGGCGACGAAGGCCAGCGTCTGCAGCGACACCTTGTCGAGCCACTGCGCGTCGTCCACCACGATCAGCAGCGGTTGATCCGCCGCCGCGGTCGACAGCAGACTCAAGACCGCCAGCCCCACCAGGAACCGGTCGGGGGTGTCGCCGACATCGCGACCGAACGCCACGTCGAGTGCACGACGCTGCGGTTCAGGCACACCGCGGGACTGCTCCAGCAGCGGCGCGCAGAGCTGGTGGAGTCCGGCGAAGGCGAGTTCGATGTCGGCCTGCACGCCCGCGACGGTCAGTACGCGAAAGCCCGTGGCAGCCGACGTCAGATGACCGAGGAGCGCCGACTTGCCCGCGCCGGCTTCACCGCGCAGGACCAGGACCTCGCAGGCGCCGCCGCGGACCGACGCGAGAACGCGGTCCAGCTCGGCGCATTCGAGTCCGCGACCGTGTAGAGACACGTCCCGACCCGACATTGAACTCCGCCGCGTGTGATGGAAGATGGTGGCGCTGACCGACCTTACCGTCAGGCCGTCAGTGCGTGATCGCGGACCGCAGAATCCAGTCCTCGAATCGGGTGTCGAACGTCCGCGCACCGGCACCGGGGCACAGGGTGCGTTCCTCGAGCGCGACACCCCAGTACCGCGCCGCGGAGTCCGCGACGACGGGGCGGGTGTCACCGCGAGCGGTCAGCGCGACCCCGACCAGGTCCGGGAGCAGCACGGCGACCGGGCCGGCGATCTCGATCACCCCGTTCGCAGGCGCCCCCGTCGCGGCATCAGCGACACCGGTCGCGACGTCGGCGGCGGCCATCGGCTGGAAGTAGGCGGGCGGCAACCGCACCTCACCGTCGACCGTCGCCGAATCTGCCAGTGTGGCAACGAACTCGAAGAACTGCGTGGCGTGGACGATCGTGTACGGAACCGGTCCGGCGGCGATCATGCGTTCCTGTTCCAGCTTGCCCTCGAAGTAGCCGCTCTGCGGCGCGAGCCTGTCCGTGCCGACGACCGACAGCGCGACGCGGTAGCCCACCCCGGCGTCTGCCTCGGCAGCCAACAGATTTCCGGTGGCGACCCGGAAGAAATCGATGGCGCTGTCGTCGAGTTCCGGCGAATTCGACACGTCGACAACCACATCGGCACCTGCCAGGACATCCGCGAGTCCGGCGCCGGTGTAGGTGTCGACACCGGTCGAGGGTGCCGCGGCAACGACATCGTGGCCTCGTTCGGCGAGTAGCCCCACAACGGACGACCCGATGCGACCGGTTCCGCCGATGACGACGATGTTCATGAGTTGGCCTTTCTGTGGTGGTCGGCACTCTGTCAGCGGGGAGAACGAGCGACGGCGTCGCGATTCATCCCCGGGCCGCACTCATGTCACGGACGAACGAGACGGTGTCGGCAAGAGGAGCTCGTCGGGTGCGCACGTCGTGGACCGACGGGTCGGCATATCCCACGCTGAGTCCGCAGAAGAGAATTAGATCGTCGTCAGGATGGACCGTCTCGCCGACTGTGGTGTGCGTCATCGACCATGCCATCTGAGGGCAGCTGCTCAAGCCCTCGGCGCGAAGGAGCAGCATCACGGTCTGCAGATACATGCCGACATCCGCCCACTGCGGCGGCCCCATCCGGCGGTCGATGTAGCAGAACATCGCAAGGGGTGCGCCGAAGCACGACCAGTTGCCGATCGCACTTCGCCGGCGTGCCTCCCAGTCGTCGCGGTCGATCCCCAGCGCGCTGTATCGCCGACGACCGAAATCGCTGCGCCGCTCCGCATACGGTGCGGGCGTCGGCGCCGGATACATCTCGAACTGCGGAGTATCCCAGGGGTCGCCAGCCGCCACACGTGCCACCGCACGCTCTTTGAGTGCCGTCAGCTCCGGTCCTCGCACCACGTAGATGCGCCAGGGCTGCAGGTTCGATCCCGACGGCGCCCAGGCCGCCGCGGTGAGCACCCGATCCACGATGTCGGGCGGCACCGGTCGCGCGGTGAAACCGCGCACTGCCCGCCGCGTCATCACCGCCTCGTAGACGTCCATCGAAAACCTCCTGTCCGAATGAATGAGTCGGCGCCAGGAACGGCGGAGCCTCCACCGGTTCATCCCCGCGCACGCTCGACCGCATGGGATGAATCTCACGGCCCCGCCCCGTTCATCGGTGTCGTCCCCGAGAAAGGAGTCGTCCATGGAGATGTCCGGGAGAAGAGCTCTCGTCACAGGAGGTACAGCCGGGATCGGTCTGGCCTGCGCGCGATCACTGGCCGATGCCGGAGCGGAGGTCATTGTCACCGGCCGCGACGTCGACCGAAGCCGTTCGGCCGCAGCGCATCCCAACATCCGCTTCGTGTCCGCCGACATGGCAGACCTGACCGCGGTGAGCGAGGTGGCCGGCGCCGGCGACGTCGATGTCCTGATCAACAACGCCGCGGCGTTTCCCGGTGCGCTGACGCTGGAGCAGGACGTGGCGTCCTTCGAGCGCACGCTCGATGTCAACATCCGGGGGCTGTACTTTCTGACCGCCGGCGTGGTGGACGGCATGGTGCAGCGCGGGCACGGCAGCATCGTCAACATCTCGTCGATGGTGGCCGCGAAAGGGGTGCCCGCCGCCTCGACCTACAGCGCGACCAAGGCAGCCGTGGAATCGCTCACCCGCACCTGGGCGGTCGAATTCGGCCGCTTCGGTGTACGCGTCAACGCCGTCGCGCCCGGACCCACCCGCACCGAGGGTGTCGCCGCCGAGTGGGGCGAGGTCAACGAGGAACTGGGTCGCGCGCTGCCGCTCGGCCGTACCGGTCGGCCCGAGGAGATCGCCCAGGCCGTGCTGTTCCTCGCCTCCGACCGGGCCAGTTTCATCACAGGCGCGATCCTGCGTGTGGATGGCGGCGGATCGGCGACATGAAAAACATTTACTCCCAGGATGAGTCGCGGAGCTGCGCCGCGTTCCTGGTCGCAGAGGCGTACTCGACGCCGCAATCGAACACGAGGGAGCGAGCATGACCATCGATCACGTGGAAGGCACCACATCGGCCGGGAGCGAGCTGGTGCCGTCGCGCTACGCGGTGCAGGTCGGCGACATCGAGGTGGTGATCATCAGCGACGGCGTCCTACCGATCACCGCGCGGACGCTCGGCACGAATGCCGAACCGGCCGCGTTGGGCGGATGGCTGCAGGACATGTTCCTGCCCCCGGACGTGCTCGACTGGCCGCTCAACGTGGTCGTCGTCCGCAGCGGCGACCAGACCATCCTCGTCGACTCGGGCCTCGGACTGGAATTCCCCGGATTCCCTCGGGCCGGTCAGACTGCCCACCGGCTGCACGACGCCGGCATCGATCCGGCGACCATCACGGACGTCGTCCTCACCCATCTCCACATGGACCACGTCGGCGGCCTGCTCAGTGACGGTCTGCGCGAGCGCCTCCGACCGAATCTGCGCGTCCACACCGCAGCCGCCGAAGCCGAGTTCTGGGAAGCACCCGACTTCTCCCGCACCGACATGCCCGAACCGGTGCCGGAGGTGTTGCGCTCGACGGCCACCCGGTTCCTCACCGAGTACCACGGCCGGCTGCGCACATTCGAGCAGCACGCCGAGGTGGCACCCGGCGTCGTGGTCAGCCGCACGGGGGGTCACACACCGGGACACAGCATCGTGCGACTGGAGTCGGGCGGTGCGCGGCTGACGTTCGCCGGGGACGCGGTGTTCGCCCCCGGGTTCGGCAATCCCGAGTGGCACAACGGTTTCGAACACGACCCGGACGAGGCCGCACGCGTGCGCTTCGAGCTGTTGCGGGAACTCGCCGCGACCGGCGAGTCCCTCGTCGCCACTCACCTACCGTTCCCGTCACTGTGCCGAGTCGCCGCGACGGACGACGCTTTTCGCGCGGTGCCGACGGTGTGGGACTACTGATCCGCTCAGCAGCCGCGCAGCAGCTCACCCAGTTCGACGTCGAAACGGTCAGCCAGGTCCCACAGGTCATCCACGAGCTGGGGGCAGGAGATGATGCCCACGTTGAGTCGGTCGCCGACCGACATCACGGTGATGTTGAGCCCGGAGCCGTGGAAGATGGGCCCCAGCGGGTAGAGCGCGGTGACCTCGGCGCCGCAGCTGTACAACGTCGCCGGCGGGCCGGCGACGTTGGAGATCACCACGTTGTGAATGGCGGTGCGGGTCAACGGGGTACGCGACAGCATCGCCAGCATCCAGCCGTACATGTTGCGCGACAGCAGCTGCGCCAGATCCACCAGCAGAGTCGGACCCAAGGAGCCGCTGTGCTCCTTGGCCCGCCTGTTCGATGCGGCGATCGTCTCGAGGCGCTCCAGCGAGTCGGCGACGTCGGTGTGCAGGTTGCAGAACATCCCCGAGAGCTGGTTGCGGCCGGGCCGGTCCGATTGGCCGTGAACCGATGCAGGCACGACCGCGATCAGCGGTTTGGCCGGCAACTCGTCGCGGTCGGCCAGATATCCGCGCAGCGCCCCCGCGCACAACGCCATCACCACGTCGTTGACCTTCACGTCGTAGTGGTTCTTGACCTTCTTGACGTCGCTCAGGTCGAGCTGCACCAACGCGATCGAGCGTTCCGAGGTGACCTCGGCGTTGAAGCGGGTCCTCGGCGCGGTGAACGGTGCCGCCATCGCGTTGCCCGACACGGCCCGGTTGACGGTCTTGGCCACCATCGCCGCGGTCTCGGGAATCACTCGCGTCAGCTGCCACGGCCGCGTCACGAAGCGGACGAACCCGTCGGCCGCGACCGCCCACGCCGGCACGTCTCCCGGCCCCTCGACCGGGGCAGGCGGCGGCGCATCCGCTTCCAGATCGCACAGCGTCTCCAACAGGTTCGCCGCCGACACGCCGTCGACCGCGGCATGATGCACCTTGATCATGAGTGCCAGCGGCCCACCGGCGTCGAGCGCGGCCCGATCGAGACCCTCGATGATCCACATCTCCCACAGCGGCTTGCTGCGATCCAGCGGAATGGAGGCGATGTGCCCGCACACCTGCGCCAGCTCCTCCCGCCCGCCGGGTGACGGAAGCGCGATCCGGTTCAGGTGGCGGTCGAGGTCAAAATCCCTGTCCTGCACCCACACTGGATGATCCAGGTTGAACTGACTGTCGCCGAGCTTGGCGCGCAGTTCGGGCAGCGCCCGGATGCGGTCGCCGACGTCGCGACGAAACTTCTCGTAGGTGAACCCGCCCGGCACCGTCGACGTGTCGACGAGCACGACCGACGACACGTTGAGCGGCACCGTGGCCGATTCGCTGTACAGCAGGCCCGCATCGAGACCCCCCAGGCGATCCACCGGACCGACGTACCCGCTGCGGTGTGCCCGTCAAACGCCGGGCTCGTCGAACTGCACCACCTCGCCGCGGTTGATCGACACCCAGTCCCTGGCCTGCAGGTAGGGACGGAACGTCTCGGTGATCGCCTCCTGGTCGGCGGCCGTCTTGGGGCGCTGCAGTTCGTAGAGGTGCGGGAACTCCGTCCACGCCACCACGGCATGCCAGAGCCGAAGCGCAGCCTCCCCCGTCGGCGGGTCGATCAGCACCGGCCCGAACAGGCACTGCCCGTCGGCGAAGAACAGCGTCGGCACCCCGTAGCCGCCGGCGTCGACGACCCGTCGGTGGTCGGCCAACACCTCGTCGCTGGTCGTGGGGTCGGCGATGGCCTCGTCGACCAGCCCCGCATCGAAACCGAGCTCGGTGAGGAGGTGCCGGGCGACGGCGGGATCGTGGGGCTTGTGACCCTCGACGTGCAGGGCGCGCGCAGCCCGTTCGTACCAGGCGTCGACGGCGGACATCGACTGTCGCCGCAGCAGCGCCCCGATACGCATCATCGACCAGCCGTAGGACCACTCGCGTTCCCACGGGTGCTTCTTGCCCTCTCGCCGGTTGACCTCCTCGAGGCTGAAGAAGCGCCAGTTGACGGTGATGCCGGCGAGGTCGCGCACCTCCCGGATCCACCGCGACGTCTGGTAGGCGAACGGGCACATCACGTCGAAGTGGAAGTCCACCGTGTCAACAGGATTCGTCACATCGTGAACCTCAGGTTGCGGGCGGCCCGATCACCGAGTTCGTCAGCCCCGGTCCAGTGGATCCGGCCGGCGTCGATCTGAGCCTGAGGGTCGATGCGGCCGGACGCCAGTTGGATGAAGGTGGTCGAGTCGGTGGTGACCACGACGTCGGGATCGTCGAGGTGGTCCACTGCCGTGGCTTTCCCGTCGACGCGCACGTGCAGCGTCCGGGTGACCGGGCCGGTGAGGTCGAACGTGATGCTGGTGCCGTCCGGCAGGCCGATCTTCTTGCCGACGATGTAGCCGATCGAGTTGGCCACCTGATCGAGCGCCAGTTCGGCCGCGATGCCGCCGTCGTCGGTGGACCGGCCCAGCGCGGTGGTGACGTCACGTTCGTGCACCCAGATGTCGAAGACGCGGATCGCGAGGAAGCGCCCGTACGTGCCGGGGCCGACGGGCATCCAGGACGGCCGGTCGTAGTCCTCGGGCGACAGCGCCGCGAGGTCGCGGCGGCGCTGCTCGACGACTGTGCGTATCTTCTCCGCATAGGGCGACGGGTCGGCGACGAACTCCGCCGCCCGCTCGAACGGCGGAAGCTCGTCCACGCTGTCGGGCAGCCACCCGGCCAGAACCGCTTCGACGCCGACGACGTGGTCGAACACGCCGCGCACGGTCCAGTCCGGACACAGCGACTGGACCTCCCAGTCGGCGTCACTCAGATCGGCCGCGAGCTTCTCCATCGCGGTGTAGCACTGCTCGAGCGCAGAGCGGATGTCGTCGGGGGTACGTGAGGGCATCCCTCTTCTCTAGCCGGGCGAGCGCTCCGAGGGAAGTCTTTTCGCGAACCTGTGCGCCGGCTCAGGCCGAGATTGGCTCCGGCTGGGCTTCGGTGGCCAGCGTCGGCAGCGTGATCGTCATGCCATCGACCGTGATCCGACCCCACGAGTAGAAGTTCAGGAACTTGATGGTCGAGGTGACCAGCTGCACGGTCACCGATTCGCCCGGCTGCAACGTGTGGGCCACCTGCTCGAGGGAGAACGTGACCTCGTGCGTGTCACCGTCGAGGGTGACCGGGATCGGTGTCGCCTGGGTGCCCAGCACCAGTCCGGTCTTGTCGTCGACGATCTGGGCGTACACGTGCTTGGCGTTGCCCGTGCCGGAGTAGGTCAGCGTGAGCTCGGGCGCCCCCACGATGTGCGTGAGCTCCTGCGCCGGAGGCACTTTCAGGTTGACTGCGTTCAGAGCGGGACCTGCTGAGGCGATGCCGAGCAGTGTCTGCAGCGGTCCGTGGAAGAGGATCCGCGGGTCGGGTCCGGAGCCGCCGAGGAACGGGATGAACGGGATGGTCTTCGGGGTGTCTTCGGTCGCGGTGATCGGGGTGCCGTTGTCCACCGGGTACTTGTCGGAGCTGTACCAGACGCCGTTCTGGTCGGTCCACTCGAATTCGGGCCCCGTGGAGACGGTGGCGTCGCCCATCACGTAGCGGTCCAGCCAGTCCATCGTGCGGTCGAGGATCACCTCGCCCCTCTTGGGCTGGCTCAGGCAGGCGCCGTGGCCGCCGCAGTACCAGATCACCTTGGTGATGGTGCCTGCGGCGAGGAGGTCCTTGGCGTTGGCGTCGGCCTGGCTGAGCGGGAACAGCGTGTCCACGGTGCCCTGGATCAGCAAGGTCGGCGCGGTGATGTCTTTGATCTGGTCGGCGAACCCGAAGCTCTCGACGAGGTCGAGGTCAGATTGCTGCACCTTGCCGAACAACACCCCCATGACGGCGACGGGCAGGATCCGCGGGTGTTCGCGGGCCAACGTCAGCACCAGCACCGCAGGCAACAGGGTGCCCCATGCGCTGTTGACCGCTCCGCGGGGGAAGAGCACGTCCACGAGGTCGTTCCACGCGATCGTGGGCACGATCGCATCGATACGGTGATCGATTGCGGCTGCTGACAATTGAATGCCACCGCCGTAGGACGCGCCGACCATCCCGAGGCGGGGATCATTCGTCGTGTCCAGTTTCACGTACGGCAGCGTCGACAGGAAGCTGATGATGTGGGAGACGTCGCGGCCCTCGAGATCCGGCGAGTCCAGATGCATGATGCCGCCGGACCGCCACTCGCCGCGAGGATCCCAGGTAACCACGTTGTAGCCGGCTTCCCGCAGCCGTCCGATACCGATCACGTCGTACGGCAACAGGCTGTCGTTCTGCAGAGCCAGTGACGTCGACCCCGGCAGGCCGAGGCCGGGGCCGTCGAGAACCGTAGGAGCTTGGCCGTTTTCGTCGAACGTCAACGACGGCATCACGTTGACGAAGATCCGGGTCCCGTCGAACGAGGTGACCCAATAGCTCTTCGGTTGCGGCGTCCCGGGCGGGTCGAACCGGTTGAGGGGGAAGCCGATGATGGGCTGCAGGGCGTCCCCGACGAGGGGAAGGGCATGCAGCGTGCGAACGATCGGTGTGAAGACGAACGTGCCGAGCACCGGGATGCGCTGCAGCCAGAACAGCGGGGGGTGAACCTCTTCGACCGTCACGCCTTCCGGGATCGAGTAGCTGTCGGCCACCTGGCTCGTGGTCTGCGCGCCGGCGACGGTCGGCGAGGTGTCGTCGGTGACCTCGCGACCGGCGGTCACCACCGACATCACCAGCGATGCCAGTGCGGGCGGCGCCGGGTTGTCACCGGCACCCGCCTCGGCGCGCTTGGCGGCGATGCGGTCGAGCAGCGGCGTCAGCGCGCGGGCCGGCTCGTCCGAAGCCGGCTCTGCCACCTCGGGTTCGGCGCGGGCGAGCTCCGGCTTCTTCACCCAGAACGGCTTGTGCACCACCGAAGGCACGTCGGCGACAGCCGATCCGGCGGGCGCCACCTCGGGTTCGGTGACGGTGTCTGCCGGCCGGGTGTCGGGCGTCTCGTCGGCGCCTGCCTTGTCGGCTCGCGTCTCGGAGATGGACGTGGCGAGCTTGTGCCGTGTGCGGACGGGCCTGGTGTCCGCATCCGGCTTCTCGTCGTCGGTGGCGCGCGCTGTAGTCATGGACTCATCAGGACGGTTGACTGTGGGCTTCTGGCGCGACGCGTCCGACGTCTTCAAAGTCCGCGACGGCTTCGACGTCTGGGAGGTCTGGGAAGTTTTGGCGGCCGATCCGCCGGACGTGCCCGACGAGTCGCCACCGTCGTCGGCTGCCGCAACGCCCGCACCGGCGAGAACCGCGACTCCGATCCCGAGCGCTACTGCCAATCCCCCGACACGACCCACACACGACCCGGCACCCATGCGTCAGTCTTACCGTGCGGTCCGCACGCGGTGGGAGCGTTTCGCCGCTTTCTTACCGATGAGTCAGATCCCGGGTTTCCGGCGACGGAACCCGCGGCGTTTCGCGAAACGCGCGACGGATATCGCGCGCGTCCCCGGAAGTGGGCGTCGCGGTCCGTACAGTCGGAGACCACACACATCTGGGCACCCCAGGGGAGGTCAACCCCGCGCAGGTCGTACTCCAGCGGCTCATCCACCACACAGACCTAAGCCTGAGGGGCTGTCTTGAGCCAATTCACCGAGACCATGTACGACAACGCCCGCCGAAGCGTGCGCGCATTCATCACCGGCGAACCCGACGCGCCCCTGCGCCAATCGTGGCTGGAGGTGCACGACCGAGCCGCCCGCATCGCGGGAGGACTCGCCGCGGCCGGCATCGGCCCCGGCGACGCCGTTGCCGTCCTCGCCGGCGCGCCCGTCGACATCGCGCCCACCGCACAAGGCATTTGGATGCGCGGCGCCAGCGCGACGATGGTGCACCAACCGACACCACGGACCGACCTCGCCCGCTGGGCGGAGGAGACGACGACGGTCATCCGCATGCTGGCGGCCAAGGCGGTTGTCGTGTCCGAACCTTTCCTGGCCGCGATCCCCGTCCTCGCCGGACTCGGGGTGACGGTGGTGACCGTAGATGCCTTGCTGGCTCACGATCCCGTGCGCCCGGTCGACACCGATGACGACGATGTCGCGCTGCTGCAGCTGACCTCCGGCTCGACCGGATCCCCCAAGGCCGTGCGAATCACGCACGCCAACATCGTCGCCAACGCCGCAGCGATGACGACAGCGTGCGATTTCGACCTCGACACCGACGTGATCGTCAGCTGGCTGCCGTGCTTCCACGACATGGGAATGACCGGCTACCTGACGGTGCCGATGTACTTCGGGGCCGAACTGGTCAAGGTCACGCCCATGGACTTCCTGCGTGACACACTTCTGTGGCCTCGGCTGATCTCCAAGTACCGCGGGACGATGACCGCCGCGCCCAACTTCGCCTACACCCTGTTGTCCAAGCGACTGCGTCGCCAGGCCGAGCCCGGGGAGTTCGATCTGTCGTCCCTGCGGTGGGCGTTGTCGGGCGCCGAGCAGGTGGATCCCCTCGACGTGGCAGAGCTCTGCGATGCCGGGGCACCGTTCGGTCTGCATCCCGGGGCCATCATCCCGGCCTACGGGATGGCCGAGACGACGGTCGCCGTGTCGTTCTCCCAGTGCGGCGGCGGGATGGTCGTCGACCATGTCGACGCCCATCTGCTGTCGGCGCTGCACCGCGCCGTTCCGGTCACGAAAGGTACTGCGCGACAACTTGTTTCACTGGGTCGCCCATTGGAAGGGATGGACATCCGGGTCGTCGACGACGACGGCGCCGAAGTGCCCACCCGCGGCGTCGGTGTCATCGAGGTGCGAGGCGCAGCGGTCACGAGCGGCTACACGACCGTCGCCGGCTTCATCTCCGCCCAGGACGAACTCGGCTGGTACGACACCGGCGATTTGGGCTACCTCACCGAGACCGGTGAGATCGTGGTGTGCGGACGCCTCAAAGACGTGATCATCATGGCGGGGCGCAACATCTACCCCACCGATATCGAGCGCGCCGCCGCCCGCGTCGAAGGCGTGCGCGCAGGCTGCGCGGTGGCGGTACGACTCGACGCCGGGATGTCACGAGAGACGTTCGCAGTTGCCGTGGAGTCCAAGGACTTTCACGACGCCGAGCAGGTACGCCGAATGCAGCGTCGGGTCGCCCACGAGGTCTTCGCGGAGGTGAACGTGCGGCCGCGCAACGTCGCGGTGCTGGCGCCGGGGACGATCCCCAAGACGGCGTCGGGCAAGCTACGCCGTGCGCATGCGCTCGCCCTGGTCAGCTAGCGAGGTGCCGCCCTGGGGGTGATCCCCAGGGGCCGGAAAACGAAAAGTGGGCTGGTGAGTGTGACTCACCAGCCCACGATCGAAAGCTCGTGCCGCTTTAGACAGCCGTCACGTTGACGGCCTGCGGACCCTTCTGTCCTTGCTCGACGTCGAACTCGACGCGCTGATTCTCCTCGAGCGAGCGGTAACCGCCGCCGGAGATCGCGGAGTAGTGGACGAAAACGTCCTCTGCGCCGCCGTCGGGGGCGATGAAGCCGAAGCCCTTGTCGCCGTTGAACCACTTCACAGTTCCCTGTGCCATACTTTTTCAACTTCTCTCATGGGATGAAACGCCAGATTCGGCGTCCCGCCCTTACGGTAGCACGCGCCGAGCGGCCGAACAGTCACGAATTGGCGGCCTCGCCCCATTTCACGCTTTCCGTACGCGCGAGACCGACCACCAGACAAGCTGTTTCGTACATCCGATTGTTGGCCGGATCGATCCCGGGCGGCATCCCCGCGGCTGCCCGCAGCACCATCGATCCGAGCGCCACCGACGTCATGCTCGGGACGACAAGCAATTTCACCGCCGCGTCGCGACCGACGATCGACATCAACCGTGGCCGGCGGTGATGCCCACCGGGCAGCGCCATCCGAGACCCGGCCGCGATGGTCTCCAGGTCCAGCTGCCCCTCAGTGGGTGACCAGTTGATCTGCATCGTCACGACCTCCCCGAGTGCGCGATGCAAAGCGCCGATCAGGTCGGGGAGTTCAGCTGCGATAGCCGAGGAGTGGGGCCACCACGCCCCGTCGATCACGCCACCGCGGTCGGTCGCAAGACTGACCCGAACCGGTTTGGCCGCACGACGGGCACGCGGTATGCCGTTCACCGACGGGGCGAATCAGCAGAATGCCTCGGAAGAAGGTCAGAGAAAACAGGGGCCTCCACCGGTTCGTCGGATGACGACACCGGAGCATGTTCTTGCGCGGTCTGACGATGAGAAAACAGTTCAGACGAATCCATGAGCACGTCCTCGAGTGTTGGGAGGGTCCCGCCTCTTGAGTGCGGAAGCTTCGATCGCTTCGCCGGCTGAGCAACCCTGAGATCGACGATACACCCCGCCGGTGGAGGCGACGCGGCGTCATCGACATCACAGGTTCGTGGCGAATATCCAGCCCGCATTCGGGCATCACTGAACAGATCACGATTCCTGTTCACTACCTGACGGAGAGATCGATGTCGCGCTATCTGTTCGCCCTCGGTGGGTTCAGCTTCCGCCGTCGCCGCCTGGTGCTGGGCACGTGGCTGGCCATCCTCATCGGTGTGGCTCTTGCCTTCGTCGGCTTCCGGGGAGAGCCGTCGGACAACTTCACGATCCCGGGAACCGAATCACAGCGGGCCGTCGAGCAGCTCCACGAGCGACTTCCGGCCTTCGCCGGCGCACAGACCCAGATCACGTTCGCCGCGCCCGCGGGGCAGACCCTGACCGACCCGGCCGTCGCACCCACGATCCAGGAGGCCGTCGCCTCCCTGGCCCGGATGCCCGAGGTGGCAGCCGCGGCGGGGCCGGCCCAGACCCGCCAGATCGGACCCGACGGACAGGTCGGATTGGGGACCGTCCAGTGGCGAGCTCCGATCGGCGAGGTGACCGACGCGTCGCTCGGCGATCTCGAGTCGGCGATGGCGCCGGTCGAGAAGGCGGGCGTGCGGGTCGAGTACGCCGGCAGCGTGTTCCCCGGGTACAAAGTCGACGTTCCGCACCTGCCCGAGATCATCGGGATCGCGGCGGCGTTCCTGATCCTCCTCGTCACGTTCGGCGCAGTGATAGCGGCGGGACTGCCGATCCTCACCGCGAGCATCGGCGTCGGCATCGGCGCGCTCGGCATCTTCGTGGTCGCCGCGTTCGTCGACATGCCCTCGGCATCGCTGTCGCTGGCGTTGATGCTGGGTCTCTCGTGCGGTATCGACTACGCGCTGTTCATCCTCAACCGCTACCGCACCAACCTGCTGTTGCTGATGCCGCGCCAGGAAGCCGCCGCCCTGGCCGTGGGTACCGCCGGCGGATCGGTGGTGTTCGCCGCCCTGACGGTCATCATCGCGCTGTGCGGCCTGGCCATCGTCGGCATTCCGTTCCTGACCTATATGGGCCTCGCAGCAGCGGTATCGGTGCTCCTCGCGATGCTGATCGCGTTGACGCTGTTGCCGGCGCTGTTCGGCTTCGCGGGCGGGAAGGTCGCGTCGTTCATCGAACCCCCTCTGCAACCGGGCCGGCCCAAGCAGGTGGCGCAGGTCGCGGCCTACACCCCGCACCGCACGCTCGGAGCCCGCTGGGCAGGATTCGTGGTGCGATTCCGTAAGCCGCTGCTGGCCGGCGGGGCGGCGGCGCTCGTCGTGATCGGCATTCCGGCCCTCGGCCTGCAACTCGGCCTGCCCAGTGGTGCGTCGCAGCCGGAATCCAACACGTCGAGGCAGGCGTACGACCTGACCGCTGAACACCTGGGCGAGGGCTTCAACGGACCGCTCCTGGTGGTGGCCGATCTGACGGGGGCGACCGATCCACGCGCAGTGGCCACGCTGGCGAAGAACATCGGCGAAGAGGATGGGGTGGCCGTGGCGGCACCCGCCGGCGGCGACGACCGCACCGCGATCATCCAGGTCATCCCGACGACCGGTCCGAACGACCCCGCCACCGCGGACCTGGTCACCAGGATTCGCGCCGACCGCGACGCCATCGAGGCCGACACCGGGGCGACCTTCCTGGTGGGCGGGACCACGGCGTCCAACATCGACACCTCACAGAAGCTGGCGGCCGCGTTGCCGATCTTCTTGATCGTGGTCGTCGGGTTGGCCTTCATCTTGCTGACCATCGCGTTCCGCGCCGCGCTGGTGCCCCTGACCTCGATCGTGGGGTTCCTCCTGTCCGTGTTCGCGGCCCTGGGCGTTCAGGTCGCCGTCTTCCAATGGGGCTGGGGTGCATCGCTTCTCGGTATCACGCCCGGAGAGACGATCAGCTTCCTGCCGATCATCGTGCTGGCGATCATCTTCGGCCTGTCCAGCGACTACGAGGTGTTCGTGGTGTCGAGGATCAAGGAGGAAGTCGGCCACGGCGCTGACGCACTGACCGCTGTGCGGCACGGCGTGGGACTGTCGGCGCGGGTGGTGACAGCCGCTGCGCTGATCATGTTCGGCGTGTTCATCGCGTTCGTGGCCGGCAGCGATCCGATCATCAAGTCGGTCGGCCTCACCCTGGCCGTCGGCGTGTTCCTCGACGCGTTCGTCGTCCGACTCACCCTCATCCCTGCGGTCATGGCCATGCTCGGCGACCGTATGTGGAAGCACTCGACGTGGTTCGACAAGTATGTGCCGGACCTCGACATCGAAGGCACGGCCTTGGCGGCCAGACATTCCCCGCCGGTGCCGGTGTCCTGACGCGACGAAGCCCCGACCTGACAGGTCGGGGCTTCGGTCGGGTTCGTCACGCGTCGGCGTGTGCTGCCTTGCGTTCCTCACGCTGGGCGGCCCTGGTGGCCTTGGCCGCCGCGCGTGCGTCTCGTTTGGCGGCTTTGACCTCCGCCCGGTGCGCCGCGCGCGCCTCGCGGCGGGTGGCAGCGTCTGACTTCGGGGTGGGTTCTGCCTGCGGTGCGGGGGTGTCCACGACGGGAGCGTCGAGCGCGGTCAGCTTGGCCGGCGTTGCCGCGACCTTGTCGTTGCGGCTGTAGCCCGCGTCGATCTTCGCCTTCAGCGCGGCCTCCTGCGACTTCAGCTTCGGATTCAGTTGCACCAGAGGCAAAGTGGCAGTGGGCACCAGATAGTGGGTGGTGGTACCGCCCTTCGCGTTGGTCTCGACGGTGATGTTCTTCGCCGGGACCGATCCGAGTCCGCCGTACATCACCGGCACGTGGACGACGATGGCGCCGGCCATCGCGTTGGCCACCGCCAGCGCGTTCCAGGGCCGATCGGGGAAATCGGCGAAGCCGTCGTATTCGCCGGTGATGACGACCACGTCGTAGGGCGTCACCGGTGCGGGTTGATAGGTGTAGTTCAGCTTGGCGCTGTACTTGGTGGAGTTCTTGATCAGCTCCTGCCGACTGGAGTCCTCGACCACGATGAACTCGATGTCGTCGGGATCGGGCAGTTGACCGCTGCTGACCATGTTCCGCATGACCTCGTTGACCACCAGCGAACCCGCCGACAGCCCGACGATGGTGACTTTCTCGCCGTTGATCACGTTGCCGTTGGCGTCGCGGGACAACTGTTTGAGCGCGGTGTTCATCGCGGCGGTCAGGTTGGTCACGCCGATGTTGATGGAGTCGCCGAGGTTCTTGTCTTTCTTGCCTGTGATCGGGCCCGCCTGTGCGGGCCACGTGACGTTCACGCGCGTCTCGTTCTTGAACTGGCCACCCAGCAGCGGGGCCATCAGGGAGTCTCCCATGGTGCCGGCCCCGATGCCGCCGATGATCAGCGCCGAGCTACTGGCCGAGGCCGGCACGGCGCCGGCGAGTGCCAGCGAGGCTGAGGCAAACGCGATCCCGCACGTGACGGCGGCTTTGCAGAAGGTGGTGTTCATGGGTGTCCCCGGATCTGTCTCGTCGTGTCGAAACGCCATTCCATCGGCGCCACACGAGCGTATGGCCGGGAAATGCAGGAGCCATCAGCAAATCCGAAGTGTTCCCATTATCGGAAATCCAGCAATCGTGACTGCGAGGCACGTAGGCACGCATTCGCAGGCAAAACAGCGCTGCGTTTCCGTGAACGCCCGCTGTCAGCTAATCTAAATGGCATACAAGATTCGGAGCCAGCGCATTTGTCACTTCGCGCGATGACCAAAGTCACATTCTGGTATGCCCGCGTCAGATCTGGATGATCAGAACGATCGCGACGACCGCGAAGATCGCGATGAAGAGCGCGATCGCAGCAATTCCGATGGCGGCGCGCGGATTCAGGTTCCTGCCCGCCGTCGGATCAGGATTCTTGGTCGCGGACGTCTGCGCGGCTTGGGGCGAGATCTCCCCCGGGGGGACACCCCCAGCGCGCTCCTCGCTGGGGGTGTCCATGGGGTCGGGATCGGGCGGCAGCGCGGTCACGGCACGTTGCCCTGCCGCTGCCGTTCACTGTCGCTCAGATCCCCCAACCGGTCGGCCCGGGCTCGCGCTCCCGTGGCCGCACGTCGTTTCGCGGCGGCGTCGTCCATTTCTTCGTCGGCGACGTCGGTGACCGCCTTCTCGGCGGCCTTGCTCCGGTTCTGAGCGCTGCGCTTGGCTTTCTCGGCCGCAGCAACGCTCTGATCCGCCGACTCCTCGATCTTCCGCTTTGCCTCCGCCGTCTTTTCGGCGGCCGAACGAGTGGCCTGCGCTGTTTTCTGCTCAGCGCGTTCCTGAGCAGAAGCGACCCGCTCTTCGGCCTCTGCCTGCGCCTGTTGGGGTGCGGACGCAGCCTTTTCACGCTTGCGAGCCAACTGATCCTGCGCGTGTTCCTTCTTCTCCGCTGCCAGGTCGTCGAGGCGCATCGCGTCGCTCAGCGCCGCGGCCCGCTGAATACGGGAGATTCCGCTCTCCTCGAGAGCAGCATCCTTGAGTGCATTGCCGGCCGCGGCATCGAGTGCACCCAACGCACGCTCGTACATCAGCCGACCCGGCGCCTCCTGGTCGATGCGGGGCATCAACCGATCCTCGACCAACTGCAATGGCGTTCGTGCAATGCGGTATTGGAGCCGCAGAATGGCGAACGGTACGTCAGTGAGTTTCATCGGAGCCTCCTAGGCATCGGGGTCGACGGACTCGGCTCGGCGGCGCAACCTGTCGGCCTCGGCTTCGGCCTGTGCCGCCGCGCCGACCTCGTCGCGATAGTCGTCCAGCGCCGAGTCGTATTCGGACTGGGCGGCCGCGACCTGCTGGTCTTCCTGTGCAGACGCACGCAGCGCCTCGCTGCGGACCTCGGCCTCGGACTGGGCCTGCGCCCGATCGACGTCGCGGCGGCCCGCCTCTTCGGCCGCGCTCTGCTGGGCGGCCTCCTGGGCACGTACCGACGTCTTCGCTTCAGCCGCACGCGCTTCGGCCGCCGACCGCTCCTGGGCGCCTTCGCGCTGGGCGGCCGTGGCGATATCGCGCGCCTCGGCGGCTTCGACGTCGGCCTCGGCGTCGATACGGCTCGCCTCGCGCCGTTGCGTGGCCTCGGTCTGCTCGAGTTGGCCCTGCGCGGTCAACGAGTCGTTGCCGGTCACCGCGCCCGCTACTTCCTTGGCCTTGCCCTTGACGGACTCCACGAAGCTCTTGCGGGTCTGGGCGGCGTTGTCATCGGTCATGTGGCCTCCTTCGGGGAGGGGGCTACCCGTGCTGACCCGATCTACACCGAGAGACCGCCCGGAACACGTCTCACTTCGTCGCGCCGTTAACGGCGGGGCGATCGATCATCCCCCGCTCCACCCCCCACATGTTGGCGATGGCCCGGTATTCGCCGCTGTCCATCAGCTGCTCGAGCGCCTGGCGCAACGCGTCGGCGAGGGCAGAGTTCTTCTTCACCGGCCACCCGTAGGGAGCGGAGTCGAACACGTCACCGGCAGGTACCAGGTCACCGCGGCTGAGCTTGATCGCGAATCCAATGACGGGCGAGTCGGCCGACATGGCATCCACCTCGCCCTTGAGCAGCGCCGTGGTCACCTCGTCCTGACTCTTGAACACGATGATCTCCACCGGCGCCATACCCGCCGCCGTGCATTCGGTGCTCTTCCGGGGGAGTTCGTCGGTCTCCTGCAGAGTCCCTTGCGCCACACCGACTTTCACGCCGCAGGCCGACGTCGGGCCCAACGAGGTACCGGGACGGCGCGCCCACTGGGTACCGGCCCGCAAGTAGGTGACGAAGTCGACCAGCTCCTCGCGGTCGGCGGTGTCGGTCACCGACGACGAACCGGTGTCGAACGTGCCGTCGACCACCCCCGGCAGGATCGAATCGAACGGAGTGTCACGGAAATCCGGCACCAGACCGAGCACTCGCGTGACCGCGGTCATGAGATCCACGTCGAACCCGGCGAGCTGCCCGTCGGCGTTCTTGAACTCCATCGGCGCGTACGGGACGTTGACGCCGATCACCAGCCGGCCCGTCTCGCGGATGTCGGCGGGGACGGCGGCTGCGATCGACGCCACGGCCCCGTCCGGCAGATCATCAGGTGTCGTGGACGTGCCCCGCCACGGCGCCCACATCCACAGTCCGGCCGCACCCGCGGCGAGCACGACCACCGCGGCCGCCGCCGAGAGCGCCTTGACCGGCACCCGGCGCCGGGGTCGGGCCGCATGCCGAGAGCCGCGGCCGGCCCGGGGCACGGGCGCGGTCATCGCTCTGCGCGCGGCGGCCGCCAGTTCGCCTGCGCTCTGGTAGCGCTTGTCCGGCTTCTTGGCCATCCCCTTCGCGATGACGGCGTCGAACGCAGCGAGCCGAGGGTCGGTGTCCGACGGGCGCGGCAGCGGCGAGACCATGTGCCCGGCGATCTGCTGTTCCAGGCTGTCGGCTGGATAGGGCCGTGACCCGGTCAGACACTCGTAGAGCACGCACGTCAGGGCGTAGATGTCGGATCGCCGGTCGACCTCGCCGCCCTCGAAACGCTCGGGCGCCATGTACGCCAGCGTGCCCAGGGTGCTGCCCGCGGTGGTCAGACCGTGCTCTCCTGCCGTGCGCGCGAGCCCGAAGTCGATCAGGTACACGAAGTCACCGCTGGTGATCAGGATGTTCGACGGCTTGATGTCGCGGTGGATCAAACCCGTCGCGTGCGCGGCGTCGAGAGCCTCGGCGACCTGTTCGACGATGCTGACGGCGAATCCCACACCGAGCGGCTCGTCGGCCTCCTGCAACATGGTGCCGAGGTTGCGCCCCTCGATGAGCCGCATGTCCAGATACAGGCGGCCGTCGACCTCGCCGAACCCGTGTATCGGGACGACATGGGGATCGTTCAACCCGGCGGCGGCCTGCGACTCCCGCCGAAAACGTTGCTGGAACACCGCGTCGGCGGCCATGTGGTGGGGCAGGACCTTGAGCGCGACCACCCGATCGGTCTTCGTGTCGTATGCACGGTAGACCTCACCCATGCCGCCCTGACCGATGAGCTTTTCGAGTCGGTAGTGACCGAATGGTGTCGCATTCACCGGTGTTCTCCTCGGCTGCGGCCAAACGGTCCGTCGGAACGAGCTACATCAGGTTTGCCGGGGCAGGCCCGGCGCATGTCACGAGCGCACGACCGGTTGCCCAGTCCGGACACCGCGGTCAAAAAGTTTTACCACGGCAGCGCAACGTGCGCTTTTGATGGACGAAAAGCCGACGTCGGGTGTCACCGCGTAGGTCACCGCACCGTGAATCGATGCCGTTCCTGCATCAATCGAGTGGCAAACGGTCTTGGACAGGCATCGACGGTCCTCCTACCGTTGACCGTATGACAGCGACGATGTCTCCTACCACGGGTCTCACCGGTCAGATGATCATCGCCGGTGAGGCCGTCCGCGGGACGGGAACCGAGGTGCGTGCGCACGATCCCGCCGCCGGCCAACAGCTCGAACCGCCGTACTTCCACGGAGACGCCGGTCATGTCGATGCGGCCTGCGCCGCCGCCGCAGCAGCGTTCGGCCCGTACCGCTCGATCAGCTCCGAGGACCGGGCCAGATTCCTGGAGGCCATCGCTGACAACCTCGAGGCCGTCCGCGACGCGCTGATCGCGCGCGCCGTCCTCGAATCCGGCCTCCCGCAGGCCCGCATCGCCGGTGAGGTCGGCCGCACCACCGGCCAGCTGAGGCTGTTCGCCGGTGTGCTGCGGGAGGGCAGCTGGAACGGCGCACGCATCGACCCCGCCCTGCCCGACCGAACCCCCCAGCCGCGCCCCGACCTCCGACAGCGGTCCGTTCCGCTGGGCCCGGTGGCGGTGTTCAGCGCGTCGAACTTCCCCCTGGCGTTCTCGGTCGCCGGCGGCGACACCGCATCCGCTCTGGCCGCCGGCTGTCCCGTCGTCGTCAAGGGACACGACGCCCACCCCGGCACCTCCGAGCTGGTCGGCCGAGCGATCAGCGATGCCGTGGCCGCGGCAGGCCTTCCCGCGGGAACCTTCTCGCTGCTGTTCGGCTCGGGACCGGACCTCGGCATCGCGCTCGTCACCGATCCGCGGATCAAGGCCGTCGGGTTCACGGGGTCACGTTCCGGCGGCAAAGCGCTCGTCGCCGCCGCCGCCGCGCGCCCCGAACCGATCCCGGTGTACGCCGAGATGAGCTCGATCAACCCGGTCTTCCTGCTCGACGGGGCATTGGCCGGCCGCGGCGCTGATCTCGGCCGGGCATTCGTCGCATCACTGACGATGGGCTCAGGACAGTTCTGCACGAACCCCGGTCTGGTCATCGGTGTCGACGGCCCCGGCCTGCAGCGCTTCGTCGAGGCCGCCGGCGAAGCGCTCGCCGAGACCCCGGCGACACCGATGCTGACACCCGCGATCGCGCGAAGCTACGCCTCAGGCGTCGATTCGGTGGCGCAGGCCGCAGAACTGGTGGCTCGCGGCCGAGCACAGAGCAACGAAACATCCTGCCAAGCAGCACTTTTCACTACCGACGCGGCAACCTTCCTGGCGTCCGAAGCCCTGCAGGCCGAGGTGTTCGGGGCGTCGAGCGTGGTCGTACGCTGCGCCGATCTCGACGAGATGCACGCCGTGGCGGCCGGCATGGAGGGCCAGCTGACCGCCACCGTGCACGCCGACGACAGCGACCACCCGGCGGCGGCAGACCTGTTGCCGCTGCTCGAGCTCAAAGCGGGCCGCATCCTGTTCAACGGCTGGCCGACAGGCGTCGAGGTGTGCCACGCGATGGTCCACGGCGGTCCCTCGCCCGCGACGTCGGACTCGCGCAGCACATCCGTCGGCGCCCGGGCCATCGAGCGGTTCCTCCGGCCCGTCTGCTACCAGGATGTGCCCACATCCCTGCTACCGCAGGCCATTTCCGACGGTAATCCAGAGCACCTGTGGCGGCGCGTCGACGGCCGGCTCACGCAGGACTGACATCCCACCACTCACGAGCTAGGAGCCCCACCCATGCGTCCGACTTCGCGCCCCGATTTCCGCGGCGTTCTGTTCTTCCCGGTCACGCCCTTCACCGCGTCAGGCAGCGTGGACCTCGATGCGCTGGCCACCCACATCGCACGCGGTGTGGACGCGGGGGCCGGCGGCGTCTTCGTCGCATGCGGTACCGGCGAATTCCATGCCTTGGACGACCTCGAGTTCGGCGACGTCGTCCGCACCGCCGTCGACGTGGTCGGCGGCCGCGTGCCGGTCTATGCCGGCGCGGGCGGGTCCGTGGCACAGGCCAAGCGGTTCGCCGTTGCCGCGGAGTCCGCCGGTGCCGACGGACTCTTGCTCCTACCGCCGTATCTGGTCGAGGTGCCACAGGCAGGTCTGGTGGACTACACCCGCGCAGTCGCTGAAGCGGCACAGTTGCCCGTGATCGTCTACAACCGCAACAACGCGCGGTTCACCGAGGAATCCGCCGTCGCCGTCGCACGTATCCCGAATGTCGTCGGATTCAAGGACGGCACCGGCAATTTCGACCAGGTCGCCCGCATCGTGCAGGCCGTCACCACGACGGTCGACCCTGACTTCCTGTTCTTCAACGGCCTGCCCACCGCCGAGACGACGCAGTTGGCGTTCCGGGCGATCGGTGTACCGCTGTACTCGTCGGCCACCTTCGCCTTCGCACCCGACCTGGCGCTGGCGTTCTACGACGCCCTGGAGTCCGGAAACGAAGAACTCACCAACGCCTTGCTTAACGCGTTCTTCATTCCGCTGGTGCGCCTGCGCGACACCGTGCCGGGCTACGCGGTGTCGTTGGTCAAGGCCGGTGTCACGATGGCCGGCGTCCCCGCAGGAGCTGTGCGCCCGCCGCTGGTGATGCCGACACAGGGCGACCTCGCCGAGCTGGCCTCGATCGTCGAAGCCGGTCGCTCCGTGGTGGCCGATGCCCTGACCCGGGCACGCTGATGCCGGCCATCCGGATCACCGGAGCCCGTGTCACCCCGGTCGCATTCGCCGACCCGCCCCTGCTCAACACGGTGGGCGTCCACCAGCCGTATGCGCTGCGGGCGATCATCCAATTGGACACCGACGCAGGCTTGGTCGGCCTGGGTGAGACCTACGCGGACACCCGCCACCTCGGCCGACTGCATGCCGCCGCCGACGCGATCAGCGGTCTGGATGTGTTCGCACTGAACGCGATTCGTGCCGCGATCGCCGATCGGCTCAGAGGTGACACCGCCGCGGTCGGTACGGCGGGAATGATCACCACCGCCAGCGCCGTCGATCAGGTGCTGTCACCGTTCGAGGTAGCGTGCCTCGACGTCCAGGGCCAGGCACTCGACCGCCCGGTGTGCGATCTGCTCGGCGGCGCCGTCCGTGCGGCTGTGCCGTTCAGCGCCTACCTGTTCTACAAGTGGGCGGGCCACCCCGGCACCGATCCCGACAGCTTCGGAGAGGCACTCGATCCGGACGGCCTCGTTGCCCAGGCCCACCGCATCATCGACGAATACGGCTTCACCGCAGTCAAACTCAAAGGCGGTGTCTTCCCACCGGAAGAGGAAATGGCGGCAATCGAGGCGCTGTCCCGAGAATTCCCGGGAATGCCGCTGCGGCTCGACCCCAATGCGGCATGGACGCCGCAGACCGCGGTCAAGGTGGCGTCCGGATTGGCCGGAATCCTGGAATACCTCGAAGATCCCACACCGGGCCTCGACGGCATGGCGGAGGTGGCCGCGCAGGCACCGATGCCCCTGGCGACCAACATGTGCGTCGTCGCCTTCGACCACCTCGCGCCCGCCCTCGCGAAGCAATCTGTCCGCGTTGTCCTCTCCGATCATCACTACTGGGGCGGACTGCAGCGCTCGCGGTTGCTCGCCGGGATCTGCGACACCTTCGGGCTCGGCTTGTCGATGCACTCGAACTCCCATCTGGGCATCAGCCTCGCCGCGATGGTGCACCTCGCCGGCGCGACCCCCAACCTGACGTATGCGTGTGACACCCACTGGCCCTGGAAGACAGAAGACGTGGTGAAGCCGGGCGTGCTGACGTTCGTCGACGGCTCCGTGCCGGTCCCCCGCGGACCCGGCTTGGGCGTGCAGATCGACGACGACGCGCTCGACAGCCTGCACGAGCAGTACCTGCGCTGCGGGATCCGCGACCGGGACGACACCGGTTACATGCGCACCGTGGAGCCGGGCTTCGAACTGCTGAGCCCCCGCTGGTAGACACCGTGATGCCTCAGATCAAGATGCCCGCGAAATCTGATCCATGCCTCAGGTAAGAATGCCCGCGAAACGGCGTTGGGTCAGGAGGCCTTGATCCGGATGCCTTTGCGGGTGTCGGGTAGGGCGGTGGGGATGCTGGCGAGGTAGAGCTGTTCGGTTTTCTCCTTGGCCAGCTGGAGAAGTCGGTTCTGCAGGTCGGCGATCTGGCGTCCCATCGCGGCCGGGTTCAGGCTGTCGCGGTAGGTCAGGAGCTCCGATTCTTGGGCTGGTGAGAGGACGCCGGCCGCCAGTAGCCGGTCCAGTGGGGTCTTGGGCTGGTCGTAGAGACGGCGGCGCCGGCCGTCACCGCTGCTGGCGTAGCCGATGGGTTTGATGGTGGGGGTCAGGTAGTTGAGCCGGTCGTTGACCAGAGGCCAGAGCCGGTTGAGCACCGCACGTTCCTCGTCGGTGTCGTAGCGGTAGTAGAACCCGTACTTGCGGACGAGATGGTTGTTCTTGGACTCGATGGTGGCCTGGTCGTTCTTCTTGTACGGCCGGGAGCGGGTGAAGAAGATCTCCATCTGCCCGGCCCATTTGATGACGGCTTTGTTGAGGAACTCGGTGCCGTTGTCGAAGTCCAAACCAGTTACCTCATACGGTATTTCATGCACACCTGCTTTCAGGGCGGCCAGGATGTGGGTGTGGGCGTTGTTGCGCACGGTCCGCGTGAAAGTCCAGCCGGTGTGCACATCGGTGAGGTTGAGGGTGCGGGCGAACTCGCCCTTCAACGTCGGCCCGCAGTGCGCGACGGTGTCTCCTTCGAAAAAGCCTGGCGCAGCTTCGATTTCGTCGGTGGCCTTGCGAATCTTGACCGACGAGCGCAACAGCGGCGAGGGCTTGGTGGTGGACTTGCCCTTGATCTGGTCTTTGGCTTTCACCGGCGCCAGATAGCGGTCGATTGACGCCGCGCTCATCGCCAACAGCTCCTCGCGCACCGTCGGGCTGTAACGGTCACGGCCAAAGACCAACTCGCCGTGGCGCTCCAACCCGTCGAGCTGCAGGGCCATCGAAGCAGCCAGGTACTTGCCGCACTGCCCACCCGAGGCGGCCCAGACCTTCTGCAGCACCTTACGGGTGTCATAGCTGTACTTCGGCGAGCGCGGTTTGCGCGGCCGTTTTGCGACACTGCGGCCCGCACCCGGCGGGCGCCTGGCCGCTACCGTGAGCCGCCGGCGGGCGTTATCACGCGACCAGCCGGTCACCTCGACCACCTGATCCAGAATCCGGCCCCGGTCCTTCTTCGAAGCCCTCACATACGCCTTGGCGTACCTGGCGGTGACCTCGGCACGAGACGCCATCGACAACCCACTTCCCATGCTCCACGACTATCACCATTTCGCGGGCATTCTTACGTGAGGCACCGAGGGCGTTTCGCGGGCACTTTTCGTGAGTCAAGCCGGACACTTCCGCAGTGCGAGCCCGAGCCCTACGGTGGGAGCATGGCAGCGATCGAGGCCGTCCACCCACCGGATGCCGTGCTCACAAGTCCTAGGCGCTGATGTTCTCGCTGGCACGGTTGCAGTGCTTCGTCGCGGTCGCCGAGGAGTTGCATTTCGGACGGGCGGCCGAACGGCTGCACATGACGCAGCCACCGCTGTCCCGCCAGGTGCAGCAGCTCGAGAGCGAACTGGGCGTGCAGCTCATCGACCGCACCACCCGAGCCGTCACGTTGACACCGGCGGGCGTGGCGTTCCTGCCTGACGCACGTCGCATCCTGCAGCTGGCCGAAGGGGCCGCGCAAACCGTGAAGCGTGTTCCCGCAGGCGATCTGGGCACAGTGGTGATCGGCTTCACGGCCGCGTCGGCGCACGCGGTGCTGCCGCGGCTGCTGGAGCGTGCGCGTGAACGGCTACCCGATGTGACGCTCGATCTGCGCGAAATGGTCACCGCCGCCCAGATCGAGGGGCTGGCGACCGGTGAGCTGGACCTGGGCATGGCCCGGCCGCCGTTGAAGCGGCCCGGTCTCGTGTCACGGCCACTCCTGCACGAGCAGCTGATCGCGGCGCTTCCCGCCGGTCATCCCCTGGCCGATCTCCCCCGGCAGTTGACGCTGACCGACCTCGACGGGCAGGACGTCGTGATGTATTCACCCGTGCAGGCACGGTATTTCAACGAACTGCTCATCTCGACCTTCACCATCGCTGGGGCCAGTCCGAGGTACGTGCAATACGTGACTCAGGTACACACGATGCTGGTGCTGGTGCGCTCGGGCATCGGGATCGCGCTCGTTCCGGCGTCGGCGGCCACGCTGCACCCCGAGGGCGTGGTTTTCCGAACGATCGGGGCGTTCCGCGAACGGCCCGTCGAGCTCGACGCGGTGTGGCGGGGCGACTCGACGAATCCCGCTCTCCTGCGGGTACTTCGCGATGTGCTGCCGCAGCAGGAATGGACCACCGACGACCTCGTCGAGACCGTCACCTGACCGCGAACGTCAGACGGGGGTGACCAATTCACCTGTGCCGAGGAAGGTCGCCAAGTTTCGCAGCGTCAGTTCCTCCATGGCCGCGCGCGTCTGCACCGTTCCGCTGGCCACGTGCGGAAGCAACACCACGGTGTCCAACCCGTACAGCACCTCGGGCACCTTCGGCTCGTCAGCGAACACGTCCAGCCCTGCACCCGCCAGCCGTCGCTGGAGGAGGGCGGACACCAGTGCCTCCTCGTCGACGACGCTGCCGCGGGCGACGTTGATCAGATAGCCGTCGGGACCGAGCGCGTCGATGACCTCGCGGCTGACCAGGCCGCGGGTGCCCTCGCCGCCGGCCGCCGCGACCACCAGAACGTCGACCGCCCGCGCGAGATCCACAGGGGACGCCACGTACGCATAGGGCGAATCGGCGACCTGATGGCGGTTGTGGTAGCTGATCGAGCATCCAAATGCGTTGAGCCGATGCGAAATTGCTGTGCCGATGCGGCCCAGACCGATGATGCCGACCCGGCTGTTGCTCACCTGCCGGGTCAACGGATAGGACCCCTCGACCGGCCACCGGCCGGCGCGCACATACCGGTCGGACGCCGAGAACTGACGCAAGGTGTCGATCAGCAGGCCCACCGCGGTGTCGGCCACGCAGTCGGTCAGCACGTCGGGAGTGTTGCTCACGCCGATTCCTCGGGCGGCGGCCGCGCCCACATCGGTGGTGTCGTAGCCGACGCCGAAATTGATCACCGCGCCGAGGTGGGGCAGGGCAGCCATCAGCCCGGCGTCCACGCCGGTGCGGCCGGACGTCACAGCGGCAGTGAAATCGGCGCCGTGCTCGGCAAGAAACGCCGCACGCTCGTCATCCGATTCCGGCAACACCCTCGCGCCGTATTCCTGGGCCAGCGTCTGCTCGAGCGACGGTTTGAGGGGACCGACCTGCAAGACCGCACCACTGATACTCATAACGCCCACGCTACGGCGACCTGCGAATACCCGTCTACGTCCGAATTGGCATGGACTCATAGCGAAACGGCATTACAGGGTTCTTGCGAGCCGCTTTGACGTATCGGAGCCCTCGCCGCGGCCGAGAACGAGCACGTCAGAGCGGTTTTGGTGGGCGCCGAACGGGGTCGATCAGCGGGCGGATATGGCGCCAAAGGGCCTTGTGAGTGGGGTTGACGCCTCTCGAAACCCGCTCTTACGGTGTGGTTGTCATCACAGCTCGCATCTACATACGTGGACGTCACAGCCCAGCCCGGGAGAATCCATGAAACCCACAGCCCTTGCCGCATTCGCTGCCGCGGCGCTCGCCCTGAGCGGTTGCTCGGTCGCCAATTCCGGCGGCGGTGGGTACGACCCCGGCACGCTGCGCATCGTGCTCCAGCAGGAGCCGCCAACCCTGGAGCCGTGCGAGAGCTCACTCACATCCACCGGCATCGTGGTCCGCTCCAACATCACCGAGCCTCTACTCGAGCGTGACGCCACCACCGGTGACCTGACCCCGCTGCTGGCCACGCGGTGGACGCAGACCAGCCCGACTCAGTGGACTTTCCAGCTGCGCGACGACGTGACGTTCTCCGACGGGGCGCCCTTCACATCCGAGGACGCCGCCTTCTCAATCGACCGGGCGGTCAACTCGGATCTGCAATGCAACGTCGACGGCTACGTCTTCGGCGACGAGAAGCTCCGCCTGCAGACCCCTGATCCGACCACGGTCGTCGTCGGCACCACCGAACCGGATCCGATTCTGCCGCTGCGTATCTCATTCGTCGAGATGGTGCCCCGGACCACCAGCACAGTCGAGAAGGTGCGCGAACCCATCGGCACCGGGCCCTACGCGATCGCGGCGTGGGACTACGGCCAGAAACTGACGCTCAAGCGCAATCCGACGTACTGGGGCGCCGCGCCGGCCTTCGCCACCGCCGAATATCGCTGGCGCAGTGAGGGAAGCGTGCGAGCCGCGATGATCATCAACGACGAGGCCGATATCGCCACCGGTCTCGGCCCCGAGGACGGCGCCGGTGATCTGGGTGTGCCGTTCCAGAACAACGAGACCACGGCCCTGCGCATGCAGGCCACCGAACCGCCGTTGAACGACATGCGGGTCCGTCAGGCCATCAACTACGCGGTCAACCGCACCGGAATCGTCAAGGCACTCTTCCGTGGTCTCGGCCAGCCGGCAGCACAGCTCATTCCCTCCGGTGTCGTCGGCTACAACGACCAGCTCCCGCTGTGGCCGCACGACACCGAGAAGGCCAAGCAGCTGATCGCCGAGGCGAAGGCCGACGGTGTGCCTGTCGACACCCAGATCCGGTTGATCGGGCGTACCGCGCAGTTCCCCAACATCAGCGAGACCATCGAGGTTCTGCAGGCCGAGTTCACCGAGATCGGTCTGAACGTGAAGATCGAGATGATGGACACGGCCAATCAGTTGGAGTATCAGCTGCGGCCGTTCCCTCCAAACACCGGCCCGTACCTGCTGATGATCATGCACGGCAACCAAGCCGGTGATGCCGCGTTCACCATGGACCAGTACATGCTCTCGGATGGTCCGCAGAGCGCCTACGGCACAACCGAATTCGATGCCAAGATCCGCGCCGCGGAGCTGTTGACCGGGCAGGCCCGCCAGGACGCTTTCGCGAAGCTCTTCGCCGAGGAACCCCAAGAGATCATGCAGATGGCCTACATCGCCCACATGAAGGGGATCCTCGGCAAGTCGCCGCGTGTCGACTACACCCCCGATCCGGCCACCGGTGACGAGATGCGGCTCGCCGCGATGACTCCTGCCGGTGACGACCGCACCGACCAGTCCTGAGAAGCAGGAAGGCTCAGCCCATGTTTCCCTTCGTTCGACGCAGGATGTACTCCAGCGCTCTGCCGTTGATCATCGTGCTGCTCGGCGTGTTCCTGCTCGCCCGGCTCACCGGTGATCCCACCAACCTGTACCTGCCCGAGTCCGCCACCGCCGAGCAGCGCGCCCAGTTCGCTGCCGCCAACGGCTTCAACGATCCGCTGATCACCCAGTTGCTCGACTACTTCAAAGGTGTCATCCATCTCGACTTCGGCACCTCGCTACGGACCGGCGAATCGGCCGCAGACATGGCTCTGCGGGCGTTCCCCGCCACGCTCCAGCTGGCGATCACCACGATGCTGCTGGCGATCATCGGCGCTGTGATCGTCGGCTGCTGGGCCGCGTACCGGCCCAATTTACTGGCCGATCGCTTCTCCAGCCTGCTGTCCATGACGGCGGCCTCGATTCCCGACTTCTGGTTCGCCATCACCGGCGTGTGGCTGTTCGCCGTGCTGCTCGGCTGGCTGCCCACCTCCGGGGTCGACGACGGCATGCTGAGCTGGATTCTGCCGATTGCCACGCTGATGATCCGACCGCTCGGCGTCCTCACTCAAGTGGTCCGCGGTGCGATGGTCTCAGCGCTGTCGGCGCCGTATGTGCGACTGGCCCGCAGCAAGGGCGCCAGTGACTTCCGCGTCGTCAGCCACCACGCACTGCGCAACGCCGCCGCGCCCGCGCTCACCGTCGCCGGCGACCTCGCCGTCGGCCTCATCAACGGGGCGGTGGTGGTCGAGGCGATCTTCGGCTGGCCCGGCATCGGCAAACTGATGATCGACGCCATCCTGCAGCGGGACTTCGCCGTGTTGCAGGCCGCGGTTCTGCTCACGGCGGTCAGCATCTTCTTGCTCAACATCCTCATCGACGCCTGCTACGCGCTGCTCGACGCCCGCGTGCGGGAACCGGCTCGGATCTAAGACGGACAAGGGACACCATCATGACGCAGATCGATCAGATCCCGGTCAAGCCGACCACGGCGATCGTCGGCGAGGACGACACCGAGACCTCCCGCCGCCGCGGCAGTGCCCTGTGGTTCCGGCTGCTGGCCAACGACCGCGTCGCGTTCGCCGCCGCATGCGTTCTGGGCCTGGTGTTCCTGACCGCACTGCTCGGCCCGGTTCTCGTCGGCGACCTGGCCACCCGCATCGACCTGGACAACTCCAACCAGGCACCGTTCACCCTCAGCCACGGGTGGGCGAACGTCTTGGGCACTGATCCCTTGGGTCGCAGCATGCTGGCCCGGCTCATCGTCGCCTGCCGCACCACACTGTCGGTCGCCGTGCCGGCAGTGGTGATCTCCGCGGTCGTCGGCTCCGCGATCGGCATGTGGGCGGGCTTCCATCGGGGCTGGCGCGAAACGCTGGCCATGCGCATCGCCGACGTGATCATGAGCTTCCCCTCGCTGCTGCTCGCCGTCGTCGTGCTCTACGTCTTCTCCCCCAGTGCCGCCAACATCGTTGCGGTGCTGGCCATCACCCGCATCCCGGTGTACCTGCGCACCGCCCGAGCCGAATCCGCCGAACTCCAGAGCCGGGTCTTCGTCGACGCAGCACGCACTTTCGGGGCCAGCGCGAACTCGATCATCGGCCGGCATGTGCTGCCGGTCGTGCTGCCCACGCTGCTCACCGTCGCCACGCTCGACTTCTGCTACGTCATGCTCGCCGAGAGCTCGCTGAGCTTTTTGGGCATCGGCATCCAACCGCCGGATGTCAGCTGGGGTCTGATGGTCTCCCAGGGCCGGACGTATCTCCACAGCGCCTGGTGGTTGTCCTTCTTCCCCGGCCTGGCCATCGTGATCACCACCGTGTCGGCGACGATCCTGGCCGCGTGGGCGCGCATCGCCACCGACCCCGGCCAGCGGTGGCGTCTCACCGTCCCACAGAAGCGGCTGACCGCATTCACCAAGACCGGAAAGGCTCTGCGATGACTGCACTCGCCGATCGCGATCTCCACGTGGACACTGCGCCCGTGCTCGAGGTCGACCGACTGTCCGTCGAGGTCCGCACGATCTCAGGAACACTGCGCGCCGTCAACGAGGTGTCCTTCGGCGCTCGACGCGGCGAAACCCTGGCGCTGCTCGGTGAATCGGGCTGCGGCAAGTCGATGACCGCCACAGCGCTGGTGGGGCTCCTCGAACCGGTCGCCGACATCGTCGGTGGCAGCGCGCGGCTCGCGCACCAGGATGGGACTGTCGATCTGCTCACCGTGGACCGCAAGAAGCGTCGCGCGATGGCGGGCACGGAACTGGCGATCGTCTTCCAGGATGCGCTGACCGCATTGAATCCGCTGTACACCGTCGGAACCCAACTGGCCGAACCTTTTCGGATCCATCACGGCCTCTCCACGAAGGAGGCCAAGGTCAAGGCCGTGGAGTTGATGACCCGGGTCGGCATCCCGCAGCCCGAGACGAGGGTGGATTCGTATCCGCACCAGTTCTCCGGCGGGATGCGTCAGCGACTGCTGATCGCGATGGCCGTCGCGCTGAATCCCAGCGTGTTGATCGCCGACGAGCCCACGACAGCACTCGACGTCACCGTGCAGGCACAGATCATGGCACTGCTGCGGGACCTGCGCACCGAATACAACATGGCCGTCGTGCTCATCACCCATGACCTCGCGCTGGTGGCCGAGGAGGCCGACCGCGTCGCGGTGATGTACGCCGGCAACATCGTCGAGACCGGCACTGTGGCCGAGGTTTTCACCGATCCCCGGCATCCATACACCAAGGGGTTGCTGAATTCGGTGCCGGTGAACGCTCGCCGGGGCGACAGCCTCAAGTCCATCGGCGGTTCACCCCCCGACCTGCATGCCGTTCCCGAGGGATGCGTCTACCACGCCCGCTGTCCGCTGGCTCGCGAGATCTGTACGACGACACGACCGGTTCTGTCGGGCACCGGTCGCATGACAGCCTGCCACTTCCCGGAAGAGGTCACCCATGTCTGATCACACGACGGCCGGCAACGGCCCCCTGCTCGAAGTCCGCGACATCCGCAAATACTTCCGGGTACCGCACGCCGGCAAGAAAGCCCTTCGCGCTCTCGACGGGGTCACATTGAACCTCGATCGCGGCCAGACATTGGGCCTCGTCGGGGAATCCGGTTGCGGCAAATCCACTTTGGCGCGAACATTGATGATGCTCGAGCGGCCCGACGAGGGCAGCGTTCGGTTCGACGGCGTCGACCCGTTCAGCCTCAAGGGCTCCGAACTCCTGGCCTTTCGCCGACGGGTCCAGATGGTGTTCCAGGACCCCTACGCCTCACTGAACGCACGGATGTCGGCAGCCGAGATCATCGCCGAACCATGGCGCAGCCACAAGGGGGTGGTGAAGAACCGCCAGGATCGCGACATGAGGGTGCGCGGTCTGCTCGATCTGGTCGGCCTCGGCGCCAAGTCCGCGGCCAAGTACCCGCAGGAATTCTCCGGCGGACAGAGGCAACGCATCGGTATCGCTCGCGCCCTGGCATTGAATCCCGACGTGATCATCTGCGACGAACCGGTGTCGGCTCTCGACCTGTCGGTACAGGCGCAGGTGCTCAACCTGCTCAACGATCTGCAGGATCAACTCGGGATCAGCTACATCTTCATCTCTCACGACCTGTCGGTGGTGCGGCACGTCGCCGACCGTGTGGCCGTGATGTATCTGGGCCGGATCATCGAGAACGGGCCCACCGAGGCGGTGTACCAGCGGTCGAACCACCCCTACACCGCCGCGTTGATGTCGGCTGCACCCTCACTGGACAGTTCCCGCCGCGCGCAGCGGATCCTGCTGAAAGGCGAAGTGCCGTCACCGATCGATCCGCCGTCGGGCTGCCGATTCCGGACCCGGTGCTGGAAGGCGACAGACGTGTGCGCGACGACGCCACCGCCCGCGGCCGTCGACCCTGCCGCACCCGACCACGCCGCGGAGTGCCACCATCCGCTGCTGCTCGAAGGGAGTGGCCGTGAGACCGTGCCGGCATGAGCGTCGGTGGATATTGCGTTCTGGCCCTGGCGATTTTCCTGGCCTCCGCCCTGCAGGCGTCCATCGGGTTCGGCATGGGCATGTTCGCGGCGCCGATCGTCGCCCTGGTCGATCCGGCGCTGATCCCCGGCACGCTGATCATGGTGGCGACCCTGGTGACGCTGATCGTCGTGATCCGCGAGCGGGAATCGATCGATCTGTCGGGTACCGGCTGGGCGCTCGCCGGACGTGTGCCCGGCACGATCGCCGGCGCCCTGCTTCTCGCGGCGCTGCCGCATCGCGCGCTGTCGTTGATGCTGGCCGCCGTGGTACTCGGTGGCGTGGTACTGACGAGCAGCGGCTGGATTCCGGCAGCACGCCGGCGCAACGTGGTGATCGCGGGAGCCACGTCCGGGCTGCTGGGAACCGCGACCTCCATCGGCGGCCCACCGATGGCGCTGGTGTGGCAACGCAATTCCGGGCCCCGGCTGCGGGGAACCATGGGCGGGTTCTTCCTGGTGGGTTCGGTGATGTCCCTGATCGTGCTCTCGGTCACCGGCGCGGTGGACACGCGCACCTGGTGGGGCTTCACCGTGCTGATACCGGCGGCCGTGGCCGGCTATCTGCTCTCCACGGTGATGAACCGGCATCTCAATCCGGCCCGGTTACGCCGGGTGGCGATCATCGTCTCCGCCCTGGGTGCAGCGCTGCTGATCGGCCGCGAACTGCTGGCAATGTGAGGGAACTGTTGTGACAGAAGATCTTCCGGTGCGCAAGGTCAAATCGGCGGTCCGTACCGTCGAGTTGCTGGAGTACCTGGCGGGCCGCCACGACGAGCCGGCCCGATTGCGCGAGATCAGCGATGCACTCGAGATGCCGCGCAGCAGCGCCCATGCACTTCTGCGTACTCTCGTCGGTCAGGGCTGGGTACGGTCGGACTCCACCGGAACGCTGTACGGCATCGGCATCCGTGCCCTCTTGGTCGGCACCAGTTACCTCGACAGCGATCCGTACCTTCCGCTGATCGTCCCCTTCCTGGAAGACCTGCGCGCCGCGCTGGACGAGACGTTCCACCTCGGCCGGCTCGACGGGACCGACATCGTCTACCTCGCCACCCGCGAATCCCAGCAGTACGCGCGCACCGCCAACCGGGTGGGCAGACGATTACCCGCCTATGCCACCTCACTCGGAAAGGCCCTGCTGGCCGAACTGTTCGGTGCCGAACGCGACCGGCACATCCCGGCGGCCCTGACAGCGCTGACACCGAAGACCATCACCGATCGCGCCGTTCTCGACAGCGAGCTCGACGAGGTCCGGATCCGGGGATACGCCGGAGACGACGAGGAGAACACCGCCGGGGTACGGTGTTTCGCGGTGCCACTGCACTACTGCCGGCCCGCGCAGGATGCGATCAGTGCCTCGATACCTGTTGATCGGCTGAGCCCGCAGCGAGCACGCGAGATCATCGCGGCGCTGCAGAGCACCGGCGACAAGGTTTCCCGTGTCGTGCGCCCATTGGCCAACGGCGACAGATGGTTCGCATCATGACGCTCGAGAGGAACCCCATGAGAACACCCGTCGTCACCGACGTCACCGTCATCCCGATCGCGGGGCACGACAGCATGCTGCTCAATCTGTCCGGTGCGCACGGGCCCTTCTTCACCCGCAATCTCGTCGTCGTCTCCGACTCCGCGGGCAACATCGGCGTCGGCGAAGTGCCCGGAGGCGAACCCATCCGCCGCACCCTCTCCGACGCCCGCGACCTGATCGCCGGACGCCGCATCGGCGACTATCACGCCGTGCTCAACGAGGTACGGCGTACCTTCGGCGACCGCGATGCCGCCGGCCGCGGCGCGCAGACGTTCGACCTCCGCGTCACGGTGCATGCTGTCACCGCGATCGAGTCAGCATTGCTCGACTTGCTCGGGCAGCATCTCGAGGTCCCGGTGGCAGCCTTGCTCGGCGACGGGCAGGTACGCGACCGCGTCCAGGCACTCGGGTATCTCTTCTTCGTCGGTGATCGCCGCAAGACCGATCTCGCCTACCGCTCGGCTGCCGACGAACCCGCAGGCGCGGATGACTGGATGACGGTGCGCCACGAGGAGGCGCTGACTCCGGACGCGATCGTCCGGCTCGCCGAGGCTGCGCACGCGCGTTACGGATTCGCCGACTTCAAACTCAAAGGCGGCGTCCTGCCCGCGGCGGACGAGGCCAAAGCCGTCATCGCACTGGCCGAACGCTTTCCGGACGCGCGGGTCACCCTCGATCCGAACGGCGGGTGGCTGCTCGATGACGCGATCCGGACCTGCCGCGAGTTGCGCGATGTGCTCGCCTACGCCGAAGATCCCGTCGGCCCGGAGGGCGGGTTCTCCGGACGGGAGGTGATGGCGGAGTTCAAGCGAGCCACCGGACTGCCCACCGCGACGAACATGATCGCGACGGACTGGCGGGAGATGGGGCATGCGATCCGGGCCGGGGCAGTCGACATCCCGCTTGCCGATCCTCACTTCTGGACCATGGCAGGTTCGGTGCGTGTGGCCCAACTGTGCGACGCGTGGGGTTTGACGTGGGGATCGCACTCCAACAACCACTTCGACGTATCGCTGGCGATGTTCACCCACGTCGCTGCTGCCGCGCCCGGGAACATCACGGCTATCGACACGCATTGGATATGGCAGGACGGACAGGCCATCACCGCCGACCCGTACGAGATCGTCGACGGTCACCTGGCGGTGCCCGACGCACCGGGGCTGGGCGTGACGCTCGACGACGCCGCCGTCGCGGCGGCACACAGGTTGTATTCCGCTGAAGGTCTGGGTGGGCGCGACGATTCCATCGCCATGCAGTACCTGATCCCCGGCTGGACTTTCGACAGCAAACGCCCAGCGCTGCAGAGGGATTGACGTGAAGATCGTCGTCGCCGACCCCAACCTCCTACCGCACCGTGATCGCTTCGAGGCGATGGCGCCTGCCGACTCGGACGTCCGCTGGGTGCCGGACGGTGTCACCGGACCGGACCTCCGCGACGCCGACGTGTACGTCGGCAGTCGCTTCACCGCCGACATGGCCGGCGCCGCCGAGAGATTGCGACTGATTCACGTCGCCGGTGCAGGCACCGACAAGATCGAGTTCGCCGCGTTGGACGCGGGCATCCTCGTCGCCAACACTTTCCACCACGAACGGTCCATCGCCGAGTACGTGGCAGCTGCCGCGGTGATGCTGCGCCGCCGCTTCCTCGTTCAGGACCGCGCTCTGCGGGAGGGGATCTGGTCGACCTCGGTCTACGATCGTGCGATAGCCCAGGCCCCCACACTGAGCGAGGCTCGAATCGGCTTCGTCGGGCTCGGCCACATCGGTGGGTACAGCTGGAATCTGCTGCGCGCGTTCGGTTGTACGGCAGCCGCGGTCACCGGATCGGGCAGCGGCGGCGAGGACGCGGGGCTCACCTGGGTGGGGAACACCAGTCAGCTCGACCGACTTATGTCCGAGAGTGACGTCGTCGTGGTGTCGGCGCCGCTGAACTCGGCGACCACGGGCATGATCGGTGCTGCCCAGCTGGCCGCGCTGGGTCACGACGGAGTCCTCATCAACGTCGGCCGCGGTCCCCTCGTGCAGGAGCGGGCGCTCTACGACGCGTTGGCGGACGGCGTGATCGCGGCTGCCGCCATCGACGTCTGGTATCGCTATCCGGGTGGTGAAAGCCGGTGCGCCCCCAGCGATCTGCCCTTCGGGCAGCTACCCAATGTGCTGATGACGCCGCACTCGTCCGGTGTCACCTCGGACACCTTCGCCGGCCGCGTCGGAGATGTCACAGCGAACATCGTGCGGCTGCACCAGGGCATTCCGCTGCGCAATGTGGTCGCGGGTGGAGCGAGCTAGGGCGTGTAGTCGTACTGCGGTTCGTGGAACCGGTTGATGATCGGGATGCGTTCGATGATGCGGTCCCGCAGCCGCGGCTGGGGGTTCTCCACGACCACGGGCGGCGGCACGGCCGCGGGCAGCGGACCGCCCGGGGGCACCAGCACCGGGGCACCCGGCGCGGGCGCCAGATAGTCCGGCGGCGGGGCCGGCGGGACGTATTCGGGCGCCGGCGGGACGTACTCCGGAGCAGGAGCAGGAGCGGCCGCCGGCGGCTCGTCGACCACGGGCGCCGCCTCGGGTGGAGCGGGCAGCTCCACGGCCTCGGGCGCGGGTGCGGTGTTGACGATCGGCGCCGCGGGCGCGGGCGGCGCGGGAGGAGCGACGAGCGGAGGCGCGGGTGGGGCCGCCTCGCGGACCTCGTCCTGCACGGAGCGGACCATCTGTGGGGTGGGATCCGGGGTGAAGTTCAGACCGACCGCGGCCGACGCCGACACGACCAGCGTCACGACGGCCGCCCCCAGAACCGAGGCCAGCACGGCGGTGCTCGAGAGGCGCCGGGCGCCGGTTTCACCGGCCACGTCGAGCAGGGCCACCGCCGACGCCGACGCCAACGCGGCGCCCCGGGCCAGGGCCAGCTCCGACTGATCGGCAGACACCACCGGAGCGTCCGTGCGCTGCTGCGCGGCGGCCATCGCGGCCGCGACATCACCGGAACCCAACACGACCACCGCGTCTGAGCTGGGCAGCTGCGCTTGCGCAAGTGCGGCCGTGTCCATCCGGTCTGCGGTCACGCCGTCCGGAGTGACCGCGACCAGCACCGATTCTCCGGGCTCGGTGACGTAGACCACCGTGCGCTCGTATCCGGCGACGTCTGCGATACCGAGCGCGAGCGTCTCGGCTGCCTCGACAGCAGACACCGCGATCACGTTCTCGACACCCCGGTCGGTGAGCTCCTGCCACACCGCACTCGCCGTGGCTTCCGCCGCAGCTGACCAGGTCAGACCCACCGCGTGCAGGCGCCGGGACGTGTCGTCACCGATCAGGGAGTCGAGCAGGACGCCGGCGTCCACGCCGGCACGGTCGGCTGATCCCCGATCGATGGTGGCGCCCTCACCGGCGGCGCCTTCGACCAGCACCCAGCGCACCGATGACGACGTCATCGACAGGCCGAGTACAAGGTCCATGACGTCACGATCCGATCTCTATTTGCGACTAACGGACGACCCTACCGCGCATACCGTTGCCTGCAAATCTCGCTCACGACGAACCGTAGAGCAGGCGCCGTCGCCAGGCCATCGCCGCGTGCGCGGTCATCCCGTGGAAATTCAGCCACGACACGTCGGCGTTGCCGATGCAGCGGTGCGGCTCCCCCAGCCACGACGGTCGCTCGGCGCCGCATCGGACACAGTGCGCAGACGTCATCGCTACAACATCGCACTCCGCATCGGATGCCACCAATCCACCGGCATCCCCCGATCGGAGGACCACGGTTTCGTCCCCGCGATCGGCCGCCCGGCGGACAGACGCAGACCCGCGACTCCGGGCATTCTTGTGTCAACGCCGGAACAGCCGGTCACAGGCTCCAAAAGCCAACTCAGACAAAGGAAATGAACATGAACAACACCGCTCGCATCATCGCCCTGCCCCTGCTGACCGCCGGCATCCTCGGTGGCGCGCTCGGCCTGGCCGGTACCGCTGCCGCCGCGTCGCCGGCGAACACCCACTCGACCAACGGACACAGTGGCCACGCACCGACGACTCCCCGCGACACCCGGGCGCACATGCCCACTCAGCCGCGGGTGTTCAGCCCCTCGGTCGCGACGTCCCCGAAGACTCACGTGCACACCCCGGCCGCGGCGACCTACCGGCACCGCCACCACCGGCACGTCCACCGCGTGTGGTGACTGCGCTCAGGCGGCCTCGTCGTTCGCGGCGGGGCCGTCGGCGTGACCGCCACCCGGCGCGGCAGCGGCCTTCTTCGGGGCATCGTCGCTGCTCACGGCGTCTTGGGATGAGTCCTCGACATGCTGGCGGACGCGCTTCTTCTCGTGGCGGGTCGCGTTGGCGGCCTCCACCTCTTCACGAAGATGCTTGCCCGGGTACCAGGACGTGCGCGTGGCCGAGCGTTCCGCGGCCCCACCCTCGTCCCGGTTCTCCTCGACCTGGTCGCCGGGTTCCGACCGCTGCCGGCGCTGCTCGACGGGTTCCTGCTCGACGGGCGCCGACGCGTCGACCGTCGCAACCTCTGGCTTCACAGTCCGCTTCGGGAAGAACGTCGCGCGTGTCGGCGCGCCGTAATCACTTCTGTCGTAGGCGGTTTCGATGATCTTGCGCAGTGGGGCGTCGAGCGCGGCGATGACCTGATCGGGCAGGAACGGATCGAGCGGGATCAGCAGCGGAATCGGGTAGGTCCGCACCAGGTAGTACGTGGTGTTCGTGTCCTCGTCGACCTGGTAGTAGTCGCTGTCGCCCGAATCTCTGGCCGCCTTCAGGTCGTCGGTGGTCAGCTCGAATTGCATGTTGCCGTGTACCAGCGCCATGCCCGCCACGGCGTTGGCGATCGCCAGGGGATTCCACAGATACGTGGGGAAATCGGACCAGCCGTCGTACTGGCGAGCGATGTCGATCGTGGGATCGCCGTTGTCGGGGGTGGCTCCGTTGAACGTGACGTCGAGGAAGGGAATGTGCAGCCCCTCGAAACGCTCGAGGATGCCACCGTTGGGCCGATTCGGGTTCGCCGCCAGGACGTACACGTTGCCCTCGTGAGTCGCCTTGTAGTGGGACGCGACGACGGCTCCCTGGGAGTACCCGAAGATCACGTCACCGGACGCCGGACCGGCCGTCGTCAGGTTGGCGACGCCTTCCGCGACGGAATCGTCGAACGTCAGGTCCTTGAAGCCGCCTTGAGAGAAGGGCCGCAGTCCCGCGTTGTAGTCGACCTTCTCGTACGGGCCGTCGGGCGTCGGCGCGGCCGTGCCGTTGACGACCACGCCGATGAAATCCTCGAACTCCTGCTGCGTCGCCTGGTGCCCGTTGGTGGTCCCGCGCAGATAGTGCAGGGTCGCGAGCAGTTGCGGGCTCACCGACATCGTCGGCGCGGTCCCCAGCACCGCAGCGCCGGCGACGGCCACGCCGGCCATCCCGACCGCGGTCACTGCGGCCTTGGCCCGCGCCCGCCCGCCGCGTGCCGCCGTCCGCTGTTTCTGCGCGCGATGCCTGCCCTGCGTGCCAGCCCGCCGATTACCCATATGAGTCCCCCCTCGCGTGATCGACAGCAGTGTACGACGCCATATTTGCTGACACGTCCACTTCGCGTGGATCTTCTCCAGATTGCCGATGACCTACGCGTTGATTCGCCGGTGTCGAGACCACCGGCCGTCACGTCCGGGTGTTGCTGCCGGACCTCTCAGCTAGCCGGCGCGCAGGTGGGGATGGTCGGGATGGTCCTTCTGCCACTGCCGCTCGACCCGCTTGACCCGCTGGTGTTCCAGCGCGATCAGCAGCGCCCCCGCGGTGACGAGCGCGCCGGCGACCAGGCCCAGGATCAGCGACAGGTCCCGGTTGCCGTAGGCCGTGGCCGCGACGGTGCCGGCGATCAACACCGTGCCGATGCCGATGAGGAGCAGCCCGGGCAGCCACAGCGTGTCGATGAAAGACTCGCCACTGTGCGGCAGAGTCGTGCGGACGTGATCGACCGGATCGCGATGAGCGCCTTTCATCACAACCCCCTTCGTCTCAGGGATGACTCCAGAATACGCCGCTGTGAGCTGGGTCACACCATTCCGTCATCAATCGGTCATGTTCCGTCCCGGCGCACGCGAACGTTTGCTGACGTTGTCGACCAGGGGTATCGACCCACACGAATGATGCATGTTCCCGGCCGGTGGCCTTCGCCAGATCAGAACAGTCCCGCGCCTTTCGCCCGCGAGGCGTGACGGAGCACGAAAAGCGTTGCCTTCCTTGCGCTTCACGCGTTCAGCGACGTCACAGATTTCGCAGCGAAAACGCGATACCTGCCGCGGCGCCGACCTACAGTCGCCTCACCGGGGTGTTGCCGGGTTGCCGCCGACAGCGCGGTGCGGAGACCCCCGCTCGCGAGGAGGCGTCATGGGGGAATCGTCGTCGGCAGGGTCACAGACCACTCGACCGAACAGCAGAGTCAGCACCGCACTCCACATCGGACGGGTCGGAGGCCTCGCCGTGGCCTTCGGGATCGGCGCGGCCGTCCTGACGGGTCAGGCCGTGGCATCCGCGGACAGCGGCAGTGCGTCGTCGACCAGCGCGACCGCGAACAGCGCTGCAGCTGATCGTGATTCCGCGAAGGCAGGTCCGCGGGCGCGCGCGACCCAACGTGCCGAGGCGCGCGCGACCCGTCGCGCAGAGGCCAAGTCCGACCGGGCAGAAGCCCGCGCGCAGCGCGCCGCCGACCGCGAGCAGCGCGCCGCCGAGCGCGCCGACCGCGTCGCCGAACGGCGCGCTCGGACGGTCACGATCGACTCCCCGGAACCGGCCACTCCCAGCGCGCCCGACCCCCGTCCGTCACGGTTGCTGGACCTCGTCGGCGCCGGCCTCACGGCGGCAGGGACGCGTCAGACCGTCGCGGCTGCCGAGGTCGCCCCCGAGCGGACCGTCGTCGCCTCCGGCTTCACCCAGCCCACGGATTTCCAGTTCCTGCCCGATGGACGCATCCTCGTCGCGGAGAAGAACGGCCGAATCCGCGTCGTCGACGACAACGGTGACGTCCTGCGGCGACCGCTCTACCGGGTGGCGACGCTGACACAGGGCGAGCGGGGCCTCGGCGGCCTCACCGTCGACCCCGACTTCGAGAACAACGGCTACATCTACGTGGCCTACACGACGATCTTCGCTTGCGACCGGCTGGCGCGGCTGACGGTCCGCAACGACCGTGTGGTGTTCGGCTCCCAGAAGGTCCTGCTGCAGTCCACGGACCGGTCGGCGTTCTTCCATCACGGCGGCGCGCTGGGGTTCGGTCCTGACGGCATGCTCTACTGGGGCGTCGGCGACAACAAGGACTCCGGCAACGCGCAGGACCTCGGCACGATCCACGGCAAGATCATCCGGATCAATCCCGATGGCACCATCCCGTCGGACAACCCCGACCTCGGGGACGGGGCGCTGCCGCAGATCTACGCCTACGGCTTCCGCAACCCGTTCCGGCTGACGTTCACCCCCACCGGCGAGCTGCTCGTCGCCGATGTGGGCGAGAACTCCTTCGAAGAGGTCGACAACGTCATCGCCGGCGGCAACTACGGCTGGCCGGGTTCCGAGGGCGTGTGCACCAGCGATTGCGCGGGCGTGTCGGACCCGATCTACACCTACGGGCACGGCGACAGTGGTGCTGCGATCACCTCGGTGCTGTTCTACGACGGCGGCCAGCTCGGCGACGAGTTCCAGAACACGTTGCTGGTGGCCGACCTGGTTAAGGGCTGGATCAAAGCACTGGATTGCACCGCCGACTTCTCCTCCTGCGGCAACGTGCGGGACTTCGATGCGCAGGCCGGCGGAACGGTGGTGCTCGTACAAGGTCCCGACCAGGCGCTCTACCAATTGCGCTACGACACCGGACAGATCATCCGGATCGGAACCCCCTCGGTGGTCTGACCTTTTTCCTGGGAGGTCCCTGGGAACTCCTCCCATCGGGGAATGCCGGGCGCCGCGGCCCGGTTGCCGCCGAACGTGGCTGAGCTCTCGCGTCGTGACTGTGCTTCCGGTGGGTGCTGCTGATGCGCCAAGGACCCCTCGCCGGGCGATACCCCGCAGTGGCCGCCATGGTCACGCTGGCGCTGATCCCCTATCTGGCGCTGTCAGCTGCGCTCGATCCGCTGGTGCCGATCATCAGCGAACAGCTGCACATGAGCGCCCAGACGATGGCGATCAGTTCGGGGTTGGGCAACGCCGCGTACGCGGTCGGCACGGTGCTGGCCGTGCAGTTCGCCCAACATCTTCCGCAGCGCCGAATGCTGCTCGGCTACGCCGTGGTGCTGGTCATCGGATCGGTGACCGTCGCCGCCGCGCCGAACGCGCCGACGTTCGTGATCGGCCACGTACTGCAGGGTTTGGCGACCAGCATGCTGCTGATCGCGGCGGCTCCCCCGTTGACCATCGGCTTTCCGCGCGACAAGCTGCGCAACACCGCGATGATCATGAACATGTGCGTGTTCGGCGCCGTCGCGCTCGGCCCGTTCATCGGCGGTGCGCAAGCCGAAGCGCACGCGTGGCGGCCGCTGTTCTGGATCGTCGCCGCCGTCGCGCTGGCCGCCCTCGTCCTGGCCGTGCTCACCTTCGACGACGCGCCGCCCGCCGATCGGGACGCACCCCGCGACCTGCCGGCCATCGTGCTCGCCACCGTCGGGTGCACGGCGGCGTTCGTCGGGGCCGCCCAGCTGACCAGCCACGAGATCTCCGATCTGGCGGTGACCGCGCCGATGCTCGGCGGGTTGGTGCTGATCGTGGCGCTGATCGTCTACCAGTACCGGGCCCGTCGCCCGTTGCTGACCATCCGCACGATGCTCACCAGCGCGATCCCGGTAGCCGGCGTCGGTGTGGCCCTGTTCGCCGCGGCCGCGTCGGTGGCGGCGACCGCGCTGACGGCGGCGGTGTTCCTGCAGTCGTTCAGCCCCGTGCAGGTCGGTCTGCTGTACCTGCCGGAACTCGGTGGCGCGATCGTGATGGCGGTCGTGTTCGGCTTCGTGATCTCCCGGCGCGCGATGCACTATCTCCCGCTCGTCGGCATGGCGCTGCTGGCCGCAGGCATCCTGGTGTTCCGGTTGTCGCTGCCGGCGAATCACTCGCTGGCCCTGCTCGGTTCGGCCCTGACCGGACTCGCCCTCGGGGCCACCGTCGCGCCCGCACTGTTCGTCGCCGGGTTCTCGCTGCAGTCGAACAGTCTGCAGCGGGTGTTCGCGATCATCGAGTTGTTGCGCGCTGTCGCGGCCTTCATGGTGGCGCCGATCTTCGCGCACCTGGCCACCCGGATCTCCGACGATCTGGTCGCCGGAACCGGCGTTGCCCTCTGGGTCGGATTCGGTCTCGCCGTCGGCGGTGCGGTGTTCGGAGTGGCGGTCTACGTCCTCAGCAGTGCACGCCCGCAGACCCCGGATCTCGACGAGTTCCTCGACGGTGACTCACCGGCCTGGTACTCACCTCCGCTGCTGGCTCGGCTGCGGGGCCTGCCGATCGAGCCCCCGCCGAGTGGACACACCGTGCCCTCGGCGGCGGCCCCCGAACCGGTATCCACGGGTCCGGGTCCCGTGCTGCTCGCTTACGACGGTTCGGATCTCGCGGCGAGGGCCATCGCTCGCGCCGCCGATCATCTCGGCGCAGGGCGCGAGGCGGTGGTCGTGTGCGTGTGGCAACCGGTCGACGTCGGATTCATCCCGGCCGACGACGAACACGTCTACGCCGACCGTGCCGGTGACGTCCGCCGCGCCGCCGAACGCACTGCGGCGCTCGGTGCCTCGCTCGCCGAGGCCGCCGGGATGCCGGCGTGCGGCATCGCCGTCGAGGCGACGCCGACGTGGAAGGGCATCGTCGCCGCCGCCGAAGAGCACGGCGCCAGCGTCATCGTGCTGGGCCCCCATCGACGCAGCGGTCTGCTGGGGCGTCTGCAGGGCAGTGTGGCGGCCGCCGTGGTGGACCACACCGAGGTCCCTGTCCTGCTCATCCCGGAGGGCGAGGATCCGCCGGTGACGCTCAACCGTCCCGCCGATTCGGCGGTCGTCAGCCGCACCTGACGCCTGCCGCGTCGACGGACAGCGCCCTCAGTCGGCGTGGGGATCGTGCAGCGCCAACTGGTCGACTTCTCGCTGATTGCGCCCGGCGAGGTCGGCGAGAAGTGCCGCGTCGCTGAGATCCAATGGCGCGGAATGTTTCCAGTCGTGATGCGCCACCTTGTTGAGCCGGGTGATCAGGTGGTCGTCGTCCACCTCGATCGCGAGTTCCCGGCGATGATCGAAACTGCCGGGAGACAGGTTGATCGAGCCCACGATTGCCCGCTCGTGATCGGCGACCATCATCTTGGCGTGCAGCTTGAGGTGCTTGAGCCGGTGGATCTTGATGCCGACATCGTCGAGGATGCGTAGCCCGCTGACCCCCTCCAGTAGCTTGTCGGCCTTGAGATGGTGGGCCGCGCGGGCCATCACGTGCACCTTGACCCCGCGGCGCGCCGCACGCACCAATCGCTCGATGATCACCGGGTCCTGGTAGCGCTCGTTCTGGACGAACAGGGTCTTCTCGGCGCGATCGATGAAATCAGCGATCCGGGCCCGACCGTTGGTCGGGCACCAGATCAGCCGGGCGTCATCACCGGGATCGAATTCCTCTCGCGCCCAATCGGCTTCGAAACACTCGATGATCTCGAGCACCTCATGCGAAGTCGGGGTGACCACCGCATAGTCACGGGTCTCGGTGAAGTTCTCGTCGGTCCAGTTCAACGATTCGACGAACGCGAACTCGTCGTCGATCACCATCGACTTCTCGTGCGTCAACCCGAACGACGGACTGCTCTCGGTGACGTCGATGCCGTACTGCAGCAACAGGTCCCGCGCTCCGTCGTTGTCGGTCTCACCGTCGCGACGCTCCGGGTTCAGCATCACCTTGACCAGGACGCCTCGCTGGTGCGCCGCGACGACCGCGTCGAGCAGCGGCTGATGGCTGAACGCGAACATCTTGACGCGCACCGACTTCTCGGCGTTGTGGATGGCGTCGAGAACCGGCCGCGACGAGTCGTCGGGCAGGATGATCAGGGAGCGGGTCACGGCGTCTCGTCCTCGTACTGGATGCGGTGCAACTCAGCGTATCTGCCGTTGCCCTCGAGCAGCTCGCTGTGGGTGCCTTCTTCGACGACGCGCCCCTCTTCCAGCACGACGATCTTGTCGGCGTCGCGGATCGTCGAGAGCCGGTGGGCGATGGTCAACACGGTGCGATCGCTCATCAGCCGCTGCAGCGCGCTCATCACCAGATGCTCGGACTGGGCGTCCAGCGCGGCGGTCGGTTCGTCGAGGATCAGGATCGGGCTGTCGCGGATGAGGGCGCGAGCGATGCCGATACGCTGCCGCTGGCCGCCGGACAACGTCATCCCGCGTTCGCCGACGGCACTGTCGTAACCCTGCGGCATGTCGGAGATGAACTCGTGGGCGTTGGCGAGTTTCGCGGCTTCCACGATCTCTTCGTGCGTGGCATCCGGCCGGCCGAAGGCGATGTTGTCGCGGACGGTGCCCCGGAACAGCACCGTGTCCTGCAGCACATAACCGATCTGCTGGCGTATCTCGTGCAATTTGTAGTCGCGCAGGTCCACGCCGTCGATCTGCACCGACCCCATGCTGGGGTCGTAGAACCGGGGAATGAGGCTCACCAGCGAGGATTTTCCGCTGCCCGTGTGGCCGACGATGCCGACCAGCTGACCGGGGGCGACGTCGAACGTCACATCGCGCAGCACCGGCTTCTCACCGTCGTAGCTGAACGCGACCTTGTCGAACCGGATGCCGCCCTTGACCTTTGCGGCACCGACGGCGTCGGGCTTCTCCTCGATGTCGGTTTCGGCGTCGAGCAGCGCGGCCACCCGTTCGACCCCGACCGCGGCCATCGCGATCGTGTTGGTCAGCTTCGCCAGGTCCTGCACGGGTTTGAAGAACGACGCCAGATAACTGATGAACACGGTGAGCGTGCCCGCGGTCATCGCCCCGGCGAGGATCAGCGCCGAGCCGCGCCACAGCACCAGCGCCGTGCACGCCGCGACCACGACCGCGACGATCGGTGAGACCACCGATTTCACCCGGCGCGCGTTGAGTGCTGCATCGACGGCCTGCTGCCCGGCGATCGCCAACTGCTGTTCCTGCAGCGTTTCCCGGTCGAAGGCCTTGACGACCCGGATCGACTGCAGCCCCTCTTCGGCGACGGCGACGATGTCGGACTCGCGTCGGCGGACCTCGTGCGTCGCGGCCTTGACCGCCTTACGAATTCGGGAGACGAACAACAGCAGCAGCGGTGCGACCGCGAGCGCCACGAGGGTGAAATCCCATTGCAGCCACAGCATCAGGCCGAGCATTCCCACGATGGTGAGCAGGTCGGTCGCGATGCCCAGGGTCGAGGCGGACGCGAAATCCTGGATGGTGTCCACGTCGTCGGTCAGGGTCGACAGGATCGGCCCGACCCGGTGGGTGTCGAAGTAGCTGAGCGAGAGCTGCTGCAGATGGTGGTAGGCCCGGGTCCGCAGATCGTTGCCGACGCGCTGACCGACGGTCTCGGTGAGGTAGTTGGCCGCATAGGTGGCGATCGCGGCGATCACCGCGATGACGATCACCATGATCGCGGCCAATCCAGCGATGTGCATCCGGCTCTCGCCACCCAGGATGGGTTGCAGCAGCCCATGGAGCCAGGCCGGCAACGGATGATCGCCGACCACACTGTCCAGCACGACCTTCAGCGGCCACGGCGCGGCCAGCCCCATCGCGATCTGAACGCACAGCACCGCGAAGATGCCGAGCACCGACCAGCGGTAGGGGCGAAGCAGTTCCAAGATCAGTCTCACGGCTGCCTCGCTGTCAGTGTTCTTGCGGTCATCGCTGACCCTCGATCGAGCGGACACACAGTACATTGCCGACGTTGCTCCGAGGTGATGAAATCGGGGTGTCCGCCGGTAGGGTCGCAGACACCTTGTGCGGGAGGGGTCCATGAAACCGGTGGTGCTCCGGTACGCCCGCGCGATGGTGCGGGCCGGCGCGGGCCGGCCCTACAGCGCGCGACGGTCGGCGCGGGCACTGTCCCTACCGTTGCCACGCGCCGTCGCCGCCGAGATCCGCTGGATGTTCACCCCGCCCTACGCAGGCCTGAGCGGCGTCGCGATCAACACGGTGCTCGCCGCGCTGTGGCTTCTGGTCCAGCCGCTGACGCGGCACAACGTGCACAACGACCTGATCGTCGTCGTCGACACCTACTTCGCGTCGTTCATCCTCGCCGACGTCACGACCACGAACATGCTGGGCACCGATCACCACCGTGTCCAGGCCGCGCTCGCGGCCGGCACGCCCATGTGGCGAATACTGCTGGTGAAGAACCTCGCGCTGTTCGGCGTGGTCGGTCTACCCACTCTCGCGGCGGCGGTGCTGTTCACGCTGTGCATCGACACGCCGTCGCGGCTCCTCCGCACCGTCCCCAACGTGCTGGTGCCGGTGGTGTCGTGGCTCGGCATCGGCAATCTGGTGTCGGTGCTGCTTCCCGTGGCCGCCGCACCGTTGATCCGGCGGTGGCGAGATCGTTCCGACCGGCGCCACGTCGCCGTGTGGCTCACAGCTCTGGCCCTGCCGTATGCGCTGTACTACATCGCCGATCCCATCGGCGGCGTCGAGCACGACGTCTTCTGGAACCAGGTGCCCGCCGCGATCGGCCCCATCCTCGGCCGCGACACCAAGAGCTTCGTCCATCTGGGGATCGCGCTGGCAGTGTGGGCGCTGACCACCGCGGCCGCGGTGCTGTGGGTGCGCCGGCGAGGGCTGCGGCTGCGTCAGGCGATGCGGTAGGCGGCCTCCACGTCGGCCTGGGTCTCAGCGAGGAACGCCTGCAACTCGTCTCCGGCCATGAACGTGGTCACGAACCCGCTGCGTTCGGCGATGTCCTGCCACGTGGGCGTTTGGACCATGGTTGCGAGCCCCTGCTGCCAGTAGTCGACGGCGTACTGCGGCATCGCCGGCGGCCCGTAGATCCCGCGCCAGTTCGCCAGCGTCACGTCGAGACCCTGCTCGCGCGCGGTGGGCACGTCGAGGCCCGGCAACCGATTCTCTGACAGCACCCCGAGGGCGCGCAGCTGCCCACCGCGGATCTGGTCGACGAACTCGCTCACCCCGCCGATCGCCACCTGGACCTCACCGGCGAGCAGCGCCGCGGTCTGTGCGCCGCCGCCCTCGTGCGCGACGTAGCGAGTGGCCCTCGGATCCGTGCCGACGGCGTTCACCAACAGATCGAAGGGTGCCTCGTCGTCGGGCGCCGCGCCGACCGTTACGCGGGCCGGATCGGCTCTGATTGCCGCCATCAGGTCGGTGAGGTTCTGATACGGCGAGGCGGGGGTGGTGACGACGACGAAGTACTCGGTCATCAGCCGGGCGATCATCGTGACATCGGCGTAGCCGTACCGGGACACGCCCCGGACCTGGTTCATCATCGTCGCCAGTGAGGCGACCGACAGCTGATCGTCGTCACCGCGATACTGCTCGACCATCGTGGCGAGGAAGTCCGAGCCGCTGTTCCCGGGCCGATTCTGCACCGGCAGAGGCACATTGACGATCCGCTCGGTCTGTAGGGCGTCGACGACGGAGCGGATCGTCAGATCGAAACCGCTGCCGGGGCCGGCGCCGGCCGTCATCGTCACCGGGCCCGTGGGATACGGCGCGGCCACAGCAGACGGCGCGAAAGCGAACGCGAGCAGGAGCGCGAGCAGGACGCGCGACAACGTCTTCACGGCAGGACACTAGAGGCTGCGGGAGAGATTGCGTGGCCGCTCGGCGAAATCGCCCGCGCAGGACTCAGTTCGGGTCGGCCTGGTTGAGCGTCCGCACGACGTCGTCGTACTCGCCGCGCACCTCGGAGTAGCGGAGGAACTTGACCCGCTCCACCTGGATCTCCTTGCCGTCCGGGTCGGTTTCCAGGATCTGCATGACCTCGGCGATGAAGTCCTCGAGCGGCATCGCGAACGAGCTCTCCCGTTGCCCGGGAAGCAGATCCGTGGCCACCGATGGCGGCACCAGCTCCTTCAGCGACACCGACGTGTCGGCGAGCTGTAGTCGCAGCGACTCGGTGAGCATGTGGATGGCCGCCTTGGAGGCGTTGTAGCTGGGCGTGATCTTCAGCGGCGTGAACGCCAGGCCCGACGACACGGTGATGATCGTGGCTGCGGGCTGCTTCTGCAGATGGTCGATGAACGCGGCGATGAGGCGGATCGGACCCAGCAGGTTCGTGGTGATGACCGCTTCGGCCGAATCGAGAAAGCCCTCGGCCTGATGCCAGTCCTCCACCCGCATCACCCCCGCCATCGCGATGATCACGTTGAGGTCGGGATGCTTGTCGAGCACCGACGCAGCCGCCGCCGTGATGCTGTCGGCGTCGGTCGTGTCGATCTGCACGGTGTCGATACCGGGATGCTGGGCGGCGATCTCGTCGAGGAGCTCGGTGCGCCGGCCGCCGACGATGACGGTGTTGCCCTCGTCGTGCAGGGCAAGCGCCAGCGCGAGGCCGATGCCGCTCGTGGAACCGGGGATGAAGATGGTATTGCCGGTGATGTTCACGACGGTCCTTTCCCGGAATCAGGAGTCGACGGGCTGGAAGGCATCCCACAGCCCGTAGGAGTCTTCGAGGAAGTTGTATGCGGCTAGCTTCCCGTCCTGAACGGTGCAGACGGTCGCGAAGTCGCTGCTGAATTCTTTTCCTGTGTCGAGGATCCGATGGGTGAAGTGACCGATGACCACCACCTGATCACCGCTTTCGAACATCCGCTGGATGTCGAAGTCCATGGGCTGGAAATGCTTCGGGAACAGCTCGAGCCACTCCCGCACCTGCTGTCTGCCGTGCCGGGTGCCGATCGTGGGTACGTCGGCTGCGCCCTGTACACGCCAGACGACGTCGTCGGTCAGGCACTGCAGTGTCTTGTCGACGTCGTGGCTGAAGAAGACGTCGAAATAGTTCTGCACGACCTGGCTCGCGGTGCCTTGCGCGTCCGTCACCGTTGCCCTCCGGCCATCGTGATGTACTCCCCTGTCATCCATCCGCTTTCATCCGATGCCAGATACACGGCTGCCGGGGCGACATCCTCGGAGTGCCCCAGCCGACCCAGCGGGGTCTCCTCGACCAGCGCCCTGCCGAAGTCACTGGTGAGAAACCCGCCCGCCTGAACACCCTCGGTGTCGACGACACCCGGTTTGATCGCGTTGACCCGAATTCCTCTGGGCGCCAGTTCGTTCGACAGAGATCGCGTCAACGCATCGATCGCGCCTTTGGTGGCGGTGTACACCGACGCGTCGCTCGGACCGAAGATGGTCACCGTGGAGCTCATGTTGACAATGCTCGCGCCGGGCGTCATGTAGTGGACAGCCTCTTTGATCGCGGTCAGATAGCCGTAGACGTTGAGTTCGAAGTGGCGCCGGAACAGATCCAGGCTCAGATTCTGCAGAGGCTGGAAGTCGTACACGCCGGCGTTGTTCACCAGGATGTCGAGCCGGCCGAAGGCGCGGTCGGTCTCGGCGAACAACTCACGCACCTGCGCCTCGTCGCTCATGTCTGCCCGAACCGCAACGGCCTGGCCACCTGCTCGAACGATTTCCCGGACCACGGTGTCGGCGGCATCCTCGCTGTGGGAGTAATTCACCACGACAGCCGCACCCTCAGTCGCGAACAGCCGCGCGATCTCGGCGCCGAGTCCCTTCGACGCGCCGGTGACGACCGCGACCTTGCCGTCGAGTCTCCCGCTCATCAGCGCACACCGCGATCGGCGTAGCGGCCACCCTGCACCTTGTCGCTGAGCGGCTGGAGCTGCGCCAGTGCGTCATCGTCGAGAACGACATCCAGCGACGCGACGTTCTGGTCGAGGCGCTCGGCATGACGGGTCCCGGGTATCGGCACCACCGAGACACCGAGCCGATCGGCTTGGGCGTACACCCACGCCAAGGCGACCTGCGCGGGTAGGACGCCCAGCCGGTCGGCGACCGAGCGCACCGTGTCGGCGATGGCCTGATTCTGCTGACCGGCATCGCCGGTGAAGCGCGGGTTCTTGGCGCGGAAGTCGTTCGACGCCAGATTCTCGGTCTGCACGGAGCCGGTGAGAAAACCGCGCCCCAGGGGCGCGTACGGCACGAGCCCGACGCCGAGCTCCGCCATCACCGGCGTGATATCCTCGACATCCCTTGTCCAGAGCGAATATTCGCTCTGGACCGCAGCGATCGGGTGCACCGCGTGGGCACGTCGTAGCAGGTCGGCGCTGACCTCACTCAGACCCAGGTACCGGACCTTGCCTTCCTGCACCAGTTCGGCCATCGCGCCGACGGTGTCTTCGATCTCGGCGTTGTCCGGGGGACGATGCAGGTAGTAGAGGTCGATGTGGTCGACACCGAGTCGTAGCAACGACGCGTCGCATGACCGCTTCACGTACGGCGGATCACCACGGTGCACCCGGTTGTCGTCGCCGCTACTGCGATCGATACCGAACTTCGTCGCGATCTGGACGTCGTCTCTACGGCCGGCGATCCCGCGGCCGACCAGCACCTCGTTGTGGCCCGCGCCGTACTGATCCGCGGTGTCGAGGAGGGTCACCCCGGTATCGATGGCGTGCCGAATGGTGGCAATGCTGGTGTCCCAATCGGATTCGCCGTAGTACTCGCTCATGCCCATGCAGCCCAGACCTTGAGCTGACACGTCGAGCCCTCCGAGAGTCGTGCGCTTCACGATCGTCCTTTCGCCAGAGGTGATCACTGCTCCATCGACGCTAGTCAGCGGCCACCCCGGCACAATGGGTGCAGTGCACCCAGGGACGTCACGACGCCGGGGAGACCACTGTCATGATCGGTGAGAGGTCCGTGAAGTTCGCGATGTCGTCGGAGACAAGGCCGGATTCGGCGGCAGCGAGGGCACGATCCAGGCCCGCCCGGTCGGCGAAGTGGCACAGCGCAACCGCCACGACGTGCTGTCCGTCGACAGAATCCTCGGGGTAGTACACGTCGGTACGCTCCAGACCGAACGGCTCCCACGTCTTGGACACGAACGGAATATGTTTGCTTTCATAGTAATTGCGATCGAAGGAGCTGGTGCCGTCACCGACGTAGGTGACCATAAAGGTGGACATCGTTTATCCTTTCGTCGTCATCGGTCAGCTGGTGACGGCCCAGGAGCACAGCACCGACAGCGCCTCTGCGCTCGGGGAACCGGGCTCGGCGTGGTAGACGACGAGTTCCTGGCCCGGGCTGGAGCGCACATCGAAGGTCTGCATCGTCAGCGTCATGACACCCACTATCGGATGTCGGAATGTCTTGTTCTGCAGCGATTTACGTCGAGCATCGTGGCGTGTCCACATGTCGGCGAATTCCGGACTGGCTTCCAACAGTTCGTCGCGCACAGTGCACAGACGCACGTCGTTGGGTGCGATACCGAACCCGTGGCGAAAACTCGCCACCGCATCCTCGGCGACCACCGACCAGTTGCAGTAGAAGGTCTTGGCATCGGGTTCGGTGAAGATGATCTGCATCAGGTTCGTCGAGTGCGTCCACTGCATGAACATCGCGTCGGCGATCGGATTGCTGGCCAGGACGTCGAATGCACGGTTGTAGACGAACGCGGGGTTGACCGGCCACATCTCCAGGAGTTCGAGCAGCGCCGGATCGACGCGGGTGCTGACGCTACCGCGCTCCTGAGGGCTCAGCCCCGCCAGCCGGAACAGATGCTCACGGGCGTCGTCGGGAAGTTGCAAGACCGCTGACAGGGCGTCGATCACCTGCGGGGAGGGGCTGCGCTCCCGGCCCTGCTCGAGTCGGGTGTAGTAGTCGACGCTCATGCCGGCCAGCAGCGCCACCTCTTCCCGGCGGAGTCCACTGACCCGGCGCAACCCGTCGCTAGGCAGGCCGATGTCTGTGGGCGTGACCCGGCCGCGACGTGCACGGAGGTAGTCGCCGAGACCGTTGCTGGCCATGACCGCATTCTAGGAGGCCTCAGTGTCGCGTTCCTGGTTGTGGTGCACCCCCTCCGGCCGCCATCGACGCGACCTGCTCGACATCCCCTGTCCACAAGGAGTATTGGTGCACGACCGCGACGGGGTGCACCGTGTGAACGCGGCGGAACAGGTCGGCACGGACCTCGATCACACCGACGAATGCACGCCGCGCCTCGGGCGCGATGGTCACGCCCGAGGCTTCTGGGTGCGGCGTCCCTACGAGTCGCTACTGGTTCCGTCAGGACCGCTGGCACCGGACTTTCCGCCCACACCAGCTCGGCCGCCCGCGCCGCCGGCGCCGGGGGTCCGGGTGTCGCCGCCGATAGTGCTGCCACCGCGGCCGCCGTCACCACCGGTCCCGGCTACGGTGCCGCCGTTACCGCCCATGCCGCCGTCACCGCCGTCGGCGGCGGGTCCGCCGTCGGTGTCGGCGTCGCCACCGGCGCCGCCGTCACCACCCCGTCCTCGGATGTTCCCGCCGCTACCGCCGCGCCCACCTGCGCCAGCGGTGGCGGTGCCGCCGTCGCCGTCAGTCCCGAAGCGGTTGCTCCCGGCCGAACTCGCGCTGCCGCCGGAACCGCCGGCGCCGCCTGCCGCAGATGCGGCGCCCTTACCGCCGCTGCCGCCCACGCCGCCGGTGGCATCACCCTCGTCGGTGGCCACGAAGCCGCCGCTGCCGCCGGCTCCGCCCATTCCGCTCGTTGCCGCGCCACCGGAACCGCCGTTGCCGCCGACCCCGTCGGCAACCTGGCCGAAGGCGTTGTTGACCGTCCCGCCGTCACCACCGGAGCCTCCGGGGGCGCCGGCTCCGCCGTTGCCCCCGTCGCCACCGATCGCGACGTGGGTTCCGTCGGCATCCGTTGACGCGGACCCACCGTCACCCCCGTCACCTCCGGTACCGGTGGTGGCTGCGCCGCCGGCGCCGCCCCGCCCTCCGCTCGCGTTGCCGTTGACCGAGTCGGCCAATCCTCCGCGGCCACCGTTGCCACCGTTGCCGCTGATCCGGCCGCCACGCCCGCCGGAACCGCCAGCCGCCCCGACAGCGTCGTTGGCTCCAGCGACGGTGGAACTGAGCGAGTTGTAGTCGTTGCCGCCGTTACCGCCGTCGCCGGCGTCGCCGAACAGGCCTGAGTTACCGCCGGCGCCGCCCGCAGTGGCCGCGACCCGGACACCTGCCGCGGTCGTGAACGCATCGACTCCGTTGGCGCCATCGCCGCCGTTGCCGAAGAACAAGCCGCCGTTGCCGCCGGCACCGCCGTAGGCACCGTTACCGCCACTGCCACCCAACAAACCGCCGTTGCCGCCGCGACAATCGGCGGTGCAGTCGGGGTTGATCGCCAGGGCATCGAGTCCGTCGCCGTAGAGCCAGCCTCCGGGCCCGACGACCGGCCGCATCGTCGCCGAGGGTGTGGCCGCAGCGACTACCGACGCCGTCCGGTCGCCACCCGAGTGACCCAGCCACCAGGGCAGAGTCGATGAGTCTTCTGGCAGCGGGCCGTCGGTCGAGGCCAGCTGAATATCGGCTGCGGCCGTCGCCGCGACATCCGACGGCCAGACCAGAAGGACACCCGCTCCTACGAGAGCGGCGCCGGAGACTCCGGCGGCGAGATAATGCCTGACAGGCGTCCGCGGCGCACGGTTGCGGTGTTTGGACATGGATGAACCCCTTGGGGAGAAGTGATATTCGGCGCGAACCCTGGTGCATCAAGGAGGGCAGCGCCGACGCTACGCATTTGCTGATCGCTTTTGTTGGCATCGCCGATATGATCTTGAAGCAAAGGTAGACGTAATAAATTACGGCGACGGGACAGCCGTATGCGAGGTCGCGCAGCAGGATCAGTGACGCCACGGGCCGGCGAGGATCGCACATAGTCATCTGCCGGACCGAGCTCTAATTAGTAACGCGGACGGTAATTTTCCGTGGCCCTCCATTCCGAGGACTGGATCACTCTTATGGCAACGAGATCTCCGCATGAGGACAGCCGCCGTGCAGATCGTCATGATTTGGTCATCAATAGCAAATTCGATCAAGGGAATTCACAGGCCGCTGTCAGATTTGCTTTTGCGACGCGAATTCCCATCCGTGGCGAGGCCGGCGCCGAATACTTCACATGGCGACGATGGCGAGAACGAACGCACCGTGTGTGACGGGCGAAATTCGGTTCCGCCGCGAGGGGGACGAGCTACATGTCGAGCGTGCGACCCCGGTGATGTGGTTCGCCAGCCACGTGCTCGCGAATCTGGGCCGCAATCCTGACATCGGACTGACATTCGATGGCCGCGTGGTGACCCTGCAAGCGCCCAACGGGCGATGGGTCTGGAGACTGACCGGCCGCAGCGTCTGCGTCGACAATGCTGTCGAGGGCGACCAATGGGAGATGCTCGAGGGCGTCTGGCCGGACTGAGCTCACCTAATCCTTCGCCGGCTCACGGCGCAAACGGACCTTCGAAAGCCGTCAGGCCCCCTCGAAAGGGGGCCTGATCTGGTGTGGCAGGTAGTGGATTCGAACCACTGTAGGCGTAAGCCGACGGATTTACAGTCCGCTCCCATTGGCCGCTCGGGCAACCTGCCGGGTTCGCGTGTAGCGCGCACAGCAGGATACAACGACGGCATACCCTGACGACAAATCGCCAGGGTGGCTTGGCCGCCGCCCCGGCCTACGGCCAAGATGGAACCAAGTACCGATCACGAGGGAGGGACGGGTCCAGTGGCGGATTCATCGTTCGACATCGTCAGCAAGGCCGACCGCCAGGAGGTCGACAACGCGCTCAACCAGGCGGCCAAGGAGCTCTCCACCCGCTTCGACTTCCGCGGTACCGACACCAGCATCGAGTGGCAGGGCGAGGACGGCATCATCCTCGTCTCTTCCACCGAGGAGCGCGTCAAGGCCGCCGTCGACGTCTTCAAGGAGAAGCTCATCCGGCGCGACATCTCGATGAAGGCGTTCGACGCGGGCGACCCGCAGCCCTCCGGCAAGACCTACAAGGTCATCGGCAGCATCAAGCAGGGCATCGACAGCGAGAACGCCAAGAAGATCACCAAGCTGATCCGCGACGAGGGCCCCAAGGGCGTCAAGGCCCAGATCCAGGGCGACGAGATCCGCGTCAGCTCCAAGAAACGTGACGACCTGCAGGCCGTCCAGGCCCTGCTCCGTGGCGCCGACCTCGAGGTTGCGCTGCAGTTCGTCAACTACCGCTGACCACGAACGTGGAGGTTGTGCACGCCTGACGCCTGTTTCGCGTACACAACCTGCACGCTCGGCGGGTCAGGACTCGACGGCCCTGCTGACAGCCTCGGCAGTGCCGGTGTCGATCTGATCGAACAAGCCCAGCAGCCGCTGGATCACCGCGGTGAAGCCGGGCTCGAAGCGCTCCAACACCGGCGGGAACAACGGTGCGACGGCGACCCCGTCGTCGGTGACCGTCCACCCCATGCCGCGCAGCGCCGACACGAGCTCCAGCAGCCCGACCCGGATCGCGTCGAGGTGCGCGCCGCCCGCCGTCAACGCGGCTCGAACGGATTCCAGCCGGCCCCGCAGCTCCAGCTGCACCGCCAGGTTCTGCTCGGCCGACGCCACAGCGGCGTCACCACCGGCCGCCTGCCAGGCCGCCTCGACGCGCGCCAGCGCCTGCCTCTGTTCGGAGGCGACCGCGTCCAGCTCGACGATGTCACGGCCGAGGCGACCCGCTGCCGCGGTCACGCCCTGCGGGTCAGACGCTTCGACTGTCGACACCGTGACCGACACAAGACCCCCTCAGCAACGTCGCATCCATTATGCCCACGCGGCCGGCACCCTCCGCGCACCGATCGCCACCAAATCCGCCTCGCCGGTCAGCCCCCGCCCCTAGGGTGATCTCCCATGGCACCTGCACAGCGCGAACCCAAAGTCGTCGTCCTCGGGGGCGGATCCTGGGGCACCACCGTGGCCTCGATCTGCGCGCGGCGCGGCCCGACGCTGCAGTGGGTGCGCTCGCAGGAGACCGCCGACGACATCAACAACCACCACCGCAACACCAAGTACCTCGGTAACGAAGTCGAGTTGGCGCACGACCTGAAGGCGACCACCGACTTCGTCGAAGCCGCCGAGTGCGCCGACGTCATCGTCATGGGTGTGCCCTCGCATGGATTCCGCGGCGTTCTCACCGAATTGGCCGCCTCACTCCGCCCGTGGGTGCCCGTGGTGTCACTGGTCAAGGGCCTCGAACAGGGCACCAACTACCGGATGAGCCAGGTCGTCGACGAGGTGCTACCGGGACATCCGGCGGGAATCCTGGCCGGCCCCAACATCGCTCGTGAGGTCGCCGAAGGTTATGCCGCCGCCGCGGTACTCGCGATGCCCGATCAACACCTGGCCGCTCAGCTGGCGAACCTGTTCCGCACCAAGCGTTTTCGCACGTACACCACCGACGACGTGGTGGGCGTCGAGATGGCGGGTGCGCTCAAGAACGTCTACGCGATCGCCGTCGGCATGGGGTACTCGCTGGGAATCGGCGAGAACACGCGCGCGATGGTGATGGCGCGCGCGGTGCGTGAGATGTCGAAGATGGGCGAGGCGATCGGCGGGCACCGCGACACCTTCGCCGGGCTCGCCGGCATGGGCGATCTGATCGTGACGTGCACCAGCCAGCGCAGCCGCAACCGCCACGTCGGCGAGCAGCTGGGTGCGGGCAAGCCGATCGACGAGATCATCGCGTCGATGAACCAGGTCGCCGAAGGGGTGAAGGCGTCGAGCGTGATCATGTCGTTCGCCGAGGAGTTGGACATCTCGATGCCGATCGCCCGCGAAGTGGACGGGGTGGTCAACCACGGCGCGACCGTCGAGGACGCCTACCGCGGGTTGATGTTGGAGAAGCCGGGCCACGAGGTGCACGGCTCGGGCTTCTAGTTGAAGTAGGGGTTGGTGCCTTCGGGCCGGGCCAGCAACGGGTTGACCTCGTTGACGACCCACGACGCTGTCGGGCTGACCACGAAGCCCGCCTGATTGCGGCTGTCCACGCATGAGGTGAGGGTGCCGTCGCTGCCGCAGCTGACATCACCGAAGCTCAGCCGCGAGTTGGCCGGCAGCGCCTTGACGGGCCCGCCGTAGATCGGCGCGGGCGCCACCGAGAACCCGGGCACCCCGCCCGCCGCACCGCTGATCAGGTTGGCGCCCTCGGGGGCGCCGGGCAGCACGCCGTTGCACCCGTAACCGCCCGAGCGCTGGAGCATGCAGGTCAGACCGTTGGAGCTGAACGCGTACGCCGCACCGTCGAAGACGGCGTAGTTCTGCGGGTTCGCGGGCGCCCACGCGTTCACGTTGGGCGCCGGTGGAGGCGGCGGCGGAGTGGGCGGCTGCGCCGCAGCCACACCTGATGCGTTGAGGACACCGGCCGCGGCCAGGCACGCCGCCGCAAGGAAAACTGTGCTCGACACCGTCACAGCCTAGATGTCGCCGCAGGCGCAGGCAGTGTTAGCGCTCAGTACGCGTAGGTGCCGGTGGGGCTGATGACGAAGCCCGACTGGTCGACGGTGTTCACGCACGAGGTGATGACGCCGTCGGTGCCACAGCTGACGGTGCGAAAGCTCATCCGGGTGTTCGGCGGCAGCGGCAGCGGGTCTGCGGTCGCGCCGTACATCGGGCCGGCCGCATTCGCGAACCCCGGCGGGCCGCCCGCCCAGCCCGTCACCACGTTGGCTCCGCCGGGGGCTCCCGGCAGGGCGCCGTTGCACCCGTAACTGCCCGTCTGGCGGTCCATCACACACGTCACACCCATCGGCGCGGCGAACGAGTACCACGCGCCGTCCGGGGACGCGAAGGGCTGCGGATTGACCGGCGGCAGCGCGTTGACGTTCAGCGGGGACGGGTCAGCCGAGGCGACGGCCGGTGCGGCCAACGCCGCCGCGGCCGTGACACCGACGAGGATTCGGGTGAGCACGCGCACACCTTAAGTGCCCGGCCGTGGGCGGCGCATCGTCAGAGGTAAAGTCTGACGGGGCCGTCAGTAGTGACCCGGCCCCCGGCCGGCCATCGCCTCCAGCCGCGCGATGCGGTCCGCGATCGGCGGGTGGGTGGCGAACAGCTTGCCGATCTTCTCGCCCGACCGGAACGGGTTGGCGATCATCAGGTGCGCCTGATCGGCCAGCTGCGGCTCGGGCGGCAGCGGGGCGCGTTCCACACCGGCGCTGATCTTGCGCAGCGCGCTCGCCAGGGCCAGCGGATCGCCCGTCAGCTCGGCACCCGACTGGTCGGCCTGGTACTCACGCGAACGCGACACCGCCAACCGGATCACCGTCGCAGCGATCGGGCCCAGCAGCGAAACCAAAAGAATGGCAAAGGGATTGGTGCCGCCCTCCCGGTTACCGCCGAACATGCTCGCGAAGAAGGCGAGGTTGGCCAACGCGGTGATCACCGACGCCATCGCGCCCGCCACACAGCTGATCAGGATGTCGCGGTTGTAGACGTGGGACAGTTCGTGACCGAGCACCGCCCGCAGTTCCCGCTCATTGAGCATGCCGAGGATGCCCGTCGTGCAGCACACCGCGGCGTTACGCGGATTGCGGCCCGTCGCGAACGCGTTCGGGGCGGCGGTGTCGCTGATGTAGAGCCGCGGCATCGGCTGACGCGCGGTGGTCGCCAACTCCCGCACGATCCGGTACATCACCGGCGCCTGCATCTCCGTGACCGGCTGCGCGTGCATCGCCCGCAGCGCCAACTTGTCGCTGTTGAAGTAGACGTAGGCGTTCATGCCGATCGCGAACAGCACTGCCAGGAACATGATGTTGCGGCCGAACATCGCGCCCACGGCCACGATCAATCCCGAGAACAGCACCAGCAACAGGAACGTCTTCGCCCTGTTGGCGTGCGGATGCCACGTCATCGACCGGTCCTCCTCATCTGACCTGACGAACTCATACGTCCCTCCAACGCCCGGACAGGTCGCGCAGGTTCCGGGGCGCTTCAGCCGTGCCGGTGGATCGTGTAATCGACCAGAGTGGCCAGCGCCTGACGCCCGGGGCCGTCAGGCAACGCGGCCATCTCCGCCTCGGCCCGGCGCGCGTACTCGGCGACGGTCTCCTTGGCCTTCGCGATGCCCTGCGAGGCGCGCAGCAGCCGCAGCGCCTCCGCCACGTCGTCGTCGTCCTCGAGGGGGCGGGCCAGCAGGTCACGCAGCCGTTCGGCGTCCGGGCCGGTCTCGCGCAACGCGTAGAGCACCGGCAACGTGTGCACGCCCTCCCGCAGATCAGTCCCGGGCACCTTGCCCGACTCGTCGGGATCACTGTCGATGTCGATGATGTCGTCGGAGATCTGGAAGGCCGTGCCGACGATGCCGCCGAGGCGGGCCAGCCGTTCGATCTGCTCCTCGTCGGCACCGGAGAACGTCGCCCCGAACCGACCCGACGCGGCGATCAGGCAGGCCGTCTTCTCGTACACCACCTTGAGGTAGTGCTCGACCTCGTCGACGTGCTCGGCCGCGCCGCGAGTCTCCCGCATCTGGCCGGTGACCAGCAGCGCGAACGTATCGGCGATGACGCGGACAGCGTCGGGCCCGAGCCTGCTGACCAGCCGGGACGCCGTCGCGAACAGGTAATCCCCGGCGAGGATCGCGATGTTGTTGCTCCACCGGGCGTTGGCACTCTCAGCGCCACGGCGCACCTGCGCCTCGTCCATCACGTCGTCGTGGTACAGCGTGGCCAGGTGCACCAGCTCGATGACGGCGCCGGCGACGGTGACCTGCCAGGAGTCGGGCTCGGGACCCAGCTGAGCGGACAGCACCGTGAACAGCGGGCGGAACCGCTTGCCGCCGGCCTGGAACAGGTGCGTCACCGCCTCGGCCATCAGCTCGTCGGCGCGGCCGAGTTCCTCCGACATCAGCGCCTCGATCCGGGCCACTCCGTCACGGACGTCCTGGGCGAACTCGGCATCGCCGAAGTCCACTCCCGCCACCACGTTCGCCGGTGTCCTCACACAGCCAACATACTGGGAGCCATGCACACGAGCGCTGATGTGGTGGTCGTCGGGGCCGGTCCGGCCGGTTCGGCGGCTGCGGCGTGGGCCGCCCGCGCAGGGCACGAGGTGCTGGCCATCGACTCTGCGACGTTCCCCCGCGACAAGGCATGCGGTGACGGCCTGACCCCTCGGGCGGTGGCCGAAATTCGGCGGTTGGGGCTCGACGGGTGGTTGACCGGTCGGGTCACCCACCACGGACTGCGGATGTCCGGCTTCGGCGCCGACGTCGAGGTCCGCTGGCCGGGCCGGTCGTTCCCGCCGATCAGCAGCGCGGTGCCGCGCCTCGAACTCGACGACCGGATTCGGCAGGTGGCCGCCGACGACGGGGCGAAGATGAAGCTCGGCGTGAAAGCCGTTGATGTGCAACGTTGTTCGGATGGCCGAGTGTCGGCGGTGGTGCTGGACAACGGCGAGGTGGTGGGGTGCCGCGACCTGATCGTCGCCGACGGGGTCCGCTCGGGCGTGGGGCGCGTCCTCGGCCGGCAATGGCACAGGGACACCGTGTACGGCACCGCCATCCGCGCCTACATCGCCACGCCGCGCCATGACGAGGAGTGGATCACCTCGCATCTGGAACTGCGCTCGCCGAGCGGTGAGGTACTGCCCGGCTACGGCTGGATCTTCCCACTGGGTACCGGCGAGGTGAACATCGGCGTCGGCGCGCTCGCGACGTCCAAGCGCCCGGCCGATGCCGCACTACGGCCATTACTGAATCATTACGTCGCGCTGCGGCGATCCGAATGGGGCTTCGACTCCGACGTGCGGGCCGCGCGCTCGGCCTTGTTGCCGATGGGTGGCGCGGTGTCCGGGGTGGCCGGCCCGAACTGGATGCTGATCGGCGATGCCGCGGCGTGCGTGAATCCGCTCAACGGGGAGGGCATCGACTACGGCCTGGAGACCGGCCGGCTGGCGGCTTCCATGCTGGGCACCGGCGACTATTCGCGGGCGTGGCCGGCGGTTCTGGACGGGCACTATGCCCGCGGGTTCTCGATCGCGCGGCGGTTGGCGCTGCTGCTGACGTTCCCCCGGTTTCTGCCGGCGACGGGGCCGCTGGCGATGCGGTCGTCGGCGCTGATGACGGTGGCGGTGCGCGTGATGGGCAACTTCGTCACCGATGACGACGCGGACACCGTGGCGCGGCTCTGGCGGGGCGCGGGCCGGCTGTCGGAGCGGGTGGACGCCCGCCGCCCGTTCACGTGAGCGTTGGTTTGGCGAGCGCGCGCGTCTGCACATCCCCGCGCGGTGTGTCGCGGCGCTGTGCGCGCGCTCGCGGGCCACGAGCGTGACGTCCGTGTACCGGGCGCCGATGCGCTCGCGCGACGACGGCATCGATCATCTGCTGGCGGTGGAGCGTGCGCTGCGCCTGGGGCTGTGTGGATTCGGGTGTGTCGACGTGCCGCAGCGCCAGGTCGAGCGGTTCGCCGCGGTGGCCGACGGAGCGTTCGTGTGGACACGCGACGAGGACGGCCTGTACCGGCTGGGGCGGTTGCGCGGGCCGTACTTCTTCGATGCCGACGGCCTCGATGTCGACCTCGTGCACGTGCGGCCATGTCAGTGGGGTTGCGGTTTCGACGAGAGTCGTTGCCCTGCTGCAGTTGTCGCCACCTTCGCGCGGGGCGGGCGGAACTTCCAGCAGATCCACGACGAGCGTGTGAGCGAGGAATCGGCGCGTCTGTGGACGCAGTAGCGCGCTCGTCGGCGCCGAAAGCGCGCCCGATGTACGCGTGCCACGGCGTGTCGATGTGCAGACACGCGCGCTCGCCGAAGGTCAGGACAGGGAGTGGGCGAAGCCGCTGACGTCTCTGATGCTCGCGGCGAACACGTCCGGCATCGCGTGCGCCAGCAGCAGATCGCCACCATGACAGGTACCGGCGACGAGGCGACCGACCGTCGGCACCCCCGCCCGCACGAGCTGACGGTAGTACTGCAGCCCCTCGTCGCGCAGCGGGTCGAGCTCGTTGACCGAGACCACATGCGGTGGCAGACCGGACAAATCAGCTTCGGTGGCTGCCGACGCCCAGCATGCGGGGTCGTCGGCGTGGCTCCCGTCGGGATCGTAGAGCGAACCGAGAATCGCCAATTGCTCACGGCTGATGAAGTATTCGTCGTTCTCCTCCAACGAGGGCAGGTCCTCGCAGACGTCCTGCCACCTGTTGGAGATGAACGGGCACTGTGCATAGAAGCCCGCGATCTCGCCGATCCAGCCATCCCGTTTCGCCTTGTGCGCCAACGTCAGTGTCAGGTTTCCACCGCCGGACTCTCCGTTGACGACGACGTGGCTGACCCCGAGCTCGGCGCGCTGCTCGAAGACCCACCGGGCGGCCGCGGCGCAGTCGTCGAGGCCGGCGGGGTACGGATGGGGGCCGAGCGCGCCGCCCGAATTGCGGAACTCGACGCCGACGACCACGAGGCCGGTGGCGGCGAGGTGTTCCCGCAGCCGGATGTACGGCAGGTCGGCGGCGCTGGCGATCGCCATACCTCCACCGTGCAGGTGCAGCAGCGCCGGGAGCGGCCCCGCCTCGTCGGTCGGCCGGCTGACGAACAGCGAGATCGAGTTCCCGTCGACCCCGGTGATGGTCGTCGTGGAAGTGGTGACGCCCGCGGGTTGGGCCATGTCTGCAGCCAGGGCAGCGAAGACCGAGCCGATGGCGTTCTCGGCCATCGTCGCGTAGGCGAGCCGCTGGTCCAGGGGTGAGTGCGCGCCGAGGCCGGAGAGCGGGAACCGGCCGTCGAGACCGAAGGCCGCGAGCGCGGTGACCATGCGGGGATCGGAACGCGGGTCGGAGCCCAGGGTGGCGTCGGGATCGGCATGACGTCCGTACGGCATGAGCATGACGCTACGTTCGCGGGTGGCGAGCGCGCGCAAAAGTACAGAAATAGCGGCGTGTCTGCGTGCAGACGCGCGCGCTCGCGGGACGACGTTACGGTCTGGTGGCGGCGTGCAGCGCCACGATGCCACCCGTCAGGTTGCGCCACGCCACGTCCGTCCAGCCGGCCGCCTGGATGCGACGGGCCAGCTCCGCCTGATCGGGCCACGCGCGAATGGACTCCGCGAGATAGACGTACGCGTCGGGGTTCGACGACACCGCGCGGGCGATCCGCGGCAGCGCCTTCATCAGATACTCCTTGTACGTCGTCGCGAACAGACCGTTCGTCGGCGTCGAGAACTCACACACCACCAGCCGGCCGCCGGGACGCGTCACCCGCGCCATCTCCCGCAGCCCCGCGACGTGGTCCACCACGTTGCGCAGACCGAAGCTGATCGTCACCGCATCGAACACACCGTCGGCGAACGGCAACTTCGTCGCATCCCCGGCGACCTTGGGCACCGGCCGGCCCGCCCCCGCCGACAGCATGCCCACCGAGAAGTCCGCCGCCACGCACCATGCACCCGATGCGGCCAGCTCGACCGTCGACACCGCCGTCCCCGCCGCGAGATCCAGCACCCGATCACCCGGCCCGATCCCAAGCGCCTCACGAGTGGCCCGCCGCCAGAACCGATCCTGCCCACCGGAGAGCACCGTGTTGGTCAGGTCATAGCGCCGCGCCACGCCGTCGAACATCGACGCGACCTCGTGTGGGTCCTTCTCCAGCGACGCACGGTTCACACCCGCGAACGTATCACCGACGCGATTCGGGAATGGATGCCAGCGCCACGGGCATTGAACCGCTCATGAGTGAAAAAGTGTGGTTCATCACCGGTGCTTCGCGCGGCTTCGGACGCGAATGGACGATCGCGGCCCTCGAGCGCGGCGACAAGGTCGCCGCCACCGCCCGCGACCTGTCCACCCTCGACGACCTCAAGACCAAGCACGGCGACGCGCTGCTGCCGATCCGCCTCGACGTCACCGACCGTGACGCCGACTTCGCGGCCGTCGCACAGGCCCACGAGCACTTCGGTCGGCTCGACATCGTCGTCAACAACGCCGGCTACGGACAGTTCGGCTTCATCGAGGAGCTCTCCGAGTCCGAGGCCCGCGACCAGATCGAGACGAACGTGTTCGGCGCCCTGTGGATCACCCAGGCCGCGCTGCCGTATCTGCGGGCCCAACGCAGCGGGCACATCATCCAGGTCTCGTCGATCGGCGGCATCACCGCCTTCCCGAACGTCGGCATCTACCACGCCTCCAAGTGGGCGCTCGAGGGCTTCAGCCAGGCGCTGGCGCAGGAGATCGCCGACTTCGGCGTCCACGTCACGCTGGTCGAGCCCGGCGGCTTCTCCACCGACTGGGCCGGCCCCTCGGCCAAGCACGCCGAAGAACTTCCCGACTACGCCGACATCCACGCCAAAGCGGCCGAATCGCGCAAGTCGCGCAGCTCGAAGCCGGGAGATCCGACGGCCTCGGCGCGGGCGATCCTCAAGGTCGTCGACGCTCCCGAGCCGCCGTTGCGGGTGTTCTTCGGCGAGCTGCCCCTGCAGCTGGCCAAGGCCGACTACGAGAAGCGTCTCGCGACGTGGGAAGAGTGGCAGCCGGTGGCTGTCGAGGCGCAGGGCTAGACCGCGGGCGGTCAGTCCACGGTGTGGGTGATCTCCGCCCAGAGCTGATCGCGTTCGTTCTCGGGCACCGTCGGGGCGAACGCGACCACGATGCTCGCGACCTGGCGCAGGCCCCGGTCTGCGGCATACCTCTGCGCGACACCCGTGCCTGGGAAGGACATGATCGTGAACCTGTCGGTGGTGACGGCCTGAGCGCAGCCTGCCTGCGGGCAGTCCGAACGGGTGGTGTCCACCGGATGCAGCACCACGTGGTCCTCACTCTGGAGACGGTCCACCACCAGTTGCGCCACCGATACCGCCGCCGGCGGGGCGCTGTGGGTCACGGTCTCCGACTCGGACGGCGACGTTCCGGAGCACCCCGCACAGCACAGGGCGAGCACCACGCCCGCGCAGAGTCGACGGCTCATGTGATCCTCAGCTCCACCATCGGCAACTTCGTGTCGGGCGGTGCCACTTGCCCGTCGATGCTGCGGTCGAGGACCGCACTCATCGCGTCCCAGGCGCGGGGGTGTGCTGCGATGTAGCGCCGCAACGTGGCGTCGGCCTCGGCGGTTGCCATCCGTCGCGCCGACGCCGGAACGCCCCGGCGACCGCCCGTCCAGACCCTGACATCGGGGTGGGCCATCACGTTGCGGAACCACTGCGCCTTCTCTCCGAAGCCGGATGCGACCACGTACACGTTCGGGTCCGGATGATCGACGACCTCGAGCGCGACGTAGCGCGGCAGCCCGGTTCGACGGCCGGTGTGCTCGAGCACGAGCAACCGCGCTCCGAAGAGTGATCCGAGACCCGCCCGGTAGAGGGCGATCGGTGCGCGCATGAGCGGACGGCAGCGCAGTGCCCTGTCGGCCACGGCCACCATCGGCCTGCTCACGGCGTCGGGAAACGACGCTCCTGCCATCGAAGGGCCTCCTCTACGCGAGCGAACTGCGTCTGCACCCTCCGTCATAGCGAAAACAGTTGCCAATGTGCAACAAATGCGCAACCGACCGGATCGGATCGGACCGGCTCAGATGGCAGCCAGTTCGGCCATGCCGCGCCCGCCGATGATCTCGACGTCCTTGAGCCGCAACGACACTCGCTGACCGAGTTCCTCGACGGCATCGAGGCCGACGGAGGCCCACGTGAACCACGGGCCGACCTCGCCGTCGGTCTCCAACCGCACCATCGTCGTCACCGTCCCGGTCACCGCAGGGTCGAACTCGATGACGCAGTGGCCGCCCTCGCGCAGTAGGGCGCGGCACCGGTTGAACATGCGCTGCGGGTGGCCGCCGATACCGATGTTGCCGTCGGCCAGCAGCACCGTCTGCCACCAGCCCTCCCGCGGCACCGTGTCGAAGACGTCGCCACGCAGCGCCCGCGCGCCCCGCTGCTCGGCCAGGCGTACCGCGACCGCCGACTGATCGATGCCGATCGCGGGGATGCCGCGGCGGCTCAGCCAGGCGGCGAAGCGTCCCGGGCCGCACGCCAGATCGATCGTCGGCCCCTCGGCGCGGGCGGCCAGCGCAGCATCGAAGGGGTCGTCGTCGCATTCGGCCAGCCACCGGTCGACGTGCAGAACCCTGGTTTGGTAGTCGGCGCTGCGGATCCAACATCGCTGCCCGCTGAGCGCAGCGTCATACAGGGCACCGATCATGGATCCTCACTCTCCGCCGCGACACCGGCACAACGCTGTGTCGCCATCGGAGCAGCAGCGGAGCCGTGGCGAGTGCTGTACCCGCCCGGCAGGCGGATTAACCCCGCTCAGTCGAACCAGCGCGTCGGAGCCACCGGGTCACGCGGCCCGGGCCCCGCGCCGACCAGCAACCTCGTCGTAGTGTCCGAGCAGCTCGTCGCAGATCACCGGCCAGGTACGACCCAGCACACTGCGTCGCGCCGCGACCGCATACCGCCGCCGCTCGGCGACGAGATGGTCCACCGACTCCGAGAGCCGGTCGGTGAACTCTGGCACCGGCAGCAACAGCCCGGTGCGGTACGGGGCCACCAGATCGCGCGGGCCGCCCGCGTCCGGGGCGATCACCGGCACCCCTGACGCCATCGCCTCCTGAACGGCCTGGCAGAACGTCTCGTGCTCGCCGGGGTGGACGAAGACGTCCATACTGGCGTAGGCCGCGGCGAGCTCGGCGCCGTAGAGCGCGCCGGTGAACACTGCTTTCGGCAGCTGAGCCTCGAGTTTGGCGCGGTCCACGCCGTCACCGACGATGACGACCTGGATGTCGTCGCGTTCGGCCAGCGGGGCGAGCCGTTCCACATGCTTCTCCGGGGCGAGCCGGCCGACGAAGCCGACGACGGGTTTTCCGTCCGGGGACCACACCCGGTGCAGCTGCTCGTCGCGCGCCGACGGGGCGAATCCGGTGATGTCCACGCCGCGCGCCCACCGGTGTACCCGCGGAATGCCGTGCGCGACAAGATCGTCCATGGCCGCAGTGGACGGTGCGAGGGTGCGGTCGGCCTTGCTGTGCAACCGGCGGGTCCACGCCCACGCAGCATGCGACATCACGCCGATGCCGTAGCTCTGCGCGAAGCCGGCAACATCGGTCTGGAACACCGCGACCGAGGGAACACCGAGGTGCCGGGCCGCGTGGACGCCACCCCAGCCGAGCAGCGCAGGGGACGCCAGGTGCACCACGTCGGGATCGAAGCCGCGCAGCACACCGACCATCCGCGGTCGCGGCACACCCAGCGGTAGCGAGGTCACCTTCGGGAACATCATGGACGGCACGCGGTGGATGCGCACGCCGTCGTGAACGCGGTCGGCCGCCGGCTCGCCCCGCGGGGTGTCCGGGGCGATGACCAGGACCTCATGGCCGGTGCGACGGAGATGCTCCATCACCCGAAGCACCGAGTTGGTGACGCCGTTGACATTCGGGAGGAACGACTCTGCGACGATTGCGACGCGCACGTCCCGACGGTGACAGGACGACCTGTCCCGGAGGTTGCGAGCAGGGATATGTCGCACGAATTGCCCGTGGTGCGGCGTTATTCTTCCCGACATGCAGACGACGCGGACGGCGCGGCTCCTGATCGTGGTCGGGCTGCTGTTCTCAACGGCCGGCTGCGCCGAAGAGATCGCCGGCACCGCCCGTCCCGATCCCGTCACCGCCCCGTTGGCTCTGTCGGCCGACGGCTACGGCGTCGTCGCCGGATTCGACGACGCGCCGGCGCACATCGAGATCTTCACCGAGCCGCAGTGCACTCACTGCCATGAGCTTCAGCAGCAGTTCGGCGACCAGATCGCGTACTACCTGGCGGTGGGCGGGGTTCAGGTCACCTACCGCCCCCTCACGTTCCTCGACGAGGAGGGGCAGGGCTACTCGGCGGCCGTGGTCAACGCCATGTTCGCCGCCGCGGAACCCGCAGGCGACTCGACCACGTCAGGTGTGCAGTTCCAGCACTTCGTCGAAGAGCTGTGGGCACAGCAGGATCCGGGCGGCCCGGCGTTCACCGGCGACGAGCTGCGCACCATCGCACGCAGTGCAGGGCTGCCCGAACCCGTCGCCGACACCATCTCCCAGGCCAAGGAGGTGGTCGACGTCGACGAACTGGAGCAGGCCAATTTCGAGTTGCTCTACACCGCGGATCCGGTCGACACCGGCACTCCGACCGTCGTCGACCTGGACTCCGGGGGGAAGGTCGACATCTCCGACGCCGACTGGCTCGATCAGCTCGTCGCGCCCTGAGTCGGTGCGTCCTGGTTTTCCAGGCGGCGCTGCACCGCCGCGGTGACGCCCAACGCGGCACCGGCGACCAGCCATGCCAGGACCGCGATGGAACCCGCCGGGATGATCGCCAACGATGCATCGCGGTCCCGTACCCGTACCAGATCCGGGTTGTTGGTGTCGTATTCGACGTAGATCTGCATGCCGTTCTCCAACTCGGACGGGTACAACACCCCCAGTTCCGGTCGGTAGGTCACCCTGTCGGGCGTGACGAATTCGATCGTCGACCGCCGCGGTCCGGCATCCAGGACAGTCGCTTCGGCGACACCCATGTGCCGCTCGATCTGGCGGTCGTCACGCCACGCGCCCACCACCAGAAGCACCGACTGCAGCGTCACCAGGCACGCCACCACCACGATGCCGATCCGAATCCTGCGCAGCACCCGGCCCCGGCGCGTCTCCCCCGGCTCGCCGTACAGATGAGGAATGATGAACTGCCACAACGCCTTCAGGCGCGCGAGCAGTGCCGTCACAGGGCAGCCTTGATCGACGCGTGCAGCGACCGCAGCGACGACCGGTCGGCTTTGACCTCGAACACCCGGATACCGTCGTGCGGTTCGTCGAGGGAGGCCGCGAGATCGGCGGCCTCGATTTGCCGGTTCTCCACGTGGTACGCGCGACACAACGCGCCCACGTCGACGTCGTGCGGGGTGCCGAAGATGCGCGAGGACACGTCGGCGAAGCGCGGATCACCCTGCTCGAGCAGCTCGAAGATGCCGCCGCCGTTGTCATTCGACACCACGATCGTCAGCGCAGTCGGTATCGGCTCGGTCGGCCCGACGAGCAGGCCCGAGCTGTCGTGCACGAACGTGAGGTCACCGATCAGCGCGACGGTGCGCCCGCCCGTCGCGCGTTCATGGGCCAGGGCCGCCCCGATGGCCGTCGACACGGTGCCGTCGATCCCGGCGACGCCCCGATTGGAGCGGACCGTGACGTCGGGGGTGTTGAAGCCGACCAACGCGATGTCGCGCACCGGATTGCTTGCGCCGAGGACCAATTGGTCGCCCGGCCGCACCGCGTCGGCGACGGCTTCGGCGACATGGAGCCCCGTGGTCAGCGGGTGGGCGGCGAGCTGACCGCGCACCGCCTCGCAGGCCTGCCGGTGGGCCTGCGCGCACCGGTCGCGCCACTCCTGGCTCGGCTCACCTGAGGTGACCGCGCGCGTGCCCGTCGCCTGCGAGTTACCCGACACGTCCGGCCACCGCGGCCCGGTGGTCAACGCGTACACCGGAATCGACGGGTCGGCCAGCAGCGCCGACACCGGACGGTGCAACGTCGGCCGGCCCAGCATGATCACCTGCTGGGGACGAATGAGGTTCAGCGCCAACGGATGCAACGGGTTGGCGGCATACGGAGCGGTCGGCTCGGCGACCGTGGGCAGATGCGCGAGGTTCGGATGCCCGCCGGCGCCGTGGCCGGCGATCACCACGGTGTCCGGGGTGATGTCGATGTCCAGCGGCTGGTCGAACGTGACGGGCGGGGTGATCGTCCACGGCCGCCCGCCGGGACGGCCTTCGGGAGCGTAGGGCTCGCCGGGTTCGTCCACGGGGGGCACCAGCGGTTCGCGCAGCGGGATGTCGAACTGGACGGGCCCCGCGTTGGCCGACCGCGCGCCCGTCGCGGCGACCAGCACCCGGCACGTCGCCGACCGCCACTGGGCGTTGAGGGAGGCCATCTTCTCCGGCACGTCCTCGGCCAGACCGAGGCTGATGTTGGCCCGCATCTGGGTGCCGAAGTAGCCGAGCTGTTCGAAGGTCTGGTTGGCGCCGGTGCCGAGCAGCTCGTAGGGCCGGTTCGCGCTGAGCACGATCAGCGGGACGCGGGCGTAGTTGGCCTCCACGACGGCAGGCCCGAGGTTGGCCACCGCGGTGCCCGACGTCATCGCCACGCACACCGGGGCGCCCTGCGCGACAGCCAGGCCGATGGCCAGGAAGCCGGCGGTGCGCTCGTCGATGCGGACGTGCAGCCGCAGGCGGCCGGCACGGTCGGCGTCGTGCAGGGCGAAGGCGAGCGGAGCGTTGCGCGAGCCCGGGCACAGGACGACGTCGCGGACGCCGCCGCGGACGAGCTCGTCGACGACCACCCGAGCCTGCGCGGTCGAGGGGTTCACCACTACAGGGTATCGGCGAAGAAATTGAGGATCGCGGTGTTGACCACCTGCGGCTTCTCGATGAAGCCGAGGTGTCCGGTGCCGGGGATCTCCAGGAACGTCGCGTTCGGCATCGCGTTGGCCACCTCGCGGCCGAGGTAGGCGGGCAGCACGACGTCGTCGGCGAACCCGATCACCAGCGCCGGGGTCTGCACGTTCTGGTAGGCGGCCAGCCGGCTGCTCTGCGGCGCGATCGACAGCTGAGTGCGCATCCCCGGGGTCGGCTTCTGCGGCCACATCGTGAACATGTCGATCCAGTCGCGCACCGCGTTGTCGTCGTTCAGCGTCTTCGGCGAAAAGCTTTCCAGCAGGCGCACTTTGGCTTCGAACTCGACAGGGAGCTCGATCCCCGATGCGGCCAGCGCCTCCTCGCCGCGCCAGAAGAAATCCCGGGCGCGGTCGTGGCGGCCGCGGGTGGCCATCAGCACCGCCGAGCGCACGAGGTCGGGACGCGCGACCATCAGCTCCTGGGCGATGTAGGAGCCCATCGACAGCGCGACGATGCGCACCGGGGCCAGGCCCAGCTTCTCGATGATGTCGACGACATCGCCGACCATCGTCTCGGTCGTGAACCCGTCGGCGTTCTCCGTGGCGCCCACCCCGCGGTTGTCGAACGTCACACATCGGTAGCCCGCGCGGGCGAAGACCGGCACCTGATGCAGATGCCAGGTGCGACCTGCGCCCCCACGACCCGCGATGAAGAGCACCGGATCGCCGGTACCGCGATCGTCGTAGGCCAAATTCACCCCGCAATCGTACGAATCGGGCGCGCCAACCGACATGCGGCGTCGGTTTGCGCGCCGGATTCGCCGGGAGTGGAACCGTTCGCGCGTCGTGTGCGTCCCACCTGACGTGCTCAGCGATTATCTGCGCGACCAGGACGGCGTGATCACCCTCGACCAGGCGCGATCGGCCGGTCTTAGCGGACGGGCAGTGCGCCATCGCGTGCAATCGGGCCGCTGGCGCAGAACCGGACGGGGCGTGTACTTCGTCGATGACCGTCCGTTCACCGACGCAGCCCGGGTCCGCGCGGCCGTCTGGGGTTACGGTGCCCGCTCGGCTGCCAGCGGACTGACCGCAGCCTGGTGGCATGGATTGACACAGTTCGTACCGGAGAGGCTCGAGGTGACGGTGCCGCGTGACAGCCACGGTCGACGGCACGATGGGACACGCGTGCGACGACGTGACTTGATGCCGCCCGACGTGGTCGAGCTGCGGGGCGTACGGGTGACCGCCCTGCCGCTGACCGTCGTGGAAGCCGCTGCGCGACGTCGCGACGGCGCCAAGCTGATGGACAACGCGCTGCAGCTACGTGTCGATGTACACAGCCTGTGGCAGGCGCATCTGCGGAACAAGGGACGAACGGGTGCACCCCGGGCACGGATGCTCCTGCACGCCGCATCCGATGGAGCCCGGTCCGAGGCGGAACGCCGTATTCACGGGCTGCTCCGTGGTGCCCGGATCACCGGGTGGAAAGCCAACTACCGCATCGGCAACTACCGGGTCGACATCGCGTTCGTTCGAGCCAAGGTGGCGATCGAGGTCGACGGCTTCGCCTTCCACAGCGGCACAGCGGAATTCCACCGTGATCGCAGCCGTCAGAACGACATCGTGTTGATGAACTGGCAGGTCCTTCGCTTCACGTGGCTCGACATCGTCGAGTATCCGGAGAAGGTGATCGCGACTGTTCGGGCCGCGATTTCGGCGCGCTGACCGACGCTCAGTGTCGATTGGCGCGCCGGATTCGCGCGAGGGCGGCATCCCACATCAGGCCGCCGGCCGCCGCGAGCGACGCGGGTTTGGCCAGGTCGCGGCTCATCAGCGCGGTGGCGGCGGCCTTGGTCGACGCGGACGCCTTCGACATGTGCCCGGAGTCGAACGGCGGTTGCGGGTCGTACTCCATCGACAGCTGGATGACCTTGGCCTTGGCCTCGCCGCCGATGCGGCCGGTCAGCCACAAGCCCAGGTCGATGCCCGCCGAGACGCCGGCGCAGGTGACGATGCGCTCGTCGGCGGCCACGATCCGCTCGTCGCCGACCGGCGTCACCCCGAACGTCCGCAGCACCGGCAGGGCCGCCCAGTGCGATGTCGCCCGCTTCCCCGTGAGCAGGCCGGCGGCGGCCAGGATCACCGACCCCGAGCACACCGACGCCGTCCACGTCGACGTCTCGTGGGCGCGGCGCACCCACTCGAGCACCTTCTTGTCGCGTGCGTGCTCGAGTGTGGTCATGCCGCCGGGGATCAGCACGATGTCCGGCGCCGGGGTCTCGTCGAAGCTGTGGGTGGCCCCGACGAGCAGCACCTGCGAATCCGCGGCGATGGGCCCGGGCTCATGCCAGACGAAGCGGACCTCGGTGTCGGGCAGCCATCGCAGGCATTCATAGGGTCCGATGAAGTCCAGCGCAGTGAACCCGGGATAGAGCACGATCGCGACCTGCATGGTCGAGACTCCTTTCAGGCGAACGTCTTTCGATACTGATCGGGGGACACACCGAGACGGCGGACGAAGTTGCGGCGCAGCGTCTCGGCCGAGCCGAATCCGCACCGCGCGGCGATCACCGTGACGGGATCGTCGGTCTCCTGCAGCTGGCGGCGGGCCGCCTCGACGCGGACCCGCTCGACATAGGCGCCGGGCGCCTCACCGACCTCGTCGGTGAACACCCGGGTGAAATGCCGCGGGCTCATCGCCGCGCGCCGGGCCAACTCGGCGATGCTGTGCGCGTCGCCGGGCGCGGCTTCGATGGCCTCCTGCACGTCGCGGATCGGGGTGCGGCGGGCGCGTGGCATCCACACCGGCGCCGCGAACTGCGTCTGCCCGCCCGGCCGGCGCAGGTACATCACCAGGTGACGGGCCACTGTCTGCGCGGCGTCGGTGCCCAGATCGTCCTCGACGAGCGCCAACGCGAGGTCGATGCCAGCCGTCACGCCCGCGGCCGTCCACACCCGCTCGGAGCTGCGGACGAAGATCGGGTCCGGGTCGACGGTGATCGCCGGGAACTCCGATGCCAGCTGCGGTGCGAACGCCCAATGCGTGGTGGCCACGCACCCGTCCAGCAACCCGGCCTCGGCAGCCAGCACCGCGCCGCTGCACACGCTGACGACGCGCCGGGCGTGCGGCGCGACAGCGGCGATCCAGTCGATGACGGCGGGGTCCTTGCGGGCGACCTCGGTGCCGGCACCGCCGGGCAGCACGACGGTGTCGATCGGCGCGGCGGGATCGGGCAGCGGATTCGCCACGAGCGTCAGGCCGGTGCCGGTGCTGACCGGTGCGCCGCCCGCGGAGACGACGCGCACGTCATAGCCGTCTACCCCGAGGCTGCCGGCGTACAGCGACGCCCCGGTGAACACGTCGAACGGACCGATCATGTCGAGCGCCTGCACACCCTCGAAGCCGAGGATCACAACCTGCCGCGCCATGGTCCTCAGTCTCGGGGACTGTAGTCATGGCGTCCAGGCCACGCACCCCACAGATCAGGACACGAGCGGCCAGCACTCCCGGATGCGCTCGATCCACCACCGACGGCGCTGGGGGTCTGCTGCCAAGGCGCTCAGCCGTGCCGGGTCCGGCGTCACGGCTGTGGCGGGCAGGAACCCGTCGACCTGCGGCGTGGGCGCGGCGACGTCCTCGACGAACAGGCTGCCGGTGCCCAGCCCGCAGGCGTGCGGCAGGTCGGGCAGGCAGCCGGCGGCGACGAGGCCCGCGCCGATGCCGACCGCCGAGTCCAGGGCGCTCGACACGACGATCGGGATGTCGATCTGTGCGGCGATCGCCAGCATGGCACGGACCCCGCCCAGCGGGGCGACCTTGAGCACCGCGATGTCGGCAGCCTGCGAGCGCACGACGTGCAGCGGATCCTCGGCCTTGCGGATGCTCTCGTCGGCCGCGACCCGAACATCGACGCGGCGGCGCACTTCGGCCAGCTCAGGGACCGTCGCGCAGGGCTGTTCGAGGTACTCCAGCGGCCCGTCGGTGGTCAGCGCCGCGGCGGCAGCAACGGCGTCCTCGACGGTCCAGCCGCCGTTGGCGTCGACGCGAACGGTGGGTACGAGCGCGCGCACGGCGTTGACACGGGCGATGTCGTCGGCCAGCGATTGCCCGGGTTCGGCGACCTTGATCTTCGCGGTGCGGGCACCGGGGAACCGGGCCAGTACCTCCGGGACCTGCCCGGCAGGCACCGCGGGCACCGTCGCATTGATCGGGATGCGGTCTCGCTGCGTCGACGGCAACGGCTGATACGCGGCCTCGAGCGCGGCGGCCAGCCAGTGCGCGGCCTCGGCGGGGCCGTATTCGACGAACGCACCGAACTCGCCCCAGCCCGCGGGGCCCTCGATCAGCGCCACCTCCCGCGTGGTGATGCCTCGGAATCGCACGCGCATCGGAAGGGCGACGACGTGCACACGGTCGAGAAGGTCGGCGAGATCCATCTCGTCGATCATCGGCCATCCCCGGGTTGCGCCTGGGTGAAGGCCGCCGCGATCGCGTCGAGCCCCTGCACCAGCGCGCGCCGGTCCCGCTCGGTCAGCCCGGCGCCCGCCGCGGCGACCCGCTGTCCGAGGGGGCGGTAGATGTCGGCGAGCGCACGCCAGGTGGCGTCCCGGAGCGCGACCATCACACTGCGCCGGTCACGCTCGGCGGCGCGACGCTCGACCAGGCGTGCCGCTTCGAGGCGATCGACGAGCGCGGTCACCGATCCGCGCGACAGTCCGAGGTGTTCGGCCAGCCACGCCGCGCTGCGCGGGCCCTCCTCCAGAGCGTTGAGCGCTCGCAGATCGCTGCGCCCGATCCTCAGCGCCCGGCATGCCGCTTCGTCGAAATTCTCCATGGCGCGCCAGAGGTCGCGACATGCCGTCAGAACGTCCGCACCGCTGTCCACCATGATTCGATCAACGTATCATTCGATCATCGAATCATTCTGGAGGTGTCATGCGCTGGACCGAGAGTGTGCTCATCGCCCGCCCCGTCGCCGCGGTACAGAGGGCGATCGCCGATGAACACGAATTGCTGAAGTGGTCGGCGTGGCCGGACGCCACCGGCTACAGCTGCCGCATCGACGGCGACGGGCGCAGCCCCGGATCGGCGATCGTGTTCACCGACACCAAGGGGGTCACCCAGGGTCGTCAGGTGCTCCACGCCGCCGACGAGCGGACGGTCGACTACCGGTTACGCAATCGGGGGCCCGGTGGCCGGGAGATGACTCCGCAGCTGACCTTCCGCCTGGAGGACATCGATGGCCGGCACACGCGGGTGTACCTGGACTTCAGCGCCACGGCACCACTGCCACCGGGCCTGCGCCAGCTGGTGGAGGCAGCGATGGCGCGTCGGGTCCGCCGCCTCCACATCAAGGATCTCGAGCAGCTCAAGGCGTACGCAGAAGAACGAGAAGTCCGGTGATGTCCTTTTCCGTTCGTCGCGATCGTCTTACTGATGTGATCCCAACAGTGGGACCGCCCGAACGAAGGAGAACACGATGCCCCAGTACGCCGCCATCATCTTTTCCGCCGACGTCGACTGGACGGCGCCTGAGCACGCGGCCACCATGGCCGAGTATGGCGAGTTCGGCGCGGCCCATGGCGCCTCGATTCGCGGTGGAGCCGCGTTGTACCCCACCGCGACGGCCACCACGGTGCGGGTGCGCGGCGCTCGCGGCGGCGAGGTCGTGCTCAGCGACGGCCCGTACGCCGAGACAAAGGAAGCGTTGACCGGCTTCTACCTCCTCGAGGCCGCCGATCTCGACGAGGCTCTGCGAATCGCCGCGGACATTCCCGCCGCGTGGGGCGGAGCAGTGGAGGTCCGTCCGGTGATCGAATTCGGGGAGTGAACCGGGCAGATCAACAGCTTGCCGAGACGGTCCGGGCCGAGGGTGCGCGCATCCTCGCCACGCTGGTCCGGAAGCTCGGCGATCTGCACCTGGCCGAGGATGCCGTGCAGGACGCGATGCTGCGGGCTCTGGCCCAATGGCCCGTCACAGGCGTTCCCGACTCCCCGAGGGCGTGGCTGACCGTCACTGCCCGGCGAGCAGCCATCGACGTCTTGCGCCGGGAGACGGCGCGCACGTTCAAGGAGCGAGCCGCTGTGGATCTCCACGTCGACGACGATCCCCTGGAGCACATCGTCGAGGATGACATGCTGCGGCTGATCTTCACCTGCGCACATCCGTCCCTCGGCCTGCCCGCCCAGGTCACCCTTGCGCTGCGAACGCTGTGCGGGCTGTCGACAACCCAGATCGCGTCGGTGCTGCTGACCAGCGAGGCAGCCGTGGCCAAGCGACTGACTCGGACGCGCGCCAAGATCGCCCGCGCCGGAATTCCGTACCAGGTGCCATCAGCAGCGGAATTGCCGTCACGACTCGCGGCAGTCTGCGCGGTCGTGTACACCCTCTACACCAGCGCGCACACCGCGACATCGGGTCCACACCTCAGCGATGTCGACGGCTGCCGGGAAGCCGTGCGACTCGCCCGTCTGGTGGTCGAGCTGATGCCTGATGAGGGGGCGCCCATGTCCCTGCTGGCACTGTTGCTACTCACCGAGGCCCGTCGCGGCGCGCGCACCGACCCTGACGGGCATCCGGTGGTTCTGGCCGATCAGGACCGCGCCAGATGGGACCGCGCGGCGATCGACGAGGGTTGCCGGCTGCTCGCAGCGTCGCTGCGGCGCTCCGACGGCATCGCCGATCCCTACCAGCTGCAAGCTGCCATCGCGATGGAGCATGCGCGCGCCACGTCGTACCGCGACACCGACTGGGCCGAGATCGTTCGGCTCTACACCCTGCTGACAGAGGTGGCACCGAGCCCCGCCAACCGAGTGGCACGGGCCGTCGCCATCGCCGAGATGTCGGGCCCCGCGGCGGGACTACGGGCACTCTCCGACATCGATCTCGACCACCGCGGACACGCCGTTCGCGCCGAGTTGCTCGCCCGGGAGGGGCGCTTCGCCGAGGCCATCGAGCAGATGTCTGCCTCACTCGCCGGGCCCCTCAGCACCGCGGAAGCCGATCATCGGCGGGCTCTCATCGCACAATGGACGCCTCCGACGATGTGACCGCCTATCCGATTGCGTCGCGGCGACGAAGAAAGATTGCGTCGAGTACCACGCGGGTAGATCGCCGATATGCCGAGGAGCACGTTGTGAATCCGATCCTGAAGTTCGCCAGCCAGCTCGGTGAGTCTGCGCTGTCCATCGTCGGCGTGCGGACCGTCGAGGAACCCCACTACATCAAGCGGCCGCTGACCGATCGGGTGGAGATCCGCCAGTACGGCTCGCGGATCGCTGCCGAGACCACGGTGACCGGCGAGAAGCAGAAGGCTCTCAACGCCGGCTTCCGGCGGCTGGCCGGCTACATCTTCGGCGGCAACCACCGCGACACCGAGATCGCGATGACCGCGCCCGTCTCGCAGACCGGGAACGCCGAGGACGGTTGGACGGTCCGGTTCTTCATGCCGTCGAAGTGGTCGATGGAAACGCTGCCGCAGCCCGACGACGAGAACGTCCGGCTGGTCACCGTGCCACCGCAGACGGTCGCAGTGCTGTCGTTCACCGGCGATCGCAGCGCGGGAGCCGTCGCCGCCCGCAGCGAGGAACTCCGAACGACGCTGCGGGACAACGGTGTCGAACCCAAAGGCGAGACGACCGCGTGGTTCTACGATCCCCCGTGGACGCTGCCGTTCCGGCGGCGCAACGAGGTCGTCGTCACCATCTAGGGAGCTAGACCGTCGTGCGGTCCCGGCCGTCCCAATGCGGTTTGCGTAGCTCCTTTTTCAAGACCTTGCCGGTGGGATTGCGAGGTAACTCGTCGGTGATGTCGATGGTCTTGGGGCACTTGTAAGCCGCCAGGCGCTCGCGGGCGAACGCGATCAAGTCCTTTTCGGACACCTCCTGTTCGACCACCACCACCGCCTTGACCACCTCACCCCACTTCTCGTCGGGGACACCGATCACCGCGACCTCGACCACGGCGTCGTGCTCGGCGAGCACGCGTTCGACCTCGATCGAGTAGATGTTCTCGCCGCCGGAGATGATCATGTCCTTGAGGCGGTCCTCGACGAAGATGAAGCCGCCGTCGTCGACCCGGCCGATGTCCCCGGTGCGGAACCAACCGTCCTCGGTGATCGCCTCGGCGGTGGCGTCGGGCTTGTTGTGGTAGCCCTTCATCAATTGCGGTGAGCGGAACCACAACTCGCCCTGTTCACCGGCGGGCACGTCCTCGAGCGTGTCGGGATCGACCACGCGCACCTCGGCGTTGGGCACCAGTGTCCCTGCGCTGGAAAGCCGTTCCTCCCGGCCGGGATCCCGGTGCGCCTCGGGCAGCAGGTGGCTGACCACCCCGCACAGTTCGGTCAGGCCGTAGGCCTGGATGAAATCCGTGTCCGGCCAGGCCTCGAGCGCCCGCCGCAGCAGTGGCAGCGGCATCGGAGACGCGCCGTAGCCGTAGGTCTTCAGCGAGGCGAACAGCTTCACGGCGTCCTCACCGGAGTCGAGCACCTTGGCCAACACCGCCGGGACGAGGAAGGTTCGGTTGGCGCCCTTGAAGATGGCGCCGGCCAGCGATGCGCCGTCGACCTCGCGGGTCATCACGCTCGGGAACCCGTCGTGGATCGCGAACTGCGCGTAGGACGAACCGCCGACGTGGAACAGCGGCATCGACACCATGTTCTTGTCGCCCTCGTCGAACTCGAACCCCTCGTGGGCGTTGACGGTGTGGGCGATGATGTTGGCCTGGGTGAGCTCGACGCCCTTGGGGCGGCCGGTGGTGCCCGACGAGTACATGATGATCGCGACGTCGTCGGGTTCGACATCGCGGGAGCGCTGCACCGGTGTCGCGGCCTCCAGGACCTTCTCGTACTCGTCGTCCCCCTCGGGCGTCACGGAGATGACGTGCTCGATGTTGGTGAGCTTGTCGCGGATCTTGTCGATCGACGCCATGAACTCCTTGCCGGCGATGAGCACCTTGGCGTCGGAGTCGTTGAGCACGTAGTCGAGTTCGTCGGCGGCGAGGCGGAAGTTGATGATCGCGGTGGCCGCACCCAGAGACGCGGCGGCGATGGTCAGCTCGACGCATGCGGGATGGTTCTTGTCGAGGAACGCGACGACGTCGCCGCGCGTGACGCCACGCTCGGTGAGCGCGCCGGCGAGCCGCCGGATGCGGTCGTCCCACTGCGCCCAGGTCCAGTTCCGGTCGAGATAGTCCATCGCCTCCGCGTCGGGCTGGGTCGCGGCCCAGTGGGCGACGCGTTCGTCGAGGAAGCGGGGTTCGGGCAGATCAGCCATGGGCAGCAGCGTGCCACGCCGGTGCTCGTCGGAACCGTCGTTTCGTGGGATCTGAGGCTTGGTCAGAACTGGAACACGTTCTAGTCTGGAGCGCATGACCGATCTGCTGCGGCACCCCGTGCACTCCGGACACCTCACCGTCGGCGCCCTCAAGAGGCACCGCGACCGGCCCGTGCTGTTCCTCGGCGACACCACGCTCACCGGCGGTGAGCTGGCCGATCGCATCAGCCAGTACATCCAAGCGTTCGAAGCGCTGGGCGCCGGCACCGGTGCCGCAGTGGGGTTGTTGAGCCTGAACAGGCCCGAGGTGCTCATGATCATCGGCGCCGGGCAGACCCAGGGATACCGCCACACGGCACTACACCCTCTCGGCTCACTCGACGATCACGCCTACGTGCTGTCCGACGCCGAGGTGACGTCGTTGATCATCGACCCGAACCCGATGTTCGTCGAACGTGCGCTGGGGCTGCTCGACAAGGTGCCGTCGTTGAAGCAGATCCTGACCATCGGCCCGGTGCCGTCCGAGCTGGCCGACGTCGCGGTGGACCTGAGCGCCGAGGCCGCGAAGTACCCGCCCCGGCCACTGGTGGCCGCGGACCTGCCGCCCGACCACATCGGCGGCCTGACCTATACCGGCGGCACCACGGGCAAGCCCAAGGGCGTCATGGGGACGACACAGTCGATCACCACGATGACGACGGTGCAGCTGGCCGAGTGGGAGTGGCCGGAGAACCCGCGCTTCCTGATGTGCACACCGCTCTCCCATGCCGGCGCGGCGTTCTTCACGCCCGTCGTCGTCAAGGGTGGCGAACTGATCGTGCTGACCAAGTTCGACCCGGCCGAGGTGCTACGGGTGATCGAGGAGCAGAAGATCACCGCGACCATGCTGGTGCCGTCGATGATCTACGCGCTGATGGATCATCCGGACTCGCACACGCGGGACCTGTCGTCGTTGGAGACCGTGTATTACGGTGCGTCGGCGATGAATCCGGTGCGCCTGAAGGAGGCGATCCGCCGGTTCGGCCCGATCTTCGCCCAGTACTACGGGCAGTCCGAAGCGCCGATGGTGATCACCTATCTGTCGAAGAAGGACCACGACGAGAAGCGGCTGACCTCGTGCGGACGGCCGACGTTGTTCGCGCGGGTGGCGTTGCTCGGCGACGACGGGCAACCGGTGCCGCAGGGCGAGGTGGGCGAGATCTGCGTGTCCGGGCCGCTGCTGTCGGGCGGGTACTGGAAGCTGCCCGACGCGACGGCGGAGACGTTCCGCGACGGGTGGATGCACACCGGCGACCTGGCTCGCGAGGACGAGGACGGCTTCTACTACATCGTCGACCGGACCAAGGACATGATCGTCACCGGCGGCTTCAACGTGTTCCCGCGCGAAGTGGAAGATGTTGTGGCAGAGCATCCTTCGGTAGCGCAGGTGTGTGTGATCGGCACACCCGACGAGAAGTGGGGCGAAGCGGTGACAGCCGTGGTGGTGCTGCGGCCCGACGCCGCGTCCGACGAGGGTGCCGTGGCGACGATGATCGGCGAGATCCAGGCTGCGGTGAAGGATCGCAAGGGCTCGGTGCACACGCCCAAGCAGGTGGTGGTGGTCGACTCCGTGCCGGTGACGGCGCTGGGCAAGCCGGACAAGAAGGCGGTGCGGGCGCAGTTCTGGGAGGGCGCGGCCAGGAACGTGTGACGATGCGTGCGCTCGGCTGCGGCGAGCGCGCGCGAAATGCCAGAAATTCGCGGCGTGTTGCGTGCAGACGCGCGCGCTCGCCGAACTAGGCGCCCGGGATGTTGGTGCGGGTCGCGACGGAGTCGGGGCCTGCGGTGTCGAAGACGTCGATGACGACGTCGTCGTCGCGGTAACCGCCGAGACGGTGCAGGCCGGCCGCCCGCGTGATGATGTCGTTGGCCTCGTCGCCGGCCATCGGATAGTCCTCGACCGCATGCCGCCAATGCGCGGCCACGACCGTGGCAGGGCGTGGCAGCCGCGGTACCTCACGCTCCAGCACCGTTCGCAGAGTCTCCGGCTGCAGGTAGTAGCACACCTCTGAGAGCACCACCAGATCGAAGGGCCCGCTCGGCCATGGGGCGTCGATCGACCCGCGTCGCAGATCGGCGCGGCCGATCATGCGCGCCCCGGCCAGACGTCGGTGCGTGGCGTCCAGCGCCGCGACGCTCACATCGATCGCGGTGATCCTGTCGCAGCGGTGCAGCAGCCGCTCGGTGAGCACGCCGACCGAACAGCCCGGTTCGAATGCGTGGCGGTAGCGCCGATACGGGAGCACCGCCGTCGTGATCGCATACTTGCGCTCCTCGTACCAGCGCGTGCCGAGCGACCACGGGTCCTCCGCCTCGGCGTACATGCGGTCGAAGAAGTCGTCGGGCAGTCGGGCACTCAACAGAACGCCACTTCGCCGACCGTCAGCAGCCGATGCAGCACCTCGGGCGGTAACACCGGATCACCGCCGGGAGTGGGTGCGGCGTACTGACTTTCGAAGCACCGCGCGGCCTGCCGCTTGGTCTCCAGCGCCTCGGCGGTGAGCCGGGCCATCCGCGCCCGCTGCCACGGGACGGCGATGTCGCCCGGAAACGACCAGTGCCACATCCACACCGGATACTCCACCAACACCGCACCCGTCTGCGCAATCGCGGCCGCCGCGGCCCGCCCGACCGCCTCGTGATCGGGGTGACCATCCCCGCGCCACGGTGCCGCGCACCAGGTCCCCGCCGGCTTCCCGTCGAGGATCTCGACCAGCAGATCGGTCAGCCGCCCTTCGTGCTGGGCCACCCGCCCGTCGGGCAATCCGAGACTCATCGGCGCGTACATGCCCAAAACCGTTGCTGCCCTGCGCAATTCGTCGCGCCGCGTCCGCTCGAGCTGGTATCGCTGCAAGACGGACAATTCCGGGTACGCCGCCCCGCCGTCGGTGGCCGAGACGATCTGCGTCCGCACCCCGGCGCGCGCCAGGAGCGACGCGGTCGCGCCGAAACCGAGGGTCTCGTCGTCCGGATGTGCTCCGATCACGACGAGTTCCGGACACCCGGTGAGGTCGAGTTCCGGCAACTGCAGCTCGGCGTCGACCCAGACGCGGGTGGGAGTACCGCCGTCCGGGACGGGCTGCGCGGCGAACCTGGTGCCGTTGCCGACCTGAGCCGCCGTCACGCCGAGGCTCCTGCCAGTTGACCGAGACGTTCGAGGTCGCGCTCGGCGTGGCTCTGACGCACGTAGACCGAAAGATCGGCAACCCGTCGCGCATGCTCACCGTCGAGGGCCAGCGGTGCGGGGCCGAGCGCGCGGGCGGTCCGCCCGATGGCCTCCTCCACTGCGGTCTCGGCGACAGCCCTCGCGCGTCGGGCCCACAGCTCGGCAGGCGCCGCAGGGTCCGCGTCGACGGCAGCAGCGGTGACGGCCAGGGTGGCGTCCGCGGCGGCGAGCGCGGCGTCGACCGCGCCCAGGTGTGCCAGCGCATGCGGATCCGCGGTGCCAGCAGCCGCCCGACGGTAGAGAGGCTGCGCCACCGCGCGTGCGCCGCCCAGCCAGCACGCCGCCACGCCGGCGCCACCCTGCCAGAATCCCGGCCGGCTCAGGTACTCCCCCGGCCCACCGACGGACACTGCCGCCACACCGTCGAACTGCACGGAACGGGTGTCGGACTCGGCCATCCCCGCCGCCTGCCAGGTACTCGGCAGCGGACGCACGCCGGGCGCAGCCAGGTCGACGGCGAACAACCCACGGCGATCACCCGGCAGCCGCGCCGTCACCAAGGCATGCGAGCACAGCCCCGCCCCGGAGCACCACGCCTTCACCCCGTCGAGCCGGAACGCGTCACCGTCGCCGGTGGCCACAACCACCGCATCGGGAGGTTCTGCCGCCCACACGCCCCACCACTGTCCCGGCTCCGGACGGGGCCCGCCCAATTCGGCGAGAATCGCGACAGCATCGGCGTGCGCCTCGGCCAACCGGCCGGCCGTCACGTCCTCCTCCGCCATCGCCGCCAACCGTCCCCACCGCTGCCGGGTCTCACCGCGACCGGGCAGGGGCAGGTCGAGTTCGCCTGCGGCCAGCCAGCGCTCGACCAGCCCGACACTCACGAGGCGGCTTTTCGGGACAGCCCCCGCAGGTGCGCGGCGAAGCCGCCCGGTGCGCGACCATCGACACGATCCGACGTCGCCACCGACAGTCCCCGGTCCCGGTGGACCAGCAGCCGTGCCGACAGGAAACGTTCCACCAGGTCGGCATCCTCTGCCGTCGCGAGAGCCCGAAAGCCCCCGACCTGCCAGTAGGCCGAGGCGCGGAACCCCATGTTCGCGCCGTGCACGTGCGAATGCCCCGGCCCGTCCGCGTTGTAGGCACGCAGGTAACGGCGTACCACTGCGGCAGAAAGATTGCGCCACAACGGAACCCGCACCACACCGAGCACCATGTCGGCACCGGGGGCAGTCATCCTGATCAGCCAGTCGGGGCTGACGACGCTGTCGGCGTCCGTCGTGGCGTACCAGGTCGTCGGCCCGTCGTCGCACAGTGTGCGTGCGTACTCGAAGCCCGCGGCACGTGCGGCACCGACATTGCCCGCGTCGACCGACACGACGTGAACGTCGGGGCCGAACTGCCCGGCCAGTGTCTCGCTGCCGTCATCGCAGGCATCGAGCACGACGACGATCGACACCGGCACGGACACGCACAACGCCGCGGTGGTCAGCGCGCGCAGGCACTCGGGCAGCTGATCGATCTCGTTGTGGGCCGGCACCACGACCACGATCTGCTGCAGAGACGACTCCTGGGTGCGCATACCGCTTAGTTAGCCGCAAAACCTCGGTTTCACACCTGGCACGATGGTCGACGTGGCCGACTCCGTGACCGACGTGGATGCAGTGCTGTTCGACTTCTCCGGCACCCTGTTCCGGCTCGAGGAAGACGACAGCTGGTTCGAGGGCATAACCCTCGAGGACGACAGGGTCGTGGACGCGCATGTCCAGGCCGAGCTGGTGCACCGACTGACCGCCCCCACCGGGCGCACGGTCTCGATGACCCCCGAGGCGCTCGACGCGTGGGTCAACCGGGACCTGGCCCCGCATCTACATCGCGAGGCGTATCTGCATGTCCTGCGTGAATCCGGGCTGGCTCGCCACCACGCGGAAGCCCTGTACGCCAAGGTGATCGACCCTGCTTACTGGACGCCCTACCCCGACACCGCGACCGTCCTGGCCGGGCTCACGGAGCGAGGCATCAAGACTGCGGTGGTGTCCAACATCGCCTTCGACATCCGGCCGGCCTTCGACGCGCTCGGTGTCGCCGACGACGTCGACGTCTTCGTCCTGTCGTTCGAAGTGGGCGCGACCAAGCCGGACCCGGCGATTTTCACGGCCGCCCTGGAGCAGCTCGGGGTGCCCGCCGAGCGGGCCCTGATGGTCGGCGACAGCGACGAGGCAGACGGAGGTGCCCGCGCCCTGGGCTGCCGGTTCGCTCTCGTCGACCCGCTGCCGACTCGGGATCGGCGCGACGGGCTGGTCGCGGCGCTGTGGGCACAGGGGATCCCGCTGTAGCGTCGAGAAGCATGGCGAATCCCAAGCCGGCGAATCCCCGGCCGCCGTGGTGGCTCAAGCCGATGAACAAGATCCTGATGGCGGCGACGCGGATCGGGATCATCCGAGACGGGCCGATGGTGCTGACGGTGACGGGCCGTACGTCCGGCCAACCCCGGTCGACGCCGATCACGCCGTTCGAGGTGGACGGTCGCCGTTACGTCGTCGGCGGATTCCCCGGGGCCGACTGGGTGCGCAATGCGCGAGCCAACCCCGAGGCGGTGCTCACGCAGGGGAAGACCCGCGAACATGTCCGGATGGTCGAGCTGTCCGCCGAGGAGGCCCGTCCGCTGCTGCGGCAGTTCCCCGTGCTGGTGCCGACCGGGGTGAGCTTCATGCGCAACGCCGGATTGGTCACCGGCCCCAACCCTGATGAGTTCGAGGCCCTGGCCGGGCGCTGCGCGGTCTTCCGGTTCGATACCGTCTGACGGGTGAGCAACCCGTTCGATCCCAGTCTGTGGCAGCCGGTCGCCGGCTTCGAGGACCTGACCGACATCACCTACCACCGGCACGTCAGCCAGCCGACCGTGCGCGTCGCATTCGACCGGCCGGAGGTGCGCAACGCGTTCCGCCCGCACACCGTCGACGAGTTGTATCGCGCCCTCGACCACGCCCGGATGAGCTCCGACGTCGGGACCGTGCTGCTGACCGGGAACGGCCCGTCGCCCAAGGACGGCGGCTGGGCGTTCTGCTCGGGCGGTGACCAACGCATCCGCGGCCGCTCGGGCTATCAGTACGCCTCGGGCGACACCGCCGAGACCGTCGACCCAGCGCGCGCCGGCCGGCTGCACATCCTCGAGGTGCAGCGCCTGATCCGGTTCATGCCGAAGCCGGTGATCTGTCTGGTCAACGGCTGGGCCGCCGGCGGCGGCCATTCGCTGCACGTGGTGTGCGACCTGACGCTGGCCTCGCGCGAGCACGCCCGGTTCAAGCAGACCGACGCCGATGTCGGCTCGTTCGACGCCGGGTACGGATCGGCGTATCTGGCCAGCCAGGTCGGGCAGAAGTTCGCCCGCGAGATCTTCTTTCTCGGCCGGCCCTACACCGCCGAGCAGATGCACGCGATGGGCGCGGTCAACGAGGTCGTGGACCACGCTGAGCTGGAAACCGTTGCGCTGCAGTGGGCCTCGGAGATCAACGGGAAGTCACCGCAGGCGATCCGGATGCTGAAGTATGCCTTCAATCTTCCCGAGGACGGGCTGGTGGGCCAGCAGCTCTTCGCCGGGGAAGCGACCCGGCTGGCGTACATGACCGACGAGGCCGTCGAGGGGCGTGATGCGTTCCTGGAGAAGCGCGACCCCGACTGGACCCCGTTCCCCCGCTACTTCTGACAGCAGGAGATCCCCATGGCACGCAATCCGCTGCGGCGGCTGGCCGAGCAGGTCGTGTTGACGAGCATGCGGCCGCCGCTGATCCCCACCTTGCTGCAGTATCGGCCCGACCGGGAGATCGTCGACCTGGCCGGCAAGCGCATCCTGCTGACCGGCGCCTCATCGGGCATCGGAGAGGCCGCGGCTGAGAAGCTGGCCCGCCGCGGCGCGACGGTGATCGCGGTGGCCCGCAGGCAGGAGCTCCTCGACGAGCTGGTCACCCGCATCACCGTCGCCGGGGGCAGCGCGCGTGCCCACGCCTGCGATCTGTCCGACCTCGACGCGATCGACGCGCTAGTCGACACCGTCGACGCCGAGTTCGGCGGCGTCGACATCCTGGTGAACAACGCCGGGCGCTCGATCCGCCGGCCGCTGGAGGAGTCCCTGGAGCGGTGGCACGACGTCGAACGCACGATGACGCTCAATTACTACGGCCCGATGCGGCTGATCCGCGGCCTGGCGCCCGGCATGCTCGAGCGGGGCGATGGGCACATCATCAACGTCTCGACCTGGGGCGTGAAGACCGAGTCGCCGCCGCTGTTCGGGGCGTACAACGCCTCAAAAGCGGCGCTGACGTCGATCAGCAGGATCATCGAAACGGAGTGGGGTGACCGGGGCGTGCGCGCCACGACGCTGTTCTACCCACTGGTGAAGACTCCGATGATCGCCCCGACGCGCGCCTACGACGGGCTGCCCGGCCTCTCGGCGAGCGAGGCGGCAGGCTGGATCGTCACCGCCGCGCGGCATCGCCCCGTCAGCATCGCTCCCCGCATCGCCGTCACCGCGCACGCGATCAACAGCATCGCCCCCGCGGCGGTCGACACGATCATGAAGCGTCAGCGCATGCAGCCACGGCAGTGACGTTCGCTGGCCTGGCGGATGTCGTCCGGGGGCACGGCCGGCAGCGTCCCGACGCCCCCGCACTGATCGTCGACGACCGCACCATCACCTACGGCGAGCTCGACGCCCGCTCCAACCAGGTGGCCCAGGCGTTCGCCGCCATGGGTGTGGGCCGCGGTGACCGGGTGGCCTTCATCGACCGCAACGGCGTCGAGTTCTTCGACGTGATCTTCGGGCTGGCCAAGCTGGGGGCCGTCGGGGTGCCGGTGAACTGGCGGCTCGCGCCGGCAGAGATGGCGCACATTCTCGACGACTGCGGGGCCGCCGTCGTCATCGTCGGCAGCGACTTCTTCGCCCACGTCGAAGCCATCGAGGCACAACTGGGCCCGCATGTCATCGCGATCGGCGCCCATCCCCGTTGGCCGGCCTTCGACGACTGGGTGCGCGCCCACCCCGCGATCGATCCGGGAGTGGTCACCGGCCCCGACGACCTCGTCCTGCTGATGTACACCTCGGGGACGACGGGCCGGCCGAAGGGCGCGATGCTCTCCAACGCCAACTACGTCTGCAAGACCCGCGGCGTGGCGGGCCCGTGGCTGCTGGACCCCGGCGCGGTCAGCATGGCCGTGATGCCGCTGTTCCACATGGCCGGCTCCGGCTGGGCGTTCGCCGGGCTGTGGCACGGCGCGCGCACCGTGGTGCTGCGCGACGTCGACCCGGTGGCGATCCTCGACGCGATCGACACCCATCGCGTCACCAACATGCTGGTGGTGCCGGCGGTGGTGCGGATGCTGCTCGACACCCCGGGCATCGCGACGGCCGACGTGTCGAGCCTGCGAATCGTGGTGTTCGGCGCCTCCCCTATCAGCGACGATGTGCTGCGGCGCGGGGTGGAGCGGTTCGGCGCAGTGTTCGCCCAGGTGTACGGGATGACCGAGACCACCGGCTCGATCACTCAGCTGGCGGCGTCCGAGTTGAGCGCCGAGACGATGCGATCCTGCGGCACACCGTATCCGTGGGTGCAGGTGCGCATCACCGACCCCGACGGGCTGGACGTGCCGACCGGTGCCGTTGGTGAGGTGTGGACGAAGTCGCGGCAGAACATGCTGGGGTACTGGCAGAACCCGGAGGCCACCGCGGCGACACTGACCCCCGACGGCTGGCTACGGACCGGCGACGCCGGCTACCTCGACGCCCGAGGGCGGCTGTACCTGCACGACCGGATCAAGGACATGATCGTCTCCGGCGGGGAGAACGTGTACCCCGCCGAGGTGGAGAACGTGCTGATGACCCATCCCGACGTGGCCGACGTCGCCGTGATCGGGGTGCCCGACGATCGATGGGGCGAGGCGGTCAAAGCCGTCGTGGTGCCCGCGGCGGGAGCACACCCGAGCGAGCACGCCCTCATCGACTTCGCGCGCGGGCATCTCGGGGGCTTCAAGCTCCCCAAGAGCGTCGACTTCGTCGATGCGCTACCCCGCAACCCGAGCGGCAAGATCCTGAAACGTACTGTGCGGGAACCCTATTGGCGAGGCCACAGCCAGCCCGTCGGCTGACGTGATAGACACGGGCCATGGAGATCCTGGCCAGCAGGGTGCTGTTGCGGCCCGCGGATTACGACCGCTCCCTGGCGTTCTACCGCGACGGCCTCGAGTTGGCGATCGCCCGCGAGTATCCCGGGGGCACCGTGTTCCACGCCGGCCAGTCTCTGATCGAGATCGCCGGGCACGGGAAGCCGACCGCGGGGGCACCGCCGTTTCCCGGGGCGCTGTGGCTGCAGGTCCGTGATCTCGCCGCGACCGAAGATACGTTGCGGCAGCGCGGAATTCAGATTTCCCGAGAGGCACGGCAGGAGCCGTGGGGGTTGCTCGAGATGCACGTCCACGACCCGGACGGGGTACTGCTGATCGTCGTCGAAGTGCCCGACGAGCACCCGCTGCGTCGCGACACCCGCGGCTAGCGTGCCGGCGCCGCCAACGGCCAGCCGACCGATGCCAGACGGGATGCGACCTGGTGCATCTCCTCCGGATTGGGCTCCTTGTCGGTCACCACGTGAATGGCCGCACGGATCTCCTGCTCGGTGACCTCATCGGAGTTGGAACCCTTGAGGACGGTCTGGGCCGCCTTCACGACCTCTTCCTCGGTCAGCGTGCGCGAGAGCAACGCCAGCAACGGGAAGTAGTCCTTCTGCGGCACACCCTGCGGATAGCCGTCGTGCAGCCAGGTCAGGATGTTGCTGAAACTGTTCTCGGCCATCGCGATCAGCTCACTTTCCGGGAAGGAAGGGAACGGGGTTGAACCCGAAGTGGTGGTTGATGGTGCCCTTGGTGATGTAGAGGATGCCGATCACGATCACGACGGCGACGATGGCGAACAGCAGTAGACCGAGTGCCTTGAGCGCCGGGTTGGGGGCGTCGACCGTTCCGTCGGCCTCGGCGCCGCCGGCTCCGCGGGAGTAGGCGACGAGCCCGACGGCGAACAGCGCGGGGAGGCCGGCACCGAGGACGAGGCCCACGGCGAGCACCTTGAGGATCGCTTCCAGATAGGACATGTACGTTCCTTGTCTCGTTGCCCGGTTACACCGAGGCAGCGGGCTTGTCGGTGGCCTTGTCGGCGGCCTGGGTGAGGGCGCGCGCGTCGGCGGGGACCACCGAGTTGGTGGCCTCGTCCCAGTCGGCGTTGACGTTGTGGTGGTTGACCTTCTGCTGCTGGGCACGCCAGTACATGTAGCCGGAGAGGGCCACCAGGATGACGAAGATCAGACCGTCACCGGCCAGCGCGTTACCGGTCATCTTCTCGACCATGTGCGACAGCCAGAACGAGAGCGCGCCGACGATGCCGGCGGCGGGCAGGGTGATCACCCATGCGGTGGCCATCCGGCCGGCGACGGCCCAGCGCACCTGCGCGCCGGGCTTGCCGACACCGCTGCCCAGGATGGAGCCGGTCGCGACGTGGGTGGTGGACAGCGCCATGCCCGCGGCGCTGGAGGACAGGATGATCGCGGCCGACGACGCCTCGGCGGCCAGGCCCTGCGGGGCCTCGATCTCGACCAGGCCCTTGCCCAGGGTGCGGATCACGCGCCAACCGCCGATGTAGGTGCCCAGTCCGATGGCCAGGGCGCAGGACGCGATGATCCAGAACGGCAGACCGTCCTCCTTCACGTTGCCGGTGAGGTGGCCGGTGGTGATCAACGCGAGGGCGATCACGCCCATCGTCTTCTGCGCGTCGTTGGTGCCGTGCGCGAGAGCGACGAGCGAAGCGGTGGCGATCTGGCCCCAGCGGAATCCCTCTTCACGGCGCTTCTTCAGGACGCTGCGGGTGAGGCGGTAGACCAGCCAGGTGCCGCATGCGGCGACCAGCCCGGCGATGAACGGCGCCGCCAGAGCGGGGATGACGACCTTGCTGATCACACCACTCCAGTTGACCCCGGAGGTGCCGAGCGCGGCGAGGCCGGCGCCGATGAGCCCGCCGAAAAGCGCGTGCGACGAGCTCGACGGGATGCCGAACAGCCAGGTGAGCAGGTTCCACAGGATGCCGCCGATGAGGCCGGCGAAGATGATCGTCAACCCCGTGGAGGCGTCGATCCCCGCCACCAGCGAACCGGTCTTGCTGTCCTGGATCTTGAGCACCGACGTGGTGATCGTGATCGCGACCTCGACCGACAGGAACGCACCGACGAGGTTGAGCACGCCGGCCAGGATCACCGCCGTCTTGGGCTTGAGCGCACCGGTCGCGATGGACGTCGCCATCGCGTTCCCCGTGTCGTGGAACCCGTTCGTGAAGTCGAATGCCAGCGCCGTGGCAATCAACAGCACGAGGATGATCAGCTCTCCGCTCATGGTGATGATTCTGCTGGCCCGCAATCGTTTTTGACTAATCGACACAGGCCCCCAACCGAGGTGCCACATGGCACTTTTTCCAAAGCGGGCCAGGTGTTCATCTGCTGTTCATCTTGGCGCCGGCAACCGTTGTGTCCCCGCGCCGCCGAACACCCTCCGGACCGGCCCGCGGCTACTATCGAGCTGCCGAGGGCACCTCGCCCCGACGTCTGCACGGGAGATGAGACGTTGACCAAATTCCTGGCAAGGATCGTGGCGTGGGTCGCGGCCGGCTATCCCGAAGGGGTGCCCGGCCCTGATCGCATCCCGCTGCTGGCGCTCCTGCGCCGCCGGCTGACCGACGACGAGGTCAAAGCCGTGGTGGCCGCCCTGACCGACGGTTCCTCTCCCTCTGACCCGCCCGGCATCGACACCGTCGACATCGGCGTCCTGATCACCCAGATCACCGACGATTTGCCGTCCCCCGACGACGTCGAGCGGGTGCGCGAACGGCTCGCCGCGCAGGGCTGGCCGCTCGATGATCCGCGCGACAGTGAGGACACGCCATAGCCACCCTGCGCCCGCTTCCCGTGGCCGCCGGCGTCGCGGCGTTGGCTGCGCTGCCCGACGTCGAAGCGGCGCTGCAGGACCGGGCCAGTCTGCTTCCGGTACCGGCCGAGGATCCGGACCAGTCCGCGATGCTGGCCCGGGCACTGCGCGCCGGGGACGAGATCGCCGATGCGGTGGCGGCGGTGCTGTCGACATCGGGCACGACCGGAACTCCCAAGGGCGCACTGCTGAGCACCTCGGCGCTGCTGGCCAGTGCGCACGCCACGCACGAGAGGCTCGGCGGGCCGGGGAAATGGTTGTTGGCCCTGCCCGCTTATCACGTGGCGGGATTCCAGGTGCTCGTCCGCAGCGTCGTGGCCGGCACCACGCCGGTCGCGATCCCAGCCAATGCGCCGCCGGCCGACCTGGCCCTGGCCGTCTCGGTGATGGGTACGGGCCGGCGCTACGCGTCACTGGTCGCTGCCCAGTTGACGAAAGCACTGGACGACCCAGCGGCCGCCGATGCGCTGGCCTCGTTGGATGCGGTCCTGATCGGCGGCGGTCCGATGCCCGCGGCGGTGGCCGAGAAAGCCGCTGCCGCAGGCGTTCCGGTGATCCAAACCTACGGCATGAGCGAGACCGCGGGTGGGTGCGTCTACGACGGCATGCCGCTGACCGGGGTGCAGGTGGCCCTCGACGGGTCCGGCCGCATCTCTCTGGGCGGCGAGACGGTGGCGCTGGGCTACCGCAACCCGATCACACCGGACCCGTTCGTCGAACCGGGGTGGTTCCGCACGGATGACATTAGCGCTTTGGATGACTCGGGGGTTCTGCGGGTCCTGGGTCGCGTCGACGATGCGATCAGCACCGGCGGGCTGACCGTGCTGCCGGGGATCGTGGAGGCGGCGGTGGCCAGCCACCCCGCGGTGGCGGAGTGCGCGGTGTTCGGGGTGGCCGACCAAAGACTGGGGCAGCGTGTCGTCGCGGCCGTCGTCGTGACGGACGGGGCGACGATCACGCTGCCCGAATTGCGTTCGCATGTCGCTGCGGACCTTCCGGCGACGGCGGCACCCCGGGAGGTGCACGTCGTCGCCGAGCTGCCGCGGCGCGGTATCGGCAAGATCGACAGACGCGAACTCATCCGCCGATTCACCGTGGGCGACTAGCTGAGCCTGTCCTTGATGTTCTCGCCGACCTTCTTGGCGCCCGAGACGCCCTGATCCTTCTGGCCTTCGGCCTTCAGGTCGTCGTTGCCCGTGACGTCGCCGACCACTTCCTTGGCCTTGCCGACGGCATCCTCAGCGGCGTTCTTGGCCTTGTCGATGAAACCCATTTGTTTCACCCTTTCTCGTGATGAGCGCCCCCTCTGGGCGCTGACATCACTTGGTCGTCTGCGTCGGCGGATTCCGTACGTGCCCAGGAGGTGATGTGCGACACGATGTTCGGGTAGACGCGGGCCACCGGCCACAACACCAGCCCGGTCACCATGCTGGCCAGTCCCTCCAGGAGGGAGGGCGGCACATGATCGGGGTCCATCAGGTCGTTCTCGCCCAAGGGCCCGGCTTCCCTCGACACCATGTAGCGGGTGAACGTTCGCAGTGAACGACCGGTGCCGCGCAGGGCGTTGACCGCGGCCAGGAAGGAACCGCGGCGCTCCAACTCCCGGCGGAAGTCACTGACGGAGACGCCGAGGTGTTCGGCGACGAGATCGTCTCGCGTGAGCAGGATTTCATGGGCCACGTCGGTGCGCTCGCCGGCTTCGATGGCCACATCGCACTCGCTGTCGAAGCCCAGCGATCGGTTGTTCAGATTCGACGAGCCGATCCGCAGTAGGCGGTCGTCGATCACCATCACCTTGGAGTGTACGTAGACCGGCATTCCTCCGGTGGTCACCGGCCAGTAGACACCGAATCGGTTGTGGTGATCGGCTTTCCAGAGCATTCGCAGCAGCCGCTCGCGCGCGCTGTCCATCGACTCCTGCTCGAGGCGACTCTCCGAGCTGCGGGGCAGGACGATCACGACCTCCGGGCCGTCGGGTTCGCGCAACCGGGCCGCGAGTGCGTCAGCCAGGCGCCGCGAGGCGAGATATTGATTCTCCAGATAGATCACGGAGCGGGCGCTGGCGATCGCGGCGAGGTTGAGTGCTTCGACCTCACGCACCTCTGCGCGCGACCCGAAGGAAGGAAGGGTGCGGGCGATCGCGACGTCCACGTCGCGCACGTCGGGGCGTAACCCCCGCGGCCACGTCGGCCCCACCGGGGTCACCGGATCGAGGTCGGTTCCTGTCGCGTCGCACCATCGTCGCCGGGCCTCCTCGGCCAGCGCCAGCGCGGCGGCGTCGTCGACCACAGCCGCCACTTCGTGACGAGGTCCGTAGGTGTGCCCTGCCGACGATCGGCCGCGGTCGCGACGGGCATGATCACGCCGGTCCCAGCGGCCGAGCGTCAGGTCGATGCCGCCGCAGAACGCCACCGCGTCGTCGATCACGACGATCTTCTGGTGGTGCACGGCGCCGGTGGGCCGGGCCCCGTCGACCGCGAAATGCATGCGGGGCAACGTGAATCGATTGACCAGCGAGACAGGCGTGAGACCGAACCAGAACTGGTCGAGTGCGGGCAGCAGGTTCAGGTTCGACTTGAGCAGATACACCTCGAGCTCGGGGCGCCGCCACACCAGCCAGGTCAGGAACAACCCGAGGGTGTCGGGCCCGCTCAGCGTCGAACCGGTCGGCTCGAACGCCGTGCGCGCGTCCAGGTCCCAGCCGATCAGCATGATGCGGCGGCGTGCGTTGAGCATCGCCTCTTTGACGTAATAGAGGTAGTCCGCACCGTCGACGAGCCGGCTGAACGTGCCGGCGCGTTCACTGCGCCAGCACGTCACACCCGGCTCGAGGACGGCGCTCGTCTGCTCGCCAGCCGTCATCGCACGACGGTTCCGGCCTTGGCGTCGACGCGCAGAACGGTGCGGATCGCGACACTGCCGCCGAGCATCGCCACGGCCGTGCGGGCGGTGTCGTCTGCAGCAGTGATGGCGGCGGACAGACCGGACCGGGCGGGAACCCGCACGGTGAGCGTCACGGTGGGGCGCCCGTGGTTGCGCGTGGCGCTTCCGGAGGCCTTGAGGATGGCCGGATCGGCAGCCAACACATCAGCGGCAGCGGAGGCCACCGAGGTCGTGTCAGCGGTCGCGGTGGCGTCACCGCTCACATCGACCCGGGCTGCCTTGGCCGGCCAGCGATGCGCGGCGAGCCAGCGCAGCGCCGCCAGGATCAGCACGACCCCGGCACCGCCGAGCGCCCACGGCCACCACGGCGCCGACGTCCAGCCGGCCAGCGGCGTCGTCAGGGCTCGCCCGGCGCCGAGGTCCCCTCGGGTCCAGGCAACTGCAGCCAGCCCGAGCGCCACCATGGCGATGCCGGTCAGCAGGGTCACGACGCGGTCGAACGCGACAGCGGCGCGGCTCATCGGATCTCCTCCGTTCGGGTGCGGACGACAATGCGTGGCGGGCTCTGCAGCACGGCCAATCTGCGCGTCACCGCGTCGGTGATGCTACGGCGCATCGCGTCGGCGTCGTCGCGGGTGACGCGACAGCGCACGACGACGCGACGCCGCGACGCCGAGGCGCGCGCGTCGACGACCCCGGCGACCTCGCGAGCCGCAGCACCCGCCAGTGCCGCGACGGAGTCGACGGTCAGGTACATCGGTGTCTGCGCGGCGACGGCCACCGCCGTGCGCCGACGCGGCGCCAGGGCGGTCGCGGTCAACACCAGACCGCAAAGCAGCACCGCGACGCCGGCGACCGCCAGCCAACCGGCGGGTTCGACACCGTCCACGGCGGCGGCAGCAGCAGGAAGCCACGTCGAGCCAGAGGCCCAGCCCAGCCCGATGGCGGCGTCGCGCACAGCGACCACACCGAGTGCGGCCAGCAGGATCGCCAGCACCACCGCGACCTTGCTCGCCCCGGCCGCCGCCACCGGAACCGGCGCCGCACGCACGGACGAACGTTGCGGCGCTTCGGCTCCCACAGTCTCGTTCACTGTGGTCATGACAGTTTCCTCTCAGTACTGGGCGGGATGATCGCCGCCACGTGCACCGTCACGCCGTCCACGGCCAACCCCGCGTGGTCGCGCAGGGCTGTCCTGACACGCTCACGTGCATCCGCCGACAGCGCGGCCAGGGGCCGGCCCCATTCGACGGCGATTTCGACCGCGGTGCGGACGTGGTCGGCTGCCACGACGGCGTCGACGCGAGGCAGGTCGTGGCCGACCAGGTTGGTCAACGCTCGGCCGTGCCGCCGCACTCCGGGGGTGGTGAGCACGGCAGCCTCCACCAGGTGCTCGATCGCGCGGTCGCGGACCCGGAGGCTGCCGCGGTCACCGGGATCGGTGACCGCAGCCTCCTCATCGACGACGGCGGTGCCTTCCTCAGCCACGGCCCCGGCCCTGCAGCCAGCTCGTGACGTCGAACTCGCCGTCGCGCTGGCCCCCGATCACATACCCGATCGCGCCGAGAACGAACGCGATGAGGAAGCCGGTGAATCCACCGGCCGCGGCGGCCACTCCGAGAAGCACCCCGGCCAGCATGCCGACTGTCGCTGTCGTCATCGTCTCTCTCCTCTGCCGTACGTCGCTGCCGTAGTCCGTCACTCGACCCGGCCCGACCGGTCCTCGGTGTCGTCACCATCCTCGTCGGGCACGTGGATGTCGTGGACGGTGATGTTGACCTCGACGACCTCCAGGCCCGTCATGCGCTCCAGCGCTGCGATGACGTTACGGCGGATACCCGCTGCCACGTCGGAGATCGAGACGCCGTACTCGGCGACGATGTCGAGGTCGACTGCGGCCTGCTTCTCACCCACCTCGACGGAGACGCCCTGCGAGTAGTTGGTCGAGGCGCCGGGGATGCGGTCACGCAGGGCGCCGACGGCGCGGCTGGCGTTGCCGCCGAGGTCGTGCACGCCGTGGACTTCGCGCGCGGCCAGACCGGCGATCTTGGACACCACGACATCGGCGATGGTGGTGCTGCCCTGGGTGGTCACCAGCGGGCCGGAGCCGGCCTTGGCAACGGTGGTGGTGGGGGTGGTCATGATGGTCCTCCTACGGTGATGTGTCGGTGTTCCTACAGGTCTTCAGTCGTCGCCCCGCGTCCGATCCGAATGCCGACTCGATGTAATCCCGCACACACCACCAGATGTGCGCCCACGAGCGATATGTTCCGGTACCCCCGCGTTCGTCGAGGTGAAACGGCCGTCACCGACCTGTCAGACCTGCGACGGGGTCGCGGTCCCTAGGCTGTCGGGGATGTCCGTGTCTCGCAGAGAAGCAGTGGCCGTCACCTGCGCCGTGATCCTGGTGGCGGCGGCCTTCGTCGTGCCGCGCCTGCATCTGCCCGTGGTCACCCCGCTGCTCAACGCGGGCCCGGACCGGTTCCGCGACTTCGCCGACACCGCACCCATCTTCGGATGGTGGAACGCCCACGTGGGCCCGGGCACCGTCCCGGCGATCGCGATCGGGTTGGCCGCGGTGCTGTGGGGGCCTGCGCTGGCCGCGCGGCTGCCGTGGCGCGCGGTGCCGTGGGCGGCGTGGGCGACATCCTGTGCGTGGGCCTTCAGCCTCGCCATGGTGGACGGCTGGCAGCGCGGTTTCGCGGGGCGGCTGACCGCCCGCCACGAATACCTGCGCCAGGTGCCGACGATCGACGACGTCGGCGAGGCCGTCCGCACCTTCGCCGGCCGGATCCTGGACTACCAGCCCGACTCCTGGATCACCCACGTCTCCGGGCACCCGCCGGGCGCACTGCTGACGTTCGTGTGGCTGGATCGCATCGGGCTCGGCGGTGGGGCGTGGGCCGGACTGCTGTGCCTGGTGGCCGGCTCCAGCGCCGCTGCCGCGATCGTCGTCGCCGCGCGCGCGCTGAGCGACGAGGACACCGCACGCCGGGTCGCCCCGTTCGTCGCGGTGGCGCCGACGGCGATCTGGATCGCGGTGTCGGCCGACGGCTACTTCGCCGGGGTCGCCGCCTGGGGCATCGCCTTGCTCGCCCTCGCGGTCACCGGGACGGCGCGGTGGCCCCTCGTCGCGGCGGCGGGCGCCGGGCTGCTGCTCGGCTGGGGCATCTTCTGCAACTACGGCCTGGGGTTGATCGCGCTGCCTGCGGTGGCGGTGCTGATCACTGCGCGCAGTACACGGGCGCTGCTGACCGCGCTGGTGCCGGCGGTGCTGGGCGCGCTGCTGGTGGTGGCGATCTTCGCGGCCGCCGGATTCTGGTGGCTCGACGGCTACCACCTCGTGCAGGAGCGATATTGGCAGGGCATCGCCAACGACCGGCCGTTCGCCTACTGGGGGTGGGGCAACCTTGCCGCGGTGGTGTGCGCAATCGGCCTCGGCAGCGTGGCCGGCCTGGCCCGGGTGTTCGATCTCGCTGCCCTGCGCCGTCGCAGCGGGCTGCACCTGGTGGTGCTCGGTGCCCTGCTGGCCATCGTGGCCGCCGATCTGTCCCGATTGAGCAAGGCCGAGACCGAGCGCATCTGGCTGCCGTTCATGGTGTGGCTGGTGGCCGCGGCGGCTCTGCTGCCGCGGCGGTCACACCGTTGGTGGTTGGCGCTCAACGTCATCGGGGCGTTGGCGATCAACCATTTCATCCTGACTAACTGGTAGCAGCCGCCGCGCGAGAACCGACAGCGGCACCAACACCCACACCACCGCCAGCGCGACCCAGAACCCGGTCACGTAGTCACGGTCGAGCACCGTCATGTTGTCCGGCCGCATACCCGGTTTGTCGTACACCGGCACCGCCAGCAGTGCCAGCACCACGCTGCACAGCGCGGCGATCCCCGCCGGGGCGCGCCACCCGGCCGGGATCAGGCGCCGCCCCGCGAAACCCAGTGCGGCGCACAGCGGAGCGAACACGAAGTCGTGCAGGATGACGCCCGCCGCCGCCCAGATCGCGATGCGGATCAACACCGCCGTCGAGAAGTCGACGAGTAGCAGCGCACCGTAGCCCGCGAGCGCGAGGCCCGCGGCCACCAACACCGTTCGTACGACCGTCACGGCACCACCTCGATCCGCGTCAACCACTTCGTCTGCAGCACACCGGGTCGCGAGGGCGCGATCAGCCGGCACGGGTAGCCGTGGTCCAGGTTCAGCGTCTCCCCGTTCAACTGCAGCGCGATCAGCGTCAGGTCGTCACGCGCGTGCTGCGTCGGGAGCACGGTTCGGGAGTACGGCCCCGGGCCTTCGAGCGAGATCATCCGGACATCGGAGTCCGGGGACGCGCCGACCGCGGCGAGCAACTGGGCGAGCACCACCCCGGACCACTGCGCGTCGACGCTCCACCCTTCCACGCATGCAATCGGCAGCCGGTGCGTGCTCTGCGGCAGAGCGGCGAGTTCGGCGACGCTGAACTCGCGGCTGCGAGTGCCGTTGACCACGGTCAGCCGATACTGCGGTGACCGAGCCGCGGCGATCACGCCCGCCGCGATCGCCGAGCGGTTGACCGGAAGCCCCTGTGGCCCCTGACCCGAACGCGGCGCCAGCACCGAGACCCGGCGCAGCAGCGGGACCGTCTGCCCCACGGTGACCACGGTGGCTGCCGCGACCGCCAGCCACGTTCCGATCAACACGGTGCGCCGGGTCGGCCCGGAGCTGCGCACTTTCGGGTCGTCGAGAGGTTCGCCGAGCGCACGCCGGATCACCGGCAGCTTGACCCCGATGTGCACGACGACCGCGCCGACCGCGACCCAGGCGACCGCGTAATGCGCTGTGGTGAAGAAGAATCCGAAGACATACCACTGCGCGGTGTTGAGCAGACCGGTGCTCAGCTGGAAGATGATCGACGCGACCAGGACGAGGATGGAGAGCCGTTCCAGCGCGCGGACCGGGCCGCCGAGCAACGGCCGTTCGAACAGTCTCGGCCACACCGACCACAGCTTGACCACGAGCAGGGGAATCGCCGCGATGCCGCTGGCGACGTGCAGACCCTGGGTGAAGCGGTAGAGCCACACCGGTCGGGTGGGCCACCAGAACCAGGGCTGCGGGTGCTGGATGAGGTGGCTGATCAGCCCGGTCAGAAAGCAGATCCCCACGGCGACACCGAGTGCCAGCCCGACCCGGGCGGTGATCGGGGTGCCGCGCAGCGTCGAGAAGCGCGTCACGCTGCGGCGAGGGTGGCGACCACCCTCGTGCCGATGTGCCGGATGCCTGCGACCGCGAGACCCACCTCTGCGGCCAGCGCGGGCATGCTGTCGATACCCACCGACGCCCACTTGAACCACGGCCCGATGGTGCTCGATGACTCCAACCGCACCCAACCGACATCGATTCCTATTGCCGCGGAATCGAATTCGGCCAGACAGCGACCGCCGCTGCGCAGCAGCTCGGCGGCCCGGCGCAGCACCCTCGCCGGGTCGCCGCCGAGCCCGATGTTGCCGTCGGCCAGCAGCACGGTCTGCCAGCGGCCCGTCCCCGGCAACGGCTCGAACAGATCGCGGTGCAGCGCGGGCGCTCCACTGCTGCGCGCCAGCCGCACGGCGGTCGGCGAGAGATCGACCCCGAGCGCGGGGACGCCGCGCTGCACCAGGTACGACACCAGACGGCCAGGGCCGCAACCCAAATCGATCGTCGGGCCCTCGCACATGTCGACGACCGCGGTGTCGAACCGGTCGTCGGCGTGCCTGCCGCCCAACCAGTTGTGCACCGGCAACCGGCTCACCCGGCCGTCGTCGCGGCGCACCCAACATCGTTCCCCGGTCAGGGCTCGGTCGTAGAGCTGTCCGAACATCAGGCCTCCACCGTCGCTGTGATCCGGGCGAATCGCGAGCCCGCCGGACAGGCGCTGCGCACCGCCTCGACGTCGTCGATCGTGTCGACGTCGGCGAGTTCGGTGACCAGCCCCACGGACAACCCGGTGTCCCGCAGCGCAGCCAGCGTTACGGCACCCGTGTCGGGTGCCGACATCGGCACCTCCCGCAGACAGTCCGCGGCCGCGGCGACGCGCACGCCGAGCACCCACCACCCGCCGTCGCGGGCCATCCCCAACACGGCGTCGTCGTCGCGCAACCCGTCGACGCACTCGGCCAACAGATCCGGGCTCACCTGGGGCGTGTCCATCCCGATCTGCACCACCGCGGTCGTCCCGGTCGCAGCGGCGGCGTCGACGTGGGCATTGGCCAGCCGATCGGCGAAGTGTTCCCCGCGCTGGGGAACCACGACGAAATCGCCTAGCCGGTCCCGGATCTCCGCGGAGCGGGCCGCGGCGGCGAGATCGCCGGTCATCGCGACCACGCGCGCATCGGCAGAGGTGCCCGCCACCGCGTCCAGGGTGTCCAACAGGGCGGCCGCGGCGATATCGGCGGCCGTCGCGTCACCGACAGTGGCCGCCAACCGCGTCTTCGCCAGGCCCGGCACCGGAGCCTTGGCCACCACCAGCAGACACGTGCCCGTCACCGGATCACCTTCATGAAGTCGAGTGCCGCGACGGCACTGCCCTTCATCGAGCCGCTCACCTTCGAGGTGCCGCCGGTGCGGGGGCCGTAGGCGACGTCGCGTTCGACGACGGTCCACCCCGCCTGCGCCGCCTTCACCAACAGCTCGAGCGGATAGCCCGAGCGGCGATCGGTGACCCCGAGGCCGAGCAGCGCGTCGCGGCGGGCCACCCGCATCGGCGCGATGTCGTGCACCGGCAGGCCGTAGCGGCTGCGCAGCCGCCAGCACACCGCCGCGGTGCCGAGTCGCGCATGCCAGGGCCACGTCAACCCGGGGGTGGCGCGGCGCCGGCCGATGGCCATGTCGGCGCCCCGCTCGACGTCGTCGACGAGGGTGGGCAGATTCAGCGGGTCCAGCGAACCGTCGCCGTCGAGCACCGCCACGATCGGCGTCTCGGCCGCCTCCACCCCCGCATGCACGGCAGCCCCGTACCCGGGCGTCGTCTCGGCAACCACGGTGGCACCGCATCGCCGGGCCACCAGCGCCGTCGCGTCGGTGCTGTTGTTGTCCACCACCAGAGCGCGGTACCCCGCCGGGATCGCCGCCAACACCCCCGGCAGCGACTCGGCCTCATTGAGGCACGGGAGCACCACCGTGACCGGACTGTCGGGCATAGCTCGCAACGCTAGGCCAGCAGGGCGGTGGGCGCGAGCGGCAAGCCTGACGAATGCGTGACATAGGTGCAGGTAGTGGCCGCGTCCAGCTAACCTCGGGGGGTGACCCGTGTGCTGATCGCCGACGACGATGACGTCGTCCGGGATGTCGTGCGCCGATACCTGGAACGCGACGGACTCGACGTGTCCACCGCGCACGACGGCACCGAAGCGCTGCGTCTCCTGGGCTCCCAGCGCATCGACGTGGCCGTTCTCGACGTGATGATGCCCGGGCCGGATGGTCTGTCGCTGTGCCGCAACCTGCGCAAACGCGGCGGATACGCCGTGCCGGTGATCCTGCTGACCGCTCTCGGCGAAGAAGACGATCGCATCGCCGGGCTCGAGGCGGGCGCCGACGACTATCTGACCAAGCCCTTCAGTCCGCGTGAGCTCGCGCTGCGGGTGCGCTCGGTGCTGCGCCGCGCCCCGGCTGCCCCCGGCGTGCTGCCCATGGAGCTGCGGGCCGGAGAGCTGACCGTGTCGACCGCTGCGCGCACCGTCAGCTCGGCGGGCAAACCGGTGAGCCTCACCAACCGGGAGTTCGACCTACTGCTGTTCTTCCTCACCCACACCGACACCGTGTTCACCCGCGAGGACCTGCTCAAGCAGGTGTGGCACTGGGACTTCGGTGACCTGTCCACGGTCACCGTGCACGTCAAGCGGCTGCGATCCAAGCTCGGCGACCGCCATCGGGTGCAGACGGTGTGGGGTCGCGGGTACATGTGGGCCTCCGAGGGTTCCGACGAGCCGAGCGCCGGAAGCCCGGATGCCGACGACTGAATTCTGGGAGATCGTCGGCTGGGCCTTGGCATGTTCGGTGCCGGTGGTCCTGGTCGGCGGGGTGATGATCCGGCTGGCGCGGACGTGGTCGTTGGCCGTCAGCATGGTGATGCTCGTCCTGATCCCACTGCTCGCGACGCTGGCCGGGGTGATCGGCGCCAGCGGGTTCATGATCACCGAGACATTCGAGCGGACGGCGGTGGTGCTGGTCATCGTCTCGGTGGTGACGATCCCCGCCGCCGTGATGCTGGGCCGCTACCAGGCCAGGCGGACGGTCTGGGAAGCCGAGATCCGCGACTCCGAACGCGCCGCCGAGCATTCGCGGCGCCGGCTCGTCGCATTCGTCAGTCATGATCTGCGCACGCCGCTGGCCGGCATCCGCGCCGTGTCCGAGGCCATCGCCGACGGCGTGGTTCCCGACGACGAGGTGCGGGTGCACGCCAAGCACATCGAGCACGAATCGGTACGCCTGTCCGAGATGGTCGACGACCTGTTCGAGATGTCGAAGATCAACGCAGGCGCGCTGACGCCGTCCTTCGACAAGGTCGCGCTCGACGAGGTGGTCGACGACGTCCTGGCCGCGCACCGGATCGCCGCCGAACGCGCAGGCGTACAGCTCGAGGCGAACCTGCCCGAGGAGCCGGTGCGGGTGGTCGGCAGCGATCGGGCGCTGGTGCGGGTGCTGTCCAATCTGGTGGCCAACGCGATCGCGCACACACCCGAAGGCGGCAGGGTCGAGCTGGCGCTGGGCGCCGACGAGAACAGCGCGTGGGCGCGCGTCGACGACACCGGCGTCGGCATCGACGAGGCCGACCTGCCGCGGGTGTTCGACGTCGCCTACCGCGGCTCGAACAGCCGGGTGCCGCGCGCCGACTCCTCGCTCCCGAGCGGCTCCGGGCTGGGTCTGGCGATCGCGGCCGGGCTGGTGCAGGCACACCGCGGCACGCTGTCGGCGCACAACCTGCCGACGGGAGCCCGCTTCGAGGTGCGGCTGCCGCTGGCCGTCGACTGAGAGGGCTTCCGCGAGAGTGCCGTGGCGGTAGCGGCGATTGCTGCGCAGCTACCGAGAAAGCACTGTCGCGGGTGGGTCAGCCGGGCAGTGAGGTGTTCAGGCGCTCCGCGGCAGCCAGGTAGTCCTCGATGAACTCGCGCACGACCTCGCGGGCCGGCTTCACCTTGTTCATGAGCCCGACGCCCTGGCCGACGAAGTAGGTGGCCAGCGCCTGGGCACCCTCGTGCCCCTGGGCGGCGAGCACGTCGATGCGGCGGATCACCGGCTCGCACAGCATCGACTGCAACGGCAACGGCAGCGGCTGATGGCCCTGCGCGCTCGGCAGCCACGCATCGGTCCACTCGGACTTCAGCTGCCGCGAGGGCTTACCCGTACGGCCCGCCGATCGCACGGTGTCGCGGGAGGACGCGGCCAGCATCTTGGCCACCGTGTGCGGCGCCGTCTCGGCCTCCTCGGTGGTCAGCCACACCGAACCGGTCCACGCCCCGGCCGCGCCCATCGCCACCATGCCGGCCATCTGCCGTCCGGTCACGATGCCGCCGGCCGCCAACACAGGCACCGCGCCTTCGACGGCCTCGATCACTTCAGGCACGACGACCAGCGTGCTCACCTCGCCGCAGTGGCCGCCCGCCTCGGTGCCCTGCGCGACGATCAGATCCACCCCCGCGGCGACCTGCTTGACCGCGTGCTCCTTGGCGCCCACCAGCGCAGCGACCGGGATGCCCCGCTCCTTGCCCGCCTCGATCATGTAGTCCGGCGGTACGCCGAGTGCGTTGGCGATCAGCTTCACCGGGTGCGTCAGCGCCACGTCGAGAAGCTCCGGGCCGGTGTTGCCCGACAACGACGAACCGCCCAGCCGCCGCTCCGGCTCGGGCTCGATGTCGTGCGCGCGCAGCAGATCGTCGACCAGCTCGCGGTAGCTCTGGGGGATCCGGGAGGCGAGGTCGGCGCCCGAGAGCTTCTCCCCCTTGCCCTCGAACTTCGCCGGCACGATCAGGTCCACACCGTAGGGCTTGCCGCCCACCGCATCGTCGATCCACGCCAGCTCGCGATCCAGCTGCGACGGGCTGTACGCCGTCGCGCCCAGCACGCCGAACCCGCCGGCGTTGGTGACCGCGGCCACCACATCCCGGCAGTGGCTGAACGCGAAGAGGGGGAAGTCGATACCGAACTGGTCGCACAACGCTGAGCTCATGGGCACAGTATGGCTTTGACAGGTGTCAAGAGGGAAGGCCCCGCAGCGGTGCCGTGGCGAACTCGGCCAGGCCATCGGCCGGGTCGACCGCCGCGCGGAAGCCGAGCACCTCCGCCGCCTTGGCGGGAGAGGCGACGATGTGTCGCACGTCGCCGCTGCGGTATTGCCCGGTCACGACCGGGGTCACGTCACCTCGCGCAGCGCACAGTTCAGTGGCCACGTCCATGATCGAGATGGGGCGCCCCGAGCACACGTTGAACGCGTCGAAGCCCCGTGCATCCGCCTCGATAGCCGCGACGTTGGCCGCCGCCACATCGTCGACGTGGACGAAGTCCCTCATCTGCCCGCCGTCCTCGAAAACCCTCGGCACGTCGCCCTTTTCGAGAGACGAGCGGAAGATCGCGGCGACGCCGGAGTACGGGGTGTCGCGCGGCATACCCGGCCCGTAGACGTTGTGGTAGCGCAACGCGACGACCGAACCACCCGTCGACTCGGTCCAGGCCAGCGCGTAGTGCTCCTGCGCCACCTTGCTCGCCGCGTACAGGCTGCGCGGCCGCAGCGCGGCGTCCTCGTCGACCAGCGCCCAGTCCACCCGCTCACCGCCGACCGGGCAGAGGTGATCGAACATGCCCGCGTCGAGATCCTCGCGTCGACGCGGCTGCGGTTCGACGTCGCCGTGCTGGGGGCAGACGAACCGCCCCTGGCCGTAGACCACCATCGACGACGCCAGCACCAGACGTCGGCAGCCGGCCGCGAACATCTCCGCCAGCAGCACCGCGGTGCCCACGTCGTTGTGCGACGCGTACTTGGGCGCGTCGGCAGCGTTCACCCCGGCCCCGACGACCGCTGCCTGATGACAGACCACGTCGACGCCGTCCAGCACGCGCGCAACGGCCGCCGCGTCCCGGACGTCGACGTGTGTGACCCCGGCCGGGAGTTCGGCACCCTCCCCGTGGGCGGCGGGCAGCATCGCGTCGATCGCGACGACGTCGTGCCCGGCATCGGCGAGCTGGGCCCGGATGCGGGAACCGATGAAGCCGGCAGCGCCGGTCAGCAGCACCCTCACGGCAGCTCGAACGGCAGCGTGACGCCGGCGTGCGGCAGGCAGTGGGTGCACGTGCGCTCGGAGTCGACATTGGCGATCGCCTCGTGCACGAGCTGTTTGAACGGCACGAGGTTGCGTTCGAACTCGGCGAACACGTCGACCGCCGTCACGCCACCCCCCGACTCGATGCCCGCGTCCAGGTCGGTGATCAAAGCTATTGCTGCATAACACATTTCCAGCTCACGCGCGAGCACTGCCTCCGGGTAGCCGGTCATGTTGACCAGATGGAAGCCCTGTCCGGCGAACCACTGGCTCTCCGCCCTGGTGGAAAAGCGCGGGCCCTGGATCACCACCATCGTGCCGCCGTCGACGACGTCGGGCAGTCCGGTGACCGCCTCACGCAGCGTCGGGCAGTACGGATCGGCGAAGCCGACGTGGATGCCGCCGGAGTCGAAGTAGGTGTCCGCACGGCCGGACGTCCGGTCGACGAGCTGGTCGGGCACCACCATCGCGCCGGGACCGAGCGCCGGGTCGAGACTGCCGACGGCGCACGGGCCGAAGATGCGGCGCACCCCCAGCGCACGCAACGCCCACATGTTGGCGCGGTACGGCACGGTGTGCGGAGAGAATTCGTGGTCGACGCCGTGCCGGGGCAGGAACGCGACCTCGTGCTGTCCCACCGTCCCGATGGTGATCGCCGCGCTCGGTGCACCGTAGGGCGTGTCGAGATTCACCGTCCGCGCGTCGGGACCGAAGAACGAGTAGAACCCGCTGCCGCCGATGACTCCCAGCACTCACTTGCTCCTCACGTCTGTCGAACACTGGAGACCATTGTGGTGCATGCGATTGCCGCTGCGACGGTGACGGTGGCGTGACGTCTCGGCCCGAGTGCGGGGAAAACCGCCCCGGGCTCGGCAGGCTGGCCGACAGCCATGCGACACCGACAGCGGAGCCCTCGGACCTGGATCGCTGCGCTGATCGGGCTCGTCGGTGTCGTGAGTGGGCTGGCGCTGCCGTTCGCACCCGTCATCACCGAGACGACGACCATCAGCTGGCCCGCCCCCGGGCAGCCGACCGTCTCGAGCGCCGCACTCGTGGTGCCCTACCGCCCCCAGCAGTTGACGGCGACGGTGCCGTGTGCGGCGTTACGCACCGTGTCGCCGACCGCGGTCAGCGTGCTGGACACCGGAACCGGTGGATTGTCGATCACTGACGGCGAGGGCGGCGCGACGCTGCGGACGGGCGATGTCGAGGTGCGCGTGCCCCTGCCCGGTCGGACCGACTGCGCGGTCCGTTTCCAGGCCGGCCCCGCGGGGGTCTCGATCACCCAGGCCGACGGCCGAGTCACCCAACTCGCCGGCCAGCCGGTGCCTCGAGTGTTCGGCATGCACACCGACCTCGATCCCGCCGCAGCCGAGGGTCTTTCCGTGAAAGCGGTCATCGCGGCTCCGTTCACGACGACGCCGACGGCGATCAAGGCGGCGCTGCTGACCGTGCAGTTGCTCGCCGCTGGCGCGGCGTTGGTTCTGTTGCGCTCCGGTCGAGGCGCCCCGTTGCCGCTCCCGAGCAGGTGGTCCCGGCTGTGGCTGATCGACGCAGCGGTGATCGCAACGTTCTGTGGCTGGGCGGTGATCGGCCCGCTCGCCGTCGACGACGGGTGGGCGACCATGATCGCCCGCCATGCCGCGATGACCGGCAACCCGGGGAACTACTACCGGTGGTGGGATGCGGCCGAGGTGCCGTTCGCCTTCAGCCAGCAACTGCTGGCCCCGCTGACCGAGGTCAGCATCGCTCCCCTGTGGCTGCGGCTGCCCAGCACCGTGCTCGCGACGGCGACCTGGTTCGTGCTCAGCCGGGGCGTGCTCGCCGCGGCGCTGCCGACCATCGCCGCGACGGCCCGGGTCCGCATCCTCGCAGCGCTGGCCCTGCTGTGCGCGTGGCTGCCGTTCAACCTCGGCACGCGACCGGAGTCCTTCGTCGCCCTGGGGTTGACTGCCGCGCTGGCGCTCGCCTGGCGCGCACGCACCCCGAGTTCGCTGGGCTGGCTGGCGCTCGTCTGCGCGCTGACCGTGCCGATCAGCCCGACGGGGGTGCTCGTGCTCGCCCCGGTCCTGGTCTTCGCGGGCCGGCTGCGCGCGGCGGCGCGGGACGGACCTCATTCGCGACTGACCGTCGCCGCGCTGGTGGGCGCCGTCGGCGCCGTGGGACTCACCGTGATCTTCGCCGACCAGACCTGGGACGCGCTGGTCACCGCGACCGACTGGCACGCCTTCTTCGGGCCGTCGCTGCCGTGGTACGAGGAGCCGACGCGGTACCGCTATCTCCTGCAGACCGACCAGCAGGGCAGCTTCGCCAAGCGGATGCCGATCCTGGTCGGTGTCGCGCTGCTGCCGGTGGCGACGCTGCTGGCACTGCGCCGCCGTGACCGCACGGCCGCGGCGATGCGACGACTCGCGGCCGTCCTGGTGGTGATGCTCGCGTTGTTCGCCGTGGTGCCGTCGAAGTGGTCCTACCACTTCGGCGCGGGCGCCGGCGTGGTCGCGGCGTTCGTGACGGTCGCGGTCGTGGCGCTGGCGCGCCGGTCCCGTGCTGCCGGCCGGCGCGAGGTCGTCGTCGGCGTCGTCGGATCGGTGCTGCTGGCCGCGACCGTCGCGCTGGCCTTCGCGGGACCGAACGCCTGGTGGTTGCCGAACCTGTACGACCTGCCGTGGGCGTCGAGCCCGATCCGGCCCGCCGATGTGCCGCTCGACAACCCCGTGCTGTGGATCGGGCTGCTCGCGGCGGGGACCCTCGCGATGCTCACTCTCCGCCGGAGCACGCCGGCGCCGCTGCTGGCCCTCGGTCCGGCCGTGCTGACCCTGGTCGCGTTCGGCACAGTGCTGACCGTGCTCGTCGCATCGTTCGCCGCGGCGCCGATCCGGCGACCCGAAGGCTCGCTGGCGCTGGCGAACCTGCACCGCATCGCGTCCACCCGCGTGTGCGGGCTGGCCGACGACATCGAGGTCCTGCCCGACGGCGAGGTGCTCACCGCCGCCGAATCCGACAGTTCGGACTTGGGTTTCGCCATCGGCGCGGGCTTCTACCCGGGCGCACCACCGCCGGACGCCCCTGGCTCGGGCACGTCGCAGTACCTCTGGGGCAGCTGGACGACCGGCTCGGGCGCCACCGCCGACGTCACCACCCCGTGGTTCACGCTGCCCCCGCTCGCCCCCGACTCCGGCGTGGCACTGTCGGTGTCGGGCCGAATCACCGATGGCAACGCGCTGCGCCTGGAGTTCGGTTCGTCCGCAGGCTCGGGTGTCGCACCGACCGGTGCGCGCGTTCCGGTCGATCGGCCCGCAGCCGACGAGACGCCCGACAAGCCGCTGTGGCGTTCGATCGGGGTCGACGCCGCCGACGTGCCGGCGGGCTCGGATCGGGTCCGCATCCACGCCACCGACGACCGCACCGACGAGCGGGGATGGTTGGCCTTCACCGGTCCGCGGCTGCGCTCGACGGTTCCGCTGTCCACCTTCTTGGCGGCCAGCGGCCCGGTGTTGATCAGCTGGCCGCAAGCCTTCCTGTTCCCGTGCGTGCACGACCTCGCCGTGGTCTCCGGCGGCGTGGCCCAGACGCCGCGCACGGTGGTCGAGTCACCGCGGCCGTGGCTCACCGACGATCGCAATCCGGCGATCGGGGGCACCTTCGCCGGGCTCAGCGAGTTCGCGGCGCTCGGTGAGATCCCGAGCCGAGTGGTCGGTCACCCCGAGATCGACTGGGGCAGCGTGCGGGTGTCCTCGCCGGTGCAGGACCGCTACGCGCGTGCCACGACGAGATCGACGAACTGGGGTGTCGGCAGTCCCGGCCCACGGCCCGAGCGGTGAGGATCACTCCCCGTCGACGTGCTGCTCCGCGGCGCGCCGGGCGCCGTCACGGATCTCGAAGACGTCCGTGGCGAAACCACCGATCGCGTTCGCGACATCACGCACCGCGGTCGTGATGATCGAGGCGACCTCACCGACTGCCGTGGCACCCGCACCGACGATCTCCTGCACCATGTCCTTGCTGATCTCGCCCTTGCTGAGTCGGTCGTCCATGCGCTCAGTCTGCCACGGCAAGCACCTGCAAGACTGACCTCGTGGCGACATTCGGCCAGTGGGTGGAAGGGGCACGTCCACGCACGCTGCCCAACGCCGTCGCACCCGTGATCGCCGGCACCGGCGCCGCGGCGTGGCTCGATGCGGCGTCGTGGTGGAAAGCGTTGCTGGCGCTGCTCGTTGCGGTCGGGATGATCGTCGGGGTCAACTATGCCAACGACTACTCCGACGGCATCCGAGGCACCGACGACGTGCGGGCGGGGCCGCTGCGACTGGTCGGCTCGAAGCTCGCGGCGCCCCGCGCCGTCCTCACGGCCGCGGTGGTGAGCCTGGCCGTCGGCGCGGTCGCCGGGATGGTGCTCGCGTTGTTCTCCGCACCGTGGCTGATCGCCGTCGGAGCATTCTGCATCGCCGGCGCCTGGCTCTACACCGGCGGCTCCAAGCCCTACGGATACCTGGGTTTCGGCGAGATCGCGGTGTTCGTGTTCTTCGGGCTGGTCGCCGTGCTGGGCACCCAGTTCACCCAGGCGCTGCGCATCGACGGGGTGGGCGTGTTGTGCGCCGTCGCGATGGGCTGTCTGTCGTCCGCCGTGTTGGTGGCGAACAACCTGCGCGACATCCCGACCGACGCAGAGACCGGCAAGATCACGCTCGCGGTCCGGTTGGGCGATGCGCGGACCCGGGTGCTGTATCAGGGGCTGCTCATGGTCTGGGTGCTTCTCACGCTGGTGCTGTGCTTCGTGGCGACGCCGGCGTGCGGCGCCGGGTACCTGGCGACACCGCTGGCCGTGCGCGCGACCCGGCCCGTGCGCGCCGGGCTGGGTGGCCGGGACCTGATCCCGGTGCTGCGCGACACGGGCCTCACGATGCTGGTCTGGTCGGTGGCGGTGGCCGCCGCGCTGGCCCTCGGCTGACGCGGCGACAGAGACCCCCTCGGCCACGCCCACCAGGATAAAGACCCGTCCCGCTGCCTCGCCCGTTTGCCGGCCCGATCCCGGTGGTATTAACCGCGGGATGACCGCAGCCCCCGCACCCCGAGCGTTCGACGACGACGCGCGCGCCGCGCAGCAGGTCGTCGCCGCCTTGTCGACGGCATTCTCGGCAAAGGTGGTGGGCCAGCAACACCTGCGGGAATCCCTGCTGATCGGGTTGCTGACCAGCGGCCACGTGCTACTCGAGAGCGTGCCGGGTCTGGCCAAGACCACCGCCGCGCGGGTGATCGCCGAATCCATCGACGGACAGTTCCGCCGCATCCAGTGCACCCCTGACCTGCTGCCCAGCGACATCATCGGCACCCAGGTCTACGACGCGTCGACCACATCGTTCGTCACACAACTCGGACCCGTCCACGCCAACGTGGTGCTGCTCGACGAGATCAACCGCTCCAGCGCCAAGACCCAGAGCGCGATGCTCGAGGCGATGGAAGAGCGCCAGACCACGATCGCGGGCACCGTCTATCCGATCGAGGAGCCGTTCCTCGTCATCGCCACGCAGAACCCCGTCGACCAGGAGGGCACCTACGCGCTGTCGGAGGCACAGACCGACAGGTTCCTGATCAAGGAGATCGTCAGCTATCCCTCGCCTGAGGAAGAGGTCGAGGTGCTCATCCGGCGGGACACCGGGCTGTACGACCGGGGGCACCGCACTCGCCCCGTCGCGACGCTCGACGACATCCGGACCGTCCAGCGCGTCGTACGCGAGGTGCACCTCAGCCGGGATCTGATGCTCTACGCCGGCCGCCTCGTCGGCGTCACCCGCGACGCCGAGAAGTACCTGCCCTCCCACGTCGCCCGCGTCGTCAAATACGGCGCGAGCCCGCGCGCCACCATCGCGCTGTGCACCGCGGCGCGTGCGCTGGCGCTGCTGTCGGGCCGTACCCACGTCCTGCCCGGCGACATCGCCGATCTCGCGCACCGCGTCCTGCAGCACCGGTTGATCCTGAGCTTCGAGGCAGCCAGTACGGGCGTGACGCCCGGCCGGGTCATCGACGCGGCGCTGGCTGCGGTGCGGGTGCCCTAGCGGGGCGGCGGTGGGTAAGTACCTGGGCAGGGTCCGGTCGCTCTTCGGCGGCGACACCCGCGGCATGCTCGACGGGGGTCGGCACGCGCTGGTGCACACCCGCACCCTGGAGTTCGACGAACTGCGGCCCTACGTTCCCGGCGACGACGTCCGCGACATCGACTGGAAGGCCTCCGCGCGCTCCGGCGACGTGCTGATCAAACGCTTCGTCTCCGAAAAGCACCACAAGGTGCTCGTGGTGGCCGACACCGGTCGCGACATGACCGCGAGAACCCCGAGCGGAGAGACCAAAGGCGACATCGCCGGGCTCATCGTCGGTGCGATCGGACTGATCACGCTGGGCCGATCCGACGAGATCGGCATGGTGTTCGGAGACCGGCGCGGCAGCGTGAACATCCGGCTGCGCCGCGGTGAGACCCACATCGAGAGCATGCTGCACCGCTTCCACGACGCCGGCAGTGATCGCGCCGGAAGCGACATCACGTGCCAATTACAGTATGTGGCAACGCATTACCGGCACCCGATGCTCATCGTCGTGGTTTCCGACGAACCCGAGGTGGACGACCGGCTCGGCGATGTCGTGGGCCGCCTGGCAGCCCGCCATGACGTGCTCTGGGCGATGGTCGCCGACCGTTCGCCGACGGAGGTGGGCCGTGACGGCGGTTACGACGTCGGCGACGGTCGGCCGGTGCTCGCGACCGCGGCTGCCGATCCCCGAGTGGTCGCAGCCTACGAGCGGGCCGAACACCGGCGCCGGCAGCGCCTTGCCGAGATGTTGGCCGAGCACGCGATTCCCCATGTGAGGGTGGCGAGCAGCGCCGAGTTGCGTTCTCGCGTCGCCGAGTTGACGAGGGTGCGATCCCGTGCCGGATGATCTCCTGCGCTTCGTCAGTGGACCGCCGGGCTACTCCCTGTGGTGGCTGTGGCTCGGACTGGGCTTGATCCTCGCCGTACTCCTCTGGTACGCCGCCGTTTTCGTCTCGACACTGCCGTCAGGGCGGTTGCGCACGATGCCCCTGGTGCGAGACGCCCACGCACGTCTGCTGCGGCATCGCTTCGCAGGACGCGTCCGCACGATCCTGCGTCGCCACCGGGCCGGCGAGCTCACCGACGTCGCGGCCAGCGCCGCCCTGAGCCGGACGCTGCGTAGTTTCTTGCATCAGGCCACCGGCCGACGCGCCCAATACATGCAGCTCAAGGATATCGCCGCGAGCGATCTCGCCGGGGCGGCCCCGATCCTCGAAGCGCTCGGTGACGCCCAGTTCAGCGCCGACCCGGCGGCCGACGTCGACGAGCTCGGCGCCGACACCGAGGACGTGATCCGCTCATGGGGCTGACCTGGTGGACCGTGCCCGTCATCGGGGCGGTCGTGCTGACTCTGGTCGTCGTCGCCGCGGTGGCGCTCCCGACCCCGCGCGCGGCGCAGCGACGAGAACCGCTGGCGCACACCAGCCGTATGACGCGGCTCCCGGAATACCGCGCGGTGGTGCGGCGGCAGACCCGGGCGACGGCGATCGCCGTCGCGCTGCTGATCCTCCTGTTCGCAACGGCGGTCTGGGCCACCGCGCGACCGACTGCGCCGGTCGACACCGGGGCCGGACCGCGCGACGACATCATGCTCTGCGTCGGTCAACCCGCCACCGATCCGGCGACCGGACAATTCCTCGGGTACTTCGCGCGCCAGGCACTGACCTACGGCACCCAGCGAATCGGGCTCACCTCCGCTGACCGCCGGCTCGTGCCCCTGACCCGCGACTACCAGTTCGCCGCAGGACGATTCGGCGAATACGCCGACGCGGGCCGCACCGACAATCGGTCGCGCCTGGAATCCTTCACCGGCGCGGTCGAATACACCGACTACGCCCCGACCGTCGCCGACGTCCTGTCGCTGTGCCTGACCGGATTTCCCGGCTTCGACGCGCCCGGCGACACCCGGCGCTCCGTGATCTACCTGGGGCCGGGATCGTTGCGGGCGCCCGGTGACGACAGGCCGTCGCTGTTCACCGACCAGCAGGTGATCGACATGGCCCGCCGCGGCGGCATCCAGATCGACGCCGTCGCGACAGCCGGACGCCGAACCGACGACCTGGCCGCCATCTCCCGGTCCAGCGGCGGCACGTTCGTCCGGTTCGATGCGGCAACCCTTGACGGCGAGCTCGACGCCATGAGCGCCGGGGGGCGCGGTGTCGCAGACCAGCGACGCGACGCTCCCACCGTGGTCCTCGTGGCCGGTCTCGCGCTGGCCGGATTGCTCGGGGTCTCCCTGCTGGCGGTGCGGCGATGACGTTCGACCCGGTGCTGCCTCCCCTGGTCTTGGCCGCGGTCGCCGCGGTGCTGCTGCTCCTGCGCGCGCTGTCCGCCTGGCCCGCGATCACGTCCGGCGGGTGGGCACCGCTGCGTTGGGGCGCGATGACACTCGCCGTGGCCCTGCTCTTGCTGGCCGCAGCGCGCCCGGCGGGCGGCATGCGCTCAGAGGTGCGCGCACCGTCGTCCGCTCGAGGCGGCGAGAACATCTACCTCGTCGTCGACCGCTCCCCCGATTCGGCCATCCCGGACTTCGCCGGCCGGCCCCGGATGACCGGCATCCGCAACGACATCCGGGCCGTGATCGACGCCCATCCCGACGCCCGGTTCGCGCTGATCTCCTTCGCCGACCGGCCCGCCATCGACTGGCCGCTGTCCGCGGACACCTGGAGCCTTCGTCCCGTCGTCGCCGGACTCGAGCCCGTGGCCGGTGACGACGTCGATGCGGTCGACGCTGCCGCCGCCGCCACGGTGTTGCGCTACCAGCTCATCTCCGCGGCTCAGCAGTACCCCGGTTCTGACAACCTGGTCTACTACTTCGGCTCAGGGGCGCCGCAGTCCACCGTCCCGCAAGGGCAGTTCGAGGTCGGACGGGTCGACGGCGGTCAGGTGTTCGGGTACGGCTCGGACGCACTCGGCGAGCAGCGGCTGCGTGAGGTCGCAGACCAACTCGGCGTCGGAATGTCGGCACGGTCCCCCGGCCAGCCGCTCCCACCGACGGACCAGCCCAGCGAATCGTCACCGACCGACGGCATCGCCGGTGAGCGGCGCGACGAGTTCTACTGGCTGCTCACGCTCGTCGCGTCGGCCCTGCTACTCGTCGAGATCGGCTGGTCGCTGCGGGATCTACGGCGCGCCCGCGCCACGGCACGCGAGGTACTGACATGACCGGCTCTCCCCGCCCCGCTCGGCTGCGGCGGCGGCGACGCGTCATGCTGCTGTCGGCGCTGCCCGCCGTTATCGCACTGCTCATCGGCGGCATACTGATCTCCGTCGTCGTCGCAGGCCGATCGGCGCAGCAGGACTTCGCCTCCGGCGCCACCGGAGCGCTCTCCGACGACGTCGCGGTGCTGCAGAAGTTCGGCGTGATCGAACCGGCGACAGCACATTTCGCCGCGGGCGCGCTGGCGGTGCGCGAGGACCGGCTCGCCGACGCCGACGCCGAGTTCTCGGAGTCGTTGGCGCGCAGCGCCTTCGACCGCTCCTGCCCGGTGCGGGTGAACCTCGAACTGGTACGGGAACGCCAGGGTGACGTCGCGGCGTGGGAAGCGCGGCTCGACGACGCCCGCGAGCGCTACGCGGCCGCCCTGGACGTCATCGACGGTGCCCCGCCGGGATGCTTCACGGGCAACGACGACCCGGACGCGGATCGGCGTGCGGTGCGGGCGGACGCCGCCGGTCGAATCGCGACCAAGCTCCAGAACCTGGGGACCGTCGCACATCTTGCGCCCCCGCCGCCCCCGCCCGCGGTAGCCGCCGCACCGCCGGCGCCGAGCGGCGGAACGAACCCTGAGCAGTCGCCGCAGACACGTCGTCTCGACCCGGGCCAAGGCGATCCCCTCGACGCGCTGCAGCGACTGCTCACCGACGCCGCACCCCGCTAAGCGGGGGCCGTGCCGGTCCAGTATTCGACGACCTTGCCGTCGGCCACCCGCAGGATGTCGTTGCCGGTGAAGCGTGCCGGGCCCGATGAGGTGGCCCCCGTACTGATCCACCGGGCCGCCACGAGATCCCCGTCGACGAGCGGCCCGACATCGATGACGAACATCAATTCGCGCAGTCGCTTGCGTGTGTCGTCTACGATCGCCTGCAGCTGGTCGGGCCCCTGCACGTCACGGGTGGGCCAATGACCCACGAAATCGTCGGACACCAACTCGGCTGCGGTGGTCCTGCCGGCCCACAGCTCTTTGATCCAGCGCTGGTACAGCGCTACCGCACCCCCTGCGTCACCCTCGCCGGTGGCGCCCTGTTCGGTCATGAGATCGTGCTCGCTCATGTGACGCGGGTTACCCACCGCTTCCGGTGAGTATTCCGCTGAAGTTTGCTGGGGCCGGTCAGCCCTTCTCGGGGCCGGACGGATCGTCTCCCCGCAGCCGGGCCTGTAGCTGCGCGCGTTCGGTGCGGCGGCGCTCGTCGAACGCGGCGATGCTCTCGGTGGCCCGCCGCCGCAGCGGGGCGAACAACCAGATGCCCAGCGGGAGTGCGATCACGATCGCGAACATCAGTGCCACCACGACGGGGAAGTCCTGCAGACCGATCAGTGCTCCGATGCCGAGGATGGCCGCGGTGACCACCACGACGAGGACGAGGCGGGCCACCACGTACGCCGCGACGTCGAGCAGCAGCCGGGATCGAGGCCGTTCGTCAGTCACGGTCCGAGCCTACCGAGGGCGCGTATATTGACAGGAAGGAGGTTTCGAGTGGCCTATTTGCTCCTGATTCTCGTGCTGGCCGCACTGGTCTACGTCGGATGGCGGGCTGCCCGGATGTCTGCGCAGCGCCCGCGCACGCGGACCATCGGACCCGACGACGATCCCGATTTCCTGCGCCGGATCACCCCGCGCGACGACAAACCGCGGTCCTGATCGGCTAGCCCGGCGACGGCGACGACTGCCGCGCGCCCGGGAAGCCTTGCGCGACGGTCGCAGCCAACTCCAGCAGCGCTTCTGAGGTCGCGGGGCGCAATCGCTCGAGGGCCACTTCGGCGCCCTCTTCCAGATGCGGATCGAACGGAACCTGGCAGACGGCTCGGCAGCGTCGGGTGAAGTGGTCGACGACCTTGTCGAGGTCGACCTTCCTGTCGCTGCGCCGCGACCGCGGCCGCACCCCGTTGATGACGGCAATCGAGGTGCGCACCAGGTCTTCTCGCCCGTGCGCGTCGAGCCAGTCCAGGGTCGCCGACGCGCTGCGCGCCCCATCCACCGAGCCCGAACTGATCACCACGAGCGCGTCGGCCTTATCGAGCACGGCTGACATCGCCGAATGCAGCATGCCCGTCCCGCAGTCGGTGAGCACCACGCTGTAGAACCGCTCGAGCAGGTCGAGCGTGCGCCCGTAGTCGTCGGCGCTGAACGCCTCCGACACCGCCGGATCACTCTCCGACGCCAGCACCTCGAGCCGGCTGGCGCCCTGCGACGTGTACTGCCGCACATCGCTGTAGGAGTCGATGCCCTCGATGTCACGCAACAGGTGCCGGACTGTCGCGGCGGTTTCCACCGGCACCTTCTGGCTCAACGTGCCACGGTCGGGGTTCGCGTCCACCGCGACCACCCGGTCGCCACGGGTACTCGCGAACGTCGCACCGAGCGTCGCGGTGATCGTCGTCTTGCCCACGCCGCCCTTCTGCGACAGCATCGCGATCCGGTAGCAGCTGCGCAGCGGTGTCTGGACCTGCGCCACCAGCTGGTCGTGCCGCACGGCGCGCGGGCTCTCCCCCGCGTCGACGAGACCACCGGAACCCCGGTACAGCCACTTCCGCCATCCCGACGACGGCCCCTTGCGGGCCTTGCCCAGCAGCGCGACCGTCGACAGATCGAGATACGGCGGCGGATCGGGAACGTCGGAGCCGGGTCGGGGTGCAGCGTCGGCGAGGGTCACCCTCGGCAAGCCCCGCGGCGGTGTCGGCGCCGTCCACTCCGCCGGTACCTCGGCCATCGGGTCGGAGAATCGATGTTGCGCGCGAAAGCTCCCCGGCGTATCGGTCACCACCCGATCATTCCTACACCCGGTCTCAGCCGACGCCGGCGTACGAGTGCAGTCCGACCGTCACCAGGTTGATGAAGAACAGGTTGAAGACCATCGCGACGAAGCCGACCACGTTGATCCAGGCGGCCTTGCGGTCGCGCCAGCCGGCCGTCGACCGGGCATGCAGGTACGCCGCGTAGACGACCCAGGCGATGAACGACACCGTCTCCTTGGGGTCCCAGCCCCAGTACCGGCCCCACGCCTCCTCGGCCCAGATGGCGCCGAAGATCACGCCGAACCCGAAGATCGGGAACGCGAAGATGGTGGTCCGGTAGGCGATGCGGTCGAGTGTCTGCGCGTCGGGCAGCCGCGACACGATGCGGCCGATGGTGTCGGTGCGGCCGGCATCTCCCAGCGCAGACATCTTCAGCAGGAACAGGATGCTCGCCACCCCGGCCACCAGGAACACCCCGGAGCCGAGGCTGACGACAGAGACGTGGATGGGCAGCCAGTAGGACTGCAGCGCCGGCATCACGGGGGCGGCATGTGAGTACAGCCATTTGCCCGACACCGTCAGCAGGATCAGTACCGGCACCAGCACGAACACCCACAGCGACCGGTACTGCGGTTTCCGCAGGACCACGGCACCCGCCACCAGACCACAGAAGCTGGTCAGGTTGATGAACTCGTACATGTTGCCCCACGGCACCCGCGCCGTGGACAGTCCGCGCAGCACGATGCAGGCCAGCAACAGGCCGATGCCGACGTACACCATGGCCAGGCCGGCCGACCCGATCCGCTCGTCGAACGGCCGCCGCGGCGCGTCGTACACCCGACCGGGTCCGTCACCGGCCACCGAGCCGGCGGCCACGAGATCGCGATGCTCGACCCGGCGCCCACGGCTGTAGGCCAGCTCGACGGCGAGCAGCAGCAGGGCCACCACGAGCACGACGATCGACGACGTGAACGCCCAGTCGGAGTAGCGGGCCAGCCCGAGATCGATGTGGGTGGTGTTCATGCCCGATCCGTTTCCTTCTCCCTGGACGGTGTGGTGACCCCGGCAGCCGAGAGCAACTTCGCCGTGAGGCGCTCGAACTCGTCGCCCCACCCTGAATTGTCGGTGCGCGCCAGCCCGCCGAGCTCGACGTTCACGGTACCCGGCGGTCCCGACGTCAGACGCACCCAGACGCGGCGACGACGCACCACCAGCGACACGATCAGTCCGCCCATCATCGTCATCGCGAACACCAGCACCCAGACCTGGGCGGGGTCGTGGGAGACCTGCAGGTTGACGAACGGCACCGCGCCGTCGAAGCGCACGATCGTGCCGTCGGGCAGCCGCGTGTCCTGGCCCTTGCTCAGGTTGACGCGGGCGACCTTGGTCAACCGGCCCTGGTCGATCATCCGAGGATCCAGTGAGAACAGCGACTGGGGACGGCCGGTGTCCAGTCCGGTGTCGCCCTTGTAGATGTCGATGGCGACCGCGGGATCGTTCAGCGCCGGGAACTTCGAAGACAGCAGCGTGCCGTCGAGTTGCTCGGTCGGGGCGAACAGGCCCTGGATCGCGATCTGGTTGCGGCGCCGCTCCCGCTCGTCGGAATACGTCCCGCCCGGCGGGTCGAAGCGCATCGCGCCCGAGGACAGAAAGGTGATCTGGTCCTCGGGGCGCCACTGGAGTGTCTGCGTGCGGGTCTGGCCGTCGGGGAACGTCACGCTGAACGTCGGTGCGTAGCCGTGGCCCTGCAGGTAGACGCGGTCACCGCCGACGCGCAACGGCTCGTTGACCTTCAGCAGGTAGGGCCGCCAGGTGCCCGACGTCAGATCGTCACCGGCCTGGTAGTCGATGTCGGCCTGGAAGGACGTGGCCTGTCCGTTGTCGAGGTAATTCGCCTGGAAGTCGTTGACCCGCACGCACATCGGATACAGCGAGGTGCCGTCGACGGTGTTGCCCGCCCGGAAGGAGTCGAACGCTGCGGGCGACGCCGAGCAGAAGCCGGGCCCACCGTCGGCGACGACGATGACGTTGCCCTCGTAGCTGAACAGCTTGCCGGCCGCGACCGCGACGAGCAGACCCAGCAGCGAGAAGTGGAACACGATGTTGCCGAACTCGCGCAGATAGCCCTTCTCCGCGGAGATCTCCGTGCCTGATGTCGCCGCCGGAGCGGCTCCGGCCGTACCGCCTTCGGTGCGGGTGAACCGCCGCCAGCCGGACAGCTGCCGGTCCATCGCCTCGGCCACCGCAGTGATCTCGCCGTCGACCTGTGCGGTGTGGTGCTTGGGCAGCCGGCCCAGGTTGCGCGGTGCGGCGACCGGGTCGGCGCGCAGACTGCGTACGTGTTCGGCCAGCCGGGGGGTCAGACAGCCGACCAGCGATACGAACAGCAACACGTAGATCGCGGTGAACCAGAAGCTGGAGAACACGTCGAAGGCCTGCACGCGGTCCAGCCAGGGCCCGATCGTCGGGTGCTCGGCCAGGTACTCGGCGACCTTCGTCTCGTTGAGGCTGCGCTGCGGCAGCAGTGCGCCCGGGATCGCGGCGAGCGCCAGCAGGAACAGCAGCACCAGCGCGGTGCCCATCGACGTCAGCGTCCGCCAGGTGTTCCGGATCAGGGCGAGCAGACGCGAACTCGAACGTTTCGGGCCCCGATCGCTCGACGTCGCGTCTGCTCGCGCAGAGGAGGTGACCATCAGATCGGGAGCCTCACGTCGCTGACGAACGCATCGCGCACCCAGGACACGAACTCACCCCACAGGCCGGTGACCAGCGCGGTGCCGACCAGGATCAGCAGCACGCCCCCGAAGATCTGGATGGCGCGGGTGTGGCGACGCAGCCAGCCCAGCCCGCTGACCGCACGGGCGGAACCGAACGCCAGCAGGACGAACGGGATTCCCAAGCCCAGGCAGTAGGCGATCACCAGGACCACGCCGCGAGCGACATTGCTGCCCTCGGTCGCCGAGGCCACCGCGATCACGCCGGTCAGCGTCGGCCCCAGGCACGGCGTCCACCCCAGCGCGAACACCGCCCCGAGCAGCGGAGCGCCGCCGAGGGTGGAGATCTGACGCGGGGTGAACCGGGTATCTCGCTGCAGCGCGGGCACCAGCCCGACGAATACGAGCCCCATCAGGATCGTCACCACGCCGCCGAGACGTTGCAGCAGCACCTCGTTGGTGATCAACGTCGTCGTCATCCCCAGCACTGCGACGGTGCCGAGCAGGAACACCGCGGTGAAACCGGCCACGAATAACGCCGCGGCGCCGGCGACCCGCAGGCGCGCCCCGCGCATCGTCACCGACGCCCCCGGTGCGGCCGGCGAATCCTCGACACCGACGACGGCGGCCAGATACGACACGTAGCCCGGCACGAGCGGCACCACACACGGCGAGGCGAACGACACCACACCGGCCAGCACACTGATGCCGACGGCGATCAGAAGCGGTCCGCTGGAGGCGATCTCGGCGACGTTCACTTCTCGTCCGCCAACCGTTCGACGACCGGCTGCAGGTCGGTGGCCAACAATTCCCGCAGGAACACCGCGGCGACCCGGTGCCGGCGGTCGAGCACCACCGTGGACGGGATCACCGTGGTCGGATAGCGCCCACCGAACGCGATCAGGGTGCGCATCGCCGGATCGTAGATGGACGGGAACGTCACACCGCGGTCGACGATGAAGTCACGCGCCGCATCGATGTTGTTGTCCCGCACGTCGATTCCGAGGAACGCGACGCCACGGTCTTTCGTCGCCCGGTACACCTGTTCGAGTTGGGCGATCTCGGTGCGGCACGGCCCGCACCACTGACCCCACACGTTGAGCACGACCACCTTGCCGGTGAAGTCGCTGAGCGACAACGTCTTGTCGGTGTCCATCAGGTCGGGGCCCGACACCGGACCCGGTGTGCCGCGCTCGGCCGGCGGGTCGTAGAAGATGTCCGTCTTGCCGCCGGGAGCGACGAATTCGAAGCTGCCCCCCTGGGCGACGGCGTCGCTGCCGGTCGAGCATCCCGCGAGCACGACCGCCGCCATCAGCAGGGCAACCAGACGAGTCACTGCCCGGCCAGCTCCGCGTACCCCCAGCCCACGCAGGCGTCGTCGTGGAAATAGAACGACGTGACCGAGGCGAGGTTGCACATGCGCCGCGTCGGGAAGTGGTGCAACGCCTTGTCGGTCATCGCGCGGCGCAGCGTCTCGACCGGTAGCTGATGGCTGACGCAGACGGCCTCGTGACCGGCGGCGGCACCCCTGGCGCGTCGCACGGCCCGGATCATGCGCTCCGCGATCTCCGTGTACGGCTCCCCCCACGACGGGGTGCGTGGATTGCGCAGATGCCACCAGTTGCGGGGATCGCGCAGCGCCCCGTCACCGGGCGAGACCTTCTGGCCCTGGAACACGTTGGCCGACTCGATCAGTTCCGCATCGGTGCCGACGGACAGGCCGTGATGGGCGGCAATGGGCGCGGCGGTCTCCTGCGCCCGCTCCAACGGTGAGGCCACCACGTAGGTGATGTCGCGGCCGGCGAGCCACTCGGCGACCCGCCGCGCCTGCGCCTGACCCCGCTCGGAGAGGTGGTAGTCGGGTAGCCGGCCGTAGAGGATCTTCTCCGGGTTGTGCACCTCGCCGTGCCGCATCACGTGCACCACAGTCTTGATCACGGGCGGCTCGCCGCAGCCGCGGCGCGCGCCGCAGCGGGCAGCGCCTTCTCGATCTGCGCGAACGCGTCGTCATCGAGAGCCGTGGAGACGAACCAGCATTCGAAAGCGCTGGGCGGCGGGTAGACACCCGCGTCGAGCAACGCGTGGAAGAAGGCCGGGAACCGCCACGTCTCGGTGGCCTTCGCCGAGGCGAAGTCGGTGACCGGATCGGCGTCGCCGAAGAACACGCTGAACATGTTGCCTGCGCGCGGAATCTGGTGGGCCACACCGGCTTCGGTCAACGCGCCACCGATGAGGCCGATCAGCCGGTCGGCATTGGCGTCCAGCGTCGCGTACACGGCATCGTCGGCGGCCCGCAACGTGGCCAGCCCCGCCGCCATCGCGACGGGATTTCCCGACAGCGTGCCGGCCTGATAGACGGGGCCCAGCGGGGCGAGGCGGCGCATGACTTCGGCGCTGCCGCCGAACGCCGCCGCAGGCAGTCCGCCGCTCATGACCTTGCCGAAAGCGAACAGGTCGGCGTCGACCGGATCGAGGCCGTACCAGCCGGACCGGCTGACCCGGAAGCCCGTCATCACCTCGTCACTGATCAGCAACGCGCCGTGCGCGGCGGTGATGCGGCGCAGCGCGGCGTTGAACCCGGGCAGCGGCGGGACGGTGCCCATGTTGCCGGGGCTGGCCTCGGTGATCACGCAGGCGATCTCGTCGCCGAACCGGGCGAAGACGTCCTCGACCGCGGCGACGTTGTTGTAAGGCAGCACGACCGTGTCAGCGGCGGCCGCACCCGTTACCCCGGGCGACGACGGCAGACCCAGCGTCGCGACCCCGGAGCCGGCGTCGGCGAGCAGCGCATCGCTGTGGCCGTGGTAGCACCCGGAGAACTTGACGATCTTGGCCCGGCCGGTGAATCCGCGCGCCAATCGGATCGCGCTCATCGTCGCCTCGGTGCCCGAGTTGACCAGGCGCAGCCGCTCCACGGGCGCCACACGGTCGATGATCTCGCGGGCCAGCTCGGACTCCGAGGGCGTCGGCGCCCCGAACGACAGCCCGTCGGCGGCGACGCGCTGCACGGCCTCGACCACGGCGGGATGCGCGTGGCCCAGGATCATCGGGCCCCACGAGCACACCAGGTCGGCGTAGCGGTTGCCGTCGGCGTCGGTCAGCCAGCACCCCTGCGCCGACGTGATGAACCGTGGCGTGCCGCCCACGGCGGCGAAGGCACGCACCGGCGAGTTCACGCCACCGGGGATGACCGAGGCCGCATCGGCGAAGAGCTTCGCGGAGACGTCGGTACTGCTCATGGCACCCAGTGTCCCAGCCGGGTCAAAACGGTCAACTACAGGGTGTAGTGGTCGGCCCCGGGGCGATGATGGTCACATGCAGTTGCCGCAACGACTGGCGCGGTTCAACCGCCACGTCACCAACCCGATTCAGCGGCTGTGGGCCGGCTGGGCTCCGACGATGGGGATTCTCACCCACGTCGGTCGCACGTCGGGCAGGCAGTACCGCACGCCCTTGACGGTGTTCCCGACCCGCGACGGGATCGCCGTGCTGCTGACCTACGGCCCGGACCGGGATTGGCTGAAGAACCTGACCGCGGCCGGTGGCGGCACGATGCGCCGCTACGGCCGATCGTTTACGGTCACCGATCCGCAGGTGGTGAGCAGGGCCGAGGCGGCACCGACGGTGACCGGGTGGATGCGGCCGCTGTTCGCAGTGCTGCCGTTCGAGCAGGCGGTGCTGTTGCGTCGGAACTGACGCGCGATCCTGGTGACTCCATCTCCGCCAGGCGATTGTCACGTCTGACCAGGTAGCGCAACAGCACCATCACGACGACCGGCACCGCCACCACGAGCAGGGTCTCGACGAAGTCACTCATTTCGGGTGCGTGAGCAGGGTTCACATTCACATTCCACCCCCGCCGGTCATCGAGTTCGGGCTCGCTGACGGAACCTTTACGGCCCCGCCGCGCTTTTTTACGGCGCCGAATCGACGGCTGTCGACGCGCTGTCAGGACATCGCAAAAGTTCCGCGTCCGACCGTCAGGGAAGCGTCAAGGACGCCCCGACGAGCCCGTATGCCGAACACAATCGGTGGCGACGCGAGAGCGAAAGGACGTCCGACGACGATGACCCCGGATGAACGCATCGGCAGCACGAGAGCGTGAACATGTCGTATCTGGTTCCCCTCACCCTGCTGATCATCTGCCCGATCACACGGTTGACGTCGGTGTGGATCGCGGAGGGCGGTCGACACCCCGACGCGAGGCGGCGGGCGCCTATCGCCGCGGAGTCAGCCGTGCCCTGATCGGGCCCTTGGCCACAGTGGTGAACGGCACCTCGCAGGCGAAGTCGTCGTCGAGCGACTCCACGGTCATCTCGCGGACCACCGTGGCCAGCGCCAACGTCGTCTCCAGGCGGGCGAAGTGCTCGCCGATGCACGGCCGCGAGCCGCCCAGGAAGGGCAGGAACTGCCAACGGTCCCGGGCGGCGACGTTCTCCGGGCTGAAGCGGTCCGGATCGAAAGTCATCGGATCTGGCCACAGCGCAGGATCATGGTGCAGCGCGTACAAGCCGAGAGCCACCAGGCTGCCCGCCGGCACCCGATAGCCCGTCACCTCGATGTCCCGGGTGGCCACGCGGGCCACCCCCGCGGCCGGCGGACACAGCCGGACCGCCTCGTGCAGCACCTGCACGGTGTAGCCGAGGCGGGACACGTCGGCCGGGGTCAGCTCGCCGTCACCGATCGCCGCGGCCTCGGCGGACACCCGGTCCTGGATGTCGGGGTGGCGTCCGAGAATCCACAGCGCGTAGGTCAACGCCGTCGCCGTGGTGTCGTGCCCGGCCAGCATGAAGATCAGCAGATCGTTGGAGATCTCCTCGTCGGTGAGCGGGCGATCGGTCTGCGGATCGGTCGCCCGGAGCAGCGCCTGCACCAGCGGCGCGTCCCGGTCCGAATCAGCCCGGCACGCCTGGACCATCTCGTCGGTGATGCGGCGCATCTCGTCGACGGCGCGGCGCGCGCGCCGCCGCGCCAGGGTGGGCAGCCACCGCGGTGCCCGCACCGGACGCAACGCGCGGTCAGCGGTGTACGAGGACGCGACGTGCATGCACCGGGCGATAGTGCCGCCGCGTTCGTTGAGGTCGACGCCGAGCACCGAGCGGCCCAGCGACTGCATCGCGACGCGACGGCACTCGGTGTCCAGGTCGACCTCGCCGCCTGCCGGCCAGCGATCCACGAATGCCTGCGCTGCGCCGGACATGTGGCCGCCGAACGTACGCACGTTGAGCTTGGTGAACACCGGCTGCAGCGCGCGTTTGCGCGGACGCCACTGTTCATTGGGCAGCACGAACAGGCTGTCGCCTGCCATCTGGCGCACCTCGTCGTGGATGATGCACCGATCGGTTGCGGCGTCGTTGCGGCCCAACACATCTCGCATTCCGGCCGGGGACATCACCGCGACGATCGCCGGGACGACGCCGGTGGGCCCCAGCTGGATTCGGGTGACGGGACCGCCCGCGTCGCGGATGACCTCCTGCCCGGTGTCGAGTCGCCGGACCAGCTTGACGAGGTCACGCAACGGCAACGGATTGCGCGGAACCGGAGGCAGCGACCGCACGTCGACCGTGCGATCGTCGCGCACCGTCACGTGGACCGCCAGGTCAGCACCTCGCCGGCGCCGGCGGTCATCGTGGACCCGGGCATCACCCGCAGGCGGTAGGGCGCCAACCGCAGAACGGCGAACTGCTCGCTGGTGGGCCCGTCGGCCCAGAACGGGATGATCGCCGGGTCATAGCCGACGGGCTGCGGTGCCGTGGCGAACCGCTGCCAGACATCGCGGCGCGTCTCCTCGTCGGTGTACCACTCCACTAGGCACTCCGCGCTGCAGGTGTCGTGCGTCGTGGTCCAGTAGCTGACCGACACCTCGGGATGGACGGCCAGGTGAGCCCGCTTCACCGGGCTGGGGACGGTGGCGATCCAGCCGAACAGATCGGTGCCGTCCCACTCCCAGATCGGGTGCAGGATGCGTGTTCGCGGTTTGCCGTCCGCGTCGACGGTGGCGACCGAGGCCCACACGATCGAGTGGGCCATCTCGACGAACGCGGGCGCGATCTGAGCCAGAGGGGTCACGACCGTCAAGCCTAGGCAAACGCGCCGCGTCGCGACGGAAGTGTCAGCTGTCGAGCTTCTTCTTGAACTCTTCGGTGTTGCGGTACTCGACGTTGCCGATGTCGGCACTGGTCTCGATCTTGCCCTTGTCGTCGTCGTCCACCCAGTCCGTCACCGACGTACCCGACACGGTGCCACTGCTGCCCGGCAGCGTGGTGGTCTGCAGGTTCTCTTCTTTGTAGGCCTCGGCCATTTCTTTGGCCTTCTCGCGGTGCTCGTCGGTGACCTCGGGCTTCTCGGTGAGTTCCTGGTTGTCGGGATCCGGGGTCTCGGTCACGTGCTCGAGTTGGACGTCGGGTGTGTCGTCCGGGGACCGCTGTTCGGTGGAGGTGTCGTCGGCGCTCATGGCCATGGGACTGCCCGAAAGTGTGAGCAACGAAACAGTCGACGGCGCTCAGGCCAGCGCGCCACGCAGGACTGTGGGGAGGCTCGGCAGGAAGTGGCGGCGCGCGAACGCGCGGATCTCGTCGGGTGTCTCGACCGGCTGCGCGCTGGGCAGCAGCAGCACCATCTCGGCGTACCGCAGGATGCAGTCGGCGAAGTCCTCGACGGCATCGGGGCCGATGCGTTCGGCGAAGCCGGGCGGGAAGATCTGCTGCAGCGCGTCGATCATCCGCGCGACGGCGGCGCGGTGATACCGCCCGGCGAGTTCGAGCGCCAGCCCGGGATCGTCGTCGACCATGCGGTGCAGCACCCGATGGTTGCGGAACTCCATGATCGAGAGCGTGAACGCCTCGACATAGTAGTCCTCTTGCGGCGCAATGCTTTTCAGCTCGGAAGCGATGTGCGCGAACAGCCTGATGTTCTCCCGTTCGATCACGGCGCCGACGAGCTCGTCCTTGTTGGCGAAGCGCCGGTAGATCGTGGTGCGGCTGACCCCGGCGCGACGGGCGACGTCGTCGAGCGCGACACGTCGGTAGCCGTGCCGCTCGAACTCGAGCACGGCGGCGTCGAGGATCTGTGTCGTCGCGTCAGCCGCGGGCATAGCCCTTGAGCGCATATCCGGTCATCCGCACACGCATCGGCAGATGGTCCCACGTCCAGGTGACTGGCCGTGACCGCCAGAAGGCCGCGAATCGTCGATAGCGCCGTTCCTGACGCTCGGACCAGGGCAGGTTGAGCAGCTCGCGGGCTCGGGGCGGGAGTCCGCCGGTGGTCAGGAAGGCGGCGATCGGGTTGAAGATCGGTGCGACGATCCGCCACACCAGCGGGTGCACGGCCTTGGGCTTGGGGAACCCCTTGGTGACATAGCCGACGCCGTACTTCGCCGACGGGTGCGCGATGAGCACGCGCTCCATCATCGTGTCCCAGTAGCGTTCGAAATCGGCATAGGTCGCGGGCATCGGCCGGTCGCTGACCCCGTATCGGCGATACCAGGTCTTGGATTCCAGCCAGATCTGCTCGCGCTCGGCAGGGCTCAGACGTTTCACGAAGGTGTCGACGAAGTAGTAGATCTGCTCGACGAACGTCGCGTGCGCCCAGAAATAGGTGTCCGGGTCGAGCGCGTGGTAGCGGCGGTCGGTACCGGGCAGTTCGCCTTTGACGTGGTGATGGAAGTCGCGAACCTGGGTCCCCGCGTTGTCGGTGTCGGAGCCGTAGACGGTGTTGAAGATCGGCGGAATGGTGCGCCGCAGCCGTTCGGCGGTGTCGGCGAAGAACGTCGAGTGGTCGTAGACGCCCTGCCCGAGCTCGGCGAGCATGTTCTGCAGCACCGCCGGACGCGGGCCGATGAGATACATCCGGTTGTCGCCGAAGTACTTCCACACCAGCGAGCCCGGGCCCAGGGGCAGCGCGTCGTCGAGGGGTTCGGTCTGCTGCGCCAACTCCGTCATGGGAACAGTGTTACAAATTTTGCACTTTGTACCAAGAGGGTGTGGTGTGGGGCACATCGGGCGCGAGTGAGAAGCCAGGGCTGCGATTCGGGCCAGCCGGCAGCCTGGAATGCTGATATGGGGAGTGGTTTGTCAAGTGGGCAGGGTGAAGCGGCGGCCTCGACCGTCGTCGTGGCCGCCGCTTCCTCGGTCAGTGCTGGGTGTCGGTGTACCGGGGACTGGCGCGCGTGTCGTAGCGACGGCTTGTCAGTCTGAAATGCGCGGATTGGCTACCGCAGATCGGTGTTTCGAGTGACGATGGACCGCTGTCTATTCACGAGCGTGACCCGTCGCTGGCGCTCGGGGTTACTCATAGCATTCACGCGGGTCATCGTCAGCGTGCCCGCCAGGACCGGTAACGACGTCAGCTACTGAACGTTATCGGTAAGCCCCTTACTCCTCGAGGATGGCCAGTGACCAGCACCAGCCGGCCAACTCGCGAGCGATGGCCGCATTGGCCACCGCGGGGCGTTTGGCGCGAGCATCGAATCCGCGCCACCGGGTGTGGAGGCGATGGTTGGCTTGCTGGCCGCGCCGGCGGGCGGCCGGGCTGGCGGCCTGCCAGCGCCGCCGCAGCTCGACACCGGGACGGTAGGGCCGGCGATGATGCCAGGCCGCTTCGATCAACAAGGGCCGGGCATGGGCGTTTCCGGTGCGGGTGATCGAGCCTTGCGCCCGGTAGGCGCCCGAGGAGTACTCGGTGGGCACCAAACCCAGGTAGGCGCCGATCGCGCGCCCGCTCAACCGGGACCAGTCCCCGATCTCCACGGCCAATCCGAACGCGGTCAGTGTCGAGACCCCACGCAGACAGCCCAGCCGCCGGATCACGGGGGTGAACTCACTGTCGGTGGCCATCGCGGCGATCGCTGCATCCAGCCGGTCACGGCGATCGATGCAGGCCAGCATGGCTTCGAGCGCGGTGTCATAGGCGGCCTGGGCCGGGGTGGGGAAGTGCTGGCGGGACAGCCAGGCCAGGTGTGTGAGCGTCCAGGCCGGCCCGCCGGAGTAGATGATGTTGTGGCGCAGCAGCAGCGCCAGCACGCGGTGGCGGGCCCGCATCAGATCAGCGCGGCAGTCCTCGCGTGCTCGCACCAGATCCCGGGCTGCTTCGCGTTCGACACTGGGGACACACACCTCGGTGATCTCGCCCAAATGCAGCAACCGGGCCAGATGCGCGGCGTCACGGGCATCGGTTTTCACCCGATCACCGCTGGGGCGCACCAACTTCGACGGCGCCGCCACCAGACACGGCACGCCGGTATCGACAAGAAAACGGGCCAACCCGAAACCCGTCGGGCCCGCTTCGTAGGTGACCGCGACCGGCCCGGGTAACCCGCTGACCCAGTCCAGGATCTCGCGGTGATCAGTACTCAACCGGCGCGAGAACACCTCACCGGTTTCACCGTCTAACCCACATCCGAACACCGAACGTGCATGCACGTCCAGACCAACACTCGTACGCTGAATCTTCACTGGGGCCTCCCACAGTTGTGGCTCTACCGGCCAGGACCCAATTCCTGACGGCAACCCACGTTCACATGTGGTGAGGCCCCAGCCTCCCCATACCGTCTATTCCGCGGGAGGTGGGGGCGCGGGAGGTGGGGCGGCGGGAGCCGGATCGGGTGCCCGCAGCCGTGCGACCGTTAGCACCACCAACACTCCGGCGATCGTCGCCAGCAGCAGCGACAGCGTCAGCAGCGGCGCGTAGTACACCACCGACGTGGTCGACGGCTGCCCGTCGAGCACCGGAGCGACGACCACGGTCCGGCTCGCCGCCAGCCAGCTGGCCACGCACCCGACGGCCGCCAGCACCGCGAGCGTCAGAACGACGAGGGTCCGCCTGCGGGTCACGAGGCCTTCTCCGGCGGGATGCGCTCCTCGAGCAGGTTGGTCAGGGCCGCGCGCAGCTGCTTGTCCTTGCGGGCCCACGCCTGCGCGGTCCGATCGTTCGTCAGCCGCAGCCCGATACCGGTGCGGCCCCGCGGTACGCCCGTCAGCTCGCCCAGCGCGCGGGCGTACTGCCACTTCGGCGCCTCCGCGCCGTCCGCCTCGGGATACACCCGCACGATGTCGGCGGTCCGCGTGGTTTCGGTCCCCTGGCGCAGCGTGTCGGCGGTGAGCTCGACCGAGGTGTGGATTCGTGCCGCTTTGACCTGGATGCCGAGGAAGAACGTCACGAGGACGAAGAACGCGACGGGGACCAGCCACTGGACGTAGCCTGCCGAGATCTGGATCAGCGCCATGGCGATACCGGCCCCTGGTCCGGCCAGCACCCACAGCCAGCTGGCACCCTGCTCGTAGAACAGCACCTCGCTCGCAGGCGGCGGTGCGGGAGATTCGGTCACGGCAGCTCCTTGCCCTCCGGTGCGCGGTCGTACCAGGCACGAGCGTGCGGCCGCGTCATCAGGGCCGCGCCCACGAGGATCGGAAGCGCGGCCACCAGGATCAGCGGTTGCCCCACCCCGAAACCCACGGCGAGCAGCAGGACGACGCCGACCAGCGAGAACGCCAGGGCCAAGGTGGCCATCCGGAACCGGCTGTCGCCCGCGCGGGCCTTGCCCGCCAAAAACGCCAGGGCGCCGGCGGCCAGCACCGCCCCGACGCCGATCAGGCGGTACACCGTCAGGTAGTTGCGGACGCGCTCGTCACTCACTTCGGCCGGAATCGCGAGCCTCGCCGCGTCGAACGTCGCGGTCGCCGACAGCAACCCGCCGACGATCATGATGACGGCGCCGCCCATGAAGCACCAGAACGCGGCGTCGACGAGGCGGGGACGGGAAGCGGAGGTCGGCATCGGGGTCAGGGTAGCCAATCAGCGGCTGAAGAAGTCGTGGGCGTCTTTGCGGTGGAGCAGGAACACGCCGCCGCACACCAGCACGGAGCCGACGATCACCACCGCGGCGTAGATCAGGGCGGCCACCTCGGGACGGTCGACGGTGAACAACTCGCTGACCGAGAACACCACGGCCGCGATCGCCCCGCCGGTCAGACACGTGCGCACCCACCGGTAGCCCTGCCGCAACAGCACGAGGAACGTCGCCACCACCGAGACCAGTACCGCGAGGAACACGATCGTGATGGCCAGCATCAGCCCGCCTGCCCGCTGCGGGCCGGACACCAGGTCCACGACGAACCCGGCCGTCAGCAGCGGCAGCGCGACGACCCACAGCCAGAAGCCGGTGTCCACATCGGGCGGGCGGGTGGGAGGAGGCCCGGGCGGGCGGGCTGGATTCGGCTCCGTCACGAGAGGCGACGTGCCACGTCGGCGGCCCAGTAGGTCAGCACGATGTCGGCGCCTGCCCGGACGATTCCGGTCAACGACTCGAGCACCACCGTGTCGAAGTCGATCCAGCCGTTGTCGGCGGCCGCGCAGATCATTGAGTACTCCCCCGACACCTGGTATGCGGCGACGGGAACGGGTGACCGGTCCGCCGCGGCCCGGACGATGTCGAGATACGACATCGCGGGTTTGACCATGATGATGTCGGCGCCCTCGTCGATGTCGAGGTCCACCTCGTGCAGCGCTTCGCGGGCGTTGCCCGGCTCCTGCTGATAGGTGCGGCGATCGCCCTGCAGGCTGGAGGACACCGCATCGCGGAAGGGGCCGTAGAAGCCGGAGGCGAACTTCGCGGCATAGGCCAGGATCGCGGTGTCGAGGTGGCCTGCGGCGTCGAGTCCCTCGCGGATGGCCGCCACCTGGCCGTCCATCATGCCGCTGGGTCCCACCATGTGGGCACCCGAATCCGCCTGCGCCACAGCGAGTTCGACATAGCGACGGTTGGTGGCGTCATTGTCGACCCGGCCCCGCTCGTCGACCACGCCGCAGTGTCCGTGATCGGTGAACTCGTCGAGGCACGTGTCGGCCATCAGCACCGTGGCGTCCCCGAGATCGGCGGACAGATCTCGCAGTGCGACGTTGAGGATGCCGTCGTGATCGGTACCGGCCGAGCCGCGCGCGTCCTTGTCCTCGTCACGCGGCACGCCGAACAGCATCAGCCCGCCGACACCGGCGTCGACCGCGTCGGCGGCCGCGCGGCGCAGCGACTCCCGGGTGTGTTGGTAGACCCCGGGCATCGAGGCGATGGGCCGGGGTTCGTCGATACCGTCGGCGACGAACATCGGCAGCACGAGTTGACGTGCCTGCAGCGACGTCTCGGACACCAACCGGCGCAGCGCAGGCGTGGACCGCAACCGCCGGGGACGATGACTCGGGTAGGGCATGACCGTCCTTGCGGTTAGCGGCGGCGGCTCTTCTTCCGCGGCGGCGGCAGCGCACCCTCGGCCCGTAGCCGGGCGGCGTGCTCGGCCAGCGCCTCGACGAGCGGTCCGACTGCGGCCACCTCCGGCTGGACGTCCACGCGCAGCCCGAATTCTGCTGCCGTCTCGGCGGTTTTCGGTCCGATGCACGCCACGATGGTGCGGGCGTGCGGCTTGCCGGCGATGCCGACCAGGTTGCGCACCGTGGAGCTCGAGGTGAAGCAGACCGCGTCGAAACCACCGGTCTTGATCATCTCGCGGGTGTGCGCCGGCGGCGGCGCGGCACGCACCGTCCGGTAGGCGGTGACGTCCTCGATCTCCCAGCCCCGCTCGCGCAGCCCTTCGGCCAGTGTCTCGGTCGCGATGTCCGCGCGCGGCAACAGGACCCGATTGACCGGGTCGAAAACGTCGTCGTAGGGCGGGAATTCGTCGAGCAACCCGAGCGAGCTCTGCTCGCCGGTGGGCACCAGCTCGGGGTTGATCCCGAAGGCTCGGACCCGGTCCGCGGTGGCCTGACCGACGCAGGCGATCTTCACGCCCGAGAACGCGCGGGCGTCGAGACCGAACTCGTTGAACTTCTCCCACACCGCGCGCACGGCATTGGTGGAGGTGAACACGACCCACTGGAACCGGCCGTCGACCAGACCCTTGACGGCCCTTTCCATCTGGGCGGGGCTGCGCGGCGGCTCGACCGCGATGGTCGGCACCTCGATCGGCAGCGCGCCGTGCCCGACGAGCCGCTCGCTCATCTCGCCGGCCTGGTCCTTGGTACGGGGTACCAGCACGGTCCAGCCGTACAGGGCGCGGCTCTCCCACCAGTTCAGCTTGGCGCGGTTGGCGACGGTGCGGCCGATGGTGACGACGAGCGTGCCGGTGAGCGGACCGGATGGCTCCACGCCGGCGGGCTTGTCCAGCACAGCCTTGTCGAGCAGGCCGGCCAGTGTGGTCTCGACGGAGCGCTGCGCGCAGGTGGTGCCGTTGGCGGTCACCACGGCGGGGGTGCCGTCGGCGAGGCCGTATTCGATCAGCGTGCGGGCGGCCTCGGGCAGGTGCGATGCGGTCGCGTGCAGGATCAGCGGCCCGGGTGCGGCGGCCAGCGCCGCCCAATCCACCTGCGGATCGCGCACGTCGGCGACGGTGTGCGACGAGCCCAGCGGCAGGCCCGCGTAGGTCGGCACGGCCGAGGTGTCGGGCAGACCCGGAACGATCTCGAACGTCAGCTGGGTGCGGGCCAGCGCGTTGACCTCGGTGATGACCGCGTCGATCGACAGCGGATCACCGGCGACCAGCCGGACCACGTCGACACCGGTGCGCGCCTCGGTGGCCAGCGTCTTGGCGACCTCTGACGGATCGCCCAGCGCGGGCCGGATGTCGGGGCCACCGGGGATGGCGGCCTCGGCCGCCTCCGCGGGCGCGTCAGCCGCGGACGCGTCTTTGGGCTCTGCCGCCTCGGCCGGCAGCGGCCCTGACGGCGGAGGCAGTTCGGAGCCGACCAGCGCGAGCACCGCTTCGGGTACGTCGGGGTCGACGAACACCAAGGCCGCGTTGGCCAATACAGTGCGGGCGCGCGTCGTCAGCAGGCCCGGGTCACCGGGTCCCGAACCGACGAAGGTGATGCGGCCGGGCTTGCCCTTGCGTCCTCGCAAGGTCATCTGGCGAGTCATGTCCCTCTCCCGCGTTCGTCCAACAGTTCCCGCGCGCCCAGCTCGAACAGCTCCGCGGCCACCGAGAGCCCCAGCTCTCGTGCCCGCTCGGGTGTCCCGATACCGGACGCACGGATCACGTCGGATCCGTCCAGCGTCGCCACGCAGCCGCGCAGCGACAGCTCTTCGAAGACGCGGCCGTCCTCATCGATCGACTCGACCACCTCGGCGATCGCGCCTACCGGTGCGGTGCACCCCGCCTCCAGTTCGGCGAGCAGGGTCCGCTCTGCGATGACCGAGGCCCGGGTGTCGGCGTCGTCGAGCTCCGCCAACACCGAGACCAGGCCGGAATCACCGGCACGGCATTCGAGCGCCAATGCACCTTGGGCCGGCGCCGGCAACATCTGTACCGGCTCCAGCGTCTCGGTGACTGCGTCGAGGCGACCGATGCGGGCCAATCCCGCCCGGGCCACGACGACGGCGTCGAGATCACCGCTGCTTACCCTGTTCAACCTGGTATCTAGGTTGCCTCGTAGGGGGCGGATTTCCAAACCGAGACCCAGTGCTCTAAGCTGCGCGGTCCGCCGCGGGGAGGACGTCCCGATCACCGAGCCGACCGGCAACTCTCCGAGCACCAGCCCGTCGCGGGCCACCAGCGCGTCCCGGGAGTCTTCGCGCACCGGGATCGCAGCGATGACGAACCGGGGGTCGGCCGCGGTGGGCAGATCCTTATAGGAGTGCACCGCCATGTCGACGGTGCCCTCAGCGATCGCCTCGCGCAGCGCGGCGGTGAACACGCCCACGCCGATATCGGCGATGGGCGCGGAGGAGCGATCCCCGTCGGTGGAGATGATGACGAGCTCGGCGGCGTGCCCGCGCGCGGTCAGTGCGTCGCGGACCGCGCCGGCCTGTGTGGTGGCCAGCAGGCTGCCCCGCGTGCCGATACGGATCACTCTGTGATCACTCTGCGCTATCGAGATCGGTTGCAGGGATGCTCATCTCATCGACAGCGACAGTGCCGAGCTCGCTGCGGGCCACCGCGTCGACGGCGTGCTGGTCGAGTTCGAACAGCTCGCGCAGCGCTTCGGCGTAGCTGTCCCCGCCGGGTGCGCCGGCCAGCTGCTTGACGCGCACCGTGGGGGCGTGCAGGAGCTTGTCGACGACCCGGCGCACGGTCTTGGCGACCTCGTCGCGGTGGGCCGAGTCCAGCTCCGGCAACCGGTTGTCCAGGCGCAGTAGTTCCGCCTCGACCACGTCGGCGGCACGCTGACGCAGTGCGGTGACGGTCGGGGTGACCTCGGCCATCCGCTGACCGGTCAGGTACTCGGCCACCTCGGCGGCGACGATCGTGCGGGCCGCTTCGGCGTCGGCGTTCGCGGTGCGTGCGGTCGGTTCCCGCAGGATCCGTTCCATGTCGATGACGTCGACGCCGGGGAGCCCGGCGACCGCGGGATCGATGTCACGGGGCATGCCCAGATCGCACATCACCAGCTGTTTCGTGCCACCCAAGCGCTGCGCCAGGCCGCGGTGCACGTCGGCCAGCGTGACGACGGGCCGCACCGCGCCGGTGCAGCTCACGACCACGTCGGCGTCGGTGAGCAGCGGCGGGAGATGATCGAACGGGAAGGCTTCGGCACTCAGCCCGTGGCTGCGGATGTTCTCGGCGAGATGCTTGGCGCGCGGCAGTGAGCGATTCACCACATGGACGCGCTCGATTCCGGCACGCATCAGTTGCTTGGCCGCCAGGGCTCCCATCGAACCAGCACCCACCACCACGGCCGACCGGCCGGCGAGCGATCCGATGCGGGCTTCGGCCATTGCCAGGGCGACCGAGACCACCGATGCACCGGCCGAATCGATACCTGTCTCGGAGTGCACCCGCTTGCCGACCGACAGTGCCCGCTGGGACAACTCGTGCAGCGTACGGCCCACGGTGTGGTTGGCCTCGGCGGTGGCGTAGGCGCGGCGCACCTGGCCGAGCACCTGTGCTTCACCGACGACGGCGGAGTCGAGCCCACTCGCCACCGAGAAGAGGTGCTCGACCGCGGCTTCGGCGTAGCGCACGTAGGCGTATCGCGTCAGATCCTGCAGCGACATCCCCGAGTGCTCGCTGAGCACCTGACCGATCACCGAGAGTCCGCCGTGGAACGCCTCGACCACCGCGTACACCTCGACGCGGTTGCAGGTCGACAACACCATGGCCTCGGTGACCAGCGAAGATTGCAGAATCTGCGCGATGATCTTGGCCTGATCGGCCTCGTCGGTGCTCAGTTGCTCGAGTACCGACACCGGCGCGCTCCGGTGCGAAACCCCGAAAAGCAATACGCTCACGGCTTCCTCACCACCCCACCAAGGTAGTCGCTGACCAAGTGGGCGGCCAAATTCGCTCAGCCGGCCAGATCCGCTCGCAGCCTCGCCTCGTCGAGTTCCCAGTAGCTGTGCTCGACCCCGTCGAGCAGCACGACGGGCAACCGGTCCCCGTATTCGGCGCGCGGGGCCTTGTCACCGGCCGCGGCGGCCTCGTCCACGTCCGTGACGCTGAGCGTGAACCCGAGCTCGTCCCGCAACGCATCCAGCCGCTCGGCCGCCTTCTGACACAGCGAGCAACCCTGACGGGTGAGCAGGTGCACGGCGCGATCCACCCCACCAGTATCCCGACCCGGTGACCTAGTGTTGTACCCGTGTCCGACGGTACTGAGATCGGCATCGAATCACGGGCGCAGGAGATCGCCGGGGAGAGCAGCTCCGCGGTCGCCGCCGACGGCGTCACCGAACCGGCCATCGAGCTGGGTGACGAGCTACCGGGCCCGCCCCCGCCGCCTCCGGACCTGACCGCCGCCGCGTTCTTCGACGTGGACAACACGCTGGTGCACGGCTCGTCGCTGGTGCATTTCGCTCGTGGCCTGGCGGCCCGCGAGTACTTCACCTACAAAGACCTGGCCCGCTTCGCGATGGCGCAGGCGAAGTTTCAGCTGACCGGACGCGAGAACAGCGACGACGTCGCGGCGGGGCGACGCAAGGCGCTGGCGTTCATCGAGGGCCGCTCGACCGCCGAGCTGGTGGCGCTCGGCGAGGAGATCTACGACGAGATCATCGCCGACAAGATCTGGCCGGGCACCCGCGCGCTGGCGCAGATGCATCTCGATGCCGGTCAGCAGGTGTGGCTGGTCACCGCGACGCCGTACGAGCTGGCCGACACGATCGCGCGCAGACTCGGGCTCACCGGCGCACTGGGCACCGTCGCCGAGTCGATCGACGGTGTGTTCACCGGGCGCCTGGTCGGCGACATCCTGCACGGCACCGGCAAGGCGCACGCCGTGCGCTCGCTGGCCATCCGCGAGGGCCTCAACCTGCGCCGATGCACCGCGTACTCCGACAGCTTCAACGACGTGCCGATGCTGTCGCTGGTCGGGACGGCGGTGGCGATCAACCCCGACGCCGACCTGCGCGAGCTCGCCCGCGAGCGAGGCTGGGAGATTCGCGATTTCCGCACCGCACGCAAAGCGGCCCGCATCGGGGTGCCCTCGGCGCTCGCCCTCGGTGCCGTCGGTGGCGCGCTCGCTGCCGTGGTGTCCCGTCGCGACCCGAAATAGCTCCCGGGCGCCGCTGATAGGCTCGCGCCGCAGTGACGACAGCGGAGACGAAAGCGGGTCACGCATGACCATTGCCCAGAACATCATCGGGACCCATTACCGGTACCCCGACTACTTCGAGGTCGACCGCGAGAAGATCCGGGAGTTCGCCCGCGCCGTCAAAGACGACCACCCCGCGCACTACAGCGAGGAGGCCGCCAAGGAGTGCGGCCACGACGCGCTGATCGCGTCACTGACCTTCCTGGCCGTCGCGGGCCGGCGCGTGCAGTTGGAGATCTTCAACCAGTTCGACGTGCCGATCAACATGGAGCGGGTCCTGCACCGCGATCAGAAGATCACCTTCCACCGGCCGATCCTCGCCGGGGACAAGCTGTTCTTCGATTCCTATCTGGACTCGGTGACCGAGTCGCACGGCGCCGTCGTCACCGAGGTCCGTGGCGAAGTCACCGACGAGCGTGGTGAGCCGGTGCTGACCAGCGTCGTCACGGTGATGGGCGAGGCGCAGTCGGACACCGAGGCCGATGAGATCAGCGACCGGATCGCCGCTCGACGCGACGAAGCGCTGCGCGCGATGGTGGCCAAGCAGACCGCCCAGTAGGACCTGCCCCGGATCAGCCGAAGAACGTGTTCCTGCGGTTGGCCAGCAGCTGGTAGAGGGTCTGCTGGATGGTTTCGCGCACCTGATCGGTGATCTCGAAGGTGATCATCGGGTCGTCGGCCGCCGAATCGTCGTAATCGGCCGTGTCGATGGGCTCGCCGAACTGGATGTACCACTTCGACGGCAGCGGCACCACGCCGAGGGGGCCGGCCAGCGGGAACAGCGGCGTGACCGGGAAGTAGGGCAGACCGAGCAGCCGCGCCAGCAGCTTCACGTCAGCCACCATCGGGTAGATCTCCTCGGAGCCGACGATCGAACACGGCACGATCGGCGCCTTGGTGCGCAGCGCGGCGGAGACGAAGCCGCCGCGGCCGAATCGCTGCAGCTTGTAGCGGTCCTTGAAGTGCTTCCCCAGGCCTTTGTAACCCTCGGGGAACACCGCGGTCAGCTCTCCGGCAGCCAGCAGCCGGTGCGCATCGTCGGTGCATGCCATGGTGTGGCCGGCCTTGCGGGCGGCCTGCCCGATGAACGGCATGTCGAACACCATGTCGGCGGCCAGCAGGCGCAGATCACGCTGCGCCGGATGGTGGTCGCGGACCGCCACCGAGGTCATCAGACCGTCGAACGGCAGCACGCCGGCATGGTTGGCTACCACGAGGCCCGCGCCGGTCTCCGGCAGGTTCTCCACCCCGCTGACCTCGACGCGGAACCACGAGTTGAACAGCACCCGCAGCACGGGCAGGAAGATCGCGTTGTTGAGGTGCGGATCGAAGCCGAACTCGTCGACGGTGTAGTCCCCGACCATCCGCTTGCGGATGAAGTCGGCCACCGCGGCGATCCGATTGGCGAGCTCACTGGGTTCGGTGTCCGGCCCCGCGCCGAAGCCACCGGCGTCACGATGGGCGTCGATGTCGCGGACGACGGCGGACAGCTCCTCGGCGGTGGCGCGGCCGTCGCCGTCACCGTAGAGAGAAGGATGGCGGCGGGAGCGGTCTCCCCGCTGGGCCGCCGCCCGACGGGCCGCTGCACTTCGCCCCGAATTCGAATGCAGGGGAATGACTTTCGCCTTCGACTCGCCCGCCACCGTCTTGCTTCTCACCTTCTTCGCCTCGAGATGGGGTGACCCCGCCCCCCTCGCTGAGCCCTGAGTCTAGCGCCCGAACCGCGCCGCCGCCGTCACAGCGCGGCGCTCCACAGCAGAAACCCAGCCGGGGTCCACGATGGGCTTGAGTCCCCGACCGCGGACATAGTCGTCGAAGGCTTCCGTGGTGGTCCACTTCGGTGTGTAGCCGAGTTCGCTGCGCATCCGGGTGGTGTCCATGACCCTGCCGTAGCTGAGGTAGTCCAGGCGCTCCCGGTCGAGCTCGGTCGGGCGGCCGGGTCGCCACAGCGACAGCGCTGCGCGCGGCATCGGGAGCGCGAGACGTCCGGAACGCCGGATCGCCTGGCTCATCATGATCACTCCGGACGCACCGATGTTGAACGTGCCCGCCTTGCCCGCGATCGTCGCGCGCTCCATCGCGCCCAGCGCATCCTGCTCGTGCAGCAACTGCATGCGCGCGTCGTGTCCGATGATCGTCGGCACCACCGGCCCGGCCAGGTAGCGCGACAGAGCGGTGTCCATCGCGGGACCGATCATGTTGGCAAGCCGCAGGATGGTGACCGCGATGTCGGGCCGTCGCCGGCCCAGTCCGCGGGCGTACCCCTCGATGTCGATGCTGTCGCGCGCGAACCCTTCTCCGGGCGGCCGCCGCCGGCTGCTGCTCTCGGCGAACAGCACGGGGTCACGGGAGCTCGACCCGTAGATCTCCGAGGTCGATTTGAGTATGACCCGACGCACCGACGGCGCCTTCTGACAGGCCGCGAACAACTGGATCGCGCCCATCACGTTCAACTCTTTGAGCGTGGCGCGACCGCCGGACCGGGGCGCATACGACGCCGCGGCCGCATGCACCACGGTGTCGACGTCGCCGTTGCGAATCACCTTGGCGATGAAGGGATTCCGGATGTCGGCCCGGACGAACTCCGCGCGGCCCATGCGCCGCAGCAGATCCTTGCTCGGCGCGATCGCGTCGACCGCGATGACGTGGTTGATCAAGGGATTCTGCGCGAGCCGGGCGATCAGATAACCGCCGAGGAACCGGCACGCGCCGGTGACCAGAACGACCTTGGGATAAGTCAGACCGTCCCGGGCATCGGAGCCACCCGAGTCACCCCCAGCATCCATCTCCGCAGCCTAGCGGCAGGCGCAAGCGGACTACTTGCCGAGTTTTCTGCGCTGCACCCGGGTACGACGAAGAAGCTTGCGATGCTTCTTCTTCGACATGCGCTTGCGCCGCTTCTTGATGACTGAACCCATGAACTCCGCTACCTCGGTTTTTTCGACGATCTCGACCGACGACATTACCTGGCGACAGTCCCAGCGCCGAAATCAGCCATCTGGAGCCCGAACTAGCCCGCGTCGAAGTAAGAGCTCTCCAGCATGTCGTGGACGGCCTTGGCGTGGACGCGGAACGAGCGGCCGACCCGCACGGCGGGCAGCTCACCGTTGTGCACCAGCCGATACACGGTCATCTTGCTGACTCGCATCAGGCTGGCCACCTCGGCCACGGTGAGAAATTGAGCTCGAGGCGGCTGACCTTCGGACTGGCCGGCGTCGCGCGCCGCCTTTCCGCTGGAATCCCGCGCCGACGGCCCGTTCATAGACGTCATCGCAACCCAATCCATCAGGCGTGGGCAGTTCCAGCGGCTTCCCCACCGCTGGCACCGACCCACGCTTACCACTGGGAGAATAGCGTGGCGGGTGGGGTTACTGCGACGGGTGTGGGCTAATCAGTGAGAAATTCCTGAACTACTCGGGTGTAATTCCGAGCTGCTCAGAGCGGTTTTTTGCGGCCTCCACGGCGTTGGCGACCGCCGCACGCAAGCCCCCACGTTCCAGTTCCCGCAGCCCAGCGGCGGTGGTGCCGCCGGGCGAGGTGACCGTGGCCCGCAGCTGGGCGGCCGAGGTGTCGGTCGGCGATGCCATCGCCCCGGCGGGACCCGACGCGGAGTCCCCGCCCGCACCTTCGGCGTCCAACCGCTCCAGCAGCATCGCTGCGGAGCCGGCCATCGTCTGCACCACCAGATCGGTGGCCACCGAGCGGGTCAAACCCGCATCGACCCCGGCGTCCACGAGCGCCTCGACCATCAGGAAGAAGTACGCGGGACCGGACCCGGAGACCGCGGTGACGGCGTCGATCTGGCTCTCCGCGACGGTCAGCACGCCGCCGACGGCGTCGAACAGCGACGACACCCCGCGGATGTGCTCGGCGGTGGCAAAACGACCGGGGGCGACCGCGCTGACCCCGCCACCGACCAGCATCGGCGCATTCGGCATCACCCGCACCACGGGAGACCCGGCGGGAAGCTTGTTCTCGAAGTAGGCCGCACTGACCCCGGCCGCCACCGTCACGAAGATCTGCTCGGCCGCGTCGCTCTCGGCGCGCGCCGCCGTGTCGGCGATGTCTCCGATCACGCTGCCCACGTCGGACGGCTTGACCGCGACGATCACGTACGTCGCGGTGTCGACCGCCTCGGCCACCGACGCTATGCGCACGCCGTATTTGTCCGCCAGATACGTGCCGCGGGACGGGTTCTTCTCCGCGACGACGAGGTCCTTGGTCTGACGCCCGGCACGCAACAGTCCCGCCAGCAACGCCTCGCCGATACTGCCGCCGCCGATGATCGCGATTCTGGCCATGCGGGACAGCATGACACGGCGGGCCCTTCGGAATCAGTCGGGAGGGGCGGGCACCATCGCGAGTTGCCGGGTCTGCACGATGATGCGACCGTCCTGGTCGACGACGATGTGGTCCTCGTCGAACCACACCTGCCCGATCTGGGTCGTCGTGCACATCACCCGCAGCCACCCGTCGGCCGGCACGGCCCGCACGAAGGCCGTCAGCTGCACCGTGGGCGCCCAGCCGAACCTGTTGAGCCCCATCGTGACCGGGGCCGACACGTCGCCGCACAGCAGGGCGAACAGGACGTCGGGCGCCGCGCCCTTGGGCCGGACCCAGTACTCGATCAGCGGTGGGCCACCGTCGCCGCGCGGGGCGAACGACGTCAACGACGGACGGATGTCGCAGCCGCGAGAGAGGTGGACGACGTCGGCCATCGGATGCCCGGGACCGATCGGTTTCAGCCCGGGCGGCGGATCGGGGGTCATCAACGGCAGCACCGGGTTGACCGACAACAGCGGCGGCACATGGTGTTCGGGGCGGCCCAGCGTGATGGCTGCCCGCAGCGCGGTCCGCGAACCCTGGTTCAGCTCGACATCGATGAGGCTGACCCGCCGCCCGCGCTTGCGCACCGTCGTGACGACCTGCATCGGGCCGGGGTCGGGAGCCCACAGGAAACTGCCCGACACCGCGATGGGTTCGGTTCCGGGTTCGGCGAGTTCGGTGCGCGCGGCGTGGGCGCACAGCGCGAGCATCGCGCCGCCGTGCACCTTGGGGCCGATGGTCCAGTGCTCGTTGAGCAGCCCGTGATAGATGCCCGCACCGTCGGGGGTCAGTGCCATCGCATCGGTGAACAGGGTCGAACTCGTCATGGATGTCCTTGCAGGGTCAGCGCAACAGGTGTGTGCGGGCGAACTGCAGCGACTCGGTCAGCAACTCTTCCCGCTCGGCCGCCGACCGCGCGCCCGAGGTCGTCACCTCGAGGATGACGTGGCCCGCGAAGTCACTGGCGGCCAGCGTCTCGCAGACTTCCACGGCCGGCTGTGTGCCGCGGCCGGGGACGAGGTGCTCGTCGGTCGGGCCGCCGCTGCCGTCGCACAGGTGAAGGTGCACCAACCCCTCCCCCATCCGCCGCGCCATGTCGACGGCGTCGGAGCCGGCCGTCGCGGCGTGCGAGAGGTCCAGCGTGTAATGCGCGTGGCCGCCGTCGAGCGGATCGTAGGAGGGCGCGAAGGCCGAGATGCCCGGACCGGGGGCACCGCCGCGCTTGCGCATCCGGTCGATCGACGTCTGCCCGGAACCGAAGAATCGGTCGGCGCGGAAGGGAAACATGTTCTCCACCGCGACCATGACGTCACTGCCCGCCTCGAGCTCGGCGACCTGGGCGGCGAACCCCTCGGCGTAGCGCCGCTGCCAGCGGAACGGCGGGTGGACCACGACGGTCTGGGCGCCCAGTTGCTCGGCGGCCCGCACGCTGCGGTCGAGCTTCGCGATCGGGTTCGCACCCCACACGCGCTGGGAGATGAGAAGGCAGGGCGCGTGCACCGACAGCACGGGGACGCCGTAGCGCCTCGACAGTTCCTCGACGGCGTCGATGTCCTGGCTCACGGACTCCGCCCACACCATCAGCTCGACGCCGTCATAGCCCAGGGCGGCGGCCATCTCGAACGCGGCCTCGGTCTTCAGTGGGTAGACCGAGGCCGTGGACAGACCGACCTTGATGGCGGGACGCACCCCGATCAGCCTGATTGCAGAAGCGCGAGCGGCCCGAGGGTGACGAGCGCGCCGACCGCCACCGCGATCAGCGTGCTACCGATGTCCTCGGTCTTGCGCACCACCCGGACTCCGACCACGAGGCCGAGGATCACCAGCACCGACAGCACCAGCGCGACGATGTTGTTCCACTTCCACAGCTGGTCGAACGCGACGAAGAGACCGGCGCCGAAGATGACGGCGACGACGCTCTGCCCCACCACCCACAGACCGTGGACCAGCGGCGACATCTGCCGCTGCGGCTCGAGTTCGTCGTCGTCCTCATCGTCGGCGAGGTCATCGGCAAGATCGTCGGCGGGGTCGGCCGTCTGCTGCCGACCGCTGCGGCGCGCGACGTCGTCGGCGACGGTCTCGCCACCGAACAACGGATCCTGCGTCGACCGCAGGTACGACGGCAATTCGTCATCGTCGGTGCCGTCATGGTCCGTGTTGTCGAGCGCCGTGTCATGGTCAGCGTCATCGAGGGCCGTGTCGTCGAGGGCTGTGTCGTCGTCGTCCGCGTCGTCGAGCGCCGTGTCGTCGGCCTCGCCGGCCTCGTCCTCGAGGTTCTCGGACACCGTGTCGTCGATGTCGGCAGGGCCGACGACGCCGTCGACGGGGCCATCGGGGTCGACATCCACCGGGTCGGGGCTCATCAGCTCCGCGTCGACGGCCGGGGCGCTCTTGCGGCCGAACCGGCCGAACGGCGAGCGGCGCGGCGCGGCGCCGGCGTCCTTCGACTCCTCGGCAATGTCCTCATCGTCGGAGACGTCGGTCGAGGTGGCGTCGGACTCACCGGAATCGTCGGAGTCCTCGACCTCAACGAGCTCGTCGTCGGCTTCGGTCACCTCCGCCGCATCAGCGACGTCGTCGCTCTGCTCGACGGAGGCCTCGTGGTCGACGTCGGCCTCGGCGGCTGCGGCCTGCTCCGGTTCCGGTTCGGGTTCCGGTTCCGGCTCGGCGGGTTCGTCGGGCCGGACGATCGGGATCTCACCGGTGAGCTCGGCAACGGTGACGGCATCGGCGTTACCGCGGCGACGGCGACGCCGGCCACCGACCGGGGGTGCGCCGATCGTGCCGTTCTTGGCCAGCAGTTCGGCGACCGAGATCGGTCGGGTGTTGGTGTAGTCGTCTGGTCCAGTCATCGCCTGCTCGCTCTCGCGGTTGCCTGCTTACCGTCCAGCATTACGCACCGACACCCGCCCGGCGGGCGAATGCCCGCCCACGAGCGCCGTACCGTCGGCTTCGCTGTCGAGTTTCCGCAGGATCAAGCCCTCCCGCAACGCCCATGGGCAAATGTCTACGCTTTCGATACCTAGGGCTTTCATGCTCGCCTCGGCCACCAGGGCGCCCGCCACGATCTGCGGCGCACGGTCGGCGCTGACTCCTTCCAGCTCGGCACGGTCGGACGCGGTCATCCTAGAGATGAAAGCTATGAGCTGGCGAAGACCCGCTGCGGTCAGCGTGCGCTTGACCCGGGGACCCGCGCCCGACGGCGCCGCACCGGTGAGCCGGGCCAGCGAACGGAACGTCTTCGACGTCGCGACCGCCAGATCGGGGGTGCCCGCCTCGGTGATCGCGGCCCCGGCCTCGGAGAGCTCATTGGCCAGCCAGTCCCGCAGCATCGCCACGCGCCGGCGGCCGGGCGGATCCTCGGGCAGCCACTCGCGGGTCAGCCGGCCGGCGCCCAGGGGTAGCGACATCGCCACATCGGGCTCTTCGTCCACCCCGCTCGACAGCTCGAGCGACCCGCCGCCGATGTCGATGTTGATGATGCGGCCGGCGCTCCAGCCGTACCAGCGCCGCACCGCCAGGAACGTCAGCCGCGACTCGTCGACACCGCTGAGCACCCGCAGATCCACGCCGGTGTCCGACTTCACCCGCGCCAGCACGTCTTCGGAGTTCTTCGCATCGCGTACCGCCGACGTCGCGAACGCCATGAGCTCCGAGCACCCCGAGCTGGTGGCGATCTTGGCGAACTCGTCGATCGTGCCGATCAGCTTGTCGGCGCCTCTGCGCGTCAACTTCCCCGACGTGTCGATGGCCTCGGCGAGCCGCAGTGAGGCCTTCGTCGAACTCATCGGCGTGGGATGCCCACCGCGGCGCGCGTCCACCACCAACAGGTGAACGGTATTGCTGCCCACGTCGAGCACGCCTAATCGCACCCGTCCAACCTAATGGGTCTACCGTGGAAAACCGTGACTGGTCCGTACCCGGGTGAGGTGGAACTCGATTTCGCCCGGGAGTGGGTGGAGTTCTACGACCCCGAAGACCCCAAACACCTGATAGCGGCGGATCTGACATGGCTGCTGTCGCGCTGGACGTGTGTGTTCGGCACCCCGGCGTGCAAGGGCACCGTCGCAGACCGCCCCGACGACGGATGTTGTTCCCACGGCGCGTTTCTCTCCGACGACGACGACCGCGCCAAGCTCGACGACGCAGTGAAACTGCTCACCGACGAGGACTGGCAGTTCCGGGACAAGGGCCTCGGCAAGAAGGGCTACCTGGAGCTCGACGAATACGACGACGAACCCACGTGGCGGACGCGAAAGTACAAGGGGGCGTGCATCTTTCTCAATCGTCCCGGCTGGCCGGGCGGCATCGGGTGCTCGCTGCACACCAAGGCGCTGCAGTTGGGCGTGGAACCGCTGACTCTCAAACCGGAGGTGTGCTGGCAGCTGCCGATCCGGCGCACGCAGGAGTGGGTCACCCGTCCCGACGGCTCCGAGATCCTCAAGTCGACGATCACTGAGTACGACCGGCGCGGTTGGGGCGAAGGCGGGCTCGACCTGACCTGGTACTGCACCGGCGACCCCAACGCCCATGTCGGAGAGAAGCCGGTGTGGCAATCCTATGCACCGGAGCTGACCGAGCTGCTCGGTGAGAAGGCGTACGGCGAATTGGCGGCACTGTGCAAGCGGCGCAGCGGTTTAGGGCTGATCGCCGTTCATCCCGCCACACGGGCCGCGCAGTGAGCGATCCCCTCTACCTGTTCCGGCTCATCCCCCCGCGCGCCGATTTCGCGCAGACGATGACCGACGCCGAACAGGACGCGATGGCCGGGCACACCGAGTACTGGAAGGAACTGCTGGCCGCGGGGCGGGTGGTCGTCTACGGGCCGGTGGCCGATCCGGAAGGGGTGTGGGGACTCGGGGTGTTGCGGGCCGCCGACCGTGCCGAGGCGCTGGCCCTCGGCGAGGCGGACCCCTCGGTGATCGCCGGGGTCAACACCTTCGAGGTGCTCGAGATCATGGACGGCCGCACGGGCTAGGTGTACTGACCTGAGAGGTTAGGTACACGGCTGGCTGGTGGTTGACCGCCGAGTGCGGTGTGGCCGCGATGGTGATTGTAGGTGTGCAGCCAGCGCGGATACTCCTGGCAGCGTTGCGCGTCGCTGGTGTAGAGCCGGGCGTAGGCCCATTCATCGGCCAGAGTTCGGTGGAAGCGCTCCACCTTGCCGTTGGTCTGCGGTCGATAGGGGCGGGTGCGACGGTGCTCGATACCAACCAGTGCGTCACGGAATACGTGCGACCGGTAGCAGGAACCGTTGTCGGTCAACACTTTCCGTACGATGATCCCGCACTGGTTGAACCAAGCGTTGGCGCGTGTCCAGAACGCGGCAGCGGTCTCTTTGCGCTCATCAGCCAACAGTCCGCTGTAGACCAGCCGGGAATGCCCGTCGATCGCGGTATGGAGGAAGTGATAGCCACGCACAAGACGGCGATTGGGGTGTTGGCCCGGTCCTCTGCTGGCCTGCGCGTTGCGGTTCCCCACGCTGCGCCCCTGCATCCGCCAGCCACCGCCGATAGGGACCTTGCCGACTTTCTTGACATCGACGTGGACGAGGTCTCCGACAGCCTTGGATTCGATGCGCCGGATGACGCGGCCCGTCGGGCGGTCCAGCCAGCGCAGCCGGGCGACCCCGTAGCGGGTCAGCACTCGGTGCACGGTCGAGGGATGAATGCCCAGCAGGTAACCGATCCGGGCTGGTCCCCACCGGCGCAACACCCGGACCTTGATGATGCGGCGCTCGGTACGGGTGGGCGTTTGGTGGGGGCATCGGTGCGGTCGTGAGCTTCGATCGGCCATGCCGGCCTGGCCGAGCTCTCGGTATCGCGAGGCCCAGCGCTGGGCCGTGGTGACCGCGACCTGGAAGCGTTCGGCCGCTCGTCGCAGCGTCCAGCCGTCCTCGACGACGCAACGGGCCAGACGCAGTCGTCCGGTTTCTGACAACGGGGCATTACGGTGGGACACGAAGACCTCCGAGGTGGTTGGTGCGTTCCTAGACAGCTCGCACTTCACTCGGAGGTCTTCTTCATGTCACCACGCCACGCCGTACCTAACGTCCGTGGTCAGTACAGCTAGCGAGTTGTACTGACTTCAGAGGTCGCGCACGCGGCTGAGTGCAGTGTGGATCCATTGACGGTCAACGCTTTCAAATGGCTACAATTCGGCCGGCCGGCACGAATCGACGTGGACCGGAAGCGTTGCCAGCCGCCCGGATCCGAACCGAGAAGCGCTTCGGCGGGTCGGATCAGCCCTCGAGCTTGTATCCCAGCCCGCGCACGGTGACCAGGTGCACCGGATTGGCCGGATCGGCCTCGATCTTGCTGCGCAGCCGCTTGACGTGCACATCGAGTGTCTTGGTGTCGCCGACATAGTCCGCGCCCCACACGCGATCGATCAACTGCCCGCGGGTCAGCACTCGCCCGCTGTTGCGCATCAGGTACTCCAGCAGGTCGAACTCCTTGAGCGGCAGCGTGATCGGAGTCCCGTTGACGCTGACGACGTGGCGCTCGACATCCATGCGCACCGGTCCCGCCTCGAGCACACCGTCATCGATGCCCGCATCGTCGGTGTCGGCCCCTCGGCGCAGCACTGCCCGGATTCGGGCGATCAACTCCCGCGCCGAGTACGGCTTGGTCACGTAGTCGTCGGCGCCCAGCTCCAGGCCCACGACCTTGTCGATCTCGCTGTCGCGGGCCGTCACCATGATCACCGGCACGCTCGACCGCGACCGCAGCTGTTTGCACACGTCGGTGCCGCTCATACCAGGCAGCATGAGGTCCAGCAGCACGATGTCGGCGCCGGACCGCTCGAATTCGGCCAACGCGGACGGCCCGTCGGCCACCACGGTGGCCTCGAAGCCCTCCTTGCGCAGGAGGAAGGCCAGGGGATCGGCCAAGGACTCTTCGTCCTCCACGATCAGCACACTGGTCATCGCAGTCCTAGTCCTCTCGGTCGTCATGCTCGTCGGGGTCGTCCTCCCGCAGATACGCGGGGATCGACAGGGTGAACGTGGAGCCCGTTCCCGGCTGACTCCACAGCCGGATCGAGCCGTTGTGATTGGCGGCGACGTGTTTGACGATCGCGAGCCCCAGCCCGGTGCCTCCGGTGGCCCGGGATCGGGCCTTGTCCACCCGGAAGAATCGTTCGAACACACGCTCCTGATCGGCGGGGGCGATGCCGATACCGCGGTCGGTGACCGCGATCTCGATGTCGTCCCCACGCCGGCGGCGACTGACGGACACCGAGGAGCCGTCCGGGGAGTACGCGATCGCGTTGGAGACCAAATTGGCGATCGCGGTCACCAGCAATGTCTCGTCGCCGAGCACCTGGAAGCCGGTGGGCGCATCGGTCGTGACCGCGATGTCGGCGTTGTCGGCGGCGACCTTGTGCCGCGACAACGCCTCGGCGACCACCGTGTCGACGTCGACCGCTTCCAGATCCGGCAGCCGCTCGCCGCCCTGCAATCGGGACAGTTCGATGAGTTCACCGACCATACTGGCCAGCCGGTGGGACTCGGTGACCATCTTCTCGGCGAAGTGCCGAACCGTCTCGGGGTCCTCGGCGGAGGCGAGCACGGCCTCGGCGAGCACCCCCATCGCCCCGACCGGCGTCTTGAGCTCGTGACTGACATTGGCCACGAAATCGCGGCGCGTCGCCTCCATGCGCGCATGCTCGGACTGATCGTCGACGTAGAGCACCGCGAACCGGCGATCGTCCTCCGTCAGCAGTCGCACGTGGCCGCGGACCGAGAGCCCGGACCGTCCCGACCGCTCGCGTTTGCGGGGCGACAGGTCGAACTCGACGTCATCGCCGCTGGCCAGTGTCCGCTGGGCGGCCCGCCACGCCCTGTCGTCGAGCAACCGGTCACGGACCAGCCCGAGTTCGGTCGCGCGTTCGTTGGTGTAGACGACGTCGCGATAGGTGTCGACGACGACGATGCCGACCGGTGACTGGGCCACGGCGTGGCGCAGCATCTGCGACACCGTGATCCCGGTCTGCTCGACCGCGCGGCGCTCACGCCGCTGACGAAGTCGCGCGGCCGCCCCCAGGCCGAAGACCACGCCGATCGACACGCCGAGCAGTGCCACGACCGCTGCGAGCAGCAGCGCCGAGGAGACACTCACGCGAAAATCGTACGCACTCGGTGAACGTCATCCCAGCAGCGTGCGGCGAAAACCGGACAAGTCACACACCCAGAGACCGATGTTCGGCCGGGCGCCGACAACCGTTCACCTTCTGTTCGCCCGACGCGGGCGGGGCGTCCTACTTCGCGCCCTGGGACGCCACGGCGGCGGCGCCCGCGGCCGCCGCGTCGGGGTCCAGATACGTGCCCCCGGCGACGGTCGGCTTCAGGTCGCCCTCCAGGTCGTAGCGCAGCGGGATACCGGTCGGGATGTTGAGTCCCACGACGTCGTCGTCGGACATCCCGTCGAGGTACTTGACCAGCGCCCGCAGCGAGTTGCCGTGTGCGGCGATCATCACGGTCTTACCGCTGCGCAGGTCGGGCACGATGACGTCGGTGAAGTACGGCACGAACCGCTCGACGACGTCTTTGAGGCACTCCGTGCGCGGCGGCCCGCCGGGCACGTCGGCGTAGCGGGGATCGGCGTCCTGGCTGTACTTGCTGCCCGGCTCGATCGGCGGCGGCGGGGTGTCGTAGCTGCGCCGCCACGCCATGAACTGCTCGTCGCCGTACTTCGCTTTGGTCTCGGCTTTGTCCAGCCCCTGCAACGCGCCGTAGTGCCGCTCGTTGAGCCGCCAGTCCCGGTGCACCGGAATCCAGTGCCGATCGGCCTTGTCCAGCGCGATGTTGGCCGTCGTGATGGCCCGGCGCAGCAGTGAGGTGTAGAGCACGTCGGGCAGCCGGTCGAGCTCGGCGATCAGCTCACCCGCCCGGGCGGCCTCGGCGCGACCCTTGTCGGTCAGATCGACGTCGACCCATCCGGTGAACAGGTTCAGCGCATTCCATTCACTCTCGCCGTGGCGAACGAGGATCAGCGTCGCGGTATCTGCCATGGGCCGATCTTCTCATGGGTCAGTTCTTGTCGTGGTCCTCGATGAGATGGGAGAACGCCTCGAGATTCTTCAGCGACTCGCCCCGCGAGACCCGCCACTCCCACTCCTTCTGGATGGAGGTGCGGAAACCCAACTCCAGCAGCGTGTTGAAGTCGTTGTCGACGGCCTCGAGGACCTGGCCGAGCACCCGGTCGATCTCCTCGGGGGTGACCGACGCCAGAGACATCCGGCCGACGAGATAGATGTCGCCGACGTTGTCGAGTGTGTAGGCGACGCCGTAGAGCCGTCGGTTGCGCTTGAGCAGGAACTTGTACACACCTTCGAAGTTCTCGTCGGGCTTGCGGCACACGAAGGCCTCGATGCGGACCGAGTGTTCGCCGACAGTCAGGATGGTGTTGGTCGTGAGCCGACGCTCACCCGGGAGCGCGACCACCAGACCGGGCAGTCCGCCCGCCGCACCCTTGTGCAGGGTGTAGGGCAGATCGTGTTCGGCCAGCGTGCGCTCGATGACGGCTTGCACATTGTCTGTGGTCATGCCCGTACTCCTCTGCGCATCGAGAACCGTCGCCCGCCTCGGCGGGCCGCGACGAGTGGTTGGTGGCGTCCCTGGTGCTCGGCGATCGCCCGTCCGTAACTGCCGAGCAGCGCATCGACGGTGTGCCCCCAGGAGAACCGGGCGGCGTGTTCGGTGGCGGCACGCCCCAGCGATTCGGGGTCGGCCGTCAGGATCCGCGACAGTGTGGCGGCCCAGTCGGCCGGGTCGTGGCCGTCGACCAGCGCACCGCTGACGCCGTCGCGCACCGCGACCGGCAGGCCCCCGACCGACGCCGCGACAACGGGGGTGGCGCACGCCTGAGCCTCGACGGCGACCAGGCCGAACGATTCCGAATAGCTGGGCACGGCGACGACGTCGGCGGCGCGGTAGACCTCCACCAGGCCGGCCCGGGATTGCGGCGGCAGGAACGTCACGCGGTCGGCGACACCCAGCTGGGCGGCAAGCCGTACCAGGCCGTCGGGCTGTGCCAGACCCGATCCCGACGGCCCGCCGGCGATCACCACATGCACACCGGGGAGCAGGGCCGCTGCGCGCAGCAGCACGTCGGGCGCCTTCAACGGTTGGATGCGGCCGACGAACGCCACGATCGGCACACCCTGCGGCAGGCCGAGCGCGCTTCGGGCGGACGCCGAGTCGCCGGGGGTGAACGTGGTCAGGTCGACCCCCGGATACACGACGTCGATCTGACCCGGGTCCGCGTGATGCAGCGAAACCAGTTGCGCCGCCTCGTGTTCGGTGTTGACGATGAGACGGTCGGCGGCGTCGACCACCTGCTGCTCACCGATGGAGCGCAGGGGAGGTTCGGGGGTGTCACCCTCGGCCAGCGCGGCGTTCTTGACGGCGGCCAGCGTGTGCGCGGTGTGCACGAGCGGCACCGCCCACCGGTCGGCGGCCAACCAGCCCACCTGCCCGGAGAGCCAGTAGTGCGAGTGCACGACGTCGTAGTAGCCGGGCTCGTGGGTGGCCTCGGCGCGCAGCACGCCGGCGGTGAACGCACACAGCTGCGTGGGCAGGTCGTTCTTCTCCAGCCCCTCGAACGGGCCGGCGGCCACGTTGCGGACCAGCACGCCCGGCGCCACCGGCACCACCGGTGCGTCCGTCGACGAGGTCGCCCTGGTGAAGATCTCCACGTCGACCCCGCGGCGCGCCATCTCCAGCGCGGTCTGCAGGACGTAGACGTTCATGCCGCCGGCATCACCGGTACCGGGCTGCGCGAGCGGCGAGGTGTGCACGGACAACACCGCCACCCGGCGCGGCACGGGCAAAGGGTCGGTCGTCGGGCGCACAACATCATGTCTACACCGCGCGACCTCACCGCCCTCTCAGGCACTCACCTCGGGGCGACGGGCCTCGGCACGGCGCATGGCTCCGACCGGGTCGGCGAAGATGCCGCCGAGCGACACGATGCCCGCGCCCGCTTCCTGCACCCTGTTGCCGAATGCGGTCATCCGGATGTCGCGGTGGCCGAGCACCGAGCGCCGCGCGAACGCTTGCTCCACGACGCCCATCGCGTCGGTGTACTCCGTGAAAGCCTGTCCCCCGACCACCAGGTCGTCGGGATTGAGCATGTCCCTCAGCAGCGCGACGGCCTCGCCGAGAACCCGGGCGCGCTCGGTGACCAGCGCGACGGCCGCGTCGTCACCCTGCCGGGCGGCGCGCAGCACCGCGGTCACCGTCGACCCGGGCCCGTCCGCCGGCACGATGCGGGCTCTGCGCGCCGCCACGAGCACCGCTTCGTCGCTGACCGTCGACTCCAGTTCTCCAGTGCCGCCCAACAATTCGGAGTGCGTCGGCAGCGCGGCGATCGTGCCGGGACCGCTGGCCGGGGAGTGCACCTGCCCGGCGATGGCCAGCGCGTAACCGACCGTCTCGCGGGCGTAGACGTACAGGCTGGTCGTCGGCCGGCCGGAGCGCCGGCGCGGCCCCAGCAGCAACTCGGCTCCGGCCATGGCGTCGACATGGGCGGCCAGCGACACGGGGAGGCCGAGCGCCTCGGCGAAGGCGGGCCCCACCGGCGCATCCGACCAGCCGAGCCGGGGGTGATCGAGGTAGCCGGTGGCGCTGTCGACCACGCCGCCTGCCGCGACCCCCACCCACAGCGGGCGTCTGCGATGCCACCGGCTCAGGTAGCGCTGGGCGCTTGCCGCGATCGCCGCGATCGCCGCCGACTGCGTGCCGCGCGGTGTGGGCGTCTCCACCACATCGAGCGTGCGGCCGAGCAGGTCGGTCGCCACGATGCTGGTGGTCCGCGCGCCGATGTGTACGCCGAGTGTCAGGAACGGTTCGTGGTTGACCTCGACGGGCACGCGGGGCCTGCCGATGGCACCGGAGGCCGACAGGTCAGCGCGCTCGCGCAGCAGCCCGACGTCGAGCAGGGCGGTGACCTGCCGGTTCACCGTGGCGATCGACAGATCGGTGACACCGGCGATCGCGTCGCGCGCGATGGGACCGCGGTGGCGCGCCGCGGCGAACACCGTCGCCGCGGCCGCCTCGGGCATCCGCAGCGCCGGCGGCACGATCTGGTGCACCAGGGCCTGCGCGGGCCGGGTGCGGTGCGAACGGGCGGGAATCGAGCTGGTCATGGAATCGTCTCCGGATCGGTCTGTCGGTGGGCGGGGCCACACCTGGCGACGCGACGGGACGTGCGGGCGTCGGGTTGCAGTCAGGCGCGGCGAGGTGCGCAACAACAACACGCACGCCGCGCGGCAGCCGTGACTGCCTGACTCATACCGGACACGCGGTCAATCTAGCACGGGGCCTAGGGTTGGGATCATGACGACGCCATCAGATGCCCGCCCCGTCGCCGTGGTCACCGGCGCGAGCGCGGGAATCGGGGAAGCCACCGCCAGAACCCTTGCCGCACAAGGCTTTCACGTTGTCTGCGTGGCTCGCCGCGAGGGCCCGATCACGGCGCTGGCGGCCGAATTGGACGGTACCGCGATTGTGGCCGACGTCACCGACCCCGAGGCGGTGGCGGCGATGGCCGGCCGGCTGGACCGGGTCGATGTGCTGGTCAACAACGCCGGCGGGGCGCGCGGACTGGAGTCGGTGGCCGACGCCGACATCGAGCACTGGCGGTGGATGTGGGAGGCCAACGTGATGGGCACCCTGCACGTCACGCGGGCGCTGCTGCCCAAGCTCATCGCCTCCGGCGACGGGCTGATCGTGACCGTGACGTCGATCGCCGCGGTCGAGATCTACGACAACGGCGCCGGATACACCTCGGCCAAGCATGCCCAGGGCGTGCTGCACCGCACGCTGCGCAGCGAGCTGCTCGGGCAGCCGGTGCGGTTGACCGAGGTCGCGCCGGGCATGGTGAAGACGGAGTTCTCGCTCAACCGCTTCTCCGGTGACGACGAGCGCGCCGCGAAGGTCTACCAGGGGGTCACGCCGCTGGTGGCCGAGGACATCGCCGAGGTGATCGGGTTCGTGGCGAGCCGCCCATCGCACGTCGACCTCGATCTGATCGTGGTGCGGCCGCGGGATCAGGTCAGCGGCGCCGCGGGTTCACGCTTCAACCGCCGCACGTGACCGGCCGCCGGTCCACTACGCCCACACCAACGTTCGGGTGCGAAAAGGGGCCGATTTCACGCCCGAGCGTCGGTTTGGGCGTCTGAGAACTCAGCCGCCGGGGCGGCCGCTGACCGACGTCGGCGCCCCGGGCGGGGTGGCCGGCGCGCTCGCCGGGATGTTCGACGACGGCTTCTCCGTGCTGACCGCCGACATCGCCTTCCACTCGTCCCAGGGGACCACCCAGTCCCAGATGTCGCCGTCGGCGTAGGACAGGTCGATGCGGGTGCCCGTCACCTCGACCGGGTCTCCGTACAGCGCGGTCTGGAAGTACTGCTCGGCGTCCGAGGTGGACAGGTTGATGCACCCGTTGGTGACGTTGCTGTTGCCCTGCGCACCCGAGCTGGCCGGGTTGGCGTGGATGAACTCGCCGTTGTTGGAGATCCGGACCGCGAACCGCTCGTGGGCGTTGGTGTAGCCGCCCGCGGGGTTCGACATGTAGAAGTCCTCGTACTTCTCGGTCACCACGTGGATGCCGCTGCGCGTGACGTTGCGGTCTTCGTCGCCTTCGCCGTAGCTGCATGGGAAGTCCATGATCACCGCCCCCGACTCGTCGAGCACCTGGATGCGGTGGCTGGACGCCTCGGCCTTGACCACCTGACGCCGGCCGATCGTGAAGTCCAGTGTGGAGTCGGTGGCGCCGTAGGCGTCCTGCCCGAACGACACGCCGTAGAGCTTGGCGTCGACGTGCACGGTGGTGCCCGACGGGAAGTACTCCTTGGTCCGCCAGTGCATGCGCGAGCCGCCGACCTCGTCGGGCAACCACGCCCAACTGCCCTCGACCTGCGGGGTCGTGGTGACCTTCACGGCCTTCTCGACCTCGGCGCGGTCCTCGTCGGCGATGGCGGCATCGAATTGCAGGATGATCGGCGCGGCCACCCCGACGGTCTGACCGTCCGAGAGCTGGAACTGCCCGTTGACCTGCGTGGTCGGGTTCACCGTGGTGAACGACGCCTTCACCGGAACGGACTTGCCGTCCTGCCCGACCACCGTGCCCGCCCAGCGGTACTCGACGCCGTAGCCGAGCGGTTCGGAGGCGGTGAACTCGGTGCGATCGCGGTTGAGCGCGCCCGCCACCAGTTTGCCGTCGGCGTTGGCGAGGCTGATCTTCTGGAACCAGCCGTTCTCCACCCGGGCCGCGATGCGGGCGGTGGGCGCCACGTCGTCCGCGGCGTTCTTCGGCTGGTACCTCAGGACCGGAGCCGCCGGTGCGTCGTCGGCCGCCTGCTCGGAGGCGGCGGTACCGTTCTCGTTCCGGCAGGCCGCCAGAATTCCTGGCGCCGCGACGCCGACCGCCAGAGCGGCAAGCGCTCGCCGCCTGTTGATCGGTTTGGCAGGGCTCACGTGTTGCCAGCGTACCTAGAGAACGCAGCCGAGCAGAATCGGTTCGGGTGTGAGATCGATCCCGAACCGCGCCGCGACGCCGTCGCGAATCGTCCTGGCCAGCGCGATCACGTCCGCGCTCGTCGCGCCGCCACGGTTGGTCAGCGCCAGCGCGTGCTTGGTCGACAGCCGTGCGGGCGCGTCCGGCCCGGGGTGGCCCTTGCTGAAACCGGCGTGCTCGACGAGCCAACCCGCGGCCATCTTGACCCCGCCGGGGGCCGGATAGCGGGGCACCCCGCCCCCCACCTGATCGAGAATGCGCCGGTACTGCTCCTCGGTGACGACCGGATTGGTGAAGAACGAGCCGACGCTCCAGGTGTCGTGATCGGCCGCGTCGAGCACCATGCCCTTGCCCGCCCGCAGCGCGAGTACCGTCTCGCGCACCCGCGCAGGGTCGGCGCGCTCCCCCGGCGCCACGCCCAGCGCCGCGGCCAGCTCGCCGTAGCGCAGCGGGGCGCTGCGGCCTGACGCGTCGAGCCCGAACTCCACCTCGAGCACCACCGCCACCGGAGCGCCCTTGAGAATGCTTGTGCGGTAACCGAATCGGAGATGGTCCGGGGAGACCCAGCGGTCCTCGCCGGTGTCCCAGTCCAGCAGGCGCACCCTGCTGATCGTGTCGGCCACCTCGGCGCCGTACGCCCCGACGTTCTGCACCGGCGTCGCACCCGTGGACCCGGGAATCCCGGAGAGGCACTCCAGCCCGCCCAGCCCGTGCGCGAGCGACGCCGCGACGACCTCGTCCCACACCGCGCCCGCCTCGGCGCGCAGCAGTGGCCCGTCGACGCTGACACCACGGGTGGCGATCCGCACCACCATCGGCGGCCGCAGGTCGTCGGCGAGAACCACGTTGGAGCCGCCGGCCAGGATCAGCGCCTCCGGCCCGACCGCGCGCAGCACGTCGACCAGCTCCTCGGTCGTGGCGCACGTGACCACGCGGTCCGCGACAGGCCCGACACGCAGGGTGGTCAGCGGCGCCAGCGGCACATTCTCGGCGACCGCCACGCCCGCGATAGACGGAGTGACCACGGGCGGTAACGGTAGCGTGGTTTGCCATGCCGCGTTCATTCGACATGGCCGCCGAGTACGGAGGCACCGTCGAACAGGTGCACCGCGCATTCGCCGACGAGGAGTACTGGCTGGTCCGGCTCGGCGACTCCGGCGCCGACCACGCCACCCTCGACGAGATGACCATCGGTGCAGACGGTGGCTTGCGCATCAAGACCACGCAGACGCTGCGCGCCGACCGGTTGCCGGCCGTCGTCACGCAGTTCCACCGGGGAGATCTCAGCTTCGTCCGCGAGGAGCGCTGGGCACCCGTCGTCGACGGCCGGACCTCGGCCACGGTGTCCGGGTCCATTCCCGGCGCTCCCGCCGGATTGCGGGGTGACGCGGTCTTGGCGCCGACCGGGACGGGCTCGCGGTTGGCGTTCACCGCGACCGTCGAGGTCCGGGTGCCGCTGGTGGGCGGCAAGATCGAGAACTTCATCGGCCACCAACTGGTCGACCTGCTGATCGCCGAGCAACGGTTCACCACCGTGTGGATCGCCGAGAACAGCTGAGGGAGACGGTGACCGGTTCCCGTCCGCTCGGCGCGGTGACGCGGGGCACGACCGGGCACAACCGGCTGCGCCGCAGTGACCGGTGGCTGGTCCACTCGGCGCGGGTGCGCACCGCGCTGCAGAGCGCTGCCGACCCGCTGGTCGTCGACCTGGGGTACGGCGCGCTGCCGGTGACGACGCTGGAACTCGCGGTGCGGCTGCGCCAGGTGCGCTCCGACGTGCGCGTGCTGGGTCTGGAGATCGACCCGCACCGGGTGGAGGTGGCCCGCGCGGCGGCCGGACCCGGGGTCGACTTCGCCCGTGGGGGCTTCGAGCTCGCCGGGCACCGACCGGTGCTGGTTCGGGCGTTCAACGTGCTGCGCCAGTACCCGCTCGATGCGGTCGCCGACGCGTGGGCGGCGATGCGGGACGGGCTGACCCCGGGTGGGCTGATCGTCGACGGCACCTGCGACGAGCTGGGACGGCGCTGCTGCTGGGTCTTGCTCGACGCGATCTCGGCGGTGAGCCTGACGCTGGCCTGCGACCCGTTCGCGATCGACAGACCGTCGGATCTCGCCGAGCGGCTACCCAAGGTGCTGATCCACCACAACGTGCCCGGCCAGCCCATCCACACACTGCTGACCGCCTGCGACCGGGCGTGGGCCAGCAGCGCCCCTCACGGCGTGTTCGGCCCCCGGGTGCGGTGGAGAGCGATGATGGAAATCCTTGCTGCACAGGGGTTTCCGGTGACTGCGCCACGGCGGCCGCTGCGCGACGGGGTGCTGACGGTGCCGTGGTCAGCGGTCGCACCGCTGGGCTGAGATGTCGGCTCTTCGAGTGGACAGGTTCTCGGGAGCGTGCTGACAATGACTCGCAGGAGTTGGTGACCCCACTCCCCGGACGAGGTGCGTCGTACCCGGTCAGCGACAAGACGACGCGTGAGGAGCACTCATGTCCGACGAATCCGACTTCCCGGGCCCCGATCCGAATCTGGCCAACGCCGAAGGCGCCTGGGCTCAGCAGGCCGAAGCCCGCCTCGGTGACCGCCGCCTGCGCGAGGAGATCGACCGCGGCCTGAGCTACGGCCTCGAGGCCGCGCCGACCATCAACGACCGGACCATCTCCACGTTCGTGCGCGGGGAAAAGCCTCACTTCGCCGGCGAGCGCGGCACCTTCCTCAAATGCCCGTTCATCGAGGACGTCAACGAGGTCGACGACGCCGAGGTCGCCGTGTTCGGCGTCCCCCTCGACGCCGGCGCGACCTACCGGCCCGGCACCCGGTTCGGCCCGCAGGGCATCCGCCGCTCGACCAACCTGTTCGGCACCTACAACTACGAGACCGGCGTGGACCTGCGCGAGCAGCTCAACATCGTCGACATCGGCGACGTCTTCACCATCCCCGGCAACCTCGAGAAGTCCTTCGACCAGATCAGCCAGGCGATGGCCCACGTCGCGAGCAAGGGCGTGATGCCGATCGTCCTCGGCGGCGATCACTCCATCGGCTTCCCGACGATCCGCGGTCTGGCGCCCTATATGGAGGGCAACATCGGGATCATCCACTTCGACCGCCACGTCGACACCCAGGAGACCGACCTCGACGAGCGGATGCACACCACGCCGTGGTTCCACGCCACCAACATCAAGAACGCCCCCGCGACCAACCTGGTCCAGGTCGGGATCGGGGGGTGGCAGGCGCCTCGCGAGGGCGTCAAGGTGGGCCGCGACCGCAAGTCGACGGTCATCACCGTCGGCGACGTCGAACGCGTCGGCATCGACAAGATCGCCGAGATCGCCCTCGAGGTCGCGTGGAAGGGCGCCAAGGCGGTGTATCTGTCCTTCGACATCGACGTGATCGACGCCGGCTTCGTGCCGGGGACCGGCTGGCCCGAGCCCGGTGGCCTGCTCCCGCGTGAGGCGCTCAACCTGGTCAAGAAGATCTCCGAGCCGGGACTGGCCGGCATCGAGGTCGTCGAGTGCTCGCCGCCGTACGACTGGGCCGAACAGACCGCACTGCTCAGCTCGCGGGTGATCCTCGACAGCCTGGCCGCCCAGATCAACTCCGGGAAACTCGGCCGCAAAGCCGCCAAGGCGAACCGTCCCGCCTGGGGTCCGTAACTAGGCTGGCGGCATGCGTATCGCGCTGGCCCAGATCCGCAGCAGCGCCGACCCGGCCGCCAACCTCGCCCTCGTCGACGAGTACACCCGCCGCGCGGCCGACGCCGGGGCGGATCTGGTGCTGTTCCCCGAAGCCACCATGTGCCGCTTCGGGGTGCCGCTGGCCCCGATCGCCGAACCGTTCGACGGGCCGTGGGCCGAGGGCGTCCGCCGGATCGCCGAGCGGGCCGGGATCGTCACCGTCGCCGGGATGTTCGTGCCCTCCGGGGACGGACGCGTGACCAACACGCTGATCGCCACCGGCCCGGGCGTGGACGCCCGCTACGACAAGATCCACCTGTACGACGCGTTCGGATTCACCGAGTCGAGAACCGTGGCCCCGGGCACCGAACCGGTGACGATCGTCGTCGCCGGCCTGACGGTGGGTCTGACGCTGTGTTACGACGTCCGCTTCCCCGAGCTGTACGTCGAGCTCGCCGCGCGCGGCGCCGACGTCATCACCGTGCACGCCTCGTGGGGCACCGGGCCGGGCAAGCTCGAGCAGTGGACGTTGCTGGCGCGCGCCAGGGCGATCGACACCTCCACCGTCGTTGCCGCCGTCGGTCAGGCGTATCCGGGCGACGAAGTCGCCGCCCACGGACCCACCGGCGTCGGCGGAAGCCTCGTGGCTTCGGCGCTGGGTGAGATCCTGGCGTCAGCCGGTCCCGACCCTGCGCTGCTGCTCCACGACGTCGACGTCGAGGCCGCACGGGCCGCCCGCGCCGCCGTCGCGGTCATGGACAACCGCTCAGGTTCAGCTCATCTGGGTAAGGCAGAATCCCACAGATGACCGATCCCTGGGCCCGTCCGCAACCGCAGCCCGGCCCACCGCCCGTACCCCAGCAGAAAGGTTCGGCCCAGAAAGGATCAGCGTTGCCGGCGAAGCTCTCGAAGTTCTTCAGCGATCCGCTGTCCATCGTCCTGGTCGCGGTGATCGTGGTCGCCCTGGTGTTGGCCGGACTGCTGGGCGGCGAACTCTACGCGCGCAACAGGGCGGACACGGTGGTCGCCTCCACCGTCGAGTGCGTGGTGCAGGACAAGGCCACCGCGTCGTTCGGGGTGCTGCCGCCGTTCCTGATGCAGCACATGTCGGGTCACTACACGAACATCCACATCGAGACCGCGGGTAACCAGGTTCGCGACGCCAAGGGCATGAAGCTCAACCTGGACATCAACGACGTGCGCCTGCAGGACACCGCGAACTCGAGCGGAACCGTCGGCTCACTGGTCGCCACCATCGACTGGTCGGCCGATGGCATCAAGCAGACGATCCAGGGCGCCATCCCGCTGATCGGCAGCTTCGTCTCCGGGGTCAGCACGAACGCCGGCGACGGCACGATCGAGCTCGAAGGCCCGCTCGGCAGCATCACCGCCAAGCCTCAGGTCGTCGACGGCGGCATCTCGCTGGCCGTGCAGAAGGTGACGGGGCTGGGCTTCACGCTGCCGCGCGAATCGGTGCAGCCGGCGCTCGACGCGTTCACCTCACGGCTGACCCAGGACTACCCGATGGACATCAAGGCCGACTCGGTGTCGGTCACCGACAGCGGTGTGCAGAGCCGCTTTTCGACGCAGAACGCCTCGATGCCCAAGCAGACCGACGACCCCTGCTTCGCCAACCTGTAGCGCGGGCCGTCACCCCAAACCGTCGAGAACGGCACGCGTGCCTGACAATCCGAGTCGTGTCGCGCCCGCGTTCAGCATGGCCGCCGCATCCGCTGCCGACCGGATGCCGCCGCTCGCTTTGACGCCCAGCCGACCGCCGACCGCGCCGGCCATCGCCTCGACGGCGCGGACCGAGGCACCGCCGGCGGGATGAAAACCGGTGGAGGTCTTGACGAAGTCGGCACCGGCGTCTTCGGCCACCCGGCACACGTCGGTGAGCAGCGGCCACCCGGCGAACTCCACCAGCGCCGACGATTCGACGATCACCTTGAGCACCGCGCCCGGCGTCGCGTCCCGCACCGCGGCGATGTCGGCACGCACCACGTCGAGCTCACCTCCGATCGCGGCGCCCACGTCGATGACCATGTCGACCTCTGCGGCGCCGCTGCCGACCGCCACGGCGGCCTCATGCGCCTTGATCGCCGAAAGATGTTTGCCTGACGGGAATCCCACCACGGCCGCTACGGTCCGGCCCGCAGCCAGCGCCACCGCAGTCGGCACGAACGTCGGAGACACGCACACCGCGTACACCCCGAGTTCGACGGCCTCGGCGAGCAGCGCGACGATGTCGGCCTCTGTCGCTTCGGGTTTGAGCAGCGTGTGGTCGACGACGGCGGCGACGTCCGCGCGCGTGTAGCCCATCAGAACGGCTCTTCGGTGCCGCCGGGGTTGCACCGGGCGGCCATCATCTGATCCGGGCTGACCTCCGGCCGCCACGGCTCCAGGTTCCAGCTCACCTTGCCCGGCTCGGCGATCTCGGCGAACCGCCAGTGGCAGACGAACTGCTCCTTCATACCGGCGATCGCGGCATCGGGAGACAGGGCGAGCACCTCACTCCAGGCTTCATCGGCCTGCGCGGAGGTGCCGGGCCGTCCGGAGGTGTCGCGGCCGGCAGGGGTGGGATACACCCGCAGACTGGACAGGTCACCCCACTTGGCCCAGGTGACGTGGTCGATGTAGGGCGGCGGCTGCAGCACCGGCGCGGCGACCGCGGTCGGGGCGAGGACGAGTGCCGAGGCGGCAAGACATCCGGCGGCGACCAGACTCCGTCGCACTAGCGCGATTTCCCTTGCACCTCGAGGATCTTGGGCCGTACGTCGACGAGGTACACGCCGGAGGCCACCGCGGCGATCGCGACACCGGTGATGCTCAGGACCAGGGCGAGCAGACCCGCGACACCGAGGATCACGAGCCAGACCGGCTTGGTCAGCTTGTCGGCCGCGGGGTAGGCGTCGGTTCGCTGCATCGCGGCATGGACGAACGCATACGCCGTCGTCGCCAGAACGGCGAACTGCAACGCGATGAGGACGTAACCCGTCAGGCCTTGGAGCTCCACGCTCCACAGCCTAGGCGGGTTACGTCCCCTTTTCGACTTCCCGGGTCGGGAGTCGACTTACTTCTGGGTGACCTTCTTGGCCGGGGCCTTCTTGGCCGGGGCCTTCTTCGCGGTGGCCTTGGCCGGGGCCTTCTTGGCCGGAGCCTTCGCCGGGGCCTTCTTGGCGGCGGTCTTCACCGGCTCGGCGGCCGACTCGGCGCGCTTGGGCAGCTCCACGCCGACCAGTTTGGCGGCACGCTCACCGACCGCGCGGGTCTGCGAGGCGACGTTGCCCAGCGCTTCCTGGGTCAGCTCCACGGCCTGGTCGGTGTACTCCTCGACCCGGCTGGCGGCACCCTCGAGAGCCGGCTGGCTGCGCAGACGCTCCAGAGCGGCCTCGCCGCGCTCGATCAGCTTGGTGTAGGCCGTCTGCGCGTTCTCGGCGTAGCTCTCGGCGAACTTGCGCAGCTCTTCGGAGTTCAGCTTCTCGCGGATGTCACCGAACTGCGCCGGAAGATCTTCCTGCAGCTTGGTGATGCGGGCGCGGCTCTCCTCGACGCGGGTCTCGGCGTCGGAGCGGGCGTCGCCGGCACGCTCGCGCAGCGTCGCGACGATTTCGTTGACGCGCTCGAGCGCGAGGTCCGCGGCGCCGACCGCGGCGAGCAGCGGGGCCTTCAGGTCGTCGATGTCGAGCTGGTTCTTCTCAGCCATGGTGTTTCCTTTCAGTGAGGGACAGAGGTCTCGGGTGATTCATGAGGTGATCCGGTGATCTGCAGGAGGCTGTCTTCGGATGGGGCCTGATCCGCCTGCGCGGCAGCCTCGAGCAGCGCCGCCTCGTTCTGCTGACAGAACGACGTGTAGATGTCGAGCAGCACCTGCTTCTGCCGCTCGTTGATCGCCGTGTCGGTGATGATGGCGTCGCGCACCTGATTGGTCTCACTGGGCTCGAGGATCCCTGCCCGGATGTAGAGCACCTCCGCCGACACCCTCAGCGCTTTGGCGATCTGGTTCAGCACGTCCGCCGAGGGTTTGCGCAATCCCCGCTCGATCTGGCTGAGGTAGGGATTGCTGACACCGGCTTTCTCGGCGAGCTGCCGCACAGAGACGTGCGCGGCCTCTCGCTGGGATCGGATGAAGCTGCCGATGTCCTGGGCGGCGTTGGTGACGACCGCGGCGAGGTTCTCGTCCTGTGCCATGGCTCGCCTCCTTCGCTGCCGTGGGGTATCCGAAATGACCGACGTTTCCACGGTACGGCGGAGTGCTAACTTTTGCAAGCACTCAGTTAGCGCAGGTCAGAACAGTAGCTGCGCGATCGTGTAGATCGCCAGACCGGCGAGCGAGCCGACCACGGTGCCGTTGATGCGGATGAATTGCAGGTCACGGCCGACGTGCAACTCGATGCGCCGGCTCGCTTCGTCGGCGTCCCAGCGCTCGATGGTGTCGGTGATGATCGTGGTGATCTCCGCGCCGTACTGGCTCACCAGGTGCTGCGCTCCGCGCACCACCCAGTTGTCCACCTTGTCGCGCAGGGCGGCGTCGTCGCGCAGCGATTCCCCGATCCGGACGACGGTGTCGGCGATACGGGCCCGCAGCGCAGACGACGGATCGTCGACGGACTCCAGGATGATCCGTTTGGCCGCAGTCCAGGCGGTCTCGGCCGCCCGGGTCACCTCGTCGCGGGCCATGATCTGTTCTTTGACGTTCTCGGCCTTCTGGATCGTCGCCTCGTCGCGCTGCAGATCGTCGGCGAACTCGAACAGGAACTTCGTCGCCGAGCGGCGCAGTTCGTGGTCGGGATTGCGCCGCACCTTGTCGGTGAAATCCATCAACTCCCGGTGGATGCGGTCCCCGACCACGTGATCCACCCAGCGAGGCGACCACGTCGGCGAATCACGTTCGATGACCCGCTCGATGACCTCACCGGCGCCCAGCGACCACTGGAACGCGCGATCGGCCAGCAGCTGCAGCAGCGCCTCCTGCCGACCCTCTTCCAGCAGCGAGGACAGCACCCGACCGACCGGCGGCCCCCACTGCGGCTCGGCGATGCGCTTGACGATCATCCGGTCCAGCAGCTGCTGCACGTCCTCGTCGCGCAACATCTCCACCAGCACGCGGGCCACCGTCGACACCTCGGCGGCGACTCGCTCGGCGTTCACCGGCTCGGCGAGCCACTTGCCGGTGCGGCTGGCCACGTCCGCGTCGCGCAGCTTGGTCTCCACGTTTTCCGGCGACAGGAAGTTCTCCCGCACGAACGTGGACAGACCCTCGCCGAGCTGGTCTTTCTTGCGCTTGATGATCGCGGTGTGCGGGATCGGCAGACCCAGCGGGTGCTTGAACAGCGCCGTGACGGCGAACCAGTCGGCCAGCGCACCGACCATGCCGGCCTCAGCGGCGGCCCGCACGTAGCCCACCCACGTCGGCGCGCCGTGGGTCTGCGCCCACGTACACAGCAGGAAGATCACGGATGCGCCGATCAGGAAACTCAGCGCGACGGCCTTCATGCGCCGCAGCGCGCGCCGTCGTTCTTCGTCCGCCGGCGAATCCGCTCCGGCGAGTTTCTCGGCGAAGCTCGCACGGGGGCGCTGCCCGGCGTCGGGGACGTTCACTCGATGAGCCACGCCTTCATCTTCCCTGCGCGGGCAACTGCGAATCGTCGACCACCGTATTATCGACGAGGACGAAGGAACGGATCACCGCGAACGTGGCACAACAATCCCCCCAGGTGGCGGTCAAAACCGATGGGCGCAAACGGCGCTGGCATCGGCACAAGGTCGAACGCCGCAACGAATTGGTGGATGGCACGCTGGAGGCCATCCGCCGCCTCGGCAGCAACGTCAGCATGGACGAGATCGCCGCGGACATCGGGGTTTCCAAGACGGTGCTGTACCGCTACTTCGTCGACAAGAACGATCTGACCACCGCAGTGATGATGCGGTTCGCGCAGACCACGCTGATCCCCAACATGGCCGCCGCGCTGTCCTCGAACCTGGACGGCTATGCGCTCACACGCGAGGTCATCCGCGTCTACGTCGCAACCGTTGCGGCCGAGCCGGAGCCCTACCGCTTCGTCATGGCCAACAACTCGGCGAGCAAGAGCAAGGCCGTCGCGAACTCCGAGGCGATCATCGCCCGCATGCTCGCGGTGATGCTGCGCCGGCGGATGGTGTCGGTCGGCATGGACACCGGCGGTGTCGAGCCGTGGGCGTATCACATCGTCGGCGGCGTGCAGCTGGCCACGCACTCGTGGATGTCGCATCCCCGGATGAGCGCCGACGAGTTGATCGACTATCTGACGATGCTGTCGTGGAGCGCACTGTGCGGCATCGTCGAGGTCGGGGGATCGCTGAAGAGATTCCGCTCCTCAGATCATCCTTCGCCGGAATTACCACCTCAGCTGCTTGACTAGACCGGTGAGCGAGCCCCTGGATTTCCCGTCGCTGTGGTCGCACGAGCCGCACTCCCTGTTGAAGTTCGAACCCGGGGACCGCGTCGCCGACATTGATCCGAATGCGACGCCCGGGTTCCGCGGCACCAAATCCGATGCGCCGACCCTGCAGGAAGAGCGCAACGTACGGTTCGCCGAGCTGCAGGAAATGCTCTACGCCAACAGCCGCTCGGGTGACACCAGATCCGTGCTCTTGGTGCTGCAGGGCATGGACACCGCAGGCAAGGGCGGGATCGTCAAACACGTTGTGGGCGGCTGCAATCCGCAAGGCGTGCAGTACCGCAGCTTCGGCAAGCCGACCGCCGAGGAGCTCTCGCACCACTACCTGTGGCGCATCCGCAAGGCGCTGCCGACCGCCGGCCATATCGGCGTCTTCGATCGCTCCCATTACGAGGACGTGCTGATCGTGCGCGTGCACAACCTAGTGCCGCAGAACGTGTGGGAGCCCCGCTACGACGAGATCAACGCCTTCGAGCGGGAATTGGTGGACAGCGGGACGTCGGTGGTGAAGGTCGCGATGTTCGTCTCTCTCGACGAGCAGAAGAAACGGCTGGCCCAACGCCTCGACCGCCCGGACAAGTACTGGAAGTACAACCCCGCCGACATCGATGAGCGGTTGAAGTGGCCGCTATACCAAGAGGCCTACCAGGCCATGCTGGAGCGGACGTCGACCGACTACGCGCCGTGGCACGTGGTGCCGTGCAACAGGAAGTGGTACAGCCGGCTGGCGATCACCGAGCTGATGATCGAGGCACTCAAGCGGCTGAACATGTCGTGGCCGCCGCCGGACTTCGACGTGGCGGCGGAGAAGAAGCGGCTGGCCAAGGCGTGATCTGTCGGCGCCCGCCGAGTGTGCAGATTACGCACGCCTCACCTAGGCTTTGTGTATAACTTCTGCACGCTGGCGCAAATCGTCAGAGCCCCTGCCGATGATCCGGCCATGCACGGAACCCTTCTCGTCGCCTCGGAAGCCCTCGCGGCCCGTCAGGTCACCCGTCGCGAACTGGTACGCGATTACACCAAGGTCTTCCAGAATGTCTACGCACGCCGCGACGTCGCGCTCACGGCGCAGGACAAGGCGATGGCGGCGTGGCTGTGGTCAGGCCGGTCCGCCACGGTGGCCGGCGTGAGCGCCGCCGCCCTTCTCGGAAGCCGGTTCACCACGACAGGGGCTGCGGCCGAACTGATCCGGCCACACCGCCGCACGCCCGCAGGTATCGCGGTGTACAGCGACACCGTCGACGCTCGCGACATCGTACGAAGGGGACAGGTCTTATTGACCGGCCCCGCGCGCACGGCTTTCGACATCGGTCGGCATCACCCGATCGTCACCGCGGTGAAGCATGTCGATGCCCTTCTGCACGCCACCGGTTGCCGGATCGAGGACGTGGAGGACGTCGCTGAGCGCCACCCCGGCGCCCGAAACCTGCGCCGGTTACTAAAGGTGCTCGACCTCGCCGATGCCGGAGCCGAGTCGCCGACCGAGAGTCTCACGCGGCTCTTCCTGCTCGCGGCGGGTCTGCCGCGGCCGGTCACGCAGATCCCGGTGCGCACCGGGAGCGGACGGGTGCGCTACCGCCTCGACCTCGGTTGGCTGGATCCCGCGGTGGCCGTGGAGTACGACGGCGAGCACCACTGGACCGACCACGCTCGGCGTGCGCGCGACATCGAGCGGTGGGAATTCATTGCCGAGCAGGGGTGGACGATCATCCGGGTGAGCTGGGCGCAACTGCGCGACCACCCCGATGCGATGGTCGCGCGCGTGGCTCGAGCGTTGGGCGTACAGCCGAGCGTGCATGTTTCGCACGCTTCACTCGAGAGATGCTTACAAGACCTGCACGTTCGGCGGGCTGCCTAGTAGGTGTAAAAGCCCTGGCCGGTCTTCTTACCCAGCTGGCCAGCCTCCACCATCCGCTGCAGCAGCGGCGGCGGCGCGTAGTGCGCGTCCTTGTACTCGTCGTACATCGAGTCCGCGATCAGCTTCATGGTGTCCAGCCCGATCAGGTCCGAAAGTCGCAGCGGGCCCATCGGGTGCGAGAGCCCCGCGACCACCGCCGTGTCGATGTCCTCCACGGACGCCACCCCGGCCTCGGCCATCCTGATCGCCGACAGCAGGTACGGCACCAGCAACGCGTTGACGATGAAGCCCGACCGGTCGCCGCAGCGCACCACCTTCTTGCCCAGTGACTCGCCTGCGAACTTCTCGACCCGCGCGATCGCCTCGTCGGAGGTCACCAATGTGTTGATCACCTCGACCAGCGGCAGCACGGGCACCGGGTTGAAGAAGTGCAGCCCCAGCACGCGGCTCGGATTCTTGGTCGCCGCAGCGATTTTCATGATCGGGATGCTCGAGGTGTTCGACGCGAGAACGGCGTCGGGGTCGGTGACGATCTCGTCGAGCTGGGCGAAGACCTTGGCTTTGACGGCCTCGTTCTCGACGATCGCCTCGATCACCAGCTGCCGGTCCGCCATGTCGGCGAGGTCGCTGGTGTAGGTCAGGCGGGCCTGGGTGATCTCGAAGTCGTCGGCGGCCAGCTTGCCTTTGGCCTTGGCCCGTTCGAGCGACGCGGTGATGCGCGCGCGGCCGGCCTCGACGAGCTCCTGCGTGGGTTCGTAGACCGTCACGTGCGCACCGGCTTTGGCGCACACCTCGGCGATGCCGCCGCCCATCTGCCCGGCGCCCACGACGCCGACTCGTTCGATGCTCACTGGACTGATCCTCCTCGCGTGCGGGACTGTCTTCGGCATACATGCGTCAGACCCCGCCCAAGATTTCTGGGCGGGGTCTGCGCTGTCAAGCTTCGCGAGCGCGCGCTGGGTGTACGCGCCGTGCGGCGTGTCGCTGTGCTGACACGCGCGCTCGCGGGGCAGGCCTAGTGGAACTGGCCTTCTTCGGTGGAGCCGGCGAGCGCGGTGGTCGAGCTGGTCGGGTCCACAGTGGTGGCGATCCGGTCGAAGTAGCCGGCGCCGACCTCGCGCTGGTGCTTGGTCGCGGTGTAGCCACGCTCCTCGGCGGCGAACTCGCGCTCCTGCAGATCGACGTATGCCTTCATCTGCTCACGGGCGTAGCCGTAGGCCAGGTCGAACATCGAGTAGTTCAGGGCGTGGAAGCCGGCCAGGGTGATGAACTGGAACTTGAAGCCCATCGCGCCCAGCTCACGCTGGAACTTGGCGATCGTGTCGTCGTCGAGGTGCTGCTTCCAGTTGAACGACGGCGAGCAGTTGTAGGCCAGCATCTGGTCGGGGAACTCGCTCTTGACGCCCTCGGCGAACTTCTTGGCCAGCTCCAGGTCCGGCGTGCCGGTCTCCATCCAGATGAGGTCGGAGTACGGCGCGTAGGCCTTGGCGCGCGCGATGCAGGGCTCGAGGCCGTTCTTGACCCGGTAGAAGCCCTCGGCGGTGCGGTCACCGGTGATGAACGGCTGGTCGCGCTCGTCGACATCGGAGGTGATCAGCGTCGCGGCCTCGGCATCGGTACGGGCGATGACGACGGTCGGGACGTCGGCGACGTCGGCGGCCAGACGGGCCGAGGTCAGGGTGCGGATGTGCTGCTGGGTCGGGATCAGCACCTTGCCACCGAGGTGGCCGCACTTCTTCTCCGAGGCCAGCTGGTCCTCCCAGTGCGACCCGGCGACACCGGCGGCGATCATCGCCTTCTGCAGCTCGTAGACGTTCAGCGCACCACCGAAGCCGGCTTCACCGTCGGCGACGATCGGGGCGAGCCAATTCTCGACCGAGGTGTCACCCTCGACCTTGGCGATCTCGTCGGCGCGCAGCAGCGCGTTGTTGATGCGGCGGATGACCTGCGGCACCGAGTTGGCCGGGTAGAGGCTCTGGTCGGGGTAGGTGTGGCCGGAGAGGTTGGCGTCACCGGCGACCTGCCACCCGGACAGGTAGATGGCCTTGAGTCCCGCGCGCACCTGCTGCACGGCCATGTTGCCGGTCAGGGCGCCGAGCGAGTTCACGAAGTCCATCTCGTGCAGCTGCTCCCACAGCACCTCGGCACCGCGGCGGGCCAGCGTCGCCTCTTCGACGACGGTGCCCTGCAGGGCGACGACATCCTTGGGGGTGTAGGTGCGGGTGATGCCCTTCCAGCGGGGGTTGTGGTCCCAGTCGTGCTGGATCTGTTCGGGGGACTTCGGCGTGCCCACGGTCGACTTGGTCATGAGGTGACCCACTCCTTCAAACGGTTGTTAACGTTCCAGCGTCTTCACCGGACTGCTGAGACGAGGATGCATCACGGCATAACCGCAGGTCCACCCGTTTCGCTTGTAAAGTTTCGCCAACACCCGGGCCGAGCTTGCGAAGATTGCGAAGGCATACCTGTGCTGAACCGGTTCAGAAGTTACCGGCTGGTAAACGATCGTCGCAGGTCAGTACGCCCGTACTGTTTGGTGGAGCGATTCAGAGCGGGAAGATCGCCGCGACCGCTTTGACCTCGTCGCCGACCGCATATGTGAGCGTTGTAACACTCCGATCGGTGAGCTCAGGACCGAACTTCTCGGTCGATCCGGCCGGATATGTGTGCTGCAGGATCTCCAGCTTGTCGCCGAGGGCCACCGGCAGGTCGTGCTCGATGGTCACGCGCAGCGGCACGCGCATCAACTCGGGGTGCGCGTGCAGATAGTCCTCGACCACCGACCAGTACACGGAGTTGTTCATGTGGTCGAAGATGTCGATGTCGCTGACCCGCACCGGGTAATCGCGGACGAGCTCGGCGTCCTCGCGCGACCCCGCACTCAAGTACGCCTTCCACCGCAGCCGGCCCTCGCTGGTCGTGCGGCGCAGCCCCTCGATGAAGTCGTCGGCGATGCGCGCCGGCCCCTGGGTCTCCCGGTTGATGTTGATCCAGAACGCCTCGGATTCGACGAGCCCGCCCTTGCGCCCCTCGATGCGCACCCGCATCTCGCACCACCGATTCGAGGTTCCCGAGCACCAGCGGCGCAGCCGCAGGATGTCCTTGAACACGATCGGCTCGATCATGTCGATCATGGTGCGGCGGACGATCCACAGCGGGTGGGTCTCCTCGAAGCCCATCTCGCGCAGCTGATCGGTGCCGATGTCCTGGATGTGCCTGGTCGCCGCGTCGAACTTCAGCCGGCCCTCACGATCGACGTCGGCCACGCGCAGCGGCCACTCGATGTCGAACACGTCGGGGTGCCCGTCGGGCACCGGCATCAGCGTCTTGGCCAAGGTCACGGAACCTGATGATGCCACACAGGTCCGTCGTGCAAATTCTGCGAATACCGTGTTAGCAGCCCGCTACGCTGGTTCGACGTGGCCAAGACATACGTCGGAGCACGGGTGCGTCAACTGCGCAGCGAGCGGGGGTTCAGTCAGGCGGCCCTGGCCCAGATGCTCGACATCTCTCCCAGCTACCTGAACCAGATAGAGCACGACGTGCGGCCTCTGACCGTCGCCGTGCTGCTGCGCATCACCGAGGTGTTCGGCGTCGACGCGACGTTCTTCGCCTCCCAGGACGACACCCGTCTGATCGCCGAGCTGCGCGAAGTGCTGATGGACCGTGACCTCGACGTCGACGTGGGCACAGCCGAGGTCGCCGAGATGGTCGGCGCCCACCCCGATCTCGCTCGCGCCATGGTGAACCTGCACCGTCGCTACCAACTGACCACGACCCAGCTGGCCGCGGCCACCGAGGGCCGGTTCAACGTCGCGAGCGTCAACCCGGGGGCCAGTGGCACGGGATCGATCTCGATGCCGCACGAAGAAGTGCGCGACTACTTCTACCAGCGGCAGAACTACCTCCACGAGCTCGACACCGCGGCCGAGGAGCTGACGGCTGGGATGCGAGTGCAACGCGGTGAGCTGGCCGGCGACCTCTCCGACAGGCTGCGCTTCGTGCACGGCGTGCGCATCATCCGCCGACAAGACCTCGGCGAAGGTGTGCTTCACCGCTTCGATCCCGCCACCAAGACACTCGAGATCACCGCGCATCTGTCGATGGGGCAGCGGGTGTTCCGGATGGCCGCCGAGCTCGCCTACCTCGAGTACGGCGCGCTGATCGACAAGCTGACCGACGAGGGCCACTTCACCAGCGACGAATCCCGCAGACTGGCCCGCCTCGGATTGGCCAACTACTTCGCAGCCGCGACCGTGCTCCCCTATGCCCAGTTCCACGAGATCGCCGAGAGCTTCCGCTACGACGTCGAGAGGCTGTCTGCCTACTACTCGACGAGTTACGAAACGATCTGCCACCGCCTGTCGACGCTGCAGCGACCCTCGATGCGCGGCGTGCCGTTTTCGTTCGTGCGTGTCGACCGCGCAGGCAACATGTCAAAGCGTCAGTCCGCCACCGGTTTTCATTTCTCGTCCAGCGGTGGCACGTGCCCCCTGTGGAACGTCTACGAGACGTTCGCCTACCCCGGCAAGATCAGTGTTCAGATCGCCGAGATGCCCGACGGCCGGGCCTACATGTGGGTGGCGCGCACGGTGGAGCGGCGCGCCTCGCGCTATGGTCAGCCGGGTAAGACGTTCGCGATCGGCCTGGGCTGCGAACTGCGGCACGCGCATCGGCTGGTCTACTCGGAAGGCCTCGACCTCAGTGGTGACCCCAAGGTTTCAGCGACGCCCATCGGGGCGGGATGCCGCGTCTGCGAGCGGGACAACTGCCCGCAGCGGGCCTTCCCCGCGCTCGGCCGCGCACTCGACATCGACGAACACCGCTCGACGGTGTCCCCGTACCTGGTGAGGCAGTCATGAGCGAACGCATCTCCCCCGGAGGGTTCAAGGAACTCGGCCCCATCAACTGGACGATCGCCAAGGTCGGCGCGCGCGGCATCCGCCGACCGCGGTTCAGCCTGATGAACGTGCTGGGCCGTCATCGCACGCTGTTCCTCGTCTGGTTGCCGCTCTCGGGGTATCTGCTGGGCGCGGGCAAGCTCTCACGGCGCGACGCCGAGTTCGTGATCCTGCGCGTGGGGCATCTGCGCGACTGCGAGTACGAGCTGCAGCAGCATCGCCGGCTGGCGCGCACCCGCGGTGTCGATGCCGCGACCCAGGCGGCGATCTTCGCCGGTCCCGACGCCGACGGCCTCACCGACCGGGAACGAACCCTGCTCACCGCCACCGACGAGTTCGTCGTCACGCGGGGCGTGTCACCCCAGACATGGCAGGCGTTGGCCCGCTACTACACACCCGCCCAGCTCATCGAATTCTGTGTGCTCACAGCGCAATACGACGGCCTGGCGGCGACCATCACCACACTGGGTGTGCCACTGGACTTCCCGGACTAGCCGCCCGGCGGCGCGAGTCCTGCGAGCAGGATGTCGATGCCGGCCAGGAACTGCTCGCGATCGTCGTGGTCACGCAGCTGTGCGGCCATCCGGTGCACCACCGGATACCGCTGCGCGTCGTAGCGCTGCCATCGCTGCGCCATGTCGTCGAGAAGCGCGGCCCGGTCGGCGCCGGGCGGCCGCTGACGGGCGTTGGCGGCGTTCTGTCCGGCCACGCCGAGAACGAAGCTGACCAGGGTCGAGCCGGCGTGGAACAGCGCCTCGTCGGCGACGCCGAGGGCGGTGAGGTGCCGGCCCACCCGCTCGTAGATCTCGACCATCGCAGGCTGCCACGGCTGCCGGACCAGGTGCGCGCCCACCCAGGGATGAGCGTCGACGGCGTCGAAGATGCCGAGCGCGACAGCGCGGATCCCGACGTCCGGGGGGTCAACGAGCCCTGAGTCGGGAAGTGCAGCGGCGATGACGCTCTCCGTCGCGGCACCGAGCAGGGCGTCTTTGTCGGCGACGTGCCAGTAGATGGCGCCGGCGCCGGTCTTCAGGCGCGCGGCGAGCGCACGGAAGGTGAGGGCGGATTCCCCGTCGTGATCGAGGATTTCCACGGCGGCGGCAACGATGCGGTCGGTCGTCAACGCCTCAGGCCGGCGGGACGTACGGGGCGACATGGCTAATCTTGACATTTCTGGAACGTCGTTCCAAGCTGGCGTTAGGTTGGAACGTCGTTCCATGACGAGCGGAGCACCAGATGGACACCTCGATCACCATCATCGGCGCGGGCGTGGGCGGCCTCACCCTCGCCCGGGTGCTGCATGTTCACGGCGTCGAGGCAACGGTGTACGAAGCCGAACCGGCGCCACAGAGTCGCAGCCAAGGCGGACAACTCGATTTGCACCGGGGCACAGGCCAATTCGCACTCGAGGTGGCGGGGCTGACGCGGGAATTCGGGTCGATCATCCACCAGGGCGCCGAGGCGGCGCGAATCGTCGGCTGCGACGGTTCCGTGCTGTTCGAGCAGGCCGATGACGGCACCGGCGGTCGCCCCGAAGTGCTGCGTGGCGAGCTGCGTCGGATCCTCCTCGAGTCGCTGCCCGAGCACACCGTGCAGTGGGGACACAAGGTGGACCGCATCCACCCGCGCGGTGACGGTCGCCACGACGTGCTGTTCACCAACGGAAAACAGCTCACCACAACACTTCTCGTGGGCGCCGACGGCGCATGGTCGAAGGTCCGCCCACTTCTGTCCGATGCGGCGCCGACGTATTCGGGGGTCACCTTCGTCGAGACCTACCTGTACGACGCCGATACCCGCCACCCGGGCGCTGCGGCGCTGGTGGGGGCCGGCGCGATGTACGCGGTGGCGCCCGAGTGTGGCATCATCGCCCACCGCGAGGCCGGCGGAGTGCTACACGTCTACGTCGCGCTGCGGCGACCGGTCGAGTGGTTCGAGACGACGCGGTTGATCGACCGCGTCGCAGCCGAATTCGACGGGTGGGCAACACCTTTGCGGGCGTTGATCACCGAGGCCGACACCGCGCCGGTGCGCCGGCCGATCTACGCGCTCCCTGACGACCATCGCTGGCCGCCGTCGCCCGGGGTGACGCTGCTCGGTGACGCGGCGCATCTGACCGTTCCCGGCGGAGAAGGCGCGAACACCGCCATGTACGACGCCGCCGCGCTCGGTGTGGCACTTGCCGAACGACCCGGCGACATCACCGCGACCGTCGCGGCGTACGAGACCGAGATGTTCTCGCGCAGCAGGGAATCGGCGCGGGATTCGTGGGCGACGCTGGACATCCTCCTCGACGCCAGGGCACCGCAGGGGCTGGTGGAGTTCTTCGCCTCAACGGTGCAGGGCTGAGACTGCGGCCGCGATCGCGATCCGGTCACCGCCACGGGCCTTCGCCTCGTACATCGCGGCGTCCGCCGCAGAGATCACGTCGATCAGATCGGTGCCCGTGGCCCCCGAGGCCGTGGTGGCCGCGACCCCGATGCTCGCCGTCACGGTCGGTTGTGCGGGCGCCGCCACCGCCGCGCGCACCCGCTCGGCCACCGTCCCTGCCTGAGCCGCCGGTATCCGGTCGACCACGAGGAATTCTTCGCCGCCCCACCGCACGACGACCGCATCACTTCGCACGCTCTGGCGGATCCTGCGGGCGATCCGGATCAGCACTTCGTCGCCGACCGCGTGACCAAGGGTGTCGTTGACCGCCTTGAACCCGTCGACGTCGATCAGCAACGCACACAGGTCCGCGCCGGCCGGTGCGCGCTCGTTGAGTTGCTTCATCGCCACGGACAGCCCACGCCTGTTCGTCAGCTCCGTCAGCGGATCGGTCAACGATTGCTTCGAACTGCCCTGCAGCAACCAGAAACCGAACTGCAGCGCAGGCAGGATGCACGCGGTCACGACCAGCGCGATGACGGCCCGCGACACCGCGACCTGCACACCGCCGACCGCAGTGTCGGCGGCCAGCCACACCGCGACTCCACCCACGGCCAGCACACACCAGCCGATGTGCACGAGGTGCAGTCGCGGGCCGTGGAAGAACACCACGTACGCGCCGGCGCACAACAGCAGCGGCATGCCCGACATCGCCAGATTGGGGTCGCCGAACAGCAGTGTCGACAGGGTGATGAGGATGTCGACGTAGGTCAACAGCGCGGTCGATTCGCGCAGCGTCGGCCAGGGCCGCATCGCCCAGCGCACCGCCCACACCAGCGAACCGAGCGAGACCACCGCCCAACCCACGCGGACGAGGGCACTGTCGGCCATCGGCGGTGCCACCGCGTTGATCGCGCTGAGAAGCCCGAGCACCGCGCCGATGCCGGCGATCAGGTACCGCAGGATCGGCAGCAGGGCACGCGTACGCAGGAAGTCGATGCGCCAGTCGTAGTCATCCCGTTGATGCCACCACTGACGCAGCAAAGCCCTGACACCGCCATCCCCCACCGGCACATCATGGCACCGAGTGGACGGCTACAAGTACGTCACGCCCAAGACAGCCAGCGAGAACAACAACGGCGACACCGGCAGCGCCCAGCAGAACACCGCCCACGCCTCGGCTGTGCGCGACTTCTTCTGCCACTGACGCCAGCCGAGGTACCCGGACACGATCGCGACGAGGAACGACACCGCCGCCACGACCAGCACCCAGGTCGGCACATCAGACGACGCGATGGCCGCCGAGATGCCCGCCAGCCACAGCATGTGGCCGATGACCAACCCGCCGATACCGGCGATCCAGATCGCCCTCAATTAGAAGTTGATCATGTGGCCGACCAGACCGTGGAAGCACTCTTGCAGCGCTTCGGACAGGGTCGGGTGGGTGTGTACGTTGCGGGCGAGCTCATTGGCGGTCAGATCCCACTTCTGCGCCAGAGTGAGCTCGGGCAGCAGTTCGGAGACGTCGGGACCGATCAGGTGGCCACCGAGCAGTTCGCCGTACTTCTTGTCCGCGATCAGCTTGACGAAGCCGGTCGGATCGGCCAGGCCGTGGGCTTTGCCGTTGGCGGTGAACGGGAACTTCGCGACCACGATGTCATGGCCCTCGTCCTTGGCCTGCTGCTCGGTCAGCCCGAAGCTGGCGACCTGCGGCTGACAGAACGTCGCGCGGGGCATCATCCGGTAGTCACCGAGCGCCAGCGTCTCCGCGCCGGCGATGGTCTCGGCGGCGACGACGCCCATCGCCTCGGCCACGTGAGCGAGCTGCAGCTTGCCGGTGACGTCACCGATCGCGTAGATGTGCGGCTTGTTGGTGCGCATGTAGTCGTCGATGCCGATGCCGCCGCGGTCGGTCAGCTCGACGCCGGCCTTCTTCAGGTCGTAGCCGTCGACGTTGGGCACGAAGCCGATGGCCTGCATGACCTTGTCGGTCTTGAGCTCGTCTTCCTTGCCGTCCTTGCTGATCTTGACCGTGACCGTCGAGCCGTCATCGTTGATCGACTCGACCTTGGTGCCGGTGAGGATCTTGACGCCCAGCTTCTTGTACTGCTTCTCGATCTCCTTGGACACCTCGGCGTCCTCGTTCGGCAGCGCGCGGGGCAGGAACTCGACGATCGTGACGTCGACGCCGTAGTTCTTCATCACGTACGCGAACTCCATGCCGATCGCGCCGGCACCGGCGATGACGATCGAGCCGGGCAGATCGCGCTCCATGATCTGCTCTTCGTAGGTGATGACGTTCTTGCTGAGTTCCGTACCCGGGACCAGCTTGGTGTGGGCGCCGGTCGCGATGATCGCGTTGTCGAACGTGACCGTCTCGGTGTCACCCTCGTTGAGGTCGACGACGATCGTGTGGTCGTCTGTGAACTTGCCGTACCCGTGGATCTCGGTGATCTTGTTCTTCTTCATCAGGAAGTGCACACCGGCGACCCGGCCGTCGGCGACCTTGCGGCTGCGGTCGAACGCGGCGCCGTAGTCGAAGCTGACGTCACCGCTGATGCCGAACGTCTTGGCTTCCTTGGTGAACATGTGTGCCAGCTCGGCGTTGCGCAGCAACGCCTTCGACGGGATGCACCCGACGTTCAGGCAGACGCCGCCCCAGTACTTGGGTTCGACGATGGCAGTGTTGAGTCCGAGCTGAGCGGCGCGGATAGCCGCGACGTACCCGCCGGGGCCGGCTCCGAGAACGACGACGTCATAGTGGGTCACGCCTTTACACCCTAGTGGCCGCGCAACAGCGCAGCACCCATGGCCGCGGCCAACGGTGCCGACATGAACGCGATGGCCAGCGCGGTGACCGCGGGGCGGTCCTGCACCAGCGCCGTCAGGAGGCTTCCGACGATGCTGGCGACGAGGTAGACGAGCACCGCGAACACCGGAACGGCCTTGTCCGGGGACTGGGCCCACCAGTGATAGAGGCCTGCACCGGCGGCACCCGCGACCGCCCACACCGTGACCGTGACCAGTGCGAATTTCCACCGGCTGAGGTGTTCGGCGACGAGCTGCTCAGACACCGGCGGCCACCTGGACTGCCGTCAGCGCGCCGAGGCAACCGGGTCCGATGGCCACCACCAGCGCACCGACGGCGGTGGCCCAGCGCCGGCCGGACACCAGGATCGTCAGCGTGCCGAGGAGGCTCGGGATGCCGACCGCGAGCGCGACGACGGCCGCGGGCTTCAGGGTGGTGGAGACCTCGCCCGCGACGAACAGGGCACCGGCGACTCCGAGGGCGACGCCGATGAGCATCACCCCGGCCAGCACCGACGCGCGGGGCAGCGGGATCACGTCTGCGACGGTAACGCCGGCGCGGCGCGTTGCGGGTCAGGCGCGCGGGGGACTGTGGTGTGCACTCAGAGCGCTAATTCGCGCTCTGAAGCGACCTGGATGCACACCAGCTGTGCCCTAGCGCAGCGGCACCGGGCAGGCGTCGACCGCCTCGGCGACGACCAGCGTGCCGTGCGCCGACGGCCGCTCACCTCGTTCGTAGGACGCCCCGGTGACCACCGGCTCGTCCGCGAGTGCGGCCAGCTCGTCGTCGGTGAACGCACGGCCACGCGACAGGAACCGCTTGCCTTCTGGCGCTTCGAGACTGAACCCGCCGCCGCGGCCGGGCACCACGTCGATCACCAACTGCGTGTGCTTCCACGCGTCGAACTGCGGCCCGGAGATCCACACCGGGACCCCGTCGCCCACGTCGAAGATCGCCAGAAGGACATCGCGGTCGCCGACGACGAAGTCGCCGTCGGGGTAGCACATCGGCGACGACCCGTCGCAGCAGCCGCCGGACTGGTGGAACATCAACGCCCCGTGGCGGTCCTGCAGCGTGCGCAGCAGGTCGGCTGCGGCAGCGGTGATGAGGGCTCGATTCGGTGCGGGCACGTCAACCATCTTCCTCCAGTCGCGCGGCTCTGATGGCCGGTGCGATCGACGGCGGCAGCAGCATGCGCCGGTCGGCGGGATAGCAGACCGTCAGCCCCACCGACGACGCGAAACGGTAGGGCTGCGCGGCCAGCAGCCCGGAGAACTGTTTGCGCAACCGCGACATCTCGGCACGCACGGTGACCACGCGGGTGCGGTCGCCGTAGAGGTCCTCGGCGAGTTCCGGCGCGGTGCGGCCCTGCGGAGAACGGGCCAGCGCGCAGAGGATCTCGGCATGCCGCAGCGACAGGTCGTGACGCCAGCTGCCGAACTCCCCGACCATGCGCAGCCCCGGCTTGTCCGGATCGGCGAAGTCCAGCGTCACCTGCGAGACGTGCGCGGCCGCCGAGTCGTCGTCGCTGTCGGCCAGGCGCACCAGCCACCCGCCGGGCAGCGGCTCGACCGCGCACAAACCCAACGTCGCCAGCCACACCCGCCCTGGCCCCATCTGGTCCGGCAGCAGGATGCGGTTGTGCAGCGGCATCGCGTCGACCGCAGCGACCCAGCCCTCGGTGTCCACGGCCAGCGCCGGGGCGCCCATGCGGGCCAGAATCGGCGCGGCCACCGAGCGCAGCCGGTTCAACGTCCGGTCGTGCTCGGAGCGCAGGTGCGATTCGGCGAGCCTGGCGACGGCGTCGACGAGCGCGATCGTGGTCGGGTGGACGGTGGCCGCCGGACCCGAGACGTCGACGACGCCGAGCACCTGGCCGGTGCGGGGGTCGCGGATCGGCGCTCCCGCACAGGTCCAGGAGTGGTGGCTGCGCAGAAAATGCTCGGCGGAGAACACCTGGACGGCCCGCTGCGCGGCGAGCGCGGTGCCGATCGCGTTGGTGCCGACGGCACCTTCACCCCAGTGCGCGCCCTCGACGAACCCGAGCCGGTCGGCGTTGCTGAGCACCGACGGCGACCCGGAGCGCCACAGCACCCGCCCGGTTGCGTCGGCGACGACGAGGATGTTCTCGCCCTCGGCGACCAACGACTCGAGGCCGTGCGAGATCTCGTCGAGTACGTCCATCAGTCCCGACGCGCGGCGCAGCGCCTCCAGGCCGCCGGTTTCCACGACCGGGGTGTCGCTCGGTTCCACACCGCTGGCCATCAGTCGCTGCCAGGAGTCGCCGATCACCTCACGAGGGCGGGCCGGCGCGCGATGTCCGGCCATCGTCGCGTCGTAGACAGCCGACATCAACCGCGCGTAGCTGCGCGGATCCTCCCCGACGGCGACGGCGGGTTCAGGCACGGACTGCATCACCTGCGATTGTGCTCCCCATCTCAGCGGTAGACCAGGCCGCCGTCGATCAGCCCGGCCTGGCCGGTCATGTAGTCGGCGTCGGGGCCGGCGAGGTAGGACACGAAGCCGGCGACGTCGTCGGGTGTCTCGGCGCGCCCGAGCGCGATGCCGCCGACGAACTTGTCGTAGGTCTCGCCCTCGGCGGCGCCGGTCAGTTCGGCGAAGCGCTTGTCGATCTCCACCCACATGTCGGTGCCGACCACCCCGGGGCAGTACGCGTTGACGGTGATGCCGTCGGCGGCGTGCTCCTTGGCCGCGGCCTGGGTCAGCGCCCGGACCGCGAACTTGGTCGCGCTGTAGGGGCCGAGCATCGCGAAGCCATCGTGGCCGGCGATCGAGGACGCATTGATGATCTTGCCTGGCTTGCCGTTGGCCGTGAAGTGCGCGACCGCGGCTTGGATCCCCCAGAGCACGCCGTCGACGTTGATGGCCCAGAGCTTCTCGAGCTCGTCGGGTGTGACGTCCGTGATGGGTCCGACCAGCGCGATGCCGGCGTTGTTGACCATGATGTCCAGGCCGCCGAGCGCGCTCGCCGTGTGGTCGACGGCCGCGAACACCTGGTCGCGATCGCTCACGTCCGCGACGAATGTGGTTGCCTTGGAGCCGATCTCGGCGATCTCATCAGCGACGGCCGCGATGCCGTCAGCCGTGACGTCGACCAGCGCCACGTCGGCGCCGTCGCGTGCCAACCGCAGCGCGATCCCCCGTCCGATGCCGCGGCCGGCACCGGTCACCAGTGCGACTTTTCCGGTGATTGCCATGTCAGTTCCCTCCGTTCGGGTCGACGAGGACCTTCATCTTGGTGCCGGCATGGAGTGCCTCGAATCCCTCGTCGACGACGTCGTCCAACGGAATACGGGTCACCCAGCCGGTGGTGTCGTAGCGACCGTCGGCCATCAGCGCGATCACCGCTTCGAAGTCCGCGCCGGTGTAGCAGAGCGAGCCCTGGATGCGGGACTCGTTCATCACGAGGTTGAGAAGCGGCGTCTCGAGGGGCTTTTCGTAGATCGCGACACTGACCATCGGTCGCCGGGAGCCGACGCACGCCAGCGCGGTACTCACCGCGGGCGCCACCCCGGCGGCGTCGAACACGGCGTCGGCGCCCGCACCGGAGGTGTGCTCGGCGATGAACGCGGGAACGTCGGTCGTCGTCGGATCGAGGGTCTGCGCCCCGAGTGCCTCGATGGCCGCGCGCCGTGTCGGCGACGGCTCGACGACGAAGACGTCTTCGAGACCCTTGCCGCGCAACGCGAACCACAGACCGATGCCGATCGGCCCGGCGCCGAACACCATCGCGGAGTCACCGTCCTTGACGTCGCCGAGGGTGGCGGCGTGATAGGCCACCGACATCGGCTCGACGAGGGCGCCCAGCTCCAACGAGACGCTGTCCGGCAGCCGGTGCAACATCGACGTGGGTACGACGGTCGACTCGGCCATGCCGCCGTCGGACATCAAGCCGTGGAAGCCGATCTGCTGGCAGACGTTGTAGTTGCCGGCGCGGCAGGGTCCGCAGTGGTCGCACTTGTAGATCGGTTCGACGGCGACGCGGTCGCCCTCGGCCCATCCGGTCACGCCCTCGCCGACGGCGGTGATGGTGCCGGAGAACTCGTGGCCCATGGTCAGCGGGAGCTGCGCGCCGGTCAGCGGGTGCGGCGAGGTGGGCACGAAGATCGGGCCGGCGTAGTACTCGTGCAGGTCGGTGCCGCAGATGCCGTTGAAGCCGACCTGCAGCTTGACGGTGCCGGGGCGGACCTCGGGTTCGGCGACGTCGTCGATCTCGAGCTTGTTGGGGCCGTAGTAGACAGCTGCTTTCATGCGGCCAGTTCTATGTGACGGCGGCCACACGTCGAAAGAGTTGCAGGGGGTTGCACGACGCCCAAACGTCGGTTTGGGCGAGAAAACGCGGCGTGTCGTGACCCAAGCGTTGGTTTGGGCGTATGAAGCGGGGGTGGAGGAAGCGCGGGGGTTGCAACGCTTCGCAACTCTTGTGCCCGGCCATGACACAGGTGTGGTCTGGCTCACATGACTTCCACTCTCGACCCCCGAACCACCACCCTGACCCCGCAGCAGCGCGTCGACGCCTGGCTGGCCGACTTCGAGGCGGCGCTGGCCGTCCGCGACATCGAACGCGCCGCCGGCATGTTCGCCGTCGACGGCTTCTGGCGTGACCTGGTGTCCTTTACCTGGAATCTCAAGACCCTGGAGGGCCGCGACCAGATCACCGACATGCTGACCGCCCGTCTCGCCGAGACCGACCCGTCGGGATTCGCGACGCGAGAGGAACCCACCCAGGACGGGGACGTCGTCTCCGCGTTCATCCAGTTCGAGACCGCCGCCGGACGCGGCACCGGGCATCTGCGGATCAAGGACGACGCAGGCGAAGACAAGGCCTGGACCCTGCTCACCGCGCTGCAGGAACTCAAGGGCCACGAAGAGCGCAAGGGCGCCACACGCGTCCTCGGTGCCGTGCACGGCGACGACCCCGATCCCCGCTCCTGGGCGGAGAAGAAGGCGGCCGAGGACGCTGAGCTGGGCCGCACGATCCAGCCGTACACGCTGGTGATCGGCGGCGGTCAGGGCGGCATCGCCCTCGGCGCACGGTTGCGTCAACTCGGTGTGCCGGCGATCGTCGTCGACAAACACGAGCGACCCGGCGATCAGTGGCGCAAGCGCTACAAGTCGCTGTGCCTGCACGATCCGGTCTGGTACGACCACCTGCCCTACCTGCCGTTCCCGCAGAACTGGCCGGTGTTCGCACCCAAGGACAAGATCGGCGACTGGCTGGAGTTCTACACCCGCGTGATGGAGGTGCCCTACTGGTCGAAGACGACGTGCCTGTCCGCCACATTCGACGACGCCGAGGGCCGCTGGACCGTCGAGGTGGACCGCAACGGCGAGCGACTGACCCTGCACCCGACCCAGCTGGTGCTCGCCACCGGGATGTCGGGCAAGCCGTATGTGCCGACGCTGCCCGGCCAGGACGTGTTCCGCGGCGATCAGCACCACTCGTCGCAGCACCCCGGCCCCGACGCCTACGCCGGCAAGAAGGCCGTCGTCATCGGGTCGAACAACTCCGCCCACGACATCTGCAAGGCGCTCTACGAGAACGGCGTCGACGTCACGATGGTGCAGCGGTCGTCGACCCACATCGTCAAGTCCGACACCCTGATGGACATCGGCCTGGGCGACCTGTACTCCGAGCGGGCACTGGCCGCGGGGATGACGACCGAGAAGGCCGACCTGACGTTCGCCTCACTGCCGTACCGGATCATGCATGAGTTCCAGATCCCGCTGTACGACCAGATGCGGGAGCGCGACAAGGAGTTCTACGACCGGCTCGAAGCCGCCGGGTTCGAATTGGATTGGGGCGCCGACGGTTCCGGGCTGTTCATGAAGTATCTGCGGCGCGGCTCCGGCTACTACATCGACGTCGGCGCCTGCGACATGGTCGCCGACGGGCGAATCAAGCTGGCGCACGGCCAGGTCGACCATCTGACCGAGGACTCGGTGGTGCTCGCCGACGGCACCGAGCTTCCCGCCCAGGTCGTGGTCTACGCGACGGGCTACGGCTCGATGAACGGCTGGGCGGCGGATCTGATCGGCCAGGACGTCGCCGACAAGGTCGGCAAGGTGTGGGGTCTGGGCAGTGACACCCCGAAGGACCCCGGGCCGTGGGAGGGCGAGCAGCGCAACATGTGGAAGCCCACGCAGCAGCCCAACCTGTGGTTCCACGGCGGCAACCTGCATCAGTCCCGGCACTACTCGCTGTATCTGGCGCTGCAGCTCAAGGCCCGCTACGAAGGCCTGCCCACGCCGGTGTACGGCCTGCAGGAGGTGCACCACCTCAGCTAGGACGCGACGGGCTCAGGCGGCATCGGAGATGCGAATCTGGTTGCCGCCGGCCCGTTTCGCCTCGTACATCGCCATGTCGGCGGCCGCGATGACGCGCTCGATCAGCGTGCGGGCGTCAGCAGCGGTGTCGTGCGCGACGACCCCTGATACCCGGGAGACCCCGGCGACCCCGAGGCTCGCGGTGACGTGCCACGCGTTCGACGCGATGGCAGAGCAGAGCCGCCGGGCGAGCAGGTCCATCTCGCGCGGCGGGCACGTCTGGGCGACCACGAACTCCTCCCCGCCCACCCGTGCCGCGATGGCCCCCGAGCCGCACGCGTCACGCAGTCTGGCGGCCACGTCGACGAGCACCCGGTCGCCGATCGCATGGCCGAGGGTGTCGTTGATCCGCTTGAACCCGTCGAGGTCGATCATCACCACGCTGAAGCTCCCCGAGCCGCGCCGGGCCGCGTCGGTGATCAGGGCCTGCGCCGCCCGCCGGAACCCTCGCCGGTTGGTCAACCCGGTCAGCGGGTCGGTCGAGACGGCATCGTTCCACAGCAGTCGCGTCAGGATGTGTCCACCGAACGGCACCGTCAAGAGGCCGCCCATCGACATCAGCAGGGTGGCCACGCCCAAGGGCATGTCGCCGGCCACCCCCATCCGGACCGCGCACGCGGCCGCCGTGCCGAGCGCGATGGCGACGGTGAGAGCGAGCAGACGCGGGCTGTGCGCGGAGGCGACGTAGGCCGCCAGCCCGACGAAGGCCCAGCAGGTCAGCAGCCCGGCATGCGGGTCCGACTGCGCCACGGCGACCACCGCCAGAGCAGCACAGCCGCACACCGCGAACACCGCCGAGTGCCGCCGGGTGGGCCACCGCCGGGCGTAGGCCACGGCGACACCGGCGAAACCTACCGCGATCACCGCCACCACCCCCCGCATGGCCCCGTGTGGGCCGGCGGGACTGAGCGATGTCAACGCCACCGCGACGGCGAGCACCGCCATGATCGTGGCCATCACCGCCGAGGAGATGCGCAGCAGCCGGCGGGACGCGAGGTAGCCGGCCAGCCAGTCGTAGCGGTCCGGCTGTCTCCACCACTGGCGGATGTGGTTCACCGCGGCCCCCGATGCTCAGCTGGGGTGATCGTACCGACCCCACCCATTCCCACAGCCGATTCGAACACCGCCGACGGCGGTGCGCAGAATGGGGGCGTGACGAACCCCCCGCAGACGGACGATCCGTTCCTCTGGCTCGAGGAGATCACCGGCGACGACGCACTCGCGTGGGTGCGCGCGCACAACGATCCGACGATCGCCGAACTCGGCGGCGAACGGTTCGAGCAGATGCGTGCCGATGCCCTCGACGTCCTCGACACCGACACCCGCATCCCCTATGTGCGCCGGCGCGGTGAGTTCCTCTACAACTTCTGGCGCGATGCGACCAACCCGAAAGGTCTGTGGCGCCGCACGACGCTCGAGAGCTACCGGCAGGAGAAGCCGGACTGGGACGTCGTCATCGACGTCGACGAGCTCGCCCGCACCGACGGCCAGAACTGGGTCTGGGCCGGGGCAGACGTGATCGAACCCGACCACCTGCGCGCAGTGGTCAGCCTCTCCCGGGGCGGGTCGGACGCGGCGGTGGTGCGTGAGTTCGACATGACGACCCGCACCTTCGTCGACGGCGGGTTCGAGCTGGCCGAGGCGAAGTCTCAGGTCACCTGGGCCGACGAGGACACGCTGCTGGTCGGCACGGACTTCGGGCAAGGGTCACTCACCGAGTCGGGCTACCCGCGGATCGTGAAGCGCTGGACGCGCGGGACACCACTGGACGAGGCGGTGACGATCTTCGAGGGCGACCCGGCCGACGTCCTGGTCGCGGCGTCGGTGGATCGCACGCCCGGGTTCGAACGCACGCTGATCAGCCGCGCGCTGGACTTCTTCAACGAAGAGGTCTACGAGCTGCGCGGCGCCGAACTGGTCCGCATCGACACCCCGACCGACGCCAGCATCTCTGTTCACCGCACCTGGCTGTTGATCGAGCTGCGCAGCGACTGGCACTACAGCTACGGAACGGGCACCCAGCACTACCCCGCCGGTTCCCTTCTGGCCGCCGACTACGACGAATTCCTCTCCGGCAGCGCAGAATTGAGTACGGTGTTCACCCCGGACCGGCACACCAGCCTGCACCACTACGGGTGGACCCGCGACCGTCTCGTGCTCGTCACACTCGCCGATGTCGCCAGCCACGTCGAGGTGGTGACGCCGGGCTCGTGGGAGCACGAACCGGTGGCCGGACTGCCGGACAACACCACCGTGTCCCTGGTCGCCGTCGATCCCCTCGGTGACGAGATCTTCTGCGACTGCTCAGGTTTCGTCACACCGTCACAATTGATGCACGGGGCTGCCGGCGGCGCCCTCACCGAGATCAAGCGGGCGCCGTCGTTCTTCGACGCAGCCGATCTCGAGGTGCAGCAGTATTTCGCGACGTCCGACGACGGCACCGCGGTGCCGTATTTCGTCGTGCGGCATCGCCACACGCAGAGCGCCGGTCCTACGCTGCTCGGCGGATACGGCGGGTTCGAGGTGGCCCGCACCCCGTACTACGACGGTGTGATGGGCCGGCTGTGGCTCTCCCGGGGCGGCACATACGTGCTGGCCAACATCCGCGGTGGCGGTGAGTACGGCCCCACCTGGCACACCCAGGCGATGCGCGAGGGCCGACACCTGGTCGCCGAGGACTTCGCAGCCGTGGCACGGGATCTGGTCGCGCGCGGGATCACGACCGTGGACCGGCTCGGCGCACAGGGTGGCAGCAACGGCGGGCTGCTGATGGGCATCATGCTGACGCAGTATCCGGAGCTGTTCGGCGCCCTGGTGTGCAGCGTGCCGCTGCTGGACATGAAGCGGTTCCACCTGTTGCTGGCCGGCGCCTCCTGGGTCGCTGAGTACGGCGACCCGGACGATCCCGCGGATTGGGATTTCATCTCGAAATATTCTCCGTACCAGAACATCTCGACCGAGCGCCGCTACCCGCCGGTGCTGATCACCACCTCGACCCGCGATGACCGCGTGCATCCGGGCCACGCCAGGAAGATGACCGCGGCGCTGGAGGTGGCCGGCCACCCCGTGCGGTACTACGAGAACATGGAGGGCGGGCACGCGGGTGCGTCGGACAATCCGCAGATCGCGTTCCGCGCCGCTCTGATCTACGAGTTCCTGCTCTCGACGCTGGGAGGGCAGTGACGTGACGATCGCCCGATCGGCCGGAGCGCTGCTGCTGGCGTCCGCGATGGTGCTCACCGGCTGCGGCCGGGAGATCACCGGTACCGCGGTGACCGCCGCCGGACCCGCGCCCGCCCCGGAAGCCGGCGATGACGCGCAGTGCATCACCGTCACCGCGCCTCTGGTCGACATCCCGCAGAAGAATCCCCGCGAACCACAGCTGCGCGTCCCGCAACCGCAGGGGTGGGAACGCAACACGATGATGGACAACCAGATCATCCGGTTCGCGATCGTCGCACAGGATCTCGTCGCCGATCAGTTCGCCCCCAACGCGGTGGTGACCCTGGAGTCGGTGCGCGGCAGCGCCGATCCCGACATCGTGTTCGAACAGAACCGGTCCAACCTGACCACGATGATGGGCGCCTTCGACCTGCAGACCGAGAGCAACACCACCTGCGGACTGCCCTCGGAGACAACGACATACATCGCGCCCGCGATGGGGCCGGCACCGCAGCGGCCCATCATCATGCATGCCGTCGTGGCGCGGACACCGTCGGCCACCTACCTGTCGACGCTGACGGTGCAGACCACCGATGCGACCAACCCCACCTACGTGCGCGACTCCGCGGAGATCGTCGACGGCTTCCAGCTGCTGCTGCCATGACGCTCTCCGAGATCCTGCTGATCGTCGGCGCGGCGTTGGTGCTGGCCGGTATCGCAGCGCCCGGTTGGGACACCGCGACCATGGATCGGCGAGCGGTCAAGCGGCGCATCTACTGGACGGGCACCGGTGCGGGCATCGTGGTGCTGTTCCTGTCCGGCCTTCCCGACCTGCAGAGCGCGCTGGCGCTGGCCGCCGCCGCAACGGTGCTGACCCTGGGGTGGGCCTACTTCCGGACGCCGAACATCGTGATCGGCGGCCGCATCCGGTCGGCCGATCCGACGATGCGCGACGGGGGCCGGTGACCGCCGACGTGTAACGCCGGCGGGCCCGGCGGGCACTACCGGTCGACGAAGGGAGCCGCTGTGCTTCAGGGCGCCCCGGTGTGACGTGCTGGGTTACGATCTCGCGGACATGACCGCCACTTCCGCGGACGAGGCTGCCATCGTCGCGGCGCTGCGGGCGCGTGACGAGGCGACGTTCGCCGCGCTGGTCGACAGGCACACGCCGGCGATGCTGCGGATCGCGCAGGGCTACGTGTCGTCCCGCGAGGTCGCTGAGGACGTCGTGCAGGAGGCGTGGATCGCGCTGCTCAAGGGTATCGACGGCTTCGAGGGCAGGTCCTCTCTGCGCACGTGGCTGTTCACGGTGCTGATCAACATCGCCAAGAAACGCGGCATGCGGGACCGTCGGGAGTCCGACGCCCAGATCGCCGCGTACACGAACGGAACCGTGCACCCGGCCCGGTTCCACGACCGCGACGAGCGCTGGGCGGGTCACTGGCGCGACGGGGAAGAACCGGTGCCGTTCCCCGAGTCACCGGAGGGCTCGGTGCTGAGCTCGGAGTTGCTTGCGTTGACCCGCGACGCACTCGACACCCTGCCCGAGCGGCAACGCCTCGTGGTCACCCTGCGCGACGTGCTCGACGTCGACTCCGCGGAGGTGAGCCGGCTGCTCGGCATCACGCTCGCCAACCAGCGGGTGCTGCTGCACCGCGGGCGGACGGCGATCCGGCAGGTTCTCGAGGATTACGTGAGGGACGTGACATGAGCGAGCCCGCACCGATGGACTGCTATGAGCTCGTCGCGTTGATCACCGCCTACTTCGACGGCGCGCTCGACGGCGTCACCCAGACGCGATTCGAGCAGCACCTGGCGGGCTGCGACGGCTGCCTGACCTATCTGCAACAGTTCCGCACCACGGTGCGCACCCTGAGCGTGCTCTGCGACGACGACGTCGACCCGCCGTTTCGCGACCGGTTGCTGGACGCCTTCCGCGACTGGCGCTAGAACTGCTCAGGTGAGCCAGTTCCAGACGGTGCTCTACCGCACCGAACCGCCCGTCGCGACCATCACGCTGAATCGCCCTGAGCGGCTCAACACCATCGTGCCCCCGATGCCCGACGAGATCGAGGCCGCGATCGGCCTGGCAGAACGCGATCCGGCCGTCAAGGTGATCGTGCTCCGCGGGGCCGGACGCGCCTTCTCGGGCGGCTACGACTTCGGCGGCGGCTTCGAGCACTGGGGCGAGGCGATGAACACCGATGGGCGCTGGGACCCCGGCAAGGATTTCGCGATGGTCAGTTCCCGGGAGACCGGGCCGACGCAGAAATTCATGGCGATCTGGCGGGCGTCCAAACCGGTGATCGCCCAGGTGCACGGCTGGTGCGTCGGCGGGGCCAGCGACTACGCCCTGTGCGCGGATCTGGTGATCGCCAGCGACGACGCGGTGATCGGGACGCCGTACGCCCGCATGTGGGGGGCCTACCTGACCGGGATGTGGCTGTATCGGCTGAGCCTGGCCAAGGTGAAGTGGCATGCGCTCACCGGTGAGCCGCTGACCGGAAAAGAAGCCGCCGCAGTCGAATTGATCAACGAGTCGGTGCCCTTCGAGCGGCTGGAGGCGCGGGTGGCCGAGATCGCGGCATCGCTGGCGAAGATTCCGCTCTCGCAACTGCAGGCACAGAAGCTGATCGTCAATCAGGCCTACGAGAACATGGGCCTGGCGTCGACGCAGACCCTCGGCGGAATCCTCGACGGGCTGATGCGCAACACCCCTGATGCGCTCCGTTTCGTCGAGACGGCCGAACGGGACGGTGTACGCGCCGCCGTCGAGCAGCGCGACGGGCCGTGGGGCGACTACAGCCAGGCCCCGGCAGAGCGGCGGCCGGACCCGTCACACGTGATCGAACCCTGAAAAGTCAGGTAGTCCACTACGCAGGCCAAGGCACGATCTGCGAGTGATCCTCATGAGCGAGCCCGGCGACAGGACCGGGACCATCACGCCACGAGGAGTACCGACATGACGAACACACCGCTCAAAGGCCTGCTTGCCAGCGATGCCGACGGTGAGGTCCGGATCAACGTGCCCGGCGGCACCTGGGTGATCCAGCGGGCCGACATCGAAAGGCAATCGGAATGGGTGAATCCGACGGTGGCCGAGGAGGGCGGCAAACCCGTCGAGGTGGTCGTCCGTGTCGGCGCGTCGATCGGGTGGCTGCAGACCTTGACCATCGAATCACTCGAGCGGCCGATGACACTGCCGGACCGCTACCGCACCGTTGTCGGCTCCGAGGACCTCGCACGCCAGAGTGAGGAGTGGGGCCGCGCCCACGGCTTCGCCTTCAATCGTGTCGTGACGGCCGAGGCGGGCCACACATCGGTGAGCTGCTGGGACCATCCCAGCGGGTTCGGAACCGTGTGCCAGGGCGACGACTGCCAGTAACGACCACCGATCATGACCACACCGGTACTCATCGTCGCCCACGAGCTCGACGTGCACGCGGCCGCAGTGTCCTCGCACCTGCGAGAACACTTCGGCATCGCTGCGCTGCAGCTCGATCTCGCCCAGTTCCCATCGAGCACAGCCCGATTCACGTCGACGCGAGACTGCCGGGCACACTCCTGGGATGGCATCGATCTCGATTCCGTCCGTGCCGTCTGGTGGCGCCGACCGGCGCGGAGCACCGTCGGGCGCAGCGTCGACCCGGACGTCGACACCTTCCGGCAGGCCGAGTGTGACCACTTCGCCGAAGGCCTTTTGTGGTCACTCGACGCGGTGTTCGTCAACGACCCTGCCGCACAACACCGCGCCGCGCGCAAACTCGTCCAGCTGCACACCGCCCGATCGCTGGGTCTCAACGTGCCCGACACAGTCGTGACGAACGACGCGACGGTGGCCTCGGAATTCCTCGAGGGACTGCAGCGCCGCGCGATCTGCAAGCGCACGGGCACAGGCAGCACGTTCACCGAGACCAGATTGGTCACGACTGCCGATCTACCGCGCCTGACCGGAATCCGCTCCTCCCCCACCACCTTCCAGGAATTCATCGATGGTCGCTATGACCTGCGGATCGTCTGGGTAGCCGGTGAGGCCTGGGCGGTGCGCATCGATTCCCAGACAGGCGCCGGGTGGGTGGATTCGAGGATGGACAACTCGGTTGCGTTCACCCCCTATGACCTCGACGACGACCTCGCCGCAGCACTGCACCAGCTGATGGGGTCACTGGGGCTCGCGTTCGGTGTGATCGACCTGAGGGTGTCGGCAACCGACGGGAGGGTCTACTTCCTTGAGGTCAACCCGCAGGGGCAGTTCGCGTACCTGGAGATCAAGACGGGCCTGCCCATCACCCGCAGCGTCGCGGGGCTGCTGGCGGATCCGGCGCGGGCGGCTCTGACGGCCGCCTAGTGCATCCGACCCGCTAATCCATCCGACCGACGTCGAGCACGCGCAGCACCGCGACACCCTCCTCGTCGCTCATCGGCAGATCGACCTCCCCGTCGATACCCCAGTCGTGGTCGCCGGCCGGATCGTCGAGGATCTGCCGCACCCGCCACACGTCGGTGCCGCGTTCGATGAGCAGCAACGCCGGGCCCCGCGCGTCCGGGCCGATGCCGACGTCGGCGTGCTCGGCGTAGTACTCGTCGCCGACCGCACCCCAGCGCTGCGCCGTCCACCCGGAGCCACTGTCCAACGCGCCCAACTCATCCCAGCGCTCGCGGGCGAACAGTTCGACGCGACGGAACAGCGCGTTGCGCACCATCGCGGTGAACGCCCGTTCGTTGCCCGTCACGGGCCGCGGCCGCACCGGCACGGACACCGGCGCGTCCAGTGGCTCGTCAGGACTGGTGAGCTGCTCCCACTCGTCCAGCAGACTCGAATCGACCTGCCGCACGAGTTCGGCGAGCCACTCGGTGATGTCGGTCAGTTCCTCGGTGCGCGCCGCGGCGGGCACCCCCGAGCGCAGCGCCTTGACTGCGTCGGACAGATAGCGCAGCACCGCCCCCTCCGACCGGGTCAACCCGTAGAGGCTGACGTACTCGCGGAACGTGAAGGCGCCCTCCCACATCTCGCGCACCACGGACTTCGGCGAGAGCTGCCCGTCCGCTGCCCACGGGTTGGTCTGCACATAGATCTCGAACACCCCGCGCAGCAGTTCGTCGAGCGGCTTGGGGTAGGTGACGTCGTCGAGCAGTTCGATGCGTTCCTCGTACTCGATGCCCTCGGCCTTCATCGCCGCCACCGCCTCGCCCCTTGCCTTCTTCAGCTGTGCCGCCAGGATCTGACGGGGGTCTTCCAGCGTCGCCTCGATCACCGAAACCACATCGCGTGCATAGCTTTCCGCGTCAGGGTCGAGCATGTCGATGGCGGCCAGCGCAAACGTGGACAACGGCTGGTTCAGCGCGAAGTCGCGTGGCAGGTCAACAGTCAGCCGGTAGCGGCGCCCGTCGGCGTCGGGCTCGGCCATCCGCTCGATCACCCCGGCCTGCAACAGCGACCGTGCGATGCCGACCGCCTCCCGAATCAGCCGCAGTTGCCGCTTGCGCGGCTCGTGATTGTCGGTGAGCAGCCGGCGCATCGCCTCGAACGGGTCGCCCGGGCGGTCGACGACATCGAGGATCATCGCGGTGAACACCCGCATGTTGCTGGTCAGCGGCTCAGGTGCGGCGTCCACGAGCCGGGTCATCGTCTTCTCGCTCCACGGCACCATGCCCTCGGGCACCTTGCGCCGCACGAGTTTTCGGCGCTTCTTCGGATCGTCGGCGACCTTCGCGAACTGCTTGAGGTTCTCCACCTCGTGGTCGGGCGCCTGCACCACCACGGTGCCCGCGGTGTCGTAGCCCGCCCGCCCCGCACGCCCGGCGATCTGGTGGAACTCCCGCGCGGTGAGCAACCGGGTGCGGGTCCCGTCGTACTTCGACAGTGCGGTGAACACCACGGTCCGGATCGGCACGTTGATGCCGACACCGAGCGTGTCGGTGCCGCAGATGATCTTCAGCAGTCCGGCCTGGGCGAGCTGCTCGACCAGCCGCCGGTACTTGGGCAGCATGCCGGCGTGATGCACCCCGATACCGTGGCGCACCAGTCGCGACAGCGTGGAACCGAACGCGGTGGAGAATCGAAAAGCGCCGAGATGCTCGGCGATGGCGGCCTTCTCGGCCTTGGTGCTGACGTTGACGCTCATCAGCGCCTGCGCCCGCTCCAGCGCCGAGGCCTGGGTGAAGTGCACGATGTAGATCGGCGCCTGGCGGGTGTCCAACAGGTCGCCGACGGTCTCGTGCATCGGCGTCGTCGCGTACGAATAGAACAGCGGCACCGGGCGTTCGGCGTGGGCCACCAGGGCCGTCGGCCGCCCGGTGCGCCGGGTCAGATCCTGTCGCAGGAACGTGACGTCGCCCAGCGTCGCCGACATCAGGAGGAACTGCGCGGCAGGCAGTTCCAGCAGCGGCACCTGCCAGGCCCAGCCGCGGTCGGGGTCACCGTAGAAATGGAACTCGTCCATCACGACCACGCCGATGTCGGAGCCCGAACCCTCCCGCAGCGCCGTGTTCGCGAGCACCTCGGCCGTGCACACGATGATCGGCGCGTGCGCGTTGACCGCGGCGTCGCCGGTGAGCATGCCGACGTTCTCCGCCCCGAAGACACCGCACAGGGCGAAGAACTTCTCGCTCACCAACGCCTTGATCGGCGCCGTGTAGTAGCTGCGCCGACCCGCCGCGAGCGCGGCGTACTGCGCCCCGGTCGCAACCAGGGATTTTCCCGACCCGGTGGGCGTCGCGAGCACGACGTTGGCACCGCTGACGAACTCGATCAACGCCTCTTCCTGCGCGGGGTACAGCGGGGTGCCGCTGTCTTCGGCCCACGCGGCGAACGCGGTGAACAGCTCGTCGGGGTCGGCGTCAGCCGGGGGCGCCAGGAGCGGTCGGGCAGTTGTCATCGTGACACCAGACTGCCCCACTGGTGATCGGACCCGACACTCGGCCGCGGCGGAGAAAATTCGTCCGGCGGACTGGATGTCGTTGCTCAGTCATACCGGGCCGCCAGTTCTGATCGCCTGTAGGCAGAGGTCAGCGCCCACATGATCTCGCACTACATCTCGCGCAATGTGGTGACGACTACAGAGTTAAGCCATCTCACTGCCGTTAGCTGCGTATGCCGCGATCTCCGTCGTCAGATGGTGAGAATCGAGCAAACGGGGACAGCACGCGAAGAGCTTTCCGTGCAGGTGTTTCCCTGGAGCTGCCCGCCCTTCTAACCTGGATGAGTGCGGTTGACGTGGCCGCTCACCGGTCGCATCCAGGAGACACGGCTCATCGAAGCCGCGCTGCTCGATCCTGGTTCCGCGGGCATCGTCGTCAGTGGCCAGGCAGGCGTGGGAAAGAGCCGGATCGTCCGGGAGACGATGGAGGCATTCACCGCTCGCGGATGGCAGCTCCGGTGGGTGGCGGGCACCTCGGCGGCGCGGAATCTTCCTTTCGGCGCTCTGACACCGTGGACGGCGACCGGTGGCGACGACAGCCTCGAGCTGGTGCACACGGTCATCCACGCGTTGACGGTGTCGCCGGACGGCGCGCCGGTTGTAGTGGTGGTGGACGATGTGCCGTTGCTCGACGATCTTTCGACCGTTGTGATGCACCAGGTCATCCAACGCCGACTGGCGAAAGTGGTTCTGACACTTCGGACCGGCGAACCGCTGGCGAAGGCGACGCGGGAGCTGTGGAAGGCCGGCGAGTTCGACCGGCTCGACGTCCAACCTTTGACCCTGGAAGACGTCGAGGAGCTGGTGTGCCGTGTCGTCGGCGGCTCCATCGATTCGAGTGCTGCACAACACCTTTGGAGTTTGACGCAAGGTAATCCGCTGTACCTCCGATTGATCGTGGAGAAGGAGGTGGCCGACGGCCGGCTCGCCCGCGGCGACGAGGTGTGGACATGGACCGGCGATCCGGTGGTCCCACCGGGTCTCATCGAGCTGGTCGAGTCCCGCACCGGCGGGCTGCCCGAGCCGGTCAGTGATGTCATCGACATCCTCGCGGTCGGGGAGCCCCTCGACCTGAAGTCCCTGACGCGTATCGCCGGCACCACGGCTGTCGAGGAGGCGGACCGTCGCGGGTTGATCACCTGCGATTCCACGGACGGCTGCGTGTCTGTGCGCCTGGCACATCCGCTGTACGGCGAGGTCCGTCGCCGACGTGCCGCACTCACGACGCTGCGCCGGCTTAGAGGCGTCGTCGCCGCAGAGCTCGCCACGAACGGGCACCGCAACGATGTCCACGCCGTGGTGCGTCGGGCAGCGTTGAGCGTCGAGTCCGACCTCGAGCCCGATATCGATCTGCTTCTCGAGGCGGCCCGCGGAGCAGCCTGGATGCTGAATCTACCGCTGGCCAATCGGCTCGCCGAGGCGGCGATCTCGGCGGGCGGAGGAGGAATGGAGGCCAGTCTGATCCACGCCTTCGTTCTCTCCTGGTGCGGCGAGGGTGCGGCGGCTGAGGCCGTGCTCGCCGCCGTGGACATGGGCGCGCTCACCGCCTCCGAACAGGCACGGCTGATCTTCTTGCGCGCGGTCAACCTGTTCTTCACCCTGGCCGATCCGGAAGCCGCTCAGGCTGTCGTCGATGGTGTGGAGATCACCGCGTCACCCGGGCGCCACTGTTTGGACGCCTTTCGATGTGTCGCGGCCGCCGCCCTCGGCGCGCCCGACACTGCACGGGCACTGGCGCGATCGCTCGATTCGAACGCGCTTCCCGACCGTCTCGAGCAGCGGTTGACGGCGTGGGCGGTCACAGTGGCCTGCGGTGAAGCCGGCGCGACAGCAGAGGCCTCTGCCGCCGCCCACGCCGGCTACCCGATACCTGTGCGCGCCTTCATCGTCATCTCCGACGCGCACACCAATGCCCTGCTGCTTGCCGGCGAAACGACGAAGGCCTTCGAGGTCGCCGAGATGATGCGCGGCCGCGCCACGGCATCGCGCGGTGCCCCGTTCGGACAGATCGCGATCGCCGTGACCGGCCAGGCCGAGCTGGGCGCGGGTCACCTGGACCGGGCGTGCACCCATCTGTCCGCGGCATTGCAGCGGGTGACGGCCTGGAACACCGCCACCGGTTTCCGCTACCGGTATGAGATCCTGATGACCACCGCGCTCGCCATGCGGGGACGCGTTCACGAGGCATGCCGCGCGCAAGCCGCGATGGAGGCCGACCGGCATCCCGGCTGGCGATATCTGGATTACTCTCGCGCGATCGCCCACGGATGGGTGGCCGCCGCCCAGGAGGCAGTCAGTGAGGCCATCGCCGTGGTCCGGGAAGCGGCCGAGATCGCCGGTGCGCGTGGTCAGTTCGCCGCGGAGGTGCTTTGTCTGCAGACGGCGACCCAGTTCGGGGACGCATCCACCACCGATCGGCTACGCGAGCTCGAGCACCATGTCGAGGGTCCGCGCGTGTCGATCGCCGCGCGCTTCGCCGCGGCGTTGCGGTGCGCGGACGCCGCCGAACTCGAGACCGTGTCACTGCAATTCGAGGAGATGGGCGATCTCATCGCCGCTGTCGACGCGGTAGCGCACGCGTCGATGTGTTTCCGCACCGCGGGGTTGCGTGGTTCCGGGCTGCGGTGTTCCCGACGGGCCGAAGCGTTGGCGGCGGCCTGCGGTGGGGCCCGAACGCCGACTCTGCTGCGATGCATCGACACGCTTCCGTTGACGACTCGTGAGCGTGAGGTCGTCAGGCTACTCGGGGAATCGATCTCCAACCGCGACATGGCTTCCCGGCTCGGGGTATCCGTCCGCACGATCGAGAGTCACATCTACAACGCCATGGCCAAGACCGGCACGACGAGCCGGGAGGAACTCGCGATGCTCCTGGTCGACAGTCCGATCAGCTCAACTGAGCGATGACAGCCGCATCATCGAGCCAGACGTTCTCCCGGCTGATCAGCCCGTCCCGGAACTCGAAGACGTGCAGCATCCTGAAGGTGATGCGCCGCCCTCGTCCCGGGAGTCCGAACATCGAACCGATCACCGTTCCGGTCATGTCCTGTTCGAGAATCATGGCGTCGTCGGTGACGAAACTACGGCGCTGCGTCCACGTCTCGGACCGGAAGTTCGCGGTCAGCTCGAGGTAGAACTCCCGGGCTCCGTCCCGGCCGTGGCGCACTCCCTCGGGGAACCCGACAACATCGTGCTCGACGTCGTCGGTGTAAACCGCGACCGCCGCATCGATGTCACCACGGCCTTCGGCCTCGATGTGGCGATCGATGAGGGCTCGCATCGTGTGCTCGTCCATGTACTCAGGCATAGCACCCGTGAGCCGCAGAAAAATCAGTACCGCACCACTGAGAATGACGCCGTTGACGCGCGCGACGATTCCCTCGGGGGAAATCGAACGAAGGGGGACTCCAATGACGATCCACATGCCGCGCCCGACATCGGCACTGACGAACTGGCGGGCCAAGCACCCGAAGCACGTCAGGTCAGACTGGGACGTGCACCTGCATCCGCACCATCACGATTTCATCGAGAACGCGGCGATGTCGCGGATGATGGACCATCTGTAGGCCGGCGCAGAGCCGCGCCCGCGGTGGCGCCCAGCACGCCGACCACGACGAGCCCGATACCGGCGAGCAGTGTGATGTTGAGCCAATGGTGCGCGCTGTTCTCGGCAGTGCGCACCATCACCTCGGCCACGGTGCGGATGTCTCCGCTGGTGCGGTTGACCGCCGCGTCGATGAAGCGCCGACCCATCTCTATGCCCGCCCACCCGGCAGCACCGACCAGCAGCGCCGACACTCCGAGCGCGCACAGCGCGCGGCCTTTCGACCGGGCGGCGGCCAGGGTCAGCAGCGCCAGCAGACCGGTCAGCACCGCGGCGCCGACGCTGGCCCACGGGCCCCAGGTGGCCAGCGGGCGCAGCTTGCCGGGGCGCAGATCGGGTGATTCGACGGTGATCGGCACGGTCAGCGTCGGCGGCACCGCGAGGTCGAGGTTGCCCAGTGTCGCGTGGAACGACGGGTCCGACAGCATTGGCGCGATGTCGATCAGCCACCGATCGGTCGAATTGCCCTCGGGCACGGCGCCGGTGAACATCCACCGATGCGCGATCCGGTTGGCCTGCGCGAACTGCCCGGGGAAGCCGTCGTTGCGGGTGTAGGAATCGGCGACCGTGCGGACCAACTGCGGGTTGAGCTGGTAGCCGTTGTCGCCGCCCAGGGCGATGATCTGGGTGGTCAGCTCACCGGCCATCGCGTCCTGCAACCGGGAGTCACCGGCCGCGCGGGCGGCCAGCGCGGCGTACCCGTCCTCGTCGACGATGTCGCGCTGCGCCCATCCCGCGGGAACCGCGATCGCCAGCGCGAGCGTGGTCAGCAGCCACAGCATCAGCGTGGCGAGAAAACGCACTCCGGCGTCCTTCCTGTTCGGGACGCCTCCGGCGGACAGACGGGTCAGTCGCCCAGCGCGCGTCCCACGATCAACGGGTCGGGCCGGCCGACCACCTCGTGGTCCTTGTTGTCGTAGTCGAATTTACTTAGCACGTAGCGCATCGCGTTGATGCGGGCGCGCTTCTTGTCGTTGCTCTTGACCACCATCCACGGCGCGATCTCGGTGTCGGTCCAGGCGAACATGTCCTCTTTGGCCGAGGTGTAGTCGTCCCACTTGTCCAGCGAGGCCAGATCGGTGGGCGAGAGCTTCCACTGCCGCACCGGGTCGACCTGCCGGATCGTGAACCGGGTGCGCTGCTCGGACTGCGTCACCGAGAACCACAGCTTGGTCAGGCTGATGCCGTCGTTGACCAGCATCTGCTCGAACAGCGGGGCCTGCCGGATGAACTCGGCGTGCTGTTTGGGCGAGCAGTAGCCCATGACTCGTTCGACGCCGGCACGGTTGTACCAGGACCGGTCGAACAGCACGATCTCCCCGGCGGCGGGCAGGTGGGTGACGTAGCGCTGGAAGTACCACTGCGTCTGTTCCTTCTCGGTGGGCTTCTCGAGCGCGACGACGCGCGCACCGCGAGGGTTGAGATGCTCCATGAAGCGTTTGATCGTGCCGCCCTTGCCGGCGGCGTCGCGGCCCTCGAACACGATCACGTGCCGAAGACCGTGGGCCTGACTCCACTTCTGCAGCTTCAGCAGCTCGATCTGCAGCAGCCGCTTCTGCTCCTCGTACTCCGCCCGCGACATGCGGTCGTCGTAGGGGTAGTTCTCCCGCCAGGTGTCGACGGGCTCACCGCTGTGCGCCAGGACGAGTACGGGATCGTCGTCGTCATCGTCGATCACGTCGTAGCCGGAGATTTCCAGAGTCACCGGGCGACGCTAACCAGCCCCGCCGTCGGGATCGTGACGGCGAGGTGAACAGCCGGTGGACTACTTGGCTGCCCTATTTGGCGACGCGCTTGGACCGGATGAGCGCCAGCTTGGTCATCATCGTGTCCATCCGCTTCAGCGCGCGCTGCGAATTGTTGTAGTAGTTGCCGCCGGCGCCGACGGCCGTGCGCGGGCTGACCACGGTCTCGATGCGGCAGTACTTGCGCAGCCCCTCGGGACCGCCGAAGCGGGCCCCGATGCCTGAGGTCTTCCAGCCGCCCATCGGGGCGGTGGTGCACATCAAGTTCGAGATCACGTCGTTGATGTTGACTCCGCCGCAATCCAATTGCAGTGCAACCTCTTTGGCTCGCTCGACATCGCGGGAGAAGACCGCCGCGGACAGGCCGTAGGGGCTGTCGTTGGCCAGCCGGACCGCCTCGGCCACCGAGGAGACCTTCATGATGGGCAGCGTCGGGCCGAAGGTCTCCTCGGTCATGGCCGCCATCGAGTGGTCGACGTCGACCAGAACGGTGGGCTCGTAGAAGCTCCCGGGGCCCGGTCGGCGCTTCCCGCCGGTCAGTGCCCGCGCGCCCTTGGCCAGCGCGTCGGCGACGTGACGTTCGGTGACGGCGATCTGGCTGTCGTCGATCATCGCGCCGAAGTGGTGGCCCTCGCCGGCGCCCACCTGCAGATTCTGCACGTCGCGGACCACGGCGGCGACGAACTGGTCGTAGACCGGCTCGAGCACGTACACGCGCTCGACGGACACGCAGGTCTGCCCGGCGTTGAACATCGCGCCCCACACTGCGGCGTGGGCGGCCAACTCGATGTCGGCATCCTCCAGGACGATCATCGGGTCCTTGCCGCCCAGCTCCAAGCTGACCGGGGTCAGCCGACGAGCGGCGCGCTCGGCCACCTTGGCACCGGTGGCGCTGGAGCCGGTGAACTGGATGTAGTCGCTCACGTCGATGACGGCCTCGGACACCTCCCGGGCGCCCTGGGCCAGCGCCAGCACGTCGGGGGCGCCGGAGTCGAGCCAGCCGCGCAGCAGCAGTTCAGCGGTCAGCGGGGTGCGCTCCGAGGGCTTGAGCAGGACGGCGCAGCCGGCAGCGAGTGCCCCGATCGCGTCCATCAGCGCGTTGGCGACGGGGTAGTTCCACGGCGCGATGATGCCGACGACGGGGCGGGGCCGATAGTGCACCTCGATCTTCTTGATCGACAGGAACGGCAGCGCCGCGGGGCGGGGGTCGGGGGCGAGCGCTTTCTCCATGGTGCGCACGTAGTAGGACAGGATCATCAGGAGCAGCGGCACCTCTTGGGCCGCGTCGGTCGCGGATTTGCCGGTCTCGGCGATCAGCAGCTCTTCGATCTCCGCGCGGTGGCGGCCCAGCCACACCCCGTACCGCGCCAGGACCTTGGCCCGGCCCGCAGCGCCGCGGGCCGCCCATTCGCGCTGGGCGTCGCGCAGGGCGGCAGCGGTGCGAGGCACGTCCGCAGCGTCGGTCCAGCGCACCTGGCCGGCCAAAGCGCCGGTCGCGGGGTTGGTGATGGTGCCGGTTCCGGTGAAGGGCGTGACGTCGGAGGTCGCAGTCATGCCCCTACTCTAACGAGCGGTGTGACGCAGGTCGCACGCGGGGTTGACAGGTGTCAACTTTGCGGTGCGATGCCCCGGATGTAGGCCGCCTGCCCGAGATGCTGGGCGGCGTCGTCGATGATGCTCACCAGTCGCGAGCTCGCGGTCACCGGCGGCGTCCAGCGCTCGTCGACGACCCGGGCCAGGTCCTCGCCCGACACCGAGGCGACGTATGACAGGCACTCGCGGTGCACCGCGTGGTAGTAGCCGGCGAGGAGGTCCGCCGACGCGCGCACCTTGGCCACGTCCTGCGGGGTGTGGCCGTAGCCGTGCGCATCTCGCGGGAGGTCGAGGGCGAAGCGGTCCACCCAGCCCTCGCGGAACCAGACCTGCTCGATGCCCGCGATGTCGCACAGCTGGGCATCCTGGATGCGGGCACTGTGCCACAGCAGCCATGTGATGGTGTTGGCCTCCGGCGTCGGCCGGTAGTAGGCCACCTCGTCGGTCAGACCGTCGGTCAGATCGTCGGCGTGCTCGATCAGGCGGGTGAACGAATCACGCAGGAGTTCGCGCGCAGCGTCGGTGTCGGCCATGCTGCCCAAGCTACGCCCGCCGTCGGACACGTGGTCACCACGACAGATCGGGTTCGGCGTCTCCTTCTCTCACCCCGAATTCATCGCCCGGGCGGTGCACCTTGGCCCCGAACTCCGTCGCGCACTGCCACCGCGCCTGCCGGTGCAGCGCCCACGACGCCCGGCACACCACGTGGGCGGCCCCCTCGCTGACATGCACCTCGGCGACGCCGGGTCGCGCACAGGCGGCGACGAGGTCGGCCACGCCCTGCGCGGACAGCACGGGCCGTCCGGTCACGGCGACGACGAACCGGGTGCGGCGCCGAATGTCGTCGGGCACCGGACCGATACGGATACGGTCATCCTGCAGATGGGCTCGCGCGCACAGCGACTCCGCTCCCGCGCCCGTGATCCAGACGCCGACGTCGTGGGCGAGGAAGCCGGCGAGCGTCGCGACGAAGGACCCCAGTCCGTGCTCGTCGGCATCGATTGCCACTGCCACGTCCGGGATCTCGTAGCGCAAACCATGGGTGCGTGCCGCCGGATCGGTGATCAGCCTCGCCAGCGCAAGACCCTCGGCGTTCTTGGCGGCGGCCCGGTCCGACACCTCACGACCGGCCCAGTCGGGACCGTTGTGCCACGCCACCGCCCGGCGCGCGTGATGGAACACCGCGCCACAGACCGCGGCCCGGTGCGCGAACTCCCAGTCTTCTCCGCCGTACTGTTCGAACGACTCGTCGAAACCTCCGCAGTAATCGAACAGCTCTCTGCTGCAACACATCACCGAGCTGATCACATAGCGGTAGGCGGTGTGGTCGGCGATGGCGAGGTCCCCGGTACGGGCATACGCGTCGGCAAGCCAGCGCGGTTCACCCAGCACCACCGGGGTGCGCTCGCCCGCCCACCATCGCGCCACGTCTGCCGCCGACCAGCCGTCGAGGCGGGCATGGCGACGCCGACCGACTACCAACGCATCCGGCAGCAGCGACGGTAACCGCGAGATCTCCCGCAGGTAACCGGGTTCCGGCACGGTGTCGGCGTCGAGAAAGCAGAGGATCTCGCCGGCTGTGGCGGCGGCACCGAGGTTGCGGGCCGCCGCGGCGCGGAATCCGCGGTCGGGTTGCCGAACCACTGTGCACCGCAACGACGTCGACGAGATGTCGGGCGGCATCGGGGAGCCGTCGTCGGCGACCGCGACCTCGACCAGGTGCAGGGGGTAGTCCTGCAGCTCCAGCGCGGCGAGCAGCCGGTCCAGATCGTCCTGCTGGTCGTAGAACGGCACCACGACGGCGATACTCGCGTCGCGTCCCGGCCTGCCGTCCAGCACGTCCCACCGGTTGCCCGCCACACAGAACCTGCCGTCCGGCAGTGGGAACAGCTCCGGTGTCATCGGTGCCACCTGTCGAAGAAGGCGCGGTAGGCACGCGCGGTGTCCGTCGGTGACGGCCGCGGTACCGACTCGTCGGTCAGCCAGGTGGACGGCGGATCATCGAGCGCGGCGCGGATCGCCCCACCCAGTCCGCGCGGCGGGTACAGCGTGAGCATGCCGGGATTGCGGTCGGCGATCTCGCGGGTGTAGCGATTCGTCGCCACCAGGGGGCGGCGCGCCGCCGAGAGCCACGAACCCAGTGAGCCCGACGCCGAGACGTGCGTGTGCGCGACGACGGGCACTGTCACGCGTTGCAGCACGTCGATCAGCTCGTCGTCGCCCACGTGCCCCGTCACGTGGAAGCACCGGCCCTGTTCGGCGGCGCGCCCCGTCAGGTCGGTCACCAGATCGTCGTGCCCGGAGGAGGGTTCGCCGATCGCGTGGACCTCGACGTCCCGCGGCAGATCTGCAGCAGCCGCGATCACCTCCTCGTGCCCCTTGCCGGGGTACAGGAAGCCGAACACACCGATGGTGCGCACCTCCGCGGGGCGGCGACGAACCGGCGCCGGTCGTCCGATCGGTAACGGGATCACCGCGACCGACGACACGTCGACACCGATGTCCCGCAACAGTTCTCGCTCGTGCTCGCTGCTCACCGCCACACCGGCCGAGCGTGCGGCGACGTCGGCGTACGCCGTCGCACGACGGTCGGCGTTGCGGCCGTCGGAGCACTGCGGCAGGTCGTGCAGCGTCACGGTGACGCGGGTGCGGGCAGCGATCGCCGCGACGGCGCAGGCCGCCGCTTCCGGGGTGTCCCCGAAGAGCCGGTCGGTGAACTGCAGATGCATCCCGTCCTCGCCGACGCTGCTCAGCAGGCCCTCGACATCGGGCGACCACACATGCCGCAGGCTCAGCGCGAGCCCGAAGCGGACCACGCCGTGGTGGCGTGGCCCCACGAGGGCCTGCGTCACCTCGCTCACAGAAGCCCCAGTGAATCCATGACGTTTCCGTGACGCTGCACGGCGAGGTCGAGGAAGTCGGGGTTGCGTCCGTACCACCGTAGCTGCGCGGAGTGGACGTCCTCGGGCGCGATGGTGGTGCCGTGTTGACACCAGGCCCGCCGCGGCGTCCCGGACAGCCCCAGCGCGTCGAGCACCCGCGCCTCCAACGGCGCGGTCACCGACGACAGCAGGACGGTGCCCAGGGAGCCGACGGTCACCGCCGCTCCGAGGTGGTCCAGGATGCGGGCAGCCAGGGCGATCAACACCGCATTACCGGGGTGGTTGATCGTGTGCGCCGCGTCTACGCCCAAGCCCGTTAACAGATCCGAGACGCCGACGTCACAGTCTCTGGCTTCCCGCATCGCCAGCTCGTCGCGACTGAGGGCGGCCACCGTCCGGAGCTGTTCTGCGCTGACCTCGACGTCCCACGGGTCGTCGGGCGAGCGCCCCGCGCGCGCCGCCGCGATGGTCCGCAGGTCGTGGTACGGCACCACCGGAGGTGTCAGCGATCGGTCGGCGGGTCGGCGCACGATGACCTGGAAAGGATAGAGCCCGGCGTAGCGGATCACGGGCCAACGAATCACGCGGGCAGCGGGATTCAGTCGTTCGATCAGTTGGCCCGTCCCCACCGGCAGGCCCCGGTAATCGGGCCGGATCGGTTGGCTGAGCAACACCGTAGCCTGCCCCAGCAAGGCGTCGAGATGAGGCAGATCCTGTTGTGTCAGTTCATGAACCGGCGGAATCCGCACCGTCCGGTACGGCCGCGCCGGCACGCTGTCGAGCACCCGGCGCAGCGCCTCGGCCTGACAATTGCCGACGACCAACCACAGCGGCTCGTCGTGCGCTGACTGCTCGGCGGGCGAGCTGGAGAAGTCCACGCCGAGAGGTTACGTGTCACCTCGGCGTGGTATATCTTTCCCCAGAGCAATCGTCGAGACAGCGGCGAGACTGATCGCCTCTGTCGAAAGGATTGTGTGAATCTGATTCGTGTTGCCTCCGTTCCGGCTGCACACCCGTACATCACCGCCACCGTGGACACCACGCTCGTGACGCTGCTCCCCGATCCGGTTCCTCCGGATGCGAGCCAGCCGGGCCAGTGGTGGCCGCCACAATGGCTCGATCCGCAGTACGTGCTCGCACATGTCACCGAGATCGACATTCTGCACGTGCATTTCGGGTTCGAGAGCATCGAGCACGACGATCTCGTGGCCGTCGCCGACGTACTCGCCGCCTACGGCGTCCCGCTCGTGGTCACCGTGCACGACCTCGCGAACCCGCATCTCGAGGACCAGACCGGTCACCTCGCCAAGCTCGGCACCCTGCTGCACCGCGCGGATGCCGTGATCACCCTCACCGAGGGCGCGGCCCGGGAGGTCCGTGATCGGTGGGGCGTCGCGGCGACGGTGCTGCCGCACCCGCACCTGCTGCCGATCGACCAGGTCGGGTCACCGCGCGAGCACCGCACCGCGCCCGTCGTCGCCATCCATGCGAAGTTCCTGCGGGCGAACATCGACCCGTGGCCGGTGATGGACACACTGCTTGCAGCGCAGCATGTTTCGCTGCGGCTGGATCTCGATGGCAACGCTCTTGACTCACCTCGGGCCGACGAGCATTTGGCCGATCGGCTGGCGGCCTACCGGGCGCGCGGTGTCGACGTCCGGGTCCATCCACCGTTCACCGACGCCGAACTCGTCGGCTTCCTCCACGACATCGACATCCTGGTGCTGCCCTACCGCTTCGGCACCCACTCCGGCTGGGTCGAGGCCTGCCACGACAGCGGTGTCGTTCCCGTGGTCCCCGACTGCGGACATCTGCATGAACAACGGCCCTGCACCACCTTCGGTTTCGGCCTCGGACGCTTCGACCGAGCCGGCCTGCTCGCGGCCGTCGACGACGCGCTCGGACAGATCGGGGAACGAACAGACGATCTGAGCCGCCGGCGCGCGCGGGCCGCAGAACGCGACCAGGTGCGGCAGGACACCGCGCGGCTCTACCGCGGACTGTGCCGGAGTGCGAGAACCGCATGAGCGCACGCCCGTTACGCATCGCGCTTCTGGCCTCGTCCCGCTACCCGGTACGGCAACCGTTCGCCGGCGGACTGGAAGCGTTCGTGTTCGAACTCGCTCACGGCCTCACCGCTGCGGGACACCACGTCACCGTGTTCGCCGCGCCGGGCTCCGACATGGGCCTGCCATGGAACGTGGTGCCGCTGCGCACCCTGCACATGAGCGAGGAAACCCGCCGTCTCGATCCCACGACTCCTGAATGGGTGGTGCAGGAGACGCACGCCTACCTGTCGGTGATGGTGGGCCTGGGCCGGGCCGAGCTCGGTGCGTTCGACGTCATCCACAACCACAGTCCGCATTACCTGCCGCTTGCCATGGCCCACACCGTCGACGCCCCCATGCTGACCACGCTGCACACCCCTCCCCTGAAGTGGCAGGAGCAGGCGGTCGCACTCCCCGGCGGCGTGGCCAGCAGCTTCGTCGCCGTCAGTGAGTTCACCGCGCGGCAGTGGTCTCCGATCAGCGGGCCCATCCCGGTGATCCTCAACGGAGTGGACATGGCACACCGGCCGATGGGTCCTGGCGGCCATTACGCCGTGTGGACGGGGCGACTGGTGCCGGAGAAGGGCGTCACCTCGGCCATCGCCGCCGCGCGCGCTGCAGGCATCCCGTTGCGCATCGCCGGACCGATCGGCGACTCCGCGTATTTCGACGCCGCGGTGCGCCCTCTGCTGGGCGACGGCGTCGTCTACGACGGACACCTGCGGCGTGACGACCTGAACCTGCTGGTCGGCGGCGCGGCGGTCGCACTGGTGACCCCCCACTGGGACGAGCCCTACGGCCGCGTCGTCGCCGAAGCGCTCGCCGCAGGCACGCCCGTCGCGGCGTTCGCCCGCGGCGGGATCCCCGAGATCATCGACGAATCGTGCGGCCGGCTCGCGGCGCCCGGAGACATCGACGGGCTGAGCCTGGCCCTGCTCGACGCCATGAGGCTGAACCGGAGCGACGCGCGCGCCCGCGCCGAGCGCTGTTGCTCGCACGAGGTGATGGTGTCGCGGTATCTCGACCAGTATCGACAGCTGCTGTGCGCTCCGGGGATCTCGGCGATGGACGGCGTGTCGGCGTGATCGGTTACTACGTGCACCACCACGGCCGCGGGCACGCGGCCCGGGCCCGGTCCATCTGCGCCCGCCTCGACGAGCCCGTGACCTTCTTCTCCTCGCTGCCCCGCCCCGCGCAGATGCGGCCCCAGGACCGCTGGGTGCAGCTCGCCCTCGACGTCCCGCCCGACGGCGAGCTGCCCGTCGATCCGCAGAGCCGTGGCCGATTACATTGGGCACCAACACATGTGGCGGGTCTGGCGCGGCGCGCCGCCGATCTGCTCCAGGTCACCGCGGACTCCGGGCTACGCCGCCTGGTCGTCGACGTATCGGTCGAGATCGCGATGCTGGGCCGGCTGGCGGGCATCCCCGTCACCGTGATGGCGATGCCCGGCGAGCGCACCGATCCGGCCCACCGGCTGGCCTACGACATCGCCGACCAGATCGTGGCGCCCTGGTCCGCCGACGTCTACCGACCGGATTGGCTCCACGATCACGCGGACCGTACGCACTTCGTCGGATCGATCAGCCAGTTCGAGGATCGAGAGCGTCGCGCCAGGTCGGACGCGCGGACCGGGGTCCTGCTCGGCGGTGCCGGTGGCGACGATCTGCCCGCCGACGCCCTCGACCAGCTCCGCACGGCCCTTCCGCACTACCGGTGGATCGCGCTGGGCACATCGGGATGGGTCGACGATCCGTGGCCGGTCTTAGAGGAGGCCGACGTCGTGGTCACCCACGCAGGACAGAACGCCGTCGCCGACGTGGCGCTCACCGACGCCGCGGTGATCGTGATCCCCCAGCACCGCCCCTTCGCCGAACAGCACGCCACCGCAACAGCTTTGGCGCGAGCGGGGCTGACCGTAGAGTTGACCGAGTGGCCCACCCGTGACCGGTGGCCCGCGTTGCTCACCGGAACCCTCGCGCTGGACCGGTCGGCGTGGTCACGGCTGCAGGTTCGCGGGGCCGCCGCCCGCGCCGCGCAGGTGATCGCCGCGTGAGTCCTCGCGCCGCCGTGGTGACCGTCGTGCACGGGCGGCACGCACATTTGCGGACCCAGCAGGCGGGGTTGGCGCAGTGCGTGCCCGGGCAGCATGAGCGCATCGTGGTCGCGATGGCCGATCCGACCGTCCCTGAGCTCGCCGGCCCCGGCGTCCACGTCGTCCCGTGCTCCGCAGATCCCGCGGCGCTGCCGCTGGCCCGTGCCCGCAACGTCGGCGCCCAGGCCGCCCTCGATCGCGGTGCCGAGCTGCTGATCTTCCTCGACGTCGACTGCATCCCCGGCCGGGATCTGATCGGCCGGTACCTCGACGCGCACGGACGCATCGAGCGGCCGGCCCTGCTCTGCGGGCCCGTCACCTACCTGCCGCCCGCACCCGGCGGCTACCCCCTCGATCGCCTCGACGAGCAGACCGACCCCCATCCCGCGCGACCGGACCCTCCGCCGGGCGTGCTGCAGATCGAGCCGAACCACGACCTGTTCTGGTCGCTGTCTTTCGCCTGCTCGGCGGATACGTGGGCCCGCCTCGGCGGGTTCTGCGAGGACTACACGGGCTACGGCGGGGAAGACACCGACTTCGCGGCTTCCGCTGCAGCGCAAGGCATTCCGCTGATCTGGGTGGGCGGCGCGCACGCCTACCACCAGCACCACCCGGTCTCGGACCCGCCCGTCGAGCACGTGGCCGCCATCGTCGGCAACGCGCGGATCTTCCACCGGCGCTGGGGGCGGTGGCCGATGACGGGCTGGCTGGACGCGTTCGAACGCGACGGGCTGATCACACGCCGGGGCGACGACATCGAGATGACCGACAGGACGGTGACCGCAGGTGCCTGATCAAGATGCCTGATCCGATGGCCGGATTCGACCAGCCGGTGCAGTCCTGGGAGGACATCCCCGGCTGGTTCCAGTGGCGCTCGGGGCAGGAGGAAGCCGTCGAGCACTTCGCTGCCGGCGACCGCATCGTCGAAGTCGGCTGCTACCTGGGCCGCAGCCTCTGCTCGCTCGCCGAACTCGCCCGCGGTCGCGACCTGGTGATCGTCGGCGTCGACACCGCCCGCGGCAGCGGGCCCGAAGGGCGCGGCGGGACCAACGCGCACGCCCCCGCGGTCAGCCACGGCGGCGGCACGCTGGCCGGGCTGCTGCACCGCAACCTCATCGCGTGCGGCGCGGCCGATCAGGTGCAGCTCCTGATCAGCGACTCGGTGGCCGCAGCGAAGCTGTTCGCCGACGAATCCCTGGCCTGGGTGCACCTCGACGCCCGGCACGACTACGACAGCGTGTGCGCCGACATCACCGCCTGGCTGCCCAAAGTCCGCCCCGGCGGCTGGCTGTCGGGCGACGACTACGACGAGTGGCAGTGGCCCGGCGTGGTGCAGGCCGTCGCGGACACCCTCGACGGCGCCACCGGATGGTCGAAAGGTCAGTGGCGCTGGCTCAAACCGGCGGACCGGTGACCGCCGGGCCGCCGCCGTGGAACACGGCCTCGACGTTGTTGCCCTCGGGGTCGCGCACGAACGCGCCGTAGTAGTTGTCGTGGTACTCGGGCCACATCCGCGGCTCGTGCAGCGGCTCGGCCCCCAGCGAGAGCGCGGTGCGGTAGAACGCCTGCACGGCTTCGGCGTCCTTGGCCACGAACGCGACGTGCATCTCGCGGTTCGGACCTGACACGTCGCCGACCGAGGCGTCCCCGATCCAGAACGAGGGATGGCCGTCGGCGCCGTAGCCGACGGCGACCTCCATGTCCATCTGCCGGGTGTAGCCGAGCACCCCGAGGACCTTGTCGTAGAACGTCTTCGACTCGTCCCAGTGCACGCAGTTGATTCCGAAGTGGTCGATCATCTCCTGACCGTACATTCGAGGCATGACACATGACCTGATCATTCGTGGCGGGACCGTGGTCGACGGCCTGGGCGGCGGACCGTTCGTCGCCGACGTGGCGGTCACCGGCGGCGTGATCACCGAGGTGAGGCCCGGCATCTCGGGCCCGGCCGCCCGCGAGATCGACGCCACCGGCCTGCTCGTCACCCCCGGGTTCGTGGACCTGCACACCCACTACGACGGTCAAGCCATCTGGTCGGACCGACTGACCCCATCCTCGGCGCACGGTGTCACCACGGCGGTGATGGGCAACTGCGGCGTCGGCTTCGCTCCGTGCCGAGCCGATGATCACGACGTGCTCGTCGACGTGATGGCCGGGGTCGAGGACATCCCCGGGGTCGTCATGGTCGACGGGCTGCCCTGGCACTGGGAGACCTTTCCCGAGTTCCTCGACGCGGTCGAGGCGCGCCCGCACGACATCGACGTCGCCGCGTTCCTGCCGCACTCCCCGCTGCGCGTGTACGTGATGGGTCGCCGCGGTGTCGACCGGGAACCGGCGACGCCCGAGGATCTCGCGATGATGCGCAAGCTCGCCGCCGAGGCGGTGCAGGCCGGGGCGCTGGGCTTCGCGTCGTCGCGGCTGACGCTGCACAAGTCCGAGAGCGGTCACCCCATCCCGAGTTACGACGCCGGCTACGCCGAGATCGAGGCGATCGCGCGGGGTGTCGACGACGCCGGCGGCGGGTTGATCCAGTTCGTGCCCGACCTGATGGCCGGGGACTACGAGCCGGCGCTGCGCACGGTGTTCGACGTGGCCGCCGACGTCGGCCTGCCCGTCACGTTCACCCTCGCGATCGGCAACGCCGGTGACCCGTTCTTCCTCGACGCGCTGCGCATGGTCGAGAAGGCCAACGACAACGGCGGCCGGATCAGCGCGCAGATCTTCCCGCGCCCGATCGGGCTGATGCTCGGCCTCGAGTTGTCCGGCAACCCGTTCGTGATGTACCCGTCCTACCAGGCGATCGCGCACCTGCCGCTGGCCGAGCGGGTCGCCGAGATGCGGGAACCCGTAGTGCGCGAACGTATTCTGAACGATCGCCCGGCCGCCGACGGACACCCGCTGATGTTCGCCGCCCAAGCCTGGAACTACATGTTCCCGCTGGCCGATCCGCCGAATTATGAACCGGCGCCATCGGATTCGATCGGCGCCCGCGCACAGGCCCGCGGTGTCAGCCCCGCCGAAGAAGCCTACGACCGCCTGCTCGACGACGATGGCCAGGCCATGCTGCTGATGACCCTGGCCAACTTTCGGGACGGCTCACTCGACACCGTCGCCGAGCTCATCCGCCGCGACGACGTCGTCCTGGGTCTGGGCGATGGCGGCGCCCACTACGGAATGATCTGCGACGCAAGCTTTCCCACGTACATGCTGACGCACTGGGTGCGAGACCGGCCGACCGGCCGGCTCACGGTGGCCGACGCGGTGCGCGAACTCACCTCGGTGCCGGCGTCGGTGGCGGGCCTGGCCGACCGCGGCCGTATCGCCGTCGGCTACAAGGCCGACCTGAACGTCATCGACGCTGCGGCGCTGCGGCTGCACCGGCCCGTCGTCGTCGCCGACCTCCCGGCCGGCGGCCGGCGGCTCGACCAGAGCGCGGACGGCTACGTCGCCACCGTCGTCTCCGGGCAGGTGATCGCCGAGAACGGCGTCCCCACCGACGCCCGGCCCGGGACCCTGATCCGCGGCCGACGGGAGGCGCCGAACACGTGAGTCGCGTTGCGCCACTTGCCCCGCCGTGGAGCGAGCAGGACGCCGACGGCATCAACCGCTGGGGTCACCCCGACCGGACCTACGAGCCGCTGCTGCTGGTGCGGTGCCTGCAGCGTCACCCGGCGCTGGCCGCGAAGCTGCGCGCGCTGGGTGAGGCCCTGTATGTCGATGCGACACTGCCCCCTCGATTGCGCACCATCGCGATCCTGCGCATCTGCGCACTCGTCGGATGCGCCTACGAGTGGGGTGGGCAGGCCGCGTTCTGGGGTCCGATCGCGGGAGTGTCCGAGTCCGAATGCGACGCGCTGGTCACCGGCGCCGACGTCGGATGGTCAGCTCAGGAACGCACGCTGATATCCGCGGTCGACGAGCTCGAGGCGACCGGCTCGTGGATTGAGCGGACCTGGACGGCGTTGGGAGGCACCCTCAGTGACGAGCAGCGGATGGAGTTGCTGATCGCGGTCGGCTGGTACCGCACCATCTGCACGCTGTGCAACGGGATGGACCTTCCCGTCGAAGGCTGGATGCGGCCTTGGCCCGGCTAGCTCGACCGCTTCAGCGCCGGGTGCTGGTTACGTAGCAGGGGCAACAGCAGCCGGCGCGGCATGACTTCGAAGACCCGTGCCGGAATCTCGTTCTGCCAACCCGGGATGACGCTGCGCCCGCTCTCCAGTGCCTCGATGCCCTTCCTGGCGACGGTGCGCGACGGAATCCACAGGAACTTCGGAAACGCCGCAGCGAAGGTCCGCTCGTCCATGCCTGCCGTCTCTAGGAACTCGGTGCGCACCGGCCCCGGATGCAGAGCGGCGACGGTGACGCCCGTGCCGGCCAGCTCACCGCGCAACCCGTCGGTGTAGGACCGCACGAACGCCTTCGTCGCAGCATAGCCCGACTGACCGGGGAACGGCTGGAAGCCGGCCGTCGACCCGACATTGAGGATCGCGCCACGGCCGCGCGGCACCATCTGCTGCACCGCACGGGTGGTCAGGTCGATCACCGCCTCGACGTTGACCCTCACCTGGCCGATCTCGGCTTCCGGGGTCGAGCCGAGGACCGGGCCGATGGTGCCGATGCCGGCGTTGTTGACGAGGATGTCCATCGTGAGGCCGCGGCGGCCGACTTCCTCCAGGAGATCCGCGCGGGCGGCCGCGTCGGCGACGTCGCAGGCGATGACCTCGACCCGGACCCGGCCCGACAGTTCGTCGGCCAGTTCACGCAGCCGGTTCTCGCGGCGGGCGACCAGCGTCAGGCCGTACCCGCGCCCCGCGAGTTCGCGAGCCAGGTCGGCGCCGATGCCCGACGAGGCTCCGGTGACGACGGCGGTGGTGTTCTCGGACGGGCGGGGAAAGGCCATGGTGTGGGAACCTACGCCGCCGCCCGTCAGCGGGTGAGCACGACCTTGCCCGTCATCCGCCCCGATTCCACGTCGCGGTGCGCCTCGGCCAGCCCGGCCGCCGAGAAATCGGTGATGGTCTTGGTGACCGTGGTGCTCAGCGTGCCCTGATCGACGAGTTCGGCCGCGCGCGTGAGCAACCGCTGCTGCTCGATCATGTCGGGTGTCTCGAACATGGCCCGGGTGAACATCAACTCCCAGTGCCACGCAATGCTTTTCGCCTTCAGATCCACCAGCTCCAGGCCCTCTGGTTCGTCGATCGCCGTGATGTGGCCGAAGGGTTTGACGATCGCCTCGTAGTCGTCGATGTTGCCTGCCGAATGCGGGGAGAACAGGTAGTCGACGCCGCCCGGCACCGCGGCCAGCGTCTCGTCCCGCAGGTGGTGGTGGTTCACGATCAGGTCGGCGCCCATCCGCTGCGCCCACGCCCGGGACTCGTCACGGCTGGCGGTCGCGACCACCCGAACCTGCGTCAGCGCCTTCGCGAGCTGGATCATGATCGAGCCGACTCCGCCGGCGGCACCGAGCACCAGCAGATCGCCGGTCGATTCGCGGGTGAGTCCGAAGCGGTCGAACAGCGACTCCCACGCGGTGATCGTCGTCAGCGGCAGCGCGGCCGCGTCGGCGAACGACAGCGATGCCGGCTTGCGGGCCACGATGCGCTCGTCGACCGCCTGCAGCTCGGCGTTGCTGCCGGCGCGGGTGATGTCCCCGGCGTACCAGACCTCGTCGCCCACCGACAGCGTCGACACCTGCGGGCCGACCGCCTCGACCACACCGGCCGCGTCATAACCCAGAATCTTTGGTTCGGAGGAGGACTCCAGTGCCGCACGCTGTTTCACGTCGACCGGATTCACCGACACCGCGAGTACCCGGACCAGTACGTCGCGGGGCCTCAGCTCGGGCACCGGGACGGTGATGTCGCGCAGGCTGTCGTCGATCGAGTCGGCGGCGTACGCGCCGATCGCAGTCATCGTGTCCATGCTGACAGTGAACCTCAGCGGCGCCGACTTTCATCCATGCCGATCGCAAACGTTGTTCGGAGCCCGGCGACATGCGGTGATGGATCCTCGTGACTGTCATAGCCCCACCCGACACCGAGCCCGCCACACCGGCAGCGCGCACCGCGCTGTGGGCGTCCCTGGTCGGGACGACGATCGAGTGGTACGACTTCTTCCTCTACGCGACGGCCGCCAGCCTCGTGTTCAACCGGGCCTTCTTCCCCGACCAGACGACGTTCGTCGGCACGCTGCTGTCGTTCGCGACGTTCGCGGTGGGGTTCGTTGTCCGGCCCATCGGCGGGTTCGTGTTCGGCCACATCGGCGACCGCATCGGCCGTAAGAAGACGCTGGCGCTGACCATGCTGCTCATGGGCGCGGCGACCGCGCTGATGGGTGTGCTGCCGACCGCCGCGCAGATCGGTGTGCTCGCACCGATCCTGCTGCTCCTGTTGCGCATCGTGCAGGGCTTCGCGCTCGGCGGCGAGTGGGCGGGCGCGGTACTGCTGGCGGTCGAGCACGGCCCGGCGCGCAGGCGAGGGCTCTTCGGCAGCATCCCGCAGGTCGGCCTGGCGCTCGGACTCGCCCTCGGCACAGGCGTTTTCGCCCTGCTGCAGATCGCGCTGCCCGATGATGCGTTCCTGGCCTACGGCTGGCGCATTGCGTTCCTGTTCAGCATCGTGCTGGTGATCTTCGGTGTCGCGGTGCGGCTGAAGGCCAGTGAGACACCGGCCTTCGAGAAGGTCCGCGACGAGGACGACCGGGCCGCGGTGCCGGTGCGGGAGGTGTTCCGACCGCCGGTGCTGCGCTCGACCGTGCTGGGCATGCTGTCGCGGTGGGGCGAAGGGGCCGCGTTCAACACCTGGGGCGTGTTCGCCATCGCCTACGCCACCGGCACGCTGAAGCTGGAGAAGGTGCCGGTGCTGATCTCCGTTACTGCCGCCGCCCTGCTGATGGCGGTGCTGCTGCCCGTATCGGGTCTGCTGACCGACCGCTACGGCCCGAAGCGGATCTACACGATCGGCATCGGCGCCTACGGCGTCGCGGTGTTCCCGGTGTTCGCCTTGTTCGGCACCCGCGACATCGGGCTGTACGCCGTCGGCATGCTCGTGGTGTTCGGCGTCGTGCATGCGCTGTTCTACGGCGCGCAGGGCTCGCTGTACGCGTCGCTGTTCCCAGCCCGCATCCGCTACACGGGGCTCTCGACGGTCTACCAACTCTCCGGCGTGTTCGCCTCGGGGCTGACACCGCTGATCCTGACCGCCCTGATTGGAGCGGTGGGCGGTTCGCCCTGGCTGGCGTGCGGCTACCTGGTGCTGACCGCGGTGATCAGCGTGACCGCGACGCTGGCTCTGAAGCCGACGCCGCTGCGGGAGCTCTAGAAGCTAGGCCGAACGTGGGCCTCGTGCACGGCATCCGCCGAGAAGTTGTGCACAGGCCCCACGTTCGAGCAGCTTGGCGCGCACACGTTCGACGATGACGTCGGGACGCCGCAGCATCTCAGCGCTCACCCTGATTACCGCCCACCCGGCCTCGTCCAACAGCGCCAGCCGGTCGATGTCCCATGTGCGCTGCCGCCGGTCACTCCAGTGCTGAACACCGTCGTACTCGACGGCGACCTTCCACTGCCGCCAGCCCATGTCGACACGGACACGCAGATCTTTGAACGCGATCTGCGTCTCGGGCCGCGGGAGTCCGGCGCGGACCAGGATGAGCCTCACCCGGGTTTCCTGCGGCGACTCCGCACCCCCGTCGATCAACTTCAGTAACCCGGGGATACGCCGAACACCGCGAACGCCGGGGTGCGCTGCTGCGACGGCTGCGATCTCAGCCGCGGACAAGCGGGTTGCGTTCATCAGCGCGTCGATGACGGGGACCGCCTCGTCGAAAGGTCGGGTGCGGCCGAGATCGAACGCAGTGCGCGCCGGCGTGGTCGCATCGACCCCCGCGACGAGACACGTCTCTCCGGCTGCGAGGGTCCATGAGTGCGCGATCATGCCGGGTGCCGCATGCCGGTCCGCGCGGACGATCTCCGCGGGCGCGTGAGGGTCGATCCACTTGGTGCCGAAGACCGCGGCGGCCGAGGTCCCGCCCAGAACTGCGCCGGTTGCGAGCCATGCGGCATGCGCTGTGATGCGGGCCGTCAACTCGACGTCCTTCGCGAGATAGACGTCGCGGAACACCGGGCGGTGGTGACGGGCCAGGGCGCGGCGGGTGAGGTGGCCGTCGCGGACCGCGACGCTGCCGATGAAAGGTTCCATACGGGCACCGTCACCGCGGCATCCGACGAGAGTGGGCCTCCCGCACGCTTTTCGGGCCGAACCTGTGCACAGGGCCCACGTTGGGGATAAACAAGAAGGCCCGGCCCCGCGAACGGGACCGGGCCTCTTGAAGGCGACTTCTTAGAAGTCCATGCCGCCCATGCCACCGGTCGGGTCGCCGGCAGGTGCGGCGGCCTTCTCCGGCTTGTCGGCGACGACGGCCTCGGTGGTGAGGAACAGCGCCGCGATCGAGGCTGCGTTCTGCAGCGCCGAGCGGGTCACCTTCACCGGGTCGGCGACGCCGGCCTTGAGCAGGTCCTCGTACTCGCCGGTCGCGGCGTTGAGGCCGTGACCCGCGGGCAGGTTGGACACCTTCTCGGCGACGACACCGGGCTCGAGACCACCGTTGAAGGCGATCTGCTTCAGCGGGGCCGACAGCGCGACGCGCACGATGTTGGCACCGGTCGCCTCGTCACCGGAGAGGCCGAGGCCGTCCAGCGTCGGGGCCGACTGCAGCAGGGCGACGCCGCCACCGGCGACGATGCCCTCTTCGACGGCAGCCTTGGCGTTGCGGACGGCGTCCTCGATGCGGTGCTTGCGCTCCTTGAGCTCCACCTCGGTGGCAGCTCCGGCCTTGATCACCGCAACACCGCCGGCCAGCTTGGCCAGGCGCTCCTGCAGCTTCTCGCGGTCGTAGTCGGAGTCGCTGTTCTCGATCTCGGCGCGGATCTGGGCCACGCGGCCGGCGATGGCGTCGGAATCACCGGCGCCCTCGACGATGGTGGTCTCGTCCTTGGTCACGACGACCTTGCGGGCCTTGCCGAGCAGCGCGACGTCGGCGGTCTCCAGGGACAGGCCGACCTCTTCGCTGATGACCTGGCCACCGGTGAGGATCGCCATGTCCTGCAGCATCGCCTTGCGGCGGTCACCGAAGCCCGGGGCCTTGACGGCGACGGACTTGAAGGTGCCGCGGATCTTGTTGACCACCAGGGTCGACAGGGCTTCGCCCTCGACGTCCTCGGCGATGATCAGCAGCGGCTTGCCGGACTGGATGACCTTCTCCAGCAGCGGGAGCAGGTCCTTGACCGTGGACACCTTGGAGCTGACCAGGAGGATGTAGGGATCCTCGAGGACGGCTTCCTGGCGCTCGGCGTCGGTCACGAAGTAGCCCGAGATGTAGCCCTTGTCGAAGCGCATGCCCTCGGTGAGCTCGAGCTGCAGGCCGAAGGTGTTGCTCTCCTCGACGGTGATGACGCCCTCGTTGCCGACCTTGTCCATAGCCTCGGCGATGAGCTCGCCGATCTGGACGTCACCGGCGGAGATCGCGGCGGTGGCGGCGATCTGCTCCTTGGTCTCGACCTCCTTGGCCGACTTGAGCAGACCCTCGGTCACGGCCTCGACGGCCTTCTCGATGCCACGCTTGAGGCCGAGCGGGTTGGCGCCGGCGGCCACGTTGCGCAGACCCTCGCGCACGAGCGCCTGGGCCAGCACGGTGGCGGTGGTGGTGCCGTCACCCGCGACGTCGTCGGTCTTCTTGGCGACTTCCTTGACCAGCTCGGCGCCGATCTTCTCGTACGGATCCTCGAGCTCGATCTCCTTCGCGATGGACACGCCATCGTTGGTGATCGTGGGGGCACCCCACTTCTTCTCGAGGACGACGTTGCGACCCTTGGGGCCCAGCGTCACCTTTACCGCGTCGGCGAGGCTGTTGAGGCCCCGCTCGAGGCCGCGACGGGCCTCTTCGTCATACGCAATTGTCTTGGCCATTGCGAAGTGTTTCCTCCGGGATTGGGGATGCACGTCTTGCTGGTCGGGCGCAGTGCCCGCGACGGACGGCTGGGGATGTGCTCGCGGAAATGCGGCCCCGGCCTCACCGTCCCGACCTAGCACTCACCGGTCGCGAGTGCCAACTGCATTCTTAGCACTCGACCTGGGAGAGTGCAAGGCTGTTCATCGAACGCGTAGGCCGTCCAGCACGACGTCGATGACCCTGGTCGCAGCCTCCCCGTTGTAGCCCTGCATCGCCTGGAGCCCGACCAGCAGAGCCTTGACCTCCGCCACGCCGATCTCGCCGCGCACGGTGCCTGCCTCCTGCCCGGCGCGCAGCAACTCTCCGAGCATTGCGAGGAACTCGTCTTCGACCTCAGGGATCGCCACGTCCACCGAGACACCGGCTCCGGCGAGCGCCTCGCTGAGACCCCGGTCGGTGGCCCCCCATTGCAGGACCAGGGTGCGTAGAAAGGCGAACAGCGCCTCCCCTGGCGCAACCTCCTGGAGCAGGGCGCTGCCCCACGCGATGATGCTGCGAATTCGGTCGTCGACGACGGCGCGGAACAGGTCTTCCTTCGTCGGAAAGTGTCGGTAGACCGTGCCGGCACCGACCCCGGCCCTGCGGGCGATCTCGTCGATCGGCACCGCCAGCCCCTCCTCGGCGAAGGTCTCGTAGGCGACCTCGAGCACCCGGGCGCGGTTGCGTGCCGCGTCTGCGCGCAGGGGCCGATTCATGACGAGCTCCTCAGGAATAGATAAACGGGGCGTGCGTTCCGTATAGTGATCAACAACCGGAGCGGACGCCCCGCTTTCATTCATTCTAGGAGAACGTCATGACGACATGGACTGAAGCCGACATTCCCGACCAGACCGGCCGCACAGCCGTGATCACCGGCGCCAACACCGGCCTCGGCTTCGAGACCGCCAAGGCGTTGGCAGCGAAGGGAGCGACGGTCGTCGTCGCGGTCCGCAACACCGACAAGGGGAAGGACGCGGTCCGCCGCATCCAGCAGACGGCACCTGAGTCGACCGTCGTGCTGCAGCAGCTCGACCTCAGCTCACTGGCCTCGGTACGCGCTGCCGCGGACCGACTCAAAAGCGATCACGCCACCATCGACCTACTCATCAACAACGCCGGCGTCATGTACACGCCCCGCCAAGAGACCGCAGACGGCTTCGAGCTGCAGTTCGGCACCAACCACCTCGGCCACTTCGCGCTGACCGGGCTGCTTCTCGATCGTGTCACGGCGGCCCCGGCGGGGCGCATCGTCACCGTCAGCAGCATCGGCCACCGAATCCGCGCGAGCATCCACTTCGATGACCTCCAACTCGAGCGCAGGTACAACCGCGTCGTGGCCTACGGCCAGTCCAAACTCGCCAACCTGCTGTTCACCTACGAGCTGCAGCGGCGGTTGGCCGCCGCCGGATCGCCGGCCTCCGCACTGGCGGCACACCCGGGCGGGTCGAACACCGACCTCGGCCGACACCTGCCACTGCTCGATCCGGTGTTCCGCGCGGTGTCGCAGAGCGCGGCGACGGGAGCCTTGCCGACATTGCGGGCCGCGACCGATCCGGCCGCCCGCGGGGGCCAGTACTACGGCCCGTCAGGACCCTTCGAGCTGCGCGGGTACCCCGAGGTGGTGGACTCGAGCAAGCAGTCCAAAGACGTCGAGCTGCAGCGACGCCTCTGGACCGTGTCCGAAGAACTCACCGGAATCACCGTCGCCGTCTAGCGATCCCCTCCCACGAAAGGACACCCATGAGCGACTGGACCACAGCCGACATCCCTGACCAGACCGGCCGCGTCGCCGTCATCACCGGCGCCAACACCGGCCTCGGCTTCGAGACCGCCAAGGCGCTGGCGGACAAGGGCGCGACCGTCGTCATCGCGGTGCGCAACGTCGAGAAGGGCAAGCAGGCGGCGGACAGGATCAGCGGGACCGTCGAGGTCCAGGAGCTGGACCTGACATCCCTGGTCTCCATCCGCGCCGCCGCCGACGCACTCAAGGGCCGGTTCGAGCGCATCGATCTGCTGATCAACAACGCCGGCGTGATGACGACCCCCAAGGGCACCACGAAGGACGGCTTCGAGCTGCAGTTCGGCACCAACCACCTCGGCCACTTCGCGTTCACCGGGCTGCTGCTCCCCAACATCGTCGACGTGCCCGGCTCCCGCGTGGTGACCGTGAGCAGCAACGGCCACAAGATGGGCGGTGCGATCCACTGGGACGACCTGCAGTGGGAGCGCAGCTACAGCCGAATGGGCGCCTACACGCAGTCCAAGCTGGCCAACCTGATGTTCACCTACGAGCTGGAGCGCCGCCTGGCCCCGCGCGGGAAGACGATCGCCGTCGCGGCCCACCCAGGGACGGCCACCACGGAGTTGGCGCGCAGCTTCCCACGCCCGGTCGAACGCGCCTTCCTGGCGGCTGCTCCGCTGCTGTTCGCCCAGAAGCCCGATGGCGGTGCGCTGCCATCGCTGCACGCCGCCACCGACCCCGGTGTGCTCGGCGGGCAGTATTACGGCCCCGACGGCATCGGCCAACAGCGCGGCGCGCCCGTCGTCGTGGCGTCCAACGCGCTGTCCTACGACGTGGCCCAGCAGCAGCGGTTGTGGACGGTCTCCGAAGAACTCACCGGAGTCACCTTCCCCGTTTAGCGTGGGCGCATGTCGCTGCTGGTGCCGCCCTATCCCCCGCCCCGCTACACCGCCGACGAGCCCGAGGTCAGCGCGTGGCTCAAGCGTGGCGACGCACCACCGGACTACGACTCCTTCGGCCTGGTCCAGTACCACTATCTGGCCGGCCAGGGCGACACCGGCGGCGACTACGGCCTGTACCGGGTGAGGATCGCCCCGCGCGGGGGCGGGCCGGGCCCGCACTACCACCGCGGCATGAGCGAGGCGTTCTACATCCTGTCGGGCACCGTGGCGCTGTACGACGGCAGCGAGTGGACCGACGGCGGGGCGGGAGACTTCCTCTACGTCCCGCCGGGCGGCATCCACGGCTTCGGCAACCGGGCCGACGAACCCGCGACGATGCTGATGCTGTTCGCCCCGGGTGCGCCGCGCGAGCACTACTTCGAGGGGTTGGCCCAGCTCGGCGAGCTGACCGACGAGGAACGCCGCGAGTGGTTCGCCAAGAACGACAACCACTTCGTCGAGTAGGCACCAGACACGCCGGGGGTGGACACGCCGCGTCGGATGCGATCGCGGAAGCGCCTGCCCTAGACTGCGATTCGGTCGAAAGGAGTCGTGGGTGCGGGCTGATGCAGCGCCCAGCACCCCGACGCTTCGCGGTTGGCAGCGACGGGCGCTGGTCAAATACTTGTCGGCGCAACCTCGCGATTTCCTGGCCGTCGCCACCCCCGGTTCCGGGAAGACCACGTTCGCGCTGCGCATCGTCGCCGAACTGCTGGCCCAGCGCACCGTCGAGGCGGTGACGATCGTGGTGCCGACCGAGCACCTGAAGATCCAGTGGGCGCAGGCCGCAGCGCGCCAGGGCATCGCGCTGGACCCGAAGTTCTCGAACTCGAACTCGCAGACGTCCTCGGAGTACCACGGCGTCGTCGTCACCTATGCCCAGGTTGCGAGCCATCCGTCGCGGCACCGGGTGCGCACCGAGAACCGCAAGACGCTCGTCGTGTTCGACGAGATCCACCACGGCGGTGACGCCAAGAGCTGGGGTGACGCGATCCGGGAGGCCTTCGACGACGCCACCCGGCGCCTCGCGCTGACCGGGACGCCGTTCCGCAGCGACGACAGTGCGATCCCGTTCGTCACCTACGAGACCGGACCGGACGGTTTCCAGAGGTCCAAGGCCGACCACACCTACGGCTACTCGGACGCTCTCGCCGACGGTGTGGTTCGGCCGGTCATGTTCATGGCGTATTCGGGTGAGGCCCGCTGGCGCGACAGCGCCGGCGAGGAGCACGCGGCCCGGCTCGGCGAGCCGTTGACCGCCGAGCAGACCGCGCGGGCCTGGAAGACGGCGCTGAACCCGGCCGGGCAGTGGATGCCCGCGGTGATCGCCGCCGCCGACACCCGGCTGCGGGGCCTGCGTCAGCACGTTCCCGACGCCGGCGGCATGATCATCGCCTCCGACCAGACCGCCGCCCGCGCCTATGCCGACCTGCTGCTCACGATCACCGGCGAGGCGCCGACCGTGGTGCTCTCCGACGACAAGGGCGCCTCGGACCGCATCTCGCAGTACGCCGCGGACACGTCACGCTGGCTGGTGGCGGTGCGCATGGTGTCCGAAGGTGTGGACGTGCCGCGCCTCGCCGTCGGCGTGTACGCGACGAGCGCGTCGACGCCGCTGTTCTTCGCCCAGGCGATCGGGCGCTTCGTGCGGTCGCGCCGGCCCGGCGAGACGGCCAGCATCTTCCTGCCCTCGGTGCCGAACCTGCTGATGCTCGCCAGCGAGATGGAAGCCCAGCGCAACCACGTGCTGGGCAAGCCGCACCGGGAGACCGAGGACGATCCGCTCGATGCCGAGCTGGCCGAGCAGAAGCGCGACGAGCCCGACGACAACGAGGGCAAGATCGAATACCTCGGTGCCGACGCCGAATTGGATCAGGTGATCTTCGACGGCGCCTCGTTCGGCACGGCCACCCCCGCAGGCAGCGACGAGGAAGCCGACTACCTCGGCATCCCCGGTCTGCTCGACGCGAAAGCGATGCGCGACCTGCTGCGCCGACGGCAGGACGAACAACTGCAGAAGCGCACCGAATCGGGTGCCGTGGTGCCGGCGACGACGCACGGACAGCTGCGTGAGCTCCGTCGTGAACTCAACACGCTGGTTTCGCTGGCGCACCACCGCACGGGCCGGCCGCACGGCTGGATCCACAACGAGCTGCGCCGCCGCTGCGGGGGTCCGCCGGTCGCTGCCGCCACCCGCGATCAGCTCAAGGAACGCATCGAGGCGATCCGTGTGCTGCAGCGGGAGTTAACGGCCTGACGCCAGCGCCGACAGGTTGGCCAGCGAGCCGTCCAGATAGCTCGTCGGGAACGGCGGGAACGTGATGTGCTCGCGCAGGTCGGCGCGAACGGCCGACCAGTCGTAGGTCAGACGCACCCGGGTCTGGGCGGGCCCGGTGGGTTCGAGATCGTAACGCCATGTCCAGCCGCCGAATTCGAGCTCCCCGCTCTCGCCCGCTTGTCCGGGCTCCCAGGCGATCGTCCGACCGGGGTCGAAGACGATGACCTTGTTGGCCATGTCGTAATACCCGTCCGGGTGGTTGTCGTGAAACATCCGGATGCGGAAGATCTGGCCGTTCTCGGTCACGACACCTGGGTCGAGTGAGTCACGCAGCCACCCCGTGCCGTCGATGGCGGCGTGGTTGGCGGGGTCGGCGAGCACCGCGAAAACCGCAGCGGGCTCGGCATTGACGACGGTCTCGACTATCAGCGTTTCGGTCATGCAGTTCCGACTCCGCGCCGGCGCGGAACTCATCGCTACAGGTCGAGCAGCGTCGGCAGATCAGCCACCGAATCGATCACGTGGTTGGGCTGCATCGCGAATTCGTCTGCAGCCCAACGGTCCAACGTGTCCTGGCGGAACTTGCCGGTGCGCACGAGGACACCCGTCATCCCGACGACCTGTGCGGCCAACACGTCGTTGTTGAGGTCGTCGCCGATCATGTACATCTCGTCGGGGTCGACGCCGAGCCGGCCCGCCGAAGACAGGAAGCCTTCGGGCGCCGGCTTTCCCACCGCGGTCGCCTTGCGACCGGAGGTCTCCTCCATTCCGATCAGGTACATGCCGGTGTCGACGCGCAGCCCGTCGGTGGTGGTCCATGCGGTGCTGCGGTGCATGGCGACGACCGGCACGCCCTGGGCCATCCAGTCGTACACCCACGACAACGTCTCGTGGGTGTACTCGGGCCCAGCTCCTCCCAGGAGCACAACGTCCGGCGCCTCCGGGGCCTCCGGGCCGGTGAAATCGGTCGAGTAGACGAGGTCGATGCCCGGCATGTCCTCGCCGATCTGCCCGCTGTTGACCAGGAAGCAGCGGGCATCCGGGTACCGGTCGCGGACGTAATCTGCGGTCAGCGCGGCCGCGGTGATCACCTCGTCGGCGCGCACGTCCATCCCCGCATCGGTCAGCAACTCGGCGATCTGGGCGCGCGTCCTCGTGGTGGTGTTGGTCAGATATGCGCACGCCACCTGATGCTCGTTGAGCGTGCGCAACGTCTCGGCCGCGCCATCGATCGGCTGCCAGGAGGTGACCAGCACGCCGTCGATGTCGAACAGCACTCCACCGATCGCCATGGTGCGACAGTAAACCGCGCCGGTCTCAGCGCAACTCGGCCCCGGCCCATGCGACGGCGGCCAGCCATGGTGACGTCGCGGCCGCGATCGACCATGCCGCCGCGACGGGAACGTCGACTATCTCGTAGCGCTTCTCGCCGGCCGCCGTCGCCGCGATCACGGTCGCCACCCCGGCGCGGCGCTGCGGCAGCGTCTGCCGCACGGTCCACGCGACGACACCCGCGGCGGCCACGCAGTCACGGTGGCGCAGCACGCTGCCGGCCTGCGACACCAGCCAGCCGTCACCCACCCGATGCCCGAGCGCGCTGGATCGGTCCGCGGCCAGCCACGCGCAGGCCGCGGTCGCCGCGGCCAGCACGGGCCAGGTCCACAGCGGGACACCCCAGCCGGCCGCGGTCACGGTCAGCGCCAACGCCAGCGCAGCCGGTGCGGCGAGCGCACGCGTCCACCGCCGCCGGGTCGCCGCCGGCCCGTGTCGGGTGAGCGGGCCGCGCACCGCTTCGGGCGCGTCGATGAGCTGCGTCAGCACCGACTCGGCGGTGGCCCGCGGACACGGTGGCAACAGCTGCGACGCCTCGCCCGCCCCGCCGACACCCGTCATCACGGCGTCCAGCCGCGCGCCGCCGAACCACCGCACCAGCAGCGGCTGGCGCAGCGTGCCGCCGCGCAGCCTGCGCATGTCGAACGTGTGCTCGCGGACGCGCAGGAGACCGTGCGACAGGTGCAACACGTCGGCGTCGCGTCTCAGCTCGAGATTGCCGAAGGTGAGCAGCGACCGCGTCACCGCCACGACCACCGAAGCGACGAGAAGGAGCAACGCCACGGCCGCCACCGTGCCGACCGTTCCCAACGTCCGCGCCGCCCCCTCGCCGGCCCTCGCGACGGCGCTGTCCGAAAAGGCGGCAAGTGCGCCCGTCTGGCCGAGCAGACCGAAACCCGCGGCGATCATCACGACCCCGGTCGCCGTGAGCGGGCTGTAGCGCAGCCATGACGGCTGCCAGCGCGCCAGCACCCGGCCGGATCCGGCGTCACCCTGGCGCTCGGACGGCACCGACGAGTCGGCCAGCAGCATCGCGCGCAGTCGCGGCACATCGCCGGCCGGGAGCGCGTCGAGCGCGAACATCGTGTCTCCGCCGGCCTGCCTGCCGGTGCCGATCTGCACCACGGTGAGTCCGAGGAGCCGGTGCAGCGGGCGCGCATCCGTGGACACCGACCGGATGCGGTTGCGGGGCAGCGAGAGCACCGAGCGCCGCAGCACCCCACTGCGGAGCCGGATGTCATCGGCACCGATGCGATAGGTCGTGGTGAACCACCGGGCCGCGCCGTAGCCGACGACCAGCAGCACGCCGCCGAGCGTCCATCCGGGGTTGCCGGTCGTCGACCCGAGAACCAGGGACGCGATCAGCACCGGCAGTTGGCGCAGTACCTCGTGGATCGGGTGCACGAGCAGCATCCGTGGGCTCAGCCGCAGCCAGCCGTCGTCGGTCACGTCGCGTCCTCGGCACCCAGCGCCGCGATGTCGGTCACCCGTGCCACCACCCGGTCCGCCACGTCGGCGTCGAGCGCCACGATGCGCACCGCGCCGGCGGACGACGCCGTCGTCACGGTCACGTTCGACAACCCGAAGAGCCGGTCCAGCGGACCGCGGTGCGTGTCGACGGTCTGGACCCGCGAGATCGGAGCGATGCGACGCTCCTGCACCCACCAGCCAGACCGCACATAGACGGCGGTGGCATCCATGTCCCAGCGGTGCACCCGGTAGCGCCACAGCGGGGCGACGACCACCGACGTCACGATCCCCACGATGGTGCCCGCAGCGACCAGCGCGTGCAGCCAGCCCACCCGGGGGTCGACAACGATCCACACCACCTGCGCCGCGACCGCCACCGTCCACGGGATCGCCGCCGACAGCGCCCACACCCGCGGCGCCTTCCGACTCGGCGGGTGGGCGGGGTCGAGGAGATCCATGGTCACGACCATCGTCTCAGTATCGTGATCGCATGAGCGTGAAATGGACCGCTGCTGACGTCCCCGACCAGTCCGACCGCGTCGCCGTGATCACCGGCGCGAACTCCGGCATCGGTTACGAGGCCGCCCTCGTTCTCGCCGGCCGCGGCGCCCGGGTGGTGCTCGCCGTGCGTGACCTGACCAAAGGGAACCAAGCCGCCGACCGGATCCGCCAGGCGCACGCCGGGGCGCAGGTCGAGGTCCAGGAGCTGGATCTGACATCGCTGGCCAATGTGCGGGCCGCGGCCGAGGCGCTGCGGGCGGCGTACCCGGCGATCGATCTGCTCATCGACAACGCCGGGGTGATGTATCCGCCCAAGCAGGTCACCGCCGACGGCTTCGAATTGCAGTTCGGCACGAACCACCTCGGACACTTCGCGCTCACCGGGCTGCTGCTCGACCACCTGCTCTCAGTCGAGGGTTCCCGGGTCGTCGTGGTCGCGAGCATCGCCCACAACATCGAGGCCGACATCCACTTCGACGACCTGCAGTGGGAGCGCGGGTACAACCGGGTGGCCGCCTACGGCCAGTCCAAGCTGGCGAATCTGATGTTCAGCTACGAGCTGCAGCGTCGGCTCGCCGCCGCAGACGCCAAGACGATCGCCGTGGCCGCACACCCGGGCATCTCGAACACCGAGCTGATGCGCCACGTGCCGGGCTCCAACCTGCCCGGCTTCTCCGCGCTGGCCGGCCTGGTGACCAACAGCCCCGCCGTCGGTGCGCTGGCCACGCTGCGCGCGGCCACCGATCCGAAGGTGCGTGGCGGCCAGTACTACGGCCCCTCCGGTTTCCGGGAACTCGTCGGGCACCCCGTGCTCGTGCAGTCGAACCGCAAGTCCCACGATGTCGCAGTGCAGCAACGGCTGTGGGCGGTGTCCGAGGAGCTGACCGGCGTGAGCTATCCCGTCTGATGCGCAGCGTCGATGAGCACCGCCGGCTGGTCGGCTCGTTGATCACGGCGCGTGCCCCTGTGGCACTCCCGCTGGCCGACGCGCTCGGCCTCGCCCTCGCCGAGGATGTCGTCGCGCCGCTGTCGTTGCCGGGCTTCGACAACTCGGCGATGGACGGGTACGCGGTGCTCGCCGCCGACGTCGCGACGGCCACGGACGGCACGCCGGTGCGGCTGCCGGTCGCCGAGGACATCCCCGCCGGACGCACCGACATCCCGACGCTGCACCCCGGCACCGCCCACCGCATCATGACCGGCGCGCCGCTGCCCCACGGGGCGACGGGCGTGGTCCCGGTCGAAGCCACCGACGGCGCCACCGACACGGTGACGATCCGCGCCGCGGCGCGCGACGGCCAGCACATCCGGCACGCGGGGGAAGACGTCACCGCAGGCACCACGGTGCTGAAGGCCGGTCACGTGCTGACGCCGGCTGCGCTCGGCCTGGCAGCCGCACTGGGCCTTCAGACACTGACCGTGACGCCGCGCCAACGGGTGCTGGTCGTGTCGACGGGCACCGAGCTGGTGGCCGCGGGCGCCGAACTCGCCCCGGGGCAGATCTACGAATCCAACGGTGTGATGCTGGCCGCTGCGGTCCGCGACGCCGGCGCCGACGTGGTCGCCTCCCCCACCACCGGCGACGACGTCGACGCCTTCCGCGCCATGCTGCGCACCCACGCCGGTCAGGCGGACCTGATCCTGACCACGGGCGGGGTCAGCGCCGGTGCCTACGAGGTGGTGAAGGACGCGCTGGGCGGCCCGTCCGGTGGTGTCGAGTTCGTCAAAGTCGCGATGCAGCCCGGAATGCCGCAGGGTGCCGGATCGATCGACGGCACTCCCGCGGTCACGCTGCCGGGCAACCCGGTCAGCGCGCTGGTGTCGTTCGAGGTGTTCGTCCGGCCCGCCCTGCGTCAAGCGATGGGGTTACCCCAGCCCGAGCGGCCCCGGCGCACCGCGATGCTCACCGAAGACCTGACCTCCCCGCGCGGCAAGCGGCAGTTCCGGCGCGGGGTGCTGGACCCCGTCACCGACACCGTCACCAGTTACGGGCCGCCGGCGTCGCATCATCTGCGTTGGCTGGCGTCGGCGAACTGCCTGCTGGAGATCGACGAGGACACCTCGGAGGTGGCCTCGGGTAGCCGCGTGCAGGTGTGGGACCTCCGCTAGAGGGCGCCACCGTACTATTGGCCCCACGATGGCCAGACGCCCCGACCTCAAGACAGGCCCCGCGCGGCTGGCGGCGCTGATCCGTACGTCCGTTCCCCCCATGCACCCCGCAGGCCTGCCGTTCGTCGGCGCCAGCCTGGCGGTGGCGCTGGCCGGACGCCGGAACCGCTTCGTCCGTCGCGCCGGCCTCACCTCCGCCGCGGCCAACGCCGCCTTCTTCCGGCATCCGCCGCGCACCCCACCGACGCGGCCCGGTGTCGTCGTCGCCCCCGCCGACGGGCTGATCTGCCTTGTCGAGGAGGAGGTGCCGCCGGCTGAACTCGGGTTGCCCGCCGAGCCGCTGCCGCGGATCAGCATCTTCTTGTCGCTGCTTGATGCCCACGTGCAGCGGGCACCCATCGGCGGTGAAGTGGTCACCGTGGCGCACCGCCCCGGCCTGTTCGTGTCGGCCGAACTGGCCGCCGCGAGCGCCGACAACGAGCGCAACAGCGTGGTCATCCGCACCCCGGAGGGCGCGCAGGTGATCGCCGTACAGATCGCCGGTCTGCTGGCCCGCCGCATCGTGTGTGATGTGCGGGCCGGCGATTCGATCGGCATCGGCGACACCTACGGGCTGATCCGGTACGGCTCTCGCCTGGACACCTATCTGCCGGCCGGGTCCCGGGTGCTGGTCTCGGTGGGCCAGCGCACCCTGGCCGGTGAGACCGTGCTGGCAGAACTGCGATGAAACCCCGCAAGCCGCGGTTGAAGGCGCCCGTGGTCAGCGCCCGCATCCTGCCGAGCGCGATGACGGTCGCGGCGATCTGCCTGGGCTTGAGTTCGGTCAAGTTCGCACTCGACGACCGGCCCACCGAGGCGATGGCGTTCCTGGCCATCGCTGCGATGCTGGACGCCCTCGACGGCCGCACCGCACGTGCGCTGAACGCCACGTCGCGCATGGGCGAGGAGATCGACTCGCTGGCTGACGCGGTGAATTTCGGTGTGGCGCCGGCGTTCATCGTCTACGGCACGCTGCTGTCGCACTCCCGGGTGGGCTGGATCGTGGTGCTGCTGTACGCGGTGTGCATCGTGCTGAGACTGGCCCGCTACAACGCGATGCTGGATCTCGATCAGCCCGACTACGAGAAGAAGTACTTCGTCGGCATGCCCGCCCCGGCGGGCGCGATCGGCGCCATCGGCCCGCTGGCGGCCAAAATGCAGTTCGGCGACGGCTGGTGGACTTCCGAACCGGCCGTCGTGATCTGGATGATCGCGGTCTCGCTGCTGGTGGTGAGCACGCTGCCGATGCGGAAGGTGCACACGTTCTCGGTGCCGCCCAACATGGTCGCCCCGCTGCTGGCGCTGCTCGCCATCGGTGTCGCCGCGTCGATCCTGTACGGCTACCTGGTGATCCTGCTGATCATCATCGGCTACATCCTGCACATCCCGTTCGCGATCCGGACCCGGCGCTTCCTGGCCGCTCACCCCGAGGTGTGGGAGGACAAGCCGAGGCAACAGCGGGCCGCGCGACGGGCGATCCGGCGGGCGCAGCCGCACCGCCGATCGATGATGCGACTGGGCCTGCGCCGACCGCCCCGGAGCTGACATGGCCCAGCTGACGCTCACCGCGCGGTTGAACACCTCGGCGCTGGACTCCCGCCGCGGCGTCGTCCGGCTGCATCCCGAAGCGATTGCTGCACTGGGCATCCGCGAGTGGGATGCGGTGTCGCTGACCGGGTCACGCACCACGGCCGCGGTGGTCGGCAAAGCCCCCGACGGGGTGCCCGCCGGCACCGCCCTGCTCGACGACGTCACGCTCAGCAACGCCGGCCTGCGCGAGGACACGGCGGTGCTCATCGCCGCCGCGACCGTGTACGGCGCCCGGTCGGTGACGCTGACGGGGTCCAACCTGGCGAGCCGGTCGATCACCCCGGCCACGTTGCGACAGGCACTGCTGGGCAAGGTGATGACGGTGGGCGACACCGTGTCGCTGCTGCCGCGCGACCTGGGTCCGGGCACGTCGACGTCCGCGGCGACGGCGGCGCTTGCGGCGTCGGTCGGCATCGTGTGGACCTCCGAGCTGTTGACCGTCACCGAGGTCGACCCAGCCGGACCCGTGAGCGTGCAACCGAATTCGCTGGTGTGCTGGGCAGACACGAACGGCGCGGCGGGCACCGGGCCGGCCGCTTCCCCGTCGGAGACCCACGTGATCACCGAGCAAGCGGCGCCGACATCCAGCGTCGATGACCTCAAAGGTGCTCACACGCAGGCGGGCCGGCTGGCCGAATGGCTCAAGCTGGCCCTGGACCAGCCCGAGTTGCTCCACACGCTCGGCGCCACGGCGAATCTCGGAGTCCTGGTGTCGGGGCCCGCGGGGGTCGGTAAGACCAGGTTGGTCCGGACGGTGTGCAGTGGCAGGCGTCTGGTGGAGCTCGACGGCCCCGAAGTGGGGTCGCTGCGGGCCGACGATCGACTCAAGAACGTGGCCGCCGCGGTGGCGTCGGTACGCGACGGCGGCGGCGTGCTGCTGATCACCGACATCGACACCTTGCTGCCGGTTCCCCCGGACCCGGTGGCGACGTTGATCCTGGCCGAATTGCGTTCGGCGGTGGCGACATCCGGGGTGGCGTTCATCGCGACGACGGCGACGCCCGATGCGGTCGATCCGAGGCTGCGGGCACCGGATCTGTGTGACCGGGAGCTGGGGTTGAGCCTGCCCGACGGCGGGGTGCGCGAGCAACTGCTCGAGGTGCTCCTACGCGATGTCCCGGCCGCCGACCTCGATCTCCACGAGATCGCCCAGCGCACACCAGGTTTCGTTGTGGCCGATCTGGCCGCACTGATCCGTGAGGCCGCACTGCGGGCCGCGGCGCGGGCCAGCGAGGATGACACCGCACCGCAGCTGCGCCAGGACGATCTCCTCGGGGCACTCAGCGTGATCCGGCCGCTGTCGCGCTCGGCGGCCGAAGAGATCTCGGTCGGCTCGGTCACGCTCGACGATGTGGGCGACATGGTGGCCACCAAGCAGGCGCTCACCGAGGCGGTGCTGTGGCCGCTGCAGCATCCGGACACGTTCGCCCGTCTCGGCGTGGAGCCACCGCGCGGCGTGCTGCTCTACGGTCCGCCCGGCTGCGGGAAGACCTATGTGGTGCGCGCGCTGGCCAGCTCCGGGCGGCTCAGTGTGCACGCGGTCAAGGGCGCTGAGCTGATGGACAAGTGGGTGGGCTCGTCAGAGAAGGCGGTCCGCGAATTGTTCCGGCGCGCAAGAGATTCCGCACCGTCACTGGTGTTCCTCGACGAGATCGACGCGATGGCGCCGCGGCGCGGGCAGAGTTTCGACTCCGGGGTCACCGATCGCGTGGTGGCCGCTTTGCTCACCGAGCTGGACGGGATCGAGCCGCTGCGCGACGTCGTGGTGCTGGGTGCGACGAACCGTCCGGACTTGATCGACCCCGCGCTGCTGCGGCCGGGCCGATTGGAGAAGCTGGTGTTCGTCGAGCCGCCCGACGCCGAGGCGCGCGCGCAGATCCTGCGAACGGCGGGCAAATCGGTGCCGCTGGCCCGCGAGGGCGCCGACGCGGTCGACCTCGATGCGCTGGCCGCCGAGCTGGACGGGTACAGCGCCGCGGACTGCGTGGCGCTGCTGCGGGAGGCCGCGCTGACCGCGATGCGCCGCTCGATCGACGCCGCCGACGTCACCTCCGCCGACGTGGCCGCGGCCCGCGAGGCGGTGCGCCCGTCGCTGGACGCGGTGCAGGTGGCGTCGCTGCGAGCCTTCGCCGACGCGCGCTGACCTGCCAGTGAGCTACCCCGGCTCGCCGTATTCGTCGAACCAGTAGGCGAGCTTGCCGCGGCGACTGACCGCACGCAGCCGTCGCTCGGCCTCGTCGCGGGTGGTCGTCGTCGTCACGATCATCACCTCGTCGCCGATCTGCAGTCTGGTCAACGGCTCCGGCACGAACGCACGGCCGTCGCGGATGATCAACGTGATCACGCTCGGATCGGGCAGCCGCAGCTCGAGAACCGTCACGTTGTGCAACCGCGATCCCGGCGCGACCGTCATCGTCATCAACTCGGCCCCCAGGACATCCAGCGGCGCGGCGTCGACCTGGATCTCACGCGTGGTGTCGCGCGGGACCAGATCGAGCCATTCCGCGACCCGGCGCAGGCTCGGCCCCTGAACCAGCGTGAACACCACCACGAGGATGAACACGATGTTGAGCAACCGGTCGCTGCCGGGCACGCCCTCGACGATCGGATAGGTCGCGAGCACGATCGGCACGGCACCGCGCAGCCCCGCGTAGGACAGGAACGTCTGCTCCCGCCACGGCACGCGAAAACCGATCAGCGACAGGACGACCGACGCCGGGCGTGCCAGCAGGAGCAGCACCAGACCGATGACGATCGCGGGCACCAGCTCGTCGACCAGCTCATCGGGTGAGACGAGCAGACCGAGGATCACGAACAGCCCGATCTGCGCCAACCACCCGGATCCTTCGGCGAAGGAGCGGGTGGCCGAGCGGTGCGGCAGACCGGAGTTGGCGAGCACCACGCTGGCCAGGTAGGCGGCCAGGAACCCGCTGGCATGCGCCGAGCCGGCGGCGGCGAATGCCAGCATGCCGAGGCCGAACGTCGCCAGCGGGTAGAGACCGGCGGCGGGAAGGGCGGTGCGGCGCAACGCCATCGCGCCGAAGAACCCGCACCCCAGCCCGATCGCGGCGCCGATCCCCAATTCGTAGACCATGGTCCCCGCCACCGACACCGGTTCGAGGACCAACGGTGTCGCGCTGAACAGCAGCACCAGGATCACCGCGGGCGCATCGTTGAACCCGGATTCGGCTTCCAGCAGGCCGCCGAGGCGGCGCGGCAGCGGCACCACCCGCAGCACCGAGAACACGGCCGCGGCGTCGGTGCTCGACACGATCGCCCCCAGCAGCAGCGCCAGCTGCCAGTCCATCCCGAGCAGCAGGTGCGCGGCCGCCGCGGTGAGCAGCGTGCTGGCGAGCACGCCGACCGTCGCGAGCACGGCGGCCGGCGCCAGCACCTTGCGGATGTCGGCGAACCTCGTGGTCAGACCACCCTCGACGAGGATCACGCCGAGCGCGGCGGTGCCCAGATCCTGGGCCAGCTGCGCGTTGTCGAAGTCGAGGCCCAGCCCGTCCTCGCCGACCAGCACGCCGACCCCGAGGAACAGCAGCAGGCTCGGGAGGCCGACTCCGGTGGCCAGCCTGGTGGCGGCGATGCTCGCCAGCAGCACCAGGCCCCCGATGAACAGCGCCACGTACAGCTCGTGCAGTGTCACTGTTTCCTCGCTGCAGGCACTTGTGTCGCAGTCAGTAAATCAGCACAGTCGTGTTCATGCGGATCGCCATCGCCGGAGCAGGTGCAGTGGGCCGCTCGGTCGCCCAGGAACTCGTCGACTACGGCCACAAGGTGCTGCTCATCGAGAAAGAGTTCCACCGTTACCAACCGGCCGCGGTACCGGGTGCGGAATGGTTCCTCGCCGACGCCTGCGAGGTGACCTCCCTCGAGGAGGCCGAGATGCACATCTGCGACGTCGCGATCGCCGCGACCGGCGACGACAAGGCAAACCTCGCGATGGCCCTGCTCGCCAAGAGCGAGTTCGGCATTCCCCGCGTGGTGGCACGCATCAACGATGCCCGCAACGAGTGGTTGTTCACCGACGGCTGGGGCATCGATGTCGCGGTGTCGACGCCGGTGGCGATGGTCGCCGCCGTCGAGGGCGCCATCGACGTCGGCCACATCGTCCGGTTGATGGCGCTGGGCCGCGGCCCGCGGGAGCTGCGCGGCGAGGGCAGCGCGAACGTCGCCTCGTTCACGTTGCCCGCGGACAGCCCGCTCGTGGGACGGCGGGTCGGCGATCTGACGATGCCGCGGGACAGCGCGCTGGTGACGGTGTTGCGCGGGAATCGTCTGATCGTCCCCGAAGCCGGGGACGTGCTGCGCGATGGTGACGAGATCCTGTTCGTGTGCGGGCCCGACGGGGAGGACAGGATCGAGGTGATGGTCACGGGCCCGTAGACTGGGGCCCCGCCGATCTTGACGAAACGGAGCCATGCTCGCCATCCTCTGTGCGCACGCAGTGGCCACCCTGGTAGCGCCCGTTCTCGTCCACCGCTTCGGTCGGCGCGCGTTCTATCCGCTGGCGTTGGTGCCCCTCGGTTCGCTCGTCTGGGTGGCCGGCAACTGGCCCGGCCGCGGACCGGGGCAGGGCCTGACCGTTCCGTGGGTGCCCGGCCTCTCGATGGACATCACTCTGCGCTTCGACGCGCTCGCGGCGATCGTGAGCGTGCTCGTGTTGGGCATCGGCGCGCTGGTGCTGTTCTACTGCGCCGACTACTTCCACCACCACGACGGGCACACCGAGAAGCGGCTGCCCAGCTTCGCCGCGGAACTGGTCGCGTTCTCCGGAGCGATGTTCGGCCTGGTCACCAGCGACAACATGCTGGTCCTCTACGTGTTCTGGGAGACCACGACGGTCCTGTCGTTCCTGCTGGTCGGCCATTACGCCGAGCGAGCGATGAGCCGGCGCGCGGCGACGCAGGCACTGTTGGTGACGACGTTCGGCGGGCTGGCGATGCTGGTCGGCATCGTGATCCTGGGCAACCGCGCCGGAACGTTCTTGATCTCGGAGTTGGTGGCGAACCCGCCGACGGGGGTGGCCGCCTCGGTGGCGATCGTGTTGGTCCTCGTCGGTGCGCTGTCGAAGTCCGCGATCGTGCCGTTGCACTTCTGGCTGCCCGGTGCGATGGCAGCACCCACCCCGGTGAGCGCATATCTGCACGCCGCCGCGATGGTCAAGGCCGGCGTCTATCTGATCGCGCGGCTGACGCCGGGGTTCTCCGACGCGCCGGAGTGGCGGCCGACGGTGGTGGGGTTGGGCCTGCTGACCATGCTGATGGCCGGCTGGCGGGCGCTACGCGAGTACGACCTGAAGTTGATCCTGGCGTTCGGCACGGTGAGCCAGCTCGGCTTCATCACGCTGATGGTGGGCGCGGGCGGCAGCGAGATGATGCTGGCCGGGCTGGCGATGCTGTGTGCGCACGCGTTGTTCAAGGCGACGCTGTTCATGGTCGTCGGGATCATCGATCACGCGACCGGCACCCGCGACATCCGCAGGCTCGCCTGGCTCGGCGACCGGAGTAGACCGCTGCTCGTCATCGGATGCGCCGCGGCGGCCAGCATGGCGGCACTGCCCCCGTTCCTGGGGTTCGTCGCCAAGGAGGCCGACTTCGAGACCGTGCTGCACAGCCCGACATTGGGGGCGGCCGCGCCGTTCGTGCTCGCCGGGGTGGTGTGCGGGTCGGTGCTGACGACGGCCTACACCCTGCGTTTCGTGTTCGGCGCGTTCGGGCGCAAAGGCATGCCGCAGCCGAGCACCCGGGTCCGCGAGATGCACCGGCCCCAGGCGTCGTTCCTGCTGCCGCCTGCGATGTTGGCCACTGCCGGGCTGGTATTCGGGATCTGGCCGACCGGCCTCGATCACATGCTGAGCGACTACGCCGACCGGGTGCCCGACCCCGTCGGCTACGACGGCGACTACTACCTCGCCCTGTGGCACGGCGTGAATCTCCCGCTGCTGCTGTCGGTGCTGGTGTTGGCGGCCGGTGTCGCGCTGTACGCGAGCCGTCGCTGGTCGCGGCGCGCCCGGCTGAGCTTCCTGCCGCTGGCCAATGCCGATCGCATCTACGACGCGGTGCTGCGCGGCGCCGACGTGATGTCGGTGCGGTTGACCGCGGTCACCCAGCGCGGATCGATCCCGGCCACACAGTCGGTGATCCTGACGACGCTGGTGCTCCTCCCGCTCACCGTGCTGGCCCTCGGCTCCCGTGACCGACCGCAGTTCCAGCTGTGGGATTCGGCGCCGCACGCCGTCGTCGGCGTGATCATGCTCGCCGCTGCGTTCGCGGCCTGCGTGATGCGCAACCGGCTGGCCGCGGTCCTGCTGGTCGGGGTCACCGGCTACGGCTGCGGTGTCATCTTCGCCTTCCACGGCGCGCCCGATCTGGCGCTGACGCAGTTCCTGGTGGAGACCCTGACGCTGGTGGTGTTCGTGCTGGTGCTGCGGGTGTTGCCCGCCGAGACCGGCGGCGCCGACATCCGTCGCTTCCGCGTTCCGCGCGCAGCGCTGGCCGTCGCCGTCGGCGCGACGGTCACCACGCTCGCCGCGTTCGCGATGGCGGCCCGGTCCGGGCGGCCGATCGCCGAGCTGCTGCCCGACGCCGCGTACCTGCGCGGCCACGGCGCCAACACGGTCAACGTCCTGCTCGTCGACATCCGCGCCTGGGACACCCTGGGTGAGGTCTCGGTGCTGCTGGTGGCGGCCACCGGGGTGGCGTCGATGGTGTTCCGCAACCGTCGGTTCGGGGCGGCTCCCCGGGTGGCCGATGCCGGTCAGCCGGACATCGGCAAGCTCGCGGTCTATTCGCAGAACAGCCCCGCTGCGGGGGAGGTGACGTGGCTGCGTGGCAGCGAGCTGCGCGACCCGCGCAACCGGTCGCTGGTCCTCGAGGTCGCGACCCGGCTGATCTTCCCGGTGATGATGGTGCTGTCCGCGTACTTCTTCTTCGCCGGCCACAACACCCCGGGCGGCGGTTTCGCCGGCGGGCTGATGGCCGGTCTCGCGCTGGTGCTGCGGTATCTGGCCGGTGGCCGCTACGAACTCGGCGAGGCCCTGCCGTTGGACGCGGGGAAGATCCTGGGGGTGGGCCTGGCGCTGTCGGCGGGCACCGCGACCGCCTCGCTGCTGCTGGGCGCTCCGGTGCTGTCGTCGGCGCTGATCCAGGTCGACGTGCCGGTGCTGGGCACGGTCAAGTTCGTCACCGCACTGTTCTTCGACATGGGGGTGTACCTGATCGTGGTCGGCCTGGTGCTCGACGTGTTGCGCAGCCTGGGCGCGCAGATCGACGACGAGATGAGCAGGGCACGATGACGACATATGTGGTCTCGCTGGTCATCATCGCGGGGTTGACCACCGCGGGGGTGTATCTCCTGCTGGAACGGCACCTGACCCGGATGTTGCTGGGGTTGTTGCTGATCAGCAATGCGATCAACCTGCTGTTGCTGGCGGCGGGTGGCTCTGCGGGCAATCCGCCGGTGCGCGGCCGCACCAGCGCGGACAACACCGCGACCGCGGATCCGTTGGCGCAGGGCCTGATCCTCACCGCGATCGTGATCACGATGGGGGTGGCGGCGTTCGTGCTGGCGCTGACCTACCGCTCCTACCGGCTGAACACCCGCGAAGAGGTCAGCAACGATCCCGAGGACATCCGCGTGTCGCAGCAGTCCGGCACCGAGGTGGGTGAGGAGCTCGAGGGCCGTCTGCAACCCGACCGCACCCGCGACACCGATCTGCCCGACGAACTCGACGCGCTGCCCGGTCACGAGGGGTCCCGATGATCGGTTCGCATCTCGGCGCGGTGTTCACCCCGTTGCCCGTCCTGATCCCGATGCTGGCCGCCGCCGCGACGCTGGTCGCGGGCCGCCGGCCCCGCCTGCAGCGCCTCATCGCGATCGTCGCGCTCTCGGCGGTGGTCGTCGTCTCGGCGCTGCTCGTCCACCTCGCCGACCGCGACGGCACGATCGCGCTGCAGGTCGGCGGCTGGGGGCCCACCGAACCGGGCATGGGTCCGCTGGGCATCACGCTCGTCGTCGACCGGCTCTCGGCGCTGATGCTGATGGTTTCGTCGATCGTGCTGCTCGCCGTCGTGTTCTACGCGATCGGGCAGGGCATCCGCGACGGTGACGGGCGCCAGCCGGTGTCGATCTTCCTGCCCACCTATCTGGTGTTGTCGGCGGGCGTGTTCATGGCGTTCTTGGCCGGTGACCTGTTCAACCTGTTCGTCGGTTTCGAGGTGCTGCTCAACGCCAGCTTCGTGCTGTTGACGATCGGCGCCAGCCGGGAGCGCGTCCGCGCGGGCATCTCGTACGTGATGGTCTCGATGGTGTCGTCGCTGGTGTTCCTGTTCGGCATCGCGCTGGTGTACGCGACCACCGGCACCTTGAACCTGGCGGAGCTGTCGGTGCGGCTCGGCGGGGTCTCGGAGGGCACCCGCACCGCGCTGTTCGCCGTGCTGCTCGTCGCGTTCGGCATCAAGGCGGCGGTGTTCCCGCTGTCGACGTGGTTGCCCGATTCCTACCCCACCGCGCCGGCCCCGGTCACCGCCGTGTTCGCCGGTCTGCTCACCAAAGTCGGTGTGTACGCGATCATCCGGGCCCACTCGCTGCTCTTCCCTGGCGGTGCCCTGGACAACGTGCTGCTGATCGCCGGCCTAGCGACGATGGTGATGGGCATCCTCGGCGCCATCGCCCAGAGCGACATCAAGCGACTGCTGTCGTTCACGCTCGTCAGCCACATCGGGTACATGGTGTTCGGTATCGCACTGTCCAACCAGCTCGGCATGTCCGGCGCGATCTACTACGTCGCCCACCACATCCTGGTGCAGACCACGCTGTTCCTGGTCGTCGGTCTGATCGAACGCCAGGCGGGTGCCTCGACGCTCGAGCGCCTCGGCGGGCTGGCCGCCGCGAGCCCGGTACTCGCGTTCGTGTTCGTCGTGCCGGCCCTCAATCTCGGTGGTATCCCGCCGTTCTCGGGGTTCATCGGCAAGGTGGCCCTGTTGGAGGCCGGCTCGGAATCGGGTTCGGTGCTGGCGTGGCTGCTGGTGGCGGGCAGCGTGATCACCAGCCTGCTCACCCTCTACGTCATCGCCCGGGTGTGGACGAAGGCGTTCTGGCGCTCCCGCAAGGACGCCCCGGAAGGCCACCTGTCCGGTGGTGCGCCGACGGTGTTGATGGACAGCCCCGAGGACAGCGACATCGAGTTCGTCGACCGCGACGACGTGGGCAAGATGCCGATCGGCATGCTGATACCGACCGCGGCGCTGATCGCCGTCGGGCTCACCTTGACGGTCGCGGCAGGGCCGATCTTCGCCTACAGCGAGAGGGCGGCCGCCGAGGTGATCGACCGCGGACAGTACATCACCGCGGTGCTCGGGGAGGTGCGCGCACCGTGAGGACGATGGCGCTGCGCGTCTGGATGGTATGCTGGCTCATCCTGGTGTGGGTTCTGTTGTGGGGCACCGTGTCAGCGGCCAACATCCTGTCCGGCCTGCTGGTCGCGCTGGTGATCACACTGCTGTTGCCGCTGCCGCCGGTGCCCGTCGAGGGCCGGCTGCACCCGATCTCGCTGATGCGTCTCGTGGTCACGATCGTCTATCGACTGCTCGCCTCCTCGGTGCAGGTCGCTGCGCTGGCGTTGAAGCCGGGGCCACCGCCGCTGACCGCGGTGCTGCGTGCACATCTGGCGATCAAGTCGGACCTGGTGCTGGTGCTGGCGGTCAACATCATCAACCTGACCCCGGGAACCATGGTGCTCGAGATCGACCAGCCGCGCCGGATGATCTACGTGCACGTGCTCGACGTGGGGTCCGAACGCACCGTCACGCGGTTTTACCGGCAGGTCGCGAATCTGGAGAAGCTGTTGGTCGCGTCGTTCGAGCGGGACAGCGACTGGCGGGCCGCCGGGCAGAAGGAGAACGCGTCATGACGGTCGTGTGGATCGCCGCGGGAGCGATGCTGTCAGCCGCCGCGCTGGCGACGATGCTGCGGATGCTGCTGGGCCCGACCACCCTGGACCGGTTGGTGGCATTGGACACGCTGGTGGCCGTGGCGATGTGCGCGATCGGCACGTGGGCGGCATTCAGCCTGGACACCACGGTCACCTACAGCCTGACCGCGCTGGCCCTGATCACTTTCGTCGGCTCGGTCAGCGTGGCCCGCTTCCGTGTTCCCGACGTCGCCGATCCCGCGGACAAGGGGCCGGCGCGATGACCGGGTTCGACAACGGATTCGACGTCGCAGCGGCTGTGCTGATACTCAGCGGATCGGCACTCGCACTGACCGCGGCGATCGGTGTGGTCCGCTTCCCGGACACGCTGTCCCGGATGCACGCGGCCACCAAGCCTCAGGTGCTCGGACTGTTGCTCGTGCTGATCGGCGCGGCGCTGCGGCTGCGTGGCCAGATCGACGTCGGCATGCTGATTTTGACCGGGTTGTTCACCGTGATCACCGCTCCGGTGATCGCCAACCGGGTGGGCCAGCTCGCCTACCGCGAGCAGAACATCCGCGACGATTTGATGACCACAGACGAGATGCATGATTTCGCCGACGACAGGGAACCCGGCGGCCATGATGCGCCCCAGCGGTGACCAGCAGGGTCGTACCGCCCTGAGTGTCGCTGCGGTCCGCGCCTCGGAGACCGAGGCCGACCATCCGTTGTTCACCGATCCGTACGCACACCTGCTGCTGGCCGGCGCCGGCCAGGTGGACCTGCCGGCGTCGGGTCCGGGTTACCCCGCGGCGCGCACGAAGTGGTTCGACGATTACGTCCTGGCCGCGGGTGCCGCCGGGGTTTCGCAGGTGGTGGTGCTCGATGCCGGCCTCGACACCCGGGCGTGGCGTCTGCCGTGGCTCAGCGATGCCGTGGTCTTCGACGTCGACGAGCCCGCGGTGCTGGCGCACAAGACACGGATCATGGACGCCTCCGACGCGCAGCTGGGCGCCAAGTATGTACCGGTCCCCGCTGCCGTGACCGATGACTGGCCGAAAGCGTTGCGGGCGGCCGGGTTCGATCACAACGAGCCGACAGCCTGGCTGGCGGAGAGTCTGCTCCCCGACCTGGACGACGACGGCCTGGGCACGCTGTTGGAGCAGGTCGCGCTCTACAGCGCGCGGGGCAGCCGGATCGCGGTTGAGGCAACGGCGAAACCGGATGTGGCGCAATGGTTGTGTTGCCACCGCTGGGACGCGTCGTCGATCGACGCACGCGATGTCATGCACCGCTATCACCGCGACGCCGTCGATGCGCCGCCCTACGTGCTCGTCTGCGGGACACTGCTGTAGGGCAGCTCACTCCGAGAGCTGGAACTCCACCATCGCGGTGACGGTCTCGACCGCTTCGGAGAGCGCAACCACGCGATCAGCGACCGTCGGTGCGGCCAGTATCGAGTAGCGGTCAGCCTGACCCATCGGCAACCGAGCGGTCAACGCGTACAACCACAGAGCGGCATCACCGGATTCGTCGGCGCCGAGCACGATGTCGCGCGCATTGACCTCAGCGCCCCGCGCCGTGGCGATCCGCTCGAACAATGCGACCATCCGGTCCTCGATGTCCCGGATCGCGTCCGCGGTCACCACCGGCCCTGGCTGGTCGGGCCACAGCTCGATCACCGCACGGGGATACGGCGCGTCGGGCAACCATTCGAGAACCCGGAACCGTTCCCGCATGGCGCATTTCATCACGTATTGACCGGCGCCGAGGTCCTGGTGTTCGGTGATGTGCGCGACGGTGCCGACGTCGCTGCGGCTGTCGCCCCCGCCGACCTCCCGGCCTGCAGCGATCAACACCACCCCGAAGGCGGGATCCTGTGCGGCCAGGCACGCCTGCACGAGAGCCGAGTAGCGCGGCTCGAAAATCTTGAGCGGCAACGTTTCTCCAGGCAGCATCGCCACCTCGAGCGGGAACATCGGGATCGTCGGCACGTCAGATCACCAACTCGGCGATCAACCCGTCCACGACAGCGCGCAGATCCCCGTCCGACTCCTCGGCGATCCGCCGTTGACGTTGGTAGGAGGCACCGTCGCGGTAGATGTCCGCGACCGAGGCGAGTTCGTCGACGCATCCCAGCGAGCGGGCCACCGGGGTCAGTCGCTCCAGTTGCTCGTCGAGATCCTCGGTGACGAGCCGCTCGTTGCTGTCGGCGTCGAGGATGATGATTGCGTCCAACCCGTAGCGCGCGGCCCGCCACTTGTTCTCCTGCACATGCCACGGCGGCATCACCGGCAGCGCCTCCCCCGCGTCGAGACGGCGGTCGAGGTCGACGATGAGGCAGTGCGTCAGCGCGACCAGCGCCGCGAGTTCCTTCAGGTTCGACACCCCGTCGAAGATCCGAACCTCCACGGTGCCCAGATGAGGAGAAGGCCGGAGGTCCCAACGGATCTCGTTCATGTGGTCGATGATGCCGGTCTTCTTCTGGTCGGCCACGAAGCCTTCGAACTCCCGCCACTCCTGGAAGTGGAAGGGCAGGCCCGCGGTCGGCAGCTGCTGGAACATCATCGCGCGATTGCTCGCATAACCGGTATCGCCGCCGTCCCAGAACGGCGACGATGCGGACAGCGCCAGCAGGTGCGGGTAGTAGTCGAGCAGCGAGGTGATGATCGGCATCACCTTGTGCGCCGAGGAGATCCCGACGTGCACGTGCACACCCCAGATCAACATCTGCCGGCCCCACCACTGGGTGCGCTTGATCAGCTCGGCGTAGCGCGGCGCGTCGGTCAGCTTCTGCGCCGACCACTTCGCGAAGGGGTGGGTGCCGGCGCAGAACAGTTCCATGCCTCGGTCGCGCACGATCTCGCGCACGGGCCGCAACGTCGACCGCAGATCGTCCATCGCCTCGGGCACGGTGTCACACACGCCGGTGACGACCTCGATGGTGTTGCGCAGCAATTCCTTGTGCACACGCGGGTTCTCGCCGATCTCGGCGATCACCGAGGCGGCCTCGTTGCTCAGGTCACGTGTCTGCGCGTCGACGAGCGCGAACTCCCACTCGACGCCGAGTGAGGGCCGGGCGGACCCGGCGAAGTCGATGCGGTCAGCCCGTCGGTCAGCCCCGAGTGATGACACCGCACGCCACCCGAGCTCCGGCATCGCCGGTCGCCAGGGTGGTCTGATCCGGCGGCGGCGCGCCGTTGACCTGCTGGTAGCGCTCCGGCGGGATGTTGGCGAAGTTGTCCGCCTTTTCGTGGATGATGATCGCCGTGCCGGCGCCGTCGAGGAGTTGGTCGGCGGTGAAAGCATCGGTGGTGGTGACGAGCTTGGCCGAGCCGTCCTCGCGCACCTGCAGCGAGGCGAGGTCGCCGCTGGCGGGATGGCCGCTGTGGCCGGGCACCTGGAGATGTCCGCCCGCGGAGTTGAAGTTCGCCGGGGCGCCGCCCGTCGGGGCGACCGAGTTGGCTTCGCACTTGCCGACGGAGTGGATGTGCATGCCGTGGAAGCCGGGCGTGAGCTGGCTGGTCGCCGAGGTCTGCACCGTGATCGTGGCGAAACCGCCGGAGAACGCGATGTCGGCGGTGGCGACGGTGGTGCCGTCGGCGGTCTTGAGGTCGGCCTTCAGCGTCTCCCCGTTGGCGGCCTGGGCCTGCCCTTCACCCTCGCCGGCTTCTCCCTCGCCGGCAGGCGCCGACGGTGACGGTGAACCGGTCCAGATCGGGGGTGTGGTGCCCGGCGTATCGCTGGGCACGTCGCCCGGAGGCGAACAGGCGGCCAACGCGAGTGCGGGCGCTGCGAACAAGGTGGCGGCGGCGACGGTCCTGCGCATGGGCAAGAGCCTAACCGGTGACCGCGACGATGACGCCCGGCGGCTGCTCGGTCAGCTCGGGCAGCCGCGGCGCCACCGGTGCTTCGAGCAATCGGCCCACCTCTTCGGCGGCCCGCTGTTCACCCGGTGCGTCACTGAAGAACACCGTGGTGACCGTCGTGTCCGGCAGGGTCAGGTTGCCCGTCTCGGTGACGTTCCAGCCGGCCTCGCGCAGCCGGTCGGCGGTGCTCTGCGCGGCCCCTTCGGTGGTCGAGATGTTGAAGACCCGCACGTCGGCCTTCGCCGGCGGCGCGGTGGTCGACGGTGTGGTGGGGGTGCTGGTGATCGACGTCGCGATCGAGTCGCTGCCCGAGTCGTCGTCGCTGCTGCCCATCGACTGGAAGCCGACGAGCAGGAACACCACGCCGAGGAACAGCAGGACCATCACCATGGCCCGCAGGGGCAGTCCTGAGGATTCTCGCTGGTTCATCGGCGCCTACTGTATCGGCTCGCCGGCGGCGTCAGGTCACGTCGAAGCCGAGGCGCCGCGCCGCGCGCGCCTTCTGCCGGCTCGCACGCAGCCTGCGCAGTCGCTTGACCAGCATCGGATCGGCCGCCAGCGCTTCGGGCCGGTCCACCAGCGCGTTGAGCACCTGGTAGTAGCGGGTCGCCGACATCGAGAAGAGCTCTTTGATGGCGTCTTCTTTGGATCCGGCGTATTTCCACCACTGCCGCTCGAACGCCAGGATGTCGTGTTCCCGACGGGTCAGACCGTCGGCGGGTTCAGCGCCGTCTGCGGAGTCCCCTGACTGATCAGTCCGCACGATCGCGCCGTCCATATCGCCTCTTGGACCCTTCCAACGGTCGAAATGACATCAGTGTGGTTTGCAGGTCGTATTCAATCACGGCTCGGTCACGGACATCGTCACCAATGACCGCGAGTCGGCTCCTGCGCGCGTCACCCTAAGCTTTCGGCCATGGCTGTTCGACCGATCTGCATCGTGGGGGACCCGGTCCTCCACACCGCCACCGAGCCGATCCCCGTCGGCGCCGACGGGTCTCTGCCCGCCGACCTCGCCGATCTCATCACCGATCTCTACGACACGATGGACGCCGCCAACGGAGTGGGATTGGCCGCCAACCAGATCGGTGTCGCCAAGCGCGTGTTCGTCTACGACTGCGCCGACGCGCGCGGCAAGACGCTGCGACGGCGCGGCGTGGTGGTCAACCCGGTGCTCGAGACCTCCGAGGTGCCCGAGACGATGCCCGACCCCGAGGACGACGACGAAGGTTGCCTGTCGGTACCCGGCGAGTCCTTCCCCACCGGGCGCGCGTCGTGGGCGCGGGTGACGGGCCTGGACGCCGACGGCACGCCCATCACCTTGGAGGGCGAGGATCTGTTCGCCCGCATGCTTCAGCACGAGACCGGGCACCTGGACGGCTTCCTCTATCTGGACCGCCTCGTCGGCCGCAACGCCCGCAGTGCGAAGCGGGCGGTGAAATCGCACGGCTGGGGTGTCCCCGGCCTGACGTGGCTGCCCGGCAAGGACCCCGACCCGTTCGGTCACTGAGCTGTGCCGCAGCTGCCACCGCCCGGCACCCGGGTGAGTCTGCGCTATCGCCTCCCCTCCGACGAGGCGCGACCTTTCACCGATGTGATCGGCCACGTCGAAGAGATCGAGCCCGCGGTCGTCGTGCGCACCCGCCACGGTGAGCTGGTCGCGATCTCCCGAGACGACGTCGTCGCGGTCCGGGTCGTGCCTGAGCAGCCGGTGCGCGTCGGCGCGATCCGTAACCTGGAGCACGCGGCGGCCCTCGCCTGGCCGGGTACCGAGCAGCAATGGCTCGACGGCTGGTTCCTGAGGTTCGGTGGCGGCGCCACGCGGCGCGCGAATTCTGCTGTGCCGCTGCACTTCACGTCTCATGCCGAGATCACCGCGGTCGCCGGGGCGTACGCCGCGCGCACGTTGCCCGCGCTGATCTCCGCGCCCGATCGGTTGTTCCGCATCCCCGACGGGGTGCCCACCGATGCCGAGAACCTGGTCATGACAGCGGATGTCGAGCCAGGATCCGCCGGTGAGGTCACGATGGCCGCGACTCCCGACGAACGCTGGCTCGCGCTCTACGAGCGCGACGTGCCGCCGGCCGTACTGACGGCCGTGATCGACGGCGAGGTCGGGTTCGGCACGCTGGCCGACGCCGCGGTCGGGCGAGTCGCGATCACCGAGGCGCCCGACGGCACCCGGTGGGCCGGGGTGTCGGCGGTCCACGTCGTCGAGTCGGCCCGCCGTCAGGGCCTGGCTCGCCGGTTGTGCGACGGCCTGCTCGGGTGGGCCGGTGCGCACGGCGCGACACGCGCCTATGTGCAGGTGGTCACCGACAACGACGGCGCTCGGCGGCTGTACGAGAAGATGGGCTTCACGCTGCATCACCGGTCCCGCTATGTGCGTGCCGAGGATCTACTGTGAACGGCATGCGGTTGGCGACCTGGAACGTCAATTCGATTCGCGCCCGGGTTGATCGGGTCACCGATTGGCTGGAACGCGCCGATGTCGACGTGCTCGCGATGCAGGAGACGAAGTGCTCCGACGAGCAGTTCCCGACGATGCCGTTCGCCGCGCTCGGCTACGAGGTGGTGCACTGCGGGTTCAACCAATGGAACGGGGTGGCCATCGCCTCACGGGTCGGCATCGACGATGTCGCGGTGGGCTTCGACGATCAGCCGACGTGGGGCGCCACCCCCGGCGTCGAGGCCGCCGCCGAGGCGCGTGCGCTGGGCGCGACGTGCGGCGGGGTGCGGGTGTGGAGCCTTTACGTGCCCAACGGCCGCACCGTCGACGACCCGCACTACCATTACAAGCTGAAATGGCTTGCCGCTCTGCGGCAGTCAGCGTCATCGTGGTTGGCAGCCGATGCCTCGGCGCAGATCGCACTGGTCGGGGACTGGAACATCGCGCCCACCGACGACGACGTGTGGAGCGTCGAGGCGTACGCGGGCAGCACGCATGTCACCGAACCGGAACGCGCCGCGTTCGACGCGATCGTCGACGCCGGATTCGCCGACGTGGTGCGGCCGTTCACGCCGGGGCCCGGGGTCTTCACCTACTGGGACTACACGCAGTTGCGCTTCCCGAAGAACCGCGGCATGCGCATCGACTTCATCCTCGGCTCGCCGGCGCTGGCCACCCGCGTCGAGCACGCCGAGATCGCGCGCGACGAACGCAAGACCGGCAAGGAACGAGTGGGATCGCCCAGCGATCACGCCCCGGTCGTGGTGACGCTGGCTTAGCACCAGAACGTGATGCTCCTATCTCTGTTAAGCGTCAAGCGACATCGATGAGCTGGGTGTTTAGCCAGCGGCGGTAGTTGGTGGCGAGGGTGTCGTCGCGTTTGAGGCCACGTTCGAGTCGGGAGATCTGGGTGGGCCAGACCCCGAAATGGTTGGCGACGGTGGTGAGGGTGATCTTGCGGGCTTGTCGGGTGGGGCGTAGATCGCTGTAGTCGTCGATCGGGCTGGGTGCGGTGAGGTGTCGAAACATTTCGCGGGCGATGGCTCGTTTGAGCAGCCGCCGGACGTCCTTTTTGGAACGTCCGACAGCCAGTTGTCGGGCGACGTAATCGCGGGTGCGCGGCTCATGGGACCAACGCACTAGAGCGATGCGGTGCAAAGCGTTGTTGGCGGCGCGGTCTCCACCGCGGGAGAGCCGATGCCGGGTGGTCTTTCCCGAGGAGGCGGGTATCGGCGCGGCGCCGGCGAGCATCGCGAACGCTGCCTCGCTGCGGAGGCGGTGGCTGTTGGTGCCGGCGGTGATAAGCAGTTGGGCGGCAGTATCGGGCCCGACGCCGTAGGCCGCCCGCAGGGCGGGGTTGAGCGCTGTGGTCAGGGAATCGAGCTCGGCGGCCAGGTCGCGGTCTTGGCGCTCGAGGAACTCGATGCGCTGTGCCAGTGCTTTGCAGGCGATCAGCACCGATACGGCGGTAGGGTCCTCGTGCGCGGTGGGGCGACACCGCGCCAGCGCGTCGATCAGGCGCAGCGTCGTGGGGTAGCGGCGATAACGCTCGCGGAGCTCGGCCGGAGCGGTGACCAGGAGGTCTTTGATCTGATTGATCGCTGCAGTGCGGGCTTTGATCGCGCCGCGGCGGGCGACCAATAGAGCTTTGAGCGCCCCGGTGTGGGGGTCTTTGGGCACGGCTAGGCTGTGGCCGGCCAACACCGCGCGGGCAGCGCTGTAGGCATCGAGTGGATCAGATTTCCCTTGCTTACGCCGTGCGGCGCGGTCGGGACGATTGACCTCGACGGTGTGAATATCGTTGGCCTGCAATGCCTGTGTGATGCCCGCGCCATAGGAGCTGGTTCCCTCAACGCCGACGGAGACGACCTCGCCGAAGCTACGCGCCCAGCAGATCGCCGCCCAATACCCGGTCGGGCTGGTGGCAAATTCGGCATCACCGAGCAGTTGACTGGTATCGGTGATCGCGGCCAGGTGAATGGTGTCGAGGTGGGTGTCGATGCCGATGACGACGCGACGTCGGGGTGTCACGATGGTGGTGTCCTCTCCGTGCAATGAACCGTGCGATGAGTGACAACCCGGTAGGGCGGGCAGACAAGACATTGATGAGGCAGCGGACAGGCTCCTGATTAAGTCATGTCCGCCCTACCAGGGCTGTTGCGGTGCTTGCCCGCACGTCGCCGGTGAGACAAATCAATTGGAAGACAACCCAACAGGGCGTCAGTCAGCGGACGAGTCATCACCGGCGGCGAACGAGCAAGACCATCCTCACCCGAAACTGATTAACAGCATCAATGTCGGTGGGCCCGAGTAGACTCGAACACGTGTTCGACGATTGGTCCGATGGCGATCTGGTTGCCGTGGTCGATGATGCGCATCGGCAGGAGGCGGTGCTGATGGCCCGCAAGCTGGCCGCGATCGCTGAGCTGCTGGGCCGCCGCACCGAAGAGGAGCTGGCCGTCGAGGAGGACGCCGCCTCGGTGATGAGCGGGTTCCACCGCACCGCCGCTGAGGTGTCGGCCGCGCTGAACATGACCGCCGCGGGGGCCCGGGTCCTGGTCGGCCACGCCGAGACCCTCGCCGTGCGGCTCCCCGCTGTCGCCGCCGCGCTGGCCGCCGGTCACATCGACTGGCGCGCCACCGAATTGATCTGCACGCGCACCGCCCTGGTCACCGACGACGTGATCGGCGCGGTGGATGCTGCGCTGGCCGAGCAGATCGGCAGCTGGCGGTGCTGGTCGCGGGAGAAGCTGATCACCACGATCGACGCGGTGGTGACCTCGATGGACGCCGCTGCCGCCAAGGAACGCCGTACCGCGGCCTATGACCAGCGCCGGGTCGACGTGCGCCCTGACCTGGACGGGATGGCCCGGGTGCGGGCGAGTCTGTCGCGCGCCGACGGCGCGGTGCTGGATCGACGCCTGGCGGCGATGGCCGATTCGGTGTGCCCGCGCGATCCGCGCACGCTGATGCAGCGTCGCGCGGACGCCCTGACCGCGCTCGGGCACGGTCGCCTCGAGTTGGCATGTGCCTGCGGGACACCCGACTGCCCGGCCCGTGACCGGGCGCCCGCCCCGGTCGTGCCAGTGGTGGTCAATATTGTGGCAGCCGCCGACACCGTCACCGGACGCAGTGATCAGCCCGGCTACCTCGCCGGGCACGGCATCATCGACGCCGAACTGGTGCGCGAACTGGCCCGCGACGCCACCCGCCGCCTGGTCGGCCTACCGCAGGTCAGCGCCGAGCAGGCGCTTCGGTACCGACCCGGCGCTGCGCTGGCCCGCTACATCCGCACCCGCGATCTGACCTGCCGGTTTCCCGGCTGCACCGTTCCCGCCGCGCGCTGCGACATCGACCACACCGAACCCTTCGACCACGCCGACCCCGCGGCCGGGGGGCAGACCGTGGCCGAGAACTTGGCCTGTTACTGCCGAGAACACCACCGCCGCAAGACCTTCGACGAGGGTTGGCGCGATCGGCAGGTGGCCGGCGGAGTCATCGTGTGGACCTCACCGAGCGGCCACACCTACACCACCTTCCCCGGCGGGGCCGCTCTGTTCCCCGATCTCACCGGTCGCCACCGCACCCCCGACCCGCACGCCCTCGTGGTGGCCCGCGAGCAGATGTGCACCACCCGTCACGCCAACACGATCAATCGCCACCGCAACCGCGCCGCCCGAGAAGAGATCCGAGTCCGGTGCTGGCGCAACCAATTCCGCCGATTCCGGGAGTTCTTCCACGGCGAACCCACCAGCGTGAAACCCAGCACCAGCCCGTTCGCCCGCTTCGTCAACGACCCCATCGAACGCGAAGAACTGGAACCGAATTGGCAGCCACCGCCACTACCCGCCACCGACCCCGAGCAACCACCGCCGTTCTAGGCGCACTCCTCGCGGCGGGTCAGCCGAACAGCGGGAAAGCACGCTTGCGCGCCAACGCGTCCATTCCGCTTTGGATGCTGTCCTGCACCTCGCGGTACTTCTTCTCGATGTAGGCCTCGTCGTCGGCGCGTGCGGGGTCGTGGTCCAGCTCGATCGCGGGCATCAGCCGGGTGCGGATCTTCGCCGGGAGCGGGAATTGCGGTAGCGCCGCGGGTGCGATGCCCCAGGGCAAGGACACCGCGAGCGGAAAGACCTTGAGCCGCAGCAGTTTGTCCAGCCGCAGGGCACGCGACAGCCCGTCCCCGCGGATCAGCACCGGCATCGCGTCCGCACCACCGACAGTGGCTATCGGCACGATCGGTACTCCCGCCTTGATGGCCATCTTCACAAACCCCGTGCGCCCGGCCAGATTGGCCTCATCGCGCTCCTTCCACGGCCGCAGCGAATCCACCTCACCGCCGGGCCACAACGCGACGTCACGGCCCTCCGCCAGAGCCGTCGCGATGGAGTCCGGGGCGGCGGGCAGCACGCCCATCGCGCGGAAGTACCTGCCGATCACCGGTATGGCCATCAGGGCGTCGTGCGCGGTGCCGTGCAATGGACGAGCCTGGCCGAAACGTCGCCACCACTGAACGCCCACGGTCCAGGCATCCCAGACGAACGGAGCGCCGGAGTGGATGCCGACGAGGAGCACCGGCGCCTCGGGAAGGTTCTCCCACCCGTCGAACTCCATCCGGAACCAGTGATCCACCAACGTGTTCCAGACGTACTTCTGGCGCTGCATCGTGGTCTCGTCCTGGCCGCTGAGATCCCAGTCTCCAGCGCGCTGGGCCACCCAGCCGGACAACCCGCCATCGTGTTCGGCCCGTTTGGCTGCCATCGCCTCACGAGCGCCGTCGGCGTGCTCGTGTGCTCGCCGACGTATGTCGTCGGGACGAGAATCGGACGTCGCGGCCATCTCGCGGGGGTACCCGCAGAGTGTGCCGCGTCACACGCCGATTTCTAGGCGCGATCCTCGGCGTAACGGCCGGGATTGAACATCGAGGCGACGGCGCCGATCAACATCATCGCCGCGGCCGCGAGGAACACCACCGTCAAACCGGAGTGGAAGGGCTCGGTGATGAGCTCTGGGAAGAACGTCTTACCCGTCAACACGTCGGCGTTGACGCCCGGCTGCTGCAGCGCGTGCGATGGCTCGAGGAGTTCGGCGATGGGGTTGTAGCCGAGGAACGCGGCGAACAGACTGCCCACCGGCGGCAGGTTGGCCACGTCGTGGGCCACCGATGACGAGACGCCCTGCGCCTGCAGGCCATTGCTCAACGCCGACGGCAGGGTGTTGGCGAGCCCGACGATCATCAGCGAGAAGAACACCCCGATTGACAGTGACGAGCCGGCGTTGAAGAACGTCGCGCGGACACCGGATGCGGCGCCTCGTTCGGACGACGGAACGCTCGACATGATCGCCGCGGTGTTGGGCGCGGTGAAGATGCCGCCGCCCAGCCCGTTGAGGAACACCAGCGCGGCGAACAGCCAGTAGTCGAAGTTCACCGGGATCATCACCAGCGCCACGAACGTCGCCGCCATCAGCAGCATGCCGCCCACGGTGAACGGCCGGGCACCGAATCGGTCGGACAGCGATCCGGCCAGCGGGCCCGCGACCAGGAACCCGACCGTCATCGGCAGCATGTAGATGCCCGCCCACAACGGTGTGGATTCGAAGCTGTAGCCGTGCAGCGGCAGCCAGATCCCCTGCAGCCAGATGATCAACATGAACTGCAGCCCGCCGCGGCCGACCGAGGACATCAACCCCGCGAGGTTGCCCATGCCGAACGACGCGGAGCGGAACAGCCGGATGTTGACCATCGGCTGCTTGACGCGCAACTCCACGATGCAGAACACGACGAGCAGCGCGACCCCGAGCCCGATGGCGCTGAGAACGGCCGGGTTGGTCCAGCCGGTCGTCGAATTCCCGTAGGGCTGAATGCCGTACGTGATGCCGATCAGCAGCACCGTCAGCCCGATCCCGAACGTCAGCGTGCCGGCCCAGTCGAGCCTGCCCGGCGTGCGAACCCCGAGTTCTTTGAGCGAGCGCACGCTCCAGATCGTGCCGAGGATGCCGATCGGCACGCCGACCCAGAAGATCGCCTTCCAGTGCCATTCGGACAGGAACCCGCCGATGAGCAGGCCGAGGAACGATCCGGCGACGGCGGCCACCATGTTGACCCCGAGCGCCATGCCCCGTTGATTGGCCGGGAACGCGTCGGTGAGGATCGCCGATGACGACGACATCAGCATCGCGCCGCCGACGCCCTGCACCACGCGCCAAGCGATCAGCCAGATCGCCCCGCCGCCGAGCTGGAATGGGTCGAACGACAGCGCGATGGCGGCGACGGTGAACACCGCGAAGCCCATGTTGTACATCCGCACGCGCCCGAACATGTCGCCGAGGCGGCCGAACGGCACCACGAGCACGGCGGTCACCACGAGGTAGCCCATCAGCATCCACAGCAGATAGCTGACGTTGCCCGGGGCGAGCGGGTTGAGTCCGATGCCGCGGAAGATCGCAGGCAGCGAGATCAGCACGATCGACGCGTTGATGGTGGCCAGCAGGACGCCCAACGTGGTGTTGGACAGCACGATCCACTTGTAGAAGGGGTGCTCGTGATCCATCCGGGTGCGCCGGATCGTGGTCTCGCTCATGCCAGTCGTCGTCATGTCCAGCCGTCTTTTCGCAATCGGTTTCGTATCCCCAGCGTCGGCGCAGCACCGCGCCGAAAACACATATGTTAGCTATATAAATCATCGTGGCCAAACCGTATTCCCTGTCCGGCTGCGTCAGGGGTTGGGCTATGTTGGAAACGTCCCCACGGGAGCACGCACCGAGCGCGCTGAGAGGACGGGTAGGCCCGTCGACCGTACGAACCTGACCGGGTAATGCCGGCGTAGGGAGTAGCGAAGATGGCTCATTTGTCGACCCCCGACCACCTGACCGTCACCACCGGGCCGATCACCGGGAGCAGCAAGGTCTACCTCGAGCAGCCCGACGGGGCGCGCGTGCCGTTCCGCCGCGTGCACCTGAGCACCGGCGGCCACCTCGATCTCTACGACACCTCCGGCCCCTACACCGACGCCTCGGCAGTCGTCGATCTCGAAGCCGGGTTACCGGCGCGGGCCGGCGTGGTCACCGACCGCGGTACGCAAGTGCAGCGCGCCCGTGCCGGGGAGACCACCGCGGAGATGGCGTTCATCGCCGCGCGCGAAGGCGTGAGCCCTGAGCTGGTCCGCGCCGAGGTGGCGCGCGGCCGCGCCGTCATCCCCGCCAACCACCGCCATCCCGAGGCCGAGCCCATGATCATCGGCAAGGCGTTCGCGGTGAAAGTCAATGCCAACATCGGGAACTCGGCCGTCAGCTCGTCCATCGCCGAGGAAGTCGACAAGATGGTGTGGGCCACCCGCTGGGGCGCCGACACCATCATGGATCTGTCCACCGGCCGCGACATCCACACCACCCGCGAATGGATCCTGCGCAACTCGCCGGTGCCCGTCGGAACGGTGCCGATCTACCAGGCGCTCGAGAAGGTCGACGGTGACCCGACGCGGCTGACGTGGGAGTGCTACCGCGACACCGTGATCGAACAGTGCGAACAGGGTGTCGACTACATGACGGTGCACGCCGGGGTGCTGGCTCGCCACATCCCGCTGACCGTGGACCGCGTCACCGGGATCGTGTCGCGGGGCGGGTCCATCATGGCGGCCTGGTGCCTGGCCCATCAGCGAGAGTCGTTCCTCTACACCAACTTCGACGAGCTGTGCGAGATCCTGGCCCGCTACGACGTGACGTTCTCCCTCGGCGACGGGCTGCGGCCGGGGTCGATCGCCGATGCCAACGATGCCGCCCAGTTCGCCGAGTTGCGCACCCTCGGCGAGCTCACCCAGGTGGCCCGCGGATACGGCGTGCAGGTGATGATCGAAGGGCCCGGCCACGTGCCGATGCACAAGATCGTCGAGAACGTCCGCCTCGAGGAGGAGGTGTGCGACGAGGCGCCGTTCTACACGTTGGGGCCGCTGACCACCGACATCGCGCCCGCCTACGACCACATCACCTCTGCGATCGGCGCGGCGATCATCGCCCAGGCCGGCACCGCGATGCTGTGTTACGTGACGCCCAAGGAGCACCTCGGATTGCCGAACCGCCGGGACGTCAAGGACGGCGTGATCGCGTACAAGATCGCTGCCCACGCAGCTGACCTGGCCAAGGGGCATCCCCGCGCCCAGCAGCGCGACGATGCGCTGTCGACGGCGCGCTTCGAGTTCCGGTGGGAGGACCAGTTCAACCTGTCGCTCGATCCGGACACCGCGCGGGAGTATCACGACGAGACCCTGCCCGCGACGCCGGCGAAGACGGCACACTTCTGTTCCATGTGTGGCCCGAAGTTCTGCTCGATGCGCATCAGCCATGACGTGCGAGAGGCCCACCGCGACGCGATCGCGCTGCCGGTGGTGGGCGCGTGAACGTCCTGCCACTGACGCCACCGGGGCAGACCCCGCTGCGCGTGCTGACGATCGCCGGTTCCGACTCCGGCGGCGGCGCCGGCATCCAGGCCGACATGCGCACGCTGGCGCTGCTCGGTCTGCACAGCCTGGTCGCGGTGACGGCTGTGACGATCCAGAACTCCGTCGGCGTGCAGGGGTTCCACGAGATTCCGCTGGACATCATCGCCGGGCAGATCGACGCGGTCGCCACCGACATCGGCGTCCAGGCCGCCAAGACCGGCATGCTCGCGTCGACGGAGATCATCGACACCGTCGCCGACACCTGGGTGCGGCTCGGGCTCGACGGCACGGTGCCGCTGGTCGTGGACCCGGTCTGCGCGTCGATGCACGGGGACCCGCTGCTGCACCCCAGCGCGCTCGGCTCGTTGAAGGACCGGTTGTTCCCGCTGGCTACTCTCGTCACTCCGAATCTCGACGAGGTCCGGTTGATCACCGGCATCGACGTCGTCGACCCGGACAGCCAGCGGACCGCCGCGCGTGCGCTGCACGCCCTGGGACCACGGTGGGCGCTGGTCAAGGGCGGGCACCTGCGCGGCTCGTCGCACAGCCCGGACCTGCTGTTCGACGGCAGCGACTTCCACGAGTACGACTCCACCCGCATCGACACTCCCCATGACCACGGTGCGGGCGACACCCTGGCCGCGGCGACGGCCGCGGCGCTCGCCCACGGCTACCCGATGCCCGAGGCGGTGGCATTCGCCAAGGAATGGATCACCGGGTGCCTGCGCGCGGCCTACCCGCTGGGTCACGGCCACGGCCCGGTCTCACCGCTGTTCCGGCTCACCGATGGCTGACCTCGACGACATCGCCGGGATCGCCCATCGACCACAGGGCCGGCCCGCCGGCGCCGTCGCGCTCACGCACGGCGCCGGCGGAAACCGCGATTCGCCGATGCTCGTCGCCGTGTGCGACGAGTGGGCGCGGCGCGGCTGGCTCGCCGTTCGCTACAACCTGCCCTACCGGCGCCGCCGCCCGAAAGGCCCGCCGTCCGGGGCCGCCGCCGACCTCGCCGGCATCGTCGAGGCCGTCGCCGTGGTGCGCGGGTTGGCCGACGGCCCGGTGTTCGCGGGCGGCCACTCCTACGGCGGCCGGCTGACCTCGATGGCCGTCGCCGACCACGGACTGGCGCTCGACGTGTTGACCCTGTTCTCCTATCCCTTGCATCCGCCGGGCAAGCCCGAGAAGGCCCGCACCGAACACCTGCCGCGTATCACCGTGCCGACGGTGTTCACCCACGGCACCGCCGACCCGTTCGGCACGCTCGACGAGCTGCGACCGGCGGCCGCGTTGATCGACGCACCGACGGCGATCGTGGAGGTCACCGGCGCCCGTCACGACCTGAGATCGAAGACTTTCGACGTGCCCGTTCTCGCTGTTGAAGCGGCACTGCGCCTGCTCGGCTGAGCTATCGTCGGCACGGTGAGCACTCCGCCCGGGCCGCCGCCGCCACCCCCGCCACCTCCGCCGTACGGCCCGCCACCGCAGGGCCCGGGCGAATACCAGCAGTACCCCCAATATCCGCAGTACCCGCCGCCGCCACCCATGCCCTACCAGGGCTATCCCGGCCAGTACCCGCCGCCGCAGAAGAAGAGCCGCGCGAAGTGGTGGTTGCTGGGCGGCCTCGCCGCGGTGCTGCTGCTCGTGGTCGTCGGTGGCGTGATCGTGTGGGGTGTGGCCAATTCGGGCAACGTCACGGCCACCGACGTCAAGGTCGGGGACTGCCTGTCGGAGATCCCCGCCGGGGACAAGGTGATGCGGGTGCAGACCACCGACTGCGCGCAGACCCACGCGGGCGAGGTGTTCGCGGTGCTGAACATGCCGGACGGAGATTTCCCGGGCCAGGCCGCCGTCGAGGCCTACAGCGAGAGGTGCGCTCCCGCGCTGGCCAGCTACTCCCCCGCCTCGATCACCGACAACAGTGTGCAGCTGTACGTGCTGTACCCCACGTCCGAGACGTGGGCGAGCGGCGATCGAGCGGTGACGTGCGTGGCGACGCTGAACCCGCCCCGCGCCGGTTCCATCAAGGGCTGATCCGGCGTTTGCCGGGACCTCTAGTACCGTCTAGCGCATGACTTCGGTGCAGTACGACGCGGTCATCGTAGGGGCCGGATTCGCTGGAATCGGGGCCGCCATCCAACTCAAGCGGATGGGCTACGAGAACTTCGTGATCCTCGACCGGGAAGACGACCTGGGCGGTACCTGGTACGTCAACCACTATCCCGGGCTGGCGGTCGACGTCCCGACCACCACCTACTCGTATTTCTTCGAGCCGAACCCGAACTGGTCGCGGCTGTTCTCCACGGGTGCGGAGATCAAGCAGTACGCCGACGACGTCGCCGACAAGTACGACGTGCGCCGCCACATGCGGTTCAACGTGGTGGTCGCGGGAGCCCGGTGGGACGAGGAAGCCGCGTGCTGGCAGGTGGCGCTGGCCGACGGAGAGACGATGTCGGCGCGCTACCTGTTCACCGCGACGGGGTTCCTGTCCCAGCCGCGCCTGCCCGAGATCCCCGGCATCGAGACGTTCGAGGGACGGGTGCTGCACACCACCGACTGGGACGACTCCTTCGACCCGGCCGGTCAGCGGGTCGCGGTGATCGGCACCGGTGCGACCGCGGTGCAGCTGATCCCCGAGCTGGCGAAGTCCGCCGCCGACCTGACCGTCTACCAGCGCACCCCGATCTGGGTGGCCCCCAAGCTCGACTTCCACATCTCCGAGCGCACCAAGCGGGTGTTCGCGCGAATCCCGTTGGCGCAGCGCATCGTCCGGGCGATCACCGACACCATCTACGAGATGATGATCAACGTCGGTGTGGTGCATTACAAGGTGCCGCTGTTCCGCCGGCTGAACATCTCCGCCATGGACCTGTGCAAGATCAACCAGTTCATCCAGGTGCGCGACAAGGAGTTGCGCCGCCGGCTCACCCCCGACTACGACATCGGCTGCAAGCGGCCGACGTTCTCCAACAGCTACTTCCGGACGTTCACCAAACCGCATGTGCACCTGCAGAGCGACGGAATCGACCATGTCACCGCCGACGGGATCGTCAACGCCGACGGCACCGAGACCGTCATCGACACCCTCGTGCTGGCCACCGGGTTCGACCTGTGGGAAGCCAACTTCCCCGCCATCGAAGTGATCGGCCGCGACGGCCGCAACCTCGGAAAGTGGTGGCGGGAGAACAGGTTCCAGGCCTACCAGGGCGTGTCGATGCCCTACTTCCCGAACTATCTGTCGCTGGCGAGCCCGTACGCGTTCCTCGGATTGAACTTCTTCAACACGATGGAATACCAGATGCGACTGATGGACCGGCTGTTCGGTGAGCTGAAGCGCCGCGGCGCCACGACGTTCGAGGTCACCGAGACCGCGAACGCCGAGTACCTGGACCGGATGACCGAGCTGCTGGGCGATTCGCTCTGGAAGCTGGGCAACTGCGCGAGCTCGCGCTCGTACTACTTCAACCCGCACGGCGAACCGAGCCTGCTGCGGCCGATGTCGACGCGCACCGCGATCCGGGAAGCGTCGGAATTCCCCTTGAGCGACTACCAGATCAGTTAGGACTGCTGTGCCGCAACAGAATTCCCCCGCCGCCAAGACCGCGGGCCTCGCCTTGGCTGCAACCGGCCTGTCACACTTCGTCGCCCCGCAGATCTACGAGGGCATGACCAAGGCTGCGTTCCCCGACAACACCCGCACTCACGTGTTCATCGACGGCGGCATCGAGACCGCCCTCGGACTGGGTATTGCCGCGCCCAAGACGCGCAAGCTCGCGCTGGTCGGGGCGCTCGTTTACCTGGCCTATCTGGCCGGGAATGTCATCCGCAAGAAGTAACGAGCCCGCGCTGCAGCGACGGCTCGGCACTCTCGACACCGTCGTGCTCGGGCTGGGCGCCATGATCGGCGCGGGCATCTTCGTCGCGCTCGCGCCCGCCGCGGCCGTCGCCGGCACCGGGCTGCTGATCGGGCTGGGCATTGCCGCGGTCGTCGCGTGTTGCAATGCGCTGTCCTCGGCGTGGCTGGCCGCGCGCCATCCGCAGTCCGGCGGCACCTACGTGTACGGCCGCGAACGTCTGGGCCCGTTCTGGGGGCACACGGCCGGCTGGAGTTTCGTGGTCGGTAAGACGGCGTCGTGCGCCGCCATGGCGTTGACGGTGGGCCACTACGCGTGGCCCGCACATGCGACCGCGGTGGCGGTGGCCTCGGTGGTGGCACTGACCGCGATCGGCTATGCGGGAGTGCAGAAGTCGGCGCTTCTGACCCGTGTGATCGTCGCCGCGGTGCTGGCGGTGCTGGTGCTCGTCGTCGTGCTGATCGTCAGCGGCGGCGATCCGCAGGCAGGCCGCCTGGCCGGTGACGATCCGTCGCCGTACGGCGTCCTGCAGGCCGCCGGGTTGTTGTTCTTCGCGTTCGCCGGGTACGCCCGGATCGCGACTTTGGGCGAGGAGGTGCGCGACCCGGCCCGCACCATTCCGCGGGCGGTGATGATCGCGCTGGGCATCACGCTGGTCGTGTACGCGGTGGTGGCCGTCGCGGTGCTCGCCGAGCTCGGCAGCGAACGGTTGGCCGCCGCGGATGCGCCGCTGTCGGAAGCGATCCGGTCCGCGGGCTTCGGTCCCCTGGCGCCGATCGTCAGCGTCGCCGCGGCGATCAGTGCGCTGGGTGCACTGCTGGCCCTGATGCTCGGGGTGTCGCGCACGACGTTGGCGATGGCCCGCGACCGGCACCTGCCGCACGCGCTCGCCGCGGTGCATCCGCGCCACGGCACGCCGCACCGCGCCGAGTTGGCGGTCGGCGCCGTGGTCGCGGTCGTCACCGCGCTGGTCGATGTGCGCGGCGCGATCGGCTTCTCGTCGTTCGGCGTCCTGCTCTACTACGCGATCGCGAATGCGTCGGCGTTCACGCTGGGCCGCCGCGTGGTACCCGCGGTCGGCCTGATCGGTTGTCTCACTTTGGCTTTCACTCTGCCCCTGAGCTCGGTGGTGGCGGGCGCCGCGGTCGTGGCCGCCGGCATGGGCACCTACGCCGTGCAGCGGCTCAGGGCCGGAAGCGGTGACCCATCCCGGCTTCGGTGACCAGGTGCACCGGGTGCGCCGGGTCGTCTTCGAGTTTGCGGCGCAGCTGCGCCAGGTAGACCCGAAGATAGTGACTGGACTTCGCATACGTCGGTCCCCACACCTCGGTCAGGAGCTGCTCACGGGTGACGAGCTTGCCGCTGTTGCGGACCAGCAGTTCCAGAATCCCCCACTCGGTCGGTGTCAGATGTACCACCGCACCGTTCTTGGTGACTTCCTTCGTGGCCAGATCGACGGTGAACGAGGATGTCTCGACGACAGGATCGCTTCCGGGGCCCGTCGACGAGGAACGGCGGACAGCAGCCCGCAGCCTGGCCAGGAATTCGTCCATGCCGAAGGGTTTGGTGACGTAGTCGTCGGCGCCGGCGTCGAGTGCAGCCACCTTGTCCGACGAATCCGTACGCGCCGAGAGGACGATCACCGGCGCGGACAGCCAGCCGCGCAGCCCGCCGAGCACGTCGATGCCACTCATGTCGGGCAGGCCGAGGTCCAGCACGATGACGTCGGGCCGGAAGTCGGCGGCGGCGCGCAACGCTTCGGCTCCGGTAGCCGCCGTCCTGACGTCATATCCCCGTACCGACAGGTTGATCCGCAGCGCCCGCAGGATCTGGGGCTCGTCGTCGACGACGAGTACGCGGGTCACCGTGTCTCCTCCTGCGGGGCAGGGAGATCGATCTCGACGGTCAGACCGCCTCCGGGGGTGTCCGCGACGGAGATCGATCCGCCCATCGCCTCGACGAATCCCCGCGCGACCGAGAGGCCGAGGCCGACGCCACTGCTGTTGTCCTGGTCTCCGAGGCGCTGGAAGGCGTCGAAGATCTGTTCCTCGCTGCCCCGGGAGATGCCCGGTCCTTCGTCGGCGACCGCGATCAGCACGCGATCGCCCACCTGGCCGGCGGTGATCCGGACCGGACCGTCGGGCGCGTAGCGCAGCGCGTTGTCGATCAGGTTCGCGAGCACACGTTCGAGCAGCCCGCCATCGGCCACCACGACCTGGTGTCCCACATCCACTTTCACCCGGTCGAGCTGCTCGGCCCGGCCGTATCCGGTCACCCCGCGGCTGATACCGACGAGCGCCCGCTGGACGGTCTCTTCCAGGTACACCCGGCTCAGCTGAGGGCGCACGACTCCGGCCGCGAGCCGGGACGAGTCGAGCAGATTCCCGACGAGCGCGGTGAGCTGATCGGTCGATTCCTCGATGGTGGCCAGGAGTTCAGCCGTGTCGTCCTCCGAGAACGCGATGTCGGTGCTGCGCAGACTGGACACCGCGGCCTTGGCGGCGGCCAAGGGCGTGCGCAGGTCGTGGCTGACGGCCGAGAGCAGCGAGCGGCGCAATTCGTCCGCGCGCGCGATGGATTCGGCCTCGCCCGCCTCTGCGGCCAGCTCGCGCTGCCGGACCAGGCCGGCGGCCTGTTTGGCGACGGCGGTCAGCACGCGTCGATCGCGGGCGGGTAGTTTCTTGCCCGCGAGCAACAGCCAGAACTCGTCGTCGCCGACCTCGATCGCCGTGTCGGCCGTGTCGACGTCGACGCAGGGTTGCGCACCGACGCAGCCGACGATCTCGTCGGTGCCGTCGGTCCGGCGAAGCAGGCTGACGGCCCGCTGTGCGTAGGTCTCCCGGACCCGCTCGAGCAGCGCGTCGAGGTCTGCGCCGCGTAGCACCGACCCTGCGAACAGTGCGAGCAGTTCCGCCTCCTGCGCGGCGCGGCGCGCTTCCCGGGTGCGGTTGACCGACTGGTCGACCAGCGCGGCGACGGCGACGGCCACCAGCAGCAGGACGACGATCGTCACCGCGCTGTCGGGCTCAGCGATGGTGAACGTGTGCCGCGGTTCGACGAGGAAGAAGTTCAGCAGCAGACCCGAGAGCACCGCCGACAGCGCCGCCGGCGCGATCCCGCCGAGCAGCGCGACCACGAGCACACCGATGAAGAAGATCGCGCTCTCGCCGCTGACGTCGAGCACCGCATCGAGCACCCCGACGACGAACGCGCAGATCACCGTCGGTACGAGGACTGCCGCGAGCCACGAGGACACGTGCCGGTTCCGCGGCACGAGGGCTGCCCAGCGAAACCCCTGAGCGGCCTCCGGATGCGTCACCATGTGCACGTCGATCGCCGCGGACTCCTGCACGACCGTCGCCCCGATGCCCTCGTCGAAGATGCGCGCCCAGCGGGAGCGCCGCGAGGTTCCCAGCACCAGCTGGGTGGCGTTCATCTCGCGGGCGAAGTCCAGCAGAGCGGCGGGCACATCGTCACCGACGACGGTGTGCAGTGTCGCACCGAGGTTGGCCACGAGCTCCCGCACCCTGCCCATGTGGGAGGCCGACACGCCGGAAAGACCGTCGCCGCGCACGACGTGCACGACCATGAGCTCGGCGCTGGACTTCGAGGCGATCCGTGATGCCCGGCGGATCAACGTCTCGGACTCCGGGCCGCCGGTGACCGCGACCACCACCCGCTCGCGTGCCTCCCAGGTCGCGGTGATGGCGTTCTCTTCGCGGTATTTCGCGAGCGCGGCGTCGACCTGATCGGCCAGCCACAGCAGTGCCAGCTCCCGCAACGCGGTCAGATTGCCCCGTCTGAAGTAGTTCGACAAGGCGGCGTCGATTCGCTCCGGTGCGTAGACGTTGCCGTGGGAAAGCCTGCGCCGCAGGGCTTCCGGGGTGATGTCGACGAGCTCGATCTGGTCGGCGGCGCGCACCACCTCGTCGGGCACCTTCTCCTGCTGCTCGACGCCGGTGATCTGGGTGACCACGTCGTTGAGGCTTTCCAGGTGCTGCACGTTCACCGTGGTGATCACGGTGATGCCCGCGTCGAGGAGCTCGTCGACGTCCTGCCAGCGCTTGGTGTTCTTGCTGCCCGGGGTGTTGGTGTGCGCGAGCTCGTCGACGAGCACCACCTGGGGCTTGCGTGCCAGGATCGCCGGGACGTCGAGTTCGGGGAACCGGCTCCCGCGGTAGGCGATGTGGCGCGGCGGGATGACCTCGATGCCCTCGAGCAGCTCCGCGGTCTTCTTACGGCCGTGCGTCTCGACCACGCCGGCCACCAGATCGGTACCCCGCTCGAGGCGTCGGTGCGCCTCACCGAGCATGGCGAAAGTCTTGCCGACGCCGGGAGCTGCGCCCAGGTAGATGCGCAGCTCCCCGCGCTTGGGCTGCCGATCGTCGGAGGACATGGATCTATTGTCGCGCCGGATACTGTTCATCGAGGGCGAGGTTCACTTCCAGCACGTTGACCGCCGGCTCCCCGAAGAACCCGAGCACGCGCCCGGAGGTGTGGTCGGCGACGACAGCCTCGATCTTGTCGGGCGACACTCCCCGTGCGCGAGCGACCCGCTGCACCTGCAACGCGGCGTATGCCGGGGAGATGTGCGGGTCGAGACCGCTGCCGCTGGCGGTGACCGCGTCGGCGGGAACGGCCGGATCCGCCGGGGCGCTTCCACGAATCGGCACGATCCGACCGGCGCTGTAGTCCGCGCCGGCCTGCGCGCACTCGACGCGCACGCCCTGGTAGGTGCGCACGAACGGGATCGCCACGGTGTCGCACGGTTCGTTGACGCTCACCACCCGGGAGTCTCCGAACACCGAGAGCACCGCACCGACTCCGCCGCTGGTGCAGAACGGGCGCGAGCCGTCGACACCCTCGCGCTCGCCGACCGCCTTGCTGCGCATACACACCTGAGTCAACAGGCTCGGCGTGTCGGCGGTGTCGACGATGTCCTCCGGCCCGAGGTTGCTCGCGCTGGTCGCGAGGGGATCGTATCCATCTCCGGCTGCTGACGGTCGGCTCTGGAAGTACTGCGGCAGGGCGTTTCCGTCGGCATCGGTGAACGACTGACCGATGATGCTGCTGCCGACCGGCTTTCCGTCGACGTCGATGATCGAGCCGTCGGCATGGTGCGAGAGGCCGGGAAGCAGTGCCACCAGCCAGATCAGCACCGGGTAGCCGATACCGAGGATCACCGTGAAGACGAGCAGCGCCCGCAGCGCAGCCCAATGCTGCCGAATGAGGTTCGAGATTTTCATGATCACATTCCTGGGAGGAGTTGGACGAGCAGATCGATCAGCTTGATGCCGATGAACGGCGCGACGATCCCACCGAGCCCGTACAGAGAGAGGTTGCGGCTCAGCAGCTTCGAGGCACTGCTCGGGGTGTACCGGACACCGCGCAAGGCGAGCGGGATGAGTGCGACGATCACCACCGCGTTGAAGACGACCGCCGACAGGATCGCCGACTGCGGGCTGTGCAGCCGCATGATGTTGAGCAGATCCAGGCCGGGGAACAGCCCGACGAACAACGCCGGGATGATCGCGAAGTACTTCGCGATGTCGTTGGCGATGGAGAACGTCGTCAGCGCGCCCCGCGTGATCAACAGCTGTTTGCCGATCTCGACGATCTCGATCAGCTTCGTCGGGTCCGAGTCGAGATCGACCATGTTCCCAGCCTCTTTGGCCGCCGACGTGCCGCTGTTCATCGCGACGCCGACGTCGGCCTGCGCGAGCGCGGGCGCGTCGTTGGTCCCATCGCCGGTCATCGCCACCAGCTTGCCGCCGGCCTGCTCCTTCTTGATCAGCGCCATCTTGTCTTCCGGGGTGGCTTCGGCGAGGAAGTCGTCCACTCCCGCTTCATCGGCAATCGCTTTGGCGGTCAACGGGTTGTCCCCGGTGATCATCACGGTGCGGATGCCCATGCGGCGCATCTCGTCGAAGCGTTCCCGCATGCCCTCTTTGACGACGTCCTTCAGGTGGATCACCCCGAGGATCCGTGCGACGCCGTTGCGCATCTCGCCGACCACCAGCGGGGTGCCGCCGGCCGCCGAGATGCCGTCGACGATGTCGCCGAGCTGGGTCGGCACCTCACCGCCCTGGCTGCGGATCCACTCCGCGACCGAACTGGCGGCGCCCTTGCGGAGCTGCTGGTCGTCGGTCCCGTCTTTGAGGTCCACACCGGACATCCGGGTGGTGGCGGAGAATTCGATCCAGGTGGCGTGCGCCAACTCGCCGGGGGTACGGGCCCGCAGCCCGTACCGCTGTTTGGCGAACACGACGATCGAGCGCCCCTCGGGGGTCTCGTCGGCGAGGCTGGAGAGCTGCGCCGCATCGGCGAGCTGGTCCTCACTGATGCCGTTGATCGGCACGAAGGCACCCGCCTGCCGGTTGCCGAGCGTGATGGTGCCGGTCTTGTCCAGCAGCAGGGTGTTGACATCACCGGCGGCCTCCACGGCCCGGCCGGACATGGCCAAGACGTTGCGTTGCACGAGGCGATCCATGCCCGCGATGCCGATGGCGGACAGCAGCGCGCCGATGGTGGTGGGGATCAGGCACACCAGCAGCGACACCATCACGATGCCGGTCACGCCGTTGCCGTCGAGTGCGAGGCTGTCGGGCACGCCCGGGTTGTTCGTCTTCGAATAGATCGCCAGTGGCTGCAGCGTGACGACGGCGAACACGAAGATGATCGTCAGCGACGCCAGGAGGATGTTCAGGGCGATCTCGTTGGGCGTCTTCTGCCGGTTGGCCCCCTCGACGAGGGAGATCATCCGGTCGATGAAACTCTCGCCCGGCTTCTGCGTGATCCGCACGACGATCCGGTCCGACAACACCGTCGTACCGCCGGTGACGGCCGACCGGTCGCCGCCGGATTCCCGGATCACTGGCGCGGATTCACCGGTGATCGCCGATTCACCGACCGAGGCAATGCCTTCGACGACGTCACCGTCCCCGGGGATGACCTGGCCGGCTTCCACGACCACCACGTCGCCCTGCTGCAGCAGCGGGGCGGCGACCCCCTCTTCGCGGGTCGGCGCCCCCGGTTGCCAGTCGACGAGCCGACGTGCCATCGTCGAGGTCTTGGTCTTGCGCAGCGATTCCGCCTGCGCCTTCCCCCGGCCTTCCGCGACAGCTTCCGCCAGGTTGGCGAAAATCACAGTGAGCCAGAGCCATACGACGATCAACCAGCCGAACCAGCTCGGATCGACGAGCGCCAGGACGGTACTCCACACAGCGCCGATCTCGACGATGAACATGACGGGGTTGCGCCACAGGGTGCGTGGATCCAGTTTGGCCAACGCGCTGGGCAACGACGTGCGCATCATGGCCGGATCGAGAAGGCCACTGTGGGCATTGGTGACGGACATCAGTGGATTCCTTCGGCGAGGGGCCCGAGGGCGAGCATGGGGAGAAAAGTCAATGCGACGAGGATCAGTGTCACGCCGGCGACCATGCCGACGAACTGCGGCCGGTGGGTGGGCAACGTGCCGATCGACTCCGGGGTCTTGCCCTGTCGGGCAAGGGAACCGGCGAGGGCCAGCGCGAAGATGATCGGAAGGAAGCGACCGAAGACCATCGCCAGGCCCAAGGCGGTGTTGTACCACTCGGTGTTGACGGTGAGGCCCGCGAATGCCGACCCGTTGTTGTTGGCGGCCGAGGTGAACGCATACAGCACCTCGGAGACTCCATGCGGGCCGGTGTTGAGCATGCCGGCCCGCTGTCCGGGCATCGCCATCGCTGCAGCGGTTCCAGTCAGCACGATCAGCGGAGTGATCAGGAAATACGTTGCAGCCAACTTGATCTCGCGGGGCGTGATCTTCTTTCCCAGGTACTCCGGGGTGCGACCGACCATCAGACCAGCCACGAATACGGTGATGACGGCGAGGATGAGCATGCCGTAGAGCCCCGAGCCGACTCCGCCCGGTGCGACCTCGCCGAGCTGCATGTTGAACAGCAACATTCCCCCGCCGAGACTGGTGTATGAGTCGTGGAACGAGTCGACTGCTCCGCAGGAGGTCAGTGTGGTCATCGCGGCGAAGACGGCCGAATTGGCCACGCCGAAGCGTTGTTCCACGCCCTCCATCGCACCCCCGACCGCGGTCGGCACCGTGCCGTGTGCCTGCAGCTGCACGAACAGTGTGATGGTGAAGCTGATCAGCGCCAGCGTCGTCATGACTGCGGCGATCGCATACCCCTGCTTCTTGCTGCCGACCATACGACCGAACGTGCGGGGCAACGAGAAACCGATGGCGCCGATCAGGAGGATCTCGAACCAGTTCGTCCAGCTCGTCGGGTTCTCGAACGGGTGCGCGGAGTTGACGTTGTAGAAGCCGCCACCGTTGGTGCCCAACTCCTTGATGACCTCCTGGCTGGCGACGGGCCCGCCCGGGATGGTCTGTTGTGCGCCGGCGAGCGTGTCGACGATCTGGTCGTAGTTGTGGAAGTTCTGCACCACACCGCCCGCGACGAGGATGATGGCGCCGACGATCGAGATCGGCAGCAGGATCCGAATGGTCGTGCGCACCAGATCGACCCAGAAGTTGCCGAGGTCACCGGTGCTCTTGCGGGCGAAGCCCCGGACCACCGCGATCGCGACACTCATGCCGACGGCGGCGGAGACGAAGTTCTGCACGGCGAAGCCGGCCATCTGCACGAGGTGGCTGTTGGTGGATTCGCCGGAGTAGGCCTGCCAGTTGGTGTTGGTGACGAAGCTGACCGCTGTGTTCCAGGCCAGCGCAGGCGTCATCGGAGTTGCGGGGTCGTTCAGGTGCAACGGCAGCTTGCCCTGCACCAGCTGCAGGATGAACAGGAACAGGATGCTGACCGCCGAGAAAGCGAGCACGCTGCGGGCGTACGCCCCCCAGGTCTGTTCGGCCCTCGGATCGGCGCCGATCAGCCGGTAGATCACACGCTCCCCCCCGAGGTGCCTCTCGGACGAGTAGACGCGGTACATGTAGTCGCCGAGCGGCACGTGGATGGCCACCAAGGCGACGACGAGCGAGACGAGGAACAGGATCCCCGCAGTGGTACTGCTCACTAGAACCTCTCGGGAAACAGTAGGGCGGCGAACACGAAGAGCGCGATCAGGACCCCCAGCACCAGGCCGACGGTGTTGGCGAAGCTCATAACTTTTCGACCAGCTTCTGCAGCAGGCCGAGCACGGCGAACACCGCCACGGTCAGCGCAACGAAGACGACTACAGACATGGTTCTCCCACACGAATGCGAGCCCGCGGATTTCGCAGGCCTGAACCAGCTTCAACGGCATTGACCGCATCGCCCAGCGTCTTTACGGTCTTTTGACGCCCGGCCTGCACACCTTTACGGCTTCCCACCGAAGGACGGCGGACGCCCCGTGGATCCGCCCGTCAAGGATCCGTGAAGCTTGACGACCCGACCGTAAAGAGTCCGCTAGGTGTCTGGCCCCCAACGCCCCGACGCGTGACTCTGGACTGTGAGGACTTCGAGATGAAGGAGGACGGGGTGACGATCTCGACGGTGTTCAACACCATCGCCGGAAACGTTGGGACGCACCGGCGCGCCGTGAACCTTGCCGACGCCCCGGCGCGAGACGCGGTCAGCCGGTGCTCAGCTATTCCGCTCATCGGCGGGCCCTGCGCGTCGCGTCGATGAGCGTTGCCGCAGAAACGTTGCGCGCCCCGGCGGTCGCCGAGTGGGCGCGACGCAGCGGAGTCGGCGTGCATGCTCACTCGGCAGCCGGATTGGACGGGGCGCTGTCTGCCGGAATAGAGCCGATGCACATCACCCTGCACTGCAGCGATGATCCTGCATTGATGCAGCGCGAAATATACCCCGCCATAGGCCAATTCGTCCTCACCTCGAAGACTCAGTGCGACATGCTCAGTGATACGGCAACGGTGACGCACCGAGTGCTGCTCGATGTCACCGCAAGCACCGACCCTCACTTCGGCCGTCACGTGGCGATGTCGCCGCGCCTCGAGATCATCGGCGCCCATTGCACGCTCGACCGTGGCGCTTGGAGCGCGAACACGGTCGCGTCGGTGATCGCCACCCTGAGCTGCCTGCGTCATCATCACGGCACCATCGCCGGCCGACTCAGCGTCGACGGTCTGGCGCCGACTCACGATGTGGCGCCGCGACAGCTCCGCGACGCCGCCGTCGGGCTCGAATCGTGCGTCGAGGACGCCTGCGCACGTTTCCGGTATCCCCGGCCGGCACTGGTCGTGCGATGCTGACCGCCGGCGTGCGGCGTGTCCTCGACGGTGATGCGGCGTGGGGTTCGCTGACGATTCAGCCCGACCGCTTCGGCACCCGTTACCTCTTGGTCGTCTACCCGCCGGGGACCACCTGCGCCGAACGGCGTCGGATCAGGATCTGGCGCGGTTGGCCCCTGTGGGGGGCATCGCTGTGGGTCCTGTCGGAGTTCGTGCTGGCACTCCACCTCGATCCGTGGCTCGCTCTGACGGCGTCGACAGGTCTCCTCGTCGTCTGCGCCGGCGCCGCCTACTCGGGTGCCGGTGCGGCTCGCGCGCGGGTCCGTGTGCTTGCGGCGACGTTGCTTCCGCGGCGTTACGATCCTGTGTCTGCGGATATGTGTGAGGCGATGCAGTACCTGGCGAAAATTCTGCGGGACGCCGCATCACGGCGGGCGACCGGACAAATCACCGGCGAGCAATTCGAGATGACGTGGTGGACGGTCTACGACGCGATGGCGTGGATCCGGGCGGATTCAGCGTCCCGGCAGCTCAGCTGATTGCGCTGCGGCACACCCCGAAATGGTGTGTAGTGCCAGGATGCCCGTCTCCTGGAAACGTGTCGATTCGAAAGCCGACCCGTCCTTCGTCGTCGCGCCCGACGAGCGCCTGAGCTGGCCCCGCACCATCGGGCTGGGCGCCCAGCACGTCGTCGCGATGTTCGGCGCGACGTTCCTGGTGCCGGTGCTGACCGGGTTCCCACCGGCCACCACGCTGCTGTTCTCCGGTGTCGGCACCCTGCTGTTCCTGCTGATCACCGGCAATCGGCTGCCCAGCTACCTGGGGTCGAGCTTCTCGGTGATCGCACCGATCACCGCGGCGGTGGCCTCCGACGGCGCCGGCAGCGCACTGGGCGGCATCATCGCCGTCGGCGTGCTGCTGATGATCGTCGGTGCCGTCGTACACGTCGCCGGCACACGCTGGATCGACCTGACGCTGCCGCCCGTCGTCACCGGGGCGATCGTCGCGCTGATCGGACTCAACCTGGCCCCGGTGGCCAAGTCGAACTTCGAGAAGGGGCCCGTCCTCGGAATCGTCACGCTGGTGCTGCTGGTCGCGGTGCTCGCGTTCTTCCGCGGGATGATCGGCCGGCTCGCGATCTTCCTCGCGGTCGCAGCGGGTTACGTGCTCGCGCTGATCCTCGGGCAGATCGACACCTCGGGCATCGCGGCGGCGCCGTGGATCGGGCTACCGCAGTTTCAGGCACCGACGTTCTCACTGTCGGTGCTGCCGCTGTTCCTGCCGGCGGTGGTCGCGTTGATCGCCGAGAATATCGGCCACGTAAAGTCGGTGGGCCAGATGACGCAGCGCGACATGGACCCGCTGATGGGCCGGGCGCTGGCCGCCGACGGGGTGGCGACCACCCTCGCCGGTTTCGGCGGCGGGTCGGCGACCACCACGTATGCGGAGAACATCGGCGTGATGGCCGCGACCCGGGTCTATTCGACCGCGCCGTACTGGATCGCTGCCGGCGTGGCGATCCTGCTGTCGTTATGCCCCAAGGTGGGAGCGGCGATCTCCGCGGTACCGGCGGGAGTGTTGGGCGGTGCGACCGTGGTGCTCTACGGTCTGGTCGGCATTCTCGGTGTGCGGATCTGGCTGACCAACCACGTGGACTTCTCACTACCCGTCAACCAGATGACCGCGGCCATCCCGCTGATCATCGGCATCGCCGACTTCACCTGGACCGCAGGCGATCTGCAGTTCACCGGTATCGCTTTGGGGTCGATCGCCGCGCTGATCGTCTACCACGGGATGCGGCTGCTGGGGTACAGATCGGGTCCTAGGGCGCACGCCGATTCCGCTGATCCCGCGCCGGAACCCCGTTAGCGCCCTCGATCGACTGCGCATAGCCGCCGACCGCGGCCGCCGCGGCCGAGGCCATGACGCCCAACGCCTTTCGGTCGACGTTCTCGATGGTGTCACCGCGCCGGTGATAGTCGGGGTCGAACGCGACACCGGCGCGACCACCCCAGATACGGGCCTGCACCTCTGATTTGATCTGCGATGTCCCGGTGGTCAGGCCGCCGACCGGTACGCCTGCGGCGACGAACGGCGCGTAGTCGGTACCGCTCGTCATCGGCATGTCGGCCGGCCGCACACCCGTGTCGTAGAGTCGCGCGGCCAGAGTGCGCTCGATGCCCGCAGATCCGTCCGGCAGCGGGCGCACGTTCGCCGCTGTCTGCGCCGACTGATCGCCGTCGAGGGTGAAGTAACCCGCATTCGGGGACCCGATGACGTCGAGATCCAGATAGAGCGCGATGGCGGCGAGTTCGTCGGGCTCCATCGCGCGCAGGTACGCCGCGGAGCCGTCGGCCGACACCTCGCCCCCGCCCCAGAATGCGAACCGAACAGCGTTGTCGGCGTTCGGTGTCGGGCCCAGTTGCAGCGCGGTCTCCAACACCGCTGCGACGCCCGAGCCGTTGTCGTCGATACCGGGCCCGCCCGCCACGCTGTCGAGATGGGCACCGACGACCACGACGTTGTCCGGGTCACCCGACGACGTCTGGGCGATCACGCTGCGCGACGTCGTCATCACCGGCTTGTCGTCGAGCACCAGCGTGACGGGGTCGGCGGTGCGCCGCAGCGCGGCATCCGCGGCCGGGTCGATGATGCCGACGGGAATCGACATGTGCTGGTAGTAGCCGGGAGTGAACAGACCGGCGGGGGCCCCGACCGGTCGGGACGGGGTGGCCTCGCTGACCACGAGTACACCGACTGCGCCGGCGGCGGCGGCCGCATCGTGTTTGGCCACCACCGAGCATCGGCTGTCGTCGACCACCGCGATGGCCCCCTTGATGGCGACGCCGGCGTAGTCGGCGGCGGTGCAGCCGGCGGCCGAGCGGGGCCGCCAGGTGAGCGCCTTCACCCCACCCGGCGCGGTGGTGAGCAGCAACGACGCCTGGTCGACGCGGAACCTGCGTCCGGCGACGGTCAGCGCGGGCGCACCGCCGCGGGAACCCGACAGCCGTTGGAACTCCGGCGTCTGTACATCGAAGCCCTTGTCCCGCAATGCCTTCGCGACGTAGTCGACACTCGCCTGATAGCCCGGCGTGCCGTCGGCACGGGTGCCGTCGTGCTCGTCGGCGATCGTCTGCAGCTCGCTCAGGTGGCGGTGCACACCGTCGACGGTGACGCGCTCGGCCATCTCGTCGGCCAGATCCGCGGGCGGCGCAGCGGACTGCGAGGAGCACGCAGTCAGGAGGGCGGCCAGCGCGACGACAGCCCGCGGCCACCGCGTCATGAGTCGCGCAGGGTGTGCCGAGTGCGGTCGTCGCGCACCGGAATGCCGTTGCGGCCACGCTGATCCTGCGCGTAGAGCCCCACGGCGTAGCCGACACCGCTGCCGTTGATCTGCATCGCCGTGCGATCGATCTTGTCGAAGGTGTCCGAGGCCTTGTGGTAGTTCGGATCGAACGGCTGATCGGCCTTTCCACCCCAGAGCTCGGCCTCCTCGGCGGTCATCTTGTCCTCCGCCCCCGAGAAGAGTCCGCCCGACGGTACGCCGGCGCGGGTGAAGGCGTCGTAGTCGGAGCGGCCGTCGAACGACGTGTCCTCGGCCTGCTTTCCGGCACTGTCGAGGTAGGCGACGAGGGACCGCTCGATTCCGGCCGATCCTTCAGGCACCCGCGGGACAGGCTGGTTGCCCAGGGCGGCGGACTGGTCACCGTCATAGGTGAAGTAGCCCGGGTTCGGCGACCCCAGCATGTCGAAGTTCAGGTAGAGCGCGATGTCGGTGAGCTGGTCGACATCGAGGGAGTTGACGTAGTTGTAGGAACCGAGCAGGCCCTCTTCCTCGGCGCCCCAGAATGCGAACCGCACCGCGTTGGCGACCTGCGGCGAACTGCCCAGTTGCAGAGCCGTTTCCAGGACCGCGGCCGTTCCCGAGCCGTTGTCGTTGATCCCGGGGCCTTCGGGCACGCTGTCCAGATGAGCACCGACGACCACGACGTCTGAGGTGGAACCGGTCTTGGTCTGTGCGATCACGTTGCGGGTCTTCTCGGTTCGCACCCCGGCGTTCATCCGGATCGTGGCTTGCTCGCCGGCTGCCTCGCGCAGTCGCGGCCCCTCGGCCTTGGCGACGCTGACGACCGGGATCGTGACGTCGGTGTCCTCGCCGAGCGTCCCGCCGGTCATCTCGCCGTCGGAGTTGTTGACCACGATCAGCGCGGCGGCGCCGCGGGAGGCAGCGGCGGTCTGCTTCTCCCCGAACGGGCACGAGCCGCGGTCGACGACCACGACGGCACCCTGGGTCGGCAGCCCGTCGTAGTCCTGCGCCGTACACCCGGGGGTGTCCTCGACGCGCGCCGCCACGATGGGCCCGGACACGCCCGCGCCGGGCGCACCGGCGGTGTACTGGAGCGGCCGGGCGGTGACGTCAGCGCCGTCGACGGTGAGTTTCGGCGCGTCGGCAAACGGCAACCGGACCTCGAACTCCGGGGTGTCGACGTCGAAATTCTTGTCCCGCAGCGCTTTTGCCACATAGTCCACGCTGGCTGCGTAGCCGCCGGTGCCCAGCGCCCGGTTCCCGCCGTTGGCGTCGGCGATGTCCTGCAGCGCCCGCATGTGGGCCATCGTCGCGTCGACGGTGACCTTGCGGGCCAGGGAATCGGCGAACTGCCCTGCCGCGCCCGCGTCGACCGAGGGCGTAGGGGACGGAGCAGGCTGGCTGTCGCGGCTGCATCCGCCCGCGACGAGCAGTGCGACGGCGAGCAGGACCGCCGGTCGCAGTCGGGTGTGGATCACCCGCACCACGTTAGCGCGCGCCCAGATGCTCCAGCACTGCCTCAGCTGCCAGCTGCGGTTCCTCGATCTGGAGGAAGTGACCGGCCGACGGCAGCGTGACCACGGTGCTCCCGGTGGGCAGCACGTCTCGGATGGCCTCGGCGTAGTCGACCAGCATCGCGCCGTCCTGCACGCCCTGCAGGTGCAGGATCGGGACGCGCGGCAGGTCGAAGCGGTACCGGTGGAGGTCGGCGTACCGCGCCTGCGGTGCGCCCGGGCGGACGAGCGCCCGGTAGTAGCCGAGCGCCGCACGTCGGTGCGCCCCGCTGGGCAGCGCGGCCAGCGCGGCGTCCAGCTCGGCGTCGGTGTCGAAACCGGCGGGCCCCCAATCGCGCCAGAGCCGGCGGATGACGCGCGGCAGCACGCGTTCAGGTGCGCCGGGCAGCTGGAAGAAGATGATGTACCAGCTCTTGCGCAGCTGCCGGGGCAGCTGCTGCAGCTGCCGGGCGACGTCCCCGCGCGCCCGGTTGACCGCGCCGATCGGCGCGACCGCCATCGTGATGTGCGCGGCGAACGGGGACTCGGGATGGGCGGCGAGCGCGGCCGCCGTGAACGCCCCCCAGTCGTGGCCGATCACGACCGCGTCGTCGGGCGCCCCGAGCGCGGCGTGCACGGCCAGGGCGTCGAACACCAGCGCCCCGATGTTGTAGTCCCCGTCGGGCGCCGGACCCGTCGGCGCGTAGCCGCGGGAAAACGGGGCGACCACCCGCATTCCGCGCGCGGCGAGCAGCCGCGCGAACTTCTGCCAGCCCCAGGCGCTGTCGGGGAAGCCGTGCAGACACAACACCAGCCGGCCGTCGGCCGGCCCCCACGCCAGCGCACTGACCTTCAGATGGTCGAGCTCGAAGGTCAGCCGCTGTGCGTCGGTCACGCCATGGAACTTACGCGCTGGCCAGAGCCCGCTGCTTGCTGAACTCCAGCGTGCCGTCGTCGATCTTGCCGTTGCGGATGACCCGCAGGTCCACGAGATAGTTCTGCTTGAGCCGCCACGGTGCCTTCGACCCCGACTTCGGCAGCCGGTCCAGCGCACGCTTGATGTAGCCCGACGTCAGGTCGACGAACGGGAGTTCCTCGACGTCGGGGCCCGGGTCCCGGGGCACCACGGTGTCGTAGCCGCGGCTGTCCATGTACTGCAGTAGCCGGCTGACGTACTCGGAGGTGAGGTCGGCCTTCAGTGTCCACGACGCGTTGGTGTAGCCGAAGGTGAACGCCACGTTGGGCAGACCCGACAGCATCAGCCCCTTGTAGGCCACCGACGTCGACAGGTCCTGCGGCTCTCCGTTGCGCAGCACCTCCGCACCGCCGAAGAACTGCACGTTCAATCCCGTTGCGGTGATGATGATGTCGGCCTTGAGCTGCTGGCCGGACTTCAGCGCGATGCCGTCTTCGGTGAAGTGGTCGATCACATCGGTGACGACGTCGGCCTTGCCCTTGCGGATCGTCTTGAACAGATCACCGTTGGGCGCCAGGCACACGCGCTGGTCCCACGGCTTGTAGTCGGGGGCGAAGTGCTTGTCATAGTCGAAGCCATCGGGCAGCCGACGTTCGGCCATGGTGCGCAACGCTTTCCGGAAGACGTTGGGCAGGGTGCGGGCCAGCTGGTACTGCGCCGTGGCCTGCAGGATCGCCTTCCAGCGCACCGCGGTGTAGGCGGCCTTCTCGGGTAGCAGCCGGTAGGCGCGCGCGGCGAACGGGTCCTTGTCGGGCAGTGAGCCGATGTAGGTGGGGGTGCGCTGCAGCATCGTCACGTGGCCTGCGCCGCTGTCGACGAGGGCGGGGATCAGCGTGATCGCGGTGGCCCCGCTACCGATGACGACGACGTTCTTGCCCTGGTAGTCCAGGTCCTCCGGCCAGTGCTGGGGATGCACGATGGTGCCGGTGAAGTTCTCGGCGCCGGGGAATTCGGGTGAGAAGCCTTGGTCGTAGTTGTAATAGCCGCTGCAGGCCCACAGGAACTGGGCGTGCAGTTCGACCGTCTCGCCGTCTCGCTCGATGGTCAGCTCCCACCGGCTGTGCTCGTCGGACCAGTTGGCCGCGGTCACGCGCTGGCCGTAACGGATGTGCTCGGCGATGCCGTTCTCGGTGGCGGCCTCGTTGAGGTAGTTCCAGATCGACGGGCCGTCGGCGATCATCTGGTCGGTCGCCCACGGCTTGAAGTGGAAGCCGAGTGTGTACATGTCGGAGTCCGACCGGATACCGGGGTACTTGAACAGGTCCCAGGTACCGCCGAGCTTTTCCCGGCGCTCCAGGATCACATAGTCCTTACCCGGGCAGTTCTGCTGGAGATGCCATGCGGCGCTGATGCCGGAGATCCCGGCTCCGACGATGACGACGTCGACAAATTCGGTCATGATGTAAAGCTATCAACATCGTGTCGACATGGTCAACACTGTGTTGAGAGATTCGACATCATGTCAACAGCAAAGTGTCAACGCAGGGTGTCGACGATGAGGTTCGCGACGGCACGCATGCCGGCCTCGTTCGGATGCAGCGGCGCCGGCCTGCGCGGCACCGGCCAGCCGAACCGCGTGGTCCACGGATCCGCCGACCACGCATGATGCTCACGGCTGGCGGCACCGGCCCGCACCAGCCCACATCCGGTGGCTGCGGCGGCCTCGGCGGTCAACCGCTCCAGCTCACCGGCGACGTGGCGGCCCAGCGTCACGTCCTGATCATCCAGAGGCGGGGCGGCGTCACCGGCGGGCGGCAGCAGCGTCAGGTAGTCGACGAACAGCACCGTCGCCGCGGGGGCTCGCTGTCGCACCGATCGGCCCACATCCACGAGCGCGGCGCCGACGGCGTCGAGCGCGAGGTACCGCTCGGCCGGGTTGAGCAGATGCCGGAGCTTGCCGCCCAGCAGCGGGATCGTGCGCGTCGCACGGGGCAGGCCGGCCGCGAAGAGCATCGGCACGTAGCCCACGTCGTTGCCGCCGATCGTGATCGTGACGAGCGCTTCGGACCCGTCGAGCGCCGCGATCTGCGGTGGCGCACCCCGCTGGGACTCCGTCAGGATGTGCTCGGTCGTCGCCCCCGAATAGGTGACGTCGACGAGGTCACAGCCACGGGCTTCGGCGACCAGATGCGCGTAGTTGCGTGCCGAGCGGCCGGCGGCGCGCGGCGAGCCGGGCACCCTGGGCGAGATGCCGGGCCCTGCGGCCATCGAAGAGCCCAGCGCCACGTACCTCGTGGCCGCGGGTGTCACAGCGCGGGGCTCGAGGCCTGCGCCCAGAACCGCTTCGGGATGCGGCCGGCCCGGCGCGCCAGATAGCCTGCCCGCACCGCGGCCGACATCGCCGATGCCATCGCCGCCGGATCCGCGGCACGGGTCACCGCCGTCGCCAACAACACGGCGTCACAGCCCAGCTCCATCGCCAGCGTGGCATCGCTGGCGGTCCCGATGCCCGCGTCGAGGATCACCGGGACCGAGGCGCGGTCGACGATCATCTCGATGTGGTGCGGGTTGGCGATCCCCAGCCCGGTCCCGATCGGCGACCCGAGCGGCATCACCGCGGCACAGCCGGTGTCCTCCAGCCGGCGCGCCAGCACCGGATCGTCGTTGGTGTAGGGCAGCACGATGAAGCCGTCGTCGACCAATTGCTCTGCCGCCCTGACCAATTCGATGGCATCGGGGAGCAGGGTCCGCTCGTCGGCGATCACCTCGAGCTTGACCCAGTCGGTCTGTAGTGCCTCCCGGGCCAGCTGCGCGGTCATCACCGCCTCGGCGGCGCCGCGACAGCCCGCGGTGTTCGGCAACGGCGTGATGCCGAGCCGGGTGAGCAGATCGAGCACTCCCGTGCCGCCGTCGGCGTCGACCCGGCGCATCGCGACCGTGGTCAGCTCCGTCCCCGACGCCACGAGCGCGTCCTCGAGGACCGCGAGATTGGCCGCCCCGCCGGTGCCCAGAACCAGCCGCGAGCCGAACTCGCGGCCCGCGATGGTCAGCTTTCCCGTATCAACCACCCTGCACCGCCGTCACCACGTCGATCTTCGCTCCCTCGCTCAGTTCGATGTCCCACTGCGACCGCGGGATCACCGCCCAGTCCACGGCCACCGCAATGCCCTTCTCCGGGTAGCCCAAACGATCCAGCAGCGCAGCGACGGTGACCTGACCGTCGATCTCCACCGCTTTGTCGTTGACCGTCAGCTTCACGTCGTGACTCCTTCCCGCACACGCAGTTCGGCGGCGATCGTGTCTGCGGTCCACGGCGCGAGCAGGAAGCCCGATCTACCGTGGCCGGCGGCCACCAGGGTCCGGTCGTCGAGCCTCTCGACGATCGGCACGTTGTCCTCGGTCATCGGTCGCAGGCCCGCCGCGCACTCGGCGAGCTCGTACTCGCCCAGCGCCGGCATCACCTCGCAGGCGTCGTCGAGGAGTTCCCGCACACCGGTCACCGTCGGCGCGGTGTCGCGTCCGTGCTCGTACTGGGTGGCACCCACCACCACGCCGTCGGCGCGCGGCACGAGGTAGACCTGCCGGCCGTGCACGCGGGCGCGCACCACCCGCGACGGGATCGGCAGACAACCGCGCCGCCAGCGCAACCGCAGCACCTCGCCCTTGACCGGCCGGATGGGCAAACCCGGCCACAGCGTGGGCGCGTCGATGCCATTGGCGATCACGACCGTGTCGGCGTCGCTCACCTCGGTGAGCGCGGTAACCGGCGCCGCCCACTCGACACCGAGGCGTTCGCAGTGCGCGGCCAGCCCGTCGACCACGGCACGGTTGTCCACCGCGAGTTCGGTTTCGGCGATGAACCCGTGCCGAATCGTCTGCGCCAGAAGGGGCTCGATGTCACGAGCGGAGGTGGTCGGCGTGACGGGGTGCCCCTGCGCCGACAGCCAGTCCCCGACCGTGCGCAGGTCGGCGGCATCACCACGATCGACCGCGACGACGAGGGACTCCCGCGCGGTGACGACCTCGGGCGCCAAGCCGTCGAGGAAGCCGTCGCGCCAGAGTGCGAGGGAGGTGAGGCCTATCTGGAGCAGCCGTTCCTCGCCGGGCCAGCCCTCACTGTGCGGGGCGAGCATCCCGCCGGCCACCCAGGAGGCGCCCGGGGTGCCGGTCCGGTGCACGCGCACCCGCCAGCCGTCCTGGGCGGCGCGGCGTGCGATCGCCAGGCCGATGACGCCACCGCCGATGACGGCGAGCCGGCGAGAATGCGGATTCACGGCTGCTACTCCCTTCGCCGGCATGACCCGGATCAGGTGCGACGGTCAGAGCCGGCGGGCTCACTCTCAGTCCCCGTACCCGGGACTCCCGTGTGGACGGTCTTGTCGCCGTCCAGCCTACGTCGCGGGGACGCTACGGTTCGCAGTGTGCGTGACGCCCACCTCTACCTGTGCACCGACGCCCGCCGAGAGCGCGGCGATCTCGCCGAGTTCGCCGACGCCGCACTGGCCGGCGGGGTCGACATCATCCAGTTGCGCGACAAGGGATCGCCGGGGGAACGGCGATTCGGCCCGCTGGAGGCCCGCGACGAACTCGCGGCCCTGGAGGTGCTCGCCGACGCCGCGCGACGCCACGGCGCGCTGGTCGCGGTCAACGATCGCGCCGACGTCGCGTACGCGGCGCACGCCGACGTGCTGCACCTCGGTCAAGACGACCTGCCGCTGCCGGTGGCCCGGCACATCTTCTCCGGGACCCTCGGGCGCTCCACGCACGACCTCGACCAGGTACGGGCGGCGCTCGACGAACCCGTCGACTATTTCTGTGTGGGCCCCTGCTGGCCGACACCGACCAAGCCCGGCCGGCCCGCGCCCGGGCTCGACCTGGTGCGCGCGACCGCCGCGCTGAATCCCGACAAGCCGTGGTTCGCGATCGGCGGCATCGACGCCGACCGGCTGCCCGAGGTGCTCGAGGCCGGCGCACGCCGCATCGTCGTCGTGCGCGCCATCACCGCCGCCGACGATCCGCGGGCTGCGGCGGCACACCTGAAGGCGGCCCTGCGCGCCGCGGGTTGAGCTACGTGTTCGTCAACGGCGGAATACCGGCGGCGACCTCCCGCAGCCGGTTCCAGCTGGCTGCGAACCCGGGATGCAGCGGCAGGTCGGCCACCTCGTCCTCGGCCACCCAGCGCAGCTCGGCGCTCTCCCGGTTCGGCACGGTCTCGAGGACCGCTTCGGCGTCGGCGATCACGGTCGTGTAGGTCCATCCGGACACCTCGGCCGTGACCACGGTCGTACGGACCACCACCTGCTCGGCGGGCAGACCCGCTTCTTCGTGCGCCTCGCGGATCGCGGCCTGCTCGGCGGTCTCGTGGCTGTCGCGGGCGCCTCCCGGCAGTCCCCACGTCCCGCCCTGATGACTCCACGGCGCACGGTGCTGCAGCAGCACCGCCAGCGATCCGTCCGAGAGCGGGGCCCGCAGGAGCAGACCGGCGGCGCCGTGCCTGCCCCAGTAGGCGGTCCCGCCGGCCGATACCACCCACCCGTCACCGTCACCACGCACCCGTCCAGCTTAAGGAACCCGATGACATCGGGGGCGAGTCGCGACCTCGAATACGCACGCGCCGGACCCGGATCTCTTAGAATTCCCTCAGAGATTTGGCACCGATAGAATCTTCACCGTCGTTGAGATCGAGACCGGGATGAGGTCCGCGCACACGTGACTGTCGAGTTGGCGCATCCGTCGACCGAGCCTCTTGCCTCGCGGTCACCGACGGTCACGGCTCACCCGCGGTGGTGGTTCCTGTGGACCACACCGGGCCGCATCCTGACCATCGGCCTGATCCTCGCCGCCCTCGTCATCGCCAGCGCCTTCGCCACGTCGACCACCATCAACGACCGCCAGCAGGCGCTCACCACGGTGCTGAACCGGACAGAACCGCTGGCCTTCGCCGCAGGCCAGCTCTACACCACGCTGTCGGTCGCCGACGCCGCCGCCGCCACCGCATTCATCGCCGGAGCGGAACCGCGGGCCGTGCGGCAACGCTACGAGCAGGCCATCACCGACGCCTCGGTCGCCGTCGCGCGGGCATCCAGCGGGCTCACCGACGAACCGCTGGTGCAGCTGCTCGGCCGCATCAACGCCCGGCTGGCCGTCTACACCGGGCTGGTCGAGACCGCACGCACCAACAACCGGGCGGGCAACCCCGTCGGGTCGTCCTATCTGTCCGAGGCGTCCTCGCTGATGCAGCAGCAGATCCTGCCCGACGCCCAGCGGCTCTACGAACAGACCTCGGCACGCGTCGACGCCGAGACCACCGCGTCGACCCGCATCCCCGGCCCGGTCATCCTGATCGTCGTCGGCACGCTGCTGTTCGGGGCGTTCGCCAACCGATGGCTGGCCAAACGCACACGCCGCCGGGTGAACATCGGCTTCGTGGCCGGCGGGCTGGCGGTGCTGATCATGCTGATCTGGGTGGGGACGGCGCTGATCATCTCGACCTCGGACAGCCGCAGCGCCAAGGAGACGGCGGCCGAGTCCCTCAAGACCGTCACCACGCTCGCGATCACCGCCCAGCAGGCCCGCGCCGACGAGACACTGTCGCTGATCCGGCGCGGCGACGAGAACGTCCGCAAGCAGTCCTACTACCAGCGCATCGACCAGATGAAGCAGCAGCTCACCCGCTATCTGAGCACGGACAACTCCATCGACAAGACCAACCTGGCCGACGCAGGGGCCTTGCTCGACCGGTGGCGTGCCGCCGACGATCGCATCACCGCCTACATCGCCGTCGGCAACTACCAGGCCGCGACGCAGGTCGCCCTCGGTATCGGCGAGGACGATGCGACGCCCGCCTTCGACAAACTCGACGAGGCCTTGACCAACGGCATCGAGCAGAGCCGGGCCCAGCTGCGCAACGAGATCGTCAACGCGCGTCGGGTGCTCTCCGGGGCTACGGTCGGCGCCGCGGTGCTGTCGGTGATGGCGGCGATCGCGGTGGCCCTGGGCATCTGGCCGCGACTGAGCGAGTACCGGTAGACCATGAAGAGACTGGCAGCGATTCTCGGGGCGGGTGCCGTGCTGCTCGCCGGCTGCGGGCAGAGTGCGCCGGTGGTGCCGACGCCGACGGTCACGCTCGCCCCGCCGTCCCCGTCGGGGATGGTCGAGCTGCCACCCGGGCCGGCCCAGCCGCCGTCGCTGCCCGACGACCAGTGCGACCGCACGGCGAGCCTGCGTCCGTTCGACACCGAAGCCGAGGCCGAGGCCGCGGTGGCCAACATCAAGGCCCGCGGCCGGTTGATCGTCGGCCTGGACATCGGCAGCAACCTGTTCAGCTTCCGCGACCCGATCACCGGCGAGATCACCGGCTTCGACGTCGACATCGCCGGGGAGATCGCCCGCGACATCTTCGGCACCCCCTCGCAGGTCGAGTACCGCATCCTGTCCTCCGCCGACCGGATCGCGGCGCTGCGGAACAACGAGGTGGACGTCGTGGTCAAGACGATGACGATCACCTGCGAGCGCAAGAAGCTGGTCAACTTCTCCACCGCGTACCTCTCCGCCGACCAGCGCATCCTGGCTCCGCGCGACTCGACGATCCGCAGGGCGGCCGACCTCTCGGGCAAGCGGGTGTGCGTCGCCAAGGGCACGACGTCGCTGCAGCGCATCCAGGAGATCTCGCCACCGCCGATCATCGTCGGCGTGGTGACATGGGCGGACTGCCTGGTGGCGCTGCAGCAACGCCAGGTCGACGCGGTGAGCACCGACAACTCGATCCTGGCCGGGCTGGTGTCCCAGGATCCGTACCTGCACATCGTCGGGCCCTCGATGAACCAGGAGCCCTACGGCATCGGAATCAGCCTCGACAACCCAGGCCTGGTGCGATTCGTCAACGGGACGCTGGAACGCATCCGGCGTGACGGCACGTGGAACACGTTGTACCGGAAGTGGTTGACGGTACTGGGACCCGCGCCCTCCCCACCGCCGGCGAGGTACTCGGACTGATGACCGACCAGCGCACCGACGACACCGACGACAACGCCGAGGACCCCGGCACCCAGCCCGCCTCGTTCGCCGATCTGGCCGAGCTGAACGACGATTCGATCTCGACGATGCGGCCGATGTCCACCCAGGCGGTGTTCCGGCCCGACTTCGACGACGACGATGACGACGACACCTTTTTCCACACCGGGGACACCGAACCGCAGGATCAGGCGACGACGCTGACGCGGACCCTCTCCCCCACCCGCCGCCTCGGCGGCGGGCTGGTCGAGATCCCGCGGGTTCCGGCGCGAGATCCGTTGGCCGCCTTGATGACCGACCCGGTGGTCGCCGAATCGAAACGGTTCTGCTGGAACTGCGGCCGACCGGTGGGACGCTCGTCGAAGGACGGCAAGGCGCTGTCGGAGGGCTGGTGCCCGCACTGCGGCAGCGCGTATTCGTTCCTGCCCCAGCTGTCGGCCGGCGACATCGTCGCCGACCAGTACGAGATCAAGGGGTGCATCGCACACGGCGGCCTGGGCTGGGTGTACCTCGCCTTCGACAAGAACGTCAACGACCGGCCGGTGGTGTTGAAGGGCCTGGTGCATTCCGGCGATGCCGAAGCCCAGGCGATCGCGATGGCCGAACGTCAATTCCTGGCGCAGGTCACCCATCCCGGCATCGTGAAGATCTACAACTTCGTCGAGCACGAGGACAAGCACGGCAATCCGGTCGGCTACATCGTGATGGAGTACGTCGGCGGCACCTCGCTCAAGCAGGCCACCCATCTGAAGTCCAGCGAGCGGACCCGGCTGCCCGTGGCCGAGGCGATCGGCTTCATGCTCGAGATCCTGCCCGCGCTGGGCTATCTGCACTCGATCGGTCTGGTCTACAACGACCTCAAGCCCGAGAACATCATGGTCACCGAAGACCAGCTCAAGCTGATCGACCTGGGCGCGGTGTCGCGCATCAACTCGTTCGGATACCTGTACGGCACACCGGGTTACCAGGCTCCCGAGATCGTGCGGACCGGACCCACGGTGGCCACCGACATCTACACGGTGGGCCGCACGCTGGCCGCGCTGACACTGCGGATGCGCACCCGCAAAGGCCGATACGCCGACGGGCTGCCCGAGGACGACCCGGTGCTCGCCGAGTACGACTCGTTCGGCCGGTTGCTGCGCCGTGCGATCGATCCCGATCCGCGGCGACGGTTCGGCACCGCCGAGGAGATGTCCAGCCAGCTGATGGGTGTGCTGCGCGAGGTGGTGGCCCAGGACACCGGGTTGCCGCGGCCGGGTCTGTCCACCACCTTCAGCCGGTCCCGGTCGACGTTCGGGGTGGATCTGCTGGTCGCCCACACCGACGTCTACCTCGACGGGCAGGTGCACTCGGAAAAGCTGACCGCCCAGGAGATCGTGCGGGCGCTGCAGGTGCCGCTCGTCGACCCCACCGACGTCGGCGCCACCATCCTGAGCGCGACGGTGCTCAGTCAGCCCGTGCAGACACTGGATTCGCTCCGGGCGGCGCGGCACGGCGCACTGGATTCCGAGGGGATCGACCTCTCGCAGTCGATCGAGCTGCCGCTGATGGAGGTGCGCGCACTGTTGGACCTCGGCGACGTCGCCAAGGCCACCCGCAAACTCGACGAGCTCGCCGAACGAGTCGGCTGGCGGTGGCGACTGCTCTGGTTCCGTGCGGTCGCCTCCCTGCTGACCGCCGACTACGACTCGGCGACAAAATATTTCACCGAGGTGCTGGACACCCTGCCTGGCGAGCTCGCCCCCAAGCTGGCGCTCGCGGCCACCGCCGAGCTCGCCGGCTCGGCCGGTGAAATGGCCCCCGAGCAGAAGTTCTACAAGACCGTGTGGGGCACCGACAACGGCGTGATCTCCGCCGGGTTCGGGTTGGCGCGTGCCCAGTCGGCAGTCGGCGAACGCGACGCCGCGGTCCGCACCCTCGACGAGGTACCCGCCACGTCACGGCATTTCACGACGGCGCGGCTGACCAGCGCGGTGACGCTGCTGTCGGGCCGGTCCAGCGGCGAGATCACCGAACAGCACATCCGCGACGCCGCCCGCCGGGTCGAGGCGCTCCCCGACACCGAGCCCCGGGTACTGCAGATCCGCGCGCTGGTGCTGGGCACCGCGATGGACTGGCTGGCCGACCACACCGCGAGCACCAACCACATCCTCGGGTTCCCGTTCACCGAGCACGGCCTGCAGCTGGGGGTGGAGGCCTCACTGCGCAGTCTCGCCCGGGTGGCGCCGACGCAGGCGCACCGCTACGCGCTGATCGACCTCGCCAACAGTGTGCGGCCCATGTCGACGTTCTGACGACGAAATCCGTAGCCTTAGCGTCTATACCTTTACCGGCGATCGAGGGCGGGGCCCTGCCACCTCGGTGAATTGCGGCGAGATTATGGTCAACCTACGAAATCCGTAGTATCGTCATCGCCACGCTTTGAGACCTAGGGCTGTCCCCCACATTCCGGCATCCTCGCCCAGGGAGGCTCGCATGAGCACACAGCGCGTGTTCCGACCGGACCCGACGTCGTTCGATCTACGCGAGGAACAGCACCGTGCGACGTTCTCGGCGTGCGAACTGCCGCCCTACACCGTGCTCGTCACCATCCACGGCGAGATCGACGCCGCCAACGCCACGGCCCTGGCCCTCTACATCGAGAAACGACTGGGCCAGTCGCGCAAGCTGATCCTCGACCTGCAGACCGTGGAGTTCTTCGGCGCGGCCGGGTTCGCCGCGCTGACCCACATCGACGTGCTGTGCAGCCGGGCCGGGGTGCGCTGGTCGTTGCTCGCCGGCTCACACGTGCTCCGGCTCCTGCGTATCTGCGATCCGGACCGTGAACTACCCGTCGCCGCCGGCTCCGCCAAGTACGTCCGTGCACGCCCGCGCGATCGCAAGCTCCTCGTCGGTCGGGATCACTAGCACCGTCGTCGCCGCGCCCGCCGCCGAAATCCGTCGCGGCGCGCGAGACGGGCTCTCGTTGAGATGCTCGTCGACCTCGATGCCGAACGCCGTCAACCCCGACAGCGCGTCACGTCGCACGAGCGCGTCGTTCTCCCCCACCCCGGCGGTGAACGTGATGACATCGGCAGCACCGAGGACCGCCAGGTACGCGCCGATGTACTTGCGCAGTCGATGGATGTAGACGTCGTAGGCCAGCCGTGCGTCATCGTCACCGGCGTCGATCCGCCGATGCAGCTCCCGGAAGTCGATCTCCCCACCCAGGCCGCGCACACCGGACCGGCGGTTGAGCATGCTCTCGACATCCTCCACGCTCATCCCCGCCTCGCGGACCAGATAGGTGAGGATGCCGGGGTCCACATCTCCCGAGCGGGTGCCCATCACCAGGCCTTCCATCGGGGTCAGCCCCATCGACGTCTCGACCGGCCTGCCGCCGACGATCGCCGACGCCGACGCGCCGTTACCCAGGTGCAGCACGATCTGGCGCAGCGAATCCAGCGGGGCGCCGAGGTAGCGGGCAGCCTGCTCGCTGACGTACTGATGCGAGGTGCCGTGGAAGCCGTAGCGGCGGATGCGCCACTGCTGGGCCACCTCGCTGTCGATCGCGTAGGTGGCCGCCGCGGGGGGGAGATCGTGGAAGAACGCGGTGTCGAACACCGCGACGTGCGGCAGGTCGGGCAGGGCTGCGCGCGCGACCTCGATACCGAGGAGGGCGGGCGGGTTGTGCAGGGGTGCGAGAGGCGAAAGGCGTTCCAACTGTTCGATGGTGTCGTCGTCGATGACGGTCGGCCGGTACAGGTCGGGCCCGCCGTGCACGACCCGGTGACCCACCGCCACGAGGCCGAGCTCGTCGAGCTTGTGACCGTCCCCGGAGAGCGCCTCGTGAACCACGTCGAGCGCGGCGCGGTGATCGGGCACCTTCGGGTCGTCGCCGATGCGCTCGACGATCCCGTCGGCGACCGTAGATCCGGAATCCGGCTGCACCACCGAATATTTCAGCGAGGACGAGCCGGAATTCAGGACCAGGACGGTATAGGTCATCAGCTGCGCCCCTGCGCCTGGATCGCCGTGATCGCGACCGTGTTGACGATGTCCGCGACGAGCGCACCGCGGGACAGGTCGTTGACGGGCTTGTTCAACCCCTGCAGCACCGGACCGATCGCGATCGCACCGGCGCTGCGCTGTACCGCCTTGTAGGTGTTGTTTCCGGTGTTGAGATCCGGGAAGATCAGCACGGTCGCGCGCCCGGCGACCGGCGAGTCGGGCATCTTGGTGGCCGCAACCGACGGCTCGACCGCCGCGTCGTACTGGATCGGCCCTTCCACGAGTAGCTCGGGGTCCCGCGCTCGGACCAATTCCGTTGCCTTCCTGACTTTCTCGACGTCCACTCCGCTGCCGGAGGTGCCGGTGGAGTAGGACAGCATCGCCACCCGCGGCTCGATCCCGAACTGGGCGGCGGTGCGCGCCGAGGACAGCGCGATGTCGGCGAGCTGCTCGTCGGTGGGATCGGGCACGATCGCGCAGTCGCCGTAGGCGAGCACCTGGTCGGCCAGGCACATGAAGAAGATGCTCGACACCGTGGAGGTGTCCGGCAGCGTCTTGATGATCTCGAACGCCGGCCGCACCGTGTGCGCTGTCGTGTGCCGGGCGCCGGACACCATGCCGTCGACCATGTCGTTGTGCACCAGCATGGTGCCGAAATAGGAGACGTCGTGCATGGTTTCGCGGGCCTGCTCGACGGTGACCCCCTTGTGCTTGCGCATCTCGGCGTACTGTTCGGCGAACCGGTCGCACAGCTCACTGCGCTGCGGATCGAGGATGTCGGCGGCGCCGAGATCCACGCCCAGCTCGGCCGCCCGGGCGCGCACCTGCTGCTCCTCGCCGAGGATCGTCAGGTCCGCGACGTTGCGTTTGAGCAGCCGCCCGGCCGCCTGCAGGATGCGGTCGTCGTCTCCTTCCGGGAGCACGATACGGCGCCGGTCGCTGCGCGCCTTCTCGAGCAGCTGGTGGGTGAACATCTGCGGGGTGATCACCGACGGTATCTGGATGGTCAAGCGGGACAACAGGTCTGCGGTGTCGACGTAGGTGTCCATCAGGGCCAGCGCCGTGTCGACCTTGCGAGGCGATTCCGTGGTCACGCGACCGCGGGTCGCCGCGACCCGGCTCGCGGTCTCGAAGGTGCCGAACCGTGTCTGCAGGATCGGCACCCGCAGCCCGAGCCCGCTGACCAACGCATCGATGGCTGGGTGCAGTGGCAGCCCGCCGTTGAGGATCACGCACGACAACGACGGAAACCCCTCGGCGGCATGGGCGCTGAGGACAGCCAGCACCACGTCGGAGCGATCACCGGGGGTGATCACCGCGACGCCTTCGGTCAGCCGTTCCAGGACGTGCTCGGCGGTCATTCCCGCGACCAGCACGTCCTCCGCCTCCCGCACCAGCAGCGCGCGGTCGCCCTTGACCACGGAACCCTCGACGGCAGATTGCAATTCGGCCACCGAGGGGGCCACCAGCAGCGGCTCCTCGGGCAGCACATAGCTCGGCGGGTCGAGGGCGGCGAGTGCGTCGGCGACCGCGCCGAGCTGGGCGGGATCGCATCGGTTGACCACCACGGCGGCGGTGTGCGCGTGCTGCGCGGCGATCTCGTCGATGCACAGCTCGGCGACCTGGGCGATTTGTTCGGGGGTGCGACCGAGCCCTTTGACGGCCAGCACGACCGGGGCGCCGAGGTTGGCGGCGATGCGCGCGTTGGTCGAGAGCTCGCTGGGGGTGGCGACGTCGGTGTAGTCACTGCCGACGATCAGCACCGCGTCACAGTTGTCGGCGACGTGGTGGAACCGGTCGACGATGTCGGCCAGCGCGCCGTCGGGGTCGTCGTGCAGCTGCTCGTAGCTGACCCCGACACATTCCTCGTAGGGCAGCTCGGCAGTGGTGTGGGTCAGCAGCAGCTCGAGGATGTAGTCGCGGCCCTCGCTGATGCGGGTGATCGGCCGAAAGACCCCGACGCGGGCGACGGTCGCGGCGAGCCGGTGCAGGACGCCCAGCGCGATGGTCGATTTTCCGGTGTCCCCTTCGGGCGAGGCGACGTAGATCGCGGTGGCGGTCGCAGAGGCGTCAGGCACATCGAAAGCCTGCCCGATGCGGCCGACGATGGCCAGCGCCACGCATTACGGAACCGTGAGGATCGAATTTACTCGACAGTAAGTTGTCTGAGTTTGCTGAACATGGTTCACTGCGTACAACGTGCTGACAGTGGCGTTAATTAGCTTTTTGAGATACATCGCTGAAATCGCACGTGTCGACGTTTTTCCGACAGAGCTCGTCATCAGGGGGTCGCATGTCCGTTCTGGATCTGCCCGGCACGGCGGTTCCGGCAGCGCTGCCCGGCACGGGTGAGATCGTCACCGGGGCTGTTCGGTTGAGCCCCTTCGCGGTCCGCATGTTCGCCGCCACCGCACTCGCTGCGCCGGGTTGGGCGCCTCTCTACCTGGGGGCATTCCGGGATCTCCCCCACGAATCGCGCTGTGCGTATCTACTGGTCGTCCCCGTGCTGCTCGCCGTGCTCGCGTACGGCTACCGGACCCCGCCCTGTGGCGTCGGCGACGCCGAGTCGGACTGGATCATCGCAGTCCTCCTCGGCGTCGCCGGCGTTGCAGGGATCGCGGTCCTCGCCGAGCGGCTGCCCACCCTGGCCGGGCTGTGGCGACTGCCCGCGCTCACTGGCGTGATCTGGTCGGTGTGTGTGCTGACCGTGCTGTTCGGGGTGCGGCATGTGGTGCGGATGTGGGCCGTGTGGGTGTTCGCGCTGGCCACCGCCACCCCGCTGCCGTTCCTCCTGCTCACCGCGGAGTTCGGCGGCAGCGATCACGCAGCGGTCATCGTGTCCGCGGGGATCGGCGCCGTAGCGGTGGCGATCGGGACCCCGGGGACACCGTGGCGGCGGCGGACGCTCGGCATGCTGACCTGCCTGTGCCTCGGCGTGGTGATCGCGGGGGTGACGCCGCACAGCCATCTGATCGCCGCCACCGTTCTGGTCGCCGGCGTCGCACCGGCCCTGGCCATCCTGGCGCTCCGGCGCACCCAGCGGATCGCCACCGTCGAGTTTCCGCTTCCTGCGCGGTCTGCCCGGACCATGGCGATCCTGGCGCTGCTGGCCGCGCTGCTGCCGCTGCTCGCGGTGCCGACCACGCCGGCACGTGCGGCCGGTTCGGCGGTCGACCCCGACTGGATCGAGCACACCGCCTGGGGATCGCCACGCGACTTCGGCTTCATCACCCGCTACCTGGGTCCCGGCAGCACGCTGCGGCGCTACTCGATGCTCCCGGTGGACGGGCTGCCCGCCGCCGCCGTCGACGTGATGAGCACACCCGACACCGCCACGCTGCACGACGTGGCCGACGCGGTCTGGTATCCGTCGGCCCGCCCCCTGGATTACCGCCCCGCAACACATCCCCTGCCCGACGGGGCACAGATCCTGCACAGCAACGCCGATGCCGTCACCACCGGCGTCGACGCCCCCTGGTACGCGGTGACGTGGACCTGGTCCAGCGGGACGTTGCACCAACGGATCACCGTGATCGTCAGTCAGTCGTTGAGCGGGACGATCCCGCCCCCGGCTCCCGCTCCCCTGTCCCTGCCCGACACCTCGGTGCGCCCGCTGCTGTGGCTCGCGCGCCAACAGCCCGACGACAGCGGCGGAATCGACGAGCTGGTACAGATGCGAGCCCGCGCCGTCATCGACCAGGTGACCGCAGCGGCCCATGTCTGATCACCCTGTGGAAACCATGCTGGCGGCGCACCTGTCCGCCCGCACGCTGCTCGGCCGCCGCACCCTGGTACGCGCCGGTCTGGCGACCGTACCCGTCGTGGCCGCGATGCTCTGCTGGCCGCACGTCATCCTGCCGGCGGTGACCGGACTGGTGGCACTGCTGTACCTGGTGTCCAGCCTGGATCGAAACATCCTTCTGCTCAGGAGACTTCACGCGTCGGCTCTGATCCGCATCGACGCCGCCGAGGCGCTGGCGATCCCGGACGAGGACCTGCCCGTCTACACCGTGCTGCTGCCGGTCTACGACGAACCCTCGATCGTGACCAACCTGATCAACGGTGTCGGCAAGCTCGACTATCCGGCCGACCGGCTCGAGATCCTGCTGCTGGTCGAGGAAGACGACATCGCAACGCAAACCGCACTTCTGGATGCGGATCTGACCTCGGTGCGGGTGGTGATCGTTCCGCACAGCCTGCCCAAGACCAAACCCAAAGCCTGCAACTACGGCATGTCCCTGCCGGACCTGCGCGGAGAACTGCTCACCATCTACGACGCCGAAGACATCCCCGATCCGCTGCAATTGCGGCGCGCAGCAGCAGCTTTCCGGCGTCTGCCGAACGACATCGGATGCCTGCAGGCGCGGCTGGGCTACTTCAACGAACGACAGAATCTGCTCACCCGGTTCTTCTCGCTCGAATACGACCAGTGGTTCGGCGTGGTGTTGCCCGCGGTCGAGCAGGCTCGCTGCGTGGTGCCTCTAGGTGGGACGTCGAACCACATGCGCGCCTCGGTCTGGCGGGAGATCGGTGGCTGGGACGAGTTCAACGTGACCGAGGACGCCGACCTCGGCGTGCGGCTGGCCCGGCATGGCTACCGCACACTGATCCTGGATTCGATCACGTTGGAAGAGGCCAACTCCGACGTCGTGAACTGGATACGGCAACGGTCCCGCTGGTACAAGGGCTACCTGCAGACGATGCTCGTGGCGTTGCGCGACCCCATCGGACTGCACCGCACGATCGGCACCAAGGCCACCCTGCGCCTGATCAACATGACCGGAGGCGTCCCGCTCACGAGCGCGGTGAACATCGTCTTCTGGTTCGCGCTTCTGGTCTGGGTGCTGGGCCGCCCCCCGTTCATCGAGGTGCTGTTCCCCCCGGTCACCTACTACGTGTGCCTGACGCTGTTCCTCATCGGCTCTCCGCTGTCGGTCTACTCCGGGGTGATCGTCACGCGGGCGCTCGGCAAACCGCACCTCACCTGGGCCGCGCTGCTGACCCCGCTCTACTGGGTGCTGCAGTCGATCGCAGCGCTGAAAGCGATCTACCAGTTGATGTTTCGGCCGTCCTTCTGGGAGAAGACGGTGCACGGACTGAGCAATCCCCATTCCATCCCCACGGAAGGCTCCCCCCGATGATGCTCGAGCTCCCTCGACAGCTCGCCCACCTCGCCACTGCCCTGGCGGTGACGGCCGCCATCGCCGTGCTGCCCGGCGTCACGCCGGCCCTCGCACCCGCCTGGGCCGACCCGTACGTCGAGGCCGTGGCCGGACCGTCGGTGACCCCGGCCATCGGCTGGGCACAGCTCGGACTCTCCGACCGGATGGACATCGTCGGCGCGAATGTTCCCGCCGACACGTCGGTTCCGGTGCCCGCCGGGGTGGTACCGAGCGTCCTCACCGGCGAGGTGGGCTCCATCGTCAACGTCACCGACGGGCGCGTCGACGTGCTCGACGGCCGCGGAGTGGTCCTCGGTGTGATCGCGCTGCCGGCGGGCGCCATCAGTGTTCCGTTCACGATCGACACCTCGGCCGCGCAGGTGGTCGACGGGCGGGCGAGGCTGAGCTTCGTCGTCCGCGACGCCGGACCCGTCGCGACAGCGTGCACGCAACCGCCCGCGATAACGTTGAGCCGCTTGGCCACGACGTTCTCCGGGCCCGCTCCGGATCCCACCACCGTCGCCGGCTTCCTGCCGGGCTACCTCGATCACGTGGTGATCCGCGTCGACCGCACCCCCTCCCCCGCCGTCGCCCAGGCAGCGCTCGACCTTGTCGCCAAGCTCACCCGGCTCTACCGGCCGATGCCGGTCCGCATCGACGTGACAACCGGCGAAGAGCCGGGGGTCGTCTCGCTGCAGTCCCTGTCGGGCACCACCCGGGTGATCGACATCCGTGACGGCGGCCGCCCCGCCGTCACGGTGGAAAACCCGGGCACACCGGCAGCCGTCCTCGCGATCACGGGCACCGGTGAGCAGCTCGCCACGCAGGTCAGCCTGTTCACCGACCGTCGAATCGGCCTGGCGCAGGGGAACTCGGCGACGCTCGTGTCGAGTCGGGAACCCTCCGATGTGTCCACGACCATGAAGACGTTCGGCCAGTTGGGCATTTCCGCACAGACCTCGGTGGCCGGAACCACCACCCTCTACACCGGTTTCGACGCCGCCGCGTTCGGCGTCGGCGCGATCAACGGCGCCACGGTGCACCTGAAAGCGCACTACACCCCGGTCGTCGGCGGGGAGGGATCCGTTCTGGTGCGTTCGGGAGAGACCGTCCTGGCCACGCACAGCCTCGACGGCTCCGGCACCCTCGACATCGCCGGTGAGATCCCGGCCGAATCGATCGCCTCCAATGTGGGTCTGGCCATGGAACTGCGCTACATTCCCCGCCAGGACTGCCCGCCGCTGAGCGATCGCGTCACGTTCTCGATCGATCCGCAGTCCACCGTGACGGTCCGGCCGGGCGCGGGCAATCGCGGTGGCTTCGCCGCCCTGCCGATGGCGTTCACACCGGACTTCGAGGTCGCGATCGACAAACCGGATCACCTGCGGTATGCCGCAGCCGCGCTGAACCTGATCGCTCAGCAGACACAGATCACGTTGCGGCCCAGAGTGACTCATCTGTCCGACGCGGCAGCGTCGGGGTCGAGCGCGCTCGTGGTGAGCGGCGGACGCGAGCTGGCCGACGCCGGTCTACATCCGCCGCTGCTGCCTGGCATGGCCGAGACTGTCGACGTCGGCGGCGCCGAGTCATCGGCGGCCGCCACACTGGTGGATCTGCACGCGCCACTGGGCATGGTCCAGGCGTTCACCGACAGCGGCCGAGCGGTGGTCGCCGTCACCGGCACGGGTGACTGGACGCTGGTCGACGCGACACTCAATCATGTGCGCGGTCTGCCGGACCGGTGGGGATCACTGGCCGGCGACGTGGTCGCCACAGGGATCGCCGGCGAGACGGTGACACTCTCGGTGAACGAGGGGGATGCCATGCCTCACCAACCCGCGCCGGGCGCCGGCTGGCACTGGTGGGCCTGGGCGAGCATCGCCGCCGTCGGTGCCGCTGCGGTGGCCGCCGGGGCGACAGTGCTGATCCGCCGCCGCGCGTGACCCCGTCGCGCCGGTGGCCCGGCGTCGCGCTCTTCGGCGCGCTCTGCCTTCTCTACACCGTCGTCGGATCCATCCTGGTGTTGCGGTACAACATCTTCGAGCCCGACGCACCGAACCGAGTGGCCAACGCCGGCTTCGCGCTGCAATCCCGGCATCCCCACCTGTCGGCGATCGGCTTCGTGTGGAACCCCCTGCCCAGCCTGGTGGAACTCCCGCTCGTGTGGCTCAGCCAGTGGCCCGGGTTGTCCGCTCTGAAGCATGCAGGTCTGGCCGGCGTGCTCCAGAGCGCGCTGTTCATGTCGGGTGCGGCACTGATGATCCGGCGAATCGCAATCGACGTCGGGGCGTCCACGCTCCTGCGGCGCGTGGCCACCGCGGGATTCGCGCTGCATCCGGTGATCGTCATCTACGGCGCGTCGGGGTTGAGCGAGGCGGCGCAGATGTTCTGTCTGCTGTGGTGCGTTCGCTACCTGATGCGCTGGTACACCACCCGGTGGGTGGGCGATCTCGGATGGGCCGGAATGGCATTGGGAGTCGGGTATCTCGCGCGCTACGAGGTGATCCCGGCGGCCGCTGCGGCCGTCGCGATGGTCGCGCTGCTGACGTGGCGGCGATCCGCGCGTGAGACGCGGTGGTCGGCCACGGTGACCGACGTCGTGATCGTCGCCTTCCCGGTTGTGACAGCGTTTTTCGTGTGGGCGGTCACGGGCTGGATCATCAACGACGAGTTCTTCGCCACGATGTCCTCGCAGTACGGCAATGCCAGTCAGGTCGCGGGCCGGCTCGCCCGCGGCACCGTCGACGCGGGAGCGCAGTGGTCGGTGGTGGCCTCCCGGCTGTTCGGCATGCAGCCGCTGGTCGGGGTTGCCGTCGCGGTGGCAGTGGTCGTCGCCGTGGCATGTCGGCGGGCGGCACCGTTGGTGCCGGTCGTCGTGTTCGGTGCCACGCTCACGTTTGCAGCTGTGGCACAGCACGAGTCGATGACGTTCGGCTGGTTCCGTTTCTACCTGCTGGCCATCCCGCTGGTGATCTGCGTCGGGCTGGCGTGCTGGCAGAAGCGAACCGCTGTGCGGGCGGCGGCCGCCGCGCTGGTGGCCGCCTCGGTGGTGGTGGCCATACCGGTGACCACGCCGTTGATCGTGGATCAGGACATCGCCTACGGTCAGCTGGAAGCGGGCTTCGCATCGCTGATCGATCCCGAGACCCACCCGCCGAGCGAGGACCCTGCTCGGCGTCGGCTCCTCAGCGAGCGGCGCCTGGCGCAGTGGTTCGACGACAAGGGCCTGCCGGAGGGCTCGGTGTTGATGGACACGTTCCTCACCTGGGGCATCTGGCTGTCCTCCGAGCATCCGAAGCAGTTCGTGATCACCAGTGACTACGATTTCGTCGCCGCACTGAATCGACCGTGGGACTTCGGGATTCGGTACATCGTCGCCACCAACCCGAAGCGCAACGTCCCCGATGCGCTGAACCGCCGCTACCCGTCGCTCTGGGATGACGGCGCCGGCATCGCGGCGCTCGGGTACACCACCGACGGCCCCACCTCCGACGAGATGTTCCGGGTGTACCGGACCACGGGCCGCCCGGTGCCGCCCGCTCAGCTCGACGTCATGTCGACCGGCACGCTCACAGTGGCCACCAGCCCGAGGTGATCGCTGCCCGCCACGTCCACCGTCGACACCGCCGTCGCGTCGGCGTTCTTCGTCAGGATGTGGTCGATGCCGAGAAGCGGTGGGAAGAAACGATTCTGCGGATACGTCCGAAGCAGGCCACTCCCGGCGACCGCGTTGGCGTATCCGCCGGTGAGCAACGCCCGGAACGGCGCCATGTCCGCGGTGGCGTTGAAGTCGCCGCCGACGATCACCGCGCCGGCCCCGGCCGTGCGGCCGATCTCCGCCAATGTGTCGGGCAGCCGGGTGATGTCGCCGCGCCAGTGGCTGATGTCCTGCGGCCACGGCGCAGCCAGGTGCACCGACAGCACGGTCGCGTCAACGGTCACGCTGGGGATGCGCACGCGGGTGCCGATCATCGGCAGCGAGTACCCGTCGATCTGCCCGGAGTCGACGATCGGGTAGCGACTCCAGATCCCGATGCCGGAGGCCAGCTCGGCGGGCACGATCACCCGGTAGGGGAACACGGTGTCCATACCTGCGGTGGACAGCCCGGCGGCCGCCTGTGGCGTCATCTCCTGCACCGTCACGATGTCGGCGCGTTCACCGGCCAGGGCGACGAAGGCACGCGGATCCGCTTGCCCCATCGCCAGATTGGTGGTGAGTACGCGGACATCGACGGCCTGCTGCACCGGCGGGGTGGCAGGCCGATACCGCGGTACGTACACCAGAACCGCGGCCGCGGCGGTCACCGCGACGGCCAGGATGACCAGCACCCAGCGCCGGCCGACCAGCAACAGCAGGGCAGAGACAGGCGCCGCGAGCAAAAGGTAGGGCGACGCCGCCGCGACGATCAACAGCGGTTGATTGGGCAGCGGCAGATAACGGGCGGCCATGCCGGCCGCGGCGACGGCGAGGCCCAGCAGGCCGAACACCGCCGCGAGGACGCGGATCATCCCAGGCGGCGCAACCGGGGTTCGAGATCGCGCTGGAACAGTTCCAGGAAACGCTTCTGATCATGTCCGGGAGCGTGGAACACCAGATGGTTGAGGCCCCAGTCCACGTAGTCTTTGACCTTCTCGACGGCCTCGTCCGGGTCGGAGGCGACGATCCAGCGCTTGGCGACCTGCTCGATCGGCAACTCGTCGGCCGCCTTCTCCATCTCCATCGGATCGTCGATGGAGTGCTTCTGCTCCGCGGTCAGCGACAGCGGCGCCCAGAAACGGGTGTTCTCCAGCGCCAGTTCGGGGTCCGTGTCGTAGGAGATCTTGATCTCGATCATGCGGTCCACGTCATCGGGGTTCTTGTCCGCGGCCTCGGCACCTTCGCGCATCGCGGGGATCAGCTTCTCCTTGTAGAGCTCCTCGCCCTTGCCCGAGGTGCAGATGAAGCCGTCACCGGCGCGGCCCGCGTACTTGGCCACCTGCGGTCCGCCCGCGGCGATGTAGATCGGGATGCCGCCCTCGGGGACGTCGTAGATCGAGGCGCCCTTGGTCTTGTAGTACTCGCCGTCGAAGTCGACCCGATCGCCGAGCCACAGTTCCCGCATCAGGCGGACCGACTCGCGCAGCCGCGCATAGCGCTCCTTGAACTCCGGCCACTCGCCCTCGTAGCCGGTGGCGATCTCGTTGAGGGCCTCGCCGGTGCCGACGCCGAGGAAGATCCGATCGGGATACAGGCAGCCCATCGTCGCGAAGGCCTGCGCGATGACGGCGGGGTTGTAGCGGAACGTCGGGGTGAGCACCGACGTGCCGAGCACCAGCCGCTTCGTCCGCTCACCGACGGCCGTCATCCAGGCCAGCGAGAACGGGGCGTGCCCGCCTTCGTGGCGCCACGGCTGAAAGTGGTCGCTGACGGTGGCGCTGTCCATGCCGTGTTCCTCGGCCAGCACCGCGAGTTCGACGAGTTCGCGGGGCGCGAACTGCTCCGCCGACGCCTTGTAGCCCAGTTTCAGTTCAGCCATACCTATGTTTCTACACTCGCGACATGACCCTGGCTGTCGCGGCCGTCACCGACCGCGTGCACTTCGCCCAAACCGATCTCGTGAACTGGACGCTGGTGGCCGGCGACGGTGGGGTGATCCTGATCGACGCGGGCTATCCGGGTGACCGCGACGACGTCCTGAGGTCGTTGGCCGGACTCGGTTTCGGGCCGTCCGATGTGCGGGCGATCCTGCTGACGCACGCCCATGTCGATCACCTCGGCTCCGCGATCTGGTTCGCCCGCGAGCACGGCACGCCGGTGTTCTGCGACGGCCCGGAGGTGGGGCACGTCCGGCGCGAGTACCTCGAGCAGGCGTCGCCGCGGGATGTCCTCGCCCGGGCCTGGCGTCCGGCGTACCTGCTCTGGTCGTTGGCGCTCGTGCGCAACGGCGGCTTGACCCACGAGGGCATTCCGACGGCGCAACCGCTCACCGAGGAGGTGGCGGCCGGGCTGCCGGGAACGCCGCAGGTGATCTCGACGCCCGGACACACGGGCGGGCACTGCTCGTATCTGGTGGATGGCGTCCTGGTCAGCGGCGACGCGTTGGTGACCGATCATCCGGTGGCACCGCGCCCCGGTCCGCAGCTGCTGCCGTCGCTGTTCAACCACGACGAGCAGGCGTGCCGGCGCAGCCTCGACGTGCTGTCGGGAGTGCAGTCGGAGGTTCTGCTGCCCGGTCACGGCCCGGTGTGGCGGGGTCCCGTCGCGGAGGCGGCGCGGGCTGCTCAAGCCAGGGTGTCGTAGCCCAACAGGAAGATCGCGGTCAGAGCCAGGCCGCAGGCGAGGACGATCGCGGGCATCAGGATCATCGTGTCGAGCTCGTCGTCGTTGAGCACGTCGTCGTCGAAGCGGCCGAACAGCACCCGGGCGATGCCGGTGCGGCGGAACACGTGAACCATCCGCTGGACACCCGCGGAGTGCCGACGACGCCCGACGAAGACTCGGGAGAGCCCGCCGAAGACGAACGTCAGCGCAGCAGCGGCCAGCATCAACCAGCCCACGGTCGCCTGCGACACATCGGCAAGCCTATAGGGCGCTCCTAGGAGAGATCTTTGAGAAAGGCCACCGCGTACGACTCACCGTCATAGGGCAGTGGCTCGTCCAGCCGGGTGTACCCCATCGAGTGATACAGCGCTTCCGCCTCGGGTTGGCGGTCCCCGGTGGTGAGGTACACGCGGGTGTAACCGCGCGCCGCGATGGCCGATTCGAGCTGGGCCATCAGCGTTTTGGCATGGCCGCGTCGGCGATGGCGACTGTCGGTCCAGATCCGTTTGAGTTCGGCGGTGGTGTCGTCGAAGCGGCGGAACGCACCGCCGGTCACGGGACGTCCGTCGAGCAGCCCGATCAGCAGGCCGCCCGACGGTGGCTCGAACTCGGCGGGCGGATAGCTGCGCAGCCAGGCGTGGACACGATCGCGCTGGCCGCCGTAGCGGTCGGCGTACTCGACGGCCAGTTCGTCGATCAGCGGCGTGGCCAGCGGATCGTCCTGATTGACGGGGACGAAGCGCAACCGTCGGTTCACCCGCGACTGCAGCTGGTCCGCGGTGACGGCCCAGCCGTGGTCGTGGTCGTCGAACCCTTCGGCGGGAAGCAAGGTGTGCTCGATCGACATCAGGGTGTCGTGGGCACCGTGGGGCTCGAAGGTGACGTCGACGACGCTGGCGGCCGTCGGATCGGCCCAGCCCGAGTGGCTCCACGTGAATCTGAGGTGGCGGGGTCGGTCGACGACGAGGAACTGCCCGCAGATCAGGACCGAGTGGCCCCCGTCGTCGATGTCGAAGCGCACGCGTCCGCCGACGCGAGGGTCGACGGCGACGGCGACGCAGTGGGTCGGCCGGGGACACATCCAAGCCATCAGGGCGTCGGGGTCGAGCCATTCGTCGAAGACGTCCTCGGGGACAGCGGGCATCACGCGGCGCACCCGCACGACGGGTCCGGTCATCGGGTCTTGCCTTTCGCGCGGAGCCGCTCGGAGAGCGCGTCGGCGCGGGCGGACCAGAACTCGGCCTGCTCGTCGATCCACTGCCGCGCCGGCGAGAGTCCGTCGGGGTCCAGCGAGAGCCAGTGTTCGCGGCCGCGGATCTCCCGGCGGACGAGCCCGGCGGACTCGAGGACGGCGACGTGCCGGGACACCCCGGCGAAGCTCATCGGAAGCGGCGCGGCCAGGTCGGTGATGCGCGCGTCGCCGTGTCGCAGGGCCTCGAGGAGCTGCCGCCGTGTCGGATCGGCGAGTGCGGCGTAGGCGCGATCGAGAAGATCTTCAACCACATTGTTGACTATAGCGACGGGTGATGGTGTGCTGACATTCAACTACAGTGTTGAACGTTTCGGGATGGAGTGGCGATGGAGCCTCGGGTCGTGTCGGCAGTGGAGTGGCAGAAGGCGTTGGCGGAGATGCTGATTCGAGAGAAGAAGTTCACCCGGGAGCGCGACGAATTGGCCGCGATGCGCAGGCGGATGCCGTGGACTCCGGTAGACAAGGAGTACTGGTTCTCCGGCCCCGACGGGCAGGTCACGCTCCGGGACCTGTTCGCGGGCAGGCGCCAGTTGATCGTGTATCGGGCCTTCATGGATCCCAGCGTCAACGGATGGCCCGAGCGCGGCTGCGTGGGCTGTTCGCTGATGGCCGACCACGTGCCGGACCTGTCGCATCTGCACGCACGCGACACGACGCTCGTGTACGTGTCGCGTGGCACGCAGGCCGACATCGCGGGGGTCAAGGACCGGATGGGCTGGAACATGCCGTGGTTCACCATGATCGACGGCGAGGACGGCTTCTTCGATGTGGATTTCGACGTCGACGAATGGCACGGCACGAACGCGTTCATCCGGCACCCGGACACCGACGAGGTGTTCCGCACGTACTTCGTCGACAACCGCGGGGACGAGGCGTTCGTGAGCACGTGGAACCTCCTCGACATCACGGCACTGGGACGGCAGGAGACGTGGGAGGACTCCCCGCCGGGTTACCCGCAGTCGCCGCCGTATCAGTGGTGGCGGCACCACGACCTGTACGAGTCTTGCGGTCAGAACGGTGGGGGGTCGGCGCCGGTGGGTGGGGTGGAGTAGGTGGTCCGGTTCTGTTGTGGTGGACCGGTTTCGCTGTGTTCTCGGGTGCGTTCGCGGTGGTTGAGTGCGCGTTCTCTTCGGATGTAGGCGGTGTGGTTCTGGGTGCGGCTGCGGTGGCGGGTGGGCATCTTGAGGTGGCGCCCCCGGGTGGGTCGTTGCGTGGTGTTGGTGGTGGCTGGCGGGGGTCCGGTGCGGGTGTTCCAGGACGGGAACAGCAGCGTCGACAGGGGTGTGGTGGTGTAGGTGTGGCCGGTGGGGCTGATCAGGTGCAGGCGCCCGTCGGGGGTTTGTTGTTCGGTCCAGCCGTCCCAGAACGTTTTCAGCAGATGATGTGCGCGGCACAAGCATTTGGTGTTGGCCGGATGCGTCGCCCCGGCGGGGTAGGGCACGGTGTGGTCGATGTCGGCGTGGGTGGCGGGGCGATCGCAGCCGGGGAAGCGGCATGTCAGATCGCGGGAGCGCACGAACCGGTCCAGCGCCGTCGACGGGCGGTAACCCGCGGTGCCCAGCCCCTCGGGGTCGCCGACGACGCGGACCGTGGCGCCGTGGGCGATCAGGTCGGCCAGCAGCGGCGCGGGCACGATCCCACCCCCGGGGCCCAGGATCAGTGCCGCCCGACGCGGCTGTGTGGTGGTAGGGGGCGACACGGCGAAAGATTCGGTGGATGAGTCAGGCCTGCCGCCGGACTCAACACCGTCGTCGGCGGGCTCGACAGGCTGCGCAGAGCCGACGGATCCTGTCGCCGCCAAATCCATCTCCCGGCCAGTGCTGTCGACATCTTCGTCGGCGGGCTCCTCGACCCGTTCGGTCGTGTCAACCTCGGCGGGCGTGGTGTTTCGTGGCGTGTAGTTCGGTGGGGGTGCTTCGCCATGCAGCTCCGGGTGGGGTTGAGCGTCGAGGGAAGCTTGGTCGGCGATCACGGTGACCGTGATGGACGTGGCGCGCCCGTCATCCACCTGCGCGGCGGCGCAGTCAGGGCGCCCGCAGCGGCACGCCAACGCGGTGGCTCCTGCGGCGATCGCGCCGACCGCATCGGCGCGTTTCTGATCCCGGGTGCGGGGATCGTGGTCGCACACTGAGGCGATCATCATCGCCAACCGGGTGGCCAGCAGGGCCGCATCGGGGGTGGCCAGCCGCCCGTACACCTCGGTGATGCCCGAGCCGTCGTGACGATCGCCGATGGTGAACGACCGATCCCGTGACCGCTGACGCACCCGCCGCACCGCGTCGGGGTCGTAGGTCTGGATCCACACGTCGATGGCGGCTTCGAGCTTCTTCTGCGACAACACCCCCCACCCGGTGACGGCGTCGACGAAGTGTCCGTCGAGCAGCCGCAGGGTGGACGGGTCGAGCACCAGCGCGGTACGCGAGACGACCGCCCTGACCACGTCGAGGCTGACCTGCCCGTCGGCCAGCAGTGCCCCCACGCGGGGGAAGCGGTCACGCATCGCCACCGCCAGGTCCATCTGCACCGACGCCCGCCCGGCGCTGATTCCCAGCGCGGCGCCGATCTCGGCGGCCGCAGCGTCCCAGTCGGCGCATACCCAGCGTTCACGTTCGGGGCGGCGGCGCCGCCGCCACAGTTCGGCGATCGCGGCCAGCTTCATCGCCTCCGCCCGCGCGGCAGCGGCTGCGGAGCTGGTCATCACCTCGACCAGATCCGCCTCCGCCACCCGCGTCAGCTCGAACATATGTACGACGATAATCCGCGTCCACGCCACCCGGCAGCACCGAAATCCCACGCCTGGGGATAACCCGGCGGCTGGGGACAACCCCCTTTCCCGCGAAACTTGACACGTGTAAAGTTCGGCGCCATGGACAACATCCGCGGGAAGACGATCGCCATCACCGGTGCCGCGCGGGGCATCGGCTACGCCACTGCCGAGGCGCTGCTCAAGCGCGGCGCGCGAGTCGTGATCGGCGATCGCGACGTCGCTCTTCAGGAGTCGTCGGTCGCCAAACTCTCGAATCTCGGCCCGGCGTCGGGCTATCCGCTCGACGTCACCGATCGGGAATCTTTCGCCACGTTCCTGGACAAGGCCCGCACCGACGGCGGCGGCCACATCGACGTGCTGATCAACAACGCGGGCGTCATGCCGATCGGACCGTTTCTGGAGCAGTCCGAGCAGTCCATCCGCTCGTCGATCGAGGTCAATCTCTACGGCGTGATCGCCGGCTGCCAGCTGGCCCTGCCCGACATGATCGCCCGTCGTCGCGGCCACATCATCAACATCGCATCACTGTCCGGCGTCATCCCGGTGCCCGGCCAAGTGGTCTATGTCGGTGCCAAGTTCGGCGTGGTCGGCCTCTCCGCAGCGCTGGCCGATGAGGTGGCACCGCACGGTGTGCACGTGTCGGTGGTCATGCCGCCGTTCACCAACACCGAGCTGATCTCGGGCACTAAAGAGATGTCCATCAAACCCGCTGAGCCGCAGGACATCGCGGACGCGATCGTCAAAACGCTGAACAAGCCGAAGACACACGTGTCCGTGCCGCCGTTCCTGCGGTTCACCGCACAGGCCGCGCAAATGCTCGGACCTCGCGGACGACGCTGGATGAACCGAAAGCTCGGTTTGGACAACGTTTTTCTCGAGTTCGACACCACCAAGCGAGCGGGCTACGAGCAGCGTGCCCAGTCGGCCCTGGGCGTCGTCGAGGGCGCCGACAAGAACTAACGCGCGATGCCGTCGATCAGGCGGTCGCAGACTGCATACATGTCGGCCTTCGCCGTGTCCTGATCCGCGGCGCGCGCGATGAACAATGCCGCCTCGTCGAGTGCGCCCAGCAGCACGTGCGCGGTCGGCCGGACCGGCTGGTCCGGAATCACGCCGTCGGAGACCGCCTGCGCGAGCATCGCCTCCACCACGCCGAGGCCATATCGCATACCCACCTCACGCCAGCGTTGCCAACCGAGCACGGCGGGCGCATCGATCAGAACGATGCGCTGAACATCAGGCGCCGAACACAGGTCGAGGAACAGCCGAGCACCCGTCCGCATAGCCGCCAGGTGGTCAGCAGGCGCAGCCTCGGCGATCCGCGTGGCTATCTGGGCGACGAGCTCGGCTTCGACATCCTCGTACACGGCCGCGAATAGCTCCGCCTTGTCCCCGAACTGGTGATACAACGCGCCTCGCGTCACACCGGCCACAGCGACGATCTCTTGCGTGGACACGTCGGCAAAGCCGTTGACGGCGAACAGCTTCCGCGATGCAGCGAGCAGCTTCGCGCGCGTCGCCGCGGTGCGCTCCGCCTGGGTACGACGAGGCCGGGGGTTGACTTCCATACAGTCTGCACGTAACTTTCGTACTCAGTGTTCGTAAATGTCGACGCAAAGGATATCCGGTATGCCGTCCGTAGACCTGCCTGCCGCCACCATCGAGTTCCGCGAGTCGGGCCCGGCGGACTCGACATTGCCGCCGGTGCTGTTCGTGCACGGCGCCCTCGTCGACTCGAGGCTGTGGAACGCCGTGGCCGCCGACCTCGCCGAACGCGGATTCCGTTGTCTGCAACCCAATCTCCCACTCGGCGCCCACCGCATCCCGGTGCGGGAGCGTGCCGCCCTGACACCTGAAGGTGTCGCAGAGATGCTGCACCAGCTCATCACCCAGCTCGATCTGCACGATGTGACCCTGGTCGGCAACGACACCGGGGGCGGCATCTGCCAGTTCCTCATCGACGCGCACCCCGACCGCATCGGCCGGCTCGTCCTCACCAATTGCGATGCCTTCGACACGTTTCCGCCGTTTCCGTTCAACGCCGTTTTCGCCGCGATGCGTACCCGAGCCACGGTCAGTGCGCTGATGGCACCCATGGGCATCACCGCGCTGCGGCACTCTCCGTTGGGTTTCGGGCTACTCGCCAAGAGACTCGACCCCGAGTTGACCGCCTCGTGGCTCAGCCCGGCCCGCACTGATCGTCGTATCGCCGGTGACTTCGCCGCGCTGGCCCGCGGGATCGGCCGCACCGACCTGACCGAGGTCGCGCCGCGCCTGCACCGCTTCACCAAACCCGTGACCATCGTCTGGGGCGCCGAGGACCGTTGCTTCACACCGACATTGGGCCGCCGCCTGGCCGCACTGTTCCCGAACTCGACGATCATCGACGTGCCGGACGCCACGACGTTCGTGCCGCTCGACGCGCCGGAAGCCGTCAGTGCGGCGATCCGTCAGGCGAATTCCGGTATCGAATCGCCCAATCGGTAGGCCTCGATGACGTCGAGGTTGGCGAGGAACTCCTCGACGCCAAACTGGTAATCGTCGGCGGTACCGACGAATACGACGTGCACGATCTTGCCGTCCTCCTCGGGGGACAACAGCGCGACCGTCACGTTGACCACCTCGTCCTCGTCGGGTACATCGGCCTCCGAAGGCACCCAGTACCACGCCGCGCCGGCCTCGTCGTCGATGTCCTCGGAGAACTCCCAGCCGCGCTCGGTCAGCTGCTCGTCGAAAGCCTGCAGATCAGAAGCGATCTCGAGCTGCTCGAGCACGCGCGCCGGGATCCAGCCCTCGTCGCGTACCGCCCGCCGCTTCTTGCGGCGGGCCTTCTTCTGCTCGGAGCGGCGCGACACCTAGGCCAACGCCTGGTCGAGGTCGGCGATCAGATCCTCGGTGCCCTCCAGGCCCACCGAGATCCGGACGACGCCGTCGCCCAAGCCGATCGCTGCACGCCCCTCGGGACCCATCGCGCGGTGGGTGGTGGTCGCCGGATGCGTGATCAGCGATTTGGAGTCGCCGAGATTGTTGGAGATGTCGACGATGCGCAACTTGTCGAGCACCTCGAAAGCACGTTCCTTCGTGCCGCCGGCGAGTTCGAACGTGACGACGGTGCCACCACCGGTCATCTGCCTCTTGGCCAGGTCGTACTGCGGGTGCGACTCCAGCAGCGGGTACTTGGTCCAACTCACCGACGGGTGGGACTCCAGGAACTCTGCGATGCGGTGCGCCGACGAATTCTGGTGCTGCACACGCAGAGCCAGCGTCTCCAAGCCCTTGAGCAACGTCCAGGCATTGAACGGGCTCAGCGCCGGACCAGTGTGGCGCATCAGCTTCTGCACCGGACCGTCGATGTAGTCCGCGCCGCCGAGGATCGCGCCGCCGAGCACCCTGCCCTGCCCGTCGATGTGTTTGGTGCCCGAGTAGATGACCACGTCGACGCCGAGGGGGAAGCCCTGCTGCAGGATGGGTGTGGCGAAGACGTTGTCCAGCACCACTTTTGCGCCCGCGGCGTGGGCGAGATCGCACACCGCGGCGATGTCGACCAGAGACTGCATCGGGTTCGACGGCGTCTCGAAGAACACCGCCTGCGTGGGCACCGACAGCGCCTCCTCCCACTGCGACAGATCGTCGCCGTCGACGAAGACCGTCTCCACACCCCAGCGGGGCAGGATCTCGTTGCACACCACGAAACACGAGCCGAACAGACTGCGCGCGGCCACCAGACGATCACCGGCACCCAGCAGCGCGCCCAGCGCGGTGAACACGGCCGACATGCCGGTGGCCGTCGCGAAGCAGGCCGGCGCGCCCTCGAGCAGCCGAAGCCGCTCCTCGAACATCGAGATCGTCGGGTTGCCGTAGCGGGAGTACACGTACCGGTCGATCTCGCCGGTAAACGCCTTCTCCGCATCAGCCGCGCTCTCGTACACGTAGCCCGACGTCAGGTACAGCGCTTCGGCGGTCTCCTCGAATCCGGACCGCAGCAGGCCGCCGCGCACGCCGACCGTGGCCTGGCTGACGCCCTCCGGCAGTGCGGCAGGCGTGCGTACCGATTCGGTCACGACTGCCTCCACGGCAGGCCCACGGCCTTCCAGCCGGTGGCACCGCGATGGCCGTGCTCGTCCAGGTTGCCCTCGAAGCCGTCCAGGATGTTGTACGACGGCCCGATGCCCGCCTCGGTGGCCGCTTCGGCCGCCCCGATCGACCGGTTGCCGGACCGGCACAGAAATGCGACCGGACGCTCGCCCGGGGTGATACCGGCGGCCAGCAGATCGTCGACGAACCCGTCGTTGCGGGAGCCGTCGGTCCGGTTCCACTCGATGAACACCGTCTCGCGCTGCAGCGGCGACAGATCCGGAACCCCCACGAAGCGCCATTCGGCATCGGTGCGGCAATCGACCAGCACGGCGTCGGGGTTCTCGCTCAGGAGCTTCCAGGCCTCCTCCGGCGAGATGTCTCCGGCATAACTCACGGTCGTGAGTGTCGCACAGCTAGCTGGGACCGGTCGAACAGACCTTCCACGCCCCGTCCTCCTTCGCGAACGGGATGTCGGACGTCTGCTTGGCATCCGGGGCATTGGCGAAGTGGTAGGTGACCGATGCGGTGGCGCGGTTTCCATCGATCTCGACGTCGGTCACCCCGTCGAGGAACCTCTCACCCTGCGCGGCCTTCGAATCTCGTTGCCGGTCAAGGATCTCCGCCTCGGTGCCGAGCTGCGCGGCGCAGGTGTAGCTGCGGAAGTCCGCGTAGTCGTCGCGCTGTAGGGCGTCGTTCTGGCCCGCGGCGGCACGGCCGATGAGTTGCTCGTCGGTGAGTTCGTCACTGGAGAACACGTTGAACAACCAGATTGCGATCACGATGGCGACAATGATGGCCAGCGCACCCAGGAACGGCGCGGCCGAGTTACCGGTGGACTCCTCGGGCTCGGTCACGTCAGCCTGCGCACCGCCGACGCCACGCGCCGTGCGCGGTCGCGGGCGACGATCGGATCGGGCGCGGTGGCGGTGGCCAACCAGCGCCGCCCCGAGAACAACCGCACGTCGCTCTCGGCGACCGCGAGCGCCTCACCGAGAGCGGCCCGCCAGGCGGTGTCGTCGGGATCGTGCCCGTCGGAAGAGATCTCCATCGCCGCCGGGGAGATCATGATGGTGTCGACAGGGAGCCCGAGGATCGCCCGGGCATGCAGTTCATGTGCCGACAGACGCTGGGAGCGCAGAGTCACCAGCGCGCTGTCCTGCGGCCGGGGTGTGACATCGCTGAAATACACCTCGTCGCCGCGGACCAGCAGCTCGACCGCGAACACGCCCCGACCACCGAGGGAGTTGACGATCCGCGCCGCGATCGACTTCGCCGCGTCCGAAGCGGCGGCCGAGAGGTGTTGCGGCTGCCACGATTCCAGTGTCTCGGCGGACTCCCGGTGGTGTCCGATCGGTTCGCAGAAGCTGACGGCAGGCCCCGACGGTCCGGTGGTGCGCACGGTCAGCAGAGTCACCGCGACGTCGACCTCGACCACTGTCTCGGCCAGCACCCGCTGCAGGCTCAGTCGGCCTCCGGCCACCGCGCTGCGCCACGCCGGCTCGATGTCGTCGGACCGCAGAACGACCGACTCCCCCTCGCCGGGCGCGGCGGTCACCGGCTTGACCAGCAGCGGGTAGCCGGCATGCTGGGCGACCGCCGTGAGCTCGGCCACCGAACCGGCGAACCAGAACGGCGCCGTCGGCAATCCGAGCTCGTCGGCGGCCAGCCGGCGCAGCGCCTCCCCGTCCACCGACAACCGCAACGCGCGCGGCGTCGGGAGCACCTCGACGTCCTCGCGGTCGGCGGCGGCGAGCAGCGCATCGATGGCCACCCCGCCGGCGTCGGCGACGACGATCCGGGGCCGGGTCGCGTCGATCAGCGCGGTGAGCGCGTCCGCATCGGTCAGCGCGGCCATGTCGTCGGACACCGTGACCCGTGCGCCCAGCCGCTCGAAGGCCAGCGCCAGGTCATTCGCGTGCTCGCCACCCCGCAGGAGGAGCACCGATGTCGTCTCGGCAGCAGTCGTCTCACTCATCGAGCATCCAGCCTGCCAGAACCTTCACTCGGGGGTGACGCGCAGATCGGTCCGAAACGCACCCATCGCGTCGACGACGGCGCTGAACACCCGGTGGGCAGCCTGCAGATCGGCGTCGGGCACTTCGGTCAGCGCGTGGTTCAGATGCTCGGCCAGGGGGGTGAAGAACTCGCGGGCCACCGCCACGCCGTGCTCGGCCACCCGGAGCTTGACCTTGCGCCGGTCCCCGGGATCGGGTTCGCGCAGCACGTGACCAGAGGCGATCATTCGCTCGACCAGATAGGTGATCGCCGCGCCGGACATACCCATCCGGGCGCGCAATCCGCCGGCGGCGAGCGGGTCACCGCTGGTCTCGGCCACCATCACGTGCAGCAGGGCACGAAAGTCGTTGTCCGACAGGCCGTGGCGGGCGGCAAAGGCGTGACCGATCTGGTCGGACTGCGCGGTGAGCGCACGCACATCGGCGGCAATGAGCGCTTCCAACGCTGCGCGGTCCTCTTCGGCCATGCCCACACCTTACCGCTTGTTCACTTGATTAACGATTAAGTATCTGAAATATTGGCCGTCATGAGCAGACGACTGTCGTGGACGATCGCGGTGCTGATCATCGTCGTGTCCGGCGCACTCCTGGGACTGCTGAGCGGCGGCTCCGCAGGTGAGCAGTCGCCGGTACCCGTACCGGCGAACGCCGAGTCGACGCGCGCCGATGCGCTGCGCGCCGACTTCCCCGGTGGCGATCAGGCACCGGTACTGCTGGTCCTGACCCGCACCGACGGCGCGCCGCTCAGTCCCGCCGACCGGGCGGCCGCCGACGCGGCGCGCGAGCGCATGCTGGCCGCGACCGGCGAGAACCCTGCCGGGCCCGGCGGACCTCCCGTCCAGGTATCCGAGGACGGACAGGCTGCGATCGCCGTGGTCCCCGTGCCGGCCGACCTGTCCGGGTTCGCGCTCGGCGACGAAGTCAGCGCACTCCGCACAGCGGCCTCCGACGGGCTGGACCCGCAACTGCGCGCGGAGGTCACCGGCGGTCCCGCGTTCGGCGCCGACATCGCGGACTCCTTCTCCGGTGCCAACATCACGCTGCTCGCCGTCACCGCGGCCGTGGTCGCTCTGCTGCTCATCGTCACGTACCGCTCGCCCGTGCTGTGGCTGGTGCCGCTGCTGGTGATCGCGTTCGCCGACCGGGTCGGCGGCGTGGTGGGCACCGCCGTCGCCGAAGGTCTCGGCATGTCCCCGGACGGCTCGACGACCGGGATCACCAGCGTGCTCGTGTTCGGCGCGGGCACCAACTACGCGCTGCTGCTCATCTCGCGGTACCGGGAAGAGCTCGGCCGCAACGCCCGCCACCACGACGCGCTCGCGATAGCGGTGCGCCGGGCTGGTCCGGCGATCATCGCGAGCAACGCGACGGTGGTGCTGGCACTGCTGACCCTGCTGCTCGCCTCCTCCCCCAGCACCCGCAGCCTCGGCGTCCAGGCCGCCGCCGGACTGGTCGTCGCCGCGGTGTTCGTCCTGTTGGTGTTGCCACCGTTCCTCGACCTCTTCGGTCGGAAACTGTTCTGGCCCTTCATTCCCTGGATGGGAGCGACGGCACTGACCGAAGGTGGTGCGTGGCATCGCGTCGCCGACGGGGTGGCGCGCAGGCCGGCGGTGGTGTCCGTCGCCGCGCTCGCGGTGCTCGGGCTGTTGTGCACCGGGCTGGTCAGCACGCCGATCGGGTTGTCGCAGACCGAGCAGTTCCGCGTGCAAGCCGAATCGGTGAGCGGCTTCGAGACCCTGGCCGACCACTTCCCCAGCGGCCTCACCGATCCGACCCTCGTCATCGCCTCGACCGACCGGGCCGCGGACGTACAGCAGGCGATCACCGCAACCCCGGGCGTGGTCTCCGCCAACCCGACAGGCACCTCACCGCAGGGCCTGACTCAGTGGTCGGTCGTGCTGGCCGCCGAGCCCGCCTCCGACGAGGCGTTCGACACCGTCGACGCACTGCGTGACGCCGTGCACGGCGCCGATCCCGAGAGCCTGGTCGGCGGCTCCGACGCCAAGGCCCGGGACGCGGCGGCCGCCGCAGGCCGGGACCGCATGCTGGTCGTGCCCGCGATCCTCGCGGTCGTGCTGGTGGTGCTGTTCGTGCTGCTGCGCTCGGCGCTGGCGCCGGTGATCTTGGTCGCGGTGACCGTACTGAGCGCCCTTGCCGCCCTCGGGCTCGGCGGGTGGGCCAGCGTTCACGTATTCGGCTTCCCTGCGCTGGACAACAGCGTGCCGCTGTTCGCGCTGCTGTTCCTGGTCGCACTCGGCGTGGACTACACGATCTTCCTGGTGACCCGGGCCCGCGAGGAAACCCCAGAGCACGGCACCCGCGACGGCATCGTGCGGGCGGTCTCGGCGACGGGAGCGGTGATCACCAGCGCAGGCATCGTGCTGGCGGCGGTGTTCTGCGTGCTGGGGGTGCTGCCCCTGATCGCGCTGACGCAGGTCGGCATCATCGTGGGGCTCGGTATTTTGCTGGACACGTTCGTCGTACGCACCGTCGTCATCCCGGCGCTGTTCACGCTCATCGGCCCGAAGATCTGGTGGCCGGCGCTGCGCGCGGAAAGGTAGCTGGGCTAACGGGCAGGTAGCGTCGAGACATGAGTCAGGCCGATACCCGCACCGAACCGGCGGCCGGGCAACCGCCGCTGCACATGCGCCGCGACGGGCTCGATCCGACGCCGGTACTGGGCCAGATCCGCGAGTCCGTCGGCGTCGCCAGCGTCACCAATGCCTTCGGCATGCAGGTCTACCTCGTCACGCGCCACGAAGACGTCAAGACGGTGCTCAGCGATCACGCGCGGTTCTCGAACGGCAGGCCGCCCGGATTCGTCGTGGCCGGTGCACCCCCGGTCGACGAGGAGGAGGCCGCCCGCAACAGGGCCGGCAACCTGCTCGGCCTCGATCCCCCTGAGCACCAACGACTTCGGCGCATGCTGACCCCGGAGTTCACGATCCGCCGGATCCAGCGGCTGGCGCCTCGCATCGTCGAGATCGTCGACGCGCAGCTCGACGCACTCGAAGCCGCCGGCTCCCCGGCCGATCTCGTCGAACACGTCACGCTGCCGATCCCGTCGCTGGTGATCTGCGAACTGCTCGGCGTGCCCTACGCCGATCGCGACGACTTCCAGCGCCGCAGCGCACGCCAACTCGACCTGTCCATCCCGATTCCCGAACGCCTGCAGTTGGCCCAGGAGGGTCGCGCCTACATGGGCTCGCTCGTCGAGCGGGCTCGGGCCGCCCCGGGCGAGGACATCCTGGGCATGCTGGTGCGCGAGCACGGCGACGAGCTCACCGACGACGAGCTGATCGGTATCGCGGGGCTACTGCTGCTCGCCGGGCACGAGACCACGTCGAACATGCTGGCGCTCGGCACCGTGGCGCTGCTGAGCCATCCCGACCAGATGGCGGCCGTGCGCGACGATCCGGCCGCGGTGGGCCCGGCCATCGAGGAACTGCTGCGCTACCTGTCGATCGTGCACACCTCGATCCCTCGCATCACCACCACCGACGTTGAGCTCGCCGGGGTGGCCATCCCGGCCGGCCGGCTGGTGTTCGCCTCGCTGCCTGCCGCCAACCGCGATCCCCAGTTCATCTCTGCTCCAGAGCAACTCGACATCCGCCGGGGAGCGCCCGGCCATCTGGCCTTCGGCCACGGCGTGCACCACTGCCTGGGCGCTCCGCTGGCGCGGATGGAGATGCAGATCGCCTTCCCGGCGTTGCTGCGCCGCTTCCCGACGTTGCAGCTCGACGACGACACAGACGACATCGCGTTCCGGTCGTTCCACTTCATCTACGGCGTGGCGTCGCTGGGGGTGCGCTGGTGAACCGGGTCAGCGCGGACCGCGAGATCTGCATTCAGGCCGGCAACTGCGTGATGGTGGCCGCCGACGTCTTCGACCAGGACGACGAGGGCGTGGTCGTGGTGCTCACCGCCGAGGTGAGCGGGGCCGCCGAGGAGCGTGCGCGCCAGGCCGTCAACCTCTGTCCGGCAGCGGCGTTGGCCCTGGATGCCGACGGAACATCAGCAGGCTGACCACCAGCACCCACGCCGGGAACGTCAACGTCATCCACGGGCTGACGTCGCCGGCGACGAGCACGCTGAGCGCGACCAGGTACGTCGTCACCACCAGCCACCGTGCCATCAAGCCGGTCCGTAGCCAGATGGTGGCCAGCGACATCATGAAGACCGCGGCCATCCGCAGCGCGTAGGTGTTGGTCAACGCGAGCAGCAACCCGTGGGCGAACGCCACCACCTCCGGGTCGGCCGCGATGCCCGCCTTCCTGCCGGCCAGCAGGCCCGCCTCGACCGCGGTCCCCGCGAACACCATCGCCAGGAACAGCAGACCGCTTCCGAGGAAGACGGTGGTGAAGAACCGGTCCTCCAGGCGCCCCAGGCTGTCGCGGACCACGCCGATGAACCACAGGAATGCGATGCCCGCGAACGGTGTCAGCACGACCGCGATACGCAGGCGCGTGCTCGTCGTCGGCTCCGGCAGCCGCAGCGCCACCAGTATCACCGCGAACAGCAGCGCGAACACCACCCCGGCCAATGCGGCGGCGCGGGGAGTCGTGAGGCTGCGCAATTGGCCCGGCGGGTGCTCTGTCATGCGCCGACGACCACGGTCTGGTTACCGCCCACGCTCTTCGCGCGGTACATCGCGCCGTCGGCCAACTCGAGCAGCGAGTGCACCGTCGAGGGCGCCTCCCGGTCGGTGGTCCACCCGGTCGCGACACCCACGCTGACGGTCGGCACCACCGCGGCGTCGCAGCGGGCCACCGCGTCGTGCAGCTGCGCGGCGACCGAGCGCACCGTGGCAGGCGGGGCCAGGACCACCACCGCGAACTCCTCCCCGCCGGTGCGCGCGATCAATGACCGCACACCGGCGGCCGCCACGGCGTCGCGGATGCCCTTGGCCACCGACACCAGGACCTGATCCCCGGCGTCGTGGCCGTGGCCGTCGTTGATCGCCTTGAACTTGTCGATGTCGACGGCCAGCACCCCGAGATGCGCGCCGTCCTCGGACACCAGCCCGATCACCTCGTCCTCCAACCCCCGGCGATTGAGCAGCCCGGTCAGCGGATCGTAGAGCGAGTCGAGCGCACCCATCCGCAGAGCAAGCAGATACGACTGCACGATCACCGGCACGCCCACCACGGTCGGCAGCAGGACCAGAAGACGGATGGTGATGACACTGACGGCCTGCGTGTCCTGCGCCAGCGCCATGGCGTACCACGCGGCGAACGCCGCGACGGTGAAGGCGAGGTGCGCGGCGAGTGCCCGCGGGCCGTGCAGTACCACGACGTAGATTCCGTTGGCGGCGAGCAGCGCCAGGCCGGGCATCGCGGTGAAGGCGTCGTGATAGCACGCGATGACCACGATCACCGCGATGTCGGCGTATACCGCGAAGGCACGGGACCGACGCTCGGTCGGCGGCGGGCCGAAGATCCAGATCGCGCCCAGGATGGCCGAGCTGATCGCCACCGCGATCACCAGCGGCCGGCCATTCACCGCGCCGCCGTCGCGCGCTGCCCACACCACCGTCAGCAGCGCGGTCAGCCCGTAGAGCAGCGAGAACGAGCCGATGAACACCTGGTGGATTCGCATCACACCCCGGGACTGCAGGTGCCGCCGGGTCCATTCGAAGTCGAACGGCTGCCGCCACCAGATCAGCAGGTACTCGCGAAAGCCCTTCTCCATCGCCCCCCTGAGAGCAGCGCTACGGCTGTCCGGGGAGCAGCCGGATCATCAGTCCGTTCGCCTCGGCGAGCAGGGTGCCGTCCGGGTCGCGGAGCTCTGCGTTGACGAAGGCCTTACGGCCTTCGGCCTCGCGAAGCCAGCCCTTCGCGGTGAGCACCGTGTCGATCGGCGTCACGTTGCGGTAGTCCACGTGCAGGAACGCGGTCCGGCTGATCGGGCGTCCGGTCGCATGGATCACCATTCCGAAGACGCTGTCGAACAGCAACGGCAACACTCCGCCATGAACGGCATGGTTCCCGCCCACCGAGAACCGACTGAACTCTACCTGCAGTTCGACGCCCGCGTCAGTGAAAGAAATGATGCGATACGGCGGCATCAGCAAGCTTCCCGTGCCGGGCAGCGACGGCGCGCGGTTGGCGGGGCCGACCCCTTCCTCCGCCTCGAACGGGGCCAGCACCTCGATCAGCCGCTCCACCTGGTCGGCGGCCTTGTCCCACGTCGCCGCATCGGGGGCCGCCGACACCGCGAGGTCCTGGGCGCGGCGCATGGCCGTCAGGAAGCGGCCGAACCCGGGCGGCGGGGTGATCGGTTGCAGATCAGGGAACCCGCCCGGGGTCGGATCGGTCACGCCAGCACGTCGCGGCGCACGATGGTCTGGTCACGGCCGGGCCCGACGCCGATGCACGAGACGTGCGCGCCGGCGAGCTCCTCCAGACGCAGCACGTAGTCGCGCGCCTTGGCGGGCAGGTCGTCGAACTCCCGCGCGCCGGAGATGTCCTCCCACCACCCGGGCAGTTCTTCGTAGATGGGCTCGGCGCGGGCGATGTCGCTCTGGGTCATCGGCATCTCGTCGGTCCGCTTGCCGTCCACGGTGTAGCCAACGCAGATCGGCACCGTCTCCAGGCTGGAGAGCACATCGAGCTTGGTGAGGAAGTAGTCGGTGATGCCGTTGACCCGCGTCGCGTACCGGGCGATGACGGCGTCGAACCAGCCGCAGCGGCGCCGCCGGCCGGTGGTGACCCCGACCTCGCCGCCGGTCTTGGCCAGGTATTCACCGTGCTCGTCGAACAGTTCAGTAGGGAACGGACCGGACCCCACCCTTGTCGTGTACGCCTTGAGGATGCCCAGCACCGTCGTGATGCGGGTCGGGCCGATGCCGGAGCCGACGGCCGCCCCGCCGGAGGTCGGATTCGACGACGTGACAAAGGGATACGTGCCGTGGTCGACGTCGAGCAGCGTGCCCTGCGACCCCTCGAGCAGCACGGTCTCGCCCCGTTCGAGTGCGGTGTTGAGCAGGAGCCGGGTGTCGGCGATGCGATGCCGGAAGCCCTCGGCCTGGGCCAACAGGTTGTCGACCACTTCGTTCGCGTCGAGCGCTTTGCGGTTGTAGATCTTGACGAGCACCTGGTTCTTGAATTCCAGGGCGCCCTCGATCTTTTCGGCCAGCAGATCCGGGTCCAGCACATCGGCGACGCGGATGCCCTGCCGGGCGATCTTGTCCTGGTAGCAGGGGCCGATACCGCGACCGGTGGTGCCGATCTTCTTGCTGCCGGCGTACCGCTCCACGACCTTGTCGATCGCCACGTGGTAGGGCATCAGCAGGTGCGCGTCGGCCGACAGCAGCAGCCGGTCGGTGTCCACACCGCGGTCTTCGAGGCCGCGCAGCTCGGTCAGCAGCACGCCCGGGTCGACGACGACGCCGTTGCCGATCACGTTGGTCACGCCGGGGGTGAGAATGCCCGACGGAATGAGGTGAAGCGCGAAGTTCTCCCCCGTCGGGAGCACCACCGTGTGGCCGGCGTTGTTGCCGCCCTGGTAGCGCACCACCCACTGAACCCGACCACCGAGCAGGTCGGTGGCCTTACCTTTGCCCTCGTCGCCCCACTGGGCGCCGATGAGGACGATTGCCGGCATGCCGCGCCTCTCCCGCTCGAATGCTGTGCATAGTGTGTGCAGCCGGTGAGCTACCTTATCCGATCGCGAGCAGCACCTCCGTCAGTCGCGGTGCTCAGTCCGGGCGGCGCACGGGTGCCGCGGCCGCTGCGCGACCTCCCCCGCACCGATCTGGACGAGATCGCGACGTGGCGTCGCGTCGTCGTGGTCGGCAGCGACGCCGACCTGGCCGCCGTGCTCAAGGCTTTGCTGCGCGCCGACCGTCTCGACGTCGAGGTGGCCCACGTTCGCCGTGCGTTCGGCGCAGGCCGGGCCCTGCACGCACCGGCCACCCGCGTTCCGTTGATCAGGGACGAAACCGGTGCCGTCGTCGTCGGCTCGGCATTGTGGCGGCCGCCCGAGAACCAGCGCACCGTGCACGGCGAAGCCGTCGTCGACGACACCGTGCTGTTCGACGGCGAGGTGGCGGCCGTCCGTGTGGAGCCGACCGGGCAGCTGCCCGGGTTGCGCGCCGCGGTGCTGACCGGCCCGTTTCGGCCGCGCCGCTGGGTGGCCGGGCGGGCGGCGCAGTTGGGCACCACCGGCGCGCAGGTGGTGCGTGACGGGATGCCCGGGCCGCGCCCGGTGCGGCGTTCCACGTTCTATCGCCACACGCAGGGCTGGTTGCGCGTCGGGCGCAGGTAGCTTGGGGTGCGTGGGCCTCATCAGGATGAACGACCGGGGTCCGCTGCACCGGTCGGTGCGGCCGAGTCCTCTGTTCCTGGTCCTGATCGCCGTGACGGTCGCCGGCGGAGTCGTGGCGTGGCTGTCGACGTCGCAGGTCGGCCCGATGGCCTACCTCGGGGTGTTCGTGTTCGTGATCTTCGGCTGGCTGGTGTCGCTGTGCCTGCACGAATTCGGCCATGCGTATTCGGCGTGGCGGTGCGGCGACCGCGACGTCGAGGCGCTCGGCTACCTGACGCTCAACCCGCTGAAGTATTCGCATCCGCTGTTGTCGCTGGGGTTGCCTGTGCTGTTCATCGCGCTCGGCGGTATCGGGTTGCCCGGTGGCGCGGTGTACCTGCGAACCGGCTGGATGGGTGCGTGGCAGCGGACGCTGATCAGCCTCGCCGGCCCGGCGGCCAACGTCGTGTGCGCGGTGCTGCTGCTGACGGCGACCCGGCTGTTCTACGACCCGGCGCACTCGGTGTTCTGGGCCGCAGTCGCGTTTCTGGGGTTCCTGCAGATCACCGCGTTCCTGCTGAACATCCTTCCGATCCCGGGGCTCGACGGCTACGGCGCTCTCGAGCCGCATCTGAGCCCGCAGACGCAGCGTGCGGTCGAACCGGCCAAACAGTGGGGCTTCCTGCTGCTGGTGTTGTTGCTGTTCGCGCCCGGGGTGAACCGGTGGTTCTTCTCCGGGGTCTACACCCTCTTCGAGCTGTCCGGCGTCCCGGCGTACCTGTCGGCCGTCGGCGGTGAGCTGACGCGGTTCTGGTCCGCCTGGCAATAGCACCCCTCGGCAGCCTTGCCATATATGCGTCAGCACGCATATATTCGCCGTCATGGGTGCGGGACACGATCACAGCCACGGGGGCGATGCGCGCGTCTCCCGCATGGTGATCGCCGCGGCGATCCTGACGGTGTTCTTCGCCGTCGAACTGGGCACCGCTCTCGCGATCAACTCCATCGCATTGCTCGCCGACGCCGGGCACATGCTCACCGACCTGGTCGCGATGTTCATGGGGCTCACTGCCGTGCTGCTGGCCAAGCGCGGCAGCACGTCGCCGTCGCGGACCTACGGCTGGCATCGGGCCGAGGTGTTCACCGCGGTCGCCAACGCGGTGCTGCTGATCGGCGTCGCCGGATTCATCCTGTACGAGGCATTCGAACGGCTCGGCGGCGCACCGGACGTGCCCGGCGTGCCGATGATCGTCGTCGCGCTGGCCGGACTTCTCGCCAACGCCGCCGTGGTGCTGCTGCTGCGCTCGCAGTCGGAGAACAGCCTCGCGGTCAAGGGTGCCTACATGGAGGTCGTCGCCGACACCGTCGGCAGCATCGGCGTCCTGATCGCCGGCATCGTCACCGTCACCACGCAGTGGCCCTATGCAGACGTCGTGGTCGCGGTGCTGGTGGCACTCTGGGTGCTGCCCCGCGCGATCGCGCTGGCCCGCGCCGCGCTGCGCATCCTGTCCGAGAGCTCCCCCAGCCACATCGACGTCGACGAACTGCGCGCCGCACTGTGCGCCGTGGAGGGCGTGACCGAGGTACACGATCTGCACGTGTGGACCCTGGTGCCCGGCAAGGACATGGTCACTGCGCACCTGACCAGCGGCAGTGACTCGGCACGGGTGCTCGACGATGCGCGCGCCGTACTCACCGCGCGCGGGCTCGACCACGCGACCGTGCAGGTCGAGCCGCCGGATTCGGCCGCCGACTGCGAGTGCGAAAGCCAGAACCGGTAACCCCGCCACGGCTGCCCGGCGCCGTCCGCGCCGCGGTCAGCACCGCGATCCCCGTCCTCGTCGGCGCGGCCACCGGCAGCGTCGGCGCCGGATTGATCGCCACCCTCGGCGCCTTCACGTCGCGGTTCGGGGTGGGGCGGCCCTACCTCAGCCGCGCCGTCCACCTCGCCGTGGTGGCGACCGCACTGGCACTGGCGGTGGCCGCCGGCTCCTGGGCCGCAGACGTCGCATGGGCCGGGGTCTTGACCGTCTCCGCCGTCGCGCTGATCGCGGTATGGCTGTGCAGCGCGCTACGAGTCGGGCCGCCCGGAGCGTACGTCTTCGTCGTGGCCTGTGCCGCGGGGATTGGTGTCTCGGCGTCCCGGCTGAGCCCCTGGCAGATCGGCGGACTCGTGCTGGCGGGCGGTGCGGTGGCGTGGGCCGTCCAGATGATCGGCGCGGTGACGGGGTTACGGCGCCCGGAGCGCGCGGCGGTGCGCACGGCGGCCGATCGGGTGGCCGGCTACCTCGACGCCATCGGCGGGCCCGGCGAGGACACCGCACGTCATCAGGCGGCGCACGCGCTGCATCAGGCATGGACAGCCCTGATCGACCAACAGCCCGTCGCCTTCGGGACCCGCCGGCTGCACCGACTGCGCGCCACGAACCACGCGGTGCACGTCCTCTACGCCCGCGCCGACCGCGACGACGCGGACGTGGCGCGCGCCCTCGGGCGGTTCGACATCGACCCCGACACGATCGCTCATCGTGACGCCGGTCAGCGCCCGCCGGCGCCGGTGCCCGCCTGGCATCTGCTGCGGGCGGCGCTTCGCACCGGCTCGCAGACGCGGCGGGTGATGGTCCGGGTGGCGATCGGGGTGCCGCTGGCCGGATTCGCCGCCGTGGGCCTCGGTGTCGACCGGGCTTACTGGGCGATGGCCGCGGCGGTGCTGATCCTGCACCAGGGCGCGCCGCTGCGCCATGCGATGCGCCGCGGTGCCGAGCGCCTCCTCGGCACCTGGATCGGGCTGGCACTGGCCGCGGCGATCATCGTCGTCCACCCGCAGGGCTGGCTGTTGGCCGCGGTCCTGGCCCTGCTGAACTTCGCCATCGAGATGCTGGTGGCCCGCAACTATCTCCTCGCCTCGGTGTTCATCACCGCCACCGCACTGACCATCGGTACGGCGAGCCACCCGCTGGAGCCGGGGCAGGTCGGACACCTGCTCCTGACCCGCGGCGTCGACACGCTGATCGGCTGCGCCATCGGGCTGGCGGTGTACCTGGCACTGGCGGGCCGACAGGAGACCCACCGGCTCGCCGACGCGCTGGCGTCGACCCGAGCCGCGCTGGCACTCGCCCAGCCGTTCGCGGCGGCGGGCGACGCGACCAGCCTCGCAGCGCGCACCGCGCGACGGGATCTGCAGCGGACGACGCTCGACATGCTCGACGTGCTCGATGCCGCCGAGGCCGGGCCGCGGGATCAGCGGGAAGCCGCAGTCCGGCTGCGGCCGGAGGTATTGGCGGTCGAGCGGGCGTCGTCGGAGACGATCGCCGCGCTCTGGGGTGTCTAGGCCAGCCCGAGTTGACCGCGCGCTGCCGGATCGCAGTCGTCGAGCAGGTCCAGGCAGCGCTGATACTCGGGCATTTCGCCGATCGCGTCAGCCGCTCGGGCCAGCGCCGCCACGCAGCGCAGGAAGCCGCGATTGGGCTCATGGGCGTAGGGCACCGGGCCGAAACCCTTCCAGCCGTTGCGGCGCAACTGATCGAGCCCGCGGTGATAGCCGGTGCGGGCGTAGGCGTAGGCGGTCACCGCCTGGTCCTCGGCGAGCGCATCCTCGGCCAGCTGGGCCCACGCCACCGACGCCGAGGGGTGCGCGGCAGCGACGATCGCCGGGCTCTCCGCGGCGGCCAACTCTGCTTCGGCCTCGGGATCGCCGGGCAGCAGTACAGGTTCCGGTCCGAGGAGATCGCCCATCCGAGTCATGGCCCCCATTGTGCCGTGCACAGTTACCCGACCGTCACCGCGGATGGATAAGCTTCGCCCGTAGCCGTCAGGAGGACCGCAGCACCGATGTCGAACCCCACTGGCCCGGATCAACCGGACGAAGCAACGCACTCACAGGATGAGCCCGCCACCGAGGTGTTCGCGCCGGCCGACCCCTCGGCACAGCCCACCGAGCCGCCGGAGGGTGAGCGACGCTTCACGGCACCGTCGGGCTTCGACGCGGGGTCCACCCAGATCATCAACCGGCCACAGGAACCGGCCACCGAGGTCTTCGACACCGGCGGGGCGGCCGAGACCGAGGCCTTCGCGGCGCAAAACGTTGCGCCACAGAAGATCCCGGCCCGCGACGACGCCCCCAAACCACCCGGCAAGAAACGCAGCTGGGGCTGGGTGATCGCGATCGTGCTGGTGATCGCCGCGCTCGCGGCCGTCGCGATCCTGGGCACGATCCTGCTCACCCGCGGGTCGTCAGCGGCCGCCTCGCAGGAGGACAAGGTCCGCGACACCATCTCCGACTTCGACGTCGCGGTGCAGAACGGCGACCTGGCGGCGCTGCGCAGCATCACCTGCGGCAGCACCCGCGACACCTACGTCGCCTACAACGACGACGCGTGGGAGCAGACCCACGCCCGGGTCGCGGCGGCCAAGCAGTACCCCGTGGTCGCCAGCATCGACCAGGTCGTCGTCAACGGCGACCACGCGGAAGCGAACGTGACCACGTTCATGGCCTACGCGCCGCAGACCCGCTCGACGCGCAGCTTCGACCTGGAGTTCACCGACGAGCAGTGGAAGATCTGCCAGGCCCCGCAGTAGCTAGCCCGCGGTATCTGATTGCGGGCTTCTCTTCGTTCAGCCCGCGGTCACGCTGCGGCCGGCGCTGTGCAGGTCGTTGCACGCCTCGACCACGCGCTCGCTCATCGACGCCTCGGCCTTCTTGAAGTAGCTGCGCGGGTCGTAGACCTTCTTGTTGCCGACCTCGCCGTCCACCTTCAGCACGCCGTCGTAGTTGGTGAACATGTGCCCGACGATGGGCCGGGTGAACGCGTACTGGGTGTCGGTGTCGACGTTCATCTTGACCACGCCGTACTTCAGCGAGTCCTCGATCTCGGACTTCAGCGAACCGGACCCGCCGTGGAAGACGAAGTCGAACGGCTTGGAGCCCTCGGGCAGGCCCAGCTTGGCGGCCGCCACCTTCTGCCCCTCGGCGAGCACCTCGGGACGCAGCTTGACGTTGCCCGGCTTGTACACGCCGTGCACGTTGCCGAAGGTCGCCGCCAGCAGGTACTTGCCGTGCTCACCCGCACCGAGCGCGGAGATCGTCTTCTCGAAGTCCTCGGGGGTGGTGTAGAGCTTGTCGTTGATCTCGGCCTCGACACCGTCCTCTTCGCCGCCGACCACGCCGATCTCGATCTCCAGGATGATCTTCGCCGCGGCGGCCTGCTTGAGCAGCTCCTGCGCGATCTCCAGGTTCTCGTCGATCGGCACCGCCGAGCCGTCCCACATGTGCGACTGGAACAACGGGTTCTGGCCCTTGGCGACGCGTTCGGCGGAGATCGCGAGCAGCGGCCGGACCAGGCCGTCGAGCTTGTCCTTGGGGCAGTGGTCGGTGTGCAGCGCGACCGTGATGTCGTACTTGTCGGCGATCACGTGCGCGAACTCGGCCAGCGCCACCGCACCCGTGACCATGTCCTTGACACCGAGACCCGACGCGAATTCGGCACCGCCGGTGGAGAACTGGATGATGCCGTCGGAGCCGGCGTCGGCGAAGCCCTTGATCGCGGCGTTGACGCTCTCCGACCCGACGCAGTTGATCGCCGGGAACGCGAACGAATGCTCCTTGGCCCGGCTCAGCATCTCGGCGTAGACCTCGGGCGTGGCGATGGGCATGACTGTTCCTCTCGGCTTGGGGTGGTTGGAGTATCTCAGGTGCGGTCTGCGCTCACACGGTCAGAACCACGCGGTAGCGCGCCTTGCCCGAATCCATCAGCTCGAGGGCGTCGGCGGCCTCGGCCAGCGGCCGCTCCTGGACCATCGCCCGCACGCCGGACAGCACGGCGAAGTGCATGGTCTCCTCGACGTCGCGGGAGGTGCCCGACGGGTGGCCGCTCACCGACAGGCCCGAGTTGATCAGATCGAGCGGGCTGATCGGCAGGTTCTCCGGCGTGACGCCGACGGCCACCAGCTCACCTTCCGGACTCAGACCTCCGACGGTCGCGGCCATCGCCTCGGCGTTGTTCGCCGTCGCCAACACCACCGCGGCCCCGCCGAGCTTCTGCAGTTCGGCAGCGACGTCCTGGGCGGTGGAATCGATGTAGTGGTGCGCGCCGAGCTGGGTGGCCTCCTCGGCCTTGCCGGTCCCCCGCGCGATCGCGACGGTCTCGAAGCCCATCGCCCGGGCGAACTGCACCCCGAGGTGGCCGAGCCCGCCGACGCCGAGGATCGCGACGACGTCGCCGGCTTTCGCGCGGGTCTGACGCAACCCGTTGAACGTCGTCACCCCGGCGCAGCCCATCGGTGCGGCCTCGACGAACGACAACCCGTCGGGGATGCGGGCCAGCGCGGTGGCCGGCACGGTCACCGATTCCGCGTAACCGCCCGGGTAGTGCCAGCTGGGCACCTCCATGCGCACGCACTGCATGAAGTGGCCCTGGCGGCAGGGGATGCAGCGGTTGCAGTTGCCGCCGAACCAGCCTACCGCGACCCGGTCACCGGTGGCGAAGTCCTCGACCCCGTCCCCGACCTCGGCGACGGTGCCGGCGATCTCGTGGCCGAGCGTCAGCGGCCACTGCAGCCCCGGGAAGTGCCCGGCGTGGAATTCGCGGTCGGTGCCGCAGACGCCGCAGGCGGCGACGTCGATCCGGACATGACCGGCCGACGGGGAGGCGGTGTCGACCTCGACGACGGTCAGCGCGGCGTTGGCTTCGGGAACCTGGACGGCCTTGTGCGTGGGCATGCCTCAGCCTAAGCCGCCGGTACCCTTGGGGCCGTGGTCGTCGACAATCTCGCGCTGATGCCCGATTTCCTGGACCCGATCAATCTCATCGGATACTTCGGCACCTGGGCGCTGGTCGGCATCCTGGTGGTCGTCTTCGTCGAATCGGGTGTGCTGTTCCCGGTGCTCCCGGGCGACACGCTGTTGTTCGTGGCGGGCATGCTGGCGGCGGGCACGGCCGCGCGCGCCGACGCCGTGGACGCCAATTTCCACCTGTGGCAGCTGCTGGTGTTCATCCCCATCGCCGCCGTACTGGGTGGCCAGGTGGGCTACTGGATCGGCCGCAGCCTGGGCACCGCGATGTTCAAGCCGAACGCGCGGGTGCTCAAGCAGCGCTACCTCGACGAGGCGCACCTGTTCTTCGAGCAACGCGGGCCGTTCGCGATCGTGATCGCCCGGTTCGTGCCGATCGTGCGCACGCTGGCGCCCATCACCGCGGGCGCGGCGAAGATGAGCTACGGCCTGTTCACCGCGTTCAACGTGCTGGGCGCCGTCGTGTGGGGTGTGGGCCTGACGCTGATGGGCTACGGCCTCGGCCAGTTCGAGGTGGTGCAGAAGCTCCTCGAGCCGATCTTCATCCTGATCGCGGTCGCCTCGATCACGCCGATGATCTGGGAGTGGTACAAGCGCCGGAAGGCGGCGAAGGCGGCCGGTCAGGCAGGGCCGTCAGCACCCGAGCCGCACCATCCGTGACCGCAATCGTGTGCTCGCTGTGCGCAGTGCGGGACCCGTCGGCCGACCGGATCGTCCACCCGTCCGGGTCGTAGACGATCCGGTTCGTGCCCTGGGCGAGCCAGGGCTCCAATGCCAGTGTCAGACCCGGCCGCAGCACCATGCCCCGTCCTGCACGCCCGACGTTGGACACGTGCGGGTCCTCGTGCATCGTGCGGCCCAGGCCGTGCCCACCGAAGTCGGTGTTCACCCGGTAGCCGTACTCGGCTGACACCGCGCCGATGGCCGCCGAGATGTCGCCCAGGCGGTTGCCCGGGCGGGCCGCGTGGATGCCCGCGGCCAGCGCGTGCTCGGTGGCCTCGATGATCCGCTGGTCTTGGGGGCGCGGGGTGCCGACGATGATGCTGCGCGCGGAGTCGGCCACCCATCCGTCGATCGAGACCGCGATGTCCATGCTCAGCAGATCCCCGTCGCGCAACACATAGTCGTGCGGAAGTCCGTGCAGCACAGCGTCGTTGACGGACAAGCAGATGACGTTGCGGAACGGTCCGCGACCGAAGGACGGGTCGTAGTCCCAGTAGCAGGACTGCGCACCGCGCTCGGCGATCAGCTCCCGCGCGCGCTGTTCGAGGTCGAGCAGGTTGACCCCGACCTGCGCGCGCTCGGCCAGCTCGTCGAGCAGTGCGGCGATGAACGCTCCGGTGACGCCCATGGCGTCGACCTCAGCCGCCGTCTTCAACTCGACCATGAACACCCTTCCGCAGACCGGTATAAAAATACCAGTGTAGGCCCAGGGGCTTATCCTTGGCCCATGGTGCGTTCTCCCCTGACCCCGCAGCAGCGGGCAGCAGGCGCTCGCCTCGGGGCCTATCTGCGCGCCGCCCGCGGCACCCGGAAGGCGGCCGATGTCGCGCGCGCGGCAGCCATCTCACCGGAGACCCTGCGCAAGATCGAGACCGGCCGCCTGGCCACACCGGCGTTCACCACGGTCGCCGCACTGGCCGCGGTGCTGGACATCCGCCTCGACGAGCTCGCCCGCACCTGCCGTTAGGACTGTTCGAGCCCGTTCTGCAGTGCATCGAAGAGTTGACCCAGACGGCGGCGATGGTCGTCGACAACCGGTTCCGGCGACCCTTCGCCGATGACGCGGCGTGCCGTTTCGGTCAGGACGGTCGAGTATCCGGCGATGACGAGCGCGGGGAACAGGGCCGGGTCACCTTCGAACTGCGGATCCGCGTCGAGCGCCTCGCGCAGCGCCTGCACGAGTTCGGCGGCGATCTCCCGCAGCCGGGCGATCAGCACCGGCGATCCTGCGACGGTTCGATAGAACGGAATCGATCCGTCCTTGACCCCGGACAGGGCGTGGCGTTCGTCGACGAGACGGAACGCCATGTCGCGCAGCGACGTCAGTACGGCGGTTTCGGGGGCGCGGTCACGCACCGCCGCCCGCAGGATCTCGACGGCGTCGTCGACGCGGTCGAACAGCAGGTCCTCTTTGCGCGGAAAGTGCTTGAACACCGTCACGCTCGAGACTCCGGCCTCCTTGGCGACCTGCGCGACCGTCACCTCGTCGAACCCGCGATCGAGGAACATCCGGGTCGCGACATCCGAGATCTTTCGCCGGGTCATCGGCCCGCCGCGCTCCGAGGTCCTGGGCATTCCACCTCACTTTGTTGACTCTCTTAGTTTAGTCACTTAGATTAGTGACATGACCATCCAGAGCATTGTCTCTCCTCGCTCGCTCACCCAGGCCTGGCCGGCCCTTCTGGGCCTGTCGGCCGTGTTCCTGTTCGAGATGCTCGACAACTCGATCCTGACCGTCGCGCTGCCCACGATCGGCCGCGACCTGCACGCCTCCACCGCCGCACTGCAATGGGTGACGGGCGCCTACGCCGTCGTGTTCGGCGCGCTGATGCTCATACTCGGGGCCGTCGCCGACCGGGTCGGACGGCGACGCGTCATGCTTGTCGGCCTCGCCCTGCTCGCCGCCGCGAGCCTGGCGACCGCGTTCGTCACGACGGCCGAACAGCTCATCGCCGTCCGCGTGCTGACCGGCGTCGCGGCGGCGATGACGACACCGGGCGCGATGGCGCTGGCGTTCCGACTGTTCGACGACGACACGCTGCGCATGCGTGCGATCACGCTGATCTCGACCGTGGGACTGGTCGGTCTCGCGATCGGCCCGACAGTGGGCGGGTTCGTCATCGAGATCGCACCCTGGCAGGTGCTGCTGCTGGTCAACGTGCCGATCGCGCTGCTCGCGGTCGTGGGTGTGCGCGTCGGCATCACAGCCGACCGCGCCGAGGATCTGCATCGCGATCCGCTGGACGTCGCGGGTGGCGTTCTCGGCACGGTCGCGATTGCGTGCGCGCTGGTCGCGCCGACGTTGTTCGTCGAGGAGGGAGCCGGCGCGTGGCAGCCGTGGGTGACTGCCGCGCTGGCGCTGGCCGCATTCGTGGCGTTCGTTATCCGGGAGCGGACCGCGCGGTTCCCGCTGATCTCGTTGAAGCTCGTGGCGCACCCGCTGGTGGCGAGCGGCCTGGCGTTCGAGGCCGCAGCCGGGCTGGCGATCGCGGGGCTGGGCTACCTGGTCACGCTGCAGCTGCAGCTCGACTGGGGCTGGCCGCCGGCGCTCGCCGCGATCGGGATGCTGCCGCAGGTCGCGGTGCTCATCACGGGCAGCTTCGTCGTCAACCCGTTCGTGAAGAGGGTCGGGCCGGAACGCGCCGCGTGGCTCAGCGCATCGGCCGTCGTGCTGGGGCTCGCGGTCTACGCCGGGCTGGGCCGCGTCGGATATGCCTGGGTCGCGCTGGCACTGGTGCTCGTCGCGGCGGGCCTGCGGGTCGTCGGTGTGGTCGCGGCGGTGAACGTGTTGCGCGGGTTGCCGGAGAACCGGACCACGATCGGCACAGCGCTGGTCGACACGTCTAGCGAGGTGACGTCCGGCGTCGGCATCGCGGTCAGCGGGACGATCCTGGCGGCCATGTTCACCGGCACCATCACCGCCGCGCACTGGACGGCGAGTCAGACGACGCAGTTCCGGGAGGCGGTCACCGTCGCGGGGCTCGCACTGACCGGGATCGCCGCGGCGTTGGTCGCGTCCGGAATTGTTCGCGCGCGAGATGGTGCCGAGCTCCTCGGCTGACTATCGAGAACGCTGTGTGAATAAATGGATCACCACGGATCACGCGGGCGAGGCTCTCGAAGGAGCGATCGCCGAGTTCTTGAGCGACTCCAAGGGACGTCCGCTCACGACCGCCAATCCGCAGCGTCTGTAGCCGGACGACGAATTTGCGCCGCCTGACCCGACCAGCTGACCGGCCGTCCAATCCTATGGAGCCGAAACCCTTTCGTTTACTTCGGCTCGCTGCTCACCGCGGCGAGGATGCCAAAGATTGCTCCGTAGGGACGACGACGATCCCGAAGTCTGCGTATGGGCTCTCAAGGCGTGCCATCACGCTAGCGTGTCCCCGCCTCGTGAGGATGTAAGCGGAACAACCGTGCTCGTTCTTCGGCTCAAGATCCTTCAACTAGAACGCTGTTGTCAGCATTCCCATCAGCCTCCATACGCCGCATTGGCGCCGTACTGAGCTTCGCTCGGCGTGAAGCCGCTGTACTCCAGTTGCTCGATCAGCCCCCGGAGGGAGAACGATGTGTACTCAAGGTAGCTTTCGGCCTTTTTCACCGCCTGCTCATTCCAATCCACGCCGCCGTCGGCTTCGATGGTATGGACAGCAAACTCCGCGTCTGCGGTGTCGAAGTCGCTGTACTCCAGTTGCTCAATCAACCCTTGCCTGGAGAACGCGGTGTAGTCGAGGTAACTCTGCGCCTTTTTGATTGCGTTCTCTTGAGCAGGACTAAAACGGGGCTGCGGCGCCTCGACTGTCTCAGCTGGGGCGGCCGAGGTTGGTGCTGCAGACAGAGTCCGGCTCGTCGTAGCGGACGACGAAGACAACGAAGACGACGTCTTGTCCTCGTTGCTGTCGCCAAGTGAACCGACGACGATAAGCGCGAAGAAGCCAGCCGCAACCCCTATGACAATCTTCGCGCTTCTCGACATTGCCGGCTTCGCAGCGTGGCCTACGGCGGGCAGCGGAGGCCCGAACGGTGCGTAGTTCTCAGTCCAGGTCGTGCCGTCGAAATAACGCTGCCGGCTGGGGTCCGCTGGATCGGGATACCAACCGGCTCTAGGCTGCGTCATAGAGTCCCCTCTGCGAAGTTGAGTGCCTACGACATTAGCTGCCCCTGCGCCCAGCGTAATCACAGCGTCCGACGAGGTAACCCTCAGAGCGATAGACGCAGTCCCCGTCAAGCCGGTCGATAATCGCAACAACAGCAACGTTCGGGGCGCAACTCCTTATCCGTCGAAAACGCGGGTCAGCTCATCACGTTTCTCGGCAAGCTGACTCTCGATATAGAAAGCATTCAATAGGGCGACGGCCAACAGCAGTGCGGCGACGGCACGGACCCATGTCGCAGCGCCCATGAAGAACCCCAAAGCCGTCGCGAGTCCAACCACCGCGACACCGGTCCACACAGGACCTGAACCAGACAGAAGGCTCACCGATTGCATGGACATCACAACACCAACCACGGCGAGCACGGACACGCCAATGGCGACCGCCGTTCTTTTGTTGTAGTCAGCCTTATCTGGCACACCGACCGGCTCGCCCCAAGTCGAACCATCCCAGTAGATCTTTTTGCCTGGATTCAACGGATCTGGATACCAGCCGGGCGCGGGGTTCGGCGACGCATTCACGTTTGCCGAGCCTAGGTCAGAAGCGGCCCGAAAATTGCTACAACGATGTCCTTTTTCCGGGGTGCCCCCAACTCCACCACCTCGACCGTCAGTTCGTCGGCATCGAGGTCGACGCTGTGGTGAAGGTCGTATGGCTACCAGGATGGACATCCCGTCGCTCACCCACGTTCCGTGCGACCGCCTTCCAGCGCGCGAATGAGACTCGCCGCATCCCACGGCCCCCTGTGCCGGACACCGTTGACGAACAGCGTCGGCGTCGCATTCAGATCCATCGCCTGCGCGTCCTCGGCATCGTCGGTCACCCGGTGCAGCACCTTCGACGCATGCAGCCGGACATCGCGGTCGAACTGTTCAATGTCGCAGCCAGCGGCCGTGGCATAGCGGTAGATATCGGCCCAGTCGAGATCGTCCTGATGGGCGAACAGCTGCCGCGACATCTCCCAGAACCGCCCCTGCAGCGCCGCCGCCTCGCTGGCGCGGGCCGCGTCGAACGCCCGCGGATGTGCCCGCTCGAGCGGGAAATGCCGCCATACATACCGCAACTCATCGCCGAAGTGCTTGCGGACCTCGTCGATCGCGCCGGTCGCGCGGCTGCAGAACGGGCACTCGAAGTCGCCGTACTCGACCAGCGTCAGCGGTGCATCGGGCCGGCCGCGCAGATGGTCCCGCTCGGGATCGACGGGACGCAACAGGTGCAGGCCCACGGGCTCGGGCGGGCTGAGCCAATCGGTGATCCGGAAAATCGCCCAGCCCAGCGCGAACGCCAGCACCGAGGCCGCCAGCACGCCGATACGGGCCTGGTCCTGGCGGCCCGGGTCCTCGATCGCGATGTCGACGATGAACAGCGAGATCGTGAACCCGATGCCCGACAGCGCGGCGCCGCCCATCACCCTGCGTAGCGTCAGCCCCGGCGCGAGCACGCCCAGCCCGGTGCGGCGCATGAACCACGTCGCACCGGTGATGCCGACGAACTTGCCGATCACCAGGCCGGCGACGATGCCCCACGTCAGCGGTGACCGCAGCGCCGCGCCCACGCTCGCCGCATCCAGCTTCACCCCCGCGTTGACCAACGCGAAGATCGGCAGGATGCCGAACGACACCACCGGCCCGACCGCCGTCTGCAGCCGTTCGTTGATCGAGATGGACTCCTGCAGCGAGCGGCTCGCGGCGCGGGCGTACCGCGAATTCGGCGACTGCCGGAACGCGCGGATCTGCTCGACCGCGCGCTCGACCGGCCGTCGTTCCGGGGTGAAGACCGGGATCAGCAGCGCGACCGCCACCCCGGCCAGGGTGGGATGCACCCCGCCCATGTACAGCGCGACCCACAGCGCCACGCCGAGGACCGCGTAGGCGGGCCCGCGTGCGACGGGCAGCCTACGCACCAGCGCCAGCGCACCCAGCAGCACCGCAGCCACCAGCAGCGGCACCCATCGGATCTCGTCGGAGTAGAACAGCGCGATCACCCCGAGCGCGCCGACGTCGTCGACGACGGCCAGGGTGAGCAGGAACAGCCGTACGCGAGCGGGGAACACCGGCTTGATGATCGCCAGCGCGCCGACGAGGAACGCGGTGTCGGTGGAGATCACCACACCCCACGCGTGCGCGTTCTCCCCCGACGGGTTGAGCGCCAGGAACACGACCGCGGGCAGCACCAGCCCGGCGATCGCGGCGACGACGGGTACCGCGGCGCGGGAGCGGTCCGTCAGCTCGCCGATGGTGAACTCCCGGGTCACCTCGAGGCCGACGATGAAGAAGAAGAACGTCATCAACGCGTCGTTGACCAGGTGCTGCACCGACATCTCGGCGTGATACGAGCCGACGGTGAACCCGACCTCGGTGTGCAGCAGCGTCGAATACGCTTGCGCCCACGGCGAATTCGCCCACAGGATGGCGACGATGGTGGCGATGAGCAGCAGCGCCGCCGCGGTGTTGTCGGTCGTCTTGTTCGTGCCACTGCCGCGGCTCAGACGCGAGGGCCGCAGCGGGAAACCCCGCGGCGGGGTACCGGCTTCGGTCACGGCCGACCGGAAACGGCGTGGGCTGCTTCCATCAGCATCCACCCTGCCAGTTGGACCGACAGATCGCGCTCCGGGATCTCCGAGGAGTTCACGGCACCGGCGACGAACTCGGCATCACCGGACGTGGCCGTGGGCAGCTGCGCCTCGCGCTCCCAGAACGCGCTGAACAGCGGCAGATCCTCGACCGTCGCACGGTTGTCCCACGCCGCCTGCGCCGAGGACAGCACCAACGTCGCGGCGGTGGCGCGCGCCGACTCGTCCTCCGGCGAGTCACCGGGCAGATCGGTCGCCACCAGCGCGAGATAGCGCGCGAGGATGCCATGGAACAGTCCGCCGTCACCGCCGCCGGCGCCCTTGAGCACCCCGTCGGGGGCCATGTGCTCGGCCACCGCGGCGACCAGCCGGTGCACGCGCTCGGCGTGCCGCGAGTCCTGGGTGCGGACGGCGAGCTCGGTTTCCAGGCCCAGCACCACGCCCTGGCAATAGGTGTACTGGGCGCGCACCAAGGAGCCGGCCTTGATGCCGTCGAAGACGAGGTGCGTCTCGGGGTCGATCAGCGTCTCATCGATCCAGTCGGCCATCTGCTGGGCCCGGCGCAGCCGTCCTTCGGTGCGTGCCAGGAAGATTCCGGCGGGACCGTTGGCGGGGGCGTTGAAGAACTGGTCCTGTTTGCGCCATGGGATGCCGCCGCCGTCCTCGGGCACCCACGCGCTCAAGAACTGGTCGGCCAGGGTGTCCAGCGCCTTGGGTCGGCCCACGTCGGCCAGCCGGCCGGCGCGTTCGAGTGCCAGGGCCAGCCAGGCCATGTCGTCGTAGTAGTCGTTGGTCCACCGGCCGATGTTGCGCAGCCGGTGGCTGCGGATCTGGCGGGTGAGGCGCGTCAACCGGTCAGGCTGCGGGTCCCGCACCTGCGCGTCGACCAGGTTGTCGATGAGGTGGGCCTGCCACCAGAAGTGCCAGGTACCGAAGCGCCGCTGCCCGCCCGTCGCCGGCCACGCCACGACGCCGAGCTGGGTGCCCGGCAGCCCCCACAGTTTGCGGAGGTGGCGCGCGGCGATCGCGGCTTCGGCGCTGGCCGCGCGGTTGGCCCACATCTGATCCATGCGTCGATCCTGCCTCACCCGCTCCCCCAAAAGCCATGAGACAAATATGTCTCACGTGAGCTATAGTCGTCTCATGTCGACGCGAGAAGATCTGCTCCGCGCCGCCGCCGACTACCTCGGGCGGCGGCCCAACGCGACGCAGGACGAGATCGCCTCGGCGGTCGGCGTCAGCCGCGCGACGCTGCACCGGCACTTCTCGGGTCGCACCGCGCTGATGGCGGCGCTCGAGGAGCTCGCCATCAGGGAGATGAGCGAGGTGCTGGCCGTCGTCCGTCTCCACGAGGGACCTGCCGACGAGGCGCTGCGCCGGCTGGTGATGGCGTGCGAGCCCATCGCGCCCTACCTGGCGCTGCTCTACAGCCAGAGCCAGGACGATGTGACCGCCTGCATCGAGGTGTGGGACGAGGTCGACGGCGCGATCACAGAGCTCTTCGTCCGCGGGCAACGCGACGGAGTGTTCCGGCCCGACCTGCCTGCCGCCTGGCTGACCGAGTCCTTCTACAGCCTGGTCGCCGCGACCGACTGGTCCATCCGCGCCGGCCGAGTGGCCGCCCGGGACGGCACCCGACTGATCATCGACCTTCTCTTGAACGGAGTACGCACCTCATGACTCGCCGCTGGCTCGCACTCGGCGTCCTCACCCTCGCCGTCTTACTCATCGGTGTCGACGGCACCGTCCTGGCGCTGGCAACACCGTTCATCAGTGCCGACCTCGGCGCCACCGGCACCGAGATCCTCTGGATCGGCGACATCTACTCCTTCGTGCTCGCCGCGCTGCTCATCAGCATGGGCAGCCTGGGCGATCGCATCGGTCACAAGAAACTGCTGCTCTGGGGCGCGACGGGGTTCGCCGCGGTCTCCGCGATCTCGGCGTACTCGAGCACCGCGCCGATGCTGATCGGCACCCGCGCGCTTCTCGGCATGGCGGGTGCGACGCTGGCCCCGGCCACGCTTGCGCTGATCCGCGGCCTGTTCGCCGATCAACGGGAACGCAGCATCGCGGTCGGCATCTGGGCCGCGACGTTCTCCGCCGGCGCCGCGCTGGGACCCGTGGTGGGTGGCGTGCTGCTCGAGCACTTCTGGTGGGGGTCGGTCTTCCTGATCAACATCCCGGTGATGGTGGTCCTGGTGGTGGGCGGGCTGTTACTGCTACCCGAGCACCGCGATCCCGAGCCAGGCCCGTGGGATCTGCCCAGCGTCGCGTTGTCGATGGTCGGCATGATCGGCGTGGTCTACGCGATCAAGGAGGGCTTCACCAGCCTGGCCGAAGGCGTCGGGGCCGACGTGGTGGTCGCGGGCGCGCTCGGCGCTGCCGCGCTGGTCGCGTTCGTGCGCAGGCAGCTGCGGCTGCCGCACCCGCTGATCGACGTGCGGCTGTTCGCGAACCCGCGGTTCTCCGGCGTCGTCGCCGGCAACCTGCTCTCGGTGCTGGGGCTGTCAGGATTGGTGTTCTTCCTGTCGCAGTACTTCCAGCTGGTGCACGGCTACGGCCCGCTGAAGGCCGGGTTGGCCGAACTGCCGGCCGCTCTCACCGCCACCGTGTTCGGTGTGCTCGCCGGCCTGCTGGTGCGCTACGTGTCCCACCGGGCGGTGCTCGCCACCGGCTTGGCGCTGGTCGGCGCCGCGATGGCGGGGATGATGGTCACGCTGCTGGTCTTCACCCCGATCGCCCCGTATCTGCCGTTGGGCATCGCGCTGTTCGTCGTCGGCGTCGGGCTGGGTCTGGCGTTCACCGTGGCCAGCGACGTCATCTTGGCCAGCGTGCCCAAGGAGCGCGCCGGTGCGGCGGCGGCCGTGTCGGAGACGGCCTACGAGCTCGGCATGGCGCTGGGTATCGCGGTGCTGGGCTCGATCGTCACCGCGGTGTACCGCACAGTGGTCGTCGCGCCGGGGGTGCCGGCCGCAGCGGCCGCGCAGGCCCGCGACTCGCTGCCGCATGCCCTGGAGGCAGCGCAGACACTGCGGCCGGCCCAGGCCGAGGGCCTTCTCGACGCCGCGCGCACCGCATTCACGCACGGATTGTCGGTGGCCTCCGGGGTCGGCGCGCTCCTGCTGCTGTCCTCGGCCGTCGCGGTGTGGATTCTGCTGAGATCACCAGGCCAGGTCGAGGTCGGCGTGCTGGCGGACCCAGGTGTGCATCGCGATGCCGGCGGCGACCGCCGCGTTGATGCTTCGTGTGGAGCCGAACTGCGCGATTGAGACTGTCAGCGCCGCACCGCTTTTCGCGTCGTCGGTGATACCGGGCCCCTCCTGGCCGAAGATCAGCAGCGCCGCCCGCGGCAACGTCACCTCCTCGATACGCGCCGCGCCCGGCACGTTGTCGACGGCCACCGGGGTCAACCCGTCCCGGGCAGCGGCGTCGAGCAGTGCGGCCGTGCTGTCGTGGTGGCACAACCGCTGATATCGGTCGGTCACCATGGCGCCGCGCCGGTTCCAGCGTCGCCGGCCGACGATGTGCACGGTGTGCACGGCGAACGCGTTCGCCGTGCGGACCACGGCGCCGATGTTGGCGTCGTTGCCGAAGTTCTCGATCGCGATGTGCAGCGGATGCCGTCGGGCGTCGATGTCGGCGACGATCGCCTCCCGCGTCCAGTACCGGTACGCGTCGACGACGTTGCGAGTGTCGCCGTCGCGCAACAGGTTCGGATCGTAACGGGGGTCGTCGGGCAGAGGACCCGGCCAGGGTCCGACGCCCGGCCCCTCCCCCCACTCGGTGGGACCGGGCGAATCGGTCATCACCGCGTCCACAGCGCCGCATGCGTGCCGACCACCGACACCGTCGCATACAGCAGCGCCTCGTTGATCTCCCCCTGCGTGCACAGCGACGCACGCACATGCACGCCGTCGCGCGACGCCTCCGGCAGGACCAGCACGGACGCTCCGTAGACGTCACAGGCGTGGCTGAGGCCGCGACCCGGCATCGTCGGGGCGGCGACCACCATCAGCGGGCCGCCGCGGGCGGCGGCGTCATCGCGGTAGCGAGCGGCCAACCCGCTGATGTCGAGCCCGATCAGCATGTATCCCTTACCGGTGAACGCCTCGGGATCGCCGAGTGCGGTCGGGTTCAGCGCGGTGCCGTCGGCGCGGAACGCGTCCAGGCTGGTGGCGGTCAGGTCCAGTCCCGTGTCGTTGGCGTTGATCTCCGGCAGACCGACCGGGAACGCGACGGGATAGGCGACCGTCGACCCGGCGATGCGGTCGCGCGGTGAGTAGGCGTAGACGCCGCGCACCTGACTCTGGTCGCGGAACGGCCCGATGCAGACGGTGCCCGACATACGGTTCGGGTCCTGCGCGGAAACCGGTTGCAGCGCAAGCGATGTCACGTCCTCGCAGCCGCCGATCACGTTGGCCTCGACGGGGTGATCGAGCGCCCCGTACAGACCGAAGCGCATGTCGCCCGGCGCGGCGTGGGGGGCGCCCTGCTGAGACGGTGCGGCGTCGATGTCGACGAGGACGTAGTCGGCGTCGAAGCGCAGGTCGGTCACCGCGATGTTCCAGCCGAGGACGGCCAGCGATTCACCGATCGTCGCGGTCAGCGCCGAGTACACGTCGGGACGGTCGTCGTCCTTCGAGCAGGAGGTGGCGGTCAGCACCAGGACCACCAGGAACGCGATCAGCCGCACGGCATCTCAGGTCCGGCCACGGCCCTTGCCCACCGTTCGCGTCAGGGCGCGCACCAGCGTGCGGGGCACCATGCGCCCGCCGGTGGTCAGCGCCTTGTACTGCAGGCCGGGGATGATCACGACCTTGCCCTTGGCCATGTCGCTCATCGTCTCGGCCACCACGTCGTCGACCTCGAGCCACAGGAACGAGGAGGTGCCCGCCATGTCGATGCCGGCGCGGGCGTGGAACTCGGTCCGCACGAATCCCGGACACAGCGCGTGCACGCCGACGCCGGTGCCGCCGAGCCCGTTGGCCAGCCCCTCGGAGAAGGACACCACCCACGCCTTGGACGCCGAGTACGTCGACCCCCGGCCGGGCAGCAGACCCGCGACGCTCGCGACGTTCAGCACGGTGCCGTTGCCCGCGGCGATCATCGCGGGCAGCGCCGCATGGGTCAGCGCCATGACCGCGGTGACGTTGACGTCGAGCTGCGCCTGCAGCTGCTCGTAGGGGGCCGACCAGAACTCGCCGGAGGTGCCGAACCCGGCGTTGTTGACCAGGACACGCACCCCGGCCCGCAACCGCTCGGCGACGGTGTCCCGATCGGCGGCCGACGACAGATCCGCGGTGATGGTCTCCACCCCGGTGCCGTGCCGCTGCCGCAGCTCATCGGCCAACCGGTCCAGCCGCGCGGTGTCGCGGGCCACGAGCACCAGGTCGTACCCGTCGGCCGCGTAGCGGCGCGCGAAACCTTCGCCGATCCCGGCGGTCGGTCCGGTGATCAACGCGACGGGACGGGACATGCCCAGAGGATAGCTACCGCTGATAGTTCGGCGATTGCCGGCCGTTGCGCTGCCCGGGGGGTGGCGGGGGCACGGGACGGCGCGGCTGCTCAGGCCGCGGCGGCGTCGGGGTCAGCGGCCGGCTCGGGGAGCCGCTGCGGCGCGCCACGGGCTGACCGGCCGCGGCCGACGGCACCGGCGGCAGCACGCGCAGCAGGTCGTTGAACTGACGCACGGTGCGCAGGCCCTCGTCCCACTGGGCGCGGGTGCTGGTCACCGGCATGCTGATCAGCGTCCAGTTCTGCTCGTTCCACATGATCTCGGCGCAATCGGGCGCGGTGTGGGCGAACGTCACCATGCGCCGGTCGCACGCGCGCCGGGCAGCGTCGAGGTTGGTGGAGTAGACCATGCGGGGCCCGATGGCCCCGAGCAGCCAGATGTCGCTCTCGCGCGGCTCCTTGATGCCCTTGAGCCGCATGTCGACGACGACGTTCGTGCCGACCTTGCGGTGCAGCGCGATGACCGTCGCGACGTCCTCGAGGTCGAAGATGAACACGGCCTCGCCGCGGATCTGCCCGAGGACGACGTTCTTGGCCGTCACATCGCCGACAGTGGACATCACGCCGCGCTTCCAGCGGTCCAGGATATCGGCGGATTCGGGTTCGTAGTCGAAGCCGTGCGACTTCGCCCACGACTTGCGGCGCCGGCCCAGACCGCGACGGCGGTCCTGGTCGACGTACAGCAGAACTGCCGCACCCACGAAACAGAGTGCGGACAGCGTGAACCAGAGCGGAACCATTGCGACCAGAGTATCCGCTCCCGGGGGTCCGGTCCGAATCCGTTTGGGTCACAACCCGGTCACCTTCTCCGGGATCTCTCGTCGTCGTCTGCCCCGCATACTGGCCCGATGACCGATCTGACCGGCACGTCCTACCTCGTCGTCGGGGCCAGCGGGGCGCTCGGATCACACATCGCGCGGCTCCTGATCGACCGCGGGGCGGCGGTCACGGTGACGGGCCGCAACGCCGACGCGCTCGGCCAGCTCGGCGACGTCCACGCCGTCACCGCCGATCTGCGCGAGCCCGACGCCGGGCGGACCGTGGTCGAGGCGGCTCGCGAACAGCACGGCCGGCTCGACGGCGTCGTCATCGCCGCTGGTGTGGTGGCGTTTGGGCCGTTCACCGACATCGACGACGACACCGTCGACGATCTCGTGCTGGTCGACTTCCTGGCCCCGTTACGGGTGATGCGCGCCGCGCTGCCGGCGCTCGAGCCCGGCGGGGTGATCCTCGGCATCAGCGCGGTCGTCGCGGAGAAGCCACTGCCCAACATGGCCGTCTATTCGGCGGTCAAGGCGGCGACGGCGGCGCTGTTCACCGCGGTGCGCAGCGAGGCACGCCGACGCAAGGTCCGTGTTGTCGACGTGCGGCCACCCCACACCGAGACCGGCCTGGCGGGCCGGGCGATCGCCGGCGACCCGCCGCGGCTACCGCAGGGGTTGGAGCCTGATGCGGTGGCCGAGCGGATCGTCGACGCGCTGCTCAGCGACGAGACGGACCTCCCGAGCACCGCGTTTTCTTAGGCGGCACCTTTTTCCCAGGCAGACGCAAACTCGCGTGCTTTCGGCAGAAAACACGCGAGTTTGTGTCTGGTCGCGGGACCTAGCTCAGCCCAGAACCAACCGGTCGCCGTCGGGGCTGACGTTGACGGGCACGATGTCGCCGTCGTGCACGTCGCCCGCGAGCAGCATCTTGGCCAGCTGGTCGCCGATGGCCTGCTGCACCAACCGGCGCAGAGGCCGCGCGCCGTACAGCGGGTCGAAGCCGCGCTCGGCGAGCCACTTCTTGGCCGGCAGCGACACCTCGAGGGTGAGCCGGCGCTGCGCCAACCGCTTGGCCAGCTGGTTGAGCTGGATGTCGACGATGGAGACCAGCTCCTCGGGGTTGAGCCCGTCGAAGATGATCACGTCGTCGAGCCGGTTGATGAACTCGGGCTTGAAGGCCGAGCGCACCGCCGCCATCACCATCTCCTCGGTACCGCCGGCGCCCAGGTTGGACGTCAGGATGAGGATGGTGTTGCGGAAGTCGACCGTGCGGCCCTGGCCGTCGGTCAGCCGGCCCTCATCGAGCACCTGCAGCAGCACGTCGAACACGTCCGGGTGGGCCTTCTCGATCTCGTCGAACAGGATCACCGTGTACGGACGACGACGCACCGCCTCGGTCAGCTGACCGCCCTGGTCGTAGCCGATGTAGCCGGGAGGCGCACCGACCAGCCGAGCCACCGAGTGCTTCTCGCCGTACTCGCTCATGTCGATGCGGACCATCGCCCGCTCGTCGTCGAACAGGAACTCCGCCAACGCTTTTGCCAGCTCGGTCTTACCGACACCGGTTGGACCCAGGAACATGAACGAGCCCGTCGGCCGGTTCGGATCGGCGACACCGGCACGCGACCGGCGCACCGCATCGGAGACGGCCTGCACGGCCTTGCGCTGCCCGATGACGCGCTTGCCCAGCTCCTCCTCCATGCGCAGGAGCTTGGCGGTCTCGCCCTCGAGCATCCGGCCCGCCGGGATTCCGGTCCACGCCGACACCACATCGGCGATGTCGTCGGGGCCGACCTCCTCCTTGAGCATCACGTCCTCGCGGGCTTCCGCCTGCGGCACCGCGGCGTCGAGCTTCTTCTCGACCTCGGGAATCCGGCCGTACCGCAGCTCGGCGGCCTTGGCCAGGTCACCGTCGCGTTCGGCCCGGTCGGCCGCGCCGCGCAGCTCCTCGAGCTGCTCCTTGAGCTCGCGGACGACGTCGATGGCGCTCTTCTCGTTCTGCCAGCGGGTGGTCAGCTCCGAGAGCTTCTCCTTGTGGTCGGCCAGTTCGGCGCGCAGCTTCTCCAGCCGGTCCTTCGACGCCGCGTCCTCCTCCTTGGCCAGCGCCATCTCCTCGATCTCGAGGCGACGCACCAGCCGCTCGACCTCGTCGATCTCGACGGGCCGGGAGTCGATCTCCATCCGCAGCCGGGACGCGGCCTCGTCGACGAGGTCGATGGCCTTGTCGGGCAGGAACCGCGAGGTGATGTAGCGGTCGGACAGCGACGCGGCCGCCACCAGCGCGGAGTCGGTGATCCGCACGCCGTGGTGCACCTCGTAGCGTTCCTTGAGCCCGCGCAGGATGCCGACGGTGTCCTCGACAGAGGGCTCGCCGACCAGCACCTGCTGGAAGCGCCGCTCGAGTGCGGCGTCCTTTTCGATGTACTTGCGGTACTCGTCGAGCGTGGTCGCACCGACCAGCCGCAGCTCACCGCGGGCGAGCATCGGCTTGATCATGTTGCCGGCGTCCATCGCGGACTCACCGGTCGCGCCGGCTCCGACGATGGTGTGCAGCTCGTCGATGAACGTGATGATCTGTCCGGCGGAGTTCTTGATGTCGTCGAGGACGGCCTTGAGGCGCTCCTCGAATTCACCGCGGTACTTCGCGCCGGCCACCATCGAGCCCAGGTCGAGCGAGATGACGGTCTTGTCGCGCAGGCTCTCCGGCACGTCACCGGCGACCACGCGCTGGGCCAGGCCCTCGACGATCGCGGTCTTGCCGACGCCGGGTTCGCCGATGAGCACCGGGTTGTTCTTGGTTCGGCGGCTCAGTACCTGCACGACGCGACGGATCTCGGTGTCCCGGCCGATGACCGGATCGAGCTTGCCCTCGCGGGCGCGTGCGGTCAGATCGGTGGAGTACTTCTCGAGCGCCTGGTAGGTGCCCTCGGGATCGGGGCTGGTGACGCGGGCACTGCCGCGGACCTTGGTGAACGCCTCACGCAGCGCCTGGGGCGATGCGCCGTGGCCGGTCAGCAGCTTGGCGGTGTCGCTGTCGCCGGTCGCGAGACCGACGAGCAGGTGCTCGGTGGAGACGTATTCGTCGTCCATCTCGGTCGCGAGATGCTGGGCGGCGGTGATGGCCGCGACGGCCTGCGGGGCGAGCTGGGGCTGCGACGCCGAGCCGGTGGCGCTGGGCAGCCGGTCGAGCAGACGCTGCGTCTCGGCGCGCACGGTCGCGGGATCGACGCCGACGGCCTCCAGCAACGGGGCGGCGATGCCGTCGTTCTGCGTCAGCAGCGCCATCAACAGATGAGCGGGCGTGATCTGCGGGTTGCCCGCGGCCGTTGCCGCCTGCAGCGCCGACGTCAGGGCCGCCTGGGTCTTGGTCGTCGGGTTGAACGAGTCCACGACACTCCTTTACGGGTCCGACGGGCCACACGGGTGACCCGGAAAATTATTTGTCGACAGAATCAACGCGGACAACCTTGAGTCTGTTCCGCTCAACTTTAACTTTTTTGCCGACGCGACACCAGGGGCCGAACGTCACCGATCGCCTCGCGGACATTTCACCTGGTGGACACGGACGCCATGTTCCCGACCTGGACTGCGACCAGGGTTAACGTCAACGCATGTCCGACATCGGCGACTTCGAGTACGAACGAAAGTTCTTCGTTCGCGACATGCCGGCGGTCGCGGCGTCCGACCCGAGCCCGCTACTGATCGCGCAGGCCTACCTGTTCGTCTCGGACGGATACGCCGTGCGGGTACGTGTGCAGGGACCGGCCCCCGCCGACCTCGACGCAACGCCGGCCGAGCTGGTGACGGCCCTGGGCGACGAGTCGATGGGGACCATGACCGCCAAGGGCCCGGCCGCCGGTGGAACCCGCTACGAGGCCGAGCGCGAACTCGATCCGCTGCTGGCGGGCCAGATCGTCTCGCGGGCCGACCATGTCGTGGTCAAGATCCGCTCCTCGGTCTGGCTCGGCGAGGACGGGTGGGTGATCGATCGCTTCCTGGGCGCCAACGCCCCGTTGCTGATGGCCGAGGTCGAACGCGACAACCCCGTGGTCGATCTCGCGATCCCCGCGTTCTGCACGACCGAAGTGTCCGAAGACGACCGGTTCCGTAACGAATACCTGGCCCACCATCCGTTCGGATCGTGGGCAGAGCAGTTCGGAGGCGAACTCGACTCCCGCGGGCCGGCTTTCGTCGACAGCCTGGGTCAGAACCGCTTCGACGGCCCCTAATACTCGACGCGGAACCCGCCGATCACGGTGACGGTGTTCCCGTCGGGATCGGTGAGCGCGGACAATCGCACGCCCTTGTCGGCCTCGACCACCCCGCCCGGCTCCAGCCCGCGCGTCCGCAGCTCCGCAAGTGTGGCCTCGAGGTCGTCGACGGCCAGGTTGAACAACCCCGACCCGGCGCGGACAGGGTCGCAGAACACCTGCAGCCACGCTCCGGGCAGCACCTGCCACTCGATCAGGCTGGGCATCGGGTGGTTGTCCTCCGGCCTGCCGAACAGCGCGGTGAACCATGGGCGGCTGGCCTCGACATTGCTGACGGGCAGGACGGCGAGGAGGTGGTCGATCGTCATACGGTTCTGACCGTCGGTACCGCCGGGAGTCATCGTCACGACGCGTAATCCCAGAACTGCAGCTCGTGCACGCTGGCGAACACCGTCAACGTCACCGCGTAGACCACGAGGATCACCGCCACGCCTACCCCGCTCACGCGAGCACCGGCGCCGTCGACCGGGTCCAGCCACCGGCGCAGCGGGCGCGACGCCGCAGGCATCAACCACCACTGCATCGCGACGATGCTGACGATCTGGCTGATCCACAGGGCCAGCCACGGTGGCGCACCCGCGTGATCGACGACCGGCCCGAGGAACCGGGACAGCAACATCACCGTCGGGTAGAGCACGGCGAGGACCAACATCGCCGACTTCCAGTTGGGCGTCATCAACGTCTGACCGTCCTGCACCCGCACCGTGGTGCCGAACGGCGTGGTGCCGGTGCTGAAGTCCCTGCTCAGGGTGCCACGCATCTGTTCCAGCGCAGCACCGCGCTCGGCGGAGGCGAGCCACTGCGCGAGCTGCGCACCGGTGCGGAACCGCACGACCGAGGTCCATTCGCCGTCCTGTTCGCCCGCCACCAGGACCGTCCCCAGGTAGCCCGGCTGCGTCGCCGCGGCCCGCGAGAGCCGGGCCTGTGTGGCCCGGAACTCGTCGTCACAGCCGGCGGCCACGACATGCCCGAACACGCCGATGCCCGACGCCTGCACGTTGTCCGCCGTGGTCACCACGTCGGGCGTCGCGGTCCAGAATCCCCGCGCCCGCCCGTCGCGCAGCACCGCCTCGCGGTCGGGGCTGTCGAGCCACCGGTGCAACGCGGCATCGTCGCAAAACGTTACGGCGACAGCGCGATCCGACGTCACGTCCACCACGTCGGAAACCCGGCCCGACAGGTGTCCGTGCGCGTCACGGGCGCAGGCCAGGAGCCGGGCGGCCCAGCGGGTGAACTCCGCGTCGTCACCATCGGCGTGGAAGACCGTCACCGCCGTCGCCGGGCGCGGTCCGGGCTGAGTCATTAGACGACGATAGCGGCGGGGCTTTGCTAGGTTCTTGGCCGTGTCGTGGGGATCCGTGCTGGCCGAGCTCGTCCCCTTGGGCCTCGTCGTCGCGCTGTCCCCGCTGACCATCATTCCCGCGGTGCTGGTCTTGCAGACCCCACGGCCCCGGCCCACCGGACTGGCCTTCCTCGTCGGCTGGATCATCGGGCTCGCGGCGCTGACCGCGGTGTTCCTCGAGCTGTCGAACCTGATCGGCGGTATCGGCACCAAGCCGCCGGGCTGGGCGTCCTGGCTGCGCATCGTCGTCGGGGCGGCGTTGATCGCGCTCGGCGTGTACCGCTGGATCAACCGCGCGAAGTCCGAGCACATGCCCGGCTGGATGACCCGGATGAGCTCCATGACCCCGCCGAAGGCCGCAGCGACCGCGTTGGCCCTGACCGTCGTCAACCCCAAGGTGCTGTTCCTCTGCGCGGCAGCCGGTTTGGCGATCGGATCGGCAGGCATCGACGTCCCGGCGGTGTGGATCGCCGAGGCCTGGTATGTGCTGGTCGCGGGATGCACGGTGGCGTTGCCCGTGCTGGCCTACGCCGTGTCGGGTCAGCGGCTCGACCCGACACTGGCCAGGGTCCGGGTCTGGCTGGAACGCCAGCACGCGGCGCTGATCGCCGCCATCTTCGTCGTGATCGGAATCCTGGTGCTCTACAAGGGCATTCACGGCCTGTAGGTGGCCTGGCCGCGGGTGACCTAGGATCGTGCGGCGTGGGCCTGGAAGATCGCGAGTCGATGTACATCCTGCGGGATGCGCTCGACACCGGTGACGATGCGCTGGTCGGCGACTTCTACACCCGTTGGTTCGCCTCCGATCTGTCGGCGCGCGACCTTTTCCCCCCGGAGATGGCCACCCAGCGCAAGGTGTTCGGACAAGCTTTGAGCTGGTTGTGCGACGAGCTGATCGCCCAGCGGGCCGAGGAACCGGTGGCGTTCCTCGCCCAGCTGGGGCGCGATCACCGCAAGTACGGTGTGACGTCCGGCCACTACGAGACACTGCAGCTCGCACTGCTGGCGACGCTGCGCAGGCACCTGGCCCACCGCTGGGATCGCCGCCTCGACGAGGCGGTCACCGACGTGGTGTCGCTGATGGTCGGCGTCATGAGCGGCGCCGCCGATGCGGAGACCAGCCCCCCGTTCTGCGACGGCACCGTCCTCGAACACCTGCGGCCCACCCGCGATGTCTCGGTGATCCGGCTGAAGATGGATCACGCGCTCGGCTACCACCCCGGCCAATACGTGCCGGTGCAGGTTCCGCAGTGGCCGCGGCGGTGGCGCTACCTGAGCCCGTCGATCCCGGCCGATCCCGCCGGTTACGTCGAGTTCCACGTGCGGTCGGTGCCCGGTGGCATGGTCAGCCGGGCGATCGTCGGCGAAGCACGCCCGGGTGACCGCTGGCGGGTGTCCAACCCGCACGGCGCGCTGGACATCGACCGCGACGACGGGGACGTCCTGATGGTGGCCGGCAGCACCGGTCTGGCACCGCTTCGGGCCCTGATCATGGACCTGACGAGGTTCGGGGAGAACCCGCGCGTGCACCTGTTCTTCGGCGCGAAACACCCCTGCGAGCTCTACGACCTGCGCACGCTGTGGGAGATCGCGGCGACCAACCCCTGGCTGTCGGTGACGCCGGTGTCCGAGTTCGACTTCGACCCGCCGTGGGCGGCGCAGTACCCCGACGTGACCCCGCCGCGGGGCCTGCACGTCCGCCAGACCGGGCGGTTGCCCGAGGTGGTCACCCGCTACGGCAGCTGGGGAGACCGCCAGATCCTGGTGTGCGGCCGCCCGGAGATGGTGACCGCCACGAAGGCCGCGCTCATTGCGAAAGGCGCGCCCGCCGAACGAATTCGCCACGATCCTCTGGCGAGCTGAGCACACGTGGCAGGATCGCATGCCATGGACACGTTCGAAACCGTGACGCTGCGTGATCCGTCCTCCGCGCTGACCGCCACCTACGTTCCGGCCGCCGGGATGGTCACCAGCTCGCTGTCCGACGACGGTGTGGAACTGCTGGGCCAGCGGCGGGGACTGCAGGCCTATGTGTCGAACCACAAGACCATGGGCATCCCGATCCTCTACCCGTGGGCCAACCGGTTGAGCAGCATGGGCTACGGGGTCGACGGCGCGGTGGTGACATTGACGCCGGGCACGGGTGGGGTCCGCACCGACGAGCACGGGGTGCCGATCCACGGGACGTTGGCGGCGTACCCGGACTGGACCGTGACGACGGCGCTGGAATCGCAGATCACCGCCGAACTGGACTTCGCCGCGCGGCCCGCGCTGCTGACCACGTTCCCCTTCCCGCATCTGCTCACCCTCGATGCGACGCTGCGTGACCGCACGCTGACGGTGACGACGACGGTGACCGCGACGACGGGTGCGCGGGTGCCGCTGTGTTTCGGGTTCCATCCGTACCTGCAGTTGCCGGGGGTGCCGCGCGCGCAGTGGCTCGTCGAGACGCCGGCGATGCGCTATCAGCCGGTCAACGCCTGGGGCATCCCGACCGGCCGGGTCGAGCCGCGTGCGGCTGCGTCGGAGATGTTGGGCGACAGGTTCATCGACGAGGGTTTCGACGAGGTGGCGCCGGGCTCGGTGTTCGCGGTCTCCGGTGGGGGCCGCCGCATCGAGGTGCACTACGACCAGGGTTACACCGCCGCGCAGGTGTTCGCACCCGGCGAGGACGACGTGATCTGCTTCGAGCCGATGGCCGCGCCCACCGACGCGCTGCGCCGCGGCGGGTATCGCGAGGTGGCGCCGGGCGAATCGGTGTCCGCGGTCTTCCGCGTCGTCGTCAGCTGATCTGCCGCGCGAACCGCGGGTAGTCCTGCACCCAGCGAAAACCGGTGCTGTGCAATGGAAATGACTGCGGTTCGACCCTTTGCAGTGTCAGGGTGATCGGACGGTCCGCGATCCGGCCGTCCAGTTCGAGCCGATCCGGGCCTTGTCGCAGCGGCCGCAGTGCCAGCCCGTCGGCCCTGATCGTGCCGTCGGCATCGACGGTGATCGGCTCGTCGCGCAGCGTGCCATCCGCGCGCTGATAGGTCAGTACCCCGGGTACGTCGAAAACCACACGGCGCCAGTCGCTGTCGCCGATGCCGGAGTCGGTGATCTCCCAAATACCGTAGAGCTCGGGCTTTGTCCGCCCACCCCCGTAGTCGTACCAGGCAGTCACTCCCCCGACCAGGCAGCCGGCGAGCGCCCACACCCCCAGCACGGCCACCATGGTGGCGGCGATTCGATTCCGGCGGGCATCGGCGAACAACGGCGGCTGCGTCGTGGGTTGGGCGGGCCGCTGGAGCACCAGGAGGTCGGCGATCCTGCGGGCCTGCGGCGCGAGTAGGAACAGGCTGATCAGGAGCAGGTGTGAGGACAGGATCTTGACGGGGACGTCGTAGCTGAGGTTGAGCAGGAACACCTGCGCCATCGCCATCGCGGCGATCAGCGCGCCGAGCGTGGCCGTCCGGTTCCAGAACAGCAGCAGTCCGGCGACCAGTTCTATTGTGCCGAGCGCGATTTCGTACGGCAGTGAGGTGCCGACCTGAAGCCACAGCACCGAGGCGGGGGTGAGGTCACCGAACGGCTGCAGGAGCGCCGCCAGCGGCGGGGCAGGCATCTGAGTCGGGATCACCTTCGCGATGCCGTAGAACAGCAGCTGCCCGCCCAGGCACATGCGGAGGAACACACAGAACCAGGCGTGCAGACGGGTGTAGTTCTCTCGGCGACGGTCCAGGATCGACCAGGCGAGGGTGGCCGACGCCGAGATCACCACGAGCACGAACAGCATCACCCAGATGACGGCCTGGTCGCCGCTACCCGAATCGCGATGCAGCACCGCGTCGATGCCGAAGACGTGCTGCCCGATCCACGTCAGCGCCGGTTCTATCAGCGTCATCTGCCAGATCACCGCGTCGGAGGGCAACCACCGGGCGAGGACCCCGAGGTAGACGAAGAGGATCTGCGCGAACAGCAGGCAGAACAGGCCGAAGTAGACGACGCAGAACCGGAAGGCGATTCGCGTCATCGGATGCCAGGTAGTGGACACACAGTCCATCGTGGCCGGGACGGCGTCGACGCTCAACCGTGCCTGCCCCCGCGGACAGACGGGGGCTGACCCCCGGCTCAGCGTTGGTTACGCGGCTGCCAGACGACCAGCGCTGTGCTCTTGGCCCGGGGTTGCGCGCGCAGGTGCTCGACCTCGGCGGAGAGTTCACGCACCCGTGCCTGCAGCGCCTCGACCTGATTGGTCAGTTCGATGATGCGCTTGATGCCGGCCAGGTTGACGCCCTCGTCCTGCGAGAGTCGCTGCACTTCGCGTAGGAGGTCGACGTCGCGTTGCGAATAGCGCCGTCCCCCACCGGATGTGCGTTCGGGGCTGACCAGGCCGAGCCGGTCGTATGTGCGCAGCGTCTGCGCATGCATACCGGCCAGCTCGGCGGCGACCGAGATCAGGAACGTCCTGGCCTGGTCCTTCTGGTCCTTGCGCCCGGGGCTCACTGGGCACCGGCCCATCCCGCCCGCGGATCGAAGCCGCTGGCGCGCTCGGCTTGTGCGTAGGCCTCCAACGCTTCGGCGGCCTCACCTTCGAGATTCGACGGCACGGCTACCTTCACGGTGACCAACAGGTCGCCGTTGCCGCCGGAGCGTTTGGGCACCCCACGACCGCGCACCCGCAGGATGCGTCCGTCCGACGTGCCCTTCGGCACCCGCACCCCGACCTTGCCTTCCAGCGTCGGCACGGACAGCGTTGTGCCCAGGGCCAGTTCATGGAAGGCGACGGGCACGGTGACCGTCAGGTCGTCGCCGTTGCGGCCGAACACCTTGTCGGGGCGCACATGCACGGTGACGTAGAGGTCCCCCGAGGGGGCGCCGCGCAACCCTGCTTCGCCCTGACCGGCGAGCCGGATACGTTGTCCGTCTTCGACTCCCGGCGGTATCCGCACGTTGATGGTGCGCGTGCGGGTGGTGACCCCGGTGCCCTTGCACTCGTCGCAAGGGTGCTCGATGATCGACCCACTGCCACGGCACTCCGTGCACGGCTCGGAGAACCCGAACGCACCCTGGTTGCGGCTGACTACACCGGCGCCGTTGCAGTTCGGGCAGACCTTCGGGCTGGTGCCCGGGCGGGCACCGCTGCCGTGGCAGTTCGTGCACGGGGCAGGGCTGGTCAGCCGCAACGGCATCGCCACCCCCTTGGTGGCCTCGAGGAAACTCAGTTCCGTCTCGGTCTCGAGGTCGTTGCCCCGCCGCGGACGGCTCGGCCGTGGCTGCTGCGCGCCGCGGCCGAACAAGCCGCCGAACAGGTCACCGATGTTCGCGCCGCCGGTCTGACCGGCGGCGTCGAACAGGTCATTGAGGTTGAACTCCTGACCATCGCCACCGCCGAACCCGCCGAATCCGCCACCGCCGCTGTAGCGGCCGCGGCCGAACCCGCCGCCCGCGAAGAGCCGACGGGTCTCGTCGTACTCCTTGCGCTTGGCGGGATCGGTCAGCACTTCCTTGGCCTCCGAGGCGGCCTTGTACCGCTCCTCGGCCGCGGCGTTGCCGGGATTCCGGTCGGGGTGGTTCTCGGCGAGAATCTTTCGGGCAGCCCGCTTGATCTCGTCCTGGCCGGCGTCGGAGGCGACGCCGAGCTCCTTGTAGAAGTCCTTCTCAACCCACTCACGCTGGGCCATACCGCGTCACCTCCTCACCTTTCGTCGCGGTTGTCAATTCCTATGATTCTGCTGGCTTTTGCGGTTCTTGGTCGGTATTCGCCGATCCGGCCGCGTCGGGCCCCGAGTCAGGCCCCGAGTCAGGCACGGTGTCGACGACGCCGACCATCGCGTGGCGAACCACGTGATCACCGACGGTGTAGCCGCGGCGCATGACCGTTCCGACCACCGGATGCGTGCCGTCGCCCTCGTGCTGCACGGCCTCGTGCAGCGACGGGTCGAAGGCGTCGCCCTCTTCGCCGAACGGTTTGAGCCCCAACCCTTCGAGGGTCGAAACCAGCTTGTCCGCAACGGATTTGAGGGGTCCGGAGTCCAGGTCGCCGTGCGCGCGGGCCCGCTCGAGGTCGTCGAGCACGGGCAGCAGCTGGGTCACCACGTGAGCCTTGGCTCGCTCGGTGGCCACCTGCTGATCGCGCAGCGAGCGCTTGCGGTAGTTCGCGAAATCGGCTTGTACCCGCTGCAGGTCGGCCAACAGCTCGGCGGCCTTGTCCTGCGACTCCTCCGACACGGTCGGCACCTCCTCGGCCGGCCCGGAGGCCGGCTCAGGTGCGTCGCGCACCTGGCCGGTCTGCGGGTCTATCCGGCGCTTGTCGGTGACGGTGATCGGTTCTTCGCGATCGTCACTCACTTGCGCTCCTGATCGTCCTCGACAACCTCGGCGTCGACAACGTCGTCGTTGGAGCTCGAACCATCGGTCGCCTCACCGCCGGCAGCGCCCTGCTCGGCCTGGGTGGCCTCGTAGATCGCCTGGCCCAGCGCCTGGCTCTCGGTGCCGAGCTTCTCCATCGCGGCCTTGATCGCCGAGATGTCGGTGCCGGCGAGCGCGGACTTGGCCTCGGCGATGGCGCCGTCGACCTTGGTCAGCGTGTCCTCGGAGACCTTGGACCCACCTTCGGCCTCGCGCTGTTCCTTGACGAACTTCTCCGTCTGGTAGACCAGCGACTCGGCCTGGTTGCGGACATCGGCCTCTTCGCGACGCTGACGGTCCTCGTCGGCGTGCGCCTCGGCGTCCTTGATCATCCGATCGATCTCTTCCTTGGAGAGGCCGGAGCCTTCCTGGATCTTGATCGTGTTCTCCTTGCCGGTGCCCTTGTCCTTGGCCGTGACGTGCACGATGCCGTTGGCGTCGATGTCGAACGTGACCTCGATCTGCGGCACACCGCGCGGGGCCGGCGGGATGCCGGTCAGCTCGAAGCTGCCGAGCAGCTTGTTGTGCGCGGCGATCTCACGCTCGCCCTGGAACACCTGGATCTGCACCGACGGCTGATTGTCGTCGGCCGTGGTGAACGTCTCCGAACGCTTGGTCGGGATCGTGGTGTTGCGCTCGATGAGCTTGGTCATCACGCCGCCCTTGGTCTCGATGCCCAGGCTCAGCGGGGTGACGTCCAGCAGCAGCACGTCCTTGACCTCGCCCTTGAGCACGCCGGCCTGCAGCGCGGCGCCCACGGCGACGACCTCGTCGGGGTTGACGCCCTTGTTGGGCTCCTGGCCATCGGTCATCTCCTTGACCAGCTCGGAGACCGCGGGCATACGCGTCGAACCACCGACCAGCACGACGTGATCTATGTCGCCGACGGCGATGCCGGCGTCCTTGATCACCTGCTGGAACGGCTTGCGGGTGCGGTCCAGCAGATCCTGCGTGATGCGCTGGAACTCCGCGCGGGTCAGCTGCTCGTCGAGGAACAGCGGGTTCTTGTCCGCGTCGACGGTGATGTAGGGCAGGTTGATCGAGGTGCTCTGCGAGCTCGAGAGTTCGATCTTGGCCTTCTCGGCCGCTTCGCGCAGCCGCTGCATCGCCATCTTGTCCTTGGTCAGGTCGATGCCCGAGGTGGCCTTGAACTTGTCGACGAGCCATTCGACGATCCGGTCGTCCCAGTCGTCGCCACCGAGGTGGTTGTCACCGGAAGTGGCGCGCACCTCGACGACACCCTCGCCGATCTCCAGCAGCGACACGTCGAACGTGCCACCACCGAGGTCGAACACCAGGATGGTCTGCTCTTTCTCGCCCTTGTCCAGGCCGTAGGCCAGCGCGGCCGCGGTCGGCTCGTTGACGATGCGCAGCACGTTGAGGCCGGCGATCTGGCCGGCTTCCTTGGTGGCCTGCCGCTGGGCGTCGTTGAAGTACGCGGGCACGGTGATCACCGCGTCCGCGATGTCCTCGCCGAGGTAGGACTCGGCGTCGCGCTTGAGCTTCATCAGCACACGGGCGCTGATCTCCTGCGCGGTGTAGTTCTTACCGTCGATCTCCACAGTCCAGTCGGAGCCCATGTGCCGTTTCACCGAACGGATCGTTCGGTCGACGTTGGTCACCGCCTGGTTCTTGGCGGGCTGACCGACCAGCACCTCGCCGTTGCGCGCGAACGCCACGACCGACGGGGTGGTGCGGGAGCCCTCGGAGTTCGCGACGACGACGGGGTCGCCACCCTCCAGAACTGCGACGACGGAGTTGGTGGTCCCGAGGTCGATGCCGACCGCACGAGCCATAGTTACTGCCTCCTGATTAGACGAAACGTGTGTACTGAGTGCACCGGGCTCAACACTGCTCCTCGGCATGGGGTCCTGTCAAGCAGAACTTGAGTCTGTGTCACTCAACTGTCGAAGTGGTCAACGGGGCGTCCGCGCCATTTGTTCCCCGCGACCCGCGAGAGTGCCGTCAGCGTCGTCGCACCGCGACCCCCGCTACCTTCAGGGCACTTTCGCGGGGCGCGTTCCGGCGGGAGCGCACTCAAGGCTGTGAACACGCGCATTACACGACCATGGCTTCTCAGCGGGCTGGTGCGAAGTACTTCTACGCTCGTCCGCGAGTCACTCCCGTCACACCGATCACATGCTGCGTACGCTGGGCCAGGTGAACACGCGGCTGGTGGCGGCAGGCTTGCTGGCCATTGCCGCGCTCACCGGCTGCCAGTCCTCGATCGAGGGCACCGCCACCCGCAGCCCGGACACCGGCATCGAGCCCGACTTCCCTACGCCGCGGCCCAGCCGCTCGACGCCTCCCCCGCCGAGTACACCTGAGCCCGCGCCGTCCCCGACGACCACCCGCGCACCGTCCGGCGAGGTGCTCAGCCCGCAGAACGGCTACGTGTTCATCGAGACCAAGTCCGGCAAGACCCGCTGCCAGCTCGATGAGCAGGAGGTCGGCTGCGAATCGGCCTTCATCAACGCTCCCGAGGTGGAGGGGGAGCCGGCCAACGGCGTGCGCTTGACCGCCGACGGCAGGGTGAGCTGGGTGCTCGGCAATCTCGGCGCCATTCCCGCCGTCACCCTGGACTACCGCACCTACTCCGCGCTCGGCTGGACCATCGACGCGACCGAAGACGGCACGACCTTCACCAATGACGGCACCGGGCACGGCATGACGATCAGCACCGAGGGCGTCGAGAGCTTCTAGGGTTTGACCAGCCCGCTGCGCCGGGAACAGCGTGCAGATGAGCTCACCCGATCCCGTCGTCCTCGTGCTCTTCGGTGCCCGCGGTGACCTGGCCCGCCGCATGCTGTTCCCGAGCCTCTACCGGTTGGCCGCGGCGGGTCTCCTGCCGGACGACTACGCCATCATCGGATCGGGACGCACCGCACCGGACAGCGTCGACGATTTCCGCGAGTCGGTGCGCGACGGCCTGGCCGATTCGATCGACGATCTGGACGACGAGGTCGTACAGAACCTGTTGCAACGGTTGGACTTCCAGTCTTCCAGCGCCGACGACGGCGCAGACTTGGCCGAGACCGTGAAACGCACCCAGGAAGAGCTCGGGCCCGACGCGACAACGCTCATCTACCTGTCGGTCCCCCCGACTGCGATGCAGCCCATGATCGCGATGCTGGGCCGTGAGGGTCTCGCGGAGGGGGCGCGCCTGGTGGTCGAGAAGCCCTTCGGCATCGACCTGGAGAGTTCCCGCGCCCTGCAGGAGACCATCACCTCGGTCGCCGACGAGGACCACATCTACCGCATCGACCATTTCCTGGGCAAGGAGGCGGTGCAGAACATCCTGGCGCTGCGGTTCGCCAACGGTTTGCTCGAACCCGCATGGAACGCAACACATGTCGAGTCCGTGCAGATCGACGTTCCCGAAGAACTCGGCCTGGAGGGCCGCGGCAGCTTCTACGAAGCCACCGGCTGCCTGCGCGACATGGTGTCGACCCATCTGTGCCAGGTGCTCGGCTTCGTCGCGATGGAACCACCCGCCACGTTGGACGCCGGCGATCTGCGGGAGGCCAAGGCCGCGGTGTTCGACGCGATGCGACCGCTGGACCCCCGGCGAGTGGTGTTCGGGCAGTTCGACGGTTACCGCGACGAGGACGATGTCGACGACAACTCACAGGTGGAGACTTTCGTCGCCGCGGAAATCCACATCGACAACGATCGGTGGCGAGACGTGCCGTTCTATCTACGTACCGGAAAAGCGTTGGCGGACAAGCGAAGGACCGTGACGTTGACGTTCCGCACCCCACCGTCCCCGTTCCCGGGCGACGCCCCTGAACCCGACGAACTCGCGCTGGACCTCACCGACACCCCGGTCGCCTCATTGGATGTCAACGTCAAGCGCCCGGGCCCCGACCTCGCGATCGAACGTATCGGCTCGCGTCTGGAGCTCGCGCCGTCCGATCACGCCGATGACTCCCTGACCGCCTACGAGCGCCTTCTGCTCGATGTCATCCGCGGTGATCAGACGCTGTTCGCCCGCTCCGACGAGGTGGACCGGCTGTGGCAGGTGTGCCAGCCGGTGCTGGACGCCCCGCCCCCGGTGCAGACGTATGAAAAGAGTTCGTGGGGGCCGCAATCCGCGTTGGAGCTGCCCGGCGAACGCGGCTGGCGACTGCCCGATCGACGCGACGACGATTAGGCTGCACCCATGACCGTCGCCCAGCGGGAACGCGCCGCCCTGGTGTCCACGTTCCGCACTCTCTCGCCGGATGCTCCCACGCTGTGCGAGGGGTGGGACGCTCGCGAATTGGCCGCCCACCTCGTCGTGCGCGAACGCCGGCTCGACGCCGCGCCGGGCATCCTCATCCCCGCGCTCGCCGGCTACACCGACCGCGTGCAGAAACAGGTCTCCGCTGCGACGGACTGGGACGCGCTCGTCGACCAGGTGGCCGAGGGCCCACCGGTGTACTCGCCGTTCAAGCTGCTCGACCCGATCGCCAACGTGGCCGAGATGTTCATCCACCACGAGGACGTCCGGCGCGCACAGCCGGAGTGGGAACCCCGCCCGCTCGACGACCACACCGTCTCCGCGCTGCGTCGCCCCGTCGGGCTGATGGCGCGGATGACGCTGCGCCGCTCCCCGGCCAAGGTGGTCGTGCAGTCTCCGCAGGGCGAGCGGCTCGCGACGGCGGGACGCGGTCCCACGCTCACCGTCATCGGCGAGCCCGGCGAGCTGCTGCTGTTCATCACCGGCCGCGATGAAGCCCAGGTCGAGTTCGACGGCCCGCCCGAGCTGGTGGCCAAGGTGAAGGCCGCGCGCGGCGGACTGTGACAAAGGAGAGATCAGTGGACTTCCGCATCTTCGTCGAACCCCAGCAGGGCGCCTCCTACGCCGATCAGCTCGCGGTCGCACGGACGGCCGAAAGCGCCGGCTACTCTGCTTTCTTCCGATCCGACCATTACGTCGCGATGAGCGGCGACGGTCTGCCCGGCCCCACCGATTCCTGGGTGACGCTCGCGGGCCTGGCCCGCGAGACCACGTCCATCCGCCTCGGCACCATGGTCACCTCGGCGACCTTCCGACATCCGGGACCGCTGGCCATCTCGGTTGCGCAGGTGGACGAGATGAGCGGTGGCCGCGTCGAATTCGGCATCGGTGCGGGATGGTTCGAAGCCGAGCACAAGGCGTACGCGATCCCGTTCCCGCCGCTGGGCGAGAGGTTCGACCGGCTGACCGAACAGCTCGAGATCATCACCGGGCTCTGGACCACCGAGAGCGGCCAGACTTTCGACTACGACGGCACCCATTACAGCGTCGCGGACTCCCCTGCGCTGCCCAAGCCTGTCCAGTCGCCCCATCCACCGATCATCATCGGCGGCGGCGGGGCCAAGCGGACCCCGGCGCTGGCGGCGCGCTTCGCCGCGGAGTTCAACATCCCGTTCGTGCCGTTGGACACGCTGAGCACGCAGTTCGGCCGGGTCGCCGACGCCGTCGAGGCAGCGGGCCGGCCTGCCGATTCGATCGTCTACTCGGCTGCTTTCGTGGTGTGTGCGGGTCGTGACGACGACGAGGTGGCCCGACGGGCCTCGGCCATCGGCCGCGAGGTCGACGAGTTGCGCGCCAACTCCCCGACGGTCGGTTCACCCGACGAGATCGTCGACAAGCTCGGCCCTTTCATCGAGGCCGGCGTCCAGCGCGTCTACCTGCAGGTCCTCGACATGTCCGACCTCGACCACGTCGATTTCTTCGCCGAGGCCGTCGCTCCCCAGCTCGGCTGAGTCAGCGGACCGAGCCGGCCCGCGGTTACTATCGGTGGCCGTGACCAGGCCGGATCGAGACGAGGGCGCGCACCGCGATGCGTCGGAGGTGCCGTGGCACAACCGGACCTCGACACTTCTCGGCGCCAGCGTGGTCGCGCTCGCGGTCATCGCGGCGCTGATCGCCGGCGGGTTGTGGCTGGGCCGCCAGTTCACCGAGCCGGAGCAGGCGCCGCTGAACTACGTCGATCCCACGTTCTCGAGCGCGTCCGAATCCGCGTCGTCGACACCGACCACCACGGAGACGATCACCAGCGCGAGCCCGCCGGTGACCACGGACATCAACCCGGAGTCGACCCCGCCGACCACCACGGAATCCGAGACACCGAGCACCTCGCGGCCACCCCGTACTTCGCGCACCCGCGACGACGACGATGACGACGACGCCACGACGACGCGCAAACGACCCAGGACCAACGTGACACGCACGCTCTACCCGGGCACATAGCGGCGAGAGCCTACTATCGGGATCCGTGGCGCGATACGGATCCGGTGACGACGACAACTACTACTCCGACGACGATGCGACCCAGCTCAGCAACTACGGACAGGGCGGATACCCGGACGACTACCAGGGCGGCTACGACCAGCCCACGCCGTGGTACCGCAAGCCCGCCGCGCTGGTGGCGTTCGGCGCGCTCGGCGCGGTCATCGTCGCGCTGATCATCTACGGCCTGGCCAAGGCCATCACCGGGGACGCCCCGTCTGAGCCGACGACCACGCCGCTGACGCCGCTGACGTCGAGTTCCGCGCCGGCGGTCGCGCCGAGCTCGACCGTCGACGAGACAACCGCGACCACCACGGAGACCACTTCTCCCACGTCGACCACGACCACGACGCCGACGACCACCGAGACCACCAGCCCGACCACGACGACGACTCCGTCGACATCGGTGAGTACGAGTACCAGTACCGTCACGCAGACGGAGACGGAGACACAGACGGTGACGCAGTCGTCTGCTCCACCTCCGGCGCCGTAGTCGTCGCGGGCGCCTCGCTGGTGGGCGCCCCGGTGGTGGGCGCCGGTTCGGACGTCTGGGTCGGCGCCTCGCTGGTGGGCGCCTGGCTGGTGGGCGTCGGTGTGGGTTCCGGAGTGGACGACGGCGCCGGCGTGGGACTGGGCTTGGGCGTCGGCGCCGGTAACGTGAACTGCGGCAATGGGATTCGCGGCCACACCGGAGCAGGAGCCGCGGGCGCCGGGGCTGGAGCGGGCGCCGCGGGTGCTGGCGCCGGAGCGGGCGCCGCGGGTGCTGGAGCCGGCGCGGCCTCCTTGGCGACCACCTGCCCCTGGGGAGCCGCCGGCGCCGGGGCAGCCTGAACGACGGCCTGCTGGGGCGCTGGTGCGGCCGCCCGGACCGTCTGCGTGACGGTGTCGGCCGGGGGCGCTGCCGGGGGTGCCACCGACGGTTCGAGCGCGTGCATGGCGACGGGCGTGCTGATGCCCGACGCCGGCGTGGTCTCGTCACTGCGGGCGATCTGGGTCGTCAGCAACACCGCCGCTGTGGCGATGGCCGCGGCGCACGCCGCGCCGGCGAGCCACACCGGGGCAGCAGCACGCTTCTTCGCTGGGGTCTCATCGTCAGCGGGCGGGGTGAAGTGCACCGCGGGCCGGGCAGCACCGGTGTCTGCGCCACCTTCGGCGGCGGGGATGGCGAACTGGGTCTCCTCGGCGTCGATGTCCTCCGCCGACCAGGCCAGTGCGGGTGCGAGGACGGTGTCGGGTGCGGGCACCGCGACGGTGGCGGCCTGCTGGTCGACGCTGCGCCGCGCGAGCAGCTCAGCTCCGCTGGCTGCAGCGATCTGCGGGTGCGCGGTGGTGCGCACCGGGCAGCGCAGGGCGTCGGAGAGCCGCTGCGTCACCAGCGGAATGCGCGCCCCGCCACCGACGGTGACGACCGCGGCCAGTGCGACGCGCGCGCGGTGCACGACGTCGAGGATCGCCGCGACCAGGCGGTCGAGCGGTTCGGCGATCAGCGCCTCGAGCTCGCCGCGGGTCACGCGGACCGGGCCGCGGGCGCCGACCAGTGCGGTCGCGGTCACCTGCGAAAGCCGCTCCTTGGCGGCCCGGCTCTCAGCCCGCAGATCGTGCAGCGAGGCCACAGCGGAGGTACCGGCCGGGTCGAGGTTGAACCCGTCGAGCACATGGCGCAGCAGCGCCTGATCGACGAGGTCGCCGGAGAAGTCATCGCAGCGCACGGTCGGCCCGATCGCGGCGAACCCCGCGCCGGCGTCGGCGAGCGTGATGCTGGTGCCGCCGGCACCGAAGTCGCAGAGCAGGACCACGCCCCGCGTCGGCAAGCCGGGGCCGGCGGCGATCGCGGTCAGCGCTGCGGTCGAGTCAGGGACGATGACAAGGTGTGGCGCGGCGTCGCGCAGCGCGGCGACCGCGGTGTCCGACCAGTGACCGGGCACCGCGACGGCGCCCAGCTCCGGCCGGTATCGCGGGGAGGCCTGCCGGGTGGCGGCTTCGATCGCGGCAGCGGCCAGGCGATCGGCCCGGTGCGCGGAGCCGTCGGTGGCCAGCATCGGCACCGGATCTCCGACGCGGTCGACGAAGCCGGTCATCGTCACGCCGGGCCGGACAGTCACGGCGGCGGGCCGGACGATCGGCCGGCCGCCGGCCACGGCGACGAGGTTCGCCGAACCCAGCGAGATCCCCACGGAAGTGCGCATACCTCTTCATCGCTCGGCGCGGCCGAAACGTTAAGTGCGCGCCGACACTCAGGAATAGCCCGCGACCAGCGCTTCGGCACTGCGGACGGCGGCCCGGCAGGCTCGCGTGGTGAAGGGGTCGTTGAGCGGGTGCTCGGCGCGACGACGCCAGCGTTGCGCCGCGGCGAACGCGGCCCGGGGACCGTCGTCGGCGGTTTCGGGGGTGAGCCCGAGCCGGCTCGCGGCGTCGGCGCCGGACCCGCCGATCAGCCGCCGCAGCGAGGCCATCTCGTCGGGGTTCAGCGTGGTCGGGCGGGACCGCAGCGCGCTGAGCAATCGCAGCTCCTCGAAGGCGTGCGTGTCGGCGAGCAGCGGCTCGATGTCGGCGAGGATGTGCGGCGTGGCGGGGATCGGATTGCGGGTGACGATCTCCCGCAGTGTCAGCAGAGCAGTGTGCGCCTTGAGCAGGTCCGAGCGTTGGGCGAACTGCTGGTCGATCACCTCGCGCAGCGCGACCAGCCCGCTGCGCTCGAGCAGCTCGTCGGCCAGCGCCACCGAGTCGCTGACCCCGGCGCGCAGCACGGCGATCGAGATCCGGATGCCGAACATCCCGAAACGGTCGAGCAGCGCGGCGCGCGTGGCGGGATCCACCGGCAGCGTGCTGTCTTCGCGGACGAAGCGGTCGACCGACAGCATCGCCTTCGTCAGCTCGGCGGCGTCGACGCCGGCGAGCTTCTCCAGCGCGACGAACTCGCTCTGCCGCAGGGTGCGTGCGGTCAGCGCGAGCAGGCCCGACACCGGCACCACGGCCTGGCAGATCCCGGTACGGTCCATCTCGGCGGTGAACCGCTGAGCGACATCGCGGGCCGACATCATCGCGTCGATGCGGCCGGCCCCGATCTCGTCGGCCCGGGACGCGACGCCGATGACGCCGAGCGCGCCGGCCGAGCCGCCGACCAGCTCACCGATCTGTTGGAGCAGCGCGATGTCGGCGGCGTTGAGGGTGCGCAGCAGGAACACGACCGCGTCCACGCGCGGTATCCCGTCGGCCGGGACGAGCAGGCGCAACGTGCGGGCGGACACGTCGCGGGACAGCGACGACGTGCCCGGGGTGTCGATGATCGTCGCGTCGACCAGCTCGGCGGCCGGCCATTCGACGTCGAGGTCGACGACGTCGTCGGGGTCGAGCCGGGCCAGGTCGAACGTCAGGCCCCGGTCGGTCGGGTCGCGGGTGATCGGCACGTTGGAGCGGTGGCCGTCGCGGTGGTTGGCGCTCACCCGCGGGGTCGGTCCGTGCCGGAACCACGTCACGATGCGGGTGGCCTCGGTGGCGTCGGTGGGGGCGATGGTGTCGCCGACGAGCGCGTTGACCAGGGTCGATTTCCCGGCTTTGAGCGTGCCGGCCAACGCGATGCGCATCGGCTGGTTGAGCCGGTGACCGACACGGGCGAGCTCGTGATGCAGCGCGGGGCGGTCCCGATAGGCAGGGTCGCCCCGGTAGGCGGCGATGGTGCCGCCGAGGATCGCCCGCACGCGGTCGCTGGTGCTCAGTGCCGTCCCGTCCTGCTCGCCCGACTGTCTAGCTCCTCGAGCTTAGTGACCCCTCGGCGGCGAGCTTGTCGGCGTGCTCGACGACCTGGCGCAGGATGTTGAGCTGCCGTTCGAGTTCCTTGACGCGGCCCGCGTGTTCGGTCTCGGCCACCTTGGCCGCGGCCAGCGTCGCCTGAAGCGACTCGTTGAGGGAGCGGCTGGTCTGGTTGGCGATCTCGCGGTAGTGGTCGCGCAGCTGCCGCTGGATCGCCTTGAGCCGGTCGCGGGACTCCTTGCCGACGACGAACGCGACGTCGTCGACGAACCGGCGCACGTTGGTCTTGGCCTCGTTGCGCACCCGCAGCATGCGGTTCTCCATGTCCTCCTTGTAGGCCTTGCGGCCCAGCACGAGGCCGGCGCCCAGCGACAGCGGGTTGAACATGCCCAGCCCGGCGAACGAGGTCAGCATGCCGAACATCAGCACGCCGCCGTAGGAGCCGCGCATCCCGGTGACGATCTTGTGGCCGGTCTTGATGGGCTTCGCCTCGAGATGGGCCAGCGACGAGAACTCGGCGAACTCCGCCCCCATGGCGCGCGGGTCCAGGGCGGGCATCTGCACCGAGTCCAGCCCGGCCTCGGAGAAGGTACGGGCCACCTCGGCGGCGAGCGTCTCGGCGCGCCGGTAGGCCCAGACGAAGTTGTCGCCGACCGCGGTCGCGACGGCGTCTTCGAGTTCGGCGCCGATCTCGGCCCACTGCAAGGTCGGGTCGCCGGCGTCGATCACCGCTTCGGTGTGGAAGGTGATGGTCCGAAACCGTTGCCGCAGATCATGATCCACGTCTGCTGTCAGATCGGCGATGCCGTCGGAGAGCACCTGCTGCCACAGCGCGGTCTGCTGCAGCGCGTCCTGGGCCTCCTGCTTGCGCGCCTCCAGGTCGGCGGTCAGCTTCTCCCGGGTGTGTGGGTCGCTGAGTGCGGACAGTTCGGCCTGCGCGGCGAGCATCAAATGCTCTGCGGCGGAGCGGATGTCGCCGAGTGCGTGGTTGCGGACGCGGTCCTTCTGGCGTCCGAGCACCTCTTCGGAGAGGAACTTAACGATCGCCGGGAAGTTGGATTCCTCGTTGAGTTCCTTATCGTTGAGCTGCACGGCGTGGCTGCGCAGCACCGACGACGCGGGAATCATCGGCGTGGTGATGCCGGCTCGGCGCAGGTGTGCGGCGTTGGCGTCGACGACCTGCCGCCAGTGCGGGTACAGGTCGGTCTTCGTCGCCACGATCGCCGCGACGGGGCACACCTCGAGCGCTTGGCGCAGGAACGTCATCTCGGGCTCGGTGAATTCGGCGCTGGTGTCGCTGATCAGCAGCATCGCGTCGGCGTCGGGCAACAGCCCCAGCGTGGCCGACAGGTGCGGTTGCCCGTGCCCGCCCACTCCCGGGGTGTCGACGAAGGCGAGGCCGCCTTTGAGTAGCGGGCTCGGCGCCGTCACCTCGATGCGCAGCACGTCCCGGCCGCGGGCCGCCGGAGCCCGGCGCAGATCGGTCCCCAGGTCGGTGACCGGGATCTCGACCAGCTCCGGCTCGTCGCCACCTTCGCGGGCCACCACGAGCCGGGCGGACGCCGGCTCGCCGTAGGACACCAGCGTGGGCAGCACCGTCGACTCGTCGTCGCCGACGCGGGCGACCGGCATGTTGAGCAGCGAGTTGAGCAGGTGGCTCTTGCCCTGCTTGAGGTGCCCGGCGATCACGACCCGGATCTGCGGATCCTCGACACGGGCCTTGGCCCGGGCGAGCCGGGCCGCCAGATCACCGCGCTGACGGGTCTCGGCGATCGCGCTGGTGTGGTCGAGGAGCTCGATCAGCACCCGGTTCGGTTGGGTCATGACGGCCCCTCTCGTCGGCGGCACTATCGGTGATCAACGGTAAACGCGGCGCCGGCGGGGACCGGTGTGGTCCCCGCCGGCTGGTGGATGGATCAGAACGCGTCGAGCATCGGGTTGTGGGACGCGATGTCGGGGTTGTGCGACGCCACGTCGTTGTTGAAAGCGCTGGAGTTGTGCGAGGCGATGTCAGTGTGCGACGACAACCCGGCGTCGTTGCCCGAGAACAGCGACGTGTCGGTGTGATTGCCCGACCCGATCGCGGTCTCGTTGCCCGATCCGATGTTGGACTCGTAGCTGGTGGAGTGGTCCTCGATCGACGTGTCGTGCGAGGTCTCGGTGTCGACCGAGGTGTGGGTCGAGTCATCCACCGAGTTGTGGCTGCCGGAGTCGCCGCCGATGGTGGTCTGCGTGCCGCTGTTGGCATGGCTGTCGGAGACGATGATCGACCCGGCGTTGCCGCCGTCGCCGCCCGCGGAGTTGCCGCTCCCGATGCCGAGCAGGCTGCCGCCGCCGTGCGAGCCACCGCCGCTGCCGCCGGACAGGTCGTTGTCCTTGATCACGGCGCCGGAGTTGTCGGAGACCACGTCGCCACCGGCGTGCTGGCTGCTGTCCTCGATCTCGTTGCCGCTACCCACCGCGACGTGTGAGCCCGACCCGGCGAGGATGTCGCCGTTGTTGACGTCGTTGTTGTTGCCGAGCACGGCGCCGTCGCCGCTGACGATGTCGCCCTTGTTGTCGCCGTCGACCACGACCCCGCCGTTGGTGGCGGTGTTGGTGCTCTTGTCACCGAGGGTGATGTCGCCGAAGCCGAGGTTGAACGCGCCGTTCTGAGCGTTCGCGCCCGCGTCCTGGACCGGGCTGGCCACCGGGACGTTGTTCCCGCTGAGCAGGTCGGTGTTCGTCTCGGGGGCGAAGGTGTTCTGCGGGGCCCAGGAGGTCTGGGGCGAGAACGGGGAGGCGAAGCTGGACGCCAGCTGGTGGTGGTCGGACACAGCGCGCTGCAGCCCGACGATCGGGTCGCCGCCGCCGAGCGCGTAGCCGGCCGGTGCGGCGGTGGCCGCGACCGAGGCGAGCTGCGCGGCGGTCACGTTCGGCAGGCCGGCGTCGCGCAGGGCGCCGTCGGGGTCGATGACGAACGAGGCGGCCGACGCGGGGCTGCGGAACAGGTCGAGGATGAAGTCGATCAGAGTCGTCATGGCAGTGCCTTTCTGGGATGCACTCGCCGGTTCTCCCCGGCGATCTGGAGACCACGTTATGGACTGCACATCGGCCCGGAAACGGGGATGCCACCCGCTGCTGCAGAAGCCCCATGCGGGATTCCCGGCTATCTCGGTTAGGGGATTAGGGGGTGCGCTGGGGAGGCGGGGGATATGCCGCTTCTGACCAGCTCAGCGCACAGAAAAAGCCCGCGCAGACGGGTCTGCGCGGGCTTCGGAGGGAACTCCGGGCGGTCAGTGGAACAGATCGACGTCCGGCAGGTGGTCGACCGGATGGTCGCCGCTGATGTCGTGGACCCACTGCTCGGCGCCCGCGGGTTCGGCGAGGCCCGCGTGCTCTACCGCCGGGTCGTCCAGCTGCACCGACGGGACCGCATCCGGTGTGGGGACGGCCGGGGCCACGTCCCACGTGTCGTCGAGGTGGTCGACGATGGCGGGCACGGAGTGTTCGGTGTCGATCACTCGAGCAGACGGCACGTGGTCTTCGAAAGCGTCGAACGCCGCGCTGGCAGCTCCGCTTGACCAGACGTTGGGGACCGCGTCGAGGCCGGGATCGGCGAAGGCGTCGAAGCTGTGTGCCGGCACCGCCGTCGACAGCGATTCCGCGACGACAGGGAGGAGATTCTGCACGTCGGCGCTGGTCACATCGGTCAGATGGGCATCGGCGAGAGCCTGCGCCGGATCGGCGGCATAGGCCGCCGCCGCGGCCGGATCACGAACGAGCGACACCACGAAGTCGACCAGTGAGTTCGCCACGTCCCGACCTTCCCCTCGACATCCACTTGGCTTCTGTGTGCTCGATGCTATCGGCGCAGCGCCGTCGGCGGATCGGTGCTGAGCCCACCCCGCATCTAGGGCCATTAGGGGATGGCACATTAGGGGCATTCGCGACACTAGGGGCGCGTGCCCGGCGCGGCGGCGTCCCACCGTTAAGGTGGTGTGCGGTCCACAGCACGGGACGGGCCGGACGGCCGAGGAGGGACACCAGCGCCATGACCGAACCACTGGGGTTGTCGATCGGGATGACGAACCTGGTGGCCGCGCGCGTCGGCCGGCCACCGGTGACGCGCCGGGCGATCCTGACCGTCTATCCCGATCGAGCCCCGGAGGTCGGGGTCCCGAGCGATCCCTCGACCGATCCAGCACAGCCCGGACAGGTGTTGAGCGGGTTCGTCGACCGGGTCGGGGATCCGGTTCCGCTGGTGGCCGCCGACGGTTCGGCGCATCGCGGAGAGGTCGTGCTCGCCGAGGCGTTGGCCGCGATGGCGCGCCTGGTCGACGGCGGCTCTCCGGTGGCCATCGCCGTCCCCGCGCACTGGGGGCCGGGAACACTCGGAGCCCTGCGCGGCGCGCTGCGAAGCCGCCCGATCCTCGCGCCGAACGGCGTGCCCGCCGCGCTCATCCCCGACGCCTCCGCAGCGCTGGCCGCCTTGCAGGCCGCGCCGGGACTGCCGGATCAGGGCGTGGTCGTCCTGGTCGACCTCGGCGGCAGCGGGACCAGCGTCACGCTTGCCGACGCGGGCGCCAACCTGGATCTGGTCGGCCAAACGGTGCGGTATCCGGACTTCTCCGGCGACGGGATCGACCAGCGTCTGCTCGACCACGTGCTGGCGGGCATCGCCGACGCCAATGACGCGGACCCCGCGGGCACGACCGCGGTCGGCTCCCTGGCCCGGCTGCGGGACGAATGCCGCCAGGCCAAAGAGCGGCTGTCCGAGCAGACCGCGACCGTGGTGCCCGCTGAGCTGCCCGGAGTCCGGTCCGACATCCGGGTCACCCGGCCCGAGCTCGAGCAACTGATCGGCGAACCTCTCGACGGCCTCCTCGGTGTCATCGACGACGCGTTGCAGCGTGCCGCCGTCCCCGCGGCCGGTGTCGCGGCCATCGCCACTGTCGGCGGTGGAGCGGCCATACCTCTTGTCACCCAGCGGCTGTCGGAACGTCTCCGCGCACCGGTGATCACCACGCCGGAGCCGGCGCTCAACGTCGCCGCAGGTGCGGCTCTGGTGGCCAACCAGAGTCTCGACGCCCAGGCCGCCACCGGCCTCGCCCCCGCAGCCGGGGAGCCGACAGCGATGGCACCCGCGGCGTGGGCAGCGGGCGCGGCGGGCCTGGCCGCCGGTCAGGCCGCCGACGACGGGGCGGCATCGGCGACCTTCCGTGCTCTGGCGTGGTCGCAGGACGACGATCCTGCAGGTGAACCCGTGCCTTACGCCGGCGAGGACTACGTGGCCGAGCCGGATCCGGCTCGGCCGCCGGTGGCCTTCGCTCCTGATGAGACCCAATACGACGACGTCGCGCCGCTGCCCTGGTACAAACGCCCGCCCGTGCTGTTCGGCATCGCTGCCGCCGCTGCGCTGCTGGCAGCCGGCGGCCTGGCCATCACGTTGACCAGCTCGGACGGAAACCCGGGCACGGTCACCGAGACCGCGACGCCGCCCGCGGCGTCGTCGCCGGTCGAACTCCCGCCTCCGGTCACCACGGTGACCATCGGCCCCGACGGTGTCGCGACCACCACCGTGAGCCAGCCCCCGCCACCACCGCCCTCGTCGACGACGGACACCACCCCGCCGTCGTCGACGACGACCACCTCACCGACCACCACCACGACCACGAGCACCACCACGACCACGACGACCACCGCGCCGACCACGACGACGACACGCACCACGACCACCCGCCCGACGACGACGCAACCGCCCACCACCACGGCGGCTCCCCCGACGACGACGGCCGCGCCGCCCACGACAGAGGCGCCACCGGCGACCACGACGGTCGTCCCGGACACCGGCGCCTGATCTCGGCGATGACCGGTCCCGGGCCCCGGCTCACCGACGTGCCGCCGGCGGCGCGCGAAGCGGTCGGTCTGGTCGAGCGCGACCCCCACACGCCAACGAAGCTGCTGGTGACGGGTGGGATCGGGACAGGCAAGTCCACGGTGTTGGCGGCGCTGCGTCAGCTGTTGCGAGTTGCCGGCCGGGCCGTGCTGTCCCGGCCGCCCCGTCCGGGCGACACCGAGGGCGCGGCGGTGTTGATCGACGACGCCGACCTGCTCGAGACCGACGACGTCGACCGGGTCACCGCGCTGGTCGCCGAGCCTGCGGCGACGGTGGTCATCGGGGCGCAGCCGCTCGCGCATCACGCCGCGCTGCGGCGCCTGTTCCTCGCACTCGAGCGGGAGAACCTGCCCGTCGCGCTCGGTCCGCTGACGCCGGTCGACGTGGGCAGGATGACCGCCGCCGCACTCGGGGAGCCCGCCGCTGCGGACACGGTCCGGATGCTCGTGGCCGCCACCGCCGGCCTGCCGTTTCTGCTGCGGCCCGCGATCGGCTCGGTGGGCGAGGGGAACCGTGCGGTGCGCCAAGCCGCACGGTTCGCGCTGGTCGAACGTCTCCACCGCCTCGATGAACCGTTGCTCGACACGCTGCTGGTCTCGTCGCTGGCCCTGGGCCTCGGACCCGATGACGTCGCGGCCGGATTGCGCATGACACCCGACGAGGCGCGGGGCGCCGTCGACCGTGCACGCGCCGGCGGACTTCTCGATCCCTTCCATCCCCCGGGTTTCGCCCGCGACGTCCACGACGCCGTCGCGTCGATCGTCGGCGCCGCGCACCACCACGACGTCGAGGTGTCGATTTTGACGTCACAGGTGGCGACCTCGACCCTGACGCCCGAACTCGCGCTGCAGCTGGCCGAGCACGGCTTGCGGGACGAGCGGCTGGCCGCCGCGCTGACCGAACTGGCCGGACGGGACACCGTGGCACCGGCACGCGCTGCGCGGCTGTACCGGGCGGCAGCGCGCGCGGGCAACTCGGTGCCGGCAGTGCACCTTGCCGACGCCCTCGCGCTCACGGGAGACTGCGCGACGGCGGCCCGGCTGGCCGACGACATGTTGACCTCGTCAGACACCGCAGACCGGGCCGGCGCCGTGCGCATCGCGGCGAGTATCGCGTTGCACGACGGCAACTCGGCCCAGGCCCGCGATCTGTTCGCCTGGCTGGGGTCGGCGCCCGATGCCTTCGAGGACCCCACCGTCGGTGCCGCTGCGACGATCTCCGCGATGGCCGCCGGCGACGCGGCCGCAGCCCGTGCCGGCACGGACGCGCCCCGATCGGGTCCGCCCACCTCGGCGGCGCGGGCCGCGCGCGCCGTCACCGACGGGTTGGTGCTGACGTTGGACGCGCCGTATCCCGTGGCGCTCACCCGTCTCAGCCAGGCCATCGGCACCGACGCGAACCCGCCCGTCGTCACCCCCGACACCCCGGCGGCACTGGTGACCCTGGCCGCATTGCACGGCGGCGATCCGGTACGCGCCAGATCGGTGATCGGGCGTGCTGTGCGCGCGGGATCCGACAGCGACGGCCGGGACGGCGACCACGGATCGGATGCGATCTTCGTCACGTATCGGCACCGGCTGCTGCACGGGTGGACGCTGATGCAGGATGGGCATCTGCAGGCTGCCGCTGCGGCCGCCGCGGCAGCACCCGGGCAGCACGTGCATCGGCGCGACGCGCTCTGGGCTGCGGCGCTGCAGACGGCCATCGCCCGCCGCGGCGGTGACACCGGCGCGATGCAGCAGCACTGGTATGCGGCGATGGAGGTGCTCGCCGAGTGCGCGCCCGATCTGTTCTCGTTGCTACCCCTCGGCGAACTGTGGACGGCCGCCGCGCGGATGCGGCAGGTCGACCGGCTGCGGCACGCGGTGGACCAGGCCTTCGAGGTGTTGGCCGGGCTCGGGAATCCGGTGCTGTGGTCGGTGCCGCTGCACTGGGCCGGCGTGCACGCGGGGATCCTGGCGAACTCCCCCGGCGACGTCGCGCCGCACGGTCAGGCGCTGACCGCCGCCGCAGCGCACTCGACCATGGCGAAAGTGCTGGCCACGGCGGGGCGCACCTGGTTACGGGTACTCGCCGATGCCGTCGACACCGACGAGGTGGCCGCCGCGGCGAGGGGGCTCGCGCATGTGGGGCACACCTCCGATGCGACCCGGCTGGCCGGGCAGGCCGCCCTGCACACCACCGATCCGCGGGTGTCCCAGGCGATGCTGCAGTTGGCGCGCGACCTCAAGCAGGCGGTCGCGGCACCGGAGGCGCCCATCGATTCCGACGATCCCCGTCCGTCCACCCCGCCGGCGCGCACGCGGCCGGCCGCCACGCTGTCCGAACGCGAACGAGAGGTCGCGGAGTTGCTCCTTCAGGGTCTGCCCTACCGCGACATCGGGGCACAACTGTTCATCTCCGCCAAGACGGTGGAGCATCACGTCGCCCGGATCCGTCGCCGGCTGGGTGCGGAATCGCGGTCGGAAATGTTGTCGATGCTGAGGGTGATGCTGGCTCCGGCGACCTGACCAACCGGTAGTTAGGGCGACCTTCGTAGCGCCGATTCCTCGCATGATGCGACTATGAGCTGGCAGCGAGCTAAGTTACTTGTCAGTAACATGGTCTAAGTTACCCACTGGTAACCAGAACCGGAGGATGCGCGTGGACACCCAAACCATGATCAGGTTGATTGTCGGGTTGCTGATGACGGCGGTGGTCGCCGTGTTCGCGGTCAAACGCGTGCTGTGGCTGTTCACGCTCGTGCGTGCGGGCCAACCGATGAGCGAGAGCAACAACCGCTTCGATCACATGGGCGACCGGATCGGGACCCAGGCCAAAGAGGTGCTCGCGCAGACCCGCATGCTGCGGTGGTCGGTGCCGGGGCTCGCCCACTTCTTCACCATGTGGGGCTTCTTCATCCTCATCACCGTCTACATCGAGGCCTTCGGTGTGCTGTTCGACCCGAAGTTCGCGATCCCGGTGGTCGGTCACTGGGAGGTGCTCGGCTTCCTGCAGGACTTCATCGCGCTCGCCGTGCTCGGCGGCATCGTCACATTCGCGATCATCCGGTTGCGCTCGGAGCCCAAGGAGCACGGTCGTGACTCCCGCTTCTACGGCAGCCACACCGGCGGCGCCTGGCTGATCCTGTGGATGATCTTCCTGGTCATCCTGACCTACGCATTCTCCCGCGGTGCCGCCGTGGTGAACGGCAACCTCCCGTACGGCTGGGGCGCCTTCTTCTCGCACGGCATGGGGTCGTGGATGGAGGTGTTCGGCGAGCCGGCGAACGAGTGGATCGAGACCGTCGCGCTGCTCGGACACATCGGCGTCGCGCTCGTGTTCCTGCTGATCGTGCTGCACTCCAAGCACCTGCACATCTTCCTGGCGCCCATCAACATCACCTTCAAGCGACTGCCGAACGGCCTGGGCCCGCTGCTGCCCGTCGAATCCAAGGGTGAGCTCGTCGACTTCGAGGATCCCGCCGAAGATGCTGTGCTGGGTCGCGGCAAGATCGAGGACTTCACCTGGAAGGGCTACCTCGACATGACCACCTGCACCGAGTGCGGGCGTTGTCAGTCGCAGTGCCCGGCATGGAACACCGGTAAGCCGCTGTCGCCCAAGCTCGTGATCATGAACCTGCGCGACCACATGTTCGCCAAGGCGCCCTACATCCTCGGCGACAAGGAATCTCCGCTGGAGAACACGCCCGAGGGCGGTCTCGGCGAAGAGGTGCGCGGCGAGAAGCACAGCGAGGAGCACGCGCACGAACACGTGCCCGAGTCCGGCTTCGAGCGCATCCTGGGCTCCGGCCCCGAGCAGGCGACCCGCCCGCTGGTCGGCACCCTCGAACAGGGTGGCGTCATCGACCCCGACGTGCTGTGGTCCTGCACCACCTGCGGCGCGTGCGTCGAGCAGTGCCCGGTGGACATCGAGCACATCGATCACATCGTCGACATGCGTCGCTACCAGGTGATGATGGAGTCCGAGTTCCCCGCCGAGCTCAGCGGCCTCTTCAAGAACCTGGAGAACAAGGGCAATCCCTGGGGCCAGAACGCCAAGGACCGCACGAACTGGATCGACGAGGTCGACTTCGACGTGCCGGTGTTCGGCAAGGACGTCGAGTCGTTCGCGGGCTACGAGTACCTGTTCTGGGTCGGCTGCGCCGGCGCCTACGAGGACCGTGCCAAGAAGACCACCAAGGCCGTCGCCGAGCTGCTCGCCACCGCGGGCGTGAAGTACCTGGTGCTGGGTGAGGGCGAGACCTGCAACGGCGACTCCGCCCGCCGCTCCGGCAACGAGTTCCTGTTCCAGCAGCTGGCTGCGCAGAACGTCGAGACCCTCAACGATCTGTTCGAAGGCGTCGAGCGGGTGGACCGCAAGATCGTCGTCACCTGCCCGCACTGCTTCAACACGCTGGGCCGCGAATACCCGCAGGTCGGCGGCAATTACACGGTGCTGCACCACACCCAGCTGCTCAACCGGCTCGTGCGCGACAAGAAGCTCATCCCGGTCAAGCAGGCCGATGGCGGAATGGACATCACTTACCACGACCCCTGCTACCTGGGCCGGCACAACAAGGAGTACTCGGCGCCGCGTGAGCTGATCGGCGCGTCCGGAGCGACGCTGACCGAGATGCCGCGTCACGCCGAGCGCGGCCTGTGCTGCGGCGCCGGTGGTGCCCGCATGTGGATGGAAGAGCACATCGGCAAGCGCGTGAACGTCGAGCGCTCCGAGGAGGCCGTCGACACCGGGGCGTCGGCGATCGCGACGGGCTGCCCGTTCTGCCGCGTGATGATGACCGACGGCGTCGATGACGTGACGTCGACGCGCAGCCTGGAGAAGACGCCGGAAGTTCTCGACGTCGCGCAGCTGCTGCTCGGCTCTCTGGACAAGACCGGTATCACGCTGCCCGAGAAGGGCACCGCCGCCAAGGAAGCCGAGGAGCGGGCGGCTCGCATGGAGGCCTCTGCGCCGGCCGAGGTCGTCGAGGAGAAGGAGCCTGAGGCGCCGGCAGAAGCCGAAGCCAAGGCCGAGACCGCGCCGACAGACGCCAAGCCCGTGGAAGCCAAGGGGCTCGGCATCGCCGGTGGCGCCAAGCGTCCCGGGGCGAAGAAGTCGGCGGCTCCGGCCGCCTCCGCCGCCGCTCCGGTCGAGGACAAGCCCGCCGAGGCAGCCGCCCCGGTCAAGGGCCTGGGTATTGCGGGTGGAGCCAAGCGGCCCGGCGCCAAGAAGGCCGCCGCTGCACCTGCCGCCGCTCCTGCCGAGAAGCCGACCGAGGCTCCCGCCGCAGACAAGCCCGCGCCGGCTCCGGTCAAGGGTCTGGGCATCGCAGGCGGCGCCAAGCGCCCCGGCGCGAAGAAGGCGGCCGCAGCTGCGAAGGACCCCGCGTCCCCGAACGAAGGTGCGCCGACCGTCGTGCAGCCTCCCAATGTGGAGCCGGACAAGGCCGTGGCCGGCACCGAGGCCGCGGACACCGCCGACTCCGACCGCGGTCTGGACGCCACACCCGAGCCCAAGCCGGAGCCCGAGGTCAAGGGCCTGGGCATCGCGGCCGGTGCCCGCCGCCCAGGAGCGAAGAAGGCTCCTACCGCCGCGCCGAAGGCCGAGCCGGCACCCGAGCCGGAGCCGGCCGCCGCTGCTGAGCCGGCCGCCGCTGCTGAGCCGGAGCCCGAGCCCGCCGCCCCGGCGAGCAACGGCAGCAGCAATGGCTCGAGCAATGGTTCTGGTAACGGGGAAGCCCGCATCGTCGGCGACGAGCCGCCGGTGAAGGGTCTCGGCATCGCGAAGGGCGCGCGCCGCCCCGGCAAGCGGTAATTCCGGTGTTCCGCCTGGCCGCCGTCGCTGTTGCGACGGCGGCTTTGGCGTTCTCGGCCCTGGCCGCCCCGCCGCACGGCCGTGCGGCTGCCGATGCATGCGTGGTGATCGACACCGATCTCGACATCGACGACATGATGTCCATGCCGATGGTCGTCGGAAACCGCCACGTCGCAGCCGTCGTCGCCACCGAGGGATTCACGACACCGGAGCTGGGCGCGGCGGCGATCAGTCGGCTACTGGCCGAGCCCGAGCAGCGCACGATTCCCGTCATCGTGGGCGCCGGAGTCCATCGATCCGACGCCGACATCGCCGCCGGATTCGGCGATTTCGTGCTCGTGTTCCGAGAGCTGATGAACCGGCTCAACGACTTCCTGCCCACCGCCCTGCCACCGGCGCCTCGCGCCGAGGACTACGTGCAGCGAGTCGGCGACGCGGTCGCGACCTGCCGGCAGGTCGACGTACTCCTTCTGGGCCCCTTCACCTCGTTCGCACACTACGGTCCCGCCATCAGATCCACGATCGGCCGCGTGGTGATCTCTGGCAGGCCCGTCAACGCGGACAGCGACCTCGAAGCCGTCGAGTCCTTCAACTGCAGCTACGACAGACCCTCGTGCGCAACGGTTTTCCACGACCAACTCCCTGGCCTGACGCACAGTTTTGTCGATGTACCGCGCAGTGACTGCGATCTGACCCCCAACCGAGCCGGGTGCAAAGGCACCGTCTACGGTCCGACACTCGAGATGGTCCGCGCGCTGGGCCCGGTCGGCCTGCCGAACACGCTCAAGCAGATCCTGCTGAACCACACGAACTCGTGGGCCCTCGACACGTGGGAGAACTCCGGCTACGGCGGGCGCTCGTTGTTCTGGGACCAGTCGGCTGCTCTCGAACTGCTCGCCGCGGAGTTGTTCCGTGACGTCGGCCCGTACCGGGAAACGACGCTGAGCCCTGCGGATTTCCAGCGCGCATGGGTGGAGCGCACCAACAGTTCCGTGTCGTACGCCTAGTGGTATGTCAGAAATCGCCTGGACAGAGCGTGGGAGGATCGAACGCATGAGTACGCATCAGGTGCCCTGGCAGACAGGAAGCGGCCAGCACGCGCGTCAACGCGAGTTCACGCAGTCGTCCAAGCTGCAGGACGTCCTGTACGAGATCCGCGGACCCGTACACGAGCACGCCGCGCGCCTGGAGTCCGAGGGTCACCGCATCCTCAAGCTCAACATCGGCAATCCCGCGCCGTTCGGCTTCGAGGCGCCCGACGTCATCATGCGCGACATCATCGCGGCCCTCCCCTACGCACAGGGTTACTCCGACTCCAAGGGCATCGTCAGCGCCCGACGCGCGGTGTTCACCCGCTACGAACTGGTCGACGGGTTCCCGCGCTTCGACATCGACGACGTGTTCCTCGGTAACGGTGCCTCTGAGCTCATCCAGATGGTGTTGCAGGCCTTGCTCGACAACGGCGACCAGGTGCTGATCCCCGCGCCCGATTACCCGCTGTGGACGGCGTGTACATCGCTGGCCGGCGGCACCCCGGTGCACTACCTGTGTGACGAGACGCAAGGGTGGAATCCCGACGTCGCCGATCTGGAATCGAAGATCACCGACCGCACCAAGGCGATCGTGGTCATCAACCCGAACAACCCGACGGGTGCGGTGTACAGCCGCGAGACGTTGGAGCAGATCGCCGACCTGGCGCGCAGACACCAACTCCTGCTGCTCTCGGATGAGATCTACGACAAGATCCTCTACGACGACGCGAAGCACATCTCGATGGCGTCGGTGGCGCCCGACGTGCTGACGTTGACGTTCAACGGGTTGTCGAAGGCCTACCGGGTCGCCGGTTACCGGTCGGGGTGGTTGGTGATCACGGGGCCCAAGGAGAACGCCGGCAGCTTCATCGAGGGCATCAGCCTGTTGGCGAACATGCGCCTGTGCCCGAATGTACCTGCCCAGCATGCGATTCAGGTTGCGCTCGGCGGTCATCAGAGCATCGACGATCTGGTACTGCCGGGCGGCCGACTGCTCGAGCAGCGGGATGTGGCGTGGAGCAAGCTCAACGACATCCCCGGCGTCTCCTGTGTGAAACCGCAGGGCGCGCTGTACGCCTTCCCGCGGCTGGACCCCGAGGTCTACGAGATCCACGACGACGAGCAGTTGGTGCTCGATCTGTTGCTGCAGGAGAAGATCCTGGTGGTACAGGGCACCGGATTCAACTGGCCCACACCGGATCACCTGCGTATCGTGACGCTGCCCTGGGCACGCGATCTGTCGAACGCCATCGAGAGGCTGGGCAACTTCCTGGTCAGCTATCGGCAGTGACCGGCTCCAGGACGCCCCGCTCACTCAGCGCCGACGCCCACCGTCCCGTCTCATCCCTGATCTGGCGACTGAAGCCCGCCCACCGCTCCTGATGGCCGAAACAATCTCGTAGCGTCGCCACATACGACGTCAACGTCTCGATGTCGTCGATCGCGGCGAGGTAGCAGCACGTGGTCTCGTAGGCGATCAACAGGTTGTTGTCGACGGCATATCGCACCAAAGCCGCTGTCGTGTCGATGTGTTCGAGCGCATCGAGCAGCAGGCCGAGGCCCCGGCACAGCCCCGCGGTGAACGCCGCCATGTCGGTGTCCGGCCGGAACCGCAACTCGTACGGCAGTTCGGGAACGAGTGATTCCCAACGGCGGTCGAGCAGATGTCGGTTTCTCCCCATCTTGGGGCGCCCCTGCGCTGCGCACGCCCCGTCCACCTCGGTCGAACCCACCCCGACATTGATGAAGAAGCCGTGCCACCGCACGGAGCCGTTGTGCCAGTTCTCCTGGAAATCGATGACGTCGTAGATCGCGCCGCGGTGACGGCGAAACTCGTTAAGTGTCCTCACGAATCCCCGCTCACCGAGAAACGACGGCACATCTGTGGTCAGCATCGAGTCGTAGGCTCGCTTCATCGACTCGGTCTCGTTGTTCTGCCTGCCCATCGCAACCCCCTGTCAGATCGATTGAAGAAAACACTAGGCCCGCCGAAGGGGGCTGTTCCGCAGCAATTTCGCCGACCGGCGGCAGTAGCCAGGCAGCCACACCGCCTACTCTGTCGGACGTGGCGCACTCCCATTCGCATTCGCACTCACTGGGCGGCCCGTCGCCACTCGGGCCGCTGGCCGCCAAGATCGTCGTCGCACTCCTGGCCGCCTGCGGTGTCGCGGTCGCCGTCGGTGCCGTGGCGCTCTGGCCGAGCAGCCAGAAGGCCGACATCCCCCTCCCCTTCCAGAACGCCGCCGGCGGGGCCGTCACGACCGAGGCGGGTCACGTCGTGTCCAGCGCGACCGCGACGTGTGGCAGTCCGTCGGCCGGGGCGGTCCTCACCGCCGATCCGATCCCGGCGCCAGGTGGGGGTGCGCAGTGCGTGCAGACGCTCGTCGACATCGATTCCGGACCGAATCAGGGCGCGACCACGCTGCTCGAGTTCAGTGGTGGCCCAGGACAACCACATCTGGCGGTCGGCGACCACATCCGCATCAGCCGCCAGGTCGACGACGCCGGGACCACGAGCTACGCGTTCTTCGACTACGAGCGGACCTGGCCGCTGACCGTCCTGGCCGCGGTGTTCGCCGTGGTGATCGTCGCTGTCGCGGTCTGGCGCGGGCTGCGCGCGCTGGTCGGCATCGTGATCGCGTTCGGCGTCCTGGTGGTGTTCCTGCTACCGGCGCTGCGCGACGGCGCACCCGCGGTTCCGGTCGCGCTGGTGGCGTCGGCGGCGATCCTGTTCGCGGTCATCTATCTCGCCCACGGTGTGAGCCTGCGGACCAGCGCCGCGCTGCTCGGCACGCTGAGCGCCCTGCTCCTCGCCGCCCTGCTGTCTTGGGCAGCGGTCGAGGTCGCACATCTGACCGGGCTGTCCGAGGACCAGAACAACGAGGTCGCTGCGTATCTGGGCAATGTGTCGATCACCGGGCTGCTGCTCGCGGGCTTCATCATCGGCTCCCTGGGTGTGCTCAACGACGTCACGATCACTCAGGCGTCGGCGGTGTTCGAACTCGCGGGCGTGGAGTCGGCAGGTCGGCGGGCGGTCTTCGTCGGCGCGATGCGGGTGGGCCGGGACCACATCGCGAGCACCGTCTACACGCTGGTACTCGCCTACGCGGGCAGCGCTCTGCCGCTGCTGTTGTTGTTCAGCGTGGCCAACCGATCGCTGGGTGACGTGCTGACCAGCGAGAGCGTCGCGATCGAGATCGCGCGCTCGGCGGTCGGCGGCATCGCGTTGGCGCTGTCGGTGCCGCTGACCACCGGCATCGCGGCGGTGCTGGCCACTCCGAACCGCTCGGCTGGCTAGCGTTTGGTGCCGATCGCCTCGGGTATGCGGGCGCCGTGGACCACACCTCTTCGGTGACGTTGCACGTCGACGGCCGCGACCACGAGCTGACGCTCGACAACCGGGTCACCTTGCTCGACGCCCTTCGCGAACACCTCGGCGTCACCGCGCCGAAGAAGGGATGCGATCACGGACAGTGCGGGTCGTGCACGATACTGGTCGACGGCAAGCGCGTCACGAGCTGCCTGACCTTTGCGGTGGCTGCAGACGGTACCCAGGTGACCACGGCCGCGGGTCTCGGCACCGACACTGACCTGCACCCCGTGGCACAGGCCTTCCAGGACGAGGACGCCTTTCAATGCGGATACTGCACGCCGGGTCAGATCTGTTCGTCGGTCGGCATGTTGGACGAGTTCACATCAGGGGCGCCGAGCTTTGTCACCGAGGATCTGGCGAGCACGCCCGACCTGACCGGCGAGGAGATTCGAGAGCGGATGAGCGGCAACCTGTGTCGTTGCGCCGCCTATCCCAACATCGTCGCGGCGATCGTCAGGGCACAGCGATGAAGCCGTTCGCCTATCACGTGGCCACCAGCCCGGCTGATGCCGTCGCCACGCTCACCGCGCACCCGGGCGCCGCCTACCTCGCCGGAGGCACCAACCTGGTCGATCACATGAAACTCGGTGTCGCCGAGCCGGATCTGTTGGTCGACGTGAGTCGGCTGGGTCTCGACGACATCACGGAGACCGACGACGGCGGCGTGTACATCGGCGCCAATGTGCGCAACAGCGAGCTGGCGGCCCACCCGCTGATCCGGTCCCGGTATCCGGTGCTGTCGCGGGCCATGCTGTCGGCGGCGTCCGGACAGCTGCGCAATGCCGCGACAACCGCGGGAAACCTGTTGCAGCGCACCCGCTGCGTGTATTTCCAGGACGTCACCACGCCGTGCAACAAGCGAGTTCCCGGTACCGGCTGCTCGGCCATCGGCGGATACGTCCGCTACCACGCCATCCTCGGCGCCTCCGCCGAGTGCGTCGCCACTCACCCGTCGGACATGGCGGTGGCGATGAGCGCGCTGGACGCGGTCGTGCTCGTGCAGGGAGCGGACGGATCGCGCCTCATCCCCGCCACCGACTTTCACCGGCTGCCCGGCGACGCGCCACATCGTGACACCGTGCTCGACCGCGGCGAGTTGATCACTGCGGTCGAGATACCGCCACCGCCGCCGAACGCCGTGTCGGACTACCGCAAGGTCCGCGATCGCGCCTCGTACGCGTTCGCGTTGGTGTCGGTGGCCGCGGAGGTGAGCATGGACGGCGACCGGATCCTGTCCGCCCGCATTGCGCTGGGTGGCGTCGCGCACAAGCCGTGGCGCGCCCGGGCCACTGAGGACCGACTGACCGGCGCTGCTGCGACCGAGGAGAACTTCGCAGCCGCTGTCGACGCCGAGCTCGACGCTGCAGAACCGTTGCCCGGCAACGAGTTCAAAGTCCCTCTCGCGCGCCGCACCATGCTCGCCCAGCTGCGCATCCTCACCGAACGGGGCCGGCAATGACGTCTCTCCTCGATCCCCGCGCCATCGGCGAGCCGGTGGCGCGCCGGGATGGACGCGCCAAGGTGACCGGCACCGCGCCGTACGCGTTCGAGCACCACACCGACAGCCCCGCTTATCTGCATCCCGTCCAGGCCACCATCGCACGTGGACGCGTCACCGCGATGGAGGTGGACGCGGCACGTGCCGTCAGCGGTGTGCTCGATGTGCTCACCGTGTTCGACGCTCCGACACTCGCGGACTCCTCCGACGGCGAGCTGGCGATCCTGCAGGATGCCGAGGTGCACTTTCGGGGGCAGATCATCGGCGGCGTGATCGCCGAGTCAGCCGAGATCGCCCGTCAGGCAGCAGCTCTGGTGGAAACGCAGTACGACACCTCGCCGCACGACGCAGAGCTGCGAGCAGACCATCCGCGCCTCTACACTCCGGAGACGGTGAACCCGTCCTACCCCCCGGACTCCGAGGACGGGGATGTGGACGCCGCGCTGGCCGCAGCGGAGGTGACCGTCGACCACACCTACGAGACACCGATCGAGCACAACAACCCGATGGAGCCCCACGCGTGCATTGCGCAGTGGCACACCGGAGACGGCGCGCCCGAGGTCACGCTCTACGACTCCACGCAGGGCGTGCACGTGGTGCGCAAGACGATGGCGCCGATCTTCGGACTGGAGGTGGACCAGCTGCGGGTGATCGCGCCGTATGTCGGCGGCGGGTTCGGCTCCAAAGGTGCACCGCACGCGCACAACACGCTGGTGCTGCTCGCGGCCCAGCGTGCCGGTGGGCGCCCGGTAAAGCTGGCGCTGACCCGCCAGCAGATGTTCGCACTGGTCGGGTATCGCACTCCGACGATCCAACGGGTCCGCCTCGGCGCCGATGCCGACGGCCGCCTCACCGCGATCAGTCATGACGTCATCGAACAGACCTCGGCGATCAAGGAATTCGCCGAGCAGACGGCCGTGACCTCGCGGAAGATGTATGCCGCCGCCAACCGACGGACCTCACACCGACTGGCGGCGCTGGACGTGCCGGTACCGTTCTGGATGCGTGCGCCCGGTGAGTGTCCTGGCACCTATGCCGCGGAGGTCGCCATGGACGAACTCGCGATCGCCTGCGGGATCGATCCGATCGAGTTGCGCGTCCGCAACGATCCGGACGTCGATCCGGAGACCGGCAACCCGTGGTCGAGCCGAAAGTTGATGCAGTGCTTGCAAATAGGGGCTGATCGCTTCGGCTGGTCATCGTGGGACCGTGCCGCGGGCCGGCACCGCGAAGGCGACTGGTATCGCGGTGTCGGCGTCGCATCGGCGACGTACCCGGCGATGCAGATGCCGGGCAATACCGCCCGCATCACCTACGACCGCGAGGGTCATTACCTGGTGCAGATCGGGGCCGCCGACGTCGGCACCGGAACCTGGACGACGCTGACCCAGATCGCGGCGGACGCGCTGGGGTGCGGCGTGGACGCGGTGGAACTGCAGATCGGCGACAGCGCACTACCCGACGCGTCGGTGGCCGGCGGGTCGTCCGGCATCAATTCCTGGGGCCGCGCCATTGTCGCTGCCGCGCAACGCTTCCGCAGTGATCACGGTGATCCGCCCGCCGTCGGCACCTCCGTCGACGCCGAGGCTCCGGAGAACCCCGACGCGGAGACGATGACGCTGCAGTCGTTCGGCGCCCACTTCGTCGAGGCGCACGTCAACGCGGACACCGGCGAGATCCGTGTCCCCCGGATGTTCGGCGTCTTCGACATCGGCCGGGCCATCAATCCGCGCACGTTGCGTTCGCAGTTGATCGGTGGGATGACGATGGGGCTGTCGATGGCCTTACACGAGGAGAGCGTTCGCGATCCGCGGTTCGGTCACGTCGTCACCCAGGACCTCGCGACCTATCACTTCAGCGCGCACGCCGACGTGGTCGACGTCGACGCGATCTGGCTGAATGAGCCTGACCCCCACGCGAATCCGATGGGTTCGCGCGGAGCCGGGGAGATCGGCATCGTCGGCTCGGCGGCCGCCGTCGTCAACGCGGTCCACCACGCGTGCGGTGTGCGGGTGCGCGCCTTGCCCGTGACGCTGGACAAGGTGCTCGCCGGGCTCGACTAGACGGACGGAGCGATGGTCCGCACCACGGTGAAGCCGTCGGCGGTACCCGTGGTGACGTACACGGTGCCGTCGGGACCGACGACGGGGGGTTCCACCGGAGGTGTGCCGTCGAGGTCGAGTACCTTGGTCACCCCGGTCGTGGTGAACGCGTACACCCCGGCGTCGCCGGGTGCGTTACTCGCGACATAGCCGGTGCCGTCAGGACCGAACACCATGAACTGTTCGGGACCGTAATCGGTGCCCACCGGTTGTGTCAGAGTCAGTGTCACGCCCGTCAGACCGGCGGCGTCGAAGCCGACGAACTGCGCACCGATCTGCGGATCGTTGCGCAGGAGCAGGTATCCGCTGCCATCCGGGGCGAACTGGACATTGGCCGCGCCGCCGAGCAACGGGCCCCGCACCGGCGGCGATAAGCTGTCGTTCGACAGAGTCAGCAGAATCTGCGTGGTAGCGACGGCACCGGGCTCACCCAGCTGGTTGATCTGATAGGCCGCGCCGTCGGGTCCGAAGAAGACCTGGCCGGGAACACTGCCTTCGGGCAGCTCGATGGTGCGATCGACGGTGCCGTCAGAGTTGAGCACGGCAAGGTAATTCGTGCCGTTCGCGGTGTAGGTGACATACCCGTGGTCGTCGGTTTGTTCCCCGGCGCCCACGATCCGGTTGAAGGCAGTCACCGAGAGTGCGGTGCCCGGCAGAACAACGGTGCTCTGGCTGGTGCCGTCAGGACTGATCACCACCACGGGCGTGGTGGCGGAGTCCCTGACCACCGCGTAGATGGTGCCCTCGGCCGTCACCGTGAAGCTGCGTAGACGTGCCTCGATGACTCTCGGATCGGCGATGGCCGTCGGGGTGATCTTGTAGATGAAGGTGGTGCCGTCTCCGACGTCTTTGTTCCCCGGGTAGGTGAAGGTTTCGAGGTACAGGCCGTCGTTCTTCACCACGACGTTGCCCGGCAGCCCTGTCACGGTACGGGTGGTGCTCTGCGCCCCGTGAAAGGTGTAGAGCCGCGTCGTCTTACCGCCGAACAGAGTTGTGACGCCGACGGGCAAGTAGACGTACCCGTCCTCGCCGAGGATGGGGGAACGGGCGCGGTCCTCGCGCGGCAGCAGGATCGTCTTGGTCTTGCCGTCCGCCCCGAAGGCGTGCAGCGTGCGACCGCCGAACTGCGTCGACACCAGGTACGCGCTGCCGTCGGGAGCCAGTGTCACGGTCGAGTTGGGCGCGAAGGTCTGCGCTCTGTTGGTCGGCGAGATGCGGACCGTGCGATAGTCGATGTTCCCGATGGGACTGAAGATGAACGGGATGTTGGTGCTGAAGTACAGCGACCCGTCGGCCGCCACCCGCGGCGTCGAGGCTATGCCGACGACCGTCGTGATCTTGCTGACCTCGCCTTGACTGTTCACCGACCAGAGGGTGGAACGGGTTTGACGGTCGTTCATCGTGACGACCACCAAGGAGCCGTCCGGCCTGGTGACCGACCGTGTCGACGGGTCCTGCATCCCAGGTATGGCTTGGCTGGTCGTGATCACGTGACCGTCAATGTCGATGATGCTGACCCGTGTGCCGTCCGTGTCGTGGGTGACCTGGTAAACCGTGCCGGTCGAGCCGATGACCACGGGTCCCCTTGACCCGCCGGGAATCCCGGCGGGGTCGGCGTCGGCTTCTACGGCAGGGCTCGCCTGCACCGCACTCGAGGTTGCCGCCGCGGCCGCCCTGTCGGCGCGGCGCTCCTCGGCGTGCTGACGCGCGGTCGCGAGCATCGTCAACAGCAGCGGCGCGGCGGCCGGCGACTCAGGATCGTTCTTGTGCTCCGTGGCTGCGCGCGGCTGGAACAGCGACCGCACCGCTTTTTTGACCGGCTCCTGCTCGTCAACCGCGGGCTTCAAATCAGACTCAGGCTCACCGGAACTCGGTGCGGCCTCGGTCGCGTCCGCCGAGGCGCGGTGTGCACCGAACACCCGCTTCCTGGCCGGTCGATCCTCCCGGGCCACCTTGGGCTTGGTCAGCTTCGCGGCCGGACGCTCGGTTGTCTGGCTGGTGGCGGGCGCCGAGCCGCCGGCCGACGTCGCACCATCGGAGTCTGCCCACGCCACGCCCGGCAGAGAGGCCACCGCCGAGCCGATTCCCAAGGCAACAGCCAACGCACCGACGCGCCCGACGTACTTCTCCCACCCCATGTGTCCTCCGATGTCGTTGTGGTCGCGCATATTCAGACCGCTGTCGGCGGCGCGATGGTGCGCACGCTGGTGAAGCCGTCGGCCGTGGCCGTGGTGACGTACACCGTGCCGTCGGGAGCGATGACGGCGCCAGACGCCGGTGGCGTACCGGCAAGGTCGAGGACCTTGGTGACCCCGGTCTTTGTGAGCGCGTACACCGCGGGGCCGGCGGGGTCGTCGGTGGCGAGGTAGGCGGTGCCGTCGGCAGCGAACGCCAGCGCCTGATCGGGGCTGATCTTGTAGCCGAAGTGACGGCTGTCCATGACTGTGAGAACCGTTCCCGTCAACCCGGACGCGTCGAAGCCGACGATCTTCACCCCGAGCCCAGAATCCGGCCGCAACAACAGGTATCCGCTGCCATCGGGGCCGAATTGGATACTGCGCGAGGAGTCATAGTCCGACCCAGGGTTCAGAACGGGCGAGAACGTGTCATTCGACAGGGTCAACAGCACCCGCGACTGATAGGTAGAGCCAGGATCCTGCGTGTAGTTCAGGAGGTAAGCCGCTCCGTCCGGGCCGAAGAACACGGAGCCCGGCTTCGTGCCGGCCGGGAGCTCGATGGTGCGATCGATCGAGCCGTCGCCGTTGAGCACCGCGAGGAATGTCGTGCCGTTGGAGGCGTAGGTGAAGTAGCCGTGGTTGTCGGCCTGCTCGCCGTCTCCCTCGGACACCGCCGAGTCGCCGAGCAGGTCGATTGTGGTTTGGCTGGTGCCGTCGGGGCTGATGATGAGGACCGGAAGGCCGTCAGGATCCTCGAGCAAGGCGTAGATCGTGCCGTCTGCGGACACTTGGAGGCGCCTGCCGTCGTAGAGCTGCTTGAGGCGCCCCTCGATGAACCGCGGATCGGCGACGGCCGTCGGTGTGATCTTGTAGATGTAGGTGTTCCCGTCGCCCAGATCGTTGGTGCCTGAGTACGTGTAGGTTTCGAGGTAGACACCGTCGTTCTTCACGACGTAGCTTCCGGGCACACCCGTCAGCGTCTGCTTGGCGATCTGCGTACCGCGCATCGTGTACAACCGAGTTGTCTTGCCGCCGAACAACGTCTGAACAGGAACGGGTAGGTAGAGGTAGCCGTCTTCGCCGACGATCGGGGAACCGTATTGAATCTCACCCGGGAGGATGACCGTCCTGGTCGTGCCGTCCGCCCCGAAAGCGCGCAACGTTCTCCCTGACCCGGTGGGCAGCAGGTACACACTGCCGTCAGGCGCCACGGTGACCCTGGTCTGCGGCGAATACGTCCGCACGGTGTTGGTCGGCGAGATTCGGAATGTGCGGTAGCCGACGAACCCGATCGGGCTCAAGAAGAAGGGAATGTCGCTGCCGAAATAGAGCGATCCGTCCGCCCCGACCTTGGGTGCGTCGGCGAAGCCCCTGACCGTCGTGATCTTCGTGAGGTCGCCCTGCTCGTTCACCGACCACACCGTGGAGCGTGTTCTGCGATCGTTGACCGTGATGACGACGACCGACCCGTCAGGTCTGGCGACCGACGTCGTCCTCGGTACCGGCGCGTCGGGAAACGCGTCGCTGGTGGTGATCACGCGACCGTCCCGGTCGACGATGCTGACCCGGGTTCCGTCCGCATCGGTGGTGACTTGATAGATCGTCCCGGTGGAGCCGACGACCACGGGTCCGTCCGGCACCCCGCGGATTTCGGTGTCGGCGGGGTCAGCGTCGGCGGCAGGGTTGACCTGAACGGAACTCGACGTCGCCGCCGCCGCTGCCCTGTCGGCTCGGCGCTCCTCGACGTGCTGGCGGGCAGTGCCCAACATGGTCAACAGCAGCGGTGCGGCTGCCGGCGACTCGGGTTCCTTGTCAGGCTGCGCGTCGGCACGCGGGTGAAACAGTGGCCGCACTACCTTCTTGACGGGGGGCTCGTCGTCGGCGACCGGGGGCGAATCGACCTCGACGTCAACCGAACTCGTCTCGGACTCGGTCACCTTGGCCCCGCCGAACAGGCGCTTGCGAGCCGGCCGGTCCTCGCGCGCTGACTTCGGCTTGGTCAAGCTCTTGGCGGGGCGATCGACCGTCTGACGTGGTGCCGGGGCGGAAACGCCGGCCGAGGTCGAGTCACCGGAATCGGCCCAAGCCACACCCGGCAGGGACGCCACCGCGGAGCCGATTCCCAAGGCGACAGCCAGCGCCCCGACACGACCGACGTACTTTTCCCAGCCCATGCGCAGCCCCTCCCCGTTGACTTCACAGCAAACCCTACAGGGCAATACAGCTGTATGGCAATGGCCGGTTTAAGCGCAGTTCGGGTCAGCGGTCCAGCAACTCCAACAGGTAGGCGCCGTATCCGGACTTGATCAATTTCTTTGCGCGCGCAGCCAATTCATCGTCGTCGATGAACCCGACCCGCCACGCCACCTCTTCGGGCACGCTGATCTTGAGGCCCTGCCGGCGCTCGATCGTCCGCACGTAGTCGCTCGCGTCGAGCAACGAGTCGAAGGTGCCCGTGTCGAGCCATGCGGTGCCGCGGGCGAGTACCTCGACGCTGAGCCGGTCCTGCTCCAGGTAGCGCTGGTTGATCTCTGTGATCTCGTACTCGCCCCGCGCGGACTTGCGCAGCGAGCGTGCGATCTCGATGACGTCGTTGTCGTAGAAGTACAACCCCGGCACCGCGTAATGCGACTTCGGCACCGCCGGCTTTTCCTGCAGCGACAACGCCGTCCCGTCGTCGGCGAATTCGACCACACCGTAGGCCGACGGGTCGGCCACCCAGTAGGCGAAGATCGCGCCGCCCTCGACGGTGTGGAATCGACGCAGGCTGGTGCCCAGCCCCGGCCCGTAGAAAATGTTGTCGCCCAATATGAGCGCGACCGAATCGTCGCCGATGTGGTCGGCACAGATCACGAAAGCCTGTGCCAGACCCTCGGGTTCGTCCTGGACGGCGTAGCTGATGTCGATGCCGAAGTCGGAGCCGTCGCCGAGCAGGCGGCGGAACGCCGGCGCGTCCTGCGCGGTGGTGACGACCGCGATGTCGCGGATGCCCGCCATCATCAACGTCGACAGGGGGTAGTAGATCAGCGGCTTGTCGTACACCGGCAGCAGCTGTTTGCTCGCCCCCATCGTGATCGGATACAGCCGGGTGCCCGATCCGCCCGCCAGGATGATGCCGCGCATCAGCCGGTCAGGTCGGCTTCGGTGAGCTCCGTCGCGGCCAGCGCGGCGGCCAGATCGTCGTGCCGGAACACTGACGTCACGTGATCGGCGACCACCCGGAAGGCCGATGCCGCAGACCCCGCGCCGCCCACCTTTTCCTCGACCACGACGACGCCGTCGTGGACGTAGATGCGACCGGGTTCGATCGTGCGGCCCAGCCCCTGCGCCCACTCACGCAACGCGCTGTGGCCTTGCGCCGCGCCGTGCGCATCGCCGATCTCGATGTCGTCACTGGACAGCGACACCAACGTGTCGAGATCGCAGGCGTTCAGGGCGTCGTGCCAGGCGAGAACAGTCGCCATCTCCGAAGTGGTCATGATCGAAAGCTTAGGCCGGTCTTCCGTCGCGACAGCAGCGCCGCTCAGTAGGGCGTGCGGTCCAACCATTTCTCCCATACGGCTGTGTCGCCGTGCACCTCGAGGCCCGCGTCGGCAGCGCTGACACGGCGCACGGCGGCCAGCAGCAGATCCTTCGCCGGCCCCCGCAACGCAACACTGCCCTTGCCGTGGTCGTGGGACCACCAGACGCCTTCCTCGTCGTGGACGATCATCCACTCCCCCGTCGGTCCGAGCTCGGGGTCGGTGGCGTGCAGGTGGATGGATTGGCCCCGATCGAGTGCCGGCGGGTGGCGCCGGTCCACCGATACCCGGTCGATCCACTCGCTGAGAGCATCGGCGGCCAGATCGGGGGACAACTCGAACGGGACGCCGAGGGCAAGGGCAGCGTCGGCGCGGTGCACGGTGGCCTCATGCAGGCGCCGCCGAATCCACCAGCCGGCAGGCCGCGGGCCGATGAACGTCCACACCCTGGTCTCAGCGCCGACGCGGTCGATCGCGTTGCTGATCAGTTCCGCCCCCGCCATCAGCCAGTCCGCGGCGGCGTCCGGGTCGTCTGGCGGTTTACCGTCGCGGACATCCCGCGGATCGAGCTCCTGGTTGCGTCGCTCGAGGATAATCTGTGCGGCCCAACGGTTTCCGCGCCCCACGTGGCGGAACAGCTGTGTGAGGGTCCAGTCCCCGCAGGTCGGCACCGGCGTCGCGGGGTCTGCCGTCCGGATCAGATCGCCGAAAGCTCGAGTCTGCTCGAGCAGAGCTGCTCGGAAGTCCACCCGCTCACGCTAGCGCGGTGCGCGCGCTCCCAAGCGTGATCGGCAATGTTGACCACCCTCGCAGCACGCGGGTGTCGCGCCGGTGGGCCTGTCCGGCGAGCTGCGCCCCGGGGTAACGCTCGAAGAAGGTGCGCAATCCGACCTCGCCTTCGGAGCGCGCCAACGCGGCGCCGAGGCAGAAGTGCCGCCCGCCGGAGAACGACAGGTGCTTGCCCGCGTTCTCCCGCTCGAGGTCGAACCGGTGGGGATCGGTGAACACCGTCGGGTCGCGGTTCGCCCCGGCCAGGTGGAGGATGATCAGCTCACCGCGGGCTATGCGGGTGCCGGCGATGTCGACGTCCATGCGCGCGAAGCGGGCGCTCATCTGCACCGGGGAGTCAAGTCGCAGGATTTCCTCGACGGCGGTGGGCCACAGCTCCGGTCGGGCGGCCAGGGTCTCGAGGTGCTCGGGTGTCTGCAGCAGCATTCGGATGCCGTTGCCGAGCAGGTTCACCGTCGTTTCGAAGCCGGCAGCCAGGACAAGGCCCGCAGTGGCCAACAATTCCCGCTGTGACAGCCGGGCGCTCTCGTCGGCCGCAGCGCTGGCCTGGATGAGCTGGCTCATCAGGTCGTCGCCGGGGTTGCGGGCCAGCTCGTCGAGGTGACGCGTGAGCCAGGCGTTGAACCCGACCAGGCCCTCGTGCACGCTCGTGTACTGCTTCCACGACAGGCCGATGTCCAGACTGGGCGCGGCGAGCTCGCCGAAGTGCAGGATCTGCTGTCGATCCGCTTCGGGCACGCCCAGGATGTCGCTGATCACCGCGACAGGAAGCTGGCCACAGTAGGCGTCGACGACGTCGACGACTCCCGTTCGGCCCTCCATCCGGTCCAGCAAACCGTCTGCGGTGTCCTGAACGCGGTCGCGCAACGCGGCGACGGCGCGGCTGGTGAACACCGAGGACACCATCTTCCGACAGCGGGTGTGCTCGGGCGGCTCGATCGACAGCAGCGACGGCGGCTCGATGGGATGCAACAGTCCGGTGCGGGTCCTGTCGTTGATGCGGCGCAACGTCGCCGGCAGGCCGGCGCCGAGGCTCATGACATGGAAGTCGTCGGACCGCAGCACCTCGTTGACGACGGCGTGATCGAACGTCATCAGCGCTGTGCGAGAACGGACGACAGGCCCGCGAGCGCGCATCTCGTCGGCGAACGCCGCGGGATCGGCGCGCACTGCGGGGTCGGCGATCAGCCGCGCCTGCGGATCGCCGCGACGCGCGCCGACCTTGGACAGACCGCGGACGATCCCGTGCAGGATCACCCATCGCAGCCGGTGTTGGAACTTCTCCATCACCCGAGCTTAAGCAAAGGCCGCAGGTCGTCGAGCCGATCGAACAGATGCCAGACGTAGGAGGACGCCCCGTTCTCCCGATGAGCGTGCAGCTCGGCCAACTCCGGGTCGTTGCGATAACTGTCGAACGCCTCTCTCGAATCCCACTCGACGAGGATCAGCACCGTGCGCGGCTCGATCTCCCCGGTGATCGAGTCTGCGAACTTGCCGAGCGCGACCACCCGGCCGCCGTGCCTGGCAACCTCCTGCGGTGAGCGCTTCGAGTAGGCCCGGTACTCGGCGGGGTCGGCGATGTCGAAGAGATTCAGCGCGTAAACAGTCACATCCCGACGCTACGGCCCAGCGCGTAGAGCTGCCAGCCCGCCTGCCGCCAGCGTTGCCGGTCCAGACAATTGCGGCCGTCCACAATGACTTTGGTGCGCACGGTGTCGGCGAGCGTCTCGGGGTCCAGATCGACGAACTCGGCCCATTCCGTCAGCACCAGGACGGCGTCGGCCCGATCGCAGGCGTCGGCGACCGATGTCGCATACGTCAGGGTCGGGAACAGCCGGCGGGAGTTCTCCATCGCCTTGGGGTCGTAGACGGTGACGGTGGCGCCGTTCAGTTGCAGCAGCCCGGCCACGTTGAGGGCGGGTGAGTCGCGGACGTCGTCGGATTCGGGTTTGAACGCCGCACCGAGGACGGCGACGTTCGCGCCGAGCAGAGAGCCTCCGCACGCGGTGGTGGCCAATTCGACCATGCGGGTGCGGCGACGCATGTTGATGCTGTCGACCTCGCGCAGGAAGGTGAGTGCGTGGTTGGCGCCGAGCTCTCCGGCACGCGCCATGAACGCGCGGATGTCCTTCGGCAGGCAGCCGCCCCCGAAACCCAGGCCCGCGTTGAGGAATCGGCGCCCGATGCGGGCGTCGTAGCCGAGCGCATCGGCCAGCGTCGTCACGTCGGCGCCGGCGGCCTCGCAGACTTCGGAGATCGCGTTGATGAACGAGATCTTGGTGGCGAGAAAGGCATTGGCCGCAACCTTGACCAGTTCGGCCGTCTGCAGATCGGTCAGCAGGAAGGGCACCCCGCTGTCGAGAAGCGGTGCGTACAGCGCACGGATCGCCTCCTCGGCGAACCGTGAATCGTGCTGCACGCCGACGACGATCCGGTCGGGGTGCAGCGTGTCGTGAACGGCGAAGCCCTCCCGCAGGAACTCGGGGTTCCACGCGATCTCGACGGGTATCCCGGACGGGTTCAGCGCAGCGGCCCGCTCGACGAGATCGGTTGCCGTTCCGACGGGCACAGTGGACTTTCCGACGATCACCGCGGGGCGGCGCAGCTGCGGCACCAACGCGTCGATGACGGCGTAGACGTGGCGGAGGTCGGCGCCGTACTCCCCCTTCTTCTGGGGTGTGCCGACGCCCAGGAAGTGGACGTCGGCGAAGTCAGCGGCCTCGGCATAGTCGGTGGTGAAGTGCAGCCGACCGGCATCGAGGTTGCGCCGCAACATCTCGGGCAGCCCGGGTTCGTAGAACGGGACGTCACCGCCGGCCAGTTTGGCGATCTTGCCCGGGTCGATGTCGACACCGATCACCTCGTGGCCGAGTTCTGCCATCCCGACCGCGTGGGTGGCGCCGAGGTAGCCGGTGCCGAAGACGGTGCATCGCATACTGCCTCTATAGGCAGCCGGGATGAGAGGGCTGCTACGCGACACTGGCCGCCAGACCAACGGAGCGTGACGGTCCCGTGCCGCGAGAGTGCACTCAGGGTCGTGACTTGCGGGTTTTCACAGCCGTGGGTGCACTTTCGCGCGACGTCGGCTGACCGCTACCCGCGGCCCCGGCCGGGGGCGCAGAAGATCAGGAAGCACTTCTCGCCACCAGAGGAGCCGCTGCCCGATCCGCCGCGCGACGACGAGCCGGAGCCGCTGGAGCCACCCGAGCCACCGAACCCGCTAGAGCCACCAAAACCGCCGGACCCGTAGTCGTCACTGCCGCGGCCGCTGCCGGAGTTCGATCCGGGCCACTGCGGCGTCTGCGGCACCTGGGGAACCTGCGGCTGCGTCACCGGCGGCGTCCACTGCGGGGTCTCGGGCTCATCCGGCTCAGGCGCCTCCGGCTTGCTCGGCCACGTCCACGCCGGCTTCGGCGGCGAGAACACCGGCCACTGCCGCTGGGGCACCACGATGACCGGCCGCGGAACCACCACCGGAGCGGGAACCGGCGCGACGACCGGCGGCGCCGGGGCCGGGGCCACGGGAGCAGGCGCCGGGGCGGGTGCCGCAGGAGCGGGCGCAGGGGCCGGCGCTGCGGGCGCAGGCGCAGGCTTCTCCACGAATACGGTGCGGGGAGCCTGCGGCGTCTGCTGCACCGCGACCGGCACCGGAGGCTTGATGGTCTCGGCCGACGGCGGCGGATCGGCGGGCACCTGGGCGGCCTGCTCGATCGGCGCGGGCGCGGGTGCCTGGCTGGTCGGCACGATGGCCGCCTGCGCGGGACTGGGCCGCGAGTCGACGGTCGGGCGGATGCTGACCGCCAGCGAGATCACCAGGGCGACGACACCGATGACGAACACCGACGTCAACGCGCTGCCGACAAGGAGGAACGGCTTGCGCCCCTCCTCGGCCTCACGCATCTCGGTCTGGGCGAACTCGTCGACCACCTCAGCGCCGACCGGCGCGAGTTGGGTGTCCGCGCCGGCGAGCCCGGCGTAGACCGAGCCGGCGGTGTCACCGTCGGGGTCCTGTGAGTAGGCCAGCCCCACGGTCGTCGCCTCGAACGCGGGTGCAGCGGCCGATGCCAGCGCTGCACCCCGGGCCAGTGCCAGATCCGCGTCGTCGGGCGCGCTGACGGGGAGGTCGACGAGATGTTCGAGATGAGACTTCACGGAGCTGACGTCGACGCCGGAACCGACGACGAACATGCCCTGCGGTGGGGCATCCTGCGCGGCCACCGCGTGCGCCATCTCGGTGAGCACGGCCATCGCGTCGGTGCTGTGCAGCGAACGGCTGAGCACCTTGACCACCGAGCCGTCGTCGGTGCGGACCACCGACAGCGTCGCGGTGTCGCGGTCGACGAAGAGCAGAGCGGTGGTGTCGTATCCGACCGCGCGTCCCACCGCCTGCGCGAGAGACGCGGCAGCGTGGCTCTCGGCGACGAGCATGACGTCGTCGATGCCGTGCGCCGACAACACGTCACGAAGGGCGCTGGCCTCGGTGTGGTCACTCCAGGTGACGCCGATGGATTTCAGGTGATGCCCGCCTGACTCCGCGCTTTCCTTGGTGCCCTGGACGGCTGCGACGACCTGTTCGGCGACGTTTGCTGACGCCTCCGGGGACGTGACGTCGAAGACGTCGTGATCGACGGTGACGCCGTCCGCTTTTTCGCCCTCCACCAGCACCATGCGGACCGTCGTAGGTGTCATCGACACACCGAGAACGATGTCCACTCGACCCCTCCAAAAATTTTGCTGCAGCCTGGTTGTTGTACGGGCCCACCTGCAGGTTGAGCGCCGACAACTAGTACTTCATCGACGCGGACGGCCACGGCGTTACACACGTCGCGGTTAGCTGCACGGCGGTGATGCGCGGCCGGCGCGCCAGTGGTTATGACATTACTCGCCGCGCGGAGATTCCCGCCCGCCGTCAGTTCGACGTCAGGTCGACCGCAGGAAGTTCTGGTAGGACCGCGACGGCGTGGGACCGCGCTGGCCCTGGTACTTGGAGCCGACCTTGTCGCTGCCGTAGGGATGCTCGGCGGGGCTCGTGAGCCGCAGCAGGCAGAGCTGGCCGATCTTCATGCCGGGCCACAGGGTGATCGGCAGGTTCGCGACGTTCGACAGCTCGAGCGTGATGTGACCGGAGAAACCCGGGTCGATGAAGCCGGCGGTCGAGTGGGTCAGCAGGCCGAGACGACCCAGCGACGACTTGCCCTCCAGGCGGCCGGCGAGGTCGTCGGGCAAAGTGCACCGCTCGAGCGTCGCACCGAGCACGAACTCACCGGGGTGCAGCACGAAGGGCTCCCCCTCTTTGGGCTCGACGAGCGTGGTGAGGTCGTCCTGCCGCAGGGCGGGGTCGATGTGGGTGTAGCGCGTGTTGTTGAAGACGCGGAACAAGGAGTCCAACCGGACATCGACGCTGGACGGCTGGATCAGACTGTCGTCGAACGGGTCGACGCCGAGCCTCCCGGCGTCGATCTCGGCCCGAATGTCACGGTCGGAGAGCAGCACGGGACGAGAGTAACGGCGGGAATCGCCCCGGTAGCAGGCGGCGGGGCGCAGAGCAGACCGCCCTGCTGTGAAACGGGTGAGAAGAATCCACAGAAGATCTTACGTCCGCAACAATTTTTCTCACAGTTTGCCTCACGATGTTGCGAACGCGTGTTAGCTTCTTCTCCGTCACCAGTTTTGCTATCGGGGATGGTCGCGTACTGCGGCGACTGGTGTCTCTCCTCTATCCCGCGTGTCGTTGTGCTGCGCTGCTGCCCGGGGGCCATTGCGTCGACACGTTCTACCGCGGTGCCTTAGACAGACAGTCCGGGTTGACAATTGGGGGAAACACTCATGACTGCTCGGCCACACGACCGCCACGCGACGACAACAGCGGCAGCCCTCGCCCGCGCGACCCGCATCGGCCGTGTCGGTGGGTTAGCTGTCGCACTGGGAGTTGGCTTTGCGATTGCCGGCGGGGCCACCGGCGTCGCCTGGGCTGACAGCGACTCCACATCCAGCAGCGCGTCCTCGGACAATCGGTCGGTGTCGCGGCCGGATGCAGCGCCGTCGGACACTTCTCCGTCCCGCGGCAAGAAGAAGGCGGACAAGAAGGTCAGCTCCGAGGTGAACGGAGACGCGACGGAAGCTGATGATGCGCCGTCGCGCAGCCACCGCCGCGCCACGGCGCCAAAGGCGGATACACCGGCACGTTCGACGACAGCGGACGCCGGCGAGGACCCCACCGTCGAGCGGGCCGACACACCCGCCGCCGCCGAAAAGCCCGCAGAGTCGATCGCGCCGACGCGAGTCAGCACGTCTCGACCGGCACGAAAGGTCGTCACCTCGAACACGGTGGCGACCGCACCCCACGTGGAGGTCGCTAACGACACGAAAGCAACTGTCGAGTTGGACCAACCTGCCGCGCCCGCTACCCCTGCAACGCCCGATGCGCCCGCCGGAACCGGTCTGTGGACCATGCTGAGCGCGGCGGGCCGGGAGTCGCGGCGCACGCTGTTCAACCGCCGGCCCGTGCTGGACAACCAGCAGGTCGACGTGACGCTGGACGAGTACGACGATGTCAGCGTTCCGATCGCGTTCAACGGCACCGACGCCGATGGCGATTCGTTGACCTACCGGGTCCGCCGCGGACTCTTCGGGCCCAAGCACGGCACCGTCACCGTCGACCCGGCAACCGGAACCTTCACCTACGACGCCGACAACGAGTTCGCGCTCACCGGCGGCCGTGACCGATTCCTGGTGCGGGTCTCCGATTACAACCGCGACGACTTCCACGTGCACGGTCTGTTCGGGGGGCACAGCGACTGGGCAGTCATCACCGTGAACGTCGCCGCGACCGATCGGGCACCTGTCGCCGGCAGTGACAGCGTCTCTGTCGACGAGGACGGACTGCTGGTGGTGAACCCCGCCGACCTGCTGGCCAACGACACCGACCCCGACGGTGACGACTTGTCCATCGACGGCTACACCCAACCGGAGCACGGCGATCTCTGGATCAACCGCGACGGCAGCATCAGCTACGACCCCGACGACGACTTCCACGGCAGCGACACCTTCACCTATACCGTCACCGACGGGATCAAGACCACCACCGCAACAGTCACCGTCAGCGTCAACCCCGTCAACGACGCGCCCGTCGCCACCGACGACGGGGTCTCCGTCGACGAAGACGGGTTGCTCATCGTCAACCCCGCCGAACTGCTGGCCAACGACACCGACATCGACCGCGACAACCTCAGCATCGACGGCTACACCCAGCCCGAACACGGCGACCTCTGGATCAACCGCGACGGGACGATCAGCTACGACCCCGACGACGACTACAACGGCACCGACACGTTCACCTACACCGTCACCGACGGCACCGAAACCGCCACTGCCACAGTCACTGTCACCGTCGATCCCGTCAAAGACCCGCCCGTGGCCACCGACGACAGCGTCACCGTCGACGAAGACGGGCTGCTCATCGCCAACCCCGCCGAACTGCTGGCCAACGACACCGACATCGACGGCGACAACCTCACCGTCGAGGGTTACACCCAGCCCGAACACGGCGATCTCTGGATCAACCGCGACGGCACCATCAGCTACGACCCCGACGACGACTACAACGGCACCGACACCTTCACTTACACCGTCACCGACGGCACGACGACGGCCACCGCGACCGTCACCGTGGTCGTCAACGCTGTGGATGACGCCCCGGTGATCACCGGCGTGAACGTCGGCGCCGGTGACCCGACGACAGCAGAGGTGCGCGGAACCGTCACCGCGACGGACCCTGACGGCGGCACCGTCACCTACAGCGCGCCGGCCACCACGCAGTACGGCACCGTGACGATCGACCCGGACACCGGGGCGTTCGTGTACCTGCCGAACGAGGAGTTCCGGGAAGGCGGCGGTGGAAATGGCGCAACCATCACCTTCACCGATCCCGCCCAGGTCACGCAGGGTACGTTCGCCAGCACTGCACTTGGCCTGAACGATCTTTCGGACTTGACCGGACGCGATGCCACCCGCAATTACATCGCGACGTCCTTCACGGCCACCGCCACGCAGTCGTACACGATCGGCCAGAGCCAGGCGCCAGAGGACACCCTGATGATCGTGTACAGCGGAACGTTCGACCCCGACTCGCCGGAGACGGGCGCTCTGGTGCTGAACGACGACGCCGGGACACACGCCGTCGCGGTGACCGGGTGTGGCGGTGGCAAGAGTTTTTGTCCCGAGGTGACGCTCGACCTGATGGCGGGCCAGCGGGTCTCGATCGTGGTCACTACGTGGGCGGCTGACCGGCCGCTCGGTCTGCCGCAGAGCTTCTATGCGACAGGCCCGGGAGGGTTCGGCGCGAAACCGCAGGAGGACACGTTCGTCGTCACCGCCACCGATTCGAGCGGCGCGACGGCGGCGGTCTCGGTGACGGTGCCGATCACACCGTTGCCGGCGGTGTCCGCGCTCTGACGCAGCGACCTCGCCTGGTGTGCGGCCCGATCGTGCTGTGCGCCCGATCTGCGATCTGAGCGCACACCAGGTGAGGTTTCGCACGTGTTAGCCTTGCCCTTCGTAACACGGCCGATGTAGTTCAATGGCAGAACATCAGCTTCCCAAGCTGAATACGCGGGTTCGATTCCCGTCATCGGCTCCATACGCCCTGGTCACGGGCTCATCAAAGTTAGCTAGCAAACCGCGCTTGACGGAATCCCGTACTTTCCCCGTAGATTCGATCCTCAATGCTGGTTGCTGGCCCATTTCTCCAGCACAGCGCGGGTATCCGGACCCCGGGTGATTCTCTGCACGTAGTGGCCTTCGGTGGTGGCCAGCTGCGCGTGCCCGAGCTGGCGCTGCGCGGCCTCTACTCCGAGCCCGTCCCTGACGACCGTTCCGGTTGTGCGCCGGAAGCTGTGCGGCGTCACCCACCGAAGATGTTCGTGCGGTGCTAGCGCCTCCCGCAGTGATGACCTGATGTTCGACAGGCTCACCAGGCCGCCGTCGCGGTTCTTCAGCACGGTCCCGTCCGGGCCGGTGACCCCGTACAGCTCTGTGAGTACCTTCACCCCGAACTCGGGCAACGTGACCGTGTGGGCCGGCGCTCGGCCTTTGCGTTCGTCTTGGCGGTGCAGTGGCTTGCCGGCCACCCGGCCTGCGTCGACGACGGTGCCGTTGACCGTGACGGTCGGAATGTCCGCGAGCAGGTCGACGGAGGGCCAATCGATCGCCAGCACTTCACCCGGCCGCACTCCGGTCGCTGCCAGCAGCTCGACGAACGCGGGCAGCATCAGGCCGCGCCGCGGTCCCGGCCCCTTGCGCGCGCAGAACTCGGTGATGGCCTGTCGCACCTCTTCGAACTCCATGGCCGACAAGGCACGCGCCGGTTTGCGGTCAACCTTGGCTGTCTTGGTCTCGCGCATCGGGTTGTGCTTCACCACGTCGAACCGGGCTGCCAGCCCGTACATGCCGACCAGGATGATCCGCATGTAGGTGGCCGCTGACACTGGCAATGACTTCAGATGCGAATCGGCGCGGCTCGTTGTCAGCTCTCCGATGCGCAGCGCGCCGAGCTGGAGATCACCGTGCAGCCGCCACGTATCCCGGTACAGGGTTGCAGTCCGTTCCCCGATCCGATCCTCAGCTACCTTGGCGGGTATCCACGCCTCAAACAGCTCGGAAAGCGTTGTGCGCCGGTCGATAACGCCGTTAGGTTCACCGGCTTCCAGTTCGGCCGCGATACGCCTCTTCAACTCGCGCCGGGCATCCTCGGCCGACTTGCGGGATGACGCTTCGCGCTCGCGCAGGACTCCACTATGCAAGCGCAAATATGTTGTGGCATAGAATATTTCACCACGTCGACTATTGGTGATCTTGCCGTGCTCACCCGGCGCCATCCGTTGCCTAGGCATCGTCGATCCCCCACGCCTGCTCCACTCGCTTTCGATGGTCCAGAGCTTCCCTCAGTTCGCGGATCTCTTTCTCGTACAGCTCGATCTGCTTGTATATGAGGGTTGGTGGCGGCTCATCTGGCGCAATGTTGGCGGCGCGAATTGTCAACACATCCCGAGAGGTTTCGAGTTCGTCGAGCCTGCGCCAGGTATTCAACTCCCAGGTTGCTGACCGCCATTCAGTCATCTCTTCAAAGGGCTCCGACGACAGTGCCGAAAACCACTGTGCCGCAGTGAATTGCGGCCAATTCTGCCTCGGGAAAAGTTCGACGTCCCGGTCATAAGGACCGGGGAAAACCAGTGCTACCGGGGACGTGTGCAGCGCCGCCGCGAGAGCGATCAACTCAGCAAGGTCTAGTTTCCCCGCGCGAGAGTTACTTTCGATCTTCGAGATGGCCACGCGACTAATCGGGTAGCCGAGGTCGTCGCACCTGCGCGACAACTCGAGCGCGGTGTAACCGGCAGCCCTGCGCGCCTGCTGGACTGCGCGGCCAACGCGGCCAGCTAGCTCCTTCTGCCACTCTTTCGCATCCGGATCGATGTTCGGCATTGCGACATCTTGACACGATTCGCTTGCGTTTACGAACATCCGCTGTAGGCTGCTCTGTAATACCACGATTTGGTAGATGTATGTTGCATAACGGAGCACAGGAGGGGCGATGAACGATTGGAGGGCCGTCGCGGAAAAGCTCAGCGTCGGTCGATCGACAGTCTTCGGGCTGTGGGCGTCAGGCGAATTGCCGTCCGTGCGAATCGGGAAGCGTCGATTCAGCACAGACAAGCAACTGGCGGACTACATCGCACGGCTCGAAGGCGCGGCGTAATGCGCGATTACCCGCACCCCGAGGATCTGGGACTCAATCCCGAGGCGGACCGGACCGAGGATCTTCGGCCGGCAAAAAGCGAAGCCCCGAAGGTTGCCGCCTTCGAGGCTTCAGAACCACTCCCCAACAAGAAAGTAGGTGTGTTCATCATGGCACAGAGCAAGGACAATCACCCGGTCGACATGGCTACTCGCCACTGCTGCGGGGGCATCGGCGATCACAGCGTGTTCTGCGATATCAACCTCCCCGATCCGGATGTCCCGGTGCCGGACGGTGCAAACGCCGACGGATGGAACAGTCTGACACTCGACGGCAACCCGGTCCGATCCCTTGAATGGGGGCGCTTCGACACGGCGAAAGTTGGTGTCGGGGTTGACGGATTCCAGGACGCCACCGGCGAAGTGACCCGGTGCATCTCGCTGTATCCGAGCAGCCAGGACCTCGACGCCGCCGACGCCCGTGCTCTGGCCGCCAAGTTGATCGAGGCTGCCGATGCGATGGAGAGGCTGCCCCAGCTGTGACCGTGGAGAACGAGCAGGAGGCCCCCGCCCGACTGGGCGGGGGCGCTCCCGCGTCGCGAGAGGTCTGCTGGTGGGCCTGCCACAAGTTCATCGAGGCCGCTGTCGCTCAGGCCAACTGCGGGCCGCTGCCCACTGCGGGAACGCCCGCCTGGGCCGCGCTGGCTGACGGTGACCCACGAAAGCTGCTCGCGTTGGCTGTCGCTGGTGAACACCACGTTCTTCGGCTCCAGCTCGGCCAGGAGGCCCGCGCCCGGGCCGCCGAGGACGTGCAGGGCGGCGAGAACTGGACCGAGGTAGGCCGTCAGGTGCAGCGTCGACTCGAGATCGACGAGATGCGGAGGGCGTCGTGACCGACGACCTGACGAAGGAGTTCTTTCTCGAATCCGATTCCGAGCAGTTGCGCAAGATTCACCAGTGGGCTCGCGCGCGCTATGCGGCTCCGTGGGCGGTGTTCTTCGCGGTCCTGCTGCGGGTGGCGGCCAGCGCCGGGCCTCATGTGCGGCTGCCTGGTGTGATCGGCGGCCACGCCTCGCTGAACCTGCTGTGCGCCTTTGTCTCCCCGTCCGGCGGTGGCAAGGGAATCTCAGACAAGGTCGGCCGGCTCGCGTGGCCCACCCCGATCGTCGAGCTGCCTATCGGGACCGGTGAGGGCATCGCCGAGACGTTCACGCGGCGCGGCAAGGAGGACGAGGACAACGAAGGCGTCACTGCGGCGATCTTCAATTGCTCTGAGATCGACATCCTGACGGGCCTGGAGTCGAGGCAAGGTTCCACGATCCTGGGCACGCTGAAGGCGTTCGCGATGGGCGAGCAGCTCGGGTCGACCAACGCATCGAAGGCCAACAGCCGCAACGTCCCGGCGCACTCGTACCGAGGTTGCCTCTCGGTGGGCGCCCAACCGGGCCACACGGGCGTCATCTTCAACGACGTCACCGGCGGTACGCCACAACGGTTCCTGTGGGCCATGACGATCGATCCCGACATGCCGGCCTCGGTGACTCCAGATCCCGCGCCACTGGACACCACTCTGCCCTCCTGGGCCACAAGAACTAGTGGAGACGTAGTCGAGATCATCTACGGGTACGAGGAGATCACGTCAGCGATCATCGCCGCCCACCTGGCGCGCCAGCGCGGGGAAGCCGACGCACTCGACGGACACGCCATGTTGACCCGCTGCAAGGTAGCCGCGGTGCTCGCGATCATGCACCACCGCAGCGTCGTATCCGAGCAGGACTGGCGGCTCTCCGAGGTCGTCATGACGGTTTCCGATCGAACGCGGAGTTGGCTGGTCGAGCAGGCCCGACAGGCCGCCCGAGCAAAGGTCCGTGACCGTGCGGTCTCCCGTGCGGCCGGCGAGGAGTTCTACGACGCTAGCCGGCTGGAGACGGTTAAGCGCTCGATCGTGCGGATGCTCGAACGAGACGGGGAACTGAGCGAAGGAGATCTGCGGCGCAGGCTCGGCCGCAAAGAGAAGCGAGAACTGTTCGACCAGGCTATGCCGTTGCTAGAGGGCGAGGGAATGGCCTGCTCGCGGTCAGGCGAGTACAACGGCCGGACGTTCACCTACTGGTCACGGGTGACCAACCCGGTCACGCATGAAAACAGCAGGTCAGCATCCGTGACCAACTCGGTCACCCATGACCACACTCCCACACCTTTGGACCGGCATTCTCCCTGTTCGTCGACTCCCGATGCCGACTCCCCGGCGTCGCAGCCTTCGATCACCGACCCGAGCGAGGACCACGTGAAACCACCCCGCCCGACCGTCTGCGAAGTTTGCTGTATCAGCCTGCCGAGCGCGGCGACCCGGCCACGTTGCGACGAGCACGACGGTGACGAGGTCCCACCGCCACCGCCCCCGAAGCAGGTCGGCCCAGCACTACGCGTGGTCCACAGCGGCAGTACGGGGTACGCACATATACCGCGCCTCCCCGAGGTGTTTGTGATGAACAGCAAACCCACCAAGGAAAGGAGGCTGCCGTGAGCGCGCAGGGTCTTTTTGACGCCATCGGGCTGGCGCCCTCGCTGCCCGGTGCTGCGTGTCGTGGCCGTCATCGTCTGTTTGACGAAGCCGCCAAGGGTGAGAACCCTGACGTTGTCGTAGAGCGGCACTCGGTGGCGATCGGGCTGTGCGCCAGGTGTCCGGTGTTGGGTCGGTGTGTCGACTGGTTTGAGTCGCTGTCCCCGAGTAGGCGCCCTCGTGGGGTCGTGGCTGGCCTGGTCAACGGACCGAAATCTCCTGGGCGACCACGGCGGTCAGCGTGACCCCGGGGGGTGGGGCGGCATCGCGAACGGTGAATCCCCAGGTGGGACCGCCAATCTTGCTTTCGATCCCTCCCCCAGAAGTGTGCGCACGGATAAAGTGCCATTGCCCCCCTGACCTGCGGAAACGACCCAAGAGTGTGGCATTTTCCGTAACACGTTCCGTAACAAGAAAGAGGTAGACCCATGACTGATCACCAAGACCGCGCCGGCGACTTCCGCCGGGCGTCCCTTCTGACCAAGTACCGGCGCCAAGGCAACCAAGCCGCCCAGCGCGTCATCGTCGAGGAGGTCAACGAAGCCAAGCGCGCACGAGAACTGCTGTCGGCGCTGCTGGTCCTGCACAGGACGTTCGTGGTCCGCTTCCGCACGGACGAGGGCATTGATCTCATTGCCGACTACATCGCGGGAATCGCGGGCCTCGCTCCCGTCGACGAGAGTTCCACCGACATGGTGCGGGCAGCTCAGATTATCGATCACGACGGCAACAACAACCGTGCTGGCATCGCTGCGATCATGCAGGCCGCGGTCGCCGACGGTCGCGCCATGCAGACGATCAACGCCGTGCTCGACCAATTCGAGGTGTTGCTGCCGGAACTCAGCAGCACGGGCGGTATCGCGTTCATCGATGCGAACGCGGCGGCGATGCGGGAAGCTGAGTTTCTGCCCGACGAGGACGAAAGCTGAGATCGTGACAAGTCCTCTTGCCGTTTCGGCAATGGCGGCGCTACGCTTGATCCCAGCTCGGTATCGCCGAAGCGCCGGGAACCGCAGGGGCGGCCAACCTGGACATTCGGGTCACCATGCGACGCAGCGTTATTCGCACGTCCTATGGCAGGTGACTTGTCTTGAGTGAAATCCTCTTTCGCACAGCTGATTTGACGGCTGGGTCCGGTCGAACGGTGCACGGCATTGCGGTGCCCTACGGCCAGACCGTCACCGTCGATGACGGCGCCGGACCGTACCGGGAGCGGTTCGAGTTCGGCGCTTTCGCGCGGTCGATCAGCGAACGGGGCCACAAGGTCAAACTCCTTGCCAACCACGACTACAGGCAGTTCCCCGTGGGAAAGGCCGTCGAGCTGGACGAACAGCGCGACGGGCTCCACGCCGCCTTCGAGATCGCCAACACCCGCGTCGGTGACGATGTCCTCGAGCTGGTGCAGTCGGGCACGGTGGACGGCTTCTCGGTCGGTTTCCGCGGCATTCGGGATCGGATGGAGGCCGGAGTCCGCGTGCGAGTCGAGGCAGCGCTGAACGAGGTATCCCTCACGGCCTACCCGGCATACACCGGGGCAGCCGTGGCGGGCGTGCGATCGCAATCCCTTGTCATCCCCCGGTCGGTCGCCCAGGCGCGGCTGTCCCTACTCGATTGGTGAACCCATGACCACAGCACTTCCCACTCACCCCGTCACCGGCCTGCGAGCCATCGGATACACCCGCCGCGGCCCGATCTGGCCCGTGCTCGGCGGCTCCGTCGACGAGGTCTCCACCATGACCCTCGAACAGACCCGCGCGGCCGCCCAGGAACTGCTCGACAGCACCACCGGCGACCTCGAAGGCGCCGACGCCGAACGGTTCCAGGCACTGACCCAGCGCGCCGAACAGGTGCGGGCGCAGAACCAGCAGCGCGCCACCGCGGCCCGGGACATGGTGCAGCGCCTAGCCTCCGGCGCTCTGCACACCGAAGCAGGCACCTCCGACACCGGCGACGCGCAGTCACGTGAACGGCCGCCGGCCGTCGCGATGCGCGACGACGCGACCCGCGCTCTCGACCGCGCCGTCCAGGCCGATCGCCTGCCCGCCCGCGGCGCCGAAGTAATCACCGAGTTGATGGGCACCGGCACGGCGGCCGTGCAGTCTTGGACGCAGCGCTGGGCCGCCGCGGCGGGATCTGAGGCCTACGAACGGGCCTTCGCGCACCTGCTCGCCAATCCGACCCACGGTCACCTTCGCTGGACGCCCGACGAGGCCGAGGCATACCGGACCGTTGCCGCGCTGCAGGCCGAGCAGCGCGCCATGGGGCTGACCGACAACGTCGGCGGCTACATGGTGCCCCTGACCCTCGACCCGGCGATCCAGCTTAGCTCGGGCGGCAGCATCAACCCGCTCCGTCTGCTCGCCCGAGTCGTGCAGACAACCACAGACACCTGGCAGGGCGTCACTTCCGCTGGCGTGACCGCCGAGTGGACAGCCGAGGCGGCCGAAATGGCCGACGCGTCACCGACACTGGCCGGCCCCAGCATTCCCGTGTTCAAGGGCGATGCTTTCGTGCCGTTCAGCTTCGAGGTCGAAGGCGACGCGGTGAACTTCCTGTCCGAGCTGTCCAAGCTGTTGGTCGACGGCGCCGAACAGCTCTGCGCCACCGCCTACACAACCGGCAATGGCACCACCCAGCCCAAGGGTTTGATCACTGCTCTGGTGGCCGCGGCCGGCTCGGTTCCGCTGATCTCGCCGGCAACGCCCGAGACACTGGTAGCCGGCGATGTCTACGCCGTGCAGAACGCGCTGCCGCCGCGATTCCAACCCGGCGCGCAGTGGGCATCGAACCTGAGCATCATCAACACGCTGCGGCAGTTCGAGACCACCAACGGTGCACTGAAGTTCCCGTCACTGCAGGACAACCCGCCGATGCTGCTCGGCCGCCCGATGAACGAGATCTCCAACCTGGACGGCACGCTCAACCCGGCGGCGACGGAGAACAACTATCCGATCGTCTACGGCGACTTCGCCCGCGGCATGACCATCGTCGACCGCATCGGCTCCACGCTTGAGCTCGTGCCGCACTTGTTCGGCGCCAACCGCCGGCCGACCGGCCAGCGCGGTGCCATCCTGTGGTTCCGCACCGGCTCCGACGTCGTCATCCCGAACGCGTTCCGCCTGCTGTCCGTCCCGACGACGGCCTGATGAACCGCGGCTGGGTCGGCCGCCGCTGACCGACCCAGCCGCGGAACCCCGCTCTTCTTCTCGGCCCACCCAACCATGCAGTCGCCCCACCAAGACGCTTTCAGCCGCGACTGCAATCAGTGCGAAAGCCACGGCGAAGAACCGCGGCCAGATCTTCCCCCGCTGCTCAGTCAAAAGCGACGAGCACCGAGGTGGCTCCTCTCCTGCGGGAGCCGATACTTACGCACACATCTCGCACACGCCCTTGTATCGCCTGGTAATCGGCGTTCTGTCAGTGGGTCGTTCTACCCTGGAGCGCTTGACATAGCTACCCTTGAGGTTGACAGGAGGTGATTCCAGAGTGACAACGGCGAACGACGTCGCGGCATACATCTTGCAGAAGCGTATTGCGGTCGAATCCGTGCGGCTGCAGAAGCTGCTGTACTACGCGCAGGCGTGGCACCTCGTCACGATGGACGCGCCTCTTTTTGAGGATCAGATCAAAGCCTTCGAACTCGGCCCGGTGGTTCATTCGGTCTGGAGCAATTACCGCGGCACGATCACGATCACCCGTAGGCAAGCCGTCGGTAACCCGGATGCGCTAACCGAAACGGAGCGCGAGGTGGTCGACGCGGTGATTGAAGCATACCGACGGATTCAGCCCTTCGAAATGTCCGCACTCACCCACGTCGAAGACCCATGGGTTGATGCTTGGAACGCGTCTGGCGGCGACCGCGTGATTTCACATGAAGCGATGCGGCGGTACTACGCCGCCGAGATGGTGAAGTCGAAGAATGAACGCACAACGCCGGTCCTTCCGCGGGTAATTGACGCTCGAGTGACCTACGTTGAGGACGACGAGTTCCGCGAGATCGCCGAGTCCCTGGACGAACCGGACGACGCTCAAGGGCTGCTCTCGGCGCTGTCGCGCAACTGGAAGTAATCGGTTGTCGTACTGGAACAAAGTGGAGCCACTGTGTGCTGACCACGTCCTGGACGGCTTCACTTGCGGCGACGACGATATGGACGCTTGGTTTCACGGGAACGCGCGACACGCCACTGCCGTCGGCTCGGCCGCCGTCACTGTTTGCACACATCCCGACGACGGCATCGTGGGATTCTTTGCCCTGGTGAACCACGAGGTTCGAACAACAGATGTTGGTGTTGCTCCGAGAGATACCGGCGGGTTGACGACAATCCCAGCGACGCTTCTAGCTCGGATGGGGCTTCGCGACGATCTTCGGCGACAGAACATCGGAACCGATCTGCTGTTTGAAGCATTGCGCCTGGCGGTCGGAGCCTCGACCGCTGTCGGAAGTCGTCTTATCGTCCTCGACGCGAAGAATGATCGTCTCGCCGAATGGTACGCGGCGCGCAGCTTCACCCCCACACGTGCGAACCCCCTCCGGCTGTACATGAAGATGTCGACCGCCCGACGAGCAGTTCAGGCGCGCATCTGACGAGGCCGAGAGTGCCCACATTCTGCACCACAGTTAGGTGAGCCCCAGTGATGCGGTTTGCATAGTTGCAGGCGCTCCGCATTTTCCCCGTATAAACGCCTGCAACCCGTCGCGGATGAACCTGTACCGTCCCGTATCGGCCTTCGCGTAATAGTCTGTAGCACAACACCTTAACGGACTTCGGCACTCTATGGTGAACCCTTGAACCCCAAGCTGAATACGCGGGTTCGATTCCCGTCATCGGCTCCACGGGCGCACCAATTTCTGACGTCCACGTCACATCGGTTTGTCGCGGTCGACGGTTGGTCACATTCTCGATCATGATCACGCATCGTCGCTGGCAGTTGTCCCTGGTCGTGCGCCGCCGGCGCGAGCCTGGCCCTCGGCCTCGGAGCGGGCACCGCCGCGGCAGACACCGGTTCGGCAGACTCCAGCCACAGCGCGAGCCAGTCCAGCGCGGGAATTTCGACGGCGAAGGACCGTCGGGATGCGCGCCGCACCGAACGCACCGCCCAGCGAACGGAGCGGGCAGCCGAACGGTCGGAGCGCGCCGCCGACCGGGCTGAACGGCGAGCCGAGCGCGTGGCCGCTCGGCAGTCGTCCAACTCGGGCACGGAGTCAAAGTCGTTGCGGCGCAGCACCTCGGCCACCGAGGCGGCCGGCGACTCCGCACCGCCGAACCCCGCGAAGCGCCCCATCGCCGACGCACTGGCCGCGCTGAGTGCTGCCGTGGCACGGCCAGCGGCACGGCCGACCCCGGTGACCGTGCCGTCGGTCGACGTCGACTCCTACCTCGGCACCTGGTACGAGGTGGGCAGCGTCAAGCAGTTCTTCTCGGTCGGACTGGTCAACACCAAGGCCGAGTACAGCCTCAACCCCGACGGAACCATCAAGGTGGTCAACTCCGGCAACTACTTCTTCAACAGGGGCCCGAAGTCGTCGATCAACGGCACGGCCTCACCGGTGGACGACACCAACGCCAAGTTGAACGTCACCTTCTTCGGGCCGCCGTCGAACAACGCGCCCGGCAACTACTGGATCGTCGACCTCGGTGACGACTACGAGTACGCGATCGTCACCGACCCCACCGGCCGCAGCGGGTTCATCCTCAGCCGGGACCCCGTCGTCACCACCGAGCAGTACCAGGCGCTGAAGGCCGAAGCGAAAGCCAGCGGTGTGCGAGGGATCATCACCAAGACCCGCCAGCCGGGCGCGCGTCAGGCCACCGTGACCACAACGGCGACAGCGCTTTTCTGACCGAGACCTCGTGCCCCGGCAACGGTTCGTAGACGAACCAGTTCCGGCCGCCGAAGTCGAAGATCGCGGTCAGCACCGCCTCAAGCACGGGATTCCAGACCGGGCGGGACGGATAACCCAACGGCAGCACGACGGCGTCGGCCGTGCCCGCGGACGTCGCAATCGCGATGCTCTCCCCGGGTGATCCGTAGACCCCCTGCGACTCCGTCCCCGAGAACAGGTCGTCGACCCAACCGGCGGTGAGAAGCTCGGCCGCCTCGATGTTCTGCGGCTTGGAGAAGCCGGCGGTGAGGTATTCGAAGAACTGGATGATCTTGTTGCCGCCCAGCATGTAATCGATGTGCCGGCCATCCACGAGGTTGACCCCGGTGAAGTCGTCAGGCCGCGCGAGCTGCAGTTTGTCGGCCATGTCGCCGTTGCGGCTCCAGAAGTACCGGTCGGAGGAGATGAGATAGATGGGCCGGTAGTCGGCGCCGGTCAGCTTGGACAGCGCGTCGCTGACGAACGGTGATCCGGCCGGTTCGACGCCGTCCAGCATCACGATGCCCTGGAGGTCGCCGATCGCCCCGTTGTCGGCGAGGAAGCCGGCGACGCTGGTGACCAGCGTGCCACCGGCCGAATGGCCGACGAGGACGAATTTCTGGGGCAGCGTGACCTCGTATCCGGCTGCGGCACTGGCACTGTCGACGAGCGCGGCACGTTCGCCGACGAAGAGGTCGGCGACGGCACGCTGGACCGTGGAGCCACCCACCCACTCCGCTGATGGTGAGAAGAAGTTCGACGACAGCGACGGGGCGACGATGATGCTGTCGGTGCGTTCGGCCAGATGGGCGATCGTGTAGCTGTAGATCGGTCCGCTGGCCAGGAAGCCGTGTTGGAAGTAGATCAGCCGCGTCGAGGCGTCGGCGTCTTCGGGGAAGTACCAGTCGGCCTGCACGGAGCGGCCCGCTCCGATGGGCAGCGTGAGGCTGGAGGTTCGAACAGTGACGGTGCTGTTCGGTGGCAGAACCGGTGGCCCATCGGCGAGGTGGATCGCTCCGACGAGTGTGTTGACGAGCAGGGACCCGACGGCGCTGAGGAGGCCTGCGCGACGCGGCGGGCTCGGCACGGGTGAGTCGCCGGCGCTGTCCATACGGGTCGCGACGGACGGTCTGACCTGGGGGACCGACGACGTCGTTGTCGCGCGTGACGCGGCACGGTGGGCGATCCTGTCCCGCAGCGTCGGGCGCTCGCTCTTCGCCGACGTGAGGTTCACGGCGGAGGTATCGGTGAAACCCTCTGCCGGCGTGCGCGTTTTGACTCTCGGTCCGATACGGCGCGGGGGTGCGTCGTCGTCTCGGGGCGACGCCTGCCGCAGCACCATCCGAGTACCGCGTCGTGGGGCGTCGCCCCTTTCGTCCCGGCGGGCTCGCAGCGACGGTTCGGTCCGCGGTCCCGGGTCTCGCTCTGCACTCACCGCCGTTCGCCCAGCCGCCGCGTCCGGCTCGGCCGTCGCGGTCGCGGTGCCCAAGAACAGGGCCGCCGCGATCGGCGCCGTCAGAACACTCACCGTCATGATCGCCGCCCGACGCTGCATGCCCGCCCCCAAAATAGACATTTGATGACTTTCGTCTATTTATAGGGCCACAGTCTCGCCACGGCAAGAGCGTCGGACATACTGTTCACTCGAAGGACCCACGATGAGCAGATCCCCTGACGCCGCCGGAGCGGAACCGCCGCGACGTCCGCGTGGGCGTCCTCCGGGTGGTGGCCATTCCGCCGAGGAGGCCCGGACCGTGCTGATGGATGCGGCAGAGCGGTCGATCCTGGCACGCGGGTTCCAGGCCTCCACCATGGAACTCATTGCGCGCGAAGCAGGCTACTCACGCGCCGCGATGTACCTTCATTTTCCCAACCGCCGACGCCTGCTCGAGGAGCTGGTGGCCCGCAAGACTCGCGGGCACCAGCAGGCGATCGTGGCGCGCCTACCCGACGGTGCGAGCCTGGCCGACATGCTCGTCGAAAGTCTCGTGATCGTGGCCACCGAACTCGTCGACGATCCTCTGTTGCAGACGCTGTCGGAGCAGACCCAGGATGGCACCATCGCCCAGTTGATCGCCCAGGACCGGTCGTTGACCGAGTTGGTCACCGTGCTCGTCGACGCGCTCGACGCCGATCGCGACGGGCTCCGGGACGGGTTGGACCCCGCGGACCTGGCGCAGTTCCTCGTTTCCACCGCGATCACGCTGCTGATGGGCGTGCTTCCGGGTTCGACTGATCCGGACACCACCCGTCGCTACCTACGGACCTTCGTTCTGCCTGCCCTGCTGCGCAACCCGCCCGCCCCGGTGCGGGTCTTCCCGGATTCCTGACCGCCGTTCTGGCCGGCCCTACGTCTCGGTTCGGCGACACAACGGACACAACCGAATCCGCCTGCCGCTTCCCGCGCTGACCAGGCCGTACTCTGCGAATCACTATGGCAAGGGTTTCCGGCAGTGTTCTCCGAACGATGGCCGCCGTCACGGCGCCGGCGATCGCCGTTCTCGTGTTCGCCGGCGCCGCGGCCGCCGATCCCCCGCTGCTCAACGGCACCTACGGCTCTGCCGACGGCGATCCGTACAACGTCTTGACGATCGCCACCAGCTGCGGTCCCGCCGGGTGCACCGGCACCGTCTCGAGCAACCAGGGCTGGACCACACCGACGACCTTCACCGACGGTCGCTGGGTGTTCACAGTGTCCAAGCCGGGTGGCCTCACCTGCGACGACGGCCACTACGAGCCCGCCGTGGTGTCGATGTCCGTCGACCCCGTGACGCTCGCCGGCGTGGTCTCATCGGACTCCAACTACGGCTGCTCCGGCGGCATCGTCACGCAGAGCCCCTTCCAGCTGCAGAAGGTCGGCTAGCCCTACAGCACCTCGCGGATGTCGTTCTTCAACACTTCTGCCTGAGTGCCGAACACCGCCTGCACGTTGTTACCCACCTCGATGACGCCGGCCGCGCCGAGCGCTTTGAGACGGCCCTGGTCGACCTTCGACTTGTCGGCGACCTCCATCCGCAGCCGCGTGATGCACGCATCGACGTTGACGAGGTTCTCCCGGCCGCCGAACGCTGCGATCAACTGCTCGGCCTTCGACGACGTCGCGGTCTGCGTCGGCGCCGCGACGGCGGTCGGCCCCGCACCTGCTTCCGGCGCCTCCGTGCCCGATTCGACGTTCGCCTGTTCTTCGGCCTCGAACTCGTTCTCGGGTTCACGGCCCGGGGTGCGCATGTTGAACTTCGTGATCGCGAACCGGAACAGCAGGTAGTAGACCGCGAAGAACACCACGCCCATCACGATCAACAGCGGGATGTTCTTCGCGGCCGGCGCCGTGCCGTAGAGCAGCAGGTCGATCAGCCCGGCCGAGAACGAGAACCCGAGGTGGATGTCGAGCAGATAGGCGATCGCCAGCGACAGACCCGTCAGCACCGCGTGGATCACGTAGAGCGGGAACGCGACGAACATGAACGCGAACTCCAGCGGCTCGGTCACACCGGTGAGGAACGCGGTCAGGGCTGCCGCCGACAGGATGCCGACCGCGACCTTGCGCTGCTTCTTGTTGGCGACGTGGATCATCGCCAGCGCCGCCGCGGGCAGACCGAACATCAGGATCGGGTAGAAGCCCGACGTGAGGATGCCCGCGGTCGGGTCTCCTGCCGCGAACCGGGTCAGCTCGCCGGTGACGTTCTCCCCGCCCGGTGTCTGGTAGTCGCCGTAGAGGAACCAGATGTAGGAGTTCGGAATGTGGTGCAGGCCCAGCGGGATCAGCATGCGGTTGGCGAATCCGTAGACGAACGCGCCGATTGCTCCCGAGCCGCCGATGAACTCACCGAGGCCGGTCAGCCCGGCGTCGAAGATCGGGTAGAAGTAGCTCATCGCGAACGCGAGGAACAGACATGCCAGTGAGACGATGATCGGGACGAAGCGTCTGCCGCCGAAGAAGCCGAGATACGAGGGCAATTCGATCGTGTGGTAGCGGTCGAACAGCCACGCTGTCAGCAATCCGACGACGATGCCGGCGAACACGCTGTAGTTGATCAGCGCCTGCTCCCCGGACTTGTCGACCTCGCCGGCCAGCACGATCGGCGACATGGTCTTGAACACGGCCTGCACCACCAGGTAGCCCACCACCGCAGAGAGGGCGGTCGACCCGTCGGCCTTCTTCGCGAACCCGATGGCGACACCGACCGCGAACAGCAGCGGCAGGTTGGTGAACAGCGCGTCGCCGGCCGCACTCATCGCCTTGAAGAAGGCCCCGATGACCGGGGTCTCGATCCGGCCCAGCAGATCCGGTTGCCCGAGCCGCAGCAGGATGCCCGCGGCGGGCAGCACCGCGATCGGCAGCATGAGGCTCTTGCCCAGCCGTTGGAGCTGGGCGAATCCGGGTATCCGCATGCCTGACTTGCTCTGCGCTTCTTGTGGTTTCGCAGATCGATCCGTCACAGGTCAGCCTTCCTTCTCGCCGATTTCGTGCCCGTGCGCAAGTTCTGCAAGCCTATTCTTGGTGCGATCGGCTTTCATCCGATCGACAAAAGGAGTTGCGCCTGTGAGCACCACATCCGTCATCGCCCCCGTTCCGGGCCGCGCGGTCCCCCTCTCCGATGTCCCCGACCCGGTGTTCTCCGCGGGCATGGTCGGCTACGGCGCCGCGGTGGATCCTCCCCACGAGGTGATCGAGGCGGTCGCCCCGGTGTCGGGCAAGGTGCTCAAGCTCCTGCCACACGCCTACGTGATCATGACGGCCGACAACGTCGGTGTGCTGGTACACCTCGGCCTGGACACCGTCGCGCTCGAGGGTGAGGGTTTCACGACGCATGTCAGCCAGGGCGACGAGGTCACCGCGGGTCAGACGGTGACCACCTATGACGTGCCCGCGATCGTGGCCAAGGGATTGAATCCCGTTGTGCCCGTTGTGGTGATGGACGAGCGGGAGCCCGGCAACATCACCCCGGACGAGGCCGTGCTCGAAGGCGCGGTGCTGACGTCGGGTGACGGCCTCTTCACGGCCGGCACCTGATGGAAGTCGTTGTCCTGCAGGACCAGAAGGAGATCGGCCGGGTGGCCGCCGACGCGGTGACCGCGTTGCTGAAACGCAACCCCGGCGCGGTTCTCGGGTTGGCCACCGGTTCCTCGCCCTTGAGCATCTACGACGAGCTGGTGACCCGGTACGAGGCCGGTGAGCTGTCCTTCCGGCAGGCCAAGGGCTTCACGCTCGACGAATACGTCGGACTGCCTGCCGATCATCCCGAGAGCTACCGCAACGTCATCGACGCGGTGTTCGTCTCCCGCGTGGATTTCGCCGACGGTGCGGTGCAGGGCCCCGACGGCCTGGCCGCCGACATACCGGCCGCCTGCGCGGCGTACGAGGAGGCGATCCGCGCCGCCGGCGGGGTGGATCTGCAGATCCTCGGGATCGGCACCGACGGGCACATCGGGTTCAACGAGCCCGGGTCGTCGCTGGCGTCGCGGACCCGGATCAAGACGCTGACCCGGCAGACCCGCCTCGACAATGCCCGATTCTTCGACGACGACGTCGACGCGGTGCCGACGCACTGCCTAACGCAGGGGTTGGGCACGATCTCCGAGGCACGGCACATCGTGCTGGTGGCGACAGGACGGGGCAAGGCCGAGGCGGTACACCACCTGGTCGAAGGGGCGGTGAGCGCTATGTGGCCCGCGACGGTGCTGCAGCATCATCCGCACGTGACGGTGCTGCTGGACGACGCGGCCGCGCGGCGGCTGCAACTGGTCGACTACTACCGCGAGACGTATCGCAGCAAGCCCGACTGGCAGGGCATCTGAGGTGCTGCTGCGTGCCGACGCCATCCTGACGGGACGAAAAGCCCTACGGCCAGGATGGATCGAGGTGGTCGACGGCTCCATCCGCAGGCTCGGCGAGGGCGATGCGCCGACGCCCGCCGATCGCGACCTCGGCCCGGTCACCGTGGTGCCGGGGTTCGTCGACACCCATCTGCACGGCGGCGGCGGCGCGAACTTCTCCGCCGCCGACCCGGAGCAGACCGCCACCGCCGTCGCCGTCCACCGCAGCCGTGGGAGCACCCGGCTGGTCGCATCGCTGGTGACCGCCGACCGGGAGGACTTGCTCCGACAGGTCGCCGCGTTGGCGCGCGATGTCCGGGCCGGTCTCATCGACGGAATCCACCTGGAAGGTCCGTGGCTCTCACCGCAGCGCTGTGGCGCGCATCAGCCGGCGCTGATGCGCGATCCGGACCCTGCCGAGATCGACGCCGTCCTCGACGCCGGTGACGGCGCGATCCGGATGGTCACCATCGCCCCCGAGCGTGCGGGGGCGGGCGCCGCGATCGGCCAGTTCACCGCCGCCGGGGTGGTGGTCGCCGTCGGGCACACCGAGGCGACCTACGCGCAGACGCGGGCCGCGATCGACGCCGGCGCTACGGTCGGCACCCACCTGTTCAACGCGATGCGCCCGATCGATCGCCGCGAACCGGGTCCGATCACGGCACTGCTCGAGGACCCACGGATCACCGTCGAACTGATCACCGACGGGGTACACATCGATCCGGCCATCTACCGTTTGGTCACGAAAGCGGCTGGCCCCGAACGTATCTCGTTGATAACCGACGCCATGGCTGCGACCGGTATGTCCGACGGGCGCTATGACCTCGGCCCGTTGGCGGTGGACGTCGCCGACGGGGTGGCCCGGCTCGCGGGCAGTGACACCATCGCGGGCAGCACGGCCACGATGGACCGGGTGCTCCGGTTTGCTGTTCTGCACAGCGGCGCCTCGCGCAGTGACGCGCTGCAGGCCGCGGTGGCGCAGACATCGGTCAACCCCGCCGCCGCGCTCGGGTTGCCCAGCGCCGAACTCGCCGTCGGATCGGTCGCCGACCTGGTGGTGCTCGACGAGGAACTGGCGGTGACCGGGGTGATGCGCCGAGGCACCTGGGTGTGACTGCTGTCACAGGACAACGTAGGTTGTCACCATGCCAGACACCTCCCGGCGCCTTTGCTACGGCGTTGCCGCACTCGCCCTGTGCGCAGGACTAGCCGCCTCGCCCGCACCTGCGTGGGCCGATTCCGGCCAGACCGAGACGACGACGGTGACGCATTCCTCGGACTCCGCCACGCCGAACAGGCCTGATCGCGCCGGGGCGTCAGGCGACGACGACTCGAGTGATCGCCCCGAACGACCCTCGTGGAAACGGTTCGCCGAGCGGGTCCAGGAGAAGAGGGAGCAGCGCCAGGCTGACCGCGAGGCGCGGCGCGACGAGCGCATCGAGGCCCGAGTCGGCAAGCGCGCCCGCACCGCGACCGAACCCGCTCCAGAGGCGGTCACCGACACCGCCACCGAGACCACGCGGCCGACGCGACGTCTGACGATCGTCCGCTCCGAATCACCGCCGGTTGCTGACGTCGCCACCGAACCCACCGTCGCGGCGGTCACCGAACCGACCGTCGCCCCCGGGGCGCCGGTGCCGCAGCCGCTGTCGCCGCTGGGCAAACTCGTGCAACTACCGGGGCGCCTGATCAACACGGTGCTGCAGGTGCTGGACATCACGTCGTCGACGAGCGGTCCGCAGCCGCCGGTCAAGATCATTCCCCCCATCAACGATCTGCTGTTCGCGGTCTTCCGCGAGACCGAGAAGTGGTTCCGACTGGATCGGACGCCACCGCCGCAACCGGCCATTCCCGAGGTGACCTACGACGGGCCGCCGATAGGTGCGACGCCGACCGTGGCTCAGTTCCTGAACGCGTCGGCGTCGGCGTACGGACTCGGCACCACACCCGAGGGTCTGGTCCCGTTCACCGTCAACGGTTTTCAGCTGGCCTCGGCGAACATCCCGTCCGGGATGGCCGCTCGCGCGTGGGTCACCGCCGATGGACAGATCGTGATCGCCTACCAGGGCACCACCGGAGGAACGAATCTGCTGTTCAATCCGCTGATAGCCGGGGCTCAGCTGTTCACCGACCTGCAGGTCGTCTTCACGTCGAAGACCCCGCGCGCGTTTCATGACGCGCTGCGCTTCGCCGAAAGGGTTCGATCCGCCGCAGAGAGCCAGGGCTACGACGCCGACGACATCTTCGTCACCGGGCACTCGCTCGGCGGCTGGGAGGCGCAGTACGTCGCGCAGCAACTCGGTCTGCCCGGCGTCAGCTTCGAGGCCCCGGGAATGAACACCACCGTCGAAGGGAATGGCCGGGACTCGATGTTCGTCAACATCATCACCTACGGCGACCCCGCCGGCTTCATGGCGACCGACCTGCCCGGGCTGCAACCACTCATGCCGCCCTACGTCCCGGGCGGGGGCAGCAAGCCGCACTACGGCAACATCGTGCTGATCGGCGACCCGAACGCCATGACACCCCTGCTGAATGCAGCGACGCTGTGGCACACGGGTCCGATCAGGAACCTGGTCTTCCTCGCCGACTTCTTCGGCAACTTCTTCCAGTACCACCTGCCGGGCGTGCAGGCCTACCACCTCGGCGTCACACCCGATCCGGGCGTGGTGCCGTGGTTGGGCACCGCGCGCGGACCGGTGAACACCGGCTGGGGCCAGCTGACCATCCCCGAACTGCTCACCGTCGTGTCGGGCAACGCACAGGCCACCGTCGTCGCCGCGTAGCTCACGAATCGCGTTGCCGCGCACCTCGTTCGGCAGTGGCGATGGCGGCCTGCACGTTCCGGTTGTGCAGCAGCACGTCGTCCATCACCGCGGTGGTCACCGAGCGCAGCGCCAGCAGCGGCCGCACCCAGGCCGGTGCGCTGACCCGCGGTGCGCGCCGCTCGATCGCGTCCAACATGGCATCGGCCGCCTCCGTGACGGTCATCTCCTTGGTGAACACCCGCGGCACGGCCTGCCTGATCGCTGCGGCCGACGCGTCGGCGAACGCGTCGGCGGCCAGGTCGGTGTCGATGAACCCGAGGTAGGCGATGCCCGCGGTGGCGCCGTGGGACGCCAGCTCCACCCGCAACGTCCGGGCGAGCTGCTCGACACCGGCCTTGCTCACCGCGTACGGCGCGGCGAGCACACCGTTGAAGAAGGCGTAGATCGAGCCGACCAGCAGGACGTGTCCCCGGCGCTCGAGGACCGCTGGCAGCGTCGCGCGCACGGTGCGCCATTGGCCCAGCAGGTCGACGTCGACGGTGTGCTCGAAGTCGTCCGCAGCGATGGTCGCGACGGTGTGCGAGGGCGGTGCGATCCCGGCATTGGCGATGACGACGTCGATGCCACCGAAGGCGGCCACGGCATCGTCGGCGGCGCGCTGCAGGCGCTCCGCCGACGTCACGTCGGCCTCGAACGCGGCTGCGCCAGAACCCAATTCCGCTGCCAGCTGCTGAAGTGGCGCCAGCCGACGGCCCACGAGGGCCACCCGCGCGCCGCGGGCATGGGCGCGGCGCGCGGTCTCGGCACCCAATCCCCTGGCGGCACCGGTGATGAACACGACGCGGCCGGCCAGCTCGTACCGAGGCGGGCGGGTGACGATCCGGGCAACCGTTCGGCCGACCAACCGCACGGCATCGTCGAGGATCACAGCTACAGAAGGTAGCCGCAAGGCGGTGCAGCGAAACCGGTGCACATCCGCGACGAGAAGGCCGGGATCATTTATGGTCGTTCGGTGCCAGAAATGGATCGTCGTCACCTGATGTTCATGTTCGGTCTGGGCGCGGCAGCCGTCGCGCTGCCCACCGCGACCGCCCATGCACAACCCCTTCCCGGCGACGTACCACCCGTCCCCGCTCCGCCCGGCGCGCCGCCGGCCCCGGCCGCGAACGTCGACCCCGGCCCGGTGTTCCTGTTCCAGGACGAGTTCAACGGCCCGGCGGGCACACCGCCCGATCCGGCGTGGTGGTTCATCGTCCCTGCACGCGAGACCATCCGGAACCCTGTCGAGTGGGACAAGCCCTACAACATGGGCCGCTATGTCACCGATCAGGAGCATGTCTTCCAGGACGGCAACGGCAACCTCGTCATCCGGGCCACCCGCGGACCGGGCACGACGATCCAGGAGAAGTACGCCAGCGCCAAGATCATCGGGAACTGGCGCGGTGCCGTCGGCACGACGTGGGAGGCGCGCATCAAGCTCGACTGCCTCACCGACGGCGCGTGGCCCGCGTTCTGGCTCCTGAACGACAACCCGGTGCGCGGCGGCGAGGTGGACCTCGTCGAGTGGTACGGCAACAACGACTGGCCGTCCGGAACCACCGTGCACGCCCGGTTGGACGGCACGTCGTTCGCCACCGACCGCCACCCGGTCGACAACGCCTGGCACACCTGGCGGATGACGTGGCTGCCGACGGGCATGTACTTCTGGAAGGACTATCAGCCCGGCATGGAGCCGTTCTTCACCGTGCCCGCGAACTCGCTCCAGGACTGGCCGTTCAACGATCCCGGATACACGCTGGCACCGGTGTTCAACATCGCCGTCGGCGGCTCGGGAGGCCGCGAACCCGCGGGCGGCACGTACCCGGCGCAGATGCTCATCGACTGGATTCGGGTCTTCTGACCGCAGCACCACGGCAGCGGCGCGAGCAGTAGACGATCTGATCCCACTGCCCGCGCGAGGCCCATTTCTTCCGGTTGTGGAACGGGCGACCGCACACCGGACAGATCTTCACCTCGGGTTGTGCCCGCATCCTGCCTTTGTACGTGACGTCTGACTGACGTCGCCGACAAATCTCTCCACGAGACGGTGTCGCGGGTCTAGGTTCTTTGCCGTGACGTCAAGACATTGGGGTTACTGGTTCTTCGCTGCGGGCGCGGGTGCATGCATCGCGCTCGGCGCCGGGCACGGAGTGGCTGCCGCCGACTCCGACACCGGCGACACCTCGCCGACGCGCTCGACCGACGCAGGGCCTTCCCGCGACGCAGGGACCGCCTCCACCGAGGCGAAGCGAGAGGCGAAACGCGATCGGAGGGTCGCTCGCGCCGACGACGATCCGGCCACCGCACCCACGTCCACCACGCCCCGTGGTCGCGCGAAACTCCGCGACACCGACACCGACACCGACACCGACACCGCCGCCGATACCGACACCGCCGCCGGCAAGCGGCCCCGGCTGCTCACACTGCGCCACAACGCCGACGCCGAGAAATCCGTGGTCGCCGAGAGCGCCGCCGTCGAACCCCCGGTCGTCGCGCAGGTCGCGGCCACCGGCACGGTCACCGGTGTGCGGACCGGGCGGGCGAAACTGGACATCCCGGTCGGCGAGAAGGATCTGAAGACGCGGGCCGACTGGTACTTCCCCACGCAGTCCGACGGCTCAGTCGACGCCACCGGCGTCATCTATCTGCAGCACGGCTTCATGGGCCGCAAGTTCTTCTACTCGGCGCTGGCCAAGGACCTGTCGCAGCAGACGAACAGCATCGTCGTGGTGCCCAACATCCCGTCGTTCCCATCGCTGCGCTGCGGAGGCTGTTGGCTCAACGGCACGCAAACCCAGCAGGCGGTGGCCGATCTTTTCCTCGGCGACGAGAACGAGCTCCTCACCAGCGCCATCGCCGCGGGCTACACGGGCGATCTGCCGAAGGACTTCGTGCTCAGCGGGCACTCCGCCGGCGGTGGTCTGGCTGCCGCGGCGGGCGGCTACTACGAGGCCGATCCCGATAACGGAGACAACCTGCGCGGCGTCGTGATGTTCGACGGGTTCGCCTACAAGAACGTCGTCCCCGAGGCGCTGACCCGACTCGGCGACATCCCGGTGTACCAGATCGCGGCGCCGCCGCAGGCCGGCAACCTCTTCGGCGCCACCACCAAGGAACTCGTCGCCGCCCGACCCGGGCAGTTCGTCGGGGTGACGCTGGCAGGCGGCTCCCACGTCGACTCGCTGCTCGGCGGCAATCCGGTGATCGACCTCCTGTCGCAGCTGTTCACCCGGTTCTCGGCGCCCGGCAACACCGCGGCGGCCTACACGCTGGCGTCCGGGTGGATCAACGACCTGTATCAGGGGCTGGGGCCGGCCGACGGCACCGGCATCTACGGCGCCCCCGACCAGTACATCGTGCTCGGCGACACCTCGGCCGTCGTCCTGGCTCCCCCGCCGGTCGTCGACGTCGACTCCTACCTCGGTACCTGGTACGAGGTCGGCAGCGTCAAGCAGTTCTTCTCGATCGGGCTGGTGAACACCAAGGCCGTCTATGGCCTGAACCCCGACGGGTCGATCAGCGTCGCGAACTCCGGGAACTACTTCTTCGACAACGGACCGGAGTCCACGATCCAGGGCACCGCGCTGCCCGTCGATTCCACCAACAGCAAGCTGAAGGTGACGTTCTTCGGCAAGCCGAACGCCAACCCGCCCGGCAACTACTGGATCGTCGACCTCGATCCCGACTACCAGTGGGCCATCGTGACCGACCCGACGGGCCTGTCGGGCTTCCTCCTCAGCCGCACGCCGGTGGTGTCGGACGAGTTCTATCGGGAACTGCTCGCCCGCGCCTCGGTCTACGGCGTCAAGGCCCGCATCACCCCGACCCGTCAGCCGGGAGCGGTCACAACCGCCCTCTGAGGATGCCGTGCCAGTAGGTCTGCGGAAGCACATGACGATCGAAGGCCCAGGCCGAGCGCCTGGGTGTGGTCGAGTCGACGAACGACGGCAGTGACGACGCCAGCCGCCCACTGCGGTCGAACTCACCGGCGATCAACCGGTGCCGGTCGGTGGTGATCGGCGCGACGGTGTACCCGTCGTAGCGCTTCATCGCCGTGCCGTCGCGAGCCGCGCGCATGTTGTGCACAAGGATCGCGATCTGCCGGCGCAGTGCGCCGCCGGACGGGTCGGTGTCGACTGCGGCGACGTCGCCGGCCGACCAGATGTTCGGATAGGTGCGGTGCTGCAGCGTGGTCGAGTCGATGTCGACGAGTCCGTGGGGCTGTTTCCCCGTCAGACCCGACGTCTGCAACCAACGCGGGCCCCGGAACGGCGGGACCAGATGTAGGAAGTCATAGTGCATGTGCTCACCGCCCCCGACACTGATGACGTTCGCCTCCGGTTTCAGCTCGCCCACCGCGGTGTCGTACAGTATGCGAACATCCAACTCCGCCAACCGTTTCGAGAGCCGGGCATCGATCTCTGGCACACCCACGAGATGGGGGCGGTCGATCACCAGGGTGATGTTCACCCCCGGCAGGCGCCCCGTGTCGCGCCAGTGTGCGGCTGCGAGGAACAACGGCTTCATCGTGGTGGCAGTGCAACTGACCGGCGCACGCGGCACGGTGAACACCGCGTGGCCACCCGACGGCATCGCGCGGATACGCCGCCACGTCTTCTCGGCGTGGTCGAGGTAATTGCTGGCGACGGCCGGAGTCTTCAAAGCGGCGGTGACGCCGGGTAATTCGTCGTCGTCGGGGACCAGTCCGGTACCGATCACCAGATCGGTGTAGCGAAGCCGGCGACCGGTGGCGCACTCGACCGTCGAGCCCGCCGGGTCGACGGACACCGCGGCGTCGCGAATCCAGGTGCACCTCGACGGCGTCACCGAACGCTGGGTCCGCTCGGCGCGGCGCAAGTTCGCCTGCCCGCCGCCGACATAGGACAGCAGCGGCCGATAGGTGTGCACGGTTTGCGGCTCGACCGCGGCGATCCGCTGAAAGCCCTTGCGCAGCAACCGTGCCGCCGCGCTGATTCCGGCGTTCCCGCCCCCGACGACGACGACATCGAAACGCTGCTCGGTGTCCTGCTCCACCGCCCCGTGGTACCCGGGTTCCTCGGGGAGAAACCCGGGTATGCCTGGACACATGGCCGACATCATCGATCTCATCTACGCCGATCACGACTGGCTCCGCCGGCAGTTCTTCCGGCTCGACGACGCGCACTCCCCCGACGAGCTGGCTGCGATCTGGGACGCGCTGGGCACCCGGTTGGACGCGCACGCCGACGCCGAGGAGACGGTGTTCTACCCGGCGCTGCTGGCCCACGGAGGGCGCGACCACCCGGGTAATCCGGAAGGCGATCCGGAGGACGAGACCGAGGACGCGATCACCGACCACAACTCCATCCGCGACGCGGTGCGCCGGTCCCGAGAGCACGAGCCCGGCAGCGACGAGTGGTTCGCGGCGGTCAACGAAGCCCGCAAGGAGAACGGCTCGCACCTCGACGAAGAGGAGCGCGAGGCGATGCCTGACTTCATCAAGAGCGCCAGCCTCCAGATGCGCCACGACCTCGGCATGCAGTGGCTCCGGTTCTATGCCGAACGCGAATCCGTCACCGATATCGACACCTCCGACAAGGACGCCGACCGGTACATCGCCGAACACAGCGAGTGATCAGCGGGTTAGATTCGTTGCGGCCAGGGTAGTGGTGTCGACATGCTGCAAAAACCTGTGATCGCCGCGTGTGCCGCCGCTGCCGCACTCGCTTTCGCCCCGCTCGCATCCGCCGGTGGCCCGGCCGGGTGCGTCGACCCGTACGGCACGGGCTGCGCCGCGCCGCCGCCTCCTCCTCCCCCGCCGGCCGGTTACGCCCCGCCTCCGCCGCCTCCGCCCGCGGGCTATGTGCCGCCGCCTGCTCCCGGCTACGGCGTGGCCGGACCCGGCGGTGCAGCCGGCGCGATACCCGGCGGACCGGGTGGTGTCGCCGGACCCGGTGGCGCTGCCGGCACCATCCCGGGCGGCCCGAGTGGCGCTGCCGGACCCGCGGGTGCGGCCGGTGTGATCCCGGGCGGTCCTGGCGGAGTGGCGGGTCCCGGCGGTGCGGCCGGTGTGATACCCGGCGGTCCCGGTGGAGTGGCCGGCCCCGGTGGCGCGGCGGGCTGCATCCCGGGCGTCGGCTGCGGCGCCGTCCCGGCGGGCTAGGACATCACGGCTCGCGGACCTCGCTGGGGTTCAGCGGGGGCCCGCTGATCGCGCAGTGCCGGCATTCGTCGATCCGGAACCGATCATCGGCGATCGGAGGACGGGTGCGACGAATGCCGGCCGCCGCGATCACCGCGGCCAGCACCATCAGGCCCGCGGAAATGCTCACGGCGACATGGAATCCCGCGTTGAACGCGACAGCGTCGGCGTAGTCGGCGCCAGTGATACCGGCGAGGCCGGGCAGCACCGCGACGGCCAGTAGTCCCCCGACGCGGGCCACCGCGTTGTTCACCCCGGACGCTGCTCCGGCCATGGCGCGTGGTGCTGCGTCGAGGACGGCGGTGGTCAGCGGTGCCACCACGAGAACCATGCCGGCGCCGAAGGTCAGGGCCGCGGGCAGCACGTCACCCACCCAGGTGGCACCCGGCCCGATGCGTGTCATCAGCAGCAAGCCCGCTGCAGACAGCAACGGACCCACGGTCATCGGGACGCGCGGCCCGATACGAGCCGCCAGCGCACCGGCCCGTGCGGAGAAGATCAACATCACGACGGTGAACGGCAGCAGCGCCGTCCCTGCCGCGACGGGACTGAATCCGGCGACCGTCTGCAGCTGCAACACCAGGAGCAGGAACGCGGCGCCCAAGGCGCCGTAGATCAGCAGTGTGATGATGTTGGTGACTCGGAAAATCCTGTCGGAGAACAGCCGTGGCGGAATCAGCGGGTGCGGTGAGCGACGTTCCACGACGACGAAGGCGGCCAACGCCAGCACTCCGACGCAGATCGTGACCGCCGCCGGGACATCCGCGTCATCATTGCCCACCCGGGTCAAGCCGTAGGTGAGCGTCCCCAGACCCAGTGCCGCAAGCAGGGCGCCGGCGATGTCGAGACCCTCAGGCGCAGCGTCGTCCCTGCTTTCGGGCACGTGCAGCAGCGTCACCACGATCACCACCGCTGCCAGGGGAACGTTCAGCCAGAAGACGGCCCGCCAACTCCACTCCACGAGGAAGCCGCCGACGAACGGTCCGATCGCGCCCGCAATGCCTCCCAGGCCCGACCAGGCGCCGATCGCGGCCGCCCGGTCGGCGCCCTGGAACGAGGCCGATATCAAGGCCAGGCTTCCGGGAGTCAACAGCGCGCCTCCGATGCCCTGCAATGCCCGCGCGCCGATCAGCCATTCGGTGGTCGGCGCCAGGCCACACGCGACCGATGCGAGCGCGAACCAGGTGACACCGACGAGGAAGACCCGGCGCCTGCCGAAATGGTCGCCGAACGAACCACCCAGCAGGATCAGGGACGCCAGCGACAGCGTGTAGGCGTTGACGACCCACTGCAGCCCACCGAAACCGGAGCCGAGGTCGGCGCCGATGTGTGGCAGAGCGACATTGACCACGGTGCCGTCGATCATCACGATGCCCGAGCCGAGAACCGTGGCCAGTAACACCCAGCGCGCGGAGGGAGGTCCGCTCTGGGGCACGCTCAGGACAGTACGCGGCGCAGCGCTCCCTTGGCGACCTCTTCCGGCCGGTACTGCTCGCTTGCGTAGGCACCGATGGCCACCAGCGCACCGGTGGCGGCTGGAACCACCCACTGCAGGGCCTTGAGCTGCTTCTGCGCGGACGCCACCTCAGGGGGCGTCGACGGCGCCGGGGAGGTCGCATCCGCCGCCGGCACCGCGTCATGCGCGGAGACCTTGGCCCCGAGTGCGCGGCTGTAGGCGGTGACCCCGAGGGCGAGGACCGTCAGCCCCGTCTTCACCGCGGCCATGCTCGGCACACCGCTCTGCGCCTTCATGCGGCCGGTATCGTGCTTGACCAGACCGGCCGATCCGATCAGGTGGGCGCCGATCGCGGCGGCGTTGACCGGGGTCCACCGGTCCCAGCCCTCGTTGGCGACGGCGCCGACGTTGCGGTCGGACCCGGCCGACGATGCGGCCCGGTTCAGCGTGACGGCGTTGGCGAGCGTGCCGCCGAACCAGGCAGCCAGACCGACGTCGTGCAGTTGATGGAACAGCGTTGCGCGAGCCATATTTCTCCTTCGACTGTGGGGGACCCTCGCCGTGCTACCCCGCGCCGGCATCGGCAAACGTCGTGCCACACCCGGCCGCGAGGATCCGAAGACGTAAGAATTTGCCTGCCCGCGTTCCGGTTTCGACCGCCGGCCACGGTGTATGCCCGTGCCATGCAGCAGCGGCGACGCATCCTCATCACCGGCGCTTCCGGCAATGTCGGCGCCGGCGTGCTGCGTGAGCTGCGCCGCCAGGTTCCGCAGGCCGAACTCGTCGGCGTGTGTCGGCGCCCGCCGACGCGTGGTCAGATCTACGACGGCGTCCACTGGTGTCCCGTCGATCTCTCCGCAGCAGATGCGACCACCCGATTGACGGCGGCAATGCGTGGTGTCGACGCGGTGATCCACCTCGCTCTGGCCGTACACCCGGTCGACGACGAGGACTACTTGTATCGTGTCAATGTCGTTGGCACACAGGCGGTTCTCGCGGCGATGACGCTCACCGGGGTGTCGCATCTGATCTATGCCTCGAGCCTGGGCGTCTACGCCCCCAGCGAGTCCACGGCACCGGTCCCCGAGACGTATCCGGCGACGGGCCAATCGACGTCGGTGTACAGCAGACACAAGGTCGCCGTGGAGTCCCTGCTCGATCAGTATGAACGCGACCATCCCGACGTCGTCGTGTCGCGCTTCCGGCCCACGGTGGTCGTCGCCCGCCACGCTGCCTTCGAGATCCGTTCGCTGTACGTGGGATCGGTGATCCCGCGGGCGGCTTTCACCGTGGCACAGCGTCGCAGGTTGCCCCTGCTGCCGCTGCCTCGCGGGCTCGCACTGCAGTTCGTCCACGCCGACGACGTCGGCGACGCGGTGGTGCAGCTCCTGCGGCGGCGGCTGGGTGGCTCGTTCAACGTGGCCTCCGACGTTCTGTCGGGCTCCGCGCTGGCAGGTTTGGTCGGAGCGCGTCCGGTGCGGGTCAACCCGGCGGCGATGCGGTCGGTCGTCATCGCCCTCCATCGGCTGGGCCTGCTGGCCGTCACCCCCGGCTGGTACGACGTCGCGACCCGCTCTCCGGTGATGGACACCACCAAGGCACGCCAGGAATTGCATTGGCAGCCAAGGCATTCGTCGACCGACGCGGCCAGGGAGCTCATCGACGGACTCGCTGACGGAACGACGGGCACGAGTCCCGCTCTGGGCGCGATCGACGACGACGCGCCGAGCCGGGAAGCAGCGCTGTCGTCGACCCATGACGTCACGTTGACGCTCTGGTGGGCGATGGCGGTCGCGGCCGCGGCCCGCGGCCGACGACCCGGCGCGATCCATCGCAGTGTCGTTGCGGCGAATCTGGTGTCGGGCACACCAGCTGCGCTGCAACGCCTCCGACAACGTCGCCGCGATCCGGTGGCGGTGCTCGCCCCCGTCGCCGTCGCAGCGGCAGTGCTGGCGACGCGACGCGGAGGGTGGCCCGCCGCTGCAGCCACCACCGTGCTCGGTGGCATGGGATGGGCTGAGCGCAAACGACGGAAAGGCCGAGGATGAGTGCACGAGTCGTAGTGATCACCGGGGCGTCGAGCGGTATCGGACGGGAGACGGCGCTGCGGTATGCCGCTCGCGGGGCCCGCCTGGTGCTCGCGGCTCGTTCCGAACGCGATCTGGACGACGTCGCCGAACAGTGCCGCCGGGCGGGCGCGGACGGTGTGCTCGTCGCGCCCACCGACATCGCCGACGCCGACCAGGTCCAGAAGACCTTCGAGCGCGCGATCGAAACCTTCGGCGGCGTCGACGTGGCGGCCCAATGCGCCGCGATCACCGCGTTCGGTCGCTTCGAAGACATCCCGGCCGAGGTCTTCGACGCGATCATCGCCACCAACTTGATCGGCGCCGCGAACGTCGCCCGCTGCGCACTGGCTCACTTCCAGCCACGCGGTCGCGGTCAGCTCGTGCTGGTCGGTTCGCTTCTCGGCGTGACTGCCGTGCCGTACCAATCCGCCTATGTGGCAAGCAAATTCGCACTCTGCGGACTGGTCCGGGCCCTGCGGCAGGAGAATCGGCACCTTCCCGGGGTTCGGATACACGGCATCTATCCCGGACCGGTGAACACGCCGGTCTATGCGTCGGCGGCCAATTTCCTGGACCAGCAGACCCCACGGGTGCCGCCGACCTCCGACGCCCCGGGCACGATCGCAGCCGCCATCGTGCGTGCCGCCGAGAAGACGACGTCCACCGAACGTCAGATCGGCTGGTTCAACCGACCGGCGATCGCGACCTACCGCGTGGTCCCGTTCTTGTTCGACGCACTGGTCGGTCCGGTCGTCCGCCGGATGATGTTCACCTCCGAGGCCTCCCCCAACTCCCAGGCGGCATCCACCGGCAACGTGTTCGAGCCACCGCCGGCCGCACTGCGACGGTGACCGCGACGTCGGTCGGCGCGCGCCACGAAATTCGTGCTTGAACTGCGCTTCGGCAACGGAATTCCTAGGATGCGTGAATGCCATCCGGAACGGCGGTGTCGAGACCAGGCGCCGACCCCCTCGACGACGCAGCCGTTCCCCAGATCGAGCTGGTCGGCGTCCGCAAGGAGTTCGGCGATCCGCGGCACCCCGTGGTGGCCGTCGCGGGCGCTGATCTGACCATCGCCGACGGGGAGCTGTTCGCGATTCTCGGACCGTCCGGATCGGGCAAGACCACGCTGTTGCGGATGATCGCAGGCTTCGAGGCCCCGACGGCCGGCACGATCAAACTCGGTGGTCGCGACGTCACCCGGCTGCCTCCGGCGCGCCGCGACACGAACACCGTGTTCCAGCAGTACGCCCTGTTCCCGCACATGACGGTCGCGCAGAACGTCGAGTACGGGCTGCGGGTGCGTGGCGTCGACAAGCAGGAGCGCCGCCGCCGTGCCGGGGAGGCGCTCGAGATGGTCCGGCTCTCGGGGCAGTCCGCACGCAAGCCCGCCGAGCTCTCCGGCGGCCAACAGCAGCGGGTCGCGTTGGCGCGTGCGCTCGTCGGTCGCCCCCGCGTGCTGTTGCTCGACGAGCCGCTCGGCGCGCTCGACCTGAAGTTGCGCGAACAGATGCAGGTGGAGCTCAAGGCCATTCAGCGCGAGGTCGGCATCACGTTCGTGATCGTCACCCACGATCAGGACGAGGCGCTGACGCTGTGCGACCGCCTGGTGGTCCTCAACGAGGGCCGCATCGAACAGGTCGGCGCGGCCCGGCAGGTGTACGAACATCCTGCGAACCGCTTCGTCGCGGACTTCGTCGGAACGTCGAACGTGCTCGACGCCGACAGCGCGCAGACGGTGCTAAGCCGGCCGGGCACGTTCGCGATCCGCCCGGAACGTATCGCGGTGCTCGATCCGGACGTCGCCGCCCCGGCCGGCCAGCCCAGCGTCGCAGCGCGGATCGCCGAGGTCGTCTACGCCGGCCCGATCACGCGCATCGCGGCCACGGTCACCGACCACGACATCCGGCTCACGGCCACCCTGCTCTCGGCGGAAGCGTCGACCGCCCTGACCCACGGCAGCCGCGTCGTCCTGACCTGGCCCGAAGCGGCCGTCCGCGATCTCACCGACCTGTCGACCCATCCCGAGGAGGAGTCATGAAGAATCCGCTGCACCGCCTGGGCGTCGTGCTCGCCATAGGTGGCGTGCTGCTCGCCGGCTGTTCGAGCTCCGGGGATTCCGGCGGCACCGCAGAAGGCCCCCCGTCGATGGAACCCGCGGCATCGGTCGGCGCCGGAGAGGGCCAGCTGAACCTGATCGCCTGGCCCGGATACGCCGAGAACGGCTCGAACGACCCTGCGGTCAACTGGGTCACGCCGTTCGAGCAGCAGACCGGGTGCAAGGTCAACGTGAAGATCGGCAACACCTCCGATGAGATGGTGCAGCTGATGCGCACCGGCCAGTACGACGGGGTGTCAGCGTCGGGCGATGCGACGCTGCGGCTGATCTACGCCGGCGACGTCGCACCGGTGAACACCGACCTGGTGCCGAATTACGCGACCGTGGTGCCGTTCCTCAAGGACAAGCCGTGGAACTCGGTGAACGGCCAGATGTACGGCATCCCGCACGGGTGGGGCGCCAACCTGCTGATGTACAACTCCGACGTCGTCAAGAACAACCCGGACAGCTGGGGCGCGGTCTTCCCCGGCGCACCGGAGCTCAAGGGCAAGGTGACCGCCTACGACTCCCCCATCTACATCGCCGACGCCGCGCTGTACCTGTCGAAGACGAAGCCCGATCTGGGGATCAAGGATCCCTACTCGCTGACCACCGAACAACTCGACGCCGCAGTCGATCTGCTGAAGCAGCAGAAGGAGAACATCGGCGAGTACTGGTCCGACTACACCAAGGAAGTGCAGGCGTTCGAATCCGGCACCACGGTGATCGGCACCAGCTGGCAGGTCATCGCCAACACCATCAAGGCCGACAACAAGGTTCCGGTCGCGACGGTGCTGCCGAAGGAGGGTGCCACCGGCTGGTCGGACACCTGGATGCTGTCGGCGAAAGCCGCGCACCCCAACTGCATGTACAAGTGGATGGACTACATCATCTCGCCGAAGGCCAACGCCGAAGTCGCCGAATACTTCGGTGAGGCACCGGCACAGACCAAGTCGTGCGACCTCACCTCCGACAAGGCGCACTGCGCGACCTATCACGCCACCGACGAGCAGTACGCGTCGCAGATCCATTACTGGACCACGCCGCAGACGACGTGCGTGGACGGCAGCGGGGACAACTGCACCAGTTATGACCAGTGGGTGGACAAGTGGCAGGAGATCAAGGGCTGATGCTCGCCGCCCCGCGGCTGCGGCAGCGGGTGACGCTGGCCTTCCTGCTCGTTCCGCCGCTGGCCTGGCTGATCGTCGCCTACCTCGGTTCGCTTGCGGTCCTGCTGGTTTCGGCTTTCTGGAGCCGCAGCAGCTTCACCGGTGCGGTGGTGCGCACGTTCACCACCGACAACCTGGTGAGGGTGGCGACCTCCGAGGTGTTCCGGACGACCACGCTGCGCACAGTCGGGGTGGCGTTGACGGTGACCGTGGTGTGCGCGGCGCTCGCGGTGCCGTTGGCGCTCTACATGGCCAAGGTGGCCTCGCCGGCCAAGCGGGTCGCCCTCGTCGTCGCGGTCACCACCCCGCTGTGGGCCAGCTACCTGGTGAAGGCGTACGCGTGGCGGATGCTGCTGTCCCCCGAGGGGCCGATGGACTGGGCGGTCGGCTACTCACCGGGCTACGGGCTGACGGCCACGGTCATCACGCTGACGTATCTCTGGTTGCCGTACATGGTGATTCCGGTGTTCGCCGCCTTCCAACGCGTCCCGGATTCACTCGTCGACGCCAGCTCCGACCTGGGTGCCTCGGATCTGACCACGCTGCGGCTGGTCGTCGCACCGATGGTGTTCCCCGGCATTGCCGCGGGCTCCATCTTCACGTTCTCGCTGTCGCTCGGCGACTACATCGCGGTCACCATCGTCGGCGGCAAGACACAGCTGCTGGGCAACGTGATCTACGGACAGCTCGTCACGGCCAACAATCAGCCGATGGCCGCGGCGCTGTCGCTGATCCCGTTGGCCGCGATCCTGCTGTACCTGTTCGCGATGCGACGCACCGGAGCATTGGAGAACGTGTAGATGCTCTCGTCACGCATGCGGGGCGCCACCCGCTTCTGGACGGTGCTGGTGCTGGTCTTCATCTACGCGCCGCTGGCGCTGGTGGTGGTGAATGCGTTCAACGCGTCGAAGACCTTCGCGTTCCCGCCGAGCGGTTTCACGCTGCAGTGGTGGCGAACCGCGCTGGCCAGTGACGGGATGTGGACGGCGCTGGGCAATTCGGTGGTCGTCGGTCTGGCCGCCACGGCGCTGGCTCTGGTGCTCGGCACGATGGCCGCGTTCGCGGTGCAGCGGTACGAGTTCTTCGGCAAGCAGACGGTGAACCTGCTCATCGTCCTTCCGATCACGTTGCCCGGCATCGTCACCGGTATCGCGTTGAATGCGACGTTCACCTCCGCGCTGGGTATCACGTTGGGCATGGCGACGGTGATCGTCGGACACGCCACGTTCTGCATCGTGATCGTGTTCAACAACACCCAGGCACGGTTGCGCCGGCTCGGGACCAGTCTCGAGGACGCCTCAGCCGACCTGGGGGCGTCGTCGTGGCAGACGTTCCGGTTCGTGACGCTGCCGATGATGCGCGGTGCGCTGGTGGCCGGAGCGATTCTGGCGTTCGCACTGAGCTTCGACGAGATCGTCGTGACGACGTTCACCGCCGGCCCCACGGTGCAGACGCTGCCCATCTGGATCTTCGGAAATCTGTTCCGCCCCAATCAGGCGCCCGTGATCAACGTGGTCGCGGCCGCGCTGACGATCATCGCGATCGTGCCGGTGTGGCTGACCCAGCGCATCGGCGGAGACCCCGCAGGGACGCGGATCTGAGCGGTTAGGGTGGCCCCGTGACCGACCTCTTCGATCTCACCGGCCATGTCAGCGTCGTCACCGGCGGCGGGTCAGGCATCGGGCTGGGCATGGCCGACGGGTTGGCACGCGCCGGCGCGTCGGTCGCCATCATCGGCCGTGGTGTCGCGCGCCTGGAGGCGGCGGCAGAGTCGTTGCGCGCCCACGGCAATGCGGTACTCGCCCTGCCATGCGATGTCACCGACGAAGCGGCGATCACCGCGGCGATGGCCCGCGTCCGCGACGAATGGGGTTCGCTGGATTCGTGTTTCGCCAACGCCGGGGTGGGCGGGCGGTTCACCCCGACGCTGGAGACCTCGCTGGCGGAGTTCCGGTCGATCACCGCGGTCGATCTCGACGGTGTGTTCGTCACCCTGCGGGAGGCGGCCCGGCAGATGGTCGAGGTCGGTCGTGGCGGCAGCCTGGTCGGCGTCTCCAGTCTCGGCGCCTTTCAGGGCATGCCCCGTCAGCCCGCCTACGCCGCGTCGAAGGGCGGGGTGATCTCGCTGATCGACAGCATGGCTGTGGAACTGGCGCGCCACGGTATCCGCGCCAACACCATCGCGCCCGGATGGTTCGACACCGAAATGACGGCGGCCGGCCTCGCCGACGAGCGGTTCCGATCCCGGGTGCTGCCGCGGGTGCCCGTGCGGCGGTGGGGAGCCGGGGACGACGTGGCCGGTGTCGCGGTCTACTTGGCCAGCGGGGCGAGCAGGTACCACACCGGGGACGTGTTGAGGATCGACGGCGGCTATCTGAAGTTCTAGTGTGACGCCATGAGCGAGAAGACCACCTGTGTGGTCGTCGGTGGCGGGCCGGCCGGCATGGTGCTCGGCCTGCTCCTCGCCCGCGCGGGTGTGGCGGTCACGGTGCTCGAGAAGCACGGCGATTTCCTGCGCGACTTTCGCGGCGACACCGTACATCCCAGCACGCTGCGACTGCTCGACGATCTCGGGCTGTTCCCTGCCTTCGACCGGTTGCCGCAGAGCAGGCTGCACCACTTCACCGTCGATGCCGTCCCGGGGCACCCGGTCACCGTCGTGGACTTCGATCGGCTTCGACTCCCCCACCGGTACGTGGCGATGGTGCCCCAGTGGGATCTGTTGAACCTGCTGGCGGAGGCCGGCGAGGCAGAACCGTCCTTCACCCTGCGGCTGGATCACGACGTCACCGGACTGATTCAAGAGTCCGGCCGCGTCGTCGGGGTGCGCTACGAAACCCCAACTGGCGCAGGGGAATTGCGTGCGGATCTGACGGTCGGATGCGACGGCCGCAGCTCAGTGGTCCGACAAGCCGCCGGGCTGGCGGTGCGCGAGTACCCGGTGAGCTTCGACGCCTGGTGGTTTCGGCTGCCCCGGAACTCCGCGACCGCTGACTTCAGCCTGTTCCCCCGCATCGGGCGGGGCAAGGCCATCATCGTGATTCCGCGCGAGGGGTATCTGCAGATCGCCCTGCTGATCCGCAAGGGAGCCGACGCTCAGCTACGCCGCCGGGGATTGGCCGCTTTCCACGCCGACGTCCTCGAACTCCTGCCCGAGGCCGGGGACTCCGTGTCCGCTATCACCTCGCTCGATGACGTCAAGTGTCTGGACGTGAAGTTGAATCGTCTGCGGCGCTGGCACACTGACGGATTGCTGTGCATCGGCGATGCCGCCCACGCCATGTCCCCGGCCGGCGGGGTCGGCATCAACATGGCCGTTCAGGACGGCGTGGCCACCGCGCGGCTGCTCGCCGGCCCGCTGCGTCGCGGTGCGGTGACCGAGCGGGACCTGGAGAAAGTGCGACGGCGCCGGATCGTCGCCACCGCGCTGACCCAGGCCCTACAGCGTCAGCTCGACGCGCGGCTGCTGGGTCCGGTCGTGCGGGGCGAAGAGGGCGCGACCGGTCCGCCGGCGGGACTGCTGCGGGCGGTGCAACGGGCGCCCTGGTTGTCGGTGATCCCGGCCTACCTGGTCGGCGTGGGTGTGCGCCCGGAGCGCGCTCCATCGTTCGCGCGCCGACGGGCCGGTCAGCGGTAGTAGACCTCGTCGCCGGTCGGGTAACCGCCGCCGTGTGTGGTGATGTGCACGTGGTCGTAGTGCCCGTAGCCGCCGGCGCGTCCGCCGCCCGGGGTGTAGTAGACGCCGCGCCAGATGCAGTCCTGGAGACCGAACCGCTCGGCGTTCTTGAGGGCGAACGCGACGATCTGGTTGCCCAGCGCGATCCCTTCGGCACTGCCCGCATTCGGGATCATCACGTCGATGGCCAGTCCGTTGGGATGCCACGGCAGCGGGTCTTGCCGAACACCGCCGATGCTGTGGATCTCGGGGAAGATCGCACTGACTGCGCGGGCGACCAGGATCGTCTTCACCTGCAGGCCCTGCTCGGGGGCCCGTCCGACGGGCAAAATCTGAGGCTGGCGAACGGCCGCGCGGGAGCTGGCCACCCACTGCACCCGGCTGCCGGTCGGCCCGCTGTTCGATGCGAATCCCGTCGGCGGCGTGGCCACCAGCTCCATGCAGCACGGCGGTGCCTCTGCGACGGCCGGCTCGACCGGTGGGGTGATCGGGCGTTGCACGTCAGCACCCGCCACGAGTAACGCTGCCGCGGGAAGGCCGAGGGCAGTCAGCACTCGCGCGCGCGAACGCCGCTGTCGAACCTGGGAGTGCCTGCCCACGCATTGCACACTAAGTGGGGACATCACGAAATCACAGACGCATGGCAAACTTTCGATAACAAAGCACCACGCTGGCATCATAGGCATCATCGGCCACAGGATTCACCGCGCCGATCAGGCGACCTGGTTGTCGGGTGGTGCGGGTCCGCCGGGTTCTGATGGGTCGGCCGATTCCTGGGTGGGCTTCTCGTCGTCGGGTGGGCGGAGGAGTCGTTCGGGGGTGTGGTGGGTGTTGACTTTCGTCTGGCCGGTGTCCAACTCTGGGGGCGGAGCCCATTCCACCTCGTGGCGGGCGCTCATCGACGTGGTCCAGCCGCCCGGTCCGACGGAGCGGTTGTCGGGTGGGCAAGCCAACCCCAGCTCGTCGACGTTGGTCAGTCCGCCGTCGGCCCAATCCTGGGTGACGTGGTGGACCTGGCAGCCGTAGGCCCCTACGGGGCAGCCGGGTTTGGTGCAGCCTCCGTCGCGGGCGATCAGCATGATCCGCTGCGCCGCCGAGGCCGCCCTGCGGGTGCGGAACAGGTCCAGGGCGGCGCCGGTGGCCCGGTCGAAGATTGCGAGGTAGTGGCTGGAGTGCGCCCCCATCCGAATCACGTCTTTGATGGGCAACTTTGTGCCGCCGCCGGTGGTGCCGATCCCGGCCCGGGATTCCAGGTCCTGCAGAGTGGTCCGCACGATCACCGTCACCGGCAACCCATTCAGCTGACCCAACTCACCGCTCATCAACGCGATCCGCCCGACTGCGACCAGCGCGTCGTGCTGGCGTTGGGCCAGGCTGCGGTGATCACCATCGATCTGCGCCTGGGTGGGCGTCCCCGACGTGCACGGCTCGTCATCGTCGGGGTTACACATCCCCGGGGCGGCGTACTTGGCGAAGATCGCCTCCCATATCGCCGCCGCTTCTGGGGTCAGATCCGCCCGCCACGGCGTCATCCCATCGCGCCCCTGCCGCCCCTTACTCAGGGAACGTTTGCGGGTGCGTTCAGTGTCGTCGGGTTCGGGTCCGTCCTGATCCAATAAGAACAGTTCCAGCTCGGCGGCGTCGTGGGTGGCTTTCGGGCCGGCACCGGCGGCGATACGCACGACATCGGCTTCGAACTGCTCCCGAGTTGTCACGTCGACGAAGCCGGGCAGCTTGTCGAAAACCTTGCGGATCACCTCGACATGCTCCGGGGTGATCCGCCCCTCGGCCTGCGCCGTCGCGGTCGCCGGCAGGGCTGGCGGGAGGGGTTCTCCGGTCATCGACTGTCGTGGGGCGAGCAGCGCGGCTTCGGTCAGGCGACGGTGCGCTTCGGAGCCGCTGATCCGGTAGCGGATCGCCAGCACGTCTTTCCAGTTTTTGGCGCCCATCTTCTGTGGGGTGGTCTCGACCTGCAGCCGGGCCAGGGCGCGATGTCCGGCGGCGGGCAGCCGGCAGCTCGCGGTTTGCAGCTCATCGAGCAGCTCCACGACCTCGGCGGCGGTGGACAGGTCGAGATCGGCGGCGAGCACGGCATCCACGGCAGCCCGTAGCCCCGCCACCGCCTCCCGCGCCTCCGACATTCCTCGAACATACATTCGATGTCCGACAAACTCAGTCGGGCTGCCACAGATCTCGGATCACGCGACGCGGCGCACAGTCCGCACTAAGGTGACTCCAGCAGTGCGGTCGGCAGTTTTCTGTGAACACGAGTTGCCGATCGGAAAAATTTCTGAAAAATGCTCAGAGGCTCGGACAAGTCTTGGATTTCGGGCCACCCGACCGAGGGGAACACTGTGAACACCGCACGTTCGGTTCGACATGGACTCGCGCTCGTCTGCATCATCGTGCTGGCCGCCTTCGGCGTGGCCGCATGCGGCAACGACAGCGGATCGGGTGGCGGCTCCGGCGGAGGGGGCGGCGGAGACATCACCGTCGCGCTGACGTCGTTCCCTGATTACGTCGACCCCCAGCTGTCCTACACGGTCGAAGGCTGGGAGATCCTGTGGAACGTCTACACGCCCCTGCTGACCTACAAGCACGCCAAGGGCAAGGACGGCACCGAGATCGTGCCGGGGCTCGCCGAGGCGATGCCGGACATCTCCCCGGACGGCACGACCTACAGGCTGAAGCTTCGCAAGAACATGAAGTACTCCGACGGCACCCCGATCAAAGCCTCCGACTTCACCTATGCCGTCCAGCGCCTGTTCAAGGCGGACTCGGGCGGATCGGTGTTCTATGACGTGATCGTCGGCGCCAAGGAGTACGCCGACGGCAAGGCCGACACGATCACCGGCATCACCACCGACGACAACACCGGCGACATCACCATCAAGCTGACCGGCCCCAACGGCACCTTCGAGAACCTGCTGGCGTTGATGTTCGCCGCCCCGGTGCCGCCCACGACCAAGCTGGACGGCGACACCACCAACACGCCGCCGCCCGCGAGTGGTCCGTTCATGATCAGCAACGTCGATGCCCCGCGGACGCTGACCATGGAGCGCAACCCGCAGTTCACGACCGTCAAGGACGCCGGCGCATCCGAGGTCGCCGACGCCAACGTCGACAAGATCACGGTGGTCGAGAACAAGAACCAGAGCGCGCAGGTCACCGACATCGCGCAGAACAAGGTCGATTTCATGGTCGACCCGGTGCCCTCGGACCGGCTGCAGGAGGTCAAGACCCGCTACGCCGATCGCTTCCGGATGGAGGAATCGATCAACACCTACTACTTCTTCATGAACACCCAGAAAGCCCCGTTCAACGACGTCAAGGTGCGCCAGGCCATCAACTACGCCGTCGACCCGGAGGCGCTGAACCGCATCTTCGGTGGCCGTCTGCACCCGACCCAGCAGGTCCTCCCACCGGGAATGCCCGGCTACCAGGAGTACAAGCTCTACCCGGGCCCCGACATGAACAAGGCCAAGCAGCTGCTCGCCGAGGCCAACCCGGCTGACCGTGACATCACGGTGTGGACCGACGACGAGCCGGACCGCAAGCGCATCGGGGAGTACTACCACGACCTGCTGACCCAGCTCGGCTTCAACGCGACGCTGAAAGTGATTGCCGGAGACGTCTATTGGACCACGATCGGCAACCAGTCCACCCCTGACGTGGACACCGGATTCGCCGACTGGTTCCAGGACTTCCCGCACCCGGACGACTTCTTCCGTCCTCTGCTCAACGGCGCCAGCATCCTGCCGACCAACGGCAACAATCTTTCCCGGGCCAACCTGCCAGAGCTCGACGCGAAGATGAACGAGCTGCTGACCAAGCAGATCACCGACCCCGGCGTCGAACAGCAGTACGCCGATCTCGACAAGGCCTACATGGAGCAGGCGGTGTGGGCGCCCTACGGCAACGAGCAGTTCACGACGTTCCTGTCCGAGCGCATGGACTTCGACAAGTCCTATCAACATCTGTTGTTCAAGCAGGACTTCACCTCGTTCGCGGTGAAGTAGTCGATGGTCGCCTCTGTCCCTGACGTCGAGGCCCCCGACGAGCCGCCGCTGCCCGTCGGGGTGCCCAAAGAGCAGATCCAGGGCCGTAATCCGTGGTACCTGGCGTGGCTTCGACTGCGCCGCAACAAGGTTGCCCTGGCCTGCGGTGTGCTGTTCATCTTGATCGTGCTGTTCTGCCTGGCCGCGCCCCTGTGGGCGCACTACGTCGCGCAGACCGGGCCGAACGACAACCACATCACCGACACGGTCAGCATCAACGGCGTCGACACGGACATCGTCGCGCCGGACGGAACCCCGCTCGGGCCGGGTCTGCACGGCCGCTACCTGCTCGGCGCCGATCAGAACGGCCGAGATGTCATGGTGCGTCTCATGTACGGCGGGCGGACCTCGATCTACATCGGGCTCGCGGCCGCGGCAGTGACCACGGTGCTCGCGGTCGTCGTCGCGTTGCTCGCCGGGTACTACCGCGGGTGGATCGACGCGGTGCTGTCCCGCATCCTCGACGTGATCTGGGCCTTCCCGGTGTTGCTGCTGGGGATCGCCCTGGGCACGGCGCTGGCCATCGGAGGCCTCAAGCTGGGCGTCCTGCAGATCGCGGGCGATTCGATCTGGATCCCCATCCTGATCATCGGCCTGGTGTACGTGCCCTACATGGCCAGGCCGCTGCGCGGGGAGATCCTGGCCCTGCGCGAGAAGGAATTCGTCGAAGCCGCCGTCGCGCAAGGCATGGGTCCGCTGCGGATCATGGTCGGCGAACTGCTCCCGAACATCATCTCCACGATCATCGTGTTCTTCACGTTGAACATCGCCAACAACATGCTGCTGGAGTCGGCGCTGTCGTTCCTCGGCGCAGGGGTTCGGCCACCCAACGCCTCCTGGGGCACGATGATCGCCGACGGCTACCAATTGATCTACACCGCACCGCATCTGACCATCGTGCCCGGCCTGCTGATCGTGATCACGGTGCTTGCGCTCAACGTCTTCGGGGACGGGCTGCGCGACGCGTTGGACCCGAAGGCACGTCTGCGATTGGAGCACTGATGGCACGGTTCGTCCTGCGCCGGGTGCTCGGCATGGTCGCCGTGCTGTTCGCGATCTCGGTGATCGTCTTCCTGATCTTCAACGTGGTGCCGAACTCTGACCCGGCGGCGCGGATCGCCGGCAAGAACGCCGATCCCGATCTCATCGCCCGGGTCAACGCCGACCTCGGACTCGACCGGCCCCTGCCCGTGCAATACCTGACCATGATGAAACAGATCTTCACCGGTGAACTGACGTCCTATGCGAGCGATCGCAATGTGGGCGAACAGATCTGGCACGGGTTGCCCGCGACGTTCTCACTGTGCATCGGCGCGGCGGTGATCTGGATGACGCTGGCGGTGCTGTTCGGGTACCTCAGCGCCGTGCACGCCGGCCGATTCGGCGACCGCGCGCTGAGCATCCTGTCTCTGGTCGGCATCTCGATGCCGGTGTTCTGGTTGGCCGCGATCTTGCTTTACTTCTTCACCTACAAGGTCCAGTTGTTCCCTACGGGCAGCTATGTTCCGCTGACCGAGAGTCCGCTCGACTGGGCTTATCACCTCGTGCTGCCGTGGCTGACCTTGGCGGTGTTGTTCATCGGCTTCTACAGCCGGGTGCTGCGGTCGAACATGCTCGATGCGATGAACGAGGACTATGTCCGCACGGCGCGGGCCAAGGGCCTGACCGAACGTCAGGTCCGGATTCGACATGTGCTGCGCAACTCCATGATTCCGATCGTCACACTGTTCGGCTTGGATTTCGGCATGGTCGTCGGTGGAGGGGCGATTCTGACCGAGACGGTGTACAACCTCGACGGTGTGGGTCTGTATGCCGGCGAGGCGATCCGCAGCCTCGATCTACCGCCGGTCATGGCGGTGACGATGTTCGGCGCGTTCTTCATCGTGCTGTTCAACACGATCGTCGACATCGCCTACGCCGTGCTGGATCCGCGAATCCGACTGGGACAGGCGGCACCGGCATGAGCGACGCTTGCGAGCGAATCGACAGACCCATGAGCCAAGAACTGCTGACGGTAGACGACCTACGGGTCAGCTTCGCCACCGAGGACGGTGTGGTGCAGGCGGTCGACGGGGTGTCCTTCTCCCTGGCCCCCGGTGAGATCCTGGCCATCGTCGGTGAATCGGGCTCGGGCAAGAGCGTGACCGCCCAGACACTGACGGGGCTCACGCGGTCGCCGAACAGCCGGATCACCGGATCGGTCACCTACCGCGGGCGGGAACTCGTCGGCCTCGATGACGACGGCTTGAGGGACATCCGCGGCGAGGAGATCGCCATGGTGTTCCAGGATCCGATGTCGTCGCTCAACCCGGTGTACCGGGTCGGCGATCAGATCGTCGAGATGATTCGTGCACACCGCGACGTGCCGAAGTCCGAGGCCGCCCGTCAGGCCGCCGAACTGCTTGCCGCGGTGGGTATCCCGAATGCCGAGGAGCGTCTGCGCAGCTATCCGCACGAGTTCTCGGGCGGCATGCGACAACGCGTGATGATCGCGATGTCACTGGCTCTGGAGCCTGCAGTGCTGATCGCCGACGAACCGACCACCGCGCTGGACGTGACGGTGCAGGCGCAGATCCTGCGGCTGCTCGCGCGACTGAACGCCGAACGCGGCCTGGCGGTGGTGCTGATCACCCACGATCTCGGCGTGGTGGCCGAGATCGCCGACCGGGTCGCGGTGATGTACGCGGGGCAGATCGTCGAGGACGGCAGCCTGGACGACATCTTCTACTCCCCACAGCATCCCTACACCTGGGGGTTGCTCGGCTCGTTGGCGCGGTTGGACCGACCCCGCTCGGAGCGCCTCGAGCAGATCCCCGGCCAGCCACCGTCACTGCTGGCCCCGCCGCCGGGGTGCCGCTTCGCGCCCCGGTGTGCGTTCGAATTCGACCGCTGCTCGCAGCCGCCCGACCTGGCGGCCACGCAGAGCGGGTCGCATCTGGACCGCTGCTGGCTCGACCTCGAGGAGAAGGCCCGGGTGCGCGCATGACTGAACCGCTGCTCGAAGTCACCGATGTGACCAAGCACTACCCCATCCGCTCGGGTCTGGTCATCGAGCGCGAAGTCGGTACGGTGCGCGCCGTCGACGGGGTGAGCCTGACGTTGAACGAAGGCGAAACCCTGGGTCTGGTCGGCGAATCGGGCTGCGGCAAGTCGACGCTGTGCCGGGCGATCCTGCAGCTGATCCCGCCGACCTCGGGGTCGGTCAAGTTCCTCGGGCGGGAACTGGTCGGGTTGTCGCGACGGGAGCTGCGACCGCTGCGCCGACAGATGCAGATGATCTTCCAGGATCCGTACGCGTCCCTGAACCCACGCAAGCGCGTCGGGCAGATCGTCGGCGATCCGATGGATCTGCACGGTCTGGCGAGCGGCGCCGAACTGAAGCGGCGGGTGCAGGATCTGCTGGACCGTGTGGGCCTGCGGCCCGAGCACTACAACCGGTTCCCCCACGAATTCTCTGGCGGTCAACGGCAGCGCATCGGTATCGCCCGCGCGCTGGCGCTGCAACCGAAGCTGATCGTGGCCGACGAACCGGTGTCCGCTCTCGACGTCTCGGTTCAGGCGCAGATCGTGAACCTGCTCAAGGACTTGCAGGCTGAGTTCGGGCTGTCGTATCTGTTCGTCGCCCACGATCTGGGGGTGGTCCGACACGTCTCAGACCGCGTCGCGGTGATGTATCTGGGCAAGGTCATGGAGAACTCGGACACCGACAGCCTCTACGACCGCCCCGTGCATCCCTATTCGAATGCCTTGCTGTCGGCTGTTCCCATCCCCGATCCGCGCCTCAACGCGGCTCGTGAACGCGTGGTTCTCGAGGGTGACGTCCCGAGCCCGAGTGATCCGCCGTCGGGATGCCGGTTCCACACCCGCTGCCCGTGGGCGACGGAGATCTGCTCCGCCGAGGAGCCGGCATTGGTGCCCTACGAGGCCGGTCACGCGGCCGCGTGCCACCATCCGCGCAATGTAGAGAGGATGCCGGTCTGACGCCGGCCTGGTCCTGAATGACAAACGACCCGATCGGCTGTCCCCTCCGCAGCCGATCGAGTCGATCGTGGTCAAGCTAAGCCGACGCGCGGGCCGCAGCCAATCGGGGAAACCCCTATATCTGCGTGCTCAGGGCTGCGCGGGAACCTGTATCGGAATAGGCACCGGCACGAACGGCACGGTGAGGTAGCTCGTCGTCGTCACCGCTTGCGTGGTCGTCGGCGGTCGCGTCGTCGTCGGTGCGGTGGTGGTGGGGACCGTGGTGGTGGTGGGGACGGTCGTGGTCGTGGTCGGCACCGTCGTCGTGGTGGTCGTGGTCGTCGACGGCGTGGTGGTCGTCGTGGTCGTTGTCGTCGTCGTCGTGGTCGTCGTGGTCGTCGTGGTCGTGGTGGTTGTCGTGGTGGTCGTCGTCGGCACCGTGGTACTCGGCGCCGGTGCCGTGGTCGTGACCACCGGGGCCGGCGGCGGCGCCGCGCTGGTGGGCGGCGCGGCAGGTTGCCCCGGCACTGTGACCGTCTGCCCGGCCGGGTTCGTCGGGGTCAGCTCCCTGCTCAACGGCGCGGTCCCGGGCTTCGGCTTGTCGGGGTCCGAACCTTGCACACTGGTCAGGGCGATCGCGACGCCGCCGACGGCCACCAGAGCGATGGCCGCGACCACACCGAGCAGTGACAGCGGCAGCCGCCGCCACCCGGTGGCCTCGTCGGCGACGCGCTGGTCCTGCGCATCATCGAGGCGATACGGGTTCGGCCGTTGGGCCCTCCCGGTGGCACTGTCGTCGTAGTCGTCGACGACGTAGGTGTCCTCGCCGGCATAGGGCACCACGTCATCGGCGGACGCATCGTCCTGCGACCACGCGAGCGCATACGTGGAGTCGGTCCCAGCGTCGGCCCCGGCGTCGATTCCGACGGGAGGGGCAGCGGCAGGCGCTGCGCGCGTTGCGGTCTCGGCGGCGCCGCCGAAAGCCGCGAACAGTGCCGCACCGGCGGCCGCATCCAGCGCCGGCCGCGGGGACCACAGTATCCGGCCGAAGTGAGCGGAAAAACTGTGGCGCACAGCCGGAATGGCCGACCCGCCTCCGACCAACACGATCGCCGAGACGCTGGATGCGGCGCTGTTGTTGCGCTGCAGCGTGTCTCGCAGCGCCTCGACCGCATCCTCGAGCGGGCGGGCAAGCAACGACTCGAGATCGGCGCGCGTGACGACGATGGCGCCGCGATAGCCCGGGACGTCGACATCGATGCTGGCCTCGGTCTGCGCCGAGAGCGTTTCCTTCGCGGCGCGGCACTGTTCCCGCAGCCGCGCGAGCGAACCGACCGCGGCGGTGGCGCCGGTGTCCTCGCCGCTGTGAGGCACCCGCTCGAGGACGTGGGTGAGCAGCGCCTGGTCGATCTGGTCCCCGGCGAACTCGGCGAACCGCTCGGTGCGACCGATCAGCTCCAAGGAGCCGGCCGCGGCGAGGCTGATACTGGTCCCGCTGCCGCCGATGTCGACGACAGCAAGCACGCCGCGGCGTTCCAGGCCGGGGTCGGCCACCATCGCGGTCAGCGCAGCGACCGCGTCCGGGACGAGTCGCGGCGGCGTTCCCGCCGGCGCCAGCGAACCGCTGGCGGTCAGCTCCTCGCGCAGCGCGTCGACCTGTCCCGGTCCCCAGTACGACGGCACCGCGATCGCCACATCGGTGGGCGACGAGGAACCGGCCAGCGCGGCCATCGATTCCAGCGCCTCGACGACGAGTTGGTCGGCCGGGTAGCGCGTCCCGTCGTCACCGACCAGCGGCACCGGATCGCCGACGCGTTCGACGAAGCCGCTCAGCGTCACTCCGTCGCCTCGGCCCGCCGGCACACCCACCTCAGGGGCGGTGTGGCCGTGCACAGTCAACACCGACCGGCGCAGCACCGGCGGTCGCCCGGCCCCGGCCGCCACCAGATTGGTGGCACCGACGGACAACCCCAGTGCTTCGCTCATGACGGGGCACACCTTAATCGCCGGGGCAGCACCAGCCCATCAGACACTCTGCCGCCCATAGACCCTGTGCCGCGCCCAACTGTGCTGCAATGACGGCCATGGGTGACATCGACGACATCAAGACGGTCAAATACCGCTACCTCCGCACGCTCGACACCAAGCACTGGGACGAGTTCGCCGATACCCTCACCGAGGATGTGATCGGCCACTACGGCGAATCGGTCGGCGAGGAACACCACTTCGCCAACCGCACCGAGCTGGTCGATTTCATGCGCAGCTCCCTGGGCCCGGAGATCATCACCGAGCACCGTGTCACCCACCCCGAGATCTCGATCGACGGCGACGAGGCGACAGCCACCTGGTACCTGCAGGATCGGGTCATCGCGCCGGCCTTCAACTTCATGCTGATCGGCGCGGGTTTCTACCACGACCGCTACCGCCGCACCGACGCCGGCTGGAAGATCAGCGAAACCGGGTACGACCGCACCTACGACGCCTCGATGTCGGTGGAGACGCTGAACTTCAAGGTCAAGCCCGGCCGGGCGATCAGACAGGAGTCATGACGCGGCGGAGGTGACCGCGATCATCGCGCCGGGCCGCAGCCACCGCATGATCTTCACCAGCGTCGCATCGTCGATCGCCACGCAGCCGGCCGTCGCTCCGCCGTCGGTGCTGTGCACGAAGAACGCCCCGCCCTTGCCGGGGACGCGCTCCTTGTTGACGCCCATGACCACCGCGTGCGCGTACTGCGGGATGTCGAGGTTTTCGGTGCCCGAGCTCGGCGCGGTGTCGAAGCGGCAGTTCTGCTTGTCGCACACCTGCATCGTGTTGTAGGTGGGGCTCTTCATGTCGCCGTCCCACCAGTGGTTCGGCCCCACCCTGATGTAGCGCAGGCCTCCGCCGGGGTCGGGTTGGGTACCGAAGGAGAAGTCGAGGCTGTAGATCCCCTCCGGCGTCATCATCGATCCGTCGAAATGATTGGGCGACATGCCTTTCGCGCCGATCTTGGCGGGAATGCCGACTCCTCCGGTGACGGGCTGCCACCCGGCGGCAGTGCGCTGCCAGACGTCGAGCGTGGCGTCGGAACCGCCCGTGCCTGTCACCGCGAGCACCTGGGTGGCCCGCCCCACCGATGCGGAGAACCACGGGGTGAGCGCGGCACGCGCGACCGCGGCCGGTGTGCCGGCGAGCAGGATGACCGCGCACAGCACGGTGAGCAGTCGGCGCATGGGCTCCGATCGTGGCCGCCCGACCCTGCATTCGGGATCAAGATTCGGACACGATCGGGTCGCAGTCCGCGAGGTTTGCCCCCGGAGTGTCTCGGCTACGTTGGCGTGATGGACCTACTGCCCGCACGTCTGCGGCGGCCTCGACACCGTGGCATCACTCAGATCGGCCGGGGGCTGGGAACGCTGGACCGCGAGGTCTTCGAGGCCATCGCGGAGTCTCCGAGCCCACTGATCGATGCCGTCATGCCGCGTCTGACCAGGGCGGCCGACCATTCCAAGCTGTGGTTCGGCATCGCCGCCGGCCTGGCCGTGTTCGGCAACCCGTCGGTCAAGCGCGGCGCGATGCGCGGTGTGCTCACGCTCGGGGTGACGAGCCTGGTCACCAATCAGGGCGCCAAGAGGGTGTGGCGCAGGGACCGGCCGAGCCGCCTGCTGGTGCCGCTGGCACGGCAGACGCGGCGGGCGCCCACCTCGAATTCGCTGCCGTCGGGCCACTCAGCCAGCGCCGCGGCGTTCGCGGTGGGGGTCGGCCTGGAGAACGCGCCGGTGGGCCTCGGGCTCGCCCTGCTGGCCGGGCTGGTCGGCATGTCGCGCATCGCGGTCGGTGCGCATTACCCCGGTGACGTGCTGGCGGGCCTGGGCCTCGGTGCAGGCATCGCCGTGCTGGGAGCCCGCGTGGTACCGCCGATCGTCGAGGAGCGGCTGCCCGGAGCGGCTCCTCTGCGCGTGGACGCGCCGGCCCGGCCGCGCGGAGCTGGGGTGACCGTGGTGGTAAATCCCGCGTCGGGGAGCGGCACCGGGGCCCGGGTGCTCGACGAAGTTCGCGCGACCCTGCCGGAGGCGGAGATCGTCGAGTTGGCCGAAGACGACGACGTACCCGCCGTGTTCCGCTCGGCCGCCCAGCGTTCGGAGGTCCTCGCCGTCGGCGGCGGGGACGGCACGGTGGCGGTCGCGGCGAGCATCGCTCTGGAAGAAGGAGTGCCGCTGGCGGTGCTGCCGGCGGGCACGTTCAACCACTTCGCCAAGGACATCGGCTGCGACAGCACGGCCAAGACCGTGGCCGCCATCCAGAACGGCACCGTGTCCTGCGTGGACATCGTGTGCCTGAACGAGAAGCAGATGGTGGTCAACACGGCCAGCATCGGCGCCTACCCGCAGTTCGTCCAGACCCGCGAGAAGCTGGAACACAAGATCGGCAAGCCGCTGGCCGGGATCTACGCCATGTTCCACACACTGCGCCGCGACCAGCCTGTGCGCATCCGGTACGACAACCAGACGTTGCAGACGTCGCTGTTCTTCCTCGGCAATTCGATCTATCTGCCGTCCGGTTTCGCGCCGGCGCGGCGGACACGGATGGACGACGGGCTCATCGACATCCGCATCTTGGAGACGGGCCGGCCGCTCGCGAAGTGGCGAATCCTCGTCGCGCTGTTGTTCGGACGCCTGACGCGCAGCCCGCTCTACCGCGAACTCCGGGTGCCTGAGTTCGCTTTCGAGTCCGTCGACGGACCGACGGTGCTCGCGCTCGACGGGGAGGTCGGCACCGAGGTCACCGAGGCCAGCTTCAGCGTGCGGTACCGCTCACTTCCGGTATTTCGACCGGCTCCCTGACAGGGCGCACCGGCCCCGCCACCAGTAGGCAGAACACCACATAGGCGTAGCCGAGCGCCCACCCGGCGATCACGTCGGACGGATGGTGCACGTTGAGGACGACGCGGCCCACCCCGATCGAGACGACCACCGCGACCCCGACCACGATCAACCACGGCCGTCGAGCGGCGGGCACGAGCGGTAGCGACACCGTGAGCAGCGCGATCACTGCGACCATGACACCCAACGCGTGCCCGGACGGGAACGACGACGATGCGGCGTGCACCAGCGCGGTGGATGGTCGTGGCCGGTCGACCAGCCTCTTGGCGACCTCGATGACCAGGCCGGACAGCTCGACGCTGACGATCAGGAACACGGCGACCGTCAGCCGTCGACGCGCGAAGGCGATGGCGATCACCACCAGGGTCACCAGACGGAAGGCCGTCGGACCGAGCAGTGTGCAATACACGTCCCAGAACGTGACCCAGCCGGGGTGCCGTTCGCCGATCCGCAAGGTGGCGTCCAGTGCGGCGTCGTCGACGCGCGTCAGCGGTGCCCAGCCGAGGCGGTATCCGAGCAGCATCGCGACGAAGACACCGAGCGCGACCACGGCCGATCCGGCCAGCAGCCCTCTGCGCACGTCCATCCGACCACAAGTACCACGCGTCGCCGGATATCCACTGAGCTACCGTGCGTGCATGGCCGTGTTCCTGCGCAAGTTGCTTCGCATCGGCAAGCTTCCGCGGGAGCTGCGCACCGAGGTCGAGGCCGAGGGGATCGTGTTCATCGCCGAGTACGTGGCGGTGACGCGGCGGTTCCGGGGTGCCGTGCCCGGCCTGCGTTCGGCGGGCAGCATCGCCAGCTACGTCGGGTCGTTGGTGTTGACCGAGCAGCGGGCGCTGGCAACTCTGTCGTCGGTACCCAAGCTGGCCGGACGCACGATGGATCTGCGCTGGGACGCGCCGCAGACCGGCGCGGTCACCGCGACCTTCGACGAACACGGATTGACCCTCGATGTCGACGTGGCCGCGGTCGATGCGCGTTGCTCGGGTGAGCTGTCGCTGCACTACAAGGAAGACCTGCCCGCCGACGTGCTGGCGCGGTTGCCCCGCCGGTCACTGGCCTACGACGTGCCGCCGGAGTTCGTGTTCCGGGCGGTCGGCGTGCCGTACGACCCGTAGCCCTCAGCCGTCGATGTGCATCGGCGGGTCGTTGAACGCCGGGTCTCCACCGGGGCGACCGGGGCCCATGACCGCGCACTGTTTCACCGGGACCAGATGCGTGCCGAAGCCGCTGGGCACCACCGAGGCGATCCCGACGCATCGCTGCCAGCTACCGTCCGGCTGGAGGGGTTCGTCGCACTTGCTGATGTATCCGCCGCCGTAGATGCAGCCGGCACTGGCCGGCGCAGACGTCGCCACTCCCAGACACGACAACGACGCGCTCAGAAGTCCGGTCGTCACCGCAACGATCGTCGCTCTCATGGACGTCTCCCCTCACCGCCTCACCGACGCTACCGCGTGGCCACCTCGTTCTCGGCGTTTTGTCGTTACCGTTGGCGCGGACGGCGCGTGGGAGCGGATCTCGAGAGGATGCAGTTGTGAGTGAAGGCCGGCGGGACAACGTTCTGCTCGTGCACTGGCATGATCTGGGCCGGTATCTCGGCAGTTACGGGCACTCGGATGTGTCCAGCCCGTGCCTCGACGCGCTGGCCCGCGACGGGATCCTGTTCACCGACGCCTACGCCACCGCCCCGCTGTGCTCACCCTCGCGGGGTTCGCTGTTCACCGGCAGGTATCCGCAGAGCAACGGTTTGGTCGGGCTGGCCCACCACGGCTGGGAGTACCGGCCGGGGGTGCGCACCCTGCCGCAGATTCTGTCCGAAAGTGGTTACTACAGCGCGCTTTTCGGTATGCAGCATGAGACATCGTTCCCGTCGCGGCTCGGATTCGACGAGTTCGACGTGTCGAACTCGTACTGCGAGTACGTCGTGGAGAAGGCGATCGAATGGCTGGCCGATCCGCCGGACGAGCCGTTCCTGCTCACTACCGGGTTCTTCGAGACCCACCGGCCCTACCCCCACGATCGCTACGACCCCGCCGATCCGAGTTCGGTGACGGTTCCGGAGTGCCTGCCCGACACCGCAGCGGTGCGTCAGGATCTGGCGGATTTCTACGGTTCCATCGCGGTCGCCGATGCAGCTGTCGGCCGACTCCTGGACGCCCTCACCGCAACCGGTCTCGACCGGACCACGTGGGTGGTGTTCGTCACCGATCACGGACCGGCTCTGCCCCGCGCGAAGTCCACCCTGTACGGCGCCGGGACCGGCATCGCGCTGATCATGCGGCCACCCCGGGACGCGAACCTGCCGCCGCGGGTCTATGACGAGTTGTTCAGCGGGGTCGACCTGCTGCCCACGGTGCTGGAGCTCCTCGATATCGGTATCCCACCCGAGGTCGAAGGATGTTCGCACGCACCACATCTGGTGACGAACAGACAGCACCCCGATCCCGTGCGCACCGCGGTCTACACGACGAAGACGTACCACGACTCCTTCGATCCGATCCGCGCCGTCCGGACCAAGCGCTTCAGCTATATCGAAAACTACGCATCGCGAGCACTTTTGGACCTGCCATGGGACATCGCCGACAGTGCACCGGGTCGGGCCGTCCAACCGCTGATCGATTCACCACGGCCGCAGCGCGAGCTGTACGACCTCGCAGCCGATCCAGGAGAATCCCACAATCTGCTCGTCGCACATCCGACGGACGAGGCGGAGGCCGTCGGCACCGAGCTGGCACTGCTGCTCAACGACTGGCGCCAGAGCGTCGGCGACGTCATCCCCTCCGACTTCGCGGGTACGCGCATCGCGGCGCGCTACACGGAGACCTATCTGCTGGTACAGGATGTTCAATTGCCCAGTCGCGCAGCGGTTGCCGCCGAGCGCGGCATTGCAGAGGACGAGCAGACAGGACAAGACTTAAGCTCACCGTGATCCTTTGCGCAGGTGGTTTCACCTGCGACGATGACGGCTAAGCTCACGGCCATGTCCGCCCCGACCGCCTACCTGGTGTTGGCCTCCCAGCGCAGTGGCAGCACCTTGCTCGTCGAATCGCTGCGTGCGACCGGCGTGGCCGGCGAGCCGGGTGAGTTCTTCCAGTACCTGCCGACCACCAGCCAATCGCCGCAGCCGCGGCAATGGTTCGAGGGCGTGACAGACGAGTCGATCCTGCGCCTGCTCGACCCGCTCGACGAAGGCAAGCCCGATCTGGCACCGCCGGAGATCTGGCGCGACTACATCCGCACGGTCGGGCGCACGCCGAACGGCATCTGGGGTGGCAAGCTCATGTGGAATCAGACGCCGCTGCTGTTGCACCGCGCCGAGGGTCTGCCCGATCGGTCGGGCACCGGACTGCTCGCGGCGCTGCGCGACGTGATCGGCACCGATCCCGTCCTCATCCACGTCTACCGGCCGGACGTCGTGTCACAGGCGGTGTCCTTCTGGCGAGCGGTGCAGACCAGGGTGTGGCGCGGCCAGCCCGACCCGGTGCGCGACGCGCGCGCCGAATACCACGCCGGCGCGATCGCGCATGTGGTGACGATGCTGCGCGCCCAGGAGGAGGGCTGGCGATCCTGGTTCGCCGAGGAGGGCATCGCGCCGATGGACGTGTCCTATCCGGTGCTGTGGCGCAACCTCACCCAGGTGGTGGCCGCAGTACTGGAGGCGGTCGGACAGGACCCGCGCCTGGCACCGCCACCGGTGTTGGAGCGCCAAGCCGATCAGCGCTCCGATGAATGGGTGGACCGCTACCGCGCCGACGCGGAGAAGAACGGTCTGCCGACATGAGCACCGCCGACACCTACGACACCGTGCACGTCGATGAGCTGAGGCTGCTGGAAGCCGAGGCCGTGCACATCATCCGCGAGGTGGTGGCCGAGCTCGAGCGTCCGGTCCTCCTGTTCTCCGCGGGCAAGGACTCCATCGTGCTGTTGCGGTTGGCGGAGAAGGCTTTTCGACCTGGTCCGCTGCCGTTTCCGGTGATGCACGTCGACACGGGGCACAATTTCGACGAGGTCATCGAGTTCCGGGATCGGCGCGTCACGGGCCAGGGTCACAAGCTGATCGTGGCTTCGGTCCAGGAATCGATCGACGCGGGTCGAGTACCCGATCCGGGTCCTGGCGCCTCACGGAACCGCCAGCAGACCCGCACACTGCTCGATGCATTGGAGGCGGGTGGCTTCGACGCAGCGTTCGGTGGAGCGCGGCGCGACGAGGAACGTGCCCGCGCCAAGGAGCGCATCCTGAGTTTCCGCGACGAGTTCGGGCAATGGGATCCCCGAGCACAACGACCGGAACCGTGGTCGCTCTACAACGGCAGGATCCGCCGGGGCGAGCAGGTGCGTGTGTTCCCGCTGAGCAACTGGACGGAACTCGACATCTGGCGCTACATCGCGCTGGAGGATCTCGAGCTCCCGTCGATCTACTTCGCGCACGAACGCGAGGTGTTCGAACGCGACGGAATCCTGCTGGCGGTCTCTGACTACGCCCGGCCCGCCGACGGTGAGACCGCCGCGCTCGAGTGGGTGCGCTACCGCACGGTCGGCGACCTGACGATCACCGGTGCCGTCCGATCCCATGCGACCACGATCGACGGGGTGATCGGCGAAATCTCCGCAGCCACTGTCTCCGAGCGGGGCGAGACCCGGGCGGACGACAGGACGTCGGCCGCGGCGATGGAAGACCGCAAGCGCGAGGGGTATTTCTGATGGGCAAGACTCGGCAGCTGCTGCGGATCACCACCGCGGGATCGGTCGACGACGGCAAGAGCACCCTGATCGGCAGGCTCCTGCACGACACGGACAGCCTGCCGTTGGATCATCTCGAGGCGGTCACCGACGAGGAGGGTGTGGCCGACCTGGCGGCGCTGTCCGACGGGCTGCGCGCCGAGCGCGAGCAGGGCATCACGATCGACGTCGCCTACCGGTTCTTCTCGACCGACACCCGCAGCTACATCCTCGCCGACACCCCCGGCCACGAGCGCTACACCCGCAACATGTTCACCGGGGCCTCCAACGCCCATGTCGCGGTGTTGCTGGTCGACGCCAGGGCCGGGGTGCTGCGGCAGACCAATCGGCACGCACGCATCGCAAATCTGTTGGGCATCAAACACTTCGTGGCCGCAGTGAACAAGATCGATCTCGTGGATTTCGACCGGGAACGCTTCGGAGAGGTCGACCGCCAGCTGCGTACGGTGACGGCGCGACTGGGCGGCGCTGATCTGACCGTGATCCCGATCGCCGCCAAGCACGGCGACAACGTCGTGCACCGCTCGGACCGCACCGGCTGGTACGAGGGGCCCACGCTGCTCGAGTACCTCGAATCGGTGGAACTGTCGGCGCCGCAACCGGAATCGCGCAAGCTGCGGCTGCCTGTGCAGTGGGTGTCGCGGCCCACGGCCGAGCAACGCCGCCGCTACACTGGCCGGCTCTCGGGCGGCACCCTCCAGGTGGGTGACTCGATCGTCAGCCTGCCGGCCGGCACGCGGTCCACCGTGACCGTGGTCGACACCCTCGACGATGATCGTCCTGTTGCGGTTGCGCCGCTCTCGGTGTCGATCGAGCTGGCCGACGACATCGACGTCGGTCGCGGCGATGTCTTCGTCAGCGGCGACGACGACGCGGTGGTGCCCGTCCTGGCCCGAGAACTCGACGCCACGATCTGCTGGTTCCGCGACACCCCGATGCGGGCCGGTGACCGTTTCGCGTTGAAGCAGGGCACCCGCACCGTCCGCGCCACGGTGCAGGCTCTGCATTCACGGCTCGACCCCGAGACCCTGGACGATCTCGACAACCCGGTGGAGTTGGCGCTCAACGACATCGGGGCGGTCACCCTGCGCACCAGCTCCGTTGTGGTCGCCGACAGCTACGCCGACAACCGGGACAGCGGCGCGTTCATCCTGATCGACGAGACCACCAACGACACGGTGGGCGCAGGCACCATCACCGAGCCGCGCGAAGTGAAGCCGGGCGAGCAGACGCGTAACGACATCCGTTGGCATCCCTCATCGTTGGAGAGGGAGTACCGCCGGGCGGCCACGGGGCAACGCGGTGCGACGATCTGGTTCACCGGGCTCCCCGCCTCGGGCAAGTCGACCATCGCGGTCGCCGTCGAACGAGCGCTCGTCGATGCCGGGCAGGTCGCCTACCTGCTCGACGGCGACAACATCCGCCATGGGCTCTCGGACGACCTGGGTTTCTCGGCGGGTGACCGGGCCGAGAACATCCGCCGCGTGGGTCATCTCACGCGACTGTTCGCCGACGCCGGCGTGGTCGCGCTGGCATCGCTGGTCTCCCCGTTGAAGTCCGATCGGGAGATCGCACGAGCGCTCAACGACGCGGCGAAGCTGCCGTTCATCGAGGTCTACGTCGCGACTCCGCGGGAGGAGTGCGAGAAGCGGGACCCCAAGGGGTTGTACGCGAGGGCCCGCGCCGGCGAACTGAAGGGTCTGACCGGCGTGGATGCCCCGTACGAGCCGCCCGAGGACGCCGACCTGGTGCTGGACACGACCGGCGCGGATATCGACGCCCTCGTCGCGCAGGTCATCGCCCTGCTGGATCAGCGCCGCTGACCCACCTGCGCCACCACGAAGATCCGCCGGAACGGGAAAAACGTGGTGCCGTCAGCCCGCTGCGGATAGGCCTCGGCGAGCACCGGCGCCAATTCGGAGCGGAACTGCTCCCACTGCCCGCCGCTCAGCGCGCTGCGCACCGGCCGCAGCGCGGTGCCGTGAATCCAGTCCAGCACCGGATGCTCACCGGTCAGCTCGTGGACGTAGGTGGTCTCCCAGGCATCCGTGGTGGCGCCTGCATCGCGCAGCAGACCAGCATACGTCTGCGGTGACTCGACCACGTCAGCACTCCGAAACGGGAAGTCACGCAACAGTTCTGCCCACTGCGGCTGGGCGGCGAGGTCACGGACCGCGCGATGCGACGGCGCGTCGAAGTTGCCGGGCACCTGAAACGCGAGCCACGCGCCGCGCGGCAGGTGAGTGGCCCACCGCACGATCAACTCGGGGTGTTCGGGCACCCACTGCAGCGTCGCGTTGCTGATGAGGACGTCGGTGTCGGGGGCCGGCGCCCAATCCCGCACGTCACCGACCTCGGCGGCCACCCCTCGCTCGCGTGCTGCGGCAACCATCTCCGGCGACGAGTCCCACGCTTCGATCGTCGCGCCGGGCCAGCGAGTGGTCAGTGTCTGCGTCAGATTCCCCGGACCGCAGCCCAGGTCGACCACTCGCCGCGGCGCCGTCGCGGCCACGCGCGAGGTCAGATCGTAGAACGGCCGGCCCCGGTGGTCGGCGTAGGCCAGATAGACCTCGGGATTCCACATGTGGCCAGTCTGGCAGGCGCGGGCGGCTAGATTGGCAACCGTGGAATCCGTCGTCGCGACCGAGGAGCCCGACGAGTTACCGCTACCGGTGCCCGATGTGCCTGGCGCCGACGCCACGGCGCGCGGCCTGCCCCGCCGAATGGACCTCACGCTGCGGCAGCGGCTGATCGTCGATTCCTCCGCGGTCGCCGACCTCGCCCTGCGGACCTCGATCGCGTCGCTGCTCAGTGTGACCATGACGCCGTCGGTTGTCGGCGCGCTGCGGGGGGCACGCTCGGCGGCCGAACAGGAACAGCTGGAGTTCTATGCCGAGCTCGCCGCGATGCAGGACCCGACCGTCGCGTTCCCGGCCCCGGAGTCACCGCCGCGGGTGTCGTCCCGGCCGGCCAATCCGGTGGCGGAATGGGTGGCCCACGGCAACGTCCGCAACATCCGATTCGCCAGCAGCTTCACCGCCGTCAACCCGGCGCTGCGCGAGCAGTGTGCCGGTTTCACCCGCAACAACGTCGTCCATGCACAGCACTGGCGCCACGACGACGGCCCCCGCCCGACTCTCTGTCTGATCCACGGGTTCATGGGGTCGGCCTACCTGTTCAATGGGCTCTTCTTCGCACTTCCGTGGTTCTACCGTTCCGGCTACGACGTCATGCTGTACACACTGCCGTTCCACGGCCGCCGCGCCGAGCAGTACTCACCGTTCAGCGGACACGGCTATTTCGCACACGGGTTCTCCGGCTTCTGCGAGGCGATGGCCCAGGCGGTCCACGACTTCCGGTCGATACTGGACTATCTCGAGTACACCGGTGTCGATCGCATCGCGTTGACGGGCATGTCGCTCGGTGGGTACACCTCGGCGCTGATCGCCAGCGTCGATGACCGCATCCAGGCCGTGATCCCCAACGTTCCCGTGGTGACGCCCGATCGCACCGTCGACGAGTGGTTGCCGGCGAACAAGGTGGTCGCACTGCGGAATTGGCTCTCTGGGGCGGACAGCGGGTTGATCGACGCGGCGACCATGTACTCCTCGCCACTGAACTACCGCCCCCTCCCGGCCAAGGAACGACGACTGATCATCGCCGGCCTCGGGGACCGGCTCGCACCTCCGGAGCAGGCCGAGATGCTGTGGAACCACTGGGACCGCTGCGATTTCCACTGGTTCCCCGGCAACCACGTGTTGCACGTCAGCCAGCCGGACTACCTGCGGCGCATGACGCGCTTCCTCGGCCCGGTCATGTTCGACTGACCAGACCTCAGACCAGCGGCCGTCCCGTTCGGATGCGCCAGTCGACATCGGCGAGCAACAGGTTGAACGGGAATTGCCGCACGACGCGGGGCGAGCACATGTTGGCCACCCGCAGTACCCGGATGATTCGGTCGAACCGCTTCTGCTGCTTGGCATCCCAGCTCAACTGCATCTCGTCGCGGAATCGTTGCGGCAGGAAGCCGGTGGTGATCAGCAACGCCGCCTGCTCGGCCAGGCGCTGCAGCGGCCCGGGCAGCCGGACCCCGCGCACCCGGGACACCGCGATCGGGTACAGGTACTCGCGAACGGTGTCGTCGATGTGCACCTTGTCCAGCGACTCCTGCCAGTACCGATCGAAGGCCGCCGGATCGGCCGGCCACATGTCCTCGGGCACCTGCAGCATCGTGCCGAGTTTGCGGCCCTGCTCGAAGAGTCTCGCCTCGGTCTCGGCGTCCATGTCGCCGACGAAGAGGCGGTACACGTCGACCACACCCTTGTACAGGCAGGCCCCCACCCACAGCTGGAGGTCCTTGTCGAAGGCGTTGTAGGCGACAGGGCTGTCCTCGAGCGAATAGACCTGCGCGTGAGCGCGGTTCACCGCACGCCGGAACGCATCCTTCTGCGCCTCGGTGCCATTGGTGGAGACCGCCAGGTACGTGAACGTGGTCCTGGCTCGCTTGAACGGGTGCAGGTCGACCCGACCACTTTCGACGCGGCTCTCCAGGACGCCGTAGCCGACGCCCGGCCTGGCCAATTGCATGATCACGTTCGCGGGGCCGGCCAGCAGCCCCAGCCCCAGCATCCCCTCGTCGGGCTTCGTGCTTTCCGAAGCACTTCCCGACGACGACGCTGCCGGTGAGTCCTGTACCGCCACGGACCGCTCCTCTCGCGCCGCCGCCCAAAGTTGCGAACGTGCGTTTCCTGATTGTGTTGCCGAGCCGGGCGGGTGTCAAGATGGGGTATGGCTCAGGTCCGTCCGTATCGCGGCGTCGACGCGTCGCAACGGATGGCCCAGCGACGCCGCCGTCTCCTCGAAGCGGGTCTCGACCTGCTCGGCGGCACACCTGTGCCCGCCGAGCTCACGGTGCGCGCGCTGTGCGCCCGCTCGGGGCTCGCGGCCCGGTACTTCTACGAGAGCTTCGCCGACAAGGACGCCTTCGTCGCCGCACTGTTCGACCAGGTCGTCGCCGACATCGCCAGCACCACCGAGGCGGCGATGGCGGCCGCGGTGCCCACAGAACAGACCCACGCCGCGATGGCGAACATCGTCCGGGTGGTGTCCGAGGATGCCCGGGTGGGGCGCCTGCTGTTCAGCGTCCACCTGACCAATCCCGTGGTGGTACGCAAGCGAGCGGAGTCCGGCGCACTGTTCGCCCTGCTCTCCGGCCGGCATGCGCGGGCCGCGTTACAGCTGGATGACAACGAAAGAATCGCCACGGCAGCGCATTTCGTGGTCGGCGGGGTGGCACAGACATTGAGCGCCTGGCTGTTCGGAGAGTTGCGGATCACTCCCGCCGAACTGGCGGCGCAGCTCGGCGCGTTGATCGATCAGCTCGGCGACCCGCGTCTGTACCGCTCGGACGGCTGATCTTCCGGCTAGCGGTAATCATGCTGGCGGGCAGCTTCCATGACAGAAGCCGTCTCATCGGTGACAGTAGGTGTCGCACGCTCACCGACGCAGGAGGACACCATCATGAGCACCCTTCCAGGAGTGGCACCGTTCACCACATCGCTGCACGACGGGGAGATCGTCGAGGAGAACGACTTCGGCTCCATGCGGCGGGTCACCGCAGACAACCTCCCTGTGCTCGAGAATCTCTCGATCAAGCGGGTGGTGCTCGCGCCGGGTGCGATGCGCACTCCGCACTGGCACGCCAACGCGAACGAACTCACCTACTGCGTCGCGGGCACCGCGCTGGTCTCCGTGCTCGACGACCACAGCCGGTTCGCCAACTTCATCGTCACCGCCGGCCAGATGTTCCACATCGACTCCGGCGCACTGCATCACATCGAGAACATCGGCGAGGAGACCGCGGAGTTCATCATCGCGTTCCGGAGTGAGCGCCCCGAGGACTTCGGCCTCGGAGCGACCTTCGGGGCGTTCACCGATGCCGTGCTGGGCAACACGTACGACCTGCCCGCCGCGGACTTCTCGGCACTCCGGCGCAGCACCGTCGACCACAAGCTCGCCGGCCGCACCGGCGACCCGGAGATCCCCGCCTCGGCGTACTTCAGTGATCCACACAAGTTCGACGTCGAGGCGCAGGCTCCCGGGCTGAACTACGCCAGCGGCAACGCACGCTTTGCTCGCGATCAATTCTGGCCGGCTCTGAAGGACATCTCGATGTACAGCCTGCGCGTCACCGAAGACGGTATGCGCGAACCACACTGGCACCCGGTGACCGCCGAGATGGGGTACGTGCGGCACGGCAAGGCCCGGATGACGATGATGACCCCCGATGGCCGCCTCAACACGTGGACGATGTCCGCCGGCGACATGTATTTCATCCCGCGCGCCTACCCGCACCACATCGAGAACATCGGCACCGACCCGTGGCACTTCCTGATCTTCTTCGACCAGCCCTTCCCCGCCGACATCGGCTACAAAGCCTCCGCGAGCGCCTACAGCCGCGAGGTGCTGGCCGCGACATTCCAGACTGACGTCGACGACCTCCCAAAGTTCCCCTTCACCCCGGCCGATCCGCTGATCGTCAGCCGCGTGAATCCCGTCGACGCCTGAGAGCTCATCGCGCCGGTGTGATCACAGGGTTGCGCACGTGTTCGAAGACCACCTCGCTGCGGACGCCGGCCACCTCACGGCGTCCGGTCAGCGAGTCGAGCACGAAGTCGCGCAACGCTTCGGTCGACGCCACGGCGACGTGGACGATGAGATCCTCGGCGCCGGTGGTGACGAACACCTGCAGTGTCTCGGGCAACTGCCGGACGAAATCACGGAAGCCCTGCACGACCTGGCGGGACTGCGGGCGCAACCGCACGGTGATCATCGCCTGTACCGGCCGGCCCAGCGCAGCCAGGTCGACGGTGTAGTGCACGCCACTGAGGACGCCGCGCTCGCGCAGCGCGCGCACCCGCTCGAGCGTGGTCGACGGGGACAGCCCGATCTGGGCCGCCAAGTCCCGATTGCTGCGCCGACCATCTGCCTGCAGCGCGGCCACGATCGCCGAATCCCATTCGTCCACGACCGGATTATCGCACCATAATTCGCACGACGTTCGGGCAAAGCACCGTTAGACGCCCACGATCATTAACTTCGAGGGCTATGACCGAACTTCTGGAATCCGACATCGCACCGGCACGAACCCGTCACGAGACCAAGATCGCCGTCGTTCTACTCGACACCTTGCCGACATGGCAGAAGCTCAACGTCACCGCGTTCCTGGCCAGTGGCATCGCGGCGACCGCCGGCGAATCGATCGGGTTGACCTATCGCGACGCAGACGGCACCCCCTATTCCCCCATGTTCGGTCAGCCCGTGTTGGTGTTCGCGGCGACACAGGCACGGTTGAACCGCGCATTCGACAGGGCGATCGCGCGGGGCGTCACGCCGGCCATCTTCTCGGACGTGTTGTTCTCCACCGGAGACGACGAGACGAACAGGGCGCAGGTGTCGGCGAGGACCAGAGACCAGCTCGACCTGGTCGGTATCGCGGTGAGGGCCGAGCGCAAGGTGGTCGACAAGATCGTCGACGGGCTCTCACTGCACCGCTGAAACCCGTAGGCTCGATCCGTGCCCGAAACCAAGATCACGGTCGTCTACGACAACCCGACAGATCCGACGGAGTTCGAATCCGCCTATCCGGAACAGCAATTGGAGGCCGCCAAACGCATTCCGGGGTGGGTCCGGATGGAGACCTCGCGCGTGTGGCCGAAGGAGGACGGCAGCCCGACACCCGCCTACCGGATGATCGATCTGTACTACCCCGACTACGACGCCGCGAGCGCTGCAGTCACGACGCCTGAGGCAGCCGCGTTCTTCGAGGCCATGGCGCGGGTGTCCACCGGCGGTGTGCGAGTCCTGTTCTCCGACATCGAGATCGCGCAGCACTAGGGGCGGGCACCGTGGCGCCGATCAAGGTTCTGGCGCACTTCGTCCCGGGTGAGCGGGTGGCGACTTTCGTTTCTCCGCACAGCGATTGGCTCGACGTCACGTTCTGCGCGGAGGACGACGACGAGACGTTCTATCGCCTGCTTCCCGAGGCCGAGGTGCTCTGGCATGTGTTGCGGCCGCTGTCGGCACGCGACATCGCGCTGGGCGACAGGTTGCGCCTGGTGCACAAACTGGGAGCAGGGGTGAACACGATCGCCGTCGACGCCGCCACCGAACGCGGCATCGCCGTGGCCAACATGCCGGGTGCGAATGCCCCCTCGGTCGCCGAGGGCACCCTGTTGCTGATGCTCGCCGCGCTGCGCAGGCTGCCCGAGCTCGACGCCGCCACCCGTGCCGGCAGGGGCTGGCCGCCGGACCCCGGCCTCGGCGACACCGTGCGCGACATCGGCGGCTGCACCGTCGGGCTGGTCGGCTACGGCAACGTGGCCACCAGCGTCGAGCGCATCGTCTCGGCGATGGGCGCCCGGGTCGTACACACCAGTACGCGCGACGACGGGACGCCCGGCTGGCGCACATTGACCGACCTGCTGGCCGAAAGCGACATCGTGTCGTTGCACCTGCCACTGACCGATGCCACGCGCGGCCTGCTCGGCCGCGAAGCGCTGGCGGCGATGAAGCCGGGCGCGGTGCTGGTCAACACGTCTCGGGGGCCGATCGTCGACGAGTCCGCACTGGCCGACGTGTTGCGATCGGGACACCTTGCGGCTGCCGGCCTCGACGTCTTCGGAGTCGCGAACCGGTGCCGGCGGACAATCCGCTGCTGACGCTGCGCAATGTCGTACTCACCCCGCACGTCACCTGGTACACCGCGGACACCATGCGCCGCTACCTCGAGGTGGCCCTCGACAACTGCGAACGGCTCCGTGACGGGAGGGACCTAGCCAACCTGGTGAACCAGGTCCCGGGGTAACCTCGACCCAACCAACCGGTTAGCCAGCCCAACGGAGGGTTCTCCCCATGCCCATCGCCATTCTCGAAGAACACAACGACCTGGCCGATTCGGTGCGGTCCTTCGTCGCGCGCGTCGCGCCTTCGGAGGCATTGCACGAAGCGCTGGAAACCCCGATCGCGAACCCGCCGTCCTTCTGGCGTGCCGCCGCGGAGCAGGGCCTGCAGGGCGTCCACCTCTCCGAAGACGTCGGCGGACAGGGCTTCGGCATCCTCGAACTGGCGATCGTCGCGGCCGAGTTCGGCTACGGCGCCGTTCCCGGCCCCTTCGTGCCGTCGGCCATCGCGAGCGCACTCATCGCCGCGCACGACCCCAAGGCCGAGGTGCTCGGCGGCCTCGCCGCCGGCGAGGTGATCGCCGCCTACGCCATCGACTCGGGTCTTACCGCCACCCGGCAGGGCAGCGGCCTGGTGGTCCGCGGCGAGGTGCGTGCAGTGCCCGCCGCCGCGCGACGACGACGGGGATGCGCTCGATCGACATCGACCTCGACCCGGACACCCAGAAGCTGCGCGAAGAAATACGCGCCGAAGTGGCTGCGCTGAAGGCGATTCCGAGCGGAACGGAGCGCAACACCGCGATCGCCGAGGGCGGCTGGGTCCAGCCGCATCTGCCCAAGCCGTGGGGCCGGGCGTCCAACCCGATCGAGCAGATCATCATCGCCCAGGAGTTCTCCACCGGTCGGGTCAAGCGACCGCAGATGGGGATCGCGGCCTGGATCATCCCGTCGATCGTCGCGTACGGCACGGAGGCCCAGCAGCAACGCTTCCTCCCGCCCACGTTCCGCGGCGAGATGATCTGGTGTCAACTGTTTTCCGAGCCGGGCGCCGGTTCGGACCTGGCGAGCCTCACCACCAAGGCCACCAAGGTGGACGGCGGCTGGCGCATCACCGGTCAGAAGATCTGGACCACCGGGGCGCAGTTCTCCGCGTGGGGTGCACTGCTGGCGCGCACCGATCCGAGCGCTCCGAAACACCAAGGCATCACGTACTTCCTGCTCGACATGAAATCCGAAGGCGTGGAGGTCAAGCCGCTGCGAGAGCTGACGGGCAACGCGATGTTCAACACGGTGTTCATCGACGATGTGTTCGTGCCCGACGACATGGTGCTCGGCGAGGTCGACCGCGGCTGGGAGGTCAGCCGCAACACGCTGACCAACGAGCGCGTCTCGATCGGCAGCAGCGAACCCCCGTTCCTCGCCAGTCTCGACCAGTTCGTCGAGTTCGTCCGTGACGGCCATTTCGACCAGATCGAGCAGAACGAGGCGGGCCGCCTGATCGCCGAGGGCCACGCGGCCAAGCTGCTCAACATGCGCTCGACGCTGCTGACCCTGGCCGGTGGCGATCCGATGCCGGCCGCTGCGATCTCGAAGCTGCTGTCGATGAAGACCGGCCAGGGGTACGCGGAGTTCGGGGTGTCCTCGTTCGGCACCGACGCCGCGATCGGCGACAAGGGCCAGCTGTCGGGCAAGTGGGCCGAATACCTGCTGGCCGGACGCGCGACGACGATCTACGGCGGTACTTCCGAGGTGCAGCTCAACATCATCGCCGAGCGCCTGCTCGGGCTGCCCCGCGATCCGTAGGCCCGGCGTTTTCCGGCTGCCCGGCCGGGAACCCCACCGACATGAGCAACGACCGGGACTTCGCCGAGAAACGGCTCGACAAGCCGGGCACGGCGCGCGCGGCGGTCACCTACACCGCCGTCGTCGTCGCCGTGGCCGCGCTGGCGTTCGCGTTCTACGCCTTCGGCGCACGCGACTCCGTGTACGCCGCATCGCTGGTGCCGCTGTTCCTGTTCCTCGGCGGAGTGGGCGCGTTCGTCCGCACCTACCGGGAGTGGAAGGCCGAGCGCGGATGGGCGGCCTGGCAGGCGGCCGGCTGGTTCCTGATGCTGGTGATGCTCTTCACGCTCGCGGTGCCCGGCTCGGCGATCATGACCGGAGCCGTGGAGTAACCGGTCAGGGCAGGATGGCGTCGACGTAGCCGCCGTCGACCCGCAGCGCACCGCCGGTGGTCGCCGACGCCAGCGGCGAGGCGAGATAGACCACCATGTTGGCGATCTCCTCGGGTTCGATGAGCCGCTGGATCAGTGATTGCGGGCGGTGCAGCCGCATGAATTCCCGCTGCGCCTCGTCCCACGGCAGGGACTTGTCGACGAGTTGGTAGACGAAGTCCTCGACCCCGGCGGTGTGCGTCGGCCCGGCGATCACCGAATTGACCGTCACCCCGGTACCGGCCGCGTCCTTGGCGAATCCGCGCGAGAGCGCCAGCAGTGCCGTCTTGGACACGCCGTAGTGGATCATCTCGGCCGGCGTGACGATCGCCGAGTCGCTGGCGATCTGCAGCACCCGGCCCCAGCCGCGGTCCACCATGCCGGGCAGGTAGAGCCGGATCAGCCGCGCGGCGGCCAGCACATTGACCTCGAAGTAGGTCCGCCATTGCTCGTCGGTGATCTCCCGCGCCGGGACCGCTCCGAAGATCCCGAGGTTGTTGACCAGGATGTCGACACCGGGCACCTCGTCGACCAGGGCCTGGACACCGTCGGCGTCGGCGACATCAGCCGCGACACCGACGACGTCACCGCCGATGCCGGCAACCGCCGCGTCGACGCGGTCCCTGCTTCTGCCGTTGACCACCACACGTGCGCCCGCAGCCGCGAGCCCCCCGGCGATGGCCAACCCGATGCCCTGAGTCGAGCCGGTGACGAGTGCGGTCTTACCAGTCAGGTCGATGTTCACGCAGGGGTACTACCACCGCGGAGCGCCCACTATTCCGCCGATCAGTCGACGTCCATCTCCCGCAGCTCGCGCTTGAGGATCTTGCCCGTCGGGTTGCGCGGCAGTTCGTCCAGGAAGATGACCTCGCGCGGCACCTTGTACCGGGCCAGGTTCTCCTTCACATAGGCCTTGATCGCGTCCTCGTCGATCGAGGCACCTTCGGCCTTGACGACGAAACACCGCAGCCGATGGCCCCACTCCTTGTCCTCCACCCCGAGCGCGGTGGCCTCGACCACCTCGGGATGACCACTGACGAGATCCTCGACCTCGGCGGGGAACACGTTCTCCCCGCCCGAGACGATCATCTCGTCGTCGCGCCCGCTGACGTAGAGCAAGCCGTCCTCGTCGAAGTAGCCGACGTCGCCCGAGGACAACAGCCCGTCGATGATCTGCTTGCCGCCGCCGCCGGTGTACCCCTCGAACGGGAAGAAGCTGCCCACGAAGATGCGGCCGACCTCGCCCTGCGGCAGCTCGTTGCCGTTGTCGTCGAAGATCTTGACCTTCATGCCCTTGACGACGGGGCCGACCGTCGACGGATTCTTCGAAAGATGTTGCGGCCCAGCGATGGTCGCAAACGACACCTCGGTCGATCCGTACAGGTTGTAGATGACCGGGCCCAGCGCCTTCAGCGCGCGGGTGGCGAGTTCGGCGCCGAGCTGCGAGCCGGACACGAACACGATGCGCAGCGATGACAGATCGGGTTTCGGGGAGGTCTTGTCGAGCTCGTCGAGCATGCGGGACAGCATCACCGGCACCACGACGACAGCGGTGGCCTTGTGCTTCTCGATGTCGGCGAGCACGGTAGCCGGCTTGAAACGCCTGCGCAGCACCAGCGTGGTGCCGAGCATCATCGCGACCGTCGCGTGCAGGAAGCCCAGCGCGTGGAACATCGGGGCGGGCAGCGACGTGACCTCCCCGCCCTTGAAGGGAACCGAGGACAGGACGCCGCCGATGGGTGCCAACGACGGCGGAGCACTGCGGTTGGCGCCCTTCGGCGTTCCGGTGGTGCCGCTGGTCAGGATGATGATCGACGAGTGCTTGGTGACCTTCGGCGGTGGTGTCGATCCCGTGCGGGCGATCAATTCCTCGAGGGTCTCGTCGGTGCTGCCGGACGGCTCGTCCTTGTCCGGGTTCACGCCGAGGGCGCGCAGCTTCCCGAGCGCGGGTTCGGCCTGCGAGACCGCGGCGGTGTACTCGTCGTCGTAGATGACCAGCTTGGCACCCTCGCGCTCGGACACCTCCTTGATCTGCGGCCCGGAGAACTCACTGTTGAGCAGGATGATGCGCGCGCCCGTCTTCGCCACGCCGAACCACGACACCAGGAACCAGCGGTGGTTGCGGGCCAGGATCGCGACGCCGTCGCCCCCTTTGACGCCCTTGGCGAGCAGTCCGTTGGCGACGGCGTTTGCCGCGTCGTCGAGTTCTTTGAACGTCATCTCACCGAAGTCGTCGATCACCGCGACGGCGTTCGGGGTGCGGCGGGCGTTGAGCGCAGGGATCATGCCGATCTCGCCCCAGCGCCGGATGTCGGCCAGGAATGCGGCGATGTCCTGTGGCGGTTCGAGTTTCAGCGCACCCGCCTCGAACATCTTGCGGGCGTAGTGCAGCTCCGCGGTGCCGCGGTCCCAGTAGATCTCCGCGGACTGAGTGATTTTGCCGAGCGCCTGGGCGGCCAGGTCGGTGAGCGTGGACATGGGTCAACTTTATGTGACGCACCTCGCACACCGGTCTGGAACCTACGATGAAGGAATGGCTGCTCGGGAGTCTTTCGAGATCGGCGGGCAGCAGGTGCCGATCACGAATCCGGACAAGATCGTCTTCCCGGACCTGGGAGTGACCAAAGGCGCGTTGATGGACTACTACGCGGCCGTGGCCGACGGCGCGCTGCGGGGCGTCACCGACCGACCGATGATCCTCAAACGGTTCGTCAAGGGCATCACCGAGGAGGCGGTGTTCCAGAAGCGAGCTCCGCAGAAGCGCCCCGACTTCATCGACGTCGCCGAGCTCAAGTACGCGTCAGGGACGTCGGCGAAAGAGGCGGTGCTGACCAGCCCCGCCGGTCTGATCTGGGCGGTGAACCTCGGCTGCGTCGACCTCAATCCGCACCCGGTGCGGGCCGACGACCTCGACCACCCCGACGAACTGCGCGTCGACCTGGACCCCATGCCGGGTGTCGGATGGCGGCAGATCCTCGACGTGGCGTTCGTGGCCCGCGAAGTGCTCGAGGACCACGGCTTGGTGGCATGGCCGAAGACGTCCGGATCTCGCGGCTTCCACATCTACGCGCGCATCCACCGGCGCTGGCCCTTCACACAGGTGCGGCTGGCGGCCCAGGCCGTCGCCCGCGAGGTGGAGCGGCGCGCTCCGGAGTCCGCGACAGCGCGGTGGTGGAAAGAAGAACGCCAGGGCGTCTTCGTCGACTTCAACCAGAACGCGAAGGACCGCACGGTGGCCTCGGCGTACTCGGTGCGCGCCACCCCGGACGCCCGGGTGTCGACGCCCTTGTTCTGGGACGAGGTGGCCGGCTGCCGCCCGGAGGAGTTCACGATCGCGACGGTGCCGGACCGGGTCGCCGAGCACGGCGATCCCTGGGAAGGGATGGACGACACCCCCGGCGGGCTTGAGTCCCTGCTGGAGTTGGCCGAGCGACTTGGCCCGGCGGAGAAGGCGCCCCGCGGGACGCACCGCGTCACCGACGGCCGCCGACACTCGACGAAACCTCTGATCGAGATCGCCAGGACCAAGACCAAGGACGAGGCGATGGCCGCACTGGCTCAGTGGCAGCAGATGCATCCCGACGCGGCCGAAAAGCTCTCGCCGACAGACGTTCTCGTGGACGGAATGCGCGGCCCGAGCTCGATCTGGTACCGCATCCGCATCAACCTCGAGCACGTGCCCGAGCCGGTCCGGCCCGAGCAGGAGGACCTGCTGGCCGACTACAACCCGTGGGTCGGATACACCGGCTCCCAGCAGCAACGCCGCGGGTGAAAGTTACCGATGAGTTTGCTGGCCGCTCTGAAAGCAGTTCTTAACGAAGTATTAGTGGTTACACCCCACGGCCTTAAATTGGCTCACTACCTTCAATCGTGTCGGGTTCGACGACGGACCCGGTTCAGCACATGATCGAGGGAGGCGGCGATGTACGGCAATCCGACGTTCAATTGCGGTGGCGCCGAGATTCGTGCGCACTGCCGCCAGTTGGCCACCGTGGTCACGATCACGGGTGCGCTCGGCGACTGCGATATCGCCCGCGCCACCGAGTACACGCGCCGCTTCGTCCTCGCGGAGAAGCCGTTCGTGCTCGACCTGAGCGCCGTCACTTCCTGTGACGCCGAGGCTCTTTCGCTTCTTTTCGCCGTGGACGACGCGTGCAGCGCGGCCGGCGTGGAATGGTCCCTGGTGGCCAGCCGCGCGGTCGAGCAGACACTGCGTGCCCACGACATCGAGTTCGACGCGGCCGGCTCCGTTCCCGAGGCCCTCAATCACTTCGCCGATGCGATGGTCGCGCGTCGGCAGCTGCTCCCCCTTCTCACCAAGACTGCGTAAGGATCACTGTGTTACTTGATGTTCGGTGGCTCCGTTACCTCCTGCAGCGCCATCACCGGTCCGAGTTCGATCGCCCGGCGCTCACTGCCGGCTAGACGAACCACGGTCGCCGGTTAAGGTGCTCGTATGGGCACTGCCGTCGACGCTGACCGGGTAGCCGAGGCCGCGCACCGCGTGGTGTCTGAGCACGATCCGCACTCGGTACCGATACCGGAATTCCTCGGAGCGTGCTACGACGCGGGACTGTCCTGGGTACATTTCCCCGAAGGCTTCGGCGGGCTGGGTGCTTCGCGCGGCCTGCAGGCCGTCGCCGATCGAATTCTGCAGGGTGCCGGTGGGCCGGTCCCCCTCGGCCTCAATCCCATGGGCTACGGCATGGCCGCACCCACCATCCGGGAACACGCGCAAACCGACGATGTCCGCCGCGAGTTGCTGCGACCGCTGGCCACCACCGAGCACATCTGGTGTCAGCTGTTCTCCGAGCCGGGTGCGGGCTCCGACCTCGCCGGACTGGCGACCTCAGCCGTGCCCGATGGGGACGCCTGGGTGGTCAACGGCCAGAAAGTGTGGACCAGTCTGGCTCACCGGGCGCGCTGGGGACTGTTGCTCGCCCGGACCGACCCGGATGCGCCCAAGCACAAGGGTTTGACGTACTTCGTCATCGACATGCACGGCCCCGGCGTCGAGACACGCCCGTTGCGTCAGATGACCGGCCACGCCGAATTCAACGAGGTCTACTTCAGCGACGCCCGGATTCCCGACACCCACCGGCTGGGTGGGGTCGGGGACGGCTGGCGCGTGGCGATGACGACGCTGATGAACGAACGCAGCGCTCTGGGCGCCAGCGGCAGCCGGCGCGGCGCCGGAACGATCGCCGATGCGGTGGCGTTGTGGTCCTCGCGGCCGGACCGCCAGACCGCGGTGCTGCGCGACCGCCTCACCAGCCTCTGGTTGCGTGCCGAGGCCCAGCGGCTGACCTCCGAGCGGTCCCGTGCTTCGGCCACGGTCGGCGGGCCGGGCCCGGAGGGGTCGATCGGCAAGCTGGTCGGTGCCGAGCTGAATCAACACATCTACGAGTTCTGCATGGACTTCCTGGGCCCGGAAGGGCTGCTCTACGACGGGTACGGCGCCGGTGACGGCGATCCCGACGACTACCGCGGACCCATCCAGCAGCGGTTTCTGCGCAGCAGGGCCAACACGATCGAAGGCGGCACGTCAGAGGTGATGCGCAACATTCTGGGCGAGCGGGTGCTCGGCCTGCCGGGTGATCTGCGGGCGGATGCGGGGATGGCGTGGAAGGAGGTTCCGCGTGGCTGAGGAGCTTGCGGATCAGCCCAAAGGCACAGCTGAGGAGCTTGCGGATCAGCCCAAAGGCACAGCTGAGGAGCTTGCGGGCGATGAGTTCGTGTTCACCGACGAGCAACAGCAGTTGCGCGCGGCGGTGCGGAAGTTCTGCGCCGATCACGTCGACGAGCGCGCGGTCCGCGCGGCCATGGAAGCCGATCCGCCGTACGACCGGGACGTGTGGGCACGGCTGGGCACCGAGCTGGGCGTCCTCGGATTGGCGGTGCCCGAGTCCGCCGGCGGTGTGGGCGGCACGCTGATCGACCAGGCGGTCGCCATCGAAGAGCTCGGCGCGGCGCTCGCGCCGGGGCCGCTGTTCGGCACCGTGTATCTGGCGATCCCGGCGCTCGTCGCGGCGTCCGCTCCGGGTGAGCTGCTCGATGCCCTCGCCGAGGGCACGAAGACCGCGGCGTTCGCCATCGGCGAGGTGACAGCAGCGAACGCCGGCGACGAGTGGTGCCTGACCGGCACGGTCGAGCGGGTGGTCGATGCCGGCTCCGCCGACGTGCTGCTCATCGCCGCCGATGGCCCCGAGGGCATGGCCCTGTTCGCCGTCGACACGGATTCTCCTGCGGTGCAGCGAGTTCCGCTGATGACGCTGGATCCCACCCGCCCACAAGCCACCGTGACACTGTCCGACGCGTCCGCACGGCTGATCGCAGGACCACAGGACGCGGACCGCGTCATCGACCATGCGCTGCACGTCGGCTCGGCTCTGCTCGCTGTCGAACAGGTCGGGGCGGCACAGCATCTGCTCGATCTCAGCGTCGACTACGCACGGAGCCGGCTGCAGTTCGGTCGCCCGATCGGCTCGTTCCAGGCGGTCAAGCACCGCCTGGCCGACGCACTGGTCGCTGTCGAACACGCCCGCTCGACCGCCTACCACGCGATCTGGGCGCTGACCCACGGCACCGACGATCCGGCGTTGGCGGTCAGCATCGCCCAGGCGGTGTGCTCGGCTGCCCTGACGCGAATTGCAAACGACACCATCCAAGTGCACGGAGGTATCGGGTTCACCTGGGAGCATCAGGCCCATCTGTACTACAAGCGGGCATACACCGACGCCGCACTGTTGGGCAGCGCAGAAGATCATCGGGCTCGGGTCGCAGAACTCGTGCTCGACGGCCGGACCGACAAGCCGGGACCTCGTGTCGCTACCGGCATGCCACGGTGAGAGGGGACGACAATGGTTGGAAGGCAACAGGTTCTGGGAGTGGCGGTGATCGCCGCTGCTCTCGCCGCACGAATCGTCGCCCTCTCCGCGGCCCCGAGCGCCGTCGCGCAACCTCCCGGCTCGTGCCCACCGGGCCAAACCGGCGTGATCTATGGCTGCACGCCGTTCTGTCTCCCGGGCAAAGCACTCGACCTGCAGACGGGTCTGTGCATGCCGGTGGCACCGCCGCCAGCACCGGCACCGTCGTCTCAGTACTGAGCCGCCGATGAACCGAGTGGACCGCTTCTTCGAGATCACGGCCCGCCAGTCGACGGTGGGCACCGAAATACGTGGCGGCGTGGTCACGTTCATCGCGATGGCCTACATCATCGTGCTGAACCCGATCATCCTGTCGAGCCCGAAGGACGTCAGCGGGCAGTCACTGAACTTCGCGCAGGTGTCGGCCACCACCGCGCTGGCCGCCGGCACGATGACGATCCTGTTCGGCTTGATCGCGCGTCTGCCGTTCGCCTTCGCCGCGGGGCTGGGCATCAACTCGTTCCTGGCCACCACGGTCGTCGGTCAATTGACCTGGGCCGAAGCGATGGGTCTGGTGGTCATCAACGGTGTGATCATCGTGCTGCTCGCCGTCACCGGGCTGCGCCGCCTCATCTTCGACGCGGTGCCGATGCCGCTCAAACTGGCGATCACGGCGGGTATCGGCCTGTTCATCCTGTTCATCGGACTGGTCGACTCCGGCTTCATCTCATCCACCAAGTTGGCCTCTCCCCCAGTCGGTTTGGGTACCGGCGGGCTCGGATCACTGACAACCGTGCCGACGCTGGTGTTCATCTTCACGCTGCTGCTGACGGGCATCCTGGTCTCCCGCCGGGTGCGCGGCGGCATCCTGATCGGCCTCGTGGCCGGCACCGTCGTCGCCGTCGTCATCGAAGCCATCTGGCACCTCGGCTCGGCCACCGAGAAGCCGGGCGGGTGGTCGCTGTCGGTACCGACGCTGTCCGGATCTCCGTTCGCGCTGCCCGATCTCGGGCTCGTCGGCGACTTCAGCCTGAACAGCTTCAGCCGTATCGGCGTGATCGCCGCGGTGATCCTGATCTTCACGCTGGTGTTCGCGAACTTCTTCGACGCGATGGGCACGATGACCGGCCTGTCCCGGGAGGCCGGGTTGTCCGACGCGCAGGGTAACTTCCCCCGTCTGCGCGCAGCGCTGGTCGTCGAAGGTGCCGGTGCGGTGGTCGGCGGTGCGACGTCGTCGTCGTCGAACACGGTGTTCATCGAGTCCGGTGCAGGCATCGAGGAGGGCGCCCGCACCGGTCTGGCCAACCTCGTCACCGGTGTGCTGTTCCTCGCCGCCATGTTCGTCTCACCGTTGGCGTCGATCGTGCCGACGGAGGTGGCCGCGGCAGCGCTGGTGATCGTCGGGGCGATGATGGTCTCGCATCTGCGCCACATCGAACTCTCGGAGTTCTCGGTTGCGCTCCCGGTCGTGCTGACCGTCGCCGTGATGCCCTTCAGCTACTCCATCGCCAACGGCATCGGTGTCGGGTTCATTTCCTGGGTGGTGATGCGGGCCGCCGCGGGCAAAGCACGCGAGATCAGCCCTTTGCTCTGGGTGGTGGCGGTCGGGTTCGCGATCTACTTCGCCCGCACCCCACTGGAATCCCTGCTCGGCGTCTGACGGCATACCGCACAGTCCCTCGGCGCCTATGCGCAGACGAGAAGGCCTGCCGCTTTTCCTACCGCCGACGCTCTCTGCTCCACGGTGGTGCCCGGCGTCAACGCCTCGCCCCACTGGCCGACCTCGACGGCCCCGTGAGCCAACGCCCACACATGGATCGCGCGGCCGGCCGCATCGGGCGATGACGCCGCCGCCTCGACGGCGTCGACGAGCCGGCCGAATGAGGCCAGCGCAGCTGCACGCAGTGCATCCCCCTCGACCCCCCCGACCTCCGTCGGTACCGTGCGAAACATCAATCGGTAGTGAGTTCGGTGCTGCGTTCCGAAACAGACATATCGTTCGACCATCGTCTCCAGCCGGCGGCGGGATGAACGGCGACCGTGAAGCACCTCGTCTTGGATCCGGGTCAGCTCATCGAAACCATCGCGCGCCACGGCTGCGAAGAGTGCGTCCCTGTCCTCGAAGTGGTGATACGGTGCGGCCGCCGAGACACCGGCCCGCCGCGCCACGGCGCGCAAAGTCACTGCGTCGGGCGTTGATTCGGCGACGAGCTCGAGTGCCGCGCGTATCAATCCACGACGAAGGTCGCCATGGTGGCGGCCGACTGGGCGTCCCATGGTCAGAGATTGACAGTGTTCAACAAACGAGTCAAGATTAACACTGTTAAACGAGAGAGGCGTCCGGTGCGAGGTCACGCGACAGCACAATTCAGCGTCGACGGTGTTCGCATCGCCGTGCACGCGCTGCGGTGCGGACACGTGACCGTCAAGCGATCGCACGCCGTGTGTTGCCTTCCGGAAATAACCCCCGCAGCCCTTCGCTTCGCCGCCATCCTGGCCGATCGACGCTTCGCCGAACCGATGCCGATCTGGTGCTACGTCGTCGAACATCCCGAAGGCGTCGTCGTGATCGACGCAGGCGCCGACCCGTCGTACAACGACCCCGCGTCCTGGGCCTGCGATCCGCGGACCGGGGCGACAATCCGATCGTTCATCCGGATCGATGCGAGCCACGCGGATAGTCTGCCGCACGTCCTGTCGCGTATTGGCCTGCGAGCCAACGACGTACGCACTCTTGTTCTGACTCACCAACACATCGACCATACGGGCGCCGTTCCCGCGTTTCCCGACGCCGACATCTGGACCACGAGAGCCGAGGATGACGCAGCGCGGCGTATCGGGGCTCTTCATTGGCGCTGGCGCAACTCATCGACCAAGATCCGGCACGTCGACATCAGCGGCACATCAACTGATCTGGGGACTGCGGTGCACCTCACTCGCGACGGTGCTCTCACCGCCATTCACACACCCGGCCACACGCCGGGGTCAGTGACGGTACGACTGCGAACCGATGACATCGACATCTGGTTCACCGGCGACACCTCGTTCACCGCGGCCGGCATGGATCCGTCCGCACCCACGGCGGGAATCCATTCCGACATGCGCCGGGTGCGCCGGTTACAGGAGCGGCTCAGGGCGGCCGGTCTATTCCTACCTGCGCACGATCCCACGGTGCCCGATCGCCTCGACGACGTCTGAGGTGGTGGGGCCCGACCTGGCGCGGACTACCGGCATACCGATCCACACGGTGCAGACATCCACGGATGTCACGCAGTCGACATCAACCGCTTGTCTGACGGGCCGACCGTTCGACGGCGACACCGGTGATGACGGCACGGATCTGCCGTTCGATGTCGTCCCGGGTGAGCACGTCGGGAGAATCATTGGCCAGAGCGAACATCTGACCACCGAGATAGGCCATCAACACCGAGGTCTGCTCGTCGCACAGCGTGCGATCCATGTCGGTGCCGTTGTCGTGATGCAAAGCGATCACCAAACGCTCGGCCAGCGCCCGGTAACTCTCGGAGATCTGCCGGAAGCCGGACGCGATGCCGGGGTCGCGCCGCGCCGACATGGTCAGTTCCAGACGGGCGCGCGTCCGTGACAGCTGCGGCTCGCACCTGACGGCGAGGATCTGGTCGGCGAGCATTCCCGTGATGACCTCTCCGCTGCCGTTCGGCGCGTCCTTGAACACCTCGGTGAATGTCTCTGCGTCGTAGCGCACCAGCTGGTCGGCGACGCCGTGCAGCAGCGCAGCGCGGGTGCGGTAGTAGAAGGACGTGGTGCCGTCGGAAACGCCGGCCTGCCGGTCGACCTTGAGATGGCTCAGTCCGCGTGGTCCCTCGGTGGCGAGCAACTCGATGGCGGCGTCGCACAGCCGGCGACGCCGCTCAGCAGCATTGTGCTTTCGCTTGTTCTCAACACTGGCGATCCTAGCGATATTTGGCCACGTAGTCCGTCATCGTCTTCAGTTGGAAACGCGACACCTCGTGAGCGGTCTCGTCTTCGGCGAACACGCTCGACACCATCACGGTGTCGTCCCGGTCGTAGAAGCCGAGACGGGCGAGTCCGCCGAAGAACTCGTGCCAGTCCACGTCGCCGTCACCGATCTTGAGGTGCTGATGCACCCGGACGGGATTGCCGGGCGGATTGGTGATGTAGCGCAAACCGTGGGAGCGGTGGTGGTCCATGGTGTCGGCGACGTGTACCAGTCGCAGCAGATCACCTGCTGCCGACATGATCTCCGCCATGTTCGAGCCCGCGTAGACCCCCATGTGAAAGGAGTGGCAGGCGACGTAGACCATCCCGATGTGCGGCGAGTTCACGCCGCGGATGATGCGCACCGCCTCGAGGCCGTCCTCCACGAAGTCGTCCGGATGGGGATCGATCCGGACGTCGATACCCTCGCGCTCGAAGAGCGGCAGCAGCTCCTCCATCGACCGGAAGAAGGCCCGCTCGGATTCTTCGGCTTTCTCGGGTCTGCCCGAGAACTCGGTGTTGATGACGTCGACCCCGAGATCGACGGTGATCTGCACGACGCGTTTCCAGTTCCGCACAGCGGCCTCTCGGGCGTCCTCGTCAGGACCCGACCACCGCAACACCGGAAGGACCGACGCGATACCCACCCCGGCGGCGGCACAGGCCCTGCGGAACCGGGCCACCAACGCGTCGTCGGCGCGCGGGTGGTTGTAGAACGGGATGAAATCCCGGTGTGGGGTCAATTGCAAATACTCGAAGCCCAATTCGGCGACCAGAGCCGGAATGTCGAGCAGCGGGTGGTCGTGGTGAAACGGCGTGGGGTCGAGGGCGATCTTCACGCTGTCACGCTCCGGGGATCGAGGCGCGGTCGACCATGCTCACCGCGACAGGTTGGCCTGACCGCAGGGCCTGCACCCCGGCTTCGCAGACCGCGGTCGCGGCGTAGCCGTCCCACGCCCCGGGGCCGTCGGTGTACGTGCCGGTGGTCGCCCCGGTACGGACGGCATCGACCCATCGTTGGATCTCGGCGTCGTACGCGCGGCCGAAGCGCTCACGGAAGCCGGGTGTGATGTCACCACCCCAGGTGCCGGGTGCACTTCTGTGCACGAGGCCGACGTCGAGACCGATCATCGCGCTTCCCTTCTCGGCGACCAGCTCGGTGCGCACCTCGTAGGCCACCCCGGTCGTGACGAACAGCTCGACGTCGACGTGCTTGCCGCTCGCGGTCCGCAGGATCGCGATCTGCGGATCGGATAATCCCTGGCGGGCAGAGGGATTCGGCGTCGGTGTCACGATCTGGATCGAGGCGACCTCCTCACCGAACAAGAATCGCGTCACGTCGACTTCGTGGACGAGGGAATCGCGCACCGTCATCGCCGAGTCGAAATGATCGGGGACGCTGGGGTTGCGGTGCACGCAGTGCAGCAGAAGGGGGTTGCCGAGATCGCCGCTGTCGATGAGCGCTTTGAGTTCGACGTACTCGTGGTCGAAGCGCCGCATGAATCCGACCTGGATGAGCCGCATTCCGAGCTCCGCTTCGCGGCGCACCACCGCCAACGAGGTGTCGACATCGGTGGTGAGCGGCTTTTCGCACAGGACGGGCTTGCGGTGCTCGAGGCAGGCGAGAAGCTGCTTCTCGTGGGTCGGCCCCGGGGTTGCGAGCAGGACAGCGTCGACGTCGGGCTCGGCGATCGCATCGAGGGGATCGGCGATCGCGCGGCAGTCGGGGATGCCGGCGGCGATCTGTTCGGCCTTCTCGGTGACGTAGTCGTTGACCACGGCGACGCGGGCGCCGGAGATCCGGGCCTGGATGCGGGCGACGTGATCGGCGCCCATCACGCCGACTCCCAGGACGGCAACGCGCAGATCGGACATGACTGGACTCCTAACGGAACGTGACAGCGGGAACGCCGCAGGACCCGAGGTAGGCGCGGGTGCGACGGGCGATGGGAAGCGGTGCGTCGACGTCGCAGGGGTACATGTCCTGCTCGACGATCGCGAACACGTCGATGCCGAGACGTTCGATCTCGGCCAGCAGCGGCGGCATGTCCGGAATCCCCATCGGGGGTTCGATCATGGCGCCGCGCCTCACGGCCTCGCCGAACGGCAGATCGTCGGCGTCGACCGTGGCGCACACCTGCGGGTCCACCTGCTTGAGGTGCAGGTACCCGATGCGCTCGGGCGCGCGACGGATGATCGCGATGTTGTCCCCGCCGCAGTAGGAGATGTGTCCGGTGTCCAGGCAGAGATTCACATGCCGGGAATCGGTGCCGTCGAGGAATCGGTAGACGTTCTCCTCGGTGTCCACATGGGAGTCGGCATGCGGATGGTATTGCGCTCGCACGCCGTAGGTTTCGAACATCGCCTTGCCGAGGGCGTTCATGCCCTCCGTCTTCTTCTTCCACTGCTCGGCCGTGAGTGAGCGGTCTTCGAGCACGTCGCCGCTCGACGGATCACGCCACATCTCGGGGATGACGACCACGTGCGTCCCGCCGACCGCGGCGGTCAGCCGAGCCACGTCCTCGACCTGGCCCCACACCGCTGCCCAGGCGTCATCGCGGTGAAGGTGTTCGAACACCGTTCCCGCAGAGAGCCGTAGCCCTCGCGCGCCGAGCTCTGTCAGGAGTTCGTCCGGATCGGTCGGTAGGTAACCGTACGGGCCGAGCTCTATCCACTCGTAGCCGGATTCGGCGACCTCGTCGAGGAACCGGCTGTAGGGCGTCTGGAGCGGATCGTCGGGGAACCACACTCCCCAGGAGTCCGGTGCAGACCCGACGCGAATGGTACTCATGGACATCCTCTCGGCGGGGTCGCTGAAACTCGGAACTAACGCGCGTTAGTAACGCGCGTGAGGACTACTATGGGGCTCGTCTCGTACCCGTGTCAACCGTCACCCCTGCCCGGAGGAATCGCTCTGTGAGCACCGCGCGCCGGCGTCGTCCCACGATGGCCGATGTCGCCGAACGTGCCGGGGTGTCCCGCACGCTGGTCTCCTTCGTCCTCGACGGCAAACCGGGCGCCAGCGACGAGACCCGCCGACGCGTCCTGGCCGTCGCCGAGGAGATCGGCTATCGACCCGATTCCGCAGCCCGCCTGTTGGCCCAGGGTCGCAGCCGCACCCTCGGCGTCATGATCGACATCCGCCAGCTGTTCCAGGCCGAGGTGGTCACCGCGATCTACCCCGCCGCGGAGCGCCTCGGTTACGAGGTGCTGCTGTCGGCCAATCTGCCGGACCGCACCGAGGAGGCTGTGGTCGAGTCGCTCCTCAGTCACCGCTGCGGCGCCCTCGTCCTGCTCGGGCCGCATTCCGATCGATCCGACCTGCTGCGGCTCGCCGAGCGAGTACCCGTCGTGGTGGCCTGTCGCAGGCTGCCGGGCCTGGCGCCCGACACCCCACTGGCCACGGTGCGGACCAACGACGCCAAAGGGATCCGACAGGCGGTCGACTACCTGGTGGGCCTGGGCCATCGCCGCATCCACCACGTCGACGGCGGCACGGATCCGGGTTCGGCCGACCGCGCCCGGGCCTACCGGTCGGCGATGCGCGCGCACGGCCTGACCGGCGAGATCACCGTCATCGCGGGCGCCCACAACGAAGAAGCGGGCGCTGCGGCGGCGCGGACGATGCTGACCGCAGACGAACTCCCGACCGCGGTACTGGCGGGCAACGATCGCTGCGCCCTGGGCGTTCTCGATGTGTTCACGCGATCGGGAATCGCGGTGCCCGAGCACGTTTCACTCGTCGGGTACGACGACACCCGGCTCTCCGACAACCCACGGATCGATCTGACCACGATCCACCAGGATGCACCCGAGATCGCCTGCCGATCCGTCGAATTGGCAGTCGAGATGCTCGTCGACGGCCCTGTCGGCGGCAGCAGAGACGTCGTGCTGGAGCCGGCACTGGTGGTCCGCGGAACGACTGCGCCGCCACGCGCCTGACCCGGTGTGCGAGCCTGAACATCAGGCTGATCAGGGTTCAGCGCATCCACGTCGAGGAGGACCACGTGCCAGGGACGGTGATGGTGACCGGAGGTTTCGGTCTGGTGGGAACGGCGACGGTGAGCCGGCTCGCGGAACTGGGCCGCACGGTGGTGGTCGCCGACCTCGACACCCCGACAAACCGCGGGTCTGCGGCGACCCTGCCCGACAACGTGAGCGCGGTATGGGTCGACCTGACGGATCGACACCAGACGGCGCGCGTCGTCGCCGAGGTGGCGCCGGAGGTCATCATCCACCTGGCGGCGATCATCCCGCCGGGCATCTACCGCACCAGGACGCTGGCCCGGCGGGTCAATGTCGACGCCACGCGCGCCCTGGTCGAAATCGCTGAATCTCTGCCGGCACCACCGCGATTCGTGCAGGCATCCAGCAACGCGGTCTACGGCTCGCGTAACCCGCACCGAGCGGACGGACCGGTGACGGCGGACATGCCGTTGCGTCATGCCGACCTCTACAGCGCCCACAAGGCCGAGGCGGAGTCGATCGTGCGAGCCTCCAGCCTGGATTGGGTGGTTCTGCGGCTGGGCGGTGTCCTCAGTGTCGACCCCGGCGCCATCCCCTTCAGCGCCGACGCGCTCTACTTCGAGAGCTGCCTGCCCATCGACGGCCGCATACACACCGTCGACGTCCGCGACGTCGCCTGGGCGTTCGCCGCCGCCACCACCGCCGACGTCGTCGGCGAGATCCTGCTCATCGCCGGCGACGACTCGCATCGCCGGGTGCAAGGGGAGGTCGGGGCTGCGCTGGCCGCCGCCCGCGGCCTCGTCGGCGGTCTCCCGCAGGGACGCAGAGGGAACCCCGAGCGCGACGACGACTGGTTCGTCACCGACTGGATGGACACCTCCCGCGCGCAACAGGCCCTCGGTTTCCAGCACCACACCTGGGAGGACATGCTCGCCGAGGCCCGCCGAAACGCCGGCCCCACACGGCACCTCCTGCGCCTGGTGGCCCCCGTCGTCCGTGTGCTCCTGGCTCGCCGATCGGCCTACTACGGTCGACCGGGGGAATACGCCGATCCGTGGGCCGCCATCAGCCGCACGATCGGTGACGCCTCGCCCGACTGATGCTCAGCCCGGTGTGTCCGATCCCGCGAGGTAGGCCACGATGGCGCTCGTGAGGCCATCTCGCGCGACGTCGAGATCGTTGAAGCTCCCGAGTTGCTTCTCCGACACCAGGCCCCGCATGGCACCGGGGATGAAGACCGCCACCTTGTGCACGCGGTGCGGATCGACACGGAGATCAGCAAACGCTCTCTGGCACAGGTCGTTCCAACTCTGCCCCCAGGAGCGCAACTCTGCAGCGGTGGCGGGGTAGAGCCGATCGAGCTCGGCCGGGTCCCGAGGAAGCGCCGCCCGTAGATTCTCGATGGCGCGCGAGTCGGGCGCTTCCAGACCGTCGTAGAGCGTGTCGACGATCGCTGCGACGCGGTCGCGGAGGGAGGCCCCCGTCTCCGACGCGGTGACGACGTCACCGCGTCGTTCCGCGGTGTGGTGCAGTACCGCGGCCCAGAAACCGTCGGCGTCACCGAACTGATACTGGATGGTTCCCCACGTGACCCCGATGGCTTTCGCGACCCGATTCGCCGACACCGCGGCGGGGTCACCGGTGGCCAGCGCGTCCACGGCCGCGCTCAACAACGCTCGGCGCGTGGCAATTCCGCGCCTGTTCGCCGTGCGGCCGGCGCTGTCCGGTTGCGGCACCGGCCCATCCTAGCCCCGGATCACCGAGAATCATTGACTCTTCTATGAAGCTTTCATAGAGTCATCCTCGATACTGGAAGGGGATCGCTGTGGCGAAGCCGCCGTTGTCGATGACACCGACCGGATGGTTCCAGGTGGCGTGGTCCGATGAGATCGGCATCGGAGACGTCCAGCGCATGCACTACTTCGGCCAGGACCTCATCGCGTGGCGCACCGAAGCCGGTGAGGTGTCGGTGATGCACGCGTACTGCGAGCACCTCGGCGCACATCTGGGCTTCGGCGGCCGCGTGATCGGCGAGGTGATCCAGTGCCCCTTCCACGGGTGGCAGTGGAACACCGAGGGCCGCAACGTCTGCATCCCGTATGAGAAGCGGCCGAACCGGGGTCGCCGGATTCCGTCGTTCCCGGTGGTGGAACGCAATGCCTCCGTCTACATCTGGCACGACACATCGGGCCGCGAGCCGTTTTTCGCAGCGCCCGATGTGTTCGCCAGCTTCGGCGACGGTTCCAGCGCCGACGACTACTACCCCCAACAGCGACTGTTCGAGCAAGGGCACGAGATGCACCCGCAGTACGTGCTCGAGAACGGCGTCGACGTCGAGCACTTCCGCTACGTCCACGAGACACCGATCAATCCTGTGTTCACGCGGCACGACTTCGACCAACCGGTGTCCTACGTCGATTTCACGATCACCTTCGACGGAGACGAGCAGCAGACGATCGACGACGTCACCAGCGGCGTGCAAGCCATCAACGGCGGCCTCGGCATCGCGGTGACCAAGAGCTGGGGCATGATCGACAACCGGACGATCTCCTGCATCACCCCGGTCGACGATCGCACGTCCGACGTCCGCTTCATGACCTACATCGGCAAGCCGAAGCGGCCGCCCCGCGATCCCGAGAAGGCGCGCGTGAAGGCCGAACAGTTCGGCAACGAGGTGATCCGCCAGTTCAGGCAGGACATCCACATCTGGTCGCACCAGAGGTACTCGGACCCACCCGCTTTGGCCACCTCGGAGATGCGGGGCTTCACCGCGATCCGGGAGTGGGCGCGCCAGTTCTACCCAGACGGCATCGGCGGCAGCGCCGCCGAGGTCAACGCGGCCCGACAGAAGGACTGAACCAGCAGATGACGAACAGCACCCCGATACGCGTCTTCCAGGTCGCCACCGGCAACGTCGGCTCCGAGATGATCAAGCGCATCGCGACCCAACCGGATCTCGAACTGATCGGCGTGCACTGCTACTCGCCCGAGAAGGTGGGCAAGGACGTCGGTGAGCTCGCCGGGTTGGCGCCCAACGGCGTCATCGCCACCGGCACGGTCGACGAGATCATCGCCGCCGCACCGGATGTCGTGACCTTCCACGGTGTGTTCCCCGACGAGGATCTCTACGTGCAGGTGCTGGAGGCCGGCATCGACATCGTCACCACCGCGGATTGGATCACCGGGTATCACCGCGACACCAACCATCCCCACCACTCCGGCAAGAAGGTGACCGACCTGCTCGCCGATGCGTGTCGCGCGGGCGGATCGACGTTCTACGGCACCGGCATGAACCCCGGCCTCAACCAGATCCTCGGCGTCGTGGCCTCGGCCGATGTCGCCGAGATCGAGAACATCGTCACGCTCGAATCCGTCGACGTGTCATGCCATCACAGCAAGGAGACCTGGATCGAGGTGGGCTACGGCCTACCCGTCGACGATCCGAGCATCCCGGGCAAGCTGCGCAAGTACACGGAGGTGTTCGCCGACTCCGTCTACATGATGGCCGACTGCTTCGGGCTGGAACTCGACGAGGTCAGATTCGAGTTCGAATTGGGAGCGTGCACCGAAGACGTCGATCTGGGGTGGTACCGATTACCGAAGGGTTCGGTGGGCGGCAGCTACATCTCCTACATCGGAACGGTCGACGGAATCCCGCGCATCGAAACGCATCTCGAATGGCAGATGACACCGCACACCGATCCGAGTTGGGACATCAAGGGCTGCTACATCACTCAGATCAAGGGTGATCCGTGCATCTACAACAAACACATGATCTTCCCCAAGCCCGGCGTCGACCTGTCCGACCCCGCCAACTTCGCGTCCATCGGTATGACGGTGACCGGGATGCCCGCGCTCAACGCCATCACAGCCGTCGTCGCCGCTCCCCCGGGCATCCTGACCAGCGCTGACCTGCCCCTGCGCGGATTCGCCGGACGGTTCGCACTCGGCTGAATCAGGGTTCGGCGGCGGCGACCATCCGGTCGATCACCGCGAGCAGTCCCTCGTCCGCAGCGGACGCCACGGGTTGCCCACCGAGCGCCCGGTGCAGCGCGTTGTAGTAGAGGCCGTCACCGATCAGCTTGACCGCTCGGGCCGTGTCGAGGTCGCCGATCGCCTCGTGCAGGATCGACAACCACTCCTGCGCCGCAGATTCGATGGCGGCGCGGGCTCGGGTGTCCCCGGCCTGCCGCAGCCGCGACGCGGCGACCAGGATCCGGTCGAGCGGAGTGCCTGCGTAGTGGGACGAGCTCACGTAGTAGCGGGCCGGTCCCTCCGCGGCGGTGCGCATCTCGCGCGCATCCTCGGCGGCGAGTGTGTCCAGCCGTTCGCATACGGCGGCGGCGAGGTGTTCCTTCGACGGGAAGTGGTACAGCACCCCGCCCTTGGACACCCCGGCCCGCGCCGCCACCGCGTCGATGGTGGCGAAGCGCTCCCCCTCTTCGGCGAGCAGGACTGCGTAGGCATCGAGGATGCGATCCCGCGAGGACATGGGCCCAGCCTAAAACTCGGTGGTTCACTGCACCGTCTGGACGGTACAGTCCCCGGCATGGGGATCTACGGCGAACTGTTCCGCGTCCCCCGCGTACCGAACATCACCGCCGCGCAGCTGTTCGCACGGCTGCCGCTCGGCATGCTGTCCTTGGCGATCCTGGTGCACGTCGAACACCGCACCGGCTCCTACGCCACCGCCGGCGTGGTGGTCGCCTGCCTGACCGTCGGCGAAGCCATCGCCATGCCGCTGACTTCGCGGCTCGCCGGCCGCGGTGATCGAACGACGGCGACGCTGGCGGCGTGCGCCGCGGTCAACGGCGCCGGCATGCTCGGACTCGCCGGCGCGACGTTCTCCGGACCGCCCTTGATGGCGCTCGGCCTGCTGGTCGGAGCATCGGTGCCGCCCCTGATGCCCGTGGTCCGTGCCCTGTACCCGCAGATGTTGCCGCGCGATGGCGTGCGTGCGCTCTTTGCGCTGGACACCACGGCTCAGGAAATCATCTGGGTCATCGGCCCCGTCGCGGCGATGGCTCTGTCGACGCTGGTCTCCACCGCGATGCCGCTGATCGCCTCCGCCGCGATCACCGCCGTGGGCACCGCCTGGTTCCTGGCCAGCGCGCGGGGCCTGCGCCCGCGCTCACGCCCCCGCGGCCGTGCTCGTGGCCGCGTGCTGATGCGCCGCAGCGTGCTGTTGGCCATGGTCGCCGGGGGCGCGCTCGTCGGCTCGTTCACCGCACTGGAGGTCGGGGTGGTCGCCGAGCTCGGCAACGGCGGTCTGACCGCGGGTGTCGCCATCGCGCTCGCGAGCGTCGGATCGGTGCTCGGCGGTCTGACGTTCGGGCACCGCCGTCTGGGCCTGAGCGGCGTCGTCGCCGCGCTCTCTGTCGTGGTGGTGGGCACCGTGTCGTTCGGCCTCACGCACGTGTTGGCGCTGCAGATGTGTGCCCTGTTCATCTCCGGCATGGGGTTCGCGCCGGCGATGTCGGCGCTGTATTTCATGGTGTCGCAGGACGTCGACGACGAGGTGGCCACCGAGGCGTTCGGCTGGCTGCACAGCGGTGCCCTGATCGGTGCCGCGCTGGGCACCTCTGCGGCCGGCGCGGCGACCGATGCGCACGGCCCCGCCGGTGCCGTCGTCGCGGCGACCCTGTTCGCCGTCGTCGCGGCGCTGAGTCCGCTCGCGGTGCGCGCGACGGGACGCGTCGGTGGCTTGGAGGAGCCGGTGACTTCCGAGCCCTGCCCTACACTTCGGGTCGATGGATGACGACCGGACTGTGCAGTTCGTCGGCGCCGGTCCGGGTGCGGCCGATCTGCTGACGGTGCGGGCCACGCGCATGCTGGCCGTCGCCGACGTCGTGCTCTACCCCGGCAGCTACCTCGATCCGGAAGTCCTCGCGCACTGTTCGCCCGCGGCCGACCTCGCCGACACCGCCGATCTCGACCTCGACGAGATCGTCGATCGCATCGTCACCGCGTACCGGGACGGCCGCCGCGTGGTGCGGCTCGTGTCGGGCGATCCGTCGGTGTACTCCGCGCTGTCCGAACAGACCCGCCGACTCGACGCGGCCGACGTGCCCTGGGCGGTGACCCCCGGTGTCCCCGCGTACGCGGCCGCCGCCGCACGCGTCGGGCGGGAGCTCACCGTGCCCCTGGTCGCGCAGTCGGTGGTGTTGACCCGCACCCAGCAGCGGTCCACCGCGATGCCCGAGACCGAATCGCTGGCCGCGTTCGCCGCCACCCGTGCCACGCTGGTGTTGCACCTGGCCGTCACCCGCATCCGGGAGCTGATGGCCGAACTGGCGCCCGACTACGGACCGGACTGCCCCGTCGTCGTCGTGTACCGGGCCTCGCAACCGCAGGAGGTCGTGCTGTCCGGCACGGTGTCCGACATCGCCGACGCCGTGCAGGACGCCGGATTCCGCTACGCCGCAGTCATTCTCGTCGGCCGCGCACTGGCCGACCAGGCCGATCCGTGCGCCGGCGAAAGTCACCTCTACGACCCCGCGCGTGATCGGTCGATCCGACCGTGAGCGATCTCTACGACGTGATCCGCCGGCGCCGCGACACGCGCCGAGAGTTCACCGGCGCACCGGTGCCCGACGATGTCCTCGAACGCGTTCTGCTGGCCGCCCATGCCGCCCCGTCGGTCGGCATGAGCCAGCCGTGGGACTTCGTGCTGGTGCGCTCGCGAGAAACCTTGCGCGCATTCCGCGATCATGTCGCCACCGAGCGCGAGGTGTTCGCGTCGACACTGACAGGTGAACGCGCCGAGATGTTTTCGCGTATCACGATCGAGGGCATCTGCGAATCTGGGCTCGGTGTCGTGGTCGGCTACGACCCCACCCGTGGCGGCTCGCAGGTCCTCGGCCGCCACGCCATCCCCGACGCCGGCCTCTACTCCGTGGTGTGCGCGATCCAGAACCTCTGGCTCGCAGCGACCGTCGAGGGTCTCGGCGTCGGCTGGGTGTCGTTCTATCGGGAGGACTTCCTGCGGACCCTGGTCGGTATGCCCGCCCACGTTCGGCCGGTGGCCTGGCTCTGCGTCGGGTCGGTCGCGGACGTACCCGAGGTGCCCGATCTGGAACGCTTCGGCTGGCGGGCCCGCAGCTCCCTCAATTCGGTCGTGCACGAGGAGCGTTACCGGGCGCGGTGATCCAGAGCGACTTTAGAGGCGAAGCACCCGGCCCGCGATCACCAGGTGCACCTCGTCGCACACGGCCGCGACGCGCTGGTTGACCATGCCCAGCAGGTCCCGGAACAGCACGCCGGAGCGATGCGCCGGCACCACGCCCAGGCCGACCTCGTTCGTCACCACCACCACATGGGGGACGCGCTGCAGCGCCTCGCACAGCGCGTCGGTGCGGGCGCCGACGACGTCATGCACCCTGGCCGATTCCACTTCCCACAATCGGGCCTCGTCGACGACGGCGACCACCCACGTGCTCAGGCAGTCGAGCAGCACGGGGCCTTCCTCGCCGTCGAGAACGCTGACGGGGTCGGAGGTTTCGACGGTGGACCAATGCGGGGGCCGGCGGGCGCGATGCGCGTGCACGCGCGCATCCCAGTCGGGGTCGCTGCCGTCGGCGGGCCGGCCCGGCGCGATGTAGGTCACCGCACCGGCGTCGGCGACCAGCTCCTCGGCGTGTCGCGATTTGCCCGAGCGGACACCGCCGGTGACGAGGATCCTCACCGGTTCATCGTAGAGAGCGCGCGTACCCAGGCGACGGCGTCAGCGATGTCCGAGACGGTGGGCACGTCGACCGCGCGCGCCGGGCGAGCGACGATGACGACCGGGACGCCGAGCTGCTCTGCGGCTTCCATTTTGGGCCAGGTGAACTCGCCACCGGAATCCTTGGTGATCAGCACGTCGGCGGCATGGTTGCGCATCAGCTCCAGTTCGCCGGCCAGCGCGTACGGGCCGCGGCTCAGGACCAGGTGCCAGTTCGGCGGCAGCGTCTCATCGGGGGCCTGCACCACGCGGGCGAGCGTGGCGTGCTCGCGCAGCGCGGGGACGAAGCGGGCGAGTTCCTGCCGGCCCACGGTGAGGAACGGCCGCCGCCCCAGCCGGGCGGCCGCCGCCGCGGCCTCGTCGTGGGAGTCCGTCCAGTGCCAGGAGTCGCGCGTGCGGTCGGCCCAACCCGGCCTCTCGAACCTCAGCAGCGGTACGCCGCCCTGCGCGCAGGCCACGGCCGCGTTCGCTGAGATGGTCTTGGCGAAGGGGTGTGTGGCATCCACGACGGCATCGAAATGTGCCAGCGCAGAACGCAAGCCGTCGATGCCGCCGAAGCCTCCGATGCGCACCTCCCCGACCGGTAGCCGGGGATCCGCGACGCGGCCCGCCAGGGAGGTGGTGACATCGTCGGTGGCGGTGAGGATGTCGGCCAGGGCCCGAGCTTCGGCGGTGCCCCCGAGCAGCAGGATTCTCACGGCGCCCCCGGCGGCAGGAACGGCAGGTCGGCCGGCGCGCCTCGCCGCGCCAGATCGAGAAGGGCATCGACGTCGAGATGCTCCTCGACGAGGTCTCCGAGACGATCCAACCGACTCTCCCGCGCCGCGGCGAACGAAACCCCCGACGGCGCGATCCCCAACGTCTCGTGGAGGAACCGGCTGCGCAGTGCGTCGCCTTCGAGGGCGCCGTGCCACATCGTGCCGAAGACTGCGCCGCGGCGTGCACCCGCGAGGAAATCGTGCGCGGCGTCGGACACCGTGACCCGTCCGTGGTGGATCTCGTAGCCCGATGCCGCTGCGCCGAGCCAATTTCCGTGCGGTAGCCGCAGTGTCTTCTCGGCCACGAAGTCGGTCTCCACGTCGAGCAGTCCCAGACCGGGCACCTCGGTCGCTTCACCCTCGACACCCGCGGGGTCGCGCACCACCCGGCCGAGCATCTGGAATCCGCCGCAGATGCCCAGCAGCGGGCGGCCGGTCGCCGCGTGGGCGATGATGGCGTCGGCCAGTCCGCGCGAGCGCAGCCACGCCATGTCGGCGATCGTGGATCTGGTGCCGGGAAGCACGATCAGATCGGCATCGGCCAGGGCGCTGGGGTGCGAGGCGAACACCACGTCGAGCTCGGGCTCCAGCCGCAGCGCGTCGACGTCGGTGAAGTTGCTGATCCGGGGCAGCCGGACCACGGCCACCCGGCGGGCCCCCGCCCTCGGCCGTCGGACCGCCGTCAGGTCCAGCGCGTCCTCGGAGTCCAGCCACACGTCGGGTTGCCACGGCAGTGTTCCGAACACCGTTCTTCCCGTGCTTCTCTGGAGTGAGTTGAGGCCGGGTCTCAGCAACGCCAGGTCGCCGCGGAACTTGTTCACGACGAACCCGGCGACCAGGGCCTGATCCTCACGCGACAGGAATGCGACGGTGCCGAGGAACGCGGCGAACACCCCGCCCCGGTCGATGTCGCCGACCACCACGGTGGCCATTCCGGCGTGGCGGGCCAGCCCCATGTTGACGTAATCGCCTGCGCGCAGGTTGATCTCGGTGGGGCTGCCGGCGCCCTCGGCGACGATGACGTCATAACGGGACGCCAGATCGTCGTACGCGGCATGGGCGGCGACGGCCAGGGCCCGGCGCCCCTCCAGCCAATCCGCCGAGGACACCTCGCCCCACGGCCGGCCCATCAGCACAACGTGGCTGCGGCGGTCACTGCCCGGTTTGAGCAGCACCGGGTTCATCGCCGGCTCGGGCGTGACACCGGCTGCCAGCGCTTGAATCCATTGCGCGCGACCAATTTCCACACACCCGTCGGCAACCATCGAGTTGTTCGACATGTTCTGCGCCTTGTAGGGGGCGACGCGGATGCCGCGGCGCGTGAGCGCCCGGCACAACCCGGTGGTGACCAGCGTCTTGCCCGCATCGCTGGTGGTGCCGGCGATCAGGAGACCGGCCATCAGGAGCGCCTCAGCAGGAACAGGTCCATCACCCACCCATCGATGTCCGCTGCGGCAGCACGCGCGTCGGACAGCAGCGGTGCGACATCACCGAGTCGGCCGGTCAGCAGCCGCTCCCCCGGTGCGCCGAGATTGGCGCCCCACCAGATGGTCCAGTCGTCGAGCCCGGTGAGATCCAGGCGGTGCGGCGGCGGGTTGAGCATGGCGACGATGTTGTCGAGTCCCGCGGCGACCGCCTCCTGCAGGCGCCGACCGGTGGTGATGTGCACGGACCGTCCGACCTCGTGCAGCACCATACGGTGCCGCGCCGCCAGCAGCGCAGGAGCGCTCACGCCGGGCAGCACGTCGTAGTCGAGCTCGACCCCGAGTCCCCGCACGTGCTCGACGATGCGGATGGTGGAGTCGTACAGCGACGGATCGCCCCACACCAAAAATGCGGCCGTTCCGCCGCGGCTCCGCAGCACCTCGGCGTAGCGAGCGGCGCGCGCCGCGTGCCAGTCCGCGACCGCGGCTTCGTACTGCGGCGTGCTCAGCCCGGCCGAGCGATCGCGCGGCGGATCGCTGATTGCGATCACCTCGGCGGGGCCGTCCGGTCCGGGAAACGCGTCGACGATCGCCCGGCGCAGGTCGAGCAGAGGGTCGGTCTCGGGGCCGGCCTTGTCGGCCGCGAGCACGTAGTCGACCGACCTCAGCGCAGCGGCGACCTCGGACGTCACCTGGGAGGGCCCCATCCCGACGCCGAGGATCCGAACCCGAACCCGCGCATCCATGGCCACGATTGTCCCCGGCCGGCCTCACCGGGGCGGCAGCAGGCCCGCCGCCGCCGACTTCACCGCGTCGGTCACCAGAGCGACTGTGGCGCTGTCGAGCTTCCAGCACTGCCAGTACAGCGGGACGTCGAGATGCTGGTCGCTGAACTGCACGAAGGACGCGTCGATCAATTGCTCGGGATACATGCCCCAACCCAGCCCGGCGTGCACGGCGGCTCCGAACCCCGCTGCGGTCGCCACGTAATGCACGGGGCGGCGCACATCCGCGCCGAAAACCTGCCTGACGAGTTGGTCCTGCAGCGCATCGTCCCGGTTCCACGCCAGCGACGGTGCCTGCGCGGCGGCCGCGGCGGTGAACCCGTCCGGCAGGTGCCGTTCCACGAACGCACGGGTGGCCACCGGTCGGTAGCGCATGATGCCGAGAGGTTCGACGCGGCACCCCGGCACCGCGGCGCTCTCCGTGGTCACCGCGCCCATCACCACACCCTCGCGGAGCAGACGTGCGGACAGATCCTGATCCTCGATGCGGACGTCGAGCAGCGCGTCGGTGAGCCGGACGAAGACACCGGTGAACCAGGTCGCCATCGAGTCGGCGTTGACTGCCAGCGAGACACGCATCGTCTCGGCCGATCCGCCGCGCATCTCCGCCAGCGCCTCGGCCTGCAGCAACGCGGTCTGGGCTGCCAGCCGAAGAAGCGGCGCACCTGCCGGTGTTGCCACACAGGGTTTTTCGCGGATCACGAGGACCTGACCGGTGCGCTGTTCGAGGGCCTTGATCCGCTGGCTGATCGCCGACGGCGTGACATGCAGGTGGGCGGCGGCCGCGTCGAAGCTGCCGAACTCGACGACCGCCGCCAGGGCGGCCAGCTGACCGGTGTCCACCTGCTCCACCTCAGCAATGCTAATGGGAGGCAGGTTGTGTTCAGTATTTCTGCAGCAGATCCCAGTCGACCTGTTCGCGATCGGTGAAGTCGGGCGAGGTGATCGCTCCGAACGCCGCTGCGTCACGGACGAATTGCGCGGCGGCGCCGGGCAAGGCGTCCGGTCCGTCCAACCGAAAGCAGCTTGCTGGGAGCGGCCCGAACAGCAGGGCACGCCGGAGGTCCGGCCAGCGATCGAGCTGCGGTTCGCAGCCCGCAGCGCGCGCGAAACCGATGGCGGCGATGTTCATTCGTGTCTTCTGCGGCAGGCCGCGGCGGGTCCGGTAGGCATCGACGGCCGCGCGCTGCTGCGCGACGTCGGCCGGTAGACGACCCGACCAGGTGTAGGCCAACCACCGGGCCTGCAGCTCTAGGGGCACGAAGTAGCCACCGGACTGGTCCCACATCCCGACGAACGCCAACCCCGGCAGATCGGGATGGAAGGTGTAACGATCGGCCTCCAGATGCACGTCGTCGACACCGAGGGTCGTGCGGATCTCGTCGGCGAGGAAGGGCAGATCCAGCCGGAAGCCGGTGCCGAACAGGACCCCGTCGAACTGCTCGGTCGCCCCATCGGCGAACGTGACGTCGGGACCGGACACCGTCTGAAGCCATGGCCGGATGTCGATGCGTCCCTCGGCGACCAGCGGCAGATAGTGCTGACTGAGGGTGACCCCGGCGGCGAACAGCGACGGATCGGGCGCGGGAGCCCCGTACTGTTCGGGACTGCCACCGGCGGCGGTGACGATCGCCTTGAGCTGACGATCGACTTCGGCCACGGGAAGACGTTCGGCGGCCAGGGCGCCGTACCGGGTGAAGATGCGGTGGTCGGACGGCACCCCGGCGGCGAATTTCGGCAGTACGTAGCGCTGTCGGCGCTGCGTCACCGTCACCGCGGCCGCGCCGCCATGGACGAGCTCAGTGGCGACCTCGAGAGCGCTGACAGCGCAGCCCGCGACCAGAACGCGCTTACCTCGGTAGGGTTCGACGCTGCGGTAGTCGAACGTGGACCGCACTCCCGCCGGCCCGCTGAAGGTCGACAGGCCTGGCACCGTCGGCAGCGCGGGTGTCTGGAAACGCCCACTCGCGATCACGACCCGGTCGAATTCCTCGGCGCCGTCCGCTGTCTCGACGGACCACCGGTCACCGTCACGGCTGACGCGAGTGACTCTGGTGCACAACCGGATTCGTTCGACCAATGAGAACATGTCAGCGTAGCGGCGCAGATACCACAGGATCTCGGGAGCCGCCATGAACGTCTCGGTCCCGTCGTGAGGGAGGTCGCTGAACGCGGTCAGGACACGGCTGGTGTTGGTGTACAGCTGCGGCCAGACACCGCTGGTGCCGGGCGTTCCCGTCCACTGGCCACCCAGCTGCTGCCCCTTCTCGAAGAGGTGAACGTCGAAGCCCTCGGCGGCGAGCCAACGCGCCGCGACCAGACCGCCGGGTCCGGCTCCGATGACCGCGACGCTCGTGTGCACAGTGCACTGTGGCACGCCGCGGACACTGGGCGGGCTGAATCGTCAGCCGACGGTGCCGGCGGTGTCGACCAGCACGCCGGCCGGCGCCGGGGCCTTCACTCGTCCGGCGGCGAAATCGGCTGCCTGCGAGACCAAGCCGGCCTGCACGTAGTTGCTGTGCGCGGCCCGATCATCACCGGCGGAGCACACCGGGTCTGCGCCATTGCACAGGTCGATGGTCTTGGCACCGTAGAGGGGACTCGAGGTCGTGAGGCTTCGGCCGATGTGCCCCGCGGGGTTGCCGAACACCGCGACGGCCGCGACGTGGTCTGCGACGGTGGCCGGCATCGGTCGCCCGAAACCGAAGGTGGCCGCGGGATCGCCGGCGATCAGGTCCACCACCGCCGCGCCCTGCGAATACCCGCCCACCACGATGCGGGTATCGGGACAGCGGGCGGCGGTGGCCTGGATCTGGGCACTGGCATCATCAGCGCCGGCAGGGGCGGACTGCAGAAAGTCGTAGGACGCCGGATAGTTCACCGGCGCCGCAGTGACGCTGCGCCCGCCCAGCTCTGCGCGCAGATCGTCGACGAACGCCTGCCCGACCCGACCGAGCCCGGCCGGCTCCGCGGTGCCGCGCGCAAAGACCACTGCGACGTCGGAGCAGGATTCCGCGGCATGCGCATTCGCTGCGCCGGGACCGATGAGTCCGGCGGCCGCGACCGCGCCGATACCGCCCAGGAGGAGAGCCCGTCGAACGGTGTGCTGATCGGTCATCTCGGTCTCCTCCGTCGTGGCCGCCCCGATGACGACACTTGGATGAATGCCGCTGACCGCGCGAAAAATTCCGGGCCCGACCCCGGGTGTGATGTGGACCGCTCGAGGCGCTCCTTACCGCACGGTCTGGCGCAGCTCGGCCGCTGCGTCGTCGGCGGTGTCGTAGACGCGCACGATGGCGTCGTCGCCGGACTTGAGGAACGTGCTCTCGCCGAGCTCGGTGTAGCGGGTGGCCCCGATCCCGATCAGCACGTTCTCGGGGTGCCCGCTGGCCACCATCAGAGCGCCGACGTCCTCGAGCGGGGTGTCGTCGGACCCCTTCTGGTTGGCGAGCCGTTCCACGATCCAGTCGAGCAGCACCTCCCCGTAGTAGGAGTAGCCGATCACGGGGCTGTCGACGCCATAGGTGTGCTCCTCGCCATCGGAGTGGAGCAGACAGACCAAGCGCAGCGTCGCGGTCGGCCCGTCCGGGGTGAGATCGCTGATCTCGAAGAACGAGCGGGACACCCCCTTGGACGCGGGTCCCCAGTTCTTCTTGTGGCTGATCTTCTTGGCGCCGGGCCGGCGGATCGAGCAGTCGTTGAACGCGCCGAGCGCGAACGGCTGCAGTGTGACCACAGTGTCGCCCCGCCACACCACCCGGCAGGCCAGCCCGACCTCGGGCTCGATCTGCAGGTTGAGTGGGCCTGAGAATTCGGGGCTTTCGGGGGGCAGGCGGGTCTCGTCGTTGGAGAGCGGGAACTCGCCGAGGAAGGTGTCGAAGCCCGGCGCGTACCACGGGAAGATGCCCTTGGGCGCCTCACCCTCGCTGGCCACGTTGACGAAGTCCACGGCTTCGCCGGCCTGCTCGAGATGACCGGCGAAATTGCCCGCCACGCCGAAGCCGAACCAGTCCCGCATGTCGCTCAGCGCGATGTCGATCACGGTGGGTCAGCGTACGCCCGGCCGATAGCCTGGGACGGTCAGGAGGGGACGTGATGACCAAAGAGCACGACGAGCACGCAGACGACAAAGACCGGCCGGGACCTGCCGATCACGGCAAGGAAGGCGGCATGGCCACGCGGGAGAACTCGCCGGAGTTGACCGAGAAGGAGTGATCCGTCAGTTCCGGCGCCGCAACCAGATCAGAACGCCGACCGTCGCCACGATCGCGACCATCGCCCCAACCGGGAAAGCAGGCTTCGCCCTGACGGTGTCGACGGCATCGTGGCTGCGTTGTGCCACCGACTCCTTGGTGTCCGCGACCTTCTGCTGAGCGCGCCCTTTGACGTCCAGCTTGTCGGTCAGCGCACCGACGGTCTCCCCGAGTTCGGCGCGGGTGCGCTCGATGTCGGCCTCGATCTCGCCGATTCCCGCATCGGGGCCCGGCTCAGGCCGCTGATCAGGCTGTGCTGCCATGGCGAGCGCCTTTCGTGTGGGCCTTCAACTCGGTGATGTCCGTCTTGACGCTGTCCACCGCGACGGCTGCCGGCGGCGGCACCTTGTCGACCTGCTTCTTGCCGATGAGCGCGGCCACGCCTGCCACGGCGAACACCACCACGGCCACGATCACCGCCGCGGCCCACACCGGCAGCACCAGAGACAGCGCGGCCACCGCCGCGGCGATCAACGTGGCCAGGCCGAGGACTGCGAGCAGCCCGGCCGCACCGGCCAGACCGGCGCCCTTGCCGGCATGCTTGGCCGACTCCTGCATTTCCTTCTGCGCCAACCGCAACTCGTCGCGGATGAGCCGCGACGTCTGAGCAGACAGTTGACCCAACAACTCCCCGGTGGAGGGTTCGGTCTTCGGTTCCGTCATGTGCGTTTGAGTGCCCGCTGCGTTACCCGACAAACCAGGAACCCGCGCGTCCCGATGGTCGTTGTCTGTCGGTGAACCGCCGGACCCCCGAACCCCTTGCCGGCCGGCTGCTCGACGTCAGACGGATTTTCCACGAGCCCGACATCGGACGCTTCCCCCGCGCCCGCCAGGTACTCGACCGCCATCCCGACGCCGAACGCATCGAGGTCCTCTCGCACCAGGCGATTCCCGGCCTGTACGGCAACGAGGGAAATGTCGAGGACTGGGTGCGCAACAAGCGTGAAGTGCTGGTGCTGGGCGAGAAGAAGAGCCTGAGCGCGCGTCGCAACGAGCGCTCCAGCGATTGGATCGCGCCGTCGACGTCCAACGGCTGCGCGATGGCCTGCTCGTACTGCTACGTGCCGCGGCGCAAGGGTTACGCCAATCCGATCACCGTGTTCGCCAACATCGAGAAGATCACCGGCTACCTCGAGCGGCACGCACGTCGCCAGGGCACCAAAACCGTTCCGAATCAATGTGATCCGGTCGACTGGGTGTACGACATCGGGGAGAACAGCGACTGCTCGGTCGACGCGATGGTCTCGGACAACGTGCGCGACCTCGTCGACCTGTTCGCGCGCCTGCCGAACGCCAAAGCGAGTTTCGCCACGAAACTGGTGAACTCCGAGCTGCTGACCTACGACCCACGCGGCGGCACCCGCATCCGCTTCAGCCTGATGCCGTCCGACACATCACGCATCGTTGACGTCCGCACGTCGAAGATCGCCGACCGTATCGCCGCGCTCGACGACTTCGTCGACGCCGGCTACGAGGTACACCTGAACTTCAGTCCGGTCATCGTGCACGAGAACTGGTTGGCCGACTGGGCCGAACTGCTGACGCAGGTGGCGGACGGCACCAGCGCACGAACCCGCGGCCAGCTGGCGGCCGAGATCATCTTCCTGACGCACAACGAAGGCCTGCACGACGTCAACCTCGGCTGGCATCCCCGCGGCGAGGAGCTGCTGTGGCGCCCGGATCTGCAGCAGGTCAAACGCAGCGAGAGCGGCCAGTGGAACGTGCGCTACAAGTCAGGGTGGAAAGGCCGGTGGGTCGACCAGCTGACCGACCTGATCGGCGCGACCCTTCCGGAATGTCGTATCCGCTACGCATTCTGAAGCCTTCTGGCAAGCGCGTTTGCCCGCGCAGAGGGCGGGGCACTAACGGCCCATGCAGCAGCAGGTCCAGGCACCTAGGTCGCGACGCAGCCCCGTGGCGCTGGCCGGAGCGTTTCTGGCAGGGCTGGCGACCGGTGCGCTGACGCGGTCGTCGCGCCCGGCACACCCGCCACGCCCGGTAGCGCCGGCCGTCGACCGCACGCCGCCGCCCGACGACGAGACCCGCCCTGCCCCCGACGACCCCAGCAAGCCGGAGTCACCGACCGAACTGACACGGCCGTCGCTGCGGTACGTGCTGCGGCAAACCGTCGGCGAGTTCACCCGCGACCAGTGCATGGATCTCGCCGCGGCCCTCACCTATTACGCGGTGCTGTCGCTGTTCCCCGCGCTGCTGGTGGTGATGTCGCTGCTGGGGGTGTTCGGTCAGGGTGAGCGCACCGCCGACACCATCCTCGGGATCGTCGACGACGTCAGTCCCGGCGCTGCGGTCGACGTGTTGCGTCAGCCGCTCGAACAACTGGTCAACGCACCCTCGGCCGGGTTCACGTTGGTCGCCGGCCTCCTCGGTGCGCTGTGGTCGGCATCCGGATACGTCGGCGCGTTCGGCCGCGCGATGAACCGCATCTACGAGGTGGAGGAAGGCCGGCCGGCGTGGAAGCTGCGTCTACAGCAGCTCGGGCTGACCCTCGCCGGACTGATCGTCGTGGCCGTCGCCGCCTTCCTGCTCGCGCTCAGCGGACCCGTCGCAGAAGTCGTCGGTGCCCGGCTGGGCATCGGAGAAACCGGACTGGCGATCTGGAACGTCGCGCGGTGGCCCGTTCTGTTGGTGCTCGTCGTCGTGGGCGTCGCGACGCTCTACTACACCGGCCCCAACGTCAAGCAGCCGAAATTCCGCTGGATCAGCGTCGGAGCGGCGATCGCGATCCTGACCTGGATCGTCGCGTCGCTGCTGTTCGGCCTCTACGTAGCGAACTTCGGCAGCTACAACAAGACCTTCGGCACGCTGGCGGGTGTCATCGTGTTCCTGCTGTGGCTGTGGCTGACCAACCTCGCTCTGCTGTTCGGCGCCGAGGTCGATTCCGAGCTCGAGCGTGGTCGTCAACTGCAGGCGGGTATGAGGGCCGAGGACGACCTTCAGCTGCCTCTGCGCGACACCACCGCGATCGAGAAGAACATCACCAGCGAGAACGAGCTGCGCCGCCGCGGCCGCAGGCTGCGCCGCTCGCGCGGACGGCGGGAGTGAATCAGCAGGTGAGCGGGTATCCCCGCAGCGGCGCAGGGCCGTGAAGGCGTGGGAGGTCACACGATGGTCAAGTGGCTGGATCGCCTGCAACAACGCAGCCGAGCGGCCGGGTTCACGATCGCCGTCGTCTACAAGTACGTCGACGATCAGGCCGGCTACCTCGCCGCCCTCATCACCTATTACGCCTTCGTCTCGCTGTTTCCCCTGCTTCTGCTCCTGACCACGGTGCTGGGCGTGGTGCTCTCCGGCCGACCGGAGTGGCGCGAGCAGATCGTCAACGCCGCCATCGACCAGTTCCCGGTCATCAGTGACCAGCTCAGCCAACCTGAGGCGCTCAGCGGCGGCACCACCGCGGTGATCATCGGTATCGCGGGCGCCCTGTACGGCGGTCTCGGCGTCGGCAACGCGCTGCAGAACGCGATGAACATCGTGTGGGCCGTACCGCGGTACACCCGCCCGGACCCGATTCGGGCGCGTCTGTACAGCCTGCTGCTGCTGTTCGTGCTGGGCTCGGCGGTCATCGCGACGACCGTGCTGACCGCTGTCGGCCGGGCCTGGGCCGGTCTGGGTGTTCTGGGCACCACCGGGGTGGTGCTCGCGTCGCTGGCGCTGAACACGGCGGTCATCGTCGCCGCGTTCCGGGTCACCACCGTGCGGCCGTTGAGCTATCGCGATGTGCTGCCCGGGGCGATCACTGCCGCGGTGCTCTGGCAGCTGCTGCAATGGTTCGGCGCCGCCTACGTCGCGCACGTGCTGAGCTCGGCCAGCGCGACCAACAGCGTGTTCGCCATCGTGCTCGGCCTGCTGGCGTTCCTGTACCTGGTGTCGACGACGCTGTTGATCTGCGCAGAGATCAACGCGGTGCGCGTCGATCAGTTGCACCCGCGCGCCCTGCTGACCCCGTTCACGGACAACGTCGAGCTGACCGAGGCGGACCGCAAGATGTACGCCGGACAGGCGGAAGCTCAGCAAGCCAAAGGTTTCCAACGCGTCGATGTCACGTTCCACCCGCAGGAGTCCGGTGACGGCGTTTGCGAGACCGATGACCCGGGTATGGCCGACGCACACTCACGAAGCGGAGGCAGAGATGAGCGTCACCAGCAAGACCCGGTCCGCGGCCCGCACGGGGCTGAAAATCCAACGTAGGGTCGCGCTGGCGCAATTCCTGTTCGTGCCCACGCTGCTCACTGCGACGCTGCTGACCGGCGCACTGATCATCGCGCGCCGGCGGGACCGGGCACGGTCGTCGGCGAGCGCCGATTCGCTGCCGGTGCCGGACAGTCCCGCGGCGACGGCCTGACGCGATGCGCGTCGTCATCACCGGCGCATCCGGCAACGTCGGCACAGCGCTGCTGCGCCGCTTCGCCGACGAGGCACCGGAGTGGGACATCGTCGGCGTCGTGCGGCGTCCACCCGACGCCGACGGCGTCTATCGGGACGTCGATTGGCAGGAACTGGATCTCACCGAACCCGATGCGGCGCAACGCCTGATGCCGATCGTCAAAGGCGCCGACGCCATCGTGCACCTCGCGTGGGGGTTCCAGCCGACCCGCAACACCGAGTATCTGACGCGGCTGGGCGTCGGAGGAACCCTGGCCGTGTTGCAGGCGGCCCATCAGGTCGCGGTCCCGCACCTGATCCACATGTCGTCTGTTGGCACCTACGCCGCAGGGCGGTACACCCGGCGCGTCGACGAATCCTGGGTCACGTCGGGTATTCCGTCCTCGCCGTACAGCCGGGACAAGTCCGCTGCCGAGGAGCTGCTCAACGACTACGAGCGCGAGCACGACTCGGACGGTATCCGGATCGCCCGCATGCGACCGGGTTTCATCGTCCAGCGCGCTGCGGCCAGCGGGTTGATGCGCTACGCACTGCCGGGGTGGGTTCCGATGATCGCCGTGCCGTTGCTCCCGGTGCTGCCCCTGGATCGCCGACTGTGCATCCCGCTGATCCACGCCGACGATGTCGCCGCCGCGATCCTGCGCACACTCGAACGGCGTGCCACCGGCGCGTTCAACCTGGCCGCCGACCCGCCGATCACCCGCGCCGAGGTGGCGCAGGTGTTGGGCTCCTTCCAGCTTCACGTGCCGTCCCGCGTGCTCGGTACGCTCGCCGATCTCACGTGGCGGGTCGGGCTGCAACCGATCGACCGCGGGTGGTTGGATCTGGCGTTCAGTGTCCCGCTGCTCGATTGCTCCCGCGCCCGAACCGAACTGGGCTGGGAACCGCGGTGGTCATCGGTGGGAGCACTGGCAGACCTCATCGCCGGCGTTGCGCTGCAGTCACATTCGAGCAGCCCGCCGCTTCGCGCGCGGTCGATGATCGAGCAGGTGCGCCGCGACCTCACCGAGGGGTTGCTGACCCGACGACAGCTGCCCTAGTCGTCTCGCCGAGTGCACGCTTTCTGATGGAAAACGGCATATTTTCATCAGAAACCGTGCACTCGCGGCGTCATGGCGGGACGAAGTCGATGCGGATGTTCTCGTTGACCGGTTCGAAGCCGATGCGGCGGTAGATCGCATTCGACACAGAGTTGGCCAGGTCGGCGAAGAGCACCACCTCGGGCACCCCCTCGTCACGAGCCAACTGCGCCGCCGCTGCCGTCACCGCCGATCCGAACCCGTGCCCGCGGGCCGCCACGGGCGTGTGGACGGGGCCGATCCGCGAGACTCCCGACGCGGGCGCACGCAACATCGCCATGCTCACCGGATCGCCGTCGACCGTCCAGAGCACGAACCGATTGCCCACGGCCACAGCGTCTTCGACGTATCGCAGCCCGGCGTCCTCGTCGCGCTTCTCTTGGAATGCCTCGACGAAGAAGTCCTCCACGCGCGCGGCGAGCAGCGGGTGATCGGCTTCCGTGGCGAGGCGCTGCGTTCCGGACACACCGACCGGCGGACGCAGGGTGCTCAACCGGTACAGCATCTCCTCGACGTTGACGACGCTGCCCGCGTTCACCGTCGATTGCCATCTGGCCGCGAAGCACTGGGCGCGCTCGCGCAGACCACGGACCCCACACAAGTCGGGGTGACCCCTCGCGACCACTTCGACCGCGCTGTCCACGGATTCGACCGGCAGGCCATTGACCAGCAAGGGATACGGCGGAGTCTGCATCGCGGCACCGATGACATCGCGACCCTCGTGAATCGTCATGAGCAGCGCATCGTCGGCGACGCCGGCGGCGAGCGCCGTCAGTTCGACGGTGTGGCGGATCGGCTCGCGCGCGTACAGCGGATGGGCGAGGGCAGAGAAGCTCTCGGCGTCGTCGTGGACCCGGACCTGCATGTTGCCGACGATAAGGCGCTGAGACACGGTCGCGACATCGATTTATCGCCAGCCGAGACGCTCCTTGTTCCGGGCAGAACACCGCCCACACGTCAGCGTTTGACGACAACCGATCGACACCGACCCTAGGTCTGGAAACTCACTTCGCGCGTGGCTACTTGGACTGTGATCCAAGTAGTCGGTGCTCGCACTCTCTACTCTGGGGACATGACCGTTCGGCAGCGCCTGCACTGGTTGACCCTGCACGGCGTCATCCGCGCCCTGACCACGGTCGGGGCCCGCCGCGGCGACCTGCAAGGCAGGCTGATCGCCGACCCCGCCGTCCGTGCGAACCCCGGCGAGTTCTCCGAAGAGATCCGCCGCCACGGGCGGCTCGCCCGGGCCCGCGCGGCCTGGTTGACGGCCGACCACGGCGTGGTGCACCAGGTCCTGCGCTCCGACGATTTCGCCGTCACATCCAGCGGTAACTCGCTGCCCGCGTTCCTCGGCCGGATCGAGGAACGCTTGCGCACCCGGGGTCGCATCCACCCGCTCCTGCCACCATCGCTGTTGTCGGTGGAACCGCCCGAGCACACCCGCTACCGCAAGACTGTCTCCTCGGTCTTCACCGCCCGCGCGGTGTCGGCGCTGCAGGAACGCATCGAGTCAACGGCAGTGGAGCTGATCAAAGATCTCGACGGTGAGTCCGGTGTGGTGGACATCGTCGAACGGTACTGCTCGCAGCTGCCGGTGACGGTGATCGGCGACATCCTGGGGGTGCCCGAACAGGATCGGCCACAGATCCTGCGGTTCGGCGAACTCGCAGCCCCCAGCCTGGACATCGGGTTGTCGTGGCCGCAGTTCCTTCGCGTCGAGGAGGGCCTCAGCAGCTTCACGAAGTGGTTGACCGACCACATTCGACAGTTGCGGGCCTCGCCGGGAGACGATCTGATGAGTCAGCTCATCGAGGCCACCGACGACGGCACCCGGCTCGATGACTCGGAGCTGCTCGCCACTGCCGGTCTGGTGCTGGCCGCGGGTTTCGAGACCACGGTGAACCTGCTCGGCAACGGGATCGAGCTGTTGCTACGCCACCCTGATCAACTGGATCTGCTGCGCGAACAGCCCGACCTGTGGCCCAACGCCGTCGAGGAGATCCTGCGGCTCGAATCTCCTGTGCAACTCACCGCGCGCATCGCCGTGGCCGACAGCGAGATTGCGGGACACCCGATCCGAACGGGCGACGCGGTCGTGCTGTACCTGGCCGGCGCCAACCGGGACCCCGAGATCTTCCCGAACTCCCACACCTTCGACGTGACCCGCGACAACGCCGGGCGGCACCTGTCGTTCTCCGGGGGCCGGCACTTCTGTCTGGGCGCAGCACTGGCGAGGTCGGAGGGTGCAGTAGGCCTGCGCACCTTCTTCGATCGCCATCCGAACGCAACCCTGACCGACGGCGGCCGACGACGGGACACCCGCGTCCTGCGCGGATGGGCGACGCTGCCGATCGCCCTTGCCTGACGACGACCCGACGACACGGATCAAGCCGTGGTTCGCCAAACTCGGACCGCTTGCGCCAGAGGCTTTTCCGGGTAGTTCCGTGCTGCCCGAGCGCGCGCAGCTGCTCGCCGAGGCGCTGGGCCCCGGCCCCGCAGGCTGGGCCGTCGAACTGGGTGCGCTCATGGCGTCCCGTGTCACCGCCGCCATACCCGAGCTCGCGGTGGACGTGGTCGCGGATGAGATCGCGAAGGGTTGTGAAGCCGTCGCGCTGGGTGCGCTCGCCCTCGTCGCCCTCGACGACGACGTATCTTTCGCGCAGATGCCGGAGGTCCTCACGGGACCGATGGAAGTGGTGGCCCGCGGTATTGGCATCGAGCACATGCTGCGGAGCATTCACCTCGCTCACTCGACCGCGGTGGCATTCTTGCTCGACGCCGCCGAACGTCTTGTTCCGGAGACGGAGCGGTTCACCGAGATGCGGCGGATCAACGAGGCGCTGTTCGGCATCGTCGACGTCCTCACCACGCACATGGCCGCGGAATACACTCGCGCCCACGACGAGTGGGTGGCGGGCTCGGTCGCGCTCCGCGCACAGATCGTGGAGGACCTGCTGGCGGGAACCCCGTTGCCGACGGACAGAGCTGTCCGGGTTCTCGGTTACGACCTGAACAGATGGCACCTCGGCGTCATCGTCTGGACCGGTCCGGCAGCATCCGCGGAACCGGCACAACTGAAAACGGTGGCGGTGGAAACTCTTACCGCGGCTGGGTGCGTGTCGACGCTCGTGCACCCCATCGGTACACAGCGGTTGTGGGCCTGGGGTTCACGGACGGCGACGCCCCCCAAAGCCGTGAGGCCCGCGGCAGCGACGCCGCCCGGTGTGCGCATCGCGGTCGGCACCGCCGGCGCGGGGATCGAGGGCTTTCGCGAGAGTCATCGCCGGGCAGCAGAGGCCGCCCGCATCGGATCGATGTCGACGCGGCCGAACCACGTGTATCGCTACGAGGATCTGGACATCGTGGCGATGCTGAGCAGCGACCTAGCCGCCGCTCGGGAGTTCGTCGCGCGTGAACTCGGGGACCTCGCGGGCAGCGCCGAAGCGGTGAGAACCGTGCGTGACACTCTGAAGTGCTACCTCGACCGGGACAGGAGCCTGGCCGGCGCTGCAGCCGACCTGCAAGTCGCGAGGAACACCGTCGCCTACCGGGTGCAACGCGCCGAGCAGCTGCGCGGCCGGCCCGCGACGATTCGCCGCCTCCAGTTGCACGCCGCGCTCACCCTCGTCGACGAGCTCGGCGACGCCGTGCTGGAAAGAACATCCCCCGCATTGGACTGAGCGCTCAGACTTGCGCGTTGATCCTGGATCAGAGACCAGGCGCCACGGGTCGGCTCAACAGTTGACTGGTCATCGAGCCGGTCGAGGGACCGGCAGATCGGGAGCCGTCGATGGTCGTCCACCTCGTCCGATATTCGCGCAACGAGCGTGCGTCGTGGGGTGTCCTCATGGGCGACCGTATCTCGCCGCTCAGCGGTGACTATCCGCGTACCGCGGATCTGATCCAACGCGGCCGCGCCGACTGGACGGCGGCCATGGCACACCCCGGGGACATCGGGCTGGACGACGTCGACCTGCTCTCCCCGGTCACCGTTCCGTGCCGGGTGATGTGCCAGGGGGCGAATTACCGCCAACATGCCATCGAATCCGGGATGGACCCCGACGCGCGAGATTTCAACCTGTTCTTCGACAAGACTGACGCCGCCGTGACCGGACCGTGCGACCCGGTCATCCGCCCAGCGCACGTGACCCTGCTCGACTACGAGATCGAACTCGCTTTGGTGCTGCGCGGAACCGTCGATGCACCGGTGACGATCACCAACGAGAACCTGCCCGAGTACGTCTTTGGTGTCACCATCGCCAACGACCTTTCGGCACGCGACGTCCAGCTGCCGCAGGGACAGTTCCTGAAAGGCAAGAGCTATCGCGGGTTCTGCCCCCTGGGGCCGGTGCTTGCAGTGCTCGAGCCTGAGGACTTTCCGCTGCTGGACGATCTCGAGCTGCGACTGGAGGTCAACGGGTCGCGCCGGCAGACCGACAACACCGCCAACATGGTCTACAAACCCGCCGAAACCCTCACGGAAATGAGCGAATTCTGCAACTCCGATCCCGGTGACGTCCTGCTGACCGGCACGCCGCACGGCATCGTGGCAGGCTCGCCACCCGCCGTGGTCCGCCGGCTCGCCACCGCGCTGCTGCCGGAGGACAAGCTGTGGGCCGCCTTCGTCAGGATGAATCGACGCAAGCCCTATCTGCAGCCCGGTGACGTCGTGACGGCCTCGATCCGCAATGCCGCCGGGACCCTCGACCTGGGCACACAACGGACCACCATCACCACAGACAGGAGTTCGAACTCATGAGTGCAACACCCAATCCTCTGCAGCCGTCCCATTCGGACGAGCCCGACACCGTCACCACGGCACCGGACCTCGGTGATCTTCCCGATCGCCTGGTGCCCGATTTCATCGCGCACTGGGTCGTCAAGACGGCGCGCAGCGCCGAGATGATCGAGTGGTACGGCCACGTCTTCGGGGCCCGAGTGGTCCACGAAGACGACCAGATCGCCTTCCTCACGTGGGATCACGAGAGCCATCGGCTGGCTCTGGTCAAACTTCCCCCACCCGTGCGCTACGCGTTTCCTCTATCGCGCTGGCGCCGAAAGACATACGGCATCGACCACCTGGCCTTCACCTTCGTCTCCATCGAGAAGTTGATGCTGACCTACGAACGGCTCAAGGGCGTCGGTATCACCCCGGTGTGGGCCATCAACCACGGGCCGACGACCAGCCTGTACTACGAGGACCCCGAGGGGATCCGGCTGGAGTTCCAGACCGAGAACTTCCCCACCGCCCAGCAGACGGCGGACTACTTCAACAGCAGAGAATTCAACGACAACCCGATCGGCACCAACATCGATCCTGACTACCTGCTCGAACAACTGCGCGACGGTGCCGACTCCGAGCAGCTTCTCACCCGGGGAGCCGGCACCAGGCCCGGCACCAAGCCGCGGTCCAACAAGCGTGCCATCACGTGGAAGACGCTGTGACACATGGCCGGTGACCCGATCGTCATTGTCGGTGCCGGTGCCGCCGGATCGACCATGGCCTTGCTGCTCGCGCGTTACGACATTCCCAGCATCCTTGTCGAGGAGCGTCAGAACCCTCGCCTGCATCCGGCAGCGCATGTCATCAATGCCCGGACGCTGGAGATCTGGAACCAGGCGTCTCCGGCCCTGCGTGAGGCGCTCGATGCGATCACCCCGCCGATCGACACCGTCAACATCATTCGTTGGTGCACCGACGTCCGCTCCGAACCGATCGGCGAGATCGATCTGCTGTCCCAGCCGGATCGGCTCGCGGAGGTCCGCACGCACAGTCGCCACCTCATCTCCCATATCGGCCAACATCTGCTGATGCCGGAGCTGTGGCAGGCGGTAGAGAACGAGCCCCTCGTCGAGTTCCGGCGCGGTTGCCGCGCTGCAGTCGTCGGCAAGCGAGTGGTCCTGCGACCTGATTCAGCCGATCCTGTGGTCGTCGCACCGAGGTTCGTCGTCGCCGCGGACGGCGCCAACAGCGCCCTGCGGGAGGCCGCCGGAATCACGATGAGCGGCCCCGTTCTCGCCAACATGGGCAGCGTGTTCTTCCACGCGCCCGATTTGTACCCGAATGGTGCGAGCCGACCGCTTCTCAGCTGGATCTACCACCCTCGCTTCAGCGGGGTGATGATCGCTCACGCCGATGACGACTACGTGTTGATGACACCGTATCTGCATGTCGCACAGGCGATAGCGCGTGACAGCCGGCGTTTCTGGAACGCCATCCTCCCTGACGTGATCGGGTCCACCCACTATCGGATCCGTTCGACCGGCACCTGGACGATGACCAAGCAGATCGCCGACCGGTTCCGTGCGGAGCAGCTGCTGCTGATCGGCGATGCCGCCCACCGGTTTCCCCACACGGGCGGGTTCGGCCTCAACAGCGGCGTGCAGGACGCCCACAATTTCGCGTGGAAGCTCGCCGCGATCATGCGTGACGGCGCACCGGAATCGCTGCTGGACACCTACGAGATCGAGCGGCGCCCGGTCATCGAGCGCTTCGCCGAGCAGAGCACCCACAACCATTTCGCACTCGACCATGTCACTGCTCCCATGGGCATCACCAACCGGTCGTTGCACCGGGCCACCGAACTCATCGGCAAGCTCCGGCTGACTCGGGTGCCCGACGGTGCGATCGCGGCCGTCGCAGACGCGCTGACCACCGCTCAGACCTCACGCACCCGGCGCCTTCTGCGCAAGAACACTCGGAGCGACCGGCTACGGCAGCGAATGGCCGACGCGATTCCCGGGCAGGAGGAGCATTTCGTCGCCAGCGGTCTGGAGTTCGGCTACGCCTACCAGGGTAGGCTGATCGACGCGTCCGAAGGCCCATGCCCCGACGGAGATGTCGCGATCTACCGCCCGACCACGCATCCCGGCGCGCGACTCCCGCACGCGATCATCACATCGCACGACGGCGTCGAGACATCGACCCATGACGCCGTCCGCCGACGGGGACTCACCCTGTTCACCGCCGACCTGCAGGGATGGTCGGACGCACTTTCGCACCACCCCCTCGCCGCGCCGCTCACCCTCGTCCCGGTGGTCCGGGCCGATGCGCTACGCCTGCTGGAGGTCGGTGCGCACGGCGCAGTCGTGGTCCGACCCGACGGCCACGTGGTGTGGCGGACCCGAACCGGTCCGGCTGCGATCGACCGACTCGCGACGTTCATCGAGCGGGCATGGCGTGGCGTCTATCGCGACGCGAGCACTCACCGCAGTGAATACTCTGTCTAGACCGAAGGACAGCTGACATCATGACGACCGCTCACTCTCCCGAACCCATGGCCCGGCCCATCGATCCGACGTCGGTGTCGGACCTCGACGCGATCGCATCCCGCGTGCTGTGGCTGTCGACGGCAATGATCCATCACGCCAACCGAATACGTTCCAACGCCAGCGGCATGAAAGTCGGCGGTCATCAGGCGTCGTCGGCGTCCATCGTCGGCATCATGACCTCGCTGTACTTCGGCCGACTCCGCGCCGGGGACAGGGTCTCGGTCAAGCCTCACGCCTCTCCGGTACTGCACAGCATCAACTACCTACTCGGATTTCTCGACGAGCGGTACATGACGAGCCTGCGGGAGTACGGGGGCTTGCAGAGCTACCCGAGCCGGACGAAGGACCCGGATCCCGTTGACTATTCGACCGGTTCGGTGGGCATCGGCGCGACCGCGCCGATCTGGGCCACGGTCGCGCGCCGCTACGTCGACACCGTGTTCGGCGGCAGCGGTTCGGGCCGGCAGTACTCGCTCGTCGGCGACGCGGAACTCGACGAGGGGGCGATCTGGGAGGCGGTGCTGGATCCGGTGGTGCCGGAGCTCGGGGAGATCGTCTGGATCGTCGACATGAACCGGCAGTCACTGGACCGTGTGGTCCCCCACATCGCTTCCGGACGGCTGGAGGCCATGTTCGCCGCCGCCGGGTGGCAGGTGCTCACCGTGAAGTTCGGCACCGTGCTCGACGCGCTGTTCGGTCGCCCCGGCGGCGACGATCTGCGGACGCGCATCGTGACCATGCCCAACGCCGAATATCAACGGCTGCTGCGCTGTTCGGCGGAGGAGTTGCGCAGCAGGCTGCCCGGTGACGGGAGGGAGTCGGCCGGCGTGGCCGCGGTGATCGCCGACCTCGACGACGCAACCCTCCTCCAGGCGATCGGGAATCTCGGCGGTCATGACCTCACCACGCTGCTCGACGCCTACGACCGGATCGACGACACCCGGCCCACGGTGATCCTCGCCTACACCATCAAAGGCTACGGTTTGCCCACCCAGGGGCACCCGCAGAATCACTCATCGCTGTTGACAGACGACCAATTCGCCGAACTGGCACGAACTCTGGGTGAGAACCCCGGTCAGCCCTTCCACCGGTTCGACCCCGAGTCGTCGCCCGGTCGGCTCTGCCGGGAAGTTGCCGAACGTCTACGTAGAGAGGACATCCGACAGGTCGAACCCCCACAGGTCCCGACCGACATCGGACGCAACCCGCCGGCGGTGTCCACCACCCAGAGTGCCCTCGGGCGCACGTTGCTCGACCTGACGCGCGATGCGCCTGAGGTGGCGCAGCGCGTCGTCACCGTGAGCCCGGACGTGAGCTCCAGCACCAACCTCGCCGGGTGGCTCAACAAGGTGGGCGTGTGGACCCCGTCGGAGCGACCGGACTGGTTCGCCGACGACTCGGACACGATCATGCACTGGCGAGAAGGCCCGACCGGGCAGCACATGGAGCTCGGCATCGCAGAGGTCAACCTGGTCGGCCTGCTCGGGGAACTGGGCGCCACCTGGAGCCGATGGGGTCAGCCGCTGCTGCCCATCGGCGTGCTCTACGACCCCTTTGTCGAACGTGCGCTGGAACCGTGGTCGTTCGGGATCTACGCGGGCGGACAGTCGATCCTCGTCGGCACCCCATCCGGGGTCACGCTGGCCGCGGAAGGCGGTGCGCACCAGTCGATAACGACGCCGTCCATCGGTCTCGAGCAGCCCGGCTGCACCAGTTACGAACCGGCGTTCGCCGCGGAGGTCGAGTGGATCCTGCTGGCGTGCCTGCGCCGACTGGGCAAGCCCGATGGGACGTCGTCCTACCTGCGACTGTCGACTCGGCCGGTTCGCCAAGAACTGGCCGCCATCCCGACGGATCCGGCGGCGCGGGAACGTCGGCGCCGTCAGGTGGTCGCCGGTGCCTACATCCTGCGGGCGGCGACCACCCCGGCAGTGTGCATCGTCACGATGGGGGCGCTGGCCACCGAGGCCCTGGCAGCGGCGGATCGGCTCGCCGATGCGGGCGTCGAGGCGGAGGTCATCTGCGTGACGAGCGCCGACCTGCTGTACCGCGCGATCCAAGCTCGCGACGGCCTCATCGAGGGACCGTCCTGGATTCTCGACCAGGTCCTCCCGGCCGATCGCGCCGCGCCCATGGTCACCGTGCTCGACGGGCATCCCCACACGCTGGCGTTCCTCGCGACCGTCAATCGCGTGCGGTGTAAGTCATTGGGGGTGAGCGCGTTCGGTCAGGTCGGTGACCTGGACTCCGTCTACCGCCATCACGGCATCGACACCGACAGCATCGTCAGAGCCGCGCTCGACGTGCAGTAGGCCCGGCACGAGGTCACGCGTCACATTAGCTTCACTGATGTGCGTGCAGAATTTTTAGCTGTACTGCATCGCGCCGGGTATCTACCGTCGACGTCATGACCGCCTCCTCCCTGGTCCTGCTGACCGGGTTCGCCACCTCGATGGCGCTCATCGCGGCGATCGGCGCACAGAACGCCTTCGTGCTGCGACAGGGCATCCGCGGCGAACACGTCCTGCCCGTCGTCGCTGTGTGCACGGTGTCCGACCTCGTCCTCATCGCCGCCGGCATCGCCGGCTTCGGGGCACTCGTCAACGCCCACCCGCGACTCGTCGACGTCGCGACGTACGGCGGAGCGGCATTCCTGTTCGTCTACGGCCTGCTCGCCGCGCGCCGCGCGCTGCGACCGGCCGCGCTCACCCCCGCCGACGCCCGGCCCGCGCGCCTGGCCGGTGTGCTCGCGACCTGCCTCGCGCTCACCTTCCTCAACCCGCATGTCTACCTCGACACCGTCGTACTCCTCGGCACACTGGCCAACGAGCACCGGGAGGACCGTTGGTTGTTCGGCGTCGGCGCGGTGACCGCCAGCGCCGTCTGGTTCACGACCCTGGGCTTCGGAGCCACGCGGCTGCGCGGCCACTTCGCCTCTCCCCGTACGTGGCGGGTGCTCGACGGCGTCATCGCCGTCGTGATGATCGCCCTAAGTGTGACGCTTGTTCTCGGCTGATCCGAACGGCAGTTCGTGGCAGACGACTGCGCCACAATCGAGGGATGTCCCCCGACCACGCTGAGGGGCTTCGAGAGCGTAAGAAGCGCCAGACCCGCGAAGCGGTGCGATGCGCCGCCTTCCGGCTGTTCGAGCAATTCGGCTACCCCAACACCACCGTGGAACAGATCGCTGCCGAAGCCGACATCTCGCCGCGCACCTTCTTCCGCTACTTCCCCACCAAGGCCGCGCTGCTGATCCCCGACCAGCTGACGGAACCCATAATCGAGATGTTCCTCGCAGCCCCCGCCGACCTGTCTCCCATCGCGGCCTACCGCCACGCGGTCGAGAAGATGTTCGCCAGCATCGACGAACCAGAATGGGCCGACGAGATGGCGCGCCAGCGGCTGCTGTACTCGTTGCCAGAGGCACATGGCGCGCTCTACATGACGTACATCGAGACGATCGAGCTGATCACCGACGGCCTCGCGTCCAGGGTCGGACTCCCCGCCGACGATCCGCGCCTGCGCGTTACCGCGGGCGCGATGACCGGTGTCATGATGGCCGCCCTGCACAACACCCCCATCGATCCCGCCGCGATCGTCGCCGGGCTGAACCTCCTCGACGAGGGCCTGCCGCTCACTCACTAGCACCGCAATGTCCGGCAATGACGAGGTGGGCTCTATATCCTCGCCGGGTGCCAGAAGTGTGGACCCGGCGGAACGTCCTGGCGTTGACGGCGGTGGCGGCGGTGCTGACGGCCTGCCGATCCGAGAAGCCGGGTGCGGTGGCCTCCGACGGTTCGGTCACCGTGAAACACGCCTTCGGGGAGACCAGGATTCCCCGACCCCCGACGCGCGTCGTCAGCGCCGGTCTCAACGACGCCGACGACCTGCTGGCAGTCGGCGTGGTGCCCGTGGCGGTCACCGACTGGTTCGGCGGGCAACCCTTCGGCGTCTGGCCCTGGGCGCAGGCCAAGCTGGGCGGAGCCACCCCGGCCGTGCTGTCGCTGGTAGACGGCCTGCAGATCGAGCAGATCGCCGCCACCCGGCCCGATCTCATCGTGGCGACGAACGCAGGCCTGGATCAGGACACCTACCAGGCGCTGACGGCCATCGCCCCCACCATTGCGCAATCCGGCCGCGACGCCTTCTTCGAGCCCTGGCGCGACCAGGCCGCGCTGATCGGGCAGGCCACGTTCCACCACGACGACATGACCACGATGGTCTCGGACATCGATGCATCGCTGAAGAAGGTCAAGGACGACCACCCGGAGTTCGCGAACACGACGGTGCTGCTGCTCGACGGCCGCGTCGATGACGCCGGTGCCCGCGTCACCGGCCCGGCCTGGCGGCGGGAGTTCCTCACCGAGATGGGCCTGACCCTCGCCGATGCCGACGATGCCGACGGCACCATTGCGCGGGACCGGCTCGCCCAGGTCCTCGACTCCGCCGACGTGGTGATCTGGACCACGGAAAGCGACGAGGAGCAGGCGGCCCTGCTGGCCGACCCCGTCGTCGCCGCGTCGCGGGCTATCACCCGCAAGCACACCGTCTTCACCGGCAAGGAGCTCGCCGGCGCGATCGCCTACGCCTCGGTGCTGTCCTACCCGGTGGTGATCGACAAGCTCCCGCCGATGATCGCGACCGCGCTGAGCTGATCTAATGGGCCGGTGACCGAGCCCCAGACCGCAGAGCACGCCACCTTCGCGCGCGTCGGCTCGGCCTACTATCCGATCCTCGTCGCGGTGTTCACCGCGCTGGTGATCATCTCCAACGTGACCGCCACAAAGGGTGTCGCGTTCGGACCGATCATCACCGACGGCGGCTTCATCGTGTTCCCGCTGACGTACGTGATCGGCGACGTCTTGAGTGAGGTGTACGGGTTCAAGGCCGCACGCCGGGCCATCTTCACCGGGTTCGCGATGAACATCCTCGCCGCCCTCGCGTTCTGGGTGACCATCTATCTGCCTGCCGCGGATTTCTACACCAATCAGGAGCACTTCGAGAACGTCGTGCACGCCTACACCCAGCTGATCGTCGCCGGGCTCGCCGGCTTCATCGTCGGTCAGACCCTCAACGCGTGGGTCGTCGTGGCGATCAAGGAGCGCACCAAGGAGAAGCACCTGTGGGCCCGGCTGGTCGGGTCGACGTTCGTCGGTCAGCTCGGCGACACCCTGGTCTTCTGCACCATCGCCGCGAGCGCCATCGGCATCACCACGTTCTCTGACTTCGCGGTTTACACCGCGCTCGGCTGGGTCTACAAGACCGCGATCGAGGTGGTCATGCTGCCGGTCACCTACCGGGTGATCGCGGCCATCAAGCGCCGGGAGCCCACGTATCAGCTGGTGGCTTGACCCGCTTCTGTTGAATCGTCGGCTCAGCCGACCTCGATGTGCATGTCGGCCTGCCGGCCGCCGCTGCGCGCCGCCCCGACACCGGCGATCACCACCACGAAGATGCCGATGATCGCGGAGACGCCCAGCTCCTGGTGCAGCAGCGTGAACCCGACCACGAACGCGAGCGCCGGCTCCAGACACATCAGCGTGCCGAACGCCGCCGTCGTCAACCGGCGCAGCGCCAGCAGTTCCAGGACGAACGGGACCACCGGCAGCAGGATCGCCATGCCCAAGCCGATCAGGACGACTTCCCACGTCATCCGCTCGAACACCGTTGTGCTGACCGTGAACGTCGACACCAGCCCGGCGATGGGCATCGACACCGCCAACCCGGTGACACCGGCGACCGAATCACCCACGTTCTGGGTCAGCAGGATGTAGAGCGCCCACGCGGCGCCCGCGGCAAGCGCCAGCACCACCCCCTTGAGGTCGACGCCGCCGCTGAACGGCTGGCTGAGCAGCACCACGCCGAGCGCGGCCAGACCCGGCCACAGCACCCGCGCGCGTCCCCTGCCGTGCGCGGCGGCCACCGTGAGCGGACCGAGGAATTCCAGCGCGGTCGCGGTTCCCAGGGGCAACCGGTCCAGCGACGCCATGAAGAACAGCGACACCGCGGCGCTGACGACACCGAGTACCACACACATACCGAACGTCTTGGCCGTGAACGCCGACGGACGCGGGCGCACCACGATCAGCAGGATCAGTCCCGCCCAGGCCAACCGCAGCCACGCCGTGCCGTCGGAGCCGATGTGCTCGATCAGGTTGACCGCAACCGCCATTCCCAATTGCACCGAGACCATCGCGGTCACCGCCATCAGCGCGCCGGCGCGCGCCGACCCCCCACCCATCCGTGCATTCAACCCTGCGCGCGACGGTAGCGTTGGCAGATGGCGGTGACGGCAGACGCGATCCACGACTACGGCGATCGGGCTCTGCTGCTGGAATTCGGGACGACGACCGAGGTGTTGGCGTGGACCGAGACACTGCGGGCGGCCGAGCTGCCCGGCATGGTCGACGTCGTACCTGCCGCCCGAACCGTGTTGATCATCCTCGCGAGCCCGGGCTTGCAGACCCCCACGCGGCAGCGCCTCAGCAGGGTCGCCCCTCCTGCCGACGACATCGCCGACTCGACCTCTCCGCCCGCCGGAACCGCGGACATCGTCCTCGACGTGACGTACGACGGCGAGGACCTCGACGACGTGGCCCGGTTGACCGGCATGTCGGTCGACGAGGTCGTCGCCGCACACACCGGCCGGCCCTGGCGGGTCGGATTCACCGGATTCGCACCGGGATTCGGTTACCTGCTGGGCGGTGACGAGCGTCTTGCGGTTCCCCGGCGCGCCGAGCCCCGCACCAAGGTTCCCGTCGGCGCCGTCGGACTCGCGGGCGCGTTCAGCGGGGTGTATCCGCGGGAATCGCCCGGCGGCTGGCAATTGATCGGCCGAACCGACGCCGTGCTGTGGGACGTCGATCGCGACGACCCCGCGCTGCTGACACCGGGGCGCTGGGTGCAGTTCCGGGCGGTGACGGCATGACCGGGATGACGGTGGAGATCCTGCAGCCCGGTCCGCTGGCCCTGGTGCAGGATCTGGGCAGGCCGGGGCTGTCGCATCTCGGCGTGACCCGCTCCGGCGCAGCCGACCGTCGTGCCCACACGCTGGCCAACCGCCTGGTGGCCAACCCCGACGACCGCGCCACCGTCGAGGCGACTCTGGGGGGATTCACCGCACGCGTGTGCGGCGGCGACGTGGCCATCGCGGTCACCGGCGCCGACACCGATCCCGCGATCAACGGAATCCCGTTCGGCACCAACAGCGTTCACCACGTTCGTGCCGGGGAGGTGATCTCCCTCGGGCCCGCCCGCACGGGTCTGCGGTCGTATCTCGCGGTGCGCGGCGGGTTCGACGTCGAACCGGTGCTCGGATCGCGCAGCTTCGATGTGCTGTCGTCGATCGGCCCGCCGCCGCTGCGATCCGGGGACGTGCTGCGGGTCGGTGAGCACACCGACGAGTTCCCCGAACTCGAGCAGGCGCCGGTTGCCGCGCTCGACGACGGCGTCGTCGAGCTGCGGGTGGTGCCCGGGCCCCGGGACGACTGGTTCGTCGACCCCGACGTCCTCGTCCGCACGAACTGGCAGGTCACCGACCGCAGCGACCGGGTGGGCATGCGGCTGGCCGGCATACCGCTGGAGTACCGCCGGCCGGACCGTCAGCTACCCAGCGAGGGTATGACACGTGGCGCAATCCAAGTGCCGCCCAACGGTTTTCCGGTGATACTCGGGCCCGACCATCCTGTCACCGGCGGCTACCCGGTGATCGGCGTGGTCGTCGACGACGACGTCGACGCGATCGCTCAGGCCCGGCCCGGCCAGACGGTACGACTGCACTGGGCGCGACCGAGGGTGCCGTTCTCACCGCCGAGCGAGCGGTCCGCCTGGTAGACCTGCAGATGTGCGTGCCCGCCTCGTCCACACCTCCGATCTCGACGACGACTCCCGCGCCGACGCGCGGCGGATGCTCACCGACGCCTACGGCGGCGAGTTCTCCGACACCGACTGGGAGCACGCGCTGGGCGGTATGCACGCGCTGATCTGCCAGCGCGGGGCGATCATCGGCCACGCCGCCGTCGTGCAGCGACGACTGTTCTGCCGAGACACGGCGCTGCGGTGCGGCTACGTCGAAGCGGTCGCGGTGCGCGAGGACCACCGCGGTCAGGGACTGGCGCACGCGCTGATGGAGGCCGTCGAGCAGGTGATCCGCGGCGGCTACGCCCTCGGCGCACTGAGCACCAGTGACCTGGGACGGCCGCTGTACAGCAGTCGCGGCTGGGTGCCGTGGCCCGGCACCACCTCGGTGCTGACACCCACCGGCCTCATGCGCACCCCGGACGACGACGGCACCGTCTTCGTGCTGCCGGTGACCTCCGCGGTGGACCTCGACACAGCCGTCGACATCGCCTGCGATTGGCGCGACGGCGACGTCTGGTGAGGCCTCACAATGACCCCGGACCTGCGGTGAGCGGAAATTCACGGCCTGCCCGGCGGTGACACCGCGCCGCAACGACGTGGTAACCGGAGCGAAACACGACGTGTTTAGACAGTGGACATGAGTGAGCCGGACTGGTCGCCGCTCACCGGATTCCGTGTCGCGGTGACCTCAGCGCGGCGCGCCGACGAGCTCGCCACCCTGCTGACCCGCCGTGGAGCGACGGTGACGAGCGCGGCTGCGATCGAGATGGTGCCGCTGCCCGACGACGACGAACTGCGCCACCGCACCCGGTCCCTCATCGACGAGCCACCCGACATCGTGGTCGCCACCACCGGCATCGGGCTGCGCGGCTGGATGGCCGCCGCCGACGGCTGGGGTCTGGCCCCCGAGCTCACCGCCGCGCTGAGCAAGGCCCGCGTGGTGTCCCGCGGCCCCAAGGCCACCGGAGCACTGCGGGCGGCCGGCCTGCCCGAGGAGTGGTCCCCGGACTCCGAGTCGTCCCGTGAGGTCCTGCACTATCTGCTCGAGGGCGGGATTGAGGGTGCCCGCATCGCTGTGCAGCTGCACGGTGCGACCGCCGACTGGGACCCGTTTCCCGAGTTCCTCGACGAACTGCGCGCCGCCGGCGCCGACGTCGTGCCGATCCGGGTGTACCGCTGGCATCCCGCGCCGCGGCACGGTGACTTCGATGCGCTGGTCGTCGGGATCGCCGAGGAGAAGTTCGACGCCGTCAGCTTCACCTCCGCGCCCGCGGTCGCCTCGGTGTTGATGAGGGCGCAGGAACTCGGTGTCGAGGACGCGTTGCTGGCCGCGCTGCGCGGCAGCGTGCACGCGATGTGCGTGGGCCCGGTGACCGCCCGACCGCTGGTGCGGCTCGGCGTGCCGACCTCGGCTCCGGAACGCATGCGGTTGGGCGCCTTGGCCCGCCACATCACCGACGAATTGCCGCTGCTGCAGGCCCGCACCGTGCAGGTGGCCGGGCATCTGCTGGAGATCCGCGGCAACTGCGTGCTGGTCGACGGGGCGGTCAAGGCGATGTCACCGGCGGCGATGGCCACCATCCGCGCCCTCGCGCAGCACCCCGGCGCGGTGGTGTCGAGGGCCGACCTGCTGCGCGCCCTACCCGGCAGCGGCACCGACACCCACGCCGTCGAAACCGCCGTCCTACGACTGCGAACGGCATTGGGAGACAAGAAGATGGTGGCCACCGTCGTCAAACGCGGCTACCGGTTGCCCGTCGACGAGGCGAACGCGTCATGAGTTACGTGTTGGTGGCCCATGGCACTCGCAAGCCGCAGGGCGTGGAGTTGATCGGCGACCTGGCCGGCCAGGTCACCGAGCTTGTGAAGCATCCCGTGCATGTGGCGTTCGTCGACGTCATCGGACCCACCCCGGCCGACGTACTCGACGCCCACACCGGTGAGCCGGCGATCCTGGTGCCCGCGTTCCTGGCACGCGGGTATCACGTGAGCACCGACATCCCCGCGCATGTGAACGCCAGCGGGCACGATGCCGTCACGGTGACGCCCGCGCTCGGCCCCGATCCGGCCCTGGTGCGAGTGATCGTCGACCGACTCATCGAATCCGGTTGGCGCTCGGAAGATTCCGTCATCCTCGCGGCCGCCGGCACATCGGACCCGGCCGCGCTGCGCGACCTGCACACCACCGCTGCATGGCTGTCGGCGACGATCGGCTCACGCGTCGAGCTCGCGTTCGCCGCGACCGGCCAACCGCGGGTGGCCGACGCCGTCACGGCACTGCGCCGGCGTGGTCGGCGCGTAGTGGTGGCCTCGTACCTGTTGTCCGAGGGCTTGTTTCAGGATCGTCTGCGAGCCAGCGGCGCCGACGTGGTGACCGAGCCGCTGGGCCGTCACCCTGGTATCAGCCGATTGATCGCCCGCCGGCTCCTGCGCGCCCGGACGCCGAGCCTCGCCCGCTAGGGATGCTCGGCCGTCGACGCTGGTTGTGCTGCCACCAACGGGGTGTCGACGCCGATCCGGCCCAGGGCGGCCGCACCGCCGGGGTCCCCGATCGGGGCGTCGCGGCCGGGCAGTATCACGCTGAAGAACGCCGCATTGTCTTCGAGGTGCGCGAGTTCCTCGTCGGGCAGGTCGGATTCGTAATAGATGGCATCGACACGGCACGCCAGGCGGCAGGCGCCGCAATCCACGCACTCGTTGGGGTTGATGTACATCGCCCGCGCGCCCTCGTAGATGCAGTCGGCCGGGCACTCCTGCACACAGGACTTGTCGACGATGTCCCTACACGCGCTACCGATCACATACGTCATGCCTACGACGGTAAGTAGTTTTCCGTCCGGTGTCGTGGGCCGAAAGTCCCTATCCTGTGCCGCCAGAGAGTAGCTGTGGCTGTGATACCGCCCTGGGAGCAGCCCGGATGCTATTCCGCGGGGGGTGAGCCGATCTCGACGTCGCCGGCCGGAGTCACACGCGTGGCGTAGACGGGCAGCCCGACGGTCGGATCGTCGAGGCAGACTCCGTCATCGAGGGCGAATGCCTGCTTCTTGAGCGGGGATTGCACCACGACGCGCCCGCCCCGATCACCGACGATGCCCCGCGACATCACCGCCGCACCGGTGAACGGGTCGATGTTGCCGACCGCGTGCAGGCTGCCGTCATCGAGGCGGAAGAGCGCGGCCTGGGCACCGTCGGGCAGCAGGACCCCGACGCCGCGGTTGGGCAGTAGGACGTCGTAGGGGCAGGCCGTCGTCCAGACGCCGACCCTGCCGATGTCACTGAGAACCGTCATCGCTGCACCACCTTCGGCACTCCCAGCGGGGTCGGCACCATGCGCCCCGCGCTCTGTGTGAACGTGACCGTCGGATCCACGACGTCGGGCGCGTTGACGAACGAGACGAAACGCGCCAGCTTGTCGGGGTCGTCGAGCACACCCTTCCATTCGCAGGCATAACCCGCGACGTGCCGATCCATGGCCGCCTCGAACTCCGTTGCCAAACCCAGGGAGTCGTCGCACACGACCCCGCGGATGTGGTCCAGCCCCTTCTCCTCGACCCACGGCGCGGTGCGCTGCAACCTGTCGGCGGTGCGGATGTAGAACATCAGAAACCGGTCGATGTAGCGCACCAGCGTCTCGTCGTCGAGATCGCTCGCCAACAGTTCGGCGTGCCGCGGCGTCATTCCGCCGTTGCCGCCGACGTAGAGGTTCCACCCGGTTTCGGTGGCGATGACGCCGACGTCCTTGCCGCGCGCCTCCGCGCACTCGCGGGCGCAGCCCGACACCCCCATCTTGATCTTGTGGGGAGCGCGCAGGCCGCGGTAGCGCAGCTCGAGACTGATGGCCATCTGCACCGAATCCTGTTGCCCGTAACGGCACCAATCACTACCGACGCAGCTCTTGACCGTGCGCAGCGACTTGCCGTACGCGTGCCCGGATTCCATACCGCCCTCGACCAGCCGCCGCCAGATCTCGGGGAGCTGGTCCACGCGCGCACCGAACATGTCGATGCGCTGACCGCCGGTGATCTTGGTGTAGAGCCCGAAATCGCGGGCGATCTCCCCGATCAGGATCAGATGTTCGGGGGTGATGTCGCCGCCGGGTACGCGCGGCACCACCGAGTAACTGCCGTTGCGCTGGATGTTGGCCAGGAAGTGGTCGTTCGAATCCTGCAGCGACGCCTGCTCCCCGTCGAGGATGTGATCGCTGCTCGTCGACGCGAGGATAGACGCCACGACGGGTTTGCAGATGTCACAACCTCTTCCGCTGCCGAATCTCTCGATCAAGCCGGAGAAGGTGCGGATCTCGGTGGCACTGATGATCTCGAACAACTCGGCCCGGGACTGGCTGAAGTGCTCGCAGAGCGCCTTCGACTGAGCGACGCCCTGCGCCTCGAGCAGCTGCTTGAGCAGCGGTACGCACGAGCCGCACGAGGTGCCGGCCGCGGTGCACGACTTCAATGCGGGGACGTCGCAGCACCCGGCGCCGATCGCTTCGGTGATGTCGCCCTTGGTGACGTTGTTGCAGGAGCAGATCTGCGCCGCCTCGGGCAGAGCGCCGACACCCAGCGTCGCTGCGCCCGAACCGGTTCCGGCCTTCGCGAGGAATGACATCGGGTCACCCGGCAGCTGCTCGCCGACCATCGGCCGCAGCAAGCCGTAGGCGGATGCATCGCCGACCAGGATGCCACCCAGCAGCGTGCGGGCGTCGTCGGAGAGCACCAGCTTTCCGTAGGTCTGCGCGACCGCGTCGTTGACGACGACCTCGAGGCAACCCGGGGTGGCGCCCATCGCGTCGCCGAAACTCGCCACGTCGACGCCGAGGAGTTTGAGCTTGGTCGACATGTCGGCGGTGCCGAATTCTGCTGCGCCGCCCAACAATCGGTCGGCCACCACCTCGGCGCTGGTGTACCCCGGTCCCACCAGGCCGTAGCATCGGCCCTCGATGGCCGCGACCTCGCCGATCGCGAACACACGCGGATCACGCGTCGCGCAGGACGTGTCGGTCAGCACCCCACCCCGCTCGGCGATCGCCAGCCCGGCCTCGCGCGCCAGCTCGTCACGGGGCCGGACACCGGCGGCGAAGACGACCACCCCGGCGTCGACGTCGGTGCCGTCACTGAGCGTGACCCGCGCTCCGGCATCCGATGATTCGATGCGTTCGGTGCCCACCCCGACGTGCACCGCGATGCCCAAGTCGCCGATCATGCGGGCCAGCAGCGCGCCGCCGGCTTCGTCGAGCTGTTGCGCCATCAGCCGCGGCGCCATCTCGACCACATGGGGCGTCATCCCGAAACCGCGCAGTGCATTGGCGGCCTCCAGACCGAGCAACCCGCCTCCGATGACGACACCGGCGGCGCCATCGGAGGTGGCGACTGCACGCACCGCGTCGGCTTTGATCGCATCCAGGTCGTCGAGAGTGCGGTAGACGTGACATAGCGGCAGATCATGACCCGGCACCGGTGGCACGAACGCGTACGAGCCGGTGGCCAGCACCACCGCGTCGTAACCGAACCGGTCGCCGGCGGCGGTGGTCACCGTCGCCGCGGCCGTGTCGAGCGCCACCACCCGCTGCCCGAGGCGGAGGTCCACCTGATCGTCGCCGGCATAGGTGTTGCCCGCCAACGCAAGTCGCGGACGTTCCCAGTGTTCGGTGTAGCTGGTCAGGCCGACCCGGTCGTAGGCGGCGTCGAGCTCCTCGGCGAGCACGGTGATCTGCCAGCGGTTTTCGGTGTCGCGCGAGCGCAGCGCCTCGACGAACCGGTGGCCGACCATGCCGTGCCCGACGACCACAACCCGTGAAGTTGCCATGCGGCCACGCTAGGAACCGCATATTGCCGCTGTGTTCTGCTGTGTGAAGGCGCCATCACGGTGTGCTCACCGAGCGATGGAACCCGCTGTGAGCGTCAGTCCGCCGGCGCCGCGTCCCCGGCGATGACGTCCTCGACGGTGACGTTGACAGCCTGCCCCGGGAATCGTCTCGCCACCGCCTCGCGGACCGCGGCGGCGGTCTCGCGCACCGGCACCCCTTCCCGCACCGTCACGTGGACGTCGATGTCGGTGTCGCCGAGCCGGACACCGTCGACCCGCCGACCCGGCAGGTAGGTGCCCACCTCGCCGAACATGCCGGCGTGCAGCCCCGCCACTCCCGGGGTGGCCAACACGACGTCGGCAACCGCGTCGGCGGCGTCGCGGGTGCTCATACGACCCGCAGATCGTCGGAGGTGCGCGCATCATCGGAATCGTCTGCCAGGTACACGTCGTGCACCGTGATGTTCACCTCGACCACCTCCAGGCCCGTCATCCGCTCGAGGGCGGCGATGACGTTACGCCGGATCCCTCCCGCGAGATCGTTGATGGAGACGCCGTATTCGGCGACGATGTCGACGTCGACCGCGGCCTGTTTCTCGCCGACCTCCACCGACACGCCCTGCGCGTGGTTCACCGAGGCGCCGGGAATGCGGTCGCGCAACGCGCCGACGGCGCGCGTCGCGCTGCCGCCCAGTGCGTGCACCCCGGCGACTTCCCGCGTCGCCAGGCCGGCGATCTTCGCGACGACCGTGTCGGCGATCGTCGTCTTGCCCCGTTCCGTGCTCATCACTGCCTCCCTTTCTTTCGGGCTCCTCGTCATGAGTCGGTCGTGGCTCGGCCGCGAATCCGAATTTCTGACTTCTGTGTCACCGCTCACATCATGATCGCGCGGATGGCTAGGCTCGCGGCGTCACGCAGCTTCGCGTGGTGGATAGTCGAGAGGACCGAGAGCGACGATGCCTGTCGACGACCCCATGGTCGAGGATGACATCGACGACCGGGAACTGGTTGCCGCGGCGGCCGCCGGAGACCGCAGCGCGTTCGAATGCCTGATCCGTCGGCACGGCCCCGCACTGCACCGCTTCGCGCGCCGCATGACGCGCGACGAGGCCGCTGTCCAGGACATCGTCCAGGAAACGTTCGTGGCCGCGTGGCGTCAGATCGACCGCTTCCGCGGCGATTCGAGCCCACGGACGTGGCTGTTCGCGATCTGTTCGCGCAAGGTCGCCGACTCGCACCGGGTGAAGCGCGCCATTCCCCTTGACGACCGTCTCATCGACCCCGTCGACCCGTCTGCTGCCGCGGACCCGTTCGCCACGCTGTCCAACACGGAGTTCCTCGCGGCCCTGGAGGAGGCACTCACCGAACTGCCGCCGCGTCAACGGGCGGTCTGGATGCTGCGCGAGGTGGAGGAATTGACCTTCCCTCAGATCGGGACGATCCTGAGTCTGAGCCCAGACGGGGCGCGGGGGCATCATCACCGCGCCAAAACCACCCTCCAACAGAGGTTGCAACGATGGCGATAGGCGATTACGACGTGCTGGCCCGGGCGTCCCGGACGCTGCGCGCGGCGCCTGAGCGCGGGTGGCCGGCCGTCGAGCGCCGCGTCATCGAAGCGGTCCGGGCCACGCCCCGCTCCGGCTGGCCGGTGGCGGTCGTCGATCCGCGGCCGGGCCAGGCAGCCGGCCGCATCGAAGTCAGCGATCTCGTGGTGCGGGCCAACCTGGCCCGTGTGCTGCGCACGCTCCCCGAGGTCAAGCTGGTCGACATCACCGTCTCGGTCGAGGACGCGGTGCTGCGGGAGGTACGCATCGAGGTGAGCGGCCGCTACGGCGCCGACCTGGCGGCCGCGGCAGAAGGTGTCCGCAGGCAGGCTGTCGCGGTGATCACCGACGTCATCGGCGACGCCGCCGGCGTCGCGATCGATGTCGCGATCACCGACGTCCACCGCTGAGGTCGGTTCACCTCGGCCCATTCCGGGTAGAGGCTGAGTGAACAGTTGTACGCTCAAGCCACGCCAGGGAAAGGGGCATCGCGTGACCTCGTATCAGACCATCGTCGTCGGGACCGACGGCTCGGACACCTCCCTTCGGGCCGTGGACAAGGCGGCATCGCTGGCGGCAGAGTCCGGTGGCCGCCTGATCATCGCGACGGCGTACTCCTCCACACACCACGACGCCGCCGGCCCGGACCCCGACCAGCCCAAGGGCGAGGACTACCGCACCTCCGGTGATGCTGCCGTCTACGGCCTCCTACGTGATGCCGCTGCCCGCGCCCGCGCGGCAGGGGCACCGACCGTCGAAGAACGCGCGGTGGAGGGTGTGCCTGCCGATGCGCTCATCGACGTGGCCGAGGAGGTGGGCGCCGACCTGCTGGTGGTGGGCAGCGTGGGCATGACGTCGATGGTCGGCCGGCTCGTCGGGTCGGTGCCGCGCATCGTCAAACGCAAGGCCAAGACCGAGGTGCTGGTCGTCGAGACCGACTGACCGGACCGTTCTCAGCGCCAGCGCGCCAGGATCTCCTTCGATCGCTCGGCGAGTGCGGCCTGCCAGAACGGACCGAAGCTGATGCGAGCGACGCCGAGCGGACCGTACGACGCAGGATCGGCCTTGTCCGGAGCGCCGATCGCGTTCACCGGCAGCGGGAGCTCGGAGGTCAACCGCCGCATGACCTCCGGCGCGTGCAGGCCCACCGGATACAGCACGTCGGCCCCGGCATCGGCGGCCAGCCGCAACCGGGCGATCGCGCGGTCCACCCGATCGGCCTCGTCGCCGTCCTGACGCAGGAACAGGTCGGTGCGCGCGTTGACCACCACGTGCACCCCGGCCTCGTCGGCCGCCGAGCGCAGCGCCCCGACCAGCTCCGCGTGCTCTTCGGGGCTGCGCAGCCGACCGCCCTCGCCGTGCACGGTGTCCTCGATGTTCAGGCCCACCGCCCCGACCCCGAGCAGCCCCTCGATGAGCCGTGCCGGTGCTTCCCCGTATCCGGATTCGATGTCGACCGACACCGGCAGCTCGGTCGCCGCGGTGATCTGCGCGACGCGGGTGATCAGATCGTCGAACGTCATTCCCTCGTTGTCCGCCTTGCCGACCGAGTCGGCCACCGGGTGGCTGCCGACCGTCAGCGCCTCGAACCCCGCACCGGCGGCCAGCCGCGCCGACCACGCGTCCCACACCGTCGGCAGCACCACCGGATCGCCGGGCCGGTGCAACGCCAGCAACGTCTGGGCGCGGCCTCTGAGAACGTCCTGCGTCATTGTTACCTCCGTGTCATCAAAGTGATTTGTCTCACCCTTTGACTGGGTGATGTGGCTAGCATCGAGTGCGTACTGTGATTCACGACACCCTTCAGCCCAAGGAGGTCACTTGTCCACCACCACCGAGCTCGCCGAACTTCACGATCTGATCGGGAACCTGCGGCGATGCGTGACCACGCTGGCGTCGCGATACGGGGACAGCCCTGCCACCCGTCGCATCGTCAACGACGCCGAGCGCATCCTCAACGATATCGATCGCCTCGATATCGATGCCGAGGAGCTGGAACTCGCGCGCGGGCTGTCCCGGCACCATCACGTCGGCGAGCGCATCGCGATTCCGGACACTCAGTACGACACCGATTTCTGGCGCGGGGTCGACGACGAGGGTCTCGGCGGCACGCGCTGAGCACGGGGCCGGACAGGTCCGGCCCCGCAAACATTCATCGAGAGGGAAACGTGAGTGCACCCACCGCCGACCGCAAGGCGACCGGCGTCTTCTCCCCAGGCCGAGCGCAGATCGCGGCGCGCACCCTGCGCACCGACAACTGGCTCAAGTCACCGATCCTCACGGACCTGGGGTTCGCCGCGTTCATCATCTACGCGACGGTGCGTGCGTTCATGCGCGACCACTTCTTCGTCGAGCAGTACCACTACCTCACGCCCTTCTACTCCCCCTGCCTGAGCAAGGCCTGCGGCGAGGCCAGCGAGTTCTGGCCCCAGATCCTGCCCACGTCGGGGCCGTTGTCGCTGCTGCCGTACGCGCTGCTGTCGCTGCCGTTCCTGCTGCTGTTCCGGATCACCTGCTACTACTACCGGGGCGCCTACTACCGCTCGGTGTGGCAGTCGCCGACCGCCTGCGCCGTGGCCGAACCGCACGCCAAGTACACCGGTGAGACGCGTTTCCCGCTGATCCTGCAGAACCTGCACCGCTACTTCTTCTACATCGCGGCGCTCATCTCGCTCATCAACACCTGGGACGCGATCAAGGCCTTCCACTCCGAGGACGGTCCCGGCGGCTTCGGCTTCGGGCTGGGCAACGTCATCCTGATCGTCAACGTGGTCCTGCTGTGGACCTACACGATCTCGTGCCACTCCTGCCGCCACGTCGCAGGCGGCCGGCTCAAGCACTTCTCCAAACATCCGGTCCGGTACTGGATGTGGACGCAGATCAGCAAGCTCAACACCCGGCACAAGCTCTACGCCTGGATCACGCTGGGCACACTGATGTTCACCGACTTCTACGTCATGCTCATCTCGATGCATCCGACATGGGATCTGCGGTTCGTCGGCTGAGAAGTGCACGCGCACAAGGTTTTTCACTGATCAAGGACGAGTGAGGGTTGATGGCTTCGCACGAAGCAGAAGTAGAGATCGAACGGCACACCTACGACGTCGTCGTCATCGGTGCCGGTGGGGCGGGATTGCGCGCGGTGATCGAGGCCCGGGAGCGGGGCCTGCGCGTCGCAGTGGTGACCAAATCGCTGTTCGGTAAGGCGCACACGGTGATGGCCGAGGGTGGCTGTGCGGCAGCCATGCGCAACGTCAACACCAAGGACTCCTGGCAGGTGCACTTCGGCGACACCATGCGCGGCGGCAAGTTCCTGAACAACTGGCGGATGGCCGAGCTGCACGCCCAGGAGGCCCCCGACCGAGTGTGGGAACTGGAGACCTACGGCGCGCTGTTCGACCGCACCAAGGACGGCAAGATCAGCCAGCGCAACTTCGGCGGGCACACCTACCCGCGGCTGGCCCACGTCGGTGACCGCACCGGCCTGGAGATCATCCGCACGCTGCAGCAGAAGATCGTCTCCCTGCAGCAGGAGGACAAGCGCGAACTCGGCGACTACGAGGCGCGCATCCGGGTCTTCCACGAGGTCGCGATCACCGAGCTGATCAAGGACGGCGACAAGATCGCGGGCGCGTTCGGCTACTACCGCGAGACCGGCGATTTCATCCTGTTCGAGGCGCCCGCGGTGGTGCTCGCCACCGGCGGAATCGGCAAGTCCTACAAGGTGTCCTCGAACTCGTGGGAGTACACCGGCGACGGGCACGCACTGGCGCTGCGGGCCGGCTCGTCGCTGATCAACATGGAGTTCATCCAGTTCCATCCGACCGGCATGGTCTGGCCGCTGTCGGTGAAGGGAATCCTGGTCACCGAAGGCGTGCGCGGTGACGGCGGAGTGCTGAAGAACTCCGAGGGCAAGCGGTTCATGTTCAACTACATCCCCGACGTCTTCAAGGGCCAGTACGCCGAATCCGAAGAAGAGGCCGACCAGTGGCTCAAGGACAACGACTCGGCGCGCCGCACCCCTGACCTGCTGCCCCGTGACGAGGTGGCCCGCGCGATCAACACCGAGGTCAAGGAAGGCCGCGGCACCCCGCACGGCGGCGTCTACCTCGACATCGCCTCCCGCATGACGCCCGAGGAGATCAAGCGCCGCCTGCCGTCGATGTACCACCAGTTCATCGAGCTGGCCGAGGTCGACATCACCACCGACGAGATGGAAGTCGGACCGACCTGTCACTACGTGATGGGCGGTATCGAGGTCGATCCCGACACCGGCGCGGCCGCCACGCCGGGGCTCTTCGCCGCGGGCGAATGTGCCGGCGGCATGCACGGTTCCAACCGGCTGGGCGGCAACTCGCTGTCCGACCTGCTGGTGTTCGGCCGCCGCGCCGGGCTCGGCGCCTCAGACTACGTGCGCGCGATGTCCGACCGCCCCGCGGTCACGCAGGACGCGGTGGACAACGCCAAGGACATGGCGCTGGCCGTGTTCGACGGTCCGTCCGACGGCTCCCCGGAGAATCCGTACACGCTGCAGCTCGACATGCAGGACACGATGAACAACCTGGTCGGCATCATCCGCAAGGCCGACGAGATGCAGGAAGCCCTGGACAAGCTCCAGGAGCTGCGCGACCGCTACAAGCGGGTCAAGGTCGAGGGCGAGCGGAAGTTCAACCCCGGCTGGCATCTGGCGATGGATCTACGCAACATGCTGCTGGTCAGCGAGTCCGTGGCCAAGTCGGCGATCACCCGTACCGAGAGCCGCGGCGGCCACACCCGCGACGACTTCCCGACGATGGACGCCAGCTGGCGCAATCACCTGCTGGTGTGCCGGTCCGAGGGCGACGACCCGGTGGTGCCCGACGTCAACGTCTCCAAGGAGCGGCAGCCCACGATGCGGGCCGACCTGCTGGAGACGTTCGAGCTCTCCGAGCTCGAGAAGTACTACACCGACGACGAACTCCTCGAACACCCGCAACGGAAGGGCTGACCCATGGGTGCCTACAACGCCAAGATGCGTGTCTGGCGCGGCGACGCCTCCGGCGGTGAACTGAAGGACTACACCGTCGAGGTCAACGAGGGCGAGGTCGTCCTCGACATCATCCACCGGCTGCAGCAGACCCAGACCGGCGACCTCGCGGTGCGCTGGAACTGCAAGGCCGGCAAGTGCGGATCGTGTTCGGTCGAGATCAACGGCCGTCCGCGGCTGGCGTGCATGACGCGCATGTCGACCTTCGGCGAGGACGAGACCGTCACAGTGACCCCGCTGCGCACGTTCCCGGTGATGCGGGACCTCGTGACCGACGTGTCCTTCAACTACGAGAAGGCAAGAGAGATCCCGTCGTTCACACCGCCGAAGGACCTGCAGCCCGGCGAGTACCGGATGGCACAGGAGGACGTGAACCGGTCGCAGGAGTTCCGCAAGTGCATCGAGTGCTTCCTGTGCCAGAACGTCTGCCACGTCAACCGTGACCACGAGGAGAACAAGCTCGCGTTCTCCGGTCCGCGGTACCTGATGCGCCAAGCCGAGCTGGACATGCATCCGCTCGACACGCACGGCCACCGCGCCGAGCAGGCCCAGGAGGAGAACGGCCTGGGCTACTGCAACATCACCAAGTGCTGCACCGAGGTGTGCCCGGAGCACATCAAGATCACCGACAACGCGCTGATCCCGATGAAAGAGCGTGCCGCGGACCGCAAGTACGACCCGGTGGTGTGGCTGGGCAACAAGCTGTTCCGGCGGAAGTAACGACGTGACCGACGGCCGGGCTGTCGCCGGGTCGATCTCGACGACGGACAGTGTGGCCGTCGCCGGGTCGATCGGCACCGTCAACAGTGCGGCCGTCGCTGGATCGATCGGCACCGCAGGCAGCATCGGCGTCGTCGGTTCGGTCGGGACCGCGGGCAGCGTCGCCGTCGCCCGGGCGATCGGGACCGCGGGCAGCGCGGGTGTGGCAGGGTCCATCGCCACAGCGGGCAGCGCAGCCATCGCCGGATGCGTACTGGCTGTGCTCTGCATCGCCTGCCGGGGATGTCTCGCCTGCCTGGCGTGCGTGGATTGCGCACGCTGCCGGGCCTGCGTCGGCTGTGTCAGCTGTAACGACTGCATCGGCTGCGTGGGCTGCGTGAACTGCTCGGGGCTGCGCAACGCCGTCGGACTTCGCGACGTTCACGCCTGACCGACAGCCGGGGGCGCTACGTTGGCACGCATGCCGACAGCGCGCCTGCTCAACCCCCACACCTTCGACTCCGACCGGCTCGACCCCGAGTCCCGCCGCCAACTGCGGGCGCTGATCGATTGGTTCGAGCAGCGCGGTAAGACACGGCTGCTGCGCGACGACCTCGATGCCGCCTGGGTGTCGGACTTCCTGGACTTCGTCAAGCGTGAGCGGCTGTTCGCGACGTTCCTGACACCGTCGGAGTTCGCCGGCGGCGACCCCGACAAGCGGTGGGACACCTCCCGCAACGCCGTGCTCAGCGAGATCCTCGGTTTCTACGGGCTGTCCTACTGGTACGCCGAGCAGGTCACGATCCTCGGCCTCGGCCCGATCTGGCAGAGCGACAACGTCAAAGCCAAGGAGAAAGCGGCCGCGCAGCTCGAGGCCGGCGAGGTGATGGCGTTCGCGCTGTCGGAGCGCGAGCACGGCGCCGACATCTACAACACCGACCTGGTGCTCACACCGGCCACCCCGGACGACGACGAGGGCGTGCTGTTCCGGGCGTCCGGCGAGAAGTACTACATCGGCAACGGGAACGTGGCGGGCATGGTGTCGGTGTTCGGCCGGCGCACCGACGTCGACGGGTCCGACGGCTACGTCTGGTTCGTCGCGGACAGCTCACACGAGAACTACGAGCTGATCGGCAACGTGGTGCACGGCCAGATGTTCGTCAGCACGTTCGCGCTGCACGACTACCCGGTGTACGAGGAGGACATCCTGGTCACCGGACCCGACGCCTTCTCGGCGGCGCTGAACACCGTCAACGTCGGCAAGTTCAACCTGTGCAGCGGCTCGATCGGCATGTGCGAGCACGCGTTCTACGAGGCCATCACGCACGCCAACAACCGCATCCTCTACGGCAATCCGGTCACCGTCTTCCCGCACGTGCGGGCCAGCTTCGTCGACGCCTACGCGCGCCTTCTGGCGATGAAATTGTTCAGCGACCGCGCCATCGACTACTTCCGCAGCGCGAGCCCCGAGGACCGCCGCTATCTGCTCTTCAACCCGGTGACCAAGTCGAAGGTGACCTCTGAGGGCGAGAAGGTCGTCACGCTGCTGTGGGATGTGCTGGCCGCCAAGGGATTCGAGAAGAACACCTACTTCAGCCAGGTGGTGCGCCTGATCGGTGCGCTGCCCCGGCTGGAGGGCACCGTGCACGTCAACGTCGCACAGATCCTGAAGTTCATGCCGAACTACATGTTCAACCCGGCCACCTATCCCGAGGTAAGCACCCGCGACGACCCGGCCGACGACGTGTTCTTCTGGTCGCAGGGCCCGGCCCGCGGCGCCTCGACGGTCCAGTTCGCCGACTGGACGCCGGTGTACGAGCGCCACGCGGGCATCGGCAACGTCGGCCGCTTCTACGAGCAGGTCGGCGCGTTCAAGGAGTTCCTGACCACTGCTGCGCCCGATGCGGCCCAGCAGAGCGATCTCGATTTCGTCCTCGTCGTCGGCCACCTTTTCTCGCTGGTGGTCTACGGTCAGCTGATCCTCGAGCAGGCCGAGATCACGAACCTCGACGCCGACCTGACCGATCAGATCTTCGACGTCATGGTCCGCGACTTCTCCGCGTATGCCGTCGCACTGCACGGCAAACCGAGCTCGACCGAGGCGCAGCAGGCGTGGGCACTGTCGGTGATCCGCAAACCCGTCACCGACTCCGCGCGATTCGAGCGGATCTGGACCGAGGTCGTCGCCTATGACGGCGCCTACCAGATGAATCCCTAGCTCAGCCCCTGGTTCACTCCATACGGCGGGGGTACGCTCGCAGCCAGCAGCCAGTCAGCGTCGAAAGGCAGCGCCGTGTCCCTACATCAACCGTTGAGTGTCAACGACATTCGAACCGCGATCCGCGAGATCAGCAGCCGCGCCGACCTCGCTCGCCGCGAGGGCAGGGCGGCTGATGCCGCCGAACTCGACCAGCGCGTGCGCCACTATCGCGAGGAACTCAGCGACCGGCCCTGAACCGGCCGTCAGGCACCCAACCGCCGGAACGTGCTGCGGTGGAACACGATGGGCGCCACCTCCGGATGCACCGTGATCCGGCTGACCCGCAGGACCACGATCGTGTGGTCGCCGGCCGGCACCTGCTGCTCGATGGAGCTCTCCAGCCACACGCTGGTGCCCTCGATGAACACCGCACCACGCTCGGTGGACGCGGTCTCGAGGCCGGCGAACCTGTCTCCCGTCTTGGCGGCCAGGGTGCGTGCGGCCTCGTCGTGGGACTCGCCGAGCACGCTGATACCCAGGTAGGGAGCGTCGACGAGCCGCGGCCAGGTGGTCGAGGAGTTCTGCACGCAGAACGACACCAGCGGCGGCTCCAGGGAGACGGGAACGAACGTACTGGCCGCCAGGCCGACCCGCGTGCCGTCGATCTCCGCCGCGATCGCGATGACACCGGTCGGGAAATGGCCGAATGCCTCTCGCAATGTCGACGGACTCAGATCGATCTCCGCGTTGGTTCCGCTCATCGCCTCCATCCTGACACGTGTTCTCGCGGCAACGCCACGATCAGAATCCGGCTGAGCACAACACCGCGGTAAGTTACGCCATCATGTGGATCCCGCTCCTGCTGATGGCCCTCGCGGTCAGCCTGGAGCCGTTCCGGATCGGCATGACGGTCGTGATGGTGAACCGCCCGCGGCCTGCACTGCAGCTGCTCGCGTTCCTGGCGGGTGGATTCCTGATGGGCACCGCGGTGGGCGTGGCGGTGCTGTTCGTCCTGCGGCCCGCGCTGGATTCGGCGCGCTTCACCCTGCCTCTGGTACAGATCGTCGTGGGTGCCGTGGTGCTGGCCAACGCGGCGCTGATCGCGGCCGGCGTGATGGGCCGGATGCCCGCCACGGACGGAGCCGTCATGGCGCGGGTGCGGCGTCTGCTCGGCGGCCGCTCACTGTGGATCGCCGGCGGTGCCGGGCTGGGGATCGCGTTGCCGTCGGTGGACTACCTCGCCGCGCTGGCGTTGATCGTGGCCTCCGGCGCGGAGGCGTCCGTTCAACTCGGTGCGCTGCTCATGTTCAACGTGGTGGCCTTCGCACTGGTCGAGGTGCCGTTGCTGGCCTATCTGATCGCCCCGGACCCCACGCGGGCAGCGCTGACCCGCGTGCACGAACGCATCCGCGCAGGAGGCCGGCGGGCTGTCGCCGCGCTGGTCGCCGCCGTCGGCGGCGTCCTCGTCGTGGTGGGGTTGGCCGGGCTCTAACCCTGGTGGTTCACCACGTACTGCAGTCCGGCGAGCAGTTGGGACACGGGGTCTGAGCCGCCACCGAACGCCGCCTGGGTCGCCGGAGCTGTGACCGCGGCCGGGTCGTACCCGTTCACCGGGTCGACCGTGATCGGCGCGGTCGCCGGATCGTCGTTACGGGAGTAGCCGGCATCGACGTAGGGCTGCAGCACCTTGTCCAATTCGATCAGCGTCTTCTTGTCCACCCCGAGGTACTTGAACGGCAGCACCAACGGCAGGTGCTCCTCGGGGATCATGAACGTCGTCGTCTTCGCGCCACGAGAGTTCACAGTGGTCCGGATGTTCTGCGGCGGCACGTTGCTCGGCGTGGTGAACGCGACGGCGGTGTGGCCGGTGGCCAGCCCCACGATCGCATTGGCCACCGACATCCAGTTGTCCGGCCGGTCCGGCCAGTCCGCGATGCTGTCGTAGGCCGAGACGAACTGATACGTGTCGTACTGGCTCTCCACCGGCGCCGGGATGCGGTAGTCCAGTGACGGCACCACGCTGCCGACGGGGAAGTTCTGCGTCAGGAAGCTCTCCCCGAACGCGTGCTTGCCCACCGGATCGCCGTACATCGCGAAGCTGAGCTGATCCGGGGGCGGCGCGGCGGGATCGTAGGCGAGTTTGGCCTGGACGTCGTTGAGCACCATCGCGCCCTCCGACAGCCCGATCGCCGTCCCGCGCCCGCCCTGGCGGACCGCGTTGACGACATTGGGCGTGCCGATGTCGACCGACTCCCCGATGCTGGGGCCGTCGAGCCCGAGGCCCGGGACGAAGCGCTCCCCGAACGCGCCGATGCCCGGGAACAAGCGCTCCAGCGTGTGACCCTGCACCTGTCCGGCCGGGTAGTCGACGATCTGGCGGTCCAGACCCGGGAACCAGTCGGCGCCGGTGCGCATGATGTATTCGTCGTACGGGATGCCGAGCACGTGCGCACCACCCAGGGCATACGCCCGCCCCGGGGTCCCCAGCACCGGCGTGCCGGGTGGGGGCGGTGGCGGCGGCTCGTCGGCGTTCGCGATGCCCGGGCCCAATCCTCCGACCACCCCGACCGTGATCAGTGCCGTGACCGATGCCAGCGCTCTGCGCACCACTGTTCCCGTGTTGTCTCGTTGCGTCACTCAAGCATCCAATCGTTCGAACTGATCGGCCCGGTAGTGCTCGATGCAGGCCGCGCGACGCACCTTGCCGCTCGTCGTCGTCGGGATCGAGCCGGGCGGCACCAGCACCAGATCTTCCACACTCAACCCGTGCACTGTCGAAATCGCCGATGTGACAGTGCTTCTGACTTCGTGCACGTCGGCAGGCTTCTTGAGCTCGATGACGGTAACCAGCTTCTCGGTGCTGTTCACCGGCACCGCGATCGCGGCCACCCGCCCGCGCGTGATCTCCTGGACGGTCGCCTCGATGTCCTCGGGATAGTGGTTGCGGCCGCGGATGATCAGCAGATCCTTGATCCGGCCGACGATGAACAGCGCGCCGTCGTGGACGAACCCGAGATCGCCGGTGCGCAGCCACGGTCCCGCGGGGGTGCCGGGTGATGGCTCGCTGATGGTGGCGCCGAAGCACTGCTGCTCCTCGGCGGTGCGGCTCCAGTAGCCGGCGGCGACGTTGTCACCGCACACCCAGATCTCGCCGACCACATCGGTCGGGCATTGCGCGCCCGTGTCGGTGTCGACGATGCGGACGACGGGCGAGGACGGCAGCCCGTAGCGGACCAGCGCCGAGCCGCCGGTCCGGCACCGCTGCACCCGCCCGGCCGAGAGCTCGTCACTGTCGAACCGGTCCACCACCGCGTCGTCGTCCCAGACCCCTGACGCGACGAACACGGTGGCCTCGGCCAGGCCGTAGGAAGGCCGCAGCATGTCGTCACGGAAGTCGAAGTGCGCGAAGCGATCCGAGAAGCGGGCCAGCGTGCCGGGGTCGACGCGCTCGGCCCCGTTGATGATGCCGGCGATCCCGCCGAGATCCAGACCGGCCAGATCGGCGTCGGTGGTCTTGCGGGCGGCCAGCTCGAACGCGAAATTGGGTGCCGCGGAGAACGCGTTGTCCGCGGTGGCCAACGCCCGCACCCAGCGGGCCGGTTGTTCCAGGAACGCGACCGGACTCATCAGGTGGGCCGCGAAGCCACCCAGGATCGGCGCGCACACCCCGAGGACCAGGCCCATGTCGTGATAGAAGGGCAGCCACGACACGACCGTCAGGTCCGGGAGCTGGCGGCCGCCGAGCAGGCTGCGCATCAGCTGATCGAAATTCGACGACAGATTGCGATGCGAGATCATCACGCCGGTCGGTAACCGCGTCGACCCGGAGCTGTACTGCAGATAGGCGGTGTCGGGCGTATCGGTCGGCGGGGTGAACACGGCACCGGCGGCGTGCGGGTCGATCGCATCGACGTGCAGGAGCGCGGGAGCAGTGTGCAGCCGCGACTGCGCGACGTAGGTATCGATGTAGTCGGCGACGTCCGCGGCGACCGCGGACGTGGTCAACACGACCGCCGGCGTCGTGTCGGCGAAGACCGCGCTGACCCGGTCGTGGCTCGACCCGCGATGCGGCAGCGGCAGCGGTACGGCGATGAGACCGGCCTGCATCGCGCCGAGGAACGCCAGGATGTACTCGAGACCCTGCGGCGCGAGGATCACCGCGCGATCGCCGGTGGCGCCGTGGGCCGCGATGTCGGCGGCCACGCTCATCGTGCGCCGCGACAGCTGAGACCAGGTCAGCGTCTGCGCCCGGCCCGCCGGATCATCGCTGTAGTCGGTGAACGTGAACGCGGTGCCGTCGGGCCGCATCGCGGCGCGGCCGTGCAGCATCGACAGCACGGACGACGAGCCTGTCTGCGTCATGATTCCAACCCCCGGCCGCTGCACAAGCGTCGTCGTAGTGTCACACACCGCGCGCGTCGGCGCGAAAGCTCGAACACGTCAGATCGCCTCCACCTTGTCGTCGGCGGGTGCCGCCTTGCGAACCCGCGAGGGCCACCAGTTCGCCCGTCCGACCAGCGCAGCGATCGCGGGCACGGTGATGGTGCGCACCACGAACGTGTCGAGCAGGATGCCGACGCCGATCACGAAACCGCCCTGCACGACGATGCCGATCGACGAGAACAGCAGCCCGCCCATCGAGGCCGCGAAGATCAGGCCGGCCGCGGTGATCACGCCGCCCGTCGACCCCAATGTCCGGATCACGCCGAAGCGCACGCTGTGCGGCGACTCGTCGCGCAACCTCGACACGAACAGCATGTTGTAGTCGGCACCGACGGCGACCAGCACCACGAACGCCAACGGCGGAACGGTCCAGTGCAGCGGTTGATCGAGCAGGTACTGGAACGTCAGCACCCCGATGCCGATGGCCGCGAAGTACGACAGCACCACGGAGGCAACCAGATACAGCGGCGCGACGAGCGAGCGCAGCAGCACCATCAGGGTCAGCAGCACGATGATCAGGGTGACCGCGATGATGAATCGGATGTCGCGCTCGTAGTAGTCGCGGGTGTCGCGCAGCGCGGCCGGGTAGCCGCCCATCGAGATCGTCGCGTCCGCCAGCGTGGTGTTGGGCTGCGCTCCGCGCGCGACGTCGTTGATCGCGTCGACCTGATCCATCGCCTCGGGGCTGAACGGGTTCAGTTTCGTCTGCACGAGGTAGCGCGCCGAGTGCCCGTCGGGCGAGACGTACGCCGCCGACGCCTTCTGGAACTCCGGCGCCGCCAGCACCTCGGCCGGGATGTTGAAGCCCGCCATCGACGAGGCCGCGGCGTCTTTGCGCATCGTCAGCAGGAACGTCGATGCCTGGTCGAGGCCTGCGGCCAGAACCTGGATCTGCTCGACCAGCTGATCCACGCCACCGGCGACCTGCCGGCTGCCGTCGGCGAGCCGATTGGCGTTGCGCTGCAACTCGTTCACCCCGGAGCGCGCACCAGCCGGACTGTCCAGCCCGAGATCGGAGATCGTCGTGGTCAGCTTCGTGAACATCGAGTTGAGCTGGTTCACCGTCGAGGACAGGCTGCCCTTGTCGTCGACGCCCTGCAGCTGACCGGCCAGCTGATTGATCTCGTCGACGCGACCGTCGTCGCGAGCCGCGGCGAGCTTCTGGAACTGTGCGCGGGTGTCGACGCAGGACGGATTGGCGTCACAGGTCGCATTGCCCTGCAGCGCGGTCAGCACCGGCCCGATCCACGCGAACATGTCCTTGACCGCATGGAAATTCACGCCCATCGAGAGACCGAGCTTGTTGACGCTGTCGACGAGCTTCGCCGCGGTCGCGACGTCGCGGACCAGCTTGTCGCCGCCGTACTGGACGCGGATCGAGGACATGCTGTCGAGCAGACCCTTGAGGCTGGGGGCGATGTCGTTGACCTGGGCGCTCACGTCGCCGAGGCTGTCGGCGAGCGTGTCCGCCCCGCCCGCGAGCCGGCTGAGGTCACCGCGGCGCTCCCCGATCTGCGCCGCGCCGGTGGCCAGCCGGTCACCGACGATCCCCGCCTGGAACGTCGCGCGGAATTCGGGCGGCACCTCGCCGAGGGGGCGGGTGACGCCGCTGACCAGCCCCACGTCGGGGAGCTGGGCGATGCGCGACGCCATCTGCTCGAGGTCGGCCAGCGCCGCGGGCGAACGCAGGTCGTGCGGCGACTGCACCAGCACGTACTGCGGAATCGACTGGCTGATCGGGAAGTGACGCTCCAGCGCGGCGTAGCCCACCGAGCTCGGCGCCGACGGCGAGACGGCCTTGCGGTCGTCGTAGTTGAACGATCCGAACGCCGCCGCGCCGGCGAGCAGGACCAGCACCAGCACGCTCGCGATCAGGTGCGGCACCGGCCGGCGCACGATGCGGATGCCCGAGCGCCGCCACATCTGTGCGGTCAGTTCCCGGCGTGGCCCGATCCAGCCGCGCGGACCGGCGAGCACCATGATCGCGGGCAGCAGGGTCAGGCCGGCCAGGAACGCGACCGCGACGCCGATCGCCGCGGACACGCCGATGGTCTTGAACACGCCCATGGTCGCGAAGCTCATCGCCAGGAACGTGATGCCGACCGTCGTCGCCGAGGCGGTGATGACCTTGCCGATGGAGATCATCGCGCGGGTGACGGCGTCGGTGACGCCGGCGCCATCGCGGATGTAGTCGTGGTACCGGCTGATCAGGAACACCGCGTAGTCGGTGCCGGCACCGGCCAGGATCGCGCTGAGGAACACGATCGACTGGTTGGACACCCCCGCGCCCGTCAGGTGGGAGTAGCCGGCGACCACGCCCTGGGCGATCAGTACCGATGCGCCGATCGTGATGAGCGGCAACAGCATCGTGAGCGGATTGCGGTACACCACCAGCAGCACGGTCAGCACCAGGACCGCGATCGCGAGCTCGATCGGCAGCCGGTCCTGCTGACCCGCGACCGTCAGGTCGGCGACGGTGGCGGCGGGCCCGGTGACGTGCACGACCAGCGGAGAACCGCGCGGCGGTGCGTGATGGGCGATCAGGTCGGTGACGCGGTTGAACGAGTCGTAGGCGCGCGGGGTGCCCAACTCGCCGACCAGCGTCACGGGCAACACCCAGGTGGTCTTGTCGTCACTGGTCAGGAACTTGCGAAGCTGCGGAGTGCTGATGAAATCCTGCACCGACACCACGTCGGTGACGTCGTCGCGCAGCGCGTCGACGACGTTGCGGTAGACGGCTTCGTCGGCGCGGGTGAGCCCTGATTCGTTGATGAACGCGAGGATCAGCAGGTTGTCCGACCCCGGCTCCTTGAACGCCTCGGCCATCTTGGTCGCGGTGACGCTCGACGGCGCATCCGCGGGAAGGATCTGCAGCGGATGCTTCTGGGCCATCTCGTTCAGCGACGGGAAACTCAGCGGCAGTGCCACGGCCAGCGCCACCCAGACGGCGATCACCACCCAGGGAAAGCGCACCACCAGACCGGCTAGCCGCCCCATGTCGTCCTCACCCCCTCGCCGTACCGCACGCTAGGCGACGCGTCCCCACTGGCCACTGTCGGCGACTCGCGTCGCCACCGATTTCATCGCCCCCATGTAGCGGTCGACCGACTTCGCGGCGATCGCGTTGTCCGGGTGCATGATCGCCATGGCCGTGCCCTCGCCGTAGCGGAAGATGTAGATCGTCAACTGGTACGAGTACCGGCCGTCAGGATAGATGCCGATGTTGTCGGCGAGCCCCATTTCGCCGGCCGCCAGGATCGCGTTCATCGGCGCCGCGCCGCCGTGCAGGAAGTTCGTCACCGGGAAGTTCGCCTGCGGCCACCGCAGCCAGGGCGCCAGCTCCAGCACCCGATAATAGGGCACCTTGGCCATGGCGAGCCCGGCGTCGAACGCCGACTGGGCCGACCAGGCGGCGTCGGAGAACGAGGCCGCGCCGATCGGCACGACGATCGGGATCAGCCCGGTGAACCAGCCCTGGGTCATGAAATTGTCCGACGCGCTACGCGAATCGCGGGGGGTCAGCCCGTAGTAGGTCAGCGCCCCCGTCAGCTCGTGCTCGACCTGGGCCAGGCAGGCGAACAGCCCGCCGACGAACCGGGCTCCGGCGCCCGCGCACGCGGCCTCGAAGCGCTCGGTCTGCGCGCTGTCCATCAGCATCAGTGACGTCATGGTGCTGCGCGTCGAAGCCTCCGGATCGCCGAGCGGCAGCGGGAACTCCGGGAAGCCGTCGGCGTTGTTCTCGGCGAAGTCGAGCCACGCCGTGACGCCGGGCGAGTCGGCGGTGAGCTGATCGGTGTACTCGCGTTCGCGGACACAGAAGTCGTCGAAACTGCCGGCGTCGGGCAGCTGGAGCGCCTGTCCGCCCAGGCTCAGTGCCGAGTACATGCCGTTGGCTTCCATCATCGTGGTGCCGATGAGCGTCGCGTCGCCGTGCACGTGATCCATCGCCGCGAAGAAGCTGAAGTGGTCCTCACCCTGGATCACGCCGAACGTGAAGCAGCCCCATTCCAGCGGGCTCGGAATGTCGATGACGTGGGCGTGGATCTGCTCGATCGTCATGTGGCCGTGCTCGACGGGGACGAACTCGATGTCGGCCGGATCGGTCAGGGCGTGCCGGACGAATCGGCCGTCTCCGGTCGGGGCGAACCAGCTGCGGAACGTGTCGTGGCGGCGCAGGTAGTTGTTCACGGCGTGGTCCATCGCCGCGATGTCACACTGACCGGCGACGTCGCAGCTGGCGATGATCTGCCGCGAGAAGTTGAGCCCGGCTGCGTGCCGCTCGCTGTAGTTCCGAAGGTGCTGGCCCTGCATGTAGCTCACGGGCACCGGGCTGACGGGCGCTCGATGGGCCTTGTCGATCGAGGCCGGTGTCGGATGCCAGGAGGTCACCGACCCCGCGGCGACCGACCACTCGTCGAGTGCGCCAACCGTGATCGTGCCGATGCGCACTGCGCCGCCCTCCCCACTGACCCAAGATCAAACATGACGTTCGGGTGACATTGTGCACGATCCTCGCGCTAATCTGACCGCCGAGTAAGTTCACCGCTGATGAGGGGGGAAAGCGGCATGGTTTCCGCTGCAGATCCGAACGAGCCGGCAGCGCGCTTCGCCGTCATCGGGTACGCAGCCCGACTGCCCGGGGCGCCCGACGCCGACGCGTTCTGGGACCTGCTGAGCCAGGGCCGCGACGCCATCTCCGACGTGCCGCCGGACCGCTGGAACGCCGAGGCCTTCTACGACGCAGAGCCCGGCAGCCCGGGCAAGGTGGCGACCCGGCGGGCCGGGTTCGTCGACGACGTCATCGGCTTCGACGCGCCCTTCTTCGGGATGTCGACGCGGGAAGTGCGGCAAATGGATCCGCAGCACCGCCTGCTCCTGGAGACCTCGTGGCACGCGCTCGAACACGCGGGAATCGCGCCGTCGACGCTGGCGGGCAGCGACACCGGCGTGTTCGTGGGGCTGGCCACCCACGACTACCTGGGCATCATGTCCGACGAACTGGACTATCCCGAGATCGAGGCCTACATGGCCATCGGGACATCCAACGCCGCGGCGGCGGGCCGGATCAGCTACCGGCTCGGCCTGCAGGGGCCCGCGGTGGCCGTCGACACCGCATGCAGTTCCTCGCTGGTGGCGATCCACCAGGCCTGCCAGGCACTGCAGCTCGGCGAGTGCGACCTGGCGCTGGCCGGCGGGGCGAACGTGCTGCTGACGCCGGCCACGATGATCACGTTCTCGAACGCGCACATGCTGGCACCCGACGGCCGCTGCAAGACCTTCGACGCGGCCGCCGACGGTTACGCGCGCGGCGAGGGCTGCGGGATCATCGTGATCAAGCGGCTCGAGGACGCCGTGCGCGACGGTGACCACATCCGTGCGGTGGTTCGCGGCAGCGCGATCAACCAGGACGGTGCGTCGGGCGGTCTGACCGTGCCCAACGGCGTCGCCCAGCAGCGTGTCATCGGTGCCGCGTTACGCCGCGCCGGCATCGACCCGCGCGACGTCGACTACCTCGAAGCCCACGGCACCGGCACCTCGCTGGGCGATCCGATCGAGGCGCAGGCCGCCGGCGCCGCACTCGGTGCGGGCCGCGAGGCCGACCGCCCCCTGCTGATCGGTTCGGCGAAGACCAACATCGGGCACCTCGAAGCCGCCGCGGGCATCGCAGGCGTGATCAAGGTGATCCTCGCGCTCGAGCACGAATCCCTGCCCAAGCACCTGAATTTCGAGAACCCGTCGCCGCACATCCCCTGGCACCGGCTGCCCGTCGAGGTCGTCACGGACGCCACGCCCTGGTGCCGCGGCGACCGGCCGCGCATCGCCGGGGTCAGCTCGTTCGGCTTCGCCGGCACCAATGCGCATGTGATCCTCGAAGAGGCCCCCCTGCCCGAGACCGGCACCGATCAGGTTGCGCAGGACGGACCGCATCTGCTTCCGCTGTCGGCCCGGACACCGACCGCGCTGCGTGCGCTCGCCGGCGCATACCGCGACTGGTGGGCCGCACATCCCGACGCCACGCTTGCCGACGTGTGCTTCACCGCGGGCGTGGCCCGCGCGCACACCGAGCACCGGGCGGCCCTGGTGGCCGACTCCCGCGAGACCGCACTGGAACTGCTGGGTGCGGTGGCCGACGACCGTCCCGCGCCCGGACTGGTCCGCGGCGAGGCCCACGACGTGCCGAAGACGGCCTGGCTGTTCACCGGCCAGGGCAGCCAGTACCCCGGCATGGCGCGCCAACTGTACGACTCCGAACCGGTGTTCGCCGAGACCGTCGACGCCTGCGCAAACGCCGTCGCCGACCTGCTCGACACACCGTTGCTCGACGTCGTGTTCGCCCTCGACGGTTCCGGTTCCGAAGCGGATGCGCAGGAAGCCCTGCGGCAGACGAGCTATGCCCAGCCCGCGCTGTTCGCGGTGGAGATGGGGCTGGCTCGGCTCTGGCAGTCGTGGGATCTGCAACCCGATGTCGTGCTCGGCCACAGCGTCGGGCAGTACGCCGCCGCCTGCGTGGCCGACGTGCTCGACGTCGCGGCCGGCGCGCGGCTGATCGCGTTGCGCGGCAAGCTCTTCCAAAGCCTGCCCGCCGGCGGCCGGATGGCCGCGATCTTCGCGCCCGCCGACCGGGTCGAGGCCGTGGTCGACGAGATACCGACACTGTCGGTGGCCGCCTACAACGGCGCCAACACCGTGCTGTCCGGCCCGGCGGCCGATCTCGAGAAGGCGGTGGCCACGCTGGCCGCCGACAACATCCGCTGCGATTGGCTCGAAACCAGCCACGCCTTCCACTCCGCGCTGCTCGACCCGATCCTCGACGAATTCGAGGCAGCGGCATCACAATTCACGTTCGGCGCACCCCAGCGAATCCTGATCGACAACCGCACCGGCGCAGCGCTGGGCCGCAGCACCAACCTCGACGGCGCCTACTGGCGCCGGCACGCCCGCCAGCCGGTCCAATTCGCGGCGAGCATAGAGACTCTCGCGGAGATGAACTGCAAGCTGCTGGTCGAGATCGGGCCCCGACCCGTGCTGACCGCGGCCGCGCTGTCCGCCTGGCCCGACCCTGCCACCGCACCCCGGGTGATCGCGTCGCTGCGGCCTGCTGTCGAGGACCGCAGGCAGATCACCGAAGCGCTGGCCGACGCCTACGTGCTGGGCCACCAGCCCGACTTCGGTGCCGTCTCTGCCACGACGGCACGGCTACTCGACCTGCCGACCTATCCGTTCGAGCATCGGCGGTACTGGTTCCGCGACGAGCAGGAGCGGACCGATGCACCGAAGGAGCGGGGCGCGCGCACCGCCGCCGTCGCGTTGCTCGAGGACGGCCGCATCGACGAACTCGCCACCCTGCTCGGCTCCGACGATCCACATGTCCGCGACGTCCTGAGCAAGCTTGCTGCCCAACACAGTCAACAGCGCGACGCCCAGTCGATCAGCGATGCCCGCTACCAGATCCGCTGGGATGTCCTCCCGCCCGCACGCCTCGACCCCGCGCACGCACCGTCCTGGCTCATCGTCGGCGACGACACCGACGCCATCCGACCGCTGATCGACCTGCTCGCCGCCCGCGGACATCGCCACCGCGTCGTCGGGCTGCCCGTCTCCGACGACGCGGAGGCCGCGTTCACCGAGACGGTCCGCGCGGCCGCCGACGATCCGACCCTGCGCATCCTGCACGTCGCCGCGCTCGACGCCGCCCTCGCGGATGGACCGCCCTCGATGCGCTCCCTGCTGCGGATGCAGCACAGCGTGCTGCCCGGAACGCGCCGGCTGTTCCGTGCCGCGGCGGCCGCCGATGTCCGCGCACCCGTGTGGATTCTGACCCGCGGCGCGCAGCGCGTCACCGACGTCGACGTCGTGGTGCCGGACCAGAGCTGCCTGTGGGGTTTCGGCCGCGCCGCCGCGCTCGAGGCGCCGCAGCTGTGGGGCGGACTCGCCGATCTCGGCGCCGGCACCACCGAGCAATGGTCGACGCTGATCGGCCAGATCAGCCAGGCTGCCGGCGCGGCCCCCCGCGAGGATCAGCTCGCGCTGCGCGCCGACGGCGTGCACGTGCCGCGGCTCACCCGGCGCACGGGCCAACCGGTCACCGATTCTCTGCCCATCCGTTCCGACGCAACGTATCTCGTCACCGGCGGGCTCGGCTCGATCGGACTGGAGGTCGCCGCCCACCTGGCCGCCCGCGGGGCCGGCCATCTCCTGCTCACCAGCCGGCGCGCACCCAGCGAGGCTGTCAGCGCACGCATCACCGCGCTCGCCGATCAGTACGGGTGCCAGATCGAGGTCGCCAGGGCCGACGTCGCCGACGCCCACGGCGTCGCCAAGCTGCTCGCGCCCAGTGCCGACCGCCCGCCGCTGGCGGGAATCGTGCATGCGGCAGGTGAGATCGGCGCCAGCCCGATGAGCGCCCAGGACGATGCGGAGATCGATCGGGTCTTCGCCGGGAAGGTCTGGGGTGCATGGCATCTCAGCGAGGCCGCGCGCGATCTGCCGCTCGACTTCTTCATCGGCACGTCGTCGATCGCCTCGGTGTGGGGCAGTTTCGGCCAGACGGCCTACGGGGCGGCCAACGCGTTCCTCGACGGGTTGTCCTGGAGCCTGCGCGACCGCGGCGTCGCCGCCACCGCCGTGAACTTCGGGCCGTGGGCGCCAACCGGCTCCGAGGGGATGGCCGATGCCCAGGCCCGGGCCCGACTCGAGGAACGCGGCGTCGCGACACTGTCACCCGCCGACGCCCTCGCCGGCCTCACTGACGCCGTCGTCGGCGGTGCGGCACAGGCCGTGGTGGCCCGTGTCGAGTGGTCCCGCTTCCTGCCCCTCTACGAGCAGACCGGTCGACGCGGCTTCCTCGCCGAGCTGAATCACGAGGTTCCGCAGCAGGTCTCGACAGTGCACGGCAGTGGACCGACCGATCTGGTGAAACGCCTCACCGACGCCCCGCTGCAGCAGCGCCGCACGCTGCTCATCGGATACCTGCGCGATGCGGTGGCCGAGGTCACTCGCGTCGACGTCGCCGAGATCCGCGAGGACGCAGGCTTCTTCGACATCGGCATGGACTCGCTGATGGCCGTCGAGCTGCGCCGTCGCATCGAGACAGGGGTGGGTCGTGAGATCCCCGCCACGCTGGCCATGGATCACCCGCGTATCGATGCCGTCGCCGACTACCTGCTCGGCGACGTCCTCGGTCTCACCGACGCGCCGGCGGCGCGGTCGGTCACGGTCGCCGCCGCCCGCACCGACGAACCGATCGCGATCGTCGCGGTGTCCTGCCGATTCCCCGGAGCCCCCGATCCGGAAGCGTTCTGGGAGGTGCTCGCCGGCGGAATCGACGCGATCCGCGAAGTTCCCGAAGACCGCTTCGACATCGACGAGTTCTACGACCCCGACCCTGACGCCCCGGGCAAGATCTACACCAGGTTCGGCGGATTCCTCGACGGGATCGACGGATTCGACCCCGAGTTCTTCGGCATCTCTCCCCGCGAGGCCGTCTGGATCGAGCCGCAGCAGCGACTGATGCTCGAGACCGTCTGGGCGGGCCTGGAGCGAGCGGGCTACTCCCCTGCCGCGCTACGCGGCAGCCGCACCGGGGTGTTCACCGGCGTCGCCGCCAACGAGTACGCCCACCTCCTGTCGGCCGAATCGATCGACAAGATCCAGCCGCACTTCATCACCGGCAACGCGCTGAACGCGATCTCCGGCCGGGTGGCGTTCGCACTCGGCCTCGAGGGACCCGCCGTCGCCGTCGACACCGCGTGCAGCTCCGCGCTGGTGGCAGTGCATCAGGCCTGCCAGGCTCTACATTCCGGCGATTGCGACCTCGCCGTCGCCGGCGGCGTCAACGTGCTGCTGAGCCCGGTGACCACGGTGGCAGCATCGCGTGCCCGGATGCTGTCGCCGGTGGGCCGGTGCAAGACGTTCGACGCGTCGGCCGACGGCTACGTGCGCAGCGAAGGCTGCGGCGTGCTGGTGCTCAAGCGACTGTCCGACGCCCAGCGTGACGGCGATCCGATCGCTGCCGTCATCGCGGGCAGCGGCGTCAACCAGGACGGCGCGTCCAGCGGTCTGACCGTACCCAACGGCGGCGCCCAGCAACGGTTGATCGGCTCGGTCCTCGCGCGCGCCGGTCTCTCCGGCGGCGACGTCGACTACCTCGAGGCCCACGGCACCGGCACCCCGCTGGGCGATCCGATCGAGGTGCAGGCCGCCGCGGCCGCCTACGGCGACTCCCGCACGGAGCCGCTGCTGATGGGGTCGGTGAAGACGAACATCGGGCACACCGAATCCGCCTCGGGCGCAGCCGGTCTGATCAAGGTCGTGTTGTCCCTGCAGCACCAGATGCTGCCCAAGAGCCTGCACTTCGACACCCCGTCTCCGCACATCCCGTGGGACACGCTGCCGGTCCGGGTGCTCGGCGATGCGATGCCGTGGCAGACCAACGGCCGGCCGCGCCGCGCCGGGGTCAGTTCGTTCGGCTTCACCGGGACCAACGCCCACGTCCTGGTGGAAGAGGCACCGCCAACGACGGTGCCGGAACCGGCGTCGGGCCCTGCCGACACCGTGAGCGTGCTGCCGCTCTCCGCGCGGTCACCCGAGGCGCTGGTGGCGCTGGCGCAGCGGTACGAGGCATGGGTGAGCGCTCATCCCGAGGCCGACATCGCCGACGTGTGCCGCACGGCCGGCACGGGTCGCTCCCACTTCGAGCACCGTGCCGCGCTGGTCGTGGAGTCGGTGTCCGACGCGCGCACCGCGCTCGGCGATCTGGCGGCGAATCGCCTGCGTCCCGGCGTCGTTCGCGGTGAGCACACGCACCGCCCGACGACGGCCTGGCTGTTCACCGGCCAGGGCAGCCAGTACCCGGGCATGGCTCGCGAGCTGTACCAGACGCAGCCGGTGTTCGCCGCCACCGTCGACGAGTGCGCCGCGGCGATCGAGGATCTGCTGCCGACCCCGCTCGTCGAGGTTCTCTTCGCCACCGATCGGGAGACCGGCGGCCAGGCCGGAAAGCGACTGCGGCACACGTCGTTCGCGCAACCCGCGCTGTTCGCCATCGAGATGGGGCTGGCCCGGTTGTGGCAGTCGTGGGGCATCGAGCCCGACGTCGTGCTCGGCCACAGCGTCGGCCAATACGCGGCCGCCTGTGTGGCCGGGGTGTTCAGCCTGGCCGACGGCGCCCGGCTGATGGCTCAGCGCGGTCGGCTGTTCGGCGAGCTGCCCGAGGGCGGCCGGATGGTGGCCGTGTTCGCCGACGCGGGCCGGGTCGAACAGGCCGCGGGCGCGCATCCGCGGGTGTCGGTGGCCGCCTACAACGGTCCCAACACCGTGCTGTCCGGACCGGGTGAGGATCTGGAGCAGATCGTCGCGACCTTCAGCGAGGACGGCATCCGGTGCACATGGCTGGAAACCAGCCACGCGTTCCACTCGGAGCTGTTGGACCCGGTCCTCGACGAATTCCAGGCGTACGCGGCGCAACTCGACTTCGCCAGCCCCACCCTGCCGCTGGTGTGCAACCGCACCGGCGCCGTGCTCACCGGACACGCCACGCTCGACGCGGAGTACTGGCGCCGGCACTCCCGCCAGCCGGTGCAGTTCGCCGAGAGCGTGCGCACCGTGGCCGGGTTGGGGTGCTCGGTCCTCATGGAGATCGGCCCGCAGCCGGTGTTGACCGGGGCGGCCGTGCAGGTCTGGCCCGAGCATCTGCCGGCGCCGCGCGCGATCGCCTCACTGCGCAAGGGTGTCGGCGATCAGCGCCAGGTCGCAGACGCGTTGGCCGGCGTGTACATCGCCGGCCACCGACCCGATTTCGCCGCGGTGAGCAGGCGCGAACGACGGGTCCTGGAACTGCCCACCTACCCGTTCCAGCACCGGCGCTTCTGGCCCAAGACGGCCGCGATCGCGATGGACGGCGGCACCGCCGCGCAGGGTTCGGGCATCCTCGGCGCCGCACGCGAACTGGCCTCCGGCGACACGATCTACACCAGCAGGCTGTCGGTCAAGACGCAGCCGTGGCTGTCCGACCACGTCATCTACGGCACCGTCGTCGTTCCCGGCGCGACCTACGCGGCGATGGCGCTGGCCGCCGTCGGCACCCCGGCCCACGCCACCGATGTCTTCTTCTACGAGCCGATCATTCTGCCGGAGAAGGCTTCCCGTGACGTTCAGCTGACCTTGCATCCGGCGGCCGACGCCGGGCAGTGGTCGTTCCAGGTGCACAGCCGCGCCTACGGCGAGCAGGGTGCGGAGTGGTCGCTCAACGCCGAGGGCACCATCGTCGCCGGGCGGGACGAGGCCGCCTCCGAGACAGGACCCGTCGAGGACGCACTCGAGCGGCTCACCCGGATGCGTCCGCAGGAGCTGTTCGAGACGTTCGCCGATCTCGAGTTGGCGTGGGGGCCGAACTGGTCGGGCTCGTTGAAGTCGCTGTGGCTGGGCGAGGGTGAGGCGATCGGTGACATCCTCGTCGGCGAGGAGTTGGCCGAGCACCTCGGTAGCGAGCCGATGCATCCGGTGTTGATGGATCTGTGCACCGGCGTCGCATTCCCCGCCTTCCCGGCGGTGCTGGCCGCCGAGCAGGGCGTCTCAGATCTGTACTTACCGCTGCGATACGGCCAGGTCTCGGTGCAGCAGCCGATGCCGCGGCGGTTCTACTGCCGCGCGACCTGGCATCAGAGTGCACTCGACAGCGAGACCCAGGAGTTCGACCTCGATTTCGTCGATCGCGACGGTAACCGTCTCGGTGGGATCCGCGAGTTCACCGTCAAGCGTGCGCCCCGCGAGGCGCTGCTGCGCGGGCTGGGCGGTGACACCGGCCGGCTGCTCTACACCGTCGGCTGGCACGAGGTGCCCCTCCCGGACACCGAGCCTGAGGCAGAGCCGGTGACCCCCAGCGGCACCTGGTTGATCGCCGACTTCGCGGAGCTCGCGGCCCTGGTCCCCGGCGCCATCGCCGTCGACCGCGCCACCGACACGACACCGCTGGGGCAGGTGCTCGCCGATGCCCAGCAGCGTGGCGTCGGCGTCTCCGGTGTCATCTGGCGTGCCGCCAGGTCGCAGGCGGGGGCGCTCGACGTCCGGCTCGAGCAGGAGATCGCCGAACTTCTGAGTGCAGTCCACACCGTGCAGAGCGGTGAGGTGAAGCTGCCCGGCGGATTGTGGATCGTGACCGAGCGGGCCGTCGCCTGCGAGTCGGGGGAACCGGTCGACCCGGTGCAGGCCGCACTGTGGGGCTTCGGCCGCACCGCGATCAACGAGGAACCGGCGCTGCGTGCCCGGTTGGTCGACTGCGACGGTTCGGACGAGGCCGTCCGCTTGCTGGCCGGCCTGGTGTCGGCGCCCGTCGACGAGCCGGAAATGGCTGTGCGGCAAGGCAAACTGCTGGCATCGCGGCTGCTGCCGTGGTCACGCAGCGGACACCTGAGCGTCCCGCGATCGAGTGACTACGTGCTGGCGCCCACCGAACGCGGTGCGATCGACAACCTGCGACTGACCGAGACCGAAGTCGAGCCGCCCGCCGACGGTTACGTGCAGGTCCGGGTGGAGGCCGCGGGGCTGAACTTCCGCGACGTGCTCAACGTGCTCGGCCTCTATCCCGGCGATCCCGGGCCGATCGGCGGCGATTTCGCCGGCACGGTCACCCAGATCGGCGACGGGGTCACCGGCCTGACCGTGGGCCAGCGGGTCTACGGATCCATGCAGGGTGCCTTCGCGAGCCGGTTCAACGTGCCCGGCCAGTTCCTCGCGCCGATACCCGACGGCATCAGCGCGGTGGACGCGGCGACGATTCCCGCCGCTGCGCTCACGGTCCGGCTGTCGTTCGACTGGGCACAGCTCAAGCCGGGCGACAGGGTGCTCATCCATGCCGCGAGCGGTGGCGTGGGGCTGGCCGCAGTCCAGATGGCGCAGCGGTGCGGGGGGGAAGTGTTCGCCACCGCGAGCACGTTCAAACGGGACACGCTGCGGCGTCTCGGCGTCAAGTACGTCTACGACTCGCGCACAACGGAATTCGCTGATCAGATCCTGGCCGACACCGGCGGCGCCGGGGTGGACGTGGTGCTCAACAGCCTGACGAGCGAGGGGTTCATCGACGCCACGCTGCGCGCCACGGCTCAGGGCGGCCGCTTCGCCGAGATCGCCAAGCGCGACATCTGGACCGCCGACCAGATGGCGGCCGCCCGCCCCGACGTCGACTACGAGATCGTCGCACTCGACACGGTCATGTTCACCGAACCCGACCGCATCCGCGACCTGCTCACCGAGGTGTCCGACGGGCTGGCCCAGGGTGAGTGGACGCCGCTGCCCGCCGAGATCTATCCGCTGACCGAGGCGAGGTCGGCATTCCGGCGGATGCAGCAGGCCCGCCACATCGGCAAGATCGTGCTGCAGATGCCGGCACCACTACAGCCACAGCCCGACCGGACGTATCTGATCACCGGCGGGCTCGGTGCGATCGGGCTGCACACCGCAGCGCACCTGGCCCAGTTGGGTGCGGGCGATCTGGTGCTCACCAGCCGCCGGGCCCCCTCGGCGCAGGCACAGCAGCTGATCGACGACATCACCGACCGGCACCGCTGCCGCGTGCACGTCGTCACCGCCGACGTGGGGGACTTCGAGGACGTGCGCCGACTGCTGGCACACATCCGCGCCGAGCTGCCGCCCCTCGGTGGCGTCCTGCACCTGGCCGGCGTGCTCGACGATGCGCTGCTCTCCGCGCTGGACGTCGACCGGTTCCGGACGACGTTGGCGCCGAAGGCGTTCGGCGCCTCCCACTTGGATCGATTGACCCGAGACGACGACCTGGAGTTCTTCATCGTGTCGTCGTCGGTGTCGAGCGTGTTCGGTTCTCCCGGCCAGGCCAACTACGCGACCGCCAATGCGTACCTCGACGGCCTCGTCGCTCAGCGCCGCGCTGCCGGGCTGCCGGCCACCGGGGTCAACTTCGGTCCCTGGGGCCGGGGCGGGATGGCGTCGTCGGAGGCGGCGAGCGCGAACATCAGCGCCCAGGGGTTGATCCCGCTGGAGCCGTCGGCGGCGTTGAGCGCGTTGGCGGAGGTGGTGGCCAACGGGACCGGGCAGGCGACGGTGATCAAGGCCAACTGGGCGCGTGCGGCCAAGGTGCTGGGTGCGGCGCGTCCGCCGATCCTGGATCTGGTGCTGCCCCGCGACGGCGGCGAGGTGACCGGAGACAGTGAGCTGTTGCGTCAGCTGCAGGAGATCCCGGTGCCCGCGCGGGCCGGGTTCGTCACCGAGTTCCTGCAGCGCGAGGTGCAGAACTTCCTGCGTTTGGCGCAACCCCCGGCGGCGTCGTCGCGGTTCCTGGACCTGGGCACGGATTCGCTGATGGCGATCGAGCTGCGGAACCGATTGCACAGCCAGTTCGGCGGCGCCTTCACGATCAACGCCACCGCGGTGTTCGACTATCCGACCATCGGCGGGCTGGCCGAGTACTTGGTGGGCCAACTGCCCGATGCGGAACCAGCCGCCGACGCAGAGCAGTCCCGGTAAATCGAACAGAATGGGGACGTCCTGACCGCGCCGGCCGACGGCGCACACCCGCCCGGTAGGGTGATTCGGCATGGTTGACAGTTATCGGCCCACGCGCTCGAAAAGCGTTATCGCGCTCGCGATCTCGATTGCAGCCGTGGTCGTGGCGTCGACACTGGGCGGCCTCGCGTCGGCCACCTCCGCCGAGGATTACGCCCGGCTGCGGCAGCCGGGGTGGGCGCCACCGTCGTGGGTCTTCGGCCCCGTCTGGACGCTGCTGTACACGATGATGGCGGTGGCGGCCTGGCTGGTGTGGCGCAGCGGTCCGTGGCAGGACACCCGGCCCGCGCTCGTCGCGTACGGCACCCAGCTCGTCCTGAATGCCGCGTGGACACCGCTGTTCTTCGGGCTGGGGTGGCGCGGCATCGCGTTCGCCGAACTGAGCGTGCTCGTGCTCATCCTGATCGGCACCGTCGTCCTGTTCTTCCGGCGAAACGCGCTCGCCGGGTGGCTGCTCGTTCCCTACCTGGCCTGGTCGGCGTTCGCGCTGTGCCTCAATTTCGCTGTCTGGCAACTCAATTCCTAGAAGGAGTAACGCATGACCAGATCGGTGTTCATCACCGGCGGAGCGACCGGCATCGGTCGGGCCACCGCCTTGCTCCTCGCCCAGCGCGGTTACTTCGTCGGCGCCTACGACATCGACGACGAGCGGCTGGCCGTCCTCGACAACGACCTGAAGGCGGTGGGTGGCCGCGGTGTCGTCGGCCACCTCGACGTCACCGATGCCGAGGAGGTGGGTCGCCGGCTGGCCGAGTTCCACGAGACCGCCGGCGGCAGGCTCGATGTCCTGATCAACAACGCGGGGCTACTCAATGCCGGCCGCTTCGAGGAGATTCCGCTCGAGGTGCACCACCGCGAGGTCGAGGTCAACGTCAAGGGTGTGGTCAACGGGCTGCATGCCGGCTTCCCGTATCTGAAGAGCACCCCGGGTGCAGTGGTCGTCAACCTGGGCTCGGCGTCGGCGATCTACGGCCAGGCCGAACTGGCCAACTACAGCGCCACCAAGTTTTTCGTCCGTGCGATGACCGAGGCGCTGAACCTGGAGTGGGGCCGCCACGACATCCGAGTGATCGACATGTGGCCGCTGTACGTGAACACCGCGATGACCAAAGACGTCAGCACCGGCACCACCACCTCGCTCGGCATCCGGCTGACCGCGCAGGACATCGCCGACGGCATCGCGGCGGCGATCGAACCGACGCTGCCTCAAAAGGTGTTGCGGCAGGTGCACTTCCCGGTGGGCACGCAGGCCAAGGCGTTGGCGGCCGGGGCCAGGTTCTCCCCGGCGTGGCTCACTCGGCTGGTCAACAAACGCCTGGCCGGGCACTAGACCCAGCGCGTCGCCTCGACCTCCGGTGGTAGCGGAGGGTGCAGCGGGACGTCGAGACCGTCGTAGATGCCCGGCTTCTGGGTGACCAACCACCCGATGGCGCCCAGCAGACGGTTGGCCGCGGTGGTGTTGCCGCCGTCGGCGCGGGTGCCGCCGGGCACGTCGGCCCTCGTCACGATCGTCAGCTGCGGGTCACCATCGACGATCACACGGTGATCGCCGACCCCCTGATCGGGCTGCGGCCACTGCGGCGCGCAGCTGGGGTGGATGCGGGTGATGTGCTCGACGATCACCCGCTGCTGCCCGCCGGCCCAGCCGATCACACGCAGGAAGAACGCACCCTGCGTGCCCTTCTCGAAGCGGCCCATCACCGTGTCCACGGTGTCCTCCAGCGGTAACCGCTCGACCTCCTCGGTGATCTCGTCGATCTCCATGCCGAGACCGCGGCCGATGAGGCGAATGTTGCCGCCCCACACCATCGTCGGAACCGACGGCAACAGCATCATCGGCGTCTCGTCCATCGGCCCGCCGAAGCCGCAGGACACCCGGACCGCGTACGGCTGGTCGTAGGTGGAGTAGTCGAAGATCTCCTGGCAGGTGATCGTGCGGATGCGGGTGCACAGCCCGGCGGCCGTCACGGCCAGCGCATCATTGGCCCAGCCGGGGTCGACGCCGCTGACCAGCAAAGATGCCCGGCCCTCCTCGGCGGCGGCGGTCAGGCGTTCGACCCACTCCGGCGGGGCCGACGCCGGGTCGTAGAGCGAGTACAGCGACGGGGTGACCACATGGGCGCCCGCCCGCAGGCAGCGTTCGATGTCGGCGACGGCGTCGTCGGGCCGGATGTCACCGGAGGCCATGTAGGCCACCGCGTCGGCATCGGCGAGCACCGTCTCGACGTCGGTGGTGGCGTCGATTCCCGTCGGTGCGTCCACCCCCGCGAATGACGCCGCGTCCCGGCCGGCCTTGTCCGCGGACGAGGTCAGCACCGCCGCCAGGTGCAGCCGCGGAAAAGCCATGATCGACCGGATCGCCGTGGCGCCCATATTGCCCGTTCCCCATACCCCGACACCGATGCTGGACGCCATTCATCACACCCTAGACAACCAAACGTGACAATCATCACAGGGGTGCATAGGGCCTGCTCAGAGGCAGGTTTCGGGCCGGAAACCGAGCCCGGCCAACTGCTGGGTTGGTCGCTGAGCAGAAATTGCTCACAGTGTTCTTGCGTTGAAGTTACCGGACGGTATAGTAGCGCGCAGTTACTGGTGGGTAACTTAGCCGTGAGTACCCAACCGCATGTGGCGTTCTCGACGAGGAGGAAAAGTGGGCCACTACAAGAGCAATGTTCGTGATCAGGTGTTCAACCTGTTCGAGGTTCTCGGAGTCGACAAGGCGCTGGGCCAGGGCTCGTACGCCGACCTCGACGTCGAGACCGCCGTCGACATGCTGGGTGAGATCTCCCGGCTCGCCGAGGGACCGGTCGCAGCCTCCTTCGAGGAGGGCGACCGCAACCCGCCGGTCTTCGACCCCAAGACCCACACCGTGACGCTGCCCGAGGCGTTCAAGAAGTCGGTGCGCGCCGTCACCGACGGTGGCTGGGACAAGCTGTCGGTCAGCGAGGAACTCGGCGGCACGCCGATGCCCAGCGCGCTGTCGTGGGCCCTGCAGGAGCACATCCTCGGCGCCAACCCCGCCGTGTACATGTACGCGATGGGCGCTGGATTCGCCGACATCTTCTACCACCTCGGCACCGAGGAGCAGAAGAAGTGGGCCACGATCGCCGCGGAGCGCGGCTGGGGCTCGACCATGGTGCTGACCGAGCCGGACGCCGGCTCCGACGTCGGCGCCGGTCGCACCAAGGCCGTCCAGCAGCCCGACGGCACCTGGCACATCGACGGTGTGAAGCGCTTCATCACCTCGGCCGACTCGGACGACCTGTTCGAGAACATCATGCATCTGGTGCTGGCTCGCCCCGAGGGCGCCGGCCCCGGCACCAAGGGTCTGTCGCTGTTCTTCGTACCGAAGTTCCACTTCGATCCGGAGACCGGTGAGCCCGGCGAGCGCAACGGCGTCTTCGTCACCAACGTCGAGCACAAGATGGGCCTGAAGGTCTCGGCCACCTGTGAGCTCTCGCTGGGTCAGCACGGCACCCCCGCCGTCGGCTGGCTGGTCGGCGAGGTGCACGACGGTATCGCGCAGATGTTCGACGTCATCGAGCAGGCGCGAATGATGGTGGGCACCAAGGCGATCGCCACGCTGTCGACCGGTTACCTGAACGCGCTCGAGTACGCCAAGTCGCGCGTGCAGGGTGCCGACCTGACCCAGATGACCGACAAGACCGCCCCGCGCGTGACCATCACGCACCACCCGGACGTGCGTCGCTCGCTGATGACCCAGAAGGCCTACGCCGAGGGTCTGCGTGCGCTGTACCTGTTCACCGCCACGCACCAGGACGCCGAGGTGGCCAAGGCGATCCACGGCATCGAGCCCGAATTGGCCGTCAAGGTCAACGACCTGATGCTGCCGATCGTCAAGGGTGTCGGCTCGGAGCAGGCCTACGCGAAGCTCACCGAGTCGCTGCAGACCTTCGGCGGCTCCGGCTTCCTGCAGGACTACCCGATCGAGCAGTACATCCGCGACGCCAAGATCGACTCGCTGTACGAGGGCACCACCGCCATCCAGGCGCAGGACTTCTTCTTCCGCAAGATCGTCCGCGACAAGGGTGTGGCGCTGGCGCACGTGGCCGGCCAGATCGAGCAGTTCGTGAAGTCGGAGACCGGCAACGGCCGGCTGAAGGCCGAGCGTGCGCTGCTGGCGACCGCGCTGGAGGACGTGCAGGGCATGGCCGCCACGCTGACCGGCTACCTGATGGCCGCCCAGGAAGATGCCGCGAGCATCTACAAGGTGGGCCTGGGCTCGGTGCGCTTCCTGATGAGCGTCGGCGATCTGATGATCGGCTGGCTGCTGCAGCGTCAGGCCGCGGTCGCGATCGAGAAGCTCGACGCCGGTGCCTCCGGTGACGAGCGCGCCTTCTACGAGGGCAAGCTCGCGGTGGCGTCGTTCTTCGCGAAGAACATGCTGCCGATGCTGACCAGCACCCGCGCGATCCTCGACAACCTCGACAACGAGGTCATGGAGCTGGACGAGGCGGCCTTCTAGACCCCTCGCCCGCGAGACGCCCCCGGACTCTTCCCGGGGGCGTCTTTTTTTGCGCGAACAGACGCGAACTCGAGTGTTCTGACGGCGTGTCTACTCGAGTTCGCGTCTGGTCGCCGGAGAAACTCAGCCCTCGGGGCGGAGGAAGGCGCGGGTGCGCGCTCGGCCCTCCTCGGAGGGATCGAACGTAGCCGCGACGAACTCGTCCACTCCGGCGGCTTCGAGCTCGGCGAGGCGGTCACGCACGGTCGCCTCGTCGCCGATGATCGCCGCGTCCTGCGGTCCCGCATACCCCTCGCGGTCGAGCATCGCCCGGTAGGACGGCAGCGTGCCGTAGATCGCGAATTGCTCGGCGGCCTCGGCGCGCAGCGCGTCGACGTCGTCGGTGACCGCGATCGGCAACGCGGCGACGACGCGCACCGCATCCTCGGTGCGGCCCGCGTCGGCGGCGGCCTGGCGCAGCGACGGGCTGACGTGCCCGCTCAACGTCGCCGGCCCCGTCATCCAGGTGCAGGTGCCCGACGTCCGCCGGCCCGCCAGCCGCAGCATCTGCGGCCCCAGCGCGGCGATGTACACGTCGGGCCGCGGCGCTCCGGGAATCATCAGTGCGCCGCGCGTCGTCACCGTCTCACCCGGTGCGGACGCGTGCTCGCCGGCCAGCAGCGGCAGCAGCCCGTCCAGGTACTCGTTGAGGCGTCGCACCGGCTTGTCCCACGGAATGCCCCACATCCCCTCGGTGACGGCGGCGTGAGTCATGCCGAGACCGAGCACGAAGCGGCCGCCGGAGGCGAGGCTCGTGGTCAGCGCGGCCTGCGCCATGTGCATGGGGTGCTGGTTCTGGATCGGGATGACGCCGCTGGCCGCCTCGATCGTGTCGACCTCGCGCAGTGCGATGGCGAGAATCGTCAGGAGGTCGGGCTCGTGGGGCAGCTGGCTCATCCACACGCGGCCGAAGCCCTCGTCGCGTAGCTGCGCCAGATAAGCGATGGTGGCGTCGATGGGCGATCCGCCACTGGAGTCCATGGGGAGGCCGGAGAGCTGGCCGAACATGCTGATCTGCATGCTCAAAATGTAAGAGCCCCGTGTTGCCGTCGGGTCGGGGGGTCAGACGGCAACACGGAGCTATGAGGTGTATCGACGACCCGCACCGGGGCGTTACACGGTCTGCGAAAAATTTTTCGTGGGGCATATCGTCGGGAGGATGAGCACCCCCGAGAGCAGCCCGCGGCCCCGCATCGCCGTCCTCGACGACTACCAGGGCGTCGCGCTGACCTCGGCAGACTGGTCACCGGTCACCGCACGCGCGGACGTCACCACCTTCTCCGACCACGTGTCCGACGAGGACGAGTTGGTGGCGCGGCTCGCGCCGTTCGACGTCGTCTTCGTGATGCGCGAACGCACGCCGCTGCCGCGCACGGTCCTCGAGCGGTTGCCCCGGCTGAAGATGATCGCGTCGACCGGACCGGTCAATGCGTCGATCGACATGGCAGCAGCCCAGGAACTGGGCATCCACGTCAGCGGAACCGGCGGCAGCGTGGCGTCGACGGTGGAGCTCACCTGGGCACTGATCCTCGCGGCGTCGCGGCACCTGGTCGCCGAGAGCCGATCGATCGCCGCCGGGGGATGGCAGACGACGGTCGGAACCGAGCTCGATCGCCGGGTGTTGGGCGTGCTCGGCCTCGGGCGGATCGGATCCCGGATCGCCCAGATCGGGACCGCGTTCGGCATGGACGTTGTGGCCTGGAGTGAGAATCTCACCGCCGACGCCGCTGCCGCTGCGGGTGCGCGCTACCTGCCGCGCGAGGAGTTCTTCGCCACCGCCGACGTGCTGACCGTGCACCTGCGGCTGAGCGACCGTTCTCGCGGGCTGATCGGCGCTGCGGAACTGGCCGCGATGAAGCCGACCGCAGTGCTGATCAACACCTCACGCGGACCGATCGTCGACGAGGCCGCGCTGATCGACGCGCTGAGCTCTCGTTCGATCGCCGGCGCCGGTCTCGACGTCTTCGACACCGAGCCGCTGCCCGCCGCTCACCCGTTGCGCACGATGGCGACCGTGACGGCCACGCCCCACATCGGGTACGTGGCCGACCGGTCCTACCGGGTCTTCTTCCGCGATGCCGTCGCGGCGATCGCCGAGTGGCTCCGATCTCGTTAGCGCCGAGATCGACGAAAAGGTGATCCCGTCTCGCGCTTTCTCGCCCGAACGTCGGTTTGGGCGTAGTGGGGTTACGCCTCGAGGATCGCGGTCACGCCCTGGCCGCCGGCCGCGCACACCGAGATGAGGCCGCGGACCGGTTGGCCTGTTTCGGCCTTCTTCTCCGCGAGCTGCTTGGCCAGCTGCGCCACGATGCGCCCACCGGTCGCTGCGAACGGGTGCCCCGCCGCCAGCGACGAGCCGTTGACGTTGAGCTTGGAGCGGTCGATGGAGCCGAGTGCAGCGTCCAGCCCGAGGCGCTCCTTGCAGTACTCCTCGGACTCCCAGGCGGCCAGCGTGGCCAGCACCACCGACGCGAACGCCTCGTGGATCTCGTAGAAGTCGAAGTCCTGCAGGGTCAGGCCGTTGCGGGCGAGCATCCGCGGCACCGCGTACGTCGGCGCCATCAGCAGTCCGTCGCGGCCGTTGACGTAATCGACCGCAGCCGTCTGCCCGTCCACGAAGTAGGCGAGCACCGGGATGGACCGCTGCGCCGCCCACTCCTCGGACGCCAGCAGCGCCGCCGACGCACCATCGGTCAGCGGGGTCGAGTTGCCCGCGGTCATCGTGGCGTCGCCGTTGCGGACACCGAAGACGGGCTTGAGCTTGGCGAGCTTCTCGGGCGACGAGTCGGGCCGCAGGTTGTTGTCGCGGTAGAGCCCGAGGAACGGGGTGACCAGATCGTCGAAGAAGCCGCGGTCGTAGGCGGCGGCCATGTTGCGGTGGCTCGCGGCGGCCAGTTCGTCCTGGTCGACGCGCTTGATGCCCATCTCTTTGGCCGTCACCGCGGCGTGCTCGCCCATCGACATGCCGGTGCGCGGCTCGCTGTTGACGGGGATCTCGACGCCCAGCGCGGCGGGCAGCTTGCCGACCAGCTTGAGGCGGTCGACGTTCGACTTGGCCCGGCGCAGGCTCAGCAACACCGAGCGCAGGTCGTCACCGAGGGCGATCGGCGCGTCGGAGGCGGTGTCCACCCCACCCGCGGCGGCCACCTCGTAGCGGCCCGCGGCGATGCCGTCGGCGGCCGCGATGGTGGCCTGCAGACCGGTGCCGCAGGCCTGCTGCAGGTCGAACGCCGGCGTGTAGGACGACAGCGAGCTGCCCAGCACGCACTCGCGCATCAGATTGAAGTCGCGGCTGTGCTTGAGCACCGCGCCGCCGATCACCGCGTCCAGCGCCTGGCCTTTGAGGTCGAACCGCTCGGCCAGCCCGTCGAGGACGGCGGTGAACATGTCCTGGTTGGACGCGTTCGCGTAGGCGCCGTCTGAGCGCGCGAACGGAATCCGGTTTCCTCCGAGGACGGCTACCCGTCGGGTTGTCTTGCTGTCGGCCACGTCTGCCTCCCGGCGTCGCGAGGGTTGTAGGTGTCGAGGGTCATACTACCCACCGTTCTTACTCTGGAGTAAGTTCGTGATGGATACGACAGTGCTGGGTAACCCCACCCCGTCGACAGACATGTACCCGGATTCTCGAAAGGTAGCGCCGTGGCTTCCGATCTCCTCTCCCAAGTCGTCAACTCCGGACCGGGATCCTTCCTGGCCAAGCAGTTGGGCGTGCCGCAGCCCGAACCGCTGCGCCGCTACAAGGCCGGTGAGCCCCCGCTGTCCGGCTCGCTGCTGATCGGCGGCGAGGGCCGGGTGGTCGAGCCGCTGCGGGCCGCGCTGGCCGAGGACTACGACCTGGTGGTGAACAACCTCGGCGGACGCTGGGCCGACAAGTTCGGCGGGCTGGTGTTCGACGCCACCGGCATCACCCAGCCGGAGGGCCTCAAGGCGCTCTACGAGTTCTTCACCCCGTTGCTGCGCAACCTCGGTCACTCGGGCCGCGTGGTGGTCATCGGTACCACCCCCGACGAGATCGACGACGTCCACCAGCGCACCTGCCAGCGCGCGCTGGAGGGCTTCACCCGCTCACTCGGCAAGGAGCTGCGCAACGGCGCCACCGTCGGCCTGGTCTACCTCCACCCCGATGCGAAGCCCGCAGCCACCGGCCTCGAGTCGACGCTGCGCTTCCTGCTGTCGGGGAAGTCGGCCTACGTCGACGCTCAGGTGTTCCGCGTCGGCGCGGCCGACGCGACCCCGCCCGCGGATTGGGACCGGCCGCTCGACGGGAAGGTCGCGGTGGTCACCGGCGCCGCGCGCGGGATCGGCGCGACGATCGCCGAGGTGTTCGCGCGGGACGGGGCGAAGGTCATCGCCGTGGACATCGAGGGTGCCGCCGAGCCGCTCGCGGAGGTCGCCACCAAGATCGGCGGTACCGCGCTGACGCTCGACGTCACCGCCGCCGACGCCGTGGACCGCATCACCGAGCACGTCAAGGAACACCACGGCGGCACGCTCGACATCCTGGTCAACAACGCCGGCATCACCCGGGACAAGCTGCTGGCCAACATGGACGAGGGCCGCTGGGATTCCGTGATCGCAGTGAATCTCCTTGCGCCGCTTCGCCTGGCCGAGGGCCTGGTGGGCAACGGCACGATCGGTGAGGGCGGCCGCATCGTCGGGCTGTCCTCGATGGCCGGCATCGCGGGCAACCGCGGCCAGACCAACTACGCCGCCACCAAGGCCGGCATGATCGGTCTGACCGATGCGCTGGCCCCGCAGTTCGGCGAGAAGAACATCACGATCAACGCCGTCGCACCCGGCTTCATCGAAACCAAGATGACCGACGCGATCCCGCTGGCCACCCGCGAGGTGGGGCGCCGGCTCAACTCCCTGTTCCAGGGTGGTCAGCCCGTCGACGTGGCCGAAGCCATCGCCTACTTCGCGAGCCCGGCGTCGAACGCAGTGACAGGCAACACGATCCGCGTGTGCGGCCAAGCACTGCTGGGGGCATGACATGAGCGAGGGCGAGCAGCCGTCGGGGCTGCGCAACCTGGTCCTGGCCGCGGCGGGCGCACTGCCGTTCATTCCGCGCGGGGACACATTGCCCGAGCGGCGGCTGACGGTCGACGATCTCACCATCGATCCGGCGCATGTGGCGGCCTACGCGAACGTGACCGGTCTGCGGTTCGACAACACCGTGCCGCTGACCTATCCGTTCGCGCTGACGTTCCCCACCGTGATGGCTCTGATCACGGGCTTCGACTTCCCGTTCGCCGCCATGGGTTCGGTGCACGTGGAGAACCACATCACCCAGCACCGCCCCATCGCGGTGACGGACACCGTGTCGGCTGCTGTGCACGCCGAGAACATGCGCGAGCATCGGCGCGGACTGCTCGTCGACGTGATCACCGACGTCACGGTCGGAAACGAGACGGCCTGGCATCAGGTCACCACGTTCCTGCACCAGCAGCGCACCAGCCTGTCCGACGAGCCGAAGCCGCCGCCGGCCAAGCAGCCCAAGTTGGGGCCGCCGAACGCGGTGCTGTCGGTGACGCCCGGCCAGATCCGGCACTACGCCTCGGTGGGCGGTGATCACAACCCGATCCACACCAATGCGATCGCGGCCAAGCTGTTCGGCTTCCCGACCGTGATCGCACACGGAATGTGGAGCGCTGCAGCGGTTCTGGCGAACATCGAAGGCCAGCTCCCCGACGCCGTCACCTACTCGGTCAAGTTCGCCAAGCCCGTCGTGCTGCCCGCCAAGGCGGGGCTCTACGTGGACCGGCGCGGCGAGGGCTGGGAGTTGACGTTGCGGCACCTGTCGAAGGGGCATCCGCATCTGACCGGCACGGTCACGCCGGCCTGACGGACTCAGACCTGGGAGACGGCATCCGCGTCGGACGGTGACTCCGATTGCGCGGGTGCCCCTTTCAGGCCCAGCCAGAACAGGTCGATCATCAGCGCCGCGGCCTCGTCGACGTCGGCGTCGCCGGTGCTCACCCGTGAGGCCACGGCCTCACCGGCTCCCACCAGCGCCACGGCCATCATGTCGAAATCGGTGTCGGGGCCGGGGAATCGGGTGCCGGAGCGCAGGAGCCGTCCGACGAGTTCGATGATCCGCTCGCGCCCTTCGCGCACGGTGTGCGCGAAGCGCTGCGAACTGGTCGCCTGGGTGTAGAGCACCATCCAGGACGAGCGGTTCTCGTCGATGTACTTGAGGAAGGCCAGCACGGCACTGCGCAACAGTTCCTTCGGAGCGTCGTCGAAGTTGATCTTGTCGCGCACCTCGTCGACGAAGCGGCGCAGCTCGCGATCGAGGCATGCGCCGAACAGCTCTTCTTTGGAGCCGTAGTACAGGTACAGCATCGGCTTGCTGATCTGCGCCTCAGCGGCGATCGCATCCATCGACGTCTCGTGATAGCCGTTGACCGAGAAGATCTGCACGGCCGCGTCGAGCATCTGCTGTTCACGGACGGCGCGGGGCAAGCGCTTGGTACCACCTGCCATGGCGCGCCTCCCTCATATCAACGTGCGTACCAACACAGGGTAAGCATTGGCTGAAGAATCAGCCGCCGCAGCGCGGTGACGGCCCCTTCATGGCGGCCAGTTTGGTCACCGACGCATCGACCGCCGAGGAGGACAGCTCGCCCGCCGCGACGGCTTTCTCCAGCCGGTCCAGAACGGCGGGCACCTCGGTCGTGGTGATCCACAACGCAACGTCGGCGCCGGCCTGCAGGGAGCGCAGCACCGCGTCGGCGACGCCGAACCGGTCCGAGATGGCCTTCATGCTGGACAGGTCGTCGGTGAACACGACGCCGCCGAACGGCGGACCGCCGTAGTCACCGGAGCGCAGCAGCGCGTAGGCGGCGGGGCTGAGGCTGGCGGGCTCGCTGCCCGTCAGGCCCGGCACCTCCATGTGGCCGACCATCACGCCCACGGGGCCCTGGGTGGTCAGCGTCCGGTAGGGAACCAGGTCGTTGGTCTGCAGATCGGCCAGCGGTGGGGTGACCACGCTGCCGGCGTGCGAGTCACCCGAGCCGTGCCCGTGGCCGGGGAAGTGCTTGAGCACCGGCAGCAGACCTGCGTCTCGCAGTCCGCGCGCGTACGCCCCGGCGTAGTCGGTGACGGTGGCGGGGTCGGCGCCGAAGGAGCGGTCGCCGATCACGGTGTCGTCGGGGGCGTCGGTGACGTCGACGACGGGTGCGAAGTCGATGGTGAAGCCCAGCCCGCGCATCTTGCGGCCGCGGTCCAGGGCGATCTGGTACACCTGCTCGGGCGTGTCGGTCGCGGCCAACTCCCGGGGCGAGGGCTGGCGTCCGATCACCGAGGCCAGCCGGGACACCCGGCCGCCCTCCTCGTCCACGCTGACCGCCAGCGGCAGCGGGCCGGCATTCGCGGCGATGTCGGCGAGCGGGCCGTTCAACATCGACAGGTCCGTCCAACTGCCGATCATGATGCCGCCGACGTGCTGACTGTCGACGACGGCGCGGGCGTCGGCCGCGCCCGTCACCCCGACCATCAACAGCTGGGCCAGCTTGTCGCGGGTCGACATGGCGGCCACCTCGGCAGCGGGATCGCCACAAACGGGGGCCGGAGGGGCCTGCGGCGGTGAGCCGGGCAGCGGGCCGGCGGCCTGGGCGACGGTCGAGGCCGGCGGGCCGGCGTCGGGCGGGTTGGCGTCCGAGGAGGCGCACCCGGCCAACAGCACCGATGTCGCGAGCATTCCGGTCACGGCCCTGAACGCGCTTCTCGAGACAGCCATGGCACTCGACCCTAACCGCAAGACATCGCCCAGCCATATTCTGAGCGCGACACGCGCGAGGAGGGCGACCGAGTGCGGCGCCCCGGGCACCGGCCGGTGCCGATCGTGCCCCCGGAGCTGTGGAGATCGCCGTGCTAGTTTGTGGCCCATGGATCGGTTCCTCGTCCCCGCGGCGGCCAGCGTCGTCGTCGGCCTGCTGTTGGGCGCGGCGGCCGTGTTCGGGGTCACGTTGATGGTCCAGCAGGACACCAGGCCCCCTCTGCAGGCGGGCGATCCTGCGTCCTCGGTGCTCAACAGGGTCGAGTACGGCGACCGTAGCTGAGCAGACAACCCAGCCGCTGTCGCGGCGCTGGTTGTGGGTGGCCGCCGCGGCGGCGCTGGTCCTGACGTTCGCCCAGTCCCCGGGCCAGATCTCTCCGGACACCAAGCTCGATCTCACCGCCAACCCGCTGCGCTTCCTGACGCGGGCGTTCACGCTGTGGAACAGCGAGCTGCCCTTCGGCCAGGCCCAGAACCAGGCCTACGGCTACCTGTTTCCACACGGCACGTTCTTCCTCGCCGGCGATCTGCTCGGCGTCCCCGGGTGGATCACCCAGCGGCTGTGGTGGGCACTGCTGCTGGTGGCCGGCTTCTGGGGCCTTCTGCGCGTCGCCGAGGCTCTGCAGATCGGCACCACCACCTCGCGGGTGATCGGCGCGCTGGCCTTCACGTTGTCGCCGCGGGTGCTCACGACGATCGGGGCGATCTCGTCGGAGACGCTGCCGATGATGCTGGCGCCCTGGGTGTTGCTGCCGGTCATTGTCGCTCTCCGCGGGGATCCGCGGGTGCGGCTGCTGGCGGCCCGGTCTGCGGTGGCGGTGGCGCTGATGGGCGCGGTCAACGCGGTCGCGACGCTGACGGCCTGCCTGTGCGCCGTGGTGTGGCTGGCGTGCCATCGCCCGGGGCCGACGTGGCGGCGCTTCGTGGCGTGGTGGCTGCCGTGCGTGGCGCTGGCGGTGACCTGGTGGGTGGTCGCGCTGCTGCAGCTGGGCCGCATCAGCCCGCCGTTTCTCGACTTCATCGAGTCCTCGGGGGTCACGACGCAGTGGATGTCGCTGACCGAGATGCTGCGCGGCACCGGCGCGTGGACCCCGTATGTGGCACCGACCGCGACCGCGGGGTCGACGCTGGTGACGGGTTCGGCCGCCGTGCTGGCGACGACGCTGGTCGCGGCGGGCGGACTCGCGGGTCTGGCGCTGCGGAGCATGCCGGCCAGGGGGCGGCTGGTGACGATGCTGCTGGTGGGCGTGGTGCTGCTGGCAGCCGGCTACTCGGGCGGGCTCGGGTCGCCGATCGCGGCGCAGGTGCAGGCGTTCCTCGACGGCGACGGCACCCCGCTGCGCAACCTGCACAAGCTCGAGCCGCTGCTGCGGGTGCCGCTGGCGCTGGGCATCGCGCATCTGCTGGGCCGTCTCCCGCTGCCGGGCAGCGTGCCGCGGCCGGTGTGGCGACGCGCGTTCGCCCACCCCGAGGACGACAAGCGGGTCGCCGTCGGCGTGGTGGTGCTGGCGGCGCTGGTCGCGGCGACGTCGCTGGCGTGGACAGGGCGGTTGGCGCCGTCGGGCACGTTCGACGCGATCCCGCAGTACTGGCACGACGCGGCGGCGTGGCTGGACGACCACGACGCCGGGGGCCGGGTTCTCGTCGCACCGGGCGCGCCGTTCGCCACGCAGGTGTGGGGTAACAGCCACGACGAGCCTCTGCAGGTGCTCGGCGACAGCGCATGGGGGGTGCGCGACTCGATTCCGCTGACGCCGCCCGAGACGATTCGGGCACTCGATTCTGTGCAGCGACTCTTCGCCGCCGGCCGGCCCTCGGCCGGGCTCGCCGACACGCTTGCCCGGCAGGGCATTTCCTACGTGGTGGTGCGCAATGACCTGGACCAGGACAGTCGGTCGGCACGCCCGATCCTGGTGCACCGGGCCGTCGACGGCTCGCCCGGGCTGACGAAGGTCGCCGAGTTCGGTGATCCGGTGGGCCCGGGCACGCTGGAAGGTTTCATCACCGACAGCGGGCTGCGGCCCCGCTACCCGGCCGTCGAGATCTACCGCGTCGCCGGGCCACCCGACGCGATGGCGCCCTACGTCGTCGACGCCGACGCCTTGCCCCGCGTCGACGGCGCCCCGGAATCGCTGCTGCGCCTCGACGAACGCCGACGCCTGACCGGCCGGCCGCCGCTCGGCCCGGCCCTGCTCACCCAAGACGCGCTGCGCGCCGGGTTGCCCGCCCCGCTGGTGACGGTCACCGACACCCCGATGGCGCGGGAGACCGACTACGGCAGGGTCGACGATCACAGCTCGGCGGTGCGCGCCCCCGGCGATGCGCGCAACACGTTCAACCGCGTGCCCGATTACCCGTCACGAGGTGCCACCCCCGTCCACGGCGCGTGGGGCGGCGGCCGGATCACGGTGTCGAGCGCAGCCTCGGATTCCACTGCGCTGCCGAATGTCTCACCGGCGTCGGGGCCACCCGCCGCGATCGACGGCGACTCGTCGACCAGCTGGGTGTCCAACTCCCTGCAGAGTGCGATCGGCCAATGGCTGCAGATCGATTTCGACCACCCGATCACCAACGCGACGTTGACGTTCACCCCGAGCGCCACCGCACTCGGAGCGCAGGTTCGCCGCATCGAGGTCTCGACGGTCACCGGCACCAGCACGGTGCGGTTCGACGAGCCGGGTAAGCCCCTGACCGTCGCGTTGCCCTACGGCGAATCGCCGTGGGTGCGTCTCACCGCGGTCGCCACCGACGACGGCTCCCCCGGCGTGCAGTTCGGTGTCACCGACCTGTCGGTCACCCAGTACGACGCGAACGGTTTCGCCCATCCGGTGAACCTGCGCCACACCGTCGACGTGCCCGGTCCACCGCCCGGTTCGGCTGTGGCGCAATGGGATCTGGGCACCGAACTGCTGGGACGGCTGGGGTGTGCGTCGAGCGCCACCGGTCTGCGGTGCGCGGCCGCGATGGCACTGGCCTCCGAGGAGCCCGTCAACCTGAGCCGCACGCTCACGGTGCCCGGCCCCACACAGGTCAGCCCGACCGTCTGGGTGCGTGCCCGCCAGGGACCCAAACTCGCCGATCTGATCGCCCAGCCGGACACCACTCGCGCCGGCGGTGACGCCGACCTGATCGACGTCCAAGGGTCGGCGTACGCGGCCACCGACGGCGATCCCGACACCGCGTGGACCGCGCCCCAGCGGGTGACCCAATCCCACTCCCCCGCCACACTGGTTCTCAAACTACCGTCGAAGCAGCCTGTTTCGGCCCTGAGAGTGACGCCGAGCGAGTCGACACTGCCGGCACATCCGACGCTGATCGCCGTCGACCTGGGCGGTGGCCCCGAGGTGCGTCGCCTCACCGACGGCACCGAGACGCTTCGCCTGGCGACCCGGGTGACCGACACCATCACGATCTCCCTGCTCGACTGGCACGACGTGATCGACCGCACCGCACTGGGTTTCGACCAGCTCAAGCCGCCGGGCCTGGCCGAGGTGGTGGCCCTGGACCCGCGGGGACGGCCGATCGGCGCGGCGGATGCGGCGGCCAACCGGAACCGCGCCGTGACCCTCGACTGCGGGCAGGGCCCGATCATCGCCGTGGCCGGGCAGTTCATCCAGACCTCAGTGCGCACCACCGTCGGCGCGTTGCTGGACGGCACCCCGATCCCGGCCCGGCCGTGTCGCGCAGGGCCGATCCCGCTGCCCGCCGGGCAGCAGGAGCTGGTGATCAGCCCCGGGCCGGCGCTCGTCGTCGACGGTGTCGTGTTGAACACGCCCCAGGCCAATGAAATCCGCTCGGCTGCGCCGCAATCCGTCGACAGCGAACACTGGGCCAACGATCGCAGGCAGGTGGGTGTGGCGGCGTCGGACACCGAGCGCGTGCTGGTGGTGCCCGAAAGCATCAACCCGGGCTGGACGGCCCGCGGCCCCGATGGCGCCGAACTGCGCGCCATCACCGTCAACGGCTGGCAGCAGGGCTGGCTGCTGCCGCCGGGCGCCGGCGGTGCGGTCACCATGGAATTCACCGCCAACACCCCGTACCGGGCCGGGCTGATCGGTGGGCTGGCGCTGCTGCCGCTGCTGTTCGTCCTCGCCGTCGTGCCGCTGCGGCGACGTCGTGCCCCCAGAGCACCCGCGCAGCCGTGGTCACCCGGCCGGGTCACCGTCGGCGTCGCCACCACGCTGGCCGCGACGGCGATCGCGGGACCGGTCGGCGCGGCGTTGTCAGCGGGTGCGTTCACCGCGTACTACCTGCTCCGGCGCCTGGAGGCGCTCTGCGACACGGTCACCGTCGCCGCGGCCGCCGGCGGGCTGACCATGGCGGGTGCGGTGCTCAGCACTCACCCGTGGCGGTCGGTCGACGGCTATGTCGGCCATTCCCCGTGGGTGCAGTTCCTGGCACTGATCTCCGTGGTGGCCGTCGCCGTCTCCGCCGTTCCTCGCCGCGGGCAGGCGCACACCCCGCAGGATGGCTGACATGAGCGCACCAGTCCCGCCGATCAGCACCCAGGTGTCGGCGCTCGCCGCGCAAGACCCGGACGTGCCGGCGGTCACCTGCGCGGGCGTCACCGTCACGCGCGCGGAACTCGACACGGTCACCAACCGGCTGGCCCGGGGCCTGGCCTCCCTCGGCGTGGGGGTCGGGGACTACGTGACGGTCGTGCTGCCGAACTCGCTCGACTGGGTGTACGCGGTGCTGGCCTGCTGGAAGCTCGGCGCGATTCCGCAGCCGCTGTCTGCTCGGCTGCCCGACGCCGAGCTGGCTGCGCTGTTGGAGCTGCGGCGCCCGGCCGTGTTGATCGGCCGCGCCGACCCGGCCGGTGTCACTCCTGACACTACGACCGCTGTGGCGCACGGCTTTTCGGATAGCCCAGTGCCGGAGGCCGTGTCACCGGTGTGGAAGTCGATGGCCTCGGGCGGCAGCACGGGGCGGCCCAAACTCATCGAGGCGGGCACCGACAGCCGCATCCCCGCGGCGATCGGCGCCCCGCTGGGCGCCCAGGACGGCGACGTGTCGCTGATCTCGGTGCCGCTGAGCCACAACACCGGGTTCACGACGTTCGCGGTGGGTCTGCTGCAGGGCCACCACCTGGTCGTGATGCCGCGGTTCGAGCCCCACGAGTTCCTGCGACTGGTCACCGAACACCGGGTGACGTTCCTGACCACGGTGCCGACCATCATGCAGCGCCTGCTGCCCGTGTTACGGGCGAAGCCGGACGCGTACGACCTGTCGTCGATCCGCCGGTTCTGGCATCTCGCGGCGCCGTGCCCGCCGGCGGTGAAGCGCGCGTGGATCGAGCTGCTGGGGCCGGAGGTTCTCTGGGAGCTCTACGGAGGCACCGAATTGCAGGCGTTGACGTTCATCTCCGGCGAGCAGTGGCTGAGTCACCCCGGCTCGGTCGGGGTCGTGGTCTCAGGGGAGATGACGGTGCTCGACGACGAGGGCACGCCATGCCCGCCCGGGGTGCCCGGCGAGATCTACATGCGTCGCGCCGCCGGATCGCGGCCCACCTACCGCTACGTGGGCAGCACCGCGAAGAGCCGCGACGGCTGGGAATCGCTGGGCGATCTGGGCTACTTCGATGCCGACGGGTTCCTGTACCTGACCGACCGCCGCGTGGACATGTTCACCGTCGGCGGGCGCAACGTCTATCCGGCGGAGATCGAGGCGGCGCTGGCGGAGCATCCGGGGGTGTTGTCGAGCCTGGCCGTCGGCGTCCCGGACGAGGATCTGGGGCAGGTGCCGTATGTGCTCGTGCAGGCGCCCGGGCTGGACGCCGACGAGGTACGGGCGTTCCTCGCCGAGCGGCTCGCGCCCTACAAGAGGCCGCGCACGATCGAGTTCACCGACCGGCCGCTGCGCGACGACGCGGGCAAGGCACGCAGGTCGGCGGTGCGCGACGAGGTCATCTCGCGGGCCGCGCAATCGGATTAACGCGCGGGCCGCGCAATCGGACTAGCGTGCGACGGCAGGCTCGGTGACGTCGTCGACCGCACTGTCCAGCGGGGTGGGGTCGTTGCGCCGCTCCCAGCGCCGTAGTGCGTTGCGGCACGGCGACTCGACCAGCGCGTAACTGACCGCCGCGATCGCGAACCCGAAGCCCGCGGTCAGCAGCAACACCGGCACGAAGTGGCCGTTGAACGCGAACTCGCCGAGCATCGGGAACACCATCGCCAGCGCGGCCAGGTGCCATACGAACAGGCCATAGGACCAGCGGCCCAGGGTGACCATGACCGGATGCCCGAGAAGCCGGTGGCCGGTGCCGGGGCGGTCGAGCACCAGCGGCGCCAGCAGCGCACCCGCCACGATCGCGCCCATCGCGGTCTTCATCGTCACCTGGCCGATCGTGCCGAACTGCAGGCCCTCCTTGCCGGCCAGCGGCGAGGCCGCCACCAGGAACGCGACCACCGCGATGCCGGCCGTCAGAACCCGGTGCCGCGCCAGCCGGTGCGCCGGCCCGACCGGTGAGACGGTGAGTTCGGCGAGCACCATGCCGGCGGCGAACCAGGAGAAGAACGCGGGCGGCCAGTTCCACAGGTTGTGCCCGGAGTCGGGATCGAACGGGATGCGCACCCAGAACAGGCTCGCGACCGCGGCTGCCATGATCACCGGGATCCGGGCCCGGACCGGCACCCGGCGGACCAGCAGCGCCAGGAACGGCAGCGCGAGGTAGAACGCCACCTCCACCGACAAGCTCCACATCTGCGTCAACCCGGCGGTCAGCGTCAGCGGCACGTAGATCTGGGTCAACGTCAGGTTGGACAGCCAGACCGTGGCGTCGGCCTTCGCGTCCGGCAGCAACGTGAGGATCACCACGACCGCGACGAGGTAGCCCGGCATGATCCGGACGAAGCGGGACCGCAGGTAGTGCGCGGTGGCCGGGCGCTTGCGCAGCCCGCGGGCGGCAGCGGCGTGGCCGCGCCACAGCAGGAAGCCCGACAGCGCGAAGAACACCGCGACCGCCAGGTCGAAGCGGCCCAGCAGCCGGCCGGTGACCCCGGTGGTGTGGCCGGTCTGGAACGCGACATGGGTGACGACGACACCGATGGCCGCACACGCGCGCAGACCTTCGACGGCGGGCAGGAAGCTGCGCGTGCCGCCGACTTCCGCCGACTGGGTGGACGTCACGGCGACCAGTCTGCCCGACCCCCTACCGAGCCGGTCGATGGGACGGGGACGCCTCGAGCCGGAACAGCGGAAGTGCGCGGCACACGGCGGCGGTGTCGCGTCCGGCGGTCAGCACGGTGCGGTCGGGACGCACCACCGCCGTGGTGACGTGGTGGTCCTCGAGCCAGCGGGCGAGTTCGGTTCCCGGCGTGGCGCGGACGAGGCGCGCGCCACGTGCTGCGACGGTGTCGGCCTGCGCGGGGGTCAGCATCGCCGTGGTCAGCACACCGAACCCCAGGCCGAGTTCGTCGTCGAGACGAATGCCGTTGTCGAACAACATGTTCGGGCACAGGTGACCAGCGATGCCGCGGGTGCGCCAGGTCCGCCTCACCAGGGTCGAGGAACGCAGCGCCGGGGTCTGCGAATCGGTGACCTTCGATCGCAGGCCCGGTATCCGGTGCAGGTGCGGCAGTACGAGCGCCCGCGCAGCGGCACCGAACCGTCCGCCGGCCGTCATGGCGCGACCGACGTTGAGGGCGAGTCTGATCATGTGGCGCGCATGCGGGCGGCGCTCGGCCTCGTAGCTGTCGAGGACGCCGGGCGACAGGTCACCGCGCAGCACGCCGGCGATCTTCCACGCCAGGTTCATCGCGTCGCGGAGACCTGCGCCCATGCCCTGGCCGATGAACGGCGGGGTCAGGTGGGCGGCGTCGCCGAGCAGGAAGACGTTGCCGCGGCGCCACGAGCCGGCGAGCTGGGCGCGAAAGGTGTACTCCGCGACGCGAATCAGCTGCAGGTCGGTGGCGCTGACCTCCCGGGTCCACGGTTCGATCAAGGGCTGCAGCGCGGTCAGCGTGGCGTAGTCGTCGACCGATTCGTGATCGAGAAGCCGGAACTCCCAGCGGTAACGGGTGGGTCCGATCCGCATGTAGGTGCCGGCGCGGTGACTGTCGCAGAGCTGGTGCACGCCGTCCCACTGGTGCAGGTCGGCCTCGGTCGCGATGTCGATCACCAGCCAGCGCTGGTCGAACTTCATCGAGCGCATCGCGGCGTCGACGCTGCCGCGCACCATGCTGTTCGCGCCGTCACAGCCCAGCACCACATCCGCGGTGATCAGCGACTCCTCACCGCTGACCCGGTCGCGCACCCGCAGGTGTAGCGGCCCGGTCCCGGAGACGCCGAGCACCTCGGTGTCGCCGCGGAACCGCGCATGCGGATGGCGGGCCAGATTGGCCCGCAGCAACTCTTCGAGGCGGGGTTGATCGAACATGCTGGCTGCGGGAAAACCGTTGCGCGTCAACGCCGTATCGCGCCTGAACTCGGCCAGCACCGACATGTCCCGGTCCACCAGGCGTAACCCTTGGGCCGGATGGGAGATCGCGGCGAACTCCGCGGCGACGCCCAGCCGGGCCAGAATTCGATAGACCTCGTCGTCGAGATGCACCGCCCGAGGCTGCGGGTAGACCTGCGGCCACCGGTCCAGTACGAGCGTGTCGACGCCGTACTGGGCGAGCAGCGTGGCGGCAGTGATCCCGGTGGGCCCGCCTCCGACCACGGCCACCGGAACGTGCTCGGCGGTCATCGTGCGTAGCGCACCGACAGCCGCTGCGTGCCGAGGTCGATCGCCCCGTCGTCGGTGCTCACCGATGCCTCGACGACGTCGCCGTGCTGCAGATACTTCGGGTTCTTGGCCTGCCGGGAGAAGAAGGCCTTCCATTTCACTGCGGGCGGCAGCAGGTTGCCGATCATCTCGATGGGTTTCGGCGGCGCCGTCAGCGCCGTACCCGCCGGGGTCCCGGTGAGGACCAGGTCGCCGGCGGAGAGATCCTGGAACCTGGTGAGGGACTGCAGCGCCTGCAGCGGGCGGTACAGCATGTCACCCTCGACGATCCGGTTCTGGCGTTCGTCGCCGCTGACGCTCAGCCGCAGCCGCAGGTCGCCGAAGCGGGCCAGTTCGGCGGCGTCGAGCAGCACCAGCGCGGGCCCGACCGGGGTGAACGTGGGATACGACTTCGCCTCGTAGAACTGGGTCTGTGGCAGCTGGATGTCGCGGGCGGACACGTCGTTGGTGACGGTCAATCCGGCGATGATCCCGGGCAGGGCGGTTTCGGTGATCGTCGACCCGGCCGGCACGTCGCGCCCGATCACCAGCCCGATCTCGACCTCGTAGTCGAGCAGCGTGACGTGCGCCGGGCGCACGATCTCGCCGAACGGCCCGGTGATCGAGGCCGACGACTTGCGGAAGAAGGTCAGCGGCACGGTTTTGGGGTCCATCCCGGCGTCGACGACGTGGGATTCGAAGTTCGTCATCTGCGCGATCACCCGGCACGGCGTGGTCACCGGGGAGAGCAGCGCCAGATCGGCGACTGGCACGGTGTCGCCGCCGCCGGCCGCCGCTGCCTCGATGGCGGACCGCTCGGCCAGCAGATCGGCGGTGGTCGTGGCCGTGGTGGTGATCCGGGCAGCGCCCGCGGGGGTCTGCACCCACCAGCCATCGGCGGTGCGGAGAACGGAGGTCGTCATGAGATCGCTACTTTCAGCAGGCCGATGAGGCGGTTGAGGTCGAACTCGTTGTCGCCGCGCAGCGCGGTGACCATCGATGTGAGCTGGTGGCGGGCGGCGCGCGGATCGGCGTCGAGGAAGTCCTTCGTCGCCGGCGGCCCCCACTGGGCCAGCCCGGAGGCGGTGAACGGGGCCCAGCCGGGTTCGAGGGTGTTGTCGAACATGTCGCCGTCGGCGAAGTGCTCGACCAGGAACCCGTCGGGGTCTCGCCAGTAGTCGAACAGCTGGCTGCCCTGGATGTGGCGACCGATCCCCCACGAGCGGTGGTAGCCACGCTCCCGCAGGTATTCCCCGCCTGCGGCCAGCGCGTCGAGATCGCTGACCTGGTAGGCCGAGTGGACGTAGCGGTTGGCCGGTCCCAGCGCCAGCGCCAGCGTGTGATGGTCGGCCGGCACGGAGCCCAGGTCACAGCGGATGAAGCTCATCGCCGGTCCGCGCTCGCGCTGTCCGGGGAAGAAGAGGAAGTCGCTGACGATCATCCCGAACGTGTCGAGGTACCAGTTGAGCGTCTTCAGATAGGTGGTGGACTGCAACACCACGTGCCCGAGGCGCTGCACGCGGGCGGGCACACGCGGGGGCCGTACCGTCGCGTTGATCCTGGTCAGCGCCCCGACGTTGGACACCTGGGGCGCCTGATCGGGATGGGCGGGCAGTTCCTGCATGCCGGCGACGACCTTGACCGCCATGCCGCTCGGGTCGGTCAACTGGACCGCCACGCCGCCGATCGTCTCCGGCAGGGCGAGCGCCCGGTTGCCGGTCTTCTCGGCGAGTCGCAGCACGTCGACCTCGTCGGCGGCTCGCAGTGCAACGCCTGCGAACCGGGTCCGTGGCCCACGCCGCAGGATCACGCACGGCGCACCGGCGGCGGTCCCGCGCAGGTGCAGCTCGTGCGGATCGCGCAGCGAGATGCCGAAACCGAAGGCGCGAGCGAATGCCTCGGCGCGGACGAGATCGGGTTTGTCGAACTCCAGCCAGGCGATGTCGGCCACCCGGATGATCGGGTTCCTGGCCCTGCCCGGGTGCTCGCCGCGCAGGGCACCGTGCTCGCTGTGCAGATCGGTGTGCGCGTCGCGGTGCCCGTCGACCTTCGGGATCGTCATCTGACCTCCTTAGTTGATGAAATCGTCACATACGACCGATCCGTCAGTCAAGGTTTTCTGACGGATTCCTCAGTGATGACGGGGCAGGACCAGCGGTGTCGACACGCGCACCCGTCCGGGGCGAGCACCGCCTGCGTGCGCCCCGTAATCCCTCGTCGCCGGTTGGGCCTTAATTTGTGCTGTTAGGGTCAAACGGGTTTTGCCGCGCGCGAAGGGAGACACGGTATTGAACCGCGCAGTTGCGCTGAGGTATGCCGCGTGCGGACTCATGGGCCTCGGCGCAGCGCTGCTCATCGCAGCGCTGCTCCTGACCACCTACACCAAGGGCAAGATCTCCAAGATCCCCCTGGACATCGACACCACCCTGGTCAGCGAAGGCACCGGTGACGTCTTCGACCCCGCCTCGCTGAACTCCCAGCGGTTCGTCGTCGACCAGGACGTCCCTGTGGTGATGCAGCAGCAGATCAGCGTCGAATCCCCCGCCAACGCCGATGTGGTGACGCTGCAGGTCGGCGACTCGCTGCGGCGCTCGGACCAGCAGGGCGACCGTGGCCTGCTGCTGGCGATGGTGGACACCGTGACCCTGGACCGCACCACCGCCGAGGCGGTCTCCAGCGAGTCCAACCCCGGCGGCGCCGTGCAGAAGCCGCGTGCCATCGAGGACCAGAACCCGCCCACCAACATCGCGCTGCCGCACGAGGGCCTGGCCTACCGCTTCCCGTTCGACACCGAGAAGAAGACCTACCCCTACTTCGATCCGATCGCGCAGAAGGCCTACGACGCCAACTACGCGGGTGAAGAAGACGTCAACGGACTGACCGCCTACAAGTTCACCCAGAACGTCGGCTTCGACAACGAGGGCAAGCTCGTCGAACCCGTCAAGTACGCCTCGCTGTACGACGACGACGCCGACAGCCAGGTCACCGCACGCGCCGCGCTGTGGGGGCTCGAGGGCGATCCCGAGGAACAGATCACGATGACCCGGTACTACGCCGCCCAGCGCACCTTCTGGGTCGACCCGGTGTCGGGCACGATCGTCAAGGAAACCGACCGGGGCTACCACTACTACGCGCGTGAGGCCCTCAAACCCGAGGTGACGTTCGCCGACTACACGGTCACCACCAACGACGAGTCGGTGGAGAGCCAGGTCAACGCCGCGTACGACGAGCGCGACCGGGTCTCGCTGTGGGGCCGCATCCTGCCGATCACGTTCACCGCGCTGGGCATCGTGGCACTGCTCGGCGGCGCGCTGCTCGGCTCGTTCAGCCTGCGCGCGGAGTCGACCCTGATCGATCCAGGCCTCGACGACACCAGTAGTCGCTTCTACGGCGGCCGCGGTGACGAGGGTGAACCGGTGCCCGGCGCGGAGGCGAAGACAGAGAAACTGCCGGCGCAGCGGCCCACCGATCTACCCCCGGACCGACCGGTCTGATCCCCCGCGCCCGTCCGCTGGCGGCCCCGGCCTATGCGCTGGTGCTCACGCTGGCGGTGACCGCACCGCTGTTCGCCCCGGGTTATCTGCTGCTGCGCGACGCGGTGTCGACACCGCGGTCCTACCTCACCGATGCCGCGCTGGGGCTGACACAGGCCGCGCCGCGGGCTCTGCCCCAGGACGTCGCCGTCGCGCTGGCCTCGGCCGTGGTCGATGGCGGCGTGCTGGTCAAGGGATTGCTGATCCTCGGGCTCTGGCTCGCGGGCTGGGGGGCCGCGCATCTGGCGACGACGGTGCTGCCCGGAGCCGGCCTGCCCGGGCAGTTCGTGGCCGTCACCGTCGCGGTGTGGAATCCCTATGTCGCCGAACGGCTTCTGCAGGGCCACTGGAGCCTGCTGGTCGGTTACGGCGCGCTGCCGTGGGTGGCGGCGGCCGTGCTGTCTCTGCGAGCCGCTGGGGCCACCGGCGTGGGGGCGCTGCTGTTCTGGCTCGCGCTGGCCGGGCTGACGCCGACCGGGTTGATGATGGCGGCGACGATCGCGCTGGCGTGCGTCGCCGCCCCGGGCGCGGGCCGTTCGCGGTGGTTCTGTGCCCTCGTGAGCCTGGCCGGGTCGACGACCGCGGCGTTGCCCTGGCTGGTCGCGTCGGCGCTCGGGTGGTCCCCCGGCGTCGATCAGGGGCCCGCGGTCGCGGCGTTCGCTGCGCGCGCGGAGCCCGGGCTGGGCACGCTGGGCAGCCTCGCCGGGCTGGCCGGAATCTGGAACGCCGACGCGGTGCCTGCCACGCGCACCACCCCGTTCGCGGTGGTGGCGACCGTGGTGCTGCTGGCGGTCGTGGCGACAGGGCTGCCGGTGCTCCTCCGGTACCGGGTCGCCCGGCCGCTGCTGGTGGTCGCCCTGATCGCCGTGCTGGTGCCCGCGCTGATGGCGACAGGACCCGGTCTGACGGCCGTCACGGCGCTGCTGGACGCGGTGCCGGGGCTGGGAGTGATCAGGGACGGTCAGAAGTGGATGGCGCTGGCGATGCCGGCGTACGCGCTGGCCGGTGCGGCCGCCACGATCGCGCTGCGCCCGCGCGTACCTGCCCTCGCGACTGCCGCGGTGTGCTGCGCCGCTGTGATCGCGACGCTGCCCGACCTGGCGTGGGGGGTCGGCGGACGCGTGCATTCCGTCCAGTACCCGCCGGCGTGGCGGGAGGCGGCGGCCGTCATCAACGCCGAGCCGGCACCGGTGGCCGTGCTCCCGGTCGACAGCATGCGGCGCTTTTCCTGGGCCGGGCCGGCGCCGGTCCTGGATCCGCTGCCGCGCTGGCTGCGCGCCGAGGTGCTGACCACCGGCGACCTGTCGATCGGCGGCCGTCTGGTGCCGGGTGAGGGCGTCCAGGCGCGGGAGGTCCAGGCCCTGCTGCTCGCTGGTGCGGATCGGGCCCGGCTGGCCGACGCCGGGGTGGGCTGGGTGGTGGTCGAAGGCGCGGGAGCGAATCTCGGGTTGCCCGTGGCGTTTCGGTCCGATGACTTGACGGTGTACCGAGTCGGCGGCGTGGGGCGGCCGTCGCCCTACCGCGGCGTGGCGTTGGCCGCGCACGGCGTGTGGTTTCTCCAGCTCTGCGCGGGTCTGGTGGCGATGATGTTGCGCCGCAGACGAACTCGTCGCGCGGAGGCGGCTAGACCAGGCCGCTGACCCGGCCGCCCGCCTGCACCGCGCCGAGCACAGCTGCCATCGCGTCCGCGCTCTGCTCCCAGGAGAATTCCGCGCTGCGCACCCGAGCTTTCGCACCGAGCTGTTCACGCAACACGTGGTCGGTCAGCAACCGGTGAAGTCCGTCGACCAGATCGTCGACGTCGTCGACCAGCACCCCGGTCACCCCGTCGACGATCGAATCGGACAGCCCACCGGAGGAGCGGTACCCGATCGTCGGCACCCCGTGCTGGGCGGCCTCGATCACGGCCAACCCCCAGCCCTCCTTGCGGGACGGCAACAGGTTCACCCAACTCTGTTGCAGCAGATCGTGTTTGGTCGCATCGCCCACGTGGCCGTGGAACGTCACGGCGTGCGAGATGCCCAACTTCTCCGCATGATCGAGCAAGGGCTGCGCCCACCAGCCGCCGCCCACCACGTCGAGGTGCAGGTCCGGAATCCGGCCACGCAGTCGCGCGACCGCGTCCAGTGCGTCCTCGATCTGCTTGTGCGGCACCAGCCGCGACAGCACGACCACGCGGGGCGTCGCCGAGCGGGGCGCCGTCAGCGATTCCGGCGGCGCGTCATCGACGCCGTTGCGCACCACTGCGACGTGGTCGGCGCGCACACCGAGATCCGTCAGGTCCCGAGCCGACGGCAGCGACACCGTCACGTACTGGTTGCGCCGGTGCAGCCGCGGCGACAGGCGCGATTCGACGAACCACCCGATGCGGCTCTTCACCGGGCCTGCCACCGGCCACTGTTCGCGATGGCAGTGGTGCACCAGCACCACGGCGCGGCGGCCGTAGGCCAGGCGGGCCAGGAACGGCAGGCCGTTCTGCGTGTCGACGACGACGTCGGGCTTGGCCCTACGCAGCGGGCCCACACCCAGCCGGCCGGCCACCATCGCCAACCCCGCCCGCACGTACACCGAATACGGCCCGCCACGACGCTGGATCTCCACACCGTCGACCACCTCGCGGCGGGCGGCGCCCGGATAGCGGGCGGTGCGCAGCGTGACCCGCACCCCGGACTCGGCGAGGTGCGTACCGATGCGCTGCAGATACGTCTCACTGCCGCCGCCCTGCGGGTGCCCGGTGTCGCGCCAGCACAGCAGCAACACGGAGTTCACGGGGGCGGACATCGGTGTTCAGACTAGCGGTGTGCCTAGGGTGGCCGGGTGGTCGCTACGGAACTGTTCGCCCGACGGGCGACGCTGGCGCGCTCGCTGCGGTTGCTGTCGGCCTTCCGCTTCGAGCAGAGCGACCCGGACCGGTTCTACGGCGCGCTGGCCGACGACACCGTCGCACTCGTCGCCGACCTCTGGACCGGCGTCACCGGGGCCGTCACCGCCGGCCGGACCGTCCTCGACGTCGGCGGCGGCCCCGGCTACTTCGCGTCGGCGTTCACCGAGGCCGGGATGCGCTACGTCGGCGTGGAACCCGACCCGCGGGAGATGCACGCCGCGGCGCCGCGCACCCACGAGCGCGCGGGATCGTTCGTCCGCGCCTCCGGTACCGCGCTGCCGTTCCGCGACCACAGCGTCGACATCTGCCTGTCCTCCAACGTCGCTGAGCACGTCGCGCAGCCGTGGCGCCTGGGTGAGGAGATGCTGCGGGTCACCCGGCCGGGCGGGCTCGCGGTGCTGTCGTACACGGTGTGGCTGGGACCGTTCGGCGGCCACGAGATGGGGTTGACGCATTACCTCGGCGGGCAGCGCGCCGCCGACCGCTACGCCCGCCGGCACGGCCACCGACCCAAGAACGACTACGGCTCGTCGTTGTTCGCCGTGCATGCGCGCGATGGCCTGCGCTGGGCGCGCGGCACCGGCGCGCTCATCGCGGCATTTCCGCGCTACCACCCGCGATGGGCCTGGCGCGTGGTCCGGTTGCCGGGGCTGCGGGAGTTCGCGGTGAGCAACCTGGTGCTGGTGTTGTCGCCGTCCTGAATCGGCGAACTGCAACAGGTTCTACTTAGCGCTGTTCGTAGGTAGTGTGACGTCTATGACACAGAGCACCGCATTCCGGACCGAGTGGGACAAGTTGTTCATCGGCGGTAAATGGGTCGAGCCGGCCACCTCGGACGTCATCGAGGTGCACTCCCCCGCCACCGGTGAGCTGGTCGGCAAGGTGCCGCTGGCGTCTGCCGCGGACGTCGACGCGGCCTGCGCGGCCGCCCGCAAGGCCTTCGACGACGGCCCGTGGCCGCAGATGACGCCTGCCGAACGCCAAGAGGTGCTGGCCCGCGCGGTCAAGATCCTCGAGGAGCGCGCCGATGAGCTGAAGTTCCTGCTGGCCGCGGAGACGGGGCAGCCGCCGACGATCGTCGACATGATGCAGTACGGCGCCGCGATGTCGGCGTTCCAGTACTTCGCCGGCGCGGCCGACAAGTTCACCTGGCAGGAGATCCGCGACGGCATCTACGGCCAGACGCTGGTGGTGCGCGAGCCGATCGGTGTCGTCGGGGCTGTGACCGCATGGAATGTGCCGTTCTTCCTGGCGGCCAACAAGCTGGGCCCGGCGCTGCTGGCCGGGTGCACGATCGTGCTGAAGCCCGCCGCCGAGACCCCGCTGTCGGTGTTCGCGATGGCCGAGGCGTTCGCCGAAGCCGGGCTGCCCGAAGGCGTGCTGTCGATCGTGCCGGGTGGGCCGGAGACGGGCCGGGCGCTGACCAACAACCCGGAGCTGGACAAGTTCACGTTCACCGGGTCCTCGGCAGTGGGCAAGGAGATCGCCAAGATCGCCGCCGAGAAGCTCAAGCCGTGCACGCTCGAGCTGGGCGGCAAGTCCGCGGCGATCATCCTCGAGGACGCCGACCTGGATTCCACACTCCCGATGCTGGTGTTCTCCGGCCTGATGAACTCCGGACAGGCGTGCGTCGGACAGACCCGCATCCTGGCGCCGCGCTCGCGCTACGACGAGGTGGTCGAGAAGCTGTCGGCCGCGGTGTCGGGGATGCTGCCGGGGCTGCCGACCGATCCGGCCGCGATGATCGGCCCGCTGATCAGCGAGAAGCAGCGCGAACGGGTCGAGGGCTACATCAAGAAGGGTGTGGAGGAAGGTGCCCGCGTGGTCGTCGGCGGTCAGCGTCCCGAGGGGCTGGACAGCGGCTGGTACGTGCAGCCGACGGTGTTCGCCGATGTCGACAACTCGATGACGATCGCCCAGGAGGAGATCTTCGGGCCGGTGCTCGCGGTGATTCCTTACGAGGACGAGGACGACGCGGTACGCATCGCCAACGACTCCGTGTACGGCCTGGCCGGGTCGGTGTACACCACCGATCACGATCGGGCGCTGCGCATCGCGCGGCGAATCCGCACCGGCACCTACGCGGTGAACATGTACGCCTTCGACCCGGGGGCGCCGTTCGGCGGGTTCAAGAACTCCGGCATCGGACGCGAGAACGGCACCGAGGGCATCGAGGCGTACTGCGAGCCGAAGTCGATCCTGCTGCCGTTCGGCTACACCCCGGCCTGAGGTTCGGCGACCAGTCGCGAACTCGAGTGGTCTCTCGGCGTGTCCACTCGAGTTCGCGTCTGTTCGCGCTAAGGGGTGTGGGGCATCGAGTGGTGCTCGTGGGCGATCAGCCACGCGCCGTCGACCTTGCGCATGCCGAACGTGCTGCGTAGCCGGTTCTCCGGATGGGCCGCGATGTCCTCGGGCATACCGGCGCGGAACAGTCCGTGCGCATAGGCGACGGTGTCGCCGGCGATGACGTCGAGCTTGAGTAGTTCGAGCACCGCGCCGCCGGCGATCCATTCGAAGAACTCCGGCCAGGTCTGCCGGTATGCGTCGATGCCGTAGACGCCCTCTTGAGGTGGCGGCACGTCGTACAGCACGATGTCGTCGGTGTGCGCGGCGATGACGCCGTCGATGTCACGCTCGCGAATCGCCTGGATCCAGCGGTCGATGACGGTGCGGATGTCGGTGTCGTCGGTCATGCGGATGCAGACCGGCCCGACGCGGGAAACTCATCGGGGCCGTGGAGGGCTCACTTTCTTCCCGCGAGAAGACGCGAACTCGAGCGCGACACGCCGTTAAGAGCTCGAGTTCGCGTCTGGTCGCCGAAAAAACAGGACCCTAGAACGCGGCTTCGGGGACGTCCATGGCCGTCAGGTCGACCGCTTCGAGGATCGCCCGCCGCGCCGTGAGCAACGGCAGCATGTTCTTGGCGAAGAACAGCGCCGTCGCCACCTTGCCCGTGTAGAAGTCGCGATCGCGTGCGCTCGGCGAGCCGTCCAGCGCGGTCAGCGCGATCTCGGCCTGATGCAGTAGCTGCCAGCCCAGCAGCAGGTCGCCGACCGCCAGCAGGAACGGCACCGATTCCAGCCCCACCCGGTACAGCTCCTGCGGGTTCTGCTGCGAATCGATCAGGTACTTCGTCATCGCCGCGACCATCGCCTGCACGTCCGCGACCGCGGTCGCGAGCAGCGCGCGGCCGTCGGCCAGCTCGGGGCGGGCCGCGCCGTCGTCGAGGAACGCCCGGATCTGCGTCACCACGTGCAGCAGCGCACCCCCTTGATCGCGGGCGATCTTGCGGAAGAAGAAGTCCTGCGCCTGGATCGCGGTGGTGCCCTCGTAGAGCGAGTCGATCTTGGCGTCGCGGATATACTGCTCGAGCGGATAGTCCTGCAGGAAGCCCGAGCCGCCGAGGGTCTGCAGCGATTCGGTCAGGCACTGGTAGGCCCGCTCCGACCCCACCCCCTTGACGATCGGCAGCAGCAGGTCGTTGACCCGGTCGGCCCTCGACGCGTCGGCGCCCGACACCACCGCCGCCACCGCCGGATCCTGGTGGGCGGCGGTGTAGAGGTACAGCGCCCGCAGCCCTTCGGCATACGCCTTCTGCGTGAGCAACGCCCGGCGGACGTCGGGATGGTGGATGATCGTCACCCGCGGCGCCGACTTGTCGGTCATCTGGGTCAGATCGGCGCCCTGCACACGCGACTTCGCGTACTCCAGCGCGTTCAGGTACCCGGTCGACAGGGTCGCAATCGCCTTGGTGCCCACCATCATTCGCGCGTACTCGATCACCTTGAACATCTGCGCGATGCCGTTGTGGGTGTCGTTGACCAGCCAGCCCACCGCCGGGGTGCCGTGCTGGCCGAACGTCAGCTCGCACGTCGCCGAGGCCTTCAGCCCCATCTTGTGCTCGAGCCCCGTGACGAAGACACCGTTGCGCTCGCCGAGCTCACCGGTCTGCGGGTCGAAGTGGTACTTCGGCACGATGAACAAGCTCAAGCCCTTGGTTCCCGGGCCTGCACCCTCCGGGCGGGCGAGAACCATGTGCACGATGTTGTCGAACAGGTCGTCGCCGTCGCCGTTGGTGATGAACCGTTTGACGCCGTCGATGTGCCAGGTGCCGTCGGGTTGCTCGACGGCCTTCGTGCGGCCGGCGCCGACGTCCGAACCGGCGTCGGGTTCGGTGAGCACCATCGTCGCGCCCCAGTCCCGCTCGATCATCAGCGAGGCCCAGTGCCGTTGCTGCTCATTGCCGATCGCGTAGAGGATGTCGGCCATCTTGGGGCCGGCCGAATACAGGAACACCGCGGGCTGCGCACCCAGAGCGAACTCGTTGATCGCCCACTCGACCATCGACGGCACCGGTACGCCGCCGATGTCGGACGCCATGCCGACACGTGACCACTCGCCGTCGCGCCAGGCCCGGAAGGTCTTCTTGAACGGCTCCGGGATGCTGACGACGTGGGTGGCCGGATCGAACGTGGGTGGTGTCCGGTCGGTCTCGGCGAAGGCTTCGGCCAACGGGCCTTCGGCCAGCTTGGCGGCCTCGTGCAGCATCTGCCGCACCGAGTCGCCGTCGAGATCGGAGAACTCACCCGTCGCGAGCACCTTCTCGAGCGCCAGCGTCTCGAACAGGTTGAACTCGATGTCGCGGACGTTGCTGCGGTAGTGGCCCATGGTGGGCCAGACTATGCCGAAAGAGCGCTCCCGTCAGGCTTTACGCCAGTGCGCGCAGACGAAGTCGGCGTTGCGGGCCGTGGAGACCAGCGTCCACTCCGAGCGCATCGGCAGTACCCGGGCTCCCGCCCCCAGCGTGCACGGCGCATACGACACGATCATCTCGTCCACCAGTCCCGCCCCGACGAACTGCGCGGCCACCTCGCCGCCGCCGACCACCCAGACGTGGCGATCCCCGGCCGCCGCGACGAGCGTCGGGAACAGGTCGGTGACCTCGCCGGCGAACGTGTGCACGGGGTGGGTGGGGTCGACGATCTCCGGGCGGTGCGTCATCACCCAGGACGGCTGGCGGTACATCCACTCCCCCGGGTGGTTGGCCAGAATCCACTCGTAGGTGTCGGCGCCCATCACGAGCGCGCCCACCGACGCCAGGAACGGGTCGATGGCGAAGGGCCCGTCGGCGTCGATGTCGCGGGTGACGAGCCACTGCAGGCTCGCGTGCTCGTCGGCCACGAAACCGTCGAGGCTCGAGGCGGTGTAGTAGATGCATGCCATGTCAGGTCCTCATCCAGTCCAGGGGATCGCCGCGGCCGGTGTCGACGCCGTGCTCGGCGAGCATCGTCCGGGCCAGTTCCCGGCGGTGCGCCGAATAGGTCAGGACGTGCGCGACGATCCCGTACAGCGGGAACGATTCCGGCGGTTCGCACAGGGCGTCGATGACGGTGTCGCCGAGCCTGCCCGCCGCGGCGTAGTCCGCGATCGTTGTGCGCCAACGCTTCCCGATGTCGGTGTGGAAGGCCGCGAGAGCAGCGGCGCCGACCGACCGCGTAGAGGCCCGCGCCGGGAAGTCCTCACCGGCGATGGTGGCCAGCCACACCTGTTTGCTCCAGACGATCGCCCCGAGCACTGCCCCGACGCTCGGTTCGGGACCATCCCAGTCCAGCACCGTCTGGCCCGGCCGGATCGGCGCCGTCCACTGCTGCGGGCTCAACCGCGTCGCGCGGCCGAGCAGGTGCTCGGTGTCGGCGAGGTCGTGGTCGATCATCAGAGCCGTCACATCCGGCGTCGCAGACGGAGACGGCGTGCTGTCGATCCAGAGCGCCTGCGGCGGGTGGAAGTGCAGCCCGTTGGGCGCGGGCAGACGGAAGTGCACATCGGCGGCCTGCGAGGGTGGGCGGCCGTAGGTGCGCCGGAACGCCCGGGAGAACACCTCGGCGGACGACCAGCCCTCCGCGGCGGCGACGGCCGCCACCGGTTCGCCGCGCTGCAGCCGCCAGGCCGCCCGTTCGAGCATGACGCGGCGCCGCAGCGCCGCCGGGGATTCGCCGGTGAGCCGCCGCACCTCCCGCGAGAAGTGGAATTCCGACGCGTGGCTACTGCGGGCCATCGACCCGACATCTCCGTTGTCCGCGGCGGTGACCGCGTCGAGGAGTTCACGCAGCCGATCGCGCCCCGAAGGTTCCGTCACGGAATCCGAGTATCGTCGCCGATCGCCGCGGCCACCATGACGATTCCTGCTGTGCCGCGGGACCGAAACAGGCCGGAAAGCCCTGTGGCGGGAGCCCCCGACCGGGTCCCGCCACATTGCGCATCAACCTACCGTCCGGTGCCCTCCCCCGCGTTCTTTTCGATGCCGGACTTTTCGGCGACCCTCCTGCGTTCAGTGTGCTATACCCAGCAGTGACATCAAGGGAGCCCGACATGACCACCGACCACATCACCGCACTCGTCACCGGCGCCAACCGCGGCCTCGGCCGCCGCTTCGCCGAACAGCTCCTCGAACGCGGAGCGACCGTGTACGCCGCAGCGCGCAACCCGGAGAGCGTCGACCTGCCCGGGGCGATCCCGCTGCAGCTCGACATCACCGACCCCGAATCCGTCCGCCGCGCCGCCGAGACCGCGAGCGACGTCAACGTCGTGATCAACAACGCCGGGGTCTCCACTCAGGCGGGGCTGCTCGACGGCCCGATCGAGGACATCCGGCTGGAGATGGAGACTCATTACTTCGGCACCCTTGGCGTCACCCGGGCCTTCGTGCCCGTACTGGAACGAAACGGTGGCGGTCGCATCCTCAACGTGCTGTCCGTGCTCTCCTGGTACCACCCCGCAACCAGCGGCGCCTACTCGGCGGCCAAAGCCGCCGGCTGGGCGCTCACCGATGCGGTACGCGCCGAGCTGGCACCGCGCGGCATCCACGTCGCGGCACTGCACGTCGGCTACATGGACACCGACATGGTCAGCTACATCCCCGCAGATCAGAAGACCGATCCGGCGGTCGTCGCCCGGCTCGCCCTCGACGGCCTGTTCGCCGGCGACAACGAGATCCTCGGTGACGAACTGACCCGAACAGTGAAGGCACACCTGGCCGGCACGCCACAGTGACAGGATGGTCGGCACGGCGCCGGCCATCCCTTGGGTAGACTGGCCAAAACTAGAACACGTTCCAGTCATCGCGCTCCAGGGGGTCCCGTGAACTCGACCGACATCACGCCGTCCGAGATCGCGCCGTCTGAGATAACGAAGTGGGACCCCGTGCTCACCGAGCGGGTGATGGGGCTGCTGCGCCCCTTCCTGAAGGGCTACCACCGAGCCGAGGTCCGGGGTCTGGACATCTTTCCCGCAGGCGGGGCGCTGGTGGTGTCCAACCATTCGGGCGGGCTGTTCGCGATGGACGTCCCGGTGTTCGCCAGCGGGTTCTACGAGAAGTTCGGCTTCGATCGCCCCGTCTACACGCTCAGCCACGACATGCTGATGGTCGGCCCCACGGGCGCGTTCTTCAAGAAGGCCGGCTTCATCCCGGCCAATCACCGCAACGCCGACGAAGCGCTGCGCTCCGGCGGCGTCGTCGTGGTGTTCCCGGGTGGGGACTACGACGTGTACCGGCCCACCCTGTCGGCCAACAAGATCGACTTCGGAGGGCGCACCGGGTACGTGAAAGCGGCCCTGAACGCCGGCGTGCCGATCGTGCCGACCGTCGGAATCGGCGGACAGGAAGCTCAGCTGTTCCTGTCCCGCGGCACCGACATCGCCAAGGCCCTCGGCCCCATCGCGCGTGCGTTCCGCACCAAGATCCTGCCGATCTCGTTCGGCTTTCCGTTCGGCCTGTCCATGGTGGTGCCACTCAATGTGCCTCTGCCGGCGAAGATCACGATGCAGACGCTGCCGCCGATCGACATCGTCGCCGAGTTCGGGGAAGACCCCGACATCGACGAAGTCGACGCACATGTCCGGCACGTGATGCAGCGGGCCCTCGACGACCTGGCCGCCCAGCGCCGGCTGCCGGTGATCGGCTGATGGGCCTTCTCGATCCGATCACCAGCACCGCCGGGTTCGTGTCGACCCTTGTGCGCGCCGGCGTGATCGCGCCGATGCGGCCGGACAAGTACCTGCGCATCGGCGCCGCCATGCAGCGCGAGAACATGGCGGTCACCTCCGGATTCGCCGCCGCCGCCCAGCGTTGCGGTGACCGGGCCGGATTGGTCGACGAGCTCGGTGTGCTGACGTGGCGCCAGATCGACCGACGCGCTGACGCATTCGCCGCCGCACTGCAGGCCCTGCCCGGTGGCGCGCCCGACGTCGTCGGCCTGATGGCCCGCAACCACCGCGGCTTCGTCGAGACGATGATCGCGGCCAACCGCATCGGCGCCGATGTGCTGCTGCTCAACACCTCGTTCGCCGGCCCGGCGCTGGCCGAGGTGGTGGCGCGCGAGAGCGAGGGCCGCTCGCTGGTGCTCGTGTACGACGAGGAATTCACCGACACCGTCGACCGCGCGCTGGCCGAACACCCCGACACGCCGCGGATCGTCGCGTGGACCGACACCGACGACCACGAACAGACCGTGGAATCGATAATCGAGGTCCATGCCGGGCAGGAACCGCAGAGGGCGTCGACCAAGAGCCGAACCATCCTGCTCACCTCGGGCACCACGGGAACACCGAAGGGCGCCAGCCATTCCGGGGGCGATCCGAGCGTGCTCAAGTCCATCCTGGACCGCACCCCCTGGCGAGCCGAACAGCCCGTCGTCGTGGTCGCGCCGATGTTCCATGCTTGGGGCTTCTCGCAATTGGTGTTCGCGGCGTCGATGGCGTGCACGATCATCACCCGCCGCAAGTTCGATCCGGAGGCGACGCTCGATCTGATCGATCGGCACCGTGCGACCGGATTGTGCGTGGTGCCGGTGATGTTCGACCGCATCATGGAGCTGCCCGACGAGGTGCTCGACCGTTACAGCGGGCGGTCCCTGCGGTTCGCCGCGGCGTCGGGCTCCCGGATGCGCCCCGATGTCGTCATCGCGTTCATGGACCGGTTCGGTGACGTGATCTACAACAACTACAACGCGACCGAGGCGGGCATGATCGCGACCGCGACGCCGCGCGACCTGCGTGCCGCGCCGGACACGGCCGGCCGGCCGGCCGAGGGCACCGAGATCCGCATCCTGGACAGCGATTTCCGGGAACTGCCGGCCGGTGAGACCGGCGCCATCTACGTACGCAACTCCACCCAGTTCGACGGCTACACCTCCGGGGCAACCAAGGATTTCCACGACGGGTTCATGTGCTCCGGTGACGTCGGCTACCTCGATGACGAGGGCCGACTGTTCGTGGTGGGCCGTGACGACGAGATGATCGTCTCCGGTGGGGAGAACGTCTACCCGATCGAGGTGGAGAAGACGCTGACCGGCCATCCCGATGTGGCGGAGGCGGCCGTGCTCGGCGCCGACGACGAGAAGTTCGGTCAACGTCTGGTGGCCTTCGTCGTGCTGAAGCCGGGTTCGTCCGCCGATCCGGACGCGCTCAAGCAGCACGTGCGTGACAACTTGGCGAATTACAAAGTGCCGCGCCAGATCACGATTCTCGACGAGCTGCCCCGCAGCATCACCGGCAAGATCTCCCGCAAGGACCTGCAGAACCTCATCGACCATGCCTAAACCCCGCCCGCTGCTGCGGGCTGTCGCCGAACTACTCAACGCGGCCAACGGTGTCCGGCCGCTGGCCCGCGAGGGCTACCTCACCATCGGGGTGTTCGCGTTCGGCTGGCCCACCTCGGAGATGTCGGTGCTCTACATGGCCGGTTCCATGGCCGATGCGGTACGCCGCGGCCTGCGCGGCGAGTTCCGCGGCACCCGCGGCCGTATCGCGCTGGCGCTGACCGCCGTCGCGTGGGCACTGCTGTGGCTCATCCAGCGTCGAAACGTGGCGTCCCAACCGCACTTCGAAGACCCCCTGCGGGACGCGCTCGGCGACGACTACCAGGACATCGCCGACAAGGCCAAGGCTCGTCGGCGCCGATTGATCGGCATTCCGCCCAACGACTTCGTACGCCGGCGCTACGTGGAGAAGGCCGCCACCGTGTCGTACGGACCGCACGGCGGCGCCAACCGCGCCGACATCTGGCGTCGCTCGGATCTCCCGCGAGACGGCAAAGCACCTGTGCTGCTGCAGGTCCCGGGGGGCGCCTGGTCGATCGGGATGCGCCGCCCGCAGGCCTATCCGATGCTCAGCCATCTGGCCGACCACGGCTGGGTGTGCGTGTCGATCGACTACCGGGTCAGTCCGCGCAACACCTGGCCCGACCACATCGTCGACGTCAAACGGGCCCTTGCGTGGATCAAGGACAACATCGCGGACTACGGCGGCGATCCGGACTTCGTCGCGATCTCCGGCGGCTCGGCCGGCGGGCATCTGTCGGCGCTCGCCGCGCTGACCGCCGATGATCCGACGCTGCAACCCGGATTCGAGGACGCCGACACCTCGGTGGCGGCCGCCGTCCCGATCTACGGCCGCTACGACTGGGTGTCCACAGAAGGCAGCGGCCGCAAGGAGTTCATCGCGTTCCTGCAGAAGTTCGTCGTCAAGCGGCCGTTCCGGACCGACCGGGCCGTCTACCGTGACGCGTCGCCGATCCTGCGGTTGCGCGCCGACGCACCGCCGTTCTTCGTGCTGCACGGCCAGGACGATTCGATCATCCCCGTCGGGGAGGGGCGGGAGTTCGCCGAAGCCCTGCGCGAGGTGTCCAGCTCACCGGTGGTCTACGCCGAGATCCCCCACGCGCAGCACGCGTTCGACTTCTACTACGGATCGCCGCGCGCCCACTACACCGCCCAGGCGGTCGAGGAGTTCCTGTCCTGGGTGCAGGCCACCCGCGCGAAAGGCTGACCGTCAGGGCGCGAGAGCGGTGTCGATCTCTGTCAGCTGCTCGGAAAGCCCTGCGGCGCGGCGGATCTCGATGAACGCCTGAACCATGGCGTCGGTCAGTTCGTGAGGATCATCCAGTGTCTTGCCGTCGGCCAGCACCGAGATGTTGAGCTGATCGACATAGCTCCACACCGTGATGTTCAGACCGCTGCCCGCGGTGAGCGGTCCGACCGAGTACAGGCCCGTCACCAGCGCACCACCGACCTTCGCGCGCTCACGCGGCCCCGGCACGTTGGAGATCGGTAGGTTCATCACCTTGTTCTGGCCGTCCTTGGCCGAGAGCCACCGGAACATCGCCTCGGCGGGGGCCGGCGGGAAGTAGGCAGACCAGCGGCTGACCAGCTCCGGCCCCAGCAGGGTGTTGCTCTCCTTGCCGGCCGCCGCGGCCTCGTGCGCGGCGCGCACCCGTTCCAGCGGATCCTCCACCTCGACGGGCAGGCTGACCAACACACCGGTGAAGTAGTTGCCCGAGATCCGGTCCGGGGAGAAGTCGAAGCTCACCGGCACCGACGCCAGCAGCGGGTGATCGGCATGACCGTCGTAGCGCAACAACAACTCTCGAAGGGCACCTGCCGACATCGACAGCACCATGTCGTTGATCGTCACCCCGAGGTGCTTGGCGGTCTCCTTCACGTCGGCCAGCGCCACGGTGGCCGTCGCGAACCGGCGGGTCGCGTCGAGCATGTGATTCATGAAGGTCGGTGGCGGGGTGAAGGGTCTCGTCAGTTCGGGCGACAACTTGTGCTGGCTCTCGCGGACCCGGCGCACCCCCTGCGCGGTGTAACTCACCACCGACGGAAACCGTCTGATCTGGCGGAGGTGGTCGGTGAACGCCGACCGGACCAACTCGCCGCGGGTGGGGGCCGGATCGGTCGCATACGAATCGCGATCGACCTGCGTACCCTGCAGGTCCATTCCTCGCGCCAGCAGATTCGCCGACGCCACACCATCGGCCAGCGCGTGATGGATCTTGCCCAACACCGCAATCCGGCCTTCGGCCAGACCCTCGATCAGATACATCTCCCACAGCGGCCGGCTGCGGTCCAACGGCGTGCTCGCGAGCCTGCCCACCATCTCGTCGAGCTGGCGGCGGCCGCCGGGCTCGTCCACCCGGCAGGACCGCACGTGGTAGTCGAGATCGACCTCGGCGTTCTCCCGCCACATCGGATGGTGGAACTTGAACGGGATGTCGATCAGCTCGTAGCGGAAGGGGTCGAGCTTGTAGAGCCGGCTGTGGATGACCGTGCGCAATTCCTCGACACCGAAGCGTGCCCCGTCGAGCCCGGCGAGATCGATGATCGCCAGCTTCAGCGTGTGCATGTGGACGTTCGGCGTCTCGCTGTACAGAAGGACAGCGTCCCACCCGCGGAGCCTCTTCACAGTCCCGACACCTCTCCTCCGAGGTGTCTATATAACCTCTTTGGCCCCGAGCAGACTGCGATTTCGATGGATGTGGTTGAGGAACAAGCCGATTGCCGTCGCAGCCGCACCGGTGCGGGCGCCGTCGGTCATGTCGAAGCCGTGTCCGGCACCGGGCAACTCGACGTAGCTGACCACCGACCGAGACACCTCCTTCAACCGGTCGACGAAACTGCGGGCCTGCGCGACCGGGATCACGCTGTCGCCGGTGCCGTGCATGACCAGGAACGGCGGCGCCTCGGCATGCACGCGGGCGATCGGTGATGCCTTGCGGAAGATGTCGGGATGCTTGGCCATCGAGCGACGTACCACCACCCGCTCGAGGAAGTCGACGAACCGGACCCGCTCGACCGTGGACTTGTCCTCCCAGTCGTAGCGGCCGTAGATGCCGATCACCGCGTCGACCGACGTGTCCGACCCCTCGGGCAGCTCACACTGCATCTCGGGGTCGTTGGCCGTCAATCCCGCCAGCGCAGCCAGGTGCCCGCCTGCCGACGTGCCCGCGATGGTCACGAAATCGCGATCTCCACCGAACTTGTCCACATTGGCCCGCGCCCAGGCGATCGCCGTCTTCACATCGGTCAGGTGCGCCGGCCAGGGGTGGTGCGGCGCGACGCGGTAGTCGATGGACAGACAGACCCAGCCCTTCTCGGCGAGATGGGACATCAAGGCATAGCCCTGCAGCATCCGGCTGCCGTGCACCCATGCCCCGCCGGGCACGAACAACAGCACCGGGGCCGGCTGCGCCGGCAGATCGTCACGGCGCCAGACGTCGAGCAGCTGCGTGGGGCGCGGACCGTACCGCACGGAGGTCCGGTGGACATTGCGCCGGTGCTCCCGCATCTTCCAGACCGGTGGGGTGCGCTCGGCCGCCGGCCAGTCGATGTCGAGGTCCTTGGCCGACACCACACTGCGCAGCGCCGCCTGGGTGACCTCGTTGGTGCAGTCGCGATCGCGCTGCTTCGACTCGGCGTCATTCGGCGTCAGCAGGCCCTTGACCGTGGCGTTCAGGAACTCGGGTGCGTGGCGGGCACCCCAGATGCCGGCGGCGGTGAGAGCACCGAGCGGTTCGAGGTGCTTCCCGATCACCGGCAGGGAGGCACTCGCGACACTGGCCGCCAGCAGGTAATCGCCGGGGCCCGCCTTCATCAACCACTGCAAACGCGTGGTCAGGGTGGGCCCGGGATACCGGATGTCCGGCCTTTCGGTCATGGCGGCTACCGTACCCCCACCCCTGCTGCTCAAACTGACATTCGGCACAGGGTTGTCTACTGTTTTCCAGCTGTGGTCAGTCTGTGACGACATCTCGACTGAATCTGCAGGTCAGGGGCTCCCCAGGGGATCCGCGGCGATACTGCGCATACTGAACCGATGGCCCGCTCCAAACCCGTCATCGATTTCCACCCTGAACTGCGCCGTAGCGCACGTCTGCTGCCCAAACAGATGATCACCCCGGTCACGCTGCCGTTCGTGCGGGCGGCGTCACGACTGATGTGGCGCTCCGCCCCGGCGGACGTCGACGTGCTCACGCTGGGCTCCGGCGTGTCGGTCCGGCTGCACCGGCCGGCCGGCGTGTCCTCCCCCGGCCCGGCGCTGTTGTGGATCCACGGCGGCGGGTACGTCATCGGCGACGCCGCTCAGGACGACGAGCTGTGCCGGCGCTTCGCGCGGGAACTCGGTGCGACCGTCGCCGCGGTGAATTACCGCCTGGCACCGGAACATCCGTACCCGGTCCCGCTCGACGACTGCTATGCCGCGCTGTCGTGGTTGAGCGAACTGCCGTCGGTCGATCCGGCCCGGGTGGCGATCGGCGGCGCCAGCGCCGGCGGCGGCTTGGCCGCCGCGCTGGCCCTTCTGGCCCGTGATCGCGACGAGATCCCGCTGGTGGCACAGCTTCTGGTGTATCCGATGCTCGACGACCGCACCGTCGGGCGCGCCGATCTGGAGAATCCCGGCCATCGGCTGTGGAACCAGACGAGCAACCGATTCGGCTGGCAGGCCTATCTGCGCGACGCTGACCCCGACGTGGCCGTCCCCGCCCGGCGCACCGATCTGGCCGGGTTGCCACCGGCGTGGATCGGGGTCGGCACGCTGGATCTGTTCCACGACGAAGACCTCGCCTACGCGCAGCGGCTGCGTGATGCCGGGGTGCCGTGCGAGGTGACGGTGGTGCCGGGCGCGTTCCACGGCTTCGACGGCATCGCTCCGAAAGCCGATGTCTCGCAGTCGTTCTTCGCCAGTCAGTGCGCGCTGCTGCGGAGCGCCTACGCGGCTTCGGCGGTGTGAGGCTCAGCCCACCAGAGCGGTGAACACCCAGTCGAGGACCGCGCGGTCGGCCCCGTCGCCGTCCACGTCGTCGGTGACGGCGTAGACGACCGAGCGTAGCCGCACCGTCACGCCGTTGCCGTCGGCACGCGGTTGGGACGCCTCGATCGTGAGATCGCTGTAGAGAGTGTCGCCTTCGTGCACCGGCGCGGTGTGCCGGCAGGACTCCCACCCCTCGACGACGACCAAGTTGGGGAGCAGCCGGGTGGCCTGCGCCAGCGCGAGGCCGATGGTGTGGCCGCCGTACACGAGCCGCTTTCCCGACACCCTCGAATCATGATGCGTTGCAGCGATATTGAGCGTCAATCGGGCCAGTTCGGGGGCGCTGCTCACCACGTCGGCCGAGCTGCGCAGCACCGTGCCGCCCGCCGGGGTGGACCCGGAGCCGGAAACCCGGGACCGAAAGGCGTCGATGTCCCAGTGGGCGACGAGATCGGCGGGTGAACCGGCCGCGGCACCGATGGCGTCCATGTCATCGCGGTTCCCGGTACTGACGGTGTCGGCACTGAGCGGCAGCATCGCGCAGCGGTGGAAGTCGAGCACGAGCCGTCCGTCACCGTCGGTGGTCGTCACGCGCAGCGCGGCCAGACCGGTGGCCCGACGCCCGGGCTTGGCGGAATTCTGCTTCAGACCAACGACTTCCGTTCGGGTGGACAACGTATCGCCGATGACCGGGAAGCGGTGGAACGTCAACCCGCGGTAGAACAGATTGGCCATGACCCGCTGGGTGACGAGTGTCGACTGTCCGATCGCCACATCGCACACCAACGCGGGATGAGCCAGGGGCGCGACCGCACCCGTCACGGCGGCCGAGAGCCCCGCATCGAGGGGGAGCCGCATCCGGTCGCCGAGGATCGCCTGGTGCATCGCCGCCACACCGGAAGTCAGCGTCATCGACGGTGCGGAGTCGAAGACCTGACCGACGTGCAGATCGTCGAAGAAGGGCCCGGTTACGATTTGGCCGTACAAATCCACAAGCCGCATGCTGGCACTTCTCCGCTCGGCATGTCAACATCGATGCCATGGCCGTACATATGCTCGACGCCGACGAGGCGATGCTGGTCGATACGGTGCGGTCGTTCATCGATCGAGAGGTCAAGCCCGGCGTTCGGGAGATCGAGCACGCCAACACCTATCCCGAGGCATGGATCGAGCAGATGAAACAGCTCGGGATCTACGGCCTGGCCGTGCCCGAGGCCTACGGCGGCACCCCGGTCTCCACCCGCTGCTACGTGCTGATCACCCAGGAACTCGCGCGCGGGTGGATGAGTCTGGCCGGTGCGATGGGCGGCCACACCGTGGTCGCCAAACTGCTCGCCCTCTTCGGCACCGAGGAACAGAAACAGCGGTATCTGCCGGCCATGGCCACCGGGCAACTCCGCGCGACGATGGCGTTGACCGAGCCCGGCGGTGGCTCGGACCTGCAGAACATGACCACCACCGCCCGCCCCGACGGTGACGAGCTGCTCATCAGCGGGGCCAAGACCTGGATATCCAACGCCCGCCGCTCCGGGCTGATCGCGCTGCTGTGCAAGACCGATCCCCACGCGACACCACGACATTCCGGCATCTCCATCGTGCTGATCGACAACCCGACGCCCGGCCTGACCGTCTCCCGCGACCTCCCCAAACTCGGCTACAAAGGCGTCGAATCCTGTGAGCTGTCGTTCGACACCTGCCGCGTCCCCGCCACCGCCATCCTCGGCGGCCAGCCCGGCCACGGGTTCGCCCAGATGATGAAAGGGCTGGAGACCGGCCGCATCCAAGTCGCCGCCCGCGCCCTGGGGGTGGCCACCGCCGCCCTCGACGACGCGCTGGCCTACGCCCAGGACCGCGAGAGCTTCGGCCAGCCGATCTGGAAACACCAAGCCATCGGCCACTACCTGGCCGACATGGCCACGCACCTCACCGCCGCCCGTCAACTCACCCTGCACGCGGCCGACTGCTATGACAGCGGGGCCCGCGCCGACATGGAGGCAGGCATGGCCAAACTCTTCGCCTCCGAGACCGCGATGACCATCGCTCTCAACGCCGTCCGCATCCACGGTGGTTACGGTTACTCGACCGAATACGACGTCGAACGCTACTTCCGCGACGCCCCCCTGATGATCGTCGGCGAAGGCACCAACGAGATCCAACGCAACGTCATCGCCGCCCAACTCGTCGCCCGCGGCGGCATCTAGATGAAGCCCGCGCCGGCCTATCGGGTACTGCGCGACCGGCTGCGCGACGAGATCCGCAGCGGCCGGTACGCCGGGGGTGCGCGGCTGCCGACGGAGTCGGAACTATCTGCGCTGCACGGTCTTTCGCGTCAGACCGTGCGGCGCGCATTCCAGGATCTGGTCGCCGACGGCATGGTGTACCGAGTGCCCGGCCGGGGCACCTACGCGGGTGGGGACCGCCGCCGCTACCTACGGAGCCTCGGCTCGATCGACGATCTGATGAGCCTGTCCGACGACACGACGATGGAAGTGCTCGACGGACTGCGCCGCCGCGTCGACATCGACGCGGCCAGCAGGCTACGTCTCGACGGCGACGTGGTCCACACGGTCGTCTTCCGCCGACTGCACGACGGGATACCGTTCGGTCACACCGTCGTTCATCTGCCGCCGGAGGTGGCGTCGATGGTCACGGCATCGGCCGACCTACGCACCGGGGCACGAAGTAGGCACACGGTGATCGGGCTGCTCGAGCCACACCTGAGCAGCCCGATCGCCGAGGCGGCGCAGTCCATCACGGTGGGTGCCGCCGACGCGGGGTCGGCGACGGCTGTCGGATGCGAAACGGGACATCCGATGCTGCGGGTCGACCGGCTCTATCGCGACACCGAGGGCCGCGCAGTCGAACTGGCCGTCAGCCATTTCCTCCCCGAGCAGTACACCTATCGAGTCACCCTGCACCGTTCGAGCTAGGTGCCTGGGTGCACCGCACCCTGGATCCCGGTCACGCGGCCCGTAAAGCTCGTCTCATGAGCGATTCCAAGATCATCATCGTCACCGGTGCCAGCAGCGGGATCGGCGAGGCCGTGGCCGAACGCCTTGCCGCCGAGGGCCATCACGTGGTGGCCGGCGCACGGCGGGCCGACCGCCTGGAGGCGCTCGTCGAGCGCGTCAGGGCGAACGGCGGCAGCATCGAGGCCCGCACTCTCGACGTCACCGACCGGTCCGCGGTCGGCGCCTTCGTGGACGCGACGGTCGACGCGCACGGCCGCCTGGACGTCATCGTCAACAATGCCGGGGTGATGCCGCTGTCGCGGCTCGACGCGTTGTTGGTCGACGAGTGGAACACCATGATCGACGTCAACGTGCGTGGCCTGCTCCACGGCATCGCCGCCGCCCTACCGCACTTCCAGCGTCAGGGCGCCGGCCACTTCGTCACCGTCGCGTCGATCGGGGCCCACGAGGTGGTGCCCACCGCCGCCGTCTACTGCGCCACCAAGTACGCCGCGTGGGCGATCACCGAGGGGCTGAGGCTCGAGGTGGACCCGTCGATCCGGGTCACGACAGTGTCTCCCGGCGTCGTCCAGTCCGAATTGGCCGACACCATCACCGATTCCACCGCAGCCGCCGCCATGCGGGACTATCGCGCGGCCGCGATCCCGCCGGACTCCATCGCCCGCGCGATAGCGTACGCCGTCGGCGAACCGGCCGAGGTGGACGTCAACGAGATGATCATCCGGCCGGCACGCCAGCGCTGAGGGCTCAGGAGTACTTCGCGATCAACTCCTGCTTGTACAGCTTGCCGGTGTCGGTGCGCGGCAGCTGCGCTTCGAACGAGATGGATCGCGGACATTTGTAGTGCGCCAACCGATCTCGTAACCACGCGACCAGCTCGGCGGCGAAGGCGTCCGTGGCGTCGGCCGGGTCGACGGTCTGCACCACGGCCTTGACCTGCTGGCCCATCTCGTCGTCGGGAATCCCGAAGACGGCGGCATCCATCACCAACGGGTGTGTGACGAGCAGGTTCTCGGCTTCCTGGGGATAGATGTTGACGCCGCCGGAGATGATCATGTGGTGCCGGCGATCGGTCAGGTAGAGGAAGCCCTCCTCGTCGAGATATCCGATGTCGCCGACCGTCTTCCAGCCGCGCGGATCACGTGACTTCTCGGTCTTGTCGGGATCGTTGAGGTACTCGAAGTCGTTGCCGCCCTCGAAGTAGATCTCTCCAGGGTGCCCCGGCGGGAGCTCGTTGCCGTCCTCGTCGAGAATGTGGACGACACCGCCCAGCGGCTTGCCGACCGACCCCGGGTGGGTCAACCAGTCCTCGGCGAAGATCAGCGTCGAGCCGTGCGCCTCCGAGGAGGCGTAGTACTCGTCGACGATCGGCCCCCACCAGTCGATCATCTGCTTCTTGATGTCGACGGGACACGGTGCAGCGGCGTGCATCACGCGCTGCAGGCTGGAGACGTCGTAGGAGGTGCGGACGTCCTCGGGCAGCTTCAGCATCCGGGTGAACATGACCGGCACGAATTGCCCGTGCGTGACCTCGTGCTTCGCGATCGCGTCGAGAGCGCCCTCGGCGTCGAACTTCTCCATCACCACGGTCGTGATGCCGGCGGCCTGGGTCTGCATCGACCACACCGATGGCGCGGTGTGGTAGAGCGGCGCGGGGCTCAGATACACGGCGTCGGGGTGCATCCAGAACTGTACGAGCGCAGCCATCAGACCCGGTGCCTCGGACGGCGGGACGTGCGGCAGTGCGCGTTTGATGCCCTTCGGCCGGCCTGTCGTGCCCGACGAGTACTGCAGCAGATCGCCCTCGATCTCGTCATCGATCGGAGTATCCGGCTGTCCCGCAACACATTCCGGGTAGCTCTGCCAGCCCTCCAGCGAACCGTCGGTGACGATGCGCACCGGCGGCAGACCGTTCGGCAGTTCGGCTTCCAGGCCCGCGAGGGTGTCGGCGAGCTTGCCGGACCCGACGATCGCCTTGGCCGAGCTGTTGTCGATGATGTAGGCCGCCTCCGCGGCGGTCAGGTGGGTGCTGATGGGGACGTAGTACAGCCCGGCGCGACGCGCGGCCCACATGACCGCGTGCATGTGCTGGTTGTTCTCCATCAGGATCGCGACGGCATCGCCCTCGACCAGACCGGCATCGCGGAACAGGTGCGCCAACCGATTGGCCCGGGCCTCGAGCTCGCCGAACGTCACCACCGTGCCGGACGGATACATGATGATCGCGGGCTTGTCGGGGGTGGCAACAGCGGTGTCGCGGATCTGCATGCAGAGAGGATACGTCGAGATACTTGACAGGTGTCAAGCAGGCTGTGAGCGTGCCCTCAGGCCCCGCGAGCGCGCGCAAAATGCCACGCTGAGCGGCGCGTCGGCGTGCAGACGCGCGCTCTCGCGGGACAACGGGCTCCGCTTACTCCGCTTCGGCGAGGCGGGTCTTCAGCGCGTCGAACTCGTCCTTGATGCCGGTGGGCAGCTTCTCGCCGACGAACTCGAACCACTCCTCGATCAGCGGCAACTCCTTGCGCCACTCCTCGGGCTTGACCACCAGCGCCTCGTCGACGTCGGCGGCCGACACGTCCAGACCCTCGAGGTCCAGATCCGCGGCGGTGGGCACGATGCCGATCGGGGTGCTCTTGCCGTCGGCCTGGTGCTCGATGCGCTCGATCGCCCACTTGAGCACCCGGCTGTTCTCACCGAAGCCCGGCCACAGGAAGCGGCCGTCGTCGCCGCGCCGGAACCAGTTGACGAAGAACACCTTCGGCAGCTTGGACTCGTCGGCCTCCTTGCCGATGTTGATCCAGTGCTGGAAGTAGTCGCCGACGTTGTAGCCCAGGAACGGCAGCATCGCCATCGGGTCGCGGCGGACGGTGCCGACCTTGCCCTCGGCGGCGGCGGTCTGCTCGGAGCCGAGCGTGGCGCCGATGAACACGCCGTGCTGCCAATCGCGAGCCTCGGTGATCAGCGGCACCGTGGTCTTGCGGCGGCCCCCGAACAGGATCGCCGAGATCGGCACGCCCTGCGGGTCGTCCCACTCGGGAGCCAGCGTCGGGCACTGCGAGATCGGCGTGCAGTACCGCGAATTCGGGTGCGCCGCTTTGGTTTCGGTCTCTCGCAGGATGTAGTCGTTGCCCTTCCAGTCGATCAGGTGATCGGGCTCGCCTTCCAGGCCCTCCCACCACACATCACCGTCGTCGGTCTTGGCGACGTTGGTGAACACGGTGTTGCCCGCCGCGATCGTCTTCATCGCGTTGGGGTTGGAGTCCCAGTTGGTTCCGGGCGCGACGCCGAAGAAACCGAACTCGGGGTTGGTCGCGTACAGCCGGCCGTCCTTGCCGAACCGCATCCACGCGATGTCATCGCCGACGGTCTCCGCGCGCCAGCCCGGGATCGTGGGCTGCAGCATCGCGAGGTTGGTCTTGCCGCACGCCGACGGGAACGCCGCGGCGATGTAATAGGCCTTGTTCTCCGGCGAGATCAGCTTGAGGATCAGCATGTGCTCGGCGAGCCAGCCCTCGTCGTGCGCCATCGCCGAGGCGATGCGCAGCGAGTAGCACTTCTTGCCCAGCAGCGCGTTGCCGCCGTAACCCGAGCCATAGCTCCAGATCTCACGGGTCTCGGGGAAGTGGGTGATGTACTTCGTGTCGTTGCAGGGCCAGGGCACGTCCTTCTCGCCCGGTTCCAGCGGCGCACCGATCGAGTGCAGGGCCTTGACGAAGAAGCCGTCGTCGCCCATCTTCTCCAGCGCCGCCGCACCCATCCGGGTCATCGTGCGCATCGACACGACCACGTACTCACTGTCGGTGATCTCCACACCGAGCTTCGGGTCCTCGGCGTCGAGCGGCCCCATGCAGAACGGCACCACCCACATCGTGCGGCCGCGCATGCTGCCGCGGTACAGACCGGTCATCAGCTCCCGCATCTCGGCGGGGTCCATCCAGTTGTTGGTCGGTCCCGCGTCGATCTCCCGCTCGCTGCAGATGAAGGTGCGCGACTCCACGCGGGCGACGTCGGAAGGGTCGGACAGCGCCAGGTAGGAGTTGGGTTTCTTGTCGGGGTTCAGCTTCTGGAAGGTGCCGGCCTCGACGAGCTGATCGCACAGCCGCTCGTACTCCTCCTCGGACCCGTCCGCCCACGCGACACGATCGGGCTGTGTCAGCTCGGCGATCTCGCGCACCCAGGCGAGCAGCCCCTCGTGCTCGGTGGGTGCGGAATCCAGTCCCGGAATGGTCGCTGCGGTCATTGGCGTGTCGTCTCCTGCACTGTTCCGGCGCGTCGGCCTGTGCGGCCCGATCGAAGATCCTGGGAGGAACGTACGCCGCCGTCACCGACCTGGACGTGGTCTTGACAAACCGGTTCCGACCCTCCTGACCTTCGAGGTTAACGCGGGTGACATACCCGGGGAAATCCAGGATCGTGTCCGATCACTCACAGGAACGATTCAGATGAGCTCACGTCGGCCCGGGTCGTCCAGCTACCGATCGGTAACCACGAAATCCGTCGCCTCCTGCCCACGCGGGGGCGCTCTGGGCGGCGTCGAGCGCCAGTAGTCGGCCCGCCACCGCGTCCTCGAGCTCGATGCGCAACGCGGCGACGACATCGCCCGCCCAGCGCTCCCAGTGGGCGCGGTCGTGCAGCAGACGCCGGGCTCGCACCACCCAGGCACTCAGCGCGATCCCGGCCACCCCTCCCGCTGCGGACGCCCAGCCCGGCCCGACGGCGAACGTCGCGGTCAGCCGGGCCACCACCAGCGCCACCCCGACACCGAAGCCCACGCCCAGCACCGCCATCAGCTGGGTCTCCAGCCGCCGCCCGGCCGCCGGAAGCAGCATCGGCGGGCACCCCGGCACACCCGGCGTGAGGGTCGTCTCTCCGACCCCACGCATGAACTGCGTCTCGACGTCGGCCCGCACCTGCGCACAGCGGGCGTGAACCCGGTCCTCGACCTGTCCACGGCGCCGCATCGTGGACACTTCGGCGACGAGCTCGGCGCGCGCCGCGATGCACCGCTGCCGAACCGTGGACGTCAGCTCGATACGCAGCTGCTGGAGTTGGTAGCGCCGACGGGTGTGCGCCGCCCGCTCGGTCTCCCGGGCGCGTGCAGCGCTGCGCCGCACCAACGTCGGATCGGCCAGCTGCGCCGCGAGCGCGGCGGTGAGGTCGCCGACGCACGGCGGTCCCAGCCGCGGCGCGGCGGCGGCCGTCACCCAGGTGAAGGCGGGCAGCCGGGCAGCATTGGCGGCCAGCACCTGCCGCCAGGCGCGATGGTCGTCGATCTTGTTCACGACCGCGATGACGGCGTCGCAGGCGGCCGCGACGGTCGCGGCCAGGCCGCTCTCCGCCGGTGTCATCGGCGCGGTGGCCGACACCACCCACACGACGGCGACGGGGGCGTGGCCGGAGGGAAGCTGGTGCACCTCGACGAACCGGTGATCCGGCATGCGCTCGCGCAGACGCTCGACGACGCTGCTCACCCCTGCCCGAGCGGCTCCGGCCACCAGCACCACGGGCGCCCGGGCCTCGACGCGAACCGGCTTAGCCACCGCACGACTCGAGCAGCCGGAGGCTGCCGCGCCTGATGTCGGCGGCGCAGCGGCGGTGCAGCTCGTCGAGCGGACCGCGCGACAGGTGGTGGAAGCGCAGCGCCCGGCGCAGGTGGGCGCCGGCATCGGCCTCGGGCTCGCCGCGATCCACCGTCGCGCCCGCGGCCTCGACCAGCTCGACGGCCGCAGCCATCACCGCGACCACGACGTCGTCGCCGTCCAGTCGTTCCGCGAGCTGCTCGTCTGCTCGCTCCACGGCGAGCAGACGCAGTGTGTGCACCGCCGTCACGCAGCGCCGGTATTGGACCGCCGCAGCGGTCCTGCCGATCGCGGCGCGCAGGGCGTCGACGCCGCTGAGCGCGCGCAGCCGCGCGGTCACCTCGTCGCCGGCCGCCCCTGCCGACACGGCGAGGATCGCGTGCGCCAGCCCGAACCGGTCCAGTCGATCGATCAGATCGCGACGCACCTCGGTCGGCAGCGGGTGATCGCAGCACGTGAACGCGTCCACCGACGACACGTCCGCCGGCGTCTCGACCAGCGCGCGCAGCGCCGCGATGTCGTCCTCGCCGATCCGCACCCCGGCCAGCAGCGCGACCGTCGGCACCACCGGTACACCCAGCATCACTTCGAACTCGGCGGCCGCGGTCCGCGCGGCGCGCAGAGGTCCACCCGCGACGGCGCCACCCAGATCAGCCTTGTTCAGCACCGCCACTGTCGCGTCCGTCACGCATGCACGGTCTTCGTCGGTGAGCGCCTCCCCGACGACGAGCACGTCGACGTCCGCGGTCTCGCCCGGAGCGGCGGCCCGAGCACCGACAGAGCAGGCCACCGTCCTGACGCCCACCCCGGCCCGCCCGCGCACGGCTACCCTGACGGGAGCACGCAACAGTCGCTCCACGTCGGCGACATCGGGATCGGGTCCCTCGGCGGCCAGTGCGGCCACCACCTCAGCCAGCTCACCCGGCATACCTCCGCCCCCCTTCCGGTGGGCCCCCGCCCGCCTGTCCAGTGATCGTGGCATCCGAATCGACCAGCTCGACGCACCAGTTCTGCCCGAGCCGGCACATACCAGCCGAAGGCAACTGTTGGGTATCAATCTGTAACACGATGCAGGGAGTGACACCGCGATGAGCGACGATGGATCGATGCGGGTGCCAGGTTCCAGTGAGGTCGATGACGACCTGAACAGGGACACACCGGACATATCGGCACCTGCGGTGCACCATCCCCGCCGGGTCACCAGCTTCCGCGCCCGCCGGTCCACGATCTCGGATCGCCAGCAGGCCGTCTGGGACGTCCGCTGGCCCGAGCTGGGGCTCCTGGCCCGCACCGGGGACGAACCGCCCGCCCCCCTGGACACCGACGCCTGGTTCGGCAGGCACGCCCCGCTGGTGCTGGAGATCGGCTGCGGGACCGGGACCTCGACGCTGGCGATGGCGCAGGCCGAGCCCGACCTCGACGTGATCGCCGTCGAGGTCTACAAGCGCGGATTGGCCCAGTTGCTGTCCGCCATCGACCGCGAGGACGTCGGCAACATCCGGCTGATCCGCGGCGACGGCGTCGACGTGCTCAGCCACATGCTCGAATCCGGGTCGCTGACCGGCGTGCGCGTCTTCTTCCCCGATCCGTGGCCCAAGGCCCGCCACCACAAGCGGCGCTTGCTGCAGCCCGACACCGTCGCGCTCATCGCCGATCGGCTGCGCCCCGGCGGGATCTTCCATGCCGCCACCGATCACCAGGGCTACGCCGAGCAGATCGCGGAGGTCGGCGACGCCGAGCCCCGGTTGCGGCGCGTCAGCCCGGATGCCGACTCACCCATCTCGCTCCCCATCTCGGTGGACCGGCCCGAGACCAAGTACGAGCGCAAGGCCCTCGCCGGACCCGTCGTCACCGAACTGCTGTGGGCAAGGTCATGAGCCTGACCAGCGACATGGCCGATCACATCGCCGATGACGACGGCACCGCCCCCACCGCGCCGGCGCGGGTGCTGCTGGTGTGGGACGCCCCGAACCTCGACATGGGCCTGGGCGCGATTCTCGGCGGCCGGCCGACCGCGGCGCACCGACCCCGCTTCGACGCGCTGGGGCGGTGGCTGCTCGCCCGTACCGCCGATCTGTCCACCCAGAACCCGACCGGCACCGCGCTGGAGCCCGAGGCCACGGTGTTCACCAATATCGCGCCCGGCAGCGCCGACGTCGTGCGCCCCTGGGTCGAGGCGTTGCGCAACGTCGGTTTCGCCGTCTTCGCCAAACCCAAGATCGACGAGGACAGCGACGTCGACTCCGACATGCTCGCCCACATCGCGCTGCGCCGTGGGGAGGGGCTGGCCGGGCTGATCGTGGCATCGGCCGACGGTCAGGCGTTCCGCCTTCCGCTCGAGGACATCGCTCGTGACGGGATCGCTGTCCAGGTTCTCGGATTTCGCGAACATGCCAGTTGGGCGTTAGCGTCGGATACCTTGGAGTTCGTCGATCTGGAGGACATCCCTGGTGTCTTCCGGGAGCCGCTACCGCGAATCGGGCTCGATTCGCTACCCGAGCAGGGCGCGTGGCTGCAGCCGTTCCGGCCGTTGTCCTCGCTGTTGGCGTCTCGTGTCTAGAACAGTGGGTAAGCCTGGTCGCGATGTGCGCGCCGATGATCACAGACTCAACAACGACTTAATGAGGAGCTGACCGTGTTCGCCTGGTGGGGTCGAACGGTGTACCAGTACCGATACATCGTCATCGGTGTCATGGTCGCACTGTGCCTGGGTGGCGGCGTCTTCGGCATCAGCCTGGGACAGCACGTCACCCAGAGCGGTTTTTATGACGAGGGCAGTCAGTCCGTCCACGCGTCGGTGATCTCCGACGAGGTGTACGGGCGTGACCGCACCAGCCACGTGGTGGCGATCCTGACGCCGCCGGACGGCAAGAAGGTCACCGATCCGGCGTGGCAGAAGCAAGTCACCAGCGAGCTCAACAAGGTCGTCGACGACCACAAGGATCAGGTGGTCAGCTGGGTCGGCTGGCTGCGGGCGCCCGACACCACCGCCGAGACCGTCCAGCAGATGAAGACCCAGGACGGCTCCAAGACCTTCGTCAGCATCCCGCTCAAGGGCGACGACGACGACACGATCCTGAAGAACTATCAGACCGTCGAACCGGAGCTCGAGAAGGTCAACGGCGGCAACATCCAGCTGGCCGGACTCAACCCGCTGGCCAGCGAACTCACCGGCACCATCGGTGAAGACCAGAAGCGCGCCGAGGTGGCTGCCATCCCGCTGGTCTGCGTGGTGCTGTTCTTCGTCTTCGGCGGTGTGGTCGCAGCGGCGCTGCCCGGCATCATCGGCGGCCTGACGATCGCGGGTGCCCTGGGCATCATGCGGTTGACCGCGGAGTTCATGCCGGTGCACTTCTTCGCCCAGCCGGTGGTCACGCTGATGGGCCTCGGTATCGCGGTCGACTACGGCCTGTTCATGGTGAGCCGGTTCCGAGAAGAGATCGCCGAGGGCTACGACACCGAGACCGCGGTCAGACGCGCGGTGATGACGTCGGGCCGCACGATCATGTTCTCCGCCGTCATCCTGGTGGCGTCGTCGGTGCCGCTGCTGCTCTTCCCGCAGGGCTTCCTCAAGTCGATCACCTACGCGATCATCGCGTCGGTCATGCTGGCGGCAATCCTGTCGGTCAGCGTGCTGCCGGCCGCCCTGGGCATCCTGGGCCACAACGTCGACGCCCTCGGCGTGCGCACGCTGTTGCGAGTGCCCTTCTTCCGCAACTGGAAGCCGATGCGGGTCTACCTGGAGTGGCTGGCCGCGAAGACCCAGAAGACCAAAACCCGCGCCGAAGTCGAGAAGGGCTTCTGGGGCCGGTTGGTCAACGTCGTGATGAAGCGGCCGATCGCGTTCGCCGCACCGATCCTGATCGTGATGATCCTGCTGGTGATCCCGCTGGGTCAGTTGGCGCTCGGCGGCATCAGCGAGAAGTACCTGCCACCGGACAACAAGGTCCGTATCGCGCAGGAGGACTTCGACAAGACGTTCCCGGGCTTCCGCACCGAACCGCTGACGATCGTCGTCGAACGCCAGGACGGCCAGCCGGTCACCGACCAGCAACTCGCCGACGTCCGCGCCAAGGCGATGACGATCAGCGGATTCACCGACCCGGACAACGATCCGACCAAGATGTGGCAGGAACGGTCCGTCCAGGAGGGCGGCTCCAAGGATCCGTCGGTGCGCACCATCCAGAACGGTCTGGTGAGCCGCAACGACGCCCCGCAGAAGATCGAGGAGCTGCGCTCGATCACGCCGCCGCGCGGCCTCGACATCTCCGTGGGCGGCACCCCGGCGCTCGAACAGGACAGCATCCACAGCCTGTTCGACCGGCTGCCGCTGATGGTGGTGGTGCTGATCCTGACCACGACGATCCTGATGTTCCTGGCGTTCGGCTCGGTGGTGCTGCCGATCAAGGCCGCGCTGATGAGCGCACTGACGCTCGGCTCGACGATGGGCATCCTGACGTGGATGTTCGTCGAGGGCCACGGCTCCGGGCTGATGAACTACACGCCACAGCCGCTGATGGCACCGATGATCGGCCTGATCATCGCCGTGATCTGGGGTCTGTCCACCGACTACGAGGTGTTCCTGGTCTCCCGCATGGTGGAGGCGCGCGAACGGGGCATGTCGACCGCGGAGGCCATCCGGATCGGCACGGCCACCACCGGCCGGTTGATCACCGGTGCCGCACTGGTGCTGGCGGTGGTCGCCGGGGCGTTCGTGTTCTCCGACCTGGTGATGATGAAGTACCTGGCGTTCGGCCTGCTGATCGCGCTGCTGCTGGACGCGACGATCATCCGGATGTTCCTGGTGCCCGCGATCATGAAGCTGCTCGGTGACGACTGCTGGTGGGCACCGCGCTGGATGAAGCGGGTCCAGGAGAAGTTGGGCCTGGGCGAGACGGAGCTGCCCGACGAGCGCAAACGCCCGACCGTGCGCGAGACCGCACCGGCCGAGGCACTCGTCGGCGCCGGCGCACCGGTCGCCGCTGCGCCGCGGCCACTGCCGCCGCACGACCCCGGTCATCCCAATCCCGACCGGGCAGGAGTGACCACGCGCATCGCCACCGGGCCGCGAAGCGGCGGACCAGCAGGGCCCTCCGGCGCCGGGACGACGCGCCTGCCGGGTGCCCCGGTCCGTCCGCCCGCGCGCGACGACGAACCGCAGACCACCCGTCTGTCGGTGGCCCGCAACGCCGTCCGCAACGCGGTCAGCAGCGCGGCCGACGCCGTCACCCAGCGCGGGCAGCGGCCCGAGGCGCCCTCGACCCCGCCTCAGCGCGACGACCGGGAGATCGAGTCCTGGCTCGGTGACCTGCGGGGTACGGGCGGTTCGGCCGCCACACCGCCGGCCCCACCGCGCCCATCCGGCGAGCCGACCCGGGCCCTGCATGACTCGGGGCCCGATCCCAGGCGTGACTCCGGGCCCGATCCCGACGCCGCCGATGCGACCACCGCGATCCCCGCGCAGCGAGCCGAGGACGAGGACACCGACGACGCCACCCGCGCGATCCCGACCGCACGGGCATCGGATGCGGACACGGCGACCGAGAAGCTCAACACCCGGCGCGGCGGCGGCGGGCTGAGCGCGCAGGAATTGCTGCGCCGCGAAGGCCGCCTGTAGCTACTTCGGTTCCACGTCGTCGGGTTCGGCGTCGATTATGGGGCCGTCGTCGGCCTCGGCGGCGGCCTGTACCTCGGCGGGGTCGTCGGCGACGAGCACGCGGATCGCACTGTTGAGGAACGCCAGTACCGGCACCGCGAGCAGCGCGCCGACGATGCCGGCGAGCACACCGCCGCCGGCGATCGCGAGCACGACGGCGAGCGGGTGGATCGACACCGCGCGGCCCATCACCAGCGGCTGCAGCACGTGCCCTTCCAGCTGCTGCACCGCGAGGATCAGCCCGAGGGTGATCAGCGCGTAGATCAGGCCCTTGGTCAACAGCGCGACGATCACCGCGAGGAACCCGGTGACGACCGCGCCCACCAGCGGGATGAACGCACCGAGGAACACCAGCGAGGCCAGCGGCAGCGCCAACGGGACGCCCATGATCGCCAGGCCTACGCCTATGCCGAGTGCGTCGACCAGCGCCACCAGGAACGTGGCCCGCACGTAACCGATCAGTGAGTGGAAACCGGCCCGGCCCGCGTCGCGGACCCGCCGCCGGGTGCCGGCCGGGAAGATCCGGGTCACGAACTCGAAGATGTTGCGGCCGCCGTGCAGCAGGAAGATCAGCGTGAACAGCATCAGCAGGGCGCCGGTGACGATCTCGGTAATGGTGCCCGCGGTCGACAACGCGCCGCTGGTGACTCTCTCCTGGTTGTCGCGCAGCGCCTGAATCGCCGAGTTCCCGGCGTTGTCGATCTGTTCCCGGCTCAGGCCCAGCGGTCCGTCGATCAGCCAGCGCCGCAGCCCGTCGATGCTGCGGGTGACCTGGTCGACCAGCGCCGGCGTGCCCTCGATGAACTGGCTGACGACGAAGCTGAGCATGCCCCCGACCAGCGCGAGACCGCCGAGCAGGATCAGCGCGACCGCTCCGCCGCGCGGCGCGCCGCGGCGGTCCAGGAAGTCCACGGCGGGCATCAGCAGCGCGGCGGCCAGCGTGGCCAGCGCGACCGGGACGACGATGACCTCGACCTGGACGACCACCCACAGCGCCGCGAACACCGCCCCGAAGATGACGAGCAGGCGCCACCCCCACGCGGCACCCTTGCGGACCAGCGGGCTGACCGAATCATCGGCGGACGGGTCCACAAACGGACGCGCAGACATTCCGGTAGCGTAACGGCACTTCTGGCACCGGTTTCGCTGTGCGGGTTCCGGCGGGTCAACGCCTTACCCTGTAGGACGTGTCACACGACGCTCCTCCGATGCAGCCGCACGCGGCCGGCGCCGGTCCGGAGCGGCCCGCCCGGGGCAAGTACTGGTGGCTGCGATGGGTGCTCATCGCCGTCGCGCTCATCGTGCTGGCCGTCGAACTGGTGCTGGTGCGCGATCAGTTGGCCAAGGCGTGGAAGAGCCTGTACTCGGCGAACTGGTGGTGGGTGGGCGTCGCGGCGCTGGCCGCGATGGCGTCGATGCACAGTTTCGCCCAGATCCAGCGCACCCTGCTGGCCTCGGCCGGCGTGCGCGTGCACCAGTGGCGCAGCGAGGCCGCGTTCTACGCCGGCAACGCACTGTCGACCACGATGCCGGGCGGTCCCGTGCTGTCGGCGACGTTCATCTATCGGCAGCAGCGGCTGTGGGGCGCCTCCCCGCTGGTGGCGTCGTGGCAGCTAGTGATGTCGGGTGTGCTGCAGGTCGTGGGTCTGGCGCTGCTCGGACTCGGCGGCGCGTTCCTGCTGGGCGCCAGCAAGAACCCGCTGTCGCTGATCTTCTCGCTCGGCGGCTTCCTCGCGCTGGTGCTGCTGGCGCAGGCCGTGGCGACCCGCCCCGAGCTGATCGACGGCATCGGGGTGCGGGTGCTGAGCTGGTTCAACTCCGCCCGCGGCCGGGCACCCGACACGGGCCTGACGAAGTGGCGCGAGATCCTCTCCCAGCTCGAGTCGGTGCAGCTGGGCCGCCGCGATCTGTCGGTCGCGTTCAGCTGGTCGCTGTTCAACTGGATCGCCGACGTCGGCTGTCTGCTGGCCGCCTGCTACGCCACCGGGGGTCACCCGTCGCTGGCCGGCGTGACCGTGGCCTACGCCGCCGCGCGCGCCGTCGGATCCATCCCGTTGATGCCCGGCGGGCTGCTGGTGGTGGAGGCGGTCCTGGTACCCGGGCTGGTGTCCAGCGGCATGTCGCTGGCTTCGGCGATCTCGGCGATGTTGATCTACCGGCTGATCAGCTGGATCTTCATCGCCGCGATCGGGTGGGTGGTGTTCTTCTTCATGTTCCGCACCGAGGGGGACCTCGACAGCGACATCCCGTCCGACACCGAGACGCCCGCGGCCGCGCCGGCCACCGTCGAGGAGATCTGTCCGCAGTTCAGCCCCGATCCGGATGCGCCGCATCCGCCGCCACCCGAGGAGACCCAGCAGGCCTCATGACGTTCCCCCGAACCCTCGCCGTCCTGACGATGGCTGCCATCACTGCGCTCTCTTCGGCCTGCTCGCAATCGTCCTCCCCCGAGACCTCCACCTCGACGTCCGCGTCCAGTACGACGCCGACCTCGGCCGCCGCGGCGCCGAGCCCCACACCCCGCCCCGGCCCGGCCGAACCGTCGGTGGTCACCCCGGTGCTGGCGCAGGCAGTGGCCGAACCGATTCCGGTTCCGGCGACCGACGGCAAGACGCACCTGGTCTACGAGCTCACCCTGACGAACACGCTGTCGCAGGAGGTGTCGCTCACCTCGCTGGAGGTGCGCGCCGGCGACCAGACCCTTTTGACACTGCCCACCGATCGTCTCACCGCCGTCACGCGACTGGCCGGAAGTCCGGCTCCCACAGGCGTTTTGGGACCCGCGCAGACCGCACACGTGTGGCTGGACGTCGCGCTGCCCGCCGACAGCCCGGCACCCGAGCGGCTCGTCCACGCGCTGGGGCTGTCGGTGCGCCGCCCGCAGCCACCGCTGATCCCGGCGGCGTTGGTCGAAGAGGTGGCGCCGGTGGCGGTGCAGAAGCGCAAGCCCATCACCATCGACCCGCCGCTGTCAGGACCCAACTGGCTCGACGGCGACGGCTGCTGTGGCATCTCCGGGCACCGCGGCGCACTCAATCCGATCAACGGAAGCACTTGGGTCGCCGAACGATTCGCGATCGACTACGTGCAGCTGATGCCCGACGGCAAGCTGTTCACCGGCGCGCCCTCGGATCTGACCGGCTTTCCGTACTACGGCACCGACGTGCACGCCGTCGCCGACGGTCCGGTGGTCGCTGTCGTCGACGGGATGGCCGAGGAGACGCCGTTCGCCGCGCCGAAAGGCCTGACACTGGACCAGTACCCGGGCAACCACGTCGTGCAGGATCTCGGCGGCGGCAACTATGCGCTGTATGCGCATCTGCAAACGGGGAGCATCACGGTCAAACCGGGTGACCGGCTCACCGCCGGGCAGTCGTTGGCCCACCTCGGCAACACCGGCAACACCGACGCCCCGCACCTGCACTTCCACGTGATGAGCACGCCCGATCCGCTGCGCTCGGACGGTCTGCCGTTCGTGTTCTCGTCGTTCGACCTGCAGGGCAGGGTGCCCGACTCGCAGGACCCGCTGAGTGCGGGGCGACCCGTCACGCTGCCGCCCGCCACGGATGCCAAGCCGCAACGCGACGTCATGCCGCTGCAGGACGACCTGATGACCTATGCGGGCCGGTAGCCGCGCACCGGCCGCGTTGGCCGCCGACGTGGTCTGCGTCCTGGTGTTCTGCGCGATCGGGCGCCGCAGCCACGCCGAGGGACTGACGGTGGCGGGCGTGGCACAGACGGCGTGGCCGTTCCTGGCCGGCACCGCGCTCGGCTGGGTGCTCGCCCGCGCGTGGCGACGCCCGGTGGCGCTGGTACCGACCGGCGTCGTGGTGTGGGTGGCGACGGTCATCGCCGGGATGCTGCTGCGCAAGATCAGCGGCCAGGGCACCGCGGTCAGCTTCATCGTGGTCGCCACGCTCACCACCGCGGCGCTGCTGTTGGGTTGGCGGGCGATCGCCCGGTCAGTCCGCTGAATCTGCCTGCGGCACAGGCTGTGTCGATACCGTGAGGGTGGCTCGCAGGCCACCGAGGGGTCCGTCGGACAGTTCGATGGCGCCGCCGTGCAGCGCCGCCTGCTGCGCGACGAGGGCCAACCCGAGACCCGATCCGCCCGGGGCGGCGTTGCTGCCGCGGGAGAAGCGGCCCAGCACGCTCTCGTGCTCGTCGACGGGCAGCCCGCGGCCGTTGTCGTCGACGACGATCGTCACGACGGTGCCGTCGTCTGTGGACCGCCGGTAGGAGGCCAGCACGATCCGGGTGGCATGCCCGTGCGTGATCGCGTTGCGCACCAGGTTGTCGACCGCCAGCCGCAGCCCACCCGGCCAGCCCAGCACGAAACCGAGGGTGTCGGCGGCGTGCACCTCGATCGTGACGTCCCGGTTGACCCGCATGTTCTCCCGGGCCACCCGGTCGAGCATGTCGGTCACGTCGATGATTTCGCGGTCCTCGGCCTGGGCCAGCTGACCCGACGCCAGCTGACCCAGCGCGGTGATGATGCCCTCCACCCGGCGCTGCGCCCGGGAGAGATCGGCGACCACCTCGTCGCGCTCATCGGCGGGGAGGTCGTGAATGCGCAACGTGTCCAGGTCCGCACGCATCGCGGTCAGCGGGGTGCGCAGTTCGTGGGCGGCGTTGGCCGCGAAGTCCTGCGCGGCCTGCAGCGAGTTGCTGGTGGCGCGCTGCGCGGCGGCGAGCCGGTCCAGCATCGCGCTCATCGCCTCGGACAGATCCTCCGCCTCGCGGACCCCGCGCACCTCCGGCATCGTCTCCGAGCCCTGGCCCAGGTTCTTGGTGTGTTCGGTGAGCCGGCGCAACGGCCGGATCGCCGGCCCGGCCAGCAGCCAGCCCAATCCGGCGGCGATCAGCACCGTCACCACAGCCACGGCGATGGCCAGCGGCACCCGAGCCCGGTTGAGCAGGATGCTGTCGGCGCGGATGCCGATCGACATCAGCACGCCGCCGTTCTGGTCGACCGGCAGGGTGCGCACCCGGTATTCGACCCCGTTGACCGTGACGGTCTGGGTGCCCGGCGGCAACGCGGGGAGCTGGAAGCCGCGCTGATAGACCACCTGTCCCGAGGAGCGGGACCGGCCCGTCTGGAGTACGCCGCGGCGCTGATCGGTGAGCTGCTCGGGATACACGCTGGCATCGACGATCGCATCGAGACGGCGATCCAGCTGTGCCGCGTCGTTGTTGGCCAGCACGAGTGAGGTCAGGATCGTGAACGCCGCGACCACCGCGGCCGCGGCGGCCGCCGACGCGATGGCGACCCTGGTGCGAAGCGATGCCGACCGTAAGGCGCGCGGAAGCCTCACCGCGCGCCCGGGACCAGGCTTCTCACGGTTCCTCCCGCAGCACGTAGCCGATGCCGCGCACGGTGTGGATCACCCGCGGCTGGCCGTCGCGCTCGAGCTTGCGCCGCAGGTACGAGACGAACACGTCGGCGACGTTGGTGTCGACGTCGAAGTCGTAGCCCCACACCAGTTCCAGCAGCCGCTGCCGACTCAACACCACGCCGGCGTTCTCGGCCAGCGCGGCGAGCAGATCGAACTCCCGCTTGGTCAACTCGACGCGTTCGCCGGCGACGAACACCAGCCGGCGCGACGTGTCGATGGTCAGCGATCCCACCGTCATCGTGTCCGACATCGGATCGGAGTGATGGGCACGGCGCAGCAGCGCGTGCAGGCGTGCCACCAGCTCACCGAGATCGAACGGCTTGGTCAGGTAGTCGTCGGCGCCCGCCTCCAGGCCCGCGATGCGGTCGTTGACGGTGTCGCGCGCCGACAGCACGCAGATCGGGATGTCGTTGCCGAGGGCACGCAGCGCCGTCACCACCGCGACGCCGTCGAGTTCGGGCATCTGCACGTCGAGCACCAGCGCGTCGTGCGACTCGCTCGACAGCAGCCGCAACGCCTCCTTGCCCGTCGCGGCGACCCTGACGTCGAACCCCGAATGCCGCAGACCGCGAGCCACCGAGGTCCGGACATCCGGGTCGTCGTCCACCATCAGCACCGTCCGACCCGCGCCGTCCTGGGCGGACAGCTCCCCCCCACGCGTGGGCGAAGCATCCACCCTGTCTCGCATGGCGCCTATGGGAAGAGCGGTCCGTTGGTGTCCTGCTCCGAGAAGCCGCACCGGTTCTTGATGTCGATCAGTGGCTGCCGAATCGCCGTCATCTCCGCCTTGACCTGCGGATTGGCGTTCATGTAGTCGACCACCTTGGGGCGGAGCTGATCCATCGGCAAGCCCTGCAGACCGGAGAAGAAGTCGTTGACCTGCGGATGGGTGAACAGGTACGCCGAGGTCGACGCGGAGACGCCGGAGGCGACCCCGGCGAAGTCGGCCGCCGTGCAGTTCGGCGGCAGCGCCGGCTGCGCCGAAGCCATCGGCATCGCGCCGAACAGCGAGGCGCCGGCGACCGCGCCCGCGCCCAGTGCGCCCGCAACGGCGCGGCGCAGGATGGGGCCCGAGATCAACATGAAGTCTCCTTCAGCAGTGGTGGAGCCGGCGCCTGTCGGGCCGGTCTGCCGACCATCCTAGAAAGCTAAGCAGACCGGTAGCCGACTTTCCTGCCGAGCAATTAACGGTTGGTGAGAAATCTCCTCACCGCAGCGGCGCCGTCGGGGCGTCCCCGGGGGTGGCTTCGGCCGCCCCGGCCCCCATGCCCGCCGCGGCAGGAGACGACACGGGCGACGCTGGAGAGGCGGGGCCCGGCGAGGCGGCCTGCACCAGACCGAGCAATTGCGGCAACGTCACCGGCAGCTGACATTGAGCGGCCAAGGACGTCAACGGCTTCTGCAGGCGCTGGAGATCGGCCTGAACGAGAGGGTTGGCGTCCAGGTAGGACTTGAGTGCGCCCAGGGACTGCGCTCCACCCTGCTGCTTGGCGATCAGCGTCAGCGCCTGGTTGGTCTGCGGGTGGGTTTCCAGATAGGTGCCGGTGTCGGTGGCCACCGCACCTGCGGTCTTGGCGACCTCGCTGGCCGCGCACGGGTCCGGCGCGGCCTGCCCGGCCGGCGCGCCCGGCCCGGCCATCAGCACCGCGGCACCACCGGCGGCGACTACGGCCGCGGTCGCGGCGCCCACGCGGCGCGCGGTGGACATCGTGCGTGCAAACATGACGAACTCCTCACGGCCCGCGGGCGCCTGGTGACGCCGCAGGCGCTCCTACGGTCAACAGCAAAGATCCCCGACCGACGGACATCATCTAGCCCACCTCGAGGCCATCGTGCCATCACCGGCGCCCGACGCCCAATCGAGCGATCGGGCAGGGCGCGAATTAGAGCTGCATGAGGCATCTCTGGCAGGAGCGTTTGCGCAGGTGTCCTCACAACCGACTGCTGTACCCTTTCGCTACGAAAGGCCGGGGAGAAAGTGGGGACGTCCCATCCAGCAGTTCATGATGCGCGTGAGCAGCAACCTGCGCAGATTCCGCTGGGCGGTCTTCGCGGTGTGGCTGCTGCTCCTCGTCCCCTCGATCTACCTCGCGATGAACCAGTCGGGCAACCTGACCGGCGGCGGTTTTGAGGTCGAGGGCTCACAGTCGCTGTACGTGCAGCGCCAACTCGAGGCACAGTTCCCCGATCAAGGTGCGTCCCCGTTGGCGCTGGTCGCCGCACCCCGACCGGACGCCTCTTTCGATGACATGAACGCCGCGGTGGCGTATCTGGAGAAGATCGCCGCCGAGGTGCCCAGCGTCACCGTGATGCCCAACCCGGGTCAGCCACCACCCCAGCCCGACCGGCCCTATGTGATCACGCTGCAGCTCGGGTTCGAGAACACCGGCGCGGTCGACATCGCCAAGCAACTGCGCCAGAAAGTCGGCATCGTCGGCGAAGACCCGGGCCAGACCGAGAACGGCAAGGTGCGCTTCTACGTCATCGGGCAGGGCGCGTTGGGCGCCGCGGCGACGCTGGCCACCAAACACGACATCGCCCAGGCCGAGCGGTGGAACCTGCCGATCGTGCTGATCGTGCTGCTGGCGGTGTTCGGGTCGTTCGCCGCCGCGGCGATGCCGCTGCTGCTGGGTGTGTGCACCGTCGCGGTCACGATGGGCCTGGTCTATTGGCTCTCGATGTACACCACGATGTCGGTGTTCGTGACCTCGACCGTCTCGATGTTCGGCATCGCCGTGGCCATCGACTACTCGTTGTTCATCCTGATGCGCTTCCGCGAGGAACTGCGCGCCGGCCGCGAACCGCAGGACGCTGCCGACGCCGCGATGGCGACGTCGGGGCTGGCGGTGGTGCTGTCGGGTCTGACGGTGATCGCGTCCGTCACCGGCATCTACTTGATCAACACCCCCGTGCTGCGGTCGATGGCCACCGGCGCGATCCTCGCCGTCGCGGTGGCCGTCCTCACGTCGACGACGCTGACTCCCGCGGTCCTGGCCACGTTCGGCCGCCGGGCCGCGCGACGCTCGTCGTACCTGCACTGGGGCCGCGGCATCGAGGCGACGCAGTCGAAGTTCTGGACCCGCTGGACGGGCGGGGTGATGCGCAGGCCGTGGTTGTCGGCGCTGGGTGCGGCGGCGCTGCTGCTGGCCCTGGCGGCGCCGGCCTTCTCGATGGCGCTCGGCAACAGCATGCAGCGACAGTTCGATCCCACCCACGAGATCCGCGGTGGCGTCAACGCCGCCGCCGAGGCGCTGGGCCCCGGCGCACTCGGCCCGGTCCGCGTGCTGGTCACGTTCCCCGACGGCAACGCCGCGTCCGCGCCGGCCAAACAGCCGCTGCTCGACGCGATCCGGCAGAAGATGGCCCAGGCGCCGAACACGGTGTCGGTGTCTCCGGCGGTGTTCGGCACCGACTACCGCAGCGCGCTGCTCTCCGCGGTGCTGTCGGTCGATCCGGAGGACATGGGCGCGCGCGACACCGTCGACTGGATGCGGGCACAACTGCCCGCGGTGGCGGGGGGCAACGCGACGATCTCGGTGGGCGGGCCCACGGCGTTGATCAAGGACTTCGACGACCGGGTCGCCGCGATCCAACCGGCGGTGTTCGCGTTCGTCGCGCTCATCGCGTTCGTGATGCTGCTGGTGTCGATCCGCTCGGTCTTCCTCGCGCTCAAGGGCGTGGTGATGACCGTGCTCTCGGTGGCGGCCGCCTACGGCTCCCTGGTGGCGGTCTTCCAGTGGGGGTGGTTGGAGGGTCTGGGCTTCAAACAGCTCTCGTCGCTGGACAGCACCATCCCGCCGCTGGTGCTCGCACTGACCTTCGGCCTGTCGATGGATTACGAGATCTTCCTGCTCACCCGGATTCGGGAGCGGTTCCTGCAGACCGGTAACACCCGCGACGCGGTCGCCTACGGGGTGTCGACCAGTGCCCGCACCATCACCAGCGCCGCGCTGATCATGATCGCGGTGTTCATCGGGTTCGCGTTCGCCGGCATGCCGCTGGTGGCCCAGCTCGGCGTGGCGTGCGCGGTCGCGATCGCCGTGGACGCGACGGTGGTGCGGCTGGTGCTGGTGCCCGCGCTGATGGCGATGTTCGACGAGTGGAACTGGTGGCTGCCGCGCTGGCTGGACCGGGTGCTGCCGTCGGTGGACTTCGAGAAGCCGTTGCCCAAGGCAGACATCGGTGACCTCATCATCATCCCCGACGACATCTCGGCACTCGCGCCGTCGGGGGCCGACCTGCGCACCGTCGTCAAATCGGCGGCGAAACTCAAAACCCTTGCGCCACAGGCGATCACGGTGGCTGACCCGCTGGCCTTCAGCGGCTGCCAGCCGTGCGGCAAGTTGGTGCCGGGACGGTTGAAGAACGAGGGACGGGTGCCGGCGGCCATCAGCAACCGGGCGCACGGCAAGACCGTCGCAGTGAAGCTGCCCAAGCATCCGGTCACCATGTGGCGGGGCCGCCTCGACGTGGCGCTCGACGCCCTGGCCATAGAAAGAGCCACCGAAAGAGCCGGTCCTGCGCAGTTGGAGCGGATCAGCCCGATGGAGACCACCAACGTGCTGCTGCCCACCGGGGACCGGCTGCAGATCCCCACCGGTGCCGAGACCCTGCGGTTGAAGAGCTTCCTGATCATGGAGCGCAACAGCGCCCGCGACTACTCGGAGTTCGCCGAACTCGTCGCCTCGATGGACACGCAGACCGCGGCGGAAGTACTCACCGGCATGGACCGGTACTACTGTGGTCAACCGGCGCGTGAGCACTGGGTGGCCACCCAGTTGGTGCGCCGCCTGGCCGATCCCCGGCCTTCCGACGGGCCCGACGTCGCCGCCTCGGGGCCCGACGCGGAGACCGAGTGGGCCGGAGCCAGGCAGCGGTGCCTGTCGGTCGCAGTGGCGATGTTGGAGGAGGCGAGGTGACTGTGTCGTCCGAACAGCGGTCGTCGCCGAAACAGCGGCCGTCGCCGGGCACGCACTCCGACGACCGGCCCGTCGAATTCTGGCCGACGGCTGCCATCCGGGCCGCGCTCGAACGAGATGACCTCGCCGTCTGGCAGCGCATCGTGGTGGCCATCAAGCGAGATCCCTATGGCCGTACCGCCCGTCAGGTCGAAGAGGTCCTCGAGACCGCCGAGCCGTACGGGGTGTCGAAGGCGATGTCGGAGGTGCTGGTGCGGACCCGGGAGCATCTCGAGGCCAACGAATGTGCCGAGGTGGGCCGTCACGTGCGGCTGCTGCTCGAGCGCTCGGGCCTGGGCGAGCAGGAGTTCGCCTCGCGGATCGGGGTGGCTCCCGTCGACTTCGCCGCGTATCTCGGCGGCACCGTCAGCCCGCCGGCGTCGCTGATGATCAGGATGGGCCGGCTGTCGGAGCGCTTCGCGAAGATGCGCAGCCAGCGCTGACCGATCCCGGCCGCGGAATAGACGCTATGGGGAGGCTGGGGCCTCACCACATGTGAACGTGGGTTGCCGTCAGGAATTGGGTCCTGGCCGGTAGAGCCACAACTGTGGGAGGCCCCAGTGAAGATTCAGCGTACGAGTGTTGGCTTGGACGTGCATGCACGTTCGGTATTCGGGTGTGGGTTAGACGGTGAGACCGGTGAGGTGTTCACGCGCCGGCTCGGTACCGATCACCGCGAGATCCTGGACTGGGTACAAGGGTTACCCGGCCCGGTCGCGGTGACCTATGAAGCAGGCCCGACAGGTTTCGGGTTGGCCCGGGCACTGCTGGACAACGAGGTGTCGTGTCTGGTCGCTGCTCCGTCGAAGTTGGTGCGTCCGTGCGGTGATCGGGTGAAGACCGATGCCCGTGATGCCGCGCATCTGGCGCGGTTGCTGCATCTGGGTGAGATCACAGAGGTGTGTGTGCCCAGCGTCGAACGCGAAGCAGCCCGGGATTTGGTGCGGGCCCGTGAAGACGCCCGGGCTGATCTGATGCGGGCCCGCCACCGCGTGGGGGCGTTGCTGTTGCGCCACAACATCATCTACTCCGGCGGCCCTGCCTGGACGCTCACACACCTGAGGTGGTTGCGTCGGCAGCACTTCCCCGTTCCTGCCCAGGCGGCCTATGACACCGCGCTCGAAGCCATGCTGGCGTGTGTGGATCGCCGCGACCGCCTCGACGCAGCGATCGCGGCGATGGCGGTCGACAGTGAGTTCACCCCGGTGGTGCGGCGGCTGGGCTGCCTTCGTGGAGTCTCGACATTGACCGCGTTCGGGTTGGCTGTCGAGATCGGGGACTGGTCCCGGTTGACCGGCCGTTCTATTGGGGCCTACCTGGGGTTGGTGCCCACCGAGTACTCCTCCGGCGTGTCGCGGGTGCAGGGTTCGATCACCCGAACCGGAAACGCTCATGCCCGCCGGTTGTTGGTCGAGGCGGCCTGGCATCACCGCCGCCCTTATCGTCCCGGTGTCGAGCTGCGGCGGCGCTGGCAGGCCGCCAGCCCGACCGCCCGCCGACGCGGCCAACAAGCCAACCAACGCCTGCACACCCGCTGGCGCGGGTTCGATGCCCGCGCCAAACGGCCCGCGGTGGCCAACGCGGCCATCGCCCGGGAGCTGGCCGGCTGGTGCTGGTCACTGGCCGTGCTCGAGGAGTAAATCCCCCCACAACGTTCAGTAGCTGACGTCGATGCCGGGTACTGGCGGGCACGCTGACGGTGACCCGCGAGAATGCTATGAGCAACCCCACCCTCGGGGCCACGCTCGTGAATAGACAGCGGTCCACCGTCACTCGAAACACCGTCCTGCGGTAACCAACCCGCGCATTTCAGACTGACAAGCCGTCGCCAAGACACGCGCGCCAGTCCCGACACTCGACACCCAGCACTGACCGACGAAGCGGCGGCCGCAACGACGGTTGAGGCCGCCGCTTCACCCTGCCCACTTGACACAACGCATTCCATATCAGCGTTCCGGGTCGTGATCGCCGGCTGATCACAGCCCTGGCTTCCCCCTGGCGGCGCGGCGCCGGCCTAGCGGGAGTGCAGCGGCGAGACGTCTTCGACCAGCCAGCGGCCGTCGGTCTTGACCAGCGACACCCGCAGCGCGAGCACCGCGCTGTCGGTCGGTTTGCCCGGCGAGCTCTGCGTACCGCGCAGCACCACGGCCACGCTGGCCGCCTGCGGCCCGATGGCCTCCACGCCCGCCGACACCGTGCTGGCCTGCGCCGACACATTGCGCCCGCCCAGATCCTTGGCGACAGTGGCGAAATCGGCCTTGAACCGCTGCGCGCTCTCGGGCGACATCATCTGCGTCGCGCGGTCGATCGAGGCGGTCGGATCCTGCGGCGTGAACGTCGCCGACGCCTCGGCGACACTGCTGGCGATGCCGGTGACCTCGATACTGTCGGAGTTCAACGTGCGATCGGGCACCGTCCACTGCGTGTATCCGACCACCGCCGCGGCGATCAGTGCGGCCGCCGCCGTCCCGATCACCGCCAGCCGCAGCCCCGGCCCGTCGTCGTCGGTACCGACGGTCACCGCGTCGCGGCGGGCGAGCACGATGTTGACGATCACGCCCTGGACCACGAGCAGGCACAGCACCGAACACACCGACACCCACCACAGCGGCCAGGCCAGCGCCATGCCGATGTAGATCAGTGCGGCCACGGCGGCCAGCGGTGCGAGCACATCGAAGAGCGCGACGCGCAGCAGGTTCTTCATCGGATGGGCTCCAGCCGGGAGATCAGCAGTCTGCCGTCGACATCGGAGACGTCGATGCGCAGCGTCCACCGCACGGTCTGGGGTGTGTCGGTGCCTGCGTTCTCGCTCAGCGATGTGGCGACCACCAACACCGTGTCGGTCCGGCTGGCGAACCCGGCCAGCTCGGGCGGCGGCGGTGCGGCGGGCATCCCGGGCGCAGCGTGGTAGACGCTCTCCAGCGCGACGGCGTTGAGCTGGCCCGTGGTGCGTGACTTGAGTGTGCGAACCAGCTGTCGGTAGGGCTCGACGGTCCGCTCGAAGTCGGCGTTGAGCTGGCCGACGGTGCCGTCGTGCAGGGTGGCGAGATCGGTGTCGACGGTGTCGGCGGTCATGTTGATCAGCACACCGGTCCACTCGGCGGCCGCCTGCAGCACACGGGTGCGGTAGGCCCGTTCCTCGGTCTCGTTGTGATGGCCGGTCCAGATCATCGCCGACAGGACGACAGCGACGACGGCGACGACGGCCAGGACCGCCGAGGCGATGCCGTAGCCGCTCACGGTGCGGTCCGGCGCCCCCTCCTCACGGTCGGGTTCGGGGCCCGCGCTGGATCCGGGCTGGTCATCGGGCATGCCGGTGAGGGTACCCGGGCAGTTCTGGAAGGATGTCGGGGTGACGGTAGAAGCGACATCCCTCAAGTCCGGTATCGATCTGCGCTACGTCGACGGCGACGCCAGACCGCAGGACGATCTGTTCGGTCACGTCAACGGCCGCTGGCTCGCCGAGTACCAGATCCCCGCGGACCGGGCCACCGATGGCGCGTTCCGCACGCTCTACGACCGCGCCGAGGAGCAGATCCGCGACCTCATCACCGAGGCGGCCGAGGCGCACGCGCCGGAAAGGACCGATCAGCAGCGCATCGGCGATCTCTTCGCGAGCTTCATGGACGAGGAGACGATTCGCGAGCGCGGGCTGACCCCGCTGCTGGAGGAGCTGGCCCTCGTCGACGCCGCCGACACCCCCGAGGCGCTGGCCCGGGTGCTCGGCGAGTTGCAGCGCACCGGCATCGGCGGCGGCACCGGTGTGTACGTCGACACCGACTCCAAGGACTCGACCCGCTACCTGCTGCACATGACCCAGTCCGGCATCGGCCTGCCCGACGAGTCCTACTACCGCGACGAGCAGCACGCCGAGATCCTGGCCGCCTACCCCCGCCACATCGCCGCGATGTTCGCCCTCGTCCTGGGAGGCGACCACAGCGACAGCGCATCGACGATCGTCGCGCTGGAGACCAAGCTCGCGGCCGCGCACTGGGACGTGGTCAAGCGCCGCGACGCCGACCTCACCTACAACTTGCGCACGCTGGCCGACGTGGTCGCCGAGGCGCCGGGCTTCGACTGGGGCGGCTGGCTGGGCGCGCTGGGCGCGTCCCCGGCCGAGGTGGTCGTACGACAGCCCGACTATCTGACCGCGTTCGCCGCGCTGTGGTCGAGCGAGTCCCTCGAGACGTGGAAGACGTGGCTGCGCTGGCGGCTCATCCACGCCCGCGCCTCGCTGCTGACCGACGAGCTGGTCGCCGAGGACTTCGCGTTCTACGGCCGGCTGCTCTCGGGCACCGAGCAGATCCGCGACCGCTGGAAGCGGGGCGTGTCGGTGGTCGAGTCGCTGATGGGAGATGCGCTGGGCCGGCTCTACGTCGAGCGGTACTTCCCGCCGCAGGCGAAGGCGCGGATGGACGAGCTGGTGGCCAATCTGCGTGAGGCGTACCGGGTGTCGATCAACGAGCTGGAGTGGATGACCCCGGCGACGCGGGAGAAGGCACTCGCCAAGCTCGACAAGTTCACGCCGAAGATCGGCTACCCGGCGAAGTGGCGTGACTACTCCTCGCTGGTGATCGCCCGCGACGATCTCTACGGCAACTACCGCCGCGGCTACACGTTGGAGTACGACCGCGACCTCGCCAAGCTCGGCGGCCCGGTCGACCGCGACGAGTGGTTCATGACGCCGCAGACGGTCAACGCGTATTACAACCCCGGCATGAACGAGATCGTGTTCCCCGCGGCGATCCTGCAGCCGCCGTTCTTCGACGCCGACGCCGACGACGCCGCCAACTACGGCGGCATCGGCGCGGTGATCGGGCACGAGATCGGGCACGGCTTCGACGATCAGGGCGCCAAGTACGACGGTGACGGCAACCTGGTGGACTGGTGGACCGACGAGGACCGCACTGAATTCGGATCGCGCACAAAGGCATTGATCGAGCAGTACGAGACGTTCACCCCGCGCGGGCTCGAACCGTCACATCACGTCAACGGCGCGTTCACCGTCGGCGAGAACATCGGCGATCTCGGCGGACTCTCGATCGCACTCCTGGCCTACCGGCTGTCGCTGGGCGGCAGGCCGGCGCCGGTGATCGACGGGCTGACCGGCGAGCAGCGCGTGTTCTTCGGCTGGGCCCAGGTGTGGCGCACCAAATCCCGCGAGGCCGAAGCGATCCGACGCCTGGCGATCGACCCGCACTCCCCGCCGGAGTTCCGCTGCAATGGCGTGGTGCGCAACATGGATGCCTTCTACGAAGCCTTCGACGTCAGCGAGAGCGACGAGCTGTACCTGGAACCCGAACGGCGCGTGCGTATCTGGAACTGACTCAGCTGACGGGTAGCCGCAGGACGTAGCCCGCCTCCAGGGCGACCCACAGTCCGCCGTCGGCTGCCATCAGGAGTCCGTGCGGTTCGCTGCCTGCGGGCAGGTCGATGGTCGCGACCTCCCCGTCGGCACCGACCCGCACGATCTGGTCGCTTTCCCAGAGGCTGACCCAGACCCCGTCGGCGTGGTCGGCCACCACCGCATGGGGTTTGCCCGGCAACTCGAGTTCCTGGATCGCCTCGTTCATCGGGATGCGGCCCAGCCTGTCTGCGCGGATCTCGGTGAACCACACCGCATCGTCGTGGGTCGCCGCGATGCCGACAGGTCCGGCCGCCGGGGTCGGTGTCGGCCGGACGCTGACGTTTCCGGTCATGTCCACCCGCCCGACTGCGCTCTTCTCGTTCAGGGTGAACCACATCGCGTCGTCGGGACCCGCGGTGATCATCGACGGGGTGCCGCTGGGCACGGCCACGACGTCCACCTCGTCGTCCGTGCCGAGCCGGCACACCGTGCCCGAGGTCATCGTGGTGAACCACAGCGCTCCGTCGGTTCCGACGCAGAGACCGAAAGGTCCGCTGCCAGACGGGAGTTCGATCTCGCGCTGCGCACCGTCGGTCCCGATTCGCCCGATCCGGTCGTCACCGCTGCGGGTGAACCAGATGCCGCGTCCGGCGCTGCCACGATGATCGCCGGCTTGCTCTGGGGGTGCACGGGGTGGACGTCGACGTCGCCGCCGGGTGCGATCCGCGCGATCTCCCCGCTGTGGATGAGGGTCACCCAGATGGCGCCGTCCGGACCCTGGGCGAGCGCGTAGGGGCCGCCGGGGATGGGGATGTCGAGGGCGCGGCTCACGCCACGACGCTACGGCACGATTCAGCACAGGAACCCGCACCTCCGGCTCCGCGACGGCCGGCATCGAGGAATCAGGTGCTCGGGCGATCGGGCGTGACGAACGGCCGCACCGCAACCAGATAGGCGACCAGGAGCACCAGCGGCGCGGCGAGCGGTATCCACGGCAGCTCGACGGGCACCGCGGCGACGAGAGCAGTGGTGACGGCGAATGCGACCACCGTCGTCATCGTCGGCACCGTCGCGGCATCGTGCCGGGTGACCAGATAGGCGGCGGCCGCGAGGCCGGAGAGGGCCACGGCCAGCGGCGGGGTGCCGGCGAGCAGGACTGTGAGCACGGTTGCCGCCACCGCGACGGTGGCCGCGGGGCGCCACCAGATCGCGGCGCCGACGGCGGCCGCGGCCGTGCCGGCCGCCACCAGCGCCCACCCTGCCCCGCCGCTCACCGCCGAGCCGATCATCACCGAGGCAAAGGCCAACGGCAGCAACACTTTCGGAAGCTTCATGGCCATCACGCCCGGCGCTCCGGGAGCAGGGCCATCGCCTGGTCGAGTGTGGCGTCGTCGGGCCAGGCCACGATGTCCACTCCGACGGTCGCCATGTCGCGGTACATGAACGCGCGCTGCATCGCCCACACCCGATCGACGAGCGGATCGAGCTCACCGGCGACGGGGCAGCCCTGCAGGACGTCCACCGCCACCACGGGATGACCCCGCCGGCGCAGGTCGATGAGCGCAAGGGCGAACTCGGTGTCCAGCATGGTGGAGAACGCGACGACGATCGCGCCGGTGGGCAGGGCGGGGCGCGGCGCCAGGGTGCCGGTCCCCGACTCGTAACTGCCGCCGGCGGCGCCCAGCATCGTGTCGAGGATGCGGTAGAACTGTCGGGCGCCGATGTCGGCGCCCAGCCAGCGGGTGGTGCGGCCGCCGAGGGCGACGAGCCCGGCCCGGTCGCCGTAGCGCAGCGCGCTCTGCACCACCTGCGCGGCGCCGCGCGCGGTCCGCTCGGTCGCGACGGTGGCCGGCCCCGGCGGCTGCGCGTACGTGTCGAACAGGACCACCACATCGGCGGCGCGATCGGTCAGCCGCTCGGTGATGTGCAGAGCCCCGCGACGGGCGCTGACGGGCCAGTTGACGGTGCGCAACTGGTCGCCGGGCACGTAGGGCCGGATGTCGGCGTACTCGACGCCGGGGCCGGTGTGCCGGGTCAGATGGGTGCCGAGTCGATCCAGCAATTCGGTGCGGGGCAGCGCGGTCGGCTGCGGCGGCGCGACGGGGAAGACGCAGACCTGGGCGGCCGGTGCAGTACCGACTCCCTCGAGCAGTCCGCCGCGGCCGAGGGCACGCACGGTCGCCTCGATCGGGTAGCGCCCCCACCGCGGCGCCGACACGGTCACGCCTGCCCCGGCGCCGCGCTCGACGTTCATCCCTGCCGCAGCGCCGGCGGTCACCCGCACGGCGCTGCCGTCGTCGGCGCTCGCGCTGACCGTGACGTGCACCCGCTCACCTTCGAAACAGCGTTGCTGCAACGGATCTCCGCTCACCGTCACCGCGGGCACGGGCCGCTGCCATCCCAGCGAGCAGAGCACCGCCACCAGCGGCGCGGCGAAGGCGACCAACTCCCAGCGGCCGGTGACCACCGCGGCACCGAATGCCAGAGCCGCCGAAGTCGCGACGGACCGCGTCAATGGCGATGCACGCCAGCGCATCTCGACGGCGATCACGACGTGCCCCGGGCGCGCGGGACGGGCGTACGGCGCAGCAGGTCCTCGACGACGTCGGCACCAGCCACCTTGCGCACCCACATCTCCGGCCGCAGGCTGATCCGATGCGCCATCACCGGCACGGCCAGCGCCTTGACGTCCTCGGGGATCACGAAGTCGCGGCCGGCCAGCAGCGCGCGGGCTCGGGCCAATTGCACTAGATCCAGCTCCGCGCGCGGACTCGCTCCGACGGCGACCTGTGGGTGGTGGCGGCTCGCGCCGGCCAGCGTGACGACGTAGGTGAGCACATCGTCGTGCACCGTCACCATTTCGACGGACTCCTGCATCGCGAGCAGTTCCCGTGCGGTCACCACCTGGGTCACCTCCGGTGGCGCCGAACCGCGCTCCAACCGGCGCCGCAGCATCGTCGTCTCGTCCTGTGCCGACAGGTATTTCAACTCCAGGCGCAACGCGAAGCGATCCAGTTGGGCTTCGGGCAGGGGGTAGGTGCCTTCGTATTCGATCGGGTTGTCGGTGGCCAGCACCAGGAAGGGCTCGGGCAACCGGTGGGTCACACCGTCGATGCTCACCTGGCGTTCGGCCATCGCTTCCAGCAGCGCTGCCTGCGTCTTGGGTGGGGTGCGGTTGATCTCGTCACCCAGCAGCAGGTTGGTGAAGATCTGGCCGCCGCGGAACTCGAACCGGCCGGATTGCATGTCGTAGATCGTCGAGCCCAACAGGTCGGCCGGCAGCAGATCAGGGGTGAACTGGACGCGGGTGAAGCGCAACCCGAGGGCGGCCGCAAACGACTTGGCGATTAACGTCTTTCCGAGCCCGGGCAGATCCTCGACGAGCACGTGCCCACGGGCGAGCACCGTGATCAGGATCAGTGTCAACGCCTCGCGCTTACCCACGACCGCCCGGCCGATCTCGTCGAGCACTGCGTCGCACGCCGCGGTGGTGGTGGCCATCGGTGCGTTCACAGCCGCGCCAGCCGCTGCAGGATCTCGTCGAGCGCGGCGCGGCCGGGCCCTGGCTCGGAGGCGCCTGTGCGCGAGATGTTGTTCGGGTCCACCCACGGCCAGAGCCGCTCGCCGAACAGCATCCGCCCGGTGGTCTCGACACTGTCCGGGTCTTTGCGGATGCGGTTGCCGACCGCGAGCTCGAACTGTCGGGCCAGCATCGGGCGTAGCCGACGATCCCAGTCCGCCCGGGTCGAGTCGGCCCAGGAGATCAGTGTCTCGGTGCGAGAATGCCAGCGCTGCAACGCCACTGCGGCCGTATCGGCGGAGATGTCGGGATCAGTGGCGGCGCTACGGGTGAGGTGCCAGCGGATCCACAGCAGCGCGAGCACCAGGGCGGCACCGGTGACGGCGACCACCACGGCGCGATCGGCGAGCGCGAACGCGCAGACTTCCACCGCGACGATCAGCGCCACCGCGGCGGCGACGATCCTGGTCACGAGGCGCCCTGCAACTCGCGCTGCACCACCTGCAGCGCGCGCACGGCGTCGTCTCGGTGGCCCTCGTTCATGACGTGGGGTGAGAAGCGCGCCTCCTCGAACAGATCCACCAGCTGCGCGGCGCTGTCGGCGTGTACGGCACGTCGGGCGACGGCGCGCGCCAGCACTTCCGCCGGGGTGTCAGAGGCCTGCGGGATGGTGGTCGGTGACTTCTCCAGCTCCTGTTCCATCGCGACGTAGCAGGCGATGATCGCCTCCCGTGGATCGCGGCTGCGGTCCCCGACCTCGGCCAGTCCCCGCTCGGTCGCCCGGGCCAGATCCGGAGCAGGCCGCGGCGGCGGGGTGTCCAGGCTCCCGTCTGTGGCGGCCGTCGCCGGGGCGAAGCGGCGCCGGCGCGCGGTGAGCGAGGCGAGGACGGAGAGCAGGAGCAGCGCGACTGCCGTACCCATCAGCAGCTCGAACACGCCTCCACCGGCCCCGCGGTCAGCGTCGGCCCGCTGGCCGCCGGCCGGGGCATCGCGCGCGTGTTCGGCAACCGCTGCGCCGCCACCCGGGTCAGCCGGGTCGATCGACGACGCCCACCGCATCAGCAGCAGGACGATCAGCAGCCAGGCCAGCAGCACGGCCGCCGCGATCAGCAGTAGCCGCCACGAGATCGCAGCCCCGGTGCCGACATCGCGTCGCGGGGGCTCACCCTTGGCGCGGTGTGGGCACGGCGTACGGGCCCGTGCGAGTACCGCCACGGCGAGCGCCGTCACCGACAGCACAAGCATGATGACGACGGCGGCCTCAGAACCCGGCCCGTCGGGAGTGCGGTCGGGCGTCGGGGGCGGCGCGCCCGGCAGCACACCGCGCAAGGCGACCATGGCGACCAGCGTCAGCAGGAGCACACCGACGGTGCGGACCACCGCCTTGCCGTCACCGGGCATCCGCGCCCACCCTTCGCCTCACCCCATCGTGGCACGGCGGGTGGCCGGGAGCGGCCGGAGTGTCAGAACGTCAGAACATCTGCCAATCCGACGCACCGTCGGGCTGGTCGTACAGACCGCCCTCGGAGTTCTTGACGACGACGGGATCGCCGCTGCCGAAGTTGTCGTAGAACCATTGCGCGTTGGCGGGGCTGAGGTTGATACAGCCGTGGCTGACGTTGCGCTTGCCCTGGTCGCCGACCGACCACGGTGCGCTGTGCACGAAGATGCCGCTGTTGTCGATGCGGACCGCGTCCTGCACCTTGAGCTTGTAGCCCTCCGCCGAATCGACGGGGACCCCGTAGGTCGAGGAGTCCATGATGATGTCGGCGAACTTCTCGAGCACGTAGTAGGTGCCGTTCTTGGTTTCGTGCTTGCCGTCGGACTTGCCCATCGACACCGGGAAGGTCTTCTCGACCTCACCGTTGCGCACGATCGTCATCGTGTGCGTCGAGTCGTCGACGGTGGCGACCAGCTGCTCGGGCACCGTGAAGCTCGACTTGGTGCCTGCGGCGTCGATGTTGACGACGGTGCCCGCCGGCCAGAAGTCCTGCGGACGCCAGCGCAGTTGCGTGTCAGAGGTCCAGTAGAAACGGCCGGGCACCGGCGGCACCGAGGAGATGTGCACGGCGTCCTGCGCCATCTGCCGGTTGGCGATCGGCCGTTGGAAATTGATGTAGATCGGCTTCGCCGCGCCCACGATCGAGCCGTTGGTGGGGTTGAAGGACGGCGGGACGAACGGCGGCTGACCCACGAACGGTGTCGGGTTCTGGCCGGCCGGCGTGCCTTCCGGGATGGGCATCGGCTGTCCCGGGATCACGGCGAACGGATCGGCCGCGGTGGGCGTCACCGGGGCAGGAGCGGGCGGCGCGAACGGGTTCGGGAAGGCCAGCGGATTGGGCAGCGGGGGCGGCGCGAACGGGTCCGCGGGCGCCGGCGGCGAGGCCACGTCGGGCTGCGCGAAGGCCGAGGGAGCGCTGAGCACCATGCCGACGACCACGGTCATCACCGACAGCACGGCGATCAACCGAGTCTTGTTTGCCTGCCGCATTCACGTACCTCCAAGTCCCGCGACTGCGTCCAGTGTGGCACAGCGCCGAGGGTGATTCTCCTGGCCAGCGGGCCGACGGACCCTGGGCAGCCGCCATCGTGGAAGCCCTGACCTGCAGTGATGATCGCTCTCGCACTGCCAGGTGTTACCGGGGTCGGGCCGTAGGCTCGCATGATGATCGTCGCGTTCAGCATCAGTCCCCTGGCGGGAGACGACACGGGTTCGGTGGGCGACGCTGTCGCCGAGGCGGTGCGGGTGGTGCGCGCATCGGGCCTGCCCGCCGAGACCAACGCCATGTTCACCAACATCGAAGGCGACTGGGACGAGGTGATGGCCGTGGTCAAACGCGCGGTGGATGCGGTCGCCGCCGTCTCACCGCGCGTCAGCCTGGTCCTCAAGGCCGATATCAGGCCGGGCCACACCGGCCAGCTCACGGCCAAGGTCCAGCGCATCGAGGATGCGCTGCGGGACTGACCGCACAGACACCGTTGCCTGGCAGTCGCCCACACCTTACCCTGGAGTAAGTACAACTGTTCACCGAAGGGGGTGTCAGCATGCGTACCCAGGACATGCAGTCCCTCGGCGAGGTGGCGGCAGAAGGTCTGACAGTACTGAACACGCTGGTCCGGGGCGTGCACACCGGCATCGCGAGCCGTGTGTTCAGCTCGATCGGACCGGCGGCGCGGCCCGTGGAGATCGTGCACGATGCCATCGCCGGCGCGGTCTACAGCGCGCTCGACGTGACCGGCGCGCGCATCCCCCCGAAGGTTGCCGAGCTCGCCGCGGCGGGGCTGGCGTTCGACGACGACCCACCGCTCGACGAGCGACCGGGGGTCGCAGAGGCCATCGCCGCACTCAACGGCATCTACGGCGACGAGCTCGCCGACCGCGGCAACGAGTTCGCCGCTCCCATGGCGATCCGCGCGCACGGACGAGCGGTGGCGCTGACCCCGGGCGCCATCGGCGCGGCGTTCCCCGAGCCCACCGACAAACTGGCCGTGTTCGTGCACGGGCTGTGTCAGACGGAGTCGTCGTGGCACCGGCCGCCGCGGCCCTTGACGGGCGCCCCGTCGACCTGGTACGGCGAACGCTTACACGACGATCTGGGTTACACCCCGATCGAGATCCGCTACAACACCGGACTGCATATCTCGACCAACGGGCATGCCCTCGACGACCTGCTGACCCGCCTGCTGGAGCTGTGGCCGGTACCGGTCAGTCGCATCGTGTTGATCGGCCATTCGATGGGTGGGCTGGTGGCCCGCTCGGCCTGCCACTACGCCGCGGAGCGCAACCGCCGCTGGTGCCGCGCCACTCGCCAGGTGGTGTGCCTGGGCTCCCCGCATCTCGGTGCCGATCTGGAAAAAGGGGTCAACGCCGCGAGTTGGCTGATGATCCGGCTCCGCGAGACTCGGTCGATCGCCGAGTTGCTCAACCTGCGCAGCGACGGCATCAAGGACCTGCGCTTCGGTGCCGTCCTGGACGACGACTGGGCCGAGGCGGACCCCGACGAGTTCCTGCGGGACCGGTGCCGCGAGGTGCCGTTCCTCCCCCATGCCCGCTACCACTTCGTCGCGACCTCGGCCGCACCGGCGGCGCTCGGCATGGTGTTCGGCGATCACCTGGTGCGGCCGGCCAGCGCCTCGGGTCGCGGCCGTAAACGCCGGCTGCCGTTCGACGAGGACGCGGGACTGGTGCTGACCGGTCTTCATCACTTCGATCTGCTCAACCATCCGGAGATCTATCACCGTCTCCACCAGTGGCTTTCCCGCAAGTGATCGTCGACGTGAGCAGAGCCACACCGTAACGGCGTTCGGATTGACCTGTCGCACAGCGACTCACGACCATGGACACATACGACAAGCACGCATCGCCCGACCGGGCCGCGCCGTTGGGTCCGGTGGCCGGTGAAACTCTGAAGGATGCGGCCAATTGGCCGGGCCACACGATGATCGCGGTGGGGTTGATCGCTTTCGCGCTCTCACTGTGCGGGTTCGCCGTCGGCAAGAGCGGACTGGCCGTGATCGCGGTGGTGATCGCCGTCGTCGCGGTGACCGCCGGCGCGGGCTGGCTGTACGTGGAACACCGCAGGCTGCGCCGGCGCGCATCGGATCTGGCCGCCGAACGGCCGGAGGACGTGCCGCCGGCGTAGTTGTCCCCAGATCCGTGTTCATCCACAGGTCGTTGGTTCGGCGCGGTGAATTGTCGGTCGGCGGTGCGAGATTGGGGTCATGCCCCCGGTCAGTTCTCTCGCCATCGATGAACGGTTGTCGATGCTCCATGAGGAGTTGGCCGAGCTGACCGGGCAGCGTAACGCGATCGACGCGCGGATCGTGGAGATCGCGGCCGAGGTCGATCGCGACGAGTTGTGGGCGGCCGCCGGAGCCCGGTCGACGGCCGGGTGGCTGGCGTGGAAGGCCGGGGTGTCGGCGTCGCGGGCGCACTCGATCGCAGGGATCGCGCACCGCTTCGACGAATTCCCGCACTGCATCGAGGGGTTGCGGGAGGGCCGGTTCTCCGTCGATCAGGTCGGGGTGATCGCCGAGCGCGGCCTGCCCGGCTCGGACGAGCACTTCGCCACGATGGCCCGGTGTGCGACGGTGAGCCAGTTGCGGACGGCGTTGAAGATGCAACCCAAACCCGCGCCGGAGTCGGAACCCGTTGACGAGTCAGAGGACGCGGGTGAGGTCGTCGATCCGGGGCCGCAGATGTCGATCACCTCGCGCAGCGACGACCAGTACACCTACTGGCAGATCACCTTGCCGCATGTCGAGAACGCGGCGTTCGAGGCCGCCCTGGGCTCGCATCGCGATGCGCTCGTGGCGGAGTGGAAGGCCACCGACCCCGACGAGCGGGCATCGATGCCCGGCAACGCCGCGGCGTTCCTACGGTTGATCGAGATGAGTTGGGACGCCGAGGCCGCGGCCCGCCCCCACGGGCAGCGCACCACCGTCGTCGTCCACGTCGACGTCGCCACCCGCCTGAGCTCCCTGCACCTGGGACCCGTACTGCCCGACTCCGACCGCCGCTACCTGTCCTGTGACGCCACCTGCGAGGTCTGGTTTCACCGGGATGGGCAGGTGATCGGCGCCGGCCGCGCCACCCGCACCGTCAACCGGCGGCTCCGGCGCGCGTTGGAGCATCGCGACCTCGTCTGCGTCGTGCCCGGCTGCGGGGCGACCCGCGGATTGCACGCCCACCATCTGGTGCACTGGGAAGACGGCGGCCCCACCGAGCTGTGGAACCTCGCGCTGCTGTGTCCGTATCACCATCGGGCCCACCACCGCGGCCTGATCACGATCACCGGCCCCGCCGACCAACTCGTCGTCACCGACGCCGCCGGCAACGCGCTGACCTCCGCGTCGCTGGCTCGACCACCCACCCAACCACCGCCTGACGTCGCACCTTGCCCCGGTCCGACCGGGGAACGCGCCCAGTGGCGGTGGTATCAGCCCTACGAACCGCCTGGTTAGGAGCGCACCAACCGGGCGATCGCCGCGGAGGCCTCGGCGAGCTTGGCGTCCGCTTCGTCGCCTCCGGCGGCCACCGCGTGAGAGACGCAGTGGCCCAGATGCTCGTCGAGCAGGCCCAGCGCCACCGACTGCAGGGCGCTGTTGACCGCGCTGATCTGCGTGAGGACGTCGATGCAGTACTTGTCCTCGTCGATCATCTTCGCGATCCCGCGCACCTGACCCTCGATGCGCCGCAATCGCTTCGCGTAGTTCTCTTTCTGCGCGGAGTACCCGTGCGAACCGGTGTCCCCACCGTCGTCGACAGTGCTCATGGCGTGCCCTCCAGCATCGTGGTCATCTGGTCGAGTTCGGTCGTCAGCGTCGACACCATCGTCTTGGCCATCGAGATCGCGTCCACGTTGGCCCCTGCCGCGATCTCGGCGTTGGCCACCGCGATCGACTTCCGGTGCTGATCCATCATCGATTGCAGCCAGAGACGATCGAAAGCGCTGCCCTGCAGCTGTTGCAGCTGCGTGAGCGCAGCCGGGTTCCCCACCGCGGGGTCCACCGCGACGCCCATCTTCGGGGGCCTGTCCCACTGCACGAGGAAGACGTTGAGGACGTTGATCTCTTTCTGCTGCTGGGCGGCGATGCGCTGGGCGAGCGCGACCACCTCGGCGTTGGTGGAGCGCTGGGGAACCGCGTCCGCGAGCGCGATCGACTCGCGGTGCCGGTCGATCATCTGGTCGGCGAACGTCACGTCGGCGTCGTTGTAGCCGGCCGGCTCGCCGGTGATCACCGGGGCGTCCGCCGTCGACGACGTCGCCGGCGCGGCAGCCGGTCCCCCGCACCCGGTCAGCGCGGCCACCGACGCCAGCGCGGCGACCGCACCGAGGACCTTCGACATGCCGCCACCTTACCCGTACCCCACGGGGGTATCCATATTGGTTTGGCCGGGTGAAACGCCAGGCGCATAATCGTGCGCATGCCCTCACAGTCCTCAGGCGCCACACCAGACATCAAGCCCCGTAGCCGCGACGTCACCGACGGGCTGGAGAAGACGGCCGCGCGCGGAATGCTGCGCGCGGTGGGGATGGGCGACGACGACTGGGCCAAGCCGCAGATCGGCGTCGGTTCGTCGTGGAACGAGATCACGCCGTGCAACATGTCCCTGCAGCGGTTGGCCCAGGCGGTCAAGGCGGGCGTGCACGAAGCGGGCGGCTACCCGCTGGAGTTCGGCACGATCTCGGTCTCCGACGGCATCTCGATGGGCCACGAGGGCATGCACTTCTCGCTGGTCTCCCGTGAGGTGATCGCAGACAGCGTCGAAACCGTCATGCAGGCCGAGCGGCTCGACGGTTCCGTGCTGCTGGCCGGCTGCGACAAGTCGATCCCCGGCATGCTGATGGCGGCCGCACGGCTGAACCTCGCCAACGTGTTCCTCTACAACGGCTCGATCATGCCCGGCGTCGCGAAGTTGACCGACGGCACCGAGAAGGAAGTGACGATCATCGACGCCTTCGAGGCCGTCGGCGCGTGTGCGCGCGGGCTGATGTCGCGCGAGGACGTCGACATCATCGAGCGCGCGATCTGTCCCGGCGAAGGTGCCTGCGGCGGCATGTACACCGCCAACACCATGGCCTCGGCCGCGGAAGCGCTCGGAATGTCGTTGCCGGGCAGCGCTTCTCCGGTCGCCATCGACTCCCGCCGCGACGAGTACGCCCGCCGCTCCGGCGCCGCCGTCGTCGACATGCTGCGCCGGGGCATCACCGCCCGCGACATCCTCACCAAGGAGGCGTTCGAGAACGCCATCGCCGTCGTCATGGCGTTCGGCGGATCCACCAACGCCGTGCTGCACCTGCTGGCCATCGCCTGGGAGGCGCGCGTCGACCTGACACTGGCTGACTTCACCCGCATCGGGGGCAAGGTGCCCCACCTCGCCGACGTGAAGCCGTTCGGCCGCCACGTGATGAAGCACGTCGACGAGATCGGTGGCGTGCCCGTGGTGATGAAGGCGCTTCTCGATGCCGGTCTGCTGCACGGTGATTGCCTCACCGTCACCGGTCAGACGATGGCGGAGAACCTGGCCCACATCGAGCCGCCGGACCCCGATGGGAAGGTGCTGAGGGCGATGAACAACCCGATCCACCCGACCGGTGGCATCACGATCCTGCACGGCTCGCTCGCCCCGGAGGGCGCGGTGGTGAAGTCGGCGGGCTTCGACTCCGACGTGTTCGAGGGCACCGCAAGGGTTTTCGAGCGCGAGCGTGCCGCGCTCGACGCGCTCGAGGACGGCACGATCACCCACGGCGACGTCGTGGTGATCCGCTACGAGGGCCCGAAGGGCGGCCCCGGCATGCGCGAGATGCTCGCCATCACCGGCGCCATCAAGGGCGCCGGGCTGGGCAAGGACGTGCTGCTGATGACCGACGGCCGGTTCTCCGGTGGGACGACGGGGTTGTGCGTGGGCCACGTCGCGCCCGAGGCCGTCGACGCCGGACCCATCGCGTTCGTCCGCGACGGCGACCGTATCCGGCTCGACGTGGCCAACGGAACGCTGGACATCCTGGTCGACGAGGCCGAATTCGAGGCGCGCAAAGCGGGATTCACCCCGCTGCCGCCGGTGTACGAGACGGGTGTGCTGGCCAAGTACACCAAGCTGGTCGGCTCGGCGGCCGTCGGCGCGGTCTGCAGCTAAGGCAGGCAGCCGCACGAGTTGCGGCGGTGGAACGTCGTCGGCACCTGGATGCGCTGCGCCGCAGCGGCTTCTGCGCGCACTCGGTGCAGGAGGAGTTGCGCGGCGGTGGCGCCGATGGTCTCGACGTCCTGGGCCGCGGCGGTCAGCTTGGGCTCGAACAGGTCCGACCATTCGAAGTCGTCGTAGCAGGCGAACGCCACATCGGACGGGATCGACAGGTCGAGGCTGCGCAGCGCCTTGACCGTACCGATGGTCATCGCGTTGTTCATCGACACCACCGCGGTGGGCCGATCCTCGCGGGCCATCACCGCGCGCACCTCCCGTTCGGCGACGTCGGTACTGGACTCCCCGTCGATCACCAGGCCAGGGTCGAGTGGGATGCCGCGCGCGGCCAGCGCGGCGGCGTAGCCGTCGAATCGCTCGACGGTCGAGGAGATCCCGGCGATGCCGCGCACCACGGCGATCCGCCGGTGCCCGTGCTCGATCAGGTGCTCGGTGAGTGTGCGCGCCGACTCCCGATTCTCGGGTCCGACCTGATCGCAGTCGATGTCGACGGCGCGGTCGATGAGGACCAGCGGCGTGCCGGTGCGCACGATCGCCGGTAGGGTCGTGCGCTCCGAGCCGGCCGCCGGCGCCACGATCATCGCGTCGACCTGCCGGTCCAACAGCGAGTCGGTGACCCGCTTCTCGGATTCCGCGTCGTCGTGGGAGTCCCCGACGATCAGCACGTACCCCGCCTCCGACAGCGCGCGTTCCACCGCGTGGACGAGGCTGCCGAAGTACGGGTTCGTCAGCGCCGAGATGGACAGACCGACGGTGTGGGTGCGCCCGGCCGCCAGCGAGCGGGCCACCCCGTTGCGTCGGTAGCCGGTCTCGGCGATCGCCGCCTCCACGCGCAGGCGCGTCCCGGTGTCCACCCGGCGGGTCCCGTTGATCACGTGCGACACCGTGGACGCGGACACCCCGGCCAAGCGCGCGACGTCGCCCATCGTGGTCATGGCAACCGCAGGACGCGATCGGCCCGGCCCGCCGTCGACTCGATCAGCGCGGCGTTGCGTTCGTCGGAACCCAGCGCCCAGAACTGCGCCTCCTCCGGTGTCTTCCCGAACGCCTCGTGCCGGCGCACGAGCCGCTCGTGCCGAATGTCGTTGTCGGGAGCCAAGAACCACACCTCGTCGACGCACGCCCGGGCGGCCGGCCAGGCACCGGAGTTCAGCAGCAGGTAGTTGCCCTCGGTGACCACCAGCGGGATCGACGCGTGCACCGGGATCGACGAGCCGATCGGTTCCTCGATCTCCCGCCGGAACCGCGGGGCGTAGATCACCGCGTCACCGTCGCGCTGCGCGCGCAACGCCGCGAGCAGCCGCGCGTACCCGTCGTCGTCGAAGGTGTCGTGCGCGCCCTTGCGGTCCCGCCGGCCGAGGTCGAGCAGCACCTCGTTGGCGAGATGGAAGCCGTCCATCGGCACCAGTACCGCGTCCTGCGGTCCGAGTGCAGCGACGAGTTGTTCTGCCACCGTGGACTTTCCGGCCCCGGGCGCACCGGTCAGCCCGAGGATTCGTCGGGTGCCGGGCGTGACGAGCTCCCGCGCCCAGGCGACCAACTGCTCGACGGAAACGCTCTCGACGTCCGGTTCGATGGTCACCATTACCGCCTTCGCTCGCGGGAGAGTTCGGCGAGCCAGGCCCGCGGTCCGATCACCGAGCACCGCAGGGCCGCCACACGCGCCGCCGCCTCGATGCGCTCGGTCAGGCGGACTTCACCGGCCGCACCGAAGTAGCAGTATGCGCCGTGGAACACGTCGCCGGCGCCCAGGGTGTCGCGCACTGGCACGGTCGGCACCGCGACACTGCCGGACTCACTGTTCACCCACCACCGGATCGGCGCTCCGCCGTCGGTGATGACGACGGTGGGTACCCCGTCGCGCAGCAGTGCGGCGGCGGTCGATGCCGAATCGTCTGTCCCCGGGACTCGAAAATCTGCGGAGCACACCATGTCCGGCTTGCTCGGGATCAACTCAGCCATCACGGGTTTCCACCGGCCCGCGTCGACGACACACGGCACCTGTTGTGCGGCGGCGGAGCGAGCGGCCGCGAGACCGATGACGGGGTGATGACCGTCGACGAGCACCACGTCGGCGCCGGCGACAAGGGCGTGCAGGGCGGCCGGCGCCGCGACGTCGGTGGCCACCGCGTCCAGCGAGACCACCGAGCGGTCCCCCGTCGCGTCGAGCACCGACACGCTGGACACCGGGACGGGCCGCGGCATGCCCGCGGCAGCGTCGATCACCTCCACGCCGTGGGCCACCAGGTCACTGCGCACCAGATCGGCGACCGGGTCCGTGCCGAGCGCGGTGACGAGAACCGCGTCACCGCCGAGTGCGGCGAAGGTGACCGCCGCGTTCGCCGCCGGCCCGCCCGCGGCCACGAATTGCGCTGCCGCGGTGACCTTCTGGTTCGCCGCCGGGGTCTCGGTGATGCGGTGGATGACGTCGAGGGTGGCCAGGCCGACGAAGATCCCCCGCGGCTCAGAGTCCGGCGCGTTCCTCATCGGTCGGCTCCTCCGCGCCGGTCATCAGGGCCACCACTTCCGACATCGACCGTGCCTTCGGGTCGACGACGCCGGCACGCTGGCCCAGTCGGTGGATGTGGATACGGTCGGCGACCTCGAAGACGTGTGGCATGTCATGGCTGATGAGCACCACCGGGATACCCCGGTCCCGAATGGATCGGATGAGGTCGATCACCTGACCTGACTCCCGGACACCGAGTGCGGCCGTCGGCTCGTCCATGATGATCACGCCTCGCCCGAAGGCCGCGGCACGGGCCACAGCGACGCCTTGGCGCTGACCACCGGAGAGCGTCTCGACGGCCTGGCTGACCGCCTTGATGCCGATCTTCAGATCGGCGAGGTGCTGCGAGGCGTCCTGACGCATCCGCGGCATGTCGAGTCGACGGAACACGCTGCCGGCGATGCCTTGTCGTCGCACCTCTCTGCCGAGGTAGAGATTCGAGGCGATGTCGAGGGCCGGCACCACGGCGAGGTCCTGATAGACCGTCTCGATACCGGCGGCACGGGCGTCGCGGGTGTTCTTGAACGACACCGGTCGCCCGTTCATCAGGATCTGCCCCGAGTCAGGGATCACCGCGCCGGCAAGCGCTTTGATCAGGCTGCTCTTGCCTGCGCCGTTGTCTCCGATGACGGCCAGCACCTCACCGGCGCGCAGTTCGAAGTCGGCGCCGTTGATGGCGGTGACGTTGCCGTACTTCTTGACCAGACCGCGTGCTTCGAGGACAGGGTGCTTATCGGTGGTCATCGTGACCTCCTACGGGTGAACTGATCCACTGCCACCGCGACGATCACCAGGATGCCCGTGGCGATGTTCTGGTAGAGGTTGTCGACCCCGGCCTGGGTGAGCCCGTTGCGAAGAACACCGACGATCAGTGTGCCGACCAGGGTTCCGACCACACCGCCGCGGCCACCGAAAAGGCTGGTGCCGCCGATCACCACCGCGGTGATGGTTTCGAGGTTGGCGTTCTGATAGGCGTTCGGATCGGCGTTCGGGATGCGCCCCAGCGCCGCCCACGCCGCGATCGCGGCGATGACACCGGTGGTGATGTACACCGACAGCAGTACCCGACCCGACTTGATCCCGGACAGGTCGGACGCCTGCGGGTTGCCGCCGACCGCGTATACGTGCTTACCCCAGGCCGTTTGGGACAGCGCGTACCACGTCACGAGATAGACGAGCAGCATCGCGACCACACCGAACGTCGTCGAGAACGTGCCGATGCGGAACGACGTGCCCAGGAACGTCAACGGTCCCGGCGTCACCCGGTAGGTCTCCGAACCGGCCAACAGCCGGGTGGCGGCCTGGATCGCGGTGAACGTGCCGAGGGTGACGATGAACGGCGGGAGCCGCAGCATGGTGACCAGCCCGCCGTTGAGCGCGCCGAACACCACGCACACCAGCAGTGTCGAACCGAGTGCGACAACTGGGCCGGAGGCGCCTGCGCTCTGGGCCATCACGATGGTGCCGAACACCGCGACCGCACCGATCGACAGGTCGATGCCGGAGGTGAGGATGATCAGCGTCTGGCCGACCGCGAGGATGCCGACGACCACCGACTGCTGCAGGATCAGCGACACGTTCTGCGGCTCGAGGAACGAGTCCGAGATCACGCTGAACACGATGATCGCCAGCACGAGCGCGACCAACGGGCCCAGCAGCGGTTCGCGCAGCAGGTTCGAGGCCGTCAGCCGGCTCGACAACGGTGGCTTCGTCTGTGGTGCCGTCGTTTGGGATACAAAGCCGTCCGTCATGACCCGGCGGTGCCCCAGCAGTTCTGCTCACCCCAGGCGGTGTCCTTGGACTCGATGCCGGGCATGGGCTTGTCGGTGATCAGCTGGGAGCCGGTGTCGTTGAAGCCGCTGGGCTTGGTGCCGTCCTTGGCGAATTTGACGACGGCCTGCACCCCGAGTTCGGCCATCTTGGCCGGGAACTGCATCACGGTTGCGCCGATCTTGCCGGCCTTCACGTCCGCGACGCCGGTGCAGCTGCCGTCGATGGAGCCGATGGTGATCTGGTCGGCGCGGCCCGCGGACTGGATCGCCTGGTAGGCACCGGCGGCGGCGGGTTCGTTGATCGTGTACAGCGCATTGATGCGTGGCGCGCGCTGCAGGATGTTCTCCATCGCGGTCTGCGCCTTGGTCTGATCGCCGTTGGTGTTCTCCTGCCCGACGATCTCCGGGGAGCCGTTGGTGATGCCGAAGCCTTCGAGGAAGCCGTCGTGACGGAATGTGTCCACGGTGCCGCCGGGGGTGCCGTCGAGCATGACCACCTGCGGGGGTGCGCCGCCGATGGCCGCCCTGACCCACTTGCCCTGGCTGACGCCGGCGGCCTTGTTGTCGGTGGCGTAGGTGGCGTCGACGGCGTCCTCGGGGTCGGTCGCCGTGTCGAGCGCGATGACGATGACGCCGGCGTCGCGTGCCCTCTTGATCGCGTCGAGTACGCCCGTCGACGAATTCGGGGTGATCAGAATGCCTTTGACGCCCTGACCGACCATGTTCTCGATCGCGGTGACCTGACCCTCGTTGTCACCGTCGAAGGCACCGGCGAGCGCGATCAATTCGGCGCCGTCCTTGTCGGCCTGCGCCTGGGCGGCCTCGCGGACCTTCACGAAGTAGGGGTTGGAATCGGTCTTGGTGATCAGGCCGACCTTGACGCTGTCGGAGTTCGAGCCGCCGCTGCACCCGGTCATGCCGAGGACCAGCGCACCGGCCATCACCACCGATCCGACGGTGAACGTCACGCTCTTGCGCCTGCCAGCGATGCCGACCATGTGGACTCCCTTGTCCCCGGGCGACGCCCGACGCGTCGCCGTTGGACGGGAGCCTAAGCCGTAGGCAAGCGCTTGCGCATGCGCTTTCGCAAACTCATTCCGTGGATGTGGTCCGCTGGCTCAACCGCCTTTGACGGCCAGTACGCGCTTGCGCAGGCCGTCGGTGGCCGTCTCCATCAGGCCCTTGGCGCCCCTTTTGATGAGGAAGCCCGGCAGGGGCACGGTGGGATCGACGGTGAGTTCGAAGCGCACGCGCGTGCTGTCGCCGTCGGGAGTCAGCGTGTAGCGGCCTTCCTGGGCGCGCTGCTGCTGTGAACTGACCAACGTCCAACTGACCCCGTCGTCATGGACGGAGTAGTCGAGCACCTGCTCGTCGCTGACGCCGACGATCTTGACCACCTGCCGGGACTTGGTAGGTCGTCCCTCGTCGTCGCACTCGAGGATCTCGACCTCTTGGTGCGCCGACGACCACTCGGTCAACGATTCGAGGTCGTACAGCACATCGAGAATCTGCGCGGGAGACGCCTCGATGACGGTCTCGCGCGACTCGGTGACGGCCATCTAGGCGCGGGGGCCGGTGCTGCGCTTGCCGGTGATGCCGAGGTAGGCGGCGATCAGCACGATGGCGACGATGATGCCGACCAGGAACGGGATGATCGCGAAGCCACCGTTGGAGTTCGAATAACCCGCCAGGTTGTAGGTCACCCACGAGCCCAGGAACGAGCCCAGCGCGCCCAGCACGATGGTCATGATGACGCCGATGTTCTGTTTGCCTGGCATGACCAGCCGGGCAAGAGCGCCGACGATCAATCCGACGACGATGGCGCCGATGATTGTTCCGATCACGATGTTCTCCTCGCGGTGCAGTGTTCCGACCGCACGCAGGGTTACCCGTCCGCGCCGGATTCAACCGCCATGTCGCCGATGCGGCGAAGCCCGAGTGCGAGCACCGGCAGATAGGCGGGGGCCCAGACGGGCGCACTCATCCATGCTCGGCAGCCGCCCGCCGCGGGCTCGACGCCGTGCCTGGTCGCCGGGATTCCGGCCACCCGCCACGCCCAAGACCTCCCCGGGTCGAGTTCGGTGATGGTGAACGGCAGAGGGACGCCGACGGGCGTGAACACCCGGCCGGTCGCGCCGAGTTCGAAGCCGCCACGGTCGAGTTCGGCGCCGGCCACGGTCGGCCCCCAGACGGGCCAGGCGTCGAGATCCACCAGCAGCTGCCACACCGTGTCGGCGGGTGCGGCAATCCGCCTGCTCACTGTCCACACGGGGCACAACGTACCCGCGGGATCGTCACGTGAATCGCTCGTGGAGGGCCGGCAGGAAGCCGGCGAGGTGGTTCATCTCCTGGGCGCAGTGCACCAGCAGGTCGCGGGGATCGGGTAGCTGACGGCTCGCAAAGGGTCGAATAACGCTGTGCGCCAACCGGTTACCCTGGCGCAGCTGAACATGCGGGCCGCCCAGCCAGAACCGCGAGCGCATCTCGGCGCCGCCGTCGCGCGGCCGCACCTGGTGCACCAGCCAACCGATGTCGACGGGCACCTCCGAGGAGCCGAGCCGCGCACACACCGTCACCGAGTCACCCGACCGGCGTGCGGCCAGCCCCAATTCCTCGGGCGGCACGAAGCGGATCGCGGCCCGGGTGAACACCGAACCGAGGTATTCCTCGACCAACGACGTCCGCCCGACGTAGTGCCCGTCGCCCCCGCCGTCGGCCCACCGTGCCGACACGTGCGCCCGGGGGTGCCACAGCTTGTAGCGCCGCGCGTCGCTGCCGTGCCAGCCGAACCACCAGTCCCACATCGCCGGTGTCACCCCCGGCATCTCGGTCAAGACCGACACGGCGAAGCCGCCGCCGCGCACCTGCGCGTAGCCGGTCTCGGTGGGGTGGCAACCCGGATCGAGAAGGTCTGCGGCACTGGCGAAGTCGAGCAGCAGCTGGTCGGCTTGCGGCCCGTGGTGCAGGGCCTCGACGACATGGGCGGGTAGCGGCGCCATGAGTGGGTCGAAGAACTCACCCCACGCGGTGTCGGCGTCGCCGGCGCGGTATCCGAGATAGCCCATCACACCCGCCCCATCCACGAGTGGAATCGGCCCGCCGGGTCGTAGACCGACCGGACGCGATCCAGCTCGGCCATCGCGGCGTCGGTCGCGAACGGAGCGGGGCGGCGGCCGAGGTTCTCGTCGGCCAACTGGATGCCCGTCTGCAGATGCTCCATCGCTGCGAGGTTCGACCGCGCCCAGTCACCGTAGGTGTCGTCGTCGGCGGCGTCCTGCCACACGCCGTACAGGGCCAGGTAGATCTCGTCTTCCAGGCTGTACGCCATGTTCTGCCGTTGCGGGGACGGGCCCCAGTTCAACCACAGGAAATGTGCCGGGTGCGGCGGCATCGTCTCGAGAATTCGGCGGATACCCGGCATCAACTCCTCCGCGCTCGCCGAGGTCCACATGTTGTCGGTGCCGTACCGGTAGCCGGTCGGGTAGTTGCTCATCACGCCCGCGTACCAGGTCTCCAGGTCCGAGGGGGCGTACGGCACGGCGATAGTGGCGTCCTCGCGCGCCGGACACGTCTCCAGCAGGGCCAGTGCGCTTTCGGCCTCCGCGTCGGAATCGGCGAACACCGGTGACGCCATGACGATCGACGGGGTGTCGATGCCGGCGCCGGGGACCGCGCGCGACGCCACGATCTGCAGCTCCACTCGGCGGTCGACCTCGGCGCTGATCGTCCGCGCCCACGGATAGATCTCCTCGGCGCACCCGAGCGGATAGACGTAGAGGCTGCTGCCGCACACCGCCGGACGTGGGTACAGCCGCAGATGGAAGGCGACGACGACGGCGAAGAATCCGGGACCGGATCCGCGTGCGGCCCAATACAGCTCGGGATGGTGGTCGGCGTCGATGAAAAGCCGCTCCCCGTCGGCCGTCACGACGTCGAGGCCGAGCACGCTCTCACACGCCGGACCGAGCACCCGGCTGTTCCAGCCGTAGCCGCCCTGCAGCAGATACCCGCCGATCCGCACGCCCTTGCAGTGACCTGCCGGGAAGAAGAGCCCCATCGCGTCCAGCCGGGCGGCGAGCACACTGCCGCCCATCCCCGGGCCGACGACGGCGGTCCGGGCGTCGGGGTCGACCGCGAACGCGTCCAGACGGCTGACGTCGAGGAGCATGCCGCCGTCACGCACGTGATTGCCGGCCCAGCTGTGACCGCCCGACCGCACCCCGATGCGCAGGTCGTGTCGCGCGGCGAACCGGACGGCCGCCACGACGTCGTCGACGTCCGCAGCCTGCACGACGACGTCGGGGAAACGCTCGGGGGTGCGCGCGTTCCACACCGTCTGCGCACGAGCCTGCTCGTAGCCGTCGTCACCGCGAAAGAAGTGCCGTCCGCCGGGAAGATCTGTCATACCGCCTCCTCCGCCGTGATCCGTACAGCGGATCAGCGTGGTCCGTTCAGCGGATCACTATAGTGCTGGGCATGGCAGCGGACGAGGGAAATCACCGAACCCGCGACGACGGCCTGCAGGCGCTGCGCCGGGCGGCCGCGGCGCTCGACGAGATCGCCACCGCGCCCGGCCGGCTGCGGCCCGGCGACATCGCCACCAACCTCGGTCTCGCGAAATCGACGGCCCGCCGTCTCCTCATTGCGCTCGTCGACGTCGGCTTCGCGGGGGTCGACGACGCGGGCCGGTACCGCCTCGGCGACCGGCTGCTCGGCCTGGCCAGTGCCGACGGTTCGCACCTGGCGACCGCCCTGCGCCCGGTGCTCGAGCAGGTGGCCTCGGCGACCGGAGAGACCGTCGACCTCTCGGTGCTGCGTGGGAGGCAGATGTGGTTCATCGACCAGATCGAGTCGCGGCACAGATTGCGGGCGGTGTCGGCCGTCGGAGCTCGATTCCCCCTGTCCGACACCGCAAACGGCAAGGCTGCCTTGGCGCTGCTCGACGACGACCAGGTACCGGCGGCCCTGTCCGAGGAGATCGGCGAGGTACGCCGCGCCGGCATCGCCTACGACCGCGACGAGCACACAGCGGGCATCTCGGCCGCCGGGATCGCCAAGCGGGTCGCCGGCGGACACGTCCTGGCGATCTCCGTGCCGGCGCCGACGGAACGTTTCCGGTCGCAGGAAACCACTATCGTGGCGGCGCTGCGCTCCGCGGCGGACTCCCCGCTGTGGGACACGGTCGACTGAGCGTCACCGTGCGCCGGGGAGAACCAGGTCCACCGCCGCGGCGACGGTCGCGTCGTCAGGCAGGGCCCCGACCATCAACGACGGGCACGCCACGACTCCGGTGAGCATCGACAGGGCCGCGTCCAGCTGGGTGCCGGCGAACCGCTGCGCGAGCAGGGCACGCAGTCCGAGCTGAGCCTCGCCGGTGATCCGGTGACGCAGCTCGCCGGCCTGCTCGCCGCCGGATTCGTCCGCCAGACCGCACAGCACCCGGTCCAGGCGCAGCTCGGCCAGGGAACGTCGGAACGCCGTCAGCTCGGCGACCAGATCGGCGCGCAGATCCCCGGTGGGCCGGTGGTGCGGCAGCCGGCCCAGCGCGTCGAGCGCAAGCCGCAGCAGATCCAGGCGCGACGGCCAGTGCGCGTACAGCGTGGTCTTGGAGTAACCGGCCCGCGCGGCGACCCGGGCATGGGTCAGATCGTCGAAACCTTCTGCCCGCAACACCTGCAGCGCCGCGCGCGACACATCGGCCCGCGTCCGGGCCACCCGCGCGTCCTCTCCGGGCGTGTCCGCACTACTGGGCACGGTGCCACCTTCCGTTCTGGGTGTGTCACCAACGCGTCAGAATCTGAATCGATGAACAGGGTTTTCATTAGTGACTGGCCTGTGTACTAATGAACTGTAGATCCAGAAACGGTCGATCGACAGTCTTTCCTCCGATCCGCGTCCAGCACCGGGCGCCCGGGGAGCCATGCTCGAAACTCTCTCTGCGAGAAGGGAATTCTCATGCCCGCCATTCTTTTCGGATCGATCAGCACACTTGCCGACACCTCGGAGTTGCAGCGTCAGGCATTCAACGACGCATTCGTCCAGCACGGGCTGGACTGGAACTGGTCGCAGGACGACTACCGCAGCATGCTCGGCGGCAACGGGGGGGCTCAGCGCATCGCCGACTTCGCAGCCGAGCGCGGCCAGGACGTCGACGCCGACGCCGTGCACGCCACGAAGTCGCAACTGTTCCAGCAGCTGCTGGGTGAGGTCTCGGTGATCCTCCGGCCCGGTGTGCGCGAGACCATCGAGCACGCCAAGGCCGCCGGCCACAAGCTCGGGTTCGTCACCACCACCTCCAAGGCGAACGTCGACGCGCTGCTCGCGGCGCTAGATCCGCAGATCGACGCCTCCACATTCGACGTCATCGTCTACGACGACCACGTCGAGGAGCCCAAGCCCGCACCCGCGGCCTACGTTCTGGCGCTCGACTGGCTGGGCCTCACCCCTGCCGACGCCGTCGCCATCGAAGACAACGTCGGCGGCGTGCGCGCCGCCCGTGCCGCCGGACTGCGCTGCATCGCCTTCCCCAACGCCAACACCGCCGGCGCCGAATTCGCCGACGCCACCGACATCGCCGACCAGCTCGACGCCGACCGCGTCGTCTCCCTGGCCGCCGCCTGAGCACCCTGAACGGACATTCCATGAGCGACCTCACCGCCCGAGTCACCGCCTCCGAGCGCAACTTCCACGTCGAAGGCTACGAACGCATCTCCTATGACCTCACCTACGTCGACGGCGTCTTCGACGTGGCCAACCGCGAACTGGCCGAGGCCTACCTGCCCTACGGCCGCACGCTGATGGTGATCGACGAGGTGGTCTACGACCTCTACCGCGACAGCATCGACGCCTACTTCGCCCACTACGGGATCGCGCTGACGGTCATCGGGGTGCACATCCACGAGACCGCGAAGTCGCTGGAGACGTTCGAGCGGATCGTCAGCGCGTTCGACGAATTCGGTTTGGTACGTACCGAACCGGTGCTGGTCGTCGGCGGCGGGTTGACCACCGACGTCGCGGGATTCGCCTGCGCGAGCTACCGGCGCAACACCCCGTACCTGCGCATCCCGACCACCCTGATCGGGCTGATCGACGCGAGCGTGTCGATCAAGGTCGCGGTCAACCACGGCCACCACAAGAACCGCCTCGGCGCCTACCACGCGTCGCGACAGGTGTTCCTGGACTTCTCGTTCCTCAAGACTCTGCCCGAGGACCAGATCCGCAACGGCATGGCGGAGCTGATCAAGATCTCCGTGGTCGGCAACGCCGAGATCTTCGACATGCTCGAACGTTTCGGCCCGGAACTGCTCGCCACCCGCTTCGGCCACCTCGGCGGCGACGAGCGACTGCGCGCGGTCGCGCACCGGCTGACCTATGAAGCGATCGCGACGATGCTGGAGCTCGAGGCGCCCAACCTGCACGAGATCGACCTCGACCGGGTGATCGCGTTCGGGCACACCTGGAGCCCCACGCTGGAGCTGACCCCGGCGACACCGTTCTTCCACGGCCACGCGATCAACATCGACATGGCCCTGTCGGTCACGCTGGCCGAGCGGCGCGGCTTGCTGACCGCAGGCGAGCGCGACCGCGTTCTCGCGACGATGAGCGCGCTGGGGTTGTCGCTGGACTCGGAGTATCTGACGCCCGAATTGTTGGAGACGGCGACGGCGGCGATTCTGCGCACCCGTGACGGAATCCTGCGCGCCGCGGTTCCGGACCCGATCGGCAGCTGCCGCTTCCTCAACGACGTGACAGTCGACGAGTTGGTCGACACGCTCACACTCCACAAGAAGCTGTGCGCCGAGTTCGACCGCGGCGGTGACGGCGTCGACGCCTTCACCTACGCCACCGTCGATGCCTGACACCGTCGCCGCACCCCGGCCGGTCACACCCACCTCGATCCTCGCGGCGCGGCTCACCGAGCTCTGCGACCAGCTGGCCGACGTGGTGGATCACGACGTCCTGCAACGGCTTTCAGAGGCCCGCGATCTGGCGGCCGGACTGGACCCGTACGTGGCCGCCGCCACCACCGGCGAGTCCTCGGCGCTGGCCGAACTGGCCCGCGACACCAGCACGCAGCCGTGGCACGACGGGCTGGAACAGGAGATGCTCTCCGGGCACGTCGAGGGACAGCTGCTGAAGTTCCTGGTCCGCATGTCCTCGGCGGTGCGGGTTCTCGAGATCGGCATGTTCACCGGCTACTCGGCGCTGGCGATGGCCGAGGCGCTGCCCGCCTTCGGCACGGTGGTGGCGTGCGAGATCGACGCGGGCGCAGCAGCAGTGGCGCGTGCGGCATTCGACCGATCCGACGTCGGACACCGCATCCGCATCGAGCCCGGGCCCGCGCTCGAGACACTGCGGCGACTGGCCGCAGCCGGCGAGGAATCGTTCGACTTCGTGTTCATCGACGCCGACAAAGGCGGATACCAGGCGTATGTGGATCTACTCCTCGACTCCCCTCTGCTGGCCCCCGACGCCGTGATCGCGGTCGACAACACGCTCATGCAGGGCCAACCGTGGACCGGCGTGCAGACCGAGAACGGCGCGGCCATAGCCGCTTTCAATCGGGCGCTGGCCGCAGACCCGCGGACCGAGCAGGTGCTGATCCCCGTGCGCGACGGGCTGACCCTGATCCGGCCACTGAGCCGATGATGCCCTGATGACGCTGACTGCGCATCTCACAGACCGGGCCGCCCCGGCGGGTGCGGTGCGGCGTCCCACCCCGACACGGGACGCCGCCCGCACCCTCTCCGTCCTCGCCGGCCTGACGGCCACCCTGCCCGTCGACCTCGCGATCACCGCCGGAGCGCTACTGCGCCCGGCACCGCGCCCGGCCGTGCGCGCCGCCGACACGCCGAAGACCGTGCTCGTCACCGGCGGCAAGATGACCAAGGCGCTGCACCTGGCGCGAGCGTTCCATCTGGCCGGACACCGGGTGGTGCTCACCGAATCCGCCAAGTACCGCTTCACCGGGCATCGGTTCTCCCGCGCCGTCGACGCGTTCCACTGCACGCCGGAAGCGACCGACCCGCGCTACCCACAGGCGTTGACAGACATCATCCTTCGCGAGAACGTGGACGTCTTCGTGCCGGTGTCCAGCCCGGCGGCCAGCGTGCCCGAGGCGGCCTTGCACGACCTCGTCGGCGATCGCTGCGAGGTGCTGCACGGGTCGGCGGCGCTGATCGCGACATTGGACGACAAACGGGACTTCAGCACGCTGTGCGCCTCACTCGGTCTCTCGGTGCCGGAGTGTCAGCTGATCACCGACCCGGTCGACGTCGAGCGTTTCGACTTCGTCCCCGGCCGCTCCTATGTGCTCAAGCGGCTCGCCTACAACCCGGTCGGACGCACCGACCTGACCCGGCTTCGCCGCGAAACGCCGGAACACAATGCCGCATTCGCGCGCTCGCTCGACATCACACCGAGTGATCCGTGGCTGCTGCAGCAGTACGTGGACGGTCAGGAGTACTGCACGCACGCGACGCTGCGGGGCGGTGTCGTCACCGTGTACGGCTGCTGCGAGTCCTCGGCGGTGCAGTTGAACTACCGATTCGTCGACAAGCCCGAGATCCGTTCGTGGGTAGAGCGATTCGCCGCCCAAACCGGCGTGACGGGGCAGATCTCGTTCGACTTCATCGAAGGCGCTGACGGCACGCCCTACGCCATCGAGTGCAACCCGCGCACCCACAGCGCGATCACGATGTTCCACGACCACGCTGAGGTGGCACGCGCCTACCTCACCGACGGGCACCCGACGATCACGCCGCGGCCCGGTGCGACGCCGACCTACTGGATCTATCACGAACTGTGGCGGCTGCTGCGTGGCCCCGACCGGCTGCGGCGGCTGCGGGTGATCGCCCGGGGACGTGACGCGATCTTCGCGGCGTGGGATCCGCTGCCCTACCTCGGCGTCTACCACCTGCAGATCCCCGCGCTGCTCATCAGCAACCTGCGTAAGCGCCGGGGTTGGCGCCGCATCGACTTCAACATCGGCAAGCTCGTCGAGAACGGTGGGGATTGACGTGCGTCTCGTCCAACTGGTGGGCTCGCCCGTCGATGAGTTCCACGCCGAACTGTCGCGGCTGTATGCGCGGGCCAGTGCCGAGGCGCTCGCGCCGCAGCACGACGTGCGGTTCGCCTACGTCGCCCCGGGCGGCACCTGGCAGTTCCCCGGGGGGCTGGATGCCGGCAGTCTGGCCGCCGCGGAGCCGATGCCGGCCACAGCCGGTATCGCGCAAATGGCGCAGATGCGGCCGGATGTGGTGCTGCCGCAGATGTTCTGCCTGCCCGGGATGACCTCCTACCGGGGCTTGCTCGACGTGCTCGGACTGCCGTTCCTCGGCAACACCGCCGAGGTGATGGCCAACACCGCAGACAAGGCGGTCGCCCGCGCCCTCGTCGCGGCCCGGGGTGTCGCGGTGCCCGAGGGCCGACTGGTGACAGGGCCCGATCAGGTGGATCTGCCGTTGCCGCTCGTCGTCAAACCCGCGCGCTCCGACAACTCGGTAGGGGTGTCGCTGGTGACCGATCAGGGCGAGTTGCCCGCCGCCATCGCGCGGGCCGCCGACCACGGTCCCGGCGTACTGGTCGAAACCTTCGTGCCTCTCGGACGCGAAGTGCGCTGCGGCGTCCTCGATGTCGACGGCGAGCTGGTGTGCCTGCCGCTGGAGGAGTACGCGCTCGCGGCCCCGATCCGGTTACCCGCCGACAAGCTGGGTCGCGCCGGCGGTGGCGAGCTGCGCCTGACCGCGGGCGACGGAGGCCGGGCGTGGATCGTGGCGCCCGGCGACCCGATCGAGGAGGCCGTGTTCGACGCGGCGCGCACGTGCTTCGCGGCGCTGGGCTGCCGCCACTACGGCCTCTTCGATTTCCGCATCGACCCCGCCGGACGGCCGTGGTTCCTCGAGGCAGGCCCCTACTGCTCGTTCGCGCCCTCGAGTGTGATCGCGAAGATGGCTGCCGCACAGGGCTATTCAGTGCTCGAGCTGTTCGACACCCTGTGCAGCGAGGCGAGGATCGCCGCGGCATGAGTATGGAGGTCAGTACCCGCGACCCGGTCGGCGCACAGGTACGCGGCGTCGAGGTGGGCCCGTTGAACCCCACCGTGGTTTCGCATCTGCGTGCGCTGCTGGCCGTGCACGGCGTGCTCGTGCTGCCCGACCAGCGTGTCGACGACGACGCGTTCGTCCAGTTCCTGGAGAGCTTCGGCACCGTGGTGTTCACCACCGGCGAGACACCCGTCCCCGAAGCGCCGTTGCTCAACGTCATCACCAACGTGGGCCGTACGCGCACACCTCGCTCGTCGTTCCACGTCGACACCAGCTATCTGCGGAACCCGCCCGCGTACACGGCGCTGCGGGCGGTGACGGTGCCTGAGCGCGGCGGACAGACGCTGTTCACCAACCAGTACGCCGCCTACGCCACGCTGCCGCGTCAGATGCAGGCGCAGATCCGCAACCGGGTGGTCACCCACGTGGTCACCGGTCTGGATCTCGACGGGGACGCCGAGACCGAGGCGCGGCACCCGCTGGCGCTGCGGCACCCGCTGACGGGCCGGACGGCGCTGTACCTGTCGACGCGGGAGCGCTGCCGCGCGGTCAGCGGAATGGCGCCCGACGCAGCGGCGCAGCTGATCGACGAGCTGCTGGAGCATTCCACGCGGCCGGACAACGTGTTTCGGCACTCGTGGCGTCCGCACGACGTGGTGATCTGGGACAACCGGTGCGTGATGCACAAGGCCGACCACAGCGGCGTGGTCGGTGACCGGGTGATGCACCGGGGCACCGTGCTGGATCGGGCGAGCTGGGCTTAGCTCACCACGGTCATCGCACCACGGTCAGCGCACCACGGTCAGCGCACGATGGTCAGCGCACGATGGCGACGGCGAAGCCGTCCCAGCCCTTGGTGCCGACGGTCTGGATAGCGGCGCTGTCCAGCCGCGGGTGTTCTCCCATCATCGCCAGCATGTTCCGCACGGCGCGGGCCTGTTCGTCGTCCGGTCGGGGGTTCAGCACCCGGCCTGACCGCGCGATGTTGTCGACGATGATCACCGTTCCGGGCCTGCCGAGGCGGATCGCCCACTCGACGTAGGCGACGTTGTTCTCCTTGTCGGCGTCGATGAAGACCAGATCGAACGGTACGCGGTCGGTCAGCGTGGGCAGCGTGTCCAGCGCAGCGCCCACGATCACCTCGACGCGGTCGGAAACCCCCGCGCGCTCCAGGTTCGCCCGCGCCACCTCGGCGTGCGCGGCCGCGAACTCCAGGCTGACCACGGTGCCGTCGTTGCCGACGCCACGGGCCAGCGCGATCGTGCTGTAGCCCGCGAGAGTGCCGATCTCGAGCACGCGCCGGGCCTGGGCCACCTGTGCCCACAACGACAGCAGGCGCGCGTGCTGCGCGGAGACCTCGATCGCCGGCATGCCCGCCGCGACGCCGGCCTCGCGCGCCGACCGCAGCGCATCGTCCTCGCTGTGCAGCAGCTCGGTGAACAGGTCGTCGAGAGACACCCAGTCTGGATCGGTCACGCCCGCGACGGTACTCGCGCGCCCGATGGACAGGTCAGCCCTGCACACCCTCGGTGGCGCCGACCACCCGCAGCACGTGAGCGACCTCGGGCCCCATCACCGCGGCGGCCAGCTCACGCAGCGTCGAGACGAACGCCGGGCCGTGCGCGGGCTCGGCGTCGCACAGGTGGTGGGCGATCTCGTGCAGCACCACCAATTCCCGCAGCGCCCAACGGCTCCGGTCTTCAGGCACCGCAATGGTCGCGCTCTCGCGTTCGAAGTGCGCCGCGGTCGCGCCGCGGCGGGGGCGAACCCGCACCGTGCCGGCGTGCGGCCACGCCGCGCGAACGGCGGGTAGCGACAGCACGCCGTCGACGTAAGACTGGACCGACTCCACGGATGCGAACCGCGCCTCGGGCGGCAGCGTCAGCTGGGTACCGAAGAAGTCGACCACCCGGGTGTTGCGCTCGGCCGCCCGGTCGAACATCGTCCGCACGAACTGTTCTGCCGCATACACTTTCGCGCGTTGGGTGTCCCGGCTCACCGCTCCAGCGCCGTGCGCGCTCCCGCCAGCTCGGTCTCCCCACCCAGTCGCGCCCGCCGTCCGGCCCGGTCACCGGCGCGCCGCGCCGCCGACGAGTAGCCCGCCGTCGCGCTGGTGGCGCGCCAGGTACCCCGCGCCCGCGACGTCTGCCGGTAGTAGTCCTTCAGCTCGAGATCCTTGTTGCGCAACGCGATCGCGGTACCCGGCTGGCTCGCCGGACCGCGGGTGGCCTCCTGCTGGGCTTGCTCGCGCGCCTCGGCCAGGCGCTGGCCCACGCGCGCCCCGAACGCCAGCTGGAAGTTGATGCGCGCGGTGATGGTGGGCGTCGGCCGGTGGGCGCCGGAGGCGATGTAGTCCGTCGACGCGCGCACCATCTGCAGCACCAGGCTGGTGTAGAGCGCGTGGGTGGCGTCGATGTCCTCGGCGAACCCGTAGGCGTAGACGAACGTCGAGTTCGAGGCGATGTCGCACTTGACGTCGTTCGCGGCGGCGATCAGCACGAACAGCTGCACATAGGTGCGCAGCCCGCGGGCGCCGGGCTCGCCGATCGTGATGGTGCGCTGCACCGGTACCTGCGCCGCGGTGCGCTCGGCGCTGTGCGACCGCGCGACCGCCAGGTCGATCGATGCGGCGGTGGCCAGCCGCTGTGCGGCGGCCATGAAGGCATCTGCCTCGTGGGTGTTGTCGGTGCCCTCGGCCTGGCGCAGCAGTGCTGCGATCCGGGCCAGCATCTTCTCGTCGGTACTCATGCCCAGAAACCTAGGCCGGGTGGCAGACACGTCATCGCCGACCAGTATCGCCCATCCCCACAATCGATTTCATCCACAGCTAGCGCGTCACGAAGCCGTCGAGCGCGGACACCAACTGCGGCGAGAGCGGATCCTTCTTCGCGTAGTTGGCGATGTCGTCGGTCGGGTCGTCACGCAGGACGTGGTTGACACCCTTGAGCTCGACGACCGTCAGCGCGGTGCGGCCGAGCGCGTCGATCAACGGTCGGGCGTTGGCGCACGTCGCCTGTTTGTCGGAATCGGAGCAGGTCAACAGCACCGGAGTGCCGGCGGGAACGTTCGCGGCCAGCGCCAGCGGATCGATCCGGTCGGCGTCGATCACGGCCTTGATGTTGCCCGGGTTCACGATCGCGTTCAGCCCGTCGGGAAGGGTGGCGGGCACGGTGCCCTGCGTGCGGATCTGCTGGACCGCGGCCTTCCACGCCGCGACCGTCTCCGGCGAACCGCCCGCCGTCACGCGGCTGGTGATGATGTCGAGATAGCGCCCCGGCAGCGGCTGCAGCAGGCCCAGCGAGTGCACCTTCGGCGCCTCGGGCGCCGTGTCCCCCGCCAGCGTCAACGCGTGGATGGTGCCTTCCCCCACCGCGTAGATCGACAGTCGATCCGGATCGGCGTCCGGCCGCCCGGCCAGATACCGCAGCGCCGCCTTGGCGCCGGCGGTGTAGACGGCGCTGACGACGTCGTCGGGATGGTCCCGGTACGGCCCGATCCCGGTCCTGCCGGTGCCGACCTTGTCGTAGCGCAAGCTCGCCACGCCGCGCTCGGAGAGCAGCTCGGCCAGCTGACGCATGTTGCCGATGGGGCCGGCCACCTGGTTGTCGCCGTTGCGGTCGGTGTTCCCGCTCTCGGAGATCAGCAGCGCCGCGGGCCCTCGCTCGTCATCGCTGCGGTGCCGGTAGGTGCCGTAGATCGTCAACCCGTCGGCGTCGAACGAGACGTCCTCGTCGACCCACGACGGTGCCGGCTCGGCAGCCTTCGAGGAGCAGGCGGGAACGCACAGCAGCAGCACGCCCAGGAGCAGCGCGACGAACCGCTTCACAGCTGCGACTCCATCCAGGACGTCACGTCGTCGAGCACCAGTGCGCGCTCCGGCTCGTTGAACACCTCGTGGTAGAGGCCCGGGTACTCCTTGAGGTGCACATCGACCGAGCCCACGCACTCGACCAACGTCCGGCTGCCCTGCACCGGGATGAGGCGGTCGGCGTCGCCGTGCACCACCAGCAGCGGCGCGGTGATCGCCGCGGCCCGGCGCGGCATCGTCTCGCCGACGCCGATCAGCGCCCGGCCGATGCCGGCGGGGAGCCGGCCGTGGTGCACCAACGGGTCGGCCTCGTAGGCGGCGACCACCTCGGGGTCGCGGGAGACGGCGCTGGCGGGCAGGTTCTCCACCGGCAGGCCGGGTGCGATCCGGCCCAGCAGCTTGGCCGCCGCCACCTTGACCGCCGGAACCGAGGACTGGGCGGCGACGGCCGGTCCGGACAACACCATCGCGGCGTAGTCGTCCGGATGCTCGACGCCGTAGGTGAACACGACCGCCCCGCCCATGCTGTGGCCGAGCACGATGCGCGGCAGCTCCGGATGTTCGTCACCGGCGATCCCGACCAGCGTGTGGAAGTCGCCCGTGTACTCGGAGATGTCGCGCAGCAGTACCCGCTTCCCGCCGGAGCGGCCGTGGCCCCGGTGGTCCAGGGCGTAGGTCACCAGACCCGCGTCACCGAAGCGGTCCGCCACGTGGGCGTAGCGGCGGGCGTGCTCGCCGTAGCCGTGGGCGATGATCACCACGCCGCGGGGCTGCTGCTGCGGAGTCCATGTGTCGTAGACGATGCGCACGCCGCCGACTCCGTCGAAGCTGCGTTCGGTTCGCGTCACGGGCATGCACGGCAGAGTAGCGAGCGGCCGCCGGACCGGCAGCCGAGCATGGCTGACTTCGTCGGTGGTGCTCGTTAAGCTCGGGGACCGTGACCGTGTTGGCTGTCGATGACAGCAGCGCCGAGAACGCGTTCCTCGCCGATGCGCAGCGTTATCGGCGTGAACTGCTCGCGCACTGCTACCGGATGACCGGCTCGCTGCACGACGCCGAGGACCTGGTCCAGGAGACGTATCTGCGGGCGTGGAAGGCCTACAAGGGCTTCGAGGGCAAGTCGTCGGTGCGCACCTGGCTGTACCGCATCGCGACCAACACCTGCCTGACGGCCCTCGAGGGCCGGAACCGCCGGCCGCTGCCCAGCGGGTTGGGCCAGCCGGCATCCGATCCGGTCGGTGAGCTGCACGAGCGACACGAGATCGCATGGCTCGAGCCGCTGCCGGACGCGCCCCATGCGGATCCGTCGGACCCGTCGGTGATCGTCGAGTCCCGCGAGTCGGTGCGGTTGGCATTCATCGCGGCGCTGCAGCATCTGCCGGCGCGACAGCGTGCGGTCCTGGTGCTACGGGAGGTGCTGCAGTGGCGGGCCGCCGAGGTCGCCGAGGCGATCGGGGTGTCCACCGCGGCGGTCAACAGCCTGCTCCAGCGCGCCCGGGCCCAGCTCGATGAGGTGGCCCCCGCGCGGGACGACGCGGCGCTGGCACCCGACTCGCCCCAGACGGCCGACCTGCTCGATCGCTACATCTCGGCGTTCGAGACCTACGACATCGACCGGCTGGCGGAGCTTTTCACCGCCGACGCGGTGTGGGAGATGCCGCCCTTCGACGGCTGGTACGACGGTCCGGCCGCCATCATCGCGCTGTCGAAGTTCCACTGCCCCGCCGAGGGGCCGGGAGACATGCGCTTCCTGCGGGCCACCGCCAACGGCCAACCGGTCGCCGCGCTGTACATGCGCAACCCGCAGACCGGTGTCCACGAGGCGTTCCAGTTGCACGTTCTCGACATCCGGTCCACGGGCATCGTCCACGTGGTCGCATTCAAAGAAGACGATCTGTTCGAGCGTTTCGGTCTGCCGGCACACCTGTAAAACGCAACTCAAAGGTTGCCTGATGCCGGGAGTCGGTCTAGCGTGATGGGCAACCAGGAGGTTGCACATCATGACAGACCGTATCGAGAAGAGTGCCCTGCTGCGAGCCCCGTTGGACAGGGTGTGGCGGGCCATCAGCGAATCCGATCAGTTCGGCAAGTGGTTCGGCATGACCGTCGACGGTCCGTTCGTCGCGGGCGAAACAGTGACCGGGGTGATGACGCCGACCGCGGTCGACGACGAGGTGGCCGCGCAGCAGGAGGATTTCGCAGGGGTGACGTTCCCGCTGCACGTGGTGTCGGTGACGCCGCCACGCTACTTCGCGTTCCGGTGGAATCCGCTGTCCGAGCCCGAGTTCGCCGATCTGATCACGCTGGTGGAGTTCACCCTCAGCGAGGCGGACGGCGGCGTGCTGCTCGAGATCGTGGAATCGGGTTTCGACGCGCTGCCCGAATCCCGCCGCGCCGCGGCCTTCACCGACAACAGCGGCGGCTGGGCCACCCAGCTCCGCCTCATCGGGCAGTACCTGGCGGCGCCGCAGTGGGCGTGACCGCGCTTGCAAGGCCCGAGAAGGCGGCCCCGCTGTTCGATGCGCTGGGGGATCCGCACCGGCTGCGGATGGTGATCTGGCTCTGCGACACCGGACCGTGTTCGACGTCGGCGGTGACGCAGTCGGTTCCGGTGACTCGACAAGCCGCGACCAAGCACCTGACGCTGCTGGAGTCAGCGGGGGTGGTGCGCAGCGAGAAGCGTGGGCGCGAACGCATCTGGACGGTGCAGACCTCATCACTCGCCGCGGCGCAGGATCTTCTGGCCACGCTGTCGCAGCGGTGGGACCGCCGCATCGACCGCTTGCGGGCCTTCGTCGAGGACGACGATCAAGCGGCGAGGCACGAGTCGCGTTGAGGAGTCCGACCAGAAGGGCTAGAGAGGAGTAGCTCAGCGACCGAGCCGCTCGAGCACCCGGCCGATCGCGGCCCCGAACGCGCGCTGCTGGGCGGGCGAGAGCCCGTCGAACACGACGCTGCGCACCAGGTCGACGTGCCCGGGCGCGGCGACCTCCAGAGCCGATCGGCCCTCGGGGGTGATCGCGACGGTGGCCGCGCGGCGGTCGTCGTCGTCGCCCTGGCGTTCGACCAGTCCGCGCCCGCGCATACGGCGCAGTTGGTGGGAGAGCCGGCTCTGCTCCCATCCGATGAGCTCCCCCAGTTCGGTGATCCGCAACGGGCCGCGTTCGGACAGGGCGACCAGCACGTCGTAGTCCGACAGCGAGAGCTCACAGTCGGACTGCAGCTGCCGGTGCATCGCGGTGTGCAGCCGGCTGGCCATCGCGAGATAGTCGCGCCAGATGCGCTGCTGCTCAGGGGTGAGCCATTCCATCACCCCACTGTACGGAATACATGACGTGTCATACATGTTGTCGGACGCAGAGCAGCCGCCTAGGCTGGCCAGGACTCCCGAGGAGTGATTCCCATGAGCACCGCCCGCAGCGTCATCGACATTCGCCGTGCCGCCGACCGCGCCACCACGAAGATCGCATGGTTGGACTCGAAGCATTCGTTCTCGTTCGGCGGCCATTACGAGCCCGACAACACCCACCACGGGCTGCTGCTGGTCAACAACGACGACATCGTCAAGCCCGGCACCGGTTTTGACACCCACCCGCACCGCGACATGGAGATCGTGACCTGGGTGCTGCGCGGCTCGCTGGTGCACCAGGACTCCACCGGCCACTCGGGGGTGATCTACCCCGGCCTGGCGCAGCGCATGTCGGCAGGCCGCGGCATCCTGCACTCCGAGAAGAACGACTCGTGGACCCTGACCGGCGACCAAACCCACAGTGAGCCCGTACATTTCGTGCAGATGTGGGTGGTGCCCGACGAATCGGGCATCACGCCGGGCTACCAGCAACTCGAAATCGACGACGAGCTGCTGCGCGGTGGTCTCGTGACGATCGCCTCGGGCATGCCCGAACACAGTGACGCCGCGGCCATCACGATCAGCAACCGCTACGCCGCACTGCACGGCGCGCGGCTGCAGCCGGGACAGAGCGTGGAACTGCCCGACGCGCCCTACCTGCACCTGTTCGTCCCGCGCGGCGAGGTGGTGCTCGAAGGCGCCGGCCCGCTGCGCGAAGGAGATGCCGTGCGGTTCACCGCCTCGGGTGGTCAACGAGTCACCGCGACCGACGCCGCCGAGATCCTCGTCTGGGAGATGCATGCCGGTCTCGCCGCGGCCTAGCCACCTCAGCGCGCTGCTCGTCGCGGCCGCTCTCGTCGCCGGATGCAGTGGCGCGTCCGAACCCGCTCCCTCGTCGTCGCCGTCGTCGTCTCCGTCGTCGCCGGGGACAGCGACCTCGGCACCGCCCGCAACAGGGATGAGCACCGTCGACGTCACCGTGCCGCCCGACATGACGCAGGCGCCGTTCGACCAGCCGCGACAGGTCCGGGTACCGACGGGATGGCAGCTCTCGGTGTGGGCACGCACGCCGCGGCCGCGGTTGGCGCTGTGGGCGCCCGACGGCACACTGCTGGTATCGGTGCCCAGCGCGGGCACGGTGCTGCGGTTCACCCCGGGTGAGGCCGGGGCGACGGAGTCGGTGCTGCTCGACGGCCTGGATCAACCGCACGGTCTGGCGATGGCCGGCTCGACGCTCTACGTCGCGCAGAGTGATCAGATCGATGCCTACGACTACGCCAACGGCGCCGCGACGAACCCGCGCGTGGTCGCGGGCGACTTGCCCGACGCCAAGAGCCCTGACCTGCGGGGCGCCTATGCGCACGCACTCAAGAGCGTGGCGGTCGGACCGGACGGCGCGGTGTACTTCTCGATCGGCTCCACCGGCAACATCTCGGCTGCCGACCGCACCGCCACGCCGCCGCGCGCCACGATCATGCGTGTCCCGCCCGGCGGAGGGCCCGCCGCACCGTTCGCGACGGGCGTGCGCAACGGCACCGGGCTGGCCGTCGCACCCGACGGCTCGGTGTGGACGGCCAACAACGGCCGCGACAACGTCGCCGACCCGAGCACCGGTCAGGTCGATCCCGCCTACGTCGGTGAGCACCCCCGCGAGCAGATCGCCCGCCTGACACCGGGCCGCGAATTGGGTTGGCCCTATTGCAATCCCGATGGTGGACCCGCTGACATGCCGTTCATCAGGGATGTCCAGACCAATCCGAACGGCGACAAGCTGGACTGTGCGGCGCTGCCTCCCGTCGAGCAGAGCATGGGCGCGCACTCGGCGCCGCTCGGACTGAGCTTCGGGGCGTTACCGGCGCCGTACGGGCAGGGGGCGCTGATCGGTGTGCACGGCTCGTGGAACCGTCAGCCGCCCCGCGAGCCCGAGGTGTCGTTCTATCCCTGGCGCGACGGGCGGCTGGAAAACCAGCAGACGCTGGTCGGCGGTTTCCAGGGCGAGAACGGGTCACGGTGGGGCCGACCCGTCGCCGCGGTCGTCGGCCCGGACGGCGCGGTGTACATCACCGACGACGCCGCCGACGCGATCTACCGGCTGACCCCGCCCCGCTGATCCAGCCCGTTCAGCACGGCCGCCAACTGCTTCTCGGTGTCGCCGGCCATTTTCTCGAAGGCCAGCTTCATCACCGGGTTGAGCAGCCGCGCGCTGCCATGCATGTGCAGCTCCGCTTCGTAGGTGATCACCGAACCCTCGCCCTCCGCCTCGACCGTGATGGTGTCGACCGAGGTGGATGACCCGTTCTCCCCCACGAAGACGACCTTGCGGTCGGTGAGTTCGTCGAGGGTGTAGGTCAGCTCGGCCGTCACCCCCAGGATCTTCGAGACGTTGTGCCAGTACGCGCCTTCGGTGACTGGACCGCTGTCGATGCGTTCGCAGCGCTGGGTGCCCGGATCCCACTGCTCGGCGTGCGCGAAGTCCTTGAGGTAGTCGACGACGACCGTGGGCGGCGGACTGACGATGAAGGTTCGGGACACGGTGGGCATGGTGGTGGGTACCCGCTGGACTCGTCGCAGCAAACCGTTCAGTGATCGCGACGAAGTGATCGCACGGTGCTGCTGCTACGCCCGTTCATCCGTTTCAGCTGCGATTGCTGCTGTCGTCCCGACCAGCCAGTTCAGCTCTGGCATCATCCGGCCGGCCACTGTTGATTCCCACCGCAAACATTCGGCAGCGAGTGCGGCCGGCCGCGTCCGCCGCCCTCGTCCTGTAGTGGGGTCGGTGCGTCTGTTTGCGCACGCAAATTTGCTGTCGTGAAGGACATCTGTCGTCTACGCGAAAGACGCTGCCACGCCTTCAATCGACTTCGAACCACTTCATGACCATCCGGAACTGCCATGAGACCGATGCAGCCAAAGTCTGACCATTTCAGAAAACATTCGCCAGAATCACACACGGGGACCGATGTGCGAGTGCTCGCGGGTCGTAGGGGGGATCATGAAGGCATCAACATGCGTGGGACGGGTCGGGGCTCTGGCGGTCTTGCTCGGGGTGGGACTGGCCGCGCCGACAGCCATTGCCGCTGCGGATGACACAGCGTCGTCGACGACGTCATCGGAGGGCCCGGCCCAGGGGTCGGCGCCAGGCCCAGACACCGCCGAACCACCGAAACGCAGAAAACCGGCGAAGGACGACACAGCGCCCGATCGGGTCTCGGACAATGACGGTGGCGTCGGCGAGCCCGAGACCGAGCCATCCGAGGTGGACGCCGAGCGCGACCAGCCCAGGACCTCCGGCCATCACCGCCCGATGCGACGCGACCCAGGCTCCGTTACGAAACGCGCGCGGAGGGCCGACGAGTCCGATGCCGTCACCGCGGGTCAGGGCGAGCGCGCGCAACCGGCACCCTTGCGCCGGACGAGATCCGCCCCCGCGGCCGCCGACGAACGCGAGGGACATGGCCTGTCGACACCTGTCGTATCGGCCGACATTGCCGCGCCGGTCGCCGCGCCCGTCGAGATCGCTGCGAGGCCCGCCCCCGTCGTCACCGCGATGAGGAGCCTCGCAACCCTCGCGCTACCCGCCGTACCTGATCCAGCTGGCGCGCCGATCATCGCGCCCGCGATGTGGCTGCTCGCTGCCGCGTCCCGTCGGGACTCCGCAGCGACGAACTCGGCGCCCACCGCGAGTGTGGCCTACCAGAGGAGCCCGAGTCCGATCAGCGGCAAGGTGGTCGGCGATATCCGCGCCTCAGACGCCGATCGCGACCGGCTGACCTACATCGCATCGACTCCGCTCGCCGGAAGCGTGACCGTCAACCGCTACGGCACTTTCACCTACACCCCCGACGCCACTGCCCGGCATGCCGCAGCGGCACCGGACGGGAATCGGACCGATACCTTCACGATCACCGTGTCCGACGGCGCCGGCGGCACCGCCGTGGTGCCGATCACCGTGGCGATCCGGCCCGTCAACGCAAAACCTTCGGCTACGAACACAGTCGCCGCACCCGACCCGACGTCGGGCGTGGTGCGGGGCAGCGTGGTGGTCAAGGACAAGGACGGTGATCCACTCACCTTCACCGCGCCGGCCAGCACCGCGCGCGGCACCGTCACGGTGGACGCCGACGGGCGTTTCACCTACACACCCACCGAGCAGGCGCGCCAGGACGCCCGCAACATCTTCCGGCGCCTCGACAGCTTCATCGTGACCGTGGACGACGGCCACGGTGGTATCGCCACGACGACGGTTTACGTCCGGATCGCTCCGCCGCCACCCAACGCCGCTCCCACCGACGGCGCCGCAACGGTCAACGACCCCGACAGCGACGGGCTCGTCACCGGGGCCGTCACCGCCGCGGATCCCAATGGCGACACCCTCACCTACGCGTTGGCAGACCCACCCAGCCGAGGCACCGTCGTCGTCACGTCGACCGGCGGCTTCGTCTACCACCCGACCGCAGCGGCGCGACACGCCGCCGCGGCAGCGAATGTGGGTGCCGAACTACGCAGCGACAACTTCTCGGTCACAGTGGGCGACGGGAAGGGCGGGACCCTGACGGTTCCGGTGACCGTCTCCATCAGCCCTGCGAACGCCGTCCCCGTCGGTGGGTCGGCGACATCCGGGGACGCCGATTCCACCACCGGTGCGGTGAGCGGCACGCTGACCGCCAGCGATGACGACGGCGACCCGCTCACCTTCAGTGGATCCGCCACCACCGCCAAGGGCAGGGTCGTCATTGCGGCTGATGGTGGGTTCATCTACACCCCAACGGTTTCCGCGCGTCAAGAGGCGACGGAGTCCGACCTCACCGACACGTTCACCGTGACGGTCACCGACGGCCACGGTGGAGGCGACACATTCGAGGTCACCGTTGCGGTCAGCCCGTTGGCCGCCTCCGGCGACGAGCCGGCCACCGGCGTGATCACGGTGCCCAACCCGTCGGGCGGCCCGCTGGAGTACGAAGTGAGCGACGACAGCGAGCTCGGCGAAGCCACCGTGGATGACGGGGGCATATGGACGTACACGCCTACCCCGGCGGCGCGCCACCAGGCGGCGGCCGACAATGCCGGCACCGCGGACAAGCTGCACACCTTCACCGTCACGGTCACCGACTCCGACGGCAACACCACCGTCGTCCCGATCACGGTGTCGATCATCGGCGCCAACGAGGTGCCCGTGGTCACCGAGCAACCCGAGCAAGAGGTCGACGCCGACACGGGCGTCACCACGGGGGTCATCATCGTCACCGACGCCGACGGCGATCCGGTCGACGCCGTCATCGAGGTAGACCCTGCCCAAGGCACCGTCGAGTACGACATCACCACGGGTGTCTGGACATTCGAAGCCACTCCGGAAGCCCGACACGCTGCCGCGGCAGCGTTGGCGGGCGGCGGGACAGCGCGGATGAAGCGCTTCGCGGCGCTGGCGGCGACGGATCCGACGGTCGCCACGGTGACGTTCACCTTCCGCGACGGGTACGGCGGAGTGCAGACCACCGTCATCGACGTTCAGATCAGCCCCGCCAACGAGCAACCCGCGATCACATCCGTCTCCGGCGGCGCACCAGCGGCGGTGACCGGAACCGTCATCGGCACAATCGCAGTCACCGATCCCGACGGTGATCCGCCGACCTACTCGGTGGGCACGTCAGCCGAGGGCGTCGACGTGACGTTCGACGAGTCCACCGGCCAGTGGACCTACACGCCGACAGCAGCCGTGCGCGCTGCCGCGTCCGCCGCAACGGCCGGCGCCGCCGATCGATTGGACTCCTTCACGATCTCCGTCGACGACGGCCACGGAGGTCTCGCGACCGTCGACATCACTGTTCCGATCCTGTTTTCGACGACTGCGGACGGCCACATCGCAATCAACGGGAAGACCACCCAGCCGATCGTTGTCAGCGCCAATGGCGGCCGCGCCTATCTGTCCACCGTCGAGGTCGGCGAAAACGGCTCGCCCAACTACTTATTGGCGGTCATCGACACGGCGGCCCGCACCGGGTATCTGGTGCCGCTGGACGGCCCGGTCGATGGGCCGATCGTCCTGAGCGCCGACGGCGCACGGGCCTATGCCACGAGCGGCGCCGATGTACTGCTGATCGACACGGCGAGCGCAACGACGCGGACGATCGCGCTGCCTGGACGCACCCTCGGCGACCTGACGTTCTCCGCGATCGGCGACCGCGTCTACGTCACCACCAGTGATCCGTCCGGGGACTACGCACTGGCCATCGTCGACACGACCACGGATGCCGTGCGGACTGTCGACCTTCCCGACGACATGACCGATGCCATCCATGTCACACCGGATGGGTTGCAAGCCTTCGTGATGACGGCCTCGGCGTACGGTGAACCTGCCGCGGCGTTCACGGTGATCGATCTGACCACCGGCGAATCGGTCCCTCGGTCGTGGTACGAGGGCGGTGAGTTGCTCACCCCGGTCCGCTACAGCGCCGACAGCAAGGCTGCCTACTTCGTGGTCCGGATACCCGATGAACAAGGAGGCGCCGCCCTGGACTACTTCATCAGGTTGGACACTGACGAAGCGGCAGGCGGCGGAAGCGGTTCCGCCGATGGCTTCCTCGGCTCCATCCAGCTGAGCCGTGACGGCGCCACGGGCTACCTCATCGAAAACCAGTACAACCCGATAAAGCAGCGCCTGGAGCATTACATCAGGATCGCGGGCCCGGACTTCGACAGAGGGACGGGTGCGTTCGGCAACGTGGTGACGAGCGACCTGCTCGTTTCCGACGACGGTCGGTTCTTTGTCGGCACGGAGCTCGAGGATGGCAGCGAGCACTACCTGACGGTGATCGACGACAACGACAACTCGACCTACGACATCCTGGTCCCCGGCTCGTTGAGCGGGTTGAGCCTCAGCTCGGACGGCACACGGGTGTTCGGCACAGTCACCACGGACGACGGGGTGTCCTTCGTGGCGGTCGACACGATCACCGAGGCCGTGCAATCGGTTGTCCTGCCCGGCATTTCGATTGATGCACTGGCGATCAGCCCGGACCAGTCACGGGTGTACTCGGTGACAGATCAGAGCGGGACCCATCTGCTCAGCCTCAACGCTGTTCCGCAGCCACCTGTGTTCGGAGTACCACAGATCTCGGCTGTGGTGGGGACGAGTGATCGCGGGTATCAGTTCGTGTACGACGAGAACACAGACACCACAACGGTTCTCGTCGCCTCACCGGATGGGCGCGTCGACGTGGCCGGAACCGTGGCCGGCGCCATGGTGACGGGTCCGGCGTCCAGGCGGGTGACGTCCGACGTCGTCACGCTGGCTGACGGCGGGATCGCATTCGTTCCTGTAGGTCAATCCGATGTCGACGATGGGTTCGCGAGTCTGGTGGTCGTGACGCCAGATGCAGACCTGACCTCGATGCAGGTGCCTGTATACGGGCAGTGGATACGGTCAGCCGAGGGCACGAACTACTACGTCGGACTCGACAGCACCGACGAAACGGTGGTCGTGTGGCGCGTCACTGCCACAGGGCAGGTCTCAAGCCATGCACGCGGTTATGCAGCCAACGCATACCCCGTCGGAGGCGTCGCCGGACCGGACGGAACCCTTTACGTGGCAGTATCACAGTTGGGCGCAGACAACACCGAACGCGCATCGCTGTGGCGCATCTCGTCGGCGGGAGACGAATCGGTTGTCGCGCTGACCCCGCTTGACGGCACCGCCATCACCGACCGAAGCTACGCGACGTCGGTGGTGTTGACCCCAGACGGGACGGCATATGTCCTGGCCGACACGATTGGTGTGGAACCCGACGGACGGCTCAACCAGTCGGCCGGCGTGCTCGTCGTGGCTGCCGACGGGTCCGTCCATCGCACGTTCCTGCCGACGCCGTCTGGCGCAGACAGCATCGCGACCGCCGGTAACTCAGCCGTCGTCACCTGGTTCGACAGGGACAGCGCATGGGTCGCGGTCGTCGACGCAGAAGGACACCGGGTCGATCATCTCGTCACAGGATGGCAGGGCGGCCCGGTCTCGACGGCCGACGGCAGCGGCGCTTACCTAGCGATCGACGGAAGCGGACTCCTGTACGTCAACGCAGCAGGGGCGGTCAGGACTGTCGACGTCGGTTCATACGGCGGCGAGATCTTCGCGGGCCGGGGCGCAACGGTGTATGTGTTCGATGGTGCCGGCGGCCGACTCATCGCCGTCACCGACGGCGTGGCCGAGGTGTCAGAACTGGGGACATCGTTCAGCACTGCCTCACTCCGGTTCGCCGCTGACGGAACCCTTTTCGCAGTCCTCGACGACGGCCAAGAACACAGAATCGCAATCCCGTCCTCTGGCGTCATCACCGAGACCCTGTACGAGACGGATGTGACGCCGTTCCAGGTCGAGGTCATCGGCAACACCGCGCACATCGTCGGCCAGACTCCGGACGGCACCCAACTGCTCTCGATAGGCAGTGACGGTACGCCGATCTTCGACAAGTTCTTCCCCTCCGACGGCTACCAGCCGAGCGGGCCCGTCGAGATCGGACCCGACGGCACGTTCTACTACACCCTGTACGAGGAGAGCTACGACGGACCGTCCGGTTTCCAGCAGACGACGCGCGTCTTCGCGGCCGGCCCGGACGGCACTCGGCAAGTGTTCGTGACCGAGGGTGCACCTCCGATGATCCTGGACCAGTTCTCGACGGGCGCGGTGTCGCTCGCGCCGGACGGGACCCTCTATGTCACCGTCGGCACCCGCGACGAGAACGGCCGGATCTCCACGGTGGTGCACGTCGTGCCCGCGCAGACGAGCCTCTGAGCCCACTCGCACAACTGCCGGGACGCAACAGCAAACGGGGCAGCGACCTCTGCGGGATCATCCTGTGATACTGCTGTGACGAAAGTTGACACCGTTTCTCCTGCGATTATTGTTAACGTCCTGACCATTCCGGTCGAAGTCACGTTCGAAGGAGCCGCCGATGCCGACTCCTGCCGCAAACATGCGGCGGCGCCTTCGCGGTGTCGCGGCGGCCGTCGCATGCACCCTGGTAGCGGCCGGGATCAGTGCGCCGGGTGCCGCGGCAGCCAGTGCCCGCGAGCTCCTCGCCGCCGCGATCGCCACCACCAAGGGCTCCTATCTCGTCTACAACTTCGGTCCCGGCTTCCCCGCGCCCATGCTCGACGCGTCCGGCCGCTCCTACGAGATGACCAGCGGCGGCCGGCTGATGATCATCAAGGCTGCCTCGTCGAGGTTGGCTCCGCGGCTGCTGGCCGACTCCCACACCGGGTTCCAGGCCCGTTGCGAACGCGACCCACGGGCCCGCACCTCCGAGGGACTCCTGCAGGCATCGGAGACCTACTCACCGCTGCAGGCGTGGCAGGTGTTGGGACAGCCGACGATCGCGATCAACGCGAACTTCTTCGACGTGCGCGGGCAACAGGGCGCCTCGTGGAAACAGACCGGATGCAGCTCGCCGCTGGGCGCCTACGTCGACAACACCCGCGGCCTGGGCCGGACCAACGCCGCGGTCACCGGGACGCCGGCGTACGCGGGAAAGCAGGGACTCTCGGGCGGTGACGAGAACTGGATGGCGCTCTCGACGATGATCCTGCCGGTGCAGGGCGCGCCGTTCGTCGTAGCGCCCACGAGCGACACCGATTACGACGCGGCCTCGCCGGTGATCGCCGATCTGCTCGACAAAGGCACCCGGTTCGTCGCCGTGGCCGGCATGCACCTGCTCGCTCCCGGAGACACCGGCCAGATGAACGATCCCGGTCCGAGCGCGGCGCGCACCGCGCTCGCCTACGTGCGCGACCGCGACGAGATGTACGTGTTCTCCGGCGGCAGCTACACCCCCGACCAGATCCAGGACCTGTTCCGCGGGCTGGGCAGCGACACTGCGGTCCTGCTCGACGGCGGCGGATCGACGGCCATCGTGCTGCGCCGCGACACCGGCGGCATGTGGGCGGGCGCGGGCTCGCCGCAGGGGTCCTGCGACACACTGGCCGTACTGTGCGATTCGCATGAGCGGGCACAACCGGCCTGGCTGGCGTTCAACTGATCGCCAGAGCGCTCCGAGCCGCCGCCAGCGTCTGCCGCTCGTAACCGGAGCCGAACAGCACGACGTGGGCCAGCAGCGGGTAGAGCTGATGCAGACCGAGCCTGTCGTGCCAGCCTGCGGTCAACGGCCGCACCTCCTGATAACCCTCGAGCACCGCGTCCCGGTGCGGGCAGCCGAAGAGCGCCAGCATCGCGAGGTCGGTCTCCCGATGCCCGCCGTGCGCAGCGGGGTCGATCAGCACCACCCCGTCGGCGGTCCACATCACGTTGCCGCTCCACAGGTCCCCGTGCAGCCGGCACGGTTGTTCGGCGGGGTCGTCGAAAACACCTGCTGCACAACGGGATATGACGGCCTCGACCGCCTCACGGGTGTCCGGCGTCACCCGTGCACGTGCCAGCATCGGCGTCAGCCGGTGCTCGGCGTAGAAGCGCCCCCACGACCCGACTCGGCTGTAGCTCATCGGCAATGGCTGCTCGAGTGGGCCGAAGAACCCCGACGGCGCGTTCCACTGCGGCGGTGGCGCACCGAAGCCGTCCGCGCCGGCCGCATGGGTGTGGGCCAGCCGAGCGCCGAACGTCCGTGCTGCCGCCCGCTCGGGTGCCACCGTCGCCAGATGCTCCAGCGTCAACGAGTGCTCGTCCACCGCGACCACCCGGACCACCGGCGCACCCCCGTCCGCAGCCGAAAGCCATTGCAGCCCAACGGCTTCGCAGCGAAAGAACCCGTCAGGCGCATGCGCGTGACGTTTCACGTGGAACAACGGAGTTACAGCTGCGGGGTCAGATCGAACGACGTGACCGTCGACATGCGGGTGATCAGCCACTCCCCGCCGTCGCGCTTCATCGTCAGGCGGTAGGACAGGTAGCGCAGCGACGGGATGTTCTTTGTGACGGGGCTGGTCGAAATGGAGTTCGTGTAGACGATCGCGGTGGCGTCGGTCGGGGCGATCGCCGGCGACACACTCTCGACGGCCGCACCGACCACCTCGGTCGTGTTGGTGACCTGGGCCTGCTTGTTCGGCTCGATGATCGCATCGATGTACTTGCGGTAGTCGTTGGCGAAGTCGCCGCCGAGGTACCGCGACGCCCGGTCCGCCAGGGCGGGCATGTCGTCGGGGGTGTAGGTCCACAGCGCGGTGATCGCTGCGGTGGCGGTCCGGGCGATCTCGAGCTTGGTGGTGTTCAGCGCCCGCTGCGCCAGATAGGGCTGCACCATCGCGCCGGCGAATGCGCCCCCACCGACGAACAGCACCGAGGCAACGAGTGCCGCTATGACCAGCCCGCGCCCTGCGGGGCGATGCTCGACCATCCGGATCTCATCCGGAGCGGACACGTCCTCCTCAGAGGGTTCCTCGGAGTCGGCCGCAGGCTCGGATTCGAGGTCCGACGTGTGGTCGGCGTCCGGCTCGTCGACCACGACGTCGGCGGCGGCGGGTGTGGGCGTGGGCGTCCGAGCCGCCTTGCCGACCGGCTTCTTCGGCTGATCCGGCGACTGCTCGACTGCCGACGACTCGGGCTCGACCCGATCGACCGTCACCTCGGGATCCTCCGCGGCGGGTTCAGCCGCGCGGGAGCGCCGGAAGAACCGGCGGCGACGTGGCGGGCTGGCAGGATCGCTGGGGGCTGCCGACTCGTCGGTGGTCAGATCACCTGAATCAGGTTGCTGATCTTCCACTGCTGTCCTTCCTTGATCGTCGTGGCGATCCAGCGGCTGCCACTTTCGACCGTCGTCTTGCCGTCGGGTGACGTCGACGTCACCTTCGTGGCGACGAGCACGTCGGCGCTGCCGTCGTCGTTCCAGCGCTGCACCCCCGCGGCGAGCACCGTGCCGGTGGTCGGTTCTCCGCGGGCCACCTGCAGCAGGATCTCGTTCTGCTTCTCCTTGAAGGTCTTGGCGAACTCCCCGGTGGCCTGGGCGGCGATCCGGTCGGCGTAGGCGTTGGCGTGGAACGGGTCGAGAGTCATGTACTCGGTCATGAACTCGCGGGCATACCCCAGCGCTGACGCCTCCCGCACCGCCTCGGTGCGATCCTGCTCGTGTCGGATCAGCATCAGCGTGCTCGCGGTGATCGCCGCGGCGACCACCAGCGCCACCACGGTCGCGACCACCGGCAGACCCCAGCGTCGCGGCCGCCGCGGACGGCTGCCGAAGTAGTCGGCCGCGGTGTCGTCGACCTTGCGCCGCGGACTCATTGGCCCGCCGGATTCATCTGCGGCTTCTTCAGCACGGTCAGGTTCGCCACCTGCCACTGGCCGTTCGGCGCCCGGTCGAAGTCGACGCGCACCGTGGCCGTGATGAACTTCAGGGTCTTCGGATCGTCCCCGCGCTGCCCTTGCATCGCCAGCAGCATGGACGCCTGATCGGGGGTCACCGGCGGATCGGTGAGCACCGCGTGGCTGACAGCCCAGTACTCGTTGGAGGTGACACCCGCCTTCTGGGCGGCCTGCTGCTGCGCGATCAGCTGTTCCCGGTAGGTGTCGGTGGTCAGTGCCTGCGCCCGGGCGAAGTCGGCGGGCATCGTGTCGGCGCTGTAGCTGAGCATCTGCTCGACGATCCGCGGCCCCTGCTCGTCGATCTGGGCCCGCGCCGCGTCGACCGCGCGCTCGTGTCGGTAGACCGTGAGATAGCCGAGCCCCGCCGCGGCCGCGCAAACCAGGGCCGCGGCGATCAGCACCAGCGCGACCACCCGCCGCATGTTCCGAGCGGGCCGCTCGACGACGAGCACCTCGGTGCGGGCCAGCATGTCGGCGAACGTGCGCCGCCGGCGATCCCAGAGCGGCCACAGCCACCCGACGAAGACGGCCAGGGTGTCGAGCAGATGCGCGAGTTCGCGGACGATCAACCGGCCGAGGCCGACGGTCCCGCCGCCGCCCGTTGCAGCACGGCCCGTTCCGGCGCGGTCGCGCACCGCGATCCCGCACAGCGCGCGGCCCAGCGTCCAGCCCGTCGCGACCGGAAGGACCAGCCGGTTGACCGCCATGGCGAACAACGCCACCGCAGCCGCACCGGTGAACGCCCAGCGCGCCCACCCGTCGGCCGGCGAGGCGAGAGCCAGCAGCGCCGTCGTCACGATCACCGCCGCACCCGGCAGGACATCGACCAGCAGAGCGCCGGCGCGCGACGACCACGGGGCCCGGTTGGGCTCCGGCACGTCGGTGTCCGCAGTCGAGTCGGCGATCGGCAGGACTGCCGTCACGACGTGACCTGGTCGAGCTTGGCGATGCGGTAGCGGCCCTCGTCGAACGCCATGGTGGCGCGCAACCGGTAGCCCACCTGCTGGTTCGCTGCTTGGGAGTTGGTGATCTTCACCCGCACGGCGACGAGCACGTTGATCGACCCGTCCGGGTTGTGCCGCTCCACCGCGGCACGCAGATCGTCGACCGCGACCTTGGCGTTGGCGGCCTGGTACGCCTCGGCGATCACGCTGCCGAACAGGCCGGCCTGCACCCCGAAGTCACCGGTCGAGCACTCCAGGATCTTCGACTGCGCCACCGTCATCGCCGCGGTGTCGGGCGCGTTGGTGGCCGCGACACAGTCCTTGGCGGCGGCCAGCGCCGCGTCGTCACTGCGGGCGATCGCCGCGGCACGCTGGTTGGCCTTCCACGCGAAGTAGCCGCCTGCCGCAGCACCACCGGCCAGCAGGACCAGCCCCGCGGTCAGGCCGGCGACCCAACGGGTGCCGAGCCGCGACGGTCGGCGCGGATCCGCCGGAACCTCGCCGACGGAATCCTCGGCGGCGACCGTCGTCTCGTCGGCGACCGTCATCTCCTCGTCGGCGGCGCCGTCCTCGGGGGTGTCGATGGGGGGGTTCAGCCGGCTGGTGCCAGCATCTCCTTCCATCCGTCATCTCCTGGGTTGCTCGAATTCTTCACGTTGTATCTCACCCCGTCGGGCCCGACCACCTCGCCGCTCTGTGGGCTGTACGCGGCGGTGCTGCCGGGCGGGCCCTGCGCGGGAGTGTAGATACACGGGTTGGGCTGTTGCCCGCTGCAGCTGACGGTACCCGAGCCCGGTCGGCTGATCGGATCACTGACCGGTGAGGTGCTCAGCGGTGGGGGCAGCTTGTCGGCGGGCAACGGGTTCATGCCGTTGTTCACCGACGGCGCCGGGATCACCCGACCCGGATCGACACCCTGGTCACACCGGGCGCCCGGAGCGGGGCAGGACAGTATCTGGTTCGGGTCGCCGTACCAGGGGTTGGTGCCCAGCGGCACATACGGCTCGTTGCTGTGGCATTCCCTCGGCGATGCCGCGCGCTTGCCCGGCACGTCCGCGCACGGGTAGTTGCGCGCGCCGCGAACCACGTTACCCTGATAGTCCTTCGGGATCTTGCAGTAGGTACCCGTCGGCAGCGGAGCCATCGACGTGTCGGCCGGTGAGCGCCACTCCGAGGCCGGTAGGAAGCCGGTCATACACGGCGGCGGCAGATTGACCGACAGGGCGAAGTGAATCAGACCCTCGTTCTCGAAGATCGTGCCCGCCTGCGTCACCGATGCCCCCTGCGGCAGGACCACCAGCGCCTGCTCGAGGCCCTTGTTGTAACGCTTGAGCATGTCGGTGACCACCGACAGGTTGGCCAGCGTCTGCGGCAACGAGTCCCGGACGTCGGAGAACAACGCGTCCACCTGATCCAGCGTGGGCGCCGCCTGCTGCAGGCCGCTGCGCAGCGCGCCGTCCTGCTCGGCGGTCTGGCCCGCGATGATGTTCAGGTTCCGCGACCACTGCTGGATCGCATCACCCGATTGCACCTGACTGTTCAGGATCGGCGCGGAGTTGGCGATGATGTCGTTGACCTGCGGCAGGTTGTCACGAAACCCCTGGGCCAGGTTCGTCGTCGACTCGACCAGACGCTGCAGCGACGGCCCGAGACCGCCTACCGCGGCCGAGGTCTCGGTCAGCAGCGAATCGATCTTCTCCTTGGGCAGCACGGCCAACCCACGGTTGGCCGCGTCGAGCGCCGGCCCGACCTCCGCCGGCACGGTGCTCTTCGTGATCGTCTGGCCCGGGCTGAGGTACTGCTTGGTATCCGCGGCCGGCACCAGATCGAGGTACTGCTCGCCGATCGCTGAGACGGAGTGCACCTCGGCCGTCACGTCGACCGGGATCTTGACGTCGTTGCTGATGCTCAACGTCGCCCGGGCACCCTTCTCGGTCGGCTCGACCTCGGTGACCTTGCCGATCTGAGTACCTCGATAGGTCACGTTGCCCGTGGCGTACAGGCCGCCCGAGCGCGGCAGCTCCGTGTAGAGCGTGTACTGCCCCACCCCGGCCAGGCTCGGCAGGCGCAGGTAGTACAGGCCCAGCACGGCAACCGCCGCCACGGTGAGCACCGTGAAGATGACCAACTGGATCTTGATGAAGCGGGTCAGCATCGCTCACTCACCCCTTTCCACCAGCGGTCCGCCGGGTGCGTCATGCGGGTTCGGCGTGAACCGCACATCCGGGATCATCGTGGCCGGGTCGCGGCCCCACGACTGCTCGAGGGCCCGCAGGAATCCGGAGATGCCTGTACCGCTGAAGATGCCGTTGTCGATGGCCGACAGCGTCAGATCCACCAGGATCGAGACGTTGAGGTAGTCACCGCGGATAACCTTCGGCACGTTCTCGACGCTGAACGGTGCGGTGAAGATCAGCTTCAGCGCGCCGAGCAGGTACGGCCCGGCCTTGCCCAGCTCCCGCAGCGGACGCTGCAGGTTGGCCAGGTTGGTGTTCAGGTCACCGCTGGCCGGGGACAGCGCATCGTCGGCGGCGTTGCTGATCCGGCCCAGAGCCTCCACCGCGTCGGCGAACAGATCGCGCGTATCGGCGAAATGCTTGATCAGCGGCGGGAACTCGGTCAACACCTGATCGAGCGTGTCGTTGCGCTGCTCGACGATCGAGAGCAACCGGTTCGTCGAATCGATCGCGCGGGTGATGTCGTTGCGCTGCTGATTCAGCTCGTCGGTAAACGTGTCCAGCTTGCCCAGGAACTCCCGGATCTGGTCGGACCGGCCGTTGAGGACGTTGAAGATCTCGGTCTGGATGGTCTCCAGATTCGACACACCGCCACCGGTCAGGATCGACGCGATGCTCGCCAGCACGCGTTCCGTCGTCGGGAATGCCGACGCGTTCTTCAGCGGAATGGTGTCGCCGGTCTCGAGTTTCTCCGGGGACGGGTCCGGCGGTGCATCGAGCTGCACGTGCTGCGAACCGAGAAGGCTCGTCTGGCCGATCTTGGCCAGCGTGTTCTTCGGCAGCTGCACCGTGTTGTCCAGGTCCAGCGTGAGCGTCGCGACCCAGTTCTTCAACTCGATGGACCGCACCCGGCCGACGTACACGTCGGCCACCCGTACCCGGCTGTTGACGTTGAGCGCCAACGTATCCGGCATCTGCACGTAGATCGTGGTGTGGTCGGGCCCGGTCCCGGGACCGCCGGGCAGCGGCACGTTCGCGATGCCCTTCCACGAACCGCACGATGTCAGCACCACGGCTGCCGCGCCCAGCGCCACAGCGCGCCGGCTCAAAGTCGCCATACGTCCCACGGTCAGCCTCCCGACTCAGCCGGCAGCAATGGTCCCGACGGTGCCGCCGCAGGCGCAGGCGCGGGGCCAGACGCCGCCGGCGAGATCGCCCCCAAAGGATCACCCGGGATGACACCCGGTGCGGGTGCCGGCGGGGGACCCGGCTGCGGATACCACGGCGGGGGCAGCGGATTGTTCTCGTTGTAGGCATTCGGCGGGCCGGGCAGCCGGCCGTTGTTCACACCGAAGGCGGGCGGAGCCGGCGGAGCGACGATGTCGGGGCCACCCATCAGCTCCGACAGGGATTCCGGCGTGAGCATGTTCTGGGTGAACGGCTGCACCTCGACGCCCTGCATGCCGGGCGCGACGACCCAGCCGGGCTCGTGATTGCCGTGGGAGAACAGGGTGTCCCTGGAGAAGATGCCGGGCACGGTCGTGTCCTTGTATCCCGGCGGCGGCTGCAGCCGGGGCTCGGAGTACGCGATCTGCTTGGGCAACGTCATCGCCGCCTGCAGCTGGTTCGCACCGAACGGCAGGTAGTTGAACTTGATCGCGTCCAGGATCGGGCCCAGGTACTGCGCGCACAGCTCCGACGATTCCTGGTAGCCCAGCCGGCTGCCGGCCTGGATCGCGCTGCAGATGAACTGCATCGGGTTCGCGAAGTTGTTGATCACCGGCACGCTCATGATGCCGCCCTGGTTGGGCGCGGCGATGTTGACCACGTTGGCGCCCAGGTTCGGGAAGACATGCAGACCGGTCTCCAGGCCGTCCCGGGGTTCCGGCTGCAGGATCGCGTTCGTCACGTCGGCGAGGTTGTCGACATCGTGGGCGAGCACCTCGCCGTTCTTGCCGATGAAATCCCTTGTGGTGGTGAGCAACTGGTTGAGGTCCTGCAGCGCGTCGGCTACCTCGCGGTCGGTGTTGGTGAACGCGTTGGTGAACTTGGCGAGGTCGTTGTTGAGCGCCACGAACTGCTGATCGCTCTTGTACAGCGCGTTGACGAACAACGCGAGGCTCTTGACGACGCTGAACAGGTCGCCGCGGCCCTCGTTGAGGGCGAACAGCGCGTCCGACAGACCCTTGAGCGTCTTGTTCAGCTGCTCGCCCTTGCCGGCGAAACCGTCGGCCGCGGACTCGATGATGTCGCCGAACGGACCCTTGGGCTGCGCGGGCGTGGGACCGAGATCGGTGAGCAGCTTGTCCAGGGAGTCGCGCAGATCGTCGTACTCGACCGGCACCTGGGTGCGGTCCAGATTGATGACGGCGCCGTTCTCCATCACCGGCCCACCCGTGTAGGGCGGGGCGAGCTGGATGGTGCGCGAGGCGACCAGGCTCGGGTTCAGAATCGAGGCGGTGGCGTTGGCGGGGACCTTGAACTTCTTGTCGTAGTTGAAGGTCACCTTCATCTTGTCGCCGTCGGGCTCGATCTTCTCGATCTTGCCGACCTGCACACCCACGATCTGCACCTTGTCGCCCGGATACAGCGCAAGGGTCTGGGTGAAGTACGCGGTCACGGTGTTCTTCGTCAACCGCTGGTAGGCCTTGTATCCGAAGAACGCGGCCACGATCGCGGCGATCAGCACCACGGTGCCGATCACCAGTGCCGTTCGGGACACGCCCGGCACCTTCAGGTTTCGTGCGTTGAAGATCGTCGACATCTAGCTCTGCACCCCCTTAACCTTGCGAGCCCGGCGGCAGGAACGGTGGATTACCCGGCAGCAGCGGCTGGCCCGCCGGGGCCGGCTGCGGACCCGGACCGGGCGGAGGCGGCGGCCCGTCGAGTGCCGGCGGCAGCGGTGCGATACCGGGCGTGAAGTCCGGCGGCGACGGCTGCGGCGACAGCGGCACCGTGCGCGCCCCGGGCGGGGCGGGCGGCAGCGGAGGCATCGCACCCGGCACGTTCGGCGAGAGCTGACCCGGAATCGCGGCGGCAGGCACACCCGGAGCCGGCTGCGGGCCGTTCGGGTTCGGTGCCGACGTTGCCACGTTCGGTCCCTGGCCTGCGTAGTTCGGGCCATACGGGTTGTCACCGTAGGGGCCGACCGACAGACCGGCGCACGGCAGCGGGTTCCCCGGCCGGGGCAGCCCGTCCGCGGGCGGGGTGTAGGAGCACGGCGAGCCGGGCACGACGGCCGGTCCCGGATTGTCCGGGGTGCCTTCAAGCGGGGTCGGCGACGGCGGCGGGGCGCCATTCGGGAAGCCGGTGCCGTTGGGGTCCGGGAACCGGAAGGCGGGCAGGCCGGCGTTGCGCCAGAACTGCTCGGGGTCGATGCCGCGCTTCTTGAACGCCGCGTCGACGTAGGGCTGCAGAATCCAGTACGGCGCCAGGTTGGCCAGCATCACCTTGAAGTAGGGGCCCGAGGCGACCGCCTCGCCCAGCGACGCGGTGAACTTCGACAGCGTGGTCAGCACGTCGACGAGGTCGAACTTGCGCTCGTTGAGCACGTCGCTGATGGTGCGCAGCTGCTCGAGCACATGGTTGAGGTTCGGGTTGTCGTCGATGAAGCCCTTGACCTGGGTGGAGAACTTGCCCACCCGCTCCAACAGCTGGCTGACCGCGTAGTTGCGCTCGTTGACCGCCGCGAGCAGCGTCTGCGCGTTCACGAACAGCGCGTTGATCTGCTCGCTGCGGTTGCCCAGCACGCCGGCGACCCGGTTGGCGTTGTTCAACAACTGCTTGACCTGGTCGTCGCGCTTGCCGATCGTGTCGGAGAACCGGGCCACCCCGTCCAGCGCGGCGCTCAGGTGGGGATAGGTCTGGTCGATCGTCTCCGACAGCACGTTTAGCGAGTCGCGCACCGTCTTGGTGTCCCAGTTCGACGCCGAGTTGCTCAGGTCGAAGAACGCGTCGTAGATCTGGTACGGCGTCGAGGTCTGGCCCAGCGGGAGCGTGCCGTTGGCGCGAAGCGGCTCGTCGCCGCGCGGCTCGATCTCGATGTTGCGCCGGCCCAGGATCGTGTCGGTGCGGATCGCGGCACGGCTCTTGGTGCCGATCTCGGTCCCGCCGAGCCCGAAGCCGATGACGACCTTGTCGCCGGAGATCTCGGTCGAGCGCACGAGGCCGACGTCGACACCCGCGATCCGGACCTTGTCGCCGGCGTTGATGCCGCCGGTGTCGGAGAACTCCGCGTAGTACGTCGGCGTCGCGAAGAGCACCGGCACGCTGGTGAAGCTCTGGCCCACGCCGATCACGATGACCAGCAGGATGATGCCGAGCAAACCGCCGCGGACGCGGTTGGAACCCTCGAGGACTCTCATTGCGGTGTGCACCTACCCGAGGGCTGGCTCCACACCTTGACCGTGCGCACCGGCCCGCCGGGCTGGAGCCCGTTGAGCTTGAGCGTCACGTCGCAGGCGTAGAAGTTGAAGAAGTCACCGTAGATGCCACCCGCGCGGCCGATGATCTTCAGCGCGGTCGGCACGCGAACCAGCAGGTCATTGAGCTGATCCTTCTGATCGACCAGCGGCTGCTGCAGGATCTCGAGCTTGCTCGTGGTCTGCTGCAGCAGCGGCCGGTTGTCGGCCAGCAGGTCGGCGATCGTGCCGGCGGCGTCACTGATGTCGGCCACCGACTTGGCGATCGGATCGGCGCGGTTCTTGAGCCCGGTGATCAGGGTCTCGAAGTTCTTGACCGTGTCGTCGAACTGCTGCTGGTGCTTGACGGTCGTGGCCAGCACGGTGTTGAGGTTGTTGATCACCTCTCCGATCGCCTGGTCACGATCGGCCAGCGCGGACGTCAGCGACGCCGTCTGATCCAGGATGTCGTTGATGGTTCCGCCCTGGCCCTGGAAGACCGTCACGATCGACTGCGCGATGGTGTTGACCTTGTCGGGATCCAGCGACTGGAATACCGGGCGGAAGCCGCCGATCAGCGCGTCGAGGTCGAGGGCGGGCTCGGTGCGTTCGACCGGGATGGTGCCGCCGGGCTGCAGGCGGGTGTTGCTGTCCCCCCGCTTGAGCTCCAGGTAGCGGTCGCCGATCAGGTTCAGGTAGCGGATCGACGCGGTGGTCTCGTCGAACAGGTCGAGCGAGCGGTCCACGTCGAAGTCGACCCGGGCCTTCGTGCCGCCGTCGATCAGCTTGACGTCCTTGACCTTGCCCACCTCCACACCCGACGCACGGACGAACTGCCCGGAGCGCAGGCCACTGGTGTTGGTGAAGACCGCCGAGTAGCTGTTGGTGCGGTCGAAGCGCATCTGGCCGAACACCACGATGATGAGCGCGGTGAACAGCAGCAGGACCAGGGAGAAGGCCCCGAGCTTGATCGCGGTTCCGGTGATTTTCATGGGTTGATCGTGTGCTCCCCGACTTGGCGGCCCCAGACGTACTCGGTGAGCAGCGGCTGGCCCAGTTCCAGGTGGTTGTACGGCGCGATCGACGCTCCGGTGTCCATCACCAGGTACGGCGACGGCCACAGATCGCGGGTGATGGGTTGCCAGCAGCCGGGGCGGCCCTCGGGTCCGCCCCTGGCGTTGACCCGCGGCAGGTTGTCGGGATAGACGTAGGCGTTTCCGGCGCCCAACCCGACCAGCTCGGAGTGCGTGCGCAGTGAGTAGCCGTTGCCGCCCAGCGACGCGGCGACCTTCGGCTCGACGTCGTGGTAGTTGCGGATCGTGCAGAACAGCTCGGGGCTGTACTTGTCCAGCAGCGCCGACGTGGGCACCAGATCCTTGAGGCCCCGCTGCAGGTAGGGCCCGCCGCGCTCGAAGATGTCGCCGCCGGTGTTGCCGAATCCGACCGCCGCCATCAGCGCCTGGTCGACGTTGCCCTGCTGCTCGTTGAGCGTGCGCGCGGTGGTAACCGCGTTCTGCAGTCCGTCGAACAGGTCGGGCGAGGCGTCGGCGTACACGTCCGCGAGCTGGGCGAGCAGCTGGTTGTCCCGGCGCAGCTGCGGCATCTGCGGGTTGATCTCGTCGAGGATCTGGTTGCCGTTGACGATCGACTGCCCGAACCGGTCGCCGAGTCCGTCGAGCGCCTGTGCCGTCGCGGTCAGCGTCTGGTTCAGCTTGATCGGGTCCACCTGACCGGCGACCGACACGACGGTCTCGAACAGGGTGTTGAACTCGGTGGTCACCTTGGTGACGTCGATGACGTCGGAGCTGTTGATCCGCTGGGGCGACGGGTCCTTCGGCGAGGAGAACGACACGTATTTGTTGCCGAACACGGTGGTGGCGCTGATGTCGGCGTTGACGTTCTGCGGGATCAGGTCGAGGTACTTGGGGTTGACCTCGAGAATGATCTTGGCCCGGGGTTCGTCACCGACGGTGACCTGTTCGACCTCGCCGACCCGGCCGATCTCCACGCCGTTGTAGGTGACCTTGGCGCCCGGATCCATCGAGAGCCCGGAGCGCGCCGCCATCATGGTCAGCTGCGTCCTGGGCAGGAAATCGCCACGGAACTGCAGGAAGACCAACACCAGGACGACGATCGCCACCAGGGCCAGGACGAGTCCCGCCAGCTTGTAGGGCGGGGTGCGCTTGCTGTTCACGGGTGCGGTCATGGCTACACCGTCAGGTTGAAGTTCGGGTCGACGCCGTAGAGCGCCAACGAGGCGAACAGGACCACACAGACGATGGCGATCAGCGAGGCGCGCATCGAGCGACCGACGGCCTCGCCGACGCCGACGGGACCGCCGCTGGCGTAGAAGCCGTAATAGCAGTGGTTGAGCATGACGATGACGGAGATGATCACGGCCTGCACGAACGACCAGAACACGTCATCAGGCCGCAGGAAAGTGCGGAAGTAGTGCTCGTAGGTTCCCGTCGACTGCCCGTAGATCAGCGTCGTCGTGACCTGCGCGGACAGGAAGCTCATGATGATCGCCATCGCGTACAGCGGGATGATGACCACGAAGCCCGCCACGATGCGCGTGGACACCAGGTACGAGATGGACTTGATGCCCATCACCTCGAGAGCGTCGATCTCCTCGCTGATGCGCATGGCGCCCAGCTCGGCGGTGGCGCCGGCGCCGACCGTGGCGGCCAGCGCCTGTCCGGCGACGACCGGAGCGGCGATGCGCACGTTGATCAGCGCCGCGAAGAATCCGGTGAACGCCTCGACACCGATGTTGCCCAGCGATGCGAAGCCCTGGATGGCGACCAGCGATGACCCCGACAGCGTGACGAAGCCGACGATGGCGACGGTGCCGCCGATGACGGCCATCGCTCCGGTGCCCATGCCGATCTCGGCGACCAGGCGCAGCATTTCCTTGCGGTAGTGACGCACGGCGTGCCCGATGGAACCGACCGCGGTGACCACGAACCAGGCGACGTGTCCGAGAGAATCCAGACCGCGGGCGGGCGCGCCGGCCACCTTCTGCGCTGTGGCGACTCCGCGGGGGAACCGGGAGCGTAGGACGGCGCCAGTGGACATGTCAGCTCCCCGTTCCGAATTTGACGCCGATGGTGGTCAGCACGACGTTGACCGCGAACAACGCGATCACGCACAGCACCAGGGTCTCGTTCACGGCGGTTCCCACGCCCTTGGCACCGCCGGCGCACGTCAGCCCGCGGTAGCAGCCGACCAGGCCGGCGATCAGACCGAACGTGAGGGCCTTGATCAGCGAGATGAGTACCTCGGGCAACCCGGTGACCAGGGTCAGCGTCGACACGTAGGCACCCGCGGAGACGTTCTGCAGGTACACGCCGAAGATGAAGCCGCCGACCAGACCGATCGTGATGACCGCGCCGTTGAGCAGCATCGCGACGAACGTGGAGGCGACCACGCGGGGTACCACCAGGCGGTGGATGGGGTCGATGCCGAGCACCTCGAGGGCGTCGATCTCCTCGCGGATGGTGCGGGCGCCCAAGTCGGCGCAGATCGCGGTGGAGCCGGCGCCGGCGACCACCAGCACCGTCACGAGCGGACCCAGCTGGGTGACCGCGCCCAGCGCCGCGCCGGCGCCGGAGATGTCGGCCGCGCCGAACTCGGTGAGCAGGATGTTCAGCGTGAAGATGAGGAGCACGGTCAGCGGGATGGACACCGCGACGGTGGGCAGGAAGGCGACGCGCAGCAGGAACCAGCTCTGCAGGATGAATTCGCGCCATTGGAACGGCGGCCGCAGCAGGGCTTTACCGACGAGGGCGCACATGCGCACGAATCCGCCGACCGCGGTCAGCGCGGGCCTGACCTGATCGCGCACGTAGCCCGTCAGGTTGGAAGTCGTCGTCACCGCGAAGTCTCCGCGACGCAACCGTCGGAGATGTAGCGCACCGGCAGCACCTGTCGCACGCTCCCTTCCAGCCCCAACCCCAGACGTGTGAGACACGTCTTACTACCGGTCGGTAGTAAGACGGACCACCGGACTGTACCCGATGGTGGCGACGCTTCGTACCGCATCGGCGGTATTGCGCACTCAACCGTTAGCACTGGCTCCCCCTCCGCGCCGCGTCACCGCTGCCCCGTCGAAACCGTTGTCCGCGTGGAACTTTCGCGGGCGTCAATCCCCGGCTCGGGGGCGAACCGGATCCGCAGCTCCGTCTTGAGCACCTTGCCTGCCGGGTTTCGGGGCAGCGCCTCGACGATTTCGAGGGCGCGCGGATGCTTGTAGCGGGCCAGCCGCTCGGTGAGGAACGCGTCGAGATCGGCGAGCGACAGCGGCGCGTTCCCAGCCGATGTCAGCGAAGTTCGCAGGGCTATCACAGCAACCGGCACCTCACCCCACTTCGGATCCGGGCGGCCGATCACGGCGGCCTCGGCGATGTCGGGGTGCGCGGCGAGCGCGTTCTCCACCTCGGCGCAATAGATGTTCTCCCCGCCCGAGATGATCATGTCCTTCTTGCGGTCGACGACCCAGATGTAACCGTCGCCGTCCTGCCGAACCAGATCACCGGAGTGGAACCACCCGCCGGCGAAGGCTTCCGCGGTGGCCGCAGGGTTGTTCCAGTAGCCGGCCATCAGCGTCGGAGCCCGGTAGACGATCTCGCCGACCTGACCCACCGGCACGTCGTTCATGTCGTCGTCGACGATGCGCGCCGACACCGTCGGGATGACCTTGCCGACCGAACCGAGCTTGCGCAGGGCGTCCTCGCCCAACAACATGCAGGTCACCGGCGACATCTCCGTCTGGCCGAAGGCAGCGAGGATCGCCGCGCCCGGGAATGTGTCGGCCATCTCGCGGAGCAATGTGTCCGAGGCGGGCGCGGCGCCCCAGGACAGCACCCGCAGCGACAGCTCTCGGGGATGGGCGCGCTGCGCTGCGCACACCGCCTGCCACTGCGCCGGCACCAGAAAGATGCCGGTCACCTTCTCCGCGGCGAGCACATCGAGCAGCTGGTCCGGATCGAAGGCGCCGAGCGGATAGATGACGGTCGGCCGGCCGAGCAGCAGTCCGACGATCGTGTTGCCGACACCTGCGATGTGGAACAGGGGCACGCCGACGAAGCCGATGTCGTGGTTGAGGTCGGCCCCGTTGGTGAACAGGTGGGTCATCGCCTGACCGGCCAGATTGTTGTGCGTGAGCACCGCACCCTTGGGTCGGCCGGTGGTGCCGGAGGTGTACATGATCAGCGCGGGCGCATCGTCGGGAACGTCGACGGGCGGGCACGGCGCGTTCTCGGCGATCAGATCCTCGTAGCCGAGCGCCCCGTCGCCCGTCTCGGTCCCGGCGACGACGACCGTCTGCAGCGTGGCGTCCAGGTCGCGCACCGCGGTGGCCACGCCGGCCAGGACAGGTTCGGTCACGACGATCGCCGCACCGCAATCCGAGACGAGGAAGGCGATCTCCGGCGGGGTCATCCGGAAGTTCACCGGAACGGCGATCGCGCCGAGCTTGTTGACCGCGATCGTCGTCTCGATGAACTCGGGCCGGTTGAGCATCAGGATCAGCACGCGGTCGCCGGCACCGACGCCCCGCTGATGCAGGGCCCCGGCCAGGGCGGACACGCGGCGTTCGAGCTCGGCCCACGTGGTGGTGGCGCCGCTGAACCGCAGCGCGGTGTTCTGCGGCTGCATCAGCGCGTGCCGGGAGAGCTGATTGGCCCAGTTCTGCCGCCGGGCCAGGTACGGCTGCTCCAGCTCGGTTGTCACCAGGATCGCTCCGTCATCGTCTGCGGTCGTGAGTTGCGCGGTGCTGATATTTGATCAAACATTGTGTTGCCGCGGTCACACTATGGCCCAGGTGGCGTCGGGACAACCCGTCGCACCCGCAGGGGGAAGGGCGTCATCGCCATGTCAGCTCCGGCCAGGCCGCTGTCAACGGGTAAGCCGTCCGGCAGGGTTCGGCGGGAGCAACTGTCCGACGAGGTGGCCGGCCGGCTGCGCACCGAGATCATGACCGGCGCACTGCGGCCGGACAGCTTCATCCGGCTCGACGAGACCGCTGCCCGCCTCGGCGTGAGCATCACCCCGGTGCGCGAAGCCCTGCGGACGCTGCGCGGCGAGGGCATGGTCGAGCTCGAACCTCATCGGGGCCACCGCGTGATGCCGCTGTCGCGCACCGACATCGAAGACATCTTCTGGATGCAGTCGACGATCGCGCAGGAACTGGCCGCCACCGCCACCGGGCGCATCACCGACACCCAGATCGACGAGCTGGTGGAGCTCAACGCCGCACTGGCCGATGCCGTGCACCGCGACGACGCCGACGGGGCCGCGCGGGCCGAGTTCGCGTTCCACCGCGCCGTCAACCGGGCCTCCGGACGGATCAAGCTGGCCTGGTTTCTGCTGCACGCCAGCCGCTACCTACCGCCGCACGTGTTCGCCTCGGACCCGAGCTGGGGTGCCGACGCGGTGGCCGGTCACGTGGTGCTGATCGACGCGCTGCGCCGGCGCGACGTCGCAACCGTGGTGCGGCTGACCGAAGGTCAGTTCGCCGACGGGTTGGCACGGCTTCTGGAGTATCTCGACCGGATCGGTCTGTGGGGGCCGTCCACCCAGGTCGAACCTAGGTCGCAGCGAGCTGCTCGGCGCGCGCCTTGAGGTTGTCGGCGAGGTAGTCCAACGTGTCGCCGATGGCTTTCTTGACCATCGGTTTGGGCAGCGGAAGCGTCGTCTCGACGTCGAGGTCGACGGTCAGCAGGGACGTCGGACCCATGGCGACCACGGAGAACTTCTGTTCCTGCTTCTCGAAGTGGTCGCCTTGCTGCAGCATCGTGAAGATCTGGTTCTCTCCCGGGTAGTACACCGCGGTGATGAACGTGCCCGCCTGGCCCTGCACCACCACGTCGAGCCGCAGCTGGCTCGGTCTGCCGTCGGGATAGCGGGCCAGAATCCAGCAGCCCTTGATCTCCTCGTTCCACTGCGGGTAGGCCTCGAAGTCGGCGACGATCGCCATGATCGACTCGGCGGGGGCTGCGACCTCCACGGTCTTACTCACCAGCGGCATCGGGGAAGCATAGCGAGTTCGCGTGGGGCCTCCCGCCGTCGCGGCTGCTCGCTCGCCGGGCGGCTCAGTGCCGAGTGCCCCTGGTCGCCGGCGGCAGTAACGCGAGTGCGGCGATATGGCCCTGCCGCGGTGCTGCGGCCGGGTAGCCGGTGCGCACGAAGGTGCGCATCCGGGCGAGGATCTTCGGGGCCGTCACAGCCTGGGGGACTACCCCGACGTCGACGCCGCCAAACCCAGGGCGGCCTTGAGGGTCCGGGCGTTGCGCACGGCATGTCCACCGAGGTCGTTGTTGAAGTACACGAGCACGTCGCGGCCCTGGTCGTCCCATTCGCGAACCCGGTCGGCCCACCAGCGCAGGTCGTCGTCGCTGTAGGAGCCGCCGTAGAGCGCATCGGGATCGGGACCGTGCAACCGCACGTAGACGAACGACGTCGTGGCGCGCAGCACACACGGCAGGCCCGAACCGCTCATCACCACGTACGCCGCACCGTGGCGTTCCAGCAGGTCGAACGCGGCCGCGTCGTGCCACGACGGGTGCCGGAACTCCACGGCGACGGGAATCGCGGCGGGCAGGCCGCCGAGGAAATGGTCGAGCCGCTCGAGCGTCGCCGTGTCGCGCTCCAACGTCGGCGGCAGCTGCACCAGCAGCGGTCCGGCGTGCGCTGCGAGCTCACTCCACCCGCGGTGCAGACGCTCGACCCACACCTCGGCTGAGCGCAGCCGACGCGCATGCGTCAGGCCGCGTGGCGCCTTGACGGCCATCGAGAATCCCGGCGGCACCTGCTCGCCCCAGCGGGCGAACCAGGCGTCCGGCGGCCACCGGTAGAAGCTGCCGTTGAGTTCGACGGTGTCGAACTCGGCGGCGTACCGGGCCAGGCGCTGCCCGGCCGGCAGTCCCCGTTCGTAGAGCACCCCGATCCAGTGGTTGTAGGACCACCCCGAGGTGCCGATGTGGGTTGCCATACCGCACCGAGTACCCCGCCGCGTGACGTGCAGTGCAAGTCCTAGGCGCCGGAGCTGGCCTGGTCCACGCCGAGCGGGGTGGTCTCCCGCACGGCCTCGTCACGGATCAGGCCGCGCAGCAGCGCGGTGGAGAACTCGACCGCGATCTCCTGGGCGGTGCGGCGGCCGTGCGGGCGCAGCCAGCGGTAGGAGCCCAGGGTCATGCCGATGTAGCCGAGCGCGAGCACGTGGGAATCGCAGTCGTAGAACTCGCCGCTGGCGATGCCGCGGTCGATGACGTCGCGCACGTGCTCGTAGACCTGGGTCTCCTTCTCCCGGATGTAGGCCACCTGCTCCTCGGTGAACCACTCGGTGATGTACGGGCCCTCCTGGAAGTAGACCGCCGCGCGTTCGATGTTGCTGGCGATCCCGACCAGCAGGCGCCGGGTGAAGTGGTAGATCGTCTCGCGGGCCGACGCCGACGGGTCGTCGTGCAGTGCGTCGACGGTGAAGTCCGCCGCCCCTTTGTAGATGTCGTAGAGGATCAGCGCCTTGCTCGCGTAGTAGTGGTAGACGGTCGCCTTGTTCAGCCCGACCGCGTCGGCGACGTCGTCCATCCGGGTGCCGTGATAACCGCGGGCGGCGAACAGCCTGGTGGCGACGGCCAACAACTCCTCGCGACGGGACATCCCGTTGCCCGTGGCGGGCGGCACAGCGGTCTCGGACATGGTGCCCCACTCTAGAAGGGACCGGCAGGTCCGCGCTCCACTAACTGGTTGGTTCAGTCTAGGTGGTTGTTCTGTGACCGCGGTCGCGTCCGGTCTAGACTCGGCACCAGCGTGCACGCCCGGCCCGACGGAGGTATTGCGGTGGACCCGAATCCCGATTACGACGCGAGTGACGAACTCGAGTACGGCATCAACTGGTTCGCCTGGATCCTGCGCGGGGTGTACCCGCCGCCGGCCTACCCGCCGGTCTAGTCCGCGGCCAGCATCCGCCCAAACCGACGTTTGGGCGCGATTGTGCGAGTGCGACGCACCATTTCGTCGATCTCGGCACGGCTCCACACCACCGCGGCGGACACGTGGCCGCGGATCTCGGCGGCCCAGTCCCTCGGCGGCACCGGCTCACAGTCGGGCGGCCAGAGCAGCCGGGGCTCGACGTGCACCAGATCCGCACCCGGCGCCGGCCACATGTCCTCGGAGTAGCGCTCCCCGCATTTGCGGCACCGCACCTCGTATCGCATTCCGTGCGGTGCGGATTCGATGAAGACGTAATCGGCCATCGACACGCACCGCGGGCACCTCGCCAGACCCCGCTCGACCACCATGCTCACGCGGTTATCGTGCGACTCACAGCCCAGCGGGCGCACCGGTACGGTCCCACTCGATGCGGTTTCGGTGCCGTTTCGAGACCCACCGACCTCAGGCCGCAGCGGCTTTGACCGCCCGGCCGACCTCGGCCCGCAACCGGCCGTACTCCGGGGAGCGTCGCAGCTCATCGGGGTCGACGCCCGAGCGCGGGAGGTCGACGGGGAGGTCCAGCGCCACCTGCCCCGGCCGGCGGCTGAGCACGATGATCCGCGAACCCAGGAATGCCGCTTCGTCGGCGCTGTGCGTGACGAACACGGTGGTGCGCCCGGATTCGGCGCTCACCGCCCGCACGTCCTCCTGCAGCCGCTCGCGGGTCAGTGCATCAAGCGCAGCGAACGGCTCGTCGAGCAGGAACAGCGGTGTCTCGGCCGCGAGGGCCCGGGCGATCGCCACCCGCTGCTGCTGGCCACCACTGATCTCCCAGATGCGGCGTTTCGCCAACCCCGCCAGGCCCACCCTGTCCAGCAGTTCGTCGCGTCGCTCGGCCCGCCGCTCCCGCGCCACCTTGGCATAGGTCAGCGCCAGCTCCACGTTGCCGCCCACGGTCCGCCACGGGAACAGCCGCGGTTGTTGGAACACCACACCCGCACTGACGCCGGGAGTCGGTGGTGCACCGCCGATCTCGACGGAACCCTCGGTCGGCGACTCGAATCCGGCGAGCAGTCGCAGCAGCGTGGATTTTCCGCACCCCGACGCGCCGACGAGCACCACGAACGAACCCGGCTCGACGGTCAGGTCCACCGGGCCGACCGCGGTCACGGCATCGCGCCCACTGCCGTATCGGTGCGACACCGATTGCAGCGCAATCACATCACTGCGCGAGGACACCCGGCAGGCCTTTCGTGTAGATCGCCTCGGTGAACGTCTGTAGCGGCGCGGCCTCCGGGATCTGCTTCTGCTCGGCCAGGAACTGCGATGCACTCTGCAGGTTCACCGCGATGTTGCCCGGTTTGCCCTCTGTGCCAAGCCATTCCGGCGACGTCACCTGTTCGGGTGTCAGGTAGACGCCCTGCTCGAGTTGGCCGGCGACATCCTCGGGGCTCAAGCCGATCTCGGCGGCGATGGCCTTGGCGGCGGCCGACGGATCCTGGTGGATCTGCGCGAGCGCACGGGCCTGTTGCTGACGCCAGATGTCGACGACATCGGGATGACGTGCGGCGAAATCGTCGGACACTGCACCCAGGTCCAGCGTCGGCTTCCCGTTCTTGGCCAGCTGCCGGCTCGTGATCAGATCCTTGCCGGTCTTGCGCAACTGGTCCAGCGTCGGCAGCCAGGTGTAGGCCGCGTCGATGTCACCACGCTCCCACGCCGCGAGGATGGCCTGCGGCTGCAGGTCGATCAACTGAACATCGTTGGGCGACAATCCGTTCTGACTCAACGCAGCGAGCAGACTGTAGTGCGCGGTGGACGCGAACGGCGTGCCGATGCGCTTGCCCTTCAGCTGCGCGATGGTGTCGATGCCGGTCCCGTTGCGGGCCACCAGTGCTTCGTTGTCGCCCGCGACGTCGAGCACGAACGCGACCTTGTACGGGATGTTCAGCGGAGCCGACAGGCCACGCGCCACCGGGCTCGACCCCAGGGCACCGAAGTCGAGTTCGTTGGCGATGAACGCGGTGTTCACGTCGGCGCCGGAGTCGAACTTCGTCCACTTGATGGTGTAGTCCGGCAGTGCCTCCTCGAGCCACTTGTTGTTCTTGACGATGAGATCCCCGCTGGGGAAGGCCTGGTAGCCGATGCGAATCGTCTCCTTCGCGCTGTCCTGACCGCTGCTACCGACCGAGCAGCCGCTCAGCGTCAGCACCGCAACGAGTGCCGAAACCAGCACGGCCACAGACCATTTCCGATTCATATCTTTCCTCTCCAGGGGACCGCGCGCCGTTCGGCGGCGCGCAGCAGACCGTCGATGACCAGGCCTGAGATACCGATCGCGAAGATGCCGACCAGCACGACGGGGGTGTTGTTGTAGTTGCTCGCGTCTTTGACCAGGCCGCCGATGCCGGGGATGCCGTTGAACAGCTCCGCGGCGACCACGGACGAGTACGCCATCCCGACGGCCAGCCGGATACCGGTGAACGTCTCGGGCAGCGCCGAGGGGATGACGACATCGCGAATCACCTGTCCCCGTGTCGCGCCGAGCGCGCGGGCGGCTTCCTGCAGCGCGACGGGCGCGGCGACGACGGCGGCAGTGGTGGCGACCGCGGCGGGCGGCAGAGCGGCCAGCGCCAGCAGTGTGATCTTGGGTGCCTCGTCGATGCCCAGCCAGATGATGAGCAGAAAGAAGTAGGCCAGGGGCGGCAGTGCGCGCAGGAACGTCAGCCACGGTTCCAGCACCGAACGCAGCCAGCTCACCGAGCCCATCAGCAGCCCGAGCACGACGCCCAGCGCGACGCCGATCACGACGCCGGCGAGCACCCGGCGCAGCGTCATGTAGAGGTGCTCCCACAGCAGGTATCCGGCATAGCCGCGGGCGCCGTCGTGGGTGGTGGAGACATCGAGGAAGGCCCGCCACACCGTGGCGGGGTAGGGCACGAACGTCTGGTTCCAGATGCCGCTGGCGGCCGCGAGCTGCCACACCACACCGAAGACGACGACCGACAGCGGCGGCAGCACCGCCCGCCTCAGCCCGGAACGCCACCGGCCCGCGCGCGGACGCGCGTCAGCGACGGGCGCCGCGGTGGCGGCGTCTTCGGGCGTGATGTCGACGAAAACGGACACCGGCAGATGCTGACGGACACGTCAGGGCTGCGAAAGTGCTGTACTCACCGCGAATTTTAGTGCCGCTCACCAGGTGAGGACGGGTTTGACGACAGCGCCGCTGCGCTGCGCCGCGAGCGCTTCGTTCACGTCCGTGTGCGGAAACGCGGTGACCAGCCGGTCGATCGGCAGCCGGCCCTGCGCGTGGAGCTCGAGCAGCTGCGGGATGAACGTGGCGGGCACCGAGTCGCCCTCGAGGCACCCGTGCACCGTCTTGCCGCGCAGCACAAGATCCCGCAGATCGATCGCGGGCACGCCCGCACCCAGTCCGACGGCCACCGCCGATCCCCCGACCGCCAGCGCGGCGACGGCGTCGGCGAGGACGTCGGCCCGGCCGGTGGTGTCCAGGGCGTGGTCGGCCCCGCCGCCCGTGAGCTCGCGCACGGCGGCCACCACGTCGTCGCCGGGCGCCAGGCTCACGTGCGCTCCCAGGCTCTCGGCCAGAGCGCGGCGGTGCGGGGACGGTTCGACCACCGCCACGATCTCCGGATCGACGGTCAGCGCGGCGAGCATCCCCGCGAGACCGACTGCGCCCCCGCCGAATACGACCACCGAGCTGCCCGGTCGCGGTCGCATCAGGTTGAGCACCGCCCCGGCGCCGGTCTGGAATCCGCACCCGAGCGGCGCCGCGACCACGGGGTCGACGTCGGCGGCGACCACCACCGTGTTGTCGGGCGCGCTCAGCGCGTATCCCGCAAAGCTGGACTGGCCGAAGAAGCCGTCGAGCACCCGGGTCTCACCCGCCGTCACGCGCGCTGACCCGTCCGTGCGTTGTCCGAAACCATTGAGGTGCAACGCGTCACGACAGTAGGCCGGCCTGTGCGCAAGGCAGTTGCGGCACCGGCCGCAGCACCGGAACGTCAGCACCACCCGGTCGCCGGTCCGTATCCCCTCGACCGAGTCACCGACCGCCTCGACGATGCCGGCACCCTCGTGGCCGAGCAGCACCGGCCGATCCGCCGCTCCGGCAGCCCGATTGACCAGATCGGTGTGACAGATGCCCGACGCCTCGATGCGAACGAGGATCTCGTCGCCGCGGGGTTCGTCGATGCGAACCTCGGTCAGGACGAAGGGATCGGCCGCGTCATGGGACAGTGCCGCAGTGGTCGTCGGCATCAGCCCATCGTCCGTCGAACAGGGGGAACGGAGCCACGACGCGTCACCGCGCGAGGGTATCCCCCGCCCCTCCCCCGTCCGGGGGATACCCCGCATCGGGTTGTGAGCAGCGCGGGGAGTCTCTTTACACTGACATCCTCCACGTCCAGCGACGTGCCCTTCGGCGGCACGGTGCGCGAAGCCAAGATCGGATCGACATCGATGATCATCGGGATACCGAGAGAGTCCCTGCCCGGGGAGACGCGCGTCGCCGCGACCCCGCAGACCGTGGCCCAGCTGCTCAAACTCGGCTATGAGGTAGCCGTCGAATCAGGCGCGGGCGCCGCAGCGAGCTTCTCCGACGCGGCCTACACCGAGGCCGGCGCGACGATCGGTGACCCGTGGGCCGCCGACATCGTGCTCAAGGTCAATGCGCCGAACGACTACGAGATCGCCCTGCTGCGCGACGGCGCCACCCTGATCAGCCTGATCTCCCCGGCCCTGAAGCCCGAGCTGGTGGAGAAGCTGTCCGCACGGCCCGTCACGGTGCTGGCGATGGACGCGGTGCCCCGCATCTCGCGGGCGCAGTCGCTCGACGTGCTGTCCTCGATGGCCAACATCGCCGGCTACCGCGCGGTGGTCGAGGCTGCGCACCGCTTCGGCCGGTTCTTCACCGGCCAGGTCACCGCGGCGGGCAAGGTGCCGCCGGCCAAGGTCCTCGTCGTCGGCGCCGGCGTGGCCGGCCTCGCCGCGATCGGCGCGGCGGGCAGCCTGGGCGCCATCGTGCGCGCCACCGACCCGCGGCCCGAGGTCGCCGATCAGGTGAAATCCCTGGGCGGTGAGTACCTGGCGGTCGATCCGGCCGCGGCCGAAGTCTCGGCGACCGGATACGCCAAGGAGATGGGCGACGACTACAAGGCACGCGAGGCCGAGCTCTACGCCGAGCAGGCCAAGGACGTCGACATCATCATCACCACGGCGCTCATCCCCGGACGGCCCGCACCCCGGATCATCACCGCCGACATGGTCGCCTCGATGAAGCCGGGCAGCGTGATCGTCGACATGGCCGCCGCCAACGGCGGCAACGTCGAGGGCACCGTCAAGGACCAGGCCGTCGTCACCGACAACGGCGTCACGATCATCGGCTACACCGACCTCGCCGGAAGGCTGCCCGCGACCGCGTCGCAGCTCTACGGCACCAACCTGGTCAACCTGCTCAAGCTGGTCACCCCCGAGAAGGACGGCCAGCTCACCCTGGACTTCGACGACGTGGTGCAGCGGTCGGTGACCGTCGTGCGCGACGGTGAGGTCACCTGGCCGCCCCCACCGGTGCAGGTCTCGGCCGCACCCGCGGCGAAGGCGGCCGAGCCGGTCGCTCAGAAGCCCGCCAAGCAACCGATGACGATGGGCCGACGGCTGGGCATCACGTTCGCCGCCGCAGCCGTGCTGTTCGCGCTGATCGCTCTCTCCCCCGCCGCGCTGCAGGTCCACCTCACGGTGTTCGCACTCGCGATCGTGATCGGCTACTACGTGATCGGAAATGTGCACCACGCGCTGCACACCCCGCTCATGTCGGTGACCAACGCGATCTCCGGCATCATCGTCGTCGGCGCCCTGCTGCAGATCGGGCACGGCAATCCCGTCATCACCGCGGTGGCCTTCGCCGCGATCCTGCTCGCCAGCATCAACGTCTTCGGCGGCTTCGCGGTGACCCGCCGCATGCTGGCCATGTTCTCGAGGAGCTAAAGGCCATGTTCACTCTCGAAACCGCGGCTACTGCCGCCTATGTCGTCGCCGCGCTGCTGTTCATCCTCGCGCTGGCCGGCCTGTCCAAACACGAGACCTCGCGCGCGGGGAACTCGTTCGGCATCGCCGGCATGGCGATCGCGCTCGTCGCGACGATCGTGCTGGCGCTGGCCCGTCACATCGAGCCGCTCGGGCTGGCGCTGCTCGTGGTCGCGATGGCCATCGGCGCCGCGATCGGGCTGTGGCGCGCCAAGGTCGTCGAGATGACGGGCATGCCGGAGCTGATCGCCCTGCTGCACAGCTTCGTCGGCCTGGCCGCCGTGCTGGTCGGCTGGAACGGCTACCTGCACGTCGAACGGGACCTCGCCGGCGCCGAGGCGGTGCAGCTCGGCAGCGAGGGCATGCTCGGCATCCACTCCGCGGAGGTCGTGATCGGCGTGTTCATCGGCGCGGTGACGTTCACCGGCTCGATCGTGGCCAACCTGAAGCTCTCGGCCCGCATCAAGAGCGCGCCGATGATGCTGCCCGGCAAGAACGCCCTCAACGTAGGCGCGCTGGTGCTCTTCGCGGCGCTGACCGTGTGGTTCGTCATCGACCCGCAGCTGTGGCTGCTCGTCGTCGTCACAGTGCTGGCGCTGCTGTTGGGCTGGCATCTGGTCGCCTCGATCGGCGGCGGCGACATGCCCGTCGTGGTGTCGATGCTCAACAGCTACTCGGGCTGGGCGGCCGCGGCGTCGGGCTTCCTGCTCGGTAACGACCTGCTCATCATCACCGGCGCGCTGGTCGGCTCCTCGGGTGCCTACCTGTCCTACATCATGTGCAAGGCGATGAACCGGTCATTCATCTCGGTGATCGCCGGCGGTTTCGGCATTGAGGCCGGCCCGGCCGACGACAAGGACTACGGCGAGCACCGCGAGATCAACGCCGAGGGCGCGGCCGAACTGCTGGCCAACGCGACGTCGGTGATCATCACGCCCGGCTACGGCATGGCCGTCGCGCAGGCGCAGTACGGCGTGGCCGAGCTGACCCGCAAGCTGCGCGAGCGCGGCGTCGAGGTCCGCTTCGGCATCCACCCCGTCGCCGGCCGCTTGCCCGGCCACATGAACGTGCTGCTGGCCGAGGCGAAGGTGCCCTACGACATCGTGCTCGAGATGGACGAGATCAACGACGACTTCGACGGCACCTCCGTCGTGCTCGTGATCGGCGCCAACGACACCGTCAACCCGGCCGCCTCCGAGGACCCGGGCTCACCGATCGCCGGCATGCCGGTGCTGACGGTGTGGAACGCCGACAACGTGATCGTGTTCAAGCGATCCATGGCCTCCGGCTACGCCGGCGTGCAGAATCCGCTGTTCTTCCGCGAGAACACGCAGATGCTGTTCGGTGACGCCAAGGACCGGGTCGACGCGATCAACGCGGCTTTGGGAGCCACTCAGACCGTCTGACGACGATCAAGCGGCGAGGGACGAGCCGCGTTGAGGAGTCGGACAATCAAGACCTCGTCTGACGACGATCAATCGGGGACGTGGCGACGATGCGGCTGCCGCGTCCGGCTGCGGACTCGATGCGCATCGACCCGCCCATGGCGTCGAAGCGGGCCTGCAACGAGCCGAGCCCGATGTGGCCCGCAGCCAGGGACCTGCCGACCACCCCGGGGTCGAACCCGCGGCCGTCGTCGGCAACGGTGAGGACGACGCGGTCGTCGCGACGCACCAGATCGACGTGCACGGTCGTGGCGGCCGCGTGCTTGCCGACGTTGGTGAGCAGCTCCCGGGCCGCGCGGTACAGCAGTGACTGCGACGCCGGGTGGCCCACCTCTTCGAGGTCGGCGATCACGTCGATGTCGTGACGAGTCTGGAACTGCCGCAGCAACTCTCGGACCCCGGCGGTGAGGCCGAGCTGCGCGAGCACCTGCGGGTGCAGCTCGGACACCGTCGAGCGCAGGCCGGCCGCCGTCTCCTGCAGCGCGGAATAGACGAGGTCCAGCGCGGGGTCGGGGTGCCGCTCGCGGGCCTCGTCGAGTTCCAACCGGGCGGCGAGCAGCGTCTGCAGAGGCCCGTCGTGGAGGTGCTCGGCCACCTCGCGGCTGTGCCGCTCGTCGGACTGCATGGCCTCGGACACGAGCTGCCTGCGCACCTCCTGCAGCGCGGTCAGCCGGGCGGCGCGCCAGGCCAGCACGAGGCTCAGCGCGGTGGTCGCCACCGCCATCCACACCATGAAGCCGAAGTGGGTGTAGACCATGTTCGGTAGCCCGACGCGATCGTCGCGCTTGGAGTAGAAGATCCACACCGTCAGGTAGCCGAGCGCCGTCACCCCGCCGAAGAGCGCCGACAACCCGGGTCGGTCCTGGAACGCGACAGTGATCGGGAGCAGGAAGAACACCGGCAGCAGCGCGGCTGTTGCTCCACCGGAGACGAGGCAGAGCGCGATGATGACCGTCAGGTCGATGACGGTCGACGTCCAGTCCGCCCAGCGCGGCACCGGCCCGCGCACCACCGCGATCAGCCACACCACGGCGCCGATCGCGTAGCAGCCCAGGATCGCGGCGTAGAGCTGCGGCAGCCAGTGGTCGACGTCCCAGATCCACACCAGCACGCCGATCAGGGCGATCAGGGGGAGGCGCAGCAGCGCCGAGACGCGCACCGGTTCGGCGGCGAGGAAGTCTCGCCAGAGGCGCAACCGCTCCATGTCCGGGTCAGTCCAGCAGCTTGCGACGCATCGCCTCGGCCACCGCGGCGGCCCGGTCGCTGACGCCGAGCTTCTCGTAGAGCCGCTGCACATGCGTCTTCACCGTGGACGGGGCCAGAAACAGCTCCTTGGCCATCGCGGGGATGCTGGCCCCGCCGGCGATGAGCACCAGTACCTCACGCTCGCGGGGGCTCAGCGTCGGGGCGTCCGGTTCGGCGCGCCGCCGAATCTCGCCGGCCAGCCCCGCTGCCAGGCTCGGCGCGACCACGTCGCGACCCTTCGCGCAGTCCAGCACCGCGGTGACCAGCTCGCTGCGCGTCGACTCCTTGGGCAGGAACCCGGCCGCGCCGTCCTGGAGCGCGCGGTACACGATCGCGGACTCGTCGTGCGCGGAGATCAGCAGCACCCGGGTGGGCAGCGCGTCGCGGACCACCGCCGCGGCGACCGCGGCGCCGTCCATTCCGGGCATGCGGTAGTCGAGCAGCGCGACCTGGGGCCGATGCTCGCGGATGGCGGCCAGCGCGGCAGTCCCGTCGTCGGCTTCGGCGACCACCTCGATGGAGCCGCTGGACTGCAGGGCCCGCACCACACCGTCACGGAACATCGGGTGGTCGTCGCCGACCACCACACTGACCCGCTCCGCCATGGCGATCAGCATTCCACAGCAAAAGGTCTGCGCGCCTTGTTTCCCCGCCCGGGTCCGGCGCCGAGTAGGCTGTCGCGACGTTAAGGGGGCAAAGCCATTCGCCCCGCGGCACCGCTGTCTGTTGGCGGGAGGCTGTGTTGACCGCTGCGCATGAGGATCTGGACTTCGAGAGCCGGGATCTCGCGGCCACCGAGGATTTCCTGGTCCGTGCCTACACCAAGATGTCGATCGGTGCCGGTAGCGGTGAAACGGCGTCGACCCGCATCGAACGTCACTGGCTCGGCGAGATCAGTTACGACGAACTCGACATAGGTTTCTCGATGTCGTACGACGCAGATCCGTTGGGACGCATCTGTCTGTGCCGGATGCGGGACGGGCGCATCGAGGAGAACTTCATCGGCGAGCCGACCGACGTGTTCGTCCCCGGCGACGTCACGCTGCTCTCCCCGCCCGAGCTGCCGTATTCGGGCCGCGTGCTGAGCGCGCGATACGACCTGACGATGTTCGACACCACGCTGCTCGACCGGGTCGCCTCGGCACCCCGCGAGGGCACGAGCGTGCGGTTCACCGGTCATCGTCCGGTGTCCGCCGACGCGCGGCAGCGCCTGGATCGGGTGCTCGCCTACGTCCGCGGCGTGATGACATCCGACGGTGTGACGGTCACCCCGCTGGTCGCCTCGACGACGGAGTCGATGCTCGCCGCGGTCGTCCTCGACACGTTCCCGACGACCGCGGTCCTCGAGCCCACCGCTGCGGACCGGCTCGACGCGAAACCCGAGATCCTGCGGCGCGCAATCGCTTTCATCGACAGCAGCGTGGAAAGCGACATCGCCGTGACCGATATCGCCGAGAGTGTCCACGTGACACCGCGGGCGCTGCAATACATGTTCCGCAAACACCTGGACATGACCCCGATGCAGTACCTACGCCGCGCGCGGCTCGACCACGCCCACCGGGAGCTGCGCCGCTCCGATCCCGCGGACACGTCGGTGGGCATCATCGCGGCCCGCTGGGGATTCGCCCACACCGGCCGGTTCGCGGCGATGTACCGCCGAACCTACGGAACGAATCCTTCGGACACGTTGCGGGACTGACCTATCCGGATGCGGTCAGCCCCCGGGTCGCGGGCCCTTCGAGGAGCGCGCCGTCGGGGGCGAATCTCGATCCGTGCAGTGGGCATTCCCACGCGAGATCGGAGTCGTTCCAGGTGACGACGCCGCCGAGGTGCGGGCACACCGGGGACACGGTGCGGGTCACGCCGTCAACGACGCTGGTCGCGGTCATCCGCCACGGCACGCCGCTGACCACGCCCTGCCCCTCTTCGGGAACCTGCGACGACGCGGTGACCGGGGTGATCCACCCCTTGGCCAGGTGGAAGCCCACTTCCATGTTCAGCTGCAGCGCGGTGGGGATGCCCGTCAGTTCGTGCGGGCTCCAGCTGGCGAAGGCCGCCGCCCAGTCCATGCGTCCGCCCAGGATGCGGGAGGACAGGGCGAGCGCCGCGGCCACGCCGTTGGTCATGCCCCACTTGTCGAATCCCGTTGCCACGAGGATGTTCTCCATCTTGGGCAGCAGCGGGCCGACATAGGGCAGTTCGCCGATGGGGTGGTAGTCCTGCGCCGACCAGTAGTGGGTCTGCACCGCGCCGGGGTAGTGCAGCCCCGCCCAGCGGGCCAACTCCGAGACCGCGTCCTTCGGATGGGAGGACCGCCCGACAGTGTGGCCCGCGCCGCCGACGATGAGTTTGTCACCGGCGTCGCTGGGTGCGTAACGCACCGAGCGGCTCGGCGAGTCGACCGACAGGTACATCGACCGGGTGATGTCCCCCGGCACGTCGAAAGCCATGCAGTAGGAGCGTTTCGGTTCCATGCGGGCGAAGAAGAAGCCTCGATCGAGCACGGGGATCCCGGTGGCCAGCACCACGCGCTGCGCGGTGACGGTGTGCTCGGCGGCGCGGGTGTCCTGCTCGTCGGCGGTGCGCCGCAGGCTCACCCGCAGGGGCCCGGTGCCGGAAACCGAGGTGGCGCGCACCCCCTGCAGCAGTGTGCCGCCGTAGCGTTCGATTTCGGTGACCAGGCTGGACAGGTACGGAATCGGATCGATCTGCGCCTGGTTGCGCAGCCGCACGCCGCCCGCGAACGGAAACGGCACGTCGGCCTCGTCGACCCACTGCGCATCCAGTCCGGCCTCCCGGCAGGCGGACATCACATCCCGCGCCGTACCGAGGCCCTGCGCGTTCTGCGCATACGCATGGTCGTCTTCGCGCTGGAAGCTCAGCCCGTGCTCCTCGCAGTGCCGCACCAGCCAATCCCGGCCCTCGGTGTTGCCGGTGACGTAGGCGCGCAGCGTGTCGCTGCCGTGCTTGCCTGCGATGCTGGCCAGCTTGCTGCCCTGCAGGACACTGACCTTGCCGGTGGTGTTGCCGGTGGTCGCGGCGCCCACGTGGCGGGCTTCCACGACGACGACCGACTTGCCGGCTCGTGCGAGCAGTGCGGCGGTGGTGAGGCCGGTGATGCCGGCACCCACAACGAGCACGTCCGCGGTGGAGACGTCGTCGATCACGCTGGCCGAGGTGGGGGCTTCCAGACGCCCGTCGGTCCACAGAGAAGGCATGGCGCGCCGGATACCCGCGGCCCTTCCGGTCAAACGATGCCGCGTTTGGACGCCCCGGATCTGGGCAGACATCGTCAGGTGAGCATTTCCGACCTGACCACGCTTCCCCTCAAGGCCGGATCGGCCCTACGCGACCGACGCGTCTTCCACCCCACCGGGGTGCTGTGCGCCGGGACGGTCACGCGGGTCGCCCCCGACGGTCAGGGCCTGCCGCTGGTGTCCGGCGATGTGGTCGGCCGGATCTCCAAGGGCGCGGGCACCCCCGGCTCGCTGCCTGACTTCGCCGGTCTGGCCTGGCGCATGCAACGCGACGCCGACGCACAGGTGCCGTGGGACGTGCTGATGGTGTCGTCGACGGCACGGATCGTGCTGCGGCCCATCCGGACGTGGCCGGCCGCGCAGTACTCCACGCTGATGCCGTTGGGCTACCGCGGCGGCGTGTTCTGGTTGCGGGCCCACATGGTCACCCCGCTCGACGACGACGGCCTGTCCGTGGACGCGGTGCGCACCCGGCTGGCCTCGGGGCCGATTGAATTCAGCGTCGAGCAGGCCCGCGGTGGCGGCGCCTTCACGCCGTTGGCGACGCTGCGGTTCGATCGCGCGCTGTGCGGCGACGAGCCCGAGTGCGATCAGCCGTTCGACCCGACGCAACGCAGCGGGGCCGAGGTGGTGCTCTTGCCGCATTGGCTGACCTCGCTTCGCAAGGCCGCATACCGCAACAGCCGGGAGGGCCGCGGCGCGCAGTGACCGGCAGGTCCTGACCGCCTCGACGCTGCCTGCTTTTACAGGTGTCATATCGTGGCGGGCATGGACTTCGCGATGTCTGCCAAGGCGGCCGATTATCACCAGCGGTTGACCGATTTCATGGTCGAGCGCGTCATCCCGGCCGAGGAGTCCTACGAGCGGTACCGGCATGAGGCGGGCCCCGACGACCACACTGTGCCGCCGGTGATCGAGGAGCTGAAAGCCGAAGCCAAGAGCCGTGGGCTGTGGAACCTCTTCCTGCCCGACGAATCCGGGTTGACCAACCTGGAGTACGCGCCCCTGGCGGAGTTGACGGGCTGGAGCATGGAGATCGGTCCAGAGGTCACCAACTGCGCGGCTCCCGACACCGGCAACATGGAGACGCTGCATCTGTTCGCGACGCCGGAGCAGCGCACGCAGTGGCTCGAGCCGTTGCTCGCCGGCGAGATTCGCAGTGCGTTCGCGATGACAGAGCCCGCGGTGGCCTCGAGCGACGCGCGCAACATCGAGACCACGATGCTGCGCGACGGGGACGACTACGTCATCAACGGTCGCAAGTGGTGGATCTCCGGGGCCGCCGATCCGCGCTGCAAGCTCCTGATCGTGATGGGCCGCACCAACCCCGATGCGGCCAGCCATCAGCAGCAGTCGATGATCCTGGTGCCGGTCGACACTCCCGGGGTGTCGATCGAGCGGTCCCTGCCGGTGTTCGGCTGGCAGGACCAGCACGGCCACTGCGAGGTCACGTTCGACAACGTGCGGGTGCCGTCGTCGAACCTGCTCGATTCCGAGGGCAGCGGGTTCGCGATCGCCCAGGCTCGTCTGGGCCCGGGCCGCATCCACCACTGCATGCGGGCGATCGGCGTGGCCGAACGGGCGCTGGCTCTGATGGTCGACCGGGTGCAGACGCGTGTCGCGTTCGGCAAGCCGCTCGCCGAGCAGGGCGTGGTCCGGGAGTCGATTGCGTTGTCTCGCAATCAGATCGATCAAACACGCCTGTTGTGCCACAAGGCAGCGTGGACCATCGATCAGCACGGTAACAAGCACAAGGACGCGCAGGTGCTGGTGGCGCAGATCAAGGCGGTGGCACCGAAGATGGCGTGCGACGTCCTGGATCGGGCGATTCAGGTGCACGGCGGCGCGGGCATCTCGGACGATTTCCCGTTGGCCCGCATGTACGGCTGGCACCGCGCGATGCGGCTGTTCGACGGACCCGATGAGGTGCACATGCGGACCATCGCCCGCGCCGAGCTCGGCAGGGAGAAATCAGCTCTGGCCGCGGCGGCGGTGGCCGGCTAGTGGCGTTTTCCGGCGACGAGCTGTCGGGCGCCTGGAACTTCCGCGATGTCGCCGAGCAGACGCCGATCGTGCCCGGCCGGTTCTTCCGTGCCAGTGAGCTGTCCAAGCTCGACGACGCGGGACGCACCGCGTTGCGTGGATTCGGAGTGACAGATGTCGCCGATCTGCGGACGCTGCGCGAAGTGGAGCGGCATGGTCCGGGGCTCGTGCCTGACGGGGTGGACATCCACCATCTGCCGTTCGTCGAGACGGCGGCATCGGATGGCGAGGCGCCGCACGAACACGCATTCCAGCGGATGATGACCGACAAGCCGGACGGTGAGTCGGTCGCCGAGGCGGCGGCGCGGTACATGACCGAGGAGTACGGGCGGATCGCGAGCGCGCCACTCGCGCAGCGGGTGGTACGCGAGGTGGTCACGCTGCTGGGTTCGGGACGACGGGTGTTGGCGCACTGCTTCGCCGGGAAGGACCGTACGGGGTTCACCACGGCGGTGGTGCTGGAGGCGGCCGGGGTGGACCGTGACGCGGTGATGGCCGACTACCTGCGCAGCAACGACGCGGTGCCGCGGCTGCGGGAGAGCATCCTGGCCAACCTGCGGCAGCGGGCGGCGGAGGCACCGGAGGTGCTCGAGCTCGCCGAGGCACGACTCACCGATTCGGTGCTGGGGGTACGGGAGCAGTATCTGGCCGCAGCGCTGCGCACGGTGGATGAGCACTACGGTTCTCTGACAGGCTATTTGGAGGCCAGCGGGCTCACCGCGGCGGATCTGGATCGGTTGCGCGCTCAGCTGACGGACTAGTCGAAATAGAGCGCCACTCGGTCCCAGAAGTGTTCATCGTCGCGGCCGGCGGCGATTCCGGCGCGGGCCCTTAGTTCCATGGCGCGACGACGGATGCGCTGCTCGGTGGTGCGCGGCATCTCCGCGGGACCGTACTTACCGCGGCGAAGTCGGCGAACGCGGCCGCGTTCGCGCTCCCACCGCAGCGCATCGGAGACCGTCTTGGCCGGCCGGCCGGTGACGGTGAAGCCCTGGTGCTCGAGCGCGTCGAGGAGATCGGGGATGGTCTGGGGGCCGACGCGGAACAGGTGGTCGGTGATCACGGATCGCAGACCGATCCCTCGGATCTCGTAGAGCTCGGACATGACGGAAGGCTCGCACGGCGCACCGACATCGCGCCGCGCCGGACGCGGGATTGCATTGCTCACCGGCCCACCCCCAGCGACACAGTCGGCGGTTGCTTAGCCCCGCTACCCGGACGCCGACAGAGTCGCTCATGGTGGGCCGCTGCCGCACATGGCGCTCAGATCGTCAGATACACCCCCACCGCCCACGCCACCGTCGCGAGCAGCGCTCCCGTCAACTCGACGCCCACCGACAGCGCGACCCCCTTGACCGCGTGCACCGTCGACGCCCACGCGCGCTTCAGATCCCCCCGCGACGCCAATTCAGCGACGAACACCCCACCGACGAATCCGATCACCAGCCCGACCACCGGGATCACGAAGAACCCGACGATGCCCGCCAGCGCGCCGACCACCAGAACCGACGTGCGCACCTGCGCATCCCGCATTCGCCGCGCCGGCCAGGTGTATTTGACCACCGCAGCCGCCCCGAAGAACGCCGCCGCAACACCGAACGTCACCCACGCGGTCGCGCCGCCTTCGATGAACGCCCACACACCGATCGCCGCGATCACCAGGATCCCACCGGGCAGGATCGGCACCAGGATGCCCACCAGGCCCACCGCGATCACGAGCCCGACCAGGACGATGCCGGCGCTGCTCACCCCCGATCAGCCCGCCATCGGGGTGTTGACCTTGTCCGCCTCGATCGTGACGATGAGCCGGGTTTCGTCAGGGTTGCCGCTGAAGTAGGGATACGGGATACCCAGGTACTTCTGCGAGAGCTCGTCGATGTGCTCTTTGCCGCCCTCGCTGCTCATCGACGTCACCCGGCCACGCACCTCGTAGAAGCGCGCGACGTTGTCAGCGTCGGCGATGTTGACCGCGATGCGCGGGTCGCGGCGCAGGTTCTTCTCCTTCTGCATGCCGCCGACGATGTTGAGGACGACGTTGGTGCCATCGGTCGTCACCCACGTCTCGGTGAGTTGGGGCGACCCGTCGGCCATCAGCGTCGCCACGAAGCACGGGCTCGGCTTGTTCAGCAGCTCGATCAGATCATCGGGTAGCGCAACAGCCATGGGTCAATCCTCTCAGCAGCCCAGTTGCTCGGCGAGATCGCCGAAATCATCTGCCATGACGTCGAATTCGGACTCGGCAGGTCGGTGGCGGGTACGCTCCGGGCCGTACTCGGTGGGCCGGAACACGAACCCGGTCCGCAGGCCGGCGTCGCGCGCGGCGCGCAGGTCGGATGGATGCGCGGCCACCAGCATCAGCTCGTCGGGAGCGACGTCGAGGATGTCCGCGCAACCGAGGTACGCCTCGGGATCGGGTTTGTAGTGCCGGAAGATCTCAGCGGAGAGGACGCAATCCCACGGCAGACTCGCGTATTTGGCCATGTTCGTCAGCAGCGAGACGTTGCCGTTGGACAGCGTGGTGATGACGAACCGCTCTTTGAGCCGCGTCAGCCCGGCGACGGCGTCCGGCCACGGATCGAGGCGATGCCATGCCCGGTTCAGGTCGTCGATCTCTGCGTCGTCGACGGTGATTCCGCGGTCATCGAGGAGCTCGACGAGTCGCCCGCGGTGCAGATCGTCGAGACGAGTCCACGGCAGGTCGCCGCGTCGAACACGGTCCATCGCCGGGACGTACCCGGCCCGCCAATCGTCGGCGAACGCAGGCCAATCCCGCTCGATTCCGTGCCGCGCGCCGAATGCCGCGAGGTCGCGGGTCACGCTGGAGCGCCAGTCGACGACGGTGCCGAACACGTCGAACGCCAGCGCCCGGATCGTCATCGGCTGTTCTTCGCGCGAGCGCTCATCACGTTTCGAGGACCAGCTTCCCTTTGATCTCACCGTCGGCGAGCTTCTGCAGTGCCTCGGCCCCGTTCGAGAGCGGGAACCGCACCGGCTCAGGGGGTCTCAGACCCTGCCTCACCAATTCGCCGAGCCCGGCGCCGACCTCGGCCTGAGCGCTGGGAGTGCGCCTGACGAACTCGCCCCAGCCGACCCCGACGACGCTCACGTTGCGCAGCAGCAGCCGATTCACCTTCACGGTCGGAATGCCACCGGCGGCGAACCCGATCACCAGCAGCCGCCCCTCGGTCGCCAGCGCGCGGATCGCGTCGTCGAACGCCGATCCGCCGATCGGGTCCACCACGACGTCGACGCCGCGGCCATCGGTGTGCTCTCTGACCGCATCCAGCCACCCGTCGGACAACGGTAGAACCGCGTCGGCACCGAGGGATTCGACGAACTCGACCGCCGAGGGCCGGTGCACCATCGCGATCACGCGCGCGCCGAGGCCTTTGGCGATCTGCACCGCTGCGGTGCCGACTCCACCGCCCGAGCCGAGCACCAGTACCGTCTCGCCGGGGCGTAGGGCCGCCCGCCGCTGCAGCGCGAAATACATGGTGTAGTAGTTGCCGAGCAGTGCCGCCGCGGACGCATCGTCCACGTCAGGCGGCGTGGACACCACGCTGCCCGGGTCGACCGCCACCTGCTCGGCGTACCCACCGAGCATCGTGAACGCCGAAACCCGTTGTCCCACATCGAACGGTGACCCCGCAGGCGCGGACCTCACCGTGCCCGCGACCTCCATGCCGGGTACGAACGGCGGATCGAGCCGCAGCTGGTATTCCCCGCGCAGCAGGAGCAGATCCGGGAAGCACACCCCGGCGGCACGCACGTCGATCACCACCTGCCCGTTACCCGCGGGATCGGGCATGTCCATGTAGGACAACCCCGCGGGCCCGGACAACTCCTGCGCGGCAAGCGCTTTCATGCAGTGGTCAGCCGAGGTTGAACGACGCGCGCTCGGCGGCCGACAGGTCGGTGATCTCGCCCCACTTACCCGCGACGTCGTCGACCGACGGCACCTCGGTGAACGTCACACCCTTGTTCTGGAACAGGGCCACGCGCTGCACCTTGCCGCCGCCGACGATGAACACCGACGCGGTGTCGGGCACCTCCTCGGTGCACAGGTAGGCGACCACGGGTGCCACGTACTCGGGGGTGAGCTTCTCGAAGACCTCCGGCGGCAGGATGTCCTGCGTCATGCGGGTGGCTGCGATCGGGGCGATCGCGTTGGTCTTGATGTTGTACTTCGCGCCTTCCTGGGCCAGCGTGTTGATCATGCCGACGAGACCGAGCTTGGCCGCGCCGTAGTTGGCCTGACCGAAGTTGCCGAACAGACCGCTCGTCGAGGTCGCGACCACGACGCGGCCGAAACCGTTCTCGCGGAAGTGCGGCCACGCCGCGCGGACCACGTTGTAGCCGCCGTACAGGTGCACCTTCAGCACGGCGTCCCAGTTGGCGAACTCCATCTTGTGGAAGGTGCCGTCACGCAAGATGCCCGCGTTGCTGACCACGCCGTCGACCTTGCCGAACTCGTCGACCGCGGTCTTGATGATGTTGGCCGCACCCTCGGGCTCGGCGACGGAGTCGTAGTTCGCCACTGCCCGGCCGCCGGCGTCGGTGATCTCCTTGACCACCTCGTCGGCCATGTTGTGGCCCGCACCGGTGCCGTCACGCGCCCCGCCGAGATCGTTGACGACCACGCTGGCGCCCTCGCGGGCCAGCGTCAGCGCGTATTCGCGACCGAGACCCCCTCCGGCACCGGTGACGACGATGACCCGATCCTGCACTCCTGGCATGACTATCCCTTCCCGTTGTTCAGAAAAGCCGTCTGGCGAGCTTCCACGCCTTCTCTGTATACGGGGGGTAGATGAAGCCGCCGACGTCGGGTCGGGTCGACTTCGTCATCACGCTCTTCTTGTGGCTGAACGTCTCGAAGCCGAACTTGCCGTGATAGGCGCCCATGCCGGACGGGCCCACCCCGCCGAAAGGCAGCTTGTGCGTGGCGAAGTGGAAGAGCAGGTGGTTGATCACCATGCCGCCGGAGGAGATGTCGCGGACCACGCGCTCACGCACCGCTTTGGTCTTGGTGAACAGGTAGGCGGCCAGCGGCTTGGGCCGTGCGTTGACGAAACGGATTGCCTCGTCGAGGTTCTCGACGGTCACCACCGGCAGGATCGGGCCGAAGATCTCGTCGGTCATCAGTGGTTCGGCCGGGTCGGGGTCGACGACGACGGTGGGTTGGATCCTGATGTTCACCGCATCGGAGTCACCGCCGACGGCGACTGTGCCTTTGGTGGCCGCCAGCGCATTGGCCAGCCGGTTGAAATGCCGTTCGTTGACGATGCGCTTACCGCTCGGGTTGTTCGCCTCGAACTCGGCCACGGCGTCGCGCAGCTTGTCGACGAGCTGGTCGCGGATCGGGGCCTCGGCCAGCACGTAGTCGGGAGCGATGCAGATCTGCCCGGAGTTGATCAGCTTGGTCCACGCGATGCGCTTGGCGGCGACCTCGATGTCGGCGTCTGCCGACACGATCACCGGGCTCTTGCCACCGAGCTCGAGCGTGACCGGGGTCAGGTGGGCGGCTGCGCTCTCGTAGACCTTGCGGCCGACTTCGGTGCCGCCGGTGAAGAGCAGGTAGTCGAAGCCCTGGTCGATCAATTCCTGGCTGACCGCGGCGTCCCCCTCGATCACGGCGATGGCGTCGCTGTCGAGATAGCGCGGGACGAGCTCGGCCATCAACGCCGACGATGCCGGAGCCACCTCAGACGGCTTGAGCACCATGGTGTTTCCGGCGGCGATCGCGCCGACGGCGGGGCCCAGCGTCAGGGCGAACGGGAAGTTCCACGCGCCGATGATGAGAACGGTCCCGTAGGGCTCGTACTCCACCCACCCGCGGCCGGGCAGTTGCGAGAGCTCCAGCATCCGGTAGCTGCGCTTCATCCATCGGCCGACGCTCTTGGCTGCGGACTTGGCTTCGCCCGCGGTGCTCGCGACGTCGGCGAGCCACGCTTCGAACGGGGTGCGGTCGAGGTCTTTCGCGAGCGCGTCGGCGATCGCGGCCTCGTTCTCCAACATCAGCCGTTCGAGGGCACGCAGCTGCTGCTTGCGCCATTCGATGTTGCGCGTGCGGCCGCTGGCGAAGGTCTCCCGGAGCCGGCGGACGGTCGCGGCGATGTCGGGGGAACCGGCGACGTCATCGCCGACGGCGACGGGTACGGCGGAATCGGTGGTCATGAAGGGTCTCCTTGTTCTGACCGGCGGAGTACCCCGAATGGTAGCCAACCATCCAGTTGGTGAACAGGCGCTCCGGTCAGTCCCGCACGGCGGTGGTGAACGTGGAGAACGACTCCTCGTCGCTGTCCTCGAGTTCGACGTACCGGTTGAGCCGCTTCATCTCGTCCTGCGAGGGAATCGCCTGTGCGCGCCAGCCGTGCGCGCCGAGCCACTCGGCGACCTCGGCCCGGTCAGGATCCTCATAGGTGAGGTCGGTGATGTCGGCCGGCTGCTTACCGAACTGGGCGATGATGCGAGAGAACCGTTCCTGCATCCGCTCACGCCGGTCGGCCGCGTGCAGGCCCATCGATTCGGCCGCGACGCGGCTGCCGGGGGCGCTGAGCTCGGTGAGGCGCTCGAACAGCAGGTCCTGCGCCTCGGACGGCAGATACATCAGCAGTCCTTCGGCCAGCCACGCTGTGGGCTGGTTGGAGTCGAAACCGGCGTCACGCAGCGCGGCGGGCCAGTCCTGCCGCAGATCGATCGGCACCGCGCGCCGGTCAGCGCTCGGCTCGACCTGGTGCGCTGCCAGCGTGTGCGCCTTGTATTCGAGCACCTTCGGCTGGTCGAGCTCGTAGACGGTGGTGCCCGCCGGCCAGGCCAACCGGAAGGCCCGCGAGTCCAGACCCGAGGCGAGGATCACCACCTGTCGGATACCGGCGTCGACCGCCTCGGCGAAGAAGGCGTCGAAGAATCGCGTACGCACCGCCTGGTAGTTGTTCATGTTCTCGAACATCGCCGCGACCTCGGGGTCTGAGGCGGCCACGGTGTCGAGGAACCCGTCGTCGAGCATCAACTCCCACACCCCGGTCCCGGCGTCGGCGATCAGGATCTTGGCGTAGGGATCCTGAATGAGAGCGTCGTCGCGATTGCTCTCGGCCGCCCGGGCGGCGGCGACCATGACGGCCGTGCTGCCCACACTGGTGCTGATGTCCCACGTGTCGTCATCCGTGCGCGAAGAGCTCATACTTCGGGAGTCTAACTAACCGAGGTGCCACAGCTTGTTGGCCAGCAGCAGCTCGAGTTTGTGGACCACGGCGCCCAGCGCGGCGCGATCCCCGACGAACCCGGCGTAGAAGCCCATCCCCCACAGCACCGCGACCAGCATCTCGACCAGATGGTCGACATCGGTGTCCGAACTGAGCTCACCGCGAGCAATCGCATCGTTGACCGCCCACGCGACGAAGGTGCGGGAGTTCTTCAGCGGATCGTGCTCGTCGCTGACCAGCTCGGGATGCCGCTGGGTCTCCAGCACCGACGTGACCAGGAACGCCGCCGCGGAGCGGTCGTCGGTGTCGACCTGTGTGGTGGCCGCCAGGAAGGTCGCCAGCCGGTCGACCAGTCCGGTTCGCTCCCGGGCGCGGGACACGCCGGTGCTGATGATCGTCGTGTTCGTCTGCTCGACGACTTCACCCCACAGCACACGCTTGCTGGCAAAGTAATGATTGATGGCGGGGCGGGTCAGATCGGCCCGCACGGCGATCGCCTGGAACGTCGCGGCGTCGTACCCCAATTCGCTGAACACCTCGCGCGCAGCGAGCAAAATGCGCTCCCGCGTCTCGGCAGCCTTCGCCGCGGGGGGTCGACCTGGGCCTCTACTCGCCGTGTACGGCACCCCGAAATTGTGCCACACGTCACCGGGAGCTCCTGCACGCTGTCGTTTCCGACCTCCGAGGCGTGGATTCGAGCAAACCTCGGACCGAATTCCCAGGGAGCACGGCAGTCGCGCGCGGGCCCGCCGAATTACAGTTTCGACATGGGGGCTGTGGGGTCACGGGAGTTGTTTTTTCAGGCGGGGTTCGATGTGCTGGCCGAAGCCGGATACGGCGGGCTCAAGCTCGCGTCGGTGTGCGGTCGGCTCGGCGTCACGAGTGGATCGTTCTACCACCACTTCGCGAGCTGGTCGGAGTACACGCGCCAGCTCGTCACACACTGGCAGGTCCAGATGACGGCGCGGGTCGAGGAGGTGGGCGAGGAACCCGACCCGAGGCGCCGGCTGGACCAGATCATCAAGGGTGGGCTGGCACTGCCGCACGGGGCCGAGGCGGCCATCCGCGTCTGGGGCTCGATCGATCCGCACGTGCGGGACGCGCAGGCGGCGGTCGACCGGCACCGTTTCGACGCGGTGTTCGCGGCGGCTTTGCAAGTATTGGGGAACAGACGGCAGGCTGAGATGTTCGCGTCGTGGTCGATCTACCTGCTCGTCGGGTACGAGCAGGCGCTGTTGCCGCGCAACCCGGACGGATTGGAGTGGCTGGTGACCCAATTGCTCGACAGTCTGGACGCCGGGCGGTTCGCGTCGGTGCCAGACGGTGACTGACGGTGACTGACAGTGACTGACACGGCGGGGAGCGAGGCCGAGGCGGCGCCCGTCGAGCACGTCGTGGCGATGCTGCGGGAGCGCCTCTACGGGGCCATCTCGTGTCTGGCCACGCTGGTGGTCCTGACGCGCTACACCGAAGACGACACCAGCGGCTGGGCCCGGATGCTCGATGTGGCGGTGACCATGGGCGGGCTGTGGGCCGCCAGCCTGCTGGCCGACTGGGTGGCCCATCTGGCCGTGCACGAGCAGGCGCCGCAAGGGGTGGAGCGCTGGCGGATCATGCAGGCATCGGGTCAGATCCTGCAGGCCGCTGTGCTGCCGCTGGCGGCGCTGGCGACCGCCGGTCTCGGCCTGCTCGACACCGATACCGCGATGTGGGTCGCCAAATGGATCCTCGTCGGTGAGCTCGGCCTGATCGCATTACTGGCGGTGCGCCGTACCCGGTTGCCGTGGTGGCAGCAAATCGCCACCGTCGCCACCCTGGTCACGGTGGGATTGCTCGTCATCGCCGTGAAGGTGCTCGCGCATTGACGACCGCACCGACCCTCGACGTGCGCGCGCGCATCGTCCGGCGGATGCATCAGCGCGACCCGGACAACGACGCGCTGCGCCGCGCCGTGCGGGCGGCGACCGTGGTGCCGATCGCGGCAGGCACGAGCTTCCTGCTCGGCGGCGGTAATCCCCAGACCTCGCTGTTCACGTTGTTCGGTTCCGTCGCGCTGCTGGTGTTCTCCGATTTCCCGGGCAATCGGCAGAACCGTGCGGTTGCCTACGCCGGTCTGGGCGTCAACGGCTTCGTGTTGATCACCGTGGGAACGCTGATCGCGCCCTATCCGTGGCCGGCGGTTGCGCTGATGTTCGCCCTCGGTGTGACGGTGACGTTTTCCGGGGTGTTGAGCGAGACGATCGCCGCCGGACAGCGAGCGACGCTGCTGACGTTCGTGTTGCCGGCCTGCACGCCGGCCGGTCCGATCGGTGAGCGGCTGGCCGGTTGGGCGATCGCGTTGGCCGTGTGTGTACCTGCCGCGCTGTTCGTGCTGCCGCCGCGGCACCACGGTGAGTTGCGCCGGCGCGCCGCCCGGGCGTGCCGCACGCTGGCCGACCGCATCGACGGCTCGGCGAGTGCGGACGACGTGCGCCGGGCGATGGACGGACTGCGGGCGACGTTCCTGGGGGCCGATTTCCGGCCGGTGGGGCTGACCGCGGGGAGCAGGGCACTGGTCCGGGTGGTCGACGACCTGGAGTGGGTGGCCGATCGGGTCGGACAGGACACCGGGGTCACGCTGCGCGACCGGAATGCGGTGGTGCGTGTGTTGCGCTGCGCTGCCGCCGTGCTCCGGATCTCGCGGCCGACCGACAGGGACGTGGCCCGCATGGATCTGGACGCGGCGCTCGAGACGTTGCGCGCCACCGCGCGGGGCCGGTGGCGGGAGGACCTGGACGAGATCCTCAGTGCCCCAGACGACGACCGCGCCGTCGCGTTGGGCCGTGAGTTACTGCGTCGTCGCACCATCGCCGCGATGATCGGCGCGACGGGGCGCATCATCGCCGCGGCAGCGGCCGCGGACGCCCGCCCGGTGTGGGCCCGCGCCCTGGGGTTGCGCCTGCCGCCGACCGGTGCGTCGGACCGATTGCTCCCCGAAGCCGTTGCCGCAGCGCAGATCACGTCGGGCTTCGTCGCGAATCGCGCGGTGGCGGTGCGCAACAGCGTGCGTACCGGCCTCGGGCTGGCCATCGCGGTGGCCGTGACGCACATCTTCCCTGTCGAGCACGGGTTCTGGGTGGTGCTGGGCGCTTTGTCGGTGTTGCGCAGCAGCGCGTTGTCCACCGGGACCCGGGTGTGGCGCGCGGTGATGGGGACGACGATCGGGTTCGTGCTGGGCGCCCTGTTGATCGGCTTGGTCGGGGTGGATCCGGTCGTGTTGTGGGTGCTGATGCCGTTGGCGGTGTTCGGCTCGGCCTACGTTCCCGAGATCGCGTCGTTCACCGCGGCACAAGCCGCGTTCACGATGATGGTGCTGATCTTCTTCAACCTGATCGTGCCCACGGGCTGGCAGGTGGGGTTGATCCGGGTCGAGGACGTGATCGTCGGCGCGCTGGTCGGGGTCGTGGTCTCGGTGCTGCTCTGGCCTCGGGGTGCGACGGCGTCGGTGACCCGGGCGATCGACTCGGCGCGCGCGATCTTCGCCGCCTATCTGTGGACGGCGGTGCTGCGCATCACCCGCGGCGCATTCGAGGAACGCAACGACGAGGTGGCGATACTGAGCCATCAGGCGCTGGCGGCCTCCCGTGTCATCGATGATGCTGTCCGCCAATACCTTTCGGAGAGCAGCGGTGATTCCGACTTCCGGGCGCCGGTGGTGCGCTCGTTCAACCGGGCGATCCGGCTGCGCGCCGCGGCCGATCTGATCGCCGACATCCCGACTCCACCGCCGCTGGCGGCCTACCCGACGGTGCGCGCCGTCGTGGAATCCCACGCCGAGGCGATCCGTGAGCGGGTGGTCGGCAGCATCGACGCCGGGCGCGCGACCGCGCCGATCAGCGACGACTTCGTGCTGGCACTGCGGAGCGAGCGGCGCGCCGAGATGCGCGAGAAGGCCACCGCCAGCGATCTCGGCATCTCGGCCGCGCTGCCGCTGCTGACGGTCGCGGCGCTGCTGGGCGAGCTGGAGCTGATCTACCCGGCGTCAGCGTCCTGACCGGTGCGGCATCAACGCGCCGGGCGGGATGGTGCCGAACCGGCCGGCGTTGAAGTCCTCGACCGCCTCGATGAGCTCCGACTTGGAGTTCATCACGAAGGGGCCGTACTGGAACACCGGTTCCCGCAGCGGTTGCCCGCCGAGCAGCAGCACTTCCAGCGCGGGACGGTGCGACTCCTGGGTGGGTGCCGCGGCGACGCCGATGCGGTCGCCCGGGCCGAGAACGGCCAGCTGGCCCTGTTCGATCGGGTGACCGACGGGGCCGACGGACCCGCGGCCGGACAGCACGTAGACCAGCGCGTTGAAGTCGCGGTTCCACGGCACGTCGAGCCGGGCGCCGGGCTGGATGGTGGCGTGGGCCAGTGTGATCGGGGTGTGGGTGGCGCCGGGGCCGGCGTGCCCACCGATGTCGCCGGCGATCACCCGGAGCAGGGCGCCGCCGTCCTGGGAGGCGACCAGGCCGACCTGGGGGCCCTCGATCGACTGGTACTTGGGCGCGGCGAACTTGTCACTGCGCGGAAGGTTCACCCAGAGCTGGATGCCGTGGAAGAGGCCACCGCTGTCAACCAGTTCGGCCGGCGGGGTCTCGATGTGGAGGATGCCGGAGCCGGCGGTCATCCACTGCGTGGCGCCGTCGGTGATCATGCCGCCGCCGCCGTGCGAGTCCTGGTGGGCGAAGCGGCCGTCGATCATGTAGGTCACGGTCTCGAAGCCGCGGTGCGGGTGCCAGTCGGTGCCGCGCGGTTCGCCGGGCTGGTATTCCACCTCACCCATCTGGTCCATGTGGACGAACGGGTCGAGGTCGCGGGCGTTGACGCCGGCGAAGGCGCGGACGACGGGGAAGCCCTCCCCTTCGTAACCGCGGGGGCCGGTGGTCACCGAGCGCACGGGGCGTTCGGTGTCGGCGGGCGAGGGCGCTGACAGCCGGGGCAGGGTCAGGGTGTCTGCGGTGATTGCGGGCATGTCTCATTGAACCGGACCGCGGTCCGATTCATTCCGGACTCCTGGTGTGCAACCAGATCGCGCAGTCGGCCGGACTGGCGCGCTGGCTGCACACTAGACCCTCGCGCCGTGGGTACTCGGCGGCCATGACAGAGCACTGGCAGGTCATCGCCGCGACACCGTACGACCGGGCCGACCCGGAGCACGCGACCCGGCAGAGCACGGTGATGAGTGGGACCGAAGCCGAAGCCCGGCGGGTGTACGCCGACACGATCTCCTCGGCCGACGAGCACGGCTACTCCGCGGTGACGCTCACGCGCGGCGGCGTCGAGGTGGAGTCCTGGCCGCAGGCCACCGGCTGGACCGTCTAACCGAGGATCTCGAGCGCGGCGGCGCGGGCGTCGGCGGCGCTCGCGGTGGCCAGCACGGCGTCGGCCGCTTCGCGGCACTGCTGCAGCGTCACCTGCGCGAGTTTCGCACCGACACCCTGGACTGCCGCAGCGGCCGCCGACAGGGAGGTCACCCCCAGTCCGGTGAGCACGCAGGCCAGCAGCGGATCGGCGGCGGCCTCACCGCACACCCCGACGGGCTTGCCCGCGGCGGTCCCGGCGCGCACGGTCATCGCCACCAGCGCCACGACGGCCGGCTGCCACGGGTCAGTGAGAGTGGCCAGGTCGGCTGACATCCGATCGGCGGCCATCGTGTACTGCGCCAGATCGTTGGTGCCGATCGACAGGAAGTCGACGTGCTCGAGGATGCGTTCGGCGAGCAGCGCGGCGGCAGGCACCTCGATCATGACGCCGGGAGTCAGCCCGCGCGCTCGGACCTCGGCCGCGAAGTCCTGGGCCTCGGACGCCGTCGCGATCATCGGCGCCATGACCCACGGCTGCTGACCGGTGCGCTCCGCGGCCGCCGCGATCGCGTCAAGCTGATGGGCCAGTAGCCCGGGGTTGTTCTCGGCGATGCGGATGCCGCGCACGCCGAGCGCCGGGTTGGCCTCGTCCGGGTGACCCGCGAACTTGAGCGGCTTGTCCGATCCGGCGTCGAGCGTGCGGATCACGACCTTGCGCCCGGCGAACGCCTCGAGCACCTCGCCGTAGATGTGCGCCTGCTCGTCGACCGTGGGCTCGGCGTCGGTGTTGAGGAAGCACAGTTCGGTGCGGAACAGGCCGACGCCCTCGGCGGGTGTCTCCCGCGCGGCGCGGGCGGCTGCGCCGTCCTGCACGTTGGCCAGCACCGCGACCTGGTGTCCGTCGGCCGTCGCGCCCGGCCCGGTCCACCCCGCCGCCGCGGCCGCCACGCGCGCGGCGTCGTCCACAGCAGCCCGCGCCTCGGCGTCGTCGGGCGTCACGGTCACGGTGCCGCGGGTGCCGTCGACCAGGACCGTCGTCGCGGCGGGCACGTCGTCCAGTCCCGCGACGGCGACCACACACGGAATGCCCAACTGCCGGGCGATGATCGCGGTGTGGCTGGTCGGGCCACCCAGCGTCGTGGCCAGCGCCACGATCAGCGCCGGGTCCAGGCCGGCGGTGTCGGCGGGGGCGAGGTCCTCGGCACACAGCACCGACGGCTCGTCGGGCAGCGGCACGCCGGGTTCCGGTAGGCCGTTGAGCTCGGCGATCACGCGGTCGCGGATGTCACGCAGGTCGGTCACCCGCTCGGCCATCAGGCCGCCCATCTTGGTGAACATCTCGACGAACTGATCGATCGCTCCGCTGACGGCGCGGACAGCGGGCGCACCGTCGGTGATGCGCTTCTCGGCGGCGCCGAGCCACCCGCGATCCTGCGCGAGCGTGGCCGTCGCGGCGAGAACCTCCGATGCCGCACCGGTCGCGTGGGCGGCGCGCTCGCGCAGCCGGGTGGCCACGGTGGCCGCTGCCGCAGCGAAGCGGTCTTTCTCAGCCGGCCGGTCGCCCTCCGCGATCTCGGGCAGGGCGGAGACGTCCACCTCGGGCAGTCGCCCGGGGCGGATCACGGGCGCGTAGGCCACCCCGGTCACGACGGGAACGCCATGCAGAACGGTGCCGGCTGCCGGCGCTTCGGTGGCCTGTGAGCTAGACAGAGACGTCGCGGTCATGTGAACCAGGTTACAAGAATCCATTGACAAGTCAACACGTTCAGGAGTAAAACCAAACATATCAACAACCAATCGCACGAATCCCCACACAAACGGAGCTCCATGTACCCCGAAGAGCGGCAGCAGGCCATCGCCTCGCTGGTGATGGCCAGGGGCCGCGCCTCGGTCACGGAGCTCGCCGCCGCCTACGACGTGACCACCGAAACCGTCCGCCGCGATCTCGCCGTCTTGGACAAAGCCGGCATCGTCCGGCGGGTGCACGGCGGCGCCGTGCCGGTGCGGGCGCTGCACCTCGTGGAACCCGGGGTCGGAGAGCGCGACGTGACCCGCTCCGAACACAAGGATGCGATCGCCGCCGCGGCCGCCGAGTTCTTCCCGCTCAGCGGCGCGACCGTGCTGCTCGACGCCGGCACCACCACGATGCGGATCGCCGCTCACCTGCCCACCGATCGCGAGCTCGTCGTCGTCACCAACTCCGTGCCGATCGCCGCACGCCTGGCCACGATGCCGACGGTCTCGCTGCAGCTGCTGGGCGGGCGAGTCCGCGGTGTCACGCAGGCGGCCGTCGGTGAGCAGACGCTGCGGGTGCTCGACACCTTGCGCGTGGACATCGCGTTCATCGGCACCAACGCCATCAGCGTGCGGCACGGGCTGTCGACTCCCGACAGCGACGAGGCCGCCGTCAAGCGCGCCATGGTTCGGGCCGCCAATTACGTTGTCGTCGCAGCCGATTCGTCCAAGGTGGGCCGGGAAGACTTCGTCAGCTTCGCACCCATCACCAGTGTCGACACCCTCATCACCGACCCGGAGATCAGCGCCGCCGACCGGTCCGCGCTGACCGATCAGGGCATCGAAATCGTCTGCGCAGGAGACCAGCTGTGATCGTCACCGTCACCCCGAACCCGAGCATCGACCGGACGGCGTCGCTGCCCTCGCCGCTGACCCGCGGCGCGGTGCACCGGGTCACGTCGGTGACCGATCAGGCCGGCGGCAAGGGCGTCAACGTCGCCCGGGCGCTGACACTGGCCGGGCTCGACGCCCTCGCCGTCCTGCCCGCCGCCGCCAACGACCCGTTGATCACCGCGTTGCAGACAGCGGCCGTGTCCTTCCGTGTCGTCCCCTCCGCCGAACCCGCCCGGACCAACTTGACGATCACCGAACCCGACGGCACCACCTCCAAGATCAACGAACCGGGCGCAACGCTCGACGAGGCGACGGTGAGCGCACTGACCGACGCCGTGCTGGCCGCCGCCGAGGACGCCGACTGGGTGGTGATGTCCGGTTCGCTGCCGCCGGGCATGGCGGCGTCCTGGTACGGCGACGTCGTGGCGATGCTCGCCTCGCGTCGGTGCCGCGTCGCCGTCGACACCTCGGACGCGCCGCTGGCCGCGCTCGTGGGATCGCTCGAGCGCGGCGCACCGGATCTGATCAAGCCGAACACGGAAGAGCTGGCCAGCGTGCTGGGCCTCTCCCCCGAAGTTCTCGAACAGGCTGTCGCACAGGGGGATTACGAGCCCGTGGTGGTGGCCGCGCGCCAGCTCGTCGACCGTGGTGTCGGCGCGGTGCTCGCCACGCTGGGCGCCGAAGGTGCCGTGCTGGTCGACGCCAACGGCGCGTGGATGGCGACCCCGCCGCCCATCGTGCCGCGCAGTACGGTCGGCGCAGGCGACTCCTCGCTGGCCGGCTACATCCGCGCAGAAGTCGGTGGCGCCGTCGCCCCGCAGCGGCTGCAGATGGCCGTCGCCTACGGCAGCGCCGCCGCGGCCCTGCCCGGAACCACCCTGCCCTCGCCGTCCCAGATCGACCTGGCCGCCGTACACGTCGCGCCGATCTCCCCGATTCCCGCCACTCAGTAACACTCGACGACGAAAGTAGTCCCATGACAAGCTCCACCACGTCTCCGCCGATCATCACCTCCGATCTGGTCCTCCTCGATGTCGCCGTCGACGGCGACAAGCAGGCCGTCATCGAGCGGATGGCCGGCGCCCTGGGCGCAGCCGGTCGCGCGACCGACACCGACGGCCTCGTGGGGGCGGCGATGGCCCGCGAGCAGCAATCGGCCACCGGTCTGCCGGGCGGCATCGCGATCCCGCACTGCCGCTCGCCCTACGTCGACACCCCGACCATCGGGTTCGCCCGCCTCAGCCCCGCAGTCGATTTCGGCGCCCCCGACGGCCCGGCCGATCTGGCGTTCCTCATCGCCGCACCGGATTCCGGCGGCCAGGAGCACATGAAGCTGCTGTCCAGCCTGGCACGGGCGTTGGTGCGCAAGGACTTCGTCGAGTCGCTGCGCAGCGCGTCGTCGGCCGACGAGGTCGTGAGCCTGGTCGACGGGGTGGTGAACCCGGCGCCCGCCGGCGCCCCGGCCACGCCCGCACCGGCACCGGCGCCCGCCGAGAAGCAGTCCGCCAAGACGCTGATCGCGATCACCGCCTGCCCCACCGGCATCGCCCACACCTACATGGCCGCCGATGCGCTCGCCGCCGCGGCCAAGGAGGCGGGCGTGACGATGGTGGTCGAGACGCAGGGATCGTCCGGCAGCACCCCGGTGCCCGCGGAGACCATCGCCAAGGCCGACGCCGTCATTTTCGCCACCGACGTGGGCGTCAAGGACCGCGGCCGCTTCGCCGGCAAACCGGTGATCGCCTCCGGGGTCAAGCGTGCGATCAACGAGCCGGCCAAGATGGTCGCCGAAGCCGTTGCCGCAGCTGATAATCCGAACGCGCCGCGGGTTGAGGGGTCCGCGGCGACGGCATCGGCAGGGTCCGCACCCGGCGGCAACGTCGGGTGGGGCACCCGCACCCGGCAGATCCTGCTGACCGGCGTGAGCTACATGATCCCGTTCGTCGCCGCAGGCGGTCTGCTGATCGCGCTCGGCTTCCTGTTCGCGGGATACGAGATCGCGAACAAGCCCGAGGGCGAGACACAGTCGCTGGGCAACATCATCGCGCTGAACAACTCGCTGACCAATCTGCCCAGCGGTGGCTTCACCCAGTACCTGGGCGCCATTCTGTTCAGCCTCGGCGGTCTGGCGTTCAGCTTCCTGATCCCCGCCCTGGCCGGCTACATCGCCTTCGCGATCGCCGACCGGCCCGGCCTCGCACCCGGTTTCACCGCGGGTGCGCTCGCCGGATTCGTCGGCGGCGGCTTCATCGGTGGCATCGTCGGCGGTGTCATCGCCGGGTTCGCCGCGCTGTGGATCAGCAATATCAAGGTGCCGCAATGGTTCCGCGGGCTGATGCCGGTCGTCATCACGCCACTCGGCGCGTCCCTGGTGGTCGGCCTGATCATGTTCTTCCTCGTCGGCCGCCCGCTGGCGCTGATCAACACCGGCCTCACCAACTGGCTGAGCAGCATGTCCGGCACCTCGGCGATCCTGCTCGGCGTCATCCTCGGTCTGATGATGTGCTTCGACCTCGGCGGCCCGGTCAACAAGGCCGCCTACGCATTCGCCACCGCAGGGCTTGCCGCCTCGACCACCGCCTCGTTCCAGATCATGGCCGCGGTGATGGCCGCCGGCATGGTGCCGCCGTTGGCGATGGCACTGGCCACCACGGTCCGGCCCGGACTATTCAGCGAGCCCGAGCGGGAGAACGGCCGCGCCGCATGGCTTCTCGGCGCCTCGTTCATCTCGGAGGGGGCGATCCCGTTCGCCGCGGCCGACCCGCTGCGCGTCATCCCGTCGATGATGTTCGGCGGCGCCATCACCGGCGCGCTGTCCATGGCGTTCGGTGCCACATCGCGAGCCCCGCACGGCGGCATCTTCGTGCTGTTCGCGATCGACAACAAGCTCGGCTTCATGATCGCCCTGCTGGCCGGCACCGTCGCGGCCGCCATCGCCGTCGTCGCCGCCAAGCAGTTCATCAAGCCCAGCGCCGCGAAGGCCGAGCGCGAGCTCGTCGCGGCCTGATTTAGTCCGTCCCGTCATCACCCACCGAAAGAGGAGAGTTCATGCCCACCAAGACCGTCATCGTCGGCTCGTCCATCGGACTGCACGCCCGGCCCGCCGCGATCATCGCCGAGGCCGTGGTAAACGCCGGTGTACCCGTCACGCTCTCGGTCGAGGGCGGTGAGCCGGTGGACGCCGGTTCGGCGCTGATGATCATGACGCTGGGTGCGGGCAACGGCGCGCAGGTCACCGTCGCCTCCGACGACGAATCCGCGGTGAACACGATCGCCGAGCTGGTGCAGAAGGACCTCGACGCCTGAGGGGCGCCAGGGCCGAAAAGAAAGCGGAACGACCTCCCTCCGCGGGCCCTTAGGCTTGCCCATGTGTCCGCACCGCAGCCGTTTGACGTGACCTTTTGCGCCGTGAACGAGGCGGCGCTATGTTTGCTGACGTCGGCGCGGACCGCGCCGGTCAGTAACCGTCGAACGGGGGGTGTCCAGTAGTGCGGCGACTGGCTTCTCTGTTTGCTGCTTTGCTGCTGGTTGTTTTGCTCGCTCCGCCCACGGCAGGGGCGATCGAACCACCGGTCATCGACCCGGGCGCGATCCCTCCTGATGAGACGGGTCCGGATCAGCCGATGGAGCAGCGGCGGGTGTGTGCCGCGCCTACGGTGTTCCCGAACTCCAACTTCGCTGATCGGCCCTGGGCCAGCGACTACCTCCGGCTGGCCGATGCGCAGCGGTTCGCGACGGGCGCCGGGATAACTGTTGCTGTCATCGACACGGGGGTCAACGGGTCGCCGCGCGTGCCCGCCGAGCCGGGCGGTGACTTCGTCGACCAGGCCGGGAACGGAATGTCCGACTGTGATGCGCACGGCACTCTGACCGCCGCAGTGATCGCGGGCCGGCCGGCCCCCACCGACGCGTTCGTCGGTGTCGCGCCGGACGCCCGCCTCCTGTCGCTGCGCCAGACCTCCGACAGCTTCCAGCCGGTGGGTGCCCGGACCGACCCCAACGATCCCAACGCGACCCAGACCGCGGGGTCGTTGCGGAGCCTGGCCCGGGCGATCGTGCATGCGGCCAACCTGGGTGCGCAGGTCATCAACATCAGTGAGGCCGCTTGCGACAGACCACGAACCGCACCATCTTTCCGCCGAGGTCCCGGCGCCACCACCGGCAGTCGAGTGTGCGGTCGGGCCGGCTCAGTACGTCCGCCATGGCCGCCACCTCGGGGTGCGGATCGCCGAACGCGGTGAGGATGCCCTGGGCGGTGAGGTCACGGGTGACCTGCTCGGCGACGATGCGGCGCTGGTCCTCGTAGGGAATGTTGGGCCGGATCCCGAGCGCCAGCGGGAAGTCCACCAGGTGCAGCAGGTCCGCGATGACGAGCATGCCGTCGATGGTCACTTCGACACCCACCACGTCGTCGTAGTGGGTGGGTTCGGCATCGCCGAAGAGGGGGCTGGCCATCACTTCAGCCGCCGGGCCGACACGTAGTCGGTGGCTTCGTAGCGGTACGCGGCGCCGACCAGGTGCTCACCCAACGATTCCGACCGGGCGGCGAGCGCCGCGACGGCGGCGGCGCGGGCACGCTGCACGATCTGCAGCGCCCCGGCCGTACCGGATGCGATCGGGCCGTGGGACGTCAGAACCCCGGCGGCGCCGTCGCGCACGCGGCCACCGGCCGACACGACCTCCGCGGCGACCCGCTGCTGGTGGATGGCCAGCTCATGCAGGTGCGCCGGGGTCACTCCGAGTTCGACGTGGGACATGACCGGTTCGTCTCCTGCTGTAGTCACTGGGGTGGGCGGGTGGCGGCCGGCGCCGGTGGCGACGGTGGCGGACTCGGCACCTGTTCCGGCGGTGTCTCAGGCACCACCGCGTCCTCGGAGTCGGCCGGTTCGGTCTCGGCCTCCGCCGCAGGATCACCCGTGTCGTCGGGGCTCTCCTTCTCTTCTGCCCGCACGTCCACCGGGGGTGCCTGCGGCGCGGCTGCCTGCGAGGCCGGCGACGGGAGCTGCCCGACGGCAGTGACCACTGCGCCCAATGCCGCGGCTAGGGGTGCCACGGCGGTGCCGATCATCCCGCCCACCGCCCCGAACGCCGATGTCAGCCCCGACAGCATGTCCCCTTGCATCGGTGACTGCTCGGAGGTGGTGACCGGACCGGGGGCCGGGCACGTCGGCGACGGGAGGAGCGGGGCCGATGTCCCTGAACCCGGCTCGGGAAGGTCATCAGGAGCTGCTGGCACGTCGGTCGATTCGGTGTCGATCGACGCGGCCTCGCTGTCAGGCGAGTCGATGGGCCCGGCCTCGTCGACGAGCGCTTCGTACTCGCCGGCGATCCGTCGCAACCGACTCGCGTTGTCTGCGGTCTCTGCTGCCAGATCGCCCAGTTCGGTACTGCACACGCCCACGGCCGCGGTCACCGCCGCGAGCTCGATGGATGACTTCATCGCAGGCCCGACACCGGGAATCGCGGCGAGCGAGCCCGTCACGCGGCGCAGCGATGAGAGCTGGTGGGCGTGATCGTCCAACGTCTCGCGGCGGCGGATGATCTGGGTGGCCTCCCGGTCGATGACGGTGTGCACGTCCCGATCCAGCACTGCGAGCGCCTCGGCGGCGCCGGCCAGGCGACGGGTGGCCACGGTGTACGACTGAGCGGCGCCGCCCTCCCACTCGTCGCGCGGATAGGCGCATTCCACCGTCCGTGCCGCAGCGAGGAAGCCGGTCGCGCCGTACCGGAAAGATTCACCGGCGTCGGGCCGGCCGTGTCCCGTCGTCGAACGCATCCCGGCGATCACGCGTTGCCCGGCACCGAGGATGTCGGCAACGGCAACCGCGCCGCACGCGCCATCCGTGAATTTGCCCGGCGCACCGGCGGCATCGGACACAACCATGCTCGACCACCCCTTCCCACGGGGAGCCTACCAGCGCTCAACCCCCTGACCGGACACCAATTTTCTCCAGCGACAGCGCAGCAGCACTACACTGGCAGCCTGTCCACCAGCCAGAACACTGCGCTCGCCGCCTGATGTCATGGGCACACCGGGCCGTCGCGGGCGGCCTGGCCGCCGATGGCAGCGCTGTCGATCAGCGGAGCGGCCGGCGGTCGCGGACTTCTTTGCTCGTGCGGCCGACCCGTACTCTGAGAAGCTGCCGCGGACCGCATCGAGGAGGAGACCCGCTGTGACTGACCGCGACGAGGTGGTGCGCCGAGAACACGACGACACACCGCCGACGCCCCAGCCGCCCGTCTTCGGGTCGCAGCCTCCGCACGAGGGCAACACCGGACCGGTGCCGCGACTTCACACTCCTCTGCGGCCACCGCAGGGCCCCCAGGGCCCGCCGCCCCCGCCGTGGCCGGCCGCACCGCCCGAGCCCGACACCACCGTGCTGCCCGCGCAGCCCAATTCCTACGCCGAACGAATCCGGCCGGCCGATCTTTTGCCGACGCGCAAGAGCGTGCCGGCACGGGGCTGGCGGCGATGGCTCTACAAAGCCACCTTCGGTGCCGTCAACGTGGGTCCATCACCGGCCGAGCGACGTATCGCGGCTCTCGAGGCGGCGATCCGCGCGCCGCTGCGCGGCCACTTCAAAGTGGGCGTACTCGGCAAAGGCGGCGTCGGAAAGACCACGGTTTCGGCCTGCATCGGCTCGGTCTTCGCCGAACTCCGGCAGGACGACAGGGTGGTGGCCGTCGATGCCGACACCGCGTTCGGCAAGTTGGGCAGCCGGATCGATCCGCGTGTGCAGGGCTCGTTCTGGGAGCTGGCCACCGATCGGCATCTCGAGACCTTCGCCGACGTCCGCAACCGCGTCGGCAGCAATGCCGCAGGATTGTTCGTCCTCGCGGGCGAGGCGACTCCGGCGCGGCGCCGCGTGCTCGACCCACCTCTGTACCGCGAGGCGGTGTCCCGGCTCGACCGGTACTTCACGATCGCGGTCGTCGACTGCAGCTCCACGATGGACGCCCCGGTCACCCAGGAAGCGCTGCGCGATCTGGACGCGCTCGTGGTCGTGTCCTCTCCGTGGGTGGACGGCGCCGCCGCGGCGGGTCAGACGCTGGATTGGCTGGCCGCGCGCGGGATGAACGGCCTGCTGCAGCGCACCGTGGTGGTGCTCAACGACTCCGACGGTCACGCCGGTAAGCGAACGAGAACCATTCTCGCTCAACAATTCTCGGGGCACGGCCAGCTGGTGGTCGAGGTGCCCTTCGATGGGAATCTACGGCCCGGCGGCATCATCGACGGCACGGCTGACATGTCGGCCGCCGCGCGCGTCAAGTTCGTCGAGATCTGCGCCGCGCTCGCCGCTCACTTCCCTCCGCGCTGAGCCTCGGCCCGCCGCAGACTCAACACCTCCCCGGTGATGCGGTGGGCGGAGAGCAGATCACCCATCTGAGCCGACTGGCGCTCCGCCGTCTCCCACGCGGGGTCTCCGCCGTGGCGGTGGGCGAGTTCCTCCTCGACGCGGGTCACCCGCGTCTGCCAGTGGTCGGGAATGGCCGGCAGGTCCGGCGTCTGCAACCGCGCATCGACGACCAGCCCTGCCGCCGTCAGCGCGCCGCGCAGAGATGCCTGCGTCGGAAAGTGATTGCCTTCCGGCCGGTCTGCGGCGGCAAGTTGCTTCTGCGCGACGAAGACCAGCAACCCGATGCGGCCCGGCGCGCGGACCACGCGGCGCAATTCGGCCAGCACAGCGGTGTGCGCCCGCATGGTGCACAGCACGCCGAGACACCAAGCGGCATCGACGGATTCGTCAGCCAGCGGCAGGGCGTCGGCGCTGCCCTGCAGCGTCGGATAGCCGAACAGCGACACGGCGGCCCGGCACGCGCCCGCCTCCGGTTCCACGAGCACGGGTCGGAGCGCCCGTCGCTCAACGGCGTATGCCGCCGGCCCACCCACTCCGGCACCGCAGTCCAGCAGCGTCTCACCCGCGCGCAACCCTAGACGCTCGATCAGCCAGTCGAGCGCGGCGGGATTGCCGCTACCGCGGCACCCGGCGGGAACGTGGTAATCCGGTCCCAGGTCCCTGGCGACCTCCGCGGTCCACTCGGCGACGGTGTCGAACTCCGCCGACATCGCGTCATCGCCCACGGCCGGCCTCCTCGAGCACGCGTCGACCGACCTCGGCCTTGATCTCCGCACCCGCACGGGTGCCTGCAGCCGAGGCCAACCCGGAGATGTTCACGCCGTCCACACCGTCGATGGCCAGCAGGGCACGTGCCTCGGCGACAGCGGCATCGATGCCGGCCTGCACCGGATCCGATGCGTCCAGGATGGTGGCGACGACGGCGGGGTCGAGCTCGAGGCCCGGCAATCCGCGCAGGACCGCGGCCGACACGTCGTCGGTGACCACCGCGACCGCTGCCAGCACCGGGATGGTCAGGCCCTGTGCCCGAGCCGCAGCCATGAAGTCCCCCACCACACCCGGGGTCGGCGTGTGGTTCAGCACCGCGAGGGCCGCTCCCGCGTGCTGCTTGGCGACCAGGCGCGCAGGCCGACCCGAAACCGGTGGCGCGGTGACCGTTTCGGGGACGGCCGCGGTGATGCCCAACGAGGCGGCCAGGGCGACCAGCCGCGGGCCGTCCAGGTCGAAGGTCTGCGTGACGTCGGGGCGGACGTCGTACGCGCGCCCGTCTCCGGTCACACACAGCACCGTCGTAACGTCCAGCAGCGACAACCCGCGCAGCTCCTGTTCGAGGACCACCCGATTTCGGTCCCGACACGACAGCGTGATCCAGGGGGACGCACCCGCCTCTTGCAGGAGCGCGGCCATCACTGCGGGCGGGTAATCCGGACGGTTCTGGTGTTCCCCCACGAGGACCGCATCGCAGGACCCCGCCAGCGCCGCGGCGGTGGCGGCCAGATCGACCGGGTCGAAGGGAGTGCAGCTGAAATCGGTGAGAACCAGCGGGGCTGTCGCCGCGCGGGGCGGATGTGTCACCACCCCGTCCCACGGCACGGCCGCCGGGAACGCGCACGGACCTGCCCGCATCTCGCACTGGCCGTCGGCGCGCACACCCCCGCACGGGCCATAGTGCATGTGCTTCGGGCAGTCGTCCACGCCGAGGCCCTCTGTCCGTGCTGCCGCCATCGAACCTCCGTCTCGGTTCGCATCGTGCCCACCTTGGCGCGGACGAAACCCGGTGATGTCCTCTGGCGGGGCGGGAGGGACTTTTGGCCCCTTCGAGCCGCGACAGCGCTGCCTACCGTGGGAGGAAGCGCAGGACGGACGGTTGCCTCCAGTCCGGCGTCAGGCGACGACCGGAGGCAACTCCGCCGCTGATAGGCCATGGGTAGTCGCTGGGCGGATTCTTTTAGGAGGTCCGGTTCGGAGGAGGCTACTCATGTCAGTGTTGGGAATTGCGCTGGATCCGGCGACGGTGATCGTTGCGATAGATCCGGGCAAGGCGTTCCATCGGGTGTGGATCAGCAACGGTTCAGGAACGCTGGTTGATCCGATGTCGTTGTCGGTCTCGCGAGAAGGCATTTTCCAGCTGGAGTTGGCCTTGAACAAGCATGGTCCTGATGCCCCGGTGATTGCGATCGAGGCGACGGGCGGCCTGCATCGATCCTGGGTCGCCGAACTGGAACGTCGTCATCCCGGTTCAATACGGCTGTTCGCGCCGTCGGAGACGAAATCAGCTCGTATGTAATTGGGTTCGGGCAGGTTCAAGACTGACGATCGTGACTGTGCGGCGTTGACGTACATGGCCCGCCAAGGCGGCGGTCGACGCTATGGTGAGCAGGCCTCGGTAGAGGCGCTGCGTGCCGCGGTCCGGCATCGTCGCGGGTTGGTGGCCGACCGCAAAGTCGCTCAGCAGCGGTTACACGACCAGCTCAACGCACTATGTCCGGGGTTGTCAGCACCGGCTGGTCTTGGGCGATCCCTGGCGCTGGAGACGCCCACGGGCCTGGCTGTGCTAGCGTGCGCGGCCGCGTTTTCCGGACGACCCCCGCAACTGCGGTCGCTGATGTGCCGGGCGCCGGGGCGCTTGACGACGAACACCGCCCACTACTGGCTGCAGCGGTGGCGCGAGTGTCTGCCTCCGCCGGCCGATGCCGACCAACGGAGCCTGTCAAGTTGTTTGTGTAAGCAGGTGCTCGGTTGGTTAGAGGTGGGGGTTGATTCGGTCGGGGTAGGCGATGGCGAGCTGGCCGAGTGCTTGCTTCCAGTTGGTCGTGACTTGGCCCTCGATGAGGCGGCTGGGGGCGGTGCGTTCGTTGGCGGGTTTGCCTCGCTGCTTTTCGCGTTCTCGGGCGCGCTTGTCCTCGATAGTGCAGATCGCTAGCCACAGCAGCTTGACCACCGATTCGTCGCTGGGGAAGTGTCCGCGGTTCTTGATGATTTTGCGCAACTGGTAGTTCAGCGACTCGATGGAATTGGTGGTGTAGATGACCCGACGCAGCATCGGCGGGAACGCCAGGAACGGCACGAACCGCTCCCACGCGTTGCGGAACGCCGCGACGGTGTGCGGATTCTGCTGCCCTAGCTCTGATTTCGCGAAATCATCTAGTTCGACAAGAGCTGTCTCGGCGTCGGGAGCCTGATAGATCGGCTTGAGCGCGGCCGCGACCTTCTTGCGCTGGCTGTAAGACACGAACCGCATCGCGGTACGGATCAGATGCACCACGCAGGTCTGCACGGTCGCCTGCGGCCAGGTCGCCTCGATCGCCTCCGGGAAACCGGTCAGCCCGTCACAGCACACGATGAGCACGTCGCGCACCCCGCGGTTGGCTAGCTCCGCGCATACCCCCGCCCAGAACTTCGCGCCCTCGGTGGTCTGCACCCAGATGCCCAGGACGTGTTTGATGCCCTCCATGTCGACGCCCACAGCGATGTGAGCGGCCTTATTGCGGACGTGGGCGCCGTCGCGGACCTTGACCACCAGGGCGTCGAGGTAGACGACCGGGTAGAACGCCTCTAGCGGCCGACGCTGCCAGGCCATCACCTCGTCGCTGATCTCGTCGACGATCTTGGACAGAGTTTCCCGGCTGATCTCGGTGCCGATCGTCGTTGCCAGGTGATGTTCGATGTCGCGGAGTGTCATTCCGCCGGCGTAGAGCGAGATGATCATCTCGTCGAGGCCGCCGAGGCGGCGAGAACCTTTGGGCACCAACGTGGGCGAGAACGTACCGTCACGGTCTCGCGGGATGGCCAGGTCGACCTCGCCGACCTGAGTGGCCACCGTCTTGGGGTATGAGCCGTTGCGCGAGTTCGGCAGCAGACTGGCCTCGGGATCACCGCGTTCGTAGCCGAGGTGATCGGTCAGCTCGGCCTGCAAACCGCGCTCGAGGCCGGCCTTGATCAGCTGCTGGATGAGGCCGTCATGGCCGTCGAGTTTGACCTCTCCGGCATCGATCTTGGCGAACAGCTCATCCAGAGCACCGCTCGCCTTCAACTTCTCCGTCGCGTTCTTCATCTCTTCACGACGACGCTCACGCGCTTCGGGATCAATCACAGACATCAGTGTCGACTTCCTGTCAGGACACCACACCCCTTACACAAACCATCTGACACCTCCGACCAACGTGCTCAACGGTTGAACCGCGACCTGGGCCGATACCGTCAGCTCCGAACAGACATTGATGCTCTTGACGTCGAGATCGTGGCGTTGCTCGCCGAGACCGACGGTCAGATCCTGACCAGCCTTCCCGGCGTCGCCTCGATCCGCGCGGCGGCCTTCGCCGCACACAGCCTCCCCATCGAACGCTTCCCTGATGCTCAACATCTCTACTCCGCAACGGGTTTGGCGCCAGCCCTCTACAAGTCAGCGACGCTGAACCGTCGAGGGCGGATCTCTCGACAGGGGCTGGCCGAACACCGCGATGCGCTGATGGGGATCGCCTGGGGACTATCCCAATCCTCACCATCATTCGCCGAGCGCAACGCGCAACTGCGCGCCCGCGGCATGGCACCGATCCAGGCCCGCGTCGCGCTGGCCCGCCACGCATGCCGACTGGCATACCGACTACTTCGAACCCAACAACCCTTCGATGAACAGCGCTATCGTCAAGGAAGGTTCAGCGGCGAACGGTGACGGCTGCGACCGCTATGCCGCACGACGGCGCAACTTAGCTTGCCGCCCGTTCGCCCTGGGCCGCCATCACGGCGCACACGAAAGCCTGCCGCACACGGCGACTAATCAGCCTGCCGGAACACGACGGCCCACCAACCAACAACGACGCACTGTGTATCGCGCCAAAAGCCGAGCATCCCGCCCGGCCGATCAACCACGCCCACCCTCACCCTTGACCGCCAGCGCGAAAGCTAAGCAGCAGCGACGGCCCTGTTCTCGCCGACCTCAGACAATCCCCGCGATCAGCGTTTCGAGCGCTTCCACCGCGCTGGGCGCGACCGGTTCACCGGCCTCCGCCTGGGACACCACCTGCTCGGCGACGCCGGCGGCCTGCGCCGTCTCGGCAACGGTCAGGTTGGCCCCACGGCGCGCGGCGTAGAGGCGTGGACCCAGCGCAGCACCGGGCGCACGGGCAGCGCGCAGCATCAGATCGTCGTAGAGGCTGCGCACCCTGCCCAACGCCTTGATCAGGGGCGGGGTGACCCTGCCGATGCGTGCTGCCCTCGCCGCCACAGCTTCGAGCTGCCGCAGATCGGCGAGCGTCGCCTCGATCCGGATGGGAAACGTCGGATCGTCGTCGGCGGGCAGTGCCGACACGGTGCCCGCCATCGTGCCCACCGCCGCGAGAACCGCCTGGGCGATCAGCGAGGACTCGTCGCCGCCGGGAGGAGGGACCGGTTCTCTGCGGCGGTCCGGTGCACCGGTGCGCAGTCGCTCGATCGTGCCGGGCGGCCATTGCAGCACCTCCTCGAGCTTGGCGCGGGTGCGCTCACGTGGCCAGCTGCGTCCCTTCTCGAAGGCGATCAGCGCGCCCGCGTTGATGATGCCCTCGGCCGCCAGCCGACGCTGACTGATGTCGAGCTCGCGTCGGCGCGCGGCCGCCGCGGCGCCCGCCCTGACCATTCCGGTGTCGGCCGCATCGGCGTGCGCACCGACCGACTCCGTGTTGGTCATGTACCGGCGATCCTCGATGTCGTTGGAGCTCGATGTCGCAGACGCCCAGCGCTACGGCTGATGCGGGTACTGCAACGGTTTCCCCGTAAAACTACACCTTCTCCAACCGCCCAACCGCATCATTGCGACAGAATTCATGTGACATCTGACTTTGCCCTATTGGGCACGTGACATGGCCTTTTATTGCCACTCCGGGGTGGCGCAACACCTTCCCGCCACAGTTCCGATGACCAAACTGTTGCGATGCTACGGTTTGTCCGTTAGCTTTCCTTGCATCGCGGCGGAAGCGCCGCCCAGGCACAAGGAGCTACCCGATGACCGCAACACCATGGGACGACACCCCGATCGGCGAATGCACCCGGGATCCGGACCGGTGGACCACGACGGCCGACGACGACGCGAAGGCGATCTGCCGGTCCTGCCCCCGGCGGTGGCTGTGCGCGAAGGAGGCGTGCGAGTCTCCACGAGCCGAAGGGCTGTGGGCGGGAATCTATGTGCCCGAGGCGGGCCGGGGCCGCACTTTCGCGCTCCGCCAGCTCAAATCGCTGGCCGAACTGAACGGTCACCCCGTCGGCGAACGCCGCGTCTACTACGCCGACATCGCGTGACCATCGGCCGGGGAATAGCCCGGCCTTCCCACCCGTTGAGGACTTCGGCGGTGCCGGACATGCCCCCGGGCACCAACCACTTTCGTCGCTTCGAGCGACCACTCGCCGAGAGGCGCCATGCCGGTACCGCCCCTTCTTCTTCGCCCCGCGCTCACCACGTGTCGACGAACCGCCCACTGATGCGGTGCGGCGTTTCGGCGGCGGTGAGGGTCGAGGCGATCACTGATCGGGTCTCGGCGGGATCGATCACATCGTCGATCTCGAACAGCATCGCCGCGTTGAGCGCCTTGGCGTTGTCCTGGGCCGCGGCAGTCGCCTCGCGGACGCGATTCTCCCGTTCTGTCTCGTCGGCAATCGCCTCGAGTTCCTTGCGCAACCCGAGACGCACCGCCCCTTCCAGACCCATCGGGCCCAGATGCGCCCCCGGCCATGCCACCGTCAACACCGGTTCGTGCAGGCTCCCGCCCGCCATCGCTTGAGCACCGAGGCCATATCCCCGGCGCAGCACCACCGAGATCATCGGCACCTGCAGGGCTGCCCCCGCGACGAGCATGCGCGAAGCGCGGCGTACCAGCGACTCCGCCTCCGCGGCCGGACCCACCATGTATCCGGGGCAGTCGATCAGCGAGACGACCGGGAGCGCGAAAGCGTTGCACAGCTGGAGGAATCGAGCAGCCTTGTCGGAAGCGGCCGCGGTGATGGCGCCGGCCATGAACCTGGTGTCGTTGGCCAGGATCCCGACTGCGCGACCCTCGATCCGGGCCAGCGCGGTGACCAATTCGCGTGCGAACCGCGGGCGCAGGAATGTCACGGAGGCGGTGTCGGCGAGCGTCTCGATGATGGGAGCCACGTCGTAGGCGCGGCGCTCCCGCTCCGGGACGGCGGTGCGCAGCCCGGTCTGATCGGAGGCGGTCCATTCGGTGCGGCCCGGCCGGAAGTAGCTGAGCAGTTGCTTGGTCACGTCGACGGCTGCCGCTTCGTCGTTGACGAGGACGTCGACGTTGCCGTTGGGTTCCTGGACGCTCATCGGGCCGACGTCATCGGGTGCCACGTCGCCGAGGCCACCACCGGCGATCATCGCCGGCCCGCCCATCCCCAACGACGCGTCACGCGTCGCCACGATCAAGTCCGACGTCCCGGCGAGCACCGCGTTGCCGGCGAAGCAGCGTCCCTTCACCACGGCGATCCGCGGGACGATCCCTGACAGCCGTGCCCACAACGCGAATGCGCGCGTGTCCAGCGCGGAAACCACGGGGTAGTCGGTATCGCCGGGCCTGCCGCCGCCGCCCTCGGCGAAGAGCACTGTCGGCAACCGCATCCGCTCGATGAGCTCGAACAACCGGTCTTTCTTCCGATGCCCCAGTGCCCCTTGGGTTCCCGCGAGAACCGTGTAGTCGTAGGAGAGCACAGCGCATGGGCTGCCCGCGACGCGCGCGGTGCCGCCGATCAGGCCGTCGGCCGGGGTCCGGGTGATCAGATCGTCGAGATCGCGCCGCATGCGCTGCGGGGCGACGGCGAAGCGCCCGTATTCGACGAACGACCCCGCATCGACCAAGTCGGCGACGTTCTCCCGCGCGGTGCGGCCCCCGCGCGCGTGCCGCCGTGCGACGGCATCGGGGCGGGCCGCGTCTTCGGTCAGCGCACGCCGACGCAACATCTCCGCCAGATCGGGCCGAATCTCGCCGGGGTCAGCCATCGAGATGGGCGAGTGCCGAGGCGATCTCGTCGAGCAGCGCGTCGACCGCCTTCTCGTCGTACCCGCGCTTACCCCAGGGTGGTTTGCTAAAGGTGACGTTGCGGAGTTCGTCGGCCGTCAGGCCTTGCTCGCCCATGGCGTCCGACTCTAGCGAGTTATCCACAGGGACTGTGCACAAACCCGTCGGCCGTCGGTGGGTGTCCTTAGGTTGGCCCCATGACGAACTGGATCAACACGGTCAGCCGTGACCACGTCGAGCGCGGGGTGCGCGGGCGCTTCACGCAGGCCAACCACGGCAAACCGCACATGCTGCGCAAGATGGCTCGGGGCGATTGGCTGGTGTTCTACTCGCCCAGGACGGTCTATCCCGATGGCCCGCCGCTTCAGGCGTTCACGGCCATCGGTCAGATCGCCGACGACGAGCCTTACCAGGTGGAGCTGCCTGAGGGCTTCACACCGTGGCGGCGCAATGTCGACTTCCTCGACTGCAGCGAGGTCCCCATCCGGCCTCTGATCGAGCACCTGGATTTCATCGAGGACAAGTCGCGGTGGGGCTACAAGTTCCGGTTCGGGGTGTTCCGTATCGAGGATCACGACCTCGAGGTCATCCGTTCGGCGATGGTCCAGCCGCTGCGGGAGGAGACTACGGTGAACTGATGAGCAACACCGACGCGGCGCCCGCCGAAGTGGATTGCGTCCCTTCGGCATTGGGTGCCGGATTCGGGGTGCTGCACCCGCGCGATGTGCCTCTTGGCGGTCCGCGTGCCATCCGGGTGCGCCGAACGCTTCCGCAGCGGGAACGGTCGCTGATCGGGGCATGGTGCTTCGCCGACCACTACGGCCCGCATGATCTGCGCGGCGGGCAGGGGATGGACGTCCCGCCGCATCCCCACACCGGGCTGCAGACCGTGAGCTGGCTGTTCAGCGGGTTGATCGAACACCGGGACAGCGCCGGTGTGTACGCGATGGTGCGGCCCGGCGAGCTGAACCTGATGACAGCTGGAGCGGGGATCTGCCACTCCGAGGTGTCGGTGCCCAGCAGTCCGATCCTGCACGGCGTGCAGCTGTGGGTGGCGCTGCCCGACTCCGACCGGGACACCGCCCGCGATTTCGCCCATCATGTACCTCGCCCCCGCAGCCGCGGCGGGGTCACGGCGCGGGTCTTCCTCGGTGAACTCGAGGGCGATCGGTCGCCGGTGCACACCTTCACCGCGTTGGTCGGCGCTCAGCTCGATCTGGAGCCCGGTGCGCGGGTGGCGCTCGACGTGGATGCGGCCTTCGAACACGGTGTCCTCGTCGACCAGGGCCGGGTCGACGCCTGTGGTGCGGAGCTCGCCGTCGCCGATCTCGGATTCCAGGGCACCGGGCACGACACCCTCCACCTGACCAACCGCGGCGACGAGCCCGCCCGGGTCGTGCTACTCGGCGGCGTGCCCTTCACCGAAGAGCTGGTGATGTGGTGGAACTTCGTCGGCCGCAGCCACGACGAGATCGCCGACTACCGGGAGCAGTGGCAGAGCCACGACGTCCGGTTCGGCGCGGTGGCCGGGTACGACGGTGCCGGGACCCGGTTGCCGGCGCCACCCTTGCCGCACGCCACCTTGAAGCCACGGCCCCGACCCGGGGTATAGAGGGGTCATGACCCAGGACAGAACCGGCGCACCGACAGAGGTCGTCGCCGAGCAGGATCGCTTCACGATCTCCGTCGACGGCCACCAAGTCGGTCTGGCCGACTTCTACGACCGCGACGGCGCACGGGTGTTCCCACACACCGAGGTAGACCCGCGCTATCAGGGCCGCGGACTCGCGACCATCCTGGTGCGGGAAGCGCTGACGGCCACGCGCGCAGCGGGGCTGCGCGTCGTCCCGCAGTGCTGGATGGTCGCCGAATTCATCGAGAAGAACCCCGAATTCGCCGACATGACAGGAGACGCTTCGTGACCACCGACAAGACGGGCGCACCCACAGAGGTCGCGGCCGAGCAGGATCGCTTCACCATCTCCGTCGACGGGCGCACGGCCGGCTTCACCGAGTTCATCGACCACGACGGTCAACGCATCTTCCCGCACACCGTCGTCGACGACGAGTTCTCCGGGCGCGGCCTGGCGACCATCCTGGTTCGCGAGGCCCTGGAATCCACCCGCGACGCGGGACTCCGCATCGTGCCGGTGTGTTCGATGGTCGCCGGATTCATCGAAAAGAATCCGGAGTTCAACGACATCGTCGACCCGATCACGACCGACGTGAAGCGAGTGCTGTCGCGCCGGTGACCTCAGAGGTACTGCGCGGTGCTGCCGGCGACCGGCATGGCCCCCATACCGAGCTTGCGATGATCCCAGCTGCGCATCCGGGACGGCACCACCCGCACGCTGACCCGGTTGTTCATCATCTGATCGACGAACGGGCGCATGTCCTCGGTGTAGGGCCCGGTGTAGCGCTCCCACACGCTGATCCCGATCCGTAGGTTCGTGTCCGGATCGTCGTGGATCTCCGCGGTCCCGTCGATCGACACCCCGCGCAGCGTGTCGTAGGTCAGCCCGTCCTCGATCATCACCGTGACGGTCGGGTCGCGGCGGATGTTGACCGCCTTCTGCGACTTGGCCTTGGTCTCGAACCAGATTTCGCCGTCGATCACGGCGTACCACATAGCCACCAGATGCGGACGGCCGCTCGGCAACACCGTCGCCAGCGTGGCTGTGCGACTGTGGTCGATGAATTCGGTGATCTCGTCGTCGCTCATCACGATCTTCGCGCGTTCGTTCTTGCCCACGCTCGCATACTTCCACCTCACCCGGGACGCCGACGGCCGGGTTTGATCCAGTGCGGAGGTGGTACCGAAATTGCGGGGTAGCTACGGGGCGGCCGTAGTCCCAAGGCCTCGCGGGTTGAGCAGCAGCCCGTGGGGCCGCCTCCATTTCAGCAGGTTTCGAACGTCTGTGCGATGGGCATTCCGCGTGCATGAGTGACAACCAAGCGCCACAGGAGAATCCCGAGAAAGAACCGTCGCAGTGGGTGACGGGCGATGAGCCCATGACGGGAGCGCAACGCAGCTATCTGCACACACTGGCCCAGGAGGCCGACACCGAGATCCCCGAGGACGCCACCAAGGCGCAGGCCTCGGAGATGATCGACCAGCTGCAGCACAAGACCGGCCGCGGCACGTGAGGGCGGCTCAGTAGAACGCCACCGGCGGCAGCGGGCGGATGCCACCGCCACTGTGGCTCCCGGCGAAGCGGACCGTGCCACGGAACGGTCCCGTCAGCGTCAGTGTGCCGATGGGACGGAAGCGTCCGACGGGTGCACTGATCATGAAGCTGAGCTCGCTGCCCGGGGCGAACCGTAGATCCCGACCGGTGGTCCGTGGGCGCGCGCCGAACAGAACTGGTTGCAGCCCGGCGAGATACAACCACAGCGACGAGTAGAGCGATGCCACCGGATCGCCCGGCACCACTGCGTGGTGCAGCGGCGCGCCGTCCGCGGAGGACGCCAGCAGGAAGTCCTGGTTGCGCCCGGGCCCATAGACATCCGGCAGCGAGATACACAACTTTCTCGCCGCCTGTCCGCGATCATCGGGACCCGCCTGCACGACTGCGTCATGCGCCGCGCCCGGGCGCAGCACCTCCACAGCCGGTACGGCAGCGTCGTGGTCGATGGTCAACGTCGCGGTGAAGTATTCACCGTCGACACCGAAGACCTCTCCGGCGAAACCGACCGCTGCCGTTGCCGTGTCGCGCACGGCGCGGGCGCCGGCGATCAGGTCGGGTGGTTCGGCGATACCCATGGTCCCTTCATACCCGGGCCGTAGCGGGCGCGAAGCGGCGCCATCCGTGCCACGATTGTTAGGTGATCTCCGTTCACGTGTTCCGCGTTGCCGTCACGATCGCCGCCTGCGTCATCCTCGGTCCCGCCGCATCGGCGACCGCCGAACCCGGCGTACCGCCCGCTCCCCCGCCGCCGGGGTGTCCCGATGTGCAGGTGTTGTTCGCGCGCGGGACAACGGAGCCGCCAGGACTCGGGGCGGTCGGCGATGCCTTCGTCGACGATCTGAAGTCGCGCGTCGCGCCGAAGTCGGTCGCCGTCTACCCGGTGAACTATCCGGCGAGTCCGGACTTCCCGACCGCACTGCAGGGTGTCGTCGACGCCAGCACCCAGATCCAGAACACCGCGAACGCCTGCCCGAAGACCTCGATGGTGCTCGGCGGGTACTCGCAGGGCGCGGCTGTCATGGGTTTCGTGACCTCCGAGGTGATCCCCGACGGCGTGACCGCAGCGGATGTGCCGCCGGTGATGCCGCCGGCCGTCGCCGACCACATCGCCGCGGTCGCGCTGCTCGGCACGCCATCGGACCGTTTCATGGGCGTCATCAACCAGCCCACCATCAAGATCGGCTCGCTGTATCAACCGAAGACCGTCGAGCTGTGCGTGCCCGGAGACTTCGTCTGCTCACCCGGCAACGACATCGGCGCCCACGCCCGATACATCTCCGACGGTCTGGTGGATCAGGCCGCCGACTTCGCGGCCAGCAAGGTCGCCGAACATCCGGAGTCCGAGCCCGCGCGCTGACTCAGGGTCGCAGAGCCACTCGGATGCACCCGTCGGTCTTGTTCTTGAACATCTCGTAGGCGCGCACACCGTCGGACAGCGGTAGATCGTGGGTGATGAGCACCGACGGATCGAGGTCGCCCTGCTCGACGTAGTCGAAGAACTGAGGGATGTAGCGCTGCCCGTGCTGCTGAGCCGAACGCAACGTCAGGCCCTTGTTCATCAGCGCGCCCATCGGGAACTTGTCGGTGACACCGTAGACGCCGAGAACGGAGACCACACCGCCCTTGCGGCATGCCAGGATCGCCTCCCGCAGACTCGCCGCGCGATCGGTCTCCAACCGCAGTGCCTGCTTGGTGCGGTCGTAGATCTGTTGGATGCCGGTGCTGTGGCCTTCCATACCCACCGCCTCGATCACCGAGTCGGGGCCGCGGCCACCCGTCTTCTCGCGCAGCACCTCTGCCACGCTGTGCACCTCGGCGTAGTTGATCGTCTCGGCACCCAATTGCTCTGCCAGAGTGAGCCTTTCAGGTATGCGATCGATGGAGATGACGCGACCTGCTCCGTTGAGCACCGCGCTGCGTGCCGCCATCAGGCCCACTCCGCCGGCTCCCCACACCGCAACCACGTCACCGGCGGAGATGTCGCAGAAGTCAGCTCCCATGTAGCCGGTCGGGACCGCATCGGACATGAACAGCGCTTGCTCGTCGGTGACGTACTCGGGTACGGCGAAGCAGTTGACGTCGCCGAACGGGACCCGGACGAACTGTGCGTGGCTGCCCGCGTAACCACCGAACTCGTGGGTGTAGCCATAGATGCCCGCTGTGGGCGCCCCGAGCAGCGGGGCCTGTAGTTCGGCGTTGGGGTTCGTGGTGTCGCACAACGAGTACAGGTCGTGGTCGCAGTACCAGCAGCTGTTGCACGCGATGAACGACGGCACCACCACCCGGGTGCCCACGCTGATCCCGGTGACCTCACGCCCCACTTCGACCACCTCCCCCATGAACTCGTGGCCGAACACGTCGCCCTCGCGCATCCCGGGGAGGTAGCCGTCGATGAAGTGCAGGTCCGATCCGCACGTGGTGCTCAATGTCACCGCGACGATGACGTCGTGCGGGTTGAGAATCTCGGGGTCGTCGACGGTCTCGACCGCGAGGTCGTTGACGCCGTTCCATACGAGTGCCTTCATGTCATGTCCTCTCAGCGCGCCGACGGGCGAGCGCTCGGGTTGCGGGCGATGGTGGGTACCTCGCCGGTCGTCAGGAGGGCGCGAGCCCGGTAGAGCGCCTTGAAGGTCAGCGCGCCGGTCAGCGTTCCCGGGCCGGGGCTACTGAGCCGGGCGATCACCTCCGTGCCCCGCTCCCCCGGAGCGTCGCGGAACATCAGCACCATCTGCGTCGCGCCGTCCGGATGCACATCGACGAACCTCACCTGGTCGTCGTGCACATCGACCACGCACTCCCACGCGGGGCCGTCGGTGCCGAACGCGAAACGCAGCCGGTCCGCGCCGACGCTCTCGACGTCGGCGACGTCGCCGAACACGACGGAGAGCAGGCCGGGATCGGTGAACACCCGCACGACTTCCTGCCGCGGGCGCCCGATGGTGACGGCTTGGACGGGTGAATCCGTGCTGATGACCTCGGCCACCCGGTCGGTGACTTTGGTGACGAGATGCTTGGCCTGCTCTCGGGCCTTGTCGACAACGCTCATGCGCTCGCTGCTACCCGGGGCGAATCCGCCGAAACGTCACCCGTCGGCGACAGTGAGGATTTCGGTGTCGCGAATGACCTCGACGGCCAGCGTGCGGTAGCCGAACTCCTCGAAAAGCACGGTGATGCGATCCGATTCGCCACTGATGACGACACCGCGTCCCCACTCGCGATGCTCGACAGCGGTGTTCGGCGGCACCGCGGGTTGCTCCTCGGTCGACGGATGGCCGCGGGCGGTGTTGTCGTCGCACGTGTCGCAGAAGCCACAGGGCCGACTGAGCTGCTCGCCGAAGTAGCCGAGAAGGTTGCGGCGACGGCAATCCGTGGTCTCGGCGTACCCGCGCATCATCTCCACCCGGGTCCGGTCGACGCGTTCGGTCGCCTCGGTGATGCGGCGCACCCGCGCGAGGACCTGCTCCACGTCCTCGTCGACGAGGACGAAGCCCCGGCGTCCCGATCTCGCGGCGGCCGCCTGCTCGAGCAGGTTCACCGCCTGCGTCAGCGCCCGGCCTGCGATGCCCGTGTCGTCGCGCAGTCGTGTCAACCGTTTCGGCCGTGATGTCGACAGTGCTGCCAGCACGGCCCTGAGTCGCTCCTCGTCGGCGTGCGCGGTCATGAAGAATTTCGCCAGCGACAGATCCTCGGGTCGGTAGAACAGCGTCGCCACCGCGTCGTCGCCGTCCCGTCCCGCACGACCTATCTGCTGGTAGTAGCTGTCCACGGAGTCGGGGATCGACTCGTGTACGACGAATCGCACATCCGGTTTGTCGATTCCCATCCCGAACGCCGACGTCGCCACCACCACATCGATCTCATCGGTACGGAACCGGCGATGCACGTCGTCGCGGTCTCTCGCCCGCAGTCCCGCGTGATAGGCGGCGGCAGACACACCCGCGTCGCGCAGTGCGTCTGCGCACCGCTCGGCGTCCTTGCGGGTCGCGGTGTAGACCAGACCGGGCCCGGCCATGCCGGCCACCGCGTCGAGCACGGCGGCGCGCTTGTCACGGGCGCCGACATGGTGGCTGACCTCGAGCCGAATGCTCGGCCTGTCGAATCCCGTGGCGATGACGACCGGGTCGCGCAGGCTCAGATGGGTGATGATGTCGCTGCGCACCACCGGTGATGCCGTCGCCGTCAACGCCACCGGCACCTCCCCGACCTGTGCGATCGCGTCGGCGAGCCCGCAGATAGCTGGGCCTGAAGTCGTGTCCCCACGCGGAGAGGCAATGCGCCTCGTCGACCACGAACATCGCCAACGGCAGCGTGCAGAGTTGTTCGACCACATCGTCTTTGGTCAGCTGCTCAGGGGACAGGAACACGTACTCCGAGTCTCCTGTGCGCATCTCCGCCCAGCTGCGATCATTGCGCCCCGCGCTCTGCCGGGAGTTGACCGCCACTGCGCGCGGCGCGCCGGTGTCCGCCAAACCCTCGATCTGATCCCGCTGCAGGGCGATCAGCGGTGACACCACCACCGTCACCCCCGGCATCACCGTCGCGGGCACCTGATAGATCGCCGACTTGCCCGACCCGGTGGGCATCACCGCCAGCACGTCGCGTCCCTCGACCACCGCGACCATCGCATCGAGCTGCTCATCGCGCAGCGTGTCCCAGCCGAACACTCGCGCCGCCGCGTCCTGCAGGTCCGTTCGCCCGATCATCGCCCGCAGGTACCCGACGGCCGTCGTCTCAACCCGCTCACATCGCCGGGTGTCGATCGTCGACACCCGGGTAACCGAACCCGGGTGCACGCGATGGAGATGACAGTCCTGGACCCGCGCACCGGCGATACCGTCGCTCGGGTTCCGATCGCCGGCGACGCTGACTGCGATGCGGCCGTCGATCGGGCGAGAACCGCCCAGCCCGCATGGGCGCGTACAGCAGCAGCCGACCGTTCGGCAGCGATCAGCGCTGCGGCGGACGCCGTTGCGGCCGCCGCAGCCGAGCTGGCCGAGCTGAACGAACGGGAAACCGGAAAGCCTCGCGACGATGCCCTCGGTGGTGCGGAGGCCGGCATCGGGACCCTGCGGCAGTACGCACAGCTCGGACCCGTGCACCGCGGCCGCAGCCTTCTCGGTGGCTGGGCCGCCACCGACTTGATGGCGCCCGAACCGCGCGGAGTGGTCGCGGTGCTCACCCCGTGGAACGATCCGGTCGCGGTGGACGCCGGCCTCATCGGAGCCGCGCTGGTCACCGGAAACACGGTGGTGCACAAGCCCAGTGAGCGGTGCCCCTGCACCGGGCGCCGTTTCGCCGAGCTGGTGGCGCAAGCGCTTCCCGACGGCGTCCTCGAAATCGTCGACGGCGACGGTTCTGTCGGCGCTCACCTCGCCGCGGCGCCGGGTGTCGACGTGGTGGCGCACGTCGGCAGCAGCTCCACCGGGCGCGCCATCGCGCAGGCCTGCGCGCAGCGCGGCGCCAAAGCACTGCTCGAGAACGGGGGTAACGACGCCCTGATCGTCGACGACAACGTCTCCGCGAAATGGGCGGCCGAGCAGACGGCCCAGGGCGCGTTCGCCAATGCGGGACAGATCTGCGTGGCGGTGGAACGGGTGTTCGTCGTGGCCGGGGCGGCGGACGCCTTCCTCGCCGCACTCGCCGACGAGGCGTGCCGTTGGGAGACCCGCATCGGCCCGCTGGTCGACCAGCGGCACCGCGACCATGTGCACAGCCACGTCACCGACGCGGTCGAACGCGGCGCGCGCGTGTTGGTGGGCGGTGCGCCACGCCCCGGACCGGGGACCTACTACCCGCCGACCGTCCTGACCGCCTGCACCCCGGACATGCTGCTGATGCGCGAAGAGACCTTCGGACCGATCGCGCCGGTGCGGGTGGTGCCGGACTTCGAGACTGCGCTCGCCGAGGCTGCCGACGACCGCTTCGGACTGGCAGCGACGGTCCTCACCGCCGACATGGCCCGCGCGCAGGAAGCCTGGCACAGCCTCCCGGTCGGGACGGTGAAGATCAATGCGGTGTTCGGTGGCGCACCCGGAGGATCCGCCGAGCCGCGGCGTGCCAGTGGCTCCGGAATCGGTTACGGCCCCGAACTGCTCGACGAGATGACGGCTCTGAAAGTGCTGCACTGGTCATCGCCCGGTCAATAGTCTCTTGTGACAACACTTTTCGAGAAAGGAGGACCGCGATGCCGAAGACCACGAAGTCGGGTGAGGCCAAGCAGAGCGAGCTCCCCAGCACACTGAAGAAGTCCGACGACAAAGCTCAACGGACGTTCGCCAAAGCCCACGACGCAGCGGCCGAGGAGTACGGCGAGGGCGAGCGGGCGTACCGGACCGCATACAGCGCGCTCAAACACAGCTACGAGAAGGTCGGCGACCGCTGGGAGGAGAAAGAGGACCGGGGGCCGTCCGATGAGCGCGCGCGCAGCGGCGGCCCGAACGCATCCGGGGAGACCGCCGAGGGCGTCAATGCCAACGCCACCAAGAAGCACCTCATGGACGTTGCGAAACGGCTCGCCATCACCGGTCGTTCCAGGATGAGCAAGGAAGAGCTCGTCGAGGAGATCAAGAAGGCCAATCGGCGGGAAAGCCGCCGCGACCGCTAGGGCTTACCGGTGCGCTCGCGATGCTTGCAGCCGGGCCAACAGCAGGGCCGGCGTTTGCCTTCTTCGAGTTCTTCCTGCGTGCGTCGGATGCGCCGCTCGCGCGTCGACTCCTGCTTTGCATCGGTGACCCAGCAGATGAATTCGTTGCGCGCCAGCGGCGTGATGTCGTTCCACGCGGTGAGCGCTGCGGGGTTGTTCTGCAACGCGGTTTTCAGATCGTCCGGCAGATCGTGTACCACCCCGCCCGAGATCTCGCCGACCGCCACGGCGTCAGGGTAACCCGTTCCGGGCGACGACGGCGGCTACCGAAGCGGGAACGCTGTGCTCCGAGTCGGATTCCGGTGTCGAATAGATCTGGCTGACCGGGATCACGCCCGTCCACGCCTCACCTTCGGGCTCTGCAGCCGGCCCGCTGCGCTGCTTGGCCACCCAGTTGTCCTGCGCGATCGGCAATTCCAGCACCAGCGTCGCGGCCACTTCGCTCGGCGTGTGGGGCGGGCACTCGGCGGGACGGCCCGGCAGGAGGGCGTCGGTGAACACGTCGAGTGCCGCTGCTCGATCAGCCTTGTCGACGCCGCGGCAGGTTCCGCGCACCACCGCCGAGCGGTAGTTCGCCGAGTGGTCGAATTGACGTTCGGCGACGACGATGCCGTCGAGGACGAACGCGCTGATCGCGACCGGCGCACCGGCCGCGGCATGGCGCAGCGCGCCCGCGCCCGTCGAGCCGTGGATCAGCAACCGGTCGCCGTCACGGACCACCAACGCCGGGATCACCCACGGCTGACCGTCGATGACCGTCGACACCGTCGCCACCACGCATTCGTCGAACACGGCATCGAGCACCTGCCGATCACCACGCCGATCGGGCTTTCGCGTCAGATCACTCAGCACGTCGTTCACACCCGTCAGTCAAGCCTGAGCCCACCCCCGCGGCAACGGATTTCCGGAGAAGACGCATTGCTGTCCGCCACGTCGGAGATCGGCCATATGCTGGGCGGCACGCCTGTGCGCTTTCGCAGAGGCCGACAAGGGGGATTCTGTGTCGACCAGTTACCTGGCACTCGAGCTCGCCGCACCGGAACATCCGGGGCGGTGGGTGGGCGCCATGGTGGTTCGACTGGCGATCATCGGGGGCCTGATCTGGCTGGTGGTGTGGGCCATTCGCAAATCTCGAGCACCCAAACACCCGATGCCGCCCCAGTACCCCTTCCCGGGAGCGTACTACCAGCAAGGACCGCCCGCCCAGTGGCCACAGCAACCCCCCGGCTTGACTCACGAAAAGTGCCCGCGAAACGCCCTCGGTGCCTCACGTAAGAATGCCCGCGAAATGGTGATAGTCGTGGAGCATGGGAAGTGGGTTGTCGATGGCGTCTCGTGCCGAGGTCACCGCCAGGTACGCCAAGGCGTATGTGAGGGCTTCGAAGAAGGACCGGGGCCGGATTCTGGATCAGGTGGTCGAGGTGACCGGCTGGTCGCGTGATAACGCCCGCCGGCGGCTCACGGTAGCGGCCAGGCGCCCGCCGGGTGCGGGCCGCAGTGTCGCAAAACGGCCGCGCAAACCGCGCTCGCCGAAGTACAGCTATGACACCCGTAAGGTGCTGCAGAAGGTCTGGGCCGCCTCGGGTGGGCAGTGCGGCAAGTACCTGGCTGCTTCGATGGCCCTGCAGCTCGACGGGTTGGAGCGCCACGGCGAGTTGGTCTTTGGCCGTGACCGTTACAGCCCGACGGTGCGCGAGGAGCTGTTGGCGATGAGCGCGGCGTCAATCGACCGCTATCTGGCGCCGGTGAAAGCCAAAGACCAGATCAAGGGCAAGTCCACCACCAAGCCCTCGCCGCTGTTGCGCTCGTCGGTCAAGATTCGCAAGGCCACCGACGAAATCGAAGCTGCGCCAGGCTTTTTCGAAGGAGACACCGTCGCGCACTGCGGGCCGACGTTGAAGGGCGAGTTCGCCCGCACCCTCAACCTCACCGATGTGCACACCGGCTGGACTTTCACGCGGACCGTGCGCAACAACGCCCACACCCACATCCTGGCCGCCCTGAAAGCAGGTGTGCATGAAATACCGTATGAGGTAACTGGTTTGGACTTCGACAACGGCACCGAGTTCCTCAACAAAGCCGTCATCAAATGGGCCGGGCAGATGGAGATCTTCTTCACCCGCTCCCGGCCGTACAAGAAGAACGACCAGGCCACCATCGAGTCCAAGAACAACCATCTCGTCCGCAAGTACGGGTTCTACTACCGCTACGACACCGACGAGGAACGTGCGGTGCTCAACCGGCTCTGGCCTCTGGTCAACGACCGGCTCAACTACCTGACCCCCACCATCAAACCCATCGGCTACGCCAGCAGCGGTGACGGCCGGCGCCGCCGTCTCTACGACCAGCCCAAGACCCCACTGGACCGGCTACTGGCGGCCGGCGTCCTCTCACCAGCCCAAGAATCGGAGCTCCTGACCTACCGCGACAGCCTGAACCCGGCCGCGATGGGACGCCAGATCGCCGACCTGCAGAACCGACTTCTCCAGCTGGCCAAGGAGAAAACCGAACAGCTCTACCTCGCCAGCATCCCCACCGCCCTACCCGACACCCGCAAAGGCATCCGGATCAAGGCCTCCTGACCCAACGCCGTTTCGCGGGCATTCTTACCTGAGGCATGGATCAGATTTCGCGGGCATCTTGATCTGAGGCATCACGCCCCCACCAGCGGGGCACTGGCCGCCACCACCGCCGCCACCTCCGGGCTACTGGCCGTCTCCACCGCCGCAAGGCCACTGGCCTCAGCAACCGCCACCTCCCCCATGGCCGCCGACCGGCGGCGGCCCCCCTGCGGACCGGCCGTAGGCCAGGGGTCGTGGAGCGGCTCCTGAGGTCTGTCGAGCACTACGACTGGATCACCGACTTCCTCGACACCCGCGGCCTGAAGGAACGAACGAGGTTCTGGCTGGCAGCCACCACGGCGGCGATGGCAGCCGGGGTCATGGCGCTGACGTTCGGGGCGGGTCACCCGGACAGCGCGATCGGTCGCTCGATGATGGCGATCGCTGTGGCGGGCGGTCTCTTCGGCACCGTGCTCTTCCTGTGGCGCTGGCCGTCGCGCCACTGGTCGCTGGCCTATGTTGCCGCGACCACCCTGTCGATCACGCTGGCATGTCTGGCCTATCCGGATCCGTTGGCGTCGCTGCTGGGCTGCATCGCCTTCACCACGATCGTCAGCTACGCCGCCTTCTTCCATTCCCCCCGGGTGGTGCTCGGCGTCCTGTCGGTCGTCATCGGGGTGGCCGTCAGCCAAACGGTGGCCGTCGCGGCAGTGGAGCGACGCCCTGCGATGGCCCTCGTCGATCTGTTCCTGATACTGCAGTGCAGCATCGGAACCGGCCTGGTGTTCTACGCCCTGGTGCGGACGTTGCGGGGCGATCTCGCGGTCGCCGACCTCGACCCCCTGACCGGGCTGCTGAACCGCCGCGCATTCCGCAACATGGTGCGGGCCAACCTCACCCATCACGGTGAGCAGGACGGCTATCTGCTGGTTGCCCTGCTGGACCTGGACCGGTTCAAGGCGGTCAACGACACCCGCGGCCACGCAGCCGGCGATCGGGCTCTGGTCGCGGTCGCCGACGCGCTGCGGGCAACAGCCACCTCCACGACCGTCATCGCGCGCAGCGGTGGAGAGGAATTCCTCTTCGCCGACGTCGTCGCCTCCGGGGACGCCGCGCTGCGGTACGAAGACGTGCGCGCGGCGATAGCGCAGCTGCCCTGTGACATCACCAGCAGCATCGGAACCGCTTTGCTCGACGTCAGCATGGTGAGCGAGGACTCGTTCGACCTGATGATGGACCAACTCATCACCGCGGCGGACAAAGCCATGTACGACGCAAAACACAACGGCGGCAACCGGTGTCGCCATCACGGCAGCGTGATCTGACCGCCTGGGTGGTGCACGCGGACGCGAATCGCGTCAGCGTCGGCCGGTCCAGGCTTGTGTGGCGACCCGGTGGAAGTTCCCGCCGAGCACGGCGTGGATGTCGGGATCGGCCCACCCCTGTCCGGCCAGATGCTCACCCAACGTGATGAACGTTTCCGGCGGCATCCACTGGATCGGTCCCCACCGGGTGTAGCTGTCGTCGAAACAATCCGGATTGCGGGCCATTTCGTCGTTGAAGTCTGCGTGGTCGAAGGAGTGATCGCTACTGATGCCGACGTGGGCGATGCCGACGAGATCGACGGCATGGTCGAGGTGCCGTTGCATTGCTTCCAGTGTCGGGGTGTTCGGTCCGAGAAAGATCCCGACGCCGGTGATCCCGACGACGCCTCCGGTGTCGGCGCAGGCGCGGGCCTGGTCATCGGTGATGTTGCGCGGATGATCCCAGACTGCGGCCATGCACGAATGGCTGTACACCACAGGCATTGTCGAGACACGGCACAGATCGAGCCCGGTCCGGCGACTGCAGTGCGAGCCGTCCGCGACCATGCCCACCGCATTCATCTCGGCGACGATCGCCTCGCCCCACGTGGTCAGCCCGCCGTCATCGATGTCGAGGCACCCGCTGCCCGCGCGGTTGGCGTGGTTGTAGGTCGGCAGCATGGTCCGCACGCCGAGCCCGGCCAGGATCGCCAGGTTGTCGAGGTCGTCGTCGAGCGGGCCCGAGTCTTCGAGATCGAACACGACCGCGATCCGGCCGGCGGACGTGATCAGTTCGACATCGTCGACATCGGACACCAAGTCGAGATCAGGATGTTCTTCGACGGCTGACCGGAAGTGCCTCAACAGCGCGACCGAGTCCGAGAACGACTGCGGAGAGTAGCCCACGTTGACCGAGACGAAAGCTCCGCCGGGACGGCGGAATCGGGTCAGTGGAGCCACCTCTGCATCGACCTTCAACGGCAGACAGGCGTGTTGATCCCACAGCAGCGCCACGACTACCGACGCTCCACGGTCATCACTGCGTGTTGAGCGCCACCGCGGCGCGAATCAGCTCCACGAAAGCGTCCCGGTCGAGGCTGTCGCCTTCAGCGATGTCGATGGCTCGCCGGGTGTTGCCACCCAGGCTGGAGTTGAAGAGCCCCGCCGGGTCGTCCAGCGATGCGCCCTTCGCGAACGTCACCTTGACCTTGTCCTTGTATGTCTCACCAGTGCACAGCATGCCGTCGTGGTACCAGGTCGGAACACCGCGCCATTTCCACTCTTCGGTGACGTCCGGAGCGGCCTTCTTGATGAGCGCGCGGACGAGCACAAGAGTGTCGCCCCGCCAGTCGCCCAGCTCGTCGATCTTCTCGGACGGCGATTCACCCACGTTCACCCGACCTCCTGGATGCGGATCATCGTGCCCGCCGGATCGCGCAGTGCACAGTCGCGCACGCCGTACGGCTGCTCGATCGGTTCCTGAACGATGTCGGCGTCGCTGGCCTGCAGACGTTCGAACGTGCCGTCCAGATCTCTGGTCGCCAACACGATGATCGAGTAGGTGCCCTTGGCCATCATCTCCGCGATGACGCGGCGCTCGTCGTCGGTGGCGCCCGGGTCGGCCGCGGGCGGGTGCAGGACGATGGACGTCTCTGGCTGATTGGGCGGACCGACCGTGATCCAACGCATCCTGCCGCCGCCGACATCGAGGCGGACCTCGAAGCCCAGGACGTCGCGGTAGAAGGCGAGCGAGGCCTCCGGATCCTCGTGGGGCAGGAACGTGGTGTGAATCGTCAGGTCCATGCGTCTCACGCTAAATCGAGCGCCGCAGCGGGCGCTTCTCGATTCCTGATCGGTCGGCTCACGTGTTTCTCCATGCAGGACGGCAGGCCGTCGGCCGCGCCGGCGGTCCGCTCGCGATAGGTGCTGGGTGGCATCCCGACCAGTTCGGTGAACCGCGTGCTGAACGTTCCGAGCGATGAGCAGCCGACGGCGAAGCACACCTCCGTCACGCTCAGATCGCCGCGCCGCAGTAGCGCCATCGCGCGCTCGATACGCCGAGTCATCAGGTACGCATAGGGCGACTCTCCGAACGCGGCCTTGAAGCGGCGGCTGAGGTGCCCGGCCGACATGTTGACGCCCCGGGCGAGGGTCTCGATGTCGAGCGGCTGCGCGTAGTCGCGGTCCATCCTGTCGCGGACGCGCCGGAGCAGTTTGAGCTCGGCGAGATGATGCGCGTCCGGGGGCGTGATGCTCACTCATGACAGCCTGCCACTGAAGTGCCCGGTCAGCGCGAGGCGTCCCCGCGCACACCAAGCTGATAGCTACCGGGTGTCTGCCCCATGACCGCAGTGAACGCCTCGATGAAGCTCGAGGGATTCGACCACCCGCAGGCATTCGCGGTGTCGGTGACCGAGTGACCGCGGTCGAGACGGACGATGCCGTGGTGGACCCTCAGAATCGTCCGCCAGCGGGGAAAGCTCATGCCGAACTCAGTGCGCAGAAGGCGGCTCAACGTCCGCTCGCTCGCACCGACGGCACGGCCGAACTCGGCCAGCGTCGTGGTCTGCGCGGGATCCGCGTCGAGCAGTTCGGCGACCGCACGTAGCCGGTCATCCTGCGGCTCGGGCAAGCGCTTGGGTAGCTCTGGAGCCTCGATCAGCTCATCGAGGATGACCGCCCGCAGCCGTGCATATGCCTCGGGGTTCATCACCGGCCGCGAGGTCAACGCCACGATGCCCTCGCGCAAGAGCGGGCCGACTTCGAACACGCTCGGCTGATCAGGGAGCCGCTGCGAGAGATCCCCGGGGGTGACGATGATGCGGACGTCTGTGCCGCCGAGACCACGATGGGCGTGCTGAAAACCCGGCGGAGTCCACGTCACCCGGTTGGCCGGCGCGACCCACGTACCGAGTTCAGTCGTGGTGGCCAAGGCTCCTGACACCGCGTAGACCAGCTGCCCTTCCGTGTGTCGATGCGTGCCGATTCGCGTATCGGCACCCAGCCGTCCGATGCGGTGCGGCGCTCCGGCCGGGTACGTCGGCACCGGCTCGCAATGTTGGCGGGTTTCCGGCATACACCAGCACGTTACCGGTGGTGCGAGCGCTTTTGTTAGGTAACCCTTAGTCGAGAATCCGCACAACGAAGGAGCATTGATGGACACTCTCACCTCACCGCCGGTTTGCGACGTTCTCGCTCGCCTGTTCACAGAGGCCCACGCGGCGGACGGAGCTCTCTACGCGCAGTGGGACGAGGCGCTGGAGGGCAACAGCGAGGAGATCGCGCAGCTGATGGCGCGGGAGGCCCGGGATTACCGGGCCGTCTACCGGGAGTTCGCGACGAACTTCTTGAACGTGTCGGCCGAGTTCGGCCGGTTTCTCTACATCTGCGCTCGAGCGCGCCGGGCACGGAACATCGTCGAATTCGGCACCTCGTTCGGTGTCTCCACCATCACCTGGCCGCGGCGCTGCGTGACGGAGGAGGGGGCCGGCTCGTGGGCACAGAGCTGGAGCCCGCGAAAGCCGCACGCGCGCAGCAGAACGTCGCAGCAGCGGGCGTGGGAGACCTCGTCGACATTCGCGTCGGCGACGCCCTCGACACCCTGCGGCAGGGGATCGACGACGGTATCGACCTCGTCCTACTGGACGGTGCATGGAGCTTGTACCTCCCGGTGCTGCAGATCCTCGAGCCGCACCTCGCCGCGGGAGCGTTGGTGATCGCCGAGAACGCCGTGGATGAGTCGGGTGACTACCTCACCCACGTGCGGAATCCCGCCAACGGCTACCGATCTCTACGGCTCCCTTTCGAACCGGGCCGCGGCAACGAGATGTCCGTCTACACGGTCTGACCGTCGACAGCACATCACCAGGAGGTTTCTGTGGTACCCCTCTTCGAGAACGTCCCACTGCTGAACACGTTGCGCGACAGCGTGTTCCTGTCCACGACGATCACCGAGATCAGCCCGCTGACCCCGAGGATGCGACGCATCCGGGTGAGCGGCGACCAGCTACGAACCATGGCCTGGAAGCCCGGCCAGCACATCAGGTTGCAGGTCGCCGGGCTGCTCGACTCCATGCTGCGCCTGCACCCTCACGACGCACTGCGCACCTACTCGATCTACGATGCGGACCCCGAACGTGGCTCACTCGACATCGCGATGCTGGATCACGACGGTGAATCCGGTTCGCAGACGCCAGCGCGACGGTGGGCATCGGCCGCCAGGGTCGGGGATCACGTCACGATGACACGGCCCCACGGGTCCTTCATCGTGCGCCCTGACGCGCCGTATCACCTGTTCGTCGGGGAAGAGACCGCCTCGGTCGCCTTCGCCGCAATGGTGCGCGCCGTGCCCGACGAAACCCCGGTGTACGGGGTCGTCGAAGGCGCCCACGAAGCGGACCACATCGCTCTGTCGCGCAACCTGATTCACGTAGAGCGTGGCGACACCACGGCCGCCGATTCGGTAGTGCTCGCGCAGGCCGTACGAGAGCTCGCACTTCCTGACCGGCCTGGCGTCGCTTACCTCGCCGGGGAGGCGCGCACCGTGCAGACGGTGAGGAGAATCTTGGTCGAGGAGCGCGGCTGGGACCGACGCAACATCCGCACCAAACCGTTCTGGACGCCGGGCCGTCGCGGCATGGAGTGAGCGGCAGGATCCCGTCTGCGGTGCGCCGTCGTAGATTCGAACGGTGAGGGCGGGGATCGGCGATCGGTCAGTCGTTGGCGTCCACCGCCGAGCCGTTGACCGGTAGCTCGTCGTGGAGCAGTTGCAGCACGGCCTCCCACGCCCGTCGCGCTTGGAGCGCGTGATACCCCACTCCGGGGACGGTGGCCGACTGGCCGGGCGCGGCCTCGACGGCCCAAAATGCGTGCTGTGCGCCGCCGAAGACCGCGACGCGCCAATCCACCCCGGCGCCTTCCAGTGCGGCGCCGAAAGCGAGGAGTTGTGTCGGAGTGCACAGCGGATCCTCGGAGCCGGTACACAGCAGAAACGCTCCCCCGACACCACGCCAGTCTTCCGTCTGCGGGTTCGGCGGCAGAGCGGGGTGGACCGCCGCGAGTGCAACGAAAGGCGTTCCTGTACAGGCTAATTCGAGAAGTAGTCGACCACCCGCGCCGTATCCAAGCGCCGCGAGCCGCCGATGGTCGACGCCAGGTACCGCCATGAAGACGTCGAGCGCCTTCCGGCCGATGGCGCGCATCCGCGTCGAGTCGTCCAACAGCGGCATGACCCGCTCCAGCATGGCCTCCGGTTCGCCGAAGTACGTCCGCCCGCCGTGATAGTCCATCGCGAAGGCGGCGTACCCATGCTCGGCAAGGATGTCAGCGCGGCGGCGCTGATAGGCGTCGAGACCGACCCCGTCATGCCCGATCAGCACGGCCGGCCATGGACCCTTCCCGTCGGGGAGCGCCAGGTGGCCGACCATCGTCATCCCGTCGACGATGTATTCGACATCCTGCGCAGCGACCATGAACTCACAGTAGGAATGCGGCGACGCAGCCGGCATCTGCTTTCGCCCAGGGCACAAACTCGGCGTTGAGGAGAGCCGCGTTCGCCGTGACCGTGATCAGTCACATCCACCTCTCGGAGGTGGACACACTTCCTTGCTGCGGTGATGTTTCGGGGTTCAGACCGTCTGAGCAGCGTTGGTCACCGCAGCGGCGACGAACGCGTCGCGGATCGGATCGGCGACGGCCGCATCCCATATCAGCGTGACCCCGCCAGGTGGCATGTCCTCGATCGGTACGACGCACACGTCCGGCCGCCGGTAGAACGCCGTAGCCGACTGCGGCAGGATCGCAAAACCCTCGTGCGCGGCGCAGCGTTCGAGTTTCTACATGCTCGGCGGCGCCACGGCGCGTATCCGAGCAGTTCGGCACAGGGTTTTGGCCCTGTATCGGGTTCTCTGCAGCACTCCGGCTTCGCCGCATCGTTCGCATGTGATCGCGGAGGCGCGTTCGGCGTAGTCGGTGATGCTGTCGAGGGCATCGAGGAGTTCGGGGTTGGGATCGTCGCTGCTGGGTGCGCGGCCGCTACTTCACGAGCTTCACGGGCCGCTGGTTTGAACATTTCGGCGCCGTCGGCCACCCCAACCGATTCGACGCCTCCGACCTGGTCGCGGTCGAGACGCTCAGCGTCCAGGTGCCCCCTGAGGCTGCAGCCAAACTGCTTGTCAACGAACCTGATCGGTTCAACGTGTTGCTTCGGTGGATACCGCGCTCAGTCGACACCTGGGACGCCTCCCAGGAGACACTGCAGGACGGCCCGACGGCCGAACTTCACACACTGTTGCGCACCCTGCCAGGCATCGACTGGGTGATCGCCGGCAAGCTGCTCGCCACCAAACGACCACGCTTAATGCCCATCCTCGACAACAAGGTCAAGAACCTACTTCAGCCACCAGTTTCGCCGTTCTGGATCTCGATGTGGGACGAACTGTCCGACGAGTTGCGCCGCGCGGCCGTCGCCCAGGTCTGCGCGGATGCGTCGGCCGACGTCAGCCTGCTCCGCCGCATAGACGTCGCACTCTGGATGGCCGCGAGCCAACACGGCCAGTAGGCGTACGCACCCTGCCCGCGCGCACTGCCTCCTCTGCGGCAAAATCGGAAACGTAGTTCGCTTGCCTATGGAGCGACGTCGGGACGCCACGATTCATTGCGCCTCGGCGGCCAGATCGAAAATTGCCTTTCTGAGGTGCTCCTGGAAATCATCGGTAACCCTCTCGCGGGCGAGCCATGGTTTGGCGAAGTCACAGTCGACAAAAGTTTGATCATGCGTGAGATAGACCCCCGATTGATCGATCACTACGCACGCGCCGTGCTGTTCCGGAAAGAATTCTGAGTTCTGCTTTCTGCGGACAGTGGGCACAAATCTGTCAATTCTCAGGTACTTCCCGATCTGGCCGAGAAGATTGCTTTCAGTAAGTATGTTCAGTTTTGCTTCGATTGGAGTCCAACGACCACCCACCATCACAAAGTAATCGGCTCGACCTGTGACGTGACCATTCCTTGACGTAACACATTCCTCTAAAATAGGGGTTCTCGGATCCCTGATCTCATCGAGCAGATAGTTGATGAAGTACTCGCGTACAAGCTCTTCGTTGAGAAACCTTGCTTGCGGAGAGGCGACCACCTGTCGCCAGTTCTCCTTCGAGATGTTCTGAAATGAAAGCTCACTGATGTCAGCATGTTCTAGAAACTCCGGAATATCGTTGTCACGCTGGAGGAGGTCTCTGATAGCACCGAAGTTTCGCTTGTAGAGTGGGGTAACTGTGTTCTGCCCAATCTTGAAATGAAGTCCGAAATCGCTCGCATGCAGGGGTTTCTCAAAGAGGTAGACCTCACTGAATGGTGCGAAGCTGCGGCTATTGAAGTGGTAGGTGTCTTCTTTGGCGTAGTAGGTTGCAGTTCCTCCGATGGGCGCACACGCAAAGATGCAGCTTTCGACCCGTGTCGACAACTCAAGGTTACGCCTAAGAATTTCGATTGTATCGCCGCTCGAAGTTTGTCGAACCGATCCGGCCCCTCGTAGTAATTCTTTAAGAAGGCGCCTGATCTTCTTGTGGCCTCGGTTCGTGTGATAGAAAAACAACACATCGCCTTCAGTCATCCATCGCGCAGCCGTCCATTCGCAATAATCGAGGTTGAGGCGCTCAAAATTCGAGATGACCTCAAGATCGGTTATATTCCTATCCAAGGCGTTACCGTCGTGCTTCTCAAACATCGACTCCAAATCCTCTAAACTATCCGGAAATCCGATGCTTGTGACACACGACTGAACGAACCTACGTTGCATGAACTTCTCTCCGTCACCGAAAGTGGACACAGACAGGTTAATTGGCCTCCACGCAGTCTTTAGCAGTAGCCACGTGTGTGGTGCGCTACTCGCGCGTCCTCAGCTGCATCGCCACCGGCTGCGCTTTCGGCCTCAATCTGCGTATGGCTGAGTGAGATCGTGCAATTGAGGTTCGTCCAACGCGGACAGTAGGCGGTTGATTGCGTCGCGCACTTCAGCGGTGAGTTGTCCGGTGCGGTCGCGCGCCACGGCGTCGGTGTACTGCCAGGACCGCGTCACCTGAATGCTCGGACGGACATCGAACTTATCCATGGGCAGCCGGTCAGACCACTCGTCGAGGCTGTCCATCTCGGCGTCGACGGCATATCCGCGCTGGATGAGCCATCCACGGAACAGACTGTCGTTGAGTTCTTTTCGCAGTCGCCGGCCGGCTCGGCCATCGGAGAAGTCGTCAACCCATTGGCGCACATAAGTGGAGCCAGGCAGGCGCCTCGGATAAGTCCCCTAGCGTGGTGGAGTTTCGGGGGGCGGGGACGACGGTGCTGGGTGTGTCGTTGACGCTGTTGGGGTGGGCCATCGCGTAGTGGTCAGTGAGTTACCTACCAAGTGACTCAACAGGAAGACACACCACGCGATGACCCAGGATCATTCTGCCCTGCTTGCCCAACTCGATGCGCTCAAGTCCGCCGATGTCGGCGCGGTGTTCGCCGAGCTGATCCGCGCCGGGTTGCAGCAGCTGATCGAGGCCGAGGCCACGGCGGCCATCGGCGCCGGCCGCTATCAGCGGACTGACGGACGCACCGTGCACCGCAACGGGCACCGACCCAAGACCATCTCGACCACCGCCGGTGACGTCGAGGTGCAGATCCCCAAGCTGCGGGCCGGATCGTTCTTCCCGTCGCTGCTGGAACGGCGCCGCCGTATCGATAAGGCGCTGCACGCGGTGATCATGGAGGCCTACGTCCACGGGGTGTCCACGCGCAGCGTCGATGACCTGGTGAGCGCGATGGGTGTGCAGACCGGCGTGTCCAAGTCGGAGGTCTCACGGATCTGCGCCGGCCTGGACAAGGAGATCGAGGCGTTTCGTACCCGCAGCCTGGCCCACACCGAGTTCCCGTACGTGTTCTGCGACGCCACGTTCTGCAAAGTGCGCATCGGGGCGCACGTGGTCTCTCAGGCGCTCGTGGTGGCCACCGGGGTGTCCATCGACGGCACGCGCGAGGTGCTGGGCACCGCCGTCGGTGACAGCGAGTCCTACGAGTTCTGGCGCGAATTCCTCGCCTCGCTGAGGGTCCGCGGGCTCAGTGGTGTGCACCTGGTGATCTCTGATGCGCATGCTGGATTGAAATCGGCTGTGGCACAACAGTTCGCGAACTCATCGTGGCAGCGGTGCCGAGTGCACTTCATGCGAAATCTGCACACCGCGGTGTCCGCCAAACACGCCCCGGCGGTCACCGCGGCGGTCAAGACCATCTTCGCCCACACCGACCCCGCCGAGGTCGCCGACCAGTGGGACCGCGTCGCCGATACCTTGGCGGCCAGCTTCCCGAAGGTGGCCGCGATGATGGCCGAGGCCAAGACCGACGTGCTGGCCTTCACCGCGTTCCCGAAGGCGCATTGGCAGAAGATCTGGTCGAACAACCCGATCGAACGGTTGAACAAGGAGATCAAGCGCCGCGCTGATGTCGTGGAGATCTTTCCGAATCCGGCGGCGTTCCTGCGGCTGGCGACTGCGGTGGTCATCGAATCCCACGACGAGTGGCAGGTCACCCGCCGCTATCTCTCCGATGTCTCCATGGACGATTTACGTGCCGTCATTGCCGCCAAACACGCTGCGGCAGCACTTGCCAAACAACACCAAATCACCTAGCGTTCAACATGACTCGTTGATCACAACGCGTGAACCACGCCAGATCCGAAGTCCACCACTCCACGGGACGCTATCGGCGCCTCGTGGGATACCAGCGCTGCGGACCGCTGGAACGCCAGAAGGCGAGGTGAAAGTTGCCGTGGACTTGCCAGCCCGGTTCCCCAGTCAGTGCAATCAGCGCTTCGGCACGATCGGGATGGGCATAGACGCGCTTGTACTGGGGGGCGAGCTCGGCCGGCCAGGCGCTGAGCACGACGTTATCGCCTTCAATGTAGAGACTGACCCGATCGAAGGCCACGACCTGATCCTGTGGAAACTTCACACCCGCATGCCCGCCGACATCGCGAACCTCGGCAGTGAATCCGGTCGCCGTCTCAAGGATCGTGCGGAGACGGCGCAGTTGGCGGCCAGAGTGATCGCCGCAGCGTTCAAGATCGGTGTAGGGCAATAGGTCCCCGAAGTTCATCTCGGCGTTGTCGAAAAAATCATTCAGAACCGCAGCCTCCGCTGGACCCAGCACGCCGAGTTCAATGAGGTTCCACCACCGGTCGAGCAAGTCCTGCCACCGCACCGGAACCCATCGTTTCGCCTGATGGCCAAGTTGTTTCGTGTTGATCTCCAGAGCTTGCTGCTCGCTGGCACTGGCGTAGAGCTTGCTTTCGATGACGACCACCAATGCGGTGCCGTACTGGATGACACCGTCATAACGAGCGCGTCGTTCCGATGCCACGTTGAGTTCGCTGGCTCCGGCGACGAGGTCTTCGTGCGGACCGAGGAAGACGCTTACCAACTCGTCCACCGTGGGGTCTTCCACTTCGATGTCAAGCGCAACGAGCGATTCGGTCTGCATATCGAATCGGGGACGCGGGAGCGCTGAAAGCCTCGGACAGTCGGCCAAGCCGAGAAATGCTTCTTGGCATAGGGGGACCAGCCGCATCACGATCAATGCGGCCCTGGTGAGTTGATCCTCGTGTCTTGGGTCACGGTCGTAGGGCCGGAAGATGCTGAGGTGCTGGTCCACCGCCTGACAGTAAACGCTGCGTGAGATGGCCCCGGGACGACCGCCACATATTGACACGTAATCCACCTCGCACCGCCTCGAATGGGCCCCACGGCACCGCCCAAGCTCCAAAACCGCGTTGTTTGACCAGGCACATCCGGCGGGCGCGGCAGATGTTCTCGTTCACCGATGGTGGTTGTCGCCGAACGATGTCAAACTAGTTGTCGGACAACGCAATCGATTCAGGCTCGCCGGCGATCCTTCTTACAGTCTCCTGCTGCGCTTCGGTCAGCATGTCCTCGGTAGAGCCATCGATCACGAGAGCCCACTACACCGTTCTCACGTTCGGGCATCGAGGACAACATCGGGGGCTGACGACACCGAACTTGCCCATGCGCGGTGGGTAGTCCCATCCGCGGTCAAATGCTTCGCTAGGGGTCAGGGTCTCCTCGACCCCGCACACTTCGCAGATGTGCCGCCAGTGCGGTTCGGTGTCCATCATTCGTGCCAGTCTCGCCTGTAGCAGTGACAGCTGCGCGCGGCGATACGGACGAGGAGCGCCTCGGCACCGCACTCCAAAGGTGTTGACCAGGCCGCGGCCCACCGCCAGTCCGCCCATCGACCGTGCTGGCGCCTCAAACCGCTCTCGGCGCACGCCCGAGTCAGCCAGCATGCCGCCGCCCAGGGTCACGGTGACCGACGACGTCTTCCACGCCGGCAAGCGTGGCCAGATCACCCCGGCTACGACCGTCAACTACACCTGTCCGGTCAGGATGCCGAGGTGTTCGTGATGGCCCACGCCATCGAAGACACCGAGGCCCCGGCGCGACCTACTCACCACCCAGATCACCGTGCAGGTGATTCCGCGTGGGGTGGCCGGCCCGGACGAACCATAGCGGTCAGGGTCATCGAGGACATCCGCATCCACGACTAGGCCGCCATGGTGGCCAGGTCGTTCAGAGGCGCGCGACGAGCGCTTCGATCAGGTCGACCAGCACCGCACCGATGACGGGCATGGCATCGGTATGGCCGGTGAACATCGCCACGACGCACACCGCCAGCCAGGACGTGACGATGACGACCACCGTGATCAGCAGAAGCTTGAGCGCGGTCAGCAGACGAGAAGACATGCCTCCCCCTCACAGGGGTTGAAAGCGACGAAACGACCGTGGCCGTCCCCACCGCGACCCCATCGGCCTCGGCATACTTTCTGGAAGACTCAGTGCCGTGCTCACACCGTCGGTACATATCGCAGCTGGCCAGAGGCGTGACAGATACTCTGTTGCATTGTGTGCCTGATAGGCACACAATGGAGGGCATGGCCATGAAGACAGAGCGGTTCGCGGTGCGCCTGACTGCCGAGCAGGACGCGCTGATTCGTCGTGCCGCCGAAGTCGAGGGGACCGATCTGACCAACTTCACGGTGACAGCGACGCTGGCTCATGCCCGAGAGGTGCTCGCCGATCGGCGACTGTTCATGCTCGATGCGTCAGCCTGGTCGGAGTTCGTGGCGGTGCTGGACCGACCGGTGTCACAGAAGCCGCGGCTGGAGAAGTTGTTCGCGGAGCCCTCGATCTTCGACGAGTGAGCGGCTACAGCGCACCCCGGCCGATCAGCGAGCACGATGTGGTCGCCGACTTCGACAGCAGCGAACCCACCCTGGATGAGTACCTGCGAGGCCGCGCCCTGGCCAACCACGTCGAGGGTGCCTCCCGGTGCTTCGTGACGTGCCGGGACGGACGTGTCGTCGGGTTCTACGCGCTGGCGTCGGCGGCGGTGGAGCGCGCCGGCACACCCGGGCGGGTGCGGCGCAACATGCCCGATCCGGTGCCGGTGATCCTGTTGTCACGGCTGGCGATCGACCGCAAGGAACAAGGCCAGGGTTTGGGCGCTGCGCTGCTGCGTGACGCGATCATCCGCGCGGTGGCCGCTGCGGAGATCATCGGGGTGCGGGCACTGCTGGTACACGCGCTGCACGAGCAGGCGCGGGCGTTCTACGCGCACTTCGATTTCGAGCCCTCGCCGACCGACCCGCTGCACCTGCTGCTGTTGATCAAAGACGCCCGCGCCCTGCTCGACCCGCCGCAGAAGTGATTGGCTGATGCCCGACGATATGGAGAAAGCGCCCGAGGACCGGCGGTGGCGATCAGCACAGACCTTCCAGGGGTTTCTCGACCACATGGAGGATTTCCGGCGGTCACCGCAGGGCCAGCAGCTTCAGGCCGATCAACAGGCCGCCGAGGCCGACCTGCAGGCCTGGGTGGCCGACCAGCCTGGCGTCACCATCGGCCGCCACGGCGGGCAAGTTCCCGAACAGTGGGAGGGCCAGGTCGACGGGCACAGCTTCTACTTCGGCGAACGGGGCGGGGACTGGGACATCGAACTGGACCTGCGCGAGCAGCAGCCCGGCATCACCAAGGGAGTCCTCATCGCCGCCGGCACAATCAACGTCCCCGGATATGGGCAGAGCCCCCGGGAGCGGGCGGCGTTCATCGTCACCATCATCCGCAACCATCTGCGGCGCGCGCGGACCGCCGAGGCCGCCGCCAGCTCGGACTACGGCTACCGGGTCGAGTGGTCGCCGGCGGACAACGAGTTCGTGGGCCTGGTCGCCGAGTTCCCCTCGCTGTCCTGGCTGGCACCCACCGAGGACGAGGCACTGCAAGGCATCATCAAGATCGTCGAGCAGATCGCGGCCGATACCTGACCATGGCCTACGGGATGCCGGAGGTGAAGGGCACCCGGTGGCGCAACGAGGACCTGGAATTCGAGTGGGCGACGTTCCCCGACAAGCGCTCACCGTCGAGAACGCCAACATCTGCTGGGCCGGCGCGCTCGTCCATCGGGCGAACTACCTCGGCGCCGGCCGTGGGCGCGTCTACCTCCCCCTGGGCGGCGGCAACGACGGCCTCGACGTCGCGGTGGCCGGCATCATCGACAATCTCGAAGGCGGCAACCGGTTCCGCCCCTACGTCAACCGTGTGCTGTACCGCATCCAGGACTGACGTCGGTGAGACGTCTGTCAGCCTCGGCGAGAGGGGTGAACTCGAGCGTCTGCGATCCGCTGCAGCTCGTCGAGGGACAGCAGGTATTCCTCTCGGTGGAATCCGCGGTCGCGGCTGGCTTTGATGCGGCGGTGTTCAGTAACCATGCGCATGTAGGTGTCGAGCATGAGGGAGTGGGAGTTCCCCTCGTCGTTGTTGCTCCACTGTTCGTGCAGTTCAGCCCACCGGCCGTCGCTCATCAGAAACTCGACGTAGTGGGCCATGTGGTTTTCGAGCCCGTCGTTACCGTCAAAGCCCCGGAATTCCAGCTTGTACTTAAGTTCCTCGTCGACGGTGGTCCCGTCCTTCTCCAGCCTCCGAATGCTGAACGTGACGATGCGGAACATGTCCAGGATGTCTAGGACGCGACCGCAGTCGCGCTTAGACAGCTCGGGACTGAACCCGGCGACTTCGCGCCAGTACTCCCCGGTGTAGCCCGCCTCGATCACCCGCGCACGCCCCAGCTGATAACCGGCGTTGCCGTCCACGTCGTCGTTGTCCTCGGGCAGGACGCGCGCGAGGATGCGGTGAAGCAGGGAGAGCACCTGCCGATCAGCGATCCGCATCGTCTCCGGCGCCGGCAGGTCGCCGTGGTCCTCTTTGGACTCGTAACCAGGAACAAGCGCGGCCGTGAGCAGATCGCGGACGTATTCGCTGACGGTGACGCCCTCCGCGTCAGCCATGTCCTTGAGTTCGTCGCGGACCTGATCATCGACTCGGATATTCAAGACGGCCATGACCGCCCTCCGTCCCGTAATTGTGGATGACGACTTACGATTACTGTCACACAGAATTACGAGGATGACAAGGGTTCGCTGGCGGTGTCGATCTCTAGGGTCTCGTTTCCAAAGAAGCGCGACGGACTTCGGGCGCCCATGTTCCGGTCGCATAGCACTGGCCGGGCCTGAAGGTCGCTCTTGGACATCCGACATGACCGCTCGACACGCCGCAGCTCGTTGTACCGGGAGATCACGTCGCCAGCGGCCGTGACGCTGTGGTCGGCGTTGGTGAGATACCAATACGACTGGCCCTAGGACGGCCTGCCGACGCCCCCCGTGGCTGCGGCTTCCATCCAGGCCATCACCAGCATCTCGACAAAGTCGCCATCGGAGGTAACCGCAAGCAGGTCGCTCTCCTTGAGAACCACGAGGTGCACTCCCAGCGAGGAAGCTCCGAAAGCCAGCGAGTGAGCTGCCGAGGCCTCTTGCGGATCACCTGTGATTCCATGCTTTGAGATGATCACCCCAAGTTTCACCCTGCGGTCTTTGCAGGTATTCAAGAAGTAGCCAACCGCCGCACTGTCGACAGGCACCTCCCAGTACTTGCACTCGACTAGGAAAAACGTCGGCACTGGTCCCAAGGCGCCGAGGTGGGCAACTGCGAGGTCGATCTGCTGTGCCCCTAATGGGCTGGTCAGGTTTTTTCGGACGGGACACCCGACCTCTTTAAAGACATACTCAGCGACGCTCTCGAACAATTTCCCTCGCGTGTCTGCAACAGGTTGGTTGGCCGCTGCGGACAACATGGTACGAACGTGCTCCGGGTCAAGTGGCATTGCTACAGCCCGTGAATCGCTTCGTTGCGGAGACGGCGCACAATGTCCTGCAGCTGTCGCTGCTCAAGCTCGAGTTTCAGCGCCGCCAGCGAAATCGCCACCACAAGAGGCTCTTTGGTTCGCTGCTGCGGCGGGAGTCCGTCACCGTCGTAGATTACGAGGCCGAATGCCGCATGCGCACGCACCACATGCCGCGAGAGTTCTTGGGAAGCGTCTCTAATTCTCCTCTGCCACTGAGGTGACCGGATCTGTTTGACCTCTATGAGAACCAGTCCCAACTCGGCTTCGTGGCCCTGTGCATAAACTGCTAGATCGGGACGGCCGCGCGGAGATGTCTGATTAGGTTCTGGAACCAACGCGAATCCATTGGCGGCGAATAGCTCCGCCACGGTCCGCTCTAGCTCCATCGCGTCCGGGTAGCCACCGGGCAAATGCCCCTGTCTCCGGCTAATCTCTGTCTTGTCTGCAGGGCGTCGCGGTACGCCGCCGTACACGCCTTGAAAGAAAAGCTCCAGCTTTAGAGCAAGCGTTTCGGGATCATCCAAGCGTGCATCGATCTGTGGCACTCCGGTCAAAGCCGGAACTAGGAGGCCCTCGCGCGTTAATAGCAGCACTGGAGTCCCCCGGCCAAGTGCGATTCCCGTCTCAACAAGTACCGCGGAACGTTGTTGCGGCGGCCGCCGAGCGAATAGTCCGACAACTACGGCATCGACTTCCCACTCTGCGCTGGCTAGAAGCGCGCCTGCACCGAGATCGGCCGAGTCCAGCACCGTGTGACCCGCCGACTGCGTTATCTCCTGGAGCTGGCGACGCGCCGTCGCCAAGTCGGCGGTGATGAGGACGCGCATACGTCACGATAACGTTCGCGTTTGAGCAGGCCGTCAACGACCTTGCTACGAGCGTCCCAGCAATGTCTTACATCAGCCGGTCTGTGGTCTGCTTTGCGTGCGCAAAGTCGCCCCTCGGCTCAGTCTCGACGATCCTGAAGGAGGCTCCGCGCTCCGGGACAGTGATCGCATCGCCGGCCACATTCACAGTCGGGCTCAAAAATACGCTGCCCTCCAAGTCGGGTGGCAGGGGTGCGCCCGGCTGCGAACCGGGTCGGTGATTGCCATGACAGCGCTTGTATTTCACACCCGATCCACACCAGCACACCTCATTGCGACCCAGCGGCGCCAGCGGATCCACGAGTGTCACTCTTTCTTATTGGTCATTTGACTCACCGTCTGCCTCAACGTCAGGCGCAAAATTCTGGGGGTTGTTCCATAACCTGCGCATCGACTCCAGCTCGTCGTCGTCCAACGGTCTTTCGCCGAAGTGCGCGAATAGGGTTGTGTCCCAAGGTCGAACCTTGTCATGGCGTGGAGTCAGCATCACTGCGACCGTTGTCGCGTCGCTTCGTCGGTCGGGTTCTAGGTGTGTGATCCATTCGTGGTGGCGCAGCATGCCCCATAGTTTGAACGCGTACCTATGCCGGTCGGTGAAGTGATTGCAGACTGCGTATGCCAGATGAAGGTCGGCCTCGCCGAGTAGATAGCGTCGAAAATCCCAACGGGTGGTGCCGATGTCGACCCGGGGTGCTTTGCTCATGTTGGTCAACAGCAGTCGGCCAACAACGGCGCGCTCGGCGACGTAGAGCTTGTCGAGCAGGTGCAGTACAAACAAGCGGTCTGCCTCGTCGCTGACCCGTCGGCTTTCCGCAATGTCTTCGAGGATCTGGCGATACACTCGCACCCCGTATTCGTCTGCTGCGCTTGCCGGTTCGAGTGGCAGTGTCGGTCGTGAGGAGCGAAGCTCGGGGTCGTTGAGGCAGGCCGGGATGCCAGATCGTTCGAAGTCCGGTGGCGTCCGTTCGTCGGCGAGTGCTAGCTCGTAGTAATGGGTGGCGTGCTTGCCAGGCGCTACGAGATGCCCTGCAATGCGGTGCAGGTAGTCCACGACGGCGGTTGTCGAACGCAGCTGATCAAACAGAAAATCCCATTCCCTCCTCAGGATAACTACGTATGGGATCGGCACCGTTTCTAAATAGGCGGACACGTTGTCTGGGGGGGTGTCGTGGTCGATGATCACCACACCGACCCACTGAATCACGTTGCCGTCGATGGTGATTGACCGTCGTCGTGCGTTTGTGTGAGCAACGGGTCGGCGCTGAACCGTCCTCACGGATCCGCTTGCCTGTCGTGCTCCTTCCTTGCTCTTTTTGGCAATCCATGCACGCTCCCGATCGTCAGTTGTTGTCGCGTTCGTCCGGGCTTTCACTTGAACGGCTAGTCCACGACCGCCGCAGATGATGGTGCCGTCGCCGACTTCTCGTGTAGCACTGCCACGTTCAACTGTTTCAGGATTAAAGACGAAATCCGGAAGGCCCCATTGGACCACTGAGTCACGACTCGCATTCTCGGCCGCTGCACCACGATTTACAGCCGGATTGAGATCGACGGCCATCGGGACGATTCGTCCATAGACACCGTCGGGTCGCTGAACCAGCATGATGAGGTCGTCCCCTGAACGATAGGTTGCGAGACCAATGTCGGATCCGGCAAGGCCTGCCTCGACATCAGGGTTATCGGTGGTGTCTACTCGCGCCCACAGGGGATCGTCTTCGGTTGGGATTAGCCGAAAGTGGCCATCGTTGAGCGGTGCCCGGAGCCCCACTGACCGCTCGAATGCCACGATGAGCTCATGAATCGCTCGTAGGAGTTGGCGGCATTGGACGCTCATGTTGTCGTCGGGGTTGTCGGGCCAGGGCTCTGTATTGAGGATGGGATCAATGGCGATATTGGGCGTGCACTGCCGCGAGGTACCCGGAGGGACATGGAACGTGGCGATCAGATGCGAATCGATGAGCACCCCATCGGGGTAGATTCGCAACTGAGTGACTACCGCTGGTGGATCTACTTCCAAGGCGGGGACCGCGGATTGCACCCAGAAGGCCACTAGGGGGCGGGCTTCCGGTTGTGCGGGCGTCGCGAGGCCGTACAGGCGCGTCACGACTGCGCCGAATCGTTGACGAGCTGGCTCGATGGCATCAGCCCAGTAGTAGGGCTGCAACTGTTCAATCAACTGGATCTGATCAGGTCGCAGCCCCGACAATGCCCCCGACTCAACGAACGCAAGAAATTCCGATTCTGCACCGAAAAGCGGGAAGCGCTCTACCTGGGGTGGGCCCAACGGGCCTGAGACAATCTGCTCGGTGGCACGCAGCGCTTCGCGTGCGCTCGTCATCAGCGCATCGACGAACGCGCGGGCATGCACCTCCAAGTCGCGGAGTCGGTGACCCTCGTATTCATCAACTAGGACGTCGACACGTCCATTTCCATCGTCATCGACGTGAACGTTGGTTCTGAACAGATCCGTAGCGACCAGATCGTTCCACGTGCTCGCCATCCGTTCTGCTGCACATGTCGCGTCGTCGAATGCTGACCACGCTGACTCGAATTGGGCGCTGCGGGGGATAAGTCCCCTAGCGTGGTGGAGTTTCGGGGGGCGGGGACGACGGTGCTGGGTGTGTCGTTGACGCTGTTGGGGTGGGCCATCGCGTAGTGGTCAGTGAGTTACCTACCAAGTGACTCAACAGGAAGACACACCACGCGATGACCCAGGATCATTCTGCCCTGCTTGCCCAACTCGATGCGCTCAAGTCCGCCGATGTCGGCGCGGTGTTCGCCGAGCTGATCCGCGCCGGGTTGCAGCAGCTGATCGAGGCCGAGGCCACGGCGGCCATCGGCGCCGGCCGCTATCAGCGGACTGACGGACGCACCGTGCACCGCAACGGGCACCGACCCAAGACCATCTCGACCACCGCCGGTGACGTCGAGGTGCAGATCCCCAAGCTGCGGGCCGGATCGTTCTTCCCGTCGCTGCTGGAACGGCGCCGCCGTATCGATAAGGCGCTGCACGCGGTGATCATGGAGGCCTACGTCCACGGGGTGTCCACGCGCAGCGTCGATGACCTGGTGAGCGCGATGGGTGTGCAGACCGGCGTGTCCAAGTCGGAGGTCTCACGGATCTGCGCCGGCCTGGACAAGGAGATCGAGGCGTTTCGTACCCGCAGCCTGGCCCACACCGAGTTCCCGTACGTGTTCTGCGACGCCACGTTCTGCAAAGTGCGCATCGGGGCGCACGTGGTCTCTCAGGCGCTCGTGGTGGCCACCGGGGTGTCCATCGACGGCACGCGCGAGGTGCTGGGCACCGCCGTCGGTGACAGCGAGTCCTACGAGTTCTGGCGCGAATTCCTCGCCTCGCTGAGGGTCCGCGGGCTCAGTGGTGTGCACCTGGTGATCTCTGATGCGCATGCTGGATTGAAATCGGCTGTGGCACAACAGTTCGCGAACTCATCGTGGCAGCGGTGCCGAGTGCACTTCATGCGAAATCTGCACACCGCGGTGTCCGCCAAACACGCCCCGGCGGTCACCGCGGCGGTCAAGACCATCTTCGCCCACACCGACCCCGCCGAGGTCGCCGACCAGTGGGACCGCGTCGCCGATACCTTGGCGGCCAGCTTCCCGAAGGTGGCCGCGATGATGGCCGAGGCCAAGACCGACGTGCTGGCCTTCACCGCGTTCCCGAAGGCGCATTGGCAGAAGATCTGGTCGAACAACCCGATCGAACGGTTGAACAAGGAGATCAAGCGCCGCGCTGATGTCGTGGAGATCTTTCCGAATCCGGCGGCGTTCCTGCGGCTGGCGACTGCGGTGGTCATCGAATCCCACGACGAGTGGCAGGTCACCCGCCGCTATCTCTCCGATGTCTCCATGGACGATTTACGTGCCGTCATTGCCGCCAAACACGCTGCGGCAGCACTTGCCAAACAACACCAAATCACCTAGCGTTCAACATGACTCGTTGATCACAACGCGTGAACCACGCCAGATCCGAAGTCCACCACTCCACGGGACGCTATCGCTGCGGGCCTCTGGCGCTGTGTCTTCGACATCCACATGTGTCTCCTACTGCATGCCCCCGACAAGCACGCGCTGGTCTGCGTAACCGTGGGCAGGTTGCTCGCGAAAAGATCGTGCTTGTTGGCGAACCGCAGTGTGGCGGCGGGACTAGGCAGTGTGTACCTCGAAATGCCGCGCCAGAAATAGCCTAGAAGTAGAGAAAGTGTCTCAATTGTTGGTGGGTGTCGAATATCAGTCCGTATGAGCGCTCGGACCCGATCTGCGCGGCCTTCGCTTGCATATATGCGAACAGTTGCGTCGCAACGTCGCTGACGTTCATTCCAGCTGGGCTGATCGCGAGGAAAAAGGCCGGACGCTCCCACGGGCTGTCAAATGAGAAGGCCACATGATGTTCGTCGCCGTCGTCCTGAGTGCGGAGGTCAAGTTCGGCGATCATGTCGAGAAGTTGTTGTTGCACCTCGCCTGACAAGGACAAGAGGTCGGCACCGCAGCGCAGCCACCCTCGTTCATGTAGGGCGGCGATCTCGTCAACCAGCTCCAGCATCGCTGGGACGGCGTTGAATGACGGCTTCTCGGGTAATTCGGTCCCCTGCTGTTCGTGCCGATCCATCCATGCGTTGAGCTCGACGCAATGGTCGTCGACCATGTTGACGGCGTCTTCCTCATCAGCGTCGACCCACAGGTCGCCTTGGAGGAAGGTCATGTAAAGGTCGAGTTCGTCAAGTGCCCAGAAGTGAGTGGTGACCGGGCTGTCGGTTCGAACCCTGAGGTAGTGCAAGAACTCTGCGGGTCGATCGCAAACGGCGGCGATGGTAGTGAGGTCGTGCAGCGAGGTGATCCATGGGGGTTTGTCCTCGCCCACAATTCCGGCCTGCTGCAGTCGACCGATCGCGGTACCCAGTGGGCCGACATCGTCTAGAAGCGCCGCCACGCAACGAACCTCCCGGATTTGCGACAAGTCCAGCCAGCTCTTGTCGGCGAGCCAGATGCCCCGGTTGGTTTCGATGAGACGTTCAATCCGTTTAGCCTGTTCACAAGCGTCGCCGATGGTTGCGGCGAGATCGCGCGAAAGTCGTGTGACGTCTCCTCGTCGCGACTGCTCGGCCATCGACTTGCCTTTCGTCTCGACGACAATCGCAACGTCATCGATGATGAAGAGGCCATCGCCTTCGACTTGCTTGCCGACCACGGCGGGGTTCGCACACCCGGACCCAAGCTGGCCGATTTCCTCGTTTTTTTCGGGTGCAAAGTACTTGAATGCAGCGTGCGACGGGGCGGTCTCAAGAATCGACGCGAGCCCGTCAAGCGCGATCTGCTCGCTCATTGCGACGCAAATTTTCTGGTCGTACGCGGTGAAATCCTTGCCGTTCGAAGTGAGCGCCTTCTCGAAGATCCTTCGCAACGAGTCGTTTCCCACCTCATTTGACGTCGATACAAAGTGGCCCGCCCCGTCGGAAATGAGCGGCGTGCCCAAGAACGGATTCGTCCCGACCAGCATGTCGTAGACACGGTCCGTCGCAGATATCGCTGAGTCGAAGAAGTGAGAGAACGAAGTCAACACAGCCAGCGCCGTCTCATCGTCGACACCTGCCAAGGGCGCAACGTCGTTCGCGGAAATCGTGGCCCGATCTCCCGGCAGAAACATCAGAGCAACCATTTGCGACACCACTTCCTCCGCTTCGGCTGCTGGTATCTGGCCTGGCGGAACGCCCTGGTTGCGCAACATGATCTCCGCGGTTCCATTCCGGAGCTCAGTCATCCGTTGCGATGACACCTCCCTGATGGCTTCACGAACTGCGACGACCTGCGGGTAGGTGTATCCCAAGTGTTCTTGCATGAGGTTAGCCGCCCGCTCGTTGTCGAAGAGCCGAGCTTCGTGCGCATCCCGAACGTTGCTGTACTGCAAGTTGCGGATGCCCATGACCGCTCCTTGATACTCGGCGGCGAGCATCGAGAGAGGGTCACCGTTCAAGGCCGCCTCGGCGAGTTGGCGCGCCTGCGCAAGCCGCATCAAGCGCAAGGCGCGCTGACGTAACTCGTTGACAGCCACGTGGGGTCTGGTTTCGTCGCGCGGAAGTGCGCTCGGTTTCCGAGATCCCCGAGAAAGCAACACGGCGGCCACGATCTCGATGGCAAGCGCGCTGCCACCGGGCGCAGCTTGCGGAACCACGCCGAGTTCACGTAGTCGCATCAGCTCGATGACGTCGAACGCGTCGGCGTCTTGCACCAGAGACGCCATCGCATCGACCTCGAGCTGGATCTGTTCGCGCAAAATGGTCCGCACCGCGGCAACTGACTCACAACCAGCGAAAAGGCTTATATCGCTGACCATATCGGCGAGATCGCCTTTTTCGAATCTGGCATTACCGGCGTCTTGTCTGAGACCAAGTGGATCAAGCTGCCTTCGACGAGGAGCGCCATTGCGCGGCTTGTTCTTGCATCGCTTCCGCACCTGACTCCAATCCCCGTAATCCCGCCGACCGGACGTTTGAATAGCCGACCTAGGAGCCGCACATCGTGCGGGCGTGAAGGTACTCGCCGTGTCCGACAACCAAGCCCTCGACGAACACACAGCCGTCATCGACCCCATCGCCAGCCCGCCCGACGGTGGAGGACAGCACCAATTGGGAGATGGTTAAAGTCTGAATCCCCAGGTGCCATTTCCACCAGGTCAAAGTTTCGGCTGGCGACTTGCGGTTCACAAGCTCCCCGGGGACTTGCGCCTCTAACTCCCGCATCTGTCGATCAGCCGCACTCCTCCGAAGCTGCCCACATAAACACAAAGGTCACGAACTCTTTCGAGTTCGTGACCTCAGCGCTTGGAGTTCATAGAACTCCTCTGTGTGGGCGAAGGGGGACTTGAACCCCCACGTCCCGAAGGACACTGGCACCTGAAGCCAGCGCGTCTGCCATTCCGCCACTCGCCCGAAACAACCGGGGGAGCCTATCACGCAGGCGACCCCGGGCTCCAACCGTACGTCGACGGGCACCGGAACTCCAAAACCGCTGCTCGCGGCGCTGTGACCTGGATCGATGCAATTCTCAGAGTTCTGAGAGTCACGACGGGGTACAGGTGGCCGATAGCATGCATGCAAGCATCGCTGCCAGCCGACACGCTGGTGGCTTTTCACTGTCGAGGGAGGCGAACCGGACCATGGGTCTTGTCGATCGATTCGAGCGCAAGCTCGAGGATTCGGTCGGCAACGCCTTTGCCCGCGTCTTCGGCGGCGCGATCGTGCCCGCCGAAGTCGAGTCCCTCCTGCGGCGCGAAGCTGAAAGCGGGGCCCGGGAGGTGCACGGCGGCCGCGTTTTGGCGCCGAACGACTACGTCATTACCCTCAGTGTGCCTGACTATCAGAAGGTGAGTGCCGACCCGGACATCACCCCGACCACGTTCGCCAAGCACCTGGAGGGCTTCATCCATGAGCAGGGATGGCAAACGTATGGTGATGTGGTTGTCCGATTCGAACAATCGCCCAGCCTGCACACCGGACAGTTTCGCGCGCGCGGTGCGGTCAATCCCGACTCGACGTCGGATGCACCGGCCCCGCCACCTCGAGATCTCTCGTCCCACGCAGAACCAGGAGTACGACCGATGAGCGACAATCCGACCTATCGCGGCGGCCAGGGGCCGGGGCGGCCCGGGGATGACTACTACCCCCGTCCCGACGAGGACCGCTACCCCCGCCAGGACGACCGCGGCGGCTACCCCGACCAGGGCGGTTACCCGGCGGGCGAGCACGGGGGCTACCCGGATCAGGGCGGCTACCCGCCGCACGGCGAGCAGGGCTACCCCCAGCGCGGCGGCTATCCAGATCAGGGCGGCTACCAGCAGGATCAGGGCGGCTACCCGGACCAGGGCTACCCTCCCCCGTCCTACGACCAGCGTCCCCCGGCGGGCTACGGCCCGCCGCAGGGTGGCTACCCCGACCAGGGTTACCGGCCCGGACCGGGTGGCTACGGCCCGCCGCAGGGCGGTCAGCACGGCTACGGACCCCAGGGCGGTGCCCCGTCCGGCGACTACGACTACGGTCGTCGTCCGTCCTATCCGGATCAGGGCGGCTACCCCGATCAGGGTGGCTACGGCGGCGGGTACGGCCGCCAGGACTACGGCCAGCCCGACTACGGCCGCTACGGCGAGGCCCCGGCCGGCTACGCCGATCAGGGCTACGGCGATCAGGGTGGTTACGGCGGAGATCAGGGCGGCTACGGAGCCGGCGGGTACGGCGCCGGCCAGGGCGAGTACCCGTCTGCCGGATCGACGGTCACCCTGCAGCTCGACGACGGCAGCGGACGCACCTACCAGTTGCGCGAAGGCGCCAACGTCATCGGCCGCGGTCAGGACGCCCAGTTCCGGCTTCCCGACACGGGTGTGTCACGGCGTCATCTCGAGATCCGCTGGGACGGCCAAGTGGCGCTATTGTCAGACCTCAACTCCACCAACGGCACCACGGTGAACAACGCGCCGGTTCAGGAGTGGCAGCTGGCCGACGGGGACGTGATTCGGCTGGGTCACTCTGAGATCATCGTTCGCGTTCACTGAGGATCGCCGCGCGAGGACGGCGGTGACGTGGCCATCACGTCGACCGCCGTCGGCGTGTGGTGGCGGTGCCGTCGGGATGGGAACGGAGAGGACGTCAGATGCAGGGGCTGATACTGCAGCTGACGCGCGTCGGTTTCCTGCTGCTCCTGTGGCTGTTCATCTGGTCGGTGCTGCGCAGCCTGCGCACCGATATCTACGCGCCGACCGGCGCAGTGATGATGCGCCGCGGCCTCGCGTTGCGTGCCACACTGCTGCCGACCAAAGATCGCAGTGTTCCCCGGCAACTGGTCGTCACCGAGGGCGCGCTCGCCGGCACCCGAATCCCGCTGGGCACCCAGCCGGTGCTGATCGGCCGCGCCGATGACTCCACACTGGTGCTGACCGACGACTACGCGTCGACTCGCCATGCCAGACTCTCGCCACGGGGTCCGGAATGGTACGTCGAAGACCTAGGATCGACCAACGGCACATACCTCGACAGGGCGAAGGTGACAACGGCAGTACGAGTCCCGATGGGCACACCGGTGCGAATCGGCAAGACGGTGATCGAGTTGCGCCCGTGACACTCGTGCTCCGATACGCCGCCCGCAGCGACCGTGGTCTGGTGCGCGCCAACAACGAGGACTCCGTCTACGCCGGAGCCCGCCTGCTCGCGCTGGCCGACGGAATGGGCGGTCACGCCGCCGGAGAGGTCGCCTCGCAGCTGGTGATCGCCGCGCTCGCTCATCTCGATGACGACGAACCCGGCGGCGACCTGCTCAGCAAGCTCGACGCCGCGGTGCGCGAGGGCAACTCGGCGATCGCCGCGCATGTCGAGTCCGATCCCGAGCTCGACGGCATGGGCACCACGCTCACCGCAATCTTGTTCGCCGGCAACCGCCTTGGCATGGTGCACATCGGCGATTCCCGCGGTTATCTCATGCGCGACGGTGAGCTCAGCCAGATCACCAAGGACGACACGTTCGTCCAGACTCTGGTCGACGAAGGTCGCATCACCGCCGAAGAGGCGCACAGCCATCCGCAACGGTCTCTGATCATGCGCGCTCTCACCGGACACGAGGTAGAGCCGACGCTGATCATGCGGGAGGCCCGGGCGGGCGATCGTTATCTGCTCTGCTCGGACGGTCTGTCCGATCCGGTCAGCCACGACACCATCGCCGAGGCACTGCAGATCGCCGACGTCGCCGAAAGCGCCGATCGTCTCATCGAATTGGCGCTGCGGGGCGGCGGACCGGACAACGTCACCGTGGTCGTGGCCGACGTCGTCGACGTCACCAATCACGACTTCGGACAGACTCAGCCGATCCTCGCCGGCGCGGTCTCCGGGGCCGACGACCAGACTGCGCCTCCCAATACCGCGGCCGGACGGGCGTCGGCGTTCAACCCGAAACGCAACGCCGCCAAACCCGTTGTGCAGCAACCTGAAGAGCCGCCCCCGCGCCCACGATCCCGGCGCCGCATCTATCTCGCGGTTGGTGTGCTGGTCTTGGCGGTGCTCGCCGGTTTGGCGGTCGCACGGGAAATCGTCCGTAACAACTACTACGTCAGCGAACACGACGGCGCCGTCTCGATCATGCGCGGTGTTCAAGGCTCCTTTCTCGGAATCTCCCTCCAGGAGCCGTATCTGCTGGGCTGTTTGAACGCCCGCAACGAATTGTCTCTCATCAGTGCCGATCAACCTCAGGACAATCTGGGTTGCCGCCCGCTGGCCGTCGGGGACATGCGTCCGTCCGAGCGCGCCCAGGTGGTCGCCGGGCTGCCGTCGGGCACTCTCGACGATGCCATCGGCCAGATCGAAGAGCTTGCGCGCAGTTCCGTGCTCCCGGTGTGTACGTCGCCCGCGACCTCGAGCCGGCCCGCGCCGTCGCCCTCCCCGCGGCCGTCGACCACCACTTCGGGAAGCCCTGTCCCGAGCCCGAACACGCCGACATCGACGACGGCCACACCCGCGCCGGAGACCCCGCGCACCGTGACGTCCTCGCCGACACCGGCGCCCTCGCCCACGCCCTCCCCCACACCGTCGCCCACCGTGACGGCGCTTCCTCCCCCGCCGCCTCAACCGGGAATCAACTGTCGGGAAGTGGCATGACGACGCAACCGCAGTCCCCGGTTGCGGTGACGCCGGCCCTGCCGAACCGCCGCAACGCCGAACTGTTCCTGCTCGGCTTCGCCGCGCTCATCACCACGGTGGCACTGCTGCTCGTCGAGGCCAACCAGGAGCAGGGGCTGCGGTGGGACCTCGCGCAGTACACGGTCGCGTACCTGGCGCTGTTCGCCGGCGCGCATCTGGCGGTCCGGCGCTTCGCTCCCTACGCCGACCCGCTGCTGCTACCCGTCGTCGCGCTGCTGAACGGCTTGGGACTGGTCATGATTCACCGTCTCGACCTGGCGGTGAGCGAACCCACCTCGCGCGGACTGGGCGGCACCGCCAACCAGCAGATGCTGTGGACGCTCGTCGGGGTCATCGGGTTCTCGCTCGTGGTGATCTTCCTCAGCGATCACCGACTGCTGTCGCGCTACGGCTACCTGTGCGGGCTGACCGGGTTGGTGCTCCTCGTCATCCCGGCGATCCTCCCCCGCTCGATGTCCGAGCAGAACGGCGCCAAGATCTGGATTCGGTTGCCCGGCTTCTCCATTCAGCCCGCCGAGTTCTCGAAGATCCTGCTGCTGATCTTCTTCGCGTCCGTGTTGGTGTCCAAACGCAGCCTGTTCACCAGCGCGGGTAAGCACGTCCTCGGGATGGATCTACCGCGGCCGCGGGACCTGGCCCCGCTGCTGGCCGCCTGGATCGCCTCGATCGGCGTGATGGTGTTCGAAAAGGACCTCGGCACTTCGCTTCTGCTGTACGCGTCGTTCCTCGTGCTGGTCTACATCGCCACCGAGCGGTTCAGCTGGGTGGTGCTCGGGCTCACCCTGTTCGCCGCGGGGAGCACGCTCGCCTACTACCTCTTCGATCACGTACGCGTTCGCGTGCAGACGTGGCAGGACCCGTTCGCCGATCCCGACGGCGCCGGCTACCAGATGGTGCAGTCGCTGTTCAGTTTCGCCACCGGCGGCATCTTCGGGACGGGCTTGGGCAATGGGCAGCCGGGCACCGTTCCCGCCGCCTCGACCGACTTCATCATCGCCGCCGTCGGTGAAGAACTCGGCCTGGTCGGCCTCGCCGCGGTCCTGATGCTCTACACGATCCTCGTGATCCGCGGCATGCGCACCGCGATCGCGGTACGCGACAGCTTCGGCAAGCTCCTCGCTGCCGGACTGGCCGCCACCCTGGGCATCCAGCTGTTCATCGTCGTCGGCGGAGTCACGAAACTGATTCCCCTGACCGGCTTGACCACCCCGTGGCTGTCCTACGGCGGCTCTTCCCTCGTGGCGAATTACCTTCTGCTCGCCATCCTGGTGCGCATCTCGCACAACGCGCGTCGGCCGCTGGACGGCCGAGGCACTCCCCCGGGACCGATCGCCGCGGCGAGCACCGAGGTGATCGAGAAAGTATGAACACCTCTCTACGCCGTATCTCCGTCATGATCATGGGTCTGGTCGTGCTGCTGCTCGCCAACGTCACGCTGACCCAGGTGTTCACCGCCGACGGACTGCGATCGGACCCGCGCAACCAGCGGGTGCTGCTCGACGAGTACTCGCGCCAGCGCGGACAGATCTCGGCCGGCGGTCAGCTGCTGGCCTACTCGGTCTCCACCGAGGGCCGGTTCCGGTTCCTGCGCGTGTATCCCAACCCGCTCACCTATGCGCCCGTCACCGGTTTCTACTCCCTGAGCTACTCGAGCACCGGCCTCGAACGCGCCGAGGACACCGTGCTCAACGGCTCCGACCAGCGGCTGTTCGGCCGCCGGTTGGCCGACTTCTTCACCGGCCGGGATCCCCGCGGCGGCAACGTGGCCACGACGATCCGGCCCGGGGTGCAACAGGCCGCCTGGGACGCGATGAACAAGGGCTGCAACGGGCCGTGCAAGGGCGCCGTCGTCGCCCTGGAGCCGTCGACGGGCAAGATCCTGGCGATGGTCTCGGCGCCGTCCTACGACCCCAATCTCCTGGCCACCCACGATGTGGACGAGCAGGCGCAGGCATGGCAGCGCCTGCGCGACGATCCGAACTCACCGCTGCTCAACCGCGCCATCTCCGAGACGTATCCGCCGGGGTCGACGTTCAAGGTGATCACCACCGCGGCGGCGCTTCAGAACGGCGCCACCCCCGACACGCAGGTCACCGCCGCACCGCAGATCGCGCTGCCCGACAGCACCGCGACGCTGGAGAACTTCGGCGGCTCCTCGTGCGGAGGTGCCCCGGCCACCTCGCTGCAGTACGCCTTCGCGCACTCGTGCAACACCGCGTTCGTCCAACTCGGCATCGACACCGGCGTCGACGCGCTGCGCAGCACCGCGCAGAACTTCGGCATCGACACCGCCCCGGCCCCGATTCCACTGCAGGTCGCCCAGTCGACGCTCGGGCCGGTGCCGGACGCCGCGGCGCTGGGAATGTCGAGCATCGGCCAGAAGGACGTCGCGCTGACCCCGCTGCAGAACGCCATGGTGGCCGCGACAGTGGCGAACAAGGGGGTCACCATGCAACCGTTCCTGGTCGACAGCCTCAAGGGCCCCGACCTGTCGAACATCGCCACCACAGCCCCCTCCGAAGTGCGGCGAGCGATCCCCGAACCGGTCGCAGATACACTTACGAACTTGATGGTCGCCGCCGAGCAGGTGACTCAGCAGAAGGGAGCCATCGCCGGCGTGCAGATCGCATCGAAAACCGGCACTGCGGAGCATGGCACTGACCCGCGCAACACGCCCCCGCATGCCTGGTACATCGCCTTTGCGCCTGCTCAGGCACCCAAAGTGGCGGTGGCGGTACTGGTCGAGAACGGCGGTGACCGCCTCGACGCCACCGGTGGCGCGGTCGCGGCACCGATCGGGCGGGCGACGATCGCGGCGGCCTTGAGGCAGGCGTCGTGATGCGAGCGAAGCGAGGAACGGTATGAGCCCCCGCGTCGGAGTGACGCTGTCGGGCCGGTATCGCCTGCAGAGGCTGATCGCCACCGGCGGCATGGGCCAGGTGTGGGAGGGCGTGGACTCCCGGTTGGGTCGCCGCGTCGCGATCAAGGTGCTCAAGGCCGAGTATTCGACCGATGCCGAGTTCGTCGAGCGGTTCCGCGCCGAAGCACGCACCGTCGCGATGCTGAACCACCCGGGCATCGCCGGGGTGTACGACTACGGCGAGACCGACATCGACGGGGAAGGCCGCACCGCCTACCTGGTCATGGAACTCGTCAACGGCGAGCCGCTGAACTCCGTGCTCAAGCGCACCGGTCGGCTGTCGCTGCGGCACGCGCTCGACATGCTCGAGCAGACCGGGCGCGCCCTGCAAGTCGCCCACACCGCGGGCCTGGTGCACCGTGACGTCAAGCCGGGCAACATCCTTATCACGCCCACCGGCCAGGTCAAGCTGACCGACTTCGGCATCGCCAAGGCCGTCGACGCGGCTCCGGTGACGCAGACCGGCATGGTGATGGGCACCGCCCAGTACATCGCCCCGGAGCAGGCCCTCGGCCATGACGCCACTGCCGCCAGCGACGTGTACTCCCTGGGAGTGGTTGGCTACGAAGCGGTTTCGGGTAAACGGCCCTTCACCGGTGACGGCGCTCTGACGGTGGCGATGAAGCACATCAAGGAGACCCCGCCGCCGCTGCCCGCCGACCTGCCGCCGAACGTGCGTGAGCTGATCGAGATCACGCTCGTCAAGAATCCCGGCATGCGCTACAAGTCGGGCGGTCCGTTCGCCGACGCCGTCGCGGCCGTGCGTGCCGGCCGGCGCCCACCCCGGCCCAACGCGGCCCCGTCGATCGGGCGTGCGGCGCCCGCCGCGGTCAAGCCGACCATCGCGCCCGCTCCTGCCCAGCCGACCGGCCGTGCGCCTGCGGCCACGTCACGCACCCGCACCACCGGCAGCCACCACCGCTCCGCCCCGCCGGCACGCCGCACCTTCTCGTCGGGCCAGCGCGCGCTGCTGTGGGCCGCCGGTGTCCTCGGCGCGCTCGCCATCGTGATCGCGATCCTCATCGTGCTCAACGCCCAGGACCGCAAGGACAACGCTCCTGCGCCGGCCACCGTGACCGAAACCCCGTCCGCCACCACCGAGACACCCGCTGCGGCGCCGGCGCTGACGTTCGATGACGACGGCGCCCCGCGCATGTGGGTGACACGAGATGTTCACACCGCGCTGTCACCGACAGCGCCGCACCACCGAGAACTGCGATGACGACGCCACAGCACCTGTCCGACCGCTACGAAGTCGGCGAGATCCTGGGCTTCGGCGGTATGTCCGAAGTCCATCTCGCCCGCGACCTGCGCCTGCACCGCGACGTCGCGATCAAGGTGCTGCGCGCCGACCTCGCGCGCGACCCGAGCTTCTACCTCCGCTTCCGCCGGGAAGCGCAGAACGCTGCGGCGCTGAACCACCCCGCGATCGTCGCCGTCTACGACACCGGCGAGGCGGACACCCCGACCGGGCCGCTGCCCTACATCGTGATGGAGTACGTCGACGGCGTCACGCTGCGCGACATCGTGCACACCGAGGGACCGATGCCGGCCCAGCGTGCGATCGAGGTGATCGCGGACGCCTGCCAGGCGCTGAACTTCAGCCACCAGCACGGCATCATCCACCGCGACGTCAAGCCGGCGAACATCATGATCAGCAAGACCGGCGCGGTGAAGGTGATGGACTTCGGCATCGCGCGAGCGATCGCCGACGCCGGAAACCCGGTCACGCAGACGGCCGCGGTGATCGGCACCGCGCAATATCTCTCGCCCGAGCAGGCACGCGGAGTGAAGGTCGACGCCCGCTCCGACGTGTACTCGCTGGGCTGTGTACTCTACGAAATGCTCACCGGCGAACCACCTTTCGTCGGTGACTCGCCGGTCGCGGTGGCCTACCAGCATGTCCGCGAGGATCCCGAGCCGCCGTCGGCGCGCCACGCCGGCATCTCCCCCGACCTCGACGCCGTCGTCCTCAAGGCGCTGGCCAAGAATCCGGACAACCGCTATCAGACAGCCGCAGAGATGCGCGCCGATCTGGTCAAGGTGCACAGCGGTGAGCGGCCCGACGCGCCGAAGATCTTCACCGACGCCGAGCGCACCTCGCTGCTGTCGGCCGCGCCGTCGCACCAGCGCACCGGCCCGGTGTCCCACCAGCCGCGGTACCGGCCGAAGGAGCGGTCCGGGTCGGTGGCACGCTGGCTGGTGGCAGTCGCGGTGCTCGCCGTACTCACGGTTGTCGTCACGATCGCGATCAATTCGTTCGGCGGGGAGACCCGTGACGTCCAGGTGCCCGATGTGCGGGGTCAGGTATCTGCCGACGCGATCGCGACGCTGCAGAACCGCGGATTCACCATCAACACCGAGCAGAGCGCGAGCTCCGAGGTCCCGCCCGATCACGTCATCGAAACCGACCCGCCCGCAACGAGTTCGGTGCCGGCAGGCTCGGAGATCACCCTGAAGCTGTCGTACGGACCTGAGCAGCGCGAGGTGCCCGACGTCTCGGGTCTGAGCTACGGCGATGCCGTCAAGAAGCTCACTGACGCCGGGTTCGACCGGTTCCGGCAGACCACCTCCGCGTCGCTGCCCGAGCAGAAGGACCGGGTCCTGTCGACGGTGCCGCCGGCCAACCAGACATCGGCGATCACCAACGAGATCACCATTGTGCTGGGTAAGGGTCCCGCGACCGCTGTCGTGCCCGACTGCACGGGGCAGACCGTCGAGGTCTGCCAGCAGGTGATGACGGCGTCCGGGTTCACCAAGAGCGTGCCGGTGCAGGTGGACAGCACGGTGTCGGCCGGACAGGTGGTGGGCAGCGAGCCGGCGGCCGGTCAGACGGTTCCGCAGGACACCGTGATCCAGATCCAGGTCTCGCGCGGCAACCAGTTCGTGATGCCGGATCTGACGGGTCAGTTCTGGACCGACGCCGAACCGCGCCTGCGCGCGCTGGGCTGGACGGGCGTGCTCGACAAGGGCGCCGATGTGCAGAACAGCGGGCAGCGCACCAACGCGGTCGTCAGTCAGAGGCCGTCGGCGGGCAGCCCGGTGAACTTCGGCTCGACGATCACGCTGAACTTCGCGTCGTAGCGGCCGCCACCGCCGTCGCGACCTCGTCCTCGAGACGGGTCACCAGCGCCTCGTCGGGAGCGGTGCCGCATTCGGCCAGCCAGTTGGCCAGCATGCGGTGGCCGCCCTGGGTCAGGATCGACTCGGGGTGGAACTGCACGCCGTGGATCGGCAGCTCGACATGACGCACCCCCATCACCACGCCACCCTCCGTGCGCGCGATGACCTCGAGCTCGGCCGGCATGGTCTCGGGCAGGATCGTCAGCGAGTGGTACCGCGTCGCGACGAACGGATCCGGCAGCCCGCGCAAGACACCCCGGTCGGTGTGGGACACCGTGCTGGTCTTCCCGTGCAGCAGCTCGGGCGCCCGGTCCACCGTGCCACCGAATGCCACCCCGATGGCCTGATGGCCGAGGCACACGCCGAGCAGGGGAGTGGTGGCCGCCGCGCACGCGCGGACCAGGGGAATGGACGCGCCCGCCCGCTCCGGGGTGCCGGGGCCCGGGCTGAGCAGCACCCCGTCGAACTCGTCGGCCACCGCGGCGACCGCATCGTCGGAGGACAGGCGGTCGTCGTCGTTACGCCAGACCTGCGCGTCCACCCCGAGCTGGCCCAGATACTGGACGAGGTTGAACACGAAGCTGTCGTAGTTGTCGACGACGAGAACCTGCATGCGCTCAGGATACGGCCGTGCCGTCAGTACCCCAGTGGTCCCATCGGTTGGGCGTACTTCATCGTGATCGGCGCGGTGTACCCGACGAGCTCGACGTCCCGCGCGTCTTCTGAATAACCGAGGCCGAACCGGACGGCGTACTGCTTGTACAGCGTGACCAGCGGGGCCTCGCTCAGGGCGGTCTGCATGGCCGCCGCGTCACCGATCGCGGTGATCACGTACGGCGGGCTGTAGGTGCGGCCGTTGAGCAGCAGGGTGTTGCCGACGCAGCGGGGCGCCGACGTCGCGATCAGACGTTGATCCTGCATCTGGACGCCCTCGGCACCGGCACTCCACAGGGCGTTGAGGACGGCCTGGATGTCCTGCTGGTGGACGACGAGGTCGTCGGGCGACGCATCGCGCGGGAAGCGGCCCTGGGCGTCGCGCTGCGCGTCGTTGAGGGTGACGACCAGGCCGGGGCCCCGCATCGGGGTCAGGCCGCCGTCGGGGGCCAGTGCGTCGGCGCGGCGGGTGATCGCTGCCAGTGCCGCCGCCGCGCTGGGGGAGCCGCCGTGATGGTTCTCGATCTGCGGTGACAGTGCGTCGCGCTCGGCGGTCAGCCGGTCCACCGACTGTTGCGTTTCCCGGACGAGATCGACCAACCGCGGCGCATCGCTGCGCCGGATCTCGTCACCGCCGGACACGCTGTAGGTCGCGCCGAGCAGCAGACCCGCCGCGGCGCAGACCACCGGAACGCCCCAGCGCCAGGCGGAACGCGAACGAACGGTTCGGTCACGGGCGTCCATCGGTTGCGTCTCTCCACGAGTCGAGGCTGATCGCGGCTGCGTTAGGCTTTCCCCAACATCGTCGCCGTATACGACACATCGTCGCACCGAATCGTCCGAAGGTACCCATGCCCAAGTCCAAGGTCCGCAAGAAGAACGATTTCACCATCAACCCGGTGAGCCGGACACCGGTCAAGGTCAAGGCCGGTCCGTCGAGCATGTGGTTCGTCGTGCTGTTCGTCGGCCTCATGTTGATCGGGCTGGCCTGGTTGATCGTGTTCCAGCTGGCGGGCAGCGGCCCCGATGTGCCGAGCTTCCTGCAGTGGATGAGCAACCTCAACGTCTGGAACTACGCGATCGCGTTCGGATTTATGATCACCGGTTTGCTGCTCACGATGCGCTGGCGGTGACGCGGCCGACGACGATACCGCGTCTCCACGCTGTTGTCCGCCGTTTGATCGACCGCAACGTGTGCGTAATCAGATCACATCGATGTTATTCATCCCCATTGGGGATAGCACTTGTGGATAACGGGGTTCGCCCCGGTAGGAGGGTGTGAAGTGTCCACCCAGCAAAGAATGTGGGGGCCCCCGACGGCGGGCATCCTCGGCGCCGCCGGAGTGGGTGTCCTACTGGCCGTCGCCGTTGTGACGCTGGTCACAGACGTTCCGGGGCGCATCTTGATCGGCATCGCCGCGGTCGGTTTGCTCGTGTTCGCCGCCCTGTCGTGGCGGGCTCGGCCGAAACTGGCAATCGACGGAGACGCTCTGATCTACCGCGGGTGGCTCACCACACGCCGCCTCACCCGGCCCGACATCAGCCTGATCCGGATCACGGAATTGCGCAGGATCGGTCGCACGGTGCGGCTGCTCGAGATCGACACGACCGACGACCGGCTCCTGGTGCTGAGCCGGTGGGACGTGGGTACGGACCCGCTCCGGGTCCTCGACGCATTGACCGACGCCGGCTTCGCGCGCGGCGCCGGTCGCTAGCCGACTAGGAGATCGTCACCGATTCGATGACCACCGGATCGGTGGGCCGATCGCTGCGATCGGTCGCCGTCGTGGCGATCGCGTCGACGACCTTCTGCGACTCCGGGTCGACGACCTCACCGAAGATGGTGTGGCGACGGTTCAGGTGCGGTGTCTTGCCGACGGTGATGAAGAACTGCGAGCCGTTGGTGCCCGGCCCGGCGTTGGCCATCGCCAGCAGGTAGGGCTTGTCGAACTGCAGTTCGGGGTGGAACTCGTCGGCGAACTGGTAGCCCGGGCCGCCTCGACCGGTGCCGGTCGGGTCACCACCCTGGATCATGAACCCCTCGATGACGCGGTGGAAGACGGCGCCGTCGTAGAACGGTCCCGACGAGCCGCCCGATGCGTTCTCGGTGCTGTAGTCCTTGCTGCCCTGGGCCAGGCCCACGAAGTTGGCGACGGTCTTGGGGGCATGATTGCCGAACAGGGCGATCTTGATGTCACCGCGGTTGGTGTGCAGGGTCGCGGTCGCGGTCTGAATGGGGCTCGTCACGGAAAGCCAGTGTGCCACGCCGCTCGCAAGCCCAACCCGGCACCGTGGGGTTGGCGGAGATGGCAGGCTGAACCTCGTTGTCATCCGGTGCCGAGAAAGGTGGGCCATGAGCTCCAAGACCCGAGTCCGACTGACCCCGAGCCAGCGGCTCAGCCGCGGCCTGAAGTATTCGACGGTCGGTCCGGTGGACATCACCCGGGGCGCCGTCGGCATCGGCGTCGATTCGGTGCGCTCGTCGGCCTCCTGGGTGGGTCAGCGCTACCGCAGCAGCCAGGTGGCGCAGCAGCTCAAGGACGAGCTCGCCGCGGCGCAGGAAGCCGTGGCGAACCTGCCGGAGACCCTCGAGAACCTGCGCGCGCCCAAGAAGCGCCGCCGCCGGCCGCGCCTGCTTGTTGTCGCCGCCGGGGTCGCCGTGCTGGCCGGGGGAGCGGCCGCGTTCTCGATTGCCCGCCGCTCGACGCAGCCGGAGCCCTCGCCGCTGCCGCCGAGCGTCGAGGTCACCCCCAAGCCGTAACCGGGGTAGCGCGGTGGCCATCTCGGTGTTCGACCTGTTCTCGATCGGGATCGGGCCGTCGAGTTCGCACACCGTGGGTCCGATGCGCGCCGCGCGGCGGTTCGCGGAACGACTGCGCGGGTCGCTCGACGCCGTTGCGCGCGTGCGCGTCGAACTGTTCGGATCGCTCGGGGCGACCGGGGCCGGTCACGGCACTCCCGGCGCCGTGGTTCTCGGGCTGGAAGGCGCAGAACCCGAGACAGTCCACCCCGAGGCGGCCCGCGTGCGTGCGGCAGAGATCGAGCACGCCGGGCGGTTGCAGTTGGCGGGGGAGCGGTCGGTCTCGTTCGAGGTCGTGATGTCGTTGCGTGCCATGGACTTTCACAGCAACGGCATGGTGTTCACCGCGCTGACCACCGACGGCGGCGAGATGGATCGCCATGTCTATTACTCGGTCGGAGGCGGATTCGTCGTCGACGAGGACGACACCGCAGTGTCCGATGAAGACGTGACTGTGCCGTTTCCGTTCCACACCGCCGCTGAGATGGTCGCCTTCTGCGACGAACAGCATTGCCGCATCAGCGATCTGGTGGTAGCCAACGAGGAGGCCCTGGGTCACGGGACGTCCTTGCGGGAGGGGTTGCTGCGCATCTGGACGACGATGCAGGAATGCGTGACGAACGGGCTCACCGCCACCGGGACGCTGCCCGGTGGATTGCGGGTGCGCCGGCGGGCCGCCGCGTTGGCTGCGGCGTTGGAGGCGGATCCGTCGGACCCGTTGTACGCGATGGATTGGGTGACGGTGTACGCGCTGGCGGTCAACGAGGAGAACGCGGGCGGGGGCAGAGTCGTCACCGCGCCGACGAACGGTGCGGCCGGCATCATTCCCGCAGTGCTGCAATACTACTGGCGCTTCGTTCCCGGTGCCGACGAGGACGGCGTGGTCGAGTTCCTTCTGACTGCCGGAGCGATCGGGCAGCTGTTCAAGACGAACGCGTCGATCTCCGGTGCGGAGGTGGGGTGCCAAGGCGAAGTCGGCTCGGCGTGCTCGATGGCCGCGGCCGGGCTGGCGGCCGTGATGGGCGGCTCACCGGCGCAGGTGGAGAACGCCGCCGAGATCGGGATCGAACACAACCTCGGACTCACGTGTGATCCGGTCGGGGGACTGGTGCAGATCCCGTGCATCGAACGCAATGCCGTCGCGTCGGTCAAGGCGATCACCGCCGCACGGATGGCCCTGTTCGGCGACGGCACCCATCACGTCAGCCTGGACACCGCGATCAAGACCATGCGGGACACCGGCGCCGACATGGCCGACAAGTACAAGGAGACGTCACGCGGGGGACTGGCCCTCAACGTCGTGGAGTGTTGAGCTATCGAACTGTGGAGCCTAGGAGATTCGAACTCCTGACATCTGCCTTGCAAAGGCAGCGCTCTACCAACTGAGCTAAGGCCCCTCGTCAGGAAGGTGCATCGGGGAGGGTGTGCCAGATTTCGGGGCTGTGCTGGGTCCGCCACACCACCAAGGCGGCGGCCGCGGCAATGCCGGCCACGAACAGCAGCATCACCTTCATCGATGTGTACCTTTCCGTGGGGCTAGGAGGACTCGAACCTCCGACCTCTTCGTTATCAGCGAAGCGCTCTAACCGCCTGAGCTATAGCCCCGTTGCACCGTCATCAATTGCACGGCCGAGCAGCGAGATTACCTCACCGACAACCCGACTCCCAAACCAGCTCAGTCGCGATCGGCGAGCGTGACCTCGACACCGCCCACGAGGTCTGTCGTGAGGTTGTAGATGAACGCACCGATGGTCGCCGCGGCGGCCAGCAGCACGATGTTGACCAGGCCGATCAGCGCCGCGCCACCGAAGATCGTGCTCGCGGACACCAGCTCACCCCCGGAACTGCCGCTGGCACTGGTGAGCAGGTCACCGACGTTGCTGTTCAGCTTGCTCCACACACCCATGCCGCCCAGCACCAGGTAGAGGAACGCCACGGCGATCATCCACACGAAGAACAGTGCCACCGACAACACCAGGGACACCTTGAGCGCGCTCCACGGATCCACCCGACGGATCTGCATGCTCGCCCGCACCGGCCCGGTGTGCTGACGCGGGCCGACCTGCACACCCCGGCTGACCGGGGCCTTCTGGGGCTGCTTCGGCGACGATTCGGCCGGCCGCTCGGCAGGCTTGCGCGGCGGCCCTGACCGAGGCGGACCCGACAGATCGGGCAGCTCGCTGGCGTAGGCGGCGCTACCCGGACCGTCCGCGCGCGTCGGCGGCTCGGGACGGTGGACGTCGGTACGTGCCGCGTCGGGACGGTTGCCCTCCGGCCGTCCTTCCGGTCGCGATTCAGGACGGGTCTCCGAGCGCTTGGCCTCGGGACGTGGTTCCGGACGCTGCCCCTCGGGACGGTCCCCTCGTGGTGCCTGCTCGGTTTCCGGGCCACCGGCCATGAAGCGGTTCAGTCGCGCATCGAGACCACCCTGGGCGTCGGGAGCCTGCTGACGGGCCCGTGCCTGCGGGCCCCGCTGCCACGGCGGCACGTCGCTCTGCTCGCCTGCACGCGACGGTGCCTGCGGCGAGGGGGCGCTGTGGCTCGGTGCCGATGCGCCCGACGGCGACCCGTTGCCGGCGCCACCGGACGTCTCACCCGCACGCGGATGCCCAGGCTCGTTCGGTGAGCTCACTGACCCGCTCCTCACTCCTCCGACGTCGGCTCGTCGCCGATGTCGGTGTTGACCTCGTCGGTACTGTCACCCTCTTCGGCGTTGCGCGCGATGGCGATCAGGGTGTCGCCGTCACCGAGGTTCATCAGCCGGACGCCCTTGGTCTGGCGGCCGGCCTTGCGAACCTGTCGCGCGGCGGTCCGAATGACGCCGCCACCTGAGGTGATGGCGTACAGCTCGGTGTCGTCGTCGACGATCAACGCGCCCACAAGAGTGCCACGGCGCTTGTCGAACATGATGGTCAGCACCCCCTTGCCGCCGCGGCCCTGAACCGGGTACTCGTCGATGGCGGTGCGCTTGGCGTACCCGCCTGACGTCGCCACCAGCAGGTACGTGTCCGGACGGACCACATTCAGCGACAACAACGCGTCATCGGCGTTGAACCGCATGCCCTGCACGCCCGAGGTGGCGCGGCCCATCGGCCGCAGTGCCTCGTCGGTGGCGGAGAACCGGATGGATTGGCCGTTGGCCGAGACCAGCAGCAGATCGTCGTCACTCGAGCACAGCACGGCACCGACGAGTTCGTCACCGTCGCGCAGGTTGACCGCGACGATGCCGCCGGACCGGTTGGAGTCGAAGTCCACCAGGCGCGACTTCTTCACCAGCCCGTTGCGGGTCGCCAGCACCAGATAGGGGGCGTCCTCGTAACCCTTGATCTGAATGACCTGGGCGATGCGCTCCTCCGGCTGGAACGCCAGCAGATTCGCGACGTGCTGACCCCGCGCAGTGCGCGATGCCTCCGGTAGGTCGTAGGCCTTCGCCCGGTACACCCGGCCCTGCGTGGTGAAGAACAGGATCCAGTCGTGGGTGGAGCAGACGAAGAAGTGGTTGACGATGTCGTCCTGCTTCAGCCCCGCGCCCTGCACGCCCTTACCGCCGCGCTTCTGGCTGCGATACAGATCGGTCTTCGTGCGCTTGGCGTAACCGGTCTCGGTGATCGTGACCACGACGTCTTCGCGGGCGATCAAGTCCTCGTCGGCCACCTCACCGTCGGCGGCGATGATCCGGGTGCGCCGGTCGTCGCCGTACTTGTCGACGATCTCCTTGAGCTCGTCGCGCACGATGGCCCGTTGCCGTTCGGGCTTGGCCAGGATGTCCTCGAGGTCGGCGATCTCGGCCTCGATCTTGGCCAGGTCATCGATGATGCGCTGGCGCTCCAGAGCGGCCAGTCGCCGCAGCTGCATGTCGAGGATGGCTTGCGCCTGGATCTCGTCGACATCGAGCAACTCGATCAGGCCCTGGCGTGCGACATCGACATTGGCGGATGCGCGGATCAACGCGATCACCTCGTCGAGCGCATCCAGCGCCTTGACCAGACCACGCAGGATGTGGGCCCGCTCGTTCGCCTTGCGCAACCGGTAGCGCGTGCGCCGGACGATGACGTCCAGCTGGTGGTTGACGTAGTGGCGGATCAATTGATCGAGACGCAGCGTGCGCGGCACACCGTCGACGATCGCCAGCATGTTCGCGCCGAAGCTGGTCTGCAACTGGGTGTGCTTGTAGAGGTTGTTCAGCACCACCTTGGCTACGGCGTCGCGCTTGACCTCCACGACGATGCGCAGACCGACGCGATCGCTGGACTGATCCTCGATGTTCGAGATGCCGGTCAGGCGGCCGTCGCGGACCTGTTCGGCGATCGAGGTGATGAAGTTGTCGTGGTTGACCTGGTAGGGCAGTTCGGTGATCACCAGCGAGGTCCGCCCGCGCGAATCCTCTTCGATCTCCACCACGCCGCGCATCCGGATCGAGCCACGGCCGGTGTGGTAGGTGTCCGAAATCCCTTGTGAGCCAACGATCAAGCCGTGCGTCGGAAAGTCCGGGCCCTTGACGCGCTCACAGACGGCGGTCAGGGTCGCTTCTTCGTCGGCCTCGTGGTTCTCCAGGCACCAGTACACCGCTTCGGCGAGCTCACGCAGGTTGTGCGGCGGCATGTTCGTCGCCATGCCGACCGCGATACCGCCCGAACCGTTGGCGAGCAGGTTCGGGAACCGGCTCGGCAGAACCGTCGGCTCCTGCACCCTGCCGTCGTAGTTCGGGATGAAATCGACTGTCTCCTCGTCGATTTCACGCAGCATCTCCATGGCGAGCGGAGTGAGCCGCGCTTCCGTGTTGTGGCTGACGAAACCGTTGGTGATGAAGGAGTGATCCTCGGTATCGACGCGCAAACTGTATACAGGCTGCACCCCGGTGTCTGTGACTGCTGCAACTCGCGCGTAGTAGAACCGGCCGTCGGTGAGGTCGGTGGCGATCTTCCTGACATCTGGATCATCGCCGTGCAGCTCGTGCAAGCGCGCGAGTGCACGGGTTATGACGGAATTCGAGGAAATCTCGTCATAATCCGTACTTTCGCGGTGCAGCACCGCGATATCGCCGGCCTCAATCTCCTCGATCAGCTTCCACAACAGCGTCGGCACGCCGCCCACATCGACGAGACACAACAGCGGGTGGTTCGCGGTCCCCGTGACCTCGTATCCTTCGGCGGTTTTAACCGTGAAAGTCTTGTGCTCTCCGGAGTGGAACAGTTTGTTCGCCAGCACGGGATTGCCGTGGCGGTCGAGAACCTTCAGCTCGATGTCGTTGTCGGAATTCGGCCGCGCGCCCGGGACCACGTCCCCGATTCGTACAGTCTGGCCGAACGGGAGACGCACTTGCGCGTCGGCGGTGACGCAGTACCTCATGGCGGCCGGCGGATCGTTACCCGGTGAGCCGAAGTTGCCCTGACCGTCGACCAGCGGGTAGCGCAGCGACCACGGCTGCGCCATCCGGACCAGGGTGTCGTAAATCGACGAATCACCGTGCGGGTGATAGTTACCCATCGTCTCGGCCACCGAGCGCGCCGACTTGGCGTGGCCGCGGTCGGGCCGGAAACCGGAGTCGAACATCGCGTAGAGCACACGTCGGTGCACGGGCTTGAGGCCGTCGCGCACCTCCGGCAGGGCGCGGCCGACGATCACGCTCATCGCGTAGTCGATGTAGCTGCGCTGCATCTCCTGCTGGATGTCGACCGGTTCGATCCGGTCGCCAGCCTCGTCGCCGGGCGGCAGGGTGGTGTCAGTCATGGAGTTTTCCTCAGCTTTGAGAGTTAAACGTCAAGGAAGCGAACGTCTTTGGCGTTGCGGGTGATGAAGCTGCGTCGCGCCTCGACGTCCTCGCCCATCAGGATCGAGAACAGCTCGTCGGCGGCGGCCGCGTCGTCCAGGGTCACCTGGCGCAGCACCCGCACCGACGGATCCATCGTGGTCTCCCACAGTTCTTTGGCATCCATCTCGCCGAGACCCTTGTAGCGCTGGATACCGTCGTCGACGTTGATCCTCTTGCCGGCCGCCCGGCCGGCTTCGAGCAATCCGTCGCGTTCCCGGTCGGAGTAGGCGAACTCGGGGTCGGAACGCTGCCACTTCAACTTGTACAGCGGCGGCTGAGCCAAGAAGATGTGGCCGTTTTCCACCAGCGGCTTCATGAACCGGAACAGCAGGGTCAGCAGCAGCGTCGAGATGTGCTGGCCGTCGACGTCGGCGTCGGCCATCAGCACGATCTTGTGATAGCGCAGCTTGGCGATGTCGAATTCATCATGGATGCCGGTGCCCAGGGCGGTGATGATCGCCTGGACTTCGGTGTTCTTCAACACGCGGTCGATACGGGCCTTCTCGACGTTGATGATCTTGCCGCGCAGCGGAAGGATCGCCTGGAACATCGAGTCGCGACCACTCTTGGCCGAGCCGCCGGCCGAATCACCCTCCACCACATACAGTTCCGACTTCGTCGGATCCGTCGAGCGACAGTCGGCGAGCTTACCGGGCAAGCCGCCGATGTCGGTGGCACTCTTGCGTCGCACCAGCTCACGCGCCTTGCGAGCTGCCATGCGCGCCTGGGCTGACGACACCGCCTTGTTCACAACGGTTTTCGCCTCGGCCGGGTTCGCCTCGAACCAGTGGGTGAGCTGTTCGTTGCAGATCTTCTGCACGAAGGACTTCACCTCGGTGTTGCCGAGCTTCGTCTTGGTCTGACCCTCGAACTGGGGCTGGGAGACCTTCACCGAGATGACCGCCGCCAACCCCTCGCGAATGTCATCACCGGTGAGGTTCGGATCCTTGTCCTTGAGCAGCTTCTTGTCTTTGGCGTACTTGTTCACCACCGAGGTGAGCGCGGCGCGGAAACCCTCCTCGTGGGTGCCACCCTCATGGGTGTTGATCGTGTTCGCGAACGTGTGCACGGACTCCGAGTAGCCCGCGTTCCACTGCATCGCGATCTCGACCTCGTGCCCCGGTCCCTTGCCGTCGAAATCGATGACGCTGGGTTGGATCGCGGTCTTGGTGCGGTTGATGTGCTTGACGAAATCGACCAGACCGCCGGGGTAGTGGAACACCCGGTGCTTGACCTTCTGCGGGGCGGCCTTCTCGGCGGCCTTCTCCTCGGCCGACTTCGGCGCCTCCGCATGGTCGCTGACGACGTCGTCGACCACTTCTTCCGGGGCGACCCGCTCATCGGTCAACTCGATGGTCAGCCCCTTGTTGAGGAACGCCATCTCCTGCAGACGCCGGGCAATGGTCTCGAAGTCATAGGTGGTGGTCTCGAAGATGTCCGGGTCCGCCCAGAACCGGATGGTGGTCCCGGTCTTCTTGGACGGCTCGCCCTTGCGCAGGGTGCCCGGCACTGACCTGTCGTAGGTCTGGTGCCACTCGAACCCATCCTTGTGGATGTCGGCCTCCAGCCGCGTGGACAACGCGTTGACCACAGAGACACCCACACCGTGCAGACCGCCGGACACCTGATAGGCGCCTTCTTCGAACTTGCCGCCGGCGTGCAGCACGGTCATCACCACGTCGACGGTGGGGATGCCGGTGGCGTGCATCGCGACGGGGATACCGCGGCCGTCGTCGGTGACCTGCACACCGCCGTCTTCGAGGATCCGCACGTCGACCTTGGTGGCGAAGCCGGCCATCGCCTCGTCCACGGCGTTGTCGACGACTTCCCAGATCAGGTGGTGCAGACCGCGTTCGCCCGTGGAACCGATGTACATACCGGGCCGCTTGCGGACCGCTTCCAGACCTTCGAGAACCTTGATCGAATCGGCGCCGTACTCACTGGGAGCGTTCTTCTTCTGGGCAGCCACGTTGGGCGGGTCTCCTCGGGTCTTGGGCAGGCAGCGGCCTGCACGGGGAATCTGACGACCCCCTCGCGGATCACTCGAGACAGTCTACCGAAACCTGGCGTCAGGACCGATGCTGGAGCCGCGTTTTGAGACACCTAATCGCGCCGTGCGCCGATTTTTCCGACTGTGGATAGGTCGAGACGTTCCGCACAGCCGCCGACCACGTTCTGGTGGCTCTCAGCCATAGGTGTCGCGCGGCCCGCGGCCCGGCACCCGATACGGGCCCTTCCGCCACGACGGACCAACCGGCCCGACGATCTTCACGGCTGTGACCACCCCGTCCCCGACCGCCGAGGCGATCTTGGCCAACAGCTGCGCCTGCACCATGCGCAACTGGGTGGCCCACGCCGTCGACTCCGCGGTCACCGTGAGCACCCCCTCGGTCAGCGACGCCGGTACCGCATGGTCGGCGATCTGCGCACCGACCACCTCGCGCCATCGACCGAACACCGCGCCCTCGGCCACTCGGCCGTTCCAGCCGCGACTGCGCGCCACATCACTGGTCGCCGCACCGAGAGGCTGGGGATCCCGCACATCCGGGCCGGGACCCGACCACCGGCGCCGGCTCGACGCACCGGTGCGTCGCGGCGCGGCAGGGGAAGTCCGGCCGCGGCCGACATTCTTGCCCTGCTCCCGGGCCGCGCCACGAGCCTCCTCGAGGGCACGGCGGACGAGGTCCATCCCCTTGAGATGGGCCAGATGAGCCGGCGGCTCGATGGGATCCTCGGCGTCGGTCACGACACCACCTCCGATATCCGACCCTCGTCACCGTCACGCATGGTGATCTCGATTCGGCGCGCGTCCCACTCCTGCGGAATGTCCTCCGCGACCGCCGCCGTCACCAGAACCTGTTCGGCAGTGGCTGCGACCCGGGCCAGCGCGTCACGGCGCGCGGTGTCGAGTTCGGCGAACACATCGTCAAGCAGCAGCACCGGATCTCCTCCCTCTGTGCGGAGCAATTCGTAGGCCGCCAGTCGCAATGCCAAGGCCATCGACCAGCTCTCGCCGTGGCTGGCGAAGCCCTTGGCGGGCTGTTCGCCCAGCCGCAACTCCAGATCATCCCGGTGCGGTCCGACAAGACAGACGCCGCGTTCCAGCTCGGCATCCCGACGCCGACTCAGCGCGTCGAGCAGCGCCGCTTCGAACACCTCGACATCGGTGTTGCCCACGGCCGCTTCGGCTTCCACGACCTCCACGCCACTGCGATACCGCACGGTCGCCGGGCGCGACGCCGGCGCGAGCAGCTGGTAGGCCTTCTCGACTTCGGGCGCCAGCTCGTTGACCAGCTCGACGCGTGCCGCGATCAGCTGCGCGCCGTGTGACGCGAGGTGACCATCCCAGACGTCGAGGGTGTCCAGCGCACCGCGGTCCCCGCGATAACGCGCGCCCGAGGCGGTCTTGAGCAACGCGGTACGCTGCCGCACCACCTTGTCGTAGTCCGCGCGCACGCCGGCGATGCGGGGACGACGGATCGTGGCGAGTTCGTCGAGGTACCGTCGACGCTCCCCGGGGTCACCTCGGACGAGCGCCAGGTCTTCGGGAGCGAACAGCACGGCGCGCAGCACCCCGAGGATTTCGCGCGCGGATCGGACAGGGGAGCGGTTGAGGCGCGCCTTGTTGGCCCTCCCGGACGTGATGTCCAGGTCCACCGCGAGTTCTCGGCCGTCGCTGACGACGATCGTCGAGATCACCGCGCGATCGGCGCCCGCACGGATCAGCGGTGCGTCGGTGGCGACGCGGTGTGAACCGAGCGTCGAGGAATACCACAGCGCCTCAACGAGATTCGTCTTCCCGAAACCGTTGGATCCCACGAAGACGGTGCGCCCCGGGTCGAGATCGATCTCCACCCGGGGCCACGACCGGAAATCCGTCAGTGCGAGGCGACGTACGTACACCGGTTCGCCTCGCTCACCCGGACTCGCTCACCCTCTTCACCGCATGCCCGCCGAACTGGTTCCTCAGCGCCGCGACAGCCTTCATCGTCGGTGAATCGTCCTGCCGGGACAGGAACCGCGCGAACAACGACGCAGCGATGCCGGGGACCGGCACGCGCAGCCGGATGGCCTCCTCGACCGTCCACCGTCCTTCGCCGGAATCCTCTGTGTAGCCGCTGATCTCGTTGAGATTCGGGTCTTCCTTCAGGGCTTTGGCCAGGAGCTGCTGCAGCCACGACCTCACCACCGTGCCGTTGGTCCACGCCTGGTACACGGCCTGCGGATCCTTCACCAGGTCTTCGGCGGCCAACATCTCATAGCCCTCGGCGTATGCCGTCATCAGCGCATACTCCACCCCGTTGTGCACCATCTTGGCGAAGTGGCCGGCCCCGACCGGGCCCGCGTGGACGAACCCGTCCTCGACCGGTCCCGGCGGGCGCAGCGTGTCGAAGATCGGCATGGCCCGAGCGACATCGTCGTCGCTTCCCCCGACCATCAGTCCGTAGCCTTCACTCAAACCCCAGATGCCACCCGACACACCCGCATCGATGAACGCAATACCGCTCTGCGCCAACAGTTCTGCGTGCGGTTTGTCTTCGGTGTAGCGGGAGTTGCCACCGTCGATGACGAGGTCGCCCTCAGAGAGCACACCGGCCAGCTCGGTGATGGTCTGATCGGTGATCGAGCCGGACGGCACCATCACCCACACCACGCGGGGTGCGTCCAAGGCGGATGCGAGATCGGCCAGCGACGCCACGTCGGACACCTCGGGTCGCGGGTCGTACCCGATGACCTCGTGTCCCCCGTCGCGCAGGCGAGCCCGCATGTTGAAGCCCATTTTGCCCAGGCCGATGAGACCCAACTGCATGTCAGCGCCCTCCTGTAGTCGGTGCGTACGGTCAGCCGGGGAGACGCACCGGCATCAACAGATAGACGTAATCGGTCTGTGCCGCCGGATAGGGCCCCGCGCCGTCGCTACTCACATCATCCTGGCCCGCCGGGCGGAGCACCGCCGGGCGGCTGGGGGTCGTGAATCCGAAGGTGACCCGGTCCGCGTGCAGGGAACCCAGCCCGTCGGTGAGGTAGGTCGGGTTGAAGGCGATCGTCAGGGGTTCGCCGGAGAATTCGACCGGCAGATCCTCTTCGGCCCGGCCCACGTCGTCGGCGCCCGCCGAGAGCCGCAGCACGTCGTCGGCGAACTCCATCCGCACCTGGGCGCCGCGGTCGGCCACCAGGGCGACGCGCTTGATGGCCTCGGTCAGCTCGGCGACGCCGATCGTGGCGACCGCGGTGTGCTCGGTCGGCAGCAGCTGACGGAATTTCGGGAACTCGGCGTCGAGGAGGCGGGTGGTGCTGCGCTTCCCCTTGCTGCGGATGCCGAGCAGGCCCTCTTTGCCGACAGTGGGGCCGGAGCCCAGCGACAGATGGACCTCGCTGCCGTCGGTGCCGGCTTTGGCGGCCTCGGCGAGGGTTTTCGCGGGCACCAGCACTGCGGCTTCCACTCCCGGAGTGGCCGTCGACCACGTCAATTCGCGGACCGCGAGACGGAACCGGTCCGTGGCGGCCAGAACGACCTTCTCGCCGGAGATCTCGACACGGATGCCGGTGAGCATGGGCAGCGTGTCATCGCGGCCGGCGGCGACCGCGACCTGGCCGATGGCCTCGGCGAACAGGTCCGCCGACACCACACCGGTCTCGTCGGGCAGGGTGGGCAGCGTCGGGTAGTCCTCCACCGCCATGGTCGGCAGGGAGAACCGGGCGCTTCCGCAGGTCAGCGCCACGCGGGTGCCTTCGACGCTCACGTCGACCGGCTTGGCGGGCAATGCCCGGACGATGTCGGACAACAGCCGACCGGATACCAAAACGCTTCCGGGAGAGGCGATCTCGGCGGCGATCTGGACTTCGGCGGACACCTCGTAGTCGAATCCGGAGATCGTCAGACCTTCGTCGGATCCGGTCAGCAGCACGCCGGCCAGCACGGGCACCGTCGGCCGGGACGGCAGGTTACGGGCCACCCAGGCGACCGCGTCGGCGAACTCTTCGCGGCTCAGCCGGAACTTCAAGTCCGTGAGACCTACCGTTGACGTCGCCACGTTCATTGCGTCCCTTCGATGTACACCCCGATGAAGCGTTGATCAGCAATTTCTCCGACGGGCACACCGCGCCGCTCTAGACACGCTGCGACGACCGGAAGGGCTGTCGATGAACCACCGTAGAGCTTTCCGCTCCAACTTGAAAGCTAAACGATCGGGCCGACAGCCGGGCATCAGCCGGCCTCGTCGGGCCGTCCACCGTGTGCTTTCCCCAGGGCACTTCTTCTAAGAGATTTGGATAGAGAGAAATGAGCAGTAGTACTAGGTGCTGTGCAATCTGGGGATGTGCGGGGTTTCGCGCAGGCCAGCGTCTCGACGGGCTGTGGGGGAGTTGTGCATGGACGGTGGGCTGTCTGGGGGCGGTTGGGGATGGATACCGATCTGGGGAAGAACACCCCACATCGAGCACGGGTTGGCGACAGGTTGTGCACAGGTGCTCCCCAGGCCCCGGGTGTGACTGCTGGTGCCAACGGGAGAGAAGTTTTTCCCGACCGAGGCATGACAAAAGGTCCGCGCGGGGCGGCAGGGAGGAAAGAGGAGGGGTTGGTCAGCGCTTGGCGCGCTGACGGATCCGTGTGGTGAGTTCTTTGACGTGATCGAAGACTTCACGACGCTCGGCCATCTCGCCGCGAATCTTCTTCTCCGCGTACATGACCGTGGTGTGGTCACGGCCGAACGCCTGGCCGATCTTGGGCAGGGAGAGGTCGGTGAGCTCGCGGCACAGATACATCGCGATCTGCCGCGACTGCGCCAGTGCCCGGGTCTTGCCGGGCCCTCGGAGTTCGTCGATGCTCGTCTCGAAGTACTCGGCGGTCGCGGCCATGATCGCCGCCGTGCTGATCTGCATCGTCGACGAATCGGAGATCAGGTCTCGCAGCACGATCTCGGCGAGAGACTTGTCGATCGACGTCTTGTTCAGCGAGGCGAATGCGGTCACGCGGATCAGCGCGCCCTCGAGCTCGCGGATGTTGCGTTCGATGCGGCTGGCGATCAGCTCGAGAACGTCGTCGGGCACGTCGAGGCGATCCATCTGCGCCTTTTTGCGCAGGATCGCGATGCGGGTCTCCAGCTCGGGCGGCTGGACATCGGTGATCAGGCCCCACTCGAAGCGGGTGCGCAGTCGGTCTTCCAGCGTCGCGAGCTGCTTGGGTGGCCGGTCGGAGGAGATGACGATCTGCTTGTTCGCGTTGTGCAAGGTGTTGAAGGTATGGAAGAACTCTTCCTGGATACCGTCTTTGCCCTCGATGAACTGGATGTCGTCGACCAGAAGGACGTCGATGTCGCGGTAGGTGCGCTTGAACGATGCGCGGCGGTCATCGCGCAGCGAGTTGATGAAGTCGTTGGTGAATTCCTCGGTGGAGACGTACTTGACCCGCATCCCGGGAAAGAGACGCTGGGCGTAGTTGCCGGCAGCGTGGAGCAGATGTGTTTTGCCCAAACCGGATTCGCCCCAGATGAACAGCGGGTTGTAGGCACGTGCCGGCGCCTCTGCGATGGCGAGCGACGCGGCGTGGGCGAACCTGTTCGATGCTCCGATGACGAAGGTGTCGAAGGTGTAGCGGCGGTTCAGGTTGATCGCGGTGGCGTCGTCGGTGGTCGCGTTCTGCCCGCGATTGGCGAAGAAGCTGGGCCAGTTCTCCTCGGCGCTGGCCCGGGCGGCCAGGTCGTCGTCGACGAGGTCGTCATCGCTGTCGGGAACGGCGACCGGGGTGGGGGCCGGCGCATCGTCGGATTCGGGGTCGGCGATGCGCACACCCAATTCGACCCGCTGGCCGAGCTGCCGGCTCAGCGCGGCGATGATCGGTTCGCGCAGATGCCGTTCGATCTCGTTCTGGACGAACGGGGTGGGCACCGACAAGAGCGCGAATCCCTCGGTGATGACGAGGGGCTGGACGAGTTTGAGCCACGCCCGCTGCTGCGGGGTGAGGGCTCCGTTCGCGGCACCGTTGGGAGAGCTGCCGTCACCGTTGAGTTCGGTGACGACGTTGTTCCAGATCGCGACGAACGGCGGGTCGGGGTCGGCTGACAA